>CAWBXH010000017.1:0-23230 GCA_963792745.1 uncultured Actinomycetota bacterium | reverse complement strand
AGCGGATTGAACACCCGTTTGTTTATGGATCGAAGAGCGTTGGGTGGCTTACTCATTGCGACCTCATTCGCCTCTGACAGAGTGTCGTTCGCGACGTACCGAGCCCGGGGCACGCTCGCGTTTTCGCGCGCTCGAATTTTCATCGGGAGCCCATTTCTTCCCTCTTCGCCACTGATCGCAACGACGTCACGATAATACTTGACAAAAATGTCAACTAATTGCGACGCTAGGTCACGCAGCCGCTGCAGTCAAGGGTCTACCCGCCACTGAGTGGTGTGGCCCCGCATCCACCGGCTCGGCAATAGCTGTCAGGGCAAGCTGTTTCGGCCAGCGGCAAGTGCGGCCCAACGTGTCGCCAAATGCGGCCGGCACACCGAGCGGAAGGCGTCGTTAGTTGGAGTTCACGTTGGAGTATCCCAGCGACATACCGACCGCGGGCCCAGAGTTCCTGGAGCCCGCCGTGCTGAGCGACATCGTGCGGTGCGCTGAGGACGCCGGATTCGCCGCGGTGGCACTCAGCGAGCACCCGGCGCCATCGCTGAAATGGCGGCAGGGCGGCGGGCACGACACGCTTGACCTCATCGCGGCACTGGCTTTCATTGCCGGCGTGACTTCAGACATCAAACTGATGTCCAACCTCTATATCCTGACCTATCGAAATCCCTATCTCGCCGCGAAGGCACTGGCCAGCCTGGACATCCTGTCTGGTGGACGCGTGATCGCCGGTGTCGGACCGGGTTACCTGAGGTCGGAGTTTGCCGCGGTGGGCGCCGATTTCGCCAAGCGAGCGCCGTTGTTCGACGAGGCCCTGACCTTGGTCCGGAAGATCTGGACCCGTCCCGACGAACCCGTCGGCGGCGACGGCTTCGTCGCGCACGGCACAATGTGGTTGCACCCTCCGGTGCAGCAGCCGCATCCCCCGATTTGGATCGGTGGCAACAGCTCGGCGGCGCGCAGGCGTGTCGTGGAACACGGCCAAGGCTGGTCACCACTGATCGCTCCGCGTGCCGTCGCGTCGTCTCTGCGCACGCCGGCGATCGAGGACGCGCGTCAATTCGGTGTCGCCGTCAACGAGCTGAAGGAGCGATTGCAGGCCGCAGGACGCGATCCGGCTGCAGTCGCGATCCAGGTGGAGTTCCACCTGGTGGACTTCGACGATCCATCAGCCGTGCGGTGCGCCGAGGAGGAGCTCGCGGAGATGGCGGAGTACGGAGCGACTTGGGCTATCGCCCATGTGGACGCGACCACTCCCCAAGCGTCGATGGATTACATTGCGGCCCTTGGCGAGATATTCATCCACCCCCAGCACGGCCGTCGGGCGCAGTGACGGTGCCCGCGGCTATCGATTGCTGAGTAACACGGCTCCGGCTACCGGGCCCCCTCCTGCGCCGACGGCCGCGACCTCGGGGCCATCGGATACTTGACGCTCGCCCGCATCACCCCATAACTGAAGGCATGCCTCGTGCAGGAATCCCATGCCGTGCAGGCGCCCGCCCGACAGTTGACCGCCGTTGGTGTTGAGGGGCAGTGCACCGTCGAGGGCAATGCTGGCACCACCACCGATGAAGGGGCCGACCTGACCGTGCTCGCAAAAGCCCAGTGCCTCAAGCCACATGACGGTTAGGAAGCTGAATCCGTCGTATAGTTGCGCCACGTCGACGTCCGCGGGTGTCAATATGGTGTTGTCCCACAACGCAGCGCCCACGTCGTGCGCTGCCATGGTGGTTAAGTCGGCGCGCTGATCCCACGTCGCTCGCTCATACATCGCCGACCCGACCGACTCCACGGTCAGCGGGTGGCGCCGCAGACCGGCGGAACAGTCGCGTCGGGACACGATGACCGCCGTGGCACCGTCGCACGGCACGTCGCAGTCGTAAAGGCCCAGCGGCCAGGAAATGATGCGGGACTGCAGGTAGTCCTCCATCGACATGGGATCGGTGTAGATGGCGTCCGGGTTACGAGCCGCGTTCGCGCGCGCGTTGAGCGCGATCCACCCGAGTTGCTCACGGGTCAGACCGAATTGCGCCATATACCGCTGCGCGGGCATCGCCACCCAGTTCGCTGCTGACAGCGCCCCGAACGGCGCCTGATACTCCAGCCACTCATTGACCCTGTTTCCGCCACCGAAAAGCACTGAGGCACGGCCCTTGTCGGCTTGGGCTGTCGACTCCCACACCGAGCGGAACACCACCACGTGATTGGCCAACCCCAGCGTGACCGCCATACACGCCTCGATGACCGGACCGAGCTGGCCGCCGGTTTCCATGCTGGATACGAACCACCGGGTGCGCAGCCCCAAAGCGTTTCTCAGTTCGTGGGTGGAGGCGCCGGAGAAGCCCGGGTCGGGAGTGCCCGGACCGGGATAGCTCGCTACGCCGTCGATGTCGTCGGGGGTCAGCCCGGCATCTTCGATGGCGTCGAGCACCGCGTCCACCGTCAGGCTCAGCCCACTAACCCCGAGCCGACGCCCCACTTTGGACTTGCCAACCCCGGTGAGAACTGCCGCGCCGCCAAAGGGTCCCCGTGCCGTCATTGACTTACTCCTGCTCGACGAAACAGCGGAATCCACACGTCATCCCAGTTTTCGAAGAAGACCGTAACGGGCAGCCCCACTTCGACCTCGGTCGCATCGATGTCCACGACGTTGCTCGTCAGACGCACGTCTGGCTCGTCGTCGAGTTCGATGATCGCAACGACGTAGGGCGGGGGCATGCCGGGAATCCAGAGCTGTTGGTTAATGGTGAACGCAGCGACCTTTCCGCGCCCGGTGACCGGCTGCGGTGCGACGTCGCGACTTCGGCACCGCCAGCAGGCCGGGGAAGGCGGGTGGAAGTAGCGCCGGCAACTGGCGCATTGGTATATCAGCAGTTGCCCGTCACGCCCGCCGGTCCAGAATGGCTGGGAAATAGTGGTCGGACTGGGCAATAGCCGCTGCTCGGGACGTTGATAATCGGTCACGATGTCCGCCTTACAGTTACTCCACGGCCGGCCGCAAGAGGATCCGCGCGTCGCAGCCTCAACTGCTGGACTGCAGATAGGCGCCGTCGATCGGAACGACGGCACCGGTGATGAAGCCGGCCTGATCGGAGAGCAGGAAGGCAACGATGGCGGCGACCTCTTCAGGAGTGCCTACGCGCCCGATCGGAATCATCTGCGCCCATTGGTTTTTCAGCTCCTCCGGGTAGCTGGCGAACTGCGGGGTGGAAATGATCGCGGGCGCCACTGCGTTGATCCTAATTCCGGTCCGAGCGTAGTCGAGTGCGGCGTTTCGGGTTAGACCGATGACCGCGTGTTTGGTGGCCACGTAGGCGTGCATACCTGTCGCCGCCTTGAGGCCGGCCCCGGAGGCGGTATTGACGATCGCGCCGCCGCCATGGTCCACCATGTGAGCAATCTCGGCGCGCAGGCAGAAGAACGTTCCGCGTAGACCGATCCCGGTGACGGTGTCGAAAGTGGCCGTATCGAGTTCATGAAGCGGGCCGGGCATGTGCCCGATCGCGGCGTTGTTGTGTGCGACATGTAGTCCGCCATACGTATTCACAGCGAAGCCCACGAGATTGTTGACGTCGTCTTCGCGGGAGACGTCGGTAGGTATGAAGGCGGCTTGCCCGCCCTTCTCGGCGATCTCGTTGACTACACGTTTACCACCGCTTCCGTCGATGTCGGCGATCACGACGCTGGCTCCGTCAGCCGCCAGTCTCTTGGCGGTGGCTTCACCGATGCCCGATGCACCTCCGGTGACGATGGCGACTTTGCCTTCGAACGTCATTGCGTGGTCCTTGTCTACGAGTGTGGTTGTCCTCGCCGTGACCGCCTGTCAGGCCGGCACCGGCGTCGGTTCTTCGTGCGGATTGCGCACAGGCAAACCCATGAACCGGCGCGCGTTGTCTCCCATGAAGTCTCGCGTCCGCCTTTCATCCATGCCTTCGGCGTAGCGGTAGTACCCACGCGGTTCGATGAGGCCTTCTGGATGGAGAAAGTCTGATCCGAAGGCCCCTTTCGCATCGTGAATGCCTTACTGGCTACTCCGAGGTGCCTGCTGGGCGCGACGCTACGCAATAGCTGACAGAAATGTCAACTATTGCGTAGTAATCTTACTCATGTCGAGGCAACGGCACGTATGGTGGACCGATGCCGGCTTCCGACTCAGCGACGGATGGACGTTTCGCCGACGACGACCACGAGCACGGACGTCCGCCCGGTTGGCGCGCTGAGCGGACACGTCAGGCAATCTTGGCCGCGGCCCAACAGCTGTTCCTCGACCGCGGATACGGCGGCACCCGCATCAACGACATCACCGAGGCGTGCGGAGTGTCGCGCGCGAGCTTTTACACTTACTTCCGCGACAAACGAGATGTCTTCAACGGCCTCGGCCAGGACACGTACCACGATCTGCTCGACGTGATCGGCGAATGGGCCGACATACCCACTCCGTGCACCCGCTCCGACGTGGTGCGCTGGGTCCAGTCGTATTTCAGCTTCATGGACCGGCACGGCGCCTTGACCGTCTCCGCCCAGTCAGGCCCCGCTGACGAGGCCGTCCAACTCGCGAGCAACAAAATGCAGCTGCGGGTTGCCCGTCTCCTGGGAGCCGTGCTGGCCAGCCGCAAGAAAACCTCCACTGGCAATCCGGCCGCCCTGGGCCTGGCCGCCACGGCCATGCTGGACCGCAGCTGGTATCACTGCCACCACCAGCGGCTGGCAATTGGCGATGAGGAAATAGAGGGCGCGATCGCCGACTACATCATGGCCATCCTGGAACGCTGAACTGCTGCGCAGCCACGTGTGCGAGGTGCCCGACGTCGATCGCGCTACAGGTGTGAAAGCTCACCCGAGCAGTCCAGCCGCCGCCATGGCCGGCTTCAATGTCTGCGCAGAGTGAAGCGTATCGACGTACTCGCGAATCTCGACGACAAGATTGCGCGCAAGGTCGACGTGGGTGATGAATGTGCATGCGTTGTGGAATTTCACGCCGCCAGACAGTTCGGCGCGGCCGTCGGCGATTAGTGCGACCCGGTCGGCTTCGACGATTGCGTCGACGAGGGTGAATGACGGTTTGATCAGCCCAAAGACCGCGCTTAGCACTGGCTTGATCTCAGCGATGGAGGTCGTTTCGCGGCTCGAGTTGCTCCACCATGTCCCGGCGTCATCGAGCATGGCCAGGCCCGCTTCCAAGCGACCTGCTGTGATCAACTTCCAAGGAGCAAACGCGAGTGCTACCACCGCGTCTCGCACGTTGTCCTGCGTCATGTCACTCCTTCGTAGGCCGCTACAGCCGGGATCGGATTGCACCATCCTCGAACATAGTTGACGAAACTGTCAACTATGTGGCAGGGTGCGACGGAGAGCACGTCGACTTCCGAAGGGGCGAAGATGCCGCGGTTGCCCGAGATTCCTCTCGAAGACATTCCCGCTGAGGGACGAGCCCACATCGAGAAGGCCGTCGCGGCGGGAATGGTCACCACGACAGCGCCACTGCAGGTCGTTGCCCACAGCGCGGTGGCGCTGCAGGGCACTTTGGACTCCTACGCGGTCTTTTTCCAGCGCGGGGCACTAGGCCCCCGGCTGCTCGAGTTGTTGCGTCTGCGCAGCGCCCAGCTCGGTGACTGTGCACCGTGCGGCCAGTCGCGCAAGGACGACAGCGTCACCGAGGACGATGTGGCGTGCCTGGTGGCGCCGAGCGAGACGCACTACACCAAACAAGAAATGGCGGCGCTGCACTTTCTCGACCAGTTCGCCACCGACCACCACGCCATCGACGACGCGACCTTCGATGAGCTGCGGCAACACTTCACCAACGAACAGATCGTCGAGCTGGGGTTTGTGAGCTGGCAATACGTCGGCGGTCACCGTTTCATGCACGTCCTCAACGTCACCCGGTAGCAGCACGAGGATGGCCGGATAACCGAGCGTTTCGCGATGGAGGACAGAACGATGAGGGGCGACCCCGACCAGGATGATGAGCTGGCGATCCGCCGCGTGTTGCTACGGTACTGCCGCGGCGTCGACCGCGTCGATCTGGAGTTGGTCCGCGACTGCTATTGGCCTGACGCCGTCGATCATCACGGACCGTTCTCCGGAACGCGCGATGAATATGTCACCTTTCTGACCACGCTGCTGCCGAGGCACACCATGACGATGCACCACGTCGGCAACATACTCATCGACTTCGACGAGACGAGCAAAGACACCGCCTACGCCGAGACTTACGCGGTCGGTTACCACTCAGGCGAACCACCAGGCGACATCCGCTGGAATTACGTTGCTGGTTTTCGCTACGTGGATCGCTTTGAGCGCCGCCAGGGTAGTTGGCGGATAGCCGAGCGCGTCACCGCCATTGAATGGATCACCCCGTGGGACGCCGACCGACAACGGCTCGCCGCGCTCGGAGCGCCGATGGCACGGCGCGACACCACCGACCCGGCCTACCAGGGTAGCCGATGAAGTGGGGAATCGTATTCTCCAGCACCGGTTTTCCAGATCCTGAGGCGGCGGTCGCACTGGCAGTGGCCGCCGAGGATGCCGGTTTCGAATCGCTGTGGGCACCCGAGCACGTCGTAATGTCGAGAAACCCGGACGCCACACCGTATCGCGCGTCCCCCGACGGCACCATGGGTCGATTGAGTCGACGCGGCGGCATCCCCGATCCGCTGATCTGGTTCGCCTTCGTGGCATCAGCAACCAGCCGAATCCGGTTCGGCACCGGTGTCTTGATCCTGCCCGAACATCAACCCGTCATCATGGCAAAGTCGGCGGCCACCCTCGACCATCTCTGCGGCGGACGGCTGATGCTCGGCGTCGGGGTAGGTGAACTGCCGGAGGAATACGCCGCTGTCGGCATGAATTTCGGTGATCGCGGTCGCCGCATGGACGAGTACATCGATGCGATGCGAGTGCTGTGGCGTGACGACATCGCGACATTCGCCGGCGCCCATGTCGCCTTCGACCGCGTCGAGTGCCGACCGTGGCCCGTACGCCGAAGGATCCCTCTCCTGATTGGAGGTTCGTCACGAGCGGCCATCCGCCGAGCTGGCCAACGCGGCGACGGCTATTTCCCCTTCGTCTTCCCTGGCCAAGATCCTGGAGTCGAGCTTCCGCGCCTGCTGGGAATGGTTCGCGCTGAAGCCTCGGCGATTGGCCGTGACCCAGACGCGATCGAATTCACCGGCGGTGGGGCGCGGACGGTCGAAGAGGCGAAGCGCTACGCCGATTTTGGGATTCACCGCCTCACGGTGGCCGTCCGGGCGTCGACCATCCCCGAGATGCGCGAAGAGGTGGCTCGTCTCGGCGACGAGCTGGTCGGCAGAACGGGTCACTTGTGATGAGCGGCTTGATGTCGTGGCGTCGCCGTAACTCCTGCCGGGCAGCTGGCAGCCGATTGAGGAGGTTCCCATGCAAGTACGGGTAGACCCGGATCGATGCCGCGGCCACGCTCGGTGCCTCACGATCGCCCCAGAAGCGTTCGAATTTGTCGACACCGAGGACCGAGCCGTCGCACTGCCCGGCGCCGCTGGACTCGTCGGCCACACCGCCCTCGAAGAAGCCGTCGCCGAGTGTCCAGAGCAAGCCATCACACTTTACGAAGAAGCAGGAGGTAACTAGTGAGCGCTCCGGACGAAGCCGTCGCCGCCCACATCTTTGACGCCCTCGACCACCACGGCGACTATTTCCGGGAACACTGCTGGGAAATCTATGAAGCGTTGCGGAAACGATGCCCGGTCACCCACTCCACCGCCTGGGATGGATTTTGGATATTCGTCGACTACGACGACGTCTATGAGGCCGAGCAGAACACAGAGCTGTTCAGCTCGCTCAAGGACAAGCAGGTCCCCAAAACCGAAGCGCCCGACCCGTTTCCGCCCATCGACACCGATCCGCCTCAACTACAGCAGTACCGCAAGATCACGCTGCCCTTCTTCTCGCCGTCGGCCGCAAAGAATCTCGAACCCACCTTCCGGCTGATGGCCACCGAGTTGATCGACGACTTCATCGAGTCCGGCGAGGCAGACATCATCCAGCAGCTCACCACGCCCCTTCCCGCCCGCTGGATCCTTCGCTCGCTCGGGTTCGACGACAGCCGCTGGCCGGACTGGGTCGAGTGGATGCACTCGGTGGTGCACGACCGGGCGTCACACCCCGAGAAGGCCATGGAAGCGGTGCTCAATATCTACGGCGGCATCACGGCCGAGATGGCTAGGCGGCGCGACGGCGGTTTCGGCGACGACTTGCTCAGCATGATCATGCAAGGCTGCGTCGACGGCCAACCGATGCGCGACGAATTGATCATCGGCTATGCGTTTCTCATGCTGCTGGGGGGCATGGACACCACCAGCGGGCTGACCGGCAACGCTCTGATCGCGCTAGACGAGCATCGCGACCTGCGCGCACAGTTGATCGATGACCCCTCGCTGATGCCCAAGGCCACCGAGGAGTTCCTCCGCCACGACACCCCCGTTCACGCGCTGACACGACTTGTAACCCGGGACTGCGTCATCAAGGGCCAGCAGTTGCATGCCGGCGACCGCGTGCTGCTGGCCTATGCGTCGGCCAACCGCGACCCCAAGGTGTTCAACAATCCCGACGAGATCGACTTCTCACGAACACCTAACCGGCACTTGGCATTCGGAGCCGGGCCACATCGCTGTCTGGGTTCCAACCACGCTCGGGTGATGTTCTCGGTGATGGTCTCCGAAGTGCTCAGCCGTCTGCCCGACTACTCCATCAGCGGAGAAATCGAGCGCTACCGCGACGCTGGCGACGTCTATGCGCCACGCCATCTACGCGTCAGTTTCACTCCTGGCCGTCGCACCACCACAACCACCACCTAGGCGGAACTACAATGGATTACGGAATCAAGGGCCGCGTGGCCATGGTAGTCGGCGGCAGCAAAGGCATGGGCTTTGAGGTTGCGAAAATGCTTGCGGCCGAAGGTTGCCCGGTTGCAGTGGTAGCCCGCACGCGCGTCGATGTGGAGAGCGCGGTGGACCACATTCGCCACAGCGGAGGCACTGCGTTCGCCGTCCCAGCCGACATCACCAAACGTGACGAGGTCGAGCGGGCGGTGGCAGCGGTGCGAGACGAGTTCGGGCCGCCACTGATCGTGATCGGGCAGACGCAGCATCTGCATCATGGCGACTTCGCCGACATCACGGATCCTGAACCGTTCCGCGAGTCGTTCGAGGCATACACCATGAGCCAGTTCTTCCTGCTGCACGCCGTGCTGCCCGGCATGCGTGAGGCAGGCTGGGGACGGTTCGTGCACGTCGGTTCGGCCACGGCCAAGGAGCCCACAGGAAAGATCCAACACGTGGTGGCCAACGCCACGCGGCCGTCGACCGTTGGGCTTCTCAAGACAGTGTCCGACGAGTATGCCCGGTACGGCATCACGGTCAACACCGTTGCGCCTGGCTGGATCGAGACCGAGAACGCTATGGGCTACCTCGAGAATCACGTCGGCGTCAAGACTGAAGACGAGCGACGCGAGTTCATGCTCACCCAGGCTGGCGTTCCCGCGGCCAGAATGGGCAGGCCGACCGAGATCGCATCGCTGATCGCGTACTTGTGCTCCGAAGAGGCCGGTTACATCACCGGCAACTGGATTGAGGTCGATGGTGGCCTGCACCGATCGGCGTTTTGAGCTCAATGCGGTTGCGCTGGCAGGTGTTTGTCCAACTTCGGCTGATGCCCTCCCCCAGTGCAGAGACATGAGAGTTCTCGGCTGGGGATGCGCGAGATGAGCTTCTGATCTCGTGCCGTCACGGGTGCGGGCGCTTCGGAGTGCTCTGGAAGAACGTCGTCAGCTTGTCGAACGGGATCAGGTTGGCCAACGTCAGGTCGTGACAACGAGTTTCCCTGTCGCCCGGCTGTCTTCCATGGCGCGGTGGGCCTCGACGATCTGGTCAAAGTCGTACACGTGGCTTACCGGCACCACGGCCTGCCCGTTGGCGACCCGGTCCAGGTAGCCCTGAAGAACCGGGGTCGGCAGGTCGGCTGCGTCACCGCTGTAGGAGGTCAAGAACACTCCTCGGGGTATAGAGCCGGGGTTAAATTCAGGCACAATCCACTGATTGGACAGCATCCCGGTGAAGCACACCACACCATGTAGCCGGGTCGCGCGCAAAGTGTCGAAAAGCGTTGGAGTTCCTACCAATTCGAGGGCGCGGTCGACGCCACCGGGAACTATCCGGCGCACTTGTGCCGCGATGTCTCCGTCGTCGATGAGCACTCGCTCCACGCCGAGCCTGTGCAAGGCGTCCGCCTTCGCGGGATTGCGTGTGGTGGACAGCACCGTCATGTCTTGCTGCCCGGCGAGGACCGCTGCCGCCATCCCCACCGACGAGGTGCCGCCCCGGATGAGGATCGTCTCGCCGGGCTGAGCGGCCAATCCGATCGTCAAGGAGCCGTATGCGGTTTGGAGCATCTCGGGCACCGCGCCCAGCGTGGCCCAGTCCAGCTCGCTGGTGAAGGGGAGGACCTGTCGGGCCGGCACACAGGTGTAGTCGGCGTAACCGCCGTCGAAGGTCCGGCCCATTCCTCCCATCATCGCCATCACTTGTTGTCCGACGGCGAACTCTCCGCCCGGGCATTCCGCAACCACGCCGGTGGCTTCGATGCCGAGCACCCGCGGAAAGACGACTCCCTCAGCCAGACCTAGCCGGGTGTGCAGCTCCGAGCGGTTCAGGCCGAATGCTCGCACCGCGATGAGAACCCAGCCCGCAGCAGGCCGGGGTACCGGAAGGCGCCGGATCGTGAGGGCTTCCGCTGGACCCGGCGCATCCAGCACGATGGCCCGCATCGACCCGGTGCTCGTAGCGGCCATCAGGGGTTGACTCCGCCGGCGACGTTGATGATGGCTCCGGTCATGTAGCCACTGGCCGGCCCAGTTAGAAACGGGTCGACGGACGAGGATCGTTTCAATGTCACTTGTTTTGCGGAACCAGACCCTGAAATCGCTTTGAGCTAAGGACGATTGGATTTTGCGACGCGAAAAGCGCGCGAAACGACTTCAGGATGAATGAGACTGCTTCAAAGTGGCTCAAGTCGGGATCGCCCCTACTGATCAGACACCATGGTACCCGATGCTTTAGCCGGACGCCGTGATTCCGAGCTCGCTCAGCCGGGCGTGGTAGGCCTCGACGCTGGCCAGTTTGACGTCCTCATAGCCCCGCACCATGTCCGCCAGACTTGCCACTTCCACTGCCCGGTCGTAATTTGTCTGGTCCAGCTCCCCCGCGAGCCGCGTGGCGACATCGACATACTCGGTGAGCAGGCTGCGCTCGACCCTCCGGACGTGCGCATAACCGAACGGGTCGAACTTCGTGCCGCGCAGTCGCTTTCCCTTTGCGAGAATGCGCAGAGCGACGTGGCTTCGTGGACCGAGGCCGATTTTCTTGCTCCGCCCCATCGCCCGCAGCACGGGCGGGTGGAGCTTGTAGGTCAAGTTCTCGCCGGCCGGGACCTCGGATTTCACGTACGAGAGGAACTGCGGGTCGGTCAGAAGCCGCGCCACCTCATACTCGTCCTTGTATGCCATGAACTTGTAGAGCCCCTTCGCGACGGCCTCACTGAACTCGGTGCGATCGCCTACTGCACGCTCAGCGGTCCAGATCGACTGCAGCAGCGTCACGTATCGGCGCGCGACCTTCTCACTTTGGAACTGAACGAGGTTCGCAGCCCGTCGTGAGATGAGGTCGCCGACCTCGCCGGAGAACGTGGCGCCTTCAAGGACGCGCCAAGGCGGCAGTGCTGGGCGCCGGTCGCGCGCGGGTGACACCACGTCGTCGAAGCGGGCCGGGTCGGCAATGGCGATGCGTCCCCAGCGGAAGGCGGCGACGTTGGCCTTGACGGCAATGCCGTTGAGTTCGATGGCCTCTTCGATCGACTCCGCCGGAAGCCGCAGCGCCCCAGTCTGATAGGCGGCCCCGATGAGCAGGAAGTTGGCTGCGGCCGTGCTGCCGAACAGGTTCTGCGCGGCGGCCAGGGCGTCGAGGGAGTGCACAGTGCGCGACACCCGGCCAAGGCGGTTGAGCAGGTATGCAGTTTCGGGATAGGTGATCGTCTTGTCGTAGACCATGTCACCGGTCGGCGTCTTACTGGTCGACACCACGGAGACCGTCTTGACGTGGTCGCCGTATCCGAGGTTCTTGGTGTCGGCGGCGGCCAGCAGATCGAAGGCCACGATGCAGTCGGCACTGCCGGGACTGAGACGGTTGGACGGATCCAGCTTGCCTGCAGCGAATCTCAGGTGCGACACGACGGGCCCGGCCTTCTGACTCAGCCCGATCTGATCGAGACTTTCGACGTCGTAGCCGGCACGCATCGCTGCCGTGGCGAGTACCTGATTCACCGTGACGATGCCGGTACCGCCGATTCCGGTGAGGAAGACGTTGTGGGTGGAGGTGACTGGCACGACGTCAAGGTCGGGCAACACCGGAGGCTCGGGCGCCGACGGTGTCCGCGGCTTCTTGCCCGGGTGCACCTCGACGGTGACGAAGGACGGGCAGTCGCCGTCAAGACAGCTGTAGTCGGTGTTGCAGGAGGTTTGGTCGATCCGCGTCTTACGGCCGAACTCGGTGTCCACGGGCTGCACCGACAGGCAGTTGGACTTGACGCCGCAGTCTCCGCAGCCTTCGCAGACCGCCTCGTTGATGATCACCCGGGTGGTGCGGGTGGGCAGCGTGCCGCGCTTACGTTGCCTGCGTGCGTCGGCCGCGCAGTGCTGGTCGTAGATCAGAACGGTCACGCCCTTGACGTCGCGCAGTCTCTTCTGGGCGTCGCCGAGGCGGTCGCGGTGCCAGACGACGGTGCCCCTGGCGAGTGCACGCTTGTCGTGCCGCTTCGGTTCGTCGGCGCAGATGATGATCTGCTTGACGCCTTCGGCGGTCAGTTTGTGGGTCAGCTGCGCGACGGTGAGCGCGCCCTCGGCGTCCTGGGCGCCGGTCATCGCCACGACCTCGTTGTAGAGCAGCTTGTACGTGATGTTCACGCCGGCCGCGACGCAGGCCTGGACAGCGAGTTGTCCTGAGTGGAAGAAGGTTCCGTCGCCGATGTTCTGGAACAGGTGGGGCACGTCGGTGAACGGGGCCTGGCCGATCCACTGGCTGCCCTCCCCGCCCATCTGGGTGAGTCCGGTGACGGCGCTGTCCGTACGGCCCGACATCGTCACCATGGCGTGACATCCGATCCCGCCGCCGGCCAGGGAACCTTCGGGCACCGCGGTCGAACGATTGTGCGGACAGCCACTGCAGAAGTAAGCGGCACGCTTGGTGGGAAGCACTTCCAACGAAAGCGCCGGCGGCGCCGGCCTTTCGAGTTCCAGTCGACCAGCGAACACGCGACGCAGCGGAGCCAGCAGGCGTCGGGCGGTTAGTTCGCCGTCGGTGGGGATCAGCAGCCGCCCCCCAGCGTCCCTCTTGCCGATGATCCGCGGTGAACTGGTTCGACCGTATAGGATTTCGCGCACCTGGGTCTCGACGAACGCGGTCTTGTCCTCGACGACGACGATCTCCTCGAGCCCCTCGGCGAAGGAGGCGACGGTGTCCGGCCCCAGCGGCGTGGGCATGCCGATGCGTAACAGCCTGATCCCGGCCTGGTGGAGTGCGAAGTCGTCGGCGCCCAGGTCGGCGAGCGCCTGCCGCACGGAGTCGAATGTCGTTCCCGTGGCCACGATCCCGATGGTTGCGTTGGGCGAATCGAGTTCGATGACGTCGAGCCCGTTGGCGGCACCGTAGGCGCGAACGACCTCGGCACGAGGTCCGTAGAGGTCGGCCTCGGCGTCCAGGCTGGTGGCAGGCGCACCCATCGGCCGCTGACGGTAGACGAACGGTCTTCCTTCCCAATGAACTTGGGGAATGACGATGTCGACGACGACGTCGCTGCCGTCGACCGACCAGGCGCCGTCGGCCACATCCGCGACGATCTTGAGCGCCACCACACAACCCGACGCCCGCGACATCGCCACACCGTGCATGGCCATCGTCACGATCTCGCGGGCGTTGCGCGGGAACAGAACCGGGATTCCGAGCGCGGCCAACGAACGCTCGCTGACGGCTGGCACGGTGGACGACTTGGCGGCTGGGTCGTCGCCGACCAAAAGCAGCATCCCGCCGCGCGGGTTGGCACCATACATGTTGGCGTGCCGGAGGGCGTCGGTCGCCCGGTCCAAGCCAGGCCCCTTGCCGTACCAGACTCCAACGACTCCATCGTGAGTGGCCGCGCCCATGGGAAGTTCGGCTTGACTGCCCCACACCGAGGTCGCCGCTAACTCCTCGTTGAGGCCGGGGACGAAGGTGATCTCGTGTGCCGCCAGAACGTCAGGCATCGCTGCGAGCATCCGGTCGACACCACCGAGCGGGCTGCCCTGATACCCCGAGACGAACGTCGCCACCCGCTGGCCGGCACGCGCGTCGCGCTCGTGCTGTTCGACGAGTGCGCGGGCGATGGCCTGCACACCCGTGAGCACCACTGGACCGGATCCCGTGCGGTAGCGATTGCCCAGCTCGTAGGGCTGCCGGTCCGGTCGGCGGATGTCGAGATCTGTCACCTGAGCTAACCACCTAGGTATTCGATGGGCGTATTGCTTCTTCAAGCGTTACATCGGCATGCATAGTGAGCAAGTAGGTAGGCATTCATTGAGCATTTTGCGCATACTTGGCTGACTGTGACGTGCGATACTGAGCGACATGACGAGGTTGGATCGCACCGATGCCCGACTGCTCTTGGCGCTGTGTGACGCACCGCGCGCCACCGGAGTGCAACTGGCGAGCAAGCTGAACCTGGCGCGGAACACCGTGCACGCGCGGCTGGCTCGGTGGGATCAGGAGAAGGTCCTCGCGCCGATCGACCGCTGCGTGTCGCCGCGCGACCTCGGTTATCCGCTAAAGGCCTTCATCACCGCGGTGGTCGATCAACACAGACTCGAGGACGTCATCGCCGCGCTGGAGACCGTCACCCAGGTGACCCAGGTCACCGGGCTCTCGGGTGTGGCCGATCTGTTAATCGGCGTGGTGGCAACCGATGCAGACGACCTATATCGCGTGGCCGGACTGGTTCTCGCGGTGCCCGGGGTGGAGCGCACGACGATGTCGGTCGCGATGCACGAAGTCGTCGCCTACCGGACGCGACCACTGTTGGAGCAGCTTGCGCGTCGGCAGTGACCGACACGACCGTGCCGAGCAGTAAACCGCGCTCTGCCGCCGATGTGCGATTCAAATAAAAGGGCCGCACTTCTGCGGCCCTTTTGGTAGCGCTGCCTGGAATTGAACCCGCTAAAGAAAGTTCGCTGACCTGACGATGTCCTCGCGAAGATTCGCGGGGACATCCGTCGCGTCCCGCAGCCACCGCCGCAGGGCACGGCAAAATTCGGCCGCGGTAGCGGCGTCCGCGGCACCGGCGCGGGCAAATCGCGCGGGGGCCGCGGCCATTGGTGAATCTGCGGGCATCTATTGGGGGTACCCAATTGTGGTCCGAGCGATAACCCGCCCGCGGCAAGATGATTCGATCGGCTATTCCAGCACGAAGACCGGGATCTGCCTGGGCGTCTTCTCCTGATATACGGCGTAACGGGGGTAGGCGTCCACCGCCAATCGCCACCACTGCTCTCGCTCAGACCCTTGCAGCTCACGCGCGGTAAGGGCGACAACGTTCTCACCATCCTGCACCGTGACCGCCGGGTTGGCCTTGACGTTGAAGTACCACGACGGGTGGGCGGGAGCGCCGCCATTCGACGCCACCATGGCGTAGCGACCGTCCTTCTCGACGCGCATCAACAGCGCGTACCGCTGCTTGCCCGATTTGGCTCCCGTGACGGTAATCAGGACGACGGGCCGGTCGAACATCTCGACCCCGTCGGTCGTGCCCTGTTCCAGGATTCGTTCGGTCTGCTCCCGCACCCAATCGTTGGGGCTTAGCTCAATCCTGTCGGTCATGGCCCTCTCAACACGCAGACGCCGCCTATCCATTCCCAGAACAGCGGCCCCTCGCTCAAGCCGCCATAAGGGCCGTCGCCTTCGCGGCCCTTTCGACGATCTGAGCGCAGGCGCTAATCCGGCCGCCGGGGCGGAAACTCGGCACGTTCCGCGATGGCGTCGCGGCAACCATACACCCGATTCGGGATCGTTGCCGCCACCGCGACGGTCTGGCCGTCGCGCCCGTACGCGGCCACGAACTCCCAACCGTCGGGGTAGCCCTCGATGACTTCGATGGCATCGTAATCCGCTGGGACACCCAGCATCTGGACCTTTACGTCGTATTGATCGGACCAGAAATACGGCACGTCGTCATGCGCCTCCGCCCGCTCGGGCCAAGCCACCAGCGCGCGACATCGCCGGCTGCCACGACCGCGGCATCCCCGGTACTGCCCTCGACCGCGCCCGTGGCATCGCATAGCACCCCATCGTCCAGGTGCAGGCCCGATCCGCCCAGCCAGTCGGTGGCGGGAGTGACGCCAAGGCCGACGATGACGAGATCGGCGGGAACCTGCGTCACCAAATTCGCCGATTATCAGCTCGGCCTCTACGCCACCGCGGACTATCTGGCCATGCACGGTCGGATCACCGGTCTCGCCAATCTGCACGAGCACACACTGATCGGCTATGTGGACGCGGTCTTGGAGGTGCTCCCACTGCGCATTCTCGACGAGCTGGTGCCCGAGAAACGAGCCCAGATTCAAACCAACAACATCACCGGTCAGTGGCTTGCGGCCAGTGCCAGCCTGGGTGTGGCCGCTCTTCCGGTGTACACCGGCGACGCGGATCGACGTTTGGTCCGCGTTCTGGCCGACACGGTGACGGTGAACCGCACGTATTGGCTGGTCGTACCACGCGACATTCGACGACTGGCTCGAGTGCGCGCGGTCGTCGAGATCCTGCGGGGAATCGCTGCAACTCACCGCGGATTGCTCACGCCCGGCAGCCTGCCGGAAATACACAGCGGCCCTTAGGTCTTGGTCCTTGTGGGCGGCGCTGCGCGCGCATACCCTGGCGCGGGTGAGGAATCCTAAACCTCACTGCTGCACCAACATGTCGGAAGCCTGTCGCCGCCGCGATCACCATGGGTACGGTCACGCCGCTGTGCCAAACTGAGGGTCATGGCTTCTCTGGCTCAAAAGGCGTTGGGTACATATGCCTGCTTGCACCACACCGCTGACCTACGCGCGTGACGGTGGCGGCCCAGGGGTGGTACCACAACCTCAAGGCGAATCTCGACATCGAAATCAACGCCGGGCGAAAGCGTTTCGCGGTGACAGCAGGCGACCATTCCCGATCGTCACGTTGACACCAAAGCGTTGACCGGTGCGACTGCCAGGAGGACTAACGCATGACGAGCGACACCGCATACAGCAGACCCCAGACGCGGCTGGCGCCGAACCCGACCGCCGAATCAACAGCGTTCTGGACGGGCGGGCGCAACGGAGCGTTACTGATCAACCGCTGTCACGGCTGTGGGCATTACTTCCATCCACCGGGACCTGCATGCTGGCGCTGCCAGAGCACCGACGTCGCACCGGAGCCCGTCTCCGGCAAGGGCATCGTCGCCGCGTACACCGTCAATCGCCAGCCGTGGATACCCGGGCTCGACCCTCCGTACATCGTGGCGATGGTGGAGCTCGCCGATGAGCCCGACGTCAGGCTCATCACGAATGTCGTCGATGTGTCGCTTGACGACATCCGCGTCGGCCTGCCGGTCGAGGTGTTCTTCGAAGACTGGACGGCGATGTCCGGCGAAGAAGACAGCCGGGTGTGGCTTCCGTTGTTCCGTCCGGTGAACTAGCCTTCGTAGCTTTGCAAGCCGCGGAAATGCTTTGCGCCGAAACGGTATTCCGGCAGGCCATCGTCAGAACTTTTCCTGCGATGTTGCAGTCTCGGTGAGATTACTCTCCCACGGCGAAGCGGACGAGCGTCGTTTTAGCGGCGGCAGCGAGCAACTCTTGTCGATCCGGCTGGCGATCTCCCGGCAATCCGAGCATCAGCCCCTTCGCGGCTTTTGGTCCGTTGCGTTGGGCGAACTCACCAAGGATGTCGCCTTTCTGGTCGTCTTGTCTTATAACGGTTGGTTCGGCAGGCAACCAGCGACGCTTGATGAGCACCTGGATGTTGTTGGCGCTATTGATCGTCTTGGGCCAGTTAGCCGAACTCAACACGAGCACATCTCCGTTGTCCCAAGGGAAGTAGCCGATGGCGAAGACGTACTTGCGGCCGGTCTTGCCGCCGACGTAACTCAACAGCATCAGGCGGCTGCTCAGTAGGGCGTGCAGCGGCGACTTCAACAGCGGCCGCATAACCGTGTTGGCTCGTGCGAAGAACTTTACGAGGCGTTGTGGGTCGTCAGGCATCAGTGTTGTACCGGATCTCTCGCGTAGTCAGGCCGCGGCGTTGAGTTGCTGAAGCGTCTCGTCATCCAGTTCGATGTCGGCGACGGCGGTGTTCTCCTCGAGGTGCTGCACCGACGAGGTGCCAGGAATCAGCAAGACGTTAGGCGCGACGGACAGCGTCCATGCGAGCACGATCTGCGCGGGAGTGTGTCCTCGCTTCGACGCTTCGCGCTGTACGGCTGGGTGGCCGAGCACCGGATTGTCGGCAGTGAAGCCAGAGCCGAGCGGGAAGAACGGCACGAACGCGATGCCGTGTTCCGGACGCAGGCGTCCAGCACCGGCTGCGACGTGCGGTCGACCAGGTTGTAGGCGTTCTGCACGCAGACGATCTCGGTGCGGTCGAGCGCGATCTGCAGATGGTCGAGGCTGATGCTGCTCAGCCCGATTCCGTCGATCAGCCCTTCGTCGCGCGCTTTGATCATTGCGGACAGCTGCCGGTCGAAACGGTCACGGTCGACTGGGCCGACCGAGGTTGCATCACCGGTGTCGATGCTGCGCAGATTGACCGCGGCGAGGCGGTCGACGTCCAGCGTGCGCAGGTTCTCCTCGATGCCGGCCCGCAACTCGTCGGGCTCCTGCGCGGGCAGCCACCCTCCGGCGTCGTCGCGGCGCGCTCCCACCTTGCTGACCAGAGCGAGGTCGGCGGGGTAGGGATGAAGCGCCTCGCGGATGAGCTCGTTGGAGACGTTCGGACCGTAGTACTGGGAGGTGTCGATGTGGTTGACGCCCAACTCAATTGCACGTCGCAACACCGCGATCGCCTGGTCGTGGTCACGCGGCGGACCGAACACCCCCGGCCCGGGGAGTTGCATGGCGCCGAAGCCGACGCGGCCGACGTGGAATGAGCCGAGCGGGAACGTTTGCATATGAACGCCGTCGTCACCGAAGCCGGGTCGGAGTGAACACCGTCAGGTGGACGCCGTCCGGCTCGTCGGGATCAAGGGGCCGAAACACGGCGGTGACAGCCATGTCCAGCGCCAGCTCGTCAGCTGTGGCTCCTTCGATCGTCGTGATGAGTCGTGGGCCCTCGGCCAGTTCGACCAACGCCGCGATGTAGGGCAGGCGGTCCCGGAAGGGCGGCAAGTCGTTGGCATGGATGACCGAATACGTGTGCAGCGTCCCCTGGCCGCTGGCTTCGACGGGCTGGACTTGGTCACTCCAGCAGAACGGACACATCGGCCTTGGGTAGTGATGTTTTCTGCCGCAGGCTCCGCAGGCGGCGATCAGCAGTCGTCCCTCCCGCGCGGCCTCCCAGTACGGGGCGCTGGTTGCATCGATAGTCGGACGGTCAGCGCCGGGCACGTGCACCGCCCCAGTCCATCGAGTCCTCATCGGACCCGGATTGCCTCATTCTCAGTATTGCCATGGCGTCCCTTTCTTCCTGCCTTCGCCGAGGGCGATGCGAAAACTGCTGGCTCCGTTACGGTCTGGTCGTGCGACGCGACTGGCCTCGTTCTCCGAACTGACGGACCAGGTCGCGGTGCTCGTCCGACAGCCCCAGGATCGAGTTGGCGAGCCGCTCAAAGTCGCGCGCGGTGCCACGATCCATCGATACCGTCGCATCGATAGCCAGTTTCGCCACGCCGACCGCCTCGTGCGGCAGCTGTGCGATTCGTTGCACGAATTTGTCGACTTCGTCGTCGAAGGACTCTTGGGGATGGACCGCGTGTACCAGACCCATCTGCAGTGCCGCCGCCGCGTCTACGGTGTTGCCCGCCATGACGAGCCACTTGGCCCAGTGAGGTCCGACGAGCCGGGTTAGTCGGCTGATGCCGCCTGAGCCCGGTATGACGCCCAAGTTGGCCACTTCGGGTAGGGCGAATGTGGCGGTGTCGGAGGCGATTCGGAAGTCGCAGGAGGCGCCGAGTTCGACGCCGACGCCGACGCAGGGTGCGTGTGCCGCGAGAACGATTGGCTTCTCGATCGATTCGAGCTCGTCGAACAACAGATGCAGCCGACGGTAGGACCGTCGCAGCGCGCTGCCTGACCCGTCCGCCTCACCGACCCTGGTGGCAAGGCTGCCGATGTCCAGCCCGGCCGTGAAGTAGCGGCCGGTGGCGCGGATCACCATGACCGACAGGTCGCGCCGATCGCCGAGGTCTTCAGCTGCCCGACGCAGCTCGTCAATCATCTTGTCGCTGAGCGCATTCAACTTGGAGTCTCTGTTGAATACGATGGTCAGGACGTTGCCCTGCTCGATACGCCTGATGTCCTCGCTCATGAGGGCTTGCCCGCCGCTTTCCGGTGACCGCGGCGGGCACCTGATCGATCTGTGACGACATCGGCGAACCGGCGTCGCAAGTCTTCCTTGTTGATCTTCATCATCGGGGTGAGTGGAAGTTCATCGACCAGGACGAGTTCGTCCGGGCACTTGTAGTCCGCGAGGTGCTCGCGGACGAAGCCACGCAGATCATTGAGAGTCGGAGGCCGCGCGGAATCGGTCGGAACGACGAAGGCGACGCCGATCTCGCCGATCACCGTGGCCGGCATGCCGACGACGCTGACCTTGGCCACCGCAGGATGTGTGGCCAGGACGCTCTCGACCTCCAATGGGTAGACGTTGTATCCGCCCCGGATGTACATGTCTCGTGAGCGGCCAGCCAGCACGAGGTTCTCGTGCTCGTCGAACCGGCCCACATCGCCGGTACGCAACCATCCCCCATCGAATGCCGCCGTGGTTGCATCCGGATCGTTCCAGTACCCGCGCATCACGCAGGCACCGCGGACCTGGACCTCACCAGTACCTTTGGCGGCAACCGGCAACCCGTCGGCCCCAACGATGCGGACCGACATGCCACCCTGTGGGCGACCGACAGTGCCGCCCTGCATGTTGGGTGGATCGTCTGGTTCGGTACCGGTGATGCTGGGCGATTCGGTCATCGCATAACGAACCACCAACGGGCATCCGAGCTTTCGTCGGACCGCCTCGATGAGCGCCGGGGACGCCGCTGCCGTCGCCGCGACACCGATGCGCAGATGCGCCAACCGCGAAGGTGTCAGGGTCGGCAGCTCGAGCAGCTTTTCCCATTGGGTAGGAACGGCTCCCGCAACCGTGATCTGCTCCTCGATCAGAACCCGCGCCATCGACTCCGCGCTCCACGGCTGCGGTGCGAGCACGAACGTGGTGCCGTTGGCCAATTGCTCCCACACCTTGGCCATGTAGCCGGCATGGGCGAACGGCGTCGCCACCAGTCGTCGTTGGTCACGCCCGCCCACGGCACCGGCAGAGGCGACCGCTGCGGCAAGGCCGGCATGGTCAAACCACGCGCCTTTCGGATGGCCCGTCGTCCCGCTCGTCCAGATGATGACCGCCGGAGCATCTGCGGTTCCCGACCACCGGATCGGCGACACCGGATGGCCGGCGCAGGCGTCGGTCAGCTCGTCGCGGTACATCACCGTGAGGCCCGCAGGCGCCGGAAGGCCGGTTGATTGGTCATAGATCACCAACGCCGGCGCGCATTGCGCAAGGATGCGGTCGACCTCAAGCCGGCCGAGCCGGGTGTTCAGACCGGTGACCACCGCGCCCAGTCGCAACGTCGCCACATAGGCCACCGCGTAATCGATCCCTGGCGCAAGCATCAACGCGACAACGTCGCCCGGACCGACGCCGCGCGATGACAATTCGGCGGCCAGCTTGCGGGACCTCGAAGCCCATTGCGCGAAGGACATTCGCGCAACTCCGTCGACGTAGGCATCCCTGCTGCCGAATGTGAGGGCGGCTCGATCCATTTCGCTGCCCAACGTGGTGCAGTTACCCAGCGGTGGAATCAACGTGGTGCCCTGCACTCCGGTGCTGCCCTTCCTTCACGCCGTTCGCCAGTCCCGACTGGGAGCGATTCATGATCCAATCAGTCAGAAACAAGATAGAACGTATCGCACGAATGTCCCGAATATTGACCTCAGCGACCGATTACTGTACGTATCGATAGTACACTGCGTGTCAGAAATAGGAACCGGGCCCGCCCGTACGCCGCCCTGAACCGCGACGCGGACAGATCAACGCGAGAGGACCTTTGTGATCCGACATACCCTGCCCGGCACCGCCTCGAAGGACGGTCGACGGTGAGCGAGGAGGGCGACGGCGTCGTTGTCGTCAACGACGGCGCGATTCGACGCATCGTGCTGAGCCGGCCGGACGCGGCTAACGCTCTGCGCCCGCAGGATCGCGACGCCGTCATCGAGGCGTTGGCGGCCGCAGACAATGACCCCGAGGTTCGTGTCGTGGTGATATCGGCGGCCGGCAGACACTTCTGCGCCGGCGCCGACGTCAAAGCGCTCGCCAACAAAATTAAGACACAGATGCATGTCGGCGATGCCATGCGCACGATCATGACGGGGGCCCAGCGGCTCATCAGTAGCGTGTTGGACTGCGGCAAACCGGTGATCGCCGTGGTGCAGGGCGCTGCCGCCGGCGTCGGCGCCCACCTGGCCTTCGCGGCCGACCTCGTGGTGGCCAGCGAGAACGCGAGCTTCGCCGAATCTTTCGTCAAACGGGGAATCGTGGTCGACGGCGGAGGCGCCTACCTGCTCAGCCGCCGTATCGGATTGCAGAGGGCCAAACACATGGCGTTCTTCGGCGACGCGATTTCTGCCGAGCAGGCCCATGCGCTTGGACTCGTCAACGAGGTCGTCGCCGCCGAGGATTTGCCTGCATGCGCGGAGAACCTCGCTGAGCGGCTGGCCGCTTCGCCGACCAGCGCGATTGCGCTGACCAAGCGATTGTTCAACTCCGCGCTGGACACCGATCGCTCCTCAGCGTTTCTCGCGGAAGCGATGGCGCAGGAGCTTCAGTCGCACGCGCACGATTCCGGCGAGGGTGTTCGCGCGTTCGTCGAGCGCCGCCCAACAAATTTTCTCGGC
>CAWBXH010000016.1:0-21707 GCA_963792745.1 uncultured Actinomycetota bacterium | reverse complement strand
GAAGTCCACGGTGGCCGCGGCGTCGGGCGTCACAAGGGCGAAATGGTTGAGCATGCGAGGCGGGGTGTTGAACACTGAGAGCGCCGCGCTGCGTGGGGAAGAATCAATTTCGGTCATCAGGCATCCTTCTCGATGTAGGTACGCGTGCAATGACTCGACGGTCAGAGCCGTGGCGTGTCGTGAAGATGTCATCGTTGACGTGACCGCCGTATTACTGGGGCACCACGATCGCTGTGGGTGCGCCGCGCTCACCGGAGTGCGCGCCCATACTGCGATCGAGGGGCGCTTAACCGGTCCGTGATTCTGACAAACCCCATGCATCAACAGACGGCGACCGCCGGTTCGTCGACGCTATTGAATACGGTTCCCAACACCGCCGCTGCAGATTACAGCACGATGGACTCCTGACTTGTGAACGCATTGCCGCTGCGGCGGGCGAAGCCAACCTGTCCCCACGCCGAGTTGTGGTCGATCAGCGGTAGCGACAAGTGAAATCGACACTCGGCTACCCGCATCAAACGCGACGAACGACGGTATCGCGTAGCGGCCTGCGACGTTTCAACGTAGCTATGTATCTGCCGGGAGTTGACGGTGTCGGCCGCTAGGAATGATTCGGTCAGCGGAATGCCCGCGGCGACGGCATGTTCCCACTCCGGAGGCATCCCCTGTTGAACTACAAGTCGAAGCTGATCGACACCCACGCCCCTGGTGAAGACAGCGGCGCCGTCGCAAACGCCTGCGGCGACCACGGCCGAAACCAGCAAACTGCACGCGTGGGGGCGGTCTTGCGCACCGATCAACGACTTGTTCAGGCTGCGTAGCATCCTGGCTAACACCAACGTGGTGCTCTCCTGCGCGGTGCCAGCCCGCGCGGAACCGCCGTCGTCACCGAACTCCACTACCGGCCTGTCGAACAAGTATCCGAGTCCGCGAACCAATTTGATGAAGCGCACTTGTCCGCAATCGTCAGCGAGTTTGTTGCGCAATCGATTGATCTGCAAGCGCAGCGCATTCCGTTCGTGGGTGTACTTCCAATTCCATACCGACTTCAGGATCTCGTCATGTTTGACCGCGACTTGGGGTCGCGTCATGAGCAGTCGGAGAATGTCGAATTCGGTCGGGGTGAGATCGACTTCCCGGCCCTCGACGAACGTGCGTCGCGCCCACAGGTCGATCGTCAGATCTTCGGCCTCCAGAAACCGCAGCGTTGGTTCGTTGATTCGGGCATGGCGGACCAGCGCTTGCGCAGCAGACTGCACCAGTTCTGATCGCGAGGTGGACGCCAACACCATGTCGGCACCCAGGCGCAACATGGTCGCTTGCCGCTGCTCCAGCTCAGGCGACAAGGCCAGCACGGGCGCCATGGTCACCGGCCGCAACTCCGTGACTACCTGCGATAGCCACCGCAAACTGTGCCCACACACCACGATCAGGCCGAAATTTCGGATCGAAGCCAACCATTGAGCGCGCTCAGCATCGCAGGTGACAATTGGATTCCAACCGGCACTGCCGAGCTGGCGCGCGGTGTCGCTGAATTGCACTGCGGACTCGAGGACTACTAGCGCGTTGCCGCCCTGCGGTGCCGCACCTACTTGCTGCTGGGCCGTCGCGCCTTCAATGCGCCTCATCGGGGTTCCAACCCTGGACTCCGATGTCCAAAGACTTCGCTCACGATCACACCACTCCCTGTTTCGATCTTTCGATCCAACGGTATTTCTGACACAGAGTATCGGTACGGACGGAATATACCCCCGTTATGGGGGCTCGTCCACCACTATGCAAGGCCTCATTCATCGAGGCTGTGCGAAAGGGAGGCAAGGCGGTGGGATCCGCCATAACCTCTGGCTGCAAGCCGCACTGTGGTCGGCCGCGGCCTGCGGGATCTGAGGTGATCACTGCCGCGCGCGACCCGCCGCGCCCGTTGTCCGCCTTCGGAGATCGCGCGGCCTGGATCAGGGCCTAGACTCCATGTCTCGGTCAACCCATGGGACAGCCGATGACTTTCCCTGCAGATGCTGCTCGAAGGCTTCGATGCCGTTCGGCCTACCATGCTGCTCATCTTGTAGCCGCCGATCGCCGAGTCGGCGCCGTATAACACGGCGCTGTGCACCATGAACCGGTTTCGATGCGGCGGGCGACGGATACGCCGCTGTGACGACCGCGAAGAGCGTCGGCGCGACGAAGTATCCGCGCCCACAGCCCGGTCACATCGTTCGGCAGAGATCAGTAAACCGCAGAAGAGAGCGGGTGGGGTCACCGGCGCCGACCGCACCGAGACACAGCCGTTTGAGTGCGGTGCTGCCAAGGCAACGCTAAGAGTCACCGGATGTCGCGCACGTGTCATTCATCTCGACACACCACCGACATCCGAGGCTGACGATGCTGGGCGTCGTGGACGACTTGCTCAACGAACGGTTACTTGGCATCCCGATGGCCACCAGCGGCGACGTCGATGTGTATTCGGGAGTCGCGAGGCTCTCTGGGCGGATATGGGCCCGCGAAGTACGCCCCGCGGACAAGAGCTGCCGTACTGCGGTGCTGATCAATCACCCCACGTCGAATTTCCTTGGGCACTACCTGCTCGAATCGCTCGCCAAGACCGGTGTCGCGGCGGTCGGCATGTGTACTCGCTATGTCGGCAATGACAGCACCTTGATGCTGGAGAACTGTGTGCTCGACGTCGACGCGGCGGTCAAGCATCTGCGACGTGACTACGACCATGTCGTGCTGCTCGGCAACTCCGGCGGCGGCGAACTCAGCCCCCTGTTTCAGGGGCAGGCCGAAAACCCGACGATCACCGGTTACCCGGGCGGCGGCGGACCAGACCTCACCAAGGCGGGCCTGCAGCCTGCCGACGCTATGATCCTGCTCAACGCGCATCCCAGTCGAGCGATGATCCGGACCCTGTGGCTAGATCCCTCGATCGTCGACGAGGATCGGCCGTTCGATCGCGATCCGGCCCTTGACATGTTCAACCCGCAGAACGGTCCGCCGTACTCCGACGAGTTCGTCACCGCCTATCGAGCAGGGCAGCGACGCCGCGCCGAAAACATCACCGCATGGGTGAAAGCCAAGATGACCGAAGTCAATCAGCGTTTCGATGGAGCGCTCAACGACTTGCCATTCGTCGTGCACGGGACGACGGCCGACTTGCGCTCGCTTGACGGATCGATCGACCCGAGTGATCGTCCGCTGGGCAAGACCTTGTGGGGGCGCCCGGACGTCTCGAACTACATGCCGACGTCGCTGGCACATTTCAGCTCACTGCGGTCCTGGCTCAGCCAGTGGAGCCTGGCTGACACGAACGGAGGCGCCCATAATCTGCGAAGCGTGTCGGTACCCATCCTCATCATGCACGGCACGGCTGATGAAGCGGTGCCTCCCGTGCATGTGCAGGACTTCATCTCCAACATCACCCACGACGACTGGGAATACCACCAACTGCCGGGAGTGACGCACTACTTCGAGGGCAAACACGACCTGTTCGACACAGTGGCCAAGCAGATCCACCAATGGTTGGACGAGCACAACTTGCTCTAAGACGTGATGCGCGTTCGCCTTTGCACCTGGCTCACTTTTTGGCATAGAAGGGCGATGCATGCTGACCTCGCAGACCACACATTCATCGCCGACCGATGCCATCGATGCGCTGGAAGAGATCGCTGACCATGTCCTGTGGCTGGCCACCGCAATCATCCATCATGCCAACAGGATTCGTCCCAATCCCAGTGGGATGAAGGTAGGAGGCCACCAGGCTTCCTGCGCGTCGATGGTCGAAATCATGACGTCGCTGTACTTCGAGCACCTGCAAGCAGGTGACAGGGTGTCGGTCAAACCGCATGCCTCACCGGTGCTGCACAGCATCAACTACTTGCTCGGCACCCTCGATGAGAGCTATCTGAGCCGACTGCGCGAACTTGGCGGACTGCAAAGCTATCCCAGTCGAACCAAGGACCCCGATCCGGTCGACTACTCGACCGGATCGGTCGGAATCGGGGCGACCGCACCGATTTGGGGTGCGATCGCGCGCCGCTATGTCGACACCGTATTCGGCGGCGCCGGAAAGGGCAGGCAGTACTCCCTTGTCGGTGACGCGGAATTGGATGAAGGAGCGGTGTGGGAGGCGATCCTTGATCCTTCGGTGAGCGAACTCGGTGAGATCGTATGGATCATCGACATGAACCGTCAGTCGCTCGACCGCATCGTGCCCAACATCGCAGCCGGTCGGATCGCAGAGATGTTCTCGGCAAATGGGTGGCAGGTCATCGATCTGAAGTTCGGCAAGCTCTTGGAGGCACTGTTCGAGCAACCGGGCGGTGAATGGCTGCGACAGCGGATCCTTGACATGCCGAACTCCGAATATCAACGCCTCTTACGCTGCTCTGCCGAGGAGCTGCGCTCACGGCTGCGCGGCGAGGGCCCCCATGCCGCAGCCATTGCGGGATTGATCGCCGACCTCGACGACGATGCATTGGTCCGCACGTTCGGCAACCTGGGCGGGCACGATCTGCGCTCACTACGGGAAGCGTTTACCCAAATCGACGACACCCGGCCAACGGCCATCATCGCTTACACGATAAAAGGCCACCGGCTGCCGATTCAGGGGCATCCACAGAATCATTCGTCGTTGCTTACCGTGGAACAGTTCGACGAGCTGGCGACGCGGTTGGCCAGAGATCCGGCACGGCCGTGGGTTAGGCCCGCTTCCGACTCGCCGGCCGCAGGCATCTGCCGGGCCGCCGCGGAGCGCCTGCGCCGCAGCGCAATTGATCCTGTCGCCCCACCAGCCGTTCCCGTGGCACTGGGACGAAAACCATTGGCGGTCACAACCACCCAGGCCGCGCTCGGCCGTACACTGCTGGACCTTTCGCGGGAGGCTCCCGAGGTCGCAAGCCGGGTCGTCACGGTCAGCCCCGATGTCACCTCCACTACCAACCTTGCCGGCTGGCTGAACAAGGTCGGCGTCTGGTCTCCGAGCGAGCGACTCAACTGGTTTGACGACGACGCTGAGACCATCATGCACTGGCGCGAGCGGCCCACCGGTCAGCACATCGAGCTCGGCATAGCCGAAACCAACCTGGTCAGCTTGTTGGGTGAGCTCGGTGCGACATGGAGTCGCTGGGGCCAACCCTTGTTTCCTATCGGCGTTGTCTATGACCCGTTTGTTGAGCGTGCCCTGGAGCCATGGTCTTTCGGGATCTACTCCGGAGGACAGTCAATTCTCGTCGGTACACCCGCCGGGGTGACCTTGTCGGCCGAGGGTGGCGCGCACCAATCGATCAAGACGCCGTCGATCGGTGTTGAGCAACCCGGATGCACGGCTTACGAACCGGCATTCGCCGTCGAGGTCGAGTGGATACTGCTTCACTGCCTATCGCGGCTGGGCCGCGCCGATGGACGCTCAGCGTATCTTCGACTGTCCACCCGCCCGGTCCAGCAACAGCTGTGCGCCCTTCCCAGTGATCCGGCCGCGGTCGAACGGCGCAGGCGCCAGGTGATCGCCGGCGCCTATCCAGTTCGTCCGTGCCCGCAGCCGGCGGTGACGATTGCTGCCGTGGGCGCTCTGGTCACCGAGGGCCTTCAGGCAGCGGAACGCTTGGCCCACATGGGGATTGCCGCAGAAGTCATCTGCGTCACCAGCCCGGGATTGCTTTTCGAGGCCATGCAGGGACGCTATGGCCGTAGCGACTCCCCTACGTGGATCCTCGATCAGGTCTTCGCGGCCGAGCGTGCTGCTCCGATGGTGACCGTTCTCGACGGACACCCACATACGTTGGCATTTCTGCCGTCGATCAACAGGGTGCCCGGCAGGTCGCTGGGGGTCAGTGAGTTTGGGCAGTCCGGCTCGCTGGAGCAGGTCTTCGGCCGGCATGGCATCGACACCGACAGCATCGTGCGCGCCGCGCTCGACCTGATCGATTGACCGCGCACCGAGTAGAAGTGAAAGGGGAATCATCGAATGAGGGGTGGACCGTCGATCAAGCACCTCGATGACGTACCAGCCGAGGAGATGCTGCGTTATGAATTCGCTGATGGCCGTACGGCATCGATATGGGAAAAGTGGATTGAACTGTCACCGAGATACGTTGCGTTCTGGAACAAATGGGATCCTGGCGCCATCTCGCCTCGACATGGCCACGTCGGCGATCACAGCAATTTCATACTGGCGGGCGAGCTCCGCTGCGGTGACATCGTCGCGCGCACCGGAACACACATCATGCTCGAATGGGGCGACGTGTTCGGACCCTGGGAGGCCGGCCCACACGGGTGTGAGTTGTACGGGTTCATCGCCGGCGAGGGCCAGCCGTTCAGCGGTGACACCGCCGCCTACGAGGCGCTGCTCAAAGCCCGAGGGGCCCAGTCTGTTCCGCTGCCCATGCCCAAACACCTGCCACCGTGGATGCTCGCCAAGCTCGGCGGCGACTTCACGTCATCGGTCACGCAGTGGGATGCCGATGGCCGCACCCGGTGAAGCCACGGTCACCCACAGTCGCTCGCTGGAAAACGCTGCGATGCTGAGTGTTTGGATCAACACAGGCAACGAACGACGTGCGGGGCTAGGCCGCGATCGGCCCGACATGGCGTTCGTACCCTTCGAGGCTGACCTTCCGGTGTCATGCGGTCAACTCCCCCTTGCCATGGAGAAAGGTAGAGCAGGTTGCTAAATCAGCTACATAGATATCGCTTTATGAGCCATACCAAGACAGCGAATGAGAGGGCCCGCCGTGGCTAACACCGTCGTAATCGACAACGTCGAAATCGAATACAACGACATGGGATCGGGGCCGCCGTTGGTTTTCGTCCACGGCGTCTATGTAACCGGAGCGTTGTGGGACGACGTGGCAGCGCGGCTGTCGGGAGCGCACCGCTGCATTGTGCCGACCTGGCCATTCGGCGCGCAACGCAAGCCTGTTGGTCCGGGCGTGGATATTGGCGTGGAGGCGGCTGGCCGACGAATCCTCAAACTGCTTGAGGTGCTGGATCTTTCCAATGTCACGTTGGTGGCCAACGACACCGGCGGCGGTATCGTGCAGGCAGCGCTGGGCAACAACCTGCACGACTTCGACAGGGTGGCGCGGCTGGTGTTCACCAACTGTGACAGTTTCGAGCACTTCCCGCCCTCCGGCTTCGCGCCCCTCGCGCGGATATGCAGATTCAACACGACACTCGGCGCAGGGGTCTTGCGGCTCTTGGCGACCAAGCCAGGCCTGGACCAGTTCGCATCGCAGGTCACCCGACACGGCATTGACAAGGCTCGCCGCAGCGAAATATTCGGCGGCTTCGCCAGTTCGGCCGAGGTCCGGCGAGAGGCGGTACGGCTGACTGCAGACCTGAACCCCCGCTACACGCTGGCTGCCACCACGGCGATCAATGCCTGGGAGAAGCCGGTGCTGCTCGCCTGGGGCAATTCCGACAAGCTATTTCCGATCAGCCATGCCCAACGGCTCGCCGATGCGTTTCCGCATGCCGTGCTGCACACCATCGACGACAGCTCAACCTATGTGATGCTGGATCACCCGGATGAAACCGCAAGCGCTATAAGCGAATTCATTAAGAGCACCACCAAATGACCCAGCGGCGGGCGGTGGAGCTTCGCCGAAGTCGCGAACCGCGTGAATCAGTCGGTGAACAGCGCGACTTTGGCTAGTGCCATCCAGTTCCCGTCGAGGATGATGGCCAACTCAGGACAGGCCGACACGCCGTCGCGAGTGCGCTGCTCGTCCTCCGATTGCACCCTCGTGCTCCTCGAGGACGCTGTAGCCAGAATCGTCGATCGGGAACAGATCCGGGTCCACGGCATAGCGCTGAGCATGGCCCGTGCACCTCGCCTGCTCGAGCCGAACTTTCCTGGTTTGATCCTCCGTCGGGGCTTTCAGCAGGCCACCCGTATCGAGAAGGTCTGTGAGATGCGGGCGCTCGGGTCGCGCCCGATTGCTGCCTCACCTGCTAGCTGACCGCTCCGGCGATCTTGAGTTCGATGATCTCTTCGTCGGAGCGGCCCAGTTCGCGCAGAATGTCGTCGGTGTTCTCGGCGAACAGTGGCGCCCGGGTGAGCTGCGGCGGAGTCCGGTCGAACTGCACCGGGCTCGCCACCAATCGACGCGGCACACCCTCCGCATCCGTGACCTCGCAGATCTGGCCGAGCGCCCGCAGCGTCGGATCGTTGCCCACTTCCCAGTCGTTCTGGACAACGGACCACTGACCCTCCATTCCGGTAAAGGCCTGCACCCAATCGTCTTTCGTCCGTCCAGCGATGATGTGCGCGACGATATCGCTGGCCTCCACCGCGTTGGCCATGATCTTTTCGGCGGAGTCGAAACGCTCGTCAGTCGCCAAGTCCTCGCGCCCGACGGCGCGACAGAACTCCGGCCAGTATCGCCCCGGCTGCAGCATGGTCAACATCAGCCACCGATCGTCGGCGGTCCGGTAGGCCGCCGCCAAAGGGTTGCTGGCTGAACCATGCTTGGGCGCCTCCACTTTCGGCAGCGGTCCGCCCGCCATGAGCGAGAGGTTCGTCTTGAACTGCGTCGCCCACGCGCCGACTCCGAGCAGCGACACGTCGACGACGGAGGGTTGCCCGGTCTGGCCGCGGGCGAACAACGCAGCAGCGACACCGCCAGCGATGGTCATTCCACCTATCGAATCGCCGTACGCGCCGGTGGGCATGCCGATGAATGCATCGGAGCCCGGCGGTGTCACCGCGTCGCCGCTGCCGCCCCGTGCCCAGTAGGCCGTGCTGTCGTAACCTCCCTTGTCGGCTTCTGGACCGGTGTAGCCAAATCCACTGCCCAGCACGTAAATAATGTCCGGGTTCACCGCCTGAATGTCTGCGACGTCGATGCCGAGTTTCGCCCGCGCCCGTGGCAAGAAGTTCGTCAGGAACACGTCGCTGTCCTTGACCAACTCGTGCAGAACCGACATGGCCTCCGGCTTATCGAGTGCCAATCCGATACTGCGCTTGCCCCGGTTTGGACCTTCCATGATCGGCACGAATGACGAGCCCTTGACGACGGTGTCCAGACCCAGCACCTTCACCAAACCGCGCTGGGCATCTCCGGTTTCGGGGTGCTCGACCTTGATGACGTCCGCGCCCCAGTCCGCCAGGACGGCGCCGGCAGCCGGCACGAACGTGAACTGAGCGACCTCGAGAACACGGATACCTTCCATCGGTTTTGAGGGCATGACCGAAACCTCGCTATCTGTGTGCCTACTCTGAGCGGCTCGATGACCGCGACTACTCCGAATGATCAGGCTGTCGGTGCCAGAATGAAGGTGGAGCTAAGTCGGTTTCCGCCGTCAGTCGGGGTAGCCGATGGTTCTGATATTCAGATATTCGTCGAATCCATCTGTGCCGCCCTGTCGGCCCCAGCCGCTCATCTTGCAGCCGCCGAATGGCCCGTCGGCGCCGTAAGCCATACCACCGTTGACAGACATGATTCCGGATCGAATTCGCCGGGCCACCTTCATGGCTCGCTCCTGCGATGCGGACGCCACGCCACCGGCTAGGCCATACTTGCTGTCGTTCGCGATCCGCACCGCGTCATCCTCGTCGTCGTACGGGATGGCGCAGAGCACCGGTCCGAAGATCTCCTCGCGGGCGACGGTCATGTCGTTATCCACATCGGCCAGAAGCGTTGGCGCGACGTAATAGCCTTGCTCCAGGTGTTCCGGCCTGCCTCCACCGGTAACCACGCGGGCGCCCTCAGCCTTGCCCTTCTCGATGTATTCGAGGACTACTCCCAATTGGCGGCGGTTGACCAGCGGGCCCGAAACCGTCTGCGGGTCAGTGGGATCGCCGTATGGCACCTGCCCTACAGCGGCACCGAGGATTTCTACCGCCTCGTTGTATCGCGAGCGCGGGAGCAGCACCCGGGTGTTGATCACACAGCCCTGCCCCGCGTGCATGCATCCCACTAACGCGGCCTGCTGCAGTACCGCGTCCAGGTCCGCGTCGTCGAGCACGATCAGCGCCGACTTTCCGCCCAACTCGAGGAACGTTCGCTTCAGCGTGTCGGTCGCTAGCCGTGCAATCCGCTGCCCAACCCCGGTCGAGCCGGTGAAGGACACCATATCCACCCGCGAATCGGTCACCAGCCGTTCGGCCACCGTGTTGTCCGACGTCGGTACTACGTTGAGCACACCGGGGGGCATGTCCGTCCGTTCGACGGCAAGCCGTCCCAAGCGGGTGGCGTTCCACGGCGTGTCCGGCGCCGGCTTCAGCACGACCGTGTTCCCCGCCGCGAGAGCCGGGCCGAGCTTGTTCAGTGTGACCTCGAACGGGAAGTTCCATGGAGCGATGGCGGCGACCACGCCCACCGGTTCGCGCCATACCATGCGGTGGCTGGGCGCGAAGAAGTTGGTGTCGGGAAGCGGGCGCTCCCACGCGAAGGTGTCCATCATCGCGATCGGCGTCTTAAGCGCTTCCGCCAGTGGCCATTCCAGTTGGGCGATGTATGTGATCGAGACGGGGGTGCCCACCTCGGCGACGAGTTCTGTGCGCAACGCCTCCTTCTCGTCCTCGAGGGCTTGCTGAAGCTGGCTCAGGCACCGCTTGCGCAGCTCCCGGTCGGTGGCCCAAGACGATTCGTCGAAGGCCCTCCGTGCTGCGGCGATGGCGCGGTCCATGTCATCGGCGGTTGCATCCGCGGTCTGCCCAAGCACTTCCTCGGTAGCCGGATTGATGTTGTCGTAAAGTCTGCCTGAGCTGGCCGGGGTTAAGCTGCCGTCGATGAGCATCCGGCTCTCGCCGGTCAAGATCGCGGTCATGCGTGCCTCCGAGTGTCAGTTGCTGGTGAGGCGCACAAGCTGCCCAAGAACCACATAAGACGCGGATTCCTTCCGTCGGCTTTGGACCCCGTGGGTAACCCCCTGCTGGTTAGCCGACGCTACGGGAGCAAGAATGTCACTTGAATGTCAATGGTCAAGGCGGCGGTGAAGGACGTTCGTCTGTAGCAGACTGAAGAAGCTCTTCATGGCGGCGTTGTCGCGGCGTCACTGACACGACCCATCGAGCGGACCATCTCCTGGCGGCTCTGTGCATGCACGAATCGCCCTGACCTAAACTGAGATCCGTGGTCGCCGAGCACGATGTAGCCGGCCACCGCACCACCCCGCGTCACTTCGCTACGAGCGCGCGCGTGGCCAACCGGGGACTTCATCCGGGAGTGCCTCCCTCGGTCCAGGACGCGATCGCCTACGTGTCTTGACAGTGGCTCGAGGTAGGGCGACGGCTTACTCGATTGCCGAGAAATTACTGTTGCGCCAGGGTCCTGGCGGTCAGCCGAGGTAAGAGGCTGTAAGCGTTACCGTGCATGACCTGCGCGAGCAGTTCGGGCCGAGCTGCGAAGTACGCATCTACGTTGTGCGTGTACCAACTTACGGTTTGCGGGTTGGCGGCAGGGAAGTCGGTGCCAAACAGAATGTGGTCTCGCTCAACGAAGTTCTCGAGTGCCACCAGATTGGTTTCGAACCCTGACAGGGCGGTCTCGTAATAGAACGTCCGGAAGTCGGCAAGGATTTCGTCCGGACTCAGTTCGCAATCGAGATGGAACGCGCACAACGCGGCGACGCGAGCAGCGAGAAATGGCGTGCTGCCGCCCGAATGGGAAAGGATGATTTTCACGTTCGGATACTGCCGTTTGCGCCCGCTGGTCACCAGATCAGCTGCGCCTTTGTAGGTTTCGTTCGGAACTTCACTGACCGGGGTAGGCAAGAACTGGCTCGGGGCCCGGTTGCTACCTGGTGTCTGCTCACCGTGCAGGAACACCAGCGCGCCGCGACGGTCGAGTTCGGCCCACAGCGGTTCGAAGATCGGGTCGCCCAGAGATCGGGCCTGATCCCCGACGCCGTAGACGTTGGTCAGGGTGACTCCGTCAGCCCCCAACACATCGAGCGCATACGTCAGCTCTTCCAGCGCGGCGTCGGTGTCCGTCGGGGTAGGAAGATGCGCAAACAGACCGAACCGTCCTGGGTAGTCGTCCACTGCCTGACGGCACAATGTATTCAACTCGCGGGCGACGTGAGAACGCTTGTTCTCCGGGAGTCGCGATTCCACGTCGTTGGGTATGGACAGGATCGCAGTGTCGATCTGCAGCTGATCCATGAAATCCACACTGACCTGCGGTGTCCAACTACCCTCGTCCGTGCGGAATTTCCAGCCCGCCGTGGCGCCGAACTGCCCCGAGGTGAGCATGCTGGCCGGCATGAAGTGGTGATGGAAATCGATACGGCCGGGTTTGGTGGTGATGTCGTCAGTCATACCCACACCCAACCCGCAATAGTTGATATTTGTCAATAATTATCTGATGTTAGATTTCCTCCATGGTTGACACCGACGCTCCGGAGCTACAGCTCCTCGATGCGCTCTACCGACTCAACAAATTGGTCGTGGCTGACGCCCGCGTGCACGTCGCCGCGACCGCACATCTGGACCTCGTGGACTTCCTGGTCCTGCGCACGGTCAAACTGGGCGTCGACACTCCAAGTGATCTCGTAAGCGATCTTGGACTTAACCCGTCCGTTCTCAGTAGGGCATTGTCCAAGCTTGCCGACTCGGGCCTGGTGACCCGCCAGATCGATCTCACAGACTCGCGCCGCTCACGGATCAGGTTGACAGACAACGGTGTCCAGACCACCGATGACATTGGGGAGCGGCTTCGACCCAGTCTGGCTCAGCGACTTCGCCTCCTGACCCCCGACCGGATTCGAACCCTGTTGGAGAGCCTCGAAATCCTGTGTGGGGACACGGTCGACTGAACCGTCCCAGACAACGTCGAAGCCATAGCATTCGACGAGGACGGCTGGCTGGCCACCAGCGACCTCGGGCGGATCGACGGCGACGGCAACCTCCGGCTGGCGGGACGTGCGTCCGAGATGTACATCCGGGGCGGCTACAACGTCTACCCGATCGAGGTCGAGAACGTGCTCGCCGAGCACCCCAAGGTCGTCCGGGCGGCGGTCGTGGGCACTCCTGCCCCCGTCATCGGCGAGATCGGCGTGGCGTTCGTCATCCCGGCAGATCCGAGCGAGCCTCCGACGCTCGCTGAACTCCGGTCATGGGTCGCCGCCGACCTCGCCGACTCCAAGACGCCCGACCGCCTGGTCGTCGTCGACGATCTCCCGCTGACGGCGATGATGAAGATCGACAAGACCACCCTCGTACACCGGGCGGCCGAGACCACCGACGACAGGATGCTGACCGACCCGGCCGTCGCGCCGCCAACACCGTAGGCAGGTCCGCCCCCTCGTCCAGTTCCACGACCGCCGCGACGTAGCGCACCAACTCCTCGAGGACAGGGATGTCAGGGACCGCGATCAATAGACCACGCAGTGCGTCGCCCCGCCGTCGACGGCAATGGTCTGTCCCGTCACAGCTCCACTCAGTGGAGACGCGAGGAAGACCGCCATTGCGGCCACGTCGGCCGGCTCGACCATCCGTCCCACCGGAACCTCCTTGGCTCGTACGGCCTCGGCCTCGCTGAAGCTCACGCCCAAACGCGCCGCGAGCTCGGCGATTCGCGGTGGGTGGCGATCCGTGTTGGTCACCCCGGGATGGATCACATTCACGGTGATGCCATCCGATGCAACGTCGACGCTCAGGCGCTTGGCGAAATTGGCGACGAACGCATTGCCCAGGCCACTCGCAAACCCGCCTCCTGGCCCGGCCACTGCGCGGGCTGACGTACCGCCGAGCAAGATCACCCTGCCATGACCGGACGCTCGCAGGTACGGCAATGCCGCGCGAGTCACACGCACAGAAGTCAAGCCCTTACCGTTCACCCTCTCCATGAGCTGGTCGTCGGTGACCACCTCGAGGTCGGCCGGGTGAGAGTCGACGTTGGTCGATGCGTTGCTGACGAGGATGTCCAATCCACCGAACGCCGACGCGCACTCGTCAACCGCACGCCGGCAGTCGTCGGCGTCCAGCAGATCCATGACGATCACCGCACTCTTGGCTCCCTCGGCCTCGACGAGTTCGGCGGTCGCCTCCAGCGGCTCGCGCGTCCGTCCGCACACCGCCACGTGAACGCCCTCACGCGCCAACGCCACCGCGATCGCCTGGCCTATGCCACGACCGCCGCCCGTGACCAGCGCGGCTTCGTTATTGAGTTGCAGATCCACAGCTCTCCTCTTTCTCGGCGTCGATACCTAATACCTACGAGGCGCACCATTTCGCCGACGTTTCCGTGCACGTTCGCACGGCAGCCCGACCGCCGCGGTGGACCTGGCGAGGACGCCGTGGCGCAGGTGGGATCGACTCGGCCTACCGGCGATCGTAGCGCTGAGCAGCCGCTCGGACGTGGGTCAATCGCCACGCACGATCGAAAGGCAAACGAAATCTTCGCCTTGCCATAGTGGCACCATGACGCGACCGCTCGATCGTCACGACCGGGGGAACCGGCACGAGGACCAGCGCCAGCTGGACGACGCCCTCCGCCGTTTCTTCAGCCCCGACTCCGGTGGGACGCGATGACTGTCACCGCCGGAGCCCGGCTGCGCGTCGGGATGCACATTGGCGGCGAGGAGGTGTCGGCCGTAGGCGGCCGGTGGTTCGACAGCATCGACCCGTTCACCGGCCAGGCGTGGGCCGAGGTCGCTCGGGGCGACGCCTGCGACGTCGAGCGGGCCGTCGCGGCCGCGCACGCCGCCTTCGTGGACGGCCCATGGTCCGAGATGACCGCGACCGCCCGGGGCAGGCTCCTGCATCGAGTCGGTGACCTCGTGCTGGATCACCTCGACGAGCTGGTGGCGGCCGAGAGCCGCGACAACGGAAAGTCGTATGCCGAACTGCAAGCGGCGCTGCGGACGATGGCTGGCTGGTACCACTACTACGGCGGCCTGGCCGACAAGATCCAAGGCGACGTCATCCCGGTCGACCGGGCCGACGTGCTGAACTACACGCTGCACGAGCCGTACGGAGTGGTGGTCGCCATCCTCCCGTGGAACTCGCCGCTGCGGCTGGCGTCGTGGAAGCTGGCGCCGGCCCTGGCCGCCGGCAACACGGTCGTCGTAAAGCCCTCGGAGCACACCTCGACGTCGATCGTCACGATGATGGGCCTGCTCGCCGAGGCGGGCTTGCCGGACGGCGTCGTGAACGTTGTGAGCGGCTTCGGTCCCGACGTGGTGCCGCCGCTCGTAGAGCATCCGCTCGTCCGTAAGGTTTCGTTCACCGGCGGGGCGGTCGCCGGCACCGTCGTCGCCGAGCTCGCCGCTCGCGCTGGCAAGCCGGTCACGCTCGAGCTCGGCGGGAAGTCTCCGCATCTCGTCTTCGCCGACGCCGATCGGCGGCGGGCGGCTGCCGGTGTCGCCGCGGGCGTGTTCTCCTCCGGCGGCCAGACGTGCCTCGCAGGATCACGACTCATCGTCGCGCGGTCGGTGCACGACGAGCTCGTCGAACGGGTGGTCGCCATCGCCGAGAAGGTCCGCTTCGGCGATCCTTCCGACCCCGCCACCGACGTCGGGCCGGTGGCGACCGAGAAGCAGTTTGAACACATCATCGGCTTCATCGACCGGGCCCGCGCCTCGGGGTCCACGCTCGTCACCGGCGGGCGCGCGGTCGAGGCGGCCGGGTGCCCGCGCTTCGTCGCACCGACGGTGTTCACCGACGTCGACCCCGCCAGCGAGCTGTTCCAGGAGGAAGTGTTCGGTCCGGTCCTGGCCGTGACCGCGTTCGACAGCGAAGCGGAGGCGGTAGCGCTCGCCAATGGAGTCGCCTACGGTCTCGCCGCCGGCGTCTGGACGCGCGACCTCAGCCGGGCCCACCGGGTCAGCCGCCGGTTGCAAGCAGGGACGGTATGGGTGAACGGCTACCGCTACACCACGCCGCAGTCGCCGTTCGGCGGCTACAAGGCCTCGGGCCTCGGCCGGGAGAGCGGTGTCGATGCCATCGGCGAGTACCTGCAGACCAAGAGCGTGTGGATCGACCTCGGCGACACCGGGGAACCAGAGGCGACCAGCGATGAGTGATGATGTGTATGAGTTGTACGCCATCCGGTACGGCACGAACCCGCGTCGGCGGCGAGTCGAGAATTTCATGTGGGTCGCGCCTGACGATCCCCACGACACGCCGATGCCGATGGACTTCTTCGTCTGGGCGGCCGTCTCGTCATCACGCGTGGTCGTCATCGACACCGGCGCCGACGAGCGCACCTGTGTAGCCCGCGGGCACCAGTTCCTCCGTTGCCCGACGGAGGGCCTCGGCCTCATCGGCATCGACGCCACCGAGGTCCAGCAGGTGGTGACGACACACCTCCACTGGGATCACGCCGGCAACCTGGCCTCGTTCCCGAAGGCGCAGCTGCACGTGCAGCGCAATGAGCTAGCGCACGCGTCCGGCCCGTGCATGGCCCGGCCGTTCCTGCGACGCCCCTACGACCCGGAACAGGTCGCCGCCTACCTCCGACGCGCCTACGCCGGGCGCGTCACCTTCCACGACGGCGCCGACGAGATCGCGCCGGGGCTGTCGATCCACGCGGCAGGCGGCCATACGCCCGGCATGCAGGTGGTGCGGGTCAACACCCGGCGAGGCCAGGTCGTGCTGACGTCCGACGCGGTCCACTTCTACGAGAACCTCGACGCCGAGAACCCGTTCCCGGTGCTGGTGAGCACCATCGACTACGTCGAGACGTTGCACCGCTTGCGGGATCTGGCCGAAGGCCCCGACCACCTGGTGCCGGGGCACGACCCGTTGGTTCTCGCGAGCTATCCGCCGGCTCGGCCTGAGCTGGCGGGCGTGGTCGCCCGCCTCGACGTCGACCCGACGAAGCCTACGGAAGCGGTCCCGGCATGAAGGTCCGGGCAGCGATCCTGTGGGAGCAGGGGCACCAGCCCCACCAGAACGGCCCACTCGTCGTGGAGGAGGTCGACCTCGACGGTCCCGGCCCCGGCGAGTTGCTGGTGCGAATCACGGCTGCGGGACTGTGCCACTCGGACTTGTCGGCCATCACCGGAGACCGGCCGCGCACCATGCCCGCCGTCATCGGCCACGAGGCGGCCGGCGTGGTGGAGGAAGTCGGAGCGGGCGTCGATGGGCTGGCCGTCGGTGACCAGGTGGTGATGGTCTTCGTCGCCAGCTGCGGCCAGTGCGAGTTCTGCGGCTCCGGCCGGCCGAACCTGTGTCAGTCATCGTGGTCGGCTCGCACCGCCGGGACGCTCCAGACCGGGAGCCGGCGGCTTTCGATCGACGGCCGGTCGCTGCACCACTACAGCGGGATCTCCGCCTTCGCCGAGCGGGCGGTGGTGGTGCCGAGTTCGGTCGTGCGGATCGATCCGGACGTGCCGCCGGAGGTGGCCGCGATCTTCGGCTGCGCGGTGATCACCGGCGTCGGTGCAGTGGTCAACACAGCGCGCGTGCCGGCCGGTGCGTCGGTGGCGGTGGTGGGCCTCGGGGGCGTCGGCCTGAGCGCGCTGTTGGGATCGGTCGCCGTCGGCGCAGGACGCATCGTCGCAGTCGACACCAACGCGGCGAAGCTCGACCTGGCCCGCACGCTGGGGGCCACCGACGTCTTCGACGCCACCGACCCGTCGTGTGCGGAGGCGATCGTCGATGCGTTGGACGGCGGTGTTGAGTTCGCGTTCGAGATGGCGGGCGCGGCGGTCGCCGTCGAACTGGCGTGCGCGGTCACGAGACGAGGTGGCACGACGGTCACCGCGGGCCTGTCGAAGCCGAGTGAGCGGCTCTCGGTCCAGTTGTCCGCGATGGTCGCAGACGAGAAGGTGCTGCGCGGCAGCTACATGGGGAGCTGCGTGCCGCGTCGTGACATCCCTCGCTTCGTCGAGCTCTACCGGCAAGGCCGTCTGCCGGTCGACCGGTTGCGCTCTGCCACATTGCCACTCGACGAGATCAACGCCGGCTTCACTCGGCTGGCGGCCGGCCAGTCGGTGCGCGACGTGGTGGTGCCCTAGCAATTCCGGGCGGCCCGGCAGACACCGACAGGGGCGAACGTGACCCGAAACGAAATCCGGCCGACATAGATGCGTAGTTACGGTCGCAGGGCATAGGACTCGTCAGGGTGACGGTCGAGCGTAGGAGGCATGCTGAGATGGACCATCTCGACGAACGTGGGGATCTGATGGGAGTGGTCGCGTGCAATCCCTTCGTCCGCCGGGTGGCACCCGAGGCACTCGCGTGACGGGCGATCCGCAGATGACGTCGTGGTCCGACGACCTGGCTGCCGACGTCGTTGTCGTCGGCGGCGGCAACGCCGCCATGTGTGCCGCCCTCGCCGCCCGCGAGCGCGGTGCCAAGGTGCTCGTGTTGGAGCGGGCGCCCGAACACGAGCGGGGTGGGGACACGGGGTTCACCGCCGGCGCCATGCGCGTCGTCTACGAGTCCGTCGATCAGCTGCGGGAACTGGTGCGCGACCTGAGCGACACCGAGCTGGCCACCACAGACTTCGGCGTCTACTCGGCGTCGGCGTTCTACGACGACATGGCGCGGGTCACCAAGTACCGGGCCGACCCCGACCTCGTCGCAGTGCTGGTGGAACAAAGCCACGCCACCCTCCGGTGGATGGCCGACCTCGGCATCCGATTCGTCCCCGCCTACGGCCGCCAGGCATTCAAGGTGGGCGACATCATGCGATTTTGGGGTGGACTCACGATCGACGCCTCGGGCGGCGGGCCGGGGCTCGTCGAGGCGGAGCACACCCTGGCGGCCAAGGCAGGCATCGAGATTCGCTACGGTACGCCGGCGCTGCATCTCCTCGCCGACGGTGACGGCGTCCACGGTGTGACGGCGATGATCGACGGGCGAATCGTCGATGTGCCGGCCGGCGCCGTGGTACTGGCCTGCGGCGGCTTCCAGGCGAACGTCGAGTGGCGCACGCGCTACCTCGGGCCCGGGTGGGACCTGGCCAGGGTGCGGGGCACGCGGTTCAATACCGGCGAGGGGCACCGCATGGCCTTCGAGGTCGGGGCGTCGCCTGCCGGCCACTGGTCCGGCTGCCACGCCGTGGGCTGGGACCGCAACGCCCCCGAGTTCGGCGACCTCGCGGTCGGGGACGGTTTCCAGAAGCACAGCTATCCGCTCGGGATCATGGTCAATGCCGAGGGCCGCCGTTTCGTCGACGAGGGCGAGGATTTCCGCAATTACACCTACGCCAAGTACGGCAGCCGCATCCTGGCCCAGCCGGATCAGTTCGCGTGGCAGGTCTTCGACGCCAAGGTGTTGCACCTTCTGCGAGATGAGTACAGGATCCGGCAGGTGACCAAGGTGCAGGCTGACACGCTCGAGGAGTTGGCCGTCAAGCTGGAGGGCGTCGATGGTGAGGAGTTCCTCGCGCACATCGCGGAGTACAACGAGGCGGTGATGACCGAGGTGCCGTTCGACCCCTCTGTGAAGGACGGGAGAGGTACCCGTGGCCTGGCGGTGCGGAAGTCGAACTGGGCCAATCGTCTCGACGAACCGCCATTCGTCGCCTTCCAGGTGACGTGCGGCATCACCTTCACCTTCGGCGGCCTGCGCATCACGCCTGACAAGGCGGAGGTGGTGTCCAACGAGGGCGTACCGATCCGCGGACTCTACGCCGCGGGTGAGATCGTGGGCGGGCTGTTCTTCCACAACTATCCGGGCGGTACGGGTCTCACCGCCGGGTCGGTATTCGGCCGTATCGCCGGCGAGGCGGCCGCCGAGCACAGCGGGCGCTGACCGACAAACGCCGTTCGTCAGTCAGCGGCGGTGTGTTGACTGACGGGTGGGCGAGTCGACGTGGAGAACTAGCATCCGGTGTCAACCTGCCGCCGTGCCGACGACGGTCGCTTTCCAGGCGTCGAGCAGGAGGGCGACGGCCGCCGCCGGCGACGACGTCGAGTCGAACGCCTCGACGAGCGACGGGCACTCGGCCCGCGCCCAGGAGCGGCACCTTTTGGCGATATCGTCGCTCGACCAGCCGCTCGAATCGCCGTTGCCCTCGAGTTGCAGCACCCGCCCGCCCGCCACGTGCAGTTCGAGCCGGGCCTGAAGTGCAGTGAGTTCAGCGGCCGGATGCACGACCACGGCTTCGGGGGGGACCCGCCGACGTGTGGGAGGCTCCGCGATGGCGGCGCTGACGAGGTCGGGAATGCTGGCTACCCCGAGCTGGCGCCCCGCGCCGTCTGTTGCGTATTCCGCTGCGAACGGCGCCACGTGGACGACGACCTTGTTCACCCGCTCGTCGATATCCCCGGCCCCCTCGATCGCTGCGATGATGGCCTGGGCGAACATCGGCGCCGCGTACTGCTTGAACGTCACGCGCATGATGGCCGGTATCGGGTCGTGGTGGGGCGGCTCCCATGGCTCCCCGAGCACCTTCGCCGCCATGGATTCGAGTGCACCCACGGAGCCACGCACGCCCCCTCCGCTGGCGGCGCGGGCGGCATAGACGCCGGCAAGAGCGAACAGTCCAGGCTGGAGTCGCCAGTCATCTCCGGCGAGAGATCGGATGTCTCCACCCATACATGCGGCAGCGGTGCGCAACGCGGAGACGGCGTCGTCGTCGTCGAGGTCGAGGACCACCGCGGCCACAGATGCGGCTGTGACGGGTGCAGTGAGTGCCGCCAGACGCCAACCGGCTTCCGACGCTCGTGGCGTCAGGCCGTCGGTGAGGCTTCCGGCGATCGCATAGCCGACGGCCACCGCCTCCAGCAACTGTGCGGCGTCGTCGGCGCGTTGCAACGCGAGCGCCGTCGGCACCACCACGAGCCCCGGGTGGGCCGCGACTCGGTAGGAGTCCTCCCGGTTGAAGGCGTGCATGAGCAGGGAGTTGGCAACGATCGCAGACGTGGTGTCGGTGCTCCGCTCGAGCCCGCTGACCTTCGCGTCGCCGTCACCGGCGCTCAGCGCCCGTGCGACGTTTCGCCAGCGCGGGTCACGAGCCGAACGGACCATCTCCATCACGCCGACCCGCAAGCAGTCGAGAGCTCGCCATCGGACCTGGTCGGCCGTCGAATCCTGTAGCGCCTGTTCCCACAGGGCGCGGAGTGCGTCGGCGCTCATCGGAGGCCGTGTCGATGTTCGATGCTGCTCCAGAGCGTCGCCAACGTCGTACCGGCCTCGGACTGACCACGCGACTTGCCGGGCGGGAGGCTCAGAGTACCGGCCCGGTCGCGTCTCCGTGGCGGCGATGGCTCAGCGCAGCGAGCGCCGACGACAAGCTCGTGCCGGTGTTTTTTGCGGTCGCCTTCATCTCATTCCAGTCGGCGAGGGCGGAGTAGGCCACCGGTGCATCGTCGTTCCAGCGGTCGTCGGTCGGCGTCGCGATCTCGAGCCGGTTGCCGTCCGGATCACGGAAGTAGATGCTGTACATGATGCCGTGGTCAACCGGACCGATCACGTCGATGTCGTGGGCCAGTAGCCGCGCGTGCCACGCGTCAACCTCCTCGGTCGAGGAGACCTGCATGGCGAGGTGCCGGAACGTGTCGTAGGCGGGGTGGGGCGCATCGGGTAAGGGCGGCAGGTCCGGGGCCTCGAAGTACGCCAGCGTGGACCCGTCCGCCATGCGGAAGAACGAGTGGAAGTACGGAACGACCTCGCCGGTCGACGGGATCTCGTCGTTGAGGACTGCAGCGACGAACTCCATGCCGAGGACCTTCGTGAAGAACTCGACGGTCGCTGCAGTGTCGCTCGAGATGAATGCCGCATGGCTCAGCATCTGTGGCAGCACCGCTTGCGGATGTTCCGCCTCTCCAACTGGTGACGCCGATCGAATCGTTTCCATGTTCCACCTCCG
>CAWBXH010000015.1:0-527584 GCA_963792745.1 uncultured Actinomycetota bacterium | reverse complement strand
TGTGCCTCTACGACTGCGACGTGCCTTGTGACGGCGCGACTGCTGTGATCGTGTCGCGCCGCGACGCCGCGAACGGCTTGCCGCGGCACCCTCTGACGGTGGAGTCGGTAGGACCGGGCCTTTTCGAACGCGCTACTTGGGATCAGCGCTTCGACATCACCACGATGGCCGCCCACGATTCGGCCGCCACACTGTGGAAGTACACGACCCTGACTCCCGCGGACGTCGATATGGCTCAGCTGTATGACGGCTTCTCTTTCCTGACCGTTATGTGGTTGGAAGCCATGGGTTTCTGCGACCACGGCGAGGTCGGTCAGTTCCTCGACGACGGAGCGCGCATCGCACTGGACGGCCCGCTTCCAATCAACACCAGCGGCGGGCAACTCTCGGGCGGACGCTTGCACGGCATGGGCTTCTTGCACGAGGCGTGCGTGCAAATGTGGGGCGAAGGCGGCCACCGGCAGGCTCCAAAGTCTCCCGAGGTCGTCGCCGTAGGGGTGGGTGGCGGACCGGTGGCGGGGTCGATGTTGCTGAGCACCCGGTAACGGCGGCCAAACGGATTCTGTTGAATGTCGTTGATGTGTCGAGAGGAATGACACGTGCGCGACATCCGGCGACTCTTAGCATTGCCGGGGTGATTTCGGTGCGCTAGCGGCCGCTCACAGCGTGCCCGCTCGCCGAGCAACCACCTGACACTCAGACGACCAGGGAGACACATGGCCACTACCACGTCCCGCGCAGCGATCGTGGCCGCTGCCCGTACAGCGATCGGAACGGCGCGCAAGGGCACGCTGGCGAATACGCCTGCGACTGAGCTGGCCAAGCCGGTGGTCGCCGACGTGGTGCAGCGGTCCGGTCTCGGCGCAGCCGAATTCGACGACCTGGTGCTGGCGGAGAGTATGCAGGGCGGCGGTGACAGTGCTCGCTACGTCGCAGTCGACCTCGGGCTGACCAATGTGCCCGGTCTGGCCGTCAACAGGCAGTGTGCGTCGAGCCTCTCGGCGATCGCCATCGGCGCAGGACAGATCGCGGCAGGCATGAGTCGGGCCGTCCTCGCAGGCGGCATGGAATCCTCCTCAACCGCACCACTAATGAGGAAGCGAAAGCCATTCAGCACCGGCAAAACTGCCGAGGATTACGAAGACCCGTGGTTCCCACTGTCCCATCCATCGACCGAGGACGCGCCTGCCCTCGACATGACGATCACCGTCGGCCACAACTGCGCCGTGCAGTACGGCATCCCCCGTCAGGCCCAGGACGAGTGGGCACTGCGGAGCCATCAGCGCGCGGTCAAGGCGATGGACGCAGGCTCGTTTGTCGAAGAGATCGTGCCGATCCAGGTTCCGCAGGCAGACGGAAGCACGATCACTTTCGCCGAGGACGAGCATCCGCGCCGTAGCGCTGCCCTCGAGACGTTCGCAGGGCTCAAGCTGCTACATCCCGAGATCGACGGTTTCACGGTGACCGCAGGCAACTCGTCGGGCGTCAACGACGCGGCCGCCGTGGTGGCGTTGACCGCTCCCAATGCCGCGGAAAAGCCACTGGCACAAGTTCTTTCGTGGAGCGTGGTTGGGGTGCCGCCCAACCGTACGGGTAGTGGACCGATCACCGCGATTCCCAAGGCGCTCGGACTCGCCGGCCTCAAGCTTGCAGACGTGACGCTGTTCGAGATCAATGAGGCTTTCGCCGCCCAAGCGGTGGCATGCACGCGTGAACTCGGGCTCGACGAGGAAATCGTCAACGTCTACGGCTCGGGCATCAGCCTGGGCCACCCGATCGCCGCGACGGGTGCGCGGATGGTCACCTCGGCGATCTACGAATTGCGCCGCCGCGGCGGCGGCATCGGCGTGCTGTCGATGTGCGCGGGCGGTGGCATGGGCGCCGCGATGGTCATCGAGGTGGTCTGAGATGACCACACCACACTGCACGCACTGATCGAAACGCAAACGGGCAGTCGCAGAACCGGTGCCGATCAGTCGCTGGCCGGCAATGGCTTGGCTGCTTTCAGTGTCAACGCCGTCGCGCCCACGCTGAGCGAGCCCGCACCAGCCTTGGTGACGAGTACCTCGGCGCCACCCGCATCGACATAGCGCTTGCCCATGGAGCTGCCGTCGGCGAAAGCGGGATCGGGCTGGGCGGCGTTCAACCGCTCCGCGCCTAGCGGCACCATGGGGTGGCCACCGCAGCGCAGGTCGTCGAGGCTGTCAGCGGCTTTGACGACGATCACCTGAGTGTCACAGACTTGGCTTTGCAGCCGGGTACCGGTCTTGATCATGCTGTGCTCCTTGATATCTCGATGAGCGAGTTCACTGCTCGACAGCCGCGGCCAGCAAGTCTTCGAGGATCTGCCGACGCAGCACCTTGCCGGTCGGCGTGGTCGGGACAGCTTCGCGGAACACGATTCGGTCGGGCGTGCGCGACCCGCGCAGTCTTCTTCTCGCGAATGCACGCAGCTCGTCGGCTTTCGGCTCGGCGCCAGACTCGGGAACGACCACAGCGACGATCAATTGACCCCACTGGTCGTCGTCGACGCCGACGACGACGACGTCGCGGACGTCGGGGTGCTCGACAAGCACGTCCTCGACTTCCGAGGGCGCGATGTTCTCACCGCCGCGGATTATGGTGTCGTCGGACCGGCCACCGATGAACAGATAGCCATCTTCATCAACGGAGGCCACGTCTTTGGTCGGGAACCAGCCTTGCGCGTCAAGCGTTGACCCGGTCTCGGCGTACCGCCCGGAGACCTGTGGGCCGCGCACGAACAGCTCACCGGTCTGACCCGGAGCGAGCACGCTGCCGTCGTCAGCGCGGATCTGCACCTCGATGTCTGGAACCGGGCGACCGACGGAGCTCAGCCGACGCGCTACGGCTTGGTCGGTGCTGCCGAGGGCCCGGCGGTGGTCCTCGGGGGTGAGCACCGCGATCGTCGAGCTGGTTTCGGTCAGCCCGTAGGCATTGACGAAGCCCACCTCCGGCAGCAGTTCGAGCGCCTTGCGCACCAACGGCTGGGCGACCTTCGATCCACCGTAGGCCAAATTGCGCAGCGTTGGCAGCTCGGTAGATTCCTCCTCGAGCACAGCGACGATGCGGTCCAACATCGTCGGTACCACGGTCGCTGTGGTCACCCCCTCGGTACGGACCAGGCGCACCCATTCCCGCGGATCGAACCGGCGCTGGTACACGATCTTCCGTCCCGCGTAGATGTTCGACAGCACTGCGCCCACGCCGGCGATGTGGTAGGGCGGCACGCATACCAACGCAGCATCGGAGGCATCGGCAGAACCGTATTCGACGGTCGCGGTGATATAGCTGGTGAGGTTGTTATGCGTCAGCTCAACGGCTTTCGGTCGCGACGTGGTGCCGGAGGTGAACAGCACGATGGCGACATCGTCTGGATCGGCGAACTCGTTGGCAGCCTCGGCTGATCGCGCGGCGTCGACGAAGTCATCGGAGTCCATCACCCGCTTGGCCCAGCCGGCCACTATGTCGCGGTAGGCGCCGTCCGCCACGATCAACGGGTCGGGCAGTCGCTCGACGAGCTGACGCAGGCCCTCAGCGCTCAAACGATAGTTCAGCGGCGTGAAGGACAGGTTCGCCCGAGCTGAGGAGAACATCAGCAGCGGCAGCATCGCTCCCCCAGTGCCCACATAGACGACGTGCGACGCCGCCGACGCGGCCACCACACCCGAACCACCGTCGGCAAGCGTACTCAGCTCCGCGGTCGTCAGACGAATATCGTCGTCCACCAACGCAACACGGTCGGAATCACCCGACACCGCCATTTCCAGAAGGAGCGAAATGCTCAACTGACCTCAGTCCCACCTAGTCGTTGCACGGTCACCGCCCACCGCCCTGTGACGGACTTAAGCCCCAATCGGATGTCTGTCATTGTTTCCTTCGCCGTCGCAGTATGAATCGATCAGGTAGGCGATAACCTTTGGTCTGCAGCCGCATTCGTGAAGCAGTGCGGCGGGCAGCTGCTCATGCGCTAGCACCGAAGGCGCCTGAGTCCGACCATTCGGCAATAAGATCGTCAACGGTGGAGAGCCGGGCCAGCACCGCGATCGTGTTGGCCAAAACTTGTTCGCCGTACTCGGTGGGGGTGCCGCCCACCGCGTCTCGCGGTACGACGACCTCGAAACCCGCCTGGGTGGCGTGCCCTGCCGTATGCGGCAGAGCCAAATTCAGTGACACTCCTACTAATACTATGGTCTGAACGCCGAGGTCCCGCAGCACCGGCAACAGTTCGGTGTCCAGGGTGGGGAACAGCCCGTGATGTCGCCCGAGCACGAGATCGCCGGGTGCGAGTAATTCATCGATCACCTTGGTGGCTGTCACGCCGGGTTCCCACTCGGCGACGACCGGCCCCAGCGCCCGCCAAAGACGAGCCGTCCCTGTGGGCCTGCCACCCGAGGTCCCCTCGTATGTCGCATGAACCACGCGTATGCCACAGCCGCGGGCCGCGTACAGCAACCGGCTCAAGTTCTCCACCAGTTTACCGGCATCGGCGGCCAGCCCAGGCAGCACCGCATCCGGTCCTAGCATGCCGTTTTGACATTCCACGCATAGGACGGCCATCGTCCCGGCTTTTTTGCCAGTGAGTGATGAGGGCATTTCAGTGCTACTTCGGGCTGAAGCGCTGCGCACCATCGAGGCGCAGAACTTCACCGTTGATGTAGCCGTTGGTGAGCAGGAACGCAGCAGCGTCGGCGAATTCGACCGGGGTGCCGAGCCGCTTCGGAAACGGAATGTTGGCGGCGAACTTGGCGATGGCCTCTTCGCCGACCGCCTCCATGATCGGCGTCTTCATCGTTCCTGGCGCGATCGTGTTCACCCTGATCCCCGCCGAACTGAGGTCACGCGCGGCCGCAATTGTCAGGCCGATGACGCCGGCTTTCGCTGCGGCATAGGCGGTCTGGCCGATCTGGCCTTCGTAGCCGGCGATCGAGGCGGTCAGCACCATCGCGCCCCGCTCCCCGTTCGCCTGGGGTTCGGCGGCCGCGACCGACGCGGCCACCAGCCGTGCCACGTTGTAGGTTCCGTTGAGGTAAAGGTCGATGGTCTTGGTGAAGGCGCCGAAGTCGGCTGGTGTGCCGTCGCGTTGCACGATCCGCTGTGCGACCCCGAAGCCACCGTGGGCGACTACTGCGTAGCGCAGCTGTCCGAGCTGATTGGCCTCCTCGATGGCACCGAGGATGCTATCTTGGCTGGTGACGTCGGTGCTGACGAAGACCGCCCCGCTGCCCAACTCGTCAGCCAGTGCCTTCCCCTTGTCGGCGTCGAGATCGGCGATGACCACTCCCAGACCGTCGGCGTGGAGCCGTCGCACCGTCGCCTCACCGAGGCCGCCGGCGCCGCCGCTGACGATCGCCGACGCGCCTTCAAATTGCTCTACCACCAGCAGTTCTCCCTTAGCCGTTGCTGTTGCCGAGTTGGATGTCCGGGCGATACGGCGGAGCACTCTGGCGGCACTCTAATGCCTGGGCGTGGCGCTGAACCGCTGGCATCTTTCTACTGGCACCGATCAATCTGTGGCACAACACCTTCCAGGGCGCCTGCCCAGTCGTCCGCGTCGGCCTCCCAATCGTTGGTTGACATCCTGGTTTCCGATGAGCGGGTGTCGTCGACTCCATCAATTCCCGGTTGGCAGGGTCAGCATCGACTGCCATGTCGGCTCCTTCGGCGCACTCTGTGCACGGTCGTATTCGGTGTATAACTTCCCCTCAGGACCCGATGTATTTGGCTGTGGGAGGGTGGGATTGAACGTCGGTGACGGGTGGCGGGTTGGGGCCCCTGCGGTGCTGGCGGGGAACCAGCTTTCAAGCAGTTACCGGCACGGTACTAGCTTCAAAGTGCGTACTTCAAGACGAAATGCGCTGCCGACATGCGGTCGACATGCGGTCGTCGGCCACAGGACATACGGGCTGGGCTAGCGGTCGATTGCAACGCACTTACCAGCTTGACCCTTAGCGCGAACCTTTCGTCCTTGCCGTCGGCAGCATCAGTGACGCGTCTGGTGGCAAACTTCGGTCGGTTGGCCGATAACGAGCAGCTATGACGATGTCCCGTCGGCGCTGCCACGCCTTCCGCTGCTTTAGATCAAGAGGCGCGTGCACCTTCGGGTCTCACGAAGAACACGCATCGACACAGCGGCGTCCCTACGCCGATCCGCTCCGGAGCGGTCATAGGGTCGACTACACCGGGTCGAACTTGGAGATCAGCCAGCGGTCGCCGACCTTGTCCAGAGCGACCCGCACGGCGGACGCGGTGTCGGTCGGTGCATCCTTACCGACGATCGCGGTCTGGTTGACGAACACCAAGACCACGGCGTGATTGGGATTGGCTGACACCGACGCAACGGCGGGAACCGTTGCCACTGCCGAAATCTGCTTTTGCTTGGCACCCGGGATCACGACATCGTGGATCAGCGACGCATACGAATTGCGGAAATCGCCAGTCAGCCGATCGCGGGCGGCGCCGAGCTGCTGCTCGACGGTGTCGGGCTTGTACGACAGCAGAGCGATCGTGCTGTCCTTCGCCGCCTGCACCGACTCGTCGCGCGCGGTCTCGCTGTCGCGCACCGAATTGTCCATCCACTTCAGATATCCCGCTGTCGCGGCGAGCAGCAGCGCAACTGCGGGAATGACGCCAAACACGAACACGCGTGCCCACTGGATGCGCCGCTCGGGCTTCTCCGGCTCTGCGGACTCTGACGCCTCTTCGGAGGTTTCGGTTGCCTCGTTGGCCTCGTCGGCTTCGTCGGTCTTGTCGACCGCCTCGTTCGTTACCGTCTCCTCGGCCTTCTCGGCTTCGGCGTCGATCGGCGCCACGGTGGTCTCTTCCTCTGCTGTCTTGACTTGGCTGCGCTTGCTCACGGCACGAACTCCACGTTGGAAACTTTGGCCTCGTCGCCAATCTTCTGCACCGAGATTCGCATCCGCCAGGCGCGCGGCTGTTGTTCGGGCGCACCGGCATTGGAGGTTTTGACCTGCACTGCGACCAGCACTTGGGCACCGTTTTCGGATTCGGACTCCAATCCTGCCTCGGAGATGGTGCCGACCGACTTCGACTTTGCCTGCTTGACGACTTCGACGAAGGGTTGCGAACGCTTCTGGAAATCGTCGTAGAACGTTCCCGTCGCGGAGTCCAAAATGCGTTGCACGTCCTTGTCGGCCTGCTGGAAGTCGATCGTGGTTAGGTTCAGCGCGCCTTGCCGACCGACCTGGAGGAACAGGTTGCGCTGCTCTTCGGCCTTATGCGACTGGTAGGTGCGGAACCCAAGCCAGCCGGTCAGCCCGGCCAGCGCCACGACCAGCACCAATCCCGCGAGGGCCGCCAGTCGCACGTGTGACATTCCTGGCTTGGCCGCCGCGGCTTCGTCGTAGTCAGCGACATCGTCGTCGAGTACACCTTCGCCCTCGTCAGAGGTGCCGTCGCCGGCGGATGCGGCCGATTCGGCAACTGCGGACTCACCGTCTTCCACCGCCCCCTCTGCAGCGGGCCTCGATTCGTTCTCTTCTCCCTCAGCGGGAGTTGCATCGTCAGCCATCTCGGTTCCTCTACGGCCCTGCGGGCCAGGTGGTCGGGTCAGTACATAGGTCGGCTCCAACTTGCGTGCGGACACGATAGCCCCGCTACCTGGCGGTGTAGCGCGGACCACCGGCTTGTTAGTCAAAGCGATATATAGTTCACTATTTGATGCTAGCGCGGAAGCCTAGAGGGAGCCTGTCAGGTGCGAATAATCGTCACAGGAGGAAACAGCGGCGCGACAAGGCGACGGCGACGGCGTTGGCCTGCGCAGGCCACGACGTGATGATTGCGCCGAACGATGAGCGGCAACATCGCGGTGGCCGAGCTGGACCTCGCTGACCTGGCGAGCTTGCGCAAGTTCGGCGACTCGGTGGATTCCGTCGACGTGCTGGTGAACAACGCCGGGGTTCTCGGCCTTCCGCTGGCGCGGACCGCCGACGGCTTCGAGGCTCACATGGGCACCAATCATCTCGGCCATTTCGCGCTGACATGCCTGCTCGGGGATCGAATCCGCAACCGCGTGGTCGCGGTCGCCAGCAGCAACCACGCGCTGGCCCGGATGCACTTCGATGACCTCAACTGACGGGCTGCGATTGGCAGGAGAGTTAGCTCATGATGACCGATTCCGCATACCTCAGACCCGGAACCCGGCTGGCAGCCAACCCGACACCAGCCCGACACCCGAGTCGACGGCGTTCTGGACAGGTGGGCGCAACGGGCAACTGCTGATCAACCGCTGTCATGGTTGCGGACACTTCTTTCATCCACCGGGACCGGCGTGCTGGCGCTGCCGGAGCACCGACGTCGCACCAGAGCCGGTGTCGGGCAAGGCCACCGTTGCCGCGTACACCATCAATCGGCAACCGTGGATTCCCGGCCTCGACCCGCCGTACATCGTCGCGATGGTGGAGCTCACCGATGAGCCCGACGTCCGGCTCATCACCAACGTCGTCGATGTGTCGACGGACGACATTCACGTCGGCCTGTCTGTCGAAGTGTTCTGCGAAGACTGGACGACGATGTCGGGTGAAGAGGACAGCCGGGTTTGGCTTCCCCTGTTCCGCCCGGTCACGCCCTGAGCCGTCTTTCAGTCGCGCAGTCCATTCGAGATGAAGCGCGCCAGTTCGTCGATGATCTCCTCGTTGTCCGGCACGTCGTCATCTGTGGGATATGTGCCGCGAAGGAAAGTTGCCGCCACGCCGACGAACAGCATTAGGAGCCGCAACTGCAACGCCGTAATTATGGGCGCCAATGTTTCAGCGATTTGGCCGCGCAAGTGCTCAATCGCACCTTCAGTCGAGGAACTGACGAACAGGTGCACCATCGCCCTTGCGATGGGCTGATTCGCCGACATGAACTCGTAGAAGCCGGTGGTGAAGCGCCGGACCAGTCGGTCGTGATCCATCGTCGTCAGGGCGGGGTCGTTGAGCCACTTGGTGCAGGCCGCCAACCGCATCGAGCAGTGGTGTCACCACAGCATCGAAGAAGAGCTTCGACCGATGATGCGCCTGCAATGGACATGTCCATCACGGTCGCGCACAACTGCAACGTGCAGTACGGGATCACCCGCGAGGATCAAGACGAATGGGCGCTGCGTAGCCATCAGCGCGCGATCAAGGCCATCGATGCCGGGTCGTTCGCCGACGAGATCATCCCCATCCAGGTCCCCCAGGCCGACGGGACCACGATCACCTTCGCCGAAGACGAGCATCCGCGGCGTGGCAGTTCGATGGAGTCGCTCGCCGGCCTGAAGGTGTTGCATCCCGAAATCGAGGGGTTTTCGGTGACGGCGGGTAACTCGTCGGGCATCAACGACGCCGCGGCCGTGGTGGCTCTGGCGAGCCCGGACACTCAACAGAATGTCCTGGCGAGCGTGCTGTCCTGGACGCAGGTCGGACTGGAACCGAACCGCACCGGCAGCGGACCGATCAAAGCCATCCCGAAGGCGCTCGAACTGGCGGGGCGCAAGCTCGAGGATGTGGCGCTGTTCGAGATCAACGAAGCGTTCGCCGCCCAGGCCGTCGCCTGCGCGCGAGAGCTCGGACTCGACGAGGACATCGTCAACGTCTACGGATCAGGCATCAGCCTGGGCCATCCGATCGCCGCGACGGGAGCACGGATGGTGACATCGGCGATCTACGAATTACGCAGGCGAGGCGGTGGAATCGGTGTGCTGTCGATGTGCGCAGGCGGCGGAATGGGTGCAGCGATGGTTATCGAGGTGGCTTGAGATGACGAATCTGATCACTGAAGGACTGTTTAGGGTCGACGGGAAGCGCGCCGTCCTGCTGGGCTCCCGACGAGCGTCGACCGGCGTCGTGAAGTTCCCGGCCGAACGCCCCGAGCTGTTCGACGCCAACCCGGACATCCAGGCCGATATCGAACCGCTCGAACTCTCCACGGAGGGAACGCTTTACACGTTCACGACGCAGGAGTTCGTCCCGCCCCTGCCGTACAAAGGAAGTCGCGATCCCAAGACATTCCGGCCGTACATCGTCGGCTTCATTGAACTCGAGGAAGGGCTACTGGTGGAGTCGCTGATCATCGACGCCGCAGCGGCCGACCTTCAGATTGGCCAACGGATGGTGTCGACCACCACGATGCTGGAAACCGAAGCGGGCGAATCACTTTTGACCTTCGCGTTCCGCCCGGCTTAGCGATGCCTTGGCGCGAGTGCCCGGGCGGCGTCAGGGCACCAGGGATGAGGGATCGCCCCATACTTCCCGTGCGATGAGCATCGGCGTGATCAGGAACAGCCAGTAGGTCACGTTGAACGTGAGGGTCCACGCCAGCGCGCACAGGGCATCGCGTTTGAGCCCTCGTGGGAGATCCGGCTTAGCGATCAACGCTTCGAAACGTGGCCGGCCTTCTTGGTTGGTCCAGCCGATGAGAAAAGCCGTCACCGCGCCGAAGAGTCCAAACGGGATGTTCGGATACAGCAGCGGCATCGTGCCTGCATCGCTATGGAGGACGGGTCCGATGGTGTCGACGTAGGTCCACAGCCCGAACGTCTCCACCGAGACGTACTCCGTGACCAGGTTGAAGCCGATCAACACCGGGCCTGCCGTGGCAAGGCTGAGCACGAGCGGATGAACTCCGGGCCACCGCGCACGAGCCCATTTCTGCAATGCCAGCATCGAAAGAAAGGCTGCGGTCATGAAGACCGGGTAGGCGACGATGTTCATCGCGGGCTTGTCGGGCGTGGTCCATGGCGTCGACCCCCACGGCAGCATGTGGAAGTCGGGAGACCAGAGCAGGTATGCACCCCAGTCGGCATAAAACTCCTGCCAGAAGATGCTGAACCCGGCAATCGCCAGCAGCCCGACGAGACCCAGCTCGCCGCGCCTGCGGGTGTCGATCACCACCCATATCATCAGCACCACGAAGGCGGTGCTCTGAACTAGTTCGAACCAGTTCGCGGCGTTCACGAGGACGATGTCGCGAGGGGCTCGGCCGACTCCGGATAAAAGTTGCGCGCCCAATTTCGCAACTGCTTGAACCCGGCGGCTTCCGAGGTCGTCAGGCCCGGCGGATCCATGTAGACCTGGTGTTCCCAGATCGCGATGTCGTCCGGCAACGCCGCTTGCGCAGCCTTCAGACGTTCGTCGCAATTGCCGCTGGCCTCGTCGATCCAGTAGGTGGAGAAAATGTCTGACGTCTGGTTGTCGACGGGCGTGGCGCAGATTGCGATCACGCGGAATCCGCCCCGGGTGTGCTCGCCGTTGAACGAAATGCCGATGCCCGACCAGTAGATCTGCAGGGTGTTCTTGGTTTCCCCCGGCTGGTCAACTCCGTCGCTCCACCGACGACCGAAGCCGACCTTGGCCGACCAAGTCACGTCGTCGACGTCCTCCCGCAGCACAGTCGGACTGACGGGAGTCTTGTGCACGAACCGGAAGTGATGGGGGTCGACGGCGTTCTCGGCAATGACCTGCGGGTGCACATGGATTCCGGCGAACCTGACGCGCGCTTCGGGTCCGACGGGAAGGTAGGCCCGGTCGTGAAAATGATCACCGAGTACTTGCAGGCCGTCAGGCACCTCCCACATCGGGAGACGTCCGGTCGCGTCGTGCCAGATGTAGATCGACTCGTTGAGTTCGGTCACCGGCCACGACCGCACCTTGCGGCCGCGGTTGGGCCGGTTCTCGTAGGGGATGCGCACGTTGCGGCCCTCCCCGTTCCACACCCAACCGTGAAACGGGCATTGGATACCGTCCTCGACGACGCACCCGCCCCTGGACAGGTTGGCTCCGAGATGCTGGCAGTGGGCGTTGAGAACGTGCACCGCGCCCTGCAGGTCGCGGAACGCGACGAGTTCGACTCCGAAGTAGTGCAGTGGCATGACGTCGCCCTCGGCCAGATCGGCACTCCATGCGACTTGAAACCATCCTGTCGGCTGCATGCTGGGCAGGCCCTTCATGATCACTCCCTGGTGTAACGCGCCTTTCAGACAAATACAGATTCACCGTACTGGGAATGGTGTTCCCACACAACTTTCGTGCTAATTTGGGAAAGGTATTCCCAGAAAATGGAGTGCGGAATGAGTGACAGAGGGCGCTGGTCGGAACGCGACGCGATCATGCGGGCCGCATACCGGTTGATCAGCCGGGGCGGAACCCATACGGGGGCGACCACGTCGATCGAGAACATCCTGCGCGCCGCGGGCGTGAACCGACGGATCTTCTACCGGCACTTCTCCTGCAAGGACGACTTGATCATCGCGATGCAGGAGTGGGCGGGCGACCTGATTCTGGCGGATCTGAGGAAGGCGGTAGCCGCGACCGACACGCCCGCAGCGGCGGTCGCCGCCTGGATCGAGGACTACCTAAGTATCGGCTGGAAGGAGGCACGATTTCGCGACGCGTTGGCGTTCATGTCGTCGGACGTCACCGGGGCGCCGGGCATCGCCGCGGCGTTGGAGTCCACCTATGCCCGGCACCGAGAAGTGCTCACCGGCGTGTTGGCCGCGGGCCGTGCCGACGGCAGTCTGCCGAACGCACGCCCCGAACTTGATTCGTTCGCGATTCACGCGGTGGCCGTGCGTCACCTCGAAGCACGCATCCGGGGTCGCCTGGACACCGACTTCGATGAGGTGCGCGACCAGGTGGTTGCCCTGATTTTGACCGGACTCTCGGCGCCTGCCGTGCACCCGGACCCAGCCGGAATTGCGCCTCGGTGAGCTGTCCGATGTGTTAATCTCGGAGCGTTTTGGGAATGGCGTTCCCACGAGGGCTATGGGCCTTCGAAATTGCAATCGAGGGCGACGGCCGTACCGGTCAATGTTGGGCCATCGGGACAATCATCTCGGCGACCACCGCGATCATTTCGTCGCGATCGACGGCCACGGTCTGCCTGTGCACCGTGTGCCAAGCCCGGTCCAGCAGGCCCATCACCGCGACACCGATGACATCCGGCGAATGCGCACTGTTGCCTGCAATGGCCTGCCCTAGCTTCCACGACGCCCGAGTCTCCATGCGGTTGCGCGAGTTTCGGAACTCATTGTCGTCGGGCGCCGAGTGCGCTGATGCCAGCACGAAGGCGCCGTGGTCGTCCATGTAGTCGAAGTAGTGGCCCACCCAGGCCCGAATGTCCTCCGGGCCGAAGGGTTCTCGAGCGTCCGCCCATTCGGCGATGACGGCGAGGACGTCGTGATACGCAGTCTTGCCGAGGACGTTGAAGATCTCTCGCTTGTCCTTGAAGTAAGTGTAGAAGCCGGCCCGCGAAATGCCGCACGCCTCGGTGATCGCGTTGATCGGCGTGCCCGCGAAGCCACGCTCCAAAAATAACGTGCGACTGGCATCCAGGATGGCGGCGCGGGTCCGTTCGCCACGGCCGCCGTCCAGTTGCCCGACGGGCGCCGAGGTCACGGTCATGCTGAGACCATATATAACGTTACTGTCAAGTGCAATCACCGCAGGCCATGGCGATAACACGGTCAATACTTGACATCTTCGTCAAGTTAGACCAAGCTCATAAACAAGCCCAAGCCGAGCAGTGAGAGGCACGCTCCGATGACGCAGTTCACCGAGGCACCGATCTTCGATGCCGACCAGCACATGTACGAGACCCCCGACGCGCTGACCAAGTACCTGCCCGACGAGTTCCAGTCCAAGGTGCAGTTCGTGCAGATGGGCAGGCACACACGGATCGCGATCCTCAACAAGATCACCGACTACATGCCGAACCCGACGTTCGAGCGGGTGGCTGCTCCTGGTGCGCACGAGAAGTTCTACTCCGGCCAGAACCCCGAAGGGCTTTCGATGCGGGAGATGTCGGGCCGCGGCATCGACACCCCTCCGGGTGCGCGCAACCCCGAGGATCGGCTCGCCGAGCTCGACCGCCAAGGCGTCGACGCGTGCCTGAACTATCCGACGCTGGCGAACCTTGTCGAACACTCATCCGCCGAGGACCCCGACCTCACGGTGGCGATCATTCACGCGCTCAACCAGTGGATGCTCGAGCATTGGGGATTCAGCCACGCCAACCGGGTCTACTCGACGCCGGTGCTCAATCTGGGCCTCGTCGACGAGGCGCGTCGCGAGCTCGAGTACATCCTGGACAACGGGGCCAAGGTCGCACTGATCAAGCCCGCCCCGGTGAATGGTTACAAGGGTTGGCGCTCCCCCGCACTGCCGGAGTTCGATCCGTTCTGGCGAGACGTCGAGTCGGCCGGTCTGCCGATTGTGTTGCACGCCAGCCAACCTCCGCTGCAGGAGTACATCGACAAGTGGGAACCGCCGTCGACCAGTAGCGCGTTCGAGATGTCGGCGTTCAAGTGGACTGCGCTCGGCCACCGCGAGATCGCTGACATGCTGACCAGCCTGATCTGCCACGGCACCCTGACCCGCTTTCCGAAGCTACGCATCGCCAGCGTGGAGAACGGAAGTTCATGGATCAAGCCACTTTTCGACGATCTGCAGTCGACACACAACAAGATGCCGCAGAACTTCCCCGAGCATCCGCACGAGGTGTTCCGCCGCAACGTTTGGGTCAGTCCGTTCTGGGAGGGCTCGGTCGCCGACGTCGTGCAGACCGTCGGATGGGACAAGGTGATGTTCGGCTCGGACTGGCCTCATCCCGAAGGCCTGGCCGAGCCCAAGCGTTACTGGCAGTACGCCGAAGGCATGGATGTGCGGCGCACCTACGACTTCATGGGCGACAATGCCCGGCGCTTCATGGGCCTGCCGATCGCCAACCCCGATCCGGATGCCGTCAAGCCGCCAGCGCTGGCCAACGCGTAATAGCCCCCATTCACGAGTAGTCAGTCGGGGGTTGTTGCCACGAGTTTCCTTTTGATCCAGGCGCTTTCGAGTCAGTTGCTGATTGCGGGTAGCGCATTGACGAAGTTATCGTCGGTGAGCTGGGAGCCGCGGGATTCTTCCTCGCCACCTTTGGCACGATGGCCGCGCTCGGCCCACCTCGCGCCACCTCTTAGCAGACCAACCGCGTCCCAGAATGCGTTGTCCGCCTGCAGCTTGCCCTGACTACGGAGGTAACCGTGGCTGATGTCGAACTCGTCCGCTACAGCTCGACCAACAGCGTCGCGCTGATCACGGTCAACGATCCGGACCGAAGGAATGCCGTCACCGAAACCATGTCGGCGCAGTTGCGCTCGGCAGTGGAGCGAGCCGAGTCCGATTCGGACACGCACGCCGTCGTGGTGACCGGCGCGGGCAAGGCCTTTTGTGCCGGTGCCGACCTGAGTGCGCTCGGTTCGGCTGCCGAGGAGGGACTGCTGCGGCTCTATGACGGTTTCATGGCGCTCGCCAATTGCGCCCTGCCAACCATCGCTGCGGTCAACGGCGCTGCCATCGGCGCCGGACTCAATCTCGCACTCGCCGCCGATGTCCGAATAGCGGGGCCGAAGGCATTGTTCGACACCCGATTTCAGAAGTTGGGCATACACCCCGGCGGAGGGTGCACCTGGATGATGAATCGAGCGGTTGGAGCCCAAGTCGCCAGGGCGGCATTGCTATTCGGCATAAGTTTCGATGCCGACGCGGCGGTTCGGTACGGCTTGGCGCTGCGAGTAGCCGACGATCCGGTCGCGGACGCGCTGGAGTTGGCCGCCGGGCCGCGGGAGGTGGTGTTGGCGACGAAATCAACGATGCGAGCTACTGCCAATCCGGGTGAGGTCGACACATCACAGCACAATTTTGCCAAGCAGATCGAGCTTGGACCGCAAGCTGAATCGATCCTTTCACCAGCCTTCGCAGAACGACTGGCCGTCGCGCAACGTCGCTAGTTTTCGGAGTCAGCCACCTCGACATCACTACCGAGGACAGCCTCCTCGGGTAACTGCGTCAGACGGCGGTCAAGCCGCCGTCGACAATGAAGTCGCTCCCAGTGATATACCCAGCCTCGTCGGAGGCCAGAAACACCGCCAGCGCAACAACATCCGCGGGTTGACCGAGTCGAGGAATCAGCGTCTGACTGACGAGGGCTTCGCGAACCTCGGGCACCGCCAAGACGTCCGCGGTGCCGGACGTGACGATCGTCCCGGGACTGATGCTCACCGCGCGGATGCCGACCGGTCCACCTTCGGCCGCGAGTTGTCGCGTCATTGCGATGACGCCCCCCTTGGACGCCATGTGGGCGACGAACGGGACCGCCCGGTTGCCGGTCCACCCGGCGACGGATGCCACGTTGATAATCACACCGCCGCCCGAGCGGACAAGGACCGGCCAGGCGTATTTCGTCACAAAGAACACCAGGTCGAGTTCGTTGCGGATGGTGAAGCGCCAATCCTCAACGGAGAGTTCGGCAATTGATCCGATTTTGGCGGCGGAACCGTTGTTGTAGATCACGTCGATGCGGCCGTGCCGCTGGGCCGCATCTTCGACCCATCGTCGCGCTTGCTCAGGATCGCCGAGATCGATTCCCCTCGTTGCGATATCGGCGGTCAAGCCCGCGTCGTTGACCGCTGCCGCGGTGTCAGTCGCCGACTGGAAGTCGATGTCACAACCGACGACGGAGGCCCCCTCGGCCGCGAACCGGATGGCCGCTTCGCGCCCTTGGCCACCGCCCACGCCGGTGATCAAGACGACCTTGCCATCGAGTTTCTGGGTATTCGTCACGAGACACACTAAACGGAAAGCGTCGATTCTGACCAGTGTCGATCGGATCAGGCTTTGGGCGTCGACCTGCCCCATCCGGCGTCTTTCGCGATGTGCTTCAACAGCGGCACCGCGCGATAGGGCAGCGGCGTGGTGAGCGCCAGCGTCGTCGTCGAATGAACCACCCCTGCGGTTCCGACGATGCCCTCGATCAACTGTTGCAGACCGGCCTGAGTCTCGGTGGCCACCCGCACCAGAAGATCTTCCCGACCCGTCGTCGCGTGAATCTCCAACACCTGCGGCATCGCAACCAACGCGTCGATGATCGATGCAAGCCTGCCCTGTTGAACCTCCAACCCGATGAACGCCTCGACGGAGACACCAGCTTCCGCAAGCTTGAGCTCGGGCCGGTACCCGGTGAGCAGGCCGCCCTCCTCGAGCCGTCGCAGCCGCGCTTGAACGGTGTTGCGCGAGATGCCGAGTCGCGACGCGAGGTCCACCACTCCCGCTCGCGCGTCGGCGGCGAGCATTTCGAGTAGCTCGACGTCGAGCCGGTCGATGCTGAGCAATTTCGTCACCTATGGCTGGCATCGGAACAAGGAACTGAACCGATTGATTAGTTGTAGCCACAATAGTTGACCCAAAACACATTCAGCGCAACCCTTAGGCGTACCAGCGAATCACAACGCCGTGTGGTGACTTCACAACCTTCTGGAGGGTGAGCACCATGACCGATCTTCACAGTGCCGAGACCTCAGCCGTTGAATCAACTCTGGCGCAACGGTATCGCCCGTCATCGGGCCCGGTGTTGCTGACCGGAGTACAGGCGATCGCCCGACTGCTCGTCGAACAACACGCCAGGGACGAACGAGCCCAAGAGAACATCGCCACTTTTGTTTCCGGATATCAGGGCAGTCCATTGGCCGGACTCGACCAACTGCTCGCCGGCCTCCCCGAGTTGAAGTCGGACCATCAGGTGCGCCTCGTGCCCGGCGTGAACGAGGAACTCGCAGCGACATCGGTGTGGGGAAGTCAGCTCGACCTGCCCGCCGGCAAGCACTCCTACGACGGTGTGGTCGGCGTCTGGTACGGCAAGGGCCCGGGCTTGGACCGCGCCAGCGATGCTCTCCGCCACGCGGCGATGTACGGCGCCAACCCAAAGGGTGGTGCACTGGCTTTGGTGGGAGACGATCCCGCGGCCAAGTCTTCGAGCGTGCCCGCGGCCAGCGAGCGATCGTTGGCCGCACTGTCCATGCCGATCCTTTTCCCCCGCAACGCAGAAGAGATCGTCGCCTTCGGCCTGTACGGAGTCGCTCTGTCCCGGGCGTCGGGATGCTGGCCTGCGATGAAGATCGTCGCCGACGTCGCCGACGGTCTGTGGACACTCGATCGTGACTTCGCCGACCTCAACATCATGGTGCCCGCCATCGAATGGAACGGCCGCCCTTGGACATACCGACAACGCACGCTTGCCGCACCACCCGACAGCGTGCTTGCCGAGGCGGACCTCTACGGCCCCCGCTGGGCGATGGTCGAAGCGTTCAACGCGGCCAACGACATCGACGCTATCGAGGTCGACCCTCGCAACGCATGGCTGGGCATCGTCGCGGTCGGGACCGCGTATGACGCCGTCCGCGAAGCACTCGCTGACCTGGGTCTCGCCGAAGGTGAACTGCTGCAGCACGGAATCCGCATCCTGCGCGTTGGTATGCCGTACCCGCTCGGCGCCGACAAAGTCGTGCAAATGACACGCGATGTCGAGCAGGTGCTGGTCGTCGAGGACAAGACAGCGTTCGTCGAGACACAGGTCAAGGATGTCCTCTACGGTCGCAGCCGCGCCCCTGCGGTGCTCGGCAAGCGAAACCACCACGGCCACAGGCTGATTCCGCCAGATGGTGAGCTCACCGCGGCCCGCCTGGCACCCGTCTTCCGTCGGCTCTTAAGGGACCGCGTGCCGCTGACCGCACCGCCGCCCCCTTCGCTCGAGTTGACCGTGCTGCCCACTAAGCGCACGCCCTACTTCTGCTCCGGCTGCCCCCACAACCGCTCCACCGCCGTGCCTGACGGCTCGATGGCCGGCGGCGGCATCGGCTGTCACACCCTGGTGACGATGTCCTCCCGGGCGGATTCACAGGTGACCGGGCTGACCCAGATGGGTGGCGAGGGTGCGCAGTGGATCGGCCAGGCGCCGTTCTCGGATGTCGGCCACATCTTCCAGAACATCGGTGACGGAACGTATTTCCACTCCGGCCAGCTCGCGGTTCAGGCCTGTGTGGCCGCAGGCGTCAACATCACCTACAAAATCTTGTTCAACTCAGCGGTGGCCATGACCGGCGCCCAGGACGTCCAGGCCGGACTGACGGTTCCCGAGCTGACGCACAAACTCGTCGCCGACGGCGTCACGCGCGTGATCGTCTGTGCGGACGAACCTGAGCGACATCGGGGAGCCGTGTTCGCCCAGGGCGTCACGGTCTGGGATCGCGACCGGCTCGACGAGGCCCAGCGGCTTCTGCGCGACATCAAAGGCGTCACCGTGCTGATCTATGACCAGCAGTGCGCCGCCGAAGCACGACGGAAACGCAAGCGCGGAACACAGCCAGTGCGCCGCACGCGCGTCGTCATCAACGAGGCGGTGTGCGAGGGTTGTGGCGATTGCGGAGTGAAGAGCAACTGCCTATCCGTGCAACCCGTCGAGACGGAGTTCGGCCGCAAGACCCGCATCGACCAGACCACCTGCAACACCGACTACAGCTGCCTTGACGGCGACTGCCCCTCCTTCGTCACCGTCGAGGCCCCCGAGCGGCCGACCTCTACCGGGCGGGCCTCCACTCCGGTACCGCCCGATGTCGCCGACCCCGCTCAGCGGTCAATCACCGGAATCCACAACATCTTCCTGGCGGGCATCGGTGGAACGGGCATCGTCACCGTCAACCAGGTACTCGGAATGGCGGCCCTGCGTTCGGGACTACACGTCGAGGGACTCGACCAGACCGGTCTCAGTCAGAAGGCCGGACCCGTGACGTCCCATCTTCGACTCAGTGGCGTGCCGATCGATCGAGCGAACCGGATCAGCCCGGGATCCGCGGACTGCGTGCTGGCGTTCGACCTGCTCACCGCGGTCGATGCGAAGAACATCAGTTACGGCGATTCGAACCGGACCACGGCGATCGCGTCGACCAGTAGAACACCGACCGGTGAGATGGTCTACGACGGCGCGGTGGAGTACCCGCCTGAGCGCACCCTGCTGTCGCGCCTCGACGTGCGGACCAAGTGGCTGACCGCATTCGACGCGCTGGCCGCCGCGGACTCGCTGTTCGGCACCACCACGTGCGCGAACTTCCTCCTTGTCGGAGCCGCCTATCAGGCGGGTGGCCTTCCGGTCCCCGCAGCCGCGATCGAGGAGGCGATCGCCATCAACGGGGTCGCAGTCGCCACGAACCAAGCGGCGTTCCGCTGGGGCAGAGTTGCCGTCGACGATCCTCAAAGGTTCCAATCCGCGACGGCGGGACCTGCCGAAGTGCAGCGCGCCGACACGGTGGTTCCGACCCACCTGCTGACGGACTGCGCGGTCGTGGGCGAGCCCCGTGAGCTGCTCGAGCGGCGGGCCGCCGGGTTGGTCGCCTACCAGGGAGATCGATACGCGGCCAACTACATTCGGTTCGTCGGACAAGCCTGGTCGGCAGAGCGCGACGTCACCGAGCGCACGGAGCTGACCGAGGCCGTCACGCGTGGGCTACACAAGCTGATGGCTTACAAGGACGAGTACGAGGTCGCACGCATGCTGACCGACCCAGCATTCGTCGAGTCGGTGCGACGCGAGGTGCCCGGAGGCGACAACCTCACCTACAAACTGCATCCGCCACTCCTGAAGGCACTGGGGCGCAAGAAAAAGATCGGCATGCGTCCGGGCACCCACGGCGCACTGCGGATGCTAGCGAAGGGCCGTTTCCTGCGCGGCACCAAGCTGGACCCGTTCGGCCATACGCGCATGCGGCGCATAGAGCGGCATCTGGCCGGCCACTACCAAGAGATGATGCGCGGCTTCCTCACCGGCCTCACCGAAACGTCGTATGACGACGCCGTGGCCGCCGCGTCGGCTCCGGATCTCATTCGCGGCTACGAGGACGTCAAGATGCGCAACATCCGGTGTTATTTCGAGCGACTCGACGAGCTGGGCGTCGACACCTCCGAGATGCGCAAGCTGGCACGAACCAACGACTTGCGCCATGAAGCGTGTTGAACAGATTTTGTTGATAGTGTCTTGTTTGAGCGGCCCGTCGGTGTTACGTTCGTGACACTCGAACGGCGTCGACAGCGTCGCACGGAAGGACGTCAGATCGTTCATGACCCCCGCCGAAGAATCGCCGCGGACTCTGTTAGCTGAGCCGCGCACATCGGCAGCGGATGAACCGCATCCGACGCCGTTCGGTCTGGCGGCCGGTTGGTGGCCGGTAGCGCACAGCGACGAGGTCCGTCAGCATCCGGGAGCCTTCCGCCTCGGCACTAAAGAACTCGCGGTGTATCGCGACCTGTCCGACACCGTCCGCGCCGTTGAGGACCGTTGTCCGCATCGACGGCTGCCCCTGTCAATGGGTCGCCTGACCGAGGACGGCTCGATTCAATGCCCCTATCACGGTTGGAGTTTCGACGGTGCGACGGGACGCTGCACCGCGATCCCCAATCTCAGTGCCGACGAGCGCATTCCGAACGGCATCAAGGTGGCAGCCTTCTCCGCCGTCGAAAACGTCGCCGAGTTACTCGGCTATGGATTGCGCACCAAAGTACTTGCGCCGCCTGTAGGTGCGCCAACGGGTGATGTGCCCGACGCGACCACCACCATGTACGACGCGCGCCTCGACGGTGGCATGGTTTTCGTCTGGACGGGGGCCGAGCCTCCCGGTGATGCCGCTGACACACCGGGTCCTGGACATTCGGCCGCTGCCCTCACCGGAACACTCGTGGTGCGCGCGCCGCACGCCTCGGTGGCGGAGGCGCTGATGGTGAACCCTGGCCCGGCGCTCGGCCTCGGCGTACTTCTCGGGGCCGGAGACGAATTGTGCTCCCCGACAGTGCGCACCGAGAACGGCATCGTCACGGTGCAGCGCGAGCGCTACGCCTACGACCTGCCCCGGGCCTCGACCTTCGAACCGCTCAGCAAGCGGGAGCTGACCTCGACGATCAGCACGGTGGCCGAGACCGGCTTCACCCGCGTCGACATCCCCGCCGGGCGCTGGACCCCGCAGTGCCACGTCACCATCGGGCTGACGCCGATCGACACCCACCGCACCGTTGTGCGCTGGCGGTTGTCGTTAGTCGGGCCGGCGCGCAGGCTCTGCACGGCCGGTGTGACGGCTTGGTCTGCCAGTCGTCGGCTTGCCGGCCGGGCGTCCGATTGCGCAGAGGCCCTTGCGGACACCATGCCGAAGTCAGTCGATCCGGGCGTGCTTGCACTACGCCGGGCGAAGTCTACTTAGGAGTGATTGTGACAACCGTTGTCCCGCAACGCACAAAGGCACCCTCGCGTTTCCATCCGGGTGGGGTCGCCCTGCGCGACACCTGGTTGCCGCTCGTCCACACCCTGCATGTCGGGCGGCGGCCCGTACGGCGCGCCATGCACGGCGCACCGGTCATCCTGTGGCGTGACGGCGCGCGCGTGCGCGCCACGGAGGACATGCCCGGCACACCGGCGCAGCGCCAGCGCCGAGGTGAACTGACCGGTGGCACAGGCGACTACATAAGCCACGAGCGGTATGGATACACCTGGGTCTGGTACGGCGACCCGCGCAACGCATCGCCCGATCTCATCCCGCACGTGCCACACATGCCTATCGACGGCATGCCGAAATGGTTCCAGAAGTCACTCACCTTCGATTGCAGTTACGAACTGGTCGCCGAGAACCTCCTCGATCTCACCCACGCGGACTTCCTGCACTCCAAGATCACCGGCGACTCACTGTCCGAGGACGACATTGTGGAGGTGGAATCCACCTCGGAGGTGGTCACCATGATCCGCACTGCTCATGGACGGCCGATGCCCGACGCGCAGAAGGCGATGGCGCGGGGCGCCAAGACGCAGAACATCCGCGTGGTGACGGTGACTCACGTGCGCAGCGGTGTGTGCGTGCTCCACGGTGACTTCAACCCCGGCATGTCCATGCGGATGCTGCACCCGTGCAACCCCGAAACGCCGACGCGGACACGGACACCGGTGACCTACAACCCCGCTCATATGCCGGCGCTCGGACGCCTAATGTTTCCCTATGCGACTCACATCGTCGGCAGGCAGGACAACTGGGCGGTGCGCAAGCAGAACGCGAACTACCTCGACGCGGGAGACGACCGCGACCTCAGTTCCCGGTTCGACAAGGCGGGTCTGCGCTATCGCAAGGTCTACTCCGCACTCGTCGTACGCCAGCAGTCCGGCGACTACTCGTATCTCGACGACGGAGATCCGGGCCGCGACATCACCGAAGTGCTCGGCATCAACACCCGCGCGTGAGACCCACTAGGAGGCTCTGATGCCGTTACAGGACAACATGAAGCTCGTCTCTGTCGACGACCATCTCATCGAACACCCCAGGGTCTGGCTGGACAGACTTGCCGCGGCCGATCATGAACTCGGGCCCCGCATCATCGAGACCGACGAGGGCCGCCAGGTCTGGACGTACCAGGGGACCGTTTATCCCAACATCGGACTCAACGCCGTGGCTGGCAAGGACCCGCACGAATGGGGTTGGGATCCTGTGCGTTTCGACCAGATGATGCCGGGCTGTTACGACTCGAAGGCCCGACTTCTGGACATGGACCTGGACGGCGTGCACACCGGGATGGCGTTTCCTTCGTTTCCCAGGTTCGCGGGCACGCTGTTCCTCGAAGGCGCCGACCGCGATCTCGCGTTGCGCTGTGTACAGGCCTACAACGACTTTCACATCGAAGAGTGGTCCGCTGCGGACCCCGACCGACTGCCCCCGATCGTGATCATGCCGGTGTGGGATGTGAACCTCTGCGTCGAGGAACTGCAACGCACGGTGGCCAAGGGTGCAAAGGGTGTCAGTTTCATCGAGAGCCCGACACCGCTGGATCTGCCGTCATTCCACACCGATTACTGGGATCCGTTCTTCAGCGCGGCCGAGGAAGCCGACATTCCGCTGATGATGCATTTCGGCACCTCAGGTACCCGGCCCTTCACCGCGCCCGACGCCCCGGAGGCGACCTTCATTGCGCTGATGGGCCTCAACTCGATGCAATGCATGATCAACCTCTGCTTCTCCCCGGTGTTCCACAACCATCCGAATCTGAAGGTCGTGCTCGCCGAAGGCGGGATCGGTTGGCTGCCATGGATGCTCGAGCGCGCCGACATGACGTGGGAGCGCCAGCGGTTCTGGCAGCCCATCAACCAGGAAGTCCGGCCTTCGGAGTTGTTCCGCCGCAACATCTGGGGCTGCTTCATCGTCGACTCGACCGGAGTCGGGCTGCGCCACAACATCGGGTTGGACCGAATTCTGTGGGAGTGTGACTTCCCGCATTCGGACTCGATGTGGCCGAACAGCCGCAAGATCCTCGCCGACGCGGTCCGAGACGTACCCGACGACGAGGTCCACGCGATGGCCGAACTCAACGCCCGCGAACTGTTCCATCTCAAGCCGGCCTAGCCATGTCCGGTCAAAAGCCGACCGACGACGAGACCATCGAGCACGACCGGCTCGCCGACGAAGCAGACCTGCTCACGACGCTGGAGGCCAATGCCCGAGTCCGGGAGTTGTTGCGCGACACCCGCCGTGAGCTTGCCGAGCTGACCGCGAGCGGAGCATGTGACCTCGAGCTTGTCCACCTTCGGGAGAAGCTGGCGCAGATCGAGGCGGCGATTCGACGCTATCCGGGTCAGGGATAGCTGGGGGGTGCCTCTAAGCAAACCTCCCAGATCGTTGACATTGCGTATTGTACAAATAATACTAATTGTGTGCAAAGTGCGCCACCAGGCAAATGCTGAACCGCCAGTGACAACAAGTGTCTATTCGGAATCTGGGAGAGATTGATGACCGGTGAGCTATTCGACATGACGCCTCCGCCTGACCTGTCGGTGTCCCACGCCGCCAGCGTGGGGTTCACGGTGATCATGGCTGTGCTGTTCGTCGCCGCAGCGGCTTTCGCGACCAAGAGGCTGGCCGCGGGTGACGCCCTTCCGATTTCGTTGGTCCTCGGCGCCGTCGTGGCCGTCCTCCTGGAGCCCACACTCGACGTGCTGTCGATGTGCTGGTACGCGCCCAACAACGTCGCCGTGGCATTCACCGCCTTCGGTATCAACATGCCGTTGTTCGTTGTGATCGGCTACGGGTTCTTCTTCGGCCTACAGGCTTACAGCGGCATGGTGCTGCTGGAGCGCGGCGCCGACCGCAAAACCATGTGGCGTCTGTACGCCGGATGGTGGTGTGTGAACTACATTCTCGAGTTCGTCGGAACGCACTTGCACGCCTACACCTACTACGGACCCCAGCCCTACTCTGTGTTCGGGGTGCCGTTGTGGTTCATGTTCGTCAACACGGCGATGGCGGTTGTTTCCGGCACGGTGATCTTCGCCGCCAAATCACACCTTGTCGGCGTGCGGGCACTGTGGAGTATCCCGCTGTTGACCTCGACGTACGGCGCTCTGTACCTCGGCACGTGCTGGCCAATCTTCTTGGCGCTGCATTCGGATGTGCCCGCAGCCGTGAAATGGATCGCCGCGACGGTCAGCGTTGGCCTTGCACTGTTGGTCGTGCACGTTGCGCTGGTAATCGCCGATCATCTGCGGGCCCGCCCGCTGGCAACGAACGCGACTCCCGTCGTCAGTCCAGTCGTGAACTCAGCGTCTTGAGACGAGAACAGTCCGTCAACGGGGGCCGGTCCCTTTGTCTTCAGGGCACCAGGACGCTGGGGTCACCGGTGTACTGCCTGATCAAAATCGTCGGCAACACCAGGACAACCAGAAGGTGACGTTGAGTGTGAACGCCATGGCGACCACTCGAGCGACGTCGCGACCGGTACCCGCGCCCATTCGGTTCACTCGCACGACTCGCTCGTGTAGAAAGAACCCGCTCTCGTCGCGCTGCATCAGGATGAACACGACGACGACGGCCCAGAGCACGAACACCAGCGACGGGTAGACGATCGGGAAATCGCCATTCGGGGTCGCGATCACCGGGCCCATCGGATTGGTGTATTCCCACCAGATCAGCGCGCTGGCGACCGCCTCGACGGTGATATCGATCGCCCAGAAGATCGGTGCGGTGATTGCCGCAGCCACGAGGTAGCGGGCAGATCCAACTTTGTTGCGGGTCACGCGGTTGACCAGTAGCACGATCGCCGGAATGGCCAGGCCGATGAACCAGCCGTAACCGGCGATGACTGCCCACGGTTTGGTGGGAGCCGCCCAGGTGGTCGCATACCAGGGGATCAACGCGAATTCGCCGCTGAAGCGAAGGTAGCCGGCCCAGTCGGCATACCACTCCTGCCACCACATCGTGGTCGCGGCGAAGAAGGTGATGGCAAAGAAGGTCAGCGCCTTGTTCTTTCGAGACTGCCAGAGCAACAAGCCGGCAATCGCGAACCATGCGATGGGCCCGACGATCTGGAAGATCCACGGCATCAGGGGTGTGTCGTCGTACCCGGCGGGAAGATCGAATCCGGGCCCCGGCTGTCGGTCGCGAATAGGGCAGTGTTCATCTGGCGAGCACACTCCTTAGAGCATCGTGGTTGTGCGCGTCATCGGCGCATGAGCATTGCAGTGATTGGTTGGGCCGCTTAGCGTTTGGCGAGACTGCGCTCCACGCGCTGTGATGAGAGCTTGCCGGGCAGGCCCGAGACCGAGCCGCCGGGATGGGTTCCGGCTCCGCCGAGAAACAGCCCGTCAACGGGTGTTCGGTAACTACCCAGCCCCCACGCCGGACGTAGCGGGCCAGTTCGCATCAGCGAGAAGTCGACGTGCAGGATGCTCCCCTGCCACGCCCGGGTGCGGCGAGCCATCTGATCGGGATCCTCGACCCAGCGCCCGATCTCGAGTTCCTCGAGCCTGCCCAGAATCTTGCCCGCAGCGTTGAGGGTGACCTTCTCGGCCAACGGCGACAGGCCGTCCCAGCCCCCTTGGGGGCGACTCGGCATCGCTGGGGGGTACAGGTAGATGCAGTCCTGTCCGTCGGGTGCCTGGCTCGAATCGACCGCTGAGGTGATGCACGCCCAGATGAACGGGTCTTCACAAATTTCGCCGCGCGCGGCTGCGGCGAAGGAATCGACGATGGCCTGCTCGGTGCCGTACAAGAGCACCGGCTCGCGCAGGTCGACGTCGGGGTGTCGATGATTGGGCACCGTGGCATGGCCGGAGAGTGCGAGATCCACCTTGAACGGGCTCGCACCACTGGCGTTGGCCGGAATATGATCGACCCGTGCAGTGACCTGCCTGTCGAGTGTCCCCTCAGGCAGGAGTTCTCGCAGCGTGGTGTGCGGGTCTGCAGTGGAGAGCACGGCGCGTGAAGAGATCGATGACCCGTCGGAGAGCGTGACGCCAACGGCGCGTCCGCCTTTGACTTGGATCTCCGATACCGCTGTGCCGGTGCGGATCTGGCCGCCACGGGAACGGAATGATGCGGCCAAGGCATCGACCAACGACTGCATCCCGCCGACGGGCCTGCTGACGCCGAAGCCGTGCAGCAGCCCGAGTAGCAGAAACGACATCGCCGAAGCGTCGTTCTCCACCGGCCCCGCTCCGGCCGCCAGCCCAAGTAAGGCGGCTCGCACCACTGGATGGCTGAACCGTTCATCGACGGCCTGAACGGCACTGGCCGTCAATAGCCCAACAACCTCGCCGAGCTGTCGACGGTTCTTGGCCACCGCGCGCGCAATGCGGAAGACCTCGCCGACAGCTGGGCGAGTGACGTCGGTGCGCATCGCCGGCACGGCTATCGCGAGAAACGCGCTGAGCAGTTCGGCCAGCTCAAGATACGCACGGGCGTCGTCGGGAGAGAAGCGGCGAATCTCCGCCGCGGTGCGTGCGGGGTCGCGCCAGATCACCAGCGGGGTGCCGTCGGGATGCAGATATGCATACGGCGCCGCAGTCTCAATGGTTCGGTAGCCGTGGCGACGCAGGTCGAGATCCCGCTCAATGGTCGTGGTGCGCATGAAGATAACGTCGACCGCGCACGGGTGAACGGTATGTCCGGGTGCACCGGGAATGAGCGCTGCCGACGATGTCATGCCGCCCAGCGTCTCAGCGGCCTCGACGAGCACCACTCGGCGGCCGCCTCGAGCCAGATACCCGCCGGCGACAAGGCCGTTGTGGCCACCTCCGACGATGACCACATCCGCTTGCGTTGCCTCAGGCATTGGCGTCCTTTCGACGTCTCAGAAAGCTGGTTTGCGTTCCTAGTTCAGCGCCGCGCCGCCGTCGATCGTCAGCTGAAGGCCCGTGACGTAGCGGGACTCTTCACTGGCGAGATACACCACCGCAGCCGAGACGTCGCCTGGTTCCACGTACGGGATCGGCATGGCCTGAATGGTTCCGAAGGCGTCGATGACGTCCTCCGCGGTCGGCTCCGCTAGATCCGGGCGGAACAACCGATACATCCCGCGGTTGTGCAGCATGTCGGTGTTGCAATTGCTGGGATGAACCGCGTTGACGCGAATCTTCCGCGGTGCAAGCTGTTTCGCGAGCGTCTTGGTGTATTGGACGATCATGGACTTGGCGAGGGCATAACCCGCCCCACCCGGACCGGACGCCGGATTGTCCACCGCCCCGCGAATGGCGGCAACGGAACCCGTCGCGATCAGCGACGCGCCATCGGGCAGATGCGGTATCGCGGCGCTGAATGTGTTGACGACGCCAACGAAGTCGACGTCGAAACTGTCGACGAAGGTCTGCGCCGTGCCTTCGGCACCCAGAGGCGCAATGCCCGCATTCGCGACCACTACGTCGAGGCTTCCGAGGTCCGAGATCGCGAGCGCGGCCGCTCGCTCCATCGCCTGTCGGTCGCGCACGTCACCGCGCACCAATACCGCGCGGCGCTCCAACTTCTCCACCTCGCGTGCCGTCTGATCCAGGTCTTCGACGGTGGCCAGCGGATAGCGGTTGGTGGCGATGTCGGCGCACAGGTCCACCAGCACTACGTCGGCGCCTTCACGGGCCAGGTTCACTGCGTGGCTTCGACCCTGGCCCCTTCCGGCGCCAGTCACCAATGCGACCTTGCCGGCCACGCGTCCTGGCATCGTTTTGCTCCTCGTCGAGAACCGCTAGGCTCTAATCACAATAGACAAAAAGTGTCTTAATTGCACTATCCTGATCACGGCGGAGGAAGCGACATGCGAACCGACCTCTTTATTGACGGCAGGTGGTGCAAGGGCGGCCACGGAAACATGCTCGAGGTCGAGAATCCGGCCACCGAAGAGGTGTTCGCGCGGGTCGAGCAGGCCTCGCTAGACGATGCTCAGCACGCGATTTCAGCTGCCCGCCGTGCCTTCGACGAGGGGCCGTGGCCGAGGCTGCCGGACGCCGAGCGACGCGCATTGATGACCGCATTCGCCGACGCCGTCGCGGCGCGGGCCGACCAACTGGCAGAGCTCGTGGTGAGTGAGGCGGGCGCGACGGTGCAGCTCGCCCGCTCCGGTCAGGTCGGGGTCCCCCTCGTTCATCTACGCGACCTCGTCGAGCGGGTGATGCCGACGTTTTCCGCCTTACAGCCGCAGGCACCGACCGTCGGGCTCGGCATCGGACAGGGCGTGGTTTTGCGTGAGCCGGCAGGAGTGGTTGCGGCGATCACCGCGTTCAACTATCCGACGCTGCTCAACCTGTTCAAGGTCGGGCCCGCGCTCGCCGCAGGTTGCACGGTGGTGTTGCGGCCATCGCCGTTGACGCCGTTGTCGGCGTTGATTCTGGGTGAGGCCGCGCTGGAAGCGAGGCTGCCGGACGGCGTGCTCAACATCGTGACCGGTGATCTTGACGTGTCGAGCATGCTGACCACGGATCCGCGGGTGGACATGGTGTCGTTCACGGGATCCGACATCGTCGGCAAACAGATTCTGGCGCAAGCGGCCTCGACGGTGAAGAAGGTGGTGCTCGAACTGGGCGGCAAGTCGGTGAACATCGTCACGCCGGGCACCGACCTCGACGCGGCCGCGACGCATGCGGTGCTCAACTTCACTCGGCACTCCGGCCAGGGGTGCGCGGCGTTTACCCGGATACTCGCGCACACGGACATCCACGATGAACTCGTCGAGCGGATGCTGGCCCGGCTGGCGTCAATCGTGGTCGGAGATCCGACGGTTGAATCAACGGATATGGGCCCACTGATCAGCGATCGACAGCGAGACCGGGTGTTGTCCTACGTCGAAATCGGTCAGTCCGAGGGTGCGAAGCTTGCGTTCGGCGGCAGCCGCACCGCGGGTCAGCCGCGGGGTTATTACGTGGACCCGACGCTGTTCGTCAACGGGGACAACTCGATGCGGGTGGCCCGCGAAGAGATCTTCGGGCCGGTCGGTGTGGTCATTCCCTATCGCACCGACGACGAGGCGGTGGCCATCGCCAACGACTCACCGTACGGACTGTCGGGTTCGATCTGGGACGCCGATCCGCCGCACGCATTTCGGATGGCAGGCCGTCTGCGCACCGGCATGGTGAACATCAACGGCGTCGCAGGAGGACCCAACCCGCACAGTCCCTTTGGCGGCTACAAGCAGAGCGGCATCGGCCGCGAGTGGGGCGAGGCGGGTTACTCGGAATACTTCGAGACCAAGAGCGTCAACTGGCCGGCCGGCTAGAGGCTAGGCCACCTGCAGGCAGGGCAGCGCGGCGATTGATCGAGGAATCTCGTCGATGTCCACAGCCGGAATGAAGAACGTCGAGGCGGCGACGCGCAGAATCAGCTCCGACAGCTCCGCGCTGCTGGTGGTGCCATTCCGAACGGCCGGTGTGAGCTCGAGCGCTGGAGCGAGCAATTGCTCTGCCACCGCGACGAATTCGGGAAAAACCCGACGGATGAATTCGATGCCGAATCCCGGCTCGATGGCGATGACCTGAGCAGCCTCAGGATGCGTCCTGCTGAAGTAGACCATCGCTTCGACCACCACCTGCACCCGAGCCTCGAGTTCAGGACGACGGTCGACGGCCTGGACCAGTTCGTCGAGCAGACCCTTCTCCACGTGCACTGCGATCGCCGCGAGCAGATCCTCCTTGCTCTTGAAGTAGCGGTACAGCGTGCCCCGGGAGATCCCTGACTGGGTGCCGACATCGCTCATCGACAACTTGCGAACGCCTCGGCGCGCGAGTGCCAGCAGCGCGCCGTCCATGATGCGCGACAGAGTGTCGTCCTTGGCTGGCATGCGGGCTCCCAATCGTCGGTCAATTTGAACAATATATGCCCATTTGTCACATCGACCTAGTCAAAAGCAGACAACCTCCATGTGGGCCACCCCCAGCAGCAACCAGTGCCACCTCGGCGCCGGCCACTTGCCGGCCCTCTTCGGCCCGGTGCCGCAACTGAGTACACGCCTCGAAGAGATGGCCGTAGCCGTGCAGGCGTCCTGAGGACAGCTGGCCACCGCCGGTGTTGAGAGGAAGTTCGCCGTCGAGCGCGATGCGCTTCCCGCCGTCGACGAAGTCGGCCGCCTCCCCCGGCTTGCAGAAGCCCAGTGCCTCGAGCCACACCAGAGTCAGGAAGGTAAACCCGTCGTAGAGCGCGGCGAGGTCGACGTCGGCAGCGGTGAGGTCAGTGCGCGTCCACAGGTGCGCGGCCGCATCAGTCGCCGCCATCTCGGTAGGCGAGCGCCACTGGTCCCACGACGACGATCGGCGGATCGCAGAGCCCACCGCCTCGATCCGGATAGCTCCACGGGTGTCGCCTGCCGTCTCGGCCGCGGACACCACCAGCGCCACGGCCCCGTCGGCGGGCACGTCGCAGTCGTAGAGACACAACGGTTCACTGATCATCCTGGACTGGAGGTAGTCGTCCACTGACAGCGGTTTGGTATAGATCGCGGCGGGGTTGAGCGCAGCGTTGCGTCGCTGGTTGATCGCAAGCCAGGCCACCTGCTCGCGACGGGCTCCCGTGTCATGCAGGTACCGCTGGTAGTTCATGGCCACCCAGTTGGCCGCCGACACCGCACCGAACGGTCGCAGCCACTGAAGGTAGCCGGTGATTCCGCCGTCGTCGACGGGGTTGAGAGCGGTACGGCCCCCGCTGCTCTGCCCGGTCGATTCGGCGCACGCGCGGTACACCAGCACGTGGCGACAGAGGCCTGAGTGGACGGCCATCATCGCGGACATGACCGCAGCCAGCTGGCCGGGGCCTTCCTGAGCGGCCAAGTGCCAGTTGAGGTCCAGGCGCAATGCGTCCTTCAGCCGCCACGGGCTCGGTCCGGTGAACCCGGCAGGAGCCGGATACTCCCCCGGCCACGCCACCAGCCCGTCGATGTCGGCCGACGTCAGGCCCGCGTCGGATATCGCCGACCGCGCCGCCTCCACGGTCAACGACAACTCGGAACGGCCCAACCGCCTGCCGATCGCCGAGCGGCCGACTCCGGAGATCACCGCGGATTTTTCGAACTTAGTGACCGGCAACATCATTCACCGCCACATCGGGCTCGAAAAGCGGTAGTCGCACCCCGCCGCGGTCTTCGAACACTACGGAGACGGCCATGCCGATCCGAACATCAGCCGGATCACAATTGACGATGCGGGTGGTGAGCTGGAGTCCGGCTTGTTCCGCGAGTTCAACGATGGCCACCACGTACGGCACCGGCACGCTTGGCAGGAAAGCCTGGTGGTTAATTGTGAACGTGAAGACGGTGCCCTTGCCACTCAGCGGCGACGGCGTCAGTTCCTCCGCAGTGGCGGGGTCGTCCGCCGGTGGCGGGTGCAGCCACTCGCCGGTGCGGATGTTCTTCAGCATCCACAGCGCACCGTCGTCGTGTGCCGTCCAGAAGAACTCCGATTCGGGGGTGGTTCTCGGCAAGGGACCCGCAGGTTCAACCACGATGGACTTCCTCCGATCGAGCGGTGCCTGTTGACGGACGCCGGAATCCGCTTCACTATAGACAAACTATGTCTAAAGTGTCTCATTGCTCGAAACCGACCTTGAGAGGCGGCGCATGACCCAGCGAGTGGACGAGGATGCATCCCAGGTCAACGCCGCAGACCCGCACCTCGTCGAGGATTTGGTCGGCGATTTCGACCACCACGATCCTCGGCTTGGCGGCTGCTTCGAAGCCGTTTATGCGCGGATGCGGGAGCAGTGCCCGGTCGCTCACAGCGACAACCACGGCGGCTTCTGGACGTTGTCGAGCTACGAGACCGTGCATTACGCGATGCAGCACTACGAGTTGTTCGCGACTGCGCCGTCGGTGAATATCCCGGCCGGTCTCGGCCAGCGCAGGCCGCTGCTGCCGATGGAAGTCGACCCGCCGGTTCAGTCGCGGTATCGCGCATTGCTGCTGCCGGTGTTCTCCCCTGGTCGGATGAAGAGCATCGAGGGACGCATCAGAGACGTCGCCGACTCGTTGATCGACGGCTTCATCGGCGAGGGCGAATGCGACTTCGTGACCGACTTCGCCGAACAGCTGCCGACGGTGATCTTCACCCAGATGATGGGGCTGCCCCTCGATCAAGGGCCCCGCTTCCACAATTGGAAGAACATCCTGCTGCATGGCCACCACGACGACCCGGACGGGCAGATACGGGCGCGCGCCGGCAAGGAGCTCAACGAGTACCTGGTCGCATTGCTCGAGGAACGAAAGCTGGCGCCGGGCGAGGACATCATCAGCACCCTGCACGCCGCAGAGGTCGACGGTGACAAGCTCACCGATGAAGAGATCCTCGACATGACGTACCTGTTGTTCCTCGCCGGACTGGATACCGTCGCCAGCTCGCTCGGCCTGCATTTCCTGCACTTCGCGCAGCGCCCTGATCTACGCGCGCAACTCCGCGATGACCCCGAAATCATCCCGCTCGCGGTCGAGGAGATGCTTCGCGTCGAATCACTGATCCTGGCGGGGCGGACGGCCACCCAGGACGTCGAGATCGGCGGGCAGCTGATTCGCAAGGGTGACCGTGTCCTCATCAATACCGTTGCAGCAGGGCGGGATCCGGAGATGTTCACAGATCCCGACGAAATCCGCTTCGACCGCGGCCGCAGCAGGCACGTCGCATTCGGCGTAGGGCCGCACCGGTGCGCAGGTTCACATCTCGCACGCATCGAACTTGCAATCGCCTACGAGCACTGGCACCGACGCATCCCCGAATACCGGATCAGAGACGGGGTAACCATCGCCCGGCACGCCAGCTCGGTGGCGGGTATTTCGACCCTGCCGCTGGTTTGGGACATGTGATGCGGCTGGCCACGTTCAGCGTCCCGGGCCCCACCGGGCCGGCCATCCGGCTCGGTCTGCTCACCGTCGGCGGCAACGAACTGATCGACCTCAATGCCGCGTACGCACACCTCATCACCGACCGGATGTCACCCGAACGCGTCGCCCCGATGGCGAGCGTGGTCGTCCCACCGGACATGGTGGCTTTCCTCGGCAACGGCCAGGTACGCACCCACGTGCTCGACGAGATCCGCAGTGCTCAGGGCGATCTCGCGGCCGTCGACCGCAATGTACTCAGCCAGCGTCTGCGCTACAGCCTCGACGAGGTCGAACTGCTGGCACCCGTGGCACGTCCACCGTCGCTTCGGGACTGCTCGGCGTTCGAGGAGCACGTCCGGAACTGCTCCGGACCCCGGGGCGTGCCCGAGCAGTGGTATCGGCACCCGAGCTATTACAAGGGCAACCCGCGCTCCGTGGTCGGTACTGATGTGGCGGTGCGGCGTCCGGCCGGTGAGACCCGGATGGACTACGAGCTCGAGTTCGCGGTCGTGATCGGTACACCAGGTCGCGACATCCCGGTGACCGCGGCCGACCAGCACATCGCGGGCTACACGGTGTTCAACGACGTGTCGTGCCGGGACATCCAAATGGCTGAGATGAGAACCTTTCTCGGCCCCGCCAAGGGCAAGGACTTCGACGGCGGCAACGTGCTGGGTCCTTATCTCGTCACACCCGAGGACTTCGACCCCGCCGCAGCCAACGCGATGATTGCACGAGTCGACGGCGTGGAGTGGAGCCGCGGCACCACGGACACGTCGCACTACTCGGTCGCCGAGATCATCAGCCACATCAGCCGCGAAGAGACGCTGCGGGCCGGCGACGTCATCGGCGTGGGAACTGTGGGAGGCGGCTGCGGACTGGAGCTGGGCCGGTTTCCTGAGATGGGCCAGTTGGTCGAGCTCGAAGTCGCCGGGCTGGGCGTGCTGCGTAACCGCTTCGTCGACGCCGACGAACCGATCGGAAGGGAATCATTGTGGGCCGACTCGATGGCAAAGTCGCCGTAGTCACCGGCGCGGGCCAGGGCATCGGCCGTGGCATCGCTCGCCGATTCGCCACAGAGGGTGCGGCGGTCGTCATCGCCGAACTCGATGACGCTGCGGGCAAGCAGGTCGCCGCCGACATCGAGACCACCGGTGGACGCGCGGTCTTCATCCGCACCGACGTCGGCGACAAGGCGCAGATCGAAGGGGCCATCGCCGCTGCTGTTGATGCGTTTGGCCAGCTGGACGTGCTCGTGAACAATGCAATTGCGTTGTCGCCCAATGTTCCCCTGGAGGACAAGAGCGACGAAGACCTGGACGGGTTGTTGCGCACTGGCCTGTGGGCGACCTGGTGGGCGATGCGCGCGGCGCTGCCGCACTTCCAGGCTCAGGATGGCGGCCGGGTGATCAACTTCTACTCGATCGACGCCGAGGCCGCGGCGTGGCTGCACGTCGATTACAACATGACCAAGGAAGCCATCCGCGGGCTGACCCGGTCCGCTGCGGCCGAGTGGGGACGCTTCAATGTGCTCGTCAACGCGATCGCCCCCGCAGCCAAGGGCGCTGTTTTCCAACAACTCTCAGAGGCCATCCCAGGCTTCGCGGAGGCATCGGCGGCGGCGAATCCGCTGGGCCGGGTCGGCGACCCCGACCAGGACATCGCTCCAGTCGCAGTTTTTCTGGCCAGCGACGACAGCCGCTACGTCACCGGCGAAACCATCCACGTCGACGGCGGCCAGCACCTGCCGCGCTACAACAGCAAGCCACCGGGGCTCTAGGCCCTCATCGCACGGTATTGCGAAGTGTACCAAGCCCTTCGACTGTCGCTTCGACGACCTGACCGCGCTCCAGGTACCGCCCGTCTTCGTGGGCGACTCCGGATGGCGTGCCCGTGAACAGCACATCCCCGGGGCTCAGCCGCGACCGGGCCGCGACGTACTCGACGAGCTTGGCCGGCCCCCATACCAACGACGATGTCCGATCCTGTTGCCGCACTTCACCATCGACCGTCAACAGCAGTTCGAGATCGGGAGCGGCGTCGCCGAATTCATCGCGGGTGGTGATCCAGGGACCGATGCCACTGGTGTCGTCGAGCCCTTTCCCGGAGAAGAGGTCCATCCCGGTGACCGACCCGCCGAACTGCAGGTCGCGGGCGGACACGTCGTTGCCGACGCAGTAGCCGAGAATCCCCGCCGCACCGGAGTCGCCCCGGCGGAGCGGCCTGCCCGCGACAACGACCAGTTCGACCTCGAAGTCGAGCTGCTCGGCGATCGGCGGATAGAGGATGTCGTCGGTGGGCCCGATCAGTGACTCGTACGGCTTGAGAAAGGCCGCGGGCTTGTCGGGCATCTTCAGTCCAAGTCCCGCTACGTGTTTGGCGTAGGTGGCTCCGGCTGCAAGCACCTTGCTGCCGGGATCCACCGGCATCAGCAGCGGTACCGAGTCCAGGCCGACCGTCCGGCCGGTGAGTGGCGGGCCAGTTGTGAAGTCAACGGTCAGTGCGGGTGCCCAAACCCGCAGTGGGCCTTCGATGAGGTCGACAGTGCCCTCGCCCTCACTCACCAGGCCCCACATCGGGGCGTCGTCGACGAGCACTCGGGCGATCTTCATTTCCAGACTTACCTTTCGACATCGACGCACTATGCAAATAGAACAGAATATGCCTATAGTGTCTCACATCTACAGCCGCGAAAGGTAGTTATGAACGACGTCGCAGCGGGCCACCTGCTCGAAGTGGACCGCACCAAGTGCTGCGGCTACGGAATGTGCGTAGAGACCTGTCCGGAGCTTTTCTCCTTGGACGGCAACGGCATCGTCGTCGCGAACATGACTGAAGTGCCCGACCGCCTACTCGAGTCGGCCGAAGAGGCTGCGTACTTGTGCCCAGCCGAAGTCATCGCCATCCGCAAAGCCGACCAGTAGTCCCCAACGAGAAAGGCTCAAGGGTGAGCAGAGACAACGATCTTGCCGGCACTGTTTCGCTCGTCACCGGTGCCGCAGGAGGTATCGGATCGGCGACGGTGCGCACGCTGATCGATTTGGGTTCGACGGTGGTGGCCGCCGACCTGCCAGGCACTGATTTCGGGCCGTTGCGCGAATCGGTGTCCGCGCTCGAGCGGTTGGACACCCGTGTGGTCGATATCAGCGCCGAGGCGAGCGTCGAGGCACTGCTCAGCGGGGTGAAAGGCACCCACGGGCGGCTCGACGTGCTCGACAACAACGCCGGGGTGACCGACAAGGCCGCCTTCGACTTCGACGTCGTCAACATGGAGGTCGCGATGTGGGACGAGATCCAGGCGGTCAACGTCCGCGGCACCATGTTGATGTGCAAGCACGCCGTGCCGCTGATGATCGACTCCGGCGGCGGATCGATCATCAACATATCGAGTGACCAGGGTCTGTCCGGTGACATGATGACTGTCGCCTACGGCACCTCCAAGGGCGGCATCAACTCGATGACTCGGTTCATCGCGGCCGCGTATGGCAAGCACGGTGTCCGTTGCAACACCGTCGCGCCGGGCATGATCTCCAGCGAGACCATGCTGGCGACGATTCCCGAGCCCATTCGGCAGATCTTCATCGACGCCTGCCTGATTTCGAGGTTGGGCCAGCCCGAGGACGTCGCAGAGCTGGTGGCTTTCCTTGCATCGAAACGCTCCAGCTACATCACCGGCCAGCTGCTTCAGGTCGACGGTGGCATCCTCGCGCACCTGCCGACGATGGCGCCGCTCAACGCGCTGTTCGCGCAGGCGGCCGCTCAGTGACAGACGGCGCGACGCTTCCTTTGGCTGGCATCACGGTGGTCGAGGCGGCGGCGTGGACGTTCGTACCGTCGTCGGGCGCGGTGCTGGCCGACTGGGGTGCCGACGTCATCAAGATCGAACACCCCGAGAACGGCGACCCGCAGCGCGGTCTGATCAGCTCCGGCCTTGTCACCGGCGATGTCGGCGGCGCGAACTATCTCATCGAGCAGCCAAACCGCGGAAAGCGCAGCGTCGGAATCGATCTCGCCCACCCGGAGGGCCGCGCCGTGCTGGACCACCTGCTCGAGCACGCCGACGTCTTCGTCACCAGCTTCCTGCCAAGGGTTCGTGAAAAGCTCGGCGTGGATCCCGAGACCATTCGCGCCCGCCATCCTCACCTCGTCTACGCACTCGGCAGCGGGCAGGGCACTCGTGGCGAGGAAGCGCAGAAGGGTGGCTACGACGGTTCCTCCTATTTCGCGCGGTCGGGTATCGCCGACGCGCTCACCCCACATGATGCGCCGCACCTTGTCGACCAACCGTCCGGCTTCGGCGACCTGATGGGCGGTTTGGCGCTCGCCGGCGGGATCAGCACGGCGTTGCTCGCCAGGGAGCGCGGCCAGCAGCCTCCGATCGTCGATGTCTCGCTGCTCGGCCTCGGCTTGTGGAACCTCGGGTTTCCCATCGTGTCCGCGAAGTTGTACGAAGGCCGCACGATGCCCGCGCACGATCCGGACAACCTGCCCAATCCAATTGCGCGGGCGTATTACCAGACCGCCGACAAGCGACACGTGACGCTGGTCATGCTGGAGTCCGACCGGTTCTGGCCGGACCTTTGCGAGCATCTCGACCGCCCCGACCTGATCGACGATCTGCGCTTCGACAATGCGCAGGCGCGACGGACCAACAACCGCGAGTGCATCGCGGTACTGCGGGAGATCTTCGCCGCACGGACCCTGCAGGATTGGTGCGATCGGCTGCGGACGCTGAAGGGCGTTTGGGCGCCGGTCCGGACTGCGCTCGAAGTGCACGAGGACCCACAGGTGATTGCGAACGGCTACCTGCCCACGATCGAGACGGCCGAAGGGGTGGCGCTCGCCGTCGCCGCAAACCCGGTCCGGTTCAACGAAACCGCGTCCAGGCCCAGGTCCGCCGCTCCGACGCACGGGCAGCACACCGAAGAGGTGTTGATCGACGCCGGGCTGGACTGGGACGACGTGATCCGGCTCAAGGAACTTGGCGCCGTCACCTGATTGCGTCGTGACATATTGAACAGATTTAGTCCTAGGTGTACTTTATGATTGAGGCCCAGATCACGCGCCCAGCCCGGGCCTGCATTCGGAGGAACGATGACCCTTCTCGACGACAGCGCTCCCAAGACGACCGGCGCACGGACCGGCCCCGTCCTGTCCGACGGCACCCCGTTTAGCAGCCTCATCGACTACGAGAAGCGTGAAGTGTCGATGCGCCTGCTCAGTGACCCCGAAGTGTTCAGGTTGGAGATGAAGCATCTGTTCGGCAAGACGTGGAATCTGCTCGGCCACGAATCCGAGATTCCCGAGCCGGGCGACTACATCATGCGTCAGATGGGCCTGGACCCGGTGATCATCACCCGGGACCGCACGATGGGGATCAACGTGCTGCTCAATGTCTGCAGCCACCGTGGGATGCAGATCTGCCGCTCCGAGGGCGGCAAGGGCGCGACGTTCAAATGTCCCTACCACGGCTGGTCGTTCAGCAACGAGGGTCGCTTCCTTGGTGCACCCATAGCCAAGGAGGAGATGCACGGCGACATCCTGCCGAAGTCGGAGCTCGGCCTGCGCAAGGCTCGCGTCGAGACGTATGCCGGGATGATCTTCGCGAACTGGGACGAGGATGCTGAATCGCTCGACGAGTTTCTCGGCGACATCAGGTTTTACACCGACCTGATGTTCGACCGCAGCGAGGGCGGGCTCGAAGTCCTCGGTCCCCCACAACGTTTCGTGATCCGGGCAAATTGGAAGTGCCCAGGCGAACAGCACGCCGGCGACGGTTTCCACAACCTGACGCTGCACTACTCGCTTCAGGAGCTGGAGATGATGGCCGGCGGCGAGGACAAGCCGGTGGCGATGGCCGGGGTGAACGTCAGCGCCAATGGGCACGGCCTGCGGTGCATCGACCAGACCGAGCCCTTCGTTTTGTTGATGAAGGACAAGGGCCTCGATGAGATGTCGGTGATCGAGAAGCTGACGATGCAGCCACCACCTGGCATGACCGCCGACCACATTCCCTATCTGCAGAAGCGGTTCAGCGAAGGCGCGCTGCGACTGCTCGCCGACTGCCCGCCGTGTGTCGGCGGAATGTTCCCCAACGTCGGATGCTTCGCGCTCAACATGCCAATGCCCGACGGTATGTCGTCGCTGCTCTCCTTTCACGCCTTCGTTCCGCTGAGCCCTGGCGAGTTCGAGTTCTACAACTGGTTCCTCGTCGAGAAAGGTGCGTCACCCGAACTGCGCCAACGGATGAGCAACACCTCGAACCTGTCCTTCGGAGTCAGCGGATTCGTCGAGACCGACGACGCCGATACCTGGCCGCAGATGACCAGGATGGCCGAGGGATACATGGGCTCCCAGCAAAAGATCCGCTATCACGCCATCTCCGGCGAGCGCGTCCCAGAGGACTGGCCCGGCGGCGGTTTGGTGTACGAGGGGTTCGGCAAGGACGACAACCAGTGGAACTGGTGGAAGACCTACTTCGAGAAAATGCTGGGGATCTCGTCATGACGACCACCGAACAAGCGAGCGCAACCACGCAGGACGCGCAGCCGCCCCAGCGGGTGCACTACGGCGAGCCAGAGCACTTCGAGATCGTCGAGTTCCTCGAAGACGAAGCCACCCTGCTGGATTCCAGCAAGCTGCTCGAGTGGGTGGGCCTGATGGCTATCGACGTGCGCTACCAGATGCCGGTGCGGTCCACCCGAGATCTGATCGACGGGTCGGAGTTCTCCGACGGCATGTTCATGTTCGACGAGACGATCATGACCCTCGGGATCAAGGCCACCCGGTTGGCGGCGACCACAAGTGCATGGGCCGAAAAGCCACCGTCCCGCACGCGCAGGCACGTCACCAACATCAGGGTGTTCCGCACAGGCGTGGAGGGTGAGTACGAGGTCACCAGTTCATTGCTGCTGCTGCGCAACAGATATCAGGAGCACGGCTACGAGATCATCTCGGCCCGACGCGTCGACGTGCTGCGTCGCCAGGACGGTGCGCTCAAAATCGCCAAGCGCGTCATCTATTCCGACCAGGCCACGCTGGGGACGCAGAACCTTGCGGTCTTCCTGTGACCCGCAACCGTAACCAGATACAGGAGACGCTCTCGTGAAGATCAACACCTTGGGCTACCTCGGGTTCGAATCACCGAACCACAAGGAATGGGAGTCGTTCGGGCCTGAGATATTTGGGCTGGGCCTCAATGAGCCAGGTGCCGACGGAACCGTCTACCTGCGAATGGATGATCGCCACCATCGCATCGCACTACATCCAGGCGGCGAGGAAAAACTGGCCTACATCGGCTGGGAGTTGCGTGACAAGAAGGCGTTTGGCGATGCCATCGCCGAGCTGGAGGCGAAGGGCTACCCCTATGAGCTGGGTAGTTCCGAGGACTGCGCCGATCGTGCGGTCACCGGCATCATCCGGGTCCGTGATCCGCACGACTTCGTCCACGAACTCTTCTACGCCGCAGAATTCACCGCGGGGTCGTTCCTGCCCGGCAAACCACACCACGGTTTCGTCGCGGGTGTCGACGGAGTAGGGCACGTCGTGATTGTGGTGCCGGAGTGGGGCGACGACATGGACCACTTCATCAACGACATCCTCGGGATGGAGTTATTCGCCGGATACCTCACGGCGACACCGGACGGCGGCATGTTCGGTCCCCAATTCTTCCGCTGCAATCCGCGCAGCCACGTCCTCGGATACGTGACCATCCCGGGTCTGAAGGGCGTGCAACACATCGCCATCGAGGGCAAGAGCCTCGACGACGTGGGCAAGGCCTATGACCTGGTACAGGAACGCGAGATGCAGATAACGATGACGCTGGGTCGGCACATGATGGACACCCTCGTTTCGTTCTACATGCGCTCACCCACCGGTTTCGACATCGAATTCGGGGCCGGCGGTGTCGTGCTCGACGACGAGACATTCGTCCAAGAGAAGCCGTCGACAGCCGAAGTGTGGGGTCACAAATTCGTTGCCTCTGGGTGGGCCCCCACAGTCAAGCCCGTTGCAGCGCAAACCAACTAACGTCGAGGAAAGAGGACACCACTAGTGATCATCGATCTGCACGCGCACCACATCCAGCCGAAGATGCTCGGCTTCGACCCGTTCTGGGGTCCCCGTTTCGCGCCCGACGCCGAGGGCCAACAGCGCATGACGATCGGCAAGTGGCAGCTGACGCTGGGCACCAAGGAAGCCAGTGCAGCACACGCCGCCGGTAAGGATTCGTCGCCATTGGAGTGGATGAAGGCGCCGAATCGGTTGAAGCAGATGGACGAACGTGGCATCGACAAGGCGGTCATGTCCATCCCGGCGCACGCGTTCATGTACCACACCGGCGACTTCGGTACCAAGTGGTGCCGGATGGTCAACGACGAGTTCGCCGCCTACTGCGCGCAGGCGCCGGACAGGTTGTTCTGGTGGGCCCCACTGCCATTGCAGAACCCGGACGAGGCGCTGAAGGAGCTCGATCGCGCGATCAGGCTCGGCGCCCGTGGCGTGAACACAGGTGGAGTGAACCTCGGAGGGCATGAATTCCACGACGAGGCTCTACTGCCGGTGTGGAAGCGCTGCGCCGAACTGAACGTGCCGGTCTACGTTCACGGCTACAACCAGTCCGTGGCTTGGGAGGACCCGTCGCAGGACATGTTCGAGACAACGTCGATCGTCGGGTTCTGCTACGACGAGACCGTGGCGTTTTGGAATCTGATCTGCGGCGGCGTGCTCGACAAGGTGCCCGATCTGACGGTATGCATCACGCACGGTGGCGGTTTCGTGCCCTATCAGATCGGCCGGTTCGACGCCACGGCGGGCAACCTGTCCGACGGGCTGAACAAGAAGCCGTTCCTGAGCTATCTGGAGAACTTCTACTTCGACCCGCTGATCCACGATCCGATCATGCGACAGGCCGTAATCGACTCGGTCGGAGCCGACCGGCTGCTGTACGGCACCAACTTCAACGGCAGCGATCAGATCCGCGGCTATCTGCTGGAAGGCATGAAGGTGTCGGATTCGGATACCAACAAGATCTGCTACCAGAACGCATCGAAGCTTCTGGACATCGCGGTCTAGAGCGCGCTGATGACGGACTTCCTGCTGTCGGCCGACCTGATGGTGCCCGACCCTGACGGGCACACGAAGCTTCTGGTCGAGCGGCTGGGCATCCTGGAGCACCCGAACTGGCGGCAGGGGTTCGCCAGCCACGGGTACATCGCGCACTTCTTGCGGGTGCACAAGTCGCTGGCGGTCGCACCCACCCGGCTTGAGCCGCAGCATCATTGGGATGTCGAGAAGCCTGCCGATCCGATCTTCTCGGACTACCTGGACAGCCTCCACGAGTTCCAGGGCCGGTTCCGGCCGATCAAGACGCACTCGTGCGTGATCGCCACCGACGGCATCGACGAGCTGATCGAGAAGCTGCACCGCCGCAGGCTGCCGTTCCGGATCGCGCCGATCGACGACCGGTTGGCCTGGGAACGACTCTGGGTCGGCACCACGCCGGAACAGCCGCGCTACCGTCCCGACGTCGACGGCGGGCTGTGCCTGGAATGGCATCCGATCGCGCCGCTTCAGATGCCGCCGGAAACGTTCGGGGATACAATACCAGCACCGCGCGACCCGCAGCCGGGGCAGATGATCCGAATCGTCCACCGTAGCTTCCTCGTTCGCGACCTGGACGACGTGCTGCGCAAGCTCGACACCAATCTTGACATCGTCGCGAGCGGGCCCGTCGAACTGTTCGAGCGCGAAGGCTACCGCCGGGCCCGCATCACGTTCACGGTCGGGCACAGCGCAACGCTGGACCTGATCGAACCCACCCGCTGGGACTGCGAGACCGGCCGCTACCTAGCCACCTGGGGTCCGGGACCGTACTACGTCCGAATCGCCGTCAACGGTCTCGACGCCAAGGCCGCAGACCTGGACGCGCGCCAGACGCGCTACCGGCGGATCGACGAAAGCGAGGCCGTCGGCGGCCCCTACCTTCAGGTGGACCCCAACGAACTCGACGGCACCCACATCGAGTTCGTCGAAGCCTGACCGTGGCACTGATCGCACCACTCGAGGACGAGGCGCTCGCCACGGACGTCTCAGCGGCGATCACACAGGCACGCCGGGATGGGGTGCTTTCATCCACTGTGCTGCCGCGGATCTGGGCCCGTCGTCCCGAACTGGCACACGCCCAGATCGCGCTGCAGAGCCGCTTCTACGACAGCGCGATTTTGCCGGGTCGGCTGCTCGAACTGGTACGGCTGCGGATCGCTGGACTCAACCAGTGCCAGGCGTGCCAGACCTCCCGAAAGTCCGACGACGTCACTGAGGACGACGTCGCGTGCCTGGCCGACGATGACGCCCGCTTTACGCCGGCCGAGCGGGCCGCCCTGTCGTTCGCCACCGCGCTAGCTACCGACCACCTCTCCATCGACTCCGACGAAATCGACGCGCTACGAGCCCATTTCACCGACGATCAGGTCGTCGAGTTGGGCATGTTCGCCGCATTGATGGTGGGTAGCGGCCGACTCGCCTACGCCTTTCGCGCATTCGAAAGCTGATCAGTGCTCGGCCAGGTGTTCGTCGATGTACACGCTCACGCCGTGATCCCGCGCTATCACCAACTCCTGGCCGAAGCGGGTGTCGCGATACCCGGCTACGGCACAAGCCGCCCGGGGCTCGTCGGCGACGTCGACGCGGTGACCGACGCCGATGACGCGATCGAGCGCCGCGTCGCGATGATGGACGACGCCGACGTTGGACGTCAGCTGCTTTCGGCCCTGTTTGCGCCCTATCTCTCCGACCAAGCCGCTGCGGTATGCGCAGCTCGCTGCGTGAACGACGCACACGCCGAAATGGTCGGCAAGCGCCCCGACCGGTTGGCGGCGTATGCCGCCCTTCCGCTTCCGCACCTCGACGCCGCCCTTGCCGAACTCGGGCGCTGCCTCGACGAGCTTGCGATGATTGGCGTCAGTCTGCAATGTTTCTGCTTCGACGAGTCGCTGGCCGCCGAGCGGTTCGACGTGATGTACGAGGAGTTGAACCGCCGCAAGGCGGTGGTGTTCTTTCACCCGTGCGTTAACGGATTGTGCTCGCCGTTCATCATGCAATGGGGACTGGCGCCGACGGCGGGAACGGTGTTCGAGGACACCACGATTGCGCTGCACCTCATCCTGCGCCACCTCCCGCACCGCTTCCCCGACATCTCCTTCATCGTGCCCCACCTCGGCGGAGCGCTGCCGATGTTGTTGAACCGGTTAGACAATCAGCTTCCGCTCAGTACATCGGGACTGCCCGAGAAGCCCAGCGCAACTGCGCGCCGGTTCTATTACGACACTGTCGGTCACGGCTCGGCAGCCGCGCTGCGCTGCGCGGTAGATGCATTCGGCGCCGATCGCATACTGCCAGGCAGCGACTATCCCGTGCTGCTGGCCTTCGAGAGTTACCGGGATACCTTCGCCTACCTCAGCGACGCGGGACTCGACGATGCGGCGCAAAGGCGGATTCTCAGTACCAACGCGGAGGCGCTCTTCCCTGCGCCCCCTTTCGACATCAAGGAGGCCTAGATGCGCATCGGACGATTCGCCGATCCCGAAGGTGCCGCGTTCTGGGCGTTGATTGACCTAGAGGCGAAAACAATACGTCGCATCGACGGCGGCATCACCGAGTGGGCGGCTTCGGCGGCCGCGGAGGACACCGGCGGGCTGAGTTTGCACGAACCCGAACCGCTGCAACCGCTGCGGCCACTGGCGCCCGTCGACCCGGGCGCGCGGGTGTTCGGGGTCGGCGCCAACTACCTTGCACACCTGCAGAAGCTCGGCGTCACGGAACCGCCGGCGAACCCGACGGCCTTCACCAAGCCCAACTCAGCGTTGACGCCCCCAGGCGGCACTATCCGGTACCCCCCGACCACCGACCAACTGGACTACGAGGTGGAGTTGGTCGTCGTGCTCGGCGGCGCGGCGTCCGAACCGCTGTTGGGCTTCACCATCGGCAACGACGTGAGCGCCAGGGACGCGAAGGGGCTCGGCGGCCTGGACCTCTTCAGCATGAAATGCCTGGACGAAACCTCACCGGTCGGGCCGTGGATCGTCACGCCCGCCGAGCTCGGCGTCACACGTCAGCCGCAGCTCGACATCAGACTTCGCGTCAATGGCGAGGAGCGCCAGGCCGACAACACCCGCGCGATGGTGTGGTCGGTCGAGGAGATCTTGGCCTACGTCGACGAACGGGTGAAGCTGCGCTGCGGTGACATCGTTTTCACCGGTACGACATGCGGTGTCGGCCTTGAGGACGGCCGATTCCTCCAGCCCGATGACGTCGTCGAGGCCGAGATCGAGGGAATCGGCGTGCTACGCAACACCGTCGGAGCCCGTCCATGAACGGTGGGTTTCATCACAAACGCACCTCGTGGGTCCCGGGTTTCCCGCACAGGTGGGACATAATCGACAAATAGAACACCACGTGGACACAGTGTTCATGATGTGGGTGAGGGCGGTTCCGAATGGCGGTAGACGACCAACGCGCGGAGAGGGCCGTGCAGAAAATTCTCGCCGGCACGATGAAGGCTCTGAGCAGGCAAGGCGCCAGCAAGCTGTCGGTGAGCGATATCTGCGAGGCGTCGCACATCGCACGGGGTACGTTCTACCGCTACTTCGACAGCAAGGACGAGGTGCTCGCCGCGCTCGGCCAACACTTCGAAGACGGAGTAGCGGCGGCGTTCGCCGACGCGATCGAGCTCAACCCGGATCCGGAGCAGCGCGTCCAGGTCGTCCTTGACACGATCATCGCCTATCGTGCCGCGGGCGGCGACTGGAATCAGATGTTGGACGTGGCACCGGAATTCACCCTGGAATTCATCCGCGACACATTCCCCAAACTGGTCGACGTGGTCACGGACGCCCTCGGGCCGGCGGCCGAGCAATCGCCGCTTGTGACAAGTGGCGCGCTCACCAAACGCCAATTGGGCGACTTGTTCATGCGCAGCTTGATGTCGATGTTGTTCCTGCCGGGCAGTCGTTCTGGCGACGTGCCGGCGTTGTTGGCATCACTATTCGAGGCAGGCGCGAAGCCGGCGCCGAAGCCGCGTCGCCGCCGCAAGGCGAGCGCCAAGTCCCGCTGATCAGCGGGCTGCCATCCGCAGTGCGCCGTCGAGCCGGATGGTCTCACCATTGAGCATCTGGTTTTCGACAATGTGTGCGGCCAGGCCGGCGTACTCATCGGGGTTGCCCAGCCGGGCCGGATGCGGGACCGTCGCGGCCAGCGCGTCGCGCGACGACGCCGGAAGGATCGGCGTGTCGAACAACCCAGGTGCGATGGACACGACGCGGATCTTCTTCGTGGCGAGGTCGCGCGCGGCCACCAGGGTCATGCTCACGATGCCGCCCTTGGCGCTCGCGTAGGGGATCTGACCGATCTGGCCCTCCCACGCTGCGACGGACGCGGTCAGCACGCACACGCCGCGCTCGCCGTCGACATCGTCGTAGGCGGCCATCCGCGCCGCGGACAGGCGCAACATGTTGAAGGTGCCGATGAGGTTGATGCGGACGATGCGCTCATAGGTTTCCAGGGAACCGGGGTTGCCGTCGCGGTCAACGACCCGTATCGGCCCGCCCTTGCCGGCGCAGTGCACCAGGATTCTGAAGTCGCCGAGTCGTTGCGCCGCATCCAGTGCGGCGTCGACCTGCTCGGTCTCGGTCACGTCCGCCGCGACGAAGACCACATTATCGCCGAGCGAGTCGGCGATGTCCTGGCCGGCAGAGGTCGGCAAGTCAAGGATCAGCACACGGGCACCGCTTGCGGCCAGCTTGCGCACAGTGGCCAGGCCGAGGCCTGACGCGCCTCCCGTCACCACGGCGACAGAGCCAGAGATCTTCATGGGTTGCCTTTCAGAGTCGTTGAAAATAGCTGCCGTCACAATCCGATCGACTTGGCGATGATCACCTTCATCACCTCGCTGGAACCCGCATAGATGCGCGAAACGCGTGCGTCGGCGTACGCCCGCGCGATGGGGTATTCGAGCATGTATCCGTAGCCTCCGTGCAGCTGCAGGCAGCGGTCGATCACCCGCCCCTGGAGCTCGGTGCAGAACAGCTTCACCATCGCTGCGTCGGCCGCGGTCAGCTCGCCGCCCTCGTGCGCGACCAGCGCACGGTCCAACAGCGACTGACCGGCCTCGACATCAGTCGCGCATGCGGCCAGTTCGAACTTGGTGTTCTGAAACGACGACACCGTGGTGCCGAACGCCTTGCGGGCTTTGGTGTATTCGACGGTGTCGGCCAATGCCTTTGCGGCGGCGGCCTGACTGTTCACGGCGATGGACAGGCGCTCCTGAGCCAAATTGCGAGTGAGATAACCGAACCCAGCGCCCTCCTCGCCGAGCAGGTTCGCCGCGGGAACGACGACGTCCTCGAAGGACAGTTCTGAGAGATCCTGCGCCTTGAGGCCGAGCTTCTCCAGCTTGCGTCCGCGGGTCAGCCCCGCGCTGTCACCATCGATGACCAAAAGACTCAGCCCGTCTCGGCCGGCCTCCGGATCGGTCTTGACCGCCGTGATGATGAGATCGGCGTTGGCCCCGTTGGAGATGAACGTCTTGGTTCCGTTCACGACGAAGCTGTCACCGTGACGCACTGCGCGCGTCGTCAACGCCTTCACATCGGATCCCGCGGCAGGTTCGGACATCGCGAGTGCGGAGACGGCATCGCCGGAGACCAGCCGTGGCAGCCAGCGGGCCTTCTGCTCGGCATTCGCAAGGTCGAGGAAGTACGGCATCGCAATGTCGGTGTGGACCCGCAAGCCGCCCAAAGCAATACCCGCTCGCTGTGACTCCTCAGTGAGCACGACGTTGAACAGGAAGCTGTTTTGGCCGCCACCGCCGAATTCCTCCGGTACCTGGGTGCCAAGCAAGCCGAGCTCGCCGGCCGCGGTCCAGAAATGCCGCGGCGGCGCGCCGGCACGTTCCCACTCTGCGTATTCCGGCACGACCCTGTCGACGTAGAACGCGCGTACCGTCGCCCGGAAATCGTTGTGATCGTCGTTGAATAGCGACCGCTTCACCGGCTACCTTTCGCGAGCCCGCGCGGGATGGCGGGCACTCTTCCGTTTCACTCTATGAGACACTATCAACAGATAATGTTCAATTCGCATTAGGGCTGGAGATCAGGAAGGCCGCAGCCATGACCACAAACAAGGAACTCGCTCTGTCCTGGTTTCAGGCCCTAGTCACCGGCAATGCCGAGGCCGCCATCGCGCTGATCGCCGACGATTTCCGCTATTTCCTGACCGGTACGCTGCCGGCATCGGGCTGGTGGGACAGGGACGGATTTCTCGCCAGCGCCCAGATGTTCTCCGGAGTTCTCGCGGGCCCCATCACCATGCGCATCGGCGACGTCACCGCTGAAGACGATCGGGTGTGGTTTGAGGCAGAGAGTGAGGCTGCGCTGACGGACGGCGGCACCTATGCCAACACCTACGTGATCGCTGTGCGAGTGCGCGACGGCAAGATCGTCGAGATGAAGGAGTTCTCCGACTCGCTACGTGTTTTTGAGAAGATCGACGCACCAGAGACCCGCGGGCCCCGCAAGCCGCGCCAGAGTCCTCTCACCACAGTCACAGCTGCGGTTCACGGCCGGACCGCCGGTGCCCAGATGCGTCCGGCAGTCACGGCCGACTCGCCACGATTCGATGCCTGATCTCTGCGACGAAGTGACGGCCCTGGTCGTCTACAACGTCCCAAGAAAAGGGGCCGCGCAATTGTGTAGTGCCCAGCGCGTGGGCGGTACGGCGCGCAACTTCCTCCGAGCCGATGTTCGCCAACCGCCGGCCGTCACTGGTGATGAGTGTCCACATCGTTACCGCCGCCGCAGATCGTCATTGGTGGCCACTCCCTGGCTTGGAGCCGGACGAGGCCTTCGTACCGTCAGCGTTGCCAACCCTGGTTGCCGCACGGAGATTGTCGCCGAACCGATTCGGGCGCCAGCCGTGGAATTCGCAGCCCACAACGAACGCATTGGCGGCGTGTGGACGCCCCCGCGCGGATCCATAGGTTGGATCCTGATATGTCCGATGAGGTAGCGAAGGTGCGCCTGTTCGGGGTGGTCATCGTAGGCGACAACCCACCGAAATAGCTTCGGCAACAAGTCGGAACGAACAGCGAGCCCCGCCCGCACGATCGTTCGAAGCAGAAACGTAACGGCCCAGAACGCATCACCCGCCGCGATGCCGACATAGACCTCGTTGCGCTCGCGCGCATCGAGATGGCCTCGGGCAGATCGGCCAATTCCCAGGCCAACTCGGTGTCAATCATCGGGACCCCAACCATGGTCACCAGCGGCGGCAGGGCGGTCGGCCGCCATGCGCCAAACTGGGGTTCTGAGGATCTCCGGCACGCAGCAATCGTAGCGGCTAATTGTATAACTATCTACCCCTTTCTCAAAATCTGTCAGAGGATGGCAATGCGCCTGCCGGGGGTCACCAGCTTGACGAGTCGAGCACGATAGCCAATACCATCGATGGAATACGACCAAAATGCCGCATCTTGAGGTTTCTACCGTCGTAAGCTACAAAGAGACATCGATGGTATCCGGTCCTACGGCCGGAGATAAGAGGTCGGGTGACACTCAGCCCAGGTGAGCCAGAGTCGGTGATCGGCGTGCTCCAGCTACAGGCGGAGCGCCTCACCGACGCGCCGTTCCTCGTCGACGGCACAGCACAGTGGTCCTACGGCAATGTCCACCGGTTGGCGAAACGGCGCGCCACGGCATTCGCCAACATGGGCATCGGACGCGGCGACACCGTCGCGTTCTACATGGAGAACTCGGCCGAGCAGGCGATCTCGTCGTTTGCCGTCAACATGCTGGGCGGCATTTGGTCCCCGGCCAATATCGACTATCGCGGTGAATGGCTCGCGACGACTCTTTCGGACATCGCTTCCGACGTCCTCGTGGTGGACGCGCATCTTCTTCCCCGGGTAACCGAGCTCACCGACGTGTCCTTCAAGCACGTCATCGTCAACGGTGCGACCGATGGTCCGATTTTGGCCGGCGCGACGCGCCATGAGCTGGCTTCGATGGATGGCTACGCCGAGTTGTCGGCGTGCGTGGACTCCAGCGTCGGCGACACCACTGCGGTGATGTGGACCTCGGGAACCACCGGCAAGTCCAAGGGTGTCATGCAGAGCAATCACAGCTGGCTGCTGTGGAGCCGCCGGCACAACGAGGTGTACCGCGGTGGCGTCGGAGACGGTGAACGCTTTTACGGCTGCACACCGATGTACAACTCGGGCGGCTGGATTGCGAACATCTACCCGGCACTCGTTTCTGGGTCGGCGGCGTGTATCGACAGGAAGTTCTCGGTTTCGGATTTCTGGGATCGAGTGCGCTTCTACGGCGCCAACCACGTGATGTCGCTGGGCACGATGCATCTGTATCTGTGGAATGCACCAGAGCGCGCAGACGACGCAGACAATCCGCTGCGCACCATGCTGATGAACCCGGTGATCCCCGACATCCTCGAACCATTCTTGAAGCGCTTCGGGATCGAACGAGTCTTCGGAGGTTACGGCCAAAGCGAAATCATGGGCGCCACCACGTATCACAGCGACATGCCGGGGTTGAAGCCCGGCTCCTGCGGTTACGTGCGCGACGGCGACGTGGTGCAGACCGCACTGCTGGACGACGACGATCGTCAGGTGCCGGTCGGCGAAGTCGGGGAAATCTGCGTACGCCCCAACGAGCCGTTCGCCTTGTACTCCGGTTATTTCAATCAGCCGGAAGAAACCATCAAGGCATGGCGCAACATGTGGCATCACACCGGGGACCTCGGGCGTATCGACGAAGACAGTGAACTTTTCTTCGTCGACCGCAAGAAGGACTCGCTTCGACACAAGGGACGCAACACGTCGACGTTCGAGGTCGAACATATCGCGCGACAGCATCCGGCCGTGGCCCAAGTCGCAGCGGTGGGCGTCACGGTCGAGGATTTCGCGACGGAGGAGGAGCTCAAGATTTGTCTGGTCGCGCACGAGGGCCGGCACATCGATCCCCTCGAGTTCTGCGAGTTCATGGATGCGAAGGCGCCGTACTTCTTCGTGCCCCGCTACGTCGAGGTGCTCGATGCCCTACCCATGACGCCGACGAACAAGGTGCAGAAATTCAAGCTTCGGGAACGCGGAAACACCTCGGCCACATGGGATCGCGAGACCGAGGCACCCGACTGGAAACCGACCCGCCATCGGTAGCGCCGACGCCGTGACCAACGACTCAGCAGAACTGGCCGAAGCGACGCCCGCCGCGTTGGCGTTCATTCACGGCGGGGTACACACCGGACAGTGTTGGGATGCCACCATCGCCATCATCAGAGAGCTGCTGCCTGAAGTCGACGCATTCGCAGTGGATCTGCCTGGGCGACGCGGAGTTCCCGGCGACCTGGCATCCCTGACCCATGAAATCTGCGTGGACAGCGTCACCGATCAGATACTCGAACGCCTTGGGCCCGACGACGGTCCCGTCGTGGTCGTCGGCCATTCGCTCGCCGGTGTCGTCATACCCGGGCTCGTGCATCGCCTGGGCGTTCACCGCGTGCAGCACGTCGTCTTCGTGGCATGTTGCGTGCCGCCACAGGGAAAGAACGTCCTCCAATCTCTTCCCTTCCCGCTGAGCCGCATCGCCAGGCGCATCGTCGAACGAGCGCCGGTAATCGAGGCTCCCCCGCCGTCGCGCGGTTCTTCTTCGGCAACCGGGCAACCCCTGCACAACGTGACGCCATCCGGGCCAATCTGTGTGCCGAGAGTTCGGCGCTCGTAACCGGCATTTCAACTCAGCGCCTACCACGTACGGTGCCGACGAGCTGGATACTGACCGAGCACGATCGGGCCCTGCCACCGCGCCTGCAACGAAGGTTCATCCGCGAGATGGGTGGTGTCGACACGCTTGCCACGATCGACTCCGGCCACGAAGCGATGTTCACCCACCCACGCGAGCTCGCGAACCAGATCGTGCAATGCGTGTATTCCACGACCACCGAAAAGGTTTGAGATGAACGCATATTCGCCGTTGGCCGGAGTGAAGGTACTCGATCTCGGAATCCTGGTTCCGGCCGCATTGACCTCCGGCAGACTCGCCGCTCTCGGCGCAGACGTCGTCAAAGTCGAGCAGCCGCCGGGCGGCGACCGCATCCGGTTGATCCCGCCCTACGGAGATGACGGCCGAAGCCCTCAGCACATGGCGCAAAACTGGGGCAAGCGCTCCATCGGGGTGGACGTGAAGACCCCAGAGGGCCGCGACTTGATACTCGCGCTGATCTCCGCCGCCGACGTCGTGGTGGAAAACCAGCTGGCCGGCTTCTGGGCCCGTGTCGGCGTCGACTTCGCGGCGTTGCGTGTTCAGCGCCCCGAGTTGATCGTCTGCTCGATCACCGGTTTCGGACACACGGGCAGCTGGTCGCAACTGCCGGCACACGGCCTGAACATCGATGCGCTCGGAGACGGTCTGACCGTCGACTGGAAGGAAGGGCAGCCGCACCGCGGTGCGGCCTACACCAGTTGGGCCAATGAGCTCGGCACGTTGTCCGCCGCGATGGCGGTATGCGCGGCGCTCGTGTCGGTCCGCTCGGGAGGCCAAGGCGAATGGATCGATGTGTCGTGCTGGGACGCTCTGGTCGAGTCGCACCGGACCGAACTGGCGATGAATGCGAAGACGAAAGAGCCGTTCTCTCTGCGCAATACGCCGTCGCAGGCGTTGTACACGACGTACCTGGCCAGTGACGACCGGCCCGGTCCTGCTTGGCGCGCTGGAACCCAAGTTCTGGCGACGGTTCTGCGAAGGGATCGGCAGGACGGACCTGATCGACTGCCATGATGGCGCCGAAATCTCCTTCGGCGACGACGACTCGCTGCTACGCACTGAACTGGAAACCGAGTTCGCCAAGGCCACCTCTGACGAGTGGCTGCAACGGTTCATCGACTGGGACGTTCCTGGCGGCCCCGTCTACGACGTGCCCGCGATCATGGCGACTGAGCATTTCGCAGACCGCAAGATCATTGAGGGCCAGCCCGGCGAGTGGCCGCTGGTCACGACGGCGGTCCGATGGCTGGACAGCGGGAGCCGCGCCGGCAACGGACTGGGCTATCCGCCTGAATTCAATGACCACGAGCGGGAGATCCGCGAGCAGTGGCTGCGTCAGGAGGCGTGGTGATGGCGCAGGTGGTGGCGGAGTCAGCGCCTGACGTCGCCGGCGGCACCTTGGGCTCGCAGATCGCAAGCAAGATCGAGGGAGAAATTCGTCGGGAGGGCTGGCGCGAGGGACATCTGATCGGCTCAGAATCCGAGTTGATCGCAAAGTTCGAGGTCGGTGTCGCCGCGGTGCGGGAAGCGTCGCGAATCTTGGAAGCGCGTGGCCTGGCGCGGGTCCGACGTGGGCCCGGCGGAGGCTTGTTCGTCACGGCGCCCGACCGCCGTCTGGTAACCGACGCCGCCCGGCGCCACCTCGAGCACGTCGGCGTCGAGCGTGACGAGTTGTTCGCGGTGTGGTTGGCCCTTGAGCAACTCGCGATCGCGAAGTTGGCCGCAGGAATCGAACCCGTTGGCGCCGAACGACTCCGCGCAGTGCTGCGCCGCGAAGACGAACACCGATCCCATGTCTGGGAGGACCTGCCCAACATTCACTTGGAAATTGCGCGGCAGGCAGGCAACCGTGCTCTCGAGTTGTTCATCGAGGTGCTCACGCAACTGTGTTTGAGCCAGTTCGCCCCTGGCAGTGATCCGCAGCCGGTGCTCGCGTGGCTGCATTCGCGCCACGAAGAGATCGTCGAAGCAGTCATCGGCGGCGATGCCGCCATGGCTCAACTTCATCTACGCCGCCTGATCGACGAGTTCTCCCGCCCAGACGGCAAATTCGCCACCTAGACATCCTCACTAGCTACGAAAGGTCCAACGATGGCCAAGCCCGAACTGTCGATGAAGCCGACCGGTTGGTTCCAGGTCGCGTGGTCCGCCGAGATCGAGCCCGGCGAGATCCACAAGATGAAGTACTTCGATCAAGAGCTGATCGCGTGGCGCGCGGGTGACGGCACTGTCACCGTCATGGATGCCTACTGTGAGCACCTCGGCGCACACCTCGGTTTCGGCGGACGTGTCGAGGGTGACCGGATCGTATGCCCGTTTCACGGTTGGGAGTGGAATCAGCAGGGCCGCAACGTCTGCATCCCATATCAGGACAGGCCCAACAACGCCCGCAAGATACGCACCTGGCCGGTGGTCGAGCGCAACGAAAGCGTCTACGTTTGGCACGATCTCGAAGGGTGCGAGCCGTACTTCGACGTGCCCGACATCTTCGAAGCCTACGACGATGGACGCAGCGCCGAGGACTACTACCTGGCCTACCCCGAGGGCGTCTTGCACCACGAGCGGCTGGAACTGCACCCGCAGTACGTGATGGAGAACGGGGTTGACTTCGCCCACTTCAAGTTCGTGCACCGTGCGGCCCACGTGCCGGAGTTCACGCGCCAGGAATTCGACGGACCGATCGCCCACGCCGACTTCGAAATGCTCTTCGGCGGCACCAAGGAGGCCACCGTGCTGACGCCCAACGGCGCCATGGTCGGCGGTGTGCAAGCCGTCAACGTCGGCATCGGCGTCGGAATGGCGAAGTTCTGGGGGCCGGACAACATGCGGACCATCGTCACCGTCACGCCGGTTGATGGGGAGACTTCCGATATTCGCTCCACCGTGTGGCTGGACCGGTTACCGGGCGATGACAGCCCACACCAGCCGCCGTCTCTGGAACGCCGCCAGCGCATGGCCAACAACCAATACCTGGCTGATTTGAACATCTGGCGACATCAGCGCTACACCGAGCCACCCGCACTCGCCACGTCGGAAGGCAAGGGATTTCGGGCGCTTCGGCGTTGGGCCACGCAGTTCTATCCCGCCGAGGAGACGGCCGCTGCGCGCGGCGCCCGCGTCTGAAGGAGAACTCCGCACGTCTACGGCCGCGGAGGTCACGGAAACATTGGATGTCGGGCGCTCCCACGACAAGGAGGTATTCTTACTTCGTAGGTGAGGTAAGGAGGCTTATGGACGCCGCAGCCAAGGTGACCTCGAAAGGGCAGGTCACCGTGCCGAAGGCGGTGCGTGATGCGCTTGGCATCAAGGAGGGCGACGAGCTCATCTTTAGAGTTCAGGGAAACAGGGCGATACTTGCCAGAACGCCTGACTTCCTTGATCTCGCGGGATCGATCCGCGTTCCGGCTGCGAAGCGCAACGTCGCTTGGGACGACGTAATCCGCCGCACGCGGTCAAATCGGGCCGCGAATCGTAATTGAGCGCGTTCGTTGACACCAACGTCTTGGTGCGCCATCTAACAGGTGACCCGCCTGACATGGCGGCGCGTGCGACCGCGTATCTCCAGACAGAACAAGAGCTACTTCTGACCGACCTCGTTGTCGCGGAGATGGTGTACGTCCTTGAGTCGTTCTACGAGTCACCCAGGGACCAAGTCGCCCTAGCAGTGCGCTCGATGCTCGCCTTCGAATCGATTCTCTGCGTCGACCCCGCACTTGTCCTGCGCGCCATCGAGGTCTATGAGACCGACCGGATCGACTTCGCCGAGGCATACCTGGTGGCGTGTGCCGAAAGCACCGGTGTCAGTCGGATTGCGTCGTTCGACCGGTCCATCGATCGGGTCAACACAATCGAACGAATTGAGCCACCGCCGACCAGCTAGTGGCGACGCGGATTCAATTTGGGACACACAGGCGCTGCCCGAGGCGATCGCGGCCAGGCGCCACAGTTCTCTCGACTACCGCTGGTCCAACAAATTGAGCCGAGACCGGACCCGGCGCTCCAGGAAGTCGCCGAGGACTTCCTCGAAGACAGCGTTGTCGTCGCCGGCCACCATGTGGTGTGCCCCGGCGACGGAGGCGAACTCCGCGTGCGGCACCAGATCCAGGAAACGAACCGAATCTTCGACGCTGAGCACGTCGGACTCGCCGCCACGCACCAGCAGCGTCGGCAGCCGCAGGGCGCTCGCTGCGGCACCGAGCCGCGCGGGGTCGATGAGTTGGTCACGCTGCACCGCTTGGTCTGTCGGTGAACCCATGAATGCGGGATCCCAGTGCCAGTACCACCGCCCATCGCGTTGCCTCAGATTTTTTCGCAGGCCATCGAGGTTGCGCGGTCGGGGACGGTGGGGGACGTAGGCCGCGACAGCGTCAGCGACCTCCTCGAGCGACCCGAACCCTTCCTCGGCATGCGAGACCATGAAGGTGCGGATCCTGCTCGTTCCGGACGGCTGCAGAAACGGCGATACATCCACCAGTACCAGGCCAAGCGCGAGGTCGGGCCTGAAGCCGATGGCTGCCAGGGACGCATTGCCGCCCAGCGACGCACCGACGAACACCGGCGGGCGACCGAGAAAATCGGCAATTCGAATCACATCACCGGCGAAGCGATCGAGGCCGTAGCGCCCGTCGGGTGACCAGCCGCTGTCCCCGTGCCCGCGCAGGTCAACCGTGAGCGCATACCAGCCCTGGCCACCCAGATCCGCCGCCGTCGATTTCCACGAATGCCGGGTCTGGCCACCACCGTGTAGAAGAACCACAGGCGGGTCCGCCGGGTCGCCGAAAGCGTCCGCGGCCATCGTGATGTCGCCGGCCGGAATCGAAACAGCGGCTTGCTTCCCCATCGTCAGTCGCTGGCCGGTAGAGGCTTCGCCTCTTTGAGGCTCAGTGCTACCTCACCCACGCTCAGCGTGCCAGCCCCGGCTTTCGTCACGAGCACCTCGGCGCCGCCGTCATCGACATAGCGCTTGCCCATCACCGCACCGTCGGAGAACGCCGGATCGAGGGCACCGCCGGCTTTTTCGGTGCCCATTGCCACCATCGGGTGCCCGCCGCAACGCAAGTCGTCGAGGGTGTCGGCGGCCCTTACGACGATCACCTGCGTGTCACACACCTGGCTCTGCAGCCGAGTGCCGTTTTTGATCATGTTGATTCCCTTTAACTTTTAGGCGTTCGCGTCGCGAAGGCTGTCGATGATTTCTCGGCGCAATAACTTGCCGGTGGCGTTGGTCGGTAACTCGTCACGAAAAACAACCCGGTCCGGTGTCCGCGATCCGCGCAGGAACTTCCGCACATACGCGCGCAGCTCGTCGGGATCCGGGTCGACGCCTAGGGCCGGAACCACCACGGCGACGATGGCTTGGCCCCACTGCGGATCCTCGATACCGACTACCGCGACCTCGTGCACGTGTGGATGCTCGATGAGCACATCCTCCAGCTCGGCAGGGGCGATGTTCTCGCCACCGCGAATGATGGTGTCGTCGGATCGGCCGCCGATGAACAGGTATCCCCCATCATCGAGCATCGCGAGATCCCTTGTGGGAAACCAGCCTTCGTCGTCGAGCACCGATCCGATGCCAGTGTACCTTCCCGACACCTGCTCACCCCGCACGAACAGCTCACCGGATTCCCCCGGTCCGAGCACCCGCCCGGTCTCATCACGGATTTGCACCTCGATGCCCGGCACCGGCTGGCCGACCGAACCGAGCCGCTTGGCGACGGCTTCGTCGCCGTTGCCATGCGCGTCACGGTGGTCGTCGGGAGTCAGCACCGCGATAGTCGAACTTGTCTCGGTCAGGCCGTAGGCATTGACGAACCCCACGTGCGGAAGCAGGTCGAGTGCTTTGCGCACCAACGGAAGTCCCACCTTTGAACCGCCATAGGCCAGATTGCGTAGCGAGGACAGTTCGACAGGCTCCTGTTCCAGAGCGGTGACGATGCGGTCCAACATCGTGGGCACGACGGTCGCGGTCGTCACCTTTTCGTCTGCGACCAGCCGCACCCACTCATGCGCCTCGAAGTTGGTCAGATAGACCATCTTTCGGCCCGCATACAGGTTGGACATCGCCGCGTTGACCCCGGCGATGTGATACGGCGGCACACAGATCAGCGCCGCGTCGTCGGTTTCGGCCGAACCGAATTCGACAGTGCCGGTGATGTAGCTGGTCAGATTGCCGTGTGACAGCTCGACCGCCTTCGGCTTCGAGGTCGTGCCCGACGTGAACAGCACGATCGCCACGTCATCGGGATCAGCGAACTCCGCGACCGGTTCTGCAATGCGCGCCGCGGCCAGGAAATCGTCGGATTCGATCACGTGCTTGCCGACGTCCCCGACCATGTCGCGGTAGCGACCGTCGACGATGACCAGCGGATCCGGCAGCCGTTCGATCAGCTCCTGAACGCCCTGCGCGCTCAGCCGATAGTTGATCGGCGTGTACGCCTTGCCTGCGCGGGCCGAGGCGAAGATCAGCAGCGGAGACATGATGCCACCAGAGCCCACGTACGCCACGTGCTGGGCACCCGATGCGGCGACCACGCCGGCTCCGCCGTCGGCCAACCCGCTGAGCTCACCGACCGTCAGCCGACTGGCGCCGTCCACCAGAACAACCCGGTCGGGGTCCTCGGACACCGCCATCTCCAACAACAACGAAATGCTCAACGCCTCAGCCTTCACTCGCGGGTACGGCGATTCTAGACTCCAGCCTAAGAATCAGGTATATATTTATAGACTTACGGACGTCAAATCAGCGCGCACCTCGGCCGTCACCGGCTTCCCGATTGCGCATATATCCAGTAAGGAGCGCAATGAGCAGCACGCCCGATATCGCGATCATCGGTGTCGGACTCCACCCGTTTGGACGATATGAGGACCGCTCGGCGCTGGAAATGGGCGCCGTCGCGATCAGCAGAGCGTTGCGCGACGCAGGTGTGGACTTCTCCGATGTGGACAGCCTCTACGCAGGCAGCCTCGAGGTGGCCAACCCGGAGGCGATCACCGGCCTGGTCGGCATGACGGGGTTGCCCGCGCGGGCCACGTTGAGCGGCTGCGCCACCGGGAACTCCCTGCTGACGCTCGCCGCACGAGATGTCGCCCTGGGCGAGGCGGAGATCGCGGTGGGAGTCGGCCTGGACAAGCATCCGCGCGGCGCATTCGGCGCGGACCCGTCGGTGTCCGGCCTTCCGCAGTGGTACGGCGACCAGGGCATGTTTCTGACCACTCACTACTTCGGCACCAAGATCATGCGGTACATGCATGACCACGGCATCACCGAACAGACACTGGCTCGCGTCTCGGCGAAGAATTTCGACAACGGCGCCAAGAATCCCAATGCCTGGCGACGCAAGCCGATGAGCGTGGATGCGATCCTGGCCTCGCCTGTCGTGAACGCTCCGCTGCGGCAGTACATGTACTGCAATCCCAACGAAGGCGCCGCCGCAGTGGTGGTCTGCCGGGCGGATGCGGCCAAGAAGTACACCGACAAGCCGATCTATCTACGGTCGAGCGCGCTGCGCAGCCGCCGCGAGGGCGCGTATGAACTGCTGCGCACCTCCATCGAGCTACCCATCGTTCCCGGCACCACGGCCGAGGCCGCCAAGGCCGCCTACGAGATCGCGGGTATCGGCCCTGAGGACATCGACGTCGCCCAACTGCAGGACACCGACTCCGGCTCCGAAGTCATTCACATGGCCGAGACGATGCTGTGCAAGGACGGCGAACAGGAGGCCCTGCTCGCCGACGGAGTCACCCAAATCGGCGGCCGGCTACCGATCAACACCGACGGCGGCCTGCTCGCCAACGGCGAGCCGGTCGGCGCATCCGGATTGCGGCAGGTGTTCGAGTTGGTGCACCAGCTGCGCGGCACCGCGGGCGATCGGCAGGTACCCAACGAGCCGCGGGTCGCCTTGGCCCAGCTCTACGGGGCGCCGGGCACCGCGGCGGTCGCCATCCTGAGTAGGTAACAGAAGGGACATTGCCGATGACACAAGCCGATTCGCGCTCACGTGCCGAGGTGGACCTCGACCACCACTCCCCGGAGTTTCGGGAGGATCCGTACGGCAGGTTCAAGCAGATGCGCGAATCCGGTTGTCCGGTAGCGCATTCCGATCAGTATGACGGCTTCTGGGCCTTGGTGGATTACGCCTCCGTCTTCGATGCGGCCCGCGACGACGACCTGTTCCACTCCTATCCATCGGTGGGTGTGCCTGCCAGCGGCATGCCGTTTCCAATTCTGCCCATCGAATCCGATCCACCGCACACCCAGGAACTACGCGAGGTCACACTGCGGCAGTTCTCCCCTGGCTCGGCTGAACGAGCCCGAGAAATGGCCGTCGACATCACCAATGAGGCGATTGACAACTTCATCGAGCGCGGCGAGTGCGACATCGTCGGCGAGTTGACGACGCCCGTGCCTGCCCGAATCATCCTGCGGCTGCTCAAATGGGACGAGTCGCGCGCCATGGACTGGGTGAAGTGGGTGCACACCACGGTGCACGAGCGCGCACATGACCCCGACCGGGCCGGCGTGGCCGGCATGGAATTGTTCGGCGAGATCACCAAGCAGATGGAACAGCGCCGCGCGGAGGGCCTTGGCGACGACCTGTTCAGTGACATCCTGCGGGGCACGCTGGACGGCAAGCCGCTCGACGACATCCAGATCACCATGTACGGATTCCTGATGATGCTCGGTGGGATGGACACCACCAGCGGATTCACTGGCAACGTGCTGCTGCGGCTGTGCCAGGATCCCGACCTGCGCAGTCGGCTAATCGCCGATCCGAGCCTGATCAAGCGTGGCACCGACGAACTGCTCCGACTCTTCACTCCCACCCTCGGGCTGGCGCGAACAGTCTCTCGAGATGCCGAGTTCCACGGTCAGCCGCTGTGCCAAGGTGACCGGGCGATCTTGATGTGGGCGGCGGCCAATCGCGACCCCGCCATGTTCTCCGATCCGGACGAATTAGACCTGTCCCGCGAGAACGCCAAGAAGCAGATGGCTTTCGGCGTGGGCATCCACCGCTGCCTGGGTTCGCACTACGCCAAGATGATGTTCCAGGTCATGCTCACCCAGATTCTGGAACGGCTGCCCGACTTCGAGATCGCAGGCGACTTCGAACGATTCGAGGACGCCGGCGAGGTGCATGCGGTGCGCAAGCTCCCGATCAGGTTCACGCCAGGTCGGCGCAGGGGCTGACCGGTGGCATCTGTTGCCATCGGCGATATCGACGTCGAGTACACCGATGTTGGTTCCGGTCCGCCCGTGGTGTTCGTCCACGGCGCCTACGTCACCGGAGCATTGTGGGACGACGTCGTGGACCGGTTGTCCGACCGCCATCGTTGCATTGCACCGACCTTTCCTTTTGGCGCCCAGGCCGAATCAGTGGGCCCCGGCGTCGATCTCGGCGTTCACTCGTCGGGCAGGCGGATCGTCGCATTCCTCGAATCGCTCGAACTGTCCGACGTCACGCTGGTGGCCAACGACACCGGCGGCGGGATCGTGCTCGCCGCACTGGGCAATGCGATGCTGAACTGGGACCGGGTGTCGAAACTGGTATTCACCAATTGCGATAGCTTCGAACACTTCCCGCCGAAGTCTTTCGCGCCGCTTGTGCGGTTGTGTGCGCTGAGCCAGACGTTTGGCTCGATTGCACTCAAGGCGTTGACGACTGGACCGGGTCTCAATGCGTTCAGTTCGACCGTGACCCGAAACGGGATCGATGCTGCGCGCCGACCCGCCATCTTCGGCGGCTTCCTCACCTCGGCTGCGGTGCGCCACGAGGCGGCCAGGTTCACCGCCGGCCTGAAGCCCAGCCACACCATGGCGGCCGTGAACGCGTTGAAGCTTTGGACAAAGCCGGTGCTGATGGCATGGGGAACCAGCGACAAGTTGTTTCCGCTGTCGCATGCCCACCGACTTGCCGAGACGTTTCCCGACGCCGTTTTGCGCACCATCGAGGACAGCTCGACCTACGTCATGCTGGACCGCCCGGATGAGGCCGCCGAGGCGATACGGGAATTTGTCGCCGGCGGAGGTCGCGCAGTGACGGCTGACACCGTCGTCGGGCTGCTTGACGAGTCCGCCGCGAACCAACCGGATCAGCCGCTGTTGCGCGATTGCGCAGGCGCGACGCTGACCGTCGCCGATGTGGCCGCACTGTCGGCCGCGGGTACGCAGTGGCTATGGGACGCAGGCATCCGTCCCGGCATGACCGTTGCGTGGCAGCTGCCCTCGCACACCTCGGCGGCACTACTGATGCTGGCACTTGCCCGCAGCGCCGTAGTCCAGGCGCCGGTGCTGCACATCTACCGGCAACGAGAGGTCTGCGCGGCGCTTGAAGTCGCTCAAGCAGACATTCTGGTCGTCGACGAGTCGAGAGCCGCCAACGCGCCACCTGGGGTCCGCGTCGTCAGGCTGCCGAACGATTTCGTCGAGCAGCTGCGAGCCTTGCCTGCCGGCCTGTATTCCGAACTGGGCCAACCCCATTCGGCCGACGACAGCCGATGGATCTACTTCACTTCAGGCACCACCGGCCGCCCGAAAGGCGTCCGGCACACCGATGCAACCTTGTTGGCCGCAGCCCGCGGCTACGTGACACATCTCGGGTTGGGCGACCACCCTGAAGAAATCGGGACGATCAACTTCCCCATCGCGCACATCGGAGGCATCCTCTACGTCGCCAGCGCCCTGATCGGCGCTTTCTCGGCGCTGATGGTGCCGAAGGTCGACGCCGCTGAGCTGGCCGGCGTGCTGGCGGCGAACCGCGTGACGATCTCGGGCTCGAGCACGGCTTTCTACCAGATACTTCTGTCGGCACAACTGGCATCGGGCAGCGACCAGCCGATCATTCCGACGCTGCGAATGTTGATCGGCGGCGGTGCACCCTGCGCGCCCGAACTACACCACAAGGTGCGCAGGCACATGGGCGTACCGATCGTGCACGCATACGGCATGACCGAGGCGCCAACGATCTGCGTCAGTGAGGCCACCGATACGGAGGAGCAACAGACCAACAGCTGCGGTCGGCCGATCCCGGGCGCGGAGATCCGGATCGCACCGACCGGTGAGGTCGAATTGCGTGGCGCCAACATGACGCCGGGCTACGTAGACGCCGAGCAGTGGTCGCACGCGACGACGCCCGAGGGCTGGTTCCGTACCGGTGACCGCGGGTGGCTGAGGCCCGACGGACGCATCGTGATCACCGGCCGCATCAAGGATCTGATCATCCGCAAAGGCGAGAACATCGCGCCCGACGAGATCGAGAACGAGCTGCTGGCGCATCCTCTGATCGACGAGGTCGCGGTGCTTGGGCGGCCCGACGAGCTGCGCGGCGAGATGGTGTGCGCGGTCGTTCGACGCTCCCCGCGTCACCGCGATGTCACGCTCGATGAGCTGTGCGCATTCCTCGACGAGCGCGGGCTGATGAAGCAGAAGTGGCCGGAGCAGTTAATCGTTGTCGACGAGTTACCGCTGACCGGCCTAGGCAAGGTCGCGAAAACCGAATTGGCACAACTCATTTCAGGAGGGGCCCAATGACGGTGTTGTCGATTGAAGAGCGCGACGAGCTCGCGCAGTCCGTGCGTGCCGCGTGCGAGAAGTTCGCATCCGAAGAGCGCGTGCGGGCGGTGGCGTACGACCACCCCGAGAACCCGCAGCGCGGCTTCGACAGCGAGCTGTGGGGGGTGCTTTGCAACCAAGTCGGGGTGGCGGCGATTGCGGTGCCGGAGAATCTCGGCGGGGCAGGCTTTGGCGCGTCCGCGCTGGGGGTGGTTGCCCACGAACTGGGCCGCGTGCTGGCGCCGGTGCCGTTTGTGGCGTCGACGGTGCTGGCCACCGGCCTGCTGCTCGACATGCAGGACCAGGGCCCCGACGCGGAGAAGCGATTGTCGAGGCTGCTCGAAGGCAGACGCACTGCCGCGGCGGTGATCACGGGTGACGGCGGGCTGTGGCGTCGCGCCTCGGTGACGCTCACCGCCGCGCCGGCCCAAGACGCGTGGACCGTGGCCGGAGAGGTCCGCCACGTGCTCAACGGCGCGGCCGCAGATGATTTGGTCGTCGTGGCGATGAACGCAGGCGAGCCTGCCGTGTTCCTGGTGGACCCGACGGCGGATGGCGTCGTCGTCGAAACGGAGCGCACCCTCGACGGCACCCGGCCAATGGCCACGATCACGTTTACCGCTGCGCCCGCGATACGGCTGTCTGGACACGGGCCTGTCGACGACACGATCGAGCGCAACGTCGACCTGGCGTTGGCGGTGCTGTCGGCCGAGCAGGTCGGTGCGTGCGAGCGGGTGCTGGAGATCGCCACCGAATATGCCCGCACCCGTGAACAATTCGACCGCCCGATCGGCAGCTTCCAGGCCATCAAACACAAGTGTGCCGACATGCTTGTCGACCTCGAGTGGGCACGGTCGGCGTCGGCGGCGGCATTGGAGTCGGTCGACGGCGACGCCGGCGAAACCGCAGGCGAGTGCGACTGGCGCGCCAGCATGGCGAAAGCGGTGTGCTCGGAGGCCTTGCGCGATGCGGCGCACGCCAACGTCCAGATCCACGGCGGCATCGGATTCACGTGGGAAGACTCCGCGCATCTCTACCTTCGGCGTGCCCGCACCGATGAGGTGTTGTTCGGCGGCCCCGGACAGCACTGGGACCGGCTGGCCGCCGAGGCCAAGATCGTCTGAACCGAGCGCCTGCCCAGCGTGCGGTTTCGTACGCAACACGCCGTCGCGGCGTGCAAATTCGCACGGTCACCACGTCTTTGGGCATCCTCGGGCGATCAGGGCGGCACCGACGCGGTCGAGGAAGGACTCTGGGTTGTTGTGCAAAATGCCGCTCGTGAGCCTGACGTCGATCCAGCCGAGTCCTGGCAGAACTGCATACCGCTCAACGTCCTTTGTCCGCTGCTTCGGATTTGTCCAATGGTGGGCACCCTCGAAATCGACGCCGACTAAGTACTCGGGCCAGCCCATATCGATACGCCAAACCTTGCCGTGCTTGTCGATGACCCTGATCTGAGTCTGTGGCCGCGGAAATCCAGCCTTGATCAATAGCAGCCGTGTGAGCGACTCATACGGCGACTCGGCTCCACCGTCGACGAGGTCGAGCGTCTGGCGGAGTTGATTCAGCCCGCGCACGCCAGGATGTCTGGCGATCACGTCTTCCACGTCACCCACCTTGAGGCTTGTGGCGTTCATCAGGGCATCGATGCGCTGGACGCCGTCCTCGAGCGCCAACCGACGACCCATATCGAAAGCGGTCCGCGCGGGCGTCGTAACGCGCATACCCGCAACTACCTGCGCCTCACCGGGTGCAAGCATTTCGCTATGGACGGTGAGCATCAACGGCGCCCTGCGATTCAGATGAACCAGCTCTGCAGGCAGGCCGGGCTCTATCCACTGGGAACCCAGCAGCGCTGACGCCGATAGCCCGGCGAGTACACCGCGCCGACCAGACCACAGCCACGCCGCTCGTGATCGTTGGACTGCCGAAAGCTCCACACCGCGCGGCACATGCACGCCCGGATAGACCGGCGCATAAAACCGTCGCAGCTCACGAACGGATAGCGCACCGGCTTCAACGGCGTCCCAACCGCGAAACGGCCAATCCAATTCCTCCCACATGGCTGGAGGCTGTTACAGGAGTCTGACACATCTCGTCAGCTGCGCGGATTTATCCACAGGCGCAGCGTGCTGCGACCCCGTCCTTCACTGTGCCGATTCGTACGCCCGGTCGGCGTGTTGCGTACGAAACCGCACGTTCGGCGCCCGAACGACGCTAACCGCCCACGCCGAAATGGTCGCCGAAGCGCGTCAGATACTTCTCGGCCGCCGATGCGGAGGTGGCGTCGACGTGGGCGAGGATCCGGGTGGCGCCTGCGCGTGCCATGCCCGCCACGAACTCGTCGAGCGCGGCGACCGCCCGAGCATCGTCGAAGTCGATCGACGGTGCGGCGACCTGGATTTCGACGCTGTCCGGGTCGCGGCCCGACGCCGTCAACAGCTCTCGCATCTTGTCGATTGCACGCGACAGGTCGTCAGCTGTCTCGATGGTCGCGGTACGGACTGACGACGCCACGGCTGCGGTGGCCACCACCGGGCTCCACCCGCTGCCGTGTTCGACCACACGTCGCATCGTCGCGACGTTGTTACCACCGATCCAGATGGGGGGATGGGGCGTTTGGGTTGGCGCGTCAAGGTTCAGCTCACCGGTCGCGGCGAAGGTTGAGCCTGTGACCGGCTGCGCAGGGTCGGTCCAGATCCGACGCAAGGCAATCAGGTACTCGTCGAAAAGCTCGGCCCTCTTCTCGAATTCCACTCCGAGCGCGGCGAACTCAGAGCGCAGATAGCCGGCTCCCACACCTGCTATCAACCGTCCGCCGGAGACAACGTCCAACGAAGTCAGAGTCTTCGCCGCCAGATACGGGATTGCGGAACGGCAGCACATACAGGTGTGTCATCAGACGGATTGTCGTGCTCGCAGCGGCGAAGAAGGCAAGCGCGACAGCAGGATCGAAGGTGTCATGCCCGCCCGACCGCCGCCACTTCGCCGACGGTGCCGGATGATCGGCTAACGCGATGGCGTCGAAGCCGAGTGCTTCAGCATGGATAACAATCGCCCTCATGACCGTCGGCTCGCGGAGTTCGCGACTGGCTGTTGGCACGTCGCTTGGATACTCAACCGTGAACTTCATGGTCAATAGATCGATCCTGTGCCGCCGCCATCGACGTGGAGGTTCATGCCGTTGAAGAATTCCGCCCTCGGGCTGGCGAGCACCGCGACGGCATACGCGACGTCGCCGACCTCGCCGATCCGATGGACGGTCTGACCGGTTCCCTTCAAGACGTACTGCGCGGCGCGATCGAGATCGTCGCCCCATCCGCGCCGCTCGGCGAAGGTCCGCAGGAACTCGCGCAGCCCGTCGGTCATGATCATGCCGGGCATCACTGTGTTGACGGTTACACCCGTGCCGGCCAAGGCCTTTGACAAACCCATCGACATGTTGATCATGGCCGCCTTCGACGGTCCGTAATCCGGTTGGCCCGACGTCGGAATGATGCCTGCCGCCGAAGCCACCTGGATGATCCTTCCCCAGCCGTTCTCCTTCATTGCTGGCGCCATGGCGTGAATGAGATATCCCGCCGAGAGCACATTGCGCTGGTAGGTGACCGCCCATTCCGACACGGGAAGCGCGAACCACGACTGCACTCCTGACTCGGAGGCTCCGCCGGCGTTGTTGACCAAAATGTCTATCCCGCCGAACGCCGAGGCCGCGGCATCCGCGACGTGCGCTGCGCCGTCCTCGGTGGACAGATCGCCCACTGCCGTGGCAGCGCGTCCGCCGTTCTCCCGGATCTGGTCCGCCACCGCCGAAGCTCGTTCGGCGTTGCGGCCGTGGACCACCACCGCCACTCCCTCAGCTGCGAGCGTCGCGGCGATGCCCGCACCGATCCCAGAACTACTTCCGGTGACGAGCGCTCGCTTGCCATCCAGGTCGAAATTCATGACCGCGGTCTCCCTTTCACATTCCATCTCCCCGAGGTCATTACGGCCCCCCGGCGGTGAGGCTTCGTGCAGTCGTTCCATCTCCGCTGTTCAGCGCTACCGGCAGGCCGCCGCAGGCGGATCTGCTTGCCGCAGCTGCCCGAGGTGGCTAGTCTGCTAAATAACTAAATATTTCCCTGTTTAGGATACCAAAGGAGTCGCTGTGCCCTTGCAGCTCCAGCAACCGGACTTCCGGGTCGTCGGCGCTTGCGGCCGTCAACTCGTCCAGGCGGACCCTGGTGCAACCGATTTCGTCGACGAGGAGCGACGGCTGCATGCGATGGAGTCCGTCCGCGACGAGTACACCCACTACCTCAACGGAAAGTGAGCTGTTGGTAGCCGCCAAAAGCACCGAAGACACCGCCGCACTTCGGTCGCAGATTCGCTCTTTTTTGGAGGACGCGCCCAAGCCGGAGGGTCTGCGCAACTACGGGCCGACTCCGACGGCCGCCGACGTGCAGCCCGGCCGCGCCTGGCATCGTTACCTTGCCGATCATAAGTACGTCTGCCTGCACTGGCCCGTCGAGTACGGGGGTGCCGACGCGTCCGTCAGCTTCCAAGCGATCTTCGCCGAGGAGTGCGCACGTGCCGGTGTGCCGCGTCAACTCGGTATCACCGCGATCGACCTAGCCGGGCCAGTCCTGATCACGTTCGGCACCGATGCGCAGAAGTCGCGGTATCTGGAACCCATCCGGCTCGGCGATGATATCTGGACGCAGTTGTTTTCCGAGCCCGGCGCCGGCTCCGATCTGGCAGGAGTGCGCACCAAGGCGGAGAAGACGCCGACCGGCTGGCGGATCAACGGCCAGAAGGTGTGGAGTTCGGCCGCCAACTCCGCGAAATACGGTCTGCTGCTGGCCCGTACGGGTCCCGACAAGCACCGCGGCATGTCGATGTTCGTGGTACCCATGGATACGCCGGGCATCACCGTGCGGCCGCTGACACAGATGGACGGCGAGAGCAAGTTCAACGAGGTGTTCTTCGATGGCGCCGAACTGGACGACGACGCGCTGATCGGCGAGGTCGGCCAGGGCTGGGCCATCGCGATCATGACGCTCGGACGCGAGCGACTGACGCTGGGTTCACAAGCGGTCGCGATGTTCCGGCTCCACGAGCGGATGGTCGACGCGGCCAGGGCCCACGATCTGCTGGACCCCGTGCTGGCGCGGTCGATGACCAAGTTGTGGGCGCGAATGTGGCTGCTGCGATTCACCTGGCAGCGCGCCATCGACGCGGGCGACACGTCGTCGGCGGCGTTCTCGGTGCTCAAGCTGATGACTTCGGAAACCGACCGCGATCTGGGCGATCTGGCCACCGAGGTGCTCGGCGTCGATGCATGTGTCGATCCCGCGGACAACGAACTCGTACATCACATGCTGGTCGGTCGCGCCCAGACCATCCTCGGCGGCACCAGTGAGATCCAGCGCAACATTCTGGGTGAACGAGTGCTGGGCCTTCCCAAAGAGCCTCGGTGAGCGCCCTTTTCGCCCAAACGAACGTATGGGCGCAGAAGTGCGAGTAGCGCGCGCCAAAACGTCGACCTCGACGCAGTTCGCCGCTGCGTTGCGTGATCGGCTGCGCCCGGGCATGACGGTTGCGTTCGGCGACGGCGTCGGTGCGCTGCGTTGCCTCGACGACGGCCTATCGGTGGGAGCGGCCGTCTCGGCGGTTGCCCGTGAAGTTGGTTCGGTTCGGCTGATACTGGGCTGGATGCCCGCGCCGCTCGACGGATTCGAGGCGGATGCTTTCTCCGAGACCATTGCGCTGATGCCGGGCTGGGGCGTGCGGGATGTATTGAGCAGTTCGACAGCACGTTTCGTGCCGACCCGGCTCACCGCCATCCCCGCGTTGCTGACAAGCGTGCTGCGCCCCGACGTGCTGATAACACGTGTGGTGGGGCGCGAGGGATGCCTCTATTTCGGCAGCGAGGTGTCCTGGCAACGGGGACTCGCGGGTGTGCCGGTACTCGCAGTTGTGGACAACACCGCGCCGTACGCGGACGCCGGTCCACCGCTTGACCCCGACATCGTGAGAATTGTCGGTCACAGCAACGACGGCGCGGTCCGGTTGCCGCAAAAGGATCCCGAGCCGATCCATGATGCGCTCGCCGACGCGGTACTGAGGTTCGTGCCCGAGGGCGCACGCCTGCAGTACGGGCCAGGGCAACTCGGAACCGCACTGCTGCGGCGAGCGCCGGTGCCACTACGCATCGACACCGGCCTGCTCACCGACGCGGTGGTCGACATGGACAAGCGCGGCATGCTGATCGATATGCCCTCGGCCACTTACCTGTTCGGCACCGAGAAGCTGTACGACTGGGCGGATGGCAAACCGATTCTGCGAGGCATCGAGTACACCCACGACCTCACCAGGCTGTCTAGGGGCGAGTCGTTCGTCGCCGTCAACACCGCCATCGAGCTCGATCCGTTCGGACAGGTCAACGTCGAAGGCCGCGGCGAGAAAGTGGTCGGCGGCATCGGCGGACATCCCGACTACTGCGCGGCGGCCCGGATGAGCCACGGCGGGCTGTCGATCATCGCGGTGCCGACGGCGGTCAACGGGCACTCACCGCTCGTCGACCAGTTGAGCCGCCCAGCCTCCACCCCGGCCCACGACGTCGACATGATCGTCACCGAGTCCGGCCACGCGGACCTGCGCGGCGCGGACTGGTCGCAGCGACAACGCCTCATCACCAAGCTGTTTGAATAAAGGAGCGCAAATGGCTTCACCACTTTCCGGGCGCGTCGTCCTGGTCACCGGCGGCGGCCGAGGCATCGGGCGCGGCCATTGCCTGGCGCTGTCCGCCCAGGGCGCCTCGGTCGTCGTCAACGACCCAGGTGTGAGCCGCGACGGCACCGCAGGGGACGGCGCGGGACCCGCCGCCGACGTGGTCGCCGAGATCGAGGCAGCGGGCGGCAAGGCAATCGCCCACACCGGATCGGTGTCGTCGTGGGACGACGTCGCCGACATGATCAACACCGCGGTCGACACATTCGGGACGCTCACGGGCGTGGTTAACAACGCAGGCATCGTCCGCGACGCGATGGTTGCCACGTCCACAGAGGCCGACTGGGACGCGGTGATCGCCGTCCACCTCAAGGGCACGTTCGCCGTCACCAAGCATGCCTGCGAGTACTGGCGCGCGCAATCCAAGGCGGGCAATCAGATCGACGCGCACATCGTGAACACCGTGTCGGGCGCTGGGCTGTGGGGCAACGTCGGCCAGAGCGCCTACGGCGCCGCCAAGGCGGCGATCGCCAACCTGACCGTCGTCACCGCGATGGAGGCGACGCCGCTATGGGGTTGCGCTCAACGCGATCTCGCCGCTGGCCGTGACCCGGATCAGCGAGAACTTCTTCAGCGGCGAGAAGGCCGACGACCCCGCGCTTGGACCCCGCCCGCAGCTCGGACGTGGTGGCGTGGCTGCAGTCGCCGCAGTCGTCCTGGCTCACCGGCCAGATCCTGCGCGTCGACGGTCACAAGCTCAGCCGCATCGAAGGGTTCACCGAGGCGCCTGCCCGCTATCACGCCAAAGACGGTGCCTCGCTGCAGTTCTCCGAGATCGGCCAGGCCGTCAGCTGGCTATACGGAACCTCGCCGCGCGGCCTCGCCGGCCCCCTGCCGACGCCCTAACTGTGCCGGCTGTGCGGTGTCGTACGCGGCACGCCGTCGGGGCGTACGAATCAGCACGGTCGATCCGATTGGCGTCGGATGATGGAGTCGGCGTGCCGAGTGTGCGGTTTCGTACGCGACACGCCGTCGAGGCGTACAAAACCTCACACTCGCGAGAGAAAAGTTAGCGGGTGAAGAACTTGAGCGGGCGTTCGACGAACTCGAAAACCACCCCGTCGGGCGAGCGCAGGAATGCGATGTAGAGACCCTCGATCTTTGTGCCGGGCAGCGGACACCAGACCGGGTCTCCCATCACCTCAACGGAATCCGGCACCGCGGCGAGCGCCTTCTCCGTGTCCTCCACCCGCATCGCACACCGGTACAGTCCCTGGTGATTGCCACCCCATGGCACCGGATCCTGGTGTCGAGTCTCCGGATGCTGCACCACTATTAGGCTGAACTGTTCAGCATCTTCGGGTACCGCGTACCGCGACACCACGCATTCGACCGCATCGGACGATCCACCCGGGCCCAATTGGTCGCCGGCGACGTCGACCAGCGTCGGAGCTTGCACCTCGTCGAAGCCGATCGCGGTCAGGAACTCCCCCGTCGCGACGGCATCGATGGCCGCGACACGAACTCCGGCGAACAATGCCCCGACAGACGCATCGTCGCCAGGACGCTCTGCAAATTCGATAACCACGCCATCGGGATCGGTTGCCAACACCGATTTAGCTCCGGAGATCAGGCCGTCGATGGGTTCGCCGACGGCGACGCCCCCCGCCCGCAACGTCGCGACCGTACCGGCCAGATCCGTAACGGTCATCAACGTCGACCTGATGCCGGGGCGTGTCGGATCATTGTTCGAGTCGCGCTTCAGCGCCGGGCTTCGGTACTCGATCGCCTCCAGTGCACAGCCGCCTCGGCCACCTCGTGCATCGTAGAGAAACGATGTCTCACAGTAGGTCTCGCCGTCGAGACCGAGGATTGAGCCATTCGTTGCAACCTCTGGGTCTGTACGCATCCGCGCGGAGAGCCCGAGCTTGCCGGCGTAGAGCTCCTCGGTCGTGTCGAGCGATTCGCAGTTCAAATTGACGTGCAGGAACCGCCGGGCCAGATCCTCCGATACCACTACAGCACAACCGAATTGATCTTGAACTCGATGATTTGTTCCTCGTCGTAGCCGAGTTCGGCCAGGAGCGCGTCGGTGTGTTCGCCATGGCCAGGGCGCGCACGTCAGGTCCAGCGGCGTCTCGTCGAACTGCACCGGGCTGGCGGCAAGGGCGAACTCGTTGTTGTTGGCGTCCGTCACCCGCGGTAGATAGCCGTTCTTGATCGCCTGCGGATCGGCGTGCAGTTCGTGGGCGGTGCGCATGACATCCCACACCCCGTCGAACCCGGCGAAGGCCTTCTCCCAATGTGAAAGATCTTCGGCCGCAAAGGAATTGCGCAGCTCAGCGATGCAGTCCTTGCGGTTCTCGAACCGCACCATCGCGTTGGCGAACCGCTCGTCGGCGACCAGATCCGGCGCGACCAAGCCGTGTGCAGAAGTCGGCCCAGAACCGGTCGGCCTGCAACAGCACGAACGCGATGAAGCGCTCGTCGCGGGTCTTGTAGATGCTGGCCACGGGGTTGGGCATCTCGTCGAGATTGAACTTCGGGATGTCCTGGCCTGTAACCCCCGAGCCGACGATGTCGGGCCCCAATTGCCAGATCGCCGCGTTGAGCAGTGAGACGTCCACCACCGACGGCTCGCCGGTGCGTTCCCGCTTCACCAGCGCCGCGGCGATGCCGCCTGCGATGGCCAGCCCGCCGTAGGAGTCTCCGAACGCAGGCCGCTGGATCGGCGGATACGAACCGTCGCCTGCGGCATACCCCTCGCCGATCCCGCCGCGGGCCCAATACGCCGCCAGGTCGAAGCCGCCCTGCGATGCCAGGTCGCCCTTGGTGCCGTAGCCGTGCCCGCGGGCGTAGATGATCTTCGGATTGCGCGCGCGCACCTGTTCGACGTCGATGCCCATCCGCTGCCGCGAATCGGGCAGCAGGTTGGTGACGAACACATCGGCGGTCTCCAGGAGCTTCATCAGCAGCTCCAGTCCCTCGGGGGTCGAGGTGTCCAGGCCGATGCTGCGCTTGCCGCGGTTGGGCTGCTCGACAAAGTGATTCACTCCCCCGGCGCCGGTGACGATGCCCGAGCTGATCAGGCCACGCTGCGGGTCACCGGTTTCGGGATGCTCGATCTTGATGACGTCGGCGCCCCAGTCGGCCAGCACTGCACCGGCCGCAGGGACGAATGTCCACGCCGCGAGTTCGACGACGCGAATGCCGTTGAGAATGTCGGTCACAGGGGGTACCCGATCGTCTTGGTCTGCAGGTGTTGCTCGAAGCCCTCGATGCCGTTCTGGCGGCCGATGCCGCTCATCTTGTATCCGCCGAACGGGGCGTCGGCGCCGTAGTACATGGCGCGAGTTGATCATCAGCGAACCGGTGCGGATGCGGCGGGCCACGGCCATGGCCCGCTCGTTGGAGCCCATGATCCCGCCGGCCAGACCGTAGGTCGAGTTGTTCGCCATCTCGACGGCGCCGTCGTCGCCCCCGTCGTAGGGCGTGATGGACAGGACCGGACCGAAGACCTCCTCCTGGAAGATCGTGTGGTTCGGCGCAACGTCGGCGACGACGGTCGGTGCCACGAAGTAGCCACGGTCCAGGCCCTCGGGGACCCCACCGCCCGCTGTGATGCGACCGCCGTCCGCCTTCGCGATCTCGATGTAGTTCAACACCCGGTCGCGTTGCTTGGCCGAAACGAGTGGGCCGCAGAAGGTGTTCGGGTCGGCCGGGTCGCCAACGCTGAGGGCACCAAATGTCGCGGACGCGACCTCGACGGCCTGGTCGTAGTGCGAGCGCGGTACGAGCATCCGGGTCGCAAGTGCGCAGCCCTGACCGGAGTGCATCAGCGCGCCGATGCAGCCGGGAAGCGCCATGTCCATGTCGGCGTCGTCGAGCAACAGGTACGCCGACTTGCCGCCGAGCTCGAGCATGTTGCGCTTCATGGTGTCGCCGGACAGCCGCTGGATCAGCTGGCCGACCGCAGTGGAGCCGGTGAACGAGACCATGTCGGTCCGCGGATCGGTAGCGAGCACCTGGGCGATGGCGTTGTCCGACGTCGGGACGATGTTGACGACGCCGGCGGGGATGTCGGTCTTCTCGGCGATGATCCGGCCCCAGCGCAGCGCGCTCCACGGCGTCTCGATGGCCGGCTTGAGCACCATCGTGTTGCCGGTGGCCAGGATCTGGCCAACCTTGTTGCTGATGATCTCGAATGGGAAGTTCCACGGCGTGATCGCGCCGACCACACCCATCGGCTCCTTGACCACGACGCGGTTGTAGGGCACGCCCATCTTGGCGTCCTGGTCGAGCATCCGCTCCCACTGGAACGTCGAGATCAGCTCGCGCAGGCCATCGCACCGCGTCGGCCAGCGGCCACTCCAGCTGCGCGATGTAGGTCATTCCCACGGTCGCGCCCACCTCGGCGATCAGCTCGGCGCGGATATCCTCCTTTTCCTCCTGAAGCGCATCGTGCAACTGCATCAGGCAGTGCTGGCGGAACTCGTGGTTCGTCGACCAGTCGGTGGTGTCGAACGCCCGGCGCGCGGCGGCGATCGCCTCGTCCATGTCCTCGGCGCCCGCATCGGTGCATGCGCCGAGTACTTCCTCGGTGGCCGGGTTGATGTTGTCGGCGGTCTTACCCGTCGACGATTCACGCAGCCGGCCGTCGATGTAGAGGCGGGACTCGGGGTTGAACGAAACTGTGGCTGCGGCGACCGGTGATGCCGTCATTGGCGCTCCCTATGGCGAAGTTGTCGTCGTGCGATAGTGTACCTGTTATAGATAATTGTTTAGCGGATTCTACTCGGCAGGCAGAATCCCAAGAACGACGGAAGGGGTGCCCGATGTCAGCCCCTGTCCACGATGCCGTGAACGCCGGCCACCAGCACGAGTACGTATCGCAGATCGCGACATACCGCGAGGATTTCCGACGCTGGCTCCGCGACCTGGACTGGGCCGACGAGTGGCGGAACGCATCCTTCGACAACACCGAGGACGAGCTGGCGTACCACGCCGTCGTCCTGTCTCGCGTGTATGAGGCCGGCTGGAACCGCTACGGCTGGCCCGAGCAGGCAGGCGGCTTCGGAGGAACCGAGATCCACCGGGCGGTGTATTTCGAGGAACTCGCCGCGGCGATGCTGCCGGTGCCCGAGCAGCACTGGACGCTCGAGGTGCTCGGACCGGCGGTGATCAAGTACGCCCCGGAACTCGCCGAGCGGTATCTGCCCAACTACATGCGCGGTGACGAGTGGTGGGGGCAGTGCTTCTCGGAGCCGGAATCGGGCAGCGACCTGGCAGCGCTGCGCTGCAGGGCCGTCGACGACGGCGATGGCGGGTTCGTCATCAACGGGCAGAAGATCTGGACCAGCCAGGGTCCTACCGCGACGCGGTTTCTTGCACTGGTCCGCACCGGCAGCCCGGAAAGCCGCCACCGCGGCTTGAGCACGTTCCTGGTTGACGCCGACAGCCCCGGCGTGACGGTGCGACCGATCGCGCTGGCCAGCGGTCGTCGCGAGTTGGCCGAGGTGTTCTTCGACGACGTGCGCGTGCCGCGCGAACGGCTGCTCGGCGACGCCGACGGCGGCTGGGCCGTCGTGATGCACCTGATGCAGTACGAGCGCGGGATGTACGGCTACGCCACGCTGACCACGGCGCTGACCGAACTGAGCTGGCTTCGCGGCGAGATGGCCATCCACGGTTCGTCCTCGGCCGCCAGGCTCCGCTTCGCGCAGATATACGTTGCGACGCTGGCCGCGCAGGCGCGCGCCGCGACCACAGTGCGCGCGCTCGCGGAGGGCCGCGAGGTCGGTCCGAACAGCAGCATCGACAAGTTGCTGTTCGCGAAGGCGGAGAAGGACATCAACGACCTCATCATGGACACCCGACGCGAATGGATGATTGCCGGGGTTGGCGCCGACGGCAGCAAGGAACTGGATGCCGTCAGAGCGAAGTGGTGGTACACCCGTGCGGCGACGATCATGGGCGGGAGCGCCGAGGTCCAGCGCGGCATCATCGCCGACCATCTGCTGGGGCTGCCCAGGGAGAAGAGATGAGCGCCGCAGTGACCGACGAATCGTGGCCGATGATCGAAGAGGCCGTCTTCAGGCTGTTCGACCAGTTGGCAGGCAAGGGAGCAGACGAGCACAGCGCCGTCGGACCCGCGCTTGCCGATCTCGGATGGTCGGATATCGAGGCGGAGTACCCGATTGAGGCGTGCGAGTTGCTCTTTCGCGCGCAGGGCCGCTCACTGGCGCACACTGACTGCCTCGAGCACGGTGATGCTCGCCGAGTTGAGCCCGCTGCTGGACGGCGCCGTCGACGGGATTGTGCTGCCCAGCCGACGGTTATGCGCCGGGCTCCGACGCTCAACGGGTCGCCGGATTATTGCTTGGGCCGCTGCCAAGCTCCGGGCGACTTGCCGTGCCAGTACCGGGCCCGATGGCCACGGTGTCGATCGGCGTCGTCGACACCGATCGATTGTCCGGCGAAAGGCTCGACACCTTCGACCCGACGGTGTTCTGGACGCGTGTGAGTGGTCCGTTGAGCGGCGACCTAACCGACGCGTCAACCGAATTCGGCCGCGCCATCGCCGCAGCGCAACGCGCACTTGCGACCGAGTTGGTCGCTCTCGCCGACGAGGCATTGCGCATCGCCGTCGAGCATGTTGGCGTTCGTATCCAATTCGGTTCTCCCATCGGCTCATTCCAGTCGCCACGGCATCTGCTGGCCGACGCATCGGCGAACCTGGAAGGCGCCCGCGCGTTGTTGGGAGAGACATGGCGGTACGGCGGAAGTCTCTCGGCGATGACCGCGAAGGCGGCCGCAGGCCGCGCGCACAGAGCTGTCTCGGACGCCGCATTACAGGTATGCGGCGCGATCGGGCTGACAGCCGAACATGACCTGCACCGCTACGTAACCCGCGGCTTCCAGATCGATTCGCTTTGCGGATCACATCATCAACTCGAGGGACTGCTTGCCGAGCGGCTGTTCGAGATGTACGCGCCCGGTCGCGCGCTTCCGTCGATCGTCACCTGGGGCTGAGGAAGAGGGAAACGGATGCGGCGCAACATATTCGACGAGGTACACGAGGACTTCCGCGCGACCGCGCGCGCGTTCTTCGAGCGCGAGTGCGTACCGAACGTCGAGAAGTGGGAACGAGAGGGCAAGGTCAGTCGCGAGGCGTGGCTGGCCGCAGGCGAGCACGGGCTGATCGGCTGGGAGTTCGACGAGAAGTACGGCGGGCTGGGCGTCAAGGACTTCCGGTTCAACCAGATCATCTCCGAAGAGATGTTCATGACCGGCTCGGTCGGCATCGGTCTCGGCGTGCAGAACGACATCCTGATGCCGTACATGAACAACCTCACCACCGACGAGCAGAAGGAACGCTGGCTGCCCGGATTCATCTCCGGTGAGTTGATCGGTTCGATGGCGATGTCCGAACCCGCCGCCGGCTCCGACCTCGCAGGCATCAAGACCACCGCACGCGATGAGGGCGACCACTGGGTAGTGAACGGGCAGAAGACGTTCATCAGCAACGGGCTGCTCTCCAAACTGGTGCTTACCGCCGTCAAGACCGACCCGTCGGCCCGCCACAAGGGCATCAGCCTGCTGATGATCGAAGACGGTATGGAGGGCTTCACGCGTGGGCGCAAGCTCGACAAGATCGGCCAGTACTCTGCCGACACCGCCGAGCTGTTCTTCGAGGACGTCCGGGTGCCCAAGGAGAACCTCGTCGGTGAGCTCAACCGCGGCTTCTACCACCTGGTGTCGAACCTGCCCAGCGAACGGGTCGGCGTCGCCTGCTACGCGCTTCCCGCGGCGAGGCGCGCGCTGGATCTCACCAAGGCCTACGCGCTCGAGCGCACGGCGTTCGGTCAGCCGATCGGCACATTCCAGGTGAACCGCCATTTTCTGGCCGAGATGCAGACCAAGCTCGACGCTGCGCAGACGTATCTGGACCAATGCGTGCTCTCCGTCAACGACGGCACGTTGTCGGATCAGGATGCCGCAGGACTGAAATGGTGGACGTCGGAGGTGCAGTGGGAGATCATCGACCGCTGCCTGCAGCTGCACGGCGGCTACGGCTACATCAACGAATACGAGGTCGCCAGGTTGTGGCGGGATTCGCGAGTCCAGCGGCTCTACGCGGGCACCACAGAAGTGATGAAGGACCTGATGGGCCGGGCCATGGGGTATTGACCATGAGCTTGGTCACTGACCGGCCGCGCATGCCCGGCTGGGCCCGCATGATTCAGTTAACCTGCCAAATAGTTAGTTGATTTCGCAATACCTACCGGTGGAGGTCGATATGGAGGTCACCAGCCTTCGGGAACCGAAGATGGCCGATCGGGTGGCCACCGTGCTGCGCAGGATGTTCATCCGCGGAGAGATCACCGAGGGCACCATGCTGCCGCCCGAGTCCGAGCTCATGGAGCGGTTCGGGGTCTCCCGGCCAACGCTGCGCGAAGCGTTCCGCGTGCTGGAATCCGAGTCGCTCATCGAGGTTCAGCGTGGGGTGCGCGGAGGTGCCCGTGTCACCCGTCCACGACGCGAGACGCTAGCGCGTTATGCCGGGCTCATCCTCGAGTACGAGGGCGTGACGCTCAAAGACGTCTACGACGCCAGGGTGACCCTGGAGACCCCGATGATCATCGAGCTGGCAAAGAGTCGAAACGCCGCGGTAATCGCCGAATTGGAGGCGATCGTCGAGCGTGAAGGCGAACTGGAACCCGGAAGCGACGCCGTCGACCAGTTGACCGATTTCCACGCCGCGATCGCCCGCCTCTCCGGCAACAAGACCCTGCAGATCATCAGCGCCATGCTGCACCACATCATCGAGAAGGCGAACCGATCGCTTCAGCCGACGAAGGGCGACAGGGCCGAAGGGGCCGTGCGCCGCTCGGCCAAGACGCACCGGATGGTGCTGGATCTGATCAAGGCCGGTGACGCCGAGAAGGCCGGCGAACTGTGGCGCAAGCACCTCCACAAGGCCGAGGAGTTCGTCCTCGCCGGGACCGAATTGTCAACGGTCGTCGACCTTCTCGAATGACGGAGATCGACGGGCGTCCTGATGTTCTCATCGAGACGCCCATGCATGTGCTGCGGCGGTTCGGCATCGAGATGCTCGACGCCGATGTCGAGAACGAAACCGCCGAGATGTCGATGTCGTTGGCGGGGATGCGCAATCCGTTCACTGGTCTTCCGACGGTGGGACCGCTCGGCGTCCTGGTGGACGCTGTCAGCGGCCTCGTCAACCACTTCCGGCACCACACCGGAGAATGGACGGTATCCACCGAACTGGCCCTGGAGTTGAGTCCCGACGGAAGTGACAGGGCCACGGCCGAAGGCGCTCCACCGGTCGTCGCACTGGCGCGACTGCTGGGTCCGCGCGGCAGTACTTCATTGTCCTTCTGCACATTGATGTGTGGCGACGTGGTGATCGGAGGCGGTACCGTGCGTTCGTTCTTCTTCACCCCCGATCAGGTGGTACTCGACGAGCCTGACGAGACGTTGAACAGGACCGAGAAGACGGTTCTGTCGGAGTTGATGGCGGTGGAGACGGCCGTCGCCTCAAACGACCTGTGCGTGCTACGCCAGAAGCCGGACCCTTTCCTGAACAACGCCGTTGGGGTCGTCAACGGCGGCGTCGCTTCGGCCGGCCTCGAACTGGCCGCGTCGGCCGTCGTGAACACAGACGGACCACCGATGCGCACGGCATCGGTCAGGGTCAACTTCCTGCGGCCGTTCCTATCCGGCGATCATTCTCGTTACGAGGCTTCGCCACTGAGGATCGGCCGGGCAACCGCCGTTGCCGATGCGCAGGCGCTCGCCGAAGACGGCAGGCCCGCGCTTACGGCACGCGTCACGGCCTACCGCTAGCGGCTACTTCCTGGCGGCGGTAATCAGGTCGTTCAAGGCCGCGCGCTCGTCATCGGTCCACGGTCGCGTACGGGTACGGTCCTCGTGCAACACGACCTGAACTGTCCGCACCGTGGCGCATTTGTGGCTCGCTGTGGCGATGATGTTCACCGTCGTGAACGACGACGTACCGACCGATTCGACTGCGGAGGTGACCTCCACAGCATCCGACTGCAGGACTGGGTGGTGGTAGTCGATGTCGCTGTGGACCACGACAACACGGTCAATTGTGCCGGGCAGCGCCTTGTGGAGAAACCGGGCTCGCGCCTCCTCCGCGTAGACCAGGAACACGCTGTTGTTGACGTGTCCGACGGGGTCCAGGTCGGTCCAGCGGGGCTCAATTCGCAGCACTGTGGACATGTTTCAGCGATTCCCCTCGTATCCCGGGCAGACCACTACTTCTTCGACCGGGCCCGAAATGCTGCCACCCGATCTTTGAACTCGGGTGTGGAGAACGACAGCAACTCCTCGGCGAGCGCGTACTCCAGCACGCCCTGCGCAGCGCGGGCCAGGTGCATGTTCAGCGCCACCTTCGATGATCGCAGCGCCTGCGGCGGCAGCGCGGCGAACCGTTCACCCAGCGCCAACGCCTCGTCCAGCACCGTGTCGTCGCTGACCACCTTGGTGACCAGATTCAGCTTTTCCGCGATGGGCGCTGTGATGCGATCCCCGAGCAGGACATACTCTTTGGCCTTCATCATGCCAATCAGCAGCGGCAGCATCGCTGCGCCCCCATCGCCGGCGGTGAGACCGACGGCGACGTGTGGGTCGGAGAGGTAACTGCTCTCCCCCATCACCAGCAGGTCAGACAGCAGCGCGATGGAGCAGCCCAGCCCCACAGCGGGTCCGTTGACCGCAGACACCAGCGGCTTCGGAAAGTTGATCACCTCGAGGAATACCGTTCTGGCCTCGTGGATCTGAAACGTGCGGGCCACCTCGTCCTCGATCAGACGGCCGAACATCACCATGTCACCGCCTGCCGAAAAGGCTTTGCCCACACCAGTGGTCACCACGGCACGGACATCGTCGTCCGCGTCGAGCACCTTCCAGATGGTGGCGAACGCGTGATGTACCTCCTCGGTGACGGCGTTGAGCGCCTCGGGACGGTTGATGCTCACGACGTGAACGTTGCCGCGCTTCTCCACCAGCAGCCAGGGCGCGAACTGCTCGTAACCGGCCAGGGTGGCGATCTCGGAAGTCGTCATGTGTTGTCCCGTCAGTTCTTCTCGTTGGAGAGGATCGTCACCGCGGAGACCGCGGTCGGTCCACCGATGTTGTGCGCCAACGCCACGCGGGCGCCGTCGACCTGATTCTCGGCCTCGCCGCGAAGCTGGTTGAACAGTTCGTAGCACTGCGCCACTCCGGTGGCGCCCGGCGGATGCCCCTTGGCCTTGAGTCCGCCGCTCGGATTGATCGGGAATCGACCCGCCGACATAGTTTTCGCGGCCCTCGACCAGCTTGTATGCCTCGAACCGGTTGGCGAATCCCAGGTCCTCGTAACTGATCAGCTCGACGCCGGTGAAGCAGTCGTGCACCTCGGCCACATCGACGTCGCGGGGCGTCAACCCCGCCATCTTCATCGCCGCCTTGGCCGCACGGACCGTGGGCGGGAAGGTCGTCATGTCCGTCTTGTGCTGGTGCATCACGCGATCCATGCCCAGACCCACGCCACGCACCCACACCGGACGGTCGGTGTAGCGATCCACCACTTCTTCGGCCGCCAGGATCACCGCGGCCGCGCCGTCGCTCTGCGGGGTGCAGTCATACAGCCCGAACGGGCTCGACCACGATGGGCGCGGCCAGCGCCTGCTCGACGGTGATCTCGTACCGCAGTTGCGCTTTCGGATTCTTCAGCGCGTGGAAGTGATTCTTCACCGCCACCATCGCCATGTGCTCCTTCGTGGCAGGCGACTCATGCAGGTAGCGGATGACGTGCAGCGCGAAGTTCGCGGGCGCGACCAGTCCCGAGCGGGTAGTCCCACGCGTTGTCGCGGGTCATCGCCGCCCAGTCCCAGAACGTAGTGTTCGACGACGTCTCGCGGACCTTGTCGGCGCCGACCACCAGAACCACGTCGTAGAGCCCCGAGGCGATGGCCATGGTCCCGTTGCGGATCGCGTCATTGCCTGTGGCACAAGCATTCTCGACACGCGTGACCGGGATGTCGGTCAGGTCGAGGGTGTCGGCCAGGATCCCCGACGGAAACCCGTCGGTGGTGGACAGCTCGCCGAACCAGGCCGCCTCGATGTCGGCCTTGTCGATGCCCTTGTCGACTCCGGCAACCGCCTCGGCGTACGCCATCGGCACCAGGTCCTTGATGCCGAGTTCGAAGTGTTCGGCGAAGGGCGTCATCCCGGCGCCGACGATGGCGACGTTTCTCATGCTGTTGACTCCTTCGGAAACTGTTGTGCGCCCCGGCCAGAACGCATAGCCGTAGTCGGGGATGCCTGCGCGAGTGGCGATCTTTCGCAGCACCACGGCACCCGACTGGCCGATCGTCGCCTCTCCTGCGGGCACACCGGTCACCTTCAGCAGCACGCGCACCGGGCTGTCGTCGAGCTGTACGACGGCAAGTGAGTACGGGCTTGGCAGGTCGGGCACCGGTATCCGCACGGTCGTATGGGTGTACACGGTGCCGGTACGTGGCAGCGGTTCGAGCCGGTATTCGGTCGCCAGCTGCCCGGCGTTATTCACACGCAACCGTGGCGGGAACTGCGGCGCGGAGTCGATGCCCGGACTCTCGTCGAAAACTGCTGCCTCCCAACGAATCTTCGGCTCGAAGGCGCGCGCATAGGCGGGCATCGAAATCGGAATGCCGACGCCGTCGGCGGTTCGGGTCTTCGGCAGGTCCCGTGGCGGGAACTCGTCGCGAAAGACATGTGGCGTCGAACCGTCGATGGCGAGCTCCGCCGCGCTGATGCTCGACTGTTCGACCGCGAGCAGCAGGCCCTTGACGCCCGACTCGATCGCTTCTGCCAGCAACCGGATGATCGCTGCGGCCGAGACCGCGGAGTCCGCGGCGGCGCTCAAGGTGTCGAAGCCGCTGCCGAGTTGAGCTGGCGGCACGCCTGCGACTGCGGCCACCGTTGGCGTCCCTGGCAGGCCGAGGCGGGCGAGCGTCGAGCGCACCCCGACCTCGCGCTGCAGCCGTGGGTCGATGTAGGAGTGCCTTGTGCCGTCCTCGCCGCGGGCGGTCAGCGGCAGACTCCGAGTCTGGCGGGCCGCCGCGGTCACGGTCGCGCCACTGTCACCGGTCAGCGCGGCCGCGGCGCCGACGGCGAGATCGTTGTCGTCGGCACCGATGACCAGCGTTCCCGGCGGAGCGCTTACCAGTTGGTCGAGTGTGGCAGGACCGCCGCCAAGCACCTCGGTCACCGGTGTGTCTGCCGACAGCGACAGCGCCGCCAGCAGCACCGCGCCGTTGCCACCTTCCAACAGGGGGAAGTCGCGCGAAACCAGCACGACGCGCGCCGCGGTCGCGTCCGGATCGGCGGCTCGTCCTGCGGCGACTGCCATCGTCAGCGCATCCTCGTCCGGCCCCTTGACCCGTCGCTCACGCACCGTCCATGGCGGCAGGTAGGTGCCGATCGAGACGACGTGCGTCATATATCGCTTCTCCTCCACCGGGTACCGCGGTTCCTCGCGTCCTTAATGAGCTATATAGTTATAGCATTCCGGTTCGTCGGCCACCTAGCCAGGGAGAAGACAGCGTCGTGGAAACTCTCGGTCCTCGCACCCTCAAGGATCGCGTCGTGGTCGTCACCGGCGCCAGTCGTGGCATCGGCCGCGAGATCGCGATCCGGGCGGCATCGGACGGAGCGGCAGTGGCTCTGCTGGCCAAGACGCAGACGCCGAACCCGAAGATCGCGGGCACACTGACCGAAACCGCCGAGGCTGTCCGCGACGCTGGTGGTCGAGCACTCCCGCTCGCGGTCGACGTCCGTGACGCCGACGGGGTAGCGAGCGCGATCGCCGCCGCTGCAGAGGAGTTCGGCGGGATTGATGTCGTCGTGAACAACGCGGGCGCACTCGACCTTCGCACCACCCCGCAACTGCCGCCGAAGAACTTCGACCGCCTGCTCGCTATCAACGTCGAAGGACCCTTCGCAGTCGTGCAGGCAGCGTTCACCTACCTACGGAACTCCGACAACGCCCACATCGTCAACGTGTCACCTCCGCTGAATATGGAGCCGTCGTGGGTCGGCGCACACGTCGGCCACACCGTCGGCAAGTACGCGGAGAGCCTGTTGACGCTGGGGTGGGCCGCGGAGTTCGCGTCCATTCCCATTGCCGTCAACTCGCTGTGGCCCGCGACCACAGTGGCGAGCACAGGGATGATCGTCGCGATGGGTGAGGACGTGGTGCGGGCCCAGGCCCGCGCCCCCCGCATCATGGCCGACGCCGTGCACGCCCTGGTCACTCGATCGGCTGCGGACTGCAGCGGCCACTTCTACACCGATGAAGAGGTGTTGCGCGAGGAGGGCGTCGTGGACCTTTCGGGATATCGGCTGGCGGCAAGCGATGATGACCTTGCCCCCAACTTCTATCTATCGTCGACCCCGCTGCCCGCGGTGTAGGAGTCTTATCTGTGAGTTCATTTGACGCGTTGAGCGCCAACGAGCCGGACCTGGCCAAGCTGCGGGCCTCGGTGCGAGATTTCCTGCGGGCCGACAGGGCCGAGTTCGGCTGGGAACCCGCTGTGGACTCATGGTTGGGCCAGTGGGACGAGGGGTTCAGCGCCCGCCTCGGCGACGCCGGATTCGTCGGGATGATCATCCCTGCGGAGTACGGCGGCCATGGCCTGAGCCATCTCCACAGATACGTGGTGACCGAGGAACTCCTCGCCGCAGGCGCCCCGGTGGCGGCGCACTGGATCGCCGACCGGCAGGTGGCGCCCGGCCTGCTGGCCTACGGGAACCAAGAACAGCGGGAGCGGCTGCTGCCGCGCATCGCGGCGGGCAGGTTCTACTCGTCGATCGGCATGAGCGAGCACGGCGCAGGATCGGATCTGGCCGCCGTGGCCAGCAAGGCTGTTGCGACCGACGGTGGTTGGCTGCTCAGCGGCACCAAGGTGTGGACCAGCGGCGCCCATCTCGCCCATCAGGTGGTGGTGCTGGCCCGCACCAGCCCCGCGGACCCGGACCATCGCCATGCCGGGTTCAGCCAATTCCTGGTGCCGTGCGACGCCGACGGCGTTCGTGTTGAGCCGATCGTGCTGATGAACGGCGAGCACCACTTCAACGAGGTCATTTTCGACGAGGTGTTCGTGCCCGACGCCGACGTGCTCGGCGAGGTCGGCAACGGTTGGCACCAGGTCACCGCGGAGCTGTCCTTCGAGCGAAGCGGTCCGGAGCGGATGTTGTCCACCCTTCCACTGATCACTGCCGCGATCAGGGTGCTGAGCGCGGGGTCACCACCCGACGACCGGACGGCCGCCGACATCGGTCACCTGCTGGCGCGATTGATCTCACTTCGACAGCTCTCGGTGTGGGTGGCCAGGACGCTGTCAGACGACAAGGACGCGGCCAGTCAGGCCGCGCTGGTCAAGGATCTCGGCACGCGCTTCGAGCAGGAATCGGTCGGGGTAATCGCCGACCTGCTCGACCAGTCGCCGAGGACACCAGAGGTGGCCGCCTTGCTGGCGACTGCATGGCTGCACAAGCCCGTGTTCACGCTGCGTGGTGGCACCAACGAGGTACTGCGCGGTGTCATTGCACGCGGAATGGGGTTGCGTTGACGGCACTTTCGGGCGGGGTCTTCGATACCGCCACCGCAGACGACGACGGCGCAGAACTGCGCCAGTTGGTCGATGACATCGGCCGGCGGTCCTTCGACGCCAAGCTCGGCAGCCGCCGGGTTCCCGAACAGTTCGACGCCGAGTTGTGGCGCACTCTCGAAGACACCGGGCTGGCACGGCTGACGAGCACGCCTGACCTGGACGCCGGGCCGCAGGAGCTCGCCATCGTGCTCTATGGCGTGGCGCGGCATGCGGGCGCGGTGCCGTTGGCTGAATCCGATGCGCTGGCCGGCTGGCTGGCCCGGCAGGCAGGCTTCGATGTCCCGGACGGGCCCCTGACCGTGGCGATCGCCGACGCCGAACTCGCCGAGGGGCGGGTCACGGGGACCGCGATCGACGTGCCGTGGACCCGAGCGGCCGCGGCGGTGCTGCTTGCCGCGCGCTGCCGCGACGAACTGCGGGTGGGGGTGCTCGACGTCGACACCGCAACCGTCGAGGAGGCCCACAACCTGGCCGGAGAGCCACGCGATCGGATCACCTTCGACGTCGCGGCCGACGACCTGACCGCAGTCGACGGCGCAATCGCGACCGAATTGTCGCTACGCGGCGCGTGGTGCCGCTGCGTGCAGACCATCGGTGCGCTCGATGCGGCAGCCGCCTTGACGGTCGCCCACACCCGCGATCGAGTCCAGTTCGGCCGCCCGCTCTGCAAGTTTCAGGCGGTCCAGCATTCCTTGGCCGGTATGGCTGGCGAGATCGAACGTGCAAGGGCCGCCGCGACACTGGCCGTCGCCGCGGCGGCGGACCACGGATTCGGCTCGGCGCAAACCGAATACGCGGTCACCGTTGCCAAGGTTGCAGTCGGCCAAGCGGTCGGGCAGGTCACCACGATCGCGCATCAGCTGCACGGAGCGATAGGCGTCACCATTGAACACCCGCTGTGGTCGGCGACCATGCGGGCGCAGAGCTGGACTCAGGACTACGGCACAACCGCTCACCACGCTCGTCGCCTCGGCCGGATGGCCCTGGCGGCCGACGATCCGTGGGACCTGGTAATCGGCAATATAGAAATGGAGAGCTCGTGACAATCAAGCAGTTCGAGGGTGCATCGGCAATCGTCAGCGGCGGCGCAGGCGGCTTGGGTGAGGCGACAGTGCGGCGGCTACACGCCGACGGACTCGGCGTGGTCATCGCCGACCTCGCCGCCGACAAGGGCAAGGCGCTGGCCGATGAACTGGGTAGCCGGGCGCTGTTCGTCAGCACCGACGTGACGAGCGAGGACACCATCCTCGACGCCATCGAACAGGCCAATCAGCTTGGGCGCCTGCGCTATGCGGTCGTCGCTCACGGCGGTTTCGGTGTCGCGCAACGCATCGTGGGCCGCGACGGCAGCCCAGCCGACTTCGGCGCCTTCACCAAGACGATCGACCTCTATCTCAACGGCACGTATAACATGGCGCGCCTGGTCGCCGCTTCGGTCGCCGCCGCCGAACCCCGCGAGGACGGTGAACGTGGCGCGCTGGTGCTGACGGCATCCATCGCGGGCTACGAGGGCCAGATCGGACAGAGCGCGTACGCCGCAGCGAAGGCCGGCGTGATCGGCCTGACCATCGCGGCGGCCCGCGACTTGAGTTCAGCGGGCATCCGGGTCAACACCATCGCCCCTGGAACGATGAAGACGCCGATCATGGAGTCGGTCGGCGAAGAGGCCCTTGCCAAATTCGCGGCCAACGTACCGTTTCCGAAGCGCTTGGGCACGCCTGCCGAATTCGCAGACGCCGCGGCATTTCTCCTCACCAACGGCTACGTCAACGGTGAGGTCATGCGCCTGGACGGCGCGCAGCGCTTCACGCCCAAGTAGGCGTTCACAGCCGTGGTGTCGATCTCGGCGATAGCACCGGCAAAGCCTCACGGTCGGCCCAAACGATGCTCGGCTAGCGGCGTAACGGGTTGATTGCTCGCAAATACTGAGAGCTATCAACCCGTTAAGCCCAGTGCGGGGCGACAATTCGGACAACTGCGCGGTCGACCGGTCCAGCCGCGCCTGCGCAACAGTTGTGCTATCAGTCTGGCTGTGCGGCACGCGTCGCCGAAGACCAGCCCGTAGGTCACCCGCGTGGTGAGGACACCTGACCCGCTCAGCTCAGCGAGATCACGCAGCGCATCACGGTCGCGGTCTTTTGGCGCGTCGTGAAAGGCACGGCCGTCGAGCTCGACGATCACCCGCTGCCTCCGGTAGCGCACATCCTGATACGTGGACCTGCCAGTCGCGACGCTGCGGGTTTGACGCTCCCCTCTAGGCAACCCGTGCGCACGCTCCACCCGATGCAGGTACCCGCGCTCCAGCACCGAACACGCGCCGTCGCGGAGATCGGCGAGCATCGACTCCAACGTACTTCGGCCGCTGATGCGTTGACGTGTTGTCAGTGTCTGCAGGATGCGCTGCGGACTGGTCCGCCTGGTGGCGCAGACCTGCGCCAGTACAGCGAACGCGCCGGACACGTTCCCACGTTGAAGGTCATCTCCAACCACATCAATCAGCGCGTGCTCCAAACGAATTGCCGGCGGGCTGCGGTCGAGTTCAGCGCGCTGCTCGAAGTCGGGCGTCCTGTGCAGCACGATGCGCGGAGCCGGTCTCAGATTGCGGGCTGGGCCAACTGCGACATGCACGACCGTTGTCGGCGGACAGGGCAACGCCGACGCATGCGCCAATGCGGCAGGCCAATACGCCAGCACCCCGGCCCAGTGCTGTTGAGTCTGGGTCAACCGGCCGGTGTGGTTCACGTAGACGCCCCGGTAGACCTGAGTCAATTCGCGATGGCGCAGCAATCGGGCGATATCGCGATCGGTGCCGCCTGCGGCCAAGATCTGGCGACGGGAAACCACACCGTCTTCCGTCCAGCTCAGGAGTTCGACGTGCTCCAGTTGCCAACGCGTCACACCTGTAAGCGTGACTCGACAACCGGTCAACGACCAGCCCGCGCCGGCTGATCCTGTGGATAAAGCCGCGCCTGAAAATCAAATTAGGCAAATAGTTGTATGATTCCAACTTCCCGGCGTAGCATGCGTGACGTGGCGCACGTCACTGCAACGTGCCCGTATCACCCCACCGAGCGCGGCGATAGCGAGCTACTGGAGGCAAAAGAATGGGTTCACTGGACGGCAGGGTCGTGTTCATCACCGGAGCCGCTCGCGGGCAAGGCCGATCACATGCGGTCATGTGCGCCGAGGAGGGCGCCAACATCGTCGGGGTGGACATCTGTGAAGACCTCGACATGGTGCCCTACAAACTCGGAACCGCCGAGGATCTCGAGGAGACGGCGCGGCTTGTCGAAAAGACCGGCCAGGAAATGCTTTTCCAGAAGGCCGACGTCCGCGACAAGGCCGCTCTGCAGGCTGCCTTCGACACTGGAGTGAATCAGTTCGGCCATATCGACACGGTCATCGCCAACGCGGGCGTCATCCTCACCAATCCCGACGAGCGCGACGCCTCGGAGGCACTGCGGGTCGGACTCGACATCATGCAGACCGGCGTCTGGAACACCTTCCAGGTCGCCATCCCCCACCTCAAGGAACGCGGCGAAGGCGGCAACCTGGTCGCCACCAGTTCGATGGCCGCCCTGCTGGACATGACCGACGGCCGCGGCGGTTCAGACGCCTACCTAATGGCGAAGCTGGCGATCACCGGCTTGGTGCGGGCATACGCGAATCTGCTTGCACCAGAACGAATCCGCGTCAATGCGGTCGCTCCGACCAACTGCGCGACACCGATGGTTACCGAGAACCCCGCCCTGTTCAAGGTGATCGAACAGATGCCGCACTTGGCCAACGCCATGCAAACGGCGCTGCCGGACCTGCCGCTGATCGAACCCAAGGACGTCAGCAATGCCATCCTGTTCCTCATCTCCGAAGCCGGTCGTTCGTTCACCGGGAGCGTGCTGAAGGTCGATGCCGGCATGGACGTCCGCCGGTAGGGGGCCGCACCGGTGGACTACGGCATCAGGGACAAGGCGGCGCTCATCGTCGGCGGCAGCAAGGGAATGGGTTTTGAAGTCGCCAAAATGCTCGCAGCGGAGGGCTGCCGGCTTGCGGTACTCGCTCGGACGAAAAAGGACGTCGACGCCGCGGTGGAAGCACTGCGTGCCGACGGTGGCGAGGCGGTGGGCGTCTGCGCCGATGTCAGCCAACAGCAGCAGATCGAAGATGCTGTCCGCCAGGTCAGCGATGAGATTGGAGCGCCGCTGATCGTGATCGGCCAGGCCATATACCAACGGCCCGGCGACTTCGCCGACATCAACGACCTCAACCTTTATCGCGAGTCGTTCGAGGCGTACACGATGAGCCAGATCTTCTTGTTGAAGGCCGTATTACCTGCAATGCAGGAGGCGGGCTGGGGTCGGTTCGTTCACATCGGTTCTGCGACCGCAAAGGAACCCGCGGGATACCTTCACCATGTGGTGGCAAATGCCACTCGTCCGTCAACCATCGGGCTTTTGAAGAACGGTGTCCGACGAATATGCCCGATACGGCATCACGGTCAACACCGTGGCTCCGGGCTGGATCGAAACCGACAACGCCATCGCCTACATCGAACGAAACATCGGAGTGGCCACCGAAGACCAACGACGCAAATTCATGTTGGGTGAGGCCAAAGTTCCTGCGGCGCGAATGGGCAAACCGCATGAAATCGCCTCACTCATCGCGTATCTGTGTTCGGAGGCCGCCGGCTACATCACTGGGGCGTGGATCGAGGTCGATGGTGGACTGCACCGGTCAGCGTTCTGAGAACGAGAGAGAGCGATGAGCACCGAAGACGACCGCGAGTGAGGATCGCAGCGAGGAACGAGTGAGGACCGGAGCGAGTGGGAGTCGAGCAATGAGCATGGAGCCTGATAGACATCCCGTCATCGCGGGCGTACCGGAACTGGACTGGGCTACGCTGCCGATGGCCTCCGACCGCGGGGTGGGGTGGAAGGTGCTGCGGGACGCCGGACCTGTGGTGTTGATCGACGGGTGGTACTGCCTGACCCAACGTGACGACGTGCTCACGGCGCTGCGCGACCCGGACCGATTCTCGTCGAAGAAGGCCTTCGACATGCTGGGCAGCCCGTTGCCGCTGGTCCCGATCTCGTTCGACCCGCCCGAGCACACCCGGTTCCGGAAGATCCTGCAGCCGTTCTTCAGCCCGCACACGCTCAAGGACATGCTGCCGTCGCTGCAGAAGCAGGCGATCGACATCGTTGACGCTGTCGCGGCCAAGGGCGAGTGCGACGTCATGGCAGATATCGCCATCCCGTACCCGTCGCAGGTGTTCCTCACCTTGTTCGGACTTCCCTTGGAAGACCGGGACCGCCTGGTCGCGTGGAAAGACAATGTCATCGCTCTGTCGGAGCTGCCGTCGATGGAAGGAGCCGACCTTACGCCTGCACTCGAACTCGTCGCCTATGTCTCTGCAGCGATCAATCATCGACGTCAGGACCCGGGCAACGACATCTTGTCGAATGTGCTCACCGGCGAGGATCCGCTCAATGATGCCGAGGCGATTGGACTCAGCTTCCTGTTCGTCTTGGCCGGGCTGGACACCGTCACCTCGTCGATGGGTTTTGCGATGCTCGAGCTCGCGCGCAATCCGGAGCTTCGACGGAAACTGTGTGACGACCCTGAGGGGATCAAGGATTTCGTCGAAGAGATCGTCCGATTGGAGCCGCCGGCCCCGATCGTGCCCCGAGTGACCACCGAAGAGGTCACCGTCGCCGACGTGACCTTCCCTGCGAACACACGAGTGCGGCTGTGCCTCGGGGCGATCAATCGTGACGACAGCGACGCAATCTCCACGAACGATGTAGTCATGGACGGAAAGGTGCACCCCCACTGGGGTTTCGGCGGTGGCCCGCACCGCTGCCTTGGCTCCCATCTGGCCCGGATGGAACTCACACTCATCGTCGAAGAGTGGCTCAAACGGGTTCCTGACTTCGAGCTCGCCACGGACGAGGTTCCTGAGATCGTGTTCCCCGCGAACACCTTCGGGCTTGGCTCGCTGCTTCTGCGGTACTGAACGGTGACGATGACGAACAGCGTGGATGCAGCAACCATTGCGGTGGTCTGCGTGGAATGCCAGAACGGTGTACTGGGACCGGAGTCGGTATTACCTCAACTGGCCGCTGACAGCGCGGGACTGGTCGCGAACCTGCGTCGACTGCTCGACGCGGCGCGCACGTACGGCGCGCGGGTGGTCCACGCGACTTACGAGGGCACCTTCGGTGGTGGGCATCCGGGCACCGCACGGCTGTGGCGCACCTTGGCTCCTGCGACGGCGTCATGGGCACCCGGCACTCTCGAAACCCAGGTGTTACCAGAGCTTCTGGCATCGACGGATCTCGTTCTACCACGCCACCATGGCCTGTTCCCCACCATGGATTCCGAGCTTTTGCCGGTACTACGGGGCCTCGGTGTGCGCACAATCGTCCTCGCGGGAGTCTCGCTGAACCTCGCATTGCCTGTCACGGCGGGGCATATCACCCAGGCCGGCTTCGGCCTGATCGTTCCCCGCGATGTCGTCGGTGGAACGCCGGCCGAGTACGGAAACCAGGTGTTGGACAACACTATTGCTGTTCTCGGTCGGTTGACCACCGCTGACGCGCTGATAGCCGATTGGGCCGACAGGCCCCAGTGAGCGATCACTGCCCTGGTGGTGCCAGCATGTCCTGCCAGGTGTGGGCGCCACCATCGCGCGCCAGATTCGACTGGGTGTAGACCTTCCCGTCGGGACCCACATACGTCCCGGTGGCTGGGTCATACTCAGCGGCCGCAATCGGCACTGCGGTGGACGGTCCTGTACCACCAGGCGGCACACCCGTCGACCCCGGCGTGCCCGGCGGCGGCTGCGGCACGGGCTGACCGGTGAGCGTCGCGTTCGGATCGCCCTTCCAGTTCCCGCCGTCATTGAGCGGAACGTAGACCTCATCGCTCTCACACATCGCGGCCGTCGGCGCGCGCTTGCCGGGTTTCGTCACGCACGGAATGTTGCGCTGCCCCCGCACGTTCAGGGGGGAATCCTGGGGGATTCGGCAGTACAGGTTGCCGGGCGGCGGCGCGGGATAGTCCTCGAGGGCCGTCGAACGCAACTGCTGAGCCGGCAGAAAGCCGGTGGTGCACGCGGGCGGCACGTTGAGGTTCAGGTTGAAGCTCAGGTAGGCACCCTTGTAGTCCTGTTTCGTATTGCGGTTGGCTACACCGACCGCCTGGATGGCCTCGGTCCCCGTCGGCAGCAGCACCAACAGGTATTCGATGTTGGGCTGGTATGCCAGCGCGACGTCGCCCACCGAGACCAGGTTCGCCAGCACCACGGGCAGCGTCGGCTTCACGCGGTCGAAGAGCGAACGGAGCTCCTCCGCCGCTCCGGGGGCACCCTGCAGGGTGCCTCGCACCGCTGCGTCGTTGGTCTTCAGCTGATCGGTGACGGTGGCCAGGTGAGCGGCCCATGCGTGAACGGAATCTGAAGTGTCGGTCTGCGTGTCGAGGATGGGACCAACGTTATCGGTCAGGTTGACGAGGTCTGGAAGGTTTGCCTTGGCATCGATCGCCAAGTTGGACCCGCCCTTGAAAACCCGTGCAAGCTCAGGTCCCAGCCCACCCAGAGCAGCGTAGGCCTCGTCCACCGTGGTCTTGAGGCTGTCTCCGGGAATGGCTTCGAGTCCGCGGTTGGTCGCATTGAGTAGCTCGTTGATATCCGGAGGTACCGAACTGCGGTCGCGCGCAATGACATCGCCGTCCTTCAACGGTGCGGAAGTGCTGTTGTTAGGCAACAGCGCGACGTACTGCTCGCCGACGGCGCTCTGGCTGTGCACCTCGACGCTGAGATCCGAGGGAATCTTGATGTCCGAATCAAGCGAGAGTGTCGCCTCGACACCGTTGTCGGTCAGGTCGACCTGCTTCACCACACCGACTTCGGTGCCGCGGTAGGTGACGTTGCTGCGCTCGTATAGCCCGCCGGCTTCGGGCAGTTCGACTGTGACGGTGTAGCGGTCCGCGCCGAACACCAAGCTCGGCAGCTGGACGAAGCCCAACGCCATCACGGTGAGGGCGGTCAGAGATACCACAGAGAAGATGACGATCTGAATCCAGATTCGCCTTGTCATATGCATGTCACGGCCCCTGATCGAAGTGGTAGGGCGCGACGAGTGGGTTGCGCGAGGTGTACGGACTGGGCATCTGGCCGATGGTGCGACCCCACTGGAGTTCGAGTTCGGTGAGCTCACCTTCGAAGCGGGTGCCGGTGAAGAACGACGCGTCGAGGCGGCTCAGCGTGAGGTCAATTATCGCGGTAAGATTCGCGAAGTCCCCGCGGATCCACTTGGTCAGCGTCGGTTTGGGGAACGGGAACGTCGAGTAGAAATCCAGCGAGCGGGTCAGCGCCGGCCCCGCGTCGGCGAGCGACTTCAGCACCGGTGCGATGTTCCGCAGATTGTTGACGAGATTTTCCTTGCTTTGGTTCGTCGCGTCGGCGGTCAGTGCGGCGAATTTACCTAACTGGTCCAGAGCGTCGGCAAGCGTGTCGCGCTCGTTCTTGAGCACGTCGAGCGCCTGCGGAAGGGTTTTGAGTGCCTTGTCCACGACCGGTTTTTGTTCTGCGACCTGGCCTGCCAGATTATTCAGGCTGTCGGTGGCCGCGATGATGTCGCCGGTCTGGTCGTCGAGATATGCGACGAACTTGTCCAGCTCACCAATGAGACTTCTGAGGTCGGCTTCGCGACCGCGGAAGGCGGTACTGAGTTCGTGGGTAATTTCCTGTATTTGCGCGATGCCGCCGCCGTTGAGCAACAGCGAGACCGATGCCAGCGCCTGCTCGGTGCTGGGATAGAACGAGCCCGCGGCCAGCTGAATCAGCGATCCCTCCTTCAGCTTCCCCTCGGGTGGTACGCCGGCTGGCGGCGCGAGTTCGACGTGCAGCGACCCGAGCAGGCTCGTTTGACCGACCGCAGCAGTCGCGTTGGCGGGCAGGTTCACATCGCCGTTGATCTTCATCGTCAGCAGCGCGTGCCAACCTTGGCGTTCGATCTTCGTCACAGTACCGACGTTGACGTCGCCGACACGCACACGGGAGTTCCGTTCGATGTTGTCGACGTCAGGAAGCTGAGCCTGAATGGTGTAGGAATCCGACCCGGTCCCTTGCGTGCCCGGCAGCGGCAAAGAGTTTGCACCGCGCCAATCACTGCAGCCCGACAGGATTAGCACAGCCAGCAGGCCCAGACAGGCGGCGCCTTTGCGCTTCTGCCGCATCATGACCCGCCTCCCGGGGGAACCATCATTCCAGTAAGTCCGTCAGCCGGATTTGGCGCGACGGCCGGCACCGATTGATCGACCGGACCTGCAGGTGGCGGTGGCACACTCGGGACGAACGGCGGGTTCCCCGGCGGATTTGCCGCCGGCTCACCGAAATTCGTGAAGACGCTGCCGGCGGGCGGCAGCGGCCCGTGCGGCGTTCCGTCACCGCCGGCCGGAGGTGGGACGTAGTCCGGGCGCAGCCAGTCCTCGCTGTAGGTGATCTCGTTCGGCCGCGCTTGTGCACCGACGAAGAGGTTTTCGCCCAGTGGAGGGAAGTTGAATTGCCGGTTCTTGAAGATCGGAGCGAGATATTGCACACATAGCTTCGCCGACTGCTCCGCGCCCAACCGCGAGGCCGCCTGGATTGCGCCACAGATGAATTGGAGCGGATTCGCGAAGTTGTTGACCGCCAAGGTGCCGCTCAGCGTGCCCTGGGCCGGCTGGTAGATGTTCAGGAAGTTCTGAAAAGAGTTCGGGGCCACGTGTAGGGCTTCCTTGATCTGCGGAATATTATCGACCAACAGCTGCGTCGTGGCCGCGAGCTGATCCGTTGTCGTGCCGAGGGTTTCGCGGTTGTCAGCCAGGAAGCTTTGGACATCGCCGACGACGTCGTTGATGGCGATTACGGCGTTGCCCACCTCGTCGGGGTCGTCGGCGAGCACACTGGTCACACCGGCGAGGTTCACGTTGAGCTGGCGCAGCAGGTCCTTGCTGTCCTGTAGAGCCGACACCAGGATCGAGAGGTTCTTGAAGGTGCTGAACAGGTCGGTGCTCTTGTCGCCGAGCGCCGAAAACGCCTGCGATAGCTTGATGACGGTGTCCCTGATGTTGACACCTTCACCCCGCAGGTTGTCAGCCGCGGTATTGATGAACGCTCCAAGTGTGCTGACTCCGCCAGGCTGAGTCGGCTGTAACGTCCCTGCGAGCCTTTCGAGTTGCTTACGTAAGTCATCGAACTCGACAGGTACCGCCGTGCGCTCCTGGGGGATCACCGCGTTGTCGGCGAGCACCGGTCCGCCGGTATAGGCCGGTGTCAGCTGGATGGCCCGCACCGGCACGAGCTGGGGCGAGAGGATCACGGCATTGGCGTTGGCTGGCACCTTGTATTTGTCGTCGACGAAGAACGTCACCTTGGCGCGCTCAGGCTGCGGCTCGATCGTCTCGATCTTGCCTACCGGTACGCCCAAAATCCACACGGCGTCGCCTGCGAACAATCCGTTCGTGTTGGCGAAATACGCAGTGATGCGAGTGCGTTTGGCGGTTGGGCCAGTACCGCTTACGAGCAGGATGCCTGCAACCAGCATGACCACCAAGCCGGCGGCCAGGGCGATGCGCTTTTTCATCACTGACCGCCTTCCGGTGGGAGCGGCGCCGGTGGTACCGCGGCATGTTCGGTCACCGGCGGCTGTTGACCAGGCGCGGGCAGCAGGTTGGGCATTGGCGGTGTGTCCGTCGACTGCATGTTCGGCGGTGACTGCGCGGGCGGTCCCGGTGGTGGCCCACCTGGTGCCGGCGCAGGCGGCGGCTCCCGGTAGGGGTAACAACCGGTAGGCCCTGGCAATGGCACGCCGGGCGGACCACAACCTTGATCGCCGGGTTTGCCGGTGATCGCATCAGGAAGGGTCATCCGTGGTTCGCCGCCCTGACCGGTACGCGGAAAGGGGATCGGCAATGCCGGCGTACCGGGCTGGCCGAGCTGCGGGTCGGTGATCTGGGATGGCGGAAGTGTGTTCGGATCCAGACCAAGGTCGGAGAACGCCGCATCGATGAACGGTTGCAGGAACTGGCCGGGAAGTAGATTCCCCACGTAGGCCTTGAAGAAGGGACCGGATCCTACCGATTCGCCGAGGCCTGCGGCGTAACGGTTGAGGCCGACGAGCGACGCGTCCACCTTGTCTTTGCGATCGTTGACAATCTTGAGCACGCCGTTGAGCTTCTCCAGCGCGGGTTTCAATGTGGACCGGTTCTCACCGATAAACCCCTTGATCTGTCGCGTGACCGCAGCGATGTTGTTCGAGAGCGCGCCCAGGGCGGAGCTCTGTGTGTTCAGCTGGGCCAGCAACGAATTCGTCTTGACCACCAGATCGACTACCTGGTCGCTGCGCTCCGACAACACCTTCGTGGTCTTGTTCGCGTCAGTGAGAAGGTCTCGCAACGCAGCATCGCGCTTGTCCAGCGTTTCCGAGAATCGGGCAATGCCTTCGACGGCGACCTTCAAGTCGGGTGGGGTATCGGCGAACGTATCCGCCAACACTGCAAGGGATTCGGAGAGCTGGTTGGTGTTCAATCCGCTGATGGCCTTGGTCACATCGCCGAGTGCGTCGGGCAACTGGTATGCCGGACGGGTCCGTTCGATCGGGATGGGACCCGCCTGACTGCCATCACCACGGGGAGTCACCTCGATGATCTTGGCGCCTAGCAGGCTCTTGGTCTTGACAGCCGCCTCAGTGCGATCGCCGAGCCGAATGTCCTTGGCGACATTGAAGGTCACCAACACCCGGGCTCCGTCAAGCTCGATACTGTCGACTTTGCCGACCCGTAGGCCAGAGACCTGAACCGGCGCTCCGGCAATCAACCCACCTGCCTCCGCGAAGTAAGCTGAGTACGTCTTTTCCTGGTCCAGAAACGGCAACTTGTCGTAGTTGAGGGCGACAACCGTCACTGCGAGCACAATGCCGACACCCACGCCGCCAACGACGAACGGATTGCGCTCAGAGAAGGTTTTCATCGGGGCGTACACCTCCCCGTATTCTGACCCGCCACCTTGACGTAGACCGGTTGTCCACCTTTGCCGTTCAACTTCAATACGGCGTCGCACAGATAGAAACTGAAGTAGTCGCCATACAGACCCTGCCTGTTGAGCACCCTGTACGCGTCCGGCAGCGTGTCGATCAAGTTCTCGACGTAATCCTTGTCGCCCACCACAAGTCCCGCGGTTCGATCCGTCTCGGCGACGACGCGCTGCAGCGGCGGCCTTGCTTTGGTCAGCAAGTCCGCAACGGTTCCTGCGGCGGCGTTGGTGTAGGCGACCGAGTTGCTGATGTCCTGCTTTCGCCCTTCAAGGCCGTCGACCAGTTGATCAAGCGAGGTGACCGCCTTGCCGAACTGGTCACCCTGGTCGGCGAGTGATTTGAGGACGACGTTGAGATTGTCGATCACCTCACCAAGCAACCGATCTCGGTCCGCCAGTGTGTTGGTCAACTGCGCGGTCGTGCGCAGGAACGATCCGATCGTTTCGCCCTGACCCTGGAAGGCGGCAATCAACTGGCCGGACAAGGCGTTGACCTGGTCGGGGTTGAGCGCTCTGAAAAGGGGTTTGAACCCGCCGATCAGAGCGTCCAGGTCTAAGGCAGGCGCGGTCCGCGTCACCGGAATGGTGTCGCCGGGATTGAGCTTCTTGGTATCCCCGGCACCTTCTTCGAGTGCCATATACCGGCCACCGATCACGTTGTCATAGCGGATCACTGCGCGGGTTCCTTCAGTCATGACAAGGGCATCCTCTGCCGAGAACTCAACCAGCGCAGTCGAATCATCTTGGATTCGAATAGATTTGACCTTCCCGACCTCGACACCGGCAACGCGAACGTAGTCGTCGGGCTCAAGGCCCGTCACGTTGGTGAAGACGGCGCTGTAGCTCTTCTCCGGTTGGAAGCGCAGGTGTCCGAAGATCGCGAACATCGAAAATATGCCGAAGCTACACACGATCAGGAATAGGACAAGCCGCCAGATGGCGCCGCCCAAGTTGTCTCTCACGGTGTCGGCTCCTCTGCGGGCAGCGGTGCCTGTGGAGGCGCAGGCGCTTCAGCCTCGAGCGGTGGTGGCGGCGGCCCCTCCAGCGGAGGTGGTGGCGGAGGAGGCGGCGACGGGTGCGGGAGCGGAGTCGGCTGAAGCTGCGCGGGGAACGGCACCACGTACGGTTCCGCACCTGGCGCGGGTTTCGGGTCGCGCGGCGCGCCGGGGGGCGGCGCAGGCGGCAGCCCCGGATACAGCGGCGTGCCGTCCGGCGCGTACTGCTGCGCGCCATATGGTGGCGCGCCGGGGTACGGAATGGGGCCGGGCGCAGGCCCATTCCCGTTCCGGATACTGGGAGGCTGGGGCACTCCGCGAGTCGTTGGGAAGTAGTTGGCGTACCCCGGGAATCCGATTCCGGGGTTGACCCGCATATCGTTGCCTGTTCCCCAACCGGAGTTCGTCACCAGATAGCGGACCGGCCAATTCTTGGCGACGTCTGGCAGCGATCCACAACCGGGCTTTCCCCCGGGACCGCCCTTGCCACCGTAAATCGCAAGGTTGTCCGGGTACTTGTACGGATCGTCGCCAAACATCAGTGTGCTGTCCAGGATCACCGACTTGCCGTTGGCCCCGCCGGTAACCGGTAAGAAGTCGTCGAGAATCAACGCGCCGCCCTGCAACACACACGTCACCTCCGGGTTGTACTTCAAAAGCAGGGCTGTCGTCGGTTCCAGAACATTGACCGCGTGGACCAGGTTGTCCTTGCTGGGGCCGAGCACGTCAATGCCGCTCTGGGAAAAGCCGCTGACGCTCAGAAGCAGGCTGTCGAGTTGCTTGGCGTTTTCAGCGATGGTGACGCTGGTCGTGCTGGCGGCGTCCAGTACCGAGAGAATGTCTTTCGCCGCGGCTCCATAGGTGTCACTGAAACCCTTGAGCGACTGCCAGTCTCGCCGGATGGTATCCGCGCGCGGGTTGATCTCCTTGAGCACGTCATTGCCGTCGCTGATCGCCACACCGAGTCGTTGCCCTTGACCGCGCAGGCCCTCGGCGAGTGCCGTGAGGGCACCGTTCAACTTCGGCGTGTCGATCTGGTGAAGCAATTTCGTCAGGTTCTGGAACACCGTGTTGACTTCGGTGCTGACATTGCGCGATTGGATCACCTGCCCGGCGGCAAGGTGTTTCGGGCTCGGATCGCTCGGATAGAGCAGGTTCACATACTTCGCGCCAAACGCCGTGGTGGCGCGGATCTCGGCGCCGACGTTGGCCGGGATGTACTTCACCTTGTCCGGATCGATCTCCAGCTTGAGCGTGACCGGCTGTCGATCGCCTTCGATCGTCCTGACCTCGCCGACCTGTACGCCGCGTAGTTTCACCTTCGCCCCGGATTCCATCACCAGGCCGGCGCGATCCGACGTCAAAGTGACGGGAACATATGACCGGAACGTTCCGGCGAACATGAAGGAGGTCACCGCGATCAACAGCGTGATCGCGGTGAAGAGGATCAGTGTCCATGCCGCAGAGGGGATTCGCGACTCGCCTCCACGCCTCTTCTGCCCCGCCTCCGCCATTGCGCTACCCCGACAGGTTGAAGTTGCCGGACTGGCCGTAGATCGCCAATGAGACGAACAACGTGACGAACACGGCGGCGACCAGTGAGGCGCGCACGGCACGGCCGACCGCCTCGCCGACACCCGCCGGGCCGCCCGATGCGTTGTAGCCGTAGTAGGTGTGCACCAGCATCACCACGATCGCCATCGAAATCGCCTGCAGGAATGAGTAAATGAGGTCGAATGGATTGAGGAAGGTGTTGAAGTAGTGGTCATAAACGCCGGTCGACTGCCCGTAAACGGCAGTGGTCGCGACGCGGGTCGCCAGGAATGCTGCGAGCACCGCGATGCAATACAGCGGAATGACGATGATGACCCCCGCGATGACACGCGACGATGCGAGGTATGCCACCGAGCGGATGCCCATCACCTCAAGCGCATCAACCTCTTCGCTGATTCGCTGCGCGCCCAGTTGTGCAGTTGCCCCCGCTCCGATCGTCGCGGCCAACCCGATTCCGGCGACCAGCGGTGCAACCAAACGAACATTGAGGAAGGACGATATGAACCCGCCTAGCGCCTCGACGCCGATTTGTTGCAACTGGGTGTAACCCTGGATGCCGATCAATGAGCCCGCAGACAGTGTGAGGAAAGCGACGATCACGATGGTGCCGCCGATCACCGCCAAAGCACCTGAGCCAAGGCTCATCTGCGCGATAAGGCGCACCAACTCGACTCGGTAGTGCACGACCACATCCCACGTTCCCCGCAGAGTGCGGACGTAGAAGTGAGTCTGATCGCCGATCCGGTTCCATCCGTAGTAGCCCGATCGGAGGGCACGCGCAACCTTCGGCAGCGGACTGTACGTGGCCACCTGGCTCATGCGCCGAAGGTCGCATTCACCGCGACGGCTGTGGCGATCACGTTGATCACGAACAGCGCCATGAAGGTATAGACAACGGTTTCGTTGACCGCATCACCGACGCCCTGAGGCCCACCCCCGACGGAAAGACCCTTGTAACAGGCGATCAGGCTGGCCGCCAAGCCGAAAATGGCCGCCTTGATCAGGTTGATCACGATTTCAGTCGGTCCGACGAGAAGAGTGAGGCCCGCCGCGAAAGCACCCGGCGTGACGTTTTGGAAGTACACGGCGAACACAAAACTGCCGATGATGCCGACCATCGTCACGATGGCCGTCAGCATCAGCGAGATGAGCGTTGCCGCCAGCACGCGTGGCACCACAAGGGCCTGCACCGGGTTGATGCCGAGCACTCGTAGCGCGTCGATCTCTTCACGAATCGTTCGGGCACCGAGGTCGGCGCACATCGCCGTAGCGCCAGCCCCGGCGATCACCAACACCGTCACGATCGGGCCGATCTGCGTGACAGCACCCAAGGCCGCGCCGGTGCCCGAGAAGTCGGCGGCACCGATCTCGACGAGCAAAACGTTGATGGTGAACACGGTGAGGACCGTGAACGGGATCGCGAGCATGACTGTGGGGAACATTGATACCCGCGCGACGAACCACGCTTGCAAGAGGAACTCCCGCCACGCCCACGGCGGGCGGAAGATCTGGACGAAAGTGTCCAACGACATCGCGAAGAAGTCACCGATCGAACGGACCGGCTTCGCGAGAGCATCAGTGGTAACCACTACCCGCTTCTCCGATGCTCAGTGCTTATTCGCATGTACGGCTGATTCCCTCCGGGGCCCCGAATGCTGGACACTCTCCACGTACCTGTAACCACTTAACTAAAGTACTGCCGGGAAACCGTACACCACGATTTTCACAACGAGCAACATTCTCAGACATTCGGTTATGACCTCACGGGGTCGACGTAGTAGAAGGAGTTGGCTTTGCTACAAACCGATGCGACAGCCCCGCACGAAACGTCTCATGCCAAGGACGCCGTTCGCTAATGCCACACGTTCTAGTTACGCGCGATCCCAGGTTTTCGGCAGCATAGGTACAGGTGCACTGGCTGGGAGGCCGTCAATGGGCACTGGCCTGCGGATCTTGGCCTGGGCAACTAGTTGCTCGGCGCGCGCCCACGCCGGCGATGCCAACCTTTGCCAACAACGCATCCTTCAGTCGCCCTAAAATTTATCTCCTTAGAGGCGCGAATTCGCAGAAATGGTAGCTAGCAATTCAGTATCCGCAATAGTGGGGCGTGGAATACATACCTAAATAATCGTGAACTGCCCTATTGTCGGACTGCGTTCGGCGGTGCGTTGGTTTTCTGAATTAACAGGTGAATTCGATCGGTCCGCGCCTAAGTCGAATATTCCAATTCGGCCATTAACTCCCCCCGGCCTGCCCACCCCGCACACGACCTCGCTCCCGGTGCCCCGCGCGCCAGGGCCTGGCACCGGGCGACGGGACACGTCACCGAGCGGGGCGATGACTACCGAGAAGTGCCCGCTTGAGGGCCTCGCGGCGACGACATCAGGACCAGGACGGCAGCGGTGCCGCTCCGCCGGGAATGCCCGTGGACGAATCGTTCGCAAATCCACTACATCGAGGCGCGGGGACGTTCAGAATCATCGTCTAGACGCATGACAGCTATCAAGCAAATTATCTATCCATTTATCGGATTAACCAATTTCGTGATACGCGTCTCATCACGCGAGAGCCGTCGCCAGCCACTTTTTCCCGGCGTGCTCACACCCGCTAAGAAGCGATTGCTCAGCGGACAGATATGGTCGCCGGATCGCGACATTGACGATCATTCGAATCTGTCCTCGCCCCTTCGCCGGACGGGTTCACGGTGACGAGCAACGTGCGAAGCACCTCCAACCGAGGCGCGGTCGCTTGTAGTATCCGAGCATGATTCGGTCTCTGACCCCCATCCTGAGCGTGCTGTCATCTATCGCCGTCGCCGTTGGCGTAGCCGGGACGGCGACTGCGGAGCCGACGGACGGACCGTCATCGGACCCGTCGTGCGTGTACACGCTGTCGGCGCCAGAGCTGGTGTCGGTGTCGGGAGTGCTGATGGTGACGGCGACACTCGCCCCGTTCCCCTGCACGGGCTCGATCAACCCCAATTCGATGACGGTGTGCGTGTCTGCGCAGGGGGATTCGTCCAACGGCAACTGCGTGCTCGAGGCGAAACCGATACCGGCCCGGGTCCTCTTCGCCCCCTACCGGCCCGGCACGACGTACGAGTCGACGGGACGGGGATGCGGTTCGGTGTTCACCTTTGAAGGCGCGATCTGTACATCGGTCGGGCCCAAGACCGCAACGCTTTGACGCACGCGTCAGTCGTCCGGGCGTCATCCACCGTCCGCCAGCTGTCCCATTCCTCGATGGCCCGGCGCGACAGTGAGCCGCCGTGTAGAGTACATATCTTACTAAGTAAGCGATGTTCGATGGGACGGTTGCATGCAGTGGGGATTGCCCTGGCCGGGTGACGCAATGGCCGCTGAGGCCGAGGCAGCGGGTGCGACCGCCTTCTGCTCTGGCGAGTTCGCCGACGTCAGTGCGTATGTGACCGCCACCGAGATGGCGCATTCCACGGCGTCAGCGATGATCGGTCCCGGTATCGCCTACGCGTTCGCGCGATCTCCGTTCGTGCATGCGGCGGCCGTCCGCCACCTGTCGAAGCGCGCGGGTGGCCGCGTCTTCCTCGGCCTTGGTGCTGGGACCCCGCGGATGAACCGGGATTGGTTCGGCGTCGACGCCGATCACCCCGCAGCGCGGATGGCCGAGCTGATCGATGTCATCAGGATGTTCCTGCACGCGGAGAACGGCGAACCACTCCGCTACCAAGGCGACTTCTACTCCATCGACGCCGACATCCGTGCGCCGGTGTTCGGCCGGCTCGACGTGCCAATCCTCATCGGTGCTTTCAACAGGATCATGATCCGTACTGCGGGACGCGTCGCCGACGGCGTGCTGGGTCATGGACTGTTCACCGACCGATGGTGGGAGGAGGTGGTCGACCCGGAGCTCGCGCGCGGTGCTGAAACCGCCGGACGAACTGCCGTCGCCCAGAAACGCTGGGGCTGGCTGATCACCGCGATCGATGACGCCAATCCCGAGCGGGCCATCAAAGAGGCGCGGCTGCAGATCGCCTTCTATCTGACCGTGCGCACGTACGACTCCCTTGTCGAACTGCACGGATGGCAGGATCAGGTGGCCGCGATACGCGCGGCATTCCGCAGTGGTCGGCCCCAATCCATGGCAGACCACGTCACCGACGACATGCTGTGGGCGGTGGCGATCTGCGGTGGTGCCGAGCAGGCCAGCGAGATGTTGTCGAGCCGGAAGAGGTTGCCGGAGACCGCGTTTCTGGCGCCGCCGAGCTTCCTGGTGAGTACACACAGACGGTCTGCTTATGACGCGGCCGCCATACGACTGGTCCGCGACCTGGGATGAACGGTTTACGAAGTATGACAACTGAAGCAGCAAGGAGGCCACGGTGTCTCGACCTGAACCGCTTGCGCAGATGATCTCGCCCGACTCGCGGTCACGCGCCGTCCGATCGCCCAAGACGGCCGAACTGGTGGCGAGAACACTGCGCCGGATGGTCGTGGATGGCCAGCTCAAGGACGGCGACTTCCTGCCCCACGAGGCGGATCTCATTGCGCACTTCCAAGTCAGCCGGCCGACATTGAGGGAAGCCGTGCGCGTCCTGGAGTCCGAACGGCTCGTCGAGGTGCGGCGTGGCTCTCGGACCGGAGCCAGGGTCTGCGTACCGGGACCTGAGATCGTCGCGCGACCGGCGGGGCTGCTGCTCGCATTGTCGGGTACGACATTGGCCGATGTGATGGCCGCGCGCACGGCCATCGAGCCTGCGGCGGCCAAAATGCTTGCCGAGAACGGTACGGCCGAGTCGCACGTTGAGCTGGGTCGCCTCGTTGACGACATACCCCGCGCTTGGGGGGCCGGAACACTGGCGGCCGCGACGGCCAACCTACACCGCCGCATGGTCGAACTCTCGGGCAACGCGACACTGGGAATGATCGCGGGCATGCTCCACGAGATCGGCGAACGGCACACCGCCGCAGCACTTCTCGGTGTCAGCGGCCCGCCGAAGGACGAGTACGCAAGACTGGTCAAGTCCTACGCCCGGCTCGTGAGCCTGGTCAACGCCCGCAAGGGCGACGCAACCGAAGCCCACTGGCGCAAGCACATGGAGGCAGCGAGCGCCGCACTCCTCAAGGGCTACGAGAAGACGAAGGTACGCGACATCATCGACTGAAGGCCGACTGACAGCGGGTTGAGACGGGTCTCGCCATTCTCGTGAATCAGTGATACGTTTATCGAATTAAGTCGCAACGATGAGACGCCCGGTCATTGAGGATCGCAGGAGGCTCGGTGGCAACGAAAGCACTTGAGGGGGTTCGCGTCCTCGAGGTAGCACAGTTCACGTTCGTGCCGTCGGCCGGTGCGGTGCTTGCCGACTGGGGTGCCGACGTTGTCAAGATCGAGCATCCGGTGACCGGAGACGCCCAGCGCGGCCTGGTCCGGATACTCGGAGCCGCGGTGACCGCGCCGGGCTCGTCGTTCGCACCCATCATGGAGGCGCCCAACAGGGGAAAGCGCAGTGTCGGTCTGGCACTGGACAATCCCGAGGCACGCCCACTACTCGAGGAGTTGATCCGGCGCAGCGACGTCTTCCTCACCAACTACCTGCCGTCCGCGCGGATCAAGCTGGCCATCGACATCGAGGACGTTCGCAGCGTCAACCCGGACATCATCTATGTCGCGGGCAGTGGATTCGGCTCCAGTGGACCCGACCGCGACACCGGCGCATACGACGCAACGGCTTTCTGGGCACGTGGCGGCAGCGCGGACGGGGTGATGGCGCCCGACGCCGACAGCGCACCGTTCATGCCCGCCGGTGCGTATGGCGACAACATCGGTGGTATGTCGATCGCAGGTGGGGTGGCAGCGGCGCTGTACCGCAGACAAGTCACAGGTGAGACTTCGGTGCTCGACGTATCGCTGCTTGCCGTCGGTGCATGGGCGACGCAATTCAGTGTGAACATGGCGATGCTCGTCGACGGGCCATTGCCAAAGACCGAGCGCAAGACTGCGGCGCCGGGGAATCCGTTGACCGGTGCATACCGTACGAGCGACGGTCGCTTCATCCAGCTGTCCATGCTGCAGCCGACGAAGTACTGGCAGGAGTTCTGCGGCCTGATGGACGTCGACGAATTTGCAGTGGATCCGCGCTTCGGCACGCTCGAATCCATGCTCGACAACTGTGACGCCGCATATGACATCGTCTGTACCGCCATCGCTCAGTTGAGCCTGGCCGAGTGCAGGAAACGGCTCAGCCGCGGCACCGGACAGTGGGCGCCGGTACAGGACGCGTGGGATCTGGCCAATGACGAATCACTGATCGCCAACGGGCGGATCGCCGAAATCGTTGATGCCGAGGGTAATCCCCGACGGTTGGTCAACAGCCCAGTGAAATTCGACGACGGATCGACTGGGCTGACCCGGGCCCCACAATTCGCAGAGCACACCGACGAGGTGATCCGAGAACTCGGCGTGGACGAAGACCGGCTCATCGAACTCAAGATCGCCGGGGCCATCACATGACGGCCGTCCCCCTCAGCCCCATCGACGACGGCACCGTGCGCGATCGACTGATCCGCGCCGCAGATGCCGAGATTGCCGAGCGCGGTATCGAAAGCATCCAGATGGAGGCGGTCGCGATCAGGGCAGGCGTTTCCCGCGCCACGGCATTCCGGCAACTCGGTAACGTTCCCGAAATGCTCGTGCAGGTTGCACTTTTGCGGGCGCGCCGCCACACCGCGGCGGTCGAAACGCTGATGTCCAAGAAGGTGGGTGTGTTCGCCAAAGTCGAGGCGGCACTGTTGTACACGACACGCGAACTGCCAACGGATCCATCGATCTCGGCGTTAATCGCTCAGCGGTCCGCTTCGGTGCACCATCCCCGTGTGCACCAGATGGCCGTGGACGCCATGGGACCGGCGCTACAAGAAGGCCAACGCAACGGCGAGGTGCGCACCGACCTGGACATCGACGAGATCATCGACTTCCTCGTCGAGCAGACGTATATCGCAGCCGAGGAACTCGACCGCTCAGATGCCGCTGTGCTTAGGCGGTTTCGGCATTTCATCGTTCCGGCACTTGCAGCATCCGGCGGGTCGGCCGGAGAACGCCTCTCGCTGACGCGGGAAGCCGAGGACGCCGTCGAAGTTGCGCTCGACGCTTTGACAAACCTCGCAGGTCACCTACAACGCGACAGACAGCCCCGAGAAGATCAGGAAGGATGACATGGCCGACAACGAGACGGTTTCAGAGTGTCCCGTCAAGAACTTCGAGTTCGTGGCGGGAGCGTCGGCACCCGCGCTGACGAATTTCCGGCTCCTCGACGACCTCCAGGACGAGATCCGGCCCGCGCTGCGCAACGACGAGGGGGACGGCTACTGGATGTTCACCGACTATCCGACCATTCTCGACGGGCTGCAGCACCCTGAGCTCTGGTCGAGCAGCGTCATCGTGCCCAACGACCCTGAGCCGCCGTACAAGTGGATCCCCGTCATGCTCGATCCGCCCGAGCATGCCAAATGGCGCAAAGTGCTGGCCGAATACTTCTCGCCCGGACGCGTCAAAGGCATGCAGGAAGAACAGCATCGGCTCGCGGGTGAGTTGATCGATAAGCTGAAGGCCCAGGGCGGCTGCGAATTCGTCACTCAGATGGCGCGGGTTTTCCCGTCCATCGTGTTCCTGAACATCATGGGAATGCCGCTGGACCACCTCGACGACTTCCTGAAATGGGAGGACCTGATCCTTCACACCCAAGGCATCGGTGACGAGGTGAACGCGCGGCGGCTCGAGGGAATGACGCACGTAATGGGGTTCTTCTCCGGACTCATCGAGCAGCGCAGAGCCGAGCGCAATCCGGATGCCGGCGACATCGTGAGTGCGGCCATCGACTGGAAGATCGACGGCGAGCCGGTGACCGACATGGACCTGTTGAATTGTCTACTGCTGCTCTTCATGGCCGGCCTGGATACCGTGGCCAGCCAATCATCCTATGCGATGCTGCATTTGGCGACGCACTCCAGTGACCGTCAGAGGATTGCGACCGACCCCGACGTGATCCCACACGCAGTCGAGGAGGTGTTGCGGGTATATCCGATCGTGCAGACAGCGCGGAAGGCCACCCAGGACATGGATTTCCACGGCTGTCCGGTGAAGGCCGGTGACATGGCCGCATTTCCGCTGGCATTTGCGAACCGTGACGACGAGATGTTCCCCCACGCACGCCGCGTCGACTTGGACCGCGGAGTTACCCGCCACATCGCGTTCGGTGGGGGCCCGCATCGCTGCCTCGGGTCTCACTTGGCCCGCCAAGAGCTCGCGGTCCTGCTCGAGGAATGGCATAAGCGCATTCCCGAGTACGAGCTGGCCGCCGAGCCCATCGAGCACGGCGGCCAGGTCTTCGGGCTCAACTCACTCGAATTGCGTTGGAAAGCCTAAGGGAAGCAGCTCAGCCGCCGCGTAACTGTCGGCGCAGGATCTTGCCGGTCGCCGTCTTGGGAATGGCGTCGACGATGTCGATCTGACGGGGATACTTGTACGCCGCGAGGCGCTCTCGGCAGTAGGCGATAAGTTCGCCCGGATCGACCGAATGACCGCTGCGCAACGACACGAACGCCTTTACCGTCTCGCCGCGGTACGGGTCGGGCACGCCGACAACGCCGGCCTCGAGAACGGCTTCGTGGGTATAGAGCACATCTTCGACTTCGCGTGGCCACACCTTGTAGCCACCCGCCACGATCATGTCCTTCTTGCGGTCAACGAGGTAGAACCACCCGTCTTCATCGTCATAGCCGACGTCGCCGGTCAGCAGCCAGCCGTCGCGCATCGCGGCTTGGGTCGCCGCCGCGTTGCGCCAGTAGCCCGGCACAATCTGCGGGCCCGCGACGGCGATCTCACCGAGTTGTCCTGCAGGCAAGTGATTTCCGTTGTCGTCAAGCACCGTGACCTGTGCGCTGAGCATCGGGACGCCCACGGACAACGCCTGAGTCTCGGACTCCACCGGGGCAACAGAGCCCATGGGGACTGCCAGCACCGGCGAAGTCGTCTCGGTCATCCCGTAGACGTTGTGGATGTACGTGCCAAACCGGTCCCGGAACCGCTCCGCAGTGGCGGCTGCGACCGGTGCTCCGCCGGAGGCGATCTTGGTCAACGAGGCCAGATCGCGCGCGTCGACATCGGAGTTGCCGAGTGCGATGAACACCGTGATCGCGCCGACGGTGAAGGTCGGCCGGTGCAGACGGATCATGTCGAGAGTCACGTCGATGTTGAACCGGTATGTAAGCACCAGTGAGGCTCCCGCGGCAATGCTGCAGGCGATGTGTCCGGTCAGCCCGGTCACATGGAACAGGGGGGCAACGCCGAGCACCACGTCGTCGTCGCCGAGTGCGAACCACTCGCGGTAGGCCAACCCGCCGGTTTCGACATTGCGATGGCTGTTCATCGCGCCCTTCGGCGCCCCGGTGGTGCCGGAGGTGTAGGTGATAACCGCGACCTCGTCGGTCTCAACGGTGATCGGGTCGGGTACCTGTCCGTCGTATTCATTGATGAGCCTGCAGAAGTCCTCTGCGCCTTCAGGTGTCGCGACGCGATCCGGCGGGAGCACCCGTCCGTCGCCCGTCGACTGAAAGTCCAGCGCGCTGGTCGTGATGACCCGGCAGACCGACGACGGCGCCACCACGTTGGCAAGACCGGGCGAGTGCAGTTCGTCGAGTGCGACGAGCACGGTCGGGGTCGAGTCGGCGAGCAGCTTCGCCACTTCCCTGGGGGTCAGCATCGGGTTGATCGCCACCACGACCGCACCCAGCTTCCATGCCGCGAGGAGCGCGAGCACGTACTGCGGGACATTCTGCAGGTAAAGCGCGATGCGATCGCCGCGGCGGAACCCTTTGTCCGCCAATGCGACAGCGAACGCATCCGACAGCCGGTCGACGTCGCCGAAAGTCAGTACGGAGTCGAAGTACAGCAGGAACGGGCGGTCGCGCCCCGATACGACGGCCGACCGGAACCCCTCCAGCATGGTCACACCCGATGCAGGGTCAGGCCTTGCGCGTTGAAGAAGAATCCGCCCGCGGTGATGAGCGCACGACGCGCGTCGGCGACCTGGCGATCGCCTGCGAGGCCCTGCAACTGGTGGACCGCCTCGCGCATATGGCCGGAGGCCTGTGTTGCGCCCTCGGACAGCGATCCCCCGTGCGGGTTGACCGGAATCCGGTTGTTGATCAGAGCCCGTTGCGCGCCGTCGTCCCAATGCTCGCGCAGAAACGCGCCGGCCTCCCCCGGCTTGCACCAGCCGGCGTTGTCGATCCAGTTCAACGTGATGGGCGTGAACCCGTCGTAGGGGAAGTAGACGTCGATGTCGTCGATCCAGAAGTCGCTCTTGGCTTTCAGCGTTTCGATGACGACCTGCTGACCGTGCTGGCGCAGGCTCACGGTCTGGTCCTCTTCGTTGTGCCTGACCTGCCCGAGGACGGCGGCGTTGATGAGTACTGGCGGCAGCGCCATGTCCCTGGCGCGTTCGGTGGTGGTGACGATGAAGGCATCGGCGCCGTCGACGGCGGGGTCCATGTCGTACAGGCACAGCGGCTCGCGGATCATCGGGGCGTTCAGGTAGTCCTCCATCGACAAGGGCTCCCGCATCGCGGCGGCGGGATTGCGGCTGGCGTTGGATCGCGCGTTGACGGCCACCAGGCCGAAATCCTCTCGGGTCACGCCATATTCGTACATGTAGCGCGACGCCCAGCCTGTGTACCCGACAGCGGCCGCCATCGTCTCTGGGCCAGGTTGCGGATCGGAGAGGCCCGGTGTGGCGATCCTGCGAAACGGGTCCTTCAGCGCCGAACCGCTGTTCCATGGCGCGCGGTATGCGGCGTGGTAGACGAGCGCCACCTCGCACAAACCCGCATGCACCGCTGCAGCCGCGGTCGCCACATGGTCGACCATCGGGATGACGGGGTTGCCCGACCAGGTGAGCTCGGGAATGCCGAGGACGGATTGAAGGACCGGGGTCGACGGCCAGCTTCCGCACAGTCCGTCGATGTCCTCGCGTGTGATCCCGCATTTTCGGATGACGTCGATACATGCCTCGGCCGCCAGCGAGGCCTGGCTGCGGTCAGTGTTCTTCGCGACGAAGCCGGTGGTGGACGCGCCCGCGATGGCAACCTTGTCCTTCATGGCGTTTCGCGCGCTCATCGGGTAACCAACTCGAACACCGGCATGGGTGATCCGGCACGTTCCGTCCACGCCAGCCGCACGGGCACCCCGATACGGATGTCAGCATTGTCGGCGCCGATCACCGTCGAGGTGAAGCGCAGGCCCTCCTGTTCGGCGAGTTCGACCGCCACCACGGGGTAGGGCACCCGGTAGTCGACGCCCGGCGCGGCCGGGCCCCTGTGCAGGAAGATGGCCATGAATATCACTCCGTCACCGCTCACCGGCTCGGCGGAGATACGAGACGACCAGCAGTCCGGGCAGATCGGCTTGGCGGGTGCGTGCCACCGGCCGCACTCTGCGCACCGGTTCAGCAACAGCTGCCGAGTAAGGCGGCCGCGATAGTGCGCGGCATTGTCGTGAGTGATCGGTTCCCCCGGGAACCGTTGCACGAGTTCTTCATTGGATACATCGACGGTCAATTGCTCAGCCGATTCCGCTCGAGAGCTTCATACCGTTCTCACGCAGGAAGTCTCTGCGCGTGGCCTCGTCCAGGGCGTCGACCTTCAGATAGAAATCCGCAGGCTCCCGCAGGCCCTCGGCATGCGGCCAGTCCGATCCCATCAGCAGCGTCTCGGAGGTGCCGAGCCTTTCGATCAGCTCGACGGTGTCGTCCTCGGGATACGGCACCACCCGGACGTGCTTCTTGAATATCGCGCTCGGCCGTTCGGTCAGTTGTCCACCGAGCCACGGTCCAAGCCTTCCCATGCCGCGGCTCTTGTCCATGTGCCGGATGAAGTGCGGAACCCACTCCGCGCCGAACTCGCTGACCAACACCTTGATGTTCGGGAACCGGCCGAAGAGGTTGTCGAAGATCAGCGCAGATAGCGTGTCGGTGATCGGCCGCTCGCCGTAGGTGTTCTGCCACTGCCACGCCGAGAACTGGAACGGCGGCCGCAAACCCCAACCCCATTGCGACGCAACGTTGTTCTGATAGTGGAACTCCGCGATGTGGTAGCACACCACCGCGCGCGCCTCGTTGATGCGGGCCCAGAATGGGTCGAAGTACGGGTCACCGGGCGACCGGCCGTAAGCAGGGCCGGCGGGCAGCACGACGAATCGCGCGCCTGCCGCCAGCACGCGGTCGAGTTCCTCGCACGCGCGGTCGAGGTCGCGCATGGACAGCATCGCGGGGGCGTAGATCCGATCCTGGTAGGCGAACCCCCAGTCCTCGTTCATCCACTTGTTGAACGACTCGATGTTGTCGTAGAGCGGGTCGATGCCGTCGAGATACTCCTCGGCCATCAGCGCCCAGCCGCCTGGGTACATGATCGCGCGCTCGATCTGCTGCTCGGTGAGCTGTTTGAGCCGCGCGTCGCGGTCGAGGTATTCGGGCTGCATGGGCTCGTAGAACCGCTCGGCGTCGGACTCATTGCCCGACGAGCGCTGCTTGAGCATCTCCACCAGCGAACCGGGCACATACGCCTGGTCGAGGTCGTTCTCCAGCGCGGTGACGATCCTGTCATTGGCCAGCAGCACCTTGCGGCCAGACGGGGCGACGATCGGCCTCACCGCCGTATCCAATTTGGCCTTCGGCATGAACCGGGTGAAGCAGTCCTCAGACTCGTACGAATGCTGATCGAAGTCGGTCAACTGGTACGGCAGCTCGCCGACGGAGTTCTCGATAAGTGCCATCAGCAGCTTCCTTCCCTACGTCGCTTGGCCTGACTATACATGGTAAAGTTAATGTGAGGAACAGTCGATTGGCCGCGCGAGTGTGCGGTTGATACACGCCGAACCGCCCATTTGCGTGCTGGTAATCCACGTTCGGGGCCAGTTTGGGTAGCTGCTAGAAGCCGGCAAATTTCGGTGGTCGTTTGGCCAGAAACGCCGCCTTTCCTTCGGCGGCGTCAGCGCTGGGCCCGACCCAGAGCACGGCCTGTTGCGCATCCCCCAAGGAGGCATCCAGCGTGGACTCCATGGCCCGGCGCATCATTGACTTGACCGCCCGTAACGCCAACGGCGCGGCCGCGGCGAGCCCACGCGCCACCTCGAGCGTGCGGTCCTCGAGTTCGGCGTCGGCCACCACCTCTGTCGCCAGACCCAACGTGAGGGCCGTCTGCGCGTCGTAGATCTCCGACAGCGCGACCATGCGAAACGCCTTGTCGTAGCCCATGGTTCTGGGGAACAGCCACGCGCCGCCCTCGTCGGGCAGCAGCCCGGCGCGGGCGCTGGTGTCGCCCAGTCTCGCGCTCGCTGCCACGATGCGGATATCGCAACAGAGCACGAACGTAAGTCCGCCGTTGACCGCGATCCCGTTCACCGCGCACACGACGGACTTGTCGAGCTTGTGCAAGGCGGTGACCACCGCGTGTGAATCCTCCCGCAGTTCGCGGGCCCGTCCGATCTGGTGGCTGGTGTGGTCGTCGAAGCCGGCGTCGGGTGACACGTCGCCGCCCGTGCAGAACCCGCGTCCCGTCCCGGTCAGCACCAGGACGCGAACCGCGTCGTCGAGGCGGACGGTGCGCAGGGCGTCGAGGATCTCTGCGCACATCTGCGGCGTGTACGCCCCGAGCCGCTCGGGCCGGTTCAAGGTGATGCGGGCGATGCCGTCCTCCAGCACCTCGTAGCGCGCGTGGGGTGATTCCGGCGTAGTCATCAGCTGAAGCAATCCGCGGCGAGGTTGCCGATGTTGATGATGCGGTTGAGTCCGATCCTCGACTGTTCGTAGCCGGTGCTCGGGTAGCCGTTGGTGAGGAAGGCGAACGACAGCCCGGTGTCCGGATCCGCGAAGCCGATCTGGCATGCGGCGCCGCCGTGGCCGAACGTGCGCGGTCCCGTCGCGGTCGGCAGGAAACCGTGCGACAGCCCGTCGTCGCCGACCATCACGATGAACAGCCCGACGTTGCCTGGCACGCTTGGGGTTCCGCCGCGCTCGCCAGTCACCGGCAGCGTCACCCGGATACGCGTCGCATCCTCGACGACGTCGCGGCGCCACAGCTCCGACGACATCAGCGCCTGATACCACCCGGCGAGATCAGATGCCGTCGCGACGGTCGAGTGGCTCGGTTCGCCGGCGGCCAGGATTTCGGGCCTGGCGAGATACCAAGGCCCCCAGGCGTAGACGTCGTCGTCGGAGCCACCGTCGGTGCGCACGAACGGGGCCACATCGCCCTGGCGGTCGAGGGGCGGCCCGATCTCGATGCTGTCTAGCCCGAGCGGTCCGGTGAGGGTACGAAGGTAAACGCCGATCGGCTGGCCGGTTAGCCGCTCACACAACTCGGCGATCACCCACGCCGCCGACGTCAAATGGAACTGGAGTTCGGTGCCCGGCTCATAGGTCAATCGCCACTTGGCGAAGGCTTTGAGGCGCTCTTCTCGGTCGAGCATCGCCGGGTATCCAAGCGGCGCGAGCGGAAACCCGCCCACATGCGTGACGACCTGTTCCACCGTGACCGAATCCTTTCCGTTCGTGCCGAATTCGGGAATGTACTCCGCGACCGTGCGGGTCACGTCGAGCAACCCGTCGGAGATCAGCTTCCACAGCACGCCTGCCACGATGCTGCGGCCGGTCGACTGCAGGACGTAACGCGTCGACGGTCTTGCCGCGCCGAACGTCTCCGAGACGTACTCCTCGCCGTCGACGTGGAGCGCGACCTGCGCAGACGGCAGTGTGCCGTTGTCGACCTCGAGTCGGCACCGGTCGACCAGAACGTCGAGTCTCGCGTTGATCGGGTTTGACGTGCTGCCTGTCAGTCACCGTGCGTCCTCTCTCGAGTGTTCGCGTCGCGCGGTCCACACCGCGCGCAGTTCGGTCTTGCGGACCTTGCCCGCCGGGGTGCGGGGAAAGTCGTCGCGGTGGTCGCAGATCTCCTCCGGCCACTTGTATTTCGCCAGCCCGGCCGCCGAAAGGTGTCGGCGCACCTCGTCCAGCGTCGGCGCGACCATGCCTGGCACCGGCCGGACGAACGCACACGCCCGCTCCCCCGTCCTGGTATCCGGAACGGCGATGACGGCGACGCCCGCGATGTCGGGCATGGAGGTCATGGCCGCCTCGATCTCGGCCGGGCTGATGTTCATCCCGGCCCGAATGACGATGTCCTTCTTGCGATCGACGACGGTGAGGTATCCCTCGTCGTCGAGCCATCCGATGTCGCCCGTGCGATACCAGCCGCCGTCGAATGCCGCGGTGTTCAAGCCGGGATCGGTGTAGCCGCAGAACAAGTCGGGCCCGCGGCTGTAGATCTCACCTCGGGCACCTGGCGGCAGGTCGGCTCCCGTCGTCGTCGACGATTCGCACGTCGACGCCGGCGCACGGCCTGCCGTCGGTGTGGCGCGCTTTGTCGGCCGGGTCGTCGGCCATGCCGAGCGCGATGCTGGGATGCTCGGTGCATCCGTAGCCGCGCATCGCGACGATGCCCGCCCGCTCGGCCCGCAGCACCAACTCGGCGGGCACCGCGGCGCCGCCCAGTGAGCTCATCTCGATGAGTTCGTGATGCCGGGCGGTGCACGCGGGATGGTCGAGCAGCGATGCGAGGAACAGCGGCGCGCCCGTCCCGGCCGACAGCGACTCCGTCGTCATCAACTCGAGTACCTCACCGGCATCCCAATAGTCGAGCAGGTGGATCTCCTGGCCCGAGAAGAGGCGGAACCAGAACCGACACCAGCATTCCCGTGACATGTGCGATCGGTGATGTGCTGGCCAGCGGACGGGACCTCGGAGCCATCATCGGCGACATGTGCGCACGCGTCTCGGCGCACAGCGCGCGATGGCTCAACATCACCCCTTTCGGATCGCCGGTGGTACCCGATGTCCAGCCGATCACCGCGGGCTGCATGGGGTCGACGGATGCCGGCTCATCGAGCATCCCTCCCGTGATCACTCGTCGAAGTCGATGACCGAGGCCGGCGTCGGCGCATCGCCGATCGCCACGACGTGCTCGAGTCGTGGGAGGTCGGGAGCCAGCGCGTCGAATGCAAAGCGCCGATCGGCTTGGTTCCAGACCACGAGTGCCCGGGCGCCGGACTCGCGCAACGCGTGGTTGAGCTCGCGCGGTCCTGCCGTGTGCCCGACGGGCACCAAGGTCGCGCCCACCAGGGCCAGCCCGTAGAACACGGCGGCCGCTTCTGCGCTGTTGGGAAGGCGTGAACGCGACTGGGTCGCCCGCCGCGATCCCGCGCCGGGCCAGGCCAGCGGCAAAACTGCGCGCATACGTCGTCACGTCCCCTACGGTCCCGCTGAACGGCCGGCTTCGAGAATGGACGCGAAGGCTTGGCCGCTCGAGGAGGTCAGCGCGTCGTGCAACAGTGTGGGCAGCGCTCGGTCGTCCCACCAGCCGTTGGCCCGATAGTGCTCGCACAGCTCGGCATGGTTCGACCGTCGTCCACTTGCTCATCTCATACTGAGATCAGGAACAGGGGCGACGTCCTTCTTGCCCCGATCGGCCGATCGCCGACCACCGCAACGCGGTAACCCAAGGCCCCGAGGTGTAAGCCGATCGCCTTACCGATACCCCGACCTGCGCCAGTGACGACCGCCACGCGTTCAGCCATGGACATCATCGGCGAGATGCCAACGCCGCCAAGCAAATCACCCATCGCGGAGCTGCCCCGGGCAGCCGACAACACCGCAGGTATCAACGTCTGACTCGCGTGCAGCGTGTCCACGTACTCGCGCACGTGAAGGATCTGGTCCTCGTCTGGGTGCAGGGTGGTGATGAATGTGTACGCGTTGTTGTACCGGCCGCCGTCAGGTAGGTCGGCGAAGCTCTCGACCATAAGCGCAACTCGGTACCTTCAACGATCGACCCCACGGGTTCGAAGCGCATGGGGAAGAGACAGAAAAGTCTCGGCGAGAAGCGACTTTCATACGGGCCATCGGTTGCGCGCTGCGAGTGGCCATTTCCCACCACGTGCCGCCGTCATCGAGCAGTGCCAATCCTTGCGCGACCTCGCCCGCGCCGATCCGCTCCCACGGCCGCCACGCAAGCTCTTCTGCCTGTTCGCGTGTTCGGGCCACTCCGTACTTCGCTTTCGTCCTTTGACCGCGGCGGATTACCTATACACTGTACAGCTGGATGCACAGCGGGCGCAATAAACGGCAAGGACACCGCGATGACCGGCAAGATGATCTATTTGGCGCGACGCAATCCCGCCCTCACCCACGAGGAGTTCGCCAGGCGATGGCGCAAGCACGCGGCGGTTGTCGGCGCAGGTGCGCCTGCGGCGCTGACCGAGATTCGGACGGCCCGCTACTGTCTCGTCTCCGAGGCGCAGGAATACGACGGCGTCGGGTTGCTGAGCTTGGCGAGTCTGAATTCGATCCCGGCCATGCACCGCGCACTGGTCGGCACCGAAGTCAGCCTGGCGGACGAGCTGCGGACGTTTTCCACCTATGTCAAGGACTTCACTGTCTACTGCGACGAGGAGGTCGTGCGAGACACGCCTGCCACGTCGCACGCGTTACTGCATTTCGTCCGTCGATCGGAGTCAATCGAGCCGACCGCCTTCGCCGCCGAATGGCGTGACCATGCACGTCAGCTCGAGCTGACCCTCGACGGCGTGCTCGTCGCCAGGTGCTCAACCACGTGATCGCGCCTGCGCCCACCAGGTTATGGCTTCGACGGCGTACATGAGATGTGGTGTGATTCGGCGCAGCGTGCCGCCGCGATCATAGCCGAACTCGTCCAGGCTCGGTCCGGAGGTCACAGCGTGGCATGTCACCGCGGACCGGCGTCGTGTTGTCCACAGAGACCATCTTCAGCTGGCCAGCGACTCCATGGAAAGTAGGCTCATGACTGAAAAAGATCCGCTTGTACGGCCTCGGTGACGAGTTGGTCGTCACCGCCGACGGGCCGGTTCGGGTGGTCAGGCTGAACCGCCCGGATGACCTCAACGGCGCCAACCGGCCGATGCACCAGTCGTTGGCGCGAGTGTGGGATCTCCTCAGCGCAGACACCGATGCGCGCGCGGTCATCGTTACCGGCGCGGGTTCGGCTTTCAGTGCCGGCGGCGACTTCGGCTACATGCAGGAGAACATCGACGACGAAGAGATGCGAGCGCAGACCATCGCCGAGGGGCGCGCCATTATCCGTGGCATGGTGCGGTGCCCTCTTCCGGTGATCGCGGCGGTAAATGGTCCGGCCGTTGGGCTGGGCTGCAGTATCGCGGTGCTGTGCGATCTGGTGCTGATGTCGGAGAACAGCTTTCTGGCCGACCCACATCTGCGGATGGGCCTGGTGCCGGGCGACGGCGGAATGGTGTGGCCCGCCCTGGCCGGGCTGTCCCGGGCTAAGGAGTATTTGTTCCTGGGGTCGCGGATTCCGCCGGACAAGGCGGTGGAATTCGGGCTGGCCAGTCGAGTCCTGGCACCCGAACAGTTGATGCCCGAGGCGATGGCGCTCGCGAACCGTCTGGCGCAGGTTCCCACCGCCGCGCTACAGCGGACGAAGACCGCGCTTAACGGCTATCTCGAAGCCCAATTGGATGGAGCCTTCGAGTCCGCTCTGACCGGCGAGCTGAACAGCATGGGCTCCCCCGAACACCGCGACGCCGTGGTCAAGGCGCGCGCGAAGAACGCTTGATCAGCCTTTAGAAGCCGGGGCCAACACGTTCTGGCCGTCGCGGATCTGACGCATGACGATGTAGTCGCCCTTGTAGCCGCGGTGGTCGTAGGGTCCAAACGAGATGTGGTTGCCCGGGCCGCCTGCCGCGGCGTCCAGCCGCCGAATCGTTTCCAGTCCTCGTCGCAGCCCCTCGCGTGAGTGCGGTTTGGCTCTGGCAAGGCCGTGGGCGACGACATTGCCCATGTCGTAACCCTGGGCGGTATAACAGTGCACCGGCCTGCGCCCGAAACGCTTCTCGAACCGGTCGAGCATCGACGTGAACGTCACGTTGCGTTCGTCGAACTGGTCCACACCGACCCAGCCCTCGAAGTTGTCGATCAGCCCGACATACGGCGCCAACCCCTCGATGGTGCCCATGAAGATCGACATGGTGATGCGAGGAACGTCGTAACCGTCTGCAGCCAGTTTCTGCGAAGCCCCCAGCATCGCGAATGCGTTCGCGCCGAAACCGACATACATGTACGCGTCAGCACCGGCGTCCCGCATGGCCGTCACCGCCGCCGGCCCGTCATCGCCGTCGATGAAGGATCCGACCGCCACATCGGCGACTATCGAGACACCACGGATCTGGGCACGGCGCTTGATGTTTGTCGCGTACTCGTCACCCAAAAGGTTGTCTTCGCGGATCAGCCCGATACGCGAGGCACCGCAGACGTCGACGGCGTGGTCCACCATCAGGATCGCCTCGTCGGGAAAGGTGCCATTGGGGGTCAGAAACGTCCACGGCCCGGCCAGGTCGATGGCACCGCACATCGCGACGAACGGAATGCCTATCTCTTCGGCGTACGGGTTGATGATCGGGACGTTTTCCGAGGTATGCGGGCCGATGATCGCGATGGGTTGGAAGTCGCGCACGGCGGCGTCGACGGCCTCCAGCAGTGTGGTCGCCCGTGCGTAGGGCAGCCCCTCGACCTCGACGACCTGTAACTCCACCGGCCTGTCCAGCAGACCGGACTCGTGCGCCTCGTCGAACGCCAACTGGGTGGCGTCGTACTGATCGTAAAGAGGCTCCAGGCCGACTCCCCAGTCCTGAATGATCGCCACGCGATGGGGCTCGCGCACTCCTGAGTGCGCCTTGGGTAGCGAGCGCGAGACTGCATCTGGATATTCGGCCACGGCCACTCCTTCGTCGGACGGCGGTCAGGCCATCAGCGTAGTACATTCTTGACAAGTGTGTCGACTATTACTAGCCTGACGAATCATCGCTCCTTTCAGCGCATCCGACAATGACGGGGACACATCATGGGCAAGCTCGATGGCAGGGTCGCCTTCATCACCGGGGCGGGCCGCGGCCAAGGTCGCGCACACGCAGTACGGCTTGCCGAAGAAGGCGCCGACATCATCGCGGTCGATATCTGTGCGGATCTGCCATCGGTGCCTTATCCCCTGTCCTCTGTTGACGATCTCGAGCACACCGCAAAGTTGGTCGGTGACGCCGGCGCACGAGTGGTCACCAAGGTTGCCGACATCCGCGATATCAACGCACTGCGCGCAGCATTCGACGAGGGGGTGGCGGAACTCGGGGGTCGCATCGACATCGTCGTCGCCAACGCGGGGATCATGCACTACGGCGACGTCGACGAGAACCACGAGCTGGACGACTTCTCTTGGGAACTGGCGATCGGCGTGATGCTCACTGGCACCCGCAACACGATCAAGGTCAGCCGCAAGGCGCTGATCGACGGTGGTCGTGGCGGTTCCATCATCATCATCAGCTCCGCGGCGGGACTTAAGGGGATGTCTGACGGCAACGGCGGACCGGACGGCTACGTGGCCGCCAAGCACGGAGTCGTCGGACTGATGCGGACCTACGCCAACATCCTTGCCCCGCACAGTATTCGGGTAAATACCATCCATCCGACCGGAGTCATGACGCCGATGATCATGAACGAGTCGTTCGTCAGCTGGGTGAGCACCCACCCGGAGATCGCGGACCGGATGACCAACCCGCTCCCGGTGCCTGCACTGGACCCTACCGACGTCAGCCACACCGTGGCGTTCCTGGCGTCCGACGAGGCCAAGTACATCACCGGCGTGACGATGCCCGTCGACGCCGGCTTCAACGCCCGCTTGTAACCAAACTGCGGTGCATCAACGGACTATTGATCCTCGGCGATCGTCGATGTCAATCGCTCCACGCGGACCTCTGCGATGCCGAAAGCAGGCGTGCCCGACAGCGCGTCCAGGTCCAGGTCGCTCACAAGTGCATTCCGATTTGAACCATAAGATTCGGGAGGCTGCCGGCTCTGCGGGTCGAAAAGCCGCGACCCCCAACCATGGTCGAGAATGGCGACGCCAACCAAGGGGTCTGTGCTTACTTCGGCCGTGCATTCCAATGCGTGGACTCGTGAGGTGACGCGCACCCTATCACCGGTCCCGATGCCGAGCGGTTCAGCATCGTCGGGATGGAGGTGAAGCGTGTTGGTTGCGTTGCGACGCAACGCCGTAGGCGTGTCGTTCAGCCATGAGTTCATCGCGGCCTTGCTGCGTTGATTCGACAGCACTATCGGCCAATCCGATGAGGTGGTGGTTACCGGCGTCGAGATCAGCTGTCGCAGTCGCGCGACGAACGCCTCGGGAGCGAGGTGCACGCTTCCATCGGTGTTGGCGAGTGCCTCCTCCAGTTGGCCGTATGACTTCTCTGCGTAGATGACCCCGTGCGGTTGGCCGACGAGGTCAGACCATGACACCTTTCCGCCCGCGTTCACGGTCTTTTCCCATAGTGCGCGCGGAGTCATCGAAGCCGTCTGTGCTCCGAAGATCGGGATGTCGAGCGCCAGCGCAAGGTCACGCCAGAATGTCCACTCTTGTCGAACCCCAGGAGGCGGTTCCAGCACGGGCTGCGCGAGCTGGGCGAATGGCTGGTCCTCGAACGAGGAATAGACGGGCAACAGGTCCTCACGCTCGAGGTAGTGCGAGCCGGGCAGAAGCCAATGCGCATGGCGGTGGCTTTCCCGCTGCACGAGATCGATCGCGACCATCAGATCGAGGTTGCTCAAGGCGGCGTCCAAGCGCGCACCCTGAGGTCCGCTGAGCACCGGATTGCCGCTGTTGCAGAGCAGTGCCCTGATCTGGCCTTCCCCCGGTGTGGTGATCTCATCGGCGAGTTCGGCGAGGCTGCGTGCACCGGCGATGGCCGGAAGGCCCCTGACGCGGCTCGGACTCGCCGGTCGTGTCCCGAAGAACGTGCCTACCGGTGTATAGCCAGGCTCGAATCGTCGTCCCCCGACCGTGTCGAGCCGTCCCGTAACGGCGTTGAGGACATGACTGAGCCATTCGGCAAGCACGCCTTCACCGTTGTGACTGACGCCGGTGTGCGCCACGCACATCGCCGTCCGCGCAGCGGCGAACTCTCGAGCAATGGTCGTCATGGCGTCGACGGATACCCGGCTGCGCGCCGCGAGGTCGGAGACGTCGACTTCACGCGCAAGTTGCTCGAGTTCCGCCATGCCGCTCAGGACGGGCCGAGATGGCGTTCGGGCGAGGCCCTCTCGCAAGATAACGGTCAAGACACCGAAGAGCAGCGCCCAGTCCTGCCCCGGCCATACCCGGATGTGCTGATCCGACTTGGCCGTGCTCTCAGTGCGATTCGGGTCGACGAGCACAATCTTCGCGCCTTGATCTTGCCGTGCGATCGTGCGGCGCCACCCGTCGGGCACGTTGTGGATCCAGCCGAAGGTCGACACAGCGGGATTCATACCGACAAGAAGGAAGTAGTCGCACTCATCGACGTCGGGCACGAGCGGCACGAGCCAGCGCCCGTACATTTCGTGGCACACTCGCTGCAGATTGTTCTGATCCACTGAAGACACCGAATACATATTGGCGGTACCGAGGCCGCGGACCAGGCTCGCGAACCACGTGACGTTGGAACCGTTGAATCCCACTGGATTTCCGAGGTATGCCGCAATCGCATCGGGCCCGTGTCGGTCGCGGATCGTTGTCAATCGCGCGGCGATGTCGGCAATCGCGTCCTCCCACGATGCCCGCTCGTATCCGCCGTTCACTCGCCGCAGCGGTGACAACAGCCGCCGAGGGTGGTGAACGACTTCACCGGCCGACCGACCCTTGGAGCAGAAGTCCTTCCACGAATAGGGATTCAGCTTGTCAGGACCAATGCGCAACACTCGGCCGTCGCGCACGGTGACGTCGATCCCACAACGCGCCTCGCAGATCCGGCAGAACGTGGACACCGTTGTGTCCGTCGCGGTTTCGACACCACCGGGTGTCGGTGCATCGCCCGTCACAGCGCTGCCGCCGCGCGAAGGAGGCTCGCTGCTGCGTCCTCATGCATTTCCGGTGACGGGTAGTACCAATTGCGTTTCCATCTCACCGTCATTCGAGGATCAAGGACCGAATTGTCCACTTCCACCGGTTCGCCGTTGAAGCGACTCTTCAGGTAATGCCCGTGGTTACGGGTGCTCGTACATTCGATGAAGTCGTCGCAGCGCGCTGCGACGGTGTCGATACTCGACTCCCTGATCAGCTGCGGAAACGGCTCGAGCAATGCGTTGGCATTCTTCGCGTCCAACGGTGGATCGGTATCCTTCTGCTTCACCGAGAAGTAGAACAAGATGACGGGTACGTCGATCTGGCGCAACAACTGCTCGTACTGATCGATCCAGTTTGTCTGCGACTCCGCGATGTAGCGGTCGAGGTTGGACGGCTCTTCCTCGAGGATGCGCTGCCAGGCCATGTGTGCCGGAATGTCGTCGCCGTGCCTGCTGTCCCGCACGAGATCGGTTCCAAGCGATTGCAGCCGGGAGTTACCGCATTGGCGGGCCGCCATGACTTGCAAGACGAGGAATCGCCCGCTGTTGATCACACGCAGCACACCGTCATTCGAGAACACGGCCGGTGTCGCCGATCCGAGTCCCAGGTTTACCGCGCGCATACCGAGCCGGGTTTCAAGTATGGCCGGGTAGGGGTTCGTCACGAAGCAGCCGAACGTCTGCGCCGCGCCTGCGCATGAGAAGTATGGCGCCGGGTCGTCGAAATCAACGGCTGGTCCTCGGAATTGGATTCCCGTTCCGGGTAGCTCCCAATACTGGTAGTCGACGATCTCGTGATCGCGGAGTTCGTAGTGCGGTTGCCAAAGGTCGGTCATGCGCCCTCCATTGGGACGGTGAAGGTGTCGATGTAGGGGGCGAACGCCTCGTTGACCGCTGCTCGTGTGATCCCGAAGTCACTTGCCGTGTACCGATGACTGCCCGGCGGGTGTGGCCACTCGTTGGTCAAGTAATCGCCCATCCGAACATCGAGGCAATCGTGACGTCCCAGCCCAATCCACGCACGTAGTCGGTTCACCTGTTCGATCGGATCGTCAGCGAGTTCTTTTTGGTAGATGTGATATGTGGGCACCTCGGGATGGGCAGCGACGAAGTCCACGGTGCGGATCGCCGATTCGAACACCTGGCGCCACGTCGCAGCGACGAGCTCTGCGAGGTCGACTCCATTCTCGTTGGCGCGGTGGATCATCGCCGCGTAGCTGCACATCGAGACCAGCGAGGGCAGCGGGTCGCGGTGCGTTATCACCAGACGGGCATCGGGATACACGCTCAGAAGTGCCTCGAGGTGAAGCGCATGGGACGGCAGCTTCAGTATCCACTGGCCTGCGGCGCCGCCGGACTGGAGGACCTGCAGCGTGCGGCGGTGATGCGTGTAGGCGGATCGTAGATCGGCGTGGTCGAGCAACCAGTCGTTGAAGCGCGATGAGCCTGTCGAGGTATGCCACGTCAGCGACTTGAAGTCCTGAGCAAGTACATGGACGCACTCCACCGGGTCTGTTGCCAACTCCATGCGGGGGAAATACCGAAGCTTTTCGAGCACTGGCGCAAGTTTCGCTGCTTTCGCTGCGATCCTCGGGTCGTCGAGGAATCCGGCAGGTTCAACTGGGGGCGTGGGTTGGTCGACCTCCCAGTTCCACATCACCCGACAGGACTCTCGGTCTTGGCCCATAAGATTCACCAGGATCGTGGAACCCGTGCGTGGCATACCGATCACGAAGACCGGTCGCTCCACTGCGCCGGCCGCGACGTCCGGGGACGACGCCAGCCAATCATCGACACGCAGGCGACTCGTCAACGCACGAGCGCACTCATTGGCGATACGACGTTCGCGCTCGGGCGATTCCGGATTCGCATTGACCTCGTCGACGACGATGTCGAGACCTTCGCGAAAGGACTCCGAGTGAAAATCGTTGATCCCGGCGCGCTCCCGAGCGCGCTCGATGATGGCTTCGATGTTCATGGGTGGCCATCCACAACCTGTCGCGCGAGATGCTCGATCCCGCTGCCGTGCAAGGTGGTTCCGCCGTCGATCGTGATGTTCTGTCCGGTGATCCACGAGGCGCGGCTAGAAAGAAGGAACACGATCATCTCGGCTACGTCCTCTGGGTCGCCGATGCGCCCCATCGGGATCACCCGCTCGAGATCCGCCGCGCTTGTGGTCAGCATCGGCTCGGTGATGTTCGATCGGACGACGCCCGGTGACACGGCGTTGAGCCGGATGGTCGGCGCGTACTCAAGGGCGGCCGAGGCCGTCAACGCGATCACTCCTGCCTTGCTTGCCGCATACGGGCCTTCTCCAGGGGATGGACGGAGTCCGCTGATCGATGCGGTGTTGACGATCGCGCCGCGTCCGGCGGCGAGCATCAGCGGTGCGGCCGCGCGGATACCGTGAAAAGTGCCTGCGAGATTGACGGCGATGGCCAGATCCCATTGACGCGCCGTGGTCTTGTGTAGCGGCGTTATCGTGCCGGCTCCCGCGTTGTTGCACAGCCCCGTCAGGCCGCCCATCACTTCGGCTGCCTGATTGATCGCGCGACTTACCTGCTCGGCGTCGCGCACATCGACTTGCAGAGCGACGCCACCGACCTCAACCGCGACATCCTGTGCCGGCTCCAGTCGGCGCCCGAGCACTGCAACCCGCCCGCCCTCTTTGACGATGAGTCGACACACTGCCCTGCCGATGCCCGAGCCTCCCCCGGTAATCAGCGACACATTCCCCGGCCATCGATCCGCTCATAGACTGGCATCCGCCTGCGTTGGGCGGCGCAAAAACGATCCCGCGGTCCCATGACGGTCGAACACGCTGCACTACGTGGAAATAGATAACCATTTTACTGAATGTAGGCACGTGGACGGTCGCCTGTCAACGTCGTGCCGGGTTCAAAAACTGCGGCTGGCCTAAGCGTTCTCGAATAACCGACAGTCTTGTGGGTTTTGTCTGCGTCGGGCTACGCTCACCGCTATTGCGTTAACCGAACCTCAACGTTCCACGGAAGAGCAATATGCGCGCCGCCGTCTATCGAGGCCCAGGGGACATCCGCATCGAGGATGTGCCAGAGCCTGCGCCCGGCCCTGGTGAGGTCAAAATCAAAGTCGCGTTCGCCGGAATCTGCGGCAGCGACCTCCACGAATATTATCGGGGTGCTCTCATGGTCCCGGTCGGATACCGACATCCACTCACCGGGGTGCAGGCGCCGGTCATCTTGGGTCACGAGGTGGCTGGAACCGTCGTGGAGGTCGGGAGACGGCGTAAATGACGTGGAGTTGGGGCAACTCGTCGCCATCGAGCCGATCGTGGCCTGCAAGACCTGCACACAGTGTCGTGACGGCGCGTACAACCACTGTGCGCAGATGGCATTTCACGGATTCTCAACGAGCAGTGGCGGTTTGGCCGAGTACACCATGGTGACACGTGACATGGTGCACGCGGTACCGCCAGAGGTGTCACCACGACAAGCTGCGCTCGTCGAGCCCTTGGCCGTCGCCTGGCATGCGGTACAGCTCGCTGGTTTAGCGCCCGGCGACTATTGTGTCATCTTCGGTGCTGGCCCGATTGGACTTGGGGCGATGTTCGGTGTTCACGCGGTTGGCGCGCAACTCGATCGTCGTCGAAATCTCCGAAGAGCGAAGGGAGATCGCCCGTCTCGCGGGTGCGGGACATGTCGTGGATCCTACGACCGTCGGATGTGGCCGAGTTGGTGCGGGAGTTGACGGGTGGGCGCAATGCAGCGGCATGTATCGACGCGGCCGGCGTCTCCGCGACACTTCGCGAGGCATTGCGGACCATCGGCGTTTACGGACGCATTGTCATCGTCGGCGTGCCAGAATCGGCGCTCCCGCTGGAGACCGGCTTTCTTTTCGTGACGGAGGCAACCCTCGTCGCTAGCTGCGCGTACCGCAATGATTTCCCCACCGTTATCGAGGGACTACGGCGAGGCGACTACCCCATCGACGAGTGGGTACAGACGATCGGCCTGAGCCGATTGATCGAAGACGGATTCGAGGCACTTCACGAGGCCCGCGTCATGAAGGTTCTCGTCGATCCCACCCAGTGAGGGCGTGAATCAGCCGACGAGCCAGTTGATCGAGATGAGCCCAGCACCCAATGTGAACACCCAGAACTCGAACAGCAGGCGCAGCTTCATCGGTGCGGTTCTCAGCTCCATAAAGTCCAGGATTACCCACCGCACCTTGACGCACGCGAGGACGATTACCTGCGCCCAAATGACGGACTGAGCCTCGTGCAGACCGGCGGCTCCGCGACCTGCCGTCAGCCAGAATCCAAGGGTAGTGAGGAGCACCAACGCGGCAAAGATGTACGTCGCGCGCTGGTTGATCAGTTCCTTCACGCCCAACTCCTTAGATAGAACAGTGCGAAGAGAACGACCCACAGCAGATCGACCATGTGCCAGTAAACCGCGCTGGCCTCTATCATGCGCATGGGACTCCGGTCCGACCCAATGCCCGAATGTTGCAGGCCGCGAACTTGATTGCGCATATACAGCAGCACGCCCAATCCGACAGAAACATGCAGAAGGTGCACGAACGTCATCACGAAGTACAACATGAAGAACTGATTCGTCACCGGTGTGATTCCACTATGCAATTTTGCGCCGTATTCGACGAACTTGATCGCCACGAAGGCGGCGCCCAAGGCGAAACCCCATAGGACAAAACGAGAACCTGTCTCGAACAGCTGCTTGCGAACGGCGCTCACCGCCATGACCACACACCACGAACTCGCCAGCAGTAGCAGGGTGTAGACGAGCCCGTACGCGGGATTGACTGCCTGCTGGGACGTTTCGAAAAGCTCCGGGTTCTCCGCGCGATACCAGGCGAAGATTCCGAACATCTCCGCGAAGATCATCATGTCGAGCAGGATGAAGATCCAGATTCCCGACTCACCGGGAATGCGACGAACTCTGCCCTCGCCGAACCGCTCGGCGCTCGTAGGCGCTATCACAACTTCTCGATTCATGCCTGAGCCGGTTCCTGCTCGTAAACCTCGTCGGAGTCAAGCACTTCCACGACCACGTCCTGTAGCTCACGCTCGACGAGGGACCGTCCCCTGATCTGTACGACCGCCATCACGATGACCCAGATGAAGAATGAACCACCGGGCACCCAGAAGGTCACCAACCCGCTGTAACTGAACGGACCGCTGTACCAGAAGACGCAGAGGGCGGAGAACATCTCGAGCGCGCCTGCCCACATCGAGAAATATCCCGTCCAGCGGGGGAACACGACCTCGGTGTTGGTGGAACTGAGGATGGCGAAGCCGGTTATGAATTGCCAGAGCATAAACGGCGGCCACGGTATGAGGAAGAGGAAGAGGATGATGTCATACAACAGCTGCGTGGTGGCCGGCTCGAGTGCCTCCACGCGGTACGCCATCGCCGAACCCAGGACGCCACACAGCATTCCTATAAGAGCACCGCTCAGGCCGACTGCGAACAAGACGCAGAAGGCGAGCGTCGACGGGTTGGCATACTTCTTTATTTGATATGCCAGCGTGATCGACCACGTCATGAGGAACGTGTAGCCGCCGATAAGCAACGCGAGCATGCCGATCAATATTTGGTACTTATGGTCAGCGACGAATACGGCGAAGTCACCGGGGTTCATGGATGGGGAGCGGGGTGGCACCAAACGAGATCCGAGAAATGCGCTGCCCGCTATGATCACCCACGCAATGCCCGACCAGGCGCCCAACCACTCCAACCTCTTGTCGAGGCTGCTCGAATCCGCAGTCATACTTATCCCTTTCACTCACGCTTGAGCCGACATGCTTGCCGTCATCACCGTCATCGTCGACCACTGGCCAGATGTCATCGCGCCGTCGACGGTGAGGATCTGGCCGTTGACGTAGGCCGCGCCGTCGCTGCACAGGTACGACACCGCGGCCGCGATGTCGTCTTCGGTGGCCAAGCGCCCTGCGGGGATGATCCGGCTGACGTCGGCAAGCAGACTCGGCGGGAGTAGTTCGTAGGTCTTGCCCATGTCGGTGATCCCCGAAGCGATGCTGTTGACGCGTACACCACTTCCCGCGAGCTCCATCGCCGCCGTCCGCGACACCATGTCCAGCGCCGCCTTGCTCGCCCCATAGGTAGCCAGGAACGGCGCCGGCTGAAGGCCCCCGATGCTGCTCATGTTGACCACGACGCCGTAGCCGCGCTCTGCCATGCCGGGTGCAAAGGCTTGGATCAGTCGCACCGGAGCGAAGACGTTCACCTCGAAAACTGTTCGCCAGGAATCGATGTCCGCCATGACAATCGGCCCCCACTGCTCCTCGGCGGCGGCGTTGTTGACCACGATGTCGACGTGGCCGGCTTCCTGATGCAGCCGTTGGACGTCGGCGTCATCCGACACGTCAGCGGCGATCACCTGTGCCTTGCCGCCCGCCTCATCAATCTCTCTCGCGACCGACTCCAGTGCTTCGCGACCTCGACCCACCACAATCACGGTCGCGCCCTCTGCTGCCAGCCGCTGAGCCGCCGCCCGGCCGAGGCCGCGCCCAGCGCCAGTCACCAGGGCTGTGCGGCCGGTGTGCGGCAGAGCGTGGCCTGTCACGGGACGTAAACGCTGTCGTGCAGGAACAGAACTCGTCCGATGACCAGGATCAACGGCTGCGCGATGAAAATCGCTACGTTCATCGTCGTGATCCAGACTGCGAGACGCGCGAACTCGCGTCGCCAGCCAGGAGCCAAGGTGTCGACGCGGAAGAATTTCTCGTTCGGGTAGTTCCCCTTCTCGTCCTCACGGAGGGTCAAGGTGATGAAGACCGCGAAAAGCAGGAACGGAATCGCCGGCCACACCAACGACATCGAGCCCCGATCCGATGTCCACGCCAAGCCGACCGGTTCGACATAGGAGTACCAACCGGCGACCGTCATCAGGCGCTCACCGAGGATGTCGACGACGTAGAAGACGCCGGTGCAGGCGGCGATCAGGGCGGCTGTCGGCGAAAGTCGAGGCACCATGCGCTGCAAGCCCGCAGATGCCTTGGGAACAACCTTCAAGAGGATGACGCACTCGACGGCGAAGAAGACGCCGTAGCCGAAGATGACACCGACCGGCTTCCAATAGGTCTGATACCACGTCGATGTCCATCCGCTGAACTGCCAGAAGTCGCGGTTGTAGACCAGGTACGACCCCCAGTCGGCGGGCCACTCTATCCAGAACATCGTGGTGCCGGCGAGGAACAGCAGGGCGGGCATCGAGAACTTGCGATTCCGTAGTGCCTGGACGACGAACGCAATCAACAAACCCATCCATACAGCGGGAAACACGTACGTAAACGCCCATGGCGCAATGGGATCGTCGAGTTGATTGGAGGGGTATACCGGCTCGACGGCCGTTGCGCTGTTATCCGTGAGGACGACAGTGAGAGTCACAACGGTCGCGAGCAGCGCTACGACGGCCCACGGCAACCATGCCGCGGTACGTGAAGGCGGAGCGGTGCTGCGTAACGGAACTGCTTCACGCGGTGAATCGACGGTCATCTCTTCCCTTCCATGAATTGTCAGCACCCCTACCAGGCAAGGGCTTTGGCGTCGGAACGCCCGATCACACCTACCTCGCGCAGGGTGTAGTACTCGTCATCGGACAGACCAACCTCGTTCATCCACACTCGCTCGTCGTGTTCGCCGAGCATCGGTGCGGGACCGCGCTGCACGGGTCCGGGCATCGATGACCACCGCACAGCCATACCCGCGTGAGTGTTCGTGCCCGTCTTGGGATGCTCGATCTCCTCGAAGAACCCGCGGTGCCGGAGCTGTTCGAGTCGCGGCACGAGGTGGCCCAGTACCACCTCACCGACCGGTGCGCCGATCTCGGTCATGGTCTGCACGACGTCGGCCACTGTGTTCTCTGACGTCCATTCGGCGATCGCGGCATCGATTTCGTCGTGGTGTTCGCGCCGTTGCGGTACTGGCCAGAGTGCCCAGTCCTTCCGGCCGAGGATCGAACACAGAGCCCGCCAACCTGAGTCGTCGGTGATCGAGATCGCTACCCAGCGGCGGTCGCCCATATTGACCAGATCGGCTTCGGAAGTCGGATAAATGCCCTGTGGTGCAATAGTGTTCGACCGATTTCCGGCTCTGCTCCTGTCGACACCGTAGGCACTCTGCTCGATCACCACCTCTGCCGCGACGCTGAGTGCCGCCGAGATCATCGGTGCCTCGACGAGCACGCCGTCGCCGCCCGCGGCTACCCGTTCCAGAGCGAGAATGAGGCCCAGGGTGGCGTGCGTGCCCGCAATCGGATCGCAAGGGCCGTTGGGTATCTCAGGTGTGGAATCGGGCCAACCCGTCGACCACGCCATCCCCGAAATCATCTCCATCGTCTGCGCATAACCACCCCGCTCACGCCAGGGACCGTCGAGGCCGTAGGCCGGCATTCGCACCATCACCGCGCGCGGGTTCATCGCGTGAACCTGCTCCCAGCCGAGCCCCCATGACTCCATCACGTGCGGGCTGTAGTTCTCGACAACAACGTCAGATTTTGCAATGAGCAGATGGGCAAGATCGCGACCGGCGTCGGTGCTCATGTCCACGGTCACCGACTTCTTACCCGTGTTCGTGCCCGCGAAGATCCCCGAGAATTCCGGCCAGTCAGGGTCGCTCATGGGCTTGCACGTGTTGTTCCGGATCGCGTCCGGTCGCTTGCCGCCCTCGACGTGGATCACCTCGGCGCCCAACAAGGCCAACAGGTGACCGACGATCGGTCCGGCCCAATTCGCGGTGAAGTCCGCCACGCGGACCCCCTCGAATGGTCTGTCCCGCTTAGTTTTCGGACATGCCAGTGCCCAGTCGGGCAGGGATCCTGCGTCAAGCTTCGGGGCGGGGCCGCGCTTGGGCTGAGTCACACCGTGCATGCGCCACGGAACGGCAGGCTGAAGGAATCGACCGGTTTCGTTGATCTCGAATGCTTCTCGCGTCGCGAGGTGCTCCAGGTGCGGGATCGTCGCGCCCGTGCCGATGACGGCGGCGGGGACCCGCAGAATGTCGGCGAGTTCGAGGATTTCGGCACATGTGCGTTCGGTGGTCCACGCGTCGATGGCATCCATCAGCTCGTGACGCCGCCGGAACCGGTTGGCCATGATCCCCAGTTCGGTGTCCTCCATCCAATCGCTTCGATCGACGATCGAGCAGAAGTCCAGCCATTGCTGGCCGGTGACCACCATGAACCCGATGTACCCGTCCTTTGTGGGGTGAATATCGGGCAGGTTGCGAGCTCGGATGGGCCGCATGGGCGTGCCCGCGATGGTGTACCAGGACACGGGGTGCACGGTCGTCGTCAGGACCAGAGATTCGAGGACGGAAACGTCGAGGAGCTCGGCGCCGCCCCCATAGAGCGCTGCCGCGGTGTGGGCGGCGGCGAACATGCCCGCCGTCCACTCCCCCAGCCGGCCACCGGCGGCCAACGGCGGGCGTTCCGGGGCGCCACGCTGACCGGGCCCGCCGGACATCGCCTGAAGAGTCAGGTCAGTGGCGGGCCGCTGTGCCCACGGGCCTGTCAGACCAAAATCGGTAATGGCGGTGACGACCGCCTGGGGATTGAGTTGGCGGAGCCGATCCGGCGGCATGGCTCTCGCGATTGCGCTATGCGGCGACCACAGGATGACATCTGCGGCTTGTGCGGTCGCCGTCAGCGCAGCCGGATCCGTCACCACCACCGAAGTCGATCCGGCAGCGAGGAACTGGAAAAGCGCCCCGTCCCCGCGTGCGGCACCCGAATGCGACCAACCACGCAGCGGGTCGCCGTCGGGATCCTCGACCCGCAGGATTTCCGCGCCGCCGTCGGCGAGCAGCCGGGCGCAATAGCCACCCGCGATCTCACAGGCCAGATTGACCACTTTGGCCCTGCCTACTGCGGATGCGGTCACGGGCGTGGTCCTCCTAGCCGGAGTGCGATTGAGACCGCACCTTGCGCGCCGAACAAAACCGACGCTATTGTCGAATTTATACGAAAGGGGCGCACACCTCAATAGGCCGCGCCAGCCAATCAGTTCGCAGCCCCACGGGAGGAACAATGCTCAAGCTGTTCAGCGTCGACGACCACATCGTCGAACCGGCCGACGTATGGACCAAACGACTGCCAAAGAAGTTCCAGGAAAAGGGCCCACACGTCATCGAGGCCGAGGGGCGCCAGTTCTGGGTGTTCGAAGACCAGCGCTCGGCCACGATGGGTCTGAACGCGGTCGCCGGAAAAGACCCGAAGGACTGGGGAACCGATCCCGTGCGGTTCGCCGATCTGATTCCTGGGTGCTACGACGCAGCCGCGCGAGCCGACGACTTCCGGGCCGACGGCATCGTCGGCAGCGTCCTGTTCCCGTCACTGCCGGGCTTTGGCGGCCGGGTGTTCTTCGAGATGAAGGACAAGGAACTCGCCGACCTGTGCGTGCGCGCCTACAACGATTTCGTGATGGACGAATGGTGTGCTGCTGCACCGGATATCTTCGTGCCGACGATCATCACCCAGTTGTGGGATCCGGAACTCGCGGCCACCGAGATGCGACGCTGCGCTGACCGCGGCGCCCGAGCCGTGTCGTTCCCTGAAAATCCCAGCTACCTCAAACAACCGTCGTTACATACCGACCATTGGGATCCGGTGTTCCACGCGTTCGAGGAGACCGGGCTGGTGTGCTCCATGCATCTGGGCTCCAGCGGCCACATCCCCATACCCACCCCCGACTCACACTTCAGCGTTGCGATCACCGCTGCGCCAGCCATAGTCGGCATCGAGACGATCACCGACCTCCTATTCGGGACGCTTCCGCGTCGCTTCCCCAACGTTCAGTTCGTCATGACTGAAGGTGGCGTGGGGTACATCCCCTACGTGCTGGAGCGTGCGGACTTTGTCTGGGGTAAGCACCGGTACTGGGCCCCTTTCGGCGACGTACTTCCCTCCGAGATCTTCCATCGGCAGTTTGCCGTCTGCGCGGTCAACGAGTCCTTCGGTCTCAGCGAGGAAGCGATCGACAGCATCGGCATCGACAACATCCTGTGGGAGTCGGACTACCCGCACTCGGAAACGACCTGGCCGGGGAGCCAGACGGAGGCTGCCAAAGTGCTAGGCCGCCTCGACCAGGAGCAGGTCGACAAGATCACTTACCGGAATGCGGAACGCATCTTCAATTTCCCGGTTTCTGAAGAGGGAAAGGCGAACCCGCGCGCTCCGCGGCCGAAGAACACGTACGGAAACGGTGAACGGCCGCAGGCAATCAAGGCCTATCCCGTGACCGCCTCAGTCGATGATGCCCAGCCGGACGTCACGCACGTCGTCGCCGGGACTGCGCCGTCGAACTGACTTGAGCGGCAGGGCTTCAACGTAATGGCGGTTGCGTGCGCTGTCCGCGTAGTCGCGCCTCGACCCGCCCCAGCGCCTCCAACCGGCCTTGTTGCGCGGCGATCTCCCCATGATCGGGGCCGGGCATCGACTGCAGTCGCTCTATGAGCGCCTTGGTGCGTTGTTGTTCCTCGTAAAGACGGGCGTCAGCTTCCTGGAAAGTGATCAAGTCCATCTCTTCGGACAACGGGTCATGCTCGGGCGCAACGTTTTCGGAGGCCATCAGGCACGTCCTTTCTATCCGCACAAGCGCTCGCTCACGTCCCACCATAGCCCCGAAAAGCGGTTGATTGGTTTATACGGCGGTCACGCCACCGTCAACGAGGTACTCGGCACCGGTCATATACGAGGAAGCGTCGGAAGCAAGGAAGAGCACCAGCCGTGCCACTTCATCTGGGTTCGCCATCCGATTCAAGGGGATACCGGCGGTGAGGGCGGTTCTCGCTTCCTCGGGTAGCGCCGCTGCGAGCATCTCGGTCAGCACACCCCCGGGATGCACCGAGTTCACTCGTATACCACGCGAACCATACTGTGCGGCTGCAGCCTTGGTCATGCCTCGCACCGCAAACTTGGCCGTGGTGTAGGCGGCGTTTGGAGTGAAGGGCGCGTGCGCGATCCCGGAGACCGAGGAGATGTTGACGATCGCCCCGCCGCCTGCCGCAAGCATCTCAGGAATGACGGCGCGCATTCCGAAGAAGGCTCCGTGCTGGTCCACCGCGACGACGCTGAGGTAGTCGTCGACTTCCATGTCTGCAATGTCGGCGAACGGGCCGGAAGTGCCCGCGTTATTCACCAGGACGGTGATCGGACCGAATAGTTCATGCACCGCAGCGATCGCGTCGGACCAACTCCCCGGATCGGTCACGTCCAATTCCACGAAAGCGGCCCGCCCGCCCAATCCGTCGGCGACGGCGCGTCCTGCCTCCATTTGGATGTCGGCCACCCCGACGTAGGCGCCGGCGGCGTGCAGCATCCGTGCAATCTCGTTGCCTATGCCCTGTGCCGCACCGGTCACGAGTGCAACCTTCCCCCGGAGAGTGAAGGCCTCGAGTGGACCATCGATCGGCGTATTCATGCACTGCTCCATCGTGGAAGTGGCCGAATCTGGTGAAACCACACAAACGTTAAGAACAATCCGACATACTTGTCAAGTATACCGACGCTGATGGGGGCTGTTGGCGATGAATTTTCACGGAAGTGTCGCAGTGATCACCGGCGCCGGAGCCGGGCTCGGATTGTGCCTGGCGCGTGAGATCAGCGAGCGCGGACCGTTCGGACTGGTCCTCGCCGATATCGACGGCGACTCGGCGCGGTCTGTGGCGTCCGAATTGGGCGGAATCGGGGTGTGCGCGGACCTGGCCACCGAGACCGGAGTGCGCGCAGTCGTCGATGTGGCGATGCGGCAGTTCGGTGCGATCGACATTTGGATCGCCAACGCCGGCACCGGGCACGCCTGCGACCCCTTCACCGACGACACCACCTTCAGCCAGATGTGGAACCTGCACGCGATGTCGCAGGCTTGGGCGGCAAGAGCCCTGCTGCCGCAGTGGCTGGATCGACGCAGCGGACATTTCGTCGCGGTGGTGTCGTCGAACGCCTTGACCACTAATCCCGTGTCGATGGCATATGCGATGACGAAGCACGCCCAGCTCGCCGCCGTGGAATGGCTTGCGATGACGTATGGGGCCCGGGGGGTCGCGACAACCGCCTTCTGTCCCAAGGGCATGCGGACACCACTGCTCGAGCGACACGCCAAGACCAACGCCTACGCCCGAACGGCACTGGACGGAGCCATCACTCCCGAGGAGGCAGCTTCGATGCTGATAGACGGCGTCGAACGCGATCTGTCGATTGTTCATACCCATCCAGCCGTCCTTACCGACGCTCGTTTGCGAATCGATGATCACAGGGCGTATCTGAGGTCGCTGGAGGAGCTACATGCCTTGGTGCCTGAGATCGGCGTGCCTCGGTGACCCGCAGCCAGCGGTTTGCGGGCCGATCCGCCGCCGTTATCGGTGCTGGCGCGGGAATCGGTCGCGCTATCTCGCTCGGTTTGGCTGCGGAGGGAGCAACGGTGTCCGCAGTCGGCCGCAACCACGCCCACCTTTTGGAGACGGCTGAGTTGGCATGCGCTCCGATGCAGGCGCATATCGGCGACATCAGTGACGCGAAAATGGTTGACAGTCTTGGCGATAGCCTACGACAGCTGTACAACGGGCTGGACGTGCTGGTATGCAACGCGGCCGCAGGAGTCAACAGAAGTCTGCACGAAACTTCGATCGAGGAGCTCGACACCATCATCGGCACCAACATCCGCGGTACGTACCTGTGCCTTCAGATGGGAATCCGCCTCATGCTCGAATCGGGGGGCGGCGCCGTGGTTGTGGTCGGCAGTCTGGGGGCCTTGCGACCCGCACCCCGCGCTTCGGCCTACGGGATGAGCAAGGCAGCGACTCATGCGATGGCCCGGCACGCCGCCATCGAGTATGCAGGCCACGGCATCCGGGTTAATGTCGTTGCCCCCGGAGCTACCGACACGGCGCTTCTCGGTGCCGCGGATGACGATGTTCGCGCGAGCGTGGCCGCGGCCATCCCAGACGGACGAATCGCGACGCCGGAGGAAGTCGCCGAAATCGCATTGTTCCTTGCCAGTGACGAGTCCGCCCATGTAACGGGACAGGTGTGGAGCATTGACGGCGGCGCGTCGATCGGCGCTTCGGGACTCTGAACCGACTAGTTCGCCGAAGCCCTTTCACCCAGCTCCGCCAAGATCTCGTCTGTGTGCTCACCCGGCGCGGGCGCGTGGCGTCGCACCGCAAAGCGCTGCCCGTCCACAATGGCGGCCGAACCCACATACGAGATCGACCCTGCCACCGGATGCTCACCTTCGACCAAAACGTTGCGTCCCGCGATGTGAGGGTCCGAAGCCACCTCGTCGACACTCTGATGTGATGCGCCAAGCGGGAAACCGTGCTCAGCGGCTAACTGCAGCCACTCACGCAGCGTCTTGCTCGCGATCACGTCCGCGATGAGTCGACGCTCGGCGTCATCGCCCCAGTCCACCGCTCCGTTTGAGGTGTCGGCCTTGCGCCCGACCAGGTCCTCGCGACCCGCGGCGACCGCCCACTTGTCCCAGAACCGCTGCTCGATGCACCCGAACAACACCACGCGTCCGTCGGCAGTCTCGTAGAACTGGTAACGCGATCCGGTCATCTCGCCGCCGGAACGGGCCGCCATCCCGGAGCGGTCCGTGATGCGGTCGGCATTGCGCTGCAACGCGATCGGAAGCCACGCGGTCATGGCCGTCGCATCGGACCCCGCCACGTCGATGTACGCCCCAACTCCGGTGTCGCGGGCCCGCACCAGCGCCGCGACGGCATGCAGTGCCGCGTGAAGCGCGCCGACGCTGGTGGCTTCACCGCCCAGGTTGGCGCCGTCCTCGTCGAATGTGCCACGACGCAGCATGCCGTCTTCGCCGCGTTGCAAAGCGTGTGCACCGACGAGGGCATTCATCAACATTCCGTGCGTGGGGATGTTGGCATAGGGCCCGACGGCGCCGAAACCCGTGTGTTGGACGTACACGATCGATGGCTTGCGGGTTCGCATGGCCTCCGGTCCGACACCAAGCTTCTCGCATACTCCCGGCCTGTTTCCATCGACGAAAACATCTGCGGTGTCGATCAATCGCCAGAACGTCTCGCGATCGCCATCGTCGGTCAAGTCCAGAAGAACTGAGCGCTTGTTCCGGTTGACCTGAGCATGCGCCACACTGACGCCCGGGACGATCTGGCCGAGGAAGTACCGGAGATAGTCGCCACCGGGCCGGGATTCGACCTTGATCACATCGGCGCCGAGATCACCGAGAAGCATGCCCACCGTGTCACCGTTGAGCAGCACGGCCGACTCGACCACGCGCACGCCGTCCAGCAAGTTGGACACTAGGCGCTCCTTCGTTCCCGTCCTGAGATCATCGCAACTGCAGAGGTGCACCGGATCTGCGGTGCTGCGGTGCACCGAACACCGGCGCAAGGATGTGCCCGGGTGCAGCCGCGATGACGCCGGGAATAGCGTTGACGAACGCCGCCACCGACGTCCACGACTGCGAGTCCATCCACCGCTTCCCGTCCGGATCGTTGATGTGACCGCCGTGGCGCACACCGTCGGCAAAGGAAAGTCCCCGCGCATAGCGGATCTGAAGCGAGGGTGTCCCCTCGACGGTGATTATCCAATCGTTGTCGACTTCCCAGCCTGGAATCTCTAGATCGCAAACCCACCTGCAGCAGACCCGCACAAACGGTTGCCCTTCGACGAGTCCGGTCCACGAAAATTCCGTACCTGCAACAGTTCCTGGCGCGACCGGCGCGGTTACGTCGGTCAACTCGCGATCGGTCGTCGCGAACCTTGCGTCTACGACGACCTCGTCGAGTCGTTGGCCCAGCTGCGCGGCGACGGCGTGCGGTGTCTGACGGTACATGTGGTCGAACATTGCGATGATCTGCTGCCGCGGAAAGTCATCGGGCTTCGCCCCGAACCCGAGCAACGGGTAGACATGGGCGTCGAGATCGGTGCAGTCCATCCGCTCCAGAACGTCGACATGCGCGACCTCCAACGTGTGTCCGGCCAAAGTCGTTGCCAGCCGTTCAGCCACGAAGCCCGGCGACGACCCGACTGCCATCACCGACGACCCGCCGCGGCGGCACGCGGCGTCCACCTCGTGTTGGTAGTCCTCACTGATGCCGGCCGGATAGAAGTAGTCATGCGCCAGCAGCAGGTTCTTGCCACTGGACAGCAGGTGAAGTGCGTCGGCGTGACTCTCGGTCGGTCCTAAGGCCACGAGCGGGGTGAACACCACGACGTCGGCATCCAGTCGGTCGATCGCGTCGCGGTCGCGTGTGACCGTCACGCCTTGTCGAGGCAGGCCCACCAACTCCCCTATGTCGCGGCCGCCTTTTTCTTCGGAGAACGCGAATACTCCTACGACATCGAATTCATCGGGGCGCTGCAAGAGAACCCGCAGCACGAACCCGCCCAGCCTGCCTGGCCCCCAGACGATGACCTTCACGCGCGCATCAATCGGCGCGTCGCCGCCGACGGTCCCGTGCATAGTCGACACACTAGTCGAATCCTGCCGATGACACTAGCCCTTGTCGAATGCCCTGTCTCAGTCGCCTTTTGAGTCGAAACCTTGACCTTGGCTGCCCGATGTGTACATAGTACACATCGGGCAGGTCAAACCGAGGAGAAGTCATGGCAAGAAATCTGAAAGTCGGCACCTACGGCAGCTTTTTTCCGCCGATTCAGTCTGCGGTCGATCAGGCAGTGATGTGCGAACAGTTCGGCCTGGACGTTGTTGCGTTCACCGACCAGATGTCTGGCAATGTCCCCAACTCGGCGTTTGGCGAGCTGCGCATCTCGCAGATGTGGAAGTACCAGCACGGCTTCTACGACGCGCTCATGCTCGCCGCGCTGGCAGCCCAAAGAACCGAACGAATCGGTATTACGATCGCGGCAATCGACACCGTGCGTAACGCTCCGACGCGCCTTGCGCAGCAGATCCTGACCCTCGACCACGTGTCGAAGGGGCGGGTCACAACGGCGCTCGCCGTATCCGAGGCAAAGAATCTTCTTCAGTACGGTCACCCGCGCGTCGGAGCGACCAAGAAGTTCGTCGACTCATCACGCATCATCCGGGCGATCCTGGATCACCCCGGCGAACCGATCAACTACGAGGGCGAAACCATCTCGATGAAGGGCGGCATCGTCGACTTGCCGCAATACGGTGACGGCACCGCACGAATCTACGCTGCGTGCGGCTCTTCGTCGGACAATATCGACCTGGTCGGAGAGTGCTTCGACGGCATGATGACCGTTCTGCCGGCCTTCTGCCAAGGTGGTGTCGACCAGTTCGCCCGAGACGTCGCCCGCGCCCGAGAATCCGCCGAACGTCACGGACGGGATCCCGAGAATCTCGGCTTTTCGGCGGTGGTGATGGTTTTGATGCATGACGATCCTGAGGTGATCGACCGTCTCGCAATGGACGACTACTTGCGTTGGAACACCTATATATACGGCTGCGCGCACGGCAGCGACTGGGATCAGCACGGCTTCACCCACCCGGCAGGACCCAATTACGGCTACGCGCGGCATCTAGTCCCGGAGCGGATGACACGGAATGAATTCTTCACCGAGGCAAGGAAAGTGAGCCCAGCGGCCGTAAAGAAGGTCGGCCACCTGACTGGATCGGCAGAGGATGTCGCCGCCAAGCTCGCCCCCTATATTGAAGCCGGTCTCGACGAGTTGATCTTGATCGACCACGCCGCTGCCGGAGATCTCGCGTTGGCCGACGACTCAGCAGTTAATCTCGGACGACTTATCGGCAAGCTTCGCGGAGGCGAGTCGATCGGAAGCTCGGGACTCGGGTACGTTGGCCTGGCAAACACCGTCGTCGACTGAGCGGAGCGCCAGTGGCCGAGCCAGGCGCGCGACAGACAGAACCAAGTTCCCGCCAAGGAAGTCGGCGAAGCGAAATAATCAGCGCCGCATTGCAACTGGCCGCCAGCCAAGGTTTTGAGAAGATTAATCTTCGCGCTCTCGCGGCCAGCGTGGGGCTCTCGACGATGGCGCTGTACCGCCACATCGACAATAAAGACGACCTTCTTCGCGCGATGGCAGACGAGGTCCTAGGTGCGATCGAGCTACCGCCGAGATCCCTGCCGTGGGATGAGTGGTACGTCGCGGTCACACTCCGATACTGGGACGTCATGGCGCGGTACCCGGGCTTGGCCGCCTACGTGCTCGCGCACGGACCCGTTCTGCACACACCGGCGGCCCTTCAGGTAACCGAGGAGATGCTGGAGGTACTTCTCGACGCGGGCTTCACCCCACCCGAAGCTGCCTTGCTATGGCAGACGGCGCATGCGTATCTAAGCGGGATGGTGCAGCTTTTCCAGGGGCACACCCGCAATGGGCGCCCGGGTGAGCATCGTCGAGGTGACGAGATGCGTCCGCCGACAGTTACGGCAGTTCTGGCCGAGGTTGATGACGCCCCGGAGAAGGACACTCTCGAGGCGGGACTCCGTCGAGTCCTGGCCGGGTTTGGTCATCGTTGAATTGCATTCAAGAATTCAGGCTTTCGCGGCGGTGACTACCCTCCGGCCCGGTACGAGCGGAAGGTCCAGCGCAGAAACGAGGCCGGGGGATGCAGCTACTACTGACGGTATGAGGTTGACGAGCCGCATCGCGGTAGCGCTCACCGAGCCCCAGACATCACCGCGCTTGCCGAGGTCGAGATCACAGCGCATATTGGGGTTCCCAGTGATCGTAACTCGATAGTTGGACTCACCCACCCCGTCGAACCGCGGCCAATCCGAGGCCACTTCGGCGGACATCCGGGTGACGTGTTCGGCGGTGATCACAGAAGTCCCGTGAACGCGACCATCGCACGCAACTCTGCGCGCGACCACTGTCCCCGCTTCCATCAGCCCTACCGAGGTGTGTAGGTCTCTGTCGTGAACGGCGTAGTCCGACGTGCCGACGATCTCGTCCAGAGCCACACCCAAACGGTCGGCCACTTGTCGTACCAGCCCACCCCAGTAGTCGACAAAGACGCCACTGGTGATCGGAGCTTCGTAGGACGGAGGTTGGCCGAAACCCATCACGTGACGGATGACGGGCTCGACGTCGTAATGGTCGTATATCCCAATCTCTTGCATACGAATGTGCTCGATGTCGTCGGACATCGTCAGCAAGGCCAATGGCAGGACGTCGCTCGAGAAGCCCGGGTCGATTCCGGTCGACAGGAAAGTGCTCTTCCCCGCAGCCGTGGCTTGAGCCAGCGGTTCCCGCAATTCAGCGGGACCAGCTTCGGGGTAAAGCATCGCCAATAACGAAATCGTTGCGACATCGACTCCCTGCGCCAACGCCGTACTGATGTCCTCGGTTGCGTCCTTCTCACGACCAATGCCGTTGCCGCAATAACAGAGGATGTCCGGTTGGGCGGCCAGTGCGGACTCCAGCGAATCCACCGCCGAGATACCGACTGAGGGAACACCTGCAAGCACGCCTGCATCCTCACCAACCTTGTCCGGTGACGTTACCCACAGGCTGACGAGATCTAGTTCGGGATGGTTGATGATGCCCTTGAGGACCTCAATGCCGGTGACTCCAGTCCCGATATGCGCCACTCGAATGCGCTTACGTTCCTGTCTCGCAGCCGGTGTCGCGAAGTTCGTCATCCCTCTTGCCTCCCAAGCTCGATGTATCGGGCCGACGACAGGCCTGGACTGCTGCAGACGAATGCAAGACAGATTGCAAACGAACCTGCGGGCAGCCACCCCAGAATCCGATCGCGTACCTTTTGCGGCGGCGTCACGGTACCGCCGCGCTCGCTGGTCCGGCGATCCAGCGCAACGCCATCAGCGGCAGGATCGTTGACACCAGAAACACCACATTCACCGCGACGATCCACGACACCAGAATCGAGATCTGGCCGGGCTGGCGCCGCACAATCTTGCGGGCCAACAACTCGAAGACGTCGTCTCCCTCGGCGTTCCGCCATGTCAGCGCAAACACCACGAGCACCATGAATGGCACCTGCTCAAGGATTGGCCACAGCAATGGGAAGCGCCCATGGCCGACGGCCATTGAGGGCCCGAAAGCGTACTGGTAGTGCCACCAACCGAACCCGTGCGCCGCACCCTCGACCGTCATGTCGAAGATGTAGAACATCGGGAACGAAACCACTGTGGTCGCGATGTACGGGTTAGCGTTCGGCCACCGGTCTTTAACCACGTAGAACGACTTCTCGAGAGCCAGGAAAAAGGTGGTGTAGAAGAAGATGTAACCGGCGACGAACCACCAACAGCGGACCGGTGAGGACCACACCGTGTCTCCCCAGCTGTAGGTCGCAAACTCGGGGCTGTAGAGCAGGTAGCTACCCCAATCGCCGTACGTCTCCTGCCAGAATGCGGTGGCCGACGCCACCGCCGCGAGCAGCGTGCGGCTGAGCTTTCGTTCGCGTACCGATTGCACCACGCCGACGGCCACGATGACCAGCGCGATTCCCGTCATCGCCCATTCCCATGGGACTGCCCCCACCGGATCGAGCAAGGTGCCACCGCTATGCCCGGCGATGTACAGAACAACGACCAAAAACACCGCTGCTGCCACGACCGCAGCAACGGGCCGCGCGACGCCCAAGCCCTCACCACGAGCCGAATTCACCGAGCGATCAGTGCCATGTTTCCGTGCATCTGTGACCACGCGCGCTCCCTAATCACCCGCTCCGAGCGGGTTCCCCTGTGGGACATCGCCCACTGCCGTTGAGTGACGCAATCAGAAACCGACGCTCTTGTCAAGAAAGTTATTGAAGCGAGGCACGAATGCAGATTGGCGAGCTACAGGCGTGGATCCTCTTCCTCGCCGACATGACGGTGTTCGCCAACTTCTTCAGCCTGCTGTATCTACCGCGGCACTCCCTAACCCGCGTGCGCGCTCGCCCAGATCAGTTGGGCAATGCTGTAGGCGACCGCCGATTGCTTAAGCGGGGCACCGGCGACACGCCAGTGAAACCAGAACCGCTCAATCATCGACTGGACAGCAAGGCCCTGCACCAGCGGGTCGACTCCTGCCATCCGCTTGCCGCCGCGAAGCTTGACCAATGCATTGCCGAGGATCCGCGCGCCGGTCATCTCGGAGTTGACACTCCAGTCCCGCAGCTCAGGATTCGCATAGGCCGCTTGAAACGCCGCGTAGATGAACGACCCGTGCTTGTCCCAGAAAGCAAAGTACTCATCCACCCACTCGGCGACATCGTCGATCGACGAGTCGGAGTTGAGCCTGCGAAGACCCTCGGCAGCGACGATTCCCGCCTCCTCGGCGTCATGGCCGATGGCCATGAGCACGTCTTCCTTGCTGGTGAAGTAGGTATAGAACGATGCACGGCGAATGCCGCTGGCCTCGGTGATGTCGCTGATCGTCGTGGCGTCGTAGCCCTTCTCGAGCATCAAGCGCTTTGCCTCTTCAAGGATGCGTTTCTTGGTCCGCAAACCCTTGGAACCGACGTCTGTCACCGGGCCAACCTGGCGTAGTTGTGTTTGTGGACGTGGAGACGTTCGAGGCATGAGTTGATCCTGACATGGATGCACCTGATCACGCATAGCCCTCGTTCGTGTCGTCCGACGATGTTGTCGACTACCAGGCAGCGGCGTCGAACCGACACTCTTGTCAACTACTGCCTCAGGCCTGTAACTTGGGCACCATGCGTCAGGACAAGTTGTGCTCAAAGTCGAGAGGTCTCTTGTGACTATCACCGCGCCTCCGCTGGAGTTGCTGCCCAAGCCCAGCCTGTTGATCGGCGACCAGCGCATCGACGACACCTCCGGCGGCGCGGTGGATCACATCTATGGAGCCACCGGTCAGCGGACGGCCGAGGTCGCGTTGGCCGGGCCGCGTGAAATCGACATTGCCGTCGAGGCCGCCCGTGCTGCGCTGCCCGCATGGCGCGCAACCACGCCGGACCAACGCCGAGAACTTCTCCTTCGGGCAGCCCAGATCTTGCGCGAGCACGCCGATGAGCTCACCTCGATCTCGCAGGTGGACAACAGCATGCCCGTGTTCGCGGCCGCAGGTGGGCCATTGATCGCGGCCGACCAATTCGCGTACAACGCCGGCTGGGCGGACAAGTTGACCGGTGACGTCGTGCCAACGTGGCCGACTCCGTCCTTGGACTACGTGACCCGCGAACCGTACGGCGTGGTCGGAATCATCATCCCGTGGAACGGCCCGGTGTACGCAATGGGGATGACCGTCGCGCCGGCCCTGGCCGCGGGCAACTGCGTCCTCCTCAAACCGCCTGAACTGGCACCCTATTCGGCGATTCGAATCGGCGAGTTGTTTCTCGAGGCCGGCATTCCGCCCGGCGTGCTGAACATCGTGACCGCCGGCCCTGAAGGCGGCCAGGCAATGGTCGCCCACCCAGGGATCGGCAAAATCCATTTCACCGGTAGTGGGGCCACGGCCACGCGGATCCTCGACACCGCCAAGGATGTCCTCAAGCCGGTCGGCCTGGAACTGGGGGGCAAGTCGGCCAACATCATCTTCGCCGACGCGGACCTGAACAACGCCGCAATGCAGGCGGTACTGGGCATGCAAGGCAGCGGTCAGGGCTGCATCAACGGCACCCGGGTCCTCGTGCAACGCCCGGTGTACGAGGAAGTGCTGACCCTGATGAAGGGAATTCTCGGGACGCTCGAGGTCGGCGACCCACTGGTCGCCTCCACATTCTTCGGACCGGTGATCAACCAGGCTGCGGCCGACCGCATCCTGGGCGTGATCGAAGTGGCCACACGAGCAGATACTCGGCTTGTGACGGGCGGCGAGCGCTTGGGCGGCGAGCTAGCAGATGGGTTCTTCATTTCGCCGACGGTGTTCGCCGACGTCGACAACTCCGCACCGCTGGCGCGCGACGAGATCTTCGGCCCCGTCGTCGCAGTTATGCCGTTCGACACCGACGAACAGGCAGTGCGGATCGCCAACGACTCACCGTTCGGCCTCGCCGGCTATATCCAGACCTCGGACCTCAAGCGTGCCCACGCGGTCGCCCAGCAGCTCGAGGTCGGCAACATCTGGATCAACGGGTTCTTGGGCATTCCGCCCTCGGTGCCCTTCGGCGGTGTCAAACAGAGCGGCTGGGGGCGATTGGGTGGCATCGATGGCATTCGTGAATTCACTCAATCCAAAAACGTGTTTGTGAGCCTGATGTGACTGAGACCGAGAACCGAACTCACCGCCCGACAATCGATTTCGATCACCACTCGGCCGAATTCGCCGACGGCTGGCGAGGCGTTACCGCCGACCTGCGGGCGAAGTGTCCTGTCGCATGGACTGAGGCACACGGTGGGTATTGGGTCGTTTCGCGGTACGAGGACGTCAAGGCCGTCGCGCTCGATGATGAAACGTTCTCGTCGGACAACGACATCACGGGGGAACGCAACGGCCATCAGGGGACCGCGATTCCTCCTGCACCAATGCAGCTCATTCCGTTGGAGGTCGACCCCCCGCGTTTCAACAAATACCGCCAACTACTCAACCCGAAGTTCTCCCCCGCGGCGGCCGAGCCCTGGCGACCGTTCCTTCGCCAGGTCTCAGACGCGCTAATCGACCGGTTCTGTGAGTCCGGCGAGTGCGATCTGGTCCATGACCTCGCCAGTCCGGTGCCCGCGATGCTGACGATGAAGCTTCTTGGTCTGCCGCTGGCCGATTGGGAGGACGTCGCGACACCGTTCCACGAGATCTCCTGGGCTGTACCTGGTTCAGAGATGTACCAGCGTGCGATCGAAGGAATCTTCCGCGTGCTCGGCCGGTTATCGGACGAACTCGGCAAGCGTCGTGACGAACCGCGCGACGACCTTCTGACGTTCCTTCTGAACTCGGAGATCGATGGCGAGCCCCTGAGCGAGGAGGAGATTCTGAAAATCTGCTTCCTGCAACTCATAGGTGGCGTCGACACCAGCACCGGACTGCTGTCACACACGTATGCGTGGCTGTCCGAGAATCCCGCCGAGCGTCAGCGATTGATCGACGACCCCGAGGTGCTCAAGCGCGCGACCGAGGAGTTCCTACGTTGGGTGTCACCGGCTCCAGCGCTTGCCCGAACCGTCACCGTTGAGACCAATCTCGGCGGCCAGCGGCTGTGCCCCGGCGATCGACTCCTGTTGTCCTGGGCTTCGGCGAATCAGGACGCTGACGTGTTCGAGAATCCGGACGAGGTCGACATCGACCGCTGGCCTAACCGTCACCAGGCATTCGGGCTGGGTGCGCACCGCTGCCTCGGCTCCAACCTGGGGCGGGTGCAATTCCAGGAGGTTCTGAAGGCAACGCTTCGACGGTTGCCTGATCTGAAGGTGGATCTTTCTGCGGCTCAGCGGTATCCGTCCCTGGGCCAGGTCAACGGGTACTCAGCCCTGCCCGCGACGTTCACGCCGTCGGAGCCCGTTGGCGAGTCGCTACCACTGGACAGTTGATACGGGAGATGACTGGTCCGTTGTGTGGATTGCGTGTCATCGAACTGGCCGGCATCGGTCCAGGTCCGCATGCCGCGATGATTCTGGGAGATCTGGGCGCAGACGTCGTGCGAATCGAGCGGGCCGCACGCGGCGAAAGTGACGTCCCGCCCGCACGACGCGACTCGACGCTTCGCAATCGGCGTTCGGTGGCCGCAGACCTCAAGACCCGCGAGGGCCGAGCGCTCGCATTGAAGCTCGTGTCGAAAGCCGATGTGCTCATTGAGGGATTCCGGCCGGGCGTCACAGAGCGCCTGGGGCTCGGGCCGGAGGACTGCCTTGCGGTCAACGAAAAATTGATCTATGCGCGTATGACCGGGTGGGGCCAGACCGGTCCGCGTAGCTCACGCGCCGGGCACGACATAAATTACATCTCGCTCAACGGCGTGCTCCACGCGATCGGCCGAGTCGGTGAGCGGCCAGTGCCTCCGCTCAATCTCGCGGGCGACTTCGGTGGCGGCTCGATGTTTCTTCTCGTCGGCATCCTTGCGGCACTGTGGGAGCGACAAACCTCAGGGAAGGGACAGGTCGTAGACGCGGCGATGATCGACGGATCGAGTGTGCTTGTGCAGATGATGTGGTCCATGCGCTCCCTTGGCATTTGGTCTGACGAGCGAGGCGTGAACTTGCTCGACGGTGGGGCCCCCTTCTATGACACCTACACATGCGCAGACGGCCGCCATGTCGCCGTCGGCGCGATCGAGGCGCAGTTCTACGCCGAACTTCTGACGGGGCTTGGGCTCGACTCCGCGGATCTGCCTGAGCAGAATGACCGATCGCGCTGGCCGGAGCTGCGGGACCGGCTGCAGCAAGCATTCTCCTCACACGACCGAGATCACTGGGCGAAGATCTTCGCCGACTCTGATGCGTGCGTCACACCCGTCTTGTCGTTTGCAGAGGTGGCGACCGATCCACATATCGCCAACCGGGGCACGTTCTACTCATCTGATGGTGGAATCCAACCCTCGCCTGCCCCTCGCTTCTCCCGCAGCGTCGCCGGCACGCCCCGACCGCCGCGGCGACCAGGAGCCGACACTCAAACCGTGCTGACTGCTTGGGGATTCGACGATTGAGTTTCAGTTCCGCATGTAGGCACCGGCGGAGATATTGAGGATCTCGCCGGTGATGTGGGCCGCGCGTGGCGACGCCAAGAATGCGATCGCTTCGGCGATCTCGTCCTTGTGTGGAATCGACCCGAGCGGCCCCATCGCGTCAGAACGTTCGCGAATCTCGGGATGGTCGTCCAGGAACTTCGTCCCGTCCGTCAGACCGGGGCTGACACTGTTCACGCGGATGCCATGTGGCCCTGCCTCGTGGGCGAGGCATCGGGTCAACGTGTTCAAAGCGCCCTTGCTGACCGCGTAAGGCGTTTCGATGCCGGCGCCGCCGACATCGCCTGCATAGCTGGTTACGTTGATGATTACCCCGTGCCGTCGTTCGCGCATGATCGGCAGCAAACGACGCGACAAGTACCACGGCCCGTTGATGTTGACGGCCATCACGCGGTCCCAATCGTCTGGGTCGCAGTCGAATACGGGCTTGATGATGTTGACGGCGGCGTTGTTGACCAGAATGTCGATTCGGCCGAACGCCTCAACCACTTTCTCAACGGCAGCGTCGATCTGGTTGCGATCGCCCGCGTCGAGGGGGATGCCCAGCACTCGTGACTTCGGGAAGTCCTCGCGCATCGAGTCCGCCACCTTCTCGGTGCGTGCCGGATGGATATCGGTGACGACGACGTGGGCTCCCCCGGCAGCCAGTCGGCGGGCGGTCGCCTGGCCTATACCCAGGCCCGCCGCCGCGGTGACGAGTACGACCTCGCCTGCGAATTCGTTCGCGTCCGTCATCCATCCTCCGGTTCATACCCGAGCATCGTCAGCATCGAGGTGACGATCCGGCGCTGGGCGGCGACGCTCAAAGAGCCTTTGCCCAGAGCGCGGACGGTGCGCATGAACACGACGCCGATGAGTGCGTCGGCCGCCCAATTGATGTCGACGTCCTCGGCCAGTTCGCCCCTGGAGACAGCACGCCGGAGCAACGACGTCAGCTGCGACGACGCCCCGCCCATGACCTTGTCCTGAAAGGCCGCGAACAGTTTCGGGTGACGCGGAGCATCGGCCACCAACCGCAACTGAATGCCGAGATCTTGGGGATCCATCAGCTCGACGACGCGCGCGACGATTGCCTCGAGTTCCTCCCGCAGGCCCGCTGAGGGGTCGGGGCGGGGCCATTCGACTATCCGCTCGAGCGTTTCCAATATCAGTGAATCGCGATCCGGCCAGCGAAGCAGAAGGCTCGGTCGGCTCACGTCGGCCCGGCGAGCGACGCTGCGCATGCTGTAGGCCTCGAACCCGCGCTCGGCGAGTTCGGCCTTCGACGCGTCGAAGACGCGTTTCTCGACCGTGGGATCCCGCGGTCGTCCCCGACCGTTACTGCTTGTGTCGTCTTCTGGCACCAGCCGAAGGTTAGCGCTCACTTGTCGAAGAGTGTCATCCCGTTGTCGCGCAGGAAGTGCCGGCGCTTCTCCTCCCCGAGTCCCTCGACGCGGCCGAAGAAGTCGGCGGGTTCGCGCAGACCCTCGGCGTGCGGCCAGTCCGACCCCATCACCAACGCCTCGGTACCGCCGAGTTGCTCGGCGAGGGCGACGGTGTCGTCCTCCGGATACGGCACCACCTTCACGTGACGGTTGAAGATCGCGCTGGGCCGCTCGGTCAGTTGCCCGCCAAGCCACGGGCCCAGCCGTGCCATTCCGCGGCTCTTGTCCATGTGCTTGACGAAGTGCGGCGCCCACGATGCACCGAATTCGCTGACCACGACCCGGATGTCGGGGAATCGCCCGAACAGGTTGTCGAAGATCAGTGCGGAGAGGGTGTCGGTGATGGGTCGTTCGCCGTAGGAGTTCTGCCACTGCCAGGCGGAGAACTGGAACGGCGGGCCGATCTTCCATCCCCAGTGCGGCGCGACTTCCTGCTGATAGTGAAACTCCGAGATGTGGTAGCAGATCACCGCTTTGGCCTCATTGATGCGTGACCAGAACGGGTCGAAATATGGATCACCGGGGCTGCGCCCGTAGGCCGGTCCGGCGGCCAGGTAGATGAACTTCGCCCCCGCCGCGAGAACGCGGTCCAGCTCTTCTACCGCGCGATCGAGATCGCGCAGCGACATCAGGGCCGGCGCGTAGATGGTGTCGCGGTAGTTGAATCCCCAGTCCTCGTCGATCCACTGGTTGAAGGAGCGGAAGTTGTCATACAGCGGGTCGATCCCATCGAGGAAGGGCTCCGCAAGCAACGCCCATCCGCCGGGATACATGATCGACTTGTCGATCTGCTGCTCGCCGAGTTGGATCACGCGGGCGTCGCGATCCAGGTACTCCGGTTGCAGCGGCTCGAAGAACCGCTCCGCATCCGCGGCGTCGCCTGACGCGCGCTGGCGCAGCATCTCGGCCAACGAGCCCGGTAAGTAAGCCATCTCAAGGTCGTGCTCTTTTTCGAACGCGGTGATGATGCGCTCGTTGGCCAGCAGGGCTTTGTGGCCGCTCGGCATGTCGATCAGCCGGATGGCACTGTCCAGCTTTGCCTTCGGCATGAAGCGGGTGAAGCAATCGGTTGCTTCGTAAGAATGCTGATCGAAGTCGACCATCCGATACGGCAGCGTGCCGACAGAGTCCTGAATGAGAGCCATGCCCAATATTATGCCATAGTGGCACTTAAATGTGTAGTTGCTACTTCCAAGATCTTAGCTATTCGCGCTAGCGCGACTAGCGCGAATAGCTGTAGGCTGGTCCTTGTGGACACCACTGTGACGAGCACAGAAGCGAAAAACCGCCTGAATGCGCTGCTGGCCGACATCGAACGCACCGGCCAGTCGGTAACGATCACGAATCACGGGCGCCCGGTCGCCAAGTTGGTACCGGTGAAACTCGTGCCACGCAAGTTCGGCCAATTGCCAAAGCTGCTGGTGCCCAGCGACTTTGACGAACCGCTGCCCGAATCAGAACTTGCGAGGTGGGAAGGCCCCGATTCGTGAACGTGCTGTTGGACACGCACACCCTGCTGTGGCTCGCGAGCACTCCCTCCGATGTGGACGCCGCGGCCTTGACCGTGATCGCCGATCCGAACACCAACGTGTGGGTGACCGCCGCTTCAGCGTGGGAAATCGCCATCAAAACCCGGCTCGGTCGCCTCGACGGCGAGGCACTCTTGTCAGCGTGGGCAGACATCATTGCGGACATGGGCACCGTCGAGTTGCCCATCGAATCGGCGGATGCGATCCTGGCCGGCCGGCTTCCATGGGAACACAAGGACCCATTCGATCGCGTCATCGTCGCACAGGCACTGCGCCGCAATCTCACAATCGCTACCCGCGACGCCAAGATTCTCGACGCCGCCCTCACCCCGACCCTGCAAGCCTGAACTTCTGCCCACTGCCGACCCATTGATCTGGGATCACCTCGGCGAGAACTGGCCGCACCCAGGGCGATCGACCAGTTTGACGATTGCGGACAACTTGGCTGGTGACAGCCGGGAAATCATTCACTCGACAGTTCAGCTATATGTCGCACGGCAGTTCACGGCACGTCCCTACGACGGATTTGTTGAGCGAGGCCGGTTAACGTCGCAATACGGTCCCTGTGCGCGGCGGGCCAGCCGAACAGCGCCTCCGAACTCTTCGCCCGCTTGAAGTAAAGGTGCGCGGGGTGCTCCCAGGTGAACCCGATGCCGCCGTGCATCTGAATGCTCTCGGCCGCGACGTGGTAAAACGCCTGCGAGCAGTACACCTTGGCGATGGATGCCGCGACGGACGCATCCTCGCTGCCAGCCGCCACCGCCGCGCTGGCATACGCGGCCGCCGACCGCGCGGACTCCACCTCGACCAGCAGGTCCGCGCATCGGTGCTTGATCGCCTGGAAGGAGCCGATAGGCCTGCCGAACTGGTGGCGCATGTTGAGGTACTCCACCGTCATGTTCAGCACGGCCTGCGCTCCCCCGACCTGTTCACATGCAAGAGCGGTCAGCGCGCGGTCGTAAACGCCGCGCAACGTCTCCCATCCTCCGCCGTCGTCGCCCAGCAGCACCGCGGGCGTCTCGTCGAAGCCGACCGACGCCAGGCGCCGCGTCTGGTCCATCGGTTCGAGCGGTTCCACCGAAAGCCCTCGTGCACCGGACTCCACCGCGAACAGCGACACCCCCGCCGCGGTGCGCGCGGCAACGATGATCAGGCCGGCCTGCGCACCGTCGAGGACGTACGGCTTCGATCCAGACAACACCCACCGACCGCTCGACTCCTCCGCAACGGTGGTGATGTCGTCGGGATCCCAATGCAGCTTCGCCTCGGACACCGCAACCGTGGCGATCAGATCCCCCGTCGCAATACGAACCAGGTACCGCGCCGCATGCGGACCGCCGACCGCCAGCAATGTACTGGTCGCCAGCACCGCGGTGGACATCAGCGGTGCGGGGAACAGCGTCCGGCCCGCCTCTTCCATCACGATCGCCAGTTCGTCGAAACCGTAACCGCCGCCGCCCATCTCCTCGGGGATGACCAGTCCCTGCACACCGATCTGGTCCGCCGCCGTCCGCCAGGCCACGGGGTCGTAGCCGTCCGCGCCGTCCATCACGCTGCGGACGTCGGCCTCACTCGAGTATTTCTCCAGGAAGGCCCGCATCACATCGCGCAGCGCTTCCTGCTCGTCGGTGGCGATCAGCGCCATGGCTCACTCCTTGCTTGGTTCAACGCGGCAGCCCCAGCACGCGTTCGGCGATGATGTTGCGCTGGATCTCCGACGTGCCGCCGTAGATCGTCTCGGCGCGGCTGAGCAGGAACAGCTTCCGGGCGTTCTCGCCGCTGTCGTTGCTTCCGAAAACTGCCTGTGCTCCGAGGATCTCGACGGCCAGCTCGCCCAACCGCTGATGGTGCGTCGATGCGAAGAGCTTGCTCGCCGTCGCCGCCGCGGCCGTCGCCGCGCCGGACGTGCGCGTATCGAGCAGGTCGCTCACCACCCGCAAGTTGGTGGAGCGCATGATGTGCACGCCGATAAGGGCATCGACCAGGCGCTGCCGCAATCTGCGGTCGTCGAGGGCACCTGAGCGCCTGGCCACCTCGATGAGCTCGCCGACCTCGCGCTCGACGGCCAGTTGCATCGGCATCAGTGCGCTGCCGCGCTCCAGGCTCAGGGTGGACATGACGACCGACCAGCCGTTGCCCACGCCGCCGACGACCATGTCCTCGGCCGTGCGGGCGTCGTTGAAGAAGCATTCGCTGAACTCCTTCGACCGGGCGAGGTTGGCGATCGGCCTGATCTCGACGCCCGGCTGGTCGACGGGTACGAGCAGCAGCGTCAGCCCGCGGTGGCGCAGCGTGGGGTCGGGGTCGGTGCGACACAGCACGTACAGCCAGTCGGCGCGATCGCCGAACGTGGTCCACACCTTTTGGCCATCGATGTGCCACTCGCCGGCGTCGAGGACCGCCTTGGTCCGCACCGCGGCCAGATCCGATCCCGCGCCTGGCTCCGAGAAGCCCTGCCCCCACATCTCCTCGACGCCAAGGATTCTCGGCAGGAATCGGCGCTTCTGCGCCTCCGATCCGTGTGACAACAACGTCGGCCCGAGAAGTTCGAGAGCCTGGGTGTTCACCCTGGCGGGTGCAGCGGCCCGCGCGTATTCGTACTCGAAGACGATCTCCTCGGCCAGCCCCGCACCCCGGCCGCCGTACTCGACCGGCCACGTCAATCCCAGCCAGTTGCCCTCGGAGAGTTCACGTTCCCACGCGAGGCGCACGTCCCACGCGGTGTCGTCGGTGGGGCTTCCGACACCGCGGTGGTCGTAGAACTCCCCGACCAGGTGCTGGGTGAGCCACGTCCGCACCTCCTCCCGGAAGTCGGCATAGTCCTCGCTGATGATCGGGTCCATCAGAAGTTCATCCCCGGGTACGGCGGGAAGTCGGGAGGCCGCTTCTCCGTGAGGCTGGCCGTTCCCTCCGCGAAATCGGGCTGTTCTTTGGCGAGTTTCAACAGGTACTGGGCCCGGATACGCGCCGCCTCGAGAGAGGTTTCGCTGTCCCGCCACACCTGAGATTTGATCATCGCCATCGCGACCGGTGACACATTGGCGGCCAGCCCACGCGCGAAATCGACCGCGTCATCCACGACTCGGCCAGGCTCTGAAATCTGTTGCACCACACCGAGTCGTTCGGCCTCTTCAGCGAGGAAGACCCGTCCGCTGGCGAGCAGTTCGAACGCGTGCGACGGGCCGCACAGTCTGGTGAGCATCCACGCGCTGGCGTCTTCGGCGGGCAGTCCGCGCTTGGCGAACGCGGTGCAGAACTTCGCACCGCGCACGGCGAAGCGGTAGTCGAACATCAGCGCCTGGGCCAGGCCGATACCTGCGCACGCCCCGTTGATGGCGCCGATGATCGGCTTAGGCACGGTGGTGGCGTGGGTCTGTGGACGCCGATTGCTGTTGTAGGCCACGCCCGCACTGACGGCGGTGAGCACCTCGGGGTCGAGGCCGGGAACGAAGGAGGTCCCAGCGCCGGTGACCACGATGACGCGGACAGCGGAGTCCGCGGCCGCGCGATCCAGGCGGTCGTAGAACTCGGTCTCCATCGTCGCGGTCCACATGTTGCGCCGGTCGGGGCGGCACAGTGTCAGCAGCACCACGCCCTTGTCGTCCACGTCGTACAGCACGGTGGTGTCAGTCATCGGGACTCCAGCCACGATCGGACTTCGGTATCGGAGCGTGTTTTCCAAGCGTGAAGTTCGGCGGCCGGTGTTCCAGGAACGACGCCACGCCCTCGGCGGCGTCGTCCTGACGGCCGACCCACCGGAATGCCTCCCATTCGCGATAGAACGCTGATTCGCGGTCGGTCTCGCCAAGCAGTTCGTAAGCGAGTTCCTTGGTGATCCCGACCGCGGCAGGCGCGGTGTTCCGCGCGATCTCGTCGGCGACCTGCAATGCCCGTGGCAGCACGTCCTCACCGGGCAACGCCTCACTTGCCAATCCATAGTCCTTGGCCTCGGCACCGGAGAAGATGCGCCCGGTCAGCAACAACTCCACCGCCCGGCCGAACCCGACCAGACGCGGAAGCAGCCACAGCGAATTCTGTTCCGGGATGAGGCCACGTCGGGTGAACACGAATCCGTACTTGGCCGCCTCATTCACGATCCGAATGTCCCACTGCATCGGGAAGGTGAGCCCGATGCCGACGGCCGATCCGTTCAGCGCTCCGATGACGGGTGTCCGCAGGCGCCAGGGCCGCGGCCGCGCGGCCAGTTCGGCTCTTGCCCTTCGGTGTTGTTCGCCGTCGAAGGCGAAATTGGCGCCGCCCGGCTCCATGTCGGCGCCGGTGGAGAAGTGGCGTCCGCGGCCGGTGACGACGATGACGCGAACCGATTCGTCGGCGTCGAGCGAGTTCGAGTTGGTCGGTGAAGTTCGATCTGCATCGCTGAGATGAACGCGTTACCGCGGTCGGGCCGGTCCAGCCAGACCACGGCGGTGGCGCCGGCCGGCTCGACGGTGATTCCGTCAGGCACGGGGGCGCCCGGACCCGTCGGAGTTCGGCCGTGCCTTCGCGAGAAGATCCGGGATGACCGAGCCGAGTTCCTCGGTATCCCAGCGTTCTTCGATTTCGACGCCTGGGCCCGCGACCCAGGTCTCGGCGACAGAGATTGCGCCGCCCTTGACGTTGAAGACACGCCCGGTGACGTCGGCGGCCTCCGCGGAGGCCAACCACACCACCAGCGGTGAGATGTTCGCCGGGGAGCCCGCGTCGAAACCCGTCCGCTCCTGGATCTCCTTCATGCGGGCGACGTAGGTCTCCAGGCCCTCGGTCATCTGGGTCAGTGCGCTTGGCGCGATCGCGTTGACGGTGATCCCCAGCCTGGCGAGTTCGTCGGAGAGGATGACGGTGAACGCCGCGATGGCCGCCTTGGCTGCGCCGTAATTGGACTGACCCGGGTTGCCGTAGAGACCCGACGGCGACGAGGTGTTAATCACCCGCGGATGCGATACGGGATCGTCGGCCTTGTGCCGTTCGCGCCAGTACGCGACGGCATGCTTGGTGGGCGCGAACGTCCCGCGAAGGTGAACCCGAATCACCGCGTCCCACATGTCGATGTCCATGTTGACGAACATCTTGTCGCGCAGGATGCCCGCGTTGTTGACGAGCACATGAAGGTCGCCGAAGGTGTCGAGCGCGGTGGCGATCAATCGTCCTGCGCCGTCCCAGTCCGAGATGTCGTCGTTGTTGGCCACCGCTTCGCCGCCGGCCGCGACGATTTCGTCGACGACGTCCTGTGCGGCACCGACGTCGTTGACGACGACCTTCGCCCCCTGGCGCGCGAACTCCAGCGCGTGTTCGCGGCCGATCCCGCCCGCTGCGCCGGTTATCACAGCGACGCGACCGTCATGCAGTCCCATGAAAGTCCCTTTCCTTCAGTTCAGTTGGGGCGGCCAAAGACCGCGAGCGCGTTGCCGCCCAGGTATCCGGTGCGGCTCTCGCCCGTGAGCGCGAGCGCGCGCCCCTCGGTCACCGTCCGGTCGATGGGCAGGATCGGATAGTCCGACGCCCACATCAGCTTTCGGGGGTTGCGCCGCTCCGCGAAGCGCAGCACCTCCTCGGGCACGTACTTCGGCGCCCAGCCCGCCGTCATGGCGAATACGTTCGGATGCTTGAGCAGCATGGCGATGGTCTCGGAGATCCACGGATCGCCGAGGTGGCTCATCACTATGGCCAACTCGGGGAACGCCAGCGCGACGTCGTCGACGAGGATGGTGCGCTGCAGCTTTGCCGGCTTCATGGGCCCTGGCACACCGACGTTGATCGACACCACCGCGCCCTCGTCGCATGCCGCCGTGTACAGCGGATACGCCAGCTTGTCGTCGATCGCGATGCCGGTGAACATCGGGATGATGCGGATGCACTTGATTCCGTACTCCCGCACGGCGATTCGCACATGCTTGGCTGCCTCGTAGCCGAGTCGGGGGTCGATACCCACCGACGTGACGAACCGGCCCGGATATTCGCGCTGAAATCCCGCCAGCCGTTCGCACGTCTCGCGCAGCACGGCCTCGCCGGACTTGGTGCCGTGCACGAACGGCGGCGTGATGTCGCGCGGCGCCTTCGACAGGACGCCGCCGCCGATGCCGAGCCGGTCCATCTCGGCGACGACATCCGCCATCGTTTCGCCGCCCTCGTACGCGCTGTTGCCGCGCTTGAATCGCGCCACCACCGACGGGTCGGGCGTCACCTCGCCCGGCAGATACGGCAAGTTCAGCCACGCATCAAACACCTCAGGCTCGTCCACATTCGCCCCTTAACGCCCGCGGTACTGCGGGGCTCGCTTGTCCTTCATCGCCTGCAACGCCTCGGCGGCGTCCTCGGTCGCCGCCACCACCGCGAAGTGCGAGGAGATCAGGTCGAGCGCGGTACGCAGATCGGTGTTGGCCGACTGGTAGGTGGCGCGCTTGATCATCCGCACGGTCACCGGCGCGTGATCGGCGATCACCCTGGCCAACCTGGTGGTCTCATCAGCCAGCGCCTCCGGAGCCGCGATGCGGTTGACGAGACCGATCCGCAGCGCCTCCTCGGCGTCGATGAAGTCACCGGTCAGCAGCAGTTCCAACGCCTTGGCCGTGCCCACGATCCGGGGCAGGTAGTACGCGCCGCCGTCACCGGGGGTGAGGCCGACCTTCACATATCCCTCGGACACCCGCGCCGAGGTCGACATGATCCGCATGTCGCACATCAGCGCCATATCGAGGCCTGCGCCCACGGCGACCCCGTTGATGGACGCGATGATCGGCTTGTCGAGATCCTCCAACGCCAGCGCGACGCGATGGATGTCGTCGTGCAGTTGCAGCTTGCGCTCCAACGGCGTCAGGTTCGGATTCGCATTCGAGATCGACGACAGGTCAACCCCCGAGCAGAAGGCCTTGTCCCCGGCGCCGGTCAGCACGAGCACCCGAACGTCGTCGTCATTCTTCGCCGCGCGAAGCAGCCGTTCCCATTCTCGAATCATTTCGAAGGTGAAGGCGTTTCTGCTGTCCGGCCGGTTGAGCAGGATGGTGCCGATCCCGTCACGGACTGACCATCCGAGCTCGTCCACTCCGCGCTCCCTCATCGTCGGACCTGGCATCCGACGGCACCAATCTTGCCGGACCCCTCGATCTATATCGTTAACTCATTGTACGATACATGGCGTGACCCGACGGCTGGACGGCATCTCGGAGATTCCGCTGTCGGCGGCCGATGCGGACTTTCGTGAGGAGGTCCGCACCTGGCTCGACGAACATCTCGTCGGTGATTTCACCGGTCAGGCCCACCGCGGCGGTCCCGATGACGACGACAACTGGGCCCTCCGCCGGGCATGGGAGGCCGAACTGGCCGCCGGTGGCTGGCTCGGCATGAGCTGGCCCCGTGATTACGGCGGGCGGGAGGCCACGCTCACCCAGGAGATCGTCTTCGCCATGGAGTACGCGCGGGCGGGCGCACCGCCGCGCGCGGCATTCCACGGCGAGACGCTGATGGCCCCCGCCGTGCTGTCGCACGGCACCGACGAGCAGAAGATGCGGCTGCTGCCGCCCATGGCGCGTGCCGAAGTGGTGTGGTGTCAGGGTTATTCAGAACCCGGTGCCGGCTCGGATCTGGCGAACGTCGCCTGCCGGGCCCGCAGGGACGGTGACGAGTGGGTGGTGTCCGGTGAGAAGATCTGGACGACGTTCGCCCATCACGCCGATTGGATCTTCGCGATCGTCCGTACCGAGCCGGGGTCGGTGCGCCACGCCGGCCTGTCCTATCTGCTGATACCGCTCGACCAGCCGGGTGTGGAGGTGCGGCCGATCCGCACGATGCTGGGTGACAGCGGGTTCAACAGCGTGTACTTCGAGGACGCGCGCACGTCTGCCGACAATCTGATCGGGGCCGAGGGCGCCGGTTGGACCGCGGCGATGACCACTCTCGGTCATGAGCGTGCCACCTCGGTGTTGAACTACCAGTTCTCGTTCGTACGGGAGATGGACCAGCTGCGCGAACTCGCCGCCCGCCGCGGCGCGATCGACGACGAACTGCTGCGCGATCGCCTGATCGACGCGTACGTAGGCCTGCAGATCATGGGCTACAACAACATGCGCTCGCTGGCGCGCGCGCTGGTCGATGGGGAATTCGGACCCGAGGCGTCGATCGGCAAGTACTACTGGTCGCGATGGCACCAGTCGTTCACCGAACTCGCCATGGATGTGCTCGGACCTGACGCGCTCCTGGGTACCTCGTGGGGCGACGGGCCCGACGCGACATCAGAAGGTATGCGCCGCGCGTTCATCCGGGCGCGCGCCGAGACCATCTATGCCGGAACGAGCGAGATCCAGAAGAACATCATCAGCGAACGGGTGCTTGGCATGCCGCGCGAGCCGAAACCGGCCACATGAGCGGCCCGCTGGAAGGGGTGCGCGTACTCGACCTCAGCCGAATTCTCGCCGCCCCGTTCGCCACCCAGCTGCTGGGCGACATGGGCGCCGACGTCATCAAGGTAGAGCGACCGCGAGTCGGCGACGACGCCCGCCAGTACGGTCCCCCGTTCCTCGACGAACCCGGCGACTCGCAGATTCCGACTGAATCGGGTTTCTACCTGAGCGCCAACCGCAACAAGCGCTCGATCACGATCGACCATTCGTCGCCTGCGGGAGCCGACCTCATCCGGGAACTCGCCGCGGGGTCCGACGTCCTGGTGGAGAACTACCGCGTCGGCGTGCTCGACAAGTACGGGCTCGGTTATCAGGCGATGCAGGCGCTCAACCCGCGCCTCGTGTATTGCTCGGTGACCGGCTTCGGCCAGGACGGCCCCTATGCCGCGCGCGCCGGATACGACGGTGTGTTCCAGGCGATGAGCGGCATGATGAGCGTGTCAGGAGTGCCCGACGGGCAGCCCGGTGCGGGTCCGATGAAGGTCGGCGTCTCGATGGTGGACATTCTGGCGGGCCTGTACGCCTCATCGGCAATCCTGGCGGCGTTGCGCGACCGCGACATGGTTTCCGGTCGTGGGCGATTCATCGATCTCTCGCTGCTCGACTGTGGAGTCGCGGCGCTGTCGCATTACGCGCAGAACTACCTCGTCTCGGGTCAACCGGCCCCTCGTCGGGGCAACGGCGGCTTCGGCGGAATCCCGTCACAGGCCTTCAAGTGTGCGGATGCCGACATCTTCGTCGTCGCGAGCACACCCGGTCAGTGGTCGGCGCTTTCCGGCGCACTCGGACGGCCCGAGCTCGCCGACGACCCACGCTTCGCCACGGTGTCGGCCCGCATCGCCAACCGCGACCTCGTCCTTCAGACCCTCGAATCAATCTTCGCCCAGCAGTCGGCCGCGCACTGGATCGCCGCACTGGAAGCCGCCGATGTGCCGGTCAGCCCGGTGAACTCGATGGACGCGGTGTTCGACAACCCGCAGATCCGGCATCGGGGTATGCGGGTCGCCGTCGATCACCCCACCGCGGGTTCGGTGCACCTCATCGCCAACCCGATTCTGCGTGACGGCCCTCTGACTCCACCGCCAAGGCTCGGCGAACACACCGACGAGATTTTGACCCAACTACTCGGCAAGACTGCCGGTCAGGTGGCAACGCTTCGCGAAAGCGGCGCGATCTGATGACCGCTTCACCACGATAGGAGAATCGCAATGACGACGACGCATGCGGGACAGGCATTCTCGAACGCCACCGAGCTGTCCCCCACGGGCAGCTTCAACTGCGCCGCGCTGGCCTCGGGCCGGCGCTTCGATGCGGCAGAGCTGCTGTCAGACGAGCCGATGCTCGGGCTGGAACGCGAAGCGGGCTACATGTGGGGCACGCTGCGCGACGAGGACGGCGAACTGTATTCCGTGATGCGACGCATCGCACCGCCCGGGGCCGCTCAGGGCGATGGGAAGTCACTGAGCGGCAAGCTGCTGGTGGTCGGCACCGGCACCCCCGAAGGTCAGCTTCAGCTGCGGCGCGAACCGCGCGGTGCTGTCGACAGCACCGACATCGAGCGGCACCCACACAACGGCAACGCCGTACGGTTCGCCTCTGCCCCCGATGCCCCGGGACGGCCAATGCGAATGGTGTTGTCCGACGACGAGTTCTCTTACGTCGAGGACGGCGTCATCGACGTGGCAGGCCGCCTGGTGGTGCCACCGTTGCAGTGGTACCTGCCGGGTCCGCAGTCGTCGCTGCTCTACATCAGTCATACCTGGCTCGTGGACGGGGAACTGCTCGGCAAGCGGGCCCGCGGTTTTCTGTTCTGGGAGGAGGCGTGGATGCCGCCCGGTGGCCAGCTCTACGTCAAGAAGGACCCGCTGCACGACGCGGAATACCTCACCTGGTACTCGTGGGCGAATCTGTGGAGTGACGGACAATGCGAGGTCGGACACTTTCTGTTCGGCCAGAAAGACTTTCATGTCGGCGTCGTTGCGGACAGCAGCGGCAAAGTCACTTCTGCGCGCGCGATGGACGCGGTGATCACCCGCGCGGACGACGGCTACTGGCACGACGGCATCAACTACCAAATCGACGGTGTCGACTGGGTCTGTGAACCTGACCCGCAGGGCCGGATGCAGGGCCTCGGCAAGATGCCCAACCCGCAGCAGGAGGGCCGCATACATCGCGTCGACGACACCCGGGTGCCGGACGTGTGGATGGCGTGGGGCGAGTCGGTTCCCGCCGCCGGTAACCGCAGACGCTAACTCAACACCTCGACGAGTGCGGTGTCGGACTGACCCACCATGAACTTCTCCACCGCTTCGAGGTGACGCCGCCAATGTCGTTGCGCCGCGGCGCCTTCTCCGTTCTGCAGCAGCTTGACGAGTTTTCGGTAGGCGCTCTGCGCCTTCTTGTTGGCAGCGCGTTCGAAGCCCGGTGGATGCGACGCGATGAACTGTGCATTGTGGGTGTCAAGGATGTCGAACAGCATCCGGCCCAGCACGGCGAGCGTCGTACTGCCCCCGCTTTCGACTACGCCGACGTGGAACCGCAGGCTGTAGTCCGCGAACGCGGCTTCATCGTCGACGACGGCATCACCCTGACGCGCAAGTTCTTCGAGCGCGCGCACGGGCGCCTTCGCACGGGTACCCGCAATCATCCCTACAGCCGACACCTCGAGTTCCGTCCGGGCGCGATACACGTCGCTCAGCGGCGTCCCCTGGTACTGCAGCAGCGTCCCCGTGTACCGCGCGGCCATCGATCCGTCGGGTTCGAGCACCCGCGCTCCGCCCCGGGGCCCGCGGACGACGGTGATGATCGACTCGGCCTCCAGAATCCGGAACGCCTCACGCAGCGTCGGCCGCGACACCCCGAACTCCGCCATCAAGACCGTCTCGCTCGGAAGCATCCGACCGGGCGCCAGCTCGCCGGTGACGATGCGGCGACGCAGGTCAGCGGCGATAAGCGCGCTGGCCTTGGGCACCGTCACCACCGACGAAGTACGGACCATATCAATAGATGATATAACGCAATAGCGGGAATCAGCCGAAGATGTCGAGCACCCTCTCCGCGTCACCGCCCGCGCGTACCTGCGCGGCTGTCTCCCGGATGTGTTTCCGCCACAGAGCTTCCGCAGCCTCGGCATCGCCGCGCTCGATGAGGTCGACGACACGTCGGTGCGTGCGTGCGCCCGCCGCAACCGCCGGTCCGTGCACAGCCGGTCGCGTGACGGTCATATACCGCCTTGTCGCGGCGTCGATGACCACCCGTACCATCTCGCAGAGCACACGTAATGTGGCATTGCCCGCGCACTCGATCAACAGCCGGTGAAAGTCGCTCTCCAACAATAGAAGTCGTGGTGGATCGCCGATGGCACCGGCCTCGGCGGCAATGGCGGCACGTAATCGTTCGAGCTGATCGGTGGTTCGCGAGCGGGCGAGCATCGCGACGCATGGTCCCTCTAAGGCAGCCGCCGCCTCGAAGAGATCGGTGGTCGTCGCCCGCCGGTACTCGAGCACCGTGGCGGCATAACCCGCAGCGGTCTCCACCCGCGGAACGCTCACATGAACTCCCCCACGGGAACCACGGCGCACTGAGACCAGCGACTCCGACTCCAGAATTCTGATCGCCTGACGCAGCGTCGGTTTGGACACTCTGAGATCGGCGAGCAACTCGGTCTCCGGCGGTAGCGCGTCACCCTCCTGTAGTTCGCCGAGGATGATCCGCCTGCGCAGCGCGGCGGCAACGACATCGGCCGCCTTCGCGCTCATTGCTACACAGTAACCAGTGAAGTCAGACCACTTCGATGAGGCTAGCCCGTCAACTGTACGCTGTAAGGTAACGTGGTCCCAACGGCGAGGAGTGAAGCCATGCAGCGAGAGATCTTCGAATCCGAGCACGACGAATTCCGGGCCACCGCCCGGGCCTTCTTCGATAAGGAGTGCGCCCCCCGCACCGAGGAGTGGGAACGCGACGGCATCACCGATCGGTCGGTGTGGCTCAAGGCCGGTGAGATCGGACTGCTGGGCTGGGAAGCACCCGAGGAATTCGGGGGCCAGGGACTCGTGGACTTCCGGTTCAACGCCATCATGACCGAGGAGTTCTACGCCTCGGGCACCGCAGGCGTCGGATTCGGGCTGCAGAACGACATCATGGCGTCCTACCTCGTTCACATGACGAACGAGGAGCAGCGCAAGCGCTGGCTGCCCGGCTTCGTGTCCGGGCAGATCATCACCGCCGTCGCGATGAGCGAGCCCGGCGCGGGATCAGACTTGGCGGGCATCAAGACCACCGCCGTCCGTGACGGGGACGACTACGTCATCAACGGATCCAAGACATTCATCAGCAGTGGCATCCTGTCCGACCTGGTCGTCACCGCCGTGAAGACTGACCCGTCGGCCGGGCACAAGGGCATCAGTCTCATCGCCGTCGAGTCGGATACCCCTGGCTTCACGAAGGGGCGCAAGCTCGACAAGATTGGCCAGAAGTCCGCCGACACCGCAGAACTCGCGTACCACGATGTCCGCGTCCCGGCGGCGAATCTCATTGGCGAGGAGGGACGCGGCTTCTACCAATTGATGCGCAACCTACCCGCCGAGCGGCTCGGCATCGCGATTCATGCCGTTGCACAAGCGCGCCGGGCGATCGAGCTGACCAAGGCATATGCCATGGACCGCAAGGCATTTGGCCAGTCGATCGGCACCTTCCAGGTCAACCGCCACGCCATCGCCGACATGAGCGTCACCCTCGACGTCATGCAGATCTACGTCGACCGCTGCATCGCCGCGGTGAATGCGGGTGAGCTGACCGCCGAGGAGGCGGCCGGCGCCAAGCTGTGGACCACCGAGCAGCAGTGGCAGATCATGGACCGCTGCCTGCAACTGCACGGCGGGTACGGCTACATCAACGAGTACGAGATCGCCCGGCTATGGCGCGACGCCCGAATTCAGCGGATCTACGGCGGCACCAGCGAGATCATGCGCGACCTTATCGGCCGCAAGATGGGGTTCTGACCGGGACGGACCAAGCCGGTCCGCCACGCGGCGACCTCGTCGTCGAGAATTGCTGCGCGAGTATCTCCATCTAGGTGCATCCGGACGCTAGAGAGACCCAATTGGAGTTTGCGATCTTGACTAGGGAGATGGCTTTACGCTGTAAGGTAGCCGCAGTCAGTGCCGCCAATCAGATTCCATGTCATTCACCAACAAGGTCGCGCTCGTCACTGGAGGCGCATCCGGCATCGGTGAGGCGACGGCCAAGCTCCTTGCCGCCAAGGGCGCGAAGGTCGTCATCGGCGACATCACAGACGATGCCGGGACTCGCGTCGTCAACGAGATTGAAATGGCCGGTGGCACGGCCACTTTCCTGCACACCGACGTCAGCAAGGCTGCAGACGCCACAGCCCTCGTCGCGCACGCCGTCAACACCTATGGTGGACTGCACTACGCGGCTAACGTCGCCGGCATCGGCCAACCACCGTCGCGACTGCACGACCTCGACGAGTCGACATGGGACCTCATTCACGACATCGACCTGAAAGGAATGTGGTTCTGCGTCAAAGCAGAGCTCGCTTACTTCCTGGACAACGGTGCCGGGTCGATCGTCAATATGGCGTCCGGCACGGGCCTCAAACCGACCCAGGGTCAACCCGCCTACGGCATTGCGAAGGCCGGCGTCATCGCGCTCACCCGCCAGGCCGCGCTGGAGTACGCGCGCGACGGCATTCGTGTCAATGGCGTCGCACCCGGACTCATCGCGACGCCCGCGGTAGCCGCCCTGCCGGAGGACGTCCTCGCCATGTATGCAGCGAATCAGCCGACCGGCAAGATCGGAGAGCCCATCGACGTTGCAGAGACGGTCGCCTGGCTGCTCTCCGACGAGGCCAGCTACGTGACTGGGCTCATTCACCTCACCGACGGCGGCTTCAGGCTGACGTAGGCCGCGGGTCGACACATCACACGAGGAGAAGCGAAATGAGTAGTACTGCAGGCCGTTTGGCGGGCAAGGTTGCCGTCGTCACCGGCGCCGGGCAGGGTCTGGGACGGGCGATCGCCGGGGTACTCGGAGACGCCGGCGCTTCGGTCGCACTGTTGGGGCGTACCGAGAGCAAGCTGACCCAGGCGGTCGACGAGATGCGAGGTCGTGGCGCAACGGCACTCGCCATCCGGTGTGACGTCGCGGACCGTGAGGACGCCCGTGCTGCGGTCGCCTCGACGTTGGAGCTATTTGGTGGCGTCGACATCCTGATCAACAACGCCCAGGGCGGGAAGCTGGGGGTCAGCATTCCGACCGCCGACGTCGGCGACGAGGACGTCCTCGAATTCCTGCACACCGGACCCCTGGGCAGCCTGCACATGATGCAGGCGTGCTTCTCGACCATGCGCGACGGTGGGGGCGGTGCCGTCGTCAACATGGGCTCTGCCGTCGGAGTGCGCGGCACACCGGGAATGGTCGGCTATGCCATGGCCAAGGAAGCTATCAACGGCTTGACCAAGGTCACCGCGAACGAATGGGGCAAGCACAACATTCGCGTCAATCAAGTGTGTCCAGCCGGACTCTCGGCCGCCGCAGCGGCCTACCTCGACGCCGACCCGGTCCGCGCAAAGGCACTCGTCCGCGACATCCCCCTTGGCCGCCTCGGCGACCCGTGCGACGACATCGCCCGGGCAATCCTGGCTCTGGTGAGCGACGACATGAAGTACCTCACCGGGGCCACCATCATGCTCGATGGAGGCCAGATCATTCAACGCTGAGCAGTCAGCGGTGCGTCATTCGTGTGGTTCACCGCCTCTCGGTCGTGAATTGATATGCTCCTCTCGTCTTGAGATTGTCTATCAATCGAGGAGTACGCAGGTGAGGACGAGAACGGCGCCCACCCTCGGACTACGCGAGCGAAATCGTCTGCGCACCCGCTCCGACATCACCGCTGCTGCGCTCGAGCTGTTCACCGAACAGGGATACGACGCCACCACCGTCGAACAGATTTCGTCGTTGTCGGGAGTCTCCACGGCGACGTTCTTCCGCTACTTCGCCTTCAAAGAAGACGTTCTCTTCGCGGACGAGGACGCGGGCGCCGAAGCGATCGCCCAGACAATCAGGGAACGACCCGACCGCAAGCGAACGGTGGCCGCGCTCGCCACTCCGCTGACCGAGTTCGCCGAATCCATGGTGGACGGGGCACCGTCGAACAACCGCCTCCTGACGCGGCTAGTGATGACCACACCCGCTCTCGAAGCGCGCAGCCTGCGGTTGCGCCTGCGCTGGGAGCGCGAGGTCGCTTACCAGCTGGCACACGAAGCAGGCCGCACGACAACGGCTCTCGAGGACACCCTCATCGCCGCCGTTGCCGTGTCCTGCCTGACGAGCGCACTCCGCCACTGGAACGACAGCGGAACGTCAGGCGGCTTGACGCCGCTGGTGCAGGAAGCCTTCGAACGCTGCGGGGCGGTCAACGGACCGTCGAAGCGACGGCGGCCGACGTCGGCACGGGCCACCAACGCCAAGAAGCGCTAGGCGGTTCGAGGCTGATCGAACGGTCAACCGTGAACTGGTGCCGACGTGACGTCAGCCGTGTCGACCCCAGCCCAGAAGGCGGCCCGCTCGCGGCATGCTGCGGCAGACCGGGTGGGACGTCGGGTTCGCCCCAGCTGTCGAAGCCCACCAGCTGCGGATGCTCGTCAATACCCGCGGCATACCAGTGCCGCTCCTTGCGGCGCGCGAAGAACCACTGGCCATCCGCCTTGACGTAGTGGTCGTCGTAGCGAATCGCCATCACGATCCACCGTCCGCCGACCTCGTGTTCTGCCCGGCAGTAAACGTTCCCTCGCGCGTGAGTGCCGTCGACGAGTTCAACACGATGACCGACGATTTGGTGAATGGACCGGTAGAAATGACGCAACAGCGGCGTAATGGATCCGCGGAGGGCTTCCCTGCCAGTGAGTCCACCGCCGAGGACGACATCGGCCTCGAATAAGCCCACCACGCGTCGACGTTACGCTGGTCGAGGGCAAGGGCGTACCGGATGGGTAGCTGCTGAATCGCGAGGGTGTCCTCCACTCGGGTAAGACGTTGCGCCAGATCGGCTTCCGTAGAACTGATCACTGTGGCCTCCTCGCGCGATGGTGAAACTTCGAAATCGACATAGTCATTTCTCCGGCGGCCGAAGCTTCCCAAAGATAACTGAATCTGTCATTTGAAGATGCCCTATCATAAATCTGTGAAGATCGATACGAAACTTGCCTAGGACCGGATAGACGCATTGACATCCAAGGGTGCGGTCGTCGACGTTGCGTCGCGGGTATGGGTTGGCGCTGTCCGTCGTCGCCGCGCTGCACAGTGCGGAGCGGACCGGCGTTGGTCAGGTCAGGTTCGTACCTCGCTCGGGGAGCCAATTGCCTACCGCTACCTCGTGGTGCAGGCGGGTCGTCGTGAGCGCCACGGTCTCCAGCATGCTGACGTCCACCACCTACCGCGGATGTGAACGGAACTCATTCACTGCCGCGTAACAAATGCGTCACCATCTCAAATTGATAGCTATGTGCATTATGTTACATTTGATCGACGGGATCACCAGGTCCGTTGCCGCACCGACGAGAGGTGGCTGATGAGTGACTGAGTGACGTCGACGAAGATCGCTTCGCGGCAGAGTCGTTCGGTGACAAGGTCGCGGGTGAGTCCAGGCGCCGCAGACGTGCCGCCACCACCCGCCGCGTTCCTCGGCGAACGGCCGCCGGGTCAGCCCCAGGTCGCGGATCGCCGACCACAGGTCCCGCTGCAAGAAGACCCAACATCGAGAATGCGCAGGGTGGTGTCGTTCCCTTCTGATCGGCACTCACCTTCGGACATACGTGTATAGGTGTGATCCATGAGTGACAAATCGAGTAGTCCACAACTCTCCGGTACCGGTATCTGGGAAATGGCCTTGCGGTACGGCGACCCGGCCCGGGCCGCCGACTCGGCCGCCGAGATCGAGGCGCTCGGGTACACAGCCGTGTGGATCCCCGACACCGGCGGCGACCTGTTCGGCGCGATGGCAAATCTGCTTGACAGTACCCGCAGCCTGACGGTGGCCAGCGGGATCCTCAACATCTGGATGCAGGATGCCGCTGAAAGTGCTGGGGGCTATCACCAACTCGTGACAGACCACGGATCCCGTGTTTTCGTCGGCCTCGGTGTGAGCCACGCGCCGCTAATAGATCGGGTGCTCGACTCCGGAATGTTCCGCAAGCCGCTGGCGAAGATCGCCGCCTACCTCGACGCGCTGGACGCCGCCGTGCCCGCCCTCCCCGTCGAGGACCGGATCCTCGCGGCACTCGGGCCGAAGATGCTGGAGCTGGCCAGAGATCGGACGGCGGGCGCACATCCGTATTTAGTAAGTCCCGAACACACCGCCGATGCCCGAGCCGTTCTCGGGCCCGGCAAGCTGCTCGCCCCCGAGCAGGGCGTGGTTCTGGAGAGCGATCCCGGCCGAGCTCGGCAGATTGCCCGCAAGAACATCGTCCCCTACTTCCAGATGCCGAATTACGTCAACAACTGGCGGCGTTATGGCTTCACCGAAGCCGACGTCACGGCCCCGGGGAGCGACCGTCTAGTTGACGCTATCGTCGCCTGGGGTGACGAGACCGCGGTCGCGGCCAGGGTTCAACAGCACCGCGACGCCGGGGCCGACCACGTCTGCGTTCAAGTGTTGACCGACAGGGACGACCTCGAGACGGTGCCGCTCGAACAGTGGCGACGACTGGCGCCTGCCCTCGTCTAGGTGGCATCCTGACACTGTCCAGCATCATTGAGAGTGACCCGCACTCGCCACGTCGGAAGGCAAGAGGTTCCGGGCACTTCGGCGGTCAGTTTTCCGAAGTTCGGGCCGTCGGCAACTGCCCGAGATCCGCTGCAAGGCCAGCGATTATCCGCTCGGCGCCCAACACGTACTGGTCTTCGTAGGACAGTTCGGTGAGTTCTTTCGAAGACCGCGGACAACGCCGGAAACCTCGCCCTATTGCGTGGCGACCGAAACAGTGGCGAATTGCCCCGCACAGTTTCGCTCCGTTGACCCTCCAGGCCAACGAAGAATGCCAGGTCCACATAGAAGATCAGCGCGGTGCGGGCGCGGTCGGCCCCGGACCGCGTGAAGCCGGCGTCAAGCAGCACCCGCAATATCGCATTCGTCCACCGCATCGCCGGCACGCTGTCCTGATTGTCGAACAGGAACTGCGCGATGCCAGGAACGTCGGTGAGGATTCGATGCTGGGCCACGATGAGCGATCGCAACTGCGTCGTCCACGCCCCGCCCTGGTCCGCCTCGACGATCTCCTTGGTGACCTCGTCGGAGACCACCTCGTAGAGCGATCGGCGGTTGGGGAAGTACCGATACAGTGCGGTTGCCGACACCCGAACTCACTGGCGAGCATACGCTGGAGAGCGGCGCGTGGCCGGAACGGAGCAGCGCCCGGTGCTCGTCGCTCCCAAGCAGTCGACAATGACCCTAATGATCTAACTTTATACACTCGGTGTCCGGCGAGCAGGGGCGCCAGGCGGGTACAGATGGTCTGCACGTTGCGAGCCACGTCCGCTTCAGCCATGCCCCCGATCGAGGCCCATAGGAACACGGTCTGCACCGGGGCCCCTGCGGTGTAGTCGCGGATGTGGTCGGCCACCACCTCGGGCGTCCCATACATGAACGAGCCAAGCGGTCCCTCGCGCCCAGACTTCACCAGCCGCTCCACGTCGACGGGTTTGGGCGGCGGTGCGTCGGTGCCCTCCACCATGTGTCGCCGGTACGAATCGAGTTGGTGGGCAAGGTGTTTGCTGACCATGGGCCAGTCCCGTTCGGGATCGTCGGATGCCCAGGCCTGGATGCCGCCCGCCATGACGCCGGTCGACGCGGGGTGCCCAGCTTCCGCCAATCCCGCGGCATACGGCTCCCACTGTTCGCCATGTGCCGAAAGCAGGGGTGCGCCCAACAAGCCCGCCCGCCGCGCGCCCTGCGGCCCCTGGTAGCCCAACCACACCGGGACCGGGTCCTGCACCGGGCGGGGGCGCACTCCGTCCGGACCCCACAGCTCACGCAGTCGCCGCACCGTATCGTCGGTCTGCTTGTACCGCGCCGTGAGTGAGGCGTTGAAGAGTTCGAATTCGGGGACCCGGTAGCCGGTGCCAAGGCCGAGGTCCAGCCGTCCGTCGGAGAGGATGTCCACCACGACGCTCTGCTCGGCGATTTCGACTGGATGGTGAAGTGGGGCGATCAGGATCGCGGTGCCGAGCCGGATCCGGCGCGTGCGTGCCGCGGCCGCAGCGGCCATGGTGAGTGTGCTGGTCAGATAACCGTCCTCGAACAGGTGATGCTCGGAGAACCACGCGGATGATGCGCCGAGGCGTTCGGCCTCTTCGCACATCTCGAGGGTGAATCCGTACAACCTCGACGGGTTCTGCGCCCACTGCGCTGGATTGCGCAGGTCGAACTGGAGGCCGACCTGGATCGGGGACGTTGTTCGTAAGCGGCGTCACGTTGGCTCACTTCGTCAGGGCACGTTCGCCCCTCGGCGCGGGCAGGCATTAGATGTTGGCTCATTTTACACCGTAATGTTGGTAGGAATCATAGATACGAGTTCGGCTACAGGCTCCGCGGAGCGGAGCATATGCGATCTGGAGGCGGGAAGTGAGCACTGCGATACGAGCAATCGTCGTCGCGATTGGAATGCGACCGTGTCGCTTGGGGTCGCGGCGCCCGCCAATGCCGAACCCGGCGGACGACCACAGGTCACCAGGGCACTTGGACAGTCAGATCACGGGGAAGGGCGCCAGCGTGTCCAGTTTCCAGTCCTGTCGCATGGCGCCACCATGCCACCTCCTGCATTGCATGTTCAGGAGTGGTATTGCACCGAGCTCAGCGGTGGGCTCGGGTACTAAACCTGATTGACTATATCATTTTACTATCTGTATGCAATAGGATACGGACCGTCATGTTCTCTGCGAACTGAGGACCGCTCACCTCATGCACCCCACCGAGACATCCTGGCTGACTGACACACCGACGAGAGGTGACTGATGAGTCAAAGTGCTTACGAGGGGCGTCTTTTCGTTGGTGGGGAGTTCGTGGAAGGACGCGTTCTGGTACTCGTTATGAGGTGCTCAATCCCGCTGATGAGTCGGTGGTGGGGACCGCCGCCGATGCCGGGCCCGAGGATGTGACCGATGCGGTGAGCGCGGCGCGGGCCGCTGCGGATCAGACGTCGTGGGCTACTGATCATGCGTTCCGGTTGCACTGTCTGACGCAGTTTCAGCGTGCGCTACGGGACAGGGCTGGCCATATCCGGTGCGTCGGTGACCGCGGAGGCCGGGGTGCCCACCGCAATCCTTGACACACAGGTCGACATGCAGATCGAGGGCATGAACTACTTCAACGAACTGATCTCGACGTGGCCGTGGCAAGAGGACCTCGGACCGTATGAGTTGCCGGGATGCAAACTGATTGCCGGGTCCGGTATGAGCCCTACGGGGTGGTGGGGGCGATCACGCCGTGGAATGCGCCGTTCATGACCAACATCTGGAAGGTCGGTCATGCGCTGGCCACCGGCAACACCGTGGTCCTCAAGAGCGCACCGGACACCCCGCTGACCGCGGCGCGATGGCCCAGATCGCCGCGGAGTCCACCGATCTGCCTGCGGGGGTGTTCAACGCGATCAGTTCGGCGGACCGCGGGATCGCCGGGGACGCGTTGACCGGTGATCCGCGGGTTCGACCTGTTTCACTTCACCGGTTCCCCAGGGGTGGGGCAGCGCATCGCCGAGCGCGCCGCGGTCGGGACCCGCCAGGTGGTGCTGGAGTTGGGCGGCAAGTCGGCCAACGTGCTGCTGCCCGACGCCGATCTGGACATGGCGTGCGGTCTGGGGGTGGTGATGTGCATGAACAACAGCGGTCAAGGCTGCGCACTCGCGCTACCCGGATGGTGGTGCACGCCGACATCTACGACGAGGTACTCCAACGGCTGGCCGCCATCGTGGGGGCGCTGTCCTACGGCGATCCGACCGACCCCGCCAACCTGGTGGGTCCGATCATCCGTGCCGGACAGGTCGACCGCATCGAAGCCATGGTGCAACGCGCCGAGAAGGACGGCGGTTGTATCCTGGTTGGCGGTAACCGCGGAACCGTCAACGGCAAGGGCTTCTGGTTCGAACCCACCGTGCTCGCCGAGGTCGACGAGAACTCCGAGATCGCTCAGGACGAGGTGTTCGGGCCGGTGCTGTCGGTGATCCGCTACGACGGTGACGACGACGAGGCCGTGCGGGTGGCCAACAACACCCGCTACGGGCTGTCGGGCTACGTGCAATCCCGCGACGAGAAACGCGCCTGGGCGGTGGCCAACCGACTCAAGGCCGGCACCGTCAACATCAACAACTCCTTCTACCTGTCGCCCGACTCGCCGTTCGGCGGCTACGGCATCAGCGGCGTCGGCGTCGAACACGGCAAAGCCGGATTCGCCGCATACCTCCAACTCAAAACCATCGCCAGCCCCGCCGGCACCTGATCGGACGACATGATGAATCAAGCTTCGACGACCATCCTCGTAACTGGCGCGACCGGCGCACAGGGAGGCGCGGTCGTCCACGCCTTGCACGCCGCGGGTCGAGCAGCGCGCGCCCTGGTCAGAGATCCTGCCTCGGAAACCGCGCGGGCGCTCGCCGATGCCGGAATCCCGCTAGCAGTCGGTGATCTCGAGGACGAGGCGTCACTCGATGCCGCGTTCGACGGTGTGAGCGCACTGTTCTCGGTACAGCCGGCACCGTTCCTCGACCCGGACAGCGAGCGCCGACAAGCCCGTAACCTGGTGTACGCAGCGCGCCGCGCCGGCGTAGCGCAGTGCGTGCACACCTCGGTCTCGGCCACCGGCTGGCGCGCCAGCTACCCCGACGTCGACGCCGGCTCGGCGGCCAACTACTGGGACAGCAAGGAAGACGTCGAGAACATGGTCCGCAACGCTGGATTCGACACCTTCACGATCCTCAAGCCGGCATTCATGATGGAGAACTTCATCGCACCCAAGGCGCCGATCATGTTCCCGCATCTACCCGGCGGCGAGATCCTCACCGCCGTCCAACCGGAGTCCGTACTGGCGACCGTCAGCACGTCCGACGTCGCGGCAGCGGCGAGCGCGGCGTTCGCCGACCCGGAGCGGTTCGCCAAGGAAGAGATCGAGCTGGCCGGCGATGCCACGACCATCCCCGAGATCGCCGCGCTGATCTCGAAGGCCACCGAGCGCTCCGTCGTCGCCAGGACGTTGACCGAAGATGAAGTCGACGCTCGCCAAGGTGCGGCGCGCTGGCTGGTTGCCCAACTGTGGGTGAATCAGGTCGGCTATCTCGCCCGTCCCGACGACATGCGGGTATACGGGCTGACGCCAACGTCATTCGAGACGTGGGCGGCGGTCAACGCTCATCAGCTGCGAGCCGCAACCACGCCGGTCTGAGCCAGCGCAAAGTAACCCGGGCGCAAAGTAACCCGTGAAAGTCAGACCTTCGTGGCACCCATGTCGAGTGTCAGTTGTGTCCCGGTGACGGTGCGCGACAGGTCGGATGCCAGCCACACGACCGCGTCGGAGATGTCGTCGGGCTCCGCGAGGGGAATCTGCGGCAGTGCGCTGCCGAAGGACTTGACGTACGACGGGTGCTCGGTGAGCATGGTGGCCGTCATCGGATCCTCGGCCATCGGAGTAGCGACCCCCCACGGATGAATCGAGTTGACACGGATTCCGTACTCGCCCAGTTCCAGTGACGCGCTCTTCGTCAGGCCGACCACGCCGTGCTTGGCGGCGCTGTAGTGCGCTTGACCCGGCAGCGACTTGATGCCCGCGACCGAGCTGACGTTGATGATCGATCCGCCGTGTCCCGCCGACAGCATATGCGGCACAGCGGCTTTCATAGTCCGCCAGACACCGGTCAGGTTGATGTCGATCAGCGTCTGCCATTGATCGTCGGGCATCTCCCAGAACCGTCCCCAATTGCAGATGCCCGCATTGGCCACCACGACATCCAGCCGGCCGCCGAGTTCGGCGACCCCCGCAGTCAGCACCTCGCCCAATGTGTCCCCGTCACGGACGTCAGCGACCCGCGCGATGATGTGCGCACCTTCGGCTTCGACCAGCCGGTGAGTTTCCTTCAGGTCGGCCTCTGTCGAAGCGGGATACGTGTTCGCGTCGGCGGCACGCCCTGCGATGTCGATCGCGATGATCGACGCACCCTCGCGCGCCAAGCGAATGGCGTGGCTTCGACCCTGGCCTCGCGCGGCGCCGGTCACGAATGCGACCCGGCCGGCCAGCAGTGACGTCATCGGCCTTGGCCGTTCACGCTCTTCAACCATTCCTCGTGGCGGGCGAAGTGATCCGCGGGGCGGCGCACCATTGTCGCTTCGGCGCTGGCGACAACGACGTCGGTGCCCGCCAACACGATGTCGGCTTCGACGAACACTCGCCGGCCCTCCCGACCCACTTCACGGGCGCGGCCGGTCAATGGCCGCTCGACCGGCACGGGTTTGACGAATTTCACCTTCAGGGTCCCCGTGACGACGAACTCGCCACGCAGAATAAGTGCATGGCCGACCATCTCGTCGAGAATCCCTGCGGTCCAACCGCCATGCGCGACGTTGGGTCCGCCCTCATTGTCGCGTGGGCATTCGATCTCACTGATGACGACACCGTCGTCCTGCAGCGTTTCGCGGTGCAGACCCAGACGACATCGGAGAGGCGCTGACAGGACCCGCACAGCACGACGCCGGTCGACAACCGCACCGCGCGCAGGCCATCGTCAGGGCCGTCGCTGTGGATCCGGCCCAATGTCTCGACCGGCATCCCGTCACTCATTGCTCACGCCTACTCCCGGATTGCTAGCGCCCCAAATCAACACCTTACACCGTAAGGTTGAGGGCTTCCGTCGGAACGTCCCGGGGGTGCTGCTGGTGTGACTCGAGCGGCCCTACCCGGCGATCGCGTCGTGTACGTCGAGGCTCGCCAAATCCGCAGCTGCTCGGCCAGCACCCCAGCCCGCTCCGTTGGAAACCGACACCTATCGCGGCACTGTGGACGGGAACAGTCGGTCGGTGAGCTCGTCGGCCGCCCGACTGTTCGCGGCCAGCACGGGAAGCAGTCTGCTGTCCCGCTGGATGTCCGCGGTGACCGACGCACTGGTGCCCTCGAGCCGCTCACCGATGCGGGTGGCGTATGCGACGAGAAACGAATGGCGGAATGATCGCGTCCGTGACTGCCCGCCACTACCGACGTGGCGACCGGCCTGCAGCATGGCCCGGTTCGCCTGCACCAGAAGCGAAGTGGTGAGCAGCTCGACGAGGTCGAGGTCGGTCTCTGTCCCGACGACGGTGACGAAACCGAGGGCCGCCCATACGACCCGGCATCGGTTGGCCTTGCCCACCGCCTGCACGAGCGACGCCTTTGCCGTCGGATAGGGATTGTCGATCCAGACCCGTCGCGCGGCGGCCACCGGCGCCCGGCCGCGATCGTGGTCGGCCACCGCCTCTCGTATCGAGTATCGGCTCATCAGCTCTTGCGCCTTGGCCGAAAGGGCCTCTGCCTCGTCGGGGAACTCGGTGGCCTCGGCCTTGGCCAGCAAGGCGCGCACCCGGCTGAGCGCCTTCTCGTCGACCCCGCTCGTCGCCGTCGAGGTATGCCGGTAGGCGCCAGGTAACGCGAGCAGCGGTTCGAGCATCGGCAGCCTTGCGAGGAATTTCAGCACGCCGATGACGGCGGTGAGCCCACCGCGGCGGTCTAGCGCACTAGCGGCCGCCCAGCGCCACATCTGCGGTGCCTGCGAGGCGGATTCGACCCCTGCCGAGATCCCGGCCAGGTCGGCGCGCCACCTGGGGTGCAGTGTCGCGACCGAATATCGCCTGCTTTCGATGACGATTGCTTCCTCCACGTAGCGGACACTCGAGGGGTCGAGTTTGCGACGGGCGATCTCGTGAAGATCCGACGGCGACCAGCCGTGCTCCCACGCCGCGCGAATGGCTTCGCTGACGGCGATGTCGGCGGCGACGTCGAAGTCATGCAATGAGGTCCCATACAAGCGGAGAAGTTCGGCGGCGCTGCGGGCAGCGTGCTCGCCGGTAGCAGCCTGGCTCAACGCCAGGACGAGCTGTTCGAGGACAAGCGCGCGGTCCGGCCCCGGATCGAACCTCGTGCGCTCCCGTTCGGTGCCCGCGCGGTGTCGCTTCTTCTGCTTGGCCGCCCGCTTCTCGCGGTTGCGTCTGCTCATGCCCGCAGTCTTGCGGAGGAGTCTGACATCGCCTGGCAGACATGCCGCCAAGCGTGACGAACTCAGCCTCCGATTCGCCGGGTGACCCCGCCGTCGACGCGGATCGTCGAACCCGTCGTGTAGCTGGACGCCTCGCTTGCGAGATACAGGGCAGCACCGACGATCTCGTCAGGCCGTCCGAGGCGACCCAGCGGAACGTAGCTGCCCGACTTCATTTCCTCGGACCATGCCCGGGTGACATCGGTTTCGAATGGCCCGGGCAGAATCGCGTTGACCCGCACCGATGGCGCGAAGGCTTCGGCCAATCCGACCGTGAGGGCATTCAGCCCGGCCTTTGCGCAGGCGTACGGCAATTCATTCGGGCTGGCCAGCAGCGAGCCGACCGTCCCGACGTTGATGATGGCGCCGCCTTCGTGTTTCGCCATGTGGGTCCCGGCAAGCACGCCGAGCCGAAACGGCCCCTTGAGGTTCACGGCGAGTGTCTTGTCGTAGAGCTCCTCGGTGACGTTGGCGAGTTCGTCGTACATCGGCGACATGCCGGCGTTGTTCACGAGCACATCGATTCGCCCGAACTCGTTGAGTGCCGCGTCGATGAGGGCGTCGCAGTCGCCCCACCGGCCGACATGGCACGCGACCGGGATGGCCCTTTGCCCGTGTCGATTCCACGATCTGCTCTGCCGCCGATTCGCACGCATTGAGCTTCCGCGACGCGATGACGACGTCGGCCCCGGCCTCGGCGAACGCCTGCGCGATCGCGCGGCCGAGGCCGCGGCTGCCACCGGTCACCACCGCAACTTTGTCCGTGAGGTCGAAGTGTGCGCAGCCGCTCATCTTTTCCGCCGCCCGTCGAGTTGACCGAGGCCGCCCTCGAGAAGTGCCAGGGCTTCGCCGATCCGTTTGGCCGGGTCCCCCTTGCCTCCGCCGCGCACCCACGTGCGGAACTCCTTCTCCGCCACGGCGCCCATCGACGCGATTATCACGCGGACCCGCGCATCGTCCGGTCGCGCGCCCAAACGTTCCGCGAGGTGCTCCGTTAGCGCCCTATCCTCGGCGATGCGCTCGCCCGTGGCCCGCGCCCGCAACCCCGGCGCGTTCTCCAGGACCCGACCGAGCTGCAAGACACGCCCCCGCTCGGCCGGCTCGACGTGAGAGGTCTCGATGTACGCCTGTCGCAGCGCCTCGACCGGGCCCTCGTTTTGCGGCCGGGACCGTAGTGCCACCACCAACCGCTCGTGCAGTCGACGTTCGTAGTCGAGGACGACCTCGTCTTTGGTCGCGAAGTAGCGAAAGAACGTCCGTGGTGATGATCCCGCGGCCGCGGCGATATCGTCGACCGTCACGTTGTCGAAGCCGTGCTCGACGAACAACCGGATGGCGACGTGACCCAGCTCGTCGCGCAGGAGGCGCCGGCGACGCTCGCTCAAGGCCTCAGTCATACTCGCTCTCCGCGAGCGAATTCGGCGGCGCCGCAAAGCAAATTGGGCACTATCGTCGCCATTGAGGTCTCGTCTGCCGGGATACCGGACGAAATTTCCTGCGCGTGTCGGCCTTCCAGAATCACCGCGAGCTTGAACAGTGCCAGCGCCTCGTAATAGGCCAGCGCACCGAGGTCGCGTCCGGTGCGCTCGGCGTAGCGATTCGCCATCTCGGCCCGCGTCGGATAGCCGTCGTTGTCACCGGCCTGAGGGGTGAGCACCGGTCGTTCTCCCGGTTCGGTCCAACGTGCAAGCAGATGACCGAGATCGAGCAGCGGCTCGCCGATCGTCCCGGTGTCCCAGTCGAGAATGGCCGCAAGGCGTGCAGGGGGATCCGGTGCGACCATCACGTTGAACGGACTGTAGTCGCCGTGGATGATCGCGGCTGGGCTCATCGGTGGCGTGTTGTCTGTCAACCAGTGACACAGAAAATCCAGCTCCGGCAGATCGCGCGTGCGGTAGCGGTCCAACTGTGCCAGCCAGCGAGGTACCTGGCGTTCGAGGAAACCCTCGGGCCTGCCCAGCCCGTCGAGCCCACGGCTGCGCCAGTCGACCATCGAAAGATCCGCGCAGCCGTCGACGTAGGCCATCCCCAGGTCGTAGCGCAGCGCCGGCTCCGTGGCGAACGGCTCAGGCAGCTCGAAGCCGGGGGTGAAACCGTCGACCAGTTCCGTGATCAGGAACGGCGCACCCAAGACGTCGGTGTCTTCGCACAGCAGTAGCGGCCTCGGATGCGGTACCGCCGTGTCTTCGAGGGCGACGAGAATGCGCCACTCTCGCAAGGTGTTGGACGCGCTCGGATCGTTCTTGAGGGCTGGCGGTCGGCGCAATACCCACTGATGCGCACCACGCTCGATCAGGTACAGCGCATTGGCGATTCCCGTGGCGGCACCGAAGCGTCGCGCCGAGAAACCCATACCCGCTCCCGGCAGACGGTCGCCGATCCACTCGTCGACGCTATCGAGATCGAGCCCGGGGCTTGCCGCTGCGGTCACGCCGTCACCATAAAATGGTTGACAGTAACTGTCAACAGTGGCAGTCTCTGCCATCATGGTCGATTTCGACATTCCCGACGATGTCCGTGAAATCCGCTCCCGCGTTGCGGCGTTCGTCGACGACGTGGTCAAGCCGGTTGAGCCCGAGATCGGAACCAGGCCGTTCTTCGACATCGTCAAGGAGCTGCAGGCCGAAGCCCGGGCCGCCGGGCTGTGGTGTCCGTTCGTCCCTGTCGAGTACGGCGGGATGGGGCTCGGGCATCTCGCCAACGCGATCGTCCAGATCGAGATCGGCCGGTCCTTCTCGCATCTTGGTGCGTGGGCCCTCAATTGCATGGGCCCGCAGGACGCGACCATGCTGACCCTGATCGACCACGGCACCGAAGATCAGAAGGCGCGCTACCTCGTCCCGCTGGTGAACGGCGACATCAGAATCTGCTTTTCGATGACCGAACGGGCCGCGGGTACCGATGCGACGGGAATGCAGACCACCGCAGTCCAGAAGGGCTCCACGTGGATTCTCAACGGGGAGAAGTGGTTTACCTCAGGCGCCAGCATCTCGCAGGTTGCCCTGGTCATGGCCAAGACCGATCCCGGCGCACCTCGACACCGCCAGTTCACGACGTTCCTCGTCGACCTCCCCGACCCCGGTTACCAGATCGTGCGCAATATTCCGGTGATGGGCGAAGACGACCAGCCGACTTTCCAGGGTGAAGTGACGATGGGCCACGCCGAAGTGCGCATCCACGACCTGGCCGTGTCGGAGCAGAACATCCTCGGCGGCCTTGGCGAGGGATTCGCGATGGGACAGCATCGGCTCGGTTACGGACGACTGCGCCATGGCATGTGGAGCGTCGCCAAGGCACAGGCGGCACTGGACATGGCGACCGCGCGCGCCTGCGAGCGGGTGACGTTCGGCACGCGCGTGGCGGACCGCCAAGGCATCCTCTGGATGCTCGCCGATTGCGCCGAAAAGCTCTACGCGACACGGCTGATGATCCTGCACCTGGCCTACAAGATGGAACACGGCCTGGATCTCAAGCAGGAGAACTCCATCGCCAAGACCTATATCGCTCACATGCTGTGTGACGTCATCGACACAGCGATCCAGATCCACGGTTCGCTGGGGTACACCCACGATCTCCCGTTGGCCGCATGGTCGAACGAGGCACGCGCGAACCGGTTGGTCGACGGACCCGACGAAGTACACCGGTGGACTGTCGGGCGCAACGTCGTGCGTGCGTATGAACGCGACGGCACGACGGCAGCCGCCGTCGGCGGAGATCTGTTCTAGCGCCATGGAATACAACGGCGCGACGGCGATCGTCACCGGCGGCGGACACGGCATCGGACGGGCCCTGGCAGAGGCGCTCGCAGAGCGGGGAGCCAACGTCGTCGTCGCCGATGTCAACCTGGAGCGCGCCGCCAAGATCGCCGACCGCATCGGTGGCTTGGCCGTGCGGTGCGACGTGGGCGATCCCGACTCGGTGGATGCCCTGGTGTCGGCCGCATTGAGAACCTTCGGACCGGTCGACATCGCGGTCTCCAACGCCGGCATCACCGATCAAGGCCACGACCTCGACAGCAGCGCCCGCCAAGTGAGACGCATCGTCGACGTGAACCTGCTCTCGCACGTCTGGATGGGTCAGGCCGTGCTCCCGTCGATGATCGAGCGCGGGCATGGCGCGCTGATCCAGACCGTCTCGTCGGCCGCGCTCATCACTGGGCCGTCCGGCATGGGCTACACGCTGACCAAGCACGGAGCGCTGGGGTTCGCCGAGTGGGTCGCGCTCAACCACGCCGAGGACGGCATCCGCGTCGTGTGCCTGTGCCCGAATGCCGTGAACACCGGGTTCCTCGGGCGCGACGAAGACCGTGAGCAGGGCGGCCCCACCGCGCCGGATCCGGCGCTCGCCGCGGTATTGGGCGAGGTCGTCGAACCGGAAGACTGTGCCACCTGTGCTCTCGACGCGCTTGACGCCGGGCGCTTTTTGGCACTGCCTCATCCGCGGGTCGGCGAATCGTTCACCCGCAAGGCCGCCGACTACGACACATGGCTGGCCAGGACGTCACAGCGTCTGCGGCGGATGCGGATCTGAGAGCGGTGTGTTGTGCAGTAACGAACGTCACGTTACAGTGTAAAGGAGTTCAATATTTCACCTGAACAACGTCCCCATCGCCACATCTGAAGGGCAGGTCACCAATGACGCGGACCGAATTCGAGGGTCGACTCTTCATCGACGGCGAGTTCCGCGAAGCGCACTCGTCCCGCCGCTATGACGTGATCAACCCCGCCGACGAGTCGGTGGTCGCCAGTGCCGCCGACGCCGGACCTGAGGATGTTCACGACGCGGTGACGGCCGCCCGTCGCGTCGCCGACGAGACGTCGTGGGGCACCGACCACAAGTTCCGGCGACACTGCCTCGAGCAGCTACAGGCGGGGTTGCGCAACGAGGCCGAGGGATTCCGCAAGCTCGTCACCGCCGAAGCGGGGGTGGCCAGCTCGGTCATCATCAACCATGTCGACTCGATGATCGACGGGATGGACTTCTGGAACGACCTCACCACGTCGTTTCCCTGGGAGGAAGAACTCGGGCCCTACGCGTTCATGGGGATGAACAGCGACCGCCGAATCCGGTACCAGCCCTACGGTGTCGTCGGCGCCGTCACCCCATGGAATGCCCCGTTCATGACCGCGATCTGGAAGGTCAGCCACTCGATGGCCACCGGAAACACGGTGGTCCTCAAGAGCGCACCGGATACCCCGTTGGCGGCCGCGAAGATGGCGCAGGTGATCGCCGAATCGACCGACATCCCGCCCGGAGTGGTGAACATGATCAGCTCCGAAGACAAGGCGATCGCCGGTGACGCGTTGACCGGTGATCCGCGCGTAAACATGTTCCACTTCACCGGCTCACCGGGAGTGGGCCAGCGCATCATGGAGCGCGCCGCCAACGGAATACGCCACGTCGTGCTGGAGCTCGGCGGAAAATCCGCCAACGTGTTGCTGCCCGACGCCGACCTCGACATGGCCTCTGCGCTCGGGGTGGGGATGTGCATGTCGAGCAGCGGACAGGGCTGCGCGCTGGCCACCCGGATGATCGTGCACGCCGACATCTACGACGAGGTACTGCAGCGGCTCGAAGCAATGGTCAGCAACCTGCCCTGGGGCGACCCCACCGATCCGACCAACGTCGTCGGCCCGATCATCCGCGCCGAGCAGCTGGATCGCATGGAGGGCATGGTGAATCGCGCGAAGGAGGCCGGTGCCCGCGTGTTGTGTGGCGGCAAGCGCGGTGATCGGGGCGGCAAGGGATTCTGGTACGAGCCGACGGTGGTCGCCGACGTCGACGAGAACGCGGAGATCGCCCAAAACGAAGTCTTTGGTCCGGTGCTCAGCGTGATCCGCTACGAGGGCAATGACGACGAGGCCGTGCGGGTCGCCAACAACACTCGCTACGGCTTGTCGGCCTATGTGCAGTCACGTGACGAGGAACGAGCGTGGCGGGTCGCGAACCGACTGGAGGCCGGCACAGTGAACATCAACAACTCGTTCTACCTGTCCCCCGACGCCCCGTTCAGCGGCTGGGGCATCAGCGGTCTCGGCAGCGAGCACGGCGTAGCCGGGTTCCGGGATTACCTGCGGATCAAGACCGTGGCCAGCCCCGCCAAGTGAGCGACTTCGACTACATCATCGTCGGCGCCGGGTCGGCCGGATGCGTACTGGCCAACCGGCTTTCAGAGGATCCACGCAATCGTGTCCTGTTGATCGAGGCCGGTGGCAGTGGACGCAGTCCTTTGGTTCGGGTGCCCAAGGGGTTCGGGAAGATGCTGTCGAATCCCAAGCTGGCATGGCAATATCCCGTCAAGCCGATCGGATCATCGCGGCGAGTGGAGCAATGGGCACGGGGACGCATGCTGGGCGGGTCCAGTTCCATCAACGGCATGGTCTACAACCGTGGCAGCGCAGCGGATTACGACGCGCTCGTCGAACTCGGCAATCCGGGATGGGGTTGGGACGAGATCCTGCCGATATTCCGCAAGATCGAGAACCACCAGCTCGGCGCGAACGAGATGCGGGGTACCGGTGGACCACTGGACATCTCCATTGGCACCGAGTTGATGGAGCCCTGCGGGGACCTCCTGCAGTCGGGTTCCAAGCTTGGCTGGTCTGTGACCGACGACGCGAACAGCGACGACGGCGAGCGGATAGGCCCCGCGGCGAGGACCATCAAAGATGGTCGGCGAGTGAGCGCCGCGTGGGCGTTCCTGCGGCCCATTCGAAGGCGACCCAACCTGACGATCGCTGTCAATACCACGGTGAACCGCGTGCTGTTCGAGGGCGACAAGGCGGTAGGCGTCGAAGCGTCGACATCCAAAGGGCAAACGTGTCACCTTCACCGCCGGACGCGAAACCATCCTGTCGCTGGGCAGCCTCGCGACTCCGAAACTATTGCAGCTCTCGGGAATCGGTGAGCGATCACTGCTTCGCGGCCTGGGTATAGATACGATCGTTGACAGCCCCAACGTCGGCCGGCGCATGCGCGAGCACCACTGCTTTGCGATTCAATTCCGGCTCAACCGCAACATCGGGATGAACCGTTACCTGAGCACGCCCGTGCAGCAGGCGATCACCAGCGGCAGATACTTGATGACGCACAAGGGCCCGATGGCGACAGGGGCCTACGATGTGATCGGCTTCTTCAAGACCTCTCCCGATCAACCTCGCCCAGACGCCCAGATTCTGATGGCACCGTTTTCTGCCGCACCGTACGAAGCGGGCAAGGAACTCGGGCTGGAGCGGGAGCCCGGAGTGCAGGCGATCGGATACGTCTTGCGTCCCGACAGCGAAGGCTACGTCGCAATTACATCTGCCGATCCCGCAGCGCCCCTGGAAATCGAACCCAATTTCTTTACCACTCAACATGATCGAGATACCGGCGTCGCTTTGTTCAGGGCGATGCGCGAGTTGTTCAGTCAAGAACCCATCTCGCAGATCCTGGTTCGCGAACTCGTACCTGGGGCCGACGTCACAAGTGACGACGAAATCATCGATGCTGGGTTGAACGAGGGGTACTGCGGATATCACGCCGTCGGGACGTGCGCGATGGGGCCGGCCGACGATGATGTGGTGGACCCAATGTTGCGGGTCCGCGGTGTGGACAAGCTGCGGATCATGGACTGCTCGATCATGCCGACGATGGTGTCGGGCAACCTGAACGGCCCGCTATGGCGATGGCGTGGCGGGCCGCAGATCTCATCCTGTCCGGCAACTGATACGCGCGCTACTCCCACGCAGTCAGTGCGTCGAGGGGTACGAGTCTGCCGTTCAAGCCCTCCGGACGACCCATCGTCCTTGGCAGCAGCGTGCGGCGCGCGAAGCGCCACCCTTCAGATGTCCGCACGCACTCGTCCTCGTAGACGCCAAGGAACTGGATCGGGCGGGCATCGGAGGTACGCCGGGCCCATTCGGTGATCGGAAAGCGTGCCCGGGCGACATCTCCGTCGACCTGCACCAGTCCCTGATGCACTGTCTGGAAGACGAACTCCAAGCCTGCGCAGGTCGCCGATATGGTCGCGGTAACCGCATCGCGACCGATCGCCGGCTCAGTTGTGGGCGAATGCAATTCGCCGTCCTCGGCATACGTCAGGCACGCTTCGGCGACCTCTCCACGGGAGACGGCGTCGGCGTACGCCGCCGCCAAGTGGTTGATGGCCAGGACGTCGCAGGCTTCACCGGCGTTCCGAGGTTCCCGCGGGATCATCGAAAACCCCTCATGCCGGTGCGATGACGGCGTTGAGCTCTTCGAGCTTGGTGATGTCACCCTCGCTGTAGCCCAGCTCGGTCAGGATTTTCCGGTTGTGCTCGCCGCGCAGACACGACGGTGCGACCCGGCCGGGCGTCTCCGAGAATGCAACCGGCGGTGCGGCCCGGACCATTTCACCGAACACCGGATGGTCGGCCGCGATGGTCAACCCGGTTTCGCGGAGCACGGGGTCGTATGCGGTGAAAATGGGCTGGCCGGTCATGTTGACTTCGACGCAGCCGACATCCACATCGGTCAGCGCCGATTCCCATTCGGCCGCAGAACGTTCGGCGAAGCGGGCGGTCAGCAGTGCTCTCGAGCTCGTCATTGTTGTCGGCGGCCACCTCAGGCAACCCCAGCGTTTCCCGTAACGCCGTGAACTCGGCGTCGGAGCGCACTGCCAGGCACACCCAGCCGTCACCGCTCGCGGGATACACCCGGTCGAGTGCACTGGTTCCGTAATACTCGCTGTCGCACAACGGGATCGGCGGCTTACCGTCGTAGCTGCAGAAGTCGTCGGAATACGCCCAGGCGTTGCCTCCGATCATGGACGTCCGCATGAACTGGCCGACCCCTGTCTTGTGTGCCTGATATAGGCCCAGTGACAGCGCGGCCAGCAGCACAAGTGCGGCATTGCTGTCACCGTCGACCAACATGTTCAGCCGGGGGAACACCACCGCTTGCAACTCCATCACCGAAAAGCCTTCGCTCTGCGCCGGATCCATCCAGTAGCCAACCTGCCTGCCGAAGCTTCCCGCCACCGTCTGAGCGGCCTGCGCATAAAGCGCGCGATGGGCATACGGGCCGTCAGTGCCATAACCGGCGGCGTGCACGTAGAGGAGTCGGGGGTTGAGTTCGGAGAGTTCTTTGTAGCCCAGCCCCAGCTTTTCGGCGACACCGGACCGGAAGCCGTCAACGAAGGCGTCGGCGTTGGCCACCACCTGCTGCGCGACCGCACGGCCCTCGGCCGTTCGCAGGTCGACCGACAAACTTTCCTTGCCGGCGGTGGTCTTGGTGCTCGCCACCTCGGGCCCAAAGGAATTGCGGTGCGGATCGCCGTTGCCATCCTCGATCTTGATCACCCGCGCGCCGAGGGCAGCGAGCATCGCGGTCGCGTACGGCATGGCGTAGAAGCAGCCGAATTCGACGACGGTGACACCGTCGAACGGGTGTTTCGGCGCGGCCGAACCGCCGGCAGGCAACTCGTGCTCGACGAGTGGGCCCGCATTGTCACCGAGGCCTGGCGCGGATCGTGTCGGTCCGATCGGCGTCTTGTCGAAGTGGCCGACGGGTCCGACCTGACGGATTACTCCGTGCGCGGGGTCGTCAACGGTGACCACGTCGCCGTTGTGCACGATCTGCGGATGGGACAGGCCCTCTTCGCTGGTGACCGCCACCTCGAATGCGACGTTGGGGCTGGCCTCCAACAGCGGCAGCCAATGATCGAGGTCCTCCGCGCGAAAAGCCTCCTGCAGCAATTCTTCCCATTCCTGGGCGTCGTCGGCGTTGGCGAAGCTCGGTAATCCCTTGAAGCGCGGATCCTCAAGGCAATTGCCAACGCCTGCCACCTCGCACAGCGCCTTGCCCTGGTGGGGCAGCATCGTCGAAGTCTGCACGAACCTGCCGTCGCGGGTGACCAGGAGCACCCCGAAGCGGCTCGCCGCCGTCGCGGCGCGGGCATCGGCATTCGGCTTCTCACCGCGCTTTGCCATCACCTGGACGATGGTCGACACAAAGTAGTCGATGGGATCGAGTCCGGCCACCAGAGTTGCGTCCAGCGCCTGCCCTCGGCCGGTCTTCTCGCGCACCATCAGCGCACCCATGATGCCTGCCACTGACTGCATCCCGGCTCCGAGGCTCGCCCATGGCACCGGGAACATGATGGGTCCGTCCCGGTGGCCGAACGCGCCGCGTGCCAAGAGGCCGGATTTCGCGGCGACCAGAGAATCGTAGGCCTTCAACGCCGCGTAGGGCCCCGACGATCCGAAACCCGTTATCGCGCAATGGATCAAAGCCGAATTGGTCGCCCGCAGGTCGTCGGCCCCGATCCCCCACGCCGATGTCGTGCCCGGCGCGAACCCCTCGATGACCACGTCGGCGTGCGCGGCCAAGTCGTGAACCGTCTGTTGTCCCTCCGCCGTGTGCAGGTCGGCGACCAGGCTCTCCTTCCCGCGATTCCACACGAGGAATCCGCTCGGGTTGTGAGTGCGAAGCCTGTCGCCCTCCGGGGGCTCGACCTTGATGACGCGGGCGCCCGCGTCGGCGAGCACGACACCGGCGATCGACGCGGCCACACTTCCCGAGCCGAGTTCGACCACGTTAAGGCCGTCGCAGATCGACTCCATACCAAAGCCTCCTTGGCTACGCGGGTCGCGATTAATTTTACAGCATAAAGTTATCTGGGTCACATGGCCTGGTTGGCGTCAGTCATACATGTGAATGCGCACGAATGTCGCGGCAATCAGACGATCGCCGCGCCCGGCGTCGCGCAGTTCGACCCTGCAGCCAACGGAGTCGCCCTCGATCGCCGTATACACCGGCGCCGCGATGAACGGTCCGACGCGGCCCGGTGCCACCACTGTCATCGCCAGATGCTCAACCACGAGCTCGTCGGTTCCGAGAGCCTCTGCGGCGCTCGCTAACGCGACGGCCTCGGTGATGACGAGCATCGGCCCGTGGTGCAGCCGCTCCTCACCGACCTCGAGTGGCAGCCGAGGGATTTCCATCGTGCCGTCGACTCGTCGACGACCGGAATATGCGTGCCACAACGGCGGCATCCCGGACCAGCCGGGTTCGGGCGTGCCCGGCTGCGGAAAGCAGAACCGATGCGGCACCCGGCCGAGCACCGCCCAGCTCGCGGTGCCGAATCCGATGTGCCGACCAGGATGATCGGCGTCGGCGATCCGCGCCTCAGTGAAGAGCTGCGTGCGCATCTCCGTTGTAACCCGCCCGGCCAGATGTGCCCGGCGAATATCGAGCGCGCAATCGACGATGTTCATGTCGACCTGAGTCACGGCGAGGACCCTCATCCCCTCGACGTTGACTGTGGCGGCGTCGAGCATCGCGATCGCCAGCGGCGCTGCAAGCACGGCGCCGACAGGCGTGCGCAGATCCGAACGCAGATCGAGGACGTTCTCGGCGCTGCTCGAGTCGATGGCCCGTGGCCGCGATCCAAGGTAGGCGTAGCTCATCAGCACCCCCCGGGTAGCGGCCCAATCCTCTTGCGGATCGGGCGCGGGCCGGCGTGGCGCAGCTGTGTCGGTCACTGCGTGGCGGCGGAGTCGTCCAATTTCGGCACAGTGAACAGTTCCTCGAATGTGCCTCGCAGGACCCGTTCCTTGATTCGTGGATCGACCGAATCGAACAGCTGATGCAGCGTCTCCTGGGTGTGGCCGTAGGTGCCCTCCAGGTGCGGGTAGTCGTCACCCCAGAGCACGTTGTTGTACTGAGTGTCCTCGATGATCTGCACCGCGCTGATGTCGTGCTGGAAGGACGCGTATACCTGCTGGCGGACGATCTCGCTCGGTAACCGATTCAGCCTGGGACGCACGAACATTCCGTGTTGGCGGTATGCCTCGTCCATCCTGTCGCCGATCGCGGGAACCCACCCGGCGCCGCCCTCGGCAATGAGCACCTTCAGGTCGGGGTGGCGGTCAAGCGCGCCACCGGCCACCAGATGCGACACCACTCGCATGCCCGGATACGTCGTCTCCATGTAGTTGACGACGGCACCCCCTGGACCGCGGTAGACGACGTTCTCGCCACCGGTTCCGATGTGGTACGCCAACACCATGTCGTTGGCGTCGGCGGCCGACCACAGCGGCTCCCAGAGGTCGAGACCCCAGTCCTTCTCGGCAGGCATCGTGCAGGGCAGGAAGATCGACTGAAACCCTTGTTCGGCAGCCCATTCCACCTCCGCGGCGGCATCGGCGGGCTCCACAAGGGGCACGATCGCCGGAGTGAAGATGCGCTTCTGCCAAGACATCACCTCTTCAAGCGACCACTCGTTCCACGCGCGGGCGACCGCCCGAGACAACTCCGCGTCGTTGATATTCACCGACCAGAACCCTGAGGAGGGAAAAGCCAGCTGGCACTCGACGCCCTCTTGATCCAAATCTCGTAGCCGGATCGCGATGTCCGAAGCGCCCGGCGGTCGTATCGCGTCCATGAAGTCATTGAGTTGGCGGCTCAGCTGCTGACCGTCGACATACACGATCTCGTACTTCTCGCCGCGCTCGGTACGCGGAGCACGGTCGGCCAGCCGTTTGGGTAGCCGCGAGGTCCACAGGTCCGCTGGTTCCATGGCGTGAGAATCACCCGAGTGCGCCCAGATCTTCTCCCGTTCGGGGGCCTCGGGCGTGATTTCGGTTGTCTGCGTCATGGTCGCGGACTCCTTCGCTTGAGCGTCACCACTGTGCGTGCACCTGACCTTACACTGTAATGTTGAAGTTGGCCATCGTCTTCAACGAAATCGAAACAGGGAGGTCGCACGTGGTAACCGGCACAGCCGCACAGGCAGGCTCGGACATCTCCACTCATCCGGAGTTCGAGAATGCATTGACCTCCGACAAGCTCACGGCGCTGATGCGATCGACCTGGACGTGGGACGACCGCGCGCTGCGCCGCGATCTGAGCTCGCTGCTCGTGGACCTCGCCGCGGCGCAGGGCGACATCGCAGACGAGGCGATCGCGAAAACCCTGCGTGCCCGCGGTTTGGCCACAGGCGCGCGCTTCGCCGCCGATGTGTTGGGGCCGCACCTGATCGCGGACGCCGGTAGCGCATTGCGTAGCGATTTCGTCGCCGCCGCCAGCGATCCGACGGCGTTCGACCGAGCCGCCAGCACGGCACAGGTCGAAGTGCGCGACCATGCAACGGATTACCTTCGCGCGCTCTCCGACACCGGCTATCCCGAAGAGTCGACGTGGTTGAGAACTGCGACGGAGGCGGATGCCGGATTCGGGGCGGCGATGCGCGGCTACGGCTACTCATTTAGCGCCGCACCGCTGTTTTCGAACCTCGGATTGGCGTGGCAGACGTTGCAAGCGCTCGGCACCGACGGTGCCGAGTACCGAGAACAGATCGAAAAAGGCGAGATTCGTGCGACGGTCGCGGCTGCAGAACGATCGGGTTCCTGGGATCCCGCGCTCGTTCGCACGAAGGCCCACCCCGATGGCAACGGCTGGCGGCTCTCGGGCACAAAGCTATTCGTTCCCGATGCGGCGGGAGCCGACGTGATTCTCACGGTCGCGCGCTCGATCGCGGGCCCCTCGTTGTTCGCCGTGAACGCGGATGCTGCCGGGCTGGCGATCACTGAACTGGACTCCATCGACTCGACCCGACCACTGTTCGGAGTTGAGTTGAACGACACGCCAGCCGTATTGCTGGGCAAGGAGGGGCGCGGCGGAGCCTTGATGGTGAAAACCATGGACTTGGCGATGACCGCGCTCGCCGGTGAACAGGTTGGCCTCATCGAACGCGCCGTTGCCGTCCTGCTCAGTCGCGAGCTGGGCGAGGCTAGTCCTCGACATCGCTCAGACTGCGCTGGACCACGCCACCGCGGTCTCGCTCTGGACACAGGCACTCGGTCCCGACGCGGACGTCGGGTCGGCCGCGATGGCCCACATCGGCTGTTCGACGGCGTCGTTGCGGGTAGCGAGCCTGGCCGCCGAAGTCGCGGGCGATTCGGAGGAGGCCGGCACATTACAGCGGCGCGCGCTGTCGGCGAGCTTGCTGCTGGGCGGGCCCGCCGTGTTTCACGAGCGATTACTCGACCGCCTCGGAATATGACGCCACCCGACCCGCTAGTCCGTCATCTAGCATCAATGGGTCAACTCGGGAAACAGAACGGAGTGAGCTGATCGCCGCCAAGGAGGCCGCCGCGGACACGGCGTCGGGCACCGCGAAGCGCGGAAAGCCACCGACGCTCACCGAAGAACAGATCGTCGACGCGGCACTGGACATCATTCGCGCCGAAGGTCTCGACGCGCTGTCCATGCGACGGCTGTCCCGCGAACTCGGCAGATCCGCGATGGCGCCGTACTGGTATGTCAGCGACAAACGGGAACTGCTCGATCTCGTCGCACGCAAACTACTTTCGGAAGTAAAGCTGCCCGAACCGGATTCGGGGCCGTGGGAGGATCGTCTGCGCGCGGTGGTCACCGGCATCGATGCGCGATTGCACGATCATCCAGGCATCGCCACGGTGATGTTGGAGCGCATGCGCAGCACCGACCGGCGCCTGATGAACGGGATCCTGGAGATACTGCAGAGCGCAGGGTTTGAAGGGCCCGACGTGTTCCTGTCCTACGCGATGATCCACACCTACCTGTTCGGTCGCTACCAGGTGGTGGAATTGGATACCCCCGACCCCTCCGACGTGGACCCCGGTGATCTGGAAGACACTCTGGCCACACTGGTGCCCCACTTGGAAGGCCTGCGCGGGCGCGACTTCTTCACCTACGGCGTCGACACCATCATCGAGGGGTTGCGGGCGCAGCTCGCCTCGAAGCCGAAGAGGGCACGCCGTCGGCTTTAAAGCGCAGCGCACCAGCCTGCTAAGCGACCCCACAACATGGATCGTGTCGTCGCGAAGTTGTGCATGTGCGCCATGCGGTCGCAAATGAACAAGGTGACGTCGGTGGATGCGCAGTACGCACTCGGCTCGCGGTGCGGATCGGGCGCGGTGTCGCGCTCTCCGAGCCCGATGAAAACCGGAACGCGCAGCGCGGCGGCTTCGGTGCTGATGTATCCCGGCGACAGCATCGCCACCACACAGGGCGGGATCGTCTTGCTGCCGAAGGCAGGAGCGGTGTCGCGCAGCGGATATCCGCCTGCCGTGTCGGCGGCCTCGACATCGGCAGGAACATCTTCATAAAAGAACGGATAGAGGAACTCAGGGATGGCCGCCGAGGCCGCTTCGACGGAAAAGGTGTCCGGCGCGGCTGTACTCGAAATTCTTGACGTAGTTCGCATCCTCGGGCCGCGGGAGGGGCAACACGGTATGGATCGCGCTGTAGCCGAGGACAGCGACGGCATCGAATGTTCGATGTCGGCCCGCCATGATGACGGCCACGCCGCCACCCATGGACTGACCCATGCCTACGCAGGGTCCCAGATCGACCGGCGGATAGCCCTGCACTGCATCGCCGTTTCGTAGCCGCTGCGAGATCTCTCGCACGGCATGGTCGTACGCGGCTGCGATGTCCTCGATGCGTAGGACATCGGCGACCTCGGGTGTGCTTTCTCCGACGCCCAGGTGGTCGATGCTCACGACTATCAGGCTGTGCCCGACATGGTGCTCGGCCTGGCTGTATTCACCATGCCCCGGAAACTCCATGTCGAAGTAGCCCCGCGAGTAACCGCCGCCAGGCATTGCGAACACCACCACCTGCCGATCGGTCAGCCCTTCGGGCGGTGGGAGGTACGCCGTCGCAACGACATTGAGCCGACGGTTCAGTCCGCACGCCTCGGTGACGTCAACGGTGATGTCCGCCCGTTGCATGGGCATTGCGGTCCGCTAGGACCCTGCTGAATTAGTGGCTTGTGGGGCGGGGTGCCTCAAAGCGCTCTGTGGCGCGTGGGTTAAGTCAGACCCGGAGGTCGACAATTCGAGGGTCACCCCGCCGTAATGAGCGTGGCATCGGTCGCGTGTGAGGGCAAGCCTCGGGTTGGTATCGGCCTCAGGCCAGTACCCAGGTGGTACCGGTGTGGGCTAGACCCATCGCGAGCAGGCGGCGCAGATTCAATGCGGCGCTGCGGTGGTGGAGCCAGTGATCGTTCTTCGCGACGCCGCGGTAGCGGACTTTGCGGTTGCCTCGGGTCAGCCATGCGATCGAACGTTCCACCATGGGGCGGTATCGTCGGTACTCGTTGAGCCACAACGGATTCCGTGCCCGTCGACGAGCTTGCCTTTGCAGTGCGTCGTGCGGTCGGAACCTCAGCGTCTTGCCTTTGATCGCGGTGGTGCAGCGCGACCCGTAAGCCACAGCCGGCGCACGCGACGCCGAACACCGCATTGCCGGCCGCCGTGATGGAACGGGTCAAACCTGCCGGGCAGGTCACCCGTGCATCAGCGTGATCGACGATGAAGTCGTCGACGGTAAATCCACCTGGAACCGCTGGACGCAACGGTGCGGGCTTGACCACGTCGCGGTGGCCGCGCTCGACCAGATGAGCGCGGAACTCGCCGGATCCGTACGCCGAATCGGCCAGGACCGCGACCGGGCCGTCTTCCCCTTCGAGCAGATCCGCTGCGACGGTGGCCTCACTATCTGCGGTCCCGTTGGCGTGGCGCAACGCGCAGTCGGTGATGATTCCGGTATCGGGTTCCACGGCGATGTGGGCCTTGAACCCGTCCTGGCGATGGTGCACCGACTTGTGCACGTGGCGACTTTCGGGGTCGACGGTGGAGATCACCCGATCGGAGGCCACCTGCCGGGCGATGCGCCACTGCCCGTCGGTGCCGTCGGAACCCTCGACGGGTTCGACGTCCTGGCCGCTGATCAGCGCCAACAACGCGACCGCCTCCGCGGCGCGGGGCCCGAGGTCGCGGTCGGGCAGATGCCCCAGCAGACGGTGCGCATCGCCGACCAGCCCGTCGACCAGCAGGTCGCGAGCGGTCTTGTCATCCCACGCGATCGCCGGCTTACCCGGATCGTCGTAGTCGTGAGCGGTGCAATGAACCTCGACGACCTCGGCGGCACCGCTGACCTCACGGCGGACCCGCCGGATCGCGGCGATCAACTGCGTCACGGTGTCCTGAGTGGCGACCGCGTCGTCGAGGACCGTGGAATCCAACGCCCGCCGCGTCCTTCCCGCCAACACCCCGGTTGCCGCGACCACCGCCCTGACCGCCTCGAAGATCCGGTTCGGGCGCTCCGAATCCGCCAGCCGCCGCCGCCAGTACGTCAGCGTCGTCGAGTGGAAGGCACCCTCGGTGATCGGCAGCCCACAGGCCGCCTTCCACCGCAGATCGAACGTCACCGCATCGACAGTCTCGTTATCGGATAACCCGTGCAGCGCCTGCAACGTGATCACCGAGGCCATCACCTCAGCCGGCACACTGGGACGGCCCCGCCGCGACGGGAACAGATCGGCGAACATCTCTTCGGGAAACAACTCATGCCGATGCGCAGCCAAGAACGCAAAAACACTGTCGGCCTTAAGAAGATGACCCGCAACCGACTCCGCATCCAACAACTCACGCTGATCATCAGAGCGACCCTGCACCCACCAATCATCCCCAAAAACCGCAAGACAACCCCACCCGCCACGCGGCATTAATTCAGCCTGGGGGTGAACTTGATCGGCAAGCGTTTTGCCATTCGGACCGAGACGTTGTCGTAGACCAGGTCCTCGACAGCGGGAACGGTGTAATCCGGTATCCGAGTCAAGATTTCGTCCAACGCGATCCTCAGCTCCATGCGCGCGAGATGCGAGCCAAGGCACCGGTGCGTGCCGCTGGCGAAAACGATGTGGCTCTGGCGCCCGCGATCGAAGTCCACGGTCAGCGGGTCGTCATAGTGGGTCGGGTCGACGTTGGCGGCCGCCCAGAACGCGTGAATGGGCTCGCCCGCCTTGATGACCAGGCCGTCGCCGAGGTCGATGTCTTCGGTGGGGTGACGCTGCCCCGATGGAACAGGGGATTCGTAGCGCATGATCTCCTCGATGGCAGCCGGTAGCAGCGACCTGTCGGCAATCAGGCGGTCCCGCTCTGCGGGGTGCTGGCCCAGCCACGCGAAGATGCACGACAGCGACGAGGTCACCGTGTCGAGTCCGGCGAACATCAACAGGAACATGATGTTCAACAGGTCCAGCTCCGCGATGGGCTTGCCATCGACCTCGGACCGCAACAGAACCGCGATGACGTCCTCTTTCTGCTCGGTCTCCTTGCGGCGTTCGGCGAGGAAGTTCACGAAGTACTCGAGCAGCTTGGCGCCGGCCACCGCCATGTTCGCTTCCATCTCCTCGACGGTGTCGCCTTCGGGATGGATCACGCCGTCTTTGAAATCTATGAAGAAGTCGAGGTCCTCGATCGGTGCACCGACGAGACGCAAGAACGTCAGAGACGGCAACGGGACACAGAACTCGTCGTGGAGTTCTGCTTCGCCGCGCGAGGCGAACTTGTCGATGAGTTCCCCTGCTAGCTGACGGATCTGCGCCTCGAGCGGGAACATCTGCTTCGGGCCGAAAATCGGGTCGAGCAGTTTGCGCCACTTCTTGTGGTCCTCGCCGTCGATCTCAAGCGGAATCAACGGGTTGTCGTTGCCGAAGCTGCCGCCCTGGCCGCCGTTGCCGAGGATCGCGGGATGCCGGTTGATCTTGATGATGTCGTCATGGCGGTAGAGATTCCACACCCCGTTGGACTTCTCCGCGCGGACGGTGCCTGCCTTTTCGCTGTAGAGCGCTTGCGGGCTCGCCATCGACTTGACCTGCTGGGTCAGCGGGGCAAGTCGCGGGTCGAACTTCGTCGCTTGGTCCATCAGTCCTCGTTCTCTGGGGCCGTTAGGGGCAGGCTTGCGCCTGTAACCTTACACTGTAACGTGACGTGAGGCACACGTGAAGACCCGCGGACTTTCATGGGGGATCAAGCAGTTGCTAGCACGCGAGTGTGAGATTGATGCACATCTTTCGCGCCGAGAGCGTGCGGGTAACCCACGTTCGGCGGGCGTTGGCACCCACGACGGCGTCGACACCTCATCGATCACGGCTTTTCCGATCAGCCGACGCGACGCATACGTACCACCGTGGTGGCCACGACCCGATCATCGCGGCCGCCGTCACGAAGTTCGACGCGGCACGCCGCCACGTCCCCGCTCGTACCGACGGATACCGGCACCGCGATGAAGGGACCCACCCGCCCCGGTGCGACGATCGTCATCGTCAGCTGATCCACGCCGACGTCATCCGTCTCGAGCGCACGTGCGCCCGCATCGATTGCCGCGGCCTCGGTGACTACGAGCATCGGTCCATGATGCAGCCGCTCGGCCCCGATCTCCGGCCGCAGACCGGGAATCTCGAACAGGCCGTCGTCACGCCTGCGCCCGGTGTAGGCCTGCCAGAGGGGCGGGATGTTGCCGGTCTCGTCGACGCCTTCGCCCGGTTCGGGGTAGACGAAGCCGTCCGGCGTCGGGCAGATGACCGACCAGTTCGCGGAACCGAGACCGATGAGCTTCTCGCGGTCACCGGAGTCGTGGAACGACGCTTCAGTGAAGATCTGCGACCTGGCCTCGGTGGCGACGCGTCCGGCCACGAACACATCGTCGATATCCGTGCCGTGGTCGATGACGGTGATGTTGACTTGGGTCAGAGCCAGGATGTTGACCGGGTCGACGTTGACGCCCGCGGCATCGAGCATCGCGATCGCCAGCGGCGCCGCCAGCATCGCGCCGCCCGGGCGTGCGAAGGTCGCGCCGGATGTGCAGCAGGTTCTCGGCGTGGGTGCGGTCGACGGGCCGTGGCGCGGAGGCGAGGTAGCGATAACTCATCAACACGTCTTTGCTGCTTGCCCATTCGCCGAACGGATCGGCGGCCTCGCGTCGGGTCGTCTGCGGTTCGGTCATCAGTCCTCCTGTTCGGCGAGCAAAGGTGCGAGCCGGGTGCAGATCGTCTCGATGTTGCGCATGACGAGCTCTTCGCTCATGCCGCCGATGGACGCCCACAGGAAGACGGTGTCCACCGGCGCACCTGCGGTCCCGGCCTTGATCACCTCCGCCACGTGCTCGGGTGTGCCGTAGGTGAACGACCCCAGCGGTCCCGAACCGTCCGCGTTGACCACGCGGTCGAGGTTGACCGGCTTAGGAGGAGGACGGTCGGTGCCCTCGACCATATGGCGGCGGTAGGAGTTCAGTTGGTGGGCAAGGTGTTCGGACACCATCGGCCAGTCGCGTTCGGGATCCTCGGTTGCCCACCCTTGGATACCGCCCGCCATCACACCCACCGTCGACGCGTGTCCCGCCTCAGCGAGCCCCGCGGAATAAGGGCCCCACAGTCCGGCGTCCGCCGACAACAGCCGCTCGCCGAGGAGTCCGGCGCGCCGAGCACCCTGTGGGCCCTGGTAGCCCATCCAGATCGGCAGCGGCTCCTGCACCGTGCCGGGCCGGATGCCCTCCTTGCCCCACAACTCGCGAAGTCGACGGGCGGTGCCGTCGGTCTTTGCGTACCGCGCGGTCATCGATGCGTCGAACAGCTCGAATTCCGGTACCCGGTAACCGGTTCCGAGACCAAGTCGAGGCGGCCGTCGGAGATCAGATCCACCGCCGCGCTCTGCTCGGCGATCTCCGCCGGATGATGCAGCGGTGCGATGACGATCGCCGTTCCGAGCCGGATGCGCTGCGTGCGGGCGGCAACCGCGGCGGCGAACGTCAGTGGCGCACAGAGATAGTCGTCCTCGAACAGATGATGCTCGGAGAACCAGGCCGAACTCGCGCCCAGCCGCTCCGCCTCCTCGCAGGCCTCGAGGGTGAATCCGTAGAGGCGCGACGGGTCTCTGCCGCCACTGTTGCGGATTGCGCAGGTCGAAATAGACGCCGACCTTCACGGTTGCATCTCCTTGTGTAGATCCGACGCGGTTTTCAAAAGCGGCGCGACGGCGGTATTCGGGATAGAAGCGCTGCGCCCAGAGCCGCAGGTCGGTGAATGCGCGACCCTCGACGGTGGCCAGGGCCGGCGGATCCTCGAACCGCTGGTGGCTCCAGATCGTGATGTCGCGCGGCAACTGTGCAGTGGCCGCATCGATCCGTGACTCGAGCACGCCGGGGCGTCATCACCGGGCAGCCTCTCCAACCACACCGTTGAAACATTTCGCTCCTGTCCGCTCGTCAATCGGCGTAGTGGACAACAGAATCAGCGTGTTCGACGACCCCGATAGCGAGGTGTAGCTCAAACCGACGCCGGCGGCGAGGATCGACAGGGTGTCGCCGTCGTGGCTGTCCGGTTCCATCTCCCGCCACCGTGACCCAAACCCTATCTGGCTGAACCACCGCGCTTCGTCCTCCCACCGCCGCAGGAAGACCGGATGGTGTTTCGTGCCGTGCACATAGCGGAAATGAATTGGGTCGGCCGCGTTTTCGAGCACCAACTGCGGATGCAGCGGCAGAGCGCCATAGCGGACAAGTCCGTGGGGTGACGCGGGGTGATAGTTCAACCCGGCCGTGTGCACACCGGTGTCGGTGAAGATGTTTGGGGGCTCCCAGGTCGGCTCGCGACCGTCCACATCGTGCCAGAGATACACGACACCGGATTGCTCTCGGACGGGCCAGACTCGGACCCGTCGTGCCTTGTTGGGGCGGTTCGGCTGATAGGGAATGTGAGTGTTGTGGCCCTCACCGTTCCAGTGCCAGCCATGGAACGGGCACACCACACAATCGCCTTGCACGTGCCCGCCGTAGCCCAAATGTCCGCCTAGGTGCCGACAGTACGCGTCCAGGACATGCAGTTCCCCGTCGTCCTCCCGATACACCACAAGTTCATTACCGAAGTAACGCAGCGGCCGCACGGTGCCCATTGGGATGTCGTCGGACCACCCGATCTGGAACCAGCCAGTCGGCAACCAGTGCGGCGTCAACGACACCAACGGCTCTTATCCACGGTGTAGAGGTATGGCAGTACGAAGACCGGTGAGAGGTAGAACAGGTTGAACATCCACCACCCCGCGACGCCGAATTCGGAATTGGCCATCCGCACCGGGAAATCCAGGCTCATCGCCATCGTGTAGCCGGTCCAAAGGAACAGGTACAGCCACGCCGAGATCTTCATGAAGTGCAGACCCCAGGTGCGCATCTGCATGAACGCCCAGGCGCTGACGACCCGCATCGGCATCAGGATGAAGACGGCCAGGTATTGCCACATCTTCTCGGAGTGGTTGGCCACACCACCCAATGCGCCGCTGTTGTAGTCGAGATAGAACGCGCCGTCGAAGAAGCGTCCATAACCGGTGATAAAGGTCTCGCCGAGAACGGTGTTGTGGGCGAAGGTGTCAAATGTCCACGGAGAGAAGTTGATCAGCCCGTCGACCAAGCAGAACGTGCCGATGATCGTCGCCGCCCATGGCCGTGAATTGGTGCCGGCCTTGACCGACTTGTACAGCTTCCAGAATGCGATGCCCAGCACTATCGGGCCGACGGGCCCGAGGATCATGGTGCCCGACAAGATGCAGCCGACGAGCAGCCAGCCATCAGCGGCCTCGACCCAGCGTCCGGGCGTTGCCGAATTCAGTTCACCGGGGCCGGCGTCAAGCGGAGTTTCTTTCAGGACCATCCGAACCTCACCAGGATTGCAGGGAACATTGCCATACATTCGACGAGAAGGCCGACAAGCAGCATGAAGCAGATGACTGTCAGGACCTTGTGCAGCAGCGGTGTTTTCGTCAAGGTTGACTCCGCCGCGGGAGGACTGGACTCGGCAGGCACCAATCTGCTGCCGAGGAACCACCACACCGCGAGTATCAGTGCGTCGGCCGCAACCATGCCGGCCAGTATCAGGGCATCGTGCAACATGGCCTTCCTAACCGTAGTGAGCTGCCTGCAGCGCCTGAACCGTCACGATCGTGATGATCCAGGCCGCTGCCAAAACGAAGAACAGCGCAACCGCTGCTCCTTTGGAATTCGGTAACTTCACATCTCCTCCTGTGCGCCAACGAGTTCAGTTGTCATCGTGTGATGCTTGAGCCCCGAGATCAGGATGTCCAAAGACTCGGCGAATGTGTCGATGTCGGCCTGCCTACGGGGCCGACCCTCCAGCGACACCCGCGACCCCAGCCACAGCCATGTGACCGCCCGATAGACCTTGTGAGCCTCGTCCGGCGTGAGACCCTCCTGCTGCAATGCGGCCATGCCTTCCCGCCGGAGTTCGTTCGCCTTCGGCGATTTCGGTGAATGCGCCATCACCGCGTCATCCAGCCCCGGGTATCGATCCATCAGGGCCTGGATTCCGAGCACGTGCGCGCGCAACGCGAGCCAACCGTCACCTGTGTCGGGCGCCATCGGTGGGGCTTGACCCAAAATTTCCTCGACCACGAGTGCCAGGAGCTCGTCCCGTCCCGGCGACATGCTTGTACAGCGCCCCGACGGACACTTGCAGCTCGTCACTGACGGAGCGCATCGTCAGATCCACCACTCGTTTTCGAGCGATCTTCAAGGCCGCAGCGACGATCACCTGTTCGTCAAGAGGCTCCTTGCGCACCTTCGGTCTGCCAGCCATACGCCGTATAGTAAACAATGTTCACCATGACCACAAGGGCGGTTGCCGCGCGGTTGCCCGCCAAGCGAGGCACCTAGACCGCGGCCGGACCGAGTTCGAGATGGTGGCAGATGTCGGCGAGCGTCGACCGCAGCTCCGTCAAGCCGCCGTGCGCCGATAATCGCCTCGATCTCGGCATCGAGCCGCTCCGCGATCGTGGCGGCGTCGGCGATCAGCGCCCTTCCCTGCCGGGTGTAGCGGACGATCTTGGCTCTGCCGTCGACCGGGTCGGCAACCCGTTCGACGTATCCGAGATCTTCGAGCTCCGTCACGAGTTGACCGACGGCATTCTTAGTGACGTCCTGGGCTCTGGCGATGTCGGTGATCCGGCTACCCTCCCAGCCGAGAAAGACCATCAGGCGAGCATGAGCGGGCCGTAAATCCTTGTGGCCCAGCGCGCGTGCGCGATCATTGCTCGCCCGCACCATCCATTCACCGAACTCGATGGCATGTCGTTGCAGTGAGTCCGTCTGAAACTCGTGAACCCGACGTTCATCCACAGGCGCCTCCGGCGGTCTCAGATAGACGGTTGACAATGCCGACTAATTTTAGTGAAGGTTACTTCACTATAGTTCTGCCGCAAAGAGGTGCCATGGTTCTCGCAGCGCAAGACCTGATCCCCCCGGCCACCGCGGATCCGACCGGTATGTGGTTCTTCAACTGGGTGATTCCGATCGCGGGAAGCGTCTTCATCGTGCTGGTGGTCGCCGACGTTGTCCGCCGACGCCGTCTCACCTGGGGTTTCCTGTTCCTCTTCAACAGCATGGCGGTGTACTGGATGGAGACCGCAGGCGACTGGGGTCAGATGCTCTTCTACAGCCCCGCGTTCGCCGAGCATCACCTGCTTGACTGGCTGCCGCTGAAGACGCCGAACGACCCGCTGTTCATGCCATTCGCCTACGCGGTCTACTGGGGCGTACACGCGCTGCTCGTGTTGTGGCTCAGTCAGTGGGTGTCCTCGCGGTTCGGCTGGAGCATGCTCAAATCGATGGTCGTGTTGGCTATTCCGGTCAACTACGTGTGGGACTTCGTGGTCGAGGGGACCGCCACCGCGATGGGATGGTGGACCTACGATCCAGGCATCGGCCCCGTGCTCGAGTGGGACAGCGGCGGTCGAATCACCTTGCTGTGGACCATCGGCATCATGTGCACCTGGCCCAACCTGATCGCGTACTGGGCCGGTAAGCCGCCCGTCCGAGGCCTCAATCACTTGGAGCGGTTCTGTGGCCTCGATCGGTTCACACGAGTCAAAATGCCTGTGCGCGAACCGGCTTCGGTGACCCTACCAGCCGGTGCAGCAGCGGTGGCAACCCAGCCCGCACTGCTGACGAAGACGCAGGAATTCGACGACTTCCTCAATTACGAGGTGGCCATTGCGCGGTGGAAATTCGAGCTGATGCGGCTCGGCGCATGGTTCGTCGGGTTCCAGGTCAGCTTCGCAATCTTCCTCGTTGGTCCCCTGATCATCTTGCGCGCGGTACTCGGCGCGGACAGCGCGTACGTTCCCTGACTGAAAGGCCTACAAAATGTCACGCGATTTCAAGCACGAGAACATGAAGGACATGCCCGCAGAGTTCTTCCTGCCACCACCCACCAACTCCGGGTTGTGGAGGGAGACAGCCGCATTGGTGCTGGGCTGTTACGCGTTCATCATCGCTCTCGCGATCATCGTCGCGCTCACACAAGACATCGTCGTTCGCGTGTAAACCTGATCAGCTTTCCACCGGCAGATAAACTAGGCTGACCCGACATCGCCGCGTTCGGGTCGTAGCCTTGGTCAAGAGAAACGTATCTCTCGCGACTATCGCACACCTTGACAGTCGGCCGATGCTCGCCAGGGTCGACCCCTGACGCACGAATCGAGCCGCCACTCTCGGTCTGGCTGCCCAGGATGGGATTGCGCTGATCGACCAACGTCAACAGCAGTCGAAGCTACGCGTCGCTGGCCACAGCGTGCTACTGGTGACAGCGGGCGCCGCCCTTTTGCGTGGCGCGGCCGAACTCATGGATAACATTCGTTATCCACGGTGAATGTCGCCGTATTGCGCTGCATCCCAATTGTTTTCATCCAACGCGACGACGGCGCAACGCTCAGAGATCGAGGACGATGCGCAGTGCCGCATCAACGCGGCGCATCTCGTCGAAGCCTAGGAACCCGACGCTCTTGCCGAGCCGGCCCGGGTCGACCGCCGCGGCCTGCTCGGCAAGCACCCGCGTGTTCACGCCGCCGATTTCAACCTCGGGACGAAAGCTGGCGGCACGAGCCGACGTGGACGTTGGCGCAACCAGCCAGGTCGACAGAGGCAGTTGATCTGACTGGACGACTACGGCGAAGCGGGAACCGGACTGCTCGTGACCGCGGCTCCCCCGCGGGGCATGCAACTGAAAGACCTCACCACGCACGCAGCGTCTCCATATCGCGCAGCACCTGCATAGCCTCAGCGCGGTCGGACTCGTCTTCAGCAAGCCTTTCGGCCTCGGCGCGAATCGCCGCGCTGGCCTTCCGTCGTGCGGCATCGATAAGGGCAGATCGAACGGCTGCGGATACAGCCGTGCCATCCTTGGTCAAGACCTCCAGCGCCTTCGATGTGTCGTCGTCCGGCCTGAAGGTAATGGTGTCAGCCATAGCAACAGTGTACGACGTTTTGTAAGACGGTCACTGGGTCCGCACCAACCCCTTGTAAAAGCTACCTGCCGACAAGCCGGTGCGGCCCCTGCCGCAAACAGACCGCCCACCGGGATCGTCTGGGACGTCGCTCACAATTGCCCGCCTGCACTATGAAAGTCAGGGGCGGCAATCTTCCATGGCGCGCTTGAGTTCAGCTCGATCCATGAGGAATACGACGGAATCGAATACGGCGGGTCACCAGTAGTGGCTGTGGCGGATGGCCCGGATTACCCTCGAGGATCTCGGCCGGGGTGGTTCGCGGCCTTCCGTACCGACCGTGGCGCATTCCGCGCTGGCTTCCTCGCCGGCGTTGCAAGTGACTTGAAACTGACCCGCGCGGCCCAACTCGGTTCGCTGATCGCGACGTTGGTTCTCGAGACGTCGGGAACCCAGGAGTGGCAACTCAGTGTCACTGCGCTAGATCGCCTCGCTGAGATGTACGGCCACGACGCGACGAAGGACATCACGCCTTTGCTTCGCAAGTCGCTTGCCTGCGTGCCGTGACCGCGATCGATTCCGTCAGGGCGGCCATAAGAAGCCACAACGGTTCGCGCGTCACGGGTCCAATGCCGAAGGCAGCAAGTACGCATTTGCGCTGGGTATAGCGCCGGCGACCGATTCCCATCTGACTGCCGTCGGACCCACATCCGACTAGCGGCGCGGAAGAAAGAGGAGATGGTCGGTCCATTCTCGGTCGCCATAGGTGCTCAGGAATTTGGGCCCCGACTCCGGCACCACCACTCCCACCCTCACGAAGTAGCCGTCATCATCGCGAACGTAAGCCTTGCCCTTCAGGTCTTCGATGTAGGAGATGATCGTCTCTAGCGCACTGCAATCGCTGTAGCCCGTCGCGGGGTTTTGCCACCACAATTGTGTGATGTCCAGATCGGTGTCACCGCCTTCCATCCGGATGGCGGTGATCACAATCGGCATGGGCGTTGTCCCCTTCCCCGTGCTGCAGGCGTCGCTGAGTGGCTAACTCGTGATCGATGACCCCACTTTACGGACGCGGTCCGGGCAGCCGCCCGAACAGCCCCTCCATCGCGAGGCCGTGGCGCCGCCCCCAGCACGCCATCGGCATTCATTGTGATGAAGGCGTTCAGAGTGGTCATATGCTCCGCGCGCTCCAGCAGTGTGCTCACGTAGCGTTCAGCGGTGATGCGCCCGGCGCGAAATGCCACAATCGCATCCAGCGATGTCCATTCGCGCTGATCGTCTGCCAGCTGGCTATTGGATTTGCCGACCACACTGGTCTCCATGATCGAATTCAAGGGCTCGCGAGCCTGGACGCCCCCCGCAGCTTACCGGCGTGGTTTTGTGACAATGTGGGCCCGAGTGTTTAGCCACTCCCCCATGACGACGATTTCCGGCGGATATCAGGGATAATCTCTATTATCCGTCAAAAAAGTCGCCGTTTTCCCACCAAAGCTTCGCGTGCAGGACCGTCGCCACCACATCGATAAGCCTTAAAGGCGAGGGCGGGGGTCGCCGGCCGTGCGCTATCACATTTGAGTTGTGTTCTAGAGCAACGCGTTTAGGATGCCGGTTGCAGTACGGTGGCCAGTGCAGGCAGTGCGCTCGATGGCATGGTGCCCGATCTTGACCGTGCGAGTTCCCGCCGACCTCGAGGATGAGCTAGACAGCGTCGGCCCCATACGTGTCAGCGAAGTGCAACACGCGCGGTGCGAGAGGTGATTGCGACGGCGCCAACCGACGGCGGGTGAAGCCAGGGCCGGTTTGCAAAAAGTACATGCCCCGTCTGCCCTGAAACCGGCCGATCAGCTCCCGGACCGTCGCAGCGTCCTGCGCAACGTTCGGGTACAAGACCCGGTTCAGCCTTTCCTGCAGCGGGCCCATCAGCGGCTGAATTGCTTTGATCATGTCCAGCACACTGGGATCGGAATCCAACTCTTCTAGTTCGCGACGCTTGAGCCAGGGCTTGTTCCGGTTGTCGTTGATGAACTCCAACATGAACGCGTGGTCCATTTCGATCTTGACCTCAGGATCGGCGCGAACACTGACGTTGAAACTCCATTTGAACGCGTTGATGTCGCCGTGCTGCAACGCATCACGCATTGCCTCCAGCCACCGGTACTCGAACGAGGTCGTCTTGAGGTCGTCGATGAGCGCTTTGACCTCCTCCACCTGCGAGCGGTCCAGAGCCAGCGTTCGTCGGGCGCTCCGAATCGTCTGGTACTCATGGATTTGCAGGGCGGCGGTGAAGGAGATCAGCGCCGAACGGATCCTGCGTCGCCGCTCGTCCATGGCGTCCTGGTCGGATAGTGATACGCGCTGGCTCTGGAGCTCACGAAGAACGCCGACCAGCACATCGCACAATCGGTCGCTTTCATCGGAAATGTGTTGCAGTAGCTCACTGTCAATCATCCGTCGAAGCCGTTCGTACGCATCGCAATAGCGTGTGTTCTCTTCTTTGGTGAACGAACACACCTTCTCAAAGATGGGTGCGTCGGATCGGCTCGGATCACGGTGCAACAGAATCGCTCCGTACGGATCTGTCGCTGCTTCTGCGTCCTCGGCGTCCATCTCGGCCGTCCGCCTTGCTACTGCGTCCATGGACTCCTTGAGGACCGCAGCGACGACGGCAAACCGCTGCTGAACCTCGTCTGAGCTTGGCAGGCCTTCGGACAGCCAACCGTTGCACTCGGACTGGACGTCGTCCAAAGCTGCCTTCACAAGCCGCTGAGCGGAATCCCGCGTGTAACGATCCCGGACGTCTGGTGTGTCTGCCCAGTCCATGACCACGGTTGTCGATGCCTTCGCCAGCGCGTTAAGGGCTCCGAAAATGACTAGCGCAGGGAGGGTAACCTCGGTAACACTCGGCAACGCGAGATGCTGCCATGCCTCAAGGGCGTTGTCGGCGAAGTCTGTCGCGCTATCCCCCTCAATGGCGTCGAGCGAAGAGGCGAACGCATCCAGCCGATCGATCCACTCCCGTACGCGTTCTACTTCTTCGTCGTGGTCGTCCTCCACTTGGGCGCCTTTCCTTGACTGTCACGTCATGCGTAGCTCGCCACGCCGACACTCATCTATTCGCAACCCCATCGATCCGCGCAACAAATCGCTGCACTGCCTCGGCGGCCGCGTCGACCGTCCTGGCAAGTTCAAGGTGGTCAAGCCCTTCCAGCGCGCCTGCGTAGATCGGCGGCCAGTGCGGCAGCGCGGTAACTCTCGGCGGCCAAGGGTGTTGGGCACGCGCTTCGAATACCGCCACGCACGCGCTGCGTGTCGGCAGGAGATCGATATCGGGCAGCAGCGCTTCAAGGAGCTGCAAGTCCACCAAGTCATGAGCGCGGTCATTGACCTTAGGATTTTCGAGCACAGCGGTCGCTGCGTGGAGCTTCTGCGCGATCTGCCAGGGAAGGGTCATGCACGGTACGGCGACCGTCGCTGGTACGCCCACGAGGCCGAGCGCATCGGAGGTAACGGTATCGAAGTGGTCGGCGTTGCCGGCTTCGACCGTGGAGACCTCGATGGGAACACAAGCGAAAGGCTGGCCACGGTAGCTCAACTTGGCGGTGAATCGGCGCGGCTTGACGGGCATACCAGGGGCGTCGATCTCTTCAGGCGCGGTGAAGGTCGCCGTGAACCCCGCCCATCCCGCCTCGCCCGCGTCAGCGAGCTGCTCGTGAACCGACTCGATATCGCGGCGCGCGACCGTGTCGAAGTCTTTGGAGGTCCGCGAATCGGGGATTCCCCGGCGCAGTTCCAGCGACGAACCGCCCTTGAGCAACAGCAGCGGAGCACCGCGGTCATCGGTGAGCGTGGCGGCGAACTGTGCGACGACAATCATCGCGACGTGGCGTTGTAGCCTACCGAAAACGACACCCTGGCGTTGCGCGGCTTGGGTGAGCCGATCTCGTAGTGATCGCAGGTTCGTCGGCGGCGACGAATAGGGTTTGGTCACGCCGATGCTCGCTTCGTCCGAACGCGTAGTGCGGGGGCGGGTTCATCGAGTGCGGCGCGTAGCTCAGCTGCTGGCCTACGACGCAGCGTGCCATCGGCTTCGGCTCGCTCGATCGCCGCCCGAAGCTGATAGGGATCAGTGCCTGTCTTCATGCAGTCTTTGATGGTGCGCCCAACCGTCGTGACGGGTATGCCGTCGACCGACGTGATGTCGGTTGCCTTGAGGTCGCGGCGGTGAAGCCGGTACAGCTCGCCCCCCGCTGCGCGCGGATGGTTGTCGCGCGGGACCGTGAGATGGATACGCGACGGGTTGACGTCGGCAAGGGCGTGAAGCGCCAAGGCCGACTCATGTGAGATGACACCCCGGCCCAAAGTCCAGGAGACGGCCGCAGCGAGATCGTCGTGTTCACCGCGAGGCAGCACCGGCACCCGGTACACACCGCGGCCGGCACGTTCCAGACGCCCCCGGGCGGCAAGCAGGCGAAGCTGCACAGGATCGACGCCGATCTCCCGCGCGTCACGAGTTGTGACATAGCCATGCTGCTCGGCGGCAACCTCGACGAGCTGATCCCAGATAGCCATGTGCGCAATCGTATCAAATAGATACGGTTCTGCACACAACTAAGGGAGCCAAAGCCCCGCGGCAGAGGTCCGCCCGCAGCGATAGCGGGTTGTATGAAGTACCGCAATAGATACCGCAGTAGGTTCGCTCCTCCTCGACGTTGACCAACATAACCAACACCATATTCGCAGCTTGAACCGATTTTTCAGGTAGTTATCGTCGGCAGCAAACACGACAAACGCCCAGTTCAGAGGATTTTAAGTCCGCTGCCTCTGCCAATTGGGCTATGGGGGCCGAGTCTGATCGTAGAGATGTCGGATCTTCGAACAGCCTAGTGACGGCGCAGCGTTTCCCAGTCGTGCTCGTCTTCCAGTTCACGAATGAGCCGGGTAGTGCGCTCACGCAGCAGGTACGTCATCGCAATGCCGACGATGACGGCGACGACCAGGGCGATCCACGAGAAACGCGACAGCCAATGCTCGGCGGCCAGTCCGGCGTAATAGACCACCGCGGTGGTGCCGCCCGCCCAGATCAACCCTCCAGAAGCGTTGGCGGCCAGAAATTTTGGATACGCCATCCGCAGCGCACCGGCGAGCGGGCCTGCGAGGATGCGCAGCAGTGCAATGAAGCGGCCGAAGAAGACCGCCCACATTCCCCAGCGCGCGAACAGCTGTTTGGCCAACGCGACATGGCCCGGGCCGAAGTGCTTCGGGAACCGCTTGCCCAGGCGCTCGAACAACGACATGCCGTACCGGCGGCCGATTGAATATCCGATGGTGTCGCCGATTACGGCCCCAAGAGTCGCTGCCACAGCGACCCACACCGGACTGATATCGAGTGTGTGGCGTGACGCCAGCAATGCCGCACTCACTAGCGCGATTTCGCCGGGCAACGGGATCCCGAGGCTTTCGATGCCGATCACCGCGCCGACGATGAGATAGACCGCGACGGGCGGGATGGATTGCAATAGGGATTGCACCGTCATTCGGCTAAGGATGCCATTGACCGGCGAGCGTGGGCTTGCGTTCGAGTTTCGCGCCGGTTTCTCGGGCCTAACCTCACGTTCGGCACCGTCAGCGCGGCGACCGCTACCGCCGACCGCGCTCGTCGCAGGGCGCCCGCATCCCCTGGTCGATGAGGGTAAGCGTCCGGTGCATTTCGGTCGGCTTGATCGTGCCGCCGGTGTCCGCGTATGGATGGTCGAGGAAAAAGATGACGAGCAGGCCCGCGGTCATGAGCGCGGTGACAAAGCCGATAGGTAGTGCCTGGATTAAAAACCCTTCGCGCCGATCCGCCTGGGCGACCATGTAGGCGATCGTGAGCGAGGCTCCGAGGCTCAGCACGAGCCACAGCGGAATGGGCACGAATGGGGTGGCCTCGGCAATGCTCTCGCGCCGGCCGTCGCGGCGTTGCGCCTGCTCGTCGAACCACTGTCCGTACGCCGTCTCCTCCCGCGCACCTTGCGGGTCGGTGTTGGCGAAGTCTCGGTGCAGTTCGTTTATCCATGACTCCACCAGATCGCTGGAGCGCCCCTCTCTCATCGCGGGCCACTCGTCGTTGATGACGGCGCGCGTGTAGCAGACCAGTCCGCCCTGGAGGTGGCCCCTCAAAGGAGGCTTGAAAACTGCTGCGACAGAATGGAGTTCGCTGACGGCTATGGCTTCGACACTCGCGCCCTCCCGCGCGCGCTGATAGCTCTGGAGCGCAAGGAAGATCACGAAGGCGAGCATCACCGCGAACATGGTGCCGATCACCGACAGCGTGCCTGCGCTACGGGACGAGTCGGTGAACCAGCCGCCGACGGGCGCCCGGCGTCGCACAAGAAGCTTGGCGGTGATCGTGGCCGTAACCGCCACGACAAGGATGAGCGGCGCGAGCCAAGTCAGCACGAAGCATTACTTTAGACAGCCGCACTCGATCTCGACCGGTAATTAGCGGGCTCGAGAGCGGCACGGCCACGACGCGATTGGAATGAGCGTCGATACGGACGGTGACAGGGTAAGCGCGGGCCGCGGGAACCGAAAACGTTCGCAGCCCTCCACTACGGCGTCGTCGATCATGTCGGCAATGCGGCGTAATACGCGCGGGTTGCCGCCGATCTGCGCCAGGTCGACGTCGCCCAGGCTGATCCGGGACAGGACAACGCCGTGCTGGCGGCTGAAGGACGCCATTTCGGCCATCGACTCGACCACGATCTCCGGCAAGTCGGCTAGTTCAATGCCACCCAGCTGACGATGCAGCCCAACAAGATTCAGGCGCGCGTCCGCGGCCACCTCCCCCGCGAGCCGATCGAACGACGCCGCCTCGACCATGACCGGATGGGGCCTCTTCGCGAAACTCCCTTCCAGGACAGTGAGTTGCTCGGAGGAGTCGACGATGAGCCGGCTCACCCCGGCGGCGGCGTGATGGATTCGATCCGCTGCGCCGCCCGCACAATGCATGATCACTTGTGAGCCGGCGATTCCCGACCGCAGTGTCTGGTCGAGATCCTCGGGGCACGTGACATCGACGGGGATTCCGTGCCGCTTGACCCAGTCGGCAACCGCTACGAATCGCAGTATCTCAGCGGGCAAGCTGATTGCAGATCCCCTAAATACGCTGCGCTGCAACGCGCAACGTCGAAGTGCAATCGTCTCGTCCAGACGCTCGTCGACGGTGAGCCGCATCGCGGTACGGAGCGGCGAAGCGGCGGCGCCGCCACGCGTGTGGATGATCATGCCGCGCGCTGCCCGACAATCGCCAAACCTGGCGAAAGGACGACCAGCGGGCGCGGGAAACGCAAGGTCGCACACGAATCGTCGAGTGCGTCCTCGATCTGGCTCGCCAACTCGGGCAATTCGACCGCCCAGTCACCACTCGGCACGGCGCGACCGCCGCCAAGGCCGAGTCGAGCAAGCACAACGCCGTGGGTTCGACGTATGTGCGCCATTTCGGCGATCATGTGACCGATCGCGGCGGGGTAGCTCACGAAGTCGTGATCTTGCAGCCCGACGTCGCAATGCAATCCCACCAGGTTGAGCCACTCGTGCTCGAGAATCGCCGCGATCGCGACGTCCGATTCATTGCTGTCGAACCGGAATCCGCACGCGACACGATCATCGGCGTCGGCCATGGTCGGGACCGGCATGTTGTTGTCGTTCATCCGGACGATGACGTCCTGCGCATGCTGCAGCACAACGGATCTCAGCAGATCGATCTGCCCGACCGAGCCGACGACGATCCGGCCGACTCCCAGCCTGATGGCAGCGCGGAAGTCAGATTCGCTCAGCGCGTCGGCGTGCAGCGTCAGCCGCGACAAATGAAGACCTGCCGCGATCGCGACGGCGAGGTCCTCACCGGTGCGCGCATCAACCGTGACGCGGTGATCCGCGACCCACTTGGCAACCGCCTGGTTCGCGAGAGCTGTGGCCGGAAGTGCAACCTCGGTCAACGGGAAAGACTTGCGGTAGGTCTTGTACCGCTGCAATTCCCCTTGCTCGACGGGCGGCAGGGCGCGCGTGCCATCGGCCACGCGATCCGCCTTGGCATACGCCGTGCTTCCGGGTAGCCGAGATAAAAGAAAGGCCGAAAGAGTCACCGAGACCTAGTTTCTTCATTGATGCCCTGGCCTGCTGCCAGCGACAACCCTTCGACGATGACGTAAACCAGGAGCCGTCCGCCATATCCTTTGCGATCTCTTGACACCCCTTTCTCAAACCTTGACGCCCCGTTAATGGCGCGACGACTGACGCTGTGCGCCGGCCTGCCGCCAAACCGACAGCACACGAATCAGCGGGCCGATCAGAATGAGGTGGACGAGCACCAGGTACGCCATCGCCATGCTCATCGACTTCGCCCGGAAGTTCTGTACAAAGCGCCTAGCGTCATGCGGTTCTCCTTCTCTCACGGACTTCAATTTCCACAGTCGGCCCGACAAACAGCTTTTGCGAGCGCCCTAGCGCTTCTTTGACGACCCAGCGCCGAAATTTTTCGGCGCACTTACGTCCCGACCCCGCAGCTGGCGAACGCCTGCACCCCAAACCAGCAGCGAGGCCGACGTGACCCAGTGTCGATTTGCCGGGGTAATTTTGCCAGCTGGTATTGGCCGTAAACGAAATGGCGGTGTTAAACGCTAATGCCGGCGTCATTCCTTCATGACCCCATGGCTCGGGTAAATACACTTGCAAAAGCAAGAGCCCTTACAAAAGCAGGACTGACCGCCGAAAAGGCCGGCAGCGAACTCAAGTAGTTCGTCCACCGTTGCCGGTCATCCGGCTGGACGCCGACGATGTGTAGACGGTCCGCTCTATGCGCCAGTCGCCGATGGCGCTGTACACGCGAGCCAGGTAATTGCCCAGCGGCACATGCAAGATCACCACAACGGCGATTATCGCGGCCACCTGCAGCCACACGGCGGTACCCCAGTGCGACGGATCGTTGATGGCTACGGCTCCCTCGGGCGGCGGCGGTGTCGTCATCAAGCTACGAGCTACCACCGCCTCAATCAGCCGTTAATGACGCTATCCGTACACCTGACCAGTCACTATTGACGGCATCTTTATCCCCGCACGACGCCGCCTGCAGATGGTCGGCCGCAGAAATCCGTAAAAGTCGTGGGCTTGCGCGTCAAGAAGGCATAAAGACCCTAGAAGGCCCTGGAAACCGGGCAGATCCTGGATCGGTCCGCCGAGATCCGGCGGGCCTATATGTGTGGGAGAACCCATGTCCGTCGTGGTGTACATCGTGCTGACGTTGGCGATCTTCGCCCTGCTCGGCCTGGCGCAGAAGTTGGTTGAGCGACTGTGAGCTACGAAAACGTCATCGGCCTGGTGCTGTCGATCCTTCTTGCGCTATTCCTTTTCGCTGCCCTGCTCTTCCCCGAGAGGTTCTAGTGACCACCACAACAGCGGGGATCATCTTCCTCGCGCTACTGATCATTGCCCTGGCGGTCGTCCATGTGCCGGTCGGCGACTACATGTATCGCGTCTATGCTTCCGAAAAGCATTCGCGCACAGAGCGCGTCATCTACCGGTTGATCGGCGCAGACCCGAAGGCCGAACAGACGTGGGGCGCCTACGCCCGCAGCGTGCTGGCGTTCTCGGCGATCAGCATCCTTTTCCTGTTCATCTTCCAATTGGTGCAGGGCAAGCTGCCACTGCACCTCAACGACCCCGCCACGCCGATGACGGCTTCGCTGGCCTGGAACACCGCAGTCAGCTTCGTGACGAACACCAACTGGCAGGCGTATTCGGGTGAATCGACCCAGAGCCATCTGGTGCAGATGGCCGGCCTCGCCGTGCAGAACTTCGTGTCGGCTGCGGTCGGCATGGCCGTCGCGATCGCGGTGGTCCGCGGCTTCGCACGCAGGCGCACGAACGACCTCGGCAACTTCTGGGTGGACCTGGTCCGCGGCACTTTGCGCATCCTGCTGCCCATCTGTGTGGTCGCAGCGATCGTGCTGATCGTCGGCGGCGCGGTCCAGAACTTCCACAACTACGACCAGGTCGTCAACACCCTTGCCGGCGGTCAGCAGACCATTCCCGGTGGCCCGGTCGCCAGCCAGGAGGCCATCAAGGACCTCGGCACCAACGGCGGCGGCTTCTACAACGTCAACTCGGCGCACCCGTTCGAGAACCCGACCACGTGGACCAACTGGGTCGAGATCTTCCTGTTGTTGGTCATCAGCTTCTCCTTGCCGCGCACCTTTGGTCGCATGGTCGGCAGCAAGAAACAGGGTTTCGCGATCGCCGCGGTCATGGCGACCCTGGCCTTCATCAGTTGGGGCGCCACGATGTGGATGCAACTGCAGGCCCACGGCACGGTGCCCACCGCCGTCAGTTCCGCTATGGAAGGCGTCGAGCAGCGCTTCGGGGTGGCCAACTCGGCGGTCTTCGCCGCCTCGACCACGTTGACCTCCACCGGATCGGTCGACTCGTTCCACGACTCGTACACGAGCCTCGGCGGGATGGTCTTGCTATTCAACATGCAGCTCGGCGAAGTCGCCCCGGGCGGTACGGGTTCCGGCCTTTACGGCATGCTCGTCCTCGCGGTGATCACCGTCTTCGTCGCCGGCCTGATGGTCGGTCGCACGCCGGAGTATCTCGGCAAGAAGATCACCCCGCGTGAGATCAAGCTCGCCGCAACCTACTTCCTGATCACCCCGCTGCTCGTGTTGACCGGCACCGCAGTCGCGATGGCGATGCCCGGACAACGTGCTGGCATGCTGAACAGCGGGCCACACGGTCTATCGGAAGTGTTGTATGCCTTCACCTCCGCGGCCAACAACAACGGGTCCGCGTTCGCCGGCATCACGGTCAACACCGACTGGTACAACACGGCACTGGGCATGGCGATGGTGTTTGGCCGGTTCCTGCCGATCGTCTTCGTACTCGCACTCGCCGGCTCGTTGGCACAGCAGGGCAGGACACCGGAATCCATCGGCACCCTGCCCACCCATCGACCGCAATTCGTCGGCATGGTCGCCGGCGTGACCCTGATCCTGGTCGCCCTGACCTTCCTGCCCATGCTCGCGCTCGGGCCGCTCGCTGAAGGAATTCACTGATGTCTACACCCACAATCGATTCCACTCCGGCCACGCAGCCGAAACCGAACGCGTCCAAGCGCGTTCAGGGTGGATTGCTTGACCCGAAGATGCTGTGGAAGGCGATGCCCGACGCGCTGCGCAAGCTCAACCCGCGCACGCTGTGGCGCAACCCGGTCATGTTCATCGTCGAGATCGGCGCCGCATGGAGCACGATCCTGGCGATCTTCGAGCCGTCGTGGTTCGCCTGGCTCATCGTGGTATGGCTGTGGCTGACGGTGATCTTCGCCAACCTGGCCGAGGCAGTCGCCGAAGGCCGCGGCAAGGCGCAGGCCGAAAGCCTGCGAAGGACGAAGACCGCGACCATGGCACGCCGCCTCGTTGGCTGGCAGTCCGGCACCCCTGGCCGCGAGGAGGAAGTCGCCGCACCGCTGCTGCAGCAGGGCGACATCGTCGTGGTGGAGGCCGGCCAGACCATCCCCGGTGACGGCGACGTCGTGGAAGGCATTGCGTCCGTGGATGAGTCGGCCATCACCGGCGAGTCCGCACCCGTGATCCGCGAGTCCGGCGGCGACCGCTCCGCGGTCACCGGCGGTACCACCGTGCTGTCGGACCGCATCGTCGTACAGATCACGCAGAAGCCGGGCGAGAGCTTCATCGACCGGATGATCGCCCTCGTCGAGGGCGCCAACCGGCAGAAGACGCCCAACGAGATCGCGCTGAATATTTTGCTGGCCTCGCTGACGATCATCTTCGTGTTCGCGGTCGCGACGCTGCAGCCGCTGGCGATCTACTCCAAGATGAACAACCCCGGTGTTCCGGACACGTTGGCGCTCAACGGCAACGGCGTGACGGGCATCGTCATGGTCTCGCTGCTGGTCTGCCTGATCCCGACGACGATCGGGGCACTGCTGTCAGCGATCGGCATCGCCGGTATGGACCGGCTGGTGCAGCGCAATGTGCTGGCCATGTCCGGGCGCGCGGTGGAAGCCGCCGGTGACGTGAACACCCTGCTGCTGGATAAGACCGGCACGATCACGCTCGGGAACCGGCAGGCGGCGGCATTCGTGCCGCTGACCGGGGTGACGCCCGAGGCGCTGGCCGACGCGGCTCAGCTGTCCAGCCTTGCCGACGAAACTCCCGAAGGCAGATCCATCGTCGTGTTCGCCAAACAGGAGTACGCCCTGCGCGGACGGAGTCAAGGCGAGCTGACGCACGCCCACTGGGTCGAATTCAGTGCCACCACAAGGATGTCCGGCGTCGACGTGGACGGCCACCGGTTGCGCAAGGGCGCGGCGAGCTCGGTAGCCGAATGGGTGCGCAACGAAGGTGGCGAGGTACCCATTCAGCTGGGTGACATCGTCGACGGCATCTCCGCTGCCGGCGGCACACCGTTGGTCGTCGGCCAGGTCCAAGATGGAAAGGCCGAAGTGCTCGGCGTCATCCATCTCAAGGATGTCGTCAAGCAGGGCATGCGCGAGCGGTTCGACGAGATGCGCCGGATGGGCATCCGCACGGTGATGATCACCGGCGACAACCCCCTGACCGCCAAGGCCATTGCCGACGAGGCCGGCGTCGACGACTTCCTCGCCGAGGCGACGCCCGAGGACAAGATGGCGCTGATCAAGAAAGAGCAGGCAGGCGGCAAGCTGGTCGCGATGACCGGCGACGGCACCAACGACGCTCCGGCGCTGGCGCAGGCCGACGTCGGCGTCGCTATGAACACCGGAACGTCGGCCGCCAAAGAAGCCGGCAACATGGTCGACCTCGATTCCGATCCGACCAAGCTCATCGAGATCGTCGAGATCGGCAAGCAGCTGTTGATCACGCGTGGCGCGTTGACGACGTTCTCCATCGCCAACGACATCGCGAAGTACTTCGCGATCATCCCGGCGATGTTCGTGGCGCTGTTCCCCGGCCTGGATCTGCTGAACATCATGCGGTTGCACAGCCCGCAGTCGGCTATCCTGTCCGCGGTCATCTTCAATGCGATCATCATCATCGCGCTGATTCCGTTGTCGCTGAGGGGTGTTCGATACACGCCGAGCAGCGCATCAAAGCTGTTGAGCCGAAATCTCTACGTCTATGGACTCGGCGGGATCATCGCCCCGTTCATCGGGATCAAGCTCCTCGATCTGGTAATCCAACTCTTCCCGGGAATGTGACAATGAACTTCTCCAATCTTGTTCGTCAGCACTGGGCCGCCCTGCGGGCGCTACTGGTGCTCACCGTGATCGTGGGCCTCGCCTACCCGGTGCTGATTTGGCTGATCGCTCAAATCCCCGGTCTGCGGGCCAACGCCAACGGATCGATCATCGAGGTCGGCGGAAAGCCGGTCGGCAGCAAGCTGATCGGGCAGTCCTTCGCCGACAGCGACGGCAACCCGCTACCGCAGTACTTCCAGAGCCGGCCGTCGGCGGCCGGTGACGGTTACGACCCGATGGCCACCAGCGCGAGCAACCTCGGGCCCGAGAGCATCGTCGACACACCCGGCGATCCGTCTCTGCCCGAGGCCGACAACGGTGCCAAGTCCAGCCTGCTCACCCTGGTGTGCTCGCGCAGCGCCGCGGCCGGCGAACTCGAAGGCGTGGACGGGTCGCGGCCGTTCTGCACGGGCGACGGCGTCGGCGCCGTGCTGTCGGTGATCGGTCCGCGCGACACGCGCGGCAACGTCGTGCACCCGACCAAGGTCGTCAGCGTCAACGAACCGTGCGACACGACCAAGACGCCGTTCCTCAGCACCTACGAGGGTGTGCGCGTCGAGTGTGCGAAGTACGGCGAGGACTACAGCATCGGCCAGATCGTGCCGATCCGCGGTAGCGCCCCGGCGGACCCCGCGGTGCCCGCGGACGCCGTGACCGCCAGTGCCAGCGGCCTCGACCCGCATATCTCGATCGCCTATGCCGACCTGCAGGTGAATCGGGTAGCCAAGGCACGCGGCGTCAGCCCGGAGTTGATCCGGCAGGCCGTGGCCGACCACTCTGACGGACGGTCGCTCGGGTTCTTCGGTGAGCCCAGGGTCAACGTGCTCGAGCTCAACCTCGAACTGGACCAGAAGTACCCAACCAAGGGCTGACGTGACCGGTGGATGATGAGCAGGTGAGCACGGCCGATCAACCGGTGGCCGACAGGCCCGACTACCGCAGGAAGCGCGGGGAGCTGCGCATCTACCTGGGTGCGGCTCCCGGCGTCGGCAAGACCTTCGCCATGCTCGGTGAGGCTCACCGCCGGGTGGAACGCGGCACCGATGTGGTGGCCGCGGTGGTGGAGACACACGGGCGCAAAAAGACCGCAGACCTGCTGACAGGCATCGAGATCGTCCCGCCGAAATACATCGAATACCGGGGAAGCAGGTTCCCCGAACTCGACGTCGAGGCGGTGCTGAAGCGGGCGCCTCAAGTCGTGCTGGTCGACGAGCTTGCCCACACCAACACCCCGGGCAGCAAGAATCCCAAACGCTGGCAGGACGTCGAGGAGCTCCTCGACGCCGGGATCACCGTGATCACGACGGTGAATGTCCAGCATCTGGAGAGCCTCAACGATGTCGTCGCCCAGATCACCGGTATCGAGCAGCAGGAGAAGGTTCCCGACGAGATCGTCCGCGCGGCCGACCAGATCGAGCTTGTCGACATCACGCCGGAAGCGTTACGGCGCAGGCTCGCCCACGGGAACGTCTATGCACCCGAGCGGGTCGACGCGGCGCTATCGAATTACTTCCGCCGCGGCAACCTGACCGCACTGCGCGAGCTCGCGCTGCTGTGGCTGGCCGACCAGGTCGACGCGGCCCTGGAGAAGTACCGCGAAGAGAACAAGATCACCGCCACCTGGGAGGCCCGCGAGCGCGTCGTCGTCGCGGTCACCGGCGGACCGGAATCGGAAACGCTGGTGCGCAGAGCATCTCGCATCGCGTCGAAGTCCAGCGCCGAACTCATGGTGGTGCATGTCGTCCGCGGCGACGGGCTGTCCGGCATGTCCGCCCCCCAGATGGGCAAGGTGCGCGAGCTGGCCATCAGCCTGGGCGCCACCCTGCACACCGTGGTCGGCGACGACGTGCCCACTGCGCTATTGGATTTCGCCCGCGAGATGAACGCGACGCAGCTGGTCATTGGCACCTCGCGGCGATCGCGGTGGGCACGCATCTTCGACGAGGGTATCGGCGCATCGGTCGTGCAACAGTCGCAGAAGATCGACGTCCACATGGTCACGCATGAGGAAGCCGGCGGTGGCGGACTGTGGGCACGAATCTCGCCGCGGCAACAGCGTCTCGCCTCTTGGCTTGCCGCGCTCGTAGTTCCGTCCACCATCTGCGCGCTGATCGCCTTGCTGCTCGACCCGTATCTCGGAATCGGCGGCGAGAGCGCCTTATTTGTCGTCGGCGTACTCGTCGTCGCGCTGCTCGGGGGTGTCGCACCGGCCACACTGTCGGCCCTGCTGTCCGGGGTGCTGCTGAACTTCTTCTTCACTAATCCGCGCCATACGTTCGTGATCAGCGAGCCCGACTCGGCAGTCACCATCGTGGTGCTGCTGATGGTGGCCGTCGCCGTCGCCGCCCTGGTCGACGGGTCGGTCAATCGCACCCGCGAGGCGCGACGGGCGTCGCAGGAGGCGGAACTGCTGGCGTTGTTCGCCGGGTCCGTGCTCCGGGGAGCCGATCTCGAAACGTTGTTGGAGCGGGTCCGGGAAACGTATTCCCAACGCGCCGTGAGCATGCTGCGGATTCGGGACGGCCAATCGGACGGACAGATCGTCGCCTGCGTGGGGCAGGACCCGTGCGCCGAGGTCGACACCGCCGACACCGCCATCGAGGTCGGCGACGACGAATTCTGGATGCTGATGTCCGGACGAAAGCTGCCCGCCCGCGACCGCCGGGTGCTGGGGGCGGTCGCCAAGCAGGCCGCGGGCCTGGTCAAGCAGCGTGAGCTGACCGAGGAGGCCGGCAAGGCCGAAGCGATCGCACAGGCCGACGAACTTCGCCGCTCATTGCTGTCGGCGGTCAGTCACGACCTGCGCACTCCGCTGGCGGCGGCCAAGGCCGCGGTGTCCAGCCTGCGCAGCGACGACATCGACTTCTCCGCCGAAGACACTGCCGAACTCCTTGCCACCATCGAAGAGTCCATCGACCAACTCACCGCACTCGTCGGTAACCTGCTGGACTCGTCGCGGCTGGCCGCCGGCGTGGTTCGGCCCGAACTGCGCCGCGTCTACCTGGAGGAGACGGTGCAACGCGCGCTGCTCGGAATCAGCAGGGGCGTCACCGGTTTCGGCCGTCAGGGTATCGACCGGGTGAAGGTCGAAGTGGGCGACGCCGTGGTGATGGCCGATAGCGGTCTGCTCGAGCGAGTGTTGGCCAACCTCATCGACAACGCATTGCGGTATGCCCCGAAGAGCCCGGTGCGCGTTACCGCGGGGCAAGTCGGCCAGCGGGTGCTGATCGCCGTCGTAGACGAGGGGCCAGGCATACCGCGCGGAACCGAAGACCAGTTGTTCGAACCGTTCCAGCGACTCGGCGACCACGACAACAGCATCGGTGTCGGTCTCGGGCTATCCGTCGCCCGCGGTTTCGTAGAGGCAATGGGCGGCACGATCGCGTCCACCGACACCCCCGGCGGCGGCCTGACCGTCGAGATCGACCTGGCCGCACCACCGAAGGACAGCCCGGCATGACGCCGCCCAAGATCAGAGTGCTCGTCATCGACGACGAACCGCAGATCCTACGGGCACTGCGGATCAACCTGTCGGTCCGCGGCTACGAGGTCGCCACCGCAGCCACCGGCGCCGACGCACTGCGCTCGGCCGCCGACCACCGGCCGGACGTGATCGTTCTCGACCTCGGGCTGCCGGACATGTCCGGCATCGAGGTGCTCGAGGGTCTTCGCGGGCTGGCTTACCGCGCCTGTGATCGTGCTTTCCGCGCGCACCGACTCGTCGGACAAGGTCGAGGCGCTCGATGCCGGCGCCGACGACTATGTCACGAAACCCTTTGGCATGGACGAGTTCCTGGCCAGGCTGCGTGCTGCGGTGCGCCGCGGCACCGCGGCGTCGGAGACCGACGAGCCCGTCATCGAAACGTCGTCGTTCACCGTCGATCTGTCGTCGAAGAAGGTGACGAAGAACGGCACCGAGGTCCATCTGACCCCCACCGAGTGGGGCATGCTGGAAATGCTGGTGCGTAACCGCGGGAAGCTGGTCGGCCGCGAGGAACTTCTCAAGGAGGTGTGGGGGCCTGCGTACGCCAAGGAGACGCACTACCTGCGCGTGTACCTGGCGCAGCTGCGCCGCAAGCTCGAGGACGACCCGTCGCATCCCGTGCACCTGCTGACCGAAGCCGGGATGGGCTACCGCTTTCAGGAGTGAGCGGTCTCCTCGGCAAGCGCAATCAGCTTCTTGCGCACCAGATCTGGGCGCTCGTCAACGACGAAATGTGACGCGTCGACCGTCTCCAGCGTGTAGTCGTCGGCGTTGGCGGTCTCTGGCGACACCATCGAGATATCCACAGCGGCGTCAGCCCTACCGAACAGCACACGGACCGGCACCGTCACACGTCGCGTTTCGGGTTGCCGTGCACCACGGGGCAAATCGCGAAGCAAGAAGCTTCGGTATGTATCCCGGCCGGCGCGAGCGCATACCGGGTCGCGGAACCGCTCGGCGAAGGCATGCGCCGTCTCGCGATCCATCTTCGACCCGATGCCGAAGATCACCCGCTCGATGTAGGGGGTGCGTCGCTGCACCGTGATACCGAACGTGGCGAGCGGCAGCTGATAAGCCAGTCGCAAAATATGAGGCAGCACCGTACGCGGCGACTGCCACGGGTGGTTGATGTTCATCGCGAGGTAGCCGTCGAACCGCTCGGGCTCGCGCAACACCATGCGCCAGCCGGCGTAGGCGCCCCAGTCGTGAGCCACCAGCAGGACACGGTCCAGCCCCAGCGCATCCATCAGCGCCAGCACGTCGGTGGCGATGTCGTCCTTGACCCATTTGTGCGGAGCGGGGCCGGACCAGCCGTAACCGGGCAGGTCGGGCGCGATGATCCGCAGCCCGGGCGGCGGATCGGCCAGCAGGTCGCGCCACTCCCAGTGGTGCTGCGGCCACCCGTGCAGCGCCAGGACCGGGCGACCGTCGGGCGGGCCGGCCTCGGTCACGTGGAATCGCACCCCGTTGGCCTCGACGAAGGACCGGCGTACCCCTTCGATCGGAGGCGGATCAGCAGTCATGAATCGGACTATAGGTAACCGCTCCCGCGCTACCGTGCGGGTATGGCCGGATACCGGGAATTGTTCGACGCCAGCCTGTCAGACCCTGCGGCCTTCTGGGCCGACGCCGCGCAGGCGGTGACGTGGACGCGTGAGCCCAAGCAGGTCCTCGATGACACGAACCCGCCGTTCTACCGCTGGTTCCCCGACGGTGAGCTCAACACGTGCGCCAACGCGCTGGACCGTCACGTGGAGAGCGGTCGCGGCGACCAGCCTGCGCTGATCTACGACTCACCTGTCACCGGCGCGCAGCGCACCTACACCTATCGCGAACTGCTCGACGAGACGGCGCGGTTCGCCGGCGCGCTGCGCGGGTTGGGCGTCAACAAGGGCGACCGCGTCGTGATCTACATGCCGATGATTCCGGAGGCGGTCATCGCCATGCTGGCGTGTGCGCGGCTGGGCGCGGTGCACTCGGTGGTGTTCGGTGGATTCGCGGCGAGTGAACTGGCCGCCCGCATCGACGATGCCCGGCCGGCCGCCATCGTCACCGCGTCCTGCGGCATCGAGCCGACGCGCACCGTCGACTACAAGCCGATGATCGACGCCGCCCTCGAGATCTCCGAGTACGCGCCGCCCGCATGCGTCATCGTGCAGCGCGACCAGCGGCCGTGCGAACCGCTGGCCGGCCGCGACCACGACTGGCACGAACTGATGGCCGACGCCGAGCCGGTGGACGCCGTGCCCGTCGCAGCCACCGACCCGCTATATGTGCTGTACACCTCGGGTACGACCGGGCGACCCAAGGGAATCGTTCGCGACAACGGCGGGCACGCCGTCGCTCTGCTGTGGACCATGCGGCACGTCTACGACACCGAACCCGGCGACGTGTACTGGGCCGCATCCGACGTGGGTTGGGTGGTCGGCCACTCCTACATCGTGTACGGCCCGCTGATGCTCGGCGCGACGACCATCCTCTACGAGGGCAAGCCGGTGGGCACGCCCGACGCGGGCGCGTTCTGGCGGGTGGCGGCCGAGCACGGGGTCAAGGCACTCTTCACCGCCCCGACCGCGATCCGCGCGATCAAGAAGGAGGACCCGGACGGCACCCACATGGACAAGCACGACCTGTCCGCCCTGCGGTACCTCTACCAGGCCGGCGAACGCCTAGACCCGGGCACCTACCACTGGGCGTCGGAGCGGCTGGGCATTCCGGTCGTCGACCACTGGTGGCAGACCGAGACCGGCTGGCCGATTGCGGCCAACCCGATGGGCATCGAGCAGCTGGACATCAAGCCCGGCTCGCCGACCGTGCCGATGCCTGGATACGACGTGTGCATCTTGCGACCCGACGGCTCGCAGGCCGACCCGAACGAGGAGGGCGCGATCTGCGTCAAGCTGCCGCTGCCGCCCGGCGCCCTGCCGACGCTGTGGGGTGACGACGACCGCTACGTCGCGGCCTACCTGTCGGCGTTCCCCGGCTACTACCTGACCGGCGACGGCGGCTACATCGACGACGACGGCTACCTCTTCGTGATGGGGCGCACCGACGACGTCATCAACGTTGCGGGACACCGTTTGTCGACGGGCTCCATCGAGGCGGTGCTGGCGTCGCACCCGGCCGTCGCGGAGTGCGCGGTGATCGGCGTCGCCGACGAGCTCAAGGGACAGGTGCCGCGCGGGCTCGTGGTGCTGAAGGCCGGCGCGTCGGCCGACGGCCTGGTCGACGAGCTGGTCGCGGCGGTGCGCCAGGACATCGGCGCGGTCGCCTATTTCAAGGCCGTCGACGTCGTGCCCGCGCTGCCGAAGACCCGCTCGGGAAAGATTCTGCGCAAGACCATGCGCGGGATCGCCGACGGGCGCGACGAACCGGTGCCGTCGACGATCGAAGACCCTGCGGTGCTCGAAGCACTCAAGCCCATCCTCTTGCACTGACGCAACGCTCAGCGGAACGCGTTGTTCAGCCGCTGCTTGAAAACCTCGTCGAAACGGCGATAGGTGCTGCGCAGGGCCGGCCCCGGCCATTGCCGCGGGATGAGCTCGGCAGGCAGCAGCGGGTCGAGCTCGAGATGCCTCACGACCGTGATGGACAGCGCGAACTGATAGGTGAAGTCGTCGGCACCGACCGCCTCGATATCCAGCTCGTCACGCATGGCGAGAGCGAGCCTGCGCGCGTCGACGGCCCAATCGTCAAGATTGAAAAGCGATCTCACGACCCCGGCGGCGATGTCGGTGGCGGCGCCGTGGAAGTGGACACACTGCTGGTCCAGCACTGCGCGCAGCGTCGGCAAGCGGCTGCGGTCGAGGTTGTCGGGCCGCAACCAGACGCCTTCACGCAATTCGGCGAGGTGCAGCGCCGTGGCGGCCTTGCGAAGCGCGAGCCGGTCGGTCGCTGACCGGCGTTCCAGCGATACCACCGCCAACTCCCACGTGCCATCCCACGGCAACAGGGTGGCATCGCCGATTCGGGATGCGTCGTCGACGCGCTGTCGCCTTTCGAGCAGACGCCCCGCGAGCGTGTAGACGCCGTCATCGCCGGCGAGTTCTCCATTGGAGGCCATTCGCCACAAGCATGTGCGCGCGGCGCCATCGCTGATACCGAACAATGCCGCCATCTCGATCAGTTCCCCGACCGTGAGGTGGGGTTGGTCGGCGCCCAGCAACGCGGTGGCAAGGACGGATCGCGCGCTGAGCGGGCGATCGCCGATCAAATCGGCGACACGGGCGCGACGCTCGTCGGCAGCGGCTGCGGGCACGCACCCATCTTCTCCCATCTCACAAACTTGTTGACGCGTGACACACATAGTGTGATACTCCCACGGTATGAGTACACCGACAAAGTCGTCGGTCGCCGAGGACGTCGAGATCGTTCGCCGGATCCTCGCGCACATCGACGCCGGCACGACCGATGAAGGCGACGCGTGGCGCGAGCCGGTCGAGAACTACCTGGACCCAGTCAGATTCGACAAGGAACTCGAGATTCTGCGCTCGTTTCCGAGCGTGTACCTGCCGTCGGCGGCGATCCCCCACGCGGGCGACCACGTCGAACGGGTCACCTTCGGCGTGCCGCTGTTCGCGGTGCGCGGCCGCGACGGCCGAGCCCGGGTGTTCCGCAACGCCTGCAGGCACCGGGGGCTGGCGCTCGTCGAGGGCCCGGGCTGTGCCCACGCGCTGGTGTGCCGCTATCACGGCTGGACTTATCGCCTCGACGGCCCGCTGTCGCACGTCCCGCACGCCGACGCGTTCCCCGGCCTCGACATGCCGGCCAGGGGGCTGGTCGAGGTCGACAGCCGAGAGGTGGACGGCCTCATCGTCGTCGGCCCGTTGCAGTCTCCCTCAACAGATTCGCATCGCGGGCGGCCCGATGCCGCGATGAAAGCCCTGACGGACGGCAGCGCTTGGCGCGACAAGTTGTTGCCTTTCGAACGGCTGGTCCGCGTCGACTCCACTGCGCGGCCGATGAATTGGAAGGTTCTGGTCGAGCAGTTCCTCGAGGGCTACCACATCCGCTCGACGCACAAGGACACGTTCTATCCGATTCAATACGACGACCTCAACGTCGTCGAAGCCTTCGGCCCGAACTGTCGAATCACCTTCCCCTATCAAAACATCGAGAGACTGCGCGACCGCCCAGAATCGGATTGGACGATCGAACACCGCGTGACCTTCGTCTATCACTTGTTTCCCAATGTCATGCTCGCGACGTTCCCCGACCAGGTCTTGCTGGTCGCCATCGACCCGGTAGACATCGATCACTCGACGGTGACGCTCTACGCCATGACCACCGCCGAAGTAGCGGCGCACATCTCGATCAACCCCGACGACGTCGGTGCCCGCAGTCTGCTTGCCGCAGGCGGATTGGAGGACAACGAAATGTCGGAGGGGGTGCAGCGCGGGCTGCGCGCCGGCGCCAACACCTTCCTGGAGTTCGGCAGGCATGAGAGCGCGATCGGGCACTTCCATGCCACCCTCGACGAACGGCTGGAGTGGTCACGGTGAGCGACTACGAGCACCTCGTCTACGAGCAGCGCGGCCCCGTCACGATCATCACCATCAATCGCCCCGAACGCATGAATGCGATTGGGCCGCAGACACATCGAGAGCTCGTCGACGCCTGGAACCGCTTCCGCGCCGACGACGGCGCACTGGTCGGCGTGCTGACCGGCGCGGGCGACCGGGCGTTCTGCGCAGGAGGCGACCTGAAAGCGGCCCTCGCCGGTGATCTCGCGGTCGACGGGAGCCCTGCCGACGGCGTGCTCGGCCCGTCGCGGTGGACAGACGTCTACAAGCCCACCATCGCGGCCGTCAACGGCGTCGCGTATGCCGGCGGCCTCGAGTGGGCGTGTTGGACCGATCTCGCGATCGCCGACGAGCACGCCACTTTCGGCGTGACGTGCCGCCGGTGGAACATCGGGCTGGCCGACGGCGGCACCCAACGACTCACCCGAATCCTGGGCTATCGCCGCGCGATCGAGCTGATCATCACCGGTCGGGTCATCGACGCCCGCGAGGCCGAACGCATCGGGCTGGTCAATCGTGTGGTGCCGACCGGGACGTGTGTGCGCCATGCGATCGAACTGGCCGAGACCATCGCCGCGCTCCCCCAACCCGCGCTGCGCACCGATCTCGAGGCGGCTCGCAGCGGGCAGGGTCGACCTCTCGACGACGGGTTGCGGATCGAGGCCGAGTGCTTCGGCCGGTCGATCTCTGCGCCGGAGACCTACGAGGGATTGCGGCGATTCAACGAACGCGATCACCCTGATCGACAGCCACACGCTGCACCGGTGACACCGGGCCTCGCGCGCACGCGCTGAGCCCGCGCCAGCGCAGGCCTGAGTCCCCTCGACTTTGCTTTATTTCCACCGTGACAAGAACTATTGTGAAATCGGCATATGTTGATACGAACTCTGCTCCCACCCGGACAGGGCGGTCAGAGCGACTAAGGAGTTGAACAGCATGCGAGTGTCAGAAACCAAGGCTGGCGGCTGCAATTGTCATTGCAACGCGTGCGACGGCGGACATCACTGCGGCAACCCGCCCAACTGCAACGTAAGGCGCTGACCAAACCGGATTAACCGGCTCGTCGCCGGGGTACCTCTCTAACCTGCTGACCCGTCAATAAACGGGTCGAAGGGAGGCGAAGTCATGGCGACGAGGCCCAAGCTCATGGCGGTCCAGGGCGCCGCGGTGCTCGTCGGCGCCGCGTTGGCGGTCATGGGCGTGCTCGGCTTCGTCCCCGGTGTGACAACGCACTACGACCTGCTGCAGTGGGCAGGCCACCACTCCGGCGCGAAGCTCTTCGGCGTGTTCGCCGTCTCGGGGCTGCACAACGTCGTGCACGTGCTGCTCGGTATCGCGGGCCTGGCGATGGCGCGCACGTACGCGAAGGCACGCGCCTACTTCCTGCTCGGTGGCCTCGCATACCTCGGGCTGTGGCTGTACGGGCTGCTCATCGATCCCGGCGGATCGGCCAACTTCGTTCCGCTGAACGGCGCCGACAACTGGTTGCACTTCGGATTGGGTCTGGGCATGCTGCTGCTGGGCGTGACACTCGCCGGCCAGCACGACCCGACGAAACGCCGCACGAGGGTGCGCGCCCAGTCGCACTAGACCTCGGCGATCGACAGTGCGATGCCGTCGAGGATGTCGTGCTCGCTGACCACCAGCTCGTCGATGCCCGCCCGGCTGCCGAGGGCGTCCGCGAGCTCTTCCACGATGATCGCGCCCCCACCGATCACGTCGACGCGACCTTCGTGCATCGGCCCCAGCGCCGCTCGCTGGTCATGTGTCATGGCGATGATCTCGTCGCACACCGGCAGCAGCTCGCCGAATCCGACGCGGGACAGGTGAATCGCGGCAGGGTCATACGACGTCATCCGTTGCGCCAGGGCCGAAAGGGTGGTCATGGTTCCCGCCACACCGACCCAGGTCCGTGCCCGCTCGACGGGCACCACCCGCAGCGCCTCCCCCAGCCGTTCGCGCACCACTTCTCGGGCGGCGGCCACCTCCACCGCCGTCGGTGGATCGGTGTGCAGGCAGCGTTCGGTCAGCCGGACGCAGCCGATGTCGGCCGAGTAGCCCACCGCCATCTCCCGCTGGCCCAGCACCACCTCGGTGGACCCGCCGCCGAGATCGACAACCACGAAAGGCCCTGCGGCGACGTCTAATTCACCGACCGCGCCACGGAATGACAGCTCGGCTTCCTCGTGTCCGCTGATCACCTCGGCGACCGCGCCGGGAACGACGGCACCCAACACGTCAGCTGTCATGGCGAAGAACACGTCGCGATTGGTGGCGTCACGGGTCGCTGATGTCGCCACCATTCGCACCGTCGAAACGTCGTGGCCGCGCAGCAGATCCGCGTAGTCGACCAGCGCGGCCCTCGTTCGCTCCAGCGCATCAGGCGCGAACTGCCCTGTGGCATCGACGCCCTGACCCAATCGCACGATGCGCATTTCACGGTGGACATCGCGCAATCTCCCGCCGGCGGCGTCGGCGATCAACAACCTGATCGAGTTTGTGCCGCAGTCGATTGCGGCCACCCGTCGCGGGGTGGTCACGTCCACACCTCCGGGTCGAGGATGCCCGCCATGGCCGACTCGGCCGCCAGGACGGCCACCGCTTCGTCGCCGAGCGGATTCACGCCAGGGCCCTTCGCCAGTGAATGTGCGATCAGCACGTGAAGGCATTTCACGCGCTCCGGCATTCCGCCACCGGAGAACGTGGTGTCCAACGATTCGATCGCGTCGCGTTCGGCCAGATACGACTCGTGCGCGGCACGATAGCCGGCGGCCAGCTGCGGGTCGGCGTGGAGTCGATCTGTCATCTCGCGCATCAGCCCCGACGACTCGAGCCTGCTCGCCGCCGCCGTCAGCACCGGGTGCGTCAAGTAGTACAGCGTCGGAAACGGTGTTCCGTCAGGCAATCTCGGGGCGGTCTTGACGACACCCGGTTCGCCGTTCGGGCAGCGGTATGCGATCTCCAGGACACCGCGGGGCTCGCGGCCGAGCTGCCGCGCGACGGCGTCGAGATCCGACCGCTCAACCACCGGGTGGCGGAACACTGCCGGGAACGGTCGGCGGGAGAGGGGGCTCCGACGGCGGCGCGCTCGCCGGGACGTTGTGCGGATCATCGGCGATGGTGTGCCACAGCGACGTGTACCACGGTTGACCTGCCCGCGCGGCGGCGGCTTCTGTGCCCGGTTCTACCGGCACCGCGGCGCCGGGAGGCAACTGCACCTGAAAGGGGATGTCGCCGGGTTTGACGAAGCCGAGGCGCTCACGGGCTTGGGCCGCAATGTAAACGGGGTCAGCGAGTTTGGCCTTCTGCTGTTCCAGGTCGGCGATCTCGGCGCGCATCTTGGCTTCAGACGCCGCCAACTGATTCATCTCCGTGCGCTGCGCGAAATAGGTGCGCACCGGCCCGGCGATCGTCAGTGTCAGCACGCACACCACCGCGGCGAGGATGGCCGCACGCCGTGCCGCCGAACCCAATCGCTGTTCGGACTGCTGTTCGGCCGCTTCGGCGATGGATTGCCTGATCGAGTGCGGGGCGGCCTGTTCTTCGGGCTCCGGCTTGGCCCGCGATTCGGCTGCGCGCGGCTCTCGCCGTGCGGGAGATCCGGCCCGCGGACCGCGGGCCGCGGTGCCCGACTTACCCGGCTTCGCCGACTTGGCGGGTCGGGACGCCGGGGACCGCCGCTTGGGATCGGGCCGTTTCGCGTCAGGCACGGGCTATTTGGCCTCCGGGGCAAACCTGGGGAAGGCGAGGTCACCGGCGTACCGCGCGGCGTCGCCGAGCGTCTCCTCGATCCGCAGCAGCTGGTTGTACTTGGCGACCCGCTCGCCGCGCGCGGGCGCGCCGGTCTTGATCTGGCCGCTTCCGACCGCGACCGCGAGGTCAGCGATGGTGGTGTCCTCGGTTTCGCCGCTGCGGTGGCTTATCATCGTGCGGTACCCGCTGTTGTGCGCAAGCGACACTGCGTCGAGAGTCTCTGTCAGCGTGCCGATCTGGTTCACCTTGACGAGCAGTGCATTGGCCGCACCCCGCTCGATACCCTCCTCGATCCGTTCGGGGTTGGTGACGAAGAGATCGTCGCCGACGATCTGGACGCGATCCCCGATGGCGGTGGTCAGCGCCACCCAGCCGTCCCAGTCGTCCTCGGAGAGTGGATCCTCGATCGAGACGAGCGGATAGGAGTCCAGCAGGCCAGCGTAGAACTGCGTCATCTGATCGGCGCTGCGGGTCTCCTTCTCGAAGCTGTACCCCTTTCCGTCGGTGAAGAACTCGGTGGCTGCGGCATCCAGCGCCAGCGCCACGTCGGGGCCGGCCTTCAATCCCGTCGACTCGATGGCCGACAGGATCAGGTCGAGCGCGGCCCTGGTGCCCGCCACGTCGGGCGCGAATCCACCCTCGTCGCCGAGACCGGTGGACAGGCCCTGCTTCTTGAGTACCGACTTCAACGAGTGGTACACCTCGGCGCCCCAGCGCAGCGCCTCCTTGAAGCTCGGTGCGCCGATCGGCGCGACCATGAACTCCTGCACATCGACGCCGGTGTCGGCGTGCGCGCCGCCGTTCACGATATTCATCATGGGCACGGGCAGGATGTGCGCGTTGGGGCCGCCGATGTAGCGGAACAGCGGCAGCCCTGCCGACTCGGCCGCCGCTTTCGACACCGCAAGCGACACACCGAGAATTGCGTTGGCGCCCAACCGTGATTTGTCGGGTGTGCCGTCGAGGTCGAGCAGGGCCTGGTCGACGAGGCGCTGGTCGTCGGCGGAAAGCCCGATGACCGCGGGCGCGATCTCGTCGAGCACCGCCTCGACGGCCTTCTCCACACCCTTGCCGCCATAGCGGGTGGCGCCGTCGCGCAGCTCCACCGCCTCGTGCTCTCCCGTCGAGGCACCGGACGGCACCGCGGCCCGGGCGAACGTGCCGTCGATCAGGGCCAACTCGACCTCGACCGTCGGGTTGCCGCGGGAGTCGAGGATCTCGCGCGCTCCGACCTGCTCGATGATGGGCACTGGCGTTCTCCTTGGTCAGTCGGGTTGGTCGTCCGGCGGGGCAGTGGGGCTAGATCATGAGCCTAGAGCGTGCCCATGGCGACGGTGCGTTTAAAGGGGATGGCCATTGGCGTACGCGGTCGCCCAGTCGCGCACGGTCCGCGCGTACTGCTCGGAGAGGTTGTAGGCCCGCAGCGCGTTCATCCAGCCTCGCGGCGTGGCCAGATCTTTACCGCGCCAGCACAGATAGCCGGCCGCCGACAGCGCCGCATCGTCGAAGTTGTCCGGGCTGGCCTTGCCGTCGTTGTTGGCGTCGACCCCGTACAGCTTCCACGTCTCAGGGATGAACTGCATCGGGCCCATCGCACGATCGAGTCCGGGATCGCCGTCGAGCAGGCCGGCGTCGCTGTCGATGATCTCCAGGTTGCCCATCGTCCCGTCCAGCCGCACGCCCCGGATGAGCGGGGTGACGTCGCCGTTGGGCGCGATGGTGGCGCCGCGGTAGGTGCCGTGGTGGCTTTCCACCATGCCGATGCCTGCGAGTGTGGGCCAGGAGATATGGCAGTCGGGGTTCTCCACCTCGGCGACCCGCGCCGCGTACGCGTAGGCCTCCAACGCCGTCACGGGCATGCCCAGCGTGGGGGCGCGCGCCGCCGCCCACTCGTGCAGCTGGTCGGCGGGCCTGCCCTTGGCATGAGTGTCGATCTGCGGCACCGGGTCCCCGACCGGCGGCGGCACGCCTTCGGGAATGGGCGTCCCCAGCTGCCATGAACAGCTGGAAGCCATCAGCAGCGCTGTCGCGCCGACTACCGCGACAGCCCGCAGCCAAAGCACTGGCGACACCGGACTCCCTTGAACCACTGTGGTTGCCATCTATCGTCCCATGGCCGCCCGAGTGCTCCCGAACGCGCGCCTTAGTAAGGTGAGGCAAACAATAATTAGGTGTGCCTACCCTCAGGCCAAAAAACGTTGTACTGTTCACGCGTCTACTACGAGGAGGGTTTGATGCGACGGTATTTGGCCTGGTCAGTTCCGGTCATTTCCCTAGCGCTGGTTGTGTCGGGATGCTCGAGCGGCAATGGCGGCAGCACCGATTCGTCGAGCAGCGAGACGAGCGCAAGCGAGACCACGCCCGCAGCGGCCGCGCCGAGTCCCGAGCTTCAGAAGGCCGCCGACGACTACAAGGGATACGCCCTCAGCCAGGGTGACGAGCTGGTCCTTGTCGTCAAGGTGCTCACCGACGCCGTGCGTGCGGGCGATCTGAAGGCCGCGCAGGCCGCGTACGCGCCGTCGCGCATGCCGTGGGAGCGCATCGAGCCGATTGCCGGACTCGTCGAGGACACCGATGCCAAGACCGACTCCCGCGTGGATGACTTCGCCAACGTCGACGATCCGAAGTTCACCGGTTGGCACCGGCTGGAGTACCTGCTGTTCGAGAAGAACACCACCGAGGGTGGCGCACCGTTCGCCGACCAGCTCGACAAGGACATCGCGAACCTCAAGGAGCAGCTGCCGACGGTCGACGTGAAACCGGTCGACGTGGCCAACGGTGCGGCCGAACTCATCGAAGAGGTGTCGCAGGGCAAGCTCACCGGCGAGGAGGATCGCTACGCCAAGACCGACCTGTGGGACTTCGACGCCAACCTGCAGGGCTCGCAGGTCGCCATCGACAAGCTGAGCGGCCCGCTCGAGGCCGCCGACGCTGCCCTGCTGGGCAAGATCACCGCCGGGTTCTCCCAGATCTTCGACACCATGCGGCCGCTGCGCCAAGGCGATGGTTGGGTGAACTTCTGCCCTGAGAACAGCGAGTTCCCGTCGCCGCGGTGCCCGGCCGTGACGGTGCAGGCGCCGGTCGTCGACGCGCTGAAGGCGCAGCTGGCCGGGCTGTCGGAGAGCCTGTCTCAAGTCGCGGGTGTCCTGAAACTGCAGTGACCGAACGCCAGCCACGACCGGGGATATCCCGCCGCGGATTCGTCGCCGGGGCGTTGGGTACCGGTGTCGCCGTGGGCGCGGGCGCGGCGCTGGCCGGATGTTCGTCACCCGAGCCGGCCCCGCCTGCGGCAGGACCGCAGGCCGCTTTCGTCCCGTTCGAGGGTCCCCACCAAGCGGGGATCACCACCCTGCCGATTCCCGAGCAGGGTTTGGTGGCGTCGTTCAACGTGCATTCGACGGATCGGGCCGGCCTGAGGTCGACGCTGCAAGCACTCAGCGAGGAGATCCGGGGGTTGATGGCGGGCAAACCGCCCGAGACCCGCGACCCGGCCTACCCGCCGGTCGACTCGGGGATCCTCGGCGAGAAGCCGCCGCCGGACAACCTCTCGGTGCTCGTCGGCGTCGGCGCGTCGCTGTTCGACGACCGGTTCGGCCTGGCCGATCGGAAGCCAAAGGAACTGGTCACCATGCCGTTCCTGGCCAACGACCGGCTGGATCCCAAACTCTCCCACGGGGACATCTCGATCATCCTGGAAGCCGGCCACAACGACACCGTGCAGTTCGCGTTGCGGCAGCTGATGCGCCGCACCCGAAGCGACCTGACGTTGCGGTGGATGATCGACGGGTATGCCCGTGGAATCGGGGCGGGCCGCACATCGGAAGCCGCAACTCCGCGAAACCTGTTGGGGTTCAAGGACGGAACGGCCAACCTCGATGTGGACGAGGCCACATTGATGGACCGCCACGTCTGGGTGCAAACCACCGACGGCGAACCGGAGTGGGCGGTCGGCGGGTCGTATCAGGCCGTCCGCATCATCAGGATGTTCGTCGAGTTCTGGGACCGGACACGCCTCGCCGAGCAGGAGGCGCTGATCGGCCGCAAGAAGGTCACCGGTGCGCCACTCGGGTTGACCGACGAGTTCGCCGATCCCGATTACGCCGAGGATCCCGACGGCAAGCGCATCCCGCTCGACGCCCACATCCGGCTGGCGAACCCCCGCACCACCGAGGCCGAGCAGAATCTGATCCTGCGTCGCGGGTTCAACTACTCGCGGGGGTTCGACGGCGCCGGTCGCCTCGACCAGGGGCTGGCGTTCATCGCCTACCAGCGCAGCCTGCAGAAGGGCTTCCTCACCGTGCAGAGCAGGCTCAAGGGCGAACCACTCGAGGAGTACATCATGCCGGTGGGCGGTGGCTTCTTCTTCGTGCTGCCGGGGGTGACGGGCGCGGACCGATTCCTCGGCGATCAGCTCGTCGACTGATCGGACCGGGGCGCCGAGGCGCCGAACGTGAAGCTGTTGCGATTTTTGGAGCGATTTTTCGCAGTGGACGCACGCTCGACGGCCTACGACTATTTCTGCTCGACGGGCTCATCTTCTTCGACGGGCTCGACGCCGTTCGTGCTGACGTCCGCGTCGCTGACGCCGTCATCGACGGAGTCTTCCTCTGCGGGCTCGACGGGTTCGTCCTCTTCGACGGGATCGACGGGCTCGGGCTCGTCGGCCGAGGGCCAGAACGCCCGCCACTCCTCCTCCGTGATCACACCGAGAGAGGCGATGTCGAGTTCCTCGGGTACGTCTTCGCCACGACGGTCGGCCGCAATCGCCTTCTCGACAGTGCGGATGGTGTCCATGAACTCCAAAACCGCCGTCCGAAGCTCGTTTTCGGAGTCGCCGTCGGTCGAGACCGCGACCCTGGTGATCGCAGGAGGGATGAAGTCGGCGGGCAGCCCCGACTGGCTGACGCGGTCAATCACCTTCTGCGCCAACGCTAATGCGGGTTGGCCCGTCGGCACATCGTCCATCGACGAGTTGCGGGTCTTCTCAGCGGCCTTACGCTCTTCCCATTGCGCCAGTTGGTCGTCCAGCGATATCGACTCCCCCGCGAGCACGGCAGGCACCCGGTTGGCGAGCTTGCGCAATAGCGAATCGGCGACGTCGTCGATGGTGAACGGATGTTCGGGCGCATCCTCGGCGATGCGGGCGTGAAACAGCACCTGCAGAAGGACGTCGCCGAGTTCCGCGCGAAGCTCGTCGGCGCTGCCGTTACGCACGGCGTCGAATAATTCGTAGGTTTCCTCGAGGAGGAACCGGCGCAGCGAGTCGTGGGTCTGTTCGCTCTCCCACGGCCCCGCGGTGCGCAGCTTGTCCATCATGGCGACCGCATCGACCAGGCGCTCGCCCGCCTGCGCGTCGGGGGCCGCAATCAGCTTGTCACCGGCGGCCAATCGCGCCTGCACCGCAGGATGGTCGGGATCCGACGACAGCAGCACCGGTGCGTCCTCGCCCTCATAGGCAGGACGGGCCGACGGCAGCGACCACGGCACCTTGACCGGCATCTCTTCGGTGTACTGGACGTCGCCGGCAAGCAGCTCCATCGCCTCGACCGGAATCAACGAGGGGCGGCGTGGGTCGACCAGAACGACGGTCATCGCACTTGTCGCTTGTCGTTCATCGCCGCTATACCTCCGACGTTCGTTATATCAACATCGTCCTGCGGTTTTCCATTAAGGGCCAATACCAAACCAGCCACCATTTGGACGAGTTCGAGATCGCGGATGCGCGGTGCACCTACTCCGCTGCCGGATCGGGGAATTGGAACCTGCACCGTCGATGTCGTGGCGCGGTAGTTCGCGCTCGGATACATCCGCTTCAGCCGGAGTTGTTGGGAGTCCAACAATGTCAACGGCGACACCCGCAGCGTCGACTCCGACGCGGCGCCGATGTCGGTGATGCCGTACTCGCGGGCCAGCAGTCGCAATCGCGCGACCGCGACAAGTAGTTGTGCGGCTTCTGGCAACGGGCCGTACCGGTCGACGAGTTCCTCGATCACCGCGCCGATGGCCGCCTGGTCGGCGGCCGACGCCAGCCGGCGGTAGCCCTCAAGCCGCAGCCGGTCGCTGGCGATGTAGTCCGGCGGCAGGTTCGCATCGACCGGCAGGTCGATCCGCACGTCCTTCGGTTCCGGGGCGGCGGCAACGGTTTTCCCGTCTGCGGCGGCGCGGTATGCCTCGACGGCCTCGCCGACCAACCGGACGTACAGGTCGAAGCCCACGCCGGCGACGTGGCCGGACTGTTCGACGCCGAGGACGTTGCCGGCGCCGCGGATTTCGAGATCCTTCATCGCGACCGCCATGCCCGCGCCGAGCTCGTTGTTCTGGGCGATGGTGGCCAACCTGTCGTAGGCCGTCTCGGTCAACGGAACCTCCGGCGGGTACATGAAATACGCGTATCCGCGCTCGCGGCTGCGCCCCACCCGTCCGCGCAACTGATGCAGCTGCGACAGCCCGAACGTGTCGGCGCGTTCCACGATCAACGTGTTCGCGTTCGAGATGTCCAACCCGGTCTCGACGATGGTCGTGCAGACCAGGACGTCGTACTCGCGGTTCCAGAACCCTTCGACCGTGCGTTCCAGCTGCTCCTCCGGCATCTGGCCGTGTGCCACGACGACCCGCGCCTCGGGCACGAGTGCCTGCAGCCGGGCGGCGGCCTGGTCGATCGACCGCACCCGGTTGTGGATGTAGAAGGCCTGCCCGTCGCGCAGCAGCTCGCGGCGCAGTGCGGCGGCGATCTGCTTGTCGTCGTGCGGCCCGACGTAGGTCAGTACCGGGTAGCGCTCCTCGGGCGGGGTCAGGATCGTCGACATCTCGCGGATCCCGGCCAGGCTCATCTCCAGCGTGCGCGGGATCGGGGTGGCGCTCATCGTCAGCACGTCGACGTAGGTGCGCATCGACTTGATGTGCTCCTTGTTCTCGACGCCGAACCGCTGCTCCTCGTCGACGACGACCAGGCCCAGGTTCTTCCACGTCACGCCGGTCTGCAGCAGCCGGTGCGTGCCGATCACGATGTCGACGGAACCGTCGCGCATGCCGTCGAGCACCGCGCGCGACTCGGCGGGAGCGGTGAACCGCGACAGCCCCTTCACCGTGACCGGGAACCCGGCCATCCGCTCGGTGAACGTCTGCCGGTGCTGGTCGGCCAGCAGCGTCGTCGGCACCAGCACCGCGACCTGTTTGCCGTCCTGTACCGCCTTGAACGCCGCGCGCACCGCGATCTCGGTCTTGCCGTAGCCGACGTCGCCGCAGATCACCCTGTCCATCGGGATGGGCTTTTCCATGTCGGCCTTGACTTCGGTGATCGCGGTGAGCTGGTCGACGGTCTCGGTGTAGCCGAACGCGTCTTCCATCTCGGCCTGCCAAGGGGTGTCGGGCCCGAATGCGTAACCCGGTGACGCCTGCCGCTTGGCATACAGCGACACCAGCTCGCTCGCGATCTCGCGGACGGCCCGCCGCGCCTTGGTCTTCGTGTTGGTCCAGTCGCTGCCGCCCAGCCGGCTCAGCGTCGGCTCCTGCCCGCCGACGTAGCGCGACAGCTGGTCGAGCGAATCCATCGGCACGAACAGCTTGTCCGACCCGCCGCCTCGCTTGCTCGACGCGTACTCCAGCACCAGGTACTCGCGGCGCGCCCCGCCGACGGTGCGTTCCACCATCTCGACGAAGCGGCCGATGCCGTGCTGGTCGTGCACCACCAGATCGCCCGCGGTCAGCGCGAGCGGGTCGACGACGTTGCGGCGCTTGGCGGCCAGCCGCTTGCCCTCGGGCGCGGTGACCCGATTGCCGGTCAGGTCGGTTTCGGTGATGACGACGAGGTTGGCGCCCGGCAGCACGACACCGTCGTGCAGTGGCCCCTTGAGCACGCCGACCACACCCGGCTTGGGCTCGGCGCCCGGTTCCAGCATCGCCGCGGCTGTATCGGCCTCGGCCAGCTGCTCGACGACGCGGTGCGCGGTGCCGGTGCCGGGGGTCACGACGGCGGCCGATCCCCCGGTGGCGACGTGCGCGCGCAGCATCGCGAAGATCTCGTCGACGCCGGACTGCTGCCCTCGCGCCGACGGCGACGGGCGCAGGTCCAGCTCGATTGCCGACTCGTCGCTGAGCTGGCTCAGCGTCCACCACGGGTGCCCTCCCGACCGGGCCCCGGCCACCACGTCGTCGAGCGCGAGATAACCCGACGCACCCATCGCCTCGAGGTCGATCGGCGCGTCGCCGCCCACGGCCGCCGTCGACCACGACGCCTCGAGAAACTCGCGGCCGGTCTTGATCAGGTCGACGGCCCTGGTGCGCACCTTCTCCGGATCGCAGACCAGCACCGGGGTCTGCTCGGGCAGATGGTCGCTGAGCAGGGAAAGTTCAGTGGGCCGCAGCAGCGGCAGCAGCGCCTCCATGCCGTCGACGGGGATGCCCTCGCCGAGCTTGGCCAGCATGTCGGGCACCCCGCCGGGGACCTCGTTGGCCGTTCTTGGGTGCTCGGCGGCGAGCTCGAAGGCGCGGACCCGGACGTCGTCGGTCAGCAGCAGTTCACGGCACGGCACCGCAATCACCACGTCGACGTCGATGTCGGGGATCGAGCGCTGATCCGCGACGGCGAACATCCGCATCTCGGACACCTCGTCGCCCCAGAACTCGACGCGGACCGGGTGTTCGGCCGTCGGTGGGAACACGTCGAGGATGCCGCCGCGCACCGCGAACTCGCCGCGCTTGCCGACCATGTCGACGCGCGTGTAGGCCAGCTCGACGAGCCGGGCGATGACCCCCTCGAATCCCGAGCCGAATTCGGGTTCCTCGCCGAGCGTCAGCGTGACCGGTTCGATGTCGGCCAGGTCGGGCGCCATCGGCTGCAGCAGCGAGCGCACGGTCGTGACCACGACCCGCAGCGGCGGCCCGAGTCGCTGGTCGTCGGCGTTGGCCAGCCGGCGCAGCACCATCAGCCGGGCGCCGACGGTGTCCACGCCGGGCGAGAGCCGTTCGTGCGGAAGCGTCTCCCACGACGGGAACATCGCCGCCGAGTCGCCGAATACGCCGCGCAGTTCGGCGGTCAGGTCGTCGGCCTCGCGCCCGGTTGCCGTGACGACAAGCAGGGGCCCGGCCTGGGCCAGCGCGCTGGCGGCGAACACCCTGGCGCTGGCCGGGCCGACGAGGGCGAGATCGGCGGGTCTGTCGGCGGCACGGCAGATGACGTCCTGAAGGGAGGTATCACGCAGCGCGAGGTCGACGAGCCCCGCGATCGGGGTTTGGACACTTGCGGTCCCCGATGCGGTCATGATGCATCCATCCTAGATCGACGCCGAAACGTACGTTTGGGCGCGAAAGTGCGAGTGATCCGCGCCATTTCGTCGATCTCGGCGAGAGCTGCCGCGGGCTTCACTCGTCGAGCAGCGGCGGGTCGTCCTCGAGGTGCATGAGCCCGTTCCAGCAGAGGTTCACCAGATGCGCGGCGACGACTTCCTTCTTGGGCTCGCGCACGTCGAGCCACCACTGCGCCGTCATGGACACCGACCCGACCAGCGCCTGGGCGTACAGCGGCGCCATTTCGGGGTCCAGGCCGCGGCGGGAGAAATCACCGGCCAGGATCGACGACACCTGGTTGACGGCGTCGTTCAACAGCGTGGAGTAGGTGCCCGACGTGATCGCGGCCGGTGAGTCGCGGATGAGGATCCGAAAGCCGTCGGTGCGTTCGTCGACGTAGGTCAGCAGCGCCAGCGTGACCCGCTCGATACGCAGCCGCGACCGGTTGTTGGTCGTCCGCGTCAGCGACGACGTGATGCCGTCGAGCAGCGCCGACATCTCGCGGTCGACGACCACCGCGTAGAGGCCCTCCTTACCGCCGAAATGCTCGTAGACGACGGGCTTGGAGACGTTGGCTCGCTGCGCGATTTCCTCGATCGAGGTGCCTTCGTAACCACGCTCAGCGAACAGCGATCTCGCGATGTCGATGAGCTGGTGACGCCTCTCGGCACCGGTCATCCGGGCGCGGGGTGCACGCAGTTCCTTCTCGGGTACTGCCACACCTGTCAGCCTAGTTCCTTCGACTAACATCACGGGTTGATCAGTCCGTCGTGGTGTAATCGGCAGCACCTCTGATTTTGGTTCAGATAGTTCAGGTTCGAGTCCTGGCGACGGAGCGAAGCTCGCCGAGCGACCATCGGCGCGGAGCCCTTACCGCCAGGCTTGCGAGCGAGGACAGGCAAATGACCGTGCATGGACAATCCGCCGTTCTGGTGCTTGCCGCGGGGGCCGGTACCCGCATGCGCTCGGACACCCCCAAGGTGCTGCACACGCTGGCCGGCCGGAGCATGCTGTCGCACGCCCTGCATTCGGTGGCCAAGGTCGCCCCGCAACACCTCGTCGTCGTGCTCGGCCACGACCGCGACCGCATCGCGCCCGTCGTCGCCGGGCTGGCCGACGCCTTGGGACGCACGATCGACATCGCCGTTCAGGAGCAGCAGCAGGGCACCGGGCACGCCGTCGGCTGCGGGCTGGCTGCCCTGCCCGCCGACTTCGCCGGGACCGTCGTGGTGACCTCGGCCGACGTCCCGCTGCTGGACGCCGACACGCTGGCCGAACTGATCGCCACGCACAGCACCGAAACCGCCGCGGCGACGGTGGTGACGACAACAGTGCCCGACCCGACGGGCTACGGCCGCATCCTGCGCACCCAGGACCGCGAGGTCATCGGCATCGTCGAAGAGATCGACGCCACCCGCTCGCAGCGGGCCATCAGCGAGGTCAACGCCGGCGTCTACGCCTTCGACATCGAGGTGTTGCGCTCGGCGCTGGACCGGCTGCGCCCGCACAACGCCCAGCAGGAGCTCTACCTCACCGACGCCATCTCGATCATCCGGCAGGACGGCCGCATCGTGCGGGCCCGCCACATCGACGACGCCGCGCTGGTGGCCGGCGTCAACGACCGGGTTCAACTGGCGGACCTGGCCGCCGTGCTGAACCGGCGCATCGTGGCCGCGCACCAGCGCGCGGGGGTGACGGTCGTCGACCCGGCCACCACATGGATCGACGTCGACGTGAGCATCGGCCGCGACACCGTCGTGCAGCCGGGCACCCAGCTGCTGGGGGCAACCCGCATCGGCGGGCGCGCTGCGATCGGGCCGGACACCACGCTGACCGATGTCACCGTCGGCGACCGGGCGTCGGTGGTCCGCACCCATGGCTCGGCCTCGGTCATCGGCGACGACGCCACCGTCGGCCCGTTCACCTATCTGCGGCCGGGCACCGTGCTGGGTGACGTCGGCAAGCTCGGGGCGTTCGTCGAGACGAAGAACGCCACGTTGGGCACCGGCACCAAAGTGCCGCACCTGACCTATGTCGGCGACGCGGACATCGGCGAACACAGCAATATCGGCGCCTCGAGCGTGTTCGTCAACTACGACGGCGAGACCAAGCGGCGCACCACGATCGGGTCGCACGTACGCACCGGGTCGGACACCATGTTCGTCGCGCCGGTCACCATCGGCGACGGCGCCTACACCGGGGCGGGCACCGTGGTGCGCGACGACGTGCCGCCGGGTGCGCTGGCCGTGTCCGCCGGTCCGCAGCGCAACATCGAGGGCTGGGTGGAGCGCAAGCGGCCCGGGTCGGCGGCCGCGGAGGCGGCCCGGCGGGCCAACGAAGCCAGCGAAGACACGAACCCCGCGGACGACAAAACGACGTGAGCCGGTCGGTTTCTGTTCTCGTTCTGGCAACCCGGCCACGCGCGTCCAGCGGTGAAACGTACGATTAGGCCGACATCGATACCCGACCGGCGAGGGCACACTGTGGGCACCGAGTGGACCGACAACCGCAAGAATTTGATGCTGTTCTCCGGTCGCGCGCACCCGGAACTCGCCGAACAGGTCGCCAAGGAGCTCGACGTCCCTGTCACCGCGCAGACCGCGCGCGACTTCGCCAACGGCGAGATCTTCGTCCGCTTCGACGAATCGGTCCGCGGTTGTGACGCCTTCGTTCTGCAGAGCCACCCTGCGCCGCTGAACCACTGGCTGATGGAACAGCTGATCATGATCGACGCGCTCAAGCGCGGCAGCGCCAAGCGGATCACCGCGATCCTGCCGTTCTATCCCTACGCCCGTCAGGACAAGAAGCACCGCGGCCGCGAGCCGATCTCGGCGCGACTGGTGGCCGACCTGCTCAAGACCGCGGGCGCCAACCGGATTCTCACCGTCGACCTGCACACCGACCAGATCCAGGGGTTCTTCGACGGCCCGGTGGACCACATGCGGGCGCAGAACCTCCTCACCGGCTACATCGCCGAGAACTACACCGACCACGACATGGTCGTGGTGTCGCCGGATTCCGGTCGTGTCCGGGTCGCCGAGAAATGGGCCGACGCGCTGGGTGGCGTACCGCTGGCGTTCATCCACAAGACTCGCGACCCGCTGGTGCCCAACCAGGTGAAGTCGAACCGCGTGGTCGGTGACGTGCGCGGCAAGACCTGCATATTGACCGACGACATGATCGACACCGGCGGAACGATCGCGGGAGCGGTCAACCTGCTGCGCGAGGACGGCGCCAAGGACGTCATCATCGCCGCGACGCACGGTGTGCTGTCCGATCCTGCGCCACAGCGGTTGGCCGAGTGCGGCGCCCGAGAGGTGATCGTCACCAACACCCTGCCGATCGGCGAGGACAAGCAGTTCCCCCAGCTGACGGTGTTGTCCATCGCACCGCTGTTGGCCAGCACCATTCGCGCGGTGTTCGAAAACGGCTCGGTGACGGGACTTTTCGACGGGTCGGCGTAGTGAGCGACTCGATCATCTATCACAACCCCCGCTGCACGACGTCGCGAAAGACGCTGGAGCTGTTGCGGGACAACGGTATTGAGCCGACAGTGGTCCAGTACTTGAAGACGCCGCCGACGCGCGCAGAGCTCGTCAAGCTGATCTCCGACGCCGGCATCGGCGTCGCGACCGCGGTGCGCAAACGTGAGCCGCTGTACGCCGAGCTGAACCTTGCCGAGGCTGACGACGACGCACTGCTCGACGCGATGGCCGAACATCCGATCCTGATCGAGCGGCCGTTCGTCGTCACCCCGAGAGGCACCCGGCTGGCCAGGCCGCTCGACGCAGTTCGCGAGATTCTGTGACCCGTCACCGCTGTGCGGCGACGCTGGCGTTGCTGGCCATCGCCGCCGCCGGCTGCGGCGCGAACGCCCCCGATTACACGTCGGTGTTGACGACCACCACCACGAAGCCGTCGGCGACGTCGACCACCACACCGGTGCCGATCTCGCAGTACCTCGAAACCGCCGGTGTCGTAGGCCAACCCGTCCCCCCCGACAAGCTCACCGACCTGACGGTGACGATGCCACGCCCCAAAGGCTGGGAGCAGTACAGCAATCCGAACCTCTCGCCGGGGACCCGTGTCATCGCCAAGGGCGACACCTACCCCACCGCCATGTTGATGGTCTTCAAGCTCACCGGCGGCAGCTTCGATCCCGCCAAGGCCCTGGAGCACGCCAACGCCGACGCCGAAATGGCTGAGAACTTCCGACAGCTCAACGCCTCCAACGACAACTTCCGCGGATTTCCGTCGTCGATGGTCGAGGGCAGCTACGACCTCAACGGCAAGCGGATGCACACCTACAACCGCGTCATCTTCGCCACCGGGTCGCCGCCGGCCAATCAGCGTTATCTCATTCAGTTCACCGTGACCGGATACGCCGACCAGGCGGCCGCAGAAGCGCCCGACATCGAGGCCGTCATCGGCGGCTTCAACGTCGTCAAAAAGTAGTCCACGCACCACGGCTAGGGTGTCTGGCATGAGTGGATGGACCGCCGCCGACCTGCCCTCGTTCGCCGGACGCACCGTGATCGTCACGGGCGCCAACAGCGGCCTCGGCGAAGTCACCGCGCGTGAGCTGGCCCGGGTCGGCGCCCGGGTGATCTTGGCTGTCCGCAACACCGACAAGGGCGCGACCGCCGCGTCGCGGATGACCGGCGACGTCGAAGTGCGCAAGCTCGACCTGCAGGACCTGGCGTCGGTGCGGGCGTTCGCCGACGGCGTCGACGCCGTCGATGTGCTGGTCAACAACGCCGGCATCATGGCGGTGCCGTACGCGCAGACCGTCGACGGCTTCGAGAGCCAGATCGGCACCAACCACCTCGGCCACTTCGCGCTGACCAACCTGCTGCTGCCGAAGGTCACCGACCGCGTGGTCACGGTGTCGTCGATCCTGCACTTCATGGGCTATATCAGCCTGACGGATCTGAACTGGAAGTCGCGGCCGTACTTCGCGTGGCCTGCCTACGGTCAATCCAAACTGGCCAACCTGTTGTTCACCAGCGAGCTGCAGCGCCGCCTCGCCGTCGCCGGGTCGTCGGTCAGGGCGCACGCCGCACACCCGGGATACTCCGAAACCAACCTGCAGGGCAACACCGGCAATCCCATCGGTTCGAAGGTGGTCGGCGTCGTGACTCCCCTGGTGGGCACCGATGCCGACTTCGGCGCACGGCAGACGCTCTACGCGGTGTCCCAGGACCTGCCCGGCGACAGTTTCGTCGGCCCGCGGTATGTGATGCGCGGCCCTACGGGCAACGCCGCCCGCAGCCCGCTGGCCCGGGACGCAAAGAAGGCCACGGCGCTGTGGGAGCTGTCCGAGCAGCTCACGGGCACCAAATTCGCACTCTGACCGGCCGATGCGCTAACCTGTCCCGGCTGGATGTCGCCGCCGAGCGGCTCCCGGCAGTCACGGCGAGGGTGGGCTTCTGCAGACACCGTTATCGACGGGAACACGCTCTGCGTAGTTGCGACCCTGGCCGTGCTGATCAACCACCGGCTTACGAGGAGCAACGCCAATGGCCAAGACCGCGGCCCGCAGCGAGAACAAACTGACCGCATCGGTACGCCAGGAGACCGGCAAGGGCGCATCGCGCCGCGCCCGGCGCAACGGCAAGGTGCCTGCGGTCATCTATGGCCACGGCGCCGACCCGCGGCACCTGGAACTCGACGCCCATGACTTTTCCGCAGTGCTGCGGCACTCCGGCACCAACGCCGTGCTGACCCTCGACATCGACGGCGAAGAGCAGCTCGCACTGACCAAGGCGCTCGACATCCACCCGATTCGACGCAACATCCAGCACGCCGACCTGCTCGTGGTGCGCCGCGGCGAGAAGGTGACCGTCGAGGTCAACGTCGTCATCGAGGGTGATGCGGCGTACGGCACCCTGGTCACCCAGGACACCAACTCCATCGAGATCGAGTCGGACGTCCAGGCGATCCCCGACCAGTTGACGGTCTCCGTCGAGGGCGCCGAGATCGGTACGCAGTTCACCGCGGGCTCGATCACGCTGCCCGACGGCGTTTCGCTGGTGTCGGATCCCGAGATGCTGGTGGTCAACGTCGTTGCCGCGCCGACCGCTGAGGACCTCGAGGCCGAGGGTGCCGGGGAGGTCAGTGAGGCTGAAGAGGGCGCCGAGGAAGCCGCGGAGGCGGGAGAAGGCGCCGAAGAGGGCGGCGAGGGCGGCGACGACGCGGCCGCCGAATCATCCGAGTAATCGGCCTCTTCAGGCGAATGGCCGAGCCACTGCTGGTGGTGGGCCTGGGCAACCCCGGGCCCAACTACGCCAAGACGCGGCATAACCTCGGCTTTGTCGTCGCCGATCTGCTGGCCGACCGCATCGGTTCGAAGTTCAAGGTGCACAAGCGTTCCGGCGCGCAGATCGTGACCGGCAGGCTCGGCGGACGGTCGGTGGTGCTGGCCAAACCACGGACCTATATGAACGAGTCGGGCCGTCAGGTCGGGCCGCTGGCGAAGTTCTACTCCGTCGCGCCCGCCGACATCGTGGTGGTGCATGACGAAATCGACATCGAGTTCGGCCGCATCCGGCTGAAGTTCGGCGGCGGGGTGGCCGGCCACAACGGCCTGCGTTCGGTGTCAGCGGCGCTGGGCAGCAAGGACTTTCAGCGGGTGCGCATCGGCATCGGCCGTCCACCCGGGCGCAAGGACCCGGCAACGTTCGTGCTGGAGAACTTCACCGCCGCGGAGCGCCCCGAGGTACCGGTCCTCTGCGAACAGGCCGCGGACGCCACCGAACTTCTGATCTCCTTGGGCCTCGAGCCGGCCCAGAACACCGTCCACGCCTGGGCGTGACGGGCCTGTTTCTACCGCCCGCTGATCCCGCTGTCGACGACCTTGACCCGCTTGTGTGGGTACCGCCGTTCGGCGTGCTCCTTCGCCGCTGAATTGGGCAGCACGTAGAGCGTCTCCTTCTTGTCCTGCAGAGGCTTGAGGACGAGATCCATGAAGCCCTTGCGGTTTTCCAGATACGGCTCGATGACCTCCTCACCTGCCGGGCATACCGCCAGGCAGTAGGCGGCCTTGTAGTTGGCCTTGAACGACAGGCTCTGCCACATCGACGCATTCTCCGAATCGCTTACCCGAGAACGGAAGTCGGCGGCATCGTCGCTGTCGGCGATGGTCTGCGCCCAGTCGGTGAAGCCACCCATGAACTCGCGGTAGTTGTGCACCGAGCAGGCGAAGAAGTCGAATTCGCCGTCCTTCTTGATCGCGCCGACCGGACACGCGGCGACACAGAGCTTGCATTCCAGGCACGGCGAGTAGTCCAGCGGCGCACCGTAGCTGGTGATCTCCGCGTCCACCAGCAAGGTCGCGAGCAGGATGAAGTTTCCGAACCTGGGGTGAATCACGTTGCGGTGGATGCCCATGATGCCGAGGCCCGCAGCCACGGCCACCGGCTTGTGGGCAACCACCCAGATGCGGCCGGGAAAGTTGTCCATCTCCATCGGGAACGTGGCCGACGGGTTGAGTGCGCGGTAGCCGGCCTCCTGCAGCGTGCGAGTGATCCGGTGGGCGGCCTCGTTGATGATCTCGCCGCTGCGGTGGAACTCCTGGTTGGCGACGCTTCGCGCAGGCGAGCGGACGTTGTCGCGGTTCATCTTGACGACCAGGGAGATGAAGCTCCTGGTGCCGGGCAGCGCGCCCTCGACGTGTTCGCGTTCCGAGGCGAGATCCGGATTGTCGACGCTCGCGAACGCGACGTCGTCGGCCCCGGCGTCCAGGCATACCTGGCGTAGCCAGTCCGCATCGATGACTACGGGCTTGTCCGCCTTCTCGCCACTGCGCGCCAGCACCGTGCGCACCGTCGGGTGGTCGGCGATACGGGGTGGAAGCTTGCCAGTCGTCATGCTGAGTATAGTACACAATACTCAGCATTCTCGTGGCCCCTCGCTGTTGTCCGCGTAGCCGTAAAGGGTGCTGTGTCGGGCGTAAATAATTTGTCTGGAAAGCGGTTCTCGCGGTTCGGCGGGGGTACACCGGAATCATGCACGGCACGCATACGAACTCACCGCTGCGTCGGGGGTTGATGCGTCTGCTCGACGGCGAGCGTCCCTGGGGTTCGATCGACGTCCTGCCGGACCGCTTCGGCACCACCCGGTACCGCCTGGTGGTGTTCCCGCCCGGCATCAGCGAGCCCGAACGGCGACGTGTCCGGGCGGCACGGGGATGGATGCTCTGGGCGGCGCTTGTGTGGGTGGTCTGCGAGGCTTGGCTGACGGGGGTGACCGGGCCGTGGGCGGCCCTCGCCCTCTCCGCGGCCGCGTTCGCCGGCGTCGGTGTGATCGCGACGGCTTTCGCGGGAGCGCTGCGCATGCAGGTCAGGACCATGGCCGTCACCGTGACTGTGGGCTACTACTGTCCCGAAGCTGCGGCTCGTCGCGACAGGCTGGAGGCATTGGCGACGACGTTGATCGAAGCCGACGAACGCCTCGCGCGAGGTCAGATCTCCGCCGCCGACCACGAACTGACGTGGTGGCGGGTCTACAACGCGATCGGGACGCGAACGGCGGCCTAGTCCTTAAGGCGCCGCGCCATCAATCGCTGCACCTGGCCGTAGGAGTCGATCGGGCTGTGTAGCGCCAGCCCACCGTCGGCGAACACGGTCTGCCCGGTTACCCAGGACATCTCGAGCACCGCGACGATCGCCTCCGCGATGTCGCCGGCCTCGCCGAGACGGCCGAGCGCGGTGCGCTCCGTCAGCCCTTCGACCCACCCCGGCAATTGCTCGGGGTTGGCGAGCATCGGCGTGCGGGTGACGCCGGGCCCGACGGCGTTGACCCTGATCCCGTGCGCACCCCATTCGGTCGCCGCGACGCGCACCAGCATGTCGATGCCCGCCTTCGACACGCAGTAGGCACCCATGTCACGGTCGGCCAGCGTCCCGCTGATGCTGGACACCGCGACGATCGAGCCGCCTGAACCCGCGTCGACCATCGCCCGCGCGACGGCACACAACGTGAGCCACGTGCCCGTCAGGTTGACGTCGATGACCCGCCTCCAGTCCGCAGGTGTCTGCTCCAGCAGCAGACCCGAGGCGCCGATGCCCGCGCATGCGACGAGCCGGTTGGGAACCCCGTGATCGGCCACGGTTCCATCGATGGCGGCCTGAACCGAGTCGGGGTCGCTGACATCGCAATCGATGTCACCGTTTCTGATGTCCCACACGGCTACGTCGGTTCCGGTCGCGCGCAGCCTGTCGACGACCGCGCTGCCGATGCCGGACCCGCCGCCGGTGACGATGGCCGTCATTCGGGTGGACCGATCAACTCGACGCGAACACCATCCGGCGCGGTGATCACCGCCATGGCCACCTTCTTCCCTCCCGGTGCGGGCATCTCCATGCGACGCACACCCTCGTCGAACCCGAGGCCTGCCAGCGTGGCAAGCGTCGGGTCGACCTCACGTTGCAGCGACACCAGGAAGAAGCCGAACGCCGGCGCATCCGATGATGCCCGAGCGGCCTGAACCCCTTCCAGCACAACAAGTTCGACGATGCCGGTGTCGGGACTGACCGGGCCGCCGAGGAAGATCGACCGCAGTTGATCGGTCTCCGCGCGGAAAAGCGTCGGCCAGTCACCGGTGAAGGTGTGGTCGAACAACTTGGTGAACCCCAGGCCGTCGCACCAGAATCGCATCGAGGCCTCGACGTCGGCGGTGACTATCGCCGTGTGGTGGATTCCCGACACGCGGTCACGTCCTTCCGGTCGAATGCGTCTAGTTCTACCTGCGCGAGCATCTCTACGAACCTGGTTCCGCTGTAAGGAAACTGGGTGACGACCTTCCCGTTCGGATGGCGGTAGTAGTTGTTGCAGTTCGCAAGCCACACGGTACCGTCCATGGCCCGCTGTATCTCGGCGTTGTAGGCGTCGTGGATGTCACGTTTGACGTCGACGGCTGCCACCCCCGCGGCGGCCATTCGATCGAGGGTTCGGCGGACGAACTCGGCCTGCGCTTCCAGGATGTAGATGATCGACGTGACGCCGTTGGTGTTGGGCCCGTAGAGCGTGAACAAGTTGGGGTAGCCCGGCACCATCGTGCCCAGATAGGCCTCCGGCCCGTCACCCCAGTCGTCGCGCAGTCGGCGCCCACCCGTCCCGTACACCTCGAGGCTGCACAGGTAGTCCGCGGCGTGAAAGCCGGTGCCATAGATGACCGTGTCGACTTCGTGCTCGACGCCGTCCGCGGTCAGCAGTCCGCGTTCGGTGAACTCCACGATCGGCGAGGTCTCCAGCCTCACGTTGGGCCGCGCGAACGCCGGGAACCAGGCGCGCGACTGCAGAGGCCGTTTGCAGCCGACGGGATAGCTGGGGGTGAGCTTGGCGCGCAGGTCCGGATCGGCCACCTTGCGGTGCAGATACTCGCGCGCCATGTCCGTTAGCCCCTTGGTCATTTCCGAGTCGGCGCCGAAGTTCGCGGCCTCGTATGCCTGGAATGCCGCGTCGCGCACCTTCAGCGCCTCGGCGGGATCGCGTTCGAACAGGTCCTGTTGTTCGGGGGTGAACGGTTCGTCGTAGCGCGGGCTCACCCAGATCGGCGTGCGCTGAAACACCGTCAGGTGTGCAGCATCCGCCGCGATCTCGGGTACGTACTGGATGGCGCTGGCGCCCGTCCCGATGGACGCGACGCGTTCACCCGCAGTCGATTTCGAGTGATCCCAGCTCGACGAGTGAAACGAGCGACCCCGGAACCGGTCGGAGCCGGGAATCTCGGGAATGTTCGGGACGTCCAGCATCCCAACCGCCGTGACAACGGCGTCGAACTCGCGCGTTGTGCCGTCGGCCGTCTCGACATTCCAGCGATGCGCATCGTCGCGCCACCGCAACGTGGTGACGCGCGTAGTGCTGACGAGATGGCTCTCCAGCCCGTGCCCGGCCGCCACCTTTTCCAGATACGCCAGGATCTCCGGCTGGTCGGCGAATGTCTTGCTCCACCGCGGGTTGAGCGCGAACGAGTAGGAGTAGAAGTGCGACGGCACATCGCAGGCGGCGCCGGGATACGTGTTGTTGCGCCAGGTACCGCCGAAGCCCTCGCCGCGATCGAAGATCGTGAAATCGTGACCGGCGGCGGCGAGTTGGATCCCCATCGCGATGCCACCGGGGCCTGCACCGACGATCGCAACGGTCACAGGAACTGACCGTAGACCCAGCCGTTCCAGGAGTACTAGCTAGGTGACCAGCGAGACGGAGTTGGCGCGGCGGAGCTTGCCCGACGGCGTCTTGGGAATGGTGCCGGGGCCCAGCACCACGACATTGCGCGGCCGCACGTCGACCTCGGCGACGACCTCGTGGGCCACCTGACGCTCGATGCGGTGCACCTCGTCGGGGTCCTGCCACGCGTTGGACTCCACCGCGACGGCGAACGTCTCCCGGGAATGCCCGGCGTCCAGCCGCACCGCGACCGCACAGCCCGGCCGTACACCCTCGACGCGGCCCGCGGCCCGCTCGATGTCGGTGGGATAGATGTTGCGGCCCGCCATGATGATGACGTCCTTCACGCGGCCGCAGACCACGACGTGACCCTCGTCGGTCAGGTAGCCGAGGTCGCCGGTGTCATACCAGCCGTGCTCGTCCTGGGCCGGGATGAAGCCGCCCATGGTGATGTAGCCGGGCGTCAGCGGTTCGCCGCGCAGCTCGATGATCCCCACACCGCGAGCGGGCATCACATTGCCCTGGTCGTCGATGATGCGGGCCTCCAGACCTTCCAGCAGCGGACCGAGCGTGGCCAGCCTGCGGGTGTTGCCCTTCGTCGCGGGCACCGCCCGGCGCAGTGCGGCCATCAGGTCCGCGTCCACCTCGTCGACCACCAGGCCCGCGTTGCACTCGGAGAACGACACCGCCAGCGTGGTCTCGGCCATGCCGTAGGCAGGCAGAATCGCCGAGTTGCGCAGGCCGAACGGCTTGCCCGCGTCCAGCAGGTCCTCGACGTCTGCGGGTTCGACGGGCTCGGCGCCCGACAGCGCGAACCGCAGCGTGGACAGGTCGAACTCGCCGGGCTTGGCCTGCCGGCGCAGCCGCTTGGCCAGCAGCGCGTAGGCGAAGTTCGGCGCGGCCGTCATGGTGCCCTTGTATTTGTCGATCAGCTTGGCCCACAGCAGCGTGTCCCGCAGGAAGTCCATCGGCGTGACCTTGACCAGCTCCGCACCGAAGTACATCGGGATGGTGAGGAAGCCGACCATGCCCATGTCGTGGAAGCAGGGCAGCCAGCTGACCATGACGTCGTTGTCGACGTCGTACTCGGCGCCGATGAACATGGCCTCGGCGTTGGAGTGGATGTTGCGGTGCGTGATCTGCACGGCCTTGGGCGACCCGGTCGAGCCCGAGGTCAGCTGCATCAGGGCCAGGTCGTCCTCGCCGACGTCGATCGGGTCGATCGGATCCGCCGATAGCAGGTCGGGGACGGTCAGCACCTTGATGCCCTGCTCCTCGAGCACGGGCACGGCGACCATGAACGGCTCCGACACGATGACGGCCTTGGCCTCGATCATCTGGACGACGTTCATGGTGTCCTCGGCCCAGACCACGAGATCGGTCCGCGGAGTGGGCTGGTGCAGCATCGTCAGGCTGGCGCCACGCATCCACAGGCCCTGCGCCGTCGGGGCGATCTCCACCGGAAAGCCGGCCAACACGCCGACGGCGTCACCGAGGCCGATGCCCGCGCCGGCGAGGCCGCCCGCGATGCGGCGCGCTCGCTCGTGTACCTCACCCCAGGTGTGACGGACTGGCTCGTGCGGTTCACCGGTGACCATGCCCGTGCTGGCGTTGCGGGCGTTGTAATACATCTTCTCGGTGAATCTGCTCACGACGGCCTCCTCGGGTCACCCGCAAATGCCTCGGTGTCATGCTCCGCCAGGTAGACGGCGCTTTCACGGAGGCGCGCACACAAATGGAGCGCAGTTAGATCTCGAATCGGTGATGCGGTAGTGCGGCGCGACCGCCCGCCGTCGTGGCCGGCGGGAGAAGTTGTCGCGTCCATTGCTTGACCGCTGAGTTTCACCGTGGATCATCTTAAGCAACTCTTAAGTAACCGCCAAACTCCGACGTCGAAAGTGTCGTAAATGAGGCGTGGGTCACACCTGCGGCGTGGGCGCGGGGACCACCCGCGCGCCGTGCACCGGACCGCTGGCCACCCGGACCGTGCGGCAGACGCCCGCCCCGGCCAGTTCGGCGCCGACGTCGACGGCCGAGGATGCCGACGCGCACAAGAACGCACACGTCGGCCCGGAGCCGGACACGATCCCGGCCAGCGCCCCTGCTTCTGTGCCCGCCCGCAGCGTGCGGCGCAGTCCCGGATCGAGGCTCAGCGACGCGGGCTGCAGGTCGTTGCCGAGGAGCGCCGCCAGGGTGGCGGCGTCGCCGGAGGCCAGCGCGGCGAGCACGGGTTCGGGATCCTCCAGCCGCGGCGGCAGGCTGCCGTCGGCGCCCTTGGCCTCGCGCAGCCGATCGATTTCGGCGAACACGGCGGGTGTGGACAGGCCGCCGTCGGCGAACGCCAGCACCCAGTGAAATGTGTTCCTGGCCAGCACGGTAGCCAACTCCTCGCCGCGCCCGGTGCCAAGCGCCGTGCCGCCGTGCAGTGCGAAGGGGACGTCGCTGCCGAGTCGTGCGGCCAGTGTGTGCAGGTCTCGTCGTGGCACGCCCAGCTCCCACAACGAATTGATTGCCACCAACACCGCCGCGGCATCGGCGCTGCCGCCGGCCATGCCCCCGGCGACGGGTATCGACTTCTCGATCGTGATCGCGACGTCGGGCGCCCGGCCGACGTGCTCGGCCATCAGCTCGGCGGCCTGCCACGCCAGGTTGCGCTCGTCGGTGGGCAGCGACTCCATGCCCTCCCCCGACAGCTCCAGGGTCAGCACGTCGGCGTCGCGGACAGTGATCTCGTCGAGGAGTGACACCGCGTGGAAAACGGTCGTCAGCTCGTGGTAACCGTCGTCGCGCCGGTCGCCGACGGCCAGATACAGGTTGACTTTGCCCGGCACCCGCACCGTGATGGACCCGGTGGGAACCCACTCGGACGCGGTGCTGCCATTGGACACGGCACGACACTAGCGCCGTGGCGAGCGCGACAGTAGTCGAGTGGTGAGAAAGCCCGGCAAGACATCCGACCTAGTCTGGAACCGTGCTCGCGGTCGGCGCTGACTTCGAGGGCCACGTCGTCGACGCGGTCCTCGGACGCGGCGGGTATGCCACCGTGTATCGAGCACACCGAGCCGCCGGCCCGAATCATGCTCTGGCACTGAAGGTTCTCGACGACCACCAGCGCCGCGAGGACCAAACCGCCCGGCTTCGACGCGAATTCGAGTTCGCGCATCAGCTGGATCACCCCCACGTGGTCACCGTGTACGAGCACGGCACGGGCTGGCTCAGCATGGAACTGGTCGACGGTGGGACGTCGACCATCCTGGCAAAAAAAGCCGATCGGCTGTCCGTGCTGGCCCAGATAGCCGACGCGTTGGACTACATACATCGGTGCGGCATCGTGCACTGCGACGTCAAGCCATCCAACATCCTTGTCTCCGGGGACTTCACCCGTGCGGTGCTGATCGACTTCGGTGTCGCCTACGCAGTCGCTGAAACCGTCGGGTGGCATGCGGACCACTTGGAAGCGTCGCTGCCCTACACGGCGCCGGAGCTGCTGCGAGGCAGGCCCCCGTCGGCACTCTCCGATCAGTACGCGCTGGCCTGCACGGCTGTCGAGCTACTATTGGGTGCGCCACCATTCTCAGCCGAAACGTGGATGGCACTCGTCGATGCTCAGCTCAACCGGCCCCCGCCAAGCTACTCACACAAGTTCGCCTGGGTGCCACGTGTTTTCGATTCGGTGCTGCACAGGGCGCTGGCGAAGAACCCAGACAGCCGCTATGACTCGTGCTCGGAGGTCGTCGCACAACTCACCCGCGCGCTGGGCGCATAGCGCCCCGGGGCCGACGGGACTAGGGCGTCGTCTCGATCGGCTCGATGACCCGCCTGGTCTGCGGGTCCCACACGCCCGAGCGCTCCAACAACCGGACGAAGTCGGCGATGGACAGCGTCTCCCCTCGGCGTGACGGATCGATGCTGGCGGCCAGCAGGCGCCGCGCCGACTCGTTGCCGCTGCCCGCCCACTCCGCGAACGCGTTGCGAGAAGTCTTGCGGCGCTGGGCGAAAGCGATGTCGATCAGGTTGAAGACCTGCTGCCGGAACGCGCTGTCGGTCGGCCACGGCGACGTGTCGTACCTGTCGATGCGGACCAGTCCGGAGTACACCCGCGGGATGGGCCAGAACACCGTCGGCGACACCATGCCGTGGCGGCGCACCTTGCCGTAGAACCTGACCTTGGCGCTGGGCACGCCGTAGTCCTTGCCGCCCGGTTCGGCCGCGAGCCGCTCGGCCACCTCGGCCTGGACCATCACCATGACGGTCCGGATCGTCGGGAAATCGGCGAGCAGATGGAGCAGCGCGGGCACCGCCACGTTGTAGGGCAGGTTGGCGACCATCGCGGTCGGCTCTTCCGGCAGGTCTCCCGGCGCAAGGTCGAGAACATCGCGGTTCAGCACGCTGAGCCGGTTGATCTCGCTGTGCGAATGCTCGGCGACGGTGTGCGGCAGCTGCGCTGCCAGCACCGGGTCGATTTCGACGGCGGTCACCCGCGCGCCGCGATCGAGCAGTGCCAGCGTCAGCGAGCCCAGTCCTGGCCCGACCTCGAGAACGTGGTCGTGGCGGTTGATTCCGGAGGCCGAAACCACACGGCGCACGGTATTTGCGTCGTGAACAAAGTTCTGGCCGAACGATTTACGCGGTCGAAAGTCGAGCTCTTTGGCGAGATGCCGAATTTCGGTTCGACCCAGCAGTCGAATTGTCAGGACGCCCCTACTCTCCCGCTGCACACGGGCCACGCGCCCCAACCTTGACGGGCTCGAGTGACCTCAGCAATCGCGATCTGCTCTTCACGTGTTGCCAAATCTGCCCTCGCAGCATACCTCAGACCCCCGTTGCGCTCCCAGGTGTTTTGATCAAATTGCACGCCGCCGTAGAAACCGTTGCCGGTATTGATTGCCCAGTTGCCGCCCGCTTCGCAACCGGCGAGGGCATCCCAGGTGCCACCGTTGCTAACAGGAGGCACTTCCGTACCAGGTTTGGTGCCTACCCGAAGGACGCCGGGAGTCGCTGGAGCGACGATGACATTGGCTACTGGCAGTCTCCCGGTTTCGACCCCGTTGACCTTAGAGATGGCAAATGTTACGTCCTGAACGCCTGGTTCACCGGGGTTGTCCACGACAGTACGGCTCATGTTCATCGTCGGGTCTTCGACACGCTGGTTGGCAGGCGGTAGCGGGACCCGCTGGGTGATCTTCTCGATGCGGACCCGGGTGACCTGGATCTGCATTCCCTCGATGACCGGGGACGTCGCCGCAGGCAGCACCGTGTCGCCCTGATCCAGCGGAGCGCCCGCGGCGGCCAGCAGGTCGGCGACGTTCGGCGCGGCCAGGTGCACGGTTCTGATGGCGCCACCCTCGTTGATCTGCACGTTCTTGGCGCTCACCACGGGCAGCGACATGCCACCGAGGGGTACGCGGCTGCCGCGCGACGCCGCCGCGGGTGCCTTGTCCGTCATCGAGAGCTGGCTCAGCGCCTCGTCGACCGTCGAAGCCGTCGTCCACACCTCCCGGGTGTCCTGACCGTCCAGGGAGATCTGTAGCGGCCGGCTGCGCCGCAAAACGATGTTGTCGGACTGGTGCACCGGCTGATTGCCGGCAGGGTAGAGATCGTCCCGGTCGCCGACGTCGTAGCCGTTCTCCGTGACGACGTCGATGACCCGCGATTTCATCGTCGCGACGGTCATCTGGGCGCCGTCAACGGTCAACGTGACGGTCTTGTGGGCTGCGACGGCGAGGCCGCCGGCGAACGTCAACGCCAGCAACATCGCAAAGACGAGCGCCCGAAGGTAGGGCGATCGTGATTCGTGGAGCTTGTTCAATGCATTCAAATGTCTGGTCATCCCCGACTCGGACCCCGGCCTGCTTCAGTGCCCCCCGCGCTCGATCACAAGACGGTAACGAACTGGCATAGCAACGGCAACTCTGCTCGTGGCGCCTCGTGTTCACGGCGGGTTCATCGGCAGGTCGTACACCCGCATCGCCGTCTCCGACGTTTCTCTGGCCAGGTCGGCGGCGGGTCGGTCGACCACCTCCGCCAGCGCCCGCACTGTGTAGGGCAGGCAGTACGGCTCGTTCGGCGCGCCGCGGTACGGATGCGGCGTGAGGAACGGCGCGTCGGTCTCGACCAGCAGCTGTGCCGCAGGAATGAGCCGGGCCGCCTCGTGCAGCGCACGGGCGTTGCGGAAGCTGACGGTGCCCGACAGGCTCAGCACCCAGCCCGCGTCCACGCATGTACGCGCCATCTGCGCGTCCGACGAGAAGCAGTGGAAGATCACCGTCGGCGGGGCCCCCTCGGCGCGCAGCACGTCCAGCACGTCGGCGTCGGCGTCGCGGTTGTGGATCATCAGCGGCTTCCCCGTGCGCTTGGCGAGTTCGATATGCCAGGCGAACGCCTCGCGCTGCTCGCCGGGTGTGGCGCACCCGTCGAGCCGGCCGGGCCAGTAGTTGTCCATGCCGGTTTCGCCGATCGCCACCACGCGGGGATGGTCTGCCAGCCGCTCGATGACGGTCTTGGCTTCGTCGGTCAGCGCGTTGGCCCGCGTCGGGTGCAGGGCTACCGCCGCATACACGCGGGGGTCCCAGACGGCGGCCTCGGCCACCCAGAGCGCCGAGTCGAGGTCGTCGGCGATGGTGACGACGGCCCACACGCCGACGGCCGCGGCGCGGTCCAGGATCGCGCGCACATCATCGGCGTCCCGCGCGCCGCACGCGTCGAGGTGGGTGTGCGCGTCGATCAGAGGAGGCAGCGGCTCAGGGGGCGGCGGCGCCGGGCGGGAACTGCTCACGGCAACACCATAAGGTGAGGTGGAAATGAGCGAGCCGTACTACATAACGACAGCGATCGCCTATCCCAACGGCGATCCGCACATCGGCCATGCCTACGAATACATCGCCACCGACGCGATCGCGCGGTTCAAGCGGCTGGACGGGTTCGACGTGCGCTTCCTGACCGGAACCGATGTGCACGGCCAGAAGATGGCCGAAACCGCCGCGGCGGAAGGCATTCCCACCGCGGAGCTGGCGCGTCGGAATTCGGATGTGTTCCAGGGGCTGCAGGAGAAGCTCAACATCTCCTTCGACCGCTTCATCCGAACCTCTGACGCCGACCATTACGAGGCGTCCAAGGACATCTGGCGCCGGATGAACGAAGCCGGCGACATCTACCTGGACTCGTACAAGGGCTGGTACTCGGTTCGCGACGAGCGCTTCTTCACCGAGGCGGAGACACAGCTCGACACCGACGGGGTCCGGGTGGCGACGGAGACCGGTGCGCCGGTGACGTGGACCGAGGAGCAGACCTACTTCTTCCGGCTGTCGGCCTACGCCGACAAACTGCTCGCCCACTACGAGGCACATCCGGAGTTCATCGGGCCCGACGTCCGCCGCAACGAGGTGGTCAGCTTCGTCTCCGGTGGGCTGCGCGACCTGTCGATCTCGCGGACGACGTTCGACTGGGGCGTGCCGGTTCCCGAGCACCCCGATCACGTGATGTACGTGTGGGTCGACGCACTGACCAACTACCTGACCGGAGTCGGTTTTCCCGACACCGACTCGACGGCCTTCCGCCGGTACTGGCCCGCCGATCTGCACATGATCGGCAAGGACATCATCCGGTTCCACACCGTCTACTGGCCCGCGTTTCTGATGTCGGCGGGACTCGAACTGCCGCGCAGGGTCTTCGCCCACGGGTTCGTCCTGAACCGCGGCGAGAAGATGAGCAAGTCGGTGGGCAACGTCGTCGACCCGGTGAATCTCGTCGACACATTCGGCGTGGACCCGGTGCGCTACTTCTTCCTGCGGGAGGTGCCGTTCGGGCAGGACGGCAGCTACAGCGAGGAGGCGATCATCGCGCGCATCAACGCCGACCTCGCCAACGAATTGGGCAACCTGGCGCAACGGTCGCTGTCGATGGTGGCCAAGAACCTCGACGGAATCGTCCCTGAGCCGGGGCAATTCAGCGACGACGACCGCGCACTGCTGGCACGCGCAGGCGACGAGCTGCTCTCGACCGTGCGGGCGCACTTCGACGTGCCCGCCATGCACCTCGCGCTGGAGACCATCTGGCTGATGCTCGGCGAAGCCAACCGGTACTTCTCGGCGCAGGAGCCGTGGGTGCTGCGCAAGTCGGAAGCCGAGGCCGACCAGCAGCGGTTCCGCACGGTGCTCTACACGACGCTCGAGGTGGTGCGCGTCGCGGCGCTGTTGTCGCAGCCGGTGATGCCCGAGTCGGCGGCCAAGCTGCTGGACCTGCTCGGCCAGCCGGACGACCAGCGCACCTTCGCCGCGATCGGCACCCGCCTGGTGCCCGGTACTGCGCTGCCCGCACCCGTCGGCGTGTTCCCCCGCTACCAGGCGGAGTGACGCGCGTCACGTTGTGTCACGTCTCGCGGCTCGGCGGTGTCTAGAGGGCATCATCGAGAGAACAGGAGACACCATGACCGGCAAGCGCACACATGTCGTCGTCATCGGCGGTGGATATGCAGGCACGCTCGCGGCGAACCACCTGCGTCAGCGCGCCGACGTCGACATCACCCTGGTCAACCCGCGGCCGAGGTTCATCGAGCGGATCCGGCTGCATCAGCTTGTCGCAGGCACCCATGCCGCGGTAGCCGATTACGGCACGCTGCTCGGCGAGGGCATTCAGCTGGTCGTCGACAGCGCCACCAGGATCGATACCGCCAACCGCACTGTGCAGTTCGCGTCGGGCCGCAGGCCGGTGCACTACGACTATGTCATCTACGCGGTCGGCAGCACGGCTAATGCACCCGCGTCTGTCCCCGGCGCGGCCGAATTCGCCTATCCGATAGGGGAATTCGAATATGCCGAGTTGCTGCGAGACACCCTCGACGATCTTCACCCTGGCGCTCCTGTGACTGTCGTCGGCGCAGGCCTGACCGGAATCGAGACGGCCTCCGAACTGGCCGAGCAGGGCCGTCGAGTCACGCTGGTGTGCGGCGGTCAGCTGGCACCGTCGCTGTCGAAGCCGGGGCGGCGTGCGATCGCCAAGTGGTTCGCCAAGCACGGCGTCGCGGTGCTCGAACACGACGTGGTGGCCGAGGTCCGCGCAGACGCGGTGGTCTTCGCCGACGGCGCGGTACGCCCCAGCGCTGTCACCGTCTGGACCGCAGGTTTCGGTGCTCCTGGGCTGGCTGCCGACAGTGGGCTGGCCACCGACGCGGTTGGCCGTCTGCTCACCGACGAGACGCTGACCAGCATCGACGATCCGCGCATCGTGGCCGCAGGTGATTGCGGCGCACCGTCGGGTCAGCCGTTGCGGTTGAGTTGCCAGGCGGCAGGACAGCTCGGTCCCCAAGCCGCCAACACCGTGTTGAGCCGCATCGCAGGTACCGAGCCCGCCCTGCTGGACGCGGCGTTCCTGGGGTCGTGCGTGAGCCTCGGCAGGCGGTCCGCTGTGCTGCAGATCGCGCGCAAGGACGACTCCCCGGTGAACTTCTACTTCGGCGGTCGGCTGGCTGCCAAGCTGAAGGAGGCGGTCTGCAAGGGCACGGTGTGGGGGCTTCGCCACGAGGCCCGCAAACCCGGCTCGGCGCTTCTCATGAAGGGCGGCAGGCACGTCGAACAGCAGTCGGCTCCGCAGGTGGTCACGAACCCGTGACCACCGACAGCGAGCATGCCGAGCGGTTCACCCATCTGCGGCCGCTGCTGTTCACGATCGTCTACGAGATCCTCGGCTCGGCAACCGAATCCGACGATGTGCTGCAGGACAGCTATCTGAAGTGGGCCGAGGTCGACCTCGCGACGGTGCGGGACACCAAGGCGTATCTGGCGCAACTGGTGACCCGGGAAGCGCTCAACGCCCTGCGCGCGGGCGCCCGCCGTCGCGAGGAGTACATCGGGCCGTGGCTGCCCGAGCCGCTGCTGCTCGACGATCGCGACGCGTCCGCCGATGTCGTTCTCGCCGAGTCGGTTTCGATGGCGATGCTCGTGCTGCTCGAGACGCTCACTCCCGAGGAGCGCGCAGTGTTCGTGCTGCGGGAGGTGTTCGGGTTCGACTATGACGAGATCGCCGGAGGCGTCGGCAAGTCCGTGGGTTCTGTGCGTCAGATGGCGCACCGCGCCCGCGAGCATGTGCACGCGCGGCGCAAGCGGTTCGCACCGGTCGACGAGGCCAGGACCGCACAGATCACCGAGCAGTTCTTGACCGCGGCGACCACCGGCGACATGGACGGTCTGTTGTCGATGCTTGCGCCGGACGCCACCTGGACCGCCGACAGCGGCGGCAAGGCGACTGCCGCCCGCAGGCCGATCGTCGGCGCACGGAAGGTGGCGACCGTGATCGGCGCCCTCTTCCGTGCGGCACAGACGTGGCCCGATATCCGGTTCGAGACGGCGGTCTACAACGAGGCACCCGCGATGGTCGTCTACAGCGGCGACCGACTCGAGGGGATCTTCCTGATCGAGATCATCGACGGCAAGATCACGCATTTCTATGCGATGCGCAATCCGGACAAGCTGACCACGATCGCGGTGCCGAGGCAGATCAGCCGCTAGCTTTCTGTCACGCTTACCCGGTGCGGATCGACCGGCTCGGCGACCTGGGCAGCGCCCCCGCGGTGCTGCGCACGGTCGCCTGGGCCGCGGCCCGACACGGGCTTGCGCCGCCCGGCGCGCTGATCGGCGAATGGTTCGGCTCCGGGGCCGTCATCGCTCCCTCGTTGGACGCATCCGCGGTGGCGGTGGACGAGGTGTTCGATGTGCCGCCGGGCGCTGCGGGCGCCGGCGCGGTCGGCGGGGGCTGGTTCGGCTACCTGTCCTATCCCGACGACGGCGCCGACGGGCGCGCGGCGCGTATTCCCGAGGCGGCGGGCGGCTGGACGGACTGCGTGCTGCGCCAGGACGGCGACGGGCACTGGTGGTACGAAAGCCTTTCCGGTGCACCGCTTTCGACGTGGGCGGCCGACGCACTGCGGAACCCCTTGCCGCCGAGGAAGTTCGAGATGAGCTGGGGCGAGGCCAACCGCGACTCCCACCGCCGCGGTGTGCTCGAGTGTCTGGAGGCGATCGCGGCGGGCGAGATCTACCAGGCGTGCGTGTGCACGCAGTTCGTGGGCAGGCTCGACGGCGCGCCCGTCGACTTCTTCGTCGACGCCGTCGAACGCACGTCACCCGCCCGGGCCGCATACCTGGCCGGCGCATGGGGCGCGGTGGCGTCGATGTCGCCGGAGTTGTTCCTGCGGCGCGCGGGTGAGGCCGTTACGTCCAGCCCGATCAAGGGCACGCTGCCCCGGACGGCCGACCCTGCGGCGCTGCGCGCATCGGTCAAGGATGTCGCGGAGAACATCATGATCGTCGACCTGGTGCGCAACGACCTCAGCCGTGTCGCGGTCACCGGCAGCGTGACCGTGCCGGAGCTTCTCGTGGTTCGTCCCGCTCCCGGCGTGTGGCATTTGGTGTCGACGGTGTCCGCGCGGGTGCCGCTCGGCGTGCCGATGGCCGGGCTGCTCGACGCGGCGTTCCCGCCCGCATCTGTCACGGGTACGCCCAAGGCGCGAGCCCGTCAGCTGTTGTCGGGCTGGGAATCGAACCGTCGCGGCGTGTACTGCGGCACAGTCGGTTTGGCGTCACCGGTGGCGGGGTGCGAGCTGAACGTGGCGATCCGGACGGTGGAGTTCGGGGCCGACGGTTCGGCGGTGCTCGGCGTCGGCGGAGGCATCACCGCCGACTCGGATCCCGACCGCGAATGGGACGAGTGTCTGCACAAGGCGGCGCCGATCGTCGGCGCTAGGCGTAGCGCCGGCAGCGCTCGATCAGGATCTCGGCCAGCCGTTTCGGCGCGCTGACCATCAGGTTGTGGCAGGTGTCCATCGGAATGAGGGTGTGCACGCCACCGAGTGCGGCAATCGATCTGTGCTGTGAGCCTTGGGAAAGCGCGCGGTCGCGCAGCGTCAGGATCCAGGTGCGTGGCACATCGTCGGGCATCCCGTCGCGATCGACCTTCTCCACGACAACGGCCGGACCCTCGGCATAGAAACGATCCACGCTGAACTTGCGCTGGGCGCGCGTCATCCCATTGCAGAACGCGAACAATGCCAACGTGTTCGGCAGGGTGGCCACTCCGCCTTTGTCGATGTATCGGCGCGCATACCGCCCCAGCACGCCGGGAAGCGTGTCGACCACTGCCGATCCGTGTGGCGGAACGAACGCGGCGGCCAGAATCATCTCCCGCACCCGCGGCGATCCGAGCTTTCTCACCACGCCGGGAACGGTGAGTCCCGCCATCGAGTGGCCGACGATGACCAGGTCGTCGATCCCTGCCCCCTCGATGTCGGACACCAGGGAGTCCACCCAGTCGGCGATGGTGGCCGTTCGGAGGTCGCCGGGCTTTCCGCGGCGGCCGGGAAGGTCGATGGCGAGCACGGCGAGTTCCGGTGCCTGCCGGTGGATTTCGTCGACAGTGGGCTCCCAGCAGTCGCCGGCATGTTGACCACCATGGACGAGCACCAACGCGGGCAGTGCCATGGCGCCTCCGGGTCAGTCGCGCGAACGCAGGACCGCATCGTAAAGCTCGCGGCGCGACGGTGCCCCGGGATTGGCGGCGACAACCTGGGCGCAGGCGTCCTTCACCCGTGCGCCGTCGCCGACGAGCGCATTCACCTCGGCCACCAACGTGTCGAGGTCGGCCCGCGGCTCTGCTCCCGTCAGGACGACGGTGATCTCGCCGAGCACCCCGTCGGCCGCCCACTCCGCGAGTTCGGCCAAGGTGCCGCGAACGATCTCCTCGTGTGTCTTCGTGAGCTCGCGGCACACCACCGCCCGGCGCTCCGCGCCAAGCACCTCGACGGCGTCCTTCAGGCAGGCCGCCAGCCGCCGCGGCGACTCGAAAAACACCGCGGTGCGCTGCTCGGCGGCCAGGCCGGATAGCCACGTCTTGCGGGCCGAGCCCTTGCGCGGAGGGAAGCCCTCGAAGCAGAACCGGTCCGACGGCAGCCCGGACACCGCCAGCGCGGTCGTCACCGCCGAAGGGCCGGGCAGGCAGCTGACCTGCAGCCCGGCGTCCACACAGGCGGCCACCAGCCGGTAGCCGGGGTCGTTGATCACCGGCATGCCGGCGTCGCTGACGACCAGCACCGTCGCACCGCCCCGGATGTCGTCGACCAGCCCGGGGACCCGCGTCACCTCGTTCTGGTCGAAGAGGCTGACGACCTTGCCGGCGATGCGTACCTCGAGCGCCTGCGCCAGCGTCCGGACCCGACGGGTGTCCTCGGCGGCCACCACATCGGCGCTGCCCAGGGCGCTGATCAGCCGGGCCGAGGCGTCGGCGGGCAGCCCCAGCGGCGTGGCCGCCAGCAGCAATCGACCGGTAGTCACAGCGCACAGCCTACGATCGGTCGCGTGACCGACACCGCCACCGAAACGCCATCGGCCGCGCGCTCGGTCCCCGTCATCAGCCCGGCGCCGCTGATGCCCATCGCCGATTTCGGCCCGATCGACAAGCTAGAGGGCTGGACGATGACCGCGGTGGTCACCGCACTGGCGGCACTGACGCGGTTTCTCAACCTCGGCTCGCCGACCGACGCGGGCACCCCGATCTTCGACGAGAAGCACTACGCCCCGCAGGCCTGGCAGATGCTGTTCAACCACGGCGTCGAAGACAACCCCGGCTACGGGCTGGTGGTTCACCCGCCGGTCGGCAAGCAATTGATCGCGATCGGCGAGTCGATCTTCGGCTACAACGGTCTGGGCTGGCGGTTCTCCGGCGCCGTGTTGGGCGTCATCATGGTGGCGATCGTCGCGCGCACCGTCCGGCGCATGACCCGCTCGACGATGGTCGGGGCGATCGCCGGGCTTCTGCTGATCGCCGACGGCGTCAGCTTCGTCGCGTCCCGCACGGCCCTGCTCGACGGCTTCCTGGCGTTCTTCGTGGTGGCGGCGTTCGGCGCCTTGATCGTCGATCGCGACCAGGTGCGGGAGCGGATGCATGTCGCACTGCTCGAGGGCCGCATCAGTGAGACCCCGTGGGGCCCGCGCCTGGGCGTTCGATGGTGGCGCTTCGGCGCGGGCGTTCTGCTCGGATTGGCCTGTGCCACAAAGTGGTCCGGGCTGTACTTCGTGGTGTTCTACGTGGCGATGACGTTGGCGTTCGACGTCGCTGCCCGCAGGCAGTACCGGGTGCCGCGGCCGTGGGTCGGCGCGCTGCGACGTGACCTGGGCCCGGCGATCTACGCAATGGTCCTGATCCCGTTCGGCGTGTATCTAGCGTCGTACGGGCCGTGGTTCGCCTCGGAGACCGGCATCAATCGCCACGAGGTGGGCCAGTCGATCGGCCCGGGCGGGTTCCTTCCCGACGCGATCCGGTCGCTGTGGCACTACACATACGGCGCGTACCGGTTTCACGCCGGGTTGACCAACGCCGACGGCAATCACCACCCGTGGGAATCCAAGCCGTGGACATGGCCGATGTCGTTGCGGCCGGTGCTCTACGCGGTCGACCAGGAGAACGTCCCCGGCTGCGGCGCGCAGTCGTGCGTGAAGGCCGTGATGCTCGTCGGCACGCCGGCGATGTGGTTCATCGCGGTGCCGGTGCTCGGCTGGGCACTATGGCGGACCTTCGTCAAGAAGGACTGGAGGTACGGCGCCGTTCTGGTCGGCTACGGCGCGGGATTCCTGCCGTGGTTCGCCGACATCGACCGGCAGATGTACTTCTTCTACGCGGCCACCATGGCGCCGTTCCTGGTGATGGCGATCGCGATGATCCTGGGCGACATATTGCACCAGCCGAATCAGAACGCCGAGCGACGAACACTCGGGATGATCGCGGTCAGTTGTTATGTGGCGTTGGTGATCACGAACTTCGCCTGGATGTATCCGATCCTGACCGGCTTACCGATCTCGCAGTCGACGTGGAACTTGGAGATCTGGCTCCCCAGCTGGAGGTAGATTTTGCCCTGAGGGGCTGTTCCATTCGGCTATTCACAGCCCTGTGCGCAATATCAGCCCTGCGGCGCCGAATTGTCGGCTCCGGTCATCAGCATCACGGCATGGGTGAAGTCTTCAAAGGCAGCGAAGCGCTTGCCCGCGGCGGGATAACCCGTGCGCGACTTTGATGGCACTACCGCGCACTCTTTCCCGACGTCTACGTGCCTAAGCAGGCGGCCAATTCATTGCGGCGCAATACCGTCGGAGCGTGGCTGTGGTCAAACCGCAATGGCGTAATCGCGGGCCGCCTGCCGCAGCCCTGCACGGCGCGCGATGGATCAACGACGGCACACCCGTCGAGATGATCTGGCGTGGCGGCCGCCCACCGGCAGGAATCGTGGTCCGCAATGAGATGATCGAGGACGACGAAATCGTCCGAATGGCCGGTCTTCCGGTCACGTCACTCCGCCGCACTGCGTGGGATCTCGCCAGACACTTGCCGCGCGAACTCGCAGTCCAGCACGTCGACGCGCTCGCAAACGCCGCAGACGTCAAGGCCGACGATGTCCTCCTGCTCGGTGGGCGGTATCGCCGGGCGCGTGGTCTGCCGCATGCACGAACAGCACTGGGGTTGATGGACGGCGGTGCGCAATCGCCGCGGGAAACATCGTTACGGCTACTCCTTATCGACGATGGGCTTCCGGCGCCGAGAACGCAGATTCGGGTAACCGATGGATTCAACGAGGCGTTCATCGACATGGGTTACGACGAGCCGTTGGTCGGTCTGGACTACGACGGCGATCACCATCGCGCGGACAGGAGTCGGTATGTCTACGACATCGGCAGGGCGGAATTCATTGACCGACAAGGCTGGATCGACATCATCGTCGTCGCCGAACACTCCAGGCGCTACATACTGCACCGAGTCAGGGAAGCGTTTGCCCGCCGCGGGTATCGCAAGATGTTGCTCTGAGGGTCGTTCATCGCGACCAATCACGACCCTGGATGCAAAATTACCCACGACAGCGCGGGTAAGGCTACAACGGGTCGCGGGCGGCGGGACAGGACATGCAGCGGGGGCCGCCTCGGCCGGTGCCCAGCTCCCAGGCCGCAATGGGTAGCACCTCGACACCCGAATCCCGCAGCCGCGCATTGGTTTCGACGTTCCGTTCGTAGGCGACGACGACGCCGGGCGAAAGAGCCAGCGTGTTGTTGCCGTCGTCCCATTGCTCCCGCTCGGCGGTGACGGGGTCCAGGCCCGTCGCGATCACGCGCAGCTTCTCGATCTCCATCGCGCTGGCCGCGGCCTCGAGGAAGGGTGCGGCGTCGTCGATCTTCACGCCACCGTCTCCGTTGCGGTGGATGGTGAAAGCGGACAACGAGTCGACGATGTTCGGGTACATGACGACGGCGTCGGTGTCGACCATCGTGCACACGGTGTCGAGGTGCATCTGTGCGCGCTCCTGGGCGATCGGCACCGCCAGCACCGTGTGGGCGAGGTCGTCGTCGAACAGGCTGCGGGCCAACGCCTCCGCCCCCGCCGGCGTCGTCCGCTCCCCTACGCCGACGGCCACTACGCCGGGTGCCAGCAGCAACACGTCGCCACCCTCGACCGGCGCGGACCGCGACTCGTAGGCCCGCCTGACGCCGAGAAATCGCGGGTGGTGGGCATAGATCAGATCGGTCAGCGATGTCTCGCGGATCCGGGCGGGCAGCGCCAACGACGTGATCGCCACCCGCGGGCCGATCCAGAACGACGAGTCGCGGGTGAACAGCAGGTTGGGCAGCGGTTCGATGACGAAGTCGCCGCCGTGGTGCATGCGACGCACCAATGACATCTCGCCGCCGGCGATCGGCAGCTCGGTGAACGTCATGCCCGCCATCAGGATGTGCGCCAGATCCGCGGGTTCCAGCGTCCGCATATACGAGGAAAGCTCCTGCGCCAACGGCATTCCCAGCCGTCGCGAATCCACCGCCGCCGAGATGCCGTGCATCCGGGCCGCACCGCTGGACAGCGCCTCGGTCAGCAGATCCGACACCAGCAGCACCTCGACGCCACGCGACCGCAACAGGTCGGCGAACGCGTCGTGTTCCTCCTGCGCCTTCGCGACCCAGGGCAACCCGTCGAACAACAACGCGTCGTTGTTGCGGGGCGTCAGCCGCTGTAGCTCGGCCCCCGGACGATGAAGGATGACGACGCGCAATGGCCCGACCTCGGAGTTCACCCCCAGCGTGGTCGTGGACACACCTAGCACCGTAGCGCTTTTGGCCACCTCAACTTAAGTTGAGGTGTATGGATGTCCACGAGCTGACGCCTGGCGAAATGGCCGACCGCAGTGGTGTGGCCATATCGGCGCTGCATTTCTACGAACGCGAGGGCCTGATCGCCAGCCGTCGCACTACGGGCAACCAACGCCGGTACGCCCGCGAAACGCTGCGCCGGGTGGCCTTCATCCGGATGTCGCAACGGCTCGGCATTCCGCTGGCCCGCATCCGGGACGCGCTGGCGACATTGCCCACCGACGGCGTGCCGACCAGGAAAGACTGGGCCCGGCTGTCCGCCGGCTGGCGGCAGGACCTCGACGACCGCATCCTGCACATGGAACGGCTGCGCGACAACCTCACCGGCTGCATCGGCTGCGGCTGCCTGAGCCTGAAAACCTGTGCATTGTCCAACCCCGGCGACGTCCTCGCACAGCAGGGACCGGGACCCGTGCGGTTGTGAGAATTCGAACGCCTGTGCGATAAACTAGCGGCATGGAGGTGGCTCTTCAAAGCTCTCTCTTCGACCCCGCCGAACGGCAGCACGTCGGCGGTGGCGCGTGGGTCGAGGTGCGCTCGGGCTGGCTGTCGGATGCCGATTCGCTGTTCGACGAGTTGATGGACGCCGTTCCGTGGCGTGCCGAGCGGAGGCAGATGTATGACCGCGTGCTCGACGTGCCGCGACTGGTCAGCTTCCACAACCTGGTCGACGAGCCGGCGCCGCACCCGCGGCTCAAGCAGATGCGCAGGCGGCTCAACGACACCTACGGCGGCGAACTCGGCGAGCCCTTCACCACCGCGGGCCTGTGCCTCTACCGCAACGGCGACGACAGCGTCGCGTGGCACGGCGACACCATCGGCAGAAGTAGCACCGAGGACACCATGGTGGCAATCGTATGCCTGGGCGCGACAAGGGTTTTCGCGCTACGTCCGCGCGGCGGCGGCAAGTCGCTGCGGCTTCAGCACCACCACGGCGACCTGTTGGTGATGGGCGGCTCCTGCCAGCGCACATGGGAGCACTGCATACCCAAGACGGTGAAGCCGGTTGGTCCGCGGATAAGCATCCAGTTCCGGCCGCACGACGTGCGGTGAGGCTCAGGCCTTCACGGCCGACACACCCGCGGTGAGCAGCTCGCCCGCGCGCTTGGTGTCGACGGGGACGACGGGCTTGCCGGGAACGACGAGTGGGTTGGCTGTGACGATGACGACGAACGTGCCGAACTTCGCCACGTAGTTGTACAGCTCACCGGTGCGGGGCTTTCCGTCCACCGTCGTCTGAATCACCCGGTGTGCCCCTTGGGTGTGGATGCCGTCGATCTTGGGCGCCTCGACGACCTCGACGAGCCCCCGCAGCGCGGGACCGGAGTAGGAGACCTTCTGGCAGTTCGGCGCGGGCTCGCCGACCGGTACCGGTTCCGAAGTCTCCACCGCGATCACGATGAACCGATTGCCGTCGCCCTCCGCGGTGATGGCCGACATGTTGCCCTTCACACCGTTGGGCAGCACCTGTTGATTGGCGAACTGCGCGCAGTCGGCGGGATCGAATTTGATTCCCTCGGGCAGCTTTTGGGGTTGCAGCAGCCGCGGGTCGATTCCCGCCGGAGCGATATCGGTGACCTTGAACGCTGGAGAAAAGCTCGATCGGACGTTCTTGATGTTCGCGATGTCGGCGTGCGACACGTCGGGCTCGGCCGATTCGGCGGAGCTGCATCCGGCAAGCGCGCACGCGGATGCGATCACGAGCAATGCCTTCGGGTTCAACATCGCCGCCAATGTACCCGCGGACACGGCGTCAGCCGCGTAGCGCCGACACCGTTTTCACCAATAATTCAGCGGCGAATTCTTGGCCGAGTGGAGGATTCGGCGATCCGGGATCGGTGACGACGGTGACGAACGCCAGGTAGTCGCCGAGATAGGCGCTGAACGTGCTGGCCGTCGATGCCGTCTCGGTGCCGCCCTCGACCACGGTCTTCGCGATGGTGGTCATGCCGACGGTGGCCGCCCCGTCGATGGCTGGGGCGTCGACCAGATTGACGGTGCCCGATGTGTTGCCCGACACCACCGTCCACTGCCCGCATTCGGCCAGCACCGCGGGGTCGAAGGTGACGGGCGCCGCGGGCGATCCGGTGACGACGACGTGGACGATGCCACCGGGACCCGATCCCGACCACCCGCGCGTCGTCGCGTCATCGCCGGTCGCGCCGGCCAGCACGCCGCACGCCACGGGTTCGGTGACCCAGCCGGGCCCGAACCCCCAGAACACGACCGGCGAAGCGGGACCGCTGACGGCGCCCACCTGATATCCGGCCGGCAGTTCACTGCGCGACCGGGTGATATTGGCGGGATTCACCGTGGTCGCCGCGTTGGTGGGCCCGGTCGTCGAAGCCGCGCGCGACTCGTCTGGATGGCCGCACGCCGTCACGACGCACAACGCCACCAGTGCGTACTTGAACCGGAACCGGCGCACGCCCGTTATTACCACAGAGATTGCTTACAAATTACTGGCAACACTTTGGGTGTCTCGAACGATTAACCAGTGGGTCGGGCCGATAAAAAGTACGGAGACTTGTCATGCGCGCAGCATGGGGTATGGCAGGGGGGATAGTGGCGGCGGGTTTGGTGCTCGCGCCGACAGGTACGGCAACGGCGGAACCCATTGCACCGGGTAACGCCTACGCGACGATCGGGCAGCTAGAGGCTGCCGGATACGACGTCAACATCGACCGCGTCGGCAGCGCGCCCATCGATCAGTGCATCGTCACCAGCGTCCGGAATCCGCAGGACATCACCCGCACCATCCGCGTGAACAACGGCAGAGACAAGGGCGACGGCAAGCGCAGAGACGAGTTCATCACCGTCGTGGTGCGCCGGACGATCACGGTCTCGCTCAACTGCAGCATGTGACGGTGTAACGCTTCTGCGGTGAGCCGCCACTCCAGAGCATGACAATCAAGAAGATCGGCCTCGGCACACTGGCCGCAAGTGCACTGGTTTCGGCCGCGATCGGTCTGGCGGCGAACGCCACCGCAGCTCCCGCCGGCCCGTCGCAGGTCGCGTCGACGATCAACGATCTGCAGATGCACGGCTACCACGTCATCGTCAACCGCGTCGGCATGGCACCGCTCGATATGTGTTCGGTCAACGCCGTGCGGCCCGGACAATCGTTCTCGCGCATGGATTCCGGCTCGGGAGCACCAGGCGCCAACGACGACATCGTCACCACGGTGACGAGCATGACGGTCTACCTCGACCTGGCCTGCTGACCGCCTTTTCGACGAGAAGAGGGACGCCACTCGGGCGTCCCTCTTTCCCCTCCCCGTTTCCTCCGCTAAGCAGCGTCTGCGGGCTTCGACTCGGTCTTGCGTCTCCGCGGCTGCCGGCTTGGCCCTAGCTTGTGTGCGCTGACGATTCTCTTCAGCGGCCCATCGCCGTTGGGGCGAAGGCCCGTCGGCGGCTTTCGGCGGATCGAACTTCAGCGACTCGCGCAGCTGCCTGAACAGATCCGGCTTTGCGACCTCTGGCAGCGTGCCCACTGTGGGCACATTGCCCCGCGTTCCGGATTGCCACCCAGTACTTGTCCGCTTCGATGGCTACCGAACTTCTTCTCAGTCCACTCGGCTTGGGCTCGAGGCGACGTCTGGCGGTTCAGGGGCTGCTTGAGCTGGAGGCGTCGCCGTCCCTTCGCTCGCGGCATTCAATGTCGATCTTGGTTCGGATTGGGATCGGCGCCACCCACACCGTAGGGATTCGTAAACGGCGCGGTTCCGAGTGCCCGACCCGCCCCGGCGGCTTCCAACCCGTCGTCGATTCCCACCGGAATGGACCTAGCGATGTTCACCGCCAACGTGATCGGGTCCTTTTCCGGCAGCAGCTGGAATGGCACGTTCTGGCCCGGGCTGGTTCCGCGGTAGTACCCGGCCTCGATCAACACCTTCAGCGGCGCATTAGCGACCAACAAGATCGGCTTGGGAACGCCGACCTGCTCCAGCGGCATGAGCAGTGGTACCACGTCGGACGTGAGCAGGTAATAGTGGTGTCACCGTACGGTGCCCTGATCAACAACGTTCGGATTGACGTTCGGGTCGATCGACTGGCTCGGAACATTCCCGTGCAGGTAGTAGTAGGCGGCTGCCGAGTTCGCCCAGGCCAAGAGATTCCACGGCACCGCGGGAGCATCACCGCCGAGCAGGTCGTACTGCTGCGCGACATCGACGGTCGGGTAGACGTTCTCCCGGTATCCGCGGAAGTACACGGGTCCGCGGTAGGGCAGCTGTTCTCCACAGGCCCGTAGAACGTGATGCCGATGAGCGGGATGGTCGTTCCCTGGAACCCGCGCCCGAGGATGCCGCCGTTGGGACGCATCGGATTCGAGATCAGGATAGAACTCGGTGCCGTCGAGCGCGGAGGAAGTGCCAGGCTCACCGTCGATCAACTGATTCTTGACCAACGAAGCGACTACCGCGCTCTGCGAATAACCGAAGACGACGAAGTGGGTATCGGCGGGGGCTGGAGGGTCCACGGCGGGTGAATTGACACCAGCATTGTGATTGACGGTGCAGATCCCGCCACGTTGCGCCAAGGCATGCCCCGAGATTGCTGACACCGGCATTCGACTGAGTCGTCGAACGTAGTGGTGCCGAAAACGGGAGCGAACTCGGCTGGATAGACCACGGCGTACGTATCGATAGTCCCGGGGGGTCACTCCCGGGAACGGTTGAAGTTGCCGGTCGCTTGTCCGAAGTAGTCGTTGACGAACTGATCCGTATCGGCCGAAGCCGAAAGCGGGTGCTGAGTCCCGCCCATATATCAGCGCTGTGTGGCCAGTAGCTGAACTGCGGCCGTGATCGTGACCGACACAACCAGCGCGGGCACGGAGATCAACGCAACCAAAACGACAACCAGCGAACGCGCGATCGCCTTCATATACCTACCTACCCCTCGATACACACGGACTCGCGTCGCGAACCGATAGCGACGATGCTATGAGACCCGTATCGGCCCCTATCTCACAGCACAGGAGCATCTTGCACTACGAACGGCCAAGATCGCAGCGAAACCGTGAGGGTTTTCTATTCGCTGGAAATCGCATCGATCAGCGCCCTGATCATGGCGCCCAGATCACCCAGCAGGGCAAACCGTCGCCCGCGTCAATCCGGAACTGGTCAGAGGTCGCCAGACTTCACGGCGATTCTCTCGCCCTGCGGCGTTGCCCACCGTAGGCTCATGGCGCTGATTTCAATTGACACGGGAGACCCAATGAGAACACTGAGGGCCGGCGGTATCGCGATCATGGCCGTCGTAGTCGGCCTCGCCCTTGCGGGCTGCGGATCCAATGAGAAGAAGACCGAGGCGACGAGCTCGAAGGCATCCAGCAGTTCGTCGGCCGCACCGACCTCGTCGGCGGAGGTCAAGGCCAACTTGACGATTCCGGACTACATCAAGCAGCAGGGAATCACCGAGGTGCCGGTGAAGCGTGGCGATCCGGGGTCACCCGAAATCAATCTCCCGTTCCCTCCAGGCTGGGAGGACATGGGTCCTGACACTCCCGCATGGGCGTGGGGCGGAATCAAGTTCACCGGCGACCCGGCGATGGCCGCCAATCCGCCCACGATCCTTGCGCTGCTCTCGAAGCTGACCGGCAATGTCGACCCGGCGAAGATCCTCGAGTACGCGCCGGGTGAGATGAAGAACCTGCCGGGGTATGAGGGCGACGGAACTGGTTCCGCCAGCACACTCGGCGGATTCGATGCCTGGCAGATCGGCGGCACCTACATGAAGGACGGCGTCAAGCACGCCGTTGCACAGAAGACGGTGACGATCCCCGGCTCCGACGGCCTCTTCGTTCTGCAGCTCAACGCCGATGGCACCGAGGACCAGATGGGGGCCCTGATGGATGCCACCAACGTCATCGACGAGCAGACCACGATCACCCCGGCGCCGTGACCGCAGCCCATCCGCCCGCTCCCAACGAGCCGCCCCCGCCCCTGCGCGGGATGACCCGCGAGGAACGGGGCCGCGACATCAGCGCGGCCGAGGCCGAGGCCGAAGCCGAGACCTCGACGGTGCAGAAGTACCTGAAGGTGGCGAGCCCTCGGTACCTGTTCTCGATGGCCGAGGGTTATCCGGTGGTGCTCAAGCAGTTCATCCAGTTCTGCTTGATCCTCATCTATCCGGCCTGGATCTTCTTCATCGTGGTCGCCGCCGCGATGCAGGCGCTGTTCTACGTGACGGTCTATCCGGTGCTGTGGCTTCTCTTCTGGCCGATGCGCGCCTATCAGAAGAAGAACCACCCCGAGGAGTACGCCGAGTCGCAGAGGAAGAAGTAGCGGCTCGGTGGGACTCTTCGACCGCTCGGCGGCCGCACAGGTCACCGTCGCACCTGCCGTCGCCCGGCCACGCCAACAGGTGACCGCGACGGTCGAGACAGGCAAGGCGATCGACAAGGTCAGATCGGCGCGGCTGGAATGGGGCTACGACAACTTCTACCGCTATCACTGGGCCGGGCGGGCCGACTCCGCGGTCGCCGCGGGCAATGACACGCTGTGGACGGTGGGCCAAGTCGGCACCAACTACGGCGGTGAGCGCGACGCCGACGACTGGGTGTGTGTGACTCGCGTCGACGTGCCCATCGCGACCGGTGAATTCACCGGTACCACATCGAGTTTCACGATGCCGTCGTGGGCCCCGGGTTCGTCACCCGAGGTCGCGCGGTGGGGGTGCCGGCTGGTCGTCGACCGCGACGGTCGAGACGTCGACGCACGCGGCGAGTTCCAGGTCGTCATCGGCACCGCCGACGTCGAAGCGTTCGAGGAACCGATGGAGCGCTACATGGGCAACGGCGAAACGACAATCGACATCGTGATGCCGTCGCCCGTGTGGCGGGCGGGGGAACCCATCACCGGACGCCTGGTGTGTCGCCCGCAGCAGGACCTGCCGAACGCCGACATCGCCGTCTACTGGCAGCGCCATCGCGAGCACCACCCGCTGGAGCGCTACCCCGCTCTGAGTGGCGAACTCGACGGACCGCCCCTGCACCTCGGCAAGAAGATCCCGATGCAGGGCGGCGCCGAGTTCGGCCTGCCATTCACGTTGCCACTACCGGCCGACGCGGCTCCAAGCGCGACGGCGGTGCACTCCTCGGTGTCGTGGGCCATCGGCGCGCGAATCTTCTACGCCGGCTTCACCAGTCACCAGGTGGAGCGGGTGCGTCGCCCGATCATCGTCGTCAACGCCGCGTAGTCAGGCCCGCGAAACCGCCGACGCGTCGGCCACCTGCTCGGCGGTCGGCCGCACACCGGTATAGCGCTCGAACTGCTCGGCGGCCTGCAGCGCGATCACCTCACCGCCCGTGATGACCTTCACCCCCGCCGCTCGGGCCGCGACGATCAACGGAGTTTCCGACGGCAGCGCGACCACATCGAAGACGGTGTCCGCCTTGGCGATCGTCGACTCGTTGAACGCGCTCAGGCTCTCCTCCGGTCCACCGGCCATCCCGACCGGCGTCACGTTGACTATGACGTCCGCGGTCCGCGCGCCGACCTCGGGCGCATAGTCGTAGCCGAGCTGCTGCGCCATCGCCTCGCCGGTTTCGGCGTTGCGGGCGACGACGGTGCCGTGGTGAAAGCCGTTGTCCCGGAATGCCGCACCCACGGCGCTGGCCATCCCCCCGCTGCCGTGAATCAGCACGGACTGCGACCCGTCAAGACCATGTTCCTCGATGAGCCGCTGCACGGCGATGTAGTCGGTATTCGACGCAGTCAGGTGTCCGGCGTCGTTGACGATCGTGTTGACGGCGTGGATCGCCCGCGCAGAGGGCTCGACGTTGTCGACGAGCGGGATGACGTCCTGCTTGAACGGCATCGACACGGAGCACCCGCGGATACCTAGCGCCCGCACGCCGCCGATCGCCGCGGCGATGTCGGTGGTGGTGAACGCCTTATAGATGAAGTCCAGCCCCAGCAGGTCGTAGAGATAGTTGTGAAACCTGGTGCCGATATTGGTCGGCCGCGCCGCCAGCGATATGCACAGCCGGGTGTCCTTGCTCAGCGGCGGTCGCATCAGCCGACCGCGCTGATGACTTCTCTTGATACACCATGGATTTCGCGATAAAGCTCCCTCGACATGGACAGCTCGCGCAGGGCGGGCACCTCGATGACCGTCGTCACTACGCCGACATCCTCTCTGCGCCAATTCGCGCCGAACCGGTCCAGTATCTTGCGCATCGCGACGTTGTCGGAGAGCACTCGCGCCGTGAACCGACGGATACCGTCGCCACGCGCGGCAACCGCCAGTGCCGCCATCAGGAACGAGCCGACTCCGCGACCCTGGTAGTCGTCGCCGACGATGAACGCGACCTCCGCGAGCGTCGGATCCGTTTCGTCGCGGACGAATCTGGCATCGGCCACCACGGGCCCGTTCTCTCCGTCGGTCATCACCCATACGAAGTGGTCCTTGTAGTCGACCTCGAACAGATAGGTCATCAACGACTTGGTCGGCGTGCGGGTCGTCTGGAATCTGCGGTACAACGTCTCTCCGGAGTACTCGACCGAACCGTGTGCGGTGCGCGCGCTGTCGCCCGGCAACACGGGACGCAGGTAGAGCTCGGAGCCGTCGCGCATGGTCACCGCAATCGGCGTGATGAATGCGGCCAGTCGCTGGCGCACCGTCCGCACCAGCGTGTCCATCATGCCCGGCACGTCGAGCATCGTGACGAAGGCATGATGGCCGCCGATCCAACCGATCACCGGTTCGGTCGCGACGACGGTCGCGGTCCGCGGCGCGTCTCGCAATAATGCGATCTCGCCGAAAATCTGCGGCGGCGAGAACTCCAGTGCGGTGGGCACTCCGTCGCTTCCGGTGTGCGTGACCTCGGCGCGGCCCGAACCGATCAGCAGGAACGATTCGGCCCGCTCGCCTTGGCGCATCAAAACCCGGCCCGCCGCCGCTTTCAGCGGGTGCAGTAGAGCCGCCAGCGGCACAAGGTCTTCCGGACGGCAGCCCTCGAATATCTCCAGGGCAGCGAGTTCGTCGGCGCTGACGGCCGTCAGTCCGGCCACGTCACGAGGCTACGGCGTGCCAGTCGCACGGAGCAAGGATTCGGTTCCTACCTCGAATAGATCACCTATCGGGCGCGGAGATCCGAGTTGCTTCGGTGCGTCCCCGCAGCACCTCGGCGCCCCTTGAGGCCCAGTACTTGCGTTCGTCGGCATCGGCGCGCTCGATGGCGGCCGACGAGCAGAGGATCCGGCGATCCGATGTCTTCGCCAGATCGGCCAGTCGAGCTGCCTCGTTGACGGCATCGCCGATCACCGTGTACTCGTAGCGGTTCTCGGCGCCGATGTTCCCCGCGAAGACCGAACCCGCCGACACCCCGATACCGAAGTCGACATGCGGCAGTTCGCGCAGCTGCTCGCCCAGGGCTCGCGCCGTCGCCAACGCCGCCGAGGCGGCGTTGGCGGTCCGCAAGGGCGCGCCGAAAACGGCCAGGGCGGCGTCACCCTGGAACTTGTTGATCAGTCCACCCCGTTCGTCGACGGCGTTGACGACGATCCGGAAGAAGTCGTTGAGCACCTCGGCAACCTGCTGCGGCGGATGGCTCGCGGCCAACGCTGTGGAACCCGTCAGGTCGATGAACAGGATTGCCGCTTCCTGAACATCTCCCGACATCGAGGCGCCCTCCTCGATGGCGCGCCGGGCGACGTTGGTGCCGACATGGCGGCCGAACAGGTCGCGTACCCGTTCACGCTCGGCGAGGCCTGCGACCATCCGGTTGAATCCGCCTTGGAGCCTGCCGATTTCGGAGCGCTCGAAGACGTCGACGGCCGTGTTGAAATGCCCTTGCTCGACCTCGGCCATCGCGTCGACGACTTCGCTTATCGGGTCCGCGATCGACCTCGACGTGAGGATCATCGTCGGCATTCCGAGAAGCACTGCGGCCAGGGCCACGACGAGTACGGCGCCCTCGACCGAGGCTGTTCTCGGAATGAGCCAGCCGTTCGACCGCACCACGACGAGCGCGACAATGACGAGGCAGGGCAGCGCACTGCACAACAGCCACAGCAGAATGAGGCGTGCGTACACCCCTGGTGCGGCTACGAGGCGCTCAGAGGCGTGGGTGGCAGCGGCGAGAATCGGGCGAATGATGTTGATGGTCAGCAGAAGCCCGGTGCCCGATGCGGCTGACCCGCCCAGCGCGATACCTATCGCGGACGGCACGACGATGCCGATCCCGCCGTCGATGTTGAGCAGGATGGATACTGCGCCGCTGACCACCCACGTGCCCGCCAGAATCGCCGACTGGCGAGTGAGCAGCCTCGTCAGCGCTCGGCGCTGGCGATCGTCCGGTTCGAGGCCGGGCACGTACCAGCGCAGCGTCGGCATGATGTTCAGCAGCCCACCGACCGCGACGACGAGCGTTCCGACGGCGACCGAAACCGCCGAGACGATGATGTTCCGCTGGGTGAAGTAGTTCTGCGCGCCCATGAGCGCCTCGCCGCCAAGCGGTATCACGATGGCGACGGCCGCGGCGACCGACAGCAGATAGGCACCGGCGAGCCGGCTCGCATAGTTGACCGCCAACCTGCTCATGTGAACAAGGTAGCGATACCTGTCTTGCTACGGGACAGGCTTGAACTCGAGGTGCAGTTCGGTGAGCCCTCGCATGATGAATGTCGGTTCGTAGTCGTACCGACGCTCGAGTGCCGGCCCGTGGTGCTCCTCGGAGACCCTGAAGTCGGTCATCCGGTCGAGGATCCTGTTCACCGAGATCCGGCCCTCAGTTCTGGCGAGCGGTGCGCCCGGGCAGGAATGCACACCGCGGATGAACGCGATGTGCTCACGCACGTTGCGCCGGTCGATGCGAAATGTGTCTGGCTCCTCGAACTTTCGCGCGTCTCGATTGCATGCTCCCGGCAGTAGCATGACCGTGGTGCCGGCAGGCACCTCGACCCCGCCGACGGTCGTCGACGTGCGGGCCATCCGGAAGTGCGCCTTCACCGGGCTTTCCAACCGCAGCGTTTCCTCGAGGAACACCGGAATGCGACCGCGGTCCTCCCGCAGATACCGCTCGTACTCCGGGTTCTCGGCGATGATGCGCATCGCGGAGCTCACCAGCTTGGTGGTCGTTTCGGTTCCGGCGGCGAACAGAAATGTCGACAGGTTCATCACGTCGACGATGTCGGGCGTCGACCCGTCGTCGTACTTGGCCTCCGCCAACTCGGTCAGCACGTCCCCGCGGGGCGCTCGCCTGCGATCCTCGATGTAGGCGTGGAACTTGTCGTTGAGCCACTCCAGTGGATTGTGCGTCGTCGGCGCCTCTTCGCCAAGCGCACCGACGGTTTCGCTTGCGAAGACCGCCTTGAACTCGTCGTGGTCCTCCGTCGGTACCCCGAGCAGGTCGGCGATGACCAGGAGAGAGAACGGTTTTGCGTAGTCCTCGAGGAACTCACACGCACCGCGGTCGATGAACGTGTCGAGCTGCTGGTCGGCCAGCCGCCACATGAATTCTTCGTTTTCCTTCAGCCGCTTCGGGGTGATGAGCTTGTTCATCAGTCCGCGGGTGCGGGTGTGTAGCGGCGGGTCCTGGGTGGTGATGTGCTCGCTCATCGGCACCTGCGCGCGGTGTTGCTCGATCAGCTCCGAGACGTCATCGCCGCCGGGGCCGATCGGCAATCCCGAGAACGGGCCGGCGACCGAGATGCAGGACGAGAAGGCCGGGTCCTTGTAGACAGCCATCGCCTCCTCGTGCCCGGTGACGGCCAGCACATTGAACGGGGTTGCCTGTGTGACAGGACATTTCGCCCGCAGATGATCGAAGTATGGGTAAGGGTTCGGCACCAGGGATTCGTCGGTGAAGAAATCGACGGTTTCGAAGTCGGTCACGCACCACTCCTATATCTGGTCAATTTTCCCTCGCGAGCAGACGCAAAGTCGCACAGAATCCCTGTTCTCAGCGCGAGTTAGCGTCTGCTCGCGCGGGGAGGCGGTCGAACAGCACCGGCAACGACGTCGGCGATCGGAACACCATGCCGCGGATGTGCGGGTCGTCGCCGTCGGGGTCCAGCCGCAGGTTGGGCAACCGGTCCAGCAAAAGGTTGATGGCAGTGCGCATCTCGAGTCGCGCCAGGTGCATGCCGAGACACACGTGCACTCCGTGCCCCCAGCTGATGGGGACCTTGGCCTGGCGGAAGATGTCGAAGCGGTCCGGGTCGGGATACCTGTCCTCCTGCCGGTTGGCCGCGCCGAGCATCGGCATCACCGACGAGCCCTGCGGGATCGGCACCCCACCCAGTTCGGTGTCACGCGTCGCGACCCTGGTGATGTTCAGCAGCGGCGCATCCCACCGCACCGCCTCCTCGATCGCCTGCGGAATCAGCGACCGGTCAGCCCGAACCGCATCGAATTGATCCTGGTTGGTCAACAGCCCGAACAACAGGTTGCCCAGCGACCGGTACGTCGTCTCCACCCCGGCAGGCAGCAGCAGCCGGATGAACGAATAGATGTCCTCGTCGTCGAGCTTGTGCCCGTCGATTTCCGCCGCCGCAAGGCTGCTGATCAGGTCCTCGCGTGGCTCGGCCCGGCGAGCCTGCAGGATCGGCTTGAAGTAGTCCACCAGCGCCTGCGACGCCGCCTTGCCTCGTTCCGGGTTGACGGTGAAGCTCAGCATCGAGATCGACCAGCGCTGAAACTGCGGGAAGTCCTGCTCGGGCAGGCCGAGCAGCGCGGCGATGATCCGGGTCGGATAGGGGAAGGTGAATGTCTTGACCAAGTCCGTCTTTCCGTCACCGGCGAATCCATCGATCAGCTCGTTGCCGATGCGCCCGACGATCTCGTCCTCCCAGCGCGCGAGCGCCTTCTGGGTGAACGCCTTCGTCACCAGCGACCGCAGCCTGCCGTGCACGGGCTCGTCCATGCCCAGCATGACCCCGTGGCCGAGCACGTCACCGAAGATCTGGATCACCACATTGGACGAGTAGGTCTCGTTGTCGCGCAACATCGTCTGGATGTCCTCGTGGCGGTACACGATGAAGACCGGCTTGCCCTCCTCGCCGGGCATCGCGGACATGTCGATCCGCTGGATCGGGGTCTCCTGCCGCTGCTTGGCCAACTCCGGGTAGGGGTCGCGGACGTTGCCCGAGACGACGTCGTCGAACGCCCCGAAATCCTCGAGGTCGTCGAACAGATCTGACACTGGTTGCCCCCTTAAGGCTGAACGCTATTGGGCCGGGTAGGCCACCGATTTCACTTCCGTGTACTGGTCGAAGCCGTTGATGCCGTTCTGGCGCCCGACGCCGCTGGCCTTGTATCCGCCGAACGGTGTGTCGGCGCCGTAGCCCGCGGTGCCGTTGAGTCCGATGAAGCCGGCACGCAGTCGCTTGGCGACTGCTAGAGCGTGATCGAGCGTCCCGGACATGACGTTGCCCGCAAGGCCATACGGGCTGTCGTTCGCGATCCGCACGGCATCGTCTTCGTCGTCGAACGGGATGACGACGAGCACCGGCCCGAAGATCTCCTCCTGGGCGATGGTCATCGAGTTGTCGACGTTGGTGAAAAGCGTTGGCTTGACGAAGAATCCCTTGTCCAGCCCTTCGGGCGCCTCGGGTCCGCCGACCAGCATCGTCGCGCCCTCGTCGATACCGCTCCGGATGTAGCCGCGAATCCTGCTGCGCTGCCTGTCTGAGATCACCGGACCGCACAGCGTCGCGGGGTCCTGCGGGTCGCCCGGCGAGACGCCCTCGTACATTCCCTTGAGGATCTCGACGCCCTCGTCGTAGCGCGACCGCGGCAGCAGCATCCGGGTCGGCATGGCGCAGCCCTGGCCGGCGTGCATGCACGGTGCGATGCCCATCATGCAGCCCAATGCGAAATCGGCGTCCTCTAAGACGATGGTCGCCGACTTGCCGCCCAGCTCGAGGAACAGCCGCTTCATCGTGGCCGCGCCCTTTTCCATGATCCGCTTGCCGACGACGGTCGAACCGGTGAACGAGATCAGGTCAACCTTGGGTGACAGCGTGAGTTCCTCGCCGACGAAGTGGTCCGACGCCGTCACCACATTCACCACACCCGCTGGGATGTCGGTCTTCTCGGCGATCAGCCTGCCGATGCGGGTGGCGTTGAACGGCGTGTTCGGTGCCGGTTTCAGGACGACGGTGTTGCCCGTCGCCAGCGCCTGGCCGAGCTTTTGGATCGTCACCTCGAACGGGAAATTCCACGGCACGATCGCGCCGACCACACCGGCGGGCTCGCGCCACACGACCCGAGTGGTGTTCACACCCGTAAGGGACACCAGCGCGTCACCAAGCGATGTCTCCCAAGGGTATTCGTCGATCAGCTTGGCCGGGTACGTCAACGCGTCGGCGAGCGGGGCATCGAGCTGCGGGCCGAAGGTCACCGCGCGCGGACAGCCCACCTCCAGGATGAGCTCTTCACGCAGTTCCTCCCGCTCTGCCTCGATCGCTTCCTGAAGTTGCAGTAGGCATTGCTGCCGCAAGGAGTGATTCGTCGACCAGTCCGTCTCGTCGAATGAGCGCCGCGCCGCGTCGATGGCGCGGTTCATGTCCTCTTTCGACGCGTCTGCGACCTCGCCGAGCGGTTCCTCGGTGGCCGGGTTGATGTTGGTGAAGGTGCCGGCCGAGCCGTCGACGAGTTTCCCGTCGATCATCATCTTCTGTTCGAAGCGAACAGTCGGGGTGTCAGGCATGCTTCTCGCTCTCATGGGATTGCGGGTCTGGTGCTCCCATGGTTGCGGCCGACGTGCCACCCAGAGCGCCGAATCGTGGGATTCCCATCATCAAGCGGGTCATCGTGTGCATCCCTGCGCTGGACAGCAGCCGGTTGGCGATCATCAGCATCCGGGCGTCGGGCCCTACCGACCGTCGGACGAACGGCTTGTTTCCCTCAAGCGCCTCGGCGAGTCCGGCAGCGAAGCGGTCCGGCGACTTGGCAGCTCGCTTCATCGCTTCCCGGCCGCGCTTCTCAATGGTGCGGTGATGGCGGGCATACGGACCGTCGAGGACGCGGCTATCCGTTGTTCCAGCGTCGGTGATGATCTCGGTGTCGTACGTGCCGGTCACCAAGATCGTCACGCCGATGCCGAACGGTGCGACCTCACCGGCCATCGATTCGCCCCACCGTTCCAGCGCGCCTTTGACAGCTGAATAGGGCGCGGTTGACGGCATTCCGCGCACACCACCCGCACTCGAGATGAGCACGATGCGGCCACGGCCCGCAGCGCGCATCGAGGGCAGCAGCGCCTTCGTCAGCGCGACCGGGCCGAAGATGTTGGTGGCGAACATGCGCTCCCACAGGCTCATCGGAGCCTCCTCCACCATGCCGGCCGCCGAGATGCCCGCGTTGTGCACCAGTGCATACGGAGCGCCGACGGCTTCGACGATCGATTTCGCGGCGGCGGCCACCGATGCGGAGTCGGTCAGGTCGAGCGGGACACCTATCAGTCGTGCGTCATCCGCCCGCGCCCCGGTCGCCTCGCGCAAGCGTTCCATACCTGCGTCGACCGACCGCATCGCCGCGACGACACGCCACCCCTGCTTGTACAGGTGCGTTGCGGAGGCGAAGCCGAGCCCCCGGGATGCGCCGGTGATGACGACGGTGCGAGGCTCAGCCATTCTGGCTCTCGGTCGCGCACGCGACCCTGGCCGGGTGGTGGCGGCTTGACGTCGGGCCGGCCGTCCGGCAGACCCTGCTGCCAGGTGGACCACTTCCCCACCGAATACGGTCCCTCGGCCCGGCCTTCTCGTAATATCCTTGCGGGTCATAGACTTTCGCCTCGGGGTAAGGCCACGGGCACGCGACCGACGTCGCCGGACCGCTCGCCTTGATCGACCCGAACCACCCGCCGTACGCGAAGTACGACGACGTTGATGATCACGAACATCACCAGGAACGTGCCGAGTACCGGCTTCTTCGGGAATACCTTGCGCCTTCGCAGCGAGCTTCTCCGCCACCGACTTCCCCGTGTCGTCGCGATAGACGAGCATGGCCGCCGGGATCATCACGAAGGTCACCGATCAGCGACTCCCAGATCAGCGGGAATTGAAGGTGGTGCCGGGAACAACGTGCCGAATGGGATCGCCTGCGAGTAGATGTAAAGCCCTGTGCGCACCAGGCTGGTCTCGAGAATGGCGTCGAAGATGAACCCGATCACCAGGAACCAGCGCACCCAAGCTGATCAGTGGATGCCGGGTGACGAACGCTTCACGGACCGCGCTTCGCCTGCATCTTGCGGAGAATCCAGATCGCCGGGAAGTACGGGCCGAAGTAGAACGTCATGTACCCGAACACGATCCAGGGTTCAACGGTCGGCGACATCGATGACCAGCGGCCAGGATTCTCGGCCAGTGCAACAACTCGGGTTGTAAACCGCGTATGGCGACCAGTTCATGATCGGGTCCTGCCAGACGATCAGCGTCGTAACCATGACCATCATCAGCACCGGGCTGCCGGGATTTTTCCGCCAGCCACGCCACATGAAGACGATGGTCAGCACCACGACCATGATCAAGGCGCCGACCTGCGGGATGATCCGCCAGTGATCGAATCCCGATCAGGACTCAACCGGACGGGGCCGCCCCTCGACGTTCGGGTTGGCCACGCGCGGGTCGACGTCCGTGCGCGCGACGGCGGCGAACAACCCGAGGAAGCCGAGCCACGCAATCAGCTGAATTCCATCGGCCCCAGTTCGGGCCGGTGTGCGCCGAACCCGGTGATTTCGGCCTGCGTATCGGGTGGTGTGGATTCCTTTGGTGGTCATCGAATCAGCCTTCCTCTCCGAAGCGATCGACTAAGCGCGAGTTGACGCCGTCGGCATCGAGAGTCCGGGCCACCAGATAGCCCGAACCCATCCACGCGCGTCGCGTCCACTTACCAAGGGACACCCGGGTTCCCGGCGCTCCGGACGCGGCCGGCATCATCTTCACCCGCTCCAGGGCCTCCTTGACTCCGCGTGGGCTCAGCGGGTGTGAATCGGTAAGGGCCCGTACCAATGTCGCGGCGACGTCACGATTGACGACGGAAACGCAATATTCCGGCCGACTGCCGTCGTACCTCTTCGCATAGCGGTCCAGGAAGTCCTGTCCGATCGCATTGCCCTCGTCGTATTGGTCGACCCCGACCCAGCCCATGAACGCGTTCCACATGATCGGGTTGACCCACGCGTTCTGGAACGCGGTGGTGGTGAATCGCGGTGGGTCCCAGTCGACGGCCTCTAGCGCCGGGTTGATGAAGACGATCCCGAATCCGAACCCGAGGTGCACGATCGCCTCGGCCTTCGCCTCGTGCAGGGTGCGCACCGCGTCGTTGATGTCCTGCGCGGTCTGGGCGATCGCCGCCTCGGCGACGATTCGAATTCCCTTGCGACGGCATGCACTTCGCAAGTTCTTCAGGTAACTCTCGCCGATCAGGTTCTGCTCGACCAGTACGCCGATCTCGGTCAGCCCCCGCTTGGCGACAAGGTCGGCAAGGAAGATGGGTTCGTCGGTCATCGACCCCTGGGGGAAGGCGAACGTCCACTCACCGAGCCAATCGTCGGTGCCGGTGACGCTGATCGCCGGTACCTTGAAACGCTCCTCGATGGCTTCCCGCGTCGGCACACAGTTGTCGGTGATGTGGGGTCCGAACACCGCCAGGCAGCCCTCGTCGACGAGTTCGCCGTAAGCGTCGATCACCGCCTTGACCGACCCCTTCGGCAACCCCTCCACCTCGCGGTAGATCATCTGCACCGGTCGATCCATCAGGCCCTGCTCGACGGCCTCCTCGAAGACGAGGTCAAAGCACCTGGTGAAGGAGGACAACAGTTCCTCTCGGAAATCCCGGAGGAAGCGTGAAGTCCATCAGGTAGCCGATCTTGATCGGCTCGGCGGTGCTTTCGTAGGACATCTGACCTCCCAAGGGGTCGACCTAATATTTGTTCAGACCCTAGCGGCGAGCCCGAGGGGCGTCAATCAACGTCCGAGGCGGCCAGGTAGACGTCGATCATTTCGTTGAGGCCCCGGCCGACCGATACGTCGTCGGTGAGTGGTCCCGCGATCGCGGCCCTGGCCGCGTCGCGAGTGGTCAGGCCTTCGGTGATGAGCCGGCCGGCCGCGATCAGCACGCGCGTCGACGCGACTTCGCGAAGTCCCCCGGTCTCCAGTCGGCGAATGGCCTGACCGAACTTCACGAGCTGGGCGGCCGTCGCGAGCTCCACTCCCGCTTCGTGAGCGACGATGCCCTCCTCGACCTCGGGCGTCGGAAACCCGAACTCGATCGCGACCATGCGCTGTCGGGTCGAGTCCTTGAGATCCTTCAGCACGCTCTGATAGCCGGGGTTGTAGGAGACGACCAGGCCGAAACCGGGAGCCGCGTCCAGCGTGACCCCGAGACGTTCGATGGGCAGTTGCCGCCGGTAGTCCGCGAGAGGATGCAACACGACCGTCGTGTCCTGGCGGGCTTCGACCACCTCGTCGAGGTAGCAGATCGCTCCCTCACGTACGGCACGGGTCAGCGGACCGTCAACCCAGACCGTCTCGTCGCCTTTCAACAGGTACCTGCCGACCAGGTCGGCCGTCGTGAGGTCGTCGTGGCACGCGACGGTGATCAGCTGCCGTCCGAGGTCATGGGCCATCGCCTCGACGAACCGGGTCTTGCCACAACCCGTCGGCCCCTTGAGGACCAGCGACAGGCCCTGGCGATACGCGGCCTTGAAGACGGTCTCTTCGTTGCCGACTGGCTGGTAGTAGGGGCGCTGCGATTCGGCCTGCGGCATTGCGCCATTCTGATACGTGAGCCCGGGCTCGGTGCCCATAGCTCCCCTTTCTTCACCCGCTTCGCTGCGGTTTTTGAAGCGTAGCCGGAACAGATGTTTGGTTCAACACGATGTCACGAAACCCGGCGCCGCACCTCCGCGGAACGAATGGCCGAACGGAAGAGCGGACCGACGATGCCTGCGAGCTGATCAGGACGGGCGATGGTGGCGTGCGCCGTGCTTCCGAACACCTTCTTCAGCGACCCGATGTCGGTACCGGCGCCGACGGTCAGGCACACACAGCCGGTCCCGCGCCGGCGAGCCTCCGTCAACGCGCGACGTGCATCGGCCGCACCGTAGTCCCGCTCGTAGCCGTGGTCGTAGGCCAATCCATCCGACACCACGACCAGCAGCCGCCGCGATGTGCCGCCGCGGGCCTCCAGGACCGCCGAGCCGTGGCGGATGGCCGCCCCTAGTCGCGAGTACGCACCCGGCTCGAGGCTGTTCAGTCGTCCGATCACCCGGGCATCGAAATGGTCGTCGAATCGCTTGACGGGCACCATGTTCACGTTGGTCCGCCCCTGCGAGTAATAGGCGTACAGCGCCACCCGATCGCCCAAGTCGTGCAGGGCGACGATGAGGTCGGCGATCGCGGCCCGCTGTTGCTGATGGACGGTGCGACCGACCGTTCCCGGTTCGGCCGTCGAACCGGAGACGTCGAGCAAAAGCAGGACCGACAGGTCACGCCGACGCCGCAGGCTGTCGAGATATACCGCCTCGTCGGGCACTGACCCGGCGATGACCTCCACCCGTGCCTCCACGGCGGCATCGATGTCGATGTCGTCCCCCTGGAACTGCCGGTGGCGACGGTGCAGGCCCATCCCGAGACGCGCCAGAGGACGCCGCAATCCGATGGCGGTGCCGATCGCCTGCGACGCCGAGGCCTTTACCTTCGGCTCGACCTCGTGCACGGTGCACCAGTCCGGCCGATAACGCTTGCGGCTCGCGTCCCACTCGGGGTAGCTGAAACCTCCGGGTTTGATGTCGGCGACCTCCTCGGACGACACGGAGGCCACCGAGGAGACCGCGAAAGCGCCCCGGTTCGCCGAGTTCGTGCGATGGGTGGGAGCGTCGGCACCAGGCGGTCCGCCGCCGCTGCTGTCCGTCTTCCGCGCCGACGACAACATCTTCTTCAGCCACTTGCCGATGAATCCGCCCCCGCCCACGGGGCTGGTGAACAGGTCGGGGTCGTCGGTGTCGTCCAACTCGCCGTCGTCGAGTTCCCCGAGCGCCTCCTTGCTCTCGCGCCGCGGAACGTGACCGGCCGTTTCGTGATCCGCCGCGACGGCCGCCCGACTGCTGGCCGAAACCACCTTCTTGGCGCGGATGACACCGAACACAGCCGGTGGATCGCCAAGCGCGTCCTTGCCCGACGCGACCGACATAGACGACGCGGGTGAGTCGCTGCGCCTTGCCATTTCGAGGTCGGCCAGCGATGTCAACACGTCCGGTAGCAAGTCGCCGTTGGCGGCGAGCGCACGGTGCCCCTCGACAGCCAGATAGCGCCTCGCCAACCGCGGATGCCGAACCAGCTGTCCCACGATGTCGGGGGCAAGGCTGCCCGCCGCGATCAGCGACGCATGCACGGCAATCGATTCCAGGTTCACGCGGGCGAGTGCCGACGGATCGATGAAGACGCTCTGTCCATCGGTCCACGACGGCTCGCCCGGGCCGACAGGGACGACTGCGACAGGCCGGCCCGCCAGAGCCGAAGCCAACATGCCCAGCGCCTGCAGCCGGTCGCCGCCGGCTTCGTCCGCCACGGGCCTCCTCCGAACCATCCAGCCGATGTTTGACCAAATATCTGTTCCACCGTAAAGTTCGGCCCAAATCGAGTCAATCGGATGGGCCGCGGGGTTGAACGTCACATGATCGACTACACCGGCCAGGTCGCGGTCGTTACCGGAGCCGGCCGTGGGCTCGGCAGGCTCTACGCACTCGACTTCGCGCGTCGCGGCGCGGCGGTGGTGGTGAACGACCTCGGCGGCACCATGCATGGAGCCGGCTCGGACACCAGCGTTGCCGACCACGTCGTCGAGGAGATCAAACAAGCAGGCGGGCAGGCGATCGCTTCTCATCATTCGGTCGACAGCCCCGAGGGCGGGCAGGCCATCGTCGACACTGCAGTCGACGCCTTCGGACGACTGGACGCCGTCGTCAGTAATGCGGGCATCTTCAACAGCATCCCGTTCGACCAGCTTTCCGCCGACGACTGGCGAGACATGCTGCGGGTACACCTCGATGGCGGCTTCTACCTGAGCCAACCCGCGTTCAAGGTGATGGCGAAACAGAAGTACGGACGATTCGTCTTCATCTCGTCGTCGGCAGGCAATTTCGGGCAGCCCATGGAGGCCCACTACGCCGCAGCCAAGACCGGGCTGGTCGGACTGTCCAACGTCATCGCTATCGAGGGTGCGGCGCACGGAATTCTCTCCAATACCGTCCTGCCCACCGGCTTTTCGCGGATGGTGACCGAGACGGTCGGTGACGAGAAGTTCCTCGCAGAGTCGGGATTCATGCGCGCGATCCGGGCCGAGCTTGTGGTGCCACTAGTGGTGTTCCTGGCGAGTCGCGCCTGCGATTTCACCCATCGCAACTATTCGGCATGCGCAGGGCGCTACGCACGAGTGTTCGTCGGGCTCGGCGAGGGCTGGCTTGCCGACGCCGCAACCGAACCCGTCGCCGAGGACATCGCGGCACACCTCGACGAGGTGTCGGCCACCGAGAATTTCATCGTGCCCGATTCCATCGTCGACGAAGTGCTCGAAGTCTGCGACCGCCTGGGGATCAGCGCGATGCCCGACAACGCCGAGGTCGCCTTTCCCGAGCCCGCATCGCGGACGGACGCACCGTCATGAGCCCGGTCTCCGATCGGAGCATCCCCGCAGTTCGAACGACGGTCGGTACGATTTAGCGATGGCCGATGCCGCGGAACGGGCCCCCAGACGCAGCAGGTCTGCCGGTAAGGCGGGGCGACGCGCCACAAAACTCACGGCTGTCACCGCCCAGCCCTCGGCCGACGCAACGCGGCGCACCGAGATTCTCCAGACCGCGAACTCAGTCATCGCCACGTCGGGCCTGCGCAGCTCGTTGCAGCAGATAGCCGACGCCGCAGGCATCCTCGCGGGCAGCCTCTACCATCACTTCGATTCGAAAGAGGCGATCCTCGTTGAGTTGGTCAGGCGGTATCACGCCGACCTCGACCGCATCGGCGAGAGTGCGTTGGCACGCTTCGACGAACCCGACCCCGGGTCCGTCCCCGAACTGATCACGGAGCTCGGATGCGAGATCGCCGCATGCGCGGTCGAACATCGCGCAGCTCTTCAGATGTCGTTCTATGAGGGTCCCAGCAACGACCCCGAACTCGTCGAATTGACCAAGCGCCCGCCGTCGAAGATCCAGGCGGCGATGTTGCAGGCGCTGCGAGCCGGTCGCTGGAGCGGGTACATCCGATCGGACCTCGACCTTCCCACGTTGGCCGACCGGATCTGCCAATCGATGCTGCATGTCGGGCTCGACGTCATCCGGCACAAAGCCGCGACGGCCGAGGTGGCGACGTTGATGTGCAGGATCGTCCTCGAGGGTCTGGCCTCCGACGTCCCCACGGATGCCGACTTGGACGGGTCGGACGCGTTCGCGGCCGCGGAACACGTGATCAAGAGTTGGGTCGAGACCGAGGACGACAGCGATCTGAAGGCCGCTCACGTGCGGGCGGTGGCCCGAACCGAGTTCGGCCGCCGCGGCTACGAGATGACGACGATTCGCGACATCGCGTCCGCCGCGGGACTGGGCACGGGAACGGTGTATCGGGTCATCGGCTCGAAAGACGAACTGCTGATGTCGATCATGCTGGAGTTCGGCTACAAGGTCGGCGGCGCATGGACAGACATCGTGCAGACGGATTCCACCGCGATCGAGAAGCTCGATGCATTGAGTTGGCTGAACATCAACGCTCTCGACCAGTTCCCCGACGAGTTCCGCATCCAGTTGGCGTGGCTTCGCCATACCCCGCCGGATACCGCGAATCCGGCATGGTCGTTCACCACCCGCATCCGTCAGATGAAAGCTCTGCTGTCGGCGGGTATCCGTGCCGGGGAGATACACATCGACAGCCCGTCGGCGGACATGCTGACCCGATGCATCATCGGCGAACAGTGGATTCCCGAGAACATCTTGGCGGAGATCGGTACGCGAAATGCGTTGATCCTGGCCCGTGACACCACGTTGCGCGGCATCCGCGACCGCAATTACTAGCCACGGGCTAGGAGCCTGCTGAATTAGTTGGCTTGTGGGGCGGGGTGCCTCAAAGCGCTCTGTGGCGCGTTGGTTAGGTCAGACCCGGAGGTCGACAATTCGAGGGTCACCCCGCCGTAATGAGCGTGGCATCGGTCGCGTGCGAGGGCAAGCCTCGGGTTGGTATCGGCCTCAGGCCAGTGCCCAGGTGGTACCGGTGTGGGTGAGACCCATCGCGAGCAGGCGGCGCAGATTCAATGCGGCGCTGCGGTGGTGGAGCCAGTGATCGTTCTTCGCGACGCCGCGGTAGCGGACTTTGCGGTTGCCTCGGGTCAGCCATGCGATCGAACGTTCCACCATCGGCCTGTGTCGACGGTACTCGTTGAGCCACAACGGATTCCGTGCCCGTCGACGAGCTTGCCTTTGCAGTGCGTCGTGCGGTCGGAACCTCAGCGTCTTGCCTTTGATCGCGGTGGTGCAGCGGGCCCGTAGGGCACAGCCGGCGCACGCGACGCCGAACACCGCATTGCCGGCCGCCGTGATGGAACGAGTCAAACCTGCCGGGCAGGTCACCCGTGCATCAGCGTGATCGACGGTGAAGTCGTCGACGGTGAATCCACCGGGAACCGCTGGACGCAACGGTGCGGGCTTGACCACGTCGCGGTGGCCGCGCTCGACCAGATGAGCGCGGAACTCGCCCGATCCGTACGCCGAATCGGCCAGGACCGCGACCGGGCCGTCTTCCCCTTCGAGCAGATCCGCTGCGACGGTGGCCTCACTATCTGCGGTTCCGTTGGCGTGGCGCAACGCGCAGTCGGTGATGATTCCGGTATCGGGTTCCACGGCGATGTGGGCCTTGAAGCCGTCCTGGCGATGGTGCACCGACTTGTGCACGTGGCGACTTTCGGGGTCGACGGTGGAGATCACCCGATCGGAGGCCACCTGCCGAGCGATGCGCCACTGCCCGTCGGTGCCATCGGAACCCTCGACGGGTTCGACGTCCTGGCCGCTGATCAGCGCCAACAACGCGACCGCCTCCGCGGCGCGGGGCCCGAGGTCGTGGTCGGGCAGATGCCCCAGCAGACGGTGCGCATCGCCGACCAGCCCGTCCACCAACTGGTCGCGAGCGGTCTTGTCATCCCACGCGATCGCCGGCTTACCCGGATCGTCGTAGTCGTGAGCGGTGCAATGAACCTCGACGACCGCGGCGGCACCGCTCACCTCACGGCGGACCCGCCGGATCGCGGCGATCAACTGCGTCACGGTGTCCTGAGTGGCTACCGCGTCGTCGAGGACCGTGGAATCCAACGCCCGCCGCGTCCTTCCCGCCAACACCCCGGTTGCCGCGACCACCGCCCTGACCGCCTCGAAGATCCGGTTCGGGCGCTCCGAATCCGCCAGCCGCCGCCGCCAGTACGTCAACGTCGTCGAGTGGAAGGCGCCCTCGGTGATCGGCAGCCCACAGGCCGCTTTCCACCGCAGATCGAACGTCACCGCATCGACAGTCTCGTTATCGGATAACCCGTGCAGCGCCTGCAACGTGATCACCGAGGCCATCACCTCAGCCGGCACACTGGGTCGGCCCCGCCGCGACGGGAACAGATCGGCGAACATCTCTTCGGGAAACAACTCATGCCGATGCGCAGCCAAGAACGCAAAGACACTGTCGGCCTTCAGAAGATGCCCCGCAACCGACTCCGCATCCAACAACTCACGCTGATCATCAGAGCGACCCTGCACCCACCAATCATCCCCAAAACCCCAAGGCAACCCCACCCGCCACGCGGCATTAATTCAGCAGGCTCCTAGGGCTCCGTCAGCGCGGCTATGCCTCACCGAATCGGTCGACGAGGCGCGAGTTCACCCCGTCGGGCTCCAGCTGCCGGGCCACCAGATACCCCGAACCCATCCAACCCCTGCGCGTCCAGTTACCGAAGGAGATGCGGGTGCCGGGCGCACCGGACGCGGCCGGTACCGACTTGACCCGCTCCAGGGCTTCCTTCACTCCGCGGGGACTGAGCGGATGGGCATCGGCGACCGCGTGCAGAATCGCCACCGCGACATCGCGGTTGACCACGGGGACACACCATTCCGGGCGCCTGCCGGTTCTCTCCTTGAACTCGTCGAGAAAGCGCTGACCGACCGGGTTTCCCTCGTCGTACTGGTCGACGCCCGTCCAGCCCATGAACGCGTTCCACATCACGGGGTTGATCCAGGCGTTCTCGAATGCTGTCCCCGCGAAGCGCGGCGGATCCCAATTGAGCTCTGCCAGTGCCGGATTGACGAAGACGACGCCGAAGCCGAACCCCGCGTGCACGATGGCGTGTGCCTTCGCGTCGTACAGCGTGCGCACCGCCTGGCTGACATCCTGCGCTGTCTGGGCAATCGATGCTTCGGCGACGATTCGGATACCGCGCCGCTGGCAGGCTTTGCGGAAGTTCGCCACGTACGCTTCGCCGACCAGCGACTGTTCCATCAGCACACCAACATCCGTGTGGCCGCCCTTGACCAGCAGGTCGGCCCAGAAGATCGGCTCGTCGAAATGGGAACCCATGGGAAAGGCGAAGAACCACTCCCCCAGCGCCTCGTCGGAACCGGTCACGCTGATCGCCGGCACCCGGAACCGTTCGTTCAACGCGTCCTTGATCGCGACCGCGTTGTCGCCGATGTGGGGACCGAAGATCACCAGGCAGCCCTCGTCGACCAGTTCCTGGTAGGCGTCGATCACCGCCTTCACCGTTCCCTTCGGCAGTCCCTCCACCTCTCGGTAGACGACCTCGACGGGGCGATCGATGATGCCGTTCTCCAGTGCGTCACCGAACACCATGTCGAATGGAATGGTGAGGTCGTCGCGGTAGTGCTGGGGAAAGTCGTCCGAAAGCAGGAAGTCCATCAGGTAGCCGATCTTGATCGGTTCTGCCTTGCTCTCGTAAGACATGCATCCCTTCATTGCTTGAGGACAAGCGTGTTGCCGGATCTCTCAGTCCCAGATCACTTTCAGATGCTGCGGCGAACGGAAGAACGTGCCAGACACAAACGGTGGCGGCGCGTCCGGATCGAGACGCAATCCGGGTAGCCGGTCGAAGAGTGTGTTGAAGAAAAGCGTGCTCTCCAGGCGGGCCAGATGCATGCCGAGGCAGACGTGGGCGCCGTGGCCGAATCCGATGTGCGGCTTGCGGTCTCGGAAGATATCGAATGCCTCCGGGTCATCCCATCGGTTTTCGTCGTGGTTGGCGCTGCCGAGGTTCACGGCCACCGTCGAACCGGCAGGCATGTGCACGCCGTGAAACTCGATATCACGGGTCGTCTCACGCATGAAGTTCAACAGGGGCGTCTCCCACCGGATGCCCTCCTCGATCGCCTGCGCAAGCAAGCCACGGTCGGCCTGCACCGCCGCGAGTTGGTCGGGGTGGCGCAGCAGCCCGAGAGCCAGGCTGGCCGTCGATCGCGACGTGGTCTCCGCCCCAGCAGGCAGCAGGTTGCGCATGAACCCGTAGATCTGTTCGTCCGACATCTTGACGCCGTCGATGTCGGACTGCGCCAGCACCGACACCATGTCATCTTTGGGTTCACGCCGTCGGTCGGCCACGATGTCGACGAAGTACTCCTTCATCTCCGCCGACGCCTTGAGGGCGCTTTCCATGTCCGAATGAAATCCCAACAGGTCGATGGCGAGTCGATGGAACTCGGGGATGTCGGATTCCGGCAGGCCGATCAGCGCCGCGACGACCCGCACCGGGATCGGCATGAAGACTTCTTCGACGAGGTCGGCACGTTTCGCGCTCGCGGAACCTCTCGACGGTGCGCTCCACCAACGGTCGCACCAGCTCGGCCTCCCACCGCCGCATTGACGAACGGGCGAAGGCGAACTCGTGCAGCCTCCGATAGACGGCGTGCTCGGGCTCCTGCATCTCGAGAATCGTCGGCCCCTGAAGCGGCCGGACGATGTCCTCGTAGCACCGCGTGCTGAACGTCGTGTTGTCGGTGAACACCTCCTTTACCGCGTCGAAGGAGTAGACGGAGAAGATCTGCTTCTCGCCCGCAGGGCCGCCGGTACCCCCATCTCGGGCCAACCCCGGTGCACGGCCGCCCTGTGCCCCAACTCCGCCAGCATCGGATAGGGCGACGCGTCACCGGCTGCGCCCATACCCTGGTCGAACTTGGCCTGTGCATCCCTGACGCCCTGCGTCAGCTCATCGGAGACGACCGGTTCCGTCATACGACGACTTCCTCCCGAAACGACTCACAGCACGGCACCGCAGCTCAAACCTAACGTTTGTTCAGACCCTAGCCAAGCGGGTAGGACCAGTCAACGAATCGGCTTGGCCGAACGCGCGCGGCGCTCTGATAACTTCCACCAAACTTTAGTTCCCACTCGCCCAGCCGTCGGGCTAAAGTTCGGTTGAATGAGCGACTGACGGGAGTCCAGCGTGACGGGGTCGAGGGGTACGCCCCGAGCCAGGTCGCGCGTACGACGATGGGACCCGCCGCGCCGAGATCCTCGAGACCGCCGCTTCGTTGATTGCCACCGCAGGTCTCCGGGCCTCGATGCACGACATCGCCAAGGCAGCTGGAATCCAAACGGGCAGCCTCTATCACCATTTCGATTCCAAAGAAGCGCTTCTGGTCGAGCTGCTCCGGAGATATCACGACGACCTCGACCGGGTGGCCGACCGCGCGCTTCGAAGGCTCGACGACCCGTCGTCACGTCCCGGGTTCGCACAGATCGCGGCCCTCGGCACCGCGATCGCGCAGTGTGCGGTAGCGCATCGCGCTGCGATCCAGATCTCGATGTACGAGACCCCAAGTTCGAATCCCGAGCTGATCAAATGGACGCAGCACCGTCCGATGGCGATCTTGGAGGCGGTGTACCAGACCTTGCGGGCCTGCCGGTGGGGCGGCTACCTCCGCTCCGACGTCGACCTCCGCGTTCTGGCGGACCGCATTTCGCAGACGATGCTGCAAGTCGGGCTCGACGTCTTACGGCACAACGCCCCGACGGATCAGGTGGCGACGCTGTTGTGCCGGATCATGCTGGAAGGTCTGGCCGCAGATCGCCCGTCGGACACCGAGCTGAGCCAGTCGGCCGCGTTCATCGCCGCGGATCGTGCGATCCAAAGCTGGACGAATGACGCTGCCGCCGAGGACAAAGCGGCCCACATACGAGCGGTCGCACGAGCGGAGTTCGGTCGTCGCGGGTACGAGGGCACGACCGTGCGCGACATCGCGGCGGCTGCCGGAATCGGCCACGGCACGGTGTTCCGGTTCATCGGCTCGAAGGAGGAGTTGCTCTCCTCCATCATGGGCACCTTTGGCGAGAAGACAGAGGAGGGCTCTCGGGAGGTCCTTCGGTCGAAGTCGTCGCCGATCGAGAAGCTGGACGCGCTGAGCTGGATCAACATCAACGCGCTGCGAACAGTTCGGCGACGAGTTCCGCATTCAGCTTGCCTGGATGCGACAGATCCCACCCACCGCGACGAATCCCAGTGTCGAGTTCCCCACCCGGCTCAAGCAAACCAAAAGCCTTCTTTCCCAAGGGATCAAGTCCGCCGCGATCACTATCGACGATGCTCCGAGGGAGATGCTCGCCCGTTGCGTCATCGGACTGCAATGGCTGCCGGAGAACATCCTGCACGACATCGGCGCCGACGCGTCGCTGGTCCACGTTCGCGACACACTGCTGCGCGGAGTGGTCGAACCCAGCTAGGCGCTAAGCCGTGACAACGGGCAGCTGCGACCATCCCCGCACGCTGGAGGTGTGCGCCTTGGCGGCGTTGTCGTAGTCGACTTCCCAGTCGGGCCAACGCTTGAAGACTTCCTCGAGCACCACCCGCGCCTGCATCCGGGCCAGCGCCGAACCGAGACAGAAGTGCAGGCCCTGGCCGAAGGACAGATGCGCACCGAGGCGGTGGATGTCGAAGCGGTCGGCATCCGGGAAGTGTCGCTCGTCGCGGTTCGCCGACCCGTTGATCAGAAGCATCACCGATCCCTCGGGAACCGTCTGGCCGCGGCATTCGGTGTCGCGGCCGACATAGCGGGCCTGCACGGGTGATGGCGCCTCGTAGCGCAACACTTCCTCGATCGCGCGCGGGATCAACGAGAAGTCCTGCGCCAGCTCGCGGCGTTGGTCCGGATGTTCGGCGAGGAGTTGGCCGGCGAAGCCGATCAGCCGCGTCGTCGTCTCGTTTCCCGCGCCTGCCACCATGCTGGTGTACATGAGCACCTCGGTGCGGGTCAGCCGGCGGACCGTCGCCGTCCTCCTCCACCTCCGCGTTGAGCAGCTGCGTCATCAGGTCGTCGGACGGATGGTCGGCCCGCCAGTCGATGTACTCGGCGAACAGCTCCTGGCTGTTCTCGAACAGGTCCACGCGGGGGCCGCTGTACTCGCCTTCCGTCAGCGTGAGCGCACTGTTCGACGTGTCGCGAATCGTGGCCTGGTTCTTTTCGGGTATGCCGAGCAGGTAGCCGATCGTCCGCATCGGAATCTGGGCGCCGATGTCGCCGATGAAGTCGAACCGGCCCGAGCCGACCAGCGGATCCAGGGCGCGCGCGCAGTACTGCCGGGTCAGCGGCTCGATCGCCTCCATCCGCCGCGGGGTGAAAACCCTTGAGAGCAAACGCCGATGAAGGTCGTGTATCGGTGGGTCCTCGAACAGAATGATCCCGGGCGGAAGCTCGAAGCCGCTCAGGATGATGTCCATCGTGGTACCGCGCCCCGACCGGTACGACTCCCAGTTCGGCAGTTCACGGGCGACATCCTCGTAGCGGCTCAACGCATAGAAGTTGTACTTCTCGTTGAAGTAGAGCGGAGCCTCATCGCGCAGCCGCTTCCACGTCGGGTAGGGATCGTCGTCGATCGCGAAATCGTATGGGTCGTAATAGACCTCGACCGCGCTGGCGCCCGTCACCGTGCCGCCTGAGATATGACGACGTCTCCCATGCGCTTCAGGTACGGCCAGGCAAGCTCCGGCGGCAGTCCGCCGCAGAGCGGAGAGAGATTGATGACCTCGCCGGCCCGCACCCGCTCGACGGCTTCGGCCACGCTGTAGATCCGGTGCGATTGCCCCGACTCACGCAGCTCGTCGACCGTCGCCACGAACGAGAATCCGGCAGACGTTTCATTGTCGGGATTCCATGACGCATAGGTCTGCACGTCGTGCAGAAGGTACTTGCCGATTTCGTCCCACGCCTTGTCGACGTCGTCGGCAATGAAGCAGACGGAAGGGGTTTCGCGGTCGGGCAGAAACACCACCCCCGGCTCGTGCCCGTGCTCGCGGCATGCCTCCTGATAAGCCTCTTGCATACCAGGCACATTCGCGTTGCCGAGCATCCCCAGCCCGTAGCGTCCGGCGCGCCGAGCCGCCGCGACAGTTCCACCACCCCACATCAGCGCCGGTCCGCCCGCGGTGTACGGCGGCGGCGTCACGTGGATGTGACGCCCGTCCACTTCGACGGGACCGACCAACAGCTTTCGCAGCAGATCGAGTTTCGCATCGACGAGGCGACCGCGGGTACGCATGTCGACGCCGAACTGCTCGAATTCCTCGGGCCGGTAGCCGAGCGCCAGGATGTAGGAGGTCCGTCCCTTGCTGATGATGTCGAGAACCGACATGTCCTCGGCGAGCCGGACCGGGTCGTAGAACGGAAGGAGCAGGATCAGGCTCAGGGGCAGGCGCTCGGTGCGCGCAGCGATGGCGGAGGCCAGGAGAAGCGGCGACGGGAGGTAGCCGTCGTCCGCGGCGTGGTGCTCGCACACGACGGCGGCAAGACCGCCGTGGTTCTCGGCCCACGCGCACATATCGGTGGCGGCGGCGTACAACTCGACGGGCGGTGCACCGATGGCCGGTGCGCGCATGTCGAAGCGGAGCATGTACACGACGCCTCCAGTACCTAAGATTTGTCCGGGTTACGCTACGGCCCGTCTCGGAACTGTGTCAACCGATTCCGGAGCAACGACGAGCCCGGCCCGTCGAGGTGGTCCAACAGCGCGTCGCGACCGCAGGCGGCCATCATCAACGCCCTTGCTGGGCCGTGGACTTCGGCGCCCTTCCCCCAGGATCGGTCGATGTCGCTGGCCCGCAGGCGGATCCCGCGAAGTCTGCCGAACGGGACGAAGGCCAACGCCCGAGATCCGGTCAGGAAATCCAGCGCAAGGGATACGAGCTGCGGATCTGGAACGAACGGCAGACCGAGCGGAAGCCGGATGTCCCCGCCGTGGACAAGGACATCGGTCAGGCCCGAAAGGGGGCCGGTGACCGGCGGGCTCAGCTCATGATCGGCACCCTGACGCAGCGCAGCAGCTATGTCGATCGCCGACGACTGCGCGCGGCGCCGGGCCAACTCGTCGATGGCCCGGTGAATGCCGCCGCGGCGGAGCGCCTTCCACTGAAAAACCCAGAATCCGTCGGCGAACACACTGACCAGGTGGGCGGCCACCGTCTTGACGTCCCAGCCCGCGCACAAGCTCTCCGTCGCCAACTGGGCGTCGTCCAACTGCTCGATCACAGTCGCGATCTGCCGCCGCTCGTCGGCGACGGCGCTGAATACGAACTCTCTGGTTGCCCCCATGATGCCCGATCAGTCGAAAGCGTACCGCGGCAACGTGTTCGGCATGTCCAGCGAACTCAGCAGGCCCGCGGGCGCATCGACGACAAACGGAATCGCGTTGACGACCCGCATGGCGGTGGCCGCCATCGCGGCGTGGCCTGCGCCGTGGCCCTCCGCGTCGCCCAGGTTCATCGAGCAGTGGATGTCGGGCTCGCCCTCGATGTCGACGCGATACGTCGCATCGAACTCCGACGCCAACCAATCGGGAGCCACGTCGCGGGCCATCCGGATAATGTGCTCGAGCACGATCGCCTCCCGCCCGTTGACGACGCCCGCGGCCCTAGTCATGACGGCCCCGCACGTTCCCGCCTTGATGGTTCCGAACGCGACTTCGATGTCCCGTTCGGTCAGGCGCCGGTCAAGTGAACCCCGTACCTCCTCGACCGCGACACCGAGGCCGTCGGCGATGAGATAAATCGGTGCTTTCCAAGTCAACTCGATGAACCCGGGCGTCTTCAACATCGGCTCGAAATCGAGCGGATGACCGAACCCCATGCCGTTCATCATGACGTCGGCGACGGGGTAGTGGTCATTCAGCGCGACCTCCGTCACCTTGATGCACCGGATCTTCTTGGACTGCGTCGTCATGAGCAGTGCCAGTTGGTCGGAGCCGAACCCGGGGAAGATGCCCGACGCGTAGAACGAGACGTTGCCGGACTTGGCGGCCGCCTCGAGTTGGTCGCGCCACTCCGGCGAGTAAAACGCCGGCGGATAGATCAAACTGGTGGATGTCGTTGACACCACGTTGATTCCGGCGTCGAGCAGCCGAAGGTAATCCGGGACGGCACCGGCGTCGCGTTCCGGTCCGCTGGCGGCGTACACCACACAATCCGGCCGCAGACCAATCAGTGTGTCGGCGTCGTTGGTGGCCGTGACACCGATCGGTTCGCCACCGGCAAGCTCTCCGGCGTCGCGGCCCACCTTGTCGTCGGAATGCACCCACACGCCGACGAGCTCGAGATCGGGCCGGCGGTGTACGGCGTCGACGGCGATGGAACCGACGCCACCCGTCGACCACACCACAACACGAATCGGTCTTGTCTGCATGGTTCTCCTTCGATCAGGCAGCGCGGGCCGCCGCCTCCCCTGCACGCTCGAGATACGGCCACGCCAACTCCGGTGGCAACCCACCGCACAACGGCGCCAGCGGCAGGGCCTGGCCGCCGCGCATGTAGTCGATCGCCTCATCGGTGGTGAGGACGCGATACGGGCCGATCGCCGTCCGCAGCTCGTCGACGTCTTTGGCGCGGGAGATGCTGGCCACCCCCTCGTCGCCGTGTCGGTAGGTCGCGGCCGTCACCGCGTCGTGCAAGAGGTACGGACCCAGCTCGCGCCACGCCTTGTCCAGGTCGTCGGCGACGAACACCGCGGTCGGAGCGCCGTCGGTAGGCAGCTGGACGAAGCCGGGCTCATGTCCGTGCGCGCGACATTCGTTCTCGTACAACTCTTTCAGTCCAGGTTTGCTCGTCTGCAAGACAAGTCCCAGCCCGTGCCTGGCCGCCCGCTTGACCGCAGCAGCGCTGCCGCCCGCGATCATGATGAACGGGCCGCCGGGTGACGAGCACGACGGCGTGATGTGGATGCGCCTGCCGTCGGCGACCATGGGTTCGCCCTTCAGAAGCTGTCTCAGCAGCGTCAGCTTCTCGTCGGCGAGGGCGCCACGTCGGCTCATGTCGACGCCGTAGTGCTCGTACTCCTCGGGGCGGTGGCCGATGCCGAATGCGTACGACACCCGCCCGCTGCTGATGATGTCCAGCACTGTCATGTCCTCGGCCAGGCGGACCGGGTCCCAGAACGGCAGTACGACCGCGGCCAGCATGATCGCCAGCCGCTCGGTGCGGGCCGCGATCGCCGACGCCAATATCAGCGGCGAGGGTAGATGGTTGTCTTCCGCCCCGTGATGCTCGGACAGCACCGCCACGATCGCGCCGCGGGTCTCCGCCCAGGCACACATGTCGATCGCGGCGGCGTACAACTCGCTGACCGGCGCCCCGAACGACGGTGCTCGCATGTCGAAGCGGATCGTGAACATCGGTGCGAATATAACCTAATTTTTGTTCAGTCCCCACCGATGGGCGAGACGCTTCGTGCGAGATCATTGACCACGGACTTCTGCGCTGTTAGTTTTCGGATCAAACGTTAGGTCGCGTGAGCGATCGATCCGAGGGATGCGATGTGGCCGGACTCAGCGCTGCCGACGGGCAGGTCGCCGCGCCGACCGATGACAGGCCGTCAGCCCGCAGCCGGCTCGGCTGGGTCGCGTTCGGCGCCGCGCTGCTCTTCGCCGTCGTCGTGCTGACGAATATGCAGACCGGCCTGCACGGCGATCCGCGGACCACCAACCCGAACCCCGGGCCTGCGCCGTATGCGCCGTTTCTGGGCGTGACGAACTGGCCGTTGGTCACCAGCGTCACGTCGGTGGTGCTGACGATCGGCTTCTTCGGGTACCTGGGCTGGCAGTCCATCCGCGATCGCAGTCCGCACTGGTTGTTGATCGTCGCCGTCGCCGCCTTCTTCGCCGGAGCGCTCGACCCGTTGGCGAACTGGGCGACGTTCACCGTCTTTGATTCCCGGGTCGCACACTTTCCGCTGTCGTGGCCGTACTTCAACGCTTCTCCGCTTCTTGAACCGTCGTTGTCGTTTCTCGGCGGATATGCGAGTTACTACGTGCTGACCGGGCTCGGTCTTCTTTCGCTGCATCGGCGGTTCGTCGAGCCGCGCATTCGCCGCAACGGCTGGCTCGACCGGCACCGTTTCGTGGCCGTCTTCGTCACCGGATTCATTGCGGGGCTGCCGATCAACGCACTCATGCAGTTCATGTGGCTGAAGGTCGGCCTCTTCACGTACACGGAAGCGGCGGGCCCGGTGCTGAATTTCGGCGGCCGCCAGCTCCCGCTGTTCATGGTGATCTACGACAGCGTGCTGTTCTCGATCGTGGCACTGCTGTTGGTGCGGGACGACAGCGACCGCCCGACGGTTCTCACCAGAATCGCGCAATCCCTACCCGGGCTTCGACGTTCGGCCCGAATCACCACCGCGCGACTGACCGTGGTCGCAACCGTCGTGCTGATGAGTGCCGTACTCCTACCCATCGCGGTCCTCAGCCTGCTGCGGATCGGCGGAGACCCCAAGCCCGCCTACGACCAGTGGCCCTATCCGACCGTCAAGGTCTACGACCCGTACGGCGATTTGGCGCGGGCAGGCAAGCCGGGACCGTTCTACCGGTAATCACCCATCTAGGAGGAGACGATGACAGCAGGTCGGCAGCGTGTTGTGGTGTGGTCCACGGGCGGCATCGGTTCGATCGCGATTCGTGCAATTCACCAGCGGCCCAATATGGACCTGGTCGGCGTGTGGGTGCATTCCGAGGACAAGGTCGGCAAGGATGCCGGCGAACTCGCCAACGGTGAGCCCATCGGCCTGGCCGCGACCAATGACGCCGACGCGCTCATCGCGCTCAAACCCGACTGTGTCATCTATGCGGCCAGTGGTCCCGAGCGTGACGCGCTGGCGATCCCCGACTACGTCAAGCTGCTCAGCGCAGGAATCAATGTGGTGTCGACAAGCACCACGCGGCTGGTCAACCCGCACGCCTATGAGCCGGCCGAATGGCGCGACCAACTGGTGGCCGCCGCCAAAGAAGGCCAGGTGTCGCTCTACGCGTCGGGCATCGAACCGGGGTTCGCCGCCGACTACCTGCCTCTCGTGCTGACGACGCAGTCGTCGCAGATCGAGAAGATCCACGCCTATGAGATCGGTCTGTACGACGACTACGGGGTTCCCGACATCATGAGCGACGCAATGGGGTTCGGCCGTCCACTCGACTACCAGCCGTGGATCGGATTTCCGGGCGCCATCTCGGGCGAGTGGCAGGGACAGATCCGAATGGTCGCCGACGCGCTCGGCGTCGAGGTTCAGGAGATCCGCGAGACATTCGACCGCGCGGTCACGAAGCGGACATTGGAGGTCGCGATGGGCACCGTCGAGGCCGGAACGTGCGGCGCGCTGCGGATGCAGGCGATCGGCGTCGTCGACGGGCGCGAGGCGATCGTCATCGAACACGTCACTCGGCTGGCTCCCGATGTCGCCCCTGACTGGCCGACCCTTCCCGGCGCCCTGGGCTATCGCGTGGTGATCACGGGTCAGCCGGACATCGACTGCACGATGGCCGCGACGCTGCGTGATCGGCGCAAGGCCGGGATCGAAGGCATGACGTCCGGTGCGGGCGCGATGGTCGCGACGGCGATGCGCGTCGTCAATGCGGTGCCGTATGTCGTCGCGGCAGAACCGGGATTGCTGAGTTCGGTCGATCTGCCACTCACCATCCCGCGTGGGGCGTTCAACCCGGCCTAACACGCGATTTCGGCGTGCTGAGTTGCGCTGCGCGCAACCAGCCACGCCCAAATCGCAATCAGCCGACTGGCGTGAGTGTGAACGGCAGCTGAATGTTGAGCTGCTTGTTCTTTCCGCATGCGCCGCTGGGACCGAGCGTGGTGTCCCAACCCTTGAGCGCCGGATCCGGCCAACCCTTCCAGAACGTGAACGTCTGCTGCCCCTGAACAACGGTGCCGTCATTGCACGGCTCCCAATTATCGACGGGCCGAGCCACTTTCCAACGACCGCTGATGTACACAAGATCAGCGCTCCAGCCCTGATCGCTGGTCACGCGCCCGGTGCAGTCCTGATACGTGCTGCACGTCGAGGTGACGGACCACGTCTGGGTGACACTGCGCTCGTCGTGATATGAGTCGTCCGTCTTCGCCCACACGCCGTCGGAGAATGCGGTGAAGGTGCCGTTGATCGCGATTCCGTCGCCGGGGTCCGCGTGAGCCGACGACGCGGCGAACATCATGGCCAACGCTGCGAGGACGCCGATGCGTAACGGTGCAAACATCATTCGTCCGCCTTGAAGACGAGGTCCTGCCACGACTTCGGCGCGGCCACGAGATCGGTCTGCCGATAGACTTGACCGCCCGGTGTCGCATACTCGCCGGTCTGCGGATCGTAATGCGCCAGCGCGACGGACGGGCCAGACGCGGATGCGTTGCCGTGGAATGCGCTTGGCGTCGCGGCTACTCCCCCGCCGGTGTCCATCGGAGGAAAGTCAGCCGGCGACGGTGGCAGTGGCGGCGGTGGCGGTGCAGCGCCGGGCGGAGGCGCATCGGGCGGTGTCCCCGACGGCGGTACCGCGCCGGGCGGCATCGGCGTGCCTTCGACTGGGGCGTAAAGCCGTTGGTTGCCGTCTACGCGGTCGTCCGGCGGAATGCCCTGCGCGACAAGATTCGGATCGATCGGATACGGGCCCAACGCATGCTGCCGCATCGCCAGCGGCATATACGGCTTGTCGCTGTAGCACTCCTGCACGGTCGGGGCGCGCTTGCCGGGTACGCCCATGCACGGCGAGTTACGGGCACCGCGCACGACGATCGGCGAATCCTGCGGCAGCTTGCAGTACAGGCCGTCCGGAGTATCCATCTCCGTCGTGTCCGCAGGCGAACGCCACTGCGACGGAGGCAGGAATCCGACGGTGCACGGCGGTCCGTCGCCGAGCTGTATCCGAAAGTCACCGAGAGCCAGGCCGGTCGGATTGTTCTGGGGAGCCGACGCGAGGATGTCTCCGACGAACGGCGGCAACAACACCAGCACCTGCTCGAGTGACGGGTGATAGGTCACACCCACCTGGCCGAACGTCGTGAGGTTCGCGAGCAGTATCGGCAGCGTCGGCTTCACCTGATCGAAGAGGCGCGACACCTCGTCCGCTGCAGGTGGTCCCTCCTGCAGCAGCGTGCGTACCTGGGGATCATTGTTCACGACCTGCCCGGTGACCCCGGCCAGGCTTCTCGCCCACAGCCGCAAGGAGTCCGTCGTCTGCGCTTGCGAATCCAGGAGTGGCCCACTGTCTTCGATGAGCGCAGACGATTGATCGCCCACCTTGTTGAGGTCGCCGGATATCTTCGCCGACGAGTCGAACAGTGAGCCGAGGTCGAAGCCCGCTCCGTTGAACGCGTTGAACGACTCGTTGACCAGCCCGCTCAACTGGTCCTTGGGCACGCTGTTGATCAGGGTGCTCACCCGATCGAGCATCGGACCGACCGGCTGCGGAATCTCGGTGTCGGCCAAGGCGATCACCGACCCGTCCCCCAGGTATGGCGGTGAGTCAGTACGGGGCATCAGCTCGACGTACTGTTCGCCGACCGCCGATACGCTGCGCACCTGAGCGACCAGATCGGCCGGAATCTTCGGGGTGGTGTCGAGCGACAGCGTTGCGGTGGCCTGCGTCCGCGACACGTCCATCCTCGTCACCTTGCCGACCTCGACGCCGCGGTACGTCACGTTGGAGAACCGGTACAGCCCGCCGGATGCGGGAAGTTCCAACTTGACGGTGATCCGGCCGATGCCGAGCAGGGTCGGCGCCTGCATGTAGACGAACACCATCACCAGTACGCCGATGATCGACGCGATCGTGAAGATAGCCAGCTGGATGCGGACGAACCTGGTGAGCATCAGCCACCACCGCCCGGTTCCCACGGCGCAGGCGCCGACATTCGGAATCGGTCCGAACGGTGGTGAGACCCCAACGCCGAGAGGGAACTTGGTGTAGTAGGCGTCATATCCGGGGTCGCCGGGGGCTGGGATCAACGACGCGCGGTCCTGTCCGAGGCGCGTACCGAGCAAAAGCCCGCGCTTGATCCGAGAGTTCGTCCAATCGACGGTGACGAACAGGTTCACGTAGTCGCCGCGCACACCGCGGTCAATCAGGTTCTGGGTCAACGGGAACGTCGGGATATAGGCCAGAGCGGTGTCGATCTCCGGGCCCACGTCGGCGAGGCCCTTCAGTGTGGGTTCGAGATTCTGCAGGTTCGTGACAAGGTCGGCCTGGGTGTCGTTGACCAGACCGGTGACGGTGTCGCTGAGGGTGCCGAGCTTCTCCAGCGCAGTGGTGAGCCTCGGTCGCTCCCTGATCAACACGTCAAGGGCCGGGGGGATCTTGTTCAGCGCGCGGATGAGCACTTCCTGTTGGCCGCCGAGCGTCGATGCGAACCGGTTCAGTTCGTCGATGGTCGTGATGATGTTGTCCCGTTGCTGATAGAGCGTTCCGACAAAGGTGTCGAGGCGAGCGATCAGGTCACGCACGATGTCCTGGCGGCCGTTCAGCGCGACGTTGAAATTGTGGACGATGTCGCCGATCTGCCCGAGACCGCCACCGTTGACCACCGCCGCCAGCGAAGACAGCGTCTGCTCGGTCGACGGGTAGGTGGACGAACTGTTGAGGCCGATCGTCGCGCCAGGCGTGAGCCGACCGGTCGGCGCCTCGCCCGGCGGCGGGTCGAGCGCCAGGTGCATGGATCCCAGCAGGCTGGTCTGGCCCACCGTGGCCACCGCGTTCGCTGGCACAACCACATCCGGCTTGAGCGACGCGTCAATGTCGATATGCCAGCCGTGCAACCTCATGTTGCCGACGCTGCCGACGACGACATCGCCGATCAACACCGGCGAATTCGACTCCAGCGTCCCGATGTTCGCCACCTCGACGTGATACACGGCCGCATCTCCGCCGCGACCGACCGTCCCCGGCAGGGGCAGCGAGTTGACACCCTGGAATGCGCAGCCCGTGACCGTCACCGCCAGCGTGAGGCCGATCGCCAGCAGACGACGCCCGATTCTCAGTCCGATCATGGCGGCGTCCCGCCGCTCGCCGGCGGTGGACCCGCGGGGGCATCGGGTGGCGTGGGCGGCATCTCGGCCGGCAGCAGCATGTCCTGGAATGTCGGCGGCGGAGGTTGGGGCGCAGGAGCCATGGGTAGCGGTGGCCCCGGCGGCGGTCCATAGCCGGGTGGCGGCGGCACGTCACCGTTGAAGCCCGTATAGGCCGACACCGCAGGCAGATCCGTGGCTGGCGGGGGCGGTTGACCCTCGTTCTCCGGCCGGAGCCGGTCCTCGGTGTACCGCAGCATGTAATCGGGCGGAGCCGCGGTGATGAAGGGGTTGAACGGCACCGGGATGTTGTTGATGTCGATCGTGTCCAGCGCCGGGCCCACGTACTGCGAGCAGAGCTTGCCGGTCTCCGGCGACGTGACGTTCTCGAGGGCGCCCATCATGGTGCAGATCGCCCACGTGGGATTGGACAGGTTGTTGAGCACGAAGACACCGCTCGCGGCGCCGGTGCGGGGGTCGAACATGTTGTAGGCGTTGGCGATCGAGTGCGGCGCGATGTGCAGCACGTTCTCCAGGTCCAACCGATGATCGGCCAGGGTCTGGGTGACATCGGCGAGAAGCCGAATCTGCTCAGCCGTCTTGTCGCGCGTGCCTGCGATGAATCGCTGGGTCTCGCCTACCACCTCGGACAGGTTCTTGAGTGCGGCGTCAAGGTCTGAGCTGCTGTCGTTGAGAACGCTCGTCAACGTCGCGAAGTTGTTCTGGAACTGCACGATCTGGTCGTTGCTGTCGCGCAGTGCGCTGACGAAGGTCTGGAGGTTGGTGATCGTGTCGACGATGTTTCCGCTGCCATCGGCGAGAATCCTTCCGACACCCGAAAGTTGAGCCAATGTCTGACGCAGCTTGGCGCCGTTGCCGTTCAGAGCGTTGGCGGCGCTGTCGATGAACCGCCCGACTGAGCCGGTGGACATGCCCTTGTCCGGGCCCAGCTCCGTCGCCAGCCGCATCAGTTGTTCTTTGACCTCGTCCCATTCGACGGGGATTGCCGTGCGATCCAGCGGGATCACCGCGCCGTCCCGCATCTTGGGGCCGGACTCGTAGGCGGGCGCCAGTTGGACGTACCGGGCGGAGATCAGGTTCTGGGCGACGATGACGGCCTTGGCGTCGGCGGGAACCGAGACCCCACGGTCGACCCGTAGCGTCATCTTCGCCTGGGTGCCGACCGGTTCGATCGAATCGATGCTGCCCACTTTGACGCCGGCGATGCGGACCTCGTCGCCGGGATAGATGGCGACCGCCTTGGTGAAGTATGCGGTCATCGTGTTGGGCCGGAAGAAGGCCTGCTGGATGACCACGGCGACGCCGCCGACAAGCGCTACGGCGAGCACAGCGGCAAGTGCCAGTTTCAGGATGCGGTTTCGAGTCATGGTGGCGGTGGTGGCCCCCACTTCTCGTTCTCCTGCGGAATACCGTTGTACGGGAAGGGAAGCTCGGCGCGAGGGCCGGCATTGTCCGGCGGCTGGCCGGCGTTGGTGCCCCGCCGGAAGCCGAACGCGTAGTCGAAGAACGGCTGGAAGATCTCGCCGAAGAACAGATTGGGGATGTACGCCTGGTAGTACGGGCCGTTGCCGATCGTCTCGCCGAGTGTGGTCTGGAATTTCGCGAGCCCCGGTAAGGCTTTGGCGATGTTGTCGCGGTTCTTCTCCAGCACCGCCGTCACCGCGTTGAGCTTGTCCAGTGTCGGCGCCAGCTTCTCCTCGTTTTCGTGGATCAGGCCGGACAGCTGCTTCGACAACGCCGATGTGTGCGCCAGCAACTCGACGATCGCATAGCGTCGTTCGTTGAGCACGGCGACAAGATCGTCGGCGTTGAGGATCAACGTGTTCACCTGTGCGCTGCGGTCGGAGAGGATCTTGGTGACGTCGGCGCCGTCCTTGAGCAGTACCCCCAGTGTGTCGTCGCGATCGTTGATGGCCTGCGACAGTCGGGTGATGCCGTCGAACGTCGGACCAAGTTGCGGTGCAACCTGATCCAGCGTCTCCGAGAGCGTGTCTAGCGATTGGTTGAGAGAGCCGGTGTCGGTTCCCGCGGTGTTGGTCGTCAGCTCGCTGACTGCTTCGGTCAGCGAGTAGGGCGACGCGGTGCGTGACACCGGGATGATGTCCATCGGGTGCATCGTGTCGTTACCGGAGGACTCGAGTGTCAGGACCCGTTCACCGAGGAGTGTCCCGGTTCGCACATGTGCCGTGGTGTCCGAGCCGAGTTCGACCGTGCTGTCGATGGCGAAAGTGACCACTGCGTTGCGCCCCTTCAGCGACACATCCGAGACACTGCCGACCTTGATACCGGCGATCGTCACGTCGTTGCCCGCCGTCAGTCCACCGGCGTCGGAGAACTGCGCCTGGTACCGGATGCCCGTTGCCATCGATGTCAAGGTTTCCGGCGACAGGCCGATGAGAACGATGAGGATCGCCAGGATCACACCCATGAATCCTGTTCGGATGAGCTTATTTCCGCGGTATTTCAGCATCAGGGCTCAGCGCACCTTCCGCCGTCCTGCCGGATCCACGGGAATTCGGCAGTACGTCCCTGGAGGTCGGTCACACGCCACTTCAGTTCGCAGATGTAGTAGTTGAAAAAACTGCCGTAGGAGCCGGTGCGGATCAGCTTGTGATAGTTCTGGGGCGCCTTGACCAGTGCGGTGTCAAGCCTGTCCTTCTGGCCGTCCATGTTGGTAGCCAATCGGTTCAACTGGTCGACCGTGCCCTTGAGCGGAGGTCGGGCGTCGGTGAGCAGGTCGGCCACCGACGCGGTGCCGTTGTTGAGGGACTCGATGGCCGTGGCGATCGGGTCCTTCTCTGCGGCAAGCTGTGTCACCAGAGTCTCCAACTTGGCGATCGTGCCCGAGAACTTGTCGCCCTCCTTGGAGAGGGTGGAGAGCAGCGTACGCAGATTGTCGATCAACGCCTGGATCGTCTGGTTGTGTTCGGACAGCGCGGTGGTGAACCCCGACGTGCTGGAGAGCAGCGACTGCAGGGTGCCGCCCTGCCCCTGGAAGATCTGGATCAGCGATGCCGACAACGCGTTCACGTCTTGCGGATTCAGGCCGCGGATCACCGGCTTGAGGCCGCCGAGCAGCAAGTCGAGGTCGAGCGCTGACTGAGTTCGCTCCGTGGGAATCTGAGATCCGGGTGGCAGCCGCCGGTCACCGGGACCGTCGATCAGCTCCAGATAGCGATCGCCGACGAGGTTGAGGTAGCGCACCGCTACTCGGGTGCCCGTCGTCATCTGGACGGCGGGATCGGCATCGAACGTGACGAGCGCCGTCTTGTCCTTCTGCAGTTTGACGCCGTTGACTGTGCCGACACGCAAACCGCCCACCCGCACCGACTGTCCCGGCTTGAGTCGCGAGGCGTCGATGAACACCGCCGAGTAGTCCTTGGTCGAACCGGTTTGGTACTGACCGAAGATGAAGAACAGACAGGCGGTCATCACCGCCATGACGAGCCCGAAGATGCCGAACTTGATCAGTGTCGGACGAAGTGAGCGCCTCATCCGGGCTGTCCGATCTGATAGGTGTTCCGCGGGGGACCGTCGATCTCACCGAACAGAAGCCGTTTCAGCCCATCGGAATTCAGCACAATCCCGGGGTAGGTGCGCCGCCATGGGTTGGTTCCGGTGTCCGCTACGACGTATGGCGGCACAGCCTCGAACGGCAGATTCGGCAGACCGGTGCACTGCGGACCGCCCGTTGCGCCCGCCTTCGGCAGGTCCATCGGGTACCGGTATCTTTCCTCACCCCAGAGGAAGCCGGCCAGCACCTGGACACCCGGCTGCTTCAACGGCGGCAGGTGTGACGAATTGACCATGCCGCTGAGTGCGCACCACAGGGCCTGGTTGTACTTGTTCGTCAGATCGGTCGTCGGCACCAGGAGATGAAGGACATCGGTGAGCGGCTGCCGGTTCTGGCTGAGCACCTCGTTGCCGATGTCGGCAAGGCCGATCACGCTGACGAGCGCGGCATCGAGGTTCTGCTGTTGGTCGACGAGCGTGTCGCTGATCCGCGCCGAATTGTCGGCGATGGATACGAAATCCGGTGATGCGTCGGCATATGCCCGCAGCACGCCGGGCGCGGCCTCGAGGTCGTGGCTCAGTGCGGGCAGGCTCGGTTCGAGTTTGGCCAGGTATGCGTCCAGGTCGGTGAGCATCTGGCCGAGCTTCTCGCCCCGGCCGCTCAGTGCCTGCTGCGATGGCGCCAAGGGTTTCGTTGAGCTTGGCGGGCTCGATCTGTGACAAGACCGAGGTGAGTTGCTGGAAGACGGTGTTGACCTCGACCATGACGTGTTGGGCGTCGAGCACCTGGCCGGCTCGTAGTGACTCCGCCGACGGATTGGGCGGAAAAACGAGCTGAACTTGCTTCGCCCCGAACACCGTCGTCGACGCGATGTCGACAAGAACGTTGGCGGGGATCGCGTTGAGCCTCTTGGGGTCCATCGCGAGGTGAAGAGCGGCGCCGCCGTTGGGCAGCGCCTCGATGGACTCGACCTTGCCGACCTGGACGCCGCGGATCTGAACCTTGGCGTCGGGGTTCATCACCAGGCCGGCCCGTGGCGACAACACCGTGACGGGCACGCTGTCGGTGAAACCGCCGCGAAACATCGTCGCGGCGACAACGACCACGGCGACGATCGCGGCGACGGAGGCGACGCCCAGCAGAGCTCGCAGCGCCGCAGCCCTCATCCCGCCCCCATTCGCGCAATCACGCGACTCCAGGATGGAATGAATACACAGTGCCCCCATCGACCCGATGCCGTTACCGCCCGCCCGGGCCGGGACTCTACCTGCGGAACAACTATTTGGTCAACGATTGGGTGACCGGGAGGTGGGCCTGCATCGCGCCGATACCGATGTCGGCGCGGGAGGTGTGCCTCCATCGATCCCCCTGATCTGATCGGCCGTCGCGAGGGGCGGACGCTATTATCTAAAAATAGTAATAATTGGTCAATGGCCCGGTGGGAGCCAGTTCGCCGGATCGATGTCTGGGCGCGCATGAGTTCGCTGTTCTTGCACCTGGACGCGCCGCAGCGGGCCCGTGCCGCCATCGCGCCTCCCCTGCGGCAGCCGTCGTAACAGCACCGTAGGAGATGGGCTCAGGACCCGCGCTCGAATTGGGTGAATAACTCGCTGTGCGTCAGCTGTCGGTGATATCTGACGCGCGTTCCCGTCATATGGGCGCGAATATGCCACTCAGCCATCGGGATTGACCTAGTGGCGGAGTGGGCGCGCCGAATAGGCGCCGCCGCTGCGACGCTTGTCACCTCCGTGTCACACAAGTGCGACACACACGGCTTCGATGATTCGCCTGACCGGGCGACGAGGCTCAGCACCGCCGACGACGGGCCCGACTCTCGGAGAGAATCGGACGGCTGCCGATGTTCGCCACGCGGCTTCGGTTTACGGCTTCGCGAAACCCGCCGCGTTCAAGACTTTTTGTCCCGCCTCGCCGGTGACGAGGTCGACGAACTTGCCCGCCAGGTCGGGATCCTTGGACTGCTTGAGTACCGAGATCGGATAGGTGTTCACGGCTTCGGCCGACTCGGGGAAGGCCACCGCGGTGACTTTGTCGCCCGCTCCCCGTGCGTCGGTGACGTAGACCAGCCCGGCATCGGCCTGGCCGCTGGTCACCTTGTTCAGCACGTCGGTCACTTGAGACTCTTCGCTGACCGGGTTGAGCGTTACCCCGGTGGCCTTCTCGACTTTCTCCGTGGCGGAGCCGCACGGCACCTGGGCGGCGCATACCACCACCGACAAATCCGGTTTGGCCAGATCCTTGAACGAGGCAATCTTCTTCGGATTGCCCGGCGCCGCAACGATTGTCAGCGTATTGGACGCGAAGTTGACCGGATCGCCCCCCAGCAGGTCGGCCTTGGCCGCTTTGTCCATGTTCTTGGTGTCGGCCGAGGCGAAGACGTCGGCAGGCGCGCCCTGGGTCAACTGGGTCACCAGGTCCGATGAGCCGGCGAAGGAGAATTCGATGTCGCTGCCCGGGTTGTCGGTCTTGAACTGCTCGCCGATTTCGGTGAACGACTTCTTCAACGACGCGGCCGCGAAGACGATCAGCTTGGCACCGCCCGCGGCGGTCGTAGAGGACGGCGAGGACGCGTCGTTCGGCGAGCCGCATCCGATGGCCGTGGCCAGCAGTAGCGCGGTCGCCACGGCGATTCGACCCATGTGTTTCACGACTGTCCTCCAGGCGTTTCGACGATCACGGTGGTGGCTTTGACGACGGCCACGGCGACGCTGCCGGGCTCCAGCTTCAGCTCGCGAGCCGAGTCGGCACTCATCAGCGACACGACGGTGAACGGCCCGCACTGCATCTCGACCTGCGCCATCACCCCGTCGGTGACAACCCGGGTGACCAGGCCAGCGAAGCGGTTGCGCGCCGAGCTGGCGATGCTCAGCGGATCCTTCGGTGTCGTGCCCGAATGCTCGACGGCGAACTCGGCGAGTGCCTCGCCCGGAATCACCTTGCGGCCTGACTGGTCCTGATCGGCAGGCAACGCACCGTCGTCAACCCAGCGACGGACGGTGTCGTCGCTGACGCCCAAGAGGTCGGCCGCGTCGCGAATCCGGATCATCGACACGGAGGCAATATATCCGCATCATCGGATTATTTGGCGCGTTAATGCCGCATCCGCGGAACAAACGGCGCCAGCTCACCCCTCGGCGAGCGTGCGCAGGCGGCCGCTGGGTGCTCAGAAGTAGTCGGTGGTTTGCGTGCTGGTGCCGTTGTCGCAGGTGATGGTGATGTTCCAATTGCGGAGTTGCGGTATCGCAGGAACGATATTCAGGTCATAGCTGCCGTTGGCCGGCAGCGCGAAGCCGCGGTTGAAGTTGTCGGTCGCATACGTGCACTGCGACGAGACTCCGCTGCGGTCGGTGATGTGGGCCTGCCGACCGCCGACGATCGTCTTGAACGAGACTGTCGGCCCCGGCTTCGGCTCCGTAGGCGGAGGAGGCGGCGACGACGGAGGCGGCGGAGGCTGAACCTGTCCGTTCGAGCAACCCGACAGGACCACATGGGCGCCCTGTGTGGTCTCCAACTGGCTCAGGGCATTGCTCTCCGCGGCCTGTTGCGTCGCCATGTCCGACGACCCCTTGACCTCTCCGGAGTCGCTCGCCGCGGCCGCAGCGCACCCGTTCATGGCTTTGGCCTGAAAGACGCATTGATGGCCGCCGTTGTCCTGACAGTTCGATAGCGATGCGATTCTGGCTTGGTTGAGGTCGGGTCCGATCCCCATGCCGCCGATCGACTGAATCGGGGGATTGTCGTTTGCAGCCCCAACGGAGATAGCGACGTAGGCGTCAGCCGCGTTCGCCGTCGCCGCTGCGCCGAGCACGCCCATGCCTGCTCCAGCGGCGAAGACCATGACGCCCGCGGAGATCCGGAGGGCTCGTAGTGGGATATTGGTGCCGGTCATCATGCGTTCCTCTGTGTCAGGTGCCGTCCTGGTGGGCCGCACTCATCTACTAGGAGCGACCAGGCGCCTAACAGTCCGCACCTTTTTGACGACCAATTGGTCGGTTCGCCGGAGGTCGCTGCGAGCTGGTGTTATGGGCGGTGAGTATTCGCCGGTCGACTACACCTGTGAGCGGAATCGACAATTCGGTGAGTAACGATTTTCCCTATGCTGTCAGGATTCACACAGCGAGACGTCAGGCTTCGCAATTTCCGATATAGGTATTAGCTGGTGGGGCGATCGTCGGCGGCCGCAAAGCCGCCACGGTTAGCCGTACCTGCCAGCACGCTCGCCTGGAAATTGACGCGCAAACTCGAAATATTCGACACTCGATCGCTGACACCTAAAACCTGAAAATACTCGGAATGCGATATGCCCGTCGGGAGCCACTGGCTGACGCAGCCCGACCAGGGACGCCACTGAAAGCCATGGTGAGCTCCGGCCGGGTCAGGTCGACCATGAAGTGCCCGGCGCAGGAGGCCTGGGCAAGCCACGGGGAATAGCATCGATCGAAATAGTATTGAATGATACGGTCTGAGCTGTTACGGATGCCGCGGCCGGTGGGCGATCTGCGATCGCGTTGCCCCGCGACCCGAGAGGGAGGTCGCACTGATGGATCGTGTTGCGTTGATCACCGGAGCAAGCCGGGGAATCGGAGCCGCGACTGCCTTCGTCCTCGCGGAGCGCGGGTTTCGGGTGGTCGTCAATCATCGCGCCAGCGCTGCGCAAGCAGAGGAGGTGGTGGCGGCGATCAGAGCGGCCGGTGGCGAAGCGATGGCGATTCAGGCCGACGTCACCGAAGCCGACGACGTCGCCGCAATGGTCGGTGAAACCGAACAGCGGTGGGGTCGTGTCGACGTGCTCGTGCACAACGCGCTGATCCCATTTGACGTCACCTCGTTCGCCGATCTGAGCTGGGAGCAGCTCGGCGGCAAGCTGGACCGAGAGTTGCGCGCCGCATTTCTGATCACCAAAGCTGTTGTGCCGGGGATGATTTCCCGCGAATACGGGCGCCTGGTGTATCTCAGCACGGGGCTGTCCCGCCGGCCTCGCGAGGGCATGATCACGCTTGGCACCGCCAAGGCCGCACTCGACCAGTTTGTCCGCTACATCGCTCTCGAACTGGCGCCGCACGGCATCACCGCGAACCTCGTCGCGCCCGCCACGGTCAACGAGACAAAGGTGACCGGGCAGTTGACGACGGAGCAGGTGCGTGCACTCGGTGCGACCAATCCGATGGGGCGCCTGGTTACCCCTGACGAGGTGGCCAACACGGTGGCGTTCTTGGCGAGCGAGGCGTCGGGTTTCACCACCGGCCACTACCTACCGGTCAACGGCGGCCTCGCCATGGATTGAAACTACTTCGGCCGCTTCACAATTCACTAGACACGAAAGGGTTTCGCCGTGGACACGATCGATCTGGCCTATGTCGGACATGGGCTACACGAAGAACTGGTGGCTTATGTTGCCGACCAGGAGGGCTATTACGAGGATGAAGGTGTTCACGTCGCCATCCGCGACGGCGTCGACTGGAAAACCGAACGGTTGCGACATGCCGCGACCATCGGTCTGGGCCGGACTCTGTTGTCGCGGCTGACCGACGGCATCGGTTGGAAGATGCTCACCGTCAATACCCATCGTCCGCTGTTCTGGTTTGTCGGCAACGCCGACGTGACTTCCATGGCGGATCTGCGCGGGCGCCGCCTGGCGGTCCACGCCCCTCATACAGCGCCGGGTTGTTTCGCCCGGATCGTGCTGCGCGAGCACGGTCTTGACCCCGATCGCGACGTCGCATGCATGGTGCGATCCCCCGGTGACTACCAGATGGATCTGCGACGCCTGCGGGACGGTTCGGTCGACGCGGCCTACGTCGGCAGCACGCTCTCGCCCGAACAAGTCGCCGAGGAAGAGGGGTTCCACGTGCTGGCGTGGGTCGGCGATCACTTCCAGATCCCGACCGTCGGCGTCGCGGTAGACCCTGTCCATATCCCGCTGGACAGCCCGGCACTGCAGGCGCTCGTGCGGGCCAACACGCGGGCGCTGCGGACCCTGGCCGAAAAGCCGGACCTGGCCGCCGATTACGTCAACACGTTCCTGAACCGGCTGACACCGGATGAGGCGCGAAAGTACTACGACCGCTACGTCGGCCCGTACTTCACCCGTGACGGCCGGGTGGATCTGAGCATCGCGCAGCATGCGATCGACGCGGTGGCCGCCGAACTCGGCGTCGCCCCGGTAGCCGCCGAGGACGTCTATCAGGTCGCCGCGTGACCGATACGTCTCCACGGACGACCGCCTCGCCGTTCGCCCTCGGATTGCTACTGCGAAAGGCGCACCGGCGCGTGGCGGCGGCGATGGCGGAGGCTCTGCGGCCGTTCGGCATCGAGTTGCGACACTTCGCCGTGCTGATCGTCGTGGTGGACCGCGGGCCCACAGAGCAGCGGGATCTAGTGGAGGCGACGGGCTTTGACAAAGCCGCGATCATGCGAGTCGTCGACGACCTGGAGCGCAAAGGGCTCGCCGTGCGCAAACCCGTTCCAGGGGATCGGCGCGTGCGGGCGGTCGAGATCACCAAGGAGGGCCTCGAGCTCTTCGATGCCGCTCATGTGGCCGCCGAGCCGGCGGCCGAACAACTGGTTTCTGCACTGAAGCCCAAAGAGCTTGAACAGTTGAGGGATCTTCTCAGCCGATTCACGTCGGACACCGAGGACCAGGAGGATTCATGATGACCTCGAGCGCGCAAGCCGTTGTCGTCGGAGCGACCGGCGAGGTCGGCGCTGCCATCGTCACGCGCCTGCGAAGTGCCGGGGTGCCCGTGGTCGCCGTGGCCCGCGACCGCGATCGCCTCGAGCAGCTGAGCGCGGCCGACCCTGGGATTACGGCATGCGCGGCGGACATCGGCGACGACTCGTCGGGTGAGGCGATCGCCGCCGCAGTGTCCGGGCCCGTCCGGATGGTGGTCCAGTCCGCGGCCGTACCGCCGGCCGGACCACTGGCCACGATCGAGCCAGACGTGCTGGGCCGGTCGGTGTCGTTGAAGCTGGGCGGACTCCTGCGTCTCGTCCGCGCTGTCGACGACAAGCTTGTTGACGGCTCGCGAATCGTCGCCATCGGTGGCCATTTCGGTTCCGAACCCACACCGCAAACCTGCGGTGCCGGCGTCACGAATGCTGCTCTTGCCAACCTCATTCGCCAGCTCGCCGACGCCTACGGGCCACGCGGGGTGACCGTGCACATGATCGCCCCTGGGGCCTTGGACACCGAGCGTCTCCGTCGATTCGCCGCCGCGGCGGCCGAGGCGCGCGGCGTCAGCGTCGAGACCGTCCTCGACGAATACCGATCCCACTCACCACTGGGCCGAATGACCACACCCGACCAGGTCAGCTGGGCCGTGACTCAATTGCTGGCGCCCGAGGCCGACGCGCTTCATGGCGCAACCCTCGCCCTGGACGGCGGCGCGCGCCGAGGCCTCTTCTAGGTGGACCCGCTTGTTTTGTTCAACCCCGCGAGCCGGCATAAGGCATCAAACCCGTCGTCGCTGCCGGGCCAGTGCACGCGGACGGCATCGAGACCGGCAACGCGTACGACGCTGCGCAGTACCGCGGTGGCGATGATCGCGTCGTCCGCGTAGCCGAGCACTGGGATGAAGTCGGGTATGAGATCAAACGGCAATGCCAGGTACGCCAACAGCAGTCCTAGCCGAATGCGGACACCATTGGGCAGCGTCCTGTCGGCGGCGAGGCGGCGAATGAGGCGCAGCACGTCCGGAAGGATTCGGATCGCCTCGCGCAGTAATCCGCCGCGCGGTCGCAGGATCACCAGCGCCGCGATCAGCGCCACCCAAACGAGGAGGAGCGCTGCGGCGACGCCGACCGCCAAATCCCACCAAAAATATCCGGTCACACGTTTGTGGCGTTAGTTGCACCCGCCGGCGTTGACCCATCTGCCGTTGTAGCTCACGCACCCGGTCACGTTCGGTGGCGGCGGTGGGTCGTAGGGCATCGGGGCGTAATAGGCAGGCGGCGGCACGTACGGTGCGACCGCGTCGGCGATGTTGGCGCAGCCGCTCACCTGGACCCGTCGCCCTGCGCTGGCGCAGACGTCGGCGTTGGCGACACCAGTTGGCTGGACGGTGAATATCGCGCCGGGGATCGCAGCGACGGCCAGGGCAGTGGCGGCCGTGACGGTCAAAGACCGCTTCCAAGAAGTCATTTCGGATGTCTCCTAAGAGCCCAGTGGCCCTGCGCCGAGGTCGCAGCGGCTGCGCAGATCGGTGAGGGGCTGACGGATTCCGTTGATCTCCGATTCCACCTGCGGGTGGGCGTCCATGTAGGTCTGCACCTGGTCGTGGATTTGGGCGTTCGGCTGACCACGAAGGCTGGTGAAGAAGTCGTTCACGTCGGGATGGCTGAACAGGTAATCGCCCATCGCCGTTCCGACCGTCCCCGATGCCACCGCGAGGTCGCCCGCCGTGCAGTTGGGCGCCGGCGGGGGGTCTGCAGATGCGATTGATACGCCACCGAAAAGCATGAAACCGGCTCCGATCGCGCCGACCACTGCGCCACGAAGCGCGCGTCCTGAATCCAACATGGAACCCCCTAACTCGATGATCGGACGACCATCGGCCCGGCTAGCTAATCACACCCGAGGCGACAATTGTCGCGAGTGGCAATTCAGTGGTCGCTCTGAGCCGCCGCCTTGGCCTTGGCGCGAACGGCGACCAACCCGCCGCCGATGACCAGCGCCATGCCAAGACACATGGACAGGGTTGGCGCGTGGTTCCAGACGATCCAGTCGATCAGTGCGGTGAAGACGATGACGGAGTAGATGAATGGGCCGACCTTCTCCGCCGATGCGTAGCGATAGGCCAGCACGATGAAGATCTGCGAGAAGAACAGCGCAAGCCCGAGGCAGATCAACCAAACCCACGCCCGTGCCGGAATCGGTTGCCAGCCCAACACGGCGATGGGAACGGACATCACGGTCGACAGCAGGAAGTAATAGAAGAGGATTCTGGTAATGGGCTCGGTCGCTCCGAGCCAGCGGACCGACATCATCGCGACGGCAAGGCAGAGAGCGCCCGCAAGCGCGGCCAATTCGCCGCTGCTGAAGCTGTGGGCCTGGGGTTGCAACACGAGAATCACACCGGCAAAGCCGATTCCAGCGCCGAGCCAGGTCGTCCTCGATACCCGTTGGCGGGTGACCACCCAGGCGATCAATGGCATCCACAGCGGTGCGGTGTAGGTCAGCAGTGTCGCATTGGCCAGCGGTATCTGCTTGATCGCGAAGAACAGCGCGTACCAGCATGCAGTGCCAGTCGCCGCACGCAAGAGGTGTAGACCGATCTTGTCGGTCCGCAGCGACGACAGGCCGTCACGAAGGACCACCGGCATGATGAGCACGACGCAGATCAGGTTCTGGAACAGCAGCAGTACTCCGGTCGAGGTGTACTGACCCGATACCTTTGCCAACATCCCCACCAGAGCAACGCAAAAGAAGGCTGTTGTCGTGAGAAGCGCTGCCAGGCCGAGGTTCTCTGGCCGGTGACCTTTTTCGGCGTCGGTCATTGTCATGGGCCGGCGACCGGGATGCCCACTCCCGGTGCGTGATTGGCGACGTCGGGTCTGCGGGCGTTCGAGTCCATTCGACTGGTCTCGCGCTCCAAGATGTTGTTGAGCGCGCGAGGCGCGACGACGTCGAGTGCTCGTAGCGCGATCGCCTTGCGGGGCGCGATGCGGATCGGTCGGGTGAGGGCCGCAGTGACCATCCAGTTCGCAGCCTCATCGGGGCTGAGCGCAGGCACTCCGATGTAGGCACCGGTCGGGGCGATCATGGGCGTCGCCACCAAGGGGTAGTACACGGTGGTGGAGTGCACCCCGCGCGGGCCCCACTCGGTGTCGATGACGCGGCTTACGGCGCTCAGCGCTGCCTTGGATGCGTTGTAGACGGCGAACATTGGTGAGGACTCCGGCAGCACACGCCAGGTGGCGATGTTGATGATGTGTCCGTCGCCGCGGTCGATCATTCCCGGTGCCAGCCCCCGAATGAGGCGCAGTGGCGCGTAGTAGTTCAGCTGCATGACGCGCTCGACGTCATGCCAGCGTTCCAACGACTCGGCCAGCGGCCGTCGGATGGACCTGGCGGCGTTTTGATCAGGACGTCGATCGGGCCAACCGCCGCCACCAACGCATCTACCTGCTCCAGATCGGCCAGGTCGGCTGGTACGGCGGTGGCATTCCCGCCGGAGGCAATGATCTGTTCGACCACCTCCGCCAGGAGGTGTTCACGACGGGCGACCGCGATGACCGTTGCGCCCTCGGCGGCGAGTTTCTGCGCGGCAACCGCGCCGATTCCCGAGGACGCACCGGTCAGCAATATCCGCTTGCCCCGCAAATCCACCGACGCGCGGGCGGGCCATCGCGGTAGCGGACGCATTCCGGCCAGTCGTGCCGCCCTTTTGATGTTCGCAATCACTGCCCTGCACCTCTGCTTCGTCGGCGCACGTGGCCGCTCCGCTAACAATAGATGGCGCCGCGACTGCCCCTGGGGCAAATTTACCTATTCGTCAGAGCGGCAAACCGGCCACTGCCGTGCGGCCTAGATGCGGTCGCTGTCGAGTTGGACTCGGCCATCCGCGCCGCCAACGCGGCGCGCAAAGAAATGTCTCAGTGAGGTTGCCAAGCTGCTTCGACTTTCTTGCGGGGTCGCACTCGATTGATCGACGGCGGCGAGGGTCGATCGCAACTCAGCTCTCACCATCTCTTCTAGGTTGTCTAATGCCTTATTGAATTGGCCAAGAGCGGCCGAAATCTTTGCGAAAGAATACAAATTGCCTACGCCATCCGCAAGAGCATCAGCCGACTCATGAATCCTGGCGAGGGCCTTCCGCGCCGCGGGCGATACCGCCTCGTTGACGACCGGTTCAGAGCTTTCGCCGCGCCTTAAAGTACGTCTGATATTAGACATTTCTTTGCCGAGCTCGACGTCTGCGCGAGTAAGCACATCGAATTGTTGGCGAACCTGATCACTTGCTAGCGCATAGACGAGAGCTACCGTTTCGGCGCCCTCCTTCGGGGTCGGCACGGCGGCCAGCGCCTCTTCTTCTTCGTCAGTTGGTCTTGCCTTGTCTAACGCAGTTTTCTCGGCAGCCGATCCAATTTTGGCCTGACCGTCGGCGTCGCGCACAGCTTTGACGGCATCATATTCTCGCTTAACAATTCTGAAATTGATATTCATAAAGTAGCGGAGCAAATCGATATGAGTCAGCAGAGAAATGTAAGCACGTTGACGGCGCTCTTGTTCACGATTTTCACGCGCCGCGGCAGTCTCGTGATTGAGTCTGGTCGTTAGATCCTTGCGGTCGGAATTGCTCTTGACGTCGATTCCACGCAAAGTGATAAAGCCGGTAACCCCGCTTCCAACCAACGCAGCACCAGCTGCGACCAGCGCAGTAGTCACGGAGTCGGCCATTAGCTGACTTTATCCAAAGGGAGCGCCTGCCACACCGGAAGCGCGAAACGCGTTTGCTGTGAGTTCCCTGCCGGTGGCTCTGCGGGTTCTCCTGCGGGCCAACTGCGGGCTCGCCGTTCGGCCAGCTCTTGCCAATTGAGCCATACCAGCTCTCTGACCTGCGGATATGGGGGGTGGAGCTAAGGGGACTCGAACCCCTGACCTACTCGATGCGAACGAGTCGCGCTACCAACTGCGCCATAGCCCCTGGTCGGTAGCACAGGCTACCAGTCAACGCGCGACCGCAGAAACCGGCTGACTACTGCCCGGCCGCCCTCGGCAGGTCGTAGTCGCGGGCCGACGGCGCGTAGTCGAGATGCTCGAAGATCGGGTCCTCGTCGTCGATCTCCAGCACCACGGCGCCCGGTCGACGCAGGCGCGACGGCAGCAGGTCGAACTCGCGATCCTCAGTGTTCTCCACGCCCAGTCGCGCGCGTGCCATCCGCTGCATCCGGCGCCGCTTCACGCGTGCCTCGATCCGCGTCTGGCGGCGCAGATAGCCCAGATACATCAGCGTCAAGACAGCGGCGCCACCGCACACGTACCAGCCCCACGGCACCACCAGTAGATACGCCGCCGTCGCCGACGCCACCATTACCAGCGCCATGAACGCCAGCATCCGCTTGCGGAACTTGTATTTTCGGGCACTCACCGCAGCGGCCTTCGTCGGGTCGTACCGGCGTCGCCGCGCGGCCATCAGCGAGTCGGCCATCTGCAGATCGTCCTCCGCGGGGGCCTCCAGGCCCGAGGAGTCGTCCACGTACTCGTACCCGTCTGCCGTGCCGGCCGGTCGGTCCTCGTATTCGTCGGTCGCGATTTCATACACCGCGGTGTCGACGTCTTCTTCGGATGCCTCGAAATTCAGTGTCAGCTCGTCGGATTGGCCGACGGGCAGTGCGCCTGCGGGCTCCTCGACCACGTCGACATCGAGGTAGTCGGGTTCGTCCTCGATGTCTTCGATGACGGCCGCCGCCACGACCACCGATTTCTGCGGCTCGTCCTCGTCCTCTTTCCTCATCCTCGTCGGCGTCGTCCTCGTACTCGTCGTCGAGGTCGTCGTCGGACGGCTGCCAGTCCGGATCGCTGCGGTGTCCGGACGCAGGCCCCCCACGCTTGAGCAGCCGCGTGCCGGTCGTGCTGTTGAGCACCCGCGTCGCCAGCGCCACGTCGCTGGTGCGGCGCACGGCATCGCGTTTGCTTATCAGCATCGGGACCAGCACGAAGAGCCAGAGCACGACAAGAGAGATCCACAGGAGGGATTGGGGGATGCTTGGCATGACGCCTGCTCCTTTCCCCATCAGGCTAGGTCCGTGACCTGCGCATCCATGGATGACGCGCCGAGGACAATTACACACCTGTAATTCGCGTCTGACAAGCACCACCAGTCACATATGTCACATTTGCCACATCTTCGATGCCCGCTCGAGTGTGCGTTGTCGTACGCAACACGCCGCGATTGCGTACGAATCGGCACAGTCGCCGACGTGTCAGACGTCGTTGGCAGGCTCCGGCCATGGGGGAGCAATTGGAGTGGCCGCTGCGGGGCTGGGAGGCCGTCGAAGCGGGGCTGTTGTCGGTTCGGGAATTGCGTCGGTTCTACATACCGGTCTATCCCGGAGTGCATGTAGTGCGGGGTGCTGAGCTTTCCGCAGTTCAACGATCGCGCGCAGCGTGGTTGTGGGCGCGTCGACGCGGTGTGATCGCAGGGCTGTCGGCCGCTGCGATGTTGGGCGCGAAGTGGATAGAGCCGGGCCTGCCCGCCGAGTTGATACATACCAATAGGCGAGCGCCGGGAATGCTGGTTGTCCACAGCGACGACGTCGCGATCGACGAGACGCAACGGGTGGACGGCATGACCGTAACCACGGCCGCTCGCACCGCATTCGATATCGGTCGACGCCTGGAACTCGAGGCTGGCGTTCAGCGTGTCGACGCCTTGATGAACGCCACCGACGTCAAGGTCAGCGATGTCGAATCGGTGGCCGCGGCGCATCCCGGCGTGCGCGGCCTGACGCAACTTCGTCGGACGTTGGAGTTGGTCGATGGCGGCGCAGAGTCTCCCTACGAGTCGCTGACTCGGCTGTTGTTCACGCGAGCGGGGTTCCCGCCGCCGGAAACACAGATACCTGTCGTCGACGAGTCCGGCCTCGTCATCGCGGTCATCGATATGGGTTGGCGCGAATACCTCGTCGGCGTGGACTTCGAGGGTGCCCATCACTGGACCGATCCCAGGCAGCGACGCTGGGACGTCGAGCGCTATACGCGGCTACCCGAGCTCGGGTGGACCGATTTCAGAGTGACAAGCGGCATGGTGCACCGGACGCCGCGTGTCATCCTCAATCGCGTCGGCGCGGCGCTCATGGCCCGCGGATGCCCGAAAACCTGGTGAGTGTGCGGTTTTGGAGGCATCGACGGCGTGTCGCGTCCGAAAACGCACAGTCGCCGGAGCGACCCGGCAGTCGAAAGTCAGGCCCAGCTGGCGTGGCCGTCGCGGACCAGCAACGAGCTCGCCGAACCGGTGAGCTCCTCGACCGTGATGGCGACCAAGAGGTGGTCGCGCCAGGCCCCGTCGACGTCCAGGTAGCGCTCCAGCAGGCCCTCCTCGCGGAAGCCGACCTTCCCCAACACCGCGCGGCTCGCCGCGTTCTCCGGCCGCACCGTCGCCTCGAGCCGATGCAGCCGCACCGGACCGAACGCGTGGTCCATGCCGAGTGCCAGCGCCGCGGTCGCCACACCCCCGCCGGTGGCCGAGCTCGCCACCCAGTAACCGATCCACGCCGACCGCAGCGCGCCATGGGTGACGTTGCCGATGGTGAGCTGTCCGCTGAACTCCCCGTCGACTTCGATCACGTAGGGCAGCATGCGGCCCTTTCGGGCCTCCGACTTGAGCCCCGAACACACCGCAGGCCACTGCGAAATCGTATGTCGCGCTTCCCAACCCAGATCCGCGGTCGGTTCCCACGGCTCGAGATGCGCGCGGTCGGCCAGCCTGATCCGGCTCCATTGCGCGGCGTCGCGCAGCCGCACCGGGCGCAGCCCGACCACACCGCCCGGTACCCGCAGCGGGCCGACGGGCAGCGGCCAACCCGGATGCGCGGAGGTCGAACGCCACAGGTTCACGACGGACTCAGCGATGCTCAGCCGCGCTGCGCCAGGAAGGCGACGTCGACGATCTCGCCCGTGCGGATCTGCTCGGCCTCGCTTGGCACCATCACCAGACAGTTCGCCTCGGCCAGCGTCGCCAGCAGATGCGACGACGCGCCCGGCGCGCCGCCGAGCGCCTGCACCAGGTACTCGCCGGTGTCCTGGTCGCGCATCAGCTGCCCCCGCAGATACCCCTTGCGGCCGGCCACCGACGTGATCGGCGACAGCGCGCGGGCCTGCACGACCCGCCGCATCGGCTGCCGCTTCCCGAGCGACAGCCGGATCAACGGCCGCACCATCACCTCGAACACCACCAGCGCGCTCACCGGATTGGCGGGCAGCAGAAACACCGGAACGCCCTCGGCCCCGAGCTGGCCGAAACCCTGCACCGAACCCGGGTGCATCGCGATGCGGGTGACCTCCATGTCGCCCATTTCGGCCAGCACCGTCCTGACACTTTCCGCGGCCGCTCCGCCGACGGCGCCCGCGATCACCACCACCTCGGCGCGACTGAGCTGGCCCTCGACCACGTCGCGCAGTTCCTTGGGATCGGTGTCGACGATGCCGACGCGATTCACGTCGGCGCCCGCGTCTCGTCCCGCCGCCGCGAGTGCATACGAGTTGACGTCGTAGACCTGGCCGTTGCCGGGTGTGCGCGAAATGTCAACGAGCTCACCGCCGACACACATCACCGACAGCCGCGGCCGAGGGTGCACCAGCACGCGCTCGCGACCAACGGCGGCCAGCAGGCCGACCTGCGCCGGGCCGATGATCGTCCCGGACCGCACCGCGACATCACCGGGCTGCACATCGTCGCCGGTTCGCCTGACGTAGGCGCCCGAGCGCACCGGCCGCAACACCCGCACCCGCGACTGCCCGCCGTCGGTCCACCGCAGCGGCAGTACCGCGTCGGCGAGCGTCGGCATCGGCGCACCCGTCTGCACGCGTGCGGCCTGACGTGGCTGCAGCCGGCTCGGCGTCCGCGCGCCCGCCTCGATCGTGCCCATCACCGGCAGGCTGACCTGCTGATCGCCTGCGTCCTCGGCGGTGTCTTCGCCGTCGTCGTCACCGCCCGCGCTGAGCACGTCGACGCTGCGCACGGCGTAACCGTCGATGGCGGCCTGGTCGAACCCCGGCAGCGGGCGCTCGGTGACCACTTCCTCGGCGCACATCAAGCCCTGCGCCTCGGCGATCGCGACTCTGACGGGCCTGGCCGCCACCGCGGCTGCCGTTACCCGAGCCTGTTGCTCCTCCACCGAACGCACAACACGCCTTTCTCCGTTGCGGGGCCGTCGTGACGTGTCAGCAGTCGATCAGCCCCAACCGTTCCACCAACCACCGGCGCAGTTCGGGCCCGTAGTCGTCGCGCTTCAACGCAAAGTCAACCGCAGCCTTGAGGTAGCCGCCAGGATTTCCCAGGTCGTGTCGGTCGCCGCGATGCACCACGACGTGCACCGGATGGCCCTCGTTGATCAACAGCGCAATCGCATCGGTCAACTGGATCTCGCCGCCCGCGCCGCGAGGCACCCGGCGCAGCGCATCGAAGATCGCCCGGTCGAGCACGTACCGGCCTGCGGCCGCATAGAGCGACGGCGCGTCCTCGGCCTTGGGCTTTTCGAACATGCCCTTGACCCGTAACACGTTGGGGTTGTTGGTATCTGGGACAGTCTCGACATCGAATACGCCATAGGCGCTGATTTCCTCGCGCGGCACCTCGAAGGCGCACAGCACCGAACCGCCGCGCTTGGCCCGTACCTTCGACATCGTCTCCAGCACGCCGGTGGGCAGCACCAGGTCGTCGGGCAGCAACACCGCGATGGCGTCCTCGTCGGGCGCCAAGTTCGGCTCGACGCAGCTGACCGCGTGTCCGAGGCCCAGCGGTTGGGCCTGCACCACCGACTCGACCTTGATCAGCGCGGGCGCGCGGCGCACCTTCTCCAGCATCGACGTCTTGCCGCGGGCTTCCAGCGTGCCCTCCAGGACGAGGTCCTCGACGAAGTGGGCGACGACGCCGTCCTTGCCTTCGGAGGTGACGATGATCAGCCGCTCGGCACCGGCCTCGGCGGCTTCGGCGGCGACCAGTTCGATTCCCGGCGTGTCCACGACGGGCAGCAATTCCTTGGGCACCGTCTTGGTGGCGGGCAGAAATCGGGTCCCCAAGCCGGCGGCCGGAACGACCGCGGTGCGCGGAATCGGAACCTGGGTCCGTGTCATCGTTCACACATTATCGCCAACGGGATCTCGCAGCTTCCGTGGCAGCGCCGTGACATCGTTGAGCCGTGGCGCCCCCGAGCAAGGCTGAGCTGCGGACAACGATCCTGTCGGCCCGCCGCGCGGTGTCACCGCACACCCACGACGCCGAAGCCAACGCACTCCGTGGTCATCTGCCCGACGTGGTCATCGGCGGCCAGACCGTCTGCGCCTACGTGCCGATCAGGTTCGAGCCCGGGTCGGTCGCCCTGCTGGACACGCTGTTACGTCTCGGCACCCGCGTGCTGCTTCCCGTCGCCCGCGGCGACGCCGACGGCGCACCGCTGCCGATGCGGTGGGGCTGGTACCAGCCCGGTCACCTCGTCCCGGCCCGGATGGGGCTTCGTGAGCCGCAGCAGCCGTGGCTACCCGCCGAGGCGGTGGCCGACGCGGCCGTCGTGTTCGTGCCCGCACTGGCGGTCGATCGTGCCGGTGTCCGGTTGGGCCGCGGCGCAGGCTTCTACGACCGATCGCTGCCGATGGCGACGGCGGCGCGGCTGGTTGCGGTGATCCGCGACGACGAGCTCGTCGAACAGATTCCGGCCGAGCCGCACGACGTGCGGATGACCCACGCACTCACACCGGGACGCGGCCTGGTCGAGCTGGCCTGACGTCAGCAGCGCGCCAGCACGTCCTCCATCGCCCGTTTCTCGTTCCTGGACAGCCACAGCCCGTAGGCCGCCTTCACGTCTATCTGCCGCGCGACGAACTCGCAGCGGAACGCCGCGTTGGGCGGCAGCCACGCGTTCGCATCGCGAAAAGCCTTGTCGAAGTTGACTTGTGCGCCGACGGCGAGCAGGTTGCGCGGATCGTTGGCGAAGTCGCGGCGGCGCTGGTCGTCCCATTCGCGCGCGCCCTTGTACCACGCGTCGGACAGCGACACCAGATGGTCGATCTGGACGACGTCGGAGGTGTCCGGGCCGCGGGTGAAGGCGATGGTCTGGCCCGTATAGGGGTCGTGCAGCACGCCACTCTGCGCGTAGCAGGTGCCCGGCCGCACCACCAGTTCGGCGAGGTCACGGCGCAGGATGTCGTCGCGGGTGTTGCAGCCGTTGTGGCCGAACTCGACATTGACGTCGTCGCTCCACGCCTCACCGAACCGGTAGCGGGAGAAGTCGGTGACGCGGTCCCAGCCCTTGACCGGTAACCGCTTCAGCGTCTCGCGGGCGGCGTCGAAAGCCGGGCCATGGGGCGCCGGCGCAGGTTGCGGTCCCGGTGACGACGACGTCGGCGGCGACGCGGGCGGCGGCGGCGTTGGGTGCTGAAAGTGCAGCCAGATCGCGACCGCGATTCCAAGCACGAACAATCCCATCAGCACGGGAATGACACGGCCCACATAGCGGTTCTAGCACTTGAGCCGGTAGAGTGCTAAGTAGTTAGACCATCACGGAGGGTTTTCGTGCCTACCTATTCCTATGCGTGCACCGAGTGCGACAACAAGTTCGACGCGGTGCAGGCGTTCAGCGACGACGCGCTGACCGAGTGCCCCAAGTGCGACGGCCGTCTGCGCAAGCTGTTCGGCAAGGTCGGCGTCGTATTCAAGGGCAGCGGTTTCTACCGCAACGACAGCCGTGAGGCCGCCAAGACCACGTCCAACGGTGCGTCGAAGAGCTCCGAGTCGACGAGCTCGTCCGAGTCCTCGGGCTCGTCCGGCTCCTCGGAGAAGAAGTCGGAATCCGCCAAGTCGGACAAAGCCAGCTCGAGCTCGAGCTCCGGTAGCTCGGCGCCCGCCGCAGCTGCTTCCAGTTGACCCGCGGGTCCCGCAACCGCACGGTGTGCGCCAGGGGCTTGACGGCAGTTAGCGGCTAGTCAATGCACGTTTCACTTGCGAATCCTGTTGTCTGTGAGCATCTTCCGCCAATCGTCGCGGATTTTCTCGCTACTCTGTCTTGCTGCGAACAAGCGGGCAGGGCTCGAGCGTGGAGGCGCCCGTCGGCGGTGCCGTCGGGTCGTTATAGCCGAAACGACGCGGCAATGTTCAGTGCGAGGCTGCCCGCGTAGCCGTTGAGGACCCCATCGCAGCGGATGGAACCGCAGTTGGCGGCGGCAACTGAACCCGAGCCGCGCCAGGGGTGCTTAGCTGCGCGGCCAGCCACGGCAGCGCCGCGGCGAACGCCCGACCGGCGAACGGCCAGTCGTGCTTGCCCGGCAGCGGCAGGATTGTGCACGCGATTCCATGGGTCATGCCGAGCGCACATAGCGAGTTGGCGGCGGCGTCCTGACCGGCGACCGTGGGGAACAACCCGGAGACCCCGGTGTACGGGCCGTGCCTGGTCATGGCGGTGGCCGGATCGAACGCGGCCCATGCGGCGCCGTTGCCGCCGAACAGGCGATCGATGGTCTGCTCGCGGGTGCCCGAATTGGGGGTCAGATCGCCGGCGATGTCCACGAACGCGCTGAACATGTCCGGATGCATCACCGCCAGGTCGATCGCGCACGTGCCGCCGGCCGAAAAGCCGGCGACACCCCACTGGGCCCGGTCCCCGCTAACCCCGAAGTTACCGATCATGAAGGGGACTACGTCCCTGGTCAGGTGAGCGGCAGCGTTGCCGCGCGGTCCATTGACGCACTCGGTGTCGATGTTGAACGCTCCGCCGGAATCGACGAACACCAGCACCGGTGCGCTGCCACCGTGGCGGTCGGCGAAGTCGTCAGCAGTGATCGCCGCGTCGCCGGCGCGCACCCAGTCGGTCGGCGTATTGAACTCCCCGCCGATCATCATCACCGCCGGCAGCCGCGGCGGGGGTTTGGTTGCGAACCAGGCCGGGGGCAGATACACCAATTCGCTGCGATGCTTGAACTTCGAAGCCTCGGCGCCGATGGTCACCGGCACGACGACACCTTGGGCTGGGATAACGCCGCTGAGTTGCATCGCGGTCACAGTGGCGCGGTCGGTCTGATGAGGCAGCGGACCCGCCGTCAGCTCTCTCCACGCGGAGTGCACCGTTGGGAAGTAGCCCACCCACGCATTGAGCGCCAGCGCAGCGCTTAGCAGGCACACGGGCACCGCCAACACCGATACGCAACGCCGTCGCCACCGCGCGCCGACCCAGCCCGCCCCCACGACTCCGGCTGCCAGCCCGCCCAGCCCGATCCAGATCCACAGCGCCGGCGGAGGCGGATCACCGGCCAGCCCCGCCGAACCCACATACCAGTGCGCCGCGACGGCGGCCGCCACCCCAAGGATGGCCGCAGCCGGCGCCCAGCGCAGCCACCAGCGCCGTGAGCGCCCGACGATCGCGCTCACCAGCAGCACCCCGGCCATCAGCTGGACCGACGCCGGCACCCACCCATACATCAACGACCACCGGCCGATGCCGTGGCGAACAGATTCGGCCAGGTGCGACCACACCGACCAATTCAGCATCCCCGATCCTCTCCTTCTCCTGAGACGCATCCTGGCGCAGACCCATCCTGCAATCGCGCGCTGTGGGGGTGCTGAGAACACCCGACGTCGACGCGGGCGCAACGGCACTCGCGCCCACCGACCCCCAACCACCGTCCCTCTTACGGGTACGTCACCCGCGAAGTTATCCACAGCCGGGCCTGACCGGGCGCCGTTTTCACCGCGCGCTGCCTAGCGTTGCGGCATGGGGGAATCACTCAACCCGTCGGTGATGAGCCGGCTCGTGCACGGGTGGCGGCCCGACTGGACCCGCACCGTGGCCGCCCGCAGAGTGGCGGCGGGCGCGCTGGTGGTGCTCGCCGCCGTTGCCGCGCTGCGGTCCGATCCCGACGGCGACCAGGCCGACATCGTGGTGGCCGCGCGTGACCTCTCCCCCGGTGCCGAACTGAGCGCCACAGATGTCCGTCTCGAAAAGCGCTCCGCCGCAACGGTTCCCGACGGCTCGCAATCGAGCGTCGATGCCGTCGTGGGCTCGACGCTGGCCGGTCCCGCCCGCCGTGGCGAGGTGCTCACCGATGTCCGACTACTCGGTCCGAGGCTGGCCCAATCCGCAGCCGGCCCCGACGCCCGCGTCGTCCCTCTGCATCTGGCCGACACCGCACTGTTGGATCTCGTCCGTCCGGGAGATGTGGTGGACGTGCTGGCGGCATCGAACAACACGGCCGACGATTCGATCCCACAGGTGGTGGCTACCGACGCCGTCGTGGTGCTGGTGTCGGAGAAGCAGAAGGGTCCCGGCGCGGGCGGTGACCGGGTGGTGCTGGTTGCCCTGCCCGCTCACGCCGCCAACGACGTCGCGGGCGCGACGCTGATGCAGTCCGTGACGCTGACGTTTCACTGAAAGCGGCGCGACTGCAGGAGACTAACGTGGCTTGTCTCTGGTCAGACTGCAGGAAGGATTTTCACGCATGTTGAAGGGCTTCAAGGAGTTTCTCTCGCGTGGCAATGTGATCGACCTCGCGACCGCGGTCGTCGTCGGCGCCGCGTTCACCGGATTGGTCACCGCGTTCACCACGAATGTGGTCCAGCCGTTGATCGATCGGATCGGCGCGGGCGGCGACAACGAATACGGAATTCTGAAGATCTCACTCGGTGGCAATCCCGAGCAGTTCCTCGACTTCAATGCCGTGTTGTCGGCGGTGATCAACTTCCTGATCGTCGCGGCCGTCGTCTACTTCGTGATCGTGCTGCCCTATAAGAAGCTTCGCGAACGCGGTGAGGTCGAGCAGGCCCAGGACACCGAGCTCGCCATCTTGACCGAGATCCGCGACCTGCTCGCCGACGAGGCGGGCAAGCCGAAGCAGGTCACCGGACCTGGCACCGGCCCCAGCCCCGACACCGCCGAGACCACGAGCGCCGACAGAGACTGACCAGACACCAAACAGCCCCCGGCTTTCGGCCGGGGGCTGTTTGTATGACTGCTGGGAGTTACTGCATGTCCCACGGCTCGCCGTAGGTGGTGACGCTGTCACCAGCCGACGAGATCAGCCGTGCGAACGGACGCAGCAGCACGCCACCGGCCGCACCGGTCACGGTGCCGTGCGCGTTGGAGACTGCCACGCCGCCGGCCGGGCCCTTGACGTCGACCGAGAAGGTGGCGACTTCCTGGATACCCGGGCCGTTACCGAGGTCGGCGCTGATCGACACGCCGGGGAACAGGTTCGGCGTAATGACCGAGCCCAGCGGGTTGAAGACCGGGAACAGCGACGCGTCGTCGAGCAGGATGTTCGGCGTGGTGTAGCTGAAGTTGATGCCGACGCCCAGCGACCACGGGAAGCCGATCTGGTAGCCCAGCTCCAGGGTGCCCTCGAAGTCATCGGCGCCCGGGCCTGCCACGGTGTACTTGGCGCGACCGGAGTGGAACCACTCACGAGTCAGCCGGTTGCGGTCCAGAGGAAATACGCCGTTGAGGAACGTATCCCACTGCTGGATCGTCAACGTCCGATCCTGACCGTCAACCAGGCTCAGCTCGTTGTCCAGTCCTGCGTGTGAGGTACCGGTGCTCACGAAAAGAGCCGCGATGGCGGCGACCATCGCGATCAGCACCCGACTGATTGCCTTCATGTTCTCCCTAGCTCTGTCGGCGGTGACCGTCGTGGCTCACCGAGGTTGTCCGTGCTGGTGAATACGCATACACCACACACGACGCAAGCGCCACACGTGTGACAAATGAGAAAGTCCACATGTTCTTCTTACGTTTTGCTCATCGTTGACAGGAGGAACATAACGGGACGGCATCTACCCGGCAACGCGTAGGGGTACGTATCGGAATGCCAGTCATCCACCGGCGCAAGTTTGCTGGGAACGCACTTGCCGGACATCGGGGTGCGTGCCGGGTAGCACGCCGCCAACTGGGCCTACCGCGAGGATGCAGGCTTCGCACACCAGTGGCAGGACCTGACGCCGCAGCTCGACCAGCTATTTCAGGCGCTTAACGCGAACTCACAGCTCATTCGTGGTGAGGCGGAATGTTGTCCCGCAACCAGCTGTCATGCTCGGCGTCGCTGGCGGGCGAATCGTTTTCGCGCTCGTCAGCCGACGTCTGGGGCAATTCTTCGCCGAAGATCTTGTTAACTGCGTCGCGAGACGGCTTCGAAGCACTGGTCACAACCGACCTCCGGTGTGACGAACATCACATTTTTGCGAAGCCATCTGTTCACCTTCGCGTAACACTACAAACGATTGTCCAGCGACGACGCGGCCCGATGGCATCGGGCCGGGAATCCAGGGCGAACCCGAATTGATTAGATCTCCAAGCTGGATAGCTGGCCGATGATCTGAACAGCCAGCGGATTGAGCGTGGCCATCCCGTCGCGCACCGCGGAACGGGATCCCGCGATGTTGACCACCAGCGTGCTGCCTGAGATGCCCGCATGGCCGCGAGAGACGCCGGCGTCGATGATCCCCGCCGCGAGCCCCGACGCACGCAGCGCCTCGGAGATGCCGAGCAGCTCGCGATCCAGGATGTCGCGTGTCGCCTCGGGCGTCACGTCACGCGGGGTGACCCCGGTGCCGCCGACCGACACCACCAAGTCCACTCCGCCGATGACGGCGGTGTTCAGGGCGTTACGGATCTCCACCTCGTCGGCGGAGACGACGACGACACCGTCGACGACGAAGCCCGCCTCATTGAGCAGCTCGGTGACCAGGGGACCGCTGTGGTCCTCCTCGCCGTGAGCCGTTCGGTCGTCGACGACGACGACGAGCGCCCGACCAACCAACTCCCCTGGCTGTTCCATGAGTGCCACCGTATATCTGGTGGCGGACACCGGCGCAGCCACTCTCAATGAAGGTGTGCCCGGCGCGGTGATCACTGCGCTGCCTTGCCCAGGGTCACCTGCACCGTCTGGGGTTTGCCCGACGGGTCGAGATATGTGAGCGTGACTTTGTCCCCCGGTGCCCTGGAGCGGACGGCGGCGACGAGCGCGTCAGCGCTGGCAATGACCCGGTCGTCGACCTTGGTCACCACGACGCCGCTGGGCAGCCCGGCCGCCGCGGCTGCCCCGCCACTGGTGACCTCGACGATCTTGGCGCCGTGCGAGGCCGCATCGTTGCCGACCTGGACGCCGAGCGAGGCATGGGTGGCGTTGCCGTTCTGGATCAGTTCGTCGGCGATTCGCTTGGCCTGGTCGATCGGGATCGCGAAGCCGAGGCCGATGGAGCCGCTCTGCGCGTCGGTCGAGTCGCCGCCGAGGGTGGCGATCGCCGAATTGACGCCGACCAGTTCGCCGTTCATGTTGACCAGCGCCCCGCCCGAGTTACCCGGGTTGATCGCCGCGTCGGTCTGGATCGCGTCGAGCACGGTGTTCTGATTCTTGATGTCGCCGCCCGCGGCCACCGGCCGGTTCAGCGCGCTGATGATGCCGGTGGTGACGGTGCCCTCGAGGCCGAGGGGCGAACCGATCGCGACCACGTCCTGGCCCACCTTGAGGTTGGCCGAGGAGCCGATCGTGATCGGGGTCAGGTCGGATATGCCGTCGGCCTTCACGACCGCGATATCGCTGCTCGGATCGGTGCCGATGACCTTGAACTTGGTGGTGCGCCCGTCGGCGAAGGTGATCGTGGTGTCAGCTCCGCCCTTGGCGGCCTCGACCACGTGATTGTTGGTCAGGATCAGCCCGTCGGAGGACAGGATGATGCCGGAACCCTCCTCGGATGCCTTCCCCATGTCGGTCTCCAGCTTCACGACGCTGGGCACCACCTTGGCGGCGACCTGTTCGACGGACCCGGCGGGCAGGCTGGCGGCGGGCACGCTGGGTGCCGCGGTGATCTGCGTCCCGCCCGCGTTCGATTGATCGGGTTTCGCCATCAGCGCGACGCCGCCGCCGATCCCGGCGGAAACCACGGCGATGGACAGCGCGCCGACGGTCAAGGCTCCTGCACGCGAACGCTTCTTGGGCGGCCGTGGCGGTGGTTGGTGCGGCTGCTGAGGCGCGCCGCGGTAGGGGTCGTAGGGCTGGCGGTAGCCCTGCTGCTGCGGTTGTGGTTGCTGTTGTGTCGCGTAGCGCCAGTCGTACTGCGGCTGCTGCGGCTGCTGTTGCTGGTAGCCGGTAGGCCCGTACTGACCGGGATATACCGCCGTGCGGTCATCGCCCGGCCTGCGGCCCGGAGGGGGCGGCGGCGATGAGTACCTCGGGTGGTTCGTCATGTCGCTTCGGGCTCTTTCCTTCAGGTTGGACCGACTCTCCTACAACGAGGAGCCGCTTCTTCACAGTGCCCGGATGGGCTGAGAATCCGATTAGAGAAAGTTCGGTACCTCCCCAGACTTCCGGACGCTTGTTTCCGACCGGTTAACCATTGTCCGCGCTGATCACCGCTTGTGTCGAAACTTCCTGCGGCCGTGTCGCGGCAATGGGCCGCCCGGGCAGCAGCACGTAGATCGATGTGCCCGGCGGTTGTCCGCCGCGCACGGTGTCTTCCACTCGGAGTGCACCGCCGTGTCGGAGCACAACTTGCTTGACGATCGCCAGGCCCAACCCCGAGCCCGGCATGGCCCGCGCGTAGGTGGAGCGGAAGAACCGCTCGAACACCAGCTGACGCTCCTGCGGCGGAATGCCGGGGCCGTAGTCCGAGACGACCAACTCAGCGTGCACGGGGTCGGTCTGGTTCAACCGCACGCCGACCCGCCCGTTGGCCGGACTCCACTTGGCCGCGTTGTCGAGCAGGTTCAGCACCGCCCGCGACAGCCCGGCCGCGTCGCCGTACACCTGCCACGGAATCACGTCGACGTCGAACTCGATGTCGTTGCGGCGACGGCGGACTCGTTCCAAGCAGCGGTCCACGATCTCGGACACGTCGACGGGCTCCTGGACGACTCCGCCGGCCTCGTCGCGGGTGAGATCAACCAAATCGCCTACCAGCGTTGACAATTCCTCGATCTGAGCGAGCACGTCGGTGCGCAGTCCTTCCATCTCCTCTTCGGGCAGCCGCGGCGCGCCGGGCGCCATCGACGCCATCAGCAGCTCGACGTTGGTACGCAATGACGTCAGCGGGGTGCGCAGCTCATGGCCCGCGTCGGTGACCAGGCGGGCCTGCCGCTCGCGGGACTCGGCCAGCCCTCGCAGCATCATGTTGAAAGCCTCGGTGAGACGGGCGAGTTCGTCACTGCCGATCACCGGAATGGGACGCAGGTCGTCGGTGCGGGCCACCCGTTCGGCGGCTTCGGTGAGCCGGGCCACCGGTCTCAAGCCCGCGCGGGCCACCATCCCCCCCGCGAACGCCGCGATGGCCACGCCGATGCCGCCGACGATGAGCAGCACTGTGCCAAGCCTTTTCAGCACAATGCCCGTCGGCGCCAGGCTCTTGGAGATCAACAACGAGCTTCCGTTGTTCAGATGCACGGCGAGCACGCGTTGGTGGTCGGCGGTGCGCAGCGACAGCAGCAGCTTGCCGGACACCACGTCCTTCTCCTGCTGACCGATGGGCAGCGTCTGGCCCTGCTGATTGGCGGTGTAGATGGACTTGCCCGGGTTCACCAGCATCGCGTTGACGTCGGAGTAGGCGGTCCCCTCGATGGCCTTGCCGGGATCGGCTGCCAGAGAACCGCTTTCGATGAGCAGGCGGGCCCGGCTGTGCAGCTGGTTGTCGATGTCGTCGTACAGCGCCCTGGACACGACGACGTAGACCGCGAGCGCCATCAGCACCACGACCATCGCCACCATCGACATCGCGAGCAGCATCACCCGCCATCGCAGCGACAGCGAGCTGGGCTCGGGCAGAGAGGAACCCCGAAACGGAAGGGGCCGCAGCGAAGCCATCAGGGCGGTGTCTCACGCAGCACATAACCCACCCCGCGCACGGTGTGGATCAGCCGCGGCTCACCTTCCGCTTCTGTCTTGCGGCGCAGATATCCGACATACACCTCCAGGGCGTTCCCCGAGGTCGGGAAATCGAATCCCCACACCTCCTCGAGGATGCGGCTGCGGGTGAGCACGCGCCGGGGGTTGGCGATCAGCATCTCCAACAGGGCGAACTCGGTGCGGGTCAGGCTGATCTGGCGCTGGCCGCGGGTGACCTCGCGGGTCACCGGATCCAGGCTGAGGTCGGCGAACGTCATCGCGGGCGATTCGCCGCCGTCGTCGGGGGTGGTGCGGCGCAGCAGCGCGCGCACACGGGCCAGCAGCTCTTCCAATGCGAACGGCTTGGGCAGGTAGTCGTCGGCGCCGGCATCAAGGCCGGCGACGCGCTCGGAAACCGAATCGCGGGCGGTGAGCACCAGGATGGGTAGGTCGTCGCCGGTACTGCGAAGGTGACGGCAGACCTCGAGGCCGTCGAGCCTCGGCATCATCACGTCGAGCACAAGGGCGTCGGGCCGGTCGCTTGCGATCAGGTCAAGAGCTTCGAGGCCATCCTGGGCCAGAGCGACGGAATAGCCGTTGAACGACAGCGAACGACGAAGGGATTCGCGCACTGCACGATCGTCGTCAACGACAAGAATTCGCACGGCCACCAGTGTTAACCCATCGCCTGAGAGTGGCCTGAGAGGCTCGCCGGAGTCGCGCGGCGGACGTTTTTCAAGCCGCGAGACGGTCGGCAGTTAACGACGGTCGAGGTCGATCAGACCGAGTCGGGCGGCCTTGAGCAGACGGCGCGGCACCTTGTGCTGCTGGCCCGCCACCGTGACACCGACGAGGTCGGTGCGCTTGGCCTTCCACTGCGCGCGACGGCTACGGGTGTTCGCGCGCGACATCCTGCGCTTGGGCACAGCCATTGGTTCAAGCTCCTCGTGAGGGTCTGCCGTGCGACATGGGCGCCGACAATTGCTCTTCAGGATAGCCGGTGACCTGGGTGCCCTCCAAAACAGAGATCAGCGGCGGCGGCGCAGGCCTGCAAGGCGCCGGGCAGGCGATGGAGATCCGGGCTCACTTCGCGGGTTGGCCCGGTCGAAATCGCTGATCATGCCGTTGATCCGGCGGTTCTCGGTGCGAAATCTGCGCACGAGCCACACCACGGCCGCCGTCGCCAGCGCCGCCAGCACAATCCATGCAAGCCAGTCCATAGTTACCCCTCGCCCGAGCGTAGCCTCCTGGAAGAGCAATTACGGCGTGAATACCCGCGCTGAGCGCGGTTTATCACGCCGAAACGCAATTTGGGGTGCCTTGACGGCGGACCGGAGGTACCGGCTAACCTACCGGTTGGTTGGCAGGCTGATTCAAAAGGAGGCCGTGTGGCGTCTGCAGTGCGGATCGGCAACTGCTCGGGGTTCTACGGCGACCGGCATTCGGCGATGCGGGAAATGCTGACCGGCGGCGAACTGGACTATCTCACCGGCGACTATCTCGCCGAGCTGACCATGCTGATCCTCGCCCGCGACCGGGCCAAGTCGCCCGAACGCGGGTACGCCAAGACATTCCTGACCCAGCTCGAGGAGTGCCTCGGGACCGCCATCGACCAAGGCGTGAAGATCGTCGCCAATGCCGGCGGGCTGAACCCGGCGGGGCTGGCCTCCGCGGTACGAGCGCTCGCCGAGCGGCTGGGCATCGACGCGAAGGTGGCCCACGTCGAAGGCGACGACCTCGTGGCGCGGGCGGGCGAACTCGGGTTCGGCACTCCGCTGGCGGCCCACGCCTATCTCGGCGCGTGGGGCATCGTCGACTGCCTCGACAGCGGCGCCGACGTCGTCGTCACCGGCCGGGTGACCGACGCGTCGGTCATCGTCGGCCCGGCCGCCGCCCACTTCGGCTGGCGCCGTGACGACTACGACCAGTTGGCGGGTGCGGTGGCCGCGGGCCACGTCATCGAGTGCGGGGTGCAGGCCACCGGCGGCAACTACGCCTTCTTCACCGAGGTGCCCGACCTGACGTATGCGGGGTTCCCGCTCGCCGAGATCAACGCCGACGGGTCGTCGGTGATCACCAAGCATCCGGGCACCGGCGGACTGGTCAGCGTTGACACCGTCACCGCCCAGCTGCTCTACGAGATCACCGGTGCGCGCTACGCGAATCCCGATGTGACGCTTCGGATGGACAGCGTCGAGCTGTCGGCCGACGGCACCGACCGCGTGCGCATCGACGGCGCACGGGGCGAGCCGCCGCCGCCCACCCTGAAGGTGTCGCTCAACAGCATCGGCGGCTTCCGCAACGCGATGACGTTCGTGCTCACCGGGCTGGACATCGACGCCAAGGCCGAGCTGGTGCGGCGGCAGCTGGAATCCGGGCTGACGGTCAAACCGGCCGAGCTGGAGTGGACGCTGGCCCGCACCGACCACGCCGACGCCGACACCGAGGAGGCCGCGAGCGCGCTGCTGCACTGCGTGGTGCGCGATCCCGACCCCGCCAACGTCGGACGCCAGTTCTCCTCCGCCGCAGTCGAATTGGCGCTCGCCAGCTATCCGGGCTTCACCACCACGGCACCGCCGGGCGAGGGTCAGGTGTACGGGGTGTTCACAGCGGGCTACGTCGACGCCGCCGAGGTGCCGCACGTCGCCGTGCACGCCGACGGCACCCGCACCGACATTCCAGCCGCCACCGAGACCAAGGCGCTCGAGCCGGTCGCACCGTTCGCGCTGCCCGAACCGATGCCGTTCGAAGACACGCAGCGCGTCCCGCTGGGCCGCATCGCGGGCGCACGCAGTGGCGACAAGGGCGGCAACGCCAACGTCGGCGTGTGGGTACGCACCGGTCCGGCGTGGCAATGGCTGGCCCACGCGCTCACGGTCGAGAAGCTGCGCGAACTGCTCCCCGAAACCGCGGACCTGACGGTCACCCGTCACCTGTTGCCCGACCTGCGCGCGGTCAACTTCGTCATCGAGGGCATCCTCGGCGAGGGCGTGGCCTATCAGGCGCGGTTCGACCCGCAGGCCAAGGGCCTCGGCGAGTGGCTGCGCAGTCGCTACATCGACATACCGGAGAGCCTTCTATGAGCATCTGGCATAACCCCGAACGCGACGAGCTGCGAAAGACGGTGCGCGCGTTCGCCGAACGCGAAGTGCTCCCGCACGTCGACGAGTGGGAGCGCTCCGGCATGCTGCCGCGCGAGCTGCACCGCAAGGCCGGTGACGCCGGCCTGCTCGGCGCAGCCCTGCCGGAGGCCGTGGGCGGTGGTGGCGGCGACGGCGCCGACGCGGTGATCATCTGCGAGGAGATGCACTACGCGGGAGCGCCCGGCGGCGTGTTCGCGTCGTTGTTCACCTGCGGCATCGCGGTGCCGCACATGATCGCTTCGGGCGACCGGCGGCTGATCGACACCTATGTGCGGCCGACGCTGCGCGGCGAGAAGATCGGCTCGCTGGCGATCACCGAGCCCGGCGGCGGCTCCGACGTCGGGCACCTCACCACGAAGGCCACCCGCGATGGCGACGACTACATCATCAACGGGGCCAAGACCTACATCACCTCCGGCGTGCGTGCCGACTTCGTCGTGACCGCCGCACGCACCGGTGGCCCCGGCGCAGCGGGTGTTTCGCTGATCGTGGTCGACAAGGGCACGCCCGGCTTCGAGGTGTCCCGCAAGCTCGACAAGATGGGCTGGCGGTCCTCCGACACCGCCGAACTGTCCTACACCGACGTGCGGGTGCCCGTCGCCAACCTGATCGGTGCCGAGAACTCCGGCTTCATGCAGATCGCGGCGGCGTTCGTCTCCGAACGGGTGGGGCTGGCCGCCCAGGCCTATGCCAGCGCCCAGCGCTGCCTGGACCTGACGGTCGAATGGTGCCGCAACCGGGAAACCTTTGGTAAACCGCTGATCTCGCGGCAGTCCGTGCAGAACACGTTGAGCGAGATGGCGCGACGCGTCGACGTCGCCCGCGTGTACACCCATCACATCGTCGAGCGGCAGCTCTCCGGAGCCGCTTCGGCGGCGACATCAGACTCCGGCGAGACCTCCCTATTTACTCAGGTGTGCTTCGCCAAGAACACCGCCGTCGAGGCCGGTGAATGGGTCGCCAACCAGGCGGTGCAGCTGTTCGGCGGCATGGGGTACATGACCGAATCCGAAGTCGAACGCCAGTACCGCGACATGCGGATCCTCGGGATCGGCGGCGGGACAACCGAAATCCTCACCTCGCTGGCCGCCAAGACGCTTGGATACCAGTCATGACGACCTTGGTCTCGACGCTGGATCCCCGCTCGCCCGCGTACGCCGAGGCCGCCGAGGCGATGGCGGCCAAGCTCGCCGAGCTGGAGACCGAGCACGCCAAGGCGATGGCAGGCGGCGGCGAGAAGTACGTCAAGCGCCACCACGACCGCGGCAAGATGACCGCGCGCGAGCGCATCGAGATGCTGATCGACCCCGACTCGCCCTTCCTCGAGCTGAGCCCGCTGGCCGCATACGGCACCAACTATCAGGTGGGCGCCAGCGTGGTGACCGGCATCGGCGTGGTCGAAGGCGTCGAGTGCGTCGTCAACGCATCCGATCCGACCGTCAAGGGCGGCACCAGCAATCAGTGGACGGTACGGAAGGGCTTCCGCGCCAGTCAGATTGCGATGGAGAACAGACTTCCGCTGATATCGCTCGTGGAGTCCGGCGGTGCCGACCTGACGGTCCAGAAGGAGATCTTCATCCCGGGCGGGCAGATGTTCCGTGATCTGACCCAGTTGTCGGCGGCGGGCATCCCCACCATCGCGCTGGTGTTCGGCAACTCCACGGCAGGCGGCGCCTACATCCCCGGCATGTCCGACCACGTCGTGATGATCAAGGAGCGGTCGAAGGTGTTCCTGGCCGGACCGCCGCTGGTGAAGATGGCCACCGGCGAGGAGTCCGACGACGAGTCGCTCGGCGGCGCCGAGATGCACGCCAGGACTTCGGGACTGGCGGACTACTTCGCCGTCGACGAGCTCGACGCCATCCGCATCGGCCGCCGCATCGTGGCCCGGCTCAACTGGCGTAAGCAGGGCCCCGAGCCGGGTCCGGTCACCGAGCCGCTCTTCGACGCCGACGAACTGCTCGGCATCGTGCCGTCCGATCTGCGCATCCCGTTCGACCCGCGCGACGTGATCGCCCGCATCGTGGACGGCTCGGAGTTCGACGAGTTCAAGCCTCTCTACGGCTCGTCGCTGGTGACCGGCTGGGCGACGCTGTACGGCTATCCGATCGGCATCCTGGCCAACCACCGCGGCGTGCTGTTCAGCGAGGAGTCGCAGAAGGCCACCCAGTTCATCCAGCTGGCCAATCGCTACGACACGCCACTGCTGTTCCTGCACAACACGACTGGCTACATGGTCGGCAAGAAGTACGAGGAAGGCGGGATGATCAAGCACGGCTCGATGATGATCAACGCCGTCTCGAATTCGACCGTCCCGCACCTCTCACTGCTGATCGGCGCGTCCTACGGCGCAGGCCACTACGGCATGTGCGGGCGCGCGTACGACCCGCGCTTCCTGTTCGCCTGGCCCAGCGCGAAGTCCGCGGTGATGGGCGGTGCGCAACTCGCGGGCGTGTTGTCGATCGTCAGCCGGGCGGCCACCGAGGCCCGCGGCCAGACCGTCGACGAGGCGGCCGACGCGGCGATGCGGGCCGCGGTCGAGGGCCAGATCGAGGCCGAGTCGCTGCCCATGGTGCTGTCCGGGATGCTGTACGACGACGGCGTGATCGACCCACGCGACACCCGCACCGTGCTCGGGATGTGCCTGTCCGCCATCGCGAATGGCCCGGTGAAGGGGACGTCGAACTTCGGCGTCTTCCGGATGTGAGCACCGTGGTCACACGAGTGCTGGTCGCCAACCGCGGGGAGATCGCCCGTCGGGTCTTCGCCACTTGCCGCCGTCTCGGCATCGGCACGGTCGCCGTCTACACCGACCCGGACGCCGGCTCGCCGCACGTGGCCGAGGCCGACGCGCGGGTGCGACTGGAGGGCCGCAACGGGTACCTGGACGCGCAGCAGTTGATCGCGGCGGCCAGGGCGTCGGGTGCCGACGCTGTCCATCCGGGCTACGGATTCCTCTCGGAGAACCCCGATTTCGCCGCCGCCGTGCTGGACGCCGGGTTGACGTGGATCGGCCCGCCGGTCGCCGCGGTGGCGGCGATGGGTTCCAAGATCGAGGCGAAGAAGATGATGGCCGCCGCGGGCGTGCCGGTGCTCGACGAACTCGACCCCGAGACCGTGACGGCCGATCAACTGCCTGTGCTGATCAAGGCGTCGGCCGGCGGTGGCGGCCGAGGCATGCGTGTCGTGCGTGACCTGTCCGAGCTGGCCGACACAGGTGGAGGCCGCGCGCCGCGAGGCGCAGTCGGCGTTCGGCGATTCCACCGTCTTCTGCGAGCGCTACCTGGCCACCGGCCATCATGTGGAAGTGCAGGTGCTCGCCGACGAGCACGGCACCGTATGGGCGGTCGGCGAACGCGAATGCTCCATCCAGCGGCGCCACCAGAAGATCATCGAAGAGGCGCCGTCTCCGTTGGTGGAACGCACACCGGGCATGCGGGACAAGCTCTTTGACGCGGCCCGGCTCGCGGCCAGCGCGATCGGCTACACAGGCGCGGGCACCGTCGAGTTCATGGCGTCCGGCTCGGAAGATGGGGCCGGCGACTTCTTCTTCCTCGAGATGAACACTCGGCTGCAGGTCGAGCACCCGGTCACCGAGCTCACCACCGGCCTCGACCTCGTCGCGCTGCAGTTGCACGTCGCCGACGGTGGCCACCTCGACCCCGAGCCGCCGCTGTCGCGCGGCTACTCCATCGAGGCCCGGCTGTACGCCGAGGACCCGGCCAAGAACTGGCAGCCGCAGGCCGGCTCGGTGCATCGCTTCGAAGTACCCAACACCACAGCGCAATTCGCGCTCCTCGAGGGCATCGGCGTTCGGGTCGACACCGGCATCGTCGACGGCTCGGAGGTGTCGGTGTTCTACGACCCGATGCTGGCCAAGGTGATCTCGTACGCGCCGGTCCGCCGTCAGGCCGCAGGCGTGCTGGCCGACGCGCTGGCGCGCACCCGCATCCACGGCGTGCGCACCAACCGCGACCTCCTCGTCAATGTGCTGCGCCACCCGGCGTTCCTCGACGGGGCCACCGATACCGCGTTCTTCGACACCCACGGCCTTGACACGCTGGCGGCCCCGCTGGCCGATCATCGCGCCGTCGAACTGTCGGCGTTGGCCGCCGCACTGGCCGATGCGGCCCGGAACCGCAAGGCTGCAGGCGTTTTCGCCGCGGCCCCCAGCGGCTGGCGCAATGTCGCGTCGGGCTTCCAGGCCAAGAGCTACACCGATGGTGCGGGCGAGATGCACGCGATCCGCTACCGCTTCGGCCGCGGCGGCATCGAACTACCCGGCCACGACGCGGTGAGCGTGGTGTCGGCGACGCCCGACCACGTGGTGCTGGCGGTCGACGGCGTGGACCGTCCGTTCGACGTCGCCCGCTACGGCGACGACGTCTTCGTCGACTCCCCGCTCGGCCCGGTCCAACTCGTCGCGCAGCCGCGGTTCCCCGATCCGTCCGCCTCCGTCGCGCACGGCTCACTGCTCGCGCCCATGCCGGGCTCGGTGCTGCGCATCGGCGCCGCGGCGGGCGACACCGTGAAGGCCGGCCAACCGCTGATCTGGCTGGAGGCCATGAAGATGGAACACACCGTGACCGCTCCGAGCGACGGTGTGCTCGCCGAACTCAACGTCGAGCCGGGCCAACAGGTCGACGTCGGCGCCGTACTCGCCCGTGTTGACAACGAAGAAGGAGCACCATGACCGACAACGTCTTCGTCGAGAGCGAAGAACGCCAGGCGCTGCGCAAGTCCGTCGCCGCGATGTCCGCCAACTACGGCCAGGACTACTACCTGGAGAAGGCGCGCGCCGACCAGCACACCGACGAATTGTGGCAGGAGGCAGGCAAACTCGGCTTCATCGGGGTGAACTTGCCCGAGGAGTACGGCGGCGGCGGTGCGGGCATGTACGAGCTGTCAATGGTGATGGAGGAGATGTCGGCAGGCGGCTGCCCGCTGTTGTTGATGGTGGTCTCCCCCGCGATCAACGGCACGATCATCGCCAAGTTCGGCACCGAGGAGCAGAAGAAGCGGTGGCTGCCCGGCATCGCCGACGGATCGATCACGATGGCGTTCGCGATCACCGAGCCCGATGCGGGGTCGAACTCGCACCGCATCACCACCACCGCGCGCCGCGACGGCAGCGACTGGATCCTCAACGGCCAGAAGGTGTTCATCTCCGGCGTCGACCAGGCGCAGGCGGTGCTCGTCGTCGGCCGAACAGAAGAAGCCAAGACCGGAAATCTGCGGCCCGCGTTGTTCATCGTGCCCACCGACACTCCCGGGTTCACCTGGACCAAGATCGACATGGAACTGGTCAGTCCCGAGAACCAGTTCCAGCTTTTCCTCGACGACGTCCGGCTGCCGTCCGACGCGCTGGTGGGTTCCGAGGACGCCGCGATCGCCCAGCTGTTCGCCGGCCTGAACCCCGAGCGCATCATGGGAGCGGCCAGCGCAGTGGGCATGGGCCGGTTCGCGATCAACAAGGCGGTCGAGTACGTCAAGACCCGCCAGGTGTGGAAGACGCCGATCGGCGCGCACCAGGGCCTGTCGCATCCGTTGGCGCAGAACCACATCGAGGTCGAGCTCGCGAAGCTGATGATGCAGAAGGCCGCGACGCTGTACGACCTCGGCGACGACGTCGGCGCCGCGGAGTCGGCGAACATGGCCAAGTACGCGGCAGGCGAGGCGTCGGTGCGCGCGGTCGACCAGGCGGTTCAGTCGCTGGGCGGCAACGGGCTGACCAAGGAGTACGGCATCGCCGCGGCGGTGACCGCATCGAAGCTCGCCCGCATCGCTCCGGTCAGCCGCGAAATGGTGCTCAACTTCGTGGCGCAGACCTCGTTGGGTCTGCCACGCTCTTATTGATGAAAACTCTGGTCCACTACTCCGTCGAAGGTCCGGTCGCTCGGCTCACCCTGGACTCGCCGGACAACCGCAATGCGTTGTCCAAGGCTTTGGTCAGCCAGCTGCGCCAGGGCCTGGTTGACGCGTCCGACGACTCCGCGGTGCGGGCGGTGGTGCTGGGCCACACCGGTGGGACATTCTGCGCAGGGGCAGACCTGTCGGAGGCCAGTGGTGGCGACGCGGCCGAGAACGTCGTCAACAACGCGCGCGAGCTGACAGAGGTATTGCGCTCGATCCTGGAGATGCGGGAGCCGGTGATCGGGGCGATCGACGGGCATGTCCGGGCCGGCGGGCTGGGGCTCGTCGGGGCCTGCGACATCGTCGTGGCGGGTAGAAACAGCACCTTCGCGCTGACCGAGGCGCGGATCGGGGTGGCGCCGTCGATCATCTCGCTGACGCTGCTGCCGAAGATGTCGGCGCGCGCCGCGGGTCGGTACTTCGTTACGGGCGAGAAATTCGGTGCCGACGAGGCAGCTGAGATGGGTGTGGTGACCATCGCGACCGACGACGTCAGCGACACGGTGTCGAAGCTGACGGCCGCGATCGCGAAGGGCTCGCCGCAGGGGCTTGCCGCGTCGAAAAGGTTGACAACCGCGCCGATATTGAATGCATTCGATGACCGCGCCGAGGCTCTGACCAGGCAGTCTGCCGAGCTTTTCGTGTCCGACGAGGCCCGCGAGGGCATGCTCGCTTTTCTGCAAAAGCGCCCGCCGAACTGGGTCATCTGACCCGTATCCGGGAGTCCGTTCAGGACCCTGAGAGCAAACAAAGTTTGCCAGGAGAGTCCGCAAAAGACCCTATCCAAAGTGACGTAGTGCCCTACGCGTGTCACGACCCGCGCGGTGCGGTAGCAAGAAGGGGGTCCGAATCGACCCGTTGACAGCCGACGATCAAGATCGTGGGCATGACACTCGCGAAGTATGCCTTGAGCTGGGCTTTTAGGGCGCAATGTCCGCCTCCGCGGCTCAGCAAACAATGTTTGCTGGATCGTTAAAGAGAGCTTGACTTACGACGCGAAACCTTGACGGATGTGATAATAAATTGCCACTTGCGCGAAGCGGCGATTCGTAGGCTATAGTGAGTTAACTGAGCGGCGAGCAACGGCGGACCAATCAAAACTTCTAAACCAGGGAGACAGAATGAAGATCAAGTCAATCGCGGCCGTTGGCGCCCTCGGCGTCGGCTTAGGCGTCGCCAGCTTCATTGGCGGCACCGGCACCGCGTCAGCCGTGCCCAACCCCCCTCCGGGCTGTGGCGAAAGCCCAATCGGACTCACCCCGGCGAACCTCATCTGCAATGTTCAGTCGCAGGGTAGCTCTTTCGCGATGTCCGTCAGCCCGGCGTACAACGCTCAGGTTCTCCTCTACGGCACTCAGAATGATAACGGGACTCCCAGCGGCCTTGGCCTCGTGGATCAGCTCAGCACGTTCCAGTCGAGCCTCCAAGACTTCGCGTCCGGACCACAGTCCCCCGGCGGCCCACCTCCGGCAGCCCCTCCGCACTAAGTAGCGTCTAAAGTCAACGGGCACCTGCACATGCGCAGGTGCTCGTTTTCTGTTGTCTGCGTAGGCTGGCTTTCCGATGAGCCGCGAAGTTCTGATCACCGGCGCGACCGGCACCCTCGGGCACCGAGTAGTAGGCGAAGCCACCGAAGCCGGCCACTCAGTCCGCGCGTTGAGCAGGAAATCTCACGTCGGCTACACCGGAGTCCATTGGGCGCAAGGTGACCTGCTCTCGGGCGAAGGCATCGACGCCGCACTGGACGGCATCGACACCGTCATCCATTGCGCCACCCAAGGGACCCGCGGCAAGGACGTCGTCTCCGCCAACAACCTCATCTCGGCGGCGCGGCGGGCTGGTGTCGACAACATCATCTACGTGTCGATCGTCGGCATCGACCGCATCCCGATGGGCTATTACAAAGCCAAGCTGCGCGTCGAGGAAGCGTTGGCCGCATCCGGTCTCGGCCACACGATCATCCGGGTCACGCAGTTCCACGACCTGATCGAAACCACCTTCGCGGTCCAGCGATTCTCGCCGGCACTGCTCGCCGTCAAGGGTGTGCGCTTCCAGCCGATCGACACCCGCGACGTCGCGACCCACCTGGTTTCCCTCGTCGACGACGGGCCCAAGGGTCGCGTCGACGACATCGGGGGCCCGGCCGTGTACGACCACGCCGAGCTCGGGCGGATGTATCTGAAGGCCCGCGGCAGCCGTCGGCGCGTGGTGGCTCTGCCCGTGCCCGGCGGCGTCGTCGCGGGCCTGAAGTCCGGCGCCAACCTGGTGCCGGCAAACCCGGTCGGAAAGATTACGTTCGAGCAGCACATTGCCCGAACTACCTGACTCTCCTGTGCTATATGCACGGCTTCGTCGTAGGCTCGACACTGATGAGCACCCCAGCGTCGCGAAACCGCTCAGAACCCGTCGCGGACACCGACCGTATGCAGGCAGCACAGCTGCTTTCCGATGCGGCCGCGCAGGGGCGCCTCGGCATGGACGAATACGAGAACCGGCTCAGCAAGGCATACGCCGCGAAGACCTACGACGACCTGGCCCAAGTGAGCGACGACCTGCCCGGCGCCATGACCACCGCGCCAAGGGGTGGCCCGTGCCATCCCGCGCCGTCGACGCTGCTGCTGGCCATCTTGAGCGGCTTCGAGCGCCGTGGACGCTGGAACGTGCCGAAGCGGATGACGACCTTCGCGCTGTGGGGTGGCGGGGTCGTCGACCTGCGCTACGCCGACTTCACCTCACCCGAGGTCGAGATCCACACCTACTCGATCATGGGCGGACAGACCATCCTGGTACCGCCCGAGGTCAACGTGGACCTGCATGGCCACGCCGTGATGGGCACGTTCGACCACCTCGACTACGCCCAGGGACTGCCCGGCGCACCGCGCGTGAAGGTCCGCGGTTTCTCGCTGTGGGGCAAGGTCGCCGTCAGGCGCAAGAAGCGCAGAGCCGACTAACGCCGGCCCTGCGCAATCGCATTACTTCTTAGTGCACTGCGCCCGGATCGAGACCTTCGGCGCGAGGCTCGACGCGTCGCGCACCAAGTTGCATTCCCGAAGCGGGACAGCGTCCCCGATGACATTGCCCGGAGTCATGTTCAGCACACCCGTGAACGCACCATTCGAGCCGGTACCAACCGTGTACTCGTACTTTCCGGTTGCATCGTTGAACTCGAGTGTTCCTTGCTGTCCGAAAGCGGCGTGATACGCCGTCCCCACCGGCGAGGTGTCGAGTGCCGTGTTGATCGGTGTGCTCTTGTTGAAGACCGAATCACCGAACTGCTGGGCTGCGCGCACGGCTGGCGCCGGGTTGTCCAGATCGGGGCGACCGACGGCATGGCCCGGGGTGTCGGCATCAACCTTCTCCGGCGCCGCGGCGGCGGCCATCCCGGCCGGTGCAAATGCCGCGAGCGCTCCACCGGCGGCCAGGCCACCGATCACTGTTCTAGCGCGTCGCGACCCGTCGGACATGCGCCGGTGCTTTGCCATACGTGGTTCCCCTTCGGTGATGCGGCTTCCCGCACGTCAATTTCGTCCAGCGAACCGTAACCTACTGCACAGGTTCTGTCTCGCGGGAAATGCATACCACGCCATGGGAATTCGGCCGTTTCTAAGCGATGCGATTAACAACGCCGGCGACCTGTTCGATCCGGGCCATGTCGTCGGGGCCGTCCATCGTTGGCCGCTTTCGGTCATTCGACGAACCCGCTGCGGGACAATCGCATTCATGAGTGCAGAACAAGAAGAGAACGCCTACACCCTGGGTGTGCAGGCCGGCCTCTGGGGCTATCCGCTCGTCCACCGAGTCGAGGCATTTCCTCGCACTCTCGAGGTGAAGGGCATCGGCCACACCAGCATCCGCAAATTCGACAACCTCAAGACAGCCGAGGATCGATTCGTCGTGACCCCGAACAACCTGACCATCGACGGATACGCGATTCTCGATCTCGCGGACGGCCCCGTCGCCATCCACGTGCCCAAACTCGCCGACGACCGCTGGTTCATCGTGCAAATCGGTGACGCTTTCGACGACGTCGTCCTCAACGTTGGCGGATCCCGTCCGCACGTGCCGGGCGCCGACCTGATCACTGGTCCTGACTTTCACGGCGGGGTTCCCGGCGGCATGATCCAGGTCGAGTTCCGCACAAATATCGGGTTCGTGGGTTTACGGATCGCTGTCCATGGTGTGGACGACCTCCCCGGCGCATTGCAAGCCCAGGAAGGTTTCGCGATCAGGCCGCTGCCCGACTATCTGCGCGCCCTTCCGGTGATCGAAAAGATTGCCGACGAGCGGTGGCGCACGACGAGCGAAACGGTCAACGGATGGCGCGGTTCGCCGGCCTCGGGACGATGCAGCTATGACTGGGCACTCAACGCCGCCAACACCAAGAACCAGGTCGGCACAGAGGTCGCCGACCAGGTCGTGTACGTCAACACCAACGTCGACGCCGACAACCAGCCGCTGAATGGCGCCAACACCTACGTGCTGCACTTCCCGGCGGCCCAGACACCGCCGGTGGCGGGCATGTGGAACATCGCGATGTACGACGACTCAATGCTGTTCACCGCCAACGAGATTGACCGCTTCTCCATCGGCAGCACCACCGACGGAGTCACAAGCAATCCGGACGAATCCCTGACCGTCTACATCCAACACACGCCAAGCCTGAGGAAGATCGGCTGAGCAACTGGCTACCCGCGCCGCCCGGAGCCTTCAACCTCACCATGCGCTACTACACCCCGCTGGCACCGGTGCTCGACAAGTCCTACCGACTCCCGGCGGTCCGGCGCGAGGTCTGACGACGACACCGAGAGCGCAACATGCCTGGTTATCCACAGTTGCGACTTCATCCACAGGCGGTAGAACTGCGCGGGAGTTCGCACGTATGTTCGAATAGTCTGGTGTCATGAGCGTGGCCCAGGACGAGATGCGCGCCGCATTGGATGCGGTCGACGCGGGTTACGCTCGCCTGCGAGCGGCCTGTTCTGATGCCGTGGGCAATGCGTTCCGGGTCGAGGTGGCCGAGCGGTTAGAAGCCCAGCACCGAGTCAACCGCGGCCAGATGTACCGAATTTTCGGCGAGATCACCGACCCTCCCGACGGGCCCGACGATCCCGAGCTGCCCGCGGGCATCGTGATGAGCAAGCTGCTCTGGCAGCGGTTGCGGATCACCACGGGCGAGGTCCGTCGCCGCATCCGCATCGCGGCCCGCATTCGTCCACGACGTTCACTGACCGGGCCCGTATTGCCGCCCGAGTTGCCGCGGTTGTCCGCCGCGGTCGAGGAGGGGCAACTCGGCGACGACCACATCGCAGCCGTGTGCCACGCCCTCGATGTGCTGCCTTCGATGGTGCCAGACGCCAAGCGGGACAAGGCCGAACGAGACCTGGTTAGCCACGCCAAGAGTCAGGACGCCAACTTCGTCACTGTGATCGGGAAGCGCATTGCCGATCACCTCAATCCCGACGGCCTGTTCGACGAGAACGACCGCGCCCGCCGCCGTGGACTCGGCCTGGCTCCGCAAGGCCCCGACGGCATGAGCCGGCTCTCCGGCTGGATCGACCCCGAATGCCGTGCCTACCTCGAAGCGGCCAACGCTGCCGTGCGACCCGGCCGCCACCAGCCCGAATCCGACGAACACGAAGAGGTCCAACCCGATCCGCGAACCGCCCCGCAGCGCCTGCACGACGCTGTCAAACTCGGGCTGAAAGCCGGCATCGCGTCCGGCGAATTCGGTCAGCACCGCGGAGCGCCGGTCACCGTCATCGTCACCACGACACTGAGCGAGCTGAACCAAGCCGCACACGCGGTGAACAAGCCGTCCGCTCCGATGCCGCCGCCCGCGCGCACTGGCGGCGGTTCGGCCTTGCCGATGCGCGATCTCATCCGGATGGCCGCTGACTCGATCCACTACCTGGCGGTGTTCGAGGACCACACCAACCGACCGCTCTATCTGGGCCGCACCAAACGCGTCGCATCCGCCGACCAACGCATCATCTGTTACGCACGCGACCGCGGCTGCACGCGACCGAATTGCCTTGAGCCGGGCTACCATTGCGAAACACATCACGACCCGCCGTGGGGCGCAGGCGGGCGCACCGACGCTGATTGTCTGTTCTTTGCCTGCGGGCCAGACCACACTTTGATCAGTAAGGGCATTCTCGAAACCAAGGTCACCGACACCGGCAGACTCGCATGGACCGACGGCACCGGTCCGCCCGAAATCAACCGGGCACACCACCCCGACGAACTGCTCGCTGAACTCTTTGCAGACGACGAGAAGGACTAATGCCGTTTGCGCGACCGCAGATAGTCGCCGACGACGGCCGCGCCCAGCCCGTCCAGATCGGGCACCACGACCCTTCCCTCGACCCGCCGTGCGACCTGGTCGATGAACCTGGCCAGGCCCGGGTCGCTGCCCAGCCGGAAGATGGTGACCTGCGCGCCGAGCCGCGCCATGTCGTCGAAGCCGCGCACGGTGTGCGCGATCGTCCGCGGGTGCGGCGGGTAGTCGAAGAACACCGACGTGCCCTCCCCGTCGCCGAAGTTCTCCAGGTGTGCGGTCGGCTCGCCGTCGGTGACCACCAGCAGCACCGGCTGCGCATTGGGATGGCGGCGCAGGTGCCGGCCCGCGAGTGCGAGCGCGTGATGCAGGTTGGTGCCCTGCTCGTAGACGCCCTCCAACCCGGTCAGCTCCGCGGCGCTCACCGTCCTGGCGTATCGGCCAAAGGCGATGATCTGCAACGCATCCGAACGGAACCGCGTGCTGACCAGATGGTGCAGCGCCAGTGCCGTGCGCTTCATCGGCAGCCAGCGGTTCTCCATCACCATCGAGAACGACGTGTCCACCAGCAGCACCACCGCCGCCTGTGCGCGGGTCTCCGTCTCGGACACCTCGACGTCGTCGACGTTGAGGTGAATCGGTCGCTCCACCACGCCCGTACCCGCCTGGCGCAGAACGGCATTCGTCAGCGTACGGGTGACGTTCCACGGCTCGGTGTCGCCGAACTGCCAGGCCCGCGTCGCACCCGTCAGCTCACCGGCTGCGCCTGCCCGCCGGGTGTCGCGCTCGCCGTGCCGGCTCGAAAGCTGTTGTGCCACATCGCGCAGCGCGGTCTCGCCCAGCTGCCGCATGGCCTTCGGCGACAGCCGCCACTGCCCGTCGGAGCCACGGTCCAGGAAGCCCTGGTTGACCAACGCCTTCTCCAGCTCGGCAAGCGTGCGCGCATCGACCGCTGCCTGATCGCCGAGCTGGCGCGCCAGCGCCTCGAGGTCGACGTCGTCCATCGTCGCGCCCGCATAACTCTGCGACAACTCCTCGGCGAGCTGCTCCAACTCGGCGATGTCGGCCATCGCCTGCGTGCCCTCGCCCATCCCCATCGGGTTGTCGCCGGAGAAGCGCTCCGAGCCGTTCCAGTCCTCACCCGGCCTGGCGGCTTGCAGGTGCCCGTCCAGTCTGTTCAAGGCGTTCATCAACGACGGCGAGCCGAATGCCTGCTGCGCCAAGGCATCCAGCTCGGCACGCTGGTCGGGCGACAGGCTGTTGCGGAACCGCTGCGCCGCCGCCGCACGCTGAGCCAAGGAGTCCAGCAGCTCGTCGACGTTTTTCGGGTTCTCCGGGAAGAACTCGCCGTGCTTGTTCATGAAGTCGTCGAAGTCCTGCTGCGTGTCCTCGCCGCGGGAATGCTTGTCCAGCAAGTCATTCAGGTCGTCAAGCATCTCGTTGACGCGCTGACGGTCCTCGTCGGTGGCGTTCTCCAGTGCCTGCTTCATCCCGGCGAAGCGCTGATCGAGCATCTCCCGGCCGAGCAGGTCCTTGATCTGGTCGTACTTCTCTTGCGCCTCCGGGCTGCGCCATTCGTAGTCGGACAGCTCCTGCACGGCCTTGGCGGGCGACGGGGGCAGCGACTCGATCCGCATCTCCTGGAAGCGGGCGTCGTCGTCGAGCGCACGCGCCAGCTCCTTGCGCTCGGCCAACACCGCCTCGTCGAGCAGCTTCTTGATCTCCTGGAGCGTCCCGTCAAGGTTGTTGCGCTGCAACAGTTCGCGCCGACGGCGGTTCGCCTCGGCGGCCAGCTTGTCGGCGCCGCGCATGTTCTGGGTGCCGCGCCGCAGCAGCTCCTGCAGTGCCCGACGTGGCGACGACCCCTCCATCACGTCCTGGCCGATCGCCTCCAGCGCCTCGCGCAGATCGACCGGCGGCGCCAGCGGGTCCGGGCCGCCGGTGTAGCCCGAGTAACGGGACGAGCGCCCGTGGCCTTTAGCCATAGACCGTTTCGCCTTCTCCCGACACCTTGTCGATCCGCTTGGCCAAATACAGTGCCTCCAGCGCCAATTCGACTGCGGCGGCGCGTTGGCCGTCCGACTTCGCGCCGAGGCGCTCCTGGACCTTGGCGATCGCGGGCACCTCGGGCACCGCCGCCAGCACCTGACGCGCCGAAACCCGCTCACCGGTGGTGACCGCGGAGCCGCCCTCGATCGCGATCACCAGCGGCCCGACGTCGATGCCGCCGAGCAGCCTCTGCGCTGTGTCCGCCGTGGCCCGTCGCAGCAGATGCTCGAGCACCGCCTGCTCGCGGCCCTCCTCGCCGGACTCGAATTCCAGCTTGCCGCGCAGCACGTCGATCACCGTGCCGAGGTCGACCACGCGGGCCACCGGATCCTGCTCGCCGAGCACCGCGGAACGGTGCCGGGCCGCCGCAGCGACAGTCTCGGCGGCCGCGATCGCGAACCGCGCCGAGACGCCCGAGCGCTGGTCGATCGAGCTGGACTCGCGCAGGTTGCGGGCGAACCGGGCGAGGATCTGCAGCAGGTACTCGGGCACCTCCGCCGCCAGGTGCGCCTCCTGGTTGATGACGCCCACCTCGGCGTCGAGCTCCAGCGGATAGTGCGTGCGGATCTCGGCGCCGAACCGGTCCTTCAGCGGGGTGATGATGCGGCCGCGGTTCGTGTAGTCCTCGGGGTTGGCGCTGGCGACGACGATCACGTCCAGCGGCAGGCGCAGCGTGTAGCCGCGCACCTGGATGTCGCGCTCCTCCATCACGTTGAGCATCGATACCTGGATGCGCTCGGCGAGGTCGGGCAGCTCGTTGACCGCGACGATGCCGCGGTGCGCCCGCGGGATCAGGCCGTAGGCGATGGTCTCCGGATCGCCGAGGCTGCGGCCCTCGGCCACCTTGATCGGGTCGACGTCGCCGACCAGGTCGGCCACGCTGGTGTCAGGGGTGGCCAGCTTCTCGAAATAGCGCTCGCTGCGATGCCGCCATTCGATGGGCAGGTCATCGCCGGAGTCGGCAGCCCGCCGGATCGACTCGGGTGTGATCGGCGAATACGGGTGCTCACCCAGCTCGGAGCCCTCGATGATCGGCGTCCACTCGTCGAGCAGACCGGACAGCGCGCGCAGCAGCCGCGTCTTGCCCTGGCCGCGTTCGCCGAGCAGAACGACGTCGTGGCCGGCGATCAGCGCGCGTTCCAGCTGCGGAAGAACGGTGTCTTCGAAGCCCAGGATGCCGGGCCACACGTCGCGGCCGTCGGCCAGCGCGGCCAGCAGGTTCTCCCGGATTTCGGCTCGAACGCCCCGCTCTTGATGGCCGGAGGCACGTAGCTCGCCGACGGTCCGGGGCAAGTCCTTAGGTGATGTCACTACTCCACGCTACGACCCCTCGCCGCAGAAGGCAGTGGCTACGCCTTACGCGAACATGACGTCGCTGTCAGGCGCCCGTCGGGGGGAGCATCTGGAAGCCGGTCAGGATCGTCTCGGAATCGCGCTGGTACGCCGGGTTGCCGGGGTCGCCCGTCTGCAGGGTCAGCGTCATCGCGAACGTCCGCTTATCGGTCTGCAGCACGGCGCACAGCACCTTCGCCGGATGCGGCGGGATCGGCCCGATCGTCGGCGTCGTGTAGTCGATCAGCACCGCAGGCAGCTCGCACAGCGTGGCGTCCGTGGCGTGCACATCGGTGGCGCCGACGCCAGACTCCAGCACGGACTGCTGGGCGTCTAACACCTCTTTGGGATCGCTGACTCCGGGATGGCTTTCGAGCGTGACCACCGCCGTCGGCCCGAATCCGTCGACGGCCATGCCGGTATTGCGCATCGTGAACCGGATCAGCTCCGAGTCCATCATCGTCACCCGCTCCCAGCCATCGGGCTGCGGGATCTTCATGACCGGTTCTTGGTCATTCTGATCCGGGATCGACGTCAGCGGCGCGTCGACCGACTTGCAGTCCGACGCACTCGCACCGGCCTTCCCCATGTCGGGGGCGGCGACGACGCGGGCGTCCTCGACGGTTCGCGTGCAGGCCGTGGCCAGCACCGCGGTCGCTGCCACCAGGACCGTCGCCGCCGCACGCGCCGCCATGATCATGGTCGGCAACCTATCAGTGCGCGAAGTGCCGCGCTCCGGTCACGTAGAGCGTCACACCCGCCTTGGTGGCGGCCTCGGTGACGACGTCGTCGCGCATCGACCCGCCAGGGTGGACGATCGCCTTCACGCCGGCGTTGGTCAGCGTCTCCAGGCCGTCGGGGAAGGGGAAGAACGCGTCGGACGCGGCGACGGCGCCGCGCACCCGCTCGCCGCCGCGCTCCACCGCCAGCCGGGCCGCGTCGACCCGGTTGACCTGGCCCATGCCGACACCGACGGTGGCGCCGTCGGCGGCAACGACGATCGCGTTGGATTTCACCGCACGGCAGGCCCGCCACGCGAAGACGAGGTCGGCAAGCGTTGCGGGGTCAGCGGGCTCGCCGGCGGCCAGCGTCCAGTTGACCGGGTCGTCGCCGGGCGCGTCGAGGGCGTCGCGCTGCTGCAACAAGAGTCCGCCACTGATCGGACGCATCTCGATGCCGCCGACCAACGGCTCCGACGCCACCAGCACGCGGATATTCTTTTTGCGCGCAAGCACTTCCACCGCGCCCTCGTCGTAGGCCGGCGCGATGATGACCTCGGTGAAGATGTCGGCGACGGTCTCGGCCATCTCGACACTGACCGCGGTGTTGGCCGCGATGACACCACCGAAGGCGCTCAGCGGGTCACACTCGTGGGCCTTGCGGTGCGCGTCGGCGACCGATACCGACGAGACCGCGATGCCGCACGGGTTCGCGTGTTTGATGATGGCCACGCATATCTGCTCGTGATCGAATGCCGCCCGCCAGGCGGCGTCGGCATCGGTGAAGTTGTTGTAGGACATCTCTTTTCCGTGCAGCTGCTCGGCCTGCGCGAGACCGGGCCATGCCGTGTCGTCCTTGTAGAGCGCGGCCTGCTGGTGCGGGTTCTCCCCGTAGCGCAGCACTCCGGTGCGGCGCCACGTCCCGCCGAACCAGGCAGGCAACTTCTGTGCCGGCTCCTCCGGTGCGAGTATCTCCCCCATCCAGCTCGCCACCGCCACGTCGTACTCGGCGGTGTGCCGAAAGGCCAACGACGCCAATATCTTCCGCTCGGCCAGCGTGAACCCGCCGGCGCGGACCGCCGCCAGCACACCGTCGTAGCCGAGTGGATCGACCACTACCGCGACGGTGGGATGGTTCTTGGCGGCCGCCCGCACCATGGACGGGCCGCCGATGTCGATCTGCTCGACGCAGTCGTCGACATCGGCGCCGGAGTTCACGGTCTCGCTGAACGGATACAAGTTCACCACCACGAGGTCGAATCCCTCGATGCCGAGTTCCTCCAGCGCCGCCTTGTGCTCGGGTTTGCGCATGTCGGCCAGCAGCCCCGCGTGCACACGCGGGTGCAGGGTCTTGACGCGACCGTCGAGCACCTCGGGAAAACCCGTCAGCTGCTCCACCGGAGTGACCGGAACACCCACGCCCGCAATGGTTTTGGCGGTCGAACCCGTCGAGACGATAGCGACTCCGGCCGCATGTAGCCCCGAGGCCAGTTCCGCCAGACCCGTCTTGTCGTAGACGCTGATCAACGCCCGTCGAATCGGCCTTCGCCCGTTGTCGGTCATCCTATCGTCGCCTTTCGTCCGATCCAGGTCACTCCGCCCGTCGCCAGCGCGGCCAGGACATCGGCCAGTAGTCGCCGTTCGACGACCTTGATCCGCTCGTGCAGGGTGGCTTCATCGTCGTCGTCGAGCACTGGCACGGGCTGCTGGGCCAGAATCGGCCCGGTGTCGGTCCCCGCGTCGACCAGATGCACGCTGCAGCCGGTCACCTTCACGCCGTATGCCAGCGCGTCGGACACCGCGTGCGCGCCGGGGAATGACGGCAGCAGCGCGGGGTGGGTGTTCAAGATGCGGCCCATGAAGCGCAAAAGGAACTGCGGCCCAAGTATTTTCATGAAGCCCGCCGACACGATCAGGTCGGGCTCGTGCGCTGCGGTGGCGTCGGTGATGGCCGCGTCCCACGCGTCGCGGTCGGGGTAGTCGCCCAACCGGACGCGGTAGCTCGGCAGCGATGCCGACGTGGCGACCTCGACGGCCCGGCAGTCGCGATCGACGCCGATGGCGACGATGCGGGCCGGGTAGTCGCCGACCGCGGACTCGAGCAGAGACTCCAGCAGCGAACCGGTGCCCGACGCCAGCACCACGACCCGCGCCGGTGCGCTCGGGGGCACACGGAGGGGTTGCTGCACGCGACGAGCCTAATCGTCGGCCGGGCGTCTCTGGTCGCCACCTGAGCCCGGCGTGGCGTCGTCGTCATCGTCGGTGAATTCCAGGTCCTCGGGGTCGGGCAAGTCGCCCCAATCGCGGGCGCCCGACTCCGCCGCAGGCAGGCGGATGATGGGCGCGGGCTCGTCGTAGCGTGGCAGCTCGTCACCGACGTCGGGTTCGGGCTCGGGTTCTGGCTCTGGCCTTTCGTCGAAATCGACGTTTTGGTGAGAACTACTCGCACTTTTGCGCCCAAACGTCCGTTTCGGCGCGTCGGGCTCGGGCTCTTCGGGCGCATCGGGCTCGGGCTCTTCGGGCGCGTCGGGCTCGGGCTCTTCGGGCGCGACCTCCTCGGGCTGGTCTGGTTCGTCCGGCTTGATCTCATCGTCGACGGGCGCGCGCGCGACCTTCACCCTGCGGGCGATGCCGCCCGCCATCGCCACCGTCAGCGCACCGATCCCGACGAACCACAGGAACACCGCGGGCCCGAACGTCGCCTGGTCCACCCCGACGTGGCCGAAGTTGCCCAGCTCGCCGCCACCGGCATAGCCCAACAGCGCCATCGTCGCCGCGGCCAGCGCCGACGCGATGGCGAGCTTGCCCAGTGCCTGCGCCAGCGGCAGGGGCCGTCGCGCGCACTGCTGGCCGACCACCACAGCCGAGGCGGCCGCAACGATCAACAGCACCACCCAGACCGGGCCCAGCGGGGGCGTCGGGAGCGCGGCCAGCACGGGCAGCGCGGGAATGTCGCCGCCGAACACCGTGAACGAACTGAACGTCGCCAGCCCGACATGGGCGCTGGAGCCCACCGCGACAGCGGAGGTGCCGACGATGACGTTCGGCGCGTAGAGCATCGAGAGCACCGACAGGCTGAACTGCCCGAACACCGAGTCGGTGATCGCGAACAGTTCATGCATCGTCGACCAGTGCACCACCAGCGACAGTGCAGTGACCGCGCCCGACAATCCGAGTAACGCCAACGTCCCCGCGACGGCGGGCCGGCCCGCGTCGGTCACCCACCTCGGAATCCCGAAGCCGGTCAACAGCCGCCTGCCTGCCCGCGACCCGACCCCGATCGCGGCGCCGATCGCATGCACGGCCAGCACGCCGGCAAACGCCCGCAACGCATTGGGCGTCTGCAGCTCGGTCAGCACCGACGAGGCGTCGTGAATGACGGCCAGCGAGATGGCGGCGATCAGCAGCGGGCCACCCAGCGCCGAGGCGATGATCCACCGGATGACGAACCACGATCCCTGCGGCGGCGTGGCGGCCGCAGTGGTGCGCGCGGTCCCCCACACCATCGCCAGCACCGGCAGCAACGGCATCACGCCCAGCTCGCGGCCACCGATGGAGATCGGCACCTGGTGCACGCCCAGCCACATGCTGGCGATCGCGCCGAGCGCGCCGGTCATGTCGCTGTTCGCGATGAGAAGCTGAAGCAGCGTCAGCGCCGCGATGATGACCAGTGCCACCACCGACGGGCCGAACGCAACCCTGAACAGGTCGCGAGCCTGGCGACTGCCGACCGACCTGTTGTCCACCACTAGCGGTATAGCAGCTCTTTGCACGCGTGCGTGAGATTCACGCTCGCGAGGCGCCGACTATGACGGCGAGTTGCCGGACTGATTCGACGAATTCGACGGCTGTGACGGGACGTGTGTGGTCGGCGCCGAGCTGGGCACCTGCGGCTGGCCGTAGGTGGGGAAGCCGGTCGGCGGGGTCGGCGGGCCGCTCTGCTGACCGATGGCCTGGTAGCCGCCGCTGGAGCCCGATCCGCCCTGGTAGCCGCCGTATTGCGACGGGTACTGCGGGCGCTGCTGCCCACCCTGGTGCGGCGCGTGCTGGCCCTGCTGGCCGTAGTAGCCGCCCGGGCCGCCGTACTGGCCGTACTGCTGCGGCTCGTACTTGGGCTTCGGCGCGGGCGCCGAGAGGATGCCCGCGTCGAGCAGAAGGGCCGCGATCGCCGCTGCCGCCTGCAGGAACGACAGCACGATGACGACGTAGAGGGCCCAGCCGATGCTGACGCCTTCGGGCTTTTGTATCAGTTCCGCGATGACGAGAAGGAAGGCCAGCACGGCGATCGCCGCGACGGCGCCCACCGGGGGCTTCTGCTTGGGCAGCAGGCTCGCCGCGGCCAGAAGCGCGGACAGAAGCGCCGCGACGACGGCGAGGCCGAGGCCCAGCGAGCTGCCGCTGGCGCTGCCCAGCTGCGGGAAGTCGGTGCTGCTGATCTGAAACATCGGCCCGAAGCTGAACAAGTAGACGCCGAGGCCGAGCACGGCGACGGCGATGAGCAGGTAGAAGGGCAGCTTGCTCGCACCCGCGTCGGCGGTCGGCGCCGTGGCCTGTGCCTGCGGCGTCTCGGGCTTCCCGAAGTGCTGGGTGGGCGCGGCGAACTGCTGAGTCGGCTGCTGCTGGCTGGGCGGGTATCCGGAGCTTGGCGGGTAGGTCATGACCTCTCCTGCATTTTGTTGGGCGTCGCTCCCCGCGACGCTGGCGTCGGAACGCCGTTCATGGACTCATGAACTCGGACCGTATGAGCGATTCGACACCACGCTAGCGCACTGCGCGTTATGCAGAGGCCAGCACAGGAGCGTCGGCCCACTTCTGCTCGGCGTCCTCGATTTCGCGGACCAACGGCAGCACCCGCGATCCGAAGTACTCGATCTCCTCCTGAAAGTGCAGGAAGCCACCGAGAATCAGGTCCACACCCCGTTTGCGGTACGCCGCAATGCGTTCCGCAATCTGCTCAGGCGTGCCGATCAATTGCGTGCGGAAGCCGTCGTTGTACTGCACCAAGTCGTCGAACGTCGAATCGGCCCACATGCCACGCTTGTCGGACGTCGAGTTGCCAGCTTGTTGTACGGCGGCGCGAAACCCTTCCACAGCGGGACGGTTGGCCTTCTCGACGATTTCGCGGAGCGTATCGCGGGCCTCTGCTTCGGTGTCGCGGGCGATGATGAACCCGTTCAGCCCGAACTTGACCTCGCGGCCCGCGTCACGGGCGTGGTCACGCACGTCGACGACCTGCTCGGTCACCCCGTCGAAGTCCTTCCCGTTGGAGAAGTACCAGTCGGCGTAGTGGCCGCCGTTGCGTCGCGCGGCCGTCGAATTGCCGCCCTGGAACAACTCCGGGTTGGGCCGCTGCGGGGTGTTGAGCGGCTTGGGCTTCAGGGTGAAGTCGTGGATGCGGTAGAAGTCGCCGCGGAAGTCGACGTCGTCCTCGGTCCAGATCTTGCGCAGCACCTGGAGGAACTCCGCGCTGCGGCGGTAGCGCTCGTCGTGTTCCAGCCACGGCTCGCCCAGATGGGTGAACTCGTCCTTGAACCAGCCGGACACCACGTTGACGGCGAAGCGGCCGTTGCTCAGATGGTCGGCCGTCGCGCCCAGCTTGGCCAGCACCGCGGGCTGCCACAGCCCGGGGTGGACGGCGGCGATCACCTTGAGCCACTGTGTGGCCAGCAGCAGGGCCAGGCTGAAGCTGGTGGACTCGTGCTGGTATTCGGCGCCGTAGCTGGCCTCGTAACGCACCTGCGACAAGGCGTAGTCGAAGCCGTTGTTCTCCGCGGTCTGGGCGAGCTTGACGTTGTAGTCGTAGCCCCAGTCGGTGCGCTGCTCGATGTCGCTGGTCACCAGGCCGCCGCTGACGTTGGGCACCCAGTACGCGAACCGGACGTGGTCTGCGATCTTCTCAGTCGTCATGGTGTGCCATCCCAACAGCGGAGCACGCCGCCGTCGCGGGTAACGCTCGCGTTGAAGGAAAGTCAGACTTCGACGATCGGGGTGGCCGGGATCCCGTTGAAGCGTGACGACGTGACGGACGTGTAGGCGCCCATCATCGGGCTGACCACCACGTCGCCGATGTTCAACTGGGGCATCGGATAGTCCAGGGCGATGACGTCGGCGCTGTCGCACGTCGGCCCGGCCAGAGTCACCGGCTCGTGGTCGCCCATTCCGTCGATCACCTCGTGCAGCGCCAGGATCGGCGGGTGCACGTCTTCGGTCATCACATTCGAGTAGCTGCCGTACATCCCGTCGTCGAGGTAGTGCCACATCCGACCGTCCCGCAGGGCGCTGCCGACCACACTGGTCAACAGGGTCATACAGTCTGCAGCCAGGAATCGCCCGGGCTCCGCCAAGAGAGTGAACTCGTCACGGCGGTCGCCGAGTACGTCGTCGACGACGTCGGCGACGGTGTCGATCGTGGGCATCGGCTCGCGATAGCTGACGGGGAAGCCGCCGCCGATGTCGATGATCCGGGTCGACGCGCCGAGCGTGTCGCTGATGTGCGTGGCCAGGTCGAGCGTGCCGCGCAGGGCTTCGCGGTACGGCTCCGCCGTCGTGCCCTGGCTGCCGACGTGAAAGCTGAAGCCGGCGAAGCGGACTCCGGTGGCGAGCACATGCTTGACGACCAGTTCCGCGTCGGCCGGGTTGACGCCGAACTTCGTCGACAGGTCCGATTTCGCCGACGGGTTGCGGAACGCGAGCCGCACCAGGATGTCGATGTCGGAAGGCAGGCCCGTGAACTTCTGGGCTTCCAGCGGATTGTCGACAACGAAAGTGCGGACACCGGCGATGTATGCGTGGTCGATGTCGGTGAGCTTCTTGACGGGATGGGTGTAGATGCAGCGCTGCACTGGAAGACCAAGCGCACCAATGAGATCGACTTCGGCCCTGGTCGCCACGTCGAAGCCGCACCCGCTGGCGGCGACCGCGCGAAGCACTGCGGGGTGAGGACACGTCTTCACCGCATAGTGGAGGCGAAAGCCGCGTAGATGCGACGCCAGCAGCCGGCACTGCTCGACGACGCGGTAGGGATCGAGCACCAGCAGCGGCGTGCCGTGCTGCGCGACGAGCGCGCGCCAGCCCTCGGTGTCGGCCCGTTCCCGCGAGGCCTTACACAGCTGCAGCCGCCGCGACGAGTCCACCGTCGACCTCCTCGACAATCTGCGCGTGCGCCAGCAGCGGCTTGAATCGTTCGTAGCTGAATACCGCAAGCGCGTAGAACCCGATGTCGGAGAACAACTTTCCGAAGATCCACCCGGCGATCAGGTTGCCGAACATGATCGGCCCCAGATAGTAGGCAAGCGGCCTGATCGCGATGCCGTCGATCAGTTCGGCGGGACCGAATTCGATCGCGATGCTGCGGATGGCGAACAGATTCGCCACGACCATGCGCGTCGTCCATCGATGACGGCCGTGCTCGCAATAGGCCCAGCGCACGGCGCCGAAGTAGGCGGCCGCGTAATAGCCCGCGGAGGCGCCGATGGTCGCGACGATCGCGGCGGCGGCGTACGAGCCCGTCGACAGGTACGCGAGGACGGCCCCGCCCAGCTCGCCGACCGTGCCCGCGATTTCACACGGCAGGTAGCGACGAATCCACTCCATGAGCTTCTGCCGTGCGCTGCGCCTGACCTCCATGCCGTCAAAGTGTTCGGGTTCGCAGCAGCATGGTCGCGAGTAACGCACTACCCCAGTCGCAACCGCGTTTCAGCACCCCGGCCTTGCCCCCCAGACTGGAACACGTTCTAATTCTTGGCATGGACTACGGGCTTGTACTCTTCACCAGCGATCGTGGCATCACTCCGGCGGCCGCGGCCAAATTGGCCGATGACCACGGGTTCACCACGTTCTACGTGCCCGAACACACTCACATCCCGGTCAAGCGGGAGGCCGCCCACCCGACCACCGGCGACGAGTCGCTGCCCGATGACCGCTACATGCGCACGCTCGATCCGTGGGTGTCGCTGGGCGCCGCGTGCGCGGTGACGTCGCGGGTACGGCTGTCGACGGCGGTGGCGCTGCCCGTCGAGCACGACCCGATCACGCTGGCCAAGTCGATCGCCACCCTCGATCACCTCTCCGGCGGACGGGTCAGCCTCGGCGTCGGATTCGGTTGGAACACAGACGAACTCGCCGACCACAACGTGCCGCCCGCACGTCGCCGCACCATGCTGCGCGAGTACATCGAGGCCATGCGCGCCCTGTGGACCCAGGAGGAAGCCGAGTTCGACGGCGAGTTCGTGAAGTTCGGGCCGTCGTGGGCCTGGCCCAAGCCGGTGCAGGCGCACATCCCGGTGCTGGTCGGAGCGGCGGGCACCGAGAAGAACTTCAAGTGGATCGCGAAGTCGGCAGACGGCTGGATCACCACACCGCGTGACTTCGACATCGACGAGCCGGTCAAGCTGCTGCACGACACCTGGGCCGCCGCCGGACGCGACGGCGCACCACAGATCGTGGCGCTGGACTTCAAGCCCGATCCCGAAAAGCTGGCCCACTGGCGTGAGATCGGGGTGACCGAGGTGCTGTTCGGGCTGCCCGACAAATCCGACGGCGAAGTCGCCGGCTACGTCGAACGCCTCGCAGGCAAGCTGGCCGCACTGGTCTGAGCTGCCCGCAGCAGGTCGACGAACGCCTGAGCGGCCGCGTCGACGCCAGCGTCGTCGTCGGTCGCGACCAGGTCGAGCAGAAGGCCGCGGGTGACGGCCAGCCCGAGTCGCACCAGCGCGGGGTCCGCGGTCCCCCCGATGACTTTGTCCACTTCGGCCAGCCAGCCGTCGACCGCGCCGGGCGCCATCCGGGCGAACGGCTCTTCGCCCTGCGCCCCGCGCGAGTAGCACTCGAAGAACAGTCGCTCGAACGGGCGCAGTTCGGGTCGACGGAGATCGGCCCACATCGCCGAGAAGCCGTCGGCCGGCTCGGTGGACGCCGACGGAAGCACGCGCATCTGGCGGCGCTCGACCTCCTCGACGATAGTCAGCAGGAGCTCATCGCGGGACTTGAAGTGGTGCAACAACATTCGATGGCTGGTACCGACCGCTTCGGCCACTTCGCGCAGCGACCTATCGCCGATGCCGCCCTCGGCGAACGCCTCGATGAGGGCGCCGAGCAGCTGCCTGCGCCGCTCGACGTCAGGTGGTCGAGCCACGCAGTTGCTCGCTGCGCGCCTTGAGGCCCTGCGCCTCCAGCTCGAGGTAACGCTTCGTGGTGCCGCGCATGAACCTCGCGACGAGTGCGCCAATGGGGCCCTGCTGGTCGAGTCGCTGGCGCACCAGTGTGCGGTCGCCGTTCGGGATGACCTCGTGCACCGCGATGGTCCGCCCGCCGGGCGAGCGCTGCTCCCATGTCCACGACGCGCCCTCGACGAGCGCTGTCACCTCCCACACCAGCTTGGGCAGGCGGGGTTGGGAGATCTCGAACCGCTTTCCCACGGCGAGGCCTGACCCGTCGAGTGCGGTCAGGCTGGTCACCGACGCCGTCCACTGCGGCCAGCGCTCGACGTCGGAGAAGACGTTCCAGACCAGCCTCGGGGCTGCGTCGATTTCGATGCCACAGTCAGTAATCACGTACCACATGGTACATAAATGGAGGCCATGAGTGAAGTAGCGGCGCAAATACTCGCGTAGTCGACTACGCGTGACCGGGTCGGGGCTTCCGACGACAGTTCCGGGGAAGAGCACATCGGGAAGGGAAATGACATGCCATCGATCAGCCCACTCATCGCCCGGGTCTTCGACGATCCGCACGCACACGGCCGCAACGGCAAGCGCGGTCAGCGCAGCCGGATGGAGTCCAAGGGACGGCTCGGAAAACGTCGGTCACGGTGACGCGGCTGCCATAGTCCACCGCCCCGCGATGGTCGGATTTCGACCTTCGACTGCTTGTGTGGGACTAGGCCAGGCGCGCGCGGTTGCCATGCTCGGTTGACGTCACGACGATTGCAATACCGAGCGGATCGCCATCGGACATCAGTCCGACCAGATCCTCGTCCTCCGTGATCGCCAGGAACCGGGAGCCGTCGGCAACGAGCCGGCCGACTATGACCCCGGTGCGCACCGGCCAGTCGTAGCGCACAGAGTAGGTCTCGACCGTCGCGGGGCCGTCGGCCTCCTCGGTCACAGTGACCGTCGGCAGCGCCGCGATCTCGTCGTTGATCGCCTCGCTGCGGTCGCATCGCCATTCCGACGGCAGTGTGGAGTAGATGCCTACCGAGTACTTGCTGGCGGTGCCGCCGTTGGCGCCGACAAATCCGAATACCCCTGGCTTGTCCCGCATCTCGCAGACCGTTTCGGCGATACCGTGAAGCGAATAGCTGTTTCCCGGGCCGCCGAAATACGGCAACCCTCCCGTGAGTGTCAGCCCGCGCGGGTCGTCGCCGTCGATCCCGAGTGCCTCGCACATGACGAAAACCGGGAACGGGAAGCAGCTGTAGAGATCGAAGGTGGCGATGTCGTCGACGCCGATTCCGGCCACTCGCAACGCTTCCTGTGCGGCGAGTACCGTCGCGGGACTCGCGCCGAGGTCGACGCGTTCGAGTAGCTGTTGTTCGACCATGTCGGAGTGGCCGTGCAGATACACCCACTTCTCTTCGGGCACACCGAGCCGACGCGCGGCATCCACCGACATCATGACCGCCGCGGCACCCTGGTTGACCTGATCGCGGGCGACGAGTAGCCGCGGATACGGGTCGGAGATCATCCTGTTGTCGTCGGTGACGGTGGAGATCTCCTCCACGGAACGCTCGACGGGCGACGACGAAAACGGGTTCTTGGCAGCAATTTTGGAGAACGGCGCTAATAGCTCGGCCATCTGCCGGCGGTAGTCGGCGACGCCGCACCCGAGCCGGCCGCGACGGGCGTTGTCCATCAATCCGTACTGCACGGGCGCACCGGTCAACCCGTGCACGATCATGTACTCGCTGATGTAGCGGTAGATCTGGTGACCGCGGTCCTCGAGCTGCCCGTCGATGTGCTCGGTGAAGTCGGGCTTGTCGTCGCGGTCGGCGAAGTAGCGGGCCGTCGACCCGGGTTCGGACCCGATGATCATCACCACATCGGCGTCGCCGCCGGCGATCGCGCCGCCGAATTCGGTGACGAGTTTCTGCGGGCCCTGGCCGCCGACGGGTTCGATCACCACGCGAGCCGGTTGCGCGCCCAACCGCTGCATCACCGACCGCGGGTAGTTGTTCGACTTGCCCAGTTTCGCGGGCATCGGGCCGGAGATCTCGAACTGCCGCAGACCCACGACCACATCGATGGCCTCGGCGACGGCCTGTTTGTCGGCACCCGTGTCGGTCAGGGCCGCCCTGGCCGCCTCGGTCGCCAGTTCCACCGCCGACATGCCGCGGTAGCCGGGGTCGTCGATGTTCTCGGTGAACTGGCCGACGCCGACGATCACGGGTGTGCGGGGGTCTACCGGCATGACAAGCCTCCTGGCGGATTTTACTTCGTCAGGCTAATCGAAAACTGGAACGTGTTCCTAATCTTGCGGCGTCGGTCACACCACCGCGACGTGAGTGGCTAGAGGCTCTTGAGAATCTCGCGGGCCAGGCCTGCGGTCTCCGACGGCGTCTTGCCGACCTTCACCCCTGCGGCTTCCAGGGCCTCCTTCTTGGCGGCCGCGGTGCCCGACGAACCCGACACGATCGCGCCCGCGTGGCCCATCGTCTTGCCTTCCGGCGCGGTGAATCCCGCGACGTAGCCGACGACCGGCTTGGAGACGTTGGCCTTGATGTAGTCGGCCGCCCGCTCTTCGGCGTCGCCGCCGATCTCACCGATCATCACGATGACCTTGGTGTCGGGGTCCTTCTCGAATGCCTCGATGGCGTCGATGTGGGTGGTGCCGATGACCGGGTCGCCGCCGATGCCGATGGCGGTGGAGAAGCCGAAGTCGCGCAGCTCGAACATCATCTGGTAGGTCAGCGTGCCGGACTTGGACACCAGGCCGACCGGGCCCGAGCCGGTGATGTTCGCCGGCGTGATGCCCGCCAGCGCCTCTCCTGGCGTAATGATGCCGGGGCAGTTGGGTCCGATGATCCGCGTCTTTTGGCCCTTGTCGACGTTGTAGGCCCAGGCATATGCGCTGTCCTGCACCGGAATTCCCTCGGTGATGACCACCAGCAGCGAGATCTCGGCGTCGATGGCCTCGATGATGGCGTCTTTGGCGAACTTCGGCGGCACGAAGACGACCGACACGTCGGCGCCGGTCTCCTTCATCGCCTCGGCGACGGTGCCGAACACCGGCAGCTCGACGTCGTTGCCACCGGAGTCCTTGTGCGACACGGTGGTTCCCGCCTTGCGGGCGTTGACGCCGCCGACCAGCTGCGTGCCGGCCTTCAGCATCAGCGCGGTGTGCTTGGTGCCCTCACCGCCGGTGATGCCCTGGACGATGACCTTGGAATCCTTGTTCAGGAAGATCGACATTGGTTGGCTCCCTTACTTGTTCGCCAGCTCGGCGGCTTTGTCGGCGCCGGCGTCCATGGTGTCGGCCTGGATCACGAGCGGATGGTTGGCCTCGGCCAGGATGCGGCGGCCCTCCTCGACGTTGTTGCCGTCGAGCCGGACCACCAGCGGCTTGTTCGCCTCGTCGCCGAGGATCTTGAGCGCGTTGACGATGCCGGTGGCGACCGCGTCGCACGAGGTGATGCCGCCGAACACGTTCACGAACACACTCTTGACCTGCTCGTCGCCCAGGATGACGTCCAGCCCCGCGGCCATGATCTCGGCCGACGCACCGCCGCCGATGTCGAGGAAGTTGGCCGGTTTCACACCGCCGTGCTTCTCACCGGCGTATGCGGTGACGTCCAGCGTCGACATCACCAGGCCCGCACCGTTGCCGATGATGCCGACCTCGCCGTCGAGCTTGACGTAGTTAAGGTCGTGCGCTTTTGCCTTGAGCTCCAAGGGATCTGTCGCGTCGCGGTCCTCGAACTGCTCGTGGTCGGGATGGCGGAAGTCGGCGTTGGCGTCCAGCGTGACCTTGCCGTCCAGCGCCAGGATCTGGTCGTCGGGCGTGCGCACCAGCGGGTTGACCTCGACCAGCGTCGCGTCCTCCTTGACGAAGACCTCCCACAGCTTGGCGATCGTCACGGCCGCCGCGTCGAGCACCTCGGCGGGCAGGTGGCCCTTCTCGGCGATCGAGCGCGCGAACGCCTCGTCCACGCCGGCGACCGCGTCGACGGGCACCTTGGCCAGCCGCTCGGGCTTGGTCGCCGCGACCTCTTCGATCTCCATGCCGCCCTCGACCGAGCACATCGCGAGGTAGGTCCGGTTGGCGCGGTCGAGCAGGAAGGAGATGTAGTACTCCTCGGCGATGTCACTGGCCTCGGCGACCAGAAGCTTCTTGACGATGTGGCCCTTGATGTCGAGACCGAGGATGTTCTGGGCGTACGTGAACGCGTCATCGGGCGTCGCGGCGTACTTCACGCCGCCGGCCTTGCCGCGGCCGCCGACCTTGACCTGCGCCTTGACCATCACCGGCTTGCCGATTTCCTCGGCGATCGCCTTCGCCTCTTCCGCGGTGGTGGTCACCCGGCCCGGCGTGGTGGGAACGTTGTGCTTGGCGAACAGCTCTTTGGCTTGGTATTCGAAGAGATCCATGGACTCACTGTCTGTGTGCGTTGACTTCGAAGGTTTGCACCCGACGGGCTCGGGGGAACTTTATCGACACCAGCCGCAGCGATCGGCACCGCCTACCACTCATGTGGCAGATCTCACCGCCGGGCCAGGGTGATACAAGTCACAATCTCCGGCGGAATACTCTCTCGGGTTGCCACGATCATTGGGATTTGGTTAACGTCTCTTGGTCATAGATAACGTTCTGGTCACGACTAGAAGGATATTTCAGGTTGACGGGGCACCGTTCGTCCAGCACTCCTAGCGGAGAGGCGACGAATGCCCGCAACAGATGGCTCGATCCGGAAGCCGTCGACGTCACCGACATCATTCCTTTCAATGAGTACGGCAAGCTCGATGACCTGGAGTTTCGCCATAATTCCGCGTTCGACCGCGAGTGCCAGGTCATCCACGCGCCCGAACTCGACGACATGGCCGAGACCGACGACCTGATCCCGATGCGCCTCGTGGTGCCGACCAAGTTCCGGCCGGATCCGCGCGACGAACGCCGCTCGCCGCACGCCTACCGCGACTCCAACACCGACGTCAGCGACGGCGTCGCGGCCACCGACATCATCGACATGAGCGCGCGTCGCGCCGCCCAGCACCGCAAGGAGACGGCCAGCGCCGTCAAGGGCAGGCTGATGATCGCGGCGATGGCCGCCGGCGCCACCGCCGCAGCCGCGCACTCGGTGATGAACAACGCCGACACCACGAGCACCGACACCGTGCTGGCCGCCGACCAGTCGACCATCGCCGCCGGCGCCATCTCCGGCGCCCCCGAGGGCATGCAGGTGGTCACGGTCGCTGCGCCCGCCGACGCCACGGTGCACGCTGAGGAGATCACCAAGGCCGCCGCTTTCGCTCAGGAGCGGGCCGACCGCGAGGCGAGATTGCAACGGCCGATGTTCGTGATGCCGACCAAGGGTGTGTTCACTTCGGGCTTCGGATACCGCTGGGGTGCGTTGCACGGCGGTATCGACCTCGCCAACTCGATCGGCACGCCGATCGTCGCGGTCGCCGACGGTGTCGTCATCGACGCAGGCCCGACCGCGGGGTTTGGCGCCTGGGTCAAGCTTCGGCACGCCGACGGCACCGTGACGCTGTACGGCCACGTCAACACCTGGCTCGTCAGCGTCGGCCAGCGGGTCTGGGCCGGCGACCAGATCGCCACCATCGGCAACCGCGGCAACTCCACCGGCCCTCACCTGCACTTCGAGGTACTGCTGAACGGCACCGACCGCATCGACCCGGTCGGATGGCTGGCCAAACGGGGACTTAGCCCCGGCACGTACTCTCCGTAAGTGTGAGTGACCCGGACTCATCTGAACCGTCCGATCAATTTTCCGCGCCCAGGACCGGGATCATCCGGCGCCAGCCGTCGGGGCCACTGCCCGCCATCGACGAGTCCCGCACCACTCACATCGGCACCGGGCCGGACCAGCACACCAGCTACATTCCGCGGGCCAGGCCGGTGGCGATCAAAGCGCGCCGTGCCCCGAACCCGAAGACCTCCGTCGCGACCGCGGTGATGGCGATCCTCAGCGGGTGGGCCACCGCCGTCATCGCGACGGACTTGATCACCGGCTGGTGGCAATCGGACCGGTTGTTCTGCGTGGCCGTCGGGTTCTTGACCCTGGTTTCGGCGGCGGCGCTCATCAGCGGATTGGTCGCGCTTCTGCTGCGCCGACGGATGGCGCGGCTTCTCGTCGTGGTGGGCTCGGTCATCGGGCTGATGATCTTCGCGAGCCTGTTCGTCGCGGGCGCCAAGCTGGACCCGGTGGTGTACGCGATTCCGGTGCTGCCACTGCTGACCATCGTGCTGGCGCTACTCTCCGCGACCGCGCGTTGGGCCCGCCCTTAATTCGCGCCCAAACTCACGTTTCGCAGAGAAAGTGCGAGTAAAAGTCGCCAAAACGTCGATCTCGACGACGGGCAAGGCAGTCCGGCGCGCCGCGCGCTACCGCTAGAGCTTGGACACCGGCGCGTGGTTGTGCATCAGCTTGACGCGCCCGGCACTGCCGAAGTCGATGAGCGACATGGCCGATTCGCCGATGCCGGAGACCTCTTCGACCCGGCCGAGGCCGTACTTGTCGTGGGTGACCCGGTCCCCCGGTTCCAGCACGATCAGCGGCCGCTTGCCCGCCACGGCGCGTGAGGGTGCCGGTCGGGGTGTGCCGAAGCGTCCCGCACCGCTGACGGGAGCTGACAGTGACGGCGCCGGGTCGATGCGCCGCCAATTGATGAGCTCCTGCGGGATCTCGCGCAGGAATCGGGACTCCGGGTTGAGCATCGGCTGACCCCACGACGAGCGAATCTTGGCCCTGCTGAGGTAAAGCCGTTGGCGCGCACGGGTAATGCCGACGTAGGCCAGCCGGCGTTCCTCCGACAGTTCGGCCGGATCGCCCAGCGCCCGCATGTGCGGGAACATGCCGTCCTCCCAGCCCGTCACGAACACGACGGGAAACTCCAGGCCCTTGGCGGTGTGCAGCGTCATCATCGTCACCACCCCGGCACCGTGCTCCGGCAGTTCGTCGGCGTCGGCGACCAGCGATACCCGCTCGAGGAACGCCGCAAGCACGCCCGTGTCGGGAACGTCTTCGTCGTCGAGGTCCGTGCCCAGCGCCTCGGCGTTTGCCAGGTCCGTGCTGAATTCGTGTGCGACGCTGACCAATTCGTTCAGGTTATCCAGCCGGGCCAGGTCCTGCGGGTCGCTGGAGTTCTCGAGCTCGCTGCGGTAGCCGGTGCGGTCCAGCACCGCCTCCACCAGGTCGCCCAACTCGCCGTCGAGGCGGCCGCGCAGATCATCCATCAGCTCGACGAAACTCGCGATGCACTTCTCCGAGCGCGTGTTGAGCATCGGTACTTTGCCGTCGGCGGCGGCCTGCAGCGCGTCGTTGAAGCTGGCGCCGGTGTTCTCGGCGTACACCGCGACGCACGCCTCCGCGCGGTCACCGATACCCCGCCGCGGGGTGTTCAGGATGCGCCGCATGCTCACCGCATCACCCGGGTTGTCCAGCACCCGCAGGTAGGCAACGATGTCGCGGATCTCTCTGCGTTCGTAAAACCGAACTCCGCCAACGACTTTGTACGGGATGCCGGCCCGAATGAACACTTCTTCCAGGGCCCGTGACGAGTTGTTGGTGCGGTAGAACACCGCGACGTCGTTGTAGGTGATGTCGCCGCGGTCGGCGAGCGCGTCGATCTCCTCCGCGACGAAGCGGGCCTCGTCGTGTTCGTTGTCGGCGACGTAGCCGACGATGAGTTCGCCCTCACCCGCATCGGTCCACAGCCGCTTTTCGCGGCGGCCGCTGTTGCGGGCGATGACGGAGTTGGCCGCCGACAGGATGTTCTGCGTCGAGCGATAGTTCTGTTCGAGCAGAATCGTTGTGGCGCTGGGAAAGTCGCGTTCGAAGTCTTCGATGTTGCGGATGGTCGCGCCGCGGAAAGCGTAGATCGACTGGTCGGCGTCGCCCACCACGCAGAGTTCGGCGGGCGCCACCCCGTCGACGGTCTCGGTGCCGACGAGCTCACGCACCAGCACGTACTGCGCGTGGTTGGTGTCCTGGTACTCGTCGACCAGAATGTGCCGGAACCGCCGCCGGTAGTACTGCGCGATCTGCGGAAAGGCTTGCAGCACAGCGACTGTCTCGCCGATGAGATCGTCGAAGTCCAGCGCATTTGCCGCGCGCAGCCGACGCTGGTACTCGGAGTAGACCTCGGCGATGATGCGCGCCAGGTCCTCCTCGGCCTCCGATGCTTCTGCCGCGGCCTGCTCTGGCCCGATCAGCTCGTTCTTCAGGTTCGAGATCCCGTTGGCCAGCAATCGCGGCGAGTACCGCTTGGTGTCCAGCCCCATGTCCTTGCCGATCATCAGCAACAGACGCCGTGAGTCGTCGGCGTCGTAGATCGAGAAGTTGGAGTTGAGCCCCGGCAGCAGCGACGCCTGGTTGCGCAGGATGCGCACACAGGTCGAGTGGAACGTCGACACCCACATCGACCGGGCGCGCGGGCCGATCAGGTGCACGACCCGCTCGCGCATCTCGGCGGCCGCCTTGTTGGTGAACGTGATGGCCAGCACCTGGCCGACGCCGACGTCGCGGGCGGCCAGCAGATAGGCGATCCGCCGGGTCAGCACGGCCGTCTTACCTGAGCCCGCGCCGGCAACGATGAGCAGCGGCGAGCCCTCATGCAGGACAGCCTGGCGCTGCTGCGGGTTGAGCCCCTCGAGAAGCTGGTCAGCCGGAGAATCGGTCACGTGCACACTCATGTCTGTCCCAACTTACCGCCGAGATGGGACATTCTTTGCGCTGGCGGCGGCCGAGATGGCACACTTATTTCGTGCTCATCAAGCAGCGTCGATTTTTCTACGGGTACCGGCCAGCGGTGCCCGTGGTCTAGCTGCTTCCCAGAGCCCCGCGGTCCGCTTCCGGATCCGGGGCTCGTCTCTTGTGTGAGGCCCGATACCGGATGAGACCACCACCCCCACACAATGAGGAGCCCACAGTGTCTATCGAAACCGAAGTGACTATCGAAACAGAGCCCATGCCCGACATCGATGACCTGCGCCAGGAGATCGACAGGCTCGACGCCGAGATCCTGGCCGCCGTCCAGCGTCGCACCGAGGTGTCCAGGATTATCGGCAAGGCCAGGATGGCGTCCGGCGGCACCCGGCTGGTGCACAGCCGCGAGATGAAGGTCATCGAGCGCTACAGCGAGCTCGGCCCCGAGGGCAAAGACCTCGCGATGCTGCTGCTGCGCCTGGGCCGCGGCCGCCTCGGCCACTGACGCCCAAACTCACGTTTGGGCGAATAAGTACGAGACGATCGCGCCATTTCGTCGATCTCGGCGCTGCAATTATTTGCGCAGGGCGTCTTCCAGCCATGGTGTCAGCCACTGCACCGCTTCGGGGGTGGGGTGCAGGCCGTCCATGCGCATCTTGATGCCGTCGACCTTGTTGGTGTAAACGCCGTCGGGACAAAGCTTCTCGTTGAGGTCGAGCACCGTCGCACCGGGGCGCTGCCCGACGACGCGGCGCAACAGCTTGTTCCACGCGTCGACGCGATCGGGCTCGTCCTCCGGGTACAGCGAGCCGTCCGATTGCTCTCCGCGCCGGTTGTACGCCGCGGTCGTCACGACCACATGCGCGCCCGTCGACCCGAGGATGTCCAGCGCACGCCGTAGTTCGCCGCCGAGGTATCCGTCGAACGCGCGATCGCCGACATGCGTCCAGTGCCCCTCGTTGACCCGGTCGACGGTCTCCCACCGGCCGATGATCAACAGCACGACGTCGGGCCTGGCGTGGCTGATCCGCTGGGCCCACCTGGCCGGCCACGTCTCGCATTCGGGCTTCTGCGTGAGGGTCTCGCCGGTCGAGCGGTATGGCCCGCCCCGCGCGATGCCGCAGCCGATGGTGGTGAAGTCGACGAACTTGAAGCCGGGCGTCGGCGGCAGGTAGCGCATCATCGTCCAGGCCATCGAGTCACCGAACACCGCGACCGTGCGCGTGCCGGGCGCCAGCTGCGCGGTCCCGCCGATCTCGACGGGCACCTCCGGCTGGACAGCGGCGGCGAGTACGCCGGGGCCGTCGTGACGGATGTCGCCGGGCTTGACGCCGACCGGGACGACGACCATCGACGCCACCGCAGCCGTCGCCAGCGTCGCCGCCGCGAGCCGCAACTGCGGGACGTGCTGCGGCCGCCAGCGTCGGATCGGCTGCTCGATCAGCGACCACGAAATCGCGGCCACCGTCACCGTCGCGAGCGCCCGAATCCCGAAGAGCGACAAGCCCGTCAGCCCCGTGCGCTCGCCGTTGAGCGCCAGGAAGATCGGCCAGTGCCAGAGGTATACGCCGTAGGAGATCACGCCGAGCCATACCAACGGCGGCCACGCCAGCACACGCGCGACGATCCCCCGCTGCTCCATCGCCACCGGGGCGACGACGAACACCGCCGCGACCGCGACCACGATCAGCAGTCCGCGGCGGAACTCCGGCGCGCTGCCCGTCGCGAAGTGCGCGACGACCGCGAGCATCGTCAGGCCGATGACCGGGAGCAGCTGCGCGACCCAGCGGCCCCAGCGCGAGCGAATCAGCCCGCCGTAGCGGGCCATCGCCGACCAGTCCCGCACCAGCAGGGCCGCCGCGGCCGCCCCGACGAGTAGCGCCTGCACCCGGGTGTCGGTGCCGAAGTAGACGCGGTTGAGCGACGCGTCGTTCACCAGCAGGCACGCCGCGACCGCCGAGCCCGCCGCTCCTGCGGCCGCGATCCCGCACACGACCCAGCGGACCGTGCGCAGCGACGGCCGGTTGGGCCTGTGCCTGGTCACCAGCGCAAGCACGACGGCCACGGCCACCAGCACCAGCGGCCACACCACGTAGTACTGCTCCTCCACCGCGAGCGACCAGGTGTGCTGCAGCGGCGACGGGGTATCGCCCTGCGTGAAGTAGTCGGTGTGGCGGAAGACGAAGATCCAGTTGGCGGCCCAGAAGAACGTGGCGACGGCGTCGTCGCGCAATGTGGCGACGGCGTCGGACGGGAACAGCTCGCGCAGCACGACCACGGCCATCACCGTGACGATCAGCGCGGGCAGCAGCCGGCGCGCCCTTCGGACCCAGAAGCCGGGCAGGTCGATCGCGCCGGTGCGGCCGAGCTCGTCGAGCAGCAGCGAGGTGATCAGGAATCCGCTCAGCACGAAGAACACGTCGACGCCGATGAATCCGCCCGAGACGCCAGGGATGCCACCGTGGTCGGCCAGCACCAGCGCGACCGCAAGGGCGCGAACACCGTCCAGCGCCGGGATGCCTGCTGAACCGCCCGAGCCACGCGGACGCCGCGGCGACGCCCTTGGCGCACCCCGGTCCAGGCCGCGCTCGGGCGGCGCGACCCATCTGCGGCCACTCACCGCCGAAATCTTTCCTGCGCGAGCAGACGCAAAGGTCCCGCGACACGCCGAAATCGGCGGGCTTTTGCGTCTTTTCGCGCGTAGTTGGTGAGGCGGCTACTTGGTGAGCGCTATGTACTTCGTCTCGAGGTACTCCTCGATGCCTTCGCTGCCGCCCTCACGCCCGAAGCCGGATTCCTTGACCCCGCCGAACGGTGCGGCCGGATCGGATATCACCCCGCGGTTGACGCCGACCATGCCGGATTCGAGCCCCTCGGCGACTCGGAGCGCGCGGTCGAGGTCGCGGGTGTAGATGTAGGCGGCCAGCCCGAATTCGGTGTCGTTGGCGGCGGCCAAGCCCTCCTCTTCGGTGTCGAATCCGGTGATCGGGGCGACCGGGCCGAAGACCTCCTCCTTGAGGATGCGGGCGTCGGCGGGCACATCGGCGAGCACGGTCGCGGGATAGAAGTTCCCCGGACCGCCCGGCGCGACGCCGCCGACGGCGACCGTGGCGCCGCGCGACACCGCGTCGGACACCAGATCCGAGACGGTGGCCACCTGCTTGGCGTTGATCAGCGGGCCCAGCGTCGACGAGTCATCGATGCCCTTACCCAGCTGGAACTCGCTCATCCGCTTGACCAGCTTCTCGGTGAACTCCTCACGCACGGCGTTCGCGACGTGGAAGCGGTTGGCGGCCGTGCAGGCCTCCCCGCCGTTGCGCATCTTGGCCAGGATCGCGCCGTCGACGGCGGCGTCCACGTCGGCGTCGTCGAAGACCACGAACGGAGCGTTGCCGCCCAGTTCCATCGACTGCCGCAGCAGCGCATCGGAGGCCTGCTTGGCCAGGGCCTTGCCGACGCCGGTCGAGCCGGTGAAGGTCAGCTTGCGCAGCCGTCCGTCGTCGATCAGTGCGGTGGTGACATCACCAGGATTCTTGGTGGGCAGCACCGAAAGCACACCCTTCGGCAGGCCGGCCTCGTCCATCAGCTTGGCCAGCAGCAGCATCGTCAGCGGCGTTTCCTGGGCCGGCTTGACGATCATGGTGCAGCCCGCCGCTACCGCGGGCCCGATCTTGCGGGTGCCCATCGCCAGCGGGAAGTTCCACGGGGTGATCGCGTAGCACGGGCCGACCGGCTGCTTGGTCACGATGATGCGGCCGGTGCCCGCGGGGCTGCGGGTGTAGCGACCGTCGATGCGCACGGCCTCCTCGGCGAACCAGCGGAAGAACTCCGAGCCGTACTTCACCTCGCCCATGCTCTCGGGCAACACCTTGCCCATCTCCAGCGTCATCAGGGTGGCGATGTCCTCGGCGCGTTCGGTGATCTTCTCGAACACCGCCCGCAGCACCTCACCGCGTTCGCGGGGCGGGGTGGCCGCCCAGCCCGGCTGTGCTTCGGACGCCGCATCCAGCGCCGCGATCGCGTCCTCGGCGGTGGCGTTGGCGACGGAGGTCAGGACCGAGTCATCGGAGGGGTCGAGCACGTCGAACGTCGACGACGCCTGGCGCTCCTCACCGCCGATCCACAGGCCGGTGGGAACTGACTTCAGCAGCGCGGTGGTATCCATAACTCTCTCTTACACCTTTGGTCAATTAGCCGCATTAGGGTCGAGGAATGACCGCCGAAACGCAGCAGATCTCCGACATCTCGGCCACCCCAGCATGGCAGGCCCTGCAGCGTCACTATGACCAGATCCGCGACAAACACCTCCGCGAGCTCTTCGACGAGGACCCGGACCGGGGCACCGACCTGGCGTTGACCGTCGGCGACCTCTACATCGACTACAGCAAGCACCGGATCACACGCGAGACGGTGAAGCTGCTCATCGAGCTGGCCCAGGCAGCCGACCTCGAACAGCACCGCGACGCCATGTTCTCCGGCGTGCACATCAACACCTCGGAGGACCGCGCGGTGCTGCACACCGCATTGCGCCAGCCGACGGGCGTCGAGCTGACCGTCGACGGGCAGGCGGTCGTGACCGACGTGCACGAGGTGCTGGATCGGATGGGCGAGTTCACCGACCGGCTGCGCAGCGGTGAGTGGACCGGAGCGACCGGCAAGCGGATCACCACCGTGATCAACATCGGCATCGGAGGCTCCGACCTCGGGCCGGTGATGGTGTACCGCGCGCTGCGCCATTACGCCGACGCCGGCATCTCGTGCCGGTTCGTCTCCAACGTCGATCCCGCCGACATGGTGGCGAATCTCGACGGACTCGAACCGGCCACAACGCTTTTCATCGTCGCATCCAAGACGTTTTCGACGCTGGAGACGCTGACCAACGCGACCGCGGCGCGGCGCTGGCTCACCGATGCGCTCGGCGATGCGGCGGTGTCGAAGCACTTCGTCGCGGTGTCGACGAACAAGAAGCTGGTCGACGACTTCGGCATCAACACCGACAACATGTTCGGCTTCTGGGACTGGGTCGGCGGCCGCTACTCGGTGGACTCCGCGATCGGGCTTTCGGTGATGGCGGCCATCGGCAAGGAGCGGTTCGCCGAGTTCCTGGCCGGCTTCCACATCGTCGACGAGCACTTCCGGACCACACCGCTGGAGGCGAATGCGCCTGCGCTGCTTGGACTTATCGGCCTCTGGTACAACAACTTCTTCGGGGCACAGTCGCGGGCGGTGCTGCCCTACTCCAACGACATGGCCCGGTTTGCCGCCTATCTGCAGCAGTTGACGATGGAGTCGAACGGCAAGTCGGTGCACGCCGACGGCACACCGGCGACGACCGACACCGGCGAAATCTTCTGGGGTGAACCGGGAACCAACGGCCAGCACGCGTTCTATCAACTGCTGCACCAAGGCACCCGCTTGATCCCCGCCGACTTCATCGGGTTCAGCCAGCCGACCGACGATCTGCCCACCGCCGACGGCACAGGCAGCATGCACGACCTGTTGATGAGCAACTTCTTCGCCCAGACGCAGGTGCTGGCGTTCGGCAAGACCGCCGAGGAGATCGCCGCCGAGGGCACCCCGCCGAAGGTGGTGCCGCACAAGGTGATGCCGGGCAATCGGCCGTCCACATCGATCCTGGGGACGCAGCTGACTCCCTCGACGATCGGCCAGCTGATCGCCCTCTACGAGCACCAGGTGTTCACCGAGGGCGTCATCTGGGGCATCGACTCGTTCGACCAGTGGGGTGTGGAGCTCGGCAAGACGCAGGCGAAGGCGCTGCTGCCGGTGATCACCGGCGATGCGGCGCCGCCGAAGCAGTCGGACAGCTCAACCGACGCGCTGGTGCGGCATTACAGGACCGAGCGCGGTAGATCAGCCTGAGATGGAACAGCTTGCTACAGAAGCGATTCCCCAGCTCAGCTGACTCACAAGTTTCGCTCAGAATTTGCGGTTTAAACTCGCCTTTTTGCATGGTAAACCGGAAATATGACGTCGAGACTGAATTTCATCGCCCCGCTGCTGATGGCGGGTGCGGCCGCGACGGCGATCGCCGCGGCACCGGTCGCTGCCGCGGAATCGTTCGCGGTGGCGACAGGCACTTCGAGCATCACCATTCCCGCGAGCCCAGGCGGTGACGGCTGCGCCTATGGCGTCTGCGGCAGTGGCGATGCCGGCGGCGGCAGCGGCTGCACCGCCGATGGAACGTGCGGTTCGGGCGGCCCCCTCGGCGGCAGCGGCTGCACCGCCGATGGAGCCTGCGGCCACGGTGGCCCCCTCGGCGGCGGCGGCTGCGTGCCCGGCGTGGGCTGCTTCAACTGGGGCTAGTACCCGCAACCGTGCCTAGGCAATTTGCCAGAGTTACGGCGTTATCGACCTACACGGTCCGCCCGGAATACAAGCTGTGGCGCCGCCAGGTCCGTAGACCGCCCATGGCCCGCCAGGAATACTGGCCGAGCCAGTCCCGTCGTTGTGCGCTTGAGCACCCGGTCCGGCCGGGATCTCGGCGCCGGCGCCCTCGGGACCGGCGGCAGGTGCGCACGGTGTGCCGTCGGGGTTGAAGCACGGCGGCGGTGGTGGCGGGTCATCTGCGGCGGCGATCGGAGCGAGCGCGATCGACGATGCCGCTGCGCCCGCGAACAGCATGGACGTCATTGCTTTCTTCAGTGTCGCGTTCATGTGATTTGGCTACCACGACGGCGCCATGCTTAAACCTTAAGAAGGTCTAAGCAAACGGCTTGGTCAGCCTGGGCGGCAACACCTTCAGCAGCTGCACCAATGGCCCCCAGGGCCACCAGGGCACCGCCGCGCGGCCGGTTTCCTTCTCGATCGCGTTCACCATCGCCCTGGTGCCGGATTCGTTGTCGACCATCAGCATCGTCGACCCCGACTTGGCGGTCATCTCCGACTCGATGTAGCCCGGCTCGAGCACAGTCACCTTGATCGGACCGTTGGGATACTCGGCGCGTAGCGATTCGCCGAGCGACGACACCCCGGCCTTGCTCGCGGCGTAGGCGGCCTTGACGCCCGGCACTCCCTTGTTGCCCAGCACGGACGAGATCAGCACCAGATGGCCGCCGCCGGTGTTCTTGAACATCTCGACGGCGGTTTCGATCTGGACGAGCGCGGCGACCAGATTGGTCTCGATGGTCTGCTTGTTGGCGTACAGCTTGCCCGACCCCAACGGGGCGCCCTTGCCGATGCCGGCGTTGACGATGATGCGGTCGATGCCGCCCAGCTGGTCTTCCAGCTCGGCGAACACCTTCGGCACCTGGTCGTGGTCGTTGACGTCGAGCGCGGCCACGGCGACGGTGATGTTGGGGTGGCGTTGGGTCAGCTCGGCCTTGAGCTCGTCGAGGCGGTCGAGGCGCCGGGCGCACAGCGCCAGGTCGCGACCTTTGGCGGCGAATGCACGGGCCATGCCCGCACCGAGTCCGGAGCTGGCACCGGTGATCAAGATCTTCTGCCGAGTCACCCGGACAGCGTAGGCATGATGGGCCGATGAGCCGAAATCGGAGTGTGCTGTTGACGGCCGCGTTGCTGCTGGTCGGCCCCTTTGCGCTGATCGCCACCGCCGATGCCGAACCCGTCAGCCCGCTGTACCGCCTCGTCGACACCGCGGCACAGCGGCTGGCGACCGCCGACCCGGTGGCGGCGTTCAAGTGGATCAACGGCGGCGACATCACCGATCCGCAGCGCGTCGACCAGGTCATGGATGCGGTCGGCAGCGACGCCGCAGCCCATGGCATCGACCCGCAGTACGTCGCGACCGTCTTCACCGACCAGATCAACGCCACCGAGGCCATCGAGTTCACCCGCTTCGCGCAGTGGAAGTTCGATCCGTCCATCGTGCCGACGACAGCCCCCGACCTTGCAGACTCACGCACTTCGATCGACGGGTTCAACAAGACGATGGTCGACGAGATTGCCCTGCAATGGAATTCACTGCACGGCCCAGCGTGTGCTGCAGACCTGAGAGCGGTGAGTGACGCCGTCGGTGCCGAACGCCGACTCGACGCGCTCTATACGCAGGCCTTGTCGTCGGCGACCCGGTCCTACTGCCCGACTACTTGAGCAGGCGTGACATCCGCCGGTCCGCCAGCACCTTGCCGCCGGTCTGGCAGGTCGGGCAGTACTGAAACGACTTGTCCGCGAACGACACTTCGCGCACAGTGTCGCCGCACACCGGACACGGCAGGCCCGTTCGGGCGTGCACCCGCAGCCCGGATCGCTTCTCCCCCTTCAGCGTCGCGGCCTGCTGACCGACCGACCGCGACACCGCATCGGTGAGCACCGAGATCATCGCGTCGTGCAGCGCCCCCAGTTGCGCGTCGGCCAGCTTGCCCGCCGTCGCGAACGGCGACAGCTTGGCCACGTGCAGGATCTCGTCGCTGTAGGCGTTGCCGATCCCGGCGATCACCTTCTGGTCGGTGATGACGGTCTTGATCCGGCCGCCCTGCCCGGACAGCACGCCGGCCAGCCCATCTGCCGTCAGCTCGAGCGCGTCGGGACCCAGCGCCGCGATGCCGGGGACCTTCGCGGGATCGTCGACCAGCCATACCGCCAGCCGCTTCTGGGTGCCGGCCTCGGTGAGATCGAATCCCGGAGCCGCGCCGGGAGTTCCGAGATGGACCCGCAGGGCGATCGGTCCTTTGCCGGGCTTGAGCGGCCCGGCGGCCAGCTGGTCGGACCAGCGCAGCCAGCCTGCCCTGGACAGATGCGTGATCAGGTGCAGATCGCCTGCCTGCAGGCCGAGATACTTGCCCCACCGGTTGGCGCCGGTGACTTCCCGGCCCTGCAGAGCCGTGATCGGCGGGTCGAACGTCTTCAGGACGGACAGCGCGGACACGTCGACGCGTCCGACGGTGAGGCCGACGGCATGCCGACGGAGATGGTCGGCCAGGGCCTCGACCTCTGGCAGTTCGGGCATGAATCCAGTGTGCCCCGTCAGGCGCGAGTGACGCGCCGCGTGTCGCGCACGATCAGCGACAGCGCCCAGCTGACGATCGACAGCACGATCGCCGCCCAGATCGCCGTCCACCAGAAGTCTTCGATGAACAGACCCCAGTGGGTGGTGTGCTCGGTGATCCACGAGGTGATCCACAACATCAGCGCGTTGATGACGACGTGGATCAGGCCGAGCGTGAGGATGTAGAGCGGGATCGAGATGATCTGCACGACCGGCTTGATGATCGCGTTGACCAACCCGAAGATGACCGCGACGACGAGAATGATCCCGATCCTCTGCAATGTCGTGTCGCCGCCGACGAAGTCCATTCCGGGAACGACGAGGGTGACTATCCACAGAGCGAATCCGGTCAATGCCGCGCGAAGCAGAAATGACACCATGCGCTGATCCTGCCACGACCTCTCCGTGAACCGCTGACCTGCGCAAAACCGAGATGAAAATGCATTCTTCCTGGTACTTTGCAGCAACCCCACAGAAAGGGGCTGTTCATGTATGCAATGGCATCTCGTTTGGCTCGCATAATGGCGATCGCGGGCGCGGCCACCGCGCTGGCCGGCACTCCCGTTGCGGTGGCCGATCCGTCCGACCTGCCGATTTGCTCCCCCGATCAATCGCCTCAGGAAGACGGGTGCACGACCGGTTGCGCGGACGACGCGCCGATCGATCCGCAGGGCTTCTGCACCCAACCGGGAACCGTCGACATCACCGGCGGCCCGGCCGACCTGCCGTTCCAGTCGGCGCCCGGCGCTGACCCGCAGTTGCCTAATGGCACCGATCCCGGAGATCTCTACGACGCGGGCGGCGGCCAGGGCGGTGCCCCGGGCGAGTAGCCCTCCTATGGGGCTCGCAGCAGGTAGGTGTCCATGATCCAGCCGTGGCGAGTACGCGCCTCTGCCCGCATCTTCGCGATGTGTTCGCCGACCTCGCCCACGGTGCCCGAAACCAGCAGCTCGTCTGCGGTGCCCAGGTAGGCGCCCCACCAGATTCGGGTCGCCGGCGGGCAGGTCCGGAACGCGCAGTCGCCGTCGAGCATGACGACCGCACTGCCCGCCAGCCCGTCGGCGGCCAAGCGCCTGCCGGTGGTGATCAACACGGGCTCGCCAATGTCGTTGAGCGGTATGCGATGTCGAGCCGTCAACGCCTGGATCGCGGTGATGCCGGGGACGACGTCGTAGTCGATTTCGACGCGCTGCGCGACGGCGTCGAGGATTCGCAGTGTGCTGTCGTACAGCGACGGGTCGCCCCAGGCGAGAAAGGCGCCGACGCCGTCATCGCCGAGTTCGCGCTCGATGGCGTCGGCCCACACTTCGGCCCGCGCCGCATGCCATTCGGTGACGGCCCCCCGGTAGTCGGTGTCCGTGGCGCGCGGCGGGTCGACCAGTTCGACGAACCGGTAGCCCGGGTCCGCGATGAACCGTTCGCAGATCGCCTTCCGCAGCGCCACCAGGTCGCTCTTGGCCTCGCCCTTGTCCATCGCGAAGAAGACCTGCGTGTCGTTGAGCGCGCGAACGGCCTCGGCCGTCACATACTCGGGGTCACCGGCCCCGATTCCGATGACGTGGATCAAGCGCACACCGGAAGGGTAGTCGGACGTCGATCGTTTACCCGCCGCTACCTGCCCGTACGCAAAGTATGCAGTACCGCGGGTATTGACAACTTTCGTGCGGCTTCCCTACCTTTGAGACACAGCGTCTACACGATGGAGGCGACTATGACCGCGTCGGTGCGGCCTGCAGGACCCACTCGCCAGGAGTTCGCCGAGCGCCTGCTCAAGGGATCGGTGAAGAAGTCGTACGCGCCCGTCGTCGACATCGACTGGGATGCGCCACTGGACCCCGACAAGTTCTTCCTGCCGCCGAAGTGTGTCTCGTTGTACGGCACGCCGATGTGGGACGAGATGACCCGCGACGAGCAGATCGAGCTGTCGCGCCAAGAGCTCGTCAACACGCTATCCGCGGGCATCTGGTTCGAGAACATCCTGAACCAGGCACTGCTGCGCAAGGTGATGCACCAGGATCCGACCGCCCGCTCCACGCATTACGAGCTGACCGAACTCGGCGACGAAACCCGCCACATGGTGATGTTCGGCAAGGCGATCGAACATGTCGGCGCCAAGCCGGTGCAGCCACGGTGGTCCCAGCGCGTCATCATCAACGCATTGCCGTTGGGCTTCAAGGGATCGGTGCTCTGGGTGGCCGCACTGATCGGCGAGGAGATCTTCGACTCGCTGCAGCGACAGATGATGGACGACGACGAGCTGCAGCCGATGGTCCAGCGGCTCATGCGGATTCACGTGACCGAGGAGGCCCGGCACATCCAGTTCGCCCGCGACGGCCTGCGCAAGCGGACGCCGAACATGGGCCGGCTCACCCGGCTGTGGGTGTCCAACGTCAACGGTCTTGGCGGCTTCTTCTTCCGCTACCTGTTCACCAACAGGATCCCCTACTACCGCGTCGGGCTGGACGCGGACCGCGCGCGCAAGCTCGCGCGCACCAGTCGGCACCGTCACGAGGTCCAGGTCACGGGCTTCGCCCCGCTGGCCGCGTTCCTCGAGGAGGTCGGCCTGATGGGGCCGATCGCGCGCCGGATGTGGCGGCGCACCAATTTCCTGCCGCGATGAGCGAAGACTGCTACGACGTCGCTGTCGTGGGGGTGGAACGCGCCGAGCGTCGGCTCGCCGCAGCCGGGATCGAGAAAGTCGTCGTGCTCGACGGCTGCGATCTCAGCGAGTCCATCTTCGACGAGGCCACTCGCACCTGGAGCCTGCCCACCTGCCGCGCCCGCATTGTCGTCTCCGACCAAATCCGTTCCGGCCGTGAGAACTTGACGTCCTACCTCGGTGTCGCCGTGCACGGAGTGCCGAACTACTTCATGGTCACCGGGGCGGACGACGTCGCCGACGCGAGGCTGGGCTACATCGCCGAGTGCCTCGTGCTCATGCGGCGCGCCGACAGCACCCGGATCGAGGTGCTCTTCAGTACGCAGCGCACGTTTCACCTTCGCAGGCGAGACAAGGCCGACCCCGCGGACGCGGCGTACTGGCGCCGGATGCGCGGCCTCGCACCGACGGCGTTCGACCTGAGCTCGGATGTCGGTATCGGCGACGACCTCTACGACGGCGCGGCGACGATCCGGATCGCCGAGCACGATCGCCGCGCGCGCGTGCGCCTGTCCGGTCGTCTCGATCCCATCGACGGTCGATACCACTGGCAGGGAACGATTTTCGACGCCCTTCCGGATGACGTGCTCAGGCAGTCGCAGCCGGTGACGGTGACAATCGGTGAACGCACCGCCGAAGGCCGGGTCACCGAGCGCACGCCGCAGGGCGGCTACTCCGTGGTCGGCGTCGGGGCCCCGCCCTATGCGCTCGGGGACGTCGAGGTCGTCCTCCCAGGCCGGTAGCGCAGCGCGGCGAGGAGAACCACGACCGCGAAAACTCCGCCGACGACGCCGGAGACGAGCAGAGGCAGTCGACCGTCCGCGCCCCACAGGAAGCCCGCCCACAGCCCTGCGGTCAGTACCGCAAACCCGGTGGCGCCCTGGAACACACCCTGAGCACTCGCCTGCAGGTCTGCTCCTACCAGCGATGAAATCCACGCCTTGCCAACGCCGTCGGTGCACCCGGTGAAAAGTCCATACACGCCGATCAAGACCCACGCCGCGACGATGTTGGTGGTCAGCCCGAGCCCGATATAGCCGACCGCGAAGAACACCAGGCCGATCCCGAAAACGGCAGGCCGTGGAATGCGATCGGCGAGCAGACCGGCCGGATAGCTCGACACGGCGTATACCAGGTTGTATCCGACGTACGCCAGAATCACTTCGACGACGGAGAAGCCAATCTCGTTGAGCCGCAACAGCAGTAGTGCGTCAGGAAAGTTGACGATGCCGAATGTCACCAGCACGGCGACCACCCGCCAATACGCGTTGGGCAGCTCGCGGACCCGCTCGAAGATGGGTGTCCGCTGCGCACGAACCGGCCGTCGCGTCTCCCGCACAAGGAAGACCAGTGCCACGCTCAGCACCGCGGGTACGACCGCGACCCACAGCAGCGGCGCGATCTGGTGGTCGAGCAGTTCGTAGCCGGCGAGGCCGAGCAGCGGGCCGACCACCGCGCCGAGGGTGTCCATCGCCCGGTGGAAGCCGAACACCCGACCGCGGGCGGAATCATCGATGTCTTGGACAAGAAGCGCGTCCCGGGGGGCGCCCCGAATCCCCTTGCCGAGTCGGTCGACCACGCGCCCGGCCAGCACACCGGGCCAGGCCCCCGCCGCCGCGACGATGACCTTGCCGAGCGCCGCCATGCCGTATCCGGTCGCGATCAACGGGCGCCGGGCATAGCGATCACCGAGCGGGCCCGCGGCGAGCTTCGTCAGCGACGCTGCGCCTTCAGCGACACCCTCCACCGCCCCGACGACGGCGGCCGGCGCGCCCAACACCGTGGTGAGATAGATCGGCAGCAGCGGATACAAAAGCTCGCTGGCGGCGTCCTGAAGGAACGAGACAGCCGAAAGGACCCGCACATTGCGAGTCAGCCAGCTGCGCACCCGCTACATCATGCCGTGCGCGCCCCCGACAGCGCACAATAGAACACGTTCTACTATTCGGGAGTGCGGTTCACCTACGCGGAGTCGATGACCGACCCGACGTTCTACATTCCGTTGGCCAAGGCCGCCGAAGCCGCCGGCTATCACGCCATGACGATCGCGGACAGCATCGCCTACCCGTCCGAGTCGGACTCGACGTACCCGTACACCCGCGACGGCAGCCGCGAATTCCTCGACGGCAAGGCGTTCATTGAGGCGTTCGTCCTGGCCGGTGTGCTCTGCGCGGTGACAACGACGCTGAAGTTCAACTTCTTCGTGCTGAAGCTGCCGATCCGCCCACCTGCGCTGGTCGCCAAGCAGGCCGGCTCGCTGGCCGCGCTGTTCGACAACCGCCTCGGCCTCGGCGTCGGCACCAGCCCGTGGCCGGAGGACTACGAGCTGTTGGGAGTGCCATTCGCCAAGCGCGGCAAGCGGATGGACGAATGCATCGAGATCATCAAGGGTCTGACGTCGGGTGAGTACTTCGAGTTCCACGGCGAGTTCTACGACATCCCCAAGACCAAGATGACGCCCGCCCCGACCAAGCCGATCCCGATCCTCATCGGGGGCCATGCCGAAGTCGCACTGCGCCGTGCCGCCCGCCATGACGGCTGGATGCACGGCGGCAGTGGCCGAAGGGAGCTCGACCGGCTCATCGTCAGGCTCAAGGAGATTCGCGCGGAAGAGGGCCGCACCGGCCCGTTCGAGATCCACGTGATGTCGGGCGACGCCTACACCGTGGACGGCATCAAACGCCTCGAGGACAAGGGTGTCACGGACGCCATCGTCGGGTTCCGCGACCCTTACATCGTCGGCCCCGACACCGAATCGCTGGGCGCCAAGATCCGCAATCTCGAGGAGTTCGCGGAGAAGGTCATCGCCAAGGTCTGACGACCGCGTCACCAGCTGCAGGTTGACCTATTTTGCTGGGGCGAAAAGGCGTAGCGTCGATATCGGGTTGCTCAGCCTGGGCATGGGTAACCAATAAAAGATGACGAATACCGGTGGTCATGCGAACGGCGCACTGCGCGGCGTGGTGGCAGTCGGCGCGTCCGCCGGCGGAGTCGAGGCACTCACCGACTTCGCGTCCGGCCTACCCGCAGATCTGCCGTATGCGGTACTCGTCGTCATGCATATGGCCCCTGGCGCGCCGAGCGTGCTGGCCCAGATCATCGACCGCGCCGGGCCGATGCCTGCAGTGTCGGCCACCGACGGAGCCACGTTGGAGGCCGCCAGAGATCTACGTGGCGGTCCCCGACCGCCATCTCCTCCTCGAGGATCAACGACTGGTCCTGTCCGAGGGCCCGACGGAGAACGGGTACCGACCGGCGATCAACGCCCTCTTTCGATCGGTCGCGCTCAGCGCCGGTCAGCGTGCGATAGGGGTAGTGCTGTCGGGCGTGCTCGACGACGGCGTCGTCGGAGCGGCGGCGATCCGGGCCAGGGGCGGCACGACTGTCGCGCAACTCCCCGACGACGCAGTTTTTCCGGCTATGCCGCACAACGCCATCGGCGCAGGCGTCATCGACCACCAAGCCGCCGCCACCGAGATCGGCGCGCTACTTGCGAAGTTGGCCGGTCAAGAAATTGAGGAGCGGGTCATGGAACCCGACGCGAGATTGGAGCTGGAAAACCGGATCGCCATGGGCCGACGATTCTCCACCGAGTTCGACGGCCAGGCCCTGGGTTCGCGGTCCGGCTACACGTGCCCGGACTGCGATGAGTCACTGATGGCGGTGAACCACAAGAACTTCCGTTGCCAAGCAGGCCACGCATGGTCATTCGACGCACTACTGGCAGCGCGGGACGACGAAGTCGAGCAGGCGCTGTGGATCGCCCTACGCAGCCTGGAGGAGAAAGCGAAGATGGCACGGAAGATGGCCGACAACATCGGTCCGGGTGCGTTGCGCCGGCGCTACACCGAGGCAGCCGACGAGGCCGAGCGGGCAATTTCGATACTTGGCAAGCGGCTGTCGGAAGCCACTTCCGGCGCGGGCAAGCAACGTGGACCTTAACCCGCGCACCAGACTGATCGTCGCGTCCGACGCAGTCGGCCAGGTAACCGTGCTCACCGCCGACGGGCTGCTCGACGCGACCACCTATCTGCCGTTGCGCGACAGCATCATCAAGGCCGCACTGGACGATCCTCGGGCCGTGATCATCGACGTCGGTGAACTCGCCGTGCCCAGGGAGTCGGCCTGGGCGGTCTTCACCAGTGCCCGCTGGCATGTCGAGCGCTGGCCCGAAGTACCCATTCTGATGGTCTGTCACCGCAGCGTCATCCGGGACGCCGTCGCCCGCAACGGCGTCACCCGCTACGTTCCCATGTATGCGACCGTCGAATCCGCCTGCCATGCTTTGGCTTTGACCAAGGAGAGGCCGTACCGTCGGCGTGCGCGCGTCGAGCTGCCTTCCCATATCTCCAGCCTGCGTCGTGGCCGCGAGTTCGTGGCGGCCTCGCTCAGCGGGTGGTCCATGCCGGACTGGATCGCCGTGTCCCAGGTCGTCGTGACGACGTTCGTCGAAAATGTCTTGGCACACACCGACAGTCCGGCGGGAGTCCGGATCGAAACCGACGGCCGCACCGTGACGGTCGCCGTGGCGGACGCCAGCCATTCGCTCGCCGGCGTCCGGGAGCCCACCGAGGTGACCAACGCTCCCACCGGGCTGGGCATCCTCAAAGTGATGTGCCGGACGTGGGGCAATTCGCCGGTGCCGTCGGGAAAAACGGTGTGGGCGGTGATCGGACCCGAGAATCGGCTCTGAGCCCGAGTATGTTCGATTTCGCAGTGGTACGTGGGCGGACAGGGGCGGCAAGTGGACGGCGAAGATCAGACCGACGACACGTTCGAAGCCCTGTTGCGCTACCTGCGGGACTCCCGGGGATTCGATTTCACCGGCTACAAGCGCAACTCTCTGATGCGGCGGGTGCGGCACCGGATGGACCAAGCGGGCCAGAAGACATTCGACGAGTACCTCGACACGCTGCAGACCGACCCCGACGAGTTCGAGGCGCTGTTCAACACCATCCTGATCAACGTCACCACATTCTTTCGGGACCCCGATGCCTGGGAGTTCATCCGCACCGACGTCATTCCGGCGATACTCGCCGGGCGTGGCCCGACCGACCCCATCCGGATCTGGAGCGCAGGCTGCGCCTCGGGCCAGGAGCCGTACAGCTTGGCCATGCTGCTGGCCGAGGCGCTCGGCCTCGACGAATACCGACAGCGGGTCAAGATCTACGCCACCGATGTCGACGAGGACGCGCTCACCGAAGCTCGTGCCGCGTCCTATAACGCGGCCGCGGTCGAGTCGGTACCAGAGGAACTGCGCAAGCGGTACTTCGACCAAACCAACGGCCGCTTCGTCTTTCACAAAGACATTCGCCGAGCGGTCATCTTCGGCCGAAACGACCTCGTCAAGGATGCCCCGATATCCCGGGTCGATTTTCTCGCATGCCGTAACACGCTGATGTACATGAACGGCGAAACTCAACGAAAGGTGCTTGATCGCTTGCACTTCGCGCTCGCGCCGCAGGGAGTGCTCTTTCTCGGCCATGCGGAGATGATGCTGAGCCGCAACGACCGGTTCGCACCAGTGGACACGGACAGCCGGATCTTCCGCAAGGCACTCGGTACGCAGGATGTGGGCACTCAGTTCGACGCGTCCAGCGCGATGGTCCGCCATGGCGATCTGTCCGGCCTCGATCCCATTCGCGAACTCGCCTTCGGCGCCAGTCCCGTCGCACAGATTGTCGTCACCGGCGAGGACACCGTCGCGATGATCAACCAGCAGGCCGAGAAGGCATTCGGCCTTTCCGCGCGCGACATCGGAAGGCTGCTACGCGATTTGGAGGTGTCGTACCGGCCGCTCGAGCTGCGCTCGTACATCGAACAGGCGAAGGTCGAGCGACGATCTGCCCGCGTCCAGGACGTCAGATGGGTGCGCCCCGGCGCGGAGGACACCTGGTATGAGATCCACGTGAATCCGTTGGTCGACACGGAGAACGGTCTGGTCGGTGTTTCCGTCGTCTTCTTCGACGTGACCTCGAACCGGTCGCTGGTGGACAAGGTCGTGCAGACCAACCGCCAGCTCGAAGCCGCCTATGAGGAGCTGCAGTCCACCAACGAAGAACTCGAAACCACCAACGAGGAACTGCAGTCGACGGTCGAGGAGCTGGAGACCACCAACGAGGAACTGCAGTCCACCAACGAAGAACTCGAAACCATGAACGAGGAGCTGCAGTCGACGAACGACGAGCTACACACCATCAACGACACCCTGCGCGATCGCAGCATCGAGCTCGAGGAAGCGAGGACGTTCCTCAGTTCGCTCGCGAACTCGATCCAGTTGGGGATGGTGGTGGTGGACCGGGAGATGCGGGTGGTGGTCTGGAACCGGGCAGCCGAGGAGCTGTGGGGACTGCGATCCGACGAGACCATCGGCACGGTGCTGACTTCACTCGACATGGGTCTGCCATTGGACGACGTCAGACCTCTGATCGGCCATGCACTCGTCGACCCGGAAAGCGCCGGGGAGACCGTTGTCGACGCGGTCAACCGCCGAGGCCGAAAGGCCCGGGTGCGCGTGACGTGCACGCCGTTCCGGTCGTCGGATTCGGTCAGCGGCGCGATGCTGCTGATGGAAGTGCAGCGCTAAAGGCGCCTGCGGGCGTCGGCTTCCTCGGCGGCGGTGTCTACGACGGCCGCGTGGTCATGCCGATCCGCCTCGTCGCGGTGGTGTTCGGCGGCTTGTTGGTGCGCATCGCCGATGCCGTTGCCCGCCAACAACGCGGCCTGCTCGTGTGCGGCGGCCGCTCGCCGGTGCGCCTGGCCGGCCTCGACATGGCGCCGCGCGGCCGCGTGGTGCGCAGCCCCTGCGCGCGCGAGCGCTTCGTCGGCACGCTTCTGCGCGCGCTCCACGGATTGTGCGGTGGAGTGCCGACCGTCGGCCAGATCGGCGCGTCGTCGCTGCAGCTCCTCGGCACGGGCCCTGGCTCGTTCGCCGCGCACGCCCGCAGAGGTATCGTCGCGGTCCGAGCCTGGCTCATCGGTCATGAATGTCTCAACCGCGCAATGTTTGGTGAGGGCTTAGCCCGAAGGTCTGGCGGTACAGCACCGCGAACCGTCCGGTATGGGTGAACCCCCAACGTGCGGCGATTTGCGTCACCGTCTGGTCCGGGTGTGCGGCGACCAGGAGATCGCGATGCGCGCGGTCCATCCTCAGCCGGCGCAGGTATTGCAGCGGCGTCGTATCGAGGTGACGGCGGAACATGTACTGCACCGCGCGGGGCGTGACATGGACCGCCTCGGCGATGTCGGCCAATGCGATGTCGTTGCCTGCATTGACCTCCATGTAGGAGATGGCGCGGCGCAGCAGCACCGGGCTGGAATCGGTGCGGTCGTGAAGCACCGGTTCCGGTGCGATCGTGTTCGGGAAGGTGGCCAGCGTCACCGCGGCCAGCAGTCGGCTGCAATGCCCCAGCACCAACGGGCTCGCCGAGTCGTCCTCGCCAAGGACGCAGTCCTTCACGTAGCGAACGGTGTCTTTCCACAGCCGGGCCGATGCGTCGTCGACGGGCCGGAAGCTCGAGAACCGGATCAGCGGTGCGTCGTCACCCAACGCCGCTCCGGCCTCGCGCGCAAGCAGTCTCGGATCCAGCAGCACGGTCGTGCTGTGCACCTCGTCGGTCTCCGCGCGGTAGGGCAGATCCGGCTGCGACAACAGGGTGACCTCGTCCGCACCCGCTTCGCCGGTCAGGCCTCCGCACTGACCCGAGATCATGCCTTCGTTGGCCCACACGGCGACCACTTTGTTGAGCGGGTCGGGCGACGCTTCCAATGCGCCGGGCAGTGCAACGTCGTCGACGGTGACGGGCCCGATGTCGACGCGGGCGTGCCGAAGCGGCCGGGTACTTGTCCGGTTCTCCTTGAGGCGCAACCGGACGCCGTAGACGGTGTCGAGGTACTGGCGGATCTCTGCCGCATCGAGCACCTCGTCCCGACGTACGCACGGGGCGATGGACCTTGGTACCGCTGTCGTCGATGATCATCACCGCTTCAGGTGACGTTCTGGCGGGGTATGGGCTCAACCCCCTGGTGTCCGGAACGATACCCTCCCCGTCCCGGCCACAGCTCATGCTGTCAGCTGTCCGTAAGGTTTGGCGTCCGGCCGACCGAGCAGCGGACCTGCACCGCAGCGAGCTTGGGTACTTCGTGAATCAGCTGGTGCTCGGCGTCGTGGGCGATGCCGTGCGCGCCCTCGAGAGTGGTTCCGGGCGCGACCTCGAGCTCCGCGTCGGCGTGCAGGCGGTGGCCTATCCATCGCATCCGCAGGCTGCGCACCGCCTCGACTCCGGGCTGCGCGGCGAGTGCTGCTTCGGCGGTGTCGACGAGCCCTGGGTCGACGCCGTCCATCAAGCGCCGGAACACGTCGCGTCCCGCAGTGCGCAACACCGCCAGAATCGCGATGGTGATCAATATGCCGACGATCGGGTCGGCCAGCGGGAAGCCGAGCGCAACACCACCTGCGGACAGCAACACCGCCAGCGACGTGAAGCCGTCGGTGCGGGCGTGCAGACCGTCGGCAACCAGCGCGGCAGAACCGATTCGGCGACCCACGCGGATCCGGTACCACGCCACCAGCTCGTTGCCGACGAAGCCGACCAGGCCAGCGACGGCCACCCAACCCACGTGCGCGATCGATACCGGGTGGATCAGCCGCGCCACGGCTTCGTATCCGGCGATGATCGCCGACAGCGCGATCATCGCGACCACGAACAGCCCGGCCAGGTCTTCGGCACGGCCGAAGCCGTAGGTGTAGCGGCGCGTCGCCGCCCGAGTGCTCAACGCGAACGCGATCCACAGCGGCACCGCGGTCAACGCATCGGAGAAGTTGTGAATGGTGTCCGCCGCCAGGGCAATCGAACCCGAGAACACCACGACGGCGGCCTGCGCGACGGCGGTGATGCCGAGCGCCACCAGGCTGATCTTGACCGCGCGGATACCGATCGCGCTGGACTCCAGCGCGCTGTCGACGCTGTCGGCGGCGTCGTGGCTGTGCGGGACGAGGGTGTGCGCCACTACCGGACCGCCTTCCTGGTCAGCGGCGCGACCTCGCCGCGGTGGTGGGCGGGGACACCCGGACCGGCGTGCTCGGCGTTGAACACCGCATCGTTGACCAGTTGGCGAACGTGCTCGTTCTCGAGGCTGTAATAGATCGTGGTACCCGCCCTGCGGGTGCGGACCAGCCGGGCCATCCGCAGCTTGGCCAGGTGTTGGGAGACCGACGGCGCCGGCTTGTCCACGAACTCGGCGAGTTCGTTGACCGACAGTTCCCGATCGACCAGGGCCCACAGCACCTGAACCCGGGTCACGTCGGCGAGCATCCGGAACACCTCGACGATCAGACCCACCTGATCGTCGTCGATCCGCGCCTGATCTGCATTACCTGCATTCATACGTAGATACTAGATGATGCAATTACAGATCTTGACCGCGGTGCGCCTTCTACCGTGAGCGGATGCTCATGTCCCGAAAACTGCTCTGCGGCGTCTACGCCGTCATCGCTCTCGTCGCCCTGGTGGCCACCTGGAGCCAGAACCTTCTCTTCTTCAACGGTGGCGGAAGCTTCTTCGGCTTCTTCGAAGCCTTGAAGGTCAATCCGTCGTCGCGGTCGATCACCGTCGACATCACGCTGTTCCTTCTCGCCGCCGCGATCCTGATGGTGATCGAGGCGCGCAAGCACGGCGTCAAGTTCGTGTGGGCCTACATCATCGGCGGCTTCCTGGTCGCGATCAGCGTGGCATTCCCGCTGTTCCTGATCGCACGGGAACTGCGGCTGGAGAAGACCGATGCGACCCAACTGCGGCAGAGCGACACGATCCTGCTGACCGTGCTTGCCACGGCGACTGCGGTGATCGTCTTCTGGGTCGACGTGCTCTGACGCGCTAGCCGCCGTCGGCAGCCTTCCTGGCGCGCTCCGTCATCGAGGCGACCACTCCGCCGTCGTTGAGAATGTCGGTGCCGGTGAGATAGCCGGCCTGGTCGCTGGCGCAGAACGCGAGCAGGTTCGCCATCTCCTCGGGCTTGCCCCATCGTGGGACGGCGGCGTCAGCGACCATCGCGCCCGCGCCGGCCTCCGCCTCGAGCCTGCCCATCTCGGTGTCGACGGACCCGGGCGAGACGGAGACGATGCGCGCGCCCTTGCCGCCGAATCTCTCGGACTGTGCGACACAGAGCCACCTGACGAAGCTCTTGCTGACGGCATACGCGATGCCGGACTGCATTTCTTCTGGCACGACTCTGCAGACCGCGAGCATCTCCGTCATGAAGGCGTCTGCGTCCTGCAGTGCTTGCGGGAATTGCTTTGTCGGAACCATGCTTTCGGGCAACATGTGGGCCGCCATCGACGCCACGTTGACGATCGCGGTGCCCTCGGTGGCGATCGCGAAAAAGGCCTCGTTGACGTTGACGGTGCCGAGCGCGTTGGTCTTCATCACGTAGTCGGCCGGGCCCATGCTGGGGCTTACCCCTGCGGTGTGGATGACGGACGCGACGGGGCCGAGGCCCGACGCGGTCTCGAACAACTTCTCAACCGCCTGCCGGTCGGTGACATCGCAGTTGACGGCCGTGGCGCTCATCCCGAGATCGGCCAGCGTCTTGGCCGCCTCGTCCAAGCGGTCCTGCCTGACGTCGCAGAGGACGACGGTGTGGTCCCGCCCGACGACCTTGGCGGTGGCAAGACCCATGCCGCCGGCACCGGTGATGACAACCACGGAGCTCATGACCGTGATGCTAGCCACCCTCCTGAACTGGCGGGGCGGGGGTGCAGTATGCGAAGTGTGCGGTATTCCTCGGCGGAGAGTCCGACCGACTTGCGCGCGGAACGACTGCAGGGACAAGGACACAGCCACAGCTGTGAAGGCGGTTCGTTCCTTGGCGTTGACGAAGAGCTTCGCTAGCGATCGACGATTACGACCGTCACCGCCATCCCCGGCTTCGACGCGCTTACTCCGAGATCGCTTTCAAGCCCTCTGGGATTGTCAATCCGGCTCTTCAATTTTAAACGGGCAGTTGTGATTTCGCTCTCATAGGGCGTCGTGTCGTTGTATGAGGAGGCCCTTGGCCTTCCGAAGTCTGAAAGGTGCGACGCAATCGGACTGAGGAAGGGACCAAGGGCCGTGTCTGAACGGTACGACATTGTTGTTTGGGCTGCCAGGAGTACGCGTTGAGCGGGTTGAACGCTTGGCGGATGGGACTCGACTGGTACGTGTGGGACCACCGAGTAGTCTGCTGCGTGCTGCCCGGCGTGCGGGGTGTTGTCCACTGCGGTGAAAGGTCGGGTGGTCACGTGGCCGCGCGATATCGGCTACGGACCGGACCGAATCCTGGTGCGGTGGAGCAAAACCCGGTGGCGCTGCCGGGAGGATTACTGCGCTCGGTCCTCGTTCACCGAGTCCATCGAGCAGATCGCGCCCCGGGCGCGGACCACCCGGCGGTTGCGGACCCAGATCGGTGTGGCGATCGGCGAGGCGGCTCGCTCGGTGGCCGAGGTCGCCGCCAACCACAGCGTGTCGTGGCCGACCGCGCACCGCGCGTTCATCGCCCACGCCGCCGCCGAGCTGGTCGAACCGCAACCCACCCCGGTACTCGGGATTGACGAGACGCGTCGCGGCAAGCCCCGGTGGGAACGCTGCGAAGCGACCCGGCGGTGGGTGCGGGTCGACCCGTGGGACACCGGATTCGTCGATCTGGCCGGCAATCAAGGCCTGCTGGGTCAACGAGAGGGCCGCACCGGCGCCGCGGTGATCGACTGGCTCTGCCAGCGCAGCGAGGAGTTCCGGGCCGGGGTGCAGTTCGTGGCGATCGACCCGGCCGCGGTGTACGCGACGGCGATCCGCACCCCGGGACTGCTGCCGAACGCGACGATCGTGGTCGATCACTTCCATCTGGTGAAGCTCGCCAACGATGCAGTCACCAAGGTGCGCCGCCGCGTCACCTGGGACCTACGCGATCGTCGCGGCCGCAAACTCGACCCGGAGTGGGCGAATCGGCGCCGGCTGCTACGGGCACGGGAACGCCTGTCGGACAAAAGTTTCGTGAAGATGTGGAACGCGATCGTAGAAGAGGACGACAGCGGTCAGATCCTGTCGGCGTGGATCGCCAAGGAAGAGTTGCGCACCCTGCTGTCCACCGTGCAGGCCGGCGGCGATGCGCACCTGACCCGCCACCGCCTGCACCGGTTCCTGTCTTGGTGCATCGATTCACAAATCCCTGAACTGCTCACCCTCGCCGGCACCGTCGACACCTGGTGGCCCGAAATCAACGCCTTCATCCAGATCACCAACGCGGGTACCGAGGGCTACAACCGCCTCGTCAAACAGGTCAAACGCGTCGCCTGCGGCTTCCGAAATCCAGACAACTCGGCCCGCCTGGATACGATTCCACTGCACCCGCAAACAGCGGGCCGCAAATCAGACTTCATGCTGATTGCCCGATCAAAATCGAAGAGCCCGTATCGACGGGTTATTTGACGGCGATAATGTCGATTGGCCGGATGTCCGGGTCCTTAGCCAACAAGTCGTCCGCGACTTTGCCAAGTTCGGCCGGAATTTGACCGTTGAGGTGCGCTTGGCGTCCGCCCTCGGTAGCGAAGGTGTCGAAGATCCCGTACGTCGAGTCACTCACCTTGAATGCGTACCAGGTGACGGTTTCCGTCTCGGCAGCAGCCAGTGCGCGGCCGGCATCAAGGAAGGCGGCGAGCTCATCACCCTTGCCCGGCTTGGCCTCCAACAGGGCAAGTAGTCCATAGTTGAGGCTCATGGCATCGTTCCTTTCGTTCGGTTTGTAGAACCGTAGGCATTGCGCCTACTTCGCAGGGAGTGGCGGATCCGACGCGTTTGATACCATTCCCGACATGAGGATCGCCGTCGTCGCGTTGGACGATGTGTTCGATTCGGGACTGAGTGTTGTCCTTGACGTGCTGGGAACAGCGAATTCCCTGCGGGACCAGGTCGTCGCCGCTCCGCCGCCGTTCGACGTAATAGTCACCGGGATGGCCGCGTCGGCTCGGACCGGACATGGCATGCAGGTCGAGACAGTTCCGCTTACAGCCTTGGGTGGACTACCCGAACTTGTCGTGATGCCCGCGCTCGCCGTGAAGACGGCGTCCCTGATCGTCCAGACGGTCTGCGAGCATCCGTTGCTGGAGTGGGTTCGCAAATTGCGTAGTTCCGGCGTCGGTCTCGCTGCGGCTTGCACGGGCACGTTCTTTCTAGCGGAGTCCGGTGTCCTCGACGGAAAAGTGGCCACAACGAGTTGGTGGCTGGGGCCGGTTTTCCGCAGCCGGTATCCGGGGGTCGAACTCGACGACAGTCGGACCCTCGCCGTGGACGGACAGATCACTACAGCCGGTGCCGCGTTCGCTCATATCGATCTCGCCATATCGATCGTCCAGCGCCAGAGTCCGGCGCTGGCTGATTTGGTCGGCCGGTATTTGGTTACGGGGGATCGCCCTTCGCAAGCTGTGTTTGCAGTCCCATCCTTGCTCGCCGGCACCGATCCGACGTTGGCGGCGTTCGAGCGATGGGTCCGTAACCATCTCGACGAACCGCTGCAGGTTAGCGCGGTGGCGAAGAAGCTCGGCGTCAGCGAGCGAACCTTGCAGCGCTTGACCGCGATGGTGCTCGGGATGTCGCCGTTGGAATTCATTCACGAAATCCGTCTCGACCAGGCCGCTTACCTTCTACGGACCACGAACCGAACAGCAAGCTCGGTCGCTGCCGCTGTCGGGTATCAGAACGTTGGCACCTTGCGGAGCCTCGTCCGGCGTCGCCGAGGTTCCACGCTCACCGAGTTCCGCCGAAGCTGAACGGTAGACCGAGAAGCAGGCTTGTCTGCGCCGCCCTCGCATCTAGCTGACGTCGACCCGTGCCGAGCCGACTCCACACTCCTGAACCGTCACGGGTTTCTTGTGGCATCAAACCCGGGACGGTTCAGGGGGTAAGAGCCCCGGTGTCTCGTCTGCTCGACTCAGTTCATTGGCCATGAGTCGCTGCCGAGCAGCTTGCGGATTGTCGCGGCTGGGCAGCCACGGCTACTGGGCTAGATAGACCTCACCCATGCCTCCGACGCCGGGGGTGCGCACAGTGGTGTAGCGGGCGAGGACGGACCTGGCCGCGCGCTAACAGCATTGGGGCAGTCTCTCTAAGGGTCCCGCGTTTGGCTGTTCACCCCGGGACACTGGTCTTCAGCGACGCCAGAGCGCCGGCACTCAATCGGGCAAGGTCGTCCGCTTCGCCGCGGTCGAGTGCGGCCGCGAAAATCTCGGCCATCCGGCGGTTGGTCATCTGCTCGACGTCGGCGTAGCGGTCCTTATTGTCGGCGCCTTCGGCGAACGGCTCCGGCCAGCCGAATATCGTGGTGTACCGATGCCCCTTGTTGAGCATGTGCGCTTCGACGGGGGTAATACCGGAAATGGTGAAGGCGTTGAAATGCACACCGCCCCGCAACTCCCGCAGGATGAACATCACCTGCAGCGCCCGCGCGGGGGCGTCGTCGGCCAGCGGCATGGTGCGCCAGCCAGCGTACAGCGGCAGGCCCGCGTCCGCCGTCGCTGCGATGATCTTCTCCCCCAGCGCGGCGATGCGGTCCAGCCCTTCGGCGCCGGCCAGGTACCTACGGGAGAAGCCGGCGACTTGGTCCCAGTAGAGCTCGGCTGCGCCGGCCGCGCCGCGCACCGCGACGCCTTCCTCCCACATGGCACGAACGAAGTTGGGCTCGAACACCACAAAACACCGAACTGACCGTGACGCCGGTGGCCTCGCCCAGCACACCGCCGCGGCCGGCGACATATCACGCGAATGGGTTCTCGTAACCGGCTGCGACGCTTTCGGCGAAAGTCGCCGGGTGCAGCATGAACACCGCGACCGCTTGCTCCATGGGTGACCCCGCGGCGCGGGCGGTGTCGAACATGTCGTTGTGACTCATGGCTTTTCTCCTCTGAGGGTGGTTTACGGACTTCCTTCTGACTGCTGCTGCAGCGACTCTCAGCCCGGGCCGACGTCTGTCAGCTGACGTCGGCCGGAATCGGCACGTCGGGTGCCAGTGCGGGCGGGCTCGGCCCATCGCTTTGTCTTCGGAGTTGCCTCCTGGTCAGGAAGCCCAGCATGATGCCGTAACCGACCACCAGTGCGCCGACGGCTGTGAGCAACGGCGCGAACACCGTAAGTGGCGGCCAGTTCGTGTCGACGATCACGAAGTTGTGCTGTTGCCGTTCCAGTGCGGGGATGACATCGCCGCGGAAATAATCCCTGATCAGGGGAACAGAGCGGGCCGGTGAACCGTCGAACCGGGCCAGCTTGTCGGTGCCGGGCACCACCGCCCAACCGTCGGTGACGATCCGCAGATTGGTGATCACCTGGTAGACCTTCGGGAATTGAACCCGCAGGGTCGCCCACATCTGGTCCGGTGTCACGTTCGACGTGGAGGCCAAGTAATCGACCAGCTTCGAAGCCTCCGCGGTGGAGGCCGAGAACGGCACCCCGTCCAGCAGGTTGGCCGTGTGCGGGAAATCCAGATGGACCAGATCCTTGACGTCCTGTAGGGGAACGCCCACCTTTTTCGCAACACGATCGAGCAGCTTGGGGTACTCCTCGGTCACCCCGCCGTCGGGCAGAATCACCGGTCCGAGAGAATCGACGAAGATGGAGACGAAGTCGATCCCGGCGCGATCGCCCTGGATTCTGTCCAGCGCGAAGACCGGGCGAGTGTCATCGAGCAATGTCTGTCCGCCGATGAGCCGCGGGAAAAGGTTCAGCCCGAGCACCAACCCGACTACGGCGACGCCGACGACCGGGACGACCGCCCACGCGAACCTGAGCGGATTCCGCGGCACTCCTCGCCAGGTCGCCACCACCATCACCGTCCCGAAGATGATCACCACGATGCCCAACGCCAGTAGCAGCGGAGCAAGGAACCCGACGCCACCGCGAACGCCCAACGGCCGGAAGTTGCCCTGCTGGCGCTCGACGGGGGCGACCAACTCCTGGCTGAGATAGTCCCTGACCTGTGGCATTGTGCGCACCGGCGTGCCGTCGAATCGGGTCAGTTTCTCGGTGCCCGGTATTGCGTCCCATCCTGCCGTCAGTTTCGGCAGGTTGACGATCACCTGGTAGATCTTCGGGTAGTCGGTCTGCAGCATGTGGTCCACCTGGTCGGGTGTCATTTGCAAGACGGTGCCCAGGTAGTGGACGAGCTTCGGCAGTTCGGCGCTGACCTCCGGGAGAGGCAATGAGGTCAGGAATCCGTTGATATGCGGGTAATCCTTTCGCAGCATCGCCTGCACGTCGTCCTTGAAACGTCCAGTCTGCTGGGCGATGAAGTCGATCAGCTTGGGGACCTCAGCGGCCGCGCCGTCCGAATACATCATCGCATCGGCGGTGTCAGTCGCGGCGGAGACCATTTCGATGCCCCCCCGGTCGCCCGTCACTCGATCGACCGTGAACGCCGGGTTCAGGTCGTCGACCAACGACTGCGCGGCGCCGAGCCGCGGGAACAGCTGCCATGACACCACCAGGATTACTACGATCACCCCGACCAGCGTCACGCCGGCCCAAGCGAGTGGAACCGATTTGCGAACCATGTGAGCCTCCGTCGTCGAGCGCCTAGATTTGCGGTGTCAAGTCCATGAAGCTGACGGTGGACATGTTGGTCACCAGCCAGCGCGATCCCTCGCGTGTCATCGCGAGCCGGTATCCGACGTACTTCAACGAAGGGACGTTCTTGGTCAGCGGACTGGTAGCGGTGGTGTTGGTAAAGACAATCGCCACGGCGTCCGAGCCATTCAACGATTCCACGCCAACACCCACCACATCGGTGCTGTCGGTCACTTGGGCCGCCTTGTTGGGTGTCGCGGCGGCATCTAGGAATTTGCGGTACTGCGCGTTGAAGTCACCACTGAGGTATTCGGCTGCACGGTCGGCCAACGTGTCGATCGTGTCAGGCGTGTAGGTCCACAACGTGGTGACCGCAGCCGCCGCGGCGCGCGCGACGTCGGTTCTGGTCGAGGCCACCGCGCAGTCTGCCAGGTAGGTGTGCAGGGCCGCCCCGGCGAAGGTCACCGAGCCGACGAACACCACGGCCGCCATGCCGACCACAACGGTGTGCCATCGACTGAACCGCCTTCTGCCAGTATCGGCGTTGCCATGGTCGTCTTCGTCCGTGGCTTCCGCCTCGTCTGCGGCATCTGCGGTGACGGTTGGTGCGTCGCCGTCGGGGTGTTCGCCAGTCAGATCATCGGGATCAAGCTGTTGATCTTCCATCGGTCCCCCTCCTGCTTGGTCGTGACCACCCATCGGTTCGCCCTTTCGGCCTGCAATTTGCCGTCGGCCGACTTCGACGTGAACTTCGTGATCACCAGCACCTCGACGCTGCCGTCGTCATTGCGTCTGGAGACGCCGGCGTCGAGGACCGTGCCCGTCGTAGGTTCGGATCTCGCTACACCGATCAGGATCTCGTTCTCGTTCTGGCGGTACTGGTCGGCGAATTCGCCGGTGGCTTGGGCCAGTATTCGGTCGGCGTAGTCGTTGGCGTGGAACGGGTCCGGCGAGGTGAAGTCCGTCATGAACGAACGAACGTAGCCGAGTGCGACGGCATCGTTTATCGTTGTTCGCCTTTGCGTTTCATGCGATGACAGCACCAGGGCGCACACCACGATCGCAGTGACTGCCGCCACGGCGCGCGAACGTCACGGCGAGCGGTAAACCCCAGCGCCGCGGCGACCGAGGCGGCGGCGCGAAGAGCAACTCTGCCTCCGGTTCCATCTTGCGCCGAGGGCTCATGGCTTGGCCTCGATCGGTTGCGGGTTGGTCACGACCGTCAGGTCGTCGACACGCCATGGGCCCGAGCCAGTTTCGACGAAGGTCACCCGCACCGACGCGGTGAGGTAACGCTGATTGGGCGCCGCACCTCGCTGCCCCTGCAAGAAGAAGAGCATCGTGGCATGATCTTGCGTCGCGCTGAGCACCGAACTGTTGGTCACCCAGTACTCGTTGCGCACCGGACCTGCCTTCTGCACCGCCAGCTGCTGGGCGGTCAATTGCCCGCGGTAAGTGTCGGTGGCTAGGGATCGCGCACGGTCGAAATCGGCTTGGATGGTTTCGGGGTGATAGCTGAGGATCTGTTCGACCGTGCGCGGGCCTTGCGCTGCGATCTCGGCTCTGGCGTCCGTGGTTGCCCGGTCCTGTTGGTGCACAACGGTATAGCTGAGGGCCGCCTCGATCGCGCACAGCGCAGCGGCGGTCAGTACCAGTGCCGCGGTACGTCGGCGCGTCCTGCTGCCGCCTCGGACTTCCCTGGTCTGTGACACGGTGCGCGCGAGGATGTCGGCGAACGTGCGTCGGCGCGAGTCCTTCAGGGGCCACAGCCATCCTGCCAAGACCGGGAGGGTGTCCAGTAGGTGGGCAATGTCTCGCAGCAGCAGCCTCGACGGCCCGGGAGGTGACCCGTCCCGGCCCAGTAGTGCGATGCCGAACGCCTTGCGCCCCAGGCTTTGTCCGCGGACGCCGGGCAGCAGTACCCTGTTGAATCCCGTCCACAGGACCGCGACCGCGCCGATGCCGACGCACAGCCACCACCATCCTCCGCGCAGTGGTAGGGCCAGGGTGACCAGCGTCGTCGTGCTCAAAACTGCGGCTCCGGGCACGATGTCGAGTGCCAGCGCTGCGGCCCGCGTCGGCCACGACGCCAGCTCGGCCGGGCTCGCATCGTCGCTTGCCGTCATGGTGGGCGGCTCGGCGTCGATCAGCGTCACTTCGCCACCTGATCCAGCTGGGCGACCTTGAACTGGCCGTTTTCGGGCACCATCTTCACCCGCACCCGGTAGCTGTTGTCCCGGTCCGCCATTCCGGTCTGAGACACCGTGGCTCGGAATACCACCAACGCCGTAATCGACCCGTCCTCGTTGTCGCGTTCGACCGCTGCGTGCATTTCTGGCACCTGTACGCGGACGTCGACCGCCTGATAAGCCTGGGCGAGGACTTCGGCGTACCAGACGGCCTGTTCGCCGAAGGTCCCCGTCGAGCATTCGCTGAGCTTTTGTTGGGCGGCGGGCAACGCGGCGGCGTTGGGCGGCTGGGTGGCGGCCACGCAGTCCTTGGCCGCGGCAAGTGCCGCCTCATTCGCAGCGGTGATGGCCAGGCTTTTCCGGTGAGCCTGCATCGCGAGATATCCACCTGCCCCGGCGCCGCCGGCCAGCAGGAGCAGCACCCCCGCGATCGCGATCGGCCACCGTGGGCTCACGCGTGACGCGCCAGTGCCGGTGGCCGCTTCGGCGGCAGCGTCGACTGGTTCATTGACCGGTTCGGAAAGGTTCTCGACCGCCGAGGTGTCGACGACGGTCAAGGTGCTCAGCCCGCCGGTGCCAGCATCCTCTTCCATCCGTCGTCTCCTGTCTGTATTGAGGTGTCCACGGAGTACTTCACCCCGTCGGGTCCGGTGACCTCACCGGACTGGGTCTGCAACGTCGCGCCCGGCGGTCCCGCCGGGGTGTAGATACATGGATTGGGCTGTTGGCCGTTGCATGTGACGGTGCCGACGCTCGGTGCGGACACCGGATCGCTGAGCGGCGGCGGCGTCCCCGGCAAGCCGCCAGCGGCCATCGGATTCAGTCCCGTGTCCAATGTCGGTGCCGGGATCACCAGGCCCGGTTTGACTGGCTGGTCGCAGCGCGCTCCTGGGGCCGGGCAGGTCAGGATCTGGTTGGGGTCGCCGTACCAGGGGTTGGTGCCGGCCGGCTCGTAGGGTTGGCCGCTGCGGCACTCCTGCGGGGTCGCGGCGCGCTTGCCGGGCACGTCGACGCAGGGAATGTTGCGGGCGCCGCGCACGGCGTTGGCCGTCTGATCCTGCGGAATCTTGCAGTACGTCCCGGACGGCAGCGCTGCGATGCTGGTGTCGGCGGGGGAGCGCCACTGCGAGGCCGGAACGAAACCGGTCAGGCACGGCGGGGGCTGGTTGATCGCTAGCCCGAGGTCGATGTGGGCCTCCCCGGGAAATGCCAGTGTCGTCGTCTGGGCGACCGAGCTGACCTGCGGCAGCAGCACCAGCACCTGCTCGATGCCTTGGCGGTAGCGCAGCAGCAAACCGGTCACGACCTGCAGGTTCGCCAACGTCTGGGGCAGCGACTCCCGCACGCCACCCAGCAGATCGTTGGCGGTGTCTAGTGTCGGGGCGGCGTTGGTCAGCACGCTTTTGAGCTGGGGGTCCTTGTCGGCGGTCTGCGTCGCGATGACGTTGAGGTTGTGGATCCACTCCCGGATCTGCTGGGCGGAGGCGGCTTGACTGGTCAGCAGCGGCGCGGACTTGGCGATCAGGTCGTTGATGTCGGTGGTGTGCGCTTCGAGTTCGCCGCTGAGCGACTGGGTGGAGTCGACCAGGCGGTGCAGTGTCGGGCCGAGGCCGCCGACGGCTTGCGACGTCTGATCGAGCAGCGCGGCGATCTTGTCCTTCGGTAGGGCCCCCAGGCCGCGGTCGATGGCTTCTAGCGCGGTCCCGATGTCCTCGGGCACCGTGCCGTGGGTGATGGTTTGTCCCGGGTTGAGGTACTTGCCGTGATCACCGTCGGACACCAGATCCAGGTACTGCTCGCCGACCGCGGACACCGAGTGCACGTTGGCGGTGGCGTCCACCGGTATCCGGTACTGGTCGTCGATGCGCATCGTCACCTGCACCCCGGTCTTGGTCGGTTCCACGGCGGTGACCTTGCCGATGGTGGCGCCGCGGTAGGTGACGTTGGCGGTGCGGTACAGCCCGCCCGACATCGGCAGATCCGCGGTCAACGTGTACTGCCCGATGCCGATCTCGGACGGTAGACGTAGGTAGTAGCCGCCCAGGACGACCAGCGTGATCAGCGTCAAGATGGTGAAGACGATGAGCTGGATGCGCACGAATCGGGTGACCATTGTTCACGGCCCCCGTTCGACCAGCGGCCCGCCCGGCGCGTCGTTGGGGTTCGGCGTGAAACGAACGTCGGGGATCATGGTGGCCGGGTCGCGGCCCCAGGCTTGCTCTAGCGCGCGCAGCGCTCCGCTGAAGCGGGTCCCCGTTAATAGTCCGTTGTCCAGGGCGCTGAGGGTGAGGTCGACGTTGAGCGAGGTGTTGATGAAGTCGCCCCGGAATGTCTTGGGCACGGCGTCGATGTCGAACGGGGCGGTGAGGGCCACCTTCAGTGCCGGGACGACATACGGCGCCGCGCGGACGAGCTGGGCCAACGGGCGCTGCAAGGACACCAGATTCCGGTTCAGATTGGTGTTCGACGTGTCGGCTGTCTTTTGGGTGGCGTCACTGAACCGGCCCAGCGATTCGACTGCGTCGATGACCCGGCCGCGGGAGTCGGTGAGGTACTTGACCAGTGGCGGCAATTCGGTCAGCGCCCCGTTGAGGGTGTCGTTGTGTGCGGCCGCCACCGCCAGGAACCGGTCGGCGGAGTCGATGGCGTGCGTGACGTCGCCGATCTGCTCTTCGAGTTTGGCGGTGAACGTGTCGAGTTTGTCCAGCAGCGCACGGATCTGGTCGGCGCGCCCGTTGACGATGCTGTAGACCTCGTTGGAGATCGCCTCGAGGTTGGCCACACCGCCGCCGTGCAACAGGGTGGCGATGCTGGCCAAGGTTTGCTCGGTGGTCGGGAACGCCGAGGAGTTCGTAGGTCGATGGTGTCGCCGTTTGCGAGAAGCTGCGGGGATGGGTCCTGCGGCGGTGCAGCCAGTTCGAGGTGTTGGGTTCCCAGCAGGCTGGTTTGGCCGATCTTGGCGGTGGCGTTTCGGGGTAGCTGCACACCGTTCTGCAACTCGACGGTCAGCGTGGCGACCCAGTTCTTCATTTGATCTCGCGGACCTGGCCGGCGTAGACGTCGGTGATCAGGACCTTGCTGTTGGGGGTAAGCCCCAAGGTGTCGGGCATCTGCACGTAGACGATGTAGGAGCCGCGCCCGCTGCCGGGCCCTCCGGGGATCGGGACGTTCGCGATGCCGCGCCACTGTCCGCAGGCGCTCAGCGAGAGCGTGACGGCCAGCACGGCCACGCCCTTCCAAGCGGTGTGCCGGATCCGGCGCGCGGCGTGCGTGCCGTGCCGGTAGACGTGCGCACGCACTGCGCCCGCCGCGCTCACTGGCCCGGTCCAATCGGCGCCTCGGCGGGCAGTGGTGGTCAGGGGCGGTGCGGGGGCAGCGGCAGGGGGGTGTGGCGGCGACCGGACCGGGGACGACGTTCGGCCCGGGCGGTGGCGGTGGGCCGGGCTGTGGGTACCACGGCGGCGGAAGCGGGTTGCTCTCGTCGTAGTCGTTGGGTTCACCGGGCAGGTTCTGACCCGGCGGAGGCGGCGCGGCGTCCGGGCCGCCCATCAGTTCGGCCAGCGACTGCGGCGTCAGCAGGTTCTCGGTGAACGGGCCGGGCTGCACGCCCTGCATTCCTGGCGCCGACACCCAGCCGGGAACTTGGTTGCCGCGTGCGATGTTCGATTGGGGAGCGAAGATGCCGGGCACGGTGGTGTCCTTGAATCCGGGTGGGGGCTGTAGCCGCGGCTCGGAGTAGGCGACGTGCTTGGGCAGCATTTCGGCGGTGCTGAACGGCATGAGGCCGAACGGCAGGTAGTTGAACTTGATGGCGTCCAGGACCGGCGTGAGGTACTGCGCGCAGAGTTCGGCGGAATCCTGATAGCCCAGCCGGCTGCCGGCCTGGATCGAGCTGCAGATGAGTTGCAGCGGATTGGCGAAGTTGGTGACGGCGGGGATGAGCGTCAGGCCGCCGTGGCTGGGGTGGTAGGTGTTGTTGGCGTTGGCCGCGAAGGTCGGGAACACGTGCAGGAAGTTTTCCAACGCCTTCTGCTGATCGGGTTGCACCAGCGGAGTCGTGGCGGTGGCGAGGTTGTTGACATCGGTGGTCAGCACGTGGCCGTTCTCGTCGAGGAATTTGCGTAGAACGGGGAGCAGCCCGTTGAGTTGGTCCACCGCGTCGGCGACTTCGTGATCGGTCGGGGTGAGGCTGGTGGTCAGCTGAGACAGGTTGTCGTTCAACGAGATCAGCTGCTGCTCGTTGATCTGCAGGGCGTTGAGGAACGTGGCCAGCCCGCCGACGATCGCGAAGGTTTCACCGCGGCTTTCATTGATTGCGCTCAGCGACGTGGACAGGGTGTTCAGTGTCTTGTTGATGGCGTCGCCCTTGCCGGCCAGCCCGTCAGCCAGGGACTCAAGCGTCTCGCCGATCGGGCCCTTGGGCTGCTGCGGTGTCGGGCCCAGTGCCGTCACGGTCTTGCTGACGCTGGCACGCAGATCGTCCCACTCCACCGGCACCTGGGTTCGTTCGATCGGGATGACGGCGTTGTTGGTCAGGATGGGGCCGCCGTTGTAGGGCGGCTCCAACTGGATGTTGCGCGAAGCGACCAGGCTGGGGTTCATGATGACCGCCGAAGCGTTGGCGGGGACCTTGTACTTGGTCGGAAGTGGAAGGTGACCTTCATCTTGTCGCCGGCGGGTTCGACCTTGTCGATCGAGCCCACCGGTACGCCCATGATCGAGACGTCGTCTCCTGGGTAGAGCGAGTTGGCCTGCTTGAAGTACGCGACGATCGTGTTGTTGGTCAGCTTGTGGAACAGCTGCCAGCCGCCGTAGGCCAGTGCCACTGCGGCGACCACGGACAGCGCCGCGACGATGATGGACTTGCGGGAGAGCTGTCTGAGCCCGGACATGCTGAAGGCTGTGCTCATCGGCTAGTTACCTCCCGATTGATCCGGCGCGCCTGGCGGGGTCGGCAGTAGCGGCGACGGGCCAGGCGTCAGCGGCACGGCCCGGGCGCCGCGCGGTCCGGGGGCGAGCGGTGTTGCGGGGATGCCTTCGACCGGCGGTGAGGGCTCCCCGGGGACGCGGCGCTCGGCACGCCCGGTGCAGGTGGCGGCGCATCCGGGTTCGGCGGCAAGCCGACCACGTCGGGCCCCCCGTAGTTGCTGCCATAAGGGTTGTTGCCGAACGGGCCGCTGTCGGTGTTGGCGCAGGGCAGCGGCTTCGCCGGGGTCGGGTAATCACCCGGCGCAGGTGCGTACGAGCATGGGGAGCCCGCGACCACCGCGGGTCCGGGATGGTCGGGAGTGCCCTCCAGCGGCGTCGGCGCCGGCGGCGGCGCACCGTTGGGCAACCGTTGGCCGTTGGGGTCGGGATACCGGAATGACGGCAGACCGGTGTCGCCCCAGAACTTGTCGGGATCGATGCCGCGCTTCTTGAACGCCGAGTCGACGAAAGGTTGCAGGATCTGGTAGGGCAGCAGGTTGAAGATCGCCGCCTTCACGTAAGGCCCCGACGACACGATTTCGGATAGGGACGCCACGAACTTGCCGAGGTCGGCGACCGTGGTGACCAGGTCGTCCTTGCGTTTGACCAGCACGTCGCTGATGGTGTTGACCTGTTTCAACACTGTGTTGAGGTTGGGGTTGTCGTTGATCAGACCTTGGACCTGGGTGGCGACCGACTTGACGTTGCTGAGCAGGGTTTCGATGGCCTGGCCGCGGGCGTTGATCGCCGACAGCAATGTCTGGGCGTTGACCAGCAGCCGGTTGATCTGCTCGCCGTGAATGCCGAGCACGCCGGCCACCTTGCTGGTCTCGCCCAGCAGATGCTGGATTTGGTCGTCGCGTTTGCTCACGGTGTCGGCGAAGCGTTGCACCCCGTCCAGGGCGGCGCTCAAGTGCGGGGCGGTCTGGTCGACAGTGTCGGTGAGTACTTGCAGCGACTGCTTGATGGTGCCGACGTCCCAGCCGGCAGCGTCCTTGGTGGCGTCCCGGAACGCGTCGTAGATCTGATAGGGGGTGGTGGTTTGGCTCAGCGGTACCGTGCCGCCCGGTTGCAGCGGCTGATCGCCGCGCGGTTCGACTTCCAGCACCTTCTTGCCCAGGATCGTGTCGGTGCGGATGGACAGCCGGCTCTGCGTGCCGATGGTGTTGCCGTCCAACGTGAATCGGACCACCACGTGGCCGGTGGCCAGCCCCAGTTCCTGCACGGTGCCGACGTCCATGCCGGCGATGCGCACCTTGTCGCCGGCGCGCAGCGCACCGGAGTCGCCGAACTCGCCGTAGTAGCGAGCCTGGGCGAAGATCATCGGCACACTGGTGAAGCTTTGACCGACGCCGGTGACGAGCACGACCAGGACGAGCGCCATGATCCCGACGCGGACTCGGTTTTCGGGTTCCAGAGCCCTCATTGCGGGGTGCACCTTCCCGTCGGCTGCTGTGTCAACCGGACTGTGCGGACGGGTCCGCCGGGCTGCAGCCCGTTCAACGTGAGCGTGACGTCGCACAGGTAGAGGTTGATGAAGTCGCCGTAGGTGCCTGCGCTGCGACCCAGCAGCGTGATCGCGGTCGGCAGCTTGTGCAGCAGGTCGTCCAGCTGTGGGCTCTGGTCGACGAGGGGCTGCAGGACGCCTTGGGCCGCAGTGACCGTCGATTTGAGCAGCGGCCGGTTCTCGCTGAGCAGGTCACTCAGGGCCCCGGTGGCGTTGCTCAGGCTGGCCACGCTGTCGGCCAGCGGATCGGCCTGTTTGGTCAGCCCGCTGATCAACGTCTCCAGGTTGACCACGGTCGAGTCCACTTCGCCGGCCTTGGCGATGATGCTGTCCAGCACGGTGCTCAGGTTCTTGACCACCGAACCGATCGCCTCGTCGCGATCGGCCAGTTCAGAGGTCAGCCGCCCGGTTTGGTCGAGGATGTCGTTGATGGTGCCGCCCTGCCCCTGAAACACCGTGACGATCGCCGAGGCGATGGTGTTGACCTTCTGGGGGTCCAGCGCTTGGAACACCGGGCGAAAGCCGCCGATCAGTGCATCCAGGTCCAGGGCCGGCTGGGTGCGTTCCAGCGGAATCAGACTTCCCGGCGGCAGGATTCGGTCCCCGCCGTCTCCCGATCCGCGCTTGATCTCCAGATAGCGCTCCCCAATGAGGTTGGCGTAGCGGATCTGCGCGGTGCTCGACTGAAACAGCGGCAGCGATCGGTCGACGGCGAAGTCGACGCGAACGCGCTTGCCGCCGTCGACGAGCCGCTGGTTGTTGACCTTGCCGACCTCTACTCCGGAAGTCGGACGAACTGGCCTCGGCGTAGTCCGCTGACCGAGGAGAACTCCGCGGAATAGCCGACGGCGTTATCGAAGCGAAGCTGGCCGAACACCACGATCGCTGATCGCGGCGAAGACCACCAGCACCACGGACACGGCGGCGAACTTGATCGCACTTGCGGTGAGTTTCATGGGTTGATCGTGTACTCACCGATTTGGCGTCCCCACACGTATTCATTCGCCCACGGTGTGCCGATCGCGAAGTGGTTGTAGGGGGCGATGCTGGCGCCGGTGTCGACGACCAGACCCGGAGCAGGCCACAGATCCCGGGTGATCGTCTGCCAACAGCCCGGCGCACCGCCGGGACCGCCCCGAGCGTTGACCCTGGGCAAGTTGTCGGGGAATACGTACGGGTTGGTGCCGCCGACGAGCTGGGTGTGTGCCCTTAGGGAATACCCATTGCCGGTGCCTTCGGCAGCCGCCACGGTGGGCGCCACCTGCGCAGCGTTGCGGATGGCGCAGAACAGTTCTGGACTGTAGGTGTCGAGCAGCGCGCTCGTCGGCGCCAACTGCAGAAGCGTCTGCGCCAGCGATGGCTGGCTGCGGTTGAGAACATCAGTGCCGGTGTTGGCGAATCCGATGGCGGCCAGCAGCGTCGCATCGAGATCTTTTTGTTGCGGGTTGAGCGTGCGGGCCGTTATCGTCACATTGGCCGAGGAAACTCCAGAGGTCCGGCGAGGCGTCACCGAGGGCGTCGGACCGCCGCCAAGTGCCGCACATCGTTGTTTAGTGGCCCATCTGCGGATTGAGGTTGTCGAGGACCTTGTTGCCGTTGACCAACGCGGTGCCGAATTTGTCGCCCAGCCCCGAGAAGGCTTCGGCGACCCCGCTCAGTGTGAGATTCAGCTTGACCGGATCCACCGTTTGCGCGATCGAGGTGAGCGTCTGGAAAACGGTGTTCATCTCGGTGGACACGGACGTCACGTTGATCACGTCGGCGCTGGTGATGGCGCGCCCGGCTGTTTGGGCGAGGCCAGCGCCACGTACTTGCCGCCGAACACCGTGGTCGCCTTGATCGCGGCATCCACGTTGACCGGAATCAGCGGGAAGTATTTGGGCGAGATGTTCAGAGCGAACTTCGCCGCCGGCTTGCCGTCGCGTTCGGTCTCGGTGATGCCGGCCACCTTGCCGATCTCGACCCCGTTGAGCGTGACCTTCGAACCGGTTCCGATCAGCAGACCCGCGCGGTCAGCGATAAGCGTCAGCGACTCGTTTCGCGTGAAGCCCCCCCGAAACTGCACGAAGACCAAACCGGCGACGAGCACGAGCACCAGCACCCCTACGGCCGCCACCGTCCTGAACGGAGGATTACGTTTGGCGTTCTCCGGGCTCTGTGTCGCCATGGCGGCTACACCGACAGGTTGAAGTTGGGGTCGACGCCGTACAGCGCCAACGAAGCAAGCATGGCCACCATCACCACCGCAACCAGCGAGAAGCGCATGGACCTGCCGACCGCCTCGCCGACGCCGACCGGACCGCCCGCGGCGGTATAGCCGTAGTAGCAGTGGGTGATCATCACGATGAGCGCGATGACGACGGCGACCGAGAAACGACCAGAACACATCGTCGGGTCGCAGGAATGTCCGGAAGTAGTGGTTGTAGGTGCCGCTCGACTGCCCGTAGAGCAACGTGGTGACCAGTTGCGGGGACAAAAACGCCATGATCATCGCCAGCCCGTACAGCGGCAGGATCACCACGACCGCGGCAATGATCCTGGTCGACGACAGAAACGCGATCGACTTGACGCCCATCACCTCCAGCGCGTCGATCTCCTCGCTGATGCGCATGGCACCCAGCTCGGCGGTCGCGCCCGCGCCGACAGTGGCCGCCAACGCGATGCCGGTGACCACCGGCGCGGCGATGCGCACGTTGACCAGTGCGGCGAAAAACCCGGTGAATACGCCGACACCGATATTGCCCAGCGAAGAGAATCCCTGAATGGCGACAAGCGACGCCCCGGACAATGTCACGAACGCGACGATCGCCACAGTCCCGCCGATGACCGCCAACGCCCCGGCACCCATGCCGATCTGGGCGATGAGCCGCACGGTCTCCGCACGGTAGCGGCGCAGCGTGAGCGGGATCTGGCCGACGCTGGCCAGCCGTGAACAAGACCATCCGCCCGAACGATTCCAGCGCCCGGCCGGGGCCGCCGGCGTAGCGGTCGAAGTTTGCGACCGTCCGCGGAAAGCGGGCGCGCAAGACGGCGAGCATTCGACATGTCAGTGCCCCGTTCCAAACCGCACGCCGATGGTGGTCAGGATCGACGTTCACCGCAAACAAGGCGATCACGCACAACACGACGGTTTCGTTGACAGCGGTGCCGACGCCCTTGGCGCCGCCCGACACGGTCAGTCCCCGGTAGCAGCCGACCAGCCCAGCGATCAGCCCGAACGACACCGCCTTGGCGGTCGCAATAATCACCTCGGGCAGGCCGGTAACAAGGGTCAAAGTGGAGAGATACGCGCCGGCGGAAACACCTTGGAGATAGACACTGAAGACGAACCCGCCGACCAAGCCCACGATGATCACCAAGCTGTTGAGCAACGTGGCGACAACGGTCGCCGCGAGCACCCTGGGCACCACCAGCCTGCGGATGGGATCAATGCCCATCACCTCCAGGGCGTCGATCTCCTCCCTGATGGTGCGTGCACCCAAGTCAGCGCAAATGGCAGTGGAGCCCGCGCCGGCGACCACCAGCACCGTGGTCAGCGGACCCAGCTGGGTGACAGCGCCCAACGCAGCGCCCGCACCCGATATATCTGCGGCGCCGAACTCCGCCAGCAAGACATTCAACGTGAAGGTCAACAACACAGTCAGCGGGATCGCCGCCATGATGGTCGGCAGGATCGTGACACTCAGCAGGAACCAGGCCTGCAGGACCAACTCCCGCCACTCCAGTGGCCAGCGGAAGACGGCCTTGACGGTCAACGAGGACATCCGCGCAAAACCACCGACGTGTGCCAGCGGCCGACTCACCTGGCCACCGACGTAGCTGCCGAAGCCCGTCGAGGCCGTCATCGCTGCCCCTTCACCACGGCGCCGCCCCCGCCGGTGTGCGATGCCCCATCGTGTCGCACCCGGCCTCCTTGCCCGTCTCGGTGTGTGACCGCCGACTCGTTGCCCTGTGTGTCGTACTGGTCGGCGCTGATCCAGACCGGTGTGTCATCGAGAATATGCGAGTAGCACGTCGGAGGCGCCGACGCGAAACGGCTCCAACACCAGCCGGGACGGCTCGGATCGGATCAAATCGCCGGGCTTGCCGCCCGGCAATGGGTCCGGTGTTGAACTCCTGGTACTGGCTTTCGTTCGCGCTGGCCCACGGAACCACCCTGACGGCTGGAAACACGATCAACGCCACCAGCAACGCCGTGAACATCTGAAACGTCCCCGCGAACTCGTTGCGGATAGCGGCTCAGGCGCTCCACCCGTGCCCAACGATAGCGCTACGTTGCTGCCGTCGATACTCATTGACCAACCATATTTGTCCGTTGTCGAATTTTTTCCGATAAGCGGGTTCATGCGTCGGCGGGTCGTCGTTCGCGGCTGAACCTTTGGCTGAACTTCTACAGCGGAGGCATTCGCGACAGTGGAACGTGGGGCTTGTCGGCGATGACGACTTCGGCGGTCAGGAACATCGCCATAACCGAGACAGCGTTTTCCAGTGCTAACCGGGTTACCTTGACTGGGTCCATGATTCCGGCGGCGATCATGTCGCCGTATTCTCCAGTTGCGGCATTCAAGCCGTGCCCGATCGGCATATTTCGGACCTTCTCGACCGCGACGCTGCCGTCCAGTCCAGCGTTGATGGCGATCTGTTTCAACGGTGCGTCGAGAGCGGCGCGCAGCACGTTGGCGCCGGTGGCTTCGTCGCCGGTGAGATTGAGCCCGTCGAAAGCGCCGGCGGATGCCTGCACCAGCGCAACGCCGCCCCCGGCAACGATTCCTTCTTCGGCCGCGGACCGCGCGTTGCGAACTGCATCTTCGATCCGATGTTTGCGCTCTTTAAGTTCGATGTCGGTGGCTGCGCCGATCTTGATTACAGCTACCCCGCCGCTGAGCCTGGCGAGACGCTCCCGGAGTTTGTCCGTGTCGTAATCCGCGGTGGAGTGCGCGATCTCGGCCGTGATGTCTCGAATCCGCCCGGCGATCGCAGTGACGTCACCTGCTCCGCCGATGATCGAGGTTTCGTGCTTTGTGATGACCACTTTGCGCGCACTTCCGAGCAGATCGGGCCCGGCGGTCTCGAGGGTCACACCGATCGCCTCGGAGATGACTTGGCCACCGGTCATGATGGCGATATCGCGCAGCATCAACTCACGCCGGTCGCCAAAGCCGGGCGACTTCACGGCGGCTGAGGTGAAGGTGCCCCGGACGTTGTTGACGACCAACGTTGCCAGAGCATCGCCGGTGACGTCTTCCGCCACGATGACGAGTGGGCGACCGAGCGCCATCACCTTCTCGACAATGGGTACCAGTTGGCCAACCGAGCTGATTGCCGAGGAGACGAGCAGGATGTAGGGGTTGTCGATAACGGCCTCGAGCCGTTCGCTATCGGTAACGAAGTAGGGGCTGAGGTAACCCCTGTCAAATCGTAGACCCTCTTCGAATTCGAGGGTGAGGCCGAAAGCGTCTGATGCCTCGGTGGTGATGATGCCTTCCGCGCCGACTTTGTCAAAAGCCTCAGCGACGATGTCGCCGATAGCCGAGTCGTCTGAGGAGTTCGCGGCGGTCGCGGCGATCTGTTCGCTCGTTTCGATCGGTCTGGCCGCTTCATGGATCGCCTGCACAACCCTGACCAGGGCGGCTTCGATACCGCGCCTCATCGCCAGGGGATTGCCACCAGCAGCAACGTTGCGCAGGCCCTCGCGCACCATGGCCTGCGCGAGCACGGTCGCGGTGGTCGTCCCGTCGCCGGCGACATCGTCGGTCCGCTTCGCGACCTCTTTGACGAGTTCGGCGCCCATCTTTTCGTAGGGGTGGTCGAGGTCGATACTGCGTGCGACGGTGACACCATCGTTGGTCACCAGAGGCTTGACAACGTCGCGGCCGAGCACGACGTTGCGCCCTTTGGGGCCGAGGGTGACTTTGACCGCGTTAGCCAGCTTGTCCACCCCGCGTTCCAGCGCACGCCGGGCATCTTCGTCGTACGCGATCATTTTGGCCACGTTGCCTGCGCGCCCTTTCTGAAATTCGTCTGAGTTGTCGAGCCGGGGCTGTGACCGTGAACACGCAGTCGCCGTGGGTGCCCGCTGGAGGGGTGTGAAACCTGTGCCGACTGGCTGAAACTGGGGCCGACCCGTGCATGACTGTTTCACCTCATTCGTGAATGATCACGCCGCGGATGTTCTTGCCGTCCCGCAAGTCCTGATAGCCTTGGTTGACGTCTTCGAGCTGGTATTGAGTGGTGATCAACTCGTCGAGTTTGAGCTGGCCAGCGTCGTAGAGTCGGAGCAGGCGCACGATGTCGTACTGGGGATTGGCCGAGCCGAAAAGTGTGCCCTTGATCGTCTTTTCGTTCAGCGTTAGATCGCATCCCGACACTTGCACGGTGAGCTTCGCTGGATTTGCCAATCCGGTGATGACGACGGTGCCGCCCTTGCCGATCACCGCAGTCGCGGCGCTCACCACCTCCGCATCGACGGTACCGACCAAAATGAGCGCCTGGTCTGCGCCCTGTCCCCAGGTGATCTCTTTGACCTTCTCGGCAGCGCTGACCGCGTCGGCGAAGGCGTGGGTCGCACCGAATTTCATTGCCGTGTCACGCTTGAATGCCACCGGATCGACCACTACGACGTGCTTGGCCCCCGCGCTGACGGCTCCTTGCACGGCGTTGATACCCAAGCCGCCCACGCCGTAGATGACGGTAGTGTCTCCTGCTCGCACGCCGCCGGCGTATACCGAGGTGCCCCAGCCCGTCGGAACTCCGCAGCCCACAAGTACCGCAGTCTTGAGCGGGAGCCAGTCGTCGATCTTGACCACCGAGTGCTGAGAGATGGTGGCGCGTTCGGAGAATGTGCCGAGCATGCACATCGCGCCGAATTCCAAACCGTTGCCGTGGAACCGGAAGCTGCCATCACTCATACACCCTTCAAGGATGGTGGCGCCCATGTCGCAGAGGCTTTGACGTCCGGTGGAGCAGTATCGGCAGGTTCCGCAGTTGGGGATGAAGCTGCACACGACGTGGTCACCCGGTTTGACCTTGGTCACGCCCGGACCCACGTCCTCGATGATGCCGGATCCTTCGTGGCCACCGATGATCGGATAGCGCGGTGGCAGGTCACCGTCGATCAGGTGTAGGTCCGAGTGGCACAAGCCCGCGGCGGTGTACTTGATCAACACTTCGCCGACACCGGGACCATCGAGTTCGAGTTCCATGATCTCGAACGGCTTTCCCGCTTCTAACAATACGGCTGCTTTGGTCTTCACGATGCACTCCCTGCCGGAGGATGATTAAAGGGCGATGTTGACGGCTTTGGTCTGGGTGTAGAGATCCAGCGCGGTGGCACCGAGTTCCCGTCCCCAGCCGGACTGCTTGTAGCCGCCGAAGGGCATCGCGGTGTCGAAACCGTTGTACTGGTTGATCCACACTGAACCGGCCTTGAGCCTTTTGGCAGTCCGGTGTGCCTTGGAGATGTCTTTGGTCCAGATGCCCGCGGCGAGACCGTAAATGGAGTCGTTAGCTGCAGCGATAACATCGTTTTCGGTCTTGAACGGTAATGCAGCGACTACGGGACCAAAGATTTCTTCGCGGACCACGCTGAACTCAGACTTGACGTCGACGAACACGGTCGGCTCGACGAAGTAGCCTGTGTCGCCCCAGCGTCGTCCACCGGTCAGAGCTCTGGCGCCGTCCGCGAGTCCTTCTCGCAGGTACGCGGTGACCTTGTCGAACTGCTCCTGGGAAATCAACGGCCCGAGTTGGGTGGTCGGATCGAGCCCGGGGCCGATCTTGACTTTGCTCGCGGCCTCGGCGACCGCTTGGGTGAAATCATCGAAGATCCTGTCTTCCACATACAGGCGGGTACCGGCGACGCAGCACTGCCCGTGGTTGAACAACCAGGCGTTGAGCGAGCCCTCGACGGCGATGTCGAGGTCGGCATCGGCGAAGACCACGTTGGCGCTCTTGCCGCCGAGTTCGAGCGACACCTTTTTCAGGTTGCCCTTGGCTGAGTCGACGATCTTCTTGCCGACCTCCGTCGAGCCGGTGAAGGCGATCTTGTCGACATCCGCGTGTCCGGACAGCGCCGCGCCTGCGTCACCGAATCCGGTAACGATGTTGACCACACCCGGCGGGAAGCCGGCCTCCTGAAACACCTCGCCGAGGAGCAGCGCGGTGAGCGGGGTCTGTTCTGCGGGTTTGAGGATGACAGTGTTGCCGGCGGCCAGGGCCGGTCCGAGTTTGAATGCCGCCATCAGAAGCGGGAAGTTCCATGGCACGATCAGCCCGCAGACGCCGACCGGCTCGCGCAGTGTGTAGCCGTGGAACTCGCCGCCGGGGGCGAATGGCATGGAGACGTTGATGGTGGAGCCTTCGATCTTGGTGGCCCAGCCTGCGTAATAGCGGAAAATGTCTGCGGACCAGGCGACGTCGACTGCGGTGGCGATCCCGGCCGATTTGCCGTTATCGAGCGCTTCGAGCTGGCCGAATTCCTCGGCGCGCTCGCTGAGCATGTCACCGATGCGCCACAGCAGGCGTTCGCGTTGGTTGGGTTTCATCGACGGCCACGGACCGGCGTCGAAGGCCCTACGCGCGGCGCGGACCGCCCGGTCGATGTCCTCGCCCTGGCCGAGGGCCACCTCGGTGAGGGTCTGCCCGGTGGCGGGGTCCGTGGCGGCGAAGGTCTTACCCGAGGCGGCGTCGACCCACTCGCCGTCGATCAAAAGCTTCTTGTTCCCACTCAAGAACCCCCGCACGGCGGGCATGATCGAGTATTCGGCTACGGCCGTCATCAGAAACCTCCTGCAGATATTTAGCTGACGTGATTTGGCAATTTGGGTCGTGGTTCAGGTCATGCCGGGACCGGCGCCGATTCCACGGCCGGATAGAACTTGTCGGCATGAATGCGTGCCTCGGGCAGACCCTTGGCCTCGAGGAGCCGACCAACGGCATCGCACATGTCGGGTGCGCCGCACAGGTAGGCGTCGTAGCCGGAGGCGTCCCTGATGTCCTCGGCGATCACCCGGGTGACACGCCCCGATCGACCGTTCGGCACCGTGTCGGGGGCCCCTTGTGATAGGCACGGAATGAACCGAAAATCCGTCAACCGTGTCGAGAGCTGGGCGATCTCGTCGAGGTAGACCAGATCACCGGCGCAGCGGGCTCCGTAGTAGAACCGGATGGGAACGTCGAGGTTGTGCTCGGCGGCGTCGGTGAGAATCGACAGGATAGGTGCGATCCCGGAGCCGATCGCCGCCGCGATTACCGGGCGACCGGTGTCCCGCAGGAACATCGTGCCGAACGGTGCCTCCAGACGCAGGGTGGACCCCGGTCCGATGTGGTCGAGTACCGTGCTGAACACCCCGTTCTGCACGCGTTTGATACAGAAGGTCATCTCGCGCCCCGAGCTCGGCGGGTTAACCAGCGAGTAGGAGCGGCGTTCACCGGTGTCGAGTGTGAACTCCGCGTACTGACCGGCCCGAAAGCTCAGCGGCTCGTCGAGTTCGACCCGCAGTTCGACGAGATTCGGCGTCCGCGCGCGTTGCTCGAGGACGGTCGCCCGCCGACGGCTGGGGGGCGTCATCGGCGGCAGTGTCTCGACACCGTCGTGCTGGTGGATCTCGATGACCAGGTCGCTCTTGGCGAAGGTGCAGCACAGCAGGATCGCCCCGTCATCACGTTCATCTCGCGGGATCGCATACACCGACGCCGCGGAGTCGTCGACGTCGCCGTCGATGAGCCAGTGTTTACACGATGAGCAGTTCCCGTGCCGGCATCCGTATTGCAGGTTGATGCCGTTGTGCAGGGCCGCGGTGAGGATGTCCTCGTCCGCGCCGACGGGAAACTCCTCACCCCCCGGCACGAGGGTTACCCGCGCCATCAGTCGTCCTCAGGCCTTCACCGGTTCGAGCTGGGACATGTCGGCGGTGACGACGAAGGCGTCGTCCTCGACCTGAGCGCGTCCGTAGTAACTCGACATACACACCAGGAACCGCGACATCGTTAACGGTTTCCCGAGATATTCTTCGACCTCAGCTAACGGGATGCGAATTATCCCTTCGGTCTCGAGGAGGTAGAACGTGCCTCTATCCTGTACGCGGATCTGCGGGCACTGCGCGGCCACGTAATTGACGGTGGCTTGCGCTTCCTCGCTTTTCATCAAGACGAGCCCGATCGTCGTCGGTCCGTGCTGCTGCGCGCCGCTCATGATGTCACCCCCGCCGGTGCCTGCAGTCCAGCCAACTCGAGGATGCCCTCAGTGGTGCTGACGACCCGCTGTCTGGCTCGCTCGCCGACACCGGACCCGGCCGGGGCGGCGTCGAACACCGGTAAGAACCCGTCGACGGCGGCCAACGCATCCGGATACCAGGAGTCGACCCAGCCCTGGATGAGATTGCGATTGTCTGCTGCCGGCACGGGTCGACCCGTCCGGTCGGTATCGGCGGTGAGCATTTTGACCAGCGCCTGCGTCGCCGCGCGGTTGCGCCGCCGATCCGCCTCCACGGTCATCTCGATCACCGGGATCACTGGATCTCCGTTCAGCCCAGCGAGTCGCCGGAAAAACTCGCTGCCGATCAGAGTGGCGATCAGCGGCTCCACCACCAGATTGGTCATCAGTACCATTTCGCCCCAGTCGTGGAGCGAGAGCAGCCGCTCGACCAGGCGGCGCGCGCCCTGGCAGGCCGGATCGTTGAGCCAGGCATCCATGCCCGCACCCTCGGTGTAGCCGGGCGCGTGTTCGTGCAGTTCCAGGCTGTACAGGGCGATGTCCTGCTGGTGACGAAGCCGGTCCATCGCGCTGAAGGTATACGTCATTGACAGGGTGTCCGACAACGCCTCCCTGGTGACGAACGCGTGGGCCTTGAACATCCCCCACTCGAACGACGCGAAGGCCTCGTAATAGCGCGCCACCAGTTGGAGCCACCCGGGCGCGATATCGCCGAAGGCGCCGTTGGCCTTCGCGGAGGAGGTCGCCCCCGCGATGGACCGTTCCTGCTGGGCCTGCAAATTGATGTAGGGACGCTGCCACAGACCGGATGGGTCACGGTACTCGAACCAATTCGGATGGACCAGTGCGGTGGTCCGGGCATCCTGGCAGCCAAGCCCGTCGGGGCGCAGCAGATACCAGCCGCCGGAGTCGAACTGGCCCAAGTCGGGCTGGGCGTTACAGATAACAGCTTCGTATTCAGACAGTCTGCGTTTCTGTGGGCGGATGTAGGTGAGGTCGCGCTCCGAGTAAAACCCCTCACCCACAACCTCGGACACCACGCCTTCGGAGGTCAGCTCGGTGGTCATCAGATCTCCGTAAAGGCTTCAGCCGGCAGTGCCTTGAGCGGATCCTGGATGACGATCCCGGCGCGCCGGATATCGTCGATGGTCCACAACCAGCGCTCGTCGGTATGCACGTGCGGTTGGCCCATCAGTGTCCTGCCATCGGATCGCAGCAGACCACCGTCTTCGATATAGCGCGATAACTCGACACCGTCGTTGACCTCCCACCAGGTCATACCGCAGTGCCGCTCCGGGGCCTGCCGGAAGATGTGCTGGCACGCCTCCGAGCAAAACGCGTGCCGTTGGCCCGCCGTGTCGATCGACAACCGGACCTCGTTGGTGTCGGGCCGCGGGAACACGCACGGCATCTGGCACACCCGACAGATCGGGGGCATGGCGGGGAACAGCTCGAGTGCGAGATGCCCCTTGCGGGGGTCGGCCATCTCCCGATACGCCTTCCAGAAATCGCCGAAATATCCTTCCCAACCGGGGTACTTGTCTTCAAAGAAGGCGAAATCCTCTTCGGCCATGTAATCCGAGCGCCACGCGTGCACCGGCCACAACGCCGCGGAAACCATCGCCGCCGAATGGCCGCCCCATTCCACATGTCGTTTCGCGTCATGAATCCACCGCGGCACCTGCAGGCCGAACGGCTCCAACCGCTCGATGTAACTGCCGGCCCAGTCCTCCCAGACCCATTGCTGCCAGAACTCCTTATAGGACTTCACTCGAGCCTTCGAGAAGTAGTCATTAACGCCACCCAGAAAATTATCGATGAAAGCGTGCTGGCGCCAGAACGCCGTGTCGAAGTCTTCTTGCAGCATCGGCAGGTTGTCCGGCTCGCTGAGCACCGCGGCCAGTGTCGAATAGCCGTTCGCCATGTGCCGCGCCTCGTCCGACTGGACCGACAGGAAAACCGACGGGGTCGCCTGGTCCCCGTTCGCGGCCGCCACCTCGGTCAACGCCACGAACAGCGGGTTGGTGTACGCGGTCTCCGCGACAACCTGCAGGTTCAGCGAATTAGTGATCGGATCGTCGTTCATGAACGCTTCGAACACCGCCCGACCCGGTCGCCCGATCGGGTCGTTGGCGCGCATCTGGAACCCGGAATTGAACCCGGCTGGGTCGGGCGCGTGCTTGGCGAAATACCGCATCAAGTACGCCTCTTGATTAGTGTGGCGCACCTCGTCGATCATCTGGGCCAGGAACCCCTGACGCAGTTCGGGGTTCTGCACCGTATCGATGAGCATCGCGGTGCACTTCATCGCGGCGTACTCACCGAAGTCGACGAACGCCAGCACCGGCTTCAGGACCTCCATGAAACGCGGCTCGACCTGCGCGGCGTTGTTCATCCGGCTCAGCGCATCCTCAAGCGCGCCGTACTGCCGGTCGTCCTTCTCCTCCTCCATACCGACGTACTCGCGGACCAGAGTACGAAACGGGTCCTTGGTCCGCGGCGGAATCTTGTACTTCGTTGGATATAGCGCATCACGATGGAAATAGCTCGGCTCCCAATCGAACGCCTTGATCTTTTCATGCTGAGTCGTGACCGACGCCGTCATCTACCAACTCTCCTCTTTTCGATCTCGACGGTGCTGACCACCATCGTTTTGTTGAGATCAGCATCACACTCCCCTCCGGTCGGCTACCTCCGATCGGAGGTCGTTGAGGACGGGTCTCGATACCGCGAACCGACCCGGCGTTACAGCCGAAACGTGCTCCCTCACCGACGAGGCCAGACCGGCTCAATCGCGCAGTCTGCCGTCCGGGTTGAGCATCCAGGTGTGGTACGCGTGCTGGTGGAAGACGACCAACCGATCGTGCATCTGAGAGTGGACCGACTCGTCGAAGGCCCGTCGACCAAGCAGATGTGCACCACGCAGCAGCTGCGCCAGGCGCCGAACAGCCTCAACGAAATCGTCGTCGCACCCAGGCCCCACCAGGCCAGGCGGGCCAAACCGAACACCGCCGGCAAGGGCGTTCGGTGAGCCGTGTGCGGGAAAAAAAAAAAAAAAAAAAAAAAAAAAAAAAAAAAAAAAAAAAAAAAAAAAAAAAAAAAAAAAAAAAAAAAAAAAAAAAAAAAAAAAAAAAAAAAAAAAAAAAAAAAAAAAAAAAAAAAAAAAAAAAAAAAAAAAAAAAAAAAAAAAAAAAAAAAAAAAAAAAAAAAAAAAAAAAAAAAAAAAAAAAAAAAAAAAAAAAAAAAAAAAAAAAAAAAAAAAAAAGTGGATGCCTCATTGCAGCCGCTGGCCAGCCGCGAAGGCTATCGGGGGCTCCGCCATTTCGAGCGCCGATGGCCCAAAGCCGGTTAGGTGATCGAAGGAACCGCCGGTGTCGGGGCACCGCTGACCAGACGGCTACGCCCGACGACGGCATCGAGGTCAGCGACGTGCCCGTGACGCTTGATTAACGGCCGGTGGATCGGATCGAGCGGCCCTGATGGCAGTTGTCGTACGGTTTCGGAGCACCCGAGCGCAACTATTAGAAGTGGTCACCGAAACACGCCATGGAGTCGATCAATGACCACGTCGGGCTTCTCCACCATCATGAAATGCCCACCATCCTGGATGAGTTCCATGCTGTAGTTCGAGTAATACTTCGGAACCTGATCAACGAGCGTTGAGGGCACGACGGGGTCGCCCACCCCCCACAGCATGGTCACGGGGAGGTCGCTTACCGTCCGGTCGAGACCGTCGACGGATCGCTCGTCACCGAAAGATTTGACCGATAGTAATTGAACCCCCCGTGGACATTGTTCGGCTTCATACAGTTATCCACATGGATTTCCAGCTCCTCCTGTGTCAGCAAAGGCGGGCGGTACGACCAGTCATCCAAGAAATGCTTGAAGTAGATCCGGCACGCCTCACGGCTTGAAGTAACGAGTTCGACCGACATATCTGTCTGATGGAACTGCGAATACCACGACTTAGCGATGTGCGGAAGCCAAGATAAAAAGGGCCGAAATCGGGCGTAATGGGATCGAAGATCGCCGCCTTTATGACCCTCTCGCGGTACTGCGGATGAACTTGTGAACGACGATTGCAGCGTAGTCTGTCCCACGACATACGTTTGATCGATTCCCAATGCGTCCAACAACCCTGCTTGGTCGTCGGTAGTCCGTTCCAGCGAGTACTTCGCCAGGTCGGACAAGTCGGGCTTCTCGGAGTCACCGAACCCACGTAAATCCGGAACGACTACATCGTAGTACTCCGAAAGCGGTCCGATAACCTTTCTCCATTCCCACGAGAATCCTGGCCAGCCGTGCAGCAGCAACAGCGTCGGCCCAGACCCCTCGCGTACATAATGAATCTTCACCTCTGGAAGCTGCACTTCATAATGCTTGAAGTCCTCGGGGCGTCTAACCGTCATTTGCTGACCTTTGTTTGATGGGGGGTGATCGAGCTCACGGTCTCGACATCTGCCCGGAAATCGCGGCTCCCACTAGCTGTTCCTGACGGTGCAGACCACCGTCGCCGTGAGACCAGCATCACGCGCCACTGTCGGGTCAACTACCTCCGTTCGGAGGTCGTTGAGGCAGGGTCTCGGTACCGCGAACCGACCCGGCGTTACAGTCGAAACGTGCTCCCTCACCGACGAGGCCAGACCGGCTCACTCGCGCAGTCCGCCGCCCGGGTTGAGCATCCAGGCCTGGTACGCGTGCTGGTGGTCGACGACCATCCGATCGTGCATCTGGGAGTGGACCGACTGGTCGAGGGCACGCCGACCATTCAGATGTGCACCGGGGCGCGCACGGCGAAGGAGGGAGTCGCGATCGCCGCCGCCGAGCGGCCCACCGTGGTGCTACTGGATCTGCATCTGCCCGACATGGCGCTGCCGGACGCCGCCGCCGCGCTGCGAGGGGCGTGCCTCGGTGTGAAGCTCGTCCTGTTCACCGGGGACATCAAGCCGACGGTGGGTCAGATCGCGGGACTGGTCGGGATGGACGCGGTGGTGCATAAGGACAACGCATGCGCTGTGCTGATCACCGCAATCGAGGCGGTCGCCGCGGGACGGCGGTACTGCGACCCCGCGATCAGCACCGGGGGATCCGCTGGCACTTTCCCGGCGCGAGTATCAGGCGCTGGAGCGGCTGGCGATGGGCGAGAGCAACGCCGAGATCGCGCAGCAGCTGCACCTAGCGCCGAACACGGTGAAGTCCTACGTTCAATCGTTGTTGACCCACCTAGACGCCCGAAACCGGTTGGACGCAGTGATCAAGGCCCAACAGTCCGGAATGCTCTAGCGGCGGGAACCCACGCCCGTACCGTACTCCCGCCCTCCTCGTTCGTTGTCCAGGACAACCGGCCACCCACCCGTTCGACCCGCTCGGCGATAAATCGAAGGCCCAAACCGCGCTGGTCCTCTGAGGCGATGTCGCCGGTTGTGCCGTCGTCAGCCACGGCCAGGCCGACGCCGTCCTCGGCCCGGTACAGGCTGACCACCACAGAGTGAGCGGCGGCGTGCTTTTCGACGTTGAGCAGGGCCTCGCGGGCGGTACGCCGCAACACGTCCGTCCTGGCCACATCCAGTAGCGGCAGGTCGCCCAGACCCACCAGTTCCGCCACGACGCCGGACCGCGCGGTGAAGTCGATACAGTCACCCTGCAGGGCGACTCCGACCGCCTTGTCCTCGGGTGGCTGGTGCAGCGACAAGGTCGAGCCCGCAGCTCTGACGTTGCCCGTTCGGTAAGGGCCAGGGCATCGGTGAGCAATTCCAACCTGCGGCCAGGCTCCTCCGCCGCCCGCGCCGACGTCAACGCCACCCGCAAACTGAACAGCGTCGCGCCGACAGAATCATGCAGCCGGACCGCGAGGCGCTGACGTTCGCTGAACACGGCGACCTCTGCCATTTCGCGGGCGCTGTCCGCGACCTCCATGGCGACCGCGGTTTGCCGTGCTATCGCCAGCAGCTCGTTTCGGTCGCCATCGGTCCAGGCAACGGTGGACCGTCGGGCTGCGTACAGCACTCCGTAGAGCCGATGGGCGCGGACAATGGGGGCGGCCATCGCCGGCCGCAGCCCCTCGGCCCGAACTGCTTGGTCGAAGTCGTGGGTGATCGCCCGACTCATGCAGTAATCATCGACGGCCACCGTTCGGCGCAACACCGCTGCCTGCCCGCCGAGACCTTCCTGCGGCCCGACAACCAGCCCGTTGAGTTCCTCGGTGAACCCGCCCACCACGGCCACCACTTCCATCGTGTCATCCTCAGCGATGCGGTTCGCTCCGGCGGCGACGTCGGCCCCGAGCGCACGATGGACGATCTCCGCGCCATGTCGGAGAGCCGCTATTCTGTCGAGCAGCGACAACACCGGGTTGAACTTGGGACGTATGTCCAGGAGAGTGAACCTCCTCTTGGCGGCTGGTAGCCGATCAGAATCTCGGCTTACCTCGGCGAGCTTCACGCTGGGCTGCCGAAGTCACAGAATACATCTGCACAGTTGGTGAACAGAACCGTCATTCAGATCCCGTGTCACGTCCGGAGCCACCAGGAAGAGCTACTTCGATCCTCCCGAGGGGCCGCCCCCTTGGAATCGACCCGTGATCGCACGACTCGGCACTACGCCGATTCCGCGAGCGAGTCAGGGGCCGATCCCCCTGCATCCAGATTGGACGAAATCCGCGGCGAGGTTCGCGCAACTTTCACCGAATGGATCCGGTGTTGCCGAGGTGCAGCGAGACGACGTCGAACGCAACGCACTCAGAAAACACGGTTCGACGGTGGCGCTAAGTACCTCCGATCGGAGGTAGTCCGATGCTCATGGGGTTTCGTGTGTGCTCATCTCGTATCTAGAATCGTCCACGTCGCAGTCATGGTTTTTCCCGCGAAGTCGGTTGTGTCCGTGGGCGGGTCCGCACCAGGCCGCGTGGGAAACCGGTGCCGATGCCAATCGGCTCAAGGCAACCCAGCCGTTCGGGCGAGCCGCCATGGATGGGATTAGGTGGCAAAGTCGTTTCGAGACAAGGAAATTGAGGAAATCCCATGCGTGTCCCCATGATTACCAACGACTTCATCGATCGTGCCGAGCTGGTATACGGCGAGCGGATCGGTGTCATTGACGAGCCGACTCAGCCTGCAGCTTCGCTCGGACGACTGACCTATCGTGAAGTGGCGTGCAGGGCCCGAGCAATCCAGGCCGGCCTCGATGAGTTGGGCGTACCCGAAGGTGCCCGAGTGGCAGTCGTCAGCCAGAACTCAGCACGGCTGCTCGAGTTGCTGCTGGCAGTCCCATCATCCGGACGAATCCTGGTACCAGTCAACTTCCGACTGCAGCCTGAGGAAGTCTCATACATCATCGGCGACTGCGAAGCGGACGTAATTCTGATCGACCCCGAACTCGAGGCCGATCTTGCCGGGGTCAGCGCTCGGCACCGGTTCGTGCTCGGAGCCGACACTGACCAGGTATTGCTGAGTAGCGAGGTCGAGCCCCGTCCATGGCAACAACCCGATGAGGACGCCACGGCGACACTGAATTACACAAGTGGAACGACCGCGAAACCCAAGGGCGTCCGACTAACGCATCGCAACATCTGGATCAATTCGGTGATCCTCGGCATGCACATGCAGGTCAGCGACCGTGACGTGTTGATGCACGTGCTGCCGATGTTCCACTGCAATGGCTGGGGAATGCCTTACACCGCGGCCGCGTTAGGCGTCAAGCAGGTCGTTCTTCGCAAGGTTGACGGCGCTGAGATTTTGCGCCGAGTGGACGAACATGGAATCACGCTGATGTGCGGCGCACCAACGGTGTGGAACGTGGTGCTGGACGCCGCCCAAGATTGGGACGGGGAGATTCCGGGGCGCGGCCGGGTCCGATTGGTCGTGGCTGGAGCGCCGCCGCATACGCGCACAATCGCGCGCGTCGAAGATGAGCTGGGCTGGCAGTTCAACCAGATCTACGGCCTTACCGAGACTGCGCCGCTGTTGACCGTGAACCGGTCCCGCGCCGAATACGACAACCTGCCTTTGCCTGAACAGGCCAGGATACTTTCCAAAGCAGGGCCGCCTTCGTTAGGAACCCGGCTTTCCATCGGCGAAGACGGCGAAATCCTCGCTGTGTCGAACACGGTGATGGACAGCTACTGGAACAACTGCGAAGAAACCGAAACCGCCATGTGCGGCGGACAGTTCCACACCGGGGATGGCGGCTCCATCGGCGCCGATGGATACCTCACGATCGCCGACCGCAAGAAGGATGTCATCATCACCGGTGGGGAAAACGTCAGCTCCATCGAGGTCGAAGACGTTCTGTTTACTCACCCGGCCGTAGCCGAAGTCGCGGTCATCGCGGTTCCCGATGACAGGTGGGGTGAGATGGTCACTGCGTTGGTGGTGCTCCGAGATGGGCACAGCGTCACCGAGATCGAATTGATCGATCACACACGTCACAGTCTCGCCGGCTATAAAAGACCCAAGCTGGTGGTGTTCACCGATAGCATTCCCCGTACTGCTACCGGGAAAATCCAAAAGTTTAAACTCCGTGCCGAGTTCTGGACCGGTGATCGCCAGGTGAACTAGCGATCCTTGGCCGCTGGAACGTTGAGAGTTGTCTTGAGTTTTTAGGCTGCGTTCGGCAGGAGTCGAGCTTGGTCGATGGTTTCCGTGATGTGAATGTCTATGGTGTGCAACGCGTTTCGCAACGGTGGCGGGGCGGGTGGCTGGTCGGTGGCGCCGGTCACAGATCGTCTGCAGCGCAGCCGGATCAGCGCAGCTGGCGAACCCGTTGGACAGCTCGGCGAACCCGATCCCAGCCTTGGCGGCCTGCCGTTTGGCCCACTCGTGCCCGTTGACCCAGACCTTCATCGGATACGGGAAATAGGCACACACCTTGACAAACGCTGGCCCGAAGTCGTCGTCCCAGACATAGAAGTAGTAACAGGTCACCCGCCGCTGGGACACCGCGAAGGAGAACCACACCGTGTTGCCCCGTTGCTTCTTGGTGGCGGTGAACACCGGCGCGAACTCCTGCGCCACCCCGACCGCGACCACCCCCGCCCGGCCGGTCGCCGCCTGCCGGGCCAGATACGGCCGCATCACATCGATCTTGCTTGCGGTCGTTCTTGCCGAAGCGCACCACCGGGATGTGGTTAGCCTCGGCGAAGGACGCCACCGCCCGGCGAAACGCGGTACCGATCTTCTCGAAGGTGGCCGGCGACGGAATCTCATAATCCAGATGGGCGGTCAGGAAGGAGACCACCGCCCCACCGGTCTGCAGAGTTGGCACATAGCCATTCAGATAAATCCGATCCAGACACTCAATATCCAGCGCTACATGCCCATCGAGCATGTCGTCCACCGTCGCCGTCGCAGCAATCCAAACAGCCCGACCGCAACACGACCCGCTGACCAGCCCCCCGCCTCGGCGGTCAGAGGCGAAGCCTCACTGGTCGGCCGACTCGGAATTGATTGATCTTTCGAGTGCTGCGCGGCCGCGTCTGCTCGTTGCCATAGGCTCAATCCCACCCCACAAAGTTCAGCAAATGACGGTTAGGCGCCATGTTACCGGCGCTTCAATTTTAAACGGGCAGTTGTGATTCGCTCTCATAGGGCGTGTCGTTGTATGAGGAGGCCCTTGACCTTCCGAAGTCTTGACGGGTCCAACCGAGTAGGACCGGGGATTCTGTTCGACTAGCTGGACTACGTCAATGTCACTGTCGTCAAGGGAGGTCCCCCGCGGGCCTGGCTGCCGTAAAGGATGACCCCATGCTTCACGCCTCCGACCACCGACAACACGTGGCTAGCCAGGTCAGTTGCTTGCGCAGTCGTCACGCGAGTCCCCTTCTTCTGCCCCTAACCCAAATCTAGACGACATGCCCGACAATCCGCTGACACCACGCTCAGCCTGCCGCAGGCGGCAAGCTCGCCGGCAAGACATCTCTAGCACCAACAGCGGACGCGACGCGCCATGACTGGTCCAGCTGGCGTCGCGGACGCAATGCGGCTCCCTCCTGGCTCGGCCACGACGTTGACCCGGCGATTCACGCCGCCAGAGCATCGTGTGAGCCGCGTCCATAGATTGATCGCAAACCTTCCAGGCATACAAGTCTGTTGCATCATTCGCCGGACTTCCAGCTCTGCTTCAAAACATTCCATAGCCGGAAAAGTTGATAAGTGTCTATTCATCAACGTATTTGGCGCACGCCTACTCCCAGTTCACCTCGTCGGGGCGCTTGTCCGGCCGCAGCCCACGCCAGCTCGGCTGACGCAACCGGCCGTCGCTAGTCCGCTCGCTGTAGCGCACTTCGCCGACCAGCTCGGGACGTACGTACGTCACGCCTCTGGCATCCGGGTTGGGCAGCCGCGCGTTGAAGGGCGATTCCTCGGTGTGCAGCGGCTGCAGTGATTTCTTCAGCTTGCCGAGTTCCTTTTCGGTGAAGCCCGTGCCGACCCTGCCGACATAGTGCAGCCCGCCGTCGCCGGGGATGCCCATTACCAGCGAGCCGATGCCGCTGCTCCGGCCGCCGGTGCCCTCGCGCCAGCCGCCGATCACCACTTCTTGGGTGTTCCAGATCTTGTCCTTGACCCATGAGGCCGATCGGCGCCCCGGCTGATACGTCGAATCCCTCTTCTTGGCGATCACGCCTTCCCAGCGCTTCTTGCTCGCGTACTCCATCGCTTCGGGCCCGTCGCCGGGAAGCGGGTCCGGAACGATCAGCCCACCGGCTTCGGCCAGCGTCTCCAGCACGCGCCTGCGGTCGGAGTACCTTGCGCGCAAGAGCGATCGGCCATCGAGATACAAGATGTCGAACGCCCAGAACTCGATGCGGGTGGAACGTGCGCGGTTCTGCATTTCGCCGAAGCTGGGCACCCCGGACTCGTCGAGCGCCACCACCTCGCCGTCGAGGATCACGTGATGGTCGGCGAGGTCCGCGGCCAGCGCCTTCAGCTGCGGATACTCGCCGGTGACGTCGCGTCCGCTGCGCGACCGCAGGTTCAGCGTGCCATGGTTGGCGTCGACCAACAGCCGGTAGCCGTCCCACTTCCCCTCGAACGCCCACTGCGTCGACTTGAGCTTGTCGACCGAACCCTCGGTGGACAGCATCGGAGCGAGATCTGCTGCACGCGGGTTCTTTTGCTCCTTCATCCGATGCGCGAGCCAGTTCTTGCCGTCGGTCTGGATCAGCGCGTAGCGGCCGTCGATCTTGGCGCCGTGCAGGGTGACGATCACCTCGCCACCCTTTTCGGGCCCGTCGGGCGGGCGGTCGTTGAACTTCTCGGTCTCGTAAGTGCCGGTGTCCCAGACGATCATCTTCCCGGCGCCGTACTCACCCCTCGGGATGGTGGCCTCGAACGTCAAGTACTCCAGCGGATGGTCCTCGGTGTGCACGGCGAGGTGGTTGACCGACGGTGTGTCCGGCAGGTTCTTCGGCACTGCCCATGAGACCAGGACGCCGTCACGCTCGAGGCGCAGGTCGTAGTGCAGTCGGCGGGCGTGGTGCTCCTGGATGACGAAGCGGTCGTTGTTACCCGCCGTGGGCTTCGACTTCGGCACCGGCTCAGGGGTTTTCGCCGCGTCGCGCATGCTGCGGTAGGTGGTCAGCTGGTCGGCGTCGGGAATCGCGTCGTCGAGACCCTCGAGCAGGTCGCCGTTCTTGGCGACGCGCTCGAGCACCTCGTCGAAGCGCAGATGCCGCAGCTTGGGGTCTTCGATTTCGTCCCACGTGCGCGGCGCGGCGACGGTGGGATGTTCGCGTCCCCGTAGCGAGTACGGCGCGATGGTGGTCTTCGAGCCGTTGTTCTGGCTCCAGTCGAGAAACACCTTTCCGGTCCGGAGGCTCTTGGTCATCGTCGAGGTGACCAGCTTCGGCATGGCCTTCTCCAGTTGCTGCGCAACGCGTTTGGCCAACACAACCGCGCCGCGCGAGCTGACCGGGTCCTCGAGCGGGGCGTAGAGATGCAGGCCCTTACTGCCGCTGGTGAGCGGGTACGTGGTCAGCCCGATGTCGCTCATCAGGTCGCGGACGGCGGCGGCCACCTCACACAGTTGCGCCATCGTGACCCCCTCACCGGGGTCGAGGTCGAACACCAGTCGGGTGGCAGGTCCGGGCTTCCCGTCGATGAATCGCCACTGCGGGACGTGAACCTCGAGCGCGGCCTGCTGGCCGATCCACGCCAGGCCTTCGACGCTGCCGATGATCGGGTAGGTCGTGGTGCCCGACGAGTGCCTGATGCTCGCTCGATCGAGCCAGTCAGGCGCCGAACTGGCCAGCTGCTTCTCGAAGAAAGACGGCTCGTCGACGCCGTTGGGCCACCGCTTGCGGGTGACGGCGCGGCCGGCGATGTGCGGGAGCATCACCTCGGCGATGGCCACGTAGTAGTCGAACACCTCGGCCTTGGTGGTACCCGTCGCCGGGTACAGCACCTTGTCCGGGTTGGTCAGCTTCACCCGGCCGATTTGTTCCACCACGCCAACGTAATACCCGCTGTACCGTGAAGTTGTGACCCGATTCGTCGCCGCATGCCTGGTGGCAGCCGCCGCCACGGTTTTCGGCGCTCCTGGGGCGCTCGCCGATCCGGCTGACCTGGTCCCCTACTGCTCGGGTGACCAGACCCCGATGGACAGCAATTGCCGAGAGATGCCGTCCCAGGTGTTCACGAACGATGAGGGGACCGGCGCGAACCCCGACGTTCCGCTGGGCACCAACCCGGGCGTCCAACCGCTGACCTAACGCCGAGATCTAGGCGTCGTCCTCCATGTCGACGACCGCGAACGGCGCCGTCGGCACCTCCGCGATCGCCATCTTCGCCGCGGAGTCGGTGGGGATGACGTCGCGGCTCAGCGCCGCGAGCGCAGCGTTGGTGCCGACGTCGCGGCCGGCCTTCTCGCTGAGCAGCCACCGCACTTCGAGTAGGTCGCAGTACGCCTGAATGGCGGTACCCGAGTTGTTCAGCGCGGCGTGCGCCAGGTGCTCTGTCGGCGTCACCACCTCGATCACCCACAGCCGCGCGGCCGTCGACTCGTCGACGTCGTGGCCCGCCTCCCGGCACAGCTGCGCCTGATACGCGCGCAGGTCGCCCAGCAGGATGCGGGCCTGTCCCTCGCCCACGTCCAGGCCGGTGAGCTCCCGCAGATGCTGTGCGTGGTAGCGCCGATCACCAACGGCGACATGGATTCTCAGCTGGCTCGGATCGTCGCTGACCGGCTGTAGTGATACCTCGTCGACCGCGAACCCGAGCCCGTTGAGGCGGCGGACCGTGCCCTCGACGCGGTAGCGGTCGGCGAAACCGAACACCGGCTCGGCGTGCAGCACGTCCCACAACACGGTGTACTGGTCCCGCAGGTGTTCGGCTTCGGCGATCAACGTGTCCTGCAACGCTTCCGGCCCGCCCAGCCGCTCGGCCAGGTCGACCATCCCCATGGCCACGTTCTCCACCATGATGTCGAGGTCGTGCTCGCGCTGCCCCCGGCTCAGCGTGGGGTGCACCTCCGAGGTCTCGGCGTCGACGAGCCAGGCCTGCAGGACCTGCCCGTCGCGGGAGAACAGCGTGTTGGCCAGCGAGCAGTCACCCCAGAACACGCCGTGCCGGTGCAGTTCCACCAGCAGGCCCGCCATCGCGTCGAGGAGCCGCTCCCGGTGCTTCGGCTGGTCCGGCGGCAGCCGCATGAACAGGCGGCGGTACTGCCATGACCCCTCGAGATAGCGGGTGACCAGGATCGCGGTGTCGAACTCGGGCTGCAGCACCAGCCCGGCCGGACGCACCGCCGGCAGAGCCATCTCCTCGAGCCTGCGCAGGACGTCGTATTCCTTGGCGGCTACCCGCGCAGGCATGTCCTTGACCGCCCACAGCACGTCGTCGGCCTCGACGAACTTCACCAGGTGACGACTCGGCCCCACGGCGATGTCGCGCAGTGGAACATCCGGGACGTTCCACTCCGACAATGGCCGGTCCCACGGCAGTGCGAGCAGACCCGCAGTCGGTGTCCGAAGCCGGAACTCCGGCGCGCGCTTGGTCAGTTGATGCGCTCGCCAGTCTTCGGGTGGAACAGGTGAACCACCCCGTCTGGATGCCTGCGCAGCCGCACCGTGTCGGCCAACTTAGGTGCGGTGCGCGGATTGCACCGCGCCACCAACTCGACACCCGAGCCCGCGTGCGTATACACGTACGCCTCGCTGCCGAGGTCTTCGACCAGGTCGACGACTACCTCGACGCCCCCCGAATCGGTGACCTCGAGTTGCTCCGGCCGGATTCCGAAGGTGACCTCCGACAGGCCCGCGTCGCTCAGCTTGGTGCGATCGTCGCGGTCGAGTTCCAGTGTCGAGTCACCGATCTTGACGCCGTCCGACGAGACGGGCAGCGTGACGAGGTTCATCGCCGGCGATCCGATGAAGCCGGCGACGAATGCATTGGCCGGCCTGTCGTAGAGCTCGTTCGGCGCGGCGAACTGCTGCAACTTGCCGAACCGCAGCACGGCCACCCGGTCACCCATCGTCATGGCCTCGACCTGGTCGTGGGTGACGTAGACGGTGGTGGTGCCGAGCCGACGTTGCAACGCGGCGATCTGGGTACGCGTCTGCACGCGCAGTTTCGCATCGAGGTTCGAGAGCGGCTCGTCCATGCAGAACACCTGGGGCTCACGCACGATGGCACGCCCCATTGCGACGCGCTGCCGTTGACCGCCAGAAAGCTTGGCGGGCTTGCGGTCCAGGAATTCGGTGAGGTCCAGGATCTTGGCCGCATTCTCGACCTTTTTGCGCCGCTCGTCGGCCGACACCCCGCGCAACTTCAGCGCGAAACCCATGTTCTCCGCGACGGTCTTGTTCGGGTACAGCGCGTAGTTCTGGAACACCATCGCGATGTCGCGGTCCTTGGACGGCACGCCCGTCATGTCCTTGCCGCCGATCTCGATGGCGCCCTCGTCGATGTCCTCGAGTCCGGCGAGCATGCGCAGCGCGGTGCTCTTGCCAGAGCCCGACGGGCCGACCAGGACGACGAACTCGCCGTCCTGGATGTCGAGGCTGAGCGAGTCAACCGCGAGCTTGTCCGAACCCTCGTAGATGCACGAGGCGTTCTTGTAAGTGATTGCAGCCATTGTGTTCTCCCTATTCCCTTGCGAGTCAGTCTTGTTCGTCTACTTGATGGCGCCGAAGGACAGTCCGCGCACCAGCTTGTTCTGGGCGAGCCACCCGCACAGGATCACGGGAAGTGCCGACATGGTTGCGGCCGCCGACAGCACGGCCCAGTACTGACCCTCACCGGCGATGAACCCGACGAGGTAAACGGGCATGGTCTGAGCGTTCACCGCGGTCAGGTTGACCGCGAAGAAGAACTCGTTCCAGGCGAAGATCACGCAGATCAGTGCAGTGGCTGCGATGCCGGGTGACACCAACGGAAGGATCACCTCGCGCACGGATCGCCATAGGCTCGCGCCGTCCAGGCTGGCCGCCTCGAGGAGTTCACCGGGCACCTCGAGGAAGAACGACCTCATCATCCACACGGCGATGGGCAGATTCATCGAGGTGTAGAGGATGACCAGTGCCCAGATGTTGTCCAGCAGACCGATGTTGGACACGATCACGTACAGCGGCAGGATCGCCGCCACGACGGGAAGCATCTTGGTGCTCATGAAGAAGAACAGGCCGTCCTGCGTCTTGCGGACCGGTCGCAGCGACAGCGCGAATGCCGCGGGTACACCGAGTAGCAGCACCAGAATCGTCGAAATGCCGGTAGCGAAGATGGAGTTCAGCATCGCGGGCCCGATGCCCTGTTCGAATACCGCCTTGAACTGATCCAGCGTCGGGGTGAAGAACAGCTTCGGCGGACTGGTGGCCGCATCGCTTTCTGACTTGAACGCCGTCAAGACCATCCAGAACACCGGGAAGAAGAACCCGAGTCCGACGAGCCAAGCCACGACTCCCCACGGGCTGAACTTGCGGCTCTTCTTCTTCGAAGGTTGCTCCGGAGCGGTTGTGGCCGTGTCTTTCTCAACTGTCGTGGTCATCAGGCTGCCTCTTCCTTGCCGGAGAATGATTTGAAGATCAACCGGAGCGCGAACGACGCGATGATCATCGTGAAGATCACCACCACCACGCCCATGGCTGCGGCCTGACCCATGTCGAAGCCGAGGAACGCGCGCTGGTAGATGTAGAACGGCAGGTTCGCACTGGCGATGCCCGGCCCGCCCTGCGTCATCATGAAGATGGCGTCGAACGTGTTGACCAGGTAGATGGCGCCCGAGCACGACACCCAGTTCGATGAAGCGCCGAAGGTGGGGCAGCGTCAACTCGCGGAAGAGTTGAACCGCGCCCGCACCGTCGACTCGGCCGGCCTCCAGGATGTCGCGAGGCATCGACTGGAGGCCGGCGAGGATCAGCAACATCATGAACGGCGTCCACTGCCAGATGAGCTCGACCATCACCATGGTCAGCGGGAACTGGCCGATCCAGTCCACGGGGCCGATCCCCACCAGAGACAGCACCCAATTCAAGATGCCGTTGGTGGGGTCGAGAATCGTGGTCTTCCAGATCAGCGCCCCGGCAACGGGTGTGATCAGGAACGGGGTGATCAGCAGCGTCCGCACCACCCCGCGTCCCAGGAACGCGCGATCCAGCAGCAACGCGAGCAACAAGCCCAGGAACGCCGAGACCAATACCACGACGACGATCAGGATGACGGTGTTGAGACCCACTCGCCAGAACTGGCTGTCCTGAACCACCGCGATGTAGTTGTTCAGCCCCACGAATTGCCGTGACCCTGGACGAACCAGGTTCCAGGACAACGTCGAGTAGTACAGGGTGAACAGGAACGGAATCTGCGTCACGACGATCATGAAGATCAGCGCGGGCAGCAGCGGTGCCCGCCTGCGCCATCCTTCTGCGCGACTGACGCCCGTGTCCTGTGCCTCCCGGATCTTGCGGACCCGCTCGGCGACTGCCGCCTGACTGGCGTCAGGTTCGGTATCAGCGGTAAGAGTCATCACTTCTCCTGGTATGTCTTGCCGACGACCTCGGCGTATTTCTGTGCTTGTTCCAGTGCGGCGTCCACCGACTTCTGTCCGGCGATCGCTGCACTGATCTGCTGGCTCACCCGTGTCCCCAGATCCTGGAACTCGGGGATCCCGACGAACTGGATGCCGGTGTACGGAACCGGTTGAACGGTGGGCTTGTTCGGGGTCGCGTCGGTGATCGACTTCAGAGTCAGCGGACCGTAGGACTTCGAGATCGCCTCGTATTCAGGCAGTTCCGTATACGTGGAGGTCCGGCTGCCGGGTGGAACGCGGGCCCAGCCCAGCTTTTCGCCGACCAGCTTCATGTAGTCCTTGCTGGTCATCCACGAGATGAACTTCCATGCGCCGTCGGGATTCTTGGCGCCCTTGGGAATGCCCAGCGACCAGGTGTAGAGCCAACCGGAGTTGGGCTTCTCAGCAATCGGCGCGGGCAGGTAGCCGATCTTGCCCTGTAGGTCTGGATACGTCTTGGGATCCTCGAGAACCGATACCGCCGATGTCGCGTCGTACCACATCGCCGTCTGACCCTGACCGAACAGATTGGCGCACTCCTGGAAACCGGTTGACGACGCCCCCAATTCGCCGGATTTGTTGATGGTGTCGACGTAGAAGTTGACGGCCTTCTTGACCTCCGGGCTGTTGAGTTGCGCATTCCACTGGTCGTCGAACCAACGTCCGCCGAAGGTGTTGATCACCGTGTCCAGTGGCGCGAGCACCTCGCCCCAACCCGGCTTGCCGCGCAGGCAGATGCCCGCGTCGGCGACCTTCTTCTCCTTGATGGTGTTCGCCCACTCGGCGACCTCTTGCCATTGCGGCTGGTAGTTCGGATCCTGGTTGACCTTGATACCGGCTTGTTCGAAGAGGTCCTTGCGGTACATCAGGAAGGACGACTCGCCGTAGAACGGGACCGAGTACATGTTGCCCTCGTAGGACAACGATTCCCGCAGCGACGGGATGAAGTCGTTCTCGTCGTAACCCGGCGTGTTCTTCATGTAGTCCGAGAGGTTCAGCAGCCAACCGTCTTTGGCCCACTGCGGGGTCTCGAAGTTGCTGATCATCACGACGTCGAATTCACTGCCGCCCATCGCCGACGACATGGTGATCTTGGCCCGCGCCTGGTTCTCCGACAGCGAGATGAACTTCAGCTTGGTGCCGGGATTCGCTTTCTCGAACTCCGATGACAATTTCTGCGCATCAGTCATCTGCGAGTTGGATACCAGGGCGATCGTCACCTCGTTCTTGGACGCCCCGAGGCTGCCTGCGCCTGCGCAACCAGCGGTGAGGACCAACCCTGCCGCGGCGCCACACACAGCGAACCGGTGCAGTGTTCTTCGTAACGCTTTCACCTTTACCTCCCTTAATGCTGCGCCAACAGCCAACGAGCACAGTCGATGTCACAAACCAGAAGTCGAGCCAGCTTTCCGCGGAGCGCGCCGAGGGTCGCGTGATGCTTTGCGGCACCGCTGGATATCAAGATGGACCTCTGACAGTTGCGGACGTCCTCGAGTGGTACCGAGACCGCGCGCTGCTGCAGTTCGGTGTCCACGGGCGTGCCGTCGACGTCGAAGAAGCGGCCGCCGATCTCACCTACAGCGCCCAGCGAGACGAGTTCGTCGAGCATCCGGGTGTCCAGGAAGCTGCCCTCGAACAGAGTCGTCGATGTCGACGCCGCACCGACGCCGAACAGCATCACATCGGCACGCCTGCCGGCCTCCAGCGTTCGAGAGATCAACGAATCGCTGCGCATCGACACCACCGTGGACGGATCGGCATACAGCGGCGCCGGTAGTCGGATTGTGGTTGCCCGCAACACATCTGCACAGCGGCTGAGGATGAACTCGGTGCCGGTCTGGTACGCGGCGCTCGACATAGCACCGTCCAACTGGACCACCGCGCGGCAACTCGCGACTCCCGGCGCCATTGCGGTGACGACCGCGACCTGTTCGGGGCCCCATGTGAATCCGAGGACGTCGTCGGGGGTCAGCCTGCGCATCAACAGTGCGGCGGCGGCGCGACCCACGCTGGCGAACGCGGCGGGCCGTCCGGGAGCGCCGATATCGACGCCGTGCCCCGCGACAACCGCCTCGGTCAGGCCGAAGCGCTGCTCGAGTTCGCGCTCCTCCTCCGCGTGCAGATCGTCGCTCATGTCCGGCGGAACAACGACTTCGATGCGGACAAGTCCTTTTGCCTTGGCCCGCGCGACCAACCGTCCGGCAGTCGGCCGGGATACCCCGAGCCGGCCGGCGATCTCGGCCTGGGTGAGGCCATCGAGGTAATAGAGCGTCGCCGCGCGCAGGGCCAGCCGGAGGTCTTCGGGGCTGGCGCCGCGGTGCTTCGGGGAGTGCGGAGTCTGGGCGTCGACTGTCCCGGCAACCTCGCCGTTTGACGTCGGTGCGACCACGGGTTTCCGCCCTCAACTTCCGATCAACCGTGAGCATATGCTCATGGGTGCGAGTAGATGCTCATCACGTTAGCATGGTCAGTGTGACGCACACAACACTCTCGCCAGGTACCCAAATGCGGGCCGCCGTACTCGTCGAGCCAGGCCGAATCGAAATCGAGCAGCGGCCCGCACCGAGCCCTGCGGCGGGCGACGTGCTGATCCGGGTGTCGTCGGTCGGGGTCTGCGGGTCCGATACGCACTATTACCGCCATGGCCGGATCGGCGAGTTCGTCGTCGACGGCCCATTGGTGCTCGGCCATGAAGCGGCAGGGACGATCGTCGGCGTCGGCGAGTCGGTCGATCCTTCGCGCATCGGTCAGCGGGTGTCGATCGAACCTCAGCGGCCCGATCCGGATAGCGCGGAGACCCGCCGCGGGGACTACAACCTGTGCCCGCACATGCGGTTCTTCGGCACGCCACCGGTCGACGGCGCACTGTGCGATTACGTGACCATTGGCGCGGCGTTCGCCCACCCCGTGCCGGACAGCATCTCCGACGACGCCGCCGCGCTGTGCGAACCGCTGTCGGTCGGAATCGCGGCGGTTCACAAAGCGGGCGTCGGCGATGGGTCTCGCGTGCTCGTCGCCGGTGCAGGCCCTATCGGCATCGTGGTGGTCCAGGTCGCACGCGCCTACGGCGCCACCGACATCGTGGTGTCGGACCCGGACGAGTCGCGCCGCAAGCAGGTAAGTGCGTCGGGCGCTACCGCGGCCCTCGACCCCACGGTCGACGAACTCGGCAGCGGTTTCGACGCGTTCATCGATGCCTCGGGTGCGCCTGCCGCGGTGACCACAGGCATCCGCGTGCTGCGGCCCGCCGGGACGGTGGTGCTGGTCGGCTCGGGAGCCGAATCGATGGAACTGCCGACCCAGTTGATCCAGAACCGCGAACTCGTGTTGACCGGCGTTTTCCGCTACGCCAACACGTGGCCGGAGGCGATCGCGCTCGTCGAGTCCGGCCGCGTGGATCTGGATGCCATGGTGACCGGGCGATTCCCACTCGAGCGCACCGCCGAGGCGCTGACCTCCGACCGCACGCCGGGTAGCGTCAAGACGGTGGTGGCTGTGTCATGAATCTGAGCAAGTCGACGTTGGCGCAGATCCCGATCAGCAAGCCGACCTACGATCGCGATGAAATCCACATCGGGATAGTGCATTTCGGGGTCGGCGGCTTTCACCGTGCTCACCAAGCGATGTACATCGACCGGCTGCTGGAAAAGGGCCTGGCCAGCGAGTGGGGCATCTGTGGCGTCGGCGTCATGCCGGCCGACCGCAAGATGAAGGAGGTCCTCGACGCCCAGGACGGCCTGTACACACTGGTGCTCGAGAACCCGGACGGCAGCCGCGACGCGCGCGTGGTCGGGTCGATCGTCGACTACCGTTACGCCCCCGACGACCCCGAGTCCGTCATCGAACTCCTGGCCGCCCCGACCACCCGCATCATCTCGCTGACCATCACCGAGGGCGGCTACAACGTCGACACGATCGGCGCTGCGGAGATAAGCGTGTTCGGCCTGGTGGCGGAGGCCCTGGCCCGGCGCCGAGACCGCGGGCTGGCCTCGCCGACGATCGTTTCGTGCGACAACATCGAGGGCAACGGCGAGGTCGCGCGGCAGGCGTTCGCGAGCTTCGCCGAACGCGTCCACCCCGGTCTGGCGGAATGGATCAGCACGAACACCCGGTTCCCCAACTCGATGGTGGACCGCATCACCCCGGCCACCACGCCCGAGGTCATCGCCGGGCTGAAGGACGAGTTCGGCGTGGAGGACCAGTGGCCGGTGGTGGCCGAGCCGTTCACGTCGTGGGTGCTCGAAGACGACTTCTCCGATGGCAGGCCGCCGCTGGAGGACGTCGACGTGCTGCTGGTCGACGACGTCACCCCGTATGAGCTGATGAAGCTGCGGCTGCTCAACGCCAGCCACCAAAGCCTTTGCTACTTCGCATATCTCAGCGGCTATCGGCTCGTGCACGACGCCGCGGGCGATCCGCTGTTCGCCGATTTCCTGATGCGCTACATGGACACCGAGGCGACGCCGACGCTGTTGCCTGTCCCCGGAATCGACCTTCCCGACTACAAGCGGACACTGATCGAGAGATTCGCCAACCCCGGCGTGCGCGACACCATCGTCCGGCTGTGCTTCGGCTCGTCGGACCGCATCCCCAAGTGGTTGCTTCCGGTCGTCCGCGCGAACCTTGCCTCCGACGGGCAGGTGCGGCTGTCGGCGGCGACGGTCGCGAGTTGGGCGCGCTACGCCGAGGGCGTCGACGAGCAGGGCGAGCCGATCGACGTCCAGGATCAGCTGGCCGACACACTCGTTCCGCTGGCCCGCTCGCAACACGACAACCCGACCGCGTTCATCGAAAACACCGCGGTGTTCGGGGATCTCGCCACGTCGGAGCGATTCGTCGAGGCGTACGTGTGGGCCCTTGAGTCGCTGCACCGCGACGGCGCGAGGGCGACGTTGGAGACCCTGATGCGAAAGGAGCCGACATGAGCGCCCGCGCGTTGGTCATCGGCGAGGCTCTGATCGACATCGTCAAGCGCAATGGCGAGATCGTCGGCGAGCACGTCGGCGGGAGCCCGCTCAATGTCGCGGTCGGTCTGGCGCGTCTCGGTCGTGGTGTCGACTTCCTCACCCACATCGGCGACGACGACCGCGGTCGCCGTATCGCCGCATACGTCACCGGTTCCGGCGCCGAGCTGGTCTCGGGCAGCGTCACGGCCGATCGCACGCCCACCGCGCTGGCCACGCTCGACGACAGCGGATCGGCGCAGTACGAGTTCGACATCGACTGGCAGTTGGCGGGCACGGCCGAAGTTTCACCGCCGCTGGTGGCCCACACCGGCTCCATCGCCGCGGTGCTCGAACCCGGCTGCCTCGCGACCGCGGCGCTGCTGGACGCCTATCACCTGTCGGCGACTATCACGTTCGACCCGAACGTGCGACCGGCCCTGATCGACGACGACGAACAAGCGCGCAGCCGCATCGACCGACTCGTCGAACGCTGCGACGTCGTCAAGGCCAGCGACGAGGACCTGCATTGGATCGACCCGAACCGCACGCCCGAGCAGGTCGCGCAGACGTGGCTGGCGCTGGGGCCGGCGATCGTCGCGGTGACGATGGGTGAGCGCGGAGCCTTGGCAATGTGCGCTGCGGGAGTGGCGCGCGCTGCGGCCCGGCCGGTGGATGTGGTGGACACCGTCGGCGCGGGCGACGCGTTCATGACCGGCCTGATCGACGCGCTGTGGTCGCTGGGCCTACTCGGCGCCGACCGGCGAAAAGACCTGCGCAACATCAGCGTGGACACGCTGACCGGAGTGCTGCAGACCGCCGCGCTCTCGTCGGCGCTGACGGTCGCCCGCGCCGGCGCCGACCTCCCCGATCGGGCCGCCAGGAACGCCGCGGAGGCCGACTCGGCGAAGCTGCAGGCGTAACGCGGCTCGGCCGGTACGCCATACTGGGGTTATGCGTTCCATCTGGAAGGGCTCGATCTCCTTCGGACTGGTCAACGTGCCGGTCAAGGTTTACAGCGCGACCGAAGACCACGACATCAAGTTCCACCAGGTGCACGCCAAGGACAACGGGCGCATTCGCTACAAGCGGGTGTGCGAGGTCTGCGGCGAAGTCGTGGAGTACCGGGACATCGCACGCGCGTACGAGTCCGACGACGGTCAGACCGTGGTGATCACCGACGAGGACATCGCCACGCTGCCCGAGGAACGCAGCCGCGAGATCGAGGTGCTGGAGTTCGTCCCGGCCAGCGACATCGACCCGTTGATGTACGACCGGAGTTATTACCTGGAGCCAGAAGGCAAATCGACGAAGTCCTATGTCCTGCTGGCCAAGACACTGATGGAAACCGACCGGGTCGCTATCGTGCATTTCGCGTTGCGCAACAAGACCCGGCTCGCGGCGTTGCGGGTCAAGGACTTCAGCAAGCGTGACGTGATGGTCATCCACACGCTGCTGTGGCCCGACGAGATCCGCGATCCCGACTTCCCGACGCTGGACACCAAGGTCGAGATCAAGCCTGCCGAGCTGAAGATGGCCGGCCAGGTGGTGGAGTCGATGACCGACGACTTCCACCCGGAGCGCTACGAGGACACCTACCAGGAAGAGCTCAAGGAGCTAGTGGAGGCGAAACTCGAAGGCGGAGAAGCATTTACCGCCGAGGAGACCGAGCCCAAAGAGCTGGATGAGACCGAGGACGTCTCGGACCTGTTGGCCAAGCTCGAAGCCAGCGTGAAGGCGCGACGCGGCGGCGGCGACGCATCGGGTGACGGCAAAGCCGCCAAGAAGGCACCCGCGAAAAAAGCCGCCGCCAAGAAAGCACCTGCCAAAAAGGCCGCCAAGAAGACGCCCGCCAAGAAGGCTGCGGCCAAGAAGTAGCCCTACCTGAGTGCATCCCAGCTGCAGGCCGCGGCGTACGTGCTTTGCCCGCGTCACACTCGGTTCGCACGACGTATAGCTCCATTTCTGCCCCAGGGTCGTTTTCGTCGGGCAATCACAGCCCTGACACAGAACTCGCCACCAACTAGAACGTGTTTCAGAAATGCGGCATGTCGAACGCGTGCGCTTGCTACGGTTCGCGCGGCGAAGGAAGAGAGGCAGACGTGATACTCGACAGATTTCGGCTGGACGACCAAGTCGCGGTGGTGACCGGAGCCGGTCGCGGGCTGGGCGCCGCGATGGCGCTGGCGTTCGCAGAAGCCGGTGCCGACGTGGTCATCGCATCGCGCACACAGTCTCAGCTCGAAGAGGTGGCAGAGCAGATAAAGGGCGTCGGGCGGCGCGCCCACATCGTCACCGCCGACCTCGCACACCCCGAGGACACCGCCACGCTCGCGGCGGCCGCCATCGAGGCGTTCGGCAAACTAGACATCGTCGTCAACAACGTCGGCGGCACGATGCCCAACACGCTGATGACGACCTCCACGAAGGACCTCAGGGACGCGTTCACGTTCAACGTCGCGACCGCACACGCGCTGACGACCGCGGCGGTGCCGCTGATGCTCGAGCACTCCGGCGGGGGCAGCATCATCAACATCACCTCGACCATGGGACGGCTGGCGGCCCGCGGTTTCGCCGCCTACGGCACCGCCAAGGCCGCACTCGCCCACTACACGAGGCTGACCGCCCTCGACCTGTGCCCCAAGATCCGCGTCAATGCGATCGCACCCGGATCGATACTGACCTCCGCCCTCGATGTGGTGGCCTCCAACGAGGAGCTGCGCAAGCCGATGGAAGACGCGACGCCGATGCGACGACTCGGCGATCCTCTCGACATCGCCGCCGCCGCGGTGTACCTCGCGTCGCCGGCGGGAAGCTTCCTGACCGGCAAGACGCTCGAGGTCGACGGCGGTCTCACCTACCCCAACCTCGACCTTCCCATCCCTGATCTGTGAGGAGACGACTGTGCCCATTCGCGTCGCGCTGATCGGTACCGGCAATGTCGGTAAGCCCGCCCTGGTCCAGCTGATCAACGACTCCCGATTCGAGCTGACAGGCGTGTGGGTCTCGTCGGAAACCAAGGCGGGTAAGGATGCGGGTGAGCTTGCCGGGCTTGGCAATTCGACCGGTGTTACTGCGACGACCGACCTCGACGCCGTGCTGGCGACGAACCCGGAATGCGCCGTCTACACCGCGCTCGCCGACAACCGTCTGCCCGAGGCCCTCGAGGACTACCGTCGCATCTTGTCCGCAGGCGTCAACGTCGTCGGCAGCGCCGCCGTCTTCCTGCAGTATCCGTGGCAGGTGATCCCCGAAGAGCTGCTGAAGCCGATCGAGGACGCCGCACAGGCCGGCAAGTCGAGCCTGTTCGTCAACGGCATCGACCCGGGCTACGCCAATGACCTTCTGCCCCTTGCCCTTGCCGGCACATGCCAGAGCATCGAGCAGATCCGCTGCATGGAGATCATCAACTACGACACCTACGACAGTGCGGCGGTGATGTTCGACGTGATGGGCTTCGGTAAGCCCCTCGACGAGATTCCGATGCTGCTGCAACCGGGTGTGCTCAGCCTGGCATGGGGCTCTGTAGTGCGCCAACTCGCTGCAGGCCTTGGCATTTCGCTCGACGAGGTGAGCGAGACCTACATTCGCGAGCCGGCTCCAGACGACTTCGACATCGCGTCCGGTCATATAGCGAAGGGCACCGCCGCGGCCCTGCGGTTCGAGGTGCGCGGGATGCTCGACGGCAAGCCCGCCGTGGTGCTCGAACACGTCACCCGGTTGCGCAACGACCTGTGCCCCGACTGGCCGCAGCCCGCCCAGGAGGGCGGCTCGTATCGCATCGAGATCACCGGCGAGCCGTCGTATGCGATGGACCTCTGCCTGAGCAGTCCCAACGGCGACCACAACCACGCCGGCCTCGTCGGCACGGCGGCACGGGTGGTGAACGCGATCCCCGCGGTGGTGGCCGCTCCGGCGGGAATCAGGACCACGCTCGACTTACCCCTGATAACTGGGAATGGGCTGTACGCTGCAAGTAAGTCGGGTTAAAACCCAATCGAAGGACGTGCCTATGCCGACGCCCCTGCGTTATATGACACCGGTTCTAGCTGCCGTCGGCGCGGCATCGGCGATCCTCGCCGCGCCCATCGCAGCAGCCGATCCCGATTCGACCCTGCCGCAATGCACAAGCGTCGGCGGCGATTCAAGCGTTGGCACCGCGACGACGGAATGCGCGACGCCAGGCAACGTTCAACTCGATGCCACTGCACCTGATGTGCCCGCATACGCCTACCCGTGGGACGACGAGTTCTACGGGCCAGCCCTGATCATGGGCGGCGGCGCCTGGGGCAACCACGGCATGGGTGGCGGCGGCCACCGTTAAGCCGCCTCTTTTCTTGGCCCATCTAGGAGGCCAACATGTGCACGAAAACTCGTTATCTGACAGTGCTTTTGGCGGCGGCGGGTGCCTCCGCGGCAATCGCCGCGGCACCCATTGCCTCAGCCGCACCCCAGTGCACGAACACCGGGCCGAACACGACTCTCTGCCAGAGCAACGGCAGCGCCCAGCTCGTCACGTCGCCCCCGGCGAACAACTTCTACCCGTACTGGGGCTTCCCGATCATCGGGTTCGGTGGCTGGGGCTTCGGGTGGTGAGACCCGCCTAGCGGCCGGTCGGTCATTTCGGCTAACCTAACTTTTCTATTCGATAGGCCGGATAGAAGGTGGGTTGGTTGCTGCGCGACACCGAGACACGGTTGCGACCGAGTTGGCTCCTGCTCGGCCCAGCGTTCGTCGCCGCGATCGCCTACGTCGACCCCGGCAATGTCGCGGCCAACGTCAGCGCGGGCGCGCAGTTCGGCTTCCTGTTGGTGTGGGTCATCTTCGTGGCCAACGCCATGGCCGGACTCGTCCAATACCTGTCGGCCAAACTGGGTCTGGTCAGCGGGCGCACCCTGCCTGAGGCGGTCGCCGACCGCACCCGAACCCCGACCAGGATCGCCTTCTGGCTGCAGGCCGAATTGGTCGCCATGGCAACCGATCTCGCCGAAGTAGTCGGTGGCGCCATCGCGCTGCACCTGCTGTTCGACCTGCCGCTCCTAGTGGGCGGCATCATCACCGGCGTGGTGTCGATGGTGCTACTGGTCGTGCAGAGCTGGCGCGGCCAGCGGATGTTCGAGCGGGTGATCAGTGGCCTGCTGCTGGTCATCGCGATCGGCTTCCTCACCAGCGTGTTCGTCGAACCGCCGTCGATCGGGCAGGCCGCCGCCGGCCTGGTGCCGCGCTTCGAGGGCGCCGAGAGTGTGTTGCTGGCCACCGCGATGCTGGGGGCGACGGTCATGCCGCACGCCGTCTACCTGCACTCCGGACTGGCCCGCGATCGGCACGGCCACCCCGAGGCGGGCAAGCAACGCACCTGGCTGCTGCGAGTGACCCGCCTCGACGTCGGGCTGGCGATGCTGGTGGCCGGCGCGGTGAACCTGTCGATGATTCTGATCGCCGCCACCAATCTGCAGGGGCGCAACGACACCGACTCCATCGAGGGTGCGCACGCCGCTGTCCGGGACACCCTCGGACCCACGGTGGCCCTGTTCTTCGCCATCGGGCTGCTCGCGTCCGGACTCGCGTCGACGTCCGTCGGCGCCTACGCCGGAGCGATGATCATGCAGGGCCTGCTGCGACGCTCCTACCCGCTGCTGCTGCGCCGCGTGGTCACGCTGATCCCCGCGCTGGTGATCCTGGCGATCGGCGTCGACCCCAGCCGCGCGCTGGTCATCTCGCAGGTCGTGCTGTCGTTCGGGATACCGTTCGCCCTCATTCCGCTGGTGCGGCTGACCAGCGACCGCGCGCTGATGGGCGATGACGCCAACCATCGGGTCACCACCGCGCTCGGCTGGACCGTCGCTGCGTCGATCACCCTGCTCAACGTGGTGCTGATCTATCTGACGGTCGCCCGCTAACACCGGCGATCCCCAAAGCGAAGTAGCGAGTAGTTGTGATCGGTAGCGGCCCTCTCGGTCTGTACTGAACCGCACCGGCGACGCCATCAGGGGAGGCGCGCACGAAAGGAAGCGACCATGAACCGAATTGCGCGACTGGCGTCAACGGTGCTGGTGTCTGGTGGCCTTGGCCTTGCCGGGCTGGCCACCGGAACCGCGCACGCCGACAACCCCTTCTGGGGCCCGAGCTATTCGGGTGAGAACTGCCCGCCCGGGGTCGGCTCGTGCACCCACTGGTGCCCGGGCGACCCACCGATACCGGGCAGTGAATTCGGCGCCATCAGCTGGGACTGGAACATCTGCCACGACTGGTACTGGAACTCCGAGGGAACCGTCGACATCGCCACCAACACCGTCTACCCGTGGCACGGCGCCCCGCATGAGGCCGGGCCTCCTCCACCGCCGCCGCAAGGCCCACCGCCGCCTCCGGCACCGCTGCCGCCGGACTGCCCTCCATTCAACGTCCCGTTCTTCGCGCCGGCACGTTGCGGCGGCCTGTAACCAGGCGTACATCCTCCGCCGAACGTGCGCACACTGCGAAAAAGCGGGCAGAATTTCGCACTGGCAGCACGCTCGACGGCCTCTAGATCGGCCGATATAGCCTTGAAGTGATGCTCACCGGCAACCACAGCTACTTCGCGTACGGGTCCAACGTGTGCGTGGAGCAGATGTCACGGCGTTGCCCTGGTGCCACCAATCCGCGCCCGGCGACGCTGGCCGATCATGACTGGCTGATCAACGAGCGCGGCGTCGCCACGGTCGAGCAGTTCGACGGTTCCCAGGTGCACGGTGTCGTGTGGCAGCTGTCCGATCACGACCTCGCCACCCTGGACAGCGCCGAGGGCGTCCCGGTGCGGTACCGCCGCGACCGGATGACCGTGCACACCGATTCGGGCCCCGCGGACGCGTGGGTGTACATCGACCATCGCGTCGATCCCGGACCGCCGCGGCCCGGCTACCTGGAGCGCATCATCGACGGCGCGGTCCACCACGGGCTGCCGCACCGGTGGGTCGAGTTCCTGCGCCGCTGGGATCCGGCGCATTGGCCCGTTCCCAAGAACAACTCGAGTTCTGATGCACCACAATCGCTTTCGCAACTGCTCGCGGACCTCGGTGTGCTCGAGGCGAGCACGCTGCGTTCGCGGTTCGGCTTCATGGCGATCCACGGCGGCGGGCTGGAACAGATGACCGACGTCATCGCCGAACGGGCCGCCGACGCGGCGGGCGCGTCGGTGTATCTGCTGCGCCATCCGGAGAACTACCCGCACCACCTGCCGTCGGCGCGGTATCGCCCCGAGGAGTCCGAGGCGCTCGCCGAGTTCCTCGACCACGTCGAGGTGGCGATCTCGCTGCACGGATACGGCCGCCTTGGCCGCAGCACCCAACTGCTCGCAGGCGGACGCAACCGCGCCCTCGCCGCTCACCTCGCCGACCACGTCTGCGTACCCGGCTACCACGTCGTGACCGACCTCGACGCGATGCCCCGCGAGCTGCGCGGTCTGCATCCGAACAACCCGGTCAACCGGGTGCACGGCGGAGGCACCCAGCTCGAGCTCTCGTCTCGGGTGCGTGGGCTGAGCCCGCGGAGCGCACCGCCCGACGGCGACGGGCTGTCCCCGCCGACGTCCGCGCTGATCCAAGGCCTGGTGGCGGCCGCTCACAGTTGGGAACTACCGGCCACCTAGCTCCCATCCGGGCACGCGGCGGCTCCGAATACCCGATGTGGAACTCACTGAGCCAAGAGAGCGCGCGATCGCGGTCATCGGTAGCGGAGTGGCTGGGCTGACAGCGGCCTATGCGCTATCGGCACGCGATCGCGTCACCCTGTTCGAAGCGGACACCCGGATCGGCGGGCACGCGCATACCCACTACCTCGACCGGGGCGACGGGAACATCGTCGGCATCGACTCCGCGTTTCTGGTGCACAACGACCGCACGTACCCGACGCTGTGCCGGTTGTTCGACGACCTCGGGGTCGCCACCCAGGAGAGCGACATGTCGATGTCGGTGCGCGACGACGACAGCGGGCTGGAGTACGCGGGCGCCAGGGGCTTCGGCGGCCTCTTTCCGTCCTGGTCGACGCTGACCCGCGGCCGCTACCTGGGGATGCTGGCCGAGGTCAAACGGTTCCATCGGGCGGCGACCCGGCTGCTGCGCACCGAGACCGCCGACGAGGACGAGACTCTGGCGTCGTTTCTCGACCGGCACGGCTTCTCGCAGTACTTCATCGACCTGTTCATGACACCGCTGGTGGCCGCGGTGTGGTCGTCGCGACCCGGCGACGCGATGCGCTATCCGGCCCGCTATCTCTTCGTCTTCCTCGACCACCACGGGATGCTGTCGGTGTTCGGCTCACTGACCTGGCGCACGGTCACCGGCGGATCGGCGAACTACGTCGAAGCGATCGCCATGCGGCTCCACGAAGTGGCCGCCGGCCTGCCTGTGCGCTCAGTGCAGCGCGTGCCGGAGGGCGTGCTCGTCGCCGTTGGCAGCGGTCGTCCCCGGCTGTTCGACGCCGCCGTCATCGCTACCCACCCCGATCAGGCGCTGCTGATGCTCGCCGAGCCGACGGCCGCCGAACGCATGATCCTCGGCGCAATCCCCTACTCCACCAACCAGGCTCAACTGCACACCGACGAATCCGTACTGCCACGGAATCACCGGGCCCGGGCGTCATGGAACTATCTGGTCGCCCCCGACCGCGACGACGTTCTTGTCACCTACGACGTGACACGGTTGATGCGGCTGCGCGGGCCGCACCGGTTCATGGTCACGCTTGGCGGTCGGGACCGCGTCGATCCGGCGACTGTGCTGGCCGAGATGACCTACGACCACCCGTTGTACACGCCGGAATCCGTTGCTGCGGGGCGGCGTCTGCCGACGCTGGACGACGACAACATCGTCTTCGCAGGCGCTTACCACGGCTGGGGATTCCACGAGGACGGCGCCGCATCGGGGCTTCGGGCTGCGCAACGACTGGGCGCGACGTGGCCAAGCCCGGCCCGGCAACGGGAGGTGGTGGCGTGCTGACGCCCGCTCTCTACCGCACCCGCATCACACATTTGAGGCGTGCCCCGGTGCACCACTATTTCGAACACCGAAGCTACAGCTGGTATGTCGACGTCGACCAGCTACCGCAACTGCCGCCGTGGCTGCGCCCCTTCGCCCGCTTCGATGCCCGCGATCACTTCGACGGTGGGCCGAACGACACTCTGCGGCAACGCATCGACGCCTTCCTCGCCGACCGCGACATCGATCTGCGCGGCGGCACGGTCACCGCGCTGTTGCAGGCACGGGTCCTCGGATATGTGTTCAACCCGCTGAGCCTGTACTGGTGCCACGACAGCGACGGAGTGCTCCGGCACGTGATCGCCGAGGTGCACAACACCTACGGCGGCAGGCACGCCTACTTGCTGCCGCCGGACAACGACCAAGCATCGATGGTCATGAAGAAGTTGTATGTGTCACCGTTCAACGACGTCGAGGGCTACTACCTGGTCCGGGCACCACGGCCGGATTCCACACTCAACGTCACCATTTCGCTGCATCGGGAGAACCAGCCCGCATTCGTCGCGACCATGCGAGGCAACCGGCTGCGGGCCGGCATCGGGCAGATCGTCCGGCTGCAGTTTGCGGCACCGATGGCGCCGCTGATGGGAGCGTTGGGAATTCGCGTCCAAGGCATCACTCTGCGGTTACGCAGGGTGCCTCTTGTTCCGCGGCCGGCAGTTGCCGAGAAGGAAAGGGTCGAACAGCTGTGAGTGTCGATATCGCCGGATTGACCGACGCGCCCATCAGCCCGCAGCGCTGGCCCGACGTCGCCCGGGTGCCCGCAGGCCCGCTCGGCAGGATCGGGGCGCCCATCGCCCATCGGCTGTTCCGCCGTGCGGCGGCCCGCCTACCGTTGCGCCTGGTCTACCCCGACGGCTCGGTGGTCGGCGCCGCCGATCCCACGCTGCCGACGATGGTGATCCACCGCCCCGACAGGCTGGCCCGCAGGATCGGTCGATACGGCCTGATCGGGTTCGGCGAGTCCTATATGGCGGGCGAGTGGACCTCAGCCGACCTAGCCGGTGTACTCACCGCGTTCGCCGATTCGGTCGCCGACCTGGTACCAGCCAGCCTGCAGTGGCTGCGCCCGATCGCCGTTGTCCGCCAACCTCGTTCGCAGTTCAACAGCCCGGACCAGGCTCGTCGCAACATCTCGGAGCACTACGACTTGTCGAACCAGTTGTTCGCGGAGTTTCTGGACGAGACGTTGACGTACTCGAGTGCCCTGTTCGACACACTGCCCGCCGACCCGGCCCGGCTGGCCGACGCCCAACGGCGCAAGATCGACCGACTGCTCGATACCGCGCGGGTCGGCCCTGAGAGCCGGGTGCTCGAGATCGGCACGGGCTGGGGTGGACTGAGCATCCGCGCCGCCGCCCGCGGGGCCACGGTCCGGTCGGTGACGTTGTCGGCCGAGCAGCAACAGCTCGCGCGGGAACGGGTCGCGGCCGCGGGCCTGTCGGACCGAATCGACATCGAGTTGCTCGACTACCGCGACGTCGACGGCTGCTACGACGCCGTCGTGTCGGTGGAGATGATCGAGGCCGTGGGATACCGCTTCTGGCCCACGTACTTCCAAACCCTGGACCGGCTGGTGTCGCCCGGCGGGCGGGTCGCCATTCAGGCGATCACCATGCCCCACAACCGGATGCTGGCCTCCCGCAACACATATACCTGGATCCAGAAGTACATCTTCCCCGGCGGCCTGCTGCCGTCGGTCGAGGCCATCATCGGCGCCACCGAGGGGCACACCCGGTTGCGCACCGTGGAGATGACGTCCCTGCGTTCGCATTACGCCGAGACCCTGCGACTGTGGCGCGAAAGCTTCCTGGAGCATCGAGAGGCCGTTTCCGCGTTGGGTTTCGACGACGTGTTTCAGCGCATGTGGGAGCTGTACCTGGCCTACTCGGAGGCTGGTTTCCGGTCCGGCTATCTTGACGTGTACCAGTGGACCTTCGCGCACGCAGGAGGCGGCCGATGAACTTCCTCGTCGTCACCGCGGCATCGATCGCGGTGTTGGTGGTGATGCACGGCATCACGTTCGCCGTCGGCCGTCGGATCGGCCGGTACAACGTCGTCGACGTCACCTGGGGTCTCGGTTTCGTCGGCGTGGCGGGCGTCGCCGCGGTGTTCGGCTCGGGCGATCTGTTCCGCCGGATCCTGCTGTTGGTGCTGGTGGCGGTGTGGGGGCTGCGGCTGGCCTGGCACATGGTCGGCAAGTCGGCGGGCAAGGGCGAGGACCCGCGGTATGTCGCTCTGATGCGTGGCGACTTCTCCGCGGGCCGGGTGTTGCGCAAGATCTTCCTCATCCAGGCCGCCGCGACGTGGTTCGTCTCGCTGCCCCTGCAGGTTTCGGCCGTGCTGGGACCAACGCCATCGGTGCTGTTGCCGGTTCTGATTGCGGGCGTGGCGATCTGGGCCGTCGGGCTGTTCTTCGAGGCGGTCGGCGACCATCAGTTGCGGCGGTTCAAGGCCGATCCCGCCAACAAGGGAGTGGTGATGGACCGCGGCCTGTGGGCATGGACACGGCACCCCAACTATTTTGGCGACGCCTGCGTGTGGTGGGGGCTGTGGCTGGCCTCCATCGCGGGCTGGATTTCACTGGCGACAGTGCTGTCTCCGGTGCTCATGACCTATTTCCTGGTGTACGCCACCGGTGCGCGGTTGGCGGAGAAGCACATGAAGGATCGGCCGGGGTTCCGTGAATACTGTTCTCGGACTTCATTTTTCGTGCCGCGTCCGCCCAGATCGCGAATACCATGACGATTATGACGGCTGTGGATAGGCTACCGCTCGTGACCACCGACCTCGACGCATTGTTGCGCCGGGTAGCACAGCGTGACGTCGACGCATTCGCCACCTTCTACGACCTCACCCGCGCCCGGGTGTTCGGCCTGGTCACCCGCGTGCTTCGCGATCCTGGCTACAGCGAGGAAACCACGCAGGACGTCTACCTGCAGGTATGGCGGTCCGCGGGGAACTACGACCCGGCGGCCGGCTCCCCGCTGGCGTGGCTGATGACGGTGGCCCATCGGCGCGCGGTGGACCGCGTCCGCTCAGAGCAGGCGGCCAGCCAGCGCGAGTCCCGCTACGGGGCCGCCAACGTCGACCTGCCGAGCGATCACGTCGCCGACACGGTGATCCTGCGCGACGAACGCCAACAGGTCACCGACTGCCTGGACTCACTGACCGACGTCCAGCGGGAGTGCATCCAGCTGGCGTACTACGACGGCATGACCTACGCCCAGGTCTCGGAGCGGCTGGCGGCCAATCTCGCCACCATCAAGTCACGCATGCGCGATGCCATCCGCGGCCTGCGCAGGTGTCTGGGGCTCGCATGACCGAACCGCGTCTTCCCGACCTGATAGAGCTGGCAACCCCGTATGCGCTGCACGCCATGACCGACTCCGAACTCGCCGACGTCGAGCGGCGGGTCGCGGCTTCCCCACCCGATGTCGCAGCGGCGTTCGCGGCGGAGGTACGCGCCGTACACGAGACGATGGCCGTGGTGTCGGCGGCCACCGCCGTCGAGCCGCCCGCTCCGTTGCGCGGCCGGCTATTGGCCACCGTCACCGACGACCCGGTGCGCCAACTCCAGCCCAAACCCGCAAAGCGCTGGCGCACAACGATATTGGCCACTGCGGCCGCCGTGGCGATCGGGCTCGGCGCACTGGCCGTCGGACTCTCGCTGCGGCCGCCGCCGCCGACGTCGACCGCCGAGCAGGTGTTCGCCGCGCCGGACGTGCGGACCGTGTCGGGGGCCATCCCCACCGGCGGCACCGCCACGCTGGTGTTCTCCCACGAGAAGGACGCGGGTGTGCTGGTGATGAACAACGTCGCGCCGCCGCAGCCGGGCACCGTGTATCAGATGTGGCTGCTCGGCGAGGGATCCCCTAAGTCGGCGGGAACGATGGACGCCAAGGCGGTCGCACCCTCGACCACTGCTGTGCTGCCGGATCTCGGAACCTCCCGGTCGCTGGCGTTCACCGTCGAGCCCGGGAGTGGTTCCGCCCAGCCGACCGGCGCGGTGTTCGCCGAGCTACCCCTGACCTGACGGTCACGCGAGGGTCGCCGCGGCGGCCTCGGCGAGGACGTCGGCGATCTCATGTCGGCGCCGCCATGCCCGTCGCTGCCGCATTGCGCCGTTGCCCTGCTCGGCGATGCGGGCGAGCTCGGCGCGCACCACGTCGTAGTCGCCCAGCTCGTCCAATGCGGCCCCGACGTGTTCGACGAGGCCGTTGAGCAGGACCAACGCCGGTTTCGGCGCGTGGCTTTCGGTCAGATCGATCGCGTCACCGTCGAGGCCGTCGCGCGCCGACTTCCAGTACGCCGCCCGCAGCGCGTGCGGCGCCAACGGCGCCAGGCTCTCGCCGCGCCGATCGGCCTCCAGCGCCGTCATCACACAGGCCCTGATCAACGTCGCCAGCAGCACCGTCTCGGCCACGGTGGCAGGGACGTCGGCGACGCGCACCTCGATCGTCGGGAAGTTGGCCGACGGCCGCACATCCCAATAGACCATCCCGTCGTCGAGCATCGCGCCGCTGTCGAGAAGCATCCGCACGGTGGCGTCGTACTCGTCGGTGGACTCGAAGTGCGGCGGCGGCCCCGCGCTCGGCCAGCGCTGCCAGAGGACGCTGCGCCAGCTGGCGTAGCCGGTATCGGTGTTGCGGTACACCGCCGAATTGGCCGTCACCGCCAGCAGCAGCGGCAGCCACGGGCGCAGCCGGTTGCCCACCCGGATCGCGGCGTCGCGGTTCGGAACCTCGACATGCACATGACAGCCGCAGATGCCCTGCTCGTGGGCGATCATGCCGAACCTCTCCGCGATCCGGCGGTAGCGCGAGTCGTCGGTGATCGGAAACTCGTGTGGCACCGTCGGCGGCAGTCCGACAGCAAGCAACCGCGCTCCGTCGGCCTCGGCGGCGTCCGCAGCGATGCGCCGAAGCCGGGTCAATTCGGCGCGCAGTTCCTCGCTGGTGTTCGAGACATCGGTCGTCGTCTCGACCTGGCAGGTGGTCAGCTCGAGCTGTAGCTTGACGCCCCGTGCGCCGGCATGGTCGGCGACCGCTTCATTGCGGGCGGCGGGTTCGCCGGTATCGGGGTCGACGAGAAGGAATTCCTCTTCGACTCCGACTGTGGGAATTCTGGCCATAGGTCCTCAAATATTGATCCGGCCCGTCGGAGATATCTCACGACGGGCCGGATCGCGCGGTGGCTCCATGTGGAGTTGTCCCCCGGTGGGCCCCCAAGTCTGGCGGCTAAGAGTTGCCCATCGTGGTCACCGCCAAACATCTTTTCGGAAAAATTATCTCAATGCCTACGATCACGGAGTGACCAAGAGCTTCCGATTTGGTGTCGGCCTGCGGCGGGCGCAATCGTTATCATCAGTGCAGGAAGAGGCCCGTCGGGCCGAGGATCTTGGCTTCGACGTACTGCACCTCCCCGATCACATCGGGGCCCCGGCACCGTTCCCGACGCTGATGGCGGCCGCAGCCGCCACCAAGTCATTGCGGGTGGGCACCTTCGTCCTGAACGCCTGCTTCTACAAGCCCGCACTGCTGGCCCGCGACGTGCAGGCGCTGCGCGACCTGTCCGGCGGCCGTTTCGAGTTGGGATTGGGCGCCGGATATGCGCGGGACGAATTCGACGCGGCCGAGCTGCCGTACCCGAGTGCCCGCCAGCGCGTCGAATACCTGGGCCACGTGACCGAGTACATGCGCGAACACCTGCCCGATGTGCCGATCCTGATCGCGGGTAACGGCGACCGGCTACTGACGGTGGCGGCGCAACAGGCGACCATCATCGGGCTGACCGGCGGGCAGCCGATCACCGACGACACAGATCCGCTCGCCGACCGGATCTCTTTCGTGCGCAGCATGGCAGGAGACCGGTTCGGCGATCTCGAGTTGAACATCGCGATCACGGCACTGCCCCGCGACGAGTCCGGCCAGCCTGACCTGTCGATCACGCGGCGGGCCCTTCCGTCCATGACCGACGAAGAGTTGTTGCGGACGCCCGCCGTGCTGTCGGGGTCAACGCAGGAGATGGCCGACACCGTTCGCGGGTACCGCGACACATACGGCGTGAGCTACCTGATCGTCCAGGACAAGCACGCCGAGGCGTTCTCGAAGGTGATCGCCGAACTACGGTGATCCTGCACGGTAAGCTCCCAGCGTCGCGCCCCCGTAGCTCAGGGGATAGAGCACGGCTCTCCTAAAGCCGGTGTCGCAGGTTCGAATCCTGCCGGGGGCACTCGCTGTTGATGCAGGTCAGCGGTGGTTTTATGGTGTTTGCCGACTGGTCTTGGCTTGTTCTGGTCGGTGCCTTGGTCGGTGACAGTCTGGCATCAGATGGCTCACGTTGGTCGGCGATAGTCAATCGCGCGGCGGCGTTGAGCGGAACGCCGGTGTCGTCGAGATCTGTCGAACAGACCCGCGTAGTAGGTTCAGCGTCGCCGCTGATTCGTGACCGTGAAAGGTCAGCCGCGACATCGAACACGAGGATGGCGATGCCCGACACGCCAGCCGCTAAGAACGCCTACCCACGCCTGTCGCTGTAGCCCTGCCAGGGCATCAACCGCCGATGAGCGCACGGGCGTCTTTCATCAACAGCATCAGGTGCAGCGGATCGGTCGGAGAGGCCTCGAACTCGAAGTGGGCATAGAACGCGCGGGCCTCATCGTGCAGCGCGTGCGCAAGAATCGCCCGGACCCCGATCGAGTCCGCAGCCTGCACACAGCGGCCGATCGCGTCACGCAGCAGATGGCTACCCAGGCCCCTGCCCTGTTCTTTGCGATCAACCGCCAACCGCGACAACAGGATCACCGGCACCGGGTCAGGCATATTGCGACGCACCCGTCCCGGAGCATCAGCGTGCGCAACCGACCCTGACGCCAGGGCGTAGAAGCCGACTACCCGACCGTCGCGACACGTCACGAAACAGCGTGACCCTCCCTGGACATGGTTGGCCAACGCCCGCTTGCGCAGGTAATCGTCCAAGCTGGGCTCGCCGCTGCTAAAGCTCGCGACGTCATCGGCGCCGCTGATCGGTCGCGGCGCGCTGTAGCCGCTCACTCCTCGGTGTCGAAAATGGGCCGCTCGGCGAACAGCTTCTCCAACCGGGGCTTGTGTGAGACGGGCCGGTCCAGCGCGGCCAGGAACTCAGTCCACGCGGCGTCGGTGAGCACGAAGAGCCGGCGGTCGGCCAGCACGTCGCGCGCGTGCGCCAACGCCGCCGTAACCGTGAAATTGGTGAGGTCTGTCCCCTCGACCTCGGCGGCGCGACGGATCAGCGCGTCCTGCTCAGGGGTCAGACGCGCCGCAAGACGCTCCGTCTTCCGCTCAGCCTTGCCAGCCACGCCACCCATTGTGCGCCTGATAGGCGTACAAGTCAACGCCACCAAGCACCCCGTCCTCGCATCGGGATTGCCGCTGCCGACCAAGCCGATACAGCTTGAACAACTGCCGCGCGCCCGATAATTGCGCCAATTCCGTCGTCGTCGCCTGACACCCCCCAAACCTCGGATGGCGCGAGTCACGGTGGAATCGAGCGAGCTTTGCGACTGCCGTGGATGTCTCGACGCTCGGGTCTAGGTCGCGGAGCACCGCGGCCCGGGGACCATGTCAGGCGACCGACTATCCGCCGAATTATGTGTAATACAAACCGGATTCGGCTGCTCGTCATGGATATTCTCTATTATCCATGTCCAAATGCCGCATATTGCCTATCTCGTTGTGCAGCAGAATATTTCGTTGTGCTGTACGGCCGACAATTTCGCGCTTGCTTGGATTCCAGAATCTCCCAACCAGTTTCGGGGTAGTCCGTTCAGCACCTAAACGCAGCCATGCTGATTCATCGGATGAGTTCCGACCGAAATTCACCGCTCATTCCGGCGCGAACCGGTAGTAGCGCATGCTCGACGATCACCAAGCAACGGTAGACGCGGTGCTGCGGGGTCGTGGTTGGTTTTACGAACCCGCGGGTCAGGTCGGAGGCAGAGCCCGCCGCCATTCGTTGTGGACGTCCCAGCCGTCCACCACCTCCACCAATGCCAGGATTCCAGTGGGATAAACGAGGGACACCAGCCAACGGCGCGAGCTGCCGTCACTAACGGAAAACCCCGCTTTCAGAAATTGCTTGAGCCACTTGATCTTCAGCTGATCACGCCGGAAATCAAACGCCACAACCGCCTGGCCTGCTCGAAGCCGAGACCTGAGATCTGAAATCCCCAAGGCCTTCTCGACCCACTTCGAGTACTCCTTGACTGTGCAGCGCAAATTGTCATCGGTGAGTTCGAGCGCGGCTCGCGCTGAGATCGGGTTGAGGCGGTTCTCCACCAAGAAGACCTCGGCGCGTGGTGGTGGAGACAGGGTCATATCAGGGCTTTGGTTGGTCGTCGACCTTGATGTCGAATTTGACGTTGCGGGCGCCCACACTGGTGACAGCAACGTTGACGCCGTAGGTCTGACCGGCATCCGCCAGTTCGTACTGAAGCCGAACGCACGAGAAGAGCCGGTGCGGTCTCGGACGCAATGTGTGCCGAACACGAAGCGACCACCAAGACGCAACCAAAAAACGGCATCCGAACCAGATGCCATGACGACGATCTGCGTTTCGAAACGATCATCGCCAGCAAGTCTACGACGCCCGCCATCCAGTCCCGTCTGACGAGCGTGCCCAGCGAGGCCCGCCATGCCTTGACGTAAGCCTCGCCGACGGACGCGCGTTCACTTCGCCCACCATACTTTCACCAGCAAACGCCCACCGATCATCAGGCCTGTTGTCTGACGTGTGTCAACGCCGGTGCCCGACGCCGCAACCGGTTCCGGTCAGTGCCAGTAGCGATGCCCTCTGCCGTGTTCGACTCGAGCCCGGTTGGCGGTCCGAATACGCCGGTGTAGGGTCCCGTTTCCGGTGTCACGTCGCGTTCCTCCAACCTGGGGTGATGCAACTCGTCTCACGCGATGTCATCTGTGTTCAGTCTCAAATTGATGTCCCTAAGTTGGAAGGTGTCTGGGGTTGGTGCCCTGGATGCCCAGGGCGGTGGGGTGTAGCTGAAATTCGTGTGCTGTTTTGTGGCTGGAAATGACTGGCTGCCCCGCCGCGCTGGACGCTCCGGTCGCTGATTGAGAGCTGTTGCGGATCGTCGCTGTTTAGGGATCTTGCGGCGGGGTTGTCCACGGGCTTGAGTTGCGATCACAGGGAGAACAAGTGTGACGATGCGGCAGCGGGCGTGGGTCGGGATCGCTGTCGGCAAGACCAGCCATCATGCGTGTGCGATCGATGAGACCGGAAAGGTGGTGTGGAATCAGAAGGTCCCCAATGAGCAGCATGCGATTGAGCAGCTGGTTACTCGTGCATGCGAGGGAGCCGAGCAGGTGCGGTGGGCGATCGATCTGACCAGCCCGATGGCGCTGATGCTGATCACAGTGTTGTTGTGCGCCGAACAATCTGTCGTCTATGTGCCCGGCCGGACGGTCAACACCATGACGCCTGCCTTTCGCGGTGAGGGTAAGACTGACGCCAAAGACGCCCGAGTGATCGCCGAAACCGCCAGGCTGCGAAACGATCTCAGCGATGTCGTACTCCCTGACGAGCTGGTCGTGGAGTTGACCCAGCTGACCGGCTACCGGGCCGATTTGATGGCCGACTGGGTGCGCGGCATCAATCGGCTGCGTGCCTTGCTGGGATCGATCTTCCCCGGATTGGAGGCGGCATTTGACTACTCAACCCGCACCCCACTGATCCTGGTCTCCGGGCTGTGCACGCCGGCAGAGATCCGCGCGGCCGGAATCGATGGTATGACAGCATTTCTCGTCGAGAATCACGCCTGGCCGACCCGGATCGCCAAGTCCGCGGCGACCGCGGCCGCGCTGGCCAACGAGCAGCCGCTTGCCCTGCCCGGAGAGGCTGGCACCGCCGCTCTGGTCAAGAGGCTAGCCCGCAAGCTGCTCGAGCTTGACCGGGAGATCAAAGACATCGACAAGACCATCACCGAACGCTTCCGCGAGCACCCGTATGCCCGCATCATCGAGTCGCTGCCCGGCTTCGGACCCGGTCTGGGGGCCGAATTCCTGGTCATCACCCGCGGCGACCTGGAGTCTTTCGCCACGCCCGGGCGCCTGGCCTCCTATGCGGGATTGGTCCCGGTGCCAAAGGATTCCGGCCGAATCACCGGTAACCTGCGTCGCCCGAAACGCTACAACCGCAGACTGCGACGAGTGTTCTACCTGGCCGCGCTGTCCAGCCTTCGCGCCAACGGACCCTCGCGCCGCTTTTACGATCGCAAACGCGCCGAAAGACTCATCCACACCCAGGCCCTCCTAGCCCTGGCCCGCCGACTGATCGACGTACTCTGGGCCCTGCTCCGCGATGACCGCGAGTTCACCCCCGAGAAGCCGACCGCAGCGACCGCAGCGGCTTGACTTAATCATTGAGAGTCATTTCTTGAGAACGCCGCTATCCATCCCTTGGCGACGTATCCCAACGCTGATGGACGCGGCGCAACCCGTTCGGAAGGTTCCGTCACGTGACGGCAATCCCAGACGGCGCGGTTAGGTAGGCACAGCCGAAGGAATCAACTCGGCGTGCACCGTGCGGCCGTACTTGAACCGCATGAGGCGATGCGTCGCCGGCACGAGAACGCCGTGCAGGACGGGATACTTGCGCCCCAGTAGGCGCGCGGCTGTCCGATACTCGGCCCCGTCCAGCAGCCGCACTTGCGCGGGTTGCATGGATCCGGTCGGCTTGCCCGACGCTGTCGCAGGGCCAAATTCGACGTTTGGGTTGCGTCGTATCCTGCGTACCTTGACCGCCCGCTCGAAACTGCGAATGTAAGCGCGGTCGCCGTCCACCACGATGCTGACCGGACTGGTGCCGGGAGTACCGTCCTTCCGAAACGTGGTGAGCCTGATCGTCTTCTGCCGCACGAACGGGGCCAACGTTTGATCGGTTACCGTGGCAACCGTCCCGAGAACGTAGCCGAGTTGACGCAGCCGCAGCACGAACGCGACGACCAACGCCGCCGAAACCGCACCAAGCAGCCACGCTTGTGCGGCCGAACCACCCAGGTCGAGGTCCATCATGTGGTTCACGGTGTGCACGATGTTCGCCACGATGAAACCCGCGAGCGCCGTGGCCAACGCGTCCGACCAGATCAGCGCAAGCAACAGCGTGACACCGAGGCCCAGCTGGAATGCACCGACGTCATGCAGAAAATGCTCATGAGCCTCGAACCCCACGGACTCGGCGAACGATCCAGGATCGATCAGACACCAGATCCCAATCCCAACGTTGGCCAGGCCAACCAGTGCCGTCAGCGTGACGAGGTATACCCGCGCCCACACGCTCAAAGGACTCATGCTTCAACCCTCCATAAGCTTGGCTCGTTCTTAACCCCCAGACGGGATAGCTTGCGGATGTGTGACATCGTCCACGTCGTGTGATCGAACCGCGCTGTCCCTAGGTGCCCGCTTGGCGGCTCTTACCAGCTATCTCGTATCCGTGATCGACTCGAGAACATCGGATTCTCCCGTGCGAGGAGGTCACCCAGTGCCGCCTGGTCGAGCGGATACTCCCGGAAGAACGTGAGGACCCAGTTGGTCTTCACTTGGGTTCCGCTCGGCAGCTCGACCCGTTCGGTTTCTCTGCCGCATGCTTCGGCAACCGCAATGCTGATGCGGTGGACCAGTTTGCGTTTGGCATCGATCTCGAACGCCGGCGGGACGTCGAGGAAACTAGCAACACCAGGGGCGGCTTCTCTGAAGTCACAGCGAAGGCCTGACACCATAAATCAGATGGCGAATAGCACTTCGCCGGGAAAGATCGCCACCGTCGGACTATCGACCGACAGCGGCGCTATCCGATGCAGTCATGCCTGATGGCCTGCGACATCAGCTCAAGCCGACACAACCAGCGTGGAACGGGGTGGATTCAGCGTCGCGGGCTTGCCAGAATCCAGACAACTCGCACCTGTCGAGCACGCACCGATACCGGCTAACTGATGCGAGGTACAATGCGGCACAACGTATTTAACGTGTCTGATCCGGATGCAGGTTTCCCCTTCTCGGGTAGCTGCTCCAAGACGGGCTGCTTGCCGCCAGCTGAGCCGACACAGCCCCGCAGTCAACTGTTTAGGTAAGCCGCTGAGCTCAGCCACAGATAGCTGTCCAACTCCTATAGTTAAGAAGCTGGCGGAGAACAAGCCGATCGTGTGGGTGCCCCTCTCCCACCCGTATCACCATCAATGCCTCACAGTGACGAATTACCTTGTGGTGCAGGGATTATTGATGTGCTGCGCCGACTGGGTAGTCGGCACTGAAATCGACTGGCTGTCGGGCGGCCATTCCGTCTTGCTAGGAATGCATTGAGGGCACGTACGAGAGTCCGATGATCGCACCCTCGCTTGACTGAAGCCGAGCGACCGTCTGTCCCCAGGGCTCGGTATGTGCCTCGTGCAGCAGCGTGAAGCCCTTCTCCTTCAACTCGTCCGCACCGACTTGGACGGCGTCAGCGTCGGCGACCTCGAACTCGATGCTCGCCTGCGGCACCGGTCGATCAGCTGGCCATTCGGGAGTGCCGAAGCAGGCCTGCGCAGCTTGCGTCAGTGGCCACACGCCAAAACTCTTGCTACCGCCGATGTCTTCACTGTGCAGATAGTCCTCTTCTGACCCCATTAGTGGGAGCCCAAGCGCATCCACGTACAACCTTCTGCTGACGCTCGGGTCAGGGGTGATCACTGCGATACTCGCGATGAACTGCACATCCATGACGTGACCTTCCGGTACTGTTTCGACTCGTCCGACGATCGTCGCATCCTGCTCTGACAGCGCCGCTATCGAGCGCGTGAGACAATAGAACCCTTGCTGGTCAGGACTCGGCATTCGCCACGAAATTTGAGACCCGACAGTTATTGCCGTGTGCGTCGGGGATGCTCCTACTTCGTTGGTGGTGGCCCTCCCCGTAGCGTTGTTCGGCTGGCTATTGCTCCGGTCCTTGCGTTGGGGTCGAGGGGATCTCGCTGGCGCCGGTGATGAAAGCGACAGCGTCTGACATCGTGACCTGTCTGGGGTCGACAACTCCGATGCGCCGTCCGAGGCGATGGATATGAATGCGATCGGCGACTTCGAATATGGCAGGCATGTCGTGACTGATCAGGATGACCGGCAAGCCCTTTTCGCGAATCCGTTTGATCAGATCCAAGACGTGTTCGGTTTCCCTGACGCCCAGCGCGGCGGTCGGTTCGTCCATGATCACCAGCATCTTTCCGAACATCGCGGCACGCGCGACGGCGACCGCTTGCCGTTGCCCACCTGACAGACTCTCCACGGGCTGAGTGATGTCCTGAACGGTGGCGATGCCGAGCGCGTCGAGTTGTTCCTTTGCCTGGGTACGCATGGCATTGCGGTCGAGTATGTGCAGCCGCCCCAGCAGACCGCGGCGACGGATTTCGCGGCCGAGAAACAGATTCGTCGCGATGTCGAGTGCCGGTGCGACGGCGAGGGTTTGATAAACGGTTTCGATGCCGCGATTCCGCGCGTCGGCCGGCGATCCGAATCGGATCTCCTCGCCGTTCAACGTGATCGTTCCGGCGTCCGGGATCAATGCACCCGTCAAGGCCTTGATGAGGCTGGATTTTCCGGCGCCGTTGTCGCCGACGATCGCCAGCACTTCGCCGGGAAACAGATCGAAATCGGAGCCGCGAATAGCGGTGACGTTTCCATACCGCTTGACAAGGCCCCGAGCCGACAGCACGGGATCGGTGTCCGGACCGACGGCTGGACCGGCTGTGTCGGACGCAGTGCTCATGACATTCTCCGGCGTGTCAGTTGGTCGAAAGCGACCGCGGCGATGACGAGGACACCAGTCGCCAGATTCTGATAATTCGAATCGATACCCATCTGCGTGAGGCCGCTGCGAAGTACGGCCACGATCAATGCGCCGATGATCGTTCCAGCGACCCCGCCGCGTCCGCCGAACAGGCTGGTGCCGCCGATGACGACGGCGGTGATGGAGTCCAGATTCCCGGTCTGATAGGCGTTCGGGTCAGCGGTTGGCGTGCGGCCCATGGCGATCCAGGCCGCAAAACCGTAGATAATGCCGGCAACGATGTACACGCTCACGAGGTTGACCCGCACGTTGATGCCGGTCAGGCGGGCTGACTCGGGATCGTCGCCGATCGCGTATACGTGCCGGCCCCAGGCTGTCTTCGCCAGCGCTGCCCAGGCAATCGCGAATAGTATTGCGGTCACGCCCATTCCGTATGTCATCGGAATGCCGCCGAAGAGGTAGGTCTGCGCCCCCAACCAGGTGAGCAGTCCTTCGGGGACGGGGTGCGTGGTGCCGCCGCTGTACAGGTTGGTGACTGCGGTCATCACCGCCAGCATCCCGAGGGTCACGATGAACGGAGGTAAGCGCAACTGCGTGACGAGCAGTCCGGACACCATCGCGACCGCAGCGCATGCGATGATGCCTACGGCCAGCCCGATCGGTGAGGGAAGCCCGCCGCTGACCACCTGAGTTATCAGGATGGTGCCGAACACTGCGATCGCCGCGTTGGCGAGATCGATTCCGGCAGTGAGGATGATGAGAGTCTGACCGAGCGCGAGCGTGCCGATCACAGTTGTCTGGTTGACCACCGCGGAGAAGTTGTCGATGTTGAAGAACGTGTTCGTGGCGATCGAGAAGAACGCGATCGCGATCAGGAGCGCCACCGCTGGACCGAGCGCTGGATTGCGGGCGAACACCACGCCCGCGTTGTTCGTTTTCAGCGAATCACCGAGTCTGGTTAGTGTGGTCACCATTCCGCCGTCCCTGCAGTGAGTTTCAGCCCCAGCAATTCGCCGCACCCCAAGTGGAGTCTTGGGAAGCGATGCCGGGGATCGGTTGGTCGGTGATCAACGTCGCGCCCGTGTCGTGGAATCCACTGGGGCTCTTGCCGGTATGGACGGCGTCGACGACCGCCGACACCCCGTCCTCGGCCATCTTCTTGGGGAACTGCATGACAGTTGCCACGAACTTGCCCGCCTTCACGTCCTCGATTCCTGAGCAACTGCCGTCGATGGCTCCCACCAGAACCTTCGATGTGAGACCGGCGCCAGCAAGGGCCTGGTAGGAGCCCCTCGCCGCGGGTTCGTTGATGTTGTAGACGACATTGACCTGTGCTGCCGATCGTTGCAACAGGTTTTCCATGGCCTGCTGCGCCTTGCTCTGGTCGCCCTGGGTCAGCGCCGTGCCGATGACCGCGGGAGCGTCAAGCGGCAAACCCATGCCTTCAAGGAACCCGTTGTGGCGAGCGATACCGACGCTGGCACTCGGGTCGAGGTCCATCGCGAGGATCTGCGGTGGCGTATTGCCCATCCTTGCCTTGATGTACTGACCCAGGAGCACCCCCGCCTGCTTGTTGTTGGTGGCGAAGGTGGCATCGACAACCGTTTCCGGCTCGGTTGCGGTGTCGAGCGCGATCACGATGACGCCCTGCTGCCTGGCCGACTTGATAGCGCCGAGCACCCCGCCAGTGCTGCTCGGCGTGATGAGGATGCCGCTCACGCCCTGCCGAACCAGATTCTCGATCGCAGTGACCTGCCCCTCGTTGTCGCCGTCGAACTTGCCGGCGAGTGCGAGCACCTCTGCGCCGTGCGCGTCGGCGGAGGCTCTGGCCGCATCACGCAACTTGACGAAGTACGGGTTGGACTCCGTCTTCGTGACCAGACCGATCTTGATCTTCCCGCCTTCCCCGGTGCGGGAGCTGCCACCCCAGTGTCGCTCCGCGGTACACCCAGAGAGCACCAGCAAGACGAGGAGCAGTGCCGCCGCTATCACGCTTCGCGGGCCGACGAATGAACTGGTTCGCATCTGCATTCCTTCAGCCAGCGGGCCACCGCCGACATCCATAGAGTGACGTGCATCACTCTAGATAGCGGCGCGCAGGCTGGGCAAGAAATTGCGCACCGCGTTGGAATCGCCGTGAGACACACCGGAAAACCACAGGTCAGCGGGAGCTTGCGGCGCGCGCCGCTGTCGATACACCGACCGATACTCATCGACACCGCACGCTCGCGCTGCTCGACCGGGTAGTGATTGGACATGATCAGCATCCTGCTCACAGAAGGAAGCGGCATCAAACCCGGAACGGTTCATCGTCGCAGCACACACCATCGCTATTCTCCGCGGGACGCCCAATGCTGACGAAGATGCGGCGGACCCTCGCAAGCCAGCGGTCTCCGTGGGCTCCTCCTCAATGAACCGCGCCAACGGCCCTGTGTCACGGCGGGGCAGGCGGCGGCGACGAACCATAAAGTCTGATGATTTCTCACGTTCATGTCATTTTGGCCATCGAGATGTCATCTCGACTGAGAATGTGACATCGAATTTGAGAAGCTACAAATACCGGAATCGAATATGCGGCTTTACCGGTAAACCGTGACAAGTGCAGTTGATACGCGACGGTGATCGTCCTTGTCGGACATGTCTTCGCCAATGCGAGGTCCCCTCACGGTGAAACTCTGAAGACGCCAACTCTCGCGCCCTGGCCTGCTATCCGAGCGAGCACTTAGTTAGACCTGGCAAACCACGTCCAAACACCCGACATTTCGCGGTCACTGCTGCGGTGTCTCCTTGGGGTGGGCGCCGAGATCGAATGGCGATTAAATCGGCGCCTTGGCAAACGACCACCGAAGCGCCACCGAAGAAAGGGAACGCCATCACGCCTGGCAAAAGGCTGGAATCCAGCAACGAAGGTAAGCGACAGTTAACTAGGAAACCTAGCTAATGTGTCCAAATACGTGTCCAATGGGCATGAAAATGGCCCCCGGAGCCGTCTCCGGGGGCCATTTCCGCTGGTAGCGGGGACAGGATTCGAACCTGCGACCTCTGGGTTATGAGCAAACCGATCACCGTCTCCGGTCACCTCGCGGGTCTCAAACGCGCAGGTCACGATTAACGGTTCGTCCCAACCATCGCGCCGCGTCTCACCCTATCGCGGCAGTCGTACCGCGTTTCGTTCACAAATCCGTTCACACGACAGCGGGCTGCAAGTGCAGCCGCCTCGGCGAGAGATCAGTTCCGCGCTGCTGGTGGCCCATGCGGTGGCGCTGCGCCGTGAGGGCCCTGTTTGCCGTCCAGCAGGGCGGGCCGCGCCGTCGAAGACACAATCACAAGCATTGCAGTGGATCTGGTTGCGCAGTGCGACCGCGTCATCGCCGCCAAGGGGTGGTCTGCTTTCGGAGGTAGGCTGAAGCGGCAACTGGGTGAATCGCAGGTAGCCGATGACGGATCGGAATCTGTCCGAGACGCAGCGCGACGTGGGCCCCGCCGTCGTTTCGGAGTTGCGTGCGGCCGGATTCGACGATGCCGAAGAGATCGGCCGGGGCGGTTTCGGGATCGTCTATCGCTGCATCCAGCTCGCCCTGGACCGCACGGTGGCAGTCAAGGTGCTCACCACCGAGCTCGACGAAAACCGGGAGCGGTTCCTGCGTGAGCAGCGGGCGATGGGCCGGCTGACTGGCCACCCGAACATCGTCGGCGTGCTGCAGGTCGGCGAAACCGAAGTCGGCTATCCGTACCTGGTGATGCAGTTTCACCGTCGCGGTTCGCTGGACGCGCGGATCCGCCGGGTCGGCCCGCTGCCGCTCGAGGAGGTGCTGCGGCTCGGCGTGAGGATGGCTGGCGCATTGGTGACCGCGCACCGCGTCCCGATCCTGCACCGCGACATCAAACCGGCGAACATCCTCTACACCGACTACGGCGAGCCGGCGTTGAGCGACTTCGGGATCGCCCACATCACCGGCGGGTTCAAGACCGCCACCGGAACCTTCACCGGCTCACCCGCATTCACCGCGCCCGAGATCCTCAGCGGCGATCCACCCAGTCAGGCCTCCGACGTGTACGGGTTGGGCGCAACGTTGTTCTGCGCGCTCACCGGCCATGCCGCGTTCGAGCGCCGCAGCGGCGAGCAGGTGGTGACGCAGTTCCTGCGGATCGCCACGGAAGCGGCGCCGGATCTGCGCGGGAGTGGGATCTCCGACGACATCGCTGCCGTCGTCGAAGGGGCGATGTCCCGCGACCCGCACGACCGCCCCCCGCCGCTGGCGCTGGGTGAAGAACTTCAACAGGCCCAAGCGCGGCACGGCTTCCCCATCGACGAGATGGCGACCGGTACTGAAGGGGAACTCGATCGACCGATGCCACAGGCAACCGCAGCTGTCGGTGCCCGCCGCACGCTCAGCAACATCCCGCTGGAGCTGAGCAGCTTTGTCGGGCGCCGCGAGGAGTTGTCCGAGGTGAAGACCGTCTTGGCGACATCTCGTCTGGTGACCTTGACCGGGATCGGCGGGGTGGGCAAAACCCGACTGGCGCTGCGCACCGCGGCCGACGTGGCCGCCGATTTCCCCGACGGAGTGCGGCTCGTCGAACTCGGTGAACTGCGCGACGCGTCCTCCCTGACGGATGTGGTCGCGGCGGGATTGGACTTGCGCGACGAGCCGACCAAACCGCTGAATGAGGTGCTCATCGACTTCCTGTGCTCACGCAAACTGCTGCTGGTGCTCGACAACTGCGAGCACGTGGTGGACGCCGCCGCGAAACTGGCCGAGACGCTGCTGCGGGCCTGCCCGGACCTGCGGATCCTGGCGACGAGCCGCGAAGCCCTCGGCATCGGCGGGGAAGCGGTGCTGCGGCTGTCCCCGTTGGCATTTCCCGAAGTCGACCCCGAGCCGACGCTGGGCGGCCTCCCTGGATTCGACGCGGTGGCGTTGTTCGCCGAGCGGGCCGCCGCCGCGCTTCCGGGATTTCGACTCACCGAGGACAACAAGGCGACCGTCACCCAGATCTGCTCCCGACTGGATGGGCTGCCGTTGGCGATTGAGCTGGCCGCAGCGCGGTTGCGGGCGATGTCGCCGGAGCAGCTTCTGGAGCGGCTGGCCGACCGCTACGCGGTGTTGACCCGCGGCCGCCGGGGTGCGCCGACGCGGCAGCAGACCCTTGGCTGGAGCGTCGGCTGGAGCTATGACCTGTGCACGCCCGCCGAACAACAGCTGTGGGGCCGGCTGTCGGTGTTCGCCGGCAGTTTCGAACTCGAAGCCGCAGAAGACATTTGCGGCGGCGACTTGGGCCCGGAGGATGTAGACGATCTGCTCACTGCGCTGGTGGACAAGTCGATCCTCATCCGCACGGAATCAACGGGCCCAGTGCGCTTCCGGCTTCTTGAGACCCTGCGCGATTACGGCCGCGAGAAGATCAAGGCAACCAGCGAGTATCCCGAATTGCGCCGTCGGCACCTAGGCTGGTACCAACGATTAGCGCGTGACGCCGCGGACGAGTGGTTCAGTGCCCGGCAGATCGAGTGGATCAAGCGCCTCGACCGGGAGATGCCAAATCTGCGCGAGGCGGTGGAGTTCAGCCTGACCAACTCCCCCGTGGCCGCAGCCGGGATGGCCGCCGAGCTGAGCCCATTTTGGATGGCCCATGGACTCGTTGGTGAGGGACGCCGCTGGCTCGACCAGGCGTTGGCCCGTACGCCACCTGAGCCGACATATGAACGGGTCGAAGCGATCTACTACGCCAGCGTGCTGGCCAGCCTCCAGGGTGATGTGCAGGAAGCAGCGGCTCGGGCGCGAGAGGCACAGGAGGTGGCAGAGCAGCTGGCCGGGCAGCTGGCCGACCCAGCGGCGCACGCGCTTGTTGCCATCGCCGATGGGTTCGCCGCAATGTTGGGCGGCGACCCCGATCGCGCGTGCACGCGCCTCGACGAGGCCGTCGATGCATGCGGCAACCTCACCGTTCGTGCCTCTGCACAGCTGTTGCTCGCACGGGCGCACGAAATACGAGGGGATGCGGCGGAGGCGCTCGTGTGGAATGAAAAGGTGCACGCCCTGGCGGAATCACACGGCGAATCGGTGTATCGCACATGGGCGTTATTGGGCATAGGCCTCGACAGCTGGCTCAGGGGCGACCGCCACCACGCCGCCAACGTATTCAAACAGGGACTCCGGCTGGCCCAGCACCTCGACGATAGAGCAACGGCCGCGACGTACCTAGAGGCGCTGGCCTGGATCGCTGCCGAGGATGGCAAGCCGGCACGCGCCGTCGCCCTGATGGGCGCCGCCGAGACAGTCGGTCGCACCGTTGGCAATTACGTATTCCTGTTTCCGAATTTGCCTGTCTTCCACGATGAATGCGACCGGCGCACGCGTGACGCGCTTGATGCGGAAGCACACGAGGCTGCTCACGAGGAGGGCCGCTCACTGCGTTTCGACGACGCGGTGGCCTACGCCCTCGTTGAGTGACCTCCGTGTTCTGACAACCCCGATTCCGACTTGTGCCGCGTGGCGGAACAACCACTGGGCTCAGCGGTCTATGGGGTTCAAAGTCAGTCCATGCTCGCTGCCACTGCGGCTGGCGGCGACCACAGAGACACGCTGGGCCCGTCACTGCGTGACCACCGCACGCGGCAACCGCTGGGGAAGGTGACCCAGCGATTGCCGCGTCCGTCGCCGCTCTTGACGGCCTACAAACGACATACGCCGACCGCCACTCGTTCACAACCGTTCACAAAACGAGACGGCCGCCGACTGATGCCGGCGGCCGTCTGGCCTGGTCAGGGCCACTTTCTTTAGTAGCGGGGACAGGATTCGAACCTGCGACCTCTGGGTTATGAGCTAACCGGTAGCAACGTCATGTCGTTGGCGGTGTCTCAAACGTGCAGGCTGGCGCTGGTCTCGCGTCCGCGCCATCACGCGCCGTTTCACGCAATACGGACAGTTGCGCCGCGTTTCGTTCCCAAATCCGTTCCCACGCCCTGCCACTCCGCAGTCGGGCACGGATGGAAGGAGGGTGTGTCAGCGGTTGTCGACTCAGTTGTTGCTTCAGCGAGGCAGTCGTGGAGCAATCGCGCCAGCCGTGCTGCGCCCGACCCGTAGCTTCGACGTGTTGGACGAAGTAATAGACCGGCTTCGGTCGGTCTCATGGTGGCCTGACCCGGTCGACAATCTGGGAATGATCGCGAACGCTCACGTTGCGGAGGCTCAGATGAACGCCGGCGCGTGGGCCGGGATGTACAACGCCGAGCGCGGCGCAATGATTGTCGATGTCATTGCCTCAGCTGAATTTTGACCGTGTGGCCCCGTCAGCCACTTAACCCCCAACTTGTTGAATGTGGGCCAGGAGGGCGTGGTCTGCAGCCATGCTCTTCGAGGCGGTGATTGGGTGTGGCTCGCTTGACCCCTGTCGCATTCTGGCTGACTTCTTCCTGGCTTGCCGGCCCGGTCACCGCCGTCCGTGCGGGGAGTGGCTGAAGAGAGGCCTGCATTGCCCAAAGTTGGTGTGCCCTCCTCGCTTTCAAAACTCGGTCGAGTGAGGAGAGGTTGGTGTCGGTGGCCATCCAATTCGGCAAGGATCAGGTCGTAATTGCGGTCGATCCGCACAAGGCGTCGTGGACAGCGGCAGCGGTGGATGCCTCATTGCAGCCACTAGCCAGTATCCGGGTGCCCGTCAGCCGCGACGGCTATCGGGCGCTGCGCCGTTTCGCCCGTCAATGGCCCATCGCCGGCTGGGCGATCGAAGGGGCCGGCGGTGTTGGGGCACCGTTGACCAGACGGCTGCGCGCTGACGGCGTTGAGGTCATCGACGTGCCCGCGAAGCTGGCCACCCGGGTGCGGGTGCTGTCCATCGGGCACGGCCGCAAGAACGACGACGCCGATGCGTTGTCGGTCGGTATCGCTGCGCTCACATCACCCGCGCTGAATACTGCTCAAACCGACGCCCAAACCTCAGCGTTGCGCGCCGTCGTCGATCACCGCGACGACCTGGTGAAGACGCGCACCCAGACCGTCAACCGACTGCACGTGGTGCTCACCAACCTGATTCCCGGTGGTGCCGGACGCAATTTGGGCGCCGGTCAGGCCGCTGAACTCCTGCGCGGCGTCCGACCCCGCGACCTCGCCGGCAAGACGCTACGCGCACTTGCGATGGATCTGGTCAGCGAGGTGCGCCAGCTTGATCGCCGGATCACTAAGGCCGCCACCGATATCGAAACTGTCGTCAACGCATCCGGCACTACCTTGACCGACCTGCACGGCATCGGCGCCTTGACCGCCGGCAAGATCCTCGGCCGCGTCGGTGACGTTGACCGGTTCCGGTCGGCGGCCGCGTTCGCCAGCTACACCGGCACCGCCCCGATCGAGGTGTCCTCTGCTGACGTGGTGCGCCACCGGCTTTCTCGCGCCGGCGATCGCCAGCTGAACTGCTGCCTGCACGTCATGGCCATCACCCAAGTCCGCCAACACACCCCTGGCAGGGCCTACTACCTCAGGAAACGATCCGAGGGCAAGAGTCACCACGAAGCCCTGCGGTGTCTGAAACGGCGCCTGTCTGACCTGGTGTATCGACGGCTGACTTATGACGCAGCCAAACGAAAGGCAGGCCCGGGAGGACACTCGGGGGCGGCGCTATCGTCTCGCGCGGCCGGCTGATACCCCGCACACCGGCACTTCAGACAAGTCACTTCCCGGACCTGCCCACCCAAACTACAACCCCCAACTTGACACAGAGAGGCGCCAGGAAGCAGCGGTAACGCATTCCCCCAGGTCACGGAGTGTCTTCATGGCGCAGGCGCGATGCTTGGCGTTCACGAACGCGGAGGTCGTTCAGCATCGCGCATAGCGTCTGGTCCCAAGCTGGTCCCGCGGTCGATCTGCACGGCCGGGCGTTGCTGGTCTTCGGAAGTTGCCGACAATTCTGCGTGGGTCCCATGTGGGTCCGGCGTGGGTCCGGCCTCGGGCGAGAGGTCCGTTATGACGGTCGGGACGGTGATCTGGATTGGCCCACGGGTGGGCTGAGGAACGACGAACATCGCCGACACAGCCTTGCCAGGCGCGGAAATTCTTGCGGCGGGACGCCGCGGTCTAGTATCGAGAACAGTTGAAAATGCAGCCTAGGTCGGAATGAAGCCAGCCGCTAGTAGCCGCTGTCTCCCCCAGAAGCAGTAGCTTCGGATCGACCACCCCGGTGACATCCTTCATGTCGGGATCACCATGAACCAATCCCACACCTCTGACACTGGCAAGACCGATCCCACCGACGGCCAGGGCAACGCCTCGCAAAATGACGAAGTTAAGCAGCTTGCCAACGGCGAACGCAGCGAGGTGCTGACACGCCTACGTGAACGGTTCTCGTTCGGCGGCTGACGCTGGGCTGGTCAACAGTGGCCTCCAGGTGGCTCGAGCTCGCGATCGATGTCGTCGAACCTGCGGCTCTTGTCAGAACGTCGAGAAGCCGTCGACGCTTATCGTCATCCCGTGCCCGGTCGCGTCGTACATGAATGTCGTGCCCTGGCTGGTAGGGGTGATGATCCAGCCGATGGCGTGGTAGACCGTTCCGTAGGCCATGGTCACGTAGTCCGGGTCCCCGGGGTCACCGTATAGCCATTGCCAGGCACCGCGTGAGTTGACGCCGACGCCGGAGACCGCCATCCCGTTGTACATCGGCCCAAGCCTGTTGGTGAAGTGCACGTTGCACTGAACGTCGCCAGCGGTCATCGCGCAGACGGTCCGGCCGGAGACGGTTCGCACATGCACGCCGTAGGGGTCCATGGGCAGCGTGACAGGTGCGGGCGGCTGGGGGCGGGGAGGCGGCGGGGCCGCGGACGGTGATGGGGAAGCGGCCACCGCGGTCGACGGCGGCGCCGGCTGCACCGAAGAAGTAGGCGCCGGGCCGGCCGCCGGGGGCTCAGACCTGTCATGCAGCACCATCCACGCCACCGCGCCGGCGACCGCGATGATGACGACGCTCCCTGCGGCCACCATCCAGGTGATCCGGGCGGGCGTCAGTCGCTGCGTTGGCCAGTCCTCGCGGTCGTCGAGCAGCCCAGGCGATGCAGGTCGGCGATGTGGACGCGTTCATCCTCGGACAAGAACCTCGCCGACATTGGAGGCGCCGGCGAGGTGATGGGCCGGTAGTAGTACTCGCGGCCCTTGTTGCGGAGACGACGCCCGTGCCGCCAGTGCTGACCGGTCGAGCGGCTAAATCCCGACCAGCCGGCACGCCTCGGAATTGGTGAGCCCCTGTTTCATCAGGCGAAAGTAGTGCTCGCGCTGGGCCGTTAACCGATTGCCAGGCCCGGGATTATGGCGTTGATGCGAATCTGTCACCTGCAACTCCTGAAAGTAGCGAGGCGGGAGGAATGCCAATCCGCGACCAACGGATTACCGACACACCAATCCGGAGAGAGCCGAATTTTTCCGGCATTGTCTTGCGGCACAGGTGCTTTTGACCGTCGCCGCTACCGAGGAGAGCCTGCAAATTCCGGTCGTTTCGGGGTCATTTGGGGCGAATAAACGGCAAACGTCGCGAGGAACAGTAAGCGCCCAGATCCAGCGTTATCTGGTCCTCGCGTCGCCGCCGCGCAGCACGCGCAGTCCTCCACCGGAGCGCCAGTCACTCAACTCAGAGCGGCTTGAACGACTTAACCGGCCGAGCAGTTCGGCTTTCTTCGCGCCGAAACTCACGCACGTGGCCTAGTGGCAGTGACGTCGGAGTCGTCGGTCATGACCAATTCGCTGACCAAACGATACGGCGGGTCCAATCGTGCCGATAACAGGGACGTCTGTAGAGCCGCCCGCGCACAATGCGGAAGACAACCGAGGGCGGCATGAACTCGAAGGAGTTGACCGTGCGCCACGTACTCACCGCGCTAGGCGTCGCCGCAGCGGCCGTGTTGTCCGCCGCACCGGCGTGCGCCGACCCTGCCCCTGATCCGCACATGCCCAACATGCAGTCCGGCTACTGTCCCGGCGGTGGTATGGGGTCACAGATCTCTCTCGCTTACTGCGACGGGGTGCCTTACCCTGACGGCTCGTACTGGCACACGATTCAGTACGGCGCGCCGATGATCGGCCACCCGTATGGACTTCTCTCGCCGGGCCTTCAGTGTGTTGTGGGTGGTGGAGCGATCCCCGAGCCAGCCCCGCCGGGCGGCTGTGGTGGGGCCGTACCACCGGCGCCGCCACCTCCGTAGCGGCCCGGCAATTGCCTTTCGCAGTCAGTTGGCTCGAGCGTTGGGCAAAGCTAAGGCGTCGGCATGAATTCGAACGATCGCAACGCTGTCGGAGCCCGACAGCCGTCGGCCTCCGACAGCAATCAAACCTTCGGCATACCCGTTTCAAATCAATCGCGAATTTCGTCCCCATTGAAGACTCTGGTCCTTATCGGTGCGATCGTCTTCGGTTTGCTGGGCGGTTGCGCAGCGTGTGTCGCAATCATCGGTAGTGACCACACCAACAACGGCACCATGCCCGCTGCACCGTCATCAAACACCAGTAGGCCGTCAGCTCAAGACTTGGATCCATCTAATTATCGGCCGATCTCTGCACGCGACTACGCCCTGCTAGTCACGGATCCCGACACCGCAAAGGGCCAAAAGCTGATCGTCTGGGGCGTGGTCACACAGTTCGACGCGGCGACGGGCACTCCAGATTTCCGAGCCGATACCGGTGGTGAGCAAAAGTCAAGCTGGCTCGACTACGAAGACAACGCGTTCGACCACGCGCCCGACCCAGCCATTCTCGCGAATGTGGTGGAGACGGACATGGTGGTCATGTATGTCGATGTAGCGGGCTCGTACTCCTACGGCACTCAGATCAGCGGCAACCCGACCGTCCCGCTATTCAACGTCGACATCGTCAGGGTCAGCAGGTCCGGCCAATAGGCTGCCGGCCCAACCGCCCGTACAGGGCCGCGTTGCGAACCTCGTTGTCGGCCATCAGATGGCCCTCCTCGCGGGCCTCGGCGACCGCTGTCACCGTGGCATGGGGGTAGTGCTCGTGGTGCGCGTGCTCGGCGTCGCGCCCATTCGCGGCGATCACGGTACGGACATACTGCCGGTCGCCTTCGGTGCTAGTCACCGCGTAGTGGTCATACATTGAACTTGCTCCTTCTCCCGTGGGTTGATGGCTGAACCCATTTACCCAGCCCGCCCGCCCCCTCTACCTTCTGCTGGCAGTCCACCAACGGATAGGGCAATTGGACCCTAAGAATTTGACCCGTTTGTTAATTATTCCGTATGAGTACTAATGGCGACCAGACGTCGTGTTGTAGCCTCGCCCATCAAATGATAACCAGTCTGCATTGCTGAGACTTCCACCGCGTAGTGCGCGCTGAATTACGTTCTCACCCTCTTCAGACCCCGACAGGATGTATTTGCTGCTGCAACGGGTGCGCCAGTCAGAGATCCGGTAAATCCGGCCCAAATGCTTGGCACATATGAAAGACCGTGCCACCATTTTGAATCACTCAAGTCCTCCCTGCGGCAGAAGTAAGGAACAATCCATCCGGATACAAACAATACATCAGCGTTGCCTTACTCAAAAGGTCGAAGCTATTAAATGTCTTGACCGGGTCGAAATTCTTGAATTTGCGCCAAATCCGGGCCCGGCACCCGCGACCGTATTGCGGTCTTTGTCACTCTGACCCCCAACCCCGACCGCACCGCTTTCGAGCGCCTTCTACGCGAGTCCGCCGACGGCTTCACCACAGCCGCAATTGTTTCGACCACCGGAAATGGCAGAGTCGACAACCGCGAATCTGGACGCCTGAGTGCAGTCATCGCGCAGGAGATTAAACGGCTCGCAGCGAGTAGTGGCCGTGCCGAGATGCATCTGGCCTTCCACGGCCCCTACACCATGGCTGCGCTTGTGGGACGCTATCTCAATACCCTGCGCACCGTCGTCTACGAATGGGAAGGCGAATCTACCGGCGGCCCGAGCTACACACCAGTCATCGTCCTCGAGGCAGGCGTCACCAACGGACCGATTACAGGCATTATGGCCTAGCAGAAAGCGCTGACAGCTGATTGAGCGCTCGGCTCACGTGTGGTTTTCGGGGTGCTCCAGCCTCTCGATCTGCCACGCGATCTCTTCGTGCTTGGAGTAACAATGGAGGTACGCCTCCTGGAGCGCCGCGTGTTCCTCCTCTTGAGCGTCCTCACCAAGGTCGTCCAGCGCCTTCTGCGCTTCCTCGCCTGCGACGCGCCACTTCTCCAGCTCGTTGTGCAGCACCGCAAGTTGCCTGGCGATCTCGGCGTCTTGATGTAATGCCCGCCGACCAGCCGTGTCCGCCACCTTGCGGTGATGCTCGTAAACGGCCACGCCACCCACCCGACTGGTGCCGACGCCGCGTCCGCAAGCTGGACAGGTTGTGCCGCCGGGCGGGTGCGCTTGCTCTTCATCTGGCAGCGGCTTCCCACTGTTTGAGCATTCAAGATCTAGGACCACAAGTGCATTCTCTCCCCGGTGCGCGTCTCTTGTGCATTGAGGGACCCCTGGTTTAAAGGCGCTTTAAAGGGACTACGAAACTTCGCCCTACGATCATGGATAACCGCTGTATTCACCCATCTGGGCGGCCTCTCCTCCCCTATATCAGTCGGCCGGCACGCCGCCAATGAAAGGAAGGCAGCATGTCTAGCGCGTCGCCCCGGTCACGCTAGACATCGAGCGTGACCGCCTCCGCGGGAATGGTATCGGCGGCCCAGGGCTGAGCGAGGGTCCGAATTCGATTCGCGTGCCATCCTTAGCACTTGTACCTCTGTCGAATCATGTTGTCTACAAGGATCTTTCGGCGCTCATGGATAATCTCTATTATCCACGAAGAATGTCGCCTTCTCACGTGGTTGATAACGCCGCTCTCCTGGATTCAGCGGCGGACGCCATCATTAGGTTCGTTTTTGTTGTACACCCGCACTGAGCACGCCATCCACACGCCGATGCGGCGAGCCGGCGTCCGAACCCAGCGGATCACCGCAGCCGTTCGTTGTAGCAGCGCGGGCTGGCTGTGGGCACGCCCACAAACACGGCCTCCCCAGCAGCCGCTCATGTCCCGGTGTTGGCCCCGATCGGTTCGGCCGACGATGAGCCCAGCCCGGCAACCCGTGATGGCTTCACGGCAACCCGGCAAGACCAGGGCGGTTCCCGCGTTCACTGTGATTCGCTCGACAAAGGAGGAGCCCAGCTCTATCCCTGCGGCCTCGCCACGACTACCCCGCAGCACATCACCGTGGCCTCCCGGAACGCCACCCACATGACTGCCCAGATGTTCCCCGTCCCGATTTCACCGGCACGGGTACCCACCGCACCCGGCCCATATCCGCCAGGTTTGAGCCGGTTTACCTTTCGAGGGACGTAGTGACGCCGGTTCCTCGCGTACTCCTCTTCATCACGCTTGCCGGACGCGCCCCATCTGGCGATGCTGACACGTCCCGGCATTGTCAGGGCTGCGCCCACCCTTCCCAGCAACTCCCAAGTCAGGCTGCCCCCGGCTTCACCGTTCCTGCTGCGACAGGCCGGGCGGCGAAGGTCTCTCACCTCGACTCAAAATCATCAGCGCCTCGCGGCGCACGCGGGTCCAGGTAGAGCCCGATGATATCGGTGACCGTGGCGACCAGTTTCGGATCGGTGGAGAACTTGAACGTCTCCACCGCCAGGGCTGGATGCCGTGCTGACACCACACTCGGGCCACCGTCCCGTCCCCGACCCCCAAGGTGCGACACCAGAAGTCGTGAACTCCAATGCGTCACACCGTATTTCTTCGGCGGGGGTGCCAAGGTCGCCGCAATCACCAATCCCGGTTCAGGATACGGGGTCGGCCCGAGTGGTCCTCCTCGAACGGCTTGTGACGGAAGACAGTCCATAAGCGAAAGCTGGTCTCTTTGCGTACCGATTTGTCGGTACATGGGGAACGATTCGGTCATACACAGCGCCTCCCAGTCGGCGTTGGCTGCTGAGCGGGATGCTGGAATTCGGTACGGTCGGAGCCGAAGTCGTTGCGGCAGAATCACCCGGGTGAATCGGCGACCCGGACGATGACAACTCACCCCGACCATAGCCAGGATGTGCCCATGGCAACAACAGTTGACCGCCTAGCAGGCAGCGACTCACTGCTCGCTTCGCGCGACCCGGAGCTGACCGCGCGGTTCGTCAACGACGCGCTCCCCTATCTGAACCAACTCAACGACCGCGCCCGCCGACTGACCTGCAACACCGTCGACGCCGAAGATCTCGTGCAGGAGACGATGCTGAGGGCTTACGCCGGCTTCAACACCTTTTCCGAGGGAACCAACCTTCGGGCGTGGCTGTTTCGCATCATGACCAACACCTACATTAATTACCTCCTCCGCGCGCATCACCGGCCAAGCGAGTACCTCATCGACCACATCATCGACCCACAACTAGCCGCCCAAGATCGACAATCCCCGCACTGGCCACGATCGTCCGAACTCGATGCACTGGACGCGTTGCCCGACATCGAACTGGCGGACGCGTTGATGACATTGCCAGTGCAGTTCCGGCTGACTGTTTACGATCGCGATATCGCAGAACTCCGGTGCAGAGAGATCGCCGAGATCATGGCGTGCTGCGAAGGCACCGTCATGTCACGTCTGCACCGCGGGCGCCAAGGATTACGGGCCCTGTTGCGCACCACGCACGAACGGACATCAGTACCAGTACGACGGCGACTACGCGGTCGCGGTGTCGAAGCCGGTTCATCCTTATGGCGGTGGGTTCTGGCCCTCATCATCGTTGTTCTTCGCCCAGCCAGAGCTCGGCGACCTACGGCTATTCCCATGAGGCAAATCCTGCTGCGGGCAGTTTTGCTTCTGGCATCGTGGGCGACCGGACTCCTGGTGGCGGCGTGGATCGTTCCCGGAGTTTCGTTGTCGGTACCGGGCTTCATCGTCGCCGTAGTGGTGTTCGCGGTAACGCAGGCGATCCTGTCCTTGTCGATCTTGAAGTTGCCCCATCGGTATGCGTCGCTGCTCCTTGGGGGCACCGGCTTGGCATTGACGATCATCGCATTGATCCTTGCGTCGATTTTGACGCACGGACTCACTATTGACGGCATGGAATCCTGGCTGGCCACGACGGTTGTGGTGTGGCTCGTGACAACGATCGGGGCGATTACGCTGCCCGAGTTGCTCATCCGCGACGGGGCCGGCTCGACCTGACCAATACACGCCGCGACGCACACGGGTGGATGGCGACGGTCGCGCGATCTATCTCGCCCGGGTCCGCGCAGTGGCTTGAATTTTGCTATTTTCCCGACGACGGAGGGAGCGGTGATGGGAGACACGCATGACGATCCGACGGATCACTCTCGGACCACGCAACCGCACGCTGGCATCGTGTTCAAGGACAACTTCTTCTGGCCGGGGTTGATCCTTCTGGCCGTAGCGACGTTCGCGTTGATCAGCACGGCGGCAGCTGCTGCCTATCGACATTACGAATGGCTGTCCACCACGGTGCTCATCGCCGTTCTCGGCGCGGTCGCCGGAGCGCTGTGGTTCGTCCTGGAGAATCGCCGCGTGACCCGCATCGAGGCGGAGTGGGACGCCGCGCACCCAGGTAGTCAGACGCGCCCGCGCACTCGCTAACCACGACAGCCGAGCATCCCCGTCGACAGTGAGGTTCAGGTCCAAGCCGCAACGTCGACGTAGTTGTTTGCGGTGCAAGGAATTTGCAGATCTGTTTGTGCCGATGATTCCTGTGGGTGCGCGTTTTGCCAACCGCTTTCGAGCACCTAGAAGCAGCTTGGAAACGCTCCAGCTGAGTGCGGGCGTTCCAGAGATGGGCCGAAGATTGGTGTCGGCGTGCGGTCTCGGCCGGGCGGGGAAAATGAACCGACACCGCTGCCCCGGCGGAAAATTGTTTGCGGCCAGCTGTTTCGCCCAGCAGTACAGGCCCGCTTTGGACGGTTGTCTCCGTCACGATATGTGCTACGTGTCGGTGCTCAACAGCGGACACTCATCGGTGGTTCTAGGAGGAACTCGATCTCGCGGAACCCGGCTCGGCTGAGGTGATGGTGATTGCGATTCGCGTCGAATATGCCGGTCTGTCGCCTCGTTGAGCACAAAAGGTCAAGGTCAATGTCGGCAATACAATATTGCGGCTGGGTTGAAAAGCGTTGTTGGGCTAGACACACGCCGTTCTCCCAGATCATAGTCTGGCCATCCCAGGCGAGGTCGGTTGTGGATTCGCCCTCCCCCGCCGCCGCGTAGATGTACGCGGCGGTGCAGCGAAGCGACGCTGATTGAGCCAGCAGGCATCGGTCTTCGGCTCGACCGATGGTGACGGGGCTTCCCGACAGGTTGGTCAGCACGGTGGCGCCGGCCAGGGCGGCGTGCGCGCTCGGCGGGATGGGGATCCACATGTCTTCGCAGATTTCAACGTGAAGCGTGAAGCCGGGCAGGTCGGAGGCGGTGAACAGCAGATCGGGGCCGAACGGCGCGTGCGCGCGGGCTGTCGTTCGGCCCCAGCGGATTTCGTCGCAGATGTCGTCGCCTGCGGCCATCTGGCGAAGTTCGTAGAACTCGCGGTAGGTCGGTAGATAGGACTTCGGGGTGACGCCCAGTACGCGGCCGTGGTGGATCACGACGGCGGTGTTGTAGATGCGGTGCAGATGGCGCAGCGGGGCGCCGATCACCAGAACCGACATTAACTCCACGGAAGCTTGTGTGATGCGTTGTAGTTCGTCTTCGACGGCGTCCAGGAGTGCGTCTTGCATCAGGATGTCATCGATCGAGTAACCGGTCAGTGCTAGTTCGGGGAAAACCGCCACTGCGGCGCGTTCGTCGTGGCATTCGCGCGCGATGTCGAGCACAGCATCCGCGTTGGCCGCCGGATCGCCTAGCGTGGTTCGCAAGGTGCAAGCCGCGACGCGGACGGTCCGCGCTCGCTGGTGGGAGTTGTAGGCGTCCATGACTGAGTGTTCCAGGTGCTGGTGTGTCAGGGCATGTGAGGTGCGGGCGGGAAGTCGCGGTCAGGCGGCTTGCGGGTTTTCCAAAATCATTGCCACGCCTTGGCCTGAGCCGATGCACACGCCGATGGCGCCGTAGCGGAGATGTCGTTCGCGTAGTTCGGTGGCTAGGGTCAGGGCGTAACGTACGCCGGTGGCGCCGAACGGATGCCCGATGGCCACGGCACCCCCGTTGGGGGTGAGTTTGTCGTCGGGAACTTGGAATCCGTCGAGTTGGTTGGGCAGCTCTCGCAGTACACCGAGGGCTTGCGCGCTGAAGGCCTCGTGGATTTCCCAGACGTCGATCTGTTCGGGGGTCAACCCCGCGCGTCGCAGCGCCAGCGGTAGCGCCCATGCTGGGGCGATGCCCATCAGCAGTGGATCGTTGCCGTAGACGGCTGAGGACACCACCCGGGCCAGCGGGATGACGCCGAGGTCGTCGGCCCGTGCCGGGGAGGCCAGGATCAGCGCGGCGGCCCCGTCGGACAGCGGTGTGGAGTTGCCGGCGGTCATCTGGGTCGTCCCGGGCTGAGCGGGTAGGGCAGCCAGCTGCTCCAGCGTGGTGTCGCCGCGGATGAATTCGTCGTGACTTATGGTGCGGTGCGGGGTCTTTCGGGTCGCGGGGATCGTGACGGGCATAATCTCTCTGGCGAGCCGCCCCGAGTCGCGGGCGGCACGGGCGTGCTGTTGGGAGCGCAGCGCGAACGCGTCGATCTCTGCGCGACTGAGTTGGTAGCGATCGGCGACGTTCTGCGCGGTCTCGATCATGCCGATGTAGGCGTTGCGGCCCAGCAACACGGGGTTGGGTGGGCCGCCGGCGCCGGACCACATGGTGTCGAGCAGCAGTTGGGGTCCGCGCGGGCTGAACGGGGCCTCGCCTTTCATGAACGCGAACCCCGAGCGCGACATCGACTCGGCGCCGCAGGCGATCCCGACACCGAGGTCGCCGGCTTTGATCGCATGCGCAATCATGGCCGTGGCGCTCAGTGAGGATCCGCAGAATCTGTTGATGGTGGCTCCCGCTGCCCGGTCGGGGAAGCCGGCGGCCAGCGCTGCCCAGCGGGCGAGATCTCCCATGCCTTCATGCGCGGGGTTCACACATCCGGCGATGATGTCTTCGATCTGGCCGCGATCAACACCGACGCGTTCGCAGGCCCCGGCCAAGGCCAACCCGAGCAGGTCGTCGAGCCGCAGGTGCGATAGGGATCCGCCGTACCGGGCGAAAGGGGTGCGCACACCGCCAAGCACATAGGCCTCGGTCACCGTGTTCTCCTGTCGTGTAATCGTTCTGCGGCGGTGGCACCGCCGGGCCAGTGGTTTGAAGGTGTCGCCGGTGGAGTAGCCCCGTGTTCGCAGTTGGCGCGATGCCGGTCACCATGAGGTCGATTTCGACGCCGGTCGGGTCAGTGCGCTGCTCTTTCGGCGCCCTCCCAGAGTTGTCGCGGCGATGGCCAGAGTGGTTTTGTGGGTGAGGTCGGTGGCGATGTCTCGACCTGACCATTTCCATGGCATGTCGCCCAGTCCGAGAGCCTGCGCTACCACGGCATTCGCCGAGACTAGTAGCAATATGTTGAGCGCGATCGTAGGAACAATCGGAATCCGGTGTGCCGCTTTGGCGAAGCCGAGTGCGAGGGCCGCCAGTGTTGCTTGTGCGAATTGTCCGGCGACGGCCTGCCCGCCGGTCGGCAGGCCGCGGCCAATGAGTGCCTCGACGACCCGTACAGGTAGTTTGCTTCCGGGTCGATGGGTCAGTGCCATCTCAACGCGCTGTGAAGCTGCCATTGCGGCACTGGCGGTGGCGGTTCGAGCCACAAAGTCCAATGGTTGTGGTTTGGCGTTCATGGCATGGTTTCTGATGCTGGCCGCCCGCGCCAGAGTGCTTCTAGGTTGGCAACGACGATATTCGGTTGGGGCAGGCCTGTGGCGGTCAGCGGCGCGTTGCCTGGGCGGGTGATCAACTCCGAATTGAAGCCGACGCTCTGGGCGCAGACGGCTTGTGGGCCTGGCACGCCTCGATGCTGCTGATTGTGTGACATGCCGTCTCCGTTCGTATCTCGTTGCGCCGCTTGGCCGTGCCGAACATTCACTGTCTCCTAGACGCAGAAGGTAGAGGCGGTCCAGGTGTTGCCCGTTGCGGCTCGGACAGCGATCACTATCTGTGCGCATGGGGTGAGTTGTCTTCATCCGGCTGCGTATTTCACCCGGGTGAGAGGCCGACGCGTAACAGATCCCCGCTGAGAGGTTTAGAGCTGTGGCGCTTTCAGGCTGGTCAAGCGAGCCGCCGCGGTGATTAAGGGACCCGTGCCCATTCCACGACGGCGCGGAGGCTGATCGTCTTGTCACGGTCACCGCATGTTCGAGACGGTGAAGAGTCCGACCATGCCCAGGCCGTACAGGATGACGACGGCCAGCGAGTCGACCCCCAGCCGGGCGATGCGGCGGCGGGGCCGAAACAGCAGACCCGCTGCGAAGATCAGTGTCAACACGATTCCCAGCGCCGTGAGATAGATGTCGGTGCGCTGTGCGGCCGGCAATACGGCGTGTCCCGACAGCAGCGTTGCCGGCAGAAAAAGCACCGGCAGGAAGGCGTTCCCGCCGAAGATGTCGGATACGGCGAGCTGGTAGTCGCCGTGACGCACCGACCGCAGGCCGGTCGACAGTTCGGGCAGCGAGGTGGCCGCGGCCAACACGGTTGCGCCGAACAGCACACCGGTCAAACCGATGTGATCGGCGATAGCCTCACCGCTGCGCTCCAGCACGACTCCGGCGATCAGCGTGACCGCAGCGGCGAAGCCGAAGCTCACCGCGGCCCTGGCAGTACTGGTCCCCTCGGCACAGGCCTGCTGCTCGGTCATCGCGCTGCGGTGTCCGCGGGGCTGCTGCTGGCCGTCGGGCGGCTGGCCCGAGTCGTGCCAGGGCAACGACCGTCCCGCCCGCTGCACCAGCACCAGGCCCAGCACCCACACGATCAGGATCAGCACCGGGGCGGGTGTCAGTCGCGCTGTGATCAGCGTTGCGGGCATCTGGGTGCCGCCGATCACAATGGCCAGCACTGCGACGACCAGCGCGGCCTCCAGCACCAACACCAGCGATGCCGCCCGATAGGTCAGCGGTTTGGATCCGCGCACGCCGAAGGCGTCGAGGGCCACCAGCACCACCGTCTGGATGGCGATGCCGCCGAGGATATTGCCCACCGCCACACCGATATTGCCCGACACTGCGGCAGCGGCGACGATGGCGATCTCGGGCAGGTTGGTAGCGATAGCCAACAGGATCAGGCCGCCGAACGCCGAGCCGAGGCCCAGCCGCATCGTCAGCACATCCGTTTGATCCGATAGCTGAATGCCCGCCACCCAGATCGCTGCTCCCGCACCAACAAACATCACAAGCATCAACCAGACCGGTGATCCGCTCACGACACAGTCTTCCGACGTCGGTTCGAAGGCGACTCTAGATCTAGCCCGTCGCCGAACTCGTCGAGCGACACGTCGTCATCCCGATCACCATCGGTCCTGCCGTCATGACGCTTCGACCCTCCTGCGCACTCGTCAGTTCTCACTGTCGCCCAGGGTGTTTGGGCTTTCGCCTCTCATCGTGACGATGGACGCCGCATCTGTTGCGACGACCTGGTTGGCCGTGTGCAGCACAGCGCGCACGTCGCCGGCCGGTATGACGGCGGCGCCGGAAGCGTCGGCGAAGACGTAATCTCCGGGACATACCGCCACCCCGCCGATCACCACCGGAAGGTTCGCCTCGTAGGGGGTGACGGTGTCACTGCCCCACCGCGTTGTTTCGCCACGGCAGTAGATGGCAAGGTCGTAGTGCTCGAGCTCGGCGAAGTCGCGCAGCCTCCCGTCGGCGAGAATGCCGGCGAGCCGATGGTTTTGGACACGCGACAGCTTTGTCCCGCCGCCCAGTGACGTATCGGTGTAGCCGTTGCTGGCCAAGACCAGCACGTGCCCGTCAGCGCCGCCTTCGATGGCCTGGTAGAACAACCTCTTGAAGTTGTAGCGCTCGGGCGGGAGGGCGGCACCGCATGTCGGGAAGTAGGAGATGGTCACCGCGGGGCCGAAGAGCCGGCGACCGGGGGTCGGGCTCACCAAGTCGAGCAGGTGGCAGCGATGTTTGTGCAGTCGACCCATCGCGTCCACGATGTCGGCGGTGCGCACGCGACTGGCGAGCCCGGCGAGGGACTCCATCAGCGGGCCCGGACAGGGATCCGCCAGGACTGGGCGCCGCGTAGGTCCAGCCACACGTCGGTCGGGGTTTGCACCAGCCGGGCCAAGACGTGGTCGCAGTCCGGGCAGCGCACCACGATGCCCGGGCCACGGTGATAGACGTGACTCTCGGCGAAGGCCCCGATGCGACCACAGCGCGCGCAGGTCAGCGTCGCGGTGGTGACATCGAATCCCAGCACGTCTGCGAAGGCACCCGCGGCGGCGTTACCGTCGACGTGTGTCGGTTCTGTCATGATTCCTTCTTCCTCGATTAGCCGCTCGGCCCGAACCGCTCGGTCCGGATGGCCGATGGCCGATGTCCCTGCCCGATCAGCTTTGTCGTCACCGATTCCACGAATCCCGTTGGGCCGCAGACGTAGACGCGCAGACCATCGTCGGGCGTCCACCCCGGCACTGCGAGATCACCGAAGCCGACCCGACCGGGCGGCCGGGCGGTCTGCGGCGCGGCCGCCCGGGTGTAGACCACAGCGACCCGCAGCCAGTCACAATCGCGCTCGAGGTGGCCCAACTCTTGGGCGTAGTAGACGTCGGCTGGACTCCGCACCGAGTAGACAAGCCGAAACTCCGCGCCGCCCATCACTATCCGCTCTCGTAGCATCGCCATCAACGGCACAATGCCCGATCCGCCAGCGACCAACAGAATCCGGGCCTCCTCGGCCGGCCGCCAAACGAACCAGCCGCCGATGGGTCCGCGAAGCTCGATTTCCTCGCCGGGTCGCACTCCGGTGAGATAGGGCGAGACCTCTCCGTCGGCGATCTGCTGCACGGTGAGCTCGATGCGCTCACCGTCTGCCGGTCTGCTCAGCGAATAGCTACGTTGTGCGCTGTACCCGTCCTCAGCGGTCAGCTTGAGATCAATGTGTTGACCGGCCAAGTGGCCGCCCCAACCCGGCACGGCAAGCCCGATCGTTTGCGCAGAGTCGGTCTCGGGTTCAGAGTCCACCACCCGCGCAACCCGCCACTGCAACTTGGATGTCAAACCATCGTCCACGGGTCAATCCCCGGCGTAACGTTGTTCTCGCCACGGGTCACCGTAGTTGTGATAACCCAAACCCTCCCAGAATCCGGCTGTGTCGCTGTCGCGCAACTCAATGGATCGCACCCACTTCGCGGACTTCCAAAAGTACAGATGCGGCACCAGCAGCCGCGCCGGGCCGCCGTGCACCGCGCTAAGCGGTTCGCCCTGGTAGCCGTAGGCAATCCAGGCCTTTCCACCGAGAAGATCGGCCACCGGGATGTTGGTGGTGTAGCCGCCGTAGGAACCGACCAGTGCGAAATCGGCGGTGGTGTCGACTGATTCGAAAAGCGTGTCCAGCGAAACACCTTCCCACTTGGTATCCAGCTTGGACCACGTCGTGACGCAATGAATGTCGACAGTGAGCCGCTCGCTGGGCAATTGCTTCAGCTGGGCCCACGTCCAGCCGTGTTCGGCACCACGCTCGTCGCGGATGGTGAACCGCCAGTCGTCGAGGTCGATGCGCGGAGTCGGTCCTGCCTGCAAGACAGGGAAGTCCGCGGTCAGATGCTGACCGGGCGGCAACTGGCGGGCCGACTCAGCGCGGCGCCCGCGAAAACCTTTGTTGACGATACTCATTGGTGCTCCCTGTGGTGGTGATGAGCCATCCATCAATCGCGGCTCGTTCTCGGTGCCCTATCCGGTATTTTCTCTGTTTCCGGGGATGGCCGTCGGCGCCATCGGTGCGCGCACCGTCGGCGTGAACAGGTTTCCTCCGGTGGGGCTGATGCTCTTTTCGGTCGGCGCGGGTGGGGGCGCGCCCGGGGTCGGGGACTGCGTGGTGGTGGTTGTCGTCGTTGGCGATTGGGTGGTCGACGGCGCGTTCGAACCGTTTCCGCTACAACTGGCGATCGATGCCGCCAACCCAGCCAGAACCGCCGCACCCGCCACGACACGCGCCAGGCGAACAGGATCAAGGTTTTCCATCATGACATCTCCAATCGATTGAGGCAGGCGCCGCCCGGCTCTGTGGTGGACGACAAATTGCATCGCCGGATGCTGAACGGGGGACGTGTTCATAGTGACTCAGCGCAGCGGCGCGGGCGAAAGTTTTTGGTGGCGAGGTTCATTGGTGCTCCCTTCATAGCAATGGTCAAGTTGGCTGTCTCGGCTCGTTCTGTGTTCATGAGCGCCGGGTGGAATTCACATTTCACGGACCTCGTCACCTGCTCGGGGTTTGACTGCCATGTCAGCACCCAGAACGGAGATAGCCCCTTTGGCTTCGAGGATGGCCAGATGAATGCCGTCGGCGTTGGGGTGCCCGTGTTCGCGCAGCACCGCCTCTAAATCCGCGGCGGTCAGGCCGCAGCGGCGCAGGTTGCGTCGGTTCACTTCTCCGTCGCTGATCAGGACCATCAACGGCGGGTCGATGAACCGGCACAAGGCCGGAATTAAGCGCAGTCGCGCGAGGACTGCGTGGGCGGCCAGAAGACACAGCAGCGCGGTGGTCGCCTGCAGCCACGCGGTGTCGGTGGCGGTGGCCGCCCGACCGACGATGGCGCCGGCGGCGACGGCGGCGATCCAGTCGAACGGCGCGAATTCCGCCAGGGTGCGTCGTTCGGTGAAGCGGAACAGGATCGCCGCGGTCAAAAATAGTGCCGAGGTTTTGATCGCCACGTCCCCGACGGTGGGCAGATCGCCGATGAGGACATGCACGATCCGGTTCACGTGGGCCCCGCCGATCGGCGCTGCGCCGTAGGGGTTGACGCGTCTTGGCGATCGGATTGCCTGTAGGTGCCGTCCAGCAGGTGTCGCGCCGCGCTGTCGCTACTCGCCGCGTCGATTGCGGCAGCCGCGAGCTGCTTACTAGGTGTTCTCGAGCCTGGCATGATTCGTCGCGTCCAGAGGTGTCGCGCGGAGCTGTCGATACTCGCCGCGTCGATTGCCGCAGCCGCGAACGCTCGCCCGTTGTTCCCAAGCCGGCAGGATGCGAACCCCGTCATAATCGACTTGAACTGACCCGTCATGGTGCCCTCTTTTCGGATGTTGACCCAACCGCCACCGCATCATCTTGATGCGTCTCGCGGCGGGTGCGGCCGACGTGGGCTTCGGCGCGTAGCCGCTCGACCATGTGGGGGTAGTGCAGTTCGAATGCCGGCCGCTGCGAACGGATTCGGGGCAGCTCGGTGAAGTTGTGCCGCGGCGGCGGGCAACTGGTCGCCCACTCCAGCGAGTTGCCATAACCCCACGGATCGTCGACAGTCACCGGCTCGCCGTAGCGCCAGCTCTTGAACACGTTCCACACGAACGGCAGCACCGAGGCGCCGAGGATGAACGCACCGACGGTCGAGACGATGTTGAGCGTGGTGAACCCGTCGGTGGGCAGGTAGTCGGCATAGCGGCGCGGCATGCCCGCAGCGCCGAGCCAGTGCTGCACCAAAAACGTGGCGTGAAAACCGATCAGGGTCAGCCAGAAATGCAGCTTGCCCAACCGCTCATCCAATAGCCGTCCTGTCATCTTCGGAAACCAGAAATACACCCCGGCGTAGGTGGCGAACACGATCGTGCCGAACAACACGTAATGGAAGTGCGCCACCACGAAATAGGAGTCGGTGACGTGGAAGTCGATCGGCGGGGAGGCCAGCAGCACACCCGACAGACCACCCAGCAGGAACGTCACCAGGAAGCCCACCGAGAACAGCATCGGCGTCTCGAACGTCAACTGGCCCTTCCACATCGTGCCGATCCAGTTGAAGAACTTGATCCCGGTCGGCACCGCGATCAAGAATGTCATGAACGAAAAGAACGGCAGCAGCACCGCACCGGTGGCGTAGAGGTGATGCGCCCACACCGCGATCGACAACGCGGCGATCGAGGTGGTCGCGTAGACCATTCCGGTGTAGCCGAACAGTGGTTTGCGGGAGAACACCGGGATGATCTCAGTGACGATGCCGAAGAACGGCAACGCGATGATGTACACCTCGGGGTGGCCGAAGAACCAGAACAGGTGCTCCCACAGCATGGTCCCGCCGTTGGCCGGGTCGAAGATGTGCGCGCCCAGGTGGCGATCGGCGGCCAACCCGAACAGAGCAGAGGTCAGCAACGGGAACGCCACCAGCACCATCACGCTGGTCACCAGGATGTTCCAGGTAAAGATCGGCAACCGGAACATCGTCATCCCTGGGGCGCGCATGCACACCACGGTGGTGATCATGTTGACCGCGCCCAGAATGGTGCCCAGGCCGCCGACGATCAGACCCAGGATCCACAGATCCCCGCCCGCGCCCGGGGAGTGGATCGCATTCGACAGCGGGGTGTAAGCGGTCCAGCCGAAGTCGGCCGGCCCGCCGGGGGCGAGCAAAGCCCCCCAATGCGATCAGCGCGCCGAACAGAAACAGCCAGAAAGACAACGCATTCAGCCGTGGGAACGCCACGTCGGGGGCGCCGATCTGCAGCGGCAGCACCAGGTTGGCGAACCCGAACACGATCGGGGTGGCGTAGAACAGCAGCATCACCGTGCCGTGCATGGTGAACAGCTGGTTGTACTGCTCGTTGGACAGAAACTGCAGGCCCGGCGCGGCCAGTTCGGTACGGATGAACAGCGCCATCAGCCCGCCGATGAAGAAAAACGCGAAGCACGCGACGACGTACATCATGCCGATCACCTTGTGATCGGTGGTCGTCACCAGCTTGTAGAGCAGCGTGCCCTTGGGACCCAGCCGCGCCGGAAAGGGACGCCGGGCCTGCAGTTCTCCGATTAAGGCTGCGTGGGTTGTCAACGGTCCGGTTCTCCCCTGCCCTGCGCATTTCCGGCGGCCCCCGCTGATGTGGGGTAGGCGTCGAGCAGTTGGCGCCAGGAGGCTGCGAACTTGGCGACGCCGTCGTTTTCAAGCACGCGAAGACATCGGCGAGGTCGACGCCGACCGCGCTGACGTCGTCGAGCACCTTTTGGGCGTCGGTGACCGTGCCGGTGATGGAGTCGCGCGACGATGACGCCGTGGTCAGCGAGGGCCTCCAGAGTGTGTTCCGGGATGGTGCTCGACGGTGTGCGGTGCGATCAGCTCGGTGACGTACATGGTGTCGGGATAGGCGGGGTTCTTCACCCCGGTGGATGCCCACAGCGGCCGCTGCACGTTGGCGCCGGCGTAACTGAGTGCGGCATAACGTGTTCCGGCTTCGAACACGTCCTGGTAGGCCGCATAGGCCAGGCGAGCATTGGCGATTGCCGCCTGTCCGCGCAGCGCCATCGCGGCGTCGGTGCCGATCGCTTCCAGACGCTGATCGATTTCGGTATCGACCCGGGAGACGAACAGCGAAGCCACCGAATGGATTCCGGTGAGGTCCCGCCCGGCGTGTTGCGCGGCTTCCAGCCCGGCCAGATAAGCATCCATCACCTGGCGGTGACGCTCGACGGAGAAGATGAGCGTCACGTTGACTGAAATGCCTGCGGCCACTGTGGCGGTGATGGCCGGCATCCCGGCCGTCGTGGCGGGAATCTTGATGAACAGGTTCGGCCGGTCGACGATCTTCCACAGCTCGGCGGCTTGGCTTACCGTCGCCTCGGTGTCGTGGGCCAGCCGCGGATCGACCTCGATCGATACCCGCCCGTCCACGCCGCGGGAGGCCTCCCACTGCGGGCGCAGGACGTCGCAGGCCGCCCGCACGTCATCGGTGATGACGGTGCGGATCGCCGAATCGGCGTCGGCGCCGCGTTCGGCCAATTGGGTGAGCTGCCGCGTGTAGGCCTGGCCGTGGGAGATCGCGTGTTGAAAGATCGACGGGTTGGTGGTGACGCCCACGACGCTTCTGGTGTCGATCAGCTGCTGCAGGTTGCCCGATGTCAGCCGGTCACGGGACAGGTCATCCAACCAGACCGACACCCCCGCCGCTGACAGCGCGCTCAGAATGAGGTTCTGCGTCATCGCAGAGCTGCCTGCAGCTGGTGTCGGCGCGTACGCGAGATTCGCGCGGCGATCAGCACGGCGGCGAACGCGATGACCGGCAAGTACGCGGCGGCCAGCATCTGCCGATCGCGCGCCGACATGCGGTGACGCCGCGCAGGGTGGCGCTCATTCATGGCGGCTCGACTCAACCGTGGTGCGCTCCGTGCCACCAGATCCGCTGCGGGAAGCCAGTTTCCATTCCGGGCGCACGTAGTGGCAGGTGTAGCCGCCGGGGTAGCGCTGCAGGTAGTCCTGATGTTCTGGTTCGGCTTCCCAGAAGTCACTGGCCGGCGTCACCTCGGTGACCACCGCGGCGGGCCACCGCCCCGATGCGTCGACATCGGCGATGGTGTCGCAGCGCGATGCGCTTCTGATCGTCATCGAGATAGAAGATCGCCGAGCGGTAGCTGGTGCCGAAGTCGTTGCCCTGGCGGTTCTTTGTCGTCGGGTCATGGATCTGGAAAAAGAATTCCAGCAGGGCGCGGTAATCGGTTTCGGTGGGGTCGTAGGTGATCTCGATCGCCTCGGCGTGCCCGGGGTGGTTGCGGTAGGTGGGGTGGTCGTTGTCGCCGCCGGTATAGCCGACGCGGGTCGATTCCACACCGGGCAGCACGCGGATGAGGTCCTGGATGCCCCAGAAGCATCCACCCGCCAGAATCGCGGTCTTGGTGGTCATCGCTGCGGCTCCGTGAGTTCGGAATCAGCTTGCTGCGCTGAGTTGTCCGCGGTTTCGAAGAGGCTCAGGTAGTGCCCGTAACCCTCGGTCTCGAGGTTGTCGCGGTGGATGAAGCGCAGCGCCGCGGAATTGATGCAGTAGCGCAGGCCGCCCTCGGAGCGGGGCCCGTCGGTGAAAACATGCCCGAGGTGGCTGTCGCCGTGGCGCGAGCGCACTTCGGTGCGCACCATGATGTGGCGGTGGTCGGACTTTTCGACGATGTTGTCGCCGTCGATCGGTTTGGTGAAGCTTGGCCAGCCGGTACCGCTGTCGAACTTGTCGATCGAGGCGAACAGCGGCTCACCAGACACCACGTCGACGTAGATGCCCGGCTCGTGGTTGTCGAGGTATTCGCCGGTGAAGGGTCGCTCGGTGCCGCTTTCCTGGGTGACGTAGTACTGCTCGGGGCGCAACGCGCCAATCGCGGCCGGATTCTTGTGGTAGTCGTGTGTCACAGGTGCTCCTCGTGGTGAGTGCGGTGATTGTTTTCCCGCCGGTATGCCGGTGGGCTAGTTGCGGCCGGCCATGATGCCGCCATCAACGTTGAGAATCGTGCCGGTGATCCAGCTTGCTTGTTCGGAGAGCAGAAAGGTGATGGCGTTGGCCACGTCGGCCGGGGTGCCGACGCGGCCCAGCGGATGCAGTGGCGCGAACGTCGCCAGCGTGGCGTCGATCTCGTCCTTGGGGATGAACCCTTCGTAGAGAGGTGTTTTCACCACCGCCGGTGCGACGGCGTTGACGCGGATCTGATGGCCGGCCAGTTCGATGGCCAGATTGTGGGTGAGGGCGTGTAGCCCTGCCTTCTGCATGGAGTAGCCCGAGGACGGTGTCGCGCCGATGGCCTGATGCGCCCACATGGCGCCGATATTGACGATCGAGCCACCCGCACCGTTGGCGATCATGCCAGCGACCACGGTCTGGGTGAGAAAGAACAGCGCGTAGTTCAGATCGAGATACGAATCGTAGGACTGGGCGTCGTAGTCCAGGAACGGTTTTGGGATGAAGTAGCCGGCCGCGTTGACCATCAGCGTTGCGTCGCCGTGGTGCTCAGATAGTGCGCGCTGGACATCGGTAACCGCGGATCGGTCGGTCAGCTCGGCGGCGATCCCCCAGGCTTGACCACGCCGGTTGGTCAGCTCGGCCACGGTGTCATCGACACGATCTTTCGAGCGCCCGATGATCACCGCGCTGCCACCGCGATCGATGACGTCGAGCGCGACTTGGCGTCCCATGCCGGCACTGCCGCCGACGACAACGATCTTCTTACCATCGAACTCTGAGCCCATCGTTCAGTCCCCTTCCCGGATTTCTTCACCTGCTACGCCGCGTTGAACGTTTGGTTGTGTGGCCCCGAAACAATCGGTGACCGCCGCGCAGGTCTGTCGGAAGTCAAGCCTGGCCCGCCTGCGGGGTGAGCTGTCTTCACCCCGCAGCGCCAATCACCCGGGTGAGGACAGACCGAGGCCGTGAGCGCGGTATCAAGCAGTATCTCCATCAGGCTCAGTGCATTGCGCGGCGCCAATGGGCAGGACGAAGCGGCTGCGCCATAGAATGACGCTGCTGACTCGCGTCGCGGTTGTACGGTGTACGAACGCGTCGAGACCCAGGGTAGATGTGCGGGCGTCGGTCAACCTATCGAAACGGGTTGCCGCCATTCATTACTCGTGCATCGGCAATGCCATACGCCGATTTCTTCAACTGTCAACTTCGAGTGAGAAGTGATGGGCTGAGATCCGCAGGCGGTTGCGCATGTACAGCCGATGTGCCGCTGCCCGAGCGCTTCCAACGCCTGAATCCAGGTGGACTCCTTCGCACTGGCGACCCTTAGCATCAGCGATTACCCACCGCAAGAGTTCGTCGGCAAATCCGTTGCCACGCGCTGTCTCCAGTGTGCTCACATCGTCGATGTACGTGTGGTACCCCGATGCAGTCGACCACAGCTCGCGGAAACCGACGATTGATGCCGCCGCACCTGAGGAATGCTCGAACGCGCCGACCAACCGATAGCCCGCTGGCCGAAGCTTGGTGTCAATGAAGGCGATAACGGCGTCGGCGGTCCTCCAGCGAGGTCTGAGCAGGAGCATTGCCTCGGCAGCTTGCGTGGTCTCGCCTTCCATGATTTCGCGTATCTGAGCCACGATTAAAGCTGATCCCGGGCCATGATGTCGTCATCGGCGATGATATGCATGGCCGCTTCCTCAGCCGACGCGGCGCCGCCGTCGATCCCCACATCGTGGGCGCGGTAATCGGTAGTGGGATCTGTGGGGTCAACGCCGAAGGCGACGAGCCGACCTGCACGGCTGTCGCCGACCTGATCGTCGATAGGCTCGCCATCGCTGTCGGCGATGTCACCGATCCCGTCGCCATCCCACCGGTCGGTCACGTCGGGCACCTCACGGGCCAGCCGGCGCGCCAGACTTTCATGGGTGCGCGCTTCACTGGCGGTCAGCCCCCAGGCCCCCAGTTCTCGCGGGCTTTCCGGGGGTGAATAGCCTTCGTCCAGGTCGATACCCGTCTGTTCGGAGTCCAGGCTTTCTTCTGGTTCGAGCAGATGGGCTGCCACGTCATCGAACTCAGAATTTCCCATCGGTGCGGTCTCCATTCCGTATCGCGATCTCGCCGCACAGCGCGGTCCGCTGCCCTATGAGGACACTCGCAGACCGCCGCGCCGGCTCCCGGTAATGAGCATGGCGCGCAGTGGGGCGAGTTGTCCTCGCCCACTGTCGCCATTCACCCGGGTGAGAGGCCGGCAACGCGTCGGAATGTCGCCCTTCTTGTGAGGTCGCTCGGTGGATACCCGACGAGAATCGAGGCTTGGGTTGGGTACGGCGCGAACGCTTCTGCGCACGGTTTCAGAGAAAGGCCGTGAGATCGCTGAGGAGGGCCGATTTTCCCCGCGCGCCCACGATGCGGGCGACCGGTTCGCCACGCATGAACAGGATCAGGGTAGGGATGGACACCACCTGGTACTGCTGAGCGGTCAGGGGGTTGGCGTCAACGTCGAGCTTGGCCACGGTGAGGCGTTCGCCGTTTTCGGCGGCGATTTCTTCGAGCACTGGTGCCACGGCGCGGCAGGGGCCACACCATTGCGCCCAGAAATCCACCAGTACGGGTGTGGTGCTTTCGAGGACGTCGGCCATAAATGAGGCATCGGTGACGGTGATCGGATGGGACTGGGTCATTTTAGGGCGTTGTCCTTCCTGATGGTGACATTGGTTGTGGCAGTGTCTGATTGGGCGAGCCAGCGCTGCGCGTCGAGTGCGGCTTGGCAGCCGCTGGCGGCGGCGGTGACCGCTTGGCGGTACCGGCGGTCGATCAGGTCGCCGGCGGCGAAAACGCCATCGACATAGGTGTGGGTGCCCTGGCCACGGGTCTGGACGAAGCCGCGGGCGTCGAGGTCAACCAGTCCCATCAGCAGATCAGATCGAGGAATCTGACCGATGGCCACGAATACCGCGGCTACGTCGATGTCGTACTCGGCGGCGGTGTGTGCCCTGCGTACGCGCAGCCCGGTGACGTGGTGTCGGCCTTTTACGGCGAGCACTTCGGTGGAGTCCAGGACAACGACATTGGGCTGAGCGCGCAGCCGGGCAACCGTGGCAGTCGATGCGCGCAGTCGGGGCCGATGGTGGATGACGGTCACGCGGCGGGCCAGCGGCGCAAGAAACAGGGCCTCCTCGGTGGCGGCGTCGCCGGCGCCGACGACGGCGACCTCGCGGTCGGCGAACTGCTCACCGTCGCGTTTGGCGCTGGCGCTGACCCCATTGCCTCGCAGCTCACGCTCCCCGGGCACGCTGAGGGGCCGGTTGACTGCGCCCATCGCGAGGATCAGCGCGGAGGCGTGACGCAGGTCGTCGTTGATGGCGATCGACTTGACGTCACCTTCCAGATCGAACCCGTCGACGTGGCCGGTGTGGAACTCGGCGCCGAAACGGTGTGCTTGTGCGCGTATCGCGCGGGCGAGGCTGGGTCCGCACACGGGCACAGAAAAGCCGGGGTAATTGTCCATCTGCCCCGCGGCCATCAGGGCACCGCCGGGCAGATGGCCCTCGACGACCAGGGTGTCGAGTCCCGCCCGTGCGGCATAGATCGCCGCGGTGTAGCCAGCGGGACCTGACCCGACGATGACGACGTCACGAACCCGGCCTGCGCCCTGCATCAACGCGCGACGCTGAATCGGATGGGTCGCCGGCCGGCGACGCGCGGCATGCGCTTGGCCGGCGGCACAAGGCGTTTCGCTCGCACAGAGCCTCTCACTGTCGGCGCGATAGGTTGATGACGTGAATGCGTTCTTCGAGCACGGCGCCCAGCGTGGGGATAGATGTGCACGTTGCGCGCGGCCGGGGCCTGCGGGTGTGCGCGATGGCCGCCCGCGTCGGCGTGCAGTGGCTGCCGGGTCATGCGTGCCGTCGTCGCGCGACGCTAATGCTGCACGCAGGCGCAGCGGTGCGGCGTACACCGCGCTGCGCCTGTTGGGTGTGCAATGGAACCGGCTGGAACTGCTGGGCCCGAATCTCGGCAAGCATTGTGCGCAGTCGTGGCTCTTCTGAGCTGCCGGCGTACCCGTCTAGCCAGCGGGCCAGCCTGTCGAATACCGCCACCGGCAACGTCATCCGGCTTGACATGACCGCGTTGAGGATCCGCTCGATCGCGAGACTGTGTTCCCCACAGCCTAATTCGACAAATGTCATGGTGCGTTCATGACCCGTCAGACACACATCTGCGGCATCGGCGAGCATCCATGCCATGTTCGCGTCCGAGATGATCGGCAAGTCAACCGTGGTCAGCGCCGGCGATGACGACCCAGCCGATCTCACCTTCGCAGATGGCGCCAATGTAGCAGTCATCTCAGACTCACCAGTGGAGTTCTATTTGATATTCGATCCGGTGCGGGGTATTCGGCGCCGACGTCTGAACGCGTGCCCCGGTCCCCTTCCGAGACTTGGTGAATGGCAAGACGCCATTGCTTTTCATCGTTTTGTCCTCGATCCGGGTGCCGCGCCGAGCGGCGGCCAGGCCTTTGTCGTGCCGGTGTGGTCATCACCCTTACTATGTAGTTTCGGCGGCGTCCGACCCGTCGGGGCAGCAGTCGTTGATCCACTGCTCTATCGAACGTATGGAATCGTCTGGCACTGGGTCGAAACCAACTGGCATGCGGGGAAACTCCGCACCCGGACTGGAGCCGAACGGCGGCTGGCCTTTCAAAGACAAGATCAAATTCGAGTTCGCTCCGTCACCGAGCACCAGGATCGGTTGTCCGAGCAGCTTCTTAGCGACGAACTCATCCCGAGTGGTATTGCGCCAGAAGGCGTGGTGGGGGGGACCCACCTCAGTTCCTGGACCATTGACTGCCGCGTCGAGGATATCGACGACCTCACGAAAGGTGTTAATGCCCACCCGTTCTCTCCTATCTGGTTGCGGTTGACACCGCCAGGTGGCGGCTGAATCGAAGGACCGAACTTTAAAAACACGCGGACGTTTCCCGAGGGCGCGCGGCTACGGGGGAGAGCCCTCATCGAGCCATCGTTGCAACACGACGATTTGGTTGGTGCTCCAGTGCGGACCGGGATTTCGCCATATCGCCAGCGCCGCTGTCGGTTGCAGCACGTCGTTGAGGAACGGCGCGCTCAACGCCGAGTCGCGCGAAGCCAGCAACGAACCGCCGTCTGCTGGGTGACCGACGGATGATGCCATGGGCCTACCCTGTCTAGAATCGGGATGAGATGTCATCGCCCGCGTCGCCGATTCACCCGGTGGTCGTGTCGCAACGGCCCTGGGGATCCGACCGTAGGCACGGTCATGATGAGTGGCGAACTCAGTCCCTTTGGTGGTGATCGTTGTCTGTTGGCGGGTTGCGTCGATCGCGTCGGCGTGCAGTGGTTCCCGGGTCATACATGCCTTCTTCGGGCGACGCGAACGCTGCACGCAGGCGCACTGGTGCGCCGTACAGCGTCACGCTGCGCCTGTTGGCTGCGCAATGGGACCCGCTGGAACAGCTCTGCCCGAATCTCAGCAAGCATTGCGCGCAGTCGCGGCTCCTCTGGGCTGCCGGCATACCCATCTAGCCAGCGGGTAAGCCTATCGAATATGGCCACCGGCAACGTCATCCGGCTAGAGATGACCGCGTTGAGGATCCGCTCGACCGCGAGATGATGTTCCCCACAGCCTAATTCGACAAATGTCATGGTGCGGTCATGACCCGTCAGACACACATCTGCCGCAACGGCCAGCAACCACGCCATATCCGCGTCCGAGATGATCAGCAAGTCGCCCGCACTCGGCGCCCGCGATGACGACCCAGCCGACCTCATTCTCGCAGATGGCACCAATGTGGCAGTCATCTCAGGCTGCACTGTGTGCTTGTCGGACGTTGCGAGACTGCGGGCCAGATGGTTTCGCAGCGTAAACCGCAGCAACGCGGCATCAGAGTGCCACCACGGCTTGCAGGATGTCGGTTGCGCTCAGAAGCGTCCTGCCACACGACGGACATCGAGCGACACGATTGAATAGCCGCCGCAGCGCAGTGGGCTGCATCTCTGCCGCCGTGCATTGCGCGGTGTACTCCAGTGCGTCTAGATGATCAGCACACACAAAACCGCACGCATTACCGTGCGCGTCACAATCGAAGCGTTGACAGTGCCCGACCATGTGAAATTCCACGTACGCCACCGCTGGCAGGGTGCACCGGAATCCGTTGTCGAGGAACCCCAGCTGACACTGCGGGGCGAGGCCACGGTGACCGATCACCGCGCCAACAGCAGCGGGGCGACTCACCAGCGGACTTCTGTTTGATATTCGATCGGGTGCGAGGCATCCCGCGTCGACGTCTGAATGCATGTCCTGGTTCCTTCCCGGACTCGGTTGATGGCGGGCCGCTGTTTGCTTTTACTCGATTTGTTCTCGATCCGGTCTCCGCGATGTGCGGCGGCCGGGCCTTCGTTGTGCCGGTCTGGTCAGAGCTTGCCGAAGGCTGCTGTCCATGAGATTGCCGCAGGGCGGGGTGAATGGTCATCACCCTTACTGCCTGTTCACCCGGGTGATTACTGCGGCATTGTTCCCCCGCGACGGTCTGAGATGGGATCGGACCGGGAGGGGTGTCGCTGGGTGGGTTAAAGCAGGCTGAGCTCGCGGGCGCGGGCGACCGCCGCGGCGCGATTCTCAACGCAGAGTTTGCGGTACAGGGCGCGCTGGTGGGTCTTCACGGTGTTCAGTGAGACATAGAGCCGCTGGCCGATCTCACGGCGCGATAATCGGGTGGCCAGCAGCCGAAGGACCTCTTGTTCTTTGGCGGTGAGCTCTTCGGCGACCGTGTCCCCCTGGTTACGGGGACTTACCGCGACGCACTTGCTGCGCTGGGCCGCGGTGAGCACCGTTCGCGCCATATCGGCATCCGCACAACCTCGAAGCAGCGCGCTGGCCTCGTTCCGGCTCGCCGCCGCCATCTCATGATCACCGAGGTCACGGAGGATCTTGGCCCTGACCAGCAGCGCCTTGGCGACTTCGAGGATTCCTGCGCCCTTGCGGGCCAAACCGACAGCCAGGTGAGCCGCGTCCGCGGCAGCAGCCCTGTCGCCACGCACATCAAGGACGGTGGCCGCCGCCAGCGACACGATCGCAGTAACGAAATGCTCGCCACCCGCCAGATCTGTACCGACGCCCGTTGCCCGGCGAATCTGGTGCTCGGCATCTGCGAGCTGACCAGCTTCGGCCGCGATCAAAGCGAGATAACCCAGCGCATAGATACGGCGGCGCCGATCACCTACCTTCTCAGCCAGCTGCACGGCCCGCCGGAAGGTGACTTGGGCCTCGTCGAAGCTGCCCGAGAAGTACAGCGAGGATCCATACATGCAGCACGCGGCCGACCGGGCCTGCAGTGCGTCGTCGAAGTCGAGAGTAATCGCGCGGCGAGCCGCCTCGAGCGCCGTAGCGACATCACCCGTCTTGAACGCGTGGACCTCACGCAAGGCGACAAGTTCAGCGCCGAGGCTGCCGTGATCGCCGGTGTCGGCCGCGGACCCGGCTTCGACCGCCTCAATCCACGTGTGCGCGTCATCGAACCGGCCAACATTCAACGCGATCCAAGCCCGCGCCGCGCTCAGCCGCGGATCCCGTCGAACAAACTCGTCGGGAAGCAGATCGAGCCAGCCCGAGACGGTCGACAGGCCGCCGCCATTGAATTCGTTGACCCAGTCCGCGGCGATGAGATCAGCACTGCGTGCGACGTCACCGGCAGCGGCCAGGTGGCGCACCGCCTCATCGACAAGGCCCTCGGCCTCAAACCACGCCGCGGCTCGTTGGTGCAGACCCGCGACGAGATCGGGCTCGCTGCGATACAGCTCGGCTCGCAGCAACTCCCCGAACAGGTGGTGATAGCGATACCAGCGACGCGACATGTCCAGTGGCACCACAAACAGGTTTTCGCGCTCGATCTTCTCCAAGACCGAGGCCGAGCCGGACGTTTGCAGTACCGCGTCGCACAGCGCATCGCTGAGGCGTCCCAAGACCGAGGTGCGCAGCAGGAAGCTGCGCATTTGTGCTGGCTGACTGTCGAGGACCTCGGCCATCAAGTAGTCGACGATATGACGGTTATCGCCTGTGAACGTCCTGATGAACGCGGCGGCATCAGGATGTCCGGCAAGCGAGAGGGCGGCAAGGTAGAGGCCTGCAGCCCACCCTTCGGTGCGTCGGTGCAAAAGTTGAACATCTGCGTCAGCCAAGTCCAGCCCGAGGACATCGTTCAGCAGGTGGTCCGCCTCAATAACCCCGAAACGTAAATCGTCGCTTCGCATCTCGACAAGCTCGCCGCTGGCCCTCAGCCGAGCCAACGGCAACATCGGATCCGATCGGGTGGCCAACACCAAGTGAAGATTCGGCGGCATCCGGCCGATAACGAATGCCACCTGCTCATGAACCGCTCGATTTACCACCAGGTGGTAGTCATCAAGAATGAGCACCATCGGACTAGCGATCGTGTCCAGATCATTCAGCAGGGTCGGCAGAACGACCTGCACCGGGTCAGCGTCCATCGCCAGCAGTTCGACCGCGCGAGTCCCCACCCCAGGACTGACCTTCTGCAGCGCCGCAACCACATACATCCAAAACCACACCGGGTCATTGTCGGAACGATCAAGCGACAGCCAGCCGAACCGCTGGTCCTCACCCGCACCCAACGCCCACTGCGCCAGTAATGTCGTCTTGCCCCAGCCCGCGGGCGCACTCAGCAGCGTCAGCTTGCGGCGCTGCCCCGCCGACAGCGCGTCTAACAGAGTGGCCCGGTGAACGAGCTGGCTCCCGATGGCTGGGACGTGCAGCTTGGTGGCGAGCAGAACTGCTCGCGCAGCGCCTTCTGCGACGCCGCTGTCGCTGCGTCCAGCTGAGCCGAGCATGTCCGAAGTCCGCGAATCCGTTGAACCCAGCATCCGGGCGGAGACACTCGGCGTTGACACGTCCCGGGTGGGCGCCGGCTTCTCGGCATCCCCGTTGTTCCCTGCAGCGCCGGGCGGGCTCGTTCTGCGCGGCGATCGCAGAGACTCTATTGAATCAGAAACGTTCTCCCCGATTACCTCAGGCGCACGCTTGCGGTGCCCGTTTGACGTGCTCATGGTCGTCGGGACACCAACGCGTACCCACCGACGCCGAACACCACCGGCATCATCATCAACATTCCCAACACTGTGCTCATCATCGATCTCTCGATCCTTTTGTCTGCGTTGCTCTCCCACGCCCGTTCCTGACTTCGTAGCGTTGCGGTCGCGGCGATCCAGCGTTCAATGACGACGTTGTCAGGCGGCGACAGTCGTCACCATCGTCCACCGGGCGATCTTTAGGGCCGGGTCGGTGTATGCCCAGCGCCCTTCATATTTGATGGACTGGTCAATCCGAACGGCGCATGAGTCGAGTCAGCTGATCCCGAGACGTGACGCCCAACTTGGCGAAGGCGTTGTGTAGGTGTGTTTTCACCGTGTGAGGTGAGAGGTGCAGCTGCTGCGCGACGGAGCGGTTGGTGGCGCCTTCAGCGATCAGATTGACAACCGTGAGTTCGGCGTCGGTGAGGCTGTCCCAGCCGGTTTTCGCCCGCGGGTGCGTGACGACACGCCGTTCCACGCCCAATCGGCGCAGCGCGCGGCCGACCCGGCGGGCGTCGCCAATCGCTTCGCATTCGACATAGGTGTCGAATGCCGCGTTCAGCTGTTCGAGCGCCTCAGCGTTGCGCCGTGCGCGACTCAGTTCGCCGCCGGCATCCTCGGCAGCACTGGCGTAAAGAAGCGGCCGCTCCGATGATTCAAGAAACCCCGCCGCAGCCACCAGCGCCTGCGCGTCACGTTCCAGTATCCCGCGGGCATATCCTGCCACCGCCGCCAACAGCGGCACCGCGGGTTGCTCACGCTCAAGCACTTCGGTGGCCTGAAGGACCCGCGCGCGCAAGCCGGCGTCACCGGCCGCCGAGGCCACGCGCGCACCCAGGATCAGCCGAACCAATGCATGGGGGAAAAGGGGTGTCCCCAGTAGGCTGATGTCGCCAAGCCAGCGCGCTGCTTCATGAATGTCGCCGCGATACCACGCCGCCCGCGTCAGCACATACGCTGATGCTCGAAGTTGGCCAGGTGAACCGAAGTGGGCATCGCGTGCGTCATTGGCCGTCTGCTGCAGCAAGTTCCGGTCATCGGTGTGCGCCGCCACCTCGGCGAGGATCAGCATACGATGTACGTCCTGCTCCGTCGCGCCTGTCGGCTGTGGAGGCGGCAGAGAATCAGCCGCGTCGCGAGCGGCCGACAGCCGGCCCGCAGCGAGGTGGACCCACCCGCCATAGACGGCCCAGGTAGTGAGGGCCAATGAGTTGCCTTCCCGGCCGGCTTGCCCTATGCCTTCGGCGACTCGGGTGGTCGCATCGTCCAATCGGCCGATCACTGCCAGCAGGTTTGCGTGGAACATCCCGGCATAGGCGTGTGCCAACGCCGTTTCATTCGTGTAGGCGAGTGAGCGAAGCCGTTCGATGCGTTCTAGTGCGCGGGCCGCGTATCCCTCACCGGAATCGAGCAAAGCGTGGGTGACCTCGGCCATGATGGTGGCCTCGAGGTCACCGATGGCAGCCGCAGCGGCGGCAGCTTCGTCGGCTGCGGTACGCCCTTGCCCGTTTTTGTCCTGCAACACAAGGTTGTAGGCCAGCCATGACAGGTGCCGTGTCCGGGTGACCTCGCTGATGCCGCTCAACTGCAGCGCTCGGCGGTTCTCCTCCACCCGCTGCGGGGAGCTGTGCTTGGTATGCGTCGGAAGCCGGAGGCGGATCTCAGCCTCGACTTCGGGCGAGGCCGCCTCCGCGAGCGCCACGACGGCCAATTCTTCCGCCTCGCCATAGCGGCTGGCCCGGTTGAGCCACTCCACCGTTTCTGCTACTAGTGACCCGTGCTCAGCGTCATCGGTGGGCAACAATTCCAGTGCGCGCTTGCTCAGGTCCGCGGCCGCACTGGCATCGCTGTGGCCCACTGACTTGGCGGCCTGACGCAGCGCGTCGATCGCCTGCCTGTCCCCGGGTTCTGCACTTCGCGCCAGCTGAGCGGCGACCTCGGCCGGGGTTGCGCCCATCCCGAGCATGACTGACGCCGCTTGGCGCTCCATCGCTAGGCCGAGCGACTGGGGCAACGACTGCCGTGTGGCCTCACGAAGCAAGTCGTGCCGAAACCTCAGCCGCGCACCGTCTTCCACGAGCAGATCGGCGCGCACCGCCTCCTCGAGCGCCGATAGCAAGGATGCCGGCGACCGTTCCAGCATCGCGGCCAGCAAGCCAGCCGAAAACTGGTCGGGCAACACCGCGGCCACCCGCACCACCTCGGAAGCACTGTCGGAGAGCAGATCCAGTCGCTGCTGCATACCGAAGCCCAGCCGCCGCGGGAGCGCGTTTCCGGTGGCCACCGCACGACCACCGGAGAACTCGAGCCGACCTTCCTCCCCAAGACCGCCGACCAGCTCGCTCACTAAGAACGGATTCCCGTGCGCCTTCGCGGCCAGATTCAGCAGCGACGCATCCGCCCTCGCCCGCAGCGCGTCTTGGACCATGTCGGCGACGGCGTCCGGCGTCATCGCTGCCAATCGCAAGAACGTCGCATTCGTGCGTTGCAGCACCGACAACGTCTCGTGCACCGCCGCCCCACCCGCCCCGGTGCGTACGGTCACGACCCACAACACCGCCACATCCGGTCGTGCGGTCGCCAACGATCGCAACGCCAACAGGGTTCCGTTATCGGCCCAGTGGAGGTCCTCCAACACAATTACCAGGGGGGTCTGCGCGGCCGCTGCATAAATCGCTTCCGCCAGATCGTGCACCACCCAGTAGCGCAGATCCGCCGAGCCACCCAGCCGGCGCAGCGCCTCAACATCGCCGACCGGAGGATCAGCGCGCAGCGTGGCCATGAATAGTGAAAAAAACGGCACTGTCTGCTGGTACTCGAACGCCTCGCCGAACAGTGCCCGAACATCGGCCTTCTCGGCGAGCGCTACGACCTCGGTCAACAAGCGGCTCTTCCCGATGCCCGGCGGGCCCTCCATGACCAGTACAGCCCCGCGCCCGTGAACGACCGCAGCGATCAGCGCGCCGATTACCTTAAGTTCGCGCGCCCGCCCACGAATCGGCGGTATGTCCACCTTGCCCGATGCCCTCGCGGTGCTCACGCTAACCGCCGCCCTCCGACGTGGAGTTGGCGGGCGCGAGACCTCCTACGTGTGTCGTCGACAGTTCTCGATGCCCTAGCGCTGCCGTGTACGCGGGTCCCTCCGCCCCATCTGCTGCGCCTCGCCCACGACTGCGCGGTCGGCCAACGGTGCTGGCCACCTCAGTGCCCGCACAGACAGCAGCCACGGATCTTCCTCTCCCAAGGGACCGAATAATTTTACGCGCGAAGCACGCGTCATACCGGCTCACGGCGCTTCTCTTGCTCATCCATCGACGCATCGACTCATACACCTCATGACAGTGCCTCGTGCGGATCGTGAGCGTCTCAACATGAGGTGACTCAGCGTCTCAAATTGAGACGCCTGTCGGAGGGCCCCACGGTCCTTCATTCGTCCCGCTTGGCCTGCTGCGATGCGTCGGTTCCTCTGAGCAACGCTGCTGTGGCGCGTACAGTAAGTGCGTCTGGGAAGATGTTTGACACCTGTGGCCAGGGAATGACGAGCCGCTAGGTCAGGGAAAAGTTTCTGACCGCCGGGTCCGTTGACGCGGTGCGCCCAGTAGACGAGGACATTCTGCAGCCCAGCATCTTGGACTCGTGGCGTCGGTCCCAGGTCCTGCATGTTCACCCCGACCGGGTCGAATTGCCCTACGTGCGAGAACCCAATAGGGGTTCTCGCTTAGCGCGCGCGGCTGCGCCCGTGCTGCAGCGCTTCACCGATGACCTAGCTTCGCACGCTGTCAGCGTCGTCCTGACATCAACCGACAGGGTGGTGGTTGAACGGAACGCCGCACAAGTGTCCATCCTCAACGCGTTGGACACAATTAGCCTCGCACCGGGCTACAGCTTGGCTGAAGAGGTGGCGGGCACCAACGGGATTGGCACCGCGCTGGAGACTGGTAGGCCCGCGTTCATCCGTGGCGGCGAGCACTACGTCGGGATGTTCACCGGCTTCGCGTGCGCGGGGTCGCCAATCCGTGATCCGATAACGAGCAGAGTAATCGGCGCCGTAAATCTGAGCTGTCTGGCCGACGAATCCGATCCACTGTTGTTCGCGCTGGCCGCCAGCGCCAGCCGCCACATCGAGGACCGGATGCGGGCGGTAGCTCATGAGGGCGAGACCGCGCTTCTGGAGGCATATCTGCAGCGAGCACGACGGTCTTCCGGCGGTGTCCTTGGGATTGGCGGCGATGTGGTGTTGATGAACCCCTACCTTCGTCGGACCCTTGACGGTACCGAGCAGACCGCGCTGTTAGAGCACGCCTCGGATCTGCTCAATTGCACGCTGCCCGGCACGGCGCTGGCTGTTCTGCCGGGCGGACGCATCGCCAAACTCACCGCCGTCGAACGGTCGACGTTGCGTGGCGGTCGCATCAACGCTGTTTTCCGCGTTGACCTTTCCACCGAGGCGAGCTCGCATCCGTATCAGATCGGCCACCCGGCACACACTTACATACCTGGCCTGGCAGGTCGCAACAGCGCCTGGCTGCGCTGCTGCCAGCAGGTGCGGCAATGCTGCCACAACCGAGATTGGATGATGCTCGAAGGAGAGCACGGATCCGGCCGGGCACGGCTGGCCCAGGCGGTGGCGCAGGACGTGAATCCCGCCCGAACCGTTCGGGTCATGCACGCCGAAGCGTTTCCGAGTGCCGCGCGTCTCGTCGCCGAGTTAGCAGCCGAGTCCGGCGATGAGGACTTCGCCCTAGTGATCGCCGACGTGGATGACATCGACACGGACACGCTCGAAGCGATCACCTCAATACTGGCCACGCGCGTGGGCCGGGGATGGGTCGCGGCGACCCGCAGCGGCGCGCCTTCTTCAGGACCGGTCAAGCAGCTGCTGCCGCTGTTTCCCCATACCGTCACAGTTCCGCCACTGCGACACAGGATCGACGACCTCGCGGAACTCGTGCCCTTGTTGCTGCGCGAGATCACCCGGGGTGCTGATGTGGGCTTGGCGCCCGATGCTATGCGCCAACTCAGCAAGCTCCCGTGGCCGGGCAACGTCTCGCAGCTGCGGCGGGTTCTGACCGAAACCGTTGCCCGCCAACGATCGCGCATGATCAGCGCCGACAAATTGCCGCCGGAGTGCCGCTCGGTCACTCGGCGCAAGCTGACCCAAATCGAAGCCCTCGAGCGCGACGCGATTGTCCGTAGCCTGCAAGACAACGGCGGCGACAAGCAAGAGGCGGCACGCGCCCTGGGAATATCACGGGCCACCATATACCGCAAGATAAACGACTACGGCATCGCGTAACACCCGTACGCTTTTCAGCCCAAACATTTGGCGACAACTACCGCCATGGCGACGGGTTCCTCCTCACCTGCCTTTGCAAGCTCGCCATTTCGTCGGCAATCCGACCGCTTGCGCGCCGGCGCCGTCAACACCGTTTTCACCGGCGAAGTCAGAGACCAATCACAGCTTTACACGGACTCCTCGACCGGCTGCGCGATCTCGGCCTCGAGCTCATCAGCGAGCAGCCGCAGACCGAGGCCGGTCGGGCAACCGACGACGACCAGACCGAGAGATGACCCAACACATCCATCACAGTGAAGGAAGAGTCGATGCCGATTATCCGCGTCAATCGCCCGAAAGCGAGCGCACAGCTCTAAACAGAAGGCCACACTCGCGCCCCGGCTGGCGCAAGCCTTGATCCGTCAGGAGATCGATCCGGTCACCGAAACCGGCACGGCGGCAACCGGTTTCTTCTTCAACGACTCATGTCGAAAACTGCTTCCCGGGCGGGGTTCCGCCATCCGCGCATCCCGACAAGGTGTTCTGGATCCTGGCCACAGATCACCCGGGTGATCCTGATCCACGGGTGATGACCATTCACCCGACGCGACGACAGGCTAGTTCGACAGAAGCACAGCTGCACGCGAAGCCCCGAACACATCCAGCCATACAAACCGGCGCTGCCGGCCCGCGGACACACCGCACCGCAGCGGTAGCCCTCGCGCGCGGCAGCGCCCTCCGACGCCCCGCGACCAAGGGAGATCACATGCGTCCAACCCGAACACGTGCCGGTTCGGTCAAGAGCCGTCACCGCGAAGCCCCCACGCGGCAGCCCTGCTCAATTCTGATTGTCGGTAGCGGATTCGCCGGATTCGAATGTGCACGCCGACTCAGCAGGCTGCTGCAGCGGCACCGCTCCGACGCCACCGTGACCGTGATCTCGCCCGTCGACTACCTGCTGTACACACCCCTCTTACCCGAGGTCGCCGGTGGAGCGATTGACCCCCGTTTCGCGACGGTGCCCTTGATCGACTCGCTGCCGGGGGTCCGGCTGTTTCGCGCCTATGTCGAATCGGTGGACTTGTCCGCGCGTTCACTGCACTGTCGCGACCAGGAGAACACCTCCCACGAGCTCTCGTGGGATCGGCTCGTCCTGACTCCCGGCTCGATCAGCCGCCTGTTCGACATTCCGGGATTGGCCGAGCACGCACGCGGCCTCAAATCGATAGCGCAGGCGCTCTACCTACGCGACCACATCCTCGAGCAGTTCGAACTGGCGCGCATCGACGGTGACCGTGAACGCGCGGCCGCGCGCAGAACCATCGTGGTCGTGGGATCTTCCTACTCCGGAACAGAACTCATCGCCCAGCTCTGCGCGATGGCCGCAGTGGCGGCACACGATTTCGGATTCGAACTCGGTGATGTCCAGTTGATACTCGTTGAACGCTCAGGAAGGTTGATGCCTGAACTCGGCCCCGAGTTGGCCGCACGAGCCGAGCAGGTGCTAAGACGGCGCGGCGTACAGATCCTTGTCGGTGTCACCGTTTCGCGGGTTGCGGCCGATCATGTCGTCCTCAGTGACGGGACCCGCATCGGTACCTACACCGTCGCATGGGTAGCCGGCGTGGTCGCGAGCCCGCTTATCGCAGCGACGGGGCTGCCCACTGAAAAGGGCCGAATCAAGGTCGGATCGGATCTGCAGGTGCCCGGCTTCGACGGCATCTATGCGGGCGGTGATGCCGCGGCCGTGCCCGATGCCACCAAACCTGGAACGATTACGCCGCCAACGGCACAACACGCAAACCGGCAGGGCAAAGTCCTCGCCCGAAACGTCGCCGCCAGCCTCGGTCACGGCCGCGCACAGAAATACCGACACCGCGATCTAGGAACCGTTGTCGACCTAGGTCCCGGGTTCGCTGTTGCAAATCCGCTCAACATTCAGCTGTCAGGTTTCGCTGCGAAACTCGTGACCCGGCTCTATCACCTGTACGCAATACCCCGTAACGCCAACAGATGGGCCGTTGCACTGGGATACCTCACCAACATTCTTTTTACCCGGCCGCTGGTGTCGATCGGGTTGGCCCAATCGTCTCTGGCCCAGTTCTCGGCCAGCGAGGAATTCATGCCAGCATCCGCAGTGATGCACCCGCGTGACCAGCAAATGTACGCCGACGACCTTCGCTACCAAAAAGCGTCCGCCGATCGGACGACAGTGCCGTCGCACGGCAGCTCTGTACGTACCGATCATCGCAAGTGGGGGTAGATATGACTGGTAGAGAGTTCGAAGTGATCGTGGTAGGCGGCGGAGTTGGCGGTGTTGCCGCCGTGCGGAAACTTGCGTCGGCGGGCCTTGCGGTAGCGCTCGTTGAGGATCGTTTGGTCGGTGGGGAGTGTCATTACTGGGGTTGCAACCCGAGCAGAACACTGCTTCGCCCGATCGAGGTGTTCAACCTAGCGAAGGCGGTTCCCGGTGTGCGAGAGGCTATTTCGGGCAAAGGACTGGATGTGCCGGCTGTCTTCGCGAAACGCGACGCGATCATCGAGCATCTCTCGGATCAAGACCGAACAGCATCATTGCGGCAAGCCGGTGTAGCAGTGTTCCATGGGTTCGGCCGGTTGAGCGGCCAACGAACGGTGCGCGTAGCGCATGCCGATAACACCGAAGCCGTCTTGACTGCACGCCACGCGGTCGTTGTGGCCACCGGCACTCGTCCTAACGTGCCGGAGATACCTGGGTTGGCGCAAGCATGCCCGTGGACCAATCGGGACTTAACGACCATGACACAAGTGCCACCTCGCGCGCTGGTGGTGGGTGGCGGCCCCGTCGCCGTCGAGTTCGCGACCATCCTGACCGGTTTGGGCTCAGCGGTAACACTTTTTGTACGTGGGAACACCCTACTTCGCAACTTCGAACCCGAAGCCCGCGAGCTCGTCGCACAGTCACTGCGAAGCAAAGGCGTCAAGATTCACTTTGAGACAGAGTTGTCGGCGGTAGCCCGCCTCGTGGCGGGGGGGCCAGTCACCGCAACTTTCCACCGCCAGACCATCGAGGTAGACGAGATCGTCGTAGCCGCCGGACGCTGCACCAACACCGACAACATCGGACTGGAAACCCTTGGCCTGCCGGGCGGCGGGTTCGTTCCTGTGAACGACCATCTACAGGCGGTCGGTGTCAAAGGCGACTGGCTGTACGCCCTGGGAGATACCACCGGGCGTGCTCGGCTGTCTCATATCTCCACGTACCACGGCCGTGTCGTGGCCGACATCATCGCGGCCCGGGCCGCGGGGCGAGAACTGGGGGAGAACGAGCTGGCTGCCCGCGATGCCGGCAGTCTGGCGCAGGTTATCTTCACTGACCCTCAAGTAGTCAGGGTGGGGCGCACAGAAAGTCAGGCCCGAGCAGAAGGGTTCACGGTAAGAATCCGAACCGCCCGTTACCCAGGCGCAGTGGCATTCCTCGCCCTTTACAGGGATGGCTTCGAAGGATGGGCGAAATTGGTCATTGACGCGGCGACCAACACACTGCTCGGAGCGACATTCGTCGGACCGCAGTTCTCCGAACTGGTTCAAGCAGCCACCCTGGCTATCGTCGCGAAGGTCCCCACCAATCTCCTACGCCATGCTGTCGCGCCACACCCAACGGTCAATCAGGTTTGGGATCCCCTACTCGCCCACGAATCTGAACTTGCCCATTACTGAAGACATGGCGGCAAGAAGTGCAAGACCGCCCGCACGCAAGCGAATCGCCTTATTCATCAAACCCATTCGAAGTCGAGCCCTGAGAAAGGACTCTCAATGACCTACTTCGCCCCGGTCGAGCGGCGTCCGCCCGTTGTTCGACGTTCTCACCACCAAGGAGAGTGACATGACAACACACAAGACCGGCCCTGACACGGCGTCGTCCGAGGGCACGGTAACCGTGACGGAGACGGGTTCGGGCGCTTACACGCAGCAGATCACCGCCGGGCACCACCGGCTCGTCGCCGACGAGCCGCGGCCGATCGGAGACGACGCAGGCCCAACACCCTACGATCTGCTATTGGCCGCGTTGGGGACATGTACCTCTATGACGGTGCGGATGTACGCCGCACGCAAGGGCTGGCCACTCGAGCGAGTTCGAGTGACGTTACGGAACTCCCGCATTCACGCCAAAGACTGCGTCGAGTGCGAAACCACCAGCGGATGGATCCACCATATTGATCGGGACATCGAGTTAGCCGGTGACCTCGACGACGCTCAACGGCAACGGCTGTTCCACATCGCCGAACGTTGCCCTATTCATCAGACCCTGACGTCGGAAGTCAACATCGCAACATCCTTGCAGTGACAGCCTGGTGCCTTGATCCGTCAAGAGATCAATCCGATCACCGAAAACGGCACGGCGGCAACCGGTTTCTTCTTCAACGAACTCGATGAGGACTCGCCAGGCTACTTCGACGGGAGATCGGCGTGTCGTCCGGGGCCTAGCGGCTCAATCGACCAGTGATCAAGACTCAGAGACATCGGCGCAGCCCGGCTCCGGCAGATCCAGGTCCGCCTTCCTTAGGCGATAGACCTGAAGGGATAACCCGTAGTATTTGGTGGTCTCGCCGATCCATTCCATACCCACTCGCCGTGCCGTCGCCACGCCACGATGATTGCCCGGCCGCACGACCGCGAACACCTCACTGAGGCCCGCGTTCTCAAAGGCCTGATGCGCGACAGCGTGACCGGCCTCCGCGCCGTACCCATGACCCCACATCGCGGGGGTCACCTGCCACCCGATCTCCAGGTCGCTGCGCCCGGGCGGCAGCGGCAGCAAGGCCACTCCCCCGATCACCTGCCCGGATTGCTTGTCGGTGATCGCCCAGCGACCCAGCGGCAACCCAGCCGCGTCGCTCTCGGCCATCCAGACGCCCAGCATGCGTCGCATGTCGCTGCGGTCGACGATGGCGGGCAGTGCCGGGCACAACCAGTGAGCCACCTCCGGGGCGCCATAGATCGCGCACGCGGCGATCGAGTCGTCGAGGCGCCATGGCCGCAACACCAGCCGGCGGGTCTGGATGCGTCGCGACCCGGGGTCGAGTTCGACGTGTCGATGCTCAACCACGCCAACCGCCCGCGATTGCGTGCGCACCGTCGCCACTTTGCCGAACCAGGGAGGTGGATCGTCCCATGCCGGCACTGCCGCCGGCAACAATGACCTTCTTGGCCTCAAAACGCATATCGGGCTCCCTTCCTGGTTCTCCTTGACGGCTTCGGCTCGGCCGCCGCTCTCCTATCGACGACACGTAACGACCTCAGCTGCGGCGCCCCGCCAGCGGGCCGACAACCCCGCCCGGTTCTGGTCGTACTGAGACTGCGGCCAGGCCGGGTGAGCTGTCCATCGCCCCGACCACCTATTCACCCGGGTGATTAATGTTCACCCGGGTGATTAATGCGACGCCGTGAACCGGAGCGTGCGTATGAGCGGGATATGGCCAGTGACCGCCGCTGGCCGCGTGTAACCGCGCTGGTGTAGCTCCTATTTGTCCTGACGCCACCATCGGGTGCCATCAGGAGTGTCCTCGAGGGTGATGCCGCGGGTCGCTAGGTCCGTGCGGATCGCGTCGGCTTCGGCGAACCTGCGGTTGGTGCGCAGTTGCCGTCGGCGTTCGACCGCTGCGGCGATTTCGCGGTCGTTACGGGCTCTCTGGTCGATGCGAAAGGTCTCGAACAGCTCATTGATTTCCTGGAGCAGCACGGAGGCGCTTGGGCCCGGTGGTGTGTTGCTGCGGTTCTGTTCGCGGATGTAGTCGAACAAGACAGCGAGGGCTCCAGGGGTGTCGAAGTCGTCGTCGAGACGGCCGAAGAACTCGGCGCGGGTTCGGTCGGCGAGTGCCTGCGCCGCGGGCGTCTCGGCGGCAGAGATCTTGCGAGCGAAATTCTCGACACGCCGTCGCGCGAGGCGGGCCTGGTCGAGAGCGTGCATGCTGAGCTCCATGGCTGACCGGTAGTGCTGGCTCAAGAACGCGTAGCGCACGGTGCGAAAGTCAAAGGCCGCCAGCGCGTCACGGATCGTAATAAAACTCCCTGCACTCCTCGACACTTTCGCGCCGTCGACGTGCAGCAGCCCGGTGTGCATCCAGTAGCGCGCCATCGGCGAACGGCCGGACACCGATTCCATTTGCGCGATCTCAGCTTCGTGGTGTGGGAAAATTAGATCCACGGCGCCGCCGTGCAGATCGTATTGCGGCCCATAGATCGATGCCGCGATTGCAGTGTCTTCGATGTGCCAGCCGGGCCTTCCCGGACCAAGCGGCCCGTCCCAGAACGGCTCGCCCTCTTTGCGGGCCTTCCACAAAGCGAAGTCGCCGAGATTGCGCTTGCCGACGTGGTGTTCGATCCGGGAAACATAGCCTCCAGTACGCGAATCGATACGCCCCGAGAGCTTGCCGTAATCCGGGAACGAGGCCAGATCGAAGTACCAGCCGTCATCTAGTTCGTAGGCATGCCCGCCCGTGATGAGTTGTTGTACCTGAGCAATGATTTCGCGGATATAGTCGCTGGCGCGAACATAGCTGTCGACGCTGGAGATGTGCAGCGCGGCCATATCCTCTAGGTAGCGCTTCTCGTGGGTAGCCGCCACTGCCGCCGGATCGGTACCGATTTGCGCCGCGCGACCGATGATCTTGTCGTCGATGTCGGTGATGTTCTGCACGTATGTCACTCGGTACCCACGGCTACGCAAATAGCGGGCAATCAGGTCGAACTGGATATAGGTCTTGGCGTGCCCGAGGTGGCTGAGGTCGTAGACGGTCGGACCGCACACGAACATGCGCACCGTACCCGCGATCGTCGGCTCGAACAGCTCTTTGCGTTTCGTGAGCGTGTTGTAAACGATCACGCGAATCCGTTGCCCTCGTTGCGAAGTGTTCGCCGTAACCTCGCTGCCAGCCGCTGACTCGGAATGAAGTCTCCGGTCATTTCCGGCACTGTGACGCACGGCAGGGATGGGCACATCGAAATCGAACATGACTCGCGATTGGCACCGTTGCGTCTGGGCATGGCACTTCCTGCATCTTGGTGTGAGTGGCCTTGGGAGTAGCGCGATACGGATCGGACGTCCATCAGCGACCGGGTGCGTGCCGCAGTTTCCCTACAGATTGATGGCCTCCCCGGTCAGGGCGTGGAAGCATTCCTGTAGCCCTTCACCGAGTGTGGGATGGGTGTGTACATTTCGTGCCAGCTCGGCGGCGGTGAGGTCCCACAGCTGCGCCAGCGTCAACTCGGGCAGGAGTTCACTGACTTCGCTGCCCACCAGATGCGCTCCCAGAAGCTCGCCATGCGCTTCGTCGGCAACCACTTTGATGAAACCGCCGCGTTCACCCAGTCCGTGGGCCTTGGCGCTGGCCTGCATCGGGAAGACGGCGACCCGTACGCGGTGACCGGCGGCGCGGGCCTGCTCTTCGGTGAAGCCGAAGCTGGCGACTTGGGGCTGGCAGAACGTCACTCGCGGCATCATCCGGTAGTCCAACGGCATCGTCTGCCCCCCCGCGATGGTTTCGGCGGCGATCACACCTTGTGCGGAAGCGACATGGGCGAGTTGAACTTTGGCGGTGACGTCGCCGACAGCATAGATATGCGGCGCAGACGTTCGCATGTAGTCATCGATGTCGATTGCACCATTGGCGGCAACACGTACTCCAGCGGCGTCCAAGCCGATATTTTCGACGTTGGGGCAAAATCCGATGCAGATGAAGGCACGCGCTGCCTGCGTGGTAGCCGATGTTCCGTCAGCGCCGGTGTGGCCGACGGTGACGTGTTCGCCGTGGTCGATGACGCTGTCCACACGCGCCGACGTGCGAATCGATATCCCGCGACGCCGGTAGTGGCGCTGCAATTCTCGTGAGACGTCGGCATCCTCGTTAGGAAGGACGCGGTCGACTGAATTCCAGTATTTCGACGCCGACGCCATAGCTGTGCAGGATGTAGGCGAATTCCATGCCGATGGCGCCGCCGCCGATGATCACGATGGACTCGGGCAGTTCGGCGCTGAGAATCTGCTGTTCGTAGGTGACGATGTTGTCGCTGAGGACAACTCCGGGCAGCATGCGCACCCGGGATCCGGTCGCCACGACGGCGTGGTCGAAGGTCACCAATCGTGTGCCTCCCGTCGCGCAGGTCCACCTGGAGGCTGTGCGGGCCGGTGAAATGGCCGTGCCCGTCGATCTCAGTGATGTTGTTCTTACGCATCAGAAAATGCACTCCGCGGACCCGGGCGTCGGCGACTTCACGGCTGCGCGACACCGCGCGGGAGTAGTCGAGACTGACGTCGCCGGCGATGCCGAATGTGGCGGACTGCTGGGTGACGATGGAGGCGATCTCAGCGTTGCGCAGCAGCGCTTTTGACGGAACACAGCCCGTGTTCAGGCACACTCCACCCCAGTAGCGTTCCTCGACGATCCCGACGGTCATGCCGAGCTGGGCGGCGCGGATGGCTGCCACATATCCCCCGGAGCCTGCGCCGACGACGACGAGGCCGTAATGGTCGCTGACTGCCGGTGTCATCGCGGCTCCTGGCTGGATAGCACGCAGCGATGCGGCGGGTGTGGCCGCGACGGCGCCTGGCTGCCCATCAGCGGCTCCCTCGGCGGATGCGAGTTCATCAGCGAGAGGCGTCAATCCGTCTCGGCGACGATCGGCTGCTTGCGGGTCGCGTTGATGGCATCTACCAGCAGCCACAGCGCTAAGCCGATCAATGCGATGTCTTTCATCAAGAACTCCCCGTCGGCGGATAAGACGGGGAAGCCACCGGCAGACGCCTCGCCGACACCTGGGGTGGTGACCATGAAGCTCAGCGTGGTCACGAAGAACAGCGAAGCGATTATGCCGCCCACCACTGAGGCCTTCGGCCACCACGGCTTGACGGCCAGTAGTGCAGCGGTAATCAATTCTACTGATCCGTTCAATCGACCAAAGGCGTCGATGGACATGAGGTTGTACACCCAGCCCAAGAAGGGGCTGTTGGCCACCCAATGTGAAATGCCGTGGGACTCATAGGACGTGAACTTCATGGCGCCGAACCACGCCAGGACGACGACCAGGCCGTACCGCGCGATCAGTGCCGCGGTGGCGCTCGTCCGGGAGCTTCTCAGTTCATCAGCCGTCAAGCCTGCGATTTGGTTGTGCACCATGTTCTCTCTCCGTTCGTCAGCGACCACTGTCTGTGCCCGAGGGGTGAGTTGTCCTCGTCCGGCGACGTATTTCACCCGGGTGAGACGTCAACGAGCACAGTGCTCCGATGCGGGATGACCACGCCAGGCTGAAGGCGTTGAGGCAAGGTCGAACTCGTGACCAACCGCCTGGCTCATCCTTGCGTCCCTTTGAAGTGGCCGCCACTCGGAGTCCGGTGCGGGCGGTGCCACCGAGCCTGGTGTGAGTGACAGTTGGGCGCCGTTCGACTCCCGCCACCCGGTGACGCGAACCGTTGTCGGCCTGCCGCTAGCTGGGCGCGTCCGTTAGCAGGGTGCGCAGCCGTTGTCGTCCGCGGCTGATCCGTGAACTGACCGTTCCCTCTTCGGTGTCCATGATTCCGGCGATCTCCTTATAGGAGAAACCGGCGACATCGGCGAAGTAGACGGCAATCCGGAACTTTTCGGGCAGCGCTTGCATTGCCGCCTTGATTCGAGGGTCGGCCAGCGTGGCGAGCGCCTGGTCTTCGGCCGACCACAGGGCCGCCGGCAAATGCGCGGCGCTGGCTACCAGCTGTCGGTCGCTGAGTTGGTCGGTCGGACATTGCGCCGGTTGGCGCTTCTTGTATCGGTGGCCGTTGATGTATGTGTTGGTCATGATTCGGAACAGCCACGCACTCAGGTTCGTGCCCTGCTGAAATGAATGCCTGCCGGCGTAGGCTTTGAGCAAAGTTTCCTGCAGCAGGTCCTCGGCATCCGCGGGAGTGGAAGTGAATCGAACGGCGCGCCGACGGAGGGGCTCAATCAGCGGGATCACATCACGCTCGAAGTGGGTGGCGATTGCCGGATCCCCTGTCGGACTGACACATTCAGTGCGTGCGGCTGCCACGGTTCACATCCCTTTCCAAATCGAGCATCCTTGCCGTCTCACGTCGATCACAGCGCACTCGAGGCCGGTAAGCTGAGCGCGATGTCGGCGAGCCATGAACACGAATCCGGTACATCGTCGGCTGCACTTCCCTCCGGTCGCTTTGTCTTGAGTCAGCCTTCACCGACGCGGGGTGAGTGGTCGTCACCCGGCGAGCCAATTCACCCGGGTCATTTGCTAAGCGGTGTCGGGGTGGATCAGCCGGCATCAGGGGCGGACCGCGATCAGGGTTGGCCCAGCGACCAGTGGCCCTCGTCAGCTCATCGACATCTCACCCTGCGCGCCGGTCACCCGCAGCCGCGCCCGGCTTTCCAAGATCGGGTGCAGTTGTTCCGAACGCCTTAGCGCTGCAACAGATCTCCGCGTCTTACGATCCTTGCGGTCAGTCGGCGTCTGACCGCTTTGCGGATCCCGGCACGTTAGGTGCCACAGGCGTGGCTTCCGCGGTCGGTGATGGCGATGCTGCGCCAAGGATCGCGTAGGCCGCGGCGCCGCTTGCGGCGGAGAAGACGCTGTAGCTCAGCGGTGATTCCATACCGAGCGAGACAGCCATCGAGACTGCAAATACTAGGAGCACTAGGCAACTGGCTGCGCCGACGAAGTGTGGCCGCCAACCGATCAGGAGCAAGACTCCGAGGGCCGCTTCGGTGGCGGTAGCGCCCCAGACAATGACGGTCAAAGACCATCCGGAGGCAAACGGAACCAACTGGTGGGTGTAGTCGGCGAAAGCACCCATGCTTCCCCAAGTCCCCTGCCCCAACGGCGCCCACCAGCCGAATCGGTCGGCAACAGACGACAGAAACCCCGCCGCGAGCGACACGCGAAGCGCGATCCCGACAACCCGGATCCGATCAGGCCCGCGCACGCATTCCTCCTGCTCCGTCGAACGCTTCAACGGAAAATGTCTCTAAATCGTTCATACCGGACGCCGTGCGCATTGTTCAATGCCTTAGCGTGGCGGCTGATCTTCGGTGACGTCGTCCGTCGTGAGCGGCCCGTCTCCGGTATCGATCAGAAAGACTGCGAGCAGTTCAGCGGGATCGGTGGCACTGGCGTTTTCACTGATCGTGTGGTGCGCGCCGGGGGCTTCCTGCCACGTCTCACCGGCCTGATAAACACGTGCGGGCTCACCTTCGACTTGGCTGCGAATCGCTCCGGAGATGACGTAGGCCATGATGAACGCCGAATTCGCGTGGTGGTGAGCTCCGCTCTTGGCCCCCGGCGGATAGCTGACGGTCACTGCTTCAAGCGATTTGCCGGGAATGTTTGTCAACTGATCGAAAACTGTTCGGACAACCGGCTTTTGATTCGAATTCTCTGGCGTCGGGTCGGCATGGGCCGCAGGCGCGAGCAGCGTGGCCGCGGTCAGTGCGGCGAATAATGTCTTCAAGGCCATCTGTCGGCTGCCTTTCCCTCTGGGGTGTCTTGAACTAGCTGATGTGCTCACATGATTCGCAATGAGCAGATGAGCGGGTTGTGCCTGGGCAGTAGCCCAGGTGGAGCGGATGGCCAGAGCCGCGCCGTGTAGCGCAGCGCGAGCTCGGCCTCCGTGTTCTCCCGTCGACCAACGCGGACGAACATCGCCTCCCACCGGCGCTAGCCGCGTCTGCGCCGTCCGGTCATCGGGGGTCGCTGTCTCTAGCCTTCGGCTACGCGCAGGATCGTCTTGCCAGGGATGCGCTTGCGGGTAAAAGCGTCGACGGCTTCGGCGAGTGGCAGCACCGCGCCCACGACGGGAGTGAGGCGTCCATCGCGCACTCGGGCGGCGAGGGCAGCGAGCTGGGCGCGATCGGGTTCGACAACGAAGAAGACAGCCCGCCCGTCGCTGGGCCGGGTCTTAGGCGGTTCGGTGATGGTGACGAGCGTTCCGCCGGCGCGCACCAGCGCGGTCGAGCGGTCCAGGATATCGCCGCCGATCACGTCGAACACCAGGTCGACGTCACCCACGTCCTCCAGTTTTTCGGTGTCCAGGTCCAGGAAGGTATGCACGCCGAGCTCGGCCGCCCGGTCGCGATCTGCGGTCCGGCCGGTGCCGATGACGCGCGCGCCGACCTCACGAGCGAGCTGCACCGCGGTCGATCCGACCGCGCCCCCGACGCCGTGGATCAGAACCGTTTGTCCAGCGGTGAGGCGGCCGTGATCGAATAAGGCCTGCCAGGCGGTCAATCCCGGAGATCGGCAGCGCGGCCGCCACGGTGTGATCGATGTCGATCGGCAACGGTGCAAGATTGCGGGCTTCCACCGCGGTGTACTCCGCCAGCGAGCCGTTGCGCGACCAGTCGGTCAACCCGAACACCCGCTGGCCGACACTCAATCCGGTTGTGCCGTAACCCAACTCAACCACGACGCCCGGACACATCGTGGCCGGGCACGCTCGGTGTGCGGTCACGACCCGCGCGATCGGTCCAGGTGTCCGGCCAGTCAAGCTCAGTTGAATATGAAACTCGCAGCGTGTACCCGCACGACGACGTCGTTTGTGGCCGCCTCGGGGCGGGGCAGCTCTGTCAGCGCCAAGCTGGCGGCACCGGCCTCACGATCTGACACAGTGATGGCTTTCATTACATGTCCTTCCTAAAGTGGGGTTGGTTGTCGAGCGTGGCCACCTGGACGCAATACACGCGAGGTGCCCGGATGTTTGTGTCCAGTCATGCGGCGGTGTCGTTTGGTGAATCCTCCGCTCGCCGGCTGTTGAGTCAGCGTTCACCGACGGCGGGTGAGTGGTCATCACCCGGCGAACCATTTCACCCGGGTGAGTACGGCGGCAGCACCGGGCGGATCGGCAGCGATCGTGAGCGGACGGCAATCAGGGGCTGCGCCTCGCGGCCAAAAGAGCTCGAGGTTCGCATCCATATGCGCTTGCGCCGCAATGAAAGCGGCGAAATGCTGCATTTCCGCCACAGCGAGCGCGCGTCAAACGCTGCTGCGGCGCCAGGCGAGGACCCGTGGCCGGGCTGGATATGAATGTGGCCGGAGCCACTTCTGATGGCAACGCCCCGAGATCCATCCTCGATGACTCGGAGTCCCTTGGTTATCCGGTCGCTTCGCGGATGTAGCAGCCGATCTGGCGCAGTGAGCGGGTGGCTTCGGGGATCACCGGCGCGGCGAGTTGGAACACGTGGACTTGGCCCGGCCATACCTTCACTTCGACAGGCACGCCGACGGTCGGCTAGTTGTTGGGCCGCCAGCTGTGCGTCGTGAAGCAGTACCTCGCAACCAGACACATGGATCAAGGTGGGTGGCAATCCCGGCTGGATGTGGTCGAGCGGTTCGTAAACGAGGTCGGAATGCCCGTTCGAGTCGCGGTGTGCCGCGGCGCGGGTGATCAGGCCGTGGAAGGCGTCGAATGCCCTGGGGGGAAACATCGCATCCGAGCCGCTGTTGGGGTGGGTCTTTTTGGGTTGCTGTGGCCAGTTGCAGCAGCGGTGACATGGCCACCAGCGCTGCGGGCTGCTCGCCGCACTCGAGCTAGGCGTTGGGCCAGCGCTAGCGCCAGATAGCCGCCGGCCGAATCTCCGGCCAGCACGATCTGGTCCGGGCTGATAGCCTTTTCGGCGCAACCACCGATAGCCGTCGTAGCAGTCGTCGATCGCCTCGCGGATCGAATGTTTGGGAATCTTGCGGTAATTGGGCACCAGTACTGGGGCTGTCGGCGAAACTGGACAGCATGCTCACCAGTCGGCCGTGCGAGTAGGGGCCGCAGGTGAGAAATGCCCCGCCGTGCAGATACAGCACGACCCGGCGGGTGCCGTCAGCAGGGAGCACTCCGGCGGCGCGAACGAGCTGCGCGGTGCAGTGCGCGAGCGCGATGTCGGCGCGCACCGTGCCTCGGTGTCGGCGTGATGGCGCGGGCGGCGAACTCGACGACGCCCCATGGCCACGGCGCCGAGGGCAGACAGCTGCCCACGCTCAGCGTCGGCCGGATCATCAGCCGGGCGCTGAGCCAGGCGATGCGCCCGGCCATGCTCGGACCGTCCTGCGATGACCTCAACGACGGCGCCCGGCGCGGAGCGGGTCGCCGTCGAGTTTTTCGCTGCCCTGGCTGCTGCTTAGACCGGGGCGCGGTGATCCCGACATGGCGGCGGGTGCGCTCATGTCAATACTTCCACGCCGGGGTCCTCGGGTGCCCCACGCCACCAACCGATCCCAGGTGACGCCAAGGCGGGGCTCGCCGTGCCCCGGCGCACCCGTTCGGGTTGCTCATCTATCAGAACTGGCACCGAGACCGGCCGAAGGCTCATCGTGTCGGCTCTGGGTTGAGGGCCGGCGCGCATGCCCCGCATAAGCGCGCTTCCTGCCGGTCGACGAATCTGGGTGAGTCACTTGGTTTTTGGCGTGCGCCTCCGCATAACGGGCACTGTTGGTCGGCGGCGTTAGCCGCCTGCTGGTCACGGCGCTCCCAGACGGCCGCTCGTCCCCGCGCCACCGCCGTGCGGCGTCGCCTGCCCAGCTCGTGCTGCCGCCGGGCGTCCTCGTCGTCGGCGTAGGCGATCAGCCGGCCGCGACCGAGGATCCCGCACAAATGGCGGCGGCGACGCCGAAATCGATTAGCTGACCGTCGATCAACATGAGGGCCGCGTAATCACCGGCCACCACAGCCACAAACAGGCAGGCGATGCGTAGTCGGGTCATGATGCCAGTCCCGCTTGACCCGATCGGGCGCACGGCGAAGACACTGCGCAGGTATAGAGTGGGACGCCCGCAGGTGCTGCACACCGGGTGGGTGCCGCATCGGGACGCCATCTCGCGCTTGTCGCCCACGTACGTGGCCATCACCCGTTGCACAGTAACCAGGCAGGCTTGGCAGAGCGTCTCGACGACGTCGCCGTCTGGGCTTAGCCCCATCTGCTCGCATCCGTCGATGGCGTGTATCTCGGCGACCGCCACCGCCGGCGCGCCGCATGCAATTCCGGTCGACACCCGCTGGGCGCTGCAGATGGGCCGCAGCGTGTGAAGTTGATCCTCGATCGCCGGAACGGTGTCTATCGCGAGCATCGTCTTTCCGATTGCGCCGAACGCCGGGCAAAGGCGGCGGCGTCCCGCATTCGATGCAGCAGCCATGGTGTTCGCGCGGCGCTGGACTAGTCAGCAGGCGATCGTTGAAATTGGCGACGCTTCATCTGGTTTCTCCCGTTTGTGGTGATGGCGTTGCGCGGCGATCAACGCAACCAGCCTCGTCCACCGGCAACGCGACCCGTTGCTCGCTTATGTGCGAACGCATATCCGGTACAATGATCGGCTGCACTTACTCCGCGCCATCTGCTGAGCCAGCATTTACCGACGTGGGATGAGTGGTCATCACCCAGCGAGCTAATTCACCCGGGTGATTGGCCGAGCATTTCAAGCATCACGAGCAACCGAACAAAACGTGAGTTCGGCCGCGCATCGTCCTCCCTCGCAGCCGAGGTCCTTGTTTAAGCATCACCACGCCGACAGCGGGTCTGTCGGATCCGACGCAGGTCGCACCGCTGATGCGGCGGGGGCGGCTGTCGAGATGCACGGAAGATTGATAGGAAACGCCGGACTACTTTGACAAAAGTTGGGCGTGTCGCAGTTGCCTGCCAATCTAGGGTGTCTTCTGCCGGCTTTGGGTCCCTACGGTAGGAACATTCGCGTCTTACTTCGCAAAGCGACCACGCATCTGGTGGCGCGATGACACGCATCCGGAGACGTCTTGATGCCGTCGGCCTGCTTGCCGATCTCTACCGGCTTTCTGCCCGATCCCGCTGAGCCGCCGAGGGCGCGCTGTCGAATGTCCTACGACCCCAATAGGACTCATGGCCACAACTTCAGGGAGCGGGCACCGCGCCGATTTGCTGCATGATCCCGAGCAGATCAGGCTGGCCCTGCTCGCCGACGATCTGGCCGTCGGCGAGGTCATAGAAGTTGAGAGCCTGGACCGAGATCTCGTTGCCGGTCGGCGGGATTCCGAAGAAGTCGCCTCGGTGCGTACCGTGCATGGCAAATCGTGCGGCGACCCGGTCACCTTCGGTGATTGTCTCTTCCAATGTCCATTGGATGTCAGGGAACCCGTTGCGCAAAATAGCAAGCAGTTTCAGGTAGCCCTCGGGTCCACGCAGCGGTTCGGCATGTGTCGGTGCGTAGAAAACTGCGTCCGAGGCGATGACCTGACCAGCAAGCTGCACGTCCGCTGTGTTGATGAACTCGACGAATCGCTTCATCACTGCTTCGGGGGATTCTATTGGCATTTTTTTGGAACCTAGTTTCTGGTATGCGGTCGGCCGGGAGGAGGCGCCCGATGCGATGACAACATCACGAATGGTAGCATCGAATCGATGTCTGCCTCGATTCGATGCATGGTACTGACGTGCTGGAGTTAGCGATCCTGGGCTTTCTGAACGAGGGCCCGCTGCCGGGGCATGAGTTGCGCCGCCGGGTGTCCCAGCTGACTGGGTATACGCGGCCCGTCAGCGACGGCAGCCTGTATCCGGCGATCAACCGCCTCGCGAAGGCGGCCCTGCTAGAGCGGCGGGCGGACACGGCCGCAGGCCCGGGTCGGTACGTGCTAACCGTGACAACGGCCGGGCGCGCCGACCTACTCGAGAGGCTGCGTCGCCCCGCGCAGCATGAAATCACTGACTTCGCCCGATTCTTCGTCGTTCTGACGTTCTTGTCCGAGCTGCCCGAGGTCTCCGACCAACACGCCGTACTTCGCCGGCGGCTGGAATTCCTGGAGGAGCCGGCGAGCTTCTTCTACGACGGTAACCGGCCTCTGCGTGCCGAGGACGTCGTCGATCCGTACAGGCGTGGCATGCTGCTTACCGCCCGCACCATCAGCAGCGCCGAACGACGTTGGCTACGGGAAGTCCTCGGCGACGACACGCCCGAGACGGGCCACACCACCAACGATCCTGCACTCGAAGCACCTCTCGAACTCACCGAACATTGAGGTGTCCGCGGTGAGCCGCGAGTGCGTGTCTGCCGGCGGTTTTTCGTGCAAAAAGTGAGGAAGGCTAAGGCTGTTGTCAAACAACAGGTGCGCGTTTGTCAATCTTCATTGCATCTCGACAGCGG
>CAWBXH010000014.1:0-882817 GCA_963792745.1 uncultured Actinomycetota bacterium | reverse complement strand
GCGGGGGCGGCTTATTTCGCCATGTTTGTGAAGCGGGACAGATGCAGTTGATGTGCCACGGTGATGGTCTTGGTCGGACCGTTGCGGTGCTTGCCCAGGATCAGGTCTGCCTCGCCTCCGCGAGGGTCGTCCCGCTCGAAGGCATCCGGGCGGTGCAAGAGTATAACGACGTCGGCATCTTGTTCAAGACTGTTATGAACGCTCACTAGATTAGCAACGAAGTTGCTTGTGCCGCTGACAGTTCCATCGTAGACATCATGCTTGCCGATGTTGGTGATCTCAACGATCCTGTCCCAGAATACATCGTTTGTTGCCAGGTCGTGCAACGCCGGGTTGTCGAACATCGCTGCGATCCGATGCAACCGGACACGGCCCGGGGCATGCGTCCACATCTTCGAACCGTCTAACCACGTGTTGGACGCCAACGCGAATTCTTGGTCCATCCACTCACGTTCTGCCATAAGGCTTTTGACGTGGCGCCAGACTTCCGTCGGCACTGTGTCCGAGTTCGCCCTTCCCTGAATTCGCGACAGATTTGCCAGCACCTCGCGGGCCGCGAAGAACTTCTCGCCGTGCGCATCGACATGCCGCAGGAACCGGGTCTGATTCTCAGCGCCCGGGATTTGAAGATGCCAGCTGTCGCGGTAGCCGGTCTTCGACGCGCGGTAGATGCGGCTGAAGATGCCTAGGCGAAGTAGCAATAGAGCCACATCATCGATGAGCTGCCGACTTGTGGATGCGTAATAGATCCGGGCCAGCTTGAACTTCTTGTCCCAGCGCACGGACCCATCCGTCGCCCACAGGTGATGCAAGAACAATGCCACCTGATCGTTGGGCAGCGTGAAAACCTCTGGCGGCACGAACTTCTCGTAGCTTCGTAGCCCGAACAGGCCAAGCTTGCCCAGCCACGCCGCGATCGGATTGCGCTTACCGTGCGTAAGCCGATACGGCGCCGGCAGCCGCAGCGTCGTCACACGCGCCGCGGCATAGTCATCGCGCACCGCCGTCACCCCGAAGTGTCTCGCCGCCGCCGTCACCGCCGCCAAGTTGCCCTCGTCGATGCTCGCGTACCGGATCGGTTGGCGCTTCACGCACGACCCATCCCCGATCATGTGTGCCAGCAGAATGACCTCGTCGTCCGGAAGTCGCCGTGTGTGCACCGGCTCGGGCACCCTTCGCGGAACCGCCACCCGGTCACCAGCCGTCAGCTGCTCCAGAGGCGTCCAGCCATCCAATGTCATGAACGGATGATTGCCAGTTGCCTCAATTTCACGGCCGGAGGCCAGTCGAACCTTGAAGACTTCCTTGTGGCCGCTCGAGAAGACGTTCGCCATCGGCCGCGCGACCATCCGCTTGCGCTCGTCCAGCGACCACACCAGCGGCCGCTCACCGGTGCGCATCAGCTCACCGAACGTCACCTCGGCGCCCGTGTCCGCTCGCAGAATTCGCGTCTTCGCCGTCAGGCAACCCGACTCGCGAAGGTCCGAGATCAGTGGCCTCTTGTCGGTTCGTTGCTCGGGACCGCGGTTCAATTGGCTGATCGCCACCACCGGCAGATCGAGCTCCTTCGCGAGCAGCTTCAAGTTGCGCGAGAATTCGGAGACCTCCTGCTGCCGCGACTCGAACTTCTTACCCGAACTCATCAGCTGCATGTAATCGATGATCACGAGCCGCAGATCGGCCTTCTGCTTCAGGCGGCGCGCCTTGGCGCGGATCTCCATCATCGTCAGGTTCGGCGAATCGTCGATGTAGAGCGGCGCCTCGCTGATCTCGCTCATCCGGCGCGCCAGCCGCGTCCAGTCGTCGTCACTCATGCGCCCGGAGCGCATATCGGCCAACTTGATCTTTGCCTCCGCCGACAGCAGCCGCATCACGATCTCGGACTTGCTCATCTCTAATGAGAAGACGACGCTGGCCAGCCGATTCTTGATCGAGCAGGACCGCAGAAAGTCGAGGCCGAGTGTGGAATTGTGTGTCGGCACCATGCCACGGCCCGCCAGATAGAGGTGCGCTGGATTATCCACCTCGACGCATCGCACCGGGACGCTGCGGATGCGGCGTACCGAGTCGATCTGTAGTACGGGCGACAGCAAGGTGGCCACTGCGCGGCTTTCGTCGAATCGCCCGAGCGACCCCGCCGCTGCAATGTTGTCCAGACCGCAGCGCAGCTGCGCGGTGGTACGGACGCCATAACCCGTCGGCCATTGATGCTGCGCGTCGGCGACTATCACCGTCCCATCGGAGAACTCGACCTCGTAGCACGGCCTGCTAAGCATCACATCGGTCGCGGCCACTACAACCGTCGGGAGACCGTCGGCGCCGAGCAACCAGTCACCTGCCGCAACGTCGCCCATCGTCGTCCAGCCGGTCGGTGTCGGCAGAGGAGTATCCAGAGCCAGTGCTTTGCCTACACCCGGACGCGCCGCGACGATGATCATCTGGCCCGGATGCAGGCCGTTGGTCACATCGTCAAGCTCGGTGAATCCGGTCGGTACGCCACGGGCCAATCCGCCGTTCGACGCGATGGCGTCGATCTCGTCCATCGTGGGTTGCAGCAGATCTTCCAGCGCTACGAAGTCTTCCGACGTTCGCCCCTCGGTGACGTCGTAGATCTCGGCCTGCGCCCGGTCCACGACCTCGGCCACGTCGGCGCCCTCCGCACCCGCATAGCCGTACTGAACGACTCTGGTGCCCGCCTCGACGAGGCGGCGCAGCAGCGCCTTCTCCGCGACGATGCCCGCGTAGAACCCGGCATTGGCGGCAGTCGGCACGGTGGAGATCAACGTGTGCAGATACGGCGCTCCCCCGATGCGGCGGAGCAGGCCGCGCCGATCCAGCTCCGCGGCCACGGTCACCGCGTCGGCCGGCTCGCCGCGGCCGTAGAGGTCCAGGATCGCGTCGTACACGCTCTGATGATTGGGCCGGTAGAAGTCGCTTGGCCGCAACCGCTCGAGGACATCGGCGATGGCGTCCTTGCTCAACAGCATGCCGCCGAGCACCGCCTGTTCGGCCGCCTCGTCCTGTGGCGGCTGGCGACCGAAGTCCTCGGTGGGCGGCGGGACGTCGATCCCCGAATGACCGCGGTCGTCAACAACAGCCACGATGCGTCCTCACCTCCCCTCAAGCTGCTCGAACGTACGTTCGATGGTCGCTATCGTGACTGTAAGCCAGCCCCCCGACAGGCACAACATCCCCGGCGCCGGAATTGCTTGCGACGGCCAACGCTAGACGTTGCTGGAGCGGTCGGAAAGCCACCCTGTTTATGAACTTGTGGATGGGGTGTGGATATGTCTGTTCGCCAGTGTTGAGGCGTTGGGGAGAACCTGTGGACGGACGCCGGCGTCGATCACATCCCCGCAGATAAGCGGACCACAAGGGTGGTGGTTATCTGTGGATGACAAATTCATCGGCGTGTCGGCCCGGGTTGCGCCCTCGGGCGTGTTGTGTTTCACCCCGGCACCGCCAAGGTTAACGGCAGGTTAGCTTCGCTGTGTGGATATCAACCTGACGTGTTCGCCAGAACACAGCAACGCCGACGTAAAGGCGATCATGGCCTCCACGCCGATAATTAACGGTGGCGTTTACTACTCGGCGACGACGTTCACCGAGACAGCGGCGTCCACATCGGGATGCAGCCGCACCGCGACCGGGTGAGTGCCGAGGGTCTTGATGTGTCCCTTCGGCAGTTGCACCGTCCGCTTGTCCAGATTGGGCCCGCCGGCCTTCTTGATCGCACCGACGACATCGGCGGCCGTGACCGAACCGAACAGCTTGCCGCTGTCAGAGGCCGTCCTGGCCGGCAGGTCCACCGTCCCGAGACCCTCGAGCGCCGTCTTGAGCTCGTTGGCGTGCTCGATGCCGCGAACGGTCTTGATCTCGCGGGCCCGCCGGATCGCCTCGGCCTGTCGCTCGGCTCCCTGGCTGGCCACGATCGCCAGGCCGCGGGGCAGCAGATAGTTCCGGCCGTAGCCGTCCTTGACCTCGACGGTGTCGCCGGGCACACCGAGATGGTCGACGTCGGCGGTAAGAATCAGTTTCATCTCTGGAGTCTTTCCTTCAATCCTGCAAACTCAGCGGGTCGACGAACCGAACGGCAGCAGAGCCACCTCACGGGCGTTCTTGACCGCGATCGCGATGTCGCGCTGGTGCTGGACGCAGTTGCCGGTCACACGGCGGGCGCGGATCTTGCCGCGCTCACTGATGTAGGTACGCAGCAGCGCGGTGTCCTTGTAGTCGATGTTCTGGCCCTTCTTCGAGCAGAACACGCACTTTCGGGTCTTGATCGGCTTCTCTGGAGCGGGACGCCGTTTGTTGGCCTTGGCCATGTCTCTTTCTCTTTCTTACTTGCTACTGAAATTGGGTCAGAAGGGCGGTTCGTCGTCGCTGCCGGAAAATGATCCGGACGCCGGAGCGCTGCCCCAAGGGTCGTCCTTTGGCTCGGAGCCGCCGCCGGAAGCGGGGCGAGAGCCGCCGCCACCGCCGCTGCCGCTGCCGAATCCGCCGCCACCGCCGCCGCTGCGGCTGGCCTTGTTCACCTTGGCGGTCGCGTAGCGCAACGACGGACCGATCTCGTCGACCTCGAGTTCGACGACCGTGCGCTTCTCGCCCTCACGGGTCTCGTAGGACCGCTGCTTCAGCCGGCCCTGGACGATCACCCGTGAACCGCGGGTCAAGCTCTCGGCCACGTTCTCGGCGGCCTCACGCCAGATGCTGCATCGCATGAACAGCGCGTCGCCGTCTTTCCACTCGCTGCTTTGCCGGTCAAAGATCCGGGGTGTGGACGCCACCGTGAAGTTGGCGACCGCAGCGCCGGACGGCGTGAACCGCAGTTCGGGGTCGGCTGTCAGGTTTCCGACGACGGTGATGATCGTGTCACCAGCCACGAGGTCCTCCTGGGCAGTAGTTGTCCGCTCTTCGCGCGAGCGCTCATCGCAGGGCGGTGGTTGTCGTGGGCGAGCCTACGCAGCGCCTCCGACTAGCCGCAGCCGTTAGTGCTTGTCGGTCCGGAGCACTTTGGTCCGCAGTACGGACTCGTTCAGGTTGAGCTGACGGTCGAGCTCGGACACGGTCGCGGGCTCGGCCTTCACATCAACCACCGCATAGATGCCCTCGGAATGCTTGAGGATCTCGTAGGCAAGCCGGCGCTTGCCCCAGATGTCGACCTTCTCGACCGAACCGCCGTCCTTGCGGATGACGTTGAGGAACGTCTCCAGCGACGGGGACACGGTGCGCTCGTCAAGGGTTGGGTCGAGGATGACCATGATTTCGTATGGACGCATGAGAACCACATCACCTCCTATGGGCTAACACGGCCACGGTCGTTCCGTGGCAGGAGGGTTACCTGCGTCGGCAACCGACCCAGGCTACTCCAACGCCCGCTGATCTGCGAAATCGCGCTGCTCGCCAGGCTTACACTTCCGCCGTGTTCTCCGAGACGCGCTACGCCCGCAACGGCAACCTGCGCGTCGCCTACCGAGCGTCCCGCGAAGGTGCTCGCGACATCGTGTTCCTCCCGAACTGGTTCACGTGTTGTGAGGTTCTGCCGGAGTTGCCATCCCTCGAGGGCTGGGTCGGGGCGATGACGTCGTTGGGCCGGCTCATCTTCTTCGACCAGCCGGGCACGGGTGCGTCTGATCCTGTTACCCCGGACGCGCTCCCGACCTTGGAGCAATGGACCGACAGCATCACCGCGGTGCTGGACGACCTCGGGAGTCGCGAAGCAGTGCTCGTCGCGTTCGACGGCACCGTTGCGACCGGGGCATTGTTCGCGGCCACACATCCCACTCGTACAGCCGCGCTGGTCGTGCTGGAGGGCTACGCGGAAGTGCAGACCATCAGAACTGACGAATCGGCCGTCGAGGCGATGGCCGCCATGTGGGGTACCGGTGAATTCCAACACCTCGTGAATCCGGACATGCCCTGGAACGAGGAGGTCCGCGGGGGATGGGCACGGATGGAACGACTGGCGGCGAGCCCTGCGACCGTCGCTCTCATGATGGGACTCGTGCAGGAATTGGATGCGCGGGCGGTGCTTCCCACAGTCCGCGTGCCGACACTCGTCCTGCAGCATGCCGACGATGCGCTGCTGGTACCCGAGATGGGCAAGAACGTCGCCGACCAAATAGCGGGTTCGAAGTACGTCGAGTTGCCCGGGCGCAACATGTACCACTTCGTCGAACCGTGGCGGCCGTCGTTTCAAGTGATCTCCGAGTTCCTCACCGGCCACCAGGCTGATGTGCCCGACGACCGCGTGCTCGCCACCGTGCTATTCACCGACATCGTGGATTCGACGCGCCGCGCGGCGGAGATCGGCGACCGTGACTGGCATGCGCTGCTCGACGCGCACGACGCCGTCGTCCGAGCGCAGTTGTCGCGGTTTCGCGGTCGCGAGGTGAACACGTCGGGAGACGGGTTCCTGGCGATGTTCGACGGCCCTCAGCGCGCCATCCGCTGCGCGATGTCGATCCGCGAAGCCGTGCAGGCGCTCGGCATCGAGGTGCGGGCCGGGTTACACACCGGCGAGTGCGAGGTCCGCGGTGACGACATCGGCGGAATCGCCGTGCACATCGGCGCGCGGGTGAGCGCCCTCGCGGGACCGAACGACGTGCTCGTGTCCACCACGCTGCGCGACCTCGTCATCGGTTCAGGCCTAGAGTTCGACGACCGCGGGTCCCACCAACTCAAAGGTGTGCCGGGTGATTGGCGGCTATTCGCCGTCGCGTCCACCAACTAGAACCGGGACAGACGGCTCCTCCATGGCGACGGTGTCGGTGGTCTCCTCCCTGGGCCGCAGCCACTTTGGCAGCCAGCCCGGTGGACGGTCGGGCGCTCCGTCGAATACCCCTCCCGACGGGTCGTCGACTCGTCCGTGATGACGAACGACGTCGAGCTCGGGATGGTAGATCTGCCGAATCACCAACGCGCACAGCCCGATCACCGCGATGTCGCGCAGCAGGACGGTAACGGTGAACCACTGCTCGGGCAGGCCGCGGTTCTGCTCGCCGTATAGATACATCATCCGCGGTACCCACACCAGTGCATCGACCGTCATCCAGGCCAGCAGGATTCGTCGGTGCGGCAGCGCCAGCACCGCCAGCGGAACCAGCCAGAGCGAGAACTGCGGACTCCACACCTTGTTCGTCAACAGGAACAGCGCGACAACCAGAAAGGCCAGCTGCGCGAGGCGCGGCCGCTGCTTCGCCGTCAGCGCCACGTAAGCGATTCCCGCGCAACACAATCCGAATAGCACCATCACGACGGTGTTGAGAATGACCGGCGGCTCCCACAGGCCAAGGCCGGTGTCGAAGCCCTGCCAATCGGTGAAGGATTTCACCACGTTGTACAGCGAGTCCATGTCGTCACCACGTCGGGTGTTGAGCCGGAAGAACTCCGACCAGCCGCGTGGGAACATCACCATCACCGGAAGGTTGATCACCACCCAGGCGACGACGGCGGCGACCGCCGTCTTGCCCACTTCCCGTAGCCGGCCTGTGCGCACGCCGAGAATCACCATCGGGATCAACAGCAGGATCGGATACAGCTTGGCCCCGACGCCCAGACCGATCAGCGCACCGGCGAGCGCGGGTTTTCGGCGCGCCCATGCCAGCAGCGCCCCGACCGCGAAAGCTGTTGCGAGCGCGTCGAAGTTGGTGAAGATCTGAAAGATCACTATCGGCGACCCCGCCACCAGAGCCGCATCCCACATGCGTCTGCCCGCCAGCCTCGAAGTGGCCCACACCGTCGCGAACCAGGCCAGGGCCAGCCCGAGCGCGGAGAAGTTGAAGAACATCACCACTTCGGCGATCGATGGCACCGCAACAAGCTTGCTCAGTGCCGAGTACGTCTTCGCCAGCGCCATCGACACGTACTGGTAGGTGCCGGTGATCACCGGATACTCCATGTACCGCACGGCGATGTTGCCGTCGAACTGCTTCTGCGGCTTGCCCTCGCTGTTGGTTTCGATCCAGCTCGACTTGTACGGAAACTTGCCGAGGTTCAACAGTTCCGCGGTGTAGAGCGGCACGGTGTCGGAGTAGCACATCTCGTAATACGCCCGCTGGTTCTGCCAATTGGCGACCTTCTGGTCGGCGGTGCCCGACCCGGTGGTCACCAGGCAGGCCGCCTTCGTCGAGTAACCCAGCGCCAGGAACACCACTGCGATCACCAGCATCACCCGCAGCGGGGTGAGGAAGCGCGCCCTGCCGATCAGCGCGTGGCGGCCGACCGGGCCGCCGATCACCTGGGACAGGGACGCGGTCAACGCGTCGGTCCTGCTGGGTAGGTCGCGGCCGTCATCGCTGCGCAGATCGGCGGCCAGCCGCTGCGGCGACACCGTGGACCGGGACGGCGCCTCCGCCGCCCGGTGCTCGTTCTCGGTATCCTCGCTCGCGGTCACGGGGTCGGAAGCGGAGGCTGCGGACCTGGACCCGGTACGCCCGGCGGAACCGGCGCTCCCGGCGCGACCGGTGCCCCGGCCTCACCCGGAGCGGTCACCGGGGCGCCCGGCGGCGCGATGGGCACCGTCGTCGGCGGACCGAACGGGATCGTAATGCCCGGCGCCACTTCAATCGTCGGCTGAATCACCGTTTCTGACGGCGGGGCAGGGGTGCTCGGCGGCGGGGGCGGCGGCGCGGGCACACCCGCATAGCCGCCGATCTCCGTCGGCTTCGGGAACGACTCGTTGTCGGTCCCCTTCAGCGCACCGTCCATCGTGTTCTTCCAGATATCGGACGGCAGGCCGGACCCGTACACCGGCCCACCCGACTTGTTCACCAGTGGCTTTGTTCCCTCGGTGGTGCCCACCCAAACCGCCGTCGACAGCGACGGCGTGAAGCCGACCATCCACGCGTCCCGGTTGGCGCCGGTGTCGCCCAGCTGGTTGGTGCCCGTCTTGGCCGCCGACGGCCGGCCACCCGCCAGGTTGTGGCCGTTGGACCATCCGGCGATCGGCTGCATCGCGGCGGTGACGTTGTCGGCGACGGCCTTGTCGATGCGCTGCTCGCCGGAGTTGTCCTCGCTGGACGCGTCGAAGAGCACCTGGCCCTCGGCGTTCACCACCTTCTGCACGAAATGTGGACGGTGGTAGACACCCGATGCGGCGATAGTGGCATAGGCAGAAGCCATATCCAGCACCCGAGACTGATACTGGCCCAACACGATCCCGTTGTTCGGCGGGCCACCCTTGCCATCCTCGGACAGGGTGTGGTCGACGCCGGGGAAGCTTTCGGCGATGCCGGCATCATGCGCGGCCTTCGCGACGTCGGATGGGCCGTTCTTCAGCTTCAGCATCAGCCGGTAATACGCCGTGTTCAGCGACCGCTTCAGCGCCTCGGCGATGTTGCAGGTGCCGCAGCCCTCGCCCTCGACGTTGGTGATCTTGATGCCGTTGACCTCGACGGGTGAGCTGTCCACCTGGTAGCCCAGGCCGATGCCCTGCTGGAGGGCGGCAATCAATGCGAACACCTTGAACGACGACCCGGTCGGCAACCCAGCCTGAGCGAAGTCGAAACCCTGGGCATCGGATCCGCCGTAGTACGCCTTGACACCACCGGTCTTCGGGTCGATCGACACCGTCGCGGCCCGCATGTCAGGCTCCTGGCCGTCGAGTGTGTCGGTCACGGCTTCCTCGGCGGCCGCCTGGGCCTTCGGGTCGATCGTCGTGGTGACCTGCAGGCCCTCGGTGTTCAGCGTCTGCTCGTTGATGTCGAACAGGTCCAGCAGTTCCTGCTGCACCTGCCGCTCGATCAGCCCGTTCGGACCCGTCGTCTGGTTCTGGACCCTGGCCTGATCGGGTGGCACCGTCGGCGGAAAGACCTGTGCCGCACGGTCGGTCGGCGTGAGCGCGCCGATGTCGACCATCCCGTCGAGCACCCAGTTCCACCGTTCGGCGGCGCCTTCGGGGTTGACCGCAGGATCAAGTCCGGAGGGCTGTTGAATGAGCGCGGCCAGCAACGCACCGTCTGCGACGGTGAGCTGTTCGACCGGCTTGTCGAAGTACGCCTTGGACGCCGCGCCGATGCCGTATGCGCCGCGCCCGAAGTAGATGATGTTGAGATACGCCTGCAGCACTTGGTCTTTGGACCATTCACCGGACATCTTCGTCGAGATGACCAACTCCTTGGCCTTGCGGACTATGCCGCCCAACCCCGCTCGCTGCGAGCCGACCAACGCGTTCTTGACGTACTGCTGGGTGATCGTCGACCCGCCCTGCGTGTCGCCGCCGAAGATGTTGTTCTTCGCCGCCCTGGCAAAGCCGGAGAACGAGAAGCCCGGGTTGCTGTAGAAGTCGCGGTCTTCTGCAGCCATCACCGCATCGCGCACGTGCACCGGTATCTGGTCGATGTTGACATCGACGCGATTGCCTTCCGGTGGAACGATTTTGGCCAGTTCACTGCCGTCGCTGGCCAAGATCGTCGAGACCTGGTTGGTGCGGATGTCGCCGGGTTTGGGCACGTCGACGATGAGATAGGCCATCCCAAAGGTGATGATCGGCAACAGGATCACGGCGGCCATCGCCACGTAGAGCCCGCGGCGCACCCATTTCCAGTTGATCTGTTCCATCGCGGGCAGCCGGCGCGGCGGCCGGCCGGACGGACCACCACCGCCTCCGCCCCCGCCGGGCGGCCGGTCCCGCGGCGGTATCGGCGGTGGCGGCGGCTTCGGCACGGGGGTCCCGTCCAGCGCAGCCTTGACGGCCTCGATCGGGTCGCGCAGCGGACGGATGTCGTCGCGCACCGGTGGGATGACGGCGGTCAGCCGGTCGTCCGGAGGAACCACGGGCCGACGGGGAGGAGCTGGTCGCTTTACCTCGGCGGTTGGGCCTTCGCTCACACCGTCAGCCGCTCGTCCCGCTCGGACGTTGTTGGCTGACCGGTTATGGCGCCCTTCGCTATTCACTGGCCGTCCGCGCACCGTTGCGCGCGGTCCGGGTACGCGATCCCTTCGGCGGACGGACCGCACCCAGCACGTACGACTTCACCAGATGGTTCCAACTGCAGGTGCGACATACCTCCACCACGTGTACCGAGAATTCGTCGTACCGCGTGGCCAGCATGACCAGTTCCTCGGCGGTGCGCGCCGAACCCGACACCGCGCCGAGGTGGTCACCGAAAACCCATGACACCAAGGTGAGCTGTTCCTTGCGGCAGATCGGGCACATCACCGAACTGGTCTTGCCGTGGAATTTCGCGGCCCGCAGCAGATACGGATTGGCGTCGCAGACCTCGGATACGCCGGTGCGTCCCGAATACACCTCGGCCAGCAGGGACCGCCGCCGAAGCGCGTAGTCCACCACCTGTCGCTGCAATCGCACGAGGACCAGAGTACGTCGGCCCCGCGACGACGGAGGCGTGACGGGGTCGGGTGCGTCCCCGTGATCGGCATCTGGCCTGCGCTGAAGCGGGCCGAACTCTTACGATCTTCGACGTGGCGACGCGGCAGACACCGAGCACCCGTGCAAAGGACAGCGACCGCACCGATACCTGCCAGGTTCTCGACAGCGCATTCGCCGAGGGGCAGCTGTCGATGGAGGAGCACCGGCAGCGGGTGGCGTCAGCGACCAACGCGGCCACGCTGGGTGAGCTGCAGTCGCTGGTCGACGATCTGCAGAACGCGAATGCGCCCGTGCAACTGCCGAACCTCAAGAAGACCGCGGCGGCCCGCCTGCAGGCCGGTGGGTGGGGGATACGGGCGGCCGTCGCCGCCGTCCTCGTTCTGCTCGGCATGGGCATCGGCTGGGGTTTGTACGGCAACACCACCTCGCCACTCAGCTTCACCTCCGACCCCGGCGCCAAGGCTGACGGCATACCCGCGAAGGTCCTCACGCCGCCGCGCCAGCTGCAGTCGCTGGGCGGACTGACCGGACTCGTCGAGCAGATGCGGCAGCGGTTCGGCGACACCATGGGCTACCGGCTGTTGGTCTATCCCGAGTACGCCGTGCTCGACCGGGCGGATCCCACCGACGACCGGAGGAAGCTCAGCTACACGTATCGCGGCGGCTGGGGCGACTCCACCAGTTCATCGGCGAAGGACGACGACGACAAGCTGGTGGACCTGGGCAAGTTCGACCCGAAGGCGATCGTCGGGGTGTTTCGCGGCGCGCCGGAGACCCTCGGCATCAAGCCCGCGGACGTGACGAACAGCTACATCAACGTCGACCCGTCGCGCGACCCGACCGCGCCCGATCCACTGACGCTGAGCGTCTATGTCTCGAGTGATTTCGGCAGCGGCTACATCGAGATGGCCGGCGACGGCACCGTCAAGCAGATCAACTACCCGAGCAGCTGAACCGGCCTGGCCCGGGCCCGAACACCACGCCCCGATGTAGCGGCGAATATATCGGCGCGATAGTATGGTGCGAGGTGTTGAACCGTCGTAGCGACGGGCAAAGGAGGTGATTCGATGCTGGAGCTGGCAGTGCTCGGTCTTCTGCTCGAATCCCCCATGCATGGCTACGAGCTGCGCAAGAGGTTGACGGGCCTGCTGGGTGCATTCAGGGCGTTCTCCTACGGCTCGTTGTATCCCGCCTTGCGCCGGATGCAGGCCGACGGATTGATCGTCGAGGACGCCGCACCGGACGGCACCCCGAAGATGCGCCGTGCGCGCCGCGTGTATCAGCTCACCGATGCAGGCAAGCAGCGCTTCGCCGAGTTGGTGGCCGATACCGGTCCGCAGAACTATACCGACGACGGGTTCGGCGTTCATCTCGCATTCTTCAACCGCACTCCGGCCGAGGCCAGGATGCGGATCTTGGAGGGGCGCCGTCGCCAGGTCGAGGAACGCCGGGAGGGTCTGCGTGAAGCGGTCGCGCGGGCCAGCAGTTCGCTTGACCGCTACACCCGTCAGCTTCACCAGTTGGGGCTGGAGTCCAGCGAGCGCGAAGTGAAGTGGCTCAACGATTTGATTGCGGCCGAGCAAGTAGCTCAGGGTCGCGCCGAGCAGTCGTAGATCTAAACAAGTTTCCAATTGGCATTGGATCGAGAGGGAGAACGTCGCCATGACTGAGAACACCGAGGTGCGGGTCGCGATTGTCGGTGTCGGCAACTGTGCGTCCTCGTTGGTGCAGGGCGTGCAGTACTACCAGGACGCCGACGAGAACGCGACGGTGCCCGGCCTGATGCACGTGAAGCTTGGGCAGTACCACGTCCGCGACGTCAAGTTCGTCGCCGCGTTCGATGTGGACGCCAAGAAGGTCGGCTTCGACCTGTCCGAGGCCATCTTCGCCTCGGAGAACAACACCATCAAGATCGCCGACGTGCCGCCTACCAACGTGACGGTGCAGCGCGGCCCGACCCTTGACGGCATCGGCAAGTACTACGCCGAGACCATCGAGGTCTCCGATGCCGAGGCCGTCGACGTCGTGAAGGTGCTCAAGGAGAACAACGTCGACGTCGTGGTGTCCTACCTGCCGGTGGGCTCCGAGGAGGCCGACAAGTTCTACGCGCAGTGCGCGATCGACGCGGGTGTGGCGTTCGTCAACGCGCTGCCGGTGTTCATCGCCTCCGACCCGGTGTGGGCCAAGAAGTTCGCCGACGCGGGCGTGCCGATCGTCGGTGACGACATCAAGAGCCAGGTCGGCGCGACCATCACCCACCGCGTGATGGCCAAGCTGTTCGAGGATCGCGGCGTGCAGCTCGACCGCACGATGCAGCTCAATGTCGGCGGCAACATGGACTTCCTCAACATGCTCGAGCGTTCGCGCCTCGAGTCGAAGAAGATCTCCAAGACCCAGGCCGTCACGTCGAATCTGCAGCGTGAATTCAACACCAAGGACGTGCACATCGGGCCGTCCGATCACGTCGGCTGGCTCGACGACCGAAAGTGGGCCTACGTCCGCCTCGAGGGCCGGGCCTTCGGCGATGTGCCACTGAACCTGGAGTACAAGCTCGAGGTGTGGGATTCGCCGAACTCCGCCGGCGTCATCATCGACGCGGTCCGTGTGGCGAAGATCGCCAAGGACCGCGGCATCGGCGGTCCGGTCGTGGCCGCATCGGCCTACCTGATGAAGAGCCCGCCGAAGCAGCTGCCCGACGACATCGCCAGGACGCAGCTCGAAGAGTTCATCGAGGGCTAGAAGCCGTAGCCGAGCTCGGCTGGGACGTCGGCGGCGAACGCGGCGTCCAGCTGAGCTGCTACCCCAGAGTCGTTGCATCGCAGACGATGTGCGGACACGAAGGCGGAGGCGCGGTGGCCACCCATGTAGAGGCTGCCGAGCACTGAGAGATCGGTGTGCACGTCGGCGGCGGCGTCCGTCGGAACACAACGGCCCCGACCCCCACGCACCTCTAGCGCGAATCTGCCACCACCACCGAGGACGTCGTCCGAGATATCCATCACCACAGACAGATCGGCCGCGTAGCTACGCGCCTCCAACACGGCGGGTATGTCGAGCATCCGTAGCCACAACGCGTCCTCAACGCAGACGGTCCGCACCAGTCTCGGATCGGTCAGCAGATACGGGAGCACGTCGTCCGGATGCGTGCCGACGGTCACCGTCTCGATGAGGTCCATCCCCATCAGGACCCGCCACAAGGCGATGTGCGCCTGCGGGGTCGCCGCCGTGAACTTGCTGACCTCGATGTTCTTCTTCTCCCCGCCGCCGTGCACCCGGTACAGCGCGAAACCGTCGGCGTGCAGCAGACAGAAGAACCCGCTGCCTCCGTCCCTGGTGGCCTCGCGGTCGGCGAGGACCTCGTCCCAGAGCCGGCGCGGGCTGTACAGGCCGCCCGGGGTCTGCAGCCGCCATCGCTCGTAGATCTCCTCCAGCTGCTCGCCGTGCTGCGCGGGCCGGACCAGTCTGACGCCACCGGGATCGGGAACATCGGCGTGAAACCGTGCCTCCCTCCGGTCGACGGTCAGCCGGTGCATGACGGTCGCGGGGCCGTACCCGAACCTGCCGTAGATACCGGCCTCGCTGGCCTCCAACCCGGCAACCGGATAGCCACCCATCCGCCTGTGCAGTTCGGCGAACATGGCCCGAAGGACGCCGCGCCGACGATGCGTCGGCGCCACGGCCACCCAGGACACGCCGGCCATCGGCAGCACGGCGCCGCCCGGCACCGTCAGTTTCAGGTCCAGGTACAGCGCCATCCCGACGACGTCGGCTCCGTCGCACGCAACGACGGCACCGTCGGCGGGCATCAATGTCCGCCATATGTCGCCGGCCTCCTGCGGCCGCCAGACGCCGAAGCACGTCGCTGCGAGCAGCGCCATGGCCGACCAGTCCGCGTCCTCGACTGTGCGGATCGTCAATCCTGTCGGCGCGTACGACGTGAGGGCCATGCAGCCGACGCTGACACAGCGACGCTCCGAGCGCACGTGAATTTCGCGGTGGATAGTGTCGAACCATGGCGGAGATCTCCGACGACGACCTGCTCAACCTCGACGAGTTCGCGCTGTTGCATGAGAACGCCGAACAGATCGGCGCGAACCGTCGGTTGCCCACCGTCACGCGCATCCAATCCGGCGACATCAGCGCACTCGAGTGGGGTGACGAACCACCCGAGGTGGTGTTCCTGCACGGCGGCGGCCAGAACGCGCACACCTGGGACACCGTCATCGTCGGACTCGGCCTCCCCGCCCTGGCCGTCGACCTGCCCGGCCACGGCCGTTCGGCATGGCGCGAGGACGGTGACTACGGGCCCAGGCTCAACGCCGAGGCGCTGCGCCCGGTGCTGCGGAAGTGGGCGCCGAACCCGCGGCTGGTCGTCGGCATGTCGCTCGGCGGACTGACCGCGCTGCGCATCGCCGCCACCGAGCCGAGCCTGGTCCCCGAGCTCGTCCTCGTCGACGTCACCCCATCAGCGCCCGAGCGTCACGAGGAGATGACCAAGGCTCAGCTCGGCGCCGTCGCTCTGGTAAAGGGCGAGCGCACCTTCCCCAGCTTCTCGGCCATGCTCGACGTGACCATCGAGGCGGCGCCACACCGCGACCGAAAGTCGTTGCGCCGAGGCGTCTTCCACAACTCCAAGCAGCTCGACGACGGCACCTGGACATGGCGCTACGACTCCTTCCGCAAGGGCGACGGATTTGACGGCCTGTGGGATGACGTCCCCCAGATCACCATGCCGACGACGCTGGTGCGCGGCGCCAACTCGTTTTTCGTCAACGACGAGGACGCGGCCGCGTTCGCAGAAGGCGCACCCGGCTTCCAGCGCACACACGTCGTCGCCGACTCAGGACATTCTGTCCAGGGCGACCAACCGGCGGCGCTTGTCGACATCCTGCGGGACATCCTCGACGGCTAGCTCCCACGGGAATACCGGGCGGTGACTGAACGTACGGTTACAACGTGACCCTTCCGATCCGCATCGGCGTGCAATTGCAGCCGCAACATTCGACCCGATACAGCCACATTCGCGACGCGGTTCGCCGCTGCGAGGACATCGGTGTCGACGTCGCCTTCAACTGGGACCACTTCTTTCCGCTCTACGGCGACCCCGTCGGCCCGCACTACGAATGCTGGACGATGCTCGGCGCCTGGGCCGAGCAGACCTCACGCATCGAGATCGGTGCGCTGGTCACCTGCAACTCGTATCGGAACCCCGAACTGCTTGCCGACATGGCGCGCACGGTCGACCACATCTCCGACGGCCGGCTGATCCTGGGCATCGGCTCGGGCTGGAAACAGAAGGATTACGACGAGTACGGATACGAGTTCGGCACCGCGGGCAGTCGCCTCGACGACCTCGCCCAAGCATTTCCGCGGATCAAGTCGCGGTTGGGCAAGCTCAATCCGCAGCCGACCCGCGACATTCCGGTGCTGATCGGCGGCGGAGGCGAGAAGAAAACGCTCCGACTCGTCGCCGAGTACGGCGACATCTGGCACTCGTTCACGGACAGCGGCGAGTACCCGCAGAAGGCGGAGGTGCTCGCGCGGCACTGCGCCGACGTCGGCCGCGACCCCGCGGCGATCGAACGATCGGCAGGCGTCTCCGGCGCGGGCGCAGATGCATTGACCGCCGAAGCCGACGCGCTGGCCGACCTCGGAGTCACCCTGCTGACCGTCGGCGTCAACGGGCCAGATTACGACCTCTCGGCGGCAGAAACGTTGTGCCAGTGGCGAGATCGGCGCGCGGGGCACTGAACCCAACAGGCCGGCGCACCGGCGCCCAACGACTCACAGGTTTCATTCGGTCAGATCGCCGCGTAATGGCGATGTGGCGTGAGAAACTGTCGCCGCTATGCCCAAGAGGTATGGAGTCAAGGAAAAGGACCAGGTTGTCTCTCACATCATCAACCTGGTGCTTACTGGAAAGCTGCGCTCTGGAGATCGCGTCGACCGCAACGAGATCGCCGATGAGCTCGGGCTGAGCCGTGTCCCGATCCAGGAAGCCGTCGTCCAGCTCGAACACGACGGCATCCTGTCCACCCGCTATCACCGCGGGGCGTTCGTCGAGCGTTTCGACGAGTCGGTCGTCCTCGAGCACCACGAGCTGTACGGACTGCTCAACGGCGTCGCGTCGGCGCGCGCCGCGGCCGACCCGCGACCGCACGTGATCTCCCAACTCGAATCCCTGACCGACTTCATGCGCGCCAACCGCGAGTCACGGGCATTCCAAGAAGGAGCGTGGCAGTACCGGCAGCTCATCAACGACGAGTACGCAGGCCCGCGGCTGCACGCCGAGATCCGGGCTTCCCAAAGCTTCATTCCGAGAGCGTTCTGGGTGACCTACCTGAACAACCACGACCAGATGTTTCCGTTCTACGAGGCCGAGACCGCGGCCATCCGCGCGCATGACCCCGACGCCGCCCGTGCCGCGTGCATCGGGCGATCGGAAGTCATGGGCCGGGTCATGCTCGCGGAGCTTGTGCGGCGTGGCGTGTTCAGCCCGTCCGCCGCGTCGATGGCTTACTGAAACAGCGAATATCGGTCGAAAGTTATGCGATTCCCGAACTTTGCGTGAATCCATACCGGCAGACCCTGACAGGTTAGACTAGCGAACTATGGTGGAGACCCAAGCGCAGGTCGACGAGCTGGCCGCCGAGCTGCAGCGCGTCCTCTCCAAGCTGTTTTCCGTCCTGCGACGCGGCGACGCCAACCGTGGCACGGCCGGTGACCTGACACTGGCACAGCTCTCGATCCTGTTGACCCTGCTGGAAAAGGGCCCGATCCGGATGACCGATCTGGCGGCCCACGAACGTGTCCGCACTCCGACCACAACGGTGGCGATCCGCCGGCTCGAGAAGCTCGGCCTGGTGAAGCGTTCGCGCGACCCGTCCGATCTGCGAGCCGTGCTGGTGGAAGTCACACCGCGCGGCCTTGTCCAGCACCGCGAAGCGCTCGCCGCGCGCCGGGACGCGCTGGCCGCAATGCTCGGCAAGCTCACCGAGGACGACGTCGAGACGCTCACCAAGGCGCTCGGGCCGATGGAGCGGTTGGCCGATCAGGAAACCGGCCAGGAAGAGCACTAGCCGAGCCAGTCCAGCACCGCCGCGGCGGTCCACGACTGCTGCATGCTGCCTAGCGGCTCACCTGTGAACGGCTCGTAGTATTCGGCGAACGTACCGTCGCTGGCCTGCCGTAGCCCCTCGCGGCGCAGCATCAACGACCGCTCGGCCCAGCCGCGGCGGGCGAACGCCCAGGAGAACAGCCAGGTCATCACCGGCCACACCGGGCCGCGCCAGTACTCCCTGGGCCGGAAGTCACGAGACACCGGCGACGTCGACGGGATCAGCGCGTACTTCAGATCTGGGTGGCCGCAGAACCGCGGCCCCTCCAACAGCCGCAGCAGCGACCGTTCCTTGTCGTGCGGCAGCCCGCCGCACAGCAGTGGCGCGAACTGCGCGACGGTCTCTGTGGCAATCAGCCTGTCCGCTCGCACGTCGAAATCCCTTGCTGCGCCAGTTCTTTCGTCTGTGGTTTCGGCGACGCCGGCCCGGAAGCGCTCGGCCCACGAGTACAGGTCCCGCACGTCGGCGTGTGGCCGCTTGTAGTCCTCGCCGATCTCGGCCAGCACCGTGCAGGCCACCGACAGAATGGCCGAGACGAAAACGTCCTCGACGGCGAAGCTCATCACCTTCGGCAGCAGTTCGTCGTCGTAACGCGCCGACTTCATCTCCTCGAGCAGCCACAGGTAGCGGTCGTACTCGACATCGGACGGTCGCTGGCTGGCGTCGGTGACGATGGTGTTGTCCTCGCGCTGGTACTCGGGCACGTTGCCGGGAACCACGTTGGCGTAGGCGCTGTCCCAGCGCGGAGAGTTGTCCATGCCGGACTCCCAGCCGTGGTAGAGCGTCACCCGCCCATGCGAGTTCTGGTCGCGGGCTTCGGCCAGCCAACGATGCCAGCGCACCAGGTCACCCCAGCGACGATCCAGGAACGCCTCGGCGACCCCGCGGGTGGATCGACCGCGCGAGCGGGCATGGTCGAGGATCCGCTGCACGGCGATCGCGTGCACGGGTGGTTGCGTGATCCCCGACGTGTGGCGTGTGCGTGGCGCGTTCACGGCCAGCGCCGATGTCGCCCATCGCGCCGGACCCGGGAAGTATCCGTCGACCCCATTTGCGAACACGATGTGCGGGATCATCCCGTTGGCCCACTGCGCCGACAGCAGGGTGTCGAGCTCGACGACGGCCCGCTCGACACTCAGCGGCGCCAGTCCGATCGCGACAAACGCCGCGTCCCAGCTCCACATATGCGGGTACAGCAGCGGCGCCGCCGTCGTCATCGCGCCCAGGTCGTTGCCGCGCAACAGATACGCGGCTCGGGCCGCGAGCTGCGTGGGCGCGAAGCTGGGATCGGGTGCCATCGCCTCAATAATCGCAGTCGGTAGGGTGACCGGCATGCCGACCGCCTTCATCACCGGCGCGGCGGGCGGGCTCGGGTCGGCCATCGCCGACGCTCTCGCACCCACTCACATCCTGTTTCTTGCCGGCCGGCCGTCCGACCGACTCGACGCGCTAGCCGAGCGGCTCGGGGCCACCACATGGCCGTTAGACCTGGAGGACACCGACGCCATTGCGTCGGTCGTGGAGCCCATCGTCGAACTCGATGTCCTGATCCACAACGCCGGGGCTGCCTTCCCGGGACGGGTGGCAGAGTCGACGATCGACGAGTGGCGCGCCACCATGGAGGTGAATGTCATTGGGGCGGTGGGGCTTACGCTCGCGCTGCTGCCCGCATTGCGCAGCGCGCGCGGTCAGGTGGTTTTCATCAACTCAGGCGCAGGCATCAACGCCTCGCTCGGCCTTGCGTCGTATTCGGCAAGCAAGTTCGCGTTACGGGGCTTCGCGGACTCGCTACGCGATGACGAACCGGAGCTTCGCGTCACGTCCATTCATCCGGGCCGGATCGCGACCGTGATGCAGGAGGGGCTGGTCGCCTATGAGGGCGGCGAGTACAAGCCCGAGCGATTTCTTAGTCCGCAGACCGTGGCCAAGGTCGTCGCGGATGCCGTCAACGCCCCACCCGACGCCCACATCCACGAAGTCATCGTCCGCCCCCGGTGATTTCGCTAGACGACGAGGTTGACCAGGCGGCCCGCGACGACGATCACCTTCTTCGGCGTCGCGCCGCCCAGGAAGGCCAGCACCTTCTCGTCGGCAAGAGCGGCCGCTTCCAGCGCATCCGCATCAGAGTCGGCGGGCACGGTGATGTGGCCGCGCACCTTGCCGTTGACCTGGACCGGATACTCGGCGGTGTCGACGGTCAGATAGGCCTGGTCCGCGACCGGGAAGGGGCCATGCGCCAGCGAGGTCTGGTGGCCCAACCGCTGCCACAACTCCTCGGCGAGGTGTGGCGCCAGCGGCGCGACCATCAACACCAACGGCTCGACCGCGGCGCGCGGCACTCCCCTCGCTAGCTGTGGGCCCACGCCGACGTACCGCTTGGTCAGGTGGTTGGTGTACTCGATCAGCTTCGCGCCCGCGGTGTTGTTGCGCAGCGATGAGTAGTCGTCGGACACCCCGGCGATCGTGCGGTGCAGCGCCCGCAGCGTCTCGTTGTCCGGTTCGTCCTCGCTGACCCGAACCACTCCGGTCTCCTCATCGATGACCAGCCGCCACACCCGCTGCAGGAACCTGTATGCGCCGACGACATCCTTGGTGGCCCACGGCCGCGACGCCTCCAGCGGGCCCATCGACATCTCGTACATCCGCAGCGTGTCCGCGCCGTAGTTGTCGCAGATCTCGTCGGGCGACACCGAGTTCTTCAAGCTCTTGCCGATCTTGCCGAACTCCTGGTTCACCTCGATCTCGCCGTCCGGTCCCGGCCAGTAGAACTTGCCCTTCCGCTCAACGACTTCGGCCGCGGGCACATACGAGCCGCGCGCGTCGGTGTAGGCGTGCGCCTGGATGTAACCCTGGTTGACCAGTCGCCGGAAGGGCTCGTGCGAGGACACATGCCCCAGGTCGTAGAGCACCTTGTGCCAGAACCGCGAATACAGCAGGTGCAGCACCGCATGCTCGACGCCACCGACGTACAGGTCGACACCGCCCGGATCGTCCGGTCCGTGCTCGGCCGGCCGCGGACCCATCCAGTACGCCTCGTTCTCCTTGTCGCACAGCGCTTCCGAGTTGTGCGGATCGGTGTAGCGCAACTCGTACCACGAACTCGCCGCCCACTGCGGCATGACGTTGGTGTCGCGGGTGTAGGTCTTGCGGCCGTCGCCGAGGTCGAGCTCCACGTGTACCCATTCGGTCGCCTTGTTCAACGGCGGCGACGGCACACTGTCGGCGTCGTCGGGATCGAACTGAACCGGCGAATAGTCGACGATGTCGGGAAGTTCGACAGGCAGTTCCGACTCGGGCAGCGGGTACGCACGCCCCGCTTCGTCGTACACGATCGGGAACGGCTCACCCCAGTACCGCTGCCGGGCGAATAGCCAATCCCGCAGCTTGTATTCGACGCGGGCCTGGCCGACGCCGTCGGCGACCAGCCGTGCAGTGATGGCCTCCTTGGCCGACTCCACGCTCAGCCCGTTCAAGTAGTCGGAGTTGACCACCTCGCCGTCACCGTTGAACGCGGACTGCGAAATGTCGCCGCCGGCAATCACTTCCACGATCGGCAGGCCGAACTCGCGGGCGAACTCCCAGTCCCGCTGGTCGTGGCCGGGCACCGCCATGATCGCGCCGGTCCCATAGCCGATCAGCACGTAGTCAGCGATGAAGACCGGGATCTGTTGGCCGTTGGCCGGATTCGTCGCATGACTACCGAGGAACACGCCCGTCTTGGTCTTGCTCTCCTGGCGTTCCAGATCCGACTTGGCCGCGATGGCAGCGCGGTAGGCCGTCACCGCCTCGCCGGGCGTCGCCGACGAATACGTCCACCGCGTATCCACGCCGTCGGGCCAGTCGGCGGCGGTCAGTTGTTCGACCAACGGGTGCTCGGGTGCCAGCACCATGTAGGTCGCACCGAACAGGGTGTCCGGACGGGTGGTGAAGACCTCGATATCGCCCGCCGCCGTCGCGAACCGCACCTCGGCACCGGTGGATCTGCCGATCCAGTTGCGCTGCATGGTCTTGACCTTTTCCGGCCAGTCCAGCACGTCGAGATCCTCGAGCAGTCGGTCGGAGTAGGCGGTGATGCGCATCATCCACTGCCGCAAACGTTTCCGGAACACCGGGAAGTTTCCGCGGTCGCTGCGTCCGTCGGAGGTGACCTCCTCGTTCGCCAGCACGGTGCCCAGCCCGGGACACCAGTTGACCATCGAGTCGGCCCGGTACACCAGCCGGTAGGAGTCGATGACGTCCGCGCGCTCGTCGGCCGACAGTGACGACCATTGCCTGCCGTCGCCGGGACTGCGCTGCCCGGTCTCGAACTCGGCGACCAGTTCGTCGATGCGCCGGGCCCGATTCAGGTCCAGGTCGAACCAGGCGTTGTATATCTGCAGGAAGATCCACTGCGTCCACTTGTAGAAGTCGACATCGGTGGTGGAGAAGCTGCGCCGCGCGTCGTGGCCGAGCCCGAGCCGGCCCAGCTGGCGACGAAAGTTGACGATGTTGGCCTCGGTCCGGATGCGAGGATGCGTGCCGGTCTGCATCGCGTACTGCTCGGCAGGCAGCCCGAACGAGTCGAATCCCAACGCGTGCAGCACATTACGGCCCGTCATTCGGAAATAGCGGGCGTACACATCGGTGGCGATGTAGCCGAGCGGATGACCCACGTGCAGCCCCTCACCGGAGGGGTAGGGGAACATGTCCAGGACGAACATCTTGTCGGCGGGTACCGGCGCCCCGTCCGCCGGCGCCAACGAACCCACCGGGTTGGGCACGTTGAAGGTGCCCTGCTGCGACCACGTCTGCTGCCAGGCATGCTCGATCTCCCCGGCCAGTTTCGCGGTGTATCGGTACTGCGGGGTGTCGGCTGGCGCATCGGAGACGTCGGTGACCGACTCGTTACTCACGTGAACAGGGTAAAGGTCCGCGAACATCCGCCCTTCGGCCACGGGCAGGTATCGGTTGCATTGCGGAGCGGTCAGATCTTCATTCCAGCTCGGTTCCAGGCCTAGTGGCCGACTCCGCGCGCTGGATACAGTCGCCCCCTGACCAGGGACACAACGTGGCCCCGCACAGTCGGCAAGGACTCGGGAAGGAACGGGCGATGACCAACAATGCCCGCCGATGGCGGATTCTGGCCGGTGGTGTCGCCGCCGGCATGGCAGGCGTGCTCGGTATCGCGGGCAACACCGCCTCGGCCGAGCCCCTATACCCGCCGCCGCAGCCGTCCCCCGCGACCGTCACCCAGACGGTCACCGTCGCACCCGGCGCCGTACCGGCAGCGCAGTCCTACGGGCAACCGGGCGTCGCCGCGCCGGCTGCCCAGTCGCTGGCCGCCCCCGGGCTCGTGCCCGTCGTCGCAGCCGCAGCGCCGGAAACCCTGGTGCCCGCCGCCTCGCAGACCATCGAGGATTTCTTCAAGGAGAAGGGTGTCAAACTCGAGCCTCAGGTGGCCCGTGACTTCAAGGCGCTCAACATCGTCTTGCCGGTACCGCGCGGCTGGTCGCAGGTGCCCGATCCGAATGTGCCCGATGCATTCGCCGTACTCGCCGACCGGGTCGGCGGCGACGGCATCTACACCTCCAACGCCGCACTCGTCGTCTACAAGTTGGTCGGTGGCTCCTTCGATCCCAAGGAGGCCATCACCCACGGCTACATCGACTCTCAGCAGCTGGCGGCGTGGCGCACCACCAACGCCTCGCTGGCCGACTTCGGCGCCATGCCATCGGCGATGATCGAGGGCACCTACCGGGAAAACAACATGACGCTGAACACCTCGCGGCGGAGCACCATCGCCACCTCGGGCCCGGACAAATACCTGGTTTCGCTGTCGGTCACCACCACCGCCCAGGAGGCCGTCGCTGCCGCAGACGCCACCGACGCCATCACCAACGGCTTCAGGATCAGCACGCCGGGAGCTCCCGGACAGGCCACTACGGCGGCCCAACCAACCGCCGCGCCGCGCTAGCGCGAGGAAGGCTCGGCCGGACCCAACCCCGCCCGGCGCGATTTGACCGCACCTCGTAAGGTGGGCCGCATGCTCTTCGCGGCGGTGGGTTGTCTGTGCGCCGCCGCCGCGACCGCCGGGCTCGGCGGGTGGACGCTGTCACGCCCGCGCTCCGGCGCCATCGTCCGGCAGGTTCTTCGCGCCGTCGCGCCCACGCAGTTCGCCGCCGCGGCCATGCTGACAGTCGCAGGCGTGGCGGCGTTGTCGACCCGACCCGAGACCGGCCTGCTGGTGGTCATCGTGTGCATCGTCGGCGCGATCGCAACCGTCGCGGCGGGCTGCTGGCAGAGCGCCAAGTTCGTGGTGGCTGGGACGGGCGGCCCGTCGAGTTGCGGCAGCGCGACGGCCGGCTGTGGTACCGGCGCCTGCGCGACGTGCACCTTTTCACGGAACTGACGATTCCAATCATGTTGCCGTCGGCGATCTTTCGCCGGCGCAATCGGGCGCGGCTAGTTGCGGCTGATGTCGATCGGGTGGGTGGCCAGCAGCGACAACGGCAGCGGCTGGCGGCGCAGCACCCGGCCCCACAGATCCACACGGGCCTCGGCCAGAACGTCGGATGGCAACGCCGACAACACAATCCAGTCGTCGCGCTCGATCTCGCCCTCCAACTGACCGATGGTCCAGCCCGAGTATCCGGCGAAGATCCGCACTCCCTCGACCATCGGCGCGATCGTCTCGGGCTCGGCGTCGAGGTCCACCATCACCATGCGTCCCTGCACGTGGCGGACGCCGGGCACCCCACTCGGGTCGGTGCCGACCCGCAGAGTCGCCAGGCACAAGGCGGCGTCGCGCTTCACCGGACCGCCGATGAACATGGTCTTGGGCTTGGTGGCCAGCTTGGCCCACTGAGGAAGGACGTTGTACACCGCGGTTTCGCTGGGCCGGTTCAGTACCACTCCGAGCGTGCCGCCGTCGTTGTGCTCGACGACGTAGATGACGCTGCGGCGGAAGGTCGGCTCGAGCAGATCCGTATTGGCCAGCAGCAGAGTTCCGGCACGCACGCGGTGCGCCGTCGGAGCGACGTAATCCTCCGGATCTTCTGAGTGCGCCACCTCACCATGATGTCACCAGCGAACGTTCCAGGTGGCGAACAAGCGCGGCCCGCCGGGATATTTGTACTGTGAATTCCTGTGGTTGACGCACGCGCACCGATAGCCCTTTGGCGGTCGGTCCGTGGGCTGCCCGAATTCTGGCGACTCCTCGAACTGCGGACGGTGAGCCAGTTCGGAGACGGCCTCTTTCAGGCCGGCCTGGCGGGCGGGCTGCTGTTCAATCCCGACCGCGCCGCCGGGCCCTGGGAGATCGCCGCCTCGTTCGCGGTGTTGTACCTGCCGTACTCGTTGGTCGGACCGTTCGCCGGGGCGCTGCTGGACCGGTGGGACCGGCGTGTGGTGCTGATCGGCGCGAACATCGGGCGGTTGGTGCTGGTGCTCGGCATCGCGGCGCTGCTGCTGACCGGCGCGGACGACCCGCCGATCCTACTCGGCGCGCTGATCGTCAACGGGTTCACCCGCTTCGTCTCCTCGGGCCTTTCGGCGGCGCTGCCGGACGTGGTGCACCGCGACCAGGTGGTGACGATGAACTCGGTCGCCACGGCCACCGGAGGAGCGGCGGCGTTGCTCGGCGCCGCCTTCATGCTGATACTCCGGTTGATCGTCGGCACCGGTGACACCGGCGCCGCCACAATCATTTTCATCGTCGTCATTCCGGTGGCAGTGGCGCTGCTGCTCTCGCTGCGGTTTCCCCCGCACGTGCTCGGCCCGCACGCGAGCGCGCGGGCGATCCACGGTTCGGTGGCCTACGCGGTGGCGACGGGATGGCTGCACGGCGCACGCACTGTGCTGGCCGTACCGACCGTCGCCGCGACCCTCTCCGGCCTGGCCGCGCACCGAATGGTGCTCGGCATCAACACCCTCCTGGTGTTGGTGATGGTGCGGCACAGCGACACCCAGAATGTGGCGGGCATCGGCACCGCGGCGCTGTTCCTCGGTGCAGGCGCCGCCGGGCAGTTCCTGGCGACGGTGATCACGCCGGGGGCCGTCGCGCGGTGGGGTCGCTACCGCACGGCCAACGGGGCGTTGGTGCTCGCGGCGGGGTTCCAACTCGGCGCCGCCGGGCTGCAGTTGCCGATGATGGTGGTGTGCGGGTTCCTGCTGGGCGCGGCCGGGCAGGTGGTCAAGCTGTGCGTCGACACCGCTATGCAGATCGACGTCGACGACGCGCTACGCGGCCATGTGTTCGCCGTGCAGGACGCGTTGTTCTGGATTTCGTTCATCGTCGCCATGACGGCCGCGGCGGCCGTCATCCCCGCCGACGGCCGATCGCACGGACTCGTCCTTGCCGGGTCCGCTGTCTACCTGGCCGGCCTTGCGGTGCACGCCATCGTCGGCCGCCGCGCGCGCGCCGCGGGCTAATGTGTGCCGCATGGCGACAGCGGCCCCGATCGTGGACGACCTTCGCGCCGAAAGCGACGCACTCGACGCGCTCGTCGCCGACCTGCCCGCCGCGCACTGGGCAGAAGCCACACCGGCGCCGGGCTGGACCATCGCCCACCAGATCGCCCATCTGTTGTGGACCGACCGGGTCTCGCTTCTGTCGGTCAACGACGAGGCCGGCTTCACCGAAGTGCTCGGCGCCGCCGCCGGGAACCCGAGCGGCTTCGTCGACCGTGGCGCCGAAGAAATCGCCGCCGTCGCACCTGCCGAGCTGCTGGCCGACTGGCGAGACACCCGGCACCGGCTGCACGACGCCCTGCTGACGGTCGCCGACGGTCGCAAGCTGCCGTGGTTCGGGCCCCCGATGAGCGCCGCCTCGATGGCCACCGCCCGGCTGATGGAGACGTGGGCGCACGGCCTCGATGTCGCCGACGCGCTCGGCGTGAAGCGGCCCGCGACCGCCCGGCTGCGTTCCATCGCTCACATCGGCGTCCGGACGCGTGACTTCGCGTTCGCGATCAACGGCCTTGCCGCCCCTGCAGATCCGTTCCGGGTCGAGTTGCAGGCGCCCGACGGCACGACGTGGACGTGGGGTCCGGAGGACGCCCTGCAGCGAGTCACGGGGTCGGCCGAGGACTTCTGCACGCTGGTCACGCAGCGCCGCCCGCGGGCGGCGCTCGATGTCGCCGCAGAGGGTGACGACGCGCAGCGGTGGCTGACGATCGCACAGGCCTTCGCCGGTCCACCCGGACCCGGGCGGAACTAGACCGCTAGACCTCGTTGGCGGCGTCGGCCCTGCCGTCGTCGTCGCTGTCGCTCAGCCTGATGTCCCACCGCCCGTCACCATCGGTGTCGACGTACGCGATCTCCCCGCAGAGCGCGCGGTCGGCCAGCCCGTTGCCGTCGATGTCGAGGAGCCGGTCGTCGGCCTTTCCGTCACCGACGAGGTCGACCGTCGGGCCACCCACTTGCTCAACCCCGTCGAGCCCGAACCAGCGCAGTTGGCCCCCGCGGTCGACCGCCACGGCCCAGGTACCCGAGCCGTCGTCGGTGAAATAGCTCTGGTCATCCAGCACCGCGTGGTCGGCAAGGCCGTCACCGTCGAGGTCGGCCAGCGCGTCCATATCACCGTCGCCGTCGACATCGGTGCCCACCCCGTCGAGTTGGCCGTCGCCGTCGACGTCGGTGTCCAGCGGCGCGCTCCACATCGTCGCCGACCCGTCCCCGTCGGCCAGGCAGTAGTCCACACCTGTTCCGACGTTGGGCTACCCCCTGGCGTTCCACCAGTTCATCAACTCGGCCACCGCCGCGTCATGGTCCAGCGGGCCCCGCTCCAGCCGCAGCTCCTTGAGGAAGCGCCACGCCTCGCCGACCTCCGGCCCCGCCGGGATGCCGAGCAGCGCCATGATCTCGTTGCCGTCGAGGTCCGGGCGGATCCGCTGGAGATCCTCCTTCTCGGCGAGCTCGGCGATCCGCGCCTCCAGATCGTCATAGTTGGCCTGCAGCCGCGCCGCGCGTCGCTTGTTGCGGGTCGTGCAGTCCGCACGCACCAGCTTGTGCAAGCGCGGCAGCAGCGGGCCCGCGTCGGTGACGTAGCGCCGCACCGCCGAGTCGGTCCACTTCCCGTCGCCATAGCCGTGGAAACGCAGATGCAGATACACCAACTGCGATACGTCGTCGACCATCTGCTTGGAGTACTTCAACGCACGCATGCGCTTACGTGTCATCTTGGCGCCCACCACCTCGTGGTGGTGAAAACTCACCCCGCCGTCGGATTCGTGCCGGCGCGTCGTGGGCTTGCCGATGTCGTGCAGCAGCGCGGCCCAGCGCAGCACCAGATCCGGCTCGCTCTCCAGCGCGATCGCCTGCAGCAGCACCGTCAGCGAATGCTGGTACACGTCCTTGTGCTGATGGTGTTCGTCGATGGCCATCCGCATCGCGCCGATCTCGGGCAGCACTACATCACCGAGGCCGCTTTCCACCATCAGGTCGATGCCTGGCACCGGATCCGAGCCGAGGATCAGCTTGTCGAGCTCGGTGGCGACGCGTTCGGCGGTGATGCGGCCCAGTTGATCCGCCATCGCCGCCATCGCCTCCCGGACCCGGGGCGCGACCGTGAAGCCGAGCTGCGAGACGAAGCGCGCGGCCCGCAGCATCCGCAGCGGATCGTCGCCGAATGACATCTCGGGAGCTGCAGGTGTATCGAGCACACGGGCGCGCAGCGCGTCGAATCCGCCTAGCGGATCAAGGAATTCGCCCGGACCATCGGGTGTGATCCGCACCGCCATCGCGTTGACGGTGAAGTCCCGGCGGACGAGGTCGTCGTCCAGGCGGTCGCCGAACCGCACCTGCGGGTTGCGGGACACCTGGTCGTAGGTGTCGGCGCGGAAGGTGGTGATCTCCATCCGCTGATCGCCCTTGCCGACCCCGACGGTGCCGAATTCGATACCGGTGTCCCATAACGCGTCGGCCCACGGGCGAAGGATCTTCTGCATCTGCTCGGGCCGGGCGTCGGTGGTGAAATCGAGGTCCGTCCCCAGCCGGCCCAGCAGCGCGTCGCGCACACTTCCGCCGACGAGATACAGCTCGTGGCCTGCGCCAGCGAACAGCGTGCCGAGATCGCGCAGCACATCGGCGTGGCGGTTCAGCGCAACCTGGGCAGCCGCCAGCAGTTCGGCGTCAGCAGCTGAATCCGGCACGTCGGATGAGCCTAGTGGTCACGGCCTTATCACCGTCCGGCGAGTGGGGCAGGGGCCAATAGGGGTGGCAGCTACTATCGCTTGGGTGTCGGACGGCGAACAGGCCAAACCACGACGGCGCCGAGGGCGGCGTCGCGGGCGGCGCGCGGCCGGTCCACCCGACACCGCCGCCCCTGCGCACACCAACAACTCGGTCGTGCCGGACAAGGCGAGCTCTCCGATCCCCGGCGAACACCCCAAACCGCACAAGCCGAACGCATCGTCGCGTCGCGGACGCGAGCGGCTGCGCACCGTGCACGAGACATCGGCGGGCGGGCTGGTCATCGACGGTATCGACGGACCGAAGGACACCCAGGTCGCGGCCCTGATCGGGCGCATCGACCGGCGGGGCCGCATGCTGTGGTCGCTGCCCAAGGGCCACATCGAGCTCGGTGAGACGGCCGAACAGACCGCGATCCGCGAGGTCGCCGAGGAGACCGGCATCCAGGGCAGCGTGCTCGCCGCCCTGGGCAGCATCGACTACTGGTTCGTCACCGAAGGCCGGCGGGTGCACAAGACCGTGCACCACTACTTGATGCGGTTCCTCGGCGGCGAGCTGTCCGACGAGGACGTCGAGGTCAGCGAGGTGGCGTGGGTGCCACTCAAGGAGCTGCCGGCCCGGCTCGCCTACGCCGACGAGCGCAAGCTGGCCGAGGTCGCCGACGAGCTGATCGACAAGCTGCACAACGACGGGCCCGCCGCACTGCCGCCGCTGCCCAGGTCCTCGCCGCGCCGGCGCGCCCAGACACACTCGCACACCCGCAACCGTCGTCCCGACGAAGCAGGCCCACCCAAGCCGGGCCGGCGGACGAACGGCTGCGGACCAGGACCGTGACCGCGCGCCGGAGTACAGGGACGGTGCTGCCGCGACTGCTCGCCGTGCTGGTGCTGATGATCCTCATCCTCACGCCCGCCGTGGCACCGCGCGCGGCCGCGGGCGAGCCGGGTTCGGTGCCGTTCCTGCAGGTGCGCATCGACCGCGTGACACCGGATGTGGTGACCACCACCAGCGAGCCGGTCGTCACCGTCAACGGCACCGTGCTGAACGTCGGTGACCGTCCGGTCCGCGACGTGATGGTGCGCCTCGAGCATGCTCCGGCCGTCACCTCCTCGGCGGGGCTGCGCACCAACCTCGGCGGCGGCAACGACCAATTCGAACCGGTCGCCGACTTCATCACCCTGTCCACGGAATTGCAACGGGGACAGACTGTTCCGTTCACACTGACGGTTCCGTTGCGCTCGGCGCAGGTGCCGTCGCTGGGTGTTGCGCAGCCCGGTGTGTATCCGCTGCTCGTCAACGCCAACGGCACGCCCGACTACGGCGCCCCCGCCCGGCTCGACGACGCTCGTTTCCTGCTGCCGGTGATCGGGGTCCCGCCGGAGCCCGCCGCGGCATCGGCTGCCGACGCGCTGTCCGACGTGGTGGCCCCCGACACGACGAAACCGGTGCGCCTCACCATGATGTGGCCCCTCGGCGACCGGCCCCGGCTGGCCGCGGGCGCCCCCGGCGGAGCCACGCCGGTGCGGTTGATCGACGACGAGCTCGCCGGGTCGATCTCGGCAGGCGGGCGCCTCGACGTGCTGTTGTCGGCGGTCGACTTCGCGACCAGCCAATCCGTCGACCCCAGCGGTCAGGTGCGCAGCGCGTTGTGCCTGGCCGTCGACCCCGACCTGCTGGTCACCGTGAACGCGATGACGAGCGGTTACGTCGTCGACGACGGACCCGACATCGGACCGTCGACGCCGACGCACCCGGGCGCCGGGCAGGACGCCGCGGTGAACTGGCTCAATCGGCTCAGGACGGTCGCTCAGCGCATGTGCGTCGCGCCCGCCAACTACGCACAGGCCGACCTCGACGCCCTGCAGCGGGTCGGCGATGCGGGTCTGAGCTCGATCGCCACCAACGGCGCCGGAGACATCGTCGACCAGATCCTCGGCATCAGCTCGACCCGGGGCGCCACCCTCGTCGGCGACGGCCCACTCACGGCCCCGGCCATCCAACTGTTGTCGTCGCAAGGCCCGACCGTCGCAGTGGCCGCGGCCAATCTCGCCGCACAAGATTCGGCGACGGGGGCATCGGCCACCGCAGACGTCGACCCGGTCCGCTATTCGCCGGAAGTGGTTGCCGCTCCGTTCGACCCCACCGTCGCCGCTGCCCTCGCCGCCGCGGGCACCGATCCGTGGTCGCCGTCGTATCTCGATCCCGCGCTGGACATTCCGGTCCAGCACGACTCGTCAGTGGCGCGTCGCCAGGACGCACTGGGTTCTCTGCTCTGGCGGGGCCTTCGGCCGCAGGCCGAGCCGCGCAGTCAGATCGTGATGCCGCCGATGGAATGGAGCCTGCAGGCCGACGACGCCGCGGCCGTCCTCACCGCGGTGGCCACCTCCATCCGGGCGGGTCTCGCCGTCCCGCGCCCACTGAGCGCGGTGATCGCCGAGTCCCAGGCGGTATCGCAGCAGGATCTCCGGCCCCTGCCCGACGGCGTGACCGGCAATCCGCGCGCCCGTTTCGACGACGCCGTGACGCTCGGCATCGCGGCGACCAGCGGCAGGCTGTGGGGGTTGAACGCGGCACTGACGACCGACGAGCGCACCGGGTTGACCGGAACGCAGTACACCGCGCCGCTGCGCGAGGACATGCTGCGTGCGCTCAGCCAGTCCGTGCCTCTGGACGCCCGCAACGGGCTGGCCCAGCAGCGGTTGGCCGCCACCAGCCGTACGGTCAATGACCTCTTCAACGCGGTGACGATCGTCAACCCGGGCGGCTCCTACACCCTGGCCACCGAACGCAGCCCGCTACCACTGGCGTTGCGCAACGACCTGCCGGTGCCGATCCGGGTACGCCTGCAGGTCGACGCGCCACCGGGCATGTCCGTCACCGACATGGGCGAGATCGAGCTGCCGCCGGGATACCTGCCGCTGCAGGTACCCGTCGAAGTGCACTTCACCCAGCGGGTGGCGGTCGACGTCGCGCTGCGCACCGCGGACGGGATGCCGCTCGGTGAGCCGGTACGGCTGTCGGTGCACTCCAACGCCTACGGCAAGGTGTTGTTCTTCATCACGCTCTCGGTGAGCGCGGTCCTGGTCGCCCTCGCCGGTCGCCGGTTGTGGCACCGGTTCCGCGGCCAACCCGACCGTGCGGACCTGGATCGCCCCGATCCGCTCGATGTTGCGCTCAACCACCTCGACGAACCCGATCTGACACCACTTCAACCGGGCGAAGAGCGGCGGACATGAGTACCGCGGGCCGGCACGCCGGGCCGGCGCAGCCGCCCTTCGACCGTGGCGGCGGCCCCGTCGGCAGACCGCCGATGCCCGGCCATCACCTCCCGCCGCCCGGCCCTCGTGGGTACCCGCCACCACCACCGCCTCGGCGGATGCCGCCGCCCCCACCGCGCCAGCGCATCCCACGGGGGCCGGCGCCGCGGCGGCGCGCCGGCCGGCCCGAGCTGTCGGATGCCGCGGTGGTGTCCCGCTCGTGGGGGATGGCGGTCGCCACGCTGGTCAGCCGGATCACCGGATTCATCCGCATCGTGCTGCTGGCCGCGATCCTGGGTGCGGCCCTGTCCAGCGCCTTCTCGGTGGCCAACCAGCTGCCCAACCTCGTCGCGGCGCTGGTGCTCGAGGCGACGTTCACCGCGATCTTCGTGCCTGTGCTCGCCCGCGCCGAACGCGACGACCCCGACGGCGGCACCATGTTCGTCCGCCGCCTCGTCACGCTGGCCACCGCGCTGCTGTTGGTGGCGACCGTGTTGTCGGTTACCGCCGCTCCGTTGCTTGTGCGGCTCATGCTCGGCAGCGATCCCCAGGTGAACCGGTCGCTGACCGTCGCGTTCGCCTACCTGCTGCTGCCCCAGGTGATCTTCTACGGCCTTTCGTCGGTGTTCATGGCAATCCTGAACACCCGCAACGTGTTCGGTCCACCCGCATGGGCGCCGGTGGTCAACAACATCGTCGCTATCGTCACCCTCGTCGTCTATCTCGTTGTACCGGGCGAGCTTTCGGTGAACCCGGTCGAAATGGGCAACGCCAAGCTGCTGGTGCTGGGGATCGGCACCACACTTGGTGTGTTCGCACAGACGGCGGTGCTGCTCGTCGCGATCCGCAAGGAACGGATCAGCCTGCGTCCGCTGTGGGGCCTCGACGACCGCCTCAAACGGTTCGGCGGGATGGCGGCGGCCATGGTGCTGTACGTGTTGATCAGCCAGGTCGGTTTGATCGTCGGCAACCAAATCGCCAGCGCCGCGGCGGCTTCCGGACCCGCGATCTACAACTACACCTGGCTGGTGTTGATGCTGCCGTTCGGCATGATCGGCGTGACGGTGCTCACGGTGGTGATGCCGCGGCTGAGCCGCAACGCCGCCGCGGAGAACACCCCGGCGGTACTGGCTGACCTGTCGCTGGCCACCCGCCTGACCATGGTGACGCTCATCCCGATCGTGGCGTTCATGACGGTCGCCGGCCCGGCGATCGGTAGCGCGCTGTTCGCCTATGGCAACTTCGGCGATGTCGATGCCGGCTACCTGGGCCTGGCTATCTCGCTCTCGGCGTTCACGCTCCTGCCGTATGCCCTTGTGCTGCTTCAGCTTCGGGTGTTCTACGCCCGTGAACAACCGTGGACGCCGATCATCGTGATCGTCGTCATCACCGCGGTGAAGATCGCCGCCTCGCTGGCCGCCCCGCACCTGACCGACGATCCCGAGCTGGTCGCCGGCTATCTCGGACTGGCCAATGGGGCCGGCTTCCTGGCCGGCGCCATCGTCGGCTATATCCTGTTGCGCGCCAACCTGAACCCGCCGCGAGGCCGCCTCTTCGGCCTGGATGTGGTGCGCACGGTTCTGGTCACGACCGCCGCGTCACTGCTCGCCGGGCTGCTCGCCCACGTCGTCGACCAGCTGCTCGGCCTGGCCTCGCTGACCGATCGCGGCGGGGGTGCCGGGTCGATGGTGCGGCTGCTGGTGCTCGGACTGATCATGCTGCCGATCGTCGGTGCCTTCATGCTCGCCGCACGGGTGCCCGAGGCGCAGGCCGCCCTGCTGGCCGTCAAGCGCCGCCTCGGGAGGGCCCCGAAAGTAGCCGAACGGCCGGTGGCGCGACCCGTCCGACCACCTTCTGGGGTACCTCTCACGTACTCTGATCAGAGGAATTCGCTCGCGTCGCGGGGTCGTCAAAGCCCGGCGGCAGCCTGGCGCGGGCCTCCGGCGCCGGTTGCCGGAGCCGGGACGCGGAAAGGACCAGCGGTGAGCGACGAGTCCGCGGGCGACTCCGCACCCCACGCTGACAACGGGGCGACGACCAGGATCAGCCGGCCGACTGCCGACGATTTCCAGCCCGATGTCCCCGCCGACAACGGCGTACCGGGCGTGGTGTCCGCAGGCGAGGGCGAGCAGGGCGACGCGGGCACCATGCCCGTGAGCACGGTATCGCCGCCCACCTCGGGTAGGCCGCCCTCCGACTATGGCGGCGACCCCACCCGCGAAGGGCTGCCCTTCGACATTCCGCGCGAACCGCCCATCGAGACAGCCACGGCGGACGAAGACGTACACCTCATCCCCGGCGCCACCATCGGCGCCGGGCGCTACCGGCTGCTGGTTTTCCACGGCGGACCGCCCAACCTGCAGTTCTGGCAGGCGCTGGACACCGCGCTGGACCGCCAGGTGGGCCTGACCTTCGTCGACCCCGATGCCGCGCTGTCCGACGACGAACTCCAGGACATCTTGGACCGCACGCTCAAGCTGAGTCGGATCGAGAGCCCGGGCATCGCCCGCATCCTCGACGTCGCCAACACCGGATCCGGTGGCCTTGTCGTCAGCGAGTGGATCCGCGGCGGATCCCTGCAGGAAGTCGCCGAAACGTCGCCGTCCCCGATCGGCTGCGCCCGCGCGATGCAGACGCTGGCCGCCGCCGCCGAGCAGGCCCATCGGGCCGGGGTCTCGCTGTCGATCGACCACCCCAGCCGGGTCCGGGTGAGCATCGAGGGCGATGTGGCGTTGGCCTTCCCAGCGACCATGCCGGACGCCACGCCAGAAGACGACATCCGTGGCATCGGGGCCGCGCTGTACGCGCTGCTGATCAACCGGTGGCCGCTGCCGGAGTCCGGGGTGCGCAGCGGGCTCGAGCCTGCCGAGGTGGACGCTGCCGGCGAGCCCGTCGAACCGCGTGCCATCGACCGCGCTATCCCGTTCCAGATCTCGGCCGCGGCCGCGCGCTCGGTGCAGGCGGGCGGCGGCATCCGCAGCGCCCCGACGCTGCTCAACCTGCTTCAGCAGGCCACCGCCATCGCCGACCGCACCGAGCAGATCAACCCCGTCGACGAGCCCGCGGCTCCGCCGCAGCCTGCCCGGGTGCGCAGCGAGACGCCCAGCGATCCCGATGCGGCGACTCGTCGACGCAAGGGGCTGATTGTCGGGCTCAGCGTCGCAGGCGCGATCATCGTCGTCGCGCTGATCGTGCTGGCTTCGGTACTCAGCCACATCTTCGGTGACGTCGGCGGGTTCTCCAAGGACGAGCTCGGCCTCAACGCGCCAACCACTTCCGCAGAGGGCGGTGGTAGCGGCGGCGGCACCGGCGCAACGATCAAACCCGTTAAGGTGACGGTGTTTTCACCCGAGGGCGAGGCCGACGCGCCCGAGCAGGCACCGTTGTCGATCGACGGCAATCCGTCGACGGTGTGGCCCATCGACACCTACAGCGACCCCGTACCGTTCCCCAATTTCAAGAACGGCGTCGGGCTGATGCTGCAGCTTTCTCAGCCCACCGCGATCGGCCAGGTCACCGTCGACCTGAACAGCACCGGCACCTCGGTCGAGATCCGCTCGGCGCAGACGTCGACACCGTCGTCACTGGATGACACCACCGTGCTGACGCCCGCAACACCGCTGCGGCCCGGTTCCAACACCATCAAGGTCGACAACTCCACCCAGACCAGCAACGTGCTGGTGTGGATCACCACGCTGGGCACGGTCGACGGCAAGAGCCGTTCCGACATCGCCGAGATCACGCTCAAAGCCGCCTCCTGACGGCTATCCCAAGCGCGGCACAGCCGAAGGGCCACGTCAGCGGGCACCTCCAAAACTGGTGCAAGAGCAGGTGTCCTGGGGTGATTAGGGTTCGCGTGTGGGGAGCTTCGGGGGGATACCCGAAAGGGAGCGCAGCGATGCCGAACTGCTGGCCGCGCACGCCGCGGGCGACCGGTATGCATTCGAGGAGCTGTTCTACCGCCACCACCGCCAGCTATACCGGTTGGCGATGATGACCAGCCGCAACCCCGACGACGCCGCGGATGCCCTGCAGGACGCAATGTTGTCAGCCCACCGCGGCGCGGGCTCGTTCCGGCGTGACGCCGCGGTCAGCAGCTGGCTATACCGCATCGTGGTGAACGCCTGCCTGGACCGGCTGCGCCGCAACAAGAACCATCTCACGACGGAGCTCAAGGACGACAACTGTCCCATCAGGGATCACTCGCCGCGAGTCGACACCGCGATCATGGTGGAACGGGCGCTCATGCAGCTGCCGGTCGAACAACGGGCCGCGGTGGTGGCGGTCGACATGCAGGGCTATTCGGTCGCCGAAACCGCGCGAATGCTGGGAGTCGCCGAAGGCACCGTGAAGAGCCGCTGCTCGCGGGGGCGTGCCAAGCTGGCTGACGCACTGGGCTACTTGAACAATTGCTCTGGCGTCATCCCCGACGTTCGCGGCGCGATGCAGTGAGTCAGTATTGAGCGATGCAGAGCGGCGACGCCGGCCCACCCCAGGAGCGGGTCCGCCGTGCCCTCGAGCACCTCGGCGTCGACGCTGCCTCGGCCCCGGATGTACCGCCCCCAGTGACCGCACGTATCGGCGCCGCACTGCGCGCCGCACCGCCACCGGCGGCGCACGCCGCCAGGCCGGCGCGGCCACGACGGGGCCGGCTCCGGCTCGTCGTGGCAATCGTCGGTCTCGGCGCAGCAGCGGTGGCGATCACGCTCGGCACGCTGGCCGTCCTGCACAGTGCGCCGCCACCGCGAACATTCCCCGTCGGACCGACTGCCGACCGCATCACGGTCTCGGCGCGCCCGTCGGTCGGCGACACGCCCAAAGCCGTGGTCACGCGCCCGTAATGCGGCCCAGCGGCCGTGCGGGAACACCCCGGCTTACCCTGGTGTTTGTATCCGTGCCGCAGTGATACCGGTGCCTCGGTGTCAAGCAGGCAGAAAGGCTCGCATGACTTCTCAAGCTTCCGTCCACGACGTCATCGTCATCGGCTCCGGGCCGGCCGGCTACACCGCCGCGATCTATGCGGCCCGCGCCCAGCTGACCCCGCTGGTTTTCGAGGGCATTCAGTTCGGTGGAGCGCTGATGACCACGACCGAGGTGGAGAACTACCCCGGCTTCCGCGACGGCATCACCGGGCCGGAGCTGATGGACCAGATGCGTGAACAAGCCTTGCGGTTCGGCGCCGACCTCCGGATGGAAGACGTCGACGCGGTCTCGCTGGAGGGGCCGGTCAAGACGGTCACCGTCGGCGACCAGACATACCAGTCCCGCGCCGTCATTCTCGCCATGGGCGCCGCTGCCAGGCACCTTGGCGTGCCCGGCGAAGACAAGCTGCTCGGCATGGGCGTGAGCACCTGCGCGACCTGCGATGGCTTCTTCTTCCGTGACCAGGACATCGCCGTGATCGGCGGTGGCGACTCCGCGATGGAGGAGGCCACCTTCCTGACCAGGTTCGCGCGCAGCGTCACCGTCATTCATCGTCGCGACGAGTTCCGCGCCTCGCGGATCATGCTCGACCGGGCCAAGGCCAACGACAAGATCACTTTTGTGTTGAACACCCAGGTCACCGCCGTCGAGGGTGACACCCGGGTGACCGGCATACGGCTGCACAACAGTGTGACCGGCGAGGAGTCCACGCTCGCCGTCACCGGCGTGTTCGTCGCGATCGGGCACGACCCGCGGTCCGTGTTGGTCCACGGGCAGGTCGACCTCGACCCGGACGGGTACGTGCTGGTCCGCGACGGCAGCACCAGCACCTCCGTCGAGGGCGTCTTCGCGGCGGGTGATCTGGTGGATCGCACCTACCGGCAAGCCGTCACGGCGGCGGGCACCGGCTGTTCGGCCTCCATCGATGCCGAGCGCTGGCTCGCCGAAACCGCCTCTGCAACAACCGAATCCACTGGCGACACTGACCTGATTGGAGCACAACAATGACCGGCGCCGAGAAAACCAGCAAGACCGTGGCCGTCACCGACGACTCGTTCTCCGACGACGTGTTGTCAAGCACTACGCCCGTCCTGGTGGATTTCTGGGCAACCTGGTGCGGACCATGCAAGATGGTCGCCCCTGTACTCGAGGAGATCGCCGGCGAGAAGGCGGGTGCCCTGACGGTCGCCAAGATCGACGTCGACGCCAACCCCGCCACCGCACGTGACTTCCAGGTCGTCTCGATCCCGACCATGATCCTGTTCAAGGACGGTCAGCCGGTGAAGCGGATTGTCGGCGCCAAGGGCAAGGCAGCGCTGCTGCGCGAGCTCTCCGACGTCGTCTGATCGCCGGTTACCCCGGCGACGACTCGCCTGGCGTTTTCTCGAATTGGGCCTGCTTCTGAGATAATTCTGCCTAGCCTGTCTTGCAATCGTCAGCGCTGGACCACCGCTGATATCCGTGATCGAAAGGCCGACATGTTGAGTCTGCGTCGCGGTGACCGCGGGGGTGCGGTCACCGAGATCCGGGCGGCACTTGCGGCGCTGGGGCTGCTGGATAGCCCCGACGCGGACCTGAGCACAGGCAGGCACGTCGCGTTGGACCTGTTCGACCTCGACCTCGACGAGGCAGTGCGCGACTTTCAGCAACGGCGGGGCCTGCTGGTCGACGGGATCGTGGGCGAAGCGACGTACCGCGCGCTCAAAGAAGCCTCCTACCGGCTGGGGGCGCGCGTCCTCAATCATCAGTTCGGCGCGCCGATGTACGGCGACGACGTCGCCACCCTGCAGGCACGTCTGCAGGATCTCGGCTTCTATACCGGGCTGGTGGACGGACACTTCGGGCTGCAGACCCATAACGCGCTGATGTCCTACCAGCGCGAGTACGGGCTGTCACCGGACGGCATCTGCGGCCCAGAGACGTTGCGCTCCTTGTACTTTCTGGGTTCCCGGGTCACCGGTGGTTCCCTGCACGCCATCCGTGAAGAGGAACTGGTCCGCCGATCCGGTCCGCGGCTGTCCGGCAAGCGCATCATCATCGACCCGGGCCGCGGCGGCGCCGACCACGGGCAGATCACCCAGGCCGAAACGGGTCCGATCAGCGAAGCGGACATCCTGTGGGACTTGGCGAGTCGCCTCGAGGGCCGGATGACGGCGATCGGCATGGAGACGTTCCTGTCCCGGCCGCCCAACCGCAGCCCCTCGGACGCCGAGCGCGCCATGACCGCGAACACGGTGGGCGCGGACTTGATGATCAGCCTGCGCTGCGCTACCCAACCGAGCCCGTCGGCGAACGGCGTCGCGTCATTCCATTTCGGTAACTCACACGGTTCGGTATCGACGATCGGTCGCAATCTCGCCGACTTCATCCAGCGAGAAGTGGTGGCGCGCACCGGATTACGTGATTGTCGAACCCACGGACGAACCTGGGATCTGCTGCGGCTGACCCGCATGCCCACGGTGCAGGTCGACGTCGGCTACATCACCAATCCCCGCGACCGCGACATGCTTGTCCGCGCACAGACCCGTGACTCGATCGCCGAGGGCATTCTCGCCGCCGTCAAGCGGCTCTATCTGCTCGGTAAGAACGACCGCCCCACCGGCACATTCACTTTCGCGGAGCTGCTCGCGCACGAGCTGTCGGTGGAACAGGCCGGCCGCGTGAGCCCCAGCTAGCGCTCAACAGTTCGAGCCGGCGCCGACGGGTTGCTTCAGTTTCTCCGATTCCAGTAGGCGCTCCAGCGCAGCCTCGACCCCGGCCTTCCAACCGAGGCCGCTCTCCAGCTCGAGACGCAGCCGCGGGAAGTAGCGGTGCTGCGAGACCACAACGAACCCAACCTGTTCGAGGAAGTCGGCGTCGAGGACGCACTGGTCCACCGAGCAGTCGCCGAGCGCTTCGACGACGGGCCGCAGTTCGGCCGGTACCAGCCGCGGGTCAACGAGCTCCGCAGCCGCCTCGGTGCGGCCGAATGCTTCCAGCGCCCGCACGCCACGTCGAACCAGATCCGCCACCACGGCCATGATCAGACTCTGCGGGAGCCCGTCGGCACCTTGAGCCGACTCGACGCCGAGCGACGTCAGTAGGACCGCGTCCGCGCTGACCGGTCCGGTCGGAAAAAGTTGGGCGCGCGGGACGGCGCCGGGTGGCGCGTAGAACGCGTAGCCAAGACAGGGTGTATCGGACTCGCCGGACCGGTCGTCGTCCGTCGCGTCGGACCGCCCGCCCGCCGGGCCGCTGACGGCCATCTGGCCACACGAACCCCACTCCAGCATCACCATCGACAGCCAGGCTTCCTTCTCGAACTCCGGGTCGCTCAGGTGGTCGTCGCCTCTGAGGGTTGACGGATCCACCTCCCAGAACACGCATCGGCGCGCGTGCTTGGGCAGCTGCTCGAACGCTTCGAGCCGCAGGGGCGTGATTCGCGCTGACACTAAACTCCCCGGGGTCCGGGCGGCGCCGATGACCGTGGCCGCCATTCCAGGATAGGAGCATGCGGCCGGGAAGGCCCGCTTTCGGCAATGAGCCGGGCCGCTCGGCGAAAGGCGTTGCACCGCATAGCGATTGCATCGGAGCCCGCTGGCCGCAAAGGGCGCCGTGATCGATGTGTCACAGTGACGTAATTCCCCTGTGTCGTTGGTCAGGCCTTGGTCGTGTTCATTAGGTCGACTATCCGCTGAAGGTCCTCGACCGACCCGAACTCGACGACGATCTTGCCCTTCCGTTTGCCCAGACTGACCGTGACCCGGGTATCGAATGCGCTGGACAGGCTTTCAGCAACATCCTGCAGGCCGGGCATGTGAATGGGCTTGCGGCGGGGTGCCGGTGGCGTGGCGGCATCGCCGCGGTTCGCTAGTGTGACCGCCTCTTCGGTCGCGCGCACCGACAGACCCTCGGCAACGATGCGTGCGGCGAGCTCTTCCTGAAGGTCTGCACCACCGTCGAGCGCGAGCAGCGCCCGCGCATGGCCGGCCGAGAGGACGCCCGCGGCAACGCGCCGCTGGACCGCGATCGGCAGCCGCAGCAGACGAATCATGTTGGTGATCAGCGGGCGTGACCGTCCGATGCGGGCGGCGAGTTCGTCGTGGGTGACATCGAACTCGTCGAGCAGCTGTTGGTAGGCCGCGGCTTCTTCCAACGGGTTCAGCTGGGCGCGGTGGATGTTCTCCAACAACGCGTCGCGCAGCATGCTGTCGTCGGCCGTCTGTCGCACGATCGCCGGAATGGTCGCCAGCCCCGCCGCCTGGGCGGCCCGCCACCGCCGCTCCCCCATGACGAGTTGGTACCGCGGCCCACCCGATTGGGCGCCGGGCGCGGCGCGCACCACGATCGGCTGCATCAGGCCGAATTCGCGGATGGAGTGAACGAGCTCGGCGAGCGCCTCCTCGTCGAATACCTGCCTCGGCTGACGCGGGTTGCGCTCGATCACCGCCAGGTCGATCTCCCGGTAGACGGCGCCGACGCCGCCGCTCCGGTCCTGCGCTCCACCGAGGACGACGTCGGCGGCGGCGTCACCCATCCGATGCCCCATCGAGGCCGATTCGGAATCATCTGGACCCGTCGGTATCAGTGAAGCCAAGCCGCGGCCGAGGCCGCTCCTCTTGCGGGCGGAGGGCTGGGTCATCAGTGTTGTCCTCTCTGATCCATGCCCCGCTCGGCGATCTCGCGGCTTGCATCCAGGTAGCTCAGCGCGCCGCGTGAGCCGGGGTCGTAGTCAAGGATCGTCATGCCATAGCCCGGTGCCTCGGAGACCTTGACGCTGCGCGGGATGACGGTCCGCAGAACCTTGTCGCCGAAGTGGGACCGGACGTCGTCGGCCACCTGATCGGCCAGCCGGGTCCGCCCGTCGTACATCGTCAGGATCACGGTGGACACGTTCAGGTGCGGATTGAGATGCGACTTGACCATCTCGATGTTACGCAGCAACTGGCCCACCCCCTCGAGCGCGTAGTACTCACACTGGATGGGGATCAACACCTCCGGGGCGGCGACGAGCGCGTTGATGGTCAGCAGCCCGAGCGACGGCGGGCAGTCGATGAAGACGAAGTCGAAGTCGTGGTTGTGAAGATCCATCAGCGCGGTGCGCAACCGCCCTTCGCGCGCGACCATGCTCACTAATTCGATCTCGGCTCCCGCCAAGTCGATGGTGGCCGGCACGCAGTACAGGCGCTCGCTGTGCGGGCTCTGTTGCAGCGCCTCGTGCAGTGGGATCTCGCCGATGAGGACTTCGTAGGACGACGGGGTGCCGGGGCGATGCTCGATGCCGAGGGCGGTGCTGGCATTGCCCTGCGGGTCGAGATCGACCACGAGGACCTTCAACCCCTGCAGTGCGAGCGCGGCCGCCACGTTGACGGCCGTGGTCGTCTTGCCGACGCCGCCCTTCTGGTTGGCGATGGTGAACACCCGCTGACGGGGCGGCCGCGGCAGACGCCTGCCGGCGTGCAGCAGGCGCGTCGCACGTTCCGCCTCCGCTCCTATCGGGGTGTCGCTGATGTCGTCGGGCACCCATGTTTCACGTGAAACATCGGTGCTCTCAACCGCGCTCAAGGGCGGCGCCTCCCTGCCTTCCGAGACCGGATTCATCCCCTTCTCCTGCCCGCTCGTGCCGACCGGCGGTGCACCGGTTGTGGCTCCCCTCGCTGCGCGACGACCACGGTCGCGGGCGGATTCAAGTAGTCCCCTCCACACGTGACCACCCTGACATCCCCCGCGCCCAACGCCTCCATCACACGCCGATGCTCACCGACCTCGTCGGCGGCCCGCTCGCCTTTCAGCGCCAACATCCGGCCCCGTGGTCGAAGCAATGGCAAACTCCATCTCGTCAACTTGTCCAACGACGCCACCGCTCTGGACACAACCGCGTCCATCTCCCCCACTCGTTGCCGCACGGCCTGTTCTTCGGCTCGGCCACGGACCACGGTGATATCCACGCCGAGGTCTTCGACGACCTCTTGCAAGAATTCACTTCGCCGCAAGAGCGGCTCGATCAGTGTCACCCGCAGATCCGGCCGGACCAACGCCAACGGTATCCCTGGAAGCCCCGCTCCACTACCGATGTCGGCAATCTCATCGTCGCGATCGAGCAACTCGGTGAGGGCCACGCTGTTGAGCAGGTGGCGGTCCCATAACCGGTCCGCTTCGCGGGGTCCGATGAGCCCGCGCTCGACGCCGGCGCCCGCCAATATCTGCGCGTATCGGAGGGCGCGATCCAGGCCGTCACCGAATAGTCTCTTCGCCGCCGGAGGGGGCGCGGGGAGATCGCCATGTTTCACGTGAAACATCCTCCGCATCTCCACGCGCCCGAGGGCGCGGGAACTACATCGCTGTAACTCAGTCAGTCGACGAGCACGACGACGCGTCGCGACGGCTCCACGCCCTCGCTCTCGCTACGCACGCCGTCCACCGCCGCCACGGCATCGTGGACGATCTTGCGTTCGAACGGCGTCATCGGAGAAAGCTGCTCGCGCTCGCCCGTCTCCAGCACTCGTCGTGCAACCTTGTCGCCGAGCGCGGCCAGTTCTTCGCGACGCCGCCGGCGCCAGCGGGCGATGTCCAGCATCAGCCGGCTGCGCTCTCCGGTCTTTTGATGAACTGCCAACCGGGTGAGTTCCTGGAGCGCGTCGAGCACCTCGCCCTTGCGGCCCACGAGCTTGCTCAGGTCCTTGCCGCCGTCGATGCTGACGACCGCGCGGTCACCCTCCACGTCGAGGTCGATATCGCCGTCGAAGTCCAGGAGGTCCAGCAGCTCCTCGAGATAGTCGCCGGCGATCTCGCCCTCGGCCACGAGGCGCTCCTCGAGGTCCTCGCCCGTCGTCACCGTTTCGTCGCCCTCTTGTGATGCTTCCGATTCCGTCGCGTCGGTCTGCCCGTTCTGGAGCTCCTCGTCGCGTTCGGTCGTCACAGGGTCGTCGAAGTCAGTCATGTTTCGTCATCTCCTCATTCGCCGGTCGGTTCCGGTCAACGCTTTCGCTTTTTCGGACGAGCGCCCGGCCGCGGCGTCGCGCCCGGCCGCGGTGTGCGATCGCCCCCGCCGCTCGCATTCGGCTTACTTCCGTTGGGCTTGGTCCCCGAGTCGTCGCCCCCCGACTTCCCGTCGGACGACACCTCAGTGCCCGCGCTCTCGGTCACCTCGAACGAATCCGGCGGAGGTCCTTCCTTTGCGGCCGCCTCGCCCTTGCGGGCACGTTTCGGCCTGGCGCCCGGTGGCGGTGCGTTCGCCGCTCGTCTCTCAATGGCCTCGAGCTTCTTGGCCTCTTCTTCTTTCTCGATCCTGCCGAAGACATAGTGCTGCTGACCGAAGGTCCAGATGTTGTTGGCGAACCAGTACAGGATGATCGCCAGTGGCAGGAACGGGCCGCCGACCACAACGCCGAGCGGAAACACGTACAGCGCCAGCTTGTTCATCATCGCGGTCTGCGGGTTGGCGGCCGCCTCCGGACTCTGACGCGCCACCGATGCCCGGCTGTTGAAGTAGGTCGCGATGCCCGCCGCAATCATCAACGGGACCCCGACCGCGACCACCGAAGCACGGTTGAATTCCGTGAAAGCATCCAGGCCCGTCTTCTGAATCATGTTCGCGCCCAAAGGTGCGCCGAACAGATTTGCATCGAGGAAGTGCCCGACGTCGGTCGGGCTGAACACGTAGTTGCCGATCGAGCGGTTCAGCTCGGGCGACAGCTTCGGCTGACCGAACCCGCCCTGCGTCCGGTTGAACGACCGCAGCACGTGATACAGCCCGAGAAACACCGGGATCTGAGCCAGCATCGGAAGGCAGCCGAGGATCGGATTGAACCCGTGTTCGCGCTGAAGTTTCTGCATCTCCAGCGCCATCCGCTGGCGGTCCTTGCCGTACTTCTTCTGCAGCGCCTTGATCTGCGGCTGCAGCTCCTGCATCTGCCGCGTGGTGCGAATCTGACGCACGAACGGCTTGTAGAGGATCGCGCGCAGGGTGAACACGAGGAACATCACCGACAGGCCCCACGCGAAGAAGTTCGACGGCCCTAGCAAGAAGCCGAACAGCTTGTACCAGAGCCACATGATCCCGGAAACCGGGTAATAGATGAAGTCGAGGCTGAACCAATCAAACAACCGACTTGCTCCTGACGTTGTCGAGACCGGCGCTGTCCCGGTGGGGCCGGCGGCGCTCGGGTATTGGGTCCCATCCTCCCCGATGCCACGGACCGCACTTGCCGAGGCGCACCATCGCAAGCCACCCGCCGCGGATCAGCCCGTGTTCAGTGAGGGCTTCCACCGCGTATTGGCTGCAGGTCGGAGTGAACCGACACGTGGGCAACCGCAACGGGGAGACCGTGTTGCGATAGAGCTGAATCAAGAAGATCAATGCGCGGGCCATCATCGCTGCGCCCCGTCGAGCAAGCGCGCCCGCTTGAGCGCCACCCGCAGCTGCTGTTCGAGCCGGGCCGAGATGGCATACCTGCTACTGGGAAGCGCCCGGATGACGACGCGGTCGCCCGGATCCAAGTCGGCGATGATCGAACGGGCGATATGGCGCAGTCGACGCGCCACCCGGTGCCGCTGCACCGAATTGCCTACCGTCTTCGCGACCACGAGCCCTACCTTCGGGCCGGCCTGATCGGAGTCGTCACATCGACGTGCGTGCACCACAATGTCGGGCTGCACTGACCGCACCCCTTGGTTGACTGTGGCACCGAATTCCGTCGATCGCGTCATCCGGTACCGCGCCGGAAGCACCGCGCTAGGTCCTGCGTCGAATCACGCAGAGAGCGAACGACGGCCCTTGCGACGCCTGCCCGACACGATCGCCCGGCCCGCCCGGGTCCGCATCCGCAGCCGAAAACCATGAACCCGCGCGCGGCGCCGGTTGTTGGGCTGAAAGGTCCGCTTGCCCTTGGCCACGGCTGTTTCTCCTCGTTGCGTGTGGCAACCCCGTCCGACGCACAGGTCTTGACGCGATCGCCGTTGGTAAGCTCTTCGTCTTGCTCGCTAACCGGCGCGAGTCTCCGGGAAATCCAGGTCGCAGCCGTACCGCCACGTTCGGGCGACTGTTCGAGGGTACTGACGAGATTTCCCTAGGTCAAACCTCCGCCGACGACGGTCGGACGGTTGACATCGGTCCCAGCCGTCACGGTCTCGGAGTCGCCAAAAAGTAACCCCTGGGCAATGTTGCAGAACGGTTGGCACTCCGGCAGAAAACTGTTAGCTTCTGGCAATGCCGTTCTGACACCGGAGCGGCGACCAGACAACGAAGCGAGGATGCCCGAGAGGTCGCGAGCCCACAGAGTGCGGAACCACTGTGACGAGCCCAGGCCCGCGGCGTCCTCGCCGGCAGACAACAGAGCGACGGCGACTGTCCTTGTCCACAGCCTGTGGATAACTATGTGGACAGCTCGTCTTCGTCTCTTGATGGTCCCCGGACCAGCCTTGAGGGGGTTCCCGTCAATTGACAGCTGACCCCGACCCTCCCTTCGTCGCCGTGTGGAACACCGTGCTTGCCGAACTCAACGGCGATACCGGCACCACCGGACCCCTCAACGGTGACCCCGCACCACCTACGCTGACCCCACAGCAAAGGGCCTGGTTAAAGCTCGTCAAGCCGCTCGTCATCACCGAGGGATTTGCCCTACTTTCGGTCCCCACCAGTTTCGTGCAGAACGAGATCGAGCGGCACCTGCGAGAGCCGATCATCACCGCGTTGAGCCGCCAGCTCGGCCAGCGCGTCGAACTGGGTGTGCGCATCGCCGGACCTACCCCCGACGAACCGGACGAGACGGGCGGTCCGGTCGTGGACACCTACGGCGAGCCCGACGTCGACGAGATCGACGAAGTGAGCGAAGCCCTCGCCAGCGCCGAAGAAAGCTGGCCGACATACTTCTCCAGCGGGCCTCGCAACACGTCGGCAAGCGACGCCGACGCCATCAGCCTGAACCGTCGCTACACCTTCGACACCTTCGTCATCGGGGCGTCCAATCGATTCGCTCACGCCGCATCGCTCGCGATTGCTGAGGCGCCCGCCCGGGCCTACAACCCGCTCTTCATCTGGGGCGAGTCCGGGCTCGGCAAGACCCACCTGTTGCACGCCGCCGGAAACTACGCCCAGCGCCTGTTTCCCGGCATGCGCGTCAAGTACGTTTCGACCGAGGAATTCACCAACGACTTCATCAACTCGCTGCGCGACGACCGCAAAGCCTCGTTCAAACGCAGCTACCGAGACATCGACGTACTGCTGGTGGATGACATCCAGTTCATCGAGGGCAAAGAAGGCATCCAGGAAGAGTTCTTCCATACCTTCAACACGCTCCACAATGCGAACAAGCAGATCGTCATCTCGTCGGACCGGCCGCCCAAACAGCTGGCCACCCTCGAGGACCGGCTGCGCACCAGGTTCGAGTGGGGGCTCATCACCGATGTGCAGCCGCCCGAGCTGGAGACCCGCATCGCGATCCTTCGCAAGAAGGCTCAAATGGATCGGCTCGATGTTCCCGACGACGTGCTCGAACTGATCGCCAGCAGCATCGAGCGCAACATCCGCGAACTGGAGGGCGCGCTCATCCGGGTGACCGCGTTCGCCTCGCTGAACAAAACGCCGATCGACAAGTCGCTCGCCGAGATCGTCCTGCGGGACCTGATCGCCGACGTGAACACCATTCAGATCGGCACTGCAGGGATCATGGCCGCCACCGCCGAGTACTTCGAAACGACGGTCGAGGAACTACGCGGTCCCGGTAAGACCAGGGCTCTGGCCCAGTCCCGGCAGATCGCCATGTACCTCTGCCGGGAGCTCACCGACTTGTCTCTGCCAAAGATCGGCCAGGCGTTCGGCCGCGACCACACCACGGTGATGTATGCCGAAAAGAAGATCCGCGGCGAGATGGCAGAGCGGCGTGAGGTGTTCGATCAAGTGAAAGAACTGACCACGCGGATTCGTCAACGCGCCAAGCGCTGACCCGGCGATCGCAAAATTTCTTCAAAAAACTTCCGTCACCGTCGCACCACTCGTCACACGCGATCGCTGTGCACACTCGTGTGGAAACTAGCGGGAAATCTTTCGCCGCACGGCTGGTCCCGTCCACAACAGCGACGGACTCCCCAGGCATCCCACTGACAGCCGGCCGCTCGTCCACAAGTAACTCACAACCCCGCACGACGATCGTCCTGCACCAATAGCCCTTCATCCACAACTTCCACAGGACCTAATACTGTTGCTTCTATATCTCTCTAGATTTCTCTCAGAAGAGACGCCCTGGGGACACCGAGTCACCACCCGTTCGCGGCACGTCGACGACCCGCGTTGTCACCCCGTTCGATTAGCTTTCATGATGGGGCCGAAAGCTCTACGGTGGTTCATCGACAGCCGATACGGTCGTCGTACCGACTTTGGGGGAGCGATGCGTCAGCATTGTGAAACCGCTGGTTAAAGCTTGGTTGTGAGTTGATCGAAGGGACACTATGGACGTGGCGACAACGACGGTTGGTCTCTCCGATTTGAAGTTCCGTTTGGTGCGCGAAGACTTCGCCGACGCAGTGGCCTGGGTGGCCCGCAATCTCCCGACTCGCCCGACGGTCCCTGTGCTCGCCGGCGTGCTGTTGACCGGGTCTGATTCCGGGCTCACGATCTCGGGATTCGACTACGAGGTGTCGGCAGAAGTGCAAGTTGGCGCCGAGATCGCTTCTCCTGGAAGCGTTTTGGTTTCCGGCAGGCTGTTGTCCGACATCACCAGGGCGTTGCCGCCCAAGCCGGTTGATGTCAGCGTGGAGGGCACCAGGGTCCTGTTGAGCTGCGGCAGCGCGAAGTTCTCGCTGCCCACCATGGCCGTCGAGGACTATCCGGCCCTGCCCGCTCTGCCGGACGAGACCGGTGTTATTTCCGCCGAGCTGTTCGCCGAAGCCATCGGTCAGGTCGCCGTGGCCGCCGGCCGAGACGACACCCTGCCGATGTTGACTGGGATCCGGGTCGAAATATCCGGTGAGACCGTGGTTTTGGCGGCCACCGACCGCTTCCGGCTCGCCGTCCGTGAGCTGACGTGGTCGACAGGGTCTGCCGATGTCGAGGCAGCGGTACTGGTGCCGGCCAAGACTTTGGCAGAGGCGGCCAAGGCAGGCACGGGTGGCACCGATGTGCACCTGGCACTCGGTGCCGGGTCGGCGGTCGGCAAGGAAGGCCTGCTCGGTATTCGCAGCGACGGCAAGCGCAGCACCACCCGACTGCTCGATGCCGAATTCCCGAAATTCCGTCAGCTCCTGCCGACCGAGCACACCGCGGTTGCCACGATGGACGTCGCGGAACTCACCGAGGCGATCAAGCGCGTCGCGCTGGTCGCCGATCGAGGCGCGCAAGTGCGGATGGAATTCGCCGACGATGCGCTGAGGCTGTCCGCCGGCGCCGACGACGTCGGGCGTGCCGAGGAAGATCTGCCGGTGTCATTCTCCGGGGAGCCGTTGACCATCGCCTTCAATCCGACGTATCTGACGGATGGCCTCGGATCATTGCACTCGGACCGTGTGACGTTCGGTTTTACGACACCTAGCCGTCCCGCAGTGTTGCGTCCGGCGAGCAACGATGAGGACGGCACGGTTGGCGCCGGCGCGGGCCCGTTCCCTGCGGCGCAGACCGATTACGTCTATCTGCTGATGCCGGTACGCCTCCCGGGCTGACCGGTCTTACCTCGACGGAGGCTGTACATGCAATTAGGTTTGGTCGGCCTGGGCAAGATGGGCTTCAACATGCGGGAGCGCCTTCGCGAAGGCGGTCACGAGGTGATCGGGTACGACCCTCGACCTGAGGTCACCGACGTGCCGACGCTCGCCGCGCTCGCCGAGGCGCTCACCGCGCCCCGGGTTGTCTGGGTGATGGTGCCCTCAGGGCCCATCACGGACGGGACCATCGAGGAGCTCGGGCAGGCACTCTCCGAGGGTGACATGGTCATCGACGGTGGCAACTCCCGTTATACCGAGGACGGTCCGCACGCGAAAATGTTGGGCGAGAAGGGAATCGCCTACATCGACGCGGGTGTGTCGGGCGGAATCTGGGGTCTGACAGAGGGCTACGGGCTGATGGTCGGCGGCAGTGACGCCGAGATCGAGCGGGCGATGCCGATCTTCGACACCCTGCGCCCACCCGGACCGCGCGAGGACGGTTTCGTCCACGCCGGTCCGGTCGGTGCGGGGCATTTCGCCAAGATGGTGCACAACGGCATCGAGTACGCATTGATGACGGCGTACGCCGAGGGCTACGAGGTGCTGGCGGCCGAGGATCTGATCGAAAGCCCGCAAGCCGTCTACCAGGCGTGGACCAATGGCACGGTGGTGCGCTCCTGGCTGCAGCAACTGCTCGCCAAGGCGCTGAAGGAGGATCCCGGCCTGAACGACATCAGCGGGTACACCGAGGACTCCGGTGAAGGCCGATGGACCGTGGAAGAGGCGATCCGGCTCCGCGTTCCGGTGCCGGGCATCGCAGCCTCCCTGTTCGCCCGGTTCCTGTCGCGCCAGGACGACTCGCCGACCATGAAGGCGGTGGCGGCCCTGCGCAACCAGTTCGGCGGCCACGCCGTGAAGCGGGTCAGCGAGTCCGGATAACGCCTTGGGGCGGGAGCGAAGCGACTTAGGGGATTGACTGGGTGTACGTCCGCCACCTGGGGCTACAGGACTTTCGGTCATGGGCACGGGTCGATCTGGACCTCGAGCCGGGACGCACCGTGTTCGTCGGCCCTAACGGGTACGGAAAAACCAATCTCGTTGAAGCACTGTGGTATTCAGCGACGCTGAGCTCACATCGGGTCGCATCGGACGCGCCGTTGCTGCGGGCGGGTGCCGAACGGTCGATCATCTCCACAATCGTGGTGAACGAAGGCCGCGAACTCGCCATCGACCTGGAGGTGATGGCGGGACGCGCGAACAAGGCGCGCCTGAACCGCTCCCCTGTTCGGTCGGCGCGCGAAGTGCTCGGCGTTCTGCGCGCGGTGATGTTCGCGCCAGAGGACCTGGCGCTGGTCCGCGGCGATCCTGCGGAGCGGCGGCGGTATCTCGACGAACTCGCCACCACGCGGAGGCCGACGATCGCGGCGGTCCGCGCCGACTATGACAAGGTCCTGCGTCAGCGCACCGCGCTGCTCAAGACCGCGGCCGGTGCACGGTATCGCGGAGACCACAGCGTGTTCGACACGCTCGACGTGTGGGACGGCCACCTCGCTGCACACGGCGCGCAACTCATCGCCGCGCGGGTCGAGCTGGTCAACGCGCTCTGCCCGGAGGTCGAAAAGGCCTACCAACTGCTGGCTCCCGCATCCCGTCCGGCGTCGATCCACTACCGGAGCAAGGTCGAACAGATCGACGGGCAGAACGAGACCGTCGAGTATTTCGAGGCGGCCCTATTGGACGCACTGGCCCGCAAGCGCACTGCCGAGATCGAGCGGGGCGTCTGCCTGGTCGGTCCGCACCGCGACGATCTCGAACTACGCCTCGGCGACCAGGTCGCCAAAGGCTTTGCAAGCCATGGAGAATCGTGGTCGATGGCGCTTGCCCTGCGGCTGGCGTCCTACGAACTGCTGCGGTCCGACGGAGGTGACCCGGTGTTGCTGCTCGACGACGTATTCGCCGAACTGGACACCGCGCGGCGCCGGGCGCTGGCCGACGTCGCCGCCTCGGCGGAGCAGGTATTGGTGACGGCCGCCGTCGCCGACGACATCCCAGGTGACTGGGATGCCCGCAGGATCGAGATCACCATGCGAGACGACGACGACAGCGGCCGAGTTTCGGTGGTGGACCTGTGACCGACGACGAATCCCGAGACATCGAACCCGCGGCCGCTCCCCCGGATCACCTGGCCGGCCTGACAGGCATGGACCTGGTGCGCCGCACGCTCGAAGAGGCGCGCGGGGCAGCGCGCAGCCAGGGCAAGGAAGTCGGGCGGGGTCGCACATTCGCCACGCCACGCCGGGTCGCCGGGCGACGGCGCACCTGGTCGGGACCGGGGCCTGACACCCGGGACCCGCAGACACTGGCCGCGGCGACGCGGGATCTGGCCCGCACCCGGGGCTGGACGCCGCGGGTCGCCGAGGGAACTGTGTTCGGGCAGTGGTCGACGGTCGTCGGCGAGCACATCGCAGCGCACGCGACCCCGACCGCGCTACGGGAAGGTGTGCTCAGCGTTTCCGCCGAAACGACGGCGTGGGCGACGCAGTTACGGATGGTCCAAGCGCAACTTCTGGCCAAGATCGCCGCGGCCGTGGGCGACGGGGTGGTGACGTCGCTGAGAATCACCGGCCCGGTAGCCCCGTCCTGGCGCAAGGGCCGATACCACATCGCCGGCCGAGGGCCGCGCGACACGTACGGATAGCTGCGCGTCGGCCGTGAGAGCCGCCAGAACGCCACGACTGCTGTTCTCAAGCGTCTTGACGCACCTCGGATCGAAAAATTCCACAGGCGGCGCAAATAGGTGCGTAGAAACGCGACCTCAGAATCGGTCCTGTCGCCTTTTCCCGGTAGACTGAACGAGTGACTTGCCGGCGGTACCAACACCGCCGCTGCGACCCCCAAGGAGATGCTGGCGATCGTGCCTGCCGCTAAGAAGACTGCGCTTGCCGCTAAGAAGAAGGAATACGGCGCCTCCGCCATCACCGTACTGGAGGGTTTGGAGGCGGTCCGCAAACGACCCGGCATGTATATCGGCTCCACCGGCGAGCGTGGTCTGCACCATCTCGTCTGGGAGGTCGTCGACAACGCCGTGGACGAGGCGATGGCGGGATACGCGTCGAAAGTCGACGTTCGGATCCTCGAGGATGGCGGCGTCGAGGTTCGCGACGACGGACGCGGAATCCCCGTCGAAATGCACGCGAGCGGCGCGCCGACCGTCGACGTCGTGATGACCCAGCTGCACGCGGGCGGGAAGTTCGGCGGGGAGAACAGCGGCTACAACGTCAGCGGCGGCCTGCACGGCGTCGGCGTCTCCGTCGTCAACGCGCTGTCCACCCGGCTCGAAGTCGACATCTCGCGCGACGGTCACGAGTGGTTCCAGTCCTACGACCGCGCGGTGCCAGGCACCCTCAAGGAGGGCGACGCCACCAAGAAGACCGGAACCACGGTCAGATACTGGGCGGACCCGGACGTCTTCGAAACCACCAACTACGACTTCGAGACGGTGGCACGCCGGTTGCAGGAGATGGCCTTCCTCAACAAGGGCCTGACCATCACGCTGGCCGACGAACGGGTGACCGCCGACGAAGTGGTCGACGACGTGGTCAGCGATACCGCCGAAGCGCCGAAATCGGCGGAGGAGAAGGCCGCCGAAGCGAAGGCGCCGCAGAAGGTCAAGCACCGCACCTTCCATTACCCCGGCGGGCTGGTGGACTACGTCAAGCACATCAACCGGACCAAGACACCGATCCACCAGAGCATCGTCGACTTCGCGGGCAAGGGCGAGGGCCACGAGGTCGAGGTCGCGATGCAGTGGAATGCCGGCTACTCGGAGTCGGTGCACACCTTCGCCAACACCATCAACACCCATGAGGGCGGCACCCACGAAGAAGGGTTCCGGGCGGCGCTGACATCCGTGGTCAACAAGTACGCCAAGGACAAGAAGCTGCTCAAGGAAAAAGACCCCAACCTCACCGGCGACGACATCCGCGAGGGCCTGGCGGCGGTCCTCTCGGTGAAGGTCGCCGAACCGCAGTTCGAGGGCCAGACCAAGACCAAGCTCGGCAACACCGAGGTGAAGTCGTTCGTCCAGAAGATCTGCAACGAGCAGTTGAGCCACTGGTTCGAGGCCAACCCGGCTGAGGCGAAAACCGTTGTGAACAAGGCGGTCTCGTCGGCGCAGGCGCGCTTGGCGGCGCGAAAGGCCCGCGAGCTGGTGCGCCGCAAGAGCGCCACCGACATCGGCGGGCTGCCCGGCAAGCTGGCCGACTGCCGGTCCACCGATCCCCGCAAGTCCGAGCTGTACGTGGTGGAGGGCGACTCCGCCGGCGGCTCGGCGAAGAGCGGCCGGGACTCGATGTTCCAGGCGATCCTGCCGTTGCGCGGCAAGATCATCAACGTCGAGAAGGCCCGCATCGACCGGGTGCTGAAAAACACCGAAGTCCAGGCGATCATCACCGCCCTGGGCACCGGTATCCACGACGAGTTCGACCTCGCCAAGCTGCGCTACCACAAGATCGTGCTGATGGCCGATGCCGACGTCGACGGCCAGCACATCTCGACGCTGCTGCTGACGCTGCTGTTCCGGTTCATGAAGCCGCTGGTGGAGAACGGGCACATCTTCCTGGCCCAGCCGCCGCTGTACAAGCTGAAGTGGCAGCGCACCGAGCCGGAGTTCGCCTACTCCGATCGGGAACGCGACGGCCTGCTCGAGGCCGGGCAGAAGGCGGGCAAGAAGATCAACAAGGACGACGGCATCCAGCGGTACAAGGGCCTGGGCGAGATGGACGCCAAGGAGCTGTGGGAGACCACGATGGATCCGTCGGTGCGGGTGCTGCGCCAGGTCACTCTGGACGACGCGGCGGCGGCCGACGAGCTGTTCTCCATTCTGATGGGGGAGGATGTCGAGGCCCGACGCAGCTTCATCACTCGTAACGCTAAAGACGTTCGCTTCCTTGATGTTTAACGGCGAAGTTTAGGACTCAAATCAATGACTGACACCACGTTGCCGCCCGGCGACGAAGCAGGAGATCGCGTCGAGCCGGTCGACATCCAGCAGGAGATGCAGCGCAGCTACATCGACTATGCGATGAGCGTGATCGTGGGCCGCGCACTGCCCGAGGTCCGCGACGGCCTGAAGCCGGTGCACCGCCGAGTGCTCTATGCGATGTTCGACTCGGGCTTCCGGCCCGACCGAAGCCACGCGAAGTCGGCGCGCTCGGTCGCCGAGACGATGGGCAACTATCACCCGCACGGCGACGCGTCGATCTACGACACATTGGTGCGCATGGCCCAGCCGTGGTCGCTGCGCTATCCGTTGGTCGACGGGCAGGGCAACTTCGGCTCGCCGGGTAATGATCCGCCGGCCGCGATGAGGTACACCGAGGCGCGACTCACGCCGCTGGCGATGGAGATGCTCCGTGAAATCGACGAGGAGACAGTCGATTTCATCCCCAACTACGACGGCCGTGTGCAGGAGCCGACGGTCCTGCCGAGCCGGTTCCCCAACCTACTGGCCAACGGTTCGGGCGGCATCGCGGTCGGCATGGCCACCAACATGCCGCCGCACAACCTGCGCGAGCTCGCCCAAGCGGTGTTCTGGTGTCTGGAGAACCATGACGCCGACGAGGAAGCAACGCTGAAGGCGGTCACCAAGTACGTCAAGGGGCCGGACTTCCCGACGTACGGCTTGATCGTCGGCTCGCAGGGGATCAACGACGCGTATTCCACCGGGCGCGGGTCGATCCGGATGCGGGGCGTTGCCGAGATCGAAGAGGATTCCCGCGGCCGAACCTCGCTCGTCATCACGGAGCTGCCGTATCAGGTCAACCACGACAACTTCATCACCTCGATCGCCGAGCAGGTCCGCGACGGCAAGCTCGCCGGCATCGCCAACATCGAGGACCAGAGCAGCGACCGGGTCGGCCTGCGCATCGTCGTCGAGCTCAAGCGCGACGCCGTGGCCAAGGTGGTGCTGAACAACCTCTACAAGCACACCCAGCTGCAGACCAGCTTCGGCGCCAACATGCTTTCGATCGTCGACGGCGTGCCCCGCACGCTGCGCCTGGACCAGCTGATCCGGCACTACGTCAACCACCAACTCGATGTCATCGTGCGGCGCACCACCTACCGGCTGCGCAAGGCCAACGAGCGGGCCCATATCCTGCGCGGCCTGGTCAAGGCGCTCGACGCACTGGACGAAGTCATCGCACTGATCCGCGCGTCGGAGACCGTCGACGTCGCCCGCCAAGGCCTCATCGAGCTGCTCGACATCGACGACATCCAGGCCCAGGCGATTCTGGACATGCAGCTGCGCCGGCTGGCCGCATTGGAACGCCAGCGCATCGTCGACGACCTGGCGAAGATCGAGGCCGAGATCGCCGATCTGGAAGACATTTTGGCCAAGCCGGAGCGCCAGCGCGCCATCGTGCGCGACGAACTCGCCGAGATCGTCGAGAAGTATGGCGACGACCGTCGCACCAGGATCGTCGCCGCCGACGGAGAGGTCAGCGACGAAGATCTGATCGCCCGCGAGGATGTGGTCGTCACGATAACCGAGACCGGCTACGCCAAGCGCACCAAGACCGACCTCTATCGCAGCCAGAAGCGCGGCGGCAAGGGGGTGCAGGGCGCGGGGCTCAAGCAGGACGACATCGTCAATCACTTCTTCGTCTGCTCGACCCACGACTGGATCCTGTTCTTCACCACGCAGGGCCGGGTGTATCGCGCCAAGGCGTACGACCTGCCGGAGGCGTCTCGCACGGCGCGTGGCCAGCACGTCGCGAACCTGCTGGCTTTCCAGCCCGAAGAGCGGATCGCCCAGGTCATCCAGATCAAGAGCTACGAGGACGCGCCGTACCTGGTGCTGGCCACCCGCAACGGGCTGGTGAAGAAGACGAAGCTGACCGACTTCGACTCCAACCGCTCCGGCGGCATCGTCGCGGTGAACCTGCGCGACGGCGACGAACTCGTCGGCGCGGTGTTGTGCTCATCCGACGACGACCTGCTGCTGGTGTCGGCCAAGGGCCAGTCGATCCGCTTCTCGGCAACCGATGAGGCGCTGCGGCCGATGGGTCGGGCCACCTCCGGTGTCCAGGGCATGCGGTTCAACACCGATGACCAGCTGCTCTCGCTGAATGTCGTGCAGCCGGATACATTCCTGCTGGTCGCGACCGCCGGCGGGTATGCCAAGCGGACCGCCATCGACGAATACCCGGTACAGGGCCGCGGTGGCAAAGGGGTGCTGACGGTCCAATTCGACAAGAGACGTGGCAGTCTGGTTGGTGCGCTGGTGGTCGATGACGACACCGAGCTCTACGCGATCACGTCGGGCGGGGGTGTCATCCGCACCGCGGCGCGCCAGGTACGCAAGGCGGGACGGCAGACCAAGGGCGTTCGGTTGATGAACCTGGGCCAGGGCGACACACTGATTGCGATTGCTCGCAACGCAGAGGAGAGCGACGTCGAGGCCGCTGAGTAAGGGCCGGGCGCCGTGACCAACGGTAAGGAGCCGTAGTGACTTCACCGAACGAGCCGGGCTACCCGCGCTCGGCCGACGGTCCGGGTAACGCCAACGGCTCACCCGCGGACACCTCCGACACGGGCGTTATCGGTAACGCGATGGGGCGCAACCACGTCACCGACTCCGGTGATGTTCCGCCGTGGCAGCGCGGCCCCGCGGCCAGGGGGACACAACGCCAACAGCGCGAACCCACGCGGCCTGAGCCCCCTCGAAGCGGCGGTGGTTCCAGCCACCCATCGGGTGTGGACGCCCGCCTCAATCGCTTCATCTCGGGTGGCTCGACAGCGCCGGCATCTGCTCCGGAGACAGCCGAGCCGCCGCCGCGCGTCGACTCGAGCCGCAACGAGCCGGTGCTCAGCGAGGCCTACGCCAGTGAACTCCCGGATCTGTCCGGTGCGGCTCCACGGTCGCCGCAGCGCAAGGCCGCACCCGAACGCGCCGAGGCGCCGCCGGTCCGGACCGCTTCGCCGGGGCGGGTGCAGGTCGCAGGCAGGACGTACTCGGGCCCGGTGCGGGCCAGCATGCAGATCCGCCGCATCGACCCGTGGAGCGCGCTGAAGGTTTCGCTGGTGCTGTCGGTCGCGCTGTTCTTCGTCTGGATGATCGCCGTCGCGTTCCTGTATCTGGTGCTCGGCGGCATGGGCGTGTGGAGCAAGCTCAACAGCAACGTCGGCGACCTGCTCACCAGCGCCAGCGGCCAGAGCGGCGGCGAGCTGGTGTCCAGCGGCACCATCTTCGGCGGTGCGGCACTGATCGGTCTGGTGAACATCGTGCTGCTGACGGCGATGGCCACGGTCGGGGTGTTCATCTACAACCTCACCACCGACCTGGTCGGCGGCATCGAGGTGACGTTGGCCGACCGCGACTAATACGGTTTGGGCCGGGGGTCGCGATTGCGGTAATCTCGTCGCTCGGTCGTACGCGTTACGGGCCTATAGCTCAGGCGGTTAGAGCGCTTCGCTGATAACGAAGAGGTCGGAGGTTCGAGTCCTCCTAGGCCCACGGAAAGGTTCACCATGAGGCTGGTGTTGCTGGTCGCCGTGGTGGCGTTGGCGGTACTGGTCGTGCGGTCGCGTCGCGGCGTCGAGGTGTGGCACGCCGCCGCCGACCAACCTTCCTGAAACGGGGCCTTAGCTCAGTTGGTAGAGCGCTGCCTTTGCAAGGCAGAAGTCAGGGGTTCGAATCCCCTAGGCTCCACTCTCGGCGTCCGGTGCCGGCGTCACCCGCATGACGGGGATTGTCCGCGACTCGCTGCGCTTCTCGTGCAAGGCGAAGACTCGATTGAGGCGTTCCACGGCCAGCGCGTAGAGCCGATCACGGTCTGCTCCCTCGGCCTGGTGTGCCACGAATTGACCGCCACGCTTCCCGATATGCAACTCGCACTGTGGATTAGCACGCAGGTTGTGATACCACGCCGGGTGCCGCGCACCCCCGTAGTTCGACGCGATCAGGATGACGTCGTCACCGTCGGTGAAATACGCGAGCGGAATCTCGCGGCGCTCTCCGCTGCGCGCTCCGATTGACGACAACACCACGATCGGCACCGCGATGTTGAGACGTATGCGCCCGCCGGTCGCAGCCATCAGCGGCGCCTCGAGTGGCGCCGCGACCTTACGCCATATCGCGAGACCCGTCTTGGTGGTTGCGAGTTGGCCGCCCATCCACCAATTCAATTTGAGCTTCCACACCGGGCGCGCCTGAAGGTCGACCCGGGGAATCCCGTTTGTCGTGTCGCCGGGCATCAGGGCTTCGGAGTCACGTCCACGCTGGGCGGCCGCGGCGACGGCTCCGGTTGCCTTGATCGGCGGATGATCGAAAACGTCACTGCGCCAACGGCGATCACCGTCACGCCCGCCGCTGCAAGTACCAGTGGCCGAGGCCGTCGCTTCTGCTTGCGGGCGTCGGCGATCACCTGAGGAAGATTCGCGAGGACCTCCTGCGCGGCGGCGACTTCCTGGGCGATGGCGTCTTGCGCCTCCCCGATCTCCTTGGCGAGCCGACTCCTCTCGATGCGCCGACGGGCGTTGCTGACGGCGGATTGTGCGCCCTGCCAGCTGAGCCCCACCGTGCCGCGCGTCACGTCGACCGGACCTACTGCGGTGTATTTCAGGCCGCGCGTCAATCGTTCGCCGGGAGTCAGCCGGGCAGGCGTCTGAGAGCTCATCTGTCTAGCGTGGCACACTGGCATCCCGTGACGAGCCCCATTCAGACAGCGACCGCGACCCTGCACACCAATCGCGGTGACATCAAAATCGCACTGTTCGGAAATCACGCCCCCAAGACCGTCGCGAACTTCGTCGGACTGGCACAGGGCACCAAGGACTACACCACAGAGAATGCGTCCGGGGGTGCGGACGGACCGTTCTACGACGGCGCCGTGTTCCACCGGGTGATCGACGGCTTCATGATCCAGGGCGGTGACCCGACCGGTACCGGCAGCGGCGGGCCGGGCTACCAGTTCGGCGACGAGTTCCACCCCGAGTTGCAATTCAGCAAGCCGTACCTGCTGGCGATGGCCAACGCCGGCCCCGGCACCAATGGGTCGCAGTTCTTCATCACGGTTGGTCAGACGCCGCACCTGAATCGCAAGCACACCATTTTCGGTGAGGTTGTCGACCCCGAGTCGCAGAAGGTAGTCGACGCCATCGCCACAACGGCGACCGACCGTCGGGACCGACCGACCGACCCGGTCGTCATCGACTCGATCACCATCTCCTGACGGCGACCTAGCGGCCGGCCAGCCCGGCCGCGGTGAGCGCGTCGAGCACCTCGAGAGGATCGGTCCCTAGATCCCAACGGGTGAGGACGAATAACCGATCGTCGGTGGTGTCGACTTCGAGTAGGCGGACTTTTCGTCCGATCCGTCGGAATTCAGTTATCCGGATGATCTTGATGTCCGCCTTGCTGAGCTGATGTGTGCGCAGCGGCCCGCGAATTAATAGACCGCCGTCGTTGATTGCCAGCTTCGGCCGTGCGCGCCACGAAAGTGTTGCAAACAAGAGAAGTCCGGCAGCGGCAATGATCACGAGAATGCGGCCGGGGGCGTCTGTGACAAGGGTCACAGCGCCAATAGCCATCATAAGCCCGAATACGCCGCACGCTGCGATTCCCAGGGCGGGTGGGCTCCAGTTAGTTTGCTGCACGGGTCGCCCATACCCTTTCACCCCGGTTAATGAGGTTATCCACAGGTGCTATCCCCAATGGGGATGAATCACAACGATGTGATTGGGTGACCATCAGGTTGCCGAACGGGTAACGCGCCAAGTCCAAGATAAATTCATCAGGACCAATGCAACTGTCACCGCCAGCGCATAGTTAGCAACAGGCCGGTGATCATGAAAGCAAAGGCGATCCCGTAGTTCCACGGGCCGAGTTCGGCCAGGAACGGAATCGACGTCGAGGCGAGCTGGAACACCAGCAGCCACGCGAGGCCGATCAGCATCAGACTGACGAACAGGACCACGAACCAGATGCTCGACGGCCCGGCCTTCACCTTCACCGGCGTGCGGCTCACCGGGTTGATGGTGAAGTCGTTCTTCTTGCGGACCTTGGACTTGGGCATGGGTACCTTCACAAACAGTCGGCGCCACGGGTGCGACGATGAAGCGGGATGCTCCTATGAGGTTAACGTAGGTCGCCTCTAGGACCCGAATGCACAGGGAGCGGCCGATGGCAGAGACCAAGCGTCCCCAGCTGTCGCGTGGGCCCGCCGCCTGGCGCTTCGGCGTACCGCTGGTGTGCCTGCTGGCCGGGGTGCTGCTGGCAGCCACCCACGGCGTCTCGGGCGGCGACGAGATCCGGCGCAGCGACGCACCCCGGCTCGTCGACCTCGTCCGGGAGGCCCAGCAGTCGGTCGACCGGCTCAGCGCGCAGCGCGATGGCCTCGTCGCCGAGATCGACAACCATCACGGTGGTTCGCCCGGCGCCGACGCCGCGCTGGCGGCGATCCAGAAGCGCAATTCCACGCTCGCCGCCGATGCCGGCTTCGATCCCGTCCGCGGCCCCGGCCTCGTCGTCACGCTCACCGACGCGCAGCGCGACGCCAACGGCCGCTTTCCCCGCGATGCGTCCCCGGATGACCTCGTGGTGCATCAGCAGGACATCCAGGCCGTGCTGAACGCGCTGTGGAGCGCGGGCGCCGAGGGCATCCAGATGCAGGATCAGCGGATCATCAATACTTCCGCGCCGCGCTGTGTCGGCAATACCCTGCTTCTGAACGGCCGGACCTACAGTCCGCCCTACAAGATCACCGCCGTCGGCGACTCCACAGCCATGCAGGCGGCCCTCGCGGCCGCACCATCGGTCACCCTCTACAAGCAGTACGTGGTGCGATTCGGCCTGGGCTACTCCGAGGACCCCCGCGCCAGCGTCGAGCTTGTCGGGCACACCGAGCCCGTGCGGATGCGATTCGCCCAGCCGGCTGGTCCGATCGGCTACTGAACCGCCGCCGCCCGCATATACGGGGTTTCGCGGATGTTTTCCCCGGCACTCCTTCGCATGCTGGCTAGCATGAGCGCACCCGAATCATGGAGCGATCTTGGCGTGAGCGAGCTGCCGACCGGAACCGTGACGCTGCTGCTGGCTGACGTCGAGGGTTCCACACGCCTGTGGGAGACCCAGCCCGAGGAGATGACGGCTGCGCTCGCGCGACTCAACAGCGCGGTGGCAGATCTCGTCGCCATCCACGGCGGGGTGCGGCCTGTCGAGCAGGGCGAGGGCGACAGTTTTGTGGTCGCGTTCGCACGCGCCAGCGACGCGGTGGCGTGTGCGCTGGAATTGCAGCGGGCACCGCTTGCCCCGATCAGCCTGCGCATCGGCGTGCACACCGGCCAGATACAGCTGCGGGACGAAGGCAACTACGCCGGCCCGACGATCAACAGGACGGCGCGCCTGCGCGATCTTGGACACGGCGGGCAGACGCTGCTGTCGGGTGCGACGGAGCCGTTGGTGGTCGACTGGCTGCCGGCGGACGCCTGGTTGACCGATCTCGGGACTCACGAACTGCGCGATCTGCCCCGCCCGGAGCGGGCTGTGCAGTTGTGCCATCCCGACATTCGCAACGAATTCCCGCCGCTGCGAACGCCGAAAGGCGTTGATACGTCCAACCTTCCGCTCCAGCTCACCAGCTTCATCGGCCGCGGCGCACAGATGGACGATGTGCGACGGCTGTTGGAGGACAACCGGCTGGTGAACCTGACGGGTGCGGGCGGCGCGGGGAAGACGCGGCTCGCCGTCGAAATAGCAGCGCGCTTCGGGGCCGACTTCCGCGACGGGGTGCACTACATCGACTTGGCGCCCGTCACGCGTGCCGAGGTCGTACCGGTGGCGGTCGCGAGGGCCCTCGGCCTGCCGGACCAGCCCGGCCGGTCGACGGTCGACAGCGTCGTTCGGTCGATCGGCGAGCGGCGGATGTTGTTGGTCGTGGACAACTGTGAGCATCTCCTAGAACCGGCCGCGTCGCTGTCCACCGAACTCTTGGGCGCCTGTGCTGCGTTGAGACTGCTCGCGACCAGTCGAGAACCGCTCGGGGTGCCCGGGGAGGTGACCTTCCTGGTGCCGTCGCTGTCGATCGGCGACGAGGCGATCGACCTGTTCGCCGACCGAGCCCGCCGGATCCGGCCCGATTTCGCTGTCACCCAGGACAATTCGGCCACCGTCGAGGAGATCTGCAGGCGCCTGGACGGGATGCCGCTGGCGATCGAGCTGGCTGCGGCTCGCGTGCGGGCGCTGTCGCTGGATGACATCCTCGGCAGCCTGCACGACCGATTCCGGCTCTTGACGGGCGGGGCGCGCACCGCGGTGCGCAGGCAACAGACGCTGCGGGCGTCGGTCGACTGGTCGCACGCGTTGTTGACCGAACCGGAACGCGTGCTGTTTCGCCGGCTGGCGGTGTTCCTCGGCGGGTTCGACCTTGACGCGGCCCAGGCCGTCGCAGGCACGAGCGACGTGGAGCGCTATCAGGTGCTCGACCAACTGACCCTGCTGGTGGACAAGTCGCTCGTCGTCGCCGAAAACACCAGCGGCCGAACGCGATACAAGTTGCTTGAGACAGTCCGTCAGTATGCCTTGGAGAAGCTCGGGGAGTCCGGTGAGGCCGACGACGTGCGGTCGCGGCATCGTGACCACTTCGCGTCGATGGTGGCCGTTCTGAACTCCCCGGCTGGGTCCGACTACAGGGAGCATCTGCAGCGGGCTGAGGACGAAATCGACAACCTGCGAGCGGCATTCGGCTGGAGCCTGGAAAGAAGCGATGCGGAGGCGGCATTGCGGCTGGCGTCGTCGCTGTTCTCCCTGTGGCAGGACGGCGGCCGGAATGGCGAAGGCTTGACATGGCTGGAGGCGGCGCTTGGGCAGGCAGCTACGACGCCACCGGTTGATCCCGCGGTGGAGGCTCGCGCGCTCATGGACCGGGTCATATTGGTCGCGTGGACCCTTCGGGCAGAGAGCCTCGATGAGTCCGCCCGGGCATTGGCCTTGGCGCGCGAGGTCGGTGATCCGACCCTGGTGATCCGAGGGCTGATCGCACGAGGCGTCAGCACTTACTACGACGAAGAGTTGGCGGCGCCCTGCTTTGTCGAAGCTGCCGAACTTGCTCAGGGGCTCGATGAGCCATGGATTTGGAGCCAGATCTACGTTGAGCAGGCCCGATGTGCGGTCGGCGCCGGCGATCCTGGCGCGGTCGAAGATGTGGCCGCGAAGGGCCTCGAGGTATCAACCGCGATCGGAAACCACGGGGCGACGCGGGTGTTCCACTGGGCCCAAGGTTGGGCCCGCGCATGGCAAGGCAGCTTTCACGCTGCCCTGGCCAAGCTGGATAGCGCGGTCGAGGAAGCAGCCGCCGCGCACGACACGATGTTGCAGCTGTATTCGCTGTTGGTGCAGGGATTCGTTCGAGCTCACCTGGGTGACAGCGGCGGCGCCCACGCGTCCGCGGATGTGGCTCTTGCCGCCGCGGCCGATCTGATGGAGTTCTTCGAGGGCCTGGGTCATGCGACGGTCGCGGTGGCGTACCAGGCGGCTGGTGATGAAGAGGCGGCCTTGCAGGCATATGCCCTGGCGCGCCAACGTTCAGGGCTCAACCGGATGATGGCCGGCCTATTCTCGTTTTCGGCACTGACGCCGCTGGCATGCGGGGACTCTTCTACCGCGCGGAAGTGGGCCGACGAGGTTGTAGAGATCGCCTTCGGCTGCTACCTATCGGCCGCGCTGATGACGCGTGCCCAAGTGAGGCTCGTCCAGGGGGAGATGGACGGTGCCGAACAGGACGCGCAAGCGGCGCTTTCGGCTGCGACGGAAACCGGAATAGGGCTGCGGATGAGCGCGGCGCTCGAGTGCCTAGGCAAATTGGCGGCTATCGCCGAAAGTTACCGCGAGGCCGCCCGGCTATTCGGTGCGGCCGAAGCGATCGGCCGCATTTCCGGCGAGGTTCGGCTCCCGAGTTTCGCCGCCGACTACGAAGCAGCTGTCGACGATCTACGAGTCGCCATGGGCGACAGCGCCTTCGAGGCGACCTGGGCCGAAGGCGCCGCGCTGTCGACGGCCGAGGCGATCGCCTATGCACAGCGCGGTCGCGGCGAACGCAAGCGGCCGACGTCCGGCTGGGCGTCCCTGACCCCGACCGAACTGGACGTGGTCCGACTCGTCACCGAGGGGATGCCCAACAAGGACATCGCCACCCGGCTGTTCATCTCGCCGCGCACGGTGGAGACCCACCTCACCCACGTCTACGCCAAGCTCGGCCTGTCGTCCCGCGTCCAACTCGCCCAGGAGGCCACCAGGCACGGCTAGTAACCTGTGCTGATGCAGGTGTTGGTGGTCGACAACTACGACAGCTTCGTCTTCAACCTGGTCCAGTACCTTGGCCAGCTCGGCGTCGAGGCCGCGGTCTGGCGCAATGACGACGACCGGCTGACCACAGAATCCAACATCGCGAAGGCGGCGGAGGATTTCGACGGGGTGCTGCTGAGCCCCGGCCCCGGCACCCCCGAACGCGCAGGTGCCTCGATCCCGCTGGTGCGGGCATGCGCCGCGGCCAAGACGCCGCTGCTGGGTGTCTGCCTCGGCCACCAGGCGATCGGGGTGGCGTTCGGCGGCACGGTGGATCGGGCGCCGGAGCTTCTGCACGGCAAGACGAGCACCGTGTTTCATGCCAATGTCGGTGTGCTGCAGGGCCTTCCGGATCCATTCACCGCGACGCGGTATCATTCGCTGACCATCCTGCCGGACACCGTGCCCGCGGAGCTGGAAGTCACCGCGCGCACCGAGGGCGGCGTGATTATGGGGGTCCGCCACGTGGAGCGGCCCATCCACGGCGTGCAGTTCCACCCGGAGTCGATCCTCACCGAGGGTGGCCACCGGATGCTGGCGAACTGGCTGGCCTACTGCGGCGCCGCTCCGGCCGAGTCGCTGGTGCGCACGTTGGAAGACGAAGTCGCCAACACGGTGCGGGCGGCTATGCAGCGAAGCTCAGCGTGATCGTCGCGTTGTAGTCCATCGTTGTCCCCGGCGCGGGGCTCTGCGTCACCACGGCAGCGGACCGCTGACCGCTGTCACGTACGTCGGCGCCCTTGTCCAGATCCCCGGTCCAACCCAGCGCCCGCAGGCGGGGCTCGGCGTCGGCCCAGAACTGCCCGCGCAGGTCGGGCATCGTGAACTGGTTGCCCTTCGACACCTGAATCTGCACGACGGTATCGAGCGCCGCCGTCTGTCCCGCCGGGGGATTGGTGCCGATGACCTGGCCGGCGGGCTCGGGGCTGTCGGTGTCGACGGGCACCGACTTGGTGAACCCGCTGGCGTTGAGGACCTGCTGTGCCGATTCGACGGTTTGGGACTTCACGTCGGGAATCGGCCGGCTCTCCGGGCCTGAGCCGATGACGACGGTGATCTCGTTGGTGATCGCCGAGGTCTGGTTGGCCGGCGGGATGGTCCCGACGACGCGGTCCTTCAGCTCGGGTGTAGACGGCGACGGGGCCTGTTTGAAACGCCCGAAGCCGGCGTCCGCGAGCTTCTTGACGGCGTCGGCGTAGGACAACGACGACACGTCGGGTATCTCGCGCTGCTCCGGTCCGGTGGAGACGTTGATGGTGATCTCGTCGCCGGCGCCGACCTCGGTATCGGCGCCGGGCTCGGTGTCGATCACAAAGCCCGGCCGGACCTTCGAATCAGGTTTCTGCTGCGTGCGGGTCTTGAAGCCGGCGTTCTGAAGGGCCACTACCGCATCGGCCGACGTCTGCCCGCTCACGTTGGGCACCTGCACGGCGCGGGCATTGCCGCCGATCATGTTGATCGCGATGGTGACCACCACCGTCAGCACCGCCAACGCCGCGACCGCGATCAGCCACCGGCCCACCGACTGGCCGCGGTCACGCTCGCCATACGCGCCGCCTTGGCGCGGCAGGTGCTCGGTCGGCGGGGTCCGGCCAGATGAACCGGTCGACGCCAACAGTGAGGTGCGCTCGGCGTCGGTAAAAACCTTCGGCGCGTCGGGAGCCTCGCCGCTGTGCACCCGGATCAGGTCGGCGCGCATCTCGGCGGCGGTCTGGTAGCGGTTGTCGGGGTTTTTCGCCAGCGCCTTGAGCACCACTGCGTCCAGTTCCGGAGAGATCTCGGCGTGACGCTGCGACGGCGGCTCGGGATCTTCGCGGACGTGTTGATACGCGACGGCGACGGGGGAGTCTCCGACGAAAGGCGGCTCCCCAGTGAGGATTTCGTACAGCACGCAGCCCAGCGAGTACACGTCGGAGCGGGCGTCGACGGTATCGCCGCGGGCCTGCTCCGGCGACAGGTACTGGGCGGTGCCGATGACCGCCGCGGTCTGCGTGACGCTGACGCCGCCGTCGGCGATCGCGCGGGCGATGCCGAAGTCCATCACCTTCACCGCGCCGGTCTTGCTGATCATGATGTTGGCCGGTTTGACGTCGCGGTGAATGATGCCGTGCTGGTGGCTGAAGTTGAGCGCCTGGCAGGCGTCGGCGATCGTCTCGATGGCGCGCTGAGCCGGCATCGGTCCGTCGGTGTGCACGATGTCGCGCAGCGTGACGCCCTCGACGTACTCCATGACGATGTAGGGCAGCGGGCCGTTCGGCGTCTCCGCCTCGCCCGTGTCGTACACCGCGACGATCGCGGGGTGGTTCAGCGCGGCAGCGTTCTGCGCCTCGCGGCGAAACCGCAGATAGAAGCTGGGGTCGCGGGCCAGGTCGGCGCGCAGCACCTTGACCGCCACGTCTCGATGAAGGCGCAAATCGCGCGCGAGATGGACTTCGGACATGCCGCCGAAGCCGAGAATCTCGCCGAGTTCGTAGCGGTCGGACAGATGCTGCGGGGTCGTCATTCCAATGTCGGTTTCAGATCAGGGGACGCCGCCCGCAACGACGCGGACGGCGGGAGCGCATCGGGGAGGTATACCCCGATTTGTTCTCCACGATGACCGATAGACCCCTCATCGGTCCAGCCGGGTACTCCGACCAGCGGCGGAGCCCCTTGCGGGGTGGTCTGGGTGACGGTGTCGGTGACCGTCGGCGGCGGCGATTGGCGGTCCTTCTTGTCCTGGGCGTTCAGCACGATCAGGATCGCGATGGCAATCGCGAGTGCGCCGAGCACCCCGGCTGCCCACAGCAGCGCCCGCTGGCCCGACGAGAACGTCCGGCGCGGCGGTGGCGGCGGTGGACGGTGCCCGCCAGTCACAGGCCGGGAGCGCGCCGCCGTCGCGGGGGAGCGCGGTGCGATGGCCGTGGCCGCCGTCGATCCCGACGGCACGGCGGTGGGGGTGGCGCGCCCGATCGTGGGCGCGGCGTTGGGGCGCGGCGGCCGGCGACCGGACCGCACCGCTGCCACTGCGTCGGCGAAGGGGCCGCCCGAGCGGTAGCGCATGCCCGGGTTCTTCACCAGTGTGATCTCGATCAGCTCGCGCACGTTGGGCGGCAGATCAGCGGGCAGGGGGGCGGGCGTCTCCTTGATGTGCTTCATCGCCACCGTCAAGGCGCCGTCACCGGTAAACGGTCGCTTGCCCGAAACCGCCTCGTAGCCAACGACTCCCAGTGAGTACACGTCACTGGCGGCAGTGGCATCGTGACCCAGCGCCTGTTCCGGCGCGATGTACTGCGCGGTGCCCATCACCATGCCGGTCTGCGTGACCGGAGCGGCGTCGACGGCCTTCGCGATGCCGAAGTCGGTGAGCTTCACCTGGCCGGTCGGGGTGATCAGGATGTTGCCGGGCTTGACGTCGCGGTGGACCAGGCCCGCGGTATGGGCGATCTGCAACGCCCGGCCGGTCTGCTCGAGCATGTCCAGCGCGTGCCGCAACGACAGCCGGCCGGTGCGCTTGAGCACCGAGTTGAGCGGTTCGCCGTTGATCAGCTCCATGACCAGGTAAGCGGTTCGGCCCTCACCGTCCATATCGGTCTCGCCGTAGTCGTACACGCTGGCGATGCCGGGATGGTTGAGCATCGCAACGGTGCGGGCCTCGGCGCGGAACCGTTCTACGAACTCCGGGTCAGACGAGAACTCGGCCTTCAGCACCTTCACGGCGACCCGTCGACCCAGCCGTGCGTCGACGGCCTCCCAGACCTGACCCATGCCGCCGGTGGCGATCAGCCGCTGCAACCGGTACCTGCCGGACAGCGTCACACCGACACGGGGGCTCATGATCCCTCCCGCAACGCCGCCGCGATCGTGGCTCTCCCGATGGGCGCCGCGAGCGCGCCGCCGGTGGCCGAGAGCCGGTTGCCGCCGTTCTCCACCAGCACCGCCACGGCGACCTTGGGTGCGCGGGCCGGTGCGAACGCGATGTACCACGCGTGTGGCGGGGTGTTGCGCGGGTCCGTCCCGTGCTCCGCGGTGCCTGTCTTGGATGCGATCTGCACGCCGGCGATGGCTCCCTTCTGCTGCGTCACCTGCTCGGCGCCGACCATCAAGTCCGTAAGTGTATCTGCGACCTGCGCGGACACTGCACGCCGCTGTTCGTGCGGCAGCATCGTCTCGATGTTGGACAGGTCGGGCCCCTTGAGGCTGTCGACCAGGTACGGCTGCATCGTTACCCCTTCATTCGCGATGGTGGCGGCCACCAGCGCGTTCTGCAGCGGTGTGAGTGCTACGTCCTTCTGCCCGATGCTCGACATCCCCAAGGCGGCAGCATCGCCGATCGGGCCGACGGTGGACTCGGCGACCTGCAGCGGAATCGGCGGGGGACTGGTGTCCAGGCCGAAAGCCTGCGCGGTGGATTTCAGTGCATCGGCACCGGTGTCGATGCCGAGTTGGACGAATGCGGTGTTGCACGACTTGGCAAACGCCTCGCGCAGCGAGGCGGTCGGACCGCCGCCGCACGGTGTGCCGCCGAAGTTCTCCAGCGTTGCGGTGCTGTCCGGCAAGGGAATTCGCGCGGCGGACGGCAGCTGGAGGTCGGGTGTCGCACCGGTCTGCAACGCCGCGGCCGTGGTGATCACCTTGAACGTCGATCCGGGCGGATAGGTTTCCGAGATAGCCCGGTTCAGCAGTGGGGAGCCCGGGTTGTCGCGCAGCTGCTGCCAGGCCTGGGCCTGCTCGTTGACGTCGTGGCTGGAAAGCAGGTTCGGGTCGTACGAGGGCGCCGAGACCATCGCCAGGATCTTGCCCGTAGACGGCTCCAGTGCAACGACCGCACCGGTGCACGGGCCGTTGCAGCCCTCCTGCATCGCGTCCCACGCCGCCTGCTGTACCTGCGGGTTGATGGTGGTCGCCACGTTGCCGCCGCGGGGGTCGCGACCGGTGAAGAAGTCGGCGAGCCGTCGGCCGAACAGCCGTTCGTCGGAGCCGTTGAGGATGGTGTCCTCTGCGCGTTCCAGCCCGGTGCTGGAATACCGCAGCGAGTAGAAGCCGGTGACAGGGGCATACGTGAACGGGTTGGGATAGACCCGCAGGAACCGAAACCGACCGTCGGTGGACACCGAGTAGGCCAGCAGCTGGCCACCCGCCGAGATCTGACCCCGCTGTCGCGAGTACTCGTCGAGCAACACCCGCTGATTGCGCGGGTCCGCGCGAAGCCCGTCGGCGGTGAACACCTGCGTCAGGGTGGCATTGGCCAACAGCAACACGACCAGCACCATGATCATGATCGAGATGCGTCGCAGGGAGGTGTTCATACGCGCTCGATCACCTCGGTGCTCGCCGCCGCAATCGGCGATGCGTTCGGCGGCCGGGTCACGATCGGACGGCGGGCGGCGTGCGAGATCCGGATGAGGATCGCCAGCAGAACGTAGTTGGCCAGTAACGACGATCCGCCGTAGGACATCCACGGGGTGGTCAAACCGGTCAGCGGGATCAGCTTGGTCACCCCGCCGACCACGATGAACAACTGGATCGCCAGGGTGGAGGCCAGGCCGGCGGCCAGCAGCTTGCCGAAGCTGTCGCGTACCGCGATCGCAGTACGCAGGCCGCGGATGATGACGATCGTGTAGAGCATCAGTACGCCCGCCAGGCCGACCAGCCCGAGTTCCTCGCCGACCGCGGCGATGATGAAGTCGGTGGACGCCGCAGGCACCGCACCGGGCTGACCGTTGCCGAGGCCGGTGCCGAAGATTCCCCCGGTGGCGAAACTGAAGAGCGACTGCACCATCTGATACCCGGCGCCGTCAGGGTCGGCGAACGGGTCAAGCCAGGTCTGCACTCGGAGTTGGACGTGGGCGAAAACGTAGTACGCCGCAACGCTTCCCGCCGCGAAGAGCGCCAACCCGATGACGACCCAGCTGAACCGCTCGGTGGCCACGTACACCAGCACCAGGAACGAGGCGTAGAGCAGAAGCGATGTGCCGAGGTCCTTTTCGAAGATCATCACGCCGACGGAGATCACCCAGGCCGCGAGCAGCGGCGCGAGGTCGCGCGGCCGCGGCAGATCCATGCCGAGCAGGTGCTTACCGGCGCTGGTGAACACGCTGCGTTTGGAAACCAGCACCGCCGCGAAGAAGATCAGCAGCAGGATCTTGGAGAACTCGGCGGGCTGAATTGAGAAGCCCGGCAACTCGATCCAGATCTTGGCGCCGTTCTGCTCCGACACGGAACTGGGCAGTACGGCAGGAATCGCCAGCAGTATCAGGCCGGCGACGCCGCAGACGTAGCCGTAGCGCGCCAGGATCCGATGGTCGCGCAGGAAGATCACGACCAACGAGAACGCCATCACCCCGACCAGGGTCCAAAGCATCTGCTGGTTGGCGCTCGGCCCGCGCATGCCGCCCGACGTGATGTCGCCCGTGGCGAGGTCCAAGCGGTGAATCATCACCAGCCCCAAGCCATTCAGCAGTGCCACCACGGGCAGCAGCAGGGGATCGGCATAAGGCGCGAAGCGCCGGATGGCCAGGTGTGCGCCGGCGAACAGCGCCATGTACGCGGCGGTGTAGGAGGCCAGATCCCAGCGCAGTCCCTGCTCCTGGTTGGCCTCGACGATGAGAAGAGCCAAGGTGGTGATGACGGTGGCGAACCCCAGCAGATACAGCTCGGCATTGCGCCGGGTGGGCAAAGGCGGCAATACGGTGACGGGCGGCTGGGGTTGCGTCGTCATGACACAGTCCGGCAGGTCTTCCCCGGCTCGGAGGGAGGGGGCGGCAGGGCGGTGACGGTCGGCGAGGGGGTCGGCGTCGGCGAAGCGGTGACCGTTGTCGGCGTTTCCGGAGCGGGACCAGGGCTCGGCGGCCGCGGCGAATCAGACGGGCTGTTGGGATTAGCCGGTGGGGGCGTTTCCGGTGCGGGGCTTAGTGATTCGAAGGAGCTGGACGGACCCGGGGCGGGAGTGGCCGCAGCGGAGGGTGTCGCCGACGTAGGGGTCGGCGTCGGGCACGTCGGCAACACCGAACTTCGCGCGAGCTCCTCGATCTGGGCGATGGCGTTGTCCAGGCTGCCCGATGGCAACCCGGCGATCACCTGTGCGCGTTCCGAAGGACGCATGTCATTGACGCCGAGGATGCGGCAGTCGAGGTTGTCGCGGGCCTGCCCGGGGCTGATGAGCGACAAGTCATTTCGTTCGTTCAGGCAGCCGAGCAGAAAGGGCTCCTGAAGCTTGAGACCGAGAAAGGAGCCCTGAACACCGCGCATGATCGACACCGTGCCGTCGTGATCGGTGACGTAGTAGTTGCTGCGGACAATCTCCCTGCCGACCGCGAGGCCGGCCAGCACAACGAGAATCAGGACTGCGGCAGCGATCAGCATCTTGCGACGGGACCGCGGCGGCCGCGGTATCTCTTCCGGTTGCGACACAACCCGCTTCGCCTCGGTGCGGCGGGGATTGAACGCCGAAGCGCGGCCTGCGGCGGTATCGGGAGGGGCGACCTGGTCGTCATCGCCGGACACCGCGCCGGCCAGGATCGGCTGGGTCTGCCCATAGTCGTAGTCGACGACATCGGCGACGACGACCGTGACGTTGTCTGGCCCACCACCGCGCAACGCCAGTTCGATGAGACGGTCGGCACTTTCGGCCACATCCGCGATTTGTAGCGCGTCCAGAATCGTCTCGTGGCTGACGGGGTCTGACAGCCCGTCTGAACACAACAGGTAGCGGTCGCCGGCGTGGGCCTCCCGCATGATCAGCGTCGGTTCGACTTCGTGTCCGGTGAGTGCACGCATGATCAGTGAGCGCTGCGGGTGGCTGTGCGCCTCCTCGGCGGTGATGCGGCCCTCGTCGACCAGTGTCTGGACGAAGGTGTCGTCCTTGGTGATCTGGGCGAGCTCCCCGTCGCGGAGCAGATACCCGCGAGAGTCACCAATGTGTACGAGCCCAAGCCTGTTGCCGTCGAACAGGATTGCGGTCAGCGTCGTGCCCATGCCCTCGAGCTCGGGGTCGGCCTCGACATGCGCGGCGATCGCCGAGTTGCCCTCGCTGACCGCGGAGTCGAGCTTGGACAGCAGATCGCCACCGGGTTCGTCGTCGTCGAGATGCGCCAGCGCGGCGATGACCAACTGCGACGCCACCTCGCCGGCCGCGTGACCGCCCATGCCGTCGGCCAGGGCCAGCAGCCGGGCGCCGGCATACACGGAATCCTCGTTGTTGGCTCTGACCAGGCCGCGGTCGCTGCGCGCGGCATAACGAAGCACCAGTGTCACGGGCGCAGCTCGATTACCGTTTTGCCGATTCGAACCGGCGTGCCCAATGGAACTCGTACCGCCGTAGTCACCTTCGCCCTGTCAAGGTATGTGCCGTTGGTCGATCCTAGGTCTTCCACATACCATTCCGAACCCCGCTGCGACAGCCGGGCGTGCCGAGTCGACGCGTAATCGTCAGTGAGTACAAGGGTGGAGTCGTCCGCGCGGCCGATCAGCACCGGCTGGCTGCCCAGCGTGATGCGAGTACCGGCCAGCGCACCGTCGGTCACCACCAGCATGCGGGCGGTGTGTCGTTTCTGCCGCGACGGCAGCAGCGAGCCGCGAAGCGCAAGACCGCGCCGGACCATCACCGCTCCGGTCGGCGCGTAGATGTCTGTGCGCAGAATCCGCAACACCGACCAGATGAACAGCCATAACAACAACAGGAAACCGACGCGCGTCAGCTGCAGCATCAGTCCCTGCATCTGACGTCCTCTCCGTACCCGCCCCGGTCCAGTCGCGCCGACAACACGGCTCCCTCAGCGACCTTCGGCAACGTCACGATACTTGGACGGCCAACAACGCGAGGGGAAGCCGACAGCTTGTACCCGCGTCGTGACCTGCCAAATCCTCAGTGAACGCGGACGATGATCTCGGAGTGTCCGAGACGGATGACATCGCCGTCGGCCAACTGCCACTCCTGCACCGGCGCATTGTTGACCGTGGTGCCGTTGGTGGAGTTGAGGTCAGCCAGCAGTGCGACCTGTCCGTCCCAGCGGATCTCCAGATGCCGACGGGAGACGCCGGTGTCGGGCAGCCGGAATTGAGCATCCTGGCCGCGGCCGATCACGTTGGCGCCCTCGCGCAGCTGATAGGTCCGGCCGCTGCCGTCGTCGAGTTGCAGCGTGACGTTCGCGCCGCCGGCGGGATAGTCGCCCTGACCGTATCCGGCGCCGTAGCCAGCGCCCGGCGCGCCGGCCGGGGGTCCGTAGTCGTACCCACCGCCCGCAGGCTCTGCGTACCCCGGCTCTGCGTACCCGCCGGCAGCCGGGGGCTCGCCGTAGCGGCCGTAGTCGGGCTGCGCGTACTCCTGGCGGCCGTACGGCTGGCCCCCGTAGCCCTGGTCTTGGTAGCCGGCGCCCTGGTCGGGGTAACCGCCCTGCTCGGGATAGCCGCCGGGTTGACGGCCGTAGTCGTCGCCGCGTGGCGGCGGGGCGGGCTGGCGGCCGTAGTCACCGCCGCCGTAGTCGCCGCCGTAGCCCGGCTGGCCGGCGGGCGGCGGATAGCCGCCGGGTGCCTGGCGGTAGCCGCCCTGCTCGTAACCGCCGCCCTGCGGCGGCCCGTAGCCACCACCGGCAGGCGGACGCTGCTCGTACGGCGGGGGCGGGTAGCCCGCGCCTTGATCGGGGTAGCCGCCGCCCTGCTCCGGGTAGCCGCCGCCTTGCTCGGGGTAGCCTGCGCCCTGGTCGGGGTAGCCGCCCTGCTCGGGGTAGCCCGGGCGCTGGCCGTAGCCGGGGTCGCCCTGCGGTGGATAGCCGCCGCGCTGGTCGGGCGGGTATTGGCCGCGGGGATCCTGGGCGCCCTCGCGGTCCTCTGGGCGCCCGTGGCGGTCGTCGTAGTACTCGTCGGGCCGCCCCTGTCCCTGGCCTCCGCGGTAACTCGGGTTGTCGGTCATCGGTACTCCTGGTTCTGCGGTGAACGCGCGGTCTCGTAGTGCTGGGGCGGGTTCGCCAGTGGTTGAGTCAGGATTGACCGCACCACGTGCACGGAATTGTCCGGTGTGCAAGTTCGCCGACTGCTCGAACCTAACGACCACATCACCATACGTTTGCCACCCCTGTTCATGGAGGTAACCCTCCAAGTGCCTGGCGAATGTGGACGAGGTCAGGTCCCGGTCAGCGCTCACCTTCTGGTAGTCGGACACACTGAGGGTAATGACGTACTCGTTCGGCGCCAAAATCCTGCCGCCGGCCAATTCCCGCACCCCGCCGTCGGCTTCCCGGTGCAGCATGGCCTCGACCTCTTGCGGCACGATCGACCCGCCGAACACCCGCGCGAACGCGTCGCCCACGGTCGACTCAAGCTTGCGCTCGATGCGGTCTACCAGACCCATCTGATCGCCTGCCTCACTCGCCGTAGTTCGTCATTCCTGTCACATGCCCGGCCATGCGCGTGTCGCGAGACCACACCTGTCACATTGCATGGTATCGGTCCAGTACGGCGATGCGGGACCAACAGAACTCTGAGAATCGTCTCGCCGCAGGTGGCGGGCGTCTGGGCCGGATCGGTACGGTTGGGGATCGGGGCCGACGGAGTGATAGGCTCCCCCGGTTGTTGGGGCGAGTGGCGGAATGGCAGACGCGCTGGCTTCAGGTGCCAGTGTCCTTCGGGACGTGGGGGTTCAAGTCCCCCTTCGCCCACAATCAGCGGCCGTCCGGGACTAGCCGTGGCCGCGCATGACGTACGACGCGACGGTGATGGGCTTGTCTCCGTTGCCTTCGTCGTGAAGTACGGCGCGTGCGGCGATGATCCCGTCGGCGCCGACAATCGGCTGAGCCTCCACCCGGAAGGGGCCGACCTTCCCGCGCGCGAGGAACATCACGTGCGACGACATGCCCTGCAGTTGGTCGGTGCCGACCGCGCCGCCGGCCACGTCGAGCGCAGCGGTCTCGAGGATGACGAACTGCGGCCCGATGTGCAGCGCGGCGTCGGGCGACGCGACCTCTGCCGACAGTTCCGGCAGCACCCAGTGCCCGTCGGGGCGGCAGGCGCCGCCGAATGCCTGCCACAGCGGCGGCAGGTCCGGGGAGTCGACAATCTCGAGGGGGACGTGCTCCATCTTCTGCAGCCCGCCGGGCGGCACCCCGATACTGACGCCCTGTCCCTCGGTCAGCGCGAGCACCCGACCGGGATCGTCGGCGTCGACGATGGTCGAGCGGCTGTAGGCCATCTGTCGCCCCTGCTTGAGCACTTCGGTCTTGACCTCGAAGCGTTTGACGTCGCGGCCAGGGTCGAGAATTTGGCCGGACCAGATGACCGGGTTCGGCACCGCCTCCAGATCAGAGACGCCACCGCTGTCCGGTGAAGCGATCCCGAGCACAGCGAGCAGCAGCCCGCCGGTCGGGTTGCGCATATCGCGGCGCAGCGTGACGGTTTCGTCGGCCGGCCCGTTGTCCATCGAGGCGTGGAACCGGCCGATATACCGATAGCTCAGCAGCCCACCCCAGCGCCTGCGGAGCTCGGCCGCATAGGCCTCGGGGTCGCCCGTCAGTTCCCGTATGTCTTTGAGCATCCGCTCAGCACACCGCGCAGAACGAGATCGGTCAACTCCTTGGCAGCGCGATCGGTGTTGGCGACGTGGCGCACACACACCGCATACCACGCACCGCCGGCGATGACGTCCATCAGGGTGTCGGCGCTGACGCCACTTCGCGCCACACCCGCGGAGGCGGCATCGTCGACCCTGGTTGCGAGCTGGCTACGCGCCGCCGCTTCGAGGCGATCGCTGAGCACCCGGCGCAACCGCCGATCGGAGCGCAGATCGACCATTAGTCCCGGAATCGATTCTCGCACAGCCGGATCGCGGTACATTCGCACTGCGCCCGCGCACAGCCGTGCGATCTCGGCGACGAAGTCGTCCTCCGGGGGCTCGGGGCCGAGGTCGGGGAAAACGGCCTCATGAACGAGTTGTGCCTTGGAGTTCCATCTGCGGTAGACGGCGGGCCTGCTCACCCCGGCGGTGGCGGCGATCAGGTCGATGGTCGTCGCCGAGTAACCGTGTGCGACCAGCAGCGCGCGCGTCGCCTCGAGTACCGCGGTGTCGATGGCCGGATCGCGGCGCGAACCCTGCCGGCGGTGCCGCGTTGTGTTCACGATTCTGGCCTCCCTCGCCGGGCTTAGTCGTTACAGTGTGTCACAACAAATGCCGAAGCTGGGAGGCGTTGATGACTGCCGGACTGTCCAAGCCAGTGGCCGCGACCGGAGAGGACGGGCGACACCTCTACACCTGTCCGCTGTGTGAGGCCATGTGTGGGCTGGAGATTCAGGTGAAGGACGGCCGGGTGGCGAGCATCCGCGGGAACGCGGACGACACCTGGAGCCGCGGGCACCTGTGCCCAAAGGGCGCGACGCTCGGGGCGCTACACGAGGACCCCGACCGGATCCGGCGCCCGATGATCAAGATCGACGGGCAGTGGCAGGAAGTGAGCTGGGACAAGGCCTTTCGCCGATGCACAGAGTTGCTGGCGCCCGTCATAGAGCAGTACGGCATCGGCGCGGTGACCTGCTACACCGGCAACCCCCTCGCCCACTCGTTCTCCCTCGGCCGCTACACCGGCGTGCTGCTCGGCATGTCGGGCATCCCGCTCAGCTATTCGCCGGGGACGGTCGACCAGTGGCCGAAGAACCTGTCGTCACATCTGATGTACGGCGGGTGGTGGAGCTTCCCTGTGCCCGACGTCGAGCGCACCGACCTGCTCGTCGTGATGGGCGCCAACCCCGCCGCATCCCAGGGGTCGTTGCTCGCCGCGCCCGACGTGATGGGCATCATCGACGGAATCCGCAAGCGCGGCAAGGTGATTGTGATCGACCCCGTCCGCACCGCGACCGCCGCGCGTGCCGACGAATGGCTGCCCATCACGCCGGGCACCGACGCGGCGCTGTTGCTGGCCGTGGCCCACACGCTCTTCGCGGAGGACCTCGTCAGGCTCGGCGATCTTGCGCCCCATGTCGACGGGCTCGACCGCATGCGGGAGGTGGCCGCAGAGTGGTCGCCGGAGCGCGTCGCCGCCGTCACCAACATCGACGCTGAGCGCATCCGCGGGCTCGCCCGTGAACTGGCCGCCACACCACGAGCGGTGGTCTACGGCCGGATTGGCACCTGCAACCAGGAATTCGGCAGCCTGGCCAGCTGGCTTGTTGACGTCGTCAACATCCTGTCTGGCCACTTCGACGTCGAAGGCGGAAGCATGTTCCCGCGGGCGGCGGCGTGGTCGGTCACGGTGCAACCGATTCCCGGTCTCGAGGACGGCGCGCCGGAGTTCGGGCGCTACCGGACCCGGGTGCGCGGCGCCAAGGAGGTGCTCGGCCAAGTGCCGGTGTCCTGCCTTGCCGAGGAGATCGCGACGCCGGGCGACGGCCAGATCAAGGCGCTGATCACCGTGGCAGGCAACCCTGTGCTGTCCACCCCGGCCGGGCACAAGCTCGACGAGGTGCTGCCGACGCTGGACGCGATGATCTGCGTCGACCTCTGGCTCAACGAGACCACCCGTCACGCCGACGTGATCCTGCCGGGCTCGTCTCCACTGGAGCAGCCGCACCACGACGACCTGATCCTGAACTTCGCGATCAACAGCATCGCCAACTATTCGGTGCCGGTGTTCGCCCGTTCCGATCCCGACGCCCGGAGGAGTGGGAGATCCTCATCCGGCTGACCGGGCTGTGCACCGGCATGCCCGCCGAGGACGTCGACGTCGCCGCCATCGACGACGGCTTCTTCGATTACATGGCGTTTACGAAGGGCCTCGACGGTGCGGAGATTCGCAAGCTCTACGACGCGGGCGGCCCAGAAAGGATCCTTGACTTCACGCTGCGCACCGGACCGTTCGGCGACGGGTACGGCAAGAATCCCGACGGGGTGACGCTGGAGAAGCTGAAAGCCCAGCCCAACGGCATCAACTTCGGGCCGATGATTCCGCGGGTGCCCGAAGCGCTGGGAACGTCGGACGGCAAGATCCGGCTGGCGCCGCAGTATCTGCTCGACGACCTGCCGAGGCTCGCGGCGCGTCTGGACCGTGCGCCCGACGACCTGGTGTTGGTCAGCCGACGGCATCTGCGCTCCAACAACTCGTGGCTGCACAACGTCGCCCCGCTGATGAAGGGCAAGGACCGCTGCACGTTGTTGATGCACGGCGACGACGCCAAGCGCCGCGACGTGCGTTCCGGCGATCTGGTCACGGTGACGTCGTCCGGCGGGCACATCGAGGTGCCCGTCGAGGTGACTGACGCCATCAAGCCCGGTGTGGTGTCGATGCCGCACGGCTGGGGCCACGGCAAGGCGGGCACCCGATTGGGGATCGCGAACGGGTCACCGGGTGTGAACACCAACGTGCTGTCGCCGCCGACGTTCATCGACGAGCCGTCCGGCAATGGGGCGCTGAACGGCATCCCGGTGACCGTCACCCCGGCACGGACCTGAAAGTATCGACGGCGTGGGCAACAACGAACGGGCGAAGATCGTCATGTCCGATGACGAGATCGCCGAATTCATCGAACGCAGCCGCACCGCGACGATGGCCACGGTGATGCCGGACGGGCGGCCGCATCTGGTCGCGATGTGGTACGCCGTCGTCGACGGCGAGATCTGGTTCGAGACCAAGGCGAAGTCGCAGAAGGCGGTGAACCTGTTCCGTGATCCGACGATCACGGTGATGATCGAGGACGGGCAGAGCTATGACACCCTGCGGGGGGTGTCCATCGACGGTCATGCCGAGATCGTCGATGACCCGGAAACCAATCTGCGCGTAGGGAAAAGCGTATGGGAGCGCTACACCGGCCCCTATACCGACGACATGCGCCCGTTCGTCGACCAGATGATGCACAACAGGATCTGTGTGCGGGTGGTGCCCAGCCGGATGCGCAGCTGGGATCACCGCAAGCTGGGCATGGGGGCCATGCCGGTGGGCGGTAGCACTGCGCAGTATCTAGGGTGAGCGGCATGGATGCCAAGAAGCGGCCCAAACAGCTGGACGCCCCTTTCGTCAAGTTCGGCATGAAGTATTCCAGCAAGGCGGTCGCATGGCTGTACCGTCGGACCGGCGGGCGGATCGGCGGAACCTGGCGCGTCGGGGCGGGATTCAAGAAACCGGTGCCCACGCTGTTGCTGGAGCACCGCGGACGAAAGTCCGGTAAGCAGTTCGTCTCCCCGCTGGTGTACATGACCGACGGCGACGACGTGATCGTCGTGGCGTCGATGGGCGGCCGCTCGGAGAACCCGCAGTGGTTTCACAATTTGGTGGCCGATCCCGACGTATACATCGAAATGGGTCCCGAGCGGCGCGCCGTGCACGCTGTCCTCGCCGGCCCAGAGGAGCGGAATCGGCTGTGGCCGAAGCTTGTCGAGGCCTATGCCGACTTCGCCGCCTACGAGACCTGGACAGACCGGGAGATCCCGGTGTTCATCCTCAAGCCCCGCTAACTGCGCTTCGGTGGACGGAAGCCCGGGTTCACCAGGCCCGTCGCCACACCGGTGCCGATCGGGCCGAGGTGGTCGAACAGCGTGGCCGCGCCGGTGGCGACGCCTGCATGGCTGTAGTGCGTGAGTGCGGCCAGACCGATGTACTCACCGTCAGGCAGCCTGCTCAACGTCAGGGTGTAGTCGGCGTTGATGAAGTTCAAACCGCTTGCGCTGGAATGAGTTAGCGAGCTGGTCACGTCGGCGGCCATTGCGGCGCGGACGAACGGGGACACGGGTTCGCCGTCGACGAGCGGCTTGACGTCGCGCACCCACGCGTATTTCTGGCCGCCATGCCGCCACTCGCTGAGATCCTGGCTGGGAGCGGTCAACTCCGAATTCGCGCTGTAGGCCCAGAGTTCCATGGTGAAGTCGCCCGACACGTCGGCGGGTTTGGCGGGGGGCGGCGGCATCTCGATCGGCAGCGTCCAAGCCGGGTCTGCCGGCTGTTCGGCGCGGCGCAGGAACAGCGCGCTGGCCCGTGCGACGACGATGTCGTTCTGGCGCATCGCGGCATCCACCAACCGGATTCGCCTGCCCTCACGCTCGACGGAGATGTCCACGCGCAACGGGTCGGCGAGCGCGACGGGGCGCAGCAGATCGACGGTCAGCCGTGCCGGCTGTAACTCGGGGTCTTCGCCGGCGCGCTCGACGGCCCGCCCCAACAGCCCGCCGACGTAGGTGCCGCTGATCGTCGAGCCCCATGGTCCCCGCGCGAGCGGGCTGGGCACCAGGACATCCCCGTCGGCGGCGAAGAACGCCTGGTCATGATTAGCCATCGCCAAGGACGATAGCGGGTCAGTTAGCCGGGCTACTTGTCGACAGCGTCCTGGAACTCGTCGTGCTTGGAGACGTAGTTGACCACCATCGGACAGACCGGGACGATTCGTAGACCGGCGGCGCGGGTCTCCTGCAGTGCTCGCGTGATGAGAATCGTTGCCAGACCCCGTCCTTCGTAGGCCTCGTCCACCTCCGTATGGGTGAAGACGCGCGCACCAGGGCGGTCGTGGAACTCGGCGTGGCCGACCTCCTTGCCGTCGACAGCGATCGTGTAACGATCCCGCCCGGCGGTGACGGTGGTGGGCGCGCCGATCTTGTCTGTAATCGTCATTCGGTTCCCTTTGGGTTCGGGCGTGGCCGCAGTGTGGCGTTGGGCAGCGGGGGAGCGGGTAGGCGTGCGATGGCGCCGCCGTAGCCCTCGACGGCGCCGAAGCGGGCATCCTCGTCCTGCCACAGCCGGCGGTAGGCAGCGATGTCGTCGTGGCTTCGCCCGACGAAGTTCCACCACATGACCAGCTCCTCGACGAACGGCGGCCCGCCAAGGATCATCGCGCGGGCCGGGCTGTCGCCCGGGTTGCGCAACGTCAGGACGTCCCGCCCGGTGCTCTGAAAGGCGAGGTCCGCGACGTCGAGCGCGGTGTCGTCCACCTCGACGCGGCCCTGGTCGAGCAGCACGCCGTGCTCGAAGGACGGGTCGATGTCGAGCGCTACCCGGGCGCCGGGGTCGAGGTCGATCTGTGCGCCGAGCAGTGGTGTGAACGTGTGCACGGGGGATCGGCTACCCGAAAGCTCGCCGAGGAACACGCGAAGCTCCGCGCCCGGCACAGAGACCGACTCGGGCGCGTAGTGGGCGAAGTCGCGACCGGTGTCACGATCGGAGTCGGGCAGCGCGAGCCACAGCTGGACGCCCTGCAGGATGCTCGTCGCGGCAGTCGAGACCTCCGAATGACAGATGCCCGCGCCCGCCGTCATCAGGTTCAGTTCGCCAGGCCGTACCAGCGCGTGCACCCCGGCACTGTCGCGGTGCTCGACCTCGCCGGCGAACAGCCAGCTGACCGTCTGGAGTCCGGTGTGCGGATGAGGCGGCACGTCCATCCCGACGCCGCCACGAACGTCGTGGGGTCCGTAGTGATCGGCGAAACACCACGCCCCGATCAACGAGCGTTCCCGCTGCGGCAGCGTGCGACGCACGCGGATGGCCCGTGGGCCGCCCAACGGCACTTCCCGTGGATGCAGCACACCGGTGAACGTCGATGCCGCGCAAGCCACTTCGGCAGGCGCGAGATCGGTGTTGCTCACCTGACCAGCCTAGCGACGGTCGTCACAGGTCCGTTGTCACAGCCAGGCCTTTCAGCTCACGTTGCAACCAATCGAATATCAGGGGGATGACTTCGGGCAACTTGGTCGTCGCACAGTGCCCGGTGTCCGCGATGAGGTGGACCTTGGTAGCGCGGCGGCCTTGGAAGACCAGGGTGTCGTGCTGGGGGACGTGGACGTCGTCGGCTCCGTTGACGACCAGCATCGGCACGTTGATGTCCTCATCCAGCAGCGGACGCAAGGAGAAGGCGCCGAACGCCGTACCCAGTTCCTCGGAGCTCGGACGATGGTCGAACCCAAGGGCGTTGCCGATGATGCCGTCCATGCCGAACTGCGCCGTCGAGATGTCCTTGCTGAATGCGTCTTCGACGGGACCGCCGAAGACGATCGCGGCGTCCACCTCACCGCCCAGGCCTGCTTGCGCCGAGTAGTAGCCGCCCATCGAGATCCCCAAATACCCCACGACACCACTGCCCAGAGCTCGCGCCTCGGCGATCAGGCCGCGCACGATCTCCGCGCCGCCGTCCGGTGTCATCGGTACCGCCGATTCGCCGGTACCGGCGATGTCGAACGCGACCACACGAACGCCGGTAGTCAGCGCGGCCAGCACGAAGATGTTGTGCATGTCCATCTTCCAGCTGTCCACCCCGCCGGAGGCGAGCAACACCGGCGCGTCGGCCGCGAGCCCAGGCGCGGCGAAGATGTGCACCGGAACCGGCGTGCTTGCGCCGCCATACGGCACGTCAAACACTCGCCGCTCGAAGTCGACGCCGAAATCAGGTGCGGCAAGCAGGTACTGCTCGAGCTGGCGTGCCAGCGCCCGGCGTTTGGTTTCATCGGCCAGGACCGGAAACTTGGCCCATCCGTAGGCCAGGGCGGCGAGTTGATGGTGGCCCTGCGCGGCATAGCGGTCGGCCAGCGCCGTCCACTCGTATGCCCAGCCACCGCGAGCGTCGGGCCACATCTCGGTGATTGCGGAACGCACGCCGTCCACGTCTTGGGCCGGCAAACCTGTGTTGACCATCTGGGGACGCCGCTCGTCGAACAGATTCCTGGAGTCGACCGGCCATTGAAAGGACATAAGAACTCCCTCGCTTCCGATTCGTTAACGCAAGAGCACTGCGTTAATGGACGCTAACAGCATTGTCGGGTTAAAGCAAGAAATTTGCATTAGATTTCTAGTGTGGGTGAAGCCGTGGGTCAGCATCGCCGGACCGGGGGCCGATCTGCCCGCGTCCGCGAGGCTGTACTCGAGGCAACGTTGCAGGTGGTTGCCGAACAGGGCGCAGACGCCGTCGCTATCGGAGAGATCGCCCGGCGGGCGGGTGTGCATGAGACGTCGATCTACCGGCGCTGGCGCACCAAAGAACGACTCATGCTCGAGGCACTGCTCGACTACAGCGAGGAACAGCTCCCGATCCCCGACACGGGAAACCTGCGCGATGACATGGTCGGCTTCGCGACCTCGATCACCAACTACCTCGCCAGCCCCCTCGGACAGACAGTGGTCAGATCAATGGCCATCGCGGACAACGACGACACCGTGGCCGCCACTCGTGCCCAGTTCTGGCAGTCGCGATTGGACCTCGCCCGCGTCATCGTCGACCGCGCAACATCACGCCGCGAACTGCCCGAGGACATCGACCCGGCCATGGTGTTGGAACTGCTGATCGCACCACTGCACTTCCGGACGCTGCTGACCCGGCAACCCGTCGACGAGCACCTTGCCGTTCAGGTTGTCGACCTCCTCCTCGAGGGATTGAAAGGCGCTATCCCGTCATCGCCGAGCGGATGACCTTCAGGTCCTCGTCGTCGATCCGGAAGACCCCGAACCGGAACTTGTATCCCCAACGGGTCTTGTCCTCGATGAAGCCGAGCTTGTCGATCAGGGGTTTGATCGCGGTCTCGGTGCACTCCAGAAAGTTGACATTGCGCCGCCACGGGTGGAAGTCATCGGACATCTCGACCTGATAGGGCTCGTCGTCGGCGATCTGGCCGATGGCGGTGAACGCCTGCAGCGGCTCGCCGTCGGGGTAGACAGTCCGCGGTGAATAGAAGACAACCCAGTCGCCACGGGCCATCTTGCGCAACATGTTCGGCTTACCGTGGTTCGCCTGCGTGAACCGGCCGCGAACACCACGTTCGACATGGTCGCGGCTGACGGTGTTTATCCAGTTCGTCATGTCCGCACGCTAAACCCGGCACCCGACACCCACGGACCCCCGACGCGCAGCCTGTGGATAACTGTGAGCGGATGAGACACTGGCGCGATGGCCTCCAATGACAGGGATATCTACGAACGGCTGGGTGTTCTCGAACAGCTCGTTCGGCACCTCTACGAGCGCACGGGCGTGCCGATTCCCGATCTAGCGGCGCTGGCGCGAACCGAGATCTCGGACAATGTGCGGCAACTGCTCGCATCCGGCAACAAAATCGGCGCCATCAAGGCCTACCGCGACGAGACGAATGTCGATCTGCCCACGGCGACCCGGCTCATCGAGTCGCTCTGACGCGGTCTAGAACGGGCTGCTGTTGGACTGCCACTTCGCTTCCTCCGGGCGAGGCCCGTACTTGGCGATGTAAGCGTCGTGGATGTGCGCGTTCTTCTTCCGGTTGATCTCGTCCACGAGATTCGGGTCGAGACCGTGTTGCGCCAGTCGGTGGCGGCGCCACACCTTGTTGAGCGCCAAGGCCATCAGCAGAGACCAGATGTAGATCGGCGCCGTCATCTCGCTGTGCACATACAAAGAAGCCGGCACCAGCCAGAACGGTGCGAGCACCAGGAGCGGCGGTATCGCGTAACGGACCATGTGCCGCCGGACGGCGCCCTGGCCCGCGAGGTCATTGCGCACCCAGTCGCGCAGGTCATCGGGAAGCCTGCGACCGAACACGTAGCCGATGTATTGCAGTGGTCCGGGCTTGTTCATCGAAGAACCTTTCCGTCGTCGAGAGCACCGGCGGCCAGCGCCGCGGCGTTGATCCGGGTCAGCACCGAATGCAGGTGCTCGAGTTCGTCGAGCCCGACCCCGAGCCGCTCGACTACCGCGGGCGGAATCTTCATGGCCCGCCGGCGCAATTGCTGCCCCGCTTTCGTCAGCTCGACGTCGGTGGCCCGTTCGTCGGAGGCCGACCGGGTGCGGGTGATCAACCCCAATGCCTCGAGGCGCTTGAGCATAGGCGACAGAGTGGCCGAATCGAGCTGCAGGGTCACCGCGATCTCCTTGACCGACAACGGCTTCCCGCTTCTGTCGGACCGATTGTGATCCCACAGCGCGAGCATGACGAGGTACTGCGGATGGGTCAGTCCCAGCGGCTCCAGCAGGGGCCGGTACACCGCGAGCACCGCCCGGTTGGTCACGGCCAGCGCGAAACACACCTGGTGTTCCAGGGCCAGCGGATCGATCTCTGACTCGACGACGGTCATCAGAACGATCGTACGCTAATAGTTAGGACCCTAATTAGTTTGTGACGGGTTTCACCGGCGTCGTGTGACCAGAACGGCCTGCAGTCATTCGCGCGCACCTGGGCTTGCCCAACCTACATACTGTCTGTATCTTTCTACATACAGTATGTATCTACGTAGGGAGTCCGAAATGAGTGCGATCAAGGCCATCGAGGAGGATCGGAAGGTGCTGCTGGCGTTGTGCGAGAACATGGAGAAATCCATGTGGGCGAACGACAGCGGGTGTCCGGGATGGTCGGTACAGGACCTGGTGTCACACATGGCGTGCAGCTTCTGGCTGGCCGTCGACCCCTCGAGGCTGCCCGATCCAGGGGGAATACCCGCAGAGCGTGCGGCGGACTTGTATGTCGAGGCCCGTCGGTCGATGACTCCCGAAGAGGTTGTGGCTGACTACGAGAAAGTCAGCCTGCAGGGGCTGGAGATCCTTGCCGCATTGGAGGGCCAGGACTTCGAGGTGCCACTGGGAGATGTCGGAACGTATCCTGCGTCGGTCATTCCGACTGCTTTCGCCTTTGAGGAGTACATCCACATTCGGTTTGATCTGTTCGCCCCGGATGGACCACTAGAAGGAAATCCTCCCGGCTCCGACGAACTGCGGCTGGCACCCACGCTGGACTGGATCGAAACGGCTATGCCCCAACAGAATTCGTCGCTACTCGAAAAGTTGGATTCGGCGGTCGAGATACGCCTCGAGGGGGTCTGCGGGCGGATACTGCGGATCGGCACCGGCGCCCCTGCGGCGCTGATCACGTCCGATTCCCAGGCCTTCGTGCGGTGGGCGACGCAGCGCGGCACGTGGGAAGAACTGGGCGTACAAGCCGACGGAGACGAACGTGCACTGCAGGTCATCCGGCAGCTGCGGGTGATTTGACGGCGTCGAGCCTTCACAGCTCGAGGGTCGACATACGGTATGTATGAGACGACACACCGTATGTATGAGAGGCCCGGTTGACCAGGGACGAGCGCCGCACGCAGGCCGAGCGGGCAGCCGGCACGCGTGAGACGTTGATTGCCGCTGCGCGGCCCTTGTTCGCCACGCCTGGCTTCGCCGACGCTTCTCTGGAATCCATCGTGCGTGATGCCGGGGTGACGCGCGGCGCCCTGTATCACCATTTTGCCGACAAGACCGAGTTGTTCGCCGCCGTATTCGAGCAGGTCGAAGGTGAGATGGCCGCGCGGATGGGAGAAGCGGTCACGGCGGCGGGACAGACCGATCCCGTCGAGGTCATGCGCCTGGGTGCGCACTTCTGGCTTGATGCGTGCGCCGATCCCGAGGTCCAGCGCATCGTGTTGATGGACGCGCCCGCGGTGTTGGGCTGGGAGCGCTGGACCGAGATCGGGCACCGCTACAACATCGGAGTCGTGACAAGCCTGCTCACTGCTGCCATCGAGGCAGGCAGCATTCCGCCCCAACCGGTGGAGGCAACCGCCCTGACAATGCTGGGGGCGGTGCGCGAGGCGACCCTGTACATCGCTCGGGCAACCGATCACCAAAAAGCACGTCAGGACGCCGGCGCGGTGATGGACCGGTTGATCGATTCCCTGCGGGCCAACTGATCGCTGAACTAGGAGAACCGCATGAGCGACGGGCCCATTCGCGACGACCACGCGGAGTTGCTGCGTCGGCGTGCGCTGACCGAGGACTCGGCCAGGCCCGAAGCCGTGGCCCGCAGGCACGCCGCGAAGGGCCGCACGGCCCGCGAGAACATCGACGATCTGATCGACCCGGGCACCTTCGTCGAATACGGGCGGTTCGCGATCGCCGCGCAACGCTTCCGGCGAGGGCTCGAGGACCTGATCGCGCGGACTCCCGCCGATGGGCTGATTGCGGGAACGGCGCGAATCAACGGCGACCTGTTCGGAGATCAGCACAGCGCCTGCGCCGTGCTGTCCTACGACTACACGGTGCTCGCGGGAACGCAAGGACACCTCGGCCATCGCAAGAAGGACCGCCTGTTCGACCTGATCGAGCGGATGCGGCTGCCCACCGTCTTCTTCGCCGAAGGCGGCGGAGGACGACCGGGCGACACCGACTATCCCACCGTCTCGTCGCTGGAGACGCGTGCGTTCAAGCTGTGGGCGCAGCTGTCCGGTGTGGTGCCGCGGATCGCCGTCGTCAAGGGCCGCTGCTTTGCGGGCAACGCCGTGATCGCCGGCACATCCGATCTCATCGTGGCCACCCAGGACGCCTCGATCGGGATGGGCGGTCCGGCCATGATCGCCGGCGGCGGGCTCGGCGACGTCCACCCCGATGAAGTCGGCCCAATTTCGGTGCAGGAGCCCAACGGCGTGGTCGACGTCGTCGTCGCCGACGAGGCGGAGGCCGTCGCCGTCACCAAGCGGCTGGTGGGCTACTTCCAGGGATCGACGACGGCCGGCGAGGGTGGCGACCAAACACGCTTGCGGACAATGATTCCCGAGCGCGACCGCCGCGCCTACGACGTCGGCCCAGTGATCGAGACGCTGACCGACGACGGTTCGGTGACGTTCCTGCGCCCGCGGTTCGCCCGCGAGATGGTGACCGCGCTGGCACGTATCGAGGGCCGAGCGGTCGGAGTGATCGCCAACGACACGCGATTCATGGCCGGGGCGATCACCGCCGCTGCGGCGGACAAGGCGGCCCGATTCCTGCAGCTGTGCGACTGTTTCGGCCTTCCGGTCATATCGCTCATCGACTGCCCGGGTTACATGGTCGGCCCGGCCGCAGAGGCCGAGGCGCTGGTGCGACGTGCGTCGAGGATGCTTGTCGCAGGTGCAGCGCTGCGGGTTCCGCTCCTCGCGGTCGTGCTGCGCCGCGGTTATGGCCTTGGCGCGCAGGCGATGACGGGCGGCAGCCTGCACGAGCCGCTGCTCACGGTGGCGTGGCCCGGTGCACACCTCGGCCCGATGGGGCTCGAAGGCGCCGTCCGGCTGGGGCTGCGCAAGGAACTGGAGGCGATCGCCGACGACGACGAACGTGAGGAACGCGTGCGTCAGGCGACGGCCGCTGCGCAAGAGAACGCCAAGGCGCTCAACGCCGCTCAGCTGTTCGAGATCGACGACGTCATCGATCCGGCCGACACCAGAAGGATCATCGCCGAGACGCTGACGGCGGCGACGGCGCACGTGGAGTCGCCTGCGCCGCATCGGCGATTCATCGACACCTGGTGAGCAGACCTATTCGACGGCGAATACGACTATCTGGTTGTTGTTGGTGTCGGCAACGTACACCCGTGTGCCGTCGCGGCTCATGGCGGCGCGGTATCCACTGCCGTCGTACTCGACCATCTGGATGACCTGTTGCGTGTCGATGTCGACCACGGTCACCAGGCCGATCAACCTAGGAAGCTGCCAGCCATGGATGACATAGAGCTCGCGGTGATCCGGATTGAGAACGAGGGCGTGCGGTTCGATGCCGACGTCGACCGACTCGGTGGACACTCCGTTGACCGCGTCGACGATGCTGACGCGGGCGGACGACAGTGCCGACACGTACACCCTGGTGCCGCCAGGACTCACTGCCACCCCGGACGGATCACCGCCCATGCCCGTCACGTAACCGGACACCTCGAGGGTGTTCGCGTCGACGACGGCGAGGCTGCCTCTGGCGAATGTCGTTGAGGCATAGACGTAATTGCCGTCGGGACTCGGCGCTGCGGAGAATGTGTGGTCACCCGATGGGATTGTCCCGATCAGCAAATAGTCCACGGTCCGGAAGGCCAGCAACGCGCCGCCGCCGTCCTCGGGGCTGCTGAAATCGCAGATATACGCGAACGTCCCCTGAGGACTGAAGATCGCCGTCTGCGGGTTGAACCCGGCGGAAAAGACCGCGATCAGCTCGTTGGTGCGGAGGTCGACGACGTAGGCCCGCCCGCGATTTCCCATCGGTTCGCGTTCACTGGCCACGATGAGCGCGGTCGCCCCGTTGGGACTGACCGCTACGTCGTTGGGCGATCCCGGCAAGTCGATGCGCCCGGCGATACCGCTCGTGGCCAGGTCGACGATGCTGATGCAGTTGTCGTCGTCGAGCGCGACATAGAGCTGCGTACCGTCGCGACTCACCGCGAGCGAGTGGAGGCTATGGCCCATCGCGATGGTGTCAAGCAAACGCAGCGGCATGAGGCGAGAGTCCCACACCGGGCACCGATTTGGGCGCTTTTGAGACGGGACGGCTAGGTGATCGCCAACGACGCGGCGATGGCGCGGCGCATGTCGTCGTCGTTGACGATCAAGTCGTTGTCGGCGGCCTGCGCCAGCAGCTGTGGCGGGGTGCTGCTCAGCCTGCGGGCGCGCTCGTGCTTGCAGTGCACGATGACCTTGCGGGCGAACCGGCCGTTGCCCGCGGTGTCCAGCGCAGTGCCCTGCTCGATGGGGGTGTCGCGCAACCGGGCCGCTTCGTCGCGCAGCAGCGGCCAGGCCGAGTCGGCGATGGCGATCTTCTCCTTGCTCGCGATCAGCCGGCCGATCGCGACGATTTCGTCGGGGGTGTAGCTGGTGAACGAAAGCGTCAAGTGGAACCGGGACGCCAGCCCGGGATTGGCCTGCATGAAGCGGCGCATCTCCTTCGGATAGCCGGCGACGATCACCACCAGCCGGTCGCGGTAGTCCTCCATGTATTTCAGCAGGGTGTTGATCGCGTCCTTGCCAAAGGAGTGGCCCTCGTGTTCGGGCGCCAACCGGTAGGCTTCGTCGATGAAAAGCACGCCACCCAAGGCGGATTCGCAAACTTCCTTCATCCGGGCGGCGGTCTGCGAGATGTATCCGACGACGAGGTCCTCCTCGGTGACCTCGACGACGGTCGGGTGCTCGATCTTGCCGAGCCCGAACAGGAATTCGGCCGCGATGCGGGCGAACGACGTCTTGGCCGTGCCGGGCGGGCCTTCCAGCACCATGTGGTTCTCGTTGGTCATCGACGTTTCCTCGCCCCTGGCGGCGAGGATCTGATCGATCTGAATCTCGGTGCGCCACACCGTGATCTGTTCCTTGGGGCCGGACAGTCCAATCAGTTCGTCCAGCTTCCGCTGCGCTTCCGCGAGGACCGCGTCCTTCTGCTCCTCCAGTGCCGCGGCCACGCGCTGTGCCTTGGACGTCTCGGTGCTGGGATCCCATGGGTCGGTACGAGTGGCGATCGTCTCGGTGTCGGTGACGATCAGCCGGTAGCCGGGATTGGCCAGCGCCTGCGCGGCGGCATCGAGTAGGACGCCGTTGTTGGTCGCCTGCTCGAATGACGCCCGCGCGGCTTCCTCCTGTCCCAGCTCGCGCTGGCACCAGCCCCTTGTCAGCGCCGCGTCGGCCGCGATGTACTGGTTCTTCGTCTTCACCGTGTCGGCGCGATCCAGTGCGGTCTGGAACTGCCCGACGCTGGCGGCGGCCGCTGCGGCAAGCGTGTCGACCGCCGCGGTCAGGTCCTCGACGACGTGGGTGGCGTGCGCCGGCGGCGACTTGGCGGTGAGCTTCAGGACATCCGGCCAGCGCTGCGCCAGGTGGTAGGCGGCGGCGCCGACGAACTGCGACCACTGGGCAGCCATGGCGTCGCCTGACACGACGGGATCTTCGAGCACGTCGGCCGCCTCGGCGAACCGCCGGTCTCCGATCAGTGCCGTCGCGAATGCCAGCGCGATCGTCGACCGCGACCAGACCGGCATCGTCACGTACAGGGGCCCATCGAGGCGGGCGTGCAGATCGCCGTCGACCAACCCTATCCGTCGGGTCTCGCGATACAGTGACCGCGAATTGCGGTGTGCCGCTTCGAGTACGTCGATGGAGTGATCCCCGCACGCCACCCTTCCGAGCCAGGCGTCGGACATCGTTGGCTGGGCGGCGGTGATCGCGACGAAACCGGTCAGCGCACCGCGGGTGTCGCCGGACTTGTAGCGCTCGATCGCAGCGTCGAATGCGCGGCGCTGATCGGTCGGGGCAGTCATCGAAACGCGTGCTCTCCTATGCGGTCTGGCCCGCCGCTCCCAGGAAGGGCTGCTCGGCCTTGAACGTGGCGATTTGCACATCTGTGGTGAACGCGGCAGTCGCGATCCGGACCGTCGACGGCGACATCTGGTGGAACGACAGATCCGGCGTTGGCGCGTTGCGGTCGCCGTCCCCGATCGTGATGACCGTCGATGCGAGGCCGGCGGGCGGTGGTCCACCGGCCCGGTCGCTGACGATGATGGACGGTACGAACTCCGGCGGGTGCCTGCGGTCGACCACCGCGATGAGCGGCTGCTCCAGCTGGCGCCAGCGGGCCGGCTTGTCGGTGTAGATCGCGATCCGCTCGCCGACGGCGGCCGCCCGCACCAAAAGCTGGCAGGCGTAGGGCATTCCGGTGTGCAAGGCGATGCGGGTGGCCTGATCGGGATCGGTCAACGACAGCAGCAGCAGGTCGCCGCGCTGAGTGGTACCGACGAGCACACCCGAGGAACCGACTGGCACCTCGAGCGGCGCGGCGTCCAGCGGCCGGGCGGGCATCGCATCGAACCGGCGCGGCAGGGGTGCCGACCGCGCCGCCGCCGGACCCTGGTGACCGGGAAGCGGGTTGAGATACAGCGTGGGTGGCCGCGTCGGCGCCTGCGGATCGTTGACCCGCACCAGGGCCGACACCCAGACCTGGTCGTCGCCGCCACCGCGCTTCTTGGTCAACGAAATCGTCTGCACCACAGCGTCGGAACGCAGCGCCCACATCTGGTTGAGCGTATTGGTCGCGATGTCCTCCGGCGAGAAGTAGTAGGACGTCAAGTAGCCGGGATGGGCCGCGATCGACTTCCACGCCTCGGTCGGGGCCACTGGTGTCGGCGTGCGGGGCACGACGGGTGAATCGCCGGCCGCGGCCTCGGCAGGCACCGCGGTCAGGCCTGCACCCAGTTCGACGAGCGCGGCGTCGAGGTCCTTGGCGGTCAAGGCGTTGGCCCGGACCCCCCGCTGCAACAGCGCAGTGACGATGCGCTCGGTGGCCGCCGCCGCGGCCGCGCCCACGGTGGAACGGTAGGCCAGCCCGGCCACCGACTTCTCGATGTCCAGGCGCACCACCAGATACGTCCGGCGCTGACCCGCGGCCGGACGGTCGGCCAGCAGCGTGGAGTACAGCGGCGGGTAGCCGGTCCCCCGCCGCACCCGCAACCCGCTCGACACCACGTCGATGCCGGACAGCCGGATGCCGCCGGGCTGATCGAGCAGACCGGTCAACGCGTCGAGCGGCAACCGGTTGGGTGTCAACGCGGTCGCCGATCCGGTCAGCAGCGTGGGCGAGTAGGCCTGGCCGGTGACCTCGATCATCGTGATCGCTTCGCCGTCGAAGCGATCCGCGACCCGCACGCCGTACAGTGCGGCTCCGTGCGGAATGTCGATGGCCGCGGCGGGGGTTTCGGTACGTCGGCGTCGCCGCCTCCAGCGGAGGCGGTCAATGATCCACCGAAATGCGTTGCGGCGGTAGACCGTAACCAGTAGCGCGGCACCGGCAAGCACCGCCACTGCCACGGTCGGCCACCACGACATGCGTGCCGGCGGGAAGACGAGGAGCGCGGCGATCACGGCCACCTCGATCCCGATCACGACGGGGATGGTGGCGTTGATGCCGACGGTGCGCGCCTTCACGACCGCCTCCGTCGAATCGCGGCAGCGGCGGCGACGGCGGCGGCCAGCGCAGCCACCACCGCGGCGCCGATCAGCGCGGTGTGCCGCGGCCGCAGATCCGGGGCAGGCGGCGGCGCGGGCACTTCCAGCAGGGACGTCAGGTTCTCAGGTGGCAACCGGTCCCCCGGTGGAACGTCAAACGTGAGCGCAGCGACCGGGTCGACGACGCCGTAACCGACCTTGTTGTCGACACCGCGCGCCGGGTTGTGTGCGGTTTCGGTGATCCGCCGAATCACCTGGTGCGCGGAAAGATCCGGATACTTCGCCCGCACCAGCGCGGCTACCCCCGAGGTGTATGCGGTTGCGAAACTGGTGCCGGACAACGGGGTTGCCTTGCCTGGATCACGGCCGGGCAGCGCATTGATCGGTGCGCCGTTGACACTCGAGAGCCCCATGATCTCCAGACCAGGCGCGGCGGCGCTGACCCAAGGGCCCGCGATGCTCTGAGGCAGCGGCTGGCCGTCCGGCGCCACCGCGCCCACCGTCAGGACATAGTCGGAGAACCACGCCGGGGTGACGATCGTGGACACGTCGTGCCAGTCACGCGGGTCCTCGGGCCGCAGCGGGTTGAACACCGGGTTCTGCGCGCAAGCGCTCCCTTCGCCTTCGTTTCCGGCTGCAGACACGATGACGATGTCCTTGTCGACCGCGGCGTAACGCACCGCCGCACCCAGTGCCGCCTGGTCGACGGGCTGGGCGGCGTTGATGCAGGCGGTCACCGAGATGTTCATCACTTTGACGCCGAGGTTGGCCAGATGTACCACGGCGCGGGCCAGTGTCGCGATATCCCCTGCCTTGCGGCGCATTTCATCGTTGTCACCAGGTTGCGGCCTGGCCGGACCGAACGCCGACGACGACTGGCGCACCGAGATCAGCGCGGCGTCAGGGGCGACGCCGACGACACCGTCGCGGCTGCCCGGCGGGGGCGGCGGCACCGGCGGCACCTCACCCCCACCGGGTCCTGCGGCGGGCGCCACGGGTTCCTCGGGAGGCGCTTCAGGGGGCGGCGCCGGCGGTGGAGGTGGCGGCGCGGTGACCGTGACGGTGCTGGGTTTCGGCGGCGCGGGCGGCGGTGTGGTCGGAAACGGCGATGCCGGAACGCCCGGTGGGGGTGGCGGGATGTTGAGGCCCGGCGGCATCGACGGCGGTTTGGCGCCCGGGTCGGATGGTTGTGCCGCGATGATGGAGGCGACGACGGTGCCATGCGAATCGCAGTCGAACAGACCACCGTTCTCGTCGCCCATCACATAGTCGCCGCCTGCGAACAACGCAGGCAGCCGTGGGTTCGGGGTGACGCCGGTGTCGATCAGCCCGACGGTCACGCCGGCGCCGGTCGAGTATTTCCAGGCCTGGCCGACGTCCAGCATGACGTTGCCCGGCGCGGGCTGGGTGACGTCCGGGGTCTCCACGGTCAGTGGATCGGCGCAGGTGTTCTGCTGTTTCATCTCTTGGTCGGGACCGGGGGTGTCGTCCGGTGGTAAAGCGGCCGGATCGATGCCGGGCGGCTCAATGGCCATCGCCGTCGCCGGCAACATCACGTTGGCGCCCAGCAGCAGGACGGCCACCGCCGCCGCAGAGGAGGTCCGCGCCCCGCGGGTCAGCCGATCCATCAGTGGTAGCGGATGTACTGCAGTAGGCCGAGCGCCCATGCGGCGAACGGAACCACCAAGGCCAACAGGATGTATTCGGTGTACTCGACGACCTTGCGCACCGGTGGGGAGAACACCCGAGGCGGAACGACGGTGGCGGCTGCCAGGCCCAGCGCGGCGATCGCGATGGCGACGCCTGCGGCAAGGAGCGTGACGGTCGTGTCGGTCGGCGGCGCTTGCAGCCCGTACTTCGCGGCGGCGCCGAGCATGGCGGCGACTGCGGTACCGACCAGGATGATCGCGTGGCGCCGATCCCGAAATGCCCTGGCGCGCAGGATGAGAATGGCGGCGACCGCTCCGAGCACCACCAGCCGCGCCCACTCTCGCTCGCCGTGGGGTGTGACGACCACCCACGCGGCGGGTATGGCGACGGCTGCCACGCCGAGCAACACGCCGGTCAGCACGGTGTTGGACTTGCGCGCGGCGGCGGCGACCTGTTCGCCGGTCAGCGTGACATCGGAGGGCGGGCCGGCCTCCACCGGTGAGATGGTGTCTTCGGGTTGGCCCGGGGCGCGGGCGAAGATGTCGCGGCCGGTGATGGAGCCGAAAGTCTGACTCGGGACATTCGCCATTCGCAGCGCGATGGCGGGCGCCGCCGAGACAGCCACCAGGACAGCGACAAGCACCGCGACGGCGATCCGCGGTCCCGGCACGTCCCAGTACATCCGGACCAGCGCGACCACGGCCGCGCCGAAGCCAGCGGTGACGATCGCCGCGGCCGCCGACCAGTACCGGCCGGTGAACCGAACCAACAGCCACGTTCCCGCCAACGCGGTGACCGCGCCGAGGAACGCGTGGGGCGCGCCGGGCGAGCCACCAGGCGGGATCGTCGCGGCGGTGAGCGCGCCGGTGACGATCGCAGCCCACGCCGCTCCGTCGGTCACCACCCGACCCGCCCCGACCCGCCTTCCGATCGCGACAGTGGCCACGAGGCACAGCGTCGTGGCGGCGAACAGGATCGGCACCAACAATGCGCTTTCGTGGGCCCAGCGCATCCGCCACACGAGCATGCCCGCCACGCCGAGCGCACCGCCGATGATGACCACCGCGACCGCGAGAGCCGTCTTCGCAGAAACCCTCACGAAGTGTTCAGACGCGTACTGCGCCAGCGCCGTCGAGACGTTCTCCACCACTGGCCCGTAACGTTCGGCCGTACCGGCAGGGGTCAGCACGAGAACGTCGCCGTCGGCGATGTTGTGACCGGCCAGCGAGACATCCGACGCCAACACCGACATGCCCGCGGCGCGCGCGAATTCATAAGCGGCGGGCCGCAATTCGGGGGCACCACGCCCACGCAGCACCTTGTTGATCGCGATGACCGTCGGATCGACCAACGTGCTGAGCGGCGCAGCCGACGGCAACACGAGGTCGATCTGGTGAGAGTCGCCGGCCAGGATCGACACACGGCACGACGGCGGCACCTCGACAGGCGTGTCGGTGCGGCTCGCCGGAGTGGGGGCCGGTTCGCGGAATGTCGTCACCGGCGGTCCCGCGGTCCGTCGGTGGTGGACGCGAAGTGCTCGGCGATCGCCGCGGTGATCTCGATGAAGCGCCGCCGGGTCAGCGGCGACATCTCCGAGGTCACATCGATCACGCCACCGGGCCGCAGGTGGGAGTCGAACGGAACCTCGACGACGACCTGGCCGCGGCTGGCGAACTGCTGCACCAGGATTGAGCGGGTGCGCTTGTCGGCGTGGCCGTCGGAGTCGTTCAGCACCACCACGGTGCGGTGCAGCAGACCCGTGTATCCGCGGTTGGCGAGCCACTCCATCGTCTGGCCTGCCGCAGAAGCCCCGTCGACCCACGGCGAGGACACCACGATCAGGGCGTCCAGGTCGCGCAGCACCTCCTGGGCGATCGAGGAGTCCATCGTCGAGCCGCAGTCCACGATCGAGATCGTGAAATGCCGGTCCAGCCGCCCGGTGGCCTCGCGGTAGATGGCGGGGTCGAGCACCCGTCGCCGCGCTGTGCTGGCCTCGCCCGCGAGCACGAAAAGGCCCGCGGAGTTGTTTCCGACCCGGCTGCGAACATCGGCGAAGGTGTCGAGGTGATCGTCGGCGGCGAGCTCCCAGTATGAGCCCGCGGCGTTCGGGTCGATGCGGCTGCCGAGCTTGCCGAATGCGGTATCGGCGTCGATGGCCACGACGCGGTCGTCCTGGCGCAACTCGGCGAAGACCGATCCGACGCTGGCCGCCACGGTGGTCTTGCCGACCCCGCCCTTGCCGAAGACGCCGATCTTGTAATGGCCGCGCAGCAGTGAGCGGATCTTGTTCTCCAGGTCGGCCAGCCGCTGCTCGTCGGGTGATGGCCCGAGGTTTACCAGCCCGAAGGTGCCGTTGTAGATGACGCGCCGCCAGCCCTTGCGGGGCGGCACCTTCTTGGTCGGCACCAGCTCGCTTGTGCGGATGCTGTCGACGTAGGAATACCCGGTCGCCGGTGGTGCGGCGGCGGGGGCGACGGCCCAGTTCGGCGCCGACGACGGTTGCGACGACCATTCCTGGCCCGCCGGGCGTGACGACCGCTCTCGCGGCGGCTCCTGCTGCCAACCAGGTGACGGCCGCGCGCCGGCGGGCGGCAACACCCGTGTGGAGTCCGCAGCCGTGGCCTCGCGCGGCCTGCCCTCGGCGCGGCCCGCTGCGCCGGACTCTCGCTCGGCCGGGCGCGCGGGTGGCGGGCCCTGCCGGAAGCCGGCGGGCGGAATGCGCTGCGGCCCGGTGTTGGTCCGGTCCGCCGACCAGGTGTCGCGACGGGCACGGTCATCGGGGGATGGCGGCCGAACCGGCTCTTCGGGTGGCCGCCGGACGGCATCGTCGGTTGCGTGGCGAGCGGCGTTGTCGGGCGCGCTGGGCGCGTCATCGGCGGGCGTGCGTCCAGCTGCGTCGTCCTGCCGCCGCGGGCGGACGGCCCGGGGTGTCGTCGTCGGAACCGGCGGGTGGTGAAAGGTGTTCCCGCAGAAAGTCGTCGCGTTCGGTCACGGCGCCAATCCCTTCCGCCACCGACCTGACTGGGTGTTCATGGTCTCCTCCGGTGAATCTCGTTGTCTGCGGGCGATCATCGAGTCGAGCTACTGCGGTTGTCCGAGCGAGGCCGCTTCCACGGGGCCCGCCACGGTGTCGTGCTGTGTCATCGCGTCGGTGCGGCTGAGCGCGGGCCCCGGCGCGAACACCCGGATCAGCGGCCAGGGCGCCTGGCGCGCCATGGGCGGTGAAATGCCAAGCGCCCGCAATGTTTCGTCGTCGAGCGAGATCCCGTACCGCACGCCCTGGTCGCTGATCCACCACATGGATTCGCGGCTGGTGGCGTCGGGCGCCGCGCCGGTAGTCATCACCAGGTTGGTTGCCCCCGGGGACATATATACCTGGTCGGCCTCGATGCTGGTGGGTGACCGGTCGTTCTTGACCAGACGCAACAACCGGTTGTCCGATCCGATGGGGATGGGCAGTCCCTTGCCGGACAGCACGACGGTGTCGGAGGACCGATCCGTCGACCCCTTGGACCAGCTCAGGCAGGTCACCGGGTTGGCCGCGGTATCGACGAGTTCGAGACGGGTGGTCGGATAGAAGTCGACAGGAAGGCTTTCCACGACCGGGACGCTCGCCAGCCGGTCGGGCGGGACCACGACCGGCAGTTCGTCGCCGAAGGAGTTGGCCGACCGCAACAACGACGCGACGAACGGCGAGATGGGCTGCACGCCGTTGCGCAGCAGAACGTAGAACTTGTCCGCGTCGGTCTGCAGATCGCGCACGGACAGCACCGAACCGACGACTGCATCGGGCGCCACGTTGAATTGCGACGGGCCGCCTGCGTCGGGAATGACCGGGGTGGTCAATGGTTCGGTCGCGGGCAGCGCATCGAACAACGGCGTCGAGATCTTCACCGGCTCAGGCGCATCCGTGTCGACGCCCAGCGCCAGTGCCACCGCTTTGTTGGACAGGTCGATCATGGACCGTTGGCCGTGCCAGATGACGTAGGTCTTCTTGTCGTGTTCGGCGAGTACCGCTTTGGGCGGCTGCAGCGCTTCGGTTCGCATCCCGACGGCGAGCGGACCGCCGATCGCGGTGACGACCGGCGCGCTGTTCGGGTTGTCCGGTGCGGTGTCGCACACTGCCCACTCCGAGCTGTCGGCCGTGCGCAGGGGCATCGTCGTGGGCGCCCCGGCGATGCCGACCGATGGGCCCTGCGGGTACTTTGCAATCACATTCGCCTTGACGAAGGTCGGGTTGTTGGCCTGCCCGGCGATCAACCGCGCAGAAACCAGGTTCAACGCCGGATGCAGCCGGCCATCGACGAGGACGAAGATCGCGCCGCTGTCGCGGTCGGCGAGGATCGACGACTGGCCGACCTGACCGGCGGGCTTGAACCAGGACAGCACGAACATCAAGGCGACGGCGACGAGCGCGAAGATGAAGCCGAGAATCAGCGACGCACGTTGGCGCTGGACCGGATCGAATTCCATCCGCACGCCGTGATGCGACAGCGCGGCAGCATTTCGCCGGTTCCAGAAAAAGTGCGCCGACACCTGGAGTCCGCTGGCCAAATTCAAAGCCATGACTCAATACCTTACTTGCGGGTGTGGTCCCGTCGAGCCGCAGATTCTCCGGAGCGAAGACGGCTTTCATCGGTGCATTTGTTCGCATTTGCTGAATCGGATGTCGGTCCCACGGCTAAACCGGCGCCTTTGCCGCGTTGAGCAAGTTGCCGAGGTCCTGCCGCAATGCGTCGGTAGAGGACGGCCAGACGCTCGTCCAGCGCGTCCCGTCGGGACCGGTCGTGTAGCTGATCGTGATGCGCCCGAACTCGGAGTCGATGACCGAGATCACGTCCGGGTGCACGTGTGGCTTGATGCCGTGGTCGATCACGGTGACGACCGCCATCGCCGACTCGTCGAGCCGGGCGGCGGCGGACAACACCGCGACCTGATCGGGGGACAGCCCAAGCCGGGTCAGCGCCGATGCGACGAGGGCGTGGTCCTTGCCGAGAGTGTCGGTCAGTGCATGCGCCAAGGCCGCGCTGGGCAAGTTGAAACCGGAGATGGCGGCGGGTCGTCCGGTGGAGAACGCGTGCAGCACGGTGTCGCTGATCAGCTCGACCTGAGCCTCGAGCGCAGCTGCCTCGCCGAGTGGCGCGAGCACGACCTCATCGTCGCTGCGCGCGATCATGGCCAGCCAGCGCTCGCGCTGACAGATCGACATCGTGCGCTCCGCGACGAGCGCGGGGGCGTTTTCGCCGACGGGCGGAGTGCCGTCGAACGGCTTGGGTCGGCGGATGGTGACCATGATCTCCCGTTGGGGTCGACCCACCACGGCCATCCAGTCACGCACCGCCTCGTCGACCTGACCGCGTTCGTCGATGACCCCGGCGGCGGCCAGCGACGCGTACTCCGCGGTCTGCCGCAGCGGGATCTCGCCGATGTCGGTCGCCACGGCTCCGCCGCCGTCGATCGACGGCACGAACGGGCGCAGCCGCAGTGCAGTCGGCATCTTCTCGACGCCGAGAAGTGCCTGCAGCACCCAGATCCCCGACGGAGTCGTCGTCAACTCAGCCATTACGTTTCCCCTTCAGTCCCAACATGTTTCAGGGGAGGCCAACCACCGGTCGGCCTCCCCTGACTCAGTAGTGACGGCGCGTCAGATCTGCAAACTCTTGGCCGCTGCCAAGTCGGTATGAACCATCGACTCGAGCACGTGGTTCACCACGGTGCACTGGTGATCCAGTGTTTGTTCACAGCCGTCGATACCGTTGTTGACGAGCATCTGGGAATCTTCGAACGAAATGCCGCCCGCGCCCCTGAGTTCCTCGCGGACGGTCGTCAGCGCGTTGAGCGCCTGACTTCGGACGTCCTCGAGATGCCCTCTTGTGGTGGCGACGGCGTGAATCAGGTCGGGAATGGCTGCGGGGTTGTACTCAAAGAAATCTGGCATCTGTCTGTCCTTTCAGATCAGGAGTGGTTGGCGATGGTGTTGATGGCAGCGCGCGACTGCTCTTCCTGGTGCTCGAAGGTGTCCGCGGCTGCACGAAGCGCCTGGATCAACTGCCCCCACGTGTTGGTCAACTGCATCGTGGAATCGTGAATCTCCTGTGATGCGTTGACGTTTGCCATCGCTGCCATGCCCTGCCAGATACCGGCGGCGTTCGAGTCGTGCGCGGTCGACAGATAGTTCTTCATCGCGCCCTCGGCGTCATCGCATAGGTGCTGGAGTTGCATTGCCACGGCGCGCACTTTGTCAGCGCCAACGAGGATGTTGTCTGCCACAGTTCTTCCTTTTCGTTAACTGGTCGGCTTGATTCTGCTAAGCGTATTCCGCCCCGGGCGGTGGTTATTTCACCAATTTTCCGGCTAATCCTCCCTCCCGGTACGAGGGCCGACCGTCAGTTGCATCGTCCTGCCCTCGGCCGAGCCTTCCTTGCCGCGTTCGTCTCTCGCCATGTGTCCGGCAGCGGCCGGTGCGCCGTAGAGTCCGCCGGTGCCTGCCCCTGCAGTGGGTTGGACCGACGTCGCCGCTTCCGGCACCCCGCCGGCGCCCGGCGCCCAACCCGTCGGCAGCTTGGGCGGCCCCGGCGCGTTGAAGCTGCCGGTAGGTCGGGTGAAGCTGGACATCACGCCGGTGGCCCCGCCGACGCCGCCGAGTCCGGCGCCACCGCCTCCTGCACCCACGCCGGTGGTTGACGCGAGTGTCGTCGTGCCCAGCGACTCCCCTGCGTTTTCAATGCCGCCAGTCAGTGCGTTCGAATTCATACCGCTGCTCAGCGGTCCGAGCATGCCCATCGCCATCTGGGGGAACTGGCCGAGCATCTGCGGGAACTGCCCCAGCATCTGCGGGATCTGGCCGAACATCTGCGGCAGTTGTCCCAGCTGGCTCATCATCTGCGGGGCCATCGACGCCATGGACTGAGCGGGGGCGGCCGCGGTCTGGGCACCCCCGCCGACGGTGCCCGCGGCCTTGTCGACCGTCCCGAGGCTCTGTGACATCGCGGCGTTGGCTCCGCCGTCGGCGGCGGCTTCACCGATCGCCGCGGCCTGCGCGGCCATGCCCGCAGGGTTGGCGGTCACCGGAGCCGGTGGGGGCGGAATGCCGAGCGACGTGATGATGGTCGTCACGATGCCCTCGTAGCCGCCCATGTTCGACGCGTTGACGGGCCAGAAGAGGTCGTAGTACTCCATGTCGAGCGAGATGATGATCGGGGTGTTCTGCCCGATGATGTTCGTCGCGACGAAGCCGGCCTGCGAGACGCGGTTGGTTTCGCAGACGGGCACCTGGACCATCGCCGCCTTAGCCGTCAGGTAGGCCTGCAGAATGGCCGCCGCGCACGCGGCTGACTGCTCCACCCATGCTGCAAGCGCTTCGAGGGCGGCGATGTAGGGCACCGCGGTGGCCATCATGGCCGTGCCGCCCGCCCCGATGAACCCGTTCGCGGCCGCGGAACCTGTCGTGGCCGCCATCTGGGCGGCCTCGGCCATCAGGGCTGCGGCCAGCACATCGTAGGCAATTGCGGCTGCCTCGATGCTGGCGCCTTGATCGCCGAGCATCAGTTGGCCGGCGTTGACCTCAGGGGGGAACGCAGACCAGGAACCGGCCGCCATGGACGGCTAGGCCCCTCCGATGGTGGCCGTGAGCAAGTTGATGCCCTCGACCGCTTCGTAGGTCGCGCCGCTGCTGCCGATGGCGCCAGCGAACAATCCGCGCATCGCGATGTACTCGGCGAGAATGCCCGACGTGGCTGCCCCGCGAGCACACAGCGCCGCAGCGGCGCGCACCGAGACATCGTCTGCGCCAGGCGGTACGACCGCAGAGGTGGGTCCCGCTGCGCCGGCTGTCGCGCCCGCCATCGTGGCGGTGCCGCCGGTCTCGGAACTCGCCGCCGCGGCCAGGATGGCCGGATCGATGTTGATCAACATGCTGTCTCCCCACTGACGTAGCTGTTTCATGCAGTTTAAGGCTGGTTCCCACTACTCGCTGGCATCAATTTCCAGAATCGTAGCCACTGTACCCCTAAGTTTGCGGACCCGCCTGAGACGGAGGAGCCGGAGGGTTACTCCAGCCGATCAGCGCACCTGTTGTACCAGACCTTGTGTAGTAGATGGCTTTGCCAGGACGTTGGGGCTCGGCGAAGATATCCGCGACGATCTTTCCGGCATCGCGGCGCCCGTCCAAAATCAGCACCGGCGCAAGCGATGCGCGGAGTTTGCCCAGGACCGAGCTGCCGATCGCCACCTGGTTCCAGTTTGCGACGGCGGTGGCGGCAAATACGTGTAGCCCGGTGTCTCTGGCGCCTTCGATGTGCGGCCCCAGCAGCATCAGCGGATTGTCCATCGTCGACCACACGCCGGCGTCGTCGATGACGACAAAGATCTCGGGTCCGGACCAGAACGTCTTCGTCATCATCTCCTCCTGCGTCGTGCCGGGAGGAGGCTGCCGACTGTCCAGTTCAGCAACGAGTTCCTTGATCGCTTCACGAATAGCGGTCTGGGTGTAGGCGTAGTCGCGCAGATGCGGGCCCTGCACGACACCGAGAAGCGTGCGGCGCGGATCGAGCACCAGAATGCGAGCCTCTTCCGGGCTGTAGAGGGAGGTGATCGACCGACACATCACCCGCAGGAAATTCGACCGGCCCGACCGCGGCGCGCCGACGGCGACCGCGTGCGGGTGATCAGCGATGTCGATGTACGAGGGTCCCAAATCGGTTTCGGACAGGCCGAACGGAACCAGGCTCCGTCGGGTGACCGGCTGGGCCAGCCGTTGCACCTCCTCGAACGGCACCGACTCGGGCAGCCTGCTGACGGTGGCGGCCTTCTGAATGCCGGAGACCTGGGCGATGAGCGCACCGACGTCGCGCGTTGCGACACGGCCGGCGACATCGAACCCCGTTCGTTCGCCCAGCTCGGGTACGCCGATCAAGAGATGCATCCCGGCCTTGGTGAGCCCACGCCCCGGTTTACCGCGGGGCACCTTCTTGGCGAGCTGGCGGTGCATCTCGGAATCGCCGGGGTCCGTCAGACGCAGCTCGATGCGCTCGGTGGCCAGCGGTTTGAGCGCCTGCTTGAACCCCTGCAGGTAGCTCGTGTGCGAGATGACCACGTGCACGCCGTAACTGAGGCTGCGGGCCAACGCGACGATGTGGTCGACGTACTGGGGATACTCGGTGGCGAAGGTCGCCCAGCCGTCGATGACGAGGACGATGTCGCCGCCGGCCACCGGCACCGGTTCGGGCTTCTCGCTGAACTTACGGCGCCGGACCTCTTCCATGTCCAGCCCGGTCTTGGCGAACACCGCTTCGCGCTCGGCGACGATGCCCTGCACCGAGGCGATGATGCGGCCGACGCCTTCGCGGTCCACCGCCGGGGCGAGACCCGCGATGTGCGGCAGCCCACCGACGGCAGCGAGGCTCGGACCGCCCGCGGCCACGCAGTAGAACTGCACCCGCTCGGGCCGGTACATCAACGCGGCCGTCGTCATCATCGTCGCCAGGGTGTTGGTCACGCCGGACTGGGGTCCGCCGATCACCAACGCATTGGCGCCCAAAAGATCCAGGAAGTGCACATCCTGGCGGTGCTGCCGTGGCCGGTCCTCGATGCCGACGGGGAACGCCAGGCCGGGTGTCTTGCCGTAGTCGACATCCCACGGCTTGCCTCGCGCCAGCCGGACCAGCTGGTCGGCGGTCGCGGGCTTCTCCAACGGGGGCAGCCAGAGCCGACGGGGCGGACGGGCTCCGGTCGCCTGCAACGAGTCCACGACGGTGTCGACCAGCGTCGGCGGGAGTTCACCGGGTGCCAGCGACATCGGGGCCTGTTCGTACACGGGTGCGGGTTCGTGTCCGTTCGTCTCCGGCGGGGCGAGCAGTCCGTCTTCGTCGGGCACCTCGGTGGCGGTGAACGATCGCGGCGTGAACCAGGTACCCGCGGCGGCCACCGGCGCCGGCCCGCCGTCTTCGGGCGGCGGCACGAACGGCGGCGACGAGTAGAAGGCGCGGAACTCACGCGGAGGACGCATGCCTTCGCGGAGGTAGCCGGTGCCTTCCTTACCCTTCTCGGGCAGGTGCGCGGCGATCGACGAGCCGATGGCCTCGCGCGAGTCCTCCTCGGTGCCGGTGCGCAGCGCCATGAAGAAGCCGATGAGGCTGCGGATCTTCATCAGCCGGTGCGCGTCGACGGTCTGGCCGGCCAGCTGGAGGAAGACATGCATCGAACGGCCTTGCCGCACAATGCGCCAGCACAGGTCGACGAACTCGGCGCCCAGCTCGCTGCGGAACAACTCCTGGTACTCGTCGATGATCACCACAAGACCCGGCACGGGTTCCAACGACGGGTCGACCATGCGCTTCTCGTTGTAGACGTTGAGGTCTTTGCAGTTCGTCGCCGCGCACAGCGCGCCGCGTCGGTCGAGTTCGCCTTCCAAGGCCTCGAGCATCCGCTCGACCAGGTGCATTTCGTCGCCGAGGTTGCTGACGCTGGCGACGACGTGCGGAAACCGTTCCAGCACAATGCCTGCCGACTTCATCTTCCAGTCGAGGAAGGCCACGTTGACCGTCTCGGGCGAGTGCGTCAGCGCCAGCGACGTGACCTCGGTGATGATGGTCTCAGACTTGCCGGATCCCGAGAAGCCGATCAGCACGGAATGCATGCCCATGCCGTACTGGGAGGTCTCCTTGAGATCCAGCTCCACCACTTCACCGGTGGGGTCGAGACCGATGGGGAAGCGCATCCAGAGCCGATTCTGGGTACGGCGTGCCGACCACAGGCGGTCCACGTCGAGATGGCGGGCATCGCGAATGCCCAACACTTCCAACAGGTCTCGGGCCGGGCCGTCGGTGCTGACGGCGGTGGCCGCGCCGACGGGCCGCCACGGAGCGAGCGCGCGGGCGAAGCGTTCGGCGTCGGTGACGCTCATGGAGTCGGCGACGGCGTAGAAGGCGTCGTCGAGTTCCTCGGGCAGCGAGGTCATCGGTAGCCCACCCCCACCCGCTTGCGAAGCACCCCGTCGGCCAGCCGGTAGGACGCCTCGGGGTCGAAGCCGACACCGACGCCGACCTCGGGGGCCAGGCGGACGAAGCACACCCGGCCGACGCCGCGCTTGCCGGTGGCGCCCGCCCAGTCCTCGGCCGCGCCGCAGTCGTCGTCGATGATCACCCACAGCGGCGGCGCCGACGGGTCCGGGCCCCCGTGCAGTCCGCTGGCCGGCGGCATCCATTCCTTGCGATCCAGCAGGTCGTCACCGGCGAAGGCCTCGAGATCGGCGGGTGAGCCGAACACCAGCCTGCGTTCGCCGCAGCCGTCACGGGCCGCGGGGTCCTGGCAGTGCGGTAGCCATTTGACCCAGTCCCAGCGGGCAGGCGCCGACGTCACGATCATGATCTGAAGGTCCGCCGGGCTGTGGAAAGCGGCGAGCTGACAGATCATGGCACGGGCGACGCCACGGACGTCGTCCATCTCACCGACGAGCGAGATGCCGGGATTGCGCTCGAGCCACACCACCCGCGCCATGCCGCGGACGTGCCGCTGTTCGAGAAGAAACTTGCGCAGCGCGTGGCCGGTCGCGGGCTCGATTTTGGAGGCCGCCGCGATCTGGGGCTTGTCGATGGTCATCGCCAACTCGACGCGCCCGGTGCCCAGGCGCACCACACCGAACTCCGGGTCGCCCGGGCGGCGCTCCCACATCCGGGGCGAACCGGCGACGCTGACCAATTCCGAAGGGGCCCAATGACTGTGCTCGCGGTGCTCCCACTGCTTGCGGCCGGCCTCCTGTACCTCTTCGCGAACTTCATCGAGGCGGGCGAAATACTCCCTGCGGTACTGCTCGAGCTGGCTCCACGGCATCTTCTGCGCCGCACCACGCCCGCGGAAGAGCATGCCGCCCATGCTCATCAGCATGATCAGCGGAAAGATAGCAAACCCATTGGCAAGCGATCGCTGACCGGAAACGTACATCGCGATGATGAACCCGAGTACGCCGACGACCAGGCCGATCGGCAGCACGATTCCCCAGATGCTGCGGGGCGGCGGGACCGGCGCCGCGATCGGCGGTTCTACCGCGATCTTGCCCCCACCGGCCTCGGGAGGTGGCACACGCGGCGGCGGCACGAAGGGGCGCGTGGACACTTCGTAACCCTAACCGAGATTTCCGCCGAGGCAGGTCGGCAACTTTTCGCAGGCAGTCATCGGCTGGCCTTCCAGGAATCTTGAGCAACCACATTGGCTCTAGCAAGCAAATCGTTGAGCTTCTCCTCCAGGCCCAGATGGGTCAGCCTGCCCGGCACCGAGTCGTCGATGAACAGGCTGAGCAAGCGGCCGTCGGGGCCTAGCTGCAGCCGGATGTCCCCATTGGGATCGATCGCCTCGGTGCGCAGCGCGGCCAGCCGGTCCAGGATCGCGGTCAGCTCGTCGTAGGTGGCCGCCAGTTCGGCTTGGCTGTACTTGACCTTGGCCGCGTCATCGAGTTCGTCGAAATTCGTCATGCTGTGTCGGCTCTTTGCGCAAGCGCTCATCACGGCCCCTCATCATGCAAGGGCGCCAAGGTGATTCGCCGTAGCACAGGTCCCCGCGGCGGTTCGTCGTCGGGGTCGTTGGATTCCGCTCGAGCGCGAGAAGCCTCGGCGGCGGCCGCAGTCCGGTCGGACACCCTTCCGGTCACCGGCTCGGTGTGCGGCTGCGGTGGCACCACGACTTTCTTGTCCGCGGGCACCTTGTTGCCACCGGCGTCACCGCCCTGTCCGCCGTGCGGCATCAGACCCCCCATCGGCATGCCGCCCATCGCGCTGCCACCCGCGGGGGTGGGTGCCGGCGGCGCCGCGGCTCCCGCGGGCACGGTCGGCGCCGTGTGCGACGTCGACGGAGTGACGGGCGGACCGAGCGCACCGGCCGGATGGGTGTCTCCAGCGCCGCCGCCTCCGCCGGCCCCGCCGCCCGCGTTCGCCTTGGACAGCTCGTCGGGCGCCAGCCCGCGCACCGACGTGGCCAGCTCGGCCTCGGCCGGCTTCTGCGACGCCAGTCCGGTCAGCCCCTGCGATGCGGTCTGCGCCAAGCCCTGGCCGGTCTGGATCAACGCCTGCGGGACCTGACCGACCATGCCCGCCGCGCCGCCCGCGAGACCGCCGATCGCGCCGAGGGCGGCGGGAAGGAGCTGCGCCAGTTGCCCGGCCGAATCTCCGGCCTGGCCCGCCTGCGCCGACCCCTGGGCGCCTGCCGCCGCAGTGGCCGGCGGCGCTTGCGCAGGCGCAGCCGCAGCCCCTGCGCCGGGCGCGCCCGCCGCAGCGCCCGTGCCGGGCGGTTGACCTTGCGGACTCCCCAGCGCTGTTGGCGAGGTGCTTGTCTCGGTCACCCCGGCGTATCGCTGCGCTTCTGCAAGCGCCCGCTCCTGAAGCACACCCCGCTGCTGAATCAGCTGCGATACGGCGATGCCGTTCTTGTCGGCCTGCGCCCGGCGCAGCTGGGCCTCGTTCTGCTTGAACTCCTGTGGCTTGGGCACCGCGGCGACAGTCTGGCTGTAGTCGTCGGCGTGTCTCCTCGACTCGTCGGCCAGTTCGAACCAGCGGTCGGCGATCGTCCTGAGCGCGTTGGCGTGTTCGAGCAGCCGGCCGGAAAGGGCAGCCGTGCCGACGGGGCTGTCCCAGAGCTCGGGGACCGAGCCGACGACCTCGCGCACCGCGAGCGCGGCGGACTCGACGGCGACTCCGTTGCTGGTGGCGGTGGTGCCGAACCCGACTGCCGCCGCGGGTGAGCCGGCGGTGACCATCTGCGAGAAGAGCTCGCCGGTGAGGTCGGGCTGCAGCGGTGGAAGCGGCAGCCGGGAGTCGGGCGCTATCGGCGGCACGGGGGCAAGGGCCGCGAGTGCGTCGCCGTCGAGAACCGACACCGGCGTGAGCAGCATCGTCAGACCGGCCGCGTTGATCTCCTCCTGCCCGCCGAACTTGGCGGCGATCATGACCAGATGGGCGGCGGCGGTGTGCAGGGCATTGGCCTGCGCGCACGCCGATCCCCACAGCTGCATCGACGCGGCCTCGAGGCGGGCGGCCGCACCGCCAGACGTCGTATCGAGGGCCAGCGGTGGATGCTCACCGGGGCCCGAGCCCTGTACTCCGTCCATTGAAGTCGCAAGGGCGATCAGCCGCTGCGCGGCGGCAATGAGCCCGGCAACATCGACCTTCATCGGCGCCCTACAGCTCTGCTAGCTTCCGCTCGGCATCGGCGAGGTCCTGCTCGGTCGGCATATCGTCCACCGGAATCGACCTCCCCTCCAGCTCGGCGCGGATCACGAGCTGCCCCTTCAGGTACGCGACATCGTTGCACGCCATGATGGCCTGTGCGATTTCGGTGGCCGGCCGCTTCATGGCCGCGGGCTCGATCTGCACGCCGAGCGTGTGGCCGGCGAGCGCAACCCGGACAAAAATGGCATTGTCCGGTGTCGCGGCAGTGAACGACTCCTCAGTCAAAGCGAACCGCCGCGGCGTTGACTTCTTCTTGTTCACCGAAATGCTCTGCGGCAGAACGTAACCTGTCGGCCGCGGCACGGTGAGCGGCCTCGTGGTCGGCGAAGGCGGCGTCGCGGCGCGCCACGACCTCGCTCGCCGCCGCCTTGAACTGATGCATGATCGGCCCGTGGGTGGCCACCGCGGCCAGAATGTCCGATCCGGCACCGCGCGCGACGGCGATCTCGTCGGCCACGCTGTCGTGGCGCGAAGCGACCTGATTCAGTACTTCTGGGGTGATCCGGATGGTTGCCATGGAAGCTCCTAGAGAAGGATGGCGGGCCTGGTCTGCGCGGGACCATCTTCCGGCGGTTCGCGATCGGTGGGTGGCTGCGGATCGGCTGGGCCGTCCTCGGGCCGGTTGTCGGCGCCGTCTTCGTGGTCGGACTCGGGGTCTTCGTCGACGTCGGTGGGCTCATCGCGTGTCGATCCGCCGTCGAGGCGGTCCTCGGGAAGGCCGGTTCGATCATCGCGGCCGATCAGTTCCGATGCCAGGCCGGCCAACGGGCTCGCGGCCCCGGCCAGCCCCCCCGCACCCTGTGCCGGCGCCGTCGCCGCGCCCTGAGCCGCTTGAGGCAGGGCGCCCAGAGCCGACCCGATCGCGGGCAGCATGCCTGCGGCCTGCTCGGTCATCGATCCGCCGACTGCCGGGGTGGGCGCGTCGTCGACTTCTGATGGCGGAAGAAGGTAGCCACTGCCGAGCGCCCGCGTGAGTTTGGCGTGGTCTTCGTCTGTGAGGGCACCGGTGTCCACGATGTGCTGGATCTCGGAGATCTTGCTCCGCAGGAACAGCAGGAACTGGCGTTCGCCTGCAGGTGTGCCGAGGGCCGTGACAGGGTTGTTGATGGCTTCGATCAGTTGACGCTGTACGTCTTGCAGCCGGGCGCGGCCGGACACGGTGACCGCGTGCGCCGTCAGGATCGCCTCGGTGAGTTGTATTTCCGCCGAACGCATTTCGGAGTAATCGCTACTCAGCTCGGCCTGCAGGTTGCGGACCGCGTCAATGGCTTCGCCGGACTGAGCGGTATCGACGAAAGGTTGCGTCACAACAGGCCGCCGCCGAGGTTGTCCTGGAGGTCGGGAACCGGGACGAAATCGCTCGGCAACGTCGGGCGGCCCGTGCCGTCGTACAGCTCCTGGGCATGTGACAGTGCGGTCAGCACGGTGCTGACCTGCCCGAGCAGCCATCCATCCACCACGGCCCCTTCCGTTGCCAGCAAGCCTAACGTGGCGCGCGGAGGCCCTTCTGCGGCAATTTCAGATTCAGGCGTCGAGGTCTTGCTCCACCAGCTCCGAGATCTTCTTGAGCGCATCTTCGTCGTCGGACTGCACGGTGACCTGCACGCCGTTGCCCGCTCCGAGGGTCATGATCATCAGCGCGGAGCCGGCGTCGACGGGCTCGCCGCCGTCCATCGAAAGTGTCACGGGTACACCGGCGTTCACCACGGCCTCGGCGATGATCGCCGCGGGACGGGCGTGCAGGCCGATCGCCGATCCGACGGTGACGGTCTTTTCTGGCATGAGGTCTCCTTCAGTGATTGGTTTGATTGTGCGGATCAGGCTGCGACCAGCGCAGGCGTTTCGTCGACCTTGGCGCCGGGCTTGGCGAACTGCTTGGCGGCGATGACCGCCAGCCCGCCGGCAGCCGTGCCGACTGCGATGGCGATGATGAACCAGAGCAGGTCGCCGATGGCGAAGAACACGAAGATCCCCCCGTGCGGTGCGCGTGAGGTGACGCCCGCCGCCATGCAGATCGCACCGGTGATGGCGCCGCCGAACATCATCGACGGGATGACGCGGAACGGGTCGGCCGCGGCGAACGGAATAGCGCCCTCGGAGATGAAGCACGCACCGAGAAGCACAGCGGCCCTGCCGTTTTCCCGCTCCGGCTCGCTGAACAGCCTGGGTCGGACAAACGTGGCCAGCGCCATCGCGAGCGGCGGCACCATGCCTGCCGCCATGACCGCGGCCATGATCTCGAACGACGCGGTAGTCGCCGCAGTGAGTCCTGCGGTGGCAAACGCGTAGGCCGCCTTGTTGACCGGGCCACCGAGGTCGAAGCACATCATCAGGCCGAGGATGACGCCCAGCAGTACCGCCGAGGTGCCGGACATTCCGCTGAGCCAGTTGGTCAGGCCCGACGTGAGCGCGGCAAGCGGGCGGCCGAGCAGCATGAACATCAAGAGGCCGACCGCCAGTGACGCGAACAGCGGAATGATGACTACCGGCATCAACCCCCGGAACCATCGCGGCACCTTCAGTCCGCTGATCCACAGCGCCGCGAACCCGGCGATGAGGCCGCCGACTATGCCGCCGATGAATCCGGCGCCGACAAACACGGCCACGGCCCCTGCCGTGAATCCGGGTGCGATGCCGGGGCGGTCGGCGATCGCGAAGGCGATGTAGCCGGCCAGGGCCGGTACCAGGAAGCTGAAGGCCAGGCCGCCGAGGCTGAACAGCACCGCGCCGAGATATTGCGAGAAGCCACCGGGTGGCAGATTCCACAGCGAGTTGTTGAGGGCGTAGATGTGCGCGAACGAGTCCGTTCCGCCATCCGGCTTGTTGGCGATCTGGTAGCCGCCGAAGAGGAAGCCGAGTGCGATGAGCAGACCGCCCGCCGCGACGAACGGGATCATGTAGCTCACACCGGTCAGCAGAATCTGGCGGGTGCGGGTTCCCCAGCCGACGCCGCCTGCCGGCGCCGCGCTCGCGGGCGTGCCTGCGCCCGAGCCCTCGACGCGAGCCGCATTCGGGTTGTTCGCCGCGGCAAGCGCTTCGGCGACCATCTTGGCCGGTTCGTTGATCGCGCGCTTTACGCCCGAGGCCACCACCGGCTTGCCTGCGAAGCGCTGCTTGTCCTTGACACCGACGTCTGTTGCGAAGATGACGGCGTCGGCTCCGGCGATCGTCGACGCGGCCAGGGGGGTGCTGCCCGACGAACCCTGAGTCTCGACGTGCAGAGTGACGCCCGCTTCCTTGGCCGCGGCGACGAGCGAGTCGGCGGCCATGTAGGTGTGCGCGATGCCCGTCGGGCATGCCGTGATCGCCACCAAGGTCTTGGGCTTGTCCGCGGCCGGCTTCTCCGCGGCAGCCGCAGGCGCGGGCTTCTCGCCGGGGTTGAGCACCTCGTCGACGAGTGCGACGACCTCGTCGGCCGTCGACGCGTCGCGTAGCGACGCGACGAAGTCCTTGCGCACCAGTGCTCGCGCGAGACTGGACAGCAGCTTCATGTGCTCGGCGCCGCCCGCCTCGGGCGCCGCGATGAGGAACGCGAGGTCCGCGGGGCCGTCCGGGGCACCGAAGTCGACGGGCGGGGCCAACCGCGCGAACCCGATGGAGGCCGTCTCGACATGTGGCGACCGGCAGTGCGGAATCGCGATACCGCCGGGCAGCCCGGTGGCCGACTGTTCCTCGCGGGCCATCGCGGCCGCGGTCAGCCCGTCGGGGTCGGAGGTGCGACCGGCGTCGGCGAGGCGCCCGACGAGCCGTCCGATCACGGCTTGCTTGTCGGCGCCTGCGTCGACGTCGAGGAGAACCAAGCCGGCATCGATGATTGGTGGGGAAGCGGTGTTGGTCATAGCGATACTTTCGGTCGGTGTTATCAATTGGCGGGGTTTGTGAGCGGCGATGTTGGCGAAATCGACGTCACCGCAACGGCATCGAGAGCTATCTGGGCCGGGCCGGGCAGTGCAGAACCCGGCAGCGCCGCCGCGGCGCTGCCGTAGGCGACGGCCATCTGCAGTCGTTCGGGGGGTTCGGCCCCGCCAACGTCGGCGCGAAGGTATCCGGCGAGCGATGAGTCCCCGGCGCCGACGGTGCTGCGCGGGATGATCGGCGGCGGCGTCGCCAACCAGCTGCCGGTGCGGTTCACCAGAACGGCTCCCGCCGCACCCATGGTGGCCAGCACCGCGCCGACACCGCGGTCGACCAGCTGTTGGGCCGCCGACACCACCGGTCCCGGATCACCCTGTGCCAGTGCGGCTTCCAGCGCTTGGGGAGCGAAGCCGATGACACCTGCAAGCTCTTCGGCGTTGGGTTTGATCAGGTCTGGCGCAGCTTGGTCGAAGCCGTCGACCAGCGCGGCCAGTGGGCCGTCGGAGGTATCGATGGCGACCTTGCAGTTGTAGCCGGCAAGGGCAGCGACGACGTCGGCGTACCAGCGGTCGGGCACGCCGGGCGGCAGCGACCCCGACATCACCACCCACGACGCCTGTTCGGCATGACTGACCACCGATCGGGTCAACGCCTCGATCGCCTGCTCGTCCAGCCGGGCGCCGGGCTCGTTGATCTTTGTTGTGGTGCCGTCCATTTCGGTGACGGCGATGTTCGTCCGGACCGGCGCGGTGATCGGCACGCAGCGGAACGGGACCCCACTGGCCTGCAGTGCGGTCACCAGCGGATCGGAGCCGGATGCGGGAAGCAGGGCGACGGCGTCGACGCCGGCGAGGGTGAGGGCCCGCGCGACGTTGACTCCCTTGCCGCCGGGCTCCGTGGTCACCGAGCTGACCCGGTGTACGGCCCCGCGGGTGAGCGGGGTGCCCAGCGTGACGGTTCGGTCGATGCTCGGGTTCGGGGTGACGGTGACGATCATGCGACGACCACTTCGATGCCGTGCGCGGTGAGCTGGTCCCGGTCGTCGGCGGTCAGCTCGGAGTCGGTGATGAGGGTGTCGACGCTGGAGAGTGGGGCAAAGCTGACGAAGTCCTCGTGACCCATCTTTGACGAATCAGCAACCACCACAACGTAGTTGGCGGCTGCTACCATCGCCCGCTTGACGGCGGCCTCGTCGCCGTCCGGAGTCGACAACCCGTGCCTGACGCTGATGCCGTTGGTTCCGATGAACGCGATGTCGACGCGAAGCGTGTCGAGCACCCGGAGCACCTGCTCGCCGACCGTGGCCTGGGTGAGGCCACGGACCCGGCCGCCGAGCAGCTGCAGGGAGATCGACGGCACGCCGGCCAGCCGCGCGGCGATCGGCACGGAGTTCGTGACGACATTCAGCTCGCGGTCGGACGGCAGCGTGGCCGCGATCCGGCTGGTCGTCGTCCCCGCGTCGAACAACACGCTGGCCCCGCTCTGCGGAAGGAAGTCGGCGGCGGCCGCGGCGATGGCGTCCTTGTGTTCGGCGCGGGTGGTTTCGCGTTCACCGACGCCGGGCTCGACGAGCCGCAGCGCCCGCACGGGGACGGCGCCTCCGTGTACCCGCCGCACCAGGCCGGCCCGGTCCAGAACCGCCAGGTCGCGCCGGACCGTCTCGGTGGTGACGTCGTAGGTCTCGGCGAGCTCGGCCACCGATGCGCGGCCCTGCTTGATCACCAGCGAAGCAATCGCTTGCTGACGCTCTTCGGCATACATGGTGCTCCGTTTGTGTGGGATCGGACCCGTCTGGATGTTGATATGTGTTGTTTTACTCCTGAATGTGTTGACTTGTCAATGCTTCGTTTGTAATCTGATTCACATGACCGCCTCATCCGCGCCCACGTCACTTCCGCAGCACACCGAGTCCGCCGACCTGCGGGACGGCACGGTCCTGCACGGCGTCCCCGTCGTCCCAGGCATCCAGTACGGCCCGGTGATCAGGCCGGGCCGGCTGCCGGCGCTCGACGACGCACAGTCGGCACCCGAGGTGGACGAGCCCGACCGTCCCGCTGAAGCGGCCCGCTTCACCAAGGCGGTCGCTGTCGTCGCCGCACGACTGCGCGACCGGGCCGCGCACGCGACCGGCGCGGCGTCCGAGGTGCTGGCCGCGACCGCCACACTGGCACAGGACCGAGCCTGGATCGGTGCCGCCGAAAAGCACATCAATGCAGGAGCCCCGGCCGTGCGCGCGGTGGTGGCCGCCGTCGACCAATTCATCGACCTCTTCACTCAGCTCGGCGGCTTGATGGCCGAACGGGTCACCGACCTTCGCGATATCCGCGACCGCGTGATCGCCGAGGTCAGCGGCCTCCCCGAACCGGGCGTCCCGCTGCCTGGCGGTCCCGTCGATCCTGCTGGCCGAGGACCTGGCGCCGGCCGACACCGCAGGCCTGGATCCGACGTTGATCGTTGCGCTGGCGACCACGCTGGGCGGTCCGACCAGCCACACCGCGATCATCGCCCGCCAGCTCGGGATCCCCTGCGTGGTCGCCGTCGACGGGCTTGGCGCGGTCGGCAGCGACACCAAAGTGCTTGTCGACGGGACGCGGGGCACCGTGACCGTCGCACCGGACCCGGCGGTTGCCGCCGACGCAGTTGCCTCCGCGCGCCGCGAGGCCGAGCTCGCCGCGCACTGGGGTGGGCCGGGTGCCACCGCCGACGGGCACGCCGTTGCGATTCTCGCGAACGTGCAGGACGGCGCTGCGGCGCGCGCCGCGCGCGAAACCCCGGCCGAGGGCGTCGGGCTGTTCCGCACCGAGCTGTGCTTCCTCAACCGCGACACCGAGCCCACCGTGGACGAACAGGCACAGATCTACGGCGACGTGCTGGAGGCCTTCTCGGGACACAAGGTCGTGATCAGGACGCTGGACGCCGGCTCGGACAAGCCGCTGAAATTCGTCGGCCATCCAGAAGAGGCCAATCCTGCCCTCGGCGTTCGGGGCATCCGGATCGCCCAGGGGAACCCTGGACTGCTGGACCGGCAGCTGGACGCGATCGCCGCCGCGGCCGAGCGCACCGGCAACGCGCCGTGGGTGATGGCGCCGATGATCGCCACCGCCGAGGAGGCCAAACACTTTGCCGCCCAGGTCCGTTCACGAGGACTCACTCCGGGCGTGATGATCGAGGTGCCCGCGGCGGCGCTGCTGGCCGACCGGATCCTGGACCATGTCGACTTCCTGTCGATCGGCACCAACGACCTGGCGCAGTACACGATGGCGGCCGATCGCATGTCGGCCGAGCTGGCCACCCTCACGGATCCCTGGCAGCCTGCAGTGCTCGCGCTGGTAGCCATGGCGGTCCGTGCGGGTGCGGCGGCGGGCAAGCCTGTCGGCGTGTGCGGCGAGGCGGCGGCCGACCCGGTGTTGGCGTGCGTGCTGACCGGCCTTGGCGTGACGTCCCTGTCCGCTGCGGCGGCCGCGGTCAACGGCGTCGGCGCCAAGCTCTCGCAGGTGTCGCTGCAGCAGTGCCGCGATGCGGCCGACGCCGTGTTGGCGACCGGGACCGCGGCGGACGCCCGCGCGGCGGCGCTTGCAGTACTGAGCTGAATTACGACGCAACGCCGACCTGCGATCATCGGGGCGGAAGCGCAATTTGCCAGCTCACCCCGCAAGGGAGTGAGCACGGCCATAAGGGCTCTGTCGAGTCATCCTTTGCCGAGGTTAACTGTTGAGTAACTTCGAGCAGCGCATCAATGGTGCGGTTAGCAGGGTGTACCGGTGGTGAACGCCACAATCGCAACATCGCGTCGTCCACGTTAAAATTTGCGGAACTGGCAGCAAATCGGTGCGGATGCGCGCATACTCTGTCCAACATCGGGGATGAATCGGGTTCGCTGAGGCCGTCGGCTCCTAGGGCTTGGACCCCGATGCCGCAAACGATACATCGCACGCCCGCAAGGACAGCCATGACGACCAGCGTCGAGGGACCACCGCAGTCCGCTGGAGTGGAGATGCGTGTGCACGGCATCGGCGATCACGGGGTGTTCAGCGCGCTCGGCAAGCCGATCTATACGGGGACGGTCGCCGACAGGGTACGAATCGGAAGCCTGCCGCTGCTGCCCAAACACGAGCTGAGGCTGGTCAACTGGAGTCGGCCGAGCAGGACGATCACCCGCACCCTGAGCTGGTACCTCGCCTACCCGTTCACGCTGCTCAACATGGCCGGCTTCATGGGCCCCGAAAAGAGTGGCGACCGCTCCGAGAAGCGGATGTGGTTGTTCATGCGGACGCTCGTGGTCATCTCGAGTTTGATGATGACGTTCGCAATGGCGATGTGGATCACCGTGATCCTCGTGACCGGCTGGCAGTTGCTGTATGGCGAGCCGAGCCGTCTGGCCACAGTCGTCCTCGTTATGTTCGGCCCTGGGTTGCTGGCCGCGATCGTCGTGAATCGAATGCTCCGGGGACGGCCGCAGGTCGACAAGGGCAACCGCTGGGTCTCGCTGGTCACCCTCGCAGTGCTGGTGGGTACGGCCGGCTATCTCGCTGGCCCGGCGGCGGCCAGGGAAGGGGTATTCGACTTTCCCGTGGGGACGGCGCGCGACCCGATGAGCTTCGTGATCATCAGCACCACCTTGACCGCGTGGATTTTCGGAATCGTCTTGTGCTGCATCGCCTGGCGGGCGGAAAGCAGACGTAACGGGCATAAGCGCAGTGGGCAACCGGTCACTGACCGCACCGCACTGGCCGGTGCCGGCGTCCTGATCGCTTTCGCGATCGCCATACTGCACACCGCTGGGTCGGGCATTCGCCTCGTGGTGCGAACAGTCCTGCAATACACGCCGCCGGTGATCGAGCGACGAGTATTGGGTGCCCAAGGAAGTGCACGCGTCGTGTCGGAAGCCGGCATCTACGACCGCTTCAGCCAGGTTCTGCCGACCGACATGGTTCCCGTCTTCTTTCTGGTGACGGTGGCGGTTTTCGTGGTGTTGGTCTCACGTGAGTATCGGCGCCGCAAACTCAAGGGCAGCGAGAGGCGTCCTCATCCCCAGGACTGCAAGGCTGCGGCACCAAGCCATGCGCTGCTGACGGATACCCACGAGTTCCTTGCTCGCACTGCGCTGGTCGCAATGGTCAGCTCGATCGGCCTATGGCTTGTGTTGGCGGCCTTGGTCTTTGCGGTGTCAAACGACCGATTTGGTAACGAGGAACTCGTCATGCCGCTGATCGTCGTTCTTAAGATCGCAGCCTTGCTCCTGCTGATCGTGGTCGCAATTCGTCGGCCGGAACACGCAGCCAAGCGGGTCCGACAGACATTGGGGTCATTGGCTGACGTCGCCGGATTCTGGGCGCCCGATCTTCATCCGCTTGCCGGGGCTTCCTACCGACCGGCGGTGCTGCGCGGCATCCGACGATGCATTGCGGATGTGCGGAAAGCGCAGCCCGACAGGCCGATTGCGCTTGTTGGGCACTCCCAAGGCTCCGTCATCTGCGCGTGGTTCGTCAGGGGCGGACACTGGGAGGAGAGGCAGTCGGAAAGTACTTCCGATGAGAAGGCCCTTGCGATGGGGCTGCATCGGGTTCGCCGCGAGCAGTCGGCACGCATTGCGCTGTTCACCTGTGGCTCCCCGTTGGACTCGTTGTACCGCACGTTCTTTCCACGGCATTTCGATGACGACTTCTTCAGAACCGCGCTGAAGATGTCGCATCGAAACATCTGGTACAACTACTGGCGCAACACGGACCCCATTGGCTCGCGGCTGCGTGGCGATGACACCGCACGCAATTCAGACGGCCCGCAAGTCCAGAACGTCGATGTCACAGAGCGTGAATGCGAGGAGACGAAGGGACACTGCGAATACTGGCAGGACGACCGAATCAGGCGGGACGTGGAGACGTATCTCGCGTGCTTCGGGCTGGCAGAGAGAGCCCGGCAGCTGGCTCCAGGGGACCACGGCATGCAGCGCAGGCTGCGCGGGCTGCGGGTCACGTTCCCGCGGTTGCACCTGCACAGGAATTAATCGGACTACGGTCCGGTTACTATCGGCATGCCTGCTATCACTGCTGACACGTTGACATTGGCGCGGTTGTCCGCGCCCGCACCGTCCGACACCGAGCGGCCCGTTCGCTCGGTCACCACCGGGCCGCACGGCTACGAGGGTGAGGGATTCCCCGTCGTGCGCGCCTTCGCCGGCGTGAGCTTCGCCGATCTCGACCCCTTCGTGCACATGGACCAGATGGGCGAGGTGGAATACCAGCCCGGCGAGCCCAGGGGCACCGACTGGCATCCGCACCGCGGCTTCGAAACCGTGACGTACATGATCGACGGCCGATTCGCCCACCAGGATTCACACGGCGGCGGCGGACTGATCACCGACGGCGCCACCCAGTGGATGACCGCGGGGTCGGGCATCCTGCACATCGAGACGCCCCCCGCCGAGCTCGTTGAGAGCGGCGGCGTGTTCCACGGAATCCAGCTGTGGGTGAACCTGCCGAGCAAGGACAAGTTCGCGACGCCCAAGTACCAGGCGATCGAGGGCAATCAGGTCAAGTTGCTGTCGTCCGAAGACGGCGGCGCGCTTGTGCGTGTCATCGCGGGCGACCTCGACGGCCACCGCGGGCCCGGCGCCACACATACCCCTATCACCATGGCCCACAGCACCATTGAGCCCGGAGCGCGGCTGAATCTGCCGTGGAACCGCGACTTCAACGCGCTGGTGTACGTGTTGTCCGGCCGCGGGACCGTCGGTCCGCTCGGCCATCCGATCCATGAAGGCCAACTCGCCGTATTCGGCCCCGGCGACCGGATCAGCGTGGCCGCCGATCCGACGCAAGAGTCGCGCAGGCCCGCACTGGAAGTACTGATCCTGGGCGGCAAGCCGATCCGCGAACCGGTGTTCGCCTACGGGCCGTTCGTGATGAACTCCAAGGCCGAACTGGTCCAGGCGCTGGAGGACTTCAACGCGGGAAAGTTCGGCACCATCCCGCCGAATGCGTTGATGCCGCACACCGTTCGATGACGTCGACCGCTACCGGCGGGCTAGTTCCGAGTCCGCCGGGCGCGGGTAGACCAGCTCCAGTTCGCCGATCGCGGCCGCTGCGGTCACCAGCGGCAGCGCGGCGGACACCGCCAGTGTTCCTTCGCTTCGAGTGGGTGGTGCCCCTGCCTCCCCTTGCGACTCCGCGCGCAGCGCCACCACGAACTCGTCGCTGACCGGTATCCACGATTGCGTCGTATTCACCTCGCCCGCCAGCCGATCCCGGATCGCATCGGCGTGCTGCTCCACCACCTCGCGAGCCCGCGGGTATGCGCCCAGCGGCGGCGGAGTGGGGATGTCCATGATCAGGTCCGCCGCCGCGCGCACCCGGATCGCCCGGTTGAAGGCGCGCACGATCGGACCGCGGAAGTCGGTCGTCCCGCCGCTTTCGGAGAGATATTGCCGCACCGCGTCGTCGGCCACCCGAGACGCCGCGAGCGCGTCGTGGCTCAGAATGGCGAGTCTGTCGACCACCGCCTCGTACTCGCCGCGGGTGATCCTTCGCACCGCTGCGCTCCAGGTACTGCGCGAAGACACCGCGGGCCGACTCGACCGCCGCCGTCGCCGAAGCTGTTGCGCCCCTTGGCCACAACAGCACCGATACCATCGCACCCACGAGCGCGCCGACGACGACGTCCTCGACCCGGATCAGACCGACACTCCACCCGGTCGGAACGATCAGGTTGAAGAAGATCAACACCATCATCGTGAAGGCCGCCTGCCCCGCGGTGAACGACGCGATCTCGGGGACGAACGCCGAGCCGAACACGACGATGGGCATCAGGATCCACAAGACCGCGGGATCCACGCCGACGGCGCTGATCAGCACGGCACCCAGCACGAAACCGATGCCGGTGCCCAGCACCGCGCGCAGCATCTTGGTGCCCGTCGTGAGTGCGCTGCTGCGCAGCACCGACAACGCGCCGAGCACCACCCAGAAGCCGTGCTCGACGGGAAACACGTGGGTGACCGCGACCGCCAATGCCAGCCCGAGACCCGTGCGCAGTGCGTTGCGCACCGCGACCGACCGGCCGCTGAGAAAACCTGTCGTCGTCGACGTGACCGCGGCGGTCTCGGGAATCAGCCGGTCGGTGGCCGTCGTCGGCGGCAGCCGACGTCCCAAGGCGCGTGCCCATACCGGTCGCGCGTCGGCAGCAGCGGCCGCTGCGATCACCCGGCCCGTCGCACCGATGGTGGCGGCGATGGTCCGGCGATTCAGCAGCTGCCGACCCAGCGCGACGGCTGTGGCATCGTCACGCGCTGCCAGAATCGATTCGACATCACTCCGGTAGCGCCCTCGTGCCACGGACCGTAGGTGAATCAGCGCGGCCTCGAGATTCGCTCGGTCGGTCTCCCGATCAGCCACCCGGGTGTGTCGGAGCACCGCCGCCGAGCAGCGCAGCACCCGCACACCCGGCTCCTGCATGTCGCGCAGCGCGGGGCCGGCCTCGTCGCTCACCCGGTCAGCGAGCCATTCGAGGTCCTCGACCACCCGCACCAACGCCCGGCTGCCTGCGGTCAGCCCGACCGGCCGGAAGTCCGCGCCGAGATAGTTCTCCCGCAGCGCGAGCATCGCGTCGACCACCTCGCTGCGGACGGCCTTGCCCTCGAGCCGGTCGGCCAGGGCGCTGACGGCGTTGGCCGCATGCCTACGCAATTCACCGTGGTGCCGCGGCGGCAGCAGGAACAGCGAGGCGGGCACGCAGACGGCCAGCGCCACCCCCCATCCCAAGAGCCGGTCGCCGATCGGGCCGGGCGGCGTGCACGCAGGCAACACGAACGTCAGCAGCGTCGGTCGTTGTCCCGCCGCGATCGTCTCGCTGAGCACGCCCGAGAACGTCACCACCACGCCGAGTACGAACATGAGCGCGACGGACAACCACGCATGCGGCGACACCAGGGTGCCAAGCGTGATCAGGACCGCCCCGTTGAGCCCGAGGCCCGCGTATGCCACCGCGCGGTTTTGCGGGTTGCCGGGGAAGTCGGCGAGGACCATCAGCGCGAACGAGCCGAAGATCGTGTACAGCGGTGTCTGCGAACTACCCCCGATCGCGAAGCTCACCGCGGCCGCCGCAGGCACGACCACCGCCGCCCGCACCGCGCGCCGTAGCGCATCGAATTCGGGATCGCGCTCGCGAATCCGCCTGACCACCCGCCGCAGCACGCCGGCCGGCGCGCTAGTCATCAGTGGAGACGGAAGCGAACCGACCGGAATCGAGGGCGTCGGTGAGCTGTTTTGCGATCCACCCCAGCGCGGCGGTGTCCCGCGGCAGGGTTGCCTGTTCGTATCCGACCAGAAGATAGACCGCCCAGCGCGCGAACATCTGCGCTTGGTCGTGGCTCTGCAGAATCTCCAACGCCGACGAGTACATGATGTCGAATCGCTGTTGGTCGACCTGAACCTGGACCTTGTGCACGTCCGGATCGATCGAACTCCACGCCCGGATCGCGGCCTCGGCGCCGTGCGGAAGCGCAAGACCGACCTGGATCAGACTGTCGATTCTGCGCCGCGGATCGGTCTCGTTCTTGAGGAATTCGATGACCAGAACCGTTCGCTCTTTCATCCAATTCTCGACGAGTTCGCGCGTGTAGGCCGGCCAGCCGGAGAAATAGTGATAGAAGGATCCGGTCGTCACTCCGAGGCGGCCGCACACCTCGGCCAGTTTCAGTCCGCCGTAGCCAAGGTCGGATAGCACGTCAAGGCCGGTCTCGAAGTAAGACTCGCGCGAAACGACGGCCGCCATGGCACGGAACCATAGCCTCTGTGGAGGATTACGGAGCCGGGACCGCCATCTGCTTGCCAGATCCACTGTGCCGCCCAGCAAATCCGCCTTTTTCCGTACAGTTTGCTGAAACCGTATTCAAATTGGGGGTTATGCAAAGCACCGGGGTGTCGTATGGCAAGATATTGACTATGCCGCATACGGCAAGCAGGGGGCCGGGTCGTCCACCAGCAGCGAAGGCAGCTGAAACGCGTGAGCGCATTTTGCGTGCCGCGCGCGAAGTGTTCAGCGAACTCGGCTATGACGCTGCCACTTTTCAGGCGATTGCGATACGCGCCGACCTGACCCGACCGGCTATCAACCATTACTTCGCAAGCAAACGGTTGCTGTATCGAGAGGTCGTCGAGCAGACGAACGCGATGGTTGTTGCCACAGGCATGGCGAAGGCGCAAGACCAGACCACTCTGCTCGGCCGGCTGTCGGCGTTCTTCTCCGCGGCAATGCAGGCCGACAGCGAGGATCGGTCGGCGGCGGCGTTCCTGGTCACGTCGGTCCTGGAGTCGCAACGCCACCCCGAGCTGAGCCATGAAGAGCACGACTCGCTGAAGAACTCGCGGGCGTTTGTGACCTGGGTGGTCAACGACGCGATCGAGAAGGGCGAGCTGACCACCGACACCGACATCGCGCAACTCGTCGAGATGCTCGTCGCGGTGATGTGGGGAATGGGCTTCTACGCCGGCTACGTCGGCTCGCACAACGAACTCGAAACCATCGTGGACAAGCTCGAACTCCTGTTGGCCAACAAGCTCTGGAAGCTCGCCGAGTAGCCGTTCCTGGCAATGCGCTGTGTGACCTGGGGTGATGTCTGCCACAGATCATATAGATCAACTAACTTATTATGTAGCATCGCTTACGATATGACTGATCTATATGACGTCGCCTCGATTCGATCCGAGGGTGACAGCTGGGAAATCACCGAAAGTGTCGGGGCGACCGCCCTGGGCGTCGCCGCTGCGCGTGCCGTCGAGACCGCTCGCGACGACGCGTTGATCCGTGACGAGTTCGCCTATTTGCTGGTGGCCTCGGCCGGCCCGCAATGGGCGCAGATGGCCAGCAGTGATCCGGACTGGATCACCGACGACGAGGACTTCCGTCGGCTTCATGAGATGTCGCGCGACTACCAGGCCGTGCGCACCCACTACTTCGACGACTATTTCCGTGCCGCCGCACGGGCAGGCATCCGCCAGGTCGTGATCCTTGCGGCCGGCCTGGACTCCCGCGCTTACCGCCTGGAGTGGCCCGCCGGTACCACTGTCTTCGAGATCGACCAGCCGAAGGTGCTGGAATACAAGACTTCGACGCTGAATGCCCACGGGGCGCAGCCGCGGGCTCGGCGCATCCCTGTCGCTGTCGACCTCCGCGACGACTGGCCGTCGGCCCTGGCCGGTGCGGGCTTCGAAGCGACCAGGCCGACCGCCTGGCTGGCCGAGGGGCTGCTGCCGTATCTGCCTGCCGAGGCCCAGGACCGGCTCTTCGAACTGATCACCGCGCACAGCGCGGCCGGCAGCCGGATCGCGGTCGAGGCGTTCAGCATGGATATGTCGAGCCAGTCCGAACAGGATCGTGTCGCCCGGCGCGAGCGCGCCGCGCGCATGCGGGAACGAACCGGCCTGGACATCGACGTCGACACCCTGACCTACGCGGACGGCGACCGCGCGGATGCCGCCGAATGGCTGGGCGAGCACGGCTGGCGCGTCGACGCTGTGCCGAGTGAGGTCGAGATGAGCCGGCTCGGCCGCGCGGTGCCCGACTACGAAGCCGAAGAGATTTCGTCCAGCGTGCTGTTGCGCGCCGAGTTGGCCGAGGAGAACCGATGAGTTCGCTGCGTACTCACGACGACACCTGGGACATCGCCTCCAGTGTCGGCACCACCGCCGTCATGGTGGCAGCGGCCCGTGCGGCCGAAACCGAGAGGGACGACGCACTGATCTCCGATCCTTACGCCGAGATCCTGGTGGCGGGCGCGGGCACCGGTGCGTGGACGACCATGCTCGACGATGGCATCGTCGAAAAGGCCGCCGCAATCGACCCTGAGGTCGCTGCGATCTTCCGGCACATGCGCAACTACCAGGCGGTGCGGACCCACTTCTTCGACGAGCACTTCACGAAGGCGGCCGCAGCGGGTATCCGGCAGATCGTGATCCTGGCCTCCGGCCTCGACTCGCGCGCCTACCGGCTGGACTGGCCCGACGACACAACGGTTTTCGAGCTCGACCAACCGAAGGTTCTCGAATACAAGGCCGCCACGCTGGCGGACAACGGAATCAAGCCGTCGGCGGCGCTGCACGAGGTGGCCGTCGACCTGCGGCACGACTGGCCAAGCGCATTGCGCGACAGCGGGTTTGATCCCACCAAGCCGACCGCGTGGCTGGCCGAGGGCCTGCTGATGTATCTGCCCGCCGACGCGCAGGACCGGCTCTTCGAGTTGGTCACCGAGCTCAGCGCAACGGGCAGCCGGATCGCGGTGGAAACCGTCGGCAAGCATTCCGAGGAGCGCCGCGCACAGATGCAGGAACGCTTCGAGCGGATCTCCAATGAGCTCGGCATCGAGCGGGAGTTCGATGTGCAGGAGCTGATGTACAACGATCCGGACCGTGCCGACGTCGCCGAGTGGCTGCGCGCGCACGGCTGGCGGGCCGAGGGCGTGACGTCGCAGGACGAGATGCGCCGGCTGGGCCGCTTCACCGAACTTGCCGACGCCGACGACGACGCGTTCGCCACGTTCGTCACCGCCCAGAAGGTCTGACGGCGGCCCTTCCGCGGGGATTGGTCGGGGCCCTATGGGTGGCCCAACCGGTTGGTTAGGATCGGTGGATTCCTCGGGTCAGGAAGGACCTCCACCATGACCACCGATTCGATCCCCCAGAGCGCGCCTGCGGTACCCGCACCCATCGCGCCCGACATCCCTGCGACCGTCGCCCGGCTGCGCCAGACATTCGCCTCCGGTCGCACCCGCACCGTCGAATGGCGCAAGCAGCAGTTGAAAGCGCTCGGAGCGATGGTGAGCGAGAACGAGGCCGCCATCGCGGTGGCGCTGGAGCAGGATCTCGGCCGCAAACCATTCGAAGCCTGGCTCGCCGATATCGCCCCCACCGTCGGGGAGGCCAAGGACGCGGAGCGCAACGTCCGCAAGTGGATGCGGCGCAAGCACCGCCTGCTCGAGATGTCGCAGCTGCCGGGCCGCGGCTGGATCGAGTACGAGCCGTACGGCACCGTGCTCGTCATCGGCGCGTGGAACTTCCCGATCGTGCTGACGCTCGGACCCGCGGTCGCCGCCATCGCAGCGGGAAACACCGTCGTGCTCAAACCGTCCGAGGTGGCGCCCGCGTCGTCGGCGGTGATGGCCGAGCTGGTGCCGAAGTATCTGGACAACGATGCGATCGCGGTGATCGAGGGTGACGGCGCAGTGAGCCAGGAACTCATCGCTCAGGGCTTCGACCGGCTGCTCTTCACCGGCGGCACCGAGATCGGCCGCAAGGTATACGAGGGCGCAGCAACCCACCTGACGCCGGTGACATTGGAGTTGGGCGGCAAGAGCCCGGTCATCGTCGCCGAGGACGCCGACATCGACGTCGCCGCCAAGCGCATCGCGTGGACCAAGCTGATCAACTCGGGACAGATCTGTATCGCCCCGGACTACGTCCTGGTCGATGCGAAGGTCCGCGACAAGCTCGTCGACAAGATCAAGGACGCCGTAACGACGTTCGAGGCCGAAAACCCGGGCGGGAAGCGCATCGTCAACCAGCGTCACTTCGACCGGCTGGCCGCCTCGCTTGCCGCCACCAAGGGCACCATCGCCCTCGGCGGTGGTTCGGATTCGTCGACGTTGAGCATCCAGCCGACCGTGGTGGTCGATCCCGATCCGAACGAGCAATTGATGACCGACGAGATCTTCGGTCCGATCCTGCCGGTGGTTACGGTCGAAAACCTCGACGGGGCAATCAAATTCGTCAACGCGCGGCCCAAGCCGTTGGCGGCATATCTCTTCACCAAGGCCAAGAGCATCCGGGAACGCGTGATCAAGGAAGTCTCCGCCGGCGGCATGGTGGTGAACCATCTACTGTTCCAGTTCGCGAGCAACAAGCTGCCGTTCGGCGGCGTCGGACCGTCGGGAATGGGCGCCTACCACGGCAAGTTCGGCTTCGAGGAGTTCAGCCACAAGAAATCGGTGATGACGAAGCCGACCCGACCCGACGCGATGAGCTTCATGTACCCCCCGTATACAGAGACAGCGAAGAAGCTGGCGCGCAAGCTGATCTGACATCACGCGCCGACCCGAACGAGGAGAGGAACACCAGTGCCAGGAGTGCAGGACCGCGTCATCGTCGTCACCGGAGCCGGCGGCGGACTGGGGCGCGAGTACGCGTTGACGCTCGCCAAAGAGGGCGCCAGCGTCGTCGTGAACGACCTCGGCGGTTCGCGCGATGGAACGGGCGCCGGCCACAACATGGCCGACGAAGTGGTCAAGGAGATCAAGGACGCGGGCGGCCGCGCGGTGGCCAACTACGACTCGGTCGCCGAGTCCGCGGGCGCCGAGAACATCATCAAGACCGCGATCGACGAGTTCGGCAAGGTCGACGGTGTGGTGAGCAACGCGGGCATTCTGCGCGACGGCACGTTCCACAAGATGGAGTTCGCCAACTGGGACGCGGTGCTGAAGGTGCACCTCTACGGCGGCTACAACGTGATCCGCGCGGCCTGGCCGCACTTCCGCGAGCAGAGCTACGGGCGGGTCGTCGTCGCGACCTCCACCAGCGGGCTGTTCGGCAACTTCGGGCAGGCCAACTACGGCGCCGCCAAGCTCGGACTGGTCGGCCTGATCAACACGCTGGCGCAGGAGGGCGCGAAGTACAACATCAAGACCAACGCCGTCGCGCCGATCGCCGCCACCCGGATGACGCAGGACATCCTGCCGCCGGAGGTGTTCGAGAAGCTCACGCCCGAATATGTGGCACCGGTGGTGGCCTATCTGATGAGCGAGGAAAACCCCGACACCGCATCGGTTTTCATCGTCGGCGGTGGCAAGGTCCAGCGCGCGGCGCTGTTCCAGAACGAAGGCGTGACGTTCTCCGATGGGGTGCCGACGGTCGACGACGTCGCCGGCAAGTGGGGCGAGATCACCGACCTGTCTGCGGCCAAGCGGGCCACCTTCAGCCTGGGCTGATCACCATCGCATGAAAGCGCTTGTCGCGCGGGAGCTTTCCGGTCCATCAGGACTTGACTACACCGACGTCGACGATGTAGTCGACGTCGGTGGGGATGACGCAGTAGTCATCGATGTCGGCGCGGCCGGCGTCAGCTTCCCCGACCTGCTGCTTTTGCGCGGCGAGTACCAGCTGCGGCTCGAACCGCCGTTCATTCCCGGCATGGAGGTCGCCGGGGTGGTGCGGTCCGCACCCTACGAGTCCGAATTCAAGGTGGGACAGCGCGTTACCGCACTCGCAATGCTCGGCGGCTGGGCGCAACAGGTGGTGGTGCCGCAGGCCAACCTGACGGCGACGCCGGATGACATCGACGACGCCGAGGCCGTCGCGCTGCTGGGCAACTACCAGACGATGTACTTCGCACTTGCCAAACGCGGCGCTCTGCGTCCAGGCGAGACGGTACTCGTGCTGGGGTCGGCCGGTGGCGTCGGCACGGCCGCAATCCAGATCGCAAAGGCGCTGGGCGCCAACGTGATCGCCATGGTGCACCGCCCGCACGCGACAGAGTTCGTCAAGTCGCTCGGCGCCGACGTGGTGCTGCCGCTGACCGACGGCTGGCTGCAGGCCGTGAAGGACCACACAGGCGGCCGCGGGGTCGACCTGGTGGTCGACCCCATCGGCGGCGAGGCGTTCGACGATGCGATCCGTGCGCTGGACACCGAGGGCCGGTTGCTGGTGATCGGCTTTGCGGCAGGCGGTATTCCGACGGTCAAGGTCAACCGGCTGTTGCTGCGCAACGTCAGCGTCGTCGGCGTCGGATACGGCGAATACGTCAACCGTAAACCCGGATCCCAGTCGGTGTTCACCTACGGTGTCGGCGAGCTGGTCAAGGCCGGGTTACGGCCACCACCGCCGATGCGGTTTCCGCTCGCGGAGGGCAGGGCCGCGTTGCAGAGCCTGGCCGACGGCGGTGTGCTCGGGAAGGTGGTCCTGGAGCCGTGACGACGCCACAGGCACTGGCCTTCGACGTGTTCGGCACCGTCGTCGACTGGCGCTCGAGCATCATCGGCGAGCTCGAGGAGTTCGGGCGCGCGCACGGCGAGCGACAGGACTGGGCGGCCTTCGCCGACAGCTGGCGGGCCGGTTACGCGCCCGCGATGGACCGGGTGCGCCGCGGCGAACTTCCGTGGACACGCATCGATGACCTGCACCGGATGATCCTCGAGGAGCTTCTGGCCGCGGCGGGCATCACGTCGATCAGCGGCGAGGAGGTCGACCACCTCAACCGCGCGTGGCATCGGCTCGACCCGTGGCCGGACAGCGTCGCGGGCCTGACGCGGCTCAAAGAGCGGTTCATCATCACCACGCTGTCGAACGGCAACATGTCGCTGCTGACCAACATGGCCAAGCGCGCGGGGCTGCCGTGGGACTGCGTGATCTCTGCGGAGTTGTTCGGTCATTACAAGCCGGACCCGGAGGCCTACCTTGGCTGCGCCGACCTCCTCGGCGTGCGCCCGGCGCAGCTGATGCTCGTCGCCGCCCATCCGTCGGATCTGCGTGCCGCCAGGGCCGACGGCCTGATGACGGGATACGTCGCGCGACCGCTCGAGCACGGGCCTGACCAGCGACCTCACCGGATCGAAGACGGTGAATTCGATGTCACGGCAACGGATTTTCTCGACCTCGCCGAACAGCTGGGTGCCTGAATCAGCGCGTAGCGTGGAAGGGTGACCGATCAAATGACAACTGAGCTGCCGCCCGCGCTGAGCAGGGCATTGGACCTACTCGCCGATCCGCCGGCGAACCCCGACGTCAGCAAGGGCTATCTCGACCTGCTCGAGGACGCCGAGACCAACGCCGCGCCGGAGAGGAACACCGGCGCCGTCCAGGCGGCGTGGGCCTCCGGGCTGGGGTCGATGCTGTACGACAACGCGCAGGCCTTCGCCCGCAAGATGGCCAGCGCCTGGCAGCTGCCGATCGGTTGGCTGGACATCCCGACCGGCGGCATCGCCCTCGACGTCGGTAGCGGCCCGGGCAACGTGACCGCGTCGCTGGCCCGCGCCGCAGGCGCCGACGGGCTCGCGCTGGGCGTCGACATCTCGGAACCGATGCTGGCCCGCGCGGTCAATGCCCAGGCGGGCCCGGACGTAGGCTTCCTCCGTGCCGACGCCCAAAAGCTCCCGCTGCGCGACGAGACTGTGGACGCGGCCGTCTCACTCGCCGTGCTGCAGCTGATCCCCGAGCCGACGGCGACGCTCGCCGAGATGGTGCGGGTGCTGCGGCCCGGCGGCCGGATCGCCATCATGGTGCCCACCGCGGGCCGCGGCGGCGAATTGTTGCGCCGGCTGCCCAACGGCGGCGTGCGCTTCTTCGCCGAGGACGAGCTCGGCGATACGTTCGAGGAGCTCGGCCTCGTCAGCGTGCGCACGAAGACGCTCGGCAACATTCAATGGGTGCGCGGGAAAAGGCCGCCGACCCACTAGATTCGAGCCGTGAGCACCGGCGGAATCGTCCTCGTGGCGCTGGCGATCGCCGTCGGCATCGTCGGCATCATCGTGCCGCTTCTGCCGGGCATCCTGCTGGTGTACGCCGCGATCCTGGTCTGGGCCGTCGTCGAACACAACGTCACCGCGTGGGTGACACTCGGTGTGGTTACCGTGCTGATCGGCGCCACGACTCTTGTCAAGTACATGTGGCCGATGCGGCGGATGCGCGCCGCCGACGTGGGCACGGCGACGCTGATCATCGGTGCGGTGCTCGGAATCATCGGCTTCTTCGTGATTCCGATCGTCGGCCTGCTGATCGGGTTCGTGCTCGGCGTCTATCTGGCCGAGCTGGCGAACCGCCGGGACCAGCGCCTCGCGTGGACGTCGACCAAGCACGCGCTGAAGGGGGTGGCCCTGTCCGTCGGCGTCGAGTTGGCCGGGGCGCTGCTCGCCACCGTCGCGTGGGCATTCGGGGTCTATCTAACTCAGTAAATTCGCGGCGCAACCTGGCTAGGTTCTAGGCATGGCCAAGCTACGTTTCGGGTACTTCATTGCGCCGTTCCATCGCGCCGGGACCAACCCCACGCTCGCGTTGCAGCGGGACCTCGAGTTCATCGAGCACCTCGACGCGATCGGTTTCGACGAGGTGTGGATCGGTGAGCACCACTCCGCGGGCAGCGAGATCATCAGCTCGCCGGAGGTGTTCATCGCCGCGGCGGCGCAGCGGGCCAAGCGGATCCGGTTCGGTACCGGCGTCATCTCGCTGTCGTATCACAACCCGCTGTGGGCGGCCGACCGGCTGATGCTGCTCGACCACCTGACCCACGGGCGCATCATCGGTGGCGTCGGGCCGGGCTCGCTGCCCACCGACTCGGCGATGATCGGCCTGACCCCCACCGACACCCGCGAGCTGCTGGAGACCAACCTCGACATCGTTGTGCGCCTGTTGGCCGGCGAGGTCGTCAGCGCCAAGACCGCGACCCACGAACTGTTCGACGCCCAGCTTCAGCTGGCGCCGTACTCCGACGGCGGGATCCCGCTCTCGGTTGCGGCGGTGGCGTCACCGACCGGTGCCCGGCTGGCCGGCAAGCACGGCATCGGCCTGCTGTCGATCGGCGCCACCCTCATCGTCGAAGGCTTCGACGCGCTGGCGCACCACTGGGGCATCGCCGAGGAACGCGCCGCCGCGTTCGGCACGACGGTCGACCGCAAGAACTGGTCGCTGGTGGGGCCGTTCCACATCGCCGAAACCGACGAGCAGGCACGCGCCGACGTCCGCTTCGGCATGGAGGCCTGGTTCAGGTACTTCCAGAAGGTCGCCGCGTTTCCGCAGATGACCATGCCCGGCGACCAGATCGACGAGATGATCGACATCATCAACGAGGCGGGTGCGGGCGTGATCGGCACGCCCGAACGGGCCAGGGCACAGGTGCAGAGGCTGTGGGACCAGTCCGGCGGGTTCGGGTGCATGCTGCAGATGGGCCATGAATGGGCCAATCCCGTCGCGACCCGTCGGTCCGCGGAACTGTTTGCCGCAGAGGTCATTCCGCACTTCCAGGGGCAGGCGCAACCGACGGTGGACGCGGCCGCACGCGCCAGCGATGTGCGCGAGGGCCTGGCACAGACGCAGATGAGCGCCATCGAGCACATGACAAAGAAGTACGAGGCGGAAAAGGGCGGCTCAGCCCAGTAGCGCGGCGCGGAGCCGCGCGACGTGATCGTCCGTCACGCCCGCGGCCTCGAGGTACCCGCGAAGAGTACCGAAGTCGTCGAGGATCGCGCGCCGCGCCGAATCGAGGTATCCCTCCTGCACGCCGAGCACCGCCTCGGTCAGGCGGGCTTCGGCAACCTCGGCCACCTCAGGGGTATCCGACATCCGGCTGCGGATCGTCTCGACGATGTGCGTGCGTAACTCCGGGACGGCGTCATTGCTGGCCAGGTAGTCGGCCATGATCGCGTCGCGATCAACGCCCGCCGCTTCGAGCACCACCGCGATGGTGAATCCCGTCCGGTCCTTGCCGGCGAAGCAATGCGCCAGCACTCTGTCGTCGTCGCCGAGCATGATGACGACCTTGTGCACCGCGCGCTGCGCGAGCGGCGACCGCGCGATCCGCCCGTACTCCTCGGTCATGTAGCGGCTGGCGGCGTCACTGACCGACTCGTCATCGGGTTTCTCGGTCAGCATCTTCTGGAATGCGTGCTCGTGCGGCGCGTCGGCGTCGGAGGCAATGGTTTCCACGAACGGTAGGTGGTGGATCGAAACTCCCTCTGGCACCAGGCCTTTGCCGTGCCGCTCCAACTCCGGCGCCGACCGCAGATCCGCCACATCGGTGATGCCGAAGCGGGCGAGTGTTTCACGACCGGCGTCGTCGAGCTTGCTCAGCTCGCCGGACCGGAACAGCCGGCCCGGTTGGATGCCCGCCTTCTCGGCGACGTCGCGAAAATTCCATGCCCCCGACAGCGGCGGCACTACCGCGTCACCGCCGCGGCGAAGGCGGACTTCTCTTTGCCGATCTCCGACCGCGCGACGGTGCGCATGTGCACCTCGTCCGGGCCGTCGAACAGCCGCATGGCGCGGTGCCAGCCGTACAGTCGGGCCAGCGGGAAGTCGTCGCTGACGCCAGCGGCGCCGTGCACCTGGATGGCACGGTCGATGACGTCGCAGGCCACCGTCGGCGCGACCGCCTTGATCTGGCTCACCAGAAGGTGCGCTTCTTTGTTGCCGTGTTTGTCGATTGTCCAGGCGGCCTTCTCGCACAACAGCCGGGCCTGGTCGATCTCGTTGCGCGACTTGGCGATCGACTCGCGCACCACGCCCTGCTCGGCCAGCGGCTTACCGAAGGCGATGCGCTTCTGCACCCGGTCCACCATCAACGCCAAGGCACGTTCAGCCGCGCCGAGCGCGCGCATGCAGTGGTGAATGCGGCCGGGCCCGAGGCGGGCCTGTGCGATCGCGAAACCGGCCCCTTCCTCGCCGAGAAGGTTGGTGGCGGGCACCCGGACGTTGTCGTAGACGATCTCGCTGTGCCCGTGCTGGTCCTGCCAGCCGAACACCGGCGTCGACCGCAGGATGTTCAACCCCGGCGTGTCGATGGGCACCAGCACCATCGACTGCTGACGGTGGCTGGCCGCCTCCGGGTCGGTGCGGCCCATCACGATCAGCACCTTGCAGCGCGGGTCGGCGGCGCCCGTCGTCCACCACTTGCGGCCGTTGATGACATAGTCGCCGCCGTCGCGGGTGATCAGCGTCTCGATGTTGCGGGCGTCGCTGGATGCCACCGCAGGCTCGGTCATCGAGAACCCGCTGCGGATCTGGCCGTCGAGCAGCGGCTCCAGCCACTGCTTGCGCTGATCCTCGGTGGCGAACAGATGCAGGGTCTCCATGTTGCCGGTGTCGGGGGCCGCGCAGTTGGTCACCTCGGGCGCGATCTCCATGCTCCAGCCGGTCAGCTCGGCCAGCGGCGCGTATTCGAGGTTCGACAGGCCGGATATCGACGGCAGGAACAGATTCCACAGGCCGCGCTCCTTGGCCAGCGTCTTGAGCTCCTCGATGACCGGCGGGACGGTGTGGTCGTCATGGCCTGCCTTCTGCCGGTACGCCTCATATGACGCCTCGGCGGGGAACACGAATTCGGTCATGAATGCGGTCAGGCGTTTGTGGTAGTCCTGCGCCTTGGCCGACATCGCGAAGTCCATGTAAGCCACACTAAAGGGTGGCCAAAATGGGGACATGACCGAGAGCCGTCCACCGTTTCCGCCGTTCACACTCGAGACCGCGCAGCAGAAGGTCCAGGCCGCCGAGGACGCCTGGAATACCCGCGACCCCGAACACGTCAGCCTCGCCTACACCGTCGATTCCCAGTGGCGCAACCGCGATCAGCACGTCGTCGGGCGCAAGCAGATCGTGGCGTTTCTGACGCAGAAGTGGCAGCGCGAACTCGACTACGTGCTGCGCAAGAGCCTGTGGGGATTCCGAAACAACCGGATGGCCGTCCGCTTCCAATACGAATGCCATGACGCCGACGGGCAGTGGTACCGCAGCTACGGCAACGAACTCTGGGAATTCACCCCCGAGGGGCTGATGGCGCGGCGTGAGGCCAGCATCAACGACGTCAGGATCGACGAGTCCGAACGCCGCTACTTCGGCCCGCGGCCCGAGTCGGAGCACGGCCGCGACATCCCGCTGTGGTGAGCACCGACCACGAGTGAGGCCCTCCCCGGAATACGCCGCCGGGGAGGGCCTCTGTGGAGGGAGAACTATTTTTGTTGTTATTCAGTTGTGGGCTTACTGGCCGAGGTAGGCGTGGCCGTGGCCGTGGTGGAAGCGCCAGCCCGGCATCGCGCTGGGTGCCGGCTTCGCGTACGTGTCCGGAGTGGCCACGATCGAGGTGTGCGAGCCGGTCTGGGTGGTGGTGACTGCGGCGCTGGCCACGCCGGCCAGGCCGAGGGCGGCGCCACCGATGACGCCGGCCGAGACGATGGGGAGGGCGATGCGGGCGATGATGTTGGTCATTTCAATTCCTTTGTCTTTGTTTACTTTTCGGTTTGTCCGCCGGTGTTCTCCGGCGATGACTAAAGAATGCCGGAGCGCGACGTCGGGGTCTGTCGGCTGATCGGCCGGTGAAACGGTGGAAGTTCGTGTCCCCCAATTGGGGGAACGACAGCGGTTGCTGTGCCAAGCTGATCCGCATGGCGACCGAGAAGGTGCGGGTGGTGGTCGGTGACGACCATCCGATGTTCCGCGAGGGCGTGGTGCGGGCGCTGGTGGCCAGCGGCGAGGTCGACGTGGTGGCAGAGGCCGAGGACGGCCTCGGGGCGCTGGAGCTGATCAGAACCCACCAGCCGCAGGTGGCGCTGCTCGACTACCGGATGCCCGGCATGGACGGCGCGGAGGTCGCGGCCGCGGTCATCCGCGACGAGCTGCCGACCCGGGTGCTGCTGGTGTCCGCGCACGACGAGTCGGCGATCGTCTACAAGGCGCTGCAGGAGGGCGCGGCAGGCTTTCTGCCGAAGGAGTCGACCAGAAGCGAACTGGTGAGCGCCGTGTTGAAGTGCGCGAAGGGTAAGGACGTCATCGCACCCGAACTGGCGGCGGGCCTGGCGGGCGAGATTCGGCGCCGCAACGAGCCCGACGTGCCTGCGCTGAGCCCGCGGGAACGCGAGGTGCTCAAGATGATCGCGGCCGGAAGCAGCATCCCCACTATGGCCAAGGAGATGTTCCTCGCGCCGTCGACGGTCAAGACCCATGTGCAACGGCTCTACGAGAAGCTCGGTGTCAGCGACCGCGCCGCGGCGGTCGCCGAAGCCATGCGCCGCAAACTGCTGGATTAGCGTGGACAACCCGTTTCACTGGATCGTCGATTACTTCGCGGCCGAACCGGTCCGGGTCTCGGCGATCCTGCGACTGCCGTTGATCGGCCTCATCGCCGTGCTGGTGTGGATATGGGAGGTCGACCACTGGCTGCCCCAGCTGTACGCCGTGATCCTCGGTGCGTACGCGGTGGCGGCGGTGCTGTGGCTGATCGCCGTGATGCGCGGACCTGTTCCCCGGTGGGCGGACTGGGCGTCGACGATCGTCGACCTGGCGGTGATCGTCGCGCTGTGCCTGGTGTCGGGGGGTGCGACGTCGGCACTCCTGCCGGTGTTCTTCCTGCTGCCGATCTCGGTGGCGTTCGGGGACCGGCCCGTGCTGACGGCGATTTTCGGCATCGTCACGGCGGTCGGCTATCTCGCGGTCTGGATCTTCTACTCGAAGCGCGACGACAGAATCGGCCTGCCGAACATCGTGTACACCCATTTCGGCTTCCTGCTGTGGCTGGCCGTCGCGACCACGGCGCTGTGTTTCGTGCTTGCCCGGCGGTCGTTGCGGGTCAAGGCATTACAGGAGGTGCGCCGCCAGCTGGTGTCCGAGGCGATGCAGTCCGACGAGCGGCGCAACCGGGAGGTCGCCGAGCATCTGCACGACGGCCCGCTGCAGACGCTGCTGGCTGCGCGGCTCGAACTCGACGAAGCCCGTGAGCGAAATCCCGACCCGGCGTTGGACTTCGTCTACCAGGCCCTGCAGGAGACGGCGACCGGTCTACGCTCGACCGTCACCGAGTTGCACCCGCAGGTGCTCGCCCAACTCGGCCTGACACCCGCGGTGCGAGAACTGTTGAAACAGTTCGAGGCCCGTACCGACATAGACGTCGTTGCCGATCTCGACGACGTCGGCAAGCCGGAGTCCCAACAGCTGCTGCACCGGGCGGCGCGTGAGCTGCTCACCAACATCGGCAAGCACGCGGGCGCAGCGACGGTCCATGTGACGCTGAAGCGAAAAGGTGATCGCGTCAAGCTGACGATCGCCGATGACGGAAGTGGTTTCGACCCCGCAGTCGTCGGCCAGTCCATCGCCGACGGGCACATCGGGCTCGGCTCTCTGCTGGCGCGGTTCGACGCGATGGGCGGCGCGATGGACATCGACTCGCGGATCGGCAGCGGCACCAAGGTCACCGTGACCTCGCCGTCCGAGTCGGTGAGCGCTAACTCGCCGTCAACCCTCGAGCGATGACCAACCGCTGAATCTGGTTTGTGCCCTCGAAGATCTGAGTGATCTTGGCTTCGCGCATGTAGCGCTCGACGCGGTAGTCGCGTGTGTAGCCGACGCCGCCCAGCACCTGCACGGCGTCGGTGGTCACCTTCATCGCGGTGTCGGTGGCGATCAGCTTGGCCACACTGGCCTGCGCCGAATATGGCCGGCCCAGGTCACGTCGCCGCGCGGCGTCGAGATAGGTTGCGCGCGCGCTGGTCACCGCGGCGGCCATGTCGGCCAGCACGAAACCCAGCCCCTGGTGATCGATGATCCTGCGGCCGAACGTGGTTCGCTCGTTGGCGTAGGCGCATGCTTCGTCCAGTGCGGCCTGTGCTAGTCCGACCGCGACGGCGGCGATGCCCAGTCTGCCGGAATCCAGTGCGCTGAAGGCGATCTGCAGACCTTGACCCTCGTCGCCGACACGGCGGTCTGCGTCGACACGCGCGTGGTCGTAGAACGCCGACGTGGTCGGGATCGCATGCAGCCCCATCTTCTCCTCGGGTTTGCCGAAAGACAGCCCGACCAGGTCGCCGGGAATCAGGAAGCAGGAGATGCCGCGGCTACCTTCTCCGGTACGGGCGAACAATGTGTAGAAGTCAGCCCGCCCGCCGTGGGTGATCCACGACTTCGACCCGTTGATGACGTAGCCGCCGCCGTCGGCCTTGGTGGCCGCACACCGCAGCGCCGCGGCGTCCGAACCCGCCTGCGGCTCGGACAGGCTGTAGGCGCCGATCTGATCGCCCGACAGCATCGCGGGCAGCCAGCGCCGCTTCTGCTCGTCGGTGCCGAACGCGAGCAGCGGATGCGAGGACAGGCTGTGCACGCTCACCGCGACCGCGACGGCCGCCCAGCGCGCCGCGATCTCCTCGAGCACCTGCAGGTACACCTCGAACGGCTGGCCGCCACCGCCCCACTCCTCGGGTTGCGGCAGGCTGAGCAGTCCGGCGGCGCCCAACTGTGGGAATACCCCCTCGGGGTACGTCTCCGCCTTCTCGTGCGCGTCGACGATCGGATCGAGCACCTTGTCGGCGATGTCGCGGGTGAGCGCGATCAGATCCTCCGCGTCCTGCGACGGCAACAACCGGTCGACCGCCATCAGGAGCTAGACCTTCTCTGTAACCGAGAGCGCCGCGTTGATCGCGTCCACCCGGTCCTTGGCGTCACCGAACAGCATCTGGGTGTTCTCCCGGAAGAACAGTGGGTTCTGCACGCCGGCGTAGCCCGCGGCCATGGACCGCTTGAACACGATCACATGGGCGGCGTTCCAGACCGTCAGCACCGGCATGCCGGCGATCGGGCTGCTCGGGTCCTCCTCCGCCGCCGGGTTGACGGTGTCGTTGGCGCCGATGACCAGGACGACGTCGGTGCTGTCGAAGTCGTCGTTGATCTCGTCCATCTCCAGCACGATGTCGTAGGGGACCTTGGCCTCGGCCAGTAGCACGTTCATGTGGCCGGGCAGGCGTCCCGCGACGGGGTGGATGCCGAACCGGACGTCGACGCCGCGATCGCGCAGCTTGCGGGTCAGGTCGGCGACGCCGTACTGGGCTTGGGCCACGGCCATGCCGTACCCCGGCGTGATGATCACCGAGTGAGCCGAGGAGAGCAGTTCGGCGGCACCTTCGGCGTTGATCTCGCGGTGCTCGCCGTAGTCCTTGTCCTCGGCTGGACCGGCCTCGATCCCGAAGCCGCCTGCGATGACGGAGATGAACGACCGGTTCATCGCCTTGCACATGATGTAGGACAGGTAGGCACCCGAGGACCCGACCAGCGCGCCGGTGATGATCAGCAGGTCGTTGCCGAGCAGGAAGCCCGACGCCGCAGCGGCCCAGCCCGAATAGCTGTTGAGCATGGACACCACCACAGGCATGTCGCCGCCGCCGATCGAGGCGACCAGGTGCCAGCCGAGCAGCAGCGCAAGCGCGGTGACCACCGCCAGCAGCCACAGCTGCGGGTCGATGACGAACCAGACAGTGAGCGCGGCGAAGAGAACCAGCGCGCCGACGTTGAGAAAGTTCTTGCCGGGCAACATCATCGGCGCGGACTTGATGCGGGCCGAGAGTTTGAGGTTGGCGACGATCGATCCGGTGAACGTCACGGCGCCGATGAAGACGCCGATGACGACCTCGGCCGAGTGGATGCCCAGCATGCCCTCGTGGTGCAGCAGCGCGGCTTCGGATCCGGCGAGGTCACCTTCGACGTGCAGGTAGCCGTTCCAGCCGACCAGCACGGCGGCCAGGCCGACGAACGAGTGCAGCAGCGCGATCAGTTCGGGCATGCCGGTCATCTCGACGACCTTGGCGCGCCACAGACCGATCGCGGCGCCGATGGCCATGGCGCCGACAAGCAGCGCGAGGCCCACGGGCTCGATGTGGCGGGCGAGTGCCAGCGCGATCGTTGCGATCAGGGCGACGGCCATTCCGGCGATGCCGAAAGAATTGCCGGCCCTGGATGTTTCATGCTTGGAGAGTCCGGCCAGCGCGAGGATGAAAAGTAGGGCCGCTATGACGTACGCCGCCGTCGCGGTTGTTTCCAAAGTGAACATTCCTCAGCTCCTCGAGAACATGGCCAGCATGCGGCGGGTGACGGCAAAGCCGCCGAAGACGTTGATGCTGGCGAGCAGGGTCGCCAGGGTTGCCAGCGCGGTGATGACGACATCGCCGTGCCCGATCTGCAGCAGCGCACCGACGACGATGATCCCGGAGATCGCGTTGGTCACCGACATCAGCGGGGTGTGCAGGGCATGGTGCACATTGCCGATCACGTAGTAGCCGATCACGATGGCCAACGCGAACACCGTCAGGTGCACCTGCAGCGCGGACGGTGAGAGGGCGATGAGCGCGAAGAGTACGGCCGCGACGGCGAAGGTCACTGCGAGACGGCGCCTCATCGTCATGGGCTGTTTGGTCGGCTTCACCTGCACGGGTGCGATCGCGGCAACGGCCGGTGCCGCCGACACCTGCACGGGCGGAGGCGGCCAGGTTGTCTCGCCGTCCCGCACCACCGTCACCGAGCGCTGCACCACGTCGTCGAAATCGAGGGTGAGCTTTCCGTCCTTCTCCGGGGTAAGCAGCTTGAGCAGGTTGACCAGGTTGGTGCCGTAGAGCTGCGATGCCGTGGCGGGCAGGCGGCCCGCCAGGTCGGTGTAGCCGATGATCGTCACCCCGTTGTCGGTCACCACGGCCTGGTCCTTGACGGTGCCCTCGACGTTGCCGCCGTTGGCCGCGGCCATGTCGACGATGACGCTTCCGGACCTCATCGAGGCCACCATGTCGGCGGTGATGATGAGCGGTGCGGGCTTACCGGGGATCAGCGCGGTGGTGACGATGATGTCGACGTCCTCGGACTGCTCGGCATAGAGCTGCGCCTCGCGGGCCTTGTAGTCGTCATCCATCTCCTTGGCGTAGCCGGTGGCCGAAACCTCCGCCTCCGGCGACTCGATCGAAAGATATTCCCCACCAAGAGATTTGACCTGATCTGCGACCTCGGGCCGGGGATCGGTGGCGCGCACGATGGCGCCGAGGCTGCCTGCCGCACCGATGGCTGCCAGACCGGCCACGCCCGCGCCGACGACGAGCACCTTGGCCGGCGGCACCTTGCCCGCCGCGGTCACCTGCCCGGTGAAGAACCGGCCGAACTTGTTGGCGGCCTCGATGACGGCGCGGTAGCCCGCGATGTTCGCCATCGACGACAGCACGTCCAGTGACTGCGCACGCGAAATTCGCGGTACGGCGTCCATGGCCAGCACGGTGATCGGCCGGGTGGCCAGCTGCTCGACGAGCTCGGGCTTCAGCGCGGGCGAGATCAGGCTGATCAGGGTGGCGCCGTCGCTCAGGGCGGCGATCTCCGCGGGGTCCGGCGCATTCACCTTGAGCACCACGTCGGCCGCCCAGACCTGCTTGGCGGACCCGACCCCGGCGCCGGCCTCCGTGAACGCCGCGTCGGAGAAGCTCGAGGCGGCACCAGCGCCGGTCTCGACCACTACCTCATAGCCCAGTTTGATCAGTTGGCCGACCGTCTGCGGCGTCGCGGCGACGCGCGTTTCTCCAGGCAGCGACTCTCTCGGGATCCCGATGATCATCGATTTCGATCCGATCTAGGTTTCTGTCACGGTCTGGTCGGAGCGTGAGATGGCGCCCCGACACAGCTCGTCGTGGGACGAGTGGAATACGTCAGTGTAAGAGTCGGCCCAAATCAACAGTGCGCCCAGTGCGCCAAGCGGGGGTACCCAACCGCCGCCCAGGGCGCTATAAGTTTCGGCGGCGACGCCGGAGGGAATCCGTAATTGGCGGACGCGTCAACACGTGTCCTTGGTTTTCCTACGGAAGGAACCGTCATGGATAGCACCACCACCGTTTGGATCGTCGTCGCGATCGTGGCGGTCCTTGTGATCGCGGGGCTGGTCTTTGCGGCCCGCAGTAGGCGCAACCAGCACAGACACATCGAGGCCGAGCGAATTCGTGAAGACGTCACCACGCATATCGCCAAGGTGGACAAACGCGAGGCGCTCGCCGACGAGACCGCGGCAAAGGCCCGCGCCGCCGAGGCCGAAGCCGAAGCCAAGGCCGCAGAGGCAGCCAGGCTGAAGAATCAGGCGGAAAGCCATCGCGAGTCCGTCAGTGCCTCGCGCGAGGACATCGAGGAGCGCCGCAGGCACGCCGACGAGCTGGACCCGAAGGTGCGCGTCGACGACGCCGCGGACGACCGCGTCCCCGACGATGCCACTGCTTCGAGGCAAGAAGTCGCCGCGCGGCAAGAGGCCGAGCGAAAGTAACCGGGCCCAGTGTCGCGCTCCGGGGTAGGCGTATTCCTGGAGCGCGATACTGCTGTGCCAAATTACGCACCGAAAGTGCAGTAGTCGACTACTCACGCATCAGCGATGCATTCCGGAAACGATGGCTATGGACGCCAACGTCATCGGGAGGAACCGCTATGCAATCGACACCGAGTCAGGTGCTGGAGGGTAAGGCGCCGACGTTGAAAGAGTCGACGGTGGAGGCGCTGCCGAAGGACCGTGAACTGGAAATGCTGCGCAAGCAGCGCATTCGTTTCGACGGGTTTTTCGCCGGGCCCACGTGGTAGGCCGGCACGCTCACAGCTCGATCAGTTAGACCGGGGGATAGGCCGGCGGTGGGTAGACGCCGCGCAGGATCCACGCGAACCAGTTGGCGCCGTATTCGACCTCGTCGCTGGCGTCATAATCCGGATTCGGATCCATGTTGCTCACCCTCTCGTCGTAACAACGGCCCTCTTGCCGAAGTCTAGACCCGCCCCGAACGCGCGGACACCCTCTGCACCTAAACTGTCCAACCAGTTGATTGATCCCCCGGATGCGATCCGGGCCTGCCTATAGTGAGTCGCCATGGCTGAAACAGCTACGCCGAACGGGATGTCCCGCCGCGAGGAGCTGTTGACCGTCGCTACCAAGCTGTTCGCCGCCAGGGGCTATCACGGCACCCGGATGGATGACGTGGCCGACGCGGTCGGGCTGAACAAGGCGACGGTTTATCACTACTACGCCAGCAAGGCGCTGATCCTCTACGACATCTACAAGGGTGCCGCCGACTTCACGGTGGCCGCGCTGCACGACGACCCGTCGGCGTCCGCCCGCGAGACGATCTACCACTTCACCCGAAGGCTTCTGGTGGGTATCGCGGGCGATCTCGAACGGGCGGCGGTGTACTTCCAGGAGGGTCCCTACATCACCGAATGGTTCACCGAGGAACAGGTCGCCTACATCCGCGAGAAGGAAACCCAGGTATATGAGCATGTGCGCGACTTGATCGACCGGGGCATCGCCAGCGGCGAGTTCTACGACTGTGACTCCCATGTGCTGGCGCTGGGCTACATCGGGATGACGCTCGGGTCGTATCGCTGGCTGCGTCCGCAGGGCAGGCGTACCGCGCAAGAGATCGCCGTCGAATTCAGCACCGCGCTTCTGCGGGGGCTGATCCGCGATGAAGCGGTGCGGACGGATTCGCCGCTGGGCCTGGACCTCGCCGCGGGTACGCAGTAATGCCGTTGGTGAGCAAGACCGTCGAGGTCGAAGCGTCCACAGAAGCGATCATGGGGATCGTCGCGGATTTCGAGTCGTACCCCGAGTGGAACGAGGAGATCAAAGGCTGCTGGGTGCTGGCCCGCTATACCGACGGGCGACCCAGCCAGCTCCGGCTCGACGTCGTCGTCCAGGGGCAGTCAGGCACGTTCATCACGGCGGTCTACTACCCGAACCCCAACGAGATCTACACGGTGCTGCAGCAGGGTGACCACTTCGAGAAGCAGGAGCAGAAGTTCTCGGTGGTGCCGATCGGGCCGACGTCGCTGCTGACCGTCGACCTCGAGGTGGAGACCAAGATGGCGATCCCGAAGCCGATCGTGAAGAAGGCGATCGGGGACACCCTCGACTACCTCGCAGGCAACCTCAAGGCGCGCGCCGAGCAGCTGTCCACGAATTCCTAGCTCGCGCGCAGCGCCGATTCGTTACTGGAGCGGGCCGACGGGCGGCTGGCACTGGGGTGGCACGCAGTCGCCGCCGCCGTTGAGTTCGCCCGGAGGCAGACGTCCCGGGTTGACCACAATGCCGCCTTTAGGTGGATCAGGTTTCTTGCTCGGTGACGAGACGATTGGTCCCGCGGTGAAGGTCACCGGCGGTGGTGCGGATTCTTGCGGCGGGCTGGGCGGGATGATTGGCCCGGCGCTCACGATGACCGGCGGCGGTGCGGATTCTTTCGGCGGATTGGGCAAGACGATCGGCCCGGCCGTTGCGCTCGTCGGTCCTTGTGGTGTGCCGGGCGACACGACTGGTCCGCTGGTGGCGCCCGGCGGTGCTGTCGGTCCGGTTGGTCCGGGCGAGACCGCGTTGTGGGGGCCGGCCGGCGCCGCTGTCCTGGGCGAGGGAGGCGAGAGGATGCCCGCAGTCGCGGGGGCGACCTTGGCGGGTGACGACGTGCGGGTGGCGAGTTCGCCCGGGTTGCTGATCTGTTCGACCCGGTGAATCGATGGCGCGGCGAGGAGGACGGCCGCGACGGCCGCGGCGGCCAGGACACCGGTTACCGCAATGCCGGGAAGGTGACGTCGCATGAAGCGCGACCCCAGGTCTTTGGTGTCCAGATCGTTTGGTGGCCACCAGGATTCGGCGTCGCTGCTTGGCAACGGCGCGGGCGGCGGGAGCGCGGCTGTCGCCTGGTTCAGGGTGTGCCCACGTAGCCAGGCGGGAGCAGGCACCAGCAATGGGGCGCTGCCCAGCAATGCCGTCGGGGTCACCATGCGGTCCCGCTCGACCACACAGTTCGGGCAGTCGTCGATGTGGCGGGCGGCGCGTTTGCGCATCAATACCGTGAAGCGGCCGTCCCAATGCTCGATCAGAGCCGCGAGCTCCGGACACAGGTTCGGGTTGGCCCGCACCTGCCGGCACACCAGTAACGCGCCCAACGAGCGGGCGACTGTGGCGCGTAACCGCTCCACCAAGGTGTTGGCGTTCTTGTGGGAGACGCCCAACGCGTCAGCGAGCTCGGGACCGTCCAGGCCCTGTCGGTAGGACAATTCCAACACCAGCTGATCGCGATCCGATAGGCCGCCGCAGGCGTCGCTGATGAGATCGGCCAGCTCGGAGCGGGCCGCCAAGGTGGCCAAGTCGGGCTCCTCGCTGATTGTCTCTGGCAGTTCGTCGCTCGGTCGTTCGCGACGGCGGGCCCGGATGCGGGCCAGTGCTTCGTTGCGTGCGATGGCATACAGCCACGTCTTCAACCGTTCCGGCTCGCGCAACTGGCAGAGCCGGCTCGCCGCCGTCACGAATACGTCCTGAACGCAATCGGCAGCGCTGTCGCGGTCGCGCAGCATGCCGACGCAGAAGTCGTGCAGACGATTGGCGTACCGGTCATATATCGCAGCGAACGCGATGCGGTCGCCGCGAGCGGCCGCCGTCGCGAGTGTGGCGTCGTCGGAGTCCTCAATCGGTGACAGCGGCGTGATGGTCATTCATCGCTCCTCTGTATTTCACCTGTTGAGAGCTTCGGAGTCTACGAGCCGACCGCCACGCCGGCCCGCCACCGGTTCACTGAATGAAACGGTCACCGACTAGGAGGAACCAGCGCGCCGGGATCCCACACATTTTCGACAAGAGATTTCGTCAGGCCCCGAGCGCGTCCCAGAACGCGGCGTCTGATTCGGCCGACAGCGCCGCGGCTTCAGCCCTCAGCGCCAGCGCCCGGTTGTGGATTCGATACTCGGTCGACCGGGGCATCGCGACCGGCCCGTACTGGCCGCGCCTCAGCCGACGAACTCTCCCGTGTGTCATCTCGCAGCGCAATGCGTCTGACACCGCCTTCGACGCTCTCCCCGCGACGTCAAACCTGTGGTAATCGAGCATGTCGAGCAGATCGGCGACGCTGGTCGGACCGTGCTGGAACAGGTGCAGAGTCAGTACGCAGCGCAGTTCGACGCCACGCAGGCGGCGCTTGTTCGTCATGGCCGCACCCTGTCATCAGATACCGACATCCGCTGGGACGGATCGACATCTGACGGGCCACGCAGCATCCGGGTCGGTGGTCAAGCTGCCCGCCTCCGAGCGACATTGTCGGTATCGATTAGCCGGCCTCATTTCGAGCGACATTGTCGCCCAGAGGCGGGCACGACGAGTCAGTTCCAGATGCCCGTTTCCTCCAGGCGCGCGGTCAATCGCCGTGCACCGTCAGTGAATTGCCAGTCGGTCAGGCGAACGACCTCGGCGATATCGCGACGACGCAGCGCGGCGATCAGCTGGCGGTGGCTCTCTACCGCCTCGGCGCCCCACTGTGGGTCGGCCGCGTAGATCAACGGCGGCATGTAGCGCGCCACGTGCAGCAGAAACCAGGCCAGCTTGATGCGGCCCGTCGTGTGATTGAGCGAGCGGTGGAAGGCGAACTCGGCTGCGGCGATGCCGTCGGCGTCACCGGTCTCGACCATCGCCGCGAGCTCATCGTTGAGCCGTTCCAGCGCGGCGATCCCGTCGTCGGTGATCCGCCCGGCTGCGGCCGCCGCGAGCTCCTTGGCGATCGTCGACTGCAGCCAGAAGATGTCCTGGACGTCCTGCCGGCTCAGCGGCGCGACGACGTGGCCCCGGTGCGGCTCCAGCTGCACCATGCCTTCGCCGCGCAGAGTGCGCAGCGCCTCGCGCACTGGAGTGATGCTGACACCGAGCTGCGCAGCCGTCTCGTCGAGCCGAATGAACGTGCCCGGCAGCAGTGTCCCGGACATGATGGCGGCCCGCAGGTGCCCGGCGACCTCATCGGACATCTGCTCGCGGCGTATCCGTCGCCGGCGACGAACGACTCTCGCGGGAGCGTTCACTCCGCCTCCATTCACAGGGGTTGTCCCGTGACCGCCGAGGCCATAGTGTGACCGGGGCAACAACATGTTTGATCAAATATCAACGCCGCGCAACCCGGGAGCTCCAGCCGTTGACCGCTCAGCCACGGAGTCGCGTTGGCGACGACATTCGGCCGTCGCCGACCGATCAGCCGTATCTCGCGAGAAGGCAGAACTGGACGAATCAGCTTGCCCGCCATGCGCTTATGCAGCCGGATGAGACTGCACTTCGTTTTCTCGGCCACACCACCACGTGGGGTGAACTCGACCGCCGCGTGACCGCACTCGCGGGCGCGCTGCGACGGCACGGTGTCGGCTTCGGCGACCGGGTGTTGATCCTGATGCTCAACCGTCCGGAGTTCGTCGAATCCTTCCTCGCCGCCAACAGGCTCGGCGCCATCGCGGTCCCGGTCAACTTCCGGATGACCCCGCCCGAGATCGCGTTCCTCGTCAGCGACTGCGAGGCCAACGTGATCATCGCCGAGGAGGTCCTCGCACCGGTGGCCACCGCGGTGCGCGATCTCGACGCGAACCTCGCCACAGTGATCGTCGCCGGTAGTGCCACGGACGAAGGCGTGCTCGGCTACGACGACCTGCTGGCCGAGGACGGTGACCCGATCGAGCCGGTCGACATCCCGAACGACTCTCCTGCGCTGATCATGTACACCTCCGGCACCACGGGGCACCCGAAGGGCGCGGTGCTCACCCACACCAATCTGGCCGGCCAGGCCCTGACGTTCCTGTTCACCAACGGCGCCGACATCAACAACGACGTCGGGTTCATCGGTGTCCCGCTCTTCCACATCGCGGGCATCGGCAACATGATCATCGGCCTGCTGCTCGGCAGGCCCACCGTGGTCTACCCGCTCGGCGCCTTCGACCCCGGGACGCTCCTTGATGTCCTCGAGGCCGAGAAGGTCACCGGCATCTTCCTCGTACCTGCCCAGTGGCAGGCGGTCTGTGCCGAACAGCAAGCCAATCCACGCAACCTGCGGCTGCGGGTGCTCTCATGGGGCGCGGCGCCCGCGTCGGACGCGTTGTTGCGCAGCATGTCGGAGACGTTCCCCGGCACCCAGATCCTCGCCGCGTTCGGCCAGACGGAGATGTCGCCCGTGACGTGCATGTTGTTGGGCGAAGACGCAGTTCGCAAACTCGGCTCGGTCGGCAAGGTGATCCCGACGGTGTCGGCGCGAGTGGTCGACGACGACATGAACGACGTCGAGGTGGGACAGGTCGGCGAGATCGTCTATCGCGCACCCACTCTGATGGCGGGCTACTGGAACAACCCGAAGGCCACCGCCGAGGCGTTCACCGGCGGCTGGTTCCACTCGGGCGATCTGGTGCGCCAGGACGAGGAGGGCTACGTCTGGGTGGTGGACCGCAAGAAGGACATGATCATCTCCGGCGGAGAGAACATCTACTGCGCGGAGGTCGAGAACGTCCTTGCCGGCCACCCGGCGATAGTCGAAGTGGCGGTCATCGGGCGAAGCCACGAGAAGTGGGGCGAAGTCCCCGTCGCCATTGTGGCGCTGAGCGCAGTGTCCGATTCGTCTCTGAGCCTCGCTGATCTTGACGAATTCCTCAGCGAACGGCTTGCCCGGTACAAGCATCCGAAGCATTTGGAGGTCGTCGACGCCCTGCCCCGCAACCCCGCTGGCAAAGTCCTCAAAACGGAACTGAGAGCGCGCTTTGCTGCGAGTGAATCGATTGACGCTAGCGAAAGTTCTTCTGCCGCAACGGTTTCTGCCGGGCGGCCGGAAAGTTAACTGGAAGAGGTTGGTTTGCTAACGGTTATACCCTCAATCCGACGGATGGAGTGCACCCCGCGGGGGGCATCGGGTACAGTCCTGTGGTCCGCCTTACTACCCACGAGTAGGGAGATGGCGGTCACAGACATGGGCTCGGTGCAAGGAGGGGGCGTGCGACAGGGGCTGCCGTACCGCCACGTCGAGCGTGGCGTCGGCGCGGGAGCGGGCCGGTGACAGCGACGGAACCTGGGCTGACCGGGTACATCGCCAATCAGGCCCGGCCGGCGATGGAGGCAGTAGGCGGATTTGTCCGCATGTGCGTGCTCACCGGCAAGGCGCTGTTCCGCCGACCGTTCCAGTGGCGTGAGTTCATCCTTCAGAGCTGGTTTTTGTTCAAGGTCTCGTTCCTGCCCACGCTGGCAGTGTCGATCCCACTGACCGTGCTCCTTATATTCACGCTCAACATTCTGCTGACCGAGTTCGGCGCCGCCGACATCTCGGGTGCGGGCGCGGCGCTGGCCGCCGTCACCCAGCTGGGGCCCCTGGTGACCGTGCTCGTGGTGGCAGGCGCCGGCTCGACCGCGATCTGCGCCGACCTCGGTGCCCGCACCATCCGCGAGGAGATCGACGCGCTCGAGGTTCTGGGCATCGATCCGATCCACCGGCTGGTGGTGCCGCGCGTGGTCGCCTCGACCTTTGTCGCACTACTACTCAACGGCGCCGTGATCACCATCGGCCTCGTCGGTGGCTTCATCTTCGGCGTCTATCTGCAGAACGTGTCCGCGGGCGCTTACGTGACGACGCTGACGCTCGTGACCGGATTGCCCGAGGTGTTGATCTCGGTCGTCAAGGCCACCACGTTCGGTCTCATCGCCGGCCTGGTCGGTTGTTACCGCGGCCTCACCGTCGCCGGCGGCGCAAAGGGTGTCGGCACCGCCGTGAACGAGACGCTGGTGCTCTGCGTCATCGCGCTGTTCGCTGTCAATGTGGTACTGACCACGATCGGTGTTCGGTTCGGGACGGGGAGCTGACATGTCGACGTCGTCGGTCCTGCGTTCACGCTTCCCCCGGGGAGCCGCCCGCACCGAGAAGCTGGTCGGTGCGCCCGCCCGATTCCTCGACAGCGTCGGACATATCGCGTGGTTCGTTGTCACGGCGATCGGCTCGATCGGACACGCCCTGCGTTACTACCGCAGGGAGATGCTGCGGCTGATCGCCGAGATCGGGATGGGCACCGGGGCCATGGCGGTGGTCGGCGGCACCGTCGCGATCGTCGGCTTCGTCACCCTGTCGGGCTCATCGCTGGTCGCAATCCAGGGTTTCGCGTCTCTGGGCAACATCGGCGTCGAGGCGTTCACCGGCTTCTTCGCCGCGCTGATCAACGTGCGGATCGCGGCGCCAGTGGTGGCGGGTCAGGCGCTCGCCGCGACCGTCGGTGCGGGCGCCACCGCCGAGCTCGGCGCCATGCGGATCAGCGAGGAGATCGACGCGCTCGAGGTTATGGGCATCAAGTCCATCTCGTACCTGGTGTCCACCAGGGTGATAGCCGGCTTCGTCGTCATCATCCCGCTCTACGCGATGGCGATCATCATGTCGTTCCTGTCCGCGCAGGTGACGACGACGTTCTTCTACGGCCAGTCGATCGGTACCTACGAGCACTACTTCCGTACCTTCCTGCGGCCCGACGACGTGTTCTGGTCCTTCGTGCAGGCGATCATCATCTCGGTGATCGTCATGCTCAACCATTGCTACTACGGCTACTTCGCCAGCGGTGGACCGGTCGGCGTCGGGGAGGCCGTCGGCCGCTCGATGCGCGCCTCGCTCGTTGCAATCGTGTGTGTTGTCCTGTTCGCTTCGTTGGCGCTCTACGGCGTCGACCCGAACTTCAACCTCACGGTGTAGCGCATGACGGCCCCGGTTAACTCGTCCCGCACACCGCCGTACAAACTGGCCGGCCTGGTGCTGACGCTGCTGACGCTCGCAGCGATCGTGTTCGTGTACTTCCAATTTCGCGGTGACGTTCCGTGGATGCCGCGCGAGAAGCTGACGATGATGTCCGACCGAGCGGGCTTGTCGATGGATCCCGGCGCAAAGGTCACCTACAACGGTGTCGAGATCGGCCGGGTGGTCGGCGTCGACGAGGTCTCCGTCGGAGACACTCCGAAGGCGAAGATCACGATGGACGTGAATCCCAAGTTCATCCATCTGATCCCGGCCAACGTGGACGCCAAGGTCAACGCCACCACGGTATTCGGCAACAAGTACATCTCCTTCACGTCGCCGAAAGATCCGTCGCCGCAACGCATCAAGAGCTCCGACGTGATCGACGCGTCAAACGTGACTACCGAGTTCAACACCCTGTTCGAGACCCTGACGTCGGTGTCGGAGAAGGTCGATCCGATCAAGCTGAACCAGACGCTGACCGCGTCGGCCCAGGCGTTGCAGGGGCTCGGCGACCGGTTCGGCCAGTCGATCATCAACGGCAACCAGATCCTCGGCGATCTGAACCCGAAGATGCCGCAGCTCCGGCAGGACAACCGGCTTCTGGCCGATCTGGGTGACGTCTACGCCAACGCCGCCCCAGACCTGTTCGACGGCCTGGAGAACGCGGTCACCACGGCGCGCACGCTCAACGAAAACCAGGGCAACATCGATCAGGCCCTGATGGCCTCGATCGGCTTCGGCAACACCGGCGGCGAGATCTTCGAGAAGGGCGGCCCGTATCTGATCCGCGGTGCCCAGGACCTGATCCCGACGTCGGAACTGCTCGACAAGTACAGCCCCGCGCTGTTCTGCACGATCCGCAACTACCACGACGTCGAGCCGAAGATCGCGGCCTCGCTGGGCGGCAACGGCTACTCGCTGAACACCCACTCCCAGATACTTTTCCCCGCGAACGCCTACGTCTATCCGGACAACCTGCCGCGGGTGAACGCTCACGGCGGACCCGAGGGCAGGCCCGGCTGCTGGCAGCCCGTGACCAAGGACCTGTGGCCGAACCCGTACCTGGTGATGGATACCGGCGCGTCGATTGCGCCGTACAACCACATCGAGCTCGCCTCGCCGTTCGGTTGCGCCGGCCTGCCCCCGTGCCTGCTTCCACCGGCACTACCGCTTATTACTCCAGGGATGGAGTACATCTGGGGCCGCCAATTCGGACAGAACACGATCAACCCATGAAAATCACCGGTACCGCCGTCAAACTGGGCGCCTTCGCGTTCGTGCTGCTGCTTTTCACCGCGATCATCATCGTGGTGTTCGGTCAGATGCGGTTCGACCGTACGACCGGCTACTCGGCCGTCTTCAGCAATGCCAGTGGTCTGCGCGCCGGACAATTCGTCCGCGCATCCGGGGTGGAAGTCGGCAAGGTCTCGAAGGTTGAACTGCTCGACAACGGCACGCGGGTGAAGGTCGACTTCGCCGTCCAGCGCGACCTGCCGCTCTTCCAGGAGACGTCGGCGTCGATCAGGTACTTGAACCTGATCGGCGACCGTTACCTGGAGCTCAAGCGGGGCGAGAGCAATCAGCGGCTGCCCGCAGGCGGAACTATTCCTATGGAGCGCACCGAGCCCGCACTCGACCTGGACGCGTTGGTGGGCGGCTTCCGTCCGCTGTTCAGGGCGCTGGACCCCGACAAGGTCAACAACATCGCCCAGTCGATCATCACCGTCTTCCAGGGCCAGGGCGGCACTATCAACGACATCCTGGACCAGACGTCGCAGCTGACCTCCGCGCTGGCCGACCGCGACCAGGCGATCGGCGATGTGATCAACAACCTGAACACGGTGCTGGACACCACCGTCAAGCACCAGAAGCAGTTCGATCAGACGGTTGTCGATTTCGAGAAGCTGATCACCGGACTGAAGAACCGCAAGGACCCGATCGCCAGCTCCGTCGCCGACATCAGCGACGCGGCGGGCACCGTCGGGGACCTGTTGGCCGACAACCGTCCGCTGCTGCAGAGCACCGTCGGCGACCTTGAGGCCGTCCAGCAGCCGCTCGTCGACCAGAAGGACCAGTTGAACGACATCCTGACCCGGCTTCCGACCGCGCTGAAGATCATCGGCCGGGCGGGCGGCATCTATGGCGACTTCTTCAACTTCTACGCATGCGACGTCACACTCAAACTGCCCGGCCTGCAGCCCGGCGGACCGGTGCGCACGGTGAAGGTCTGGTCGCAGCCCACGGGTAGGTGCACGCCGCAATGAGAACGCTGGAGGGTAGTAACCGCGTCCGCAATGGGTTGATGGGCATCCTCATCCTGCTCCTGGTGATCGGGGTCGGGCAGAGCTTCGCGAGTGTGCCGGTGCTGTTCGCCCAGCCGACGTACTACGCACAGTTCTCCGACACCGGCGGCCTGAGTTCCGGCGACAAGGTGCGCATCGCGGGCGTGGACGTCGGCGAGGTGAAGTCGTTCGACATCGAGGGCGACAAGGTCAGGATCGGCTACTCCCTCAGCGGCACCCAGATCGGTACCGAAAGCCGGGCGGCCATCCGAACCGACACCATCCTGGGCCGCAAGAACCTCGAGATCGAGCCGCGCGGAACGGATGCGCTGCAAGCCAACGGCACCCTTCCGCTCGGGCAGACCACCACGCCGTACCAGATTTACGACGCGTTCTTCGACGTGACGAAGGCCGCATCGGGCTGGGACACCGAGACGGTCAAGCGGTCGCTGAATGTGTTGTCGGAGACGATCGATCAGACCTACCCGCATCTGAGTGCCGCCCTCGACGGTGTCGCCCGGTTCTCCGACACCATCGGCAAGCGTGACGAACAGGTCAAGCAATTGCTGGCCAACGCCAACAAGATCGCCGGCGTCCTCGGGAATCGCAGCGAGCAGATCAATGCGCTGTTGACCAACGCGCAGACGTTGCTCCACGCAATCAACGAGCGCAGCTACGCCGTCAGCATGCTGCTGGAGCGGGTGAGCAAGTTCTCGGAGCAGGTCGCCGGCTTCGTCAACGACAACCCGAACCTCAACCACGTGCTCGAACAGCTGCACACAATCAGCGACGTCCTCAGGGAGCGCAAGTACGACCTGGTCGACGTGCTGTCCACGCTGAGCAAGTTCACCGCGTCGTTGGCCGAGGCCATCGCGTCCGGCCCCTTCTTCAAGGTGATGCTGGTCAACCTGCTGCCCCCGTGGCTGCTGCAGCCGTTCGTCGACGCCGCCTTCAAGAAGCGCGGCATCGACCCGGAGGAGTTCTGGCGCAATACGGGCCTGCCGTCATGGCGGTTCCCCGATCCGAACGGCGCACGATTCCCCAACGGTGCTCCGGCACCGGGTCCAGAGGTGCTGGAAGGCACCCCGGAGCATCCCGGCCCTGGAGTCGTTGCGGGCAACCCGTGCTCGTACACTCCGACGCCGGAGAACCTGCCGCGACCCGCTGATCCGCTGCCGTGCTCGCATCTGTCCACCGGTCCGTTCGGGCCGAACCCGTACGGCGCCGACTATGGGGCGCCCGATGTCGTGACGTCGCCGCCGAACCCGAACGGCCCGGGATTCACGCCGGGTGTTCCTGCAGCGGCCATCCCCGGTCAGTTGCCTCCGGATATGGGTGGCGTCCCTGCACCGCTGCCGCCCGCTCCTCCGGGTGCGCGCACGGTGCCGGTGGGTCCGCTCCCACCCGAGGGGCCGGACTTCACCCCGGGGATCGCGCCGCTGCCGCCGGCGCTCGACGGACCACCACCGCCACCGGGACCAGGGCCGGACGCGGGTCCGGCCGGAACGCCGCCGTTACCGGGCAACCCGCCGTACCTTCCACCAGGATCGCAGGGGTAGGGGCGCGCGATGTCGACTATCTTCAATGTGCGAAACCTGAAGCTGCCGAACGTATCTCGGACAGCGGTGATCGTCGGTGCGCTCGCCGTGGTGCTGGCCCTGGTGGCCGGCATCGTCGGCTGGCAGCTCTACAAGAAGCTGACGAACAACACCGTGGTGGCCTACTTCACCGACACGTTGGCGCTGTATCCCGGCGACAAGGTTCAGATCATGGGCGTCAAGGTCGGTTCGATCGACAAGATCGAACCCGCCGGCGACAAGATGAAGGTGACGTTCCACTACGCGAACAAGTACAAGGTTCCGGCCAACGCGACGGCGTCGATCCTCAACCCGAGCCTCGTCGCGTCGCGCACCATCCAGCTGTCGCCGCCCTATACCGGTGGCCCGGTGTTGGATGACGACGCGGTCATCCCGATCGACCGCACCCAGGTACCGGTCGAATACGACCAACTGCGGGACTCGATCGACCGGATCCTCACCGACCTGGGCCCGACCCCCGATCAACCCAAGGGCCCGTTCGGTGACGTCATCGAATCCTTCTCCAACGGACTGTCGGGCAAGGGCGAGCAGCTCAACAAGACGCTCAACGGGTTGTCCGAGGCGGTCACCACGCTCAACGAGGGCCGAGGCGACTTCTTCTCGGTCATCAAGAGCCTCGCGCTGTTCGTCAACGCGCTCTACAAGAGCGATCAGCAGTTCGTCGCGCTTAACGACGACCTGGCGCAGTTCACCAACTCGTTCACCAACACCGATCAGGAACTGGCCACCGCGTTGCATGATCTGAACGATCTGCTGACGACCACGCGCAAGTTCATCGGCGAGAACGGCAAGGTGTTGGCCACCGACATCAACAACCTCGCCGACACGACCAACGCGATCCTGCAACCCGAGCCGCTGAATGGTCTGGAGACCGGTCTGCACGTGTTCCCGAACCTGGGCGCCAACCTGATGAACATTGCGTCGCCCAACGCCGGCGGCATCGTCGGTCTCCCGGTCATCGCGAACTTCGCCAACCCGATGCAGTTCATCTGCAGCTCGATCCAGGCCGGCAGCCGGATGGGATATCAGGAGTCCGCCGAATTGTGTGCGCAGTACCTGGCACCGGTCCTCGACGCGATCAAGTTCAACTTCCCGCCGATCGGCATCAACGAGTTCGTCGGCGCCATGACGCTGCCCAAGCAGATCTCGTACTCCGAGGACCGGCTGCACCCCGCGCCTGGCTACAAGGACACCACCGTGCCGGGTGTCTGGTCGCGCGACACCCTGTTCTCACACGGCAACCACGAGCCGGGCTGGACCGTCGCACCGGGCATGCAGGGGGTCGACGTGCAGCCGTTCACGGCCAACATGCTGACGCCGGAATCGTTGTCGGAGTTGATGGGTGGACCCGACATCGAGCCGCCGGCGGCCCCGCCCGCGTTCGGTGTCAATGACGGCAGGTTGCCCGGGCCGCCGGACTCCTACAACGAAAACAACCCGCTGCCGCCGCCGTGGTACCCGCAGCCCGGCCCGCCGCCAGGTCCGGCACCGGGCGTGATCCCGGGCGATCCGCTGGGCGCGATCGCTCCGGCCGCGTCGGCACCGGGACCGGCGCCCGCGCCGGCAGGACCAGCGCTGCCCGCTGAAGCAGGAGGGGGCTAATGAGCGTGCGTACGTGGAGCCGGATCGCACGCCGCGCCGCGGCGCTGTTGGTGATCGCGGTTGTGCTGACATCGTGCGGCAGCTGGAAGGGCATCGCGAACGTCCCGTTGCCGGGCGGTCCTGGCACCGGGTCGAAGAAGATGACGATCTACGTCCAGATGCCGGACACGTTGGCGCTCAACGTCAATAGCCGCGTGCGGGTCGCCGACGTCTATGTCGGCCGGGTGCGCTCGATCGAGCTGAAGAACTGGGTCGCGACGCTGACCCTGGACCTGCAGCCCGACGTCAAGCTGCCGGTGAACTCGCTGGCGAAGATCGGACAGACCAGCTTGCTGGGCAGCCAGCACGTTCAGCTCGACCCGCCGCCGGATCCGTCCCCGCAGCTGTTGAAGAACGGTGACTTGATTCCGCTGAAGAGCTCGTCGGCGTTTCCGACGACCGAGCGGGTGCTTGCCAGCATCGCCACGATTCTGAGCGGCGGCGGCATCCCGAACCTGGAAGTGATCCAGACCGAGGTCAACAACCTGCTGAGCGGTCGGGCCGATCAGATTCGTGAATTCCTGAACCGGCTGGACACGTTCACCGACGAACTGAACAAGCAGCGAAACGACATCACCCGGGCGATCGATTCCACCAACCGGCTGCTGACCATCGTGGGTAACCGCAATGCCACGCTGGACCGGGTGTTGACCGAATTCCCGCCGCTGATCAAGCATTTCGCCGACACCCGCGACCTGTTCGCCGACGCTGTCCAGTCGCTGGGGCGGATCAGCAGTGCAGCCGATGCCGCACTCGGCCCGACGAGCGACCCTCTGCACACCAACCTGGTGAATCTGCAGCGCCCGCTCAAGCAGCTGGGCAAGTCGTCGCCGTACCTCCTCGGCGCGCTGAAGCTGTTGCTCACCGCACCGTTCAGCATCGAGAACGTGCCGAAGGTGGTCCGCGGCGACTACATCAACGTGTCGCTCAATGTCGACCTGACACTGAGCGCACTCGACAACGGCATCCTGTCGGGCACCGGCGTCTCGGGCATGCTGCGCGCACTCGAGCAGGCCTGGGGCCGCGACCCGGCGACGATGATCCCGGATGTGCGTTTCACACCGAACGCGCATGATGCACCCGGCGGACCGCTGGTGGAAAGGGGTGAGTGAGTAGTGCTGACACGGTTCATCAAGTTCCAGCTGGTGCTGTTCACGATCCTCACCATCCTCGCGCTGGCGGTGCTGGGGTTGTACTACCTGCGCCTGCCCAGCATGGCCGGGATCGGTCAGTACAAGCTGTACGCCGACCTGCCGCGCTCGGGTGGGCTGTACGCGACGTCCAACGTCACCTATCGCGGCACCCAGATCGGCAAGGTCACCGCGGTCGAGCCGACCGAGAACGGCGCCAGGGCGACGATGAGCATCGACAACCGCTATAAGATTCCGGCCGACGCCACGGCCAACGTGCATTCGGTGTCGGCGATCGGTGAGCAGTACCTCGACCTGGTGTCGACCGGAAACCCCGGCCAGTACTTCAGCAACGGGCAGACCATCGCCACCGGCACGGTGCCCAGTGAGGTAGGCCCGGCGCTGGACGCGGCCAACCGCGGACTGGCGGTGCTGCCCAAGGAGAAGATCGACGCGCTGCTCACCGAGACGTCACAAGCGGTAGGTGGATTGGGCCCGGCGCTGCAGCGTCTTGTCGACGGTACGACGAACCTTGCCCAGGGATTCCAGGAGAACCTGCCCACAGGTCGACGACATCATCGCGAACGCGACGCCCGATCCTGAACAGCCAGGTGCAGTCCGGTGACGCGATCGCAGCAGTGGTCGCGAAACCTGAACACCATTGCGGCGCAGTCGGCTTCGCAGGATCAGGCGCTTCGCAGTGCGACTGCAGGCCGCCCCGCCGACGCTGGATCAGGTGTCGGCCACGTTCAGCGATGTCCGCGACTCCCTGCCGCAGACGCTGGCGAACCTGGAGATAGTTATCGACATGCTCAAGCGCTATCACAAGGGCCTCGAGCAGGCTCTGGTGATTCTGCCGCAGGGCGCCACCGTCGCACAGGCCGGAACGATCTTCGAGAACGAAGGCCTGTTGCACTTCGGCCTGTCGATCAACCAGCCGCCGCCGTGCCTCACCGGATTCCTCCCGGCATCTGAGTGGCGCTCGCCGGCGGACACCAGCATGGCGCCGTTGCCGTCGGGCACGTACTGCAAGATCCCGAAGGACGTCCAGAACGTGGTCCGTGGTGCGCGTAACTATCCGTGCGCCGATGTACCGGGCAAGCGGGCGGCGACGCCGAAGGAATGCCGCAACAATGAGCCGTACGTACCGCTGGGCACCAACCCGTGGTACGGCGATCCGAACCAGATCGTGAACTGTCCCGCGCCCGCAGCGCGCTGCGACCAGCCGGTCAAACCCGGCTATGTCATACCGGCGCCGTCGGTGAACAACGGGATGAACCCGCTGCCGGCCGATAAGTTGCCACCAGGCGGGTCACCGGCACCGGTCAGCGACCCGCTGACGCCGCCCAACCAGGGCACCGTCCAGTGCAGTGGACAACAACCCAACCCGTGTCAGTACACTCCGGCATCAGGTAATAGCGCGATCTACAACCCGTCAAGCGGCGAGGTGGTCGGACCCGACGGCGTGAAGTACTCCGTCAGCAATTCGAATAACCCAGGAGACGACGGATGGAAGGAGATGCTGGCACCCGCCAGCTGAACCCCACCGATGCTGAGGACGCGCCAGACGAGTCGGTAGCGGTAACCGAACAAGAACAGATCAGCGAAGACGACCAGGACAGTCCAACCCCCGAGATAGCAGAAGACGCTGCAGACCGGCGTCCCCCGCGTCTCGGCCGAGGATGGGCCGCGGCCGTCTGTGCGGCCCTGCTGCTGCTGACCGCCGCGGCGGTGGTCGGCGGACTCTTCTTCATTCGTGACTACAGGCAAACCGAAGCCATCGCCCGCGACGATGGGGCCGCTCTGGCAGCCGCCAAGGACTGTGTGGCGGCGACGAACGCCCCCGACACCGCAGCGATGTCGGGGGCCCAGGTGAAGATCATGGAATGCTCGACCGGCGGCTTCGGTGCACAGGCCAGCTTGTACAGCGGAGTTCTGGTTGAGGCCTACCAGGCGGCCAACGTCAAGGTCCAGGTGTCCGACTTGCGTGCGGCGGTCGAGAAGCACAACCCCGACGGCTCGGTGGACGTGCTGGTGGCCATGCGGGTCAAGGTGACCAACTCGGGCGCCGCCGATCAGGAGCAGGGCTACCGGTTGCGGGTGAAGATGTCACGCGACGAGAACGACCAGAACAAATACAAGATCGCCGACCTGCAACAGGTCACCTCGTGACGGCTGTTCTCGACGCGACGCCGAACGCGGCCTCCGACGACTCGTCGCGGGTCGACTCGCCGGCGTCGTGGGGGTCGCGGGTGGGTGCCTTCACATTGGACGTCCTGTTGGGCGTGGGCGTGATCGCGGTGCTGGCGCCGCTGGCCTTCCTGGCCATCACCGTTTCGCAGCCCGGTTGGCTGTGGCTGGTCTACACGTGCAGCGCCGCGGCGATCTTCCTGCTGATGGCGGTCAACCGGCTGCTGTTGCCGGCGATCACCGGGTGGAGCCTGGGCCGGGCGCTATTCGGAATCAGGGTTGTTCGGCGTGACGGCGCCACGGTCGGTGCGTGGCGACTGCTCGCCCGCGACCTGGCTCACCTGGTTGATACCGCAGCGCTCTTCATCGGCTGGCTGTGGCCATTGTGGGATTCCCGCCGCCGCACGTTCGCAGATCTGTTGTTGCGCACCGAGGTTCGGCGGGTGGATCGGCCCGAGCACAACATCCGCCGGCTGGCCGCAAAGGTGTTGGCCGCCGCGGTGGTGGTGTGCGCGGCCGCAGTCGCGTTGAACTTCGTCGTCGTCTACCGCCAGGAGCGGGCGACCGACGAGTCGCGCCAGCAGATCGCGGAGCAGGGTCCGCGGATCGTCGAGAAGATGCTGAGCTACCACAACGACACCCTCAAGGACGACTTCGCGCGCGCTCAGGGACTTGCCACCGACGGTTACCGCTCGCAGTTGGTTGCGCAGCAGGACGCAGTGCAGAAGGCCAACCCGACGTCGAATGAGTACTGGGCAGTCAGCAGCGCGGTGCTGTCGGCGGCCCCGACTCAGGCGTCGATGCTGCTGGCCATGCAGGGGCAGCGTGGCGACGACCCGAGCAATCTGCGATTCATCACCGCGACGGTGCGGGTGGACTTCGAGAAGTCAGGTGAGGGATTGGCGGGTAGCCAACCTGACCGTGCTGAAGAAACCGACCTTGCCGGGGGCCCCACAATGAGCCCGCGGCGCAAGATCGAAGCCGAAGAGCTGGACTTCTTCAGTCCTCCGGCTCCGAAGCCGCCGCGCCGGTGGGGGCTGCCGATCATTGCGACACTGTCGGCACTGCTCGTTTCGGCGGCAATCGCGGCGAGCACCGTGATGCTCGCCTCGCATGAGACCGACCGCAGGACGCTGGCCCGCGACGCGGACGTGCTGACGTACGTGCGGTCGTTCATGACCACATATACGACGCTGGACCCGTTCCAGGCCAACTACTACGGGGACCGCATCCAGTCGCAGGCCACCGGAGACTTCGCGAAGACGTTCAAAGAGAAGATCAACGTGATCCTGGTCCAGGTTGCGCGCGCCGAGCCGACGCAGGGCACCGTATTGGATGCCGGTATCCAACGCTGGAACGACGACGGCAGCGCCGAAGTACTGGTGGCCACCAAGGTCTCGAATCAGACACCCGACGGAAAGACAGTCGAAAGCGGAAGTCGTTGGGCTGTAACGGCAAAGAAGGAAGGGCAGCTGTGGAAGATCAGCCAACTGATTCAGGTGATCTGACCACGGATGCGCCCGCTGCCCCGTCGGAGGCGTCGGCGCCTCGGGGACGGCATCGGATGCCGCGTGGCAAGGAACGTCGCCTCGTCTCGGAGCCAGCCGAGGCGCAGGACACGCCCGACGACGAGCCCCCCGTCGACGAAACGCCCGACGACGAGACATCCGCGGCGCAAGATTTGACCTCACCGGCTGACGAGGTGAGCTCGTCGGCGGACGAAGAGGTGACGGTCAAACCGCGCCGTCGCCGGAACTTCCTGCGGCGCGGGAAGAAAGACCCGCAGGTCGATGCGGGCGAAGAGACGGCGACCGAGAAAAAACGGCGGTAGTCGAAGGCGGCGCCGATGAATCCGACGGTGACACAGCAGAATCCGCGGACACAACGGAATCCGCGGAGACGACGGAGGAACAGGAAACGGTACTCGTCCCGCACCGGCCCGCGGGCAAGCGGCTGAAAGCCGCTGCGGTGGCGGCCGCCGCCCTGTTCGTGGCGGGCGGAGCGTTCATCGGCGCAGCGGTGCAACCGGTGATCGCCAATCGCGCGCTCGTCGACACCAAGCTGGACATCGCCCGCACGGCCGCGAACGCGATCACCACGTTGTGGTCGTACACCCCGGACAATATGGACACCCTCGCCGACCGCTCGGCTCGGTATCTGACCGGCGATTTCGCGTTCCAGTACCGCAAGTTCATCGACTCGATCGTCGCCACCAACAAACAGGCCCAGGTCACCAACACCACCTCCGTGCTGGGCACCGCGGTAGAAGCGGTGAGTCCGACCGATGCGTCGGCCATCGTGTACACCAATTCGGTGGCGACCAGCCCGGTCTCGAAGAACATCCCATCACTGAGGTATCTGTCCTACCGGCTGGAGATGAAGCGCGACCGCGCCGACTGGCGGATCACCCGGATGACGACGGTCACCACATTGGACCTCACCCCGCAGCTATAGGCGAGTCGGGCGACTAGGGTCTCGGCTATGCCATCAGTACTTGTCACCGGGGCCGCGAGGGGAATCGGCAGGGCGATCGTCGACCACCTCGCAACCTCGGGCTGGGATGTGATCGCCGGCGTCCGCAGCGACCGGGATGCCGACGCACTCACGAAGGCCCATCCGCAGCGGGTGTCGGTCGTCATCCTCGATGTCACCGACGCCGGGCACATTGCGAAGCTGACCAAATCGCTGCCCGAGAGGCTCGACGCGGTGGTCAACAATGCGGGCATTGCCGTTGCAGGCCCTATCGAGACGGTGTCCGCGGATGACTGGCGAGAACAGTTGGAGGTCAACGTCGTCGGGCAATTCGCGGTGACGCAGGCGGTCTTGCCGCAGCTGCGGAAGGCGCAGGGTCGGGTGCTGTTCATCTCCAGCGTGAATGGCCGTATCGCCACGCCGATGCTGGGGCCATATTCCGCGTCGAAATTCGCCCTCGAAGCTGCCGCCGACGCGTTGCGGGTGGAGTTGAGGGCGTGGAGCATTCCTGTCGTCCTGATCGAGCCCGCACAAACCGACACCGACATGTGGCGCACCGCCGACGACATGGTCCTCCAGGTCGAGGCGGGAATGTCACCCGCATATCGCGACCTCTACGCCAAACACATTGCGGGAATGAAGAAGTTCGTGCCCAGGGCCCGCAAGCTGGCGTCACCGACGGACAAGGTCGTGGCGGTCGTCGAGGAGGCGCTCACGGCTCGTCGGCCGAAGGCCCGCTATGTGGTTTCGCTCTTGCCGAAGTTACAAACGGCGTTGGTGACGAATATGCCTGCGGCGCTCCGTGATCAGCTGATGGGATTCATGGTCGGGTTACCGCGTCGGCCTCGTGGCTGATTTCGTCAAGTCCAATCCCTGCGCCCCACCTGATTTCTTCGAACTGGAAGCGGCGGGGTTGCACTGGCTCACGGTGGAGGGCGGAGTGCCCTGTGCTCGGGTGGTGGCGCAGGACGAGAACTCGTTGACGCTGGAGCGTCTCGAGTCAATGGCCCCGACTCCCTCTGCCGCAAGGGATTTCGGTTTGCGATTGGCGGTGACGCACGGGGCCGGGGCGGCGCTGTTCGGAACAGGACCTGACGGCTGGCCGGCTGGTGGATACTTTGGCCCGCTGTCGACGCCGTTGCCGATGTCGTTGTGTAGGCCACGAAGCCTGGGGCCAGTTCTACGCCGAAGAGCGGCTGCGCCCGATGTCGGACATGGCGTCAGGATGGCTGAGCGACGAGGCGCGGCGACTGGTCGACGGGGTCATCGAACGCTGCCTGGCGGGCGACTTCGACGACGACGACAAGCCCGCGCGACTGCACGGGGATCTGTGGAGCGGCAATGTGATGTGGACGAGGGGAGGCGTGGTGCTCATCGACCCGGCGGCACATGGCGGCCACCGGGAGACGGACTTGGCGATGCTGGCGTTGTTCGGGTGCCCGTACCTGGCGGAGGTGCTGGAGGGTTATCAGTCGGTGCGCCCGCTGCGGGACGGCTGGCGAGACCGGGTCGGACTGCACCAGCTGTACCCGCTGCTGGCCCATGTCGCGCTGTTCGGTGGCGGCTACAACCGGCAGACAGAGGCGGCGGCGAAGGGCGCACTGTCGATAGCCAGCTAACAATGGGTTTCGTTTGCTGACGAACTTCTGGATAGCTCTCGGGCGGTTTACCGTCCGATTCCCGCAGATGGGACACGTGCTTCGAAATCAACAAGCTATTGCGAAATCCGAGGCGTGTAGTGATCTCGACTTTGCTGGCAACCGCGCCCGGGTAACCCGCATCCAGCAACCTCGCCGTTCGAAAAAGTGGCAGTTGCTGACAGCTCGCTACCAGGCCTGCGTATATGGCGCCGCTAGCAGCAGGTTTATATTGACGTCTTCGTAATTAACTCGTTTGCTTTATGCGCGATATGGCCAGGCACAAATTTTCTCAGCTATTTAGTGATTGTGGTCACATTAGTGCTACGGTGCCTGAGGAGAATCTGAGGCGGCGCCTGAAAGGACCGGTCACGTGGCATCGAAGCAGCGCGGATCCAAGCAGCGGAAGCAGAGTAAGCGCGTTAGCTCGGCGGGTAGGCACAGGGCATTGCCGACCGCGCACGGCAGTGCCCCAGCGAGCAAGATAGTGGTCGGAGCCCTCGCGACCGGCGCGTTGGCGTCCTCCTTCTGGGGGTTCTCCAGCGGGACGGCCAGTGCGGCCTGTATGGCAATAGGCGGCCTGGGATCGATCGGTGATGGGAGCTGCTCAGCCACCGGGCAGGGCGCCTGGGCTATTTCGTTGTTCCCCGGCAGCACGGCGACGGCCGACGGCGCCGGCAACGGCGCATTGGCGATTGGCCTGAACAACACAGCCTCGGCGGTCGGGGGCACCAACAACATCTCCACTGCGCTCGGAATCGGCAATGCCGCGACCGCGATTGGCGGGACCGGCAACAGGAACACGGCGATCGGCCTCAACAACACCGCTTCCTCGATCGGACTCGGCGCGATCGGTATCCCTGGCGTGGTGGTGACCGACCCCACTGGCAACAACAACCACAACACCGCGTTCGGCATCGGGAACTCTGCGACGTCGATACTCGGCAACGGCAACCACAACATCGCGGGCGGGGTCGCCAACACGGCTGCCACTGTGGGCACCCCGGGTGTTCAACTCACTGCGCTCGACACGGCGCTCGGGACGATAACAGGAACCGTCGACTCGACCGGCAACAACAACAACAATGTCGCGCTGGGCTTCGGAAACGTAGCGCTCACTGCACTCGGCAATAACAACAACAACGTCGCGGCCGGCTTCCTCAACCAGGCCGCCACCGTCGGCACCCCGGGTGCGGATGTGACTGCAACCCTGGACGCGCTGGACCTCAGCGGCGTGATCCCCGGTCTCAATCTCACGGATATCACCGCGCACGTTCAGGCCACCCCGACCGGCAACGGCAACAACAACTTTGCGATCGGAGCAGCCAACACCGCGTTGACGCTGTTCGGGAACAACAACAACAACATCGCGGGTGGAATTTTCAATCAGGCCGCAACTGTGGGCACACCGGGCATCAAGGCTGTAGTCGACGCCACCTCAAGCATTCCGATCGTCGGCGACAACTCTCACCGTATTGACGGCAACGTTGAACGTCGATCCAACGGGCAATAATAACAACAACATCGGCCTGGGCTTGGGGAACACCGCGGCCACGGTGTTGGGTAACGGCAACACCAACAGCGCGATAGGCATCGTCAACCAGGCCGTCACTGTCGGCACTCCGGGGATCAATTTGATTCTGAGTTCACTTACCGGGAACCTCGCGACAGTCGACGTCGCCCCAACCGGTCAGAACAACAAGAACTTCGGGTGGGGCCTGGGGAACACGGCGGCCACCGTGTTGGGCAACAACAACGAGAACGCGGCGGTAGGGATCGCCAACCAGGCGGCCACTGTCGGCTTCCCAGAGATCACGGCGACGGTGCTCGGACTGCCGACTACCGTCACCGGCGCCGGCAACGGAAATACAAACAGAGGGTTCGGCCTGGGCAACACGGCGCTTACGGTGCTGGGGAACGACAACAAGAACCTCGCCGCCGGCCTCAACAACGTGGCTACCACCGTCGGCACTCCGGGTGTCATCCTCAACGGCAATCCTTTGTTGACTCAGACCGGCATCGGCAATACGAACACGGCAATCGGCAAGAACAACACCGCCAGTACCGTCCTTGGCAGCCTGAACAAGAACGTCGCAGTCGGCAAGGGCAACTTGGCGTCGACGATTGCGGGTGTCGCAAACACGGTCAAGGCGTTGGGCCACAACAACACCGCGACAGCGAATGGCGTGAGCGGCCAGACGATCACCGCCAAGGGCCACAACCAGACGGCACCCTGATCGGTAACTTAGTTCCGCGCCAGGGCCCGCTCGACCAGTTCACCGAGCACCGGACCTAGCACCTTGGCGTACTCGGTCGTCACGTGGTTGTCGTCGCGGAACACCAGCGTGTTGCCGACGATGACCGGGCAGCGGTCGGCGGTGCAGAACAGATCGGACAGCTCCACGTACTGACCACCGCCAGCTGCCGTCGCTGAAGCCTCTGCCGCGACGCCAGCATCGTTGAGCCCATCCGACCGCGCCGGCGAGCACGCAGCGGCGTTGTCCATGTGCCCGCTCACACACGTCGGCACCGTCGAGTGCGGATCCGGCACCTGGCTCAGCACCAAAACGCTTGCACCCGTGCCGCGTAACCGTTGCACCAGCTGGGTCAGGCTGTCCTGCCACGCCTGGTCGTAACTCGTGAACCCGAAGTCGGCACCGTACCGGCGCGACATGTCGACCACGATCAGCGCAGGCCGCTCCTTCTCCAGCCGCGCCAGAACGTCGGCGCGCCACTGCTCACACTCGGTGAACTTCCGCCCGAGATAAGGACTGTTGATGGGCAGGTCCATCAGCGGACACAGCACCTTACCCATCGTCTCCAGCCGCCAATGCTTCTCCTGCGCAATCGGTTCGAGTGCCGGCTGCCACATCGCTGCATGCGAATCGCCGACCAGCGCCACCGTCGTCGACGCCCCGGCATCCCCCGATACGCATTCCGGTTGCTCGACATCCCGCCAGGACAGCACGCATCCGTCGACGAACACATCGGGCTTGGCGATCGCATTGAGCGCCGGCGTCAGATTCGTTGGCACCGGCCGTGGTTCGGTCGACTGCGCCACCGCGGCCAGTACCTGGTCCCGCACCGACATCGGCGGGGGAGCTACGGGCGATTAGCCCAGCATCCGATGGTCCGGCGGGCGCGACCGGAACAACAGGCGGCGCCGCCGTGCCATGGCCGACGGGCACGGGCCGCACCATCAACAACACCACGCAGACGCAGACGGCCACCGCCGTCAGCACGCCGCCCACCACCAGACTGCGCTGGGCCGACATCGTGAGCCACCCTGCGAACCGCACGGGGTTTTCGATCAGGTGCAGTGTCAGGATCGCGAGTCCGAACGACACCACGACCATCGCCAACCGGCCCGCCAAACCAAGAGTCTGGCCGAACAGCGCCGGGGCAAGCAGCAGCACCGGCCAATGCCACAGGTACCACGAATACGACAGCCGACCGATCGAGCGCATCGCCGGTTTCGACAAGAAGTGCCCGACACCCAAATCCGGTGTCGCACAGCCCGCGCCGATCACCAACGCCGTTCCCAGCACTGGCAACAACGCCGTCGTACCGGGATACGGCGTCGACCCACCGACCTGTGTGCAGGTGACGACGATCAACGCCAGACCGCCCCAGCCAACCAGCGCCGCCGGCGGGCCGGGCAGATGTCGCCACGCACCCGCCGTCAACGCCACCAGCCCGCCGACGGCCAACTCCCACGCGCGCGTGGGTAGCGAGAAGAACGCCCACGACGGCCAGCTGTCGGTCCACGACAACGACAGCATGAACGACACCGCCGCCAGCGCGGCAAGCGCCAGCAGATACGGTGCCACCGACCGTGACGCCGCCGTCCCATTGTGACGCGCCGCCCTCGCGAGAAGCCATGCCATGCCGATGATCAACGCCGGCCACAGCAGATAGAACTGCTCCTCCACGCCCAGCGACCAATAGTGCTGCAGCGGCGACGGTGGCGCGTCCGCCGCCAGGTAGTCGGTGCCCTGGATCGCGAATCGATAGTTGCCGACATATAGCGCGCTCGCGATGCCGTCACCGATCACGCTCCGCGCCTGCAGCGGCGGCAGCAGCACCGCCGACGCGGCGCAGGTGGCGACGAGCACCGTCACCGCTGCAGGCAGCAGCCGTCGGGCCCGAGCTCCGTAGAACTGCGCCAGTCGCACCGTCCCGGTGCCGGAGGCCTCGCGCCACAGCAGGCCGGTGATCAAGAAGCCCGACACGACGAAGAACATGTCGACGCCGATGAAACCGCCGCCGACGCCCGGTACCCCGGCGTGGTACAGCACGACGGCGATGACGGCGATCGCCCGCAGGCCTTCGATGTCAGGCCGAAAATGCTTCCGCTGCAGGGCGGCCCGCCCGCGCGCAGGAGAAGTGCGGCGGGTGGCAGGGCGTGGCGCAGTCGCAACTCTGTTCACTCGAGCAACGATCGTCTCATGTGACCCAGGGGTATCCGGGGATCAACGCGCTACGTCGCCAGCCAGGCCAACTCTCTCGGAAGTTTTTCCCGCCACGCTGCAACGTCATGACCACCGACGAAGGACACTCCCGAGGGTGGTCTGCGCAGTGACGCGACGAACTGCTTCACCGCCCCGTAGTACCGGTCGCTGGCCCCGCAGTCGATGCGCAGCGGGATCTGGGAGAGCGCGGGAATCCCGTACACGGAGTACGCGAACCAGTCCGCCGGTCCGTCGAACGCGCGCTCCTGGATGGCCTCGGCGTAGTCGGTGAACAGCGCCGGGGCGACCGCACAGATCGCGGCGGTCCGCGCCGCGCCAAGCGCGCCGCCGAGCAGCAAGGCGCCATAGCCTCCCATGGACCAACCGATGAAGCTCACCCGCGACGTGTCCAGGCCCTTGGCCGCCAACATGGGCAACAACTCGTTGAGCACCATCGCCCCCGAGTCCTCGCCGGACACCCGTCGGTGCCACCATCCGTTGCCGCCGTCGACGGCCACCACCGCGAAGGGCGGATACCCAGCCTTGGCCAATTGGGCCAGGCCCTCTTCGACTCCCATGCCCATCACGCCCGACGCCGTCATGTCGCGCCCGTGCAACGCGATCACCGGCCGCAATGGCCCGGTGTGCCCGGGCGGCAGCGCGATCGCCCACTGCGGTTTCGATGCCACCGCGGGCCGCCGAGACGAACGAGCCGGTGAGGTATGTCGGCGTCGCCGCGGCGGAAGACGGCGACGGCCGGTCGGGCGGCGGTGCGCCCGACGCAGTGGCGAGCCCCAACTGCCAGATGGGATCGAGCGCGCATGCACCGGCGAGTCCGGCCCCCAGCCGCAGGATCGTGCGGCGCGTCAGCTCTGCCATCCGCGGGTCAGCTGAAGGCCAGCCAACTGGGCAGTGCGCGCTCTCGGGAGTCGCAAAGCACTTGCTGCGTATCACAACTGCCCTTGGGAGATCCGGCGCCGCTCCACATGCCGCCGGTGTCACGCCGCAGCACGATCGCCGACGAGCCGCCGCCGTCGAGCAGCACGGCGTTGTCGGCTCCCAGCCCGCGGAACAAATCCTGGATCTGGTCGGGCGTGTAGCTGCCGCCCTGGAAGACGTAGAACTGGTCGTTGGTTCGGTTGTAGGCGACCGCAGTGCGCGCCGCGCTCGGGCCGCCGTCGTTGAGCTGACCGGTGTCACCGGGAGCGAGCAGGCCAATTCCTGCGACGGCCACGAACCGCGCGTTCTGGTCGAGCAGCTTCTGGATCTCCGGTGACGCCGAGTCGTAGTCGTTGGGCCCCTTCGGCATGACGACGTATGGCGCGCCACCGGTCGGCAGGATCATCGTGGCAAGCGACGACCAGTTCTCGTTGCCGCCGGACAGGCCCTGCTTGCCCGCATAGGCAAGGGTGCCGGTGACGGCGGCGTTGGCGCGGCCCTGCCCGCGGGTGTTGTCGACATATGCGCCGAGCGGCGAGCTGCATTTGGTGTCGCGCCACGACCCGCCCTTCTGGCCGCGCACGTCGAAGAAGTTCGCGTTGATCGCGATCGTCGGCTGGCCGAGCGCCTGCCACGCCTCCAGCGGCGCATAGATCTCGGACGCCTGCCACAGACCCTCGCCGGTGCGGGCGCCCGCGTCGCGTTCGCATCGGGCCTGCGATCCCTGGTGGCTGTCGACCAACAATCGCGGTTGCAGCCTGGACGCCGCGCCCTTGATCGTCATCAGGTGGCCGCCGTTGTTCATCTCGTACCAGCCGCCGCCGGCGTTGAGCATCGGCGCCGCGTTGCCGTCGCCGAAGTTGTAGACGAGATAGGAGCCGCGGGTGTTCGCGATCGCGCCGGCGAGCAACGTGCGTCCGTCGGCCCGGGCCGTCGGTGCGCCCGCCGTCGACGTCAGCGCAGCACACAGCATCAACGCGGCGGCGCACGCCACGAAGCGCCGGCATAGCGCGGCTGGTGTCGGCACGGTCGCCCCTTCGGCAAGAGCATCGGAAACAAGTCACTCTAATCACACCAACCTCACAGTCAACTTCAGTAACAGCGCAGTCACGATTGCGTATCGGCCTGGTGGGGCGTGGATTCGGCGGCGGAGTGGGTAATCCCGTGTCGTCGGACTTATCGAAGGAGCAGAAATGATCGGAACGATTCTCAGCGCATTGGTGGTCGGCTTGATCGTCGGCGCCCTCGCGCGGCTCATCATGCCGGGCAAGCAGAACATCGGCGTGATCATGACGATCATCCTTGGCGCGCTTGGTTCGTTCGCCGGGACGTGGCTGACGTACTCACTGGGGTACCGGAACGCCAACGGCGGATGGCAGGTCATCCCGTTCCTCGTCGGAATCATCGTGGCGATCGTCCTCATCGCCATCTACGTCGGCATCACGGGACGACGCGGCACCAAGGTCGGCTAGCGACCTGGCGGGGCCAATCGGTAGACGGCACCGGCGTAGTCGTCGGTGATGTACACCGCGCCGTCGGGCCCGGTCACCGCCGCCACCGGTCGTCCCCATCGCGAGCCGTCGTCGGCCTGAAACCCGCCGACGAAGGTCTGCTGGTCACCCAAAGCACCGTCGCGCCAAGGGAAGAACGACACCTCGGGTGCCCGGGGCGGCTGCCGGTTCCATGAACCGTGCACTGCAACCAACGCTCCGTTTGCATAGGGCTGCGGCAGCACATTCGTGGTGAACGAGAGTCCGAGCGGCGCCGAGTGAGCACCAAGGCTCTGCTCGACGGGCGGTAACGCGGCGCAATCCATCCGTGTCCCGTCGGCGTTGGTGGACATGTCGCGGATGAACGGCAGGTCGGCCGGACCGCCGTCGGGATTGCAATAGGGCCAACCCAATTCGCGGCCAGGCGTGACTCGCGCCAATGCCTCGGGCGGGTGCTCGTTCACATACTGGGTGTCGACGTCGCCGTCCGGATCCGGGGCATTGTCGCGATTGTTGACCGCCGTCCACACCGAACCGTCCGGAGCGATCGCGAGACCGGTTCCGTTGCGGACTCCCGTTGCGAACGGCTGGGCCGGCCCGCCGCCGGGTGGGATCGCCATGATCGTCGCCCGCGGCGGATCGGCCTCGCGGTCCGGTGCGGAGATGTTGCCCGTCGATCCGATCGAGAAGTAGACCGCATCCGTCGGGTCCGACGGCGACGCTCTTCAGCGCGTGCGCATAGGCGCCATGCAGCTCCGGGCTGCGGTCGTCGGGAAGCCCGTCGGCCACCGTTCGACGGTTGGTGGCCGCGCCGTTGGCGTAGTCGTAGCCGTCGATCTGGTCGCTCTCGGCGACATAGAGCGTCGAACCCGCGAATGCCATCCCGTGTGGTTGGTCCAGCCCATCGAGGAGTGTCGATTGTTGCGGCGCCGCATCGGGTTTCGGCGTCAACTTCACGATCTGCCCGCTCGCCGGCACCGAGACGAGAAGGGTATTGTCCGGTGCCCAGGCCGCCAGGCGGGCCTTGGGGATCCTCGCCCACACCGACATCGTCCAGCCCTGCGGGACCAACGCCTGCCGCGTCACGTCGAACGGAGCCTGCGCCAGATCGCCCGGGACGTCGACGGGCGTGGCCACCAGCTTCCCGGAGACCGGCGCGGGAGCGACGGGCGATGACGACGGCGACGCGGGAGACGGCTGCGGGGGCGAGTTCGTCGAGCACCCCGCCAGCACTGCAATGCCGAGAAGTCCGGCGGCGATTCCGTTATGCGGCGGCCAGATCCGCATGCATCTCCCAGACGAGGATTTCCGCGGACTCGGTCGCGGTGACGCGCTGGCCCCCGGACTCGGCGAACCGGACGGCGTCGCCTTCGTGAAGAGGCCCAGCGCCTTCGAGTGTCACCTCGCCGCGAGGAATGAACAGGTGCAGGAACGGTGCGTCCGGCAGTTGGACGGCATCGCCTGGCTGGAGTCGCGCCGCGTGCAATGCCGCATTTGTGTTGTGGATGGCGATGGCCGCGTCGCCATGCCGGCCCGACGCGATGGTCACCAAACCACCGGCGAGCTGCCCGTCGCCGATCTCGGCCTGCTGGTAGCCCGGATCGATACCGGCTTCGTCGGGCACTACCCACATCTGCACGAAATGCACTCGCTCACTGGCCGATCCGTTCTTCTCCGAATGCAGGATGCCGGTCCCAGCCGACATTCGCTGCGCCAGTCCGGGGTAGATGACGCCCGAATTGCCCATGGAGTCGCGGTGCGCCAGCGAACCCTGCAGCACCCACGTCACGATCTCCATGTCGCGGTGCGGGTGGGTGTCGAATCCCGTGCCCGGTTCCACCCAGTCGTCGTTGTTGACGAGCAGCAGCCCGTGGTGGGTGTTCGCCGGGTCGTAATAGTCGCCGAACGAGAAGGAGTGCTTGGAGTCGAGCCATTCCGTCGTGCTCGCGCCGCGGTCCGACCCGCGGCGGATGTCGACGGACGGAGTCATGCAAGCGTTTCGGGAAGCCCGAACCTCGCGAACAACCCGTCGCCCGCGTGAAACGCCACCACATGCGAGATGCCGCCGGGGCGAACCTCGAGCACGTGTAGCTGGAACTCCTCGTGCACACCTGTCTCGCGGTTGAGCATGTATAGCGCGGCGGCTGGCTGATCATTCGCGGTGATGGCGACGAAGCGCATGTCGCCGGCCCCCTCGGCGGGACAGTGAGTCTTCGACAGCGAGACGATGTTCGCCGGGCCCTGATACCAGCCGTCGAACGGCGGCATCTCGAAAACCGCGTCCTCGGTGAACAGCGCAACCAGCTTGTCCATGTCGTAGTTCTCGAATGCCGCGATGTACTTTGCGAGCTGATCCTTGGCCTCAGGCGATTCCGGAGCGGCGGCCTCATCGTCCTGTGTGGGCTGAACCGCGTCGAGTTGCGCCCGCGCGCGCTGCAGCAGGCTGTTGACCGCGGCCGTCGAGGCGCCGATGGCCTCACCCACCTCGGCCGCCTTCCACTGCAGCACCTCGCGGAGAACGAGCACCGCGCGCTGCCGGGCCGACAGGTGCTGTAGAGCCGCCACGAATGCCAGCCGCACCGATTCGCGGGACTCGACGATCACCGACGGGTCAGACGGGTCCTCCTTCGGCGAGTCGGGGAGCGGCTCCAGCCAGCTGATCTCTCGGTGTTCGGCGATGTCGGCGGTCGGGTCCGACGCCGACTGGCCCAGCCCGGAGGGCAATGGCCTGCGCTGGCGGCCGTCCAGCGCGGTCAGGCAGGTGTTCGTCGCGATGCGGTACAGCCAGGTCCGCAACGACGATTGACCCTTGAACCCGCCATAGGCCTTCCAGGCACGGAGATAGGTCTCCTGAACGAGGTCCTCGGCGTCGTGCACGGAGCCGGTCATCCGATAGCAGTGCGCCAACAGCTCGCGCCGGTGCGGTTCGGCCTTGAGCAGGAATTCGTCATCGGTTTCGTGTGCGAGCACGCTCACCACACCGAGCTTACGCAGACCCTCCGACAGGCAGTCGATACGCTCGCCTGATGGCCAGTAGCCGAACCGAGCGGTCCTTCGAGGGTGTCGGCGGTGTGCGCATCGTCTACGACGTGTGGGAACCCGAGACGGACCCTCGCGGCGTGGTCGTGCTGTGCCACGGCTATGCCGAGCACGCCCGCCGCTACGACCACGTCGCGCAGCGGTTCGGCGAATCCGACCTGGTCGTCTATGCCCTCGATCTCCGCGGCCACGGCCGCTCCGGCGGCAAGAGGGTCTACCTGCGCGACATGTCGGAATACACCGAAGACTTCCACACCCTGGTCGGCATCGCGGCCGCCGAATACCCGGAGCTCGAGCGCGTCGTCCTGGGCCACAGCATGGGCGGCGGCGTGGTGTTCGCCTACGGCGTCGAGCACCCCGACGACTACGCCGCGATGGTGCTGTCGGGCCCGGCCGTGGACGCTAACGACGCGGTGTCGCCGGTGATGATGGTGCTGGCCAAGACGCTCGGGAAGATCGCGCCCGGCCTGCCCGTCGAGGAGCTGCCCACCGACGCGGTGTCCCGCGACCCCGCGGTGGTGGCCGCCTACAACGCCGACCCCCTGGTGCATCACGGCAAGCTGCCGGCGGGCATCGCACGCGCGTTGATCGGCGTCGGCGAAACCATGCCGCAGCGCGCCTCGGCCCTGACGGCGCCACTGCTGGTGGTGCACGGCGAGGAGGACAAGCTGATCCCCGTGCAGGGCAGCAGGCATCTGATGGAGTGTGTCGGGTCGCAGGACGCGCACCTGAAGGTCTACCCGCAGCTCTATCACGAGGTGTTCAACGAGCCCGAACGCGCCGTGGTGCTCGACGACGTCTCGTCCTGGATCGAGGCCAGGATTTGAAAATCCTTGCCGCGTTGACGCTTTCCCTCCTGTTGATCCTGACGGCCGGATGCTCGTCGGATGAGAAGTCCCAGCAGAAGCAGTGGGTCGAGGACGAGGTCAGCTTCACCGCCGACGGGCTCACCATCCACGGCACGTACCGCCACCAGAAGGACGCCGCGCCCGCTCCCTCGGCGCTGCTGATCTCGGAGAGCGGCAACACCGACCGCAATGGCGACAACATCGTCGTCGGCAAGATCGGTAACATGCGGCAGCTCGCCGAACTGCTGTCCGACCGGGGCGTCGCGAGCCTGCGTTACGACAAGATCGGCACCGGTGCCACCAAGCTGGGTCCCTACCAGTCGCACCCCGCCGACGTCGTGAGCGCGGTCTACACCAGCGGCGCCAAGGCTGCGCTGCGATTCCTCGCCGACCAGCCTGGCACCGACAAGTCCCGGGTCTCGGCGTACGGGCTGGGGGAGGGCGCCGTCCACGCGATGGCGCTGGCGACGGACACCACGCCTGGCGCGCCGAGGATCCATTCCCTCGGCCTGTTGCAGCCGCTGTCCGGTCGCTACCTCGACATCATCACCAACCGGGTGCGCTCCGACGCCAGCCCCGAGACGTTGGCCACCTGGCTGGCCGCCGTCGACGAGGTCCGCACCAAGGGCACGGTGCCCAAGGAACTCCCGGAGGGGCTCGGCGCGATCCTGAATCCGGGCAATGCGAAGGCCACCGTGGAAGCCGACAAGATCGACCCGGTGGCGGAGGCCGCCGCGATCCCTGCGGGCACGCCAGTGCTGTTGTCGTGTTCGGACACCGACCGCCAGGCCAAGTGCGACACGATGCAGCCGCTCATCGATGCGCTGAAGCACACCGCGCTCACGGTCGTCCAACTCAAGGGAGTGAACCACGTGCTGCGCGACGACCCGACCGACAGCATCGCCAACCTCGCCAAACAGGCGCCGCTTTCTCCACAGCTGGTCACTGCGCTCGACGGGTTTGTCACAAAGTAGCCCTAATCTTGTTGTCGATGACTGACGACAAGATGCTGGCCCGCATTGCCGCGCTGCTGCGCCAGGCCGAGGGCACCGACAACACGCACGAGGCAGAAGCGTTCATGGCCGCCGCGCAGCGGTTGGCCACGGCGACGTCGATCGATCTCGCCGTCGCCCGTTCGCATTCGGACCAGCGGACGAAGGCCCAGACGCCGGTGCAGCGCACCATCACCATCGGCGACCCGGGCAAGCGTGGCCTGCGCACCTACGTGCAACTGTTCACCGTGATCGCGCATGCCAACGACGTGAAGTGCGACATCGCGTCGAACTCGACATTCGTCTACGCCTACGGATTCGCCGAGGACATCGACGCCAGCCATGCGCTCTACGCGAGCCTGGTCACGCAAATGGTGAAGGCGTCCGAAGGCTACATCGCATCGGGTGATCACAAGCCCACCCCGACCATCACCGCGCGCATCAATTTTCAATTGGCGTTCGGTGCGCGCATCGGCCAGCGGTTGGCGGAGGCCCGTGAGCAGGCCCGGCGAGAAGCGACGAAGAGCAAGAGGCGCCAACCCGGTACCGCGATCGCGTTGCGGGACAAGGATATCGAGCTGAAGTCCTTTTATCGCCAGACATCGAAAGCACGGGGAACGTGGACCGCCTCCAGTGCGACGGCGGGCTACTCGTCGTCGGCGCGGCGGGCAGGGGACCGCGCAGGCAGACGCGCCAGGCTCGGTAACAGCCAAGAGATCAACGGCGCGCGCAGCGCGCTGAAACGATGAGCACGCGCGACACGCAACGTGCGAAGGTCTACGCGGCAGAGGAATTCGTCCGGACCTTGTTCGACCGTGCGAGCGAGCACGGCAACCGCACGATCGAGTTCTTCGGCACCAGCCTGACGTTGCCGCCGGAGGCCCGGTTCTCCTCCACGGAGACTGTCCAGCGCCACATCGACGACGTGCTCGCGCTCGGGTCCGTCCGCGCGCGCTGGCCCGACGCTGAACCGCTCAGCGCGCGACCGAGGCGCGGAATCACCGCCGCGCACTACGAGCGTGACGAGGACGGAGCCGCGATCGCGGTGCCCGAGCGACACACCAGGTGGGCGCTTCGCGAACTCGTCGTGCTACACGAGGTCGCCCACCACCTGTGTGACGCCGACCCGCCGCACGGGCCGGAGTTCGTCGCGACGTTCTGCGCGCTCGCCGACGCGGTGATGGGCCCGGAGGTGGGCCATGTGCTGCGGGTCGTCTACGCCAAGGAGGGTGTGCGCTAGCGGTAACGTCGGGCGCGTGACGAAGCCGGACCCCAAATCGCTTGACGAGCTGTTCAACCGGGTGTTGCACACGGAGGACGATGCGCTGCGCGCCGCACGGGAATCGACTGCGGCGGCGGACATGCCGGCCATCGAGGTGTCGGCCCAGCACGGCAGGCTGCTGTCGCTCTTGGCGAGAATGACGAACGCCAGACGGGTGCTGGAGATCGGCACGCTCGGCGGCTACAGCACCATCAACCTCGCCCGCGGTGTCGGGCCCGGCGGCCGCGTCGTGACGCTCGAATTCGAACCTCGGCACGCGGAGGTCGCGCGCAACAACTTCGAGGGGGCCGGCGTCGCCGACGTCGTCGAGGTCATCGTCGGCGCCGCGCTGGACACGCTGCCGCGACTGGCCGAGCGCGGCGAGACGTTCGACATGTTCTTCATCGACGCCGACAAGGAGAACAACGTCGGCTATGTCGAATGGGCCATCGCGTTGGGTCATCCGGGGTCACTCATCGTGGTGGACAACATCGCCCGGATGGGTCGCGTGCTGGACCCCGCCGCCGACGACCATCAGGCCCGTGCCGTCCGCGACATGCTCGACATGATGGGCCGGAACCCGCGACTGGATGCCGCAGCGATACAGACGGTCGGAACCAAGGACTGGGACGGCTTCGCGGTGGCGCTGGTGAAGTAGAAAGCGTCGGCACCGTGAGCGAAGCCGCTGCGACGGAGGGACACGACAGCGAGGCTATGGGGGACAGTAGGTATCGCGAAGTTATCGCTGACCGGTAGACCTCTTTGGGGGCAGCCGTGATGACTGTCGTCGGCGCCGGACCGAATCTGTATGCACCACGGATTCGACAACACGAAAGGCACCGACAATGAAGCACTCGACAACCGTCGCGACGATAGCCGGAATTTTGGCAGCGGGATCCATCGCGTTCGCCACCGCCGCCGAGGCCGCGCCTCTGGGCGGGTCTTCGGCCGACCAAGCCGTCAACGACTTGACGACACGGGGATACAACGTGGCACTCAACCTCAACGGCCCGCGCGACGTTCCGCTCTCGCAGTGCACGGCCACCGGCGTTCACGGTCTGCCTGCAGGTCTGCCCGCGGGCTCACCCGCGCCGGCTGGACAGTTCACCACGGTGTACGTCGACGTCGATTGTCCGGAATCCAGCGCTGCGTGAGGCGGGACGACCCACTTTACGATCGGCAAGTGATCTCCTGTACGATCGTAAGGTATGGAGACGGTCGTTGTTCAGTCGTCTGCCGCGGCCGACACCCGGCAGCGGCTGATCGACACTGCCGTCGACCTGTTCACCCGGCACAGTTTCGCGGGCACGTCCCTGCAGATGATCGCCGACGAGATGGGATTCACGAAGGCGGCCATCTACTACCACTTCCGCACGCGGGAAGAGTTGCTCGGCGCCGTCGTGGAACCGATCTTCGGGCAGCTGAGCGACGTCATCTCTACGGCGGAGGCGCAGCGCAGCGCCGCCGCGCGGGCCGACTACATGCTGCGCGGGTACACCGAGCTGGCGGTCGCGAACCGAGCCCTCGTCTCGGTGCTCGCCTGCGACCCGAGCGTGACGACGCTGCTTCGGGACCAGCCGCACTGGGCGGAGCTGATCAACCGGCAGCTCACACTGCTCGCGGGAGATGACCAGGGTTCCGGGGGCCTGATCAAGGCCACAGTTGCGCTCGCAGGAATTTCGAGTGCCGTCGGACCGGCATGGATTGCCGTCGACGACGACGACCTGCTTCGGCATCTCGTGGAAACAGGACGGCGCACCCTTGGGTTGCGCAGGAAAGGAAACCGATCATGAAGACAGCCGTCGTCACCGGTGGAGCGTCGGGCATCGGCCGCGCGATCGCGCAACGACTCGCAGCCGACGGCCATCACGTCGCGACGATCGACCTGCAGCCTTCGCAAGCCGACTTCGCCTACGCCGCCGATGTCACCGACCGTGCTCAGGTCGACGCGGCACTCGACAAGATCCACACTCAACTGGGGCCCGTATCGGTCCTGGTGAATGCTGCTGGGCTGGATGGGTTCTCACGCTTCACGGACATCACGTTCGACGCCTGGCAGCGCGTGATCGACGTCAACCTCAACGGCGTCTTCCACTGCTGTCAGGCCGTCATTCCCGAGATGGTCGATGCCGGCTGGGGACGCATCGTCAACATCAGCTCGTCGAGCACACATTCGGGTGTTGCCGGGATGGCGCACTATGTCGCGGCCAAGTCCGCGGTGAATGGGCTGACGAAGTCGCTGGCGCTGGAGTACGGGCCGAGCGGGATCACGGTCAACGCGATACCGCCGGGCTTCATCGACACGCCGATGCTGCGCAATGCCGAACAGCGCGGCAACATGAACGTCGAGCGGGCGACGGCGATGACGCCCGTTGGCCGCATGGGCAGGCCCGAAGACATCGCGGCGGCGTGCGCGTTTCTGGTCTCCGAAGAGGCCGGCTACATCACCGGCCAGATTCTCGGCGTCAACGGCGGTCGGAATACATAGCGTCGTCACGTTGTTGGGGTCCATTTGAAGTAGATGCGCAAGCGCGCATCCCGGACGAGATGTGCGCCGTACCCGGCCCGTCAAGACGACGCACACTGGAGGATTTCATGTCCGGTGTCACTTAAATGGATTTCACTGTCATCGCCAAACCACTTGACGTGCAATGGATTCACGGGTCTCCATCGTCAAAGCACAACACCGATCCCGATCTGCAGACCTTTTGGTACGACGAGAACACCGTCATCCTCCGGCAGAACAAGGCGATCGACTACGAGGCGCCCTTCTTGTTCTTGCTGTTCGGGGAGAAGCGCGCAGTTCTGCTCGATACCGGCGCCACCGCCTCACCTGAGTTCTTCCCGCTGCGCCAGGTCATCGACGACCTCATCGACTCCTGGCTTGTTCACCACCCGCGGAGCGGATACGAACTCTTGGTCCTCCACACCCATGCACACGACGACCACGTGGCCGGCGATGGCCAATTCACCGACCGCGCCGACACCGCGCTGGTCGAGGCCGATAAGGATGCGGCGTGGAAGTTCTTCGGCTCTTCCGAGGACGCCGATGCGATCAGACCCGTCGACCTCGGTGGCCGCGTCCTGCAAGCATTCGCGACGCCCGGCCATCACTCGGCCGCAGTGACCTTCTACGACCCGTGGACTGGAATCCTGTTCACCGGGGACACCGTGTACCGCGGTCGGCTCTACATCGTCGACTGGGCCGCGTTCTCGACCAGCATCGGCCGGCTCATCGAATTCTGTGAGACCCACCCGGTAACGCACGTCATCGGATGCCACATCGAGATGACCCGCCAAGCGGGCGTCGACTATCCGGTGCGGACCACCTATCAGCCCGACGAGCCACCTCTGGAAATGGCCGTGACGCATCTGCACGCGATTCGCGCGGCCCTCGACGAGGTCGGTCCCGAGCCGGCGTTGCGGGCGTTCGACGAGTTCATCCTTTGGCCGGAAGACGCCGCGTAAGCGTTCGGCCTCGAGCGGGTGGGTATATCACCGCAATGCTTTCCGTCAGTCGACACCGACGCGTGGCCGCACTGGGGCCCAACCGTCGCCGGGGGTGAGGTCGACGGCGGAAGGTTGAGGCTCGGGGCGACGGGACGGGTGCGCACCGCGATCGGCGTGGCGCTCCCGTTCACCATCACCGAGTTCGAGCCCGGCCGCCGGTGGGCATGGTCGGTGGCCGGCGGATCGACCGGATGGTCCGCTAGCCGCGTCGCGTGCGACGCGATCCGGGCGGCCAGGTTTGTCGTACCCCCCTGCGATGATGGCGTCATGTCCTCGACCGCAGTGTCTTTCGCCGCTGGGGTGCGCCCCGATCAGCGGCTTGAGGTGTTGTTCGAGGAGTTGGCGGAGTTGGCCGGGCAGCGCAACGCGATCGACGGCCGCATCGTGGAGATCGTGGCCGAGCTCGACCACGACGAGCTGTGGGGTGCCACGGGCGCACGGTCGGTCGCGGCGTTGGTGGCCTGGAAGACCGGCCCCTCACCGAATAATGCCGGAACTATCGCCGCCGTCGCGCGCCGGCTCGAGGAGTTCCCCCGCTGCGCGGCGGGAATGCGGGAGGGCCGACTGTCACTGGATCAGGTCGGCGTGATCGCGCAGGAGGCGGCCGACGGATCCGATGGGCACTACGCGGAGCTGGCAGCATGCGCGACCGTCAGCCAGCTGCGCACAGCCGTCAAGCTGGAACCGCGGCCCGAACCCGGTCCTCGGCCGGAACCGCCGCGGTCGATCACCAAGGTCGTTGACGATGAGTCCACCTCCTGGCGGATCACACTCCCGCACTGCGAGGCGGCGAATTTCGATGCCGCGTTGCAGTCTCATCTCGACGCGATGGTCGCCGAGTGGAAGCGTGACCGCGCCCTTGGCGGCGGCGTATCCGAGCAGGCGCCCCCGTTGCCGGGCACCGTCGACGCTTTCATGCGCCTCGTCGAGGCCGGTTGGGATAGCGAGGTGGCCCGTCGACCGCACGCGCAGCACACCACCGTGGTGGTGCATCTCGACGTCGAGCAGCGCGCCGCGTCGCTGCACCTGGGACGGCTGCTGTCGGAAAGCGACCGCCGATACCTGCTGTGCGATTCAACCTGCGAAGTCTGGTTCGAACGTCACGGCCAGGTCATCGGCGCCGGGCGGGCGACCCGACAAATCAACCGTCGGCTCCGCCGCGCGCTCGAGCACCGCGACCGCACCTGCGTGGTTCCCGGCTGCGGAGCCACCCGTGGTCTGCACGCACACCACATCCGGCACTGGGAAGACGGCGGCCTCACCGAGTTGTCCAACCTCGTGCTGGTGTGCCCGTACCACCACCGGCTGCATCATCGGGGCGTCATCACCATCGCCGGAGGCGCCGATGATCTCTCGGTCGCCGACAGTGCGGGTCGACCGCTGAGCGCGGGATCGCTGGCCCGCCCGCCGACGAAACCCCCACCCGCGGTCGCGCCCTGTCGCGGGCCCACCGGCGAGCGCGCGAACTGGTGGTGGTACGACCCCTTCCAGGCGCAACCACCGCCGACGACCAACTAGCCGCAGACGGCTCCGGTCGCCGCCGAACCCACGAGCTTGATGTACTTCGCCAGCACGCCGGTGCTGTAAGTCGGGGGCAGCGGCTCGAAATTGGCCTTGCGGGACTCGAATTCGTCCGGATCGACCAGCACGTCCAAGGTGCCCTTGCCGACGTCGAGGCGGATGCGGTCGCCGTCTCGCAGAAACGCGATCGGCCCGCCGTCCACCGCCTCCGGCGCCACGTGTCCGACGCACAGGCCCGTCGTCCCGCCGGAGAATCGGCCGTCGGTCATCAGCAGGACGTCCTTGCCGAGGCCCGCGCCCTTGATCGCTCCTGTGATGGCCAGCATCTCCCGCATACCCGGGCCGCCCTTCGGGCCCTCGTAGCGGATGACGACGACGTCGCCGCTCGTGATCGTGCCGTCCTCCAGTGCGTCCAGAGCAGCCCGTTCGCGCTCGAAAACCCTTGCGGTGCCTTCGAACACGTCGGAGTCGAAGCCCGCCGACTTGACCACCGCACCCTCCGGGGCCAGCGACCCGCGCAGGATCGTGATACCGCCGGTCGGGTGGATCGGGTTGTCCAGCGCCCGAAGCACCTTGCCGTCCGGGTCGGGCGGATTGATGTGGGCCAGGTTCTCGGCCATGGTCTGGCCGGTGACAGTCAGGCAGTCTCCGTGCATCAGACCGGCGTCCAGCAGCGCCTTCATCACGACGGGCACGCCGCCGATGTGGTCGACGTCGAACATCACGTGCTTGCCGAACGGCTTCACGTTGGCCAGATGCGGCACCTTCTGACCGATGCGGGTGAAGTCCTCCAGCGACAGCTTGACGTTGGCTTCGTGCGCGATGGCCAGCAGATGCAGCACCGCGTTGGTGGAGCCACCGAACGCCATCACCACGGCGATCGCGTTCTCGAACGCCTCCTTGGTGAGGATGTCGCGGGCGGTGATGCCGCGCCGCAGCAGCTCGACAACGGCCTGCCCGCTGCGCCGGGCGAACCCGTCACGCCGTCGGTCGGTGGCGGGCGGGGCTGCGCTGCCCGGCAGCGACATGCCGAGCGCCTCGGCGGCACTGGCCATCGTGTTGGCGGTGTACATGCCACCGCACGCGCCCTCGCCGGGGCAGATGGCGCGTTCGATCGCGTCGACGTCCTCACGTGGCATCAGGCCGCGGGCGCAGGCGCCGACCGCCTCGAACGCGTCGATGATCGTGACGTCCATCTCGGTGCCGTCGGAAAGCTTGGCCTTGCCAGGCAGGATCGACCCGGCGTAGAGAAACACGCTCGCCAGGTCGAGGCGGGCGGCGGCCATCAGCATGCCGGGCAGCGACTTGTCGCAGCCCGCCAGCAGCACCGAACCGTCGAGCCGCTCGGCCTGCATGACGACCTCGACGCTGTCGGCGATCACCTCGCGCGACACCAGCGAGAAATGCATTCCCTCGTGGCCCATCGAGATTCCGTCGGACACCGAGATGGTGCCGAACTCCATCGGGAAGCCGCCCGCGGCGAACACACCGTCCTTGACGGCCTTGGCCAGCCGGTCCAGCGAAAGGTTGCACGGGGTGATTTCGTTCCACGACGAGCCGACGCCGATCTGCGGCTTGGCGAAGTCGTCGTCCTCCATCCCTACCGCTCGAAGCATCCCGCGGGCGGCTGCCTTCTCGAGGCCGTCGGTGACGTCGCGGCTGCGGGGCTTGATGTCGGGAGTCTCTGAGGGCATGAGTAGCAGTATGCCCTCGGCGTTTCACCCGGCCAACCAATATACATACCCCGGTGGGGTACCGGTAAGCTGTATGAATGACCGCCTCACACGGCTACACGTCCAACAAGGACAACTACGCGAAACGGCTGCGCCGCATCGAGGGGCAGGTGCGCGGCATCTCGAAGATGATCGAGGACGACAAATATTGCATCGACGTCCTCACTCAGATCAGCGCCGTCAACAGCGCCCTGCAGTCGGTCGCGCTGGGTCTGCTCGACGAGCACCTCGGACACTGCCTGACGCGGGCGGTCGCCGAGGGCGGCGACGAAGCCGACGTCAAACTGGCCGAGGCATCGGCTGCGATCGCGCGCCTCGTGCGGTCCTGACCGCTACTGCTTCGTGTAACCGGTCGGCCGCACGACGATGATCACCCGGTCGGCCTTGTCGGGCGGCGGCTCGGTGAGCGGTCCGCTGTATCGGTCGTTCAGCTGGAGGTAGAACGCGCCTGTGGGATCTGGAACGATCTCCTCGACCACGCCGCGGACCTCCAGGTAGCGATACGAGTTTTCCGGATCGACCACCGACATCGCGACGTTCGGGTTAGCGGCGAAGTTGCGGAACTTCTGCCGCTTCGTAGTGTGGGTGAACCGCAACAGTTCACCGTCCCAGTCGAACCACATCGGGTTCACCTGCGGGCTGCCGTCGGGTCTGACGGTAGCGAGATGCCCGAAGTTGGGGCGCTCCAGCAGCGATTCATAACCCTCAGGAATGGCGACCATCACGGTCCTTTCTCTCGATGGTGCGGCGCTCGACTCCCCGTCACAACCTGGTTGACGGGTATCCGCATTCCAAGCCGATACCGTCATTACCCAGGTTATGACCGTGGATACCCGCCCCGTGCCGACCCGCGCATGGACACCCCGCGTCGCCGTTCAACTGGCGGTGCTGGCGTCGGCTGCCTTCGTCTACGTCACCGCGGAGATGGTTCCGGTCGCGGCGCTGCCGGAGATCGCGTCGGACCTTCGCGTCAGCGAAGCCGTCGTCGGTACCCTGCTGGCCAGTTACGCCCTTGTGGCCGCGGTGACGACCGTGCCGTTGGTACGGCTGACATCGCACTTGCCGCGGCGCCGCACCTTGATGCTGACCCTGGTGTGTTTGACTGCCTCCCAATTGATTTCGGCCCTGGCCCCCAACTTCGCGGTGCTCGCCGGCGGACGAGTCCTCTGTGCGCTCACCCACGGATTGATGTGGTCGGTGATCGCGCCGATCGGGGCCCGGCTGGTGCCCGCCAGCCATACCGGGCGTGCCACTACCGCCGTCTATGTCGGAACGACACTTGCTCTGGTGGTGGGCAACCCGCTGACCGCGGCGATGAGCGAGCTGTGGGGCTGGCGGCCCGCCGTCGTGGCGGTCACCGTCGCGGCGGCATCGGTGACGCTGGCCGCGTGGGTGGCGCTGCCGCCGATGGTGCTGTCGGCCGCTGAAGTCGACACCGTCCGCGCTCATGAGCGTCACCACCGCAACAGCCGGCTGATGGCTCTGAGTGCGCTGACGCTCGTCGGCGTCACCGGCCACTTCATCTCCTACACGTTCATCGTGGTGATCATTCGCGACGTCGTCGGCGTACACGGTCCGCACCTTGCCTGGCTGCTGGCTGGCTTCGGCATCGCAGGGCTGCTGTCGATGGCGGTGATGGCCCGGCCGCTGGACCGACACCCGAAGGCGTCGGTGATCGGCTGCCTGGCCGCACTCGCCGTCGCGTTCGCGGTCCTGGCCGTGCTGGCGGGCGCCGACCATCCCGGCGTCTCGACGATCTTCGTCGGCGCCGCGGCGATCGTGCTGTGGGGCTCGGCGTCGACGGCCCTGCCGCCCATGCTGCAGTCCGCGGCGATGCGCACGGCGCCCGACGACCCCGACGGCGCGTCTGGCCTCTATGTCACCGCGTTCCAGGTCGGCATCATGGCCGGTTCACTCTCCGGTGGTCTTCTCTACGAACAAGCAGGACTGGCAGTGATGATCGGCGCGTCGGTGCTGCTGGTAGCGGTCGCATTGACCGGCGTCGCGGCCACCCGGCGGCTTTTCGTGATTCCCCCAGGTAACCAGCAGGAAGTAACGTTCGACACCCCCTGACGATGAACACTCCAGCTCAGCGCTGTTCGCTGGACAGTTGTCCGGGTTCGGGCGGCCATCTACGGCGTTAGCCGATCCCCTCGCTGTGCGAGACTGGACGAAGCTTTGATGGAGGTGTTCGCATGCCGCAGCGCACGATGCGGAGGCTAGTGACCGCGACATTCGCGGTCGGAATGATCGGTGGACTGGCGTTCGGTAGCCCGTCGGCATTCGCCGATCCCGAGGTCCCGGGTCCGGTCGGTCCGCTCCCCGGACCGGTCCCGGCTGCCGAGGCGCCGGCGCCGGCGCCCGAGGCGCCGATCGACCCGGCCGCTGCGATCGCGCCGCCGCCCCCGGCCCCAGAGGTGGCACCAGCTCCGGCGGATCCGCTGGCGGTGCCGCCGCCTCCGCCCCCCGGCGACCCGCTCGCGCCGAATCCCGTCGCACCGCCGACTGATCCGCTTGCGGCGCAGCCGACGACGATCCCCGAGGGCACGCCCGCGGGTCAGAACCCGACGCCGTTCACCGGCGAGCCGGTGTTCGTGCCGCCGTCCTTCAATCCGGTAAACGGGTCCATGGTCGGCGTCGGAAAGCCGATCATCATCAACTTCGCGCGGCCGATCGCCGACCGTCCGATGGCCGAGCAGGCGATCCACATCTCGTCCAACCCGCCGGTTCCCGGCAAGTTCTATTGGATGAGCGATACCCAGGTGCGGTGGCGGCCGCTCAACTTCTGGCCCGCCAACACCACGGTCAACATCGACGCGAGTGGGGCCAAGTCGAGTTTCCGCACCGGTGAGTCGTTGATAGCGACCATCGACGACAAGACGCACCAGATGACCATCACCCGCAACGGGAAGGTCGAGAAGACGTTCCCGGTGTCGATGGGCAAGCCGGACGGCAAGCACGAAACCAAGAACGGCACGTACTACGTGCTGGAGAAGTTCCCGACCATCGTGATGGACTCCGCGACATACGGGGTGCCGAACACATCGCCGGAGGGCTACAAGCTGACGGTGCAGAACGCGGTCCGGATCGACAACAGCGGCGCGTTCGTGCACAGCGCCCCGTGGTCGGTCGGCGACCAGGGCAAGCGCAACGTCAGTCACGGTTGCATCAACCTCAGCCCGGACAACGCGAAGTGGTTCTTCGACAACTTCGGCAGCGGCGACCCCATCGTCATCAAGAACTCCGTCGGCACGTACAACCAGAACGACGGCGGCCAGGACTGGCAGATATAGCGATATCGTTGCGGCCTTGACCTGACCGCGACCAGGATGGGAGAACAGTCCCACCGGTCGCAAGGGGCGGTGGGCGACCAGTCGAGTGGTGTCCGATGCCTGCTATCGACAAGGCGCCACGGCGCACAGTCGCCGTGATTGTGCTCTTGATCGTGGCCGCCATCGCTCTGCACGGATACCTGCCGGGCGCCGAGCACCCGCCGACCGACCGCCCCACTCGCGGTTTCGGCAGCCTGTTCGTGGTGCTCGCCATGCTGGTGGTGTCGATGTCGATCATCGCGATCGCGATCATCACGCAGTCACGCCGCCCGTCGGTTGCACCCGGTGCGGGCGAACCGCGTCGGGAGATGGCAGGCGAGCGGGGGCCGTTGACGTGGCGCATGGTGCTGATCGCGGTCGGTGTGCTCATTGCCTGGCTGCTGTTGGCAGCGCTGCTGTCGCGGCTGAACGTGCAGCTGGGTATCGACCAGCCTCCACCCGATGCGGGCACGGGCACCCCGCCACCGGCCGCACCCCGACCCCCGGCGAAGCAGCCGGGCGACCCGGCGTCGTCGAACGTCTTCTCGCTTCTGGGCGGGTCGACGGTGGTGCTGATGATGCTTGTGTTCGTCGCGGCGGTCATCGCAAGCCGCAGGCAGCGGCGGCCCGCCACAGCGGCGGCGTCCGACACCGAATACCGTTCTGCGGCAGCGGCGTCCGCAGGCAACCCGCTTGCGCGTGCGGCCGAAGTCGGACTGGCCGAGATCGGGGACCTGACCCGCGAACCACGAGAGGCGATAATCGCGTGCTATGCCGCGATGGAGAGCGAACTCGAGAACTCTCCGGACGTCGTGCCGCGGGAATCCGATACGCCGTCTGAAGTGCTCGCCCGCGCAGTCGAGCATCGGGCATTGCACGCCGACAGCGCGACCGAGCTCGTCGACCTGTTCGAAGAGGCACGGTTCAGCCCGCACGTGATGACCGAGGAACACCGCGAGACCGCCGTGCGCGTGCTGAGGCTGGTCCTCGACGAGCTGCGGAGTCTCGCATGACCATGAAAAAGCTTGTGGCCGCGGGCCTGTGCCTGGTGATCGGCGTGCAGCTGCTGTCGATGCTGATGCACGACCGCCGCTACGTGCTGGTGAGCGTCGGTATTGCGGTGGCGCTGGCGCTGCTGACGCTGCGCTGGTACCTGGTGCGGGACGGCGATGCCGACCGGACCGTCGCGGCCACCAACGATGCCGAAGAGTCTTTGCGGCGCTGGCTGTCTCGAACCGAGACGCAGATCTCGTGGGCGGATTCCACCCGTGCGGACTGGGACCGCCACCTTCGCCCCATGCTCGCACGGCAGTTCGGAATTGCGACCGGCCAGAAGCAGAACAAGAATCCGGACGGATTTCAGGCCACCGGTCGGATGTTGTTCGGCGACGAGTTGTGGGCCTGGGTGGACCCGGACAACGTCGCGCGGGCCGACAAGCACGTCCCCGGCCCTGGGCGATCGACGCTCGACGACATCCTTCGACGGTTGGAGCAGGTATGACGGGGCCACTACTGCCGGCTACCACCACCGCCAATTGCGAAGCGGTCCTCGACGAAATCCAGCGCGTCGTGGTCGGAAAGCGATGGGCGCTCACGCTCATTCTGACGTCGGTGCTGGCCGGCGGTCACGTGCTGATCGAGGACCTTCCAGGGCTTGGCAAGACGCTGATCGCGCGGTCGTTCGCCGCGGCGCTCGGCCTGGAGTTCACCCGGGTGCAATTCACCCCCGACCTGCTTCCCGCGGATCTGCTCGGGTCGACCGTCTACGACATGCAGTCGGGCCGTTTCGAATTCCGCCCGGGCCCCATCTTCACTAATCTCCTTCTCGCCGACGAGATCAACCGCACACCGCCGAAGACGCAGGCAGCGCTGCTCGAGGCGATGGCCGAAGGCCAGGTGAGCATCGACGGTGTCACTCATCGGCTGCCTGTCCCGTTCATCGTGCTGGCCACCGACAACCCGATCGAGTATGAGGGCACCTATCCGCTGCCCGAGGCGCAGTTGGATCGCTTCGCCATCAGACTGGAGTTGCGCTACCTCTCCGAACAGGACGAGGCGACGATGCTGCGCCGCCGCCTCGAGCGCGGTTCGGCCGAGCCGACGGTGAATCAGGTTGTCGATGCCCATGACCTGATCGCGATGCGCGAGTCGGTGGAGCAGGTGACCGTGCACGAAGACGTGCTGAACTACGTTGTCTCACTGGCTAACGCCACCCGGCAACACCCACAGGTCGCGGTCGGCGCCAGCCCGCGAGCCGAACTCGATCTCGTGCAGCACGCGCGCGCCCGTGCGCTTCTGCTCGGCCGCGACTACGTCATACCGGAGGACGTGAAGTCGCTGGCCGTCCCGACCATTTCGCACCGGATCAGCCTCAAGCCGGAGATGTGGGTGCGTCGCGTTCACGGCGCCGATGTCGTGGAGGAGCTCTTGCGGCGGTTGCCGGTTCCGAGGGCGCGGGCGTGATCGAAACCCGCCGCACCGAAGCTGAGTTGCACTGGCGCGCCTCGCCCTTGACGCGTGCGGTGGCGACCTGCGCAGGCGTGGTCCTCGTCGCCGCATTGATCGGATCGCGTTGGCAGCTCATTGCTTTCGTGGCACCCCTGCTCGGGGTGTTGTGCTCGATCGGCTGGCAGCGGACCCCGCCCAGGATCTACGTGCACGCAGAACCGGCCCTGGCGCGTTGCTTCGAAGGAGAGCAGACGCAGCTGACTGTATGGGCGACCGCGGAGCCGGGCGATGTCGCCGTCGGGCTTGCGATATCGGGCGTGGAGGGAATGAGCCTCGATGTTTCCCGAACCACAGCCGGTGCGCGCCGAACGGTCACGGCGTCGGCCGAGCAGTGGGGCCGCTATCCGGTTCGGACCAGGGTCGACGTCGTCGCTCCAGGAGGGTTGTTGTCAGGTACCGCAGTCATCGATGCCGCCGATGTGTTCGTGTTCCCCTTGGCCCCACCACAATCCACCGTCATTCCGAAGGCGGAACTGCTGGACCGGTTGGGCACGCACCTGACGCGCCACATCGGCCCGGGCGTCGAGTACGCCGACATCCGGCCGTACGTCCCAGGCGACCAGTTGCGCACGGTCAACTGGCCGGTGAGCGCCCGGCGGGGCAGCCTGCACGTCACACAGCGATTGACCGACCGCGCCGCCGACGTGGTAGTGCTGATCGACACGTATCCGCAACCGCCCGGCCCGGCGACGGAAGCGACCCAGCGAACGCTGCGCGGAGCCGTGCAGGTGGTGCAGAGCGCACTGCGCGGCGGTGACCGTGCCGGCATCGTCACGCTCGGCGGCGGACGGCCACGCTGGCTCGGCGCCGACATCGGGCGTCGGCAGTTCTACCGCGTGCTGGACACGTTGCTTGGTGCCGGCGACGAGTTCGAAACCACCACGGGTACATTGGCGCCCCGCGCGGCCCTGCCACCGGGCGCGATCGTCGTCGCCTTCTCGACGATGCTCGACACGGAGTTCGCGCTGTCGCTGATCGACCTCCGTAAACGCGGGCACACCGTCGTCGCGGTCGATGTCCTCGAAGGGGCCCCCTTCGGCGAGGGCATGGATCCGCTGTTCATCCGGATGTGGGCGATGCAGAGGTCCTTCATGTACCGCGACATGGGCACCGTCGGGGTGGATGTGGTGTCCTGGTCGTCGGAGAGCACCCTCGACCAGTCGATGCGCCTGATTCCCGAGCATCGGCGCCCGGTGCGGGGGCGACGATGAGCGTTCGGCATGCACACCTGCTCTCGACGGCGTTCGGGCTGATGATGGTGGCGGCAGCGGGAATTCAGACCGCCGGAACCGCGCTCGCGATTGCGTGCGCCGCCGCGGCCACCGTGGTCGTGGGCGTCGCGGTCCGTGTCGCGGCGACGCTTGCCGTGCTGTTGGCCGCGGCCGCAGTCGTCGTCGCCGATGCCCCACCGCTGGTGGCTGCGCTGGCCGGGCTGTCAGCCGCGTGCTATTTGGTGCTGCGGCACACCGAAGGCGGGCGCGCCGGTGTGATCGGCGCATCGGCCCCGGCACTGCTTGCGGCCCTTGGCTTTACCTTCGTCGGCGTACTGGCCGCCTCATTCCCGTTCGAGCTGCCGTGGCTGCCGCTGCTGGCTCCGCTGGCGGTGTTCGGAATCTATGTGCTTGTCACTCGCCCGTTCTACAAGGCGGGCGACGGCGAACTGGAGCTCAGTTCCAGATCCTGACGCGCCGCTGCGGCTCGAGAAACAGCACGTCGTCCTCGTCGACCTCGAACGCCTCGTAGAAGGCGTCCATGTTGCGAATAACGCCGTTGCATCGGAACTCCGGCGGCGAGTGCGGGTCGACGGCGAGCCTGCGGATCGCCTCGGCCTCACGGGATTTCGTCCGCCACACCTGCGCCCAACCGAAGAACACCCGCTGCACGCCGGTCAGCCCGTCGATCACCGGCGCGGGCTCGCCGTTCAGCGAGAGCTGGTAGGCCAGCAGGGCGATGGACAGGCCGCCGAGGTCTCCGATGTTCTCGCCGACCGTGAAGGCGCCGTTCACGTGGTGACCGTCTAAGCCTCGCGGCTCGAATTCGTCGTATTGCTCGATGAGCGCCTTGGTGCGCGCACCGAACTCGGTGCGGTCGTCGTCGGTCCACCAGTCCACCAGGTTGCCGTCGCCGTCGTACTTGGCGCCTTGGTCGTCGAACCCGTGGCCGATCTCGTGGCCGATCACCGCCCCGATGCCGCCGTAGCTGGCCGCGTCGTCGGCGTCGGCATCGAAGAACGGCGGCTGCAGAATTGCTGCGGGGAACACGATTTCGTTCATGCCGGGGTTGTAGTAGGCGTTCACCGTCTGCGGCGTCATGAACCATTCGTCGCGGTCCACTGGGGCGCCGAGTTTGGCCAGCTCCCGGTCCGAGCTCACCTCGTGGCCGCGCCGGTAGTTGCCGTACAAGTCGTCGCGCTCGATGACGAGCGTCGAGTAGTCGCGCCACTTCGCCGGATACCCGATCTTGGGCGTGAACTTGTCCAGCTTGGTCAGCGCGCGCTGCCGGGTCTCCGGTGTCATCCAGTCCAGCTGGTTGATGCTGACCCGGTAGGCCTCCCGCAGGTTGGCTACGAGTTCGTCCATCCGGGCCTTGGCGCCGGGCGGGAAGTGCCGCTCCACGTAGAGCTTGCCGAGCGCATCGCCCATCAGGTTCTCCACCACCGAGACACCGCGCTTCCACCTGTCACGAATCGACTCGGTGCCGCTCAAGGTGGCGCCGTAAAACGCGAAGTCCTCTGCGACGAGCTCGTCGGTGAGCAGGGAGGCGCGCGCGTGGATCAGCCGCCAGCGGGCCCAACGCTTCCAGTCCTCGAGGTCCTCGCTCGCCCACAGCGCGGCGAACGCGGTCAGGTAGTCGGGCTGGCGCACCACGACTTCGGCTGCGGTCTGCGGGGTGGTGCCCATCGCGGACACCCAGCCCGCCCAGTCGAAGCCGGGCGCCTCGGCGGGCAGTTCGGCGAACGTGCGCAGGTTGTAGGTGAGGTCGGCGTCGCGCCGCTTGACGACGTCCCAATGCGCCGCGGCCAGCTTGGACTCCAGCGCGACGATGCTCTCGGCGGTCGCCTGCCAATCGCCCGGTTGCGGCTCCTCGCCGTACACCAGCGCGAACATCGCGGCGATATGGCGGGGATAGCCGGCCAGGATCTCGGCGTGCTGCTCGTCGCGGTAGTACGACTCGTCGGGCAGACCCAGCCCGGACTGGCTGAGGTGCAGAAGGTAGCGGGTGGAGTCCTTGGAGTCGGTGTCGATGTAGGCGCCGGTCCCACCGCTGACGCCGGTGCGCTGCAGGCCGCCCAGCACCGCGGCCAGTTCGGCCGGGTCCGCGGCGGCGTCGACCATCGCCAGTTCGTCGAGCAGGGGCTGCACGCCGCGCCGCTCGACCGTGGCCTCATCCATGAAGCTCGCGTACAGGTCGCCGATGCGCTGCTGGTCGGTGCCCTTGTCGGCGGCGGCCGCAGCGGCTCCGGTGATCAGGTCGCGGATCTGCTCCTCGGCGCGGTCGTAGAGCGATCGGAAGGCGCCGTCGGTGGCCCGGTCGGCCGGCATCTCGTAGTCGGCCAGCCAGCGGCCGTTGACATGGCCGAACAGGTCGTCCTGCGGGCGGGCTTGCTGGTCGACGTAGCTCAGGTCGATACCGGAATGAATTGCTTCTACCGTCACCCCAACATCCTTCCAGAACCGCGGTAGGTACCCTCACGGCCATGCCCGACGACGAGCAACCCGCCGACGACCGCGTCGACGACGACGGAGCCGTCTTCTCCGGCTTCGGCATCGCCTCCGTGGCGCTCGGGCTGCTGTCTGTGGCCGCCATCGTCCTCGCCGTGATGATCTGGTCCAGCCATCGTGCGGACGCCGCAGAACGTCGCCACCAGACCGATGTGATCGAAGCGGCGGCCGACTGGACCACCGTGCTGATCAATATGAACAAGGACGACGTCGACGCCAGCCTGCAGAAGCTGCACGACGGCACCGTCGGTGAGCTCAACACTGAATTCGAGGCGACGGTCGAGCCGTACAAGAAAGTGGTCGAGACGCTGCAGTCGCGGACGAAGGGTCAGATCGACTCGGTCGCGGTGGAGTCGATTTACCACCGCCCGCAGACGATGCCCGACGGCCGCCCTGCGCCCGCGCCGACCCCACAGCCTGCGCTTGCCGAGATGGTCAAGCGCACCGACACCGTGCTGGTGGTGGCGACCTCGGTCAGCGACAACATCGGTGGCAAGCCGCAGACCCTGCGCTGGAATCTGCGCCTCGATGTGTCCGACGTCGACGGCAAGCTGCTGATCTCCCGGCTGGAGCCCCTCCAATGAGGAATCGCTTGCGGGTACTGGCGTTCGATATCGCCGCACCGCTCGCGGCGATCGCCGCGCTGATCTTCGTCGGCATCGCGTTGAGCTGGCCGCTGTGGTGGGTGTCGGTGGCATCGGTGCTGTGCTTGCTGATCGTCGAGGGCATGATCGTCAACGTCGTGCTGGCCCGACGCGACGGCGTGACGGTCGGCACCGACGACGACGGGCCCGGGCTGCGGCTGGCGATCGTCGGATTGGCCACGGCGGCGTTGGTCGCCGCGGTGGCGGTCGGCTACACCAGCTGGACGGTGCCGGACCGCCACCTGCGCGACGACAGCGCCGAAGTCGTCGGCATCGCCAGCAGTGTGGCCGAGGCGAGCGCAACGTTCACACCGCAGAGCCCCACGACGTCGATCGACCGCGCGACGGAACTGATGTCGCCGGAGCGCGCCGACAAGTACAAGAACGAATTCGCCGCTGTGGCAAAGCAATTGACCAGCAAGAACGTCTCGGCTCAGGCCAGCACGATCTCGGCGGGTGTCGAGGCCATCGGCCCCGAAGCGGCCAGTGTCGCGGTGATCATGCGTGGAACGCAGAACGTGCCGGGTCAGCCGCCGGACACGGCGGTGCTGGCCCTGAGGATCACATTGTCCAAGGACGGCGGACGCTGGCTGGTCGACGACGTGACGCCGATCAATTCGCGCTGAGCGCTCAGTGAGCGCCGCCGGCGCGGTGGGCCTTCATCTTCGCGAAGCGATCGGACAGCCGGCTCATCCGCACCATCAGCGACGCGGGCGGGCTGGTCTTGCCTTCGATGTAGCCCGCGAGCTCCTCAGCGGGCACGCCGATGCGGGACGCGAATTCTTGCGGCTTGAGTCCGGAGCGGCTGAGCAGCAGCCGGATCTGGCGCGCGACTTCGGCACGCTCGTTGGCCTCCAGGTTGTCCCTGGTGCGGTTGAGAACTTCAGACAATGCTTTCGAAACTCCATACGGCCGTGTCGACTCCAACACCTCCTCGACTTGGCGGGCGGTTCGGCCGTACGGGTCACGCTTGATGGCGACGACGATGCGCTGCCAAACCGTCAGGTCGTCGGTTTCCAGCGCTTCCCGGATCGCGGCCGTCGGCCAGAACTCCACCGGCTGGTCGTCAGCGGACGGGCGGCGTGCGCGCCTGGGAGCCCCGGTAGGTATGCGCGCGGTGGCAGCGTCGCGGCGCGCGTCCACAGTCACCGTCACCTCGCCTCCTCCAGCATCGCGACCGCCACCGAAAGGCAGCGCTCCCTGACCTTGGCCCAATCAGCTTCCGCCTCGGGGCCCGACATCGGGATGTCGAACTCGTCGGACGGATGCGGATCGGCCAGTCGGCGCACCAGCTGTGTGGCCACCCATTGCTTCCTGGATGGCTCACCACAGTAGTACCGATCCATTCCCGCCAGTACCACAGCGGCTGTTTGAGTCTCCATCGACTCGACCAAATCGGCAAACTCTGCGAAGTCTTTGGTGCTGTTCCTGCACATGATCAGGTAGCTCTTCAGCCGAAGCGTCTCCGCTCCGGTCGGTATCGACAGCCGGTCGCCGGTCGGCAGCTGGACGTTGGTGGTCTCCATCGGACTGTTGCGCTCGACGGTCGGTTGCTCGGTTTCCGCCTCGGTTTCCAGGGCGTCCAGCGCCACCGACAGCCGACCGCGCCACATCGTGACGGGGTGAACGGGTCGCGGACCGCGGCGTAGCCTCACGGTCTTGCCGTTCCCGGCGCCGCTGACGTGTGAATGACCGTTGGTGTGGCCGTTGATGGCGTTGACGCAGTCCGAACCGTTCGACGGCAGGCAGCCGCTGAAGGCCAGCGGGTCGGCGACGCTGATCGTGTGCGGCGCCATGGTCTTGAGCTTGGCCGCCGACTTGACCACCATGCGGATGTCGATCCCCGATGCCGCCAGCGTAGAGATGTCGTCGGGAATGATGATCAGATCGCCGATGTCTGCCTTCGGCAGCGGCTTCTCGAAGTCGACCGACGGCAGGATGCGGTCCAGCCAACGGGGCAGCCACCAGTTCCATTCGTCGAACATCGCCATCAGGGCGGGGACAAGAATCAACCGCACGACGGTGGCGTCGACGGCGATCGCCACCGCGCACGCGACGCCGAGTTGGGCGACCAGAGGCATGCCCGCGAATGCGAAGCCGATGAACACCGCGATCATGATCAGCGCCGCGCTGGTGATGGTGCGAGCGCTGGTGCTCACTCCGTAGGCCACGGCGTCGCGGGTGTTGTTGGTCTGCAGGAACCGCTCGCGGATGCGGGTCAGCAGGAAGATCTCGTAGTCCATCGACAGCCCGAACGTCATCGCGAGCACCAGCGGCGGGATCGTGCTGTCCAGCGACGAGATTGGCCTGAAGCCCAAGTCCGCCAGCCAGCCCCACTGGAAGACGACGACGAGGCTGCCGTAGGCCGCGGCCACCGACAGCACCGTCATCAGCACGCCCTTGAACGCCAGGAAAACCGAGCGAATAGAGACGAGCAGCATCACGAACGCGATCAGCGCGACGAACCCGAACACCAACGGCTGGGTCTTGGCCACCCGATCGTCGAAGTCCTTGATCAGCGCGGTCGGTCCGCCGACATCGATCTTCGCGTTGTCTCCCGCGACCGGTGGAAGCTCGTGACGCATCCAGTCGACGGACTCGCGGGCGCCCATGTCCTCGGGGTCCACCGACAGCACCGCCGAAACGAGTGCGCTGCGGTAGTCGTTGCCGAACACCGCGGGCTGCACCGTGACGACGTTGGGCGCCTGCGACATTCGTTGTTGCACCGCCTGAAGGAGCGGCTCCTTCGCCGGAGCGGATGCGGGGTTGCCTTCGGGGAAGGTCACCAGCACCCGGACCGGGCCGAGGGCGCCGGGACCGAGCGCGTCCGCCGCGGCGTTCACGCCACCGCGGATCTCATGCGTCGGATCGAACTGTCTCTGCATGCTGTTGCCCAGCACCATCGAGAACGCGGGAGCGGCCAGGGTGAGCAGAAGAACCGTCGCCCCCAACGCCGACAGCCACGGCCGGCGCATCACCCAGCCGGTCCACCTGGTCCAGAACCGCGACTGCGTGGTCTCTGGCCGCCGCGACCAGTGCAGCAGCCAGGACCGCTTGGCGGCGGCCTCGCCGAACGTCGCCAGCACCGCGGGGGTCAGTGTCGTCGAGGTCAGCACGGCGACGGCCACCGCGAGGATCGCGCCGGTCGCCATCGACACCAGAACGGGCGTGTTGATCAGGTAGATACCGGTCACCGAGGCGATGACGGTCAGCCCGGACAGCACGACGGCGAGGCCGGAGGTGGCCATCGCGGCGTCGGCGGCCTGCTGCGGATCTCGGCCCGCCCGCAGTTCCTCGCGGAACCGCATCAGAATGAATAGTGAATAGTCGATCGCGAGCGCGATCCCGAACATCGACACCGTCGACGTCACGAACACCGACATCTGCGTGTACATCGACAGCAGATAGACCAGGCCCATGGTGACCGCGACCGTGCAGATGCCGAGCACCAACGGCATCGCGGCGGCCGCGAGCGAACCGAATACGGCGAGCAGGACAACCAGGACGATCGGAAGGTTCCACTGCTCGGCCTGGGTGATGTCGTGCTTGGTGGCGGCTGTCGCCGCGGCGCCGAGCGCGCCCTGCCCGATCACATAGAGCTTGACCTTGCCGTCCTGCACCTCACCGGGCTGATCGCCGTGGATACCGACCTTCTGGCGCAGCTGCTTCGCGACGTCCACCGCGCCGGTGTTGTTGAAGTCCAGCTGCAGGGTCACCACGTACGGCCGGTCGGGCTGCGGTGGCTGCTGCTGCGGGTTGGGCACCACCTTGACGCTCGGCACCTCGCCGGCGAGCTGCTGCAGATGCGCGACCGCGGCGTCCATGTCGGCGAACGACGCATCCGCCCGTGGCGCTGCGACCAGGGCAAGGGGCGACGCCCCCTGATCGGGGAACTGCTCTTCGAGTTGGTTCTGCACGTACAGCGACTGCGATCCGGCGACCTCGAATCCGCCACCGGTGAGATGGCCGGATTGGTTCACCGCGAGATACAGCGCGGGCACGAGAAGAAGAAGCCACACCACGAAAACCGCCCAGCGGAATCTGCGCAGGCCACTGCTCAAGCGCATCATGAACTGCTGGATAGCTGTCTCGCTTCCTCCCCGGCGTTACGTAGCGTGAGGATATATCAGCGTGCGCCGCCACGACCCCGCCCTCAGGGACGCCTTAACCGCCTCTAACCAGCGCCTGTGAATAGCGCCGGCCTTGCTGTCGGCTGGCAATTGCCTGGCGTTAACCTGCATTTTCAGTTGCTGGATTGGTTCGCTTTGGGACGCGATGGCATTATGTCGTCTTGGCCGCCACCGCGTCGGGGCTACTCAGCCGTCCGATTGCCGCCGTTTGCGAGGCGCACGATGTCCGCAAATCGTAAGGAGTTGTCCATGAGACCGACCCAGGGGACTGCCCGTCGCAGCCTGTTCGTCGCGTTCGCAGTCTGCGCCGCAGGCGGCGCCACCGTCGCCGCGCTGATCGTGCCGCAGTCGCCGTCGGCAACCGCCGCGACGGATCCGTGTGCTGCCAGCGAGGTCGCACGCACCGTCGGGTCGGTGGCCATGTCCACCGGCAACTACCTGGATTCGCATCCGGAGACCAACCAGGCCCTGACGACCATCTCCCAGCAGCAGGGCGGGGCGCAGTCGCTGGCTGCACTCAAGACGTACTTCGACGCCAACCCACAGGCGAGCAAGGACCTGCAGCAACTGCAGACGCCGCTGCAGAATCTCTCCGGCCGCTGCAAGCTGCCGATCACGGTTCCGCAGGTCCTCGGCCTGCTGCAGGCCGCACAGCAGCAGGGCGGCAGCCTGCCGGGCGGTTTGCCAGGATCATTACCCGGCGCACAGAACGTCGGGATACCCGGCACTGCCTTGCCGGCCCAGTCCACGCCCGCATTGTCGGTCGCCACGGGCACCGGCCCGCTACCGGGTCCGGCCACCGTCACGACGAGGTAGCTGGGCCGCGCCCGGGCACCCGCGGGCATACGTGCTGAACTGCGCATTTAGAACTTTCTACAAGTCGTTTCGCCGCAAGGCAGGAAAGTCGGCACCGATTCTGATTAGCTTTCGGTGTCTGTAACCGTCATGGTTACTGCCACAACTCATTCGATGAAGGAGCCTGTAGATGTTGCTCACAGCGCGTACCGCGCGGCGTGCGGTAGCTGGCGCGATCGGAACCGGTGCGGTTGCCGGTGCGATGCTGTTCGGCGCTCTTCCCTCGGCGATGGCTGTAGAGCCGCCCAACTGCACCGCCGCAGACCTGGCCAGTGTGGCCGCCGGCGTCTCCGATGCGACGTCGGGCTACCTGTTCTCGCACCCAGACGTCAACTACTTCTTCACCGCCCTCGAGGGCAAGACCCGCGATCAGGTTCGCACCGAGGTGGATAAGTACATGAACGCCAATCCCGTTCATGAAGGCCGAGATGACCGCGCATCCGTCAGCCGCTGGTGGACCTGAAGAACCGCTGCGGCGACACCAACGGCGACGGCATCGCAGATACCCCGTAACCCGCGTGCGGGTCGGGGGAGAGCCGCCCACGCAGGAGAGCACCGGTCGAATGGTGCTCATGGTCGACGACGATCCGGACGTCAGAACATCCGTTGCCCGCGGACTGCGGCATTCGGGGTTTGACGTGCGGGTCGCTGCGAGCGGGAAAGAGGCCCTGCGGCTGCTGTCCAATGAGACACACGATGCCCTGGTTCTGGACGTCCAAATGCCCGAACTCGATGGCGTCGCGGTGGTTACCGCGCTGCGCGCGTTGGGAAATGACATTCCAATCTGCGTGCTCTCCGCACGCGACACCGTCAACGACCGGATAGCCGGCCTTGAGGCCGGCGCCGACGATTATCTGACCAAGCCGTTCGATCTCGGTGAACTCGTGGCGCGCCTGCACGCGCTGCTGCGCCGGTCCAGCCACTCCGATCAGTCGTCGGACTCCATGACGGTCGGTCCGCTCACCATCGACACCGCCCGACGGCTGGTGTTCGTCGATGGTGAGCGCGTCGACCTGACCAAGCGCGAATTCGACCTACTGGCCGTGCTTGCCGAGAACGCGGGCGTCGTGCTGAGCCGGCAGCGCCTGCTCGAATTGGTCTGGGGCTACGACTTCGACGTTGACACCAACGTGGCCGACGTGTTCATCAGCTACCTGCGGCGCAAGCTCGAGCGCGACGACCTGCCACGGGTCATTCACACCGTGCGCGGTATCGGTTACGTGCTGCGAAACGAGCAGTGATGCGAGTCGAGCCTCGATCAGCAGACGAGCAGTGAGTGCGCCGGCCACGTTTGATTCGCTCTGCCTCGCTGCGCACCAGGGTCGCGCTGGCCGCGGCGGCCGCGGCCGCCGCCGTCGTCGCGGTGTTCACGATCCTGACCTCGCTCGTGCTTGCCAATAACGATGCCGTGCAACTGGATCGGCGGCTGGACTCGATCGTCGAGGCCAGCATGTATCCCGATCAGTTGTCCGACCCTCGGCGCGGAGTCCTGACGACGGGACGGATGCGCTCGACCGGCCAGGTCGTCTTCCAGCGCGGCCTGCAGTTGCCTGCCCTGCCGCCGGGCACGGCGGACGTCGTGGTGAACGGTGTCGACTACCGGGTGCGCACCGTTCCGGTGGAACAGCAAGGCGGCGTGCTGATTTCGATCGGCATCCGCGCCGACAGCGTCCTGTTGAATCGCGCGCGAATACCGTTCTATACCGCGGTGGGTGTGGTAACGGTGCTGATCGCGGCCGGCGTCGGGTGGCTTCTGGCCGGGCCCGCGATCCGGCCGCTGCGCAGGCTCACCGAACACACCCGCCAGCTCGGTGAGGGGACGGAGGAGATGCCGGAGGTGCACGGTGTCCGCGAGGCCGAGGAGCTCTCCGAAGCGATGACGGGGATGCTGAGCCGGCTGGCCGCCGCACAGCAGGCAACGACCAACTCGCTGCAGGCCGCTCAGGATTTCGCGGCGAACGCGGCACACGAGTTGCGCACACCCTTGACCGCGATGCGCGCCGACCTGGACACGCTGCGCATCCACGACCTGCCAGCCGACGAGCTGGCCGAGGTGGTCAACGATTTGTCGCGGGCGCAGCGCCGCGTCGAGGCGATCATCACGGCACTCGGTCAGCTGGCCTCCGGCGAGCTCGCGCAGGCCGAAGACCGCGAGGTCATCGACGTAACCGACCTGCTCGATCGGGTGGCGCGGGAGAACATGCGGCCGGGTGGGTCGGTGGAGATCCTCGTGGAGACCGACGATCATCTCGGCACGATCTGGGGCTGGCCGGGCGGACTGCGGCTGGCGGTGGACAACCTCGTGCGCAATGCTGTCGCGCACGGCCCGGCGACCAGGATCGTGCTGACCGGCCGCCGGATGGACCACACGATAACGATCACCGTCGACGACAACGGGCGTGGCCTGCCCGCCGAGGAGCACGAAGACGTGCTGGGCCGGTTCACCCGCGGAAGCACCGCTGCGCCAGGGGGTTCGGGGCTCGGCCTGGCGCTGGTCGCCCAGCAGGCTGCGCTGCACAGCGGCAGCATCGAGCTGTCCGACAGCCCGCTGGGCGGACTGCGGGCCACCCTGACAGTGTCTACTTCTCCTGAGCTGCAGTCGGATTCGACTGACCTGGACTGAGCCGACGGCGGTGGAGGACGGCCGCGACCGCGCGCCACCCGAGCAGCAGTGCCGCAGTGACAGCCGACGCCACCACGACGAAGCTGACGGCGACACCGCCGGAAGTGGCTTTGCGCAAGGCCATTCCGACTGCGACCGTGCTCACCCAGACTGTCACCCCGGTGGGAAAGACCGCGGTGGGGCGACGCCAGCCACGGATCAGCAGCCAACCGACCGCGGTCCCGGCCAGAAACGGCCACGCGGTCTCTGCGACACCGACGACGGTCAGGCCCTCGGCGTGGCTGCGCCTGCCGACCGTGCAGAACACCAGCACGCCGACCACGTCGGCCAGGAACGCCAGCGTGCTACTTCTTCTCATAGGTCATCACGTCGAGAACCAGTGGGCTGACGTCGGTTTCGTCGGAGGCCGCGAACCCCGGCTGCATCGGCGCCGGCTTACCCTTCTGAAGCGGGTCGAGGGCATCCTGCGAGGCGACGCGCGAATCGAGGCGGAACGACTTGAGCACGAACGGCAACCCGTTGGAGCGCAGCGGATCCGGAGTGCTCATCACGTGAAAGTGAAGGTGCGGCGCATCGGAGTTGCCGGTATTGCCGAGTGCGGCGATCACCTGGCCGGCGGTGAGCTGATCGCCCACCTTTACCTTCACGCTTCCGGTCTTGAGGTGCGCGTAGAACGCGTAGTTGCCGTCGCCGATGTCCTGCACGATGTGGTTGCCGCCGTACTGGTCGAGCGGCAGTCCGGTCGGGCTCTGCCCCGGGATCTGCTCCGGCAGGCCCTCCATCACGCCGACGACGGGGCCGTCGGCCACCGCGTGGATGTCGGCGCCGAAGTACGGATAGCTTTCCGGCTTGGTGATGTCGCCTTTCACCATGGTGCCGTCGGGACTCAGCTGGACATAGTCGATGGCGAACCGCTCGGCCGCCCACAAGCCGCCGCTGAGCGGGTTCAACGCGTTGCGGTGGGCGGTCATGTCGCAACAACTGTTGCCGTCCAACCAATTCGGACCGTCCAGGGGCGGTTCGATGACCGCCGGCTTACGGGTCTGCACCGCGACCGGCGCCACCTCCTCGTCGATGGTGGCGGGAATCAGCGGGGGCGACGGCTTCGGGATCGTGACGCTGATCGTGTGGATCAGGTCGGCGGGGATGGCGGCCGACTTGTCGAGTGCGACGTCGAGCCACACGACGCCTGCCTGGCCGGGCCCCAATTTCGTTGTCGGCGTAGGGCTCCCGAGGGCGCGGGTCCAGTACCCGAGTTTGTCGCCGGTCAACGTGAGCAGCGTCTGGTCGCCGTCCGCAACCGCGACGGACGTCAGCGTCACCTCCTGGAGCAACGAATTCGACAGCAGCAGCTCGTACGCGAGGTGGTTCTTGCCGTCGGTGGCGAGCACCGGCACGGGTGCGGCGACCACGCTCGCGATCACCGGCGTCAGGGCCACCGGTACGTCGGGCGGCTCGCCGTTGGCCGTGCTCGACGATGACGAGGTCGTGCTTTCCGTCGACGAGCACGCGCCGACGGCGAGTGCGAGCACGCCCAGAACTGCGGCGATAGTGCGGGTCCGGGCGGGCATGCGGCGCTCCTAGGAGTCGGGTTCACGCTTCGGTTCGGGATCGGCGGCGGTTTCGGAAGCGTCCACGTCGTCAAGGGGAGCGTCCGGGTCGACGTCCTTCTCGGTGCGGAACACGAAGAAGAACACCACCCAGCCGATCGCCGCGATGAAGATCCAGCTGACCAACCGATAGATCAGCATCGCAGAGATCGCCGACGCCAGCGTCATACCGCTGGACACCAGCCCGGGCACCAGCACGGCCTCGACGACCAGCAGCCCGCCAGGCATCAACGGAATCGTCCCCACGGCCCGTGCGGCGGCGTATGCGACCGTCAGCCCCGCCAGCGAGGGCCTGCCGCCCGCCGCATGCGCGGCGAAGGCCAAACACGCCACGTCGGCGATCCAGTTGAACATCGACCAGCTGAACGCCAGCGTCAGGTCGCGGCGGCTGAGGGTGACCGACTCCAGTTGTTGGAGGTGTTCCCGCCACGATTCCACGCCGGTGTCGGCCGGTTTGCCGCGCAGCTTGTTGACCCAGGACAGCACTGTCACCCCGATGCCGTCGATCAGGTCGGGTCGCGATCCCACCGCCTGCGCGAGCAGCAGCAGTGCGACGAACCCACCGACCGTAAAGATAAGGGACAGTGGGTTTTTGCTTGCGCCGAGCAGGAAGGCACCGCCCAGACCCAGCAGTGCGAGGCCGACCGCCTGCAGCACACCCGACATCACCAACTGCCAGGACGCCACCACCGGCGATGCGCCCCACATCCGCTGCTGGCGGTAGATGAACGTGGCCGAAAGCACCGGGCCGCCGGGCATCGTGGTCGACAGTGCGTTGCCCGCATAGAACGCGGCCTCCGAACGCCACTGCTTCACTTCGACGCCCGCCGACTTCAGCAGCGTGCGCTGAATCTGCGCGAAGCTGTGCATCGACGCCAGCGCCGCCCCGACCGCAGCGAGGACCCACAGCCACTTGGCCGCGTACAGGCTGTGGAACGCCTTGGTCAGCTGATCCCAGACCAGGGTTACCTCGAGAGCAAGCACCGTGACAGCGATGCCGATGACCACCCATCGCAGCCACCAGTATTTGCCGCGGGATGTTCCCTCTTGGCTGCGGGCGTTGCTCGCCTGCGCGTCGTGGGACACGCCCTACAGGGTAGCCGCGACGGCATTCGACCGGCCGTTACGCTACCGGCATGCCCGCGACCGGATCTGAGTACGACGATGCGGTCCCACCCCTGATCCACAAGGGGGCCGCGTGGGCGTGGCGGCTGCTGGCGATCATCGGGTTTGCGGTCGCGTTGCTGTGGGTGATCAGGCGGCTCGAGCTCATCGTGGTGCCGGTGGCGCTGGCGCTGATGCTGACCGCGTTGATGATCCCCGCGGTCGACTTCTTGGACCGCCGAGGCGCACCCCGCGGCGGCGCGGTTGCGCTGGTCCTGCTGACCGGGATCGCGATCGTCGGCGGCATGCTGACGTTCGTGGTCAGCCAGTTCGTCACGGGTCTACCCGGGCTGGTCGAACAGGTCACGCAGTCCATCGAGACGGCACGCACCTGGCTGATCGAGGGTCCGGCACACCTGAGCAAGGATCAGATCACCAATGCGGGCAACTCGGCCATCGAAGCGCTGCGCAACAACCAGGCCAAGCTGACCAGCGGGGCGCTCTCGACGGCGGCCACCGTCACCGAAATCGTCACGGGCGCACTGCTTGTGCTGTTCACCCTGATCTTCTTTCTGCACGGCGGCCGGAACATCTGGCAGTTTGTCACGAAGATCTTTCCGCCGAACGTCCAGGAGCGGGTGCGCGACGCGGGCCGGGCCGGATTCCACTCACTCATCGGCTACGTGCGCGCGACGTTTCTCGTGGCGCTGGTCGACGCGGTCGGGATCGGAACGGGCCTGGCCATCATGGGGGTGCCGCTCGCGCTGCCGTTGGCCTCGCTGGTGTTCCTCGGCGCCTTCATCCCGTTGGTCGGTGCGGTCATCGCCGGGTTCCTCGCCGTCGTCGTCGCGCTGATCGCCAAGGGCTTCGTCTACGCGTTGATCACGCTGGCCCTCATCATCGCCGTACAGCAGCTGGAGGGCCATGTGCTGCAGCCGCTGGTGATGGGCCGCGCGGTGTCGATCCACCCGCTGGCGGTCGTGCTCGCCATCGCCGCGGGCGGAGTGCTGGCGGGCATCGTCGGGGCGCTGCTCGCCGTGCCGACCGTGGCCTTCCTCAACAGTGCGATACGGGTTCTGGCGGCGCGGGAGCCCGATGGCGAGTTGGAGGCCCAGGAAGCCGACGAGGGCAAGGTCATCGAGGCCGAGCCCGACGACATCGAAGCCGCAACCCGGGATTAGCGGCCGCGGCCTTCCCGGCGCAACAATTCCTGGGCGCTGACGCCGGTGCGGCGCCTGCCGTTCTCCTCGCTGTCCTGCGCGGTCAGCTTCTCGGTCGCGTCCGGATCCGGCTGCCGGTGTTGCGCGGGCATCGCGGTCGTCGGCTCGGCACCCGGCGTGGCGGGCTGGCCGCCCCGCCGATGCGGCGTCGGGATCGCGGTGGTCGGTTCGGCGCCCTTCTGCGGTCGCGGCCTCGGCGGCGGTGGTGCGGCGGCGCTGTTGCCGCGCAATTCGCCCAGCCACGACTCGATTTCGCGGTCTTCGCGGACCGGCGGCGCCGCCCGCCGCGTGCGTGGGGCCGACGGGTTCGCGTTGGTCACCGGTTTGCGCGGCTTCTTGTGGTTGTTGCCCGCCGCGGGCATCCGGGTGGTCGCGGGCTCCCCCGGCGGTGCCGGCCGCGGGGTCGGAATCCGGGTGGTACCGGCGACCGACGGTCCGGTGGCGCGGGCAGGTGTCGTCTGGATCCGCGTCGTTGCGGCGCCCGGCCGCGACGAGCCCTCGACGGCGGGATGGGTCGGGTCGTGCGGCGGCAGCGGCCGCGGCGGCAGCGGTGCGCCTGCACCGACCAACGCCTCCTCAGCGTCCCGGACAGCCGGCCGCTTGCGCTCGTCGGGCAGCTCGGTCTCGCCGAGGCCGAGCCGGTCCTGAAGCCGCTTCATCCACTTCGGTGCCCACCAGCAGTCGTCGCCGAGCAGTTTCATCACCGCGGGCACCAGGAACATCCGGACCACGGTGGCGTCCAGCAGCAGCGCGAGCAGGAGGCCGAACGCCAGGTACTTCATCATCACCAGGTCGGAGAATACGAACGCGCCGGCGACGACGGCCAGGACCAGCGCGGCGCCGGTGATCAGCCGGCCGGTGGTCGCGGTGCCGATCCTGATCGCCTCGGCGGTGGACATGCCACGACCGCGGGCCTCCACCATGCGGGACACCAGGAAGACCTCGTAGTCGGTCGACAGGCCCCAGATCACCGCGATGATGAGGCCGATCATCGGCGCCATCAACGGTTGCGGGGTGTAGTTCATCAGCCCGGAGCCGTGGCCGTCGACGAACATCCAGGTAAGTACGCCCATCGTGGATCCGAGCGTGAGCGCACTCATCACCGCGGCCTTGATCGGCAATACCACCGATCCGAAGGCCAGGAACATCAGAATCGTCGTCGTGGTGATCAGCAAGACCACCATCAACGGCAGCTTGGCGAACAGGCTGTGGATACTGTCTTGCTCCAAAGCGGGTGTGCCGCCCACCGATACGGACAGTCCGCGTGGCGGCTGGATCGCCCGTAATTCCTCGATCTTCTTCGGCGCGTCGTTGCGGACCTCGAGGCCGTTCTGGATGACGCGGACCGACGGATCCTTGGAAGCTCCGTCGAGGTAGGGGCGTTCCTGCCACATCTTCGACGGGTCGTTGTCGGGATCGATGAACCCGGACACCGCCATCGCCTTGTTGCGCACCTCGGCGATCTGCGCGTCGGTGACGGGCTGGCCGTCGTTGTTCTGGATCACCATCGTCAACGGCTCGGTGCGGAAGCCCGGGAAGATCTTGTCGAACTCCTCCTGCGCCTGGCGCACCGAGTTGTCGGGCGGCAGGTACTTCTCGCTGATGCCGCCCAGCGCGAGCGCCCCGAGCGGGATGATCAGCAGGACCATCACGATGACGATGGGCACGGCAAATGCGGCGGGCCGCTTCATCACCCGGTTGACCAGCTTGCCCCAGAACCCCTTCTCGACCTCTGCGCGGGTCTTGGTTTTCTGGGTCTTCTCGGCCAGGTAGGTGATGATCGTGTTGGACAGCTTCCAATTACGAAGGAACGGAACCCGCAGCAGAGTCCGAATCCCGAACGCGTCGACATTGTGGCCCAGGATGCCCAGCGCGGCGGCCAGCACCGTGATCGACAGGATCGCCGCCAGCAAGACCGAGGCGATGATCGCGTAGGTGATGGATTTGAGGAATCCCTGCGGGAACAGCAGCAGTGGCACCGACGATGCCACCAGGATCACCGCGGAGAACATGATGGTGCGGCCCGAGGTCATCACCGTTCTTCGGACCGCGGCCTCGGTGTCGTAGCCCTCGGCGATCTCCTCACGGAACCGGCTGACCATGAACAGGCCGTAGTCGACCGCGATGCCGAGCCCCATCAGGGTCACCACCGGCTGGGCGAAGAAGTGCACGGGCATGAACTCGGCGAGCAGCCGCACGATGCCCAGCGCGCCTGCGATGGTCAGGCCGCCGATGACCCCCGGGAGGGCGGCCGCCACGACCCCGCCGAATACGAAGAACAACACCACACAGACCAGCGGGATGGCCGCGACCTCGGCACGTTTCTGGTCTTCGCCGATGGTGCCGGTCAACTCGGCGGCCAGCGGCTGAAGGCCTGCCAGTTTCACGTTGACGCCGTCGTCGCCGACCTTGAGTAGGTCGTCCTTCACCAACTTGTAGTTGTTCAGGATGGCGTCGTCATTGTTGCCCTTGAGCTGGATCGACATGAACGCGTGCTGTTTGTCCGCGTCGGCCATTTTCGTCAGTACGTCGGGGCTCTTGAAATAGCCGATCGAGCGCAGGATCTGGTCCGGATGGTCCTTCTCGACCTGGGCGAGGTTGTCGAGGACCTTCTTCGTGAAGGCGGGGTCGTCGACGGTCTTGCCGTCGGGAGCGGTGTAGATGCCGATGATGTGGCCGGACGTGTCGCGGCCGTAGGCCTCGTCGGCGACAACCGAGGCATGTACCGACTGGCTGCCCTCGTCGTAGAAACCGCTCTGGGTGACGTGGCTGCCGAGGCTGATGCCGAAAACGCCGCCGCCAAGGCACAGTGCGACCATGACGCCGATCACTATGTATCGGTATCGGTAGACCGTTCGGCCCCACCAGGCGAACACCTAAGCTCCTAACTCACAAAATCTCAAAGCGCCCCGCGCGCAGTTCAATTGTTCACACACGCGACGTCAGTAGCGAGGACAGCGGCCGGAAAGGCTGCAGCCAAGCCCCCTGCTCGGGCAGCGAATCCAGGCCGATTCGCGGCAGCGGCTCCCGGAAGACGCCAGGGATGTCTTCCAGGTCGACAAACTCCAAAGTATCCGAGGCTAGCGCCCAGCTCGCGTGTTCGCGAAATCCGAGGACCTGAACAGGCGTACCCGTGCGGGCGATGTCCTCCAACGGCTGGCGGAAGGCCTGTCCGTCCGCCGAGGCCACCAGCAGGCCGGCCAGCCCCTCGCTGCGGCGTAGGGCGATGTGATTGAGCATGTCGACGTCGACGTCACTGTCTTCGTCGATCTTCGGCTTGGCGAACACCGCGAAACCGACGTTACGCAATGCCTCCACCCACGGCCGGACGACATCGGCACTGCCGGGGGCGATGTTGGTGAAGACGGTGGCCTCCGGCTCCACCGACGCGCCGTCGTGCTCGGCGGCGGCGAGCTCGGCGGTGCGGGCCAGCAGCCAGCGGCCGAGCGCGTCGAATCGGGGCCGGTGCGCTGCGGTGGGCCTGCCGCCGAGGATGGAGCCAAGACCCATGTCGAGGTTGGGCGCATCCCAGACCAGCAGGACGCGCGACGTGCCGGGCGCCAGCTGGGGCGCCTCGACGACTTCTTCGGTGATGCTCATACGCAGCGCTCCCAGACCAATTCGGCGACCCTGCTGCCGGCGTCGCGCGCCTTCGACTCGTATTTGGTGGTCGGCCGGGCCACCGAGATCGGCAGGGCGTCGTCAGCGCTGACGCGGCGCAGCCGGGGTTCGGCGTCGCCGCACTCGGCGATCTGTTCGGCGTATCCCGCGTGGTCGGTGGCGGCGTGCAGCACTCCGCCGGGTTTCAGCCGGTCGGCGATGAGGGCGAGCGTCTCCGGCTGCAGCAGCCTGCGCTTGTGGTGGCGCGCCTTGGGCCACGGGTCGGGGAAGAACACCCGCACCCCGGTCAGGGAGTCCGGCCCGAACATGTGCTCGAGCACATCGACACCATCGCCGCGGACAAGACGGATATTGGTGACCGGATCTGTCTCGGAGGCCCGGGCGATCGCGCTGAGCAGCTGGGCCAGCCCCCGCCGGTACACCTCGACCGCGACCACATCGATGTGCGGTTCGGCCTTGGCCATTGCGAGCGTCGAGGTGCCGGTTCCGCTGCCGATCTCCAGCACCACGGGCGCGGACCTGCCGAACCACGTCTCGGTGTCGAGGAGTTCAGATGGGCCCTCGGGCCGCCGGGCGTGGGTGCCGAGCTCAGGCCAGAGCCGGTCCCACGTCTGCTGCTGGCCACTGGAAACGGCGGATCGCCGGGAGCGGTAGGCGGTGACCCGGGGATGGAGATGGGAAGCGGGTCGAGTCATCGCCGCCTCTCGCAAGACGGCATGCCGGTACGCCAGCGCTGCGCATGCATTTGTCCATGGTCGCTCATCGAGGCCGATGGGCCCGCATTGTGGTGCAGATTGATACCCAACAGTTGCCTTTGCGCGGTTACCTGCGTCACTACCGCCCCGCCGAAACAAGCGCTCGCGAAGGTCCCGCAGGGATGACACCATTTGCGGTGGGGGATTCACATGAGTGGACAGCCGACCAGGGAAGGCCACCAGATTTTCACCTACGAGCTGACGCGGTTCGCCGATCGAACAGGTGATCCGCGGATAACCGTCCTCATCGACCGGGTCGACGGCCCTCTCAAGGTTGCGGTTCGGGGGCGAGACGGGGTGGGTCGCGGGACCGTGGCGACAGCGTTGGCCGACAGCGGTGTCTGCGTCGTGGACAGCGACACGGACGCCGATGTGGACCTCGTGGTTGTCGCCGAGGTGATCAAGGCCGAGGACATGGCGATGCTCGGTGGGGGCCCATCGCTGGTGGTGCTGAACAAAGCGGACCTGGCCGGTTTCGGAGCAGGCGGCCCGATCGCCGTCGCCGACCGGCGTGCCGCCGAATACCAGGCGCTGACCGGGGTGCCGACTGTGCCGATGGTGGGTCTGCTGGCGGCTGCGACGCTGGACGACGAGCTGGTCGCCGCGCTGCGCGTGTTGAGCGCCGAGCCCGCCGACCTGAGGTCGATCGACGGGTTCCTGTCCGCGCAGCACAGCCTGCCCCGCGCTGTCCGGGGACGGCTGCTGGACACCCTCGACCTGTTCGGCATCGCCCACGGCGTTCTGATGCTGCGACAAAGTGCGGATGCCGATGCGTTGCCTGCGGTGCTCCGTCGGCTCAGCCAGGTCGACCGCGTGCTGGGGCAGCTCGCGGCGACGGCTGCCGAGGTCCGCTACCGGCGGGTGTGCTCGGCGCTGGTCGAGCTGCGATCGCTGGCGGCGGGCGGCAGGCCGGCGCTGGCCGAGTTCCTCCGCGGCGACGCCGCTGTCATCGGCGTGATGGCGGCCGCCGTCGATGTGGTGCAGGCGGCCGGGCTGACGGTGAACCCCGACGACGAGCCGTCCGCACATCTGGACCGCGCGATGCACTGGCACCGCTACAGCCGTGGACCCGTCAACTCGCTTCATCGCCGCTGCGGCGCCGATATCTGCCGCGGGTCGCTGAGGCTGATGCGGCGTCGGCAGTCCTGTGCGGAGGCGCGGTGACCGACGTCGACAAGGTGGACGATCCGGTCGCCGCGGTGGATGCGCTGGTGGCCGGGGCCGATCCCGGGCTGAGCTCACCTGGTGTAGAGAGCCGCGACGTCGTGCTCGTCACCGGGCCGTGGCTGGCGGGGGCGACCGGCCTGATCGCCGCGCTGCGGGAGCGGCTGCCCGACCATGAGTTCGTCGAGGCCGAGGATGTCGGCGCCGCCGATGCGCCGGCCGCGGTGGTGTTCGTTGTTTCAGCAGTCGCGCCGATCACCGAATCCGATTGCGCACTAATAGATCTCGCCACGCAGCACACCGATCTCGTGATTGGCGCGGTATCGAAGATCGACGTGCACCGCGGCTGGCGCGACGTGCTGGCCGAAGACCGTTCCAGGCTCGCCGCCCACGCGGAGCGATACCACGACGTCCCGTGGGTGGGTGTCGCGGCGGCGCCGGATCTGGGCGAACCCGACGTCGACGAGCTCGCCGATCTGCTGCGGTCGCGTCTCAAAGACACAGGCGTGAAGCGGCGAAACAGGTTGCGGGCGTGGGAGTCCCGCATTGCGACTGTGATCGCGAGGCACGACAAGGACGGTTCGGGCGCCGACCGGCAGGCACGCGTGACCGCGTTGCGGAAACGACGCGACGCGGTGCTGCGCGAGCGTCGGGTGGCCAAGTCCGAGCGCACCATCGCGCTGCGCAGCCAGATTCAGCAGGCCCGGGTGCAGCTCGCGTACTTCGCCCGCAACCGTTGCACCTCAGTGCGATCCGAGCTGCAGGAGGATGCGTCATCCATGACGCGCCGCCGCCTGTCGGAGTTCGAGGCCTATGTCGGTACCCGGGTGGGTGAGGTGGTCAACGAGGTCGAGGCGGGAATCACCAAACACCTCTCCGACGTCGCGACCGAGCTGGAGCTCACGGCGTCGCAGCCGCCCCCGCCACCACCGCCGGTCGCGGTGCCCGCGCCGCCGCTGAAGTCCCGCCGGCTGGAGACGCGGCTGATGATGGTGCTCGGCGCGGGCTTCGGTCTCGGTGTCGCGCTCGGAATCAGCAGGCTGTTCGCCGGGCTGGCTCCGGGTCTGACCATCGCGGGGCTGGTGGCGGGCGGCGTGGTCGGCCTGCTGCTCACGGTGTGGGTGGTCGGCATGCGGGGAGTGCTCAACGACCGGGCGGTGCTGGACCGGTGGATCGCCGAGGTCACCGCCACTTTGCAGGCGAAACTCGAGGAGCGGGTCGCCACCAGGGTGCTGGCTGCTGAGGCCACGCTGACCGCCGACGTGGCCCGGCGCGACGAGGCCGATGCCGAGACGGCGTCGCTGCACGTGGGGCAGATCGACGCCGAACTGCGCGAACACGCCGTCGCGACGGCGCGGGCGTCGGCGCTGCGGGACCGACGGTTGCCGCCTCTGCAGAAGGCGTTGGACACCATCCGCGCGGAGTTGGCGGGAGGATCGGCGACTTGACCGGTCGAGAGACCGACTTCACGGCTATCTGAATCGTTCCTGTGAGTGATCGGACATCGATCCGATTTACTACGGGTATGTCACCCGCGTTAACCTCTATAACAGGGCAGACAAGCACCAGTGGCGCGATTGACCTGCGTCCTGGCACAGAAAACCTACGCAGGAGATTTTGATGACGTCAGCGACCATTCCCGGTCTGGACACCGCACCGACTAAACACAAGGGCCTGCTCGCCTGGGTCCAAGAGGTCGCGGAGCTGACGCAGCCCGACAGGGTCGTTTTCGCCGACGGCTCCGACGAGGAGAACGCCCGGCTGTGCGAGCAACTGGAGGCGGCAGGCACCTTCAAGAAGCTCGACGAGAAGAAGAAGCCGAACTCGTACCTGGCGCTCTCTGACCCCTCCGACGTGGCGCGCGTGGAATCGCGCACCTTCATCTGTTCCGAGCGTGAAATCGACGCGGGCCCGACGAACAACTGGATGGACCCGGGCGAGATGCGCGGGATCATGACCGACCTGTACCGCGGCTCGATGCGCGGACGCACCCTGTACGTGGTGCCGTTCTGCATGGGCCCCCTCGGCGCAGAGGACCCCAAGCTGGGCGTGGAGATCACCGACTCCGAGTACGTCGTCGTGTCGATGCGGACGATGACGCGGATGGGTAAGGCGGCGCTGGACAAGATCGGCGACGACGGGTTCTTCGTCAAGGCGCTGCATTCGATCGGCGCCCCGCTGGAGCCGGGCCAAGAGGATGTGCCGTGGCCGTGCAACGACACCAAGTACATCAGCCACTTCCCCGAGACCCGCGAGATCTGGAGCTACGGATCGGGCTACGGCGGTAACGCGCTGCTGGGCAAGAAGTGCTACTCGCTGCGTATCGCGTCGGCGATGGCGCACGACGAGGGCTGGCTCGCCGAGCACATGCTGATCCTCAAGCTGATCTCGCCGGAGAACAAGTCGTACTTCATTGCCGCGGCGTTCCCGTCGGCGTGCGGCAAGACCAACCTCGCGATGCTGCAACCGACGGTTCCCGGTTGGCGCGCCGAGACCATCGGCGACGACATCGCGTGGATGCGGTTCGGCAAGGACGGCCGGCTCTACGCGGTCAACCCCGAGTTCGGCTTCTTCGGCGTCGCGCCGGGCACCAACTGGAAGTCCAACCCGAACGCGATGAAGACCATCGCGGCCGGCAACACCGTCTTCACCAACGTCGCGCTGACCGACGACAACGATGTGTGGTGGGAGGGCCTCGAGGGCGAACCCGACCACCTCATCGACTGGAAGGGCAACGACTGGATCCTGCGGGAGACGGAAAGCAAGGCCGCGCACCCGAACTCGCGCTACTGCACGCCGATGTCGCAGTGCCCCACGCTGGCCCCGGAGTGGGACGACCCGCAGGGTGTGCCGATCTCGGCGATCCTGTTCGGTGGCCGCCGCAAGACCACGGTGCCGCTGGTGACCCAGGCCCGTGACTGGCAGCACGGTGTGTTCATCGGTGCGACGCTTGGTTCCGAGCAGACCGCGGCCGCCGAGGGCAAGGTCGGCACCGTCCGGCGTGACCCGATGGCGATGCTGCCGTTCCTCGGCTACAACGTCGGCGACTACTTCGCGCACTGGATCGACATCGGTAAGAACTCCGACGAGTCGAAGATGCCGAAGATCTTCTTCGTCAACTGGTTCCGCCGCGGCGGCGACGGCCGCTTCCTGTGGCCGGGCTTCGGCGAGAACAGCCGCGTGATGAAGTGGATCATCGAGCGCGTCGAGGGCAAGGCCAACGGCTCCACCACACCGATCGGCATCGTGCCGACGGCGCAGGATCTCGACCTCGACGGGCTCGACGTCGATGCCGCCGATGTCGACGAGGCACTCGCGGTCAAGGCCGATGAGTGGCGGAAAGAGCTGCCGCTGATCGAGGAGTGGTTCGAGTTCGTCGGTGAGAAGCTGCCGACCGGCATCAAGGACGAGTTCGACGCCCTGAAGCACCGCCTCGCCGAAGCCGACTAGTCACAACTCCGCGAGCGTGCGTGTCTGCAGGAGACACGCCGCAAAAATTCAGGAGTTCACGCACGCTCGACGCTCCATGAGGCGCATCCCACCTGCATCTCTGCCCTCTTGACACCCGTCAAGTTCGAGCATCGTAAAGTCTCAGTCATGCAGATTCGCGAGCATGCGCAAGCGCATCCCGACAAGCCCGCCGTCATCGTTCATCCGTCGGGTACGACGGTGACGTTCGGTGAGCTGGAGGCCCGTGCCAACCGGCTCGCGCACTTCTTCCGTCGCAACGGCCTTCGCGAGGGCGACGCTGTCGCGATCCTCATGGAGAACAACGAGCACTACCACGCCGTGATGTGGGCGGCGCGGCGCAGCGGCCTGTACTACGTCCCGATCAACACCCACCTCACCGCTGCTGAAGCGGCCTACATCATCGACAACAGCAGTGCCAAAGCCATCGTCGGCTCGGCGGCTCTTCGAAAGACGCTCGAGGGCCTCGATACGGAGCTAGCTAACGGCCTGCCCCAGTTGCTCATTACCGCCGACGACGACCTCGACGGCTGGCATCGTTACCCCGAATGTGTTGCAGATCAACCAGATATACCGATCGTCGACGAGATCGAGGGCGACCTGCTGCAGTACTCGTCGGGCACCACCGGTCGACCCAAGGGCATCAAACGTGAGTTGACCCACCTGCCACCCGCCGAGGCACCGGGAATGATGTCGGCGCTGGTGGGTTTCTGGCTCGATCCCGACGCAACCTATTTGAGCCCCGCCCCGCTGTACCACACCGCACCGTCGGTGTGGTCGATGACGATTCAAGGGGCGGGCATCACGACGGTGGTGTTGGACAAGTTCGACGCCGAAGGCTGTCTCGACGCGATCCAGCGCCACCGCGTCACACACGGCCAGTTCGTCCCCGTGATGTTCACCCGCATGCTGAAACTGCCGCAGTCCGTGCGTAATTCGTACGACCTGTCCAGCCTGAGGCGGGTGATGCATGCCGCTGCGCCGTGCCCGGTCGAGATCAAGAAGCAGATGATCGACTGGTGGGGACCGATCGTCGACGAGTACTACGCCTCATCTGAGGCGATCGGCTCGACCCTGATCACCGCCGACGAGTGGCTCGCACATCCCGGGTCGGTCGGCAGATCGATGATGAGCCCGCTGCACATCCTCGACGAGGACGGCAACGAGCTGCCCGCGGGTCAGGCGGGGGAGATCTACTTCGAGGGCGGCTTCGACTTCGAGTACCTCAACGACCCGGAGAAGACGGCGAAGTCACGCGACAAGCACGGCTGGAAGACCGTCGGCGACATCGGATATCTCGACGAGGACGGGTTCCTCTACCTGACCGACCGGCGCCACCACATGATCATCTCCGGCGGCGTGAACATCTACCCGCAAGAGGCCGAGAACATGTTGGTGACGCACCCCAAGGTGATGGACGCCGCCGTCTTCGGCATCCCCGACGACGAGATGGGGCAGAGCGTAAAGGCTGTGGTGCAGACGGTCGATCCGGCCGACGCCGGCGATGAGTTCGCCGACGAGCTGTTGGCATGGCTACGAGATCGCCTGTCGCACTACAAATGCCCACGCTCCATCTCGTTCGAGGCGCAGCTGCCCCGGACCGACACCGGCAAGCTGTTCAAGCAGGAGCTGATAGCGAAGTACTCCTAAGGTGAACAGCGTGACGATGCGCGGCCACGAGCCAGGCGGGCCCTACTTCGACGATCTCGACGTTGGCCAGGTCTTCGACTGGGCGCCGTCGATGACGCTGACGCCCGGGGCCGCCGCGGTGCACCAGTCGATCATCGGTGACCGGCTACGGCTGGCGCTGGATGCCGATCTCGCGATCGCCGTCACCGGTACGACGGCCGCACTCGCCCATCCCGGTCTCGTCTGCGACGTCGCCATCGGTCAGACCACCCTGGCGACGCAGCGGGTGAAGGCCAACCTGTTCTATCGCGGCCTGGCCTTCCACCGATTTCCGATCATCGGCGACACCCTGTTCACCCGCACCGAGGTCGTCGGCCTCAAACAGAATTCGGCCAAGCCCGGCAGGCAACCGACCGGCCTGGCGGCGCTGCGCATGACCACCATCGACCAGATCGGCAGGCTGGTGCTCGACTTTCACCGCTGCGCCATGCTGCCGCTGCGCGAGGGAGCCGCCGACACCGGCCACGCCGACGACATGTCCGCGATCGGGACGGACTCGGGACTGCCCACCGACCCGACCGCCGAATGGGACGCCGACGCATTCCGGGCCAGGGTGCCGGGCAGCCACTTCGACTCCGGCATGGCCGGAGCTGTGCTGCACAGCACCGCGGACGTCGTCAGCAGCGCCCCCGAACTAGCCCGGCTGACGTTGAATATCGCCGCGACGCACCATGACTCACGTGTCGGTGGCGGTCGCCGGCTGGTATACGGCGGGCACACCATCGGATTGGCGTTCTCGCAGGCCACCCGGCTCCTGCCCAATATCGCGACGCTGCTGGGCTGGGAGTCCTGTGACCACACCGGCCCCGTGCACGAAGGGGACACTCTGTACAGCGAGCTGCATGTCGACGGCGCTGTGCCGCTGCCCGACGGCCGCGGCGGTGTGTTGAAGCTGCGGTCATTGGTCTTTGTCGCCGACGAGGCCGCCGACGGCCGTCAGGTGCTGGACTGGCGCTTCACCGCGCTGCAGTTCTGACCGCGAGTGCCCTACTGCAGCAGCGTTTCGAAGGCGATGCGGTCTCCGCGGTACAGCGCGCGGACCATCTCGATCGGCTGCCCTTCGGTATCCAGCGTGCGGCGGTTCAGCAGCAGCATCGGCATCGCCGTCGTCGTCTCCAGCAGTGCGGCCTCGCGTGGCGACGGCAGCGCCGTCTCGATTCGCTCGACGGCCGAGCCGAACGTCACGCCCGTCTCGCGGATCGCCGCGTACAGCGACGTCGTCGGGTCGAAGGTCTCGGTGAACCGGCCGAAGCGCTGCCGCGGCAGGTAGCTGCTCTCCAGCCCGATCCGCTGGTCGTCGGCGAGCAACACACGCTCGAGGTGCATGACCGCGTCACCCGGTGAAACCGTCAGTCCCTCAGCCATTTCCGGGGTGGCGGCGACATCCTCCCACGTGACGAGCACGCGCCCGGGAACTCGTCCGCGCTCCGCGGCGCCCTCGGTGTAGGAGCGGATGGACAGCGGCTGGACCAGCTTGGGCCGCGAGACCACGGTGCCTCGGCCCCGCCGCTCGATGCGGCCCGCGACGAGCAACTCGTGTAGCGCCTGCCGGACGGTTTCGCGCGACACCCCGAAGCGGGCCGCCAGCTCGCGCTCGGGAGGCACGGCGTCGCCCTCTTCGAGGTTGGCCAATATGTCGTCGACGGCCGTGCGGACGAGGTACGGCTTCGGCAGCCGGTCAGGTGCGGTCATGCCGATGCCTTTGGCGCAGAAGGCGTTCCGCCACCGACAACACGTCTGAAATGGACGCCGCACTGGCCCGTGGATCCTTGGCCGTCGTCGTCATAGTGCCGCAGCCGCAACGCATCCGGCCACCACGGGTGCTCGACGAAGGCCGCATCCACTCCCGCGCCGCCTTGGTGGTGAAGCGAGTCGACGGACACGTCGGACAACGTCGTCGCGTAATCGGGGTCCGTCGCGACCAAATAGCGCTTGGCGGCGACGTGGGCACCGGCCAGCCAGCCCACCCTCTCGCCGAAGCGCGGTGTCAACCATTCTTGCGCGACCCGGTCGTGGCGCATTGCGGGAACTTCACCGAGTAACGGGCTGTGCGCCAGGTCGTGAAGGGCGGCGGCGAGCACGAGTTCGTCGTCGGCGGCATCGTCGATCGCGCGGGCTGCTGCCTGCAGCGCGTGCTCCAGCTCGTCGACAGATTCCTCGTCCCATACCCCGCGCAGCGAGTCCAGCAGAACGCGGACGTCATCGAGTGCAGGCATGGGATCAGCGTACCGGAAATTGGTCTATACCAATTCTTAACCTGTTGTTATCCGCCGCAACACACGCTGGTCGGACCGTTGTTGAAGTGGATAGGAAGGGTCGACGGCCATGCGCGTGACGATTGTCGGGGGAGGGATCCTCGGCACCGCGCACGCCATCGAGGCGATCGCCCGCGGTCACCAGGTCGTCCAGCTGGAACGCGAAGTCGAGGCGCGCGGCGCGACCGTCCGCAACTTCGGCCTGGTCTGGGTTTCGGGCCGGGCCCGCGGTGAACTGTCCGCGGCGATGCGGTCGCGGGAGTTGTGGGAAAAGCTCGGCGCCGAGATCCCCGGCATCGGCTTTCGGCCCGCGGGTTCGATCACCCTGCTGCGCACACCGGGAGAGGTCGCGGTGGCCGAGGAGGTCGTGACGCGCGCGGACGCGGGTTGCCGTGGCTTCAGCCTGCTCGAGCCCGCCGACGTGCGGGCGCTGAACCCCGCCCTGCGCGGAAAATACCTGGCGGGCCTGCACTGTTCGCACGACGCCGCCGTCGAGTCGCGGCAGGCCCTGCCCGCGATGCGCGACCACATGGCGGCCAGCGGCCGGTACACCTTCGTTCCTTCTACCGAGGCGAGATCCGTCGTCGGCACCGCGGTGCTCGACGACAGGGGTACTCGCCACGACGGTGACCTGGCGCTGGTCTGCACGGGTGCCGCGCACGGCGGCCTTGTTCGCGAGATCGCCGGCGACCTGCCCATCCGCCGGGTCCGGCTACAGATGATGCAGACCGAGCCCCTCGACGAGCCGCTGACGACGGCTATCGCCGACGGCGACAGCTTCAGGTACTACCCGGGCTTCGCCGGGCCGGCATTGAACACGTTGAGGCACAACGAACCCCAGGACGTGGTCGCCGGAGAGCACAAGATGCAGCTGCTGTGCGTGCAACGGTTGCACGGCGGGCTGACGATCGGCGACACCCACGAATACGACGAGCCGTTCGACTTCGATGTGACCGAAGCGCCGTACGCATACCTCGTCGACGTCGTGGAGGAGTTCCTCGGCCGCCCCCTTCCGCCCATCCGCCAGCGCTGGGCGGGCGTCTACAGCCAGTGCATCGACCCCGACCAGCTGGTCTGCCGAACGTCTCCCGACGACGGCGTGTGGGTGGTCACCGGCCCTGGCGGCCGTGGCATGACGCTCGGGCCTGCCATCGCCGAACAGACCGCCGACCTGATCGGCCTCTGAGGACTACAGGAGGAAAGCCTATGCAGGACAACTCTATTCAGCTCGCCGTCATCGACATGGCGGGCACCACCGTCGCTGACGACGGGTTGGTCGTCAGCGCATTCGAGTCGGCCGCCACCGCCGGAGGCGTGCCGGAGTCGGGGCCCGAGCGCGACAGGGCGCGGCAGTACGTCATCGACACCATGGGCCAGTCGAAGATCAGCGTGTTCCGCGCGCTGTTCGAAACCGAGGAGCTGGCGCAGCGGGCGAACGTAGCCTTCGAGCGCGCCTACGAGCAGCTCATCGACGAAGGGCGGGCCGCCCCCATCGACGGTGCCGCACAGGCGATCACGCGTCTACGCGAAGCGGGTGTCCGGGTCGCGCTCACGACGGGCTTCAGCGGAACGACACAGGAGAAGCTGTTGGCCGCGTTGGGCTGGCAGTCGCTTGCCAACCTCGTGCTCGCACCGGGCAACGGTGTACGCGGGCGGCCCAACCCCGACCTGATCCTGACGGCGCTGATGCGCCTGGAGGTCGACGGCGTGCACAACGTGGCAACGCTCGGCGACACCAGCAGCGACATCGAGAGCGCGTTGCGCGCAGGCGCGGCGGTGGCCGCGGGGACGCTCACCGGTGCCCACAACGAAGAGCAGCTCCGTAGCGCCGGAGCCACCCACGTCGTCGACTCGGTGTCCGATTTCGCCGACCTGATTTTGCAAAACCGATAGCCAGAGAAGGAATCATGAAGCCACACACCCTCGTGCGTGCCGCCGCTGTCGCGGTGATCGCGACCACCACCACCCTGACCGCAGCCTGCGGCGGCACCGGCTCTACGTCCGGGTCGGGCGAGACTCTTACCGTCTACAGCGCCGACGGCCTTGCGAACTGGTACAAGCCACAGTTCGACAAGTTCAAGGAGCAGACCGGGATCGCGGTCAACCTTGTCGAGGCAGGCTCGGGCGAGGTGGTGTCGCGGGTGGAGAAGGAACAGTCCAATCCGCAGGCCGACCTGCTGGTGACGCTGCCTCCGTTTATCCAGAAGGCAGACAAGTCAGGACTCTTGGTCCCCAGTGGCGTTGACACCAAGGGGATCCCGGACGACCAACTGGGGCCTGACGGCAAGTACGTGCCGATTGTCAACAACGCGCTCAGCTTCATCGTGAACCCGGGCGCCAACCCGCAGCCCAAGACATGGGACGACCTGCTCGCCCCGCAGTACAAGGGCAAGCTGCAGTACTCCACGCCCGGCCAGGCCGGAGACGGCACAGCGGTGCTGGTCCTGCTGCAGCATCTGCTCGGAAAGCCGGGTGCGCTCGACTACCTGACCAAGTTGCAGGCCAACAATGTCGGCCCGTCGTCGTCCACCGGCAAGCTGCAGCCGAAGGTCAGCAACGCCGAACTGCTGGTCGCCAACGGCGACGTTCAGATGAACCTCGACTCGATCAAGAGCGATGGCTCGAAGTTCACCATCTTCTTCCCCGCTGGCGCGGACGGAAAGCGCACCACGATCTCCGTTCCCTACGTCGCGGGCGTTGCGAAGGGTGCGCCGCACGAGGAGTCGGCCAAGAAGCTGCTGGGCTTCCTGCTGTCCGACGACGTGCAGAAGACGGTGGAGCCCGACGCGCTCGGCATCCCGGTGCGCGACCAGATCCGCACCACCGGGGGCGAATCCCCTGCGCCGAATACACCCGCGGCGGTGCTTGACGGCGTCGACGTCTGGGTGCCGGACTGGAACACCGTGCTCACCGAGCTCGACGCCGACGTGGCCGCCTATCAGAAGGCCACCGGAAACTGAGAGGAGCGGAGCGAGCGGGAGCCGAGACATGAGTGAGGTCGGGGTCGGCCAGACGGAGACCACCGCAGCCAGGGTCGATCGGCAGCAGTACGAAACTGCAACGCCGGCAATCACGTTCGACCGGGTGGGAGTTTCCTACGGCCGCGGTGCCAAGGCGACCAGGGCGCTGATCGACTTTAACCTGCGGGTCGCGACGGGCGAGACGGTCGCGCTGCTCGGGCCCAGCGGATCGGGGAAGTCGACGGCGCTCAACGCGCTGGCCGGCTTCGTCCGGCCGACCACCGGCAAGGTCCGGCTCAGTGGCCGCGACGTCACCGACCTGCCGCCGGCCAGGCGGGGAATCGGTGTGGTGCTGCAGTCCTATGCGCTGTTCCCGCACATGCGGGTGTCGGAGAACGTCGCGTTCGGGCTGAAATCGCACCGGGTACCGCGCAGCGAGATCGGGTCGCGTGTCACCGAAGCTCTCGACATGGTGGGCATGGCGTCGTATGGAAAGCGGCTTCCCCGTGAGCTTTCCGGTGGACAGCAGCAGCGCGTCGCGATCGCCCGCGCGCTGGCGATACAGCCGAAGGTGCTGCTGCTGGACGAACCCCTCGCCGCGCTGGACGCGCAACTGCGTCAGTCCACGCTCGCCGAGTTGCAGCGACTCAAGGATTCGCTGCCCGACACCGCGATGCTCTACATCACCCACGACCAGGCCGAAGCGCTGGCTCTCGCCGACCGGATCGTGGTGATGAACGACGCCCGGCTGATGGACGTCGACACCGCTGAAAACCTCTGGAAGCGCCCGCCGACCAGTTTCACGGCGGCCTTCCTCGGCGGCGCGAACCTCATCCCGTGCACGGTCGGCCGTGTTATCGGCACATCGGCGTTGGTCACCATCGCGCACAAGACGGTGAGCGCGGAGGCGCCGCAGCCTGCCGTGGGCAAGATCGAGTGGGCGCCGGATTCGAGTGCGCTGCTCTGCATCCGACCGCACGCGATGCGGATCGTGTCGCTGGGTGACCGCGATGCGCTGCGGGCCACGGTGACTGCGGCCGTCTGGCGGGGCGCCACCACCCGGCTGGTGGTTTCGGTAGGCGGATTGCCGGACCGGCTCATCGACATCGACGTGCCCGGCAACGCACAGATCGCGATCGGCACCGAGGTCGGGATACGGCTTCCCGAACCTGCAGGGGTGCTCGTTCAGGCCGGCGCATGAGCGAAGCTTGCGAGCGAATCGACGTCGGATGACCACACTGCTCGAACGGCCGGCACCGGCAGCGGACGCTCCGGAGACGGGCGCGCAGAAACGCTCCCTCGCGGCGCTGTGGGCGATCCCGCCGCTGGCGCTCGTCCTGGTCGCCGCGGTGTATCCGCTGATCCGGGTCTGCCTGGAGTCGGCGCAGGCTGGCACCTGGTCGGAAGTGCTGGCGTCGGCGATGTTTCGGGACGCACTGTGGCGCACGGTCGCGATCGCGGCCACCTCCACCGCGGGCTGCCTGGTGCTCGGCACCTTCCTCGCGATCGTGCTGGCGTTCGTCCCGTTCCCCGGCGCGCGGTTGGTCGGCCGGCTCATCGACACCGTGCTGGCCCTGCCGTCGTTCCTCATCACGCTGGCGTTCACCTTCCTGTACGGCACCGCGGGAGCGGTGAACGCCGCCATCGCAGGCGTGACGGGCGGCACCTCGCCCGCGCTGAACTTCCTGTACACGCCAGCAGGCGTCATCGCCGCGGAGATCACGTTCTTCACGCCGTTCGTCGTGCGCCCGCTGCTGGCGTCGTTCGCGGTGCTGCCGCGCGCGCAGCTCGACGTCGCGGCCAGCCTCGGCGCATCGCCGATTCGGGTGCTGCGTTCGGTGGTGATGCCGGAGGCATGGCCCGCGCTGATGGCCGGCGGTAGCCTGGTATTGCTGTTGACACTCAACGAATTCGGCATCGTGCTGTTCACCGGGGCCAAGGGTGTGATCACCCTGCCGGTATTGATCTACACGCGCGGGATCGTCACATTCGACCTGCCAGGCGCCGCGGTGATCGCGACCGTGCAGATCGCGCTGTCGCTGTCGCTGTACTCGATCTACAGGTTGATCTTCGCCCGGATGATGAGTGGACGAGGAAAGGGGGCGGCCGATGTTGTTGTGGAGCAGGCGAAGTAGGCTCGCGGTCCTCGTCGCCTTCGCCGTGGTGGTGCTGGTGGTGTTCGTCGCACCCCTGGCGACTGTGGTGGTCGCCGGCCTGGCCGGGTCGTGGACCGCGGCGCTGCCGTCCGATCTCGGATTCAGCCATTTCGGCGACGCACTCTCCGGTGAGAACCTGGCCAGCCTGTCGGTCAGCCTGCAGACCGCGTTCATCGCGGGCGCCATCGCATTGGTGCTCGGTACCTGGGCGGCGTTGGCCGCCAGGGAAACTCCGCAGTGGTTGAGCCGCGTCATCGACGCGGTGTTCCACCTGCCGATCGCGGTGCCGTCGGTGGCGATCGGGCTCGGCCTCTTGATCGCCTTCAACTCGCGGCCGCTGTTGTTGGGCGGCACCAGGTGGATCGTCATCCTGGCCCACACCGTTCTGGTGCTGGCGTTCGCGTTCAGTGCGGTGTCGGCGGCGCTGGACCGGCTCGATCCCGGTTACCGGCAGGCCGCGGAATCGCTTGGCGCAAGCCCGATTCGGGTGATGCTCCGGATCACGTTGCCGCTGCTGCTGCCTGCGCTGGGCGCCGCCGCAGGCCTGGCCGTCGCGTTGTCGATGGGTGAGCTCGGCGCGACGGTGATGGTGTATCCGGCGACATGGAAGACGCTCCCGGTGACGATCTTCGCGTTGACCGACCGTGGCCAGGCGTTCCAGGCCGCCGCGGGCACGACGATCCTGCTGCTCGTCACGCTGCTTGCGTTGGTGTTGCTCGGGCGGATCCGAGGACGCGCCGCTCTACGCTGAATCCCATCCCGCGAGCGTGCGTGTCTGCGGCGTGAAACGCGACACTTATCCAACTTTGCGCACGCTCGCGGCGAGTGACTGACGACTATTCCGTCATCTGATGAGAAACAGGTCCGACGAGCGTGCGTGAAATCCGGCTCTGACGCGGCGTGTTGGCTGCAGACGCGCACGCTCGCGGATTCGGGGAAGAGTTACTTCAGCAGCGGGTCGCGCGGGAGGCCGAGAATGCGCTCGGCGATGGTGTTGCGGGTGATCTCGGACGTGCCGCCCGCGATCGTCATCGCCCTACTTCCCATGTAGCTGCGGATCAACTTCTGGTTCGCTCCGACGACCGCGGCCGAGCCGGCCAATGCGATACCCAATTCGGTGAGGTGTTGCCCGGATTCGGCGACGAGCAGCTTGGTCACGTTGCCCTCCGGTCCGGGCTCGGCGCCCGCAATGGCGCGGCTGGCCCGGCGCAGGTTCAGCAGTCGCAGGGTGTGCATCTCGGCGATCACCTCGCCGGCTCGCCGTACGTGGTTGGCCGCCACGTCGGCGGGGACGCTGTCGAGCAGCTTGACGAGATCGTCCACGTCGAAACCGGTCGGACCGCCGGAACCGCCGCCGATCGAGATCCGCTCGTTGCCGAGCGTGGCCCTGGCCACCAGCCACCCCTTGTTCACGTCACCGACCACATCCTCGTCGGGGACGAAGACGTCGTCGAAGAACACCTCGTTGAAGTGGGCGTCACCGGTCATGCCGCGCAGCGGATTGACCTTCACGCCAGGTGCTTTCATGTCGATCGCCATCATGGTCACACCCGCGTGCTTGGGTGCGTCGGGATCGGTGCGTACGGTGGCCAGGCCCCACTGGCAGTGTTGGGCGAGGCTGGTCCACACCTTCTGTCCGGTGACCTTCCAGCCGCCGCCGACCTTCTTGGCGGCCGTCCGCACCGCTGCGGCGTCGGAACCCGCACCCGGCTCGGAGAACAGCTGGCACCACATCACCTGACCGCGCAGCACCGGTTCGACCCAGCGCTCCCGTTGGTCGTCCGTGCCCGCCTGCGCGATGGTGAGGGCCACCCAGCCCGTGATGCCCATGTCCGCCCGCTCGACGTCGGCGAACTCCTCCTCGATGACCAACTGCTCGAGCACGTCGGCGGCCCGGCCCCATGGCTCCGGCCAGTGCGGGACCAGATACCCGGAGTCCACGAGGAAGTCGCGCTGTTTGTCCTGCGGAAGCGACCGCACCTTTTCCAGGGCCTCTGCGGCCTGCCGCCGGTACTCGTCCGCTTCCGGCGGCAGTGTGAACGATGCGCCGTGCGCCTGACCGCTGCGCCGACCCTCTACGACGTCCAACAGCGGGTCGGCCCCGTCACCCATCAGAGCGGCCAGCGTGCGGGCGCGGCGAAGGTAGAGGTGTGCGTCGTGCTCCCAAGTGAAGCCGATTCCACCATGCAACTGAATGTTGTTCTGCGCGTTGAAGACCTGTGCCCGAATAGCATGCGAGGCCGCCACGGATGCGGGGAACCATGCGCTGTCCAGATCCTCTGCGCGGGCGGCATCCCAGGTCGCGGCGGTGGTCTGCTCGGCGTCGACGAGCATGTTGGCGGCGTGGTGCTTGACGGCCTGGAAGGTCCCGATCGTCCTGCCGAACTGCTCGCGGACCTTCGCGTATTCGACCGCCATCTCCAGGCTGGCCCAGCTCACCCCAACCGCCTCCGCCGACGCCAGGATCCGCAACACCGTGCGGGCATTTCGCGCAGCTCCCCGCAACACCCGGTCGTCGGCCACGGTGACGCCGCGCAGCGCAACCGCACCGATGCTGCGCGAAGTGTCAAGGGGCTCAAGTGTATTGATCGAAACGCCATCGGCGTTGGCGTCGACGACCACCACATCTTCACCCGCGGCGAGCACCAGCACGTCCGCGTCGGGGGCGCCAAGAACCGCGGGACTCTCCCCGGTAACCACCAGGTCCGAACCGACGACGACGCTGCCGGACAATCCGAGCGCGCCCACCGTGGTGCCGTCGGCGAGCCCCGGAAGTAATTGGGCGCGAACCGAATCGGACGCGCAACGGTCGATCACCAGCGAAGCCGCCACCGTCGGCAGAAAAGGTCCGGGACTCAGTTCGCGGCCCTGGGCCTCGAGGACAATCGCCAGTTCCGGAATGCCGAAGCCAGAGCCACCGTGCTCCTCGGCGATGGCGAGTCCCAGCCAACCCTGCTCGGCAGCGGCCTTCCATGCGTCCGCGGGATGGGAGGAACCGCCGTCGAGGGTGGCGCGGGCGCCTGCCCTGGCCGACAGCCGCGTCAATTGGCCGATGACGGCGTCGGCGAGGTCCTGGTGCTCGTCGGTGATGGCCAGTGCTGACTTGCTCACGTTGGAAGTCCTTTTGCCGTTGACGGATGTCAGGAGGAAAGTTAACCCGCATTCTTGCAGGCCACGTTCTGTGATCCAGATCACATTAATGACGTCAACGTGCGATTAGTAGACAACCTCCGGATGTGGCGTTTAGCGCGGGGGTTGCGGGGTACATTCGGCCAATGACGGTTCGGCCGGATGCCCGGTACTCCGCATCCTCGTTACGGAAACGCGCTCGCTGGTTCCTGCGTGCCGGACCTACCGACTACATGCTGGCGATGAGCGTCGCGTCTGCGTCGCTGCCGATTATCGGGAAACACCTTGAGCCCCTTGGCGCTGCCACCGCGATGGGCATCTGGGGATACAAGCATGTGCCCGACTTCTTCTCAAATAGCGCACGCCCGCAGGACACCTCCGACCAGGCAGAGATTCGCAAGCAGGAACGCGAGTCGACCAACGCCGTAGTCGAGGCCGCGCTGCGCGGCGTGGTGCCCGCAGCCGATCTTGCGATCGACTGGCCGGCGCCGGAGCGGTCCGCGCCGGTGCTGAAGATTCGGCAACACCGTCGCAGCCTGCATCGGTCCTCGGTTCGCTACGGCGACCACCCGTCGCAGTTGCTGGATGTGTGGCGCCGTAAGGACCTTCCCGTCGAGCCGGCGCCGGTGATGATCTTCGTGCCGGGCGGCGCGTGGATCCACGGCGGTCGGCAACTGCAGGGCTATGCGTTGATGTCGCACCTGGCCGAGCAGGGCTGGGTGTGCCTGTCGGTGAACTACCGGGTATCGCCGCATCATCGCTGGCCGCGACACATCATCGATGTGAAGACCGCGATCGCATGGGCGCGCGCCAATGTCGACCGATTCGGCGGTGACCGCAATTTCGTTTCGGTCGCTGGTTGTTCGGCCGGCGGCCACCTGTCGGCGTTGGCCGGACTGACCGCCAACGACCCCGAGATGCAGGCCGAGCTGCCGGAAGGCTCGGACACGTCGGTCGACGCGGTCGTCGGCATCTACGGCCGCTACGACTGGGAGGACCGGTCCACCCCCGAGCGCGCACGGTTCGTCGATTTCCTGGAGCGCGTGGTGGTCAAGCGCAGTATCGACCGCCACCCGGAGATCTTCCGCAAGGCATCGCCGGTTGCCCAGGTGCATCCCGACGCTCCACCCTTCCTTGTCATCCACGGCACGGGTGACTCCGTCATCCCGGTGGCCCAGGCCCGCAGCTTCGTCGAGCGGCTTCGTTCCGTGTCCCGGTCGGTGGTGAGTTACGTCGAGCTGCCCGGTGCCGGACACGGCTTCGATATGACCGACGGCGCCAGGACGGGTGCAATGGCCACCGCAATCGGCTTGTTCCTCAACCAGATTCACCGAAACCGGACGCTGTCGCGGGCGAAAGAGGTTATATAGCCTCCTGGTAGGAGGTGCGTGGTTGAAGAGGCTCAGCGGCTGGGACGCGGTACTGCTGTACTCGGAGACGCCAGCTGTGCACATGCACACCCTGAAGCTGGCGGTGATCGAGCTCGACGAGCTCAAGGGCCGCAAGTTCGGTATCGACGAATTCCGTGAGGTCATCCGCGGCCGGTTGTACAAGCTGGAGCCGTTCCGTTACGAGCTCGTCGACATCCCGTTCAAGTTCCACCACCCGATGTGGCGGGAGAACTGCGAGGTCGATCTCGAGTACCACGTCCGCCCGTACCGGGTGGACAGTCCTGGCGGCCGGCGCCAGCTCGACGAGGCGGTGGGCCGGATCGCGAGCACCGCGCTGGACCGCAGCAAGCCGCTCTGGGAGATGTACTTCATCGAGGGGCTGGCCAACGGCCGCATCGCGGTACTGGGAAAGATCCACCATGCGCTGGCCGACGGTGTGGCGTCGGCGAACCTGTTGGCGCGCGGAATGGATCTGCAATCGGGACCGCAGGCCGACCGTGACTATGCGACCGATCCGGCGCCGGGCCGCGTCGAGCTGGTCCGTTCTGCGTTCGCCGACCACATGCGTCAGATCGGGCGGCTGCCCGGAGTGATGCGCTACACCGCGCAGGGCATCGGCCGGGTGCGCAAGAGTCCGAAGAAGTTGTCCCCCGAGCTGACCCGACCATTCACTCCGCCGCCGTCGTTCATGAACCACCGCGTCGACGCGACGCGCAAGTTCGCAACCGCGACATTGGCGCTCGCCGATGTGAAGGAAACTGCCAAGCACCTGGGCGTCACGATCAACGACATGGTGCTCGCGATCTCGGCGGGGGCGCTGCGCGGGCTGTCGCTGAAGTATGACGGCCACGCCGACCACCCGCTATTGGCTTCCGTCCCAGTGAGTTTCGACTTCTCCAGGGACCGGATCTCGGGTAACTACTTCACCGGCGTGATGATGGTGGTGCCGATCGAGCTCGCCGATCCGTTGGAGCGGGTGCAGGCCGTGCACGACGCCGCCGTCGACGCCAAGGAGACCCACCATCTGATGGGGCCGGAACTCGTCAGCCGGTGGTCGGCGTACTTCCCGCCCGCACCCGCCGAACGGCTGTTCGGATGGCTAGCCGAGAAGGACGGCCAGAACAAGGTGCTCAACCTGCCGATCTCCAACGTGCCAGGTCCACGGGAGCCCGGCCGCGTCGGCGGCGCGCTGGTGACCGAGATCTACTCGGTTGGCCCATTGACCACCGGCAGCGGTCTGAACATCACCGTGTGGAGCTACGTCGACCAACTCAACATCTCCGTGCTGTCCGACGGCGCCACCCTGGAAGATCCGCACGAGCTGACGGACGCGATGATCGAGGCGTTCGTCGAAATACGCCGTGCCGCGGGACTTTCCGAAGAGCTGACGGTGGTCGAGAAGGCGATGGCGCAGTAACTAGTTCTCGTCACGGGTGGCGTGCACCCAGGACAGGAACTTCTCGACCGCCTGGGCGGTGTAGTGAGCGCGCGGCGACCCGAAGAAGTCGAATGCGTGCTGGGCGTGCGGAATCTCGGAGTAGGCGACGATCTCCTTGGATTCGTCACGCAGCGCCGCGACGAATTGACGAGCTTCAGGCACGGGAATCAACGAGTCGTCCACTCCGTGCAGCACGAAGAACGGCGGAGCGTCGGCGCGCACCCGGGTGATCGGCGAGGCGTCGCGGTAGACCTGCAGGTGCTTCGTCAACCTCTTCTTGACGACCAACCCCTGCAGCAGAACCAGGACGAACTCCCAGCGGCCGGGTCCCCTGGTGGAGAACCAGTCGTAGCGGCCGTAGATCGGCACGGCTGCCACCACCGAGGTGTCCGCGTCCTCGAAGCCCGGCTGGTACTGCGGGTCGTCCGGTGTCAGGGCCGCCAGCGCGCACAGGTGGCCGCCCGCCGATCCGCCGGTGATCGCGACGAAGTCGGGGTCGCCACCGTATTCGGCGATGTGTTCTTTGATCCAGGCAAGCGCGCGCTTGACGTCGACGATGTGATCCGGCCAGGTGTGCCGGGGACTGACCCGGTAGTCGATCGACACGCATACCCAGCCACGTTCGGCGAGGTGGCTGAGCAGCGGATAGGCCTGCGGTCGGCGCATGCCGATCGACCACGCTCCGCCGGGCACCTGGAGCAGCACTGGGGCCTTGCCGTCCCGCGGCAGGTCGCGTCGGCGCCAGATATCGGCGAAATTGACTCGCGGATGTGGCCCATACCTGACGGTGTCCGCCTTCTCGACGTACCGGCGGCGGATCAGTTCATGGGGTGGCACACCGATCAGGTCGCGTCGTCGCCGGCGGGCGGGCTGTGACTGTGCGGCGATCACCTGGTAGTCGTCGCCGAGCGTCTCGGCGAGCGGTGTCTCGAAATACGGCTCGGACTTGACGTTGCGGTACATGATCAGGCCGAGCAGCCCCCAGGTGATTCCCTTGAGCAGCAGGGAGATTCGGCCACCACGACTGGCGTAATCGCCGCGCAACCAGCGCCACAGCGCACCGAACAGGGAACCTGCCAGGTAGAGCGGCGCCATCTCCGTGGTTGGCCAGCCGAACACGAAGGCCGGGATGGTCGGAAAGCCGTCGCGACCAAACGGGCGTACGCCGTTGGCGGCGTTGGCAAGCTCGATGGTCGCGCGCAGCAGCGGGCGACGGCGCTTAGCCATTGTCGACGAGGCCGTTCAGGTCGCGGCGCACGATCTTTCCGGTGATGCTGCGCGGGAGTTCGTCGAGCACGGTGATCTGGCGCGGCACTTTGTAATTCGCCAGATGGTCGCGCACATGCTGTTTCAGCGTCTCGGGTGAGGCCCCGGCGCCGTGTTTCAGCACGACGAACGCCGCCAGCCGCTGACCGTATTGTTCGTCATCCACCCCGATCACCGCGGCCTCCGCCACATCGGGATGCGTGGCCAGCGTCTTCTCCACCTCGATCGGGTAGACGTTCTCACCGCCGGAGACGATCATCTCGTCGTCGCGGCCGACGACGAACAGCCTGTCGTTCTCGTCGACGTAGCCCATGTCTCCCGACGCCATGAAGCCGTCGTGGAAGTCCTTGGTCTTGCCCGAGGTGTAGCCGTCGAAGAGAGTGCCGCTGCGGCAATAGATCTGGCCCACCTCGCCGGTCGGCACTTCACGGAATTCGCCGTCCAGCACGCGGATCTGGGTTCCCGGTGCAGCCTTGCCCGCGGTGTCGGGCGCAGCGCGCAGGTCTTCGGGCGTGGCAGAGGCGATCAAGCCGGCCTCCGTTGCGTTGTAGTTGTTGTAGATGACGTCACCGAACTGGTCCATGAACGCCGTCACCACATCGGGGCGCATGCGCGACCCCGACGCGGCGGCGAACCGTAACGACCGTCCGCTGTAGCGGCTGCGTACCCCGTCGGGCAGTTCCATAATCCGGTCGAACATCACCGGCACCACGGCCAGTCCTGTGGCGCGGTGGCGGTCGACCAACTCCAGCGTCGCCTCGGGGTCGAACTTGCGCCGGGTGACGATCGTGCACGCCATCGTCGCCGCGAAGATCAGCTGCGAGAAACCCCATGCGTGAAACATCGGTGCCGCGATGACGATGGTCTCCTCGGCCCGCCACGGCGTGCGGTCCAGGATCGCCTTGAGAGCGCTGGGGTCACCGCCGGTCAGCTTGGCGCCCTTGGGAGAGCCGGTGGTGCCGGAGGTGAGCAGGATCGTCCTGGGTTTCTCCGATGCGCGTTTGGGTTGTTCGCCCGAGTGCGCGGCGATCAACGTCTCGACGGTCGGCGAGTCGCCGTGCACGGCCGGGTCGTCGGTCCAGGCGACGATCCGCGTGGCACCCGGGTTGTCGGCGAGCGCTCGCTCGACGGTCTCGGTGAACTCCTCGTCATAGACGACTGCGTCGGCGCCCTCACGAGCGACCACCTCCGCCAGCGCGGGCCCCGCGAACGAGGTGTTCAACAGCAGAAGATCGGAGCCGATGCGGTTCGCCGCCACGACGGCCTCGATGAAGCCGCGGTGATTGCGGCACATGATCCCGATCACCTTGGGCTGACCGCCCGGGAGGGCCTGCAGGGCCGCCGCGAACGCGTCGCACCGCTGGTCGATCTCGCGCCACGTCAGGGTGCCCAGTTCGTCCACGAGGCCGGGCCGATCCGGGCATCGTTGCGCCGCAGACGCGAAACCTGAAATGGCGGAGACATTTTCGCGGCGCATCGCCGCGGCGATCCGCAGGTACTTGTCGGGCCGCAGCGGCGCGATCATGCCGGACCGCCGCATGGTGGCGACCAGGCCAATTGTGTCGTTCAGCCGGTCGAGGAGCGCCATGGCAGCCGGTTCAGCCCAGCACCGGAAGTCGGCGTTCGGCGGCCAGCCCGTCGAGTGCCCGCTGCATGACGTGCCGGACGTGGGCGTCGACCTCGTCGATGTCCGGGTTCTCGCCGAACTCGGCGACGATGTCGATCGGCGGCAGCACCTGCATGACGATCTTGGCGGGCAGCGGAATGTTCGGCGGGATCACCAGGCTCAGTCCGAACGGGAAGCCGAACGAGATCGGCACGATCTTGGTGCGGGCCAGCCGCGCGATCGGACCGAGGCGTTTGGCCAACCAGGTGCCGCGGGTCAGGTACAGCTGGGTCTCCTGGCCGCCGATCCCGACCGTCGGGACGATGGGTACGCCCGCATTGAGGGCGGCCTTGATGTAGCCGGTGCGGCCGCCGAAGTCGATCTTGTTCTCGGACAGCGTCGGCCGGTACACGTCGTAGTCGCCGCCGGGAAACACGACGACGAGACCACCGGACCGCAGCGCGTCGTCGGCGTTCTCGTGGTTGGCACTGATGAAGCCGATCTTCTTGAAGAAGTCGCCCGTCGGCCCGACCGAGAGCATGTCGTGGCTCAGCGTGTACAGCGGCCGGCTGTAGCCGTGCTTGTCGTAGTAATCAATGGCGAGGATCGGCACGTCCATCGGCAGCATGCCGCCGGAGTGGTTGGACACCAGCAGCGCGCCCCCAGGCGGCATGTTCTCCAGCCCGCGCACCTCCGAGCGGAAGTATCGCTTGAGGAAGGGCCGGAGTATCCCCATCACGCGCTCGGTCAGGCCCGGATCCCACTTTGTGAGTTCCGAAGGCTCGATATCGGTGGTGGCCATGGGGGCTCCCCTGTCGAATTAGAACGTGTTCTAGTTTTCCATAGTACCCACTCGCCGTAGCCGGGTGGCTACCGGTCGCTAGCATCACCCGCGTGAGCGAAGAAGCCAAGAGCGAAGATGTAGTCCTGGTCGAGCAGCGCGACCGCACACTGATCATCACAATCAATAGGCCCCAGGCCAAAAACGCGGTGAATGCCGCGGTCAGCCAGGGCCTTGCCGCCGCCATGGACCGGCTCGACGGCGAGGCAGGCCTTTCGGTCGGCATCGTCACCGGTGCGGGCGGATCTTTCTCCGCGGGCATGGACCTCAAGGCGTTCGCGCGCGGCGAGAACGTCATCGTGGAGGGCCGCGGAATGGGGTACACCGAACGTCCGCCCGCCAAGCCGCTGATCGCAGCGGTCGAGGGCTACGGGCTGGCGGGCGGAATGGAGCTGGCCCTTGCGACCGACCTGATCGTGGCAGCCAAGGACTCCGTCTTCGGCATCCCAGAGGTCAAGCGCGGCCTGGTCGCGGGCGGCGGCGGGCTGCTCCGGCTGCCGCAGCGCATCCCGCCAGCGATCGCGATGGAGCTGGCGCTGACGGGCGACACCCTGAGCGCGCAGCGGGCGCTCGAGCTCGGGCTGGTCAACGCCCTGGCCGAGCCGGGGCACGTTCTCGACGTGGCGATCGCACTGGCCGAGCGGATCACCGCCAACGGACCGCTCGCGGTCGCGGCGACCAAGCGGATCATCGTCGAGTCGCGCGGGTGGAGTCCCGACACCATGTTCGCCGAGCAGACCAAGATCCTCATGCCGGTGTTCAGCAGCAACGACGCCAGAGAGGGTGCAGTGGCGTTCGCCGAGAAGCGTCCGCCGAAGTGGACGGGCACCTGACGCCGACTGGGCTACGGCGTCGGGCTGGCTGGCACCCGGACGGTGCCCGACGGCGTCGACACCATCCGGGTCCGGCTGGTGCTCGACCGACTGCTACGGAACGCCGTTACCTCCCGTGCAGGCGGCTAGTCGGCCGGTGGCTCATCAGCCACCCAGCCCGTTGTTCAGGTGCCTACCGCTACTGAAGGCGGTGGAGACCTGCCCATTGCCCACTGCTCCGGCCTCGGCGTTGTTGGCCACCGTGACCGAGATGTTGTTGTTGCCCCCGAACGGGTGGGGGTTCGGGTCTGGCGTGCTCCCGCCGTAGGAGAACGCGTTGGAGCCGTTGCCGATGACGCCGCCGAAGCTGTTGGTTCCCCACGCCCCGCCCCGACTGCCGTTGCCGACGGCCACCGCGACGTTGTTGATCCCCCTGGCGTCGGCCTTGGTCGTCAGCGTCTTCTCGTAGAACGGGTTGAAGCCGGGATTGCCGACGGCAACGGCCACGGTACCGGGGCCGAAAGCCACGGCCTCGGCGTTGTGGCCCAGGGCCACCGAGACGCCGCCCCCACCGGAGTCGCAGCCCTTGCCGATGCTGGTGCCGTTGAGTGACGCGCAGGAGGCGTTAGCCGACCCCGCCCCACTCAGGGCTGCGGCGATGGCCGCCGCCCCTGCTCCGGCGACCAGAGCCGCCTTGATTTCTTTCCTCATGTGATCAATTTCCTTTGTTGGGTCTGCCGAGACTCGTTTGCCTTCGGGCGGGTCTAGTGCTGCCAGCCTCGCCGCCGCCAGTTCTAGCCCTTGGCGGGATCGGACGACGGATCGGTGATGCTCTTGGCGAACGTGCCGAGCTGCTTGGTCGGGTCGACGGTGTCTCCGAACGCCTTTGACTGGCTCTGAAGGTTCCGTTGGAACACGTCGAACTGGTTCAAGACGCCCGGATTCATGTCCTTTACCGGACACTCGTTCGGGTAGTTGGTGCAGCTGCCGTTCAGGAACTCGTTGACGGCCTTCCCGGGGCCGATGCTGTCGGTGAAGGTCTTTGACTCGCTCTGCACGGTCTGTTGGAACTGCCGCAACTGCGAGCCGTCACCGACGGAGTCCGCCGATGCGGGTGCAGCCATTGCGATCAGGCCGGCGGCGCCGGTGGCTCCGGCGACCAGAATCAGGATGCGTTTCATGGGGGTTCCTTTGTTGATGGCTCGTGTCGTACGAGCGCGTCACCGTGAAGCGTTGTCGGCGCATCTGTCGCCGCCTCGGTGGTAGTGCAAGAATAGGAAATGAACGGCAATTGTGTCAATAATCCGGAAATACCTTCCACTATGACCTCGGTCACAGGGCGACAGCGGTTCTGCGGACTCAGCCGGTGGGTGCTGTCAGACTGAACTCCAGCGACCAGCCGACTCGGGAGGCAGCGATGACGACCGTCTACGTGGTCACGGCCGGCAGCGGCGATAGCTACCACATCGAACGGATCTACCTCGACAGCGAGGAGGCTTACGGGTTCGCCCAGGCCTTCAACGGAATCGCGCCAGTAACACAGGTGCAGGTGGAGGAGTGGCAGACAGGCGCCCCGCCAGCCGGCTACGACGGCCCCTACTGGAGAGCGGAGTGGTGGGCGCGCGTTCCGGCCAGCAAGCGTCGCGGGGCGCTGCGCCATACCGACGAGGACGAACGCTTTGACGACTTCGCCATCCGCCAAGAATGGTGGACCGGCGACGCCCTGCCCGACGCGAAGCTGGTGCGCCGGGAACTCGCCGGTGTGCCGAAGATCGAGGTGGTCGGCCTGTCCAAGGAGAAGGTGGAAGAGGTCTTCTGGGATGCGGTTACCCAGGCCAGGGCCGACCTGGCGGGGATTCAGAGGAAATAGTCTCTGCTTTTTTGTGCGACAGACGGAAACAAATGGGCATCGCGGCTCGACTTCGTCGCCCTCGTGCGTCATGATCCCTGCATGGACCGACGCTCCCTGGAACGGCTCGGCCACCACGTCGTGAGCCGGCGCGTCGCGCTCGGTTACCGCAATCGCACCGACCTGGCCGACAGCCTCCAGTTCACCGTGCGCACCCTGGCCGACATCGAGCACGGCGTGCGCAAAGCCAGCCCTGGCACCTACGCGATGCTGGAAAACAAACTGGCCTGGGCGCCCGGCAGCATCGGCACCATCCTGTCCGGCGGAGAACCCAAAGAAACCGTCGTCGAACTGCGCCGCACCACCCCGACCCCGCCGCCGCACACTCCCGTCGACGACGCCCTCTCGCGTGCCTCCACCGAAGAGCTACTCCTCGAACTGCGCCGCCGCATAATCGCACCCCGCACCAGACGTCACCAGAGCTGGGACGACGGCCTCGACTCGCATGACGACTTGGCCCGAACAGGGCTGACAGGATGACAGCCAACGCCGACATCGACGTGATCGCCTATTTCAACCGCATCTCCTATACCGGCCCGACCGAGCCGACGTTCGACGTTCTCACTGCGCTGGTGGCTGCTCACAACCGATCGATCCCGTTCGAGAACCTCGACCCGTTGATGGGTGTGCCGGTAGCCGACCTCGGGCCCGACGCGCTTTTCGGCAAGCTGGTCTGTAGCCGCCGCGGTGGCTACTGCTACGAGCACAACGGTGTGATGGCCTATGTGTTGTCGGAGTTGGGGTTTGGCGTCGATGTCCTCGGCGGGCGGGTGGTCTGGATGAACTCCAGCGGCACGCTGCCGGCGCAGACTCATGAGGCGCTGGCGGTGACGGTGCCCGGCGTGGAGTGCCGGTTTCTCGTCGACGTCGGGTTCGGCGGCCAAACGCTGTCGTCGCCGATCCGGCTAGAGACCGGCACGGTGCAGCAGACCCGCCACGAGCCGTACCGGCTGCTTGAGCACGGCGACGGTTTGATGCTGGAAAGCGAAATCCGCGGCACGTGGGAGCCGCTTTATATGTTCACCCTCCGCCCGCAGCCGCTCATCGATCGGGTGGTCGGAAGTTGGTATGTGTCAACGTATCCGGAGTCGCACTTTGTCACGGGTCTTACCGCTGCGCTCGTTACCGACGACGGACGATGGAACCTGCGCGGACGAAACCTGGCCATCCACAGCGGCGGTACCACGGAGCGGGTTCGGTTCAACACCGCGGCGGAGGTGCTGGACGCATTGACCGGCCGCTTCGGCATCGACCTGGTGGGACTCGGCGACGTCGAGGCCCGCGTCAGCCAGGTCATGGACAGTTGACGAGGCGCTACTCTGGCTCTCGATGGCGACGATCTACTTCACCGCGTCCAGCATCGACGGCTACATCGTCGACGACAGGGACAGCCTCGAATGGCTGTTGTCCCGAAACATCGACGCCGACGGCCCTTTTGGCTATCGGGCATTCGCCGAGTCGGTCGGCGCACTGGTCATGGGGGCCACCACCTATGAATGGCTTGTCGCCAATGAGCCCGGCGACTGGATGTACACCCAGCCCACCTGGGTGCTCACCCACCGACCGAACATTGTGCGTCCCGGTCATCCGGTGCACACGTTCCATGGTGACATCACCGAACTGCAGCCACGGCTCGTGGAGGCGGCCGGCTACCAGGATGTCTGGGTGGTCGGCGGCGGCGAGGCGGCCGCGCAGTTCGCCCAGGCCGGACTGATCGACGAACTGATCGTCAGCTACGCGCCGTGCACGTTGGGAACGGGCGGGCGTCTCTTGCCGACACATACGGAGTGGAAACTGGTGGAGTCCGCCGTCAACGGCGACTTCGTCTGTGCCCGCTGGCGCAAGGCCTAACGGTCGGCGCTGACCGTCGGCAGACCGTGCCGACGGACGAATTCCCTTGACTTGATCAGGAATTCGATTTGGCTACCGACGTCGCGCAGCGGGTCGACGCTGCGGGTCGACCGGCACAGCACCACCGCGCCCTCCAGCGAAGCGATGCACATGATGGCCAGCGATGCCGCGTCGGGCTCATCGAATCCGTCGCCGACGAAGGCGCGCGTGAGTGCATCGCGCCAGTGGCCGAAGATGCTGCCTGCGACCGAGGTCAGCCGGGGCTCGTCGTCGGCCGAGCCGATTGCTGCGGCGACGACGGGGCAGCCCGCGCTGAAGTCGCTCTGCGACAGCAATTGCTCCCAGAACTCGACGAATTGTCTGACCAGGTGCATGCCGCCGTTCTGGGCCGCTTCGTCGATGACTGCGGCGATCGCGTCGCCGGCGAACTGCAGGGCCTCGATGAGGATCTGATTCCGGCCGCCGGGGAAGTGGTAGTACACCGAACCGCGGGGGGCGCCGCTTCGGGCGAGCACCTCGTCGATCGTCACGCCTGCGGCGCCGCGTTCACGCATCACTTCGGCGGCGCTGATCAGCATGCTGCTTCGCGTCGAACCACGCTTGGTTCGCGTCTTGGTCTCCGGCACGGTCTAGCGCGTCCTCACGCCGCGTGCTGGTTGCGCAGCTGCGCGGGCCGCCAACTCAGGGTCCGCGGCGCGAAGCGGAAAAGTGATCGACGACGGTCAGGCACACGATGCGTGAACTGGTGGCCGGCGAAGTTGAGTTCTATGACCCACATCGTGCCTCCTACAGGACTATGACGAACAGCATAGAACCGATAACACACATGCGCAATAAATCCATTCCCTGGACAGGCGAGGCAGGCGGTAAACAGCAGGTGAACTGCCATAAAGCCATTGGTCGGGCATTCAGTGCACAGTGAGGGAAATTATGGGATATTGCATAATTCTCCGCGAGACGATTGACTCAGCCGATGACGACACCACCGAGCCTCGAGACGGTCTCGCTGGAACGCGATGGCCATGTGCTGGCCATCGGCCTGAACCGGCCTGACAAGCGCAATGCGTTCAACCTCGCAATGCTGGCCGACCTGTCGCGCGCATATGCGCTGCTCGAGTCCGACGAAACGCTGCGCGCAGCAATCCTTTTCGCCCACGGCGACCATTTCACGTCCGGCCTTGACCTCGTCGACGTCGGACCGAACATCGTCAACGGCGAAGTGCCGTTCCCCGACGACGGCCGTGACCCATGGCGGTTGGACGGGACATGGACCAAGCCCGTCGTCGCCGCGGCCCACGGCTGGTGCCTGACGCTCGGCATCGAGTTGCTGCTCGCTGCCGACATTCGTATTGCGGCCGCCGGCACGCGGTTCGCGCAGATGGAGGTGCTGCGCGGCATCTATCCGTTCGGCGGCGCCACCATCCGACTGCCCCGTCAGACCGGATGGGGCAATGCCATGCGGTGGCTGCTCACCGGTGACGAGTTCGACGCCGATGAAGCCAGGCGCATCGGGCTGATCCAGGAGATCACGGCCGACGCCGCCACCGCGCAGAACAAGGCCCGCGAGATCGCCCATACCATCGCCGACCGGGCTGCACCACTAGGAGTTGCTGCGGTGCTGGCGTCGGCACAGCTGGCTCGCAGCGAGGGCGACGACGCCGCGGTCGAGCGGCTGCGACCCGAAGTCACGAGGTTGTTCGGCACCGCCGACGCCGCTGAGGGTGTGCAGTCGTTCGTCGAGCGCCGTGAAGCCCGGTTCCACGGGCGCTAGAACGGGTTACGCTCGGCGCAGTCGCGGTGGAAGGGCTGACGATGGGCCACTACAAGAGCAATGTGCGCGATCTCGAGTTCAACCTTTTCGAGGTGCTCGAGCTGGAGAAGGCGCTGGCCACCGGTGAGTTCGGTGACCTCGACGGCGAGTCGGTTCGGCAGATGCTCGCCGAGGCGTCGAAGCTCGCCGAGGGACCCGTCGCCGAGTCTTTCGCGTCGTCGGACCGAAATCCGCCGACGTTCGATCCGCAGTCCCATGTCGTGTCGTTGCCCGAGCCGTTCAAGGAGTCATTACGCACCTGGCGCCAGGGCGAGTGGTTCCGGGTCGGGCTCGACGAGGACATCGGCGGTGTGTCCGCGCCCGCGATGGTCGCGTGGGCGATCAACGAGCTGCCGCTGGGTGCCAACCCGCCGGTCTTCCTGTACATGGCGGGCCCGATCATGGCGAACATCCTTCATCACATCGGGAACGAACAGCAGCGACACTGGGCGCAACTGGCGATCGAGCGGAACTGGGCCGCAACGATGGTGCTCACCGAACCCGACGCGGGATCCGACGTCGGCGCAGGACGCACCAAGGCCAGCGACGCAGGCGACGGCACCTGGCACATCGACGGCGTCAAGCGATTCATCACCAACGGTGACACCGACGATGCGTTCGAGAACATCCTGCATCTGGTGCTCGCCCGACCGGAGGGTGCCGGGCCGGGAACCAAGGGCTTGAGCCTGTTCGTCGTGCCGAAGTTCTTGCCGGACCCGCAGACTGGCGAACCCGGCGAGCGCAACGGCGCCTTCGTTACCGGGCTGGAACACAAGATGGGGCTGAAGGCTTCGGCGACGTGTGAGCTGACCTTTGGTCAGCATGGCGTGCCCGCGATCGGTTGGCTGGTCGGCGACACCCATAACGGCATCGCCCAGATGTTCAGGGTGATCGAATACGCGCGAATGATGGTCGGCACCAAGGCGATTGCGACGCTCTCGACCGGCTATCTGAATGCCCTGGCATACGCGAAGACCCGGATCCAGGGCGCCGATATGACGCAGATGACCGACAAGACCGCGCCGCGGGTCACCATCATTCATCACCCCGACGTGCGCCGCGCGCTGATGACCCAGAAGGCCTACGCCGAAGGGTTGCGGGCGCTGTATCTCTTCACCGCCGCGCATCAGGATCCCGCCGTGGCGGCCATCGTCTCTGGGGCGGACGCCGAACTGGCCGATCGGGTCAACGACCTGCTCCTGCCGATCGTCAAGGGTGTCGGCTCCGAACGGGCCTACCAGTGCCTGACCGAGTCACTGCAGACCTTCGGCGGGTCGGGGTTCCTGCAGGACTATCCGATTGAGCAGTACATCCGCGACGCCAAGATCGACAGCCTCTACGAGGGCACGACCGCGATCCAGGCGCAGGACTTCTTCTTTCGCAAGATCGCCCGCGACCAGGGGGTGGCGCTGCAGCACGTCGTCGCGCAGATCCAGGGGTTCCTGGACAGCGACACCGCCAGGCCCGAACTGGCCGACGGCCGCGCGCTGCTGGCCACGGCATTGTCGGACATGCAGGCGATGACGGCCACCATGACGGGGTATCTGCTCGGGGCCCAGGAGAAGGCCGGCGAACTGTATCGGATCGGCCTGGAATCGGTGGCGTTCCTGCTGGCGGTCGGCGATCTTCTGATCGGCTGGATGCTGTTGGCGCACGCCGAGATCGCGCTGAACGCGCTCGACGCGAACCCGTCCGATCGCGACCGCGAGTATTACGCCGGAAAGGTAGCCGCCGCAAACTTTTTCACAAAGAATGTGTTGCCGCGGTTGACCGCCGAACGAAAGATCGTCGAGGCTGTGGACCTGACGATCATGGACCTACGAGAGGAAGCTTTCTGATGAAGGTGATCACGTCGATCGACGATGCCGTCGCTGCGGTCGGATCGGAACTAGGCGTCAGCGAATGGCAGGAGATCGACCAGGATCGCATCAAAGCCTTCGCCGACGCGACCGGTGATCACCAGTGGATTCACATCGACGCCGATCGAGCCAAGAATGAAAGTCCCTACGGCACAACGATTGCGCACGGATTCCTGACGCTGTCGATGATCCCGGCGCTGACCAAGGACAACTACCGCGTCGAGAACGCGAAGATGGCGATCAACTACGGGCTGAACAAGGTGCGGTTCGTCGCCGCGGTGCCCTCTGGGGGCCGGATCCGGGTACGCTCCGAACTCATCGATGCGACCAAGGTCGACGACAACACCGTCAACATGACGGTCAAGAACACGATCGAGCTCGACGGATCGCAGAAGCCGGCCGCGATCGCCGAGACGATCGTGCGGGTGCTTTTCTAGCCGGCGTTCTCCACCGCAACCAGCGCGGCCGCGACGGCGAAGAACTTGTTGCCGCCCAGCTGCCGAACGGTCTTGATGTTGAAGGCCTCTTCGAGAAGCTTGGCGTCCTTCTCGGTCACACCTGCCAGCGCGGCGGGCGACGCATCAAGAATCTCCTTGAGAGGCTTGGCTTCGTATGCCTTGTCGAGAGATTTCGTCAGATCGACGGATACAGCCACGTTTATCCCTTCTGTTGGTGACAACGGAAGGGTCACCGTAGCCCCTGAAACTTAAACGCAGCTGTCATGCCGTTGGCGACTTATCCCCAGTTGACGTTTCATCCACGGGCTGGGGTTGACGTGCTGGTTTGCGTCGGCCGTTCCAACTAGATTCGAATGCATGTTCGAGTGCATGGTGCCCGATGTCGCAGACCTGCCGGGTCTTGATGACGCCGGTGTCGTCGACGCCATCGGCGAGCTGACACGGGCTGAGAACGCCATGTGCGCCCGCAAGGTGGCGGCGATGGCCGAGCTGTTCTGTCGGCGCACCGGCCTCGAGGATGCCGGAGATCGGGACATGTGGTGGGTGGATCCCGATGCCGCGGTGGCTGCTGAGATCGGGGCGGCGGCGGGGATCACTGCGGGATTGGCGTTGTCTCAGACCCACCGCGGGGTGGCGTTGCGTGATCGGCTGCCCAAGGTGGCGGCGTTGTTCGCCGCGGGGGTGATCAGTGATCTTGTGATGCGCACCATCGTGTGGCGCACCGCGCTGATCGAGTCGCCCGCCGCAATGGCCGACTTAGATCTGGCGCTGGCCGAACGGGTCACCCGCTGGGGTGCGTTGTCGGAGAAGAAGACCGAGCAGGCCATCGACGAACTCGTTGATCAGATCGACCCAGGCGCGCTGCGCCGTAGCCGCGATAGCGGGTCCACGCGGGGTGTGCAGTTCGGGTCACCGGCCGACGAGCCGGGCTTCATGAGCATGTGGGCCCGGGTGTACGCCGCCGACGGCGTCGCGATCGAGCAGCGGGTCGAGGAGTTAGCCCACAGCGTCTGCGACGCAGATCCGCGCACCTCCGATGAGCGGCGCGCCGACGCGCTGAAAGCTGCGATCAACCGGACAGGGCTGGCGTGCGAATGCGGCCAACCCGACTGCCCCGGCGCCGCCATTGATAAGCCCGCTAAGACCGCGGTGGTGTACGTCATTGCCGACGAGAAGTCCGTCGACGAGGCCACGACCGCAAAAGTAGCCACCAAGGTTGCTCAGTGCGCTGCGCCGCCGTCGTACCTGTTCGGCGCCGGGGTGATGCCCAACGCATTGTTGGGCGGCATCCTCGAGCAGGCCCAGATCCGCGAGGTGCGCCACCCCGGCGATGCGCCACCCGAACTGCGCTACACGCCCACGCAGATAACCGTCGACTTCGTGCGCTGCCGGGATCTGACGTGCCGGTTCCCCGGCTGCGACAAGCCCGCGCAGTTCTGCGATCTGGACCACACCGTGCCTTACCCGGTGGGTCCGACGCATCCGTCAAACCTGAAGTGCCTGTGCCGTTTTCATCATTTGTTGAAAACTTTTTGGAACGGCGTCAAAGGCTGGCGCGACCAACAGCTCCCTGATGGCACCGTTGTGTGGACGTCGCCGACTGGGCACACGTACACCACCTATCCGGGCAGCCGACATCTGTTCCCGCAACTGTGCGAACCGAGCGCCACGTTGTGGGCGGGCGAACCACCGGTCGTCGAGCAGACCGACGGCCGCGGCGTGATGATGCCCCGACGGCGCCACACCCGCGCCCACAACACCGCCAAAGCCAAAGCGGCCGAGCGCCGACTCAACGACACCTACGCCGCCGAAGTCATCGCCGAACGAAACAAACCACCACCGTTCTGATATGGGGTACCGGTTTGTCAAGTGGCAGGGTGAAGCGGCGGCCGTAACGGTCGTTGCGGCCGCCGCTTCATTGCCAGATGGGTCTACGCACGGCGTCGTGGTCGACGCTGGGTCAGTCTGATATGCGCGGGTTGGTTACCGCAGGACGGGACTTTCGGCGTGAGCGGATCGCTGGTCTAACATCGAGCGTCAATGGTTGTCAGAAAACGCATTTGCTCATAGAACGGACGCGGGTCGCTCGGTCAACGCTTGCCGGCGTCGTCGACCTCATCTGGACATCTTCAGGAGCTGGTCAGTCGTCGAGGACTGCCAGCGACCAACACCAGCCGGCCAGTTCACGGGCAATGGCGGCATTGGCGACCACGGGACGTTTGTGACGCTGGTCGAAGCGGACCCACCGGGTGTGCAGGCGTCGATTCGCGGCGTGGCTGCGCGCCCGGACCGCAGGCGTCGCCGTTTCCCAACGGCGGCGTAGACGGGTCCCCGGTCGGTAGGGCTTGCGGTGATGCCAGGAGGACTCGACGAGTAGTCGCCGAACATGGCCGTTGCCGGTCTTGGTGAGACCACCTTGGCTGCGGGACGCTCCCGAGGAGTACTCGGTGGGGACCAGGCCCAGGTAGGCGCCGATCGTGCGACCTGTGAACCTATGCCAGTCGCCGATCTCGACGGCCAAACCGAACGCGGTCAACGTCGAGATACCCCGCATGCACTGCAAGCGGTCCGCCACCGGTAAACGGCGAGTCCGCGGCGAGCGCGGCAATCGCCTCATCGAGACGGTCTCGACGGTCCACGGTGGCCAACATCGCGTCGAAGGCGGCCTCGAATGTCCACTGCAAAGCGAGGGCACCGAAACGCTGCTGCCGCAACCACTGTTCGTGTTTGACCGTCCAGGTCTCCCCGCCGTAGTACACGATGCCCTGCCGTAACAGCAGCTTGGACACTCGGTGGCGTGCACTCATCAGATCTCCGCGGCAATCGTCGCGGGCACGCACCAAATCCCGAGCTGCTTCTTGCTCCACCGATGGAATCGCCACACTAGTGATTTCTCCCAGATGCAGCAGCCGGGCCAGATGCCGAGCGTCTCGGGCATCAGTCTTGACCCGATCACCCGAGGGACGAACCAGTTTCGAAGGTGCAACTACCGAGCAGGTGATACCCGCCTCCGTCAACGTCCGGGCCAGCCCGAATCCTGTCGGCCCAGCCTCATACACCGCACTCACCGGACCCGACAATGATCGAATCCACCCGAGGATCTCGCCGTAGTCCGGAGTCATCCGACACTCGACGATCTCCCCGGTCTCGCCATCCAAAGCACACCCAAATACCGATCGTGCGTGCACATCCAAACCAACGCTGATCCGAAAATTATGGTGAGTTGGCCTCGGTGCGCACCACGTGGTTTAGGCGGCGGGAGTGAGTGTGACCGTGTAGCCGAGGGCTTCGAGTTGTCGAATGTGACTGCGCTTCTTGGCAGACGGGTCGACGTGTCGGGCGTAGTGATCGGAGCCCAGATCCTGGTATCTGGATTCTGGATCGTGCAGCACATGCCAGATGATCACCAGGATGGACCGACCGACGGCGACCACGGCTCGGGGTTGGCCGCGGCGTCGGGCGATGCGGCGGTACCTGGCTGCCAGGAAAGTGTCTGTCTTGGTGGTGCAGACGGCGGCTTCGCCCAGGACGCGCGCCAGGTAGGGGTTGCCGTGCCCGGAAGAAGCGCTGCCTTTGGTCTTGCCCGCCGATGAGTTGATACCGGGGGCGAACTTCGCCCACGAGCACAGGTGCCCGGCGGTCGGGAACCGCGACATATCGATTCCGATCTCGGCGATGATGGCTGCTGCGGCGACCGGACCGATACCGGGGATCTCATCGAGCCGGGCCGCGGCCTGGGCGAAAGGGGCCAGCTGTGTTTCGATCTGGGTGTCGACCGCGGCGATGTCTTCGTCGAGGCCCTCGATCCGCGACAACATGCGCGACAGCAAGAACCGGTGATGGTCGGCGAAATGCCCGTCGAAGGCCTGTTCGAGCCGATCGATCTTGCCGCGCATCCGTGCCCGTGCCAGCTGGGCCAGCACCTTCGGGTCGCGTTCGCCGGCGACCAGCGCGGCCAGCATGGCCCGGCCGGACACCCCGAAGATGTCTGAGGCCACCACTGACAGTTTGATGCAGGCGTCTTCGAGCAGCTTCTCGACCCGGCTCTTCTCCGCCGTGCGCGCGGCAACCAGGTCGGTGCGGTAGCGGGTCAGATCCCGCAGCCGCCGGATCGGCCACGGCGGCACGAAACTGGGCCGCAGCATCTGTCGCTCAGCCACCTTGCACAACCACACAGCGTCCAGCACATCGGTTTTCGGTCGACCGGGCAGATGTTTGACATCGCGGGCGTTGACCAGCCACGGGTCCAGCCCGTGCGCCTCCAACAGGTAGAACACCGGCTTCCAGTACGACGACGTCGCCTCCATCACCACCCGCTCGACGCGCATCTCGACCAGCCGATTGGCCAGCTCAGTCAGCGACTTCGTCATCGTCGAGTACGTCGCGACTTCCTGCAACCGCCGTTTACCGCCCGCAGGTGCTGGCACCCGCACACAGCACACCAACTCCGCTTTACCGATGTCCAGGGCCGCCACCCTGGCGATGATCTGTTCCTCATCGTGGGATTCGGCCAACATCGCCGTCATCTCCTTATTCCAACTCACACCTGTTCATCTCGGGGTGTGGTCGCCTGCGGATATCGCTACCGGGGAAACGAATCTGATCCTCGTGCTCGAAAACAGCGGCAACAGTCAAGGGCCCAAACGCGACATCCGACGCCCGGCTCGTACACGGCCTCAAAGGACCACCGTGTTAGACGGCGTCGACAGGCGACCACCACACAATTTTCACTCCCCATAGGGCGACCGCAAGGTCAGATTGGCTCGTACGATAAATCTCCACTGGGGCCTCCCACATCTGTGGCTCTACCGACCAGGACCACATTCCTGCCGGCAACCCACGATCACATTTGAGCGAGGCCCCAGCCCCCATACCGTCTAAGACGCGCTCTTGCGCTTACGGAGACGCGACGGCGAAGAGATGCCACTCGCCGGGCACGCCCTTGAGCACGTGAGTGCCGCGTTCCACGAACTCGAGTCCTGACCCGATCACTAGATCGCGCAGCGTGCTGGACACCAGCACATCGTTCGCCTCAGCGAGTGCGCTCACACGCGCGCCGATGTGCACGGCGATCCCGCCGATGTCGTCGCCGCGGACCTCGCACTCGCCGGTGTGCAACCCGGCCGCACTTGGATGCCGAGCGCCTGCACCGCGTCGCGGATCGCCATGGCGCAGCGGATCGCCCGCTGCGGGCCGTCGAACATCGCCAGGAAACCGTCGCCCGATGTGTTGACTTCGCGGCCTCGAAACCGAGCCAGCTGCGCCCGCACGACCGCGTCGTGGGCATCAAGCAAGGCGCGCCAATCGCGGTCGCCCATCTCCGCGGCCCGCCGCGTCGAGCCCGCGATGTCGGTGAACAGCACGGTGCCGAGAACCCGGTCATCGGCCACGTCAGCATGCTTGCCGGTGAGAAACGCGGCAACCTCCTGGAACGACTCGCGCCACGGCTCGACGAAGTGGAAGATGTTGCGCCCGGGGAGCTCAACGTATTTCGCGCCCGGTATGCGGTCGGCGACAAACCTGCCGCACTCGCACGGGACGAAGGCGTCATCGGCGTGATGTACGACAAGTGTCGGGATGCGGATTGCGGGAAGCAAGGCCCGCACGTCCATTTCGTCCACGAGAGGCCTCATGCGAACAAAGGTGGTGGGGCTCAGGGCCAGGCGTTCGTGCCGCGCCCAGGTTGCCCGTAGCTCCTCGTTCCACGGCATGTCCGGATTCGCGAGATGCGCTAGCTCGCCGGTGCCCCACATTGCGGCTCCGGCAGCAGCGAGGTCGTCGGGTATGGATGATCCCTCGGTGCGTTCAACCAGCGGATCCGCATAGCCCTCGAGCACGACCAGCGCGGTTGTGCGAGATGGATAAGTGGCTGCGAACAGCGCCGATATCGGGAATGCGCTGCCGATCACGACAAGGACCGCTTCGCCGCTTCCGAGATCGTCAAGCACCGCGGTGATGCTGTCGGCCCATAGCTCTAAGGTCGGCGTTGCCGGATCGGATACCCCGGTGCCCGGATGATCGAAGTAGATGAGTCGACCAAGCGATGTCATCGCCTCAGACCAGGCTTGGAAATACGGCAGGTCGAGAAACACCTCACAGTTTGTGAACGGGGGACAGACGAGCACGATGTCGCGCGGGCCCTCACGCGACGCGCGATACGCGACGCGCACGTCACCGTTCATCGCATAGCGCGTCTCCGAGAACACGGCGGAAGTCTAAGCCGAGGAGTGGGCCCCGCGGTGCGAGCCGGAGCGGAATAGACCGCGGGCCGTTCTAGTCTGTTGACGACAGGCATGGCCAAGACGAGCAAGCCCACCCAGGACGGCGCGGGGTTCTGCAGTCCGGGGAAAATGCGTTCGAGAGTTGGCCGCGCATAACTCCAACCCGGTGAGAACTGCGATGGCGACGGGTATCCACCAGACCCGAACTTTGCGCCGGAATCCCTGGTTTACGTCGGGGTCGCCGACGGGTTCGGCTGGTCGACGTTCGAGATCAGCGATGCGCTTCTCGAGGTCGTCCTCCATCAGCGAATGATCCCACCCCGCGAGTCGATGTAGTCCCGAGCGAGGCCGTGGCGACTACTGCGGTTGGTAGCCGAACGGCAGAAGCACGCTCTTGGCCTGCGTGTACTGCTCGATGCCCTCGGGACCGTTCTCGCGTCCGATGCCGGAGTTCTTGTAGCCACCGAACGGCGCGCCGGGGTCGAACGCGTACATGTTGACCGCGTAGGTGCCAGTGCGGATCTGCGATGCGATCTTCATCGCCTTGTCGTTGTCGGTGGTGTACACCGACCCGGCCAGTCCGTACACGGAGTCGTTCGCGATGCGGACCGCGTCGTCCTCGGTGTCGTAGGGGATCACCGCGAGCACCGGCCCGAAGATCTCCTCCTGCGCGATGACCATCGAGTTGTCGACATCGGCGAACACCGTCGGCTGCACGAACCAGCCACTGTCGAGACCCTCGGGACGGCCACCGCCGGTGACGATCCGCGCGCCCTCTTCGACACCCTTCTTGATGTAGCCCTCGACGCGCTCACGCTGCTTCTCCGAGATCAGCGGTCCGATCATCGCACCGGCGTCGTCGGACAGGCCGACCGGCATCGCGGCGACAGCGGCCGACAGCTTCTCGACCACCTCGTCGTAGCGCGACCGTGGGGCCAGGACGCGGGTCTGGCCCACACAGGCCTGGCCGGTGTTCATCAGACCGGAGAACACGAGCATCGGCAGCGTGGCGTCGAGGTCGGCGTCCTCGAGGATGATCGCCGCCGACTTGCCGCCCAATTCCAGCGAGCACGGCTTGAGCTTCTCGGCCGCGATCTTGCCGATCTCCTTGCCGACCGCCGAGCTGCCGGTGAATGTGAACTTGTCGATTTCGGGGTTGGCGGTCAGCGCGCGGCCGGTCTCCGGCCCGCCGGGAACGACAGAGAGCACGCCCTCGGGCAGCCCGGCCTCGGCGAACATCTCGGCCATCGCGAACAACGACAGCGGTGTCTCGGCGGCGGGCTTGACCACGATGGTGCAACCGGCGACCAGCGCCGGACCCAGCTTGTTGGCGGCCAGGAAGAACGGCACGTTCCAGGCGGTGACGGCGGCGACCACACCGATCGGCTCACGCACCACCATCGTCTGGCCGTAGACGCCGTCGCGGAAGTCACGCCAGGTGAACTTGTCGGCAGCGCCCGCGTAGAACTGGAACGCCGCCATGGCGGCGCCGTACTGCATCATGTCGACGATCGTCGGCGGCTGGCCGGTTTCGGCGGCAAGCAGGAACTTCAGTTCGTCGGCGCGCTCCTCCATGATCTTGACGGCGGCGCCGAGCACGGCGGCCCGCTCGTGTGGCGACATGTGTGGCCACGGGCCCTCGTCGAAGGCCTTACGTGCGGCCGCGCAGGCCGCATCCACGTCGGCCGCCGATGCCAGCGGTACCTTGCCGACCAGTTCGCCCGTCGCCGGCGAGTGCACCTCGATGACATCGGCCGTGGCGGGCTCCACCCATTTGCCGCCGATGAAGAGCTTGTCCCACTCGGTCTTGAAAGCAGTGCTCTGCGTCATGGCGCCACCCTACCCACGATCGGGCAAAACGAGAACCTGTTTCAGTTGAGGGACTCCGGCGGGCGCAGGACCAGCACCAGGTTGCTCACCAGAAACTCCCTGAGCAGCGGAATCCCCGTCATCCACCACGCCCATCGCGGGTGGTAGCGGGGGAATGCGGCGACCAGCGCTCCTGAGCCGGCCCCGAACTTCAAGCCGTCGGCGACCGAAACTGCGAACAGTGACGATCCGTAGTCATTCTTGGCTCGACGGCCATGTTTGCGCGCATAACGATCGGCTGCCCGAGCACCACCGAGGTAGTGGCTCAACCCCATCTCGTGCCCGCCGAACGGGCCGAGCCACACCGTGTACGACAACACCGCAAGGCCGCCGGGCCTGGTGACCCGCAACATCTCCCTTGCCAGCCCCCACGGGTCGGGCACGTGTTCGGCCACGTTGGACGACAGGCAGATGTCCACACTGGCGTCGGCGAACGGCAACGCCATGCCGGACGCCCGGACGTAGGTGGCCGTGCCCTCGGTCGCGGGGCCCTCATGCATCTCGCGGGGGTCGGGCTCGACGCCGATGTACACCAGCCCGGCCCTCTCGAAGGCGCCGGCGAAATAGCCTGGGCCGCCGCCGATGTCGAGCACCGTGCGACCCGCGACAGGCTCGCGATGGGTCGCCTGCCACAGGTCGGCGACCATTGCCGCGGTGTCCACGGCGAGCGCGGTGTAAAACCGGGCGGGGTCGGATTGCTCGAAGCGGAACGCCGACAGCAGCCGCACCGACCGGGACAGCGTCGCCCGCCGGGCGAACAGTTCGGTGGCCGACATAACCCGACCCTATGCAGCCGTTACGCTGGCACCGATGTCTGGCCGACCCGTGCGCTCCGTGTTGTTGCTGTGCTGGCGGGATACCGGCCATCCCCAGGGCGGCGGCAGTGAGGCCTACCTGCAGCGCATCGGCGCCCAGCTCGCCGCATCGGGCGTCGACGTGACCCTGCGGACGGCGCGCTATCCGGGTGCGGCCCGCCGCGAGGTCGTCGACGGGGTGCGGGTCGATCGCGCAGGCGGCGCCTATTCGGTCTACATCTGGGCGGGTCTGGCGATGGTGTTGGCCCGTATCGGGCTCGGTCCGCTGCGGAAGGTGAAACCCGACGCGGTGATCGACACCCAGAACGGCATCCCGTTCCTCGCGCGCCTCGCCTACGGCCGCCGTTCGGTCGTGCTGGTGCACCACTGCCACCGCGAGCTGTGGCCCGTCGCGGGCCGCAGGACCGGGCGCTTCGGCTGGTTCGTCGAGTCGCGCTTGTCGGTCTGGCTGCACCGGCGTAACCAGTACGTCACGGTGTCGCTGCCGTCGGCCCGCGACCTGACCGACCTCGGCGTCAACGCCGGGCAGATCGCGGTGGTTCGCAACGGCCTCGACGAGGCGCCCGAGGACACGTTGACGCTGCCTCGCGCGGACCGCCCACGCATCGCAGTGCTGAGCAGACTGGTGCCGCACAAGCAGATCGAGGATGCGCTTGACGCCGTCGCCGAGCTGCGACCACGCATGCCCGGCCTGCACCTCGACATCGTCGGTGGCGGCTGGTGGCGCGACCGCCTCGTCGACTATGCGCGCCTGCTCGGGGTCTCCGACGCGGTGACGTTCTACGGTCACATCGACGACATGACCAAACACGAAGTGCTGCAACGCTGTTGGGTGCACGTGTTGCCATCGCGCAAAGAGGGTTGGGGCCTTGCGGTCACCGAGGCCGCTCAGCACGGCGTGCCGACGATCGGCTACCGGTCCTCGGGCGGGCTGACCGACTCGATCATCGACGGCGTAACGGGCTTGCTCGTCGACGACCGCGATGAAATGACGACCGAACTCGAGAGGCTGCTCACCGATCCCGTGCTGCGCGATCAGCTGGGCGGAAAGGCGCAGGCGCGCAGCGGGGAGTTCTCCTGGCGCCAGAGCGCCGATGCGATGCGCGAAGTGCTCGAGTCGATGCTCGCCGGACAGCGGCTCAGCGGCCTGGTCTCGGCTTCATCTGCGAGTGTCCAGGCGACCTAGACCGCGTCGAATGCAACCGGAAGCGTTGCCGGACCGCTGATCCCGACGAACGGCTTCCACTGCGCCAGGCCGTCCCGCCGCAGATTGTGCATACGGCCGGACATCACGGTGAGGGCCTCGGCCATCTCGCGCCGGGCCAGGTTCGCGCCCAGGCAGTAGTGCGCACCGGCACCGAAGGTCTGCATCGGCGAGGCTCCCTCGCGTCCGATGTCGAACCGGTCCGGCTCGACGTAAATGTCGGGGTCCTGGTTGGCGGCGGCGGTGTTGCACATGACGAACGTGCCTGCGGGAATCATCACACCGCCGATTTCGACGTCCTCCATCGTCATGCGCATGGCACCGAATATGACCGGGCAGAAACGCATGACTTCCTCGACGGCGTTCATCGCCAGCTCCGGACGCTCCGCCAGCAGTGCCCACTGCTCGGGATAGTCGCAGAAGACGTCGACCGCCGCGGCCACCTGATTACGGGTGGTGTCGGTGCCCGCCATCAGGATGCCGGCCGCCAGCATCCGCAGCTCCTCGATCGTCAGCCGGTCGCCGTCGTGCTCGGCGCGGATCAGTTCGGAGATCAGGTCGTCGCTGAGGGAATCACGCCTGCTGGCGACCATGCCGTCGACGTAATCGTCGAGTTCCCCCCACGCCGTCAGGATCTCGGTCTCGTATTCGGCGACGTTCCAGCTGAACAGTTTGAAGAAGTCGTCGGCCCAATCGGAGAACCGCCGCCAGTCCTCACGGGGGGCGCCCAGCAGCGCGGAGACGATCGGCACGGGATAGGGCCTGGCGATGTCGGCGACGACCTCGCAGCGGCCCGCCGCGGCGACCGGATCGATCAGATCATTGATGACGCCGACGATGATGTCGTCGAGCCGCGTCACCGACCGCGGGGTGAAGGCCTTCGACACGAGCCGGCGCAGCCGCGTGTGGTCCGCACCGTTCATGGCGAGCAAGGATGTGCTCGCCCGATGCCACAGCGGGCCCGAGGTGATGCCCTGGGTCTCGAGGCCGAGCCCGCGTGGCACCTGGAACCGAGGGTCGCGCAGCGTGGTGCGCACCAATTCGTAGCTCAGAATTTCGGGACCGTGCGCACCCATCGCGATCGGCCCGTGCTCGAGCGCCTTGCGTAGGTTGCGGTGGGCCTCGTCGGGACTGGGCGCTTCCTCGTACTCAACGGTCGGCAGATCGGCATCGAACACGCTCAGGACGCTCATGGTCGTCTCCTCGGGCTCGGGGTGGTCGAACAATGACCATGTTTCGACCGTCCGAGGAGCGTGGATAGCGTAGTCGGCTACCCCAACCGCCGCCGCGCCCGCGCGACGAGCACACCCGCCAAACCGGCGACGAGCAGGGTGAGCCACGCGGCGTGGGTGGCGAGCATCAGTCCTCGGTGGGATGCCGCGGGGTGATCGCCGCCGATCCGGGTGGCCGTGACGTCGTTTCCGGATTCGACCACCAGCCAACCCACGCCCGCGCGGGCGAGCGCACCATGGTCTGCCCCGGAGGCCAGCAGCCGATCAACGTCCCTGGCGCGGCCGCCCTCACCGGGCACCGGGCGACCGGAAATCGTCAGGTCGCCCGTCGTCAACACGTCGGCGCGGACCCAGCGCGGCAGCGGATCGAGCACCGGCGCGTCGCCCGCCCACGGAAACTGACGCATGGTGGCGGCGGGCAGCACCGCCACGGGCCGAGGGTCGGCGTTGATCACCGCGGCCGCCGCCGCCCAGGAAGGCGGGTACTGCACCGGGACCACCTTGCCGCCAACGCCCCACGCCAGATCGGGCAGCGTCGCCACCAGCGCCGCACTGCAGACCGTCGCCGTGGCGAACGCGGGCAGCCATCGCCGCAGCGTCACCACGGCCGCCGCCGCCGCGAGCGTGTAGCCCGGTACCGCCAGCGCGACCCACTTCTGCGCGTCGCGTACCACGCCGAGCCCGGGCAGAGCCCGCACTGTCGACTCCACGACCGCCAGCCCGGGTGCCGTCGCCATGAGCGCCGGCAGCACGACGGCGGTGGCAGCCAGGACGAGCAGCGGAACCGCAGGGGGGATGCGCACCACGACCGGTAGGCCCGCCGCGACCACACCGAGCAGCACGACCGCAGCGACCACCACGAAAATCGTTGTCCGCGAGGAAGGTACGGCCTCCCCGTTCCAAATGCCGCCAAGGCTCGCCAGGCTGGCGAGGGTGCCGAGGCCGGGCTCGGCGCGCGCCGCGAACGCCGGGACTCCCTCGGCCTGAGACGACGACAGCGACCCGGACACGAACGCGGCGACCAGCCACGGCAGCGCCGCCACCACCGCCACGGCCGTCGCCATCGATGCGCACAGCCAACGCGGCCGACCCGGGCCGGGCGCCAGTGAGCAGACCAGCGCGACCGTCGCGGCCATCATCAGGCCCGTCGGTGTGAGCCCGGCGAGCGCCGTCCATAACGCCAGCGCGCAGAGCGCCGGCCACACCGGCGCCGGCTCCGATGTCCGCATCCGCAGCATGGTCGCCGCAACCCACGGCAGACACCCATAGCCGACCAGCAGGCTCCAATGGCCCTGCAACAGGCGCTCGGCGACATAGGGGTTCCAGATCCCCAGTGTGGCCGCGACGAACTGGCCGGGCACGCCGGCGTCGGGCACCACCGTCGCCGCCAACTGTGCGCAACCCCAGCCGGCCAACCACAGTCCGACCGCCAGTAGCGCCTTGACGACGACGCCGCCGTCGACGACATGTGACGCCAGCGCGACCGCGAAATCCTGGGGCAGGGCCCGCGGCGCCGCGTCCGAAAGGCCAAGCGCCGCATCGGACAAGTAGGACCGCGGCGTCGACACGGCGTCGCGCAACAATAGATAGCCTGGCGCCAGCAGTGGCGCCGTCACGAGCAGGGCGAGCGCCAGCGCGTACGCAGGCGCCCCGAACCTCTCCAGATAGCGAGCGATCAGACCGGGCTGTCGGGTGGCCGTCTCGGCCGCTGCGTGGGCAACTTCTCGGTCTTGGCCTCGGCACCCGGGACCTTGATGCCCTGGGTGTCGAAGAAGCCATGGTCGGCCTCGTCAAGGCCCGGGTCGATCAGCGCGGACTCGGCGCGCAGGCTGAACGAACCCAGCAGGGCGCCACCGACGAGCCCCACCAGGCCGATGGCGGTGAACGTGATCGGCAGGATCCGTCCCCACAGCGCTACCCGGTCCCGCTCGTCGCGGGCCGAGGCGACCTGGTTCTCCACCGTCTGCTCGTTGGAGGTGACGGTGTAGTCGACGAACGTCACCTCCGGCTTGAGGGCCTCGCGCGCGTAGTACTGGTTGGCGCGCTCCTTGGATTTGACGATGGTGCCCGACACTGGGTCTACCCAGAACGTGCGCTGCGCGGCGTAATAGCGCGTCATGGTGATCTGCTCGTCGGGGTTGCCCGGCAGGCCCCACATCCCCGCCCGCGCGGTCACCTGGCTGTCCTCGTCGCTGTCGTACAGCGAGGCGTACTTGACCGGTTCCACCAGCTTGCCGTCGGCGTCGTAGCCGACGTTTTGGGTGAAGCGGTAAGTGGTCAGGCCGTTGACGTCCTCTTCGCCGTCGTAGTTGGCGTCGAAGGCCTTCTGGGCGATCGGGTCGAAGAAGGGGTAGGTCTTCTTCTCTGTGTCGAACGGGAAGCGGTACGCCAGCCCGTCGTGGGGTAGCGCGATGTTGGTCGGCGGCTGGTCGTCCTCGATCGTGCGTGGCTTCTGCACGGCGCCACCGGGATTGTTCTCGCTCGACACGGCCATCGCGGTCTTGCGGTCGAGGGTGACGGTGTCGACGAGGGCCAGCAGCAACCCGCTGTCCTTTTGCTTGTCGGTGCGGCGCAGCGTGGTGCCGACCTGAAGAGTGACGACCTCGCCGTTCGACGGCGCCTCCACGCTGACCTGCTGCTGTTGAGACAGCGGCACGTTCTTGCCGATGTCGAAGCGCTCGGCGGACAGTGAGGCCGGGTCGAATGCCGTTCCCGTTCCATCGCTGACCAGTGTGGCGTCCAGGTCCAACGGGATCTTGGTGATCTTGCTCTTGGTGTAGGTGGTCAGCAGCAGCGCGGCGATCAGCAGGGCTGCACCCAACCCCAACATTCCGCATGCCGCGATACGCAACGCCACTGCGCGGTTCAAACCGTTCCTCCTTCGGTTTGGGCGGACCAATGCTCAGCGACCCTAACAGCACAGACTAAGGCGGGGCGTTTACTACGACTGCTACCCGTTTTCCAGCGATCCATACCCGCCCGGCACACTGGTCGCTGTGGCAATCGATTCCGACGGCGTCGGAGGCACCCGCGGCTTCCTGCCCCCGGTGGAGGGTATGCGGGCCTGCGCGGCCGTTGGCGTCGTCGTCACCCACGTGGCCTTTCAGACCGGGCACACCGGCGGGGTGGTGGGACGGCTGTTCGGCCGCTTCGACCTTGCCGTCGCGGTGTTCTTCGCGCTGTCGGGCTTTCTGTTGTGGCGGGGCCATGCCGCCGCCGCCCGCGGCCTGCGGCCCGTGCCCCCGACGGGGCACTACCTGCGGTCTCGCCTCGTCCGCATCATGCCCGCGTACCTGGTTGCGGTCGTGGTGATTCTCACTCTGTTGCCCGACGCGAAGGCCGACCTGACGGTGTGGCTGGCCAATCTGACGCTGACGCAGATCTACGTGCCGCTGACGCTGACCGCCGGGCTGACCCAAATGTGGAGCCTCGCCGTTGAGGTGAGTTTCTACGTGGCGCTGCCCATACTCGCGCTGCTGGTGCGGCGGGTGCGGGTGCGGGCGCGGATCCCCGTGATCGCCGCGGCCGGTGTGCTGAGCCTGGGCTGGACACTCATCCCGTTCCACACCCCCTTCGGCGTCAGCGCGGTGAACTGGCCGCCGGCGTTTGTGTCCTGGTTCGCCGCCGGCATGCTGCTGGCCGAACTCACGGTGACTCCGGTCGGTTGGCCGCATCGGCTGGCGCGTCGCCGCATTGTGATGGCGCTGATCGTCATTGTGGCGTTTCTGGTTGCGGCCTCGCCGTTGGCCGGCCCCGAAGGACTGTCGCCGGGCATCCCGCAACAGTTCGTCGTCAAGATCGCAATGGGTGCGGTGCTGGCCGGAGCGCTGCTGGCGCCGCTGGTGCTGGACGCGCCCGACACGCCCCACCGAATCCTGGGCCATCCGACGATGGTGACGCTGGGCCGATGGTCGTATGGCTTGTTCATCTGGCACCTTGCGGCGCTGTGGATGGTGTTCCCCATCATCGGAGAGTTCGCATTCAACGGGCACATGCCGGTCGTTCTGGTGCTGACCGTGATATTCGGCTTCGCGATCGCGGCGGTCAGCTACTCGCTGATCGAGAACCCGTGCCGAGTTATGTTGCGGCGCTGGGAGTATCGCCATAGTAGTCCCGAACATCCGGCTCCGCCGTTGGACAGTGCGGTCAGGAGCGAGCCCGCGCCCGCCGCGCGATGACCTGGTCGCGGACCGCCGACCGTCGGGCCTTGCCTGCGTCGTCCCGCAGCGGTGTGTCGGTGAACTCGACGGTGCGCGGCAGCTTGTAGCCGGCGATCCGGTCGGCCAGGAACGCGGTGACGGCGGCCGCGTCGAGCGCGTCGGCCTGCACGATGGCGTGCGGCACCTGGCCCAGATCGTCGTCGGGCACGCCGACCACCAAGCAGGACAACACCTTCGGGTGGGCGGACAGCGCCGACTCGATCTCCGCGGGATAGACGTTGCGGCCGCCGACGGTGAACATGTCGACGCGGCGGTCGTTGAGGTACAGGAAACCGTCGGCGTCGAAGTAGCCGAGGTCGCCGAGCGAGTCCCAGCCGTCGCGGCTCTTCGCCGTTGATCCGATGTAGCGGTAGGTTGGCGGACTGCCGGGCGAGCGACGCATGTAGATCTCACCGCTCACGCCGGGCGGGCACTCGTTGCCATCGTCGTCGAGGACCTTCATCTCGCCGGCAACGACGACGCCCACCGAGCCCGGGTGGGTCAGCCACTGGTCACCGGAGATGAAGGTCAGCGCCTGAAGTTCGGTGCCGCCGTACAACTCCCATACGACGTCGGGGGCGAGCAGTTCGATCCATGCCTGTTTGATCGCGGGCGGGCACGGCGCGGCCAGATGCCAGAACCGGCGGATCGAGGACAGGTCGTAGGCTTCCGGGTCGGCCCGGTAGACCGGCAGCAGCCGCTGCATCACCGTCGGCACGGTGGCCAGGAACGTGACCCGGTGCTGTGTGACGAGCGTCAGGAACTCATGTGGTTCGAAGCGCGGCATCAGCACCAGATGATGGCCCTGCACCAGGCCGACCCCGAACGTGGTGAATCCCGTGTTGTGGCTGAGCGGAACCGAGAGCAGGTTGACGTCGCCTTCCTGGGCGCCGAGTGGGTATCCGGCTGCGGGCGGGAACCGGCTGTCGCCGCCCGCCTCGATCAGCTTCGGTCTGCCGGTGCTGCCGCCCGAGGCCATCGACTTCCACACCGGTGACACCACTTCAGGCAGCTCGGCGTCGGACACCGCCTCGTCCGGAGTGAAACCCACCGGCAGACTTGGCGTTTGCCCGCGCGGATCGTCCCGGCCGACGATCAGGCTCTGCGGCCGTAGATCGAGCAACGGGGCGAGTTCGGCGTCTGGGAGCCGCGCCGAGAGCGGCTGAGGCGTCGCACCGAGTTTCCATGCGGCCAGCACTGACTGCGCCCACTGGATCGAGTTGGGCAGCACAATCGTCACGTAGTCGCCGACGCCGACGCCGTGCTCGGCGAACACCCTGGCCAGCCGGTTCGTCGACAGGTCGAGTTCGCGGCGCGTGAGTGTTTGGCCCGAGCAGGTGACCGCAGGCGCATCGGGATCCTGCGCGGCCAGTCGCGAGACCTGAGTGGGGATCGGCGGGGTCTTCTCCGACATGTCAGTAGCCGCCCTGGTTGGCGAAAATCTTGCGCGGGTTGTCCACCAGCATCGTGGTGATCTGGTCGTCGGTGACGCCACGAGCCTTCAATGCCGGCAGCACGTCGTTGTGGATGTGCAGGTAGTGCCAGTTCGGCATCGCGGCGGGAACCAGTTCTTCCGGCAGCCAGTCGAGCAGGCACGAGGCGTCGTGCGACAGCACCATCTTGTCGGCGTGCCCTCGCTCGCACATGGTTGCGACGGTGTCCACTCGTTCCTCGGTCGTCAGGAAGGTGTCGAGCCCGAAGCGGTCCATGCCGATGTAGGAGCCGTTGCCGATTACTTCTTCCAGATAACCGATGTCGGTGGTGTCGCCGCAGTGCCCGATCACGACGCGGGACAGGTCGACGCCCTCTTCGGAGAAGATCTGCTGCTGCTCGAGACCCCGCCGAGTGGCGGCATGGGTGTGCGTCGAGATCGGCACGCCGGTTTGGCGGTGCGCCTGCGCGACGGCCCGCAGCACGCGCTCCACGCCCGGGGTGACACCCGGTTCGTCGGTGGCGCACTTGAGGATTGCGGCCTTGACGCCGGTGTCCGCGATGCCGTCGGTGATGTCGCCGACGAACATTTCGGTCATGATCTCCGGGCCGTCGAGCAGCGTTCCAGGACCGCGCAGGGAGAAGGTCAGCGGCACGTCGTTGTAGGTGTACAAGCCGGTGGCGACGACGATGTTGATGTCGGTGGCCGCTGCGATGCGGGCGATCCGGGGGATGTAGCGGCCCAGCCCTATCACCGTCAGGTCGACGATGCTGTCCACGCCGCGCGACTTGAGCTCGTTGAGGCGGTCGATCGCGTCGGCCTCGCGCTTCGCTTCGTCGCCCCACGCTTCGGGGTAGTTCTGCGCGATCTCGGGGTTCAACATGAAGACGTGTTCGTGCATCAGTGTCACGCCGAGGTCGGCCGTGTCGATTGCTCCTCGCACGGTATTCAGTTGCGGCACTCCGCCGATGCTACCGAGGCCGCCAGCGCGCCGATTGAGATCAGCGCCAGTAGTTGCACACCCGCGGAATGCCCGGCGTAGCCGTCCACCGACCGCCACGGGCTTTGTGACAGCACCGCGCCGGCCAGGATCAGGCCGCCCGCGCTGGTGCCGACGGTGAACGCGTCGGACAGCCCGGGGCGATTGCGCAGCACGTAGCGGACGACGATCGCCGCGCCCATCACGGCGACACCGGCGACACCGGCGATCAGGCCGCCGACCGCCAGCACTCCAAACCCGGTAGCGACGGGGCCCGGCTGCCACGGCCGTGCCGGGTCGGCGGGCGGGGGTGGGCGACGCGCAGGCACCAACGCCAGCAGCGCAAGAATCGGCAGTAGCGCCAGCCCGCCCGCGATGCCTGCCCGATAGACGGCGTTGGAGGCGAACGACAAAGTCACCGTGCCGGTCGTGCCTGCCGGGACGACCCAGCCCTGCTGCCAGCCATTGACGGTGACCGGCGTCAGGCGTGCTCCGTCGCTGGTGTGTGCTGTCCAGCCCGGGTTGATGCTCTCGGGCACCACGAGGACGCGCGATGTCGCAGACCCGGGGACGTCGACCTCGCGGTGGTCGGCACTCCAGATCCCGGTCTGGACGGGATTGGCTGCAGCGCTTGGCAGTTCATGGCCCAACGGTCCGACCAGCTGCACGCCGTCGACGAAAAACGCGGCACCGGGGCTGATCAGCAGCTCCTGCTGGCCCGCGGGCAGCGCAACGGGAGCGGGCTGACAGGGCCTGGCAGGAATCGGGTCGCCGTCAAGCAGCGCACCGACCGTGGTGTCGATCGACGTCTGAATGAACTGACCCGCGACGGCGATGATCGGTCCGCGCCCGCACGGCAACGCGATCGGCCGCTCCCGGTTGCGTGCCGCGTCGGCGGCCGCGATCGGCTGACCCCGCCCGTCGAGTGCGGTGATCTCGGCCAGGCCGGGCGGCTTGAGTTGGTCGAATCCCAGTGCGGTGCGGTCGATGACGTCGTCCCAGTCGAGGAGGGACACTTTGATGGTGTCGGTGACCCGCGGCCGCAGGGCCAGCGTCTCGGCGCCGGCGTCGCTGGCCATGCGACGCACCTGCGGGCCGTCCCCGAGGTCGATCGCCACCAACTTCGGATGTGCGGGCAGCGTCGACGAACTCGGCGTAACCCGTAGTGCCGCCACCTCATGGGCGGCGGGCAGTTTGATGGTCAGGTTGGGCGGCGTGCGGTACTGCACCACGCGTTGCGGCGCGGTCCACGCGGTGCGGGGGTCGCCGTCGGTGGCCGCGTACGCCGAGCCGAGCACGTCGATCGGGTCGGCGTCGCCCGAGGCGCGGGTGGTCCCGGGCTGGCTGATCAGGTCGGCGAGGTTGGGGCCCTGCCGCGGGCGCACCCATACCGTCGGGGCCACCGATATCGGCTCGGGCACCGTCAGTGTGCGGCTGAGGTTCACCGGCTCCTCGGGTGACGACGCCATCGAGGCTGCGCAGTGCACGCCGTCTGGCCCCTCGGCACAGCCCGAACGGCCCAGCAGCTCTGAACCCAGATCCCATTGTGCGACAGCGGAGTTCGGAGGCGGCCCTGGCACGTCGACCGTGTGGCGCAGCTCGATCGGATGGGCGAACCCGGAGGCGTCGTACTGGGTGACGGTGAAGTCGGTGATGCCGAACTGCACGCCGGCCGACCCGTCGTCGGTGCCGACGGCGGTGATCCGGACCCACGGTGTCTCGCCGTACGGCAGCGCCGTCGTGATCGGCTTGCCCGCTTCGTCGAAGCGAAGCGTGCTGGTGCCGTTGACCGTGGAGATCTCGATGCGGCGGACCTGGGCGCCGACCGCGGTTGCGCTGGGGGTCACGGTGATGGTGGCGTTGGTGACGGGGTGGTCGAAGTCGACCTGCAGCCACTGGCCGACGGCCGACTGCAGCGCGTTGGACACCCAGCTCGTGGAGGAGTCGCTGTCGACCGCGGAGGTCGATGCGGTTGCGGGCGCCACGTTGGGCAGCGCGGTGGAATCCGCCGCCGAACTCGACACCGTGATGCGGCCACCGGTCCATTCGCCGTGCACCACAGGGGTATTGCCCGCGGGATAGTCGGGCACCCGGTTGAAGGTGTGCCGGATATCGTCCGCCGCGCGGATCGCCGACGAATGGTCGTCGACGCGGCCGTAGTCGGTCTCGCGTGCCAGCGGGGTGTCAGTGACGGTGACGACCGGCGTCGGGATCCCGGCCCGCTTGGCATCGTCGGTCAGCAGCATCGGCCCGAGCGGGGGCTGGTCGAGCAGCCTGCGCCGCTCGTCGAGCCGCAGCAGCGCCTCGGGTCCGCCGTCGACGCGGGCCATGGCGTCGGTGTCGGTCAGGTACGGCGCGCCCGGCGGAGCACCAAGCGCGCCTTCTACCCGGTAGATCTCAACGGCCGGGTATTTCGGCCGCAGACCGCTGTCGCTGATGAAGCCCGCCAGCGTGCCCGGCCCGACCTGTTCGCCGAACTCCGCGGCCTTGGTGAGCCCAGCCGAACCCTCTATGGCCCGGTGCACCAGCACCGGCCGTGCCGACCGCGAGGTCGTCGGATCCAGGTCGTTTCGCACTACGATGTATGAAATACCCTGTCTTGCAAGGGTATCCGCGAGACCTGCGGACGGCCGTCCCGCAGCGAGAAGCCGCTGCACGGAGTCCAAGGCGCGGATCGTCTGCGGTGGCGTGAGCGGGATCGAGTCGCGCACGCCCCACGGGCTGTTGCCGAGCACCTGCAGCGGCTCGTCGTGGCTGGAGCCCCACACCTGAGTCGCGAACGGAGCGCCCGGCACCACCAGAACCCGGCCGGCCGGCGAGCCCGCATTGTGTTCGTCGAGCCAGGCGGCCGTCTGGTGCCAATAGGGTGGGATCGAATCGAACGCGCCCGGCGGGGTGAGCCGTCCGGTCCACGCCAGCGACGTGGCCGCCGCCAAGGCCACCAGCACCACCATGCCGACCGCCACGCGCTTGTCGTTCTCGGGGTGGGCGAAGGCGTGCGTCCACTCCCGCCGCGTCGCGCTTCCTGGCAGCGGAATGCGGCCCAACAGATGGGCGAGGCCGAGCACCAGCGGCAGCCGGATGACCGGCTCCAGTTTGTGCACGTTGCGCAGCGGGGTGCCTGCCGCATCGAGGAACAGCTGAACCTGGTGTGCGAGAGGCGATCCCAGCGCGCCGGCGTAACCCACTGCCAGCAGGACGACGCCGGCCAGCAGCATGGTCACCAGCCGACCTCTCGCGGGCATGGTGCGCATCGCCAGCCCGGCCAGACCAGCCGCCGCGACCAGCGAGGTGGCCAGCACCGCCACCGAACCCGTGACCAGAGATGCGCCCGCGGTGGCGTCGGGCGCGACGAACGGGGTCCAGCTGTCGGTGCCGCGCAGCATCTCGGTCAGCGACGTCCATTGCGTTGTGACGCCGGAGGATTCGATGAAGTCGAGGAACGGGGGGCTGATCCGCCCCAGCATCGCCAGCGCGACGACCCACCACGCGACGGCGAGCGCAGAGCACAGCACCCACCACGCGGTGAACCGCAGCCACAACCGGTTCGGCCGGTGACAGGCCCACCAGATGATCGCGGCCAGACACCCGGTCAGCGTGGCGACGGCATTCACCGCGCCCATGAGGGCGATCGCCAACGCCGAACGCGCCGCCAACACCCGGACCGACCCCGCACCGCGCAGGGCCAGGATGACGGGCAGCAGCACCCACGGCGCCAGCATCATCGGCAGCGTCTCCGAGGAGATCGCCCCGATCGTGGTCAGCACGCGCGGCGAGAGAGCAAAGGCCGCGGCGGCGATCACCCGCGAACCCGGTGAGCCGATGCCCAACGCCTCGGCCAGCCGCAGCAGTCCCCAGAAGCCGACCGTCAGCAGCAGCGCCCACCACAGCCGCTGGGTCACCCACCCCGGCAGCCCCAGGACGTCGCCGAGCAGGAAGAAAGCGCCGTGCGGGAACAGATAGCCGTAGGCCTGGTTCTGGGCCTGGCCGAACGGCAGTTCGCTGTTCCACAGGTTGAAGGCGCGCGCCAGGAAGCGCAGCGGGTTGGCGGTCAGGTCGAGCTTGGTGTCCGGGGAGATCTTTCCCGGCGACTGGGCAAACGTCAGAGCCAGCGACACGGCCGCGACCAGCCACAGCCAGCGACGGGACAGCGGCGCGGCGTGCGCCGGTGATGCGGTGGTGTTCAGGCTAGGTTCGGTCGCCGTACTCGACCCGGTTCAGCACGGCCGAGGCCGGATCGCCTGCCTGTACCGGCGGCTTGGTGTCCTGCTGCACCATCAGCGTTATCCCGAAGATGGCGGCCGCGCCCAGCAAAAGGCCGACAACGATGCTTGCCGCAGCGGGCACCAGAAACCGGTCCATGCGGCCAAACGTAACATGCACCTTCATGCCCCTCCCTCGCGTCCTGGGTGTGCTCGCGGCGATGACCGGCTTACTGCTGGCCTGCTCGCATGCGCCCGACAAGCCCGCCGCTTCGCCGGCTCCGAGCCCGTCCAATAGCGCGCTTGACCATCCCCTTCCGGCCGCATTGCCGCCGCCTGCCTGCGGTGTCGGGCCGGCGATGCTGGCCGAGATGACGCCGCGCGACAAGCTGGCCCAGTTGCTGATGGTGGGCGTCAAGGACGCCGAGGACGCCCGTGCGGTCGTCGACACCCAGCACGTCGGCGGCATCATGGTCGGCAGCTGGACCGATCTGTCGATGATGGGCGCGCCGCTGGCCGACATCGTCGCGTCCGCGGGCCCGCTGCCGCTGGCGGTCAGCACCGACGAGGAGGGCGGACGGGTCTCGCGGCTGTCCAGTGTGATCGGCGAGCAGCCGTCGCCGCGTGTGCTGGCGCAGACCAAGACACCCGCCGAGGTCCACGACATCGCGATGCAGCGCGCACAGGCCATGCGGAACCTCGGCGTCACGATCGATTTCGCCCCCGTCGCCGACGTCACGACGGAGTCCGATGACGAGGTGATCGGCGACCGCTCGTTCGGGTCCGATCCGGCGCAGGTCGTCGATTTCGCGGGCGCGTACGCGCAGGGTTTGCGTGACGGCGGCCTATTGCCGGTGCTGAAGCACTTCCCGGGCCACGGGCACGCCTCGGGTGACTCCCACGACGGTGGGGTCGTGACGCCTCCGCTGGCCGACCTGCAGACCGACGACCTCGTTCCGTACCGGACGTTGACCACCCAGGCGCCCGTCGCGGTCATGGTGGGCCACATGGAGGTACCCGATCTGACCGGCAGCGACCCCGCCAGCCTCAGCCCAGCCGCCTACGGGCTGCTGCGCTCGGGCGATTACGGCGGCCCGCCGTTCGGCGGCCTGGTGTTCACCGACGACCTGTCCAGCATGGGTGCCATCAACCAGCGTTACAGCGTCCCCGACGCGGTGTTGAAGTCGCTGCAGGCCGGTGCCGACGTCGCGCTGTGGGTCACCACAGACGAGGTGCCCGCCGTGCTGGACCGGTTGGAGAAGGCGGTGGCGGCAGGCGAGTTGCCGCAGCAACGGGTCGACGATTCGGTGCTCAAGCTGGCAGCCGTGAAGGGCCCGAATCCACGCTGCTGACCCCGATTCGTCACGCATTGCTTACCCTGGAGTAAGCACAGCGGCGCAGAAAGGCACAGTCATGGCGGGTGGTACCAAGCGGTTGCCGCGTGCCGTCCGCGAGCAGCAGATGCTCGATGCCGCGGTTCAGATGTTCTCGGTCAACGGCTATCACGAGACGTCGATGGACGCCATCGCCGCGCAGGCCGAGATCTCAAAGCCGATGCTGTACCTCTACTACGGCTCCAAGGAGGAGCTGTTCGGGGCGTGCCTGGACCGCGAGCTGACCCGGTTCGTCGACGTCGTACGGGCCGACATCGACTTCAAGCAGAGCCCGAAGGACTTGCTGCGCAACGCGGTTCTCTCGTTTCTCAACTACATCGACGCCAACCGCGCGTCCTGGATCGTGCTCTACACCCAGGCCACCAGCTCCCAGGCGTTCGCACACACGGTGCGCGAGGGGCGCGAGCGGATCGTCGACCTGGTCGGCAGGCTGCTGCAGTCGGGCACGCGTAATCCGGAGCCGGACACCGACTTCGACATGATGGCGGTCGCGCTCGTGGGTGCTGGGGAGGCGGTGGCGAACCGCGTCAGCACGGGCGATGCCGACGTCAACGAGGCCGCAGAGCTGATGATCAACCTGTTCTGGCGCGGTCTGAAGGGCAAGCCGAGCGATCAGCCTGCGCAATCCGCGGTTACCGGCTAGATCCGGCTCCAGACGATGTCTTCCCGCCTGGTGTGGCGCAGCCTGGGCATGTTGCAGGCGGTACGTGGCCTGATTGTCGTCTCTGTCCTCCTTGGCGTGGTCGCATCGGCGTTACCGTATATCTCGGCCGCTGCATTTGGGCCCATGATGCAGGTCGTCGCCGACGCGGGCATGAGCGGAAACCTCAGGGGTATATGGGATTTGCAGGGCCCGCTGGTCGCTCGAGAGGACGGCCTGCTGCGCTCGTTGGCGGGCCCAGTCCCGTTCGCGGTGCTTCTCGCGACATGGGCAGCTTCTCTGTTGCTGGCTCAGCTGATGTACTTCGTAAACGCGTGGGTTGGCGCGAAGGTCGAGCGGGTGCTGGTCACCGACATCAGGCAACGGGTACACGACCACGTAGAGACGTTGTCATTGGACTTTTTCACCGGAACGCGCAGTGGTGAACTGATGCAACGTGTGATCAGCGAATCCGGCGGCGTACAAAGGCTTCTGACCGACTGCCTAATGCCCCCGCTCATCGATGCGGTCGTGCTGGTCGTGGTGATCGGCTATCTACTGGCCATATCGTGGCAGATGACGGTCGCCGCGCTGGTGCTTACACCGTTGGCGTTGATCACGTTGAGGCTTGCCGGACGCGGTGTCCAGATGGCCACGCGACGGGTGATCAACGCGGATCGCGCGATGGGAGCTGAGCTGGAGGAGACGGTGAGCGGTATCTCCGAGATCCAGCTTTTTAACGCCCAGTCCTTGCGCAGCAAGCGATTTCACGAGTTCTCCGAGCTCGCTGCGGCGAGTTCCGCATCGGTCGTGGTCTGGATGCAGGCAACGGCGAACGGGTCCCAGGTGTTCGTCGCGCTCAGTACGGTCATGGTGTTGCTAGTCGGCATCGGGTTCAGCGCGAGCTTTGGTCTGACGTTCGCAGCCCTGATGGTGTTCGCGGGAATGGTCCCGACCATGTTCGCGGCGGCTCAGCGGGTGATGGGCGCGTACACCACCTACCAGGCGGTTGCGCCCCTCGCCGCCTCGACATACGAACTACTCGACGCCCGCCCGTCGGTTGAGGAAAGCGTGGATGCGGTCCCTCTGGGCAACGTGCACGGCAACCTCCTCTTCGAGGACATCTCCTTCGGTTACACGGCGAAGCAACACGTTCTTGATGGTCTTTCGTTCTCGATCAGAGAGGGCGAGACGGTTGCCTTGGTGGGTGGCATCGGCTCGGGCAAGTCGACCGTGTTCAACCTCGTGCTGCGCTTCCTGGACCCGCAGCAGGGCCGGATTCTGCTCGATGGCCACGACATAACGGGGGTCACCATGGCATCGCTTCGCGATCAGGTTTCTAAACTCGCCCAGTTCCCGTTTTTCATCAAGAGCACGGTCCGGGAGAACATTCGGTTGGCAAGACCGGATGCCGACGACGCCGCCATCGAGGAGGCGTGTAAGCAGGCCAATGTCCACTCCGTGATCACGGACCCATCGAAGATGCACGACGGCTATGACACGGTTATGGACGTGCAGGTCCCGTCGGGCGGACAGAAGCGACTGATCGCATTGGCGCGCTGTCTGTTGCGCAAGCCCGAGGTGTTGCTCCTCGACGAGCCAACCGAGAACCTCGACGCCGACCAGCGGGCCAGGGTGGCCGGTGTGATCCGCGGCTATGCGCGCGATCGCACATGCGTGGTCATCAGCCACGATATGGATTTCATTGCCGCGGTTGCTGATCGCATCCTGGTCCTGGAGGACGGACGCATTACACAGGTGGGCGACCACCACGCGCTGATGACCGAAGGCGGCCTATACAAACGACTGTATGAGGCGCAGAACGTCGACCCTGATCTGGTTTATCCGACTCGCTCGACCTTAAAGGGTCAGCAGGTACAGCCGGACACGTCGTAGCTGCTGTAGAGGGAACTCCCGGCTTGGGCGGCGGCGGACATGCCACCCGCGTTCTCGAGCGCTTCGTCGGAAATGTCAGTGGTGAAGACGTCGTCGGTGATCGAACAGGTAACGCTCATGGCTAATTCCCTTCAGTTCCCGCCGGCAAACGCAAAACCGGCCACTGTCGACGGGATTGTTAATTTTCTAGCAGTATGAGCAGGCCCGGCGCCGCAGATGGTTGAATACTCTGTGGTTTCTCTATGAATTCGCCGGGCCGCTGCCCAGCTAAATCAGGGGATCGGATGGACGCTGGTTACGAGCGCGCACTGGCTCAAGCCGTGACGATCGACGAGTTGCTCTCGGACGCCTATGAGCCGCTGCCGGGACAGAAGGGCGACGCGGACCTCGCGGGTCGCCGTCTCGCGGCCTGGTGTCGCGCGTCGGCCAGCGGCGACTGGGCCCTTTTCAGCAGGCGCTTGCGTCGGGACGGGCTGGCGATCCAGGACGTGCTCGCCAGGTTCGCTACTGTCCGCCGCTGCCCAGGCGCACCCGCACCGGCGTGGATGGGCGACGCGGCCTGGGTTGATGCTGCGGTCCGGCGACGCGCCGGTCCCGAACCCGAAGATGGCTGCGCAGGGGTGGCGTTCGAGCAGCTTCTCGCGCCGGTGGTCCGCGACGCGGAGCGCCGTCTCTGGGCAGGTCTCCACCCGGGCCCGCGGGCCACCCTGACCGAAACCGCGCACGCCGACCTGCGTGACGCGCTGTTGTCCGAACTCTCGGACCTCGCCACGCCTGCGATCTACGAACGCTTCGCCGAGGCGCGTCAGTGTGGCGTCGGCTACCAGGAGTTCGTCCACGCCATGAGGGAGACGGGTTTTCGTCGCCTCTTCGAGGACAAGCCGGTGCTGCTGCGACTGATGGCGTCCGTAACGCGGCAATGGATCGACACGTCGCGCGAGCTGATCACCCGCTTGGCCGACGACCTGCCCTCGATCCGGCATGACCTGCTGGGCTCGGATACGACGTGTCGGGTGGCCGCGATCGAAGGACGGCTTTCCGACCCGCACAACTTCGGTCGGACCGTCCGCATCCTCGTATTCGAGGACGGCACACGGGTCGTCTACAAGCCCAAGGACCTCAGCGTCGACGCCGCCTGGGCCGCGCTGGTCGAGAGACTCAACGAAAGCGGTCCCCCTGTGGACCTACGGGCCATGCGCGTACTCGTTCGAGACAACTACGGCTGGACAGAATTCATCGAGCACGCGAGTTGTGCTGGTGTCCAGGACTTTCCAATCTTCTTCCGGCGCGCCGGAGCATGGTTGGCGCTCTTTCACATCTTCGTCGGTGTCGACATGCATCAGGAGAACGTGGTGGCAACCGCGTCGCATCCGATACCCATCGACCTGGAAATGATCCTGCAGGGGGCCGACACCCGAATCGACCCGGATGACACAGACGAGGATGGCGAGGCCTTTGTGTCGGCAATGCAAACGGTCATCGACTCTGTCCTGACGATCGGATTACTTCCCGCGTACGGAAAGCACTCCACCAGCAAGGTTTTCGTGATCGGCGGCGTAAACTCGAACTCCTCGCCGCGGGTAACATTGAGCTGGACCGACATCAACACCGACACGATGCAGCCGGTCAAGGTTTCCGAAACCGCAGCCACGATCTCGAACCTGCCGTACATCGACGGCCGACGCGCCAGCCTCGGTGAGCACCTCGATGATCTGATGTCGGGGTTCGGCGACTACGCGAGGTTCCTGCAACAGGCACACCCGGCAGGTCTCTTCGATGGCTTCACCGGGCTGGTGATCCGCACCGTCATCCGGCCAACCAGGTTCTATGTCGGCCTGCTGGGTCGCCTGCGGGATCACCGCAGCATGGACGACGGCGTCGTCTGGTCCGCGCAGGCCGACTTCGGCGCCAGGCTGGCGGACTGGGAAGCGGACTCTGATCTCACGTGGCCACTGCAGGTGTCGGAGCGGAGGGCCGTCGTCGACCTGAACGTGCCGCACTTCACGACGGTCAGCGACGGACGCACTATCGACGCTGCGGACGGCACGTCCATCTGCATCGGCGGTACATCGGGTCTCGTCCGGGCGGAAGCCCGCCTTCGAGGTCTCACCGATGACGAAATCGCCTGGCAGCTCGAAGTGATTCGGCAGAACACCGACCTGCTTCGGCGCCGGCCCACGACTGTTCGCGGCATAGGTCCGGCTGCGTCCACGAGCGTGGCCGCGGTTTCGGTGTTCACCGCGGAAGCCGACACCCTGGCCGCCACGCTGTCGGCACACGCGGTCCGCGCAGGCCGGAGCGCGGCGTGGATAGGACTTGACTGGCTCGGCGACTCCGAGATGTCGCAGTTGGTCGTTCTGGGCCCGGATCTCTACAACGGCGGCTGCGGTATCGCAGTGTTCCTGGCCGCGCATGCCGCTGTCACGGGCGACCTGGCATCGCAGGCATTGGCGCGTGCGGCGGTGGCCCGTCTTCGCCAAGACCTGCGGGGCCGCAACCCGGGACGCATCGCGCGATCGGTCGGTCTGGGCGGCGGACTCGGCCTGGGTTCGATCGTCTATGGCCTGGCGGTGATCGCGGCCCTGCTCGACGACGACGCCGTCCTCGCCGACGCTCACGTCGCAGCGGAACTGATCACCGACGACCTCATCGCGGGCGACCGTCAGTTGGACGTGCTCGGTGGCAGCGCAGGCGCGATCCTCGGTCTGCTTCGGCTGTATCGGCAGACGGGGCGCGAAGATGTCCTCGAGCTCGCTGAGAAGTGCGGAATGCGGCTACTGACACACGATCGCGTCGGGACGCTGGGCGCTCAGACATGGGCCAGCCCCGCCTTCGGCCGACCGCTCAACGGAATGTCGCACGGGGCGGCGGGTTACGCATACAGCTTGGCGGCGCTGTCCGTTGCCACGGGCAACCAGGAATTCGCAAGCCTGGCAACAGAATGCACCGCGTTCGAGAACTCGTCGTTCGACGACGAACACCACGGATGGACAGATCTTCGAGAGGTCGCCGACTCAGAATGGCCATGCAAGTGGTGCTACGGGGCGCCGGGCATCGGATTGGCGCGCATCGCGACGACAAGACTCTGCGGCGTGCCCCTGACGTCGTATGCGTCCGATATCGGTCGCGCCCTTGCCGGTGTCGAGCATGGGTGGCCTGCGACGACCGACACACTGTGCTGCGGAACGCTGGGCAGCATCGAATTCCTTCGCGAAGCGGCAGACGTGCTGGACCGTCCCGATCTACAGGACCGGGCCGCCCTGCAGTTACTGACGGTCGTCCAATCCGCCCGTGCGGCCGGTGATTACCGCTGGAGCAGCGGTACCGCTCGCTTCAACCTTGGCCTCTTCCGTGGTATCGCAGGAGTCGGCTACACGCTGTTGCGGGGGGTCGACGACTCGCTACCCAACGTGTTGGTCTGGGAGTGATGCGTGATCCAAGAGCCGAGGAGCGCCCGTTCTTACATCTGGCGTAGCGCCGCCATGCTCGGCAAGGTCCGGGGCGCGGTGATCGTATCGATTCTGCTCGGCCTCACGGTGTCGGCACTTCCGTTCATATCGAACGCGGCGTTCGGTCCCGTGATGCAGGCGGTCGCGGATGCCGGCATCGGGGGAAGCCTTGCACGCGTATGGGATTCGCACGGCTCACTGCTGAGCCGTCGCGACGGCGCGGCCCCTGGCCCGTTCGGTTGGTTGGCGACACCCGTGCCGTTCGTGGTGTTGCTGACAATCTGGGCGGCGGCGTTGCTGGCGGCACAGCTCCTCGGCTTCATCAAATCCTGGATCGATGCACAGGTGGAGTGGAAGCTGCTGACGGTCATTCGTCAGCGCGTGCACGATCACATCCAGACGTTGTCACTCGACTTCTTCGCCGGTACCCGGATCGGTGCGCTGATGCAGCGGGTGCAGTTGGAGGCCGCAGGGGTGCAACGGTTGCTGACCGTTTGCGTCATACCGCCGATGGTCGATGCGGTGGTGCTGGTGCTCGCGCTGGCATATCTGATCGCGTTGTCATGGCAGATGACGGTGGTCGCGCTGATCCTCGTGCCGTTGGCGTTTGTGGCGCTTCGATTCACCGGCAAGGGGCTTCAGGCCGCCACTCAGCGGATGATGATGGCGCACCGAGCGATGGGCGGCGAGCTGGAGGAGACGGTCAGCGGCATTTCCGAGGTCCAGGTTTTCAACGCGCAGCGACGGCGCAGTGAGCGATTTCACGAGGCGTCCGAGGCGGCCGCGAAAAGTATTGCGATGATGTTGATCTGGACGAACGCGGGTACGACGAGTGCGCAGGTCCTGATCGCGTTGAGCACCGTGCTGGTGTTGGTCGTGGGCGTCGCGTTCAGCGCGACATTCGGCTTGACTTTTGCAAGCCTTGTAGTGTTCGTCGGTTTCGTACCGACGATGTTCGCCGCGGTCCAACGAATGGCGGCGGCATACTCGGCATACAAATCGATTTTTCCGAACGTGGTGGCGACGTACGAGCTTCTGGACACCGAGTCAGGCGTGCGAGAGCGCCCGGGTGCCCTGTCACTGGACGAGGTTGACGGCAACATTGTGTTCGAAGACGTGGTCTTTAGCTATTCGCCGGCGCAGAAGGTACTCGACGGGCTGTCGTTCGCCGTCAACGAGGGTGAGACGGTGGCATTGGTCGGCCCGATCGGGTGCGGCAAGTCGACGGTGTTCAACCTGCTGCTGCGCTTCCTGGATCCGCAGCAAGGGCGGATCACGCTCGACGGCCATGACATCAGCCACCTGACAATATCGACATTGCGTGAGCACGTCTCCCGACTCGCGCAGTTCCCGTTCTTCGCCAAGGACACCATCCGCGAGAACGTCCGGATGTCCCGACCGGACGCACGCGATGCCGCGGTCGAAGAAGCATGCAGGCTGGCGCAGGTTCACACCGTCATCGTCGACCCGGCGAAGATCCAAAGCGGCTACGACACCATCGTGGATGTGCAGGTGCCGTCCGGGGGTCAGAAGCGCTTGATCGCACTCGCGCGCTGCCTGCTCCGAAAGCCGGAAGTGCTGCTCCTCGACGAGCCGACGGAGAATCTGGACGCAGATCAGCGGGCACGGCTGACGCGGGTCATCCGTGAGTACGCGCGTTCCAGGACGTGCATCGTGATCAGCCACGATATGAATTTCATTGCCGCCGTTGCCGATCGGGTTCTCGTGCTCGACCGAGGGCGGGTCGTAGAAGAAGCACCCACGACAGCCGTGACTAGGCGCCGGTGACGGTGCCCTTCAAGTGGGGCTCGCCCTTCTTGAGATCGCGCAGGTTCAGGTCCCACCCGTCGGAGACACGTTCGACGTAGAGCCCGGCCTGCGCGGGCAGCACCACCGGCTTGGCGAATCGCACCGAATACTTCACTGCGCCGGGCAGCTGACCTTCGATGTTGGCCAAAACCGCTGCGGCGGTGAACATTCCATGTGCGATGACCGTGGGGAAGCCAAACAGCTTTGCGGCGATGGGGTTGGTGTGGATCGGGTTGTGGTCACCACCGATCGAGGCGTAGTGCCGGATCTGCCCCGGCGTGATTCGCAACACCGCGTTGGGTGGCCCGAGCTTGGGTTGTTTCTCCGGTGGCGGTTTCGGCTCATCGGACAGGCTGGTGCGTTGCTGATGCAAGAACGTCGTCACCTGGTGCCAGGCGGTGTCGTTGCCCACCTTGATGTCGGTGATGATGTCGACAAGCAGTCCCTTGCGATGTTCGCGCAGATTCTCCGCGTGCACGGCCACGGCCACGGTGTCGGTCACCAGAATCGGCCGGTACTGCGTGATGTGGTTCTCGAGGTGCACCGAACCCATTGCGGCGAAAGGGAAGTCGAATCCGGTCACCAACGCCATCACAGTCGGGAACGTCAGCGCGAATGGATACGTCAGCGGCACTGCATCCCCGAAGCGCAGACCGGTGACGTTCGCGTACGCGGCGACGTTGGCTGGGTCGATCGCGAGTTCGTCGACGGTGAGCTTGCGGTCGGGAAGCGAATCGCCGCGCGGAACGAACGGCAGCGCACCGGCCGCCGCGCGCACGAGGTTCCTGAGGCCAGACGGTTGCGTCACGCTGCCTACCCTAGGCCCCGAGCCAGGCCTGGCCGCAGACCCGGATGGTGTTGCCTGTGACGGCGACCGACGCGGGACTGGCGAAGTAGGCGATGGTCTCGGCGACGTCGACGGGCTGGCCGCCCTGGTACAGCGAGTTCAGCCGCCGGCCCACCTCACGGGTGGCCAGTGGGATCGCCTCGGTCATCTTGGTCTCGATGAAGCCGGGGGCGACGGCGTTTATCGTGATGCCCTTGTCGCCGAGCTTGGGCGCCAGTGCCTCCGTCAGGCCGATCATTCCGGCCTTGGTGGCCGCGTAGTTGGTCTGGCCGCGATTGCCCGCGATGCCCGCCATCGACGACAGCCCGATCACCCGACCCCCCTGCGCTAGGGTGCCGTTGTCCACCAGACCCTCGGTAAGCCGAAGCGGTGCAAGGAGATTCACCGCCAGCACAGAGTCCCAGCGGGATTCGTCCATATTGGCCAGCAGCTTGTCGCGGGTGATGCCCGCGTTGTTGACCAGGATGTCGAGCGGGGTGCCGTGGTAGTGCTCGCGCAAATGTTCGGAGATCCGGTCAACCGCGTCGTCGGCCGTCACGTCGAGGGTCAGCGCCGTCGCGTTGACTTTTGCAGCGGTGATGCCGAGCGCCTCGTTCGACCCCTCCACGTCGACGACCACCACGCTGGCGCCGTCGCGGGCGAATACCTCCGCGATGGTGGCGCCGATGCCGCGCGCGGCACCGGTCACCAGCGCGATCTTTCCGTCCAGCGGACGATCCCAGTCGGCGGGCGGAGAAGCGTCGGCGGCGCCGATTCGGAACACCTGGCCGTCGACGTAGGCCGACTTGCCGGACAGGATGAACCGCATCGTCGACTCGATCCCGGTCGCGGCCGGCTTTGCGTCGGGAGAGAGATACACCAGGGCGACGGTGGCGCCCCGCCGCATCTCCTTGGCCAGTGAGCGGGTGAAGCCCTCGAGGGCCCGCTGCGCGATCTGCTCGTGCGGGCTGCCCGCCTCCTCCGGGGTGGTGCCCACGACGACGATCCGCCCCGACGGGCCGAGGTTGCGCAGCAGCGGCGTGAAGAACTCGTAGAGCCCGCGCAGGCCGGCCGGTTCGGTGATACCGGTGGCGTCGAACACCAGCCCGCCGAACGAGTCGGCCCACCGGCCGCCGAGATTGTTCGACACCACGTCGTAGTCCTCGGCGAGCGCGCTGCGCAGCGGCTCGACGACGCGGCCCTCACCCCCGATGAGCAGGGAGCCGGCCAGCGGCGGGTCGCCGGGCCGGTATCGCCGCAGCGTCTCGGGCTGCGGCACGCCGAGCTGCTTGGCGAGGAAGTTTCCCGGTGCCGAGTGAACGATTTGGGAATACAGATCGGTAGCCATGGGTAGGAACTTACTCCAGAGTAAGAACGGTGGGTACTATGACCCTAGAGAACCCAACAACGGAGGCACGCAAACGTGGCCAACAACAAAGACACCCGACGGGTAGCCATCCTCGGCGGTAACAGGATTCCCTTCGCACGCTCCGATGGCGCGTACGCCAGCGCGTCCAACCAGGACATGTTCACCGCCGCGCTCGGCGGGCTGATCGACCGCTTCGATCTCAAGGGCGAGCGGCTCGGGGCGGTGGTCGGCGGTGCCGTGCTCAAGCACAGCCGCGACTTCAACCTGATGCGCGAATGCGTGCTCGGCAGCGCGCTGTCGCACTACACCCCGGCCTACGACCTGCAACAGGCCTGCGGCACCGGGTTGCAGTCCACCATCGCCGTGGCCAACGCCATCGCGCTGGGTCAGTACGAGTCGGCGGCCGCGGGTGGTGTGGACACCACGTCCGACGCCCCGATCGCGTTCGGCGACGACCTGCGTCGCGTGCTGCTCGGGCTGCGAAGGGCCAGGTCGAACGTCGACAGGCTGAAGCTCGTCGGCAAGCTGCCCGCGTCGATCGGCGTCGAGATCCCGACCAACGGCGAGCCTCGCACCGGGCTGTCGATGGGCGAGCACGCGGCCATCACCGCCAAGGAGATGGGCGTCAAGCGCGTCGACCAGGACGAACTCGCCGCCGCCAGCCACCAGAACATGGCCACCGCCTATGACCGAGGCTTCTTCGATGACCTCGTCACCCCGTTCCTCGGGCTCTACCGCGACAACAACCTGCGCGCCGACTCGTCGGCGGAGAAGCTGGCCAAGCTCAAGCCGGTGTTCGGCGTGAAGAACGGCGACGCGACGATGACGGCCGGCAACTCGACGCCGCTGACCGACGGTGCGTCGGTGTCGCTGCTGTCGAGCGACGAGTGGGCGTCCGAACGCAAGCTGCCGGTGCTGGCGTACTTCGTCGACGGTGAGACGGCGGCGGTCGACTACGTCAACGGCAAAGACGGCCTGCTGATGGCGCCGACTTACGCGGTACCGCGGCTGCTGGCCCGAAATGGCCTGAGCCTGCAGGACTTCGACTTCTACGAGATCCACGAGGCGTTCGCCTCGGTGGTGCTGGCGACGCTGGCGGCGTGGGAGTCCGAGGAGTACTGCAAGGAGCGGCTGGGGCTCGATGCCGCACTGGGGTCGATCGACAGGTCCAAGCTGAACGTCAACGGCTCGTCGTTGGCTGCGGGCCATCCGTTCGCCGCGACCGGCGGGCGGATCGTCGCGCAGCTGGCCAAGCAGCTCAGCGAGAGGAAGAAGGAGACGGGCCAGCCGGTGCGCGGGCTGATCTCGATCTGCGCGGCGGGCGGGCAGGGCGTCGCTGCGATTTTAGAGGCCTGACCAGGCGCTTCGATGGGGGTGTAACAGCCCCGCGGATGCGTTCGATACACGGGATAGCTCCGTGTTGTCGTCTGACCCCCCGACCCGACGGCAACACGGGGCATCTACTTGGGCGGATCCTTGACCGCCTTGATGGGCCCTGCCGTGGATGCCGGCGCAAACAGGCTTCCGCCGACGCTGCCGCGAGCGGTGTGCACCGCGACCAACCCCCACGTGCACAGCAGGCCGACGTAAGCAATGAGTGCGGCGAACCGGAACGCGGGCAGCCAGGTGTGGTTGGCCAGCTGCGTGGTGCCGGTGACGAATGTCCCGACCGGAAAGGTGAGGCTCCACCAAGTGAGTGCGAACGGCATGCCGCGTCGAAGAGTACGGACGGTCAGCTGGGTGGCCAGCGCAATCCACAGCACCGCGAATCCCCATACCGGGACGCCGAAAAGCACCGCGAAGACGTTCATCCCGTTGGCCAGTTCGGGCGGGACCGCCAACGCGGCGTTGGCGCCGAGCAGGCCTGCCGCCGTGATGCCCTGGCCGAGAGGGCCGAGGACGATCCACAGTGTGGGCACCCTCGTCGTTCCGGAAGTCCCGTAAAGCGCGAGCCTGCTCCAGATCATGGTGACAATGATCAGGGCGGCGACCAGCGACAGGCCGAACATCGCATAGCAGCCGTAGAGCATCGTGGTTCGCCCTGTGCCGGCAGCCATGTGCGGTATCAGCAGGGCGCCCGCCGCAGCCGAAACCATCGGCGGCACGACCGGCATCAGCCAGCCGCCGAATGCCGCATCCGGCTCGACGTTGAGCTGCGTGAACATCAGGAACGGGATTGTCGCCGCGGTGAACAGCCCGCCCAGGGTGCCCGCGGTCCACAACACCCAGGCCAGGTCGACCGCAATCCGCTCGCCGATCAGGTCCTTGCCGATCAGCAGCGCACCGGCGCCCACCGTCATCAATGCCATCGGCGCGGCCCCGTAGAAGTGCGTCATCTGGGGATTGCGCATGTGGCCGCGCGCCACCGTGGGATGGCGCGCCCACTGAACGGTCACCGCGACGACGAGCACCACCAGCAGCGCTGCGGCGACCACCCAAACGATGTGGGAGAACGTGCGCAGCCCGGGCACGTGCACGGGCAGCGTGACACCTGCCGTGGCCACGATGCCGGTGCCCATCACCGAGGCGAACCAATTGGGCCCGAAGTTCTGCAGCCGCGCCAGTTCGGTGGTCATCGCTGTCCATCGTTTCACGCGCGTGCTTCGATGGAGGGCATGCAGATGAGCCTCACCCTCGCCGGCGGAGTCGGTGCTTCGTCGATCGATGCCACGGTGAACGAACTCGCCAAGATGCGCGACGAGGGCTTCCGTCGAATCTGGATGACTCAGATGCCCTTTGACGGTGACCTGTTGACCGTGCTCGCCGTGGCGTTCCGCGAGGTCGACTCCATCGAGGTGGGATCTGCGGTGCTGCCGATCCAGAACCAGCATCCGATGCAGATGGCACAGCGAGCGCTGACACTGAACGTGATCGCGGGCGGCCGGTTCCTTCTCGGCCTCGGCATGACGCATCAGGCCGTCACAGAAGGAATGTGGGGCATCCCGTACGACAAGCCGTTACGCCGCATGCGCGAGTACCTCGACGGTCTGGAGCCGCTGCTGGCGGGGCAGGCGGCCCAGGCGGTCGGCGAGACCGTGACGACGCGGGGCGCGCTCCAGATCCCCGGGGCGCCCGCGCCCGACGTCTATCTCGCCGCTTTGGGTCCGCAGATGCTGCGGCTGGCGGGCCGACGCACGGCGGGAACACTCACGTGGATGTGCGGCCCCACGACACTGGGCGACCACATCGGGCCGGCCCTGCGTGCTGCGGCCGTGGAAGCCGGACGTTCTGAGGACTCCGTCCGGGTGGTGGCCAGCCTGCCGGTCAGCGTCACCGACGACATCGCCGGTGCGAGAGCACAGGCCGCTGAACAGTTCGGGAACTACGGATTCTTGCCGTCCTATCGCGCGATGCTCGACCGGGAGGGCTACGCCAATCCGGAGGATGCGGCCATCATCGGCGACGAAAAGGCGGTGTCCGATCGGCTCGACGAGCTGGCTGCGCTGGGCGTCGACGAGTTCTCCGCCGTCGTCTTCGACACGTCGCGTGAAGTGCGCGAACGCACCCGTGCGCTGCTGCTGCAGAAGGATTCCTGAGGCCGAAAATTCCCCCTGGTATGACTGTGGTCACAGGCGTACAGTCGATCGCACGACGGGTTCGGGAGTGACCGATCCAAAGAGTCGGCAAGAGGTGAAAGCCGACCGCGCGAGACTAATGTGACGCACCTCGAATGTCCTCCCGAACCCGCCCTTTTATGTCTGGGCTAGGTCCGGGTCAAGAACGCGACGATGCCCGCTGTGATGGCATCGGCGTAGCGCTGGCGTCCATCGGCAGTTTCCATCTGGGCCGCCTCGTCCGCGTTGTGCATGTTGCCTGTTTCGACGAGGACGGCGGGATACTCGGCGAGGTTGAGACCCGCGAGATCGGCGCGCCCGTACAAGCCGTTCGAGCCGATATACGTCGACGGTTGCAACCCGGCGGCGATCAACGAATCGCGCATTGTGGCGGCCAATTGGTTTGCAGGTCCGCGTTGTGCGTCGTTGAGCGGCGGCGCCGAGTAGTTGACGTGGAAGCCGTGCCCGGAGCCCGGTCCCCCGTCGGCATGGATGCTGACGTCCGCATCGGGATGCATGGCGTTGGCCGCCGCTGCCCGCTGATCGACGCACGGCGCGACCGAGGTGTCGTCGGCCCGTGACATCTGGGTGTGGACGCCCATCTGCTGCAGAGCGGCGCGCACACGCGCGGCGACGTCCCAGGTGAAGCTGTGCTCCGGATACCCGCCATTGGTCGAAGTGCCCGTTGTTTCACAGTCTTTCGTGCCGCCACGGCCGTTGGGGACCTGTTTGGTCATGGACGCATCATTGGCGCCGCCGTGGCCTGGATCGAGGAAGACCGACATCCCTTCGATCGACGCCCGTGCGGTCGGGGGCCCGCCGAACGGCAACGCCGCAGCCAACACGACGATGACGGCGGCAATGGTTCCACGTCTGAGCATCACCACAAGAAGACCCGTGCGCTCTGCCCGCCGGTGCAGGTGATCCACTTGTCGCCCGTGTACTGCTGGCACTTCATCAGGAAGTTCGAACCGTCGCATTCGGCTCCGGGCACGATGGCACAGTCGACGGCGCCGGGCGCCGACACCGACCGCGGCAGCGGGCTGGCATTGCCGTACTGGTCCCAGTACGCCCTCAGCACGCTGTCGGTAAAAAAGCACGACGTCTCAGGGGTGCCCCGTCCGGCGTGGGTCCCGAAGCCGTCGCGGGCAGGCAGGGCGAAGCCCTGGTCGCATGACTGATGGAGCTTGCTCTGGTCAGGTCCGGTCACTATTGGTGCGCCGCTGCCCGATGCGGGAGTGGTGTCCGTACCCGAATTGCTATGCACCAGAACGACTATCAATACCCCGATGGCACTGAGCGTCAGTGCTGCGGCAACCGCGACGACAGCCGGTAGCATCCACTTCCTCTTTCGGACAACCGATTCTGTTGCCGATTCATGCGACAGCGGGTTCGTCGGGCCCGTGGTCGGGGCTGTCGGCATGGTGGTGGCGGCGGTTGGCTGGCCGCTGTCCAGGGCCCGCTGCGCCGCACGGCCGAGTCCGCCCGCGGTCCCGTAGCGGTCGTCGGGGTCCTTGGCCATGCCGCGCGCGACGACATCGTCCAGCGCTACCGGGACACGCGGATTAGCTTCGCTCGGCCGCGGCGGTGGCACCATGACATGTGCCGCCAGCAGATGCTCCAGACTGTCACTGGCGAAGGGCATCTCGCCGGTCAGCGACTCGTACAACACGCCGGCCAGCGCGTAGACATCGACCGCGGAGGTGGCCGGCTTGTCGGTGAACCGTTCGGGCGCCATGTAGTTCAAGGTGCCGATCTTCGTGCCCGTCCCAGTGAGCCGGGTGTCGCCGGTGGCCTCGGCAATTCCGAAATCGACGAGGTACGCGAAATCGGCAGGCGTGACGATGATGTTCTGCGGCTTGATATCTCGGTGCACGAGTCCCTCGGCGTGTGCGGCGTCGAGGGCCGCCGCGACCTGACCGATGATGTTGACGGCGCGCGCCGGCGCCAACGGGCCCGCGGCGAGCAGCTCGGTAAGTGTCTGCCCCTGCACGAGCCGCATGTCGATGTAGAGGTGACCGTCGATCTCACCCCAGTCGTGGATCGGGATCACGTGTGGTTCCTGCAGGATCGCCGCCGCGCGGGATTCGCGCTGGAATCGGGTCCGGAAATTCTCGTCGTGGGAATACTCGTCGGCCAGGATCTTCAGCGCGACGGTGCGTCCCTTGTCTACGTCGTACGCCTCGTACACCTCGCCCATCCCGCCCTTCCCGAGCAGGCGCGAGATGGTGTACTTGCCGAACGTCGTTCCGACGCGCGAATCCACCCAGGCAGTATTGCGCCGTTACGCCATCAGCGGTGCCAGTTCGGTGCGGGGCACCGAGATCTGGCGCGGACCCGTGTTGTCCGCCGGTATCAACTGACCCTCGCCGAAGAAGAAGGTCACGGCGTCGTCGGTGAGGGCGAAGTTCTGACAGTCCGACGGCAGTAGTTCGAGCATCGGCGCGTCGTAGAGCTTGCGCGCCATGGGCGTCAGCACCTCGAGCGGTTTGGCATCCGGCTTGAACAGGGTGTCGAACGTGATCGGGGTCTGCTTCGCCACGTCGAAGTTGAACGCCTTGAACGACGTCGCTGGGTGGCCCTGATGGGCACCTCCGGTGTCGTTGTCGATCGTCAGCACAAGGCTCGTCGTGGCCGGTTGTGCCGCGCTGTACGCCTTCGCGCTGACGTCGTAGACATAGGGTCGGTTGCGCCCGTCCGACCCGACCTGGGCCACCCAGTCGACGAATTCGGTGCGGTCGGCGGCCACGAAGTCCGACACCGCCTTTGGGTCGGGGTAGCCCAGCGGATAGGTGATGTCGATCGTGTACTCGGCGGTCTCGCTGTGCTCGTGGTAGGTGGCATCGGCTGCGACGGGGCCGCAGCCCACCGCGCCGGCGATGGCTGCCGCGGCTGCGAACGCGATAAGAGCGTGGCGGATCATGACCACGAACCCATCGGATGGACCTGGAGCTCGCAGGTGTCGATTTCGGCAGGGACCGTGACGGCGTTCGTCGTGTCCGGCGCAATCACCTGCAGGTCGGTGTAGGTCGGGCACAACCGGTTCGGATCGTTCCTGTCGACGGCGACGCCCTCGACGACGGCGCGCCCTGGTGTGATCGCCGTGACCGGGATCGTGGGTGGCACGTCGGTATCCCGCAGCCCGCCCATGAAACCGGCCATGGTTCGGCTGGCGTGGATGAGTGGACCACCGGCACCCGAGTCGACGCCCGGGTAGCCGGTCAGCGTGCAGTCCTGCGCGCCGGGCGTGAGGCTGAAGACCAGGACGACCTCGCGATGGCCCGAGGCTGCCTGCTGCCCGCCGTTGCTGATGTGGACCTGTCCGTCCGAGCAGGACGCCGGTTCGTCGGCGTAAGCGGTTGCCGGAAACACGGTGGTGGCCGCGGCAATCGCCGCCAGCATGGTCAGATTCGTGATCTTCACCGTGGTCATATCGGTTGCTTTCCTTTTACGGAGACGATGGGTCGTGCCGACAAAGATTGCGGCAGAGGTCTTGGCGGATTCTTGGCGAGCTACAGCCGGCCGATTGCCGTGTGGGCGAACTGCTTCAATACATTGCATGGCTCATTGCCCCACCCCGTGGCCGTGTACATGCGGTTGCCCTCCAGGAGGACGGTGATCACCGTATAGGGCCGATCCTGGGACCCGTGGGGATTGGTGTGGCATTCGGCTGCTAGGCCGAGACCGCCCACAGCCGTGCCGTTTTCGTCCGCACCAAGGGCGTGTGTCGATGCGGCGTCAACAGGAAATGCGCCCGGCAGCATGAGTTCGCTTGTCACGTTGTGGAGGTAGTGAGGGTTGCGGTATCCGCAGGAAATGTCGACCGATCCCGCTCTGTCGCCGCTGGACTCGGTGATCACATCGGGCACGCCGATGAACCCTCTGGCCTCGCTCGAGGTCACCCAGTCGCACGGCCGGAACGCGGGCGGCGCGCTGTAGTCGATTCGGGTCACTTGTAGTGTCACCGGTTCGTGGCGTCCCACGGGTGTACCCGGCGCTGGTGACATCGCGGTGATCTGTTGTGGCCCAAGGGGTTTCTGAGAGAGGTCCTCCCCGTCCTTGGTGACGCTGTGCACGTTGTCCCAACACGCGAGCGCTCCGCCCTCTCCTCCCGTGACGATCTGCTTGCCATAGGAGTCGACGAGCAGCCCGACCACGTCGGGAATCGGGCGCGGCCAGATTTGGGCGTCGCACAATTGCTGTTGCGTCGTCGGCCCGGGGTTGGCCGCGCCGACGGCGGCAGGGGCGATCGTGGCGATAGCCGCGGCAACGACCCCCGCGGCCAGGATGGTCAACGGCCGTTTCCTCATCGCTGTTCTCCGGTTCATGTCTTAAGGCTGCGATGGATGCCTTGGCGGAATCTTGGTGAAGTCAGCTACCGGCCAAGATCAGATCACCCGTTTGCTGAAATCGCTGCTGAACGAGCTATTGAGAATTCGCCAAGCCTCGGTACCGATCCTTGGTCGATCGCAACGCCAACCATTCGCAAAGGAGATCGACCGATGTTCAGCACCCGATTCACCAAGCCCCTCGTCCGCACCGCCGTTGTCGCGGGAGCGCTCGGCGTGGCGGCCCTCCTCGCCGCAGGCACCGCCAACGCAGAGGCGGCCGACGATCAGTTCCTGGCCACCCTGCAACAGCAGGGCATCGGCTTCGGCACCACGGACTCCGCGATCACCATCGCCCACCACGTGTGCGATGCCCTCGATCAGGGCATGGAGCCCAGCGACATCAGCCATCACATCGCGGGCGCGAACTCCGGCATCGACGGCCAGACCGCGCTCGTCATCACCGTGGACGCGGCGCTGTCCTACTGCCCGCAGTTCGCGCACCAGACGGCCAACGGCTCGACGGTGATCGGCCCGAACCACTGACACCGACACATGCAAAAAGCCCCCGTGAAGAGTACGGGGGCTTTTTGGTGTGAAGCGGCGGAGAAGGCCTAGAACGCCGCCTCATCCAGTTCCATGACCTCGTTGTCGAGGGTGTCGATCACCTGACGCGTGCTGGCCAGCAGCGGCAGCATGTTCTTGGCGAAGAACGAGGCCACCGCGACCTTGCCTTCGTAGAAGGAGCGGTCGTCGCCGTCGGCTCCGGCGTCGAGCTTCTCGATCGCCACCGCAGCCTGTTGCGCCAGCAGCCAGCCGATGACCAGGTCGCCGACGCTCATCAGGAAGCGCACCGAGCCCAGCCCCACCTTGTAGAGGTTCTCGGGGTTCTCCTGGGCCGACATCAGGTAGCCGGTCAGCGTCGCCGCCATCGCCTGCACGTCGGTCAGCGCGTTGGCCAGAAGCTCACGCTCGGCCTTCAGCCGGCCGTTGCCCGCCTCGTTCTTGACGAACTGCTCGATCTGGCCGGCTACGTGGGCCAGCGCCACACCCTTGTCGCGGACGATCTTGCGGAAGAAGAAGTCCTGCGCCTGGATGGCCGTGGTGCCCTCGTACAGCGAGTCGATCTTGGCGTCGCGGATGTACTGCTCGATCGGGTAGTCCTGCAGGAAGCCGGAACCACCGAAGGTCTGCAGGCTCTCCGTGAGCTTGGCGTAGGCCTGCTCCGAGCCGACACCCTTCACCAGCGGCAGCATCAGGTCGTTGACCTTGACCGCCAGCTCCGCGTCGACCCCGTGCAGGGCTTTGGCCACGGCCGCGTCCTGGAAGGTCGACGTGAACAGGTACAGCGCGCGCAGACCCTCGGCGTAGGCCTTCTGGGTCATCAGGCTGCGACGCACGTCGGGGTGGTGCGTGATGGTCACGCGCGGCGCGGTCTTGTCGGTCATCTGGGTCATGTCGGCGCCCTGCACGCGGTTCTTCGCGTAGTCGAGCGCGTTCAGGTAGCCCGTCGACAGGGTGGCGATGGCCTTGGTGCCGACCATCATTCGGGCCTGCTCGATGACGTCGAACATCTGCGCAATGCCCTCGTGGGTCTCGCCCACCAGCCAGCCCTTGGCGGGCTTGTCATGCTGGCCGAGCGACAGCTCGCAGGTGGCCGAAACCTTCAGGCCCATCTTGTGCTCGACGTTGGTGACGTAAACGCCATTGCGCTCGCCGATTTCGCCGGTCTCGAAGTCGAAGAGGAACTTCGGCACGAAGAACAGCGACAGACCCTTGGTGCCCGGGCCTGCGCCCTCGGGGCGGGCCAGCACCAGGTGGAAGATGTTCTCGAACAGGTCGCCGGAGTCACCCGAGGTGATGAAGCGCTTCACACCGTCGATGTGCCAGGAGCCGTCGTCCTGCTTGACGGCCTTGGTGCGGCCTGCGCCGACGTCCGAGCCGGCATCGGGCTCGGTCAGCACCATCGTGGAGCCCCATCCGCGCTCGGCGGCGATGATCGCCCACTTCTTCTGCTCGTCGGTGCCGAGGTCGTAGAAGATGTTGGCGAAGCCTGCGCCACCGCCGTACATCCAGACGGCCGGGTTGGCGCCGAGGATGTGCTCGTGCAGTGCCCACATGAGCGCCTTGGGCGCGGGCACGCCGCCGAGTTCCTCGTCGAGGCCGACGCGGTCCCAGCCGCCGTCGAGCATGGCGCGCACCGACTTCTTGAAGGGCTCGGGCAGCGTCACCGAGTGCGTCTTGGGATCGAAGGTCGGGGGGTTGCGGTCGCTGTCGGCGAACGAATCGGCGATCGGGCCCTCGGCCAGCCGGGCGATCTCGCCAAGCATTTCGCGGGCCGTTTCGGCGTCCAGATCGGCGTACTCGCCCTCGCCTAGCGCCTTGTCGAGGCCGAACACCTCGAACAGGTTGAATACCTGGTCACGAACGTTGCTCTTGTAGTGGCTCACGTTTCCTCCTCGATGAGAATGCCACTTGCGGTTGGGTACTTTTGGCTAAGTTACCCACCAGTAACTGTCCCGAACTATACCGTCCAGTAACTTGAACGCAAAGCCAGCGCGAGCAATTTCCACCAGCTAAGTAACCCAGCGGTTGATCGGGCCGCGGATGACCGGCGAAAACAGTCGGTGACATGGCGTTTCGCGCGGCTGTGATACCTACCACAGGCTCGTCACACCTACCACTAGGGTGAACGTATGCAACAGCGCGTGGCGGTGTGGGGAACGGGCAATATGGGGTCGACGGCCATCCGCTCGGCGTTGGCATTCCCGGGCCTCGGCCTCTCCGGCATCATCACCTCCTCGGAGTCCAAGGCGGGCATGGACGCCGCCGAGTTTGTCGGCCTCGACAGTCCTACCGGCGTGGTGGCCAGCACCGACGTCGACGCCGTGCTGGCCGACTGCGACGCCGTCGCGTATATGGCGTCGGGCGACATCCGGCCCGAGGAGGCCGTCATCGACATCGAGCGCTGCCTACGCGCGGGCGCGCACGTCGTCACGCCGTCGCTGTATTCGCTCTACGACCCGCGGTCCGCACCGCCGGAATGGGTGGAGCGCCTGACCGCGGCCGCCGAGGAGGGTGGCGCCACGCTGCTCGTCAGCGGGGTCGACCCGGGCTGGGGCAACGACGCGCTTGCCGTGATGGCCGCGGGCCTGTGCACCCGCATCCGGTCCATTCACTGCCAGGAGATCTTCGACTACTCGACCTACGACCAGCCGTATGCGGTCAAGGTTTCGTGCGGGTTCGGCGGGTCGATGGACGAGGTCCCGATGATGTTGCTGCCGTCGATCCCGACCATGGTGTGGGGCGGCAACATCCGGCTGATCGGGCGCGGCCTGGGTATGGAGATCGACGAGATCACCGAAGAGGTGGAGCGACGGCCACTGGAGACGTCGGTCGACACCATCATGGGGCCGTTCGAGAAGGGCACCCAGGGCGCCTTTTGGCTCAAGGTGATCGGGAAGTCGAAGGGGCGCGAGCGGATCGTCATCGACCACATCACCCGCATCCACGGCTCGTGTGCACCGGACTGGCCGCAGCCCGACCAAGGCGCAGGCGACCACCGCGTCATCGTCGACGGCGATCCCGAACTCACCCTGGTCAGCCGCGCCGACCTGCCGGGCGGCACCAGGGCCGACGGCGGAAACACCACGGCCGCCAACCGGCTGCTCGGCGCCATCAGCTGGCTGGCGATGCAGAAGCCGGGCATCTACGACGGACTGGACGTGCCCATTCACCCGCCGCTGCCGCCCGAGATAGAGGCAACGCGGTGGTCGGCCGACTAGTGGGAAGATGGGCACGAGATGTCCAAGGAACCTGACCTGAACCCGTCGATGTTGCGGGAGGCGTTCGGTCATTTCCCGTCGGGGGTCATCGCCATCGCCGCGGAGGTGGACGGCGTCCGCGTCGGGATTGCGGCCAGCACCTTCGTGCCGGTGTCGCTGGACCCGCCGCTGGTGTCGTTCTCCGTGCAGAACACCTCGGAAACCTGGCCGAAGCTCAAGGACCTGCCCCGGCTCGGCATCAGTGTGCTCGGAGAGTCGCACGACGAGGCGGCCCGCACACTGGCGGCCAAGACCGGCGACCGGTTCGCCGGCCTCACGACAGTGTCAACCGACAGTGGTGCGGTGTTCGTCGAGGGCACCAGCGTATGGGTGGAGAGCGCGATCGAGCAGCTGGTCCCAGCGGGCGATCACACGATCGTGATACTGCGGGTCAGCGACATCACCGTGCACTCCGATGTGGCACCGATCGTGTTTCACCGCAGCACGTTTCGCCGACTCGGCGCATAGGTTTTCGCGTCGGACTACGGACGCTCGCCGAGTTCCTCGCGGTAGCCCTGGATGCGCCGCTCGAGTTCGGCGGCGTCGTCCGGCCTGCCCTCTTTGCGGGCGAGGTCGGCGCGGGCGGAAAGCTGGCGGATCGCGGTACGAATGTCGTTGACGCTGTGGGTCTCTGCCATGTGGCTGCCTTTCGTCGTTGATTGGCCGCTAATGGAAGGCTACCCGCGAATGTTCGCGTCAACGCCCGTGTTGCCCGCCCTTCGCGCAAGTGCTCATCGGCGGAACAACTTGCTCCCCAGCCATACCACCGGGTCGTACTTGCGGTCGGCCGCGCGCTCCTTCATCGGGATCAGCGCGTTGTCGGTGATCTTGATGTGCTCGGGGCAGACCTCGGTGCAGCACTTGGTGATGTTGCAGAAGCCCAGGCCGTTCTCCTCCTGCGCCTCTTCGGGTCGCCGCTCCATCGTGTCGAGCGGATGCATGTCGAGCTCGGCCTGGCGCATCAGGTAACGCGGCCCGGAGAACGCCTGCTTGTTCTCCTCGTGGTCACGCACGACGTGGCAGGTGTTCTGGCACAGGAAGCACTCGATGCACTTGCGGAACTCCTGCGACCGGTTCACGTCCTCCTGCATCATCCGGTACTCGCCGGGCTGCAGATCTTTCGGCGGCGTGAACGACGGGATCTCCCTGGCCTTTTCGTAGTTGAACGACACGTCGGTGACCAGGTCGCGGATGATCGGGAACGTCCGAAGCGGCGTCACCGTGATGGTCTCGTTCTCGGGGAACGTGGACATCCGGGTCATGCACATTAGCCGCGGCCTGCCGTTGATCTCCGCCGAGCACGATCCGCACTTGCCCGCCTTGCAGTTCCACCGCACGGCCAGGTCGGGGGTCTGGGTCTGCTGGAGGCGGTGGATGATGTCGAGCACCACCTCGCCCTCGTTGACCTCGACCGAGTAGTCCTGCAGCCCGCCGCCGTCGTGGTCGCCGCGCCACACCCGCATGCTCGCTTGATAGGCCATCATTTGCTCCGTTCTGGATGCTGGGCCACTTCCTCGTCGGTGAAGTACTTCTCCAACTCGGACAGCTCAAACAGGTCGAGGAGATCCTGACGCACCGGGATCTGGTCCTGCCTGGTGACGCTCACGTCGGGCACCAGGGCCTCGGAGTCGCCTTCAGTGCGGCAGACAAGCAGCGTCTTGCGCCAGTCCGACTCCATCGACGGGTGATCGTCGCGGGTGTGACCGCCGCGGCTCTCGGTGCGCTCCAAGGCCGCCTTCGCGATGCACTCACTGACCAGCAGCATGTTGCGCAGGTCGATCGCCAGGTGCCAGCCGGGATTGAACGGCCGGTTCCCGTCGATTCGGACACGCTTGTACCGCTCGCGCAGCTCGGTGAGCTTGTCGAGCGCCTCGGTGATCTCCTCTTCCTTCCGGATGATGCCGACGAGGCTGTTCATCGTGTCCTGAAGGTCGAGCTGAAGCGTGTACGGGTTCTCCGGCGAGTCGCCGTTGGTGGCGGTCTCGAACGGCAGAAGCGCCCGCTTGGTGGCTTCCTCGACGGCTTGCTCGGACACCGCGGGCCGCTGCGAGAGAGCCCGCACGTAGTCGGCGGCGCCGAGGCCGGCGCGGCGACCGAACACCAACAGGTCGGACAGCGAGTTGCCGCCCAGCCGGTTGGACCCGTGCATGCCGCCCGCGCATTCACCCGCCGCGAAGAGCCCCGGCGTGGTGGCCGCTGCGGTGTCGGGGTCGACCTCGACACCGCCCATCACGTAGTGACAGGTCGGCCCGACTTCCATCGGTTCCTTGGTGATGTCCACCTCGGCCAGCTCCATGAACTGGTGGTACATCGACGGAAGCCTGCGCTTGATCTCCTCGGCGGGTAGCCGCGACGCGATGTCGAGGAACACGCCACCGTGGGGCGAGTTGCGGCCTGCCTTCACCTCGGAGTTGATGGCGCGGGCCACCTCGTCGCGGGGCAGCAGATCGGGGGTGCGGCGCGCGGAGTCGTTGTCCTTGAGCCACTGATCGGCCTCGTCGATCGACTCCGCGTACTGGCCTTTGAACACCGGCGGGATGTAGTCGAACATGAACCGGGTGCCTTCGGCGTTCTTCAGCACGCCGCCGTCACCGCGCACACCCTCGGTGACGAGGATGCCCTTCACGCTCGGCGGCCAGACCATGCCGGTCGGGTGGAACTGGACGAATTCCATGTTGATCAGGGTCGCGCCCGCGCGCAGCGCCAGCGCGTGGCCATCGCCGGTGTACTCCCACGAGTTCGAGGTCACCTTGTAGGACTTTCCGATGCCACCGGTTGCCAGCACGACTGCCGGCGTCTCGAAGAGGACGAAGTTGCCGGTTTCCCGCCAGTACGCGAACGCACCCGCGATGCGGTCGCCGTCCTTGATCAGGTCGGTCACGGTGCATTCGTGGAAGACCTTGATCCGGGCCTCGTAGTCGCCGAGTTCGGCCTTGTCCTCCTGTTGCAGCGAGACGATCTTCTGTTGCAGCGTGCGGATGATCTCGAGCCCCGTGCGGTCGCCTACGTGGGCCAGCCGCGGGTAGGTGTGCCCACCGAAGTTGCGCTGGCTGATCTTTCCGTCTTTGGTGCGGTCGAACAGGGCGCCGTAGGTTTCCAGCTCCCACACCCGGTCGGGTGCCTCCTTGGCGTGTAGCTCGGCCATCCGCCAGTTGTTGAGGAACTTCCCACCGCGCATGGTGTCGCGGAAGTGGACCTGCCAGTTGTCCTTCGGGTTGGTGTTGCCCATCGACGCCGCGCAGCCACCCTCGGCCATCACGGTGTGGGCCTTGCCGAACAACGACTTGGTGATGACTGCGACCTTCTGGCCCCGCTCACGCGCCTCGATCACCGCGCGCAGTCCAGCGCCGCCGGCACCGATGACGACGACGTCGTACTGGTGCCTTTCGACCTCAGTCATAAATCCTCACTTGCTTGTCGTGCATGGGCTGTTTGAAAGGGGCTGTCAGCCAGTCGGATTCAGCCGATGAATCTGAGATCGGAGATGGTGCCGCTGGCTACCAGCGCGATGTAGAAGTCGGTCAGCATCAGCGTCCCGAGTGTCACCCAGGCATACGTCTTGTGCCGGGTGTTGAGGCGGCTCACCTGCGTCCACATCCAGTAGCGGACAGGGTGTTTGGAGAAGTGCTTGAGACGGCCGCCGACGATGTGGCGGCAGGAGTGGCACGACAGGGTGTAGATCCACAGCATCACCACGTTGACGACGAGAATGATGTTGCCCAAACCGAATCCGAAGCCTGATGGCGAGTGGAATGCCACGATCGCGTCGTAGGTGTTGATCACCGAGATGATCCCGGCGATGTAGAAGAAGTACCGGTGCGTGTTCTGGATGATCAGCGGAAACCGGGTCTCACCGGTGTACTTGGCGTGGGGTTCGGCCACCGCGCACGCGGTCGGGGACTGCCACACCGACCGGTAGTAAGCGCCCCGGTAGTAGTAGCAGGTGAGCCGGAACAGCAGCAGGAACGGCAGGGACAACGCTGCAAAGGGCAGCCACCACACGTCGGGCAGGATCTGCGGCCAGAAGTGGCTGGCCTCGGGTACGCAGCCCTTGCTGATGCAGGGGGAGTAGAACGGCGTCAGGTAGTGGTAAGCCTCGACGTAGTAGTTGTTCTGGAGAAATGCCCGAACCGTCGCGTAGATGACGAACGCGGCGAAGCCCAGGTCGACGATCAGCGGCGACTGCCACCACCTGTCGATGCGCAGAGTGCGCTGGGGGATCTCGGCGCGGGTGGCCGAGAAAACGCCGGTGCCCTGACGGTCAGCAGTGGGTGCGCTCACAGTATTTCCCCAAGCCTCTCCAGTTACGTGCTCCGCTAGTGCGACAGAGCCTAATTCAGCCCCTGCTGTGACCCCCGACACCCTCGTCATCGACGTCCCGCCAGAAGTCGGAGTCGTACTGGGTGTCCGGTATGGCGATCTTCTCCGCGCCGTGCTGAGGCCGGGTCACCCCGCGCGTGAGTTCCAGTTCCTCGGCGTCGATATCGAGGCGGTCGATGTCGTTGAGAATGCGCTCGGTGTCATTGACGATTCGCTTCATGGCCGGGGTGTCCCCGTACCGCGACGCCAACGATGTCACGCACCGGCGCAGGCCACCGATCAGCTCGTGCAGCTCGGCAAATTCAGTACTGCTCGACATCAGACCTCCGTGGGCTGAAGGGTGTCTGAAGATCACAGTACGACAACCGATGCTAGCTACATCACCGAGAATGGCGTGAGACAGGTCACCTCGAGGATTTAGGGTCGAATATGGCTGATATGCAGGTTCTTCAGGAGCGGGCGGCGACGCTGCTCGAGCTTCACCAACCCGGCAACCCGGTCGTGCTGCCGACGGTGTGGGACGCGTGGTCGGCGAAGCTTGCCGTCGCGGCCGGTTTCTCGGCGCTGACCGTGGGCAGCCACCCGGTCGCAGACTCGGTCGGCAAGTCGGACAACGAAGGCATGTCGTTCGACGACGTGCTCGCCAGGGTCGCCCAGATCACCGGTGCGGTCGACGTCCCGGTCTCCGTCGACATCGAGTCGGGATACGGCGAGCCACCTGCCCGCCTCATCGACGGCCTGCTCGGTGCCGGGGCGGTGGGCCTGAATATCGAGGACACAGTGCATGGCGAGGGCGGGCGGCTGCGATCGTCCACCGAACACGCCGAGCTCGTCGGTGCGCTGCGGGCCGCCGCCGATGCGGCCGGGGTGCACGTGGTGATCAACGCGCGGACCGATGTGTTCCTCCGGCAGGACGGCGACGAATCCGACCGTGTCGAACGGGCCGTCGCGCGCCTGACCGAATGCGCCGACGCGGGTGCGGACGCTTTGTACCCGATCGGCCGCCACGATCCGGATACGTTGCGACGCTTGACTTCCGAGCTGCCGCTGCCGGTCAACGCGATCGCCTTGCCGGACAAGGACGATCCCGCGTCGTTCGGCCCGCTCGGCGTGGGGCGGATCAGCTTCGGCCCCTTCCTGCAGGCGGCGCTGACCGTGCGGACCAAAGAGATCCTGGATCGCTGGCGATAGCTTTCAAGCACCACCCGGGCCGCTGCGGCTAGCATTCTCCGGCGTGCGCGTCGACCACGATCCCGAGCATTGGAGCAACCGGCCGGCGACGGTGTTCGCGGCCGGGGCGGCGGCGGTTGTTCTGATCGTGGTGCTGATCTTCGCGGTGATGCGGACCGCCGCGGACTCGTCGGAGCCGTCGGACACCCTGCCGCCGCTGCTGTCGAGCAGCACCCCTTCGGGAACGTGGACACCCTCGACGACCACCACGACCAGCTACACCCCGCCGAGTCCGCAAACCACCGACCAGATCCTCCCGCCGGCCGCCCCTGCACCGCCCAGCGTGGGCACACCCACCACCGAAGACGAGACGACCACGGACAGCGGGACCGTCACCGAAACGGCGTCGTTGTCACCGACGCCTTAGGTCGTGTCGGGGGCAAATTGCCGCGAACGTCAACGGGGCGTGCGAGTCAACTACTGTGGGTGCAATGATTACTTCGATGCGCTTCATAACAGTTGTTATGGCCGTGGCGGGGTTGGCAGGCGTGGGCACCGGCTCGGCAGCGGCCGAGACCTCAGGCACGCAGATGGTTCCGGTCAGCGCCGTCTTCCGGTCCTGCGACTTCACCAAGCTCAAGGTCAACGCAGCGGGTTTCGGCTCCGGCCAGACGTTCATCGGCAGCGGCGGCTCGAACACCGTGACTGCGGAAGTCCACTTCGCGATAGGTCAGCCGAACACCCCGTACAACGTCCGACTGATCCAGGGGCCCCGGCCCGGGTCGCAGACCTGCAATGCCGGCGACCCCGGCGTCGTGGCCGGTGTGCTGAACACCGACGGCAACGGGACCGGCGCGCTGACCCTGCAGGCCCCCATTCGCTCAGGCGCGACCAACGCGTGGGTGTTCATCGAGGGGCCGCCGGATCCCGGTCAGATCCGTGGCGAGTTCTACACCAGTGACATCGTCGCCGGCCTGAAATAGGCGGCTCACAACCAGCGCCGTTGGTGAGTGAGGACACCGTGATGGCCGCGTCACACGACGCGACATTGCGGCAATCTCGACTTCCTAACCTCGCTGCATGCGGTCAACTCGAAACGTCGTGGTGGTCGGTCACGGCATGGTCGGCCACCGGTTCGTCGAGGCCATGCGGGCGCGGGACGCCGAGGCGATGTGGCGGATCACCGTGCTGGCCGAGGAGGCCGATGCCGCCTACGACCGGGTCGGTCTGACCGGCTACACCGATCACTGGGACCGCGGCAGGCTCGCGCTGCCGGGCAACGACTACGCCGGTGACGATCTCGTCTCGGTGCGGTTGGGCACTCGGGTTGTGCGTATCGACCGGCCCGCGAAGACCGTCATCACCGCTGACGGCGAGCGGATCGCCTACGACGCCCTGGTCCTCGCAACCGGCTCCTATGCGTTCCTGCCGCCGGTACCGGGCCACGACCTGGCGGGGTGTCACGTCTACCGCACCCTCGATGACCTCGACGCGATCCGCGGAGACGCCACGAAGGCCGCGAAGATGCGGGATGCCCCGGTCGGTGTCGTGATCGGCGGCGGCCTGCTGGGGCTCGAGGCCGCCAACGCACTGCGCACGTTCGGCCTGCACGCCCACGTCGTCGAGATGGCGCCGCGTCTGATGGCCCAGCAGCTCGATGAGGCCGGCGGTGCGCTGCTGGGCAGGATGGTCAGCGACCTCGGCATCGACGTGCATGTCGGGGTTGGCACGTCGTCGATCGAACCCACCGAGCGCGGATCGGTGTTGGTGACGCTGGACGACGGCACCGTCGTCGAATCCGGCGTGGTGATCTTCGCGGCCGGCGTACGTCCCCGCGACGAGCTGGCCCGCAAAGCCGGTCTCGAGCTGGCCGACCGCGGCGGCGTGCTCACCGATCTCTCTTGCGCCACAAAGGATTCCAGCATCTACGCGATCGGCGAAGTCGCCGCGATCGAGGGCCGCTGCTACGGCCTCGTCGGCCCCGGCTATATCAGCGCCGAAGTGGTGGCGGACCGGCTGCTCGGCGGCGCCGCGGAATTCCCGGGCGCGGACATGTCGACCAAGCTCAAGTTGCTCGGCGTCGACGTGGCCAGTTTCGGCGACGCGATGGGCACGACACCCGACTGCCTCGAAGTCGTCGTGAACGACGCCGTCAGCCAGACCTACGCCAAACTGGTGCTGTCCGACGACGCCAAGACGCTGCTCGGAGGCGTCCTCGTCGGGGACGCCTCCGCCTATGGCATGCTCCGGCCCATGGTCGGCGAGGCGTTGCCCGGCGATCCGGTCTCAATCATCAGCCCGGCCGGAACTGACGGCGGGACAACGCAACTCGGTGTGGGCGCGCTACCCCCCGCGGCGCAGATCTGCTCGTGCAACAACATCAGCAAAAAAGACCTGACCGATGCCATCGCCGACGGCTGCGCGGATGTCTCCGGCCTGAAGTGCTGCACCGCCGCAGGCACCTCGTGCGGCTCATGCGTGCCGTTGCTCAAACAGCTGCTGGAGGCCGAGGGCGTCGAGCAGTCCAAGGCGCTGTGTGAACATTTCAACCAGTCACGCGCTGAGTTGTTCGAAATCATCTCCGCTGGACCTTCTGAGTCTGTCCGCACTTTCTCGGGGCTGATCGAACGCTTCGGGACCGGAAAGGGTTGCGACATATGCAAACCCGCGGTGGCCTCGATCCTGGCGTCGACAAGCTCCGAGCACATCCTCGACGGTGAGCAGGCATCGTTGCAGGACAGCAACGATCACTTCCTCGCCAACATCCAGAAGAACGGCAGCTACTCGATCGTGCCGCGGGTGCCCGGCGGCGACATCACCGCCGAGCAGCTGATCCTGATCGGTGAGATCGCAAGGGATTTCGACCTCTACACCAAGATCACCGGCGGCCAGCGCATCGATATGTTCGGCGCGCGGGTCGACCAGCTGCCCGAGATCTGGCGCCGCCTGGTCGACGGCGGGATGGAGTCAGGGCACGCATACGGCAAGGCACTGCGCACCGTGAAGAGTTGTGTCGGCACCGACTGGTGCCGCTACGGCCAGCAGGATTCGGTCCAGATGGCGATCGACCTCGAACTCCGTTACCGCGGCCTACGGGCGCCCCACAAGATCAAGATGGGCGTATCGGGCTGCGCGCGGGAATGTGCAGAGGCCCGCAGCAAGGACGTCGGCGTCATCGCCACCGAGAACGGCTGGAACCTCTACGTCGGCGGTAACGGCGGCATGAGCCCTCGGCACGCCCAACTGCTGGCGAGCGACCTGGACGACGAAACACTGGTCCGCTACGTCGACCGCTTACTGATGTTCTATATCCGCACGGCGGACCGATTGCAGCGCACCGCACCGTGGGTGGAACAGCTCGACGGCGGGCTTGAGCACTTGCGGGACGTGGTGTGCAACGACTCCCTCGGGCTGGCCGACGAGTTCGAAGAGGCGATGGCCCGCCACGTCGCCGGATATGCCTGCGAGTGGAAGGGCGTGCTGGAGGACCCGGACAAGCTGTCGCGGTTCGTGTCTTTCGTCAACGCACCCGACGTCGCCGATCCGACCGTCGAATTCACCGAACGCGCAGGCCGACGGGTACCGATCGGCATGCCGAAGATACGGGGGTGACCCAAAGATGACTCTGCTCAACGATATTCAGATCTGGACGGCGGCGTGCGTGTACGATCGCCTCATCCCGTGCCGCGGGGTCGGCGTGCTCCTGCCCGACGGCCAGCAGGCGGCGTTGTTCCGCCTCGACGACGGCAGTGTGCATGCCGTCGGCAATATCGACCCGTTCTCCGGCGCGGCCGTGTTGTCCCGCGGAATCATCGGCGACCGGGGCGGCCGGGCCACCGTGCAGTCACCGATCAAGAAGCAGGCATTCGCACTCGACGACGGCACCTGCCTCGACGATCCCGATGTCGCCGTCCCGGTGTACGAAACTCGCATTACGCCCGACGGACATGTCGAAATCGGTGTTTGACGACGCACGAACATAATGCGCGGTTTGCGGGTCAGGGCTTCGGGTATGGGCGTGCGGATGTTATCCATGACGCAACGTCGCTGCTCATGAACGAATTCGACCTCGACGCAGGGCAAGCCGTTGCGCAGCTGGTGAAGGTGTCCAAACGCCACAGCGAGTCGATCGAGGGCGCGGCACGCATGTGTGTCGCGGCCGGATTACGCGGCGATCGGTACCCGGGCGCGCCGGAACCGGTTGGCGACCAGCCGCACCATGGCCGGATGGTTGCCTAGCGGATCGGCGACCAGGTCAGCCCCGCTGTCCCGCAACCGATCTTGAAACAGCCCGTCGGCCAACAGGTATGACGCCACCACGATGCGTCGCGCGCCTCGTCTGCGTAACCCGGACACCGCGTCGTACACGCTTGGTGTGCCGGTCGCCGCATACGCCAACTCGACCCTTGCGCCGATGGTCGCGGACAACAGCGCCGCAGCGCGCCGCAGGTCCGACAGGGCGTGCGCGTCCGATGTGCCCGCCGCCGCAAAGACCACGGAATCACCTTGGCGCCAGCCGCATTCGACGAGTCGCTGCGCCATCACCTGCACGGTGTGCGGGCACGGTCCCAGCGGAGAAGTCACCGTCACCGCCGGATGACCGCTGGCGGCGACGTGCGCGGGTAGGTCGAGGCGGACGTGGTAGCCGCCGGCCAGAAACGCGGGAACCACCGTGACGGGTCTGTCGGTTGGCAGCGCCCGAAGCACGTCGGAGGGCGTCGGCCCGAGAACGTCGACGAAAGCGACGTGTATCTGCCGCTCGAGCAGGTCGGACACCCGATGGGCGAGGTCACCGATCATCGCGACACCGGCGGCCTTGCGTGTGCCGTGGGCAACCAGCAACAAACTCATCGCGCCTGCGCCAGCGGTTCGTCGACCGGAAGCCGGTAGCCGCGCTTCACCACCGTCGAGACGATGTTCTTGTCGCCCAACGCCGTTCGCAGCCGCAGCACGGCCGTCTCGACCGCGTGCGTGTCGGTGCCGGTGCCGGGAAGGGCGCGCAGTAGGTCGGCCCGGCATACGACGGTGCCTGGCCGCCGCGCGAGCGCGCAAATCGTGGCCATGCCCGCAGGGGAGAGCTCTTTGACCACACCGTCGACGAGAACGCAGGTGCCGCGGATCTCCAGCAGGTGTCCGGCCACATGCATGGTGCGTGCCTTGAGCAGGGGCAGTTCGTCGGTGATGTGTCTGGCAAGCGCGCCCAACCGCATCCGCTCCGGCGCCGACGTCGGCACACCCAACCGAACCAGCGGGCGGGCGGTGACCGGCCCGACGCACATGGCGTGCACGTTGGCGCGGAACGCGGAGAGCACCGCGTCCCCGATTCCCATTTCCGCCGCCCGCATCAGCACGGCGGCGACCGCGGGTGCCGAGGTGAAGCTGACCGCGTCGAATTTCGCCCCGGCGATACCTGCCACCAGCTGATCGAAGTCGCCGTTTCGCGGCGCGGGATGCCATCGGTAGACGCGTATCGGCACCACGTCGGCGCCTGCGGCGCGTAGCTCGTCGAGAAACTCGGGAAAGGGATCCCATTCCGCGGTGGCGCCGTGCAGTTGGACGGCGATCCGCTGACCGGAGATGCCGCCCTCGACAAGGTAGTGCAGAAGCTCGCGGGACGACTCGGACTCCGGCGACCATTCCTCGGGCAGGCCCGCGGCGCGCAGTGCGCCGGTCGCCTTCGGGCCGCGGGACACGATCCTGGCCTTGCCCAGCGAGGTGATCAGGTCGTTGGCCACCCCCCACCCGTCGGCGGCGGCGACCCAACCACGGAAGCCGATGCCGGTGGTGGCGATCACGATGTCGGGGGGCACCTCGATCAGCGCTTCGGTGTGCACCCGTAGCTCATGATCGTCGGGCAGCGGGACCATCTCGATGGCCGCCGCGCTGGTGACGCTGGCCCCACGCTTGCGCAGCAGTGCGCTCAGCTCGTCGGCACGACGGGCTGAGGTCACCGCCACCCGGTACCCGGTGAGCGGTGCCCAGTCGGGGTCACTCATGCCATCAGTGTTTGCAGCCCTTGTTTCCGGGTGATTAACCGGTCATTGCCGCGCCATATCGCTGCCGGTATTGCCGTGAATATGCGCTCACCGAGCCGTCGGAGGCGCTGTGAGGTCGGCGCTCAGTCCACCCGGTGCGCATGCACGACGGTGAACGGCAGGTGGACGCGGTCGTCGTCGAGCAGGTCGACGATCGCATTGAACCGGGCCCGTACATCGTGCATCTGTTCGAGTGCCTCCGGCGACATCTGCTCTGCCATCGCTTTCGGGAACTCGTCGTCGGCGGTGCCGAACCCGCTGCTGGTCGCCAGGTACGTCGTCGGGCCGAGAAAGTCGATGCGCCAACCGTTCGCGGTCAGCGTGTCACGGATGTTCGACTCGGGCACCGACCCCATCGGTGCGACGATGCCGTTGATATTGCCGTCGGAGAAGCAGTAGAGATGCCACCGGGCGCCGGGGCGTGTCGCGCGGTACAGGCTCGCGGCGTACGCCTGGCGGCCGTCGTCGTCCAGGCAGTGATACAGCGCGCTGTCGACCACCGTGTCGAACCGGCCGTCGTAACCGGTGAGGTGGGTGGCGTCGGCGACGCCGAACGTCACCGCGACACCGGCCTGTGCGGCGCGCTCGCGGGCCCGCTCGATCGCGGCAGGCGAGCCGTCGAGGGCGGTCACCGAATGGCCGCGCGACGCCAGATAAATAGCGTTGTCGCCGAGCCCGCAGCCGATGTCGAGCACCTCACCCGCGATGCCGCCGAGCGCCTCGAGCTCCATCAGCCGGGGTTGCGCCGCCCGGATGTCCCACGGCACCCCGACGGGCTTGGCTCCGCCCTCGAAGGACGGCTCACCGCGGTAGAGCTTGTCGAATGATTCCGGTGTCGGCTGAAAGGCTTTCGGCGTAGTCACTTCATCCAACGTACTCGCGAATCACCACACGTCGCCGTCGCGGAAGTCGCAGGCGATCGCCTCACCGGTGTCGACCTCGACGGTGACGGGCAACACGAACAGCGACCTGTCGTCGTCCGGCGTGCGGCGCATTCCCGACGGCGCCAGCACCGAGGTCGGCCCGCGCCAGGGCAGCCAGCCCCGCGCGGTGTACATATGCCTGCCCGCCTCCGACGAGCTGAGCGCACCCAGTTGGTATGCGCCGCGGAGCACCTGTTCGGCGGCGTCCATCAGCGCCGTGGCCAAGCCCTGGCCCCGCCAGTCCTCGCGGACCGCGACGCCCTCGAGGTAGCCGCAGCGGAGCGCGGAATCGCGGTACAACAGCCGGCGCTGCACGACGGCTGCGTGCGCGATCAGTGCGCCGTGATGCCAGATCAGCGCATGCATCCCGCCGAGCGCGTGCTCCCAGTCGGCATCCGTGAACTCGAACTCGCCGCCTGCGAAGGCATCGATGACCATTCGGCGCGCGTCATCGCGGGTCTCGTTGTCGAGATCGGCGGTGTGGACCAGGCGGGCAGTTGATACCTGGGTGTGCACACCTGAGGTTCTACCAGTTTCGGCGGCCTTCAGGAACCGTTGTGCACGGGTCTGCGCGGCCGCGACCAGTGCAGTCGGACGGTCTGGCCCGGGCGGATCTGGGCGATCCGGTCGATGTCCTCGTCGACCACCACGCCGACCACGGGATAGCCGCCGGTGACCGGGTGGTCGGGACCCAGGATCACCGGAAAACCGTTCGGCGGCACCTGAATCGCCCCGCGGGTGGCGCCTTCGCTGGGCAGCTGACGATCGCCCCAGCGGTACTCCAGGGGCATGCCGACCAGGCGCATGCCCACTCGGTCGCTGCGGTTGGTGACCTGCCAGTTCGTGCGGACCAGCACGTCTGGGTCGGTGAACCAGTCATCGCGTGGTCCCGGCACCACCGACAGCTCGACCACGTCGTCGGAGATCGCCGCCACCGGCGCCTGGTCGAGTTCGGGGAACTCCTCGGTGTGATCGCCGACCGGCAGCACGTCGCCCGGCTGCAGCGGCATGGGCCCGATGGCCGACATCACGTCGTAGCTGCGGGAGCCGAGCACGGGCGCGACATCGATGCCACCGCGCACCGCCAGATAGGTGCGAAGCCCGGAATGCGGGGCACCCAGCGAGATCACCTGCCCGTCGTGTGCGTGGTGAATACTGTTGGTGCCGAACGGAACTCCATTGACGGCGGGATCGGCGTCGGCGCCGGTCACGGCGATCGCCACGTCCCCCCCGCGGACACGCGCGGTGAACCCGCCGAACATCACCTCGATGGTGGCCCGGTCACGCGGGTTGGCCACCAGTCGATTCGCCAGGGTGTGTGAACGACGGTCGGCGGCACCGGACCGCGTCACACCCAGATGAGACATGCCCGTTCGGCCGAGGTCTTCCACCAGCGCCAGCGGGCCGGTGCGCAGCACCTCCAACGTGGTCGTCACGACGACACCTCCCGGAACTGAACCCACAGGCCGGGCGTCAGGAGCGCAGGTGGATCGCGATCCACATCCCACAGCACCGCGTCGGTGTGGCCGATCAGCTGCCATCCGCCGGGCGACTCGCGGGGGTAGACGCCGCTGAACTCGCCGGCCAGGCCGACCGAACCGGTGGGAACCTTGGTCCGCGGCTCGGCCCGCCTCGGCACGTTGAGCCGCTCGTCGCCACCGACGAGGTAGCCGAAACCCGGTGCGAAACCACCGAATCCGACCCGCCACGGAGCTCGAGTGTGCGCGGCGATCACATCCTTGCGATCGAGACCGGTCAGCTTTGCGACCTCATCGAGGTCGGCGCCGTCGTACACCACGTCGATCACCACATCGGTGCGGCCGTCTACGGGCGACGTGGCGTCATCGACGGCTTCCTGCGCAATGCGCAGCTTGCTGAGCCGTTGCCGGGTCGGGGACTGATAGCGGGGTCCGTCGAGCTTGACCAACACCGTGCGAGATGCCGGAACGATGTCGACCACGCCGGGCAGATCCGCCTCCCGCAGGGCGTCGGTCCACGCCAATACCTCAGCGGTGCTGTCGAACTGGAGCAGCAGCGCCTGATCCCCGTAATCGTGGACGGAGCCGATCACGATCACATCCGTTACCACACTCATGCAGTAAAGCTACCCGCGAGTAAGTCCGCCGACACTCTTTTGCCGGCCTTGCCAGAGCTGCCTTACCGAAGGCTCAGGAATGCGTTAACTGACGGGCCCGTATGTCGGCTCGTGGCGTTTGATGTAGGCGATCACCCGGTACGTCACCGGCAGCATCACCACCTCGACGGCGGTCTTGTAGAACCAACCCAGTGCGGTGTAGACGGCGAAGTCGCGGAAGCTGGTGATTCCGATCGCGTGTGCCGCGATACTGCAGAAGACGACCGTGTCGCCGAGCTGGCCCGCGAACGTCGACCCGACCAGCCGCGCCCACAGGTGCTTCTCCTTGGTGCGTTCCTTGATGAGAACGACCACCCACGCGTTGATCGTCTGCCCGACGATGAAGCCGGCCAACCCGGCGATGATCAACTGGGTGTAGGCGTGGACGATGTTCTCGAAGTGCTCCTCGTTGGTGTAGAAGTCAGCGGCCGGAAGGTAGATCGTGACCCAGAACGCCAGCGCCGCAAGAGCATTCATCGAGAAACCCAGGAAGATCGCCCGCCGCGCGGCCCTGAACCCGTAGACCTCGGACAGCACGTCGCCGATCACGTAGGTCAGCGGAAATACTATGAACCCACCGTCGGTGATGATCGGGCCGAACGCGACGCCCTTCGTCGCGGTCACGTTGGAGATGATCACCAGCGCGGTGAAGACCGCGACGAGTATTGGGTAGTAGGTCGATCCCACCTGAGCGAACGCCGTGTGCTCCTCGCTGGTGGAGGTCTTCTCGCTCGTCACCCGAGCGCCTTCGCCAAGGCCGGCGGGAGTTGGTCGGCCACCATCGGGTAGGACAGCGGCGATGAGAAGGCGATCGCGCCCGCCAGGTCCTTACCGGTGAACACGTTTCGCTTGGCGGTCGTCGCCTTCAGCGCCATGAACGTCGGGTCCGCGGTGAGACGACCCTGGTCGTCGTCGGATTCGGTCATCCACACCAGCACGTCGGCGGCGTCGAGCGCCGACACCATCTGATCGCGCGGGATGAAGGCGCGATGATCGCGGGCGAACGCGTTGATGTTGTCGGGGATCGCGAACCCCATCTGGGTAAGGAATTCGGTACGCCAGCCCGCCATCGTCGCCACCGCGCTGTCGTCGACGAGCGTGCCCTGCAGCAACAGCACCTTCTTACCGGAGAACTGCGGATTGCTCGTTCCCGCCGCGGTGAACTTGTCGTCCACACCCTTGACGAGCCCGTTCATCTCGTCGAACTTGAACACGGCCTGACCGATGGCGGTGGCCTGGTTTTTCCATGGCTCGAAGAAAGCGTCCTGGCCGGACTGCGGGATGGTCGGCGCGATCTCTGTCAACTTCTTGTAGGTGCCCTGATCGACGCCTGCGTTGGTGGCGACGATGAGGTCGGGTTTCAGCGCCGCGATCCTGTCGACCTGGATGCCGTCGGCGAGACTGAGGACCTCGGGTTGGGCCTGGCCGAGTTTGGGCAGCGCCCATGGCCACACCCCGAACGGCTCGTCGCCCCACCAGTTCGTCACCGCGATGGGCACGACGCCGACGGCGAGCAGGTCATCCTGCTCGGTGAACCCGGCGCTCACCACGCGCTTCGGCGGAGCAGGGACCTTGGTCTCACCGAACATGTGCTTGACGGTGACGGAGCCGTCACCGGCGACGGCTCCGGGCTTTTCGGAGCCGCACGCGGCGACGGCCGCCACGCCCGCGGCGATTGCCAGGAAACGCCGCCGCGACCAATCCTTCGGCACCCAGCGAGCGTAACCGCTCGGCCAGCTAACCACCTTGAGGCGGCGGCCCCGTTGCGGAATCGTGGCGGGATGATCACCTTGACGGCCTCCGCCCCCGATTCGTTGTCGCGCACCACCCCGTCGCAGCGACCGCCGCTGCGGGTGGGCCTGGTTCAGCACCGGTGGCGCACGGACGCCAGAGAACTGGTGACCGTCCTTCGCGACGGCATCGACCGGGCCGCGGGTGAGGGCGCGCGGGTGGTCTTTCTGCCCGAGATCACGCTGCTGCGATACCCGGCCGACACTCCGGCCGGACCCAATCCCGGCGCCAAGGCAGAGGATCTGGCGGACGGACCCACGTTCGAACTGGCCGCCGAAGCGGCCACCGCCAACGGCATATTCGTGCACGCATCGCTGTACGAGAGCGCCCCGGCAGACGACGGATTGGGATACAACACCGCGATTCTGGTCTCGCCCGCGGGTGAGCTGGTGGCCAGGACCCGCAAGATGCACATCCCGATCTCGGCCGGCTACTACGAGGACACCTACTTTCGGGCCGGGCCCTCTGACGGCAACCCCTATCCGGTGTACGAGCCCGACGGGCTGGGCGCCCGCATCGGCATGCCGACGTGCTGGGACGAATGGTTCCCCGAAGTGGCCCGCAACTACTCGCTCGGCGGGGCCGAAATCGTGGTCTACCCAACGGCGATCGGCTCGGAGCCGATGTTCCCCGCGTTCGACACGCAGCCGCTGTGGCAGCAGGTGATCGTGGCCAACGGCATCAACAGCGGACTGTTCATGGTGGTGCCCAACCGCACCGGCGAGGAGGGCGGCTTGTCCTTCTACGGCTCGTCGTTCATCTCCGACCCGTACGGCAGGGTGCTCGTGCAGGCGCCGCGTGACGAGGAGGCGGTGCTGGTGGCCGACCTCGATCTGGAGCAGCGGCGTGACTGGTTGGAGCTGTTCCCGTTCCTGTTGACCCGAAGGCCAGACAGCTATGGCACGCTGACCGCGCCGGTCGACGTGGCACGGCCATACGGGGCCGGCCACGCCGCGACAGCCGTCGTCAAATGACTGCGCCGAGAATCCCGCTCGGCGTAGGGTCCCGCTGGTGACGGCGACGATCTTCACCGGCGGTGTGATCTGGACCGGGTTCGCAGGCGAAACCGATGCGTTGCTGATCGTCGATGGAACAGTGCGGGCGCTCGGCGACGAAGCGCTGGCATCGGCAGACGGCGCCCGCGCGGTCGATCTTGCCGGTGGCTTTCTGATGCCCTCGTTCGGCGACGGTCACGCCCATCCGCTGTACGGCGGGCTCGAATACGCCGGACCGGCGGTGCGACCGTGCAGCTCTGTCGACGAAATCGTGGACACCGTAGGGACATTCGCCGTCGAGCATCCGGACGACGAATGGATTATCGGCGCTTCCTATGACAGCAGCCTCGCGCCGGACGGCCTCTTCGACGCTCGCTGGCTCGACGCCGCGGTGCCCGACCGGCCTGTGGTGTTGAGAGCGTGGGACTACCACACCATGTGGTGCAACTCCGTTGCGCTGCAGCGCGCGGGTATCACCGCGGCCACTCCGGACCCGGTGCTCGGTGAGATACCGCACCGTGACGACGGCTCCGTGCTCGGCACGCTGCGCGAGTGGGGCGCGATGGACCTGATGAATGCCGTGATGCCCGCACGCGCCGAGGGCGTGCGTGTCTCGGCACTGGGGACCGCGGCCGGCTACTACCTGTCCCGCGGCGTGACCTGGGTGCAGGACGCCTGGGTCGAACCAGCGGATGTCGACACCTACATCGAGGCCGCCCGGCGCGACGCGCTCGGGATGCGGTTCAACCTTGCCTTCTATGCCGACCCGCGCCACTTCGACTCTCAGGTAGAGCATTACGCCGAGGCGCGGCGGCGCGTCGACGACGTCGACTCACCTCTGCTGACCGCCCAGACGGTGAAGTTCTTCGCCGATGGCGTCATCGAGAACGAGACGGGCTCGTTGCTTGCGCCATACTGTTCCGCGCTGCACAGCCACGGTATGCGCAACTGGGAGGGCGACGCGCTGGCCGAGGCGGCCCGCAGGGTCGACGATCTCGGGCTGCAGATCCACATCCACGCGATCGGCGACGCGGCGGTGCGCCAGGCCCTCGACGCGATCGAGTATGTGGCCAAGCACAACGGCCCGCGCGACCGGAGGCCGGTGATCGCGCATGCGCAGCTGGTCGACGACGCCGACATCGACCGGTTCGCCGAGCTCGGTGTCATCCCGAACATGCAGCCGCTGTGGGCGCAGATGGACGCGCTGATGACAGTGCTGACGATTCCGCGCATCGGTGTGGAACGCGCCGACAAGCAGTACCGTATCCGCAGCATCGAGAACTCCGGTGCGCCACTGGCATTCGGCTCCGACTGGCCGGTGTCATCGGGCGCGCCGCTGGATGGAATCGCGGTGGCGGTGTCGCGCCGGACCGTCGACGGTGAGCCAGAAGGCGGCTGGACTCCCGACGAAATCCTTCCGATCGAACGCGCGCTGTCCGCCCAGACGGCGGGCGTGGCATATCAGGCGTTCGCGGAAGACCGTTGGGGCCGAATGAATCCCGGCGCCAGCGCCGACCTGGTCTGGCTTGACCGCGATCCCCGGACTGTGGCACCGCTTGAACTTCCCGCGCTCGAGGTGCGCGCCACCTATCTGCGCGGCAGGCCGGCTTACACGGCCACCAATTAGAGGAAAGGTCGATATGTCGTCAACTGCGCCAGCCGATTCCACCGTCCCGCCGCCGTCGCCGGAGGGGGAAGGCCACCTGCTGCGGGTGCTCGGTACGCCGTCGCTGGTGCTCTTCGGCCTCGTCTACATGGTGCCGCTCACCGTATTCACCACCTACGGAATCGTCACCCAGGTCAGCGGTGGGCGGCTGTCGGTGGCCTACGTGGTCACGCTGGCCGTGATGGTGTTCACGGCGCGCTCCTATGCCCGCATGGCGGCCGCGTACCCGGTCGCGGGTTCGGCATACACGTACACGCAGAAGACCTTTGGCGCACCGATAGGCTTCCTCGCCGGTTGGTCGTTGTTGTTGGATTACCTGTTCCTGCCGATGCTCAATTACCTCGTGATCGGCATCTACCTCAACGCCGCGATCCCGGCGATCCCGCAGTGGGTGATCGTCGTCGTCACGATCGTGATCGTCACGGTGCTCAACATCGTGGGCATCGTTTCGGTCGCCCGGGCGAACTTCGTCATCATCGCGGTTCAGGCCGTCTTCATCGTGGTGTTCGTCATCCTTGCCTTCGTCACACTTTCCGGCGTAGGCACCGTCGACCTGATGGCACCGCTGCGGGGTGACGGCACCGCGAACGGCCTCGACCCGATCCTCGCCGGAGCGGCCATCCTCGCGCTGTCCTTCCTTGGATTCGACGCGGTGTCAACGCTTTCGGAGGAGGCGAAGGACCCGAGGCGGACCGTGCCACGGGCGATCATGATCGCCACGATCGCCTCGGGCATCATCTTCATCGTCCTGTCGTACATCTCCCAGCTGGTGTTCCCGTCCAACCAGTTCGCCGATATCGACTCGGGGGCACTGGATGTCATGACGACTGCGGGCGGAAAGTTCCTGAGCGCGTTCTTCACCGCCGCCTATGTGGCGGGCGCACTGGGGTCGGCAATCACGTCGCAGGCGTCGGTGGCCCGCATCCTCTACGCGATGGGCCGCGATGGCATTCTGCCTCGCAAGGTGTTCGGCTATGTGGCCCCGAAATTCGGCACGCCCGCCTACGCGATCCTGGTGGTCTCCGTGATCTCGCTGCTGGCCGTCGTCATCGACCTCGCGACACTGGCGTCGATCGTCAGTTTCGGTGCGCTGGTGGCATTCTCGGCGGTGAACCTGACAGTGCTCAAGCACTACTTCATCGATGAGGGCGAGAAGAACGTGCTGAACAACCTGGTTCTGCCGGTGATCGGCTTCCTGCTGACGGTGTACCTGTGGACCAGCCTGTCGCAACTCACCCTGGTCGTCGGCTTGATCTGGCTGGCGGTCGGCTTCCTCTGGCTGCTGGCGGTGACCCGCGGCTTCCAACGTCCGACGCCGGTGCTCGACCTCGAGGAGTAGTGCTCACTCGTCGAATGTGCGTCCACTGCGAAAAATGGCGTGGTCTATAGCAGTAGCTTCACGCTGGGCGCTGAGCGTAACCGTTAGCCGACGGTGAAATGCCCGAACAGCGCGACCGCCAGGCCGAGCGCGACCACGATGTTGACCACGGTCGCCGAGGCGAACAGGGCGATCGGCCGCCATCTCGCTTCGCGCAGGCCCTTCAGGGAGAACTCGAGGCCGATGGAGACGAACGCGAAGATCAGAAACCACGTGCGCAGGTCGTTCACGGTGGCGATTTCGGCTTTGCCGCTGCTGACCCACTGCAGGTACAGCGTGCCGATGATCGACGCGGCGATGAAGCCGAGCACGAACTTCGGGAACCGTTCCCCAGAACTCGCCGAGCTTCGGCCTCGCGTCCTCGGCGTTGCGGCGCTCGACCCTCAGCGCGAAGTATGCGGTGAGAGCGATCGCCACCACACCGATCCACGCGCCCCCGACGGCGTCGGAGAGGCCGAGCACGCCCGACAGCCACGGCAGCAGGAAGATCGACGGAAGCGCGAATGCGATCACCAGCGACGCGGCGTACGCCAGCTGTTCCTTTTTCGCCTGCACCGCACCTGCGGCCGCGATCGCCGCACTCACGCCGCAGATCGATACCGCCGACGCCAGCAGCGCGCGCAGCTTGTCGTCGAGGCCGAGCCGCCCGCCCAGCCACCAGGTGAAGCCGAAGACGATGCTGATCAATAAGCGGGCCTGGATGATGGCCGGCCCGGCCGCGGTGACGAGCACCTTCAAGTTGATCGACGCGCCCAGCAACACCAGGCCCGTCTTGATGAAGAATTCAGTGCGGAAGCCGTTCGACAGTGCGTCGCGCAAGGCGATCTTCGTCAGCACCGCGTTGCCGATCAAACCCAAAGCGATTGCGTAGACGGGGAATTCGATGGACTTTGCGATAGGCGCGAATGGCGTGCCGGCCGCCCAAAGTGGCACCTCCTGTTCGAGAAAGCGGGTCAGCGCTCCGAGCGCGATCACGACGAGGACGCCGCCGATCGCATAGCCGAGGACGGGCCGTGATTCGGAAGGCTCGGCGGGGGTCTGCTCTGTGGTCTGCTCGGTCACGGGATCACGCTGCCAGGGATGGCGCCGACGAGTACCAACACCAAGAGCGACAAGCCGACGATGACCGCGAGCCAGTCCTCATTCATGCGCGCAGACGTTAGCCGGCGCGGTCGCTGCCGGGAACGGTTGCGATCAGCGCGAATTCAACGCTATATGCCCGCCAACCGCTTGTTGACCAGCCGTTGCAGCCATGCGGGTGAGAATCGTGAGGCCAGCACAGAAACCTTGGTCTGCGTGCCGACCGGAAAGTGCACTTGACGTGTGGCGCGACGTAGATAGGACGGCTCAACCGCCGCGAGGATCGCGTCGGCGACGTCCTGTGCGGTCAGCCGGATGCCGAGCGATTCGGTCGTGCCGGTCTTGATGTTCTCGGTCATGGCGGTGTTCACGTACAGCGGCCACATCGCGATCACACGGATGCCGCCCCGACTCCACTCGACGTCGAGCGCCTCGGTGATGCCGCGGACGAAAAACTTCGTGGCGCTGTAGACCGCGAGTTCGGCCTGGCCGTAGATCGCGGACGCGGAAGCCAGATTGACGACGACGGACTTCGGGGTGGACCGCAGGTAGGGGAATGCGGCATGCATGCCATTGACGACACCCTTGGTGTTGATGTCGATCTCTTTGAGCTGCGCCGCGAGGTCGATGTCCTCGAAGCGGCCGGCCAGCAGAATCCCGGCGTTGTTGATCATGACGTCGAGCCGGCCGCCTGCCGCCTTCGCGAACTCGCCTACCCGTTGCGCCATCTCGTCGGCGTCGGTGACGTCGAGATGTCCAATGACGCAGCTGGCACCGAGTTCGCCGATGTCATCGGCCAGCGACTTCAGCCCGACGTCGTCGATGTCGTAGCCGCCGACGGTGTAGCCGTTACGGGCGAAGGTCAGCGCGGTGGCTCGGCCGATTCCTGCGGCTGCGCCGGTGATGAACACGGCTCTGGTGTCGGGCATACGTCATCATCGCATCGTGGCCAGGTTGTGCCACAGGCTCTTCAGGCTGTCGGTGCCGCCGAACAGCGTCGTGAAGTGGGTGGAATCGATGAGCACGATGTCGCCTGCGCGCTGGCCTGACGGCGGCATCCAAATCAGGGCGTTGAACTCGGTGTTGCCCTCCGCGGTGAACGGATGGGGCCGATTGGGGTCGACGCGCTGCTTCCCGAGGACCCGCAGTGCGTCACTTTCTGGGGCGGTGAGTTCGTAGTGCGGCAGGTGCGGGTGGAAGTTGAAGGTGGTGACGTCGTCGAGGAGTCGCGGGGTGTCGAGGTCGCGAATTGCGGTCAGCGGCGCGATTTCCTTTGTGCCTTCGACGACGGCGGGGCGCAGCCCCCAGATGTTGTGCACGGGCACGTCGAGCGCCTTCATCAGCGAGCGGGTGTACTGGCTGAAGCGTTGCTGGCGCGGCACGAGTCGGTCACCGTGATGTTCGTATTCCACCTGCCGCTGTTCGTAGTCGTCGGTGAAGCCCACGTCATGGTGGGGTGCCAGCAGCAGGCAGGTTCCTTCCCGCTTCAGCCACTCCGTGATCGCGGCGATCTCCTCGGGTGCCGCCTCCTGTTCGGAGAGCAGATGGTCCAGCCCGAACACCATCAGCGTGTCGGTGTCGGCGAGGATTCGGTCGTCGATCAGCAGCTTGTAGCCGGCCTGGTCGATGCGCTGGTAGACGGCGACCGGATGACCGGTGGCCTCTCCGGCGAGCTCCTGGAATGCCAGCGCGGAACGGTGGAAGAGTTCCAGCGTGCCCGCGACGCCCTGCAGGAAGTTGGCGGCGTCATACTCCGGCGTCTCGTACGCGGGCCACAGGACGTTTCGCACCTCGGTCATCGTGGAGAAGCGGTTCTCGATGATGGCCGGATCGCGTTGGGCTTCCCAGGGATAGCTCCACGTCCAGTAGATACTGATGCGCCGGCCGCCCGTGTGGGCGCGGGGGACGTGGTTCTGGTTGTACGTGCGTGGCGGCGGCAGTGCGCTCATGGGTGATCCTTCAGTCGCTGAGCGAGGCCAGGTAGCGCATCGCGTTCATCCCGGGTAGGAAGAAGTACGCGCCACCCGAGAGAGTGGTGAATGCCGGAATTCCCTTGTGCACCTTGCGAATCGGTCGGTTCGGTACCGTGAAGTCCATCGCACCGTCCTGGGTGCCACAGATCGGGTCGTGTTCGTTGCCCAGTTCATGGAATCTTTTGTCGTTGATCCACACGTTCTGAGCGAACTCGAACTGACGCACGAGGTCGGCGCAGATGATGAATGCGGCGATGCCGCGGTCGACCCCGTCGTCGGGCGCGCCCTCCGGCAGGGCGGGTCCGTACGTCGCGCCGCGGCGGATCATCCGCCGACGGTTCATGTAGTGCGCGGTATCACGGGGGTTCAACCGGCGGGCATGGGAGCCGAGCGGGCACGCGTACCCGAACGGGTCCATCTCCTTGTAGTTGAAGTCGTTGTTGCGCATCGGATCCGCGCCCATTTCGGGGTCGTCCGCATCCGGTGCCAGCACCAGTGGCGCGCCGCTGCGCCACCGGCCCATGAACTTTGCCGCGAGCAGTTCCTGCTCTTCCGGTGTTTCCGCATTCTCGAGCAGATAGTCGCGGAATTCCGCGACGTGTTCCTGCAGCCGGCGGTACGCCATGTAGCTGCCATTGCGTGACAGCACCTCGGGCTCAGGAAGATTCGCCACCGGCCCGTTCTCGTCGGGATATCCGAGGATGAACTCTCCCGGCTCGAGGGCTGCACCGGAGCCCGGCGTCGGCTCCTCACCGGAGCCCTTCATAACCGGCTGTGACAACCGGTCACGGAAGCCGAAATGGTCATGTGCATAGTTGAACGGCGGCGACGCGTTGAGGTCGAGGAATGACAGGCTGCGCACTCCGTCGGTGCGGGCGAGCAACTTGTCGTGCTCCTCGATGGACCGTCGGCACTGCTCGTCGGTGCGCGAGAACAGGATCGCGATTGCGTGCAGATCATCGCCAGCCAGCCCGCCCAGCCAGTGCTCCGGCGCATTGCCTCCGGTGTCGCCGAGGATGTCGGCCCTGGCCGCCATCCCCATGCGGAACTCCTCGGGGAAGGTTTGCAGCGACTCCGTCGGGCACGCCGAGCGCGCGCAACCCGTTCCACGTGAACGCCAGCGTGACCCAGCGGTCGGACTCGTTCATCGTGGCGACGGCGTCAGTGGCGGACTGTGTCTTGTCCAGCAGTTCGGACAGCCACGCCCGCCCGCCATCCGGGGTGTCGAACGCGAGGAACTCGTAGCGACCCGTGATGGCCGGCGTGCGGGTCAGCAGGATGTGCTGGATGTCGTCGAATTCAAGCACCGGCGGGGTCACTGCATCTGGTCGAGCATCTCCGAGAAGGCCGCCTTCAGCTTGAGCGCCTTCTTGATCTCGTCGGCGGTCACGTATGGATACTCGCCGTACTCCAGGAAGCTGGGAACCTGGTGGTCGCGGACGAACTTGATGAACGCGTCCGGGTTCTCCTTCCAATCCTCCGGGAACCCTTCGAGATTGGTGAAGACAGTCGTGATGCCGGTCGCGCTGAACAGCTGCACCGCGTCCTCGGTGTACTTGTCGAAGTCGGTGTCGAAGATGCCCTGGTATTGGAAGTGCAGCCCCGACCCCACGTCGAAGAGCATCCCAGCGCAGGTAGTGCAGCCGAAGCGGCGCAAGAACGTCGGGGCTGCCCTGTGATCGTCTCCTCGATCTGCTTCCCGTAGGCACGAACCGTCTCTTCGCGGCCCTCCTTGACCTTGGCGATGATCGAGAAGCCGTGACAAGCGGGCGTCCGCGGGAAGACGGGGCCGTATCGCCCCCGCTCCTCTTTGAAATAACCCTCCGGGGGAATGGCCATCGCCGAGGGCTTCGTCCAGTCCTGATCAATTTCTGTCATGTCCGCCCCTTTGTCGACCCGTCAATGAGGCGGAGCGTAGCACCGGATTTCGCGAGAAATATGACCTTCCACGATCCGGAATGCGAAACATACCGCGCCGGCACCACGGCGCCTCCTGCACAGCAAATCGGCAGCCTGCTTGGCGTCCGGTCACGCGAAAGCCATATCCATTAAGCGAAATTCAAGATCTCGAATCGTAATCGCTAAAAAGTGCCAATACTCCACGGTGGCCAGGTGATCAGAATTACGCTCCGCTACACGATTCCGGCGTGGAGTCGGCGGGGGTCTGCAGTGGCGGGCCGCCTGAAAACTGCAGAGAGGGAGCAGCCGTGCGACCAACACAGCGCTACCTGATATTGGGATTGGCGATGGCGACCGCCCCAATCACGATCGTCGTCGCGTCGCCCCCGGCGAGGGCGGATTGCACCAGCGCCGGGGCAGCCACCGTGTGTGCCCAGGGGGAGGTCCGCGGCGGTGGTCCGAACGCCCCGATCGCGGGGCCGGCCTACCCGTCGTATTGCGCCGACCCCTGGTATTGCGACGACGGCTGGGATATGGACGTGATCATCGGACGGCCCGGCCGTCCCGGCGGCGGAGGTGGTATCGGTCCACGACGCTGAGCATTGCCACCATGTCTTGTAAACACTTAGTCAAGGAGCCACCATGTTCTTCCGTAGCGTGATTGGCGCCGGCATGATCGCCGGCTCGATGCTCGTTGGTACCGCCGCAACTGCGGCCGCCGATCCGCCGAACTGCACCGCCGCCGACCTCGCCGGCGTCATGTCCGGCGTCAACGCAGCGACGCAGGCGTACCTGTTCAGCCATCCGGACGTGAACACCTTCTTCACCGGCCTCAAGGGCAAGTCCAGGGACGAGATGGACACGGAAATCGCAGCGTACGCTGACGCAAACCCGCAGGTGCGAGACGAGCTACGGGCTGTCAGGCAGCCCGCCGCCGACTTCCGCGACCGCTGCGACGCGCCTGTCCCCGACGGAGGACCCATGGGCTAGCGGTCTACGACTACGCCGCTACCATCGCTATGCCGAGGCCGATCATCGTCACGGCGATCACGCCGTCGAGGATCCGCCATGTGATCGGCTTCGCGAATAGCCCCGCCAGGCGTCTCGCACCGAGGCCGAGGCTGAGGAACCAGACCGCGCTGGCGGTGACCGCGCCGATGCCGAACAGCCAGCGGCCGTCGCGGTGTTCGTTGGCGAGTGCACCGAGCAACACGACGGTGTCGAGATACACGTGTGGGTTGAGGAAGGTCAGCGCTGCCGCGGTCACCAGCACCTCGGCGAGCCGTGCGGGGGTTGCCTCCGAGGGCGTGAGTGACGACGGTCGCCATGCACGCCGCGCGGCCAGCAGCCCGTAGCCGAACAGGAACAGCGCTCCGCCGAACTTTGCGACGTTCACCGCACCCGGATGCGCGTTGATGAGGGCGCCGACGCCGGCGATGCCCGCGGCGATCAGCGCGATGTCGGAAACAGTGCAGAGTGCCACCACGGGAAGCACGTGTTCACGCCTGATGCCCTGCCGCAGCACGAACGCGTTCTGCGCGCCGATCGCCGCGATCAGCGTGAAGGAGGCGACGAAGCCGACGAGCAGGGGCGAGTTCATGTCATCGACGCTAGGTGGCACAGCTGAATCAGTACAGCTAATGATTCTTCATCTCCATTAGTATTCCTAATGTGCAGATCGACGGACAGCAGCTTGCGGCGTTCGCCGCTGTGATCGAACACGGCAGCTTCGACGTCGCCGCGGCGCGGTTGCATGTCACGCCGTCGGCGATCAGCCAGCGGGTAAAGGCGCTCGAGCAGCGCGTTGGTCAAGTGCTGGTCCGTCGTGGGAAGCCGTCTGCGGCGACGCCCGCCGGCGTTCCGCTTCTTCGGCTCGCCGCGCAGACGGCGCTGCTGGAGTCGGAAACATTGGCCGAGATGAGCGGCGGTTCGTCGGAGCGGACCCGTATCCCGATCGCGGTGAACGCGGATTCGATGGCGACGTGGTTCACCGCGGTGCTGGGCCGGTTGCCCGAGGTTCTGTTCAACATCCGGATCGAGGACCAGGACCACTCTGCGCGGTTGTTGCGCGAGGGCGCGGTGATGGGTGCCGTCACCACCGAGCGCACGGCGGTGACCGGTTGTCGGGTGCTGCCGCTCGGGGTCATGCGGTATATCCCGGTGGCCACCGCGGCGTATGTCCAGCGCTACCTGCGCGACGGGTTCACCGCGGACGCAACCGCCTCGGCGCCGTCGTTGGCGTGGAACCGCGACGATGCCCTACAGGACCTCCTGGTGCGCAAGGCGTTTCGTCGGAGTATCGCCAGGCCTGTGCACTACGTGCCGACCGCGGAGGGGTTTGCGGCCGCGGTGCGGGCCGGCCTGGGATGGGGCATGTTCCCCGAGCAGCTCGCCGGACCAGCCCTCGCGGAGGGTTCGTTCGTCCGGATCAGCGAGGCGCATCTCGACGTGCCGTTGTACTGGCAGTGCTGGAAGCTCGACAGCCCGATGGTCCAGACCATCACCGAGGCGGTTCGGTCTGCTGCGTCGCACTCTCTTGGAGCTCGAGCTTCCGCTTCTCGATGAGACTCAGCACATTTCGGAGCACACGTTCGCCGGCCGGCGTCAGCGCTAGGTCGGGAATTGCGGCGTCTCCGTGGCCCGAAACGAGATAGCTCGAGCGGTCGCCGATCCGCGCCAATGCGTGCAGCATCCGCTTCTCGTCCTGCTCGTCGGGTGGGCATTGCGTATCCGCCGCGCTCAACGTGATTGTCGGCATGATCGATGCCAGTCGCTTGATCAACCGGCGTTCGCGGGAGTAGGGAATCAGGTCCACGGCGACAACTGAGAACAAGAACCCGATGACGATGGACGAGACGGATGCACAGATTGCCCAACCCGGTGGATTGTCGTTGAAGAAAAACGGCACGAGGACCGCGCCGAGAGCCAGATAGATCAGGCCGTAAACCCACGCCCATGCGGTCGCCAACCCTGCCGGGTCCGACGTTTCGTTCTGGCTCAGCGGTCGCCGCTTTCCGAGTTGCGCAACGCCTCGGTCTTGCCTCCAGCGCGATGACGCCGAGGGCGGCGACGGCAGGTGAAAGCAACTGGTCGTTCCACGGCGAATTGCGGGTGAACCACGTCCACGCGGCAGACAGCGCATCGTGCACGGGGCCCAGCCACAGCAGCGCGATCAGCGCAGCCGTAATGGCCACGATGACTCCGGCCGCGATGAGAAGCTTCCAGTGTTCCTTTACGTTCTGCTTGATCGCGACATTGGGGGGCCGGATCGCCGGCCCGATATTGGCCACGATCATCACCCAGATGATCAGCGCGACAACGCATATCACCGTGACGGTCGGGGCTCCCTCCGGCACCGAACCGGTCGGGTCGGAGCCTTCCGCCTTCTCCACCTGTATGACGATCCGCGCGGCGGCGACGGCCACGAGGGGAACAAGCAGAGCCAACAACGCGGCGCCGTGCACAATCGATTGGGTGCGCAGGGCCGCGTAGGCGAAAACCGTGATGAGCGAAGCGATTCCGAGGGTCGAGATCAGTGGGCTGAGCAGACCTGGAAGAGGGACGACCAAGCTGACGGCAATGAGCGCGACGCCGAGGGCCAGAACACTCGCGGCGACCATCCGGGCCAACTGGCCCCGATGCGTCAGGCCGGTCAGCGCCCAGTAGGGTACAGCAGCGACGCCCCGAAAGGCGCGTGCCGCCGGACGCGCGATGCCCAGTCCGGCCCGGTCCGAACTGAGCGCCGTCGCAGCACTTGCCGTCGCCGTTGCACCCGTGCGGATTATGAGATCGCTGGGCAGCTGGGACGTGATGGCTTCCTGTCCGATACCCGACTCGGCGAATGTTTTTAACAGGAATAACTTCTCTGTGGCGGTCGTCGGTTCCCCTTCGGCCTTGGCCACCTTGTCGTACCTGCGCACAAATCGCGCGCTTTCGACGCCGGTGGCGCCGTCGTCCTGGTCGTCTCGAATGGTGCCCGCCAGCCACGGCACTTCTTCGGCGGCAACTTCGATCTGCAACGCGTATGCGGCCAGGCTGGCCGTTGCGGTCAGCGTCACGTTGCTTCCGGACAGTGCGCCTTTCACTTCTTCCCGCGCGCTGTTGCGCAGCTTCCTGATTTCGGGGTCCCGATTGATCTCGCGAACACCGTCGCCGCCTTGCTGAAACACCGTTTGGAGAACAACATTCAGGATCTCGGCTGCCTCCGCATCGTCTGATGGCCACGACTGCGTCATTGTCTTGGCCACGTCGCGGATGACTTCGGGTGTGATGAGTAGCTGCATGAGCACCTTGATGCGTCCAGCCGTCCCCAGATCCAATCGTTGGCACGCCAACTGCGCTTGAGGAATGCGCCGAAACGGTTCAGCGACATGCCGGCGAGCTTGTCGTCTGAAGAGAACCCTTCTGCGAAGTGCTGCGGAACCTGCGCGCTCAGCTGGAGGAACTCGACCGGCGCCATGGGGACTTCGGAATCCGTCGAACGATGTTCGGTGAACAGGCATGACAGCACCTCGATGGACAGCATGCGCATCAGCAACCGATCGACGAGGACGTCCTCGGACTGGTCGCCTGCCTCTTCTCGCAGTCCCTGAAGGGGGTTCTCACCCAGCAGGCTGCCCACGGGTCGGTCCGCGCTACTCGTGCGCTGTACTCGTTGGGGCTGCTGGGTGAGAAGGTCAAGCACGACAAGCAAATCGCGCGCTACCTGGGACAGGACATTCCTGATCTCCTCGCCGTCGGTGGGGGTACGTCGAGCACCGTTCAATCGCTCGCCGACGTCTTCGGGCATCGAGTTGGGGCAGAACCGTGGCCAATAGCTGTCCAAGCGTGCTTGCACGATCGTCGGCAACTCGTCAACGACGTCCATTGACTGCGACTGCTTGGCCATCCGATTACGCAGGGCGATTTGGTCGAGCGTGATGCCCGCGTTGACTGCGGTCTTCCATGCTGCAGTCGCACTGTCGACAATCTGTTGCCGCACCGTAAGCGATGCCTCGATGTTGCTGCGCCGCTCGATCACCGTACGCAGGAGGTCCGTGACCAACGCTGTGATGCCCGCTGCAAGGTCTAGACCCCAACGCCATTCCTTCTCGTTGGCGCCAGATCCGCCGAAGCGCTCGTCGACGGGAGAGTATCTCGGCAGGAACGGCAGGCCCTCGCTGGCATCGTCGGCCGCCACCATCGCCTCGTTGGCGGCCTTGATGAGACGGGAGAACGGCACCTGTACCTTGCCGTTCCGCTGTAGCTGCTTCGCCATCACGTAAGCCGCGCGCTTGATCCGCATGGATCGAGTCACGCGCCATGCGACCGCCGGCTCATTCGACTCCGTTTCGCCCAGAAAGCCCTTGAGCTCAACCCATTTCGGGAACTGCGCCATTGCGGTCTGACGCCCGTCGCGCCAGCGGTGCGCCAGCTCGTTGTGCTGGCTGATCTCGTTGACGTAGATCTTCGAACCAGTCGAAGAGGAGGCCTGTGCGACACCCGCCAGGCCTCCGACCAAGGTGGGTGGCTTGCCGGGCTCACTCGGCTTGTCGACCACCGTGTCCGCTTCGGTGGCGTGTGGATGGATAAGAATCAGCACCCGTCGAATCAGGTTGTTGGTGGCGCCATGGCGGCTGATCGCCTCCAGCGCGGGTTGCGTTGGCGTATTGGCCAATACGCCGCCGTCGACCGCGTATCGCGACCGGTCCACGTAGCCCGTATCGGTCGGAGTCGGTCCTTCGGACTTCGGCATCCGCCAGTTCGCGAAGCTGCCGAGATCAGGCCGATCACCGTCGGCCGCCTTCAGGTTGTCGACCGGAATGAACGTCGGCTCGAACGCCACGGGGTAACCCGCGCTCGCGCGGGCTGCCAGCGCCAGCGAGGCGACGGTCCGCGCAATGTTGTCCGCGCTGAAGTCGTCTACCGTCCGTCCGCTGTCGTCGTGGTCGTCACGGGAGCTACGGAAGCTAAACAAGCCCGCGAATTGCGGTTGCACCATGGGGGTTCCGAGATCGTCGACGGAAGCCTCGTAGACCGGATCCAACATGGTCGTGGTGAGGCTCAGGTCGATGGGCCGCAGGGTGTCATCGGGCAGCCTCGCGCGTTCGAATCCCCGCACCACCGCGGTCAACGCCTCCTCGATATGAGGCAGCAGATACTCGTCGCCTTTCATCAACGACGCCGGCCCCTTGGTGAACGGTTGTCGGAAGAGATCGCCGATCTGGCCGTGTTGAATCCAGAGGGATTTGAGGCCGCCGAGGTCGCCGTTCGTGCTGGCTTGCGCGAGTGCGAGGGCGGCGCCGTTGATACCACCCGCGGACGTTCCGGTGATGACGTCGACGACAGGCAACTTGTAGGACAGTTTCTTGATGAGCGACGTATAGCCGCCGTTTTCGCGAGTGAGCCTGTTGAGCTCGTGGGCGACACCACCGATATAGACGGCGAGGCTGACACCGCCGTTCATCGTCACTGCAATGCGCATCTCGGTGCCGACGAAAATCGCCTGCTCAGATCCGTCAGATTCCACGCCGGCCATGTCGTCCCCCGATTTATACGGTGCGGAAAGTCAGCCGAAATCGTTGCATGCACCAGGGTCGGCCGCGCGGCATTTGCCGAAGATCGGGCAGGTCGCGATGGCGTTGTGGCTGTCGCCGCGCACAGCCGCCGCGTGCATCGGAACCAAACATTTGTCCCGCAGGGATTGATTAAACAGGCTGCGTAAATTAGGTTCGCGTAGTTGGAGAATTCGATTCTGATCGGTGGAGGACAGATGGCTGGACGGCTCGAGGGCAAGGTCGCTTTCATCACGGGTGGTGCCCGAGGTCAGGGACGTGCGCATGCGATCGCGATGGCCAAAGAGGGCGCCGACATCATCGTCATCGACATCTGCCGGAACATCGATTCCAACCCCTATCCCCTTGCATCGCCCGACGACCTCTCGGAGACGGAGCGGTCGGTCAAGGAACTCGGCCGCCGCGTGTTCGCCAGGATCGCCGACGTCCGCGAGCGGCACGAACTGCGCGATGCGCTGGAGGCCGGCGTGGCCGACATGGGCAAGCTCGACATCGTCGTCGCCAACGCGGGCATCCTGCCGATGGCGTTTGGGAAAGAGTTCGACCCGATGCATTTCGTCGACGCCACCGACGTCGACCTTTTGGGCGTGATGAACACTGTCGCGGTCGCCCTGCCCCACCTGCCGAATGGCGCTTCGGTCATCATCACCGGTTCGACGGCGGGCATGATCAAGGGCACCAGCGACAACCCGATGATGGGCCCGGGCGGTGCCGGCTACGGCTGGAGCAAGCGGGTGCTGATCGACTACGTCGACCATCTCTGTCTGCAGGTGGCGCCGAAGATGATTCGGGTGAACGCCATGCACCCCACCAACGTCAACACCCACCTGCTGCAGAACGACGGCATCTACAGCGTGTTCCGGCCGGACATGATGGCGGAAGGCAAGAAGCCGACCCGCGAGGATGCCGAACCCGCCTTCACCTACTTCAACGCCATGCCGATTCCGTATGTGGAGCCAGAAGATATCGCCAACCTCGGCGTCTTCCTCGCCAGCGACGAGAGCCGCTACATCACCGGGCAACACATCCGCGTCGATGCGGGTTCGATGCTCAAGTGGCCCAACGGTCCCGGCGCGTAGCTCACGCCACGCTGGTCGCGATGTCCTTCGACAGCGGCGCGATCGCTGCCAGGATCTGATCGATGGTTTCCTGCGGCACACCCGCGGCGCCGAGGCTCGCCGCGAGGTGTCCGGCCACCAGACCGAAGTGGTGCGTGGTGATGCCGCGGCCCTGATGCACTTGCCGCATCGGGGCTCCGGTGTAGGGTAGCGGTCCGCCCAGCGCGGCGGCGAAGAACTCGACCTGCTTGCCCTTGAGGCGAGACATGTTGGTGCCCGAGAAGAAGCCGGCCAGTTCCCCGTCCGCCAACACGCGGTCATAGAAGTCGGCGACGACGACTTCCAGCGCTTCCTGACCGCCGATCTGGTCGTAGATTGTCATGGCACCAGTGAACCGCCCCGCGATTGCGCGCCGGTTTCTGTCGATTGCGCGGCCGGAAAATCGGGTTCACAGAGCGCGACCGCGCTGTGTGAGGACGTCCGCTCAGGAGTTGCGGATCTTGGAGATCAGCTTGTCCTTGCTCAGGTTCGAATATCCCGACATGCCGAGTTGTTTGGCCCTCTTCTTCAGGTCGGTCACGGTCCAGTCGTCGTAGGAACCGGACTTGCCGCCCTTCCTGCCGACGGCCGACTTTCCCCGCGCCGCTGCCGCGTTGGCGATGCGGGCGGACTTCTGCTTCGAGTTGCCTTCCTTGCGCAAGTCCTCGTACAACTTTTCGTTCTTGATCGATGGGTTGGGCATTGTCTGACCTCCTCGCTCTGAGTGGAGGATGCCCATTTCCGGCATCTCGAAACGGTCGATGAACCGGTTGACCAATGCGACCGCCTCGTCGTGACCGCCGGTCGTGCCGAGCGCCTGCTCCAGCACCAGCGTGCGTCCGATCGACGCGACGACGACCGCCAGTGCGGCGGGTGGGAACTCGTCGCCGTCCAATCCGGCTTGTCGCACAATGAAATTAAGCGCGGTGATCTGCATTTCCCGCCACCGTTCAGACCAGGCCGCGATCTCGGTCTTGATCGTCTTGCGGTGGTTCGCCAGGCCCATGAACTCGAGCAGCAGTCGCGTGCCGCGTGGTTCGCTCACCGTCTCCCAGAACGCGTGCAACGGCCGGTCGGACGCGAGCGCTTCTTGTTGCCGGTCCAGGTTGGCTTCCGCGCCGCGACGGAACACCGCGAGGTACAGGTCGTCCATGGTGGGGAAGTAGTAGTGCACGAGCGCCGGTTTCACGCCGGCCAGCGCAGCGACGCGTCGCGACGTGGCCGCGGCGTAGCCCTCTTCCAGCATGATCTGGATGGTGGCGTCGAGCATCTTGTCGCGGGTGGCGGAATCGCGCGACCCGACCTTGCCCGGTCTGGTCATGAAGGGGCCCTCCGTAGAACATTCTCGGCGTGACGCATCAGCGCGGCGTCGACGAGCCTGCCATCACGCCCGATCGCGCCGACACCGCTCGCTTCGGCATTGCGGTAGTCGGCGATGATCGCGTGTGCCTCGGCCATCTCCGCGGCAGTCGGGGTGAACACCTCGTTGGCGACGGGCACCTGGTGAGGATGGATGGCCCACTTTCCGTCGAAGCCGAGCAGGCTGGCGTGCGTGGCGGTGCGCCGGTAGCCGTCGAGATCCTCGTAGCCGGGGTACGGCGCGTCGATCGCGTCGATCCCGGCGGCGCGTGCGGCCGCGAGCACCTGCACCCGCACCGTGTGCCAGAAGTCGCCGGGGTAGTGGCCGGCGGGCTCGAAGTTGCCGTCAACGCGAGATCGCAGGGAGGCCGACAGATCGCCGGCGCCGAAGATGAGCGCCTCCAGCCGGGGGGTTGCCCGCGAGATCTCCGTGAGGTTCACCAGCCCCTCGGCCTCCTCGATGAGCGCCTCGAGCGCGATCGGCCGCTGCAGCCCGAGCTTCGCCTCGAGTTGGGTGAGCAGCACATCGACCCACCACACATCGCGTGCCGAGCGCACCTTCGGGACGATGATGACGTCCAGCGCATCACGTGCGCCGCTGACGATCTCGACGACATCGTCATGGCACCACGGGGTGTCGAGCCCGTTGATGCGAACGGCGCGAAGCGTGCGTCCCCAGTTGAGGCCGGTGAGCGCGCTGACCGCCGTGATGCGAGCCGACTCCTTCGCTGACGGCGCACACGCGTCCTCCAGGTCGAGGAACACCAGATCGGCGCCGGCGCGCGCAGCGACCTCGCACATGTGCTCGCTGCTGGCCGGCGTCGCCAACTCCGATCGGCGGGCTCGCGCTTCTTTCATATCGTTCCCGCGGCCTGAAGGGTGTCGATACGAGCCTTGTCCAGACCGAGCAAGCCACGGTAGACGCTGTCATTGTCGGCACCGAGTCCTCGCCCGAGATGCCGGACAGCGCCGGGGGTTTCGCTCAGCACCGCCACCGGTGACTGGACCGTCACGCGGCCAAGATCCTCATCGTCGACCGCGACGAAGGTACCGCGGGCGCGGAAGTGCTCATCGGCGAGCAGGTCGCCCGCGTCGTACACCGGTGCGGCCGCCACGCCCTCGGTGACAAACATCTTCATCGCCTCGTCGAAGCTGTGCGTGCGGACCCATTCGGTGACCAGCCCGTCGATCTCCTCGGACCGCTGCTGGCGCGGTAACGGATCGACGTAGTCGGGAAGCATTGCCAGATCGGGCCTTTCGATGGCCCGGTATACCGCCTTCGCGGTGCTAGAAGCAGCGCTCGATACCGCGATCCATTTGTCATCGCTCGTGCGGTAGGCATTGCGGGGCGTGCTCGCGACTACGCGATTCCCCGTCCGGGCTTGAACCTCGCCGAGTTGGTCGTAGGCCAGGGTGGCCTGCTCGACGAGCCGGGCCAGCGGCTCGACGAGGCTGACGTCCACGAGTTGCCCACTCGCGCCGTGCATATCGCGGTGGTAGAGCGCCATCATCACCGCATACGTGGCGGCCAGCGCGGCCACGCCATCGGCGAGCATGAACGGTGGCAGGGTCGGCGGTCCGTCCGGCTGTCCCGTGACGTGGGCGAATCCGCTCATCGCTTCGGCGAGGGTGCCGAAGCCCGGCCGGTCGCTGGCGGGGCCGCCGTGCCCGTATCCGGTGACGTGCAGCATCACCAGACCCGGATGCCTCTTGTGTACGGCGCCATAGTCCAGCTGCCAACGGGCCAGCGTGCTCACCCGGGTATTGACGATGAACACGTCGCTGACATCGAGGAGCCGGTGCAACAGTTCTTGTCCGCCGGCCGTGCGCATGTCGAGGGTGACGCATTTCTTGTTGCGGCTCACGCTTTTCCAGACCAGGCCGATGCCGTCGCGGCTCGGGCCCCAGGTCCGCAGCGGGTCACCGCCGACGGGCTGCTCCACTTTGATCACCTCGGCGCCGAACTCGCCCAGCGCCGTGGCCACCAAGGGCCCCGCGGCGAGGGTCGCGGCGTCGACGACCCGTACACCCGACAGCGGCTGGGTCATCACACCGCGGGTTCGGCGACCATCTCGAAGAAGGCGGCGCCGGAATCGGGGATGCGGTTCTGCTTGAAGATGTTCACCGCATACGACACCAGAATCATCGAGAACAGCAGATGCATGAGCCGGGTGGCCTCCGGGCCGAGGTCGTTGATGTCTCGCCCGTCGAGGTAGGCGATGGCGCGCTCGGCGTGTGGGGCTATCCCGTCGTAGAACGCCACCAGCTCGTCGTAGGGCCGGTCCAGCCGCGCGGCGTAGCGCTCGGCCCTGGTGGCCAGCGCCCAATCGTCGACCCACTCTTCGAGTTCCGAGAAGCCCTTCGGCAGTTGGCTTTCCGTCATGATGTCTGCTCCTCGCCGGACTGGTGGGCCGCCACGGTTTCGCGGATCACGGTGTGGAACTGGCGGATGAGGAGTTCCTGGTCACTGAGGTGGAAGGTGTTCTGCGCACGGGTCTTCAGGGCAGAGTGCGTGGCCTCGATGGTGTTGACGTCCTGCATCGCGAACTCGATGGTGCTGTCGACCACCACCTCCTGGGCCAGCCGCTCGTGGGCGTTGGCCGGCGGCACGAAGTACATGTCGATCTCGTAGATGTGCGTGTCGACGGTCTCCGGCCAGTACGTGTAGGTGATGTAGTAGTTGCGCGCCCAGATCTGGATCGAGATGTTGGGGAAGATCCAGAACTGGTCGTTGCCCCACGACGCGATGTCACCGCGGTTGAGGAAGCCAGGCAGCGGCCCGATATCCGGCACGTCGTCGGGACCGAATAGCCCTGCGCGGAAAAGCTTGTACACCCACCGTTGGTCCTGGCGCGCCTCACCCGCCTTGCCCGGTTGGCGGGGCGGCAGGATCGGCGGGCCGGGCACCGACGTCAGCATGTGCGGCCGGAACAGGTCGTAGTGATAGGAGTCGACGGGCGGGACCATCTTCTCGGCCTTGGACACGTCCGGATCGATGAACCGGCCGTGCACGTACGGCGGGTGGTACCACTCGCAGACGGAGTCGACGGCCAGCTTCCAGTTGCCCTTGATTTGCGTCGAGAACCCGTAGTGCTGCGTCATGAGATCAAACGGGTAGGTCTCCATTCCCAGCAGGCCCTCGCCGAGGAAGGTCCGCAGCGGTACGGGGTCCTCGGAGAGGTTGACGAAGATGAAGCCCGCCCACACCTCGCAGTGCACGGGCGGCATGCGCAGCTTGCTCTTGTCGAGGTCGAAGAACTCTTCCTCGTTGGTGATGTGGTTGACCACCCCGTTCAGTCCGTAGCGCCAGCCGTGGTACTTGCAGGCGAATGCGCGGCAGCTGCCCGACGATTCCTCCATCGGGTGTTCCTGCCAGACCACTTTGTTTCCGCGGTGCGCGCAGATGTTGTGGAACGCGTACACGTTGTCGTCGAGATCGCGGGTGATCACGATCGACGCCAGCCGACCCGGCAGCTCGCGGGTGAAGTAGGACCCCTTGCGCGGCAGACGTTCCATCCGCCCGACGCACAACCAACTGCGTTCGAAGACCGCCTTGCGCTCGGCGGCGAAGAATTCCTCGGAGATGGAGTCCTCGTAGTTCACCGGGCCGGTGCCCAGGTCGGGGTATTCGACAGTGAACTTGCCGCGTCCGGTAGCGAGCTTCTGCTGGATGCCGGTCATTGCCGTACTCCTTCGTCGGAGTGGTTGGAAGACCACGGCTGTTGGTCCCATGGCCGGTCGAGCGGCTCCATCTCGCCACCGAACGGGAAGAACGCGCGCTGGGCGTAGGTTTCGCGGGCCAGCCCGTGGCCGAGCTCGTCGATGAACGCCCGCTTGAGGGGGTTGGTGAACAGCTGACGCGAGTACCGCAGCGTCAGCGGCGGCCGTTTGACCAGTTCACGCGCGAGTTCCCAAGCGCGGTCGAGTAATTGGTCCTTGGGCAATACCTCGTTGACGACGCCCCATTCCCTGGCCTCCTGCGCGCCGAGCTTCTTCCCGGTCAGCAGGAAGTAGCGTGCGCGTGTGTGGCCGGCGAGGAAGCTCCAGATGACGTGCTGCCCGTCGCCGGGGACCTGGCCGCGCGGGAAGTGTGACGCGTCCTGGAAGTAGGCGTCTTCGGATGCCAGCACGATGTCGCCCATCAGCGGCACCTCGGAATGCATATTGCACGGACCGTTGACCGCGCTGATCATCGGCACGTCGACGTCGAGCAGATTGAACACAAGATGTCGTGCATACCAGGCCTTTTCGTCGAGCTTGACCAACCCGCGGGTGTCCGGCATCAGCTGGTACATGGGCTTCTCGACGGGGTCGCCGTTCGGCATCCGGCCCCAATTCGCGTTGTAGTTCGCCCCGGTGCCGGTGTGGATCAGCACCTTGATCTCGCGGTCCCCCGCGATATCGGCGAACGCGTCGGACATGTCGTCGTGGGCCTGCCAGCTCCAGACCAGGCTGTCGCCGTCGGTATGGCACTGCATGAAGAGGATGCCGTCGTCGGTGAGTTCGAATCGGTAGTTCGCGTAGCGATTCTGGTACTCGCTGAATCTGGTCCGCTTGGCCATGTGGCATTCCGTTCCTGTTTGGGCGATCGCTCAATCAGGCTACAGGCCGCTCAGCCGGGCCACAATGGGCGCGAAGGCCTCAGCCTGCCGCTGTTGAAACGTCACGTAGTTGATGCCCAGGTCTTCGCGGCGCGACTGGAGAACGTCGACGACGGCGTCCACCGAACCGATCAGCACGTTGGGGTGCCCACGGAGGATCTCCGTCGCGATACCGGTTTTCGACGCCAAGGCGGCGAGCGCGGCGTCCTCGTCGTCGGTGATCTCGGCGAAAAATGGAGAGCTCTCGATGTCGAGGTTCTCGAAACGGGCCGTCGCCGCGGCCCGCACGTATTCCGTTCGCCTGCGCGCCGCTGCAAGGGGATCGAGGCCGGCCTCATTACGCGTAACGAACGGAACATTCGAGATGCTGACGATGTCGGCTTCCCGGCCCGCCAACGTGAGCACGCGCTCACCCGCACCCCCGATCATGATCGGGGGATGAGGACGTTGCACCGGCTGCGGTCGTCCGGAGTAGCCGCGAACATTGACGAACTCACCTCGGCAATTCAGCTCTGAGTCCAGGCAGTGCGCCTTGATCAGCGCAATCACTTCTTCCAGCTTGGTGATTCGGCGCCCAGGTCGGTCGAATACCAGGCCCATCGCCGAGTACTCGTCACCGCTCCACCCCGCGCCGATCCCCAGCTCGAGCCGCCCGTCGGAGAGCAGGTCGAGCGTCGCGGCCTCTTTCGCGAGCACGGCGGGCACGTGGTAGTCGATGCAGAAGACGCGGCAACCGACCCGCAGCGTCTCGGTCACCGCCGCCGCGGTGGCCATCGCCGCGATCGGCGCGAGGTCCTGTCGCGGAGTGCGCGCGGCACGTTGCGCCGGCCCCGGCCCGAGGTAGTGGTCCGCCAGGAAAAGCGTGGAATAGCCGAGATCCTGAACCTTGACCGCGGTGTCGCGCCACTCGCGGGCTCCGGCGGCGTTCGTCGCCTGAACGGCGAAGCGAAACGGCGGTCTGCGCATTCGTGGACCCTAGGTTGGGCGGTCGCCTCGGAGCAATAGCAACTGCTTGACATTGGGCGATCGCCCAGTTAGATAGAGGGCGTGCAGATGAAGACCGCGCTCGTGACCGGTGGGGCATCGGGAATCGGCCGCGCCATCGCCTGCCGGCTTCGCAGCGACGGCCACCAGGTGGCGATCCTCGACCTGTCGCCCACCGGCGACACCAACAGCCACGTCGCTGACGTCACCGACCGCGCGCAGGTCGAGGCGGCAGTGTCTGCGGTCCACCACGCGCTGGGCCCGATCACGGTATTGGTGAATGCCGCAGGTATGGAACGGTTCAGGCGATTCACCAACTTGTCTTTCGAAGACTGGTCCAGGGTGGTCGACGTCAACCTCAACGGCGTGTTCCACGCCGTGCAGGCGGTGCTTCCGGACATGGTCGACGCCGGCTGGGGACGCATCGTTAACATCTCGTCGTCGAGCACTCATTCCGGACAGCCGTTCATGGCCGCCTATGTTGCGGCGAAGTCGGCGGTGAACGGGCTCACCAAATCTCTTGCCCTGGAGTACGGGCCGAACGGGATCACCGTCAACGGCGTGGCGCCGGGCTTCGTCGACACTCCGATGCTGCGCAATGCAGAAGAGCGGCAGTTGCTCGGCGGCACCATCGAGGAACACATCGAGCGCACCCCGGTCCGACGCGTGGGTCGGCCAGAGGACATCGCCGCCGCGTGCTCATTTCTGATTTCCGACGACGCCGGTTACATCACGGGTCAGATCCTCGGCGTCAACGGTGGTCGAAGAACCTGAGGGAGACAATGTATTACCGAGACCAGCTCTTCATCGACGGACGGTGGTCGACACCCGACTCCGGCAGCGCGATCGACGTGATATCTCCACACAGCCAGGAGGTGATCGGCAAGGTCTCGCTGGCCGCGCCCGCCGACTTGGACCGGGCGGTGCGTGCCGCCCGCACGGCCTTCGACGACGGGCCATGGCCGCGGTTGCAGCCCGCGGAGCGCATCGACGCAGTCGGCAGGTTGGCTGAGCAGTACAAAGAACACCGCAAGGAGATGGCGGAGTTGATCACTGCCGAACTCGGGGCGCCCATCTCTTTTGCCAAACGCGCACAGGTGGGCATCCCCATGATGCTGTTCTCTGCGTTCGGCGATCTGGCTGCGAAGTACGAGTGGCAGGAGGCGCGTCCGGGCCTGTACGGCAATGACATTCGCATCCTCAAGCAGCCGGTGGGAGTAGTGGCAGCGGTCGTTCCGTGGAACATGCCGCAGTTCCTCACGGTCGGCAAGGTCATCCCGGCGCTGCTCGCCGGATGCTGTGTCGTGCTCAAACCCGCACCCGAGTCGGTCCTGGATGCGCAGCTGCTCGCGGACTTCGTCCAGCGAGCCGATCTACCACCCGGGGTCTTCAACGTCGTGCCGGGCGACCGTGATGTCGGCGAGGCTCTGGTCAGTCATCCTGGGGTGGAGAAGGTTTCGTTCACGGGATCCACGGTTGCGGGCCGCAAGGTCGCGATGGCATGTGCCGACAGCCTCAAGCAGGTGAGCCTGGAACTAGGCGGAAAGTCGGCGGCCATCGTTCTCGACGACGCCGACCCAGCGACGGTCGCCACGGCCATCCAGTCGGCGAGTCTGGCCAACAGCGGCCAGGTCTGCAACGCGCTGAGCCGGGTCCTGGTGCCTGCGCACCGGCACGACGAGTTCGTCGATGCACTGGCCGCCGGGATGGAATCGATGTCGATGGGTGATCCGGCGAACCCGGAGACCCAGCTCGGCCCGCTGGTCGCCGAGCGGCAACAGACCCGGGTTCGGGGCTACATCGAGGAAGGTCAGCGTGAAGGTGCGCGGCTCGTCGTCGGCGGCACCGAGATGCCCGACGGGCTTGATACGGGGTGGTACGTCAGGCCGACTCTGTTCGGCAACGCGCACAACGACATGCGGATTGCCCGCGAAGAGATCTTCGGCCCCGTCCTGACCGTCATCGCATACGACGGCGAGGACGACGCCGTTCGCATCGCCAACGACTCCGAATACGGCCTTGCCGGTTCGGTTTTCACTCCCGACGTCGATCGAGGGTTCGGTGTCGCCGCGCGGGTACGGTCCGGGACGTTCGGCGTCAACCAGGGTTACATCATGGATCCGGTCGCGCCGTTCGGCGGGGTCAAACAGAGCGGCTACGGTCGTGAGCTCGGCCGTGAAGGGCTCGAGAGTTACCTGGTGAGTCAATCGGTTTCGAGCGCTGCCGCGACCTCGTAGACCCGCCGGAGGTCGTCGGACTCCGTCTGTAGCGGCAGCAGCACGAGATCGGTCGCGCCGGCGTCGAGGTAGGCGCGAAGTGACCTCGTCACCGAATCGGCCGACCCGATGACCGCCAGTTCGACCGCCGATGAAACACCCTCACGCGCATATTGCTTCTGATAGGCGGGAATCGCGTCGTACATCGCCATGCGCTCCGCGGCGGCCGCCCGCGCGGTGTCCGGGTCGTCGGTTACCGCCACGCTGACCAACGGGATGATCTGCGGATTCTCCCGCCCGGCTTCGGTGGCCTCCTGGGTGATCGTCGGAACGATGAAGTTCTCGACGGTGCGTGGACCCGCGTTGGCGGGAAGTGTGCCGTCGGCGAGCTCACCGGTCACCCGCAGCACCTGAGGCCCCATCGCCGCGACGTAGATCGGGAACGGCGCCGCTCCGGCCAGCGCGACCGGCAAAACGGCCGGGTCGACGGCGGTCAGCTCGGAACCGTGGAAACTGACGGTGCCGTCGTCGCGGATGGCCCGCAGAACCGTCAGGTACTCGCGCAGTCGCTGCACGGGCCGTTTCGTCGACAGGCCGAAGGCGAGTTCCTCTGCGAACGCCACGCCCAGGCCAAGGCCCAGGCTGAAGTTCCCGTGCGTCGCCGCTTGAGCCGTCTGCGCGGCCGATGCGACGATGAGTGGATGGCGTGGGTTGATCGGCACGACCGATGTGCCCACCCCGACGTCGGGCAGGACGGTGCCGATTACGGCCGCCAAAGTGATTGCGTCGTAGTCGAATTGCTGCCCCAGCCATAGTTGGCGTACGCCTGCGCCGAACGCGGCACTTGCCTTGCGCAGCGCGTCGTCGACGACATTGTCCGAACTACGGTCGGGTGGGATCAGAACGGCGGCCATCATGCCTCCTTGAAGTAGTGCCCGGCGTTGAGGTCGTCGATCAGTCCGCCGTGAGTGGGCTGCCAGTTGAGAAGCTCCTGGTACGGACGCTCGTCGCCGGTGCGTCCAGCGAGAACAGCGGGCCGATCCACCCGAAGTGGTTGTACGCCTCTTCTACGGCGACGGATGTGACGGGCAGTCCCAGGTGCGCGCCGATGGTCTCGGCGATCACGCGCGCAGGTCACCCCTTCGTCATCGATCGCCTGCAGGATCGTCCCGGCCGGTGCCGACTCCGCCGCCAACCGGAATGCGCGCGCGGCATCGAGCCGATGCACGGCCGGCCAGCGGTTCGTCCCCTCACCGGGGTAAGCCGAGACGCCCCTCTCGCGGGCGACCTCGATTAGTCGTGCGACGAACCCGTGGTCCCCTTCGCCGTGCACGCTCGGTGGCAGCCGCACGACGGCGGTCCGCACGCCTCGATCGGTGAATGCCAGCGCGGCCTCCTCCGAGAAGCGCGGTAGGTCCGCCGGGGCCGCGTGCTCCTCGGTCAGGGTCTGCCCTGGCAGTAGACCGAGGACTCCGCCTGCGACGACCAGGGGGCGGTCGGACCCAGCGAGCGCGGCGCCGAGTGCCTCGATGGCTCCTCGATCCAGTTCGGCCGCCCTCGCGAAGTCGGTGAAATCGTGGTGAAACGCCAGATGGATTACGCCATCGGAGGTTTCGGCCGCGTGGCGCAGGCTGTCCCGGTCGTCAAGGCTGCCGCGGTATGGCTCGGCGCCTGCGGCGGCCACAGCCTGCGCCGACGAGTCCGATCGTGCGAGGCCTACGACCTCGTGGCCCTCTTCGACGAGCTCGGCGACGACCGCCGAACCGATGAACCCGGACGCGCCGGTGACGAATATGCGCATTGCCCTACCTCCTGCAGTGATGTCAGTTGCTGTCATCACAGTAACGCTGATGTCAGCCGCTGTCATCCCGTACGATCCCGTCATGAGTCGCTGGGAGCCAGATTCGCGTGGTCGCCTGGAGCGGGCGGCCCTCGAGCTCTACACCGAGCGGGGCTTCGACCAGACCACCGTGGCCGACATCGCCCAGCGTGCGGGGCTGACCGAGCGCACGTTCTTTCGCTACTTCGCCGACAAGCGGGAAGTGCTGTTCGGCGGTCAGGATGCCCTGCTGGAACTCTTCGTCAACACGATCATCGACGCCCCCGACTCGATGAGGCCGATAGACGCGGTGGGCGCCGCGCTGGAGGCCGCAGGCCCGGTGTTCGAGGACCGCCATCAACATGCCCAACGGCGACAGGCCGTCATCGCTGCCAACACGGCTCTTCAAGAACGCGAACTGATCAAGCTCGCATCGATCGCCTCGGCGATCGCGGAAGGGCTGCGCCGGCGCGGCGTCGCAGAGTCAGCGGCGAAACTCACCGCAGAGGCTGGCGTCGCCGTGTTCAGGGTGGCGTTCGAGCGGTGGATCAGCGAGGGACGAGCCGATGAGCTACCGCGCTACATTCGCGAGTCGCTCGGCGAGCTGAAAACCGTGACCCGCTGAGGTTGCGAGTAGCTAACGATTAAACCGTGACTCGGCGCCGACACTCGCACAGCGAGGACAGCCGTGGTCTGGTTTTAGCTGATGCGATTCTGGACAGCGTTGCCTTACCGCGTGGCCGTGGCCGCGGCGGGATGTGGCGCGTTGCTCGCCTTCGCGTTGCCAACGGCCACCTCCGCCCCCGACACCGACGGCCAGGGCTACGTCAATTCCACCGCGCGGTGCAGTTCGCCGGAGACGACGGTGGTGTTCGGCAGCACCGACACCTCACGCATCGCGATCTGCAAGACGTCGAACGACGGATACGAGTACCGCGGTGTGCGGGTGCAAAACGGCGCCAAGCTCATCATCCCCGCCAAGGCTTCCGCTGACGGCGCATACCTCGCCGAGAACGGCACGATCTCCTACCTGGTGACAGCGAAGTCTCTCGTCGTCAGCGAGGGAAACAAGGTGATTCGCGAGGAGCCGATGGTCGACTTCCACGGTCCGGCTGCCCCGGCTCCTCCCGCTGCTCCGCCCGCGGAGGCGACGCCCACTTCGACGACGCCGTTGCCGCCGCCACTGCCCGCCGAGGCAGGTCGCGGCGGAGGCTGACGTCGTCGCACGGCTACTGTCCATATCTATGACCGCAGCAGCCCGTGAACGCGCCGCGCTAGTCGACACGATGCGGGTCGCCGGGCCCGACGCCCCGACACTGTGCGGCGAGTGGAACACTCGCGACCTCGCCGCCCATCTGGTGTTGCGGGAGCGGCGACCGGACGCGGCGCCGGGCATTCTGATTCCCGCCCTGGCCGGCTATACCGCGCGCAAGCAGCAGCAGCTCACGGACTCCACCGACTGGCAGACGTTGCTCGAGATGGTCGCATCGGGACCGCCGGTGTACTCGCCACTGAAGCTGCTCGACCCACTGGTCAACACCTCGGAGATGTACATCCATCACGAAGACGTCCGTCGCGCGGCTCCCGGCTGGCAGCCGCGGCAGCTGGACGGCGCCCTGGAGTCGGCACTGCGGCGTCAGGTCAAGCTCGCGGCGAGGATGTCACTGGGCCGAGCGTCGGCGAGGGTGGAGCTGCGCGACGCCGACGGTAAGACGCTGGCATCCGTCGGCCGCGGGCCGGAGTGCGTGATCACCGGGGCGGCGCCGGAATTGGTGCTGTTTCTTTCCGGCCGCGATGCGGCCCGAATCGAATTCGCCGGCGACGACGCCACTGTCGCAGCCGTGCGGGCCGCGCGCAGAAGCCTGTAGGGCGATCGCCGCGATTTCGAACCACACAGGCCTGCTCTGTATCGTGGTGCGGTCGTCTTGATCAGGAGCAACGCTGTGACCCTCAACACTATTGCGCTCGAGCTGGTGCCTCCCAATGTGGAGCGCGGGCCGGAGTATGCGGTGGAGGAGGCGCGCAAAGTGGCGCGGATCTCCGAAGAATCCGGCCTCGCGGGCCGGATCCGGCACGTGATGATCCCCGGAATGATCGAGGAGGATGACGACCGGCCCGTCCCGATGAAGCCGAAGCTCGACGTGCTGGATTACTGGTCGCTCATCAAACCGGAGTTGCCGGGGCTGCGCGGCCTCTGCACCCAGGTGACCGCCTTCATGGACGAGAAGTCCCTCGGTGATCGGCTGACCACCCTGGGTGACGCCGGGTTCGAGGGCATCGTGTTCGTCGGCGTGCCCCGCACCATGAGCGACGGCGAGGGCGCCGGTGTCGCACCCACCGATGCCCTGTCGATCTATGACCAGCTGGTCGGCAACCGCGGCGTGATCTTGATCCCCACCCGGGAAGGCGAGCAGGGCCGGTTCGCCTTCAAGTGCGACCAGGGCGCCAACTTCGGCATGACGCAGCTGCTGTATTCCGATGCGATCGTGGGTTTCCTGAGCGAGTTCGCGAAGAACAACGACCATCGACCCGAGATTCTGTTGTCCTTCGGCTTTGTGCCGAAGGTCGAGACCAGGGTCGGACTCATCGACTGGTTGATTCAGGACGCGGGCAATGCTGCCGTCGCCGCCGAGCAGGACTTCGTCCGGAACTTGGCGTCGCGCGACCCCGCCGACAAGCGACAGGTAATGGTCGATCTCTACAAGCGGGTAATCGACGGCGTCGCCGACCTCGGCTTCCCGCTGAGCATCCATTTCGAAGCGACGTACGGCGTATCCGGCGCCGCCTTCGAGACCTTCGCGGAGATGCTCGCGTACTGGTCTCCCCACCGCTAAAGCGCGCGAATCCCGGTGTAGCACAACAACACACCTACGATGCCAAGCATGGCCGCCGTGATGATGGCGTGCTCGCGTTGCATCCAGTTCTTCACCCGGTCGAGTTGAGGGTCGACGCGCTCACCTGCCACCGCGAACGCGAGTATCGGGGCGATCACCGTCGAGCCTGCGACAGCCGTGTAGAAAGCGACCGCGATCCAGACCCCGACGCCGGCGGCGGCCGTGCCGATGATCAGCCCCGCCGCCGCATTCATGACGACCACTTTCGGATTGATCAACGTCAGCACAAAACCCGTGACGGCGGCGCCGACGGGGGTGATCCTGCTCAGTCGGTTCAGCATGGCCGGTGGCCTGCTGTTGCGGTTCCGGGTGAGCCATCGCCCGACTGCGAAGGCGATCAACAGGACGCCGATCGCGATGCGAACCCAGGGCGCCCAGCGCGGGGATCCCTGGCCGAACCCGTCGATGAGGTGAGGCACCTGGACGAAGACAGTCGTCAGGGCGGCCAGCCCGACGAGCCAGCCGGCCATGAAGGAAAGGCCGGTGGGCCTTGGGTGGTCGGTGTGCAGCACCAGCACCACTGCCGGAACGATCGACAGCGGAGAGAGTGCGACAACGAGAGCGAGCGGAACCAGCTCGCCGAGCAACGACCCGGTGAACCTAGCGCTGTGGGGCAGGCGCAGTGGCTGTGACGTGCCTGCCGTGTAGCAGGTAGGTCAGCCAGCGAAGATCAATCAGCATGTGTGATCGCCCTTTCTGTTAGGCGGTCTTGGTGAGCAGCGGAAGGAGGCGGCGACGTTCGCCAATGCTGTCGGCGAAGTGATGCAGTGCCTCGGGCACAGAGCCCGCGGTGGGGAACGTCTCGCGCTCGCCGGACAACCGCAACGTCCGAAGGACCGGTTGACTGGCGATGATCGACCACTCGACGCCGGCGTGATGGCAGTCCTCGTCGATGCTGTACAGCAGCGAAATGCATTCCACTGAAAAGGAATTCACACCGCTGAGGTCAAGCACGAAGGGCTTCTCCGTCAGCACGAAGCGCTTTGCGTAGTCACTGATGCGATCGATGTTCGCGATATTGACGTCACCGTTGACCGTCACCACGGTTGCCAGCTGACGGCACAGCGCGCGCATCTGCGCGCCGTCACAGTCGACTGCTGGGTTCCCGTACATGTGACTAAAAGTAGGCCGCCGATATAAGGCATTGGGGAGCAACCGCTAATACTTTGCTAAGAACCGATTTCGGCACCCTGAGCAGGCTCAGCGGCTGCGGAACTGTGCACCGGAATAGTTCTCCCACGGGTTGTAGTCGGCAAGCAGTGCCTCCTGCGGTGGCCGCTGGTCCTGCGGTACGTGTTGGAGGTTGATGCGGATGCGATACCAGATGGAACTCGGGCCGCGCATTCCGTCGACAAGGATGTCGGCGGGCTTCAAATTCTTAGACGCCTCTTGGTATCTCTGCCGCCACGTGTCGAGTGCGGCCAGCGCCTCGTCCTTGGTCTTCGTGCGGGCGATCTCGATCAGCGGCATCACAGACTCGCGACGACCGGTGCCCTTCTTCGCGCCACGTGGCGCCTTCTCCGCCGGGCCGAGGCGGTCGGCGAGGTCGAGCAAACCGTCCAGGGTGCCGGCCGCGTCATCCATGCCCTCCCAAGGGTCGCCGATCTCGGCAAAGCGCTTGGGCACGGTCGCGATCGTGAAAGCCTCAGGGCGGCAGTCGATCACCTCATCCCAGTGCAGCGGTGTCGATACGCGGGCGTCTGGCGTCGCGCGCACCGAGTACGCCGAGGCGACGGTGCGATCGAACGCGTTTTGGTTGAAGTCGACGAAAACGCCCTCGCGTTCCTCCTTCCACCATCGTGCGGTGGCCAGGTCGGGTGCGCGTCGCTCGACCTCGCGAGCAACTGTTTGCGCGGCCAGCCGGACGAATTTGAACGGCCAGCGCCGCTCGATGCGCGCATAGATGTGGAAGCCGCGCGATCCCGATGTCTTCGGCCACGCGGTCAGTCCGTGCTCCTCGAGCACCTCTCGGGACAGGAGAGCGACGTGCAGGATCTGGCGCCAGTCGACACCCGGCATCGGGTCCAGGTCGACCCGCAGTTCGTCGGGGTGTCCGAGGTCGTCGACACGAACCGGGTGGGGATTGAGGTCGACACAACCGAGGTTGACCGCCCAGACCAAACCCGCCGCGTCGTGAAGCACGGCCTCCTTGGCGGAGGTGCCGGACGCGTAGCGCAGCTCCGCGACGTCGACGTAGTCCGGTCGATTCTTCTCGGGGGCCCGCTTCTGGAAAACGGCCTCTTCTGTGATGCCCTTGACGAAGCGCTTGAGGATCATCGGCCGATCCGCCACCCCGCGCAACGCACCGGGCGCGACATCCAGGTAGTAACGCATCAGGTCGAGCTTGGTGACGCCGATTTCCGGGAAGACGACCTTGTCGGGATGCGTGATCGGGACCTGCTCATCGCCGACCTCCAGGTACTCGCCCTTGGAGGTGGATGAGGCCATGTGGCCATGGTAGTTACGCAGCACATTCGGACCGCGGTGCGACGCTCGTCACATATGGTGGTGACATGCCGAAGCTACCCGATCTTCCGTTGCAGGCGGCGGCCAAAATCCAGCAGTACGCCGAGCGCGGCGCAGCCGAGCTGCACTATGCCCGCAAGATGTTCGAAGCCGGCGCGCTGAAGGTCGAGCCACCGCAAAATATCGCCGCATTCGTCGCCGACATCCGGCGCTGGGGCGAGTTCGGCATGATTCCCGCGCTGAACGCCCGCCGCACGCCCAACCGCACCGCGGTCGTCGACGACGACGGCGAGATCACGTTCAAAGAGCTCGACGACGACGCCCATGCCGTTGCCAACGGACTGCTGAGTATGGGGATCAAGGGCGGCGACGGAGTGGCGCTTTTAATTCGCAACCACCGCTGGTTCTTGATCGCCCTCTACGGCGCCGCCCGTGTCGGCGCCCGCATCATCCTGCTCAACAGCGAGTTCTCCGGGCCTCAGATCAAAGAGGTCTCCGAGCGCGAGGGCGCGAAGGTGATCATCTATGACGACGAGTACACCAACGCCGTCTCACAGGCTGATCCGCCGCAAGGCAAGCTGCGCGCGCTGAGCACCAACCCCGATAAGGACGAGCCGTCCGGCAGCACCGACGAGACGCTGGCCGACCTCATCGCGCGCAGTAGCAAGCGGCCCGCGCCGAAGGTCACCAAGCACTCGTCGGTCATCATCCTGACGAGCGGCACCACCGGTACGCCCAAGGGGGCAAACCGCAGCACCCCGCCTTCGCTGGCGCCGATCGGCGGCGTGCTCTCCCATGTGCCGTTCAAGGCCAACGAGGTGACATCGCTGCCCGCGCCGATGTTCCACGCGCTGGGCTTCCTGCACGCGACCATCGCGATGATGCTGGGCACGACACTGGTGTTGCGTCGGCGCTTCAAGCCGGCCACGGTGCTCGCCGACATCGAGAAGAACAAGGTGACCGCGATGGTCGTCGTTCCAGTCATGCTGTCGAGGTTTCTCGACGAGCTGGACAAGACCGACAAGAAGCCGGACCTGTCGTCGCTGCGGATCGTGTTCGTCTCCGGCTCGCAGCTGGGCGCCGAGTTGGCCACCAGGGCGCTCAAGGATCTCGGTCCGGTGATCTACAACCTGTACGGGTCGACGGAGATCGCATTCGCGACGATCGCTCGTCCGAAGGATCTGTCGATGAACCCGGCCACGGTCGGGCCCGTCGTCAAAGGCGTCAAGGTCAAGATCCTCGACGACAACGGCAACGAGCTGCCCCAGGGCGAGGTGGGCCGGATCTTCGTCGGCAACACCTTCCCGTTCGAGGGCTACACGGGCGGCGGCCACAAGCAGATCATCGACGGGCTGATGTCCTCCGGCGACGTCGGCTACTTCGACGAGCACAAGCTGCTCTACGTCAGCGGCCGCGACGACGAGATGATCGTGTCCGGCGGCGAGAACGTCTTCCCCGCAGAGGTCGAAGACCTCATCAGCGGCCATCCCGAGGTCGTCGAGGCCACCGCGCTCGGCGTCGAGGACAAGGACTGGGGCCACCGGCTGCGCGCCTTCGTCGTGAAGACCGACGGCGCCAGCGTCGACGAGGACGCCATCAAGACCTATGTCCGGGAGAACCTGGCCCGCTACAAGGTGCCACGTGAGGTGATCTTCCTCGACGAGTTGCCGCGCAACCCGACGGGCAAGATCCTCAAGCGCGAACTACGCGAAATGGAAGTGGAGTAACGCTTTTCGGATTATCAATTAGGCGCAGAGCCACCTAGCAAACATCACCGCTGACCAGGGTATTGACAGGCACACCAGCATGAGGGTCAGCAGAAACCACCCTGCGCCCTGCCAGATCGGCCACGTGCCACCCTTGCGCCAGACGAGGTATGCCTTCACGAACGCCCCAACGCCGCCGATGAACAGGATGGCCGGCACGCTCGAAGCCAGAATGACCGACTCCTTGTCCACGAGCGCAAAGACGGCGAACGCGATACCCGCCACCACGATGACGCCGACGCCATATGTGACCGCGCTGCGCATGGTTGCGGGGTCATGCCACCGCTTCTCGACATCGTTGATGTTGCTCATGTTCGCCAAGTTCCCCTCACGGGTCGCCGAAACTACCAGGGGCCGTTGACATACCACGACAGGCATCCCGGGTGATTCCGGCAGGCGATGATCGCCCCCGCGTCGGGAGCCGCGCCGCGAATCCTCGGCCCGCGCGGCGGCAGGTTGCAGTTCACCACGTACGGGTTCCACGGGATCACCCCGTTGACGCACGGCTGTGGCTGCCCGACTTGTTCCGTGTCGGGTTGGTTGAACAGCGCCGGGGTGACGACCAGGAACGCGGCCGCCGTTGAACCGGTAATTATGAGGCGCAGGATGCGTCGCCGAAAATCGTTCATCGCTACCGCCAACCACGTGGAGCATCTACCTATTTCGATGGTAGACCTCCAACAGCGCGCTACACCGCCAACGGCGGAATGGCTGACCGCGGCACGTACACGGTGTGTGCCCCCGCCGCGCCCGCCATCATCTCGCCCCGGTCGAAGAAGAACACCAGGTCGACAGGTGTGATCACGAAGTTCCGGTAATGCGACGGGTCGATCCCGTCAGAATCCGAAATCGGCGGCGGCATCCCCATCTCAGCCGCCAGCTTCTTTCGGACGACCGAGAAGATAGCGTTCATCGGATTGGCGTTCGGCGCGAACAGATCGGCGAACGCGATGGGCCGGTTGCGCACCGTGTCGTAGTTGAAGGTCTTGTACCAATTGTTCGGGTGCGCACCGCCGAGGTTTTCGTATACCTCAAACGACACCGACCTCGTCGTGCCGGACGCCCACAGCGATCCCTTCATGTCCAGTGCGTAGGGCACATTCGCGAAGTTCGGCGTCTGCGTCTCGTTGAGGAAGCCGCCCCGCGTCTGGCTGAGGAAGGCATCGACGGCCGCCTGGTCGGGGAAGTCGACGGGGAAAGACATGGCCAGGGTGTAGTTCGGCTTCGTCTCGTTCAGCCGGCACAGCCCGTCCTGTTCCACGGCACCGCCGAAGTCGGCGCACAGGTCCGCTGCACCCGCGGTCGGGGGAGTCACGGGCCCGAGAAGCAGACCCGTTGCCAACGCCGCGACGAGCACCGTTCGCATCATGCCCGGAGCGTAGCCGCGAAAGGTGCTCGACGACGGCCGAATTCAGTAGTCGATGGCCTCGATCAACGGGGACGGCTCGTCCATCAGGGCCCAGAACCGGTCGCGGATAGCGGTTGTCAACGGACCCGGTGTGCCGTCGCCGAGGGCCTCCCCATCGAGCGAGTTGATGGGCGTGACACCGCCCGCGGTCGTCACAGCCATGAGTTCGTCGGCGTCGTAGAGCTCGTGGCTGGTGACGTCGCGCAGCGTCGCCTCTATCCCCATCGCGTCGGCGATCTCGAACACCGTCTTGCGGGTGATTCCGGGCAGCGCGTTGCGCGATGGCGAGGCCAGCTTGCCGTCCTTCACGATCACCACGTTGAACCCGGGTCCCTCGGCCACGCAGTTGTCGGCGTCCATCAGGATCGCCGTGCGCGCACCGCGGTCCTTGGCCTCGAAGCTGGCCGCGGTGAGGTCGCCCCACTGGTAGTTCTTGATGGTCGGGTCGACGGTGTTTCGCCCTGCGCGACGCACGTGCCTCGGGACGATCGCGGTTGTCCCGAAGATCTGATCGGCGGGCGGGAACGCCCACAGGTAGGGGATCGCGTAGATGTACACCTGATGGGTGAGCTTGGAAAGGTCCTTCTCGCCCTTGCGTTTTCCGTACCCGCGCGTGACGGTGAGGTTGACGAACGACTCCCGAAGCTGCGACATGCTGACACACCGCTTGGTGATCTCGGCCAGCTCCTTCTTGGTGTAGCCCGCGTCGAGCCGCAGCTTCCGCGCGCCATCGAGCAGCCGGTCGAGGTGGTCTCCGAGCCGGAAGATGTTGCCGTGCCACACATGTGCGACGGTGTAGGTCAGGTCGGAGTGCCCGAACCCGGTGTCGAAGATCGAAATTCGGGCGTCCTCTGCGGGCACGTACCCACCCTCGATCCACGCGACGCCACCGGCGTACGGGCTGGAGGTGTCCAGCTCGTAGTCGCTGTACTGGATCGCCGAGCCGGGCGGGGTGTCCTCCCGGATGGCGCCGGGTTCGACGGCGACGAGGTTGCTGGCGCCGAGGTCGACGGTCATGACGGTCCTTTCGGAGATATGTTTCGAGTCAACAGAATTCAGGACAGGTGGGTCTTGGCGAAGTTTGGCCCGGCCTCGCCGGTGGCCAGCCGCTTGCGCAGCCCGGTGGCGGCCCAGAGGCCTGCAAGGACGACGAGCCCCAGGAAGACGTAGCCGTTGCCTGCGAACTGCGGCAGGAAGATGAGCGCCACGCACACCGCGGTGAAGCAGATCAGACCGACGATGTAGATCGGCATGCGGGTGCGGCCGAGGTCGAATGTGCCGGGCTCGGCGGCCGGGATGGTGCCGCGGCGGTGACCGATGATCAGGGCGACGGTCTGCAGCACGTAGGTGGCGAAGACCGCCAGCGACGACAGCCCGAGGATGAGCAGAAACGCCTTCTCGCTGACCAAGGCGAAGAGCAGCAGCAGAGTCGAGAAGCCGAACAGGCCGAGCACTGCGTAGGTTGGCGTGCGGTTGCTCGGGGAGACATGCCGCCACACGTGTGAGAGCGGCAGCATGTTGTCGCGGGCCATCGAGTAGGTGAGCCGGGTGGCGACCAGGATGTTGGCCAGGATGCAGGCCATCACGTTCGTCAGTGCCACGGCGACGACGATCTTCGTGATGACCGGGCCGACCTGTTGGGTGATGATCTCCTCGATCGGCGCGGCGGAGGCGGCCTGGACCGCGTCCTGGTTCTTGATGGCCAGGACATAGACGACGTACATGCCGAACTCGATGACGATCGAGGCGGTCAGGGCGTAGAACATCGTGCGCGGGATGACGAGCCGGGCACCCATGGTCTCCTCGGCCACGTCCGCACTGGCCTCCACGCCGATCAGCCCGAAGAACGGACCGAGGGAGGCGGCCAGCCACGCCAGGATGTAGGGGCTGCTGCCTTCAGACGTGCCTCCGGTGAACAGCACCGAGATGGGCTGATGGTTCTCCGGCGCCGACAAGGCGACGATCGCCACCAGGATCGTCGCACCGACGGTGATGACGAGTTCGAGGCTGACGCCGATGTTGTTGACCATCGTGGCGAATCGGACGCCATAGAGGTTGACGAGCATGCAGACGGCCATCACCCCGATGGCGACGAGGATCTGCGCGGTCTGGCTCATCGCCCAGCCGAACAGGCCGCCCAGGTAGCCCGAGAGGATGAAGCCCACCCCGGTCATGCCGCAGATCCATCCGGCCAGGGCCATCACGCCGGTGAACCACGCAAGGTTGGAGCCGTGGATCCGGCTGGTCCACTGGTACGCGTAGCCGGCGAGCGGGATCTTCGATGTGAGGTCGGCCGCGATCACGACCCAGACGAGGAAGACCGCACCCGCGAGCAGCAGAGTCCACACGAAGGGTGCGCCCGCGGTGAAGTACCCCGCGCCGAATCCGGTGAACACCGCGGTGGTGGCGCTGATCGTGGCGAAGCCGATGGCGAAGGACGCCAACTTCCCAACCGAACGATCGAGCTTCTGGGTGTACCCGAACTGCTCGAGCTTGGCATCCTCGCTGTTGGCGGGTTCCTGAGCTTTCGCGTCGGGGGATGCAATATCGGTCATGGCTTCTCCAGGCAGAGGTGTCGGACGGTCATCACAGAAAACGCCGATGACCTGCTGCGCGGAAGTTCCAAATTCTGATCTACTGATAACCCGCGTTTATCAGTGGTGTCAGTAATAGGTCGCGGGCCGTTCAATCGCCCGACCCTCACCGAAGCTCCACTCCTCGCGGACGTGGCGCACCAACTCGGCCGCTTCGTGTGACAGGCCGGCCGGGTGCCACGCGAGTGCCGTGTAGTTTCGCGGCCGGTCCGTGATCGGCACGTAGACGATGCCCTGCCGGTTGTACAGCCTGGCGCTGGCCTCGCTCGTGAAGCTGATGCCGAGCCCGCGCGCGATGGTGGTGGTCTCCTCCTCGTAGGTGGCGGCGACGGCCGCGATCTTCGGCGGGGTTCCGTCGCGCGCATCCATCGCCATCCAGTAGTCGCGCCATATTCCTGCGCTGCTCGGTGCCACCACGATCGGCTCGTCGAGTAGGTCCGCGATCGCCAACTCCGTTCGTTGCGCGAGGCGATGGTCCCTTGGCAGGCACGCCACCCAGTTCTCGGCGTCGAGGATGAACATCCGATGCTCGGGCAGGTCGACCGGCGGCCGGATGATGGCTACTTCGGTGGTGCCGTCGGCGAGGCCTGCGGTCGGGTCGGAAAAGTCGAATTCCCTTGGCTCCACTGTGATCTCGGGGTGAGCCACTTCGAAGTGGCGGACCAGGCGGAACAGAAGGTCCGCTCCGGTTCCGATGAGATAGCCGAGCCGGATTCGGCGGTAGTGCGCCGAGATCGCGATGAGGTCGTCGACGGCGGAGTCGATCCCTCGCAGCGCGTCACCCACCTTGGGCAGCCACGCGGCACCAAGCTCGGTCAGCGCGACTTCGCGGGTGTTGCGGGTGAAGAGCATGACGCCGACTTGATGCTCGAGCTGCTTGATCGCCGTCGACAGCGCCGGTTGCGTGATGAACAGCCGCTCGGCGGCACGCCGGTAGTTGAGTTCCTCGCCGAGCACGGCGAAGTACCGCAACTGCCGCAGCGTGACGTCCCCGGTCGTAGGCCGACCTCCTGGCTTAAGGGTCGCGGGGCAGACCCAACAGTCGCTCGGCGATGATGTTGAGCTGCACCTCCGTCGTGCCACCGTAAATGGTGGTGGCCCGGCTGTACAGCAGATACTCGGCCCATGTTCCGGGCAGCTGACCGGGATCGCCGATCGCGCCGTCGGTGCCGAACGACGACACCGCGAACTCGGAATAGCCCTGTCCGGTCTTCATTGACAGCAGCTTAGAGATCGCCGCCGCGGGCATCGGGTCGCCACCGGCCAGTGTGAGCAGAGTCGACCGCATGTTGAGAATCTTGGCGGCGTGCCCCTCCGCAATCAGCCGGCCTGCCTGGTTCTGCGCAATCTGGTCGAACTGCCCGTCGCGGAGGAACTCCACAAAACCGTCCAGGCTCGCCATGCCCAGGGGCTCGCTGCTGCCGATGGACACCCGCTCGGCGGTCAGCGTGTTGCGGCTGACCTCCCAGCCGCGGTCCACCTCACCGAGCACGTACTCGTCCGGCACGAAGACGTCATCGATGAAGACGGTGTTGAACATCGCGTTGCCGGTGAGCTCGCGCAGCGGCTTGATTTCGACACCCTCACTCTTCATGTCGAGCAGGAAATAGGTGATGCCGTTGTGCTTGGGCGCGCTCGGGTCGGTGCGCGCCAGCAGCGCACCCCACTGCGAGTACTGCGCCGCGGTGGTCCAGATCTTCTGGCCGGTGATGCGCCAGCCGCCGTCGACCTTGGTGGCCTTGGTGGACAGACCCGCCAGGTCCGAACCGGCACCGGGCTCGGAAAACAGCTGGCACCAGATCATTTCGCCGCGGAACGTGGGCGGCAGAAATCTCTGCTGCTGCTCGTCCGTGCCGAACGCGACAATCGACGGGATGATCCATGCCGCGATGCCCATCTGCGGGCGCTTCACCTGACCAGTTGAGAACTCCTGGGCGATGATGATCTGCTCCACCGGGTCCGAAGCCCGTCCCCAGGGCTTGGGCAGATGCGGCTGCACCCAGCCGCCTTCCGCGATCGCGGTGTTGCGCTCCGCGCCACGCGGAAGTCCCTTGAGGGCGGCCACCTCTGCGCGGATCTCCTCACGCAGCTTCGCGGTCTCGGGATCCAGATCGATGTTGAGCTTGCGCATGCCCGTGCTGGTGGCGACGTCGACAACCTGCTGCGAATAGTCCGCGGCGCGGCCGAAGCACGCCGCCAGGACGAGCGCGCGGCGGTAGTACACGTTGGTGTCGTGCTCCCAGGTGAAGCCGATGCCGCCGTGCACCTGGATGCAGTCCTGGGTGCAGCGCTGCGCAGCGACGGGCGCCAGTGTGGCGGCCACCGCGGCCGCGAACTCGAAAGCGGTGTCTTCCGAGACGTTTTCGCGCTGTTCGTCGATCGCACGGGCGGCGTCCCACACGGCCGCGGTTGCCCGCTCGGTATCAGCGATCATCTCCGCACACTTGTGTTTGATCGCCTGGAACTGGCCGATCGGCCGGCCGAACTGCTCGCGGATCTTGGCGTACGCCGACGCGGTGTCCGTCGCCCACCGCGCGACGCCGATCGCCTCGGCCGACAGCAGGGTGGACATCAGCGCCCGCGCGAGAACCCGGCTCAGGTTGCTCAGCACGCGGTCGTCGCCGACCTCGACGGCGTTGGCCCGCACGTGCGCCAACGGCCGCAGCGGGTCGACGCTCCGGACGGGCTCGATCTCCAGCTGGTCGGCGTCGAGCACCACCCACTCTTCGCCGCTGTCGATCGCCACCGGAAGCACGAGCACCGACGCCTGCGCCGCCGCCGGTACCGCCCGCACCTCGCCACGGATGACGAGGTCGTCGCCCTGCCGGGTCGCGGTCAGGCCGGAGTCGATGGCATAGGCGGCGATCACGTCGCCTGATGCCAGGTCGTTTAGCAGCTTGGCATCCGGGTCGTGTGCGGAGATCAGCGCGCTCGCGATGGCCGAGGGAACGAACGGCCCCGGCACCGCTCCGTAGCCGAACTCGGCGATGACGATCGCGAGTTCGAGAATTCCGAAGCCTTGTCCGCCAACGGCTTCGGAAAGGTGGACACCCTGCAGGCCCTGCTCTGCGGCGGCCTTCCAGTAGGGCGGCGGGTTGGAGATCGGCGTTTCCAGCGCCTCGTGCAGAACATCCGACGGCGCGACCCGCGCCACCAGAGACCGGACAGAATCGGCCAGGTCGTTGTGTTCAGGACTGATCGCGATGGGCATAGCCGGTGTCCTCCGTTGGGCTTCCCTAATAACCGGTCGGTTGGGACGAGCCTACCCGGGCGAATTGACGACGTTTCGAAGGTCCTCCCCGGCACGGATGCGCCTGCAGTTGTCCACGGCCTCGGCCAGGTAGCGGCGCATCGTGTCGGCGGTGTACCAGGTCACATGCGGGGTGAGCACGACGTTGTCGAGACCCAGCAGAGGATTGTCTGCGGGTATCGGCTCGACCGCGAACACGTCCAGGCCCGCGGCCGCCAGTTGTCCGGTGCGCAGGGCGTCGACCAGCGCGACCTCGTCGATGATGGGTCCACGGGAGGTGTTGACGATGACGGCACCCGGCCTCATTTGTGCCAGCGCGGCGGTGTCCAGGAGGTTGGCTGTGCTCGCAGTGAGCGGCAGGTGCAGCGAGACGATGTCGCTGGCGGAAAGCAGGTCCGGCAGCGTTCGCCAGCCGGGGTGGCCATCGTCTTTTGTGCTGGTGTGCAGCACCTCGGCACCCATCGCCGTCACGATGGTCTCGACACGTTTGGCGATGTTGCCGTGGCCGACCAGCCCGACGGTGCAGCTGCCGATGTCCCGCACCGTCTCACCCAGAGAGGGGTCGGACGGCCAGCCGGCGCCCGCGCGGGTGGCCCGGTCCAACTCCGGCAGCCGGCGCAGCGCAGCCAGCATCATCAAGACGGCGCCCTCTGCGACCGAGGCCGCGTTGGCGCCGGGCATGTTGGCCACCGCGATGCCGAGCCGGGACGCGGCGTCCACGGCGATGGTGTTGACGCCCGCGCCCAGCTTGTGCACCAGCCGGCATTTCGTCGCGCGCTCGAGATCCGACTCCGACAGTGGCCGCAGCACGTGCCAGATCACCTCGGCACCGGGCAGTTCGCGATAGAAAGTGTCGTCGTCATCCTCGGCGCAGTACCGGATATCAAGCCAATTCGTCTCTGGCGCAAGGAATTCGTGGACCTTGTCGCCGGGAACGAAATGAGCCAGTACCCTCAGCGCCACCGCTTCGCGATCCACCTGGCGATCGTATCCGCCTTCTCACTGCGCGCCCCCGGCGTGGTGAAGTAGTGGTCGGTGTCGATCGAGTACTGCGACTTGTCAGTGCTCGCCAGCGCGTCGTAGATTCGCTTGGCGTCGGTGGGGTAGACGCCGGTGTCCTGTTCGGCGTTGATGACCAACGCGGGGCAGTCGATGCGCGCCAGATGAGGCTCGGCGCGTGTCTGCGCGTGCCGCAGGCTCCACATGCCCAGCCAGCTGCGCAGCGTCGACGCCGCGGCGATGCCGTGCGCCGACCGGTTGGCCTTGACCGGCTCGCCCACGTAACACGTGTTGGGGGGCCGCTTGGTCGGTTCCAGCGTTGGGTCGACCATTCGGGGGTCGGCCCAGGTGCGCAGGACCGTGAACGGGCGATCGGAGAAGCCGGCAGCGCGAACACGTTTGAGTTCGAGTTCAGCCCAGTCGGTGATCGCATGGTTGCGGGCTACCTGCGCCGAGCGGTAGCGGGCGACGAAGTCCTCGCTGAAGGGCGGGCCATTCTTAGGGTTGAAAAGGTCAAGATCGGTATCGGTTGCGAGCGGATCGTTTTCGTCGAGCACCGAGGGGTCCATCCAGGCCGTCAGGACATCGGGCCGTCCGGGATGAGCGGCGCTGGCGACATATCCGTCGGCGGCAGTTAGCTCGGTCAGCCCCGCTGCGGGACGCATACCCTCCAGTGGTGTGACATGGGGATCGACGGCCTGCGCCTGGTAGGCCGCCATCAATGAGCCACCACCGGAGTTGCCCAGCAGCACAATGGTTTCCACGCCCTGGATCTCGCGCAACCAGCGGACGCCGACGCCGATGTCGACCAGTGCATGATCCAGCATGAAGCTGCTCTCATATCCCCGGAATCGGGTGTTCCAACCGAGAAAGCCGATGCCCCGGGTAGCCATGTAGTCGGCGAGATAGTGCTCGGAGAAGTCGATTTGATAGTGCACGGCGATCATCGCCACCTTCGGCTTGCGTCCTACGCCGCGGTGATACAGCCCCTGACAGGGATGACCGCCCGACCCGGCTCTTCGCGCCGTGGGCGAGTCCAATCCGACGAATTCGCGCGTCACTCCCGGTGTGCCGGATGACGGTGTCCTGGTCATGTCGGTCCGGTCTCCTTGTGATAGATCGTCCGGTAGAACACATTGGCCAGCGTGCCGATACACGCCTCGTCGTCAACTGCTTCCGCCTTGCCGTCGCCCGAGAACTGGTAGTAGCAGAAACCGTTCAGCATCGAAACCAGCGCAACCGCAGTCAGTTTGGGATCATCGGCTTTACTGAAGCCGTCGCGCTGCGCGCGCTCCACCATCGACGAGATCAACGAGATCGGTAGCGAGCACAGGTCCGTCCAGTATGCGGCGAAATCGTCGTTGACCATGGCCAACTGCGTGACGCTGATGATCTCTGCGAGCCTGCTGTGATAGGTGTACCAGTAGGCGGCAGCCGCCTCGTAGCAAAGTTCGCGGTCGGTCAGGCCCGGTTTGCCTGTGGCCCGCGCACTGGCTCGGGCGTCGGCGAGGAATCGCTGCACCCACTCGCGGACCATCGACTCCTTGGAGTCGTAGTAGTTGTAGAACGACGCGTTCGACTTGCCTGCCTGAGCAGTGATGTCGGAGATCGTGGTCGCGAGAAATCCCTTGCGCGCGATGACCTCTCGCGCAGCAGCGTCGATCGCCGCCTGCGTTCGCCGACCCCGCGCGGTCGGCATCTGCTCACGCGGACTGACCGTCACGATCCCCCCTCGCTCTTGGCTGAACGGACGTTGATCGCACCTGAATCTGATGTTAGATTCAGATTCGGATCTTGGCAGGAGTTTGCGACATGATCAAGCCCGACAATCCCAATTCGGAATTCCAGCTCGGCGGCATCAACCATGTGGCGCTGGTGTGTTCGGACATGCAGAAGACCGTCGACTTCTACTCGGGCGTGCTGGGCATGCCGCTGATCAAATCGCTCGACCTGCCCGGTGGCATGGGTCAGCACTTCTTCTTCGACGCGGGTAACGGCGACTGTGTGGCCTTCTTCTGGTTCACCGATGCCGCGGATCGGGTGCCGGGGGTCTCGTCACCCGCGGCGATTCCAGGGATCGGCGAGATCACCAGTTCGGTGAGCTCGATGAACCACCTGGCGTTCCATGTGCCCGCCGAGAAGTTCGACGAGTACCGGCAGCGGCTCAAGGACAAAGGGGTGCGCGTCGGCCCTGTCCTCAACCACGACGAAAGCGCGGCGCAGGTCTCGCCGACAGTGCACCCGGGCGTCTACGTGCGTTCGTTCTACTTCCACGACCCCGACGGCATCACCCTCGAGTTCGCTTGCTGGGTGAAGGAATTCACCGAAGCGGACACGCGGACCCGGCCCAAGACCGCAGCCGACCGGCGGCCGCCGGTGCCGGCGAACTAACCCCGGTACAGCTTCGGGTCGGTCAGCTCGTCGAGGATGGCTGTCAGTTGGTCGACCAACTCGTCGGCCTCGAGTTCGACGTCGCCGTCCAACCATGCGCTGAACGCCTGAGCAACGCCCGCGACGGCGAAATGAGCGATGGCCTTGCTGCGCTCGCTCTGCTGCACCCCCAGCGCACTACCGACATCCCGGCCGTACAGCGTCGTGAGCAGGCCGCCGGCCTCCTTGCGCTTACGGACCAGCACGGAGTTGGCCAACTCCGAGTTGAACAACAGCCTTCCAACCCGCGGGTCTTCGGCGATCGTGTGCACGATATTGGCCATCGCAGCCCGGTTCTGTCCCCTTGACGGCGCGGCGGCAACTGCGGTCTGCGTGCTTGCCGCGATGTCGGCGATCACCCAGTCGTACACCGCCGCGACGAGTTCGTCCTTATCGGCGAAGCTTTCGTAGAAGTAGCGTGCCGTCACCCCGGCCTGCCTGCAGATTCCGCGCACAGTCAGTTCCGACGGATCTGCTTTCGAGCCGAGGATGTCCAAGCCCGCTTGTAACAATCGCGAGCGCCGATCGGCCAACCGGTCGGCCGCCTCGATTCCGCGGTACGGGCGGACTTGTGCCACGTCGGTCATCCTGCCACCTTGACAGCCGACGAACCGGCGAGGCAATATCTGATAACAGACGTTCTCACTTTCAAGCCACGACAGGAATGCGATGACGATCAGTGAGTTCCGCCGCCCGTTGTTGCGCCGCGGTTCCAGAACCGACGAAGGCCAGATGGGCGTTGGACTGCTGGCCGGGCCTGCCAACGTCATCATGCAGTTGGCCCAGCCGGGCGTCGGCTATGGCGTGCTGGAAAGCCGGGTCGACAGCGGCCGCGTGGATCGGCACCCGATCAAGCGCGCCCGCACAACGTTCACCTATCTCGCCGTGGCCGCCGATGGCAGCGATGAGCAGCAGGCAGCGTTTCGCCAGGCGGTGAATCGCGCGCACGCGCAGGTGTACTCGACCGACGAAAGCCCGGTGTCCTACAACGCGTTCGACCCGCAACTGCAGATGTGGGTCGGAGCCTGCATGTACAAGGGGCTCGTCGACGTCCATCGGATCTTCGTCGGAGAGATCGACGACAAGGCAGCCGAGCGGTTGTTCGAAGAGGGTGTCGCGCTCGGGACGATGCTGCAGGTGCCGCGGGAGATGTGGCCCGCCGACCGGGCCGCGTTCGACCGCTACTGGGACGAGTCGATGACCAAGGTGCGCATCGACGACGCGGTCCGCGGGTATCTGTGGCCGATCGCTGCCGGCCGGGTGCGTGGGGCCAGGCTGCCCGCGTCAGTGCAGCGCCGGCTGGACAACTTCAACCTGCTCATCACGACGGGCTTTCTGCCGCAGCGCTTCCGCGACGAGATGCTGCTGGACTGGAATCCGCAGATGCAGCGCCGCTTCGACCGGCTGATGAAGGTGATCCGGACAGTGAACAACCTGATGCCGAGGTTCATCCGGGAGTTCCCGTTCAACGTCCTGCTCAAGGATGTCGACTGGCGCATCCGCACCGGCCGCCCGCTGGTCTAGCGCTCTAGCCAGACGTCACCCGGTAGACGTCGACTTCCTCGGGCAGCGCCCTTGAGTCGTTGCGGCCCGATGCTTTCGAAGCTGATGCCTGACCCCGCGGCAAGATCGTGCACACACGGTCATCCAGAGTTGGTGCGCGTGCCACGGGATCAGATAGACCCGTTCCGCGGCCGTCGTAGACGACGACGCGTACCGCCCGGGATAGCCTTTCGACGCCGGCTCCCCACGGAAACGTCGGATCGTCGTAGCGATCGATGCTGCTGAACATCGTTGGAACCCACACCAAGGTCCGCTCGCCGTCGCCGTAGATGCGGTACGCCAACCGAGCGTCCCCGTTGCGGGCATAGCGAACCCGACTGTCGCTCACGAACGTTATCGTGACACCTCGCAGCTCAGCGGGTTGTCAGAATGTCGGGGTATACCGGGGTTATGCGGGCAGACAATGACACCTGGGACATCACCACCAGCGTCGGCTCGACGGCGTTGTTCGTCGCCGCCGCGCGGGCGCTGGAGGCGAACAAGCCGAACCCGCTGGTGGTCGATCCGTACGCGGAGGTGTTCTGTCGGGCCGTCGGCGGTGAGTGGGCCGACGTCCTCGATGGGAAGGCGCCGGAGAACAAATTGATGACGGAATTCGGCGCGCATTTCGTCAACTACCAGGCCGCGCGCTCCAAGTACTTCGACGACTACTTCTACGCCGCCGCCGATGCGGGCGTCCGCCAGATCGTGATTCCGGCCGCGGGCCTGGACTCCCGTGCATACCGGCTGGCCTGGCCCAGTGGGACGGTGGTCTACGAGTTGGACCAGCCGCAGGTGCTGGAGTTCAAGCGCGAGGTACTCAGCCGGCGCGGCGACGCACCGACGGCCGAGCGCCTAGAGATCGCCGTCGACCTACGCGACGACTGGCCGCAGGCGCTTCGGCGCAGCGGCTTCGACCCTTCGAGGCCGTCGGCCTGGCTGGTCGAAGGACTTTTGGTGTATCTGCCTGCCAATGCGCAACGCGATCTCTTCGCCGGTATCCACGGGTTGGCGGAGCGCGACAGCCACGTCGCCGTGGACGATGGCAAGCCGTTCAGCGATGAGCTCTACCAGGCGGCGCGGGACGAGGAGCGCGCATCCGACGACGGGAACCAGTTCTTCACGCTCATCTACAACGAGCAGCACGCGCCGGCAATCGACTGGTTCACCGACCACGGATGGCAGGGCACTTCGGTCGACTTGCCCGACTACTGCCGTCAGGTCGGGCGACCCGTACCCGGGCCGCAGTCAGAGGCCGACCCGATGTTCGCCAGCATCTCGCTGGTCAGCGCCATTAAGGGCTAGCTGAACATGAAGTCCCGCATGAAGCGGGTCATCCTGCGCAGGTAGTCCGGCTGGCTGACGTGCAGGATGTGATTGCCGGGGAACCAGTGGAACGCGCAGCGGTCCCAGTGCTCCCAGAGTGCCTCCGCCTGCTGCGGCGGGGCCAGCCGATCACCGAGGCCCGCGATGATCAGCCGCCGGTCCTTGGGTACCAGCGCGGGGTAGTTCAACGGCGAGTGGAACATCGCTGCGGCCGTTGACAGTTCATCGTTCGTATTGGTGAGCTGGTCACCGAGTGCAACCAGCATGTTGGCGGGCCACCACTCTTCGACCAGCTTTTCGGGCATCACGACGGGAACGTTGGGAATCACGGCCTGGATGCGGTCGTCGGCGCAGGCGATCAGCGCAGAGGTGTAGCCGCCCAATGACATTCCGGTCAACGCGACGCGGTCGACGCCGGTGAACTCGAGGTAGTCGATCAGCGACCGAAAGTCGTGCACCGCTTGCGCCATGGCCTCTGCGAAACCCGCAAATCCGTTGGCGAACAACCCGTAACCACTGTAGGGAGAATACTTTTCGGCGCGACGGCCATGGAAAGGCAGCGTATACAGCAGGATGTCGTAGCCCGACCGGTAGAACCACGGCAGTGAGAAGAACAACCCGTTGAAGAGGTACGCCGAGCCCATGAACCCGTGAATCACGCACAAGGTGGGGTGGGGCCCGTCGTCGTGGCGCCAGTGTTGGGCGTGCACGACGTTGTTGCGTGCGTAGGACCCACAGCGGTCGCGCATTGCCGGGTTGATGGCCTGATAGCTGCTCTTGAACCGGATGTTGTGCACGCGGCCGTTGGCGATCCACTCCGCAACCGGATTGGCCGGGCGCGACGAGATCCGCGGCACCTCGGTCGGCGCTGGGAACGACAGCGCCGGATCCTTCGCTGCGCCCAACTCCGCGTAGAAGCGCATTGCGTCGCGCTGGGCGGCTGCCCCCGACCCGTTCAGCACGGACATCGCCAACTGCGGGATCATCGCCGCGCCGACGACCGATGCCAGCGCCGTTCGCAGGCCTAGGTCGGCGATGGCCGAGGAGTCGACGATCAGTCGTTGGCGCAGCGTGAGATCGACGCGCCTTGGTAGCCCTCTGGCAGTCGCGTCGGCACCGGCTACATCGGGAACGGGAATGGGCGGTTCAACCGGCGCGGCGTCGGGCGGCTGCGAACTGGGCACCGACCGATGGTAGCCAGCCGGATTGCCTACGTCAGGCGGTAGACCGTCGATTCGCCGACGACGGTGCCGCGATAGTGATCGGCCACCCAGTTGGCGATCTCGCGGGTGTGCGCAGCGCCGTGGGTGGGCCCGTAGACCACCTCGCCGTGCCCCTCGCCCTGGAAGGACCGCCCGCGTCCGGCCTCGATGTAGTACGAGATCTTCCCCGCCTGCACGTCGTCGATGAAGGACTGCAGGGTGGGTACCGGGTCGCCGCTCCACCCGCCGATAGCCATCACCGAGGTGCCCGATGAGATCTCGAGCGCGGCCGCGGACTGTGAGCCGTTGGTGGCGGCCGACCATTCGGTGTCGGTATTGGCCAGGATCCCGGCCAGGTCGGGATTGGTGGCTTCGTCGCCCATCCAGTTGCCGAGCTGGGCGTTGCCCTTTTTCAGCGCTGTCGGGATCGAGCCGCGGTGTGGGGTGGCGGCGGTGGCGATGGAGAACGCTGCCGAGCCGCCGACCGCGGCCAGGACTCCGACGACGACCGCGGCAGCGGCGATCCTGCGCGTGCCGAGGCCGAGCACGGCGATGGCTGCGGCAGCCGCGACGCCGGTCAGCGCCCACTGAAACCATGCGGGGCCAAAGTTGTTGCGGTGCAGAAGTAGTGCCGACCACAGGGCGGTCAGCACGATCATGGCCGCGAGCGCGACGCGGCCGTCCCAGCCGGCCCGGCTTCGCCACGCCCACGTCGCCCCGATGCCGACCAGCCCGGCGACCGCGGGCGCCATCGCCACGGTGTAATACGGGTGGACCATCCCGCTCATGTAGCTGAAGACCAGTGCGCTCACCAGCAGCCAGCCGGTGAACATCGTCAGCGCGGCCTTCTCGCCGCGGTTCAGCCTGCCGCGGAAGACGAGGTAGACGCCGAAGGCGACGGCTAGCAGCGCTGCGGGCAGCAACCAGGAAATCTCGTTGGCCATCTCGGCGGTGAGCAGACGATGGACGCCAGTGCCGCCGCCCAGCCTCGACCAGCCATGCGCAATGGTCCGAGAACCCATGTCGGCCAGGCGATTTCGCCCGCCGCGACCGAGAATGCGCGTGATGCCGTTGTACCCGACGGCGAGTTGGAGCACGGTGTTGTCGGTCGAACCGCCGATGTAGGGCCGCACCGTCGCGGGAACCAATTGGACCGTCAGCACCCACCACCCTGCCGCAGCGACCAGCGCGGCGGTGGCGCCGAGTAGATGGAACAGGCGGTTGCGCCAGCTCGTCGGCGCCAACAACACATAGGTCAAGGCGAACGCGGGCAACGGCAGGAAGGCCTCGAGCATCTTGGTCAGGAACGCGGCTCCCATCGCGAGCCCGACCAGGGCCAGCCAACGCCACGATGCGACCACGACGGCGCGGATCAGGCAGTAGCCGGCCACGGTCAACAGCAGCACCAGCAGCGCGTCCGGATTGTTGAACCGGAAGATCAACGCCGCAGCGGGCGTGCACGCCAGCGCCGCGCCGGCCAACAGCCCCGCGGCCGTCCCGCCCGCCGCGTCGCCGAACGCCCGCCGGACCGTCGCGTACAGCACCGCCACCGAGGCCGCACCCATCACGGCCTGGGGGGCCAGCACCGACCAGCTGTTCATGCCGAACAGGCGGACCGACAAGCCCGTCACCCACAACGAGGCCGGTGGCTTATCGACGGTGATGAAGTTGTGCGCGTCCAATGATCCGAAGAACCAGGCCGACCAGCTGTGTGAACCGGCCTCGGCGGCTGCCGCGTAGAACAGGTTGCCGTATCCCGTCGCCGACAGATTCCACAGATACAGCGCCGCGGTGGCGATGAGCAGCGCGGCCAGCAGCATCTGCGCGCGCCTGTCGACGTTGGCAGTCATGCCGCTCAACTTGCCGTGCGTTGCTGTTCGCCAAGCTCGGCCGCAGCTGCGAACCACCTGTGAGTGCCTGGGTGCGACACTGTCTCCCGTGTGGAATCCCGACGTCTACCTCACCTTCGCCGATCAGCGCGGCAGGCCGTTCTTCGATCTGCTCTCGCGCGTGGCGGCGGAGAATCCGCGCCGCGTCGTCGACCTGGGTTGCGGGCCGGGCAATCTCACCACCACGCTCATCGAGCGCTGGCCCGACGCGGTGATCGAGGCGTGGGACAGCTCCCCGGAGATGGTCGAATCGGCCAGGGAGCGTGGCGTCGACGCGCAGGTCGGCGATGTGCGGTCATGGGAACCGAAGCCCGACACCGACGTGGTGGTGAGCAACGCCACGCTGCAGTGGATACCCGGGCACGCCGAGCTACTCGTCCGTTGGGCGGGTGCGCTGACGGCGGGCTCGTGGATCGCTGTGCAGATGCCGGGCAACTTTCAGTCACCCTCGCACGAGGCTGTGCGTGTCGTCGCCCGCCGCGAACCCTTCGCAAACAGGCTGCGCGACATGCCGTTTCGCGAAGGCAAGGTGGTCAGCCCGGCCGCTGAGTACGCCGACATGCTGACCGATGCGGGCTGTCGGGTGGATGCCTGGGAGACCGTCTACATCCACGAGTTGACCGGCGAACATCCGGTGCTCGAGTGGATCACCGGCACTGCGCTGCGGCCGGTGATCGATCGGCTGTCCGAAGCGGCGTGGCAGCAGTTCCGGCAAGAGCTCATCCCGATGCTCGAAGAGGCCTATCCACCGCGACCCGACGGCCGGACGTTCTTCCCGTTCCGCCGGGTGTTCGTGGTGGCTCAGGTCGGCTGACGGGAGGTCAGGTCGGCAGGCCTTCCCGTTCCGCCTGCGCCCGGTATCGGTCGACCACCCGTCGGACCGCTGATCTGCCTGACGCTCCAACACCGGAGCGGGCGCCAGTTGCGGATCCTGGCCCAAAGCGTCGAGGATGGTGCCGACGATTTCGGTGAGGTTGCGCCACAGCACCGGATAGGCGACCTCAATCGCGAGACGTTCTCCTCGTCGAACCACGCCCGCCAGTCCTTCTCCTGCTCGCGCAGCATCGTGATGACGTGGGCGATGGCCCCGGCGTGATACTCGGCGCGCGAGTCACGGACCGGGTCCGGCCTGCCGCGCCACACCCGTGTCTGTACCGCCCACTAGAACGAAACCGCTTGTGAGACAACGTCGGGACGGTAGACGTGAATGAGGACGGGATCGCAGCCGACGACGTCACGGATCGCGGCGAGGAGTCCGTCGCCCGAGCGGTCAGGCAGGCCCGCGGCTCGCTGAAGCAGCAGCGGCGTCTGGTTCCACATCAACTTGCCGCCCCAGATGCCGTTGGGTGTGCGGCCCGCCGTGCGGATGTAGTCGCGCCAGATCTCCGGCGGCGCCAGGTCGGGCTTGCCGTCGTCGAGCGGGTCGAGCAGCCGCAGGATCGACTGGTCGTCCACCTCTTCGAACCACTGGCGGGGCTGTGGCGACTGGCTCGTCGTGGGCAGGTACTGAAAGAACTCGCCGGGTGCACCCGCCACGCCGGGTGGCCCGAAGCGACTCGACGAGCAGGGTGCTACCGCTGCGTTGCGACGCGAGAGCCAGATACGCAGAGGCAGACATCTTCGCTCCCTAACGGTGGGTTTCTTCGATGCCGCGGTCGGCGGCGATCGGTGAACGGCTGGTCACAGTTGGTCCGTGGTTGCGCAGATAGGTTTCCGTGTAGCGCGCCGAGATGCGGGTGCCCGCGAACTCCGAGGGGATGACGTCATTGGTCTTGAGGCGCCAGGCGTGAAGCATTAGCGCTAGATCGTCTGCGATCGCTTCCGCCTTGTCGGTGGCGCCGGGACCCAGCAGGTTGTGCGACTCGGTGGGATCCTCGAGGAGGTCGTACAGCTCCCGGTCCGGACGCGGGTCCGCGATGAACGGTGCAACCGCTTTACCCGGAGCGCTGTCGGCGATATCCCACGGCAGATCGAGCAAGGGACGACTGGCATAATTCTCGATATAGCTGAATCCCTTTGCCCGGATTGCCCGTATCGGGTCGAAGGAGTCGTGATATGTCTTGCTGGTGTACACCTCCGACCGCACGGGTCTGCCGTCTTGCCGACGCGGCGCGCAGGGTTCCGGCATGCGACATGCCGTCGATATCGGAGGGCAGGTCGAGACCGAGGAGGTCCAGCAGGGTGGGCAGCAGGTCCACCCCACTGAAGAGGTCGTCGTAGATCCGTGGTTGCCGCCCACCCTCGAGCGGTGGGCGCACGATCATCGCGATGCCGGTACCCGCGTCGTAGAGTGTCGACTTGGCGCGGGGCAACGCTGGGCCGTGGTCGGTCATGAACACCACCCAGGTGCTGCGGTCGAGACCGGTGGCGGCCAGCGTGTCGAGCAACTGGCCGACGGCGGCGTCGGCGACGGAGATCGAGCCGTAGAACTCGGCGAGATCCTGCCGGACATCGTCGGTTTCGGGCAGATAGTCGGGCACCGCGACGGCGTTCGGGTTGGCGGGCTGGTATCGCTCGGGCGGGTACGGGCGGTGGGTCTCGAAGAAGCCCGCGGTCAAAAGGAACGGTTCCCGAGGCGCGTCGGTCAGCCACTGCGTCGCGCGCTCGACCACGTATTCGCAGTATGAATTGGACACGTCGAACTCATCGAATCCGAGTCGCGCCGGATACGAGGTCTCGTGTTGCATGCCGAAAAGTGCTGTGTGCCAACCTGAATCGGTAAGTATCTGAGACAGCGTACGGACGTCTGCGCGGTACTCCCAGCCGTGGTGTGCGAGCCCGACGAGCCCGTTGCGGTGGGGGTAGCGTCCGGTGAACAGCGATCCCCGAGACGGCGAGCACAACGGAGCGGTCGCGTGTGCACGGGTGAACACGATGCCCTCGGCGGCGAGTTCGTCGAGCCGGGGGCTGGACACGTCGGAGTGCCCATAGACACCGAGATATCGCCCGAGGTCGTGCCAATGCACGATCAGCACGTTGTCTCTCCGTGATTCGGTCACTGCGAATCCTTTCGGGTGTCGTCGGTAAACCGAACCGGGCCGTGTCCGGTTCGGCAACCATTTAGCTCATCGAGAGCGAGTTATCTGCACTTGCGAGTTCATCCACATGCTGTTGGTGAGCTGGCGGTTGTCCGGAAGGTGAGTGAAGATAGAGTCGCATGTACGTTCGATTATCTTCCGCACAGGCAACGCGCAACCAACTCGGTCGGGCCGACGTGCAGTCGAACCTGATATGCCTGTGTCGAAAACACCGCCAACTATGCGCCTTTTGCCCAGGCCCAAGCGGTAAGTCGCCACTCTGCGTCAACCTTGCGAAGCGCGACGGTATAAACCGAACCCGTTTGTGTGACCTGGTTGCCTCGCAGATCGAATGTCATGGTCGCGGGGGCGACGACATAGGCGCTCTCACCATTGACATCGACGTGCCGTGGCTCGCCGAGCGCGATGCGGTAACCCGAAGCACCGAGGTGCTCGCCCTCGGCGAGCACGTCCGTCCACCAGTCTTCGGCGGCGGTCGGCCCCTGCCACACGTGCGGCGACATCCCGTCGAGAATCTGCATCGGGTCGGCGCAGGCCGCTGCCATCGCTGCCGGGTCACCGTTATTGAAGGCTTCTACGTATTGGCGCACTGCTGCCATTGGGTCGACCGAATCAGGCATGACGTTGGTCCCTTGTCTGTTGGTCATACCCTAGGCGCACGGGATGCGCGCAGCGGGCGAATCGCTCTGCGCTTCAGCTTGGTTCAAAGTGTTCTTCGGCCAGTCGCACTCACCATCTTTTGAAAACGTTCTGGAACGGCGTACACGGATGGCACGATTGCCAGCTGCCCGATGGCACAGTCATCCAGACTGGCCCCCCGGGCGGGTGTGTGACGACCAATCCATCGCCGATGCTGCCTTTGCCAGGTACCGAAATTCTTCCGCGGGGACCCGAGGTCTAGTATCGACAGTGACTGAAAATGCAGTCTAGGTCGGATGAAGCCAGCCGCTGGCAGCCGCTGTCTCCAGAAGCATCAGCTTCGGGCCGACCAGCCCCGGTGACATCCTCGCTCAGGATCACCATGGATCAACCCCACACCTCTGACACCGACGACCAAGGCAACGCCCCGCAGAATGACCAAGGTAAGCAGCTCGCCGACGGCGAACGCAGCGAGGTAATGGCACGATTACGCGAACGGTTCTCGTTCAGCGGCTGACGCAACGATGAGCGGTGGACGGACCTGTATCTCAGGCCGATGACTGTGGGTACCGTCCTCTGGACACGTCCCGGTGGGCAGACCCCAACCACTCGACCCCACATGCCGAAACGGCTAAGCGCTCGCGCCCTGGGGCGCACTTATCGCATCAAGGCAGAATGCCAATACAACGAGAACTACTGCGCCGAAAGGCGACTCAGCCACATGCTTGCTGGCGAGCGTAACAAGCCGCCGCAGATCTGAGTCAGCCCCTTGCGGGCACGCCGACCGCGCGAAGGACGTATTCGGGCGGCACATCGAACGCGAGCGACGTTCGTGGCAGTCGCATCAAGACGTCGTCGGGGATGGCGTCCTTATAGTGCAGCGACAGGTGCCCGCTGAATTTCGGGTCGACTTCGGCGATGTCGACCTCGATGCGCATGCCGTCATTGGCGATGTCCGCCTTGACCGCTCCGCTTTGCTGGGCGTCCCATCGCTGGTCGATGGTGCGGCCCGCGAGCTTGGGCACCGATGACAACGTGCCGAGCACCCGCTGCGGTGTGATGGCCAGCGAACCGACGTAGCTGGAGAAGTTTCCGCTCGCCCGCTTGCCAGGGACCGATCCACTGAACCGTCGGGTGACCGGGAGGTATTCGGCCAGGTGGAGGATGCCTTCGGCGTCGACCTCGGTGCGAAGCGCGTCGGGCAGTCCGCCGATGCGAAGTAGCTTGCGCAGAATCACAGCCATATTGGCACCGTAGCGTCTAGTACGTGGCGGTGCGGAAGGCGTGGTTGGTCGGCCTGGCTGTGCCGGCGCTTGCGCTGTATGTGCTGATGTGGATCGGCTTCGCGCAGAGGTGGCACTGGCTCGACGCGATCGACTCCGCGGCCATCCACGCCCTGCACATTTACGGCATCGCCCACCCCGGCTGGGTCGCGAGCTGGGTGATCTTCTGCACGTTGTTGGGGCCCACCGTGTTCCGGCTTATCGCCTTGGCGGTGATCGTGTTCGCGTTGGCGCGGCGCAATGTGCGGGCTGCGCTGTTCCTGGTGCTCAGCGTTGAGCTCGGTGGGTTCGTCACCGAGGCGGCAAAGGCCGCCGCAAACCGCCCTCGGCCGGCCGAGGCGTTGGTGAATGCGCCGTCGACGTCGTTTCCGTCGGGACATGCGCTCGGTGTGATGGTGGGAGTGCTCGCGCTGTTGACCGTCACGTTGCCGGTCGTGCGACGTCCGCTGCGGGTGTGGCTGGTCGCCTTCGGCGCGATCGTGGTGGTGGCGATCGGTATGGGGCGTGTCGTGCTCAATGTGCACTACCCGTCGGATGTGCTTGCCGGGTGGGCGCTTGGTTATGTGTGGTTCGTCGTGTGCCTGCTGCTGGTGCCGCCCGCTGTCGCGGTCACGGCAGCGGACGAAACACCGGGAGCGCCCGGTAGTTCACGCTGAAGGTCGCCTCTGTGCACTCTGTGCCGATCTCACCGTCGTGGGCCAAGATCGTGGGCCCGTCCACGGCGGTGAAGGCGAACTCGGGTACCCGCATTTCGTGGTAGAGCGGGCTTCGTTCGAGCCGGCCGAGCGCCAGTGACGTGACGATGCGCCATGTGCTGAACCTCCGGCCGGTCTCGAGTATGCGGACATCGATGAGGCCGTCGTCCATCCTGGTCCGTCGCGATGGAGCGAAGCCCGACGGAAGGTACGTCGAATTGCCAAGAAAGAACAGCGATGTCTGCAGCGTCTTGTTGTCATAGGCGATGCGCACCGGCTTGTCGCGCCTCAGCGTGTGGAACATCGCGTAGAGCCCTGCGAGTGGCTTGCTGATCTTGTGTTCGAGCTTCTCGCGGATGCGAACGAAGTGCGGGTAGGCGCCGATGCTGGCCGTGTTGATGACGATCTGCTTCTCGTTGAGGTAGACGAGGTCGACGCACGCCACGCTGCCGCGCCGGATCGCATCGACGGTCTTGGCGACGTTGTCGCAGCCGATGTCCTTGGCGAAGTGGTTGAAGGTTCCGCCGGGAAAGACCGCAAGGGGAAGACCCGTTTCGATGGCGATGCCCGCCGCGCACGAGACCGTGCCATCGCCGCCGCCGACCGCAAGCACCTCGGCGCGTTTGGCGGCGTCGCGCAACGCCGTCTCGAGGTTGTCGCCCTCGCCGAGCTCGACGACCTCGGCCGCAGGCAGCGCGTCGCGTACTTCGTCGACGACTCGCGCGCCGGTGCCGCTGCCCGAGGCCGGGTTGATCACCAGCACCAAGCCCGCGCCGTCGGGTCGTGGGGGAGTGTCCATGCGCAGCGGGTCGGCGGCCGGGATCTTCGTGGGCACGATCGGCGGCACGATGCGCCCGCCGAGTACGGCGATGCCTGCGCCGATGCCGAAGCCCGCGAACACGTCGCCCGGATAGTGCGCGCCCACCGCGACGCGAGACAATCCGACCAGTCCGGCAAGCAGGGCGAGCCCCAGTCCGACCGGTGCACTTTCCAGCCCCACCCCGACGGCGAACGCGGCCGCGCTGGCGGAATGGCCGGACGGCAGCGAGTTCGACGTGGGGACGCGCCTGCTTTGCCGCGCCAACGGCACCGACAGGCGGTCGGGTCGCGGCCGTTTCCAGACGCGCTTGGCGAATTGATTGGTGATCAGGCTGGTAATCGCCAGGCTCACGACGCCGCGCACGGCGCCGCGTGCCACTGTGGGATGTCGCGTCGCGGTGAGTGCGGCCGCGATGACGAACCACAGTCTGGAGTGGTCGGCGGCCCAGCTCAGCCGGGGCATCGCGGCGTCAAGAAGGGGACTCGGCGACTCCGCGATCGCTTCGAAGACTTCGCGATCGAGGGTGCCGAGACCCTGGCCGATCTCGGTCAGGCCCCGCAATCCGCTTGATTTCCGCCGAAAGCGCATGACGCCAAACCTAATGGGATTCGATCAGCGTGTCCTTAACAAGGATCTTGCTTCTTGAGCGGGAGGCTGGTCACCGAGCCGCCAGCCGGTGAGCACTGGCTTAGACCTGGAGTGATGATCGATTCCTACGGCTAGATCGTGCCCCGGCTGGTTGGTGAGGTCATCTGTAGCGCTCATGGGATGTCGTGCCAGTTTGAGCACTGATCCATTAGGTCGCCGCCGGGTGCCCTTCGGCTCGAACAGGATTCATCCACACTGAACCGAGGGAGGCCAATCCGATGCTGTTCGTCGGAGACGACTGGGCAGAAGACCAGCACGACGTGTATCTGATGAACGACACCGGCGACAAGCTGGCGTCGCGGCGGCTACCCGAAGGCCTGGCCGGCATGCGGGTGTTTCACGAGTTGATGGCTGCTCACGCCGAGGAACCCGGCCAGGTCGTGATCGGTATCGAAACCGACCGGGGCCTGTGGGTGGATGGCTTGACCGCAGCCGGATATCAGGTGTTCGCGGTCAACCCGCTGGCTGCGGCCCGCTACCGCGACCGCCACCACGTCTCGGGAGCCAAGTCCGATGCCTCTGATGCCAAACTGTTGGCTGATCTGGTACGCACCGACCGGCACAACCATCGCCGGGTCGCCGGCGACAGCGGCGATGCCGAGGCGATCAAGGTGCTGGCCCGAGCGCACCAGAATCTGATCTGGGCGCGCACCCGCCACACCAACGGCCTGCGCTCGGCGCTGCGCGAGTATTACCCCGCCGCGCTGGAGGCGTTCGACGATCTGGCCGACCGCGACGCGCTGTCCATCCTGGGTCGCGCCCCCACCCCCGCCGACGCGGGGCGGCTCAGTGTGTCGAAGATCCGGGCTGCGCTCAAAGCCGCTGGGCGCCAACGCAACCTCGACACCCGAGCCCTGCAGATTCAGGAAATGCTGCGAAGCCAGCAGCTCGCCGCCCCTGCTGCGGTCACCGCCGCGTTCGGGGCCAGCACCCGGGCCACGGTCGGCATCATCGCCGAGCTCAACCGCCAGATCGCCGATCTCGAAGCCGAGTTGGCGACACATTTTGAAGCACACCCGGACGCCGACATCTACCGCTCCCTGCCAGGACTTGGTGTCATCCTCGGCGCCCGGGTGCTTGGTGAATTCGGGGACGACCCGAACCGCTACACCACCGCCAAGTGTCGCAAAAACTACGCCGGAACATCACCGTTGACGATCGCGTCGGGCAAGAAACGTGCCGTGCTGGCCCGCCACGTCCGCAACCGCCGCCTCTATGACGCCGTCGACCAATGGGCCTTCTGCGCCCTGACCACCAGCCCCGGCGCCCGCACCTTCTACGACCAACACCGCGCCGCCGGCGACCTGCACCACCAAGCACTACGCGCCCTGGGCAACCGCCTCGTCGGCATCCTGCACGGCTGCCTAAGCCACCACACCGTCTACGACGAACACAAAGCCTGGGCACACCGACAACCCGCCGCAGCGGCTTGACACATTACGACCCTGGGATGTCTAGCCGGGTTTGTTCTGCGACAAATTCCGGGTGACGACGTGGTCGTGTGCAACCATGGGCGCGTGCGCCGATGGCTGGTACCGCTGTTAGCGATGGTGTCGTTGGTGCTGGGAACCCTTTTCTCGCCGATCGGCCATGCCGACTACACGCCGTGGTTCGCGCCGAAGGTCGGCAACGCCACTCAAGTGATTTCCGTTGTGGGATCGGGCGGTTCGTCGGCCAAGATCGACGTCTTCCAGCGCACTGCAGCCGGATGGCAAGCGATCAAGGTCGGTATCCCGGCGTTCGTCGGCTCGAGTGGAATGGCTCCGGAAACCCATGACGGCCAAGCGAAGACCCCCATGGGCATCTTCAGTCTTGACTTCGCCTTCGGCACTGCGCCGAACCCGGGCGGTGGGCTGCAGTATGTCCAGGTCGGGCCCGATCACTGGTGGGACGGGGACATGAAGAGCCCGACGTACAACACCATGCAGGTGTGCAAGAAATCGCAGTGCCCGTTCAACACCGATCCGTCCAGCGGCACCGAGAATCTCGAGATCCCGCAGTACGTTCACGCGGTGGTGATGGGCGTCAACAAGGAACGTGTGCCGGGCAATGGCGGTGCTTTCTTCCTGCACGCCACCGACGGCGGTCCGACTGCGGGCTGCGTCGCGATCGATGACAGCACCCTGGTCGACATCATCCGATGGTTACAACCGGGTGCGCTCATCGCCGTTACCCAGTGATGCTCAGATATTCAGCGCCGCACCGGGTTTCACCTTGAACTTGGTGATGGATTCGGTAGACATCGTCACCTCGTAGGTGCGCTCGTACCCGGTGGCGCTGATCCGCCAACCGTCCGGCGTGCGGCGGTAACGGTCGTGGTAGAACGCCGCGCCGTAGAGCATGAAGTCGAAGTCGGGCACGATGACGCGGTCCTGCAGGTACCAGGTTCCGGTGGCCTCGTCGCCGTCGACGTCGATCTCGGGATGCGTCACCCGATGCTCGGTGATGATGTTGGCAGGCATCGACGAACGCATGAACTCGACCAGGCTGTCGCGATCGGTGAAGTGGTGCTCCTCGCCGAGTGAGCTGCCGTAGTCACCAACGACATCCTCGGTGAGCGTCTCGGCAAACTCGTCCCACCGTTTGGTGTCCAGCGCGCGCAGATAGCGGTACTTCACCCGTGTGATGTCGTCGATGTCACCCATGCCAACATTGCAACACACCGTCTCGCGGCACTCCGAGTACCCTGCATGACAGTGATGAATCCCGAGCACTCAAAAGCTTGCTGGCGGAACGCTGTTCAAACGGGTTGCCTACGGAGTGTCTGAGCCAGATCTGCCCATTTCGGGGCTATGGTGTGGGCCGTTATGAGCGACCCTTTGGGGTTGTCGGTCGGGACAACGAACCTGGTCGCGGCGCGTGTCGGCAATCAACCTGTAACGCGCCGCTCCGTGCTGACCCTTCCGGGTTCGACCGCGACGATAAGCGGATTCGTCGAGCGGGTGGGGGACCGCGTCCCACTGGTTTCTCCCGACGGCAAGAGTTATCTCGCCGAACAGCTGTTGGTCGAGGCGCTCGACGCAATGGTGGCGGTCGGCGGCGGCCCGTCGTCCGACATCGCCATCGCGGTGCCGGCGCACTGGGGCCCGTCGACGACATGGGCCTTCCGGAGCGCACTGGCTAACAGCCGGAACCTGTCGCAGACCAGCGAACCGGTCCGGGTGGTGTCCGACGCCGTTGCCGCGTTGACAGCCCTGCAGGCCAACCCTGGAATCACCGTGAACGGTGTGGTGGCTCTGCTCGACTTCGGTGGCAGTGGCACCAGCATCACCCTTGCCGACGCCGCCGCGTCGTTCCAACCCATCGGCGAGACGATGCGCTACACCGATTTCTCGGGCGACTTGATCGACCAGGCGTTGCTGGCTCATGTGCTCGACAACCTCGCCGGCGACGCCGATCCCGCGGGGACCACGGCGGTCGAATCGCTGACCAGGCTCCGCGAGGAGTGCCGACTGGCCAAAGAGCGGTTGTCTGCGGACACGGCCACGGAATTGGTCATCGAACTCCCGGGGTATCGCGCCGACATCCGGCTGACCCGAGATGAACTCCAGGAGCTGATTCTGCGACCGTTGGACGGCGTCATTGCGGCCGTCGACGACTTGGCTCAGCGGAACGGGACGGCGCCGACCGATATGGCCGCGTTGGCCATCGTGGGTGGCGGCGCAAGTATTCCCTTTGTCACACAACGACTTTCCGAGCACACCCGGCTCCCGGTGGTGACCACACCGCAACCAGCCCTGAACTCCGCGGTCGGCGCCGCGCTCTTCGCGGCATTCGGCGCCGACGCCGACGCACCGACCGGAGCTCACGCGGCGACTCTCGACGCGGAGGCGCCGACGGGAGCCGCCGCTGCCGCCACCGATGCCACCGCCGCGGCGGCGGTCTTCGAAGGCCCGGGACCCGACACTCCCGGCTCTGCGACGTTCCGGGCATTGGCCTGGTCGCAGGAAGAGGGTGGCCAGGAGCTGGTCCCGTATACCGGTGAAAATCCTTACCAGACAACAGATACCGAGGTCCGCCCTGCGATCGAGTACGTGCCGTCGACCACCGGCAGGATCTACAAGGAACCGAAGCGACGGTGGCAACGTATGGCGCAGTTGGGGATTGGCGTGGCCGCCGTCATCGGCATCATCACGGTCGGCGGCGTGGCGTATGCGCTGACCAGCGCCACTGAGAGCACGAAGGCGTCCGAAGCGCCCCGCCCCGAACCGCCCAAGTCGCCCGAGCCGGAACCGCCGTCGCCGAAGGAACCTGCAGAGCCACCGCCGAGCCCGCCGCCTCCGCCGCCCAGCGTGGAGACGGTCACCAGCGAGGCGCCTCCGCCCCCACCCCCGCCGTCACCTACGTGGACGCCGACCACGACGGAGGCGCCGATCACCACCACGCGAACGACCACGACAACGTCGCCGACGACCACGACGACGTCGCCGACGACCACGACGACATCGCCGACGACCACGACCACCACCACGACGACCACGACGACCACCACCACGCCGTCGATGACGACGAGTTACATCAGGGTGCCGTTCGTGCCGGTGCCGGTGCCGATTCAGGTGCCCAACCAGGGCCCTGTCGAGCAGCCGCCGCAGTATCAGCAGCCGTACGACCCGTATCAGCCGTATCAGCCGTCGCCCTACGGCTGACCGGTGGCACACTGGGTAGATGAGTAGCAATGGGCCGTTCGGGTTCGACCCGGAGGACTTCGATCGAGTTATCCGCGAAGCGGGCGAGGGACTGCGCGACGCCGTCGGCAAGGTCTTCGACATGACCGGCGAACGGGCCGGGTGGAGCGTGCTCTTCGACGAGTTCTCCCGCCGCCAGAGGCACCAGCCGGAAACGACCGGCGAGACCGGCGACGGGGTGTGGTCCATCTACACCGTCGACGACGACGGCAAGGCCCACGTCGAAGAGTTGTACGCCACCGAACTCGACGCGCTTCGGGCGAACAAGAACAACACCGACCCGACGCGGAAGGTGCGGTTCCTGCCCTACGGCATCGCGGTAAGCGTGTTGGACGGATCGCCGGACGCCTCGACCGACTCGGCACCGGACACCTCGCCCGACACCGCGGAATAGCCGGTGGGCCGCCCCTAGACGTTCTGCGGGTGGTGGCAGGCCGCCAAGTGTCCCGATCCATGTTCGACGAGCGGCGGCTCGTCCGACGTACAGACCTCGGTCGCCCATGGGCAACGCGTGTGAAAGTGGCAGCCGGGGGGCGGGTCGATCGGACTCGGCACGTCGCCCTCGAGCACGAGCCGTTCGCGGGCGGCGTTCCGCTCGGGATCGGGAATCGGTACCGCGGACAGCAGCGCGTTGCTATAGGGATGGATCGGTTTCTCGTAGAGCTCGTCGGCGCCCGAGTCCTCGACGATCTTGCCCAGATACATGACCGCGACCCGGTCGGACACGTGGCGAACGACGCCGAGGTCGTGGGCGACGAAGAGATAGGACAGGCCGAACTCGTCCTGCACGTCCTCGAGCAGGTTGATGATCTGGGCCTGCACGGAAACGTCGAGCGCAGAAACGGGTTCGTCGGCGACGATCAGCTTGGGCCGCAGCGCGAGCGCACGGGCGATGCCGATGCGTTGACGCTGCCCGCCGGAGAACTCGTGCGGAAACCGGTTGTAGTGCTCGGCCTGCAGGCCGACACGGTCGAGCAGGTCCTGCACCCGGCGCTTCACCTCCCCGCCCTTGGCGAGGCCGTGCAGTTCGAGCGGGTCACCGATGATCTGGCCGATGCGCTTGCGCGGATTCAGTGACGCAAACGGGTCCTGGAAGATCATCTGCATCTGGCGGCGCATCGCCCGCAGGTCGCGTCTCGAGCGGCCGACCAGTTCCTGGCCGGCGAACCGGACCGACCCGGACGTCGGTGTCGTCAACTGAAGGATCGCCCGACACAACGTCGACTTGCCGCATCCGGATTCGCCTACCAGCCCCAGTGTTTCGCCCTCGTTGAGAGTGAGGCTGACACCGTCCACTGCCCGCACCCGGGCCACCTCGCGATCGATGACGACACCCGACTTGATCGGAAAATGCTTGACGAGGTTGGTCACCTCAAGAAGCGGCTCGCCCTTGCTCATGCCTCGGCTCCCGCTCGCTCCGGTCCTCGCTCCGCTGCGATCCTCACTCGCGCCCGCCTTCGGGTGCTCATGCCTCGGCTCCCGCTCGCACCTTGTCGGCCGCGTCGAGCCAGCACCGGTCGAGGTGTGCGCCGCCCGTGCGCGGCTCCAGCGGCGGTAGCTCTGCACACTCGTCGAATACGTGTGGGCAGCGCGGGGCGAAGCGACAGCCTGACGGTGGAGACAGCAGCGACGGCGGTGCTCCAGGAATCTGCTCGAGCCGCGCTGTGCGTGGCCGGTCGAGCCGGGCGAGCGAGCCAAGCAGACCCCACGTGTAGGGATGCTTTGGCGCATAGAAGATTTCGTCCAGGGTGCCATTCTCGACGACCTGGCCGGCATACATCACCAGCACGCGGTCGGCGACTTCTGCCACCACCCCGAGATCGTGGGTGATCAGGATGACCGCAAGGCCGCGTTCCTCGTTGAGCCGGTCGATCAATTGCAGGATCTGCGCCTGCACTGTCACGTCCAGAGCGGTCGTCGGCTCGTCGGCGATAAGTACTTCCGGCTCGAGGGCCAGCGCCATCGCGATCATCACGCGCTGGCGCATGCCACCCGAGAACTCGTGCGGATAGTCGTGCACCCTGCGCTCGGGATTGGGAATGCCGACCGAGCGGAGCAGTTCGACGGCGCGGCCGAGCGCCTCCTTCTTGGAAACATCCCGATGCGCGCGGATCATCTCGGCGATCTGGGCGCCGACGCGATAAACGGGGTTCAAGGCGCACATCGGATCCTGAAAGACCATGGCGATCTCCTCGCCGCGGACGTCTTTCAGCTGGTTGTCGCTCAGTCCGTTCAGCTCTTTGCCGCGATAGTCCACCGAACCCGTGATGCGAGCGTTCGACGCGCGGGTGAGGCCCGTAATCGTCTGCGCGGTCACACTTTTACCGCAGCCGGACTCGCCGACGATGGCCAGGATCTCACCTGCCGATAGGTCGAACGAGACGCCGTCGACGGCCTGCACGACGCCGTCTTCGGTGGCGAAGCCGACCCGCAGGTCGTTGACGGTCAGGATGGGACTCACGCCGGCGCCGCCTCTCCCAGCCGGATGCGCGGATCCAGCACTGCGTAGAGGATGTCGACAATCGTGTTGAACAGCACGATGAAGAACGCACCGAACATCGTCACTGCCATCAGGGGTGGCAGGTCAAGCGAGCGGATGGCCTCTCCGGCGTACAAGCCGACACCGTCGATGTTGTAGACGGTTTCGGTCAGGATGGCACCGCCGCCGACGACCATGCCGAAGTCGAGGCCGAACAGGGTGATGATGGGAATCATCGAGTTGCGCAACACATGTCGGATGCGTACTTGTCGCTCGCTCAGGCCCTTGGCACGCGCGGTGCGCACGTAGTCCTCGTTCATCACATCGAGCATGTTGGACCGCAGCACCCTGCTGTATATCCCGACGAACAGCACCGCGAGTGTGACCCAGGGCAGGACGAGGTGATACGCCCAGTCCAGCGGACTCTCGGTGAACGGCACGTAACCACCCGTCGGGAACAGTTCGATCTTGAAGCTGAAGTAGTACAGAAGCATCGCCGCCAGCCAGAACACCGGCAACGAAATGCCCACCAAGGCCAGTATTGTCAGGGCGCGATCGGTGAACCGACCTGCGTACACGGCGCTCAGGTAGCCGAACACCACCGACAGTGTCATCCACAGCACCGCCGCCCCGATGCACAACGAAAACGTCGCGGGCACGCCTTCCCAGATCTGCTGGACGACGTTGCGGTCCTTGGCATACGACATGAGCTGGCCGGTGAAAATCTGCTTCATCATCGTCAGGTACTGCACGACCAAGGGCTTGTCGAGCCCGAGATCGGCGCTGACCCGGGCCACGAGCGCAGGGTCGGAGTTCTTCCCGGCGATTCGCGCGGCAGGGTCGGAATTGGGGATGACGTTGAAGATCAGGAACACGATCACCGAGATCGCGAACAGCACCGCGGTCATGCCGAGCAGGCGTCTGGCGACGAATCGGGCCATTGCCTAGTGCTCCAACCTGATCTTCGCCTTCGGGTCCAAGGCATCCCGCAGGCCGTCGCCGAAGACGTTGAGCGCCAACACCGTTGCCACGATCATCAAGCCGGGCACGACGGTCAGGTGCGGCGCCGTGAAGATCACCTGGTAGCCGTCGGAGATCATGGTGCCCCACGATGCGTTGGGGGGTCGCACGCCGGCCCCGAGGAAGGACAGCGCCGACTCCAGCAGCATGTTGTTGGCGATGCTCAGGGTGAAGAAGACGATGATCGTCGAGAGGATGTTGGGCAGCAGCTCTGAGAACATGATTCGCAGCGGGCCCTTACCCTGCGCGACCGCCGCCTCGATGAACTCCTTCTCACGCAGCGCAAGGATCTCACCGCGTATCGGTCTGGACACATACGGCACGTAGACGAATCCGATGATCAGGATCGGAATCCATATCGAATCGCCTGCGATCTGCAGGATTCCGACCTTGAGGCCACCGACGGACAGGGTGGTGCCCAACGCGATGCCGAGCAGCAGCACGGGAAACGCCCAGATCACGTCCATCGTTCGGGACAGCACCGAGTCGATCCAGCCGCGGTAGTAGCCGGACAGCAGGCCGACGATCACTGCCAGGACCACGGTGACGACCGCCGCGGCCACGCCGACGTAGATCGATGTTCGGCCGCCGTACATCAGCCGCACCATCACGTCGCGGCCGTTCTGGTCGGCACCGAGCAGGAATCGTCCGTGCAGTCCGGGCCCCAAGGGTGTGCCGTCTGCAGAGACGACGTCGGTCTCCTTCCCGTCGATCATCACCTTGTCGGTGATGTGGTTCTCGTTGGGTCCGGTGTGCGCAACATAGTGTTCCCACAGCGGCGCCGCCAGGCAGAACAGCACGATCAGGATGAACAGGACTCCAAAGGCCAGCGCAACCTTGTTGCGCCGCAGGCGAAGCCACGCGAGATACCAGGGACTGCGACCCTGGATCTGCGCGGCGGGCACACCTGTAGGGAGCACCGGCTCACCGGGTGCCTCCAGCGAGTCCGTCGGCGTGGCCACGCCGTGCTACTTGATCGAGAACGTCGTGAAGTCCTGGCTGAACAGCAGATGGTGATACGCCTTGTCGAAGTCCATGCGTTCGGAGACGAACGTGCTGAACTGCTCGTTCCCGTAGGGCGCCCAGACTGCCTGCTCCATGTACGACTTGTCCAAGTCGGCGTACTGCTGTTCGACCCCGCCGTCGCCGATCAGCTTCGTCAGCAGTTCGTCCTGCTTGGCGTTGTTGGGTCCGATGTTGACCCGCGACAGGTTGTTGCTGTTGGTCGGCAGGATGCTGTCGCCGTGCAGCAGCGGACGGAAGAAGTCGTCGGGGTGGGGGAAGTCCTGGAACCAGTCGGCGAAGCCGGTGTCCACGTCCGGCGTCGACTGGTTGCCGACCGTCGACCAGTACACATCGCCCGCAATCACTTTCAGCGTCGCATTGAAGCCCAGCTGGGTGAGTAGATCGTGGTAGTACTCGCCGATCCGCTTGCGGTCGGATTCGTCGTCGGTCCAGACCGTGATGTCGCGATCGGCCGGATTGGCTTCAGCGAGTAGCTGTTTGGCCTTGGCCATGTCCGGGCCGGGGTAGAGCTTGTATTCCGCATAACCGGGCATGCCGGGTGGCAGGACCTGCTGTGTCGCATGCAGCCGGCCACCGAAGATTCTGTTCAATGCCTCCGGATCGACCGCATAGTTGATCGCCTGCCGCACCTTGATGTCGTTGAACGGGGGCTTCTCGGTGTTCATGAAGAAGTAGTAGGTGTTGATCGAGTCCTCCAGGCGGAAACGATCGCTGAATTTCGCCTTGACCTCGGCGAGGCGGTCCGCCACCGGCGGATCGAGCATGAAGTCGGTCTTGTTCTGCTCGACGTCGGTCACCTGGGAGCTGTTGTTCTTGTTCTCATTGACGACGATCTTGTCGACGTTGGCATCCGGCACCTCACTGGCGCCAGCGTCCTTGACGGTCTTGAAGTTCGGATTGCGTTCCATCGTCAGGGTGCGCGGGGCGTTCACCGAGGTGATCATGAACGGACCGCTGGCGGCCGGCGGCTTGTTGGTCGCATCCTTGTCCAACGGGGTGCTCGGCGGCACGGGTGCGGCGAACATCAGACCGAGCACGTTCTCGAAGGTGCCGTTCGGCTCCTTCAATGCGATGGTGATATCGCCGGTGCCGTCATCGGTCTTGATGCCGGTGATCGTCTGAGCCTTGCCGTCGGCGTACTCGGTCGCGCCGTCGATGACGTCGTAGAACACCGAGCCACCGGAATCGGTCTTGAACAGTCGCTGGATGCCGTAGGCGAAATCAGATGCCTTGATCGGCGTTCCGTCGGAGTACTTCATGTTCGCCCGGAGCTTGAGCTTGTAGGTCTTGCCGTCGGCCGAGATCTCGGGCATGTCCTGCGCGAGGCCCGGCACGACCTGGGTGCCGTCCTTACCTTTGAGGTGCTTGTAGGTCAGCAGCGGGGTGTAGACGTTCCACAGGACGGTCCAGCCCTCAACGGTGTAGGAGAGCTGTGGGTCGACATAGTCGGGGAACGAGCTCAACGAGATGTTGATTTCGCCGCCGCCACCACCGCCTCCGCCACCTTCGCTCTTCTTGCTGCTACAGCCGCCTGCCCCGAACAATGCGAGCGCGGTGATGCAGGCGATGGCCAAAACCTTGCGCATATTTCGCTCCCTGAGTTGTGGGCCGTTCAATCCCCATACACGTCTACGCCACTCCCGGGGATCGGATTACATCTTTGGGGAAAATGCCCCCGCTCGCAGGGGAAGCGGTCGACCGCCCGGCTGAACTCGGCGTTAATGCCCGTGCTGATGCCGGGAATCAGTAGTGCAGTCGCGTGTGGATGGGAACGGTGTACGACGCGCCGTCGAATAGCTGCGTGGAACGGGACATCACGCCGTTCTTCAGCGTGGGGGTTTGGGTGCCAATACCGGTACCATTCTCTTCGTCGATCTGTGCCGGCATTTAACGGAGGCTTCGCGGCCGTTAAATTTTGCTAAGGGGATGGCAAAAATTCGCTGTCTGTGCCACCATGGTCGGTAGATCCTGCCGTTTGCAGTGCAGGTACACAGATAGGACACCTTAATGGGGACACAAAGTCGTTTGCCTCTTCGCCTCTCCGCCGTTGCCGGACTCGGCGCTATCATCACGATGGGAGTGATCACCGCAGGTTGCGCCGGTAAGGAAAAGGCTCCCGAGACCTCTACGACGACCACCACAACCACGACCACGACGACGTCGCCCGCTGCGCCGCCCTCGGAGACCGAAAAGGCCCCGCGCATCGATCCGCAGGCGCCGAACCAGTTCACCCCGAGTGTTTACGCACCTCCGCCCTCGCAGGCCCAGCCCGGCGAACATGGCAGGCACGTACAAAACGGCTCCTAGTACCCCCACCGAAGTGCGGCGGCGACTGCCGGCGCTCGTTACCGCGTCGGCGCTCATCGTTGCCTCGGGCGTCGGCGCCGGTTGCGCGCCGCACCATCCGGCACCGGCTATCACCGGTCCGTTCGCATCGCTGCTTGCGAGCTCGGCCGACCTCGGTCCCTCGAGCTCGGGTGACGCTCAACTGACCGTCGCCTTGCCGAGTTCCGGCCGCCCCGAGCGGCTGATGGGGTGGGCGAGCTCGCGAGGACTGTGGGTGCGATGGCAACCGGGCAATCAATGGGCGATCGTCGAGGGCGGCGCCACCGACGTCGCGCGCGCCTTCGCCGTACCGGTCAACGACTACCGGGGTCGCAAGGGACAGGTGTTCTACGCGTCACCGGAGCAGCCGTCGGTTCCTACGGAACTTCGTGACGTCGTCACCGGGCTCGGCCGGATCATGGGCTACACCCCTCATCGCACGAACCGGCCGGACAACCTTCCGCTTGACGTGCCGAAAGGTGGTTTGACTCCCCGGGGGCTGCTGGACGCGTACAACGCCGACCCGTTGGCGAAGGAGGGCCACACAGGCAAGGGCGAGACCATCGTGTTCTTCGAATTCGACGGCTTCGACCAGAAGGACCTCGACACCTTCGCCGACTCGTCCGGGCTGCCACGCTTCACCCCAGAGGTGATCGGTGGAGTGCCTGATCACGCTCACGGCGAGACCACGATGGATCTTCAAGTGGCACATGCGATTGCGCCCGACGCGCGGCTGGTAGTCATCAACGCCAGGCCGACGTTGGTGAGGGACGGGGCGTACGAGAAGATCGGCCGGATGTTCGAGGACACCGACCGACAGTTTCCCGGTGCAGTGTGGAGCCTGTCGATCGGATGGTCGTGCGACAAAATGGTGAACGCCGTCGATCTTGCACCGATTGAGTCCGCGTTGGTCAGAGCCCAAGAACACGGCACAACAGCGTTCGACGCGACTGGAGACAACGCAGGTCTGGAATGCAAGGGCGCGGACGAGTGGTCGTCCCCGCCGGGTCCGGATGACGTTGGACTGGACGCGATCTCGTCGATACCCGCGATGACCGCTGTCGGGGCCACCACGCTGTCGACGGGACCTCGAGGCCAGTGGCTCGGTGAGTGCGCGTGGTTCGACTCGCCGTTGTCGCAGGGCACAAGCGGCGGGGTGTCGGCACTATTCGGGCGGCCGAAATGGCAGGAGCAGCTGTCGGCGCAGCGAGACACCGCGCAGCGCAGGCTGTCGCCCGATGTCGCGGCGGTCGGTGACCCGTTCACCGGGGTGAGGTTCATTTTCGGGCAGCGCGAATATGTCGGCGCCGGGACGTCGCAGGCCGCGCCGATCTGGGCCGCGCTGACCGTGTTGATGAATCAGTACCTGAAGGCGAACGGCGGCCGGCCGCTCGGGAACCTGAACCCGCTTCTATATCGGGTGGCATCTGGCGCGGAGTTGCCGGGATTCCGTGATATTCGGTTGGGCGGCAACGCAGTTGACATGACGCAACCTGGATACGACCTGCTGACCGGGCTCGGCAGTCCCAACGCCTACAACCTCGCCCAGGACCTACTCAGGGTGCAGGCGCGGGTAACGCCGTAATGACGGAGTACGCGGCTGCTCCGGGAGAGCGCGTGCTGCGGCCGTATGTCGCGACGTCGCTCTTTCCATACCTTCCGCAGCGCTCGCGGATGGCGTTCCGGGTCGGTTTGGCGGTCCTGCTTGTTGTACTGATTGCGCTCGCGCTGTTGCGTTGGCAGGCGGCGTTGATCGCGATTGCCGCGCTCGGACTCCCGCTCATATTCGTGCTGTACCTGTATGAGATCGACGTCCGCCGTGAGTTGACGGTTCGTTCTCTCGTGCCGACCGCGGTGCTAGGTGTCGGGCTGGGTGTCGGATGGGCCTTCTTGACCCGCGCGGTGATCGCCGATTACTACGATGTCACGCTCGGCGATACCGGGGTTACGAGACAGGCGCTGATCGCGGGAATCGCGATCCCGATCGGGGCCGCGGTTCTCACGCTGCTTCCCGTAGTAGTGATGAGGTTTGTCCGCCCGACCCGTGAGACGCTGGACGGGTTCGTGATTGGCGCGCTCGGCGCAATCTGCTTCACCTCTGCGGCGATGTTGACTCGGCTGGCTCCGCAGTTCGCAACGGGATTGTTCGCGGGTGACCGGCCCATCAGCGACCTGCTGATCCAGGCGGGGCTGCAGGGTGTGGCGGTGCCCTTGATCGCGACGTCATTGGGCGGATTGGTCGGCGCCGCCCTGTGGTTTCGTCGACCGAAGCTGATTGTGTCGAGCGTGCTGGTCACACTTGTCGTGTTCGGCGGCCTCGGACTGCTCGAACTTGCGCCGGTGTCGGAGGGCCTGCAGTTCGTGGCGTACGTGGTGGCCACGGTTATCGCCCTGCTGGCGTTGAGGATTGGGCTGCAGATCACCCTGCTCCACGAGAAACACGGCCCGATTGATTCGACTCATACCGGCCATGGGTGGCTGTTCAGGACTTTGGGAGCGGGCCTCATCGTGGCGGCCGCGGTCGGGGTGACGGCGGCGACGCTGGCCACGCCGACCCGTCCGCGGTATACCTGCCCGCCGGATTGCGGGCGTCCTCCGATCGGCGAGCCGATCGACCTGAATCCACGCTTCTTCTCGGCAGATAGACAGTTTTCGGTCCAGTACCCCAGTGCCGAATCGGCGTACAGGTCGACGCTGAAACCGGACGGGGTCGACCTGGACTACTACATCGGCGACACCGGGACCATGCAGCTGTTCGGAATGCCCGCCGACAAGCGCACACCGAGAGAAATTCTCGACGGATTGATCAAGGACCGCTATCCCGATGCCACGGTCGAATACGAGATTCCCAACGCCATGGTCGGTTACCAGCCCGGCTACGGCGTCGTCCTCGACGAGTACCCGCAAGACGCCAGCGGGGAGTTCACCCGGCTCCGGCTGGTCGCCCTGTGCGCGGTCAAGAACGACTACGCGTTGATCGCCGCCGCGATCGGCCCGTACCACGAATTCACGCCGGACTTCGGCACTGGCCACCCGTCAGCCGTCAACCTTGCCATCGCATTGGATATGGGCAAGTACGTCAACAGCTTTCGCTGGCTAGGCGGTCCGGGCGGCTGAGGAGGCAGCGGTGAACTTGACGGGCATCGAGCGGATGCCGTTCATCAGGTTCGACCGCACTCGCTCGACCGGTCCGGCGAGCTCGAGGACCTTCATCCGGGACAGCACCTCGGGAATGATCGCAGTGGCCTCTACGCGGGCAAGGTTGGCGCCAAGGCAGAAATGGGTCCCGCCGCCGCCGAAGGCGAGGTGTGGATTCGGCGCGCGGCCGATGTCGAAGCGGTCCGGTTCGGAGAATCGGGTGTCGTCACGATTGGCCGACGGGTAGAACATCGCCGCCCGGTCACCCGCCTTTACGGGGATGCCGCCCAACTCGGTGTCCGTCGTCGCCGTGCGCACGAAGACCGTGACCGGGCTGGTGTAGCGCAGCATCTCCTCGATCGCCGTCGGCAGCAGCGACGGGTCCTCGGCAAGGCGCGCCTGTTCGCCGGGGTGTTCCATCATCGCGAGGATGCCCGATGCGACCAGGTTGCGGGTCGTGTCTCCGCCGGCGTTGATCAGTAGAAGGAAGAACATGTTGAACTCGAGATCGGTGAGGTGTTCACCGTCCAACTCGGCCTGAAGCAACGAGGTCGCGATGTCATCGCCCGGCGCTGCGCGTTTCTTCGCGGCGAGCTCCGTGCCGTACTCGAACATCTGCAGCTGCGCCTGTACGGAGTGCACGTCGCCGACCGAACCGGTGTTCATGATCTCGGTCAGTTCATAGAGACGGCGGCCGTCCTCCAGCGGAATGCCGAGCAGTTCAGCGATCACGAACGACGGCAGCGCGCCTGCGATGTCGTTAACGAAATCACATTCGCCACGCTCCACAACGTCGTCGACGATCTCGCGCGCCATGTCCGCCACGTGGCGGTTCAGCTTCGCAACCTGACGCGGCGTGAATCCCTTGCTGACCAACGACCGCAGCTTCGTGTGACGCGGCGGGTCCATCGTCAGCATCATCAACTCGAATTGGTACGCGTCCTCCGGCCGCGGGATGTCGAAGAACACCCCTGCCACTTGCGACGACCACGTCACGCTGTCCCTCGATACGGCGAGCACCTCGTCGTATCCGGTCAGCGCCAGGAACCCGGGTCCGTCCTGATGCGGGTGCCATGCGACCGGGGCACGCCGCCGCAGTTCCCGGAACGCCCCGAAGGGCATTCCGGATTGATAGGTGTCCGGATCGGCAAGGTCGACGCCGCCGATGCTGATGGCGTCCTCAGGCACGGTTCGCACGTTAATCACTGCGCTCGACGGCCGAGGAGAAACATCGAACCGGTCGGGAGAAAACTGCCGGCTCGGTTAAAACACCCGACCGATTCGACGCTTGCCTCAGATTACGGCTGGACCAGGCGGGTGACCCCTCGGCACGCCGATGAGCTGCGAAAATGTGATCATTACGCGATCATTAGCTGACCCGGGGAAACTCCACGCTTTTTAAGGGTTCCTTGAGGGATGCTGTACATCGGCCGATTAGCTCTTATCGTGCTATCTGATGGGGAAGCACAGTGCGACTCGGAGCCGGCGGAAGCCGTCGATGGCCGTGGCCGCAGTAGTCGCTCCGTATGCCCTGTTGCTTGCGGCCGGAGGCGACCTTCATCAGCTCGCAGACGACACCGACACCGATGTGCCCGACCAGATCGTCGATGAGCCCGAATCGCGCAACGTCGAGATTGTGGCTGCCGCACCCACCGACATCTCGCCCACACCCTCCAGCGTCCAGGCGGACGGTGGCGTGGCGTCCGTCGAGTTCGCGTCGGCGTCGAGGTACCGGGTGTACAACCGGGAGGCCGAGCGTGTGTTGCCCGTCGGAATCGCCCCGGAGCGTGGCCTTCAGGTGAAGACCATCTTGGTGGCACGCAGCGTCAGCGCCTTGTTCCCCGAGATCCATACCATCGGCGGCGTGCGCCCCGACGCTCTGAGATGGCATCCCGACGGGCTGGCGCTCGACGTCATGATCCCGAACCCGACCTCGGCCGAGGGCATCGCGCTCGGAAACCGGATCGTCGAGTTCGCCCTCGAGAACGCGGAACGTTTCGATCTGCAGGACTGCATCTGGCGCGGGGTCTACTTCACGCCCAATGGCGCGAAGCCCGGCGGTTACGGCCACTTTGACCACGTCCACATCACTACGCACGGTGGCGGATACCCCCAGGGCGACGAGGTTTACATCCGCTGAGCCTGCCACGCCCGCGCGGCGATGAGTTCGGGCACCAGCACCTCGGTCAATAGTCGGACGACGTCGTCGCCGTCGCCCGGGTACCTCAGGTTGTACTGGGTGCCTTCGACATTTCCTCCGACGCCGATGACCGTGCTGCTGCGCGCGGTCGTCCACTCCGCAAGCTGTGGCTCCCACTCCGACCCGGCGAACACCAGCAGCCGGTAGTCGGTGGTTTTCGTCAGGTAGACGTCGACGTGGCTCCAGTCACCCGTCTCGCATGCGACCGCCGGCAGCCGCGGGCCCTCTCGCAGCATCAACGCGCCCTGCTGCGCCGAGCAGAACCGATGCGCCGGCGCCGCCAGATAGGTGCCCGACGGCCCGAGCAGCGGCTCGGAAACCTCAAGGCGCCAATCGCTCTCGGTATCCAGCAGGTACGCACTCGCATCCGCCGACAACGCCACGACGCGGCCGAGGTCAACTGTGCCGTCACCCATCAGGTGACACTCCAAGGCGAGCAGCATGGCCAACGTGTGCTGGTAGCTTCGGCAGGCCACGCCGCCGACCTCCTGTCCGGCGGACAGTTCGACGACGTCGTCGCACCGCTGCGTGATCGGCGAGCCGGTGGTGTTCGTCAGCGCCACAGTGTGCACCGAGCTAGGCAGTCGACCCAGCGCGTCAAGCGTTTCCGCCGAGCCGCCGCTCGCCGACGTCGCCACGACCAGCGTCCTCTCCGGCCAGTCGGGCAGCAACTGCGAGGACGCCAGCTCCGAGGACGCGATCAGGCCGCGTGCCCGCATCCGCGCCGCCGCGACGCCGCCGGCATATGCCGACGATCCCATCCCGAGCAGGACCACCCGCTCGATGTCCGGCGGCACCACTTCCGCCCATGGATTTCGGTCGGCCAGTGACTCGGCGAGCCGCTGCAGCACCTCCGGCTTGCGGTACAGGTCAGCGGCGAAACCGTCCGGCTTCACGATGGGGCCCCTTCGTCGAGCAGTGCGGGCAGTGCCGCGTCGGGCACATACATCCATCTGGGCAGATGTCTTGTCGCATAGATGATCTCACGCAGCACCTGCTGCGTCCGAAACGCATGCAATGGGCCAGGCACGAAAAGGGCCGCATGACCCAGCTGCGCGATCCGATCCGTATACGCGCTGAGGAAGGCACTGCGGACAGCCTTGTCGACCGACGCCAACGCGGCGTCGTCGAGCGGCGTGTACTTGCGCGCGACGACCGCGCTGTGGGCCAGCGACTGCGCCATGCCGGCAACGTCGAGGGCCGCGGGAATCGGCAGCGTCCGTTCTCGGGCCTGAAGTACCGGATTGCCGTCGAAGTCGGTCACCACGAAACGTCCATTGCTGCACAGCACTTGACCTACGTGCAGGTCGCCATGGCCCTCGATGACCGGGGTGCCTGCGAGCGTGCCGAGCTCACCCAGGATGGTCTCGATCTCCCCTCGCCGAGCACGCGTAATCGCAACATTGGTGGAATCACCAAGAGTGCAAACGGTTTCCAGCGTTGCGAACGCAGCATTACGCCACCGGGCCGCGTCGTGCTCCGTTGCAACCGAGACGGTCCCTGCCAAGGCGGCGTGCAGCTTGGCTACCAACGAGCCGACGTCCGTTGCCGCGTAGACCGCGGGAGCCGGAAGCCCGGCCCGGGCGGCATCGGTGATCAGCTCTACCGCCCAGGTCCAACCGTCCACCGCATCTGGAAGGTACTCGTCGATGCTCGCCACCAATGTCTCCGCGCCGCCGGGAGGGTGCCATGTGATGAGACCCCACGGGCTGGGCATGCCTGCGAACCCGGCATCGCGAAGCACTTCGATCCGTCGCGGCGCCGGATGCGGACCCTCCTGCAGATGCGTCGCCCACTTGACCACCGCAGTATCGCCGACGATGACCGACTCGTTGGTTTGGTCGACCCCGATCAGCCTCTCGCCCAACGCCGTTCGCCCTGTCCACGATCGAATCGTGAACCAACCCTGCGTCTCCACCTCACCCGATCGCGCCAGGAGTCCGAGCAGGGCCTCGGCTACTCCGTCACCCGAGCGCGCACGTCGCCATTGCCCGTCCGCGTCGCGCACCGTAGGCATGGCGGCCAGGCCCTCGGCGTCGGAGACGATCGCCAGGCGCCTGCCGTCGACGAGGTCGAGCGCGTCGAGCGGCTCAGGCAACCGGCGCCTGATTCTGGACACCCACTCGTTCGATGACGTCCGCACCCACCCGAAGGCCATCACGAGCGCGGATCGCGGCACCCATATCGGCGAGCCGCGTGCGCATCGAGGTGTCGGCGAGCAGCTTGTCCACTGCAACCGTGAGCTCGTCGTCGGCGAAGGCGTAGGTGTCCAGTCGCACTCCGAACCCGAGTTCGTCTATGCGCTGGGCATTCTCGTACTGGTCCCAGAACAGAGGCAGCACGATCAGCGGCTTGCCGAAGTGCAGCGTCTCGGTGACGGTGTTGTTGCCGCCGTGCGAGATGACCAGGTCGACCTGCGGGATAACCTTGGTCTGCGGCAACATTTGCGCACCGACCATATTGTCCGCCAACGTGATTCGGTCCGCCTGCGGCCCCATGCTCACGATGAAACGATGCCGGGTGGTGCCGAGCACATCGACAAGGCGCTGCATCAGCTCGACGTCGGCACCCCCGAGTGAACCCAACGAGAGGTAGACGAGCGCGCTGTCGTCGGCTCGGTCGGCGACTTCGGCAGGCAGGTCGTACTCGTCGTCGGTCTCACGCACGCTGGAGTCCATCCGGGTCCAGCTGTCGTCCAGCGGGCGGGCGTCGAGGTAGTCCGCCTCGGCCGGGTAGACGTAAATGTTGGCGGCGGTTTCGCGCGGCATGAACTCCAAGTCGGGCAGCGCGTCGGCGCCCTGAGCCTGCACCCACGCGTCGAAGTCGGTCCACATGGCGCGGTGAGTGCGGTCGAGCTCGGCTCGGTAGGCATCCCACTGACTTCGGTCGGCGCTGGGGAGGCCAGAGAACGGCGGCGGCACATCCGGGCCGCTGACTTCCAGCGGGCTACACGACACGATGCGCACGAACGGCGCACCCGACGTCGCCAACGCCGGGAACAACACGACGTTGTCCTCGACGATCACGTCGGGTCGGTGCTTCTGGACGATTTCGCGCAGCCGTGGCTCGCAGTACTTCGCGCCGTCGATCAGCGCCTGATACGTCGGCTGGATGAACGACTCCAGCTGTTGGATCGTCGGCTTGCGGAATTCTGGCGCGGTCTCGGCGATGAACTGCGTCCAGAACGCGCCGGCGTCCTCCTCGGTGGCGTCCTGTGCCGGCTCGGCGAGGTCGACGAATTCTTCGATGAAGCCGAAGGCCGCCAGCTTGCCGGCCCACGAACTCTCGGCGGCGAACACGATGGTGTGGCCGCGGTCGCGCAGAATGGCCGCCAGCCCGATGCACTGATTCGTCGGACCGTACGCCGACTCCGGCCAGAACATGATCGTCAACGGGTTCGCCGCCAGTCCGCTCATTTGTCCAAGCTCCTGCTCTTCGTGCTGCCCAGCCGGAGAATCAGAGTACGGGCAGAGACCCGATCGGGCTCTTGGACGGAGGGCATGAGATGGCGAATATCTTTCCCGACGGGGATTTGGAGATTGCCGACAATGCCGGAGCAAAAATTCTGGTCGTCCCCGACGGGCCCACCGGCTCCTACGATCTGTGGGGCCGGGACGTCAGCTTCGGCGCTACTCCACCCCCCTTCTTCAAGATGGGCACCTTCGGGTCGGTCGCGACGGATTCGTCGGGCGCGATACCGATCGGAAGTCTGTTCCAGGCGCGGCTCTTCCGTAAGGGCCAAGGCCCTGACGGCGCGCTGCTCGGCACGCTCGATTTCCCGGTGCTGGCCCGCGAAGGCCGCGCTCATCACCTGACCGCATGCGCCGAGACGCCACAGGTCGACATCACCGTCGGCGGCACGTTCGCGTCGATCACGTTCGCCACCAACGTCAAGACGATGGCGCGGGTCCAGCTGGCGACGAGTCCGCCCACTCTGAACGGAGTGTTCCCTTTCTTCAAGCCCACGGACGTCGTCGCCACGGTTGTGTCGATGGACCCGAAGGTGATGCACCGAGTGTCGCTGCAGGACTTGCTCACCGATCGGGAGACAACCGACCACAGCCCGATGCTCAGCGGCGCCGAGCTTTTCTTCACGATCCTTGTTTGGACCGACGACGGAAAGTGGGATTTCGTCTGGTCTCCCAAGCAGCAGACCCCACCGCAGACACCCGACACCATCAAGCTCAAAGGTCGCCGTGTCGGGGTGCGCCTTCTCAACTTGTACTGCAACTTCGACAGCGACTCGCAGACCTTCGGCGAGGCCGATTTCTCGATGATCGTCCGGGACAGCAACGGAGTCGACGTCAGCGCTCCGTACCGATGGGACCCGATGGAGACCGGAACGTTCTCGCCGCAGATCGTCCCGGGGACGGTGGACGTCATCCTGATGCCACCCGACGCCGCGGGTCGGGTGACGGTACGGATCACCGCGGTGGAGGACGACAGCGGCACCCCGTTCGACGACGACGACTCGGCGCGCGCAGGCGCCATAGTCCTTGATTTCCCGGCCGGCGAAGGCAAGGAAGAGGCGACCGGGCTCGTCAGGGGCCTGAACAGCGTCCCTACCGGTGGCGACGACCTGCTGGCCTTCGCTGCTCAGATCGTCTACTCCGTTCGGTACCTGTAAACACGGTGGCAGTGATCTTGAATACGCCCGACGAAGTAGGCACTTACCTGCAATTATGCGCGTCAATATATGCGTTCGGCGGATATGCTGGGCCTGACCAGGATGGGAGGGTCTGTGGTCGCTGATGAACGGGAGGCTCCGATCTCCGATCTACTCGACCGCGCTGCGGCCGCGGTCAACCGCGGCGATCGGGTAGCGGCGGCCGACCTGGCTGGCCGTGTCCTGGCGATCGACGAGCACAACCCCGAGGCCGAAGACATGCTGGCATGCCCGGCCGAGGGTGGCGAGATTCGGCGGTTGACGATCCTCTTCGCAGACTTGGTGGACTCCACGGTGTTGTCCACCCAGGTTGAGCCCGAAACGTACCGGCGACTCGTCGGCCGGTACCGCGACCAGGTGCTCGCGATCGTGAACCGCTATGAGGGATATATCGGTTCGAAGAACGGCGATGGCCTGCTCGCCGTGTTCGGCCACCCGCTGGCCCATGAGGATGACGTGCAGCGCGCTGTGTTGGCTGGTTTGGCGATCGTCAGGGACGTGGCCCGTCTCGACGAACAAGCCAAGCGTCTCTTCGGAATCGAGATCGCCGTCCGGGTCGGCATACACCGTGGGCTGGTGTACCTCGACACCAACCAGGACGACGTATACGGGCTCGGCGCCAACCTGGCCTCCCGGGTCTCGGGCCTCGCAAAGCCCGGAACCGTGGTGGTGTCGGATGCTCTAGAGCCGTTGGTCAAGGACACCTTCGAGCTGGAAGCCTGTCCGCCGGCACGGGTCAAGGGCGTCGTCGAGCCGATCGCTCATCACCGGGTGCTCGGCGAGCGCCTCGAACCGGCCAAGGAACGCAACCGTCCGCTGGTGGGCCGCGATCGCGAACTGCGCCGTCTGGACAAGAGCTGGTCGCGCGCGAAAGCGGGAACACTTGCGACTCCCGGGGTCGTCTTCTGGGGCGAGCCGGGAATCGGGAAGTCGCGACTCGCTGCACTTGCCGAAGAGATGGCCGAGGACTGCGGCGCGTCGGTCGTGGAGTTGACCGGATCGGCATTTCACACGCGGACCGGTCTGCATCCGGTGCGCACGCTGTTGGAACGTCGGTGCGGCATCAGCAGACTCACCGCTCAGGACGAGCGCCTTCGCCTGCTCGAGGCCGAGGTCGCGGCCCTCGGCCTTGATGCGGCGAAGGTCGCGCTGCTGGCGCCGGTCGCGGGCATCCCGCCCAGCGCCGGATACGAGCCCGTGGCGGCGGAAGGCGAGAAGCTGTTTGAGCTCATCGCCGAAGCCGTCGAGGCCTATCTGCGGGCGTGCCTCGGCAACGGCCCGGCACTCTTGACGGCTGAGGATGTGCACTGGTTCGACGAGGACACCATCGAGATACTCGGGACGCTGCTCGGCGCGGCCGACGGTGGGCTACTGATCGTCATCACCGGACGGCCCGGCGGATGGCTGCCCGAGAGCTGGCCCGTCAAGGTGGTGAGTCTCACTGCGCTCAGCGACGACGAGGCCGAAGCTCTGATCGCCGCGCTGAACCCGGCCCTGACGGTCGACGAGCGAGCAGCGGTGCGCGCCCGATGCGACGGGGTGCCGTTCTACATCGAACAGGTCGTCAGCGGACTGGACGGTCCGGCGGTGCCGGAGGCTCTCTACGAACCGCTGTTCGCCCGACTCCGCGCCAGCGCCAACGCCGTGCCGGTGGTGCAGGCGGCGGGGATCATCGGGCGACACGTCGACCGCGGCCTGTTGGGGACCGTTTGCACGCTGAGTGAAGCGGGCATCGACGACGTCATCGACGAACTCGAGGACGCGCTGGTGCTCGAGCAGTCGGGCGTCGATGGTTGGCGATTCCGGCACGAGCTACTGCGGGAGGTCGCGGTCGAACTGGCACCGCCCACCGTCCGTCGCAGGTTGCATGCAAAGGTGGCAGACGCATTGGTCGGCGCAGAAGGCCACCCTGACTGGGGGCTAGTCGCCGGTCACTACCAACGCGCGGAGCGATTCGACGACGCCGCAACGGCTTTCCAGCAGGCGTCGATCGACGCCCGACGCCGCGGCGCCCTCGGCGAAGCGCGAAGCTACCTCAGCCGCGCACTCGAACAACTCGAACGTGCCGCGCCCGGCGCGGACCGTGACAGCAGGGAAACGTCCGTACGGCTGGACCGCGGCTGGCTGGTGGCATCGGCAGAGGGCGGGCGGAGCAGCGCCGCCGCGGCAGACTTCGCACGGTGCCTGCAGCTGGCCGGGACCGACCTGTCCGACGATGAGCCGGTTTTGACGCTGCTCGAAGTGGTGGAGTCCCACGTCATGCGAGCCGAGCTGCGCCAAGCGGGCCAACTGCTGGATTCGCTGCGCGGCGGATTGCCGGAGGGTAGCCCGTTCCATCTTATGGTCGACACCTGGTTGGGGATCCTGGCCTGGTTCGGTGGCGAGTTTGATTCGGCCGCATTGCAACTCGAAGAGTCCGCCGCCGGCTACGCCGCTAGCCGTTTCGATTCGGTCTCGCCCGATGTCCAGGAGCGATTGAGTCTCCTCGAGGTCAGTGCATACACCCAACTCGTCCTAGCCCAGTTGATGCGAGGCGAACTCGCTGCCGCGGAGGCCGCACTGACGAACGCCGAACGCCTGACGCACGGGTTCGGCTTTCCCGAAGGCCAGTTCAGCCTCGCCTTCGTGCGGTTCGTGGAGATCTGGCTGCGGCTGGAGACGGGCGAAGTCGAGCGCGCCGCTGCGGCGGCCGTCGACGTCACTGAGATCGGTGAACGGCATGGCCTCAAGATAATTCGGCTCTTCGGTCTCACCTGGCAGGCGTGTGTCGATGCGCTCGGCGCGCTCAGGAATGAGAACACAGACTCGAGTAGGTTGGCAGCGCACATCGCGAAGATGACCGATCGCGTCAATACGCTGCGCTCCGTCGAGGTGAATGAGTTCGTCACATTCTTCGACAGCGTCATCGGTCGGCTACTCGTCGCTGATGGCAACGCGCAACAGGCCCGCGCGGGCCTGGATGCCGCTCTGCAATTCGCTGACGACAGTGGAATGCGTTTCTACAAAGCCGAATTGCTGCGTCTACGCGCTCATACACACACTTGCCATGATGCCCAGACGGCCGATCTGGACACCGCCAGGAACCTCGCGCATCGCCAAGGCGCGAAGCTGTTCGAGCTTCGTGCGGCGCTCGACGACGTCGAACTACGTGGCGGCCCCGCGCAACCCGGACTTGCAGAAGTAGTCAGCCGCTTTTCGGCAGACGATCCATGGGCGGAACTTCAGATCGCGCGCTCGCTCACGTAGTGAACTGCGCAACCGGTTCGCGGATTGGATAGCTCGCAGAATATCTATCCAAGCCGTCAATTTGCGCGTAGCGTATGGGCTCCACAATTGAAACCCTGCCGCCATCGCAGGGGAAGTACGGGAGGGACGATATGGTTGGTGACGAGGCCGACTGGGATATTGAGAATCTCGGACAAATCACAGGCACGCAAATACCCGGCGCAGAAGACAAAGAAGCGCTGAAGGATGACGCTGAAGATGACCACGCCGTGCTGTTCGTTCCCGAGGGAACTGATCCGGCCGACACTCTCAACATCAGAGTCGTGCGGGTAAAGGGCGCGAGTTTCGACACTCTCGTTCAGCGCCGCTGCTAGATCGGCGCATGCCTGATAAGTGTCGTGTGGTCCTGGTCAGACCTCCGATAAACCGCACGGCGAATGCGCCGTTCTTCCTTCCCCTCGGGCTGCTCTGCATGACGGCTCCGCTGCGGGCGTCGGGCCACGACGTCGAGATCGTCGACTACGAATTCCTGACCAGGGCGGGCCGTTTCAGGCTCGACGACGCGACCTGGCTTGCGGACGTATGTGAACCCGTGCTGGAGCGTGGGCCTCGACTGATCGGCATCACCGTTCTGGCCGACACCCTGCCTGTCGCCCTGCTGATCGGTCGATATCTGCGGCGGGCCTGTCCAGGTGTCGTCGTCGCGATGGGCGGTCCCGGTGTGTTCGGGACGTTTCCGGGCCTGCTAGGCGAGTTCGGCGACGCCGTCGACTACGTGTGCATGAACGAAGGCGAACTGGCGATAACGGAATTGGCCGACGCGTTGGCCGCCGGTGACGCACACCCGCGGATCCCCGGCTTCTGGTCACTGGACAGCGCTGGAGCCCTTGTGGCCCAGCAGCGCGAGTTCGCGAATATCGACGATCTGCCGATGCCTGCATACGACGCGGTGCCGGTGCCGGATTACCTCGAAATGGCGTCGCCCCGGATATTCGACGTCTATCTCGGGTCGGGTTGCACATACAAATGCAAGTTCTGCGTCACTTCGACCTTCTGGGAGCGCGACTTCCGTTCGAAGAGCCCACATATCGCACTCGAGGAATTACGGCACCTATACGACAACTATGGCATTTCCAAGTTCAACTTTCTTCACGACAACTTCGCCAACAAGCGCGGGTATCTCGACGAATTCATCGCTTACTTCGCAGAACACAATCCCGGCTTCCAATGGGGCTGCGCCGTGCGACCCGACAACGTCAGGCTCGATGATCTGAAGCGGATGCGCGACGCCGGATGCTTCAGCGTGTTCTGTGGAACCGACGCGGGCTCGGAGAAGATTCTGCGGGCGATGCACAAGATGCCGTCGACAAAGCGGTCCTACGAGCTCTTCGAGCACTGCATGAGCCTCGGCATGCCGTTCGAGACAAACACGATCATCGGCTATCCGGACGAGACGCCCGACGACCTTGAGGCCGCGCTCGAAGTCGTCTTCGACGCGATCTCTTACGGTGCCGGCGCCAGCGATGTCAGCATCCTGCAACCCCTTCCGGGGGCCGAGGTCACCCTCGAATACCAACACTCGCTCGAGTTCGTCGGCGATGCGGGTCTCGGCACCTTTCTTCCCTCCCAGGCCTTGGACCTGGCCCGGTCGCGACTGGAGATCCTGACGGGCTTCGGCTTCCTGCACTATCGCAACCAGCCCTTCGAGTACTACCAACAGGTGGTGCGGCTCGTCCGTTACTTCGGCAGGCACTTCTTCTTCACGCTTCACTATTTGAAGGTGATATGTGGCCGTCGGTATATCGACGTCTTCGAAGGGCTTCTCGGCAGGGCCGAAGATGTTCTCGCAGAATCGATCCGGCTGCTAGTCGAGAATCTTCCAGACGACCGACGGGTATTCGCGCAGGCTTTGTGTGAGTACGAGTCGACATGCGAGGCTCTGATCGATGTCGACATAAAACTCGAGATCGACAACGTGTATTCGCCATACAGGCAGCGCGGCGTTGGCTCGGGATACCAGCTGGTGAACGTAGCGGCGGACGTGGTGGGCCTTTTCGTCAAAGGCAATGTCATGGAGGCCGGATCCCTCGAATGCCGGCCAACGACATATCTGATCTATCTGTCCTCGGAGGGAAACCTGGTGACGACGCAGCTGTCGCCTTGGCAGCACGAGCTCTGGGAGCAACTGGACCTTGTCGACACCGTCGACGTCGACCGCATCTCGGCGACCGTGGCCGCCGCCCATGACGTGTCGCCTTCGCAGGGGCGCGCGGCTGTCGAGAAGGCGCTGGCGACGTTCGCCGAGATTCGGGCTGACCTCCGATCGATCGAAAGCCGCCGGCTGACCCTGTAGGCAGCAGGCAGAATGGAGCAGATGGGCGACGGCGACGTGGTGGTGATCGAATTGGATTCGGCGCCAGGCTCGTTGAGTGTTCCGACAACCGGTGACTACCTGGAGCGTTGTGTCGTTTCGGCGCTCTTCAGCCCAGTCCTTCGGCTGGTATCGGCTAGCAGCGAGTCGGACTATTACGAGTTCGTCGTCGAGGATGGGCACCGTTTTTCCGACGGCTCACCGGTGCGCGCGGAGCATGTGTTGGAAACGCTCGTGGCGAGTGCGGCATCACCGCTGTGGGCCCGCTACATCGCATATCTGGAGAAGGCTCAGGTCGTCGGCGACCGCCTCTGCCTTAGCATGCGGCGCCCCGCGCGCTTCTACCCCGACATGCTGCGGGCAGTGGATTTCGCACCCACGCGCCCCGACGGCCTCGGCAACGGGCCCTACCAGGTCGGTGACGATTTCGATGCCGAGCGTGGACAGTACCTCTTGACGCCGAATCCTCATGTGCTGCATTCGGAAGAGCGACCGGATCTTGTGTTCCGTATCGAGACCGACGTGCGCGGCGCACCCGACAGGTATGTCTGCGGTAATACCGACATCACCTGTAGTACCGCGTTCCCGCTGGACCGCCTCGACGAGTGGCGGGGAAGTGAGGTCCTGCACCAAGCACCGACCGGGATCCACATGCAGGTGGAGCCGAACCCGTCAGGCGAAGGCCCGCTGCAGGATCCGTCCTTACGACGCGCCATGCTGGGCTGCCTGGACCTCGCCGAGATCGCCGAAAAGTTTTCCGGCGGCCTACGGCCGGCCACGGCGCCGGTGGGCTCCGCGCACCCAACGGGTCTCGGCCTTCCGCGGCGGATACGGATCAGCTATCACGACTTCTACCCCAATCGGCAGGTGCTGGAGCATGTCAGCATCCAGTGGCATGAGCGATTGGGGATACGGGTCGAGCTGGTCGAGCGCGCCTATGCCGACTGGCGAGACGACGACGCGGATGCCTCGTTCGTTCTGCGCTACCTGCCGTTCAACCATCCGTACGCGTACTTCGATCAATGCGCCACGCTGATGGCGGACCCGGAATTCGACCGATTGCTGGAGCGGTTCGCCGGAGGGGACGAAGTACAGGACGCCATGAATCACCATGTGCACGAGAAGCTTCCGATGCTCCGCATGTTCGAGGTCCTCGGGAACTGGCTGGCGTCCCCGCACGTAACGGGCTTCAGCTGGCCCACGGACGCCGTTTTCGACTTCGCCGCTCTTCGACGCACCGCCGGGCGCGGCCGATGATGCGGCTGTCACCGGCGATGACGTGGAGCCGCCACGGCGCCGACATCTATGTGCACGGCGAGAGCCAGGTGTTGCAGCTGCGAGACTGCCCGCCGGAGGCAGATTCCCTGATGCGGCTGTTGGAAGCCGGCTGCGACGATGCCGCCGTTGCCGCCCTGGCCATCGAGCCGTCGCGTGCGGCCACCATCCTGAAAACACTGCGATCGACGGCCTGCCTTGTCGAGGCCGCCTCGAGCAACTGGGTCGGTACCACGGTGGAACGTCAGGCGGACTACTTCTGCGCACTCGGCGCGAATCCCGATGAGGCGCAGGCCATTCTCGGCGACGCGCATGTGGCGATCCTCGGCGTCGGTGGTATCGGGTCGGTCGTCCTGGCGCACCTCGTGTCCGCCGGCGTCGGTCACTTCACCCTGATCGACGGCGACAGTGTGCAGCCGCACAACCTGAACCGGCAGTTCATCTACGGCCTGGCGGATGTGGGCAGGCGCAAGGTGGAGGCGGCGACAGATTGGGTAGCCGCGCGGAATCCGTCGGCGGTCGTCCGCAATGTCCCGCGCATGCTGTCCGACGCAGCCGCCCTGATATCCGTGCTGCGGGAGAAGGTTTCGCTGCTCGTGGTCGCGGCGGATTCACCGGCCGACATCGGCGTGCGCGCCGCCCATGCGTGCCTCGACACCCGAACTGCCCTCGTCGGTGCCGACTGTGGTCTACGGACCGCCAGCTGGGGGCCGCTCCTCGAACCTGCCGACTTACCGGCGTACACGGCGGAGCAGAAGAGTATTGGCGAGCGTTCCCCGGCGCCGAAGGCATCGCGGTCCATGACGGCGTCGTTCGGCCCCACGAACGCCATCGTCGCCTCGTATCTCGCCAACGACATCGTGAACTGGTTCGCCGGGCTTCCGGTGGTGTCTCGCCGGAGGAAGGTGGTTATCGACATGGAGACATTGACCGTCGAATCCGACCCTTAGCGTTCGGCCTTGCCCGCCTTCACCGAGAAGACGTGAGGCGCCGCGGGGAGGTTGGCCACGTACTCGCCCGGCCTGCGCTCGTGCAGCCACGGGTAGTGGCCGTATGGGCTGAAGTCGAATTCGTGCAGCCATTGGATGGTCAGTCCGGCGTCCGCTATCGCGCTGACGACGTCGCCGAGCGAATGGATCCACTGGTAAAGCGTGTGGCTGGGCTGCTCCGCCTCGGGGTTGGCGTAGCTGACTTCGTCGTGGAAAACCAAAGGCTCGCGGCCGGATTCGAAGTACGGATATTCAAACCGCTTGCCCGTTTCGTCATCCAGCATGCCCAGCAACGGGTGAAACTCGACCAGATAGAAAATGCCGCCGGGCTTCGTCAGCGCCGCGGCGATCGATGCCCACCGTTGCAGATCGGGTAGCCAACTCAGTACGCCGTAACTGCTGAACACGACGTCGAACGAAGCGGGTTCGAGCGGTCCGGGTAACTCGTAGAGATCGCTGCACACGAAGTCGGCGTGCACGCCGATGTCTTCGCTGAGTCGGCGGGCGATGTCGATGGCGACTTCGGAGTTGTCCACGCCGACAGCGTTGGCGCCAAGCCGGGCCCACGACAGAGTGTCCAGCCCGAAGTGACACTGGAGATGGAGCAGTCGTTTGTCGCGGACGTCGCCGAGTTCAGACGTTTCTATGCTGCGCAGGCTCGAGCCGCCCGCGAGGAAGTCCTCGACGCTGTAGAAGTTCGACTTGAGGTGCAGCGGCGCCCAGCAGTCCCACACCTGTTGGTTGGAGGCCACCTGGTCCCGCTCGACGGGCGTGAGGTCCACCCGAACATCCTAGGCCCGGTTCGGCTACGTCACGGGCGAAAAGTCACTCCGCCGTCCACGCTGATCGTCTGCGCGGTGATGAAGCTGCCGTCGTCGGAGAGCAATAGCGCGCTCAGCGCCGCGACATCGTTGGGGTTACCGAACCGGGACTTGACCATCTGTCGCGCGCGTGTCTGGTCGACGATGCCGTCTGGCATCGGGTTCTCGTCGAACTTGTAATGCCAAATCAAGCCGGGTGCAATGGCATTGGCGCGGATGCCCTTCGGACCGTACTTACGGGCGATGTGACGCATCAGCGCCAACTCGGCGGCCTTGCTCATCTGATAGGACACCCGGGTGCTGGCTCCGCTGTAGGCGTCGATCGACGCGGTGAACACGATCGATCCGCCGCCGCTGTTGATCATCGCGGGGATTGCGTGCTTGGCGCAGATGACGAAGCCTCGTGTGTTGACGCGCATCACCTCGTCGAACACCTCGAGTGGCAGATCGACGACGCCGCCGGGTAGGTAGGCGTCGGCGGCGTTGGTGAAGTTGACATGCATGCCGTCCAGTCGGCCGAACGTGTCGACGGCGAGTGTGACGATCAAGCTGACCGACGTCTCGTCTGCGCCGTCCAGGGGCACCCCGCGCACCCGCTCACCCGACGGATCGAGGTCAGCGACGACGCGCGACACCAGCTCGCCGTCCAGATCGCCGACTATGAGGAGCGCGCCCTCGTCGGCGTAGCGACGCGCCAGGCCGTTACCCACGCCGCCAAGGCCCGCAACGATGACAACCTTGTTCTCGAGCAGTCCTGCCATCGGACAGCTCCTTTCTCCTCGAGGTGATTCTTGAGGATTCTCGGAGGCTCCAGGAAATAGCCACCGCTCGTCCGCCCGGCGTGGAATCGTTTGCTCCTTGGAGCAATGACCATCTAACGGGAGGGATCGACGTGGCGCCTAAGAAACCCGATGCAAAGGATCAGGTTCCCGTGCACGCGGAATTGGCCCGCTTGGATGCCGACGGCGTCGACGTCGCCGGTGTCATCGCGCTGGCCGGCTACGTTGGCGCCCCACCGAAAGACGGAGTGGTCAGGCTTTACCCGGGCCTCGAGGATTTGTCCGCCAGCATCGACATCTCCTCCGCCGACATCGTGGCCACCCGGGATGCTCCGACGTCGACGATGCCGTTGGGCGGCGTGGTGATCTGGGTATCACGCACGGCCGAGGTCACGTTCCGCCGGACGCGTACCGTGACCGCGACGGCCCAACAAGTCAGAGGGTTCTTCGGAGCCGGACCGGTGCTCGAACCCTCGAACAACGAAGGCGATCGGCTGAATATCCAGGTGCGCCCGGTCGCCCGCAAGGGCGTGCCGCCGGTGTACCTGCCGCCGGACCAGTGTTCTGTTTGCTCGTCGCAGAATTGCGCGTCGCACTGTCAGCCCGTGTGCACATCGCATATTTGATGAAGCTCGACGATCTCTGCGCGCACTTCGGCCCGGGCGAGTTTCCGGCCGCGGACGCGCGCGAGCACCCAGAGCGGGACGCGGTTCTCGCCGCGCGCGAGGCCGTCACCGCTGCCGTCTGTGACGACGAATTTCTGATCGACTGCATGGCGCACGAGTTGGACGTGCTGCAACGACGGGTTCCGCGGCGCGGATTGGTTCCCTTCTACACGCTGCCGGAGCGGGGTGTCCGGTTCGCGTTCGGTTACTGGCCTCCGGGCCGGAATGCCGGCGCTCATGAGCACACCGCATGGACGATCACCGCCGTCTGTCGCAACCAGCTCGAGGTGCAAACGTTCGATCGCGAGGAGTCTGTGCGTCAGCAGACCCTCGTGCCGAAGAACCTTTTCGACGCTGCCGCGGGCCGGGTCGGTTTCATCTACGAGCCCTGCATTCATGATCCGCGTAACCCCACGAACCGCTGGTCGCTTTCTCTGCACGTCATCAGCCCGCGGGACGGCGAAAAGTTGGATCAGGACATGTGTTTGACGGCGCTGGACGAGCTGAAAGCGCGGCGGACGATGAACTATGACCACCCAATCGCCTGGGTGGGGCTGGCCAGATATCAGCACGTGCTGATCAACCAGATCGCCCGACTCGTGGCCGGTATCGATGGGGGCGCCGCCGAGGCTCTGCTTGCTCGATGCAGGCGCCTGGGCTCCTCGGCCACACGTCGATTCATCGACGGCTTGGGCAGGCCCGGTATCGAGAAGACCGGCGTGGCAAACACTCTCACCGTCAATCACAAGCAACTGACCCTCAATTGCCGCGACGTCGATGACGGCGTCGCGCTCGGGATCGAAACGCCCGACGGGTGGGTCGAGCAGCTGAGGATGAGCCGAGTGGGACGCGAAGCGCTTGTTTTCTGCACTCGCACCGCGACATTCGATGTGCACCAGATCCCGGGACGACTGACGAGCGAGGAGCGGTGGGCGATCGCCGAAGCGCTCGAGGAGTCTGGGACGTTCAGAATGGAAGCTTGCTGATGCATCTTGTAAAGCCGGACGCCACGAGCCCCGATTCAACTTCGATACTCGACGCGCTCGCGTTCGAGGCGCCGTACGTGGTCGAGCGACTCGTGAAGGATCGGGTTGTCGACACGGAGGCGGACGGTCAACGACTATTCGGCGAGGTGAAGAAGTACCTCGTCCTGTCCGAGGCCAATCGCGATGTGGTCGTGGGGATGTACTCGGTACGTGTCGACGAGGCCTGGCATGCGTTCATCCTCTACACGGCCGAGTACAGCCAATTCTGTAAGACGTTCTTCGGCAGATTTATCGCACACGCGCCGAAGAACGCGCCGTGCTCCGACGAGCACGACCACCAGCATCGGCGGGAATTGACGTTCGCCGAGTTCCGGTCGAGATACGAGGCACTCTTCGGTGAGCCGTTGCCCGATCCTTGGTATGACGTGCGTGGTATCGGGCCGACGCAGCGGGTCTTCAGCGATTGCCCGGGCACTATGACTGTTGCACATCGTGATTCGGTGGCAGAACTGGTCGACGAGACCGGCGACATTGTGATTTCGGCGAATGACATCGTTTTCGAGGCGCTGGAATTCGTCGCGCGGACTGGTGCCTTCTATGTGCGAGAGCTTCCCGGCGGCCTGACCGACGATGAAAAGGTGGCCCTCGTCGAAGCCCTGATGTCGGCGGGCGCGGTTCGCCTGGCTCCGTAACCGGCCAACCCGCGCCGAGCGCGATGATTTTCGAGCGCCCATCGGGTCTATACAGGGAAGGAATGAGAGGAGACCCCGCATGTCCGAACAGACCGCCACCTCAGCGCAGTCGAAACCGCCGGTCGTCGACCAGCAGACCTGGCGCAGCGCACTCAACGAGCTACGACGCCGGGAGAAGGCCGCGACCCGGGAGCTGGACGCCATCGCCGCGCAACGCCGTCGGCTGCCGATGGTCGAGATGGGTGACTACACGCTCATCGGTGAGGAGGGACCGGTCCGGCTGGCCGATGTGTTCAAGGGCCGATCGCAGCTGATCGTCTACAACCACATGTGGGAAGACGGTGCGGAGTGGCAGTGCGGCGGTTGTACGGGGTTCACCTCCCAGTTCACCCGGCTGGACTTTCTGGACAACTACGACGCGCGTTTCGTCATCGTCACGAACGGACCGATCGAGGAGGCACTGGCCTACCGGGACAAGGTCGGCAACAAGATGGAGTGGTATTCGTCGTCGGAGAGCTCGTTCGGCGCCGACGTCGACGCACCTCCCGGTGGCGGATTCGGCGTCAACGTGTTCTTGCGCGACGGCGACACCGTCTACCGCACCTGGCACACCAACGGCCGCGGCACCGAACAGCTCAGCCATTCGTTCGCCCTGATCGACATCCTGCCGTGGGGACGTCAGGAGGAATGGCTCGATTCGCCGGAGGGCTGGCCGAAATCACCGACGTACTCGAAGTGGGTGGATTCGCCCGACATCGCGCGGTTCTACGGGCGCAATTCCGCACCCCGATAAGACCCTCCGGATAGCGCGACGCTAATGCACGCAGATGTCGACGTTCGGGTCGCACGGCTTGGGCGCGGCGGGATCGGGAACCTGTTTGGGTGCAGGACCGACAGGGTCAGGCACCTGTTTGGGCGCCGGGCCGACGGGGTCGGGCACCTGCTTGGCAGGGTCCTGTGCCGGTGGCGGCTGCGCGGGTAACTGCGCGGGAAGTTGAGCCGGAACGTTGGCGGGTGCCTGCGGCACCGGCATCGCGGGCGGGAACGGCAGGGGAAGCGAGCCGATTGGCGGCAGCGGGAGGGGCGCAGGCGCGGGCGCACCAACGGGAGGCGGAGCCTCGATGGGCGCCTGAGGGGTCGGCAACGGCGCCTGCGGGGTAGGCAGCTTCGCCTGCGGTGTCGGCAGCGGGGCGGCTTGACGGGGTGTCTGCACAGGCACTGGGGCCGGGGTGGCCCTGGGCGGCTGCGGTGACGGGACGACGGCCGCGGGGGTCGGCAAAGGAACCGACGGACTAGGCGTCGGCAACGGCGCCGGCTGCACGATGCCGCTCGGGGAGAGCGCTGTGCTCGGCAGATACACCCAGGCAAGCGCCGCGCCGAGCGCAAGAAGCGGGATGAAGATCATCAGCGCCATCAACGGCACCACACGACGCTTCGACTCGCCGTCGCCCGGGTCGCCGACCAATGCCGCTGGGGCGTGGGGTGCATACGGCGGCGGAGGCGGCGGTGGCGGTGCTGACGGCGGTGGTGGCTGGATCGCTGGCCGAGCGGCGGTGGATGCGGTGTGGAAACCGGATTGATCGACTCGCGGACTCATCTGCGTCGCTGCGCCATTGTTGCCCATGCCATGCGAAGCAGAGGTCAGCTCGAAATCCCGCGTGACGCTGTTCTTCAGCCAAGCAGGCGCAGGAATGAACAGCGGCGCGCCGAGCAGGGCGGCCGGATTCACCGACCTGCTGCGCAGGTCTTCACACGCGGCGCATGACTCGATATGGCGCGCAATGCGTTTGCGCATCAAGATGTTGAATTTGCCGTCCCAGCCGTGCAATACCGCCGCCAACTCCGGGCAGCGTGCCGGCTCGTCCTGTATCCGACGCGCGACGAGCAGGGCCCCGAGTGACCGCTCGATGGTTTCGCGCAGGCGCCCAACCATGGTGTTGGCGTTCGTCTGGGTGACCCCGAGGGCCATCGCAAGCTCGGGTCCGTCCAGCCCCTGGCGGTAGGCCAACTCCAGCACTGCCTGGTCTCGATCCGACAGCCCGCCCGCGGCTTCAGAAATGAGATTGGCCAACTCCAACCGATGCGCCATCGTGTTGGGGCCGGCATCGTGCGACACGACGTCTGGCATCTCGTCGGATGGCCGCTCGCGCTTGAGTTCCCGGAGTCTCTTGTGGGCTTCGTTGCGGACGATGGAGTACAGCCAGGGCCGCAGCTTGTCGGGCTCCCTGAGGCCGCCGAGGCTGGTGGCCACAATGCAGAAGGCGTCTTGGACACAGTCCGCGGCTGAATCCCGGTCGCGGAGCATCCCGATGCAGAAGTCGTGAAGCCGGTCGGCGTAGCGGTCGTAGATCTCGGCGAACGCGCCACGATCACCGGACGCTGATGCGAGAACCAACTCCGCGTCGCTGCTGCCGGGCCCAATACCAGCCCAATTAGGTAGTGCGGCGGTCATGACGTGTACTCCAGAACGGGTCGTGTGGCGTGTGGGTAAGCGTAATCGGCAAAGGGCTGCTGAGCGCGGCAATCGAACGATGCATTGGGCTCGGCCCAAGCCGGGTTGGGGCCTGGGCCGAGCCTGCGGTGGCGGTCAGAACGGATTGACGTCGATCTTCGGGATCTCAATGTTGGGAAGCTCCGGTTGCTTCTCGACTGGCGCCTCGGCCGGCTTCTCGGCGGGCTTTTCCGCCGGCTTCTCGGCAGAAGCGCCACCGGGCACCGCGACAACGACACCGCCCTGACCCTGACCGGGGACACCAACCTCGACGCCCGGCGTCTTCACCGAAACACCGCCCTGACTGGGAACCCCGACCTCGAGACCGGGTGTCTTCACCGTCACGCCGCCGGGAGTCGGGACCGGGCCCGGGACGGGGGCCGGAGCCGGGGCGAGCGCAGGGGCCGGTGCAGCGACTGGCTTGGGCGCGGCGATCGGCTGGGGCACGGTCACTGGCTTGGACGCCGCGACGGACGGACCGCTCACCCGCACTGGGGCCGGGTTGTTGATGATCACCGGAACGGACGCCGGCGCGTTCTGCGGTGCCAGCGGGGGCAATTCGACCGTCTGCGGCAGATTGACCACCGGGGCCGACGCGTTCGCTGGGACCGGGCTGTTGGCCGCCGTCGGTGTCGGCTCGGCGCTCGACGAGTTCATCAGCAGCACACAGCCGAATGCGGCCGCGCCGACGACTGCAAGTCCGGCCACCATCAGCAGGCCCTTGCCTGCCGACGAGGAGGACTTCGCGACCGGCGCCTGCAGCGGCTGGACCGGCATCGCAGCCTGCTCGTTGTAGTAAGGGCCGTACCCATTCTGGGGCTGGGGCTGGGGCTGGGGCTGGGGCGGCGTATCCGTAGTCCGGCTCGGGCATGCACTGGGAGTACGCCTGCGAGGCCTGCGAGCGAATCGTCGGCTCTTCGTAACGGATGTAGGTGGTGGTGTTCATGATCTCTCCTGTTTGGTCTGAGTGCCGCCCGCTGTGGGCCGCGTTCGTAGGTAGGAGGGATCGGCATGGATGAGTCGCACACTTTTTCCGAGAATTCTTGGAAAACTTCGTAGCCGACCGATCCAGGCAGGTCAGCGCCGATGGTGGCCTATGAAATAGATGCTGTTCTCGCCGGAATCAAGGAACGCCAGAACGTTGTGCCGAGAGGCTGACCGAGTCGGTCGTCATCTCAAATCCGTACGCAGGACGTCACCGTTTGGAAACGGTGCGGTGCGGCGCGTCCCGTGTTCGGTTTGAGCTCTGCTCCAATTGCGGCGGCCGTTAATTACAGCTATGCGATTCGGCTGGACCAGAGGTTTTCGGAAGTTCAGAGCGCGAATGAGGGAGTTGACGTTGATGACGATCTTCGATCGTTTCATCAAAGTGGTTGTGGGCGCTGGATTGTGCGGAGCGGCCATGGCATTGAGCCCTGGCGCGGCAGCCGCCCCGTTCATGACAGGCGGCTACGAGTGCATGCAGTCGGCGGCGGGCGCCGCCGCCGCTGGACCAGCCGCCGCCGCGGGCGCGTGCAGTTCTAGCGCCGCCCCACTCGCTGATATGGCAGGTGTTCCGTTGGCATTGCCTGGGCCGGTGCCCGCGCCGGTGCCGGCTGCTGCGCCAGTGCCTGCGCCGCTTCCGCTGGGTGCGCCGGTGCCGCTGGGTGCGCCGGTGCCGGTTGGTGCGCCGGTACCTGCTGGTGCGCCGGTGGCGGGGGGCGCTCCACTCGCTGACATGGCGGGTAGCTATGCGGGTAAGGGAGATCCGATTCGTCCTGCGCCGGTAGGCGGGCCGATACCCGGTCAGCCGGTTACCCCCGGTCCTTCGTAGCCGAAGCGTGACACAAGAGTGATCGAATTACTAACGCGCACTTGCACTTCCAGTCTTCACGTCACCCCTACCATCACAACGACAACTTGGTCATTTCAAAGGAGCAGGAGCCATGCGGGCGGTTGTTCGGTGTGTTCTTGCGGTGCTCTGGATCGCTGCCACTCTGGCGGCGGGGCCGACCGGTGTAAGCCTGGCGGCGGCGAACCAGTCGTATGGGTTCGCCGTCGCATCGGTTCTACCGACGGGGGGCGAGGTGGTGGGGGTGGCACACCCCGTGGTGGTGACGTTCAACGCGCCCGTCCCCAACCGCCGGGCGGCCGAGCGTGCCATTGACGTCAAATCGGCGCCCGTGATGACCGGCAAGTTCGAATGGCTCGACAACAACGTTGTGCAGTGGGTTCCCGACCGATTCTGGCCCTCGCACACCACGGTGGCGCTTTCGATAGGCGGCGCGACAACGAACTTCGCAACGGGTCCCGCCGTCGTCGGTGTTGCCAATATCTCGGAGCACACGTTCACCGTGAGCATCGACGGCGTCGACGCGGGACCGCCGTCCGCACTGCCGGCGCCGCACCACCGACCCCATTGGGGAGAAGCGGGGGTGTTCCCGGCATCGATGGGTAGGCCGGAGTACCCGACGCCGGTCGGCACCTACACCGTCCTGGCCAAGGAACGCTCGGTGACGATGGATTCGAGCAGCGTCGGGATACCTTTGGACGCTCCTGACGGTTACCGGCTCACGGTGCAAGACGCCGTCCGCATCACCAGCCGCGGCCTCTTCGTTCATTCAGCTCCATGGGCTGTCAATTCACTCGGTTTCGAGAATGTCAGCCACGGCTGCATCAGCCTGAGCCCCGAGGACGCGGAGTGGTACTTCAACACGGTCAATGTCGGCGACCCCGTGATCGTGCAGGAAAACAGCGTCGAAGTTCCCCGCACAGTGCAGAGGTAGCCGACTACTCGCGCGGGCCGGCACCTAGCGGATGAGCCAAAGGAAACATCGACGGGCACACCTCGGACGCGACCACGCGAGCGGCCGCGATGGTCTGACCGGCGGCATCGGAGCGGCAGGCACGGACCTGAACGCTCTCGTCAACAGCCTGAAGATAAATTTCGGACAACCGGGCGAACAGTTCGCTAGTCTGCGATACTGCGCGTGCGTCAATAACCGCGGCTATCCGACGAAGGGCGTAGTCATGGCGGGTAAGCACAGGGCTCGGACCACCGCGCGGCGTCATACCGAGGCGTACGCATTGCTAGGTACGGGCGCGATAACTCTCGGTCTCGGTATCGCACTCACGACGGGGTCGGGTGTCGCTGCGGCGGACTCGACCAACTCGGCAGTCAGTGGGTCGGGCCTCTCGCCGGCGTCTGGCAGTGAGCCACGGACGACGACGATCCGGACCACCATCAGCGCGCAGAGTGTGAATACGTCGACTTATTTGTCCGCGCCCGGTGCAGAGAATGGGACATCGCAAGCAGAACCACCGACATCGGTCGTCACTACGAGGGATTCCGTTGTGCGACAACAGAATCCAGCGGTGACGGGCGACAACAATCCTGGCCCCGCTCCCACGCTCGCGGACCCGCTAGCTGGCCAGAACGATCAGGGGCTCACCTCCGGAATTCCGGGACTCAACTTTGCGCCGGACATTCCATTCATCGAGTTCGGCGGTGGAGGCGGTGGCTTGCTGTCCAAGCTTCTCTCCGGAGGACTGTTCTAGAGCAGCGATCTGTCGACAGCTAAGGGCTGAAGCCGATTAATAGCCGCTACTGGCAAATCGGATTTGACGATCATGATCAAGGAAGTCTGCAAGGAGTCCGCCGACACCTAAGTGCTCCGATTTAACTTCGTCAAAGGGCAGCCACTCGAGCCCCGAATACATCCGGCTCAACACTTCACTGAGGCGCAGTAATCGAACAGATCGATCGGCGTTGGCGCAGTTCAACGTGGAGCCGATGACGCGAATCGAACCCGCGTATTCAGCTTTGGAAGTCAACATCGGGTACAGGAATCTCTTGCTCGAGGTGTTCAGTCGCCATCGCGATCTGACGCTCTTAATCTTCTTTCGGTCGGCTGCCATTTGGATGGCCTCCGCATTCGTCGCGGTGTTGGAGTGAACTCGACTAGGAGGCGGATCCGGAAATACCCGGAGGAGCGCTACCCAGTGACTTATTGCCCTTATCGTTCGTTCGGCCCTGCAGGACGATTATGCGCAGCGGGCCAGAACCGATCGTTGCCAACGAGACAACATCCCGCAGAGAAACGGGGACGCAGTGGACGCCAGCATAGACGTCAGCACGATTGGGCCGACGCAGCTGATCGCGGTCGGGTTCGCACCCAGGGTGGATTTCGTCGGCGCCATCATCGAGGAGATCGACAAGCTGCAAGGACATGGCGTGCTTCGCCTGCTCGACGTGCTCGTGCTGACGATGGACGATGATGGATCACTCACGCGCGTGGAGATCGCCGACGAGGATCTCGGCAACCTGCTGATCGCCGGTGTCCAACTCGACCCATTCGATGTGTTCGCCATGTTCGAGGGCCGTGGCGTCGAGGTGTTGCAGAGCGTGCGAGCCCAGGCTCTCGTGGAGGCGCTCGTCCCAGGTTCGGGCGTGGCCCTGATCCTGGTGGAGCATCGGTGGGCCAGACCGCTGTTCGATTCCATCGCGGGCCTGGGCGGCGTCGTGTTCAGCGAGGGCTTCATCGCAGAAGAGACCGAGAAGCTCGTCGGTGTGCAACTCGCAGCCTTAGAGGACACCGCCCGCGTGATCGACGCGGCGTACGCTGCGCAGACCGAGGCGGTCGCGGCGTCTACCGCGGCGATCGAGGCAGCTCAGCATAAGGCAGACGAGGCCGCGGTGGCCGCCTCCGTCACGGCGGTCGAGTTGCAAGTCCTGCGCTACCTGCCGACCAAGATGACCTTCGCGCTTGTGGCCGACAAGCTTGGGATCTCTCGCTCCGCAGCCAAGGAACGCGCCGAGCGTGCATACAAGAAACTGGGTGTGCACAATCGCGCCGATGCGGTCGCCCGTGCTCGCGAACTCGGATTGATCAGACACGCGGTCTGAAAGGGCGATGACTTGCCCGGGACATCACGGGCTGATAGCCGCTAGGCAGGGCGAAGCCGTCGCCGGACGATGGCCGCTCGGAGCACATCGGTGGCGGTCATCTTTACTCACGAATCGACGAGCCCTGACTGGACGAGCGCGGCGTTCACAAACCGCTGCACTGGCCGAGACTGGAAGAACCCGGTGTGACCGCCCTTGTACCAGACGATCTCGGGTCTGCCCCAGTGTTCCCAGAGGCGGACGACTTGCTCGCGAGGGTGCACGAGTTGGTCAGCGATCCCGGCATAGATGAAGCGGCCCCGCATCGGAACCCGGGGAGTCAGCGACAGTGGCGACACCATCCGGCCCAGCGGTTCCGCCAAAGTGACGGTCTCGCGGCGCGGGTCGGTGCGGCTCATCCCGGCGTGGCGCCTGAGCAGTTCAGTCATATCGGCGACCGGGACGCCGAGAATCGCGCAGGTCAGACCATCTTCGAGGCTGGCGACCAGCGATGTGATGTAGCCACCGAGGGAGATGCTGTTCAGGCCGATTGGCGAGTCCGGCTGCTGCATGCGTATCCAGGACAGCAGACGGCGCACGTCCCACACCGCCTGCGCCGCGGCGTGGACGTCATCGAGCACGTCCTCGCCCGGGAACGCCGCACCCTGTGGCAGGCCGCGCGCACGCGGGCCGTGCATCGGAAGGACGGGGAGGACCACATTCAGGCCGAGATCCTCGTGAAGATGCCAGGCACGGAACAGCGTGAGGTCGAGCAGGCCGCGGCCCATCACGGCACCGTGCACGCACACCAGCCAGGGGCGTGGCTCCTGGTGTCGAAGGAGCAACGCATACTCGCGGTTGTTGGCGGTATAGCCCAGCCAACGTTCACGGCCCGGTTCGCCTACTTTCGGCTCGTACCCGCTGTCGAAGACCATGCGTTCGTAGGAGCGTCCGCGCGTCTTGACCGGCCGGACCGTCACGTCGGTCAGCGGCGGTGGGGTCGCGAAGAACTCTTCGGGTTTGTCCAGATACCCGAGCTGTCCGTAGAAGTCGAGCGCCGCCCGCACTTCGCGGTTGATTCGTTCGAACACAGGTGTGTCGCTGAGGGGCCGGAACATCCGGAAGCCGGTGAGGACGATTTCGTCGCGGAACGCTTGTGCAGCGAGCGCGAGGGTGGGTCGCGCTACGGGAAGTTCATCCGGATGAGAGTCGAGATAGTCCCGCCAGGATCGTGCGTAGTAACGCCCGGTCCGTCGAAACGGCCTGACGACGTAGTCCAGTGGACCGGCACCGCGAAGAGGCTGACGAGATGCGACCGCCGGCGGTTCACCGCTGTCGGGTGCTGTCATGTCGGGGAACGCTAATTTCCTGCCTGCCGGGCGGTATAGGGACTTACGTCCCGCTCGATGCGGGCCGCATGCCACTTGTGAACACGCGTAGCGACAGGCGACGGTAGGCGATACCGATCAGTTTCAAGGAATTGGGGTCTGGCCGATGGACCCGATGGAGCCGTTGGATGCGGCAATGATCACGGCGGAGCTGCTCTCCGACCCGTTGCACACCGCCGCGTTGCTGATCCTGTCCCCGCCCGCGGACGCCGGGCCGGGTTATGTCGACGAGCTCTACCAAGAGGCGTTGAGCGACACCGCAGAGCTGGATCCGCGATTCCGCAGGTATCCACACGTGGGCATCGACACCGCTGGCCTCTGGGTGTGGCGTACCGACGACACCGTCGACATGCGCGAGCATCTACAGCGCCGAACACTGCCTGCGGGCGCAGATCGAGAAGTGCTGTGGGAGCTGATCAGTGAGCTGCACAGCGAGCCGCTCGACCGGTCACGGCCGATGTGGATGGCCTATGTGATCGACGGTCTGGCCGGCGGTCGATTCGCGTTCTACATCAAGGTGCACCACACCGTGGTCGACGGCGTCGCCGGATTGAAGGTGATCGCTGATGGGCTGACCACCGATCCCGAATGCCGGTCGATGCGGCCCATGTATGCCACCGCCCCGAAGCAACCCGCCGAGCACGGCGCTAGCTCACACGGACTGATCCCCAACCCGTTGGCACTCGTGCGCGCCACGCTGAACGGCGTCACCTCGGGACTGGGCATTGTGCGACAGGTGGTCCTCGGCGAAATATCAACAGTGGTCGCGAGTCTCGGGGCAGGGACTGCGGTTCTACCGGTCGGCGCCCCCTACACCAGGTTCAACGGCCGACTCGGCCGCGAGCGCACCTTCGCGGGGGCCAGTTGGCCGAAATCCCGCATCCGCGCCATCCAGCAGGCCGCCGACGTGACCGGCAACGACGTGCTGACCACCGTCATAGCAGGGGTGCTGCGGGAGTGGCTGACCGCGCACGGTGAGTTGCCGAACAAGTCGCTGGTGGCAATCTGCCCGGTAACAGTGCGCGGTCGCGAGCACGCGACCGATGAGGACAGTCACGGAAACCTGTTCGGTTTGGAATTGTGTCCGTTGGGCACTGACATAGCCGACCCTGCCGAGCGGCTGGACCACATCCATCGTGCAATGACGTGGGCCAAGCGCCAGGTGGCCAGCCGCGGGCCGAACGCGACGATGCTGCTTCTCTCGCCGAGCATCGCGTCCACGGTCCTGCCGCCGATCATGCCGTTCGCGCCGCGCCTGCGCCGCGGCTACAACGTGTCGATCTCCAACGTTCCCGGGCCGCAGGCCGAGATGTACTGGAACGGAGCGCATCTCGAGGGGATTTATCCCGTGTCGACCGCCATCGACGGTCAGGCACTGAACGTGACGATGTGTTCTTATGCCGACCGCGTGACGTTCGGCTATGTCTCGGGGCGCAAGGTGATGCCGGACATCGGGTCGCTCATACCGCTGACCGAGCGTGTGCTCGTTGATCTGGAGACTGCGGTCGCAGTGGCGACGTGAAGCCGCCACCCATCAGGGGTAAGGAGATGCGCTCATCGGTATCTACGCGATCACCGGATCGGCCTCCGGCATGGGCCGCGAGGCCGCGGAGAAGCTGCGCGATGCCGGCCACACCGTAATTGGAGTGGACATCAAGCAGGCGGACATCGTGGCCGATCTGTCGAGCGTCGAGGGACGCCGGGCGGCCGCCGACGGTGTGCTAACGGCGTCCCAGGCCAGACTGGACGGCGCCGTTCTCGCAGCCGGTCTCGGCCCCGGCCCAGGACCTGACCGTCCGCGGTTGATCGCCCAGGTCAACTACCTCGGCGTCGTTGACCTCCTTGACGCGTGGCGACCCGCACTGGCTGCCGCCGACTGCGCGAAAGTCGTTGTCTTCTCCAGCAATTCCACAACGACAACGCCCGCGGTTCCCGCACGCACCGTACGGGCATTCCTTGCGCATGACGCCGAGAAGGCGGTTCGCTCCGTCAGATTATTCGGCAAGAATGCTTCGGTGATCCTGTACGCCGCATCCAAGATCGCCGTTAGCCGTTGGGTTCGACTCGAGGCAGTGAAAAGCGAGTGGGCGGGCGCAGGCATACGCTTGAACGCTCTGGCTCCGGGCGCGACCATGACGCCCCTTCTAGAAGAGCAGCTGTCAACGCCGAAGCGAGCGAGACTCGTTCGTTCCTTCCCCGTCCCGACCGGCGGGTTCGGCGATGCTGGGCAGCTGGCCGACTGGGTGCTCTTCATGCTCTCGGAGGCTGCGGACTTCCTCTGCGGGAGCATCGTATTCGTCGATGGCGGAACGGACGCGTACTTCCGTGCCAACGACTGGCCGAGGCCTGTGCCGGTGTATCGATTGCTGCCTTACTTCAAACGGTTCAGAGCCGGGACTCACCGGGACTAAGGGAAAGAGTGGAATATGCGCGAGCAGGCGAGGTTCGCCAAAGAAAGGCGCCTCCTCAAGTGCGGGTGTACAGAACAACGTCGAGGTCGCGTTCGGCTAGGCGCTAGGGCGTCGGCTGGCAGGTGTTGTGGCTCTCCCCCTCGGGGATGAGAACCGTCCTGTGCAGGATGTAGTCACTGATCGTGAGCCGGCCCTTGATGGATCTGAAGCGGGACCGGTTTACGTTTGCCGATTCTTCAGCAAGTGCTGTGACCGGAGCCTTGAGCCCAGCTAACGATTTCGGGTTGGCGTCTCGCCGGATGACGGTCAAACCACGGTCGAGAATGGTCTTCGGCGAGTCGGGCGAGACACCATATGAGCCGCCGATCTGCGTTTCCGTGGAGCCGATGACGGGAATCGAACCCGCGCATTCAGCTTGGGAAGTCGATTCGGCCCGTATGTCAACGATTACCCGCGTCCACCGAGTCCGGCTGTTGCACCATCAAACTGGTGCCTTTGCAGCGGATTCCGGCCACACGAATCCATGACAGTCCACCGGCGTGTCAGGCGGTCGGACACGAATTTTGGCACGAGTTGTGACAGCCTCGTGACACCGCGACCCGCCTGGATAGGTGGATGAGGCTTCTGCGCAGGGCCGCGAGTCACATCGTGAGGTCGATCATGTTCCGGGTGTCGCCGTCGGCGAGCGCCAGCAGAAACATCTTCCAGTAGGGCGGAAACCTCGGGCCGGCGCGCCGGGGCAAGAAGTCGGACGTGACGCACTGGCCCCAGCGGCCGCGGAATCCGGTTGTTGTCTCCTCGCCGGGCCACCACAGTTGGTTCGTGCGATCCACCTTGAAGTCGTAGGTGCGTCCGTTGAGCTGCAACCCTTGTCGCGCTGCCCAGTCCGAAACGTCGGTGCCGCCGTCGGCCAGGGTCAAACCGGCCGGTTGCACCGTCTTGCCGGTTCCCGCCGCGGTCGGGGCCTGATCCGGGTTCACCGGGTCCACGCCGGGGAGGGTCCCCAGCCCGACGGCGTGCGGCAGCACGCCTTCCACCGCGGCGGCGGCCAGGGCGGCGACCAGGCCGGCCGGACCGATATTGAGCAACCCGCCGGCGAGCAACTTCAAGGCGAACGCGCCGTAGTCCGTGATGGCGTTGTCGCCGTCGTCGGGGGGCAACAGGCTGGCGGTGTCGTATGCCGCACACTCAAACGTGCTCCCTTGCGGGAACGGGTCGACCTCGTGGCTGCCCGGTGTCGTGTAAAGGCTATGCGAACCTTGGGCGACATACAGACGCGGGTGATCGTCGGCGACCTCGGGTTGGTTGGCGGTGGCTCCGGTGGCGGGGCGCCATTGCGCGACCTTCATGACCGTCAGGCCGTCGTCGTCGAATTGGTGCGGCGGAAAGACCGGGTTGCCGTTGACGAAGTCCGGGGCCGGTCGAGATCCGGTGTGTCCGAAGAACTTCGGTATGGCATTGGCCAGTGCGCCGCCGGCGTCGCCTTTGAGCATGATCGCGATGCACTGCCAGTCCCCGGCATGGCATGCCACTTCGCTCGCCTCAATATTCGTGCAGATACCTTTGCTTACCGACTGGTCGTGGGCCGGGAAGAACAGGTAATAACACAGCAGCATCGGATTCGTCAGGCGCGACAGGAGCTTGCCGAGGTCGGGCGCGGTGACCTGCTGGGCCAGACGGGTGAGACGGTCGGTGTCGTAGAGCTCGGCGTGATACCAGAAGCGGCTGTCCTTTAACGCGTTCTCGTTCTGATAGCGGTTCACGATTGCGGTGCGGTCGGCGTAGACGTTGGCACTCGTGGCGGTGACGTCGGGCTCGTGGGCCTCAGATTTGTCTTTCCAACCGCCGAGCTCGAGGAATCGCTCGTTACGCCCGTCGTCGAGTAGGAAGCTGGGCGTGCCCAGGTAAGTGCCCGGCTCACCGGGCAGGGCGGCCAGGTTGCCTGCCGTTACCAACGGCTGGCGCGGGAAGGGGTCACCCGGCATGCCGCCCCAGGCCTCTTTGTTGTCGAACGCTGCCCGAGCCGCCCACAGCGCCGCGTTCTCGACGTATCGCTTGGCGTCGACGGGAAATACCGTCTCTTGTGGGTGGAAAAACAGTACCGGCTCGAATTGACGTATGAGGGCCTCGACAGGGTCCGAAGGCGCGCCGCCCGGTGGTGGTGGCGGAGGAGGGGCTGGCACCGGTGTGGCTTTGACTTCCAGCACGATGGCGGCGGCGTTCTGCGCTCCAGTCCAGGTCCATCCCACGCCCGATCGGAACACCGAGGAACCCCCGGTCGAATCCTGGGTCTGCAGGGTGGCGCCCTTGGCGAACAACTGGCTGGGGGTCTGCTCGTCGATCTCGGCGAAGCCGGCGGCGGGGCTCACCGGCTGCACCGGATCGGTGAACGGGTCGAGGATGATGCCGCCGACGCTGAGGTTTCGTATCGGGTCGGCCGACGTCGCGAGGTTGCCGGTCAACGCCACGCCGGTGCCGGTTGCCGTGCTGCTCTGGGCGACTGCGGCGTCGCCGGCGGTGCCCCCGGTGTCGACGCCGTCGTACTCGAACACCGACCACGCGCAGAAGTCCTGAGATTCCGTACCGAAGTCGATCGTGATCGGTCCGGCGGCCGGAGCGGGCGCCATCGAACGCAAGCAGGTCAGGCGAAGTTTGTCGGACGTACCGGTGATCACGGTCTGCACCTGCTGCCAGGACATGCCGTTCCCGGAGATCGTTGGGATTGCGGGGTCCACGTTCACGAAGGCGCGCGTGTTGGCGACGAAGATCAGCACCAGTGCGTTGGCGCCGGGCTGGACGGGTGCGGTCTGGAAGTTGGCGGCGTCGGGGAAGACCGTGTTGCCGGTGGTCAGCTTGGTGCGTGCCAGTGCCATGGGTCTACGCTCCCAACTCCGGGTTGGATAAACGCCAGTGCGCATTGCGCTGTTCGATGGTTTTCGCCGTATCGCGCAGCAAACCGGTGAATTGCGGGTCGCAGTCCAGGGGCGGGATCTCGCGCAGGATGCGTTTCAGACAGCCATCGTTGAGCAACGCGGTGACGTCGGCGTTCTGGGCCGGGTCCAGGCCGGCCAGCTGCAGCCAGGAAACCAGGTCGGCCATGATCGGCACAATGTCGCCGAGATTGCCGTCCGCCCACAGCTTTCGGTATTCCTCGGCGGTTTTCTCAAAACGCGCCCGGGTGGCTTCGCTGTGGTTGAGCCCGTCGCGAATGATGCTGGCGACAGCACGGTTGAGCAGTTCGCTAAGCTGCTGCGCGCATTGCGGGTCAGCGCGCAGAACCTCCGAAACCGCGCGGCCCCAGTTCGCCAAGCATTGCTTCACATGCTCGTCCACCGGCCGGCCGAGGAATTCGGCGTCGACGCGCTGCGGATTGATGCGCCAGACCTTCACGTCGTCGATGAGGCCCTTCATGGCCTGGGTGGGTGGATGGCTGTTGCCGATGGTGACACTGCTCGCAGAATTAATCGGCCACAGCGGCGTGTGAACCCGGGCGACAGTGGTGCCGTCGAGGTACAGCTCCATCGTGGACGCGCCATCGTGCAGGAAACCCAGCGTCATCCATCGCCCGCCGGGAAGCTGGAAGTTCGGCACGATCGGGTTGAGGTGGGTGTCGACACGGGAGTTCTGATTCGGCGACGCACTGAAGGTCGCGCCGAAATGCGGACCGCGAGTAAAGAACCTAAACGAGCCGCCATCGATCAACGTGTTGTCGGCGGTAGTGGGTTCGTGGACGCAAATCACCTCGGCGCGAAGTCCATTCAGCGGGCTCCAACTCTTGCTCGCCGCCACCCGGATGCTGCTTGTGGGCTCGAAGGCAACGGCTCCGGAGCCCGCCGCTATGCCGTCAGTGAAGAAGTCGCTATCAGGCAGATTGACGGCCACCCCATGGCTGCCGCGGCCGGGCGACTGGTCACAGATAACGCCCGGCGTGCCGGAATACGTGTGAAAAAGGATGAGCTCCCACGGGTCCGCCATTCTGGACTCCAACCACGGCGTGAAGGTGCTGTCGGAACCTACTACACCAGACCGGTGCCGTTCCCTCGCGGTTAACGGAAGAATTGATCGCGTAGCCCGGCGGACGCGGAGCCGCCCGAATCGGTGATGGGTTTGGCGGCTCTCCACGCGACCGTGGTCGCTGGGGACGACCTCGCCGCCGACATCGACAACCTGGTGCGGTCCGTTGAGCGGGGTCGGCGAAGAGCCGCGGAACGGGGCAGCGGTTCGCCGCCAGCGCCCCGATCGGATGTTTGCGAAGCCATTGGTTGCTTGGTGGGCAGGATCCATCATCCACATGTCTGACGCTTACCCCAACGACTACACGTAGACCGTCTAAGGCAGTCGGCTCATAAGCGCTGAAGTACGGAAGGTGAGACAAGTGCTTCGGAGACGAGCTTCTGAGACACGACGACATGGGAGATTAGCCGGTCTGCGAATTAGCCTCGGACTGTCGCAGATGATTGGTAACGAGACGGCCCCCAGCGTCAGGCCCGGGCATGTGGTTAGGCCGCATCGTCAACTCGCGTCAGTGCGACGTTGCCGCCAGCGGACACGAACTCACTGTACCAATAATTGGTACAGTGAGTTCGTGGGTAAGAACACGTCCTTCAGTCTCGATGAGCATTACAGCGCCTTCATCGACGGCGAGATCGCCGCGGGCCGCTATCGGTCGGCTAGTGATGTCATCCGCTCCGCGTTGCGGCTGCTCGAAGACCGCGAAACCCAGCTGCGGGCACTGCGCGAAGCCCTCGCCGCCGGCGAACGCAGCGGCACCTCGACACCGTTCGACTTCGACGCCTTCCTTGACCGCAAGCGGGCCGAGGCCTCGCCCGGCCGGTGAGCCAATACATTCTCTCGCCTGCCGCGCAAGCAGACCTGGAGCAGATCTGGGACTACACCCGCCACCGCTGGGGCGTCGACCAAGCCGAAGAGTACCTGCGCGAACTTCAACGCGCCATCGAACGAGCCGCGGCGAATCCACACATCGGCCGAGCCTGCGATGAGATCCGCACATCGGCTATCGCAAGCTCGCCGCCGGGTCACACACGCTGTTCTATCGGGTCACCGCCGAAGCGGTCATCGACGTCGTGCGCGTTCTGCACCAACGCATGGACGTCGACCGCCACCTCTGACGTCCTTTGTCGCCATCACCGCACCCGACCACATGAGACAGCAATCAAGCCGTCCCGAATGCCTACAAACGAGACAGCGCCTGGCGGGCTAATTACCAATCATTACTGCGGCCGACCTGAGCCCGATCTACGGCTGCGGCACTTCTGCAGGCTCCGACGTTGCTCTGGTCGCGGCGTCGGCTATTTGGCAGTAGTACACGGCACGGCAGACTTGCCGTTTCACCCGTCGGATTGCCTGGGCGTGACTATCGCCCTCTGACACCCGACGACGGTAATACTGCTCCCTGCGACCACCTTTGCGGATTTGCATCATTGCGAGGACCCGGCCTCCACCGGTTGTGCTGTGGATGTGAGCGTGGCTGCGCGAACAGACTGCGCGCCCGACGTGCGGGATGAACTTCTGACCGTCAACGGAATGGACGCGTGGATCAAGGAACAGAACGCTGAGCCGGTTCGCCAGATTGTCCAGAGTCTTCGCTCGGCGATGGGTGTTATTCCGTTTCTGGGCGCCGGCATGTCGTATGCCTTCGAATACCCGCTGTGGGGCCAGTTCTTCGAGAAGCTTGCGGTTGAGGCTGCCGATGGTCAGCTTCATGCCTCACGGCTGCTCTCACCTGCGGAACGCGACAACGTCGTTGCGTTCGTGGGGAACCAACAATTCGAAAAGGCCGCCGACATCCTCGTGGAGTGGAATAGCAACGTCTTCTACGCTCAGGTCGCGCAAGAGTTTGGCAGAGAACCCACACTCGGCAAGCCCACGCCGTTGACTCGCTTGCCGCTGATCGCGCCGGGCCCGATCATCACCACCAATTTCGATCCGGTCATCGAGGCCGTATACAAAAATTTAGGACGACCGTTCGCAGAAGACCGTCGGATTTTGGGTGCGCGCAAGTACCCCGACCAGGTCGTCACCGCGCTCCAGCAGAATTGGAACGCGCTCGTCAAGCTCCATGGCGATGCGCGGGATCCCGATTCATTGGTCTTTACGGGTATCGAGTACGAGAAGGGCTACGGCGACATCGATCGGAACCCCGGACCGATCGAACGATTGGCCACCGTAATTTACACCAACCGGCCGCTTTTGTTCTTGGGCTGCAGCCTCGAGACCGACCGGACCCTCACATCACTGGAGAACGTCTATGCCCGGAATCCCTACATAGGTCACTACGCGGTGCTGGCCGCGGTCTTCCGAACTTCTGTGCGACAGAAGGTTAGAGAAGCTGAGAGCCGGCGGGATCAGGACACTGTGGTATTACCCGGGTCAATTCGAAGGCATCGACGCTCTCCTTGACACCCTTGTCGAGGCGACGGCGGTAGACGACTTGGTGGTGAACCGAGTGCCCCCGCAAGGAAAGTCGGGCGATGGCCCAGTCGTTTCAGCGATTGAGTTGGACGATGTGGGGGCTAATGGGTGGCCCGAACTGACCGACGCCCACATCCAGTCCGCCCACGAGCGGTTGATCGCCGGGGAGCTGGTCTTCTTCGTCGGGTCCGGGGTCCATTCCCATCGGAACCTGCACGGGCAGACGTTCTATGAAGAGATCTGTCGTCGGGCGGCCATCCCATGGCCGAGCCGTGATCGCACTGATGCCGCCCAATACCTCGCTGATATCGACCGAAGCCGATTGTCTCGGATTGTCAGCGAGCTCATCCGTCGCGAGTACACCGAGCCGGACATGCCACACCGATACTTGGCGGCGTTGGCAGGCCGAATGAAAAGGCTCGACGTCGCGCCCTTGCTGATCGTGACCACCAACTACGACGCCGCGACCGAAGCGGCCTTCGATGCCGCTCACCAGCCGTATCACCTGTTCGTCTACAACCACGCCGGACCCTATGCAGGCCGGTTTCTGCACCGTACTCCCGACGGGCACGAATATGCCATCCGGTCGCCAGCGGCGATCAGCAAGGGGTTGGCGGAGCCGGCCATCGTCAAGCTCAACGGCGGACTCGACCCACGAGGGCGCTGGCCTGAAACCTTTGTCGTTGCCAGCAGCGACTTCGAGGAGCTGTCGACCCGGCTGCCTGATGTGCTTCCGCAAGTGGTGTGGGATGCGCTGAGGACCCGGTCGATCTTGATCATGGGCCACGGACTCCGCGAACCAGATGTCAGGTCACTCATTCGAGCCCGCAACCGGGAAGGAGCGCCCCTTTCCTGGGCGCTGCAACTTGTCAAGACCGACGAGAGGTACTGGCGCGCACAAGGTATCGAGGTTGTGAAAGCGGATCTCAGCGCTTATCTGAGTCGCCTCTATTCGGCGCTGATGGCCGCCTTGCCGCCTGTGCCATGAAGGTGGGCCCTGCCGGGGGATCCGGCAGCAGACGGCGGCGGAATCAGCCGCGCCCTATCTCCGAGATTCCACACGAAGGTCTGCCTTCGCCGCTTCGACTGTCGACAAGGGACCGCCGACGGTCCGCTAGTAACGCAGCCTGAATACCGAGACACAGTGGAAACCCGCGTCTCCGGATCGTAAAGGCCTCGGCGCGCGCAGACTTCCTCGCCGCGGGAGAGAGTTTGAGAGAGAGTTTGAATCGGGTTGTGACATTCTGTGACACCCAAGGTGCCCGTTCGAATGATGCGAACAGCGTTTGACCTCGTCAGAGCGGAGCCGATGACGGGAATCGAACCCGCGTATTCAGCTTGGGAAGCTGATGTTCTGCCATTGAACTACATCGGCCTGACCGGCCTGAGCCGGTGATCACGAAGGCTAACACCTCAGCGGATACGCTCGTCGCGTGCTGCTCTCAGATCGCGACATCAGGGCCGAACTCGCTTCCGGACGGTTGGGGATCGATCCCTTCGAGGATGGTCTGGTCCAGCCGTCGAGCGTCGACGTCCGGCTCGACAACCTGTTCCGGGTGTTCAACAACACCCGCTACACCCACATCGACCCTGCTGTGCGCCAGGACGACCTCACCACGCTGGTCGAACCCAAGGAGGGGGAGCCGTTCGTCCTGCATCCCGGGGAGTTCGTGCTGGGCTCGACGCTGGAGCGGTGCACACTGCCCGACAACCTGGCCGGCCGTCTCGAGGGCAAGTCGTCGCTGGGTCGGCTGGGCCTGCTGACCCACTCGACTGCGGGGTTCATCGACCCGGGGTTCAGCGGCCACATCACCCTTGAGCTGTCGAACGTCGCGAACCTTCCCATCACGCTGTGGCCGGGCATGAAGATCGGCCAACTCTGCCTGTTGCGGCTGACGAGCCCGGCCGAAAACCCCTACGGCAGTGCGAAAGCCGGGTCGAAGTATCAGGGCCAGCGCGGTCCAACGCCTTCGCGGTCCTATCAGAACTTCATCAAGTCCACCTAGGGTGCCCGATGGATGAGGCGACCGACCAACTACGCGCCGATTACGACGCCGCACCGTACGAGTCTCACGCGTTTCCGCAGTCGGCACCGGGCCACCTTGCGGCGATCGCCCATCTCTTCGGGTTGGAAGTGCCCGACGTGTCGACGGCGCGGGTGCTGGAGATCGGGTGTTCCGCGGGCGGCAATCTGATTCCGTTCGCCGCATGGCACCCACAGGGCCGGGCGGTCGGCATCGACCTGTCGCCGGTCCAGATCCACCAGGGGCGGCAGCGGATCCAAACCCTCGGCCTCACCAACGTGGAACTCGTGCAGGCCGACATTGCGCGGATGGATCTCGCGGTAATGGGGAAATTCGATTTCGTTGTCTGCCATGGCGTTTACAGCTGGGTGCCCGACACCGTGCAGCAGGCGATTCTGGCGGCATTCCGAACATTGTTGGCGCCCAATGGCATTGGATACCTCAGCTACAACACATATCCCGGCTGGAAGGCCAAGGAGATCATCCGCGACGCGATGCTGCTGCGCGGCGGCGCCATGACGACTCCAGCCGAAAAGGTTTCCTATGCGCGCGGCATGATCGACTTCCTGGAGGAGGTCGCCCCAGCCGACAGCGTGTTGGCCAAGGCGCTGGGTGATTACCAGGCGGCGGGCAACTCGAAGGACTACTACCTGCTGCACGAGGAGCTGGAGACCTTCAACTCGCCGTGCTATCTCCTGGAGATGGTGGCGCGGAGCCAACCACACGGTTTGGTCTATCTCGCCGACGCGGCGCCCCAGACCATGTTCGCCACCAACTACGGCGAGAAGGTCGCCGAGCCGCTGCTCAAGGAATGCGGACACAGTCAGGTTCTGCTCGAGCAGTACCTGGATTTCGTCGTCAACCGGACATTCCGGCAGTCCCTGCTTGTCCACGCCGAACGCGCGACGGAGATCCGCTATCAGGTGGACCGCAAGCAGTACCAGCGCCTGCACTTCGCCGCATGGGTACCGCCCATCGGCGAGGAGGTTCGGCTCGACGACTCGACCCAGGAGTTCGGGGTGGCGGGACAAACCCTGACCACGCAGGTTCCCGACGTGAAAGTGGCGCTGGAGGCTCTCACCAACCGTTGGCCGTGGACGCTGGCGCGGCAGGAGCTCGTCGATGCGGTGCGAGCGCGCATGACGGCCGCGCGTGTCGCAGCCGCCACCAACCAGGAAGTGGCGATCGACGACCTCCTGGAGTACCTGATCGTGACGGGTCAGATCCGTTTCCGGCTCGACCCGGTAGTGCCGGAGCCGTCGACGACGCCCCCGCGGCTGGACGAGCCCGCGCGGCGGCTGGCCGAGCTCGTGCGCGGCGATGCCGAGCCGTTCATCTACAACGCGTGGCACGAGTCCGTGCCGCTGTCCGCGACGGACCGCCACCTACTGCCGCTTCTGGACGGCACCCACGATCGGGATGCCTTGATCGAAGTGCTGCTGGCGGCCGTCCGGGACGGCCTTGTGCAGTTCGAGCGCGACGGCCGGCCGCTGTCCGCGGAAGCCGATGTGCGCGAGGCTGCCGCAGGGCATGTCGACACGCTGGCGGGGCGTCTTACCGAGATGAAGCTCTGGCGGGAAGTTGAACCGCGCCATTCCCGTTTTCGTTGACGCGAGTAGGGTTTACATACCGGTATCGGCGGGCAATTGTGCCGTCGCGATCCGGCCGGAGCTTCACCGCCATCAGCAAATGCGGTTGTGTGTAACGCCCGACCTGGCAGTGGCGATGAAGTATCTAGTTGTCGGCTCGCATGGCACGAGTGCGCAACGACAGCCTAGACAGCGTAGCAAACACTTTTGGAGGGTAAGTGGACATCGTATTAGGTGTGTCGATGACACCTACGACGGTCCGCATGGTGCTGGTCGAGGGTGAAAAGGCCGACGGTGTCACCGTCGACCACGATGTCTTCGACATCAACGCAACCGACGGCTCAGCAACTTCGAATGCAGCCGAACAAGTTGCCGCGGCGGTGCTCGGCACCAAGGAGAGCGCGGCCGCCAGCGGCCATCACCTGAAGTCGATCGGCGTGACGTGGACGCACCTGTCCGACGCGGCCGCATTGCGCGACATTCTCGCCGCCCGCGACATCGAAGACGTCATGCTCGTCTCCGCGACGCATGCCGCCGCTGCGCTCGCGCAGGCCGTCGGCCGGGCGATCGGATACGACACCACGGCGCTGCTCTTCATCGAGAAGGACACCGCCACGATGTCGGTCGTGCAGACCGACGACGGCTCGGTGGTCAAGGTGCTCAGCCGCGATCTACACGACTCCGACGCGATGGCGGTCCTCACCGAGATGGCCACGGCGGTCGAGTCCGCGGAATCGCAACCGCAGGGCCTCTTCATTGTCGGCTCCGGCGTCGACGCCAGCGCCGTGAAGGCCCACCTGGAGAACCGGGTCGCTCTGCCCGTCAGCGCGCCAGACGAGCCCGCGCTGGCGCTGGCCCGCGGCGCCGCGCTCGCATCGGCCCATGCGCCCGAGATGGAGGCGTCCACCGCGGGCCTCGCCTATTCGCAGGATCCTGACGGCACCACCGCCGCAAGCGCTTATCCAGAGCTGGCCGGCGCGGCCACGCAACTGGCTCCCGTCGGCGCCCCTGCCGCGTACTCCGAGGCGCTGGCATATTCCGACGAGCTCGAGGCCCCGGCGTCCGAACCCGAGCCGCTCTACCAGGAAGAGGCCCGTAAGCCGTTCCTGCTCGTCGGCAGCGCGCTGACCTCGATTTTCGTTGTCGGCGTTGTCGCCTTGGTGATATCGCTCGCGGTCAGTATCCGCCCGACGGTCGACCAGCGGCCCAGCCCCGGCGAGACGCCGGTCATTCCGAGTCAGGCCGCGCCTGCCCCCACCGCAGAGCAACTCGCGCCCGTCGCCCCGCCCCCGCCCGCCCCTGCGCCGCCGGCGGAGACCATCAAGGCGCCCGTGCCGGTGGTGCAGCAGGCTCCGGCGCAAGCGCCACGGACGGTGTTCGTCGAAAAGCCCGCGCCGGTACCCGCCGCGCCGGCACCAGCGCCCGCAGCGCCGGCACCTGTGCCTGAGGCCCCGCTGCCGCCTCCCGTCGCCCCGGTGGTGCCCCCGATACTTGCGCCGCCGATCTACAACCCGCCGGCCTACTACCCGCCGAGGCCGGCGTGGGTTCCGCCATGGCACCGCCCCGACCCGCCGCAGCAGTCACCGTGGCAGCCGCCATGGCAGCCGCCGCAGCAGCAGATCCCTGACGAGCCCCAGTACCCGTATCCGGGTTCTGGTTCTGGTTCTGGCTCCGGTGGGTACCCGGGATCGAGCGGCCCGGGATCAAACTCGGGCGGCTATCCGGGTTCCGGTGGTGGCTCGGGATCGGGTGACTACGGAGGCGGAGACTCCGGATCGCATCGCGGGCCGAGCATCTGTGTACTGGGGATCTGCACCGGCGGCCACTAGCCGGTCATCTACCGTTGGTCTCCTGCTAAGTGTCGCTTAGCAATTAGCTCATCGCGGCCGCCTATACCGGCCTTATGCGATGCACCGTCTTCGGCACGGGCTATCTCGGCGCGACGCATGCCGCCGGTATGGCCGAATTGGGACACGAAGTTATCGGCGTCGACATCGATCCCGGTAAAGTCGCGAAACTGGCGGCAGGCGACATTCCGTTCTATGAGCCGGGTCTGCGAAAGATGTTGAGCGACAACCTCGCAGCCGGCCGCCTGCATTTCACGACTGACTACGATGCTGCCGCCGACTTCGCCGATGTGCACTTCCTCGGCGTGGGAACACCGCAGAAGAAGGGCGAATACGGCGCCGATCTGCGTCACGTGCACGCCGTCATCGACACGCTGGTGCCGCGACTGCGCCGTTCGGCCGTGATCGTAGGCAAGTCGACCGTGCCCGTCGGCACCGCCGCCGAGCTCGCAGCACGCGCGCGTGCACTGGCACCGCACGGCGTCGATGTCGAAATCGCCTGGAACCCAGAGTTTCTCCGGGAGGGCTTCGCCGTTCACGACACCCTGCACCCAGATCGCCTGGTGCTCGGTGTACAGCCGGACTCGGTGCACGCCGAGGCGGCCATGCGTGAGCTGTACGCCCCGCTGCTCGACGAGGGAGTGCCGTTCCTGCTGACCGACTTGCAGACTGCGGAGTTGGTGAAAGTCTCGGCGAATGCCTTTCTCGCGACCAAGATCTCGTTCATCAACGCGATCTCCGAGGTGTGCGAGGCCGTCGACGCCGACGTCACACTGCTCGCCGACGCACTCGGTTACGACCCGCGCATCGGAAGGCGATTCCTCAACGCGGGACTGGGTTTCGGCGGCGGCTGCCTGCCCAAGGACATCCGCGCGTTCATGGCGCGGGCCGGCGAGCTCGGCGCCAACCACGCGCTGACGTTCCTGCGCGAGGTGGACAGCATCAACATGCGTCGCCGCACGCGCATGGTCGAACTGGCGACGAAGGCGTGCGGCTCGCTGCTCGGTGCGAACGTCGCGGTGCTGGGCGCGGCGTTCAAGCCAGAGTCCGACGACGTGCGCGACTCGCCGGCGCTGAATGTGGCGGGCATGCTGCAGCTCAACGGCGCGACGGTGAACGTCTACGACCCCAAGGCGATGGAGAACAGCCAGCGGCTTTTCCCGACACTGAACTACTCCACGTCGGTGGTGGAGGCGTGCGAACGCGCCGACGCGGTGCTGGTGCTGACCGAGTGGCGTGAGTTCGTCGAGCTCGACCCGAACGAGCTGGCCGGCACGGTGCGCGCCAAAGTGGTTGTGGACGGCCGGAATTGCCTGGACTCGACGAAGTGGACCGAGGCGGGCTGGCGGGTGTACGCCCTCGGCAAGAGCGCCACTGTTTGACGCTTGTCTAACAACGTCGGCGGTCGTAAGCTCGGCGTCATGAGGCAACAAATTCGCTGGTTCGCCCTGCACGGCGTGATCCGCCGCCTCGCGAAGTTCGGCGCTCGGCGCGGCGATCCGCAGGCCCGGCTGATCGCCGATCCCGCGGTGCGGGAGGACCCGGCCGCCTTCGCCGACCAGATGCGCGACCGGGGCCCGGTGATCCGCTGCCAGGCCGTGTTGATGACGTTCGACCACGGCGTGGCCCATGAGCTGCTGCGCTCCGATGATTTCTGCGTCACGGAGCTGGGCGGCAATCTCCCCAAGCCGTTGCGCTGGATTGCCCGGAAGACCGACACCGGCCTGCTCCATCCGCTGAAGCCGCCGTCGCTGCTGTCCGTCGAGCCGCCTGAGCACACCCGGTACCGCAAGCTGGTGTCGTCGGTGTTCACCCCGAGAGCGGTTGCGACGCTGCGGGAGCGGGTCGAGCAGACCGCGACCGCCCTGCTCGACGAACTCGAGGGCGACACCGACGTCGTCGATATCGTCGACCGCTACTGCTCGCAGCTTCCGGTGTCGGTGATCGGCGACGTTCTCGGCGTGCCCGCCGAGGACCGGCCGCACATCCTGCACTTCGGTGAGCTGGGCGCGCCCAGCCTCGACATCGGCTTGTCATGGCGGCAGTACGTGCAGGTGGATGAGGGCATCGTGGGCTTCAACAGCTGGCTCTCCGACCACCTGCAGCAGCTGCGTCGCAATCCGGGCGAGGATCTGATGAGCCAGATCATCAAGGCCTCCGACGAGGGCCCTCGCCTCAACGACGACGAGCTGCAGGCCCTAGCGGGTCTGGTGCTGGCGGCCGGGTTCGAAACCACGGTGAACCTGCTGGGCAACGGGATTCGGATGCTGCTCGATGCGCCGGAGCATCTCGAGACGCTCGCCGCCCGCCCGGAGCTGTGGCCCAACGCGGTCGAGGAGATTCTGCGCCTGGAGTCGCCCGTGCAGATGAGTGCGCGAATCGCGTGCAAGGACGTCGACGTGGCGGGCACCCGCGTGCGTCGGGACGAACTGGTGGTCATCCATCTGGCCGGGGCCAACCGTGACCCGAAGGTCTTCGCCGACCCGCACCGTTTCGACATCGAGCGCGACAATGCGGGCAGGCACCTGTCCTTCTCCGGTGGCAGGCATTTCTGCCTCGGTGCGGCACTGGCCCGGGCCGAGGGCGAGGTCGGGTTGCGGACGTTCTTCGAGCGGTTCCCCGACGCGCGGTTGGCCGGCGCGGGTAGCCGCCGCGACACCAGGGTGCTGCGCGGCTGGTCGTCGCTTCCGGTCTCGCTCGCGCGCGATCCGGCGATGAGTTCGCACGCGTTAGGGTCGTGAGGTGGATTTTCGCGCCGCGCTCGTCGACGAAGTCGGGGCATTCGGGGAGCTGATTCGCAGCGCCGATCCGGACACTCCCGTTCCGACGTGTCCCGGTTGGACCATCAAGCAGCTGTTCCGTCACGTCGGCCGCGGAAACCGGTGGTCGGCGCAGATCGTCGCCGATCGGCGCGACGAGCCGCTCGACCCGCGCGAGGTCCCCGAGGGAAAGCCGCCCGACGATCCAGACGCCGCGATCGACTGGCTCAAGGGCGGTGCCGCGCTGATCCTCGACTCGGTGGACGCGGTCGGCGCCGACACCCCGGTCTGGACGTTCATCGGCCCACGGCCCGCACAGTGGTGGATCCGCCGCCGCGTGCACGAAGCGACCGTGCACCGCGCCGACGCGGCCCTGGCGCTGGGCGCCGACTACCAGCTGGCGCCCGAGCTGGCCGCCGACGGCATCGACGAGTGGCTGGAGCGCGTCGTCGTCGAGGGCAGGGGCGAGTCGTCGCCGTTGGGTCCGGGCAAGACTTTGCATCTGCACGCCACCGATGACGGCCTTGGCGCCGCGGGTGAGTGGACCATCACCGGTGGCGACGACGGGATCACCTGGTCGCACGACCATGGCAAGGGCGACGCGGCGTTACGCGGAAGCGCAAAGGATCTGCTGCTGGCCGTTGTCCGGCGCCAAACGGCAGCCGACAGGGGCGTCGAGGTTTTCGGCGACACTGCCGTTTGGGACGGGTGGCTGGACCGCACCCCGTTCTGAGTGGCGTACGTTTCGATGATGACGACTTCGGAGATCGCGACCGTCCTCGCCTGGCATGACGCGCTGAACACGCAGGACTTCGACACGCTGCTGCAGGTGTCCAGCGACGATATCGAGTTCGGTGATGCGAACGGGGCGGGACAGGGTCACGAGGCCTTGCGCGAGTGGGCGAGTTCGTTGGGTGTCACCGCCGCCGACCCCGGGCGGATGTATGTCCGTGACGGCGTGGTCGTCGCCGAAGAACAGGACGGCGACGCAGTGGCGTTTCGGGTCGTGCGCGATCACGTCACCTCGGTGTTCCGGCACGCCGACCTGCGCTCCGCGCTGGCCGCGACCGAGCTGACCGAAGAGGACCTCGCGGGCTGATGCGGGGAATCATCCTCGCCGGGGGGTCGGGTACGCGCCTGTATCCGATCACCATGGGTGTGAGCAAGCAGCTGCTGCCTGTCTACGACAAGCCGCTGATCTACTACCCGTTGTCCACCTTGATCCTGGCCGGGATCCGCGACATCCAGGTGATCACCACCGTCGATGACGCACCGAATTTCCGCAGGCTGCTCGGCGACGGTTCGGCGTTCGGCATCAACCTGTCCTACGCGGTTCAGGACCAGCCCGACGGTCTGGCCCAGGGTTTCGTCATCGGCGCCGATCACATCGGTACGGATTCCGTCGCATTGGTGTTGGGCGACAACATCTTTTACGGCCCGGGCCTTGGCACCAGTCTGAGTCGATTCCAAAACATCAGCGGCGGAGCAATTTTCGCCTACCGGGTGGCCGACCCCTCGGCGTACGGCGTCGTAGAGTTCGCCGCTGACGGCACCGCGCTGTCGATCGAGGAGAAACCGGCCACGCCCAAGTCGCACTACGCGGTGCCCGGCCTGTACTTCTACGACAACGACGTCGTCGAGATTGCCCGGTCGCTGAAGAAGTCTGCACGCGGCGAATACGAGATCACCGAGGTCAATCAGGCTTACCTGAACCAGGGCCGGCTGTCGGTCGAGGTGCTCGACCGCGGCACCGCGTGGCTGGACACCGGCACGTTCGACTCCCTGCTGGACGCCAGCGACTACGTACGCACCATCGAGCGCAGGCAGGGCCTGAAGATCAGCGTGCCCGAGGAAGTGGCGTGGCGCGTCGGCTTCATCGATGATGACCAACTCGCCGCGCGTGCGCACGCGTTGTTCAAGTCCGGGTACGGCGCCTACCTGTTGGAGCTGCTGGAGCAGTAGGTCTGCCGGGCGTGGCCAGCACGGCCGCGATCGCGGTCGTCAGCGGTACCGACAGCGCGAGCGCGATGCCGCCGACGGCGGAGCGGGCGATCTCGATGGCCACACTTTCGCTGGTTAGGACGTCGCCGAGCGACCGGTTCGCCACGCTGAACAAGAGCAGCAGCGGCAGTGCGCTGCCGGCGTAGGCCAGCACAAGCGTGTACACCGTGCTGGCGATGTGGTCGCGGCCCACCCGCATCGCGCCGAGAAAGATCGCGCGCCGCGAACTGCCGTCGCCCACCTCGGCCAACTCGAACACCGTCGACGCCTGGGTGACTGTGACGTCGTTGAGCACACCCAGCGAGCCGATGATGAAGCCGGCCAACAACAGCCCGGTGATCGACACCTGGCCCAGGTAAGCGGCGACCTCGTTGTTCTGATCTTCGGATAGGCCAGTGAGATGGGCGAATTCAATTGCCCCCCAGGATAATACTGCTGCGAGCAGCAGCGCGGTGAGCGTGCCCAGGAGTGCCGCGCTGGTGCGCAGGCTCACCCCGTGCGCCAGGTAGATCACCGCGTACAGAATGGCGGCTGATGCCACCAGCGCCACCGGGATCGCCGGTGCGCCGTCGCGCAGGGCCGGAAGCAGGAACACCACCAACACGACGAATGCGATCACGATTCCGACGAGCGCTCGCAGACCGCGCCACCGCGCGACGGCGACGATGACGACCGCGAACGTCGCGGCCAGCGCGACCAGCGGCCACGTCCGCTCGTAGTCGAAGAACGCGTACGTCGTCGCGCCCGTCTGGTCGACCTGGCGGCTGATCCGGATGTGGTCACCGGGGACGAGATTGGGTTGCCCGGGCCCGCTGCTGAACTCCAGCACCGTCATCGCGTCGGCATTGGGCCCGGAGTCGATGGCCACCAGCGTGTGTACACAGGTCGCGTCCTGGGCCGGGGCCGGCGCCGCGTATTTCGTCAGCACCGCACCCACCTCGGGCCCGCCACACTCGGCCTTGCCGGTGGAGACCACCTGCCCGGCCTCGGTGGTCACGGCACCGCCCGCGGCGTTCTGGAAAGGCAGAGGGATGTCGGCCTTTTCCTGGCTGGGCCACAGCAGGGCGGCGCCGGCCACCACGGCGACGCCGACGGCCACCAACAGGCCGACGACGATCTTGGCGGCCAACGGTCCCAGCGGGGAAGAGCCGCGCAGGGTGTGCGAGTGGGCGTGGGAGTGCGTCACCCGGACGAGGGTAGAGGTTCTACCTTGGGCCGAGCTTACTGTCGGTAGGACGCGAGGAAGTTGCCGAGCCGCTCGATGGCGTTGGAGAGGTCACGGGCCCAGGGCAGCGTGACGATGCGCAGGTGATCGGGTGTCGGCCAGTTGAATCCGGTGCCCTGGGTGACCAGGATCTTCTCCTGCAGCAGCAGGTCCAAGACGAGTTGTTCGTCGTCGGCGATCTCGTACACCTCGGGGTCGAGCCGCGGGAACACGTACAGCGCGCCGTCGGGTTTCACGCACGACACCCCGGGGATCTCATTCAGCTTGGACCAGGCGACATCACGCTGCTCGAGCAGGCGGCCACCCGGCAGCACGAGGTCCTCGATGCTCTGGTGTCCGCCGAGGGCTACCTGAATTGCGTACTGCGCGGGCACGTTTGGGCACAGCCGCATGTTGGCCAGCAGACTGATACCCTCCAGGAACGAGGCGGCATGGTCTTTCGGGCCGGTGATGACCAGCCAACCCGACCGGTAACCAGCGACCCGGTACGCCTTGGACAGCCCGTTGAACGTCAGGGTGAGCAGATCGGGGGCGATGGTGGCCAGGCTGATGTGCTTGGCGTCGTCGTAGAGGATCTTGTCGTAGATCTCGTCCGCGAGCAGAAGCAGTTGGTGCTTGCGCGCCAATTCGACCATCTGCTCGAGGATTTCGCGGCCGTAGACCGCACCGGTCGGATTGTTCGGGTTGATCACCACGAGCGCCTTGGTGCGGTCGGTGATTTTGGACTCCATGTCGGCAAGGTCCGGTTGCCAGCCCTGCGTCTCGTCGCACAGGTAATGCACCGGCGTGCCACCCGCCAACGAGGTCGACGCGGTCCACAGCGGGTAGTCCGGAGCGGGGATGAGCACCTGGTCGCCGTTGTCCAACAGCGCCTGCAGCGTCATCGTGATGAGCTCGGAGACACCGTTGCCGAGATAGACGTCGTCGACGTCGAACCGGGGAAAGCCCTCAACCAATTCGTAGCGGGTGAACACGGCCCTGCGGGCGGCCTGGATGCCCTTGGAGTCCGAGTAGCCCTGCGCGTACGGCAGGGCCTGGATCATGTCGCGCATGATGACGTCGGGCGCCTCGAACCCGAACGGCGCTGGATTGCCGATGTTCAGCTTCAGGATGCGGTGGCCCTCGGCCTCCAGCCTGGCCGCATGCTCGTGCACCGGGCCGCGGATCTCGTACAGGACGTCCTGCAGCTTCGACGACTGGGTGAACGTGCGCTGCCGCGGGTGGTGGCCTGTGGCATGCCACGGCACCTGGTGGGTAGTCACGCCCACCATCGTCTCATTGATGGCAAATTGAATTCGCCGATCGATACCGGTCCGTGATGTTCGGCCAACTCAGCGCTTGCCCGGTGGGCGTGCACCCTTCGCCATGCCGAGGCCCTTCACCGGCGGTGCGGGCTGCTCGCCGTTACTCTCACTGGAAGGCTCAGGCGCAGGGGCAGATTCGCCGTCGGCTTTCGGTTCCGGCTGTGGCGCTTCGGGTTTCGCCGTAGGTTGAGCAGGCGCCTTCTTCGCGCCGGGCCTGCGCGCACCCGCGGCGATGCCGAGTCCCTTGACCTCCGGCTCGACATTCGGCGGCTGCGTGACGGTGGCTTCACCCTCGTTCGGCGCAGGCGCGGCGGCGGCCTTCTTGGCACCGGGACGCTTGGCGCCTGTGGCCAGCCCGAGACCCTTGACCTCGGGCTTGGCGGGCGCCTCCGCGGACGCTTCTGCCTTGGGTTCTTCGGCTTCGGCCGGTGCGACCGCAGTCTTCTTGGCGCCGGGACGCTTCGCACCGCCCGCGATGCCCAGACCTTTCACGGGTGCGGCCGCGGCGGGCTTCTCGGCTGCCGGCGCTCCGGCGGCCTCCGGTTCCTTCTCGGCCTCCGCAGGCGCAGCCTCCTCGACCGTCGCGGTGGACGCTTCGACCTTTGGCGCGCGTTCTTCGGCTTCCTTTGCGGCGGTGCCCTTTTCAGGCAGTGTGACGGAGCTCGTGTCGAGAGAGCCGAGGAGCAGCTGCGCGACGTCGAGAACCGCGGCCTTCTCCTTGCCCATGGCTTCGGCACGGTCGTCGACGCCGTCGGCCATCATCACTCGGCAGAACGGGCAGCCGGTGGCGATCGTCGATGCGCCGGTGTCGAGTGCCTCCTCGACGCGCTCGTGATTGACGCGCTTGCCGATGTGCTCTTCCATCCACATGCGGGCACCGCCCGCGCCGCAGCACAATCCGCGGTCGGCGTGGCGCGGCATCTCGGTGAGTTTGGCGCGCGAGGCCTCGATCAGCTCGCGCGGCGCCTCGTAGACCTTGTTGTGCCTACCGAGGTAGCACGGGTCGTGGTACGTGACTTCCTCGCCGCCGCCGACCGGCTTGACGGGCACCAGCTTCTTGTCCCGGATCAGCCGGTTCAGCAGCTGCGTGTGGTGCAACACGGTGTAGTTGCCGCCCACCTGCGGGTACTCGCGGCCCAGCGTGTTGAAGCAGTGCGGGCAGGTGACCACGATCTTGCGGTCCACCCGCTCGACACCCTCGAACAGACCGTTGAGGGTCTCGACGTTCTGAGCCGCAAGCTGCTGGAACAGGAACTCGTTGCCGGAACGCCGCGCCGAGTCGCCGTTGCAGGTCTCGCCCTCGCCGAGTACCAGGTACTTCACCCCGGCGATGGCGAGTAGTTCGGCGACGGCCTTCGTGGTCTTCTTGGCGCGGTCTTCATAAGCGCCTGCGCAGCCCACCCAGAAGAGGTATTCGTAGCCCTCGAAGGTTTCCACGTCCTTGCCGAAGACCGGCACGTCGAATTCGACCTCGTCGATCCAGTTTGTGCGGTCCTTCGCGTTCTGGCCCCACGGGTTGCCTTTGGTTTCAAGGTTTTTGAACAGCACGCCGAGCTCGGAGGGGAACTCGGACTCCATCATCACCTGGTAACGGCGCATGTCGACGATGTGGTCGATGTGCTCGATGTCCACCGGGCACTGTTCGACGCACGCACCGCAGGTGGTGCAGGACCACAGCACGTCGGGGTCGATGACGCCGAGTTGTTCGGCGGTGCCGACGAGCGGGCGGGTGGCCTGCGCAGGCCCGGAGCCCATGACCCGCTCGAAGCCGGACTCCGGGACCGCGTGCTCCTCGTCGTGCTTGGTCTCGATGAACCCGCCCTCGGCCGACTCGAGCTCCTTGCCGACCGACTCGCCGTCCGGAATCTCTTTGTCGCCGAGGATGTACGGCGCCTTGGCGAACATGTGGTCGCGCAGGTTCATGATCACGAGTTTGGGAGACAACGGCTTTCCGGTGTTCCACGCCGGGCACTGCGACTGGCAGCGCCCGCACTCGGTGCAGGTGGTGAAGTCGAGATAGCCCTTCCAGGTGAAGTCCTCGATCTTTCCGCGGCCGAGCACCGCGTCCTCGGCGGGATCCTCGAAGTCGACCGGCTGACCCTTGAACTCCACGGGAAGCAGCGGCCCGAGGGCGTTGGGCAGTCGCTTGAACGTGACGTTGAGCGGCGCCAGACCGATGTGCAGGTGCTTGGAGTGCAACACGATCAGCAGGAAGACCAGCATCACGCCGATGTGCAGCAGCAGCGCGACGGTTTCGATGATCTCGTTTGCCTGCATCCCCAGCGGCGACAGCAGGGTACCCATGGCGTGCGAGAAGAACGCCCCCCAGCCGTACGGCAGGTTCTCGTTGACCACGGCCGAGCCGCGGAACAACGCGAACGTCCAGATGACGTTGAAGATCATGAACAGGATCAGCCAGGCGCCGCCGGTGTGCGAACCGTAGAAGCGGGAGTCGCGACCGTATTCCTTCGGCTCGGAGCGCAGCCGGATGACCGCGAAGGTGGCGATGCCGAGCAATACAGCGAGCGCGAAGAAGTCCTGCAGGAAACCGAGCGCGTCCCAGTGGCCGATGAACGGGATGGCGAACTTCGGGTTGAACAGAACGCCGTAGGCCTCGAGGTAGACGCTCGCAAGGATGAAGAAGCCCCACATCGTGAAGAAATGGGCCAGGCCCGGGATGGACCACTTCAGCAGCCGCGTTTGCCCGAACACCTCTCGGATCTGGGTGGAGATGCGGGTGCCGAGGTTGTCCTTGCGGCCGTGCTCGTCGCTGGTCTTCTGCCCCGACCGGATGAGCGAAGTCAGCCACAGGACACGCCGTGCGGCGAAGACCAGCACGATCGCGGTCATCGCCAACCCGATCACCAGCCTGATCAGCGTCTGGGTATCCACCCGCGTGCCTCCCGGTGTCCAAGTTACCCAAGAGTAACTTATCTGAAGTTACTCGCCGGTAACTTATGCTCGATGCCTGCTCATAGTTGCATCTCGCCGGGAAAGGCCGCTACACAGGCTGACCTAACCTACTGCTGAGGCGTCAGGATGGGCCCTAGTATCGGCGCCACCAGACCAGGGCCGGCGGGAGCCTTTGCTCCGCCGCCGTCGCCTGTGCTCGCTTGCGTACCACCCGAACCCGTGCCGGTGCCCGTGCCAGTCCCGCCCGTACCTGTACCGCTGCCCGTTCCGGTTCCGGTTCCGGTCCCGCTACCGGTACCCGGGTTGACCGGGGGTGTGCCGGTGCCGGAATCTGTCGGCGGCCGCCACGGAGGGTTCCACGGTGGAGTCCAACTCGGCGGGGGCGCGGGGTTCTCGGGTGCCGGCGCAGGTGCCGGTGCGGGTGCTGGCGCCTCGGGAGCCGGGGCCTCGGGAGCCGACGCCTCGGGGGCCGCGGCGGCGGGCTCCGGAGGGGCGGGCAGGACGGCCGCCGGCTGTTGGCTAGCGACCTCAGGCTGTGGCTGGGAAACAGCGGCGGCGCCCTCAGGAGCGGGAGCAGGAGCCTGGGCCGGCGCCTCCGCCGCAGCCGGTGGCAACTCCGCGGCAGCGGGCGCCGGTACCGGCGCGACGCTCGACGACGTGCCTGCGGGGACCGCGGAGGTGTCGTGCGTGAGCGCCGTCAGGCCGAACACCGCCGCGGCGATCACGGTGACAGCCCCCGCCGCCCCGACCAACATCACCGGGACGCGACGGCGGGCAGGCGTCTCTTCCTCCCAGTAGTGCTCGGTGAAGTTCACATCGGGCCGGCTCTCTGCAGGCCGTGGCGCGTAGTCGTCCGCGAAATACCCTTGCGACTCGATGGCGTCCTCGGGTTCGTCCTCGACCTCCGACCACGCCAACGCGCCGACGGCCGGTGAGGCCGCCGCCGCGACGGTGGAGGTGAGGGGAGCGGCCGGGGCAAGAGCGGTCGCGGTCTCCACGATCTGGCTGCGGTGCGCGATAAGCGCAACACCCTCCGCGGCGGTGAGCTGTGGCTGTGGCGTGGTGACCACCCTGGCCCGCAGGTGCTCGGAGAGCCGCTGCGTGACCAGCGGAATGCGGGCGCCTCCACCGACCGTCGCGACCGTCGAAATGCTAGCCAGCGCAACGCGATTGCGCTGCAACGTGTCGACAAGAACGGCGACGAATTCGTCCAGCGGTGCGGCGATCAGGTCGTCAAGCTCCATTCGCGTCATCCGGACGGTGGTCTCCAGCCCGGGCAGGTCGACGACAATGGCCGCGGCTGTCTCGTCCGACAACCGCTCCTTGGCGCGCCTGCACTCGCCCCTCAGCCGAGAGAGCGAGCCGACCATCGCCGTCCCCGACGGATCCGCACCCGAGGCCTCGAAGACTCCGGCGACGACCTTGGTCAGGATCGCCTGGTCGATCTGGTCGCCCGAGAAGTCAGGCACCCGGACGGTCTCGCCGATGGGCGCGTCGTTCGCTGCCGCGTCGACAAGCGTGATGTTGGTGCCGCTTCCGCCGAAGTCGCACAGGACGATGACGCCGTCAGACGGAAGGCCCGTACTCGAACGCAGTGCCGTCAATGCGGCGGTGGCATCGGACACCAGCGGCGAGCGACTCAGTCCCGCCTTGCTCCGCAACGCGCCGCGCAGCGCGTCGACGACGGGTGCGCGCCAGTGGGCCGGCACCGTCACCGCGACCTCCGACACCGGCGCGCCGTTGGCGGCACTGCGGGCCAGGCCGTCGAGCGCGTCAGCCAGCAGCTTCTCAGGGCGGTGGTGCGATCCGTCCTGGGCGACCATCGGAACGGGATCGCCGACGCGGTCGACGAACCCGGTGAGAATCAGCCCACGGTCCAGGGTCACCGCCGCCGGGCGAATCACAGGCCGCTGACCACCGCCGGTGCCGGCGAGGTTCGTGGCGCCAACGGCCAGGCCGAGCGAATTGCCCCTGCCGTCCTGCGGGTTCGACATGTCACACCTTTGCGTCGGGTTCAAAACGAACGATTTGCAACGACCCTAGGTCGCCCGGACGCCGGTGCGGATCGGTGCTCAACCCGGTACTGGTGCGCCCACCTAGGGGGAACTCCGTTAGGGGATTTGGTTGCGTTAGGGGATTTGGGGACGCTAGCTCGGGGTCGCCAGCATGGCCCGCAGCATCGACAGCATCTCGGAGCGGGATTCGGCCCCGAGCCTGCGGCGGATCCGTGCTACGTGGTGCTCGACGGTCTTGGCCGAGATGAACAGTTGACTGCCGATGTCGCGGTACGGCATGCCAAGAAGAAGCAGTTCGGCGACCTCGCGCTCGCGGTCCGACAGCCGCGACGACTGCTGGCGCGACGAGCCGCTGGGGGGCGCTGCGGTGGCGGGCGCCGACTCGACACCGGGTCCGTCGGCGGTGGTCGTCAGCTTGAGATCGCGGGCGAGTTGCAGCATCGTGCCCGACACCCGGCCGTCGGGGGTCTGCAGCGCGGCCTGGCCGGCCAGCCGGGTGGCGTCCCAGGTGAGCCCGAACTGTGCCAGCGCGCGGGCGGCGGCGGTGACCTCTTCGGTCTCGACGTGGTTGGCCAGCACCCGAAGCCATGTCCGGCCCGCTCCCGACAGCGCCTTCGCGAACGCGCTCTGGCTTGCGGCCGCCGTCAGCGCGTGGCCGTGCGGAGCGACCGCCTCCGGCGAGTTCGCCAGAATCCCGGCGTGCACGCCGGCCCAGTGCAGCGGCACCGACCACAGCACGGGATCACCCAGCGACGCCAGCAGGGAGAAGGCCTCGTCGAGTGCGTGGGCAAGCCTGTCGACCTGACGCATTCGAGCCGCGGCAACCCACAACTCGCCCAGGGGCAGCAGCGAGAACAGGTCGACGGAGTACTCGGCGAGCACTTCCATTGCGGCATACCAGTGCTTCTGCACCGCGCCGCCGTCACCGCTGCGGCGGGCGATGGCCGTGTTCAGCGCCGCCACCCAGAGGGCATCACGGCGGTGCAGGGCCGCGTCACCGACCGACGCGGCATCGGCGGCCGCCGAACTCAGCTGCCCATCCTGCATCCGCACCCAGCCCAGCAGCAGGCGATGCCGATGGGCCGAGAAGGCATCGTCCTCGCCGCCGGCGCGCACGGCCCGGCCGATGACGCTGCGGGCCCGCACCGGGTCGCCGCCGTGCAGGGCGGCCAGGGTGACGAGTGCGGCCGGGCTGTCCGGCGCGACGCCGGGTTGGTGTTGTTCGGAGGTGATGGCCTGCCCGAGGCGGGCAACGGCGACCGGGAACGGCTGGTCGAGCGAGAGCAACAGCCCCTCGGCCAGGCTGTGTGCCGCACGCGCGGTTGATGTTGGCGGACCGGCACTTTCGTTGCTCAACGCCGAGCGGGCCGCCTGGGCGTCGCCCGCCGCGATCGACACGACGGCGTTGGCGGCGCTGACGAACGCATCCGGGTAGGGGCCCAGCCAGCGGAACAGGTCCGCAGCCTGCGCGGCGCTGCCGTCGTGGATGGCGATGCTGGCAGCGATCCGCACCGCCGCCGCCCGCTCGGCGACGTCGTCGGACGCCAGGAGTTCGTCGGTCAGCCGACCGGCGGTAGTGCAGTCACCCGTCAAGGCCAATGCGTCGGCCAGTCGGGCGCTGACCGCAGTCGCGCCCGCTTCCGCCGCGGCGCGATAAAGCTGCGCCGCCTTCGCCGGTTCACTTCGGCGGTGGGAAGCCAGGTCGGCCAGCGCATTGGCGAGCCGGTCGTCACGCAGCCCATGATCGGCCATCCTCAGCGCGAGATCCGAAGACAGCGTTGTCATTTCGATCTGAGAGGAGAGCAGGGCGAGCTCGATGTCGTGGTGCCTCGCAGCGCCGATGATCGCAGCGACGCCCAGATGGACGGAGCGCAGAAACGCCTGGCTGTGCGACGGCTCGATGAGTCCGCTTGCGCGGGCTCGGTCCACCAACCGCTGCGCCTCTTCGGCAGTGAGCTTCAGCGCGGCGGCGACGTCGTCGGGACCGAGTTCCGGGCTCAGTGACGACACGAGCAGAGTGTCGAGCACCGGCTCTTCGACCCGCCGCAGCCGTTCGATCAGTGCGAACTTCGCCGCCTGCAGGACGCCGTTCGCCACCGTTTCGCCGTTGGGCGACACCACAGCCGCGAGCGCGGGACGTAACAGGAACGGCAGGCCTGCGGTTGAGATCATAAGGGCCCGAACGACTTCCGCCGGCGGCGGGGCTCCCATCGCGAGCGCGGTCGCCTCCGCGACATCGGATGGGGTCAGCGAGCCGAGCGAGATCACCGGGTTTTCGCGCTCCAGCGCGGTGGTCAGTGCCCGCAGCGTCGGTCGCTGGGCAAGTGGCTCGGCCGCGACGACCACCGTCGACCCTGGATCCGAAACCCGCTCGGCGAGCCGGTCGATCTCCACGTCGGCCAGCAAGTGTGCGTCGTCGATCACGATCGCCGCTCCCGGATCGTCGCCCTCCCGCGGAGCCCTGGTCATCACGGGCACGTCGGCTGACCGCAATGCCGTCCTTAACGTCGCGAGCACGGAGCTCTTGCCGGTGCCGATTCCGCCCGAGACCATGAACTTGACCGGCTCGGTCGGCGCCCCGATCAGTGCCGAGACGGCCTCGCGCGCGACCGGCGGTATGTCGGTGAGTGCTTCGGGCGCGGGTCCGGCCATCGTTGACGCTCCGCCGTCATGCCCCGCCGGCGGGCTGCCCGGGCTCAGGTTGGGGCTTCGGCGCCGGCGGTGACGTCGTGGTCGTCGTGGTGGTGGTGGTCGTCGTGGTGGTGGTGGTGGTGGTCGTCGTTGTGGTGGTGGTGGTCGTCGTTGTCGAGCTCGTTGTCGGCGTCGTGGTCGCCGTTGTGGTCGTCGACGACGACGGCGGGGGCGGTGGCGGTGTGACGACGGTTGTGGTCGGCTCGCCGTTGGACCCCGTCATGGTAACGGTTTGTGGCACAACGGATGTCGACTGATTCGACGGGCCGATGGAGAAGGTCGTGCTCGTCTCGGTGACCGGTCCGAGGACGCCGCTGTTGCCGGTCAGCGTGATGGCCAGGCCACCGACCGCGAGCAGCGCGGCCACCGCGGCAGCACCGAACAGCAGGGGTGGGCGCTTGTACCAGGGCAGCGGCGCGGGCTCGGCCGGGTAGTCCTGCTCTTCGCCGGGTGTGAAGGCCACCGGCGGCCGCGCATCCGTCGGCCCGGTGTAGACGTCGGAGCTGTAGTCCGCTCCGGTGTAGGGCACCGGCTCGGCCGTCGGCGCATCGTCGTCGGACCACGCCAACGCGCGGTATGTCGCGGACGGGGCGCCGTCGGCAGCGGACTCGCTTGCGGCCAGGCCCGCGGCGCCGGCGGCCCATGCCGCGGGCGCGATACCCGTCGGAGCGTCTGCGGCCATTCCCATCCCGGTCGGGGCGTCGGCGGACAGGTCACTGCCGGCAAGCAAGGCCGCGCCCGCCGCGACGTTCAGCTGCGATTGCGGCGTGGTGACGACCGGAACGCGGAACTGCTCGGAGAGCCGCTGGGTGACCAGCGGGATGCCGGCACCGCCACCGACGGTCGCCACCGCTGAAAGACTGGAACGGGGAATGTTGTTGCGGTGCAACGCTTCTGCGACCGCGTCGAGAAGACCCGCCAGCGGCGCCGCAATGAGGTTCTCGAGTTCGGTGCGAGTCAGCCGGACGTCGGACTGGAAGCCGGGCAGATCCACCGGCACCCCGGTGGCCGTCTCCGCCGAGAGGCGCTCCTTGGCCAGCCTGCTCTCGTCGCGCAGGCGGGCAAGCGACCCGACGGCCGCGGTTCCCGCGGGATCCGCGTTGTTGGCATCCGCGATTGAGGCGATGACGTGATTGAGCACGGCCTGGTCGATCTGGTCGCCGGAAAAGTCTGCGTACCTTACAGTTTCGCCGATGGTCGCGAAGTTCGCGCCCGCGTCGGCGAGCGTGATGCTGGTTCCGCTGCCGCCCAGGTCGACGAGCGCGACGACACCGCCGGCGGGCAGTCCGGGCGCCACCGCCAGCGCGGTGAGCGCCGCGACCGAGTCAGGTATGAGCGTGGCGGGCACGCCGTTGGGCGCGAGGCTGGGGATCTCACGCAGCGCTCCGCGCAGGGCGCCGATCACCCCCGGGCCCCAGTGCGCCGGAACCGCGATGGCCACCGGTTCGCCACCGCCCACCGTGCGGGTCATGGCGTCGAGGGCCTCGGCGAGCACCCGTTCGCCGCGGTGGGAGCTGCCGTCCTCGGCGATTAGCGGGACCGGGTCTCCGACACGTTCGACGAAGCCGGCAAGCACGACGCCCGGTTGGTTCAGGGCGGGGTTTTCCGCGGGCACACCGACCTCGGGTGCGCGACCGGGCAACAGCGTCAACACCGCGCGGCGCATCACGGGAGGCCGGCCGACGCGCGCTGCGACCAGGTTCGTCATCCCGATGGACAACCCGAGAGAATCGCTCATGCATACTCCCTGTGTTCGGCCGCCCATCACGATAGCCGCCAAGCGCCGGGGGAACATGCGGATCCCCCTAGTGCCGCAAAACCCCTAACGGCGTGTCCCCTAACACCTGTGCCGCAGGGGCGGGTTTCCTACCGATCACGTCAGAGCTGGCTGTGGATAGCATCATGACCAGTCACTGGGCTTGCGCCCAACGTAATCGCGATATGAAAGAAGGTGTGTGATGGCAAACCCGCTTCTCGACTTTGTGATGTCGGTGGTGCGGGACCCTGACGCTGCCGCACGCTACGCCGCCGACCCGGCCCAGACGATCCACGACGCCAACCTTGGCGATGTGACCAGCGCGGATGTCAACGCGCTCATCCCCCTCATCTCGGAGTCGCTGCATATGGGAGTGCCGGCGACCGGGGCCGAATCCCTCGTCGACGATGCCGGCGGCAATGTCTGGGCGAGTGGGGCGGCGACCTCAGCATTCGACGCATTCGACGACGGCACGCCTGTGCACGCGGTTGACGACCTGCACACGGTGACGTCCAACGTGATCGAGCAGCCGGACGATTCGCTGCATGCGGGGCTGGACGCGATTCACGACGCCGACATCCCGACCATGGCCGGCCTCGACGACCCGTCAACGCAGTTCACCCATGGAATCATCGACGACGCGCCCCTCGTCGACGATGCTGTGCACACGGTCGACACCGACTGGCATTCGCCGATCCCCGACGACCATCACCTGGATGTCGGCGATTCCGGCTTCGACATCTTCGACTCGTAACTCCCCGTACGACACAGACGGCGCGGCCCGCGATGGCCGCGCCGTTGTGGTGTTTGCGCCCGAGCCTCGCACAGGCCGTTGAGCTGGGCAGATACCTATGCAGCGGGGCCAACGCCGGGGTAGCCCCCACTTCCCCTAACGACCCCCTAATCCCCTAATGGGGACGCCCCCGGTATCCCGGCATGGGGTCCCTTAGGGAGGGGTGCCGACCCCGTTTCGAGGGGGTTGCCGGGTCCATAACGTGGTCCCCAGATCGCCGGACGCCCGGTGACGACCAACAGAAAACTCATCCGAAAGGTCCACTCCAATGTCGAACCCCATCTCCTTCCTCTTCGACTGGCTCCTCGGCCTGACCCGGCCCGGCGCCGATCCCAACGAAGTCCGCTCGTTCATCGCCAACCCGACCCAGGCGGCGTCACAGGCCATGGGGACCGCGGTCACCCAGGCCCAGCTGACGCAGGCGGCATCGGCGATCGTCGCCCCTGCCGCTTACTACGGGGCCAGCCCGGTCGAGGCGCTGCAGCACACGGTCGCCGACAACAGCGGTCTGGCCTTCGCGCCGCAGCGGGTGTTCGCCCCCGAGACCGACTTCGCCAGCCACAACGACACCGAGTTCGCCAGCCACAACGACATCGGTAGCCCGCGGGCAGGCGAGGACGTCCAGCAGGGTGTCGGCAACGTCGATCTTGACTTCGACTTCAGCCGTGACATCAACGCCTCCAACGGCGCCGTGGTCAACACCGGGAACGCCGGCAACATCGACACCACCAGTGTCAATGGCAGCGGCAACGTCGTCGGCGACCACAACAGCGGCGCCAACACCGGCGACGTCTACGCCGGGCAGGGCTCCAACGTCCAGGCCGGCGGCAAGAACAACGACCTGCACGACAACAGCCACGACGTGAACACCCAGGCCGGCGGCGACGTCGCCACGAACACCGGCAGCGGCCAGAACACCCAGGTCGGTGACATCGACACCAGCGGTGGTGGCGCGGCAGGCGGTCATGGTGGCAGCAGCGGCGGTCTGATCAACGTCGGCGGCCACGGCGGCGACGGTGGAGGTGCGGCCGGTGGTTCCGGCGGCGGCGTGATCATCGCGCCGACGCAGAACACCAACAGCAACAACCAGGCCAACAGCAACAACCAGTCGGCCGGTGACGACCTGAGCAACGTCAACGCGTCGCACGCTCACGCCCCGGTATCCGTCGGCAACGAGGACAGCAACACGGCCCTCGGCGGCGATGCGACCCAGGTCGGCCATGCAAGCGGTGGCGTCGATGCCAGCCACGACGACACCTCGGTGCATCACACGACCGAGCAGCACATCGACACGCACGTCGACAACCACATCGACGCCGGCTTGTTCTGACCGGCACCGACAACCACACAGCGCAACTGGCGGGGATCGTTTTCGATCCCCGCCAGTTGGCACGTCTACCGTTGAACGAACTGCTGGCACACAAAGGGATCTGATGACGCAACCCAATGACCCTCGCAAGGTGAAGGTCATCCTCGAGCTGATCGACCACGCGCAGAAGATCGCCGAGACGAACGATCGCGGCGATCTGGCCGAGCGGCTTGCCAGGGCCAGGGTGCGGATCGCCGATCCGCAGATCCGGGTGGTGATCGCCGGCCAACTCAAGCAGGGCAAGAGCCAACTGCTCAACTCGCTGCTGAACATGCCGGTGGCGCGCGTCGGTGACGACGAGACCACGGTGCTGGCCACGGTGGTGTCCTATTCGGAACAGGTGACGGCCCAGCTGATCGTGGCCCGGCCCGACGGCGCCGAGCCCGAGGTGATCCCGATTCCGCCCGCGGACCTGAAGAACGACCTGCGCCGGGCCCCGCAAGCCGGTGGCCGCGAAGTGTTGCGGGTCGAGGTCACCGCGTCCAGCCCGCTGCTCAAGCACGGCCTGGCGTTCATCGACACACCCGGTGTCGGCGGCCACGGCCAGCCTCACCTGTCGGCCACGCTGGGCCTGCTGCCCGACGCCGACGCGATGCTGATGATCAGCGATACCAGCCAGGAGTTCACCGAGCCCGAGATGACCTTCATGCGCCAGGCGTACGAAATCTGCCCGGTGGCGGCGATTGTCTCGACGAAGACCGACCTCTACCCGCACTGGCGGGAGATCGTCGCCGCCAACAACGCTCACCTGCAGCGGGCGGGTTTGTCGCTGCCGGTGATTCCCGCGTCTGCGCTGCTGCGCAGCCACGCCCTTACGCACAACGACAAGGAACTCAACGAGGAGTCCAATTTCCCGGCGATCATCAAATTCCTCAGCGACAGGGTGCTGTCAAGGGAGAACGACCGGATCCGCGATCAGGTCGTCGCCGAGATTCTCTCGGCCGCAGAGCATCTGACGCTGAAGGTGGATTCCGAGCTGTCGGCGCTCAACGACCCGGACACCCGCGAACGGTTGAAAGACGAGTTGGAACGCCGCAAGGAGGAGGCACAGGACGCGCTGCAACAGACCGCGCTGTGGCAGCAGGTGCTCAACGACGGAATCGCCGACCTGACCGCGGATATCGACCATGACCTGCGGGCCCGCTTCCGGACGATCACGCAGCACAACGAGAAGGTCATCGACGGCTGCGACCCGACCAATCACTGGGCCGAGATCGGCACGGAACTGGAGAACGCGATCGCCACGGCGGTCGGCGACAACTTCGTGTGGGCCTACCAGCGCGCCGAAGCGCTCGCCGAGGAGGTGGGCAGGACATTCGTGGAGGCCGGTCTTGAAGCGGTCAAAATGCCCCAGATCGACGCGAAGGACATGGGTGCCGGGCTGGGCGAACTCAAGTCGTTGGCTCGGCTCGAGGCCAAGCCGATCAGGACCGGCCACAAGGTGATCACCGGCATGCGCGGGTCCTACGGTGGCGTGCTGATGTTCGGCATGCTGACGTCGTTCGCCGGGCTGGGCATGTTCAACCCGCTGTCGCTGGGCGCCGGCCTTCTGCTGGGCCGCAAGGCCTACAAGGAAGACATGGAGAACCGGATGTTGCGGGTGCGCAACGAGGCGAAGATGAACATGCGCAAGTTCGTCGACGATGTCTCGTTCGTGGTCGGAAAGGAGTCGCGCGACCGGCTCAAGGGCATCCAGCGCCAGATCCGCGATCACTACCGGGGTATCGCGAACCAGACCACCCGCTCGCTCAACGAATCCCTGCAGGCGATGCTCACGGCCGCGAAGCTCCACGAGAACGAGCTCAACAGCCGGGTCACCGAACTCGAACGCCAGCTCAACATCCTCGGTCAGGTGACCGATCACGCGAACCGGCTGGCAGCCGCCGCACCCGAGCCTGTCGCCAGTACCTAAACCCCGTCAGCGCGCTCCGGAGCCAGTGAATAAGCTGATTGACCGGAATGAGCACGAGCGATCAGGTGCGCGCGATCCTGGGCGGCACCACTGCGGCCTACCGGGCCGATCCTGCGTACCGCCAGCGCCCCGATGTACACAACGAGCTGGAGCGGATCGGGTGGCGGCTCAACCAGCCCATCCGGATCGCTCTGGCCGGGACACTGAAGGCCGGCAAGTCCACACTGGTGAATGCGCTTGTGGGCGAAGATATTGCGCCGACCGACGCCACCGAGGCCACCCGCATCGTCACCTGGTTCCGGCATGGGCCGACCCCCAAGGTCACCGCGAACCACCGCGGCGGCAGGCGGTCCAACGTACCAATCGCCCGCAACGGCGGCCTGACGTTCGACTTCGCCAGCCTCGATCCCGAGGACGTCGCGGATCTCGATGTCGAGTGGCCCGCGGCCGAGCTGATCGACACCACGATCATCGACACCCCTGGTACCTCGTCGCTGTCGCGCGACGTCTCGCAGCGCACCCTGGATCTGCTGGTGCCCGGCGACGGCGTGCCGCGCGTCGACGCCGTCGTGTTCCTCCTGCGCACGCTCAACGCCGCCGATATCGCGTTGCTGAAGCAGATCGGCGAGCTCGTCGGCGGGTCCTCCGGCGCACTGGGCGTCATCGGGGTGGCCTCCCGCGCCGACGAAATCGGCGCAGGCCGCATCGACGCGATGCTGTCGGCCAGGGATGTGGCCAAGCGGTTCACCTCCGAAATGGACAAGACCGGAATCTGTCAGGCCGTCGTGCCGGTCTCGGGTCTGTTGGCCCTGACCGCGCGGACGCTTCGGCAGAGCGAGTTCGTCGCACTGGAGAAACTCGCCGGAGTCGACGCCGCCGAACTGGCCAAGGCCATGCTCTCGGTGGACCGCTTCGTGCGTGAGGACAGCGCGCTGCCCGTCGACGCCGCGACCCGTACCGCGCTGCTGGACCGGTTCGGCATGTTCGGCCTGCGGATCTCCATCGCGGTGTTGCGTGCAGGCGTGTCCGACTCGGTGGCCCTGGCCGACGAGCTGCTGGAGCGCAGCGGCCTGGTTGCCCTGCGCGACGTCATCGACCAGCAGTTCGCGCAACGGTCCGATCTGCTGAAGGCACACACCGCGCTGCTGTCGCTGCGGCAGTTTGTTCAGACCAACCCGATCTACGCGACCCCATACATCATCGCTGACATCGACCCGCTGCTCGCCGACACCCATGCCTTTGAAGAGCTTCGCTTGCTGAGCCAACTACGCTCGCGCGCAACAACATTGAACGAGGACGAGATCGCGTCGCTGCGCCGGATCATCGGCGGCTCCGGCACCGACGCGGCCAGCCGGCTGGGGCTGCAGCCCGACATCCCCTACGACGGGCCGCGTGCCGCGTTCGCCGCGGCCCAGCGCTGGCGGCGCCGTGCGGATCATCCGCTCAACGACCCGTTCACCACGCGCGCATGCCGGGCCGCGGTGCGCAGCGCCGAGGCAATGGTCGCCGAATACGCGGCCCGCGGCCGCTAGCGCGCCACCCGGTAACGGAGGTAGACGACTGTTGACTTGAAGGTGCACGTCTCGACGAGTTCGAGATCCGCGCGCTGTTCGTGCTGCGGAAAGAACGGAACGCCACCGCCAACCAGCACCGGGCAGACCCTGGCACGGTACTCGTCGATCAGACCCAACGCGGCTGCCTCGGCGGCGAGAGTCGCGCCGCCGATCGCGATGTCACCCTCCCCCGGCTCGGCTCTCAACCGCTCGATCTCCTCCGCCAGCCCGCCCGAAGCCAGGCGGGCATTGCCCTGCACCGCCGACAGCGTGGTGGAGAAGACAACCCTTGGGAGCGCCTTCCAGATCGCGGCGAACTCCAGCTCCAAGTCGTCGAGCGATGGATCCTGTTCGGCGTTCTCCCAGTACAGCATCGTCTCGTACAGCCGTCGTCCCAACAGGTGAACCCCGACCCCTCGTACTTCGTCGGTGGCGAAGCGAAAAACCTCCTCGTCGGGCGCCCCCCAGTCGAACTTGCCGTCCGGCCCGACGATGTAGCCGTCGAGTGAGATGCTCATCGAATAGGTCACGCTGCGCACCAGACGTCCTCCTCACCTAAGGGGTTCGACAGTACGACCGCCCGACGCCGCAGGACTCATCGCGGCCGCTGAGCCGCTAGCTCGCGACGAGCCGCACGGCGTGTGCCTTTTCGTCGGGCCGAACGCTGCCCGCCGTGCTGGATCGCAGCGTCCACGTGGTGACGTGTCCGTCCGGCCCCGCCTGCCGTCCTGACGTCAAAGCCCGGTCGATCAACGACCGGACCTCGCCTTCGCGTTCGGCTTCGACCGCGAACAACACCCGCAGCCGCACGGTGCCGTCGACGTCGCTCTCGGCATCGGTGTGATGCGGCGCCAGCGGGCACGGCGGATCGTGCTCCCAGTGCCCGCACAGCGCGACGGTGATCGCACCGCCCGGCGCAGCCGGATCACCGTCGGGGCCGAGAACCAGGACGGCGTCATGAGCGAACGCGCTGCGATCCGTGGCTAGCCCCCGGGCAGTGGAATCTGGGGAATTTGCGGGATTTGCGGGACCTGCGGATTGCTCTGCGGCGGCGAGCTGACCGTCTGCGTGACAGTGCTGGTGCTGGTGCTGATGCTGGTGCTCACCGACGTGCTTGGCTCGGTGGACGTACTCGACGACGGCGTCGAGGTCTCGGTGTTGGTCGACGGCGCCGATGTCGACTCGGTGACGGTCTGGGTCGGCGCCACCTCCGGCGCTGACGTCGACGTCGACGACGTGGTGGTCGTCGACGTTGTCGTATTCGTGGAGTCCGACGAACCCGACATCAGGCTCACCACCAACCAGACGATCAGGGCGAGCAGAAGCGCGACGAGCGCTCCGAACCCGATGAGGGCGGCGGGCTTTCGGTACCAGGGCACCGGCGGCTCGGGCGGCTGGCCCGGCTGTTGTCCGTAGCCGCCGTAGTCGCCGTAATTGGCGGCATAGGCGGTGGGCTCGTCGTCGGAGTAGTTGTTCGGGTCGTCTGGGTCCGTATCGCAGCCACGGGCCCGATAGTAGAGCCGCGGTTGATCAGCCGGCCTGCTGGGGCGCCAATGTGCGGGTGATGTTGAAGCGCGGCCGCTGTGAAGTGGGGCCACCGGGATTGTCGCCGTTCTCGGCTGTCGCGGTCGCGTGAACGCCGGGCTGCTGCTGCTTTCGCTGCCGCTGCTGGTGGTGTCCGACGAACCCGAGGTCGTCGGCGGTGCGGGCGGCCCGTTGATCTCGGTGGTCGAGATCGGCGTGGTGCTGGTGATCGTGGCGGTCGTGGTCGGGGTCGACGCCGCGGTTTCGGATTCGGTGGTCGAGAACGACGGATCGACGAAGTCCATCGGCGCACCCCCGGGGTCGTCGCTCCCGGTCACGTACACGACAGCGGCGATGAGCACCGCGATGACGGCCACGCCGATGGCACTGGCCCCGAGCACCGCGCGGGTGGAGTTGTGCCACGGCTCCGCCTCGGGCTCGTCGGGCCCGAACTCATCGACGAATTCGTCCTCGTCGAATTCGTCGTCAAGGTCAGGCCCTGTCACGGCCACCGATATTAGACCCCCGACCTGCAGTAATGCCCGGTCAGCCGAGCTGGGGGAGCACTTCGGCGGCGAACAGCTCGAGGTGGTCCAGATCGGACATATCCAAAAGCTGCAGGTAGATCCGCTGTACACCGATCCCGGCGAACGGCGCGAGCTTGTCGACGATCTCGTTCGGTGTGCCCACCACGGGCGAACTGCCCCGCAGCTCGTCGACCTCCCGCCCGATCGCCGCGGCACGGGCGCGAACCTGGGCGTCGTCCCGTCCGGCGCACATCACGAACGCCGCCGAATACGTGAGCGAGTCCGGTGACCGCCCGGCCTCGGTGAGCGCCGCCCGGACCCGCTCGTAGCTGGCCTCGACCATGTCGAGCGGCATGAACGGAACGTTGAACTCGGCGGCGAACTTCGCGGCGAGTGCCGGCGTCCGCTTGGGACCCGAACCGCCGATGACGATCGGCGGATGGGGCTGCTGGAGCGGCTTGGGCAGTGCGGGTGAGTCGACGACTTTGTAGTGCGTTCCCGAGTAGTCGAACCTCTCGCCCGTCGGTGTGGTCCACAGCCCGGTGATGATGTCCAGCTGTTCGCGCAGCCGCTCGAACCGCTCGCCGAGCGGGGGAAACGGAATCGCATACGCCTGATGCTCGGCCTCGAACCACCCTGCGCCGATGCCCAATTCGACACGGCCGCTGCTCATTTCGTCCACCTGGGACACCGAGACCGCCAACGGACCTGGGTGGCGGAAGGTGGCCGAGGTGACCATGGTGCCCAATCGGATCGAGGTCGTCTCCCGCGTGATACCGGCCAGCGTGACCCAGGAGTCGGTGGGTCCGGGCAGACCGTCGCCGCTCATGGCCAGGTAGTGATCGGACCGGAAGAAAGCGGAGTAGCCCGCCGCTTCGGCGGCTCTGGCGACCGCGAGTTGGTCGGTGTAGGTGGCGCCTTGCTGGGGTTCGACGAACACGCGAAAGTCCACGACGCCAAGACTAGATGGCCCTCACTGCCATTCGTGATCGCCCTCGTAGGTGTCGACCTGCCCCTCACGCTGATCTGCGGAGCGGGTATCGATGGTGGCTTCCTGCCAGTACGCCGGACTGAAGAGGTGAATGTCCTTGCCGCTGTTGATCCTCAGCACACCGCTTGCCAGCACCTGATAGCTCGCACTGTCGGAGAATTCGCGGTCCTCATCCTCGCCGACGACCTGTATCCACAGCTTCATGCCCGATGTCACCCTCAGTCCCCGTCGTCGGTGTCGTCGGAGTCTTCGATGATGTGAACCGCGGCTTCTTCGGCGGATGCTGCCCCTCCGCTGATGCCCATGTCCTCCGCAACCAGTTCCGCTTCGGTGTCTTCACCGAATCCCATGTCGGGGGCGACAAGGCGGCCTGCACGCGCGCGCCCGACCTCGCGATGCCGCGGGAATTCGGTTTCGCGCTCGGCGTCGTCGGCGCGTTGCTGCTCATCGGCGTCGAAGGACAGATTGACCCGCGATGCCGGATCTTGTTCTTCCTCCGCGAGTAGCTGATCGATGCTTTCGGACGAGCTGTACGCGCCGGGTGCATGCAGCCGCTCTGCCGGCGAATAGCCTTCGTCGAGCATGTCGTCGATGCCGCGATCGACCAGGGTGTCCTCGGGCTGAAGCTGATCCATGAGTCGATCTCAGCCGCGGGGATCAGCCCGGTCAAGGGTCGTTCGGCCCTCGAGCCCGCGACGTTAGTAGGTTTCGACCTTGTCGATGCTCACGAACATCCCGTGCCTGGTCCGCTGGTTGGTGAATCGGGTGCCGTCACTGGTGGCGTCGATGGTCCAACCGACGGCGCTGTAGATGCGGTAGTCGATGGTCACGACGGGAATGTCGCCGAGGTTGCCGACGATCCATTCGACGGTGCCGTCGGCGGACAGGTTCACCCCGTTGGCACGCACACCGTCCTTCATCGGGGTATTGGTGAACGGCGCTTCGCAGCCCACGGACTTCTCGTCGAGCTGGCAGCGGGTCTGGCCGGACTTGGACTCGATGAAGACGTACCCCGAGTCGTCGGGCGGCAGCACCTCGGCGGCCGGCGGTGACACCGGGGCCGACGGGGCGGTCGTCCTCGGCGGCGTGGCGGTCGGCCTGCTCGTGCTGGGTCGCGACGTCGGGAAGCTCGGTTCGGTGGGGGGTTGTCTGCTGGTGACGGGGTTGCCTTCGATGGCTGGCTGGCAACCCGCGACCAACGCGGCCGCCAGCGCACTCACCAGAACCAGCCGACTCTTCATCGCGGACTAGGCTACGCAGCCGCAGGTCAAGGTGCGGCCGAGACGCGCCGCGTCGGCCCGGGAACAAAACGGTGCTGGCCCACCGTTGACCCATTCGACAAGTTGAGTGGTACAGACTCAAGTCTGGGTTGACACGAAGGTGTCGGTAGTAGCAGTCTTGAGCGAGGTTCACTCAGACCCCAATAAAAGCTATTCAGGAGGACAACCATGGCTCGTGCGGTCGGAATCGACCTCGGGACCACCAACTCCGTCGTCGCGGTACTGGAGGGTGGCGACCCTGTCGTCGTCGCCAACTCCGAGGGCTCCCGTACCACCCCGTCGGTCGTCGCGTTCGCGCGTAACGGCGAGGTGCTGGTCGGCCAGCCCGCCAAGAACCAGGCGGTGACCAACGTCGACCGGACCATTCGTTCGGTCAAGCGGCATATGGGCACCGACTGGTCAGTCGAGATCGACGGTAAGAAGTACACGGCGCAGGAGATCAGCGCCCGCACTTTGATGAAGCTGAAGCGCGACGCCGAGGCCTACCTCGGTGAGGACATCACCGATGCGGTGATCACCACGCCGGCTTACTTCAACGACGCTCAGCGCCAAGCCACCAAGGAGGCAGGCCAGATCGCTGGGCTCAACGTGCTGCGCATCGTCAACGAGCCGACCGCGGCGGCGCTGGCCTACGGGCTGGACAAGGGCGAGAAGGAACAGACCATCCTGGTGTTCGACCTGGGTGGCGGCACCTTCGACGTCTCGCTGCTGGAAATCGGCGAAGGTGTCGTGGAAGTGCGCGCCACCTCCGGTGACAACCACCTCGGTGGCGACGACTGGGACGACCGGATCGTCGAGTGGCTCGTCGACAAGTTCAAGGGCACCAGCGGCATCGACCTGACCAAGGACAAGATGGCGATGCAGCGGCTGCGTGAGGCCGCCGAGAAGGCCAAGATCGAGCTGTCCAGCTCGCAGAGCACCTCGATCAACCTGCCCTACATCACCGTCGACGCGGACAAGAACCCGCTGTTCCTCGACGAGCAGCTGACCCGGGCCGAGTTCCAGAAGATCACCCAGGATCTGCTGGACCGCACCCGCCAGCCATTCAAGTCGGTGATCGCCGACGCGGGCATCTCCGTGTCCGACATCGACCACGTGGTGCTGGTGGGCGGTTCGACTCGCATGCCCGCGGTGGGCGACCTGGTCAAGGAGCTGACCGGCGGCAAGGAGCCCAACAAGGGCGTCAACCCCGACGAGGTCGTCGCAGTCGGCGCCGCGTTGCAGGCCGGCGTGCTCAAGGGTGAGGTGAAAGACGTTCTGCTGCTTGACGTCACCCCGCTGAGCCTTGGCATCGAGACCAAGGGCGGCGTGATGACCAAGTTGATCGAGCGCAACACCACGATCCCGACCAAGCGGTCGGAGACCTTCACCACGGCCGACGACAACCAACCGTCGGTGCAGATCCAGGTCTTCCAGGGTGAGCGCGAGATCGCCTCGCACAACAAGCTGCTGGGCAGCTTCGAGCTGACCGGCATCCCGCCGGCCCCGCGCGGAGTGCCGCAGATCGAGGTCACCTTCGACATCGACGCCAACGGCATCGTGCACGTCACCGCCAAGGACAAGGGCACCGGCAAGGAGAACACGATCCGCATCCAGGAGGGCTCCGGCCTGTCCAAGGAGGAGATCGACCGGATGATCAAGGACGCCGAGTTGCACGCCGAGGAGGACCGCAAGCGTCGCGAGGAAGCCGACGTTCGCAACCAGGCCGAGTCGCTGGTCTACCAGACGGAGAAGTTCGTCTCCGAGCAGCGCGAGGCCGAGGGCGGATCGAAGGTTCCCGAGGAGACGCTGGCGAAGATCGACACGGCGATCGCCGACGCCAAGACGGCGTTGGGTGGCACCGACATCGCCGCGATCAAGTCGGCGATGGAGAAGCTGGGTCAGGAGTCCCAGGCGCTGGGTCAGGCGATCTACGAGGCCACGCAGGCCGAGCAGGCCGCGGGCGCGGCTTCCGGTGACGGCTCGCCGAGCGACGACGACGTCGTCGACGCCGAGGTCGTCGAGGACGATGACCAGGAGAACAAGTGAGTTCAAACGATCCGCACGAGCCGGTGACCGTCACCGACAAACGGCGTGTCGATCCCGTGACCGGTGAGGTCCGTGAGCAGGCAACCGGGCCGGCCCCAAGTGGGCCGGCGCCGGGGCCGTTCGCGGGGGAATCCCCCGAGGAGGCAGGCAAGGCCGACGAACTGCTCGCCGACCTGCAGCGGGTCCAGGCTGACTTCGCCAACTATCGCAAGCGCGCCCTGAGGGACCAACAGCTCACCGCCGAGCGCGCCAAGACGGCCGTCATCGCGCAGCTGCTCGGTGTCCTCGACGATCTCGAGCGCGCCCGCAGCCACGGCGACCTGGAGTCAGGCCCGCTGAAGTCGGTTGCCGACAAACTGGTGTCCGCCCTTGAGGGGCTTGGTCTTTCGCCATTCGGTGCCGAGGGCGACGAGTTCGACCCGGCGCTGCACGAGGCCGTCCAGCACGAAGGTGAGGGAACCCATCCCATCGTCGGCAGCGTGATGCGGCGCGGCTACAAGGTCGGCGACCAAGTGGTGCGCCATGCCCTGGTCGGTGTCGTGGACACCGTGCCAGAGGCCGACAACACGATTGACAACGCCGACGCCGCGACCGGACAGGACGCAGAATAAACACTACGAACACAACTCGACAGAGGTGAGGAGGTGACGCACGTTGGCCCAACGCGAGTGGGTTGAGAAGGACTTCTACAAGATCCTCGGCGTCTCCTCTGACGCCGACGACAAGGAGATCAAGCGCGCCGCGCGAAAGATACTCGCCGACAACCACCCCGACCGCAACCCTGGCGACGCGGCGGCAGAGGAGCGCTACAAAGCCGCCTCGGAGGCCAAAGAGGTGCTCGGCGACACGGCCAAGCGCAAGGAATACGACGAAACCCGAAGGCTTTTCGCCAATGGTGGCTTCGGACGCGGCCGCTTCAGTGGCGGCGGCGGAAACTTCGGCGGATTCGGTGGGGACGGCGCCGAGTTCAACCTGAACGACCTTTTCGATGCGGCCGGCCAGACCGGCGGCGCGAACATCGGCGATCTGTTCGGCGGCCTCTTCGGCCGTGGCGCACAACAGCCGCGGCCCAGCAGGCCGAGGCGCGGCAACGACCTGGAGACCGAGACCGAGCTGTCCTTCATGGAGGCCACCAAGGGTGTGGCGATGCCGCTGCGGCTGACCAGCCCGGCGCCGTGCACCAACTGCCATGGCAGCGGTGCGCGCCCCGGCACCAGTCCGAAGGTCTGCCCGAACTGCAACGGCGCGGGTGTCATCAACCGGAACCAGGGCGCGTTCGGGTTCTCCGAACCGTGCACCGAATGCCGGGGCAGCGGCTCGATCATCGAGCATCCCTGCGACGAGTGCAAAGGCACCGGCGTAACCACCCGCACCCGCACGATCAACGTGCGGATCCCGCCCGGTGTCGAAGACGGCCAACGGATTCGGCTCGCCGGACAGGGTGAGGCCGGGCTGCGCGGTGCGCCGTCGGGCGACCTCTATGTCACCGTCCACGTGCGACCGGACAAGGTGTTCGGCCGCGACGGCGACGACCTGACCGTGACGGTGCCGGTGAGCTTCACCGAACTGGCTTTGGGCACAACGCTTTCGGTGCCGACGCTGGAAGGCAAGGTCGGTGTCCGGGTGCCGAAGGGCACATCCGATGGCCGCATCCTGCGGGTCCGCGGACGAGGGGTGCCGAAGCGCTCCGGTGGCCATGGCGACCTGTTGGTCACGGTCAAGGTCGCGGTGCCGCCGAAACTCGAAGGCGAAGCGGCCGAAGCGCTGGAGACCTACGCGAAAGCCGAGCGGGCCAGCGGGTTCGATCCGCGGGCCGGATGGGCAGGCGCGTGATGCCGAACAAGCGTTCCGATGACCGTGAGTCAGCCCGGACCTTCCTCATCTCGGTGGCCGCCGAGTTGGCGGGCATGCACGCGCAGACACTGCGCACCTATGACCGGCTCGGGCTGGTCAGCCCCCGTCGCAGCTCGGGCGGCGGGCGCCGATACTCGCAGCGCGACGTCGACCTGCTCCGTGAGGTGCAGCGGCTGTCCCAGGACGAGGGCGTCAACCTCGCGGGCATCAAGCGGATCATCGAGCTGACCAACCAGGTCGAGGCGCTGCAGTCCCGGCTGTCCGAGATGGCCCAGGAGCTGGATCAGTTGCGCGTCAACCAGCGTCGCGACGTCGCTGTGGTGCCGAAGAGCACGGCGCTGGTGGTCTGGCAGCCGCGCGCCAAGCGTTAGGTCACCTTGATCGAGAAGCGCATGGTCTCCGGCTTGCCCGCGGCGGCGAATCGGTAGTTGCCGCGGCGCAATGCATCCGTGGGAGCCGCCATCGGCTCGATTCCGACGACATCGTCATTGCTGGGCGCGAACAACTGCGCTGCGGAATAACCCTTTTCGAACGTGACGTCGATGCGACGGTCGCCGCCCTCGAGCGCGAACACCGAGCCGTCGGGCACCTCGTCGAACCCGTCGTCGTACGTGACGGTCTTGAGTGGTTCGGTCCCTCCGGTCCAATCCTCGTGATCTCCCGTCGGCAGGCCCCAGTTGTCGACGGGGAGGCGTCGCATGCTCGGCGTGGTGAGCTTCCATTCGTCGCGCGGCACGTCAGGGATCCTCAGATACGGGTGATAGCCGAAGCACAGCGGCACCGATGCGGCGGTGGTCGGCATGACCGTCGTCTCGATGGTGAGTGTCCGGTCCGCCAACGTGACCTCCTGGGTCAACGCATGCGGAAACGGGAACGACGCCAGCAGGCCTGGATTGCCTGCGTAGTCCAGTACTGCTGTCAGCTTGTCCTCCGACATCGCGGTGACCAGCCAGCCGGGATAGGCCGCCAGCACACCGTGGATGGGAACGCCGTGCTCGTCGGCGCGCACCCCGCCGGTGCCGACCGTCAGCGAGACCACGGCGCCGTTGACCCCATACTCGCTGGCGCTCAACCGGTTTGCCCAGGGGTAGAGAATCGGTATGCCCATGGTCTTACCCGCCGTCACATAGGCGTTCAAGCCGCGACGCTGACCGAGGAACTCCACGCCGTCATCGGCGAGCGAGGTGCAGATCATCCCCGCAAGGGGTACGTAGGTTGCCGACAGCGACGACGACGGGTCACGCAGCGTCACGGCCTCGAACTCCGGCATGGGAGTCGATCCTGCCACGGGCCCTGATCAGTCGGCCAGTGGATCGTGCTGGATCCGTTCTGCGGGTGCGCCTTTGGCGATCAATGCGGCCCTGGTGGCGGCAACCATGCCGGGCCCGCCGCAGATCAGGATCTGCCGGTCGCCCCAGTTGCCGTACTTGGTCACCACCGCGGGCAGCTTGCCGGTCTGGCGTACGTGCAGCCCGCGGGGTGGTTGCACATCGGGATAGTCGGCGGCCCATGGCGGGTCCTTGGCGAACTCCGACACCGGTGACACCGACAGCCAGGGGTTGTGCGCCGCGAGCTGCCACAGGGTCTGCAGGTCATACAGTTCGCAGGGAAAGCGCGCACCGAAGAACAAGTGGACCCTCGGGTTCACACCCCATCGGGTGAGGTCCATGATGAGCGCCCGCAGCGGCGCCAGCCCGGTGCTGCCCGCGACCATCAGCACGTCGCCGGCGTCCCTGTCGACCTGCATCCCGCCGTGCGGATTGGACAGCCGCCACCGATCGCCGGGCCGGGTTTCGCCGACGATAGTGGGGCTGACCATTCCACCCGGAACCGAGCGGACGTGGAACTCGATGCCACCCCCGGGGTCTGGAGGTATCGCGGGACTGAGGTAGCGCCAGCGGCGGGGCCACTGCGGCACCTGGACGGTGACGTACTGCCCGGGGTAGTACGCGAGCGGCTGGTCCAATTGCAGCCGGATCACCGAGATGTCGCGGGACACCCGGTTGAGTTCTGCGACCGTGCCGTCGCAGAACGGCGGACCGTTCTCGGCGTCGGCGGCGCCGCGCATCACCCCGATGAACAGGTCGAGAGCCGCGCGGGCGGTGTCGTCGAGCTTGTCGTCCCAGTTCTCGCTCAGATGACTGCGCAACGTCGTGTAGAGCGCCTCATACATGCTGTAGTAATGGCTTTGGGTGACACCGTATTTGCGGTGATCCCGTCCCAGCTGAGCCAGGAACGCCACCGGCTCTTCGGCGCGCTGGTCGACGAGCTCGCCGAACAGCCACGTCAGCGCCTGGCCGAACACATTGAACTGTCCGCCCAGATCGGGTGGGAACAGGTCACGCACCGCCATGTCGATGGCGAACCATTTGGTATAGAACTGCCGGATCACATCCCCGGACCTCAGGCGCGGGTCGACCGCGTCGCGCAGCATCCGCAGCCCGTCGCGGTCGTCGAGTCCCACGCCGTTTGAGTGTAGGTTCAACCGGGCATACGAGCACCCTTGCCGTTACGGAGCGCGGCAATGACGATCAATGCCGCGCCGGTGAGGGCCCAGCAGCTCAGCACGAGGATCGCCATGGTGGCGCCGCCCCCGCCGAAGAACGCCGTCGAGCGCAGCAGTGTGCCGTTGGCGCCCTGCGGCAACCACTGACCCAGGGTGCCCCAGCCGCCCGGCAGGAGTTCCGGGGCGCTGGTCAGGCCCGACAGCGGGTTGCCCAGCAACAGCGCAAGCAGCGCGCCGATGCCGAGTCCGACGCGACCGAATAGGGAGCCCAGGCCCAGCATCGTCAACCCGGAGGCGAGCATGCCGAGCGTGAGACCGCCGGCAACGCCCCAGAAGTTCGCGTCGATCGAGCCGAGCACGTATCGCAGCAGCGCCGCGATCGTCGCACCGGCGAGGGCGGCGAACGCCACCGCGGCGGCGAAGCGGGTCCACACCTCACGCCGCAGCACGAGCACCAGCGCGACGGCGGGCAGCAGACCGGCCAGCGTTATCGGCAGGGCGGACGCCGCCAGCCCGGTGCCGCGCGGGTCGTCGGCCGTGGGCGGGGCAAGGTCCTCGGTGCGCAGCTGCACACCGCTGTGCTGGGCGATGCCGTTGCCGACCTGGCTCAGCAGCTGGGCGACGGTCGGACTGGCGCCGGTCGCGATCAACAGTGTGCGGCCGTCGGGGCCGAACGAGATGCCGCCGTAGACATCGCGGCTGCGGATCGCGTCGCGCAGCGCGGCCTCGCCGGGGTAGTAGGTGATCTCGAAGACGCCCGGCGCGTTCTGCGCGAGCATGTCCGAAATTCCCCCGCTGGCCGCCTGCGGCCCGGCCGCACCGATCGGCACGTCGTGCGGCTTAGAGCGCGCCGCGGGCAGGGCAAAGGCCACCGCGACGATCGCGATCAGGACCGTCAGCACCACGATGATCCCGGTTGCGCGCAGCGCGGCGGGCGGTTCATGGGTGGCGGCAGAGTGATGGGTGTGCCTCGGAGGCGACTGCGTGGCCATGGCTGTCTCACCTTTTCATCTGGCGTTGAATTCTATCCTGGGCCGAGCCTAACGCCGCCTCGACTAGATTTCAACAGCGATTGAAATGATAGTGTCATCACATGGCGTCACCAGCGGAGACAACGAAGCGGCGGGGACGTCGGCAGGGCGAGCCGGTCTCCCGCGACGTGGTGTTGCGCGCCGCCAAGCAGCGCTTCGCCCGTGAGGGCTACGAGAAAACGACGCTGCGCGCGATCGCCCGCGACGCGCACGTCGACCCGTCGATGGTGCTCTATCTCTTCGGTTCGAAGGAGGAGCTGTTCCGGGCGTCGCTGCGGCTGATCATGGACCCCGACATGTTGATCGCCGCACTGGCGGGCGGCCCCGACGCCGATCCCGACATCGGCACCCGGATGGTGCGGACGTATTTGCGGATCTGGGAAGGACCCGACACTGCCGCGAGCATGCGCGCGATGCTGCAGTCGGCCACGTCGAATTCGGATGCCCACGAGGCGTTCCGCGATTTCATGCAGAACTATGTGCTGACCGCGGTGTCCGGCGCGCTCGGCGGCGGTGAGCAGGCGAGGCTGCGGGCGATGCTGGCGGCGAGCAGTCTGGTCGGAACCGCGATGCTGCGCTATGTGATGGAGGTGCCGCCGCTGGCGACGCTGTCACGCGACGAGGTGGTCCGGCTGATCGCGCCGACGGTGACGCGGTACCTGACCGCCGACGCCGAAGAACTTGGTTTACCCGACGTGTAGGCCGTGAATTCCCTTGTACAGCACGAGAAGACCGATCACGATCAGGATCACGGCGACGAGCGTCGCGTGCTGGCGCTCCATCCAGTCCTTGAGTTTCGCGAGCGGCTCGTCGAGGCGGTCTCCGGAGACCGCATAGGCGAGAATCGGGATCGCCACGGTCGAGGCTGCCACCACCACGTACCAAAGCTCGGCAATCCACACGCCGGTGCCGCCAAGCCCTGCGGTGCCGATCGCCAAACCCGCTGCGGCACACATGAATAGCACCTTGGGATTCACGACCGTGAGCACCACGGCAGTGCCTGCGGCCCGGATCGGGGTGATCGTGCTGAAGCTCTGCATCCAGCGCGGCGTATGTGCCGACTTGTTGCGGGTGAACCAACGGTAAAGGCCGAAGACGATCAGTCCGGCGCCCACCACGATGCGCAGCAATGACGCCCAGCTCGGCGGTTTGTTGCCCAGGCCACCCGCCAGGCTGGAGACCTCGACGAAGATCGCAGTCAGCGCCGCAAGGCCGACCAGCCAGCCGGCCAGGAAGGCCAGGCCTGTCGGGCGAGGCCGCGGCGTATGCAACACCAGTACCGCGGGGATGATCGACAACGGCGACAGTGCGACGACCAGCGCCAGCGGAATGAGCTCGGTCAGCACCGATCCCCAGGTTTCCGACATCGAATGCCCTTTCGCCGCGTCATTCGCAGGAGAACGTAACAAAGCCAAGAGGCGCGATGGCGGCGATCAAGTTTCTGTGCCGCGGCGGTCGTGTGCGTTTGTGATTTGCCGCCCTACATCCCGCAGGGCTGAGATACTCGCGTCCCATGAAGCGATCCACAATGGCCAAGTATGCGGCGGTCGCCGCTCTCGCGGCCCTCCCCGCCGCCGTTCTCATCGTCGCACCGCAGGCCACGGCGCGGGCAGACAGCTGCTCCGATGCCGCTACGAACCTTCCGCTGGCGATGGATTCCGGACCCTGCGCCGATGTGCTCGCCCAAGAACGACGCTGGCTGACGGCGATCACGGACGGCGACCGTACGACGGTGGAATCGATTCTCGGACCGAGCTTCAAGCACATCAACTCCGACGGCCGACTGCTCGATCGGGCGCAGGAGATCGCTGGCATCGAGAAGGTGTCGTTCACGATGAACCCGTCCGAGCAGCTTGTCGACATCGCCGGAGACACGGCGGTGATTCACGGCGTGAACACCCTCATCGACAACGGCAAGGTGCTGGCGCGGGAGCGCTTCACAGACGTATTCGAGCTGGAGAGCGGCACTTGGATCGCGCTTTCCGCCCAGGAGACCACGCTCGGATAGTTCCGTCCAGCAAATTTGCCACCAACGCAATTCCGGCTATGTAGTGTTTTTGCTGCATTACCACGCAACTCCGGAACGGGGAACGCAAATGCGGCGCCTTCGCAGGAAATCGATGTTGGCTGCAGCGCTCATTCTGATCGTGTCGATGACCGCGATGATGACGTCCTGCAGCGGTGAAAAGAAGGCGCCCCAACCGCGAAGCGGCGTCAATGCGGGCCCGGACGGCAAGCCCGCCGCGTTTCGGGAGCCGGTGAGGCTGTCCAGCAAGGACGGTGTCCTCGAAGTCCGGTTGTCCGCCCACCAGGGCACGGTCAACCTCGACACCGTGAAGGAACCGGTGACGAATTTCCTCGTCTTCGGCTACGAGCTCATCAAGGGCACGAGTTCGGACGGTTCGACCAAGGGTGACAACACCTATCCCGCACCTACGCTGCGCGTTGACCCCGGCGAACGCCTGATAGTCCACTACGACAACGACCTTGCGGGCCTGAACATCCAGGACTTCTACGACCCAGCGTTCACTCCGACGGGCGGCGAGGTTCCGATCTACCCGCCGATGCTTACCGAGGCGCCCCTGAACCTGCACACCCACGGTCTGCACGTCAGCCCGCAGGGCAACGCCGACAACGTGTTGTTGTCGATCCCGGCGGGTATGGGCAACACCTACACCTACGACGTTCCCAAGACGATGCCCAACGGACTGTACTGGTATCACAGCCACCGCCACACGATGACCGCTATGCAGACGTACATGGGCCTGGCGGGCCTCTTGGAAATCGGCAGGCCCGACGGCAATCTCCCGCTCGTGACGAAGAACAACATTCCCGTGCGGGACATGGCGATTCAGTACAACTACGTCTTCGACCGCAACGGGACGGGCCACCAACTCAACAACCTGACGTGGCCGCAGTGGGTGAGCACGCTGAAGCCGCCTGAGGGTTCGCAGCTCGCGGACGGCACCTATCGACCGAGCCTGGCCCCGGTGAACTTCGACCAGACCACCAAGGGCGCCGAATACATCACCCCGTGGTGGCAGGGCCCGCTGTCGCCGCACAACAACCGCGGACAGACCCAGTTCATGCCGTCGAACCTGATCGCCTTCGACAGCCCGACCAAGAAGGTCGCGGAGAATCCCTCACTGCCCGAGAATCAACGCGACCTTCAGTTCACCGTGAACGGCCAGTTCCAGCCGGAACTGAAGATCAAGCCGGGTCAGACGGAAATCTGGACGGTGGCCAACGTCAGCGACATCGCCTACATGACAGTCAGATTGACCGAGACCGCCACGGGCAATCACCCGAAGTTCTCCATCGTCGGACAGGATGGCAACCCGTACACGCAGGTCGGACGGCCGATCTACGGTGACGGGACGACGCTCGACATCCCGCCCGCATCGCGGTTTGCGATCGCGGTCACGATGCCCAAGCAAGGCGACCTGGTCCTCGAGTTCCCGCCGGATCCGCGCGCGACGCCGGTCAGCAATCCCGGTGTGCTGTACACCAACAACGGCACGAAGAATCCGCCCGCGGTGCTCGGCACCCTGCACGTGGACCCGAAGTACGTCAGCTACGCCGACGGGTTCTTCGTGTTCCCCACCCAGACCCTGCTTCGCGCCACGCCGGACACCAGCGGCGAGGGACAGACCACCGCCTTCGAACCGGGCCAGAACCTGGACGCGTACACGTCGTTTGTCGACACGTCGGTGATGACACCGGCGGTCAAGCGAGCGCTGACGATCACCGGCGGATTCGGCAACAAGAAGGCCAACAACAACGACCCCAAGTCCATCGTCTACATGTTCGACGACAACACCTTCCCGAACATTCCGCTGATCCAGCCACGATTGAACTCGGTGGAGGAGTGGCTGATCACCAACTTCAACAACGATGCCCATCCGATGCACATCCACGTCAACGACTTCCAGGTCACCGACGTCGATGATCCGAATCGTGGACGGACGGGCGTGCAACCGTTCGGCGTGGACAACACCAACGTGCCCGCGCCGATCATCGACGAGAACCACGTCGCGACCACTCCTGCATCGCTGACCCTGCGCCAGGAGTTCCTCGAGTACTCAGGGACGTATGTGATCCACTGCCACCGGCTCAACCACGAGGACAACGGGCTGATGGCCTTGATCAACGTCATCCCCGAGGTGTCGACGTACGCGGTGGCCATCCCCGGCGGCAACGGCAAGCCGGCATCGGTTCAGGTTCGGGATGCCAACGGCGACAAGGTGTTGCAGACGGTTTTCCCGTTCCCCGACTTCGAGGGCACCCCATCAGTCGCGATGGCCGACGTCAACGGCGACCAGATCCTCGACCTGGTCGTGGGCACCGGTAAGGGCGCATCGCCGGAGGTGGTCGCCTATGACGGCAACAACACCGTCGACGGTGTGTTCAAGACCGAGCTCACCCGTTTCGCGCCCTTCGACTCGGGCTTCACCGGCGGAGTGACCGTCGCGGGAGCGGACATCGACGGAAATGCCATGGCCGACAACATCATCGTCGGCACCGGCCCAGGCACGGAATCGCAGGTGAAGGTGTTCTCGTCGCAGGTACCCGGCGAGTCAGGCAAGGCACCCGACGTATTCTCCACCTTCACGCCGTATCCCGGATCGAAGGCGGGAGTCGCGCTGGCGACCGGAATGGTCGAAGCGGGTTCGGGCCGGGAGAGCATAGTCACTGCGCCCGGACCGGGCGATGCACCGCTGATCAAGTCGTTCCGGTGGGACCTGTTCACGCCGACGGCGCGTGCACAGGCCAATGGCACGGCGACACAAGTACATTCGGGTAAGCCGACCGACCCGAAGATGACCTCGCAGTTCTTGGCTTACGACGAGAGCTACAAGGATGGCGTGGCGTTGTCGACCGGGTGGGTCGCGGGCGCGGAAGGCGGCGCGAAGAGCATCGTCACCAGTCAGCTCGGCGGGGCGGGAACCGTGCGGGTGTGGTCGAGCGGGTCACGGCTCGACGGACAGCCTGGCATCTATCTCGACAACCCGAACCACCACGAGGAAGACGTCAAGTACGCCCAGATCGCGTCGTTCGAGCCGTTCGGCGGTGGCACCCCGGGTGTCACGGTGGCCACCACCGCCACGACCTATGGGGCGGACCTCCTGGTGGCCGGCATGGTGCCGGGCGGCCAAGAGGTCCGCAAGTACACACTCGAACGCCCGACTCCGGACGCGAATACCGTTGCGCCGAAGCAGACTGCGGTGCTTCCGATGATCCCGGGAGTACCCGCAGCGGCTCCGTTGGCCGGCCGCTAGGGAAGGTGCCAGATCACCCTGGTGATCAGGTAGAACACCACGGTCCAGAATGCAAGGGCCGCAGCCGCGATGCCGATGCCGCGCCAGTTGCTCTTGGCTGCAGGCGTATTCGGAGGCGGACGCAGCCAGGGTCTCAGTAGCGGGTTGACGTAGTACGGCATCGTCACAAAGGTCATCAGCATGCTGGAGAACAGGTTGCCGACGAGCAGACCGAGCCACAGCGGCATATGCAGCGGTGACAGCGCCAGGGTCAGGAACACCACCGTCGGGTAGAGGCCGACCCACACCGCGGTCGACGTCTTGAGCTCCGATGGTGCTGGCGAGTCGGCCCCGCGCTCGTCGAAAGCGAACCAGCTCCCGAACGAGTTGTCGATGGTGCGGGAGTGGAAGTCGGCGAACTTCTCGCCCTCGGCAAGCAGCTGCTTGCGCTCCTCGGAGACCAGCCAGTTGTCGAGGTCGTCGGCGCTGTCGTAGCGATACAGCGCGGTCCACTCGTCCTGGATGCCTTCGATGGGCCGGAACAGCTCGGCACCTCGGAAGCCGGGAAATTCGCTTTCCGCCACGCGAAGTCGTTCCTGCCAAGCCAGAAACTCGTCGATGTGATCGGGGCTGACCCGATGGGTGACGACGACAGTCACCAGCGGATCAGCAGGACGGTCGCCGCCGCCGATCACCTGTTGAGTTCCCGGTCCGTCGAAATACGGCCTGCCCTGCTCGAGAAGTTTCTGCCGGGCCGAGCTGTTGATCCACGCCTGGACGTGCGCTACTGAGTTGAAGCGCCAGACCACGATCCACTCCGGCTGCACGGCAGTCGGTGGATTGATGTCGGCGGCAAGGAATCCGGGGTACTTGGACGCCTCCCGGTTCATCTCTTGTTGCCAGGATTCGTAGTCCCGCTCGCAACCTGGCCGGACCTTCTGCCCGATGATGACGGTGGCTGCGGTGTCGGTGGGCTTCTTGGTGTCCATCAGCTGCCGATCAGTTCGCGGGGATCAACTTGTTCTCCCCGAGCCGGCGGTAGATCCGCTCGGGCGTGAGCGGCAACTCACGGTAACGGACACCCGTCGCGTCCTGGAGCGCATTGGCCAGCGCCGGGGCCACCGGGTTGACGTTCGACTCCGCGATACCCTTCGAGCCCATCGGCCCGACCGAGTCGGCGGTCTCGACGAGGTGCACCTCGGTGCGGGGGATGTCGGCGAAGGTGGGGATGCGGTAGTTGCGCATGTTGGGGTTGACCATCACCCCGTTGTCGTCGACGTGGAAGTTTTCGGTGAGCGCGAAGCCGATTGCCTGGGCCACCCCGCCCTCGATCTGACCGCGCACCTGGGCGGGGTTGATGACCACGCCGGCGTCGGTGGCGTGCACGCTGTAGAGGATGCGGATCTCGCCGGTGATCCGGTGCACGGCGATGCGGAAGCCGTGCGCATTGGACGTCACGCTCCGCGGTGAGCCGTAGGCCTTGCGGGACAAAGAGAATCGGATGCGGCGCTTCCTGGCGGCCGCCAACAACTCGGCCAGCGTCAGCCTCGCGTCGCCACACCTCACCCCGTCGTCGTCCATCGCGCACGACTGCACGTCGACGCCGGTGTGACCGGCGGCGAAGCGCAGGATGGTGTCGCGCAATGCGGTCGACGCCTTCTGTACGGCGTTGCCCGAGACGAACAGCCCCGCGCTCGCGAATGCCCCGGTGTCGAAACCGGTCCTGTCGGTGTCGGACTGCACGAGGTCTATCCGTGACGGTGTGGTGCCGAGCACGCTGGCCGCGATCTGCACATGAGCAGTCGAGGTGCCCTCGCCGAATTCGACCGTGCCGACCGCGATCTCGTAGATGCCGTCGTCGCGCAGCGTCGCCCAGGCATCGGAGACGTGCTCGGTCGGCGGCGCGGTTTCGTGAATGGAGCTCGCGGAACCCGTTCCGACCAGCCAGTCGTCACCCGGCGCATGCCCGTTGGCGCTGCGCTGCAGGGCGGCGTCGACCATGTCGATACATGCGGTCAGGCCGTCCTCGGCGAACATGACGTCGTCGGGGTGCTCGCCGATGGCCAGCAAGGCATCACCGGGGCGGATCACGTTGCGGCGACGCAGCTCCAGCGGATCGATGTCCAGCGCGAGCGCGAGCTCGGTCATGGCCGATTCCACGGCGAACGACGGCTGGGTCATGCCGTATCCACGCAACGCGCCGCTGGGCACCGTGTTTGTGTACACCGAATAGCCGTCGAATTTCTTGTTGGGGCACCGGTATTGCATCAACGCGGCGCCGCCGGCGAACAGTGTCTCGCCGCCGTGGTTACCGTAAGCGCCGGTGTTGGACACGTTCCGGAATCCGATCGCGGTCAGCGTGCCGTCGGCCTTCGCGCCGAGCTTCACGGTGATCTTCATCGGGTGCCGGGGCGAGGCGGTGGTGAATTCTTCTTCGCGGGTGTACTCCCAGCACACCGGCCGCCCGGTGTCGAGCGTGGCCAGCGCGGGCAGATCCTCGGAGATCATTTCCTGCTTACCGCCGAACCCGCCGCCGACTCGTTTGCAGAACACCCGCAGTTGGTCGGGCCGCAGGTCGAACAGGTGAGACAGCTTGAGCTTGCAGATCGACGGGGACTGCGAGCTGGTCCGCACATGTAGCCGGCCGTCCTCCATCCAGGCGACCGTACCGTGCGTTTCGAGATGTGCATGCTGAACCCGCGGTGAGTAGTACGTGCCTTCGTGGACGACATCTGCGTCCGCGAAACCGGCTGCGACATCGCCGATCTCCCCGTGCAGGTCGAGCAGGATGTTGTGGTCCTTGTCGTGGGCGAACGGGTCGTCGTAACTGTGCAGTTGAGGTGCGCCGTCGCCCATCGCCTCTTCGGGGTCGAAGACTGCGGGCAGCACCTCGTAGGTGACCCTGACCTGACGGCACCCCTCTTCGGCGGCGCCGATCGAGTCGGCGAGCACCGCCACCACCCGTTGGCCGGCGAAGCGAACGACATTGTCGAGGATGTAGGTGTCGTCGGGATCGACCAGATGGTCGGTGTGGATCGCGGTGCTGTATCGCTTCCGGGGAACGTCTTCCCACGTGTACACGCGCCGCACGCCGGGAACGGCCAGCGCGGCCGACTTGTCGATCGACACGATGCGGGCGTGCGCGTGCGGTGAGTGCAGCACCTTGAGGTGCAGCATCCCCTCCATGTCGGTGTCCATCGTGTACTCGGCGCGGCCGGTGACGACGTCGGTGCCCGCAGGCGCCGCGACGCTGGTGCCGACCGCCTCGCCGGGTGCGGCTTCTTCGATCTCGACCACACCGTTGATGGCGTCCTCGATCGCCCGGTATCCCGTGCAGCGGCACAGGTTTCCCTTCAGCGCCCGCGGCAGGTTCTGCTTCTGCTCCTCGGTGAATGTTGCAGAGGTCATGATCATCCCCGCGGTGCAGAATCCGCACTGGAAGCCGGGGGCGTCACGGAACTGCCGTTGCATGGGGTGCAGGTTCTCGGGTGTGCCGAGGCCCTCGATGGTGGTGACCTCGCGTCCGTCGGCGCGGAACGCGGGCGTGATGCAGCTGTGCACCGGGTCCCCGTCGAGCCAGACGGTGCAGGCGCCGCAATCGCCTGCGTCGCAACCCTTTTTGACGCCGTGCCAGCCCAGCGAGCGCACAAACGTGCGCAGGCACTGGCCGGGCCGCGGCTCCTGCTCGAATGCCTTGCCGTTGACGGTGTAGGTCATGCTGGTCCCCCCGAAGTGAATTCGCGCCGGATCTCTTCGGCGAAGTGCTTGGCCAGATGACGGCGGTGGTCGGGCGTGCCGTTCGGGTCGGCGAACCACACGTCGGTGGGAAGTGAATCGATGCCGTCCTGCAGTGCGTCGGCGTCGGGCATGGAGCCGAAGGCCAGTCGGATCGGGTGCGTGGTGCCCGCGGTGATCGTCAGGAGCAGGTCGTCGGCGTCCGCACCCTGGGTCGCGATCATGAAGACGGTCGACCGGCCCATGTGCGTGAGCGTGAATCGCCGGTGGGTGTGTCTCTTCCGCAATGCGCCGGCAGGGATGTCGATCCTTCGCAACAGTTCTCCGCGCCCGAGGATGTTCTCGTGGTTCCCGGTCACGAAATCGACTGCGTCGACGGTGCGTTCGGAACCATCTGTCGCCTGCAACGTATAGGTGGCCTCGAGCGCCACGGTCATCGTGATCATCGGCCCCGCGGGCAGCGACATGCAGATGTTGCCGCCGACCGTGGCGGCGTTCCACACCTTGAACGATGCCAGGAAGGCCTTGCAGCTGGTGGTGAACAGCGGCGCGGCTCGCCAGTCGGCCGGGGCCGAGAACGCGTACAGGTCAGAAACGGTGCACATCGCGCCGATCTCGAGCCCGGCATCGCTGGCGACGAGCCCGTCCCAGCCGAGCGGCACCAGGTCGATGAGTCGGCTCAAATCAGGTTGCTGATCGGAGAAGAGCCAGGTCCCGCCCGCCAGCCACGCGTCGCCCTCACGCCAGTCGCTGCCCGGCTGCTCAGGAGGCCGCCGAACGACTTCGGTGATGGTATTGATGTCCACGTCAACGACCCTTCGACGAGTGCTGGGCGGGGCGTCGGGGCCGACAACACCGACGTGGCCGACTCTAGCCAGTCCGATAGCTGAAAGCCCGTAATTGACGGTTCTCAGTGATTTGCCAGATCGCCGGGCCGTCACCATCGTCCTGCGGCGACTTCCTCCGGGGCCAAAAGGCTCTAGCCGGTAGCGCGGAAAGACGTTAAAGTTGAGCGGAACAGACTCAACCTTGACTGCGTTGTTCTTCCCGACAAGCATTTTCTCTCTAGACGATCGGAGGTGTCGTGGACTCGTTCAACCCGACGACCAAGACCCAGGCGGCGCTGACCGCGGCATTGCAGGCGGCCAGTGCCGCTGGCAACCCGCAGGTGGTGCCCGCCCATCTGTTGATGGCACTGCTCACCCAGAACGAAGGCATTGCCGCCCCCTTGCTGGAGGCCGTCGGCGTCGACCCCGCGACAATTCGCACCGAGACGCAACGGCTCATCGACCGGCTGCCCAGCGCCAGCGGCGCCAGCGCGCAGCCGCAGCTGTCCCGTGAGTCGCTCGCCGCGATCACCACGGCGCAGAACCTGGCCACCGAGATGGACGACGAGTACGTCTCGACCGAGCATCTGTTGGTCGGCCTGGCCACCGGCGACTCCGATGTCGCCAAGCTGCTGTCCGGGCACGGTGCGTCGCCGCAGGCGCTGCGCGACGCGTTCGTCAAGGTGCGCGGCAGCGCCCGCGTCACCAGCCCCGACCCCGAGGGCACCTACCAGGCGCTGGAGAAGTACTCCACCGATCTGACCGAGCGCGCCAGAGAAGGCAAGCTCGACCCGGTCATCGGACGCGACAACGAGATTCGCCGCGTCGTACAGGTGTTGTCGCGGCGCACCAAGAACAACCCGGTGCTGATCGGCGAGCCCGGCGTCGGCAAGACGGCGATCGTCGAGGGCCTGGCCCAGCGCATCGTGGCAGGCGACGTCCCGGAGAGTCTGCGCGACAAGATCGTCGTCTCACTCGACCTCGGTTCCATGGTCGCGGGATCCAAGTACCGCGGCGAGTTCGAGGAACGGCTCAAGGCCGTGCTCGACGACATCAAGAACTCCGCCGGCCAGATCATCACGTTCATCGACGAGCTGCACACCATCGTGGGCGCGGGCGCCACCGGCGACTCGTCCATGGACGCGGGCAACATGATCAAGCCGATGCTCGCCCGTGGCGAACTGCGGCTGGTCGGCGCCACCACGCTCGACGAGTACCGCAAGCACATCGAGAAGGACGCCGCGTTGGAGCGGCGCTTCCAGCAGGTGTTCGTCGGCGAGCCGTCGGTCGAGGACACCGTCGGCATCCTGCGCGGGCTCAAGGACCGCTACGAGGTGCACCACGGTGTACGCATCACCGACTCGGCGCTGGTCGCCGCGGCCACGCTGTCCGACCGCTACATCACCTCACGCTTCCTGCCGGACAAGGCCATCGACCTGGTCGACGAGGCCGCGTCGCGGCTGCGGATGGAGATCGACTCGCGGCCCGTCGAGATCGACGAGGTCGAGCGCCTGGTGCGCCGCCTCGAGATCGAGGAGATGGCGCTGGCCAAGGAATCCGACGCGGCGTCGGTGGAGCGGCTGGAGAAGCTGCGCGCCGAGCTGGCCGACAAGAAGGAAGAATTGGCCGAGCTGACCACCCGCTGGCAGAACGAGAAGAGCGCCATCGACGTGGTCCGCGAGCTCAAGGAGCAGCTGGAGGAAATGCGCGGCGAGGCTGACCGCGCCGAGCGCGACGGCAACCTGGAGAAGGCCGCCGAGCTGCGCTACGGCCGCATCCCCGAAGCCGAGAAGAAACTCGACGCGGCCGTGCCGCAGGCCGAGGCGGGCGCGGACGTCATGCTGAAGGAAGAAGTCGGGCCCGACGACATCGCCGACGTCGTCTCGGCGTGGACGGGCATTCCGGCAGGCCGGATGCTCGAGGGCGAGGCCGCCAAGCTGCTGCGCATGGAAGACGAGCTGGGCAAGCGTGTCGTCGGACAGACGAAGGCCGTGCAGGCGGTGTCGGATGCGGTGCGCCGCACCAGGGCCGGCGTCGCCGACCCGAACCGGCCGACGGGCTCGTTCATGTTCCTCGGCCCGACCGGCGTCGGTAAGACCGAATTGGCAAAAGCGTTGGCGGAGTTCCTCTTCGACGACGAGCACGCGATGGTCCGTATCGACATGAGCGAGTACGGCGAGAAGCACTCGGTGGCCCGCCTCGTCGGTGCGCCACCCGGCTACATCGGCTACGACCAGGGCGGCCAGCTGACCGAGGCGGTGCGGCGGCGTCCGTACACGGTGATCCTGTTCGACGAGATCGAGAAGGCCCACCCGGACGTGTTCGACGTTTTGTTGCAGGTGCTCGACGAGGGTCGGTTGACCGACGGTCAGGGCCGCACGGTCGACTTCCGCAACACGATCCTGATCCTGACGTCCAACCTGGGCGCAGGTGGGACGGAGGAGCAGGTGATGGCGGCGGTGCGCTCGGCGTTCAAGCCGGAGTTCATCAACCGCCTCGACGACGTGATCGTCTTCGATCCGCTCGACCCCGAGGAGCTGGTGCAGATCGTCGACATCCAGCTGCGGCAGCTGGACAAGCGGCTGGCTCAGCGGCGGCTCACGCTCGAGGTGTCGCTACCCGCCAAGGCAGTGGCTGGCCGACCGCGGCTTCGACCCGCTCTACGGTGCCCGTCCGCTGCGCAGGCTGATCCAGCAGGCCATCGGCGACCAGTTGGCGAAGATGCTGCTGGCCGGCGACGTGCACGACGGCGACGTCGTGCCCGTGAACGTCAGCGCCGACGGCGAAGGCCTGGTTTTGGGCTGATTTCGCCCAGCTCGAATTCGCGGGTCTGGGCGCCTGCGTCGAGGATCGCCCGTAGCCGTTCGCGGGCGACCGGCTGTGCCAGGGCTTCCCTGAACAGCTGATCTTCGGCGCGCAGGCCGGTCGTGAGGTCGCCGATCGCGGCGTCGACCGCGCGTTTGGCGCGGGAGATGGCCTCCAGCGGGGACGACGCAATGCGCGCGGCTAGCCTGTCGACGAAGGGCCGCAATGCATCTGCGGGCAGCGCACGGTCGACATAGCCCCAGGTTTCGGCGGTTGCGGCGTCGACGTCCATGCAGCCGAGGATGACTTCGAGCGCGCGCCCACGGCCGACCAGCCGGGGCAGCCGCTGCGTTCCTCCGCCACCGGGGATGATCCCCACCGCGACCTCGGGTTGGCCGAAGACGGCCTTGCCGAGCAGGGCGTAGCGCATGTCGAACGCCATCGCCCACTCGCTGCCGCCGCCGCGGGCGATGCCCTCGATGACGGCGATGGTGGCCTTCGGCAGCGTCCGGAAGCTTTCCATCAGTTCGTTGAACGGGGTCAGCTCGTCGTGCAGCGCGGTGTCGTCGGTGGGCAGGCCCGCAATCAGCTCGACGTCGGCGTGCGCGATGAAGAACTCGGGATCGGCCGAGTCGACGATGACCACGCGCACATCGTCGTCGGCCGCGACCTCCTCCGTCAGGCGGCCGATCTCTGCGAGCAGCGGCAGATCCATCAGGTTGATCGGCGGATGGTCGATCGTCGCGCGGCAGATGCCGCCGTCCACCGCGACGCGTATCAGCTGGTAGTCGTCGTAGGCCATGAACAGACGTTATGTGACGCGCCAAAGAAATTGACGTTTCCGTCCGACCTCGTGGGGCTATCCCCTCAGTTGACGAGGAGGTCAAAAAATGTCCCAGTGGGCTTGGATTCTCATCGCGGTGTTGGTGGTGGCCGTCGTGCTGATCGTCGGGTGGTCGGTGGGTCGCCGAAGGAGATCTGCGCGACTGAAGGAGCATTACGGTCCGGAATACGACCGCACGGTCGGAGAGCTCGGCGAACAACGCGCCGCGGAAGCCGAGCTTCTGCAGCGCGAGAAGAAGCGCAGGAAGCTCGACATCACCGCGTTGACAGCCGAAGCGAGGCAGGAACACTCAGCGACGTGGCAGAGGGTGCAGACCGATTTCGTGGACGACCCGCAGGACGCGATCGGGCGCGCCGAACGGCTGGTGACACGCGTCATGCGAGAGCGCGGCTACCCCATCGACGACTTCGAACAACGCGCCGCCGATGTCTCGGTGGACCACCCCGACATCGTGGCGAACTACCGAAGCGCACACGCGATCTATGCCTCGCAGCACCACGGGGAGATCAGCACCGAGCAGGCCAGGCAGGCGTTCGTGCACTATCGCGCACTCTTCGACCGGCTACTCGGCACCGATCCCGAGGTCCAGACCGGGCAGGTCAACGGCGAACAACAGCGGCAGGCGTCGCGCTGAGGCGCTATCGAGACTTCTTCGAGCGGCTTCTCGTGGTCTGAGCCGCCTGTGGCGGCTGAGGCCATGCGTAATGCGGTTGTGACCTGCTCGAGTTCTGGCTTCACGGCACCGAGCAGATAGGCTAGGCCTAATGGTCCCGCTCTGGTTCACGCTGTCCGCGCTCTGTTTCGTGGGTGCGGCCGTGCTGCTGTACGTCGACATCGACCGTCGGCGCGGGCTGGGGCGCCGCCGCAAGTCGTGGGCGAAATCGCACGGTTTCGACTACGAGCACGAGTCGCACGACATCGTCAAACGCTGGAAACGCGGCGTGATGTCGACCGTCGGCGACGTCAGCGCCAAGAACGTCGTGCTCGGCCAGATTCGCGGCGAGGCCGTGTTCATCTTCGATCTCGAAGACGTCGCCACCGTGATCGCCCTGCACCGCAAGGTCGGCACCAACGTGGTCGTCGATCTGCGGCTCAAGGGCATCAAGGAACCCCGCGAGAACGACATCTGGCTGCTCGGTGCAATCGGTCCGCGCATGGTCTACTCCACCAACCTCGACGCCGCCCGGCGCGCCTGCGACCGGCGGATGGTGACGTTCGCCCACACCGCGCCCGACTGTGCCGAGATCATGTGGAACGAGCAGCACTGGACGTTGGTCAGCATGCCGGTCACGAGCACACGGGCACAGTGGGACGAGGGCCTGCGCACCGTGCGCCAGTTCAACGACCTGCTGCGCGTGCTGCCGCCGATACCGCAGTCGGGCGGCGGCGCGGTCGCGGCCCAGCCCGCCCGCCGCGCAGCAGCACCCAGCCGACCGCTCAAGCCGGCGGCGTCGGCGCGTTCCGAGGCGCAGACCACCCGGGGTGAGGCGCCACCGGCCCGCTACGCCCAGCCGCGTGCGGAAGCCGCCCGCTCCGAACAGGTTCGCCGCCCGCCACCGCGCAACGGCCGCCAGTCTGCGCACTATCACCGGTAAGTAACCTGTCTGCATGCCGCGCCCCGTCGCTTTGATCACCGGACCGACATCCGGGCTGGGGGCAGGCTTCGCGCGGCGGTACGCCATCGACGGATACGACCTCGTGCTGGTGGCCCGCGATGCCGAACGCCTGGAACGACTCGCCGCCGAACTACATGACGAAGCGGGTGCGACCGTCGAGGTGCTGCCCGCTGACCTGGCCGAGGCCACCGACCGCGCCAAGGTCGCCGACCGGCTGACCGCAGGGGTTCGGGTGCTGGTCAACAATGCGGGGTTCGGGACCTCCGGCGAATTCTGGACCGCCGACCTCTCGGTGCTGCAGTCCCAGCTGGACGTCAACGTCACGGCGGTGATGCAGCTGACGCACGCAGCGCTGCCGGCCATGCTGGATGCCGATGAAGGCACGGTGATCAACGTCGCGAGCGTCGCGGGATTGCTGCCGGGCCGCGGGTCGACGTACTCGGCATCCAAGGCGTGGGTGATCTCGTTCACCGAGGGACTGGCAAACGGATTGGGCGGCAGCGGTGTCGGCGTGCACGCGCTGTGCCCCGGCTTCGTGCACACCGAGTTCCACGAGCGCGCTGGCATCGAGATGGGGGGCACCCCGTCGTTCATGTGGCTCGAGGTCGACGACGTGGTCCGGGAGTGCCTGGCCGAGTCTGCCAAGGGCAAGGTCGTGATCGTCCCCGGCGTGCAGTACAAGGCGCTCACCACGGCGGGCCGGTTCGTGCCGCGAAACCTGGTGCGCCGCATCAACAAATCGGTGGGCAAGGGCCGTGGCCGCACCTGAGTCCTGGTGCGGGCGCTAGTCGCCCTGCTGTCGGCGGCGGTGCTCATCGTGTCGTCGGCATGCTCGGGCAGTGACGAGCGCTCGCATCCGGACAGCGTGCGGACGGCCGCGGTCGGAGAATCGCTGGCAGTGCTCGGCTGGAACATCGCCGTGTCCAACCTCCGGTTCGACGGCGACTACGTGCTGCTGGATGTCGACGCATCCGCGGCGCAGGCCGACGCCCCGCACGCCAAGCCCGAGGACATCCGGTTCGGCCTCTACGGCTCGCTGGCCCATCCCATCGAGGCCAACGCCGTCGGCGGCTGCCGCGACGTGACCAGCCTCGCGGTTCAACCCGCAGCGGCCCCGACACCCAACCGGCTCGCGGGCACCGTGTGCATCGGGCCGTTGCGCGACCAGTCCCAGGTGCGCGGCGCCTACGTGTACTCGCCGAAGGACCGCATCCCAGGCACCACGGTGGCCTATCCCGCGGCGTATCCGGTGGGGTTACCGCCGACGAATGAGAACGACACCGGACTGGTCCTCAAGACGAACAGTGTCGACGGGTTCCGTGCCGACGGGGCTCAGCTCGACCCGAGCGCGCTCGGTGACCCGAACGCGTTCACCGGCAAGGGCTACATGCTGCTGGGTCTCGAAATCAGCGGTCTGGCAGCGCGTTACCGCGATGACTCGGCACAGCGCGGCGGTCCGCTGATGGTGCTCGTGGCGCCGACGCTGCCCGTCCCCGGCCTCTCGCACGCGTGCGACGTCTACGGCGCGTCGCTGTTGGTGTTGCCCGACGCGTCGCTGGACGCCGTCCAGCTCCGAGCGTCGTTGTGCACGCAGGGCGACATGAACAACGCGCTGCTCTACGCGTCGGTGTCACTGGTCGGCACGCACGCCGGGTTGTGGACCCGTGAGTGACGTCGGGCCGACCGAGTGGGGCGAGACCACCGGCGTCGGCCCATGGCAGGGCCCGCCGCCCGACGACTCACGTTACGACCCTGCGCTGTTGCGCGACGGCGACACCCGCAACGTCGTCGACGCGTACCGCTACTGGAGGCGCGAAGCGATCGTCGCGGACATCGACAACCGCAGACACCCCCTGCACATCGCGATCGAGAACTTCGGCAACGACGCCAACATCGGCGCGGTGGTGCGCACCGCCAACGCGTTCGCGGTGGACACCGTGCACATCGTCGGACGGCGGCGCTGGAACCGGCGCGGCGCCATGGTGACCGACCGCTACCAGCGGCTGCGCCACCACGACACGACGGCCGACCTGCTGGCGTTCGCCGCGGACGAAGGGCTGGCCGTGGTCGCGGTGGACAACGTGCCCGGCGCGCAGCGCCTCGAGGAGATCGCCTTGCCCAAGCACTGCCTGCTGATCTTCGGGCAGGAGGGCCCCGGCATCACCGCCGAGACCAAGGCCGGCGCGGCGCTGACCGTGTCGATCGCCCAGTTCGGCTCAACCCGCAGCGTCAACGCGGCCGTCGCTGCGGGCATCGCGATGCACACCTGGATCAGGCAACACGGCGACATTTCGCGGGCCTGGTAGGGCAGGATCAACACCATGGATCAGCAATGGGCTAATCGTGCGGCGAGCGCAGAAGCCGCGGTCGCGAAGCGCCATCTGAAGCGGCTCTGGCAGCTGCCCGGCACTCAGCTCGGAGTCGTCGGATGGCCGCCGACGCGCAAGGACCTCACGTTCGGCACCTGGCACTACTGGTGGCAGGCGCACTTGCTGGACAACCTCGTCGACGCGCAGCTGCGCGACCCGCAGCCCGAGCGAGAGAAGAAGATCGCCAGGCAGATCCGGTCACATCGCTTGCGTAACAACATGTCCTGGGTCAACAACTACTACGACGACATGGCGTGGCTGGCGCTGGCGCTGGAGCGGGCAGGCAGGCTGACCGGCGTCGAGAAACCCGGCGCGCTGAAGAAGCTGTGCGACCAGTTCGTCAACGCCTGGGTGCCCGAGGATGGCGGCGGCATCCCGTGGCGCAAACAGGACCAGTTCTTCAACGCACCTGCCAACGGCCCGGCGGGGATCTTCCTGGCCCGCTACGACGACCGGCTGCGCCGCGCCCAGCAGATGTCTGACTGGATCGACGAGACCCTGATCGACCCGGAGACCCACCTGGTGTTCGACGGGATCAAGGCGGGTTCGATGGTGCGGGCGCAGTACACCTACTGTCAGGGCGTGGTGCTCGGGCTGGACACCGAGCTCGCCGCGCGGACCAAGGACCCCGAGCACGCGCAGCGCGTGCATCGCCTCGTCGCCGCGGTGGACAAGGAGATGGCGCCCGACGGTGTCATCAAGGGCGCGGGTGGCGGCGACGGCGGACTGTTCAACGGCGTCACCGCGCGCTACCTGGCGCTGGTGGTCACCACGCTGCCGAACAAGACACCTGAGGATGCCGCCGCCATCGAAACCGCGCGCAACATCGTGTTGAAGTCGGCGCAGTCGGCGTGGGACTACCGCCAGACCGTGGACGGCCTACCGCTGTTCGGACCGTTCTGGGACCGCAACGCCGACCTGCCCGGGGTGGGCGGTGAAACGGCGCAGTTCGTCGAGGGCGCCGTGAACGCGTCGTCGATGCCCGAACGCGATTTGTCGGTGCAATTGTCGGGCTGGATGCTGATGGAGGCAGCGCACGCGATCTCGGAGGAGGACACACCGGCATGACCGAACCCGGGGGCTGGACACCGGACGAAGACACTGTCGAGCACGCCAATCTCACCCGCTTCATGGCCTGGCTGACCGAAACCGGTCGCGGTGAGTTCGGCGACTATCACCAGCTGAGGGAGAAGTCGCTCGAGGACATCGCCTGGTTCTGGGACGCGGTGTGGCACTACTTCGACATCCGGGCGACGGCACCCGCCGACACCGTGCTCGCCAGTCGGGAAATGCCTGGCACCGAATGGTTTCCGGGTGCCACGCTGAACTACGCCATCGAAGCGTTCCGGCACGAGACCGACGAGTACCCGGCTCTCGTGGTGGCAGGCGAGGACGGTTCGACGGAATGGTCGTGGGCCCGCCTGCGGCAGGAAACCGCCGCGTTCGCGAACTATCTGCGCAGGCTCGGTGTCAAGCCGGGGGACCGGGTCGTCGGGTACCTGCCGAACATCGGCGAAGCGGTCGCCGCGTTCCTCGGGGCGGCCAGTGTCGGCGCGACCTGGGCGGTGTGCAACCAGGATCTCGCGGTCGACGGCGTGGTCGCCCGGCTCGGGCAGCTCGAACCGAGCGTGCTGGTGGCCAGCGACGGGTCCGTATACGCCGGCAAGCGTCACGACCGCAGCAAGGAACTCGCCGAGATCCGTTCCGCGCTACCGACACTCAAGGCGACCGTGCTGGTGCCCCGGCTCGGCAGTGAGCCCGCCGAGAACACCACGCCGTGGTCGAAAGTGCTGGAACTCGATGCGCCGCTGGAGATCACGCCGGTACCGTTCGCCCACCCGCTGTGGGTGCTGTTCTCGTCGGGCACCACTGGCACTCCGAAGGGCATCGTGCACGGCCACGGTGGCGTGCTGCTGGAACACCTGAAATACCTCAGCCTGCACGCAGACCTCAAACCGGGCGAGCGATTCCTCTGGTATTCGACCACCAGCTGGATGATGTGGAACCTGCTCGTGGGAGGACTCCTGGTCGGCGCGACGGTGGTGTGCTACGACGGCAGCCCGACGTACCCGCAGACCGACAGCCTGTGGAAGGTGGTCGCCGACCACGAGGTGGCGCTGTTCGGCGCCGGCGCCGGCTACTTTCTCGGCTGCGCGAAGGACGAGCTGCGTCCGGGCAAGGAGTATCAACTCGACACACTGCGCGCCGTCGGCTCGACCGGTTCGCCGTTGCCCGCCTCGGGATTCCGCTGGATCCAGGAGGGAGTGGGCCGCCCCGTACCGGTCATGTCGATGAGCGGTGGCACCGATGTGGTGACCGCGTTCATCGGCGGTTGCCCGCTGGTGCCGATCGTCGCGGGCGAGCTGAACGTGATGTGTCTGGCCGCCGACGTGCAGGCGTGGACCGACGAGAACACGCCGGTGGTCGGCGAAGCGGGCGAGCTGGTGATCACCCAGCCGATGCCGTCGATGCCGGTGTTCTTCTGGAACGACGCCGACGGCAGTCGCATCCGCAACGCGTACTTCGACAAGTACCCCGGCGTCTGGTGTCATGGCGACTGGATCACCATTACCGACCGGGATTCCGTTGTGGTGCACGGCCGTTCGGACGCCACGCTGAACCGGATGGGTGTTCGGATGGGCAGCGCCGAGATCTACCACGCCGTCGAGTCGATGGCCGAGGTGCAGGACTGTCTGGTGGTGGGCGTGGAACAAGACGACGGCGGTTACTGGATGCCGTTGTTCGTCCACCTTGCCGACGACGCCGAACTGGACGACGAGCTGCGGGACCGGATCACTGGCGCGATCCGCAAGGGTGCTTCACCGCGGCACGTGCCCGACGACATCCTGGGTGTACCGGGTATTCCGCGCACCCTGACTGGGAAGAGGCTGGAAATCCCGATCAAGCGAATCCTGTTGGGCGCCAAGCCGGCCGACGTAGTGTCATCGAGCGCGGTGGACAAGCCTGATCTGCTCGCCGTCTTCGCGGAGTACGCCCGGGCGTGAGTGTCGAGGCCGGCGACTCCACACCCAGCGGATTCCCGCGCATCGTGCGGATGCTGCCGAGCCGGTTCAGCCGTGACCCGAAAGCCACCCGCACCACCGAGAACACGGCCGCCGGCCTGCTGCTGCTGGCCACCGTCGCGGCCATCCTGTGGGCGAATTCGCCGTGGGCGGGCAGCTATTGGACGCTGCTGGACACGCACGTCGGGTTCAGCTTCGGCGATATGCGGTTCGAGCCGACCGTCAAACACCTCATCAACGACGGGTTGATGACGTTCTTCTTCTTCACCGTCGGACTGGAGGTCAAGGCCGAGTTCACGATCGGTGAGTTGACCGACCGGGCCAGGGCGGCCGTGCCGGTGTTCGCCGCGATAGCAGGGCTAGCCGTACCAGCGCTGATCTTCCTGTCGGTCAACTCGACGGGGGAGAACGCCTCCGCGTGGGGCGTGGTGATCTCCACCGACACCGCCTTTCTGATCGGTGCACTCGCGATCATCAAGCCGAAATACCCTGCCCGGCTTCGGCTTTTCCTGCTCACCCTGGCGGTCGTCGACGACATCGGCGCCCTGACCGTGATCGCGCTGTTCTACTCCCACAGCATCAGGATCGTGCCGTTGCTGATTGCGGCGGCGTTGATCGTCGCGATCGCGCTCATTCGCTACCTCCCTGTGGCCCGCGCCCCGGCCTACGCCGTTGTTGGGTTCGCGTTGTGGGTGGCGCTGTACGTGGGCGGTGTACATCCGACGCTGGCGGGCGTGGCGATCGCACTGCTGATTCCCGTCTTCACCCCGAAACGCAGGCAGGTAGAGGACACCGTCGAGCTGATCCGCGCGTTTCGGCAGTCGCCGAACTCGGAGTACGCCCGCGCGGCGAGCCGCGGTCTGCGAGATTCGATTTCGATCAACGAGCGACTGCAGACCGAGTTCGGGCCGTATGTGTCGTTCCTGGTCCTCCCGCTGTTCGCCTTGGTCAATGCCGGGGTGAGACTGACTGCCGACACGATGTCATCGGCCATGCGGTCGCCGCTGACGTGGGGGATCGTCGGAGGCCTGGTGCTCGGCAAGTTCATCGGGATCACCGGTGCGACGTGGCTGGTGCAACGGTTCGGCTGGGGTGAGCTGGCACCCGGCCTGACACTGCGCCGGATCGCGGGTGGGGCGGCGCTGTCCGGAATCGGTTTCACCATTTCGCTTTTCATCATCGATATCGCGATCGGTGACCCACTCCGCCAGGACGAGGCCCGCGTCGGCGTGCTTCTGGCATCGGTGTTGGCGTTCCTGCTCGGCTGGGCCATATTCCGGGTCACCGACTGGGTCAGCCCGCCCGAACCGGTGGGCCTCAAGCTCGTTCGGCCCGTCGACCCGGCCCGAGACCATGTCCGCGGCAACCCCGACGCGCCGCTGACCCTCGTCGAGTACGGCGATTTCGAGTGCCCGTTCTGCAGCCGGGCCACCGGATCGATCGATCAGGTGCGTGCACACTTCGGCGACGAAGAACTGCGTTACGTCTGGCGGCATCTGCCGCTGGAACGTGTGCACCCCCGCGCCTTCGACGCGGCGAGAGCAAGCGAGGCGGCCGCGCTTCAAGGCAAGTTCTGGGAGATGGCGCGCCAGCTGTTCAGCCATCAGGACGACCTCGAGTGGTCAGACATCTACCGCTACGCCGTAGCCGCGGGTTGCGACATCGACCGCTTCGACGCCGACGTCCGTGTGCACGCGTCGAAGGTGCTGCACCGCGTGCAGGACGACGCGCAGGACGCCGAGGTGATGGACCTCAATTCGACGCCGACCTTCTTCGTGAACGGTAAACGGCACAAGGGGCCGTGGGATGCCGCCAGCCTGATCCGCGCACTGGAAGCTGGCCGGCAGAGCTAACTCCACAGCGTCACATGCACTTTGGGGCGGAAGCGGGTCACGCCCACGCCGGTGCCGCGCAACATCGCCTGCGTGCAGCGCGGCGTGGTGATGAACCGGACGAGCTCCGAGACCGCGGGCTGGCGCGCCGCGGGCGCCAACGTCATCGCGCACCATTCCCCCGGCACCGCAAGGCCCTGCCCCTTGACGTGGATCAGCCGTCCTGCCGCGACGTCCTTTCCGACGGCGAACCCGAGCGCGAGCGTGACGCCTCCGACCCGCTGCACCTCCTCGAGCGCCGCGGCGTCGCTCTGGAAGATCCGCTGCTTGGACTCGGGGATCGCCAAATCCCGTAGTATCGCTGCGATTTCACCGTCTGTGCTGCCAGCTGCCGGGCCCAGCATCCACTGCTGCTCGCGCAACAGCGCGGCGGTCGGCGGATGGGTGGCGAGTGGGCTGCCGGGCGCGGCGACGGTGAGGATCTGATACTTCAGGAAGGGCCGCACGGCGATCGAACCGTTGGACGTGTCGTCGGCCGCGTTCGGGCCCAGCGCGATGTCGACTGCCCGTGAACTGATCAGCTCGCGGAACCGGCTGGTGGGATGCACGCTCAACTCCACCGACAGATCGTTGGCCCGCGACGAGAACAGCTCGATCAGGCCAGGTGCGGCGTGCTCGGCGAAAGCGCTGGACGCCGCGATCCGCAGCAGTCGCCTGCCGTGCGCCGCCTCGGTCACCTCGATCGCCGTCTGCTGCTGCAGGCCGAGGATCTCGATCGCACGGCTGGCCAGCCGCAGGCCGCCGGGCGTGAATGCGAGCCCGGCGGCGGTCCTGGCGAAAAGCGGGTCGTCGAGTTCCTTGCGCAATTGCGCGACGTGCATCGAGATGCCCGCGTCTGACATACCCAGTTCCGCGGCCGCGGCGTGCACAGAGCCCAGCCGGACCACGGCCGAAAAGGCCCGAAGCTGAGCCGGTGTCACGAATTGAGCCTACTTTGGGTTGCGTGCGTGACGTGCTTACCGAGCTTCTGGCTATCTGGGAAGCGGGTGAAACCGCTGGCGTCGGCACTGTCGTTCGCACCTTCCGGTCCGCCCCGCGGCCGGCGGGAGCGTCGATGGTGGTTGCGCCGGACGGCACTGTGAGCGGGTCGGTTTCCGGCGGCTGCGTCGAGGGCGCGGTCTACGAACTGGCCAACGACGTGGTGGCCGACGGCACGCCGCGGCTCGAGCGTTACGGCGTCAGCGACGACGACGCCTTCTCCGTCGGGCTCACCTGCGGCGGCATCATCGACGTCTTCGTCGAACCGGTCTCGCGCAGCACGTTTCCCGAGCTCGCGGCCGTCGCCGACGACGTCGCCGGGCACCGGCCGGTCGCCGTCGCCACCGTCATCGCGCATGTCGATCCCGACTGGGTGGGCCGGCGGCTCGTGGTCGGACCCGACTCGGTTGCGGGATCACTCGGCTCGACGCGCGCCGACGCCGCCGTCGCCGACGACGCCGCGGGCCTGTTGGCCTCGGGCCGCAGCGAGGTCCTCACCTTCGGTCCCGACGGCCAGCGCCGCGGCGAGGGCATGGAGGTGTTCGTGGCCAGCTATGCGCCGCGGCCGCGCATGCTGGTGTTCGGTGCCATCGACTTCGCCGCCGCCCTGGCACGGCAGGGCTCACTGCTGGGCTACCGCGTCACCGTCTGCGACGCCCGCCCCGTGTTCGCCACGCGGGCCCGGTTCCCGACGGCAGACGAGGTCGTCGTCGAATGGCCCAACCGCTACCTGGCCGCGCAGCACGACGCGGGGGAGATCGACGGCCGCACCGTCATCTGCGTGCTGACCCACGACCCGAAGTTCGACGTGCCGCTGCTGGAGGTCGCGCTGCGGCTGCCCCAGGTCGGATACGTCGGCGCGATGGGGTCGCGCCGCACCCACGACGACCGGCTCGCCCGGCTGCGCGACGCGGGCGTCACGGAGGCGGAGCTCGCCCGGCTGGCCAGCCCGATCGGACTCGACCTCGGTGCGCGCACCCCGGAGGAGACCGCGGTGTCGATCGCGGCGGAGATCATCGCCCGCAGGTGGGGTGGCAGAGGGCGGCCGCTGGCCGAGGTCGACGGCCGGATCCACCACGACAGCAGCGAGTTAAGCGATCACTTAACCCAATATTGACGGGCCCGTTACACCGGCCGAGACTGGGCGCACAGCCCATCGATGTGAGGTCGGTCACATGCAGGTACCTGGACCTTTTGAGTACGAGCGCGCAACGAGCGTCGACCACGCCGTCGGACTTCTGGACCGGCTGGGCGACGGGGCGTTGATCGTCGCGGGCGGCCACAGCCTGCTGCCGATGATGAAACTGCGCATCGCCAACCCCGAATACCTGGTCGACATCAACGACCTGGCGCCCGAGTTGGGCTACGTCGTCGTGGAGGGGGGAGCCGAGCCGACGCTGGTGCGGATCGGCGCGATGGCGCGGCACCGTCAGGTGCTGGAGAGCGACGAGCTGGCCGCGGTGTGCCCGATCTTCCGCGACGCCGAGCGGGTGATTGCCGACCCCGTGGTCCGCAACCGCGGCACGATCGGCGGCTCCCTGTGTCAGGCCGATCCCGCCGAGGACCTGACCACGGTGAACACCGTGTTGAACGCCGTATGCCTGGTCCGCGGACCCTCGGGCGAGCGCGAGATCCCCATCGACGACTTCCTGGAAGGCCCATACGAGACGTCGCTGGCGTTCAACGAGATGCTCGTCGAGGTCCGCATCCCGGTGCGGCACCGCTCGTCGAGCGCCTATGCGAAGGTCGAACGCAGAGTCGGGGACTGGGCGGTGGCCGCGGCCGGCGCCGCGGTAACACTCGACAACGGGTCGATAGCCGCGGCCCGCATCGGGCTCACCGCGGTCAACGCCGACGCCGAGGCGTTGGCGGCCGCCTCGGAAGCGCTCGCCGGCAAACCCGCATCGGAGGAGACTTTCGCCGAGGCGGGCAGGGCGGCGTCGCAAGCCTGTGCGCCGGTGGACGACATGCGCGGCAGCGCCGACTACAAGCGCCACCTCGCCTCCGAACTGACCATCCGAACGCTTCGCACGTCGGTCGAACGCGTGCGCAATGCGCCTGCGCCGAGCGGGAATTGAGGAGAGTACCCATGCACGTGACCATGACAGTCAACGGCGAGCAGGTGACCGCCGAGGTCGAGCCGCGGATGCTGCTCGTGCACTTCCTGCGGGATCAGTTGCAGCTCACCGGGACTCACTGGGGTTGTGACACAAGCAACTGCGGCACCTGCGTCGTCGACCTCGACGGCGAACCGGTGAAGTCCTGCACGATTCTCGCGGCGATGGCGTCGGGACACAGCGTGCGCACCGTCGAGGGGCTGGAGACCGACGGCAAGCTCGACCCGGTACAGGAGGGCTTCATGCAGTGTCACGGGTTGCAGTGCGGATTCTGCACTCCCGGCATGATGATCACCGCCCGTGCCCTGCTCGATCGCAACCCCGACCCGAGTGAGGACGAGATCCGCGAGGCCATCTCGGGCCAGATCTGCCGGTGCACCGGCTACACGACGATCGTGCGCTCCGTGCAGTGGGCGGCGAAGCACGCGACCGAGGAGGCGAATGTATGACCACCCTCGAATCGCGGCCGCCGTCGCCGGACGACCTGGCCGACAACGACCAGAAGCCGTGCGGCCATGGCCGGATGCTGCGCAAGGAAGACCCGAGGTTCATCAGGGGTCGCGGCAATTACGTCGACGACGTCAACCTGCGCGGCATGCTGCACCTGGCCATCCTGCGCTCGCCGTACGCCCATGCGCGGATCAACAGCATCGATGTCTCTGCGGCACAGGCACATCCGAAGGTCAAGGCCGTCGTCACCGGGGCCGACCTCGCGGAGAAGGGGCTGGCCTGGATGCCGACGCTGTCCAACGACGTGCAGGCGGTGCTGGCCACCGACAAGGTGCGGTTCCAGGGCCAGGAGGTCGCGTTCGTCGTCGCCGAAGACCGCTATTCCGCGCGAGATGCGTTGGAGCTCATCGATGTCGACTACGAGCCGCTCACCCCGGTCATCGACGCGCGCAAGGCACTTGACCCCGACGCCGAAGTCATCCGCACCGATCTCGACGGCAAGTCCGACAATCACTGCTTCGACTGGGAGACGGGCGATGCGGCAGCCACCGAAGCGGTGTTCGCGAAGGCAGACGTCGTCGTCAAACAGGAGATCGTGTACCCGCGTGTGCATCCCGCACCGATGGAGACCTGCGGCGCGGTAGCAGATCTCGACCCGGTGAGCGGCAAGCTCACGCTGTGGTCGACGACGCAGGCGCCGCACGCACACCGCACGCTGTACGCGTTGGTGGCCGGCCTGCCCGAGCACAAGATCCGGGTCATCTCACCGGATATCGGTGGTGGGTTCGGCAACAAGGTGCCGATCTACCCGGGCTATGTCTGCGCGATCGTCGGCTCGCTGCTGCTGGGTAAACCGGTCAAGTGGATGGAGGACCGCAGCGAGAACCTGACCAGCACCGGCTTCGCCCGCGACTACATCATGGTGGGCGAGATCGCGGCCACCTCCGACGGCAAGATCCAAGCCATCCGCTCCAACGTGCTCGCCGACCACGGGGCGTTCAACGGCACCGCCGCGCCGGTCAAGTATCCCGCCGGGTTCTTCGGCGTGTTCACCGGGAGCTACGACATCGAGGCCGCCTACTGCCACATGACGGCGGTGTACACCAACAAGGCGCCCGGCGGCGTCGCGTACGCCTGCTCGTTCCGCATCACCGAGGCGGTGTACTTCGTCGAGCGGCTGGTGGACTGCCTGGCGTTCGAGCTGAAGATGGACCCGGCGCAGCTGCGGCTGCAGAACCTGTTGAGACCCGACCAGTTTCCGTACAAGTCCAAGACCGGCTGGGAGTACGACTCGGGCGACTACGAGACCACCATGCGCAAGGCCATGGACATGATCGGCTACGACGCGCTGCGCGCAGAGCAGAAGGAGAAGCGCGAGCGCGGCGAGCTGATGGGCATCGGCATGTCCTTCTTCACCGAGGCGGTGGGCGCCGGGCCGCGCAAGGACATGGACATCCTGGGCCTCGGCATGGCCGACGGCTGCGAGCTGAGGGTCCATCCGACCGGCAAAGCCGTTGTGCGGCTTTCGGTTCAGAGTCAGGGACAGGGCCACGAGACCACCTTCGCCCAGATCGTCGCCGAGGAGCTGGGCATCCCGCCCGACGACATCGACGTCGTGCACGGCGACACTGACCAGACGCCGTTCGGCCTCGGCACGTACGGCAGCCGGTCGACGCCGGTTTCGGGTGCGGCCGCGGCGCTCGTCGCACGCAAGGTCAGGGACAAGGCGAAGATCATCGCGTCGGGAATGCTGGAGGCATCCGTCGCCGACCTCGAATGGGAGAAGGGGTCCTTCCACGTCAAGGGTGACCCGTCGGCATCAGTGACGATCCAGGACATCGCGATGCGCGCCCATGGCGCAGGCGACCTGCCCGAGGGAATCGAAGGCGGCCTGGACGCCGAGGTCTGCTACAACCCGGAGAATCTCACCTACCCGTACGGCGCGTACTTCTGCGTCGTCGACATCGATCCGGGCACGGCGGTCGTCAAGGTGCGCCGCTTCCTCGCCGTCGACGACTGCGGTACCCGCATCAACCCGATGATCATCGAGGGGCAGGTGCACGGCGGGCTGGTCGACGGCATCGGGATGGCGCTGATGGAGATCATCGCGTTCGACGAGGAGGGCAACTGCCTCGGCGGATCGCTGATGGACTACCTCATCCCGACCGCGATGGAGGTGCCGCACTTCGAGACCGGTCACACCGTGACGCCGTCGCCGCACCACCCGATCGGCGCGAAGGGGATCGGTGAGTCCGCCACCGTCGGATCTCCGCCGGCAGTGGTCAACGCGGTGGTGGATGCGTTGGCGCCGTTCGGTGTTCGGCACGCCGACATGCCGCTGACGCCGTCACGAGTGTGGGAGGCCATGCAGGGTCGGGCCACCCCGCCGATCTAGAAGGTAGTCATGCGAACAGAGATGAGGATGGACGAACGGGCGCAGCAGCTGCGGCTGGCCCGGACGCCGTTCGTCCATGCGACGGTGGTGCGCGCGGCGCCGCCGACGTCCGCGCATGCCGGTGACGAGGCGATCCTGTTGTCCGACGGGACTATTGAGGGCTTCGTCGGCGGCCACTGCGCGCAGAACTCGGTACGCAAGGCCGCGATGGGCGCACTGCAGACCAACGAGAGCGTGCTGCTGCGGGTGCTACCCGACGGTGACGTGCATTTCCCCGAGGCGCCGGGTGCGTGCGTCGTCGTCAACCCATGCCTGTCCGGCGGTGCACTCGAGATCTTCCTGGTGCCACAGGTGCCCGCCCCGCTGGTGCGAGTCTTCGGCGCGACCCCGATCGCCGACTCGCTGGTGGAGCTCTGCGCAGCCATGGGATACGACGCCGTCGGCGGGGACGCCGGCGACCTGGCGGGCACGACCGCGGTGGTGATCGCCAGCCTCGGTGGCCCTGAGGCGGAGACGATTCGGGCCGCCCTCGACGCGGGTGTCGGATACATCGGCCTGGTCGCCAGCCGCGTTCGCGGTGCGTCGGTCCTGGCCGGACTGGAACTGACCGACGACGAACGCGCCCGGGTGCACACCCCGGTCGGATTGCCGATCGGCGCGAAGACGCCTGCGGAGATCGCGGTGGCGATCGTGGCGGAGGTGATCAAGTCGATCCGGGTCGACGGATTGAAAGCCGACACGTGAACACATTCGCCGATGTCGACGATGTGATCCGGCGCTTCGACGCGCACGACTACCTGCTCGACCTCGGTACCGCATCGGCGATCTATCTGGCGGTCACCCTCGGGCGTCCGCTGCTGCTCGAGGGCGAGCCCGGCGTCGGCAAGACCACAGCCGCGAAAACCCTTGCCGCCGTGTTGGACACACCGCTGCTGCGCCTGCAGTGTTACGAGGGACTGACCGCGGCCGAGGCGCTGTACGACTGGAACTACCAGCGCCAGCTGCTGTCCATCCGGCTCGCCGAGGCCAAGGGAGCCGGAATCGACGAGGCCGACCTTTACACGGAGGAATACCTCGTCGACCGCCCGATCCTGCAGTGCGTCCGGTACCGCGGGCCGGGCGCACCGGTGTTGCTGATCGACGAGATCGACCGCGCTGAAGACGAATTCGAGGCGCTGCTGCTGGAATTCCTCGGCGAGGCGGCGGTGACCGTGCCCGAACTGGGCACATTCGCCGCCGAGCGGCCACCGATCGCGGTCCTCACGTCGAACCGCAGCCGCGATCTCCACGATGCCCTCCGGCGCCGGTGCCTGTACCACTGGATCGACTACCCGGAGCCGTCACGCGCGGTGGCGATCGTGCGGCGCACGGTGCCCGGCGCAACCACCGCACTCGTCGAACATGCCACCCGATTCGTGGGCAATACAAGAGATCTCGACCTTGACAAGCCGCCGGGGGTTGCGGAGGCCATCGACTGGGTCGCCGCATTGGTGGCGCTCGGGGTGGGTGACCTCGTCGACGCGGGCAGCGAGCGCGGCCTGGCGGGCCTCGGGGCGCTGGCGAAGACCCCCGACGACTACGCCCTGATCAGCGAGGCGTTCGCCGAATACAGCCCACAGTGAGAGGACTACACCGATGAAGATCGCCAACGAGTTCACCGTCAGTGCGCCGATCGAGGACGCCTGGAACGTCCTCACGGATCTGGAGCAGGTCATCCCGCTGATGCCGGGGGCGCAGATGACCGGCCGCGAGGGTGACGAGGTGCTGGGCAAGGTGAAGGTCAAGGTCGGCCCGGTGACGAGCGAGTTCAGCGGCAGGGTGCATTTCGTGGAGCAGGATCGCGGTGTGTATCGCGCGGTGATCGACGGCAAGGGCAAGGAGGCACGGGGCACCGGCAACGCCGCCGCGACGGTCACCGCCCAGCTGCACGAGGCAGGCGACCACACCCGCGTCACGGTCGACACCGATCTGAAGATCGTCGGCAAGCTCGCCCAGTTCGGCAGCAGCATGCTGCAGCAGGTGTCGGAGAAACTGCTCGGCCAGTTCGTCGACTCGCTCGAGGCGAAGCTCGCCGTTGGCAGTGCGCCCGCTGCCCCGGTGACCAACGGCGAAGCGCCGAAGGCGGCCGTCGCTACCGAGCAGCAGGCGTCAGAGCCCATCGACCTGATCGCGCTCGCGGGTGGCAGCGCGCTGAAGAAGTACGGCCTGCCGATCTTCGGCGCGTTCCTGGCCGCAGCGGTGGTCTTCACTCTCGGACGTCTCCGACTGGCCCGCAAGGCGTTTCGCAGCAGATGACAGCGCGAGCGCTCCTGCCCGGAGTCGACCTGGCCGCCTTCGCGGTCGCCTTGGTCGACAACTTGCGGAGCGGTGGCGTTGCGGTGTCGGCGGACGGACCCGCCACCCTTGTGCAGGCGATGCATCACATCGCTCCGCAGTCGCGCACCGCGCTGTACTGGGGCGCCCGGCTGAGCCTGGTCAACAGGGCCGACGACATGAGGGCCTTCGACGCGGTTTTCAACGCGATCTTCGACGACGCGTTTGCCGCTCGGCGGCTGCAACCCGAGGACCGTGGGCCGCTTCCGCCGGGTGAGCCGGTACCGGGTGGCGGCGGAAACGACGGTGGCAGCAGCGCAGGTGACGGTGTGCCCTGGACGACGTTGCCGACATCGGTGCGCGCCACCGAGAGATCAGACGATGGGATGGCGCTGCCGGATGCGTTGCCCAGCCGCCTGATTGCGCGGGCCGACGAGCCGTTCGACGGGTTCGACGAGGACGATCTGCGCCGCATCGGCACGTGGCTGGAGCAGCTGTCGTCGCAGTGGCCGCGACGGCGGAGTCTGCGTCGGGAGACCCATCCCGGGGGCAAGCGAATCGACGTGAGGGAGTCGATGCGAACGTCCCGCACGACGGGCTGGGAGGTCTTGCGGCTGGCACGGACCCGCAGGCGTGAGCGGCCGCGCCGGGTTGCGCTGGTCTGCGACGTGAGCCGGTCGATGCGGCCCTACGCGGCGATCTACCTGCACCTCATGCGGGCGGCGGCGTTGCGTAACAACGGCGTTCGTCCCGAGGTCTTCGCCTTTTCGACATCGCTGACACGGCTAACGCCGGCGCTTTCGCATCGTTCGGCGGAGGTCGCATTGGCGCGGGCGAACGCGACCGTGGTCGACAGGTACGGCGGGACACACCTCGGCCGATGCGTGGGTGGCTTGCTGACGGCGCCGCACGGCAACGTGCTGCGGGATGCGGTGGTGATCATCGCCTCGGACGGCTGGGACAGCGACCCGCCCGAGGTGCTGGCACGCGCACTCGACCGGCTGAAGCGACGGGCGCACATGGTGGTCTGGCTCAATCCGCGTGCCGCGCAGCCGAATTTCGAACCGCTGGCGGGGTCGATGGCCGCGGCCTTGCCGTACTGCGACCTGTTTCTTTCCGCGCATTCGCTGTCGGGGCTGCGCGAACTCTTCGAGGCGCTCAGGACGGTTGATCGGCCACGGGCTCGGTAGAAGCCCGGCTGGCGCGCCTCCGCTTGTACCACTCGATGAACATCGGGGCGACCGAGACGAGCGCGATCAGGATGACGATCGGCTCCAGCAGCTTCTGCACCATTTCGAACTGGCCCAGCCAATATCCGAGAAGAACAAGGCCGACGCCCCACACGACGGCACCGAGCACGTTGTAGGCGGTGAACACCCAGTAGCGCATCCGAGCGGCACCCGCCGTGATGGGGGCCAGGGTCCGCACGATCGGCACGAACCTCGCCACCACGATGGCGAACGGGCCTCGCTGTTCGAAGAACTCATGCGCCTCGTCCAGGTATCGCTGCTTGAGGACGCGCGCGTTCGGCTTGAACATCGAGGTGCCGATGCCCCTGCCGATCCAGTACCCGACCTGGCCACCGGCGACGGCGGCGATCGGGACGAAGACCAGCAGCTGCCAGAGCGCGAAGTTGGCCTCGACGGCGGTGCCCTGCGCGGCGGTGCCCGCGGCGAACATGCCAGCGACGAACAGCAGCGAATCGCCGGGCAGCACCGGGAACAACACCCCGGACTCGACGAATATGACCGCGAGCAGGCCGACCAGTGCCCAGACGCCGAAGTACCCGATGAGCTTTATCGGGTCCATGAAGTCCGGCATCAACATCACGGTGGAGGTCATGGCTCACCAAGATACCGGCGCCGGCTGACCCCTCGCCCTGCCGCATGGCCGCAGCTCTTGAGATACTGCCTGGAAGACAGCTGCTCCAGCGAGAGGAACTCCCATGCCCATCGCCACGCCCGAGATCTACGCCGAGATGCTGGGCCGCGCCAAGGAGCACTCCTACGCGTTCCCGGCGATCAACTGCGTCGGCTCCGAAAGCGTCAACGCAGCGATCAAGGGATTCGCCGACGCGGGAAGCGACGGCATCATCCAGTTCTCCACCGGTGGCGCCGAGTTCGCGTCCGGCCTGGGAGTGAAGGACATGGTCGTCGGCGCCGTCGCCCTTGCCGAGTTCGCCCACGTGATCGCGGACAAGTACCCGATCTCGGTCGCGCTGCACACCGACCACTGCCCGAAGGACAAGCTGGACACCTACGTGCGCCCGCTGTTGGCGATCTCGGCCGAACGCGTCGCCAAGGGGCAGAACCCCCTGTTCCAGTCGCACATGTGGGACGGCTCGGCGGTCCCGATCGACGAGAATCTCGAGATCGCCCAGGAACTGCTGAAGATCGCCGCCGCCGCCAAGATCGTTCTCGAGATCGAGATCGGCGTGGTCGGCGGCGAGGAGGACGGCGTCGAGGCCGAGATCAACGAGAAGCTGTACACCACGCCGGAGGATTTCGAGAAGACCATCGATGCGCTGGGCGCGGGCGAGCACGGCAAGTACCTCTTGGCCGCGACGTTCGGCAATGTCCACGGCGTGTACAAGCCGGGCAACGTCAAGCTGCGCCCCGACATCCTCGCGCAGGGGCAGAAGGTGGCCGCCGCCAAGCTCGGATTGGCCGACGACGCAAAGCCTTTCGACTTCGTCTTCCACGGCGGGTCCGGCTCGCTGAAGTCGGAGATCGAGGACTCGCTGAATTACGGCGTGGTGAAGATGAACGTCGACACGGACACCCAGTACGCGTTCACCCGCCCCGTCGCCGCCCACATGTTCACCAACTACGACGGCGTACTGAAGGTCGACGGCGAGGTCGGCAACAAGAAGGCCTACGACCCGCGCAGCTACCTGAAGAAGGCCGAGGCGTCGATGACCGAGCGGGTCATCGAGGCGTGCACCGACCTGCACAGCACGGGCCGGAGCGTGTCCGCCTAGAAGTCGATCGTCGTGGCGGTCGTTGCCCCGTTCTCGCAGGTGACGGTGACCGGCCAGGCGTGGCCTATAGGTACGGCGAGAAGGATAGTGATTTTGTGCGTGCCGTTCGCGTCAAGGGTGAAATCGGTATCTTGAAGGTCGGAGTGGTAGTGACACTTCGATGTTTTGCCGCTGTTGTCCTTGATGTGAATCTCCAGCCCTCCGAAGATGGGCGTACTTGTGATGGTCGGCCCGGGCGGCGGCCCTTGGGGTTCGGCTGCGGGCGCGTCTTCCTTCTTCGAACAGTGCAACTGGCCCGTGCTCCAGTCGCCGCCGGCGAAGTCGCCGCCGGTCTGTCCGCGCGCGACGCCGTCGGGTCCGATCGTGCCGTTCATCGGCAGCACGACACTGCCGCCCGTTTGCTTCCAGGTGAGCTGGACGCCGGTGCCGTTGATACTGCCGGAGATCGTCCCGTCGGCAGTGTTGACGAGCGGCATCGACGACGCCCGGGCCGACCCACTGGCGTTCTTGCCAGTCGAGTTGAACGCGATGTTGAAGCCGTCGGGGTCCGGAGGCACGAAGTTTCCGGAGACGTTGATGGTGGTCGTGCCGCCAAATTCCCAGTCGAGACAGTCACCGGGTGCCGCCTGCGCGGCGGGTGCTGACACCGTCAGAAAGCCGGCGGCGACGAACGTTGCTGCGGCGGCTGCCGCGGTGGGTCGCGTCATGGCGAGCCCTCCTATTTTGTTATGCGCAGGAGTGAACCTAGGCCGGACACTACTCATGACCGTGGAGGGGAAATATCAGGTGTTTCCCTAGAGATGCTGCTGTTAATTAGCTGTTAGCTACCTGGCAGATCTTCCACTGCTCGTCGCGGAACTGCAGGTCGAAGCTGCGAGTGGAGCGGGTCTGCGGGGCGTACGCCATGAATGTCGTGACGTTTGCCTCGGCATGGTCGCCGTTCACCACGACCTGGTCGATGCTCGCCACCACCGGGTATTGCTTGGCCGCGGCCACTCTTGCATGGGTGTCGGTCCAGGCGCGGTCGTCGTAGTTGACGTAGCTGTCGCGGGTCGTGCCGCAGGTGATGCTGCGCAAGGTGGCCAGGTCACCCTTCTGCACGGCGACGTCGAAGTTCTGGATTGTCGAGCGGACCTTTTCCTCCTGCGACTGCTTGGAGCCGGAGTCGCGGGTCAACAGCAGCGTGCCGAGTATCGCCACGGCGACGAGCGCCGCGATCACCAGGATCAGCGCCGCCACCCAGCCCCAGCTGTGTCTGCGCCCCGGTGGCTTCGGTGTGTCACCGCGGCCCGGAATGACCTGTGGCGCCACGGGTTTGCCGGGCGGGATCGGTTCGGTGGGCGTCGAGAACACCTCGGTGGCGGGCTCCGGCGGGGTTGCGATCTTCCTCGTCGACGAGTCCATCCCCGACGGTGCGGTGAAGCGCCGCGCGGCTGGTACTTCCCCGGTCGGGTCGGGATCGACGGTGCCGGTCGACTCCAACGGCATTATTTCGGTGGGGTTGTCCTCGACGACGGCGGGCGCCTGCTGGGTGTCGGCGCTGTCCTCGGATGTCGAAGCACCGTCGGCGGTTTCGTCCGCCGATTCCACAGCCGGTTCGTTTCCCTGGTCGGGCCCTGATGGGTTCGACATACCTGCTGTAGTCCTCCCGTGACTCGAGTGTCCTGTCGGCTCAGCCGACGGTCTCTGTTTCGAGCTTATAAGCCCCACGGCACAATAGGCCCATGACGCGGATGGGTGATCTTCTGGGACCGGATCCGGTACTGCTGCCTGGCGACCCTGCGGCCGAGGCGGAATTGGCGGCCGACGAGAACCCGGCGATCGTGGCGGCGGCGCACCCCACCGCGTCGGTCGCATGGGCGACACTCGCCGAGGGTGCGCTGGCCGACGACAAGGCCATCACGGCGTACGCCTACGCCCGCACCGGCTACCACCGCGGCCTCGACCAGCTGCGCCGCAATGGCTGGAAGGGTTTCGGCCCCGTGCCCTATGCGCACGAACCCAACCGGGGATTCCTGCGATGTGTCGCCGCGCTCGCGAAGGCCGCCGATGCGATCGGCGAAACCGACGAGTACGCGCGCTGCCTCGACCTGCTCGACGACTGCGACCCGACGGCGCGCACCGAACTCGGACTCAGGTAGCCGCTCAGGTCGCTTCGCAGTTGCAGTCGTCCGCGGCTTCCGGCCCCTCGACCTGGACGGTGGCGTGTTCGAGGCCGCGCGCGTTGAGCACCGAGCGTGCTTCGTCGAGCACCTTCGCCGAGTCGGCGGTCGACGTCAGGTGCGCGGTGACCATGTCCTTGCCGGGAACCAGCGTCCACACGTGCAGGTCGTGCACCTCGGTCACGCCCTCCACCGCACACAGGGCCTTCTTGAGCTCCTCGACGTCGATATGCGTCGGCGATGACTCCGACAGGATGCGCAGCGCCGCACGCGCCAGCGAGATCGCCCGCGGCAGCACCCACAAGGCGACGAGGACCGCGACCACGACGTCGGCATATGGCCAGTGCGTCGTGACGGTCACGATGCCCGCGATCAGCACCCCGACGCTGCTGACGCTGTCGGCGACGACCTCCATGTAGGCGCCCTTGACCGCGAGGCTGCTCTCGGAGTGTGACCGCAGCAGCAGCACCACGAGGACGTTGGCCAGCAGCCCGGCCAAGGCGACGGCGATCATCGGCACACCGGGGACGTCCGGCGCGTCGCCGAGCCGCCTGAACGCCTCGTAGAGGATGAACACGGCAACGCCGAGCAGCAGCACCGCGTTGGCTACCGCGGTGAACACCTCGGCGCGGTGCCAGCCGTAGGTACGGGCGGGCGAAGCACTGCCGCGGCGGGCCACCAGCACCGCCGCCAGACCCATGAACAACGCGACGAGATCCGTGAGCATGTGGCCGGCATCGGCCAAGAGCGCGATCGAATTGATCAGCAGCGCGGTGACAAGCTCGATGACGAAGAACCCGGACAGGATGGCGGCGGCCATCACCATCCGGCTGGCACGGGTATCGCCACCCCCGTGGTTGTGGCCCGCACCCATGGGTTCCAATCTATGCGCAGTGACGCATATGTCGCAAGGCGTTGCTCAGAACCAGGCGGACCAGAAGCGGGTGAGGTTGAAGCCGAGTCCGATCAGCCCGGCGGGGACGCCGGACAAGTCGTAGAACCAGCCCACGACTGCGAAGAAGTACCGACTGACAGGAGTCGCGATAAACAGGAACAGAAAGATGAAGAACGCATACTGCTTGACCGGTTCCACCGCGCGTCGCGTTTCCGGGCTCAGATGCGGTTCAAGGGCGCCGTAGCCGTCCAGACCTGGGATCGGCAGGAGGTTGAGCAGGGCCCCGGTGATCTGGAGAAAGCCCAAAAACGCCATCCCTGCCCAGAACACCAGGTGGTCCGTGTCGAACAGCAGCCGGGTGATCACCAGAAGCAGCACCGCGAGCACCACGTTCATGAAAGGGCCGGCCAGGCTGACGATCGTCTTCTGCCTGTCCGTCATGAACGAAGTCCGCACCCACACCGCGCCGCCGGGAAGGCCGATCCCGCCCAGCAGGGTTATCAACACCGGAAGGCCAAGCGACAGCAATGGATTCGAGTACTTCAGAGGGTTCAGCGTCAGATAGCCGCGCACCGCGACGTCTTGCTCGCCGAATCGCCAGGCGGTGACGGCGTGGCCGAACTCGTGCAGGCACAGCGACACGATCCAGCCGGCGATGACGAAGACGAACACACCGGCATACGCGATCGGCGTACGACTGGCCTCGGCCATCCAGGCAAGCACCGCGCCGACCGCGGTCACCGCGACGACGAGCAGGAAGACGGGGCTGGGCCGCACCGATTGGTGCGCCGGACGGATGGTCACCTCACGAAACTACCGGCACGGCCAGTCACAGCCCGTCAGCTCGGCCGAGAGTTCCCAGAGCCGTCCGGCGACCTGCGGGTCGCGTGCCTTTTTCAGCCGCCTGGTCACGCGCGGCTTGCCGAACTGTTTGAAGATCGGCGCGACATACGTCCCTGACGGCAGGTCCGTCGTCGCCGCGATGATGCTCGACCGGGCCGCGGTCTTCGCGCTCTGTGGAAAGTTGCGCAGCCACGGAAGACTCGACGACCAACCTAGAAATCCCGTGCTGTAGCGGACGATGTTGGTGTCGGCGCCCCCCGGGTCGACGGCGATGGCGCGGACTCCCTTTCTAGACAATTCGTCGATGAAGAGCATGACGGCGAGCTTGGACTGTCCGTAGGCGGCCCACTTCGAGTACGGGCGGGTGTGCCAGTTCAAGTCGTCGAGGTGCATGCGGCTGAACATGTGGTTCATGCTGGTGACCGACACGACCCGGTCCTTGATCCGGTCGCCCAGCAGACAGGTCAGGGCGAAGTGGCCGAGGTAGTTCGTGCCCATATGAGTCTCGAAGCCGTCGGCAGTGCGACTCAGCGGCAGGCCGAGCACACCGGCGTTGTTCACCAGCACGTCGACGGCCTCGACCGAGTCGGCGAACTTGCGCACGCTGGTCAGGTCGGCGAGATCGAGATGGGCCACCTCGACGTCGCCGCCCATCTCGGCGGCCGCCCGCTCGGATTTCGGGATGTCGCGCGCGGCGATGAGGACGCGGTGACCGGCGCCGGCCAACGCCGTCGCCGTCTCTTTGCCAACGCCACTGTTGCCGCCCGTAACGATGATTCGCACGGGCTTATCTCACCAGCAGCCAGCCCTGTGTGTGGCGATAAAACGTAGATCGGCGAACAACTCTTGGCGCAATCGCGCCGTCGCGGACCACCAGCGCGCCCGTCGTGCCGAGCTGGGCCGCCCGCCCCGCCACCCAGCGCCGCCGACCCCGCCCCGTCACGGCGGCCCGCAGTCCGGGCATCGCCTCCGTCGGCTCGATCCGCACGCCGGTCACCTCGCCGTCGAACAGCGGGGTGTCGTCGACGACCGCCTCTCCGCGCAGCGCAGCACCGTCCTCCCCCCGCCATTCGGCGGCGCCGGCGATGACCTGGCCGGTCTCGTCGCGAATCAACGGCACGCGCCGCGCCGTGCCGCTGCGTGCGCGCCGGGCGCCGCGCCATCCCGTCGTGTGGCCCACTTCCACGTCGAGGCGGTCGGCCCGCAGCAGCCGCGTCAGCACCGCGGCCAGATCGGCATCGGAGCCCACCACGATCAGCCGCTTGAATCGCCCCACGGCGGCGTCGATCTCGTCAGGCCCGGCGGCATTTCGTGGCGTGAGACCGGCCAGCGGGCGGGGCAAACGCCTGCCGCCGAACAGCAACACCACGACATCGGTGGTGATCAACGCAGCTCCTTGCCGTCCCGCAGGAACCAGGTCGGATACAGTGGCTCACCGGCTGGGCCGAGTATTAGGCAGATGAGCGGGAGACTATTCCATGCCGGCAATCGTGCTCATCGGCGCCCAATGGGGCGACGAGGGCAAAGGTAAGGCCACCGATCTGCTCGGTGGCCGTGTGCAGTGGGTCGTGCGGTATCAGGGTGGCAACAACGCCGGCCATACCGTGGTGCTGCCGTCGGGGGAGAACTTCGCGCTTCACCTGATCCCGTCGGGCATCCTGACTCCCGGCGTCACCAACGTCATCGGCAACGGTGTGGTGGTCGATCCGGGCGTGCTGCTCGACGAGCTTAAGGGCCTCGAGGACCGCGGCGTAGACACCGAGCGGCTGCTGATCTCCGCCGACGCGCACCTGCTGATGCCGTACCACGTCGCCATCGACAAGGTCACCGAGCGCTACGCGGGCAGCAAGAAGATCGGCACCACCGGCCGCGGCATCGGCCCGTGTTACCAGGACAAGATCGCGCGCATCGGGATTCGTGTCGCCGATGTGCTCGACGAGGGCCAGCTGGCCCAAAAGATCGAAGCGGCATTGGAATTCAAGAATCAGGTGCTCGTCAAGATCTACAACCGCAAGGCGCTCGACGCCGACGAGGTGCTCGAGACGCTGCTGTCCGAGGCAGAGGGCTTCAAGCACCGCATCGCCGACACCAGGCTGCTGCTCAACGTCGCACTCGACGAGGGTGAGACTGTGCTGCTGGAGGGGTCGCAGGGCACGTTGCTCGACGTCGACCACGGCACGTATCCGTTTGTCACGTCGTCGAACCCGACCGCGGGCGGCGCCGCCGTCGGCTCGGGCATCGGCCCGACCCGCATCACGACGGTGCTGGGAATCCTGAAGGCCTACACCACCAGGGTCGGCTCCGGGCCGTTCCCCACCGAGCTGTTCGACGAGATGGGTGAGTATCTGACGAAGACGGGCGGGGAGTTCGGCGTGACGACGGGCCGGCGCCGCCGCTGCGGATGGTTCGACGCGGTGATCGCGCGCTACGCCACCCGCGTCAACGGCATCACCGACTACTTCCTGACCAAGCTCGACGTGCTGTCCAGCCTGGACACCGTTCCGATATGCGTCGGTTACACGGTCAACGGCAAGCGCACCGACGAGATGCCGATGACGCAGAGCGACATCGCGCACGCCGAGCCGATCTACGAGGAGATGCCCGGCTGGTGGGAGGACATCTCCGGTGCGCGCGAATTCAACGACCTGCCCGCGAAGGCGCGGGACTACGTGCTGCGGCTGGAAGAGCTTGCCGGCGCCCATGTTTCGTGCATCGGGGTTGGGCCGGGCCGGGAACAGACGATCGTGCGCCGCGACGTGCTGGCGGCGCACTAGATGACCGACGATCCCAGGCTGGTCGATCCGGAATACGACAGGCACGGCGGCTTCCCGAATTTCGAAGCGGCACAACCAGGTCCGGGGTTCGGGCGGTTCCTGACGGCGATGCGCCGGGCGCAGGATCTCGCGGTGTCTGCAGACCCGGACAGCGACACCTGGGATCAGGCGGCCGACCGCGCCGAAGAGCTGGTCAAACTACTGGGCCCGTTCGAGGCACCCGAGGGTGTCGGTCCGGCCAATCGGGTCCCCGACCTGCCGGGCGCGGGTAGCCTGCTGATGCCGCCCTACAAGCTTGTGAAGTTCGGGCCCGAGGGGGTCGAATTGAGTGTGCAGTTCAGCCGGTTCTCGGTCGGAGGCAACTACGCGGTGCACGGCGGCGTGCTGCCGCTGCTGTTCGACTCGGTGTTCGGCATGGTGATTCACGCGGCAGGGCGCCCGATCAGCCGGACCGGCTTCCTGCATGTCGACTACCGGAAGGTGACGCCGATCGATACTCCCCTGACGGCGCGTGGCTGGGTCGGCAGGACCGAAGGGCGAAAGGCGTTTGTCAACGCCGAGCTGTATGACCCGGACGAGAATCTGCTGGCCGAAGCCAACGGACTCATGATTCGCCTGATGCCGGGCCAGCCATGACGAAGCCGAAGCCGCACCCGTTGACCACGCCGCGTGCGGCTGCGATAGCAGGGGTGTTGTTCGCGCTGCTGTTCGGCACGTGCTTGATCTTGATCCGCCTTGCGCTGCCCGAGGGCGCCGAGCCGGGCTCGCAGTGGTTACTCGCGGGCAGCAAGAACATCAGGATCGCCGCGAAGATCATGCCGTTCGCCGGTATCGCCTTCCTGTGGTTCATCGGCGTCGTCCGCGACGGCTTCGGCAGCTTCGAGGACAAGTTCTTCTCGACGGTGTTCATCGGCAGCGGGCTGCTCTTCCTGGCGATGATGTTCGTGGCGGTCGGGGTCGGCGCCGGCCTGGAAGCCATCAGCAGTAACGTCGTCGACCCGGCCGCCCAGGGCGAGGTGGCGACGTTCGGCCAGATGGTGCTGCTTGCGGTGTCCAAGACGTATGCGCTGCGGATGGGCGCGGTATTCATGATCTCCTTGGCCACCATCTGGCTCAAGACCGGCCTCATGCCGCGGTGGCTGGTCGGCGTGACATACCTGGTGGCGCTCGGCCTCATCCTGGCCAGCGACCTCACCATGTGGCTGACGCTGGCGTTCCCGATCTGGGTGCTGGTGGTGAGCATTCTCCTGCTCGTGCGGTCCGGCGTCATCGACGCGGACGGCGACCGCAATGAGCCGGTTGGTTAAAACCAGCCCAAATTTTCTTTGACGACAATTACCATCCGCGGATGGACCATAACGTCGACGTCGTGGTGGTGGGGTCGGGCCCGGCGGGCTGCACCGCCGCGATCCTCCTGGGCCGCGCGGGCCTGACGGTCGCCCTTCTCGAGGCGCACCGCGACCCCAACCACTACAAGCGGTTGTGCACCCACAGCATTCGGTCTAGCGACATTGCCGACCCTGAAGCGGCTTGGCCTGGACACGATGATGGACGGGCTCGGCGCGGTTCACCACCACGAAAACGGATGGACGAAGCGCGGTTGGCTTCACGAGCGCAGCGACGCGGCGCACGGCTACAACATCCGTAGGCGCACTCTCGATCCCGCACTCCGGGCAACCGCGGCCGCCGTGCCGGGAGTGGAATTGACGATGGGCGCCAAGGTGCGCGACGTGACGACAGATGCAGACGGCCGGGTCAGCGGCGTGGTCGCGGAAATCGATGGTGAGCGGACATATTTCGGGAGCCGGCTGGTCATCGGCGCCGACGGCTACACGTCGAAAATCGCCGAACTCGCCGGGCTGCCCGGCAGGTCGTCGCCCAACAATCGGTTTGGCTACCAGGCTGGCTATCACAATGTTTCGCTGCCTACAGGCTGGTCCGGCGCGGGCTGGGTGCAGGAGCCCGGAGCCAATGTCAATTACATCTTCTGCAACAACGACGGCGTCGCCATGCTCGCGGCGTTCCACTCGAAGGACGGCCTCGACGACTTCAAGCGCGATCGTGAGGCCGCGCTGCTCCGCTCGTTCGCCTCACTGCCCGACGCGCCGGATCTGTCCCGAGCCGAGCGGGCCACCGACGTGATCGGTACCACCGACTACCCGAGCATCACCCGTCGACGCATAGTGCGACCGGGGGTGGCGCTGGTCGGCGATGCAGCGATGGTCGGTGATCCGTTGTGGGGCACCGGCTGCGGCTGGGCGTTTCAGTCGGCGGAATGGCTTTGTGACGCCACGACCGAACCGCTGGTGTCGGGCGCGAACGACGAGATCGATGCGGCCGCCCGCCGGTATCAGCGCAAGCACCGCCGAAACCTGCTGCCGCACCAGGCCGTCAATATCGACTTCAGCCAGAAGAACAGTTTGAATCCTCTGCAGCGGACGCTCTATGGCGCTGCGCCACGTGACCAGTGGGTCGCCGACCGAGTGCTCGCGGTGGCAACGCGAAATTCATCACCGCTGACACTGTTCAACCCGATTGTGCTGACTCGCGCCGCGATCGCGCAGCGCAAGGAAGTCAGTCCTCGGCGATCTTCAGCGCCTGCGACGGGCACAGTCTGACCGCTTCGCGCGCCTTGTCCTCTTCGTCGGCGGGGATGTCGTCGACGAGCACCACCACGATGCCGTCGTCGTCCTGGTCGAAGATGTTGTCCGCGACCATCACGCAGTTGCCCGCCTGGATACAGACGTCGCGATCGGCATGCGACCTTCACCAACTCACCTCCAGTGACTTCAGCCCGTAGATGAAGTTCCATGTCCGGAAAGCCACATCGTCGAAGTCCTCCGCCAGCGCCAGGTTCGGGAATCGCCGCATCAGCGCAGGGAACGCGATCCGCATCTCCATCCGGGCCAGCGGCGCACCGAGGCAGTGGTGTACACCGTGACCGAACGCCAGGTGACCCGGCGCGCCGCGATGGATATCGAGAACCTCAGGGCGGTCTATGAATTCGGGGTCGCGGTTGCCTGAGGGCATGGATGGGAAGACCAGCTTTCCGGCGGGGATCGTCACCCCGGCGATGTCGACGTCGGTGGTGGTGATGCGAGGAATGGCGGTTTGCACGATGGACAGCCATCGCAGGAGCTCCTCGATCGCCGGTCCGACGGCATCCGGATCGTCACGCACCGCGGCGAGCTGCTCGGGATGACGCAGCAGCGCTAATGTGCCGAGCCCCAACATGTTCGACGTGGTCTCGTGGCCGGCGAGCAACAGCAGGCTCGCGACGCCGACGAGCTCGTCGTCGGTGAGCTCGTCACCGTGTTCGCGGATCAGCATGCCGAGGATGTCCTCACCCGGCTGTCGGCGAGCCCTCGCGACTAGCGTGGTCATGTATGCGCGACCCTGGCGCTGCAGGTCCTGGCGCTCGGGAATCGGAATCGAGAAGTCGAGCTGACGCGCGCTGCGCCGCTGGAAGTCCTCGCGGTCGTCGTACGGTACGCCTAGCAGCTCGCAGATCACCAGTGAGGGAATCGGCAGCGCGAAGTTCTCCACCAGATCCGCTGGCGCACCGGCGATCTCCATCGAGTCCAGGGCCGCGTCGACGATCTCGGTGATACGCGGTTCGAGGCGCTTCATCCGCCGGATGGTGAACTCGGGGGTGAGCATGCGGCGCAGCCGCTGATGTTCGGGCGGATCGAGGCCGAGCAGGTTTCCCGCCCGCGCACTGGCCAGCTCCTCCTCGGAGGCTTGCGGCGCACCAGGAAACTGGAATCCGGGTGGGCGCCCGTTGGAGAACCGCTCATGGTCGGACAGCACAGCCTTGATGTCGTCGTGCCTGGTGACCAAGTAGACCTGCATTCCGAAGGCGTTGGTGACCGTGCGCACGCCCTCGGTCTCGCGAATCTCCCCCAGCGCGGCGATCGGGCTGAACGCATCGCGGCGCATGTGCAGGGGCGGCAGTTCTGGCGCTTCGGTCATGTTTCGAAGCTACCCGCGAAAACGAACTCCTCGGTCGGGCTAGCGGCGAGCACGCAGGGCGGGCCACCATATTCGCGGCCCGATCAGCGTGAACAGCGCGGGGATGATCACGGTGCGCACCACGAAGGTGTCGAGCAGGATGCCGAGGCCGACGATGATGCCGATCTGGGTGAGCACGATCAGGGGCAGCACGCCCAAGACGCAGAACACCGCCGCCAGCACGATGCCCGCACTGGTGATGACGGCGCCGGTGGCCGACACCGCCCGGATGATGCCTTGCCGGTTGCCGTGGGCGATTGTCTCCTCGCGGGCACGGGTGACGAGGAAGATCGTGTAGTCGACGCCGAGCGCGACGAGGAACAGGAATGCGAACAGCGGTGCGGTGTTGTCCAACGCGGGAAACCCGAACACATGCACGCTCGCCCAACCGCCGAGGCCCAGTGCCGCAACAGCGCTGAGCACCGTCACCGCGACCAGGATCACCGGCGCGAGCGCCGATCGCAGCAGCGCGAACAGCACGATCAGCACCACGGCGAGGATGGCGGGAATGATGACCTGTCGGTCCCTGGCGGCGGCCGCACTCGCGTCGCGGGCTTGGGCGTCCGACCCACCGACCAACGCGGCCGAATCCACCCGGTGAACTGAATAACGGAGTGCATCAATGGTTCTGAAGGCGTCGTCGGACGCGGGTGCGGCGCTCAGCACAACCGACCACTGACTGAGACCGTCGGGGGATACGCCCGCCGGGGTCGCGGACACCACGCCTGGGGTGGTCGTGATCGCGCGTTCGATGTCGGCGTCCTTGGCGGTCGGGGCGATGACCCGGGTGGGGTCGGTCATGCCGCTGGGGAAGTGGGCAGCCAGGGTTTCGTACCCGCTGACCGACTCCGCCTGCACGCGGAACTGCTCGGTCTGCGACAGGCCGACCGGCGTGCTCAGCAGCCCGCTGCACAGCACCGCGAGCCCGGCGATGGCCATCACCGCGACCAGCGCGGGTCTGCGGGCGACCGCATCCGCGATGCGGTGCCAAACACCGCTGTCGGTAAGGGGTTGCGCTCCCACCTTCGGGATGAACGGCCAGAACAGCCTGCGGCCGAACAGCGCCAGCAGCGGCGGTAGCACCAACAGCACGAACACCGCCGCCACGATCAGGCCGGATGCTGCCTGCACCCCGAGGCTGCGGGTGCTAGGCGAGGATGCCAGCACCAACGTCAACAGGGCCAGCACGACGGTGGCGTTGCTTGCGACGATCGCGGGTCCAGCCTGGCGCACAGCCACCCGCAACGCGTTGCGGTGATTCTCCTTGCGGCCCAGTTCTTCTCGATATCGGGAGATGAGCAGCAGTGCGTAGTTGGTGCCCGCCCCGAACACCAGCACGCTGGTGATACCGGACGTCGACCCGTCGGGGCTCATGCCGAGGGCGTCGGCGACCGCGGTACCCAGGACGGCGGCGACCCGGTCGGCGAACCCGATCACCGTGAGCGGGACCAGCCACAGCACTGGTGACCGGTAGGTGACGATCAGCAGCAGCGCCACCACGGATGCGGTGACGGCCAGCAGTGTGAAGTTGGCTCCCGAGAACGAGTTCGCGATGTCGGCGCCGAAGGCGGGTCCGCCGGTGACCTCGACGCGCAGCCCGTCGGGCAGCCCGTCGCCGGCCGAGCTCCGGAGTTCCTTTACCGCATCGTTGAGTGCGAAACCGGACAGCGAGGCGTCCAGCGGCACGGTGGCCACCGCCGCTCGCCAGTCTGCCGCCACAACGACCGGCTGTTGTTTGATCGCGCCGATATCGGCTGGGCTCAGCGGTGCGTCGTCGCGGCGGCTGAAGACCAGGATGGCCGGCACCCGATCCCCGCCGGGGAATTGCGCCCGCAACGCCTCCGCCCGCGTCGACTCGGCGCCCGTGGGCACTGGGACGGGCGACTGCTGACTCGAGTCGTCGCTGCCGATCAGGCCCATCAACGCGCCGAAGAGGGCGAGCACGCCGAGCGCCAGCAGCCAGGAGAACCGACCGGTCATGCTGCCAATATTTCAGATACTTAATAGTTAATCAAATGAATATCCGCGAACTATGCTGGGTGGGTGTCGAAGACCGATCGGGCCGCGCTGGAGAGCCTCATCGCGGCCGACGTGCGGGCGATGTCGGCCGAGTCCGACCAGATCGGCAGGCATTTCGCCGGACGACATGACGTGGCCGCCAACGACTTCCGCGCGCTCCTGCATGTCATGGTCGCCGAGACGTCGGGCGTGCCGCTGACGGCGGGCGAGCTGCGGGAGCGAATGGGCGTGTCGGGCGCGGCCATCACCTATCTCGTTGAGCGGATGATCGCGTCGGGTCATTTCCGTCGTGAGTCCGATCCGTCCGATCGCCGCAAGGTCATCCTCCGGGTCGCCGACGACGGAATGACCGTGGCCCGAGGCTTTTTCACGCCGTTGGCCGAACACAGCCGGCGTGCGCTGGCGGCGCTGCCCGAGGACGACCTCGCCGCCGCACACCGGACCTTCACCGCGATCATCGACGCGATGCAGGCATTCCGTGCTCAGCTCGACGAGTCGTGATCTCGTCGATCAGCATCTTGGCCGCCACCGTCGCCCCATCGGTGCGGATGTTGCCCGCGATGGCGCTCGCCCGGGCACGAGTCTCGGCTGCCAGGGCGATCTCGAGTGCGGCCGACAGGGACTCCGCGGTCGGAGTCGGCCCGTCGTGCGCGGCGCCGATGCCGAGGTCGGCCACTCGACCGGCCCAGTACGGCTGATCCGCGATCTGCGGCACCACCACCTGGGGTGCGCCCGCCCGGGTGGCGGTCGTCGTGGTGCCCGCGCCGCCGTGATGAACGACGGCGGCGACCCGGCCGAACAACGCCTGGTGGTTCACCTCGCCGACGGCGAAACAGTCGTCCCGGTCGTCGACCAGCGCCAGGTCGGCCCAGCCGCGAGAGACGAGTGCCCGACGACCGTGCGCCCGAATCGCGTCGATCGCCACCCGGGCCGCATTTTGCGGGGCGCGCACGCTGCTGAATCCCACGTACACCGGTGGCGTGCCCGCGTTCAAGAAGGCCTCGAGATCGGCGGGCAGCGGGCGTTCGTCCGGCAGGATCCACGCGCCGGTCTGCACCACGTCGAGGTTCGGTGAGCCCGGCCACGGGCACAAGATGGGGTCCGCCGCCAACCACGGGCGGTGGGTGAACACGTGGTCGCGGACGTTGTCCACCGGTGGCAGGCCGATCGCGGCGCGGTGCGCGTTGAGCGGGTCGCGGTACAGCGCATTGACCCGCTCCGCGTCCACGTCCCAGAGCACGCGGTTGTCGGTTTCCCCAGGTGGGAACGGCCGGCCGGGCCGTGACAGCGGCGTCTGGTGCGGCGACGGGAAGCTGCCGGGGAGGAAACCGACGCACACATAGCCGATGTCCAGCTTCTCCGCTATCGATCGCACGCCTGCGGGCATCAGGCCGGTCGCCACCACCGCGTCGCAGCCGTCGGCGGCCCCGGCCACGGTGTCGAATTGCATGGCGACCAGGTTGGCCGCCGTCTGAGGCGCATCCGCAGGCGTCAGCGGTTTTGCGCCGTGCAGCATTTCGCGCAACGACCGGCCCATCGGGATCAGCGGAACGTCGACTCTTGCGGCAAGTTCCGCGAAGTCCGGCGGTGCGCACACTCGGACCTCCGCGCCTAGCTCACGCAACGCCACCGCGAATCCCATCAACGGTTCGACGTCCCCGCGCGAACCCCACGACGACAACAACACACGCATATGCAACCCCCAAACAACTCGACTTCTGGTTCAGGGCTGGGGGTACCTCCCCGCCGCAGGCCAGGGGGAAGATTCTGAGGCATTAGCGGGGTCTTGCCGCAAGCCCCCCTATGCGCTATATGTTGAAAGTGGAAGGGATTACCACTCCCGGCTACGTCCGGTTGAGCGTTGCTTCCTCGAGATCCAGTCCGTGCAACACCGAGCGCAGCACCTCGTCGTCGATGTGCCCGCTGTCACGCTCGGCGATGAACGATGCGCGTTCGGCGGCCAGCATCTCCAGACGTAGCCGCCGGAACGCCGACGTCGGGCTCTCGCCGATCTCCTCCTCGTTCCTGCCCAGTCTCTCCCACGCGGAGTTACGCCGGCGAGTGTTCCACGCGCGCAACACATCTGCCGCGCGTTCGTGTATGTCGGACGCCTCCGGCTCGGCGAGTAGCTCGTCGAGCCGCTGCGCCGCGGCGATGGCGGCCTTCTCCTGCGCTGCCGCGACGGCGATCGCATCGGTGCGCGCCTCGTCGCCCTCCACGCCGAACCGCCGGATCAGCCACGGCAGGGTCAGCCCGTGCAGCAGCAGCGTGCCGATCACCACCACGAAGGTGAGGAACACGATGTGTGGGCGGCCGGGGAACGGCGCTCCCGACAAGGTCGTCAACGGCACTGCGAACGCCGCGGCCAACGAGACCACCCCGCGCATGCCTGCCCACGCGACGATGAACACCTGGGCGGGCGTGGGAGCGGGTTCACGCTCCCTGATGCGTGCCGACAGCATCCTGGGCAGGTAGGCGAAGGCGTACACCCACACGATCCGCACCACGATGACCGTCGCCAATACCGCAGTCGAGTAGAACGCCATCGTCGAGAACGGCATGCCGCGGATCTCGTTGACGACACTCGGTAACTGCAGGCCGATCATCAGGAACGCGAACGACTCCAACACCAGCTGAAGCGCCTTCCATACGGCGAGGTCCTGCAGCCGAGTCTCGTAGCCGGCATGGAACGACTTCTGACCCAGGATCAGCGCCGCGACCACCACGGCCAGCACGCCGGAGCCGTGCGCCTCCTCGGCGGCCAGGTAGATGACGAACGGTGCGACGAGGCCGACCGCGCTTTCCACGAGCGGATCGTCGAGCCGCGTGCGAATGAAGGCGATGACGGCGCCCAGCGCGATGCCGATCGCGACCCCGCCGCCGGCCGCCAGTGCGAAGGTCACCACGCCGCTGCCCCAACTGGTTGCCGCGCCGATGGCCGCGGCGAGCGCCACCTTGTAGGCGGTCAGCGCGGTCGCGTCGTTGAGCAGGCTTTCACCGCCCAGCAGCGTCATGATGCGGCGCGGCAGCCCGAGCCGACGTCCGACCGCCGTCGCGGAGACCGCATCCGGAGGCGCCACGATCGCGCCGAGGGTCAGCCCTGCCGCGATCGTCAGGTCCGGCACCGTCTTGTACGCGACGAAGCCGACCGCGAAGGTCGTCGCCAGCGGTAGGCCGACGGCGAGCAGCCCGATCGGGCGGAGGTTGTTCTTCAGCCCGACGTAGCTGCTCTCCAGCCCGGCCGACCACAGCAGAGGAGGCAGCAGGACGTTGAGGACGAGTTCGGGCTCGAGCTCGATGTCGGTGAAGCCGGGGATCCCGCTTGCCGCCAGCCCGGCGACGACCAACGCCAGGGGAGCGGAGACGTCGAATCGACGCGCCAGCGCGGCCAGCAGGACCGACACCACCAGCACCGCGAGCAGTGAGCCATGCACTTTGTCGAACCTCCTCGGCCGAACCTCGATCGGTCAGCGTGCCTATCCTTGGACAGCATGCTGAAGAGATCACGCGGGCGCGAAGCGAACGCGTCGGCTGCGCCGAAGACCTGCGAGCATCTCTTGACTGCAACCGAAGAACGCGAGCCTCTTACCCCCGGGCAATGCCAGGGCTGCGCCGAGCTGGGTGAGAACACCTGGGCACATCTGCGGATGTGCCTGACCTGCAGCCACGTCGGCTGCTGCGATTCGAGCCCACGCCAGCACGCCAGCGAACACTTTCGCGAGACCGGCCATCCTGTCATGCGCTCCGTGGAGCCGGGGGAGAACTGGCGGTGGTGCTACATCGATGTCCGGGTCGGCTGAACATCTGGCAGGCTTGACGGGCGATGAGTGAAACCACTGAGTCCCCGCAGTCCCCCGAACCGGAGGACACGTCCGCCGATGAACCGATCGACGATGAGCCGAAGCAGGAGCGTGACGACCGAAGCGCGGTGATGCTGCTCGGCTCCGGTGAACTGAGCCGAGAGCTGGCGCTGGCGTTCCAGCGGCTGGGCCGAGAGGTCATCGCGGTCGACCGGTACGCCAATGCGCCCGCGCACGGTGTCGCCGATCGCGCGGCGGTGGTCAAGATGAACGACGCCGAGGCGCTCACCGCGATCATCGAACGGGCCAACCCGCTGTACCTGGTGGCCGAGTCGGGCGTCATCGCGGTCGACGCCCTGGTGGCCGCCGCCGAACGCGGCCTCGAGGTGTTTCCGACTCCGCGCAGCGTGCGGATGGCCCAGGACCGCGAAGGCATGCGACGGCTGGCGGCCGACGAGCTCGGCCTGCCGACCGCGCCCTTCTGGTTCGCCGGCTCGGTCGAAGAGTTGGCCGCCGTCGCCGAGCATGCCGGCTTCCCGCTGGTGGTCAAGCCGGTCGCGGGCGTTCCGGGAGAGGGCCAGTCGGTGCTGCTGCGCGTCGACGACATCGAGGCGGCCTGGCAGCGTGCGGTGGCCGCAGGCCGTGTCCCGAACAACCGGGTGCTCGCCGAGACGGTCGTCGAGGTTGACTGCGAAATCACCTTGATCACCATCCGCACCACCGGCCCGACCGGGCCCGCGCTGCACTTCTGCGAGCCGATCGGCCACCGCAACAGCGACGGCGACCTGTTGGAGACATGGCAGCCACAACAGCTGTCCGCCCCAGCGCTGGATGCGGCGAAGTCGATCGCCGCGCGCATCGTCAACGCGCTCGGCGGCCGCGGCCTATTCGGCGTCGAGCTGTTGGTGCGCGGCGACGAGGTCTATTTCGCCGACGTGCGCACCCGGCCGCACGACAGTGGCCTGGTAACTCTTCGGTCGCAACGGCTTTCAGAATTCGAGCTGCACGCGCGGGCGATCCTGGGCCTGCACGTGGACACAATCATGATCTCCCCGGGTGCGGCAGAAGTCGCCTACGCGGTCGCCGAGACGGCACCGGTTGAGATCGCCCCGCAAAACGTCAACGCCGTGCTCGCCGACGCGCTGGCCGTCGCCGAGAGCGACGTTCGGCTGTTCCATCGGCCCGATGAGACCGATGCCAGGCGACGGCTCGGGCTGGCCCTTGCCACTGCGCCGGACGTGACGACCGCCAGGGACAGGGTGCGCCGGGTGACCGGCGTGCTTCGCAAACTCTGGTAGCCGTGCCGTCCGACGACGACGCTGCCGACCGGCCCACGATGGTCCCGTTCCTGGCGGCGCTGGCAATCATTGTGATCGTCCTGATCGCAATCTGGTTGTTGAATCTGTTCGGGAGCGACCCCACGCCGGAGGACCAGCGGGTCGGACGGGCGGCAGTCGGTCAGAACGATGCGCTGCAGCGCGCCGACTTCACGGACTTCACCACATACACGTGCGCGAAAATGCGCGGCGTAGAGGCCGATGTTATTGCCCACCAACGTGATTCGTCTACCAAACACGGCGCTCGATTTGTCGACGACGTGACCGATGTGAAAATCGATGGCGACCGTGCGACGGCCACCGTGACGTATCACTTCGACAGGGCGCCGGACGAGAAAGCACCCGTTCCGATGACCTTCGTGCGCGAGGATGGGGCATGGAAGGTCTGTTCGACCGGTCCCGGTTAGGTATGGGACACTCGCGACCGTGAGCTACGCGGGAGATATCACGCCTGAAGAGGCCTGGAAGTTGCTAAACGATGACCCCCAGGCCGTGCTCGTCGACTGCCGCACCGATGCCGAATGGCGATTCGTCGGCGTACCCGACCTGACGAGCCTGGCCCGCGATGTCGTCTACATCGAGTGGAGCCGCACGGACGGTAGCCGTAACGATAGTTTCGTCGACGACCTGATTTCGGCGGGCGTCGCGCCTGGTGACCGGCCGGTGGTATTCCTGTGCCGGTCTGGAAACCGCTCCATCGGTGCTGCCGAAGCGGCCACCGAGGCCGGGATCGCGCCGTCCTACAACGTGCTGGACGGATTCGAGGGCAACCTCGACGAGAACAGGCACCGCGGCGGCACGGGCTGGAAGGCCGTCGGCCTCCCCTGGAAGCAGTCGTGAGCGACCAGAAGGTGCCGTCGGTGCGCACTCCGGCCGAACTGCCGGAGGGCGTCAGCCAGGCCACCATCGGGGTGCGCGGAGGGCTGTTGCGCTCAGGCTTCGAGGAGACCGCCGAGGCGATCTATCCGACATCGGGCTACGTCTATCAGAGTGCGGCCGAGGCGGAGAAGGCCTTCACCGGTGAGATCGACCGTTTCGTCTACTCCCGGTACGGCAACCCGACGATCTCGATGTTCGAGGAGCGGCTGCGACTGATCGAGGGTGCACCCGCGTGCTTTGCGACGGCGACCGGCATGGCCGCGGTGTTCACCTCACTCGGTGCGCTCCTGGCCGCAGGTGACCGACTGGTCGCGGCCCGCAGCCTGTTCGGCTCCTGCTTCGTGGTGTGCAACGAGATCCTGCCGCGGTGGGGCGTCGAGACGGTGTTCGTCGACGGCGAAGACCTGTCGCAATGGGAAGAGGCGCTGAGCAAGCCCACGCAGGCCGTGTTCTTCGAGACACCGTCGAACCCGATGCAGTCGTTGGTGGACATCGCGGCGGTTACCGCGATGGCCCACGGTGCAGGCGCAAAAGTGGTGTTGGACAACGTGTTCGCCACTCCGATCCTGCAGCAGAGCTTTCCCCTCGGTGTCGACGTCGTGGTGTACTCCGGCACGAAGCACATCGACGGCCAGGGGCGGGTGCTCGGCGGAGCGATCCTCGGTGACAAGACCTACATCGACGAGCCGGTGCAGAAGCTGATGCGGCACACGGGTCCTGCGCTCAGCCCGTTCAACGCCTGGGTGCTGTTGAAGGGTTTGGAGACGCTGGCCCTGCGGGTGCAGCACGGCACCGATTCGGCGCTGCGCATCGCCCAGTTCCTCGAAAACCATCCCGCGGTCAGCTGGGTGCGCTACCCGTTCCTTGAGTCGCATCCTCAGTACGACCTGGCCAAGCGTCAGATGACCGGCGGCGGCACCGTCGTCACCTTCGAACTCAAGGCGACCCCCGATGGTGGTAAGCAGCGGGCGTTCGAAGTGCTCGACAAGCTGCGGATCATCGACATCTCCAACAACCTCGGCGACGCCAAGTCGCTGATCACCCATCCGTCGACCACCACGCACCGCGCGATGGGTCCCGAAGGCCGCGCCGCGATCGGGCTCGGCGACGCCGTGGTGCGCGTCTCGGTGGGCCTGGAAGGGACCGAGGACCTGATCGCAGATCTGGACCAGGCGCTCAGTTAAGTGTCGAGGAAGACCGAGGCGAAGAGAGCCCGTCGCGACAAGCGGCGAGCCGCGCGGGACTTTAACTGGATTCCCGGGTCGGTTCTGGACGGGATCGTCGACGACGTCGACCTGGTCGAGGACTTGGAGAGCTTCGACGTCCAAATCGCGCAGCGTGGTTGGGTTTTCGATGACGACCAGTCCGATGACGAGTTCGTCATCTGGTTCTATCCGCCGTCGGGCGCTGAGGTCGGCGACGGCTTCGAGCCGGTGACCACGATCTGGATGCACGTGGCCGAAAACGCCGAGCTGGTGCACGTCATTCTCGTCGGGACCGCGCAGGACAACGTGATGACTCCCGACGATTTCTTCGAGCAGATCGATGCGCTCGAGGCGTATCGGGTCGGCGATCCGACTCCCGTTCTGAATTGACTCGGGATCCGGATATCAGTTCAGTTGTGGCATGACATCGGAGGCCACCAGCTCAAGGTGATCGAGGTCGTCGATGTCGCGGAACATCAGATAGATTCGGCTGGCGCCCATTTCGGAGTAGCGGCCGAAGTTGTCGACGAGTTCGGCGGGCGAGCCCGCGCCCCCGTTTTGGCTCAGGTGCTCGACGCTTCGTTCAGCCGCTTCGGCCCGCGCGGCGACCTCGGCGTCGGTGCGTCCACAACACAAGACCAGGGTGTTCGATAACCGCAGCTCGGCGGGATCGCGGTTGATGGCCCGGCAGGCCAGGCGGACTCGCTCGAACTGTGTGGCAGCCCCGTCGAATCCAGTCGGTGGGGCGGTGGAGGGATCGTCTGCGTCTGTCCTACCCGGTTGACTGTTGAATTCGTTGCCGTAGCGCGCGCTGAGCGCCGGTGTGCGCTTGGCGCCCGAACCCCCGATGATGATGGGTGGACCGCCCGGCTGGCTGGGCTTGGGCAGCGCCGGGGAATCGTCGAGGCGAAAATGGTTGCCGTGGTAGCTGAATCGATCGCCGATCGGCGTGCGCCACAGTCCGGTGATAACCGCTAACGATTCCTCGAGCCGGTCGAAGCGTTGCTTGATGGGTGGAAAAGGGATGCCGTAATAGCGGTGCTCGGGTTCATACCAGCCCGCACCAAGGCCGAAGTCAACTCGACCCCCACTCATCTGGTCGACCTGGGCAACTTGAACCGCCAATGCCCCCGGGTGGCGAAACGTCGCAGCAGTCACCAGCACCCCGAGTCGGATGGTGGCGGTCTCGCGGGCGAGCGCCGCTAGAGTGACCCAGGCATCAGTAGAGCCCGGTAGGTCCTCACCCCAATAGTGATCGCCCCGGACGAAACTTGGGTAACCACATTTTTCGGCCGCCTGGGCCAACCGTAGATGTTGGTCGTACACAGCTGATCCGGATTTCGGCGCAGCAAAGACCGTCAACTCCATAAGTCGTCAGCATGCCGTATCGGGACCGCACACTCGCCGCAACGCGGCCTAGTTCTTGTCAGGCCCCTCCACGACACCCTGCGCGGCCTGCGCGCGGTCCTCGTAGCCCTGCCGAGCCGTGCGGTCGAAGTTCAGGAACACGGTGTCGAGTCCCAGCCGCTTGTTCAGCCACCGGCGTCCGCGCGGGCCGAGCATCTGTGTGGCCTGCGCCGTGAAACGCAGCGGAGCCGGCACGGAGACATGGGTTTTCGGCTTCTCGAGGGTCTTGATGACCGCTGCCGCTATGGCCGCAGGCTCGACGGGCTTGATGGCCCCGCCGGACTTCGTGCCCGAGATCAGTTCGGTGTTGGTGAACGGCGGCATGATGACCGAGACGTCGACGCCGTGGGGAGCGACCTCGTCGGCCAGTGCCGCCGACAGGCCCACCACGCCGAACTTGGCCCCGACGTAGACGACTTGCCCGGGCACCGGGATGAGACCGGACAGGGAGGCGATGTTGATGATGTGGCCGCTGCGGCGGGCGATCATGTCGGGCAGCGCCAGCTGGCAGCCGGTGATCACGCCGTAGAGATTCACCTCGATCGAGGAGCGGATCGCCTTCTCGGACTGCTCGAGGAACGGACCGATCGGCATCACGCCTGCGTTGTTGATCAGCACGTCGATGTGGCCGTGCCCGTCGGTGCGGGCCTTGTCGAGGAAGGCGGCGAACGATTCGCGGTCGGTGACATCCAGCGGGTAGCCCGAGACCTGGCCGAGCTTGGTGAGGCCGGCGACGGCCGACTCCTGGAATGCCACGTCGCGGTCGCCGATCACCACTCGTGCACCACGGGCCAGCAGCGCCTTGGCGGTCGCGAACCCGATGCCGCGGGCGGCCCCGGTGATCGCGATGGTCTTGCCCCTGATGGTGTCCATGCCGACGAACTTTACAGGTGTCAAGTTTTGGTTGGAAGGGGGTCGCGCGGCAGTCCTGCCGACATGGCTCGGGGTCGCCTGCTCGGGACGGGCCACATCGAGTACCAGATCTTCCGCGCCACTTAACGGGTTATCCACAGTTGCGGGTTCATCCACAGGTGGTGGTTGAGCTGGTGGTTCGCGTCGGCGACCGTCCGCGGGGGCGACTAGGTTCGAATGTATGTTCGATGGTTCGTTGCCCGAGATCGCCGATCTGGCAGCGTTGAGCGATGCCGCGTTAGTGGATGCTGCTGGCGGGTGGGCGCGGGCGGAGAACGCGGCGTGTGCGCGCAAGGTGGCGGTGATGGCCGAGATCTTCGCGCGCCGCACCGGCCTGCCCGCCGGCGAGCGCGAGTTGTGGTGGGTCGACCCGCAAGCCGCAGTCGCCACCGAGATGGCCACGGCGGTCAACGTCAGCCAGGGCATGGCGCTGCACCAAACCCACCGCGGCGTCGCGTTGCGCGATCGGCTACCGAAGGTGGCCGGGTTGTTCGAGCAGGGTCTGATCAGTGATCTGCTGGTGCGCACCATCGTGTGGCGCACCTACCTGATCACCGACGAGACCGCGATGAGCCTCGTGGACGCCGACCTGGCTGCGCGAGTGCTCCGGTGGGGCGCGTTGTCGGCGGCCAAAACCGAGGCCGCCATCGACGAACTGATCGACGAGCACGACCCTGCCGCACTGCGGCGCTGCCGCGAGTCCGCATCACAGCCCACGGTGGAATTCGGTTCCCCCGGCGATGTGGCAGGAACGACCAGCATCTGGGCGCGGCTGAATTCCCCGGATGCGGCGTTGATCGAAGAAACGGTGGAGGAATTGGCGCGCAGCGTCTGCGGCGATGATCCGCGCAGTATCGGGCAGCGCCGCGTGGACGCGTTCATCGCGCTGGGCAGCCACACCGCCATGGCGTGCGCCTGCGGCGACGCCGACTGCCCCGGCGCCACCCAAGACAGGCCCGCGAAAAGCGCCGTCGTCTACGTCGTGGCCGGCGAAGAGTCCGTCAACGCCGCGGGTACCACCGCCGCGGCGACCGCCCCGCAGGCGAAGCAATCAGCTGTACCCGACACCGCCGCTTGCACCCCCGAATGCGCGGCGCCGCCGGCGTTCGTGTTCGGCGCTGGGGTGATGCCTACCGCGCTGCTCGGGGGCATCCTGGAGCGGGCCCGCATCCGCGAGGTCCGCCACCCCGGCGGTGACACACCCGCCGAACCGCGCTACACCCCGTCGCGGCAGGTGTGTGAGTTCGTTCGCTGCCGCGACCTGACGTGCCGGTTCCCGGGCTGCGACAAATCCGCCCAGGTCTGCGACGTCGATCACACCGTGGCCTACCCGCTCGGGCCCACGCATCCGTCAAACCTGAAATGCCTGTGCCGTTTTCATCATTTACTGAAGACGTTCTGGAAGGGCTCAAAGGGCTGGCACGACCGACAGCTTCCCGACGGAACCATCATCTGGACTGCACCCACCGGGCACACCTACGTGACGTACCCGGGCAGTCGGCACCTGTTCCCCCAGTTGTGTGAACCCACCGCCACGCTATGGACCGGCGACCCACCTGTCGTCGAATCCAGCAGCGACCGTGGCGTGATGATGCCCAAACGCCGACACACCCGCGCCCACAACAAGGCCAAAGCCATTGCAGCCGAACGACGACTCAACGACACCTACACCGCCGAAGTCCTCGCCGAACGAAACAAACCCCCACCGTTCTGACCGGATCCACTACCCGGATGTGACCGCAGACAAGCGCCACTCGCCGGGCACGCCCTTGAGCTGATGAGCCCCGCGGTGTTCGAACTCCAACCCCGCCCCGATCACCAGATCGCGCAGTGTGCTGGAGACGAGCACGTCGCTGGGCCCTGCCAGTGCGCTCACACGCGCGCCGATGTGCACGGCGATCCCGCCGATGTCGTCGCCGCGTACTTCGCACTCGCCGGTGTGCAACCCGGACCTCACTTGGATGCCGAGCGCCTGCACGGCATCGCGAATTGCCATGGCGCAGCGGATCGCCCGCTGCGGGCCGTCGAACATCGCCAAGAAACCGTCGCCGGATGTGTTGACTTCGCGGCCTCTAAAGCGAGCGAGCTGCGACCGCACGACGGCGTCGTGCGCGTCAAGCAACGCATGCCAATCACGGTCGCCCATCTGCGCGGCGCGGCGCGTCGAGTCCACGATGTCGGTGAACAACACCGTGGCCAGAACACGGTCGTCAGCCACCTCAGCCTGCTCGCCCGTGAGAAACCATCTGGACCGCACTCGCCGCGAACGAAACAAACCCCCACCTTTCTAGCGGCCTGCGAGAATCTAGATCTTTGGGATCGGTAGGCCCGACGAAAGGACGGGAAACGATATGAACCGAGTGTCTCGATTCGGATTAGCAGCAGCCGCTGCGCTGGTGACTGCTGGTCTGGGTGGCATTGGTTTGGGCGCGGGCGAAGGTATTGCCGTTGCCCGACCCGGTCCCTTTGCCGCAGACGACGGCGGCTGGGGCCCACCTCATCATTGGTGCCCAGGGGAGCAACCCGTGCCCGCAACCGGCAACCACATCACTGACCCTTTGAATTGGGACTGGAACGTCTGCCACACCTACTACTTCCTCTGGCCGGGAATGGGCAATGTCTCCAGCCTGATTTGGGACGGCGAAAACCCTCCGCCGAAGCCCCCACCGCCGATGGGCGTCTATTGCGACCCGGGAACCTTCTTCCAGAACTGTCGCATAGACAATCATCCGTGATAGCGACCTGCGGGTATTTGCGATCACCTTGACTCGAATCAGGGTTAAGGAATGCGGTTTTGCGAACTGCGTTAGACAGTTAAGTGATGTCCGTACCTACCGTCAGCGAGCTGCGCTTCGTGGCGGTCGACCAGGGTGACCCACTGGCCGAACCGCTGCTGGCGGAACTGGCGCTGGAGTACGCCAGTAGATACAGCGCACCGGTGGCTGCGGTGTCGAAGTGGCTGCGCACCTATCCCGCCGACGAGTTCGCGGCACCCGACGGTGCGATGCTGATCGGATTGCGAGACGGCCAGCCCGTCACCGGCGGCGCGTTCCGCCGCTTCGATGCCGAAACAGCGGAGCTCAAGCGCATCTGGACAGACAGCCGGTATCGGCGGCAGGGGTTCGCGAAGGCGCTGCTGGCCGAACTGGAAGCCGAGATCGGCACCCGCGGCTACCGCCGCATCTACCTGACCACCGGCGACCGCCAGCCCGAGGCCGAAGAGCTCTACCTGTCCCTCGGATATCAACGGCTCGACGAGCCGCTGCCCGCCGAAGGCGAGGTCTATCCCGTTGCGTTCCTGAAGGATGTGGCGCCGTGAGCGAGCATCTGCACCTGGGCGTCGCACTCGACGGGTACGGCTGGCATCCCGAGGCATGGCGGCAGTCGCCCGGCGGCCAGCCTGTCACCAGCGGGCGCTACTGGTCCGAACTCGCCGTCACTGCCGAACGCGGGCTGCTCGACTTCGTGACCTTCGACGACGCGCTCAGCCCGCAGCGCCGTCGCCGCCCCGAGATCGAACCGACGTGGCTTGCCGGCAGGCCCGATGCCGTGCTGGTTGCCGCTCGGGTCGCGCCGCTGACCCGGCACATCGGCCTCATTCCGGTCGCCACCGTCACGCACACCGAGCCTTTCCACATCTCCAAAGCCATTGCCACGCTTGACTTCATCTCCCACGGGCGGGCCGGGTGGCAGGTGAGGATCAGCAGCAGCCCACACGAAGCGGCGTTGTTCGGCCGGCGAGACGTCGCCGGGGTGGATCTGTTCGACGAGGCCGACGATGCCGTCGAAGTGGTCCGGCGACTATGGGACAGCTGGGAGGACGACGCGGTGATCCGCGACGTCGCCACGGGTCGTTTCGTCGACCGCGACAAGCTGCACTACATCGACTTCGACGGCAAGTACTTCTCCGTCAAGGGGCCGTCGATCACCCCGCGGCCACCCCAGGGCCAACCCGTCGTCACCGCCCTGGCACACCAACTGCCCGTCTATGAATTCGCCTCGCGCAGTGTCGATCTGGTCTTCATCACCCCGCAGGACGACGACTCCGTGCGAGGCATCCTCGGCGAGGTGCGGCAGGCCGGCGGCACCGACCTCAAGGTCTACGCCGACGTCTTCGTCTCGTTCTCGGGAGCCGTGGACCCCCGGTCGGATGCCCTGGTCTTCGACGGCACTCCGGCCGAACTGGCGGACCTCCTCCTGCGGTGGCAGCGATTGGGCCTTGACGGTGTCCGGCTGCGGCCCGCCGTGAACGCGACCGACCTTCCGGTCATCGTCGACGAGGTGGTGCCGCTGCTGCAGCGGGCGGATCTGTTCCGCACCGCATACCGCGACGATGAGCACCTGCGGGAGCGGCTCGGTCTTCCCGTCGCCGACAACCGCTACGCCAGGGTGGAGCCGACATGACCGTCCCGCTGTCGATCCTGGACCTGTCGCCGATCAGCGAGGGCAGTGATGCGGCGACCGCGCTGCGCAACACCATCGACCTCGCCCAGCACGCCGAGCAGTGGGGCTACAAGCGCTACTGGATCGCCGAACATCACTTCGTCGCGGTAGCCAGCTCGTCGCCCACGGTGCTGATCGGCCAGATCGCGGCCGCCACCGAACGCATCCACGTCGGCGCAGGCGCCATGCAGATGGGTCACACCACAGCTCCATCTGTCGTCGAGAGCTTCGCCATGCTCGACGCGTTCTATCCCGGCCGTATCGACCTCGGGGTGGGCCGGTCAGGGCAGCGGCGCCGCGAGGCGACCAAGAAGCCGTCAGACAAGCCAAAGCCGAAGCTTGAACTGCCAACGGAATGGCGTGACGTCGGCGGAGTGGTCGTGCCACCGCCATTCGACATTCGGTCGATCATCACCGACCAGTTGCGGGCGCAGATGTCGATCCTGCAGCAACCCGAAGCGGTGTCACCGGATTTCGCCGACCAGGTCGAGGACATCCTCGCGATGCTGCACGGCTGCTACCGGGTCCGCGACTATGACGTGCACGCCGTGCCCGGCGAACGAACCGGGTTGACGCCGTGGGTGTTCGGCAGCAGCAAGGGCCAGAGCGCGCAGGTGGCAGGCGCCAACGGGCTGCCGTTCGTCGCCAGCTACCACATCACCCCGGCCACCGCGCTGGAGGCGGTGGACGCGTACAGAAGCGCGTTCACCGCATCGGCAACGCTGTCCCATCCGTACGTGGTGGTGTCCGCCGATGTGGTGGTGGCCGACGACACCGAAACTGCCCAACACCTCGCCTCCACCTACGGCCACTGGGTGTACTCGATCCGGAAGGGTGGCGGCGCCGCTCCGTACCCCGACCCTGACACCGCTGAACCATTGACCGACGAACAGCTGGCAATTGTGAAGGACCGCACCGCAACGCAATTCGTCGGTGATCCCGATGAAGTTGCCGAACGGCTGGAGACGCTGCAACGTGTCACCGGCGCCGACGAACTCGTTATCACCTCCGTCGCGCACCGGCATGCCGACCGGCTCCGCTCCCACGAGCTGATCGCCAAGCGCTGGGGCATCTGATGATAGCTGTCCGAGAAGGCAAGCACCGCAAGCCTGTTCACCTCGCCGCTCACTTTCCCGGTGTCAACAACACCACGGTATGGTCGGAACCGGAGTCGGGCAGCCAGATCGAGTTCGACTCGTTCGTGCACATGGCGCGCACCGCGGAGCGCGGCCTGTTCGACTTCTTTTTCCTCGCCGAGGGCCTGCGGTTGCGCGAGCACCGCGGCCGCATCCATGACCTGGACGTTGTCGGCAGGCCTGACACCTTCACGGTGTTGGCGGCGCTGGCCGCGGTCACCGACCATCTCGGCCTGACAGGCACCATCAACACCACGTTCAACGAACCCTTCGAGGTGGCACGGCAATTCGCCACGCTCGACCATCTGTCCGACGGCCGCGCCGGCTGGAACATAGTCACCTCGTCGGACGCGTTCACCGGCGAGAACTTCCGCCGGGGCGGATTCCTGGATCACGCCGACCGCTACAAGCGCGCCGAGGAGTTCGTCACCGTGGCGCGCGAGTTCTGGGACAGCTGGGCACCCGACGCCGTGCTCGCCGATCGGGACAGCGGCGTCTACGTTGACCCCACCCGGGTGCGTGTGGTCGAACATCGCGGTCCGCAGTTCGACGTTCGCGGGGTGAGTACGCTGCCGCGTGCGCCGCAGGGCCATCCTGTCCTGCTGCAGGCGGGTGACTCCGCCGACGGACGCGCGTTCCTGGCCAGGTACGCCGATGCGGCGTTCACCTTGCACTCGACCTTGGAGGCCGGACAGTCCTACTACGCGGACGTCAAACAACAGGCGGCGTCGTACGGCCGAGATCCCGACCGGCTCAAGGTCTTTCCGGCGGCTACGTTCGTGCTGGGCGACACGCAGGCCGATGCGACCGAGAAGGCCCGCCATATCCGTCGTCAGCAGGTCGGCCCGCAGACCGCGATCGCCATGCTCGAGCAGGTATGGCAACGCGACCTGTCCGGCTATGACCCGGACGGTCCACTGCCAGATGTAGAGCCCACCGACGACTCGACGATCACGCGGGGCCGGGTGCGGCACGGCGACCCGAAGGCCGTCGCCGCGAGCTGGCGCGAACGCGCGCTGGCCGAAAAGCTCAGCATCCGCGAACTGGTCATCGCCGTCACCAGCCGCCAGCAATTCGTCGGAACGCCCGCCCAGGTGGCCGACGAGATCGACCTCCACGTTCAGTCGGATGCCTGCGACGGCTTCATCCTGGTGCCGCACCTGACCCCGCACGGCCTCGATGAGTTCGTCGACCGGGTGGTGCCGCTGCTGCAGGACCGGGGCGCTTTCCGCACCGAATACGCTGGGTACACCCTGCGCGACCATCTCGGCCTATAGGCTGGCGGCACGCTGTCACACACAGCGCCGGGGGTGTGGTGGGGATGCATATTTCGCAGACGACGATTGGCTGGCTGCTCCTAGGGGCCGCCGCGCTGACGTTTGCCGCCGGCGTAATGATGCGGTCGATCATCGGCCGACGGCGCGAGACCACCGACGATGCCGATCTCGACGACAAGATCCTGATGCCCACCTTCGTGCTGGCGTGCGGGCTGTGCCTGACGGCGATCTTCCTGCTGGGTTACGAAGCGCTGGTCTAATGCGCTTTCGCCTGCGCTGCAGCCCTTTCGGCGGCCTCCCGGATCGGACCTCGCCACACCGGGCCGTGCCCGGGAACGAGCACGTCGGTGTCGAGCATGGCCAGCGCGGACAGGCTGCGCACGCAGCCGGCCTGGTCGTGGTTGAACAACCGGGGTAACAGCGCAGGGCCCTTGGCAGACGCGACCGGATGGCCCGTCACCAGCGCATCTCCGCTGACCAGAATCCCGTCGACAATGAACGAGCAGTGGCCACCGGTGTGCCCCGGGCTCGGAATGGCGGTCGGCGTGCCGGGAAGTCCCGCGGCGATGTCCTCCGTCAGTGCCTGCGCCGTCGGGATGCCGTCCCGCGTGAACGCACCCTTGCGACTGATCGCGAGCGACCACTTCAGCCAGCGAGGCTGCCAGACATGCGCGGCGACGTCGACCGGCGAAGCCTGCTCGAGGTACTCGCGCTTGGCGTGTCCAACCTCTTCGGCATGGCAATACACCGGTGTGCCATGGGTTTTCGCGAACCAGATCGCCGAACCGAAGTGGTCGATATGGGCATGGGTCAACAGAATCGCCCGCAGGTCGTCGACGCCGAACCCGAGGTCGCGCAGCGAGGTCAGTACCTCGTCGCGGCTGCCGGGAAAGCCCGCGTCGATCAGCATGACGCCCTTGTCGTCGGCGACCAGCGTCCAGTTCACCAGGTCGGTCTCGGCGAAGTGCACGGTGTCGGTGATGGCGCTCAGAGCTGCTGCCATCTCGCGAGTGTAGGCAGTGGAGTAGAAACGAGGTGTGGCTGAACTGAAACTTGGATACAAGGCATCGGCGGAGCAGTTCGCGCCGCGCGAACTCGTCGAGCTGGGCGTCGCTGCCGAAGAGCACGGCATGGACAGCGCGACGGTGAGCGACCACTTCCAGCCGTGGCGGCACGAGGGTGGACACGCTCCGTTCTCCCTGGCCTGGATGACCGCGGTGGGGGAGCGCACCAAACGGCTGGTGCTCGGGACATCTGTGCTGACGCCGACCTTCCGCTACAACCCGGCCGTCATCGCCCAGGCGTTCGCATCGATGGGCTGCCTCTATCCGGATCGGATCTTCCTCGGTGTCGGTACCGGCGAGGCACTCAACGAGATCGCCACCGGATATGAGGGCGACTGGCCGGACTTCAAGGAACGGTTCGCGCGAATGCGTGAGGCGATCAAGCTGATGCGCGAGCTGTGGGTGGGCGACCGTGTCGACTTCGACGGGGAGTATTACCACACCAAGGGCGCTTCGATTTACGACGTGCCCGAGGGCGGGATCCCGGTTTACGTCGCCGCGGGCGGGCCCGTCGTCGCCAAGTACGCCGGGCGCGCGGGCGACGGATTCATCTGCACCTCGGGCAAGGGTGAGGAGCTCTACAAGGACAAGCTCATTCCCGCGGTGAAGGAGGGTGCGGAGGCGGCCAACCGGAACCCCGACGACATCGACAGGATGATCGAGATCAAGATCTCCTACGACCCCGATCCCAAGAAGGCGCTGGAGAACACCCGCTTCTGGGCGCCGCTGTCGCTGACCGCCGAGCAGAAGCACAGCATCGACGACCCGATCGAGATGGAGAAGGCCGCCGACGCGCTGCCCATCGAGCAGGTCGCCAAGCGCTGGATCGTCGCGTCCGACCCCGACGAGGCCGTCGAAAAGGTCGGGCAGTACGTGAAGTGGGGCCTCAACCACCTGGTGTTCCACGATCCGCGGCAGGATCAGCGCCGTTTCCTCGAGCTCTTCCAAAAGGATCTGGAGCCGCGGCTGCGCCGGCTCGGCTGATACGTTTGCCGCGTGCCAACCGCGATCTACGTGGCCTCGCCAGAAGGCGACACAGGCAAGTCGACGATTGCGCTTGGCATCCTGCACCGGCTGGCGGCCACCGTGGCCAAAGTCGGGGTGTTCCGGCCCATCACCCGGCTGGGCGAAGACCGCGATTACATCCTCGAACTGCTGCTGGCGCACACCACCGCGGGCCTGCCGTACGAGAAGTGCGTCGGCGTGAGCTATCAGCAGCTGCACGATGATCCCGACGCTGCCATCGCCGACATCGTCGACCGCTTCCACGACGTGGCGGACCGGTGTGACGCCGTGGTGATCGTCGGCAGCGACTACACCGACGTCACCACCCCGAGCGAACTGGACACCAACGCCCGCATCGCGGCCAACCTCGGCGCACCGATCGTGCTGTCGGTCAAGGCCAAGAACCGCACGCCGACCGAAGTGGCTCAGGTCGTCGAACTGTGCCTTGTCGAGATCGCGGGCCAGCACGCTCACACTGCGGCGGTGGTGGCCAACCGGTGCGAGCCGACACAGATGGCCGCGGTGGCCGAAGCGCTGAAGAACATCACGCCGAAGTCCTACGTGCTGCCCGAGGAACCGTTGCTGGACGCGCCGGCGGTGGGCGATCTTGCGCGTGCCGTCGAAGGCACGACGATCAGCGGCGACCAGGAGCTGTTAAAGCGCGAAGTGATGGGCGTTCTGGTAGCGGGCATGACCGCCGAACACGTGCTCGAACGGCTCACCGAAGGAGTCGCGGTCATCACTCCGGGCGACCGCTCCGACGTCGTGCTGGCCGTGGTCAGCGCCCATGCCGCAGAAGGCTTTCCGTCGCTGTCCTGCATCATCCTCAACGGCGGCCTTGAACTGCATCCGTCGATCGCCGCGCTGGTGTCCGGGTTGGGCCTGCGGCTGCCCATCATTGCCACCACGCTGGACACGTTCGAGACGGCGAGCGCGGTCGCCGCGACACGCGGCCGCGTGACGGCATCGTCGCACCGCAAGATCGACACCGCGATCGAACTGATGGACACCTATGTCGACACCGCGGATCTGCTTGCCCAGCTGGCGATTCCAATCCCGACGGTCGTCACTCCGCAGATGTTCACCTATCAGCTGATCGACCGCGCCAGGGCCGATCGCAAGCGGATCGTGTTGCCCGAAGGGGAGGACGACCGCATCCTCAGGGCGGCGGGGCGCCTTCTTCAGCGCAACGTCGCCGAGCTGACCATCTTGGGCGACGAGGCTGAGATCCGGTCCCGCTCGGCCGAACTCGGCGTTGACCTGTCCGAAGCAAAGGTGCTCAACCCGCGAACGAGCGAGTTGTGCGATCGGTTCGCCGAGGAGTACGCGACACTGCGCAAGCACAAGGGCGTCACCGTCGAACAGGCCCGCGAGACCATCCACGACGTCTCGTATTTCGGCACGATGCTGGTGCACAACGAGATGGTCGACGGAATGGTGTCGGGTGCGATGCACACCACCGCGCACACTGTTCGGCCCGCGTTCGAGATCATCAAGACCCAGCCCGGAATCACCACGGTGTCGAGCATCTTCCTGATGTGCCTTTCCGACCGGGTGCTCGCCTACGGCGACTGCGCAATCGTGCCCGACCCCACGTCCGAGCAACTGGCCGACATCGCTATATCGTCGGCCCGCACCGCCGCGCAGTTCGGCATCGAGCCTCGGGTGGCCATGCTGTCCTACTCGACCGGAACCTCGGGCACTGGTGTCGAGGTCGACAAGGTCAGGGCGGCAACCGAATTGGTGCGAGAGCGGCAACCCGACCTGTTGGTGGACGGCCCAATTCAGTACGACGCGGCAGTCGATCCGACGACGGCGGCAGCCAAGATGCCCGACTCGAAGGTCGCGGGCAGGGCGACGGTGCTGATCTTCCCCGACCTCAACACCGGCAACAACACCTACAAGGCGGTGCAGCGCAGCGCTGGAGCCGTCGCCATCGGTCCGGTGCTGCAGGGGCTGAACAAGCCGGTCAACGACCTGTCGCGCGGCGCGCTGGTCGAGGACATCGTCAACACCGTGGCGATCACCGCCATTCAGGCCCAAGGGGCCGGTTTTTGAGGTCCCGGGCCCGCGCGACAGGTTAGCGATTGGCGCTCGACAACACCTCGGCACAGGACTGCCCCAGCAGCGCGATACCGGGTTCGATCGAACGCAGAGGGATCGCGCCGTAGCCGATGCGGATCGTGTTGCGGGGCGGGTCGTCCTGCATGTAGAAGATGTCACCCCGCTCGATCAGCACTCCCCGGTTCTGCGCGGCGCGGATCAACTCGCGACAGTCGAGGGCCTCTGGTCCGGCCACCCACAAGCTGACGCCACCCGGCGGGAAGGGCCCGGCGGAAAACGGCAGGTACTTGTGCACCGCCGTAACGAGTCGCTCCCATTTGTGCTTCATCTGAGTCCGGTGGTGGCGCAGCGCGCGATGGTAGTTGCCGCTGTCGATGAGCAGCGCAAGTGCCCGCTGCATGTGCCCGGGTGGATGGCGCAGCACGTACCTTCGCAGATCGCGCAATTCGCGCACCACGTCTGACGGCGCGACGAGATACCCCATGCGCAGGCCTGGCGCGAGAAACTTCGAGAACGTGCCGAGGTAGATGGCGTCGCCGCTGGTGTCGAGAGATTTGAGCGCAGGGCTCGGGCTGCCGTGATAGCGGAACTCGCTGTCATAGTCGTCCTCGACGACAACTGTCCCTTCCTCGGCCGCGAGCGCCAGTAAACGACGCCGGCGATCGATGCCGAGCGTCACATTGGTCGGATGATGGTGGCTCGGCGTGAGATAGAGCAGGTGCGTCCCGGCAAGCGTGTCCGGTGGGCGCAGGCCATGCTCGTCAACGTCGATCCCGGACACCGTCGCGCCGGTACGGACAAAGATATGCCGGGCGTCGAGATAACCCGGGTTCTCGATGGCGACCCGATGGCCGGGCCCGAGCAGCAGTCGACTCACAAGATCGAGGCCCTGCTGCGAACCGACGGTCACAAGGATTTCGTCGGGTTCCGCCTCGATCCCCCGCGGCGGGAGAAGCTGCTGGCGGATCATGTCGACGAGCATCGGGTCGTCGGCGGCCACGCTGTCCTGAAGGCTCGCGTAGGCGTGCGGCTGATAGAGCGCGTCCCGCAGGCATCGAGCCCAGGCGCGTGCCGGAAAGCTGCGGATGTCGATTTGGCCGGCGACGAACGGATACGGGTACCGATACCAGTCGCTGGTCTTCTCGATCTCCGGTAATCCTGCGTCGGGCTGTCGGCGGATCCGGGCCGGCCAGTCGATTCGCGGAACCGTCGCACGGGTTTCCGCGGCGGCAGCTTCGAGCATCTCGGGATTGACGAACATGCCGGAGCGTTCGTGGCTGCGCACGAAACCTTCGGCAATCAGCTCCTGGTATGCGAGGTTGATCGTGTTGCGGGACACCGCCAGATCGATCGCCAACTCCCGTGAGCTCGGCAACCGGTGGTTGATATCGAAGACGCCGCTGGCGATGCCATGCTCGATCGCCCGTCGAACCTGCCGGTACAGCGGCTCGGCGGAGCTCCGATCGATCTCGATGAGAGTCCTGGGCAAATCACCCTTCCTGCGGATGCACATCCCCCACCGCCACCGGCACGGCGGACCGAGTCGGCAAGTCGCCGCATTCAGTATGCCGGGCTGAGCCAGACTGGATCCATCGATTGCTCGGTTTCTGGCCCTGATCTGCGGGTCGATAAGCAGTTATGTTCGAGCCATCCCCGAAAACGCGAAGGAGATAGGCGTGAACGGAAACGACTTGCGGGCGCGTGCCCGCCGTCACCTCGGTCCTCATTTCACCCGTAAAACCGCCTGGGACAGCGAGTTTCCGATATTCGTGCGCGGTGACGGGTGCTATCTCGTCGACACCGAAGGCGAACGATATCTCGACGGCCTCGCCGGCCTCTTCTGCGTCAACATGGGTCACGGTCGAAGCGACATCGCCATGGCGGCCTCCGAGCAGGTCGGCACACTGGCCTACGCCTCCAACTGGGGTATGGCCCACCCGCCGGCGATCGAGGCCGCGAGCCTCATCGCGGAGCTCGCACCGGGCGATCTCGGTACCACCTTCTTCGTCAATTCCGGCTCGGAGGCCGTGGAGACCGCGGTGAAGTTCGCCCGCCAGTACCACCGCAGTCAGGGCCAGCCGCAACGCACCAAGATCATCAGCCGGGAAATGGCTTACCACGGAACGACTTTGGGCGCACTATCGGTCACGCAGCTGCCGAAGATCAAGGAACCGTTCGGCCCCTTGCTTCCCGGCGTGCGCAGCGTACCGAACACCCTCGGCTACCTCGGTGATTGCGGATACGCACGAGAGCTGTCGTGCGTGCAGGCGATCGAACAGGTCATTGCCGAGGAAGGCCCCGAGACTATCGCGGCGCTGTTCGCCGAGCCGGTGCAGAACGGCAGGGGCGCGCTGGTGCCCCCGATGGGATACTGGCAGGAGCTTCGCGACATCTGCGACAAGTACGGCATCCTGCTCGTCTCCGACGAGGTTATCTGCTCGTTCGGCCGGCTGGGCCACTGGTTCGGCCACGGACTGACGGGCATCGTGCCGGACATCATCACTTTCGCCAAGGGTTCGACATCGGGCTATGCGCCGCTCGGCGGCATGATCGCGCGCGAGCAACTGGTGCAGGATCTGTTCGGATCGGCCAAGGGTGGAGTCTTCACCCACGGCGCAACGTGGGGTGGACACCCCGTGTCGACCGCCGTCGCAATCGCCAACATCACCGCGATGCGCGACGAGAACGTGCTGGGGAACGTGACCGGCCGCGCGCCCAAGTTCAGAGCGGCGCTCGACTCGCTGCAGCAATCGCATCGTTGCGTGAAGGACATTCGGGGAACGGGCTTCTTCTACGCCATCGAGTTGATGGCCGACCACAACAGCGGCCGCGAGCTAACCGAGCAGGAATCGCTGACCGTCCTACGCGAGGTGCTACCCGAATCGTTCAAACGCACCAAGGTGATTCTGCGCGGCGACGACCGCGGTGCCACGATGATCATGGTGTCGCCGCCCCTGGTGGCCGACGACGACGTGCTCGACGATCTGCTACACGGCATCGACGGCATGCTCACCGACGTGGAGAAGGCCGTTCAGCCCTGAGCGGCGACCAAGCAACCGCGTGGTGGTCGCGACAGGGCGGTGATCGCGACCCCCATGCAAACTCGACACCAAGTGGAGATCGAGCGGGGAAAGATCCCCGACATGACACATGAATCGGCGCCGCCGCGGTGATCCACGACGGCGCCGATTCGTATGTGTCTAGACGTAGTCCTTGTACTTGTCCAGCAGCCGGACAGGCTTGGAGAGCGCGTCGCGGCGGAACGGATCGCCCAGCTCGCGAGTGCACATGATCTCAACGACCGTCGTCTTGCCTTCGTTCATCTGAGCGGCGACGGCACGCTCCAGCGCGGGCCCGACCTCGTCCAACTTTTCGACGACAATGCCTTCGGCGCCCATGGCCTCTGCGATGCCGGCGAATGATTCGTTCTCGAGCTCTGCAGCGACGAACCGGCGGTTGTAGAAGTCCACCTGGTTCTTCTTCTCCGCACCCCACTGCCGGTTGTGGAAAACGACTGCGGTGACTGGGATGTCGTGACGAACGGCAGTCATGATCTCGCCCATGCTCATGCCCCACGCGCCGTCTCCTGCGTACGCGATGGCGGGACGCTCCGGTGCTGCGGCCTTGGCTCCGATGATCGTCGGGAGCGCGTAGCCGCAGTTGCCGAAGCTCATCGGCGCCAGGAAGCTGCGCGGCCTCTCAAACCTCAGGTAGCTGTTGGCCACCGAGTTGATGTTGCCGATGTCGGTGGACACCATGACGTCGGGCGGCATGGCCTTCTCGAGCTCACGCAGCACCTGGCGCGGGTGCAGCCAGTTGCCCTCCTCCGCGTCCTGTTCGGCGATCATGTCAAGGCTGAACGGATCGCGTTCGTGGGTCCACTCGTCCAGTTCCTTTTCCCAGGCTTCCTTCTCGGCCTTGATCGTGGCGGCACGCTGATCGCGGGTGGAGTCGGAGGCCAACGTCCTGTTCTCCAGTCGTTCGACCAGTGCGACGGCCGTTGCTTTCGCGTCGCCGCAGATACCGACGCTGATCTTCTTGACCAGACCCAGCATCTTGTGGTCCGCGTCGATCTGGATGATCTTGGCGTTCTTCGGCCAGTACTCCAGTCCGTGCTGCGGCAGGGTGCCGAACGGGCCGAGGCGGGTCCCGAGCGCGATCACGACGTCCGCCTGGGAGATCAGCTTCATCGCCGCCTTGGAGCCCTGGTAGCCCAGAGCGCCCGTCCACAGCGGGTGGCTGGCGGGGAAGGAGTCGTTGTGCAGATAGCTGTTCACCACTGGTGCGCCGAGGCGTTCGGCGAGCGCCTTGCATTCCTCGACGCCGTCGCCCATCACCACGCCGCCGCCCGAAATGATCACGGGGAACTCGGCTTCCGCGATCAGCGCGGCGGCCTCATCGAGGCTCTTCGCTCCTCCTGGCCCACGATCGAGCCGGCTCGGCAGCGGGATCTCGGTTTCGATCTCGCCGTAGAAGTAGTCACGCGGAATGTTGAGCTGCGTCGGGCCCATCTCCGACATCGCGCGGTCGAAGCACCGGCCGGTGAACTCCGCCATCCGGCGCGGGTTATTCACGTGCCCTTGATATTTCGTGAATTCTTGGAACATCGGCAACTGGTTGGCTTCTTGGAAGCCGCCAAGGCCCACACCCATCGTGCCCGCCTCGGGGGTGACGACTACGACGGGGCTGTGCGCCCAGAACGCGGCGGCGACCGCGGTGACGCAGTTGCTGATGCCGGGGCCGTTTTGGCCGATCACCACGCCGTGCCGATTGCTGACCCGGGCGTACCCGTCGGCCATGTGCGCGGCGCCCTGTTCGTGTACCACGGGGATGAGCCTGATGCCGGCGGGCGCGAAAATGTCCATGGCATCCATGAAGGCCGAACCCATGATGCCGAAGATGTCGGTGACGTCGTTGGCGACCATCGTCTCGACGAACGCCTCGGATGGGGTCATTCGCTGCACGCCCGAAACGGCGGCGCGGGTGGGTGCCTGGGTCATCTGAATCGTCCTCTCCTGCGGTATGGATGGCATTTTTTAGATATTGGAACGATTTGTTCCCAATTTCATGATTCCTATCTAGGGTACGGGTAATGGGGGATTGAGTCAACGCAGATCCCTAAATCCGGTATGTCTTGTGTTGTTATTCGGAACATTTTCCGGTTTCATGGAGCCAACGACGTTGAAGGAGGGGCCATGGGTGAGGTCCGCAGGATCGATGAAGCGGGTGCGATCGCCGGGAAAGAGCTGTCCGGAGATACTCCGACGCTGCGGTTGTTCTCGCTGCTCGAGCTGATTGCATCGAAGGATCAGTTGTTTACCCTGCAGGGTTTGGTCGAGATGACCGGGATGGCCAAGCCCACCCTGCATCGCATGCTGCAGCAGCTCGAAGGCGCGGGACTGCTGATTCGGGAGAACAACGGCCGTTACTACCGGATCGGGGCCCGGCTCCGGCGGATGGCCGAAAGCCTTCTGCTCAACGACACCCACCACGGTGCACGGCACGCCGTTCTGCGCGATCTGGTGGAAGAACTCGGCGAGAGCTGCAACCTGACGACATTGTCGGGCAACGAGGTCGTCTACCTCGACCGCGTGGAAACGCCTGAGCCGCTGCGCTTCACTTTGCAGCCGGGCTCGCGCGTGCCCGCGCATTGTTCGGCCAGCGGAAAGATGATCATGTCGCAGCTGGCTCCCGCTCAGCGCCGCCGACTGCTGGAAGCCGCACCGTTGAAGCAGTACACGCCCAACACGGTCACCGACGTCGACCGGATCGAGGAGGAGCTGAAGAAGGTTCGCCGGGACGGATACGCGATCGATGCCGAGGAGTTCCTCCCCGGCCTCGTCTGTGCAGCGGTTCTGATTCCGTCGACCGCGGGAATCTCCAATCTGGGCATCGCCGTTCAGGCGCCGGTCATGCGGCTGACGCCGGACAAGGCGTTGAGGCTGCTGCCCGCGTTGCGCCGTGCCGCGGACGCCATCGGCGAGATCGAGGCCGAGGTCGTCGCCGGCGAGTCGTCGCAGGAGAGCTCATGACTCACCTCGTATCGGCGCGAGACGTCTTCGGCATCGATTCGGACCTGGGAGTGCCTGCTCTCACCGAACCGGACGAGCACGTCCCTGATATCGATCCCGCCTACCGTTTCGACAAGTCGGTCACGCTGGCGTTGCTTGCGGGCTTCGCGCGCAACCGCCGGGTGCTGATTCAAGGCCTGCACGGCACCGGCAAGTCCACGCACATCGAGCAGGTCGCTGCACGGCTCAACTGGCCCTGTGTGCGGGTGAACCTCGACGGTCAGCTCAGCCGGATGGACCTGATCGGGCGCGACTCGGTAACGCTGCGAGATGGGCAGCAGGTCACCGAGTTTCAAGAGGGCATCCTGCCGTGGGCGATCCAGCGACCGGTCGCGTTGGTCTTCGACGAATACGATGCCGGCCGACCCGACGTCATGTTCGTGATCCAGCGCATTCTGGAGCACGACGGGAAGCTGACGCTGCTGGACCAGAATCGGGTGATTTCACCGCACCCACGGTTTCGGCTCTTCGCAACCGCGAACACCGTCGGGCTCGGCAACCTCAACGGGCTCTACCACGGTGTGCAACGGCTCAACCACGCGCAAATCGATCGGTGGAACATCGTCGCGTCGCTCGATCACCTTCCACCACAGGTGGAGGCCGACATCGTCGCGTCGAGAGTGCCCGAGGTCGATGGTGACCTCGTCGCCTCGATGGTCGCCGCGGCGAACCTGACCCGCAGCGGCTTCCGGGCCGGCGACTTGTCCACCCTGATGTCTCCCCGCACCGTGATCACGTGGGCGGAGAATGTCGTGATCTTCGGCGATGTCGGTCTTGCCTTCCAGTTGTCGTTCGTCAACAAATGCGACGAGGCGGAAAGGCCGATCGTCGCCGAATACTTCCAGCGCTGCTTCGATCGCGAGCTCGATGAGGCCGCGGTTCGCGTCGCATGAACGACTCGGCCGAGATCCGGCGCGAGCAGAATGTCCGCGAACTGCGCGCCGCGTCGATCCGCGCATTGAGCCAGCAGCGCGGCCTGCATTTCCGCGGCGCCGTCCTGTACCGGGGTCGGCGACCGGTTCCGATGCCCGCGCCGCACCTGCATCCGCCGACTGATCGCGGTTCCGCCGACGGGGTGGCGCTGCGACTGCGGCACAACGACCCCGACGTGCATGTCGAGCTGCTGCCCGAGGGCACCGCGAGTCGACTGGTATTCGAGATGCTCGAACAGTTCCGGGTAGAGTCTCTGGTCCCGGCAACGTGGCCCGGCGTGCTGCGCAATCTCGCCGATCGATTCCGCGCTTGGTCACAGGAGTTCGAGGCATCGCGCTCGGGCGAGACCGCAACCGGCCTTCTGCTGTATACCGTCGCGCAGGTCTGCCGCTCCTGGATCACCGCGGAGCCGATCGCCGAATCCACACAGGACCTGATCGAAGCGACCCGGTTCGAGTTGACTTCGATTATTGGCCGTGAACTCGCATTGCTTCGCCGAAACCGGCACTGCCAGAGAGCATTCGGAGTGCACGCTCGCGCCATTGCAGAGCGCGTCGCGAACCTGCCGCAGCTGCTGACCGAGCCGGGTGAACGGGATCCGGGATGGGATGCATTCGAGTGGCTTTTCGACACCGATTCCGACGATGACGCCATACCTCCCGCGCCGGGCGGTTCTGGCGGTGCGCGCCACGTTGAAAGCGCCGGATACCGGGTGTTCAGCGGGGCCTACGACGAGACACAGAGCGTGGCGACGCTGGTGCGGCCGGCTCAGTTGCGCGAATATCGTGAGCGCGTCGATCGGGCGGTCGAGGCCAGCGGGGTGAGCGCACGAGCGCTCGGCCGCCGGCTCACGCAGCTGTTCGCCGAACCGCAGGACGACGGTTGGGAGGGAGGCCGCGATTCCGGATTCGTCGACGGGCGCAGGCTGGCCCAGCTGGTGGCCTCACCGAAAGAACGCAACATCTTCCTGGCCAAAGCACCCGCGCCCCGCACCGATGCGATCGTGTCCTTTCTCGTCGACTGCTCGGGATCGATGAAAGCGTTCAGCGAACCGGTGACCGCGCTGGTCGACGTGTTTGCCCGTGCGCTCGAACTCGCCGGCGTGGGCTGCGAGGTGCTCGGGTTCACCACCGCCTCCTGGAACGGGGGGCGCGTCCGGCGCGACTGGAATCGCGCCGGGAAACCCCGAAATCCCGGACGCCTGAACGAAGTCCGCCACCTCGTGATCAAAAGCGCGGATACGCAGTACCGATCCGCTCGCTCCGCGATGGCCGGTCTCCTGAAGGTCGACCTCTACCGGGAAGGTATCGACGGTGAGGCGGTCGAGTGGGCCCGCAATCGGCTGGAAGCGCGTAACGAACAGCGGCGAATTCTCGTTGTGATCTCCGACGGCAGCCCAATGGACAGCTCGACGTCCCTCGCCAACGGTCCGAACTACCTCGACCAACATCTGCGCGATGTCCTCGCCGCGAGGTCGGATGTCGACATCTGTGCGGTCGGTGTGGGGTTGGACCTCAGCATCTTCTACGACCGCTGCACGGCACTCGACCTGGCCCGCGGGACAACCCGTCGGGTGATGACGGACGTATTGGACACGATTGCATTGGCTCTAGAGGAAGGCAGTACCGATGACAGAACGGCGAATTGAGTTGGTCGTGTTGGATATCGCAGGCACGAGCATCGACGAGGGCGGGGCCGTGTACGTGGCGTTGCGTACCGCGGTTGAGTCCCACACCGGCGTGCCGATTCCCGACGACGAGTTCGACCAGTGGAAGGGCACCGGTAAGCGCCAGGCGATCGAAGGACTGCTCGGGCAGGTGACAGTCGACGAAATCGATGCCGTCGAGTCCGACTTCACCGGTCGGCTACTCGACGCATACCGATCCGTGCCGCCGGCGCCACTGCCGGGCATCGTGGACGCCTTCGCCGTGTTGCGCGAACACGACATCAAAATCGTTCTCCAGACCGGGTATTCGCGTGCGATTGCCGGCCCGCTCCTCGAGCAGGTCGATTGGCGGGTCGGGCGCGACATCGATGCGGTGATCACCAGTGACCAGGTGCGGGCAAGCCGTCCCGCGCCGTACCTGATCTTCCACGCGATGGAAGCGGTCAACGTCCAGAGCGTGTCGGAGGTGCTCGTCGCCGGTGACACCCCCAACGACCTGCGCGCCGGTGCGAACGCCGGGGTGAGGTATGTCGCCGGAGTCCTGACAGGGGCTCACGACGCCGCGACCCTGCGTAACGGGCCGCACACGCACATCCTGACAAGCGCTGCGACGATTCCCGAGGTCCTGGCGCTGAGGGAGTCGGTGACGTTGTGATCAGCTCGACGCGAACCGTGATTCGGGACTTCAGCGGGGTGGGCGAGCCGATCTCGAGCGTCTGGTACCCCTAAAACGCAGGGATGTGGACCTATTCTGGTCTTGTGACCTCCACCACAATTACAGTGAGCCCTCGCCAAGGGGGCGCCACCGCTGCCCCTACGAAGGGTTCTCAATGACCGGGAGCACCACTCCTTCCCCCGCCACCGTGGCCGAGGCAGCGACCGACTCGGAGCAGGGCGCGCGTGAGGCGCAACGTCGCGACACCCAGGAGCGTCGACGCCAGCTTTTGCGGCGGACGCTCGTCCGGATCACGGCGCTCGTGGTGTTCGTCGGGGTGTGGTGGCTGATCACGTCGGCCGAGCTGATCAAGCCCCTGTATCTGCCATCGCCCGCGGCTGTCTGGCATGCGTTCGTGTTGTCCAACACCGACCATCCGATCGCACCCGGCGTGCCCCGGATGGTCAAGGGTGAACAGAACTACTACTTGTGGGAACACCTCATCGCCAGCCTGCAACGAATCGGCGTCGGCGTCGGTTGGGCCATCCTCTTCGGTCCCCTCCTCGGGTTCGTCATGGCCAGCTTCCGGCCCGTCGGCACCATCGTCGAGCCCTACCTCAACTTTCTGCGGGCATTGCCGCCACTGGGCTACATCGGCATCCTGATCGTCTGGTTCGGCATCGGCGACACCTCCAAGATGTGGCTGCTGTTCCTCGCCGCGTTCCCGCCGATCACGATGGCCACCATCAGCGGTGTCCGCGGCGTCCGGGAGGAACGCATCAACGCGGCACTCTCACTCGGTGCCAGCAGGAGGCAGACCATCACCCACGTCGTGCTGCCCTCCACGCTGCCGGAGGTGATCAGCGGCATCCGCATCGCGGTCGGCTTCGCCTGGACCACTGTGGTCGCCGCGGAGCTCAACAACGGTATTCCGGGGATCGGTGGCCTTGCCTATCTGTCCGGCACTGAGCTCAAGACCCCGCTCACGATCGCCTGCATCATCGTGATCGGCATCGCCGCAATCCTGCTCGACCTGGCCATCAAGGGCCTGGAGAAGGTTCTCGTCCCCTGGCGCGGCAAAGCATGAGCGCCAGTCCGTCCCACTCGACCCTGCGCCCCCTTAGGGAGTTCCTCATGAACAGTGCACACCGTCCTGGCCTTCGTGTCCTTGCCGCAACGGTCGTCGTCGTCGGCGCCGCCACTCTCAGCGGCTGCGTCGAGTCGAACCGGCCCGCCGACAACTCTGCCAGCGGTGCCGCGTGTCCGTTCCCGGCCGACCCCTCGGTTACATCAACCGTCCGCATCGCCTACCAGAACATTCCCAACGGCGACCTGGTCGTGAAAGACCAGAAGATGTTGGAGAGCTGCATGCCGAACGCGAAGATCAATTGGAGCAAGTTCGACTCCGGCGGCGACGTCATTCAGGCCTTCGGCTCCAACAGCGCCGACATCGGATTGATCGGCTCGAGCCCGGCCACGAAGGCGCTGTCCGCGCCTCTGAACATTCCCATGAGGGTGATCTGGGTGCATGACGTCATCGGTAAAGCCGAGTCCCTGGCGGTGAGGGACAAGGCAATCACCGACATCAAGCAACTCAAGGGCAAGACCGTCGCGGTGGCGTTCAGTTCCACCGCGCACTACAGCCTGCTCCAGGCGCTGCAGGACGCGGGCATGGATCCGGCCACGGACGTCTCGATCGTCAACCTGTCGCCGGACAAGATGCCCTCGGCCTGGGAGGGTGGCCAGATCGACGCCGCCTGGGTGTGGGATCCGACGCTGTCGGTGCTCCTCAAGAACGGTGGTCAGATCCTGATGTCCAGCGCGGACACCGCGAAGGCCGGTAAGCCCACCTACGACCTGGGCGCCGCGACGACGAGCTTCATCGACGCCAACCCCGCCTTCATGACAGCGTGGGCCAAAGCGGAGAACGCAGCAGTCGAACAGATCCTCAACAAGCCGGACGACGCGTCTGTGAGCATCGGCGCAGTGATGGGGATCAGCCCCGCCGACGCCAAGGCCCAGTTCGCCGGCTACCAGTACCTCCCGGCGAAGGACCAGGCAAGTCCCGCGTTCCTCGGGGGCAAGATAGCGAAGGATCTACAGGCCACCGCCGGCTTCCTCCTCAACCAGGGCGGGATCACGGCCGTTAGCCCTCCGGAGGCATATGCGGCCGGGGTCGACGCCAAGCCCGCACAGGCGGCAGCCCAATGACCGACCCGGCGGCGGCCGGCACGGACACCACGACCCAACGGCTGGTGATCGACCACGTCACCCACCGGTACCTCAGCAAGGGCACCCAGGTGCACGCGCTCTCCGCGATCGACCTCGTGATCGAACCGGGCGAGTTCGTCTGCGTCGCAGGGCCTTCGGGCTGCGGAAAGACGACCTTGCTGCAACTGCTGGCGGGGTTCGTCACCCCCACCGAAGGTTCGATCACCATCGACGGCAAGAAAATCACCGCCCCCGGCCCCGAGCGAGGTGTGGTGTTCCAGCAGTCCAACCTCTACCCGTGGCTTTCGGTACTTGGCAACGTCGAGTTCGGCCCGCGCATGCGTGGCGTGGACAAGACCGCCCGCCGGGCCGAGGCGCATCGTTACCTGGACATGGTGGGTTTGCGCGACTTTGTCCAGCGCCGTCCCTACGAGCTCTCGGGCGGTATGCAGCAGCGCTGTCAAATCGCCCGGGTACTCGCCAACGACCCGGAGATCGTGCTGATGGATGAGCCGTTCGGTGCACTCGACGCCCTGACCCGCGAGCGCCTGCAGCTCGAATTGCTCAACATCTGGCGGGAGACGCACAAGACCATCTTCTTCATCACACACAGCGTGGAAGAAGCCATCTTCCTCGGCAGCCGGGTGATCGTGATGAGCGCCCGCCCCGGGCGCATCGTCTTCGACGAACAAGTCAACATCTCCCAAGAAGTCGGCCGACGCGTCGGCGCCGAACTCCGCACCCTGCCCGAGTTCACCGCGCTCCGCGACAAGGTCAGCCGAAAGATCTATGAATCCGCCGACAGCTCATAGCACTCCTCGCCCAACAAGCGGATCCCCACCGGGTGTCTACGGAGGTAACCCACAGATGACCCTCGCCGATGGCGCTCAGCCGGTCGGTCGCAGCGAGATCATCGACCGGTGGCGGGCAGCCGTGAGTGGCGCCGGCCTGGTCGTCGCCCTACCCGACGCAGAGGATCCGCGCGTACTGCGGGCAGCAGCCCAGCTCAACTGCGATGGCCTGATTGCCCCGAGACTCTTCGGGGACGCGTCTCGGATCCGGGCGGCTGCGAAGACGCACGAGGTGGAACTTCCCGACGAGATCGTCGTCGACGTCGCCGAGGCCATGTCCGACGACACGGTTCGGGCCACCCTCGAAGCCGGCTTCGCACAACACCCGGAGCGGATTCGCGCGGCGACGGCCGACCCGGTTTTCGTCGCTGCTGCCGCTGTGCGCGCGGGGCGCGTGCACGCCTGCGTAGCGGGCGCGACGCGTCCGACTCCGGACGTGTTGCGTGCGGGGCTGCGCATTGTCGGGCTCGCTCCTGGCATCAAGACGCTGAGCAGTGCCTTCCTCATGTTGCTGCGCAACGGCCGACAGCTGACGTTCTCCGATTGCGCCGTCGTCCCCGCCCCCTCGGCCGAGGAATTGGCGGATATCGCCATCGCAGCCGCCGCCACCCATCTGAGCCTCACCGGCCACGAACCGGTGATCGCGATGCTGTCGTTCAGCACCAAGGGCAGCTCCGACCACCCCGACATCGACACGGTTCACGAGGCAACAGAGCTGGTGCGCCGACGGGCCCCGGAGTTGCGCATCGACGGTGAGCTGCAGCTCGACGCTGCCCTGGTCGCCTCGGTCGCAGCCGCCAAGGCTCCCGACTCCGACGCGGCAGGCCAAGCCAACGTCCTGGTCTTCCCGAACCTCGGCGCAGGCAACATCGGATACAAGATCGCCGAGCGCCTCGGCGGTGCCATGGCGCTCGGGCCGATCCTGCAGGGATTGTCCGCACCGCTGAACGATCTATCCCGCGGGTGCAGCAGCCGTGACATCGAGGTGATGTCCCTATTGAGCGCCGTGCAAGCCATGCGGTGACACTCGGGGGTGCCTATGCCGAGAGGGCCGTCATGGCTCCCGCGACGATCACCAACACAATGACCGCCAACCGGAACACGCGTACCGGCAGGCGGTGCGCAATCCACAGGCCCCCGACATTTCCGAGCAGCCCCGCCGCGACGAAGATTGGAAGTGCGGGCCAGAGTATCGAGTGAGGGAACTGGTCGCGTGCCCCGAGGATGATCAGCGATACCGCGCTGACGACGGTGAAGTACCCGGCCAAATCTGCGATGAAGACCGGGGGTGGTACGCGCGCCCTGGTGAGCAGCAAAGCTGGGGGCGGACCGTTGAGTGAGGTGGTGGTGCTGAGAAAGCCACCGACAGCGCCCGTCGCGGCCTGAGCGGCCCGCGAGGGCGTGCGGGGCTCTCCCCGGTTGGGAACAATCATGCTGATACCGCAGAGCACCGCGAGAACGCCTGCCGCGACCTTCAGGATGTGCATCGGAAGCACGTGCAGGACCACGGCCCCGGCCCAGGCACCCGGAATACTCCCGAGTGCAAACAGACCCACGCGTGACCAGATGACGTGTGCACGCAGCTGGAACGTCACAGCACTTCGGGTCACCAGCCCCACAACGAGACTGACGAATACCACCTCAGGCACACTGAGGCCCACCAACAACATCAGCGGTGTCGCAACAAGAGCAGTTCCAAAACCCGTTGCGCCACCGACAACAGAAGCAAATGCGACGCACACGCAGCCGAGCGCGAGCGTCAACACACACCTCAGATTTGGTAGCCCGAGGGCATGATGGCGGCGATCGCTTGGGCCGTCTCGATCACAAGCTGTCCCAGCTGCGAGACCCGATCATCGGTTATCCGGATCTCGGGGCCTTGGACGGCTAGCGCGGTGGACGCGCTCCCGTCCGTAGTCAGGACGGGAGCAGCAACGCCGTAGACCCCCGGGATTCGCTCGCCCCTGTTGATGCTGAACCCGCGTTTCCGGATCTCTTCAAGGTCGTGCAGCAGCTCCCGCGGTGAGGTGATCGTCGTCGGTGTCAGTCGGTTCAGCTCACCGAGCCGAGCCACCTCCTCGTGCAGGTCGCCGGCGAACGCCAGCAACACTTTGCCGGTACTGGTGCAGTACAGCGGGATCCGCGCGCCGACCGGTTGGCTGAATCGCAACGGATGCTGAGATTCGACCCGCAGAACGACCAGCGCCTCGTCGCCGTCGCGGATGACCAGGTTGACCGATTCTCCGGTTGACTCCGCCAGTCGCTCCAGCAGCGGCATCGCCGCATCGAATCCAAGGGTGCGCTCCGCCGCACGCCCGAGCAGAAAAGCCGCAGGACCCAAGCGATAACGTTCGGTTTGCGCATTCTGCACGGCGTACCCAGCGGCAACCAAGGCCCGAAGGATCCGGTGCGCCGTGCTCGCGTGCAGGTCCAGTGCTCGCGCCAGCTCAATGACTCCGACGTCGTTCCCGGCGTCGCGTAACACGCCCAGCACGGATAATGCCCGTGCGATCGTCTGCGTACCCGCGACCTGTTCGTTTCGGGGCGGCTCCGGTGCCCCGAAAACCGCCGTGCTCACGCTTGTCCCCTTTTCCACATGGTCAACGCAATCTAACAAGAGAGGCATGAGATTGTTGCGAGCCTCTCGAGTGACCTGGGCAGCCGAGACCGCCCTAACGCGGGCAGCATCTCAGGTGTTACTCCGTGCCGCCATCGGTGTAACTCCGAAGTTTTGCAGAGCGTGTTCCACCTGGCTGGGGACGTCGATTACGACAGCTCCCGCCTGGGTCAGCGCGTCGACCTTGGACTCACCACTGCCGCGATGACCGGTGACGATGGCGCCTGCGTGACCCATGCGGCGGTCGGGCGGAGCGCTGCGCCCGGCAATGAAGGACACCACTGGTTTGTGTATGCCGGCGATCAGCTCAGCGGCGTCCTCTTCCATCGTCCCCCCGATCTCGCCCACCACCACTATCGCGTCTGTGCGGGGATCGGCGTCGAGGGTGCGGATCGCGTCCAGGGTGGTGGTACCCAGAATCGGGTCACCGCCGATCCCGATGAACGCAGACTGCCCATAGCCTGCGGTGACCAGATTGAGGGCGAGCAGGGTGCCGAGGCTGCCGCTGCGCGAGACGACCCCGATGTTTCCCGGCTGGAAGATGTTCTTGGCGAACCCCGGCATGATGCCCACCGATGCCTCGCCCGGCACGACGAGGCCTGCGGTGTTCGGGCCGAGCACCTGGACCCCGCGGTCGCGGGCTTCGGCCAGGACGTACATCACGTCGTGGTAGGGCACGTGCTCGGTGAGGAAAACGACTTTGCGCACGCCGGCCTCGATGGCGTCCAGCACGGCCGCCTTGGCGGCCAGGGGCGGCACGAACATCACCGCCACGTCGAGCCGGTGCGCCGTCGCGGCTTCCACGACCGAGTCGTACACCGGTATCCCGGCCACCGTCTGGCCACCCTTCTTGGGGGTGGCCCCGGCGACGACATTGGTGCCGCATTCGATCATCCGCTCGGTCCAGAAGGATCCCTGTTTGCCGGTGATCCCCTGGACGACAACTGTTTCGTTCCCGGTGACAAGCATCAGCGCGCTCCCTCGTTGACTAGGACGTTCTCGTGCCCGGCGGCCGCCACTGCGGCCTGAACCGCGTCGTCCATCAGGTCGTAAGGCTGAAGCCCCAGCCGATCGCGGACGAGGGCGACGGCCTCGTCCTCCCCGGTGCCGTGGATCGAGAAGAAGACCGGGATGTCGGGCCGCAACGCCTCGATCGCGGTGACCACGCCTTCGGTCATGACGTCGGTGCGGGCGAACGCCCCGCAGAAGTTGACCAACAGGCTGCGCACGTTCGGGTTCTTCAGCACCAGACGCAGGGCCGGCGTGGCCTTGGTGTAGGCGTCGCCGCCGATCTCCAGGAAGTTGGCCGGCCGCCCGCCGTAGTGGTTGACGGCGTCCAGGGTGGCCATGGTCAGCCCGGCGCCATTGGCGAGCACGCCGACGGTCCCGTCGAGCTCGATGAACTGCAGGCCCAGCTCGGCGCCCTCGTCTTCGAGGACGGACTGCTCCTCGCGCCTGGCCACTCTCCAGGGTCCGCATGAACTCGGCAGGTTGGCGCGCCAGCGCGCCCGGATCCAGCGAGACCTTCGCGTCCAGCGCGACTACGCGCGCGTCCTCGGTCAGCACCAGTGGATTGACTCTCCACCAGATCCGCCTCCACCTGCAGGTACACCGCGTACAACGCCGACCAGGGCAGCCGCCACGGACGCCTGCTCGGTATTCGGTCAGGTCGGTGCCGGACAGCAGCGCGGCAGCGTCCGCCGGCGAGAGCCCGGCCCGGATGTCGACCGGCAGCCGCAGCACCTTCTCCGGTGAGTCGGCGTTGACCTCTTCGATGTCCATCCCGCCCTCGACGGAGAACAGGACGAGCGGACCCTTGCTGGCCGGGTCGTTGAGGACGGCGGCGTAGAGCTCGCGAGCGATCGGTAACGCCTGCTCAACGAGCACCGCGGTGACCGGGAACCCGTTGATCGGCTTGCCGAGGAGATCCGCCGCGGCCTGTTTCGCCTGCGCAGGGTTGTCGGCGAACCGGATCGCCCCGGACTTGCCGCGCTTACCGGTCGGGATCTGGGCCTTGATGACGACCCGTCCGCCCAGGGCGCCCGCGATCGTCGCGGCCTCGCTCGCCTCCCCTGGCCACCGCGCCGTCGGGGATGACGAGCCCTCCCTGCGAGAGCAGGCTTTTCCCTTGGTATTCAAGAAGTTTCACGATTCACCGTCCGTACTTGTCGAAGTAGTGGCCCCAGAGTTGCTGCTCGGTCGGCACGCGCGGGAGGATGACCCGTGCCACCCGAGTGGTGTTGAGGAAGTGCCGGTAGGAGAGGTTGTCGCTGATGCTGTTGCCTGCCCACGTTCCGGCCCCCATGGTCAGGGTGAAGCCGAGACCGTTGTCGAACCCGCCGCCGGTACCGAAGCAGTGCGCCTGGTTGACCAGCACCCGGGCCACCCGCAACCGCTCTGCGACGGCCCGGACGAGGTCGTCGTCTTTGTAGGTGTGGATGCCGCAGGAGTGGCCGGCACCCTGGAAGTCGAGCAGCTGCTGGATTCTCTGTAGCCCCGCGTCGAAATCCTCGTAGCGGTAGACGGTGAGCACCACCGACAACTTCTCGCCGCTGAAGGGATGATCGGGGCCGACGCCGTCCTCTTCGACCATGAAGAAGTCCGCCTCACGCGCCTCGGCCGCGTCCAGCCCGGCCAGCGCGGCGATCTTCTCCGGCGGTTGGGCCGTGACCGCGGAATTGAGCTTGCCGTCCGGCCACATCACGGCCTGCAGCCTCGCCTTCTCCTCCGCCGTCAGCAAGTAGCCGCCTTGAGAGCGCAACTGCGTCAGCGCATCGTCGTACACGGCGGCGTCGATGTGCACGGAGTTCTCCGAGGAACAACTCGTCGCGTAGTCGAATACCTTGCTGCGCTTGATCTTGTCGGCGGCATCGGCGAGATTCGCGTCGCCGGCGATGATCACCGGAGCATTGCCGGCCCCCACCCCGATCGCCGGGGTACCGCTGCTGTAGGCCGCCCGCACATTGCGCTGAGAACCGGTGACCACGACCAGATCCGCCTGCCGCATCAACTCTGTCGTCAGCGGCTTGCTCGGCTCGGCGATGAATTGCACGAGATCGCGCGGTGCACCCACCTTGTCGAACTCCGCGTGGATGTATTGCACCAACAGCGCACAGGTGGAGGCGCCCTTGGGCGACGGCGAAAGGATTACGGCGTTGCCGCCCTTGAGCGCCATGATCGTCTTGTTCGCCGGAGTGGCAGCGGGATTGGTGGAAGGGCACACCGCCGCCACCACACCTACCGGCTTGGCGTATTCGGTGATGCCGAGTGCGGTGTCCTCACCGATGACCCCGACCGATGGCGCTCCGGTGAGGTCACGCAGGGTGCCGATGGTCTTGCGTTGGTTCTTGGTGACCTTGTCCTCGACACGTCCGAGACCCGTGGCCGCCACGCTGAGCTCGGCCAGCGCCCTGGCCCGGGCGGGCTCGTAGATCGCCCATGCGGCTGCGGCCACCACGTCATCGACGCGCTCCTGGGAATAGGTCTCGAACTCCGCCTGCGCGGCACGGGCCCTGGTGATGAGGTGGCCGATCGACGTGGCGACGTCGTCCGGCGTGATCGCGTCCAGCTTGTCCGACATATCCGATCCTTCCGCGGTGAAGTCGACGGAACGCCCGAAGGTTGCGGGCCGCGAAGGGCTCTGCCAATCACCGACGTCGTTTATTTCAATATATGGTATCACGTTTCATAACGCCTGCTAGTGCCCAGATAAACTTCACCAGGATGATTAGAGTCTCTTGTGATCGTTGACACAGAGATCGGTCGGGGCCTACCGTAGTTATGGTATTGCATTCCATATTGTGGAAAGAGGGCTAGACATGGCGGATTCAGTCAACGCCGACGGGCCAGACCCACAGCAGGGCACGAACACGGCCCAGCGCGCTTCGCACGGGTCGACACGGACCGTCCGACTGGCGGCACCACGCCGGACACTCTTCGAGTCGATGCGCCACCGGGTGCGGACCAAAGTCCTCTTCTTGCTGTGCTTGATGTACCTGATCACCTACATGGACCGCGTCAACATCGCGACGGCGGCCCCGTTCATCAAGACCGATCTGGCGCTCAACAACACACAGCTCGGGCTGGCGCTCGCCGCCTTCTCGATCCCGTACGCGTTCTTCCAGCTGTTCGGCGGCATCCTGGGTGACAAGTTCGGTCCCCGCAAAGTCCTGACCGCCGTCGGCCTGCTGTGGGCGCTCGCCACGCTGTTCACCGGCTTTGCCACCGGTCTGGTCACCCTTTTCGCCGCTCGCCTGGCTCTGGGGTTCGGGGAGGGCGCCTCCTTCCCGACGGCCACCACCGCGATGGCCAAGTGGCTGCCCATCGAACGCCGGGCATTCGGCCAGGGCATCACCCACGCCTTCGCCCGCATCGGCAACGCCGTCGCCCCGCTCGCGGTGGCCGGCCTGATCGCGCTGTGGAACTGGCGGCTCGCCTTCATCGTCTTCGGTGTCATCAGCCTGTTCTGGACGGTCGCCTGGGCGTTCTTCTACCGCGACCGGCCCGCCGACCACCCGAAGATGACCGACGAGGAGCTGGCGGAGCTGACCACCGACCAGCAGCGAGACGCCCGTCCCCCGGTGCCGTGGAAGAAGCTGTTCGCCCGGATTCTGCCGGTCACGTTCGTCGACTTCTGCTACGGGTGGATGCTGTGGGTCTACCTGACCTGGATCCCGTCCTTCTTCCACGAGAGCTACGGCCTCGAGCTGAAAAAATTCGCGCTGTTCTCGGCGCTGGTGCTGGTCGGTGGCGTGGTCGGCGACATGACGGGTGGCATCCTGTCCGACTACCTGCTGAAGCGCACCGGGAGCCTCAAGATCGCCCGTCGCGCGGTGCTCGTCACCGGCCTGCTCGGGTCGTTCGCCTTCATCGTGCCGACGCTCCTGATCCACGAACTCTGGTTGACGACCGTCTGCCTCGGGGTCGCGTTCTTCCTGCTGGAGCTCACCAACCCCGTGCTGTGGTCGATCCCGATGGACATCGCCCCGAACCATGCGGGTACCGCGGGCGGGCTGATGAACACCGGATTCGGCATCGCGGGCATCGTCTCGCCGATCGTCTTCGGCCACCTCATCGACGTCACGGGCCACTACGTCATGTCCTTCACGCTCTCTGCTGCGCTGTTGGTCGTCGGCGGTCTCGCGGCGCTGTGGATCGACCCCACCAAGCGGTTGCCCGATGTCTCGGTCAGCGTGCCCGCAAAGGTTGGCTGAGGATGTGCGCGACCAGGTCTCGGACCGGTCCGGCGGGAGGGTTACGCGGGCCGATCCAGATCGCCCGCAGCTGCACGGCGCAGGTCGATGCCGCTGACCCGCACTCGCCCTAGCCGGTGGCTGGCGAGGTCGTCGGCGACGGCGAGCTCGCTGAGGACTGCGGGCCCGGCGCCGGCGAGGACGGCGGCACGGACGGCCGAGGTGGTGGACAGCACCAGTGCCGGCGGCGCTTGCACGCTGTGCCGTCCGAGCGCGGCGGTCAGCGCGGCGCGTAGCGCGTAACGCGTTCCCGATCCCTCCTCGCGGCTGACCAGGGGAATCTCGTTCAACTCCGCGGCCGTCAGGACCCGTCCTTTTCGCACCCAAGGGTGGTCAGGAGGCAGGACGACGACCAGCTCGTCGCGTGCGATCACCCGGCTGCGCACTCCGCGCGGGATGTACGGGCCCTCCACGAAGCCGACGTCGGCCTGTCCATGGCGCACCTGTTCCACGACGGTGTCGCTGTTGGCGGCGGTGAGCACCACCTCGGCCGCCTCGCTGCGAGTGTGCGCTGCCCGCAGCGAGACCAGCCAGCCGGGGAGCAGGTGCTCGGCGATCGTCAGGCTGGAGCTGACCCGCACATGCATCCGCAGGTCGTGCCGCAGCGCCGCGAGACCTGCGTCGAGCTCGCCGGCCACGTCGAGCAGCCGTGCGGCCCACTGGGCCACCACAACCCCGGCCGCGGTGAGCGTCGAGCCGTGCTTGGTGCGCATCACCAGCTGGACCCCGGTCTGGGCTTCGATCGACGAGATCCGCGCGGACACGGCCTGCTGAGTGACCCCGACTTCCCGCGCGGCAGCGTTCAGGCTGCCGGTGTGCGCGACGGCGAGCAGCACCTCCAGTGCGCTCAGCTCGGGCATCCGGGGGCTCAGCGTCACCACTCCACGGTAGCCGCTCACAAGGTGGCCTTGTATCTATCCGACCGGCTGCACTCCGAGCTGACGACCGGCAAGGGGTCGGCGGGCCGGTCGCAACGCCGCTGCGAGGTCGATCAAGGCTCGTGCCGACGGGCTCTCGGGATCTCCCGTCACCACGGGCACGCCGCAATCGCCCGCCTGGCGCAGGGCGACGTCCAACGGCACCTGCCCCAGCAGCGGCGCGCCAAGCTCGTCCGCAAGTCGCTTGCCGCCCCCGGCGCCGAACAACGCGGAGCGACCGTCGCAATGCGGGCAGACCAACTCGGACATGTTCTCCACCACCCCGGAGACCGGCATGCCCACGTCGCGGGCCATGGCGCCGACCCGGCTCGCCACGGTCCTTGCCGCCTGCTGCGGCGTGGTGACCACAAGCAGCGACGCTTCCGGCAACAGTTCCAGCACCGACAGCGTCACGTCTCCTGTGCCGGGCGGGTAGGTCGAGCAGCAAGACGTCGAGCGCGCCCCAGTGCACGTCGTGCACGAACTGCGTCAGCGCCTTGTGCAGCATCGGGCCGCGCCAGACGATGGGTTCCTCGTCAGCTCGACCAGGAAGCCGAGCGACATCAGCCGGACGCCGTGGGCCTGAACCGGAAACATCGTCTCGTACATGGCGATCGGGCTGCGCCGCACACCGAAGAGCTGGGGCACCGAATAGCCCCACACGTCGGCGTCGAGCAGGCCGACCGACTTGCCCTGCCTGGCAAGGGCGACCGCCAGGTTGGCGGCCACGCTCGACTTGCCCACGCCGCCCTTGCCGCTTGCGACTGCGTAGACGGCGGAGGCCGCTGACGCGCCGACGGGTGCGCTGTCCGTCAAGAACCGCTGCGCCAGCGCCCGGCGTTCGGCCTCGGTCATCACGGTGAAGTTGACGTGCACATCGCCGGTTCTCGACACCGCGGACGCCGCGGAGGTGATGTCACGGGTCAACTGCTCCGTCATCGGGCAGGCGGCTGTCGTCAGGGCGAGCTCGATCTCGACGCTGCCGTTGCGGCGTGTCGTGACGCCGCGGACCATGTCGAGCTCTCCGAGCGAGCGGTGCAGCTCCGGATCTTGCACGGCGTCGACCGCAGCCCGCAACGCAGCGACGTCTACGGTTTCGCGGCCCAGTCCTAACACAGCGCTTCCTCGCCATCCGCAACCAACGTCTCGAGAATCCGGGCGGTATTGGCGGCCCGTCGCGACCACCATTCGCCTGTGTCGTTCGACGTGCGCAGCGCCGGTGCGCACCTCTCCGACCACCACCGGGCGCGAGCGCCGAGCCAGATGAGCGTGCCCGGCGCATCCTGCTCGAGCATGGCCCGCAGCGCATAGCGGCGCTCACCGCGTCGGAGACCCACCCCCACCTGCCGCGCACAGCCGGCGAGGTCTCGGTAGGTGAGAACCACGCCGGAGCGGATCGGGGCGACAAGTGCGTTGAGCATGTCCTCGAGAGAGTCCGCGATGTCCATCCCGGGCGGGGCGGCGCGCAGCGCCAGCGGCAGCATCTCGGCGGTCCCCAGATCCGCGTACTCAGCGCGCAGTGCCTGCTCGGTCAGCCGGGCCCACGCCGCCACAGAGTCGATGCCCAGCTCGGTGACGGCGAGAAGGTAGCCAGGGGCCCAGCTCCAGATGTGCTCGTGAAAGAGGGCGGCCCTCACCCGGTGCAGCTGCGCCCTGGCGCGCTCTCCGAATGCGGTCCGCTCGGCTTCGCCGAGCTCCGCGTACAACATCAGCAGCGCTCCGAGGTGGTCGGCATCGTCGGGTGCCCGCAGGCCAAGAACGCGCCAGAAGCCGGCGATCCGGTCGAGGCCCTCGCCCCCGAGCTTGCCCTCGGGACCCAGGTGGATCGCGCCATGCGGAGGAGCGCTGAGCACGAAGGCATCGGTGTGCTCGACGCCGGTCGGGATCGGCAGGTCCAGGGCCGCACACAGGGCACGGTTACCCGGCGGCGGCGTGAGGACGACCGCGCCAAGCGAGCGGAACAGCTCCCACCGGACCTCGTCAACCGGAGAATGTTCCGGTCGGGCACTCGGTGCGACGGGCACAGTCACGATTCTCGGACGAGGAAGGTTTCGGGACTGGGCTTGAGCGGACGCATCAGCCACGATGGACGGCGCTTGTGCTCTGGGGAGGACCATCCGGCCGGGCGGGTCAGCGCCAACCACTTGGCGTACACCTCGCGCGCCTTCGCGGTGTCGACGGCGATGTCTCCCGCCTGGTCTTGCGGCCCGGCGGCAACGACCCGCACGGCCTGGTGCCAGCAGTGCATGCCGGAGATTGGATCGGGATGCACGGGGAAGGTCAGGTTCTGGTGCACCCCGGTGTCGCTCCACCAGATGCGCTGGGTGTCCGGATCGCTGCTGGCGTAGGGGTGCACGCTGTCGACCCGCTGCATCTTCCAGTCGTCGCCGTCGTGCTGCAGGTCGACAGTGGCCATCATTGCGCCGGCGCGACCCTGCTGGTTGTCCGTGCGCCATCGGCCCATGTGGTGGCTGCAGGCGACCACACCGGGTCGGATGCCCTCGGTGATCCACGCCTTGGCGACGAAGTAGCCGATGTCGGTTTGTACCCGTACCAGGTCACCGGTGTGCCCGACGCCGAGCCGCCCGGCATCGGTGGGATGGATCCATACCGGATTCGTGTGGGCGAGTTCGTCGAGCCATTTGGAGTTCGCCGAGCGGGTGTGTATCTGCGTCGGCAACCGGAAGGTGGACAACAGCACCATCTGATCGGCTGCCAGCGCGTCCGGGTGGACGTGGCTCTTGATGTAGCCGGGCAACGCGTGCTCCGGCCATCCCCAGTTGGCCAGGGTAGAGGAGTAGAACTCCAACTTGCCTGACGGGGTCGGAAAGCCCTGCCGCACAACGCCGTCGACACAGATGCCTACCGGTCGACGCCCGGCGTCGTCGGGCTCGGGAGCGCCCATCGGCACGATGTTGGGGTTAGCGGGTTTCGGTGTTGAGGTGTACACGCGGCCCAGCGGCGTGATGTTGACGTCGGCCAGCTCCTCGGCAGGCACCTCGAATGTGTATTGGGCGCCAAGGCCTTTGGCGATCTCGAAGGCGCCGTAGCGGCGCATGAACTCCAGTGGGGTCAAGCCTTCCTCCGCTGCCCGCTCGGGCAGACCGGGCACGGAGTTCTCGAACATCCAGCTGTAGTACTCGTCGACCGAGAGTTTCTCGCCGGGGTTGGCCCGCGACTCGTGGTACTGGCGGATGCCGAGGGCACCATCGGGGTCGATACGCCAGGACAGTTCGATCCACCATTCGTTCTCCTCCCACACCTCGCCGGGGTTCACCTGCCGACTGTCGGTGATCCTCTCGCCGAGGCGCTCACGCGCCGCCCGCAGCACCGGTTGGCGGAACCCGAGCCATTGGCCGTCGTACTGCTCGTAGGAGTGGGTGTCATGCCGCTCGGAACTGTGTCCCATGGGCAACACGTAGTCGGCGAGGTAGGCCGACTCGCTCCACGTTGGCGTCAACGCGACGAAGCAGCCCGACCATCTGCCTCGTCGGTGAGGACCTCCATCCACGACAACCCGTCCGGGTTGGTCCACACCGGGTTGTAGACGCGGATGAAGTAGGTGTCCAGCTTGCCCCGGCCCTCCTTGAGAAAGTCGGGCAGTAGAAACGACATCTCGTTCTGTGCCAACGGGTACTCCATCGGCCATGTCAGCTCCTGCCAAACATGCGGGTGCGGCGGGGTGTGAATTGGTTTGGGCACGAACTTGTTCCACGTGTTGGCGAATAGTCCCCCCTCGGTGCCGATGGCCCCGAGCAGCGCCGTGATCAGCACCAGGGTGCGGGCGACCTGCCAGCCACCGAGGTTCGCGGCGGCAGCCGAGCGCCAGCAGTGCGAGGAAAAGCGGGTACCCGCGCCTGCGACCGTCTCGGCGACCTCCTCCAGGGTGGCGGCGTCGATGCCCGACTCGGCCGCGGCGATATTCGAACGTGAACTCGTCGTACAGCCTGGCCAGCTCGGCCTCGAAGCTCGCGAAGTCCGGCGGCAGCTCGGGCCGACAGGCTCTGCAAGTACTCCTCCCAGTTCCACCACTGCCGCACGAACTCGCGGTTGTAGCGGCCGGTGACGATGAGGTGCCGCGCGACGGCCAGGTTGATCGCCGCCTCGCTGCCCGGCTGCGGGGACAGCCAGTAATCGGCGTGAGTGGCGGTGTTGGACAACCTTGTGTCCAGCACGATGACCTTCGCGCCGTTGGCCCTGGCATCGATGATCCGCTGGGCGTGCGGGTTGAAGTAGTGGCCGGCCTCCAGGTGCGAGCTGATCAGGTAGATCACCTTGGCGTTGGCGTGGTCGGGACTGGGCCGGTCGGCGCCCATCCAAAATTGAAAGCCGGTGCGCCCGCCACTGGAGCAGACGTTGGTGTGTGAGTTGTGGCCATCCACGCCCCAACTGGCCAGCACCCGTTCGGTGTAGCCGTCCTCGCCGGGCCGGCCGATGCTCACCATGATCTCGTTCTGTCGTTCCTCGATGATGGCCGCGCGGATGCGGGCCGCGATGGCATCCAGCGCGTCGTCCCAGCTCACCCGCTCCCACTGGCCCGAGCCCCGCTCGCCGACTCGACGCAGGGGGTAGAGGATCCGGTCGGGGTCGGTCACCTGGTTGATGGTCGACGGACCCTTGGCGCAGTTGCGGCCGCGTGAGCCGGGATGTTCCGGGTTGCCCTCGAATTTCCGCACGTGCATGTCCTCGCGGTCGACGTAGGCCAGCAGCCCGCACGCCGACTCGCAGTTGAAGCACGTCGTGGGCACCAGCATGTAGTGGTGCTCCTCCTGCCGCGGCCAGGCTCGCGAGCCCACCTCGACCCAGTCGTCCCAGCGCTCCTTGGGCGGGAAGGCGGACAGGTGCACTCCGCTGGGGCCCTGGTAGAACGTTTCGCCGCGGGCCTCGACGTCCTTGCGTGCGGCCGAGACCCTTTTGGCGCGGGCAGACAGGAACGATGCCATGAGACCTCCTCAAGCCAGTGGAACGGATTGGCCGGCCTGCACGTAGGCGTGCTCGTGCGCCAGCAACCCGATCAGCGCGAACGGCACGGCGACGACACCGATCCACGGCGCCGCGATGGACACGCCTACCGCGACGACGCCCACCGTGAACAGCCGCCCGAAGCGGCCCCGCACCATCTCGTGGGTGGCCAGATGAGCATGGGCGGTGACGTGCGGCAGGCTCGTCTCGGTCCAGACGAGGAGCAGATGGACGGCCGCAGCGACCGCGAGCACCACCTCGAGCGCGCGCACACCGCGGGCCGGCGAGAGCCACACGGCGAACGGCAGCAGCGTCGCCGCACCGGCCAACACCGCCTGCACGGCCAGGTGCGCGGGCAGCAACGGGCTCTGCCAGAGGTCGCGGGCCTTGGCCTGGGCGAAGAGGTAGGCGGTGTAGCAGGCCGTCGCCAACCCGAGGCCGACGCCCATCACACCCGAGACCTGTTGCGCCACGCGGAACTCGAAGACCGAGGCGACCAGATAGAGCACGACGATCCCGCCGTAGCCGCCGATGATGAACGCGCCCTTGACCAACCAGCTCGACCAATGACGTTTGGTGAAGATCAGATAGAAGCGGAACGGGTGCTTGAGATCCCAGATCAGCAGTACCCCGGTGACGGCGAGGAACGCCAGGGCCAGCACCGGTGCCACCCACCGGGTCACGCCGTCGGACCAGTCGAGCAGGCCGGTCAGCGCCAGCAACACGGCGACAAGCAGGGCGCCGGCAGCGATGCTCTTGGTCCACGTGTAAAGGCTGACCCGCCATCCCCACGGAGCGTGATGGGGGATGTCGTAGGACAGCAGTGCCGCCGCCGACGATCTGGCCCCGTTGGGGTGCCCGGCGGTGACGAGCTGGGGATCGGGTGCGCCCTGCGTGGCCCAGGCGTACAGGCCGCCCTCCGGCCGGGCCGCCCCGAGCGGGTCAAGGGTGGCCTGGTGCGCTCCGAGGTAGAACACGCCCGGGCCCGTCTCCTTCTCCGGCCTCCGCACGAGCGCGGGGCGGCGCGAAACGAGCTGCGCAACCTTCGACGTCGGATCGTTGCCGTCGCCCACGATGATCGCCTCGGTCGGACACACCGAGACGCACGCCGGTTCGAGACCCGCGTCGATCCGGTGGGCACACATGTTGCACTTCTCGGCGGAATGGTCGTCGGGATTGATGAAGATCGCATCGTAGGGGCACGCCGCCATGCACGCCTTGCACCCGATGCAGATCTCCTTGTCGAAGTCGACGATGCCGTCGGGGCGCTTGTACATCGCTCTTGTCGGGCATGCGGTGACACACGGCGCGTCGGTGCACTGATTGCATCGCGTCACCTGGAACGCCCGGCGGGCCTGCGGGAAGGTGCCGACATCGGCCGACTTCACGTACGTGCGGGTGACGCCGACCGGCACCTCGTTCTCGCTCTTGCACGCCGTGGTGCATGCATGACACCCGATGCATCTCGTTTGATCGAGGACCTTCAGCCACCGGACGGGGCGCTCCGCCGACTGCTCCATACCGGTCAACCTAGTCGCAACGTCGAAGCCGCACATCTAAGGCGAACTTGTACCGATACAAAGTCAGCTTGTAGCCACGAACGCCACCGTTCAGGCCACACTGGGATGGCGGCATCCGGACACGAGGGAGTTGGCAATGACGCAGAGCCCCTGTGCGCTCACCGCTCTGACCGTCGTCCTCGCCCTCGCGCTGATCACCCGGTGATTGATGCCGTCATCGCCACCATTGCCACAGCGCCTGTACGAGCAGGGCGCCGGACAGGACCGCCAACAGCCACAGTGCATACCGTTGAGAGTCCGCTGAGGGGGTGCGATTGAACAGCCAGCTTCCCGCGGCAACGCCGATCAGCGACACCGGGAAGAGCACCGCGATCTGTCCGATCAGCGGGGCCGTGATCAGCCCGCCCGCTGCGGCGGTCGCCGTGGCCCAGAGGTCGGTGCCGAGAAAGTACACAATCAGCGTGGCCCTGCCCGCCGCCACCGCGGCCGGGCTCGAGAAATACAGCAGGATCGCGGGTGGTCCGCCCATCGCGAAGGCACCGTTGAGCACGCCGGAGACGCCCCCGACCGCAGCGGTGGCCGCCGGGCCCGGCAGCTCCGCCGCCCTGAACTTCGACGCCATCGCGACGGTGGCCGCGAGCACCGCGCAGGCCAGCAGGATTCGCATCGGGTCGACCGGGACGGCCGTGAGCAGCCAGGTCCCCACCGGCGTGCCGATCACGGCGCCGGCCAGCAGCCAGCGCAGCGATCGCCAGTGCACCTGGCGCCAGACGCCGGGCAGCAGCTGCACACTCGCCAGCACCTCTAACACGAAGGCAGTGGGAATCGCCGAGGACGGGGGCAGTACCAGTGACGACCCGATCACCCAGACCATGGACGCCCCGAAGCCGCCGAAGCCGCGCACCACGCCACCGAGGACGATCACGGTCACGACCAGCACCCAGGCGAGCGGCGGCACGCTCCACACTGTCGAGCCCATGGATCGCCCTCCTCCGCGCCACCGCCAGGTCGCATCCAACCGTTGTCGGCCACCCTCCCGACGACAAGCACCAGTGGGTCGCCAATCGAAGGCGCCAACGGGTGGGCGGCGCCCCGATGGCGATCACCCACGCACCACCTCGTCGAGGATTCGTGTGTGGCTCAGTTCACATACGGCTATCCCCTACTCAACGACCTGAAGGAGCCAGGTATGCACGAAGGACATGCGAACGAAACCGTCTTCACTTGGGCGGCTCCGCCGCTGAAATTCGGAGTCGGCGCCATAGACGAAGTCGGCGCCGAGGTCGCTGCCGCCGGAGCAGGCTCCTGCCTGGTGATCACCGACGCAGGCGTGCGCGAGACCGGGGTGCCCGACCAGATCCACGCTCAGCTCGTCGCCGCGGGCATCAAGTCCGAGGTGTTCGACAGGGTCGCCATCGAGCCCACCGACCAGAGCATCGACGAGGCCGTGGCCTGGGCCCGCCAGCAGGTCTGGGACTGCTTCATCGCTGTCGGCGGCGGCTCGGCCATCGACACCGCCAAGGCGGTCAACCTGCTGACCACCCATCCCGGCGAACTGCTCGACTTCGTCACGCCACCGATCGGCGAGGGTAAAGCCCCCTGGCTGCCCGTCAAGCCCCTGATCGCGGTGCCGACCACCGCAGGCACCGGTTCCGAGTCGACGACCATCTGCGTTGTCGACTTCCTCGGCCTGCATCTCAAGGCCGGGATCAGCCACCCGAAGCTGCGTCCAACCCTCGCCGTCGTGGACCCGTTGACAACAGTCTCGCTGCCCTCGCAGGTCACCGCCGCCAGTGGGATGGACGTGCTCTCGCACGCGCTCGAGAGTTACACCAGCGTGCGATTCGACGCCAAGCCCGCTCCGAAGGATCCGACCAAGCGTCCCGCATTCTGTGGTTCGAACCCGATCAGCGACGTCTGGTGCGAGCAGGCACTCGAACTCGTCGGGCGGTACCTGCGGCGGGCGGTGATGAACGGCCGTGACCTCGACGCCCGCTACCACATGGCGCTGGCCTCGACATCGGCCGGAACGGGATTCGGCAACGCCGGCACCCACCTGCCGCACGCCAACGCCTATCCGGTGGCCGGAGCCGTCGAGAACTACCGGGCCGAGGGCTACCCGGAGATGCCGATGGTGCCGCACGGTCAGGCCGTGTCCTCGACCGCCGCCGCCGTCTTCCGCTGGACCTACCCCGGGGACCCCGGCCGGCACTTGCGTGCGGCGGAACTGCTCAGCGGGCAGACATTCACCAAGACGGACGGTCGCGACGCGTTGGCGCATGTGCTCAGCGAGCTGATGTCCGACATCGGCATGCCTGCGGGCCTGCGCAGCTTCGGCTACGACGAGTCGCATCTCGACGTGCTCGTCGAAGGAACCATGAAGCAGACCCGTCAACTTGCGGTGGTGCCGCGGCCCGTCACGCGAGACGCGCTGACCGACATCTTCAGGGAGTCGCTATGACCGTCGAGGATCCGACGATCGAGGAAGTTTCGAAGTCCGAACTCCGTACCGTCGTTCTGTCGAGCCTCGTCGGCACCACCGTCGAGTGGTACGACTTCTTCCTCTACGGCACGGCAGCCGGCATCGTGTTTCCCAAGTTGTTCTTCCCAAGCAGCGAGCCTGCCGTCGGTACGCTGCTCGCCTTCGCGACCTTCGCCGTCGGCTTCGTCGCACGGCCGGTGGGTGGCCTGATCTTCGGGCACATCGGCGATCGGATCGGACGGAAGAACACGCTCGTGGCGACCATGCTGATCATGGGCGTGGCCACCTTCCTGATCGGGGTGATCCCCACCTACGCGGCCATCGGGATCGCCGCACCCATCCTGCTCGTGGCGCTCAGGGTGGCCCAGGGCATTGCCGTCGGCGGGGAATGGGGCGGTGCGGTGCTGATGGCCGTCGAATACGCGCCACGCGGCAAACGCGGGTTTTACGGGAGCATGCCGCAGATCGGCCTCGCGATCGGTCTCGCCCTCGGCACCGGAGTTTTCGCCCTGGTCGGTTTCGTGCTGCCCGACTCGGCCTTCCTCGGCTGGGGCTGGCGCATCGCCTTCATGTTGAGCGCGATCCTGGTCGGCGTGGGGCTGTACGTCCGGCTGAAAGTGATGGAGACGCCAGCCTTCCGCAAGCTGGAGAAGACCGAAGCGAAGGCCACGGTCCCAGCGGTGCAGATGATCAAGGACCCCCTCTCCCGCCGGCACCTGGTGCTGGGCATGGGCAGCCGGTGGGCCGAGGGCCTTGCCTTCAATATGTGGGCCGTGTTCACGATCTCCTACGGCACCGGCACGTTGCACTTGGGAAAACAGCCGATCCTACTGGCGGTGATGGCGGCCGCCGTGACGATGATCTTCTTCATCCCGCTGTTCGGGCGCCTCGCCGACCGCTTCGACCGCCGACACTTGTACACGGCGGGCATAGTCCTGCTGGCCGCCGCCGCGTACCCCGCCTTGGTGCTGTTGGGCACGGGCAACACTGTCGTCATCGTCGTGACCATTGTCCTTGTGCTCGGGGTGATCTACCCCATCGTGTACGCGCCCGAGGCGTCCTTGTTCGCAGAACTGTTCCCGACGAGAGTTCGCTACACCGGGATCTCTGTCGTCTACCAGCTCTCTGGCATCGTGGCCTCCGGCCTGACGCCGCTGATCCTGGCCTATCTGTTGCGTTCCGCAGGGGGTGGACTGTCCTTGATCATCGCCTACGTCGTCGTCGTCAGCGTGATCAGCGCTGGCTGCACCTTGGCCATCCGTAAACGGGACATGTACACCGAGGGGGTGGACGACCGGGTGCACGGCGCAGGCGGAAAATTCGTGCAGCAGCGGGGCATCGTCGATGCCGATCAGCATCCCTCCCTCGAGAGCGCTGAGTGAGAAGCAAGTTGATGACCCGGCGGACGCTGCGCGCCGGGCGGTGGACTCGCAGATGACACAATCGACGGACACCCCCGAAGCAGGTTCGTGGACGGCAGTTTCGCAACTCCTCATAGACTTTCGAGGTGAGCTATAGACATGTCGTTTGTCATGACTCGATAACGGCCGGGAAACAATCAGTCGATGCGGCTGCTCTGAACGAAATCGCGGTTCCGCGCGCCCGATTGACGGCCAAGTGATGGCACAGTCGTCGCGAACGGTGCTGGTGGTCAACTCCGGCTCGTCATCGGTGAAATATGCTGTCGTTGAGCCTGACTCGGGAACCATGATTATCGACGGCACCGTCGAACGGATCGGCCAAAGGCCGGTAACCGACCACGCAGCGGCATTGCGCGAGGCGTTCAGCAGGCTGGCCGCGTCCGGTCAACAGCTGGAGACCCTTGGGCTGGTCGCGGTCGGCCACCGCGTCGTGCACGGGGGTCCGGACCTCTACGCACCGGCGTTGATCGACGACGCGTTGATCGAGAAGCTCGAAGAACTCACGCCACTTGCGCCCCTGCACAACCCGCCGACCGTGCTCGGCATCCAGGTGGCCCGTGAGCTGCTTCCCGATCTACCGCACATAGCCGTCTTCGACACCGCGTTCTTCCACGACCTACCGCCCGCGGCGGCGACCTACGCGATCGACCGGGATATTGCGCGGCAGTGGCATATTCGGCGCTACGGGTTTCACGGGACATCCCATCAGTACGTAAGCGAACAGGCGGCGGCATTCCTGGGCGTACGGCTGGAGTCGCTGAATCAAGTCGTGCTACACCTGGGCAACGGGGCGTCGGCGTCGGCGATCGTCGGCGGTCAGCCCATCGACACGTCGATGGGCCTGACGCCGATGGAGGGTCTGGTGATGGGCACCAGGTCCGGAGACATCGACCCGGGGGTCATCATGTATCTGTCGCGAAGCGCCGGGATGAGCGTCGAGGCCATCGAGTCGATGCTCGACCGGCGCTCCGGTGTATTCGGGCTCGGTGGTGCGATCGACTTCCGCGTGCTTCACCGGCAGATCGAATCCGGTGATGCGGCAGCGCAGTTGGCTTACGACGTCTACATTCACCGGCTGCGCAAGTACATCGGCGGGTACATGGCGCTGCTCGGCAACACCGACGTCATCACCTTCACCGCCGGAGTGGGCGAGAACGACGCGGCCGTCCGCCGCGACGCGCTGGCCGACATGACCGCGCTCGGCGTCGAAATCGACGAGCAGCTCAACGCGAGCCCCGCCCGTGATGCGCGCAGGATCTCGAAAAAGACCTCGCCGACGACGGTGCTAGTGGTGCCCACGGACGAGGAGCTCGCGATCGCACGCGGCTGCATCCAAGTCATCGAGGAATGACTGCGGCTCTTCGAGCGGGAGGAAGCGATCCGGATCGCAGATCCCCAGCAGGCGACGCACCTGTCGACCCGCCCGCACCGCCCATGTCAGGTCGTATCGAGTGCAGATCATATTGACGTTGTGCAGAGCCGCGAAGCCGGCGGTGCCGAAGAAGTCGACAAGCCGGAGGTCCATCACCAAGTGTGCCGACCCCGCGATCTGGCCCTCGACGTAGCGGGCCAGGGCATGGCAGTTGGTGGCGTCCACGGCGCCTTCGATGGTGACCACGACCGTCGACGGCGGTGTATGGCACGCCGAGAAGATGGCTCGGTTGTGTTTCTCACGCAAGTCGATTGACCGGGGGTGTGCGCGGAAGACTCGACGCGTACCCGTGCTAGACAACGGCGGCCTCCTCAGTCGAATCGATATCCGCCGGAGGGCTGTAACCTCAACCTGAATTGCAGATTACTACGGAATTCGTCGTGAGACCATGCCCAGTTCACGACCTCATCCGGTGACGAATTCGCTGGCCGATTTCCGCTTTGACGACTGATTTCGTACCGATACACGTCGCTGCCAACGCGATCAGCACGTCGGCTGCGGTGATGAACGGCGTGTCGAGCTCAGAAGGTGCTTGTCGGTCTCACACTGTTGGCGAGATCGACCAGCGCGTAGCGGTGCGCCTGGGTGGGTGCCACCCGGGCAAGACCCCGCAGCGAGGATTCCACCCCGAGCTGCAAACCGTGCTCGGTGAAAGGGAATCCGAGAATGTGGTTGGTGCTGGCGTGGTTGTCGGCTAGCCAGTCCATCGCGGTGCCGAGGACAAGTGCGCGGATCTGAAGGACCCGCGGCTCGGTGTCGGGCAGCGCCTCCACGCGACGGGCGGCGTCCCGGATGTGCTGCTCGCTGATCTCGTTCATCGAGCGCCCGGACAGCAGCGTCACCGCGCTCGTCAGCCGCGCGGTGGTGAAATGCCTTGATGTGGCGGGCACTTCGTCGAGGGTGCGGACGGCGCTGTCGCGATCGCCTTCCGCCGACTGGGCGCGAGCCAGGCCGAAGCCGGCGGAGATCACCCCGTTGTCGGTGCTCCACACCGTGTCGTAGAACTTGCGTTCGTCGGCGTTGCCTGCCAGTTCGGCCGTCGCAGCCAACGCCAGTTTGGGCGCCAGCTCGCCGGGCAGAGTATCGAGTACCTCGGTGAAATGCTTTGTGGCCGAATCGTAGTCGGCGGTCAGCATTTCCGACACGGCACGGAACCACACCAGCCGCCACCGCCATCCCACTCGGCCTGCCAGGTCGTCGAGCTTGCGGGTAGCCTTGGCGACGTCGCCGAGGTCCAGCAGGGCCCGCACCTCCATCAGCGGCAGGTCCACCGACTCCGAAAGGTCGATGCCCTCCGAGTCCAGCGTGCCGTGCCGCGCCGCGCGCAGCGAGTCCAGCGTCTGCACCGGCTGGCTCAGCAACGTCGCCGACAACACCGTGGCACCGACGTCGGCCGGATCGACCAGCGGCACCTGCAGCGCTCTCACGATTTCCTGTGCCGTCAGCTTTTCCGAGTGCACCTGGCCGTCGAGATACACGTCGGTGTGCGCGACGAGCAGGTCGACGCCGAAGGTGGACCGAGACGGGCTGAACACCGTCGACAGGCCGGGGCGGGGCATGCCGCTGTCCTGGGCGACCACCTCGCGCAGCACGCCGAGCAGTTGGCTGGTCATCTCCTCGGCGCTGCCGAACCTGCGACGTGGGTCGGGGTCGATGGCTCTGCTCAGCAGTCGGCCGAACGAGTCGTACTCGCTCAGCACGGGGTCCTCTTCGGGCAGGCCGTCGGCGTAGCGGCCCTTGCGGGTACGGAGGTTCAGTGTCAGGGCTGCCAGCGTTCGGCCCACCGTATAGATGTCGGTGGCCACCGTCGGACCCGTCCGTACGATCTCGGGTGCTTGGTAACCCGGTGTGCCGTAAAGGTATCCGAAAGAGTTGATCCGCGACACCGCGCCGAGGTCGATGAGCTTGAGCTGCTCCTCGGTGATCATGATGTTCTCGGGCTTGAGGTCGTTGTAGGCCAGCCCGATGGAATGCAGGTAGCCGAGCGCGGGCAGGATCTCGAGCATGTAGCCGATGGCCTCGGCGACCGGAAACTTGTCACCCTTTGCCTGCTTGAGTGACTTTCCGCCGACATACTCCATCACGATGTAGCCGACCGGGTTGCCGTGCTGATCCGGGTGCTCGACGAAGTTGTAGATCTTCACGATCCCCGGGTGCGTCACCTCGGCGAGGAACTGCCGCTCCGCCATCGCGATCTGCTGAGCCTCGGCGTCGCCGGCATGCACCAGACCCTTGAGCACGACGGGCCGCTCGTTGACGTTGTGGTCGAAGGCCAGATACACCCAGCCAAGGCCGCCGTGTGCGATGCAGCCCTTGATCTCGTACTGTTCGGCGACCATGTCGCTGGGAGCCAGCTGCGGTAGGAAGGAATACGAGCTGCCGCAATGCGGGCACCAGCCCTCCGAGAGTGCCCTGCCGTCGGCCGACGACCTGCCGACCGGGCGGCCGCAGTTCCAGCAGAACCGCTTCGACTCGGCCACAACGGGATTGGTCATCAGCGCGGACAGCGGGTCGATCTCGGGCACCCGCGGGATCTCCACCAAGCCGCCACCGAGTCTGCGGGTCGGCGACAGTGCCCGCGTCATCGTCGTCGCATGGTCCTCGGGTTCGGTGTCGGCGGTCCCGACCGAGGTGGAATCCGAGTCGTCGAAGTGCGGCCGGAATACGGCCTGGGTCGCCATGGGCCGCATCGTCGCCACGGAGTCGACGTCGTCCATGTCGAGTTCGTCGAGGCTCGCCGGCTGAGTGCCGGGGCCTTCGACTTCGTGCTCTGCCGCAGACATCAGTCCGAGTACCTCGGGACAGGGGGCGCAGGCGGCGGCCCGAGCACCGTCAACCACTTGCGGTACAACGTGTTCCACGTGCCGTCCCGGCGGACGCGGTCCAGCGTCCCGTTGACGAACCGCACCAGGCCGGTGTTGGCCAGGTTGATGCCGATGCCGTAGGGCTCCTCGTTCATGCTGGGTCCGACGATGTGCAGATACGGGTCCTGGGCGACCAGCCCGGCCAGGATGGAATCGTCGGTGCTGACGGCGTCGACCTGGCGCTGCTGCAGCGCGACCAGGCAGTCGGCCCACGTCACCACGGAAACGATGATCGGCGACGGGTTGATCTCCTGAATCCGTTGCAGCGACGTGGTGCCCTTGACGGCGCACACCCGCTTTCCGGACAGGTCGCTCGCCTGCGCGATCGTGGACGCGCGCGGCGCCAGGATCCGCTGGTTCGCCGTCAGGTACACCGTCGAGAAATTGACCAGCTTCTTGCGTTCGCACGTGATGCTCATGGTCTTGACGACGATGTCGACCTGGTTGTTCTGCAGCGCGGCGACCCGGTCGGCCGATGACAGGATGCGGTACTCGACCTGCGACGGAGTGCCGAAGATGTCGCGCGCCACCTCGCCGGCGATGTCGACGTCGAAGCCGGTGATCTCGCCGGTGATCGGGTCACGGAAGCTGAACAGGTTGCTGCCGATGTCCAGCCCGACGATGAGCCGTCCGCGGGACCTGATGTTGGCGACGGCCGCGTCGGCTTGCGCGCGATCGGGGAACGGCCGCAGGCTCGCGGTCAGATCGCAATCCCCGTCGGTGTCCTCGGGCGGGGGCATCAGCTCCGGTTTCAGTTCCTCCATGCCGGCCGGAGTGGGCGGGGTGAGCGACAGGGTGGGGGCGGGCGCCACCCCCTCTGCGCGCCCACAGCCGGCCAGTACGGTCACCGCGGCGACCGTGACGCAGAGCAGTCGAAACTTCATCGGTACTCGCTCAGTCGGGGCCACAGTCCCAGCGCCACCGCGATCGCCGCGACCACGGACAACACCGCTGCCCCGACGGTCGCGCCGGACAGCACGCGGCGGGCGCTGAGGATGTCGTTGCGCAGTTGTTCGCGGCTCTGGTCGATGCCCTTGCCCAGCGCCGCGTCCAGCCGGTCGAACGCGGGCGTCGAGTCGTCCTCGCCGCGGCCCAGCGCGACCTGCGTCGCCGCCTGGTAGTTGCCGACCGCGATGTAGGAGCTGATGCGGTCGTCGGCGGCACGCCAGCGCCGCAACAACTGTTCGGCGTCGGCCAGGTCGCCCTTGTCGATCGCATCGTCTCGGTCGAGGTATTCGGACAGCTGCTGTTGCATCGTGTCGATGCGCTGGTAGTAGGACTGCTTGCGGACGGTCTCGTCACCGCGCCGGATCAACGACAGCGTCTCGTCGGCGCGCGCCTGCTGCGCGGTGATGGCCAGGGTGGTGACGGTCTTGAGAGACTCGGCGGCCGTGTTCTTCGCACTGCGGCTGTCGATGGTCGAGATGACCAGCGCGGTGAACACCCAGAGCAGCATGATCAGCACGGCCATCCCGCCCGCGACGAAACCGATGTTGACGCGACGACGAGTGCGACGCGACAGCCAACGGTTCGCGAACGCGCCGAACAACAGCGTGGCCAGCACCACCAGGATGACCGGCGCCGGAATGCGCGTCGACGCCGTCGTCTCCTTGTCCACCCGCGCCGAGGTCTCCTGGTAGAGCCGTTGCGCGTCGGGCAGGATCGTCTGCTGCATCAGCGACGACGCCTCGGACAGATACGACGAGCCGACCGGATTGCCCGCCCGGTTATTGGTGCGCGCGGTTTCCACCAGCCCGGTGTACACCGCGAGGTTGGCGTTGATGCGGCCCAGCAGCTGGATCATCTGCTCATCCGTCAGCCCGCTGGACGCCCTGGTGACGGCGCTGGCGGCATCGGTGATCGCCTGCTCGTAGCGCTGCCGCACGTCGCGCGGCTCGGCGCCCGCGATGAACGCCGTCGCCGCGGCCGCGTCGGCGACCGACAGCGTGGTGTAGAGCTGGCCGGCCGCGAAGGCCAGCGGCTCGGTGTGGTCGAGGACGGTGGTCAGCGCCTGCTGGCGGTCGTTGACGGTCGTCGAGGTGGCAAACGCGCTGGCGATCACCAGTGCCGACAGCACGACGCCGATGGTCAGGATTCGGCCGGGCGTGGTCCAGAGAAACCACCAGCGCGGATGCGCGGGTGTTGTCGGCGACCGCGACGCAAGTGGCTCGGTCGACGGGTGCGCCAGCTCCACAGTCACGGGTGCGCGGACTCCATCACTTCTCGCGGCTTAACGGCTATCTTTCCGGACCTTTCCCAACTCTATAAAAGAATTCTAAGAGTTATTCCTGTGACGTGTGGGCATTCGACGCCCACCGGCCTGCCGAGTGTTCCCTAAGCTGAAGCCGTGCGTGGCGACGGCGACGGCTGGGTGGTGTCCGACAGCGGCGCGGCCTACTGGGGCAAGCACGGCGCCGCGGGTCTGTTGCTTCGTGCTCCGCGCCCCGACGGAATGGCTGCAGTGCTTCTGCAACACCGGGCGCCGTGGAGTCACCAAGGCGGCACCTGGGGACTGCCCGGCGGGGCGCGCGACAGCCACGAGACGCCCGAACAGGCCGCGGTTCGCGAGGCCCACGAAGAGGCCGGGCTGACCGCAGACCGGCTCACCGTGCGCACCACCGTGGTGACAGCGACCGCCAGCGGAGGTCTATGGACCTACACCACCGTCATCGCCGACGCTCGCGAGTTGCTCGAGACCGTCCCCAATCGGGAAAGCGCCGAACTGCGCTGGGTGGCCGAGGAAGACGTGGCGGCGCTGCCGCTGCATCCTGGATTCGCCGCCAGCTGGGCGGAGCTTCGTGCCGTGGCGGCGTCGATACCGCTGCTGGTCAACCCGACGTTGTGAGCTTCGCCTTCAATCGGTTCGCCGCGGCCTGCGGGTCGTCTGCCCCAGTGATCGCCCGCACCACGACGACACGGTGCGCACCTGCCTCGAGCACCTCGGGCAGCCGCCCCTCGTCGATGCCGCCGATCGCGAACCACGGCTTGTCGGTGCGTAATTCGGCCGCGGCCCGCACCAGCGCGAGGCCGGGGGCGGCGCGTCCCGGTTTCGTCGGCGTCGGCCAGCAGGGCCCGACGCAGAAATAGTCCACCGGCTCGGCCACCGCGGCCGCAGCCTGGTCACGGTCGTGGGTGGACCGCCCGATCAGCGGCCGGGGACCGATGATGCTGCGGGCGACCGGCAGCGGCAGGTCGTCTTGGCCGAGGTGAAGCACGTCGGCGCCGGCCGCCAGTGCGATGTCGGCCCGGTCGTTGACCGCGAACAACGCGTCGTGCCGCCGGGCCGCGTCGGCCAGCACCTCGAGCGCGGCGAGCTCGTCGCGGGCCTCCAGCGGTCCGAACCGCTGCTCACCGGGCGAGCCCTTGTCGCGCAGCTGGATGATGTCGACGCCGCCCGCGAGCGCCGCGTCGGCGAATGCCGCCAGGTCACCGCGTTCGCGGCGGGCGTCGGTGCACAAATACAGCGACGCGGACGCCAGCCGATCTCCGGGTTGGTGCACACCGCGAGAGTAATGTGAGTCCTCGACACGGGAGTCCCGGGAAGCGGGGCTGAGAGTGGGCACGTGCAATTGCCCTTACCGTCACACCTGATCCGGGTCATGCCGGCGAAGGGAGGAGGAAAATGCCCAACGGATCACTGGCCGTCGTCGGCGGCGGCGTCATCGGCCTTTCGGTGGCACGCCGCGCCGCTCTCGACGGCTGGAGCGTGCGTGTGCACCGCACCGGCGAACCCGGTGCGTGGTGGGTCGCGGCCGGCGTGCTGGCCCCGCACAGCGAAGGCTGGCCCGGCGAAGAGCGGCTGCTGCGCCTCGGCCTGGCTTCGTTGGCGCTCTGGCACAAAGACGGACCGGGGTCCTTTCTCGACGGCCTACCGTCCGACGTCGTCACCGCGCGCGGGTCCCTGGTGGTCGCCCTCGACCGCGCCGACGTGGCCGACCTCAAGACGATCGGGGAGTGGCTGTCCGCACAGGGACACCCGGTGACATTCACGTCGGCAGCCCGCGACGTGGAACCGACACTCGCCCAGGGGATCAGGCACGGCTTCGTGGCCGAGACGGAACTCGGCGTGGACAATCGGGCGCTGGTCGAGGCGCTGGCCGACCACTGCGAAAGGCTCGGAGTGCAGTGGGCGCCGCCGGCAAACGATCTCGCATCGCTGGACGCCGACGTTCGGGTGATCGCCAACGGCATCGACGCGCCCGCATTGTGGCCGGGCCTGCAGATCCGCCCCGTCAAGGGTGAGGTGTTGCGGCTTCGGTGGCGGCCCGGCTGTATGCCGGTGCCGCAGAGAGTGATTCGCGCGCGAGTGCACGGACGCCAGGTCTATCTGGCGCCGCGTTCCGACGGCGTCGTCGTCGGCGCCACCCAGTACGAGCACGGCCGGGACACCGCCCCCGCCGTGGCCGGTGTGCGGGAACTGCTCGACGACGCGTGCGCGGTGATGCCTGCGCTGGGCGAGTACGAGTTCGCCGAATGCGCGGCGGGCCTGCGCCCGATGACGCCCGACAACCTGCCGCTGGTCGGCCGTCTCGACGACCGCACGCTGGTGGCGGCGGGCCACGGGAGGTCGGGCTTCCTTCTCGCGCCGTGGACCGCCGAAGCGATAGCGGGCGAGCTCAACGGCGCTCCGCTGCCCGAAGCCGAACCGCTGGAGGTTCGATGATCGTTACCGTCAACGACGAGACAGTCGAGGTGGACGAGGCGACCACCGTCGCGGGACTGCTTGAGCGCCTCGGCTTTCCGGAGAAGGGCATCGCGGTCGCCGTCGACTGGTCGGTGCTGCCGCGGTCGAGGTGGCAGACCACGCTGACCGACGGCGCTCGGCTTGAAGTGGTGACGGCGGTGCAGGGTGGCTGAGTCGAAACTGACGATCGCGGGCCGTGAGTTCGGCTCGCGGCTGATCCTCGGTACGGGCGGTGCGGCGAACCTGGCCGTGCTGGAGGAGGCTCTTGTCGCGTCGGGCACGGAACTGACCACCGTCGCGATGCGCCGGGTGGATGCCGACGGCGGCACGGGCGTACTGGGCCTGCTGAACCGGTTGAACATCACGCCGCTGCCGAACACCGCCGGATGCCGCGGCGCCGCCGAAGCGGTGCTGACGGCTCAGCTGGCCCGTGAGGCACTGCAGACCGACTGGGTCAAGCTCGAGGTCATCGCCGACGAACGCACCCTGCTGCCCGATGCCATCGAATTGGTCCGTGCCGCTGAGCAATTGGTGGACGACGGATTCGTGGTGCTGCCATACACCAATGACGATCCGGTGCTGGCCCGGCGGCTCGAGGACACCGGCTGTGCGGCCGTGATGCCGCTCGGCTCACCGATCGGGACCGGGCTGGGCATCGCCAACCCGCACAACATCGAGATGATCGTCGAACAGGCCGGTGTGCCGGTGATCCTCGACGCGGGCATCGGAACGGCCAGCGATGCCGCGCTGGCGATGGAGTTGGGCTGCGACGCAGTCCTTCTCGCCACGCGCGGTGACCAGGGCCGCCGACCCGCCCGTGATGGCTGCCGCGATGGCCGCCGCGATCACGGCCGGCTACCTCGCGCGTCAGGCGGGCCGGATCCCGAAGCGGTTCTGGGCTCAGCCGTCCAGCCCGACCCTATGAGGCATTTCGCCTCGCGCCGTGGCTGATTTGATCACCGAGTGAGCAGGAAGTCCGCGCAGCGTTCCCCGATCATGATCGCCGGCGCGTTGGTGTTGGCGCGGGTAATCCGAGGCAGCGCAGAGGCATCGGCGACGCGCAGATTCTCCACGCCGCGTACCCGGAGCTTCTTGGCTTGCTGTGCCATCGCAGTGCAGTCTGATCGCGGTGTTCCTCACGCACGCCCCGATGTCCGAGCCGGGCCCGGGCAGACGTTCGTGCCCGACGGCGGATGCGATCGGCTCCGTCGCGACGATCTCGCGCGTACGCTCCACAGCCCGCACGAGCGCGTCGACGTCGGCACGCTCGGTGAGCAGGTTCAGCCGGATGACCGGTGGCGTCGCGGGATCCGACGAGCGAACCATCACGCTGCCGCGACTCTCGGGCGTCCAGTACGAATGCCCCACCGACAGCGCAGGCTGGGGTTTGTCCTTGGGGTCGGCCATGGCGTCTCCGGGGGCGAAGATCAGCTGAAAGTCGCATGCGGGCGCGTCGGTGGTGGACCGGATATGAGCCACCGCTTCCACGCCGCTGTTGGCGAGTTTCCCAGTGTGGCGTAATAGCCACTGCAGCAACCACTTTGGGTTCCCCGCGTCCGCAAGCCCGACGAAGCCGGGTGCCAGATCCCAGATGGCCCACACAAGCGGGTGGTCGGTGAGGCCGTCACCGACGCGGGCGTTGTCCACGAGTGGGGTGATCCCTACGCGGCGAAGGTGATCTGCCGGGCCGATGCCCGACAACTGAAGCAGTTGTGGTGTGCCGATGGCGCCCGCGCTCACGACGACCTCTCGGTCGGCGAAAGCCTGATGGACCCGGCCTCGACGGCGGAACTCGACACCGACCGCCCGACCGTCGCGGACGATCACCCGGTGCACCGCCGCCTTGGTGACTACCGTCAGATTCTTCTGCCGTCGGAGGTAGCCGCGCGCTGTCGTCCACCGTTGGCCGTGGTAGATGGTGACGGGGCTGAGCGCCGCACCGTCGAGATCGGGCCCGCTGACGTCGTCGTTGGCGGCGACACCGGCCGCGCGGGCGGATTCGACGAAGCGAGACGACAGCTCGTCGGGATAGGCCAGCCGGGTGATCCGCATCGGCCCCTGCTCGATCCGCGCGAACACCGGCGCAACGTCATTCCACGCCCACCCGGGGAGCTGCCAGCCGTCGTAGTCCAGGTCGCTGCCCTTGACCCACACCATCGAGTTCATCGCACTCGTGCCGCCGAGCATGCGACCGGCGTGTTGAAGGATCCGCCGGTCGGCGCCGCCGGGTTCCGGTTCGGTTTCGTAGGCCCAGTCCAGCGAGGTGCCCCACTGCCGGATGCCGGCCAGCGGCGCCCGTACGGTCAACTTCCGGGCAGAGCCGCCGGCCTCGATCAAAAGCACCGTCGCGGATGACTCTGCTGCCAACCGCCCGGCCACCGCGCAGCCGGCGGAACCGGCGCCGACCACGATGAAGTCATACGCCGCCACGGAGTGACAGTATGGTGGCGATGATCGAATTGGTCGGGCTTACCAAAGTATTCGGCAGGACCCGCGCAGTCGACGGCCTGACCTGCACCATCGAACCAGGCGTGGTGACCGGGTTCCTCGGCCCCAACGGCGCGGGCAAGACCACCACGATGCGGATGATCCTCGGACTGGACCGCCCGACCTCGGGCACCGCCACCATCGACGGCAAATCCTATCGGGAACTGGCCGACCCGCTGCGGCATGTCGGCGCTCTGCTGGACGCCAAGCAGACCCATCCCAACCGGTCGGTGCGCGCGCACCTGCAATGGATCGCCGCGACGCACCGGCTGCCGGTCAGCCGGATCGACGATGTGCTCGACATGGTCGGGCTGTCCAGCGCCGCCGAGAAGAAGGCGGGCACACTGTCGCTGGGCATGAGCCAACGGCTGGGCATTGCCGCCGCACTGCTCGGCGACCCGCAGGTGTTGCTGTTCGACGAGCCGGTCAACGGCCTTGATCCCGAGGGCATCCGCTGGGTGCGGACGCTGATTCGCACGCTTGCCGGTGAGGGCCGCACCGTTTTTGTGTCGAGCCATCTGCTCGCGGAGATGTCGAACACCGCCGACAGGCTCGTCGTGATCGGACGGGGCAAGCTGATCGCGTCGACGACGGTCCGCGAGTTCGTCGGCCGCGCCGACAGTGTCCGGGTCCGCAGCCCTCAGCTCGACCTGCTGCGGCAGGTGCTGACCGAGGCCGGCGTCGCCGTCGACGACGACCCAGCGGCGGCCGCGCTGTTGGTGCGGGGAGCGGCCAGCGAGGTCGTCGGTGAATTGGCTGCGCGCAACGGGGTCACGCTGCACGAGCTGAGCTCACAACAGGTCTCGTTGGAAGACGCATACATGAAACTCACCGACGACGCGGTTCAGTATCGGGCGGTGACCTGAATGGGCGCCGCGGCGGTGCTGAACGCCGAACGCATCAAGCTGTCGACCACCCGATCGCCACTGTGGTCGGCGGTAGCGGTGGCCGTGCTGAGCCTCGGCGTGGCCGCCTTGCAGGCCTCCACCGCGTATGGCAGCAACGGGTTATCGCCGGAGAAAGCGGCGATGGGAGCGGCGGTCTTCGGTGTGCCGGTGCTGATGATCCTGTCGTCGCTGACCGTGACCAGCGAGTACAGGACCGGGCTGATCCGCACCACCTTCATGGCCGTCCCCAACCGTACGTTGGTCCTGGTGGCGAAAGCTCTTGTTGCGGCGGTTTTTTCCGGCGTCTACACCGCGGTAATGGTGATCGCGTCCGTCGCGGTGGCGCGTGCGTCGCTGTCGGATCCCCAGGTCTGGCGCCTGGTCGGCGCGATCGCGCTGTACGCGATGCTCGCTGCTGTGCTCGGCGTCGGGGTGGGCGCGTTGTTGAGAGCTTCAGCGGGCGCCGTGGCGTTGCTCCTGCTCTGGCCATTGGTCGCCGAACCGATGCTCGCGAACCTGCCCAACATCAGTTCGGCCGTCGGCCCCTATCTGCCGTTCTTGAACGCCTTCACCTTCATCCGCGTGCAGTGGCTGTATCCGTACCACGCCATGCCGTGGGGCGAACTCGGGTCGATCGTGTACTTCGCGGCGGTGGTGGCCGCCGTGTTCGTCGCGGCGCTGGTCAGCGTCAACCGGCGTGACGCATGACACCCACCGGCTAACGTGGGCGCAATGGGGCGCACCTCGCGCGCGGTATCGGCCGTGCTCATGACCGTGGTCGTGACGGCTGCACTCGGTGGTTGCGGCGGCAAGCCCGCGAAGGAGGCCACCAACCCGCCCGCTTCGCCCGCGGCCTCCGGCGCGGCCACCGAATTCGCGGGGGCGCTGCGCCAAAAGGTCAAGGTCGACGCGATGATGGCGCACCTGACGAAACTGCAGGAGATCGCCGACGCGCACGGCGGCACCCGCGCGATGGGCACCCCCGGCTACGACGCCAGCGTCGACTACGTCGCGAACGCACTGCGGGACAAGGGTTTCGATGTGCAGACACCCGAATTCGAGGTGCGCCAGCCGTTCGCCGAGGATTTAGCGCTCACGGTCGGCGGTGCGACGATCGAGGCCAAGCCGCTGCAGTTCACCATCGGCACGCCGCCCGACGGCGTATCCGGACCACTGGTCGCCGCCCATGTCGAGGATTCGCCGGGCTGCACCGCCTCTGACTACGACGGCCTTCCCGTGCAGGGCGCCGTGGTGCTGGTCGACCGCGGCACCTGCCAGTTCTCGATCAAACAGTCTGTCGCCGCCGACCGCGGCGCCGTCGCCTTGATCGTCGCCAACAACGAGGACGGCGACCAAATGGGCGGCACGCTCGGTGAGGACACCAACGCGAAGATCCCGGTCATCAGCGTCACCAAGGCAACGGGCGAGCGACTGCGCGCCGCGCCGGGACAGACCACCCTCAAGCTCCACGCCGGGGTCAAGATCGACCACACCCGCAATGTCATCGCCCAGACGAAAACCGGCTCGACCGCCGACGTGGTGATGGTCGGCGCCCACCTGGACAGCGTGCCTGCGGGCCCCGGGATCAACGACAACGGTTCGGGCGTGGCGGCCGTGCTGGAAACCGCATTGCAGCTGGGCCCCTCGCCGGCGGTTCAGAACGCGGTGCGGTTCGGTTTCTGGGGCGGCGAGGAGCTCGGGTTGCTCGGCTCGAACAACTACGTGCAATCGCTCAATATCGACCAGCTCAAGGACATCGCGCTGTATATGAACTTCGACATGTTGGGCTCGCCCAACCCGGGGTACTTCACCTACGACGGTGACCAGTCAGCGCCGCCGAACCCCAGAGAGGAAACCCCGCGGGTGCCCGAGGGTTCGGCGGGAATCGAGCGGACCTTCGTCGCCTACCTCAAGGATGCCGGCGAAACCGCCCAGGACACGTCGTTCGAAGGCCGCTCCGACTACGACGGCTTCACCAAGGCGGGAGTTCCCGCTGGCGGGCTGTTCTCCGGCGCCGAGGACAAGATGACCCGCGAACAAGCCGAGCTGTGGAACGGCACGGCTGATGAGCCGTTCGATCCCAACTACCACAAGGACACCGACACGCTTGACCACGTCGACCGAAATGCGTTGGAGATCCACGGCGCCGGGGTCGCCTATTCCGTCGGGCTCTACGCACAGGACCAACGCGGCCGTAACGGAGTGCCGCTGCGCGACGACCGCACCCGCCATGCACTGACTGCGTCATGACGCGGTGTGCGGTGGCGCTGGCGGGCGCGGCGGCGGTCGCCATGCTCCTCAGCGGGTGCTCCTCGACGCCGACACCATCGCAGGACCTTGCCCGCGACCTCTCGGGCAAGGTCGGTGTCGACGGCATGTACGTTCACCTACGCAAGCTGCAGGAGATCGCCGACGCCAACAACCACTCCCGCGCAGAAGGCACAACTGGGTACGACGCGAGCGTCGACTACGTGGCGCAGACCCTGCGGGACAAGGGTTTTGATGTTCAGACGCCGGAATACGAGCGCCTCGGCGTGACGCGGCCCGGGAAGCCAGAGCTAGCCGTGTCGGGCCGCGAATACCCCGTCGACCAGGCATCGCTGCTGACCCCAACCCCGCCGGGCGGCCTGCGCGCCGTCACGTTGCGGCCGCAGAAGCCGGCGGGCTGCGTGGCAGCAGACTACGGAACCAAGAGGATGGCAGGCGCCATCGCCGTCGTCGACGACACCGGTTGCTCGATCGTCGACAAGCAGAACACCGCCGTCGCAGGCGGCGCGGTGGGGCTTCTCGTCGTCAGCGGTCAAGGGACGGGCAGCACGAAGGGGTTGTTCACACCCAGCTACTACCAGGGTTTGAAGGTGCCCGTCGGGGTCATCGACAAGGACGCCGACGCCGCGCTGCGCGGCACCGACGCGCCTGTCCTGCTGACGCTCGACGCCAAGGCGGCCATGGTGAAGTCGCGAAACGTGGTGGCACAGACCAAGACCGGCGACACCCACAACGTGGTGATGGCGGGCGCGCATCTGGACACCGTTGCCGACAGTCCCGGCATCAACGACAACGGCACCGGCGTGGCCGCGCTGCTGGAGACCGCCGCGGCGCTCGGCGGCCAGCCGCAGATCGCCAACGCCGTGCGGTTCGGCTTCTGGGGGTCCGAGGACGCGGTGCTGGCGGGGTCGTCGAAATATGTTGCCGCCCTGAATCATGACCAGCTCAATGACATCGCGCTGTATCTCGAATTTCGACATGCTGGGCTCGCCGAACGCGGGTTTCTTCACCTACGACGGCGACCAGTCGGGCCAGCCCAATCCCGACGTCCCCGCTGCTACCGTGCCCGTCGGTTCAGCGGGCATCGAGCGTACGCTGGCCGGCTATCTGAACCTCGCGGGCATCCGTCCCGCCGACATGCCGCTGGGCAAGGCCGGCGACGACAGCCCGTTCCTCGACGCGGGTGTGCCCATCGGTGGCATGACAACTGGTGCGGCACAACGGAAAACAGAAGTACAGGCCCGGCTGTGGGGCGGCAACGCTGGTGCCGCGTTCGACCGGAACTACCGCCTGCCGGGCGACACCGTCGACAACGTCGACCGCGATGCGCTCGCGGTGACGGGTCCCGGCGCCGCGTTCGCCGTGGGCACCTACGCGCAGTCGATCCAGGGCGCCAACGGCGTTCCTACCCGCGAGCAGCGCCGCCGGAATACGCCTTAGCGACCCGGCTGACGAACTGATACACGCCGTCCTCCTCCGGCGCCAGTGGCCCCGGTCGGGCGTGGGGTGAGGACAGCCCGCGCTGCACCGACTCGCAGGCAGCCCAGTCCTGCCGGTTGGTCAGGTCCCAGAAATCCACCGCGTAGGACGGGTCGAAGTCCGCCTTCTCCGCGACCTCCCTGGGGAACGCCCACGCACATTCGACGTGGGTACGGTCCGCGGCCAACGGCGTCATGATGTGGGTCATCACGTAGTCGGGGTGCAGGCTGACCAGAAGGTTGGGATAGCCGACCAGATACATCACGCTGCGCAGTTCGCGCTCGGAGAGGCCTTTGATCGCGACGCCGCCGCTGGCTCCGGTCAGCGACATCGTCTCGGCGCCTTCGATGATCGACATCCAGCCGCCCATCCACGAGCCCTCGAGGTGCAAGTTGTCGCCGCTGGTCGGCGGGCTGATCCGGGACAACTCCGGGTGAATCGCGGAGCAGTGGTAGCACTCCTGGTAGTTCTCGGCGATGATCTTCCAGTTGGTGGCCAGCTCGTAGGAATGCCGGTCGACGACTGTCAGGTCTTCGGGACGGTAGGGTCCGACGACGTCCTCCAAACCCGCGACGTGCTCGGAGAATTCGGCGTCCTCGCCGCTGTGGTCCACGAACAGCCAGCCGTGCCAGTCGACCAGTCGCAGTTCGGCGAGCCCGAACTCGTCGGTGTTGAAGCCGTCGACGTTCTTGAAGCTCGGCGCATTGCGCAGGGTGCCGTCAAGGCGATAGGACCACGAGTGATACGGGCACACAATTGCGCGCCCGCGGCTCGACTGATTGCAGGCCAACAGCTCGTGCCCGCGGTGGCGACAGGTGTTGGCGAACGCTCGGACGAGGTCGTCGTCGCCGCGCACCAGCAGGGTCGAGTTCGGTCCGGTGCCCACCGCCTTCTGGGCGCCGACGGCAGCCAGGTCGGAGGCATGGCCGACGCAGGTCCACCCGCAGAAGATGTGGTTGCGCTCCCACTCGAACACCGCGGGGTCGGTGTAGGCCTCGCGCGGCAGCATCCGCGACTGGCCGAACGGGGCCATCGCCGCCGCGACGCCGTCGGCGGGAAGGGGAGCCGGAGGGTGCTGTTTGAACATACAGTCAGACTAGTCCATCAGGCCTCTCCGGTGAAGCCGCCGATGCCGCTGTCCGCGGTGGCGTCCGCGCGTGTCATGCGCCGGTAGAAGAGGAATCCGATGACGACGGCGGCCAACGCGGCCAGCAGCAACAGCGTGGCAAGCGCGTTGAGCGCGGGGGTCGGCGCAGCACGGGCGGTGTTGTAGATCTTCACCGAGACGGGTTCGGTGGAGGCATCGCCGGACAGGTAGCGCACCAGGACGAAGTCATCGATGACGTCGGCGAAGACCAGCACGGTGCTGGCGAATATCGCGGGCATCAGCATCGGCACGATGATCCGCCGCAGCGCTCCGAGCGGAGAAGCGCCCAGATCCATTGCGGCCTCTTCGTATTGGGGGCCGATGGTGGCCAGCCGGGCGCGCACCAGCACCGCCGGATAGGACACCTGGAACGTGACGAGGCCGATCACCTGCGCGGTGGTGCCGAGGTCGACCGGTACCGCGACGGTGGTGATGACGAATAGCAGCGCGACGGCGAGCAGCACTTCGGGCAGCACGAACGAGAGCAGCATCAGGAAGTTCGCCCCCGACGGCAGCCTGCCGCGCCAGCGGTCGATGCCGATCGCGAACAGCGTGCCCAGTGGGACGGTGATCAAGGTCGCGATGACGCCCAGTTTGAGCGTCTGCAGCAGTGCGGTGTGCAGCGAGTCGTTGTGCCAGACCGACAGCGTCTGGTCGCCCCAGTACCAGCGGAACGAAAAGCCTTGCCACGCAGTGCGGGACTTGCCGTTGTTGAACGAATACAGCACGGCGATCGCCACCGGCAGCAGCGACCACACCAGATAGCCGACGGTGATGCCGACCAGGAAACGCGGTGGCCGCCAGGGATCGTTCCACCAGGCGGCCGGACTCCTCACGACGCCACCTCGCGCCGCGACGTCACCCGGATGTAGTAGAGCATCGGCAGCAGAGCCACCAGGAACACCAGCATGACGAACGCGCCCGCCTGGCCGGTCCGGCCCGGGGCGTGCACGCTGTCGTTGATCAGGTTGCCCACCATTGCGGTCTTCGGCGACGCCGAGAGCATGTCGCTGGTGAAATAGTCGCCGAGCATCGGCAGGCAGGTGAGCAGCACGGCGGCCAGAATCGTGGGCCGGCACAGCGGCAGCGTCACCCGCCAGAACGACGAAAGCCGATCTGCGCCAAGGTCACGCGATGCCTCGAGCATCGGCTGTGACAGCCGATCGAGGCCGGCGTACAGCGGCAGGATCATGTACGGCACGTACCCGTACACCAGGCCGAGGATCACCACCACCGGCTGTCCGGTCAGCCAGTCAATGTCGGGGTTGAAAAGGCCGCCGAGGGACAGCACTTTGTTCACGATGCCGTCGTTCTGAAGCAGGTTGACCCAGGCGAACATTCGCATCATGTAGCTGATCCAGAACGGCGCGATCAACAGGGCAAGCAACAGTCCCTTGCGCTTCCCGGAGAGTCGCGCGACGTAATACGCGACCGGGAACGCGATCAGCAGGCACAGTGAGCTGGCGGCGAACACGAACACCGCGGTGCGCACAAGTGCGGGGCCGAAGATGCCGTCGGCGCCGGCGATGTGGGTGAGGACGTAGTTGAACTGGGTGGGATCCCACTGCAGTGGGTTCCACACCGGAATCGGCGTGCGGAACATCGGGTCGACCTGTCCGAACACGATGCACAGGACGACATACAGCGGGAAGATGAAAAATGCTGCCAGCCAGACGATTCCGGGTGCGGCCAGCGCCGGCCAGGGCCCTCTGGCGCGTTCACGGCGCGGCCGCTCTGACCGCGACGGTGCCGCGACTACCGGGGCAACCATCGCCGTCTAGGATCCTCCGGCCTTGAAGGTCTGCCACACGTTGTGCCAGGCGGCGTCGTTGGCCGCGTCGAGCTCAAGCAGTCGATAGCCGGTGTCGAAGAACTCCGGCTTCACGATCGCGGTGCGCAGGTTCTCGGGGATGAATTCCTCTTTGACAAGCGAATCCGGGGTGATCGAGTTCTGTGGCGGCTGGTACCCGATCGCCGAGAAGTTCTCCTTCGCGACCTCGGTGTCGAGCATGTGGTTGATGAACAGGTGCGCGAGCACCGGGTTCTTGCCACCGCGCAGGGTCACCAGCATGTCGTTGTCGACCATGCCCTTGCCGTCCGCCGGGAACCAATACCGGAGGATCTCGGTTCCCGTGCCTTCGGGCAGGTAGGACTGCGCGTTGATGATGTCGCCCGACCACATCTGCGCGAGCCCCAGCTGGCCGGCGGGTAGGTCGCTGTAGCCCGTGATCGTGACTTTCGGGGAGGTGGCCTTCACCAACGCATTGAGCTGTTCGCCGACCATCTTGAGGTCGGCCTCCGAGGAGGTGTTGATGTCCGTGATGCCTTGGCGCAGAAGCACCATGGCCATCGCCGTGTGCCAGTCGTCCAGCACAGCGGTCTTGCCTTTGTAGGCCGGATCCCACAGCGAGTCGTAGGGATTCTTCAGCGCGCCGATATCGGCGGGCACCTGATCGGTCCGCCAGCCGAGGCCGGTGGTGTAGATGGTGTACGGCACGGTGTACCGCCACTCCTGGTCGTACCAGGGGTTGGTGAAGTTCGGCCACACGTTCTTGATGTCGGGTATGTAGGAGTGGTTCAGCGGCCGGATCAACCCGCCGTTGACCAGGCGGCTGATCTCGGTGTAGTTGGCGTTGTAGATGTCGAAGTCGACCCCGCTGCGGAGCTTGGTGATCGCCTCGTCTCCGTCGTTGAAAGTCGAAATATCGATCTTGGTCGCGTACTTGTCCTCGAAGCCCTTGACGGCCTGCGGGCTGAGATAGTCGGCGTAGTTGTAGATCTTGAGCGTGGCGCCCTTCTCCGGCGCGAGCCCGTCGGCGATGGGTTTGTTGTCGTCGGCGATGTTCCACTTGACCGGATTGTCCGGCGCGGCCAGCGTCAGGCTGGGCGCGGATGACGACGGGCCCGATTTCGAGCAGGCCGCTAGATACGCACCGAGCGTCGGCGCGGTGGCGGCGAGAATCGCCGCGCGAGCCAGGAACTGTCGTCGGGTCGGACCGGGTCCGTTGGGTGTGGGCATATCGGGCCTCCCCATTGCTTTCGCGTCTTGTCGCTGGTAGGACTCTCGCATAGACTGAATGCTCAGTCAACCGTTATGGAGTGGAGGTTTCACCGTGGCTTCGTCGGTGGTGGAGAGCCCGGTGGCCGACACCGTAGACCAGCTGATCGCCGACGAGGAGCAGGTGTTTCTGCGCCGCCAGCCGCGCAGCACCGAACTCATCGCCGAGGCCCGCGTCCACCTTGCAGGCGGTGCCACGTCGAACTGGCAGATCGCCCAGCCGCAAGCGGTCTGGATGAGCCACGGCCTCGGGTCGAAGGTGTATGACGTCGACGGCACCGAGTACGTCGACATGCACGGCGGCTACGGCGCCGCGATCGCCGGGCACGCGCATCCGGCCATCGTCGCGGCGGTCAGCGACAGGGTAAGGCGCGGAACACATTTCGCGCAGCCGACCGAGGATGCGATCTGGATCGCGGGAGAGCTGTCGCGCCGTTTCGAGCTGCCGCTGTGGCGGTTCGCCAACTCCGGCACCGAAGCCACCATGGACGCGGTGCACCTGGCCCGCGCGATCACCGGCCGGGACCTGATCATCAAGGTCGAGGGCTGTTATCACGGCCACCACGACTCGGTACAGGTGTCGGTGTTGCCCGAGGCCGACGAGGTCGGTCCGCGCCAGTCGCCGACGCCGGTGCCCGGCAACTCGGGCATCCCCGCCGCGATCCGCGATCTCGTCATCGTGGTGCCGTTCAACGACACCGGTGCAGTGGCCCGGGCGCTCGCCGAACACCGCGGTCAGGTGGCGGCGATGATCCTCGAACCGGTGATGATGAACGCAGGCATCATCCCGCCCGAGGACGGATACCTGGCCGTCATCAGGGACCTGCTGCACCGTGAAGGTGCGCTGCTGATCTACGACGAGGTCAAGACGGGATTCACCACCGGCCCCGGCGGGATCACGGCGCGCAGCGGCGTGGTGCCCGACATCGTGTGCCTGGCCAAGGCGCTCGGCGGCGGGATCTCGGTGGCCGCGATCGGCGGCACCGACACGGTGATGTCGGCGATCGCCGACGGCCGCTACGAGCAGGTGGGCACGTTCAACGGCAACCCGCTTGCGATGGCCGCGACCAGGGCCACGCTCACCGAAGTGCTCACCCCGCAGTCCTATGCACACCTCGACGAGATCGCCACCCGGCTGCGCACGTCGCTGGAGGCCACCATCGCCCAGCACGGATTCGACTGGCACGTCGTGTCCCTCGGCGCGAAGGGGTGCGTGACCTTCCGCCGCGACCGGGTCCGGGAATTCCGCGACTTCCTGCAGATCGACGCCAGACTCGGCCACCTGCACTGGCTGATGCAGCACAATGGCGGGGTATTCCTGCCGCCATGGGGCAAGGTGGAGCAATGGCTCCTTTCGGTACAGCACGACCGCGACGACGTCGACCGGTTCGCCGCCAACTTCGCGCGGTTCGCCGAGGCGGTGTCCCCCTGAACGGTCGATGCGCCCCGTGAAGGGCGGCGCGATCCGGCTGGAACAGCTGGTCAAATCGTTTGACGGGGTGCCGGCGGTAACCGGCATCGACCTCGACATCCCTGCGGGCCAGTTCTATTCGCTTCTGGGCGCGTCCGGATGCGGCAAGACCACCACCCTTCGCATGATCGCCGGCTTCGAGAAGCCCGACTCCGGCCGGATTCTGCTCGACGACCGTGACGTCGCGGGCGATCCGCCGCACAAGCGCCCGGTCAACACCGTCTTCCAGACCTATGCGCTGTTCCCGTTCATGACCGTGTGGGACAACGTGGCGTTCGGGCTGAAATACCAGAAGGCGTCGCGCGAGGACACCAAGCGACGCGTCGAAGAGGCGCTGGAGCTGGCGCGCATGGGCGACTTCGCGAAGCGCCACCCAGCCCAGCTGTCCGGCGGGCAGCAGCAGCGGGTGGCGCTGGCGCGGGCATTGGTCCTGCGCCCACGGGTGCTGCTCCTCGACGAGCCGCTCGGTGCGCTGGATGCCAAGCTGCGCAAGCAGTTACAGCTCGAGCTGCGCTCCGTGCAACGCGAGGTAGGCATCACGTTCGTCTACGTCACCCACGACCAAGAGGAAGCGCTCACCATGAGCGACCAGATCGCCGTGCTGGCCGAGGGTCGCATCGAGCAGGTGGGCCCGCCCCAGGAGATCTACTCGGCACCCGCCACCACGTTCGTCGCCGGATTCCTGGGCGCTGCCAATATCTTTGACGCCGACGTGCTCGAGACGAACAACGGTTCGGCGGTGTGCTCGGCGCTCGACACCCGCCTCGGCGCGGCGGTCGAACACAAGGCCGATGAGGCGATCAAGGGTCAGGCCGCCATCGTCATCCGGCCCGAACGCATCACCGTGCAAGGCGCCGACGAGCCGGTCGGCCAGGGCCACAACGCCATTGCCGGGGTTGTCTCGCAGGTGGTATTCCTCGGCCACAGCACGCAGGTGCACGTCGATGTGGGAGCGCCTGCCGCGCTGATCGTGGAGGTGCCCAACCACTCGGGCCCGGGTTCGGTCAGTCACCGGCCGGGAGAGCGGGTGAACTGCGTCTGCACCCACGACGCCGTGCGCGTGCTGCACCGCAGTTCGGCGCAGGTGATCACCGACCCGGTGGCCGAAGACCTCGGCGCGGTCAGCGTTTCTTGACCGCTCGCTTCTCTGCGGGCAGGTCGAGCTCGCGTTCGGCGAACCGCATGGCGATGTCGTAGGCCACCGTCGAGTCGACCTCGGGGTCCTCGAGCGCCACCTGAATGGACAACCCGTCGAGCAACGCCGAGAACTCCAGGGCGAACATCCGGACGTCGGTGTCGATGTCGAGCTCGGCGGATTTGACCGCGTCGACGATCATGGCGCGCCAGCGTGCATCGAGCTCGACTCGGCCCGCCTTCACCTCGTTGTGCCGAAAAGCCTGCGCCCACAGGTCAAACCACAGACCCCAGGCGCCGGGGATCTCATTGTCGGCTTCCGGGACACAGGTCCACTTGATCAGCAGGGACAGCCGCTCGCGGAGCGACGGGATTTCGGCGATCATCTTCTCGGCCGCTTCGTAGAACGACTCCTCGGAGTACCGCAGGGCGTCCACCAACAGCCGGTCGCGGGTGCCGAAGTAATAGATGACGAGCGCCGAGCTGACGCCGGCCCGTTTTGCGACGTCGGCGATTCGGGTGTCGCCGAAGCCTCGCTCGCAGATCAGCTCTGCTGCGGCGCGGAGCATTTCGATGCGGCGGGGCTCGTTGTTCTCCGTCGCGGGTGCAGGATCTGCCATGGCTGTCGCGCTCCCCCAGTCAGTCGCAGCGTTGCTACTTGTCTCAAGCCTAACACTTGATTAGATTGAACAGTCAGTCAAGACGCCGTTCTGGGCATGGAAGTAGGGCTTACGATGTCGAACTCATACGACGCCATCGTCATCGGTGGCGGCCACAACGGCCTGGTGTCCGCGGCGTATCTCGCTCGGTCGGGAGCCAGGACACTGGTGCTCGAGTCCCGTGCCACGCTCGGCGGTGCTGCCACCACCGAAGCACCGTGGGCAGACGCGCCGCACCTGCGGGTCACCCGGCTGTCCTATGTGATGAGCCTGATGCCGCCGACGATCGTGCGGGAACTCGAGCTCGAGCGGCACGGCTACAAGGTGCATCCGATGGGCCCGTCCTACCAGGCGTTCCCCGAGGGTGGATCGCTGATCATCTATGAGGACGACCCGGCGCGCACCCACGAGCAACTCGCCAAGTTCTCCAAGAAGGACGCGGACGCGTTGCCGAAGTACAACGAGTGGATCGAAGGCATCGCCGAGGTGATGGGCCCGCTGCTGACCCAGGTGCCGCCGAACATCGGCAGCAAGCGCCCGTCGGATCTGCTCGACCTGGCCAAGCTGGCCTGGCCGTTGCGCAGCAGCATCACCCCGCGCCTCACCGCGGACATCACGAGGCTGCTGACCATGAGCATCGCCGACCTGCTCGACGACTGGTTCGAATCACCGCAAGTCAAAGGTCTGATGGCCGTCAACGGCATCATCGGCACCTGGGCCGGACCCTGCGAACCGGGCACCGCCTACGTGATGGCCCACCACTCGATCGGCGACGTCGGCGACGGCCAACTCGGCAGCTGGGGTTATCCCGAGGGCGGCATGGGTGGGGTGTCGGAGGCCATCGCCCGCTCCGCGCGCAGCTTCGGGGCCGAGATCCGCACCAACGCAAAGGTTTCCCGGGTACTGACCAGAGGCGGCCAGGTGCGCGGTGCGGTGCTCGAGAACGGTGAAGAGCTGACGGCTCCGTTGGTGGTCACCACGCTGCATCCGAAGATCGCGTTCCTCGACCACCTCTCGCGCGCGGAGTTGCCCGACGACTTCGTCGGGGACATCGAGCACTTCAAGACCCGCAGCGGCGTGGTGAAGATCAACGTCGCACTGTCCGAGCTGCCCAGTTTCACCGCCAACCCGAGTTCCGGAATGGCCGAACATCTCACCGGCTCGATCGAGATGGCGCCGTCGATCGAGTACCTCGAGGCCGCGTTCCAGGACGCCCGAGTCGGCAAGCCCGCACTGCTGCCGTTCAGCGACGGGGTGATTCCGACGACGTTGGACAAGACGCTGAATCCCGATGGCACCCACATCATGTCGCTGTTCACCCAGTGGGTCCCTGCTGAGTGGGCGGATGCGCCGCACACCGAGGAACTGGACGCCTACGCGGACCGCGTGATCGACACCTACGACCAGGTGGCACCGGGGTTCAAGGCGTCGATCACGCACCGTGACGTCGTCGGTCCGCACCAGATGGAGCAGGAGTACGGCTTGATCGGCGGCAACATCTTCCATGGTGAACTGTCGCTGGAGCAGCTGTTCCACATGCGACCGGCACCCGGCTACGCCGACTACCGCACGCCGATCGCCGGCCTGTACAACGGCAGTTCCGGTACACACGCCGGCGGTGGCGTCTGTGGAATCCCCGGTTGGCAGGCGGCGCGTGCGGCGCTCGGCGACAAGAAAAAGGGCTTGAAGCGGTTCCGGCGCTCACGATGAACTCACGCCGGGCAACGGTTGCCGCCATGCTCGGCGCCCGGTCGATGGCGGTGGTGGGCGCCAGTCCGCGACCGGACAGCTTCGGCTCGCGGATGGTCCTTGAGGCACAACGGGGTTCGGCACGCTTTCATCTGGTGAACCCGCGGTACGACCGCATCGGCGAGCTGCCCTGCGTGCCGTCGCTCGCCGACCTTGACGAACCCGTCGACGTGGTCCTGCTCGGCGTTCCGGACGCCGTGCTGCCCGACCAGTTGACCGCCGCCGCGGCCGCGGGCGCAGGGTCGGCAGTCCTGTTCGGGTCCGCTCACGGGTTGCGGGACGAGATCACGTCGATCGCCACCGACGCAGGAATGGCGGTGTGCGGCGCGGGCTGCATGGGCTTCGTGAACAACGCCCTCGGGGTGCGCGCGATGGGGTACCTGGAGCCCGATCCGTTGCCCGACGGCGGCGTCAGCCTCGTCACCCATTCCGGCTCGGCGTTCTCGACGCTGTTGCGCGGCCTCCGCGGGTACGGTTTCCGGCTTGCGGTGTCGTCGGGGCAGGAGCTCGTCACCGACACGGCGGATTACGTCGACTACGCGCTGGACGATCCCGAGACACGAATCATCGCCCTGCTACTCGAGACGCCCCGCGCGGCGCCTCGCCTGCGGAGCACGCTCCTGCGCGCGGCGGAGCAGAACGTGCCGGTGGTGATCCTCACCGTCGGCGGCTCGCCCCGCGGGCGGGCGATGGTGGCCGCACACTCGGGGGCACTGGCCGGCGAGCATGCGGCGTGGGAGGCGTTCTGCGATGCGACCGGAGCGGTGCGCGTCACCGATCTTGCCGAGTTCAGCGACACCATCGAACTGTTCTCCGCCGGGCGCAGGGCGAAGCATGAAGGCACTTCTGGCATTGCGACCGTGCATGATTCGGGTGCGGAGCGGGCGCTGCTCGCCGACCTGGCGCACGACCTGGGCGTCGAGTTCGCCGACCTGGGCGCGGACACGCTCGCTACCATCGCCGGCCTGCTCGACGACGGGTTGGCGCCGACGAACCCGCTGGATGTGTGGGGGACCGGTGCGGACACCCGCAATCTGTTCGGTGCGTGCCTGCGCGCGATGGTCGACGACCCGGCCGTCACCGTGACCGCGCTGGCCGTCGACCTGGTCACCGAATTCGACGGCGACACCTCCTACGCCGATGCGGTGACCGACGTGGCCAAGACCACCGACGCGCCGGTGGCGGTGTTGGCGTCGATGGCTTCCGCTATCGATGCGGGCACCGCGGAACGACTGCGAGACAGCGGAATTCCGGTGCTCGAGGGCGCCCGCAGCGGGCTGGCGGCGCTAGGGCACTTGGCGCGCTGGCCGCTACCCGTCGACCGCGGTGACGTTGCGGTGCAACCGGACAGACGGGACCGGTGGGCCACACGCGTGGCCGCCGGGGTTGTGCCGTCCGAGCTGCTGGCCGGATACGGGGTGCCGATGGTGGACGTCAGAACCGCGGACTCGGCCGATGCGGCGCTGGCGGCCGCGGGCGCCGTCGGCTACCCCGTCGCGATGAAAACCGTTGGTGCTCTTCACAAGAGTGATGTCGGCGGAGTCGTGCTCGACATTGCCGACGAACCCGCACTGCGCGCGGCGTATGCGGCGATGGTCGACACCCTCGGGCCCGAGGTGACGATCGAGCCGATGGTCGGCGCGGGTGTCGAGATCTCGGTCGGCATCGTGCGCGACGAGGCGTTCGGGCCGCTGTTGGTCGTCGCGGCGGGCGGCACGTTGGTGGAGTTGCTCGCCGACCGGGTGGTGGCCTGCCCGCCGGTCTCGCACGCCGGTGCGCTCGCACTCCTGCACCGCCTGCGCATCAGCCCGCTGTTGGCCGGCTGGCGAGGTCAGCCCGCGGTCGACAACGACGCGCTGGCGGACGTGATCGTGGCCTTCTCGGACATGGCGTTCGAAATCGGCGACGTAGTGGACGCGGTCGAGGCCAATCCTGTGATCGCCTCGCCGCACGGAGTTGTCGCGGTCGATGCACTTGTGGTGGCGCGTCGGGCAGAATCCTAGACGTGGCATGGGACTTTTCGACTGATCCGGATTTCCAGAAGAAGCTCGACTGGGTCGAGGAATTCTGCCGAGAGGAAGTCGAGCCGCTCGAATACGTCTTCCCGTACGCGGTCCGCTCGCCGGATCCACACGTGAAGGCCTATGTCCGCGGCCTGCAACAGCAGGTCAAGGACCAGGGGCTGTGGGCGATCTTCCTCGACGAGGAGCTGGGTGGTCCCGGCTTCGGCCAGCTGAAGCTGGCGCTGCTCAACGAGGTCATCGGCCGCTACCCCGGCGCCCCGCAGATGTTCGGCGCCGCCGCGCCCGACACCGGGAACATGGAGATGCTGGCGGCCTTCGGCACCGATGAGCAGAAGGAGCGGTGGCTGACGCCGCTGCTGAACCAGGACATGTTCTCGGCCTACTCGATGACCGAGCCCCAGGGCGGATCGGACCCCAACCTGTTCAGGACCCACGCCGTACGCGACGGCGACGAATGGGTCATCAACGGGGAGAAATGGTTCACGTCGGCGGGCCGGGTCGCCGACATCCTGTTCGTGATGTGCACGAACGGCATGTTCGTGGTGCCGCGCAATACTCCGGGTGTGGAGATCCAGCCGGAGCCCCGCAACCACAACCACATCATCTACACCGACGTCCGCGTTCCGCTCGACCATCTACTCGGCCCCGAGGACGGCGCCAGGACGCTGGCCCAGCGTCGACTCGGCGGCGGTCGCATCCACCACGCGATGCGCACCATCGCCCAGTGCAAGCTCGCGTTCGACATGATGTGTGAGCGGGCGCTGTCGCGCGAGTCGCACGGCAAGGTGATCGCCGAACATCAGATGGTGCAGGAGAAGATCGCCGACTCCTATGCGGCGATCCGCATGCTGCGGCTGCTGGTGCTCGAGACCGCTTGGAAGATCGACAATTCCAGCACCAAGGAAGCCAGGACCGACATCGCGACGGTCAAGTTCACGATGGCCAAGGTGCTGCGGGAGGTGTCGTTCAACGCGCTGCACATCCTCGGCTCGCTCGGAACGACCGACCTGACTCCGCTGCAGGCGATGTACGCGGGCGCGCCGACGATGGGCCTCGCCGACGGCGCCGACGAGGTGCACAAGGCCACCGTCGCCCGGCGCGTGCTCCGCGACTATCGGCCGCAGGAGCATCCGTACTGGCCGACGGAGTACATCCCGGCCAAGCGCGAGGCGGCGTGGGCGAAGTTCGAGCCGAAGTTCGAGGCCGATCCCGAGCTGCGGGCGTCGGCGGAGGCGTACAAGAAGTACTTCGCCCGTCGGCGCTGAGGCGCGAAAGACGCGGTCCGGCAAGGCAATCGCTTGAGGAATACAGGTAGTGGCGATTTGCCGACAGGTCGATGTCGTGCTGTTTGGGGACGGCGGTATGTCGACGGTCGAGTACTCGAAGGTCGACATACCGCCGGACGGGTTACTCCAACGACTGAAGAAACGCGAGCAGTGCCGCGTTCGTCACGGCCGGCCTCTCTTGGTGAACCCAGTGCCCCGCACGCGGCACGATCGTGCAGCCGCGAAAGTCGGTGCACGCCGCGCCCGGGTCGGCATAGCTGTCGGTGCCAGGGATGAACGCCCGAACCGGATCCCGCTCACCGGCGATGAAGCACGAGGGCCGAGTCACCGGCGCGCCGATGATGTCGGCCGACTCCGCGGCGTCGAGCGCCAGCGCCCGGTAGCGGTTGAACGCACCGATCATGCCGGTGTGCTCGAGGCTCGCAGTAAGCGCGTCGAGTTCCGCGTCGGTGATGAAGCTCAGCGGACCGTCGGGCGGGTTGGGGAGCAGAGGGAGCAATGCAGCGTCACGCGGCGCGTCCGGGAGCCAGCAGTTGAGCGGCGCGTCGCCTGAGAGCGCGAAATAGACGCGCTTCAACGCACCGCGCAGGTCCGCGCCGAAGTCGGCCTCGGGCTCGCCCGTACGGATGAAGTAGAGGATGTAAAAGAATCGGCCGGCGTAGACCTGATCGAAGACATCGATCAGCGACATCCCCGTCGCCGGGATATAGGGCACGCTCAGACCGGCGACCGCCCGCACCCGATCGGGGTAACGGATCGCGGTGTTCCACACGATCGGTGCGCCCCAGTCGTGGCCGACCAGCACGATCGGCTCATCGCAGAGCGCGGTGGCGACCGCAGCGATGTCGCCCGCGAGTTCCTTCAGCGTGTATCGCTCGACCTCGATCGGGACCGAGCTGCCGCCGTACCCACGCACGTCGAGCGCGGCAACCCGATACCCGCGCGACGACAGGAACTCAACCTGGTTGTGCCATGAGCCCGCGAGCTCCGGCCAGCCCGACACGCACAGCACGGTCGGGCCGTCGCCCGTGACCTCGACTCGAAGGGTGACGTCGCCGTTGGTGACCTTCAGCTCTTCCACGCCGCCATCGTGCCTCACTCGGCCGGGCGCTAGATGGACATCCCGGAGAACATTAGAGGCTGAGCCGGAACTGCGTGCGTCGGCGGAGGAGTGTGGGGTTGGACTTAGTTGTTGGGCGGTGGTGGTTGGGGTTGGAACGGCTCGTACCACCACCAGTTGGCGCGCTCGCCGCTGGAGCCGGGGCACGGAGCAACCGCGGGCGGGGGCTTCTTTGGTGGGCGCGCCAGTGATCCAGCGCTCATTACTCGCCCCGCACTGTCAGTGACGGTCAAATTGCGTGCGGTTCCGGTGATGGTGATGTCGCCGCGATGGTGCAGCCTGTGGTGGTAGGGGCAGACCAGCACCAGGTTGTTCAGCTCAGTGGGGCCGCCGTCTTCCCAGTGCCGGATGTGGTGTGCGTGCAGACCGCGGGTGGCCCCGCAACCGGGAACCGCGCAGGTGGGATGGCGGTGCTCGAGGGCACGGCGAAGCCGGCGGTTGATCAGCCGGGTCGCCCGCCCGGCACCGATGACCTGGCCGTGGCGTTCGAACCAGACTTCGCAGGTCGCATCGCACATCAGGTATTGGCGCTCGGGCTCGGTGAGCAGCGGCCCTAGATGTAGCGAAGCGGCGCGTTCTTTCACGTCCAGATGCATCACCACCGTGGTGTGGTGCCCGTGTGGCCGGCGGGCCCCCTCGGCGTCCCAGCTGGCCTCGACCAGTCGCATGAACGCATCGGCTGTGCCGGGCAACGGGGGCCGATGATCAGATTCGCGGTTGCCGCTGTCGTGATCGCGCTTCCACTCGGCGATCAGCGCATCACTGTGAGACTGCAGTGCTGCGTCGAACTTTGCCGCGTCGGGGTGGGGAAGTTTGATGCGCCAACATGTGAACTCACTGTCGGTGCTTTTGGTGATCGAGGTCCGCGGTTCGGGTCGCGGATCGGGTTCGGGTCGCGGATCGGGTTCGGGTCGCGGTTCGAGCTTGACCGCGGTGCGCAACTGGTTGACTGAGGCGCTGCGCGCCAACGCTGCATAGTGCTCATCGGAACCCTCGCCCGCCCGCGCTGCGATGACCCCGAGCTGATCCAACGACAGTCGGCCCTCCCGCATGCCCTCCGCGCAGCGGGGAAACTCATTGAGCCGGTCTGCCACGGCGGCGATCGTGCTGGCGTTAGCTGGCGACGAGCCGGTCTTCCAGGCCACTAACGCCGCGACGGACCGCGCACCCGTGGCGCCCCACAGCTCGTCGCGATCCACCTCGGCCACGATCTCCACGATGCGCGCGTCAATCGCGTTGCGTTGACCGGCCAACTCCGCCAACTCGTCGAACAGCACCTCGAGACGCTGGTCAGGACGCACTGTCGTGGCCCCTGGGGATGCGGTCGAGGACATGACTCCATAGTTGCATCCGGGTACGACAAATCCGGACTGTCCAAGCCTGGATGGTGAAATCGGCTCGGCGAGAACTGAAGCAGGCGCTAGAAATTCAGCCCGGAGAACATGACCCGTCCGGGATCATATTTCTGCCGTACGGCGCTCAGCTTGGATAGATTCCGGCCGAAGTATCGCGACGGCGGCTGGTCTGCCTCGACATAGTTCACATAGCCGCCGACCGAATACGGTTGCACCGCTTGGTGTGCCGTGTTGATCCAGCTGAGGGCTACCGACGGGGGGCCGGAAGGTTCGACGTACCACTGCACAAGCGCGGACTGCCCGCGCCAGGGAAATGCGCTGGCCCCCGGTGCCACAGTGGCGAGCGCGCCGTCCAGGGTGTGCATGATCGCCAACATGCGGCCCGCGCCAGGAGGAAAGGCGTTGACCGCTGCGGCGATGCCCTTAGCGCCGCGCCCGCGTTGATGGTCGGGAAAACGTCGGACCCGCCGACATATGCGAGCGGTGCCGGGTTGAGGTTGTTGCCTGCCAGATACTTCGTCAGATCCAGATAGTTGAACGTTTGGATGTCGGTGCCGGTCGGTTGCACTCCAACGGCTTTGGTGACGGCACCCGCGACGCTGTTGCCCGATCCGGCAGGGCAGGTCGCCATGATGCGGCAGTGCGTACCCGTGCCGTCGGTGGTGCTGTCCGCCAGTGCCCAGCTGTTTCGGTCGGCGGTCCGCAACCAGTTCTGCCAACCGACGAGGACACCTGCGCGAACGACTCCGTCGGGAAATGGACATTGACGACGTCGACGTCCGCAATGGGGAACGTGGCGAACGTCAGCGAGGTCGTCACCCCGAAGTTGCCGCCACCGCCGCCACGCAACGCCCAGAACAGGTCGGGGTTCTCGACGGCGGACGTGTTGACCGCCTGGCCGCCGGGCAATACGACCGATGCCGACGTCAGCGCGTCAGAGAGCAGGCCGGCATGCCGCGACTGGGCGCCCAGCCCGCCGCCAAGGGCATGTCCCGCAGCACCGACCGTCGGGCAGATACCCTTCGGGATGCCCCGGCCTGCAGCCGCCAGCGTTTGATGTAGGTCCCACAAGCTCGTCGCGGGCGTCGCTGTGACCCGTCCGCTTGCGGCGTCGTAGTTGATTCCGCCTGGCAGCTGACGCAGGTCGAACACCAGGGCGCCGTTCGCCGTTGACGCGCCTATGTAGGAATGCCCACCGCTGCGCGGAGCGACCTTGAGATTGTGGGCGGCGGCGAATGCCATTGCCTTCTGCACGTCTGCCGCCGACGTCGGCGTGACGATGGCCGCCGGGTTCGAACCGTTGTAGTTGGTGTTGAAAACCTGCTTCGCCGTTCCGAATTGCGCGTTGTCCGGAAGTAGAACCTGCCCTCCGATCGCGGAAGATAGACCTTCCCAGCCGGTGGCAATCGGATCGGCGGTGGCCCGTACCGAGCCGAAAACCGTGCCGGCGGCCAATGCCGTCTCACGCGCCAACTTAGGGCTCCCGCGATTCGGTCACGTTCCGGATTGTCAATCACGGCACGACGAAAACCGCGGTGCCGCACGACCCGTTGCGTGACCTTGATCGAATCGAGATCAGAAGATGGAGTAGACCTTTCGCACGGTCTCGTGCACGTCCCAGGTGCCCGCCCAACCCTTGGGGAACACCGCCATATCGCCGACGCCGATCTCGGAGGCCGCGCCGTCGTCGGGCGTCACGGTCATCCGGCCCGCGACCAGATAGATGACCTCGTTGGTCTCCAGCTTCCACCGCGACGGTCCGGGTTCGCATTGCCAGATCCCTGCGGAGGCATCGCCGTCCACCCAGAGCTCGGTGCCGTGTGTGGCCATCGGGTGGTCGGTGGCTTCTTCGAGCGGGCCCCAATCCTCGAGTTCGGCGTCGACGGCCTGGGCGAGGACTTCGGTGTTCACGGTTGTCACAGTGCGGCTTTCTCTGGGAAGGGCAGTGAAATGGGTTCCGGGGCAACACGACTGTTGCCGTCGGCGTCGAAACGGTCGAGCCCGAGGTCGGTGAGGTCGAGCCAGCCGCATCGGCCGGACGTCGTCAGGTCGGCGGCCACCTGGGCCACCGCAGGACCCCACATCATGCCGTGGCCCGCGGGGCTGGCCACCACGGTGCCGTCGACGGGGCCGTCGTCGGTCAGCAGCGGTCCGAGGATCGGTAGGTGATCGGGGGTGTAGTCGATCGTCGCCGCCCACATCCGTCGCAAGCCGAGGCCCGCAACGCCGGGAAGCAGTTCCTCGATTCGGTCGCGGGCCTTCCGGTAGTAGACGTCGTCGAAGTCGGTGGCCTTTCCCGGCGCCTCGTCGGGATTGCTCATGCCCCACAGCAGGCCGCCGGCTTCGCCTGGCCGCCAATAGATTCCGGAGGTGATGTCGAACACCATCGGCACCTCGTGCACGTCGAAGGCCGACACCGGCGCGGTCACCACCACTTGGTGGCGCGCCCCGCCCGCAGGCACCCTGGCACCCGCTGCGGCGCCGACGTCGGCAAGTTTCGGGCCGCCGGTCAGCACCACGTGATCGGTGTCGATCGGCCCGTCGGACGTGTCGACGCCGACGACGCGCCCGCCTGCGGTGCGAAGCCCGGTGAACGCGCACCGCTCGCGGACGTCGACGCGATGCGCGGTGAGCGCGGCCGTGTAGGCCAGCACGTTGCGTGGCGCGTCGATGTAACCGTCACCGGGCGCGTAGGACGCGCCGAGCGTGACGCCGGGCGCCATGCCGGTGTTGCGGTCGTCGATGTCCGAGCCGGACAGCCACTCCACGTCGAGGCCGAGTGTGCGCTGCAGGGCGATGCGGGCGTGTGCCTGTTGCACCTCGGCGTCGGTGAAGCACGGCATCAGGTAGCCCTGGGCCACGAATCCGCAGTCGAGCGGGAAGCGATCGCCGCTGGCAGCGTAGAACTCCTGGGTCCGAAGGCCGAGCACGATGGCGGTTTCGGTGCCGCCCTGGGCGCGCACCATTCCAGCGGCCCGACTGCTCGCACCGTCACCCAGCGTGGCCTTCTCGAGCAGGACCACCCGTTCAACGCCGCTTTCGGCGAGCAGGACGGCGGTCCAGGCGCCGACCGTTCCCCCGCCCACCACGACTACGTCAGCACTGGTCATACTGTGGAACGCTGGCATAGACTGAACGCTCAGTCAAGAGCAGAGCGGGGTATACCGATGTACGGACTCACGGCGGAGGATCTGCGGATCCAGGACACGGCGCGCGCCTTCGTGGAGTCGCTGATGCCGCACGAGGTCGAGGCCGAACTCGCCGGTGGCCTGCTGCCGAAGGAGCTGACGGCCGAGCACGCGGCGCGGGCCAAGGAACTGGGTCTGTATGCCACGAACATGCCGACGTCGGTCGGCGGACCTGGCTGCACCGCGCTGCAGCAGGTGCTGGTGCAGGAGCAGTGTGGCCGGGTCACCAACGGCCTCGCCTGGGTGATGGCGACGCCGCCGCAGTGGTGGCCCGAGGTGGCCACCGACTATCAGCGGGAACGCTGGCTGCTGCCCGCGGTGTGCGGCGAGAAGCACGAGGCGTACGCGATCACCGAGGAGTTCGCCGGGTCCGACGTGTCGGCGCTGGAAACGACCGCGCAAAGGGACGGCGACGAGTACGTGATCAGCGGCGTCAAGTGGCACGTCACCTCGTTCAACCTCGCCGACTACGTGTTCGTCGAGGCCGTGCTGTCCTACGGGGAACATGCGGGCGACCACGTGCTGCTGGTGGTCGACCTGCCCTGGCCGGGCGTGGAAGTGGTTCGCACACCGCACTATTCGCACAACATCGCCGACGAGCATCCGATCGTCGCGTTCAACGACGTTCGCGTGCCCGCGTCCCATCTGGTGGGCGCCGAGGGTGAGTCGATGACCTTCACCCAGGACTGGTTCCGGTTCGAACGGATGATGGTGGCGGCACGCTGCGTCGGCGCCGCGCAGCGCCTCGTCGACGAGATGACCGGGTTCGCACAGACCCGCGAGATCGGCGGCAAACCGTTGGGTGAGCACCAGCTGGTGGCGGGCATGCTGGCCGACAGCGCGACCGAGCTCTTCGCCGCGCGCGCGATGCTCTACGAGGTGGCGCGGTCCATCGACGCCGGACACGACCGCAAGACCCTGCACGGCCAGGCGTCGATGGCCAAGCTGTACTGCTCGGAGATGGCAGGCCGGGTCGCGGACCGCGCCGTGCAGGTGTTCGGCGGTCGCGGCTACATGCGCGAGAACGTCGCCGAGCGGATGTTCCGCGAGCTTCGCGTCGAACGCATCTGGGAAGGGGCCAGCGAGATTCAGCGGATCATCGTGGCTCGCCAGATGATGACCCGCGGACCGGCGGCGGTGCTGGAGGGTCGGTGACGTCGGGACGCCCCCGAAGGCGAACCGAAAGGCACGTCACGCATCCCTCGAGCTTCTCGAACTCGGAGATGTCCACGCCGATCACGCGGTAACCGCGCCGCTCGAAGAGTTCGGCGGACTGCGGTGCGGCCGAGGACATCAGGATCGCGTTGTCATCGAGGAGCACGACGGGCGCCCCTTGCGCCTCGGGCACGGCGAGGAACCGTTCACCCCAGACGCGTGGATCGTCGACGACCGGTGGGTAGCCGATGATCGTGCCGTCGGGAAGGGCGGTGACCGCGGACTTGAGGTGCAGCGCCTTGGTGACGGGTACGGCGATCACGTCGACGCCGAACGGCCGCAGATGAGTCTGCAACTGCGCGATTCCTTCGGCGTTCGTGCGCCCGCCGCTGCCTACCCAGACCGTCCCGCCGTGCTTCAACACGTCGCCGCCGTCGAGGGTGCCCGGTGCTTCGATTCGGGCGATGCGATACGCCTGGGCGCGCACCGCCAGTTCGGCCTCGACGATCTCGCGCCGTCGTTCGTCGGCCCCGGGTCGGCTGATGACTGCCAGGTCGCCGTACACGACCATGGTGTCTTCGACGAACACCGAGTCGGGGCACTCGGGCGCGGCGGGCACCTCGTGCGTCGTCCAGCCCTCTTCCCGTAGCGCCGAGACGTATCCCTCCCATTGCCGTTGGGCGAGTTCGACATTCACATTGTCACTTCGTTCGATGTGAGTGATGAGCCCTTCGGCGAGCCGCGGTGACGGCCGCCGGACGAGCGCATGGCGAGTGGACATCACTTGCGCAAGCCCCCCAGCAGCCGCATGCCGTGATACACCAGCAGGGCGGCGATGGACCCGAGCGCGATACCGGTGAACGTCAAATTGCCGAGGTGCCAAGTGAAGTCGGCGATTCCGATGATCAACGGAATGGCCGCGGTCATCTGGTTCACCGGTTTGGCGAAGTCGACGTCGTTGGTCAGCCAGATCCGCACCCCGAGCACGCCCACGAGTCCGTAGAGCACCACCGTCGCGCCGCCGAGCACACCCGGTGGAATGGCCGAGATCGCCGCGCCGACCTTCGGGCACAACGACAGCGCGATCGCCACCGCGGCGGCGACCCAGTACGCCGCGGTCGAATAGATCCGGGTGGCGGCCATCACGCCGATGTTCTCGGCATAGGTGGTGGTCGCCGAGCCGCCGCCGAAACCGGCGAGCGTGGTGGCGACACCGTCGGCGGCCAGCGCCCGGCCGATGAGCGGATCGGTGTCGGTTTCCGTCATCTGACCGACGGACTTCACGTGCCCGATGTTCTCGGCGATCAGCGCGATCACCGCGGGCAGGAACATCGGCAGCACCGCGAGGGTGAAGGTCGGTGTCTGGAACTCGGGCAGCCCGATCCACGGCGCGGCAACGATTTTCGACGTGTCGACGTCGCCGAGGAACAGCGCCAGCAGATAGCCGACGACGACGGCCAGGAAGATCGCCAGCCGGCCGACGATGCCGCGGAAGAAGGCCAGCGTGGCCACCAGGAGCACCAGGGTGACGAGGCCGACGAGCGGGCCCTTCTCGAAGTTGGCCTTGGCCGCGGGCGCCAGGTTGAAACCGATCAGCGCGACGATCGCTCCGGTGACCACCGGCGGCAGCGTCACGTCGATCCAGTGCGTGCCGACGACGTGGACGACGAGACCGATGACGATGAGTGCGACGCCGACCGCCACCAACCCGCCGAGGGCACTCCCGGTGCCGTGCGACGCGACGGCCGCGGTGACGGGCGCGATCACCGAGAAGCTCGACCCCAGATAGCTGGGCAGCCGGTTGCCGGTGATGACGAGGAACAGCACCGTGCCGACTCCGGAGAACAGCAGGGTGGTGGTGGGTGGGAATCCGGTTAGCACCGGCACCAGGAAGGTGGCGCCGAACATCGCCACCACGTGCTGCGCGCCGATGCCGATGGTGCGCGTCCAGCCCAGTCGTTCGTCGGGTGCGACGACGAAGTCGGGATCGGTTCGCGCGTCGACTTGTTTCCACGTCAGCGGGATCACGGTGAGTATTGTCGCCGCAACCAGTAGCCGAGCGCGCCGATAAGCACCACACCGGCGCCGACGAGTACCGAGGTGAGCGGAAGCGCAACGGCCAGCAGCACGCAACCCACCAGGCCCAACGCCGGAATCGCCTTGCGCTGCAGGGTGAGCGCTGCTGCGTTCGCGATCGCGTAGTAGACGAGCACCGCGAACGCGGAGAAGCCGATCGCACCGCGCACGTCGGCCACCGCGGCCAGTATCGCGACGACAGCACCGACGGCCAGCTCGGCGCGGTGCGGGCTGGCGAACCGCGGATGCACCGCCGCCAGCGCGTGGGGCAGATGCCGGTCGCGGGCCATCGCCAGCGTCGTTCTGGACACGCCGAGAATGAGCGACAGCAGCGACCCGAGTGCCGCGACCGCCGCGCCGACCCGAACCACCGGCTCCATGACGGGGTGACCCGCGGCCCGCACGGCATCGGCCAGTGGGGCGCTCGACGACGCCAGGCCGGCGCCGCCCAACTCCGCCAACACCGCCGCCGCGACGATCGCGTAGACCGCCAATGTGAGTCCGAGCGCGATCGGGATCGCGCGTGGGATGGTGCGTGCCGGATCGCGCACCTCTTCGCCGAGGGTGGCGATGCGGGCATAACCGGCGAACGCGAAGAACAACAGGCCCGCCGCCTGCAACACTCCGCCGGCGGTGACGTCGTCGCCGAAAAGCCGGGAGGGGTCTACGTCGCCGAACCCGAGCACGGTCACCACCACCGCGGCGAGCACGGCGAGCACGGCGGCGACGACGATGCGGGTGAGGCGCGCAGACTTCTGGATGCCGGTGTAGTTGACGGCGGTCAACGCCACGACCGACGCCACCGCGACGGCGTGCGCATGCGTCGGCCACGCGTAGATCCCGACCGTCAGCGCCATCGCGGCGCACGAGGCCGTCTTGCCGACCACGAAGCTCCAACCGGCGGCGTAACCCCAGAACGGGCCGAGCCGCTCCCGGCCGTACACGTACGTCCCGCCCGACTGCGGATACAGCGCCGCCAGTCGCGCCGACGCGGTCGCGTTGCAGTACGCGACGACGGCCGCGACGGCAAGACCGACGAGAAGGCCCGAGCCCGCCGCCGCTGCCGCGGGCGCCAGCGCGACGAAGATCCCCGCGCCGATCATCGAGCCGAGCCCGATCGTCACGGCATCGGCGATACCGAGCCGCCGTTGCAGTGCGGGGCCGTCCGGCGTGTTCACCGAAGGGATACTAGGTCAGCCGGATGTATCTTCTCCGAACACCGATTCGCGGCCCCAGACGGTGGCGGCCACCAGAATGACACCGGCGAACAGGATCGAGCCGATCGCCACCATCGGGATCGCCCAGAGCCGGCGCACGATCAGTGCCCTCTCGCATTGGCCGACGTAGTCGTCGCCGCCGGTGGCGGCGGTCGCCTGCGACAGGTCGGTGCCGAATCCGGTGCCGCATTTGATCTGGAAGCCGAACTGGTCGTACGCGTCGATGAAGACCGAGAAGTTCAGCGCGAGCAGCCCGACGACGATCAGGGCGATGCTCAGCACCCCGAGGTAGAAGGCGCGGTGGTGGTAGTGATGCAACGATGCCCTCCCGTCCTGATTCATCACCAGCCCCATTATGTTAATGATCATTCTTGTCCCGCCGAAAGTTTTGCCGATATTTTTCAGTAGAAGTCGGCGGGTATGTGTGCCGCGTGTTCGTTATGGTGGTCGCCATGGCGCACGGCCCGCAGACCCCTGGCGCGGGCATCCGGCGACGACCCAAGGATCGGAAGGCGCAGATCGCCAGGGCGTCCGCCGAGGCGTTCAGCGCACTCGGCTACCACGCGGTGAGCATGGAGGCGATCGCGTCGCGGGTCGGGATCTCGGCGACCGCACTGTATCGGCACTATCCGAGCAAGTACGACCTGTTCCGTGACGCCGCGCTCGCGCTGGGTGAGCAGTTGGTCGAATGCACGGCTTTCGTCGATGAAGCGCCCGCCGACGAGGCCACCCTGCGCCGGCTCATTGCTGCGCTCATCGACACGGCGCTGGCCAACCGCGAGTCGGGCGGGCTCTACCGGTGGGAGGCGCGCTATCTGCGTGGCGACGACCAGGCCACTCTCAACTCCCAGGTGCGAACCGTAAATCGCCGGATTCATCTGCCGCTCAAGGCTCTTCGGCCGGAGCTCACCTCGCGGCAGCGCTGGATTCTGTCCACCTCGATGCTGAGCGTGATCGGCAGCATGGTCGACCACCACGCCAAGCTGCCCGCGATGCACATCCGCGCGGTACTGGCCGAAATCGCCACCGCGATATCGACCGCCGACCTGCCCGAGCCGTCGTCCTCCGAACGTGAGCCGCGTCGCAGGGTGCCCGGCGTCGACACATCGAAATACGAAGCGCTGCTGACCGAGTCGGTGCAGCTGTTCAACCGCAAGGGCTACCGGGACACCACGATGGAGGAGATCGGGACGGCGGTCGGTGTGCCGACGTCGGGGATCTACCGATACTTCTCCGGTAAGAACGACATCCTCGCCGCGATCTATCGGCGGGCGGCCGATCGGCTGTCGTCGGAGGCGTCGTCGATCCTGGGCGCGTTCTCCGACCCGGAAGAGGCGCTGACCGCGCTGACCGACGCCTATGTGAAGAGGTCTTTCGACCATCCCGAACTTGCCTTCGTGTATTACACCGAACGGGTCAACATGGCGCCCGCGGACCAGAAGATCCTGCGTAACCTGCAGCGGGCCACCGTCGAGTCCTGGGTGCGGTTGGTGGTCGCGATTCGGTCGGACTGGACCGTCGGGCAGGCACGGTTCGCCGTGCACGCGGCCATGGCGGTGGTGATCGACGTCGGCCGTCTGGTGCATTACGACAACAGCGCGCAGTCACGCGTGAGGGTGTGCCGGCTACTGGATCTCACGCTGCTGGGCCGCTACCGGTTGCGGGCCACGTTGCCCGCCAGGTAGGCGCCGTAGCCGATCAGCCCGACGATGGCCAGCGACCGGGTCTTCCGCGACGCCAGCCCCAGCCCGAGCGCGGTCTCGATGCCACCGTCTATGTAGACATGCTTGCGGGTGTCGCGCGGGAATGCCTGCTTGGTGAGGTCGTCGAACAACTGGGGGCTGGTGAAGTGCGCGACCCCGGTTCCGGCGAGCGCCAGGCCGGCGAACGTCGCCACGCGTGATCCTCCAGATCTCTTTGTGGGCACGGCTGATCCTCTACCTCTTGATGGGCCCGGTGCGGGGTGTATCGCTGGTCGCGATGCACGTCACGGTGCGGTCGCCGTGGCCCCACGAGTCTTCGCTCGGGTACAGCACGAACAGGCCGATCGCGGGATCGCTCGACGCCTCGGGCGAGTACTTCGCCAGTTCCGGAGCGCACTTGTTCTGGTATTCCTCGATGGCGAACTGGCCGGGGAAATCGCCGTCGGGCATGGTCATGACTTCGAAGATCTCGCCCTTGTGCGGCTCGGTGCACTCCACGGTGTCCACGGTGACCACCAGCCCGGAGGCGGGCAGTTCCTTGAGACAGTCGCCGGTCTTCACCTCGTTGGCGCCCACGGTCCCGCGGCCGGCGACCAGGTAGAAGACGATCGCGACGACGACCCCCAGCACCCACAGCACCGACAGCACCAGGCCGGCGATCGCCATGCCGCGACCGCCTTGTCCGGCTTTTGCGCGTCGCAACCCGACGATCCCGCAGACCACGCTGATCAGGACGCCGCCGATGATGCCGAAGATCAGCGATACGACCGCCCACCAGTTGGTGCCGGCGGCTTGGGGCGCGTAAGCACCCGGCGGCGGATAGTACGGACCCGGCGGTGGGGGATACGCACCTGGCGGTGGCGGATACGCACCTGGCGGCGGGGGCGGTGGATACGACTGTGGCGGTGGTGGCGGGGGATAGGAGGACGGCGGCGGCGGGTGATACGGCCCCGGCGGCGGCGGCGGTGGCTGGTCGGGCGGGCCCGGCGGCATGGTCACGGAAGCAACCGTAGCGCTGCGTCGACCGCGAGGACGGGTACATCGAGTGTCTTGGAGCCGAGGTCGTGGCGGGCGCCGGTGACCTCGACGACCTCGGTGCACGCCGGAATAAGCGACGCGGCGGCACGCAGTTCGTCGATCGTGCCGAACGGATCGGACGTGCCGTGGGTGAACACCGTCGGCGCCGCGATGCGTGGCAGGTGTTCGGTGCGAGGCTTGTCGGGCTTGCCCGGCGGGTGCAGCGGGTAGGAGAACAGCGTCAGCACGTCGACCTCGAGGCCGTCGTCGGCCACCGCCATCGAGGTCTGCCTGCCGCCATACGAGTGCCCGCCCGCGATGACCGGCCCCTTCGCCAGCCGCCGCACCGTGGCGACCGCCTCGAGGATGCCCTCGCGGTCGCCGGCAGCCGATCCCGACGGGGGACCCTTGGGGCGACGCCTGCGGTAGGGAAGGTTGTAGCGAACCGCGAGCCAGCCCCGCCGGGCCCACTCGTCGCAGATCTTCTTCAGCAGCGCGGACTCCCGGCTGCCGCCCGCGCCGTGCGTCAGAGCCACCGTGCCCTTGGGCTTGCCGTCCGGTTCGTGTGCGACGCCTGCGATATCGTCGAGGTTCACGACGAGTCCTTGCTCGACAGTCGGAAGAGCGGTGATACCGGTCCGTGGCCGTGGCCCAAAGGGTAAGCGGCGCGCAGACATTCGGTGACCCAGGACTTTGCGAACGCGACCGCGTCGGGCACGCTGTACCCGTGCGCCAACGCACTGGCGACCGCGGCAGCCAGCGTGTCGCCCGCGCCATGGTCGTCGCCGGTGTCGATGCGCGGCGCGCCGAACTCGTAGAAGTCGCTGCCGTCGTACAACAGATCGGCACTCTGCGGCGACGACCGCAGATGGCCCCCTTTGACCAGTGCCCACTGCGGCCCGAGGGCGTGCAGGGCGCGGGCGGCCTCGCGCTGGGAGGCGTCGTCGACGACATCGATGTCGACGAGCAGGCGCACCTCGTCCAGGTTGGGTGTCACCAGTGTCGCGAGCGGAAACAGTTGGGCCCGTAGCGAATCCAGTGCGCTCGGGTGCAGCAGCGGGTCACCGTGCATCGACGCGCACACCGGGTCGACGACCAGCGGCACGATACCGGCCAGATCCTGCTCACGCCAGGTCTCGGTGACCGTCGCGATGATGGCCGACGATGCCAGCATGCCCGTCTTGGCCGCCTGTATCCCGATATCGCTCGCCACGGCTTCGATCTGGCCGGCGATGACATCGAGGGGGATCTCGTGAAAGCCCTTGACGCCCATCGAGTTCTGTACGGTGACCGCGGTAACCGCCACGCAGCCGTGCATACCGAGCAGCGCGAACGTCCGCATATCGGCCTGGATGCCCGCGCCGCCGCCGGAGTCGGAGCCGGCAATCGTCAAGACCCGCAGCGGGGTCTGACCAGCAGGGGTGAGCGGCAGGAAACTCATGGCGACTCCCTACGCCGGCATTACCCGGTCAGGTTCATACGGTCGACGGCACCGTATGCCGGGGTGATCCGGCTCCAGCCGTCCTCTCAGCGCACTCGGTGTGCGCTCCCGCGTGGTTTGTGGGCCGTCCCCACGCTAGCGCATGGAACACAAATTGCTCCTCGATGGTTTGTATAGCTAACATATGTGTTTTGGTGCGGAGACAGACGACACAGATACGTAAGCGATGTTGATGACGACTGAGATCGAGATGACGAAACCCCCAATCGTGGCGAACCCTGACGTTGCGGTTGCCGAGACCGCGCGGCGCCGCAGGCGGATGGACCACGACCACCCCTTCTACAAGTGGGTGGTGCTGTCCAACACCACGCTGGGCACGCTGCTGGCCACCATCAACGCGTCGATCGTCCTCATCTCGCTGCCCGCCATCTTCCGTGGCATCGGTCTCAACCCGCTCGCGCCCGGCAACGTCAGCTACCTGCTGTGGATGCTGATGGGCTATCTGGTGGTCACCGCCGTGCTCGTGGTCCCGTTCGGCCGACTCGGCGACATGTTCGGCCGGGTGCGCATCTACAACCTGGGCTTCGTGGTGTTCACGTTCGCCGCCGTCGCCCTGTCCTTCGACCCCTTCCACCTCGGCGGCGGCGCGCTGTGGCTGATCGGCTGGCGGGTGCTGCAGGGCGTCGGGGGCGCGATGCTGATGGCGTCGTCGTCGGCGATCCTCACCGACGCGTTCCCGTCGAACCAGCGCGGCATGGCACTCGGGGTGAACATGGTCGCCGCCGTCGCCGGCTCCTTCCTAGGCCTCCTCATCGGCGGTTTCCTCTCCGAGTGGCACTGGAAGGCGATCTTCTGGGTCGGCGTGCCCATCGGCATCGCGGGCACGATCTGGAGCATCCGGTCGCTGCGGGAACTCGGCGTCCGCACCCCGGGCCGACTCGACTGGGCGGGCATCCTGTCCTTCGGTCTCGGCCTGACGGTGCTGCTCACCGGCATCACCTACGGCATCCAGCCCTACGGTGAGTCCACCACCGGCTGGACAAGCCCGTGGGTGCTGGGGGCGATCGCGTTCGGCCTGCTGTCGCTGGTGGCTTTCTGTTTCATCGAGCTGCGGGTGTCCGACCCCATGGTCGACATCAGACTTTTTCGCTCCGCGTCGTTCGGCATGGGTAACCTCGCGGGCCTGATGTCCTCGATGGGCCGCGGCGGCCTGCAGTTCATGCTCATCATCTGGCTGCAGGGCATCTGGCTTCCGTTGCACGGCTACAGCTTTGAGTCGACACCGTTGTGGGCGGGCATCTACATGCTGCCGATGACCGCTGGCTTCCTGGTGGCCGGGCCGCTTGCCGGCTCGCTGTCCGACCGCTTCGGTGCGCGCCCGTTCACCGTCGGCGGCATGCTGCTGATGGCGGTGACTTTCGTTGCGCTCGTGATGATCCCGGTGGACTTCAACTACGTGACCTTCGCCGTGCTGGTTTTCCTCAACGGCCTCGGCGGTGGCATCTTCACCGCACCTAACACCGCGGCGATCATGTCGAGCGTCCCTGCCGCACAGCGCGGCGCCGCCTCGGGTGTCCGTGCGACGTTCTTCAACGCGGGTTCGTCGCTGTCGATCGGCGTCTTCTTCTCGCTGATGATCGTCGGGCTGGCTCACACGCTGCCGACGGCGATGAGCAGTGGCCTTCAGGCACAGGGCGTCTCCGCGTCCGTTGCGCAGGACGTGGCGAACCTGCCCCCCGTCGGCAGCCTGTTCGCGGCGTTCCTCGGGTACAACCCGATCGCCGAGCTGTTGGCGCCCTCTGGCGCGTTGCAGGACCCTGGTGTCAACGCCGACGCGTTGACGGGAAAGACCTTCTTCCCGCAGCTGATCACCGAGCCGTTCCATTCCGGCCTGACCGTGGTGTTCGTCGCGGCAGCGGTGATGATGCTGATCGGAGCGGTGGCATCGATGTTCAACCCCGGCCGATACGGCACGTCCGACGAGGACTGACCAAGCCTGAGCCGAAGGTCTTTGGACTCTGACGGCCAGGCCCGGGGCGACCTAGGCTCCGCACATGGCAACGTTGCCGAAGGTCGCGAAAGCCTGGGACCAGGCCAAGATCAAGAGGCGCCCGCCCACGGTTGCGCAGATGGTCATCGACCGGGTCAAATCGACACCGCGGCTGGAGGCCTTCCGCTATCCGTCGAACGACGGCTGGGCAAGCGTCAACTGGCAGGAGGTCGGTGACCGGGTCAAACGTATTGCGGCAGGCTTGATCTCGCTTGGCATTGAGCCTGAAGACCGAGTGGCGCTGGCCTCGTCCACGCGTTACGAATGGGTGCTTGTCGACTTTGCGATCATGTGCGCCGGCGCAGCCACCACAACCGTGTATCCGACGACGAAGGCCGGTGACGTCGCCTACATCGTCGGCAACTCGGGGAGCCGTGTCGTTGTCGCCGAAGACGAGGCCCAAGTCGACAAGTTGCGAGAGCATCGTCACGAAATCGCCGGGGTGATGAAGGTCGTGATCATCGACGGCGAGGGCGACGGCGACTGGGTGATCACCCTCGAAGAGCTCGAGCACCGCGGCGACAAGCTGCTTACCGAATCGCCTGGCGTGGTCGATGAACGCGTTGCCAACATCGGCTCTGGGGACTTGGCCAGCATCATCTACACGTCTGGTACCACCGGTAGACCGAAGGGCGTACGGCTCACTCACGGGGCGTGGACCTACACGGCTGCGGCGATCGATGCATTGAATGTCCTTGGACCCAGTGATCTGAATTTCCTTTGGCTACCGCTGGCACACGCCTTTGGCAAGGTCATGTTGGCACTCCCGCTGCTGATCGGCTTCCCGACCGCAATCGACGGAAGGGTGGACCGGATCGTCGACAATCTCGCGGAGCTGCATCCCACGGTGATGGGTGCGGCGCCGCGGATCTTCGAGAAGGCGCATGCGCGAATCCTCGCGATGGCGGCCGAGGAAGGCGCCGTCAAGAAGCGGATCTTCGATTGGGCCGTCGGGGTGGGGCTGAAAGTCTCACGGGCGCGGCAGGCGGGGCACCCGACGTCGTTGGCGCTGAAGGTTCAGCACAAGATCGCAGACAAGCTGGTGTTCTCGACGATCCGTGAGCGGTTCGGCGGCCGGCTGCGGTTCTTCGTGTCCGCGGCTGCCGCGTTGGACCGCGATGTCGCCCAGTGGTTCGACGCGGTGGGCATCGTCGTGCTGGAAGGCTATGGGCTGACCGAGACCGCGGCTGCGTCGTTCATCAATCGGCCGGATGCGTACCGCTTCGGAACCGTTGGCTGGCAGTTCCCGGAAACCGAGGTCAAGATCGCCGGCGACGGTGAGATCCTCCTTCGCGGGCCAGGTGTGATGACGGGCTACCACGACTTGCCCGACGCCACCGCCGAGGCGCTCGAGCCGGACGGCTGGTTCCACACAGGCGACATCGGCGAGGTGGACGCCGACGGCTTCCTGCGGATCACCGACCGCAAGAAGGACATGTTCAAGACCTCACAGGGCAAGTTCGTTGCGCCGTCGCCGATCTCCGCGGCGTTCAAGGGCATCTGCCCGTACGCGGGTGAATTGATCGTGATCGGTGAGGGCCGGCCGTACTGTGTCGCGCTGATAAGCCTCGACGGGGAAGCGATTATCGAATGGGCGGGCAAGAACGGGATGGCCGACAGAACCTTCGCCGAGATCGCGCGCGACGAGAAGACCCATCAGCTGATCAGTGGGTACGTCGACGTGCTCAACAAGCAGCTCAACCGCTGGGAACAGATCAAGAAGTTCGCCATCATCGACCGCGAGCTGTCCATTGAGGCCGGTGATCTCACGCCCAGTCTGAAGCTGAAGCGCAACATCGTCGTCAAGGACTCCGACGATTTGATCGCTGCGCTTTACGAATAGTGCGGGCGGTAGTTGCGACGCCAAGTGCTAGCCGAGCTCGACGAGCACCGGCGCGTGGTCACTGGGCGCCTTGCCTTTTCGCTCCTCGCGGACGATCTCGGCATGGGTGACGCGGTGTGCCATGGCGGGTGAGCCGAGGATGAAGTCGATGCGCATGCCCCGGTTCTTGGGGAAGCGCAGCTGGGTGTAGTCCCAGTACGTGTAGACCGCGGGCCCCGGTGTGAAAGGCCGCACCACATCGGTGAACTGGGCGTCGACGATCGCGTTGAACGCGGTACGTTCTGGCTCGGTGACGTGGGTGCTGCCCTGGTAGAACTCGACGCTCCAGACGTCCTCGTCGGTGGGCGCGATGTTCCAGTCTCCGGTCAGCGCGATTTGCGCCTGCGGGTCCTCGGAGAGCCATCGCTGTGCCGTATCCTTCAGCGCAGCAAGCCATTCCAGTTTATAGCCGTAGTGCGGCGAATCCACTGTCCGGCCATTCGGCACGTACAGGCTCCACACCCGCACGCCGCCACACGTCGCGCCGAGTGCGCGCGCCTCTGCCGCAGCTTCGACATCGGGCTTGTCGCCCCACGTCGGCTGCCCGTCGAAGCCGACCGCAACGTCGTCGACACCGACCCGCGACGCGATCGCCACGCCGTTCCACTGGTTGAACCCGCAGTGCACGACCTCATACCCGATGGCGGCGAACGGCATGGTGGGGAACTGGTCGTCGGAGCACTTGGTCTCCTGCATGGCCAGTACGTCGACATCGGCGCGTTCCAGCCAGTCGGTGACGCGGTCGACACGGGCCCGGATCGAGTTGACGTTCCAGGTGGCCAGCCGCATGGCTACAGGCTACGGGCGTCGACGTAGCGGGAACGGTGCTGCGGTGAGAAGCCCAGCTGCTCATTCAGCGCGATCGCCGCGGTGTTGTCGGCCAGCACCTGGACGTAGCAGTGCTCCGCGTTGTGCTCGGTGCCCCACGCCAACAGGGCCGAACACAATTCGCGCGCGTGGCCTCGTCGCCGGTGACCGTCGGCCACCCGCACGGCCGACAAGCCCGCCCAGCGGGACCCGTCGGGTGCGCTCGTCACCGCTGCGCGGCCCACGGCGGTGTCCCCTCGAGTGGCGAACACCGCAACGCCGTCGACGACGGCGGTCAACACGTCGACGGGAACGTCTCGCTCGTAGATCCGCAGCCATGTCGCATCCGGTCTCGGCGCCAGTGTCACCGTCGCGTCTGACGCACCCGCAGGCAGATCGCGCACCATCACAACTGTTTCGAAATGCGAGGGAACACCTGCGGGCAGGTGCAGCAGCCGATCGGGCACCGCCAGCCAGGGGATCTCATTGCGCTGTGCGTACCAGTCGACGATCGCCGGCACCGCAGCGGTGTTGGCCTCAAGGCCAAGCGGGACAGCCGAATTCGCCCGATGCGTGTGACCGCCCGCGAACCGCAGCAGCCAGCCGTCCATCCACTGCTGCTCGGTGCCCGGCCACGCCAGTGCCGCGGCGTGCTCGGCGTTGCGGATCTGCGATGTACGCAGCGGCGCCGCGGTCAGCGCCCGCACCGCGACGACGTCGTCGGGTGCGATATCCACCACCGCACCGGTTTTCGTCTGCACCCGGATCCGCGGAGAGGTGGCCAGAACATGACCGATCACATCGGTGAGCGGTGGCGTCGACCCTTCCGGGCGCCGGTAGCGCAGGCTGACCCGGGTGCCCGCCGCGGGTAGATCGGCCACGTCAGTGACCGAACGGGTCCGGGTCCTCGCCGGGCATCCACGTCAGCCCGGGGACACCCCAGCCGTGCGACTTGACCGCCCGCTTCGCGCTGCGCGCATGCCTGCCGACCAACCGGTCCAGGTACAGCAACCCGTCGAGGTGTCCGGTCTCGTGCTGCAGCATCCGGGCGAACAAACCGGTGCCTTCCAGCGTGACCGGGGCGCCGTCGGCGTCCAGCCCGGTCACCCGCGCCCAGTCGGCACGGCCGGTCGGGAAGGACTCCCCGGGCACCGAAAGGCAGCCCTCGTCGTCGTTGTCCTCGTCCGGCATCGTCTCGGGAACCTCGGAGGTCTCGAGCACCGGGTTGACCACGACGCCGCGGCGGCGTGCGGTCTTGCCGCGGTCCTCGGCGCAGTCGTAGACGAACACCCTCTTGGACACGCCGATCTGGTTGGCCGCGAGTCCCACGCCGTAGGCGGCGTCCATCGTCTCGTAGAGATCTGTGATCAACTCGGCGAGATCGGATGGCAGCGAACCATCGTCGGCCACCGGCACCGGAGTGGTCGCGGTGCGTAAGACGGGATCTCCGACGATTCGGATGGGTACGACTGCCACGGTTGGCAAGCTTAAGTGAGCCGACTCGCCCGGTTGGCTGACGGCCCAATTAGCGAAGCCGTGGTTGAATATTCGCCGTATCGCTAGCGAGTTTGAGTGTGGGAAGGGTCCAGGAGCAACATGGACGGCGCCATGGCGCGGACTGAGCAATCCGGGGACGATTCTGAGCTCACCGATGGGCTGACTCGGCGCGAACACGACATTCTGGCGTTCGAGCGCCAGTGGTGGAAATACGCGGGCGCCAAGGAAGACGCGATCAAGGAATTGTTCTCGATGTCGGCGACGCGCTACTACCAGGTGCTCAACGCGTTGGTCGATCGCCCGGAGGCGCTGGCGGCCGATCCGATGCTGGTCAAGCGCTTGCGACGGCTGCGGGCCAGCAGGCAGAAGGCGCGGGCTGCGCGCCGTCTCGGCTTCGAGGTGACCTGAGGCTTTCGGGGTCTGCGCGTCGCGCCGATACAGTGGGCCAGATGAACGAGCGCCATTCCGACTCCTCAGGGCTGCCCCTGCGCGCCATGGTGATGGTGCTGATCTTTCTCGGCGTGGTCTTTCTGCTGGTCGGGTTCCAGGCGATGGGCGGAGGCGACGACTCCAGCGCCGACGACTCGCCGGTGGCCACCGTGAGCACCACCTCGCCGCCGCCGTCGACCCCCGCGACACCCGCACCGGCCGCCAAGGCCGACGTGCGGGTTTACAACATCTCCGAAACCGCAGGCGCCGCCGAGAGCACCGCCACCCGGCTGCGCGATGCCGGCTGGAACGTGACCGAAACCGGGAACCTCACCCTCGAGGGGGTGACCGCGACGACCGTCTATTTCAGCGATGCCCCGGGCGAGAAGGAATCGGCCGATCAGGTGGGCGAGCTGCTTGCTGCCCCCGTCGAGCCGCGGGCCCCGGAGCTGGCCGAGCAACCACCGGGCGTGGTCGTGGTGGTGACGGGATAGGCTCACGGCATGCTCAGGACCGTCACCGTCGCCGCCATGTTCGCCGTACCCGCCCTCGCCTTGAGCGCCTGCAGCGCCCCCGAAACGCCTGCAACGCAGCCGGGCACCACGCCATCGATCTGGACCGGATCGCCGTCACCGTCCGCGCCGGCCGAGGGAAGCTCGGGTGAAGCCCAGCCCGCGGGCGAGAAACTGACCGCGCAACTCAAGAACGCGAGCGGGACCACGGTGGCCACCGCCGACTTCGCGTTCAGCGCCGGCTATGTCACCGTCACCGTGAAGACCACCGGGTCCGGCCAACTAGCGCCGGGCTTCCATGGCCTGCACATCCACGCGGTGGGCAAGTGCGAAGCCGACTCGGTGGCCCCGACGGGCGGCGAACCGGGCGACTTCAACTCCGCCGGAGCGCATTTCCAGGTGCCCGGCCACAGCGGCCATCCCGCCAGCGGTGACCTCACGTCGCTGCAGGTTCGTGAGGACGGCACCGCCGAGTTGGTGACGACCACCGACGCGTTCACCGCCGAGGATCTGCAGGCGGGCGCGAAGACGTCGATCATCATCCACGAGAAGGCCGACAACTTCGCCAACATCCCGCCGGAGCGCTACCAGCAGATCAACGGCACTCCGCCTCCGGACGAAAAGACGCTGGCTACCGGCGACGCCGGAAAGCGGGTCGCGTGCGGTGTTATCGGCACCGGTTAGCAGTCGGATCGATTTCGCCGGGTCGCCCCGGCCGACCGTCGGCGTCGAGTGGGAGTTCGCCCTCGTCGACGGCCAGACCCGCGACCTGAGCAACGAGGCCGCCGCGGTGATCGCCGAGATCGGTGAAAACCCGCGCGTGCACAAGGAATTGCTGCGCAACACGGTCGAGTTCGTCACCGGCATCTGCGACAACGCCGGGCAGGCGATGGACGACCTGCGCGACACCCTGCTGCCTGCGCGCCGCATCGTGCGCGATCGCGGCATGGAGTTGTTCTGTGCAGGCACCCACCCGTTCGCGAAGTGGTCGGCGCAGAAGTTGACCGACGCGCCCCGGTACGCGGAGCTGATCAAGCGCACGCAGTGGTGGGGCCGACAGATGCTGATCTGGGGTGTGCATGTGCACGTGGGGATATCGTCGGCGCACAAGGTCATGCCGATCATCTCGTCGCTTCTCGACCACTATCCGCACCTGCTGGCGCTGTCGGCGTCGTCGCCGTTCTGGGAGGGCGAGGACACCGGGTACGCAAGCAATCGCGCGATGATGTTTCAGCAGTTGCCGACGGCCGGCCTTCCGTTCCAATTCCAGACCTGGGCGCAGTGGGAGGGCTTCGTCCACGACCAGAAGAAGACCGGCATCATCGACCACATGAACGAGATCCGTTGGGATATCCGGCCTTCCCCGCATCTGGGCACGGTCGAGGTGCGCATCTTCGACGGCGTGTCCAACCTTCGCGAGCTGGGCGCGCTGACCGCGCTGACCCACTGCCTGATCGTCGATCTGGACCGCAGGCTCGACGCAGGCGAGCAGCTGCCGACGATGCCGCCGTGGCATGTGCAGGAGAACAAATGGCGCGCAGCGCGTTACGGCCTTGACGCCGTGATCATCCTGGACGCCGACAGCAACGAGCGGTTGGTCACCGAGGACCTCGATGAGCTGCTGAACCGGCTCGAGCCGGTGGCGAAGTCCCTTCGCTGCGCCGATGAGCTGGCCACGGTGGCCGAGATCTACCAGCGGGGGGCGTCGTATCAGCGGCAGCGGCGCGTCGCCGAGGAAAGTGAAGGCGACCTGCGCGCGGTGGTCGACGCGCTGGTCGGCGAACTGGACATCTAGCCGTGGCGATCACCCCGATGTTCCCGCTCGAACGGGCGATGCTGCCGGGCGAGGAGCTGCCGCTGCGGATCTTCGAACCGCGCTACTCCGCCATGGTCTCCGACTGCCTGGCGATGGACGACCCCGCGTTCGGCGCCGTGCTGATCGCGGCCGGTCGCGAGGTGGGCGGCGGGGACACCCGAAGTGATGTGGGTGCGCTGGCCCACATCGCCGAGGTCGCCGATTTCGGCGACGGCCGCTACCGGCTCAACTGTGTGCTGGCCGAGCGGATCCGCGTGCGCCAGTGGCATCCGGACAACCCGTACCCGCAGGCCGCGATCGAACTCTGGCCCGACGAGCCGGGTGAGTCGGTCGGCGTCGGCGCCATCCAGGACATCGAGGACCGCATGATCGGGTTGTTCGAGCGGATTGCCGGTGCCCGCGGCGTCGACGTCAACGGTCGGGACATCGTTGCGGGCGCTGATGCGTCGGGCGATGCCGCAATGTGGTTGTACGCGTTGGCGGCCCGTCTTCCGATGGGGCAGGCCGACCGGTATGCGGTGCTGGCCGCGCCGACGGTGTCGGCCCGGTTGGCGGCGCTGAGCGACGCCGTCGAGACGGTCAGCGCGCTCGTCGAGTTCCAGCTCTCGGGCGACTAGACGGTCAGTCGCGCATCGACGAAAGCTGTTCTGGGCGTGGTGTCTTCGGTTGTCGTTCGGCCGTATCTCTTCATCAGGTCTGCCGCGTCGACTGCTGTGACATCCCAGCCGCGCTCGGCGAACCAGTCGGTGACCTCGGTGCGGTCCTCGATGAACCACAGATCCGCAACGTCGGGTGTCTCGTCGGCTGCCACGCCGGCCTCTTCCCGCATCTGGCGCACCCGTTCGCGGCGGCTGGCCAGGTAGTCGGGATCGAAGAACCCGGCGCCGAACGATTCCACCCCGACGCGGCTGCCCCGGGCGCTGAGTTCTGCGATGCGCTCGAACAACAGATCCTGGGCATCGGCGGGCAGGTACGGCAGCAGCCCCTCGGCCGCCCAGGCCGTGGGCTCGGTCGCGTCGAAGCCCGCTTCCCGCAATGCCTTCGGCCAGTCGCGGCGCAGGTCGACGGGCACGGCCACGTAACGAGTCGCGGGCTCGACGCCACGGGCGTGTAGCGTCCCCGTCTTGAACGCGAGCACCTTGGGCTGGTCGATCTCGTAGACCACGCTGCCGTCGTTCCACGGCAGCCGCCACGCCCTGGCGTCCAGACCGGCGGCCAGGATCACAGCCTGGTCGATGCCGCCTGCGCCCGCGGCGATGAAGAACTCGTCGAACCATTTGGTGCGCGACGCGGCGTATGCGGAAATCGACCGGATCCGCTCGATCATGTGTGTCGGCGGCAGCTGCCAGCCGCGCCCGAGGGCCTCTTCGACGAACACCTCCGCGTAGGGATCGGTGAACAGCGGACACTCCGCCGTCGCCTCCTGAGAGCGCGCCCACGCCACGCCCAGCGCGGTTGCGCCGACGCCCTCGGTGATGTCCCAGGTGTCGTCGTCAGTTCTCGCCATTGGTTCCGCCTTCGGCGTACTCGTGTAGTTCGTCGGTGGTGAGCGTGTCGTGAAGATTCTGTTCGCGATACGCCAACTGCCCGACGCGGTTCGCCACGACCGGCGCGGTGATCACGGTGAAGACGCCGGTCAGGATCACCATGCCGACGTCCACATTGCCACGCAACCGGATTGCCGCTCCGATCAGCACCAGCAACAGGCCCAGCACCTGCGGCTTGGTGGCCGCGTGCATGCGCGACAGCGTATCGGGGAACCGGACGACGCCGATCGCGGCCGTCAGCGCAAGCGCCGACCCGCCGAGCACCAGCACCGCCGTCACAACGTCGAGCGCGTTCATCGCGTGTATCTCGATTCGTTTCGTCTCTTCACGTCGGGTACCCGGAACCGGGCCACGCTCACCGAGCCGACGAAGCTGATCAGGGCCAGCGCCGTGAGGCTGTACGTCACCGTGGTGTCGAGGCTGAACGCCGCCCAGGTGCCGATCGCGCACATCGTCACGGCCACCAGGGTGTCGAGTGCGACGAGGCGGTCGAGTGTGCTTGGGCCGGCCAGGATCCGGTACATGACGATCGTGGCGGCCGCGCTCAACATGACCGCGGCGATGATCCAAACGGTGTTCACGTGGTCTCCTTCACAGGTTGCCAGTCGGCGTCGCGCTCGAACGCAGCCACCAGCAGCCGCTCCATCTGCGCGACCTGGCGGTAGAAGCGGGCCACCGTCGTCTCCGAGCCGACGTCGATGACGTGCACGTAGATCAGCCGTCGCTCCTGGTCGACCTCCAACACCATCGAGCCGGGAATGAGGGTGATGATGTTGACCGCCAGTGCCAGCACGAGATCCGATTTGATCGCCAAGCCGGCTCGCAGCACGGCACTGCGCGGCGGCGGGCCCGGTTTGATCGCCAGCCACGCCACCTGCAGCGAGGACAGCACCAACTCGTACGCGACGACGAGGATCAATCGCAACAGGGACAGCGGATGCACCTTGCCCTCGACCGGAACCGGGGGTAGCGGCAACAGCACCGTGACGACAAGGGCCACTGCGAATCCGCCGATGATATTGGCGGGAGAAGCCTTGCCCCACAACAACACCCACACAAGCATCAGCCAGCACAGCACCCATAGTCGCAGCACGTGGCGTCTCATGGTCGCACCTCCCCGAGAACAGCTGTGATGTACCGGTCGCGGTCCAGCACCTCTGCGGCCGCGCGGTCGCTGTAGCCGACGATCGGGCCCGCGAGAATCGTCAGCGTGAGACCGACCGCGATGAGGGCCCCGGTCGGCACCAGCATGCCGATCGGCATACGTCCGACATCCGTTCGCTCGGCCAGGGCGATGTCCTCGGTGTCGTCGAGCAGCACCGACGGAGCAGCCGCCGCGAGATGGCCTTCGGGCGCGTCGGACCTGGCGCGCCAGAACGCCAGCGTCCAGACGCGAGCGATCACGTACAGCGTGAGCAGGCTGGTCAGCACGCTGCCGCCGACCAACGTCCACGCCAACAGCGAGCCGTCCTGGGCGCCCGCCTCCAGCAGCGCGACCTTTCCGATGAAACCGGAAAACGGCGGAATGCCACCAAGATTCAGTGCCGGCACCACGAACACGAACGCCAGCAACGGGCTTGCCGCCGCCAGCCCGCCGAGTCGCTGCAGCGTGGAGGCGCCCGCCTGCCGTTCGATCAGCCCGACGACCAGGAACAGCGTCGTCTGCACCAGGATGTGGTGCACGACATAGTAGATCGCGCCGGACAGGCCGAGCTCACTGGACAGCGCGATGCCGAACACCATGTAGCCGATGTGGCTCACCAGGGTGAAGGACAGCAGCCGCTTGATGTCGCTCTGCGCGATGGCGCCGAGAATGCCGACGAGCATGGTGAGCAGTGCCGCCACCATCAACATCCGATCCAGCCCGGCGCTGGGGAAGAGCAGCGAGTGAGCCCGGATGATCGCGTACACACCGACTTTCGTCAGCAGACCGGCGAACACCGCGGTGACGGGGGCAGGCGCGGTCGGATAGGAGTCGGGCAGCCACGACGACAGCGGGAAGACCGCCGCCTTGATGCCGAAGGCGACGAGCAGCACCGCGAACAGCGCGCTGCGGGTACCCTCCGATACCCCGGTCAGCCGGACGGCGAGCTCGGCAAGGTTGAGCGTGCCCGTCGCGGCGTACACCAGCGCGATGCCGATCAGGAAGATCATCGACGACACCATCGACACCATCACGTAGGAGATGCCGACGCGGACCCGCTCGGTGCTCGCCCCGATGGTCAGCAGCACGAAGCTGGCCGCCAGCAGCACCTCGAATCCGACGAACAGGTTGAACAGGTCGCCGGCCAGAAACGCGTTGCACACGCCGGCCGACAGCGCGAGATAGGTGGGCAGGAAGATCGACACCGGTTGGTGCTCTCCGCCGTCCCGGATGCCCTGTCCGATGGCGTACAGCACGACGGCCAGCAGCACGATCGAGGAGACCACCAGCATCAGCGCCGAAAGCCGGTCCACCACAAGCGTGATGCCCAACGGGCCCATGCCGGGCACGCTCTGGGCCCAGCCACCGACATGGACCGCGAGCGTGCCGTCGCGGTCGGTGAGGTAGAGCAGCGACGCACAGACCACGACCACCGCCGACAGTGCGCCCAGCGTGATGGCCCGCTGCAGCCGCGGCCGGCGCCCGGCGAACATCGTCGCCGCCGCTCCGATCAACGGGATCAGCACGGGCAGCGGCGTCAACACCGACGAGGTGCTCATTTCGAGCCCTCGAGCCCGGGCAGCGCGTCCAGTTCGTCGGGTTCGTCGGTGTCGCGGGACTTCTCGGGAACCGGGCGGGCCTCGTCGAGTGCGACGAGCTCGTCCTCGGTGAGCTCTTTGACCCGGGTGTCCTCGGGATCGTCGACGACCTCTTCGTCGGTGGTCAGCCGATAGTTCCGGTAGATCAGCGACAACACGAACGCCGCGACACCCATGGTGATGACGATCGCGGTGAGGATCATGCCCTGCGCCAACGGATCCGCGGTGGCGGTCTGGCCGTCGCTGACCCGGCCGCGGATCGGCGGGTTACCCGACGCCCCGCCCACGGTCAGGATCAGCAGGTTGACGGCATTGCCGACCAGCAAGAGTCCCAGCAACATTCGGGTCAGGCTGCGGTCCAGCAGCAGATACACGCCGACGCTGGTGAGGCCGCCGATCAGAACCAGCGGAGCCAGGAATGTCGTCATCGCGCCGTCACCGCCCTGGACTGCTCGGCCATGTCGACGTCCAGCCGCGCACCCAGGCTGCGCAGCACGTCGAGCACCAGCCCGACGACGATCAGATACACGCCGAGGTCGAAGAACAACGCGGTGACGAGCTTGACGGTGCCGAGGACTGGAATGTCGAACTGCAGCACCGCCGATGACAACACGGGAGCGCCCAGCAGCAGCGACGCCACCGCCGTGCCCGCCGAAAGGGCAAGCCCGACGCCGAGGATCTTGCCCGCATCGAGCGGCAGCGTTTCGCCGAGCTCGTAGCGCCCGCCGGCCAGATACCGCAGCACCAGCGCGAGACCCGCCGTCAGGCCGCCCGCGAAGCCGCCGCCGGGCGTGTTGTGGCCGGCGAAGAAGAAGTATGCCGACAACACCATGATGAGCGGGAAGATCATCCGCGTCGCGACTTCGAGCACCAGTGACCGGTTGCGTGGGTCGCGCAGCTCGCTGCCGCGCAACCAGGTGATGTCACCGGCAGCCGGGCTGGTCGCGATCCCTGCCGTCGGCGGGATGTCGGGCTGGCCGGCGTCGGATACCCGCGGTGCGGCGCCAAAACGCCGGTGCCGGAACACCATTGACGCGACACCGGTCGCCGCGACCAACAGCACGGAGACCTCGCCGAGGGTGTCCCACGCCCTGATGTCGACAAGCAGCACGTTGACGGTGTTGGAGCCGTGCCCGCGGTAGTAGGCGGCGTCGGGCAGCAGCGCGGCGATCGGAACGCCGGTGCGGGCGGCCATCGCGAACACCGCAAGCGTGGTGACGCTGGCACCGACCGCCACGGCAAGCGCCACACGCGGCAACCGGCCCCTTTCGATGTTCACGCGGTCGGTTTCGGCGGGCAGGGTCCGCAACACGAGCACGAACACGACGAGTGTCAGCGTTTCCACGAGGAACTGCGTCAACGCGAGGTCGGGCGCGCCGTGGAACGCGAAGATCGCGCCGCAGCCGTATCCGGTCACACCGACCAGCAGCACCGCCGCCAGCCGGTTGCGCATCACCGTCGCACCCACGGCGGCGGCCAGTATCAGCAACCCGACAACCACCTGCAACGGCGAGTCCCACAGTGCGAACTCGGGCCGGTCGCGGGCGCCGAGCGTCAACACCGCCACCGGCACCACCGCCAGCGTGGACAGGATCACCGCCTGGGTGGCTGGGATCGAGCCGCGCTGAGTGATTCCGGTCAGCCGAACCGACAGCACGTCGGCGCCGCGGACCACCGCGTCGTAGATGCGGTCGGCGTTGCCCAGCGGCACGTAGCCGAGCTTCGTCTGCCGTAGCCGCGCCCTGCCGAAGAACGCTGCGGTGCCGATCGCCAGCACCAGTGCCGACAGCAGAAGGGGCAGCCCGAGACCGTGCCACAACGCCAGGTCGTAGTCCCCGCCCCCGGGCACCGTGTCGGCGTAGGTGTCCAGCGCGCGGTCCAGCGGGCTCGGCCACAGCCCGAAGAGCAGCCCTGCGATGGCGAGGAGCGCTGGCGGGGCGAGGAACGAGACAGGCGGCGGGTGCATCTCGGCGACGCGCTTGCTCGGTTCGGCCCGCCCCTTTCGCGCGAAGGCACCCCAGAGGAATCGCAGGCTGTAGATGGTGGTGAACACCGAGCCGAGGACGATGCCGGCGAGTACGAACGGTGCGGCCTTGCCCAATGACTCACTGTGCAAGAGGGTTTCGTAGTCGGCTTCCTTGGCGACGAAGCCGAGGAACGGCGGCAGCGCCGCCATGCTCGCCGTGGCGCCGACCGCGATCCACAGCAGCGGCTTGCTGGCATGCCCGAGCCAGGCCAGCCTGCGGATGTCGCGAGTTCCGGTGGTGTGGTCGATGATGCCGACGACCATGAACAGCGCCGCCTTGAACATCGCATGCGCGCACAGCAGGGCCAGCCCGGCCAGCATCAGATCGCTCCCGCCTGCGCCGACCATCACGGTGATCAGGCCGAGTTGGCTCACCGTGCCGAACGCGAGGATCAGCTTCAGGTCGTATTCGCGCACCGCGCGCCAACCGGCCAGCAGCACGGTCAGTACGCCGAGCGTGATCACCATCGGCCGCCACGGCGGTGAGTCGGCGAACCCCGGGGTCATCCGCGCGACCAGGTAGACGCCCGCCTTGACCATCGCCGCGGCGTGCAGATAGGCGCTGACCGGCGTCGGCGCGGCCATCGCGCCCGGCAGCCAGAAGTGCAGCGGAACGATGGCCGACTTCGCCAGTGCGCCAACGAGAATCAGCACGATGCCGACCGACGCCGCCAGCCCGGCCGGCGGTGTGGCTATCAGTTCGGACAACAGATACGTGCCCGAGATGGTGCCGAGGACGACGATGCCGACCAGCATGGCGAGGCCGCCCGCCGTGGTCACCAGCAGCGCCTGCATGGCGGCCCGCCTACTGGTCGCGCGTTCGGCGTAATGGCCCACCAGCAGGAACGACAACACTGTGGTGAGCTCCCAGAAGACGTAGAGCACCAGCATGTTGTCGCTGACCACCAGCCCGAACATGGCCCCGGCGAACGCGACCAGCTCGGCGGCGAAGCTGGGTAGCCGCTTCTCGGTGTGCCCGTCGTGGTGGTGGAAATAGTCGGCGCAGTAGAACAGCACCAGCGCGCCGATGCCCAGCACCAGCACGCTCATGATCGCCGCGAGCGCGTCGAACCGCAGCGTGATGTTCATCGACAGCTCGGGCACCCACGACACCTCGAGGCTGCGGGCATCTCCGCGGCCCGGCCAGTTCAGTGCGACCCAGACCAGCGAGCCGAGCGGGACGAGAGCCAGCGGATAGAACGCCATCCGGCCCCACCGGTACACCAGCAGGGGAGCCAACGCGGTGGCGACCGCGTGGGCGAACAGGATGACGAGCACGGCACTCCGATCGAGTGGGGTCGGGGTGTCAGCCGGATGAAGGCTTTGGAGTAACGGCAGTCTACGTGGGCGGACGCGGCTACCATCCGGCCTCGTGGAGACTACTGATGTCGTAGTGGTTGGTGCCGGGCCGACCGGCTTGATGCTGGCGGGTGAACTCGCGCTGGGCGGCGTCAAGGTCCGGCTGCTTGAAGAGCGCACCGATATGCCCAACATCACCAGGGCATTCGCCGTGCATGCGCGCACGCTCGAACTGCTGGACGCACGCGGCATGGCCGACGAATTACTGACGCGCGGGGTGCCGGTCTACGAGATCGCCCCGCCGGGCGGAGCCACGATCAACATGCGTGAGCTGCCGAGCAGGTTGGGCATGCTGCTGATCGTCCCGCAGAGCGGTACCGAGCACGTGCTGCAGACGCGGGTGGATGAATTCGGCGTGCCCGTCGGGCGCGGGGCCGAGGTGGTCGGGTTGACCCAGGACGACGACGGCGTGACGGTGGAATGTGCCGATGGCAGCGCTGTACGCGCGCGCTACGTCGTGGGGTGCGACGGCGCGCACAGCACCGTGCGGAAGTTGGTGGGCATCGACTTCGTCGGCAAGCAGTACGAGACGCACATCCTGCTGGCCGACGTGCATCTGACCCGCGCACCGCAGGAGACGTTGACCGGTGTGACGAATGAGCGGGGTGCGGTGCTGATGATCCCGTTCGGCGACGGCTGGTTTCGCGCCATCGCCTGGGACCGGTTACGCGAGCAGGCGCCGCTGCGCGAGCCGGTCACGATCGACGAGATCCGGAACTCCTTCGACCGCATCGCCAACGACGACTTCGGCATGACGGACATGCGGTGGAGCTCACGGTTCCTGTCCGAACGCAAGCAGGCCGAGCGGTACCGCGCCGGGCGGGTGTTCATCGCAGGCGATGCCGCACACGTGCATTCGCCGCTGGGCGGTCAAGGCATGAACACCGGCATCGGCGACGCGATGAACCTCGGCTGGAAGCTCTGCGAAGCCGTCCACGGGACAGCGCCGGACTGGTTGTTGGACAGCTACCAGGGTGAGCGCCATCCCGTCGGCGAGGCGGTATTGCGGTTGACCGACGCATTCAACCAGCTGGTGCTCGGTCGCTCGAAGGCGCAGCGCCTGGTGCAGACTCTCGCGGTCGGCACGTTGACCCGGGTGCCCGCCGGGCGCCGCTTTCTGGCTGGACAACTCAGCGGGATCGGCATCGGCTATCAGCGCACCCACGGCGACCACAGGATGGTGGGCAAGCGCATGCCCGACGTCGACTGCGACGGCAGCCGGCTCTACGAACTCCTACGCAAGGGCGAATTCGTGATCGTCACGGTCGAGGGCGTCGACGTGGATCGCTCCGATGTCGTGCATGCCGTGCACCACGATGCCAAGCTGCCCGCCGCGGTGCTGGTGCGACCGGACGGTTATGTGGCCTGGGCCGACGACCAGCCACCGACCGAGTCGCATGTGGCGGCGGCGATCGCTCAGTGGCGGTTGCGGCAGTGACCCCATGACATGGTGCGGATCGGGACGGCGTGGCTGACGAGCCCGATCCCCGCGCCGAGGATGGGCCAGACCGGCCAGAAGTACCAGGCGCCAGCGGTCAGGCCGACCGCGAGCCACACCGCGAGCACGATGACGACCATCGCGAGGTAGCCGGCGAGGTGAATCTGCACGCCGCGACGTGCCGCCCTTCGGCGGGCCTCCCGGCGTCGCGGATCGTTGCGTCTCAGCTGGGCAAGGGGCAGGTCGGCGACTAGTTCGCGCAGCTCACCGATGGTGTGCGCGCCGAACGTGACCTGCAGCCTGCTCTCGTACTCGTCCATCGCGAGGTAGCCCTGGGCCAGCGCCTGGCCGAGTTGGTTCGCGGTCCTCTCCCGCTCGCGGTCACCGGCTCGGACCGACGGTGTGGCTGGGGTGATCGTCGAAGTCATCGCGTCTCCAGTGCTTGATCTTGACAGTGCCTAGTTCTAGATGTGACTATGCGCCTCTAACTTGTCACTGTCAAGATGTGCATATCGCTGGCATTAGTGCCAATGCCGGATACCGGCTCGGCTGGGAGGTCACTATGAGCGTCATGGCTGTCGACGAAACCAAGCTGAACGAGTTCATCGGCAAAGCGGTGGGCGATCTCGGTGCCGCGATGAGCGCCACACTGATACTTGTCGGCGATCGACTCGGGCTGTATCGCGAATTGGCGAAAGGCGCGATGACTTCGGCCCAACTCGCGCAACGCACCGGAACCAACGAGCGCTACGTTCGCGAATGGCTCGGCAATCAAGGCGCCGGTGGATACGTGCAGTACGACCCCGCATCCGACGAGTGGTCGCTGAGCCCGGAGCAGGCGCTGTGCCTGACCGACCCGAACGGGCCCGTCGACATGCCCGGCGCGTACAACATCGTCGAGGCGACGTTCCATGCTCTCGAGCGCACGCTCGACAACTTCAAATCCGGTGAGGGCATGGAGTGGGGCGAACATCACCCCTGCCTGTTCGACGGGACCGAACGCTTCTTCCGCGCCGGCTACAACACCAGCCTGATCGGCTCATGGCTGCCCGCGCTGGACGGTGTTATCGAGAAACTGGAGCGCGGAGCCAAAGTCGCCGACGTGGGGTGCGGGCACGGCGCCAGCACCCTCCTGATGGCGAAGACCTACCCGGATTCCGAGTTCGTCGGCTACGACTACCACGACGATTCGATACGGGTCGCTCGCGAGAAAGCAGCGGCGGCAGGCGTCGCGAACGCCCGATTCGAAGTGGCGGATGCGGTCAGCTACGAGGGTGACGGGTTCGACCTCATAGCCTTCTTCGACTGTCTGCACGACATGGCCGATCCGATCAGCGTGGCCCGGCACGCGCGAAAGGCGATGAGCGACGATGGCACCGCGATGATCGTGGAGCCGTTCGCCAACGACAAGGTACAGGACAACCTCAATCCGGTGGGACGAGTGATGTACGGCGCGTCCACACAGATCTGTGTGCCGGTCTCCTTGGCGCGCAAGGGACCTGCGCTCGGCGCACAGACCGGTGAAGCGCGGCTACGCGAAGTCGTCGTCGACGGCGGAGGCTTCACGCGTTTCCGGCGGGCCACCGAGACTCCGTTCAACCTCGTGCTCGAGGCGCGGCCGTAGCCACGACGAATTCGTGCCAGCGGGCCGCCGTATGTAGGTGTCCGACGGCGGGCCTGATCTCGAGCTCGGCACCCGGGATGAGGCAGGCCACGTAGCGCGCGTGGTGCACCGGAACGAGGGCATCGGCGTCGCCATGCCAGATTTGGACCGGGCAGCGTACGGCGGTGCAGTCGAGACCCGTTGGCGCGGAACAGATCCGGTAATCCTGCACGATTCCGCGCGAGCCATTCCGGGTGGATTCCAGGAACGCCGTCCGTACCGCGTCGCGCATCCCCGCTTCGGCGTGAACGGCGACGTCCTGCGGCGACAGTTCCTTGTCGAACTGACCCGAGAACTTCTCTGGCGAGCGTTCGGCCTGTCGCCGTGCTTGTCCGATGGCGAGGCGTCCCACGGGCGCGGCCCAGCGAGCGATGCGCAGCATCAACGCATCCGTCTTGCCCATCCCGTCCCGAAAGTTCGGCATCTCGGCCGGCCCGTCGCCGCTGACGATGCCGACGGACGTGACCCGGTCGGGTAGCCCGAGCGCGCATGCGACCGCGTACGGGCCCCCGCCGGAATAGGCGACGATGCCGAAGCGGTCGATTCCCAGTGCGTCGGCGACAGTTGCCACGTCGCCGGACCAGTCGCTGCAGCGCCGGCGCGGTTGGATGTCGGAACCGCCGTAGCCGGGCCGGTCGATCCCGATCATCCGCACCCCCGTCCAGTGCAGGGCGGTTGAACGACTGGTGGAAGTCCAGCCGCGAGCCGGGAATGCCGTGAAAATAGAAGAGCGGGACACCATCTGGTTGCCCCGTCTCCGTGTACGCCAGCGTGCGGCCATCCCCTCGTGCGAACCTTGGCGTCGGTGCTGCTCGCCGCACAGACCTTAAAGTTTGCTGTCAGCGGGATGCGGAGAACGCCTTCAGCGCCTCGACCTGGACCGGGTCCAGGGACGGGCGCACGGTCTCGCGGGCCTTGGCGACGTCGGCCGCGGTCACGTCGGCCGCGTCGATGGACCGCCTCATCGCCGTCAACGCCGCCTCGCGCAACAGCGCCACGCAGTCGGCGGCGCTGTAGCCGTCCAACTCACCGGCCAGCGTGTCGAGGTCGACGTCGTCGCTGAGCGGAACGGACTTGCCCGCGGTGCGCAGGATGTCGCGACGGGCATCGGCGTCGGGTGGCGCGACGTACACCAGTTTCTCCAGCCGGCCGGGCCGAAGCAGCGCGGGGTCGACCAGGTCGGGCCGGTTGGTCGCACCGAGCACCACCACGTCGCGCAGCGGTTCGATGCCGTCCATCTCGGTCAACAGTGCGGCCACCACCCGGTCGGTCACACCGGAGTCGAAGCTCTGCCCGCGCCGCGGCGCCAGCGCATCGATCTCGTCGAGGAACACCAGCGACGGCGCGGAATCGCGGGCCCTGCGGAACAACTCGCGAACCGCCTTCTCGGATGCGCCGACCCACTTGTCCATCAGCTCGGCGCCCTTGACCGAATGGACCGACAGCCGCCCCGAGCTGGCCAGCGCGCGCACCACGAACGTCTTGCCGCAGCCGGGCGGTCCGTACAGCAGGACGCCGCGCGGCGGGTCGACGCCGAGCCGCTCGAAGGTTTCGGGATGCTGCAGCGGCCACAGCACGGCTTCGGTGAGCGCCTGCTTGGTCTCGGCCATGTCGCCGACGTCGTCGAGCGTCACCGAGCCCACCGCCACCTCTTCGGTCGCGGAGCGTGACAGCGGGCGGATCACGCTCAGTGCACCGGTCAGGTCGTCCTGGGTCAGCGTCGGCGGCTTGCCGTCCTCGCTGGCCCTTGCGGCCGCTCGCAACGCGGCCTCGCGTACCAATGCGGACAGATCGGCGACGACGAAACCCGGTGTGCGTTCCGCTATTTCGTCAAGGCTGAGGTTCTCGGCGGGCACGTCGCGCAGTAACACCTCGAGCAGCTGCCTGCGGACTCCCGCGTCGGGCAGGCTCACGCCGAGTTCGCGGTCGCAGAGGTCGGGCGCCCGCAGACGTGGGTCGAGGTCGTCGGGACGCTGGGAGGTGGCGATGAATGCGACACCGGGGGTGGCGACCGCGTTGCGCAGTTCGGCCAGGATCAGCGTCGAGACCGGGTCGGCGGTCGACGGCAGCAGCGCGTCGACGTCGGTGATCAACAGGACGCCGCCGCCGTCGCGCACCGACGCCACCGCCGACGAGACTGCCTTGAGCCGGTCTTCAGCGCGCAGCGCACCCACTTCCGGCCCGTCCACTTCGACCAGCCGACGGTCGGCGCAGACCGCACGCACGAGGGCGGCCTTGCCGACGCCCGCGGGCCCCGAAACCAGCACGCCGAGATTCGGTTTGGCGCCCAGGGTCTGCAGCAAGTCCGGCTGGTCGAGCGCGAGTTTCAGCCATTCGGTGAGGCGGCCGGCCTGCGCATGCATGCCCTTGAGGTCGTCGATGTTGACCGACGCCGACTTGTTCGGAGTGGTCACCACGAACTGCCCGGTGGCGGCCTGCGGGGAAGGCACTACTTCGTCTCCCCAGCTGACCACCGAATTCGGTTGCACGCTAACGGTTCCGGCAGGGTCGACGCCGGTCACCGTCAGCAGTTCCGATGTCCAGGTGATGCCGACGGCCGATGCCAGCGCGGAGCTGGCCGCCGTCGTGGGGATGTCAGGGCCGAGTTCACGCGGCAGCAGCGACACGGTGTCGCCGACGGTCATCACCTTGCCGAGAAGGGCCTGTCGCAGCGTCGCCGACGAGATCGACCGAGTGGCAAGGTTCGAGCCGCGCACCGTCACCGACCGCGCCCCATACACCGTCACCGGGGCGACGAGCACGGTCGTGTTCTCGCGCAGCCCGGCGTTGGAGAGCGTCACGTCGTCGAGCAGTGCCGTGCCGACGGGAGTCTCTGCCGGGGCCACGCCCGCCACCGCCGCGGTGGTCCGTGAACCGGTCAGCGAAACCGCGTCCCATTCTCGAATGCCAAGCGCGGCAATGGCTTCTGGATGTAGCCGAACCACGCCGCGACGTGAGTCGAGCGCCGACGTGTTCAACCGGGCGGTGAGGGTGAGCTGGTGTCGCGGCGCAGGGCGGTCCGCGATGTCGAAACTTGTCATGTCAGAGGCCCGGCGGTCTGCGGAGTCCGAGCCGGGCCATCGAACGACGTTGTGCACGGCGTTGCGCGCGCGGTTGGGCCCGGCGGATCGCCCGCCGCGCCTGGCGTTGCGCCTTCGGCTTGTCGTTCCACACCTCGGGGTGCTTCGACAGCCACTTTGTCGTCCGCACCGCGAATGGGATGTGAATGACGTAAGCCAGGATGATCAGCAGGATCACGACGTAGCCGTACAGGATCGACGCAGCGACGCCGACGGCCAACAGCGCCAGCAGCGGAACGACCATGTTCTGCGAAATGGAGAAGGTGTGGATCTTGCGCATCGGGATCGTGCTGACCGCCAGCAGGGAAACGCCGATCATCCAGATCACGACGGCGGGCTCCGATGTCCACCAGCCGTCGCCGAACTGCATCTTGGCGGCCAGCGGCCCGATCGCGCCGATCGCGCCCGCGGGTGCGGGCATGCCGACGAAGAACTGGTTCGTGTACGCGGGTTTGTCCTCGGCGAGCATCGTGTTGTACCGCGCGAGCCGCAGCACGATGCATACGGCGTACAGCAGCACGACGATCCAGCCGATCCGCGAGTGCGACAGCAGCGTGCCATAGACGATAAATGCCGGTGCGACACCGAAATTCACCGCATCGGCGAGCGAGTCGATCTCCTCGCCCATCTTCGAGGTGGCCTTCAGCAGCCGGGCGATACGGCCGTCGAGCGCGTCCAGGATCGCGGCCACGGCCAGAAACGCCATCGCCTCCGTCGGCCGGTTGTCGAGCGCGAACTTCACCGCCGACAGGCCCAGGCAGATCGCCGCCACCGTCATCGCACTGGGCAGCATCCGGATGCTGAGGACGGGCCTTTTGACGCGCGGCGCGATCACGGCAGCTCCGCCAGGATCGTCTCGCCGCCGACGGCGCGCTGGCCCGGCAGCACGAGCACTTCGGAGCCCTCCGGCAGGTATGTGTCCAGCCGCGACCCGAAGCGGATCAGGCCGTACGTGTCGCCGATCGTCACCTTGTCACCGGCCCCGATGTCACACACGATGCGGCGGGCGATCAGACCCGCGATCTGCACGGCCACCACATCGGCGCCCTCCGGCGTGCGGATCAGCACGCTGTTGCGCTCGTTGTCCTCGCTGGCCGCGGCGAGTTCGGCCGATCGGTACTGACCCGCTCGGTGTACGACGGCCATCACCTCACCGCTGATCGGAATGCGCTGCACATGCGCATCGAATATCGACAGGAAGATGCTGATGCGGGGCCGCGGCCGGTCGGGCAGGTTCAGCTCGGCGGGCGGCACCGCCTCTTCGACCAAGCAGATCAACCCGTCGGCGGGGGCGACCACGACGCCAGGGCGGCTCGGAGCGACGCGGGGCGGGTGACGAAAGAACGCGGCGTTCGCGCCCGCCGCCAGCAGACCGGCGCGGCGCAGCCACCGGTGCCGTCGGCCCGCCGCGGCGACCGCAAGGCCGACGCCGACGAACGGTAGCCCGGCGGGGTGCATCGGAGGGATGGTGGATTTCGCCAGCGCCAACAGTCGCGCGGGGCCTGATCGGAGGTCGGGGCGTCTGGCCATCGTGCAGCGATTCTACGGGTGGCTACCCGTATGACAGGTCCCAAACCTGAACCGCGGATCCGGCCGCCAACTCGGCGACGTCCTCGTCGATCTCCAGCAGGCAGTTGGCCGACGCCAGCCAGCGCAGGTGATGGCTGGCCGGCGGCCCGTAGCTGGTGACCGTGCCACTGTCGACGTCGAGCACCCCGCGGCGGAACTGCCGCTTGCCCCGCGGCGAGGTGAGGTCCTCGGTCAGCTCCGCCGTCAGCCGGGTCCGCTCCGGCTGTCGCACCCCCATCGCCGCGCGCAGCGGTGCCCGGATGAAGACCTCGAACGACACCAGCGCGCTCACCGGATTCCCGGGCAGTGTGATGATCGGCGTCGCACCGATTCGGCCCGCGCCCTGCGGCATTCCCGGCTGCATCGCCACCTTGATGAACTCGACTTCCCCGCCGAGCGCGTCCTTCACCACCTCGTACGCTCCGGCGCTCACCCCACCCGTCGTGATGATCAGGTCGGCATCGCGGGCATGGCGCTGTAGCGCGGCACGAAACTGGTCGACGTCGTCACCGGTCATCTCCGATGCCACCACCTCCGCGCCCGCATCGCGGACGGCGGCGGCGAGCATGAACGCGTTCGACTCGTAGATCTGACCCGGTTTCAGCGGCTCGCCCGGCGTGACCAGCTCCGAACCGGTCGACATCACCAGAACCCGTTGCCGCGGAACAACAGTCAGCTCGCCGAGGCCGAGCGCCGCGGCGAGGCCGAGCGCCGCGGGTGTGACGACCTGACCGGCCCGCAGCACCGTCGTGCCCGCGGTGACGTCTTCACCGGCGCGGCGGATGTGCTGTCCCGACTTGGCGGCTGCGCGGATCGCGACGGTGTCCGTCGCGCCGTCTGTGGCTTCGACGGGCACCACGGCGGTGGCGCCGGAAGGCAGCGGTGCTCCCGTCATGATCCGGTGTGCCGTACCGGGTTTCAGCGTCAACGCGTCGGTCCGGCCCGCCGGGATGTCCTCGGCGACGGGAAGCAGCACCGCCTGCTCGGCGCTCGCCGCGGCGATGTCTTCGGCGACCACGGCGTAGCCGTCCATGGCCGAGTTGTCGAAGCCGGGCAGCGACAGCGGCGCCACCACGTCCTCGGCCAGCGCCAACCCGAGCGTGTCGGCCAGCGGCAGGCTGACCGGTGCGCGGGGTGCGATCAGGCCGCTGACGACGCTTTTGTGCTCTTCGACGGACCGCATCGCGTCACACCGGAAACTTAACGCCGGTGAGCTCTTCGGAAGCGCTCCACAGTCGGCGCTGGAGCTCTTCGTCGTGCGATTGTGCGCTGGAGTCAATGACTTTCGGGTGACCGCGCTGCTCGCCGAGCCCGTCAGGGCCGTAATACTGGCCACTTCCGGCACTGAGATCGGTGGCAGCCCGCAGCGGTGGAAGTGCACCCATTGCGGCACTCTGAGCGTATCGGCTCCAGACGAACTGAATGGGGTTGCGAATCAGGCCAGGGACACTGCGCAGCAGCTCCGTGTTCGACGCGCCGGGGTGCGCGGCCAATGCGACCGTCGGCGCGCCCTCGGCCTCGAGCCGACGGGCCAACTCGTAGGTGAACAGCAGATTCGCGAGCTTTGACTGCCCGTACCCGGCGTACCTGTTGTAGCTGCTGTCCAAACGCAAGTGGTCGAAATCGATCTTGGCCAGGATTCGGTGGCCGGGGCTGCTCATCGTCACTACACGAGAGCCGTCCACGGGGAGCATGTTGTCGAGTAGCAGACCGGTGAGCGCGAAGTGTCCCAGATGGTTAGTGCCGAACTGCAACTCGAAGCCGTCTTCGGTGCCTGCCTTGTCGAGGGTCATCAGGCCGGCGTTATTGATCAGCAGGTCGATGCGCGGATGGGAAGCGCGTAGTGCGTCGGCGGCCTTGCGGATGCTTTCCAACGACGCCAGGTCAAGTTCTTGCACCGTGACGACGGCGTTGGGGATCCTTGCAATGATGCGGCCCTTGGCGTCATTGCCCTTGTCGAGGTTCCGCACGGCAAGGACGACGTGCGCGCCCTTATGGGCCAGAACAGCCGCCGCTTCGTAGCCGACGCCGGTGTTGGAACCGGTGATGATGGCCACGCGCCCAGACTGATTCGGTACATCGGCGGATGTCCACTTGGTACTCATCAGACCGGATACTTCACGCCGGTGAGTTCCTCGGACAGGCTCCACAGCCGGCGCTGAATGTCCTCGTCGTGCGACTGCGCGCTGGACTTGACGAGCTTCGGATTTCCCTTGATTTCGCCGAGGCCGTCGGGACCGTAGTACTGGCCGCCCTGTGCACCGGGGTCCGTCGCCGCACGAAGAGTCCCCAGCGCACCTTTTTCGGCGGGCTGGAGGAGACCGCGCCACGTGAAGGCCGGGATGAAGCCGGGTATGTATCGCATCAGCTCGGTGTCCGCGAAGCCGGGGTGGGCGGCGAGTGCGACCGTGGGGGCGCCCTTGAGCTTCAGGCGGCGCTGCAGCTCGTAAGTGAACATGAGATTCGCGAGTTTGGACTGCCCGTAGGCCTCGACCCGGTTGTACTTGCGCGTCAGCTGTGGGTCGTCGAAATGGATTCGGGCCAGGAGGCGGTGGCCCACACTGCTGACCACGACCACCCGCGACCCGTCGACGCCGAGCATGTTGTCGAGCAACAGACCGGTCAACGCGAAGTGGCCGAGATGGTTGGTGCCGAACTGCATCTCGAAGCCGTCTTTGGTGGTTTCCCGCGTCGGCACGTACATCACGCCCGCGTTGTTGATCAGCAGATCGATGCGTGGGTGTGCGGCACGAAGCTCGTCGGCGGCCTTGCGGACAGAGTCCAGTGACGTGAGGTCGAGCTCCTGAAGGGCGACCACCGCGTTCGGGTTGTTCGCCTTGATCTTGTCTGCGGCCTGCTTGCCCTTGTCGAGGTTGCGCACCGCGAGTACGACGTGCGCGCCCTTGCCTGCGAGGACGGCTGCGGTGTCATAGCCGAGACCGGAGTTGGCGCCGGTGACGACGGCGACGCGGCCGGACTGGTCGGGAACGTCGGCGGAGGTCCACTTGGCACTCATGACCAGCACGATACTCACGGGCGGTTACCGTCGGTGACGTGTTGGGACGAGGAGGCGTTCGCGCGGCCCTGGCGATTCTCGGGACGGTTGTCGCCATCGGTGTCGTGTTATTCGGAGTACTCGTGGCCGGTATGCGGTGGAAGGTGCCGCCGGTGCTGGACGCAGTCCGGCGTCTCAACCGATCGCTGACCAATCCGCGGGTGCTGCGCACCGCCGGATCCGCGGGCACGCAGACGTCGCTGATCCGCCACGTCGGCAGGAAGAGCGGCCGGACCCATGAAACGCCGGTGGATGTCATCGCCGCTCCCGACGGAGTGGTGATCGCCCTGCCGTACGGCACCCGGGCCGACTGGGTGCGCAACGTGCTCGCCGCGGGCACCGCCACGATCGTGAGCCAGGGCGAAACGTTCGACGTCGAGCAGCCGATCATCGCCGCCACCGCGGAGGTCGTCGAGCACATCCCCGCGCGGACCCGGCAGACCCTGCGCATCTTCGGCGTCACCGAATGTCTCCATCTGCGAAAGGCGACAAGTGGACTTGGTTGATCCCACCAATCCGCCCAGCCGTAAAGCGCCGCTGGTGTGGGCGCTCGGCGCGGCCATCCCGTGGCTGATACTGGCGGTGGCCCAGTTGGTGTGGTTCGTGCTCGACAGCAGGCTGGTCTGGTTGCACCTCGCCGCGGCGGCCGCCACCGCACTCGGAATCGCGGTGTTCGTCGTGGTCGTGCCGCTGTGGCGGTACCGCGTGCACCGCTGGGACATCAGCCCGCAGGCGGTGTACACCCGGTCGGGCTGGTTGGTGCAGGAGCGCCGGATCGCGCCCGTGTCGCGTGTGCAGACCGTCGACACCTACCGCGGCCCGATCGACCGGCTGTTCGGCTTGGCCAATGTCACCGTGACGACGGCGTCCTCGGCGGGTGCGGTGCGCATCGTGGCGCTCGACTCCGCCGTCGCCGACCGCATTGTCGCGCAGCTCACCGACATCGCCGCGATCGGCGCGGAGGACGCGACGTGACCGCGCCAACCACCGAGCGGGTGTGGCACCGGCTCAGCCCGCGAATGTTGTTGGTGCACCCCATACACGAGGTGCTGCGGCAGATACCGCTGCTGATCGGCGCCGTCGTGCTGGGTTCGGCGACGGGCAATCAGTGGTGGTCGGTGGCGGCGCTCGCGGTCACCATCGGGTTGGGTGTCCTTCGATGGTTCACCACGACGTACCGCATCGAGCCCGACGAGGTGCAGCTGCGCACCGGGCTCCTGCAGCGCAAGGTGGTGTCGGTGCCGCGCAACCGGATTCGTTCGGTGGCGACCGACGCCCGGTTGCTGCACCAGCTGCTCGGCCTCACCGTGCTGCGGGTGAGCACCGGCCAGGAGGCCAAGGGCGACACGGTGTTTGCGCTGGACGCGGTGCCCGCCGAAGAGGTGCCGCGGCTGCGTTCGATCCTGCTGGCCGACTCGCTGACCCACTCCGAGGACACCGGCGAGCACCACGAAGCCACCGGCAAGGTGCTGGCGCGCTGGCATCTGTCCTGGTTGCGCTACAGCCCGCTGAGCTTCACCGGCCTGGCCATGATTCTGGCCGCCGTCGGCGTCGTCTTCCAAGCGGGTCTCGGTGCTGCACTGGAACATTCGCGGCTGGCCGAATCGGGCCGTGATGCCGCGCAGCGGTTCGGCGTTGTCGTCAGCGTCGCCGTCGTCGTCGCGGTCGTCGTACTCGCGTCGGTGGTGCTGTCGGTGCTGCGGTCGCTGGTCACGTACGGCAACCTGATCTTGCGACGCGACGCCGACGTCCTGCACCTCGAGCACGGGCTGCTGCGCAAACGCGAGCACACGTTCGATATGCGCAGACTGCGCGGCGGCACCCTGCGCCAGCCGCTGCTGGTCCGCTGGCTCGGCGGAGCGCGGTTGGATGCGGTGATGACCGGTGTGGCAGGCGAGGGCGAAGCCTCGCTGCTGCTGCCGCCGTGCCCCGCCGCCACTGCGGAGTCCGTGCTGTCCGGGTTGATTGCGGACGCCGAAGTCGTGTCCGGTCAGGTCCGCTCGCATGGCCCGGCCGCCACCCGCAGGCGGTGGACCCGCGCGCTCGCGTTGCCCGCGGTCGCCGCGGTGGGGCTGGTCGTGACGGCCGCCTTCGCGACGGTGCCGATGTGGGCGTGGATCGTGCTCGGCGTGGCGCCGGTTTGTTGCGCCGTGCTGGCCGCAGACCGGGCGCGCGCGCTCGGGCACCGGGTCGACGACCGCTGGCTGGTGGCCCGTGCGGGCAGCGTGGAGCGCCGCCGCGACTGCATCGCGGCCGCGGGCATCATCGGGTGGACGGTGCGCCAGACGTATTTTCAGCGCCGCGCAGGGGTGGCCACACTGGTCGCGGCGACCGCGGCCGGGGCGAAGCACTACCAGGTGATCGACGTTCCCGCCGAGCTCGGCTGGTCGATCGCGGCGACGGCATCGCCGTGGGTGGCTGACTGCGAGTGGGCTCGTGAGCCACAATCGGTGACGTGATCACCGGCCTGGCTCATTCCGCGGTCTGTGTCCCCGACTGCGAGGCGGCGGTGGCGTTCTACCGCGACGTCCTCGGGTTCACAGTGCTCTCGCCGCCGTACGTGATGGACGGCGACGCGATCCGCGCCGACATGGGCGAACTGCTGCCCGAGCCGGCGATGAAGGCCGCGATCGTGGGTTTCCGCGACGACGGCGACCGGGTTCTCGAGGTCATCGAATACCTGCGCGCGGACGGCGGCGACGCGCGACGGTCCGCGGGCCTGGCCGACCACGGGCTCACGCACGTCGGGTTGCTCTGCGACGACCTGGACGCGACCCGGAAGTCGCTGGAGGACAAGGGCGTTGCCTTTCTGGTCGACGGGGTGGCCGACATCGCGGGCGTGCGGACGACGTGGTTCGCCGATCCGTGGGGCGTGGTGTTCATCCTGGTCGAGAAGGGCAAGCCCGGACGCCCGTATTTCGCGCAGTGGGGCTGACGGCGGGCAACGGCGGCCGACAGCCCCCGATTTGCACGGATTCATTTGCCGTTTACTGTCGGCAGCATGGCGATCGGTGGCGTGTTGTTCGACATCGATGGCGTCTTGGTGACCTCGTGGGAGCCCATCGACGGCGCGGCTGACACGCTGCGCGCGCTGGCGGACAACCAGATTGCCCGCTCGTATCTGACCAACACCACTACCCGCACCCGCGCGCAGATCGCCGGCCTGCTCACCGAGGCCGGCATGGACGTGTCCGCCGACGAGGTGATCACCGCGGCCGCGCTGACGGCGGAGTACGTCCGAAGCCACTACCCCGACGCGCGGTGTTTCCTGGTCAACAGCGGGCAGATCGCCGAGGACATGCCCGGCATCGACATCGTCTACGCCGGCGACTGCGGACCCGACGCGACGCCGGACACCCCCGACGTGATCCTGCTCGGCGGTGCGGGCCCGGAGTACAACCACGTGACGCTCAGCCGCGTCTACGACTGGATGGCCCAGGGCGTCCCCGTGGTCGCCATGCACCGCAGCACATCCTGGAACACCGCCGAGGGCCTGCGCATCGACACCGGCATGTACCTGATCGGGATGGAGGAGACGTCGGGCCGCAAGTCCACGGCGGTCGGCAAACCTGCGCCGGCCGGATTCCTCGCTGCCGCTTCACGTCTCGGTGTCGACCCGGACGAGATGTACATGATCGGCGACGATCTCAACAACGACGTGCTGGCCGCGCAGGTGGTCGGGATGACGGGGGTGCTTGTGCGCACCGGCAAGTTCCGTCAGGACACCCTCGACCGTTGGGCGGCCGACGAGTTCGCGATGCAGCCCAGCCACGTCATCGACTCGGTGGCCGACCTGCCCGACCTGCTGGGCCTGTAGCGATGAGTCTCGGCGCCGACGCGGGTCTTTAGTCGTATGAGCGAAGAATCCATGGCGGCCACCAGGACCATCAATGTTCCGGTGCAGACGGTGTTCGACGTGCTGACCGACCCGTCGACCCATCAGGCGATCGACGGCACCGGCTGGGTGCGCGAATCGCTGGGGGGCAAGCCGCTGACCGGGGCGGGCCAGATCTTCCGGATCGCCATGTACCACGAGGGCCACCCCGACAAGGATTACGAGGTGGCGAGCCGGGTCGAGGTGTTCGAACCGCCGCGCGCCATCGCATGGATGCCAGGCCATGCACCCGGTCGACCGACATCAGCGGGAGCCGACGACGCCTCGCTCGAATACGGCGGGTGGATCTGGCGCTACGACCTCGAGCCGGTCGGCGACGACAAGACGAACGTCACGCTGACCTACGACTGGTCGGCGGTGCCGCCGAAGGGGCGCGAGATCATCCAGTTCCCGATGTTCGCAGTGACCCACCTGGAGAACTCGCTGAAGCATCTGGCCGAAGTCGCGTCGACGCGCTAGGCGTTCAGGCCGCGCACCGCCTCGATACGCGCCTTGAGTTGGTCGGTCGTCGCGGCAGCGACAGGCGGCCCGCCGCACACACGACGCAACTCGTTGTGGATCCAGCCGTGCGGCCTGCCGGTGCGGTGGTGGGCGACCGTGACGAGCGCGTTGAGCTGGCTGCGCAGCTCACGCAGCTGCCCGTGTGTCGACATCCGCGGCACCTCACCCGTCGCAGTGCGCTTACTGATCTGCTCTTCTTGCCTGCGCCGCAACAGGTCTCGCATCGCATCGGCGTCCAGCAGCCCGGGGATGCCCAGGTAGTCGGCCTCCTCGTCGCTCCCCGCCGGCGTCGCCGTGCCGAACGACGAGCCGTCGAAGATCACCTGGTCCAACTCGGCGTCTGCGCCAAGCGACTCGAAGCCGTCGTCCTCGTCGGCGGGTTCTGAGCGTCGTCGCTCGATCGGCTCGTCCTCGCCGAGCGATTCACGATGCGGCTTGCCCAGCACGTGGTCGCGATGCGCCTCCATCTGGCTGGCCAGGTCGAGCAGGGTGGGCACCGACGGCAGGAAGATGCTGGCGATCTCGCCGGGCCGCCGCGACCGGACGTACCGGCCGATCGCCTGAGCGAAGAACAGCGGGGTGGAGGCGCTGGTGGCGTAGACGCCGACCGCCAGCCGGGGCACGTCGACGCCCTCGGACACCATCCGGACCGCGACGAGCCATCGGCTGGTTGCCGCCGAGAACTCGGCGATCCGCGCCGACGAGCCGGGGTCGTCGGAGAGCACCACGGTCGGCGTCTCACCGGTAATCCGGGTCAGCACGGCCGCATACGCGCGGGCGGCCTTCTGGTCGGACGCGATGACCATCGCCCCGGCATCGGGCACGCCCCCGTTGCGCAGCTGGGTGAGCCGGATGTCGGCGGCCTGCAGCACCGCCGGTATCCACTCGCCGTTCGGGTCGAGGACCGTGCGCCAGGCCCGTGCCGTCTGTTCGGCGGTGAGCGGCTCGCCGAGCCGGGCCGCATGCTCCTCACCGGCGCTGGTGCGCCATCGCGCCTCGCCGGAATACGCGAGAAAGACCACCGGACGGACCACGCCGTCGGCCAGCGCGTCGGCGTAGCCGTAGGTGTGGTCGGCCGTCGAGCGCATCAGCCCGTCGCCGTCGGGTGCGTAGGTGACGAACGGGATCGCGGCGTCGTCGCTACGGAACGGCGTGCCGGTCAGCGCGAGCCGTCGCGTCGCATCACCGAACGCCTCGCGGATCGCCTCACCCCAGCTCTTGGCGTCGCCGCCGTGGTGAATCTCGTCGAACACCACCAGCGTGCGACGGTTCTCGGTGCGTACCCGGTGCCGGGACGGGTGGCTGGCCACCTGTGCGTAGGTGACGACGACGCCGTGGAACTCCGACGAGGTGTGCGCGGCCGAGTTGCTGAACTTCGGGTCGAGTGCGATGCCGACGCCCGCGGCGGCCAGCGCCCACTGCGTCTTGAGATGTTCTGTCGGCACGACGACGGTGAGCTGCTCGACGGCGCCGTCGGCCAGCAGTTCACCGGCAACACGTAAAGCAAACGCAGTCTTGCCTGAACCAGGGGTTGCGACGGTCAGAAAATCGCGTGGTTGGGCGGCAAGATACCGCACCAATGCCCGACGCTGCCAGCTTCGCAAAGCCTGGGTGTCGGGCGCTGCATTAGCCCGCACCCAAGACTCCTCACTGATCGAAGAGCAGACTAGCGCAAGGGATTAACGCTATGCATCTCCGCAGGAGGCCGTGTCGCGGTCAGTCGACGAAGAAGCTGTCGTGCTTGACAAACCACTCCTGGCGTTCCTCGTCGGTTAGGTCGGCGAGCGAGGGGAAGCCCTCGAAGTAGGCCTCGCGAGGTGCGCCGGGAGCAAACAGCATCAAGATCGACGCGGGTTCGTCGGCGTCATTGCGGAAGCCATGGATGCCACCGGGTGGGACGTAGAGGAAGTCGTTCTTGCGCCCGTCGACCCAGTCGGTGCCGTCGTATAACCTCATCGTTCCCGACAGGACGAAGAACGCCTCCGACATCGCGCGGTGGAAATGCGGGCCCGGTCCGCCCGCGGCGGGCGGCAACTCGACCCGGTAAAGCCCGTAGTCGCCATCGGTGGCCTTCTGGTTGGCCAGGTAGTGGTATTCGGTCTTGCCGGGAGTTTCGTAGTCCGGTGCATCTGTGCCTCGCCGAAGCCGGGCACTGATGTCCGGTTCGTCCTTGGTGAACCGGGCCGGCGGGTATGGCGGCACGTTTCGGGGATCCCAGAGTGACATCAGCGCTCCATTGCGGTCGTAGCATCGGTTCAGTGAGTGAGGACGAGACTTCCCGTACCAAGATGCTCCTCGATGCCCACAATAGGGCGGCAGATTTGTTCGCCGAGATCGAGCGCAGCGGCATGCTCCGCGCCGGGGTCACCGAGCGGGAGTTGTCCGACGAGATCCGCGACCTGGCCACCGAGATGTTCGGCGTCAAACGGCACTGGCACAAGCGGATCGTGCGGGCGGGGGAGAACACCTTGGCGCCTTACCGGGAAAACCCGCCGGACCGCGTCATCGCCGGCGACGACATCGTGTTCTGCGACCTCGGTCCGATATTCGAGCAGTGGGAGGCCGACTTCGGGCGCACGTTCGTGCTCGGCGACGACGCGGGCAAGCACGCCCTGTGCGACGACCTGCCGCGCGTCTGGGCCAAGGGCCGTGAGTACTTCGACTCCCACCCCGACGTGACAGGTGCCGAATTGTTCGACCACGTCGTCGAACTCAGTCACGCGGCGGGCTGGGAGTTCGGCGGAACGATCGCGGGCCACCTGGTCGGAGAGTTCCCGCACGAGAAGATCGCGGGCGACGCGGTCGACTCCTACATCGCCCCGGGGTCAGACCACCTGATGCGGCGCACCGACCGCACCGGGCGTGTCTGCCACTGGATCCTCGAGGTCCACCTGACCGATCCCGTTCGAAAGTTCGGAGGCTTTTTCGAGGAGCTCCTCGACATTCGCTGACAGCTGATTCAGATGGTCGCGTGAACCGGGAATGTCACTCCGGTCAGTTCTTCGGACACTGTCCACAGCCGATGCTGCGCATCGGTGTCATGGGACGGCCGACTCGACGCCACCACCTTGGGATAGCCGCGCTGCTCACCGAATCCATCGGGGCCGAAGTACTGACCGCCGATCACGCCGGGGTCCGTCGCCGCCCGCAGCGTGGGGAGCGCACCCATCGCGGCGCTCTGGAACAGCGGTTCCGCCAGCTTCGTCACGGCGCCGATTAGGGGCGGCAGGTTGCGGGTCAATTCTGTCCGCGAACCGCCCGGATGTGCGGCCGCCGCAATGGTGTTGGTGCCCTGCAGCCGCCGCTGCAGCTCGTAGGTGAACATCAGGTTAGCCAGCTTGGCCTGCCCGTACGCGCCGACTCGGCTGTACTCGCGTTCCCACTGGAGGTCGTCGAAACGGATCCCGTTGCGGGCGAAGCGATGACCCACGCTGCTGACGGTCACCACCCGCGATCCTTGAGCGGCGAGGACACGATCGAGCAGCAGGCCGGTGAACGCGAAATGACCCAGGTGGTTTGTGCCGAACTGCAGCTCGAAGCCGTCCGCGGTCGTCGACTTCGGCGTGAACATCACGCCGGCGTTGTTGACCAGCAAGTCGATGCTGTCGTAATTGGACCGCAGCTCCTCTGCGGCGGAACGCACCGATTCCAGCGAGCTGAGGTCGAGCTTCTGCACGGCGACGCTGGCGCTCGGGGTGGTGTCCGCGATGCGGGCGGCCGCCTCGTTGCCTTTGTCGAGATTCCGGACGGCCAGCACCACATGGGCGCCCTTGGCGGCGAGTGCGGCGGCGGTCTCGTAGCCAAGGCCGGTGTTGGCTCCGGTGATGACGGCCGTGCGACCGGTCTGGTCCGGAATGTTGGCGGTTGTCCAGTTCGGCATGGGATCTCCTCGGTACAGTGTTAATCGGAGCGTGCGCCCCGCTTGTCTTACGACTATACGGAACGCGCGCCCCGCTTATCTATTCCCGAGGGGTCCATGGCTCAACCCGACAAACCGCTCCGCGCAGACGCGGCGCGCAACCGCGCCCGCGTGCTCGAGGTCGCCTACGACACCTTCGCCGCGGAGGGGTTGTCCGTGCCGATCGACGAGATCGCCCGGCGCGCGGGCGTCGGCGCCGGGACCGTCTACCGCCACTTTCCGACGAAAGAGGACCTGTATCGGGCGGTCGTCGAGGACCGGATCGGCAACATCGTCGACGAAGGCCGCAAGCTGGCGGCCGCCGACGACCCCGATGGATTGTTCACCTTCCTGCGGACGGTTGTCCTGCAATGGGGTGCGACCGATCGAGGACTGGCCGACTCACTTGCAGGCGTCGGGATCGACATCGAATCCGCGATGCCGGACGTCGAGGAGGACTTTCTAGACCTGCTCGGCGACCTGCTGCGGGCCGGTCAGAAGGCGGGAACGGTACGACGTGATGTCGACGTGCGGGACGTGAAAGCGATCCTCAGCGGATGCCTGGCGATGCTGGCCGCCAAGCCGGATGCGGCCGAGCGGCTGACCGAGGTCGTATTGGACGGTCTTCGCGCAGGGTGAACCACCTTGCACTCTCCCTGGTCGAGTGCTAAAAATGACGTTGGCACTCGCGACCAGTGAGTGCTAGGTCGGGACGGTGAGATCGAGCCAGACAGCTCATGATCGTCCGTCGCGGGCACTGCTCCCGGCCCAACAACGTGTCATCCCCAAATCCGGAGGAATCACTTCGCAATGGCCAAGACAATTGCGTACGACGAAGAGGCCCGTCGCGGCCTCGAGCGGGGCCTTAACGCCCTCGCCGACGCGGTAAAGGTGACGTTGGGTCCCAAGGGCCGCAACGTCGTCCTGGAGAAGAAGTGGGGCGCCCCCACGATCACCAACGATGGCGTGTCCATCGCCAAGGAGATCGACCTGGAGGACCCCTACGAGAAGATCGGCGCTGAGCTGGTCAAGGAAGTCGCCAAGAAGACCGACGACGTCGCGGGCGACGGCACCACCACCGCCACCGTGCTGGCCCAGGCGCTCGTGCGCGAGGGTCTGCGCAACGTCGCGGCCGGCGCCAACCCGCTCGGCCTGAAGCGCGGCATCGAGAAGGCCGTCGAGAAGATCACCGAGACGCTGCTCAAGTCCGCCAAGGAGGTCGAGACCAAGGAGCAGATCGCTGCCACCGCGGGCATTTCGGCCGGGGACCCGTCCATCGGCGAGCTGATCGCCGAGGCCATGGACAAGGTCGGCAACGAGGGTGTCATCACCGTCGAGGAGTCCAACACCTTCGGCCTGCAGCTGGAGCTCACCGAGGGCATGCGCTTCGACAAGGGCTACATCTCGGGCTACTTCGTGACCGACGCCGAGCGTCAGGAAGCGGTCCTCGAGGATCCGTACATCCTGCTCGTGTCGTCGAAGGTCTCGACCGTCAAGGATCTGCTTCCCTTGCTGGAGAAGGTCATTCAGTCGGGCAAGCCGCTGCTGATCATCGCCGAGGATGTCGAGGGCGAGGCGCTGTCCACGCTCGTCGTCAACAAGATCCGCGGCACCTTCAAGTCGGTTGCCGTCAAGGCGCCGGGCTTCGGTGACCGCCGCAAGGCGATGCTGCAGGACATGGCGATCCTCACCGGTGGCCAGGTCATCAGCGAAGAGGTCGGCCTCTCCCTGGAGACCGCTGGCGTCGAGCTGCTGGGCAAGGCACGCAAGGTCGTCGTCACCAAGGACGAAACCACGATCATCGAGGGATCCGGTGACGGTGACGCGATCGCTGGCCGGGTTTCCCAGATCCGTGCCGAGATCGAGAACAGCGACTCCGACTACGACCGCGAGAAGCTGCAGGAGCGCCTGGCCAAGCTGGCCGGCGGTGTTGCGGTGATCAAGGCCGGAGCTGCCACCGAGGTGGAGCTCAAGGAGCGCAAGCACCGCATCGAGGACGCCGTTCGCAACGCGAAGGCGGCCGTCGAAGAGGGCATCGTCGCCGGTGGTGGCGTGGCCCTGCTGCAGTCCTCGCCCGCCCTCGACGATCTGAAGCTGTCCGGTGACGAAGCCACCGGCGCCAACATCGTCCGGGTTGCACTGGAGGCCCCGCTGAAGCAGATCGCCTTCAACTCGGGTCTCGAGCCCGGCGTGGTCGCCGAGAAGGTCCGCAACTCGCCCGCCGGTACCGGCCTGAACGCCGCCACCGGTGAGTACGAGGACCTGCTGAAGGCCGGCGTCGCCGACCCGGTCAAGGTGACGCGCTCGGCGCTGCAGAACGCTGCGTCCATCGCGGCGCTGTTCCTGACGACCGAGGCGGTCGTCGCAGACAAGCCGGAGAAGGCCGCCGCACCCGTCGGCGACCCGACCGGTGGTATGGGCGGCATGGACTTCTAAGTCAAGTCCTGCTCGACGAAAAGCCCGGCTCTCAAAAGGAGCCGGGCTTTTTCGTGTCTCTCAACGCTTTTCGAGCGGCCTGCAGTCGTCCTTGCAACCGGGTTTGGTCGCGGTCCCTTGAGCCGCCTTCCGATGTAGCACGGCACGGCTGGGTACCACCTGCAGCGGGGCGTCCGCATCGGCGGGGCTGCCCCGGCCGTCGACGATCAGCGTGTAGCCGCCGCGCTGACTCGGTGGCCAGACGATCGTGACGTCGCCGTGGGATGCGACGTTTCGACGGGTACTGCCGCCGACGGCACCGACGTCAATCACGCCGTCGGCAAGCGTTGGCTCCACGGCGACGGTGTGTGCGTGGTAGTCGTCGCCGACGGTCACCAGGTAGGCGAACGTGTAGTCGGCGAGCGCATCGGCCAGCTGGTCCAGATCCACCTTCACGCTCATGATGTGAGGATAGGCCGCCTGACACTGTCTTCCGCCGCAACCGTGTCGTACGCCCACATTCGGCCTGCGACTCCTATGCTTCGCCGCATGAAGCGCGTGGGCCGTGCCATTGCGGTGGTGTGCGCGCTGGCGGTCGGCGCTCCTCCACCCGCGGCCACCGCGCAAGTGCTTCCCGCACCCGCACACATCGTCATCGTGGTCGAAGAGAACAAGCCCGACAGCAGCGTCATCGGGAGCAAGGCGGCGCCGTACCTCAATGCGCTCGCCAACGGCGGTGCGAACATGGCGCAGTCATTCGCCGAGACGCACCCGAGCGAGCCGAACTATCTGGCCCTGTTCTCGGGCAACACATTCGGCTTGACGTCCGATGCGTGCCCCGTCGATGCCGGGGCAGCTCCGAACCTGGCGTCAGAACTGTTGGCGGCGGGATACTCGTTCGCCGGCTATTCGGAGGACCTGCCCGCGGTGGGCTCCCCGGTGTGCAGCGCGGGCAAGTACGCCCGGAAACATGTGCCGTGGGCCAACTTCACCAACGTGCCCGCCGCCAACTCGCTTCCGTTCCCGGCGTTCAACAACAGGTCTGACTACGCAAGCCTGCCTACGGTGTCGTTCGTGATCCCCAACCTCGACAACGACATGCACGACGGCACGATCACACAGGCGGATACCTGGCTGTTCAACAACGTGTCGCACTACGCGAACTGGGCGGTGGCCAACAACAGCCTGTTGATCATCACCTTCGACGAGGACGACGGCGGCTCGAAGAACCAGATTCCCACCATCATCTACGGCGGGCACGTAAAGCCGGGCAGCTACAGCGCGCCGATCAGCCACTACAACGTTTTGTCCACCATCGAGGAGATGTACGGCCTGCCGAAGACCGGACTGGCGGCGAATGCGCCTGCCATAACCGATATCTGGGCGTAGCGGCCGCGCGGCCTGCTTGTAGGTTCGAGGTGTGCCACTTCCGCCGCCGTCGCCGTCCACCACCGCCGTCGTCACCGGGGCGTCGTCGGGCATCGGCGCCGACATCGCCCGCGAGCTGGCGCACCGCGGCCACGGCGTGACGCTCGTCGCGCGCCGCGAGGACAAGCTGCGCGACCTCGCCGCCGAGCTGTCCGGCGCGGTCCGCGTCGAGGTGATCGCCTGTGACATTGCCGAGTCCGACTCCCGCGCAGGCCTTTTCGACGCCGTCGCCGACCGCGGCCTGACTGTCGACATCCTGGTGAACAACGCGGGCATCGACACCATCGGGTCCGTGACGAAGACTCCGGTCGCCGACGAGATTGCGCAGGTGCGCGTGAACGTCGAGGCCGTCATCGACCTGACCACCCGCGCCGTGCAGCAGATGGTGCCCCGTGGTCGCGGCGCCATCCTCAATGTCGGGTCCACCGCTGGGTACCACCCGTTCCCCGGCCAGTCCGGCTATGCGGGCACCAAGGCGTTCGTGAAGACCTACACCGAAGGCGTGCGCGCCGAGTTGGCTGGAACGGGCGTCACCGTCGCCATGCTGGCCCCCGGCCCGGTGCGCACCGAGTTCCTGCATGCGGCGGGCATGGACGAGAAGAAGTTCGCCGCGGCGTTCCCGAAGTTCCTGTGGATGCCGTCGCGCGACGTGGCCCGAATCGGTGTCGAAGCGCTGAAGCGCGACCGCGGAATCGTGATCGCCGGCAAGCGCAACGTGTTGAGTACCCGCTTCATGCAAGCGCTTCCGCGGCCACTGCTGTTGTCGACACTGCGCAAGCAGCACCCGGGGCTGCGCCGCGACCGCCGCTCAGCCGGCTGACTCGGGCCAGCGCCGCATCCAGCCCTCGACGGGCAGTGCCAGTCCGTTGCACAAAGTGCAGATGGTGCGGTACCAGCCCACGGCCACGAGCAGCTCCATCCGCTGTTCGTCGTCGAGTTCTTGGCCGAGCGCATGCCACGTCGGCTCCGACCACGACCCGGTGCGCTCCAGCTCGTCGATCGCGCCGATGAGGGTGCGCTCGGCGGGCGTCCAGCGCGGGTCGCCTCCGTCCCCTCTCACCAGCGCGTCGCACTCCTCGCCGCTGACGCCGGCGATTGGCCCCCAGAATGCCGCCTGCCCGCCCCACTCGTGCTCGCAGTGCACCAGCGCGCAGATGCGCAGGATGGCGATGGTCCTCGTGCGGGCGGGTAGTCGCGCCTCGATGTACAGCGCCTCGCCGAGCTTGCGCAGCCGGGGGGCGAGTGCCGGATGGCGTTGCAGGCACCGCACCAGCAGAAGCGGCTCGTAGGTGCGATCGGGATGCCCCCAGCTGTTGATGTCGGCGGCGTCGTCGTCACTCCACGGCGGAGCCAGCGGTGCGACTCGCGTCATACGGGAGTCGGTGCCGGCTGCCGACCGCGCACCAGCTTGCCGGGCCGCGCCTCGGTGGGCACGCCCCCTTCCGAGATGACCTGGCCGGACACGATCGTCGCGATGTAACCGTCTGCGGTCTGATCGAGGCGCCGCCCGCCCGCAGGCAGGTCGTGCGTGATCACGGGCTTGTGCAGACGCATCGCGGCGTGGTCGATCACATTGAGATCGGCCTTGTAGCCCACCGCGATCCGGCCGCGGTCCGCCAGTCCCGCGACCCGGCCGGGCACCGATGTCAGCTGCCTGACCGCCTCGGCGACGGTCAACCGCCCAGCACTGCGGTCGCGGGCCCAGTGTGTGAGCAGGTATGTGGGAAAGCTTGAGTCACAGATCATTCCGTAGTGGGCGCCGCCATCGCCGAGGCCGAGGACGACGTCGTCGCGCCGGATGAGCTCACCGACGGTGTTCAGCGAGTTGTTCTCGAAGTTCGCCATCGCGCCCAGCAGGATCGCGTGCCCGTCGTCGTCGAGCAGCCGGTCGTATGCCTCTTCCATCGGCGACACCCCACGAGCCTGCGCGCGGGCCAGGATGCTCATCGACCGATCGGGCTCGTAGTCGGCCCGCTCGTCGAGCGGGAAGATCCACTCCCACATCTGCGCCAGGTACACCAGCGGATTGGCCGGCGCCATTCCCGGCTTGTCGGCCAGGATGCGTTCCCGCACTTCTGGTTTGCGCATCTCGGCGACGCGCTCGGCCAGCGGCAGGTGGGCGATCTCCTGGTAGCTCGGAAACAGCACGAACGGATTCGCGGTGAGCTCGAGACCGATCATGAGGCCGATCGGCCGGGGGAACACCTGCGCGGTGATATCGCCTCCGGCCGCATTCGCCTTCTCGACCATCATCATGGCCTCCGGCCAGAGCGGATCGCCGCTGTTGAGAACGAGCAGGGTGAACGTGACCGGCAGGCCGACCTCACCGGCCGCATCGAACACCTGCTGCAGCACGGGCTGAAAACCGCCCGCAGGAATGTCGGGGACGAACTGGATCAACCCGCCGCCGCCGTCGGCGATACCGCGGGCAATCTCGAGGATTTCGTTCTCGGCCGCATCGTAGCTGGGGATCTGCTGACCCCCGTCGGTGCGATGGGTGGCCAGCCGCGACGATGCGAAACCCAGTGCGCCCGCCTCGATCGCCTCCGTCGCCAGCTTGCGCATCAGCGCGAGGTCCTCGGCTGTGGCGGGTTCCCGCTCGGCGCCGCGTCGGCCCATCACATACACACGCAACGGCGAGTGCGGCAGGTAGGCGGCGACGTCGATGTCGCGCCGTTGCGAGTCGAGCGTGTCCAGGTACTCGGGGAACGTCTCCCAGGTCCATGGCAGACCTTCGGTCATCACGACGCCGGGAATGTCCTCGACGCCGGCCATCACGTCGACCAGCACGTCGTGGTCCTCGCTACGGCACGGCGCGAACCCGACGCCGCAGTTGCCCATCACGGCTGTCGTGACGCCGTGCGCGGACGACGGCGTCATGCGGTCCGACCAGATGGCCTGTCCGTCGTAGTGGGTGTGCAGGTCGATGAAGCCGGGCGTGACGAGCAGCCCGGTCGCGTCTATCTCCCTGGCCGCCTGACCGTCGACCGTGCCGACCGCGGCGATCACCCCGTCGGAAACCGCGACATCGCCGACGAAGGGCTCGCCGCCGAGGCCGTCGACGATGGTGCCGTTGCGGATACATAGGTCGAATGTCGTCGCCGGTGCGACTCCGGAGTCATAAGTCACCAGCTGAATGTACGACGGCGTCGCGGCGCCATGCCAGGATGAGGCCGTGATCGACCATCTGGGAATCAACTGCGCAGACTGGGAAAGGTCGAAGGCCTTCTACGACGCGGTGCTCGGCGTGCTGGGCTACACCCGCCAGCTCGACTACCAGGTCGCAATCGGATACGGCAGGGACGGCAAGCCCGACTTCTGGATCGCCGACATGAACGTCGGCGAGGCGTCCGGCCCCAACCGCGAGGTCCACGTCGCGTTTCATGCCAAGGACCCCGACGCCGTGCAGGCCTTCTACGACACCGCCCTCGAGCAGGGCGCCGAGTCGCTGCACGCGCCGCGGCTGTGGCCGGAATACCACCCTGGCTACTTCGGTGCCTTCGTCCGCGATCCCGACGGCAACAACGTCGAAGCGGTCCACCACGGCGCCCCGCCGCAGTAGCGGGCCGGCAACGCCGGCTATCCGTTTCGCATCCAATGAACCGACGTTGGTGCCAGGCTGTCCGAATGGCAGACAGTGAAGGCTACGTCGACCAGTCGGTGGCGGGTCTCGCCGAACCCCAGCCGATGTACAAGATGCTGCGCGAGTCGTCCCCGGTGTTCCGGCCGGGGCCGGAGGGCCCCGTGGTTCTCAGCCGCCTCGAGGACATCGAGATGGCGCTCAAGCGCACCGACGTGTTCTCGTCGAACATGGATGCCGTCGACCTCGGAAATGTGCGGCCGCTGATCCCGTTGCAGATCGACCCGCCCGAACACGCGAAGTACCGCCGCATCCTCGACCCGCTCTTCACGCCGCGGCAGATGGCTGCCCGCGAACCGGCAGTCAGCGCGTTGGTGAATCAGATGATCGACGGCTTCGCGGACCGCGGCGAGTGCGACTTCCACGAGGAGTTCGCGGTACCGCTGCCGTGCACGGTGTTCCTTCAATTGCTGGGACTTCCATTGGAAGACCTGGACAAGTTCCTCGCCTGGAAGGACAACGTGATCCGCCCAGAGGGTGCCGGGGGCTTCGTGGAACACCGCGAAGCGGCGGCACCGGCGGCGCACCAGATCTACGAGTACTTCGAGCGCGCTATCGACGACCACATCGGCCGTCCACGCGACGACGTCCTGTCCGCATTGATCGCCGCGGACATCGCGGGTGAGCCACTTTCTCGCGAGGAACTGCTCGACATCTGCTTCCTGTTCCTCATCGCAGGGTTGGACACCGTCACGGATTCCCTCGACTGCTTCTTCGTCTACCTGGCGCAACACCCGGAGCAACGGCGGGTCCTCATCGAACAGCCGGACATCATGCCCAGCGCTATCGAGGAGTTGCTGCGGTGGGAGACACCGGTGCCAGGTGTCGTACGAATCGCCCTGCAGGACATCGAGATCGGTGGATGCCCGATCAGCAAGGGGGAGCGCGTCAGCCCGCTTCTGGGCGCCGCCAACACCGACCCCGACGAGTTCGCCGATCCGGACGTCGTGGACTTCGCGCGTAGCCCCAACAGGCACCGCGCGTTCGGCGGTGGTCCGCACCGCTGTCTGGGATCGCATCTGGCCCGCCTGGAGCTACGGGTGGCGTTGCGCGAATTCCACCGGCGGATACCGGATTACGCGATCCCGGCTGGCACCGAACTGAAATACACTTCTGCACTGCGCTCGGTGGAATCGCTGCCGCTGAGGTTCCCCGTGGGAACGTCATGACGCACGTCTCGGTCGACCCGGACCTGTGCACCGGACACGGGCGCTGCTACACGTTGGCGCCCGACGTCTTCGACGCCGACGAGGTCGGTCACTCGACCGTGCTCGTGGACGACGTCTCGGGCGAGCTCGCAGAGCACGCCGCCGTCGGCGCGCAGAACTGCCCGGAGAGTGCGATCAGGCTGACGAGCTGACGGCGCGGGGCCCGGTAGCGCCTGCGGGTAGCGTCGGCCTCATGGCTGACTCCGATGCCCAAGCGGTCCGCGAACTGCTCCGCGACTCCTTCACCCGGTTGATCGAGCACGTCGACGACCTCACCGATGAGCTGACCGACGAGGTCGCGCTGTTTCGCCCGACTGCGACCGCCAACAGCATCACGTGGCTGATCTGGCACAGTGCCCGCGTGCAGGATGTCCAACTCTGCGCCATCGCGGGCGTCGAGCAGGTGTGGACCCGCGGTGGGTGGGTGGATCGGTTCGGTCTGGACCTGCCCCGCGACGACACCGGCTACGGCCACGGGCCCGACGAGGTCAGCAAGGTACACACATCGGCCGACCTGCTGGCCGGCTACTACCACGCCGTACACAAGGTGACGCTGGAATACATCGCGTCGGTGACCGCCGAGGAGATGGGCCGCGTCGTCGACACACATTGGACGCCGCCGGTCACCGCGAGTGCGCGGTTGGTCAGCATCGTCGACGACTGCGCGCAGCACCTTGGTCAGGCCGCCTACATACGCGGCATCGCCCGCTGACGTGGGAGGTCGCTCCGGCCGCCGTGCGCTTCTGCTGTGCGCGGCGATCGCCGTGGTCGCGATGTTCGTCCTCGGGTGGGCGGTCGGACCTCGGTCGACCCCGCTGGACGACTGGTTCCACCGATTCGGTAGCGGTGCCGCCAGGAACCTTCTCGTGTTCACCGACCCGTGGTTGTTGACCGTCATGCTCGTCGTCGGTGTGGCCGTCGCACTTTATCTGCGGCGTTGGCGGTTGGCGCTGGTAATCGTGGTGTCACCGCTCGTCGGGATCGTCCTGGCGCGAATTCTCAAGAAGTTGTTCGGGAGAGAGAACGACGGAGCCTTTGCCTACCCCAGCGGGCACACCACCACGGCCGTCATCGTGATCGGGATGATCGTGCTGGTGGCAGGCGCGGCGTTGTGGGCGCTGCTGGTCGCTCTCGCTTTCACAGTGCTGGCGATGGTCGGGCAGGGGGTCACCTACCACTACTTCACCGACACCGTCGGCGGGCTGCTGCTGGGCAGCGCCGTGGTCTGCGGCGCAGCGCTGGCGGTCGAACTTGACAGGCGTCAACCCGGGTGCGACACAGATCACACCGGTGGTTAACATTGGCCCATGACTGCGACGTCAGAAGTTGATACCCCCTCGTCGGCGAACACGATCCGCAACCCCGCCACGGGTGCCGTAGCCGGACAGGTGCGCTGGACCGATCCCGCCGACGTGCCGAGGATCGCCGCCGGGCTGCGGGAGGCGCAGAGGGAGTGGGAGGCCCGCGGCGCCAAGGGTCGCGGCAAAGTGCTCGCCCGCTACGCCGTCTGGCTCGGCGAGCATCGCGACGAGATCGAGTCGCTTCTGATCAAGGAGACCGGCAAGTCGGCCGTCGACGCGGCGCAAGAGGTGCCGCTGCTGATCATGATCCTGTCGTACTACATCAAGACGATGGAGAAGGCCCTCGCTCCGGAGACGCGGCCGGCGTCGCTGCCCTTCCTGGCGATCAAGCAAGTCACCGTGCATTTCCGGCCGCGCCAGTTGGTCGGCATCATCGCGCCGTGGAACTACCCGGTCGCCAACGCGCTGATGGACGCCATCGGCGCGCTGGCCGCAGGCTGCTCGGTCCTGCTCAAGCCGTCCGAGCGCACCCCGCTGACGGCAGAGGTGCTGCTGCGCGGCTGGCATGATTCGGGCGCGCCCGAGGTGCTGGCACTGGCCCAGGGCGCCCGCGAGGTGTCCGAGGCGGTGATCGACAACGCCGACTTCATCCAGTTCACCGGATCCAGCGCCACCGGCGCCAAGGTGATGGAACGGGCCGCCCGCCGGCTCACTCCGGTCAGCCTCGAGCTCGGCGGCAAGGACCCGATGATCGTGCTGGAGGACGCCGACGTCGACCTGGCAGCACATGCCGCGGTGTGGGGGGCGATGTTCAACGCGGGCCAGACGTGCGTATCGGTCGAGCGGGTGTATGCCCTCGAATCGATCTACGACCAGTTCGTCGACGCGGTGGTGCGCGACGTCAAGAAGCTCAAAGTGGGCGCGGGTCAGGGCTACGACTTCGGTTCGCTGATCAACGACGAGCAGATTGCGGTGACCGATCGCCATGTCCGCGAGGCGGTTTCGGCGGGCGCCAAAGCGCTCACCGGCGGCGAGCGTACGCCGGGGCAGGGCAGCTTCTACCCGCCGACCGTGCTCGTCGACGTCGACCATTCCATGGCCTGCATGACAGAGGAGACCTTCGGCCCGACGCTGCCCATCATGAAGGTGTCGTCGGTGGAAGAGGCTGTCCGGCTCGCCAACGACAGCCCTTACGGCCTGTCGGCATCGGTCTTCTCCAAGGATATCGAGCGCGCGAAATCGGTTGCGGTGCAACTTGATTGCGGCGCGGTTAACGTCAACGACGTGATCTCCAACCTGATGTGCACCACCGCGCCGATGGGCGGCTGGAAGACGTCGGGAATGGGCGCGCGGTTCGGCGGGGCGGAGGGGTTGCGCAAGTACTGCAGGCAGGAAGCGGTGGTCGCGCCGCGCACCAACGTCGGCGCGGGCGGCAACTATTACCACAACTCGCACAAGGCGCTGACGCGGATGAACAAGCTGATGACCCGGCTGGCGCTGCTGCGTCCGCGGCGCACCGCGAAGTAGCGGGTCTGCGCGCCACTTTCCGTTCATCGTGCCGTCACCCCTGCGTACTCGGGGATCGCTACCTTCTGTCCGTGACCGCGCTCAAGGCGACCGAGTACTACTCCGTCCGGGATGATGACGACGACGACCCCGTGTTGGTGCACCATCCCAGCGGAGTCGACGTCGACACCTGGCGCGAGGGCTACCCATACGACGAACGCATGACTCGCATCGAATACGAGGAGCAGAAGCGGCTGCTGCAGATCGAGTTGCTCAAGCTGCAGAAGTGGAGCCAGGCCAACGGACTTCGTCACGTCATCGTGTTCGAGGGCCGCGACGCGGCGGGCAAGGGTGGCACCATCAAGCGGTTCATGGAACACCTCAACCCGCGTGGAGCCCGCGTCGTGGCGCTGGAGAAGCCGACCGATCGCGAGCGCACCCAGTGGTACTTCCAGCGCTACGTGAACCATCTGCCCGCCGCGGGCGAGGTGGTTCTGTTCGACCGGTCCTGGTACAACCGCGCCGGCGTCGAGCGGGTGATGAGTTTCTGCACGCCCGACCAGCACGCCGAGTTCATCCAGCAGGTGCCGCTGTTCGAGCAGATGCTCGTCAACGACGGCATCAGCCTCACCAAGCTGTGGTTCTCCGTGACGCGCGGTGAGCAGCGCACCCGGTTCACTATCCGTCAGGTCGACCCGGTGCGGCAGTGGAAGCTCTCGCCCACCGACCTCGCGTCGCTGGACAAATGGGATGCCTACACCGCGGCCAAGGAGGACATGTTCGCCACCACCGACACCGACGTCGCGCCGTGGACGGTGGTCAAGAGCAACGACAAGAAGCGCGCCCGCATCAACGCCATGCGATACGTGCTCGGTAAGTTCGACTACGACAACAAGGACCGCGAGGTGGTCGCAGAAGCTGATCCCCTCATCGTGGGGCGCGCACTGACCGACTGACACCGCGTCTCCCGGCATTAGGTCTCCCCATTAGAGGACGGCGTGCGGTTCGTGGCGGCGCTGCTGTTCTGGCTGCTGACGACGGCGGCGCTGGCGGCGGCGATCCCGGCGGGGTGGGCGCAGAAGAACGTCGTCGACGAAGGCGGATACGCCGGCCTGGCCGCCACGGCGGCCAAGGATCCGCGGTTACAGGAGGCGATGGCCTCGGTGTTGACGACGCAGATCACCGAGCTGGCCGCCGACAACGGGTACGACCTCAACAACGCCGAGCTCGTCCGTGGCGTGACCGCCGCCTACACCGCCAATCCAGGGTTCCCCGGCCAGTTCGCGCAGGCGAATCGCATCGCCCACCGGTGGATGTTCACTGACACGGTCCAGCATGACCAAGGTGACCGGTGGCTCGTCGACATCGCACCAATGCTCAAGGACGAGTCGCTGCGTCAGACCCTGGGCGATCTCAAGCTCGACGTGCCGGACACGCTGACGGTACCGATCACGGTGCCAGATGACTCGTCGTTACGGCCAGGCCAGCTGAAGGTGTTGTCCACGTGGGGCCCTTGGGTGAGCATCGGCGCCTGTGTGCTGACCGGCATCTTCGCGCTGCTGACGCTGGCCGTGGCCCGGTCACGCGGCAAAGCACTTGCCGCCCTTGGTGTTTCGGCGCTGCTGGTCGGCGCGGCAGGGTGGGCGGGACTCGAGGTGGGCCGACCCTACATCGACGATGCGCTGAACCGCACGACCGGCGACATCCGCCAGATCGCCGAGGTCATGGTGAACCAGGCGGAAGGCAGCCTGCACCAGTGGCTGAACCTGACGCTCGCCGTCGGCGGCGGACTGGTGGTCATCGGCATCATCGCCTCGATGCTGGGCGGCCTGCGCAGAAACGAATAGAGTCGCGCCATGCCATTCGTCACGGACATCGCGGGCCCGCAGCGGCCCGTCCGGACCTGGCCGGTCCTCGTCACCGGTGCACTGCGCCGCACCAGCACGATCGACACCCGTCCGGCAGGTGCCGGCAGCTCCGATGTCGACCTGCGGGCCCGCGACGTGGTAGCCGGCGCGCCGGACAGCGGGCAGGTCCTCGAAGAGGCCACCGTGCGCGCGCATCTCTGTAACCGCGTCATCGACGACATCTCCTCCGTGCCGCAGCCGGGGCGGCTGGCGCCGCTGCTGGGCAGCCGGGTGGGCCCGGGCTTCCGCTCGACGGTCGGCAGGCTGTTTCCCGAAGAGGCGCAGAGCGCCAGCCTGCTGCACCTGCTGCTCGACGACTGGGTCGGCGCGGCGCTCGTCTCCGGTTACGCGGTGCAGCACAAGGCGATCAACCTGGGCATCGAGGAGAAGCTGCCCGCGGATACGGCGGACAACATGGCGGGTATCTGCGCGGGCTTCGCGGCGGACGCCTCGCTCGTCCCGTACGCGAAACGCAACGGCACCATCCCGTCGGTGCGCGGGCCGATCGCCCCGCCGCTGGACACCGACGGGCTGCACCGCGTCGAACCGCTGCGCGCCCACGGCATGCGCCGGTTCCGCCGGCTGGACCTCCGTCCGGTCGACGCCACGACGGCCGACTTCGACGCGCACTTCCGCGACTCGCACGTCGACGGCGACGGCGTCGAGACGATCGTGCACGAGTACACGGTCGAGGGCTCGGTGCACACCTCGACACGAACGATCGCGTCGGTGACCGCACACGTGGCGGTGCTGCCCTGGCAGGAATGCCCTGCCGCCATCGGGAGCGCGGCGCGGATTTCAGGGATGGCGCTGTCGGAGATGCGCGACCGTGTGCGTGGCGAGTTCGTCGGCACCAGCACGTGCACGCACCTCAACGACACCTTGCGGGCCATTGCCGACCTCGACGCCCTCCTCGACCTCCGGGCCGGGCTCTAGGGCTCGATGACGTGCGACGGGTCGGGCCTGCGATCCGCAGGGGCTTGGCTGTAGTCACCCCACGGTCCGTCGCGGCGCTCGACGACGGCGCGCACGCCCTGGTTGGCCGCGGTGTCGATGAACTGCAGAGCTTCCGGCGTGTTACGCATCAGTCCGTCGAGAATCCCGCCGAGGGTCTGAGTGGAGGCAAGACCCATGTTCTCGTATGCCTGGTTCACGATCAGCTTCTGAGCCTGCAACTGGGACAACGGAATTCGGCTGAGCATTGCGGCGACTTCGGCGACCCGTGACTCGAGGCGCTCGAAGGGCACCGACTCGTTGATGAGCTCGGCGTCCGCGGCTTCTTTTCCGGTCAGTGGCTCTCCGGTCAGTGAATGCCACTTCACCTTGGCGAAACTCAGTCGGTAGAGCCACATCCCGCTGAGGTAGGCGCCCCACATCCGGGCATAAGGCGTGCCGATGACGGCGTCGTCGCTGGCGATCACGATGTCGGCGCAGAGCGCGTAATCGCTTGCGCCGCCGACGCACCAGCCATGTACCTGCGCGATGACCGGCTTCGACGCGCGCCAGATCGCCATGAACTTCTGGGTCGGGCTGGTGGCGCGCCCCGTCGTGAGCGCGAAGTCCTTCCCCGGATCCCACTGACCGTCGGTGTTCATCGACTCGCCCCAGTGCTTGAAACCGCCGCCGAAGTCGTAGCCGCCGGAGAATGCGCGGCCTGCTCCGCGCAGCACGATCACCTTGACAGCCGGGTCGCGTTCGGCAAGGCCGATCGCCGCCTCGATATCGTCGGGCATCGGCGGCACGATCGTGTTGAGCGCCTCTGGCCGATTCAGGGTGATGGTGGCGACGGGCGGGTCGGTCTTGTACAGCAGGGTCTCGAACTTCGGCGTCGTCGACATAGGTCGTCAGCGTACGAGCGCGGCAATAGCGTCTTCGATCGGCCTCTCACCCGAGATGAGGTCGAAGCTGTGCCCCGCGGTGCCCGGCCCGTCGAGCACGGCGACGAGCACCGCCGCGACATCCTCGCGCGGAATGCTGCCGCGGCCGGTGGACTCGGCGATCTCCACGCGACCCGTGCCCGCGTCATTGGTGAGCAGGCCGGGTCGCACGATGGTGGATCTCAACGCGGTGCGGGTCCGGATCGCCTCGTCGGCAACACCTTTTGCGCGCAGATATGCCTGGAATACCTCGTCGTCGGCGGTGGCGCGCGGGTCGGCGGCCATCGCTGAGATCATCACGTACCGGTCGACACCTGCGGTCTCTGCGGCGTCGGCCAGCAGAATGGCGGCGTCGCGGTCGACGGTGTCCTTGCGCGCCGCGCCGCTGCCAGGACCCGCACCGGCGGCGAAGACGACGGCGTCGGCGCCGCGCAAGTGTCCGGCCACCTCGTCGACCGAGGCCTTCTCCAGATCGACGACCAACGGCTCGGCGCCGGCCGCTTCGAGGTCACCGACGTGGGCCGGGTTCCTGATGAATCCGGCAACCGAGTCGCCGCGCGCTGAGAGTAGCCGCTCGACGATCAGTGCGATCTTGCCGTGACCGCCTGCGATGACGACCTTCACAGCGCTTCGCCGATGTCGGGGAGCAACGCAATATCCTGCGGCTTCGAGATGCTCCGGAAGAACGTCGCAAGTTCACGCACGAATCTCTTGGCCCAATCGGCGCTGAAAGTCTTCAGCACCTCGTATTCGTACAAGAAGGCGTCCTTGCGATCTCCGACAGCTTGGCTGGACACCACGTCCTCGCAGTACCAGTAGAGAGCATCGTCGAGGCTGCCGGCCTGGTCGAAGTTCAGCTTTCCACGCTCATAGAAGGCGAAATGGTAGGTGCCTTCTTCGTCGACGAAAATGTTGAGACCGTCGTTGGTACGCAGTCCGACAGGAATCGGACGAACGTCGAGGCTTTCTGCCAGCCGATTGATTTCAGCCTGCAGCTCAGTGGATTTCGTATCCGAGGACGGGTCCATAGTCAATCAATACTCCGGCTCTTTTCAGCTCTTTTACACTTACTCTGACCCCATCTGGACCCACGATCATATATTGAACGGTTCCGGGTGACGGTGTCTGGCCGTACCACGGTTCCACCGGGCCCGCAACGATATGCCAGTCGGGAGGTAACGGCTCACCGGTGACCTCGTACCGGTTGTACGGTGCGAATGCCGATTCCGGTGTCAATGCGCGATCGGCGAACGGTGTGAGATCTGGCGCGAGGTATCTGCCCGTTTCGGGGCCGAACCTGTCGATGATCGTTCCCTCGGGCAAGTGGACGGGTTGCGGCTGGTAGCCCGGTGGGAATCCGTCGTTCTCAGGCCAGATTCGGGACTCCGGGGTGCCGAAGCGTGGCCCGAACTCTTCCCACGGCATGCCGCCGGTAGGGTCCCAGCCACGCACAAGAGCTTCCGGTGCGCCGCCCTCGACGAGAGATCTCACCGGAAGGCCTGCCCGAACCGCCGCCCCTTCGCCGCCCCAGGGCAGGGTGGCTGCGGTCGCGCCTGCGTCAAAGGTCTTCTCCCCCAAGTAGTAGGCCGGGGATGGTGACTGCACTGCGTTCTTGATTTCCTCGACGGCCGCACCGGCGGGGTTGATGACGTTTTCGGCCGTGCCCTTCAATAGCCCGCCCCAGGACTCGAGAACGCCGGGGGCGCCAGGGCCGCCCTGGCCGAGCAGGTTCTTGATGCCTTGCTCTGTGGAGAACCAGCGGTCGGCAAATCCTTCGCCGAAGCCTGGCGGTGGCTGGCGCGGCGGGTCCGGTGCACGGAAGTTCGGACCCAATCCCCGCTGGGCTTGGGCGACCATGGCGTTCAGCCGCGATTCGATCTGGTCGGCAGGCACGTCCTCTTGTCGGAGCAGCTCCCGAGCCATCGCCTTGAAGCTCTCGACGTCCTTTGGATCCATCGGCGGTGGCGGACTGGCCGCAGCGGGCACCGGGGCACCGGCGATCTGGTTGAGCGCGTCGTCGAGGTTGCCTGGCTGGCTGCCCGGCTGTCGATTTGGCTGTGGCGCGGGTGTGTTCGGCACCGCGCCGTTGATCGGTTCGGGGTCGTAACCTTCGGCGGCCATCTCCACGCGGGCTTGGCCGAGAGCCGTGCCGTATGCGTTGCGCATGGCGGTCATCTCGCCGAGACCGTGCTTGGTGGCGTCGATCGCCGCGGACTTCAGTGCCGACCAGTCCAGCTGAACCCTGTCGGCCCGCGCCTTCTGGATCTCGGCTGCGATCGTGTTGTCGATCTGCGCGAGGCGGGCGTTGAGGTTGCCGATCGAAATATGGCCGCTGCGTTGGGCTTCGGCGAGCGAAGCGGCGATGTTCTGCAGATCGACGCCGACCCGGGTCAGCGCCTCCTTGTTCGACTTCATCGTCTGGGTGGCGCGCTGCACCTCGACCGAGTCGTTGATGGGGTGCGCGGGGTCGTCGCGGTCCCACGCGGCTTGGAAGCGCTTCTTGGCGGCGTTGAACTCCTCGGAGGTCTGTGTCATCGAGAGGCCCGCGTTGTAGAACGACTGCGCCAACTCGCTGATCTCGCCGGGCGCACCGGCCTGAATGCTGTCGTCCACCTTCCAGGGGTCACCCCCGGCAGCACCGATCAGTTCAGGGACGCTCAGATGGACCAGCTGTGGATAGTCAGGCATCCGGCACGGTGTCGATTGCGGCTTTGTTGTGCGCTTCCGTCTCCTCGAACGAGGTCGCGGCGTTGTGCACCTTGTCGCCGACGTCGGTCAGTGTCCGATGGTTGCCGTGCATCGCCCGCACGTGCGACCGATGCCCAGCGGTCAGCTTGCCGTGGAAGGCGTGCGCGGCGTCGAAGTCACCGAACATACCAGCGGGAATCGAGGCCTGCGACAATGCATCAGCACCGCTCAGCGCCATTTTCCCGGCGTTGCGCGTGACGTCCGCGCCATCCTTGAGGACGTCGGGTTCCACCCACATGACTCACTCCAGCAATTAGCCGACATCTGTTTGCTGTAAGCCTACCCTGGCCGGCGAGGTGCTCGGCGCACTAAGTGTTCAGGTTCCGATGCAGGAACTCGAAGATCAGCGCCGACCGGAACGCCGTCTGCGCGTTGTCGGCGGCGCCCGCGTGGCCCGCCCTCGATGTTCTCGTAGTAGTGCACGCGCTGCCCCGCCTCCTCGAGCGCGGCGGTCATCTTGCGGGCGTGTCCGGGATGGACGCGATCGTCGCGCGTCGACGTGGTGATCAGCACGGGCGGATACCGCCGCACCGCCGAGATGTTCTGGTAGGGCGAGTACTTGCCGATGAACTCCCAATCCTCGGTGCTGTCGGGGTCACCGTATTCCGCCACCCATGACGCGCCGGCCAACAGCAGGTGGAATCGCTTCATGTCCAGCAGTGGCACGCTGCACACGAGCGCGCCGAACGACTCCGGGTACTGGGTGAGCATGATGCCCATCAGCAGGCCGCCGTTACTACCACCTTGGGCGCCCAGCTGTTCAATGGTCGTGATCCCGCGCTGCACCAAATCCGTTGCGACCGAGGCGAAATCCTCGGCAACAAGGTGCCTGCCTTCCCGCATCGCCTGGGTATGCCAACCGGGCCCGTATTCGCCGCCACCGCGGATGTTGGCCATCACGTAGGTTCCGCCGCGCGCCAACCACAACCGGCCCAGCACGCCGTCGTACCCAGGCGTGCGTGATACCTCGAAACCGCCGTACCCACCCAGCAGTGTGGGCGTCGGTCCGGTGGTGTCGCGGTGCCCGACAACGAAATACGGAATCGCAGTGCCGTCCTGGGACGTGGCGAAATGCTGCGTCACGGTGATGTCGTCGGTGTCGAAGAACGCCGGCGCCGACTTGATCTGCTCCAGCGGGCCTTCGACGGGACCGTGCAGAAGCTGTGACGGTGTGCTGAATCCACTCGAGTCCAGGAAGATCTCGTCGCCGAGGTCGTCGGTGTCGACGATCACGGTGTTGGTGTTGGGTGGAAGGCCGGGCACCGGCTCGGCCGTCCAGCTGCCGGGTGTGATGACCTGCACCCGGCTGGCGACGTCGTGCAGCGAGACGACGACCAGCCGGTCCTTCGTCCACGCGTAGTGATGCAGGCTGGTGTGCTCGTCGGGTTCGAACACCACGCGCAGATCTGCTGTGCCGGCAAGGAATTCGTCGTAGTCCGGCGGCGATGAGCGAGCCGGCGGGAAAACTCTGGGTGCCGGTGTACCAGTCGGTGCGCAACTCGACCAGCAGCCAATTGCGATGAGTGGACACGCTGGCGTCGGTGGGGGTGTCGATGCGGATGAGCTCGTCGCCGCGCAGCTCGTAGACCTCGTCGTTGAAGAAGTCGACGGCGCGGATGAGCAACGTCCGCTCGAAGCCTGGCGTGCGATTCCTCGACGCCACGACGAGCACGTCGGTGCCGGCACCGCTGAACAGGGTCTCGGCATCCTCGAGCGGCGTCCCGCGGCGCCAGCGTTTGACCAGCCTCGGATACCCGGATTCGGTCAGCGAGCCGTCGCCGAAGTCCGTGCCGATCAGCACGGTGTCCTCGTCCTCCCAGCTGATCTCGGTCTTGGCCTCCGGCACGTCGAAACCGTCGGCGACGAATTCGCGTGTGCGCATATCGAACTCGCGCACGATCGCGGCGTCGGAGCCACCTCGCGACAAGCTGACCAGCGCCAGCGAGTGATCGGGTTCGATGACCTTTGCGCCGGCCCACACCCACTTCTCGCCGTCGGCGTCGGCCAGCTTATCGAGATCGATGACGACGTCCCAGTCCGGCGCGTCGGTGCGATAGCTGTCCAGCGTGGTCCGCCGCCACAGCCCCCGTGGGTTCGCGGCGTCGCGCCAGAAGTTGTAGAGGAACTCGCCGCGGCGGCGGACGTACGGGATGCGGGCGTCGGTGTCGAGCACCTCGAGCGTCTCGGCACGCATCCGCTCGAAACGTTCGCCGGACAACTCGGCCAGCGTGGGTTCGTTGTGCCTGCGAACCCAGTCCAGCGCGTCGTCGCCGGTGATGTCCTCGAGCCAGATGAACGGATCGTCTTCCACGAGACCCATTCTCGGTCAGCTCAGGTGGTGCACCTCGGCCAGCCCGTAGACCGGGGTCGGAATGCCCTCGTAGCGGGCCTTGAGCTGCAGCGCGAGGTACAGCGAGTAGTGCCGCGACTGGTGCAGGTTGCCGCCGTGGAACCACAGGTTGTCCTGCTGCGTCGGCTTCCACATGTTGCGCTGCTCGCCCTCCCACGGCCCCGGGTCCTTCGTGGTGCCCGACCCCAGGCCCCAGACCTTGCCGACCTTGTCGGCGACATCCTGGCCGATGAGGTCGCCGGCCCAGCCGTTCATCGAGCCGAAGCCGGTGGCGTACACCACGACGTCGGCGGGCAGCTCCGTCCCGTCGGCCAGCACGACGGTGTCCTCGGTCAGGTGCGAGACCTGCCCGTGGGCGAGCTTGATCTTGCCGTCGGCGACCAGATCGCTCGCGCCGACGTCGATGTAGTAGCCCGAGCCGCGACGCAGGTACTTCATGAACAGGCCCGAGTCGTCGTCGCCCCAGTCCAGCTCGAAGCCGGCGGCGGCCAGCCGGTCGTAGAACTCCTTGTCGCGCTCGCGGATCGCGTCGTAGACCGGGATCTGGAACTCGTGCATGATCCGGTACGGCAGCGAGGCGAACGTCATGTCGGCCTTGTCGGTCGTCATGCCGGCGGCCACCGCGCGCTCGGAGTACAGGTCGCCCAGCCCGAGGTCCATCAACGAGTCCGACTTCACGATGTGCGTCGACGACCGCTGAACCATCGTTACGTCAACACCGTTCTCGTACAACGCCTTACAGATGTCGTGCGCGGAGTTGTTGGAGCCGACGACCACCGCCTTCTTGCCGACGTAAGCGTCGGGGCCGGGGTGGGCGCTGGAGTGGTGCTGATCCCCGCGGAACACATCCTGGCCGGGCAGCGTCGGCACGTTGGGCTTGCCCGACATGCCGGTGGCGAGCACCAACTGTTTGGGGTGAAGCGTGACGCGTTCGCCGTCGCGGTCCACCTCGACGGTCCAGGTCTTGGTCGCCTCGTCGAACGATGCGGACAGGCAGGTCGTCTTCGACCAGTACGGCACCTCCATCACCCGGGTGTAGAACTCCAGCCAGTCGCCGATCTTGTCCTTCGGTGCGAAGACCGGCCAGTTCGGCGGGAACGGCAGATAGGGCAGGTGGTCGTACCAGACGGGGTCGTGCAGGCACAGCGACTTGTACCGCTTGCGCCACTGGTCGCCGGGCCGCTCGTGGCGGTCGACGACGATCGCGGGCACGCCGAGCTGACGCAGCCGCGCGCCGAGCGCGATGCCACCCTGGCCACCGCCGACGACCAGGGCGTACGGCTGGGTGGTGTATCCGAGTGCGGACTCCTCGTCGGCGCGCTTCTCGGCCCACGAGCGCGGATCGGGATCGCTACCGTGCACGGCGCCCATCACGCGCGACGGTCCCTTCGGCTCCTCGTGTCCCTTGAGCTCCTGTAGCGCCGTCAGAAACGTCCACGCCTGGTCGCCCTTGAGGCGCAGGTGGCCGGTGCCGCGGCCGGCGGCGGTCTCGAACTCGATGAACGCGGACGTGACGTCTCCGTCGGCGGTCGCGGGCTCGCGGGTCCGGAAGCCGGCCGGGTCGGTCTGGGCGAGCCGCGCGCCCAGCATGTCCGCGATCTGCTCACGGCCCTCGACTGTCTTGATGTTCCAGGTGAAGGCGACCAGGTCGCGCCAGAAGCTGTCGGTGGCGAACTTGCCGACCGCACGATCGATGTCACGCACCGCCAGCGCCGCCTCGAAATCGGCGAGCCAGGCGTCCACTCGCTCCTGCGGCGTCAGCGAGGTGGCCGGGTCCAGTGTCTGAGTCATGTGACTCAGGACACACCGTGTGGCCAGCCCGGCACAAGAGTTGCGCAACGTTGCAACCTTTTCTTGTTCGCCCAAACTCACGAATGGGCGGGAAAGTGCGAGTAATTCGCGCCATTTCGTCGATCTGGGCGGATCGCAACCCCCTGCAACTCTTTCGCGGTGTGGCCGCGGTCACATAGAACTGCCGCCATGAGAGCAGCCGTCTATTACGGACCGAACAAGGTCGAGGTCGCCGACGTGGAAGAGCCGACGCCCGCGCCGGGGACAGTGAAGGTGAAGGTCGGATACAACGGCATCTGCGGTACCGACCTGCACGAGTACTACGCCGGGCCGATATTCGTGCCGACCGAACCGCACCCGCTGACCCACCAGCAGATGCCGTTGATCATCGGGCACGAGTTCTCCGGGGTGATCTCCGACGTCGGCGACGGCGTGACGGAGTGGGCCGAGGGCGACCGGGTCGCCGTCGAACCCATCTACCGGTGCGGTCACTGCGGGCCATGCCGGGCGGGCAACTACAACATCTGTGCCCAGATCGGATTCCACGGGCTGATGTCCGACGGCGGCATGGCCGAATTCACCGTCGTGCCAACCGACATGCTGCACGCGCTGCCCGACAATGTCTCGCTCGAACTGGGCGCGCTCGTCGAGCCGATGTCGGTGGCATACCACGCGGCCACGTTGGGGGACACCAAGTCTGGGGACACCGCGATGGTGTTCGGCGCGGGGCCGATCGGGATCGGGCTGTGGTTCGCGTTGCGCGGCAAGGGTGTTGACGACGTTTTCGTGGTAGAGCCGTCACCGACGAGGCGCAGCTCGATAGAGGCGCTCGGCGCTCGCACGCTGGACCCGACGGCAGTGGACGTCCCCGCGTTCATCGCCGACCACACCGACGGTCGCGGCGCCGAGGCCGTCTTCGACGCGGCGGGTGTCGGGCCCGCGGTCGAAACCGCGCTGGCCTGTGTGGGCGCCCGCAGGCCGATGGTCAGCGTCGCGATCTACGAAAAGCCGCTCACCACGCCACTGCTGAACCTCGTCATGAACGAATCGCGGATCCAGGGCTCGCTTTGCTACACGGCGGCCGACTTCGAGGCGGTGATCGCGTTGATGGCGCAGGGCGCCTACGACACCACCGGCTGGGTCACCCAGATCGGTATCGACGACGTCGTCGACGAGGGTTTCGAGGCGTTGCACGCGGGCGCGAAGATGAAGGTGCTCGTCGACCCCGCCGGGTGACATGCACTGTGATCGAGAGCACAATCGGCTGTGATGCAAAGTCCGTCGGTACCTGAGCCCGCTGTCGCGGTCGGCGAGGATCCGCGCGACTATGCCCGGCTGATGTCCGCCGTGTACGACGCCACGATGGCAGGCGACCGCGCTCCGGCGAGGCCGCGTCAGGTGATCGGGGACTCGTGGCAGCGGTTGATGTCGCAGGGCATCGACCCGGACGAGATGCCGGATCCGGTCGTCGAGTCGTACGGGCTGGACGCGCTGCGAGGTGCGTCGGGCCTGCTCGACGTCCTCGACGAGATCACCCACGGCCTGGAATCGCTTGTCGCAGAAGGCGAGAACATTCTCGTGGTGGCCGACGCGCACGGCAGGGTGCTGTGGCGGTCGGGCTCCAATCACGTTCTCGGCCAAGCAGATCGCCTCGGCTTCGTCGAGGGTGCGCACTGGGCGGAGAACGCCGTCGGCACCAACGCGATCGGCACCGCGCTGGCGTCGCGGCGGGCCGTTCAGGTGTTCTCCGCCGAGCATTACCTTCGCAGCCACCACCCGTGGACGTGTGCGGGCGCACCGATCAAGGATCCGAGGACCGGGCAGGTGATCGGCGTCGTCGATGTGTCCGGGCCGGCCGCAACGGTGCACCCCACCACCGTCGCGTTGGTGGACGCGGTGGCCCGGCTGGCCGAGTCGCACCTGCGCGAACAGCACGACCAAACGCTCAACCGGCTCAGGATGGTGGCGGCGCCGATCCTCGCCCGCATGGGCAGCCCGGCGCTCGCCGTCGACCACGACGGCTGGGTGGCCGCGGTGGACGCCGTGCCCGTTCACAACCGGATCATGCTGCCCGCCGACATCGCGCCGGGGCGGGTGCGGTTCTCGACGTTCGGTCCCTGTGACGTCGAGCCGCTTCCCGGTGGTTGGCTGGTTCGGCTGGCGGCCGATGCGCCGACGGGCCGCGCTGCCCGCGTGATTCTGGATCTTCGTAACCCCGACGCGCCGTCGCTGCAGACGTCGGGTCAGTTCGCCGCATGGCGGCACGACATCTCGCCGCGTCACGCCGAGATCCTGCTGGCGCTGGCCACCGCCCCCGCCGGCCGCACGGCGCCCGAGCTGGCCGACGACCTGTACGGCGACCGGTCGCGGGTGGTCACCGTGCGCGCCGAGGTCTCCCGGCTGCGCAAGCAGTTCGCCGGGCTCCTCGCCGCGCAGCCCTACCGCTTCGCGGCATCCGTCGACGTCGAGGTGATCTACCCCGACGACCTGTCCAAGCTCTTGCCGTCATCGGCCGCGCCTGCGGTCATGACGGTTCGCACGAACATCGCTCAACGAAGGAGAACACAATGACCGTGTACACCCGACCCGGTGCCGCCGACGCTTTGATGTCCTACGAGTCCAGGTATGGGAATTTCATTGGCGGAGAGTGGGTATCACCGTCCGGCGGTGAGTACTTCGAGAACCCGACCCCGGTGACGGGACAGGCGTTCTGCGAGATCCCCAGGTCCACCGAAGCCGACATCGAGAAGGCTTTGGACGCCGCACACGCCGCGGCTACCGCGTGGGGCAAGACGTCGGCGGGCGAACGCTCCGTGATCCTCAACAAGGTCGCCGACCGGATCGAGGAGAACCTGGAATCGCTGGCGCTGGCCGAGGCGTGGGACAACGGCAAGCCGATCCGGGAGACGCTCAACGCGGATATGCCGTTGGCGGTGGACCATTTCCGGTATTTCGCGGGCGCGATCCGGGCCCAGGAGGGGTCGCTGTCCCAGATCGACGACGACACCGTGGCCTACCATTTCCACGAGCCGCTGGGTGTGGTCGGCCAGATCATCCCGTGGAACTTCCCGATCCTGATGGCCACCTGGAAACTGGCGCCCGCGCTGGCCGCGGGTAACGCCGTGGTGCTGAAACCGGCCGAGCAGACCCCGGCGTCGATCCTGTATCTGATGTCGCTGATCGGTGACCTGCTGCCCGCCGGGGTGCTCAACGTGGTCAACGGGTTCGGCGTCGAAGCGGGCAAGCCGCTGGCAAGTTCGAACCGGATCGCCAAGATCGCGTTCACCGGTGAGACCACCACGGGCCGGCTGATCATGCAGTACGCCAGCCAGAACCTGATCCCGGTGACGTTGGAGTTGGGCGGCAAGAGCCCCAACATCTTCTTCTCCGATGTGATGGCCGCCGGTGACGACTTCCAGGACAAGGCGCTGGAGGGCTTCACGATGTTCGCCCTCAACCAGGGCGAGGTGTGTACCTGCCCGTCGCGGTCACTGATCCAGGCCGACATCTACGACGAGTTCGTCGAGCTGGCGGCGATCCGGACCAAGGCGGTGCGCCAGGGCGACCCGCTGGACACCGAGACCATGATCGGTTCGCAGGCCTCCAACGATCAGCTGGAAAAGGTGTTGTCCTACATCGAGATCGGCAAGGACGAGGGGGCACGCGTCGTCACCGGCGGCGAGCGCGCCGAGCTCGGCGGCGACCTGTCCGGCGGCTACTACGTGCAGCCGACGATCTTCGAGGGCAACAACAAGATGCGGATCTTCCAGGAGGAGATCTTCGGTCCGGTCGTGGCGGTCACGTCGTTCACCGATTACGACGACGCCATCAGCATCGCCAACGACACCCTCTACGGCCTGGGCGCCGGGGTGTGGAGCCGCGACGGCAACGTCGCCTATCGGGCCGGGCGTGACATCAAGGCCGGCCGGGTGTGGACGAACTGCTATCACGCCTATCCCGCGCACGCGGCCTTCGGCGGCTACAAGCAGTCGGGCATCGGGCGGGAGAACCACAAGATGATGCTCGACCACTACCAGCAGACCAAAAACCTGCTCGTCTCCTACAGCAACAAGGCCCAAGGGTTCTTCTGATGACGGATGTGCCGAACCGGGCACTGGTGACCCGCGCGGCCGCCGATCTGTTGACCAAGCTGCAGGATCGGCACGGAGCATTGATGTTCCACCAGTCCGGCGGCTGCTGCGACGGGTCCTCGCCGATGTGCTACCCCGACGGGGACTTCATCGTCGGCGACCGCGACATCCTGCTGGCGGTGCTCGACGTCGGCGACGCCGGGGTGCCGCTCTGGATCTCCGGCCCGCAATTCGATGCGTGGAAGCACACCCAACTGGTGATCGACGTGGTGCCGGGGCGCGGCGGCGGGTTCAGCCTCGAGGCACCCGAGGGCCTGCGGTTCCTGTCCCGCGGCCGGGCGTTCACGGACGCCGAGAATCGTGTGCTGGCCGACCACCCGCCGGTGACGGGTGCCGGCTACGAGCGCGGCGAGCGTCCGCCGTCGTCGGGGACCCACGTCGTTGCCGAGGCGGTCGACGCCTGCCCGATACCGGCGGGACGCGCCGCACCGGCATAGGCCTCGCAGGGGGAGCCGCGGCAGTAAAGTCGAACGGGTGATTCCGCTGCCGCGGCCATGGTTGTTGACCACCGCGATGATGGTCGGCACCGCTGCAGGGCTGGTCGCGGGCATCGCGGCGGCATCGCTGATCACCGTGAGAATCCGGCCCGACGTCACGGTCGGCCTCGTCGTGGGCATCCCCAGCATCGCCGGGATGCTGCTGATCCTGTTGTCGAAGCGACGTTGGATGACCGTCTTTGGCGTCTTCCTCATCGCGGTGGCACCGGCCTGGTTCGGGGCCCTTGTCGCGATCCAGGCGGCGTCCGGTGCCTGACGACGAGGTCGCAGAGGCGTTGCCCGACGACGTGGCGGAGCCGCAACCCGAGGCCGAATTGGCACCCGACCCGGTCGAGACCGAGGCTGCCACCGCCGGGGTGGCGTACCTGAAACGCTGGACTTTCATCCTTGTCTTGGCTGCGGTTTGGGCGGTGGCGGCCGTCCTCGGGCTGGGTCTGTACCTGTGGTGGTACAACTCGATCGACAAGACGCCGGCCGAGTTCGTGGTGCTTGTCTACCTGGTGACGTGCACCGTCGCGGGCCTGCTCACGGCGATGACGCAGAACAAACCGCTGGTCTCGGCGCTGGCGATCGCGCTGATGTCGGCACCGTTCGCGTCGACCGCCGCGGCGTCCGTGCTGTACGGGATCTACTTCTGCGATCGAGCAAGCCGGTGTTTCCTCGGACTCATCCCCTACTAATGTTGGCGGGGTGACCCACTATGACGTCGTTGTTCTCGGAGCAGGCCCCGGCGGGTACGTCGCAGCGATCCGCGCCGCCCAACTCGGGCTGAGCACCGCAGTCGTCGAACCCAAGTACTGGGGCGGGGTGTGCCTCAACGTCGGCTGCATCCCGTCGAAGGCGTTGCTGCGCAACGCCGAACTCGCGCACATCTTCACCAAGGAAGCCAAGCAGTTCGGCATCAACGGGGAGGCGACGTTCGACTACGGTGTCGCGTTCGACCGCAGCCGCAAGGTCGCCGAGGGCCGCGTCGCCGGCGTGCACTTCTTGATGAAGAAGAACAAGATCACCGAGATCCACGGCTACGGCAAGTTCACCGACGACCACACGCTCGAGGTCGACCTCAACGAGGGCGGGACCGAGACGGTGACGTTCGACAACATCATCATCGCCACCGGCAGCAGCACCCGGCTGGTGCCGGGCACCTCGCTGTCGGAGAACGTCGTCACCTACGAAGAGCTCATCCTGTCGCGGGAGCTGCCGTCCTCGATCGTCATCGCGGGCGCGGGCGCGATCGGCATGGAGTTCGGCTACGTGATGAAGAACTATGGAGTCGACGTCACCATCGTCGAGTTCCTGCCGCGGGCGCTGCCCAACGAGGACGCCGAGGTGTCCAAGGAGATCGAGAAGCAGTTCAAGAAGCTCGGCGTCAAGATGCTCACCGGCACCAAGGTCGAGGCGATCTCAGATGATGGGGCCAACGGTTCCGTCCGGGTCACGGTGAGCAAGGACGGCAAGACAGAGGAACTGAAGACCGAGAAGGTGTTGCAGGCGATCGGGTTCGCGCCCAACATCGAGGGCTTCGGGTTGGACAAGGCCGGTGTGCAGATCACCGAGCGCAAGGCCATCGGCATCGACGACTACATGCGCACCAACGTCCCGCACATCTACGCGATCGGCGACGTCACCGGGCTGTTGCAGCTCGCGCACGTGGCCGAGGCGCAAGGGGTGGTCGCGGCCGAAACCATCGGCGGCGCAGACACTTTGCCGCTCGGTGACTACCGGATGCTGCCGCGTGCGACGTTCTGCCAGCCGCAGGTGGCCAGCTTCGGCCTCACCGAGGAGCAGGCGCGGGACGAGGGCTACGACGTCAAGGTCGCCAAGTTCCCCTTCACCGCCAACGCCAAGGCGCACGGTGTCGGCGACCCGAGCGGATTCGTCAAGCTGATCGCCGACGGTAAGTACGGCGAGCTGATCGGCGGCCACCTCATCGGCCACGACGTGTCGGAGCTGCTGCCCGAGCTGACGCTGGCGCAGAAGTGGGACCTCACCGCCACCGAGCTGGCACGCAATGTCCACACCCACCCGACGATGTCGGAGGCGCTGCAGGAGTGCTTCCACGGGCTCGTCGGCCACATGATCAACTTTTGAGAGCGATCTGGGTCGCCGGCATCGGCGGATTGATCGTCGGCCACATGCTGTGGCTGGCCGGCATATCCGTGGCCATTGCGACACGCACCGTCAGCACGTGGGTCTTGGTGGTGGCCGCGGTGTCCTTTGTCGTCGGCCTCGTCGCCGCGCTGTTGGGCTGGCGTGCTTATCGGCGGAAGTCGGAGGTGTGGGCGGCGTTTCTGTGTGCCCTGCCGATATCGCCGGTGCTGTTGTCACTGGTCGTGCTCGGCGTCACCTACCTGTAGGCACTGAGGGCTGTGAATGTGGCCGCTGAGCGACCCTGAGTGCAATCTCGACGGCTTTGCGGGTTCAATCTGCAAAGTCCAGAGGAACCTGAAGCGTGGTGATGGTGGCCGCGAGCCCGTCGTATTGCGCTGTCAGCATGCAGAACTCGATCAGCTGCGCCTTGGTCAAGTGGCTCGCCAACGTCGCCCAGGTCTCGGCCGACACGCTGCGGGTGACGACGAACTCGTCGGTGGCGGTGATGAGGGCGCGCTGCCGGTCGGTGAGCCCCTCCGCGTCGGGGCCCTCGAAGATCTTGGCCTGCAGTTCGGCCCCGATGCCGCGGGTGCGGGCCAGCCTGCGGTGCTGCTGCAGTTCGTACTCGCAGTCACGGAGATGGCCGACGCGCAGGATGACGACCTCGGCGTCCTTTACGGGCAGCTTGCTCAGCAGGCCGAGGAGCATGGCGCTGTACGGCAGCCAGGCGAGGAACAGCAGCTTGTGCTGGCCCAGCACGTTGAACAGCGTGAAGCGCGGTGCTCGGATTGTTCGCGCGCCCAGCTTGGCGATCGCCCAGTTGATCGGGCCGAGCTCGCGAAAGCCCCCTGGCGGAATGCGGGCGGGCACGCTCATGGTTGTCGACTCCTTATGCCAGCGGTCGTCACGGTTGCTTCACCAGGTAGGGCGACACGGTGCTGCGGTGCTCGTCGATGTCCAGGGCGCGGCCCAGCGCGGGGAACGCCCGCTGCGGGCAGTTGTCCCGCTCGCAGACTCGGCAGCCGGCCCCGATCGGCGTGGCGATATCGCCCGACAAGTCCAGTCCCTCCGAGTAGACGAGCCGGTGCGCGTGCCGAAGCTCGCAGCCGAGCCCGATGGCAAAAGTCTTGCCGGGCTGACCATATCGCGATGCGCGGCGTTCCACGGTGCGCGCCACCCACATGTAGCTGCGGCCGTCGGGCATCTCGGCGATCTGGACCAGGATCTTGCCCGGGTTGGCGAACGTCTCGTAGACGTTCCACAAGGGGCAGGTGCCGCCGCTGGACGAGAAGTGAAAACCCGTGGCGGACTGTCGCTTTGACATGTTTCCTGCTTTGTCGACCCGGACGAACGAGAACGGCACGCCGCGCATGGACGGCCGCTGCAGCGTGGACAGCCGGTGCGCGATCGTCTCGTAGCTGACCGAGTAGAACGCCGAAAGGCGCTCCACGTCGTATCGAAACTTCTCCGCGACCTCGTGAAACTGCCCGTAGGGCAACACCGTCGCCGCGGCGAAATAATTGGCCAGGCCGAGCCGGGCCAGCGTCGTCGACTCCTCGCTGGTGAACTTGCCCTCCTCGACGAGCTTGTCGATCAGGTCTCCGAATTCGAGGTAGGCCAGCTCGGCTGCCATCTTGAACACCTGCTGTCCGGATGACAGGTGTCCGCCGATCTCCAGCCTCCGCGACGTCGGGTCGTAGCGGTGCAGCACGGTCTCGCCCAGGTCGGTGCGCGTGACGATGTGCACGCCGTGCACGGCCTTCAGCCGGTCGGAGAGGTCGCGGGCCAGATCACCGCGGTGCATCCGCAGGTTGATGGTGAGGTCCTCGGCCGCGGTGTCGAGCTCGTGCAGGTAGTTCTGCCGCTGGTAGAAGTAGTCGCGCACCTCTTCGTGCGGCATCGTGATGGCGCCGGTGCCGCTGCCGTCGGAGAACCGGTCCTCGGTGGCGGCGGCCAGCTGGGTGGTGGTGATGCGGTAGCGCCGATGCAGGTTGACCATCGCGCGGGCCAGGGTGGGATGGGCGTTGACGATGTCGGCGATCTCCGCCGGGTCGACGTCGATGTCGATGTCGCGGTCCATCGTCACTTCACGCAGCTCGGCGACCAGGCGGGTGTCGTCCTGCGACGCGAAGAACGTCGCGTCGACGCCGAACACCTCGGTGATCCGCAACAGCACCGCGACCGTCAGTGGGCGGACGTCGTGCTCGATCTGGTTGAGGTAGCTCGGCGAAATCTCCAGCATTTGCGCCAGTGCGGCCTGGCTGAAACCGCGTTCGCTTCGCAGCTGCCGCACGCGTGATCCGACAAACGTTTTCGCCACGTCAGCCAGCATAACCGCGTGCGAAGTGCGTCTTCGCATTCTTGGCAGACACCCGGTTGTGGCAGGATCGGGGAGCCTTTTGAAGTAGCAGGGGAGTACCGAGCATGGTGGGAATCGCAGGTAGCACCGGTTTGGCCAAGGTGATGATGCCTGTGCCCGATCCGCACCCCGATGTGTTCGACGTCGAGTGGCCCTTGCGCGTCGCCGACGTCGACCGCGAGGGCAGGCTGAAGTTCGACGCCGCCACGCGCCATATCCAGGACATCGGCTCGGATCAACTCCGCGAGATGGGATTCGAGGAGACACACCCGCTGTGGATCGTGCGCCGCACCATGGTCGACATGGTCGAGCCCATCGAGTTCAAGGACATGTTGCGGCTGCGGCGCTGGTGTTCGGGGACCTCCAACCGGTGGTGTGAGATGCGGGTCCGCGTCGACGGGCGCAGGGGCGGGCTCATCGAGTCCGAGGCTTTCTGGATCAACATCAACCGCGAGACACAGGGCCCCGCCCGCATCTCCGACGACTTCCTCGAGGGCCTGCAGCGCACCACCGACATCGACCGGCTGAGGTGGAAGGCCTATCTGAAGGCCGGTGGTCGAGAGGATGCGTCAGAGATCCGCGAGTATCCGGTGCGCGTCAGCGACATCGACATCTTCGATCACATGAACAACTCCGTGTACTGGAGCGTGGTCGAGGACTTCCTCTTCAGCAGTCCGGAGATGCTGCGCAAGCCGATCCGGGTCACGATCGAGCACGACGCTGCGGTCGCTCTAGGCGACAAGCTGGAGATCATCTCGCACGTGCATCCGGCGGGTTCGACCGAACAATTCGGCGCCGAACTCACCGATCGCAGTGTTACAACGCTCACATACGCGGTCGGAGACGAGACGAAAGCGGTCGCGGCGATCTTCGCGCTCTGACTCGGCGCGTTTAACAGTACGGGCGTACTGACCAGCGCAGATTGCGTACTGGCCGGTAACTACTGAACCGTTTCAGGTAATAGCTCTCTTCGCAGACTTTGCAAGTAAGCGCCAGGCGTTAGCGAAAATTGGCAACCAAAACAGGTGGACCAGCAGATATGGCATGGTGCATCCTCGAATTAGCACAACAGCGAAGACGCTGTGGCATTAACAAAGCATTCGAAGGAGCAGTCCAATGTCCACCGTTGGCACGCCGAAGTCACCCGAACAGATCCAGCACGACTGGGACACCAACCCCCGCTGGAAGGGCATCGAGCGCACCTATTCCGCCGAAGACGTAGTCGCCCTGCAGGGCACCGTCGTCGAGGAGAACACCCTGGCCCGCCGTGGCGCCGAGGTGCTGTGGAGCCAGCTGCACGAACTGGAGTTCGTCAACGCCCTTGGCGCGCTCACCGGCAACATGGCCGTCCAGCAGGTCCGCGCCGGACTCAAGGCCATCTACCTGTCGGGTTGGCAAGTCGCCGGCGACGCGAACCTGTCCGGCCACACCTACCCCGACCAGAGCCTCTACCCCGCCAACTCGGTGCCGCAGGTCGTGCGCCGGATCAACAACGCGCTGCTGCGCGCCGACCAGATCGCCAAGGTCGAGGGCGACACGTCGGTGGAGAACTGGCTGGCGCCGATCGTCGCCGACGGCGAGGCCGGCTTCGGTGGCGCGCTCAACGTCTACGAGCTGCAGAAGGCCATGATCGCCGCGGGCGTCGCGGGGTCGCACTGGGAGGACCAGCTGGCGTCCGAGAAGAAGTGCGGTCACCTCGGCGGCAAGGTGCTGATCCCGACCCAGCAGCACATCCGCACCCTGACCTCCGCGCGTCTCGCGGCCGACGTCGCCGACGTCCCGACGGTCGTCATCGCCCGCACCGACGCCGAGGCGGCGACGCTGATCACCTCCGATGTCGACGAGCGCGACCGCCCGTTCATCACCGGCGAGCGGACCAAGGAAGGCTTCTACCGCGTCAAGAACGGCCTCGAGCCGTGCATCGCCCGCGCCAAGGCCTACGCACCGTACTCGGACCTGATCTGGATGGAGACCGGCACACCGGATCTCGAGCTGGCGGCGAAGTTCGCCGAGAGCGTCAAGAGCGAATTCCCCGACCAGATGCTGGCCTACAACTGCTCGCCGTCGTTCAACTGGCGCAAGCACCTCGACGACGCGACGATCGCCAAGTTCCAGAAGGAACTCGGTGCGATGGGCTTCAAGTTCCAGTTCATCACCCTGGCCGGCTTCCACGCCCTCAACTACTCGATGTTCGATCTGGCCTACGGCTACGCCCGCAACCAGATGAGCGCCTACGTCGAGCTGCAGGAGCGCGAATTCGACGCCGAGGAGCGCGGCTACACGGCGACGAAGCACCAGCGCGAGGTCGGCGCGGGCTACTTCGACCGGATCGCCACCACGGTCGACCCGACCAGCTCGACCACCGCGCTCGCGGGCTCGACCGAAGAGGGCCAGTTCCACTGAGTCGATAGGGCATGACAGCATGAGCCCCGCCTGTTGATCGGGCGGGGCTCATTGCTGCAAAAGAGGAGACGGTGTGAGCATTGAACGAGTAGGTGTGATCGGCGCCGGGCAGATGGGCAGCGGCATCGCCGAGGTGTGCGCCAAGTCGGGCGCCGACGTCCTGGTCTATGAGCCGAGCGACGAGCTGATCGCCGCGGGCCGCAAGCGAATCACCTCGTCGCTGGAGCGGGCGGCGAGCAAGGGAAAGCTCACCGAGGCTGACCGCGACGACGCGCTCGCGAAGCTGACGTTCACCACCACGCTCGCCGACCTTGCGGACCGCCAGCTGACGATCGAAGCCGTCGTCGAGGACGAAGCCGTCAAGGCCAAGATCTTCGCCGAACTCGACGAGATCATCACCGACCCCGATGCGGTGCTGGCGTCGAACACCTCCAGCATCCCGATCATGAAAATCGCTGCCGCGACGAAGAATCCGAGCCGGGTGCTCGGTCTGCACTTCTTCAACCCGGTGCCGGTGCTGCCGCTCGTCGAACTGATCAGCACGCTGGTCACCTCCGATGCGGCCGCGGCCGGGGTCGAGCAGTTTGCGAGCGGCGCACTTGGCAAGCAGGTCGTGCGCTGCGGTGACCGGTCGGGGTTCATCGTCAACGCGTTGCTGGTGCCCTACCTGCTCGCGGCCATCCGGATGGCGGAAGCGGGGGTGGCGACCGTCGAAGACATCGATGCCGCCGTCGTGGCCGGGTTGTCGCACCCGATGGGGCCGCTGCGGCTGTCCGACCTGATCGGGCTCGACACGATGAAGCTCATCGCCGACTCGATGTACGACGAGTACAAGGACCCGAACTTGGCCCCGCCGTCGCTGCTTCTGCGGATGGTCGAGGCAGGTCAGCTTGGCAAGAAGTCCGGCAAGGGCTTCTACACCTATTAGGGGCCTGCTAGCGACTTACTAGGGATCTACAAGGCCCTTTTGCGACGTGGCGTTTGGGCATCCGGGCCGTCATTGGATAGCGTGACTTGTTACGCATTTGTGACGTCCGGTCCAGCACGGAGCCGGGGGTGCGATCTGGCATCGACCTGCTTGCACCCACCCTGTCTCCGGGCTGCTCCGCCGAAGGCAAGGAGTTGGGAGTCGAATGTCAGACGCCGTGTCCGAGCTGGAGCCGTACTACGAGGAATCACAGTCGATCTACGACGTGTCCGACGAGTTCTTCGCGCTGTTCCTCGGGCCGACCATGGGATACACCTGCTCCTACTTCGAGCGCGACGACATGACGCTCGACGAGGCCCAGACCGCGAAGTTCGACCTCGCGCTGGGCAAGCTCGACCTGAAGCCCGGGATGACGCTGCTTGACGTCGGCTGTGGCTGGGGTGGGGCACTACAGCGCGCAGTCGAGCAGTTCGACGTCAATGTGATCGGAATTACGTTGAGCCGCAACCAGTACGAGTACAGCAGCGCCTTGATGTCGTCGCTGAGCACTTCTCGCACGGCCGAGGTGCGGCTGCAGGGATGGGAGGAGTTCGACGAGCCCGTCGACCGGATTGTTTCCATCGGCGCGTTCGAGGCGTTCAAGGCCGAGCGATACCCGATCTTCTTCCAGAAGGCATTCGACATTCTTCCGTCCGGCAGCCGCATGCTGCTGCACACGATCCTGGCCCACCCCCAGACTTACTTCCGCGAGAACGGGATCAAGCTGACCATCAGCGATCTGAAGTTCATGCGGTTCATCGGTACCGAGATCTTCCCCGGCGGCCAGCTTCCCGCGGTCCGGGACATCGAGAAGCTGTCGGCGGACTCCGGTTTCACGCTGGCGCGCGTGCATCTGCTTCGGCCGCACTACGCCCGCACACTCGACATGTGGGCGGAGAACCTGGCCGCCAACAAGGAACAGGCCATCGCGATCACCTCCCAGGAGGTGTACGACCGCTACCTCAAATACCTGACCGGGTGCGCCGACTTCTTCCGCCGCGGTATCACCAACGTCGGTCAGTTCACGTTGCTCAAGGCCTGACGGCGGCGACCGGCTAGGCCTCGGCGAGCCGCTTCTTCTCGGCCTTGACGTTGAAATCGGCCGCTGGCCAAGACAGGTCGAGCCCGTCGAGCGCCTCGATCAGCAACTCGGTGATCGCGAGTCGGCTGTACCACTTGCGATCACACGGCACCACGTGCCACGGCGCGTAGTCCGTCGACGTCTTGTCCAGCACGGCCTGATAGGCCTCCTCGTACTTCGGCCACAACATCCGTTCGTCGATGTCGGCGGGGTTGTACTTCCAGTATTTGTCGGGCCGGTCGAGTCGCTGGGCCAACCGCGCCTTCTGCTCTTTCAGCGAGACGAACATCGCCACCTTGATAATCGTCGTACCGGTGTCGACGAGTTTGCGCTCGAACCGGTTGATCTCGTCGTAGCGCTTGCCCCACACCTCGGGCGGCACCAGGTCGTGCACCCGCACCACGATCACGTCCTCGTAGTGCGACCGGTCGAAGACCCCGATGTGCCCCGCTGGTGGCAGCGCCCGTCGGATCCGCCACAGGTAGTGGTGCGAAAGTTCTTCCTCGGTCGGCTTGCCAAAGCTGGTGTAGCGGATACCCTGCGGATTGCCCGAGCCCACAACATGTTTGACGATTCCGCCCTTCCCGGCGGTGTCCATGCCCTGCAAGACCAGCAGCACCGACCTGGTATCACCGGAGCGACTGTTGGCATATAGCATTTCCTGCAGTTCGGCGAAGCGTTCGTTGCGCTCGGCCTGCAGTTCAGGTGAGTCCTTCTTGCTGCCCTTGAATCCCGGTGTGGAGTTGGTCTTGATGTCGGCGACTTTGTCGCCGGAGTGAAACTCGAGATGGACGTGTGGCTCGTGTGTCCATAGCTCGGGCAGATCGGCGGGTTTGCTCATCTCTTGAGCAACTGCGGCGGCAGGATCGGCGACGGGTGAGGCATTTCGCGGAACTTCTCCAGCGAACCGCCCACCTCGACGATGCCGCACAGCGCGTTCCAGGACAGCATCGTCAGGTAGTCGATCAGCTCGTCGGAACTCATCCGTGGATGCGACATCCACGAGTGCGTGGCCAGCTGCACGCCGCCGACGGTGTGGTACGCCCACGGCTCGACGCCCCCGGTGTCCATGCCGACGTCGTTCATCTGCCTGCGAAGCATGACCGCCAGCATGCGGGCGATGATCTCCTCGCTGTTGGCGATCACCTTGTTCTTGCTCGCCGAGTTGTTGGCCATCACGAACCGGTACGGTTCGGGCTCGGCCGCCACCGTCTCGACATAGACCCGGATGACCTCGCGCGTCAGCTCGTAGCCCTGCAGATTCGACGACAGTGCGGCGGCCATGTTGGGGATCAGCGTGGTCTGCGCGAACCGCATCATCACGGCGGTGGTGAGGTCGTTCTTGTCGACGAAATAGCGGTACAGAACGGTCTTCGACACCCCGATTTCGGCGGCGATCTCGTCCATGCTGACGCTGCTGCCGCGCCTTCGGATGGCGATCAGAGTGCCGTCTACCAGCTCGTTTCGCCGCTCCACCTTGTGTTGATGCCACCGACGTTTGCGCCCATCGGTCTTGACCGCCCCCGGCGGAATCTGCTGTGCCACTATCGCGCTAGTCCGTTCCCTAGATCAACTCGATACTACGGCGCGAGGGTCCCGCCGGGCTCGTCGGCACGGCTAACACACCGGGTTGTAGCGGATGATGTAGGTGTGGCACACAGACCAGACGCCGGGGACCGTGGTTTGCGGGCGCTTCCGGCGCCGCCGGCGCGGCGCAGCTTCGCCGAATCACTGGCCGGCGCCGACGCCGCCGCCGACGCCGAGCGCCGCCGCGGGCTCCGGCGAATGAAGATCGTCGCGCTGGGCTTCCTGGTCGGCGCGACGGTGCTGTTTCTCGTTTGCCGGTGGGCCGAGGCCAACGGCGCAGGCGCATGGGTCGGGTACGTGGCCGCCGCTTCCGAGGCAGGCATGGTCGGTGCCCTCGCCGACTGGTTCGCGGTCACCGCGCTGTTCAAACACCCGCTGGGCATACCGATCCCTCACACCGCGATCATCAAACGCAAGAAAGACCAGCTCGGAGAGGGTTTAGGCAGCTTCGTCCGGGAGAACTTCATGTCGCCGGAAATCGTCGAGAACAAGCTGCGCGACGCCGACGTCGCGGGTCGGCTGGGCAAGTGGCTCGCGGAGCCCGCCAACGCCGCGCGGGTGGCCGCGGAGGCCTCGACGGTGCTGCGGGTGCTCGTCGAGATGCTTCGCGACGAGGACGTGCAGCACGTGCTGGACCGGATGATCGTCAAGCGCGTTGCCGAGCCGCAGTGGGGACCGCCGATCGGCCGGGTGCTGTCCACCCTGCTGGAAGAAGGTCGCCAGGAAGCGCTGTTGCAGCTACTGGCCGACCGGGCGTTCCAGTGGTCGCTGAACGCCGGTGAGATCATCGAGCGGGTCGTCGAGCGTGACTCGCCGACGTGGTCGCCGCGCTGGGTGGATCACCTGGTCGGCGACCGTATCCATCGCGAGCTGATGGACTTCACCGACAAGGTCCGTCGCAATCCCGATCACGAGCTGCGACGGTCGGCCACCCGGTTCCTGTTCGAATTCGCCGACGACCTACAGCACGACGAGACCACGATCACCAAGGCCGAGAACGTCAAAGAGCAGATCATGGCCCGCGACGAGGTCGCCCGCGCCGCCGAGACCGCGTGGAACGCCGCAAAGCGAATCTTCTTCGAGTCCGTCGACGACCCGTCCTCGGCGCTGCGCACCCGTATCGCCGACGCCGCCGTGAACATCGGCGAATCGCTGCGCGACGATTCCGACCTGCGCGACAAGGTGGACAACTGGATCATCAGGGCGGCTCAGCATCTGGTCACCCAATATGGGGCGGAAATCACAACGATCATCACCGACACGATCGAGCGGTGGGACGCCGACGAGGCCAGTCGCCGCATCGAATTGCACGTCGGGCGTGACCTGCAGTTCATCCGTATCAACGGCACCGTGGTGGGTTCGCTGGCCGGGTTGAGCATCTATTCGATAGCCCAACTACTCTTCTGACCTGCGCTAACTAGTGCTTGCAAAAGTTAGCACCCCGTCGTACGGTTGGAGCTGTCGCACACCGGATACCCAACGCAACGAGGGGGCAACCCATGACGCCGCAGGACGAAAATCTTGCCGCCGTGGTTTCCAACGCTGCGCAGGACATCGGGAGTTTTATCCGAACCCAGCGTGAAGCGGCGCAGGTTTCGGTGCGGCAGCTGGCCGAGAAGGCCGGGGTCAGTAATCCCTACCTCAGCCAGATCGAGCGGGGGTTGCGGAAACCCTCCGCAGACGTGCTGAGCCAGATCGCCAAGGCACTGCGGGTCTCCGCGGAAGTGCTCTACATCAGGGCCGGAATCCTGGAACCCGGCGATACCAATGAGGTTCGCGACGTGATCATCACGGACACGGCGATCACCGAGCGGCAAAAGCAGGTGCTGCTCGACATCTACACATCGTTTTGCGAGCAGAACGAGGCCGCCCTTGTCCAGGAAGGCAAAACGGATGAGGAGCCGACGACTGACTGACCCAAGACGAAGCGCGATTGAAACAACCGAATAGACCGAATGAAATCAGTGAAAGGAAGTATCGACATGGCGAAGAAGACTCAGAAGACCACCGCACAACCGACCGTTGAGGATCTGAAGGCTCCGCTGCTCGCAGCCGTCGGTGCCGCCGACCTGGCCCTCGAGCGGGTCAACGAGATCGTGGCCACCCTGCGCGACCGGGCCGGCGAGGTCCGCGGCGACGCCGAGGCGCGCGTCGAGGAGAGCCGTGCCCGTCTGACCAAGCTGCAGGAGGATCTGCCGACCCAGTTCGGCGACCTGCGTGAGCGGCTGAGCTGCGACGAGCTGCGCAAGTTCGCCGAGACCTACGCGGAGACCGCGCAGACGACCTACAACAAGCTGGTCGAGCGTGGCGAGGCCGCCCTCGAGCGGCTGCGCAGCCAGCCTGCGCTCGAAGAGGCCGCGGGCCGGGTGGAGAGCTACACCGACCAGGCCGTCGAGCTGACCCAGGAGGCGCTGGGCAACGTTGCTTCGCAGACCCGCGCGGTCGGCGAGCGCGCCGCCAAGCTGGTGGGCGTTGAGCTGCCCAAGAAGGCGCAGAAGGCTTCAGCCCCGGTCAAGAAGGCCGCCAAGAAGGCCCCGGCCAAGAAGGCCCCGGCCAAGAAGGCTCCGGCCAAGAAGGTCACCCAGAAGTAAATTCGACGCCGACGGTGGCGCCCGCTTAGGCTGGTGAGGTGATCCTTGCCGACCTAGCGGGCGTCATTGTTTTGGTGCTCGTTGTTCTCGCTTTCGCCATGGCCGTCTACGCCTTCGTGCACGCGGCCATGCAGCGCCCCGACGCGTATACCGCCGCAGGCAAGCTCACCAAGCCGGTCTGGCTGTTGATCATCGGCGGCAGCGTCCTGCTATTGCTGGTGTTCCGCGATCCCTTCGGCGCCGCGATCGCGGCGGTGGCCTCGGGTATCTATCTCGTCGATGTCCGGCCCAAGATTCTCGACATCCAGGGAAAGTCGCGGTAGTCGCGTGCGCCGGAGCCTCGCCGCGTGTGCGGCGGCCATGACCGCTGCCGTGGCCCTCGCCGGCACGGCATCGGCCGACGCGTCGCTCGACCCGCCGTATGTCTCACACATCGAATGGGCGAAGTGGGGCGACATGTCCAGCCTTCGGGTCTACCCGACCGACTCGGCGCGTCTGGAGTCCGTCCAGCCCGGCACCACTGCGGCGGCCGACGAGGCGTGGACCGAAGTTCTGACACAGTCACCGGACGCCGACATTCCTGGCATGCGCGAACAGTTCATGTGCCACTGGCAGTTCGCCGAATTCGCCGAGCCAGGCAAGACCAGCTGGAATCTCGAGCCGTGGCGACCGGAGGTCTCCACAGACGAGATGGTGGCCGCGCACTGCAACCCCGGCGGCACAGAAGAACCGTTCTGATGCCCGGCCGGCGGGCAGTGGCCTCGGTGGTCGATCACACGCTGCTCAAGCCGGAGGCCACGAAGGCCGATGTGACGGCCCTTGTCCATGAGGCGGCCGAGCTCGGTGTGTACGCCGTGTGCGTATCGCCCTCGATGGTCGCCACCGCCAAGTCATCGGCACCTGAACGGGCTGCACATCGCCTCCGTGGTGGGATTCCCTTCAGGCAAACATCTTTCGGCGATCAAGGCCGACGAAGCCATGCGGGCGGCTACCGCGGGCGCCGACGAGATCGACATGGTCATCGACGTCGGTGCGGCGGTGTCGGGGGATGTCGATTGCCGTGCGCGCCGATGTCGCGGCCGTCCGTGCCGCCGTCCCAGGTGTGATGCTCAAGGTGATCGTCGAATCGGCTGCGCTACTGGCACTTTCCGGCGACGCAGCACTCGTGGCGGCCTGCCGGGCCGCCGCGGACGCGGGCGCCGACTTCGTCAAGACCTCCACCGGTTTTCACCCCAGCGGCGGCGCGTCGGTGCACGCCGTCGAAGTCATGGCCGCCACCGTCGGTCCTGCGCTGGGGGTCAAGGCCAGTGGCGGCATCCGCACCGCCGACGACGCCGTCGCGATGCTTGCCGCGGGCGCCACCCGGCTTGGGCTGTCGGGAACGCGCGCGGTGCTGGACGGGCTCGCTTAGAGGTTCGCGAAACAGGGGTCGGTGTTGCCGGCGGGGATCGCCGCGTTCTTGGTCGAAAAGTGCGCTGTCACACCGGTATCGCTGACCTTGACATCGTCGGCCTTGACACCGAGGGGATAGCCCTTGGTGAGCTGGGCGGAGAACGTGTCCAGCGCGGGCTGCACCATCTCGCGCGGCAGGGTGAAACCGAGGCCGTTCAGGTTGACCATCTGCAGCGCGATACCGCCGTCCTGCACCGTGGGCTTGGTGGTGATGCTGCCGAGCGCGGCCTCGAGTTCGATGGTGCCGTCCGACGGATTCGTCTTCACGTCGGTGACGAAGCTGCCCAGCACCGGGATGGCGTTCTGCACGGTCTGCTTGATGCCCTCAGCGGTCCAGGAAATCGTCGCGTTCAGTGCGCCGATCGTGCCCTTCGAGTTGCCGTTGCTCTGCAGGCGGACATCGTCGATGTCGATCTGGGCCTTCATCCCCTTCGCGTCGCGGATCTGGTTGCCCGCGGTCTCGATCGAGATGTTGCCGTAGTGCCCGGTCATGTGCTGAATCAGGAAGGGCGACGCCCCGAACGAAACGGTGACGTTGTCCTGCACGACGCACTCCGTGGCCGCGGCCACCACGTCGTCGGCGCGGCTGCGCGCATACAGCTCGGCGGCCAGCACGCCCGCGGCCACCAGTGCCACCACGATGACGACGACCAGAATGATGGTCAGCGGGTCACGAAACAGCTTCTTGATCTTCACGAACGGCGATGAGCCCTTCTGCGGGGGTGCCGGCGGCGGCGGGGGAGCGCCCTGGCCCGGTGCGTTCTGCGGAAACTGTGGCGGCGGAGGCCCGGGCGGGGCCTGTCCCGGCGGTGGGACCTGGTCGGCCGGACGGGCCCAGGGATCAGTCACCCCCGCGATTCTGCCCTATGAAGTTCGGCGAAGTCTGAGCGGTTACGCAGCACCGCGATCGTGTCACGAACCCGCTCCACGGCGTCCGGCTCGACGTCGGTGACGAGCAGGTCCGGGTCGGCCCCCGCCGTCGCCACGACCTCACCCAAGGGCGATGCCACCACGCTGCCGCCGACACCCGTCGGTCCGACGGCGGCGATCTCGTCTCCGGGGTAGGCCTGCCCGACGGCGGCGACGAAACTCCCGGTGTCCAGTGCGCGGGCCCGATTCAGCAGCGTCCACTGCTCGAGCTTGCCGGGACCCGTGCCCCATGACGCGTGCACGGTGATGAGTTGCGCCCCGCGCCGGGCCAGCTCGACATAGAGCTCGGGGAACCGGACGTCGTAACAGAGGGTCAGGCCGACGGCAACGCCGTCGACGGTGACCACGACTGGCTCGTGGCCGGGCGCGACGGTGCTGGATTCGGTGAAGCCGAATGCGTCGTAGAGGTGGATCTTGTCGTAGTGCGCGTCGACGGTCGGGCCGGTCGCGATCAGCGTGTTGGTCACCCGCCCGGCGTCGGCGGGAACGAACATCCCGGCGACGACGGTCACGCCCGAGGCCGCCGCGATGCCGCGCACCTCGTCGGCCCAACGCCCGTCCAGCGGTTCGGCGACCGGGGCGAGCGGCACCCCGAACCGGCACATCGTCGCCTCGGGGAACAGCACCAGGCTTGCGCCTTCGTCGGCGGCACGCCGGGTGTAGTCCGCGACCAGCTCCAGGTTGGCCGCTGGCTCGGTGCCGCTCTCTATCTGGGCCAACGCGATCCGCATGACTTCAGGCTAATGCCCGTTACGGCCCCCAGGCGTGACGGTCCAGTGAGGCCGCCTTGTTGCCGAGTCTCCCGGCGCGCACCTGCGCCGCCAGGCTGTCCAGGATCACCCGCGAACTCATCAGCGCGGTCTGCTCCGCCCAGTCGTACGGCGGCGAGCACTCGACGATCTCGAGTCCGGCCAGGCCTGGCTCGGACACCATCTTGACCAGGTTGAGCGCCTCGCGCGGCAGCAGACCGCCGGGCTCGGGCCACCCGGTGCCAGGGACGAACCCGGCGTCGATGACGTCGATGTCGAAGGACAGATACACCGCCTTGGCGTCCTTCCACGCGATCTCGAGCGCCATCTCGGCGATCTTCTCGACGCCGACCCGTTCCACGTCGCCCACCGTGATGACCGTCGACTGGCGCTCGCGACCGACCTTGACGCCGGCCCGTGGCGCCTGCCAGCCGCCGATGCCGATCTGCACCAGGTTCGTGGCGGGCGCGTTTTTGATGTTCGTCGCGTGGAACCACGGTGTGGTGTGCATCCGCTCGTCGAGGTCCGACTCCTGGGTGTCCACGTGCCGGTCGAAGTGGATGATGCCGACGTTGCCGTCCAGGTACGGGGTCATCCCGCGGATGGTGGGAAAGCCGATGGAATGGTCGCCGCCGAGCACGACCGGCATCACGCCCTTGGACACCACGTGCGCCATGGCCTGGCTGATCTGGTCGAAGGACTTCTCCAAGTTGCCGGGGATGGTGAACACGTCGCCGATGTCGACCATGTTCAGCTGCTCGCGCAGGTCGACTCCCGACTCGTAGTTGTAGGTGCCGAACAGGTTGGTCGACCGCCGGATGCCTTGCGGACCGAACCGGGTGCCGGGGCGGTAGGTGGCGCCGGCATCGAGCGGCACCCCGAAGATCGCGACCTCGGCGTCGTCGACCTGGTGCACGTCCTCGACGAACGGGCACTTCAGGAACGTCCCGCGCTCACCCGCGAAGTGCGGCAGCTCGCCGCGGACGAACGTGGAGATCCTGCGGTCGTTGATTGTCGGTGCGGCCTCCAGCCCGTAGGCCAGGCCTCGTTCGATCTCCTCGCGTTCGCGGCGGTCGGGCAGACGCGCTTCGGCCTGCTGGGCCCAGGCGCCTTCGGCGTTGAGGGGTTGGTTGTCGTCGGTCACGGGTGCTCCTCACGCGCCGTCTTGTCGCTGACCGGGTACGACGCACCTCGTCCGGGGAGTCGCTCGCGGCTCCTGCCGATCATTCTTTGCAGACTTCGCCGAACTCGCCACCTGGAGCGCAATGAGGCGTCAACGAGGCCGATGCGGGGCCACCGTCGTCCACGGCACCGTGAGCACACCGTCGCGCATGCGGCGGCGGGGCGGCTCGACCGGCCAGCCGGTGTCGCGCAACATGTTCAGCATCGCGCGCCACCGCTCCCGCGGGCCGAACACGCCGTGACCGGCGACGCTGGCCCACGCGCGATCGGCAGCGGCCAGCAGTGTGTTGACCGGTTGGCCCGAAACATTGTGGTGGATAAGGACTTTCGGCAGCCGCTCGGCGAGATCCGATGGGCGTTCGATCGCGAACGGGTCGCACGCCAGCGTGAGGCTGACCGGTCCGTGGCCGTCGAGCATCGCCCAGCAGCACCGCCTGCCGACCTCGTCGCAGGTCCCGTCGACGATCAGGCCGCCGGGTGCCAGCCTGGCCCGCATCAGCGACCAGGCCTCGTCCACCGCCTCGACGGGGTACTGGCGCAGCACGTTGAACGCCCGCACCAGCACCGGGCGGTGGCCGGCCAGCTCGAAGCCGCCGAGTCCGAATTCGACACCGGCTTGGGACGGCACGACCCGCTCGGGGTCGATCTCGAGGCCGATCACCCGCACGTCGGTGCGCACAGTGCGCAGCCGGCTCGCCAGCTCCAGCGTGGTCACGGGAAGCGCGCCGTAGCCGAGGTCGACGACCGTCGGGTCGATGGCCGATTGCAATGCGGTCCGCACCCGTGCGGAGTGCACCAGCCAGCGGTCGCAGCGGCGCAGCCGGTTGTGCCCGGTGGTGCCCCGCGTCAACTGTCCGACGGGGGTGGCCCGGCCTCCGACATCGGAGGCCGGATTAGTGGTGCTTGGCGATCCAGTCAGCGGTGAACGCCTCCTCGGCATCGAACAGCTGCTTGATGTGGTGCAGGATCAGGTCTTCCAGTGCCCCGCCGATGAGCGGGATGAAGACCTTGCAGACGCTGGCGAGCCGCAGCTCGCTGCCGGTATCGGCTTCGGTGAGGTAGTACCGGCCGCCGAAGTGGCCGGGACCGTGCGGGATGCTGGCGCGGTAGCTGCCCCGGCCCTTCTTGCTGGTGTGGTCGTACGGGTCGAAATGCTGTTCGCGGGTGATGACCATGTCGGCGGGCATCACGGTGCGAGCGATCGCCGGCAGGTACATGCGCGGCAGAACCTGCTTGAAGACGACGTCGGTGCCCTCGTCGCCAACGGTGAACTTCGTGATCTCGGACTGCGGGGTCAAGAACCGGTAGGCATCCATCAGGGTTTCCCAGTAGTCGCGGCTGGTGAAATCCTGGTAGATCTTCTCGGCCGGCGCCTCGAACGAGAGCCTGTAGTCCATCCGGCGCGCCATAACACCAGGTTACCGGCCGGTTACGCGTTATCTCTGATCCACGCCGTGGTGAAGCGCTGTTCTGCGATCAGCAACTCGACGAGCTGGCTGCCGATGAAGTTCTCGACCTTGCCGCCGACGAGCGGGATGCGAACCTCGACGGCGGCCCTGAACTCCAGCCGTGAGCCGCCGTTTCCCCCGGGGGTCAGCTCCGCGGTGCCCGACAGCGAGACGGGCGCGCCGGCGATGGCACCGGTGGCGGTCGCGCTGGCCCTGCCGTCGCTGACCGGGCTCCATGCCTCCTCGCGCACGATGGACAGGTCACCGGGGTGGAACTGCGTGACGACGCCGGGTAGCCGGTCACGCCGCAGCACCTGCGTCGTCACCACGTCGATGCTGCCGTCGTCGCCGACCTTCATCGAATCCAGCGTCGCCCGGTCGGCGCCGGAGTCGGCCAATCGCTCGAGCCAGTACGTCTGATCGCCGAATGCCCGATGGACTTGTTCGACGCTGCCCTCGTACTCGGCGGCCATGTCGAATGAGCGCGGCATAGCTGGCCAGGCTACCGTTACCGCCCGTGGTCAGTTCGCGCCTACGGGGTGTGCCGGTCGCCGATGAGGTGCCGCTCGCTCCGCTGACCACACTGCGTGTCGGCCCCGTCGCGCGCCGCGTCATCACCTGTGAGCGCACCGAGCAGATCATCGACGTCATCCGCGCCCTGAATAGCGGTGCCGTCGGCCCCGATGAACGGGTGCTGGTGCTGGCGGGCGGCTCCAACGTGGTGATCGCTGACGAGATTGGTGACCTGACCGTCGTCCGGCTCGCCACAGCAGGCGTCAGCGTCGACGGCAACGTCCTGCGCGCAGAGGCGGGCGCGGTCTGGGACGACGTCGTCGTCACCGCGCTGGCGCACGGCCTCGGCGGGCTCGAGTGCCTGTCGGGGATACCGGGGTCGGCGGGCGCCACCCCGGTGCAGAACGTCGGCGCGTACGGCGCCGAGGTCTCCGACACTATTCGGCGGGTTCGGCTGCTGGACCGCGTCACCGGCGAGGATCGGTGGGCCGACGGCGATGAACTCGAGTTCGGTTACCGGACAAGCATTCTCAAGCACTCCGACGCTCAGATCGTGCTGGAGGTCGAGTTCGTCCTCGATGCAGACGGCCGCAGCGCACCGCTGCGCTACGGCGAGCTGACGGCGGCGCTGGGCGCCGAGCCAGGCGAGCGCACCGATCCCGGCCTGGTGCGCGAAGCGGTCCTGCAACTGCGGGGGCGCAAGGGCATGGTGCTCGACGATGCCGACCACGACACCTGGAGCGTCGGCTCGTTCTTCACCAACCCGGTCGTGCCGCAGGAGGAGTTCGACCGGCTCCAGCGCGCCTCGGACGCGCCCGTGCCCAACTACCCGGCGCCGAACGGGGTGAAACTGGCCGCCGGCTGGCTGGTCGAGCACGCGGGCTTCCACAAGGGATATCCGGGTGAGAACGCTCCCGCCCGGCTGTCCACCAAGCACGCGCTGGCGCTGACAAACCGCGGCGGCGCCACCGCGGCGGACGTGATTACGCTGGCCAGACGGGTGCGAGACGGGGTAAGGGCCGAATTCGGGATCGAACTCACACCCGAGCCATGCCTGATCGGCGTCTCGCTCTAGGTATCTTTGGAACACGTGAACCCTGGCCCGGCTTTCCAACCTGTGCCGCCGCACATGAACAGGCGGCGGGCCCTGACCGCACTTGCGGTCGGGGCGGTAGCGCCGGGCGTACTGGCCGCCTGCATGGGCAAGTCGAACAAACCGTCCCAGGCCGCCGAGGCGCCGGCTGCCCCGTCGCTGACCTTCACCCCGGCCGACGCCGCATCCGATGTGGTGCCGAACTCGCCGGTGCACGTCGAGGTCCGTGACGGCTGGTTCCAACGGGTTGCCCTGACAAATCCCGACGGCAAGCCGGTCGCGGGCGCGATCAACCGGGAGCGCACCGCGTTCGTCGTCACCGAACCGCTCGGCTACGGCGCCGACTACACCTGGGCGGGCTCGGTGGTCGGGCGCGACGGCAAGGCCGTCCCCGTCGAGGGCAAGTTCACCACCGTGGACCCGTCGACTCAGGTCAACGGCCAGTTCCAGCTCGCCGACGGCCAGGTCGTCGGCGTTGCGGTGCCGGTGATCCTTCAGTTCGACGCGGCGATAGACGACGGCGACCGGCCCGCCGTGGAGAAGGCGCTGAAGGTGACCACCGATCCGCCGGTCGAGGGCGGCTGGGCATGGCTGCCCGACGAGGTCGGCGGATCGCGCGTGCACTACCGCAGCAAGGACTACTACCCCGCAGGCACCAAGATCAACGTCGACGCGAAGCTGTACGGCGTGAAGTTCGGCGACGGCGCGTACGGCGCGCAGGACATCTCGCTGAACTTCGAGATCGGACGCCGCCAGGTGGTCAAGGCAGACGCCGGTTCGCACCGCATCCAGGTGCTCGATGGCGACGGCTCGGTGATCATGGACTTCCCGTGCAGCTACGGCGAGGGCGACCTGCCGCGCAACATCACCCGCAGCGGCGTGCACGTAGTCAGCGAGAAGTACGAAGACTTCTATATGAGCAACCCGGCGGCCGGCTACAGCAATGTCCACGAGCGCTTTGCCGTGCGCATCTCCAACAACGGCGAGTTCATCCACTGCAATCCGAACAGCATTGGGGCGCAGGGCAACACGAACGTCACCAACGGCTGTATCAACCTGAACCTGGAGAACTCCCAGCAGTACTTCAACAGCGCGATCTACGGCGACCCCGTCGAGGTGACCGGAACCTCGATCGAGCTGTCCTACTCCGACGGCGACATCTGGGACTGGGCCGTGCCGTGGGACGAATGGGTGTCGATGTCGGCGCTGTCCCCGCAGGGGCCGCCGTCGGGCATCCCCAGCACCGCCCCCGCGACCCCGTCGGGTGCACCGCAGCCGGTCAACGACCGTCCAGGCGGCTGACTACTACTTGCGGTTGAACCGCGACGCGCTGGCCTGGTCCCGCGGCCGGATCACGATGGTGTCCAGGTTGACGTGCGACGGCCGCGATGCGACGAAGCCGATCACCTCGGCGACATCCTCGGCCACCAAGGGCGTTACGCCCTTGTACACCGCATCGGCACGCTCCTGATCACCCTCGAACCGGCGGAGTGAGAAGTCGGTCTTCACCATTCCCGGCGCAATCTCGGTGAGCCGCACCGGCTTTCCGAGCAGCTCGCCGCGCAGCGTGCGATGAAGTGCGCCCTGGGCGTGTTTGGCCGACGTGTAGCCGGAGCCGTTGTCGTAGGTCTCGATCGCGGCGATCGACGTCACCGTGACGATCAGGCCGTCGCCGGAGTCGATCAGCTTGGGCAGCAGCGCGCGGGTCACCCGCAGCGTGCCGAGCACGTTGGCCTCCCACATCCAACGCCAATTGTCGATGTCGGCCTCGAGTACCGGCTCCAGACCGCGGGCGCCGCCGGCGTTGTTGACCAGCACATCCACTCGGTCCAGCGCGTCGGCCAGCGCCGCCACCGCGTCCCCGTCTGTGACGTCCGCCACAATCGCGGTGCCGCCTATCTCCGCAGCAAGCTTCTTGATCGGGTCCTCGCGGCGGGCCACGCAGACCACGTGAAAGCCTTGGGCAGCAAGGGTTCTCGCGGTTGCTTCGCCTATGCCTGCGCTGGCTCCGGTGACCACCGCGACCCGGCGGTCGGCATCGGTACTCGTCATGGGATCAACTTTAGTTGGCGTGCTAAGTTCAGCTCGTGACCTCCAGTAGTCAGGCAATCGGCGCACGGCGTGCGTGTTGTTGTTGTTTCGCCGCGCAATTCGCCGCGCCTGACCAGAGTCCGGACCTCTCCGCTGTCCTACTGAGTCGCCAGGTGTGGCAAAAACCCACCGGCCGACTTCTGCGAGGACATCCCATGCGCACCACCACTCTCCGCCCCACCGCCAGCGCCGCCCATGCGAAGCGCGCCCTGTTGTCTCGTCACCACATCGTGGCGCCGTCGCTGTGCGTCGCCGATGCCGCGGCGGCCTCCGTGTTCGGCGCCGCCCGTACCCGCGGCCCGATCGCCCGTGACGTCATCGCCAAGGTGACCCAGCTGTCTATCGCGACGGTGAACCGCCAAGTCACCGCGCTGCTGGACGCGGGGGTGCTGCGGGAGCGCGCCGACCTCGCGGTATCGGGCGCGATCGGCAGGCCGCGGGTACCGGTCGAGGTCAACCACGAGCCGTTTCTCACGCTCGGGATCCACATCGGCGCCCGAACCACCAGCATCGTCGCCACCGACCTGTTCGGCCGCACCCTCGACGTCGTCGAGACGCCGACGCCGCGCGGCGCCCAGGCCGCGGCCCTCGCGTCGCTGGCGGGCAGCGCTCGTCGCTACCTGAGCCGCTGGCACCGCCGCCGCCCGCTGTGGGTCGGCGTGGCCGCAGGCGGCGTAGTCGACAGCACGACCGGATATCTCGACCACCCGCGGCTGGGCTGGACCGACGCTCCCGTCGGCCCGGTGCTCGCCGAGTCGCTCGGGCTTCCGGTGTCGGTCGCGTCCCACGTGGACGCCATGGCGGGCGCGGAGCTGCTGCTGAGCACGCGCCGCACGGCGCAGCCGTCGACGAGCCTGTACGTGTACGCGCGCGAAACCGTCGGCTACGCATTGTCGATCGGCGGGCGGGTGCATTCGCCTGCCAGCGGCCCAGGCACCATCGCCGGACTGCCCGCCCACTCGGATCTGCTCGGCGGGACGGGCCAGCTGGAGTCGACCGTCAGCGACGAGGCGGTGCTCATCGCGGCGCGCAAGCAGCGGGTGATCCCCGCCGAGGGCCCGTCATCCACCATCGCTGCCGTGCTGCGGGCGGCCAGGCAGGGCAACGAACAGGCGCGTGCCCCGTTGGCCGAGCGGGCCCGGGTGCTTGGCGAGGCCGTCGCGCTGTTGCGCGACATGCTCAACCCGGACGACCTGGTGGTCGGCGGGCAGGCGTTCACCGAGTACCCGGAGGCGATGAACCTCGTCGAGACCGCATACACCCAGCGTTCGGTGCTGCCCGCGCGCGACATCCGGGTGACGTCATTCGGCAACCGTGTCCAGGAGGCGGGTGCCGGCGTGGTCTCACTGGGCGGGATCTACGCCGACCCGATCGGCGCGATGCGACGGGCGCTCGCGCGGAGGCCCGAAGCGACCGCTTGACGAAGCCTTCCCTGTCGGCGGTGTAGACATGACTGTGTGCGCTTAGCCACCGATGGTCTTCCGGTACCGCGGCGCGTTGCGGTCTTGTCCGTGCACACATCGCCGCTGGCCCAGCCTGGTACGGGCGACGCGGGCGGGATGAACGTCTACGTGCTTCAGACCGCGCTGCAGATGGCCCGCCGCGGCGTCGAGGTGGAGATCTTCACCAGGGCGACGTCGTCGGCCGATCAGCCGCTGGTGCGGGTGGCGCCCGGTGTGCTGGTGCGCAACGTCGTCGCCGGCCCGTTCGAAGGGTTGGACAAATACGACCTGCCCACCCAGCTGTGCGCGTTCACCGCGGGCGTGCTGCGCGCCGAAGCCACCCATGAGCCGGGCTACTACGACGTCGTGCACTCGCACTACTGGCTGTCGGGTCAGGTCGGCTGGCTCGCGCGAGATCGGTGGGCGGTGCCGCTGGTGCACACCGCGCATACCCTCGCCGCGGTGAAGAACGCGGCGCTCGCCGACGGCGACTCACCCGAGCCGCCGCTGCGCGCGGTCGGTGAGCAGCAGGTTGTCGACGAGGCCGACCGATTGATCGTCAACACCGAACACGAAGCGCAGCAACTGGTTTCGTTACACCATGCAGACCCGGCACGCATCGACGTGGTGCATCCGGGGGTGGATCTGGAGACCTTCACACCGGGCGACCGGCGCGTCGCACGCGCGGCGCTCGGTGTCGATCCAGACGAGCTCGTGCTCGCCTTCGTCGGACGCATCCAGCCGCTGAAGGCTCCCGACGTGTTGCTGCGCGCCGCGGCCAGGATCACGGCACGATTTCCCAAGCTGCGAGTGCTGGTGGCAGGCGGGCCGTCCGGCAGCGGCCTTGCGGCCCCCGACACGTTGGTTCGGCTGGCCGATGAACTGGGTATCTCCGACCGCGTGACGTTCCTGCCGCCGCAGTCCCGCGAACAACTGGTCGACGTGTACCGCGCCGCCGATCTGGTCGCGGTGCCGAGCTACTCCGAATCGTTCGGCCTGGTCGCCGTCGAGGCCCAGGCGTGCGGCACACCGGTGGTCGCGGCCGCGGTCGGCGGGCTGCCGGTCGCGGTGCGAGACGGTGTCAGCGGCACGCTGGTGCCCGGCCACGACGTCGACGACTGGGCGGCGGCGATCGCCGACCTGGTGGAACGTGGGCCCGACACGATGAGCCGCGCCGCCGTCGAGCACGCCGCCACGTTCTCCTGGGCGCACACCGTCGACGGGCTGCTGGCCAGCTACGGCCATGCGATGCGCGACTACGCCGCCCGGCACCAATACCGCGACGCCGCGTCGCGTCGCAACGGCAGGCGGTTCTCGATGCGGCGGGGTGTCCGGGCGTGACCAGCGAGCCACTCGAGGCCCGCACGGACAACACCGTCCAGCGGCTCATCGAGGAGACCCTGAAGGCTCACGACCTGACCTACAGCAGGCACGAGGGTGCACACGGTGGCCTACCCGGCCTCATCGTCGAGCTTCCCGGCGAACGCAGGCTCAAGACCAACACCATCCTGTCCATCGGCGAACACTCGGTGCGCATCGAGGCGTTCGTGTGCCGCAAGCCCGACGAGAACAACGAGGGTGTCTACCGGTTCCTGCTGAAACGCAACCGCCGGCTGTACGGGGTCGCCTACACGCTCGACAACGTCGGCGACATCTACCTGGTCGGCCGGATGGCGCTGCACTCGGTCACCGCCGACGAGATCGATCGCGTGCTCGGCCAGGTGCTGGAAGCCGTCGACAGTGACTTCAACACGTTGTTGGAGTTGGGTTTCCGGTCTTCGATCCAGAAGGAATGGGCGTGGCGGGTGTCGCGTGGCGAGTCGCTGCAGAACCTGCGCGCGTTCGAGCACCTGATCGACGAAGACGACGACCACTGACACCAACCAACGCCCAAACTCACATTTGGGCGGATTTGTGCGAGTAGATCGCGCCATTTCGTCGATCTCGGCGCGGAACGCGCGAGGTGCACGACGCGTGAGAGGATCGGTGCCATGGGAGATTCGACGCTGATCCTGCTTCGCCACGGCGAAAGCGAATGGAATGCGCTGAACCTGTTCACCGGGTGGGTCGACGTCGACCTCACCGAGAAGGGCAGGGCCGAAGCCGTCCGCGCAGGCGAGCTGATCAAGGAGTTGGATCGCCAGCCCGACGTGCTGTACACGTCGCTGCTGCGGCGGGCCATCAGCACCGCGAATCTGGCGCTGGACAAGGCCGACCGGCATTGGATCCCCGTACACCGGGACTGGCGGCTCAATGAGCGCCACTACGGGGCGCTGCAGGGCCTGAACAAGGCCGAAACCAAGGAGAAGTACGGCGAGGAGCAGTTCATGGCGTGGCGGCGCAGCTACGACACCCCGCCGCCGCCGATCGAGTCGGGCAGCGAGTACAGCCAGGACGCCGATCCGCGTTACGCCGACATCGACGGTGGGCCGCTGACCGAATGCCTGAAGGACGTCGTTGAGCGGTTCGTGCCGTACTTCACCGAGGCGATCGTGCCCGACCTGAAGGCCGGTAAAACCGTCCTGATCGCTGCGCACGGAAATTCGCTGAGGGCGCTCGTGAAGTACCTCGACGGGATGTCCGACGAGGACGTGGTCGGGCTGAACATCCCGACCGGCATCCCGCTGCGTTACGACCTCGACGGCGATTTGCGGCCGAAAATCGTCGGCGGCACCTACCTGGACCCCGAGGCGGCCGCCGCAGGTGCTGCCGCAGTAGCAAGCCAGGGTGCGAAATAGACCATCGAACTGCGTCTTTGGGCAAACACTGGGTGAACATAAAGAAGCCTGGGCCCGAACTTCCATGATTCCTTATGTGACTTGTCCCGATTTGGCCGCACGCTGCTGGGATGACGTTCACCAGTTTCGTACGATTTGCTCGTGAGTGTGGTATCCGCGCTGCTGCTGACGGCGGTCGTGGCACTGCTCGCGCTGGTGATCGGCGTCGGGATCGGAGCTGGCCTGATGCCGAGGATCGTCGAGCGCAGGCAGCGCCGCGAGGCCGCGCAATCGGGGATCACCGTCTCGCAGATGCTTGCCCACATCGTGTCGCTGTCGCCGGTGGGCATCGTCGTGGTCGACACCTACCGTGACGTCGTCTACCACAATGACCGGGCCCGGGTCCTGGGCCTGGTGCGCGACCGCCTCCTCGACGACAGGGCGTGGCTCGCCGCGCAGCGCACCCTGGCCACCGGCGAGGACGGCGAGGTCGATCTCTCCCCGCGGAGGCGAACTCCCGGCCGCTCCGGGCTGTCCGTGCGTGGCCACGTGCGCCTGCTGACCGAGGACGACCGCCGGTTCGCCGTCGTCTACGTCGACGACCAGTCCGAGCATGCTCGGATGGAAGCCACCCGACGCGACTTCGTCGCCAACGTCAGCCATGAACTCAAGACACCGGTCGGGGCGATGGGTGTGCTCGCTGAGGCACTGCAGGCCTCGGCCGACGATCCCCAGACCGTGCAACGGTTCGCCAACAAGATGGTCGCCGAGTCCAACCGGCTCGCCAACATGGTCGGTGAGCTCATCGAACTGTCCCGCCTGCAGGGCGCCGAACCCCTGCCCGACCTGGAAGCCGTCGACGTCGACACCGTTGTCGCGGAGGCACTTTCGCGGTATAAGGTGGCCGCCGACAACGCGGACATCGCCATCACCACCGATGCGCCGACCGGGTACAAGGTGCTCGGCGACCAACCCCTGCTGGTAACTGCGCTGGCCAACTTGGTGTCCAACGCAATCGCTTACTCACCCAACGGATCCCCGGTGTCCATTAGTCGTAGGCGCCGGGGCGACAACATCGAGATCGCCGTCACCGATCGGGGTATCGGCATCGCCGCCGCCGATCAGGAGCGGGTGTTCGAGCGGTTCTTCCGCGTGGACAAAGCCCGATCACGAGCAACCGGAGGCACCGGCCTCGGGCTCGCGATCGTCAAACATGTTGCAGCCAACCACAACGGAACCATCAGGCTGTGGAGTCAGCCGGGGACTGGATCGACGTTCACCTTGTCGATCCCGGCATACCCCGACAATGTCGACGCGCCTGACGAACGAGAGGATTAAGGACGTCCATGACCAACGTGTTGATCGTGGAGGACGAGGAATCGCTGGCCGATCCCTTGGCGTTCCTTCTGCGGAAAGAGGGGTTCGAGGCCACCGTGGTGGCCGACGGGCCCTCTGCCCTGGCCGAATTCGAGCGGGTCGGCGCTGACATCGTGCTGCTCGACCTGATGCTGCCGGGGATGAGCGGGACCGACGTCTGCAAGCAGCTACGGTCACGCTCGAGTGTGCCGGTCATCATGGTGACCGCGCGTGACAGCGAGATCGACAAGGTCGTCGGGCTTGAGCTCGGCGCCGACGACTACGTCACCAAGCCGTATTCGGCACGAGAGCTGATCGCGCGGATCAGGGCGGTGCTGCGCCGTGGCGCCGACCCCGACGACACCAGCATCGGCGACGGCGTGCTGGAGGCCGGCCCGGTCCGGATGGATGTCGAACGCCATGTCGTGTCGGTGAACGGCGATCTGATCACATTGCCCCTCAAGGAGTTCGACCTACTCGAATACCTGATGCGCAACAGCGGGCGCGTGCTCACCCGCGGCCAGCTCATCGACCGGGTGTGGGGCGCCGACTACGTCGGCGACACCAAGACGCTCGACGTGCACGTCAAGCGGTTGCGGTCGAAGATCGAGGCCGATCCGGCCAACCCGGTACACCTGGTGACGGTGCGCGGCCTGGGCTACAAGCTGGAGGGCTAGCCGCGCTACTCGGCGGCCCGGGTGGCGGGGTGCACCGCGATCAGCCCTAAGCTGCTGCGCCGCTTGCACATTGCCGCCAGCTCGGCGTACGCCTTCTCGCCGAGCAGTTCGGTCAGCTCGGCCGCATAGGACTGCCACACCTGCTTGGACCCGACGTGCGCGGCGGGGTCGCCGGTGCAGTACCAGTGCAGGTCGGCTCCACCCTCGCCCCAACCGCGTCGGTCGTACTCGGTGATGGTGGTCCGCAGTACTTCAGAGCCGTCGGGCCGTGTCACCCACTCCTGGCTGCGCCGGATCGGCAGCTGCCAGCACACGTCCGGCTTCATCGTCAACGGCTCGACACCCAGCTTCACAGCCTTGATGTGCAGCGCACACCCGATGCCGCCCTTGAAGCCTGGACGATTGAGGAAGATGCAGGCGCCCTTGTACTTTCGGGTGCGCAGGTTGGGCTTGTCGTCGTACTCGTCCATCTCGAGATAGCCCTTGCGGCCCAAGCCTTTTTCGCGGAACTGCCAGTCCTCGTCGGTCAGCTTTTCCACCGCGGCGTCGAGCCGCTTGCGGTCGTCCTTGTCGGACATGAACGCACCGTGGCTGCAGCACCCGTCGTCGGGTCGTCCCGCCACGGTGCCCTGACACGCAGGCGTGCCGAACACGCACGTCCATCTCGACAGCAGCCACGTCATGTCGGCCGCGATCACGTGTTCGGGATTGTCGGGGTCGTAGAACTCCACCCATTCGCGGGCGAAATCCAGCTCGACCTCGCCGGGATGTTCTGACGTCACAGTGCTAGACGCTAGCGCCGATCGCCGCCGAACGCTAAGTTGCCACGGCTGCAAATCGGCCACAGATTATGTGATCATGATTCGCACGGCGACCTGTGAAATCTGCGTGGGCGACGCCACACCGCGGTCCGCGCACGAAGTTCACCGGCAGACCGGATAGGTTGAACGCGTGCGACTGGGTGTGCTCGACGTGGGCAGCAACACCGTCCACCTGTTGGTGGTGGACGCGCGCCGCGGCGGCCACCCCACCCCGATGAGTTCCACCAAGGCGTCGTTGCGGCTCGCCGAGGCCATCGATTCGTCGGGCAAGCTGACCCGCAAGGGCGCCGACAAACTGATCGACACCATCGACGAGTTCTCCAAGATCGCCGCGAGCTCGGGCTGCGCGGAGCTGATGGCGTTCGCCACCTCGGCCGTCCGAGACGCCAAGAACTCCGAGGACGTGCTGGCGCGCGTGCTCGCCGAGACCGGGGTGGCGCTGCAGGTGCTCAGCGGCGTCGACGAGTCCCGCCTCACCTTCCTCGCGGTGCGCCGCTGGTACGGCTGGAGCGCGGGCCGGATCATCAACATCGACATCGGTGGCGGTTCGCTCGAATTGTCCAACGGTGTCGACGAGGAGCCGGAGGTGGCGCTGTCGCTTCCGTTCGGTGCGGGCCGGTTGACCAGGGAATGGTTGCCCGACGATCCGCCGGGTCGTCGGCGGGTGGGAATGCTTCGGGACTGGCTGACCACCGAGCTCGCCGACGCGGGCGCCGAGATGCTCAAGGCGGGCAGCCCCGACCTCGCGGTCGCGACGTCGAAGACCTTCCGCTCGCTGGCGCGACTCACCGGGGCGGCGCCTTCCGGCGAGGGGCCGCGGGTGAAGAGGACGCTTACAGCTACCGGCCTTAGGCAGCTCATAGCTTTCATCTCTAGGATGACCGCTGCTGACCGAGCAGAGTTGGAAGGGGTGAGTGCCGAACGGGCGCCACAGATCGTGGCCGGAGCATTGGTTGCGGAGGCGAGCATGCGTGCGCTGGCGATAGATACCGTGGACATCTGCCCGTGGGCGTTGCGAGAAGGTCTCATACTGCGGAAACTCGACAGCGAGGCCGACGGAACCGCTCTGGTGGAGACGTCCGTACGCGATGCGGATCGACGACGCGCTAAGCCCAGAGGCAACACACGATGACTGGACCAGAAGAGAGCTACAGCAACACAAGGCCGATATCGGTCGCTGAGTTGCTGGCAAAGAACGGAACAATCGGAGCACCGCCGGTCGGCGGGCGTCGCAGGCGCCGGCGCGGCGACACCGAATCCGTCACCGTCGCCGAACTCACCGGCGAGATACCCATCGTCTCCGCGGACAGCCCCCACGCTGCCGCCGATCCGGCCACCGACGAGCTCGAAGAGGTCCGCGACGACTACACCGGGCCGCTGTCCAGCAATGGAGTCGCCGAATACGTCGAGGAAGGCGACGCGGCGCCGCTGACGGACGAGGAAGCCGACTACGCCGCGCACATCGAGGAGCGCGATGCGGCGCCGCTGTTCGCCGACCCGCCGCGACGCCCCCACTACGCGCATGCACAACGTCGCTACAGCGCCAGCTCCGGCGTCGGCGCCGAGCAGATGAGCCCGGACCCCGTCGATGTCGACGACGACGAGGCGGTCGAAGCCGTCTCCGACCTGAGCCTGACGCGGCCCGCGCTGGCCGCGGCGACCAGGCCGGACACCGAGGACGACGTCGACGAGCTGCCGTCGTACCTGCGCTCGTCGGGCCAGACGCTGTTCGGTGGCGAGACGATCGCCGACGACCTGGGCCGCCGCGGAAGCCCGCGCTACGACGATCTCGACCTCGGTGAAGCCGACGTCGAGCACGACGACGATTACGACGTCTCCGACGAGCCCCAGATGTCGTCGTTCGCGCGCGGCGCGTTGGTCGTCGGCCAGTGCATCGTCGCGGTCCTGTTCGGCGCCGGCCTGTTCATCGCGTTCGACCAGCTGTGGAAGTGGAACAACATCATCGCGTTGGTGCTGTCCGTGCTGGTCATCCTCGGCCTCGTGGTCGGCGTTCGCGTGGTCCGCAAGACCGAGGACATCGGCAGCACTCTGATTGCGGTCGCGGTCGGTGCGCTGGTCACCCTGGGCCCGCTCGCGCTGCTGCAATCGGGCTAGCCGCCGAACCCGCACAGTGCGCCCTGCCATCAAGGTCGGTCTTTCGACGGCCTCGGTCTATCCGTTGAGGACCGAGGCCGCCTTCGAGTACGCCGCCAAGCTGGGCTACGACGGTGTGGAGCTGATGGTGTGGGCCGAATCGGTCAGCCAAGATATCGACGCCATCGAGCGGATGTCGGTGCAGTATTCGATGCCGGTGTTGTCGGTGCATGCGCCGTGCCTGCTGATCTCGCAGCGGGTCTGGGGCGCCAACCCGATCACCAAGCTGGAGCGCAGTGTGCGCGCCGCCGAACAGCTGGGCGCCCAGACCGTGGTGGTGCACCCGCCGTTCCGATGGCAGCGCCGCTACGCCGAGGGCTTCGCCGAGCAGGTCGCCGAGCTCGAGTCGGGCAGCGACGTGATGGTGGCGGTGGAGAACATGTTCCCGTTCCGTGCCGATCGGTTCTTCGGTGCGGGGCAGACATCGATCGAGCGCATGCGCAAGCGCGGGGGCAAGCCGGGTCCGGGTATCTCGGCGTTCGCCCCGTCCTACGACCCGCTCGACGGCGGGCACGCCCACTACACGCTCGACCTGTCGCACACCGCGACCGCCGGCACCGATGCGGTCGACATGGCCAACCGGATGGGCGACGGGCTCGTGCACCTGCACCTGTGCGACGGCAGCGGCGCCTCGACCGACGAGCATCTGGTGCCCGGCCGCGGTACCCAGCCGACGGTGGAGGTCTGCGAAATGCTCGCGGGCGGAGGGTTTTCCGGCCACGTGATCCTCGAAGTCACCACCTCTGGGGCGCGGACGGCCCCCGAGCGCGAAGCCCTGCTCGACGAGTCGATCCAGTTCGCCCGCGCGCACCTGCTGCGCTGAACCGCGAAGGACGGCATGCCCGGATCGACACTGTTCACCGATGCAATGGCGCTCACCCCGATGGGCGACGGCGTGTATGACGGTGAGCTGAACGAACATTGGACGATCGGGCCGAAGGTGCACGGCGGCGCGATGCTCGCGCTGTGTGCGAATGCGGCCCGGATAGAGCACGGGAGCGACGTTCAGCCGATTGCGATATCCGGAAACTTCTTGTGGGCACCGGATCCGGGCCCGATGCGGGTCGTGACGACCGTGCGCAAGCGTGGCCGGCGGGTCAGCCTGATCGATATCGAGCTGACGCAAGGTGATCGCACCGCGGTACGTGCCGCGGTCACGCTGGGCGACCCGGAACATCACGTCCCGCCGCTGCTGTCGGTCAACCCGGTGGTGCCGTTGATGACGCCGGAGCCGCCGCCCGGTCTCGAGCCGATCGGCCAGGGCCATCCCATGGAAGACATCGTGCACCTGGCCCACGGCTGCGACATCCGTCCGTCGCTGACCACATTCACCCCGCGCACCGACGGCGGACCGCCCATCATCGAGTACTGGGTCCGGCCGAAGGGCGTCGCACCCGACGTGCTGTTCGCCCTGCTGTGCGGCGATGTGTCGGCCCCGGTGACCTTCGGGGTGAACCGCACGGGCTGGGCGCCCACCGTGCAGCTGACGGCGTATCTACGGGCACTGCCCGCGGACGGCTGGCTGCGCGTGCTGTGCACGACGGTGCAGATCGGCCGGGACTGGTTCGACGAGGACCACATCGTCGTCGACTGCGAGGGCCACATCGTCGTGCAGAGTCGCCAGCTCGCCATGGTGCCGCCCCCGCAGTAACCGTCGCGGGCGTCTGCAATGCTTTGACCGTGGCAAGGATCGCGATCATCGGCGGTGGAAGTATCGGCGAAGCGCTGCTGTCTGGGATGCTGCGCGCAGGCCGGCAAGTCAAGGACCTGGTGGTGGCCGAGAAGGACCCGGCACGCGCGCAGTACCTGTCCGAGACCTACTCGGTGTTGGTCACCTCGGTGGCCGACGCCGCGGAGAACGCCTCGTTCGTCATCGTCGCCGTCAAACCCGCCGACGTCACGTTCGTCATCGACGAGATCGCCGACGCCGCTGCGCACGCGGAAAGCGACAGCGCCGAGCAGGTTTTCGTCACGGTGGCCGCCGGTGTGACGACCGACTTCTACGAAGCGAAGCTGCCCGCCGGGGCGCCGGTGATACGGGTGATGCCCAATGCGCCGGTGGTTGTCGGCGGGGGAGTGAGTGCGCTCGCGCCGGGCCGGTTTGCGACCGCGGAACAACTCAAAGAGGCGTCGGCGATCTTCGACGCGGTCGGCGGTGTGCTGACCGTCCCGGAGTCCCAGATGGACGCCGTCACGGCGGTGTCGGGATCGGGTCCCGCGTACTTCTTCCTGGTGGTCGAGGCGCTCGTGGACGCGGGCGTCGCAGCCGGGTTGTCGCGGCCCGTAGCCACCGATCTGGTCGTGCAAACAATGGCCGGATCGGCCGCAATGTTGCTGGAACGTCTCGACGCCGCGCAGCCGGCCGGAGACGCTGCGATGGGCACCGCGATGGACACCACCGCCGCCCAGCTGCGCGCGACGGTCACCTCGCCGGGCGGCACAACCGCCGCTGGTCTGCGGGAACTCGAAAAAGGCGGCCTCCGAGCCGCCATCGCGGAGGCGGTCGACGCCGCAAAACGCCGATCTTCCCAGCTCGGAATCACATCCGGGTAATTCAACGAATTTAGATCGATTACCCCACACCCGTCGCAATAACCCCAATAACCCCGCTATTCTCCTCGTGTAAGCACGCGTTGGTGCCAGCGGTGGGGAAGCCGCTGGAACTGCCCGTGCCTGAAGGATTGGGTTGCGATGACGTCTATGAACGGGCCATCGGGGCGGGATGCAGCGAACGGGAAGCACGCACGGAACGAAGTGGCTCCCGAACAGCCGCCGAGGGCTCAATTCCTTACCGTCGCCGAAGTCGCCAGCTTGATGCGGGTGAGCAAGATGACGGTCTACCGCCTGGTGCACAACGGCGAACTGCCCGCGGTGCGGGTCGGTCGCTCGTTCCGTGTGCACGCCAAGGCGGTGCACGACTTGCTGGAGACCTCGTACTTCGACGCCGGGTGACGATCAAGCGGCGGGTACGCCCGTCGCCGTTTTCGCGTCCGCAACCGACTCCCGGTAAAGTGCCAGGGTCGAGTCAAATGGCGGGTAAACACGTCTTGAAATCATCTAGGTAGCGGAGTTCATGGGTTCAGTCATCAAGAAGCGGCGTAAGCGCATGTCGAAGAAGAAGCACCGCAAGCTGCTTCGTCGCACCCGGGTGCAGCGGAGAAAACTGGGCAAGTAGTTCTTCGTCTCCGCCGATAGGCTGAACCGGATGGATTCGCAAGATCGCTCCGGGGGACGCAACCCGGGCAATGACGATGACACCCTGCACTACCCCAAGGTCGTGCTGGTCACCGGTGCATGCCGGTTTCTGGGTGGGTATCTGACCGCCCGGCTTGCGCAGAACCCGTTGATCAACCATGTCATCGCCGTCGATGCGATCGCTCCGAGCAAGGACCTGTTGCGCCGCATGGGCCGCGCCGAGTTCGTGCGCGCCGATATCCGCAACCCGTTCATCGCCAAGGTCATCCGCAACGGCGACGTCGACACCGTCGTGCACGCCGCGGCGGCGTCCTACGCACCGCGCTCCGGCGGCAGGGCGGCGTTGAAGGAACTCAACGTGATGGGCGCGATCCAATTGTTCGCGGCATGTCAGAAGGCGCCGTCGGTGCGCCGCGTCATCGTCAAGTCGACGTCAGAGGTGTACGGCTCGAGCGCGGTAGACCCGGTGCTGTTCACCGAGGACAGCAGCAGCCGACGACCCCCCGGCGAGGGGTTCGCCCGCGACAGCAGCGACATCGAAGGCTATGCCCGCGGCCTGGCCAGGCGCAGGCCCGACATCGCGGTCACCATCCTGCGGCTGGCCAACATGATCGGCCCGGCGATGGACACCGCACTCTCGCGCTACCTTTCCGCCCCCGTGGTGCCCACCATCGTCGGCCGCGACCCGCGGCTGCAATTACTGCATGAGCAGGACGCGCTGGGCGCTCTGGAGCGCGCGACGATGGCGGGGAAGGCGGGCACCTTCAACGTCGGCGCCTCGGGAATCATCATGATGTCTCAAGCCGTCCGGCGGGCGGGCCGGATCCCGCTGCCGGTGCCCCGCTTCGCACTGTCTGCTGCAGATTCGCTGTGGCGCGCAACTCGCTACACTGAGGTGGATCGCGAGCAGTTGGACTACTTGAGTTACGGCCGGGTCATGGACACCACACGGATGCGAAATGACTTAGGCTATAGCCCTAAGTGGACCACGGCGGAAGCTTTCGACGATTACGTCCGTGGTCGCGGATTGACACCGATCGTTGACCCGAGATGGGTACGCTCAATGGAGAGTCGCGCCGTATCGGCGGCGCAGCGTTGGGGACGTTGAACACAGGCTCGAAATCGGGTGGGGAGAAGGTATCGAAGTGCCGGGCGAATCTAAAGCCAAAGTGATTCCGCTGCACTCAAATACGGGTAGGCAGGCGGCTGCGCGGCGTGCTGCCGCGCGTGGCGATGGCGCGCGCCGACATCCCTCCCTGCTGTCCGACCCCGCGGGCCGTGCCTCGGCCGAACAGATGGCCGCCGTCGTCCGTGAGATCGACGACCGTCGCTCCGCCGCAGCGACCGCATCGCCGGCGGAGGAGACACCGAACGAACTCGCCAAGCGGATCGCCGGGGTTGCTGAATTCGTCCGTAAACGGATGATGGGCGACTACACCGTCGACGAATTCGGCTTCGACCCGCATCTCAACAATTCGGTGTTTCTTGCCTTTGCTGCGAGTCTTTTTCAATTCATGGTTCCGCGTCGAGGTCAGCGGCATCGAGAACCTGCCCGAGACGGGTGCCGCCTTGGTGGTGGCCAACCACGCCGGGGTGCTGCCGTTCGACGGGCTGATGGCGTCGGTGGCCGTGCACGACAAGCACCCCACCCACCGGGATCTGCGGCTGCTGGCCGCCGACATGGTGTTCACCATGCCGATGATGGGTCAGGCTGCGCGCAAGGCCGGCCACACCATGGCCTGCACGTCCGACGCGCACCGACTCCTCGCCGCCGGTGAGCTGACCGCGGTGTTCCCCGAGGGCTACAAGGGTCTGGGCAAGCACTTCAAGGACCGCTACAAGCTGCAGCGATTCGGTCGCGGCGGATTCGTCGCCGCTGCGCTGCGGGCCAAGGCGCCCATCGTGCCGTGCTCGATCGTCGGGTCCGAGGAGATCTATCCGATGATCGCCGACGTCAAGCTGCTGGCTCGGCTGTTCGGGCTGCCGTACTTCCCGATCACCCCGCTGTTCCCGCTCGCCGGGCCCGCGGGGCTGATGCCGCTGCCATCCAAGTGGCACATCCAGTTCGGGGACGCGATCTCGACCGCGGACTACGAGGAGACGGCCGCCGACGATCCGATGGTGACATTCGAACTGACCGACCAGGTCCGCGAAACCATCCAGCAGACGCTGTATCAGTTGCTGGCCAACCGCAGGAATATGTTCCTCGGCTGACGTATCGGCGGGTAGGCCGTCGGCCCCCTCGACGTAGCTTCCTCAGCTCTTGGAGCTTTGCCCGGCAATCATTTTGGCGATGGCGGCGTCGCGCCGTTCTTTGATGACCGCACTCAGTTCGTCGGCCTCGTCGTCGTGGGCCGCCTCCCCGATGACGGTGACGATGCTGGTGATCACCGGCTTGCCGTCGGCGTCGCTCGCCTCGCCGCGGATCTCGGTGACCACCGTGCCGTGCGCCTCGATGACCGAGTCCAGATAGGAGTCGAAGAACAGCTTGTCGCCGGCGAGTATCGGCCGGTGGAAGGTGATCTTCTGGTCGCGGTGCAGTACCCGCTCCATGTTGATCGGGATCGCGAACTGTTTGAAGATCTCCAGCTGCACCTTGCGGCCGGCCACGGCGAGGAACGTCAGCGACGCCACCAGCGAGTCGTAGCCGATCTCCTTGGCTGCGTCCTCGTCGTAGTGGGCCGGATGGTCGTCCTTGACCGCGGCCGCGAACCCACGGATCTGCTCCCGGCCGACTTCGAAATAGTCGGGATACCGGTAGTGGGTTCCGATGATGCTTTCAGCGATGGCCATGGCAGGCGCGAGCCTAACAGCGCGCTTTCCGCAGGTGAAATCACCTGCGCCGGGAAGCGATCGCGGCCAGTGCGCCGCCCGCAGCACCCAGCGCCAACGCCGAGGGCACCCCGATGCGGGCGGCCTTGCGGGCGGTGCGGAAGTCGCGGATCTCCCAGCCCCGTTCGCGGGCCAGGTCGCGCAGGTGCGCATCGGGATTGATGGCCACCGCCGTACCGACCAGCGAGAGCATGGGCACGTCGTTGAAGCTGTCCGAATACGCGGTGCAGCGCCGCAGGTTCAGGCCCTCGCGGATGGCCAGCGACCGCACCGCATGCGCCTTGCCGGTGCCGTGCAGGATGTCCCCGACCAGTCGCCCGGTGAACACGCCGTCGATCGACTCGGCCACCGTGCCCAGCGCGCCGGTCAGCCCGAGCCGGGACGCGATGGTGGCGGCCAGCTCGTACGGCGTGGCGGTCACCAGCCACACCTGCTGGCCCGCGTCGAGATGCATCTGTGCCAGTGCGCGGGTGCCCGGCCAGATCTTGTCGGCGATGATCTCGTCGAAGATCTCCTCGCCGACCGCCACCAGTTCGGCCGTGGACCTGCCTTCGATGAACGCCAACGCCTTGCGCCTGCCCGCGGCCACGTCGTCGCTGTTCTCCCGACCGGTGAGCTGAAACTTGGCCTGCGCGTAGCCGAATCGCATCAAGTCGCCGTACGTGAAGTACTTGCGAGCGGCCAGTCCGCGGGCGAAGTGCACCAGCGAGGATCCCTGCACCAGGGTGTTGTCGACGTCGAAGAAGGCGGCCGCGGTCAGATCCGGCGGCGGCGAAAGCGGGGTGGCCTCGTCCTCTTCGGCAAGGTGGGCCACCGCGGTCTCGGCGCTGGCGTCGCCGGCCAGCGCCTGCACGGCTTCGTCACCAACGCGGTCGGACACCTCTTAACCCTAAGACACCGTGTTGCGGATACTTGTTGGCGTGAACCGGCCGCAGGTGGAGTTGCTGACCAGGCAGGGCTGCTCCCTGTGCGAGCGCACGGCGGCCCGGCTGGCCGAGTTGGCCGACGAGCTCGGCTTCGACCTGTCGAGCACCGACGTCGACGCCGCGGCGGCGGCGGGTGATGCCGCGTTGCGCGCCGAGTTCGGCGACCGGCTTCCCGTAGTGCTCCTCGACGGCAGAGAGCACAGCTACTGGGAGCTCGACGAGCCCCGGCTGCGCGCCGATCTTGCGAAGTGACGGCCGGCGTTCCGGCGGGGTAGGAGCAACGCGACCGGGGGACGACCTCAGCAAATTTGGTAGGCCAGCTGGTAAACGACTACCGTGGTCAACGTGGTGATGAAGCCATGAGCGTGTTGCTTTTCGGCGTTTCGCACCGCAGCGCGCCGGTGTCCGTGCTGGAGCAATTGGCCACCGACGAGTCCGATCAGGCCAAGATCGTCGAGCAGGTGCTGCAGTCCTCGCTGGTGACCGAGGCCATGGTGCTGTCCACCTGCAACCGTGTCGAGGTCTACGCGGTTGTCGACGCCTTCCACGGCGGCCTGTCGGTGATCGGGCAGGTTCTCTCCGAGCATTCCGGTATGGGGCTCGGCGACCTGACCAAATACGCCTACGTCCGGTACGCCGAGGCGGCCGTCGAGCACCTGTTCGCCGTCGCCAGCGGGCTGGATTCCGCGGTGGTCGGCGAACAGCAGGTGCTCGGCCAGGTGCGCCGCGCCTACGCCGCCGCCGAAGGCAACCACACCGTCGGCCGCACCCTGCACGAACTGGCCCAGCGCGCACTGTCGGTCGGCAAACGGGTGCACACCGAGACCGGCATCGACGCCGCGGGTGCGTCCGTGGTGTCCGTCGCACTGGACATGGCCGACGCCAAACTCGAAGGGCTGACGGGCCGCACCGCGGTCCTCATCGGCGCGGGCGCGATGGGTGCGCTGTCGGCTAAGCATCTGGCACGCGCGGGTGTCGAACGCATCCACATCGTGAACAGGACGCTGCCGCGCGCCAAGAAGCTCGCTGAGAAGGTGCGCGAACTCGGCGTCGCAGCCGAGGCCTACCCGTTCGACCACCTGCCGCCCGTGCTCACCGACGCCGACGTGGTGGTCAGCTGCACGGGCGCGGTGCGCCCGGTGGTCTCGCTGGCCGACGTGCACCGTGGCCTCGCTCACGGCCTCGAGCCCAAGCAGCTGGTGATCTGCGATCTCGGCATGCCCCGCGACGTCGATTCGGCCGTTGCGGGCCTCCCCGGCGTTTTCGTCGTCGACATGGACCGGATCCAGCGTGAGCCGTCCGCCCGCGCCGCGGCATCGGACACCGAGGCGGCCCGCACGATCGTCGCCGCGGAAGTGGCCAGCTACCTGGCCGGACAACGGATGGCCGAGGTCACCCCGACGGTGACCGCGCTGCGCCAGCGGGCCGCCGATGTGGTCGAGGCGGAGCTGCTGCGGCTGGACAACCGGCTGCCCGGCCTCGAGGCGGCCCAGCGTGACGAGGTCGCCCGCACGGTGCGGCGCGTCGTCGACAAGCTGCTGCACGCCCCGACAGTGCGGGTGAAGCAGCTGGCCAGCGCGCCCGGCGGTGACAGCTACGCCGAGGCGCTGCGTGAACTGTTCGAACTGGACCCGCAGGCCGTCGAAGCCGTCTCCGGGCCCGAAATGCCCTTCGTAACAACCGATCTCGAAAAATCTGAGTAACGCTTGATAGATCTCATCAGGATAGGTACGCGGGGCAGCCTGCTGGCGAGGACCCAGTCCAGTGTCATCAAAGACGCCCTGGTGGCCGCGGGACATACCGCCGAGCTGGTCATCATCACCACCGACGGCGACCAATCGAGCGAGCCCGTCGCCACAATCGGTGTCGGCGTCTTCACCGCCGCGCTTCGCGAGGCCATCAACGACGGTCGCGTCGATGTCGCCGTTCACTCGCACAAGGATTTGCCGACGGCCGAGGACCCGCGGTTCGTGATCGCCGCGATCCCCCCGCGAGCGGACGCCCGCGACGCCCTGGTGGCCCGTGACGGCATGGTGCTGGGGGAATTGCCGGTGGGCTCGGTGATCGGCACCTCGAGCCCGCGACGGGCGGCGCAGCTTAGAGCATTGGGTCTCGGTTTGGAAATCCGCCCCCTAAGAGGCAACCTTGACACCAGGTTGAACAGGGTTAGCAACGGTGATCTCGACGGCATCGTCGTCGCACGTGCGGGACTCGCCCGCATCGGGCGATTAGGCGATGTCACCGAGACTCTCGAGCCGGTGCAGATGTTGCCGGCACCGGCTCAAGGTGCGCTTGCGGTCGAGTGCCGCGCAGGCGACACCGAGCTTGTCGCGCTGCTGGCGGAGTTGGACGACGCCGACACGCGCGCCGCAGTCACCGCTGAACGGGTCCTGCTCGCCGAACTGGAGGCGGGTTGCTCCGCACCGGTGGGTGCGATCGCGGAAGTGGTCGAGTCCATCGATGAGGACGGCCGCGTCTTCGAAGAGCTGTCGTTGCGCGGCTGCGTGGCGACGCTGGACGGATCCGACGTGATCCGTGCGTCCGGGATCGGGACTCCCGAGCGGGCACGAGAGCTAGGTCTCTGTGTGGCCGCGGAGTTGTTCGAACTGGGGGCACGCGATCTGTTGGTGGATTCCGGAAGAGGCATGGGAGAAGGAACATGACGACCCGAGGGCGTAAGCAGAAGCCCGGCCGCATCACGTTCGTCGGCGCTGGGCCCGGCGACCCGGGCCTGCTGACGACGCGGGCGCGCACAGTGCTTGCCAACGCCGCGCTGATCTTCACCGACCCCGACGTCCCCGAGGCCGTGCTGGCCTTGGTCGGCTCCGAGTTGCCGCCGCCGTCGGGCCCCGAGCCTGCAGAGGCCGCCGGTGCGACGGACGGCGATGGCGCCGAGGTCCCGACGATTCTCCCCTACTTGCGTGTGGGCCCAGGGGGCCCGGACATCCGGCCCGCGCTCGGCGATGCGGCGGAAGTGGCCAAGACGCTGGCCACCGAGGCCCGTGCCGGCATGGACGTCGTGCGCCTGGTCGCCGGCGACCCGTTGTCGGTGGACTCCGTGATCACCGAAGTGAGTGCGCTGACCCGCACGCATCTGCCGTTCGAGATCGTGCCGGGCCTGCCCGCCACTACCGCCGTGCCGAGCTACGCGGGCCTGCCGCTGGGGTCGTCGCACACGGTGGCCGACGTCCGCGACCCGGATGTGGATTGGTCCGCTCTGGCCGCGGCGCCGGGACCACTGATCCTGCAGGCCACCGCGTCACGTCTGGCCGACGCGGCGAGCACGTTGATCGAATACGGATTGGCAGACACCACACCGTGTGTCGTCACCGCGCAGGGCACCACGTGCCAGCAGCGCTCGGTGGAGACGACGCTGGGCGGGCTCAACGACAAGGCGGCGATCGGCGCGAACGAGCCCGGTGGCCCGTTGACCGGCCCGCTGGTCGTGACGATCGGCAAGACGGTCGCCAACCGCGCGAAGCTCAACTGGTGGGAAAGCCGCGCCCTGTACGGCTGGACCGTGCTGGTGCCGCGGACCAAGGACCAGGCCGGCGAGATGAGCGACAAGCTGGTGTTGCACGGCGCATTGCCGATCGAGGTGCCGACCATCGCCGTCGAGCCGCCGCGCAGCCCCGCGCAGATGGAGCGCGCCGTCAAGGGTTTGGTCGACGGCCGCTACCAGTGGGTGGTGTTCACCTCCACCAACGCGGTGCGCGCCGTGTGGGAGAAGTTCAACGAGTTCGGCCTCGATGCCCGCGCGTTCTCCGGCGTGAAGATCGCGTGCGTGGGCCAGTCCACCGCCGACAAGGTGCGGGCCTTCGGCATCGAGCCGGAACTGGTGCCGTCGGGCGAGCAGTCCTCGCTTGGTCTGCTCGACGAATTCCCGCCGTACGACGACGTTTTCGACCCGGTGAACCGGGTGCTGCTGCCACGCGCCGACATCGCCACCGAGACGCTGGCCGAAGGCCTGCGTGACCGCGGCTGGGAGATCGAGGACGTCACCGCCTACCGCACGGTGCGTGCCGCACCGCCGCCGGCCCACACCCGCGAGATGATCAAGACGGGTGGCTTCGACGCGGTGTGCTTCACGTCGAGCTCGACGGTGCGCAATCTGGTCGGCATCGCGGGCAAGCCGCACGCGCGCACCATCGTCGCCTGCATTGGACCCAAGACCGCGGAAACGGCAGCGGAATTCGGGTTGCGCGTCGATGTGCAGCCGGAGGTCGCAGCGGTGGGACCGTTGGTCGAGGCGCTGGCCGAGCACGCCGCTCGGTTGCGGGCCGAGGGTGCCCTGCCGCCGCCGCGCAAGAAGAGCCGCCGCCGCTAGACCGTCGCTGCGAGTCACGGAGGGATGACTTCACATGCCCTATCCGAGTCACCGCCCACGTCGACTCCGGTCGACTCCGGCACTGCGTCGGCTGGTCGCGCAGACGTCCTTGGAGCCAAGGCATTTGGTGCTGCCGATGTTCGTCGCCGACGGCATCGACGAGCCGAGGCCGATCGAATCCATGCCCGGGGTCGTGCAGCACACCCGCGACTCGCTGCGCAAGGCCGCCGCCGAGGCCGTGTCCGCGGGTGTCGGCGGGCTGATGCTGTTCGGCGTGCCCCGCGCGCAGGACAAGGACGCCACGGGATCCGCCGGGGTGGCCGAGGACGGCATCCTCAACGTGGCACTGCGCGACCTTGCGAAGGACCTCGGTGACGCCACCGTGCTGATGGCCGACACCTGCCTCGACGAGTTCACCGACCACGGCCACTGCGGGGTGCTCGACGCCGCAGGACGGGTCGACAACGACGCGACGAATGCTCGCTACGTGGAACTGGCTGTGGCGCAGGCGAATTCCGGCGCTCACGTCGTCGGGCCCAGCGGCATGATGGATGGTCAGGTTGCCGCCATCAGGGACGGGCTGGACGCGGCGGGTCACACCGACGTGGTGATTCTGGCGTATGCGGCCAAGTTCGCCTCGGCGTTCTACGGCCCGTTCCGCGAAGCGGTGGCTTCCAGCTTGAGCGGGGATCGCCGGACGTACCAACAGGATCCGGCCAACGCCCGGGAGGCGGTGCTCGAGATCGAGCTGGACATCGCCGAAGGCGCGGACATCGTGATGGTCAAGCCGGCCATGGCTTACCTCGACATCGTGCGGGCGGCGGCGGAGATCTCCCCGGTGCCGGTCGCGGCGTATCAGATCTCCGGCGAGTACTCGATGATCTGCGCCGCAGCGGCGAACGGCTGGATCGACGGGAGGGCCGCTGCACTGGAGGCGCTGACCGGCATCCGGCGGGCGGGCGCCGACATCGTGCTGACGTACTGGGCGGCCGACGTGGCCGACTGGCTGGCGTGAGTGAGCTGCGCCCAACAGATGTCGACACCGGCTTCTGGCTGTGGCTGGTGTCGGTGCCGTTGATGGTGGCCGGGTACGTGGTGGATCTGGTGGGCGCGGAGCACCCGCACCCGCCCGCAGTCGTCTACGCCATCTCGGGGGTCTTCGTCTTCGTGCTCGCGGCCGTCGTGCTCACGTTCCTGTTCCTGATGCGACAGGGCTACCGATGGGCGCGCACACTGCTGACCGGCGGCGGGGTCGCCTCCGTGGTGTACGCAGGAACCAGCCTGTTCTCCGCCGACCGACCTCCCGTCTCGGCCGTGCTCTATGCGGTCAGCGCCATCGTCGGCTCGGTCCTGATCATCGGGGGTGTGTTCCTGTTGCACCGCAAGGACGCCCACGGATTCTTCGTTCGTTAGGCTTGCCGACCATGTCAGCACCACTGCCTCGGCCACGGCCCGTCACGGCCGCCTTCTGGTGTTGGGTCGTCGCCGCGGTGCTGCTGATCGTCGGCGGACTGATCGCGGCGTCGGTAGACGTACTGCCGGTGTTTTTCCGCGGTGCGGGAGTCATCACCGTCCTTGCCGGCGCCGGACTGGCGTTCGTGGCCGGCCGCGCTCGTACGGGCGACACACGCTTCCGGCGGGCGGCGATCGCGCTTTCGCTGGCCCTCGTCATCCTGGTGGCGCTGGTGGCGGCGTTCGGGGTAGTGCACATTCTGACGCTGATCTCGGTGATCCCGTTGATCGCAGGAACGGCCCTGATCACACGCCCCGCCGCCGCTGCCTACTTCGAGGGCGGGCAATGACCGAAAGCGCCGAACCCGCCAACGTTCTGTTCTACGAGCAGGGCGCCAGCTGGTTGTGGGTGCTGACCGGGCCCGCATCCGCGGTCGCGATGCTGCTCATCCAGCTGTCCGCCGGAATAGGCGTTCAGTGGATCGTGCCCACGGTCTTCCTGGTGCTGGTGTCGGGATTCATCGCAGTGCAGGTCAAGGCGGCCAGAATCCACACGTCGGTGGAGCTCACCCCGACAACCCTGCGCGAAGGCGCCGAGACAGTCCACATCGACGACATCGAGCGGATCTATCCGGAACCGAAGGGCAATGAGGAGCTCAAGTGGATGTCCGCGCGGGCGCTCGGGGAGCTCACCGGGGTCCCGAAGGGCAGGACCGGCATAGGCCTGAAGCTGACCAACGACCGCACCGCGCAGGCCTGGGCACGCAAGCACAGGCAACTAAGGGAGGCGCTGGTCCATCTGATCGACGAACGCATCCCGCCGGAGCCCAAGTCATGAGGCGGCGACGCCGCGCGACGCTGGAGATCGTGGTGGCCGTCCTTGCGGCGGCCGGCGCCGTGTGGAGCTGGTTCGGTGCGCAGTCGGTCGTCTCGGTGGCCCCGATCCTGCCGGGTGAGCCGCAGACCACGTCGGTGGTCTACAGCTCACCGATGCTGGTGCTGACGCTGCTGCTGGCGACGGTCGCGGGTGTCCTGGCCGTAGACGGCATCGCGCGGGCGCGCCGCACAAAGCGCTCCGTTCCCGCCCCTCTTTTCCCGCGAACTAGCATTCCCGGTCGTTGAATCCGCATTTTCACAGCCCTGGCTGCAATCTCGCGTTCAGGGCCGTCGCGATAAGGCCGTTTGTGAGGCCGCTCACAGAACACTTGGTACAAAGTGCGAAATTTGTAACACTGTTCCCATGACGGAACTTGCCGAGACCCGACAAGGCCTTGCCGACGCCCGGCCGCTGGGCCCGCAATCGCTGATCTGGCGCTATTTCGGCGACAACCGGATGCCTCTCATCGGCCCGCGGCCCGCGGTGCTGCAGAACATGCTCGCCGACCTCGGGCAGGGCGTCCTCGACCACTCGGTGTTCTTCTCCGACACCGCGGCGAGGGTCAAGCGGTCGCTGCCGCCCATCTTCATGACCGTGTACGGCAGCGACGACGACAATCCGGGCCAGCAGGTCCGCGACTTCCACCACGACATCAAGGGCACGATGCCCGACGGCGGGCGCTATCACGCGCTCGATCCCGAAACCTACTTCTGGGCGCACGCCACCTTCGTCGAGCAGGTGCTCTACTTCGCCGACACCTTCGTCAAGCGGCTCAGCCGCGAGGAGAAGGAGCAGATCTACCTCGAGTCCAAGACCTGGTATCGCCGTTACGGCGTCAGCGAGCGGGCAATGCCCGCCGACTACGCCGCCTTCGAGCGGTACTGGGACCGGATGATCGACGAGATCGTCGTCGCGCACCCGACGGCCAGGTACGGCGTCGGCTACGTCACCAAGGGCTATCCCTGCCCGAAGGGGGTGCCGCCGCTGCTATGGCGTGCGGTCTCCGCGGTGTTCAACCCGGCCGCGGCGTTCCTGACCACCGGCGGTATGCCGCCGCGCACCCGTGACCTGCTCGGTCTGCCGTGGAGCGAGCGTCAGGAGCGCCGCTACCGACGCTTTGCGGCGGCCTGGCGGTCGCGCCCGGTCAACTGGCTGTGGGATCATCTGCCAATGCGGCTGCGCTACAACAAGTTCGCCCAAGCCGGGTATGCCCGCCACTGACCTGAGCACAGAAGCCATCCTCGACGCCGCGGTCGTCGAGTTCGAACGTCATGGCCTGCGTCGTGTGGCGCTCGAAGACGTGGCCCGCCGTGCGGGTGTCAGCCGCACGACCATCTATCGGCGCTTCTCGAACAAGGACGAACTGGTGGCCGCCGTCGTCGAACGCGAAAACGTCGCGCTGTTCGCCGACATCGCCGCCGAACTGAAAAACGCCGGGCCGCAGTCGAACTACTACGTCGAGGCGTTCACCCTGTCGATCCTTCGGTTCCGCAGGCACCGGGTGCTCAACCGAATGATGAACGACGAGCCTGCGATGGTGCTCGAGCTGGCCCGCAGGCACTACGGCGCCGCCATCGAGCGGATGGCCGAAGCGCTGCGGGTGATTTTTCCCGACGGGTTCGCCGACCGGATCGGCGAGCAGGCCGTCAACGAGTTGGCCGACACCATCCTGCGCTACGCGGCGATGGCGTTGCTTCTTCCCGGCCCGCAGCCCCTGGCCACCGTCGATGACATCCGCGCGTTCGCCACCCGGCACTTTCTGCCGAGCCTGCCCGCCGCCTTAAGGGTGGTGCCCGCGTGACCCCGCTCGAGCACATCGCGCCTGCGTTCATCGACATGGCCCACTCGATCGTGTGGGCTTCGGTCGCCACCGTCGACGCCGACGGCCGCCCGCGCAGCCGCATCCTGCACCCGATCTGGGAGTGGGACGGCACGGACCTGTTCGGCTGGATCGCCACAGGGCCGACGCCCGTCAAGCGGGCCCACCTCGCCGTGCACCCGGAGGTGTCGGTCAGCTACTGGACCGCCAGCCACGACACCTGCAGCGCGGAATGCCTGGTGGAGTGGTACACCGACGACGAGACCCGAAAAGCGGTGTGGGACAAGTTCGCCAACGGTCCCGAGCCCGTCGGCTACAACCCCGGGATCATCCCGCAGTGGAAGGACGGCCCGACGTCGCAGGAGTTCGCGGCGCTGCGGCTCAGCCCCTACCGGCTCCGGGTGATGGCGGGCACGGTGATGACGAAGGGCGAGGGCGAAGTCCTCAGCTGGCACGCATGAACGATGTCAGTGCGCTGCCGCTGGCGCCGAAGAACCCCTTGCCGTTCTGGCGGTTGGTGAAATTGGTCCGAAGGCTCGACACCGGCCAAGAAGTGATCCGCGACGCCGGTGGTCCCATCACCCGAATCCAGTTCGGACCGAAGATGCTTTTGCCCCCGATCGTGGCGGTGATGTCGCCCGACGGTATGCGTGACGTATTGGGACGCGCCGACGCATCCTCCGAACGCTGCGTTATCCACGACGAAGTGCGGAGCCTCGCGGGCGACAGCCTGTTCGTCCTGCCCAACGATCAATGGCGACCACGAAAACGCGCGCTGCAACCGGTGTTCACCAAGCACAACGTCCGCAATTTCGGCGGCCACATGTCCAGGGCGGCAAAGAAGTTCGTCGACCGTTGGCCTGACGGCGGTGACCTCGATCTGGACGTGGAGTGCCGCAGGGTCGCCATGCAGTCGCTGGGGCGCTCGGTGCTGGGGATAGACCTCAACGAACGCGCTGACACGATCGCACGCCATATGCACGTGGCGTCCTCTTACACCGCCGATCGTGCGCTGCGACCGGTGAGTGCACCACGGTGGCTGCCGACGCCGGCGCGCCGCCGGGCACGTGCGGCGGTGGCGGCGATGCGCGAGATCACCGACGAGATGGTCCGTGCCTGCCGCGCGGACCCGGACCGCGACGCCCCGTTGGTGCACGCGTTGCTCGCGGCCACCGACCCGGAAACCGGTCTGTCGATCTCCGACGAGGACATCAGCAACGACCTGTTGCTTTTCATGCTCGCCGGGCACGACACCACCGCGACCGCGCTGACCTATTCGCTATGGGCGTTGGGACACCACGCAGACATCGCTGATCGCGTCGCCGCGGAGGCGGCCGCGATCGGCGATCGGGAGCTGACGCCTGCCGATGTGCCGCGGCTGAGATACACGACTCAGGTGTTGCACGAGGCATTGCGGATGTGCCCGCCTGCCGCGGGCGTCGCTCGTCTGGCGACGCGCGATATCGCCGTCGACGGGTATCGGGTGCAGGCGGGCAGCCTTGTCGCCGTTGGACTTTACGCACTTCATCACGATCCGACGTGGTGGCAGCGCCCATCGGTCTTCGACCCTGAAAGGTTCAGCCCCGAGAACACCAGGGTGCGTGACCGCTGGCAGTTCCTGCCGTTCCTCGGTGGTGGTCGGTCGTGCATCGGCGAACACTTCGCGGTGCTGGAGACCACGCTCGCGCTGGCCACCATCATTCGGGCCGTCGAGATTCGTTCGGTGGACGCCGACTTTCCCGTCGACGTGCCGTTCACAACCGTCGCCAAGGGTCCGATCCGTGCGCAGATTCGAGCGCGGGAGAAACTCAGCCGCGAGTGAGCAGGACCGCCACGCCGTCATCGGTCGGGAACACGTTCAGCGGCGTCCGGTAGGGCTTACCGGACTTCCGGCCGACGTGCTCGAGGATGCCCATACCCGGCGCCCAACCCGCCCACAGCCGCTGGATCGGGTTCGTAACGTGCCTGTTGAACCGGGCCAGCCATTGCGGTAGTTGCATACCAGCCATCAAACTCGTGGGCATGGCCTACCTCAAGCCTCCATGGTTCGTGCGAAAGATCTTCAACAGGGTCGCGATGGCGACCGGCGTCGGCAACAGCGTGACATTGACGGTCACCAAGCGCGCCAGTAAGCAACCGCAGCAGATTCCGGTCGTCGTGCCCGAGGTCGGCGGCGTCAAGTACCTGGTGTCGACCCGCGGTGAAGCGGAGTGGGTGAAGAACGTCCGCGCCGACCCGAACGTGAAGCTCGGCGACACGAAGTACGTGGCCACCGAGGTGCCCGTCGATCAGCGCGGCCCGATCATCGCCGCCTACCGGCCGCTGGCGGGCAAGGTCGTCGAGGGCTACTGGAAGCAGCTCCCGTCCGACGCCGACCACCCCACCTTCGCGCTCGCGCCGGGCTAAGCCAGCGCAGAACTCGAAGCCGCCAATCCACGCGGCGGATGACAAAAGAAGCGGTCACCGGCGGTGGTCAGAAATTAGTTGCGGCGCGTCATTTACCGTGCGCAGCCGAACAAGCACCTGTCTTTGCTTTTATCCCTGAAAATGTTGTCGAAAAAATCTCCGACATCGTGAAGAAAGTTGCGTCCCCGGGGGGTTTCGTTGACGCGTGGAGCCTGCGGGGTTTCATTGCCGCCCGGGGTGGGGTGTGAAAACACATGTAGGTGTGGACTAGCCATTGCAGGGACGGCTGGGGCGAGGACGATGCCGGCGGTGGCGGCCACCACGGCGGCGGCAAGGCGAGGAGATTTGGACACGAAACCTGGTTCCCTTCTGTGCGTTGCCCGTAATTTTTAGCGGGCGCTAGCGTTTGCTGGGAGCAGACTAATTGACTCTTCCGACTAATGTGGACGCTTTGCGTGACCAGACGCCCAATCCAGACGGAGGAGTCGCGGTACAACCCTGCTATTGCTACTGCTACACCCTGTAGTTGACGCCGCAGGCCCGGCTGGAACACTGGTGGCCATGCGCAGTGCAGACCAGACGACCGCGGGCACTGAGGCCTCCGCGCGACTCTTCGCAGACGCGTGCGCCGTGATCCCCGGTGGGGTGAACTCGCCGGTGCGGGCATTCAGCGCGGTGGGGGGCACCCCGCGGTTCATCACGTCCGCCCAGGGCTACTGGCTTACCGACGCAGACGACAATCGATTCGTCGACCTGGTGTGTTCCTGGGGGCCGATGATCCTCGGCCACGCCCATCCCGCCGTCGTCGACGCGGTACAGCGCGCAGCGGCCGGCGGCTTGTCCTTCGGTGCCCCCACACCCGCCGAGACCGAACTGGCCACCGAGATCATCGGACGGGTCGGCGCCGTCGAACGGCTGCGGCTGGTCAACTCGGGCACCGAGGCCACGATGAGCGCGATCCGGCTGGCCCGCGGCTACACCGGCCGCGCCAAGATCATCAAATTCTCCGGCTGCTATCACGGCCACAGCGACGCGCTGCTCGCCGATGCCGGATCGGGCGTGGCGACACTGGGCCTGCCGTCCTCGCCCGGCGTGACGGGCGCCGCGGCGGCCGACACGATTGTGTTGCCGTACAACAACATTCCCGCGGTCGAAGAGGTCTTCTCCCGGTTCGGCGACGAGATCGCCTGCGTCATCACCGAGGCCAGCCCGGGCAACATGGGCGTTGTCCCTCCGCTGCCGGGCTACAACGCGGACCTGCGTCGCACCACCGCTGAGCACGGCGCGCTGCTGATCCTCGACGAGGTGATGACGGGTTTCCGGGTCAGTCGATCCGGTTGGTATGGCGTGGATCCCGTCGACGCGGACCTGTTCACGTTCGGCAAGGTGATGAGCGGCGGCCTCCCCGCCGCGGCCTTCGGCGGCCGTGCCGACGTGATGCAGCGATTGGCCCCGCTCGGCCCCGTGTATCAGGCGGGCACGCTGTCGGGTAACCCGGTCGCGATGGCGGCGGGACTCGCGACGCTGCGGGCGGCCGACGCCGCCGTGTACGCGAAGCTGGACGCGAACGCCGACCGGTTGATCGACCTTGTGTCACACGCACTGACCGAAGCAGGTGTGGCACATCGGATTTCCCGGGCAGGCAACATGTTCAGCGTGTTCTTCAGCGATGAGCCGGTAACCGACTTCGCCTCGGCGAAGGCCACCGAGACGTGGCGCTACCCGGCGTTCTTCCACGCTCTGCTCGACGCCGGCGTTTACCCGCCGTGCAGCGCATTCGAAGCCTGGTTCGTCTCAGCGGCCCTCGACGACGCGGCGTTCGATCGCATCGCGGCCGCCCTTCCCGGCGCGGCACGGGCTGCAGCGGAGGCCCAACGGGCATGACGGAAAAGACGATCGTGCACGTGATGCGGCACGGCGAGGTGTACAACCCGGACAAGATTCTCTACGGGCGGCTACCCGACTACCACCTGTCGGACAAAGGCAAGGCGCAGGCGCAGGCGGTCGCCAATTGGCTGGCTCAACGCGACATCGTCTACGTCGTCGCCTCGCCGTTGGAGCGGGCACAGGAGACCGCCGCCCCCATCGCGGAGGCCCTCGGCCTGCCGGTCCACACCGACGACGACTTGATCGAATCGCTCAACATCTTTCAGGGCCAGCGGGTGTCACCCGGCGACGGCGCCCTGCGCGACCCGCGCAACTGGTGGCATCTGCGCAATCCGCGGACCCCGTCGTGGGGCGAGCCCTACAGGGAGATCGCGGAACGGATGACGGCGGCCCTGCAACGGGCGCGCACCAAAGCCGCGGGCCACGAGGCGGTGTGCGTCAGCCACCAGCTTCCGGTGGAGACCCTTCGACGTGCGATGACGGAAAAGAAGTTGCACCACTTCCCGACTCGGCGGCTGTGCAACCTGGCGTCGCTCACCTCCTTCTACTTTCACGGCGACTCCGATGTCGGCTGGGGCTATTCGGAGCTGGCCGGGCAGTGAGACGGTGGGTCGTCATCGCGAGTGCGGCGCTGGTCGCGCTCGCCGGATGCTCCACCGGTGACGACGCCGTCGCCCAGGGCGGCACCTTCGAGTTCGTCGCCCCTGGCGGCAAGACCGACATCTTCTACGACCCGCCCGAAAGTCGTGGTCGCCCAGGGACGTTGGCCGGTCCCGCGCTGATGGATCCCGCCAAGACGGTCTCGCTCGACGACTTCGCGGGCAAGGTCGTGGTCATCAACGTGTGGGGTCAGTGGTGCGGGCCGTGCCGAGCGGAGATCAGCCAGCTGCAGAAGGTATACGACGCCACCAAGGCCGACGGTGTCGGGTTCCTCGGCATCGACGTGCGCGACAACAACCGCGACGCCGCCCGCGACTTCGTCGTCGACCGCAACGTCACGTTCCCGTCGATCTACGACCCGTCGATGCGTACGATGATCGCGTTCGGCGGCCGGTATCCGACCACGGTCATCCCGTCGACGATCGTGCTTGACCGTGAGCACCGGGTGGCTGTCGTGTTTCTGCGTGAGCTGCTCGCCGATGATCTGCTACCGGTGGTGAAACGCCTGACCGCGGAACCGGTTCCACAGACATGAGCCTGGACCACGTCGACCAGTTGATGTCGAGCGGACCGGTCGCACTCGCGATACTCGTCAGTGTCCTCGCCGGACTGGTGTCGTTTGCCTCGCCGTGTGTGGTGCCGCTGGTGCCCGGCTACCTGTCCTACCTGGCTGCGGTCGTCGGTGTCGAAGAGCAACCAGCGCTGCCACGCCGAAACTCACGTTTGGGCGAAAAAGTGCGAGAGGAGCCCGCCGAAACGTCGATCTCGACGAGGACCGCGCGGCTTCGCGTCGCGGGTGCGGCGTTGCTGTTCGTTGCGGGCTTCACCGCGGTGTTCGTGCTGGGTACCGTTGCGGTGCTCGGCATGGCGGGCGCCCTGATCACCAATCAGCTTTTGCTGCAACGCATCGGCGGGGTGATCACCATTCTGATGGGCCTGGTGTTCGTCGGTTTCGTCCCGCTGCTGCAGCGGGACACCCGGTTCGCACCGAAGCAGCTGTCGACGATCGGCGGCGCGCCGCTGCTGGGCGCAGTTTTTGCGCTGGGCTGGACGCCGTGCCTGGGTCCGACGCTGACCGGGGTGATCGCGGTGGCGTCGGCCACCGACGGCACGAACGTGGCCCGCGGCGTGCTGCTCGTGGTCGCCTACTGCCTTGGGCTCGGTATTCCGTTCGTACTGTTGGCCTTTGGCTCGGCCCGCGCCGTGCAGGGCATGAGCTGGCTGCGACGGCACACCCGGCAGATCCAGGTGTTCGGCGGCGTGCTTCTGATCCTGGTGGGCACCGCGCTGGTCACCGGCGTCTGGAACGACTTCGTGTCGTGGGTACGCGACGCCTTCGTCAGTGACGTGAGATTGCCTATATGAGAAGGGGTTTCGCGGTCGCCCGCAACACGTGGCGCACGCTGACGTCGATGGGCACGGCGTTGGTGCTGCTGTTCCTGCTTGCGCTGGGCGCGATTCCGGGTGCCCTGCTGCCGCAGCGCAGCCTCAACGAGAGCAAGGTCGAGCAGTACATCGCCGAGCACCCGACGATCGGTCCCTGGCTCGACCGTCTGCAGGCCTTCGAGGTGTTCTCCAGTTTCTGGTTCACCGCCATCTACGTGCTGCTGTTCATCTCGCTCGTCGGCTGCCTGACGCCCCGAATGCTCGAACACGTCCGCAGCATGCGTGCCACACCGGTGCCGGCGCCGCGCAACCTGAGCCGGCTGCCGAAGCACCACAACGTCGACGTGGCCGGCGAACCCGACGCGGTCGCCGCCACGGTGTCGGAGCGGCTGAACGGTTGGCGACGCGTCACCCGCACCGAGGGTGACGCCATCGAGATCTCGGCAGAAAAGGGCTACCTGCGCGAGTTCGGCAACATTGTGTTCCATTTCGCGCTGCTCGGCCTGCTCGTCGCGGTGGCCGTCGGGAAGCTGTTCGGATACGAGGGCAACGTCATCGTCGTCGCCGACGGCGGGCCGGGCTTCTGCTCGGCCTCGCCCGCCGCATTCGACTCATTCCGCGCGGGCAACACCGTCGACGGGACCTCACTGAACCCGATCTGCTTGCGGGTCAACGATTTCGACGCGCACTACCTGCCGTCGGGTCAGGCGCTGTCCTTCGCCGCCAACGTCGACTACCAGGTCGGCGCCGACCTCGACAGCGACACGTGGCGGCCCTACCACCTGAAGGTCAACGAACCGCTGCGGATCGGCGGTGACCGGGTGTATCTCCAGGGCCACGGCTACGCGCCGACGTTCACCGTGACCTTCCCCGACGGCCAGACGCGCACCCAAACCGTGCAGTGGCGCCCTGACGAGCCCATCACGCTCCTCTCGTCGGGCGTGATGCGTTTCGATCCGCCGGGCGGCACCTATCCCGACCCGGACGAGCGTCGCAAGCACCAGATCGCGATCCAGGGCCTCTTCGCGCCGACCGAGCTGATGCACGGCACGCTGCTCTCGTCGAGCTTCCCCGCGCTCAACGACCCCGCGGTGGCGGTGGACGTCTACCGCGGCGACGCCGGACTGGACACCGGGCGCCCGCAGTCGTTGTTCTCGCTCGACTCGCGGCTGATCGATCAGAAACGGCTGACCAAGGTGGCGCGGGTGAACCTGCGCGCCGGCCAGGAGACCCGTCTGGACGACGGCACCCGGGTGCGCTTCGACGGCGCGGTGCCGTTCATCAACCTGCAGGTCTCGCACGACCCGGCACAGGTGTGGGTGTTGGTGTTCGCGCTGACGATGATGGCCGGTCTACTGGTGTCGCTGATCGTGCGGAGGCGGCGGGTCTGGGTTCGAATCGCGGCAGGTGCTGCGGGTACGGTAAGCGTCGAGCTGGGCGGGCTTGCTCGCACCGACAACTCCGGCTGGGGTGACGAGTTCGAGCGGTTGACGCACCGGCTGCTCGACGACCTCGGTGTCGAGCCGCAGAAGGAGAAGGTGTAGTGAATACCCAGCGAGAAGCGAAGGCGGATCGCGCATGAACACCGAGCACATCGACATCGGGTTGGCCCGTTATTCGGACTGGGCCTTCACCTCGTCGGTGGTGGTGCTCGTGATCGCGATGCTGCTCCTCGCCGTCGAGCTCGCCTACGCCCGAACCCGCAAGGTCGCCGACCATGAACTCGTGCCGGCCGGGACCGTGACCGCGGACAGCCCCACGCCGGGTGTCGTCGGCGAGACACCGCAACGTCCGTTCGACGAGCGCGTCGGACGGGCCGGGCTGGCCCTGGTCTATGCGGGCATCGGCCTGCTGCTGGTGTGCATCATGCTGCGCGGCCTGGCCACCACGCGGGTGCCGTGGGGCAACATGTACGAGTTCATCAACCTGACCTGCTTCTCGGGTCTGGTCGCGGCGGCGATCGTGCTGCGCCGCCCGCAGTACCGCGCGCTGTGGGTGTTCGTGCTCGTGCCGGTGTTGATTCTGTTGACGGTGTCGGGCCGCTGGCTCTACACCAACGCGGCTCCGGTGATGCCGGCGCTGCAGTCCTACTGGCTGCCAATCCACGTGTCGGTGGTCAGCCTCGGCTCCGGGGTGTTCCTCGTCGCGGGAGTGGCCAGCATCCTGTTCCTGGTCAAGATGTCGCGGCTCGGCGCGCCGGATGCACAGGGCACAGTCGGCCGGATCGTGGCGCGGCTGCCCGACGCGCAGACCCTGGACCGCATCGCCTATCGCACAACGATTTTCGCTTTCCCGGTGTTCGGGTTCGGCGTCATCTTCGGTGCAATCTGGGCCGAGGAAGCCTGGGGCCGGTACTGGGGCTGGGACCCCAAGGAGACGGTGTCGTTCATCGCCTGGGTGATCTATGCCGCTTACCTGCATGCCCGTTCGACCGCGGGGTGGCGCGACAAGAAAGCGGCGTGGATCAACGTCGCCGGATTCGTCGCGATGGTGTTCAACCTGTTCTTCATCAATCTCGTCACCGTCGGACTGCACTCGTACGCCGGGGTCGGCTGAGCCGACCATGGCGCCGCGTGGCTGACGCTCCGACGCGAACGCTCAATGAGAAGGGAACCAGCCGTTGTCTGACCATCCGTCGCCAGGCTTTCGGACGCAACAGCGGTTCACAGATCCGGCCAGCGAAGATTCGCCGCCGCCGGAGTGGACCGCGCCCACGCCGCCGACTGGAATTCCAGTCAGCGAACCGAGGCCCGACGCCGTGCCGCCGCCGTATCCGGATCTGTCCACCGCGACGCTGCTGCGCCAGAGCAAGAGGCCGCCGTCGTCGGGCTGGCGGCGCTGGCTGTTCCTGGCGTCCGGCAAGCAGATCAACCTGGGTGAAAGCCCGAAAGTCATCCACCACAACACCCTGCTAGCGCAGGTGAACCGGCCGATGCAGGGGTGCTATCGGATCGCGCTGCTGTCGCTGAAGGGCGGGGTCGGTAAGACGACGATCACCGCGACGCTCGGCGCGACGTTCGCCTCCATCCGCGGCGATCGCGTGGTGGCCGTCGACGCGAACCCCGACCGCGGCACCCTGAGCCAGAAGGTCCCGCTGGAGACCCCGGCCACCGTGCGCCATCTGCTGCGTGACGCCGAGGGCATCGAGCGCTACAGCGACGTCCGCAGCTACACGTCGCAGGGGCCGAGCCGGCTCGAGGTGCTGGCCTCAGAGACCGATCCGGCCGTGTCGGAGGCGTTCAGCGCCGAGGACTACGCCAGGACGCTGGACGTACTGGAGCGCTTCTACAGCCTGGTGCTCACCGACTGCGGTACCGGCCTGATGCATTCGGCGATGTCGTCGGTGCTGGCCAAGGCCGACGTGCTGATCGTGATCAGCTCGGGTTCGGTCGATGGTGCCCGCAGCGCCTCGGCGACGCTGGACTGGCTCGACGCGCACGGCCACGAGGACATGGTGCACAACTCGATCGCGGTGATCAACGCGGTGCGACCGCGGTCGGGCAAGGTCGACATGCAGAAGGTCGTCGACCACTTCTCCCGGCGCTGCCGGGCGGTGCGGCTGGTGCCGTTCGACCCGCACCTCGAAGAGGGTGCCGAGATCAGCCTGGAACGCCTGCGGAGAGAAACACGGGAAGCATTGATCGAGCTCGCGGCGGTGGTGGCCGAAGGTTTTCCGGGCGCGAAGCAACCGAACGACCTGTTCTAGGCCGCGCGGTCAGTGGGGACGCGGATTGTCTCCGTGCCCGAGCCGGCGCAGGAAGTCCGGGTCGTCGTCGGGGCCGATCGTGCGCGTCTTCGGTCGGCTGGCCGTGGCACGGGTCAGCCGCCAGCCGGTGTAGATCAAGCCGGCCAAGACGAGAACGAGGAGCAGAAAAGCCACGCAAAACCTCCTTTATCTGAATATACGCGCCGTCTGTAGGCTCGGGCCGTGTCTGAGCCCCGCCCCGGAACCCGCCTCGTGGTCGACGTGTTGGTCTACGCGTTGGCCCGGTTGTTGCTCGTCGTCGTGCTGGCCGCCGTGATCTTCGGGGGAGCGCATCTGCTGGGGGTGCGTGACTTCCCGCTCGTCATCGCACTGCTGTTCGCGATCGTGATCGCGCTGCCGCTGGGCATCTGGATCTTCGCTCCGCTGCGCAAGCGTGCCACCGCAGGCATCGCAGCGGTCGACGAGCGCAGGCGCCAGGACCGCGAGCGGCTGCAGGCGAGGCTGCGCGGCGAAGAGCCGCCTGCCGAATGACGGCCGTCTCCGCGCGAGAAGCGTTCGGGGCCGAATTCGTTGGCGCAGAAGGGTTTCTCAACTCACCGACCTATGGATTGCCGCCGCAATTCCTGTTCGATGCGCTGCAGGACTGCCTTCGCGACTGGCAGGCCGGAACGATGGACGCCACCTCGTTCGACGAGCCGGTGCGCGCGGGCCGCGCCGCATATGCCGCCCTGATCGGTGTGCCGGTGGACTCGGTAGCGATGGCGGGCAGCGTGTCCGCGGCGCTGGGCCTGGTGGCCGCCGCCATTCCCGACGGCAGCCAGGTGGCGACGCTGTCCGGCGAATTCACCAGTACGACTTTTCCATTCGCCGTTCAGGCGGGACGCGGGGTCACCGTCACCGAACTCGACCATGACGAATTTGTGACGGCCGCCGGCGACTACGACGTCGTGACCGCCAGCCTGGTGCAGTCGGCCAACGGTGCGGTGTTGGACGTCGACGCGCTGCGGGCGACCGTGTCTGATACGGACACGGTGACGGTCATCGACGCGACCCAGGCGGTGGGCTGGAAGAAGGTCGATCTGCCGTGGGTCGACGTCACCGTCGGGGCGGTCTACAAATGGCTGCTTGCGCCGCGGGGAACGGCATGGATGTCGTTGAGCGACAGGCTTGCGAGCTCGATGACCCCGCATGCGGCCAACTGGTACGCGGGGGAGGAGCCGTGGCAGAGCATCTACGGGCTGCCGCTTCGGCTGGCAGAAAGCGCGCGACGGTTCGACGCGTCGCCAGCATGGTTCAGCGCGCTTGGTGCGGGTCTGACGCTGCCCTGGCTGGCGGCGCTCGACCGAGACGCGGTCGAGGCGCACACGTTGGGGTTGGCGCGTCGGCTGCGCACCGAGCTGGCGCTGCCGCCCGAGGAATCGGCGATCGTCTCGATCCCGACCGCCGCCGCCGATGAGCTGAAGCGGGCGGGGATCCGGGCCTCGATCCGCGCCGGGGCGGTGCGCGTCGGCTTCCACCTCTACAACACCGACGACGACCTGGACCGGTTGCTCGACGTGTTGCGGTAGCGGTCGTCGAAACCCCAAGCGCACGGGTGCCGTCGACGACAATGGCGGCTTCGTCGTCCTCAACTCAGTCTGACCACGCTACTGATAGAACTGGCGAAGGCCCTGCGGGCCCTTGTAGAAGTCGGGCAGATGCTCGAACGCCTCAAGTGTGTCGAAAAGAGCCGGATCGTCGATGACGGTGGCCGCGTCGAGCACCAAACTGGACAGCGGTGGAAGATCGGCCAGCGGTGTTGGCCCACCATCGATTTCGGTCGGCTGCATGTCGAGCTCGATGTCGATTGGAGGCTGGCCGTCGAGGGGCTCGAAGATCCCGGGATGACTTCGGGCGGTGTTCAGATCGGACAGCACAGCATGAAGTCTGTCGCGCGCCGCTTCGAACGTCAGTGTCGCCAGCGGCGAGTCCGGCTGGTGCAGATGGAGACGCTTCTTTCGACCGCCGACGGTCAGCGGTTCAGTCTTGGAGTCGGACAGGCCGGCCGCCCTCATCAGCTTCTGATCGCCGCAGCGTGGGATGCCACCGACCATCACGAGCCTGACTTCACGCTCAGTGGCGCGCAACAGATTTTCGTACGGGTCACCGTGTTTGGCGTCGAGGACGAGGAGGTCAGCGAGCTTGCCCACCTCGATCGTCCCGACGTGATCGTGCCACTCCGCGGCCGTCGCGGCGCGGGACGTCACGGCCTCGGCCAGGTCTTTGAAGCTGAGGCGATCAGCGGCCGTGGTGACCTGCTGCGCGCATAGCCACGCTACTTTCAGTTCCATCAACAGGTTGCGGCTGCCGCTGGGCGTCCAGTCGCATCCGAGTCCGAACAACGACTTCTGTTTCGTCAGCACCGCCGGGTCGATCGTCTCGCCGTAGAGAAGCGAATTCGACAACGGCGACCAGACCATCCAGGATTTGGCCACTTTCATGGCGCGGCGCTGCGCAGGCAGCAGACCAAGGCTGTGAATGCCGATGAGATTCTTGCGAAGCAGCGAATTGTCTTGCAGCAGAAGGAACTGCTGTCGAGCCTTGGTGTCGATTCCCTCAGCGAGGTGAAAAAACAACGGGCGGCCGGTGTCGAGGCTCGCCCGCATGTCTGCCGTCGCTTCTTGATCAAGATCGATGACGCGCGAGCCTGCGGCTGCGAGCCCGGGATCATCAGGCGCCTCGAAATTTCGTATGACACCGCGGTAGAGGCCTTGTCCGCCGAATCGTGAACGCAGGCCCTGCGTCGAAGTCACACCGCCGAGCAGCAGTTTGACTTCGACATATCGGATGATCGCTTTGATGGCATTCTGGCCGCTGTTCACCAGGACGTCCATCGGCTCGCCGATATGCCGGGAGTATTCGGGGTGGCGCAGCCACTGCGCCCGATTGTCGAAGCGGCGCGGTGGTTTCCACAGCGGAAGCACGTTGTAGGGAAGATGGTTGTGTAGATCGAGCAGTCCCGGATAAATCACGCCGTCGGTGTCGATCGTGCGCGCCTCGGAGAACTCCTCTGGCGCGGGCGAGTCGGCGTCGGCGATGGCCGCGATCCGACCATTCGCGATGTAGACGGCGCGATTGGGCTGCGGATCGCCGGCCATGGAGACTACCGTTCCGCGCACAATCAATCGCTGGGTCGACGCAGCCGCGGCGCGGGGCCCGACGGACGGCGAATCGCCTCCACGCACGCCCATCAGATCAGAGAGAAGCCGCATCTGTTCTGTCTTGTCCACCAACGGATCCAGCCCGTCGGGGGCTGCGACCAGCGGTCCGACCTGTCCAGGGGCGATGGGCTGCAACTCCTGCTCGTAGTCGCACGGCCCGATGCGGTAGAGCGCATTGGAGCAGAACACACACATGCCTCGGCCACGCGCAAGGTGGCCGGTTTGCGGGCGGAAAACCAGGGCTCCGCTCTCCACTTCCTCCTCGAGGCAGTCGATGGAGCGGCCGAGCATCTCGTCGAATTCCGCGGGCCGCGCGGACGCGTGAGGCATGAAGACCACCCGCGCATCCAGGTTGGTGCCGTCCGACAATTGCCCGTATCGGAGCCGGATCGTTCGCCCGAATAGATCGGCAAGTGGCTCGTCAGGCTTGGGGTCGCCTTCGACGAACCGGCCTGCAAGCGCGGTGATGAATTCGCGGGCAGTCGTCTGACTGAACACGATGATGACTGCCGGGAGACTCTGAACGAGTTGGCGCAGAAAGTATTTGCGCTCATAGAAGCATTCCCCGACGATGCCTCTGCTGCGTGCGGCGCCCATGACGGGCATGGCCGGATCTTCTTGGCTGGGACGAACCACCCAGCGCGCCGAAGGGCACGCGACCATGTTCGCGTAGGCGATGTCTTCGCCCACCGCGAGCTTATGAGACTGCCATCCTCGTCGCTGCGCGAGTCCGTCGAGCAACCGCTGGTATTGCGCGTACATCAAAACCCGCGCAGGTTCGACAGGAATATCGTCGTCGGGGGTGGTCAGCGGTCGTGGTGAGGAGGGTTCGTCGGTGTCGGCGCCGAGCAGATCCTCGTAGTCGGAAAGCGGAATGCGGAGTTTGTCGCGTGTTCTGTAACGGAAGTAGTGCGCGTACTGAAGGACGTCTTCGAAGTACGGGTGAATCGCGTTGTGCGTCGAGTCGGTCCAGCCGGGCAGATTCGGGTTGATGCCGACACACAGGATGGGCGCTTTGCGGCATCCCGACAACAACTCAGGCACCACCTGCCGTTTTCCCGCGTAAACGACCGGCAGGTCGATCTGCTGCTGCTCGGGCGGCCCTGCACTTGCGTAGTCGTAGGCGTGGTAGTAGCCCCATTCGCCGAAATAGGAGCACGGGTGGGGTTCGGTCGCCGAGTCGTAGGTCTGCCGCATCGATAGGCAAGGCATGACCTCGAGGACAAGCTCCACCTCGGTCGGCATTTTGGACACCAGCGGGTCGGCCATGACGCCTCCTGACTGCCGGATCTAGGCGGTCATCGCCCATGCGGCGATGGCGCTGTTGACGCTCGTCCAGTAGCCGTAGGCCTCGTAGTACCAGACTGCCCAGTGGGCCTGCATATTGAGTGCGCGACGCATCTGTTTCGGAACCGCGGGATTGTCGGCTGCGGGGAGTTCGCCGTTGATCTGGGGATCCGATGCATTGCGGATCACCAACCAGTCCGGCGCTTGCAGCCCCTCGTCGCGCATCTCGTCGACGACCATGCCGAGGACGGCATCGCCCATCTCCACACCGCAGCCCTGTTTCTCCAGCCCATTGGTCGAAGTTCCGAACTCGAAGGAGTCGGTCGTCAGCATGGGATGGAATTCCGGAAAGTCGCGCCCGTCGATGTGGAATTCCGGCGTGTTGGTGAAACCCGGTACGAGGGTGGGGAAGTTGTACTTTCGGGTGGGCTCGCCGAAGGTCGGTTCGACCAAGTTGGCGGCGTGGACGGCTAAAAGGTCAGCGGATGCGTCGAGGCGGCCGGTCGGGATCTGAAACGTGGTGCAGCGGTACTCCTTAGCGGCGAACTCTTCGTTGCGGAATTCCTGCGACAGCCGGAACTTTGCGGCGCGGGTGATCATGACGTCGCCCAACTCGTGGGCAGAACAAGTCATACCTGCCACCTTCACCGTTCCGGTGGGCGGAAACGTTGCTCCCGCTGTACCGACCGTGATGACAAGCGACGGCTTGACCTCGTCGATCATCTGCCGGAAGAAGCGTTTGACGGGCAGCGTCGCGGTCCCGTCGCCCGTACGGACCCCGTCCTGATTGAGGTGCAGTTCGGATTTGACGCACAGAACATCGCGTCCGGCGATACGCGTCGGAAAATAACTGCCGAGGCGTTGCGCATTCCGTGCCGGGGCACCTCCGCGGATCTCGGGAAGGTACGTCGGAAAATCCTTGGCATAGCGATACCAAGAATTTCGTCCCACCCCTGGAGTGAGGACGTCGGCCAGTGCATCGTGCTCGGCAACAGTCCAAGTCACCGCCAACACGTCAGCGCGTGGAAGTGGGTCGGTGGTAGCGGGTTCGTGCGGTAGCGGGTGTGGCTGCGGCGCTTCGCCGGCCGGAAAAGGAAGACCTAGAGCGATCATTGGAGCAGGCCCCGGTGGCTGGCGAGGACCGCGATCTGCCTCCGTTGCGCCGAATTCGATGATTCGTAGCCGGGGATCCTCGAACTGAGGTGCTGGCATGTCGCTTCCCTTTCTCGGGGGCTCGGATCAGGGTGCTCGATCGTGACGGTCAAATCGGCGGTTAGTAGGCGTGCACATATCGTGCCGCTTCATCGGGCGCCGATGTGCGTAGTTGACTACTCGACTTCCGCCGAATGCGATCGAGCGCGAAAATTTCGGCTGATCGAAAGACGAATCGCCGTATTGTCTGCCCATCAGTCCCTGCATTCCGCAAGAGATCTGGGGGAATCATGACCACACAGCACGGATATGAAGCACTCGGCCAATGGCACGAAATACATCTGCTGCCACTGAATGCCGCCGACAGCAGTGGCGCGCCGCTCGCCATGCGCGGAAGAAGAGCGATAACAGCGGCTGCTGCAGCGGCGGGGACACCGCCCAACGCCGATGCCGAAGCCATCGCGCGGATGGTCAACGATTCTCCGGTCCTGCAGTCGCGGGTCGGCGACCCGAGCCAACTGGCTGTTGTGCAGGGCACTGTGCCCGCCAGGCGCGCCGCGGCCGGTGCGGGACCCGGCCGGCGATCGCCGATCTCGACATACGGCGTGATGACGATTGCGACCCAGACGGTGATTGCCGAAGGCCTGCGGCAAAGTGATCTGAAGGCGGCCAAATCATTTGGCGCCGAAGTCGTCGAGGAGGGGCTCGACGGAAAGGTTTTGCTGCGCGTCAAGGAAGTCGATCGAGTGTTCGGCCTCATCGATCTGCTGATGCAGCGCGAGGTAGGATCGGTGACGCCGAACTTCTTGCGTCGCGTTGCTCACACCCGAAACTCGGCACCAGCGAAGGCGTGGTCTCTTAGCAAGGTCGGCGTACCGAAGGCATGGGAGATCACCAAGGGGCACAAGGACATCAAGGTAGCTGTGCTCGACGAGGGCGTCGACACCAGCCACCCGGCGTTGAAGCCGGCGGTCGTTGCCCAACGGGACTTCATCGGTGGTAACGGCGACTCTGCGATGCCGAGCGGCGACGACGCCCACGGGACAGCCTGTGCCGGAATCGTCCTGTCACGCGACAAGACGTTCTCCGGAATCGCGCCGCGCTGTTCACTCATCGCGGCCCGAATCGCGATGGACGATGGTACCGGGCACTGGGTGTTCGACGATTTTGCCACCGCCGACGCCATCGACTGGTGCTGGCGGCAGGGCGCAGCCATATTGTCCAACTCGTGGGGTGGCGGTGCCCCCAGCGACGCGATCAGCCGAGCATTCGCCCGCGCCCGCACCCAGGGCCGAGGTGGGCTTGGGGCTCTCGTCGCGATCGCCGCCGGAAACGACGAGACGCTGATCGACTTTCCTGGCGATCTGCCGGGCTACGTCACCGTCGGCGCATCGAACCCAGCCGACGAGCGTAAGACGCACGATTCGTCGGATGGCGAGACGTGGTGGGGCTCGAACTTTGGCGCGACGATAACCCTGCTCGCGCCTGGCGTGTTCATCTGGACCACAGACATCGGTGGCTCCGCCGGGTATGAGCCCGGAAACTTCACGAAGACCTTCAACGGGACGTCGTCCGCAACTCCGGCAGTGGCCGGCGCGGCGGCGCTCATGTTGAGCGCGAACCCCGCGTTGAGCGCCGGCGTGGTCCGCGATCTTCTCACCAAGACGTCGAAGAAGCTCAACGGCCAGACCGGCTGGACGCAGGAACTCGGATGGGGGCGGCTCGACGTTGCCAAGGCCGTGAAAGCGGCCAAGAGCGCGGGCACCGCCACGACCGGTGTCAAGAAGGCCGCGGGCAAGAAGGTCGCGAAAAAGAAGGCGCCAGGTAAGAAGGTCGCGGGCAAGAAGGTCGCCGCCAAAAAGGCTCCGGCGAAGAGGGCGCCCGCCAAGAAAGTCGCCGCCAAGAAAAACGCGGCCCGCAAGCGATAATCGGCGCCGGCCCATACTTGCAGCTCAGCGCGATTTCAGCGTCGAACGTCGCCGCCTGCCCGGGGCTATGCTCGATATATGAGCGAGTCTTATTACGCCGGGGGCCGCAAAGTGGAGATCGACCGCGACGAAAGCTACGTCGCCGTCGTTTCGGACGTGGCCAACAAGGCGGGGCTCGGCGCGCAAGTGGAGACGGCCAGTAAAGACAGCCAGCGCGGGGGCGGCGGTGTCCTTCTGGTGGAGCGCTCCGCGCTTGACGACAATATGCTCGCGAGCCTGCGTGACGCCGGTGCGCTGCAACCGGTGTATCGGAAGGATCAAGCCGTCATGGTGGCCTTACCGGAGGTGCGCGTCGAGTTCGATACCGCAGAGCAGCGCCAGGCCGTGATGGACGTCCTGGCCGACCCGGACGCACTCCCTCACAAGATCGTGCAGAGCACCGATGACGGCTTGGTCGTCCAGCCCACGTCGGGCAAAGGTGAGGATGCGTTGAAGCTGGCCAACGACATTCAAGAGCGCGGTCACCCTGCAGCGGCATCCGCCCGCTTCGTTCAGTTCGTGCCCAAGCGGGAAGTTCGTCCGTAGGCCGAACACCGACAACCTAGCCCGGCTGGTAGACGTGCGGCGCTAGTCGTCAATCGAACAGGTCGGGCTGCTCGCGGGTGATGCGCGCGAACAGGGGCTGGAAGCTGAACCAACCCGCGAAGTGCGTACCCACCTGTCCCGCAGTGTGTTTGGCCATCGCCGGGTCGATGAGCACAGGAGTTCCTGCTGCCTCGGCCATCAGCTGCGCCTGGCAGGACCGCTCCATCGTGATGAACCACCAGGCCGCCTCCTCGACCGAATGGCCGACGGTGAGCAGACCGTGGTTCCGCAGGATGACGGCCTTGCAGTCGCCCAGATCGTGCGCGATGCGCTTGCCCTCCTCGAGGTCGAGCACCACGCCGGAGTACTGGTCGAACAGCGAATGGTCTTGGTAGAACGCGCATGCGTCCTGGGTGATCGGGTCGAGTAGCCGCGCAAGCGTCGACCATGTCTTGCCGTACACCGAGTGGGAGTGTGCGGCGCTGATCACGTCCGGGCGGGCCGCGTGAACCTGCGAGTGGATGGCGAACGCGGCCTGGTTCAGTGGTTGGTCGCCCTCGACGACCGTGCCGTCGTGGCGAACCAACAGAAGGTCGCTGACGCGGATGTGCCCGAAGTGCATGCCGAACGGATTGACCCAGAAGTGGTCGGTCAGCTCGGGATCGCGGGCGGTGATGTGGCCCGCCACGCCCTCGTCGAAGCCGAAGCGACTGAACAGGCGGAACGCCGCCGCCAGGTTCTGTTTGCGGTGCAGGCGCTCTTCCTCGATCGTGCGGCCCTCCTGCGGGAGGAGCGCCGCGACGTTGCCGCTGGCAAGTCGGCCCGCTTGTTCCAGATCCTCGTCGCTCATGGGCTGAGGCTACTCGTCTGCGCGTCTGCTCGCGCCGAAGAGTCAGGTCAGGAAACGCTCGACGTACGGCGCGAACGGCTCGCGCAGGGCGCGCTCGTCGAGGCCGAACATCTCGGGCGACGTCGCCACCGCGCCGTGCCTGCCGCGCTGGTGGCCGGCCAGGTAGCCGGCGATCGCTGCGCGGGCTTCATCGTCCAGCTGCTCGTCGGCTTTCCGGTAGACCTCCTCGGCCACCGCGTTCTCGTCGGCCATGAACTCGTCGAAGCGGACGTCGACCGAGCGCTGCGGCGCGATGGTGTCGCGGTCGCGAACCAGCGCGCCGAGCATCGATGCCAGCCGGTCGACCCACGTCGCGGCGATCTCGTTGACCGGCACCGGAGAGCAGTGCATGCGCGCGGAGTAGGTGAGCATCGCGAGCATCGACAACGTCACGGGCGTGGGATCGCGGTGGGTGAAGATGACGAACACGTCGGGAAAGACCTTGTCGAGAACCGGCAGTTGCTCCAGATGTTGGGGGGACTTGAGCAGCCAACGGCGCCCGCCGCGCAGGAACTGCATCGCCTTGAGCTGGGTCCGCATGTACTCGTAGTGCGACGTCTGATCGTGCGCCATGTAGTAGTCACGCCACCGCGGCACGTGGCCCAGCGTCTCGAACAGCATCGTGGACAAGTCGTTGGCCAGCAGCTGGATTTCCTCGTGCACATGGTCGGTCGTCATCTCGTGCATGAGCCGGAAGCGGGGCATCACCACGTCGATGACCTGTACGGCGACATCCATCCGCGTCCTGCGGGGGTCCGGATCGATACCCGCCTCGGAGGGCAGCGGGAAGGGCTCGTTGCTCTCCCAATACGGCATGGTGCGGAAGGTGGGGGCGGCGGCCAGCAGATTGTGCAAATGCGTTGTGCCGGTGCGAGGTAGGCCCGCGATCACGACGGGCGGAAGCAGGTCGATGTCGTTGATCTGGGGATGGCGTGTCAACAGGTCGGTGAGCAACAACCGGTTCTTCAGCCATTGCAGCAGCTGGGCGTGGAAGTTCACGACACCGGCTGGGTGCATACCGGGAATCTCCTGCAGCGCAGTCAGATACACGTCGAGGCGCTCGCGGTAGTCGTCGTCGCCGAAGTCGGCGAGCCCGGTTTCGGCGGCGGCTTTGGTGTGCAGTACATCGGCGTCGAGCGGGCACTCGGGTGCCACCGTCGCCATCATGTCGAGGATCTGTTGCGCCTCGGGGCTGAAGCGGGGCTCGGTGAGGTCATCGAGATGGACGACGGCGTCCTTGGCATCGGTCACGGCGACTTATGTTACTCTGAGTTTCGTAATGATGACAACAGACCTCGGTCGACCCCGCGATCCGCGCATCGACGACGCGGTGCTGCGCGCGACGGTCGAGCTGCTGGGCACGTCCGGATACGCCGACCTGTCCGTCGACGCGATCGCGAGACGGGCGGGCACCAGCAAGCCGGCCATCTACCGGCGCTGGCCCAGCAAGGCCCATCTCGTTCACGAGGCGGTGTTCCCCATGGGCGAGGCCACCGAGCTACCCGATACCGGATCGCTTTCGGGCGACGTGCGGGAGATGGTGCGTCGCTCGGCGGGGGTACTCACGACGCCGGCCGCGCGGGCCGCCATGCCCGGGCTGCTGGCGGAGATGGCCACGGATCCCACGCTGCACGCGAAGCTGCTGGACCGGTTCGGCGACGTCACCGCCCGCGGGATGACCCAACGTCTCGAGGACGCCGCGAGCCGTGGCGAAGTCCGGCCGGACGTGACGGCCGCAGACCTCGTGGAGGCGATCGCAGGCATGACCCTGATGGCGATCATCACCCGAAACCAAGCACTCGACAGCGTCTGGGTGGAGCGCACCGCCGCCCTCATCACGAAAGGAATCAGCGCATGAGCGCACACGAGTCCACCGCCGCATGGCGGGAGCTGCTGGAAACCCTTGGCGGCCTTGATAGCTCGTTCCTCGACGGCGAACGGGCGGTCACTGACGATCGGCATATCGCCGACGGCTACCGAATGCTCGCGACGACGCTGGGCGTCGCGTTCGACACCTACCTGTTCGCCGACCCGAGCAGGCCGCGGTGGGTCGAGGTCAATTCGCCGGTACGGCAGGACCGCCGCTGGGGCGGCGACAACACCGACGCCTACTACTTCATGTGCCCCGTCGACCCGAAGCGGCGTTACCGCATCAGCGGCAACAAGGGCGACAGCGTGTACTTCTCGGTGACCGCCTACAACGAGCCTTCGCCGGGCGCATGGTCGGACCGGATCGTCGCGATCGTGCGCGACGATGATCTCGATATCGACGCCGACGGGAACTTCTCCTTCGAGCTCGGGCCGACGCCGGACGCGGCCGCGCTGATGACCCGCGACTACCAGGCCGACCCTTCCACCGGGCGGCCGGTCAGCTGGCAGATCGAGGCGCTCGACGATCCGGACCCGTACCGTCACGGCGACGCGGAAACGGCGGCGAGACTCAAGGCGAGCGCGGCGTGGATGCGGACGATGTTCGCGATCCTGCCGCTGGCCGTGGGCGCACGGGTGGAGGATGCGCACGCTCTTGGGCACGAGATCTCGCAGGCCGCAAATGAATTCGCCGATCCATACCAGGTGCCCGATGCGAACTTCGGCTGGTCGGCGCGCGACGCCTGCTACGCCTATGGCAGCTTCGTGCTCGAGGACGACGAGGCGCTCGTCATCACCCACCGTCCGCCGCCGTGCCGGTTCTGGAATCTGGTGGTGTGGAACCAGTTCATGGCCACCCCCGGCGTCGCGGACGCCCGCAGCTCCGTGAACGGCCACACGGCGGTGCCGAACGCCGACGGCTCAGTGACGGTCGTGCTGTCCCGCGGGATGACGGCGCACCCCAATTCGCTTACGACGCTGGACTATCCGAGAGGGAACCTTGCCTTCCGATGGTTCCTCGCCGACGAAGTGCCCGCCCGCCCGGAGGTTCAGTTGGTGAAAGTGGTGGACGCGCCCACGAGCGTGGCCTAGCGAATTCGGCGTGCTGGGTTGCGCTCAGCGCTCAGCGCAACCTCTCACGCCGAAATCCCCAATGCGAGTGCAAGCGCGACCGACCACACCAGCATGGTCAGCCCGGTGTCGCGCAACACGGGAATGAGGTCCTTGCCGACGCCGCCTGTGCGGACGGGCCGTGCCGCCCGCCACGCCAACGGCAAGGCGATCAACCCGACCGCGCACCACGGCGTCGCCAACATCAACAACAGGGTCACGACCAAGGCCACTGCCAGCAGGCCTTGATACAGCAGCCGGGTGCGTGCGTCGCCGAGCCGCACCGCCAGCGTGATCTTGTCGGCTTCCTTGTCGGTCGGAATGTCGCGCAGATTGTTGGCGACCAGCACCGCCGACGACAGCGATCCCATGCCGACCGCGAGCGCCAGGCCGACCCAGTCGACGCGTCCCGCCTGGGTGTACTGCGTGCCGAGCACCGCGACCAGACCGAAGAACACGAACACCGCGACCTCGCCGAGGCCGAGATAGCCGTACGGCTTGGACCCGCCGGTGTAAAGCCATGCGCCGGCGATGCACACCCCGCCGACCACGATCAGCCACGGCGCGCTGACGTTCGCCAGGGCCAGCCCCGCGGCGCCGGCGAGCCCGAAACTGACCAGCGCCGCGGTGAGCACCGACCTCGGCGTGGCCAATCGGGAGCCGACCAGGCGCAGCGGTCCGGCGCGCACGTCGTCGGTGCCGCGGATGCCGTCGGAGTAGTCGTTGGCGTAGTTGACGCCGACGATCATCGCGATCGCCACGGTCAGCGCCAGCAGCGCCTTCCACCACACCGCGCCGTCGAGCCAGGCTGCGGCGCCCGTCCCCGCGATCACCGGGGCTACGGCATTGGGGAGTGTCCGCGGGCGGGCGCCCTCGACCCACTGCGCGACACTGGCCACGACCGCCATCGTTTCATGGCCCGGGTAGCGCGCGCGGTCGCGTGGAAGACTGAGTGCATGGAAGACCGACTCAGCAAGACCGAGATCCGCAAGGACGCCCTCCAGGAGACCGCCCAGTCCGTCGCCGACACGGTCGGCGAGGTGACCACGATCATCACGACCGCCGTCAAGGACGTGGCAGGTGCGATCGGTGGCCTGGCCACCGACGTGTTCGAGATCCGCGATGGACTCCGGCGTGCCGAGAAGCGCGCCGACGAGGTAGACACAGCCGACGAGGTGGACACAGCCGACGTGGTGGACACAGCCGACGTGGTGGACACCGCCGACGAGGTGGACATCGCCGACGACACAGACACAGTGGAGTAATGCTCGGGGTCATCGGCGGCAGCGGCTTCTACTCCTTTTTCGGCCCGGACGCGCGAAGCATCAACCTCGACACCCCGTACGGAGAGCCGAGCGCACCCATCACGGTGGGCACCGTCGGAGACCATGAGGTGGCATTTCTTCCGCGGCACGGCCTCAAGCACGAGTTCTCTCCGCATACCGTGCCGTACCGCGCCAACATGTGGGCAATGCGCGCATTGGGCGTGCGGCGGATTTTCGGGCCGTGCGCGGTGGGCAGCCTGACCCCCGACCTCGGGCCGGGTTCGATGGTCGTGCCCGATCAACTGGTGGATCGCACCCGTGGGCGCGTGGACACCTATTTCGACTCCGGCGGCATCCACGTCGAGTTCGCCGATCCCTACTGCCCGACGCTGCGGGCCGCGGTCACCGAACTACCCGGCGTGATCGACGGCGGCACGATGGTGGTGGTGCAGGGTCCGCGCTTTTCCACGCGCGCGGAGAGTCAATGGTTCGCGCGCCAAGGCTTCACGTTGGTCAACATGACGGGCTATCCCGAGACAGTGCTGGCTCGTGAGTTGGAGATGTGTTATGCGGCAATCGCTTTGGTGACCGACGTGGATGCGGGGGTGGCCGTCGGGACCGGGGTCAGGGCGGTCGACGTGTTCGCCGAGTTCGAGCGCAACCTGGTGCCGTTCAAGAAGCTTGTGCACGAGGCGATCGACCAGGTCACCACGGAGCGGGCGTGTACGCATTGCTTGCCGCATGAGGGTGTCGAGCTGCCGATCGACCTGCCATGAGAGTTCTGTTGACGGGCGCGGCCGGCTTCATCGGATCGCGTGTGGGGGCGGCGCTCAGCGACGCGGGTCATGACGTCGTCTCGGTGGACGCGATGCTGGCCGCCGCGCACGGCGCAGGCGCCGAGCCGCCCGAGGGCGTGCAGGTCGTCGACGTGCGGGACGCCAGCGCGGTGGCGTCGCTGCTGGACGGGGTCGACGTGGTGTGCCACCAGGCGGCGGTGGTCGGCGCCGGAGTGGATGCCGCCGACGCGCCGTCCTACGGCAGCCACAACGACTATGCGACGACGGTGCTGCTGGCGGAGATGTTCGCCGCGGGCTGCCAGCAGCTGGTGCTGGCATCGTCGATGGTGGTCTACGGGCAGGGGCGCTACAGCTGCGCCGAGCACGGCGTCGTCGACCCGCTGCCGCGGACGCGTGCGGACCTCGACGCCGGGGTATTCGAGCACCGCTGCCCGATCGGCGGCGAGCAGCTCGACTGGCGGCTGGTGGACGAAGATGCACCACTGCGGCCGCGCAGCCTGTATGCGGCGAGCAAGGTCGCGCAGGAGAACTACGCGCTGGCGTGGGCGGAAGCTACCGGCGGCTCGGTGGTGGCGCTGCGGTACCACAACGTCTACGGCCCGAACATGCCGCGGGACACCCCGTATTCGGGGGTGGCGGCGATCTTTCGCTCGGCACTCGAAGCGGGCGACGTGCCAAGGGTTTTCGAGGATGGCGGTCAGATGCGGGACTTCGTCCACGTCGACGACATCGCCGCCGCCAACGTCGCGGCTATCAATGCTCAACCCGAGGGTTTCACGGCGGCCAATGTGTGCTCCGGGCGGCCGGTCTCGATTCTCGAGGTGGCCACCGAATTGTGCGACACCCGCGGGGACGTGCCGCCGGTGGTGACGGGCCAATACCGCAGCGGGGACGTCCGCCACATCGTGGCGAGCCCAGAACGTGCCGAGAAGTTGCTGGGGTTCCGGGCTGTTATTGACCCACGCGATGGTTTGAGGGAGTTCGCCTACGCGCCGCTGAGGGGCTAATCGGCGCGCTCGTGAACTTTGCGCGATATGGACGGCCCCAGGCCATTCGCCGTGTTAGCGTTTGCCCGTCTGGGGGACTCGCAACACTTGCGTCCGCCGAGTTGGCATGTACACAGGAGGGGCCTCCCATGGCTGGTAAGCACCGCAGAACTTCTCGTCCCGCGGCGGCTGTCGCGATGGTCGTGGCGCCCGCTGGCCTGGCTGCCGCGGCCATGGCCGTCACCAGCATGACGAGCCCCGTCCCCACCGACACGCCAAACGCGGCCCAGGCGCCTTCGGTCGACCTGACGGCGCTCGTCTCGGCAGCCAATTCGACGTCGCAGATCTTCGCAGGGTCGACGTATTACGGAACCGACTGGACAGACGTGTACGGCGCGCAGCAGGTCGTGCCGTTCTTGTCGGGACCTCAGGGCATCGCGGACGCGATCGCATCGCACAAGAACGACACAAGCCCAACGGGAGTTACGGCGTCTGGATGGGGTGCTGGTCAGACCGGCACTGCGCTGGCAGGGATGTCCCCGACCGACAAGTCAAACGTCGCGTTTGTCATCCTCGACAACAACACCAACCGTGCCGGTGGCGGCTTCTGGACGACGTACGCGCCGTTCGCTCCGCTACTGGGGACCTCGGCGGCACCGACGCCAAGCCTGGGCGTGCCCACTCTCGACGTCGCGTACGAGTACAACATCAACTCCGACGCCCCGGTCGACCCGCTCAACCCGTTCACCCTTGGAAACAGCCTGGCCGCATACGTCTACGGCTACGGTGCGGAATCGACAGCGGTGATTCCGCCGGACATCATGGCGGAGGCGCAGAGCACGGATCCCCAAACGCAGCACTACGCATATGTCTTGGACACCAATGGCAACCTGGCGAAGGACGCGAATGGCAATACCATCCAGCCGGTTAAGGTCGACGGAACCACCACCTATGTGACGATCCAGACTGACGATTTGCCTCTGACCCACACGCTGCGGCTGATTCCCGGCGGTGACATCGTCGCCGACGCGATCGATCCGACCATGACCGCGCTCGTCAATGCCGGCTATAACGACGGCTAAAGGCATACCGGGCAACGAAGCGATTCCTCAAGATCCGACCGTGACACGGCCGATGCAGCCGGGCTCGTCGATAGGGGCTTTGGGCGATCTGCCGGGAACGATTCCGGCAGGGCTGGACGCGGGGGTCGGCACGGCGCAGGACGACCTGTCCAATCCGACCAACCTCGTGACCAAGCCGATCGGCGAGGTCGGCAAGCTGCCGTTGATATCCGGTGGCCTGCCATCGCTACCCGGCTTGAACACCCTCAACGCGAGCAGTCCGAACAAGTTCGCGCCGGTGTTGCCCGGGGTGGGCACAAACTCGTCGAATGGTTCGTCGGGCGGCGGCGCCAACACCGTCAAGAACTTCACCGACAAGGTCAATGACGCGGTCAACAAGGTGACCGGCGGGTTGACAGGCGGCCTGCACAAGGCAAGCACGCCCTAGCGACTCCCGCGCCGACGCTGTTGAAGACGATCCTGTCGTTGCAGCGGCGGCTGATCTACTTTCCGTCGCCCGGACCCGTGCCGTCGGTCGAGCAAGTCCTTCCGGGTGGCCGCGACGTCGTTATCGAGACAGACGACGGAATCCGTTTGGGCGCTTGGTATTTGCCCGCCTCAGATGAGCAGCGCGGTCCCGCCGTGCTCATCTGCGACGGCAATGGAGGCGACCGGTCAGGGCGGGCTGGACTAGCGGCCGAACTGTCTGCTTTGGGCTTGTCGGTACTCCTCTTCGACTACCGCGGATACGGCGGCAATCCCGGCAGCCCATCAGAGAAGGGCCTTGCTGCCGACGCGCGGGCCGCGCAGGCATGGTTGGCCGCGCAGCCCGAGGTCGACCCCACTCGGATCGTCTACTTCGGAGAGTCCCTCGGCGCCGCGGTCGCCATCGGCCTCGCCACCGAAAAGCCACCGGCCGCGCTCGTGCTGCGCTCGCCGTTCACGTCACTGGCCGAGGTCGGCCGTGTCCACTATCCATGGCTACCGCTGGGCCGGATCCTCCTCGACCGCTACCCGTCGATTGACCGCATCGGCTCGTTGACGGCGCCCGTCATGGTCATCGCCGGCGACCGCGACGACATCGTGCCCGAATCGCTGAGCAGGAAGCTCTACCAAGCGGCGCCCGACCCGAAGCGCTATCTGCTCGTGCCCGGAACCGGCCACAACGACGCCGAACTGATCGACGGCCGCGGCATGCTCGCCGAGGTGGGGAGGTTCCTGTCTGACGCCGGCGTGCGGTAGCGATACTGAACTGGTGAAGCCCGCCATCTGTGAGCAGTTCGGAATCGATTTTCCTCTCTTCGCCTTCAGCCATTGCCGCGACGTCGTCGCCGCGGTCACCAACGCCGGCGGTTTCGGCGTGCTGGGCGGGACGGCGTTCACACCCGAGCAGCTCGACAAGGAACTGGCGTGGATCGACGACCAGGTGGGCGACAAGTCGTATGGCCTCGACTTGATCGTGCCCGCCACCTACGAGGGCAAGGGCGAAAAGGTCACGTCATCGGACCTCGCCGCGCGAATACCTGACGAGGTCCGGGGCTTCGTCCACGACTTACTCGCTGCGCACGATATCGAGTCGGACTCGAAGCCGTTCATCGGAGGCTCGTCACTGTCCGGCAACACCGGCCGCGAGCTGCTCGAGGTCGCGATGAGCCATCCGATCAAGCTGATCGCCAACGCCTTGGGCGTCCCGCCGGACTACATGATCGACGCGGGCAAGGAGCGCGGCATCCCCGTCGCGGCGCTCGTCGGCGCCAAGGAGCACGCGGTCAAGCAGGTTGCGGCAGGCGTGGATCTCATTGTGGCGCAAGGCACCGAGGCCGGTGGGCACTGCGGCGAAGTGACGACGATGGTGTTGATCCCCGAAGTGATCGAGGCGATCGACGGCGCAGTGCCTGTACTGGCTGCAGGCGGCATCGTCACCGGTAGGCAGATGGCCGCCGCCGTGGCGATGGGTGCCGACGGCGCGTGGACGGGATCGGTGTGGTTGACGACCGAGGAGGCCGAGACGGCGCCCCACACAAAGCAGAAATTCCTGGCCGCGACATCGCGCGACACCATTCGTTCGACGGGGAGGACGGGAAAGCCTGCGCGCCAACTGAAGTCCGACTGGACCGACGCGTGGCAGCCGAACGACGGAGGCCACAAGACGTTGCCGCTGCCGTTGCAGTCGATGCTGTGCGAGCCGATCATCCGTCGGGTCGATGTGCTTGCGTCCCAAGGCCATCCGGGTGCACAGGCGCTGGCGACCTATTTCGTCGGCCAGGGCGTCGGCCTGATGAACAAGGTCAAGCCGGCCCGCGAAGTAGTGCGGGAGTTCATCGAGGACTACCTCGCGGCGACGGAGCGGCTGGGCAACTCGTTACCCGACTGACCACTCGATCAGCGGTGGCCGCACCGACGCGCACAGCGGTTGGCCCTTGCCGTCGGTGAGGCCGAGACGACCGACGAGCATTCCGGACTTGGCGGCTTCGGCGAGTACGTCGTCGGGCACGCCATCGAGCATCAGCTTGGCGCGCCGGAACATCCCCATGTGGTCGTCACCGTCGACGCTGCCCCAGTTGAGGTAGATGAACCGGTCGCCCGGCCGACCCTGGATGTAGGGACCACGCACGTCGGAGCCGGTGACCTCGCAGTCGATCGTCCAGGTCACCTCGCCGGCATCGCCGGGCTGCAGGTTCAGCAGTTCGGGCGGGCGCTTCTTCGTCTGCATCCCGACGTGGACGTTCGAGTAGCCGGGGAAGTTGTGGCCGGACGGGCAATCGCGGCCGGGCAGGTCGGAACCAACGATGCGGATCTGCACGCACCCATTGTCACCATGTTGCGATTTCGGCGTGAAAAGTTGCGTTTAGCGCCACCAGTCACGCCGAAATCGCAATTAGTCGGTGAAGGTGATGCGCACCGAGATCGGGTCACTCTGTAGGGCGCGCATGCCGAATGCGGTTGCGGACTGGCTGAGCTTGCCGTTGCCGCCGAAGCTACGGGCCCTGGCGGCGACGTCGTCGTGCGGCACGAATGCGGCTGTGCCGCTGCGCCATTCGTTGTTGACCCGCACCCGCACCTTGGAATCGGCGGCGATGTTGTGCGCCCACCCCGCCCGTCGGCCATGTTGGGAGATCACCCATACCCCGCCGTCGTCGGCGCGACCGGTGAGCGGTACCCGTCGCGGCTGGCCGGACTTGGCGCCGGTGGTCTCCAGCTCGACCACCGATGACGCCCGGATGCCGACCTTGTCCAAGGCGGCTACCAGTGGGTTCACGATGATGCGACCGAACCGTCGCTCGAGCTTGAACTTGCGCAGCGCCTTGCGGGAATCGGCAGTGGCCATCGCGGTGCCTTTCGGTTAGGAAATGGATTAACGACGATAATAGAACGGTCTCTCTAGTACAACACCACGGCGAGTAGGAAGCATCGCTGACAGACGAGTCAATCGGGACCATCCGCATCCACTGGGGCGCTCACCGCGATAGTCCCACAACGTGTGTCAACAGCGTTGACAACGCGTTGAACTGGGTGTGTACTGGAGGTCTACTTGATCAGAGGCGCCAAATGCTCGTCATCATTGGATTGATCGCGCTGGGAGCTGCCGTGATCGTCGGACTGGTGGGCGTCATGAGCGTCGGCGCAACCAATCCCAGCGCGGCGAACTCCGCGGGAGTTGCCGCCACCACCACCCCGACCGGGTAGCAGCAAGCAACGAAGGAATCCATCATGACCATCGGTAACAAGATCGCCCACAAAGCCGAAGCCACCAAAGGCGCCGCCAAGAAGTTCTTCGGCCGCGTCACCGGCAACAACCGCCTTCGCGCCGAGGGACGGGCGGATCAGTTCAAGGGCAATGCCAAACAATCAGGGGCCAAGCTCAAAGACGCCTTCAAACACTGACTCCGCGTCCCGCGTACTTCTGTACATCTAATCGAAACTAGGTAAACCTCATGATCGTTCTCGGAATCATCCTCATCGTCCTCGGACTGCTCCTCCCCAGCCTCGTCCCTACCTTCGCCTTCGCCCATATTTGCTTGGTCATCGGGGTCATCCTCCTCGTCGTCGGCCTGCTGATGATGCTGATGGGACGGATGGGACACGCCGTCGGCGGCCGCCGCCACTACTACTGATCCGGCCGCCATTCACCAATCCGGCTACCAACGAATAACGTCGCGCGGCAACAGGTTTGCCGTGCAGCGACCATCGGACCGTCACATCACCAACTCAAGGAAATAACATGACCTCCACTACCATCATTGTGATCGTCGTCGCTCTCGCGGCACTGCTGCTCCTCGCCCTTCTCGTCTGGGTGGCCCGCAACAAACGTAGCCAGCACCGCCACAATGAAGCCGAAGCCATCCGCGGTCAGGCCCGGGACGAAGACCGGCAAGTCACGCAGCGCGAAGCGCGCGCCGACGAGACCGCCGCCAAGGCCCGCGCCGCCCAGGCCGAAGCCGACATCAAAACCGCCCAGGCCAAGGGGCTGCAGCAGCAGGCCGCCGGTCATCGCAGTGAGGCAGTCGCCTCCCGCGACGACCTCAACGAACAATTCGACCGTGCCGACGCCATGGACCCGGCCACCGCAACATCCGACACCCGCTCGTCCACCAATGAGGAACCACAACCCACCGCCGGGTCCCGATGAAGCCAGCAAACCACATCACGATCGTCAAACTTGAACTGCCGCAACAGTCCACCTTCCGATACGACGTGATTCTCTGGCTCTGCCGACCTCTGACGAACTCCGAAAGCCACAAAATCGAGGCGCACCGATCAATCGGTCTCGATGTCTCACCCGACGATCGGTCGCGGCTGATCGCGACACGCACCACCGTCGAAGAGGTGTGCGACCGGCTGCCGGAGTTCCACGAACTGCTGTGTGCGGCGGCAGCCAATGGCCACGCTGCGCAAGACACCGCCACGCGGGGAGACAAAGTCATTGCCGCGGAAGAAGAACGACGGCAGATTTTGGTCACCGCCACCAACACCCGCCTTGGCGCGTGTCCACACACCCACGATCCCCTGGTCGGCGCAATGTGACCGATACCGCGACGGACATCGCCCAGAACAGCGTCTTCGAGCATGTCGCCCGAGCCGGGTATGTCGTCAGCGGCCTGCTTCACGTCATCATCGGCTACCTGGCCATCCGAATCGCGCTTGGTACCGGCGGCGGCAGCGCAGATCAGTCCGGAGCGTTAGCGGCGTTGTCCACCAAACCAGGCGGCATCATCGCGCTCTGGGCTGCGGTGATCGCGCTCGTGATCATGGCGTTGTGGCGGCTCGCTGAAACCGCGCTCGGCCGCTCCACCGACCCGAAGAGCCAGGGCACCACGTCCGAAATTCTGGATCGAACGAAGGCGTTCGCGCTGGCCGTCGTCTACTTCGGATTCGCGTATTCCACTCTCGGATTCGCCCGTGGCGCCGGGAAATCCACCGGCGCCCAGAATTCCGGGCTCAGTGCTCGGCTCATGCAAACTGCCACCGGCACCGTCATCCTGATAGGCGCCGGCATCATCATCGTCGCCATCGGCGGTTACCACATCTATAAAGGAGCCAGCCGAAACTTCTTGGACGATCTGGAGGGCACACCCAGCGACCTGGTGCGACGACTCGGCCTTGTCGGCTACATCGCCAAGGGCCTTGTGATCGCCGGCGCGGGCGTGCTCGTCATCGTCGCGGCAAGCCTGTCGGAACCCGAGAAAGCCACCGGGCTCGACGGGGCACTGAAAACACTCGGCGCCCAACCCTACGGAGCCATCCTTCTGAGCCTCGCAGGCCTGGGAATCATCACCTACGGTCTCTACAGCTTCGCCATGGCCCGATACACCAAGATGTAGAGACAGCGAAAATCGCGGACCTAGTCGCTCGCCAGCGGCAGCCGCACCTCGAACCGCGCCCCGGTGTCGAGGTTGTGCGCCGACAACGTGCCGCGGTGTGCCTGGATAAGCCCGGCCGCGATGGCCAGGCCTAGCCCCGAGCCGCTCGGCAGCGACGAGTCGGCGCGTGGCACCCGATCATTCGAACCCCGATAGGCGACGTCGAACACGCGCGGCAGGTCCGCCTCGTCGATGCCGACACCAGTGTCGTCGACGCGCGCCCACGCGCCGTTCTCGTCGGCGCCCAGCGCCAGCTTGACCCTGCCGCCCTCCGGCGTGTGCGCGATGGCGTTGGCCACCAGGTTGGACAGCACCCGCACCAGCGCCCGGTCGCTGCCGACCACTCGCACCGGCTTGGTGGGCAGGTCGGCCGTCAGCTGCACCCCGGCTCGCTCGGCGGCGATGCGGTGCGCGGCCATGACGTCGTCGACCACCTCGTCGAGCGCCACCTTCTCATAGGCGGGCTGAATCGCCCCCGCGTTGATCTTCGACATCTCGAACAGATCGTCGACCATCTCGGAGAGCCGAATCGATTCCTGTTCAATGGTTTTGGCGTGCACCCGAATGTCCTCCGCGTCCTCGACCACGCCATCTGCGATCGCCTCGGACACCGCGCGGATCCCGGCCAGCGGCGTGCGCAGGTCGTGGCTGACGAACGCGACCAGCCGGCGTCGCGACTGTTCCGCGGCGCGTTCCGAGTCCCGGATTTCTGCTTCCCACACCGTGCGGCGGGCCTGGTAACGCGCCATCATCACCGCGGCGGGGATGGTCACGATGGACACGATCACCAACACGACGGCCGTGCGCTCGAACGTCGCGGTCACCATGAACCCGCTGGCGCCGAGCACGCCGGTGAACGTCGCGATCGTCGGGATGAGCACCAGAGCCACCATGCTGACCGCCAGCGACCACGACCGGGCCAGCCGGATGATCAGGGCACCCGCCAGAACTACCGGCACCGAGCAGGCCAGCGCCCACCCGACGATCTCCCAGAAGTCATTCGATGGCATCTCGGCTCTGCTCTTCACGCGGGTGCTCTTCGGCACTCCACAGATAACCCCGACCCCACACGGTCTGCACTCTATGTTGGTCGCCGAGTTTGGACCGCAACCGCTTCACGTGCACGGTGACGGTGGACAGGTCGCCGAAGTCCCACCGCCACACCTGCTTGAGCAGCTCGTCGCGAGAAAACACCGTGTCGGTGTGGGTCATGAAGAACAGCAGCAGCTCGAACTCGCGGTTGGTCAGGCTGACGGGCTGGCCCCTGACGGTCACCGCGCGGGACGCCGCCGAGACGGTCAGATCGCCGATCGTCAGCTCCACCGGCGACGCCCCTACCGGCGTCGGCGTGCGGCGCAGCACCGAGCGGACCCGTAGGGCGAGTTCGCGTGGACTGAACGGCTTCGTGAGGTAGTCGTCGGCGCCTGCCTCCAGCCCGGCGATGCGGTCATCCTCCTCACCGAGCGCGGTCAGCAGAATCACAGGGACGGCGTAGTCGCCGCGTTGGCGCAGGCTGCGGCACAAGGTCAGGCCGTCGGGACCGGGCATCATGACGTCGAGCACCGCGACGTCGATGCGCTGGGTTCCCAGTAGCCGAAGTGCCTCGTGGCCGTCTCGGGCAATCGCAACTTCCAGACCGTCGCGTTCGAGGTACCGGCGCACGACATCGCGGACGACGGTGTCGTCGTCGGCAATCAGCACCCGGGTCACAACTCCCGACAGTAGCCGTGCGAGGGGCACTACCTGGGCCGATGTCATCCTTTCGTCACGGTTGGCATTGGTGCCGACGGTCCGGCTGGCCTAGCGTCGACTGTTATGCCCGACGGTTCCGTCACTGTGGTGCTGCCCTGCCTCAACGAGGCGGCCTCCCTGCCCGGGGTGCTGGCGGCCATGCCGGCTGGGTATAGACCCCTCGTCGTGGACAACAACAGCACCGATGGCACCGCCGAAGTCGCCCGTCGTCACGGCGCCGACGTGGTGACGGAGCGTCGCCCGGGCTACGGGTCGGCGGTCCATGCCGGGGTCGAGGCGGCGGCGACGCCGATCGTGGCCGTCGTCGACGCCGACGGATCACTGAACCCCGCCGAACTGCCCGCTCTTGTCGACGAGCTCGACCGCGGCGCCGACATGGCGATCGGTCGACGGCGCCCCGTTCCCGGGCTTCGCTGGCCGTGGCACGCGCGGCTGGGCACCGCGGCGGTGTGCTGGCGACTGCGCTCCCGCTACGGCCTGCCGGTACACGACATCGCTCCGATGCGGGTTGCCCGCCGCGACGCGTTGCTCGCACTCGGCATCACCGATCGCCGGACCGGTTACCCCGTGGAGCTGATGGTGCGGGCCGCCGCGGCGGGATGGACGGTCGTCGAACGCGACGTGCCCTACGGCCCGCGCACCGGTGGCAAGTCGAAGGTGAGCGGCTCGCTGCGCGGCAGTATCCATGCGGGACTTGACTTTTGGCGGGCGATCTCGTGATACCCGTGACGTTGGTGGTAATCGCCAAGGCGCCCGTCGCCGGCCAGGCCAAGACCCGGCTGGCCGCGACCGTTGGCGATCATGCCGCTGCGGACATCGCGGCCGCGACGTTCTTGGACACGCTCGACGCGGTCGACGCGACGCCTGTGCAGGACAGGGTGGTCGCGCTGACCGGAGACTTGGACCAAGCCAGCAGTCGTCGCCAGATCCGGTCACGCCTGAACGATTTACGCGTGGTGGAACAGCGCGGCGACGACTTCTCGGCGAGGCTGGCCAACGCCATCGTCGACGCTGCTTCGGCGGCCGGTCCTCGTCCCGTTCTGCTCATCGCCTCCGACACACCTCAGGTGACTGCCGGTCTGCTCACCGAATGTGCACAGACCCTGCTGGAGACGGACGTCGTGTTCGGCTTGGCCCGCGACGGCGGATGGTGGGTGCTCGGGGTGACTGATCCCGCGATGGCCGGGTGCCTGCACACGATCCCGACGTCACGGTCGGACACCGGGCCCGCCACATTGGAGGCGTTGCGCGACAACGGCTTAGACGTGACCCTCGTGGCTGAGCTGTCAGACGTCGACACCGTCGACGACGTGGAAATCGTTCGCGCCGACTGCGCACCCGACAGCCGGTTCGTGCACGCTATCAAGGCAGCGGGTCTCTGACATGATGGGTAACCTTTACGACCGCGCTCTTGACGGCGAGCGGTGCTGGGTCCGTCACGACGACGGCGAAGTCCGCCATCTACCCGTACGCAGGTGGCTCGGGGGCCGGCATGCAGACGGCAATTTCGACCGAGGGGTAGTGGAGCTGTGCAAGGGGCCGACCATCGACTTAGGTTGCGGTCCAGGTCGATTGGTGACCGAGCTCGTTCGGCGCGGCATCCCCGCACTGGGCGTCGACCAGTCCGCCACGGCCGTCGGCTTGGCGCAGCGCAGTGGGGCGCCCGTTCTTCGTCGTGATGTGTTCGCACCGTTGCCCGGTACCGGCCGATGGCAGACCGTGTTACTCGCTGACGGCAACGTAGGGCTAGGCGGAGATCCGCTTCGTGTGTTGAGGCGGGCGTCGGAACTCCTGGCCCGTGGCGGGCATTGCATCGTCGAATTCGATGCGGTGATCAGGGGAATTCGGACCGGTTGGGTCCGGCTCGAGTCGTCGCGGGCGATCGGTCCGTGGTTTCGCTGGGCCTCGGTCGGAATCGACTGTGCGGCCGAACTTGCCGAGGAGGCCGGCTTGGCCATGAACGGCATCCACCCGATCGGAGATCGGGTCGTCGCTAGCTTGGCGTCGGCCTGACCCGGCGCGCCAACGCCAATCGAACTCCGTACGCTACCGCGCTCGCCGCGAACATCGCCGCAGTCAACAACAGCCACCGGCCCAGGAACGGCTCCTGCGTCTGGCCGGTCGCCGCGATGTACGTCGGCGCGCCCTGCTGGATGATCCCGGGTAGAAAGACCAGCAGCGTCAACGCCGAGCCCATCAGAGGTATCCGCACGTAGTTCAGCACCGGCACCGACGCCTCGCTTCGGCGCGGACGAATATGGCTGCCGGCCAGAAGGATTCGATCGACAAATGCGTAGACCGGAAACAGCACGAGGTCGTGGGCGATGATCGCCGCGGCGAACCACACGATGATCGACTGCCACCACGTGTGGGGGTTCCACAGCGTCGTCGGCTTGATGGTGGTCACCACGTAGCCGACCAACGCGAACCCGGCGATGAGCGTCAAGAGGTGCAACGGATGCGAGCCGTACACCGAACGGAATCGAGTCAGTGCCCTACGCATGTCAGATGGCCCTGAAGTCGATCGAGCCGACCCATTTGGTGTTGTGCACGCCGGGCAGCGCCGGGACGATGATCCGCGCCGGGAATCCGTGATCCGGCGACAGATCGGCGTCGTTAACCCGAAGGGCCAGAAGCGCATCCGGGTGCATGACCTGGTTGCCCTGGAGCGTGGCGCGGTTGAACCCACCCCGGCGTTCCACCGACCGCACAAACGCCGACACCGGATTCGGCACGCCCGCCAACTGCGCCAGGTCCGCCAGTCGCACACCGGTCCACGTCTCGGTCGTGGACCATCCCTCGACGCAGGCGATCGGAAGTCTCGCGGTGTGGTGTGGCATCGCGATCAGTGCGGCGCGGTCCAGAACCACCTTCGCGGGTCCACCGGTCAGGGTGAGCCGCCATCGATCGCCGGTGAGGTCCGGTGAAATGCCTGCCACGAATGCTGTTCTGTTGACCTGGAAGTCGTTGGGCCCGTCGCCACGGGTCCGTCCTCTCGGCAGCAGCAGCGCGGCCTGGCGGGTGAAGCCGCCGAGGGTCTGGCCGGCGGTGATCACCGCGAGGAACAGCGCGCCGCCGCCGACCAGGGCCAGCGCACCGCGACGGCTGACGGTCGGTGGACCGGGTTCAGCGGCGACGAGCCCGTCGGGTTCGTACGGTTCGGGCCGCGTGTCGGCACGGTTTGTGCGCAACACCTCCCGCATCGACTTCGACCGCAGGCCCGCCCACATCCGCGGAATCTTGATCGTGATGTGGATCAGGAACCCGGCGATGAAAACCCAGGCGCCGTAGTAGTGCGCGGTGTAGAAGCTGAACCCGAAGATGTAGTCGTACTGGATGTTGAGGACCCCGGTGATGATCTCGAAGAGAATGCCGCCGACCAGCATCAGCAACGAAATACGTTCCAGCACTTGGGCAAACGACCGCGACGGGGGCCAGGCGAACAGACGGGGGATGACGGACCACAATTTGGCCAGCACCACGGGAATGAGGATCAGACCGAGCCCGACGTGCAGGCCCTGATTCAGTCGGTACAGCCAGGACGGATCGGTTGGCCAGTCGAACGTCGGAAGCTTCAGCCAGCCGACGTTGCCGGGAATCGCCTGCCCGAACTGCGGGCCGTAAGCGATGTAGGACAGCAAACCGGTCAGAATCACGATGGGCAAGGTGGTCAATAGGACCGAGCCGAATACCGACGTCAACCACAGCCCGCGAAGCGGACTGCGAAAGCGCTCCATTTGTTTGACGCCGGGCGGGGGATGGCGGTCCAGGCCCCGCCAGAGCCTCTGGGGGAAGCCGTAGCCGCCGTCGTCGTCCGGCGGCTTCTCCGTGGCGGTCTCGTCGTCGTCCACCGTCATCGCTCCATTTCACATCGTTATTTCTCGTGAGTGTGCGAACACGGTCAAAGCGTTACCAGTTGGTCAGAATGAAATGGTTCAGCAGCAGGGCGCCGGCAACGTTGAGGGCCAGCCACCAGCGATGCGATTTCGCAGGCAGCAGGGCGGGTGCCGCGGTGAGCCAGATCGTGAACGGCAGCCAGATGCGTTCGGTTTCGGCCTTGCTCAGCATGCTCAGGTCGGCGCACACAATCGCCAGCAGGGCGCCCAACACCAGAAGGTGCAGCCCGGGGCTTCGGCGGATGGCGCCGATGTCGAACGCCCGGCCGATGCCCGCCACGCTGCCGAGCCCGATCGCGCAGACCACGGACGCCAAGTTCGCCCACGACCAGTACTGGAAGGGCCGCTCGGTGGCGATGCCCTGCCAATAGCGTTCCTGGACAAGGGTGTAGCCGTCGAACCACCAGAAGCCGGCAGCCGCGAACACAGCCACCACCGCTGCGGCGACCAACGCGGCCGGGATCAACGTGCGCACGGCCGAGTGCCAGTCGGCGGCCGAAATCAGCACGGCCAGAGCGAGGACGGCGACCAGCGCCAGCCCGTAATTGAGGAAGATCCCCCAGCCCAGCAGCAGACCGGCGGCCGCCGCGGCCAGCACGGGAAAGCGCACTGTGCGCCGCGCGGACAGCGCCAAAAGTGCGATGCCCCACGCCGCCACGCCCGCGAAATAGCCGTCGGCCGAGACGGCGACCCAGATGGCCGTCGGCGCCACCGCCACGAACGGCGCAGCCAGCCGTGCGGTGGCTTCGTCGGTGACCGCACGCACCGCGACGATGACGGCGGCCGCGGCGCTGGATCCGACCAACAGGCACAGCAGTCCCGCCCAGGCCCCGCCGCCAAGGCCGATCCGGTCCAGCCAGACGAAGGTGAGCAGAGCCCCAGGCGGATGGCCGGAGACGTGGGTGATCCACGAGTCGGGCTGGAAATCGGGGATTCTGCGGGAGAAGCTGTGCAACGCCTGCGGGATGTCGGTGATCGTCGGCACCTGCCGCAGGTACTCGTGTCGGGCGGTCAGCCGTCCGGCGAAGCCACGTTGCCAGCCGTCGATCATGGCCAGCGAGAACGCCCATGCGCACGAGGTCGCCCACGCCGTCAGCGTCAGGGCGCGCCACGGCAGCCGCTGCGCGATGGTAGGTCCCCACAGCACCGCGGCGATACCTATGAGGATTGCGGGCGCAGTGCCCCAGCCGACGTGGGCGTTCCACCAGCCGAAGATCGGGGAGGTGGCGGCGAAACTGCGGAATCGTTCAGGCGTCGCGTTCAGCAGCGGTGTGACGGTTTTCAGATGCAGGTGAGGCACCACGAACGCCGTCACCACAAGGACGACGGCGATGGATACCGCCACCGCCTCCCTGCGACCTATCTGCAGCTTGCGCACCCTCGCCAGCCTAGGTCGCCACTCCCGGTGTCCCGCGACCGTGCGTGTCTGCGGCCGACACGCCGTGGATTTCCCGTAGTTCACGCACGCTCGCGGAGGATGAGTGTCGTGAACGCGCCCCTGTTCTGCAGCACCGAGTTGGCCGAGCGGATTGAGCGGGCTGAACTCCAACTGATGACGACGGCGACCGACGCCGCCCGCGTGCGTGTGGGCGCTTCGGCGTTCGTGATTCCCATCGCCGGCGGCGCCGCGTGTTATGTCGAGAATGGTTCGCCGATGAACAAGGTCGTGGGGTTGGGCTTCGGCGGCGTGCCGAGCAGTGAGGCGCTGGACGAGATAGAGCGTCAGTTCGCTTCCCGCGCGACGGCCACGCAGGTGGAGTTGACCAATGTTGCGGATCCCGCCGTCGGGGAGGCATTGACCGGCCGGGGCTATCGACTGGTGTCGTTCGAGAATGTGCTGGGACGGTCGCTGAAGGGCGAACCGCTGCCCGCCATGCCGCCCGGGGTCGAGGTCCGGCTGTGCGACGACCGCGCGGCGTGGCTCGGTGTCGTGCTCGACGGCTTCGCCAATCCCGACGATCAGGGCGTGCCTTCGCACGAGAACTTCCCGCGCGAGATCATTGCGAACGCGACGTTGGACATCGAGCAGGCAGGGGCCACACCGTATCTCGCGTTCCGCGACGGCGTCGTCGCCGGCGGCGGGAGCATGCGCGCTTATGAGGGAATCGCGCAGCTCACCGGTGCCGCCACCGCGCCCGCGCACCGTCGGCACGGTGTGCAGACCGCCCTGCTGGCGACACGACTTGCCCATGCCGCCCAGGCGGGTTGCGACGTCGCCGTGGTCACAACCTCGCCGGCGTCGAAGTCGCAGCAGAACGTGCAACGGCAGGGCTTTCACGTGCTCTACACGCGGGCGATCCTCGTGAAGGATACGGAATAATCAGTCCATAACGTGCGTACTGTGTAGATGTGGCGCGTCCCCGCAAGTTCGACGAAAGCGATGTCGTTGCCGCCGCACGCGACGAGTTCTGGTATCGCGGGTACGCGGCGACGTCGGTCGACGATCTGACCGCGGCCACCGGGTTGGGCAAGGGCAGTCTTTACGGCGCGTTCGGCGACAAGCACGGCCTGTATCTGCGGGCGCTCGACGACTACATCACGTCGTCGCTGGACGGAGTCCGTACCCAGCTGCGCGATCCCGCACTCAGCGCCTACGACCGACTGGTCGGACACATCCGCGGGCAGGCGAAAGCCATTGCGGCAGACCAACGCAGGCGTGGTTGCATGATGGCCAAGAGTGCCGCGGAACTCGGCGCCACCGACGACGCCGTCGAGCTGGCGGTCGAACGGGCCTACGCGACGTGGCGCGACGAACTCGTCGCCTGCATCAAGGATGCGCAACGGGATGGATCCATTGACGCGCAACAGAACCCACAGGCGTTGGCGAGCGCCCTGCTGGCCTTCATGCGCGGCCAGGAGGCGCTGCACAAGGGCGGTGCCAAGCCCGCACAGATCAAGGCCGCGGCCGAAGAGATGATCTCCCTGATCGCCGTGTTCTAGCGTGCAAGAGCGGTCGCTCACGGTGCGAGGAAACGGGAGTCAATAGAGCATCTTGCGGTAGTTGGCTTCGCTGTAGTACTCGTCGAGCTGGGCCTGGGTCCAGTCCGCCTTGATGGCCTTGGCGATCTGCGCGACGCTCGGCACCGCGGTCGGGTCCCAGCTCTCGGGCTTCCAGGCATCGGAACGCAGAAATGCCTTGGCGCAGTGGAAGAACACCTCTTCGACGTCGATCTCCAAGGCAAGGATGGGACGCTTGCCCTGCACCGTCATCGCGTCGAAATAGTCGGCGTCGGCGAGAATGCGCGCGGATCCGTTGATCCGCAGCGTGTCCCCGCGGCCGGGGATCAGAAACAGCGTGCCCACATACGGGCGCTGCAGCACATTGAGATAGCCGTCCACCCGCTTATTGCCCGGCCGTTCCGGGATCGCGATCGTCGTGTCGTCGATGACGTGCACGAAGCCGGGCGGGTCACCCTTGGGCGAGACGTCGACGCGGCCCTGCGCATCGGTCGTGGCCACGAAACCCAACGGCGAGTGCGCCAACCAGTCCTGTTGTACGGCGGAGAGCCGATTGCCGACCTTGTTCGCGACGTAGGTGTTCGGGTGCCCGACGATCGTCCGGAGATCGTCGACAGTGGTGACTTCTCGACGCATGTCTCCATCATGCTCGTTTGCCGTTGCCTGCCCGTGGCCGGGCTACCCACGCCTCACAGAGGGGCGCAGGACGGCGTCAAGTCCGAGAAGTGAACCGCGGGCATGTTGTCGACGGTCACGAAATCGGTTCCGGGAGACCACGTCGTACCCGGCTGGATCCACGGCGGCGCGCCCTTCGGGTATGCGATGGTCATGTCAGAGTAGAACTTGACGCCTTGCGGGCATGCGGGGCCCGTCGGCGTGACGGGGTTCCACGCGTGCACGGCGATGGGGTTGACCAGTGTGTCGCCCTCCGCGCAATTGGGCTGGCACTCGACCGAGCTGTCGGTGCCGGTGCCCAGCGCGCCGTCGGCGCCCCACGACGTCCACGTCATGTCCTGCATCACGCCGGTGGTGTTGCAGTTGTAGGCGAACGAGGCGGGGCGCTGCACCGGAGGCTGGCTCTGGTCGTAGCATTTGCCGATCGCATAGGTTGTGGTGTCCGGCGCAGGATCCGCTGAAGCGATAGCGGATCCGCCGAACAGAACAACTGCGCCGGCGGCAATCGCGAATGAGCGGATCATCCCCGGATGCTAGCTCAGCCGCTGTACAGCGCGGTCAGCCGCCTGCGGTCTACTTTGCCGATGCCGCGCCGTGGCAGCTCGTCGACGATGTGCACTTCCCGCGGTGCGGCCGTCGAGTCCATGAGTGCCCTGACGTGGATTTGCAAGTCGGCCAACGTCGGCGGTTGGAATCCGTCGGCCGCCACAATGGCCGCAACCACCCGCTGGCCGAGCCGGTCGTCGGGCACGCCGAAGACCGCGCAGTCGGCCACCCTCGGATGCGACGCCAACGCCGCCTCGACGAGCTGTGGAAAGACCGTCAGTCCGCCGGTGCTGATCGCATCGTCGGTTCGGCCAAGCACCCGCAGCATTGCCGAACTATCAAGGGTGCCAACGTCATCGGTCAGAAACCAGCCCGGCTCGGCGAACGGATCGGGATCGGTGGGATTTCGGTAGCCCTTCGCGAGCGTCGCACCGCCAAGAGCTATCCTGCCGTCGAGATCGACGCGCATGCGCACGCCGTAGAGCGGAACGCCGTCGTATACGCAGCCGCCGGCCGTCTCGCTCATGCCGTAGGTCCGAACCACCGAAATCCCTGCAACACGGGCTCTTTCGGCTATGCGGGCCGGCATCGGGCCGCCACCGATCAGCACTGCGTCCAGTTCTGCGAGGGCGGCGGTGGCGGTCGGGTCGGCCAACGCTTTGTCCAGTTGTACGGCCACCAGTGAGGTGTATCGCCTACCGGAGCCCATCGCCGAAATCGCTGCGGGCAGCTCGGCCACGTCGAACCGTGCCGACACCGCAACGGGGACATTGCCCGCGATTACGCTGCGCACCAACACTTGTAGGCCGGCGATGTGGTAGGCCGACATTGCGAGCAGCCATCGTCCTGGGCCGCCCAGTCGACGGTGCGTGGCGTCCGCGCTCGCTGTCAGCGCCGCAGCGGTCAGCATCGCCCCCTTCGGGGTACCCGTGGTGCCGGAGGTCGACATGACGACTGCGACGTCGTCGTCGATCTCGTCTTCGACCCGCAATGACGTTGCCAGCAGCCGACTTTGGCGTTCATCGTCGGCGGGCACCGGCAGCATGGCCGAGGCATCGCCGGCAAGGACGGACTCCAGTTCGGGCAGCACCGCCAATGCCGACGGACCGGTCGGCACCGCGAGGGCGCGGAGGACGGCTATTCCGTTTCCTCGGAATCTCGAGGATCGTCGAGCGGCCAGCCCTTGGCGGCCAGGCGGACACGCACCCGCTCGACGTCTGCGGGTGTGGGCAGGTCGTCGGTCATCTCGGTGATCAGCACGCCGATGTCGACGTGGTCGAACTCGCCGCGGTCCATCAACGCCGTCGCAACGGTCTTCACCTCGTCGTCGGTCAACCGCTGCCTCATCAGCGCGAACAGCGGGACGCGATCGGGACCGGGCACTCCCTCGGGGTAACCCGAGGTGATCCAGGCGACGATCTTGGCGAGAAACTTGGTCACGTTCTCAACTCCCCGGGCTAGCCGACCCTGATCCCACGAAAGAACGATAGTAAAGCCGCCGTTTCGGCAGTGAGGGTTCGGCTCCGCACTCAAACGTGCCCGAGACGGTAGGTGAACAGTGCATGAACACATCGCCGGGACAGGCAAAATGCCTGCTTGGAGGCCTCTCTTAGAGTGGCTAGCCGCTGGTCAAAGTCGCTGAGAATCCCCCAGAATTGGCACCCATGAGCGCAGAGATGATCATCCTGGTGCTGCTGATAGCAACAGCACTCGCATTCGACTTCACCAACGGCTTCCACGACACCGGAAACGCGATGGCGACGTCGATCGCCACCGGTGCGCTGAAGCCCAAGGTCGCCGTACTGCTGGCAGCCGTGCTGAACCTGGTCGGTGCATTCCTCTCGGTCGAGGTCGCCGTCACCGTCACCACGTCCGTGATCAAGGTCCAGGACAGCAAGACGGGCCACTTGCTCCCCAGCGTCAACCCGTCGATGGGCCTGACGATCATCTTCGCCGGCCTCATCGGCGGCATCCTCTGGAACGTGCTCACCTGGCTGTTCGGCATCCCGTCCAGCTCGTCCCACGCGCTGTTCGGCGGGTTGATCGGTGCCGGGCTCGCGGCGCTCGGCAGCGCGGGCGTGAATTGGAGCGGCATCTTCTCGAAGGTGATCATCCCCGCCTTCGCCTCGCCGGTTATCGCGTGCGTCGTCGCGGCCGCCGGAACCTGGCTGGTGTATCGAATCACCCGCAATGTCATGGTGAAGCGCCGTGAGGAGGGCTTCCGCTGGGGCCAGATCGCCACCGCGTCCCTGGTCGCGCTTGCCCATGGCACCAACGACGCCCAGAAGACAATGGGCGTCATCGCGCTTGCGCTCATCACCACCGGCCACCTGACAGGCGACGTGAAGAAGGACGGTCTGCCGTTCTGGATTATCTTCAGCTGCGCCCTCGCGATCGGCCTAGGTACCTACATCGGTGGCTGGCGCGTCATCCGCACGCTGGGCAAAGGCCTCGTCGAGATCGAATCGCCCCAGGGCTTCGCGGCGGAGGCATCCTCGGCCGCGGTCATCTTGACATCGAGCGCCGCAGGCATGGCTCTTTCGACCACGCACGTGGCCACCGGCTCGATCCTGGGCAGTGGCGTCGGCAAGCCGGGCGCCGAGGTGCGCTGGGCGGTGGCCGGCCGCATGGCGGTGGCGTGGCTGATCACGTTGCCCGCCGCGGGACTTGTTGGGGCGCTGTCGTACTGGCTGTCGGAAGGCGTCGAATCCGTGACCGGTTCTGCTCTGGCGGGTGACGGCCTAATCTTCTTCATCCTCGTAGGCCTCTCCGGCTACATGTACTGGCGCGCCCAGCAACAGAAGGTCGACAGCAACAACGTCAACGCCGATTGGGACGACTCGACGAACTCCGTCGTTCCGGCCGAAGTCCGCGAGGCGTCCAAAGATGCCAAGCCCACGGCCTCGGTCTGATCGCGCCTCCCACTCCTAACAAAGGAATCGTCGATGACTTACGTGGAATCTGTCCTCAAGGTCCTGGTCATAGGACTCGTCCTCGGCGCCGGCCTGCCTGCGATTTTCGCGACAGGCATGGCGGCTTTCAATGCCGGCTCCGGAGGTGAACATCCGGACGGCACTGTCACCGCGGGCAACCCGGTGCTGAAGTACCTGGGCCTGGCGCTGTTCGCACTTGTCGCCGTGGTGATCCTGATCGCGCTTCTCTGGATCACCAGGACGACGCTCATTCACCACTTCGGCTTCGATCCATTCCCCGGCGTCAAGAAGGGCTGACCTGCATGACCGAAACCAATCAGGGTGTCTTCGAGAACATCCTCGGCTGGCTGCACCAGGGCTACCCGGAGGGGGTACCTCCGAAGGACTACTTCGCGCTGCTCGCACTGTTGAAGCGGTCGCTGACCGAGGACGAGGTCGTCAAGGCCGCTCAACACGTCCTCAAGGAAACCAACTCCGATTCCGTCACCGAGGATGAAATCCGCTCAGCGGTGAAACAGGTGATCGAAAAGGAGCCCAACCCGGAGGAGATCCACCAGGTCGCCGCGCGGTTGGCCTCCGTCGGTTGGCCGCTGGCTGCGCACAGTCGCTGAATCAGATTGACTGGCGGCGCTTCAGTTTCTGGTGTCGCGGCGCAGCGGATGCGTCTCGGGCACCTGCACGAATATCAGCGTGACGCCGTCGGGGTCGGCCACCTGCATTTCGTGCAGACCCCACGGTTCCTGGCGGGCTTCCCGTGCGATCGGGACGCCGCGGCCGGCCAGCTCCTTCTCGGTGGCGTAGACGTCGCGCACCTGCAGCCACAGCGTGCCGCCCGCGTTCGGTCCTCCGTGACTTGCCAGTTCGATCAGCGACTGGCCCGCGTAGAACACCGTGCCCGCGCCGTAGTCGCGGGCGATCGCCAGCCCGAGTTCGTCGCGGTAGAACCGCAGCGAGCGTTGGTAGTCGGCCGGCCGAAGGAGCATCCGGCTGGCCAGGATCTCCATGGGTGTGTGTCTATCACGTCAGGTGCCGGAGCCGGGCTGTAGGCGCTGGCGTTTCATGATCGCGTTGACCCAGCCGGGCGCGACGCTGTCGAGCGCCTTTGCGGTGACGGCCATCCGCGGCGCGACGCGCACCGGTCGGGTGCGTGCGGCGGTCACCATCCAGTCGGCGGCCTCGGCCCGGGTGAGCGCGGCCAACCCGTCGTAGGCCTTCGTCGGCGCGATCATCGGCGTGGCCACCAGCGGGTAGTACAGCGTCGTGGAATGCACGCCCTTGTCAGCCCATTCGGTTTCGATGACCCTGCTGACCGACGACAGTGCTGCTTTGGACGCGTTGTAGACCGAGAAGAGCGGTGTCGATTCGCTCAGCACGCCCCAGGTGGCGACGTTGATGATGTGGCCGTCGCCGCGCTCGAGCATCCCTGGCGCGAGCCCGCGGATCAGCCGCAGCGGCGAGTAGTAGTTGAGGCTCATCGTCCGCTCGACATCGTGCCAGCGCTCCAGCGACTCGGCGAGCGGGCGTCTTATCGACCGGCCAGCGTTGTTGACGAGGATGTCCACCCCGCCGATCTCCTTCTCGACGCGGGCCGCGAGCTCGTCGACGGCGTCGAGGTCGGACAGATCGCAGTCGATGGCCAGCGCGTCGCCGCCATTGGCGAGGATCCGGTCGGCGAGGTCGTCCAACAGGTCCTTGCGGCGGGCCACCACGACGACCGTGGCGCCGCGGCGGGCGAACTTCTCGGCGGCCGCTTCGCCGATGCCCGACGATGCGCCGGTGAGCAGGACGCGCTTGCCCTCGAGCTTGATCTCCTCGCGGCCGGGTTGGTACAGCATCAACTGTGGGGCGATCGGCGGTCGCATGCTGGCCAGCACCAGCTCGTCGGCCAGCCGCCGCAGCGGGCTCTTACTCATCCGTGGAGTCTATGAACCGCGAAACGGAATTCCAGCAGGCCCCTACTCGCTTTCCCTGCCGGAATTCCGTTTCGCGATGAGTTGGGCTTCGTCCCAGGGTCAGTACCGATATGGAGCCAACCGGCAAGCTCGATACGCGATTCAGTGAAGCGACCGAACCGGTCAGCTGGCAGCAGGTCGGTGACGCGCTGGCCGATGCCGAGCTGTACTGGCTGACCACCGTTCGACGCGATGGACGCCCGCACATCACGCCGCTGATCGGGGCGTGGGTCGATGATGCGTTTGTGTTCTGCACCGGCCCCGAGGAGCAGAAGGCGCAGAACCTGAACCACTCCACCTCGGTGGCCGTCACCACAGGCGTCAACACCTGGAACGACGGGCTCGACGTGATCGTCGAGGGTGACGCCGAGCGGGTCACCGGCATCGACGCATTGACGACGCTGGCCGACGCGATCCGCGAGAAGTACACCGGTGACTGGGATTTCACTCCCGCCGACGACGGGTTCGGTCATACCGACGATGCCGGCGACCGCCATATCGCCTACGTCTACCGGGTGCCGCCTGCGAAGGTGCTGGCATTCGCGAAGTCACCGCACGGCCAAACACGATTCCGTTTCTAGCGGCCCGCCCGAGACCCGGCCGCGACGGATTCTGCAGCGCGGACTAAAATTCTCGTTGAAGGGGAGTATTCCTCCCGCGGCACTCGTCGTCATCACGGAAGGCCCCATGGCCGACCCGGCGGTGCCGGTCTCGGCTTAGGCCGAGGCGGAAGAGACCTTCGGACAGTTGCGACATGCCGTCCGGAGGTCGATCTTGATTTCAGTCGTGTCCCCATTGGTCTGGGTCATCACTGTCGTGGTGTTGCTCGGCATCATGGTCCTCGACCTTGCGGTGATCGGCCGCCGCCAACGCACCGTGACCACCAAGGACGCCGTCCGCTGGGTGCTCGTATACATCGGTCTCGCGGCGCTTTTCGCCGTTGGGCTCTTCGTCTTTGCGCCGGCCTCGTCCGGCCAGGAATTCGTCGCCGGCTACATCACCGAATACAGCCTGAGCGTGGACAACCTCTTCGTCTTCATGATCATCATGGCGCGGTTCGCGGTGCCCGAACTGGCCCAGGACAAGGTGCTCTACATCGGCATCGTGTTGTCGCTGGTGCTCCGTGCCGTCTTCATCTTCGCCGGCGCCGCGGCGATCGCGGCGTGGAGCTGGGTGTTCTACATCCTCGGCGGATTCCTCGTTTACACCGCGATCCAGTTGGCGCTCGAGGACCCCGACGAGGAAGCGGGCTTCCACAAGAACCCCATGTTGCGGTTCATCCGCCGGATCCTGCCGCTCAGCGAGGACTACGACGGCCGCAGGCTGGTCACCCGCGAAGGCAAGCGCCGAATGTTCACGCCGCTGGTGATCGTCATCGCCGCGATCGGCATCGCCAACGTCGTGTTCGCGCTGGATTCGATACCGGCGATCTTCGGCCTGACCAACGACGCCTACATCATCTTCACCGCCAACGCGCTGGCGCTGATGGGACTGCGGCAGCTGTACTTCCTGATCGGCGGCCTGCTCGAGAGGATCGTCTACCTCAGCAAGGGGCTGGCCGTCATCCTCGGCTTCATCGGCGTGAAGCTCATCATCGAGGCGCTGCACCACTCACATCTCGACGAGGTCGGCTCGTTCCATCTGCCCGAGATCGGAATCGTGACGTCGCTGCTGTTCATCGTCGCCACGCTGACGATCACGACGGTGCTGAGCCTGATGAAGTCCAGCCGCGACGCCCGCCGCGCAGCCGCCGACGCCGAGTGATTTCGGCGTGCTGAGTCGCGCTCATCGCGCTCAGCGCAACCAGGCACGCCGAAATCGCTAGAAGTAGCGCGGGAACTGGCTCCAGTCCGGGTCGCGCTTCTCCAGGAACGCGTCGCGGCCCTCGACTGCCTCGTCGGTCATGTACGCCAATCGCGTTGCCTCACCGGCGAATAACTGCTGGCCGATGAGCCCGTCGTCGGTCAGGTTGAACGCGTACTTGAGCATCCGAATGGCCTGCGGCGACTTGCCGTTGATGGTCGTCGCCCAATCGAGCGCCACCGTCTCCAGGTCGGCGTGGTCGACGACTTCGTTGACGGCACCCATCGCGTGCATCTGCTCGGCGGTATAGGGCCGACCGAGGAAGAAGATCTCGCGGGCGAACTTCTGTCCGACCTGCTTGGCCAGGTACGCGCTGCCGTAGCCGCCGTCGAAACTGCCGACGTCGGCGTCGGTCTGCTTGAAGCGGGCGTGCTCGCGGCTGGCCAGGGTCAGGTCGCACACCGCGTGCAGGCTGTGCCCGCCGCCCGCGGCCCAGCCGTTGACCAGGCAGATGACGACCTTGGGCATGAATCGGATCAGCCGCTGCACCTCGAGGATGTGCAGCCGTCCGGCGCGGGCCGCGTCGACGGTGTCGGCCGTCTCGCCGGACGCGTACTGGTAGCCGGTGCGGCCGCGGATGCGTTGGTCGCCACCGGAACAGAACGCCCACCCGCCGTCCTTCGGCGACGGCCCATTGCCGGTCAACAGCACCACGCCGACGTCGGGCGACATGCGGGCGTGCTCGAGGACTCGGAACAGCTCGTCGACGGTGTGCGGGCGGAACGCGTTGCGGATCTCGGGTCGGTCGAACGCCACCCGCACCGTCGGTTGCGGCTTCCCGTTGACGACGTGGCGGTGATAGGTGATGTCGGTCAGCTCGAAGCCGTCGACCGGCTGCCACTGATCCGGTTTGAACGGGTTGTCGGCGTTCATCCCGTCGACTCTAAGTGGTGTCGGGTGGGCTCAGACCGCCGCTACGGCAATCCCCGGTGAAGCCCGCTGCCGGCAGCTTTGACCGAAGTTGCCGAACCGTCACGCTGGATCGACTCGAAAGACGGGGCAGCGGCCGGCCAGTGCTTCGTACTCGTCGGGGTTGGGTCCCGTCACCAGACCCACGCCCTTCAAGAAGCTCACGCCGGTCGGCACCTCGATAGGAAACAACCGCAGAAGCGGTCTCGCCTCGTCGGCGGGCAGTTCCACCATGCGAACGCGTTCTGCGCGACGTCCCTGCCGCAGCTCTGCCTCCCCTGCGGCGCGCGCATTGGCCGCCCAGTCACTGCCCGGCAGCCCGCCCAGCACGTAGCGCTTGCCGTCGACGGTCATCGGAGTGATCGGCGTCGGCCGCGGCTTGCCCGTCTTACGGCCGGGCACGACGAGGATCATCGGGCCCTTCCCGCCGAACCCGAAACCGAGTCGCTGCACCCCGATCATCACCTTGTTGACGTACTTCAGCCACCACGGCGGCCTAATTCGCCTGCTGTCAACCATATTTCGACGCTACGCGATAGGGTCGACGCGGAACACGGGGCAGCGGCCCGCCAACCCCTCTGCCTCGTCGGGGGTGCCCTCGGTGAGCAGGCCCACCCGCTTCATCAAGTCGACGCCGGTGGGCACGGCCGCTGGGAACGCCCGCAGCACCGGTCGCGCATCCTGCGCCGAGAGCTCGACCATCCGAACCCGCTCGCTGCGGCGGCCGTGGGCCAACGTCACCTCGCCGGCCGCACGAACGTTGTTGACCCAGTCCGCCCCGGGATAGCCGTTCACGACGTAGCGCTTGCCGTCGACGTCCATCGGCGTGACGGGTGTCGAGCGCGGCTTGCCGGTCTTGCGTCCTGGCACCGTCAACACGACCGGCGATTCGACGCGGGATATCGGCAGGCTGAGCCGCAGCATGACGATCAGCACCTTGTTGACCGGCCTGAGCCACCGCGGTGGCCGGATGCGCTCGCCGTTGGGCATGGGCCCGACGCTACTGCTTGTCCACCTCGACGCCGAAGCGGGTCAGCGCGGACCGCAGTCCGTCGGGCCGTTGCCAGGTGGGCAGTGGATCGACGAGCAGAAACCCGCAGCCGAGCGCCTCGGCACCTCCGTCGGCCTCTTCGCTGTCGCCCACCATCACCGTCTCTTCGGCCGCGACCCCGAGCGCCGTCAACGCGGCCTGGAAGATCGCAGCGTCGGGCTTGATCGCGCCGACTTCGAACGACAGCACGAACGCGTCGACGTCGTCGGCCACACCTATCGCCTGGAACGCGGGCCGCACGTCGAACGCGATGTTGGACACCACCGCGGTCTTGATGCCCTGCCGATGCAGGCCCGACAACACTTCGGCGGTATCGGGATACGGGGTCCAGGACGCCGGGTCGATCACCCGGTTGTACAGCGTTTCGGCCTGCTGGCTGGGCAGCCCCGATTTGCGCAGCACGTGCAAATAGGCCTCGCGGTGCAGGTGTGGTTCCAGGTCGCGGTTGAGCCAGGCCTGGTAGGCCTCCGGTGTCATGTCGACCGAGCGTCCCGTCGGCGCGGTGAGCCGACGCATGAGTTCGGCCTGCACATGCCCGTCGACCTCAAGCTCGTCGACCTGCATGCCCGCGAACCAGCTGTCGTCCTCTTCGAGGCGGAACAGGGTGCCGGAGTAGTCGAACAGCACCGCGCGCACCTGCACACGTCAAATCCTGTCACGCTCGGGAGGTTGGAATTCACGCCACCGGCTATCCAACGGCGATGACGGAGCCGAGCACCAACGGCGCGCGGTTGGCCGCACGGCCGATCGCCGAGGGCGGCACACCCGTCGAGGCGTGGACGCAGTGGCAGCGCCAGTTTCCCGCTCTGGAGATCGGCGACTGCCCGGCGCTCGTCCTTGTTGCAGCGCACCCGGACGACGAGACGCTCGGCCTCGGCGCCACCGCGACGATGCTCAGCGCTCGCGGCGTCACCGTGCAGGTGGTCGCGGTGACGGACGGCGAAGCGGCGTATCCGGACGACGACGGTCGCACGCAGCTGGCGAGGCTGCGGCGGGACGAGCTGGTCGCCGCAACCGTGCGGCTCGGCCTACCGAGGCCGATATTCCTACGCGTCCCCGACGGTGACGTGACGCGTCACGAGCAGGCGCTGGTCGCGAAGCTCGGGGCAATACTGGCGGGTTTCGAGCGCGGAGGCTGGTGTGCGGCGACCTGGCGGGGCGACGGTCATCCCGATCACGAGGCTGTCGGGCGCGCCGCTGCAACCGCTGCGAAGGCTGCTGGCGCGTCGTTCCTCGAGTACCCAATATGGATGTGGCACTGGGCAACTCCGGGGGACCCGGCGGTGCCGTGGCACCGGGCGCGACGGTTGCCGGTGGCAGCCGCCGACCTGTCGACGAAGGCGGCCGCGATGCAATGCTTCGCCAGCCAACTGGCGCGGGACGTAGGGCCGCCGCTGCTGCCGCCGGACGTGGTCGAGCGACAGATGACGGTGGGGGAGATCGTGTTCGTCTGAAGAGATGGGGCCAGCGAGGTGTGAGCCGGCCGCTTGTTGGGCATCTACCAGGCATGGAACTTGCGAAGGCGGTCGTCGTGGTGCCCGCGCACAACGAGCTGTCCCATCTGCCGCGCTGCCTGCGTGCCCTCGCAACGTCGGCCGTCTGCCTTCCGGTTCCGGTGCTGACCGTGGTGGTGCTCGACGCCACCGACGACGGCAGCCGCCGCCTGGTCGGGCAATACGGGCCCGACGTGCATTTCGTCGAGGTCGACGCGGGCAATGTCGGCGCTGCCCGGGCGGCGGGTTTCGAGTACGCGAAGCAGTTGTGCGAGAGCGTCGACCCGGCGCGGACCTGGTATGCGACCACCGACGCCGACAGCGTGGTTCCCGCGGACTGGCTGTTGCGGATGACCTCCGCCGACGCCGACATGGTGCTCGGCGTCGTGCGGGTACCCGCATGGCGGCACTACTCGGCCGAGGTGGCCCGCCGCTATCTTCGCGCGTATCACTCGAAAGGGCCGGGCCACAATCACATTCACGGCGCCAATATGGGCTTCCTCGCCGAGGCGTACTGGGCGGTGGGCGGTTTCCGCGCCTTGGAAACCGGTGAAGACGTCGAGCTCGTCGACCGGTTCGAGGCGGCGGGCCTGCGTATTCACCGCGACGCCAAGTTGTCGGTGGCAACCTCGGACCGACGCGATGGCCGTGCTCCGGGCGGGTTCGCGCAGCACCTGAGGCAGCTGTCGGGTTCGGTGCTCAAGCGGCGGGCCGGTGAGATTGCATGATAAGCGGTCAGGTCGGGACGATGGCTGGCCGCAGGCGAGCTCGACCTCCCGCTGCCGGGGTCGGGTCAGACCGCACAACGTTGGCACCGGCTTGCCGAACTGACCCAGGCCGATGTGGTGGCCGGGCGACTGGCCGAAGCGCACACCGACGCGATCGCGATCCTCGCCGAATTGCGAGGCCCGGATCCGAAACCCGATCAACTGTGGGGGGTTTGGGCCGCCGAGGCGCCCGACGCGGTGTTGCGTGCCCGCGCTGAAGTGGGGGCCGACGAGGTGACGCTCGAGGGCGCCAAGGTGTGGTGCTCGGGCGCGGGCATGTGCACGCATGCGCTGGTGACCGCGCGACTCGAACGAGACCAGGACCGCCGAGGTCTGTTCGCCGTCGACCTGAGTGATCCGCAGGTGCAGACGCTGCCCAGTGATTGGCACAACGCGGGCATGGCCGGGTCGGAGACCCGGACCGTCCAGTTCACCGGCGCGCCCGCGGTCGCCGTCGGTACGCCCGGCGAATATCTCGACCGGCCGGGCTTCTGGCACGGCGCGATCGGGGTCGGCGCCTGCTGGCTTGGCGGCGCGCGGGCCGTCGCCAATCCGTTGTACGCGAGGGCAGCCCGCGACTCCGCTGACCCGCACACGCTCGCCCACCTCGGGGCGGTGGACGCCGCGATCACCGCGGCCGAGGCAACGCTGGCGGCAGCCGCTGGTCACGTCGACGCGGACCCACACAACCGGCAGGGGCGGGCCGAGCTGACCGCGCGACGCGCCCGAGCGGTGGTCGAGACGGCTGTCGACGAGGCCATCAACCGCACTGGACGGGCCCTCGGACCGGGGCCGCTGGTCCAGGATGCCGAACACGCCCGTCGGGTCGCCGATCTGACGATCTACGTGCGGCAGAGCCACGCCGAGCGCGACCTCGCGGCACTCGGCCGGCTCGCGGGACGCAGCCGATGACGGCCCGAGTACCGAACGTGTACTTCGACAGGATGTACGCGGCATCGGATGACCCGTGGCAGCTGCAGGAGCGGTGGTACGAGCAACGGAAGTTCGCGATCACGATGGCGCTGCTGCCGAATCCGCGGTACCGGCACGCATTCGAGCCCGGTTGTTCGGTGGGCGTGTTGACCGAGCAGCTCGCCGGTCGGTGCGACCGGGTGACCGCCACCGACGTCGTCCCGGCGGCACTGGACGCGACGCATCGGCGCCTGCACCAAGAGGGCCGTGTCGAGCGCGTCACGCTGATGCACCGGTCGCTCGACGAAGACTGGCCGGCAACGGATTTCGATCTGGTGGTGTTATCCGAGGTCGGTTACTACCTGAATGCTGCCGCATTGCGCGAGATGCTGGACCGCCAGCTGCCGCGGCTGACGAACCAGGCGACGGTCATCGCCGCGCACTGGCGCCACCCCGTGGCGGACTATCCGATGACCGGCGACCAGACCAACGACCTCATCGCCGCGACGCCGGGCCTGCACCTCATCGGCGGCTACCGCGACGAGGACGTCGTGATCGACGTATTCGACACTGCGGCGCGCACGTCGGTGGCGGCCCGAACCGGGGTGCCCGGCGTCTAGCCGCCCTGCGCTCGAATCGCTTTGCCCTTCAGTACTTCTCGCTCCCGTTCGTTGTCAGTCAGCTCGGCGGCGCTGGCGAACTCGGCGGCGGCTTCGTCGTTGCGGCCGAGGCGGGCCAGCAGCTCACCGCGCACGCTGGGTAACAGGTAGGACCCGTCAAGACCGGTCAGCCCGTCGACGATGTCAAGCGCCGCTGCCGGGTCCGACGCCATCGCGACCGCGACGGCCCGGTTCAGCTGCACGACCGGTGACGGTGCGATCTGGATCAGCCCGTCGTAAAGCAGGACGATGCGGTCCCAGTCGGTGTCGGCTGCGGTCGGGGCGGTCGCGTGGCACTCGGCCAGCGCGGCCTGCAACGCGTATGGACCCCAGCCGGTGCCGCGCTTTTCGACGGCTTGCGCGGCGCGCTCCAGCGCGGCGACTCCGCGCCGGATTTGCGCGCGGTCCCACCTCGTGCGGTCCTGGTCCTCCAGCAGGACGGGCGCCCCGTCGGCGTCGGTGCGCGCCGCGAACCGCGACGACTGAAACTCCATCAATGACACCAGCCCGTGCACCTCAGGCTGGTCGGGCACCAGCGCCGCCAGCACTCGGCCTAGCCGCAGCGCCTCGCTGCACAACTCGTCGCGAATCCATCGGTGGCCGAACGACGCCGAGTAGCCCTCGTTGTAGACCAGGTAGATCACCGATAGCACGGCCGACAGCCGCTGCGGGTACTCCGACCGTTCCGGCACTTCGAACGGCACCTCGGCCGCGGCCAGGGTCTTCTTCGCCCGGGTGATCCGCGCCGCGATCGTCGGCGTCGACGACAGGAATGCTCTCGCGATCTCCTCGGTGGTCAGACCGCCGACCACGCGCAGCGTCAGGGCGATCTGGCCTTCGCGTGACAGCACCGGGTGCGACGAGATGAAGATCAGCCGCAGCACGTCGTCGTCGATGCGGTCGGGATCCCATGCGGGCTCGTCGATTTGGGTTTCCAGGTCACGGGCCAGCGTCGCGTACTTCGCGTCGAGGTTGTCTTGGCGGCGCCAGTGGTCGATAGCCTTGCGCTTGGCGACGGTGGTCAGCCAGGCGCCCGCGTTGCGCGGCACGCCGGTGTCCGGCCACTGCGTCAGCGCGTCGACGAGCGCCTCCTGCGCGAGGTCCTCGGCCAGCCCGACGTCGCCGACCGTCCTGGTCAGGGTCGCGACGATCTTGGCGGCCTCCATGCGCCACACCGCATCGACGGTCTGCTGAATGTCGCCGGACGTCACGGGCCCATTCTGCCGAGCGTGCGTGTCTGCGGGCGACACACCGACCTTTGTCGCGAGAACGCGCACGCTCGCGCAGGCAAGTCAGCCGACCGCGCGGCCGGCGCCCTCCCAGAACTGTGCGCGGACGGCTTTCTTGTCCGGCTTGCCCAGCGCGGTGACCGGCACCGAGTCGACGATGACGACCTGTTTCGGCGACTGCACCGAACCCTTGCGTTCCTTCACCGCGGACTGGATCTCTTCGGTCACCTTCGCGACCGCCTCGTCGTCACTCGGCGCGTCGGGCCGCAGCACGATGACCGCCGTCACCGCCTCACCCCACTTCTCGTCGGGTGTGCCGATGACACACACCTGCGCGACCGAAGGATGTTCGGCGACAACGTCTTCCACCTCACGCGGAAACACGTTGAAGCCGCCGGTGACGATCATGTCCTTGGTGCGGTCGACGATGTACCAGTACCCGTCCTCGTCCTCGCGGGCCACGTCACCGGTGTGCATCCAGCCGTCGCGGAAGGTCTCGGCCGTCGCCTCCGGCTTGTTCCAGTAGCCGCCGGACACCAGCGGCCCGCTGACACAGATCTCGCCGACCTCGCCCTGCGGCACCGGGTTTCCGTCCTCGCCGAGCAGCGCGGTCCGGCAGAACACGGTCGGGCGCCCGCATGACGTCAGCCGTTTCTCGTCGTGGTCGCCCTTGGGCAGATACGTGATCACCATCGGCGCCTCGGACTGGCCGTAGTACTGCGCGAAGATCGGGCCGAACCGGTCGATCGCCTCGCGCAGCCGCACCGGGTTCATCGCGGAGGCCCCGTAGTACACGGTTTCCAGCGACGACAGGTCGCGCGTGCGCGAATCGGGGTGGTCCATCAGGGCGTAGATCATCGACGGCACCAGCATCGTCGCCGTGATCTTCTGCTCCTCGATGGTCTTCAGCACCTCGGCGGGGTCGAACTTGGTGAGCACGACGAGCTCACCGCCCTTGATGATCGTCGGCACGAAGAACGCCGCGCCCGCGTGCGACAGCGGGGTGCACATCAGGAACTTCGGACGCTCCGGCCATTCCCACTCGGCGAGCTGGATCGTCGTCATCGTGGTGATCGACTGCACAGTGCCGATCACCCCCTTCGGCTTGCCGGTCGTGCCGCCGGTGTAGGCCATTCCGCCGATATGGTCCGGCGGCAGGTCGGCGGCGACCAACGGCCGCGGCTGGTACTTGGCCGCCTCGGCGGTCAGGTCGACGGCGACGTCGGACAGCGCGTCGGGCACCGGGCCGATCGTCAGGATCTGCTTGAGGCCGGGCACCTTCTGCAACAGGCCCTGCGCCCGCTCGATGAACATCGGATTCGGGTCGATGATCAACGACGAGATGCCCGCGTCGTTCAACACGTACGCGTGGTCGTCGAGCGACCCGAGAGGGTGTAGTGCCGTGCGGCGGTAGCCCTGGGTCTGGCCGGCGCCGAGGATCATCAGCACCTCCGGCCGGTTCAGCGAGAGCAGGCCGGTGACGCTGCCGGTGCCCGCACCGAGCGCCTCGAACGCCTGAATGTATTGGCTGATGCGGTCGGCCAGCTCACCACCGGTCAGGGTGGTGTCGCCGAGGAACAGCACGGGCTTGTCTTTGTTCCGCTTCAACGCCCCCACGGTGAGGTGGCCGGAGTGCAGTGGATAGCGCAGCAGGTCCGTCATGCCCACCAGACTAGAACGTGTTACAGAATCGGTGGCAAGGGTCATTGGATTCGGCTTGCCTCGGCACCCCGGGCAAGGTTGTCATCATCCAGGGAAATGACGTTCTGGACCCGGACGAAACCTGGCGCGGACCCATTCGGATCCGCGCCAGGCCCCCCAACGACTACATCAATTAATGCGACACCCAGTGGGTGATGGCAGCGTTGATCTTCGGAAGCGCGGCCGGGTCTCTTTTCGCAATGTCTGCGAATACTTTCTGGCCGAGCTTTGAATTCTTTACCGCTGTCACGATCTTCACCTTGATGGCCGTTTCCCGCGCCTGGGCCGCCGGGCTGTGGAGGTGGAAGGGGCTTGGCGCCGGGGGCGGGGCGGCGAGTGCGACGCCGGCGGGTGCGCCGACGACTAGCAGGGCACCCGATGCGAGCACGCCGCCGATCACTGTCCGCGCCTGCAGCGAGTGGGAGATTGCACGATGTTTACCCATGACGTTTCCTTTCCTGTTGACGCCGGAGAACCGCCGTCTGTCATGTCGCTGCTTATTAACAGCTGATCGGAATCGTCGCTCGCGTGCGGCGGGACGCGCTCAGTAGCGCTCTACTGCAATCTCGCCCGGCTTGGCGCGGTACTACCGCGGTACTACTTAGCCGCGGCGACACCTGGCGCGGACCCGTTCGGATCCGCGCCAGGTAAGCCGGAATCTCAGCGACCGGCGAACTTGTCGGCGTCCGCCCGCGCCTGCGCGGCGATCTTCTCGGCGAGGTCGGCCCTCCACTGGATCTCCTTCTTGATCCAGGGGTTGTCCAGCGGGAACTCCTCGCTTTCCGACACCCGGCGCACCTCGAGCTTGACGCCCTTGCCCAGCGGGACCTTCTGCGCCCACTGCTTGGCCTCTTCCTTCGACGACACATCGAGGATCCAGAAGCCGTTGAACAGTTCCTTGGCCTCGGTGTACGGGCCGTCGGTGACAACGGGCGGATCGGCGTTGAAGTCGACCACGAAACCCTCCTCGGGTCCGGTCAGGCCCTCACCGGCCAGCATGACCCCGGCCTTGATGAGCTCCTCGTTGAAACGGCCCATCGACTCGATGACCTCACTGAAGTCGATGTTTGCTTCCTCCATGGCCGCCTCGGCCTCGGGGGTGGACCGCATGATCAGCATGTAGCGCGACATTGTGGTGTCTCCTTCTTGGTTGTGGAAGGGGCGCGTCCATCGTGCCCTCGTTGACACGTCGAACGGCAACCCCGAGAAATCGACAGCGTCTGAGAAAAAACTTTCAAAATTGCTTTTGAAAAAGTGTGCGACTGCCGTGGGGCCATCGCTCCTACCCGTGAGAGCAGCCCAAACCGGGAAGCGCCAGAAACCACAGGAGAGACCATGAACAGCAACTACGGCCCCCAGAACAGCTACTACGGCTACCCCAACGCCCAGTTCGCACCGGCTCCGCAGCCGCAGTACGCTCCGATGCCCCAGTACGCTCCGATGCCCGTCGCCCCTCAGAATTCCGGTTCGGGCATGAAGATGGCCGCCGGCGCACTGGCCCTGCTGGCAATCGGCATCGGCGCTTTCGCGGTCATGTTCGGCATGAAGCACAACTCGGGCGTGGAGAACACTGCGGCGCAGAGCGCGCCCAGCACGGTCATCAACCTTCCTTCGGAGATCAACATCCCGTCGCTGAGTTCCTCGACGCCGAGCGCACCGGTCGTCGTGAACAACCCCGCTCCCCGCGTCATCACGCTGCCGGGCCAGGCTCCGGTGCAGAACCAGGCCCCAGCCCAGGTGCCCGCCCAGAACCAGGCCCCGGCTCAGAACCAGAGCCCGGCCGATGATGGGCAGGCCAAGGCCGACGCGGAGGCGAAGGCGAAGGCGGACGCGGAGGCGAAGGCCAAGGCCGACGCAAAAACCAAGGCGGACCAGAAGGCATCGATTCTGGCAGCGGCCCAAGCACAAAAGGCCCAGGCGGCGCAGCTCCGCGCTCAGGGGCCCAACGACCCGGGCATTCAGGCCGCGGCGGCTCAGTTGGAGGCCAACGCGGTCCAGCTGGAGGCCCAGGCCGCAGCGCTCGGGTAATACCTGAACCCCTCCCCATCCCAGCCCAGGCCTCCGCTGTCTGGGCTGGGTTCATTTCCGCCTCAAGTAGCCGGCTTCCAGCAAGAATGGCCCAGTGCCCAACGCTGAGCTTGCGATTTACGGAACGGTGCTGACGGTCGACGAGTCACAACCCACCGCGGAGGCGGTGGCCGTCGTGGGCGGTCGAATCGCCGCAGTCGGCAGCCGAGTCGACGTCGAACCGCTCGTCGGCCCCGACACCGAGGTCCTCGACATCGGCGACGGCTGCGTGTTGCCCGGACTGATCGAAGCGCACGGGCACCCTCTGATGGAGGCGATCGCGTTGTCGGATCGGCTGGTCGACATCCGGCCGGTCACGATCGCCGACCCCGACAAGGTCGTCGCGGCGATCGCGGCGGAGGTTGCCAAGCGCGGCGCCGACGGTGCCTATCTCAATGGCTGGGATCCGCTCCTACAGAACGGCCTTCCCGAGCCGACGCTCGACTGGCTCAACGGCGTCGCGCCCGACAACCCGCTGGTGATCATTCACAACTCGGGCCACAAGGCGTACTTCAACTCAGCGGCGGCCACGCGGACCGGTCTCACCCGCGATACCCCCGACCCGAAGGGTGCGACGTACGGGCACGACGCCGATGGCGAGCTCGACGGCACCGCGGAGGAGACCGGTGCGGTGTTCCCGCTGCTGGCCGGCGCAATCCAGCCGAGGGACTACCCGGCGATGCTGCTGGCGGAATGCGCGCGGCTCAACGGGGCCGGGCTGACGACGTGTTCGGAGATGGCCTTTGATCCGATGTTTCGCCCTGTTCTCGAGCAGCTGCATGACCAGCTGACGGTCCGGCTACGCACCTACGAGATGTCCACCGCCAAGATGACCACCGACGAAGCCGTCGACAATGGCGACGACACGGTGCGTCAGGTGGGCATCAAGATCTGGGTCGACGGCTCGCCGTGGGTCGGCAACATCGACCTGTCCTTCCCGTATCTGGACACCGCCGCCACCCGCACCATCGGCGTGGTGCCGGGATCGTGCGGGCACGCGAACTACACCCGCGAGCAGCTGACCGAGATCGTCGATGCCTACTACCCGCTGGGGTGGCAGATGGCCTGCCACGTGCAGGGCGACAAGGGCGTCGACACCATCCTCGACGTCTACGAGGAGGCGCTGAAAAAGCACCCGCGCACCGACCACCGGCTGCGGCTCGAACACGTCGGCGCGATCAGCGACCAACAACTGCGGCGCGCAGCGGATCTCGGCATCACGTGCAGCATCTTCGTCGACCAGATTCACTATTGGGGCGACATCATCGTCGACGGACTGTTCGGTCCCGAGCACGGATCACGTTGGATGCCATGCGGTTCCGCGGCCGCCACCGGCATGCGAATCTCGCTGCACAACGACCCGCCGGTGACGCCTGAGGAGCCGCTGCGCAACATCAGCGTTGCGGTCACCAGGACCGCGCCGAGCGGGCGGGTGCTGGGACCCGAGGAACGACTGACCGTCGAGCAGGCCATCCGGGCTCAGACCATCGACGCGGCATGGCAGCTTTTCAGCGACGACGCGATCGGTTCGATCGAGGTCGGCAAGTACGCGGATTTCGTTGTGCTGTCGGCAGATCCGCGATCCGTGGCGCCCGAACAGATTGCCGAGCTCGACGTGCGTGCGACGTTCCTGGCCGGTCGGCAGGTTTACGGCAACACCTAGACTTTCACCGCTTGACAGGGATGGCGATCTCGTTGCGCCGCCGGAAGGGAAGCGTCCACGGCGGATCGTAGAACCAGGCGACCGGCTCGCCCGCCGGCTCGATGCCGTTGTCGCGCAGGACTTCGGCAAGTTCTTCCATGCGGGCGGCCACTGCCGATGGTCCGCGGTCGCCACCGAACCGCAGCACTGCAACCGTCTCTCCCGGCACCGATACCAATCGGACTTTGTCGTCGTCGGGCGTCGGAAGCGTGTCCATCGTCCACTTCGACGGCATGAAAAACCGGATGGTCCAACGGTCGCCGGACGTCTGCGACTGGGCGACAGGCGCCGTCATCGCGATGTCGTCACCCCGGCGATCGGACTGCTGAGCCACCGGCGCGGTCATGGAGATCGCCTCGTCACGGTGGTTGGCGCCGAAGATGTAATTGGCCAAACGCCGGAACCCGATGTTGCGGGCCCGATCCTCGTTGGCGGAGACGGTCGTCTCGGCCGCGATGCGCGGGCCATACCTGCGGATCTCGACACCGCCGGCGAATTGAGTGCTGGTGTAGTGCGGTTCTTCGGTGCCGATTCGGATTCCCACGATGGACAGGACCGACTCCGCAATCTGGATGGGTAGCTTGATGATTCGCATCAGCGCTTGTTGAGAATCCAGATATGAGTGGACAGAACAGTCGCGAATGCACACCAAAGCGGGTAGAGCGCCAACGGCGCGGCGCGTGCGCCGCGCACTTCGACCGCTCGGCGAGTGAGGTCCGCGCTGCTGAGGGTCAGTACTCCCGCCGCGAGCGCCGACGTGCCCAACCACCGCTTGGTGAAGAACATCCATGACCAACTGGCGTTGAGAACGAGGTTGGCGGTCAGCGCCGCGATGTAAGAACGACGCGGGCCCTGGTCGCCGCGGTCCTCGAGGTCGTCGAGGGTCGACGACGAGACAGCGGCGATATCCGCGTAGAGGATCGGCCAGACGATCGGAAACGCCTGCCGTGGCGGTTGATAAGGCGGCTTCTTCAGCGACGAGTACCACGCAGACTGCGCTGGCCTACTCGCGAGGCCGCCCAGCACGCCGGTGGTGGCGACCGCCAGTGCGTTGGGTATCAGGGTGTGAATTTTCATATTGTGACTCCGCTCATCACCGGTGGTTGGAACCTTATCCGTCTAGTCGTTATCCCGATGACGCCGCGGTCAATCCCCTCAAATGATTACCGAACTATGACCAAACCATGACGCCGTGGATCATTGACGACGTGCCGTCCCTCACCGACGTCGTCGACCGCTTGCACGTCGTCGCGCTGCCAATGCGGGTGAAGTTCCGCGGCATCACGGTTCGCGAGCTGGCGCTCATCGACGGCCCCGCGGGTTGGGGCGAGTTCGGTGCTTTCCTCGAGTACGAACCGCCCGAGGCCGCCGCGTGGCTGGCGGCGGGCATCGAGGCGGCGTACATCGCGCCGCCGCCGACGCGCCGCGACCGCATCCCTATCAACGCGACCGTGCCTGCAGTCGCCGCGGCCGACGTCCCCGAGGTGCTGGCCCGCTTTCCGGGCGCGCGCACCGCCAAGGTGAAGGTCGCCGAGCCGGGCCAGACGCTGGCCGACGACGTGGCCCGCGTCAACGCCGTGCGCGCACACGTGCCGACGGTGCGAGTGGACGCAAACGGCGGTTGGAGCGTCGCAGAGGCCGTGGCGGCGGCACGAGCGCTGACCGCCGACGGGCCCCTGGAGTACCTCGAACAGCCCTGCGCGACGGTGTCCGAACTGGCCGAGCTGCGTCGTCTCATCGACGTGCCGATCGCCGCCGATGAAAGCATCCGTAAGGCCGACGACCCGTTGCACGTGGTGCGCTTGCGGGCCGCCGACATCGCCGTGCTCAAGGTCGCGCCGCTGGGCGGGGTCGCCAAGCTGCTCGACATCGCCCGGCAGATCGATGTCCCGGTGGTGGTGTCCAGTGCGCTGGATTCGGCGGTCGGCATCGGCAGGGGCCTGCTTGCCGCTGCCGCGCTGCCCGAACTTCGGCACGCATGCGGGCTCGGCACCGGCGGTCTGTTCGTCGAGGATGTCGCCGAGCCGGTGACGCCGGTCGACGGTCATCTGCCGGTCGCTTCGGTGACGCCCGATCCGGCTCGGCTCGCAGCGTTGGCCGTGCCGTCCCGCCCGTCGGGCGTGGTGGATCGAGCGCGTCAGGGACTGCTACGCCTCAGGCCGCGCAGACCTCGTCGCCGAATAGCAGAAACGGCCACAACGCGGTCGTCGCGCCGAACGCCGCCAAGTCCGACCCCGCGGGCATGCGTGTTTCCAACTGGCTTTCGATTCGGGACACGTCGTCGGCGTTCAGAAACGTCCACACGATCCCGACGAGCAAATAGGGAATCGCAAGCCACATCGCGGCTTCGATCATGGCCTCGACGCTGACTTTTCGGCTGAGCAGCCGGCGCAGTCCAGTCAGCACGGTCACACCAGCCCCTTGTGCGCGCGGACGCGTCTGCGCACGTCCGCCAGGAGAATATGGCTGCCGCCCTGGCGGATGAACACCGGCAGAAACCGATTGACGAAGGCCACCAGAAGGAAGAGCCATTCGAAACGCCTCTGCTTGCCCGCGGTCCACCGGACACCCAGTGCCTCCCTGAACACCGGAGCGAGAAAGCCAACGGTCAGAAACTTCAGCAGCGGCCGAAAGGGAAGTCCCAGAACGGGATTGATCATCCGCAGGTTGATCAGGTCCATCAGGTAGGTGCGGACGAGGTCGTCGATGACGATCTGCTTGCACGCGGTGTCCCAGTAGTCGTCGAAGTTGGCGCGGGTGGGCGGCCACTGGTCTTCGGTCACCTGCAGGGTTGTGCCCAGCGTCCACGATGAGCGGTAGAACTGCTCGGCCTGCTCGGGCGTCATCTCGCCGCGAAGCAACAGGTACGTGTCCTCCAGGCCGACGAAAAGGCATGCGGCGACCCACATCTGCAGCTCTTGATCGAATGCGTTGTAGCGCACCGGGCTGTCGGGGGTGGATATCACCTGGCGGTGCGCGACGTCGACCGCCTTCCGGAATTCGGCGCGATCGTTCTCGTTTCCGAACACCGCCACCGCCAGGTACTGAGACGTCGTCCGCAGGCGCTTCCACGGGTGCTTGAGGATGCTGCCGGAATCGACCTTGCTCTCCGCAACGCCGTAGCCGACCTCGGGCCACGCCAACTGCATGACGACATTGGCCGCGGCGGCCGCGAACGACCAGAAGTCCATCGCCTCCCGGACCGAGACCTCCGCATCGGGATCCCAGCGCGCGGTGCGCCTCCTGGCAGAGATCCGGGTCTCGCTCATGCCATGCACACCTCGGAGAACACCAGCACCGGCCAACTCGCGATCGAACCGAGAAATGACACAGTGCGGTCGACGCCCGTCATGCCGCTGAGCGCGGCGGTATGAGTCGACGACCAGATCAGCCCGATCACCAGGTAGGGGATCGCGGCGAGGATGGCCGCGCCGATCCACTCCGCGATCGTCATCTCGAAGCTCAGGAGTTTGCGTACTGTCGTGAGCACCGCGCCTATGTTAATGGTCATTCTGTCCTGGACAGGGCGTTTGACCACATTGTGAAGCAATGTCCTAATTTGTGGGGTACACGGCATAGACGACACGGCCGCGGTGCTCAACACTGGGATCGTGACGCGATCGGTGGTGATCCTCGGGTATCCTGGCGTGCAGGCGCTTGACCTGGTCGGGCCGTTCGACGTGTTCACCGGCGCGACGCTTGACCTGGCCGCGCGGCACCGCTTGGACGACGGCTACGACGTCTCGATCGTGTCCGCAGGGGGTGAGCCGGTCACCACCGGCACCGGCCTGGTGCTCGTCGCCCAACCGCTGCCCGACCCGCACGGCGCCATCGACACCGTGGTGCTGCCGGGCGGCTGGGGCCTCGACGAGACGCGGAAGAACCCCGACGTCGTGGACTGGGTCAAGGCCGTTGCGGGTACCGCCCGTCGAGTCGTCAGTGTGTGCACGGGTGCATTCCTTGCCGCGCAGGCGGGACTGCTGGACGGCTGCAGGGCAACCACTCACTGGGCGTTCGCCGACCAGCTGGCCCGTGAGTTTCCCTCTGTCGCAGTTGATCCCGAGCCGATCTATGTGCGGAGTTCACCGACGGTGTGGACGGCGGCCGGCGTCACCGCTGGGATCGACCTGGCGCTGTCGCTGGTCGAGGAGGACCACGGCACCGAGGTCGCGCAGACAGTGGCGCGTTATCTGGTGCTGTATCTGCGGCGGCCCGGCGGGCAGAGCCAGTTCGCCGCACCGGTCTGGATGCCGCGTGCGAAGCGCGAGCCGATCCGCGACGTCCAGGAGTCCATCGAGACCGAACCCGGTGCCCCGCACAGTATCTCCGAGTTGGCCCGTCGCGCTGCGATGAGCCCGCGGCACTTCGCCCGGGTGTTCACCGACGAGGTCGGCGAGGCGCCCGGCGCCTACGTCGAACGCATCCGGACCGAGGCCGCGCGCAGGCAACTGGAGGAGACCGACGACACCGTCACCGTGATCGCAGCCCGCTGCGGCTTCGGCAGCGCAGAGACCATGCGCCGTAACTTCGTTCGACGACTGGGCATTTCGCCCGACCACTACCGCAAGGCCTTCGCCTAAAAGGAGAAAATCATGCAGATCGCCATCGTGCTGTACCCCGGCTTCACCGCACTGGACTTCATCGGACCCTATGAAAGCCTGCGTTGGCTGCCCGACGCCGACGTGCGCTTCGTCTGGCACGAGCCCGGCCCGATAGCCGCGGACTCTGGCGTGCTCGTGGTCGGTGCGACACACTCGTTCGACGAAACACCCTCTCCCGACGTCATTCTGGTGCCGGGCGGCTTCACCACGATGGAACACGCCCGCGACGAGAAGGTGCTCGACTGGTTGCGCAGGACCCACGAGACCGCGTCGTGGACGGCGTCAGTGTGCTCCGGCTCGGTGCTGCTGGCCGCGGCCGGACTGTTGGACGGCAAGAGCGCCACATCGCACTGGGCGGCGCTGACTGCGCTGAAGGCCCTGGGCGTCAAGGCTGTTGGCGACCAGCGCATCGTTCACGAGGGCAACGTCGTGACGTGTGCGGGTGTGTCGGCGGGCATTGACCTCGGCCTGTGGCTGACCGGCCAGATCGGCGGCGAGGGCCGCGCCAAGGCCATCCAGCTGTCGATGGAGTACGACCCGCAGCCGCCGTTCGACTCGGGCCACATGTCGAAGGCGTCCACGTCCACCAAGGCAATGGCCACCGCGATGATGTCGAAGGACCTCGTCAAGCCCAAGCAGCTGAAGGCCACGACAGGACTGCTGTGGGACCACGCCATCCAGCGGGCCCGCGCGAAGCGTCGCCGCGGCCGCAAGAGTGATTCGGGCGTGATTAGTGTCGCCCAGCGCCACTAATCACGCCGAAATCGCTTAAGAGACGTCGTGGGTCAGGTCGCGATGGGTGTCGGTGAATGCTTGTGTGCCTCGAACCAGTGCTTCCCGGTCGGTATCGGTCATGTGCCGGACGACTTCGCCGAACGCCTCGATGCGCAGCCTGATCAGATCCTTCAATACCCTGCGGCCCGCCTCAGTTAGTTCAAGAAGTGTGGCCCGCCGGTTCGTCGGCGAAACACTACGAGTGATGTAGCCCGCGTCTGCCAGCCTATCGCTGAGTCGGCTCGCGGTGGAGGGCAGCAGATCGAGGTCGGCGCCGAGTTCAGTGACTAAGCTCGGCCCTAGCCGCTCGAGCGACTGCAGAGCGCGCAGCGGTGCGAGGCCGATCTGCTTTTCCATGTGTTCCAGCACCGAAACGTTCAGTGCGAGCAACCCACGGGTGGCCCGCTCGAGCCGTTGCAGGAAGTCGTCGGCCTCTTCATCCGAAGAGACCGGCGCGCCGATTTTCTTGGTTGTGGGCATCTGGTTTCTCTCTTTTCGGCGGACACTACTCCGCGTCCGAGTCCGCCTTCAGGTGGCCGTGGATGCCGGGATGCATTCGGTTCAGAACGGTTTCGTAGGTGACCCAACCGATCACCATCTTGTCCTCGTCGTCTACGACGGGCAGGCCGGATTCGCCATGCCCAGCCAGCGCCGCCAAGATCTCGGGTGCGGCGGTTCCGGTGGTGACGACGGTGGGCTGCTCGACCAATGGCTCCACAGTCTGCGGCGGGTCGACGTCGTTCAGGGCCTCGGTGAGATCTCGTGCCGAGAGGCAGCCCACATAGCGGCCTTTGGCATCAACGATCGGGACAACTGCGCGCGGCGACGTCGCGAGTATCTCGGCAGCGCTGGCCAATGAGGCGTCCAGGCGGATCGGATCGGGTCCAGGGACTGCGATGTCGCCCGCGGTGAATGTCGGTAGTGATGCCGCAGCGGCGTCGAGGTTGACCCCTCGTCGCCACAGTTTTGCTGTGTAAATGGTTGTTTGCGACAGCAATCGGCCCGTGCCCGCCGCCATCGCCACGGCAGCCATCAGCGGAAGGATGATCGAGTATTCTCCGGTGAGCTCGAAGAGGATGACCACGGCGGTGATGGGGGCCCGCGTCGCACCACCGAGGGCTGCGCCCATACCGATCAGCCCGTAGGCGCCTGCCGACTCGGTGGCTGATGGCCACAGCTCATTGGCGATGGCGCCGAACGCCGTGCCGGCCATCGCGCCGATGAATAACGTCGGTGCAAAGACTCCACCGGAGCCGCCGATGCCGATCGTCAGGCTGGTTGCGAAGATCTTGCCGATCATCAAGAGCAGCAGCATGCCGGTCACGTACTTGCCGGAGACGGCGTTTTCCAGCACCGGATATCCGACGCCGTACATCTCGGGCAGTGCGATGAGTAGCGCGCCCAGCAGAATGCCGCCGACCGCAGGCCGGGCCCATTCGGGTCCTCGCCAGACCCAGTCGCAGGCGTCTTCAACAAGATAGAGGACCTTGGAGAACACGACGCCGACAACCCCGACGCCGATTCCGAGAGCGACGTAGAGAAGGTATTCGGTCGGATGACGTACGCCGAACGTCGGCAACGTCAGAAACGGATGGTCACCCAGAATCGACCGTCCCACGACTGCGGCGGTCACGCTGGACAATACGACGGCGCCGAACGCCTCGGCGGCAACCGTGCGCAGGATCAACTCGATCGCAAAGAATGCGCCTGCCAGCGGTGCGTTGAAGGTGGCCGAAATGCCGCCGGCCGCTCCGCACGCGACGAGAAGCCGAACTCTGTCTGTGTCCAGTCGCAATAGTTGTGCCACCGTCGAACCTGCCGCGGAACCGATCTGGACGATCGGTCCTTCACGGCCGACGGACCCACCTCCGCCGATGCACAGTGCGGAGGCAAGAGCCTTCACGATCGTGACTTGCGGAGCGATCCGTCCACCCCGGTGTGCGACCGCGTACATCACCTCCGGCACACCGTGGCCCCGTGCCTCTGGTGCGAAGCGGTAGACGAGCGGACCGTAGATCGCACCGGCGACGATGGGCGTCAACAGAAGAAACCAGAAACCCAGGCCCGGCCAGTGGGCACTGGGAATACGACCAAGTGCGGAGAAATCGTCGTAGCCAGTGAACATCCGCGTGAAAGTTGTTATCAGCCAGCGGAACCCAACGGCACCGAGCCCGGTGACGGCTCCTACCGTTATCGCCAGAGGTACCAAGGTAATCGGGTGCCGTCGCAACCAAGCTGCCCAAATCGCGGCCTGAAGCACCGGGATTCGAGCGCTACCGCCGGGTTTCGCCCGGGGTCGAATACTCATCAAAGCGGATAGTCCGGCAGCTCGATCTCGTCACGCAGGGCACGCCGCACCACCAGGTCGCCGACGAAGGGAAGGTTCATCGCTCGCATGCCGACGTTGCGTAGCCAGAGGCCCAGCTTTGTGCGGGTAGCGAAGAATGCCACGAATTTCATTGCACCGTCCTGTTTTTGCTCGATGAATCGGCGGAGGCGCGCTTCGTAGGCGGGAAAGGCGCGAGCGGGATCGTCGCCGGCGAGTGCAAGTTCGCCCGCCAGCACGTACGCCTCCACCAACGCCAGACCCGTTCCTTCGCCCGCGAGCAGTGACACGCATGCCGCGGCATCGCCTATGAGCGCCACCCGCCCGGACGTCCAGCGATCCATTCGGATCTGGCTTACGACATCCAAGTACAGGTCGTCGACGTCGTCCAGTGCGGCGAGGATCTGGGGAGCTTCCCAACCGGCGTCGGCGAACTGGCTGCGCAGCAGCGCCTTACCTGAATCGAGGGTGGCGGGGACAAACGGGGATGCCGACCGAAATATGAACAGCACCATTGTGCGACCGTCGTCCATGGCGAACCTGCCGATCTGCCGGCCGCCGAGGTTGTGCGTGACGTAGACGAGTTCGTCACGGGGACGGTAGCCATCGATGACGCATGCTGCCACCTGGCAGCCGAGATACTTCGTGAACATCCGCTCTGGTCCGAAGGTCAACCCCCTGACGGTGGAGTGCAGGCCGTCGGCGCCGATCACCAAGTCGAAGGTGTCCGGAGGTGCGTGCTTGAACGTGACGTCGACGCGGTCAGGGTGACGGTCGATGGAGTTGATCGTGTCGGAATAGATCGTCGAGATGTCGTTTTCAACGGTCCGGTAGATCGCGGCGGCGAGATCGCCGCGTGGCACGCTGGTGGAGCGGCCCTTGGTCACCCGCCGGACCGCGTCCACGCCGAAGCTGGCGCTGGTGCGTCCATCGGCGCCGACGGCGCGGACCTCTTGCACCTGGTAGCCGACCTTGAGGATGTCTTCCTCGACCCCCATCTTCTCGGCGATGGAGTAACCGAGCCCCCAGAAGTCGACGATGTAGCCGCCTGTGCGAAAGCTCGGCGCCGCCTCGATCAATGTCACGTCGTGACCGGCGCGCCGCATCCAGTAGGCGAACGCAGGCCCGGCAACGCCCGCGCCGCTAATGGCGATCCTCATGTGGTGCTCCTGAGCAGCTAGCAGGGAGGGAAGGTTGTCGACGGATCGACGTCGCCATTATCGTGCATAATGCACAATATGCAAGACATGTGTCATGCTGAATGCACCAATCTGGCGGCGCGACGTCGCCTGTCACGGGCGGTTGGTTCGGCGGGGGTGCTGCTGATCGCTCTGGTGGCATCCTGCGCAGGCGGTCGCATCAGTGTTCCGTTGGCCGGCCCACCCACCTCGGCCAGCAATAACTCCCCGATGGCCAATGCGATTGAAGGCGGCGCCGACTACTCGAAGTGGACGGCGTGGGGGGTCGTGCGCGGGCTCTCCGAGGCCGGCTTCAACGTGGACCATCCGCTGGACACGACGGCCCAGGAGTGCGTAGCGGTGGGATGTGAGCAATCGGTCGTCACCGATACCCTGCGGGTGCTGTCGTTCGCAACACGTTCGCAGGCCACTCGATATGCATCGGCACGCGGCCTGGACCAGGCGGGCACGATTGTGGTGCGGTTCGCCCCGCCGGTCTCAGCCGTCGACCGGCACCGTTACTTGAGCGCGATCGCGAAGATGGAACGGTGAACGTGCTAACGACGTCTCTCGGCGGGCTGGCCGTATCGATGGTCACACTCGCCGGCTGTAGCCACCCGCAGACGTCAGCACCGGCCACGCTCCCGCCCGACGCCCCAGCATCACTCAACCGTGTGACGGTCGCGCGGCTTGTTGAGGACCTGACCCGCGCTGGACTGTCCATGGAAGGTGCCCATGATGTGACGCAACTGAAATGTGCAAAGCTGCAATGTATTCAGGCAATCGATGCCCAAAACCTGTCCATTCTCAAGTTCCCGACGACCGGTCGCGGAGAGCGGTATGAGGGATCCATCTCGAACGCGTACCAAATCGAAGACGTAGTGCTGGTGTTCGCTCCAGCGTTGGGAACCGATCAGAAGGCCGCATACGAGCGCGTCGTCACACATGCGATCGAGGGCGCCGGGAATTAGTGGCCTCCAACGCGATGTCGCCCTGCCCGGGTACGGTCGTCGAGGTGAATCTCGCCTACGACGACCGCGGCTCCGGCGATCCGGTGCTGTTCATCGCGGGCCGAGGGGGCGCAGGCCGGACCTGGCACGTCTACCAGGTCCCGGAGTTCCTGCGGGCCGGCTATCGGGCGATCACGTTCGACAACCGGGGTATCGGCGCGACCGAGCAGGCCGACAGCTTCGACGTCGACCAGATGGTCGCCGACACCGCCGCGCTGATCGAGAAGCTGAACGCCGCGCCCGCGCGCATCGTGGCGGCTTCGATGGGCTCGTTCATCGCCCAGGAGCTCATGCTGGCCCGCCCGGACCTGGTGCACTCGGCGGTGCTGCTGGCCACCCGCGGCCGTCACGACCGCACCCGCGACTTCTTCCGCACCGCCGAGCGCGAAATGGCCGAGTCCGGTGTACAGCTGCCTGCCGCATACGAAGCGAAAGTGCGTCTGTTGGAGAGCTTTTCGGCCACCACGCTCAACGACGATCTCGCGGCGCGCGACTGGATCGACATGTTCACCATGTGGCCGACGAAGCCGACGCCCGGCCTACGTGCACAGCTCGACATCGGCCCGCGGGACAACCGGCTGCCCGCTTACCGAAGTATTACGGCGCCGGTGCTCGTCATCGGGTTCGCCGACGACGTGGTGTTGCCGCCGCACCTGGGCCGCGAGGTCGCCGAGGCGCTGCCGAACGGCCGCTATCAGGAGATTCCCGACGCCGGCCACCTGGGCTTCATCGAGAAACCGCAGGTCGTGAACGCGGCGGCGCTGAAATTCTTCGCAGGTGGCGCCGATAGGGTGTAGTCGTGAACCCATCGACGGCACAGGCGCGTGTCGTCGTCGACGAACTCATTCGCGGCGGCGTGCGCGACATCGTGCTGTGCCCGGGGTCGCGCAACGCGCCGCTGGCCTTCGCACTCCAGGACGCCGACCGTGCAGGCCGGATCCGGCTGCATGTCCGCATCGACGAGCGCACCGCCGGCTACCTGGCGATCGGCCTAGCGGTGGCCGCTGGGGCGCCGGTGTGTGTGGCGATGACGTCGGGCACCGCGGTGGCCAACCTCGGTCCGGCGGTGGTGGAGGCCAACTACGCGCGGGTGCCGCTGATCGTGCTGTCGGCCAACCGGCCCTACGAGCTACTGGGCACCGGCGCGAACCAGACGATGGAGCAGCTGGGCTACTTCGGCTCGCAGGTACGGGTGAACATCAGCCTCGGGCTTGCCGAAGACGCCCCCGAGCGCATGGCCGCGTTCAACGCGCAGTGGCGGTCGGCGACATGCCGAGTGTTGGTGGCGGCCACAGGTTCTCGCACCGCGAACGCCGGGCCGGTGCAGTTCGACATCCCGCTACGCGAGCCGCTGGTGCCGGACCGGGACCTCGACCCCGCAGTGTCGTATGCGCCACAGGGTAGGCCGGGCGGAAAGCCGTGGACGTACACCCCGCCGGTGACGTTCGACCAGCCGTTGGACATCGATCTGACGCCGGACACGATCGTCATCGCCGGCCACGGCGCGGGAACGCATCCGAACCTGGCCGCGCTTCCGACGGTCGCGGAGCCGACGGCCCCGGCCGCCGACAACCCGCTGCATCCGATGGCGCTGCCGCTGCTGCGCCCGCAGCAGGTCATCATGCTCGGCCGCCCGACACTGCACCGCCCGGTGTCTGCCCTGCTGGCCGACCCGTCGGTGCCGGTGTTCGCGCTGACCACCGGCCCGCGCTGGCCTGACGTGTCGGGGAACTCGCAGGCCACCGGCACTCGCGCGGTGACCACGGGCGAACCGAATCCGGCCTGGCTACGCCGCTGCGCCGCGGTGACCCAGCACGCCAACGAGGCGGTGCGCGGCCAACTCGAGGCGCACCCGCTGACGACCGGGCTGCACGTCGCCGCCGCCGTGGCCGACGCGCTGCGCGAGGGCGACCAGCTGGTGCTCGGCGCGTCGAACCCGGTGCGCGACGCCGCGCTCGTCGGCCTGAACACGTACGGGGTCAAGGTGCGGTCGAATCGGGGTGTCGCCGGCATCGACGGCACGGTGTCGACGGCGATCGGCGCGGCGATGGCGCACGACACGACCGGCGGACGAACCATCGCGCTCATCGGTGACCTGACCTTCGTGCACGACAGCTCGGGACTGTTGATCGGGCCGACGGAGCCGACCCCGCGCAATCTGACGATCGTGGTGTCAAACGACAACGGCGGCGGCATCTTCGAGCTGCTCGAGCAGGGCGACCCGCGGTTCTCCGACGTGTCGTCACGTGTCTTCGGCACGCCGCACGACGTGGACGTCGGTGCGTTGTGCCGGGCGTATCACGTGGACAGCCGGCAGATGGAAGTCGACGATCTAGTCGCCGCGCTCAACGAGCCGTTCGAAGGCCTGCGGGTGCTGGAGGTGAAGGCCGACCGGTCGTCGCTGCGGGCTCTGCACGCGTCGATCAAGGCGGCGTTGTGATCGCACGGGTGAAGCGGTTGGTGCGCAGCGTGATTCCGCACCTGTACGGCGAACCCGGTGAGACACACACCGAACGGACATTCCGCAGGATCCGCATCGGGATCGTCCTCGCGGCGTGCCTGGTGACGTTGCAGTCGCTTCTGTTGGTACTGGGTGCGTGGCGCAATGACCGGCAGATCGAACACAACATGGGGATGGCCGCCGCCGAGGTGCTCAGCGCGGGCCCGCGACGCTCGACGATCGAGTTCGTCACGCCCGACCGCGTCACCTACCGGCCCGAACTGGGCGTGCTCTATCCATCCGAATTGGACACCGGCATGCGGATTTACGTCGAATACGACAAGGACAACCCCGACTTGGTCCGGGTGCAGCATCGCAATGCTGCACTGGCGATCATCCCGGCCGGCTCGATCGCCGTGGTCGGCTGGATGGTCGCCGGGGCGGCGTTGATGGGGTCGGCGTACTTCGAACGGCGGCTTGCGCGTCAGGCCGACGACATCAAGCTGGCCAGCCAGTCTTTGTCGTGAAGGTCGACCGTCTCGTCGTTATTCAGGTCGTAAACCATTGGTGTGCCTGGGCTTGACGGACTCACGCTGAGCAATAGGGAGTAGTTTTCCTGGGCGACCTGGTCGATGTCCGCTTGGGGCGTCACGCTGTCGTCGCCGATCCTCTGGGCGACCTCTGCGGGCAGCCCTGCCTTGGTCGCCATATCTGCCATGTCCGCTTCGGAAGGTCCTGGGCCGCCTGGATCCTGGCTGGCCCAAAGCTCTTCGACGAATCGCTGGAACTCCGGGCCGGATGCGGGCTTGGTCGTCGATGTCGGCTCGGCGGCCAGGAACAACGCGTTCACGACACCCCACGAGTACTCCTCGTCGGGCTGGTCATCGAGGAAGGTCAAGAAGCGGTAGGTCACCGCGAGCTCACCGAGGTTGATGTAGCTCGCGATCTCGTCACCGTAGGAGTGCTGCAGCTCCGCGCAGTGATCGCATTGCGGCTCGGTGAAGAGCTCGATCTGTACAGGGGCGTCCGGATAGCCGGCAATGATGCCGGTGCCGTCCTTGCTGACTGCCAGCGGTGGCAGGGCGGGATCTTGTACGGCCGTGCCGGTGACCTGCTTGCTGCAGCCGACGGCCGAAACGAGCAGCGCCGCCGTCAGCACGACGCAGACACCGGAAATTCGCATGTCAACCGCCCTTCTCTGGTGCGCAGAATACCCGCGTCCGCCGCGCCGGTGCAGTCGTTGCCCAACATCAGAACTTTGCGTGTCGTATCCCCGGAGGCAACCTTGTCGAAAGTCGTCGGTGGCACGATCTTGGTGTGCGCGTTGCGATCGTCGCAGAGTCCTTCCTCCCGAATGTCAACGGCGTCACCAACTCGGTGCTTCGGGTGATCGAGCACCTTCGCCATACCGGTCATGAAGTGATGGTCATCGCCCCGGACACACCGCGAGGTGAGCCGCCGGCAGACCGCGTTCACGAGGGCATCCGGGTGCACCGGGTGCCGTCGCGGATGTTTCCCAAGATCACCTCGCTGCCGCTCGGTGTGCCGCGGCCCCGAATGGTCGGCGTGCTAAGGGGATTCGATCCCGACGTGGTCCACCTCGCATCGCCGGCGCTCCTGGGTTTCGGCGGCCTGCACGCGGCGCGCTACCTCGGCATCCCGACAGTCGCCGTATTCCAAACGGACGTAGCTGGTTTCGCGGAGAGCTACGGTATCGGTCCCGCGGCACGGGCGGCGTGGGCGTGGACCCGGCAATTGCACAAGCGGGCCGACCGCACTCTGGCCCCGTCGACCGCCGCAATGGAAAACCTTGCTGCCCATCGCATCCCGCGAGTGTACAAGTGGGGGCGCGGTGTGGACATCGCCGGCTACGCCCCGTCGGCACGCGATGAGCGGTTGCGTCGACAGTGGTCGCCGCAGGGCAAGCCCGTCGTCGGCTTCGTCGGCCGGCTCGCCCCCGAGAAGCACGTCGAGCGCCTCGCGGTGTTGTCTTCACGAGACGACCTGCAGCTGGTCATCGTCGGCGACGGCGTCGATCGGACGAAGCTCGAATCCGTGCTGCCCACGGCTGTTTTCACCGGTGCGCTCTACGGTCAGGAACTCGCCACCGCCTACGCCAGCATGGACGTCTTCGTCCATCCCGGTGAGCACGAGACCTTCTGTCAGGCCGTGCAGGAGGCGATGGCGTCCGGCCTGCCGGTCATCGCGCCGAACGCGGGCGGTCCACGAGATCTGGTGGCGCCCATGCAGACCGGGCTGCTACTCGACGTCGCCGACTTCGAGGCCAGGCTGCCCGAGTCCGTCGACCACCTGATCGCCGAGCGCCAGCGGTATTCGCACGCCGCCCGACGCAGCGTGCTCGACCGAACCTGGCCCGCGATCTGCGACCAACTGATCGAGCACTACGAGGCCGTGCAGGGCATGCGCCGCCTCAAGGCCGCCTGATACCTGATCAGCCCTGCGCGAGAACCGATACCGGCTGCCACTCTTCCCAGGTCGCCAGCCGGCTCTCGTAGTCGGCCTTGGCCAGCTGCAGCGGTGCCTCGCCGAAGAAGACGCGCATCGGCGGCTCTGACGCGTCGACCACCTTCAAGATTGCAGCCGCCGACGCCTTCGGATCGCCCGGCTTCGACACCCGCTGGGCACGCGCGCGGTCGGCCTCTTCGTGCACGCCTTTGTAGTCGGGCAGCGGGGCCGACCGCTTGGACGAAGGACCCGCCCAGTCCGTATCGAAACCGCCGGGCTCAATGAGCGTCACGTGGATGTTGAACGGCGCGACTTCCTGCGCCAGCGCCTGGGAGAACCCCTCGAGCGCCCACTTCGACGCGTGGTAGATGCCGACGTTCTGGAACGCAGTGATGCCGCCGATCGACGACACCTGGATGATGTGCCCGCTGCGCTGGGCGCGCAGATAGGGCAGCGCGGCCTGAGTCACCCACAGTGCACCGAACACGTTGGTCTCGATCTGGGCGCGCGCCTCCTGCTCGGTGAGCTCTTCGATGAAGCCGAAGTGCCCGTAGCCGGCGTTGTTGACGACGATGTCCAGCCGGCCGAAATGGTCGTGAGCCTGCTTGACCGCGGCGAAGTCCGCGTCGCGATCGGTTACGTCCAGCGGAATGGGCAGCAGCGCGTTGCCGTACTTCTCGGACAGATCGGCCAGGGTGGCGGTGTCGCGCGCGGTGGCGGCCACCTTGTCGCCGCGCTCCAGGGCTGCGATCGTCCACTCCCTGCCGAATCCGCGCGACGTGCCCGTGATGAACCACACTTTGTCTGTCACTCCTCGACCCTCTCGTGCCTTTTCGTCTCTCCACTGGCGTCAAGTCCCTCGGACGGGTTACCCATTCCCGGCCCAGGGAAGTTCACAGGTAGCGTCGCGGGCGTGAACAGGGCGTCGCTGGACAAGGACCCGCGTGAAGTCGCGTCGATGTTCGACGGGGTCGCCCGGCGCTACGACCTCACCAACACCGTGTTGTCGCTCGGACAGGACCGGTTCTGGCGACGCGCCACCCGCTCGGCGTTGCGGATCGGCCCCGGTGACAAGGTGCTGGATCTGGCCGCAGGCACCGCGGTGTCGACGGTGGAGCTGGCGGCGTCCGGCGCGTGGTGTGTGGCCGCGGACTTCTCGGTCGGCATGCTGGCCGCGGGAGCGGGCCGCGACGTGCCCAAGGTCGCCGGCGACGCGACGCGGCTGCCGTTCGCCGACGGGGTGTTCGATGCGGTGACGATCAGCTTCGGGCTGCGCAACGTCGTCGACCACGCCGCAGGCCTGCGAGAGATGGCGCGGGTGACTCGGCCGGGCGGGCGGCTGGTGGTGTGCGAGTTCTCCACGCCGACGAACACGCTGTTCGCGACCGCGTACAAGGAGTACTTGATGCAGGCCCTGCCGCGGATCGCGCGGACGGTGTCGTCGAATCCCGACGCGTACGTGTATCTGGCCGAGTCGATCCGCGCGTGGCCCGACCAGGCGGCGCTCGCGCATCGGATCGCCGACGCAGGCTGGTCGACGGTGCGCTGGCGCAACCTCAGCGGCGGGATCGTCGCGCTGCACGCCGCCACCAAACCCTCGGGCTAAGGTCGTCGAGATGCACGGCCGTCTGGCGGACCCCAACTGCACGATCGGCACCGATCCGCGTGCCGATCCGCGCATGGTGAAGGCGCTCGCGCCGTTCGGCCTCGACGGCCACATGCCCGTGCCGCCGGTGTCGGTCGACGCGCCGCTCGACGACCGGCTCGCCGCCGTGACAGCGACGGAGAATCGGATGGGCACCGTCCTCGAGTCGTTGGCCCAGACGCTGCCCGTCGCCGAGGGCATCGCCACCATGACGACGACCATCACTGGCGTCGACGGCAACGACATCGCGCTGTACATCACCCATCCCATCCCGGCCGGCAGAGAACTGCCCGGTGTTGTGCACTTCCACGGCGGCGGGATGGCCATCAACAGCGTGACCGATCTCTCGTATACGCGAGCACGCGAAAACCTCGCCGCCACAGGTCTTGTCGTCATCGGCGTCCAGTTCCGCAACGCGGGCGGCAAGCTCGGCCCACACCCGTACCCGGCTGGGCTCAACGACTGTGCGTCCGCCATCCGATGGGCGTATGCGAACCGTGGGGATCTCGGCATCAGCCACCTCATCACCAACGGCGAGTCCGGCGGCGGCAACTTCACACTCACCACCGTGCACAAGGCCAAGCGCGAGGGCTGGCTCAACGAGATCGCCGGCGCCTACGCGCAGTGCCCGTTCATGTCAGGCCGGTGGTACGAGCAGCCCGACGACCTGCCGTCACTGAAGGAGAACGACGGCTACTTCCTCACCCGCGAGGTGATGGGGCTTGCCGGATCGGTCTACGACCCGACCGGAGAGCACTCGCAGGACGGCGCGTGCTACGCGGGGGCGGCGACCGACGAAGAACTGAGCGGCCTACCGCCACATGTCATTTCGGTCAACGAAATGGATCCGCTGCGCGATGAGGGCCTGCTGTACTACCGCAGGCTGGTGCGGGCCGGGGTGCCCGCGATAGGGCGGATGGTGGCAGGCACCGGCCACGGCTGCGATCTGTTGCTCGGCGGCTTCATGCCCGAGGTGTTCCGCGCCAGCATCCGCGACGTCAGCGGCTTCGCGAAGTCCCTCTCCTAGGTCCCGCGAGCGTGCGTGTCTGCGGGCAACACGCCGCAGTTTTTCCGGAGAAAGCGCACGCTCGCGGGACGCGCGTCGGCGCTCCCGCGTCGACATCGTTGCGACGCAACCGCATCGGCGCTCGGTACACGCCGACCGCCACGTCAGTAATCGTGCGCGAGCGTGCATGAAATCGGCGTCGACGACGGCGTGTCGCCTGCAGACACGCACGCTCGCCGGACCTACGGACCTACGGACCTACGGACCTACGGACCTACGGACCTACGGGACTAGGCGAACGGCGGGCGGTGGTCGAGGCGCCGCGATCCCGCGCCTGCGCGCCGCCACACCCGCGCGATCCAGTCCGCGTCCTCGTCGGTGACGAGGTTGGCCATCACCCGCACGGCGATGTTCATCAGAAACGTCGACCGCATCGCGAACGGGCCCGTCGACGGCAGGAAGCGCGGGAACGTCAGAAGCAGCGCGAGCCGGCGTGCGACCGAGAACCCGCGCGCGTAGTGCTGTTGCAGAACGGCCGGCCACACCCGCGTCAGATCGCCCGACCCCAGCAGCTCCGCGGCCAGCCGGCCGGTCTCAAGCCCGTAGTCGATGCCCTCGCCGTTGAGCGGGTTCACGCACGCCGCGGCATCGCCGATCAGCATCCAGTTCGGCCCGGCCACCCCGGACACCGCCCCGCCCATCGGCAACAACGCCGACAGCCCTAGTCGCGGCTCGCCCGAGAAACCCCACTCCTCGCGGTGCAGAGACGCGTAATACGACATCAGTGGCCGCAGCGCGGCATCCGCGGGCCGCTTCGCGGTGGCCAGCGCCCCGACGCCGATGTTCACTTCGCCGTTGCCGAGCGGGAAGATCCAGCCGTAGCCCGGCAGCACCTCGCCCTTCGGCGAGCGCAGCTCCAGGTGCGACGTGATCCACGGCTCGGCGGCGCGCGGCGTGGCGATGTAACCGCGGATCGCCACGCCGTACACCGTCTCCTTGTGCCACTTGCGACCCAGTGCGCGACCGAGCGTCGACCGTGCGCCGTCGGCGACGATCAGATGCTCACAGCCGATCTCGGCACCGGAATCCAGCAGCACAGAATACACTCGACCGGACGAATCATGCTGCACATCAACGGCTTTCACGCCAAGCATCATCTTCGCGCCGTCGTCGACGGCAACCATGCGAATACGGTCGTCGAGCTCGGTGCGGGGTACCGCGCTGCTGACCCGCGGGAACGACGGACCCGGCCATCGAATTTCGACGTCGGAGCCGAAGCCGGACATCCGCAAACCGTGGTGTGCGATCCGGCCCTCGAGCCACGGCCCCAGGCCGAGCAGCTGCATCTCGGCGATGGCGCGCGGCGTCAACCCGTCGCCGCAGGCCTTGTCGCGGGGGAACTGCGCGGAGTCGATCACCAGCACGTCACGGCCACTGCGCGCCGCCCACGCGGCCGCGGCCGAACCGGCCGGCCCGGCGCCGACGACCACCACGTCAGCCCTATTACTCATCCTCCCCAGTATGTTGGCAGGGTGAGGACACCGGCGAGTGTGGTGGCGGGCGTGGACTTCGGAGACCCCGCCTTCGCCGCGGAGGTCCGCGACGGCGTGGCCCGCATCGAGGATCTGATGTCCACTGAGCTGGGCAAAGCCGACGAGTTGATGGCCGAGGCCGTGCAGCACCTGTTCCAGGCCGGCGGCAAACGCTTCCGCCCGCTGTTCACCGTGCTGTCCGCGCGGCTGGGGCCCGATCCAGACAATTGGCAGGTCACCGTCGCCGGCGCCGTCATCGAACTGGTGCACCTGGCCACGCTGTACCACGACGACGTGATGGACGAGGCGCAGGTGCGCCGCGGCGCCCCCAGCGCGAACGCCAGGTGGAGCAACAACATCGCGATCCTGGCAGGCGACTATCTGTTCGCGACGGCCTCGCGGCTGGTGTCGCGGCTCGGCCCGGACGCGGTGCGCGTCATCGCGGAAACGTTCGCCCAGCTGGTGACGGGACAGATGCGCGAGACACGCGGCGCGGCCGAGCACGTCGACTCCGTCGAGCACTACCTGAAGGTGGTGTACGAGAAGACCGCCTGCCTGATCGCGGCGTCGGGCCGGTTCGGCGGCACGTTCTCGGGCGCCGACGAAGAGCAGATCGAACGGCTGAGCCGGCTCGGCGGGATCGTCGGCACCGTGTTCCAGATCTCCGACGACATCATCGACATCGACAGCGATCCCGACGAGTCCGGCAAGGTGCCGGGCACCGACCTGCGCGAAGGCGTGCATACGCTGCCGGTGCTCTACGCGCTGCGGGAAACGGGAACCGACGCCGACCGGCTGCGCGAGCTGCTGGCAGGCCCCGTCGAGAACGACGACGAGCTGGCCGAGGCGCTGAACCTGCTGCGCGCGTCGCAGGGCATGGTGGCGGCCAAGGACACCGTCGCGCGCTACGCCAAGCAGGCCCGCGACGAGCTGGCGAACCTGCCGGAGGGTCCGGGCAGGCAGGCGCTGGCATCACTGGTGGACTACACGGTCAACCGCCACGGCTGAGAACTGGAACCCGTGATGGCTGGTCGAGCGTTGAGGAAGCGAAGACTTCTAGGAGGACGCTGATGAGCTGGCATCCGCACGCCAACACGTTCAAGACATTTGTGTTGCTGGCGCTGTTCTCGGGGCTGATCGTCGGCGTCGGCGCTCTGTTCGGCAGGAACATCATGTTCCTGGCCGTGCTGTTCGCCGTCGGCATGAACATCTACGTCTATTTCAACAGCGACAAGCTGGCGCTGCGGGCGATGCACGCGCAGCCCGTCACCGAGGTGCAGGCGCCGTACATGTACAAGGTCGTGCGCGAGCTGGCGACCACCGCCCATCAGCCGATGCCGCGGCTGTACATCAGCGACACCGCGAACCCGAATGCGTTCGCCACCGGACGCAACCCGCGCAACGCCGCGGTGTGTTGCACGACCGGCATCCTGCAGATCCTCAACGAGCGGGAACTGCGCGCGGTGCTGGGCCACGAGCTGTCGCACGTGTACAACCGCGACATCCTGATTTCGTGCGTGGCAGGCGCGATGGCCGCCGTGATCACCGCGCTGGCGAACCTGGCATTCTTCGCGAGCGCGTTCGGTGGGAACCGTGAAGGCGGCACGAATCCCATTGCGATCCTGCTGGTTTCGCTGCTCGGCCCGATTGCCGCGACAGTCATCAGGCTGGCCGTGTCGCGGTCGCGCGAGTACCAGGCAGACCAGTCGGGTGCCGAGCTGACCGGCGACCCGTTGTCGTTGGCAAGCGCACTGCGCAAGATCAGCGGCGGCGTGCAACAGGCGCCACTGCCGCCGGAGCCGCAGCTCGCCGACCAGGCTCATCTGATGATCGCCAGCCCGTTCCGGGCCGGCGAGCGCATGGGCAAGCTGTTCTCTACACACCCGCCGATTGAGGATCGGATTCGCCGGCTGGAGGAGATGGCGGGCCGAGGCCCGGACCGCTACTGACCGCGAGCTGCCAGCGATCCGCGAGGCAGGTCAACACCGATCTCGTCGCAGATCGGCGGGATGATGATCAACGCTCCGCGCGGGCTGCAGAACGGCGTACCGGGCGGCAGCGGCTCGGGCGGGGGCGGGGGTGCGAAGATCGGGGCCGGGATATCTGCCGCAATGAAGCTGTCGAGCGGATTTCCCTGCAGGTCGACCATCCGTACATTGCCCTCACGGAACGGGACGATGTACCAGGTGTGGCACACACTCATATCCCATTGGATGTTGTTGAACGGCAGTGCTTCACCCGGGCACCAGCTGTGTGCCGGTGCCGCATTCGGGTCGGCTGCGGCGGTACCCGCGCCGAGTCCAACTGCGGCCAGTGCGAGGCCGCCAGAGACTGCGGCCGTGGTCGCGAACCGAGAGATGCGGCTCATGGTTAGTCGATTCCTTTCGCTGGCACCGCGTGGTCCGCGTTGCCGATGCGGTCAAGTACAGACCGCCTGAGTGGCTACCGATCCCAAAAAACCACTCAAACCGCTATTCGCAGCCGGCCGCGAGTTCGTTAGCTGGCACAACTTCGCGCCGCTGACGGCGGACCGGTAGGTCTGCGCGCACAATCCGCACGCCTTAGGGTGTGGAACCGTGCTGAACAGAATCCTGATCGGCGTGTTGGGGGTCGCGGGGGCGACAGTCTTGGGTGTCCCCGGCATCGCTGCGGCCGATCCGGCGCCAATTCCCAACATCAACGCCTTGCCGCCGGAGAAGCCTTCTGAGTACTCAGTCCAGGACGGCGCCTGGTACGCGTTCACCGCGCCGGACGGGGTGACCTGCGCGCTGGACAAGGGGTCGGGCGGATACGGCTGCAGCGGACCGATCCCCGCGGCGCCGGGTGGCGCGAACATGGTCACCGCCCGAACAAAGGGAGCGCCAGGGTTCGCCAGCTCCGTGCAGCCGCTCTACGGCGTGTTCGAAGGGGCCAAGCCGCTGCCGCCGAACACCCGGCTCAGCTTCCGCACCGTCAGCTGCGGCACCGACGGCGTCACCACCACCTGCCTGAACAATGCTGATCAGTCGGGCTTCGTGCTCAGCCCCGCAGGCAGCTACACGTTCGGATAGAACTTCTGCTATTCACTTCTGCAACATCTAAGCTGTCCCAGTGCTGAGCAGAATGATCGGCGTCCTTGGCGCCGCCGCAGTGGTAGCGATCAGTGGTTCCGGAACCGCTGCGGCCGACCCCGACCGAGCCGCCGCCGACGCCACCGCCGCCGAACGTGAATGCGTGGGCGCTGGTGAAGCCGTCGGACTTCGGGGTGCTGGACAATTCCGCGTACGCGTTCACCACGCCGGATGGGCTGACCTGCATGATGCAGCGCTCCGGTGGCTACGGGTGCAGCGGCCCGATGCCTGCGGCGCCGGAAGGCGCGACGCTGGTCAGCGGCGCGATCGGTGGCGTTCCGGTCTTCTCCAACGTCGCCGCCAACCCGTTCGCGAACATCGGTGCGATCAAGCCGCTCCCGGCGAATTCACGGGTGAGCTTTCAGACCTTGAGCTGCGGCAGCGACGGCACCGTCACGTCGTGCGTCGACAGCAAGACCCAGTCGGGCTTCGTGATCAGCCCGGCGGGCAGTTTCATCGTGGGCCAGGTCAACCCGTTGGTGGACCGACCCGAGGGAACCAACCCCTACTTCAACTAGCTCAGAAGCCCGAGCCGTACACCTCGTGGCCGGGTTTCTCGGCGGCCAGGCCGCGGTAGGCCTGCTCGACGGATGAGCCGTGGTTGACGACGCCGTCGACCTCCCGCGCGATGGGCATCGACAGCCCGTATTCGTTGGCGAACTCCATGATCACGCTCGCCGCCTTCACGCCCTCGGCGACCTGGTTCATCGACTCGATGATCTCGTCGATCGACTTGCCCGCGCCCAGCTGCTCGCCGACGTGGCGGTTGCGGCTGCGTTGGCTTGTGCACGTGACGATCAGGTCGCCCATGCCGGCCAGGCCGGCGAACGTGTCCCGGTGCCCGCCCATCGCTTCGCCCAGCCTCGACATCTCGCGCAGCGCGCGGGCGATCACGAGCGCGCGGGTGTTCTCGCCGATGCCAAGCGAATAACCCATGCCGACGGCGATGGCGTACACGTTCTTCAACGCGCCCGCCATCTCAACGCCGACCACATCGTCGGTGGTGTACGTCCGAAATCGCTGGGTGCGGAACAGGTTTGCGAGATTGGCGGCCAGATGCTGGTCCGGCATCGCGAGCACTGCCGCGGCGGCGTACCCTTCGGCGACCTCCCGTGCGATGTTGGGCCCGGCCAGGATGCCCGCAGGATGGCCCGGCAGCACCTCGTCGACGATCTGGCTCATCCGGTAGTTGGTGCCCTGTTCGAGACCCTTCACCAGGGACACCACCGGCACCCACGGCCGAAGCTCCTTGGCTAGTTGCTCGAGCACGCCGCGGAAGCCGTGCGACGGCACACCCATCACGATGACGTCGGCGCAGTCGGCTGCCTCGGAGAAGTCGTTGGTGGCCTGCAGGGTCGGTGACAGCGCGACCTCATCGCCGAGGTACTTCGTGTTGCGATGCTTGTCGTTGATGTCGTTGGCGGTCTCCTCGGAGCGCACCCACTGAAGCGTCGGCCCGCGCCGAGCGCAGATGGAAGCCACGGTGGTGCCCCAGGAGCCTCCACCGAGGACGACGACTTTGGGTTCGCGTTGAGCAGGTGCCATGGCGTCAGCGTATTGCCGTCGCAGGCTGCTTCACTGGCAGTTAAGGCAGATTCGTTCGTGCCAGTTGCGTCAGCGGTAGTTGACGAACTGCAGCGCGACGTCGAGGTCGGCCTTCTTCAGCATGGCGATGATCGCCTGCAGGTCGTCGCGCTTCTTGGAGCTCACGCGGACCTCTTCGCCCTGGATCTGAGCCTTCACGCCCTTGGGTCCCTCATCGCGGATCAGCTTGGTGATCTTCTTGGCGTTCTCGCTGTCGATGCCCTGCTTGATGCTTCCGCTGATCTTGTACGTCTTGCCGGAGGCCTGCGGGTCGCCGGACACGTCGAAGGCCTTCATCGAGATGTCGCGGCGGATGAGCTTTTCCTTGAACACGTCGACGGCGGCCTTGGCGCGCTCCTCCGTCGAGGACGTGATGGTGATGTTCTCCTCACCCTGCCATTCGATGTGGGTGTCGGTGCCCCGGAAGTCGAAGCGGGTGGCCAGTTCTTTGGCGGCCTGGTTGAGGGCGTTGTCGACCTCCTGGCGATCGACCTTGCTGACGACGTCGAAGCTGGAATCCGCCATGGATTCGATCTCCTCTCGTGGTGACTTGTAAGTACTATCCCACGCCGCCCAAACTCACGTTTTGGCGCCAAAGTGCGAGTAGATCGCGCCAAAACGTCGATCTCGGCACGGGACGACCCACTCAGGACGCCGAGCGGAGAACCTTGAGCTCCACCAAGACGGCCGCGAGTGCGACCTTCTCATCGTCAGTCAGGCCGCCAGGCAGTTCGCGGACGTAAAAGGCGCCAGTGCCGGCGATGAACTCGAGCGCGGGACGCGCCAAGTCGTTGACCGCGAACAGCGAGTGGCCGCCCGAGTTGACCAGCTCGACCATGTCGCCGTCAGTGCGCACTGCCAACGGGCCGGCCCAGCGGCTGAACAGCCGGCGGTTCAGCGCAACGGTGGTCTCGTCGTACCAGACGGCAGGAAGCGGCTCTTCGAAGACTTCTAGGTATCGCGCGTAGAACTGCTCGAAGGTGGTCGTCTCGACGGGCCGCGCGAGTTCCACCTTCGGTGCATTGCTCGGGTTGTGCGGTACGTAGCGGCCGAAGAATCGGTTGCAGAACTCCGTGTACTGCCGGGTGAACAAGATGAACTGGTGCCAGACCTCGTCGATCCGCAGCGAGTACATGTTCCACGAGCGGTCCTGGTCCAGGTTGGCCAGAACCAGGTAGCGCTTCACCTCGCGGAACAATTCGTCGGCTTCTTCGGCGGTGTCGACGACGGCGTTCTTCAGCAGCTTCTCGATCAAGTACGGCGCCTCGAACGCCAGGATGTTATCGAGGCGCGAATTCAGTTCTGGTGCAGCAATATCTGTGATTATCATCAAGCCACCTTGGTGAACAGTCCGGAATCTTCCAGTGCCTCGCCGATAAAGGTCCGTTCCTCGACGGTGATACGGCCAGGCAGATCCCGTACGTCGAACATCGGTTCCTTGGCCGCGTAGGCGATCGCTTCGGCGGCGATCACGTCCATGGCCAGTTCGTCGACGGGCTCGTCCTGCGTTTCGACCATCAACGCGACCGTGTCGCCGAAGATCTTGTGGCTCATGGCCAGATCGGGGTGGGTGCGTCGGAGCACGTAGCTCGAGCGGTGGTCCTGCGCTGCCAGTTTGCGCGTCGAGTGGGAGCCGAGCGTGGCGCATTCGGCGAGAAGCGTTGGCGCACCGGCAACTGTCATCGTGGACAGCACGCGAGCGAGCAGGTGAACCCGCTCGGTGCGCAGCCGCGCCGCGATCGCGCTGGCATACGGGTGGGACGGCGGAGGCATGCGCCTGCGGGCTGTTCTCAGCCCCGACACGGGTTCGCAGTCCTCCATCGGCTCGCCGTCGCGTGGACTGGTGACATGAAGCGACAGCGACCAGTCTTGCGATGTGTTCATCGGCGCGTGGATGCTGGGCTCGTAGATGTACCCGACCCTTCCGGCCTCAGCGGGGAAGCAGTTCTTCGGCACCAGTTCGTGCCGCCGGTAGGACTCTTCGCGATCGTAGGTGTGCACCTCGAGTTCGTTGCGGCACACCGCCGTAATCGTCCATGCGGTGTGTTCGTGGGGTCCTGGTGTGCCGCCGGGTGGCCAGTACCCGAACGCGAATCGGATACCCAACGCCGGGATCGTCAAGAACGGCACAAGCCCGCGCCGAAATTCCTTGCGTGCGATCAGCTTCAGCTCGTGCGCGATGCAGTCGGCCAGAAATTCGTCGTCGACAACCGCAGATTGGACGGCCGCGCGAGCTGCCTTCACAGCGTCCCTGTCCGGATGGGCTTGCTCGCCGGCAACCGGAAACTCGATCGACTCGATTCCTTCGAGAACGTCGTCGAGCTTCATCTATTCGGGGGAAGGGTCTGGCAGATACTGCAGTCGCACCACGAGATACAGGGCTCGCACACCGAGGTGCAGACGCCGCCGCCCCATTGGGCCTTCAACCGCATACGAAGCCGGCCCTTCGCCACCTCTTGCACGCGCGCTCCAGGCCCCGACGTGACGGCGGTGTCGGACTGCGATCTGCGGACCGAGATCTGCGAATCGTCTTTGACCCACAGCATGACCGCACCGAGGCTTGAACCTGGCGCGTCGACGACGTGGAGGATGTCCTCGCGCGGAATCTCAACGGTGTCGGCCAGCCGGGCGAGGCTCTGGTAGAGCGTGACGTAGCGATCGTCACGGGACGGCCCGATGAACCCTCGGAGCAGTCTCGAGTTTTCGGCGCCGGCCGCGATCAATTCGGCGATCAATGGGTTTTCTGCGAATTCGGATGGCTTTCCAGTTGCCTTGGCCATTATTCCTCCCCGGATAGTGTTCATACCGCGATGAATCAAAGCATTTTCACGTCGGATGGTGCAGAAGGCGCGCCGCGCCATTCGCATCGTTCATCACTGCGCCATGCACGGGCCGACCACCACGCAAGGGTTGCACGGGCTGCAGGGATTGCAGGGTTCACAGATGTCGGGGATGTCTGAGTTCGATATCGATCGCAATTTCATGCGCAGTCTGCCCCTGACCACCTCGCGCGAGTCCTGGGCCGTGCGGAGGTAGGTCTGCGAATCTTCCTTGAACCACAACATGACCGCACCGGGACCCGAACCAGGTGCATCGACGAGGTGAAGGACATCCTCACGTGGGACCTGCATGCTGTCACCGAGACGGGCGAGGCTCGGATGCAATGTGATGTAGCGGTCGTCAGAAGAGGCTCCGATGAATCCGCGCAACAGCCTTGAGTTTTCGGCGCCCGCGGCGATTAATTCGGCGATCAACGGGTTTTCTGCGAGTTCGGATGGCTTTCCCGATGCTTTCGCCACAGATCCTCCCCGGATAGGTGCTGAACCCGCGATGAATCAAAGCATTTCCCCGACATCGAATGACGAAGGCGCGCCGCGGCCATTACGGGGCGAGAGGGTTAAACGCCGCTATCGTCCTTTCGAATGAACGGAGGGGCCATGACATATGCGATTCCGCAAGAGGCGATAGGGGCGAAACGGCTGTTCGCCTCAGCCGAGCAGGCCGCGGCACTGTCGTGGGGTAACGCGCCCATGCGATTCAGCGCTTCCGAGCCGTTCGTGGATGCGCTGTTCGTCGACGCCGTGGAAAGTTGGCTGGACTGCAGCCTTCTGCAGCACCCTTTTTTCAAGATGTTCCTCGACGGGCGGCAAGTACCGGTGCGGCAGCTGGCATCACCGAGATCTGTTGCCGGCCAGTCGGTTAACGGCATGGTTGACGGAGACAAGGTGCGCAGTGTCTTCGCCGACGGCGGCACGCTGATGCTGTGCAACATGCACGAGTGGCACGCACCATGCCGTGACTTGTGCAGATCACTTGCTGAGACCCTGGTGGCCGAGGTGAAGGCGACGGCGTTCTACAGCCCTGCGGGATGCCAGGGGCTCGACACCCATCGCGATGACGCCCACGTGTTCGTCGCGCAACTCGCCGGGGCGAAGAGCTGGTCGGTATTCGATGGCCCGTCGGGTCCGCGGCTTCGACGGATCGGTCGCGCGGCAGCGGCCGACTGCGGCGCCGAAACAACATTCACGCTCTACGAGGGCGACGGTCTCTATCTCCCGCCGTATGCGCCCCATCACGCCGGCGCCGTGCCCTCCGCCAGCTCGTTGCACCTCTCCATCCACATTCGAGAACCGCGTGCTCGTGACGTGGTCGACGATGCGATCGACCGTGTCATGAGCCCGCAGTTGCAGCGGACCGAGATCAGCGGAGACGCCGCCGACCGTGCTGACCAGATCGGCGAGATCCTTCGATCGGTCGGCAGACGGCTGCTCGAGCTCGATCCCACCGACCTGGTCGAGGCGATCGAGGAGCGGATAACCGGCAGGTAGCGCGACGTCGGGGCTGCCGTTTTCGTCTCGAGCGCCCGCCCGTTGTACCCTGCTATGCGCACATGGCAGGTTGCCCGAGCGGCCAATGGGAGCGGACTGTAAATCCGTCGGCTAACGCCTACGCAGGTTCGAATCCTGCACCTGCCACCCAGGTCAGACGCTATTCCGCTTCTTGATCACGCGTTCGAGTCAGCCGGAATTGTCACGGTTTGTCACAACTCGCGCGAAACTCTGCGATGTGCGATTCCGGTTCATGCTTGACATTTCGGTTCCGGTTGCTGGTTTACGGTTCTGGGACGCGGTCCCGGTAGGTGCGCGACAACAGTTCCGGTAGGTGCTTTACACCCTGGTTCGTTGCGGCTGGTCGGGGTGGTTTCTTTCGTAGTCGTGGGTGGACTGCGGAAGGGGCCGGCATGTTGCGGGAGTTGCGGGTGTCCGAGTTGCGTTATCGGGCGGTGCTGGAGGTCCTTGATGGGGCGGTGATCAGCACGGTTGCCCGCCGATATGGGGTGTCTCGCCAGACCGTGCATGCCTGGCTGCGCCGGTATGCGCGCGAGGGTGCGGTGCTGAATTTGGAGGACCGGTCCTCGCGTCCGCATGGCTGTCCGCATCAGATGGCGCCCGAGCTGGAGGCGCGGGTGTTGGTGTTGCGTGATGCCAACCCGCGTTGGGGTCCGACGCGGATCGTCTACGAGCTGGGCCGTGAGGGTGTGGTGGCGGTGCCGGGTCGCTCCAGTGTGTATCGGGCGCTGGTGCGCAATGGGCGCATCGACCCGGCGCGGCGCCGGCGGCGGCGCAGTGACTACAAGCGCTGGGAGCGGGGCCGGCCGATGGAGTTGTGGCAGATGGATGTGGTCGGCGGGGTTCACCTGTGCGATGGGGCCGAGGTCAAGGTGATTACCGGTATCGATGACAACTCGCGGTTCGTCGTGTCGGCCAAGGTGGTCGCGCGGGCCACCGCACGCCCGGTGTGTGAGGCGCTGGTGGAGGCGCTGGCCCGCCACGGCGTGCCCGAGCAGATCCTCACTGACAACGGCAAGGTGTTCACGGGGCGATTCGGGCCTGCGGGATCGTTCTCGGAGGTGCTCTTTGATCGGGTCTGCGCCGAGAACGGCATCCGGCACCTGTTGACTGCGCCGCGCTCGCCGACCACGACGGGAAAGGTTGAGCGGCTTCACAAGACGATGCGCGCGGAGTTTTTCACCGACGCCGACCGGGGGTACGCCACCATCGCCGAGTTGCAGACAGCGTTGGATGGCTGGGTGGTCGGGTACAACACCGAGCGCCCGCACCAGTCGCTGGGTATGCGCCCGCCCGCCGAGCGGTTCGCGGTGGCTCTCGCTGGCCCCGACGCGCAGGTGGTGAATCCCATCGCGGCCATCGCCACGCACACGCAAACCCCGATTCACCGGCCCGATCTGCGCCACGCCGGCGTGCAGCGCTGGGTGGATCAGCGCGGCGGGATCCGCTTGGCGGGCTTTGGTTATCGAGTGCCGATTGTGTTGGCGGGCGAGCCGGTCGAGGCGGTCGTCGCCGACAACCTGGTGCAGATCTATCACCATGACGTACTGGTCGCCTCTCATGTACAGCGGCGTAAACCCAACACCACACCGTCGGTGCCCCGCCAGGGGCGGCGCACGGCCCGGCCGGCGAGCGCCGGAATCGTGGTGACCCGCATGGTTGATCGCAGCGGCCAGCTGTCATTCGCAGGAACTATGTACCGGGCCGGACGCGCTTGGCGCGGAAAGGAAGTCGAGGTTTGCATCGTTGCCGAGTCGGTGCAGATGACCTACCAGGGCAGGATCGTGCGCACCCAGCCCATCCGACACGACCGGACCAAAGAGCACGGCGCCTACGCCACCCCGCACGGCCGACCCCGCAAGCCGCGCCAGGATGCACCACACCTGTAAAGCAGCTACCGGAACTCATCCGTCAAGCGCGTACCCGAACTTGACACGCGAAACTCTGCGAAACTCTGCGCCGCGGTACTTAGCGCGGGCACGCATCGAAGGCCTTCACGATGGCCACTTACGTGCATTCGCAGCCTGAAGCGGGCATGGTTGGCCGAAGCGCGAAGCCACGAACAGTCCCTAAATCGGGCAATCGAGCGTTCAGCGAGCAGGAGCCACGACCGCGGCAAGGCAGACGGAATTGAACTCTGAAATCACTCGCTCTCACCAGACGCTCTATTACGGACTTGCCGACAGTTCGATTTGTGCATGGCTTCGCCAAGAATCGAGCACTTGAACTCGAAACCGGAGCTTTGAGACATCGAACGCGGTCGGCGCCGCGATCAGACCCTCGATGCCCGTGGGGGGCTCGCTGCCTTGAAGACCGATGCAAGCTTGATTGTTTAGAAGGCGGTTTCCGACACGCCGCCGGCACGCGCGCGAATCGGCTTACCTAGCTCCGCACGAACGGCGCGGGTCATCTCGTCGGCGAGCACCTCGTCAGCACCGGACTCGATGCCATCGAGAACATTGCGAACCACATCGGCAGGATCGGACTTCGGATAGTCGGTGAACTTGGCCATGTCGGTATCGACGAGGCCGACGTAGACACCCACCACCTGCACACCACGGGATCCGAGTTCAAGCCGCATCGAATCCGTGGCGCTCCACATCGCCGCCTTTGAACTCCGTAACTCGCTCCGCCCGGCACCCATGAGAGGACCGACGCGACATTGACGATGGCACCCGACCTTTCCGCTATCCGATCGGCGAATGTGGACGCCATTGCGAGCGGGCCGAACAGGTTGGTCTCCAACTCCTCGCGCAGGTTGGCCATGTCCGGATCGAGGACCGAGGTCGCACGATAAATTCCGGCGTTGTTGATGAGAACGCCGACATCGAAGGCTGTTTCGGCTGCCTGCGCTATGGACGTCCCGTCAGTGACATCGAGCCGCAGCGGAACGACGCGCGGGTCTGCCAGGCCGCTCGTCCGCGGATCCCGCGCAGCCGCATAGACTTTCGCCACTCCGCGATCGAGAAGCTGCGCGACGTACTCGCGGCCCATGCCACGATTGGCGCCTGTGACGAGCACCGTCTGATCGGCGAGCGAAGTCATGAGGTCGTCGATCCGAGAAACTCGAGCGCCTCGGGAACGAACCGCTGGTGGGCCTGGAAGATGCCGCCGTGCCCAGCGTCCGGGTAGATCCGGAGCGTCGCATTGGGGAGGCGCTGAGCCAGGTCATAGGAGTTACTGGACGGCACCATGCGATCGGCGTCACCGTTGGCCACCAAGACGGGCTGTTGGATGCGGGACAGGTCGGCCGGCTTCTCGAGGCCCCAGGCGTGAATCGCCTTCAGTTGCGTGCGGAATGCTCTGATCGCCATCGCCTTATCGCGATCGTTTGTGCGCTCCTTCAACCGTTTGACGAACGCTTTAGCCTCCGACTTGCCGTGGTCCGTTCTGGTGAAGAAGAGAAGTTCCTTGGGATCCTTGAAGGTGGAATATGCGTGGAAAGTATCGAGGTAGGTCAGTTTCGTCACGTTGACGATGCCTTCGCCTCCGGCGGGCCCGGTCCCCGCAAGGATGATCTTGCGCACCAGCGCCGGTTCCTGCTGCGCGATCACCTGCGAGACGAATCCCCCGAGCGAGAACCCGAGAAGGTCGACCTGATCGAATCCCAGCGCGCGGATGAATGCCACGGCGTCGTGTGCCATTGCCTCGACTGTGTCCGGTGTCTTGCCCTCGGAACCGCCGACCCCGCGATTGTCGAAGGTGATCACGCGATGCTTCGCCGCAATTCCGTCGACGACTCTGGGGTCCCAGTTGTCGAGGTTCGCGGCCAGGTGATTCACGAAGATCACTGGTATGCCGGTACTCAAACCCAGCTCCCGGTAGACGAATCGCGTTCCGCCGACGGAGACCGATTTCGTCCGTGCGTTCTTGTACACGGTGTCGCTCCAGCGGGCGCTCGCCGCACGCAGATGACTTGCGGGATCGCGCCGTGTGGTTCGTTTGCCTGTCATGACTTCCTCCTGTAGTAAACCGATTGGTGTACTATCCGACGCTAACACTCGGTTGCCAATTAGTACACCGATCGGTGTACTACAAACTATGACGTCGCTCACGGAGGAAACGACGTGCCCGCGAAGAATCGTGGGCGCGCACGCGCATCTTGAATGCAGCGTCAGAGCTGTCCTGTTCGAAAGTATTCCCCGCCATCCGCCATACGAATGCCGGCAGTCGCGCGTATCGTCCACCTGGCCCGCCAGGCGGGTCCGGCGGATCCGGAGACGCTAGGCAACCAGGTGGCGCTGCTCTATACGGGTGCATCTGGACTGTCGTCCTCGATCAACGAGCCGCCGCCATGGGCGCGCGCCCGAGTGGCCGAGGTCCTTACTTTGATGTGGTTGCCGCTGCCAGAACCGTGTCGTTGACGGCGGTCGGCGTGATTGCGACGGCGGTTTTCTGGGCGCGGCTGACGAAATCTAGCAGGTAGCGACGCTTTGGACGTCTCGATGTCAGTGCGTGATCGACGGCCTTCGTGACCCTTTTGGGATCGGCAGCAAGTTTTTGCAGACGTCCCATCAATTTTCGACTCCCAGCGAGGTGCGACGCATACAGTCGGCGATGCTCGTCACTGAGTTGTTCGGCCATTTGGTCGTAGTCGTCGAGCGCGTCAGCCCACATATCGGTACGGATCGGCCCTGGCTCGATGAGTGACACGGGAATGCGCCACGGACGCAACTCCATACGGAGTGCATCGGCCAAGGACTCGATCGCATACTTCGATGCGTTGTAGGCTCCGGTGCCCGGTGTGGTGAACAATCCACTGACCGACGACATGAATATCACCCGCCCCCGGGTGTCACGAATTTTTGGCAGCACCGCCTGCGTCACCGCGATCTGCGAGATGACGTTGATGTCGAGTTGCTGTGTCAGATCATCGAGGGACAACCCCTCGACCGGTCCGTTGACGATGATGCCGGCGTTGTTGACGACGCCGTTCAGCTCAGCGGGAAGCTGATCGGGAAGCGCTGCAATCTCGGGCCGGTCGGTGATGTCGAGCGCGATCGGGTGAACATTGGGCAAGCGGTCGAGATTGTTGAGTGCGGCGTCGGATCGAGCGGTGGCGTAGACGTTCCAGCCTCGCTGGCTCATCCGCTCGGTGATCGCCAGACCGATTCCTCTGCCTGCGCCGGTAACGAGTACGGAAGGCATCTGTTCAGACCGCCTTCGCAGAAAGGCGCCGCTGCCAGGCGAGCAGGATCGGCACTCCGATGGTCTCGAGGGCGATTGCCCCGACGGTGATGGGGTGCGGGCGACCGCGTTGTTGCCATGACCTCAGTCGCGCGAGGCCGCCCATGGCGATAGTTGTAGCCGCGAAAGACAGGGCCGGAGAACGTTCGACTCGTCCGAGTTGCGACCAGATGACAGGTCCGACCGCGAATTTGAACACGTTGGCGTAGCGGAGAGAACTGTCCACGGTCGGGATCACATCGGGTGAGCCGCCTGGCACCCCCTGCGGGCCTCGAACAATCTCGCCGGTTGCGCTCGCCACGGGTATCGCTGCGAGCACCCCGAGGGTCCATTGCAATTTTCGTCGGCTGCCGCCGCTATCCTGCCTCACGTTCGCTCCTATATACCGATCGGTGTACTTGATGACCGCCGACCGTACACGCCTTTGTAGGCGATGTAAACCAATCGGTATCCTTAGGCGATGACCACCCAGCGTGAAGCACAGTTCAGCGATGGACGAGGCGGCCGAGGCGCACGCCAGCGCATCCTTAATGCGGCCACCGACCTCTTCTATCGCGAGGGCATCAACGCCACCGGTGTCGAACGACTCGCCACCGAAGCGTCGGTGTCCAAACGAACCCTCTATCAACACTTTCCGAGTAAAGCCGCCGTCGTGGAGGAGTACCTGCGCTGCATTCAACAGGGTGTGGGTGACCCCATCCGTCCGGGCCCGGACGCCGCCACTCGCACACCCCGCGAGCGCATACTCGCCCTGTTCGAGACCCCGTCACCAGACGGTCAGATGCGCGGCTGCCCCTTTCACAATGCCGCCGTCGAGGCGTCGGAGGTCACGCCGGAAATTCAAGACATCGTCCACGAACACAAGCGTGCCTACATCAAGGGTTTGATCAAGCTGGCCCGGCAGGCCGGAGCGGCCAACCCCACACTGCTGGGCAACCAACTCGGCCTTCTCTACGAAGGTGCTGCCGCCTTGTCGACCTCGCTCGACGACCCCGCTCCCTGGACGCACGCACATAAGGCGGCGACGACACTCATCGATCAAGCGACGAGTTGATCAGCTGGGCCGATGCCGGGATATGAGTTCGTTGAGGTGACGGGCGACCTGCGTCAACGGCTTGGTCGACTGGCCGGCGCGGGAAAGTATTACCGCCCCTTCGAGCGCGGCGACGACCGTCGTCGATAACGACTGGGCTGCGGAGCGTTTAATGCCGTCTTCAGTGAGCCTGTCGGCGAGCAATTGGCCCCACTCCGCGAACACATCGGCTGCCGTGCTGGCCGCCTCGGGGGCTTCATCACGACTGAACGCCGCCGCCACGATCGGGCAGCCACCCTCGAAATCGGTACTGACGAGCATCTCGCTCCACACGCGGGTGAAGGCCCCGATCGGATCCCGTTGCTCGATACAGTCACGCAACAGGGCTGTCAGCTCATCGCCCGCCGACCGCGTCGCCGCCGCGACCAGTTCGGACTTCCCGCCGGGAAAATTCAGATAGATCGACCGTCGCGTCACGCCGCTGGTCGACAGGATCTCAGCAATCCCGGTGCCGGCGACTCCGTGTCGCTGCATCAGCGTGGCTGTGGCTGACGTCAGCCGTTCACGTACTCGCATGGCTTGCAATATACCATTCGGTCTACTACTGTCTCACTCAGTCAGTAGACCGAACGGTATACCAAGCGTGTCTCTGGCAGCTGACCAGCAGAAAGAGATACCCATGTCCTCCTTGGCCCCAGAAGATTTCGCTTGGCTGCCGGCGACTGAACAACTTGCGGCGCTCGACGCGGATGAGCTGTCCAGCGCTGAATTGGTCGAGCTATATCTCTCGCGAATCAGCACACACAACGGTTCGCTCAACGCGATCGTCACCGTCGACGCGGACGGTGCGCGTCGCGCCGCGACAGAGGCGGATGCCGCGCGCTCGCGGGGAGATGACCTCGGGCCCCTGCACGGCTTGCCGATTACCGTCAAGGACAGCTACGAGACGGCTGGCATGCGCACGGTCTGCGGTCGACCCGACCTGGCCGACTACGTGCCGACGCAGGACGCGGAGGCCGTCGCCCGGTTGCGCCGGGCCGGCGCCATCATTCTCGGCAAGACGAACATGCCGACCGGCAATGCCGACGTGCAGGCCAGCAATCCGGTGTTCGGGCGGACGAACAACCCCTGGGATCTGTCGCGTACCTCCGGCGGCTCAGCCGGTGGCGGCGCCGCCGCTACGGCGGCCGGGCTGACGAGCTTCGACTTTGGGTCCGAAATCGGTGGCTCCACCCGGATTCCGGCGCACTTCTGTGGCCTTTACGGCCACAAGTCGACGTGGCAGTCGGTTCCACTGGTCGGCCACATCCCCGGCGGGCCGGGAAACCCTGGACGGTGGGGCGAAGCCGATATGGCGTGTGCCGGGACGCAGGTGCGCGGTGCCCGCGACATCATCCCCGCGTTGCAAGCGACCGTCGGCCCGCTGAACCCTGACGGCGGCTTCTCGTACACCCTTGCCCCGCCGCGGGCCACCGCGCTCAAAGACTTTCGCATCGCGGTATGGGCCGACGACCCCGACTGCCCCATCGACAACGACGTACGCGGAGCGATCGACGACGCCGTCGCCGCGTTGCGCGATGCGGGCGCACGGGTCGTTGAGCATCCCGCCAGCATTCCCGTGGACTTGGCTACCTCGCACGACCTCTTCCTGAGCTTGGTGATGGCCGCGTTCTCGGTTGACCGTTCCACGATGAGCCCGCTCTTCGGCGGTGCCCTTGCCGTGCGCTCACTGATGAGCCCGCGAGGCGACGCCGCCGCCGCAATGCGGGGCACGATCCAAAGCCATCGCGCGTGGTTGTTCCGAGACGCGGCCCGCCGTGAGATCGCGGCGCGCTGGGTCGGATTCTTCAAAGGTTTCGACGTGCTACTGATGCCCGTCACACCCACTGCTGCGCCCGGTCACCACAACAAGGATCATGACCGCTTCGGCCGCACCATCGACGTCGACGGCGTCGCCCGCTCCTACTGGGACCAAACGAAATGGAGCGCGTTGGCCAACATCGCCGGAGCGCCGGCCACGACGATGCCCATCACCACCACCGCGGGGGGCCTACCCATCGGCATCCAGGCGATGGGGCCGCCCGGCGGAGACCGCACCACCGTGGAGTTCGCCGCCCTGCTCACTGAAGTTCTCGGCGGCTACCGCATTCCGTCGCAATACCGCTCGTCCGTCACAAGCAACGCGTGACTACGTCGGCACCAAACAGGAGGGGTCATCTCATGCGTCGCAACTTGTCGGGTCGCAAGCTCGTCATCACCGGAGCCGCACGCGGCATCGGGGAGAACGTGGCGCGCCTTGCCGCCGGCCGAGGGGCCCGTGTCGCGTTAATCGGGCTGGAGCCCGATCGGTTATATGCTCTCGCCGACGATTTGGGCGCAGGTGCGTCGTGGCGGGAAGCCGACGTGCGCGACGGCGTCGCCTTGCGGTCTGCGATTGATGATTGCGCGAAGACCATGGGTGGCATCGACATAATCGTCGCCAACGCCGGCGTTGCCGCCTACGGAACCGTGCGGCAGGCAGACGAGGCGTCGTTCGAGCGCGTTCTCGACATCAACCTGAACGGCGTTTTCCGCACGCTCAAATACGCGACACCTCACCTGGAGAGCAGCCGAGGCCACGCGATGGTGGTGGCGTCGGCGATATCCTTCACGCCGATTGCCGGGCTGGCCTCCTACGCGGCAAGCAAGGCCGGAGTGGAGATGCTCGCCTTGGCCTACCGCCAGGAGGTGGCGCACCTCGGTATCACCGTGGGCCTCGTTCACCCTTCGTGGATCGACACCGACCTCGTCCGAGGCGCCGAGGCAGACCTGCCCTCATTCCAGCAACTGCGCGGGCGGCTGCCGTATCCGGGCAACGTCACCACGAGTGTCGACCGAGCTGCCGCAGCGATCGTCCGCGGGCTCGTGCATCGGCGCAGCCGCGTGTACGTCCCGCGCGCTGTTGTCGTCGCCAATTGGGCCAAGGCCGCTTTGAATTCGCCAGCTGCGTGGCCCTTGATGAGGCGGTTCGCGGCCGAGGTGACCCCGGCGCTCGAGCGCGAGGTCGCGGCATTGGGAAGACATGACCAACTCGTGCCGACCTCCGAAAACCGCTCGTCTTCAAGACCTTCGACCAACGCAGTACCGATTGAAAGTGGACAGACATGAGGGCATTCGTCGTCGCGCATTACGGCAAGGACGGGATCCACGCAGCTGAAGTACCCGAGCCGAAGGTCGGAAGCGATGACGTTTTGGTACGGGTGAGCGCGGCAAGTATCAATCCGCTGGACAAGATGGTGCGCAACGGCGAGTTCAAGCAACTCCTGAAGTACAAGCCCCCCTTTGTGATCGGCCACGACGTTGCCGGAGTAGTAACCCAGGTTGGCCCGGGCGTCCGCAATTTCAAGGTCGGCGACGAGGTCTACGCCCGCCCACACGATTTGCGCATCGGCACCTTCGCTGAATACATCGCGATCGACCAGAACGACGTCGCGCGCAAGCCGGCCTCACTCACTCTGCACGAGGCCGCCGCCGTTCCCTTGGTCGCGCTGGCGGCCTGGCAGATCTTGGTCGAGAAGGCTCACGTCAAGCCTGGCCAGAAGGTGCTCGTCCACGCCGGCGCCGGCGGGCTGGGGTCCACCGTGATCCAGCTCGCCAAACACCTCGGAGCCCACGTGACGACCACCACCAGCGGTGCCACCGAGGACCTCGTCCGCGATCTCGGCGCCGACGTCGTCGTCGACTACAGCACGCAGGACTTCTCCAAAATCCTTTCCGGCTACGACCTTGTGCTTGACTCGCTCGGCGGCGAGAACCTCATGAAGTCGCTCATCGTGCTCAAGCCCGGCGGTATGGCGATCGGCGTCGCCGGACCACCCGATGCCGAATTCGCCAAACAGATCGGCGCCCCCACGCCGTTCGCACTCGTGATGTCGTTCCTCAGCCACAAAATTCGCAGGACCGCCAGCAAACTCGGCGTGCGCTACTCGTTCTTCTTCATGCGTGCCAGCGGTGCACAGCTGGAAGAGCTCGGGGCTCTTTACGAGGCGGGCCATCTCCGTCCGCTCATCGACTCAACGTTCCCCTTCGACCAGACGCTCAAAGCACTCGCCTACGTCGAGAGCGGCAAGGTCAAGGCCGGAAAGGTCGTCATCACCCTGGACTGAACTTCGTCGCCAACCGGCAGGCAGCACACCAACCAACGAAAGCAATGGCCATGACACACCCAGACAGCAGCCATCTCGAGATCGAGGACCGCGGCGCCACCCTGATCGTGCGGGTCGATGGCGGCCCGCACAGCTTATTCGGCCTCGACATCGCGAACGAACTAGACGAGTTGGTGGACCGCGTCGACCGCGACCCGAGCGTCCACGCCGTCGTGTTCACCGGTGCGCGTCCCGGCCGTTTCGTCAGCCATGCCGATGTTCGCTGGCTCCAGGCAGAGGGCGCTGCGGTCCCAGACTTGAACCGACGCGGCGCCTCGGCAGTTCTGCGTCTGGCCAGAGGCGTAGACCGCGCCCGCGTCCCCGAGTCCGTTCTGCGCAGAACTCCGCTGCGGGGAGCCGCTCAACTCGACCGCCTGCACGCGACGTTCTTGCGCATGAACGCCAGCGGCGTCATCTTTGTCGCTGCCCTCAATGGTTCGGCTCTCGGTCTGGGCGCGGAATTCGCCTGGGCGTGCGACTTACGTGTGATGGCCGATGGGGACTTCTTCATCGGTCAGCCGGAAGTGCTCCTCGGGATCATGCCCGGCGGCGGAGGCAGTCAGCGACTGACCCGGCTGATCGGCAGCCACAAGTCACTGATCGCGATCCTCGACGGCAAGCCGTTCACTCCCGCGCAGGCTCTAGTCAATGGGGCCGTCGACGACGTCGTGTCGCCCGACGAGGTCATCACGCGCGCGGCCGAGCTTGCCGAGTACTTCGGTAAGCGGGCCAAGGATCGGTCGAAGCGATCAAGCGGTCGGTGTACTTCGGCGGCTCGATGTCGCTGTCGGACGGCCTACACGTGGAACGCACCGAGTTTCTGCAGACCGATCAGTCCGAGGTCGGACAGGAGCTGATGCTCCAGTACCTCTGGGATACCGACTCCACCGGCGAACTGCCCCTATACCGACCGGACACGTACGCGCAGGCGCTCGATTCGGGCCGGGTGCCAGCGGCCGGCTCGACCAATGGGGCGGTGAGCCGCTAATGGGTGCTGCACGGTCTTTCACCCGCCACGACGTCTCGTTCGCCTCCGGCAAGGACACGTGTGCCGCTTGGCTGTACGTGCCTGCCGGAGTTGTATCGCCGCCCGTGGTCATCCTCGGACACGGGCTCGGCGCGACACGTGAGATGCGACTGGATGCTTTCGCCGAGCGGTTCGCGAAGGCCGGGATCGCCGCGTTGGCTTTCACCTATCGCCATTTCGGGGACAGCGGCGGACAGCCGCGCCAGCTGTTGTCGATCAAGCGACAGCTCGCCGACTGGGATGCCGCCATCGTGTGGGTGAAGAATCGTGGCGACGTCGACGGAACGAGAATTGCGGTCTGGGGAAGCTCCTTTGGCGGCGGGCACTCGATCACTGTCGCCTCACGCCATCCCGAACTGAAAGCGGCTGTGGCTCAGTGCCCTTTCACCGACGGCTTCGCCTCAGCGCTCGCGCTAGGGCCGACCGAATCCCTCAGGGTGTTGCCCTCAGTCGCAAGAGATTTCGTTTCCATGGTCTTCCGCAGGCCGCCGACGATGATCCCACTCGCCGGAATCCCTGGATCGCTGGCCCTGATGAACGCGCCAGACGCCCTCCCCGGCTACGAGGCGCTGCTGCCACCCGGAACGACCTTCCGAAACGAGGTGGCGGCGCGAGTTGCGCCGACCATCGCCACCTACCGGCCGGGCCGCGCGGCGAAGAGGATCAAGTTCCCAATCCTGTTCTGTGTCAGCAACACCGACAGCGTCACGCCACCGGCCCAGACCCTGCGACACGCGCGCACCGCACCTCAGCGCGAGATCAAGCGCTACGATGCCGGCCATTTCGACTTCTACCTCGGCGAGCCCTTCGAATCGCTGGTGCGCGACCAGGTTGAGTTTCTCACCCGGCAGTTGCAGCCGGCCGGTAACACGGCTCCGTTCCGGGCAGCTGACCTGAAAGGACAATCCGTATGACTTCCCTGCACGATCCGCTGCCGCTGCCCTGCGGCCAGGTGCTGCCCAATCGGATGATGAAAGCTGCGTTGAGTGAAGGGCTCGGCGACAAGCAGAACTCTCCCGACGAGCGACTCGAGCGGCTCTACACGAGTTGGAGCCAAGGCGGCTACGGTCTGATCGTCACCGGCAATGTGATGGTCGATCGCACGCAGCTCGGCGAGCCGGGGAATGTCGTGATCGAGGACGAGCGCAATCTCGACGCGCTATCGCGCTGGGCCAAGTCCACCAAGGATGCTGGCGTTCCGATTTGGGTGCAGCTCAATCATCCAGGGCGCCAGTCGAATCCGCTTGCGCTCGGACACAAGCCCGTCGCCCCCAGCCCGGTGGCGCTTAACTTTCCGGGTGCGGCCACGCCTCGTGAGCTGACATCTGTTGAGATCGAAGACATCATTGAGCGATTCGCCGCCGCGGCGGCGGTGTGCGAAACGGCGGGCTTCGATGGCGTGCAGATCCACGGTGCTCATGGATATCTCGTTGCACAGTTCTTGTCGCCGTTGTCGAACCAGCGCGACGACGAATGGGGCGGTGACCCCGAGCGGCGGATGCGCTTTGTCATCGAAGTCGTGCGCCGCATCCGCGCGCGAGTCTCGCCGGGCTTCGCGGTAGGTATTAAACTGAACTCGGCCGACTTCCAGCGCGGCGGCTTTACCGAAGATGAATCCCGCTCCGTAGTCGCAGCTCTGGCGCACGAGGGCATCGATCTGATCGAAGTCAGCGGCGGCAGCTACGAACAGCCCGCCATGATGGGCAAGGCCGCCGACAGCACCCGAGCGCGCGAGGCCTACTTCTTGGAGTACGCCCGAACAGTGCGCAGCCTCGCCGGCGACATCCCGCTGGCGGTCACAGGCGGCTTCCGGTCCCGCAGCGCAATGCACCACGCAGTGGATGCCGGTGAATGCGACATCATCGGTCTGGGCAGGCCCACCGCAACAACGACGGACGCCGCTGACGTGATCCTGGACGGGCGCGCCGAGACTCTCCCCTCACACCAACTGCGCGCAGGAATGCGCGGCATCCTGGGCCGGTTCGTCGATCTCAAATCCCTCGACGGGATTCTCGAACTCTCATGGCACACAGATCAATTGCACCGCGTAGGCGCCGGGTTAACGCCCGACCTCAATCGTGGTCGCGTCGCGACCACGCTCGCGATGCTGCGTCGCAATGGCACCACGTCATTCGGCCGCAAACGTGGGCTCTGACGTGAAGCGCTATGCGCTTGCCGACAAGGTCGTCCTGATCACTGGCGCCGGTCGCGGCTTGGGTGCAGCCACCGCCACTGCACTGACTCAGCGCAGGGCACGAGTGGTTATTGCGGACAAAGATCTCTCCAGGGCGCAGTCTGTTGCCGCGACCCTGCCGACGGGCCAAGTTCTGCCGCTGCAATGCGATGTCACCGCCCCCGATGCGGTACAGGAATCCGTGCGTTCGACACTCGAGCGGTTCGGCCGCATCGATGTCGTGATCGCCAACGCCGGCGTGCTCGGTCGCGGCAGCACCATTCGCGCACTGCATCCCGGCCAGGCGGCCGCGGTTCTGTCCGTCAACGTGAACGGAGTCGTCAACACGGTGTCGGCCGCAATGGATTCGGTGATCGGCAGCCGCGGACAGATCGTCGTGGTGAGTTCGGTATTCGCCTACATCAACGGGGCGGGTGCCATCCCGTATGCGATGAGCAAGGCCGCCGTCGAGCAACTCGGCCGGGGGCTTGGCGTCGAGTTGGCGAGTCACGGTGTCTCGGTCATGACGGCATACTTCTCACTCATCGAGACCGACATGATTCGTCAGGGCGTGGACGCAGATCCCCATGTATTCGCCCTGCTCTCAGCGATGCCGAAATTCATACTCAAGCGCATTCAGCCGCAGACTGCAGCTGCCGCGATCATCGACAGGCTGGAACGCAGGCGGCGTTCCGTTACTGTTCCCGGCCGCTGGCGACCCGTCGCTGCGCTTCGAGGAGTGGCAGGCCCGATCGTCGACGCCAAACTCACGCGCGATGCCAGCGTGTTGCGAGCTCTCGCCCAACTCGAGAACCGCTAGTCATTGCGCTGGCGGTAGCCCATCCGGTGATGTCGCGACCGATGAGTTGTCGGGCCATTACCCATTGCAGGATTCGTTTGCGCTCTCGAATCTCAAGAATCTTCGCGTCTCGGTAAAGTTCTTCGAGTCGGAACCTCTCACCGGTATCTGACACTTGTCGTGCGAATCCGTAGGCTCCGTATAACTGGATAGCGTCGCGCGCGAGGTTGCGCCCGTCTGAGTCACTCCTCGCCGCGCTTCCCTACCGCTGTGTCCCCTCCCCATCGTTTGCACTTTCTGAGCCTTGGCATGCACCAGCGACCCCACGTTGTTCGGATCCAGAAGGTAGTACTGCGGTACGACAGGAACTACTCGTAGGCCTATAGACCTGGCTCACATATGCACGCAGACCCGGCTCGGCCACACATCTATCTGGCGAGCCGGTCTGTCACCAGATTGTCACAACGCATGCGGAACATACCGACATCTGGTGGCATCCAGTGGGATCGTCGTCGCAGGTCAGCGCCACCCAGGGAACTCCGGGACTCGCCAGGACCACATGTCTCACGGACTGTAAATCCGTCGGCTAACGCCTACGCAGGTTCGAATCTTGCACCTGCCACCCTGGTCAGAGACTTCGCTCGAGTCACTCTGAACTGCCCCGGGTGCGTCACGCGTGAGTCGTAACGGGCTGGCCGGCAACCTTGACCCACCGCGCATTGGTCATCCGGCGTAGGGCCCTATGGCCCTGGATAGGTAGCCGTTAGAGGGCAAAGCTGGTGGCCGGCGACGGAACCAGTCCGTCGTTCGGAGGGCATCGCGCGATGGTCGACTGACTTAGGGGCAGATCATGAGGGAGCGGGACTACGACGGCGGTCTCGGCCTAGCTCGACCTGCGATCGGCGCCCAAAGATTAGACCGCGATGAGGCGATGCGCTTGTTGGCCTCCGTAGATTATGGGCGGGTGGTATTCACGCTGAGTGCACTGCCAGCGGTGCGGCCCGTGAACCATTTGGTGGACGGCGACCGAATCATCATTCGGACTCGGCTCAGTTCGGCGATTTCCGTCGTTGTGGGAGCCGCCGACCCCGGCGGTGTGGTCGCCTACGAAGCAGACGAGTTCGATTCGCAGCGTCGGGTCGGCTGGAGTGTGGTGGCTACCGGCCATGCACGGACGGTAAGCGATCCCGACGAGCTCGCCCGCTACGAACAACTGCTGCGTCCGTGGGTCAACCACGCCGACACCGCGCTCGTCATCGCGCCCGACATCGTTACTGCCTTCCGGATCGCCGCGGCTTAACGTCTCAACCGCAGTGCGACAGGCCGGCCGGCAGACCGTTGACGACCTGCAGCCGGTCAGACCATCTCGGGCACACGCAGGTGTGCGAGCGCCAACTCGAAGTCGCACTCCTCGATAACCTCTGCGCGTGCTTCCTGGCTGCCCGTGGCTCTGATGCTGTCCAACAGGCCTTTGTTCCGCTCCATCGCTTCGGCGCTGTCGAATGTCGACGATGCCACTCCACGGCCGGACGCTCGGTCGACCAGCAGGCTCGCGCTGCAGAATCCCTCAAGTTCCTCGAGTGCAGGCAGGATCGTCATCTTGTAGAAATCGATGCCCTGGTCCATCTGATCGGGGACGACCTTCACCCAGGTGGCTCGGACGCAGGCGCCCTCACTCGAGCGGTGTTCGCGGTGCATGGTAGCGATCTCCCATTCCTCGATTTGGGTGCCACCACCGAATAGCTCCGCGGCCTGGTCACGGATCGGCCGCATGGTCTCCTCGCTCGCGCGCATTGCCTCCTCGGAGTCCCAGGAGCTGGTGGCAATGCAGCGGCCTGACGTTCGGTCGACCAATAAGGACAAGCCGAGGCACCCGGGAATACCCTCGAGCGCGGGCATCACGGTATCGCGCATATGGGCAATACCGGCGTCGATGGATGTGGGCTGCGCCTGGATTGTGGTGCTTCGTGCGTACATGATCTGCCTCCGTTGTGTGTGGGGCAGCGTCTCGACGGCGCCGCCGGACTACTTCATCGTCCTCCCATAGGCAGGGAGTGGCAATGGGTGGCGGCTATCAGCTGGACGGCACTGAATTCTTGCTGAAATCCATTGCACACCCCGGCAATACGTGTTTCGACAACGAAGTACAACTAATAAGTTCCTGGGTCCGGACCGGACGCAAGACACGGTCAGCAGGTTGGCGCGGGCCGGTAGTCGTTCGTGGTCGAGAACTCAAAGCGGGTAGCGCCGATGCCAGACGACGGCAGGACGATCGCAGTGCCGTTGCCACGCTGCCAGGTCCGCGGCAGCAGCACGTACTGGTTGCCGATCTCGATGAGCAGTACCAGACCGTCGTAGCGGAACTGGTATGCCGATTCGGAGCCCGGTGGCGTCGCGCAGACCGTCTGGCGGATGTCGAATCCATCGAGGTGAAGATCTTTCTCGCTGAACAAGATGACCGCAGGGCGGTCAGGGATCTGGGCTGCGGCTTGGCGGGCGCGGGTTTGACCCACGGCGACCGAGTAGTCCGTCGCGAGCCAGAACAGGCTCATTGCGACGAGAACGAACATTACCGCCCATTCGCAGAGCATCGATGCATCCGAACGGCGTGCGGTGGGATTCTGCTCACGTAATCGGCTGCGGCGCAGCAGGACCAGATACCACAGTAGGGCGACGCCCACGATGATGCAGACGGGAGCGACGCACAGTCCGCGATTGAGCGGTGTGACGATGACAAGGCGACTCAGACCATTGAGCAACACCAGCACCGCCACGGTGCTTAGGGCGGCGAGGTGCAATCGCGAACTTGGACCGCGGCGAACCCGTTCGGGCAGCGCGATGTAGCCCCACATCAGTGCCAGACCGGCAATCGCGACGGCGATCAGCGGGATGAACAGCGAGTCGACGCTTCGGATGACGTATTCGCGGGTGCTCGGCGCGAGTACGGATGAATCGACGCCAAAGTAGTCGAAGAACCAGTACACGTGGGCCCAGCCGAAGTAGAACAGCAAGGCGGCAAGCAGAGTCGTCGGTGCGACGAATTGACCGAAGATCCGGACGAGCCTGGAGAAGCCCGCGAACGGCGACGCCGGCGCCGACTCAGCCGGTTGGTCTGACATTCGTCGTCGTCTGGTCGGTCGTCGGCTCGGGCGTGGACTCTGTTGGCGCCGGCGTGGACTCGGTCGACTCCGGCTCGGACGATGAACTCGTTTCGCATTCCCACGTTCCGGTGAGCAGCGTGAGTGTCGAACCACGCTTGAGGGTGATCGGGTCGCTGGTGTCGGGCAGCGTCGAGGCGAACTGACACTGGTCGTAACTGTCGTCGTCGCCCTCGGCGACCTTAATGGTGATGCACAGTTCGCCGTTGCCGCATTCTGTCCGGATAAGTCGCTCCACCCGTTGTCTGACCTCATCTATCGGATTGCCTTGCCACGCGTTCGTGGACGGGATCGAAATCGGGGCGGTCGGAACGTTTGGCGCATCGGTCTTGCGTGGCTGGCCGGGAACATTCGGCTGGCCCACGGCGGTGCTCGCGGGTCCGTTCGTGGGCAAACCGGCACCGCTGCACGCGGCAACGACGGTGAGGGCACACACGAGTGCGGCAAGCCGGATGAACGTGGCAACGGACATCGATGGCTCCTTACACCCTTAATTCGAGTGAAGACCATTCCGCCGCGCTGTGGGCAGTAATCAGTAATCCGTTAATGGATTTGTGACGCGGCGCCACGCGCGGAATTTGAGTAAAGACCATTCAGGCTCGACTCCGGCACCTGCCACAAACGCACGAGAGCAGCGTCAGCTCGACGTCGACACGGCCGAGCCTGCGCGCGCAGAACAAGCGCTCGGCGACGACTCGCGTCGCCAAAAAGTGTGGATTTTGGTGTCGCCAGTCGTTACTTAGCAGATGAACGCGGCCCACCCGCACCTCTGGAGAAACCATGACCAGCATCGATCACATCTCTCGCACCCGACGGGAGCCTCACATCGCGGGCGCCAAGGTTGTCCTCGCCGCGGGCGCCATCGCCGTCGGCGCGACGGCCTTCGCACCCGCCGCCAACGCCGACCACCGAGTGGACGTCCTCAATGAGAGAGCCCACTTCATGCACAACTGTGTTGTGGACCCCTGGGCGCATTATCAACCTGACGCGGTGCGAGGCATCTATTACGAAGAGCGACGCCCGGATCCGTTGGCACCCCAATTAGTAGCCATTTGCGATCTTTACGGGGCGCCGAACTTGACGGAACCACTCGGCAGACACCTATCCCACGACGAGCGGTTCTTTTGGGATCCCAGCTAAAAGCGAGCGATGCGGAGTTGTGCTGCGCACCGAAATCAGCGGGGCAGATCCCACTGTCCGAAATCGGCTGCAAGGATGTCGTCCTCGTCGACGTGCGTACCGCCCAGGCTGACACCCGGGTCTGACGCGGTGACGATGACGCTCTGGTAGAGCACCGCCGCGGGTTCGCGTTCACCGTCGGACCACGCTCTGGTCTGCCATGCCCACCGGTATCCCGGAGTGGTCGAGTGCCCGATGACGCCGTCCGCGATCGCCCACCCGCACACCCCGGCGCTGCCGTAGACACCGGTGCGCTCAACGCCCAATACCGAGTTGATCCCGCGAAGCCATTGGACCGCAACGCTTTTCCAGGTGGCAGCGTCGATGTCCTCGTCGATACTGAAGAAGATCGGCGCCGAAGCCGGGCCCCCGGCCGAAGCATGCAGACGCAGAGCCGTCTGGGCGTCCGCGACGCCGCCGTCGTAACCGCGGGTGAAGTCCGACGGTGTCGGCCAACCGGGCTTGCCGTACTGGTAGCAGCTGACGACGTGTAGCCCTGCCGCGCGGAGGGCATCCGCGTACTCGCGGGTGACGGGTTTGAAATCGAAGGTGGCGCCCGGCCGCAACTCGGAAACGTAGACCAGCGCGCCCGCATAGCCCGCCGCTGCGACTTGGTCCGCTGGGACAAGTCGCTCGGCGAAATCGATCAGCTTGGAGTTGGCGGCCGATGCCTTCGGCCCGCGCAGGGCTGCCGCCAGCGTGCCCAGGCCGGCGAGCGCCGTGGCGGCCAGTGCGTATGTGAGAACGTCACGTCTGGAAACGCCGCTCGGGGCGACGCCTTCTACTCGGGTCCGATCACCCGACATTCGACGGTGCACGACAAGATAGTCCCAGGACCACGCCCCGGCCCTTGCGGCGGCATGGCCGGAGCAGGCGGGGGCGGCGCGGCGGGGATCGTCGACAGTGGCGGGGCGGCGGGCGCCGGCGCTGGCGGAGGTGCTGCGGGAGCAGGAGTCCGCGCAGGCGCAGCGGGAGCCGGAGCAGGCGCAGCGGGAGCCGGAGCAGGCGTTGCCGCAGGAGCAGGTACCGCCGCCAGCTTGGCGGCGGTGTAAGTCGCAGCCTCGTCGACCATCCCGGTCTCCACGTACTGCGTGTGCGCGTTGAAGTCTTGCCCGCTCGAGCACACGAAGTCGTCCGGGACGCATAGGGCCACGGTCTTGTCCGCATACAGCGGACCGACGTCGACCGGCGGCTGGTTGATGGCGTGCATGAACCGCTCGTTTGGCTTCCCGAACAGGGCGACTGCGACGACGTGCTTGGCGACGTCGGCCGGCATCGGGTTCGGCACGAAATCGGGCGCTCCATCCGGAACCACGTTGTCGGTGACGAAACCTGCGACGGCTGCGCCTTGGGAGAACCCGCCGAGCACGATGCTGGTGTTGGGGCAGTTGGCCGCCATGGACTCGATGTGGGCGCTCGCGTCCTGAACGCCGTCGATGGCCCTGGGGAAGTCGGTGGTGGCGGGATAGTCGACTGGATACACCCCGAGGGACTTCGTGCCGATGCGGGGACGCAGCGAGTCGACGAAAGCGTCTCCCGTCGGACCGAGGCCGGGCGCCTCGGTGGTACCGCGGGCGAACACCACTTGGACGTCGGGGCACGGCTGCGCGGATGCGATCGGAATCGACACGCTCACCGAGGCCCAGCTTGCTGCGGTCGCAGTACCAACGAACATGGCGATAACACGTCCCCTCACGCCGCAATGCTGACATAGGTTGGGGACGTTGGCGATTCGAGAAGTCAACGGCAAATGAACGGTACGTAAATCGCTAACTCCTTGTGCCGATGATTCGACGCCGGCGTGAATTTCTAGGCCGCCGAGGCCGCCCGCGAACGAACGAGGGCGACACACAGCTTTCTCCCAGGTAGGCATTTCCGGTCACCGCCGACGCCCCTCGGTCTTAGCCTCGATAAGGGCTTGGTGAAAGGGCGACACCATGACGAGCACGACAGGGTCCGAGCAGAACGGCGATTTCCTCTCCGAGCGCGTCGCGGGCGGCATGCTTCCGAAAGTTCTCAACACCTTCGACATGGTGGCGATCTTCGTATCGGTCGTGTTGTTCATCACGAACGCGGCCGTCATCCAGAGCGCCGGACCCGCCGCATTCGGTTGGTGGATCATCGGATTCGTCGCATTCTTGATCCCGGGCGCCATCGTCACCGGCCAGCTCGGCCGAATGTTTCCGGGTGAGGGCTCGATCTATTTGTGGACCCAGAAGGCGTTCGGGTCCTTCTGGGGTTTCTTCGCCGGCTTCTGTGCGTGGTGGCCCGGCGTGCTGGTGATGGTCGCGACAGGCACGGTGGTGCTGAGCTACCTGGGTTACGTCTTCCCGTCGACGATCGGTGCGGCCAGCGTGCAGGTGCAGGGCCTGATCATCATCGCCTTCATCGTGTTGTCGGCGGTGTTGGCCAACCAGCGGTTCCGGCTGACGCAGAACATCGTCAACGTCGTGTGCGTGCTGTACGCGGTGGCGATCGCGTTGGTGTTCATCGCGGGCATCGTGCACCTCGCAGGCGGCGCGCCCGCGGAGACCAATCCCACCGACTTTTCGGCGTGGGCGCCGTCCGCCGACAACGGCATCAACCTGGCCAACTGGAGCTTCTTCGGCGTCGTCGTGCTCGCCCTGCTCGGCGTCGAGGTGCCCCTGAACATGGGCGTCGAGATCAAGAACGAGCGTTCGATCACGCGCTATCTGGTGTGGGGATCGCTCGCGGTGATTCTGGCCTACGTGTTGGCGACATGGGCCGTGATGGTGACGGTCCCAGCGGCAGAGGGACAGTCGGCTCAGGTGACCGCGCTCGCCACCGCCGTTGGCACGGCTCTGACCGGCTGGCTGGGCAAGCTCGTCGCGATTCTGCTCGCCGCCTTCTTCCTCTTCATCACCGTGGTGTACAACTTCTCCTTCGCCCGGCTGATCTTCGTCTCCGGACTCGACCAGACACTGCCCGCCGCTATGGCGAAAGTGAACAAGAACAAGGTGCCAAGCAATGCGGTCTGGGTGCAGACGATCATCGCGTCGTTGTTCGCCCTCGCGGCGTTCATCGTGCTGCCGTCGCTGGGCGTTGGCGGCGGCGCGCCGATCGACATCCAGACCAAGGTGTACGACGTGCTTCAGGCGGCGGTGACGGTGATCTGGTGCATCTCGATGGTGGTGCTGTTCGTCGACGTGGTGATCATCATCCGGCGGTTCCTGCCGCGCTACGAGGAGACCAGACTCGCGCACCCGGCCGTCTTCCACACGTGCGCTGTCGTCGGCGGAGTGTCCGCACTCGTCGCAGTGATCGCGACGCTGAGCGGTTCATGGACGCCGTTGATCTCCAACGACTCCGGCGAGTTCAGCATCGCGGGCGCCACGATCGCCTATGGCGTGTGGTTCTACCTCGTCGCCGGAATCGCGGTGCTGTCACTGCTCGTGTCGGTAGGCATCTACTGGCTGGGCAGGGTGACGTCGGCCAAGGCCGGCCTGAACCAGACGACGGCGTAGCAGTTGCGCTTCTACGACGTCATCGGCAGCAACGTGTACAGAACGGAGCCGTGACTGGCGGTACCGGGCGCATACTCTCGCGATCGGCGGAGTCGGGACAGGATGTCACGGCAACACTGGCGGGGACCTTCCGGGTGGCCGGGGGTACTGTTGGAGCGGGTGCGTTCCCTGCGATTCCGACATCCCGTCGCGACGTCTTCGGCTGGTATTCACAACTCACAGAGGTGCTTTGACCGCGACGAAGTAGCTCTCCGACCAGACCACGCACTGTATCCACTTACCTGGATCCAACTTGTCGCGATGGCGCCCTCTGTCTTGCGCGACCAGCGACGGATGACGTGTTGATTGTGTTTGATGGAGACGACGAAGGGAATAAGTTGTCCTCCTCCAGGCCTCTTCACGTATTCATCGTGGCTTTGGCGACCGTGATCGTAGCCGCTTTGGTGGGCACACTCATGCCGACCGTCGCTCACGCCGACACAGCGGACGCCTATATCGATCCACTAGCCGAAGCGGCCGATACGCCCGCGTTGAGCTGGGCAAGCTGCGACGACGGATTTCTCTGCGCGACAGCGAAAGTCCCGTTGGACTACAACCGACCACATGACGAGCAGATTGATCTGGCGGTGATCAAACTTCCCGCGGCCGATCCCAGCAGCCGACTTGGCACCCTCTTTGTCAATTTCGGAGGTCCCGGTCAGTCCGGCGTGAACCGGCTGCGCGACCGGGCGAGGTGGCCGTGGTTGTTCTCCGAAGAGCTGAGATCGCGATTCGATCTCGTTTCGTGGGATCAAAGGGCGGTGGCGCGCAGCGCAGGGGCGCGCTGTTTCTCCAATGCAGCCCAACAATGGCAGTTCCTCGTGCCGAGTCCGGGGCTGCCTACTGACGCTCACGGAGAGCAGGCTCTCTTCGCGTGGTCCAAAGAATTCGCCGACCGCTGTAAGCAGAGTTCCGGTGCAATCCAACAGCACGCCTCGTCCGCGAACACGGCGCGCGACCTCGAGCTATTGCGCCGGGCGGTCGGCGATCCGAGTCTGACGTATCACGGCATCTCCTATGGCACCCAAGTGGGCGCCATCTACGCCAACCTCTTTCCGGGTCGTGTTCGCGCGATGGTGCTGGATGGATCGATCGACTTTGAAGGCAACGTCAACGGTCTCGACTCACAAGGCACAACGGTTCCGCTCAACGCCCGGCAAGGTATCGCTTTCTCAACGGCCGCAACTTTCGAGGAGTTCTTGGCGGACTGTTCGATAGCTGGCCCGCGATGCGCGTTCTCCCAAGGAGATCCGAAGGCGAAGTGGGCGACGTTGGCCGAACGGTCTCGCACGACACCGGTCACCGCCTACGGCCATGTTTGGACCTATCCCGAACTGGTTGTTGCCGCTCTGTCGACCCCGGCCTCCTATTCTCAACTGGCTGAGCTGCTACAAGAATTGTTCGACACAGGTACCGCGGCGCCAGAACTCGTCAATGACATCACTGGCACTGAACCGCCCCCGCCCGATGCCAACCCGTCGCGCGTCGAACCGTACCTCAAGAACCGTGAAGAGGCGTATTACACAATCCAGTGCAGTGACAGCACCGTGCCGACCGATCCCGCCATGTACAGCCGAGCAGCAGTAGCGGCCGACGAGTTGGTGCCGGACTTCGGCCGCATCTCCGTATTCGACACTATTCCGTGCGCGTTCTGGCAGGGTCACGACGCCGACCGCTATAGGGGCCCCTGGAACCGACGCACCTCGGCGCCAATTCTGGTACTGAACACCAGAAACGACCCCGCGACACCGCTGGAAGGTGCATACGCCGGTGCGTCCGAGTTGTATGACGCCCGGGTGGTGGTGACGGAGGGTGCAGGACACAGCAGCATGTACGTGGCGAGTACGTGCACGGAGCGGGTCAAACGCGACTATCTATTCTCCGGCGCGCTGCCGTACCCGGGCACCGGCTGCAGCAGAGACCAATCACCATTCGATCAGGCGGCACCCTCGTAATTATCGACGGAAGCGTGCACCCGATGCTGGCATTCGGGACGCGTTAGCGCGGTTGCGCCCCAGATCGCCGAGGGTTTTTGCTCTCGGCTAACCAAGACCGCGGACTACACTTACCAGGCCAGACGCCGGCCGGTTGAGGAGACGTGTCATGACGGCATACTTCAGCTACGGGAGCCTCAACATGCTGGCGATCAGGGATCTCACTCATGCGTCTGAGGGCGCCCATGCGGAATTTGGGCCGACTTACGCGGGTGTTCTGAGGCGACCTGTCCTTACGACATGGCCGCATGGCGGATCGTCCCGATGATCTCGCCACGGTCTCTTCGACGCTTCATCGTTGAATTCCGTTGGGCTTTGCTCGGTTTGGCCGCCGTGATCGCGTTCGCGCTTGGCTGGGTGGGATACACGGAATACTTAAACGAGTTGTACGCCGAGGGGGCAATCAAGCATCCCCCTCAGGTGACCGACATCGCCTACGACACCTTCAAGCTGTTCTTGATGGGGTCGCCAGGCACGACCGGGCTTCCGGTCAAGATCGAGATCGCTCGGATCCTCGCGCCGGTCGTGGCCGGTTGGGCAGCGTTGAGCGGGCTGGCCTTGTTGTTTCACGATCGGTTTCAACAGCTTCGCATCCCGCTGATGCGGGGTCACGTCGTAATCTGCGGCTTGGGCTATGTCGGCAGTTTGTTCGGGGACCACCTTCGACAGGCCGGCCACCGGGTGGTCGTTGTTGAAATAGACCCGGCGAATCCACTCTTAGAGGTGTGTCGCAGTTGGCGGTGCCCGGTCATTGTGGGCGACGCACGGCTGGAACGCACGCTGCGTGGGGCCGGGGTGCAGCGTGCGGCCCAGCTTCTCGCGGTGTGCCCTAACGATGCGGTGAACACCGAGATCGTCGCCGTGGCGCGGCGACTTCCGACCGGCCGTCGAAAGGGTCAGCTGCGATGTCTGGCGCGCATCGGTAACTCGGAGCTGTGCCGGTTGTTGCGGGTCCAAGAGGCCAACTCCTCGGATGGTGCCCCGTCGTCACTGGACTTCTTCAACGTTGACGAGATCAGCGCGCAGTTGTGCCTCGACGAGTTCTCCATCGAAGCCGAGAACGGCACGCCGCATATCCTCGTTAGTCGCCTTGATGCGCTGGGAACATGGTTGGTGAAACACGCGGCATGGGGCTGGTTTACCGACCGAATCGACGACATCCCCCTCTGGGTCACGGTTGTCGACGACCAGGCCGAGGAACGCGTTCGCGGGCTCCTCGACCAATACCCGGCCCTCGAGTCGGCGTGTCGGTTCATAGAATCGTCGATGTCGGTCCGTGATCTGCATCGACTCGACGCGGTGCAGGCCGATGCGGGAGCACCCCCTATCACGCGCGCCTACGTAAGCGCATATCGCGACGAAGACGCGATCGAAACCGCGCTCACGTTGCGCCATTACCTTGATTCGGCCGTCCCAATGGTCATCGCGTTGTCACGGACGGATGGGGTGGCCCGGCTCATCACCGACGCGACTGCCAGTGGCGAGCTGACGAACGTCAACGTGTTCCCGGCGCTGGAGCGCACGTGCACGGCCGAGCTTGTCGCGGGCGGGTCATTCGAGAGGATTGCGGTCGCCATCCACCGCCGTTGGTGTGCAGGGCAACTCGCCGCCGGCAAGGAGGCGCCGTCGTGGTCCGAGCTGGACGAGTCGCGCAAGGAGTCCAATCGAGCACAAGCCCGCGACATGCCAGTCAAGCTGCGCAGCATCGGGTGCACCATCGCGCCAATGCATGAGATACGCACGCCAGCATTCGAATTCACCGACGAGGAATTCGAGATGCTTGCGATCGCCGAACACAAACGTTGGGTAACCGAAAGACTGGAGTCCGGCTGGCGACTGGGGCCCAAAGACATTGGGCGGAAGACTACGCCCTATCTTGTTCCGTTCGACGAGCTGCCGGAGGACATCGCCGACCTCGATCGCGACGCGGTGCGTCAGATCCCTGACGCGCTCGCCTTGGTCGATCTCAAAGCCATTCGATCCGTCACGGGCTCAGGCCGGGTCGGACAGCCGACGCTCATCGGCGATGATCGGTAGGTTTATTCCTAGCTGTTTCCTTCTGTGCGACAACTGCATTGTCACTCTGAGCGGCTCCTCAACGGATCCACGTCGGCGGCGCGAGCTTCAAATCCTCGACGAGCAGCGCTTCCACGGTCTGAAGGGCTCCCTCGACCCAGCCTTGATCGGTCGACCACGCTTCACCCACGATGTGCAACGCTGTGCCCGGCAGCGGCGTCCGCACCGCGGGCATGACTTCCCAGCTTTTCGCGCCCTGCTTCCACGTGTGCCAGCCAGACACGTATGGTTCGCCGCCCCAGTCGATGAAACCGGCGGACGAGACCGCTGGCGCCTCCTTCAGGCCATGCACGATGACGATCTGGCGGACCAGCTCGCTGGCCATCGGTCCTTTCGGATCGAGCATGGTCAGGCCGGTGGCGTTTGGCTCTTCCATATTGCGCAAACCGGACCAGAAGTCGATCGCCGGCTCGTCGAAGTAGGCCATCGTTGCGGCTCCAGACGATCCGGGCGGGCGCCCCGGCTCCGTGCCGAAATAGTAGAGCTGCCGCGCCGGCAGATCGGTTACTGCGCGGCCGCTTGACAGCCCGAGCGCGCGCCACCAGGGCTCGGGGTGCGCGACGAAAGCCTTCGCCAATGGCCGTGCCGTGATTGTGGCCAACACGTCCGCCACGGCTGGTGCCTTCAGAGCGGGGCAGTCGGGAATACGTTCGATCGCGAGCTGCGGCATCGCGAGAATCACGCGCCGAGCTTTCACGCTGTGGTTTCCGTTCGCCGTTGCGAAGCCGAGCTCGTGCACGCCGTCGGCTTCTGACGGGACGCGCAGCGACTCGAGACGATGGCCTCGGTTCATCGCTGTGCCTTGGCGTTTCAACGCGGCGGCCAGCTGTTCGGGAAGTGTTGCCATTCCGTTGACGAGAGTCTTGTACTCGGGGTTGTCCGCGAAGTCGGCGAGAAGCCACGGCAACGCCTCGGCGGCATTCCATTCGCGCGGAATCGAGCAGTAACCGCCGCCGTCGTCGACCAGCATCACCGCCTCGTACGACAGATAGCGATTCAAGAATTCCAAGAAGCCCCAGTCGCTGAGGCGTACTCCGTCGAGCGTCAGTTGTCGCTTGACGGTGTTCCACTTTTCAGGGTCGAGCGTCTCTGCGTCGGGAACGAGATCGCGAATCGCTCTGACCATCAGCGCGGTCGGGTCGTCGCCGACCTCCTTGTTGTTCAGCGCGTAGGGAATTGCGCCCGGGCGCGCATAGTCGGCGTTGGTAAAGCGCTTGCCTCGAAGGTAGTTGAGATTTTCCGGGCCGCCCATTGGAAACGGGCGAACGTCGATCCCGAGATGTTGCACTAGCGAGGAGATGATCCGCTGGCTGGTGAGGAAGCGCATGCCACCGAATTCCGCCACGAGGCCGTTCGTGCCGGGCATGCTCACACTCAACAGCCGGCCTCCGATTCGATCGGTCGCCTCGAAAACCGCGATCTGATCGGGTGGGACCCCGCCATCGGCGAGGCGCCAGGCTGCGTAGAGTCCTGCGATGCCGCCACCGATCACGGCAGTGTCGAGTGGCTCATCGCCGGAGCTCTCGAATGCGCAGGCGGTGGGGGCCACGGCCAGCAGTGCGACGCTGGAGGCGGCCGCGCCGATAAAGCGACGGCGGGTCAGGACTCGACCGGCGTCGCCAGCCTGCAGTTCGGCCACGGATGCTCTCCTCAATCGACAGCGCCCTAGTCGGGAGGGATTGGCAGGCCGGGGCAGACCTTGATGTAGTCGATTTCCGGCGATACCCACTCGTTCCACTGCTTGTGGCTCATGTTCTCAGTGAGCTTGTCGCACAGATCTTTTGGACCTGCAGTGGCCGGCCACACCCGGACAGTGCGGTCCGTGCTGCCCGAAACGATGCGCTGCCCATCGGGACTGAACACAACACTGGTCACGTCGTCGGTGTGCGCGGTCAACGCATCACCAGACTGCTGGCCCGACGCGACGTCCCACAGCCGGATGGTTTCGTCGCGGCTCGCGGACGCGAGCGTGCGGCTGTCCGGGCTGTACGCCAGCCCGACGACCGTGTCCTCGTGGCCTTCCATTGGCTGGCCGATTTTCTCGAGCGTGTCCGCATCCAACACCTGAATGACGCCGTCGGCACCCGCTGCTGCGACGCGCTTCCCGTCGGGGCTGAAGGTCACGGCCCATACATTTACCTCCGCGTCGCCGATCGTCGCTGCCCGAATCAGTTGACCCGTGTTGGCGTCCCACAACCTCACCGTTCCGTTGTTGGCCTCCTCCATGCCGCCAGACACAAAGCGGTTTCCGTCCGGACTGAACGCGACGCTGTGGACCAATTCACCGTGGATCCGCGGCGCGCCAGCGGGATTGCCCGTTTCGACATCCCACAATCGGACGATGTTTCCACCCCCGATAACCACACGGCGTCCATCGGGACTGAACGCCACGCTGGTCAGTGGCCCCTGACGGGGATTGATCGGGGCGCCAACCGGCGCGCCGGTGTTCACGTCCCACATCCAGACGGTGCCGTCGTCACCGGCGGTGGCGAGGCGCCGTCCATCCGGGCTGAACGCGACGCTGGACAGCGGCTGCCCGCTGCCCTCGAGCGGCTTACCGATCGGTTGGCCGTTGTCTGTGTTCCACAAGCGGACTTTCCCGCCATCACCAGCCGAAGCGATGCGATGTCCGTCCGGGCTCACCGCCACACTCGACACTCCGCCGATGTGGCCGAAGAGCGGCCGACGTATTCCGACATCCCACAACCGGATCGTCCCGTCCTGCGATCCCGACAGGAGGCGGGTTCCGTCGGGGCTGAACGACAAAGTCCACACCGCGCTCTTGTGCCCCAGCATGGGGGCGCCGAGCAACTGTCGGGTGTCGACGTCCCACAGCCGGACCGCACCGTCACCACTTCCGTCGGCAAGCCGTCGGCCGTCGGGGCTGAACGCGACGCTGAGCACCTGGGTCCCGTGACCGGTCAGGGGCTCGCCGACCGGAAGGCCAGTTTCGGCGTCCCACAACTGCACATCCCCGTCGGCACCCGCCGAGGCGAATTTGTGGCCGTCGGGGCTGAACGCCACGTCGAGGATGTCCATCGCGTCGTCCTCGTGAACCCTGTGCGGAGGACCGATCTGCTGCCCGGTGCCGACGTCCCACAACCTCACCGCTCCATCGGAGCTGCCGGTGACGAGGCGCCGCCCGTCGGTGCTGAATTCCACGCTGAGGACCTTGGCGGGATGACGCAGTGGTTGGCCGATCGGTTGGCCGGTGTTGGCGTTCCACAGCCGCGCGGTGCCGTCTATGCTGCCGGAGGCGACTATGAGCCCGTCCGGGCTGAACGCCACCGCCCACACCTCGTCTGTGTGGCCTGCCATTGGCTGGCCGATCGGTTGTCCGGTGTCCGCGTTCCACAGCCGTACGGTGCGATCGTCACTAACAGATGCGATCCGATGCCCGTCGGGGCTGAACACCGCGTCGTCGACCCAACCAAGATGTCCGACCAAGTCTTGGCCCACCTGGTGGCCGGTCTCGGTGTCCCACAAACGCAACTTTCCATCTGCGCCCCCCGTGATGAAGCGGCGACCTTGAGGGCTGAAGACAGCAGCTGGGCTGAAGACCGCACCGAAGATTTCCGTCGAGGTGTCGATGAGTTTGAGGGTGTCGAAGGTCTTGACCGCCACGGCGTACAACGCTTGCTCAAAAGTCTTCGGAGAGATCGCGTTCGCGGCGAGCAGTTCCAGCAGGGCCCGTGCATCATTGCCCGGCCTGCTGCCGTCCAATATGCCGTCCGCCTCCGAGGCCAGTCGCACGCTCGTCGCTTGGCGGAACCGGTCTTGCGCCTGACCGCGGGCGCTCAGGGCGTAGACGAGTCCAAGAACGGCAACCACAGCGACCACCGCGGTAATCGCAACAACGGCACGCAAGATCCGCGATCGCTTGCGCAAGTCCCTCGCGTGCGCTTCGGCGATTGCCTGCCGTTCTTGCGCATTGCGTAATTCGGCATGCCGGCTTTCTTCCTCCGCTGCTAGCCGCTCGTTCTCGGCCTGTCGAGAAGCGTCGAGGTATTCGCGAACAGGATTCATTCGTTGTGTGAAAGTGGATGAGCCCACAACTTTTTCGGCATCTGCGAGACGGGAACCGGCGAGAAGCCACGCCGGATCTTTGCCGTTGCTTTGCCACGCTGTGTCGGCTCGCTCGACGTCATCGGCGACCTGGAGTTCATGGCGTTGCTCACGAAGCCATTCCGCCAACTCATCCCACTGGCGCAGCAGGCTTTCCAGGGCGACCTCGACCACGACTTGGCCGTCGCGCTGGTCCTTGAGTACCAGCCGCTTGGCGACCAGTGCGTCGATCAGTGGTCTGCTTGCCTCGGGTAGGTCGTCATAGCGGGCCATCCGACGCATCGGCTGATCATTGTCCGGGTTCACTGTGGCGAGCCACGGGATGAAAGCGGCTCGCAGACAGTCAAGTTGGTGGCACCGTTGGTCGGGATCGGTGGCGAGAACCTCGTCGATCTCCGTCTCGACGACACGGCGCATCCCGCCCATCGCCTCGTACTGTTCGACCGTCAACTCACCCGTCGAGCCGTAGTCGGCATACAGTCGCGCCAGCGTCAACGACAACATCGGCAGTGTGTCGGCGCCCTCGGCGGCGTCAACGAGAAGCCTCTCCACCAAGTCTGGCGAAATTGCGAGCCGGCGGCCCCCTTCGCTTGCCCGAGCCGCCGGGCCCGTAATCACCTCCTTGAACTGGGTCGGCGGCATGGGTTTGAGGTCATCGAAAACCCTTGATTCCACGCCGGCCAGTTCGGGATGTGTCTGCATGGCCTCATACCGGTCGGTCCGAATGGTGGCGACCACGATCAGGCTCAGCGGTTGCAGATCCGTTCGTGCCGTCAGCCGCCGAATCAGCGACATTAGTTCCGCCCCTTGGGCTCCCGCGTCAGCGGAGAACAATTCCTCGGCTTGGTCCAAGGGCAGTATCAACGTCGGAGGGTCCGGTTTCTCATCGCCGCGAGCCGGATCCGGTAACCGATTCGCTGCTTTTTCCTGGATCTCGATCAGCAACTCGCGGAGCGGCTCGATGTCGCCCCTGCAGACGGTCTTGATTTCGCCGAGGCTAGGTGCAGATAGGCCCAGCTTGTCTCGAGCGTGCCAAATGGCCGCTGCCAGGCCCGCATCCCCCGTGAGCGCGTTGCGACCGGGCCGCACGATGCCCAACAGTGTGAAACGGCGATCTTCGCGGGCCAAGCGAGGTAGTAAACCCGCGCGAAGAAACGACGACTTACCTGTGCCCGACGGACCCAACACAACGAACAGAGACTTCGTTTCGGCCAGTCTCATGCCGCGGAGCTCATCGAGGCCGTGCACGATTGGTGCATCTCGGCCAAAGAACACGGCGGCATCGACCTGTTCGAATGGTTCCCATCCGCGATATGGAGCCCGATCGACATCGTCTGGTGGCGGCCACACGAACGAATGCGCGCTGATGCCGGTCCCGCGGATGGCGTCTCGTAGCCGGTACAAGCCACCGGTGGCGAACATCACCGGTGGGCCGCCGCCCACATCGATCGACGTCATGTCGCTCTCGCCGAAGAGGTCGCACCGCTGCCACTCCGACGTCAAATCGTCGCCGGCCGAAGGCTCGAGGCGGGCGCACAAGATCTGCTTGTTCAGATTCTCCGCGACGCGATATTCAGTCTTGCACTCATGGGACGCTTCCCAGTTCTTTGACAGTAGGCACACCACTGCTTCACATTTGGCACTCGCCTGCTGCAGTCTGTCTTTCCATCGCTCTCCCGGTCGGAGCCCGATCTCAGGATCGATGTCGAGAAATATGTCAGTCGCCAGCGGAGGCTCCTGGTCTACGAGCCAACGTTTTAGCGCCAAAGCCTCGCGTGAGTCGAGACTCGAGTGGCTGAGGAAAATTCGCGACATATCATTCTTTTCTGGTTAGCTCGGAGATTAAACCCCCTCGTTAAGTCGGAAAGTCGATTTGCCGTAAATAGTCGGCAACGTCAGCGGCCGGTCTAACCTCAAATCCATGACGTCAAAGCCCGGCCCTGGCGAGGACCTCGCGCCGCGTAAGCCGGAGCCACACCACGGTTCGGTCGCCAACAAACTCAACTGGCTTCGGGCCGCTGTCTTGGGCGCCAATGACGGGATCGTCTCGACGGCGGGCATTGTTGTCGGCGTCGCCGCGGCCACCGCTGAACGGGCGCCGGTGTTCACCGCAGGCATCGCCGGGTTGGCCGCGGGTGCGCTGTCGATGGCGGTCGGCGAATATGTGTCTGTCAGCACCCAACGCGACACCGAACGGGCAATGCTCTATCGGGAGAGCCAAGAGCTGAAGCTGGAGCCCGATGCCGAGCTGGACGAGCTGACCGCCCTTTACGAGGCAAGGGGTCTCTCCCCGCAGACCGCGCGCCAGGCCGCCACCGAGCTGACCGCTCATGATTCGCTCGCCGCGCACGCAGAACTCGAGTTGCGCATTGACCCGGAGGAGCTGACCAACCCGTGGCTGGCCGCGATCTCGTCCGCGGTGTCGTTCACCGTCGGCGCACTACTGCCGCTCATCGCGATTCTTCTTCCGCCCCCGTCTGTCCGCATCCCGGTCACCGTCGCCGCTGTCCTGCTCGCGCTGGCGATCACCGGATGGGTGGCGGCCCGGCTCGGCGGCGCGAAACCCCTGCGCCCGATCCTGCGGGTGATGGTTGGCGGTGCACTGGCCATGGCGATCACATTTGGGATCGGCCATCTCGTCGGCGCGGCGGTCGGCTAACCGCCTGCCGGCGTGAGAACCCATCGGGTTACCGACTCGGCATCACCTCGATCGTGCTCCTGAAGGAGCTGGCGAACGAGGGTGCCGAAAAGATGGCGTGACGGCTTGGGATGAATCTCGGCTCGCAAATGGGGTTACTGTCGAGTAACAGCTCTGCCCACATTGGGAGGTCCGCCATGACCGTCACCGAACAAGTCAGCGAGCAGCAGGCCAGGCAGGTGGCCGAGCATGCGCGGGAGGCGCAGTGGCGCCAGCCGAGTTTCGGCAAGGAGTTGTTTCTCGGCCGTTTGCGGTTGGACCTCGTCCATCCGCACCCCAGTGGGTCGGCGGAGGCCGCGGAGCGTGGCGGGGCGTTCCTGGACAGGCTGCGCGATTTCTGCGAATCGCAGATCGATGCCGCTGCGATCGAACGCGACGCGCAGATTCCGGACGAGGTCGTCCGCGGATTGAAGGAACTCGGCGCTTTCGGCATGAAGATTGCCACCGAGTACGGCGGGGTCGGGCTGTCACAGGTGTACTACAACAAGGCGCTGACACTCGTCGGCTCTGTACATCCCTCGCTGGGCGCGTTGCTATCCGCGCACCAGTCGATCGGTGTGCCGCAGCCGATCAAAATGTTCGGTACCGAGGAGCAGAAGCGAATATGGCTGCCCCGGTGTACACACGAGATCAGCGCGTTCCTGCTCACCGAGCCGGACGTGGGCAGTGACCCGGCGCGGTTGCACGCCACCGCCACCCCTGATGGCGATGACTATGTGCTGAACGGCGTCAAGCTGTGGACCACCAACGGCGTGATCGCCGATCTGCTGGTGGTGATGGCCCAAGTACCCAAGAGCGAGGGTCACCGGGGTGGGATCACCGCATTCGTGGTGGAAGCGGACGCACCGGGCATCGTGGTGGAGAACCGCAACGCGTTCATGGGGTTGCGCGGCATCGAAAACGGCCTCACCCGGTTGACCGATGTGCGGATACCGGCCGCGAACCGGATCGGCCGGGAAGGCGACGGGCTGCGGATCGCGCTGTCCACGCTGAATGTCGGGCGGTTGTCGCTGCCGGCGGTCTGCACTGGGTCCATGAAATGGTGTTTGAAGATCGCCAGGGAGTGGTCTCGCGAGCGCGTGCAATGGGGCCGGCCGCTCGGCGAGCATGAAGCGGTGGCGGGAAAGGTCGCGTTCATCGCGGCCACAACCTACGGGCTGGAGGCGATGCTCGAGCTTGCCAGTGAGTTGGCCGACGCTGGCCAAACCGACATACGGATCGAGGCGGCGCTGGCCAAGCTCTACGGCTCGGAGATGGCATGGCTGGTCGCCGACGAGCTGGTACAGATTCGCGGTGGACGCGGTTTTGAAACCGCCGAGTCCCTGGTCGCCCGCGGTGAGCGCGGGGTGCCCGCCGAGCAGGTCCTGCGCGACTTGCGCATCAACCGGATCTTCGAAGGCTCCACCGAGATCATGCATCTGATGATCGCTCGCGAGGCGGTAGACGCGCATCTATCAGTGGCCGGCGACATCATCGACCCGCAGGCGGACGCTCGGCGCAAGGCGAAAGCGGCCGCGAAGGCCGGCAAGTTCTATGCCCGCTGGCTGCCCACCTTGGTAACCGGCAAGGGCCAGCTTCCCACGTCCTTTACCGAGTTCGGCCAGCTGGCGGAGCACCTGCGCTACGTCGAACGGGCCAGCCGCCGCTTGGCGCGAAGCACCTTCTACGGGATGTCGCGGTGGCAGGGCAGGCTAGAGCGCAAGCAGCGGTTCCTGGCGAGGATCGTGGATATCGGCACGGAGCTGTTCGCGATGACCGCCGCCTGCGTCCGGGCACAGCGTGACCGGGCGGACAATACCGCCGTCGAGCTCGCCGACGCGTTCTGCCGTCAGGCACGGGTGCGGGCCGAGCAGCGGTTCGACCAGCTCTGGCACAACTGCGACGACTCCGACGTCACGCTGGCTCGGGGCGTGTTGACCGATCGCTACACCTGGCTCGAAGAAGGCATTCTCGACCCGTCGATCGAGGGGCCGTGGATCGCTCAGGAGGGCGGCGTCGACAAGTCCGATGTGCACCGCTCCATACGCTGATCGCGGTCAACGCGGTGCCGCCGTCGATGTCGACAACGATCTCGTCTACAGGACGGACGCATAGACCTCTTCGTACTCGGTGACCATGCGCTCCAGGCAGAAGTACCTTTCGACATGAGCTCGACATGCACGTGGATCGATATCTCCAATAGCCTCCAGGGCGGGTCCGAGGTCTGCCGGTCGGTCGCAGACGTATCCGGTTTCGCCGTCGACGACGACCTCGCCAACAGAGCCGGCTCTTAGGGCCACGACGGGTGTGCCGGTCACCATGGCCTCGATCATGACTAGCCCAAAGGGCTCTTCCCAACGGATCGGAAACAGTAGGCATCGCGCTGCAGCGATCAACTCACGCTTCGCCCGACCGCCGATGGGTCCGATTACCTTGTCGCACTCGGTCAACAGCGGCCGGACCTGCTGCTCGAAATAGGGGCGGTCGGTCGGCTCGACAAAACCACCGGCGAGAACCGTGGGGACGCCCGCGGCGTGGGCGGCGTCCAATGCCAGGTGCGGCGCTTTCTCTGGACAGAATCGACCGAGGAAAAGTGCGAAGTCATCCTTCGTGGACCGAAACGGCCAATCGGCAACACGAAGGCCGTGGTGCACGGTCCGTAACCAGTTGAGATCCGGCGCCAGCATTCGTTGCCGATTGCTGATTGCAACGAGGCCGAGGTCTCGATCGAGGGCCGCGTAGTAGCGGTTCATGTATGCGTCAATCGTCGCGTGGACTGTGGATACTGTCTTGACGCCGAGGCTGGCGTAGCTCGATGCGTTAAGGGCTCCAGACATCGTGTGATCGTGAACGATATCCAAGCCATCCAGGTGAGCAAGTCGCTCTATCGCCCGGCGCACTTCTATGGCGTGCACGATCTCGGGGCGAACCTGGCCAACCCTTTCGGGAGCAGCGTCAGGTGAAACGGCAACAAACCGCGCGTTCGTAGTCGACCGACCCGCGCCGAGAAGGAAGACGTTGTGACCGTGCGTCACAAGAGAATTGGCCAATTCCGCAATATGGATCTCGGTTCCGCCGTAGTCCTGCGGCGGAACCTCATAATACGGTGGCGCGACGAGAGCCACTCTCAGTTGTTCTGACTTCAAATCAGTGACTCGTCTGTGAAACGTTGTCAGACTTGGCGACAACAGCGTTCATCGACATAAGCAGGTCCATCCACGGGCCGGCCGGAAAAATCGACTCTACGACTTCCCGGTTTCGTCTCAGGTCGGCAATCAGCGCTTCGTCCCGCCGGGCAAATCTGGCCAGCGACTCGACGAACTCGCTCGCCGCCTTGGTCATGCCGGTTCCGTCGGTGTCGAACATCGTGCAGCTGAAACCTGCAGCCCCGTAGACTTCGTCAAAGGCGTTGTATCGCGTAGAGACCGCCGGAATCTCGGCGGCGGCGGCCAAGCCAGGGCCAAGACCAACCGTCTCGAAGTCACTGACGGAGGGCGTAAAAACGACACCCCCGTTCGTCGCCCGCGCCAACCGCAGAAGGTCGATTTCGTCTAACTGCCAGTCCCCGTTGCCTGCTCGCAGCGTCTCTAGAGGGACACCGTCGAGGAACCGGACGTGGTCTTCAGTAGCGAGCTCATTGCGGAGAGTGATTAGTTCATCCGCGTACTCCGGATCTTCGTCGAGGCTTCCGAAAATGAGAAGGTAGGGCGGCGGAAGCGAACGGCGAAAACATTCGTTCAAGACTTCCTTGTGAAATCGCATTGCCTGACCCACACCCTTGACCCGGTATATTCGTACGGGGTTGATGAGTATCGGCCGTTCGAGGTCCAACTCGAACTGTCGCGCAAATTCGCGGTGGTGTTGTTCGATTCCCACCGGAACGGTCGGCAGCACGTTTGCGACGATCTGCGGGCGCGCTGTCGTGTCATAGCTGTCAGCCTCCCGCGCGAGCGCTTGCGAAATGACGATCCACTTAATATGAGGCGTTGCGGCGGGAAGCGGCGTCAGCTCGTGGGGAGCGGTCGGATAGAACCGGCGATCGACTGCCGTGTCCCAGCGCCCGTTTGTCCCGCAGAGATCGTGGTCCCAAACCACCAGTCCACCCGGCCGCGTGCCGTAGTGAAGGTCTGCGGCAGCGTACAGCGCTGATGTAGCGCTCACCGCATGCGGGAGAGTGAGATTGATAGCGAACACCCAATCCGGTTCATTCTGCGCCAGCCACGACGAAAAATGGTCGAAGTATAGTTTTCGGAGGTTATCTATCCGACCGACAAGAGACTCTCGCTCCGATTGGTCGAGCGCTTCGAATGCGGTAACGAATCGCCGGATGTCCTCAAGCTCGGTCGACAGCATCGCCCAGTTCGAGCTAGAGATCGAATTATTGATCGTTGGCTTCAGCCATCGTGGATATCTGTAAGCATTGGGGCCATGAGGAAAGAATCGAGCTTTATCTGCCCGCCAAGAATATCCAAGATCGGCGACGACGGCGTCCTCGAAGAGTCCCATCGATCGTCCCAAATAAAATACGCTACGAAATACTGTCAGCAGTCCCGAGATCGGGAGGCCATCTCCAGAGATCAGTCCGATCTTCACCCCGGCCCGCTTTCGACACGCCTTGCACTCAAGTCGGAACCTGCGGGAATTCTCACGCCGATAGTGGGCGATGGCCGTTGTGAGGGAAATAGTCCTCAAGCGTCCCTGTGCGGCGAACATCCCATGTTGCGCAATGTAATGACCCGCCAAACTCGAAGACATTTCGGAACGGAACGGTGAAGACCTCGAAGCCCAGCCCGGACAATAGTTCCTGCAGGGGCTTCTCCTGCTCTTCACATACAACCTTGGTTGGTGAAATACTCAGTACATTCATCGACAACCACTTCGACGACTGGCAATAGTCAGGCATCTCTGCGTTGCTGAACGTCGGCTCCGGAGCCGAAACAAATTCCCAGTCGTTGAGTAGGAATAGTTTTTCTTCCCCGCCACGCAACGGTCGGTCTGGATTGGTAAGTATCAACCCAGGGCGAAGTGGAACGAACGTGCAATCAATGTGTGAAGGAAAGAAATCCAGCGGAAAGTGCACCGGATGCACCCGGAATCCTTTTGGTTCGAGATGCCGCCTGAGCCAGGTAATTCCTGTCCGATTAGTCGTCATTGATTCCTGGACGATGATGTCTCGACCGAATCTGCTGATGTCGGCCGCGTCGAAGACTACCTCGTCCTGTGTAATGCAGAACTCAAAAGCGTGCATTTCAGAGTGACGCTTCTCAACAGGCCAGTCCCAGAAGTGTTCGCGGTACATGTCGTCGTGCATCGAGGGCTTAGGCGCGCACGTCCAACCAACGCTCGCGTCGGCCTTCCAGTATTCGTAGACAAGTTCGCGATACGCTCTGTTTTCGAAATACCGCGCTCGGCGCGACATCGGCGCTTCAATTATTTCCCTTCCGATCGTGATCATCACGTCCCGAGGGCAGACCGCGCAGTACTGATTTTCGATTGAGAAGTCTGGCGTCGTCACAGACCCGCTGAAGTCGTATGGCTTCGGCCTGCGGACCTTCACTCCGTGCGACTCCAGTAATCCGACCAGGCCGGCTAGTTCTTCATTCGCACGCTCGGTGGCATCGCGGGACTTCGGCCCTGTAGGAAAAGGCGTGCCTGGAAATGCGTTTCGTATCTGCGGGTGGTTAGCCGGCTCCGATGGCTCGAAACACGACCCGTCCGCGGAGCCGACGACGATCTCCTCCAACGGATCCCACTCATTCCAGGAATTAACCACCGCCGATAACGTATTCATGGCGTAATGGCCCTCGAAAATGTCATGGACTCACCGTATGACTCTTCAGGGCTTCGCGGAGCGCATCCACCGAAGGCGTTTGCCCGGCAACGTCAGGTCGGCCAAAGCCGGCGTGAACCGGGCGGCCGCGTAGTTGTGGCGGTCCACGGCGTCGCCGAATTCTTCGACAGTGGGCCGAAGTGCTTTGACCGCGACTAGATCATCTGCTTCTCGGTCAGCCATCGCATTAGGAACCAGCCGACGAATACCGGCAGCCAGCACGTCAGCACTCGGTAGAGCAGCACCGACGGCACCGCGATTCCGGCAGGCACGCCGAACGCTGCGAGCCCACCGATCAGCGCCGCCTCGACCGCGCCGACGCCGCCCGGGGTGGGTGCCGCCGAGGCGAGGGTGCCACCGATCATCGTCACCACGGTCACGGTGACGAAGGACGTGTTGCCGCCGAACGCCTCGACGCAGGCCCATAGCGCCAGCGCGGCACCGAGAGTTGTTGCGGCGCAACCAAGGACGATCATCGCAAGCCGCTTCGGTTCGCGAGCGAGGTCGGCGAGATCACGTAGGACTTCCTTGGCCCGCGGACCGACGTTCGTCGCGACCCACTTCCGCAGCCTCGGCACGATGGCGAACGCCGCGACGGCGGAAAGAATCACCGCACCGACGACATACAGGATGGTCGCCGACGGAACGAAATGTGAAAGGTTGGCCGACGCTCCGGCGAACGCGGTGAACAGGATCAGCAAGACGAGGTGGGTGACGACCTGCACCGACTGCTGGAGTGTCACCGCGGTGGCGGCCCGCAGCGCGCCGAGCCCGCCCTTCTGCAGGAAACGGACACTCAACGCGAGCCCACCGACACCTGCAGGTGTGGTGGTCGCCGCAAAGGTGTTGGCGACCTGCATGAGCGTGAGATTGCGGAAACTCACCAGGCCGTCGGCGCACGCCCACAGCGCGGCCGCCGCGCCGACGTAGGTCAGCGCCGAGACCGCCAATCCGAGGAGTCCCCACCAATAATTCGCCGTCCTCAGTTCGGAGAAGAATGTCGGCAGCGTGCTGATGAACGGCAACGCGACATAGACAAGCGCAATGAGCAACACCATCTGGATGAGCTGATTGCGGGTGAACCGCGTGACCGTCTCGGCCTGGATCTCGTCGGCGCCGGTTTGCAGTTTCACCTCGTCGCGCGCGGCGACGATCACCCGTTTCGAATCGGGAATAGAATCCCGAATACGTTTGGGCACAGCTGCTTTCGTGAGACGGCCGGACGCCGTCAGAACAACCTCCTTGCCGAAGACACCGATCGCCGCGCGCACGGCGGTCGGCGGGTCATACAGCGCGCTCGTGGTCACCAGAAGCTGCGCGATGTCCGACTGAAGTTGTGCATCGGTGGCGCCGTACTCGGCGAGGTCGAAGCCGCCGAACAGCGCGACACCGTCGTCGACGGTGATCTTCTTGGCGCGCAGATCCCCGTGGGCTATCTGGTGGTCGTGCAGTACCCGCAGTGACCCCCACACCCTGGCCACCAGCGTCGTGTCAGCGGCCTCGTCAAGGGGGATGCCGCGCGCGGGTGACTGCGCATACAACGTCCACCCACGATCGAGCGGGGCGACGGCCAACGGTGCGGTGTTGGCGAGCTCGAGATCACCGATGGCCAGGGCCATCAGAGCCCGATGCTCGACGATGCGCCGCATCGACGCCTGGAACGGCGCGGTCTCGCCGCCGCGCATTCTCACCTTTCGCCACAGCTGGCGCAGTGCTCCGCCGCTGCGCTGATTCGGCCCGTACATCTCCACGTCGGCAAGCGAGTCGTCGGCGCAAGCGGCGGTCATGATCAATGACCCGGGTCCGGCGGGTCGAACCACCTTCAGCTGCGTCACCGTGCATCCGCGGCGGGCCAGCGCCCGTACGGCGCCGTCGAGCGGAACCTCCAACGCCGGGGTGCCGACGCCCAAGATCACCAAGGCGCCGACGAACCAGCCCACCGCGAGACCCAGCAGCGAGCGCGCGGGGACCACGGCGCTCACCACGAGATGGATCGGCACGAAGGCCAGCAGCAGCGCCCACCACCAGCGCCGCCATCGGGCGGACAACCACGGCCCGGACACCGTGAGCATCGCGGCGAGCATGCCGATCCAGCGAGGGTCGTCGAGGAACTGGGATAAAAAGGTCTTGGGCTGTTCGACATCGAAGTGCCAGCGCGGGGCCGCAAAGCCGCCGGGTCTGAACGACAGCGCGAGTACGGCGACCACCCCTGCTGCCGCGTACGCGCCAAGCAGCTTCCAATGCTTGCCCGAGATCAGGCCGACCAGGATCGCGAAGGGCAGCGCCAGGATGACGACGCTGTAGGCGAGATAGACCAGGTTGGACTGCGTCGGGGTGAGCACGCCGACGATGCCCGAGATCGACTTTTCCAACGCGACCCAGTCATATCGGGTGATCAGCGAGCTGGTGATGACGGCGGCCAGGAACAGTGTGGCCAGCACGAGCCGGATGATGTCGCTGGTGCGGCGGGCCAGTGGCTGCAGCAAGCTGCCCGAAACGGTGACTTCCCGCCCGTCGACTCGCACGCCGACTAGTTAACCGGACACCTTTAGCCGCCGTGCACAGTCGCCGTACCGTAGGTCGCAATATGAGTACTTCGCCCCGCACCCCAGAGAGCCGGGCCGTCCTCCAGGTCGGACCGCTGAAGCAGTCCTTGGCGCAGACCCTTCAGGACGATTACGCGGCCTACGTGCTGCCCCATGTACCCGATGAACGTAAGGCGTTTCTGTCCGCGCATGGTGGCGAGATCACGGCGGTGGTCACCTCTGGAAGCACGGGGGTGGATGCCGGTTTGATATCGGCGCTGCCTAATTTGGGCGCCATCGTGAACTTCGGAGTCGGATACGACACGACCGATGTGGCCGCCGCGGCGGCTCGCGGGGTTGGCTTGAGCAATACGCCCGACGTGCTGACTGACTGTGTCGCGGACACCGCGGTGGGGTTGATGATCGACGTAATGCGGCACTTCTCGGCCGCGGATCGATATGTGCGGGCGGGTCGGTGGGCCGTCGACGGGATGTATCCGCTGACGCGTCAGGTGAGCAACACGCGGGTGGGAATCATCGGGCTGGGCCGCATCGGTGGTGCGATTGCCAAGCGGCTCAGCGCATTTGGTTGCACAATCTCGTACCACAATCGCCACCAGGTCGCCGAGTCGGAGTACACCTACGTGTCGTCGCCGGAGGAGTTGGCTCGGCGCGTCGATGTGCTTGTCGTGGCGGCGGCGGGTGGCTCGGGCACCCGAAAGCTGGTCAACCGCGGGGTGATCGACGCGCTGGGTGCCGACGGGTACCTGGTCAACATCGCGCGGGGCAGCGTCGTCGACGAGCAGGCGTTGGTCGACGCGCTGTCGGCGGGCCGGCTCGCGGGAGCGGGCCTCGACGTGTTCGACGACGAGCCGAATGTGCCCGAGGACCTGTTGGCGATGGACAACGTCGTCGTGTTGCCGCATGTGGGAAGCGGGACGGTGCAGACGCGCGCCGCGATGGAGGCGCTGACGCTGCGCAACCTCGACAGCTTCCTCGCATCGGGCGAGTTGGTCACACCGGTGCCGCTGCCGACTCCTGCGTCGGGGTAAAGCCATCCGTCGAACGGGCCCTGCACGCGCAGCTCTATCTGCTCGCAAACCGACCTGTACCTGACCGGCTATGTATCGACGAACCGAAAACTTGGCCCTCGCAAGGGACTAGTGCGGGTATGTGATCAACTCGCGATTTCGCAATCACGCGTAGGTGGGCATATGCCAGACTTGCCACCGTGGCCTCGGAGCTGTCGCCCCTGGGGCCGCTACACGGTCTCACAATGTCAGACAGCGCCTGGCGAGAAACCGTCCCGCTGGTTGCCGTCCACCACGAAGTGTTCACACCGATCGCCCTCGGTCACCGGGGTGGCCCGCCCGTACTACGACGTCCAGTAACGATCTGGGACGTAATCGACGCGGCCGAAGGCTATCTCGATGAGCACGGTCTGGAGCGGCCGTATTTGGCTGGCAATTCCATGGGCGGATTCGTTGCGCTGGAATTGGCCCGGCGCGGCCGGGCGGAGTCGGTTTCCGCGTTCTCGCCGGCTGGGCTGTGGACGGATGCACTGCGGGCGCGGGTCATAAAGCGGGGGAGACGCATCGCGGCAATGGGCCAAATCACGCACCGCCTTACCCCTCTGGTGATGAAGTTGCCGCGCCTGCGTCGACGAGCCATCCGCGACCTGGCGTGCCATGGGGATCGGATCAGCGCCGCGCGAGCCATCGAGATCGCCAATGACGCCCTCGGCTGCAGCATCATTCACGACGTCCTGCGCAACAGTGACGAACAAGTCGTAGCGATGGACCCGCTGCCGTGCCCGATCACGATCGCGTGGCCGGAAAAAGACAACGTCCATCCCGTGGAGTTGTACAAAACGACCGTCAAGGAGCGCCTACCCGGCGCGGTCTTCACCATCCTGCCCGGCGTCGGCCATGTGCCGATGCTCGACGATCCGGAGCTTGTGGCGCAGACCATCCTCGCCGTGACAGGCGCAGCGAAGGCCTAGCAGCCCCGAGGCGGTCGCCGTCGAGCGAGATGAACAGGCCTGGGTGCAGACCAAGACCTCATCGGAAGTCCTACCGCCGAGATCTACACCAGGGTTGCCCGGTGGCCCTCGCTGCACCGGTTCCGCGGCCTTGGTGTCGAAATCGAGGCTAGGCGCCCGGCCGTGTATAGATCGGTCAACAGCGCACGGGCGTTGTCACTACCCGCAAAACATGGGACCGGACCGGCTGCTTAATTGATGCTCGATATAGGTGCGTCGTAGCCAACCCGTTGCTTGCCTGGCGGATAGCCAAATCTCCCCTTTTCAGAAGACAAATCTGGCTTCTGGGCGATTACAGAAGCACCGCTTGGGCAGGGAGCATTTCCTCACCAGACCCCGACAGGAATCGACGATGATCCGGTCAACCGCCCCAAACTGAACCGCGTCAAATACGCGGCGATACTCCTGGGCGCCGTTGCCGTGGCCGCGGCCCAGCTCGCTTCTCCCGCCATTGCATCCGCCCAAAAATATTGGGACGTCGTGGACTACGGCACCTGCATCGACTGAGGCAAGGGCGGCAATCAGAGAGGCACCATCACTCTGCAGTACTGACCAAGGCCGACCACATTTGTTGCGCGGAAACCGAGGGTGTTTGGAACCCTGATGAGGTATCTCGGTCATGCAGCCGCCCGGCGACCGGCCCAGGGCTCACGGCAGCTTCCGGGCAACGTTCACATCCCGATCCGACATCGCCACCGCACCCATACTGACTAAAACACCGCCGCGGCCGATTCAGGTTCCATCCGACATTGCGACCGTATCGACGGTGAACCAAACGCCTGCCTGAGGGCGAGCGCCTGATCAGCCGTCACCCACGCGACCACAAGGGCACCCCGAAATAGCAGATCTGATGACTAACCTTCTGCGTTCTACCAGTGGGGGTTTGTGCCCGTTGCCGTGGTGTCTACTGGTTCGGCCGCGGGATAGGCTGTCACTGCGGAACGATGGGGCGACCGGCGTCCGGCGGCCCCGCTTCCGCAAGAGGAATCGTCGCCCGCGCGCGGTGCGGCAGGCTCAGTAGCGCGCTACTGCAATCTCGCCCGAATTCCGCGCGGTACCACTCAGTGCCGATGTAGTCGCGAGAGTCCTCGCGACCGCAAAGCCAACCGCTTAGAAGAGATCTATGCCATCAGACTCGTGCGAGAACCTCGACCAACTCGTCGGGCCGCGAAAGCTGCATTCATGTGACCGGCTGGCAATCGAACGACGTGATCGGCCTTTGGCGCGCTCGCTTCTTGGCCCGCCAGTGAGCCTTCCGTTTCGTGAAGCCCAATTACGTATGTCGTCGGATGCGACCGCTCCGGAGCCGTGCTTGGAGCGATGCAGGACGAATAGGATTGCAGCACAAATCGCGAGAGCAACTTTTGAGCGGCTTCCTGATCTAAATCGGCACAGAACGTCCGCCACGCGAGGTCGAAATCATCCGTGACCTCCAACGCGCCATGATCTCGCCGGACGAACACGGGCGGAAGCACATCCCCCATCAAGTTCAACGCCGACTGGCCGCGCTCCGGCCAGAACGCGGAAAGATAGACGGTATGCCGTACCTTCGGGTGATCGGCCAACTCCGTGATAACCATTCCGCTATAGGAATGGCCCACTAGAACGACGGGCTCGTCCATCGCGTCGAGCATCCGCCGCACACATTGTGCATCGGCGGCGAGGTCGCCGAGCAACGCCGGATCAGGGCCCGTGCTCGGTAATTGACTGACAACGTGTGCGCGGTGCCCACTCTTCTCCAGGCGCTTCGCCACTTCGTCCCAAACCCAGCCAACGCCAAACGCGCCGTGGACTAATAGATAGCCGCTCATTTCGGGCATTCTCGCATGTCACAGACGATCAGGACGCCATGTCCGCCAGTGCCTAGGCGACCGAGTGAACAATGATTTAGCTGAACTAAGAGGTTGCCCGAAATTGACAAAACAGCCAAGGATCGATGGAGAACAATCAAGATGAATACAAGGGCGGATGACGCTGTGGTAGGGATAAGCCAATGGATCCCTTGCATCCACATCCAGCGCCGCCCCTCCACTAGGAGGTACCGCTATGCGAAAGAAAGCCAGCTACGCCACATCGTTGTTGATCTCCGTCGCGGCGGCGATTGCCATCGCACCGATGGCCCCGGCTGACCCGGGTGACCCGATTTGTGGGTATGGCCAACGTCCCGAGCGCGACGGCTGTAACGCCATCCCGCCCCTCCCTCCGCCGCCAGAGGACCCTAACCGAGACGGCTATCCTGCCATGCAGCAGATGGTGCAATGTCCGCCTGGCGCCGTCGAGGTTAGCGAGGGCATTTGCGGGCTCCCCTTTACGCCGCCCAGTGGCCCGTCAGGATAAGCAGACCGGCTTCAATTCAGGCCTCCAGTTACCAACGGTGCGGATCACATTGGGCACAGCAGAAGTGCTGCGGAAACTCGGGCAACGGATAATCCGTTGTCCGCGTGACGGCAAGCGCAACGAGATAGCGGATATCCCGTGTGGGGATTTCCGACCGAATCTACGATCGTGATTTGCGAGGCTGACTTACCGTGTCAAGACGTCCGATTCATTTGTGGGGCACCAATGGCCGACGCAGGGAGCACTCTTTACCGCAGGCTGGGTGGCTACGACATCATCGCCAAGGTTGTCGATGAAATGTTCACTGCCCTCCGTGAGGATCCGGCCTTCGTTCGGTTCGGCGCAGGTCGCAGTATCGACTCACACAACCGGGCCCGACAGCTCCTGGTCGACCAGATCTGCCAGCTCAGCGGCGGGCCATGTATCTACATCGGCCGTGACATGAAGACATCTCACGCGGGCCTCAACATTTCGGAGGCGGAGTGGGTTGCGAACATGCAGCATGCAACTGCCGCCCTGGTGAAAAACGATGTGCCGGAGTCCGAGCGTGCTGAGTTCTTGAGTCTCTTCGAACGCTATCGAGGCGACATAGTGGAGTCGAGGAAAGCGCTCTGACTCGTTCTGCCGTGGCGACTACCTGATGAGGCAGCGTCCACGTCACGGCAAACGCGACAAAGTCGCGGAGGTTGGTAGAGGGCGAACGTATACGACTCGGTGTCGTTTTGTGCGAGTTAAAGTCACTCCAGTTTTCGGCTCGAAGTTCGCTGAGAAGGGGAAAGGCGATGAGCCCTGAGGAGATCGTTCGGGCCGAGATGGCCGCGTGGGGTCGTAATGACGTCGACGAGGTCATGAGCTACTTCTCTGAGGACGTCACGTTACATGCCGGTCCCTACGCGCCGGTGTCAGGTCACGATGCGATGCGCAAAACCGTCGAGGGGTACCTCGGCGGTGGCACCTGCGTTGACCACGAGATCCTTTATCTCGCAACGGCGGGCGATGTCGTGCTGATGGAGCGCATCATCACTGGATCATCAATGGGAAGACGTTGGCTATACCGCACATGGGGGTCTGCGAGGTGAAGGGCCCGAAAATCACCGCCTGGCGCGAATACTTCACCCCACCCGGTGACTAAGAGTGCGGACCCAGCCAGCAGTTGGGCAGAACGTCGTTACAGCCCACGCGACCGCGTGCACAACGGGATAGCAGAGGTAGGTACCAGACAGGGCGTGGTGTTCCGTGAGAATTGAACTGCTGCCGTGGACGGCTGCTTGCCTGCGTCAGCCAAAGCCGCCGGAGTCTATGCCGCCGCTGCAGTCTCCGCCGCCGCCGTAGTAGGTGCCCACGCCGCCCGTCCTCGCGCTTCCCAGCGCTTTCGACTTCTGGCACGTTCGGTCCGAATGGTGCGCCGGATCACGATCCCCAGCCTCGGGCAGAAGACCGGCTGACCAGCAGAGTCGACGCCCGCCAACCCCTCCGCCACTACAAGGACGACGATTCAGCAGACTTAGCCAGCCACACACGAGGCTGTCAGCTGGGCGGGTCCACGATAGAGGTATGGCAGAGCATCGCCCACCGCCAGCGGGCCAACCCGATTACGGCCCACCGCCGGGCACCCCGACGTCGGAGGGTTCCGGACTGAGCCGCGTCCGCCTGCGCAATCCGCAATCGATAGTGCTGATCGCGGTGATCGCGATCGGCTTAGTCGCCGCCTGCCTGCTCGCCAGTGAGCTGTACGCCCGTCACCGCGCCGAGAGCGTGGTGGCCGCCGCCACCGAATGCGTGGTGCACGACAAGGCGAGTGTCTCGTTCGGCGCGACGCCGCTTCTGCTTCAGCTCGCGACCGGCCACTACAGGAACATCTCGATCCACACGGCTGGCAATCGGATCGGCAACGCCCGAGGCATGAAGGCCGACGTGCGGATCGACGATGTCCGGCTGGATGGCGACGCCAACGCCACGGGCACCGTGGGCGCCCTAGACGCCATGATCACCTGGTCTGCCGACGGCATGAAGCAGAGCATCCAGGAAGCGATCACGCCGTTGCGTGGTTTGGTGACCGGGGTCCAGACCAACCCGGACGACGGCACCATCAAGCTGCAGGGCAACCTGGGTAATGTCACCACCAAACCGCAGGTTACAAACGGACGAGTGGCGCTGCAGGTGGTCGATGTCACCGGGCTGGGTTTGTTGCTGCCCAGCGAAATCGTGCAGTCGGCGCTAGACGCGTTCACCACCCATCTCACCGAGAATTATCCGCTCGGTATCCATGCCGATAGCGTGCAGATCACCGATGACGGTGTGACAGCGCATTATTCGACCCGAGACACGTCGATCCGGCAGAGCAACCTGGGCAACCAAGGGAACCAGGACAACCGGAACCCCTGCTTCGCAGGGCTGTAGGCCAGGCGCGCATGGCGGGGCGGAGGCTGCGAGCGCCTACGCGACAGCAAGTACGACAATTTGGCAGAGGTTGGATCGGGGCACGACGTGGGCAATTACTTGCTTGCCTGGCGGATAGGCGTTTCTTCCCATCCAGGCAGTGGAGTCTGGCTTGTGGGCTATTACAGAAGCACCGGTTGAGCATGGATCATTTTCCTCACCAGACCACAAGAGGAATCTACGATGATCGAATCAACCCGCCCCAAAGTGAACCGCTTTAAGTACGCAGCGATGCTCCTCGGCGCCCTGGCCGTGGCCGCGACCCCCCTCGCTAACCCCGCCATAGCGACCGCCCAACGTTACTGGGACATAGAGTATTTCGACACGTGTAGGGATACTGTGTATGCGGACTATCAGACGGGGAAAATCGATTTCGACGACTTTCACTACTTGATGCGTCTCTGCTGCAAAAACAGCGACGGAGTCTGGAACGAGGCCGAGCAAGAGTGCCAAGCCCCATCTGGCGATGCGAAGGGTACACGTCAGCTTCCAGGTAACGTCCAGATCCCGCCTGACATCGCCACCGCGCCTCCACTTACCCAAGTGCCGCCGCGGCCGATTCGGGTTCCTTCCGACATCGCGACCGTATCGACGGTGAGCCAAGCGCCTGCCTGATGGCGAGCGGCGGGTCAGCCGTCACCCATGCGACCGCGTGGACGCTGGCAGCAGAACTTGTGGTGACGGGCGCGCCCACGCTGCGGGCCTCATAGCAGTACATAAACCGGCCACCCATCGAGCAACGTAAAACGCGATGGGCACGGCGGCGGGAGACCCGGCGGTCAGTAGGTCGCGAGTAGGGCCAGCCGCGGTTACTTGCCAGGTCCCCTGTTGGAGAACTGGAAGGCGGCGACGTCGTACTGGCTCACGGCCTTGTCGGTGTTGCCCTTGTTCGGATTCAATTCGCTTCCGGCGTAATGCTGCTCCGCATTGGCAAACCCGGGGCTCTGGAAGCCTGCCGGCTCCGAGGGCTGCGATTCGGCATCCTGCATCGGTTGACCGGTGCGGTTGGGGTTGTCGGGGGTGTTGTGTGGGTTGTCGGCGAGTGCAACGCCAGCGGGTGACAGGGCGACGAACGCGGTGGTCAATGCTGGCAGGATTATCGAGTGTTTCATGGCAGTCCTCCGGTCTTATAGGTGCCACTTTGGACACGTGGGACCGTCGCAATCGGTTCACGTTGTCAATCGTTTTTATGCAGTCTGGAAGGCTGCTGGGGATTAGCTGGGCACTGACCGCGTGGACGCTAACCGACCACATCCTCGACGAGGTCGTCCGTCGTCCATTCCCGTTGCGGCAGAACATCTCTGAGCAGACGCAGTAATGCGGGATTCGTGCTGTCGCCCCGCCACACCGCATCGAGCTCGACCGGCCGCTCGCGAAACGCCCCGATGGAGCGGAACACCACTCCCTCGGGGTGCAGCGTCGCCGCCGACGCGGGCACCAGTGCGATGCCGATGCCGGAGCGCACCAGCACCAGCATGGTGTGCACCTGCGTCACGGTCTGCACGTACCGCGGCGTCGCGCCGGCGATCGTGAAGGTGGAAATGAGCAATTCGTTGAAATACCGCGCCTGCACCGGCGAGTACATGATCACGCCCTCCTGGCCGTCGAGGTCGTTGAGCGTCAGCTGACGCCGGAGCCCGGCCATCGGATGCGCCTCGGGGAGTGCGGCGATCAGCTGTTCGTGCAGCAGCGGCCGTGACACCAGGCCCAGACGCCGGATCGGCGGCCGCGCCATCCCCAGATCCACCTCTCCCGTCATCAGGCCTTCAAGCTGAACGGCCGTGACCATCTCCCGCAGGTCCAGCTTCACGTCGGGCAGCTTCTCCCGCGCCGCCGCCAGCAGCCGCGGCAGGACGACATGCGCGGAAGCCGCGGTGAAGCCGACGACGACCGTGCCGAGATCGCCCGCGGGAATCCGTTTGACGGTCTGCGCAGCACCCTCGGCGAGTTGAAGGATGCGGCGGGCGTCGGGCAAAAAGGCCGCACCCGCAGGCGTCAGGGTGACGGCCCGCGTGCTGCGCTCGATGAGTTGCACGCCGAGCTCGCTCTCGAGCTGTTGGATCTGGCGGCTCAGCGGCGGCTGGGTCATGTGCAGCCGTTCAGCGGCCCGCCCGAAGTGCAGCTCCTCGGCGACGGCCACGAAGCAGGACAGCCGGGCGAGCGACATCACCGATGCACTCCTAGCATCACTAACGCTGTTTGCGTTGCGATCGCGCATTACTCTAGTCGCGACGTGGACCCCGAATCGCGTATGGCGCCAAAGCGCACTCCGGTAGCTTGGCAAACATCGCAGAAAAGGCAATGCGCTTGGCAGGCGCTGAACATGGCCAGCCTCACCAAGGGTTGACCGAAGAGCGATACCGCCGACTCGTGGAGAACAGTCCCGACGGGATCTGTGTGTACCGGGATGGGCGGATTCTCTACGTCAACACCGCAGGTGTGCGGATGATGCTTGCCCGCTCGAGCGAGGACCTCGTCGGCCGTCCCATCACCGATTTCGTGGCGGCCGAATCGATACCGCCGATGGCGGCCGGTCTCGCCGCTCTTCGCGAAGTCGGCGACAGCTCTCCGTCCTACCCCGCGCAGATGATTCGCGCCGACGGATCACTGCTGGCCGTCGAAGTCATCTCGGTGATGACGATGTGGGAGGACGAGCTCGCCTACCAGGTGATCACCCGCGACGTCAGCACACGACAGGCTGCCGACGCCGCTCTCAAATATCAGGCCGCCCTGGTCAACCACGTCAGCGACGCCATCATCGGGACGACCGCGCAGGGTGTCATCACCAGCTGGAATCCCGCGGCCGAGGCGATCTACGGCCGGTCTGCCGCCGAGGCGCTCGAGCTGCCGATCGCGACCGCCGTCGGCGCCGCGCTCGACCCGGTGGCGATCGTCGCATCCGGCGGCATCGTCCACAGCACCCATCGCTCGGCCGACGGCGCGATTCTGAACGTGCGCGTGTCGGCCGCCGAAATGCACGACGGCTACGTGTTCGTCTGCTGCGACCTGACCGCTCTGCAACGCGCCGAACAGCATTTCGAAGCGGTGGTTGCATCGATGGCCGAAGGCATCATCGTGATGGACAAGAACGGGTGCATCAAGTCGATCAACCCGGCGGCGGTTCAGATCATGGGTACCGGACCCGAGTATTTGGGCGGCGACTTCTTCGCGATCACCGGGCGACTCCCGTTCTACGACTTCGAGGGCGTGAACATCCCGCCCGATGTGCGCCCGGCCCTTGCCGTACTACGGACCGGCGTGCCGTTCTTCAATCAGGTGTTCGGCTTCGACCGGATCGACGGCCAACGCGCGTGGTTGATGTCCAGCTGCCGTCTGCTCAATCCCGATATGCCCGGGCAGTCCGACCTGTTGATGTCGTTCACCGACGTGACCAACGAACGTGTCGCTGCCGACAAGGCGCTGTTCTACGCCTCCCACGACGCGCTGACGAAGCTGCCGAACAGGGCCTCGGTGCTCCGCAAGATCAACAGGGCCCTGGCGCCGGCTTCTCACCCCGATCGGCTGCGCGCCGTGCTCTTCATCGATATCGACGATCTCAAGACGGTGAACGACACCCTGGGCCACACCGCCGGTGACGACCTGCTCCGTGCCGCCGCCCATCGTCTACGTCGAGTCGCCATAAACGATGTGGCGGGGCGGCTGGGCGGCGACGAGTTCGTGATGCTGGTCTGTCGCGACGTCACCCGATCCGATCTCGACGAGATGGTTGAGCTGCTGCGCATCGAGTTGAGTATGCCGGCGACCATCGGTGCATCCAGAGCGCCGATCCGCGCCAGCATCGGGGTGGTCGAGGTCCATCCCGACGAACAGCGCACGGCCGACGAGCTTCTGCGTGACGCGGATCTGGCGATGTACGAGGTGAAACGGGCGCGCCGCAGCCAGGGAATCTAGGCCGGGCCGTCGCTACGCACGAGCGAACTCGATGGGCAGCGCCGTCGGCCCACTCAGCCCCAACATCGGCTTCCACGGCGCCGGTCCGGTGCGGACAGGTTCGGGCATCCGGCGAGCAAGCACTTTCAGTGCTTCGGCAAGTTCCTTGCGTGCCAGGTTCGCTCCGAGGCAGTAATGGATGCCGCCGCCGAAGGTCAACACTGCAGGGGCTCCCTCGCGGCTGATGTCGAACCGGTCGGGGTCGTCGTAGACGGCCGTATCGCGATTGGCTGCAAAGGTATTTACGACGACAAATGTCCCTGCCGGCAACATGACACCGGCGAGCTCTGTGTCCTCGGCCACGGTTCGCAGCGTGCCGCAGGCGATCGGTGAGTGACGCATCGTCTCCTCGACCGCTTGCGGTGCCAGCTCGGGGCGGTCCTTCAGCAGCGCCCACTGATCCGGGTGGTCGCAGAAGACGTCGACGGAGGCCGCCACCTGGTTCCGGGTGGTGTCGGTGCCCGCGAGCAGCAGGCCGCCGGCGAGCATCCGCAGTTCGTCGGCACTGAGGCGGTCGCCGTCGTCCTCTGCCCGGATCAGATCGGACAGCAGGTCGTCGCTGGGCGTGTGTCGCCGTCGGACAACCATGTTGTCGACGTAGTCGTCGAGCTCCCCCCAGGAATGCATGACGAGGTTCTCATCGATGCCGTCGGGATCGAAGGTGAAGGCGGCGAAGATGTCGTCGGCCCAGTTCGCGAACTGCTGCCAGTCCTCCTTTGGGGCACCGAGCAACGCGCAGATGATCGGAACCGGGTAGGGCCGGGCGATGTCGGCGACGATGTCGCAACGTCTTTCGGCGGCCACGCGATCGACCAGTTCGTTGATCACGTCGACGATAGTGTCGTGCAGCCGCGCACTCGCCCGAGGGGTGAACGCCTTCGACACCAGGCTGCGCAGCCGCTGGTGGGCCTCGCCCTCGAGTCCAAGCAGGCTGTTGACGATCTTGTCCCAGAGCGGTCCCGAGGTGATTCCGTGGGCCGCCAGGTTCATGCCCGGCGGAATCCGGAATCGCGGGTCACGTAGAACGGTCCGCACCAGCTCGTACGACAGGATTTCGGGTCCGTACGGCCCCAGCGCAATCGGGGCCTGTTGTTGTGCCGACCGAATTCGCGGGTAGACGCTCGCGGGAGGTTCCGCGAACTCGTACTCCAGGCTCGGAAGTCCGGCATCGAAGACACTGGGACAGAGCACGTTACTGGTCATCGGCTTTCCTCACTCCCACTGAGGTTCTACACCGAGCTGGGCGCTTCGGGGGCGGTCATGCTCGAATCTGTTTCCGCGGTGATGGTCGGGTCAGCCCTGCTGGAGTCGGCCGTCGATGCGCCGCCACAGGTTTTCGGGATTGCCATCAGCGATTGCACTGGGCAGCAATGTCTTCGGCACGCCCTGATAGCAGACGGGCCGTAGATAGCGTTCGATGGCGCGTGCACCGACCGACGTGCTGCGCGAATCGGATGTCGCGGGGGAGGGGCCGCCGTGCACCATCGCGTGGCAGACCTCGACGCCGGTCGGCCATCCGTCGAACAGGATGCGGCCCGCCTTGAGTTCGAGCAGCGGCAGGAGTTCGCGGGCGTCGTCATAGTCGGACTCGTCGGCGTGCACGGTCGCGGTGAGCTGGCCTTCGATGTTCTGGGCGATCGTCCGCATCTCGGCGATGTCGGTGCAGCGCACGATCAGGCTGGACGAGCCGAACACCTCGGCATGCAGGGTTTTGGAGTTCAGGAAGCTGTCGACGTCGGTGGCGAATAGTGCTGCGCGACAGTCTGTTTGGCTGTCACCGGTTTCGCCACGGACGAGAAGGTCGGCTTCTCCGCTGAGCTTCGTGACGCCGTCGGCGTAGGCCTCGGCGATGCCGGGGGTGAGCATCGGCGTCGCGGGCGCCTGCGCGAGCGCATCGCGGGCACCGGTGATGAACGCGTCGAGGCCGGGGCCGTCGACGGCGATCACCAGCCCGGGGTTGGTGCAGAACTGCCCGGAACCCATGGTGAGTGAACCGACAAACGCGTGGCCCAGATCGGCGCCGCGACTGGTCAGGGCCCCGTCGAGCAGGAACACCGGATTGATCGAGCTCATCTCGGCGTACACCGGGATCGGCTCGGGCCGCGCAGCGGCCGCCGCGGCGAGTGCCATTCCGCCGGAACGGGATCCGGTGAAACCGACGGCCTTGATGCGCGGATCGGTCACCAGCGCCACGCCGAGCTCGGGTCCGTATCCGAAGAGCAGTGAGAACGTGCCGGCGGGCAGACCCTCGGCGGCGACGGCGTCGGCGATGGCGCGGCCGACGAGCTCGGAGGTGCCGGGGTGGGCGTCGTGCCCCTTGACCACGACGGGGCATCCGGCGGCAAGTGCGGACGCGGTATCGCCGCCCGCCACGGAGAAGGCCAACGGGAAGTTGCTGGCGCCGAAGACCGCGACGGGCCCGAGTGGGATCGACCGCTGACGAATGTCGGGCCGCGGCAACGGAGTTCGCTCGGGCAGCGCCGGGTCGATGCGCGCGCCGTTCCAGCCGCCCTCTCGGAGCACCCCGGCGAACAGGCGCAACTGACCGGTGGTGCGGCCGACTTCGCCGGTGAGCCGGGCCCGCGGGAGCCCACTTTCGGCGACGGCGCGTTCGACGATGGCGTCCTTGGCGGCCTCGATATTGGCCGCGATCGCCTCGAGGAACTGGGCGCGCTGCTCGGACGTCGTCGATCGGTACTCGGCGAATGCCGTCGCGGCCGCGGCGCACGCGGCGTCGACGTGGGATGTGTCGCCGTAGTTATAGGTGGGTTCGAGGTCGTGGCCTGCGGTGGGGTCGAACGCGTGGATTTGCTTCCCGGTACCCCGAACCGGTTCACCGGCGATGAGCATCTGTCCCGTCAGCGCAGTGCCGGGCATCGTGGCAGTCATGGTGTCCTTTGGTCGCTGTGCCTCCTAACCGTAGAAGCGAGATCAATGCTTGTCCAAGACCGATTACGGCATGACTGATGCACGATTTGGATTAATGGTGGGCTGTGTTCTGCCTGCCTGTTTCCGGCCGAGATGTCCATCTACGAGGCACAGCGGTAGTCTCGGGACCGGATGACAGGCAGAGGGGGATAGCTATGGACCTCGTGCTCGGTCTGTCGGCAACCTCGACAGCCGTCCGCTGGGTGCTCGTCGAAGGAGTGACGGGCGGAGGCGCTCCGATCGACCGCGGAGCCCTCGACATCACCGATATTGACGCGTTCGACGCAGAAGCCCTGCTCACGGTGTTGCTGGACGCCAATGAGGCGGCGGTGGAGAGCGGCGTGCACGCCGTCGGCGTGACGTGGACCAGCGACGGCGACGGCGCAGCGAGCGCGATCCTGGACGCGCTGGAGGCCCGCGATCTGCAGAACGTCGTCTCCGTATCGGAGATCGAGGCCGCCGAAGCCCTGGCCGGCGGCGTCGCGGACATCGCCGGATACGACGACATCGCGGTGTGCATTTTCGAGCCCGACGCCACATTGGTCGCCGTCGTCGACGCCGACGGTGTGACGGTGGACCGGCAGGACCGTCCAACGGACGGGACGGACAACATCGAGCTGGCGGCCAGTGTGATCGCGCTGGATCTCAACGACCGGCAGCTGGACGCGATCTTCGCCGTCGGCTCGGTCGATCTCGATCCGGTGGTGGCATCGCTGGACACGGTGGCAGCGGCGCCGGTCATCTCCTCGGCCGAGGCGGACATGGCCATGGCGCGTGGCGCGGCGGTGGCGTCGGCGCTGGCGGTGAACGGCATGGCCACGACGGCCGCGCCGCTGGTGAGGCTGCGCAACATGTCCAGGACCGGGGTGCTGACGTCCGTCCTGGTCGCTGCTGCGGTCACGCTTGTGATCTCGCTCTCGGTTGTGCTGGGTCTTCGCGCGACTCCCGATTCGCATTCCGAACAGACCAAGAACGCCAATGCGACGGGCGAGCAGGTTGCCGACGCGACGGTGCCGTCGGCGGCGAAGGCCGCGCAGGCGGCGCCGAAACTGACGCTTCCCGCGGCGGCACCGCCGAAGCCGGCTCCTGTAGCGGTGCCCAAGCCCGTTCCCGCTCCGGCCGCACCGCCGATCGCGGAGACGATGGTCGAGGCCGCACCTCCGGCGGCTGCTCCCAATTACGACCCGCCCGAGTACGTTCCGCCCGCACCGGCGCCCGCCTACGTTCCGCCGGCCCCGGCGTACGTTCCGCCCGCGCAGCCGCAAGTGCCTGCGGTGGTACCGGAGCCGCGTCTGCGCGACAAGATCATCGAGCGCATTCCGATCCTCAACCGGTTCCACGACTCGCAGCCGATGTACCCGACGAACTAGTCGGACACCGCGCTGTACATGAGGCGGAAAGCCAACGTACACAGGCTGTTTGCATAACGTCATCGCTGCGGCGGGACACCGTATGACTGCGCGTCACCGTCCCGAAAGGCGACATGCCGACACTCGGCCGTGTCAGTGTCACCAAGCCGTCGCACGGTTCTCAAGGGTGCTGTCGTACTGGCCGTACTGCCCCTTGCGGGATTCACCACCGAGCGTCGTCGCAGCCCGTTAACGGTCGATCCGTTCACCCTCGGGGTGGCGTCGGGCGAACCGAATGCCGACGGCGCCGTGATCTGGACCCGGCTCGCGCCGAACCCGTTGGCCGACGACGGTCTCGGCGGCATGCCCGCGCAGGTCGTCGACGTGGAGTGGGAGGTCGCGGCCGACGACCGCTTCACGCGCGTCGTCCAGCGCGGAATCGCCACGGCTGCACCGGAACTGGCGCATAGTGTGCACGTCGAGCTGACCGGCCTGCGGCCAGGCGCCGACTACTTCTACCGGTTCCGCGCCGCCGGTCACGTCTCGCCCGCGGGTCGCACCCGGACGGCGCCCGCGCCGGGGTCGTTGGCGCCGATGACGATGTGCTTCGCGTCGTGCGCGAACTACGAACAGGGCTGGTTCACCGCCTATCGTCGGCTCGCCGACGAACACCCGGATCTCGTTGTGCACCTGGGGGACTACCAATACGAGTATCCGGCGGGCAAGACCACGGTCGCCAGCGGCAACGTTCGTGACCACGCCGGGCCCGAGACGGTGACGCTGGCCAACTACCGACAGCGCTACGCGCAGTACAAGACCGATCCGGATCTGCAGGCGGCGCACGCCGCGGCGCCGTGGTTGGCGGTGTTCGACGACCACGAGGTGGCAGACAACTGGGCCGACGAGGTGCCGTCCGAGCCGCAGACTGATTTCCTCGATCGCCGCGCCGCCGCGATGCGGGCGTACTACGAGAACATGCCGCTGCGCCGGTCCGCCGAGCCGCGGGGCATCGACATGCTGCTGTACCGGCGTGTGCAGTGGGGCGACCTGGCGACGTTCCACATGCTCGACACCCGGCAGTACCGCGACGACCAGGCCTGCGGCGACGAGATCCGAACCGACTGCGCCGAGCGCATGGCTGCCGCGCGCACCTTGACCGGCGTCGAGCAGGAACGCTGGCTGCTCAACGGGTTTCAGCAGTCGCGTACATGCTGGGACGTGCTGGGTCAGCAGGTGTTCTTCTCACAGCTGGACCTCACACCCGGCCCGGATCGCGGCATCAACCCCGACGCGTGGGACGGCTACACCGCCAACAGGGACCGCATCGTCGCGGGCATCGTCGACTCGCCGGTGCGCAACGCCGTCGTCCTCACCGGCGACGTGCACTCGCATTGGGCGGCCGAGGTGCACCAAAACTTCGATGACGCGGCATCGCGGGCGGTGGCGACCGAATTGGTGACGACGTCGATCACCTCCGGCGGCGACGGCTCCGACTCGCGCGACGACACCGCCGCGCTGCTGGCGGAGAACCCGCACATCCGCTACTTCACCAACCGCCGCGGCTACGTCCGGACCCGCATCAGCCGCGACGAGTTGCGCGCCGACTTCAGGGTGGTGCCGTTCGTCTCCCGCCCCGACGCCCCGGTCCACACCGGGGCGTCCTTCGTGGTGCCCGACGGAGAGCCAGTGCTGTATTCGATGTGAGCGCTACCGATGCTCGAAGTGCTGATAGTCCTTGGGCGTTCGCCAGTCGCCGCCCCATCGCCAGCCGCGATCGGTGAACGCGGCAACGGCGCGGTCGCCGTCGTGCAGGATGCCCGGATCGGTCCGGCTGCGGTCGAGGTATTGCCCAGCGGTCTTCGGCTGAAGGTCGCCGCTGCTGTCGATGAATGGGTTGATCAGCGGGTTGACGTCGATGGCCCGACCGTAGGCGTGCAGCGACGGTTCGTCGCTTCCTGGCAGGGGTCGGCAGTTGTACGCCGAGGTGTTGTTGTCCTCCATCGACAGCTCGTCCTCGGCGCCGGGATAGTGGTCGACGGTCTGCATCCTCGCGATGGGATAGGCCATTTCGTACAGCTGCCCGAATATCGCGATGACGTCCGCGACCACGTCTTGGTGCACGACCAACTCGCCGCGGTGCGTCTGCCCGTCGAAACCGAGATAGTTGACCTCGACCAGGCGCAGCTGGTCCGGCCCGACGGGGCAACCGGGCCGCCACGTCGCGCCGAGTTCGGCCTCGGTGACCGGGTGGATGGCGGCGGGCGCGAGTGGCGAGCCGTGCGCCTGCGGCTGGGCGCTGCATTGCACAACAGCAGCGCTCATGGTGGCCAGCACAGCCAGTATGGCGATCCGCCGATAAACCTCGATGCACCAACGATAACCGGCGTCGACGCCGAACAGCTAAGGCACGCGGGCCAGCAGGTCGCGCGCGGCCTTCGTGACCATCACGCGGTCGGCGGTGATGAGAAACTCGAAGCGTCGGTCGGCGCTGCGGTCAAGCGGTTCGGCGAGCTGGCGAGCGACGAGGGCCCGGCACGTGTCCGCGCCGAGCGTCACGACCGCCCACTCCTCGCAGAGTGGGTCGTCCTTGTGCAGGGCGACGCCCCGGACACCGCCGCCGAGATCGGCAGGCATGTCACGGCCGAACACGACAACCAGTGGCGACATCGTCGCCAGGTCCTGGAAGAGGCGCCGCGGACCGTCGACGAAGTCCTCCGCCCGCTGGAATGCGGCCAGCACCATCGGATGGTCGACGGCGTGGCGCGCCTGGTTCTCGATGTGTTGGGAGAACGCGGCCAGGATCTCCTTGCGCGCGACGCGCAATGCCTTACGGCTCTCGGCCGCGGGTGTGCGGGCATGCCGGACAGCGTCGAGCTTCGGGTGAACAGTTGGAGAGATCTCCGCGCACTGAAATCGACTCAGCGGCAAAGCATTTCCAAATCGGAACCCCTGCGCCAGGCCCGCTCCGACAGCGAGCGCCTGCTCGAGATGTTCATCTGTTTCGACACCCTCGGCGATGATCAGCGCGCCGGTGCGTTCATGGTGGGCGAGGACGCCGGTGAGGGTGGTGGCCCGGTCGCGCTCGGGACTGTTCTGGATCATCGCCATGTCGAGCTTGACGATGTCGGGGTCGATGACATCGAGCACGGCGAGCGAATCAGGATGTGCGCCAACGTCGTCGACTGCTATCGCGATGCCGTCCGCACGGATCGCCTCGACCTTCTTCAGCAGCGAGCGCGGGTGGGCGAGCAGCTGGCGCTCAGTGAGTTCGAAGACCACCTGAAATCGTTCACACGCGGCGCTCAACGCGGGCTGGCGGCTCCGGGGGACATGGGTCGCGACCGGTTCGGTGTTGATGAGCAACAGGCTGCCGCGCGGCATTCCGGCGTCGAGCGCGATACGCACTGCCGCATCGATGCACTGCTGATCGAGGGCGTCGGCCCGCCTGGATGCGTTGGCGAAGGAGAAGACGTTGTGTGGCGTGACCGTTTGCAGCGCGGGCCACCGGGCCAATGCCTCGAACCCGATCACTCGTTCTTCCGGCAGGGAGACCACCGGCTGGAACATCGGCATCAGGCCGACGCCCGCCGACGCCGCGTGGATGCCTGCGTCCGATCGGTATCCAAGCTGGCTGACCAGACCCTCGTAGGTGGGCGTGGAGGCCGTCGGCGGTGGGTCCTCCGGAGCCGGCGGTACGAGCCGGGGACGGATTGTCACAGCGCTATCGGTCGAGGTAGGTGCGGTGGCGGCCATAGTCCTTCGGGCACAGTGCAGCGGATATTGGCCACGTCTTCCCCCGGTTGCCGTACTGGTGTGCGCTCAACAAAGATTAGTCGACCCTTGCTGTTTCGCAAGGATTTCGCAAACGTGTCTTATGTTGCTGAAGTGACATTTCCGTGTTCAAAGATGTCACCGGTTGCCCGCAGTCGATCATCGGCGGTCGCGGCATGCAGCACTTGCACAGGTACCACTCCTAAATTATCGTTAGCGTCAATGCTGGCAGAAGCGTGAATGCACTCATTCACGGCCCGCGAAACTAAAAATCAGAATCCACGGACGCGGCGGAAGTTGTTCGGTGCCTCGAGCACTTCGGCAATTGTGCTGAACTGTATACAGCAAAACGAGCGGTACAAAGGATGCGAGAAGGGCTGATCGCAGGTGGCAAGGCTGGATAGCCAGCAGATCGACCGCCATATGACGGGGGAATGGTTCCGCCGGCTGGTCGAACACGCCCCTGATGCGGTTTGCGTGCTCAGGGATGAGCGGCTCTTGTACGTCAACGCGGCCGGGGTTCGGTGGATGGCCGCGGAGACGAGCGATCAACTGGTCGGGCGTCACGTCACCGACTTCGTCGACCCGGATGCGATACCGCTGATGCGTGCGGGAATCACGGCCCTGCACAAGATCGGTGAAGCCTCCGCCGCCTTCGAGGTGCAGCTGCAGCGCTTGGACGGCACCCTTCTGAGCGTCGACGCGGTGTCCGTGTTGACGCTGTGGGAGCGCGAGCCCGCGTACCAAGTCGTCTTCCACGACGTGAGTGCGCGGAAGGCCGCCCAAGAACAGGACTTCGAGGCCGTGGTCCAGCTGCTCGAAGAGGGGGTAATCGTGATGCGCAACGACGGCCACCTCAAGTTCATCAACCCGGCGGCTATGCATATGTACGATTTCGGGTCAGCTCGCGCCGCTGCTGACTTCGTCAGGCAGGCGGCAACGTCTCCTTGCTACGACGCCGCGGGGACGCGGGTGCCGCCCGAGTTGCACCCGGCGGCGCTCGCGTTCCGCACGGGAGTTTCGTTCACGAAGGAAATTTTCGGAATGGACCTCCCGAACGGAGAGCGGCGATGGCTGCTCACCAGCGGCCGCCTGCTGCACCCCAATGATCCGGAAAACTCGGACATGCTCGTCTCGTTCTCCGACATCACCGCAGAGCGCGAAGATCTCGATCGCCTTGTTTACCAGGCCAATCACGATCCCCTGACGGGGCTGCCCAACCGCGCGTACATGCTGCGCAGAATCACCGAGGCGCTGGCGGAGACCGACTGCGGGCGGCTGCGTGCGGTGTTGTTCATCGATCTGGATGAACTCAAGACCACGAACGACACCTTGGGCCACGAAGCCGGCGACGACCTGCTGAATGCCGCCGCAACGCGACTCCGCCATGCTGTCGGCTCGGACGACGCGGTCGGCAGGCACGGCGGTGACGAGTTCGTCGTCCTCATCTTCGGCGCCTATACCCGCGGTGAGCTCGACGGTCTGGTCGGGCGGCTGAGGATGCGGCTGGCGGAGCCCGTGGTCATCGCCGAGACCGCGGTGCCGATCCGCGCAAGTGTGGGCATAGTCGAGGTCGAGCGCGGCGATCGGCGAAGCGCCGAGGAGATTCTGCGCGACGCCGACGGCGCGATGTACACCGCGAAGCGGGCAGGCCGCGGCCGCTGACCGCCCTGCGGGCGCCGCGTTAGAGGTCGCCGGGGTCGTCGGGCACGTCGACCGCGTGCTCGGCGAGCGCCTCCAGCGGCACCACCTCGAGGGTGCGCTCGTGCGTGGACGCCATGACCACCGGCGCAGCGCGGCCGTCCTCGTAGGCCTTGAGCCAATTCGCGGCAGTGACGCACCACCGGTCGCCGGGCATCAGGCCGGGGAATCGGTACTCCGGCCGCGGCGTCGACAGGTCGTTGCCGATGAAGCCCTGGTGCTCCAGGAACTCTGCGGTCATGACCGCGCAGATGGTGTGCAGGCCGATGTCCTCAGGGCCCGATGAGCAACAGCCGTCACGGTAGAAGCCGGTGAGCGGTTCGGTGCCGCACGGCTCCATGGGAGTTCCCAGCACGTTGCGATCGACCATCGGTCAAGTATCACCCGACCGGTCGCTATCGTCGTCGTCATGCCTTCCGTCACGCCCGTCCCCGGCAAACCGAACCTGTTACTGGGCGCTTACGACATCGCTGACCTCGGCTATGCCGCCCACGAGTTCTTCATCTCGGGCACGGCGTCGTCGTACCCCGGCGAAGGCGCTCGAGGGGAGGCCGACTACACGACCCGGATCGTGGTGATGACGCCGACCGACACGGCGAAGTTCAACGGGACCGTGCTGCTCGAGTGGCTCAACGTCAGCGGCGGGATAGACACCGCCGCGGTCTGGTTCATGGCACACCGCGAGATCGTCCGCGAGGGATATGCGTATGTGGCCGTCTCGGCGCAGAAAGTGGGCGTTGACGGCGGCATCACCATCACCGGCATCGACATGTCGCTGAAAAAGCAGGATCCCGAACGGTATTCGAGTCTCAACCATCCCGGCGACGCCTACTCGTACGACATCTTCACCCAGGTCGGCAGGCTCGCACGAGAGGCGTCTGGCGACGGTGTGCTGGGCCGATTGAAGCCGGAACACTTTGTGGCGATTGGGGAATCGCAGTCGGCGATGTTCCTGACGACGTACATCAACACCGTCGATCAGCTGGCGAAGGTGTACGACGGGTTCCTGGTCCATTCCCGATTCGGCGTCGCGGCCCCGCTGGACGGGATGTCGGCATTGGAGTCGCTACAGGCCGGCGGATCGGATCCGGCCCCGTTCCGGCCCGATCTGCGTGTGCCGGTGATGAACATCATCACCGAGACCGACCTGGTCGGCGCGGTGCTGGCGGGCTATTACCAATCAAGGCAGCCCGATAGTGACCGGCTGCGGACATGGGAGATACCGGGCACCGCACACGCGGACATCTACACGATCAGGGTCGGCTTCATGGACACCGGTTCGGTGGCACTGGATCAGCTCGCCGATGCTTACGCCCCGATGAATGTGCTGATGGGTGAGGAGTTGGGGTACTACATCAACTTCGCCCCGCAGCACCACTTCGTTCTGCAGGCGGCGATCGCCGGCCTGGAGTGCTGGGTGCGTACCGGCACGCCCCCGCCGGGTGCACCGCGCCTGGAGATCGGCGAAGGTGATCCCCCGCCACTGGTCCTGGACGCGAACGGGATCGCGAAGGGCGGTGTGCGCACGCCGTGGGTTGACGTGCCGGTCGCCAGCACGTCCGGAATCGCCGAGAGCGACAGCGTCCTGGCGCATCTGTTCGGGTCGGGTGAGCCGTTCGATGCCGCCACATTGAGCCGGCTCTACCCAGGTGGCAAGAGCGAGTACCTCGGACGGTTCACGGAGTCGCTCGACGCGACGATCCGCGCGGGGTACCTGGTGCGGTCGGATCGCTCCGAGATCCTCGAGCTTGCCGCTGCTGCGTTCTAGGCGGGGGTGAGCTTGACCGCGCGCATGCCCTCGCGTTGCGCCGCCTCGGTGAACTCTTCGAGCGTGGGAACGCGGTTATCTCGGAATTTGAGCCCCATCATGCGCTGGGCCTTCGTCGCGCCGTAGGACTGGGCGACTCGATGGGCGAGGTCGGCGACGGTCGCGGGGTCGCGGATGAGCTCGCCGCGCATCGTCGTCGTCTTCCCGTCGTGCAAAACGTCGACGTTGGCACCGTCGCGGAAGTTGGCGGTCCACCCCGCGCTGGCCAATGCGTAGAGAACGTTGTCGATCTGGTGTGCGCTCACTGGGAGCGAGAACGTGCGGCCACTCTTGCGACCCGTGAAATTGAGCACCATCATCTGCCGGCGGAGGCCACCGCCCAGCGGCGTACCCAGCAGGAACTTCACTGCGGGGTTGACGGCGCGGAGGACTCTCTGGGGCGGGTGCGAGATGGTGACCGCAGGCGACTGTTCTGTCATGCCGCTACCGTATGACTTATCGGGGTCTGTGTGCCCTTAATCGCATCGCGTTCTGTCGGGGGAACGTATGTCCGTGCCGGCTCGACAGGTTGACGGACGCGTTAAGCGAACGCCGGATGCGGGAACAAGAGCTGTAGCCGCACGTCGTGCCACGACGTCTGAACGGACGGAAAGGATTTGGCAATGGCCACCGCGCAAGGCGGGTCACGGCTGGGCACCCGATTCGGGCCATACGAGCTGCGCTCCCTGATCGGTGTCGGAGGTATGGGCGAGGTGTATCGCGCGTATGACACCGTCAAGGAGCGGATGGTGGCGGTCAAGCTGCTGCGTGCGGAGATGGCCGCGGACAAGAACTACCAGGAACGTTTCCGGCGCGAGTCGCGGGTGGCGGCGCGGTTGCAGGAACCGCACGTCATCCCGGTGCACGACTTCGGCGACATCGATGGAACGCTGTACATCGACATGCGCCTGGTCGAGGGCGCGAGCCTGAAAGACGAGCTGCGGGCGAACGGCCCGTTGGAGCCGGCTCGGGCCGCGTCGATCATCACGCAGGTGGGTGCGGCCCTGGACGCGGCGCACGCCGACGGGCTGATCCACCGCGACATCAAGCCGGAGAACGTGCTGCTGACGCCGGACGATTTCGCGTATCTCGTCGACTTCGGTATTGCGCACGCCTGGGGAGATGCGAGCGTGACGTCGACGGGGCTGATTATCGGGTCGTGCGCGTACATGGCGGCGGAGCGGTTCGCAGGCGGCGGGCAGGTGGGTCCTGCGGCCGACATCTATTCGCTGACATGTCTGCTGTACGAAAGCCTCACTGGTAGAGCGCCATTCGAGACCGGCGGGGATTTGCGACAGCTGATGAGCGCGCACATGTTCTCGCCGCCGCCGCGGCCGAGCATCATGCGTAGGGGGATCACGCGCGCGTTCGACGACGTGGTGGCGCGGGGGATGGCCAAGAAGCCGTCGGACAGGTATGCGTCGGCGGGCGAGCTGGCGAAGGCGACGGCGGCGGCTGCGGGCCAGGTGGTGCCGTCGCGGCCTGCGCTTCCGCCGCCGAGCCCGCCGTCGAGCACGAAGCAGTTCTCGGCGATCTACGAGAACCCGTCCGACACGGGGTACACGCCGTACCCGCCGCCGGTCGGGCCCCCGCCCGCGCCGCAGGCCCGCACGCGTCGTTTCAGCAGGACGCAGGTGGTGCTGGCGGCGGCCACGGTCGGGTTGTTCGCGGTCGCGGTGGTGCTGGCGTCCGTGTTGATCTTCGGCGGTCGCGACAGCGGTCCGACACCGCAGCCGACGTTGGCCGCGCCGCCCGCGGTTACGTCGACGGAGACGGTCACGTCGACGACGAGTGAACCGTCGACGACGACGTCGACCACGCCGAGCACGACGTCGTCGATGAGTTCGGCGCCGTTGGCGGGCATGACGGGCATGGACGGCCAGGGCTTTGTCGGGCACACCACGCGATGCGACCCGGGCGCCAGCCTGGCGGCGGCGATACAAACGGCGCTGTCTATGGCGGTGGTGTGCGAGACGTCGCCGGGGAGTTACGAGTACCGAGGCGAGCGCCTCCGCGACGGCGCGAACATCCAGCTCGCCAACGCGACGCCCGCCGGCGGTGGATTCGACGTCACCAACCCGGCCGACGGAGCGCGCTACGAGGTGCGCCCCGACCGGCTCAGGATCTTGAGTAATGGGGGCGTGGACTCCGACGAGCCGACGCTGCAGTACGGGTCGAGGTAGCGGCTCCACCCGGCGCGTGACCGCAATCCGGAAGAAAAACTCGCTCAGAGGTTGGCAGACCGGTGTGCGACGTCTGGCCGGTTTAGCCGGCGCCAGATCGGTCGACACTGACGCGCAGGACAGGTTGCGCGCCACAGACTCGGAGGTTCGCCATGGCACAGAGCAACGATCCGCCGGCCACGCCGAAGGACGCGACCAAGGTCACCGAGGAGCAGCGCGAACTTCAGGACGAGTTCGATCACCAGGACGACGACCCGGACGCGCCAGGAGGCCATCAGAGTCGCAAACAGGTCGCTGACGAGACCTAGCTGCAAGCTGGCCCCATGGAGGACGGCAGTTTTTCGGCGAATGCCCAGCCACACAATCCGCACCCGGGTTGACCTTTGGCGGCGTCAGGCCCGGGCTTGGAGGTCTAGCGGGTGGTGAGGCTGAAGATCAGTGGCGCAATCGGTTGACCAGGACCGCACGGCTGGCCCTTCACTTCGACGATGCCGTTCATGCCGTCGAGGTCGACGCCGTAGAACACGTCGGCCATCATCGGCACCCCCTGACACATGGCGCCGTGCGGGTTGGCGGCAACGCCCTCGTACCGGGTGCCCTGGCGGTTCACGGTCATGTCCACCTTGAACCCGTCGGGCGCGGTGAGCTTGATCGACTCGAAGCCGGTCTCCTCCACGTGGACGGGGATCGCCTTGAGGCCGGGCAGGTTGAAGTCGTAGTTACCGGACGGCATGGCCGCAGCGGCTGCCGGGGCAAGGATCAGGGCACCGGCAGCGACGGCGGCGCCAAGCATGAGTGTTTTGCGCATAACTGTTGTCTCCCTTTGGTTTTGGTGGAGGCTGCCGGGGGCACGATGGGTTCACGCCCCCGGCAGCAGTCAACGACTAGGTTGCCGTTGTTGGTGCCGTTGTGCGCCGACTGGTCGTCGCCGACCGCGTTGGTCACCATTGCTGTCACCGGTCGACAGTCGCGTGCGAGTGGCTGCCGAACACCGACGTCAGGTTGCTGTTGTCCGTACACCTGCTGGTGTTGTTGCTGCCCAGCGTGGTGGTGACGTTGTTGTTGCCGCGCACCTTCACACCGGGGTAGGTGTAGTGCTGCCACTTCTTCTTGGGCGTGACCTGGTTGTCGTTACCGACCGTGGTGGTGACGTTGCGTGCCCCCACTGTCGACACCGTTGTTGTCGCCGACCGTGTTGGCCAGGTTACGATCGCCGACGAGTTGACGCGCCGGCCGAAACTTCTCCAGCCGGTGGGGTAGCCGGATTCGAGCCGCTGGGGTCAACGCTGACGTTGTTGTTGTTGTCATTTCCGAACGTGTTCGCGAGGAGACATTGCCGTCGTTCGTTCACCTCGTTGCGGCTGCCGATCACCAGGCCTCGGCACCCAAGCCCACGGCGGTGTTGGGCGTCGGGATCGTGATGTAGGGCGCGTAGCTGCCCTTCTGGACCGACTCGTACGGCACCGGCACCTTGACGGGGGTGTAGTTGTCATCCCCGATCTGGATCAGGTTCGACAGCACGCCACCGGCAACACCCATGTTGCGATTCCCGATCTTGTAGACGCCGTTGGAGAACCCACCGGGAAGACCCGGTGCCACGGAGCCGACAGCCGCAAAGTTGTCGTTGCCGATGTTCATGACGGTGTTGTTCCCGATGTCGATGTTGCCGCCCGCCAGGTCCACCTTGGGCACCGAGCCGCTGATCGCCACCGCCTTGTTGCCGTTGCCGATGTTGATCGCCCGGTTGAACAGGCCGACCGCCGTCGCCGAGGAGCCGTGTTGTCGCCGTTGGCGATGCCAACCGCGGTGCTCCCCATGCCGACGCCGTTGCGTCGCTGTCTTCCCGGAGGTCAGCCGCGGTGCTGAAGAACCCCGCGCTGATCGCCGTCGAGTAGTCGCCCAGCGCGATGGCGTGCTTGCCGAAGCCGCCGACCGCCGTCGCCCGCCGGTGTCGCCGGTGACCACCGCGGCATTGCCGAACGTGCTGGTGCACCCTGTGGTGTTGCCCATGCCCCAGAACGACGCACACGCGGCCTGTGCTGGCGATGCTGCCAGCAGACCGGCGAACGCCGCTGAGACGGCCGCGCCAAGCGTGACCGTTGCTACCTTGCGAACCGTCACGGTTCACTCCTTACTATGGAAATGGACGACGAACTGTTCCCCGTCCGGTTCTCGCTGCCTTTGTCTTGCGAACCTGCGGCAACGAGAGGAGTGGCCCGGCCGGAAGGCCGGGCCACTCAGCCTCTGATGGGGGCCGAGTGGCCCAGACCCCTCAAAATCTGGGCCACTCAGCCTGTGTTCTTCGGGATGTGGCCGGCGGTCGCGAAGGACGTCAGCTGCGTAACTCGGGCGGCCACGTCGACGATCGACTCGCCGGGATAGTTCTCCTGATGTGCTTGGCGCGCGTCAGCTTCGTTGGCGGCGAGGACGATTCGGGCGATGTGTCCGCCGCTCCCGCCTCTGCTGGTGACGACAAAAACGTCGTGCATCTCACGACTCCTGTCTGTGGCGGTCGCATCACGGGCAAGGTTCCCGTCGACGAAGGCGTCACTGTTGGCTCGATATGCCGGGCAACGCTAGGAACAAACTGGCAACTGTGTCAATAATATGGAAACTATTGCCGTAGTGATATATGTCACAGTGGTGACAACCGGTAAATCTGACGGCATGAATCTCCGCTTACTGCCACTCGCGATGTCCGGCGGCGGTTTGGCCCACGTCGCAGTGGGCTGCTGTCAGACTGAGATCGGCTACCGGCGGACCCGAGAGGCAGCGATGACGACGGTGTACGTGGTAACGGCGGGCAGCGGCGACACCTACCGCATCGAACGGGTCTACCTCGATAGCGACGAGGCCTACAAGTTCGCCCAGGCGTACAACGGCATCGGGCCGGTAGATCCGGTGCAAGTCGAGGACTGGCAGGTCGGCGCCCCGGAGGCCGCCTATGACGGCCCATATTGGCGAGCGGAGTGGTGGGCGAGAATCCCTGCCAGCAAGCGCCGCGGCGGCCTGCGCGACACCGACGAGGGCGAGCGTTTCGACGACTTCGCCGTCCGCCAAGAATGGTGGACCGGCGACGCCCTGCCCGACGCCAAGGTCGTGCGCCGGGAACTGGCCGGGGTGCCAAGGGTGGAGGTGGTCGGGCTGTCCAAGGAGAAGGTCGAGGAGACCTTCTGGGACGCGATCACCCAGATCAGGGAACACCTCGCGGGCATCCAGAGGAAATAATCTCTGCCCGTTTGTGCAGCAGATGGAAAGAAACGGGCATGGTGCCTCGACTTCGCCGCCCGGGTGGGCCATGATCGGCGCATGGACCGCCGCTCACTGGAACGGCTCGGCCACCACATCGTGAGCCGGCGCGTTGCGCTGGGCTACCGCAATCGCACCGATCTGGCCAACAGCCTGCAACTCACTGTGCGAACGCTCGCCGATATCGAGCATGGCGTCCGCAGGGCCAGCCCCGGCACCTACGCGATGCTGGAGAACAAGCTGGCCTGGGCACCGGGCAGCATCGAGGACATCCTGGCCGGCGGGGACGCCCGCGAAACCGTGACGGAACTGCGCCGGCCAACCTCCGCGCCGGTAACCCATGCCACGTCCGACGCTCTCGCCCGCGCCTCAACCGAGGAGTTGCTGCTCGAGCTACGCCGGCGCATCATCGCCCCCCGCCACCGACGCCATCAAACCTGGGACGACTGGGATGAGGGCCTCGACCCACACGGCGACTGGCCCGAGCAAGGCTAGGTCGTCATCCCATGGCGAATCAGACGTTAGACACATCGACTCGGCTTGCCGTCGAACGCACCCGCCTGGCTAACGAGCGCACGCTGATGGCGTGGATACGCACCAGCACGTCGCTGATCGCGTTCGGTTTCACCATCTTCAAGTTCTTCCAATACCTGGCGACGCAGGAACACCGCAACACGGTCGTCAGTCCCTGGATCGTCGGGATGGCGATGATCCTCGTCGGCCTGACTGGCCTCGCGCTGGCATGGGTTCAGCACCGTCAGCAGATGAAGGCGCTGAAGGCGGAGGTCGGCACCATGCCGTACTCGATAGCCGGACTCATGGCGGCGTTGATCGCCGTACTGGGCGTCATGGCGCTCGTCGTCGTCGTGCTGAGGCTGTAGAGATCTCAGAGGCCGTATTGACGCACGCGGGGACAATTCCGGCAAAGCTGATGTAGCTTCAACGCGACACATCAGCGGGTGTACCTGCCCCGAGGAGTAAACGCGGTGGATGCGACCACATTCGGGCCCTATCGGCTGGAGGAGCTGATAGGCCGAGGCGGCATGGGCGAGGTCTATCGGGCCTACGACGAACGAACCGACCGCATCGTCGCGCTGAAGGTACTACCGCCGCACCTGGCCAAGGACGAGATCTTCCAGCAGCGGTTCCGGCGTGAGTCGCAGGCCGCGGCGGGCATCAACGAACCGCATGTCGTGCCGATCCACGGCTTCGGCGAGATCGACGACCGTCTCTACCTGGACATGCGCCTGATTGAGGGCCGCAACCTCGGCTCGCTCCTGCACAGCGGCAAGGACGACGGCAAGGACGACGGCAAGGACGGCGATAAAGACGGCGGTAGGCCGCTGACCCCGGCGCTGGCGGTGTCGGTGATCGAACAGGTCGGGGCCGCACTCGACGCCGCGCACGAGCGCGGCCTGATCCACCGCGACGTCAAGCCGTCCAACATCCTTATCACCGACCGCGACTTCGCTTATCTGATCGACTTCGGTCTGGCCCGCACCGCCGGACAGCAAGGGCTGACCACCGCAGGCAGCACGCTGGGCACGATGGCCTACATGTCGCCCGAGCGGTTCGAGGGCGGCGAGGTCGATCCCCGCTCGGACGTTTACGCGCTGTCGTGCGTGCTCTACGAATGCCTGACGGGCGAGCGTCCCTATCCGGTCGACAGCCTCGAGCAGCAGATCGCCCGCCACATCAGCGCGCCGGTGCCGAAACCGTCAGCCCTCAATCCCAAACTGGCCGCGTTCGACGAGGTCATCGCCAAGGGCATGGCCAAGAAGCCCGGGCGGCGCTACCAGACGGCGGGCGAGTTGGCCGCGGCCGCACGTGTCGCGCTGAACGTGCCCGTCCGGTTGACAGCTGGTTCCGGCAGGCATTCGGCCGGTCGCGGCACGAAGACTCCGCGCAAAGGAGTGTCCACGAAGACCTTGGCGCTGATGGGTGTCGCGGTGCTCGTGGGCGTTGCGCTGGTGTTCGGCGCGTGGCACTTCTGGGGCGGACGCAACGACGGCGGGTCGGCGGGTCCGCCCTCGACGTCGGCGACGCCGGGGCCGTCGGACGCACAGGACGGTTTGGTGCCTGCGATCGCGGCGACGGTGCCCGCGGATATCAAGGCGACGGGCCGGCTGGTGGTCGGCGTCAATGTGCCATACGCCCCAAACGAATTCAAGAACTCCGCAAGTGACATCGTCGGCTTCGACGTCGACCTGATGAACGCGGTGGCGAAGACGATGGGCCTGATTCCCGAATACCGTGAGGCGCTCTTCGCTGACATCATCCCGACGGTGCAGCGCGGGGAGATGAACGTGGGGATGTCGTCGTTCACCGACACGTTGGAGCGCCAGCAGTCGGTGGACTTCGTCACCTACTTCGAAGCCGGGACGCTGTGGGCGCAACGCACGGGATCGGACGTCGATCCCAACGCGGCGTGCGGGCTGCGGGTCGGAATGACGCCGGGCTCCACGCACGAAACCGTCGAGATCCCGGCCAAGAGCGATCAATGTGTCGCGGCGGGCCTGGCGCCGATCGAGCCCGTCGTGTACGACCGCCAGGACCAACTCACCGCGGCGTTGATCGCGGGGGAGATCGACGCGATGTCGGCGGACTCACCGGTGACGGGATACGCGATCAAGGGCAGCGGTGGCGCGCTGGAGCCCGCGGGCGAGGTGTTCGACACCGCGCCGTATGGGTGGCCGGTGGCCAAGGACTCGCCGTTGGCGGAGTCGCTGCGGCAGGCACTCGAGCATGTGATCTCCACCGGTGAGTACAAGGCCATTGCCACCAAGTGGGGTGTGGACAAGGGCATGATCGCCAAGCCGGTGATCAACGGCGCGATCAGCTGACAGTCCTCCAGGTCTGCTTGCACGGCTTTCCATTCGGGGTCGACGACCTCGGCGGTCTAGGCGTTCTGCTGCCCGCCTCACAGCGACAGTGTCGCTGAAACCGCATACTGGCTAAGCGTTAGCGACTTTGTCGCTCAGAGGCGGGCAATGCCAACGCGCGCTCCGTCGTTGCGATTCCCTCGACACTCGGCGCCGACCGATACTGTCGCCTTGTGGACTTCGAGCTCGACGGCGAGCAGCGCGCGTGGGTCGCAGAAGTACGCCAATTCCTGCACCAGAACGTCACCCCCGCGCTGAGGGCCGAGATGGCCGAGCACGGCCTCGAATACCAGGGCGGCGAGCTCTCGGCGTTCCGCCGCAAGATCGGCGAGAAGGGCTGGTTCGGCCTGAACTGGCCCGAAGAATACGGCGGCCTCGGCATGACCGCCACGCACCAGCATCTGCTGATGAGCGAATTCGAGTACGCGGGCGTGCCCGGCCCCGACCTCACGGTGACGTCCGTGGCCCCGATGATCATGCGGCACGGCACCGAGCAGAACAAGAAGGAGTTCCTGCCCGGGATCGCCAAGGGCGACATCATCTTTGCGCTCGGCTATTCCGAGCCCAACTCCGGCACCGATCTGGCCAGCCTCCGCACGCGCGCCGTCCGCGACGGCGACGAGTGGGTGATCAACGGGTCCAAGATCTGGAACAGCGGCGCGCAGCGCTCGACCCACGAGTGGCTGTGTGTGCGTACCGATCCCGACGCGCCGCGGCATCGTGGCATCTCGGTGATCGTGGTTCCGATCGACACGCCGGGCGTCGAGATCCATCCGCTCTATGCCTGGTCCGGGTATCGCACCAACGAGACGTTCCTCCGCGACGTGCGGGTGCCGGTCACCAACCTGATCGGCGAGCTCAACATGGGCTGGACGTACATCACCGGAGCGCTGGATCTCGAGCGCGGGGCGTTGACCAACGCGGGCGACCTTCGTCGCGCCCTCGACGACCTCATCGCGCTGGCCTCGACCCTGTCGCGCGACGGCTCCGTGCCTGCCGACGATCCCGCGTTTCGCAGGCGACTCGCGCAGGCCGAGGCCGACGTCGAGGTCGCGAAGCTCATGGGCTACGAGGCCGCATCGCTGCTCGACAGCGGCCGGATCCCCTCGGTCGAGGTCAGCGTCGAGAAGATCTTCACCAGCGAATTGCGCCAGCGGATAGCCGATTTGGCGATCGACGTGCTGGGTCCCGACGGGTTGCTCGCCCACCGCAGCCCCGAGGCGCCCCTCAACGGGTTCTTCGAGCGGCTGTATCGAGTGTCGCCGCTCATGCGGTTCGGCGGCGGCACCAACGAAGTGCTTCGCGATGTGATCGCCCAGCGCGGTCACGGAATGCCGTCGTACGGGCGGTGAGGTCATGAGAGCGATTCCCGATCAGGATGCCCGCGATCTGGCGGCAATGTGTCGCAGCCTGCTCGCCGCCGAGTGCCCGACGACGCTCGCGCGGGCCAGCGCGGGGGAACGCATGACGGCGGGCCTGTGGAAGGCCCTCGCAGAATCGGGAGTGCTCGGGCTCGGCATCGCAGAAGATCACGGCGGCTCGGGCGGGAGCCTGTCCGACGTCGGCATATTCAGCGTCGAGGCCGGACGGGCGTTGTGTCCCACGGTCGTTCACAGCACGGTGTACGCCGCGCTCGCCATCGACTGGCTCGGCGGGAGCGAGGCTCGGACGGCCTGGCTGCCCGCGCTGACGTCCGGCGCCACGCGCGCTGCAATTGCGGTGTTCAGCGCCCGCGACGCATCCGTGGTCGCCCCGGTGCTGCAGGCCCGCGCCGACGGCGACGGCTGGCGGATCGCGGGGTGGTGGACTTCGTCGCCGACGCCGATCTCGCCGACATCCTCGTCGTCACCGCGGATGTGGAAGGACGGACGCTGGGCGTCGTGGTCGACGCGCACGCAGCCGGCGTGGCCATCGAACCGCTTGCGGTGATGGGCAGATATCCCGCCTTCACGGTCCGGTTCGACGACGTGGTGGTCGACACCGCCATGCCGGTCAATGAGCAACAGCTTCGTCGCGTCGCCAATGCCGTTGTCGCTCTTGATTGTCTGGACCTGGTCGGCGTGGGTGAGGCGGTCGTGCAGCGTACGGTCGACTACACCAAGATGCGTGAGCAGTTCGGCAGGCCGATCGCGTCCTTCCAGGCCGCCCAGCATCTGGTCGCGGAGATGCACATCGCGCTGGCGGCCGCACGGCTGGCCGCCCAGTCGGCAGTGTTCTGGATCGGGCAGGGCCGCACCGCCACCCGCGAGACCGCGATCGCCAGGATGCGCGCGGCCGCGGTCAAGAAGATCACGCTCGACGCCCACCAGCTGCACGGCGGCATGGGCTACGTCGTCGACACCGACCTGCACCTCTTCTCCGAACGGGCCCGCGTCCTGTCGACAATCGGCGGCGGCGCAGACATCGCAGCGAGTTGGCTCGAGGGCGAGATGAACTGGAACGAGACGCGATGACGGCGGACAGCCTCGTCGACCCGGAGTCGGCAACGAAGATCGGCACTGTCGTCGCGTCGGCCACCGGCGAGGTGAACCGGCGTGACTGGCAGCGCTGGGCCGCCGCCGTCGGCGACCACAACCCGCTCTGGTTCGATCCCGAGTTCGCGCAGACACACGGGTACCGCGACGTCATCTGCCCGCCGCTGTTCCTGCAGTACGCGGTCCTCGGGGTGAGCGCCCTCGCCGACCTTCGGCCCGACGGAACCACCGGCGCCGCGTCCGGCAGTCTCGCGTTTCCCCGTGCGCCGCGCCGGATGGCCGGTGGCGAGAGCACCACATTCCACCTACCCGCCTACCACCGCGACGAGATCGAGATGGAGCGCACCCTCGATTCGATCGTCGAAAAAGAGGGCAGGTCAGGACGATTCGTCCTGGTGACGTTTCGGAGCGAGTACCGCAACCAGAACCGTGAGCTCGTCGCGGAAACCGCGATGTCGATCATCAACAGGCCCTTATGACCGAGCAGGTGTACTTCGAAGATGTCGACACCGGCGATGCGATTCCCGCGCTGACCGTGACGGTCGACGAGACCCAGATGTTCTTCTTCAGCGCCGCGACGTATAACGGTCACCGCATCCACTACGACAAGGAGTGGGCGCGTGATGTCGAAGGCTACGACAACGTGCTCGTCCACGGCCCGCTGCAGGCGGCGCTGTTGTCGCGTGCGCTCACCGACTGGATCGGCGGCGACGGCCGACTGGTCGCGTTCTCGGTGCAGAACCGGGCCATCGCCTATGCCGGCGAAGAGCTGACGTTCGGCGGAGTGGTGACGGGTAAGCGGTCGACCGACGCGGGCGCGCTGGTCGATCTCGACATCTACTGCAAGCGCGGTGATGACGTGCTGATGCCGGGCACCGCGACGGTCGCACTCCCGCCGAGGGGTACGCGGTGACGGGCCTGCGCGGTGAGGCGGCCATCATCGGCATTGCCGAGCTGCCCGCCGAACGCCGCCAGAGCGGGCCGCCGATGTTCACGCTCGACCAGTACGCGCGGCTGGCGAAGATGGTCATCGAGGACGCGGGCGTGGAACCCGCTGTGGTGAACGGGTTGTCGTGTCACGGCATCGCCGAGTCGGACATGTTCGCCCCCGCAACGCTGTCGGAGTATCTGGGCATTCCGCTGGACTTCGGCGACCGCGTCGACCTCGGCGGCGCCACGGCCGCGGGCATGGTGTGGCGCGCCGCCGCGGCGGTGGAACTCGGTCTATGCGACGCGGTGCTGGCCGTCGTGCCAGGCTCGACCGAAATCCCACGGTCGGATGCGCGACCGGGGCGCACCCTCTCCTGGTACGGCGCGTCGAGCAACAAATACGGCTCCCCGCAGGCCGAGTTCGAGATCCCGTACGGCAACGTCGGGCAGAACGGGCCGTACGCGCAGATCGCGCAGCGCTACGCGGCCGAATTCGGCTACGACGCTGCCGCTTTAGCGCGAATCGCCGTGCACCAGCGCACCAACGCCTGTGCCCACCCCGGTGCCGTGTTCCACGGCAAGCCGATCACCGTCGACGACGTGTTGAACAGCCCGGTGATCGCCGACCCCATCCACATGCTGGAGACCGTGATGCGGGTGCAGGGCGGTGCGGGCGTCCTGATCGCAAACGCCGACGTCGCCGGCCGCGGCCGTCATCGGCCGGTGTGGCTCAAGGGCTTTGGCGAGCACATCCGCTTCAAGACGCCGACCTACGCCGACGATCTCATCCGCACACCGATCGCGCGTGCGGCCGAGCACGCCTTCACGATGGCGGGACTGCAACGGTCGGACATCGACGTCGCGTCGATCTACGACTGCTACACCATCACGGTGCTGATGACGTTGGAGGACGCTGGATTCTGCGGCAAGGGTGAAGGCATGGCGTGGCTGACGGATCACGACCTGACCTTCCGCGGCGACTTCCCGATCAACACCGCGGGAGGCCAGCTGTCGTTCGGCCAGGCAGGCATGGCCGGCGGGATGCACCACGTGGTCGACGGCGCGCGGCAGGTGATGGGACGCTCCGGGGAGGCGCAGGTGCGTGACTGCGACGTCGCGTTCGTGACCGGCAACGGCGGCATCATGAGCGAACAGGTCGCGCTGATCCTGGGCGGTGACTGACATGACAGAGCCGTTGCCCGTGCCGACGCCAGTGTCGCAGCCGTTCTGGGATGCGTTGCGGGAGCACCGAATCCTGATCCAGTACTCGCCGTCGACGGGCCGATACGTGTTCTATCCGCGCACGCTGGCGCCGGGCACACTGGCCGACGATCTGGAGTGGCGTGAGATCGACGGCGCGGGAACGCTGTACACCTACACCGTCGCGCGCAGGCCGACCGGTCCGCCGTGGACCGACAAGGTGCCGCAACTGCTGGCGGTCGTCGAGTGGGACGTCGGCCCGCGAGTGAGCACCGAGCTCGTCGACGTCGACCCCGACGACATCCGGATCGGCATGCGGGTGTCCCCGGTCTTCTGCGACGTGCCCGACGCGGGGATCACCCTGCTGCGTTATCGGGCCGCCGATGTTTGAGACCGTGCAGCAGTTGCTGCGCTCGCGGATGGACGACGACACCGTCGCGATGTTGCACGAGGACCGCGTGTGGACCTGGCGCGAGCATCTGGCCGAAGCGGCGGCGGAGGCGTCGGGCCTGATCGCGCGAATGGATCCGTCACGGCCGATGCACGTCGGCGCGCTGCTCGGCAACTCGCCTGCGATGCTGCGGTCGATGGCGGCGGCGGCGCTCGGCGGGTACGTGTTGTGCGGGATCAACACGACGCGTCGCGGCGAGGGCCTGGCCGGCGACATCAGGCGCGCCGACTGCCAACTGGTGCTCGCCGACGCCGAGCACCTGCCGATGCTTGACGGTCTCGATCTGGGCGGTGCGACAGTGCTCGACGTCGACGGGCCCCTCTACCGCGATGCGGTGGAGGCGGCGAAACCGCTTGTCCCGCATCGGGAAGTCGACGGCGTCGACCCCGTCGTGATGCTCTTCACGTCCGGTACCAGCGGCGACCCGAAGGCGGTGCGGTTCGCGCACGCGATGGCGGTGCTGTGCGGTGCGAGCCTGGCCGAGCGGTTCGAGCTGACGGCCGACGATGTGTGCTATCTATCGATGCCGCTGTTTCACTCCAACGGGGTGGCGGCGGGGTGGGCGGTGGCGATCGCGTGCGGTGCGACGATGGTGCCCGCGAAATTCTCGCCGTCGCGGTTCCTGCCCGACGTCCGGCGATACGGCGCCACTTACATCAACTACGTCGGCAAGCCGCTGGCGCTGGTGCTGGCCACGCCCGAGCAGCCCGACGATGCCAACAACCCGCTGCGCGCGGCGTTCGGCAACGAGGCCACCGAGCGCGACACCGACGAGTTCGCGAAACGCTTCGGGTGCCGGGTGGTGGACAGCTTCGGCTCGAGCGAGTTCGCAGTCGTTGTGATGCGCGAGGACGGCTGCCCGTCGGGATCGATCGGCAAGGGGTATCCCGGTGTCAGCGTGTACCACTCGGAGACGTTGGCCGAATGTGCCCCAGCGGTTTTCGACGAGCATGGCGCGCTGACGAACTTCGACGACGCCGTCGGGGAGCTGGTCAACACCTACGGAGTCGGCGGCTTCACCGGCTACTACAACGATGCCGCCGCCACCGAGGAGCGGATGCGGCACGGCATGTACTGGTCGGGCGATCTGGCCTACCGCGACGCGGACGGCTGGATCTACCTGGCGGGCCGCACCGCCGACTGGATGCGGGTGGACGGCGAAAACCTCGCCGCCGGCCCGATCGAACGGATCCTGCATCGCCTGCCGGAGGTGAGCCTCGTCGCGGTGTACGCCGTTCCCGACGAGCACGTCGGTGATCAGGTGATGGCGGCCGTCGTGCTCAATGACGGAGACACGTTGACGCCCAGCCGGTTCGAAGAGTTCCTGGCGTCGCAGCGCGATCTGTCACCTAAGGCATGGCCGAGGTACGTGCGGATCAACACGGCCCTCCCGCAGACCGCGACGAACAAGATCCTCAAACGTGCGCTGATCTCAGAAGGCGTGACCGGCGGCGACGGTGTGCTGTGGGAGCGGGAGCCCCGCGGCCGGCGTTACACCGTCGCACCGCCCGAGAGGGGGAGTCGATGAACCAACCTTTGCACCCACAGGGGTGGTATCCGGCGCCAAGCGGCGCCATCGTACCGGCGGAGGCATTGGCGCCGCTGCCGAAGGATGACCCGTTCTACTCGTACACGGGCAGCGTGCCGTTGGCGGACATCGCGCCCGGAACAGTGCTGGCCACACGCAGCGTTGCGTACCACATATTGGGCGTCCCGACGGCGCTGAAGACCACGCAATTGCTCTACCGGTCGACCAGCCAGACGAGCAAGCCGACGGTCAACGTCACTTCCGTCATCCAGCCGTTGAGCCAGAGCAACAAGTCGAAAGTGTTGTCGTTTCAGTCTGCTTACGACTCACTGAATCGCAACGACCAGCCTTCACATGCGATCGCGGGGGGATTGACCTTCGGTGGGCTCGTACCGAATGTCGAGCTGACGGTGTTCGGGCTGTTCCTTGCCCAGGGATGCACGGTGATCGTGCCCGACACCGAGGGCCAACGGGCCGACTTCGCTGCGGGCCCGGAGTACGGGATGAACACGCTGGACTCGCTCCGGGCCGCATTCAACTCGTCGACCGTTGGCCTGGCGGCTGACGCAAAGGTTGCGCTGCTTGGATACTCCGGTGGCGCGATCGCCAGTGAGTGGGCCGCCGAGCTGGCACCCACGTACGCGCCCGACGTCAACCGGAGAATGATCGGCGCGGCGATCGGGGGAGTGCTCGTCCACCCAGCGCACAATCTGCACTACATCGAGGGCACCTTCTTCTGGGCGGGCGTCATGCCGATGGCGCTCATCGGCATCGCGCGGGCGTTCGAGATCGACTTCACGCCCTATCTCAGCGCCCGCGGAGTGAACCTCCTTCACGACATGCAAACCGCGTCGATCGTGAATATCCTTGGTGAGCATCCGTATTGGCGTCTCAGATGGAGCGATCTCGTCAAGCCCGAGTATCCGACTCCGGAAAGCCTCCCGCTGTTCGTGACGCTGGCCAACAAACTCATCATGGGCACCGGCGGCACACCGACGATCCCGCTTTATATCGGGCAGGGCGCCAACGGTGACCTGGAGTGGACACCGGGGAACAAGCCCGGCATCGGCGCAGGCGACGGTGTCATGATCGCAGGCGACGTTCGCACACTGGCGCGAGACTATTGCGCGAAGGGCACCGCAGTGCAGTACGAGCAATTCAACGTGCTCAGCCACATCACGAGCGTCGGGATCTGGCTGCTGAATGCCATCGATTGGATCAACGATCGCTTCGCAGGACAGCCCGCACCGAACAACTGCGCCTCGATAGCCCCCGGCAATCCTCTCGACCCGATTCCGGCTCCGTAGCAGTCAGTTCGGGCGGACCTCCCAGTTGGTGCCGGTCTTGTACCACTTCTTCAGGAACTGCGGTTCGTATCCCGCGCGACTGCAGGCATCACGGAAGAAGTCGTCAACCGTGCCGGGCGGGATGATCGCACCGTCGGGGTTGTACCAGCGGTTGTGGAACAGCACGATGCGCCCGTCGTCGACCCGTGGGAACAGCATGCTGCTCAGCAAGGTGGCTGCGCCGGGTCGTGTATCGCGGTTGAACACCAACATGCTCGGAAAGCTGCTGCCATAACGCGTAGTGCTGACATGCATCCGGACATAGCGATAGTGGTTGAGGTCCAACGGGATCGCGCGACTACCGCGGATCAGGGTGATGGCGAGGTTGCGCTCGACGCTGCATTGTTGGGCCGCGAGCGTCGGCCGCATCAGGGACAGCACTATCACGAGGAGACAGACCGCCCCGACCGGTGCAGCCGCGACAAGCGGCAGCTGAAACACTCCGATGCCCACCACCACACCACAGACCACCCCGATCCACCTGGCCGCCGACTTGAAGTGCCAGAGACCTATGAGTCCCCCGTAGGCCTGCGGTGGTGGCGTCAGCGACGGGTAGACCGGCGGAAGTTGTTCTGCCTGCTGACCCGCGGAACGTGTTGTGAGGTTGCGTCTCCTGCGACTGAACAGCAGCGACAACAACGGGATGATGGTCAACCAGCCGACGACCATCGCGATGCTGAACACCTGCGGTGAGAGGCCAAATGGCGGATGCGTCACCGGTATTCGACCTGCCAGTGCTTGATGCCGTTGATCATGCTCGACCGCAGCCGCTCCGCTCCGGCGACGGGCGTCAGGTCGGGAAGGTGGTCGGCGATCGCGTTGAACATCAGGTCGATCGTCATCCGCGCGAGGTTGGCGCCGACGCAGTAGTGTGCCCCGGTGCCGCCAAACCCCAGGTGCGGGTTGGGGTCCCGCAGGATGTCGAACGTGAACGGATCGTCGAAGACGTCCTCGTCGAAGTTCGCCGACCGGTAGAACAGGACCAGGCGCTGGCCCTTCTTGATCTTCACTCCACCGAGCTCGGTGTCGACAAGCGCCGTCCGCTGAAACGCTGTGATGGGGGAGGCCCAGCGGATGATCTCGTCGGCGGCGGTCTTCGGGCGCTGCGCCTTGAACAGCTCCCACTGATCGGGGAAGTCGGTGAAGGCCATCATGCCCTGGGTGATCGAGTTGCGGGTCGTCTCGTTTCCCGCGACGGTCAGCGTGACGACGAACATTCCGAACTCGGCCTCGGTGAGCTGCCCGTCGGCTTCGGAGTCGATCAACGTGGTGACGATGTCGTCGCCCGGCTCCTCGGCCTTGCGTGCCGCCAATTGCATGGCGTACCAGATCAACTCGCCCGTTGCCGCCAGCGAGTCGTATTCCGCGAACTCTGGGTCGTCGCCGCCGATCATCTGGTTGGTCCAGTCGAACAGCTTGCCGCGGTCCTCCAGCGGGACGCCGAGCAGTCCGGCAATGGCCTGCAGTGGCAGCTCGCGCGCGACCTGGAGGACGAAGTCACCGCCGCCGGCTTCGGCGGCCTCGGCGGCAATGCGCTGTGCCCGCTCACCGAGCTCGGCCCGCAGCCGCTCGACGGCCCGCGGCGTGAACCCGCGGGAGACGATCTTGCGCAAGCGAGTGTGCTCGGGATCGTCCATCATCAGCATGGACAGCTTGGAGGCCTTGATCTGTCCCCCGACGTCCGCCGAAGGCTTGAAGTGGGGGACGACGGTCTTGGCCGCCGACGAGAACACGTCGCTGCGCAACGACACCTCGCGGACATCGCGGTGCTTGCTGACGACCCAGAAACCGCCGTCGCCGAACCCGCCGACGTCTGGGGGTTGCTCGTTCCACCAGATCGGCGCCGCCCGCCGCAGCTCGGCGAGCTCCTCAGCCGGCAGCCGCTCGGCGTAGACGTCGGGATCGGTGAAGTCGAACCCGGACGGAAGATTGGGAGAGGCCACGGCGGTGCTCCTCACGGTCGCTTTTCGAGATGGTAGCCAGCGGCGGTGCACTACGGTTCGGATTAGGAAGGGGTGTTCATGGACGACGCCGCGCTGGCCCAGATGCGCACCATCAACGAGGGCTTTCCGGCCCTGGAGACAATGACCGCCCCGCAGGCACGCGCCGCCATCGCGGCCCGCCGCGTTCCCGTCAAGAACCTCGACGACGTGTCGAGCGTCGTCGACCGAACCATCCCCGGACCCGACGGTGACCTGCCGATACGCGCCTATCACCCGCACGGCGACGACGCGTCCAGACCCGCGGTGGTGTTCTTCCACGGCGGCGGCTTCGTGGTGTGCGACCTCGACTCGCACGACGGCTTCTGCCGGGCGATGTCGCGGCATACCGGGTCGGTGGTCGTGTCGGTCGACTACCGGCTGGCGCCGGAGCACCGCGCGCCCGCGGCGGCGGAGGACTGTTTTGCGGCGTACTGCTGGGCGGTCGAGCACGCCGACGAGTTGGGCATCGACCCGTCGCGGGTGGTGATCGCCGGCGACAGTGCGGGCGGCAACATGACGGCGGTCGTCGCGCTCTTGTGCCGCGAACGTGGCGCGCCGACGGCGGCCGGGCAGGTGATGATCTACCCGGTCATCGAGCCCGACTTCGACACGTCCAGCTATCTCGCGTACGCCAGTGGATACGTCAACACCAGGGCGGCGATGCAGTGGTACTGGCGGCAGTACCTCGGCGGCGACACGCTCCCGTCGCCCGAGTACCTCGCGGCCCCGTTACGCGCCGAATCGTTCGAAGGGCTGCCGCCTGCGGTCGTCGTGACCGCAGGGTTCGATGTCCTGCACGACGAGGGCGCGTCGTATGCTGAGCAGCTGCGCATGGCGAATGTTCCTGTGGTGCATCGTGATTACCCTGGACTGTTCCACGGCTTCCTGACGATGATGCCGCTCAAGTCGGGACGTTCTGCCCGGGAACTGTTGTTCGCCGATATGCGGGAACTGGTGGCCACCTCGGCGTCGGCGGAGGTTTCCGCGTGACCGTCGACGCCATCGTGGTCGGCGCCGGCTTCGCCGGGCTGTACGCCGTGCACCGTGCGGTGTCGGAGGGCATGACGGTGCTGGGCATCGAGGCGGCACCGAGTGTGGGCGGAACGTGGTACTGGAACCGCTACCCCGGTGCCCGCTGCGACGTCGAAAGTGTGGACTATTCCTACTCTTTCGACGAGGGCCTGCAGAACGAATGGACGTGGTCGGAGCGGTTCGCCGCGCAACCGGAGATCCTGGCGTACCTGGAACATGTGGCCGACCGATTCGATTTGTGGCGCCACTACCGGTTCAGCACCGACGTCGTGGGGGCGCGATTCGACGCGTCGACGGGACAGTGGGTCGTGGAGACGTCCTCGGGTGACAGCCACCGCGCGCGGTTCTTGCTGTGCGCGACGGGTTGCCTGTCGGCGGTCAACCGGCCGGACATCGCCGGGCTCGACGACTTCGTCGGTGAGGTGTACTACACCGCTGCATGGCCGCGCGAGGATCCGGACCTGCGCGACAAGAAGATCGGCGTGATCGGCACGGGTTCGTCGGGCATTCAGGCGGTCCCGATCCTGGCCGAGCAGGCTGAGTCGCTTGTGGTGTTCCAGCGCTCGCCCAACTACACGGTGCCGATGCCCAACCATCCGTGGTCGCAGGAGGATCTGGACCGGATCCGCGACGAGTATCCGGAGCGACGGCGGCGCTCGGCATATGCGCCCGCGGGCACGCCGCACGGCACGTACCACAAGAAGGCCGTCGAGGCGGATCCCGAGGAGAGGGTCGAGGCGCTGTGGACGCGGTGGCGCGACGGCGGGGTGCTGTTCGCCAAGACGTTCCCCGACCAGACGAGTGACCTGGCGGCCAACGACATCGCGCGGCAGTTCGCCGAGGACCGCATCCGCGAGATCGTGACCGACACGGCGGTGGCGGACGACCTGATTCCGGTCGATCATCCGATCGGGACCAAGCGCATCTGCACCGACGCCGGTTATTACGCGACGTTCAATCGCGACAACGTGTCGCTGGTGAACCTGCGGCGCGAGCCGATCGAGTACATCACCGCCGACGGCGTGCGCACGGCGCGGAGTGAGTACCCGTGCGACGTCCTGGTTTTCGCAACGGGTTTCGACGCGTTGACGGGCGCGATGACGCGGATCGACCCGGTCGGGCCGGGCGGGGACAAGCTGTCAGAGCTCTGGGCGGACGGCCCGGTGACGTTCCTTGGGGTGATGGTGCCGCGGCTGCCGAACTTGTTCAGCTTCAGCGGGCCGGGCAGCCCGTCGGTGCTCGCCAACATGGTGGTCCATGCCGAGGCGCAGGTCGACTGGGCCATCGAGCTGATGGTGGCGCGCGGCGCGTCGGCATCACCGAAGTCGAGCCGCGCCGGGATGCCGCAGTGGCGTGGACGGAACACGTGGCGGAGGCCGCGGAGGCGACGCTGTTCCCGAAGGCACGGTCGTCGTGGTACCTGGGGGCCAACATCGAGGGGAAGAAGCGAGTGTTCATGCCCTACATCGGCGGCTTCGGAAATTACCGTCGACATCTCGATGATGTTGCGCAGCAGGGCTACCCGGGGTTGGTACTGACGACACGCAGCTGATGTCTACCAGTCCAAATTAAGCTTTCGGTCGGCAAGCTTCTGCACCACCCATTGGTTGAGTGACACGCCTTGCTCGGCGGCCTCAACCATGAGCCGGGCGTGCAGAGAATGCGACGCTCGGACCATGAACCGTCCGCTGTAGTTCCGCTCGGTCAGCGGAGTGGGGGGCTCGCTGCCGAAGACCTCTTCCGATTCGCGAACGTATGCGTCGACCGCCGCCTCAGCGCGTGCCAACGCCTCCTGCGCAGTCGGCGCCGTCTCGTATAGTCCCTTGATTTCGAGGCAGCGGGCCATGTACTGGTAGAGGTCCGTCGACCACTCCATCCGATAGGTGTAGTGGTTGGCCATTGCAAAACGCTAACGCGAGAGATGGGGCACTCTTCGCACCAAATATCGCGAGGCCGAAGTAACTTCTGTCACAAGAAGGCGACCCTGGTCTCTCTCAAAACGTGATAGCGCATGTGATGCGCCGCAGAAGGACCTGCTAGCGCGCGCTAGTTTGGCCCCATGAAGGCCGCCCCGCTCACCTTTGCCTGGCTGCTCGTCCTGTTCGTCACTACCCGCATTCAGCGGTCGGCAGGGCGGCGGACGGCCAAGCGAATTCAGCGCACCCATTCGACCAACCTGCGCCGCCTGCGCGCCGAACCGTCGCGGGTGATCGAGAACTCCTGGAGCTGGACGTTCACCTTCTTGCCGAGGAGTCCCCCCTCGGACAGCCGCTCAGCTGGTCCTTGGCGTCGTTGCTCCGACTCCACGCGACGCCGCTCACCGCCAGTGCCGCGAAGGCGAGGACCATTGCGAGGCCGGCGAAGATGAATGTGCCCGCGCGTACGTAGTTGCCGCGACCTTCTGCCATGGTCCCTCCCCAGAGCCCAATGTCATAGTGAACATAACCGCGTCGCCGACGGTGGTCGCTGACTCCGACGCCTCGTTCGTGCTGGTGCGTCCGCGGCCGACGGCGTCGAGGACGGTGCGCGTCCCGAAGCGTTCGACGATGTCGTGGGCTTCCAGCTGCGCCACGTCGATGGCGCGGACGCTGGTCGCCGCTACGCTCGCGGCGTGCCCGTCGTTGAGACGTTCCATCGGGACGCACGAGCACCTGGTCGCCTTCGCGGACGACGAGCGCGCCCTGATCCGTTGTGTCGTGGAGTTCCTCAGCGAAGGCTTCGACTCCGACGAGACCGCGATCCGTGATCGCGACCGACCGTCACCGCCTGGCCATCGAGGACGCGTTCCGCGTTGCGGGTATTCGCCGAGCGCCTTGCGTCACGACGCACGGCGATTACGCTCGACGTCGAGGGACTCCTCGGATCGACCGCGAACGACGGCACGGATCGCATCCCTGAACCCCTGTCGTCGCTGGTGCTGAGCACGGCGGGCTCGGGGCGGCGGGTGAGGGTCTTCGGCGAGCCGTTGGGGCGTTGTGGGAGCGGTCGGGTGGAGACGGCCGTCGCACTGGAGGCGTACTGACCGCGCTGATGTGGACCGGCGGATCTCGAAGTTCTGCACGTATCGACTCGCGTCGGTCGCCGCCGGCGGCGAGCTGCTCCACCCGGAGCGACTCTGCGACCAGCACACGGGGGTGGTGCCCCTGGCTGTCGCCCTGACCGCACGGTCCCTCGGCCGTGGACCGACGCGGGGTGGTTTGCAGCCAGGTGTTCGTTCCGGCACCGACGCCCTGCGGTTCGTACGGCGGTTCGTCGAGAGCGTCGTCGGCGGATGGGGCCACTTGTCGATCGTGGCCGACGCCACGATCGTGATCGGCGAGATGGCCACGAACGCGGTGTGCACGCCGCTTCGCCCTTCGAGTTGTCGATCGTGCGGCGGCCCGGGACGATTCGGGCCGTCGTTCGCGACACGAGTCAGGCGCTGCCCGAGCTCCGACCGCCGAGCGTGGACCGGCCCGGCGGGCGGGGAATGATCCTCGTCGACGCGTTCTCGTCGGCCTGGGGTGTCGATCCCGAGCCGGCGGGCAAGGCGGTCTGGGCCGAGTTCGTGATCGTCGAGGACCGCGACGCCTGAAGCCCGGAACCGACCGCGTGGGCTCGGCCAGGTCGAACTGCCGGGTGGAGTGCGGCTCGGCACGACGTCGAGTTCCGTGCGACCATGGTCGAGCCGTCGTCGATGACGGTGAGGTACGGGACCCGGAGAGTGTCGATCCAGATGAGCGATTCTCGAGCATGAGCGATCAGGCCGACCGCGTGACCGAACGGGATCTGGTCGTGATCCCGTTCCGCGACGTGCTCGACGCGATGGCGCGGGCGTTGGTCGTCACCTCACCCCGGGGCGACATCCTCGTGTGGAACGCCGCCGCGGAACACCTGTACGGCTGGAGCGAGGACGAGGTGAGCGGCCGTTCCGCAGTCGAGATCCTTGTCGGGGAGGCGCTCCGCCCGCTGCGGCGATCATGGGCGAGCTCGCTGCCGGTCAGGAGTGGCGGGGCGACTTCGTGCTCCGCCACCGTGACGGCGTGCCGGTGCGGGTCGCGGTCGTGAGCCGTCCGATCTTCGGCGCCGACGGCACGGTGCGGGGGACCGTCTCGGTCTCGGAGGACGTCACCGACCGCCGCCGGCTCGAGCGGGAGTCCGACGAGGCCAACCAGCGGCTCGAGCTCGCGCTGGCGGCGGGCGGGCTCGGGACGTGGCAGTGGGACCTCGCATCGGGCGAGGTCGTCTGGGACGCGGTTCTCGAGGGTTGTACGGGCTCGAGCCCGGCAGCTTCGACGGGACGTTCGAGGCGTACCGCGCCTCGCTGCACCCGGACGATGTCGACGCGGTGCTGGCGACGGTCCAGGACGCGATCGCCGACCCGCCAGCGCTACACCGTCCATCACCGGATCGTGTGGCCGGACGGAAGCATCCACTGGTTGCAGGGCAAGGGCCAGGTCACGGTCGACGACGACGGACGTCCTACCGGCACGATCGGATGTGTTGTGGACGTGACCGAGCAGCTGCAGGCCGCCGAGGAGCGAGAACGCTCGGTCGCCGCCGTGCTCGAGGCCGCGGCCCAGGATCGTCTGAGCACCGAGCGTCTGCTGTTCATGGCCCGTGTGAACGAGGTGCTCGCGGGGGCGTCCACGTCCGAGGACGTGATGCGCAGCGTCGCCCAGGTTGCGGTCCCACATTGGGGGAGTGGTGCGGGGTGTTCGTGTTGCCGGAGAACGGCCCGCGGATCCCCGATGTGGCGATCGGCCACCACGATCCGGACATGGTCGAGTACGCCAAGGAGCTCGGCAGACACTTCCCGTACGACCCGGACTTCCCGACCGGTGTGCCGAACGTCATTCGCACCGGCACCAGCGAGTTCCTGCCCGAGATCGACGACGACATGATCGAGCAGGCCGAAGCCACCGACGAGGCTCGAGCGGTGGTCCGCAACCTTCGCCTGCGGAGCGCCATGGCGGTCCCGATGCTCGAACGGGGCCGCTGATCGGCGCGATCCAGCTGGTGAACACCGATGCCGGCCGGGTCTACACCGATCGTGACCTTGTGCTCGCCGAGGCGGTCGTGGGCCGGGTGGCGTCACGCTGGAGAACCGGCGCCTCGCCGCCCGCCAGCGGGAGTTCGCGACCACGCTGCAGGCCAGCCTGCTCCCGGACGTGTTGCCTGCGATTGACGGACTCGACGTCACCGTGCGCTACTGGGCGGCCGGCGAGGGCACCGAGGTGGGCGGCGACTTCTACGACGCCTTCGCCGTCGGCGACCACTGGGCCGTCGTGATCGGTGACGTGTGTGGGACCGGCCGCAGGCTGCGGCGATGACCGGGCTCGCACGGCACACGATCCGCGTGGCGGCCTGGTCGGGAGCGTCGCCGGCCGAGACGCTCGCGCAGCTGAACCACGCCGTGCTGCGATCCGACCGCGACACCTTCTGCACCGCCCTCTTCTGCGAGCTGTACCGGATCGACGGTGGCTTCCGCATCACCGTGACCGCAGGAGGTCATCCGCTTCCCGTGGTGCGGCGGGCGGACGACGCGACGGAGTGCCTGGGCGGTCCGGGTTCGTTGATCGGCGTCTTCGACCGTCCGGACCTCGTGACGACCACCGACGAGCTGAGGACCGACGACACGCTCATGCTCTACACGGACGGCGTGACCGACCTCCCGCCGCCGTTCGGGCTCGACATCGAGGAGATCGAGCACATCGTCGGGCGTGCCGGCGACAACGCCGGTTCGGCCGACGAGGTCGCGGTCCGGTTCGGTGACGATATCGCGGCGAAGTTGCCGCTGAGCGCGCGGCAACGACGACATCGCCCTGCTCGTCCTTCGCGTCAGCGACTGACGCCGGAGCGGACCATTCCCCGACGAGCACGGCGCGAACTGCCTGGGCTCGGGTGGCGACGCCGAGCTTCCGGTACGCGTTGCGGATGTGGGTCTTGACCGAATTCGGCGAGATGTCGAGACACTCCACGATCTGCTTGTTGCTGAGACCCTCCGCGATCAGGATCAGGACCTCGCTCTCGCGGTCGGAGATGCCGTCACGTCGGCCGGGCCAGTCGCGCTCCGAAGCGCTGTGGCGGTCGGACGCCGGGTCCGGGCTGATGGTCTGGCGGCCGCTCGCAACCGACTCCACGCGTCGACCAGCTCCTTGGCGCCGAGCGCCTTGCTCAGATAGCCCGTGACGCCGATCGAGAGGGCCCGATCGACGAGTGTGGGATCGAACTGCCAGAGAACAGGGCGACGCGCCGGATGGCCGGGTCGCGGAACAACCGACCGATCTCCTCGAGGTCGCCGCCGTTGTGGGTGAACGTGTCGAAGAGCGCGACGTCGACCCGTCCGTCGACGTCGTCGCCACGCACCGAGGTGTCGACGACGCGGACGCGATCGGGCTAGGTCGCGAGCAGCTTGGCGAGGCCAGCGACGACGAGGTCGAAGTCGTTCGTCAGCGCGACTGGATCGGTGTGGTGTTCGTGGTGCCTATCGAGACCATTCCGGGATCCTCACGGGCACGGGGGGTACGGACGACACCCAGGGGTGAGCTGGTCAGCGGTTGCGCCCGCTCGAGGGCTTGCGAACGCGGAGGAAGGCGGCGATGTCGGCTTCGAGCTCGGCCACGAGCTCGCCGATCGCTCTGTCGGCGGATCGAGGCGGGGCAGCGACCGCTCCGATCGCTCCCCAGCTCCTGCGGCAGCAGCCAGTACGCGGGTTCGACGCCGATCTCGCGCAGCAGGCGCACCGAGTTCGGGGCGATCCCCACGGCGTCGCGCAGTCCGCACGCCGCGCACGGGAATGCCATGGTGGCGACCCCGGTCTCGACGTTGATGCGCAACGCGATCTCGTCGCTCCGGATCAGGCTCGGCCCGCAGTCGAGGCAGCGGACCGTCACGAGGTCGACTGGGTGATCGGTCATCACCAGCGGCATCCGTTCATGGACCAGGTTGTTCCCCGGGTGGCCGGTCTCGAACCACCCAGTTGCGAAAGTCCCGAAACTGCTCACGACCGACGAGATCACGGATCGCGGCGATGGGGTGCGGCTCTCCCGTGGTGCCCGCTCCAGCCGGGGCTCACCCGGCGGGTTGGTGCGGCGGCGACGTGGGTAGCGTTGCCGGGAGCGGGGCCCGGAAGTGCTCCGACCGA
>CAWBXH010000013.1:0-1478891 GCA_963792745.1 uncultured Actinomycetota bacterium | reverse complement strand
ACTTGACAACGGTGGCGCATCGCCGTTGAATGCGTCGACAATGAAGATGAATGCGGCGGTGCTATGGGACGTCCACGACGAGTGGAGTGTCGAAGAGATCGAACTGGACGGTCCCAAAGAGGGCGAAGTGCTGGTCTCCTACGAGGCGACCGGGTTATGCCACTCCGACCATCACGTTCGCCAGGGTGACCTTCCACTTGCAGTCCCGCTGGTGGGCGGGCACGAGGGTGCAGGCGTCGTCCAAGAAGTGGGACCAGGCGTTCGAGACCTGAAGGTCGGCGATCACGTGGTGGGCTTGTTCCTGCCGGCGTGCGGGCGATGCCGCTGGTGTTCGACCGGTCACCAGAACCTTTGTGACCTTGGTGCCCAGATGGCCACGGCCACGCAACTCGACGGCGGCTTCCGCCGTCACGCCAAGGGACGAGACATCGGCGCGCTGGCATGGCTCGGCGCCTTTGCGCAGTACGGAACTGTGCCCGAGAGCTCGCTGGTCAGGATCGACGAGGATCTGCCATTGGGCAGGGCATGTCTCGTCGGGTGCGGCGTGACCACCGGTTGGGGTTCTGCGGTGAACACTGCGGGAGTCAAACCAGGCGACACCGTCGTGGTGATCGGATGCGGCGGCATCGGCAGCGGCGCGATCCAGGGTGCGCGGTTGGCGGGCGCCGGGAAGATCATCGCTGTGGATATCGCGGAGGGCAAGCGGGACATGGTGTCTCAGTTCGGAGCAACTCACTTCGTAACGTCGATGCCCGAGGCGTCGGCGTTGATCGCTGATCTGACGCGCGGCGTGATGGCCGACTCCGCCATTGTCACGGTCGGTCTGGTCGAAGCCCCGATGATCGTCGACGCACTCAACATCGTCAGCAAGAACGGCGCCGTCGTGGTTACCGCCCTGGGGTCGATGCTGGATACGACGGCAACCCTGCCGATGTCGATGGTCGCCATGCTCACCCTGTTCCAGAAGCGACTGTTGGGAAGCCTTTACGGCCAAGCAAACCCGCGTGCTGACATTCCGCGACTCCTCAGCTTGTATCGCGAGGGCAAGCTCCTACTGGACGAAACGGTAACCGCGGAGTACAAACTAGCCGACATCAACGGCGCTTACGACGACATGCTCGCCGGCCGGAACATTCGCGGTGTGATCATCCACGAACATTGAAATCCCGAACTGAACGCTTAGTCCAGCGCGACCCGCGGTCCGGGTGTGAACACGGCTGGGATCTTGCGAAACCCTCGGGTCACCGAGTTGCCCTGAAAGATCGATTCGTCGTCTAGCGCTGTGTAATCGGGCATGCGCGCCAGCACTTGTTCCACACCGATACGAAACTCCAGGCGCGCCAGGTTAGACCCTATGCAGCGGTGGACGCCGGCGCCAAAGCCGAGATGCCGATTACCCTCGCGATCGAGGATGCACTTGTCGGGATTGGGGAATTCGCGACTGTCACGATTGCCCGACGCGTAGTTGACCACCACTGATTCGCCCGGGCACAGCTTCTGCCCACCGAGTTCGACTTCCCTGGTCACCGTCCGTGGAATGCCGTGAATGGATCCGGCGAAGCGGACGAACTCCTCGATAGCGGTGGCCATGATCTCGGGCTCGCGGATCAGCCGGTCCCGTTCTGCGGGGTGAGTGCCAAGATAGTGCAACGCGAATGACATTGCGCTGGCGGTGGTTTCAAGTCCAGCTTGAACCAGCAACACGGCGTTCGACACCGCGCTGTCGAACCCGAGCTCGACTCCGTCGATCTCGGCCGAGAGCAGGACGTCGATCATGTCATCTTGCGGATCCTGGTCCATCCGGGTTCTCACTGCATCAGCGATGTGCTGGTAGAGCCCACCCCATGCGGTCATGCGGATTTCGTCGGTGGGCCCGTTGAGTGCGGTTTCAGTCAGCTCTATGCACAATGGGACATCGTCGACGGGCATGCCGAGCACGTACTTGAAGAACACGATGCCGGGCTGCTGCCAAGCGACCATCGCCAAGTCGCCGCGACCGTTCTCGATGAACTCGTTGATGAGTGCATCAGTCTCGGCACGGATCTGCGGTTGCAGCTTCTTCATTCGGCCAGGGGAGAAGTAGGGGTTGAGGACCTTTCGTAACTGCTGTTGCCGCGGCGGGTCGAGCCCTATCACGATATCGCCGGTCGACTGCTGTGCACCATTCAGATTGCTGGAGAACGTCTCCCAGTCCCGCAGGACCTCGTAGCACTCGTCGTAGCGCAGTGCCACCCAGGCGCCCTCGTCGCCCATGGCGAAGAATGGGGAGTCGGTGTGCGCGAAGGCTGTGCTGTCGCGCATATGGGAATACAGCTCGTACAAATATTCGGGATCGTTGAAATCCTCGTGGCGGAGATCGAAATTCTCGGCGTGGTCCTCTAGCGACTTGGGCACTGGGGCGTAGTCCTTCTTCTCTTGTCGCAATCATGACGTCGGCGTCGCGGACCGCTGAGCGCTCTTGCTGCAGCGGTCAGCCCCGGGCAGTTTCATGCGTCCAAAACCCGCGTCGTCGCACGATAGATCGCGCAGGAAAAGGAGTCAAGTGACACTCGATAAACTAGCCGCGCGCTTATCGAGCGTTACTTGACAACCTTCACGGGCGCTCATAGTGTCCGTGGAGGTGGGACTGGTCGCCGGACTCATTTCCCTACGCAACAGTCCCTTCCGTAGTCGGCCGACGATTGCACAACCGCTCTAGGGAGGATTCCGTGGAACAAGATCTGCAGTGGCTCATCTCGGTTGACGATCACATCATTGAGCCGCCGAACGTCTGGGTCGACCGCGCATCCGCTGCCGACCGCGATCGTGTGCCGCACGTCGAACGCATTGACGGTATGGACACATGGGTCTACGAGAGGCACCGCGCCACGGTCATGGGCATCTTGGTGGCCGCTCATCAGCAGCCCGACGACTACTCTCCGCTGTCGGTCAACTACGACGAACTGCCCAAGGTCTACTACGACCCGAAGGCCCGAATCCCAGACATGGACGAGGATCACGTCATCGCCGGGTTGAACTTCCCGTTCTTCCCCCGCTTTTGCGGACAGGTATTTTCGCAAGTTCAGGACCGGGAACTTGGTCTGAAATGCCTCACCGCTTACAACGACTACATCATCGACGAGTGGTGTGCGGCAGCGCCAGGTCGCTACATTCCGATGATCATCGTGCCGTTGTGGGACACCGCATTGGCCGTCGCCGAAGTGCACCGGTGCGCGGACAAGGGTGCTAAGGCGATCGCATTCTCGGAGAACGTGCACGCGCTCGGCTTCCCGTCGATCCACTCGGGGGAGTGGGACGGATTCTTCGCGGCAGCGAACGAGACGAAGATGCCGCTCTGCACGCATATTGGCTCGTCGTCCGTCAGCCCAAACACGTCGCCCGATGCGCCTTTCGGCGTCCAGGCGGTAAATATTGGTCTCAACTTGGCCCACTCCACGACAGACTGGCTGTTCTCGGGCAAGCTGCAGAAGTTCCCCGACCTCAAGATCGTGCTTGCCGAGGGGGGAATTGGCTGGATTCCGTACCTGCTTGAGCGGGCCGAGCACGTCGCCGCTGAATATCGCTACCTACGAGCCAACAACTGGGCGGTCGACCCGGCAACGATGCGAATGAGCGCAATCGCAACGGACCCGGCCGTATTCCCGGAGTCGCCTCGCCAGTTGTTCCGCGACCACATCTACGGCTGCTTCATCGAGGACGAATTCGGCGCTGCCAACCTCGATTACATCGGCGTCGAAAACGTGATGATCGAAACCGACTACCCGCACACGGACAGCTTGTGGCCGCACTCACTCGAGGCCGCGCACAAGAGTCTCGAGGGTAGATCAGACGCGGACAAGTACAAAGTGCTGCAAGGCAATGCGCGGCGCGTCTTTAACTTCGAGCCTGCTCCGTACCCAGTCGCCAAGTAGCGATAGCCGGGTTGGGGGGAAACACCGTGGCGATCCGCCAATACGAGAACTTCATCGACGGCCGATGGACCAGTGACAACGCCGGCGAACAAATCGATGTGATCGACCCCGCCACCGAAGAAGTTGTCGGCCGCGTTCTGGACGGCGGCGCCAAGCAAGCCGTCATGGCCATTGAAGCAGCACGCCGAGCCTTCGACGATGGCCCTTGGCCGTGGATGGCAGTGCGCGAACGGGCGAGAGTGTTGAAACGCTTCAGCGAGATCATGGAGTCTCGGCGCGACGAGCTTCGCGAGCTCATCGTTTCCGAGATCGGTTCGGTGCACTTCCTCACGGACTATCTACAGGTCGGCGGAGCGATTGAAGCATCGCACTATTACGGCGATTTCGTAGAGCACGATGTCACCTGGGTCGAAACGCCGGGAGCGCCGGTGGTATCACCAACCGGACTTGGCGGCACTATCGTCGTCCGAGAACCCGTCGGAGTGGTCGGTGTGATCACACCGTTCAACTTCCCCTTCTCGATCAACCTGCAAAAGTGCCTGCCCGCACTGGCCGTCGGTTGCACTGTCGTCTTGAAACCGCATCCGTGGACGCCGATGAATGCACTCGAACTTGCCCGGATTGCCGAGGAAGCCGGCATACCAGCGGGTGTCTTCAACGTCGTCGTGGGTGGCGGTGACGTGGGGGAGGAGTTGTCGACGAATCCCCTGGTGGACATGATCGCGTTCACGGGGTCGACGGAAACCGGCAAGCGGATCCGGGAGGTTTCGGCACAGACGATGAAGCGGGCCCAGCTGGAATTGGGCGGCAAGAGCGCCCACATCGTTCTCGATGACGTCACCGAATCCGAGGTCGCCGGTATCGGTTTCGGCCAAGTCCTGATGCATTCGGGACAGGCATGTGTTGCCGCGTCGCGCCTGCTCTTGCCGGAGCACTTACTCGATGCCTACGTCGACGGCGTCAAGGCCATGGCGCCAAGCCTGACCATCGGTGACCCTCGCGACCCGGCCACGGTGGTCGGTCCGCTGATCCGTGAACAACAGCGGCAGCGTGTCGAGGGCTACGTGCGATCAGCGCTCGACGACGGAGCCACGCTGGTGGTCGGCGGCAAGCGACCGCCCCACCTGAGCAAGGGGTTCTTCTACGAGCCGACGGTATTCATCAACTGTCGCAACGACATGCGGATCTGTCAGGAAGAAGTGTTCGGACCGGTTCTGACAGTGCAGACGTACGAGAGTCAGGACGAGGCGGTACGGATCGCCAACGACTCCGACTTCGGGCTCGCAGGGATGGTCATGACGCACAACGCCGCACGCGGTTTCAACGTGGCGCGACAAATCCGTACCGGGACGGTCATCGTCCAATGTCTCGGCGGCGGCCCTCCTGATCCCGGTCCCAATCCGGGCAACGGAGCGGGGCCAGGCTGGTCTGTGCCCGCGCGTGGATTGTTCAACGGTGGCGGCCCTTTCGGTGGGTTCAAGCACAGCGGGCTCGGACGCGAGCAGGGTCGGTGGGGCTTCGAGGAGTTCACCGAGCTCAAGTCGATTTCGTTGATGTGAGGCTGAAGTGCACACGGGCTTTGAAACACTCGGAGGTTGACTGCCGTGCTTCACGATGTTCGCGTGCTCGAGCTATCCCTCTTCTCCCCTGACGCGCTCGGCGGACACCTCGCCGATCTGGGGGCCGAGGTGATCAAGATAGAACAACCCGGCGGCGGCGGATTTCGTGGCGGGCTCTTTCCACCCGACAACGTGCAGAACCTCCAGTGGAACCGCGGAAAGAAGAGCGTCGCACTCAACTTGAAGTCGGAGGAGGGGCTGGCGATCTTTCGCCGTCTTGTCGCAGCCGCCACAGTGATGATCGACGGCTTGCGGGCAGGAGCCGCGGATCGACTCGGACTCGGCTATGACGTTGTCGTGGAACTCAATCCGAAAATCGTCTACTGCAGCCTCAACGGGATGGGTAGCTACGGCCCGTACACGAAGCTTCCAACGCACGGGCTGTCCTTCGATTGCTTTGCCGGTCTGAACCCGCCTGTGATTCAGGCCGACGGAACGCCGCGCCTATCGGCCGGCGCCACCGGCACAATGGGCGTGTTGGCCGGTCCGCTCTACGCCGCGATGGCGGTCCTGGCTGCACTGCACAGTGCGCGCCGTGATCGGGCAGCCGCAATACGTCGAGGTCTCTCAAGTCGATGCCGCGATCGCATGGAACTTCCAGAAACTGACGGCACTCGCCAATGGGCTGTTCGGCTACTCAGATGGTGCGCACGCGTCGCTGCGTTATCAGTACTACGAGACCAGCGACGGCAACTACGTCGTGTTCAACGCGTTGGAAGACAAGTTCTGGCTCAGATTCTGCGAAGCCGTCGATCGAATGGATCTCTACGAGCCGGGACAGGCATGTCTTGGGGACGATCCACAAGCCGACGAAAACCTGCGCGGTGAGCTCACCACGATCTTCAAGGGCCGCACTCGTCGTGAGTGGACCGACTTCTTCATCGCGACCGACATTGCTGGCGCTCCTGCGTTCGAGAGTGGCGACCTCCTGGACGAGGAACACGTCAAAGCACGCGACATGGTCTACGAACCGGATGCAGAGAGCCGACCGCCGTTGCGGCTGATCGCAACTCCCATCAAGACCAAGCAGGGCCGTCCGTTCGGCGCGACCCTTCCCCCAGCCGTCGGGCAAAATACCGACGAGGTGCTTGCGATGCTCGCCGGCTGCGATGAAGCCGAACTTGCTCAGCTGCGTCGTGACGGAGTGATCGGCGTATCAAGTGAAACTTGACAAGAGTGCGGCTGTGAACATCCTGCAAGGTGTGCGGATCGTCGAGCTGGCAGACGACATCGCCGGGCCCTACTGCGGCAAGTTGTTCGCCGACTTCGGCGCCGAGGTCATCAAGGTGGAGTCGTCGGCCGGCGATCAGTGTCGTCGCAGGGGTACAGGGCGGCAGTGCGGCGAAGACGGTGCCCTCTTCACCTTCCTCAACGCTGGAAAGCGTTCGACTCTAGGGCTTTACGGCGACCCCCGTGTCGAGGAATTGATCGCGAGCGCGGACATTCTCATCGACTCATCTGGCCCCGGCAGGATCGACCACGACGACTTACTCCGTCGCTTGCCACATTTGGTGATTGCGGCGCTGTCACCGTTCGGCCTGACCGGTCCATATCGCGACAAGCCCGCGACAGAGTTCACGCTGCAGGCCGAGAGCGGAACCATGGGACTGCGGGCGCGGCAAGACCAACCCCCATTGCAAGCAGGCGGCCGCGTCTTCGAATGGGTCCTGGGTAGTTACGCGGCGGTAGGTGCGATGGCCGCATTCCTCCGCGCGCGCAAAGGACGGGGCGGTGAAATCATCGACTGTTCGTTGATGGAAGCCTGCCATCTCAGTGCCAGCGGATTCATCGACTTGTACTACGCACTCGCCGGCAGTCCACCGCTCTCTGCTCCGCCGCGCATGACTGAACTGCCCTCGATCGAGCCCACGGCCGACGGTTGGGTCGGTTTCAATACCAATACCCGTCAGCAGTTCGAATCCTTCCTGCTGATGATCGAGCGCGACGACCTCCTCGCGGAGGACGTCGCCTGGGCGTTCGCTCCGACGAGGTACGAGCGAATGGATGAGTGGAACAAGATTGTGCGGGACTGGACCACTCAGCACACCACCGAAGAAATCGTAGAACTCGCCTCGGCACTTCGTATTCCGGTCGCGCAGGTGAACAACGGCCGGACCGTCCTGGACCACCCACACTTCAACGCGCGCGGTGTCTGGGCGACGAGCGCCGACGGCTCGTTCACCCACCCGCTGCCGCCGTACCGAATAGCCGGGACGAGGCCGGGCAGCACGCCCAAATCAGCGCCGCGACTCGGCGAACTCGATGCGTCCAAGGTTCCTGCGAACCCGAGGAAAACCGACGTCAGCCGAAACGACTCCGGGCCTGCCCTTGGCCGGTATTCGGATCATCGACGCAACAGCGTGGTGGGCTGGACCCTCGTCCACCCACATCCTCGCCGCATTGGGTGCCGACGTGATTCACCTCGAGTCCGTTCAGCACCCGGACGGCGCGCGGATGACAGCAGCAGCGTTCATCGACCAGCCCAACTGGTGGGAGCGCTCGGCCATGTTTCTGGCCACGAACACCAACAAGAAGGGATTGACACTCGACCTGGCATCAGCAAGAGGGCGAGAGTTGTTCTTCCAGCTCGTCGAAAAGGCCGACATCGTCGTAGAGAATTTCTCGCCGCGCGTCTTCGAGAATTTCGGCATCACGTGGGAAGCGTTGAGTGCTGTCAACCCGCGGGTGATCATGACCCGCATGCCCGCCTTCGGTCTGGACGGACCATGGCGGGACAACGTCGGCTTCGCCCAGACCATGGAACAGATGACCGGCATGGCCTGGGTGACGGGGCACGAATGCGATCAGCCCCGGATCCCGCGCGGCCCGTGCGATCCGTTGGCAGGCATGCATTCCGCTTTTGCGATGCTCGTTGGCCTGAGCCAGCGTGAGCAGACGGATCGCGGCTGCTTCATCGAAGTGTCGATGGTGGAGGCGGCACTGAACGCGGCCGCCGAGCAAGCCATCGAGTACACCGCGTACGGCACCGTACTGTCGCGGTTGGGCAACAGGAGTAGGGACGCGGCACCGCAGGGTCTGTACCCGTGTCGCGGTGACGAACAGTGGTTGGCGCTCTCCATCGCCTCCGACGAACAATGGTCAGCATTGAAATCCGTGCTCGGTCAGCCTGCGTGGGCGGACGATCCGTTGCTCGATACGCACGAAGGGCGTTGGAGTGCACACGATTTGATTGACAAGCATCTGGAACGGTGGGCATGCGGCAAGGACTGCGTCGAGGCGGCGGCCGTGCTGTCGGCTTCGGGCATTCCAGCGTCACCGCTTTACGACGCGCGGCTTAGTCCTGAACACCCGCAGATGATCGCGCGCGGCTACTTCGAACGCTTGGATCACCCCATCGTCGGCGAGCACCAGGTCCCGACCATCCCATTCCGATTCCGCAGTGTCGATCGGTGGTGTCGGTCTGCAGCGCCAACCGTAGGAGAACACAACGAGTCCATCATGAAAGATCTCCTCGGTTTGGACGACGCAGCGACTGAGAAGCTCGTTGCGGAGAAAGTGATCGGGACTCGACTGAAGGGCATCGGATGACATTGCGGCAAAAGGCTTTAGGTGAGATCGTCTGTAGCGGAAGGAAAACCAATGCATTTACGGGTAGACGTCGATGCCTGCCAGGGTCACAATCGATGCGCCATGACGTACCCCGAGATTTTCGACGTTCATGACGACGTGAAGGCGTTCGTCCATGTAGACCCAATTCCTCCGGAATGGGAGGAAAGGGCGCTGTTGGCAATCGCGAATTGCCCCGAGCGTGCCATCAGCATCTCTGAGTGACCACGCTTACCCGCTCGGGCGGAATATCCGCACCGTATCGGCCCGGTCGGTAGCTCTCAAGTCGACCCGGTTCAGGTCGCCGCGGCCGCGGTTGAGGCGCTGGGTCCGTCAGGTGTCAACGACGATTGGGCGGTGTCGCGTCAGGCGGATCTGGTAACGAATCTCGTGGTGCTCGTGCCCGTGCGCAGCTGCAGTGGACGCGTCACATGTTGCTGCCGTGGATAATTCGCCATGCACGCTGACGCTCAAGTGGTGACGGCCGCACGCCGAAGCGCCCACAATTGACGGCCTTGAGACTGCACCACTAAGGACCCATCCGCCATGGATCATGCCCGTGGCGCTAGGGAGCCCGGAACTTGCGGAGTTTCCGCCGGAGTTCACGACGGTCGTTCAACCTAAGCCGTTGACGGGACGCCCGATCGCCTAGCGTCGACTTCCTTGGACGTCGTCTCAATTGGGCAGGAGCAGGTATCCATGAAAATTCGCGAGACGTTAACAGCGTTCTACTAGGCGCAAGAGCGCGTCCTCGTTGATGATGGGAATACCGTACTCGCGTGCCTTCTTGGCCTTCCCGCTTGCCGAGTCGGGGTCGGCGGCGATCAGTATGCGTGTCCTGCGGGTCAGCGGCCCGACCGCGAGGCCGCGCTGGTGAAGCTCCGCCTCCCATTCCGACCGGGGTCGGTGCATAGACCCGGTGAGGCACAGCACGTCACCTGGGGCCAGCGCGAACTCAGCGCATGCGTGACGCATGGGTGCCATCGCCAGGGCGGTGTCAATATGGTTGGGAGTCAACCCGACACACTCGGCGACCAAACGTAGGTCGGACAATTCAGTGTTTGTGACGACCCCATCATCAAGTGCTACTCGCGCCATCGATCGCAGGTATTCCCAGTGGATCTCGTCGAGCACCTGGCGTGAAAGACCAAGCGTCTCGGCCGTCGTCACGAGTGCTTCTTCCTCGTGGCACGACAGGTAGCAATCGAGAAGGGCCGATTCCAAAACCTCCAGATACGACTCGACGCGCACATCTTCGTGTCGAGGCATACGCGCGACGATGCGATCAAGCCACCCCGCTGGACGCCGCGGCGGGGCAGTTCCGCGGACCGCGAGCTGAACATCCCACCCGGTAACCTCCGGCCACTGGAACTCGTCGGCGCCGGAGATCTCCCTCACCCACGGCGGAGGTACTCCGCCTCGTTCCATTAGGCACTTCAACAGGTTGGCCACGGCGCGGGCATCTGCGAGCGCGCAATGTGCATCTGACAGGACGACTCCGGCGGCGTCGCAGCAGTCCTGTAGCTTTCGGGACGCCGCCGGAAGGAGCCGACCAGCCCATTTCATAGTGCAGAGTCCCGTGAGCCATTCGTTGTTCAGTGCGACGCCCGCACGCCGCAGCTCAGCGCCCAGGAACCGTAAGTCGAACGCGATGTTGTGGCTGACAACAACCCGTCCGCGAAGGTCCTTCAACAGCCTCGGAACGATCGCAGCGAAGTGGGGCGCGCCCACCACGTCGCGTGCGGTGATCCCACGGATGTCAGTTGGGCCAACGTCGCGATCTGGATTCAGTAGGGTCGACCATTCGTCTTCGACGGCGCCCTCTGGCGAGACCAAGACGAGGCCCACTTCGACAACACGGTCGTTGGCACCGAACCCGGTGGTTTCGAAATCAAGGACTGCGAAACCGGTCACCTCTACCCCTCCCGTATGTGGCGACCTATCCTCCGCAGGATAAACGGGACTTCCCGACTAAACCGGGGATTTCGTCGACAAGAGTGAGCAATCGAGACCGCAGCGACCGCGGCTGGGACGATGCGGGAGCTAGTACGGCGAGAACGGCGTTGCGATCTTGCGGCCGGCCGAAACGCCGACGTAGTACTCGCCGCGACGTTTCGTGTGTAACTTCGCGCCCACATGTACACCCGCGTATTCACCGCCGGGGCCGACCCGGCCAAAACGGACGGTCTGGCCAAGGCTCCCTCGGATATATCGCGGACGGCGCTGGCTGATCTTGCGGCTGGCCCGTTTGACTCGGGTACTGCCGGTCGACGCGAACCGGCCTCGCCGGTCGCGCTTGTAGGTACGTCGCTTGGCCATCAGGGGCTCGCGACTCGAACGCGGGCGTGGAGAAGGTAAACCGGACCCTCTGCCTCGGCACAAATCTTACTCATTCCGGCACCTCCCATCGACCATTACCGTTCCGTACGATTCTATCGTCGAGGTGCGCCAAAGCTGTTGAATTACAGCTGATGTCGCTGATTGATGTTGCTTGGAGGCGCGCTTGGCGCGTGCCGTCAATCGAGAGGACTGGCTGGGCACATTTTGGGCACACTCGGCGTCAACGGAGGTCAATCCTGGTGAATCACATCCGATGTCATTTCGCAGCTCAGCATCGGTTCGGCTCAGAGACCAGCACCCCGGAACGGGTTCGATTCCCGGCAGCTCCACTGGAGTAACAGCAGGTCAGGGCCACAAGCCCCGACCTGTTTCTTTTCCGGTCTCTGCGCTATCGGCAGGGGCGCACACTTGAGGTGTCGGTCTGAAACCTGGGGAGCTGCGATGAGCGAGCGACTGTACGACTTTTTCGGCGAGATCTTCCAGCGGTACTTCAGACCCGCCATCGACGCATATCCGCGAACGGGTGCAGCACGCGTCGAAAGGTTACTCACGCTGAGTGACGACGTCCCCGATAGATTGGCGCAGACCCGGTGCGCAGCAATGGCATGGGCCAAAGCCGAGACCCCGAACGCCAGGATCACCTCGGAACTTTTCGTGATCACCCAGCACGGACTGGTGTATGCCGCCAGGTTGAACGAGTCGCACCGGGCGCTGTATTACCTGGCCACGCTGCTCGCATTGTTCGATCCGTTCGTCGATCAAGTCGACACCGCCGAACTGCGTGAGGGCGCGGTAGTCGTGGTGGACAGCCGGTTCGGTCGCGACCTCGCATCCGCGCATCCGATGGACGCCGCGCTGCGCCGGATACTCGATGAGCACCTGGCACTGCGGGTAGATCTGCCCGCGTAGCTACGCCGCCGCACCGCTGTTTCATGACGGCGGTCGGTGCATCTGCCGCAGTCACCGCGAAGCGGTTCCACAGCAAGGTGCGATTGCACGGTTCCTCTTGGACCGGCGCTCGCGGTGAACATCTTCGCCCTGCTCGGGTTCGCGTTCATACTCACGAGCGGGGCTCGCCGTGGCCTGGCGCCGGCACGCCGCACCGTCAGGCCGAACCGGTTGCCAGCAGGGCCTGCAGATCCGGTGCGGGTTGGCCACTCTGGTGTACGGCAGATCGAAGGGCGGCGGCAAGTGAGTCCATCTCTTCTGGCGCGGCCCGGGTGTGCGCGGCGAACCACAGCTCGCCACGGGGACCCGCCAGCGTAGTACGCCAGTAGCGCACCGCGAAGCACTCGGGCATCAGGAGATAGAGCGCGCGCAGATTGCGAGGAATCTCGCTGTTACCGGCGGACTGCAGTGCGCGAAACGCCTGGCGGGTAGCGCGCACCATGGTCGTCAGTAGGGCGTCGTCGGCGGCGAGTCGTTGAGGCTCGACATCGACGCGGTAGAGCGCGAGCTGGATCGGCACGACGAAGGCGGCGTGCACGGTGAGCCATGCCTCGGCGTTGGTGCTGATCGTCACCGGAAACCCGGCGGATCTGAATGCTTTCGCCAATGCCTTCACCCGCGGGGAGCGCCGGTGCTCGGTTGCGGCCAGCATCGTTTTCTGCTGCCGGATGAGGACAAACCGCACGGCCGCGCAGCTCTGGACTCCTGCCGCGGCCGGGAATCCGAACAATGCGCGGCTCCCCATCGTGTTGGCGAGCGTTGCGGTGAGTCCCGTGGCGTTGCCGAAAAACACAACATCGGCTTGCACGTTCGCCAGCCCCGGTACGGTGCCCAGCATTTGATCGCGTCGCACCGCCACCAGGACGACGTCGCAGGGCGCGCCGGCGTCGGGTGCTTCGACGACATGGACCTGGTGGCTGATGCGTTTTCCAGTCTGCGCGTCCTCGAGGATCAGGCCACGGTCCCGAAGCTCGGTGAGCCGACGCCCGCGTGCGCAGAGTGTGACCGAATGTCCGGCCCTGAGCAGATACCCTGCGTAAACGCTGCCGATCACCCCAGCGCCCACCACGAGAATTCGCACCCCGCAACCTCTTTCAACCGAAATGGCCTGGGCAGGGCGTCTCCGGGGCCACATGGGCACCTCGAAGCCGAACAGTCCCCCGGCGACGCCCTCGGATCGCCTCCCAGAGCTTGTAGTCCGGGCATCCCGGCAACCACCGACCCGACAAGGCGCAGGGAGCCATTCGACCCAGATGGGAGTCTTTCACGTAGACACTCGTTTTGTCGCTTGCGGTCAGGCCGTGGCGGACACCAGCCGATACATCTGGCATCCGCAGCTGCTGTTGCACATCCGCGACGACGACGCCAGCCGGTAATGCATCCACAATCCAGCCGCATAAGGTGGACCGGGTTAGGCGCTGGGGTCCTGTGGTTCTGCCGGCGGGACATTTTTCGACAAGCAGGGCTTCAAATCAGCTGCGGCAGCAGGGCGTCAGTGCGGTCGCCAGTTCGGCCCGGTGGCCTGCGCTGGTCGGTCGCCAACGCCGCAATTGAGTTGGTGGCGCTGCAGTTTATTCGGCTCCTCGAAGTAGTAGGCCGGCCGAATTACGGAACGGGTAGCGTGCGTTACGCCTCGCCGAAACGCTAGGCGCAGACCCGGATGTCCCCGCGCGGAGGAGGTCGGTAGTGGTCGCGTCTGCAGTTGCTTCATCCTCGCGGTCTCGATGGCTCCGGGTCCAGGCTGTCGGCGCCATTCTTGGCGTTGCCTTACTTGGCGGCGCGTGCAGCGCGGGGCCGTCGCCGAGCCCATCCTCGCCGACCAGCTCGACCGCTGGGTTCACGCCGATCAATCAGATGACGCTGCGGGTGCGGCTCGCCTCGATGGCCAGGGAGATGCTCGTGCCTGGGGCGGCCGTATTGGTGCGCTCACCCGCCGGTGAACTCGGCACGACGTACGGCACCACCGCAGTGGGTGGCACAATTCCGGTGTCGTTGGCGGATCACGTCCGGATTGGATCGATCACCAAGACGTGGACCGGCACCGTGATCTTGCAGCAGGCCCAGGAGGGCAAGCTCAGCCTTGATGACCCGGTGTCGAAGTTCCGGCCCGATGTTCCGGGCGGTGACCACATTACCGTCGCCGACTTGTTGAACATGCGTAGCGGCCTTTATAACTACACCGAGACGCGCGAACTAAACGAGATCGGCGACAGCAATCCGCAGAAAGTGTGGAACCCCGACGAATTGCTCGCGCTGGCCTATAGCCATCCGCCTTATTTCCCTCCTGGAACGGCCTACCGCTATTCGAACACCAACACCGTATTGCTCGGGCTCATCGCCGAGAAGCTTGATGCTAAACCGCTGTCGCAGGTGTTCCAGGATCGGTTGTTCACCCCACTCGGGCTCAAGGACACGCTGTTTCCGCCCAGGACCTCGAGCGCCATCCCGGACCCGCATCCTCAGGGGTATATGTATGGCAACAACGTGCTGACTATGGGCTCACCAGCGGCGGTACCGCCCGACATGCAGGCGGCAGCAAAGGCCGGCACGCTGCGGCCCAGTGATCAGACGTCCTTGAACCCGTCGTGGGCCTGGGCGGCCGGCGCCGGCATCTCCACCGTGGCGGACCTGGCTACCTGGGCTGAGGCGTTGGCCGACGGGAAACTGCTCGATCCCGACATGCAGGCCAGGCGCATCGCCAGCCTGCAATCGACGAATCCGGCACAGCCCGATGCGCCACAGTACGGGCTGGCCATCGCGAAATTCGGTGCGCTGTATGGGCATACCGGTGAGGTTCCGGGCTTCAATACCTTCGCCGGCACCGACCCCCAGAAGAAAGTGACGATCGTGGTCTGGGTCAACCTGGATCCCACCGCGGATGGTCGGGCCGCGGCCACGCTCATCGCCGAAGATCTGATCGAACAGATGTACACGGCCCGCTAGCGCAGTCCCAGGTCTGGCTGATCCAGCACGTGGCAGCCGTGAGATGCCGGTCGTGTTCGACAAGCGGGGAAGACGTCGCGGTTGACACGATCGCGTGGGCGTGAGAGGAGCAGGCGAGATGCGGGTTGTCGTTATTGGAGGCGGCCCCGCGGGTGTGTCCGCCGCCCTGCACGCCGCAGAGCTCGGCGCAGAGGTCACGCTCATCGAGCGGGGGCGAGTAGGCGGCACCGCCCTCAACAGCGGTCCGGCACCGGTGCGCACGCTGGCTCGGGCCGCGCGCCTGGTACGGGACTGGAGCTCGTGGGAGACGTTCGGTCTGCGCGGGCCACGGCCCGAGGTCGACCTCACCGCTACCCTGGCCAACGCCCAACGGGTGGCCGGATACCTCTATGAACGCAAACGCATTGCCGACCACATCCGCGCCGTCGGGGTCGACCTCGTCGAAGAGGCCGGCGATGCCCGGTTCGTCGACGCCTACACGGTCGCCGCAGCCGACGGTCGCACATGGACTGCGGATCGGGTGATCATCGCCGTCGGCGGCAGGGCGGGGCGGCTGCCCATCCCGGGGGCCGAGCTCGGCCTGACCTACGAGGACGTGCGCAGCGTGACCGCCCTGCCCAAGCGGGTCTGCGTCATCGGCGCGGCCGACACCGGCTGTCAACTCACATCGATCCTGGCCGATTTCGGCTGCGACGTCACCCTCCTCGAATACGCGCCCCGGATCGTGCCGCGAGCCGATCTCGACGTCTCGGTCGCGCTCGAACACGCTTTCCGCGGCCGCGGCATCGAGGTCGTCACGAACGCCGCAGTTCACCAACTCGAGGCACTCAAACCCGGTGTGCGCGTGCTGTACCGAGTCGGCGACGAGTCCAGAACGGTCGACGTGGACGCGGCGTTCTTCGCCGTCGGCTGGCCCGGAAACGCCGACCTCGTCGACGCCGCCGCTGCCGGCGTGGCCACCGAGCGCGGCTACGTGACGGTTGACGCTTTCACGGCCACGAACATCCCCCACATTTTCGCCGCCGGCGACGTCGACGGGAACAGCATGCTCGTCAGCAGTGCGACGCTCGAAGGCCGTGTCGCCGCCGAGAACGCGATGCTCGGCCCGCGTCGCCGGGTCGTCCACGAGATCGTCCCAGCCGGCAGTTTCACCGACCCCGAGTACGGCAGCGTCGGGCTCACCGAGGAGCAGGCCCGCGCCCGCTACGAGTGCGTCGTCGGTGTGGCCCGTTACGAGGACATGCTGCGGCCCGTCGCTGACGGGCAGCCGGAAGGGTTTTGCAAGCTGATAGTTGAGACCGCACAACGGCAGATCGTGGGCGCTCATGTGCTCGGCGAGTACTCGGCCGAAGTGATCCAGATGGTCGCGACCTGCATGGCGGCGGGCATGCGCGTCGAGGACGTCGCGGAGCTCCAGTTCGCCTTCCCCACATTCACCGAAGGAGTCAGTCAGGCTGCCCAGATTTTGGTCAATGAGCTCGGCGTCCGACCGATGCGCCAACTCTGGGGCAGTCTGAGCTCCACGCCATCCCTCCTGGAATGACCCGCGACGCGCAACTTGAGAACTGCCAACAGCGACCAGTCGGCTCACGTCCAGCTCGGCGGCCTGATCGAATTCGCCATGTCGACCAGGGTGTAGCGATGGCGCCGCCGCGGCGAATGCCGCGCGAGTTCCCGAAGCGCCTCCTCGATACCCGCGCGCAACCCCCGCTGGTCGAACGAGTGGCCGAAGATCGACTCGACGGCGGGCGTCGCGCCGGACCGTATCCAGTCGAGGGCGGTGCCGAGCACGAGCGCCCGCATCTGCAGGGCCCGTGGCTCGGTCTCGGTCAAGTGGCCGACGCGTCGCGCCGCGTCGCGCAGGTCGTCCTCGGTGATCTCGGCGATGGCGCGCCCGTAGAGCAGCATCAACACCGACGTCAGCTGAGCTTCGCCGTAGTGGCGCGAAGTTAACGGGACCTGGTCGAGCACGTCGATCGCGCCGGGCCGATCGCCGCGGGCGGCGAGTTGACGAGCCAAGCCGAACGCCGCACTCACCATGGAATGGTCGGTGCGCCACAACGTCCGGTAGTACCGCTCGCACGACCGCCGCAATCGTTCGGCATTCCGTGCGTCGTCCGTTTCGAGCATCAGCTCGGCCGTGGCGGCCGACGCCATCTTGGGCGCGGCTTCGCCGGGTAGCGCGGCAACCACCCGCTCAAGACACTTCAGAGCTGCCCGGAGGTTTCCGGACTCCAGCGCGGTGATCGCGTCGTCCCAGTCCATCCGCCAATCACTTTCCGGGTCCTCGGTCGGCGCCGGTGTCGGCATTGCGCGGGCGACATCACGCGCGCTCAGCTGGACGGTGTGCGGGCGGCCGTCGACGAACACGTCGGTGCGCTGCAGCGCCAGGTCCGCCCCGAACTCTGAGCCGTGCATGGTGAACAGCATCGACGTACCCGGACGCGGCACACCCGTCTGCTCGGCGAGAACCTCACGCAGCACTCCCTTGCACTGGGTCGCCAACTCTTCTGCGGACGAGAACCGCTGCGCCGGAAGGGGATTCGTCGCGCGCACCAGCAGCCGGTAAAACGATTCATACCGTTGGAACAGGGGCACGTCATCGGGGTCGGGCAATGTCTCGGCGTACCGGTCGTCGGGCAGGTCGACGGTCAGGTTGGCCAGCGTTCGGCCGACGGTGTAGATATCGGTCGCGACCGTCGGACCGGTTCGTACGATCTCGGGTGCCTGAAATCCCTTGGTGCCGTATATGTATCCGAAGTTTCCGATACCCGACACCGCGCCCATGTCGATCAGCTCGACGTTGTCCTCGGTGAGCATGATGTTTTCCGGCTTGAGATCGTTGTAGACCAAGCCGAGCGAGTGCAGGTAGGACAGCGCCGGCATGACCTCGATCAGATAACCGATCGCCTGCTCCACCGGCATCATCGGCTTGGCTTCGTCTTCCGGCGTTTCGGCTCGCTGCTTGGCGAGGATCGCCTGCAGCGTGGTGCCGCCGATGTACTCCATCACGATGTAGCCGACCGGGCGACCGTCGAACCCGGGGTGCTCGACGAAGTTGTAGATCTTGACGATACCGGGATGGTTCACCATGGCGAGGAATTGGCGTTCGGCGACGGCGATCGCCTGCGCCTGCTGTCCGCCCGGCTGCAGCAGACCCTTGAGTACCACCCACCGATCGCTCACGTTGCGATCGATGGCCAGATAGATCCAGCCGATGCCGCCGTGGGCGATGCAGCCCTGAACCTCGTACTGGTCGGCCACCAGCTCGCCGGTCTCCAGCTGTGGTGAGAACGAGAACAACGTGCCGCAGTGCGGGCATACACCTTCGCTGACCCCAGGCCGGCCGGCCACGCCCCGCCCGACGGGCCGTCCGCAGCTGCTGCAGTCCCTTTTCGATTCGGCCAGAACCGGATTGGTGAGGATCGCACTGGCAGGCTCGACGTCCTCGCGAATCGGAATCTCGACCAGGCCATCGCCGATCAGCCGCCGTCCGGTGCGCAGTCGCGGGCGGGTGGCCTCGACCTTGACCGTCTCCGATTCGGTCACCAGGACGGCGCGCGTTCCCTCGTCTCGAGCCATGTCAATCGCGATACTTCGGTTCTGGCGGACTCGGCGCCGGGCCGAGCACGCTGAGCCACTTCCGGTAAAGCGACAACCACGTCCCGTCGCGTCGGATCCGTTCCAGGCTGGTATTGACCGCGCGCACCAAATCGTCCTGAGACTTGTTGATCCCGATACCGTACGGTTCGGCCTCCAGGCTCGGCCCGACGATGTGCAGGTTGGGATCCTGGACGGCCATGCCGGCCAGGATCGTATCGTCGGTGCTTGCCGCGTCCGCCTGACCCTGCTGAAGCGCGACCAGGCAGTCGTCCCAATTCTGAACGGCGACAAGGGTTGCCGTCGGCGCGAGCCGGGAGACGGTCGCCAGCGATGTGGTGTCCACCTCTGAGCACACCCGCTTGCCGGCCAGGTCGGCGGGCCCCTGCACCGGCGAATCCTTCTGGACCAGCAGTCGTTGGCTCGCCTCGAAGTACACGGTAGAGAACGCGATCTGCTCCGCGCGCTCACAGGTGATCGTCATCGCCTTGGCGACGATGTCGACGGACCCATCTTGCAACGCGCTGACCCGCTCCGGCGATGTCAGCAGGCGAAACTCCACCTTGTCGGGATCGCCGAGGAGGTCGCGGGCCACCTCTCGGGCGATGTCGATGTCGAAGCCCTGCAGTTCGCCGGACACCGGATCGCGAAAGCTGAAGAGATTGGTGCTCTGGTCCACACCGACGATCAGCCGGCCGCGGCGCTGTATCGCCTCCACGGCGGGGCCACGCGCGGTGGACGGGCGCAGACTGGCTGTGGCGTCGCAGCTTTCGACGGCCGCACCGGACGCAAATGGCACCGTGGTGGCGCCGCTGGGCGTCGGCAGCGTGGTACGTGTGGCGGACACCTCGGCCAGCGGCTGCGCTGTGGAACATCCGGCAAGCAGGATGACCGCAAGCGCGAGAGCCGCTTCGAGCGTGCGCATCAGTGGTACTCGCTTAGCCGTGGCGCGATACCGGCAGCCACCGCCAGCGCCGCCAGCACACCGATGGCCGCCGCGCCGGCGGGAAGGAGGTTCAGCGCGGTGTAGGCATCCGTGATCCCGTCGCGCTGCCGATCGCGCAGTTCAGTGATGTCGTCCCGTAATGCGCTGTCCAACTCGGTGAACTGCGCTGTTGAGTGCTGCGGTGCGTCATCTCGCGCGATCGCCACGGCGCCGCCATAGTCGCCGACGGCCAGCTTGCGTCGGATCTCGTCATGAGAGCGCATCCAGCCGTGGAGCGCGTCCGCCGCCCCGTTAACCCGGTGCTCGTCGAGCAGCCACCCTATCTGTGCGGTCCGCTCATCAAATCTGATGTCGGACAAGGTGTCGGCGCCCCGTTTGAGCAGTCCGAGGATTTCGTCCGCCCGCGCCTGCTGTGCGAGGATCCGCGCACTCACCGCGGTGTCCAGCGGCTCACCGCCGTGCGTCCGCGCACTGGTGGCGGCGTGCGTCGACACCAGCCCGGCCACGGTCAACCACACCACTAGCACCGCCATGAGTACCGACGCCAGCACCAGACCAGGATTGAGCCGACGATGGCTGCGCCGAGCCAGCGCCGCCTGCGAAAGCACCAACAACACCAGCACGAGGACGGCCGCCGCTATCACGGCACGAGACGGACCGACGGAGCGTTCCGACGCGCTGACGGCGGCGGATTGACTCGCGTACAACCGTTCGGCGGCCGGCATTATGTCCTGCTGCATCAGCGTGGACGATTCGCTGAGGTAGGCGACGCCGATCGGGCGACCGGCGCGGTTGTTCGCCCGAGCAGTGGCAATCATCCCTGTGTACACCGCCAGCTGGTTGGAGATGTCGGTGAGCAGCGTCAGCGAGCGAATATCGTTGGGCGACACGCCGTTCGAGGCGGTGACCAGGCCGGCGGACGCCTGTCCGATGGCGGCGTCGTAGCGATCGCGGACGTCGTGCGGCTCGACGCCGCCGGACAGGAACGCGGTGGCCGCGGTCGTGTTGGCAAACGAGAGAGCGCCGTAGATCCGTTGTGCTGCATCGGCCAGCGGCTCGGTGTGCGATCGCAGGGTCTCGAGCCGGCCTTGCCGGTCGGAAACCGTCTTCGACGAGGTCGCACCGACGGCGAGCAGCGCCGCCACCAAGACAACGGCCACCAACGCCATCCGGCCCGGCGTGGCTCTGAGGAAGTCGACGACGGGCCGGTCTGATCCCTCGGGATCAACGAACAGGGACTCGTCGAGCGTGTGCGTCCGCTGGCCTGCTAGCTCACCGCTGCGCACTCGACATCACCTCGTCGCAGGTTGGCCCCGGAGCAGCGATACCGGGCCCGATCCAACGCGGATTGACCACACGGTAGCCCATCGGAAACGCACTGCGCGGGTAGTTGCTCCACTCAGTATCCGCTCACGCAGACCGCGGAGACGCCACGACTCTCAGCGATCTGGATCAGCGTCTTTATCTCGTCGTACAGCTTGTCCCTGTCGACAATCGGCGGGGACGTACTGATCGTGCCCAGGAGAACGAGGACATACTGTTCACGGACGCTCATTTCCACGAAATGAGGCGGGTGATCGACCGCGGAGGAGCCCCGGCGATATGGCTATGCGCGGCATAAGGCCAGCGAGCCGACGGCCCCATAGCTGTACCCGTGAATTGACGCAGTTCTACGGATGGCTGACTTAGCGTTCCACCGGCGCCGAGCGGCAATCGCCATACGTGAGGAGCACGGCGTGGATGCTCTGGTTCCGCGGCTTGACTTCGCCGCGCTTGCGCAGTCTGTTTACCTTAACCAGGCCGCCCTGGGCCTGATCCCCGCCCAATCATTGGAGGTGATGCTGGAGCACCTCACCCAGACAGCCCAGCACGGCAATGTCCGACTGAGCGATGAGGAGGAGCTGCGGATTCTCGACGAACTCCGTGCCGCCGGGGCAATACTGCTCGGCGCGGAGCCTGGCGCGGTGGCCGTACTTGGAGGGGCCAGCGAGGGTCTAACAACAGCGGCGGCTCTGGTGCCGGCTGGGGACGTCGTCCTGGTCGCGACGGATTTTCCCAGCGTGACGCACCCGTGGCTTGCCGGTTCGGCAAGTGGACGATCGGTGACGTGGGTCGAGGACAGAGCCAGTGTCAGCCTTACTGAATCGGTCGTTGACGCTATAAGGCCCGGCGTCGCCGCTGTGTGCGCGAGCGCAGTGATGTATGGCACGGGCTCCCGGGTCGACTGCGCGGTACTCGCCGACAGCGCTCATGAGGTCGGTGCTCGACTGATCGTCGACGCTACTCAGCTTGCCGGCGCCGGCGAGGTCGCAATGGCCGATTGGGGCGCCGACTTCGTGGTCACCAGCGGATACAAATGGTTGTGCGGACACGGGGGAGTCGCGTTGTTCGCGGTCGCGGTTTCCGCTCAGTGCTCTGCGCAGCCGCTTACCACGCACGCGGGCATGAGCAGCCCATCGACGACACGAACGACGAATGCCTCGTCGACGACCAAGCCATAGCCGGCGACTCGCTCGAAGGCGAGCGCGGAGAACGTGCTCGCCAGCAGATCGATGTCCACACCGACGCGCAGCTGCCCCTGGGTTTGGGCGCGTTCGAGAACGACGCGAAACAGGTTGACGTACGGGGTGGCCAGCGGGTCGATAGCCGAGCTTCGGAGCTGTGGGTGGTTAAGGATCGCGGTGAGCAGTGCGACGAGCACGCGCTGGCTCCGTTCGCCGCTCTTCACGAACGCGCGACCGCACTCGAGCAGGTCCGTCCGAAGATCGCCTGTTTTGGGTACCGGCGGCGATTCGAGGAGCTCGGAGGCGGCGGCGACCACGAGCTCGGTCTTGTCTTTCCAGCGCCCGTAGATGGTGGCGCGGCTCATCCCGCAGCGGTCGGCCACTTCGTCGATGGTGAGCCGATCGAAGCCGACCTCCATCAGGACGTCCTGTGAGGCGCGTCGCGACGCCGGCCGTCAGCCGCCCCGTACTCTTCCAACGTGAACGCGATCGACCCGGACAAGCTCGACATGTGCCTACAGGTGCTGGCCGACATTGAGTCGTTGCCGCCCGAGCATCCCGATGCCGTCGCCGTGCGTCGGGCCACCGCGAGCATCTTCAAGTCGGTCAAGAAGGCTCGCCGCCATGCCAAGCGCGACGCGGTGGCGGCCGCCGATCACGCCGTCACCGCGGCCACCGCCACCGGTGCGCTCGGCCGCATCGACGACGAAACTGCGGGCCTGCCTTTGGTATCCACTGCGGTCGGTGCCACCGCAGGCACGTTGCTGCGGTCGCGCGCCTGCTATATGTGCAAGAACCGCTACACCGTCGTCGACGCGTTCTACCACCAGCTTTGTCCACAGTGCGCCGCGCTCAACCGCGCCAAGCGCGACGCTCGCACCGACCTCACCGGTAGGAGCGCCCTGCTCACCGGTGGCCGCGCCAAGATCGGCATGTACATCGCGCTGCGACTGCTCCGCGACGGGGCCCACACGACCATCACCACCCGCTTTCCGAACGACGCCGTGCGCCGCTTCACCGCGATGCCCGATAGTGCCGAATGGCTGCACCGGCTCCGCATTGTGGGCATTGACCTGCGCGACCCCGCTCAGGTGGTCGCGCTCGCCGACACTGTGGCAGCGCACGGCCCGCTGGACATCCTGATCAACAACGCCGCCCAGACGGTGCGCCGAGCTCCTGGCTCCTACGCGGCGCTCGTCGAGGCGGAGCGGACCCCGGCGCAGGAACTCGTCGACGTGATCACGTTCGACCGCGTCAGTGACGCCCATCCTGCGGCACTTGCCGGAAGCCTCGCCGAGCACCACATCCCGCACGCGGTGACTGAACTGGCCCTCGCCGCCCGCAGCGCCTCTCCGGGCCGGATCGCCGCGGGCACTGCCATCGACGCCGGTGGCCTATTGCCTGACACCGCGTCCATCAACAGTTGGACCCAACGCGTACACGAGGTCGACGCGATGGAGCTGCTCGAGGTTCAGCTGTGCAACCAGACCGCGCCGTTCATTCTGGTGAGCCGTCTGCGCCCGGCGATGGCCGCATCACCTTCCCGCCGGACGTACGTCGTGAATGTGTCCGCAATGGAGGGGCAGTTCAGCCGCGCGTACAAGGGCCCGGGGCATCCGCACACCAACATGGCGAAGGCCGCACTGAATATGCTCACCCGCACCAGCGCCGCCGAGATGCTGGAGCAGGACGGCATTCTCATGACGGCCGTCGATACGGGCTGGATCACCGACGAGCGTCCGCATCCGACAAAGCTGCGGCTTGCCCAGGAGGGTTTCCATGCCCCGCTCGACCTCGTCGACGGTGCCGCCCGCGTGTATGACCCAATCGTTCGCGGAGAGTCCGGCGAAGATCTGCACGGCTGTTTCTTGAAGGACTACTCGCCGACCAATTGGTAGCCGCCGCTACGCAGCCGCCTGCAGCGTGATCTCGGAGATTGCCGTCCGACTCTGGCCATCGGTCGTGCCCAATTTGGTGATCCACACCAGCACATTCGACGTCTTTGTCGAGTCACGAACTTCTATGCGGTTGTGTCCCGGCTGCAGTGGCGTGGTCGGGGTCAGCTCCGTGGTGTCGCCCAACTTGGCCGGGGTCTCGGTGGGCGACGAGCGGATCTGCACCTCGGTTCCCGTGCTGGACAAGTCGATGGTGACGGCGCTCAGCGCAGTCGGATCCGACAGATGCAACAACAGTCCCTCTCCCTCGACAAAATTCGGGAACGGGACTGGATCCTTGTAGGTGACGGTGGACCACGACGTGTCTGGATTGCCGTCGATCGCCGCGCCGGCTTCCTGTGGATTGTCCGGTGCGCCGCTGGGTGAAAAAACGGTCGCGCTCGCCGGCGTGACGATTGGTCCGGGGCGAGACCAGAGGCCGAATCCGTCGGTGAACCACACAACCGCCGCGGCCGTCACCACGATTACCCCCACGAGTGCGACGAGTGCCGGCATCTGCCACCTGCGTTTCGGCGCCTTGGCCTGCGGCGATTCTGCGTGGGAAGGGGAGGAGCGTCGTTTCGGAGCGGAGTCGGCCGAGAAGCTGACGACCTCGTCGGCGTCGAGGGTGTTGCCGTCCCAGACGCCACTGACCTCGACCTCGTCACCGTCGGCAAGCTGACCCGCTCCGAGTTGAGTTTGTATCTCGACGGGAATGGGGGAACGCCGGTTGTCGATCGGGTCGTAGGGCACCAAGTGGAACGACACGGTCCCGAGGTCACTTCGAACGCCGTGTGCCGTCCCACGTACGACCAAACGCTCGAGACGCTGCGTTGGTGGATGCGGGGCAGCGGCGTCGCGGAGTGCACCCTGCTGTGTGAGTGCTTCGGCAAATTCTAGGCAATTCGGATATCGCTCATTGGGATCCTTGGCGAGCGCCCTCGCCAGCACGGCGTCGAGGTGCGCAAGATCGGGTCGACGCTCCGATATTCGTGGTGGTGGGGTACCGAGATGATGGCTGATCACGACAGCGCGATTCGAGTCTTGGAATGGTGGCGCGCCGGTTAGTAGGTGAAAAGCTGTGGCAGCCAACGCATATTGATCCGCCTTGCCATCGAGTGGCTTGCCCAAGAGCTGCTCGGGGGCGATGTAACTGACAGTTCCCACCGCGACGTTGTCGTCAGTGAGATTGCTGACGTCATCGATGCGGCGAGCGATGCCGAAGTCGGTGAGGAGCACCCTCCGCCGACGGCCATCAGATGCGGTCACGAGGATGTTCTCAGGCTTGACGTCTCGATGGAGCAGACGGCGTTCATGACCGAAGTCGAGCGCATCGGCCACCGCTGTGACGATCTCCAAGACGTCCTGTTCCGGCATGCCGCCCGGGTAGCGGTCTCGAATCAATCGACCTGCGTCAGTGCCATCCACGTAGTCCATCGAGATCCAGAGCCGGCCGTCATACTCGCCCCGATCGAGAACGCCGACGATATGTGGATGCCGGAGCGTAGCGGCCAATTCGGCCTCGCGAATGAATCTCGCCCGAAACTCTCGGTCGGCCGTTGGGCCCAGGGACAGGATCTTGAGCGCGTCCTGACGAGGTAGGCGAGGATGTTGGGCGAGATAAACCTCGCCCATTCCACCGGTGCCGAGCAACCTCTGAATCACGTAGCCGGCGAAGACCTCACCGCTGTGCAACGGCATGACCGAAAGCCTACGGGTAGTGCATGCCGTCGTTACTTACCTGGCGGACAGGAAATCCTCTCCTCCAGCCACAACCACTTACCAGGGCCGTACCAGCCGTCGAGGCCGGGCCATTGCCGCCACCCTGCTGGCATCCGCCGCGTCCGTTGTCGGCCTGGTCGGCGTAGCCGCTCCGGCGAATGCAGCTGACCAGTACATCGCACTGGCCCTCGGCTACGTCAACGAGAATCCGCCCGTAACGATGGCCGGAGGCTCGTCGATCAGTGGCAACCAGGATCAGGCGGCCCAGGGCGCGCTGACGAACTGTGTGAACAATGGCGGTAGTCACTGCGTGACCGAAGTCATCGCCACGAACGAGTGCGCAGCCGCCGCCTCGAACGACTACGGCGAAGAGGTCGGAGCCTCTGCCTCGACGATCGCCGCAGCGGAGACCGCTGCCAAGGCCAAGCTGCAGAACCAGACCGGCGCGAAGGTCATCGTGAGGGGCTGCGCGAATGGAAGCACCCCGCCGCCGCCGAACGATCCGCCGCCGCCACCCGCGCCGAAGCTGGGGCCGGCGGTTTCGCTCCAGACGGTCGTGGGCGGGCTGGAAGCTCACATCGTCGACCGCAGTGGAGTGTCTTCGCAGTGCACGTATGCGACGGACAACTTCAGTCGCGGCTTCGCCCTGGATGCCGGCTCCAGGTACTACCTCAAGATCGTGCCGGCTGTTCCGCAGTTCCGGAACTGGACCTTCACGATCACGTGTGACAACGGAACGAGCACGACGACGACGACGTACTTCTGAGCCCGCGTTCCTGTTAGCCCGAGCCGCCCGGACCGTGACACCACGGTCCGGGCGTTTTCGGGTCATTCTGTCGATGCCTCGCCGACTGTGCGCCTGCGTACGCGACACGCCGAAGGCAGCGTACAAATCCGCACACTCGATGGCGGCAAGGTGACGTGACGATGAACGGTTTAAAGCCGCCCGGTGAATTGCGTCCGCAGTACGATGCGGCGATGGCCAAGGGTGGGAAGAAATCTGGCGAGAACTCCGCGCGAAAAATCCCCAACAGTATCTACCGATCCGAACTTTTCCGCCTTCAAACGGAATTCGTGAGGCTCCAGGAATGGGCTCGGAAAACCGGTGCCCGGATCGTGGTCGTGTTCGAAGGCCGCGACGGCGCGGGCAAGGGCGGGACGATCAAGCGCATCACCGAATATCTGAACCCTCGCCTCGTGCGGATAGCCGCGCTGCCGGCACCCACCGAGCGGGAGCGCGGGCAGTGGTACTACCAGCGCTATATCGCGGAGCTGCCGGCGCCGGGTGAGATCGTCCTGTTCGACAGGTCCTGGTACAACAGGGCGGGTGTCGAGAAGGTGATGGGATTCTGTACGCCCCAACAGCATGCGTTGTTCTTGCGGCAGACGCCGATCTTCGAACAGATGCTCGTCGACGACGGCATCATTTTGCGCAAGTACTGGTTCTCGGTATCCGACGAGGAGCAACTGCGACGGTTCCGGTCCCGGCGCAAAGATCCGGTTCGGCAGTGGAAGCTATCGCCGATGGACCTTGAGTCGATCTACCGGTGGGAGGATTACTCGCGTGCAAAGGACGAGATGATGGTGCACACCGACATCCCGATTAGCCCGTGGTACGTGGTGGAATCCGATGTCAAGAAGCACGCTCGCCTGAACATGATGGCCCACCTGCTGTCCAGCATCTACTTCGAAGACGTCGAGGCTCCCGTGGTGGACCTGCCCGCGCATCCGGTGCGGTCTGGCAACTATCACCGATCGCCTCGTGAGTTGTCCACCTATGTCGACGACTTCGTTGCCACCCTCTTGGGAGATCCGGAGTAAAGCGCGTGTTGACGTCGCAAACCGAATGAGCCAACACTGGCCCTATGTTCCCTGAGACTCCGGCTGCGGCAGCGGCACTTTCGGTGGCAAACCGCTTCTACTCGCCCGCACTGTTCAATCACTGCACCCGCTCCTACCTGTGGGGAACGATGTACGCCGCCGCGCACGGGATCGCGTTCGACGACGAGCTGTATTACGTTTCGGCACTGCTTCACGACATTGGACTCACCGAGCCGTTCGACAGTCACAGGCTGGCGTTCGAGGAGGCGGGAGGCGATCTGGCGTGGGTGTTCGGCGTTGCTGCTGGGTGGTCGACCGATCGGGCGGCCAGGGCCGAGGAAATCATCGTGCTGCACATGCGCCCTGACGTTTCCGCAGACGACGACCCTGAGTCTCACATGCTGCAGGTCGCGACGAGCTGGGACGTAGTCGGACTGCGGCCCGAGGAGTTCTCGCCCGAGGACAGGGCCGAGCTGCTCGCCCGCTATCCGCGGGTGGGGTTTGGCTCCGAGTTCGCCGGGTGCTTTGAAGATCAGGCGAGACGCAAGCCGGACAGTGCCGCTGCGGCGTCGATCGCGAATGATGGCGTCAGGCGCATGGCGGCCAACCCCCTCGACGCGAACTGAGCCGGTCGGGGGCACTCGCTAATCGGATCCCCTCGTCTGCTTGGCCGCCACTTTCCCAGTCTCCGCGCGCGGGGGAATCGAGTTGGCGCGCACCACTTCCGCGCGGTCATCCACAACCGAGACGGCGCGAGCGCGGTCGACATTGCCCTTTGTGCTGACGATCCAGACGGGTCCGTTGGCGATGTTGTCGAGGGCCTGCTGCGCGACGTTGTCCGGCGGCTCGGCGTGCGTGACATCGATGCCAAGTCGCTCCATCGCAGGCGTGGCGGTGAAGCCGACGTTGAGGTGGAGGACGTCGACATCAAAGGCAGCGCTCTCAGTCCACAGCGCCTCGCTGAAGATGCGCGAGAACGCCTTTGACGCACAATAGGCAGCAAGTGTGCCCGAGCCGAGGTACCCACCGATTGAGCCGCCCAGAATGATGCCGCCACATCGCCGTTCGTACATCTTGGCTCCGTAGTGGCGGGTGAAGTTCGCTTGCCCCAGCACGTTGATCGCAATGACAGACTGGGTGACCTCTTCGGGCAATTCGACGAACAGGCCACGCGTGTTGTTGGCCCCGGCGTTGTAGATCAAGAGCCCGATTTCGACGTCGTCGGTAGCCTCACGCACCTGATCGAGTACGCCGGGCCTGCTGAGATCGGCGGACACAGTCCTCACCTCAGTGCCGGCAGCGCGCAACTCTGCAGCCAGGTTTTCCAGGGGCTCCGGCTTGCGCGCGACCAGCACTACTTTGAAACCGCGGCTTGCGAGTTTCCGCGCGAATGCCGCCCCGATGCCCTCCGAGCCACCGACGATCAGTGCCCATGGGCCGTACCGTTGCAGGTCCATCGCTTTCGTCCTCTGCTCGTTTGCGGTCTCAGGAGCCGATCAGCCGGGGCCTGTTTCAGTCGAGTAGTCGATTACGCTAGGCGGTCGCTCAATCGGCGGCCAGTCTCAAGTGCATGTCCTTAGCGTCCGCTGGCACGACGCCGCCCCGACTGGAGTCGGCGGACGGGCGCGTTTCTGCCGAGGCGCGCGTTGACCCGCTGCGCTCGGCGATCTTCAGGCGCTGGATCTGGGGCGCTGTGTTGGTCAGCGCGTCCGGTGGCGCAATGGTCTTCGTCTTCCTGTCCTTCGCTGCGCCCATTCTGCTGAGTCCGGCCGCGACGGATCGGCTCCTCTTGCGGGGTGGGACGGCGCTGGCCGTGTTCGCGATCGTTGTCGTGCCTGTGCTGATACGCGTCCGCAGAAACCGTTATGCGATGAGCACCATCTGGCTTCGGCAACACCGAAAGCCGACGGATTGGGAACGACGGATGACCCTCGGCGCGCCCCGTGAAGCGGTTCGCGTTTCCGCACTGACGTGGGGTATCGGTGCTGTCTTCTTCGCGATGTTGGGAGCGACCGAATCGCTGTTGGCTGCGGCATACGTGTTCACGGCGGTGATCTTGGGCGGCATCACCACCACCGCGGTGTGGTATCTGATCGCCGAGCGGATCATGCGGCCGGTGTCGGCGCGCGCGCTGGAGGGTGGGCCGTCGGGTCAACGGGTCGGGCCGAGTATTCAGCTCAGGCTGGCGATGGCGTGGACGCTTGCGACAGGAGTGCCGCTCCTCGGCGTCGCGACGCTGGCGGCGGGTTACCTTGCGGACATCGGATTCGAGCCGCATCGAACGTTGGCCGCGATCCTGGGTCTCGTCGTGGTAGCGCTCGCGGTCGGGTTGTTCACTCTTTTTGTCGCAACGCGGTCTGTCGCCGAGCGAGTGGGGGAACTGCGCCGCGCCATTGCCCGGGTCAAGGCCGGCGACTTCGGGGCGCGCGTCGTCGTCGACGACGCCAGCGAGATCGGACGCCTACAGGTCGGTTTCAACGCCATGGCGGCGGGTTTGGCTGAGCGCGAACGCATTCGAGAGGTGTTCGGGACGTACGTCGACCGTGATGTGGCCGAGCACATTCTTCAGGGCGCGGCTCTGCAGGGTGACGAGGTGGAGGTCACGATGATGTTCGTCGACGTCCGCAGCTTCACCACGTTCGCTGAAGGGCTCCGTCCGATCGAGGTCGTGGCGGCTCTCAACCGGCTCTTCGAACGGATTGTTCCGCTGGTTCACCGGCACGGCGGACACGTCGACAAGTACGCAGGCGATGGACTTTTCGCGGTTTTCGGAGCGCCGCGGCGCTATGCCGACCACGCTGATCGGGCATTGAGAGCCGCATTGGAGATCTCGGACGCGGTGCGCGACGAGTTCGGGACGGCGCTGTCAGTGGGGGTCGGATTGAACTCCGGAATCGTGGTGGCCGGCAACGTCGGCGGGGCAGGACGACTGGAGTTCTCGGTGATCGGCGACGCCGTCAACATCGCGGCGCGCGTCGAGTCGGCCACCCGTCAAACCGGCGATTTCGTTCTGCTGACGGGTCAGACGCTGGCCCTGCTCGACGGAGATCACGGCGAGTTCGTCGCGCGGCCGGGGCTCAGTCTCAAGGGCAAGACGGCGCCTGTGGAGATTTATGCGCCGACGGAGGCGTCGGTGCAGCGGTGATGCGGGCGCCATCGAACCAGCAACCTGGCCTGCCAGGAAGCGGAGATCTTCGTCAGTGACTACTTGTCTTTATTGTGTCCGGGCCGCGGGGGTGGCGGTGGCTTGGCCTTCGTGGTCGGCGCGAACTTGCCGCCCTTTTTGGGGTCGTAACTGCCCTGCTTTGGATCGGCCATGGTGATACCTCTCGCTAGTCCCACCACCGTCGACGGTACTCACACCTGACGGGTGTTACCAGGGCACGTTCCCGTCGGGCCAACGTCTAACCTTCGGCGCTCGTTACGGGCCGAATATGTCGAATCCGGGTGGCTTGCCGTGGGACAGCCAGCCGGACCATCCCTGATTCGGGGCGGTCTGCCAGATATGCCACAACTCGGTGTTGGTGCCGGCGACGAAGAGCTCGAGTCGTTTTTCAGAGTTGAGCGCCAGTCCGGGCGAGTTCCATACGCCGACGGGGAACGGCGGGTTGACCACCGGTGGATGGCCGTGTGACGTCCACGACGACCAGCCCCCACTGGGTGCGGTCTGCCAGATATGCCACAGCTGCTCATCGTCGCCACAGATGAAGAGCTCCAGACGCCCGTCGGCGCTGGCGGCCATGGCGGGCGCTCCCGAGCTGAAGCCGGTGCCGGGCGGGGTGCCGTGCGGGGTCCAGCTCGACCAGCCGCCGTTGGGGGCGATCTGCCAGATGTGCCACAGCGCTTTGTCATTGCCGACGGCGAACAGCTCCAGCCGACCTTCGGTGTTGGGGGCAATCACCGGGTGCCACAGTGAGTTCAGGGTGGTTCCAGGTGGTTTGCCATGCGACAGCCAGTTCGACCAGCCGCCGTTGGGGGTGGTCTGCCAGATGTGCCACAGCGCTCCGTCGAGGCCGGTGGCGAAGACTTCCAGGCGTCCGTCGGCGCTGGCGCAGACTTGCGGCAGGTGCAGGCCTTGGGCGCCCGCCGGGCTGCCCAGCGATGCCCAGCCCGACCAGCCGTTGCTCGGGGCTGTCTGCGTGATGTGCCATACCGCTTCGTCGTTGGTCACCATCGCGCCGGTGGCGAACAGTTCCAGCCGTCCGTCGGGTCGGTGGGCGAGCGCCCCGCCGCCCGCCCCGAGAGTCCCCGTCGGGATGCCATGTGACGTCCACTGCGTCGTCCAGCCGTTGTTGCGCGCGGTCTGCCAGATGTGCCACGCGTTGGCGCCGAATCCCATGAACAATTCCAGCCGACCGTCGGCGCTGGCGGCCACCACGGGTTGGCTCCAATTGTTGAATTCGCCTGGTGCGCTGCCATGGGACACCCATTGCGACCAGCCTCCGGCGGGGGCGATCTGATAGAGCTGCCACAGCGCGATCCCTCCGGTGCCGCCGCGAGTGCCGACGACGAACACCTCCAGCCGCCCATCGGCGCTGGGCGCAATGAATGTCGTCGGGACGGCCATTGCGATTCCTCCTGACGTCGGCGCTGCTTGAAGGATATTTCGCGGCGTGGTCGCCGGTGTCAGAACTTTGCCACCGCTCCTGCGTCGATCGGCAGCGCCGCTCCGGTGATGTACTGCGCCTCGTCGGAGGCGAGGAAGAGCACCGCGTTGCTGACGGCCCGCGCCTCGATCAACGGTGTCGGCAGCATATGGAAGTGCCCGATCACCTGTGCCGCGTCGGCCATCGTCGGCTCGGCGAGGTCGGGCCGCATGCTGCGGCGGAACCATTCGTTGTCGAGCATCGGTGTGTGCACGTTGCCCGGATGTATCGTGTTCACCCGAATCCATTGCGGTGCAAGCTCATTGGCCAGCGAATGCATCAGTCCGACCAACGCGTGCTTGGCGGACGCATAGGCGGCCATGTAGCCCCCGCCGCGCAATCCGAGCATCGAGCTCACCAGGATGATCGACCCGCCACGACCGTCCGACATGTGGGGCAGTGCGACCTTGATCGTGTGCATGACGCCGGTCAGATTGATGTCGAGCATCGTCTGCCAGTCGGCTTCCTCGATCTGCGCAGCGGCGGAGGGGACACCGCTGATCCCGGCATTGGCGACGACCACGTCGGGCCGGCCCAACTCCTCGACGCCCTGCGCCAGCGCGGCGCGAAGACCCTCGAGATCCCTGACGTCAGCCTTGGCGGCGACGATGCGCCGGTCCAACTTCTCGACCAGCGCCGCGGTTTCATCGAGATCCGCCTCTGTCGCTCCGGGATAGCCGACTCCGTCGATGTCGCCACACACGTCGACGGCGATGATGTCGGCGCCTTCCTCCGCGAGCCGGATGGCGTGTTCGCGGCCCTGGCCGCGCGCTGCACCCGTAATGAAGGCGACCTTGCCGGCCACCCGGCCACCTGCGTTTGTCATCGTCACCTCTCGTGCGCCAAGGATTGGCCTCTATACCTTGCATGAATCACAGGCGGTGTGGGTACCGTCACGTCGATGAAGCTGATATCGCCGACGGATTCGATGTTCCTCATCGGCGAATCCCGTGAACACCCGATGCACGTGGCAGGCCTGCAGCTCTTCGAACCGCCCGAGGACAGCGGCCCTGACTTCATCCGCGATCTGCACGAGACGATCGTCAAGAACGACGACTTTCAACCGACGTTCAGAAAGCATCCCGGCAGACTTCTTGGCGGCATCTCGAACCTCACCTGGGCGTTCGACAACGACGTCGACATCGACTACCACCTGCGCATGATCGGGTTTGCCGCGTCCCGGCCGCATTCGTGAGTTGCTCGAGCTGACGTCACGGCTGCATGGCACGCTGCTCGATCGGCACCGGCCACTGTGGGAGGCAAGCCTCGTCGAGGGCCTCGAAGACGGACGGTTCGCCGTCTACACCAAGATTCACCACTCGCTGCTCGACGGCGTCTCCGCTCAGCGCCTGATGATTCGGTCGATGACGCCCGACCCTGACGATCGCGAGATTCGAGTGCCGTGGACACTCGGCCCGAAGCGCAGAAGCAAGGAATTCCGGGCACTCGCGATCGGCACTTCAGTCGATCACCGGCGCGGTCGGATCGGTTGCCTCGCTGGCCCCTTCCGTGCTCTCGGTGGCGCAGTGCGGCGCTGGTCGAACAGCAATTGACGCTGCCGTTTCGCGCGCCCAAGACGATGTTCAATGTGCCGATCGGCGGGGCGCGACGGGTAGCGGCGCAGTCGTGGCCGCTGGCGCGGATTCGCGCCATCAAGTCCGCAGCAGGCGTCACCGTCAACGACGTCGTGCTGGCCATGTGCTCGGGAGCGCTGCGCGCCTACCTGATCGAGCGCGATGCGCTGCCGGACACCCCTTTGGTGGCAATGGTTCCGGTCAGTCTGCGTGCCGAGGACGAGCAGGACGCGGGCGGCAACATGGTCGGCACGATCTTGTGCAATCTGGCGACCGACACCGCCGACCCCGCCAAGCGGCTCGACGCGATCAACACCTCGATGCGCGAGAACAAGAAGGTGTTCGCCGAGCTCCCGCGAAACCAGGCGCTGGCGTTGTCGGCGTTCCTGATGTCCGGAATCGCACTCGCGTTGGTGCCGGGGTTCGTGTCGACGGCACCCCCGCCTTTCAACATCGTGATCTCCAACGTGCCCGGTGCGCGCGAACCGATGTACTGGAACGGCGCCCGACTCGACGGCAATTACCCGCTGTCGATCGCGTTGGATGGGCAAGCCCTGAACATCACGCTGACCAACAATGCCGACAACCTCGACTTCGGCCTCGTCGGGTGCCGCCGCAGCGTGCCACACCTTCAGCGCCTGCTCACTCACCTCGAGGACTCGTTGGTCGATCTCGAGCAGGCTGTCGGGATCGCTCACTGACGCTTGTCCGGCGACATTTTCCGTTCAATACGATCCTGGCGATTGCCGCCTGAGATCATCTGTAAGGCAACGTCGTGCGATGAGACGGGAGTTGATCGAGCTGTTCTCTGCGCAACGGGAGTTCTCGGCATACGGCCCATCGCACTTGGTGGTGCTCGTGGTGTTCGCGATCGGCGCTGCGCTTCTCGTCTGGATCGGACGCAGGCAGACCGAGGCGCAGGCCCGACTCCTCGGCCGCGGCATGGCGGTTCTGCTTCGTGACGGCCTTCATCGTGGCGCTGGTTTACAAGCTGATCCGGCCCCACCTCGACACCTCGGTGCCGTTGCAGCTGTGCGATGTCGCCGAACTTGCGGCGGCCTATGCCTTGTGGTCGCAACGGCATTGGGCCTTTGCGCTCGCCTACTATTGGGGCCTCGTCCTCAGCTCGCAAGCGCTGATCACGCCGGACATCGGCACGGCGGAAGAAGGCGCGCCCGATTTCCCGCACCATCTTTTCCTCACGTTCTTCGTACTTCACGTGCTTGTGGTGTGGGCGGCCATCTACCTCACCTGGGGGCTCCGGATGCGGCCGCGGTGGCGCGACTACCGCTTCGCGATCATCGTCACCCTTGCGTGGGCGGCATTGACGTTCACCTTCAATGCGATCACGGGAACGAACTACGGCTACCTCAACAGGAAGCCCCCGCTCGCATCGCTGCTGGACGTGTTGGGCCCGTGGCCGGTGTATCTGCTCGCCGAGATCGCGATCGTGCTCATCGTGTGGGCGCTGATGACCTGGCCATGGGAGCGGACGCGGCCCGTCAGGGATGGGCGGCGAGGAACGTCTCGTTCGATAGGCCGGCCGACAACTTGTCGACGTCGAAGGGCCGGTCCAGCAGGTCGTGAAGCTCCTGGCGATCAGTGAGCAGGCTGATCTCGAAAGTCTGTCGCGCAAAGAGCCGCCCGATCCACGGGTAGAGACGCCGCATTATCGCCCGCTCCGCGGGGGTACACCTCGCGGCGCAGTACCCGACGTGACCCACTTCGTCCGTGAGGATCTCGCTATAGAGACGCTCGATCCGTGCCGCCACCGCGGGCTCGTCGGCGAATAACTCCACGCCGATGCGGCGCAACTCGTAAAACATGATGCAGCCCGCCATCTCCGCGGCGCCCACGAACATGAAACCCATTCGCTCAGGGATGAATACAGCGGTCTTGACGAACTGACGCATCACCAGTGGCGGTGCAACCACTTGGAAGGGCAGGTCGAAGACGTCCAGCACGTAGGCGAGCAGGCGGGTGTGGTAGTGCTCCTCGAGCTCCATGTACACCCGTTCGGGCGGCACGTCGTCGCCGCTGTTGTGGCCGTATGTCTCGCCCAGGCCGACGCCGAAGCGTTCGGCTTGGTTCAGCTTGGCGGTGGCCAACAGAAAGAGCATCTTCGGGTCGACCCCTGGTTCGGGACGCCGGCGGCGCAGGTTGCGCGCGAATGCCTGCCGATCGATGCGATGTTTCGATCGGACCGGGTCCGCCTCCAAAGCCGCGAAGAACTCCTCTCGGCTGCCCAGCCGCCGGTTGAGCAGATCGGCGTCGCCGTCGCGCCGCACCAAGTAGTCCCGGTAGCCGTCGATTCCTGTGTTGCTCATCGTGTTTCCATTCCCTCGATCATCGTCTTCACATACCGATCCATCAGAGCAGCCCGTGTCCTTGACGAACTCTTGTCGATGGCCAGCAGCGCGAACAGCCCGGTGAGGAAGAACACCCCGAGCTCGCCGGGGTCTTTGTCCCGGGCGACCCGTCCCGCGCCTTGCGCGCCGGTGATCGCTTCGATCACGAATTCGGCAAGCGGATGCGCACTCAATTCGTCCTCCACTGGGCGAGTCGAGGAGAAATGCAACCCCAGCATGTCCCGAAATAACACCGGACCCAATCGCCGCTCGGCGGCCAGCACCTCGCGGACCAGAAGCGAGAGCACCGACGACAGGTCTGTCGGCTCCGACTGCCGGGTGCTGAGTCGGGCGACGATCTTCACTTCCTCGGCCAACTCCACCGCGACGACCACGTGCTCTTTGGTCGGGAAGTGAAAGTAGAACGTTCCTCGAGACACCCCGACGGTCGAAGCGATCGTGCTGACGTCCGCACCCGCCAATCCGGAGCGACCAATCTCTGCCACCGCGGCGTCGAACAAACGGGCACGTGTCTCGAGGCGCTGAGCCTCGCGGGCGCTTATCGTCGGCGGCGCATCATCTGCCGTAGACGTCTGCGATGGCATGAAAGGAACGTACGGTACTTCGCTGGCAGGTGTCAATGACAGGTGTCAGTGAAACGTTCGCTATCCGCTTTTCTTGTTCGGCGGCAGGTACTGACCCAGCGTTGCCAGGTCTTTGGCTTTCGCGTCGGGCAGGACCGCGCTTCGGGCTGCATCACTGCACTCCCGGCGATCCAGTAACCTTACTCGTGAGTAAGAAGGGGGACAGCTGATGGTTGGCGATACCGGGCCGTCCCGGGACGACGCGGGCTCGGGCATAGAGCCCGAGGTTGCGCCCAGGGTGCGCCGGGCGTTGGGGTTGCTCGAGCGTTTCGCGCCCGCGGTGGGGTCGAGGTGGGCGATCGAGCTGTGGTGCACGCCGCCCGCGGTTGAGATGAGTTTGCGCATGCCGCCCGGCGTGGGGGCGGGTGAGCCGATCGAGGCAACGTGGTCCGGTCACCGGATCGCAGGTGAGTCCTGGGGCGACGGCCCCGCGGTGTACCTGGTGCACGGCTGGGGCGGCTGCCGCGCACACCTGGGGGTCTTCGTCAAACCATTCGTCGAGGCAGGACATCGAGTCATCGCCTTCGACCTGCCGAGCCACAACGAATCCGATCCCGGGGAACTCGCGCCCGGACGCACGACGATCGTCGAGTGCGCCGAAGCGGTGCGGGCAATGGTGCGCGCACACGGCCCTGCACGCGGGATCGTCGCTCATTCACTCGGCGCCAAGGCCGCCGCGCTCGCTGTGTCGAGGGGGATGACGGTCGAACGCCTGGCGTTCCTTGCTCCGATGGGCGACTTCTCGTGGTATCTCGATCTGTTCGCCGAAAAACACGGCTTCGGTCCCCGCATCCGCACGGGGCTGCGTCGCCGCCTCGATAGACGACTGAACTTGCCGCTCTTCGACACTGACATCTCCGCGGTGGCGACCCGGATCGAGAATCCGCCGCCGCTTCTGGTCGTACACGACCCCGACGATCCCGACAGCCCCTACACGATGAGTGAAAGCCTTGTCGGCATATGGCCTGGCGCGAGTCTGATGACCACTCGCGGGCTCGGGCGTCTGGCGCACTACCGCATGTTGAGGCATCGCCCCGCGATTGCAGCCGCTGTCGACTTCATCGGCTGTGCACCCAGCCGCGCCGACGAGCCCATGACGACTGCGGAGCAACGGCCTGCGATACGGCAGTCGTGAGTGCCTTCAATCCGTTTCGCCTCTTGCGCAGGAGCGGGCCCGCGACGTAGCCACAGACGAAACCGAGTAGAAAGACCCGCCGCGCGCGTCTTCGGTTCCGCCGTGCCGACCAGATGAATCCGCATATCGCCGACAACATGGCGACGACGAGCAGAGCGAGCAGATACACCGGCTCGAACGACCCCATATCGCGATCCAACACCGGTTTCACCGGCCCGGAATCGTCGGTCACTGTTTGTGACCAAAGTGAGCACGAAGCGGCACGCAACCGTGTCAAAAGCAGCGCCATCTCCGACGACTAGGATTCCGCTCCATGCCGGCGCATCCCCGAACCGTCACCGAACCGAGCCGCGAGATCGAGGTCATCCACGAGACCGACGTGCTGGTCGTCGGCTCGGGCCCTGGTGGCCTTGCGGCCGCCCTCGCGGCTGCGCGTGCCGGTGTGCGGGTGGCCCTGGTCGAGCGGTTCGGCTGCTTCGGGGGAAACATCACGACGGTCGGCGTCGAGGGCTTCGCCTGGTACCGCCGCGAACAGACGGTGGAGGCCGGCGGCATCGGATGGGAGTTCGAGGCGCGCGCCAAGGAGATGGGCGCAGCGGTGCCCGAAAGCCAGTCGCTGTCATACGAACTCGACTCCGAAGGCTTCAAGCTCGTCGCCGACCGGCTGGTCGAGGAGGCGGGCATCCACGCCATGCTGCACCGCCAGTTCGTCGCGCCGCTGATGGACGGCGAGGCGATCATCGGCATCGTCACCGAGTCCAAGGCCGGTCGTGAGGCGATCCTGGCGCGCAGGGTCATCGACGCTACCGGCGACGCCGACGTGGCGACCCGAGCGGGCGCGCCCGTCCACAAGACACCCGTCGAAGAGATGATGGCGGCCTCGGTGATGTTCCACCTCGCCGGTGTGGACAAGGCGGCGTTCCTGGCGGGGGTGGCCGAGGATCCGCAGACCTACCGCGATTGGGCGGCAGGCGAATTCGCGGCCGAGACCGACGAGAAGGACGCCGACCTGTACTCGCCGTACCTCGGCAAGCCGTTCGCGAAGGCCATCGCCGACGGCGTGCTCCCGGCCGACCTGAACACCATCGGCGGCACCTGGGGCGCGATGCACGACACCGGCGAGCTGACCTACATGAACCTGGTCCACCTCGCCGGCTGCGACGGCACCGACCCCGACAGCCTCACCCACTTCGAGATCGAGGGCCGCAAGCAGGCCATGCTGGCAATCGAGGCGCTGCGCCGCTACACACCGGGCTGCGAGACCGCCCGGCTCCGCAACTTCGGGATGACCATCGGCATCCGCGACACCCGCAAGATCGACGCCGTCTACAACCTCACCGAGGCCGATGTTCGCGAGCAGGGCCGGTTCGACGACAGCATCGGCATCTATCCCGAGTTCATCGACGGATACGGCGTGCTGGTGCTGCCGACCACCGGTCGCTACCTGCAGATCCCGTACCGCTCGCTGCTGCCGAAGGCGGTCCGCCACCTGATCGTCGCCGGGCGTGCCACCGGGGGAGACCGCATCGCGCACGCGGCGACCCGGAACATGTCGTGCTGCGCCGTCACCGGCCAGGGCGCGGGGGTGGCAGCCGCGCTGTCCATCCGCGAAGACCGGTCACTGGACGAGGTGGACATCTCCGCGGTTCAGGCGGAGCTGATCCGCCAGGACGTCCGGATCAGCTGATGACCTTGGACCAGTTGGCCCCGAGGTAGTCCGCCATCTTCTTGCTCTGCGCGTCGGTCGGCACCACTGGGGTGCCGTCAACCTTGGGCAGCGCGGCGAGCAGGTTCTTGTCGATGGTGCCGGACTTCTCCATCGCGTCCGCGCGCACCGGCCGGGCCAGACCCTTCAGGAAGAGGTTCTGACCCTCGTCGCTGTAGAGGAACTCCTGCCAGAGCCGGGCCGCGGCGGGGTGGGGTCCGTCCTTGTTGATCGCCTGGAAGTAGTAGCCGCCGACGAGCGCGTTGTTCGGAACGAACACCTTCCAGGTCGGAATCTTCTTGGTTTCAGCGGCATTGAGGTAATCCCAGTCGATGACGACCGGCGTCTGGCCGGATTCGATGGTCGCCGGCGTCGGGTCGACGGGCACGAAGTTGCCTGCCTCCTTGAGCTTCAGGAAGAAGTTCACGCCCGGTGCGATGTCGTCGACCGAGCCGCCGTTGGCGATCGCGGTCATCAGCACCCCGTTGGCGGCGGCGCTGGCGGTCGTCGGATCGCCGTTGAGGGCGACCTTGCCCTTGAACTCGGGTTTCAACAGGTCGGCGACCCCGGTGACCTCGGGGACCTTGGCCGAGTCGTATCCGATGGACGTGTAGCCGCCATAGTCGTTGACCCAGGTGCCGTTCGGATCCTTGAACTCCGCCGGGATGTCGTCGAAGGTCGACACCTTGTACGGCGCGAACATGGCGGTGTTCGCCAACGCGATCGCCTGCCCCAGATCGAAGACGTCGGGCGCGCTGCTCTTGCCCTTCTGCTGGTTGGCGGCGTTGATCTCGTCTTGGCTGTTGGCGTCGGGCTGCGCGGAGTTCACCTTGATGCCGTACTTAGTGGAGAAGGCGTCGATGATTTCCTTGTAGTTGGCCCAATCCGGCGGCAGCGCAATCACATTGAGCGTTCCCTCGGCCTTTGCAGCCTTGACGAGGCCGTCCATCCCGCCGAAGTCGGCCGCCGAGGTGGCCTCCTTGGCGTTGACACCGGACTCTGTCTGGCTGTCCGACTTCTTCTCGGGGGGAGCGCACGCCACCAATCCGATGACGACGAGGGCGGACGCGGCGGTGGCTGCGAGGAGCCGTGATGTGGTCATTGCCGAACCTTCCGGTGATCAGGAGGCGCCGCAGTTGAGCGGCGGCGACGGAACCTGATTGCTGCGGGTCTTTGGATCCATCTTGGCGATGGAACACTATCGCGGCATCCCATCGGGCGTGCGACGAACGACCCTTTTCGTGGGGACCAAGGTCACGGATGTCGCCAGAGGTCGTGACTCCGGCTGGGCAGAGTCGTACGTTCACCACAAATGAGCGAATTCATGAGCAACACCGACGCGTTCACCTGGGCGATGGAAAGCGATCCTCGATTGCGTTCCACAGTGGTCACGGTGATCGTTCTCGACCGATCCCCGGATTGGGACGAGGTTCGCCGGCGCTTCGACCTCGTTTCGCGCAAGGTGCCGATGTTGCGTCAACGCGTCGTGCCGTCTCCGCCACCCACGCCGCCGCGGTGGGAAGACGCCCCGGACTTCGACCTCGACTTCCACGCGCGAAGAGTGACTGCTGCCGCACCAGCCACCTTCGACACAGTTCTGGAAATGGCGCGAGCCGCGGCAATGGAGGATTTCGACCGGGCGCGCCCGCTCTGGACAGCGACACTCGTCGATGGCCTCGAAAACGGTGGCGCGGCAATGGTGCTCAAGTTTCACCATGCTTTGACCGACGGCGTCGGCGGAATCCAGATCGGGATGATCCTGTTCGACTTGACCGAGGTCCCCGAGAAACTCGGACCAGTGGCGGAGGTGCCCGAAGTGGCACCGCCGCCATGGCTGAGCGGCTACCGTGCCTCTGCGCGATTCAACGCCCGCCTTGCTGCGGACGCGCTGATGGGCACCCTGAAGATGGCTCCGAAGCTGGTGTCCGACGGCATTCTGCGGCCGGTGGATGCGATTTCGTCCGCCGCGGAGATGGCCGCGTCGGTCTATCGGACCGTCCGCCCGGTGAACCGGACGGGCTCACCGCTGATGAAGAAGCGCAGCCTGCTGCGACGTCTCGGCGTGCTGGAGGTCCCGTTCGCGCAGCTCCGGGCCGCCGCCCACCGTGGCGACGGTGCGTTGAACGATGCGTTCGTCGCGGGGGTGGCTGGTGGGTTGCGCCGCTACCACGAAAAGCATGGCGAGGAGGTCGGCGACTTGCACTTAACGATGCCGATCAGCCTGCGCGAAGAGGGCGACGAGATAGGCGGCAACCGCATCACCGTGATGCGGTTCGACGTGCCGGTCGGTATCTCGGATCCGGGCGAGCGAATCCGCCAGATCCGCGAAAAGACGTCCAGGGTGCGCCACGAGAAGTCGCTGCCCTACACACAATGGATCGCAGGCGCGCTGAACATGATGCCGCGGTGGTACATCGGCTCGATCCTGCGCCATGTCGACTTCCTGTGCAGCGACGTGCCGGGGATTCCGGTGCCGGTGTTCCTCGGTGGCGCCCGAGTGGTGACGCAGTATGCATTCGGACCGACCATCGGCTCGGCGGTCAACGTCACGTTGCTGACGTATGTGGACGTGTGCACGCTAGGGATCGACGTGGACACCGGCGCTATTCCTGACTATGACGTGTTCTTCGATTGCCTTGTCGCCGGTTTCGACGAGGTGTTGGCGCTTGGCTCGGCGCCCGCCTAATCCATCCCGCTTGCGATCTACGCGGGGCGGGTGAAAGTGCGAGCCCAGGGTCGGGCTACGCGATGACCAACCAGGCGCCCACCGCGACGGAGTGACCGGGCGTGAACCCGTCAGCTCGTGGTGGCCGGCGGCAATTGTCCGAGTTGTTGCAGGACGGAGTACAGGTTCGCCACCCCCCAGTGGTCGGTGATTTTTCCGTTGTGGACTCGCATGGCGTCGACCGTTTCGAATTGGATGATCTTGCCAGTAGGTGCGATGCCGAGAAATTCGCCGAGGTGAGTGCCGTGGTATGTCTTGTAGGTGGTGACGACATCGCCTTCGGCGGTTTGCCAATGGATCTCGGGTCGGAAGTCGGGAAACGCGTCGCGCAGTCGGTTGTAGAGAACACGCACGCCGGCTTTGTCGGGCGTGGTGCCGGGCTGCGGGGTGTGGTCGACGAAGTCGTCGGCGAACAGTTCGTCGAAAAGGGCCAAATCGCCTTGGCCCTGGACTTGTTCGGTGTTGCGGCGGACCACTGCCTTCAGGGCTTCAGCAGCGTCACTGTCAGATGACGCCGTCGCATCTGGGATATTTGAATCGGTCACTGAGCTGCCGCCTTTCGTTAGACACGAATCCAGGCCACACCGGCTAGCTTGGGATGTTGCCAGTCGTGCAGAACGTTGCCGGTCGATTGACATTCCATGCACGCAGCCTATGTGCGCGGAAGTAACATCTGCGGCAGATTTGCAACCGGCTGCATCAGTCGCCGACGCAATTTCCCGTTCTGGTTATAGGTCCGGCGATGCGGTAAATCGTGATCTAATGCGCGGTAACGGTTTTCGGTGGCATGGCGGCGACCAACGGGGTGTCGGCACCGACTCGTCCAAGGGCGTCCGCGCCGCCCGGCGCGCCCAGCGGCTCGTCACGGCCTGGCAGCGTCAACGTGAAGAAGGCCGCGTTATCCGCCAGGTGCTCGAGTTGATCCTCGGGGAGGTCCGTCTCGTAGTAGATCGCCCCAACGCGGCAGATCGACTTGCACGCACCGCAGTCGACGCATTCGTCGGGGTTGATGTACAGCGACCGGTCGCCTTCGTAGATGCAGTCCACCGGACAGTCCCCAACACAAGACTTGTCCATGACGTCGACGCATGCCGAACCAATTACATAGGTCACGTTAACGACGGTAACGGGACAGCCCGGCGGGCGTGCGGGGCCAAATGTCCTCTCCACGAGGGACCTTGGTCCTCATTCGGCGTCAGGGCGCAGACGTTCCTGCAGCTGACTGCTGTCCCCACGTTGCCTTAGCCCCTGAATCACCGATGCGGTAGACCTGCACCGTCGTCGCGATGCCCGCAACGAGAACGACGGCCGCCACGAGCCAACGGAATTCGGCTTTCAAGGATTTGCCTCGCACCTCCCGGAGGTGGACGAAGGCAAGCAACGCCGCTGCGACCACCAACGCGATGGAGAAGTACACCATCGTGTCGCCCAGTTCCGTGTGGGCGTGCAGCAACGGCGTCCGTCCCCTGCGGTGCTGAAGCCATTCGCCTGCGTCCGTCGTCAAGGGTGTCAGCACCGCGGTAACGACTGCCAGGCCAAGCACCAGCCATACCAACCGTCGCCGGGCGGAGGGCCATAGCGCACAAACGATCGCGAGCGCCGCTGTGAGTGGCGCCAGGACAACGATGAAATGGACGAGCAGCACGTGGGCAGGGAGGCCATTGAACGTCGACAAACTATTACTCCTCTGGTTTTTTCGGTTGCTTCGGATCGATCCGCTGCCGGCTGGCATCGGCGCGCAGCGACAGTGCGAGTCGTGGGCACAGGTCGACCGCACTGCGCGCCTCCGGCAGCAGGGCGGAGGCGACGACGGGTTCCCGGGAGCCGTCGCGGACGACGGGATAGCCCCAGTCGTCGCGGGTGAGCAGGCGTGGCAACAGCTCGGTACAGAGTCCGCGCCCCTGGCAGCGCGTCCAGTCGATGTGCAGGCGAACGGATGGTTTCGGAGGCGTTCTCATCGTGATCTCGCCTCGCGGTGAGGTCGGCGGTCGGTGTCGGGCATGGCCGCGAGCGCGGCTTCGCAGCGGCCCTCGCGGTGGTGGCTGATGTCCGAGGCGAAGGTATCGAGTGCGCTGCGGGCGAAGCGGGCGGTCCCGTCCGGGTGGCGGCACGAGCCGCGACCGTCGACGAGGTCGATCATCCGGTACACCTCGTCGACGAGCCCGTCATCGACTGTGCGATAGGCGAGTTCGTCGAACAGTCTGGCCAACTGGGGCAGGCCATTGAGGCAGGGGCCGCACTGGCGCGCGCTCTCTCCCGCGAGGTAGTCGAGGATGTCGGCGGTACGCGCGAGCCCGCACTGGTCTATCGGCAGGGCGTGAATGACGCCCGCACCCGGGCTGGCGCCCAGGTGAGCCAGGCCGGAGCGGGACAGCCGAGCGCGCGTGGCCGTCGCGCCCGGAATCCAGGTGCCGTGGTACCCGCCGATCAGGACGGCCCGCAGCCTTCGTGAGTCGGTGAATCCGAGGTGCCCGACGAGGTCGGCCAAAGGCGTTCCGGTGGGGACTTCGAGCACGGAACGTGTCGGTCCAGCCGTCAGGGTGACCAGCATCGTTCCCGGCTCGGACGGATCGCCGAGCGATCGGAACCATTGGGGGCCGTATCGAGCGATCAGAGCAATATGGGCCAGCGTTTCGACGTTGTTGACCAGCGTGGGGCGTCCCCGCACCCCGGATGTCGAGACAAGACCCGTTCGGTCGCGCGGGAGGGCCGGACCGCCCTCAACCCTGCGGATCATCGCTGACTCCTCGCCGGCGACGAATCCGTCGGGGGCCTCGACGATGGTGACCCGGTGTCGATCCACCTTCGCCGATCGTCGCTCGCGCAGCGCTGTCCTGACTGTGCCGATCGCCCGGGACGGGACGTACATGACCACCGTGTCCGCAGAAACTGCCGCAGCAGCAGCCTTCAGCCCGTCGAGTACGAGGTGCGGTGCGCGGGAAAGTAGTTGCGCGTCTTTATGACTCAGTGGTTCGCCCTCGGCTCCGTTGCCGATCACCACTGCTTTGCGGCCGGTGATCGATGCGAACTTGCGTCCGGTGGGGAACCCGGCGCCGCCGCGCCCGGTCAGTCCGGACTCGTCGAGTTGGGCCACGAGATTCTTTCCCGCCGACTTGGGCAGCGCGCCGAACCGTCGTTGATGTTCGACGAGCCCAGGACCGTCTGCGGCGAAGAGGCGAGGTGCCGTCATGTGCGACCGGATGTTCGCGTTTGGGCGTACTCGGTGAAGTCGGCGTGCAGCCGCCACAGCAGTGCACCGCCCACCGGGAGGGCGCAGCATGCGGCGAACAGCAGAAACCACTCGCGGCCCGCGTCTGTGCCGTTCCCGAGCGCGTGCGCCATCGCTGTCGGCCACAAGCCATAGCTGACCCAATGGACGACGCGAAAGGTCCGCGCCCCGAGTCGGTGGCGCAGCAGACTGGTGACGATCACCACGGCGAGTACGTCGAAGGCGAGTGTTCCTAGGCCGAGCCAGAGCGGTCGGTATGCGCCGAGGAACGGCACGATGAAGTCGACGAGGCGCAGCTGCGCGTAGGGATCGAAGAACAGCAGCGTCATGTGGAGTACCACGAGCAGCGTTGCGGCCAGCGCGGCGAAACGATGCACGCTGGCGACGGCGAATCTCGGTAAAACCAGCAGCGGACGCCCCGATCGCGTGGTGATGCCGAGGAGTAGCGAGATCGTGAGGAAGGCCAGCGCCGTGATACCGGTGCCCCGACCAAGAGCCCACAGTGCCTGATCGATCACCGCGTTCCTCCGCCGTCGGTCGGCCACCCGCCGATCGTGTGAACGACTCTGTCGCGGTCCACTAGCCGCGCGGGAATACCAAGTCCGCGAATCCATTCCAGCGCGCGCCAGCCGCGCACGACCGCGGCTGTGCTGACGGTGTTGGCGGCAACGCAGGTGGCTGCCGCGACGCTGACGGTGCGCCATACGGGGTCCGCGGACCACCCCGTTCTCGGGTCGAGGATGTGGTGAACCATCTCCGCCCCGCACCGCCACCGTCGGCGAATCGTGCTCGACGTCGCCAGCGCGGCCCCGGACGGAAGCGCCACCGACGCTGCCGGATCGTCCGCATCATCGTGTATCAACACCTGCCAGCCACCGCTTGGTGCTGGTCCGGCAGTGGCGATGTCGCCGCCGAGGTTGATGAGGACGCCGGTTCCGGTGGCGCCGTGAACACGCTCGGCGCAATGGTCCGCGGCGAGCGCCTTGGCCGTCGCTCCGAGGTCGAGAACCACCCCTTCCGGCACGGTGACGACGCGATCCTCGAGCGTGACCATCGACCAATTCGCGGGCACGGTGATCGAACCGGCGCGTGCGTCTGTGCATTCGAGGGCCGCGATATCGCGGCTGTATCCGAGCGCGATGATCGCAGCCCCGATAGTGGGGTCGACGTCACCGTCGGTCTGGTGGGCCGCCGTGAGCGCGGCTTCAAGAAGCTCCGCGAGAAGCTCGCTCACCTCCGTCGGCCGTCCGGACGACGCAGCGAGCGTATTGATCTCGGAATCGGCCCGAAATCGTGATGCGGCGGCTTCGACTGCGTCCAGTTCGGCGTCGACCTCGTGGCGAGCGCCCGGCATCGAGTCGGGATCGGTGACGACGATCTGCATGCTGGTACTCCACCGTTGCCAATGCGTTGTCGCGGTCTCCACGCCGGACTCCGCGATCCGTTCGGGGGCGGTTGTCATGACCCGCGCGAAACCGACACATGTGGGGAGAAGTTCGGAGCCATCACCGTCGTCGGAGTCAGATTGCGCCGCTTGGTCGTCGGCGGTGTTTCCGGCTTAGGTGCCGGTGCCTGCTCGGTGAGAGGGGCGGGGGCCTGCTCGACGGTTGGCTCCGGCGTGTAGGTGGGCGTGTACTTGGGTGTGTATTCGGGCGTGTATTGCGGCGTGTATTCGGGAACGGCCGGCGCGGTGGCCTCGGGACTCGGAGGCGGGAGTGGCACATCAGTCGTCGCTGTCGTCACGACATCCGGGGTGGGCGGCAGGGTCTCGGCGGGAGGCGGAACGGGCAACTGGGGTTCGGGAACCGCGACTTCGGCGGGGACATCCGCGGCCACGGGCTTCACAGTGTCGGAGTAGGCAACAGCCGACGCGCCCGTGACACCTGCGATGCCCGCGCCGACCAACACCCACGAGGTGACCGCGGCGCGACGGAAACCCACCCGAGGTGATTGCATGTCTCAAAGGCTGACATCCGTTTCTTAGCGCCCTCGAAGAATCGGCGTGGCAGGCTCGGTGGGTGGCTGACCGACTGCTGATCGTCGAGGACGACCGCGTGCTCAGCGCAATGCTCACGGACTTGTTCACCGAGGAGGGGTACCTCGTCGACGTCGCCCACGACGGCCAGCAGGGGCTGCACCGTGGCCTGACGGCCGACTACGACGCAGTGATCGTCGATCGTGGACTGCCGGTGATGGATGGATCCGATCTCGTCGCGGTACTCCGATCTCGAGGAATCGACACCCCGGCGCTGCTCCTGACGGCGCGGGGGGCGGTTGCCGACAGGGTCGAAGGCCTCGATGCAGGTGCACAGGACTACCTGGTCAAGCCGTTCGAGATACCTGAGTTGCTTGCTCGGGTGAGGGCTTTGCTTCGCCGACCCGACGGGCGGTCGACTCTACGAGTAGGCGAGCTCCGCCTGGACCGGGTGACGCGCGTGGTCACCCGCGGCAACGACGGCGACGCCGGGGTCGAACTGTCCGAACGAGAGGCGGCGCTGCTCGGCGTCCTGATGAGCGCGCCGCGGCAAGTTTTCACCCGCGGTCAACTGCTTGAAGCGGTATTCGACGGCGTGGACTCGGCGGGTGCGGTCGACACTTACGTTCACTACCTGCGACGCAAGCTCGGGCGAGGCATCGTTCGCACCATCCACGGCACCGGCTACCGGTTCGGAGCCGAATGACGCCGGCGAGTGATCTCAGCGTGGTCCGGCGAGCCGGCCGTATCGCCGCGGTGCAGGCATCGCTCGCCTTGGCCGCCGTCCTGCTGGTGGTCGGGGCCGCGGCATATCTCGTCGACGTCCGCGTGCAGGATCAGCAGATCAAGACACATCTGTCGTCCGTGGCAGCCTCGGCCGACGACGCGACCGATCCGCCGCCGGACATGATCCTGGTGCTGCGAGACAACGCCGGGAACGTCGCGACGAGTTCCGACGGACTTCCGACTGTGGAACTGTTGTCCCGCCCGGCCGGCTTCTCCGAAGCCCGGCTCAACGGTTCGACTTATCGCGTGGCGGTGGTCGACAGGCCCGACGGGCGGGTCGTCGCGCTGCTCGACCTGGCGCCGTTCATAGCCGGCCGGAACCGGCTACTGTGGTCGCTCGGGGTCGCCGAACTGGCTGGAATTCTGTCCTCCGTCGTCGTGGTCATTCTGCTCACCAGACGCTCCATCCGCCCTCTCGCCCAGGCCTTGGCGATGCAGCGACGGTTCGTCGCCGACGCATCGCACGAACTTCGCGCACCACTGACGGTGCTGCACACCCGCGTGCAACTGCTCGGCCGTCGGTTCGAAGACGGCGATGCTCAACAAACCAAGGAACAAATCGACGCCCTGGCTTCCGACACCCATGCGCTGGGCGAGGTGATCGAGGATCTGTTGGCCTCCGCATCCATGGCGTCGGAAACCGCACCGCGGGTTCGTGTCGACGTCTTCGCGGTCGCGCAGGCCGTCTACCAGAGCATGGCCCAGCACGTCGAGACGGCCGGTGTGACGCTGCTCGTCGAGCCGGAGAGTGCACCATCCGAAGGGGATTTCGTCGTTCTGGGATCAAGCTCGGCGCTTCGCCGCGCGATCACCTCCCTTGTCGATAACGCTCTCGCGCACGAGCATCCCGGAGGGACGGTCGTGGTGGAGATCCGACGACGCCATGACGACGTCTTCGTCGAGGTGCGTGACGACGGCGTGGGAATCGAACCTGACGCCGTTGGAACCATTTTCAACCGCTTTTCGCACGGAAAGCCTCATCCCACCGCGAGTGATCGGCCGCGCCATGGCATCGGTCTGGCTCTGGTGCAAGAGATCGCACACGCTCATCGAGGGCGTGTCACCGTAGGTCAGACGCCAGGCGGCGGAGCCACTTTCACGCTCGTCATCCCCGCCGCACCTCGCGTCGCCGGTTGATGCGCGCGACGGTGTCGAATTCGAACCGCACGATGTGACACCTAGGCCCGTGGTTGGCGCGCAACGATCACCGGCACGCGGGCCAGAAGCACCACCGCCGCGCTGATCGAGCCCAACAACATTCCGAGGAATCCGCCGCGGCCATGACTGCCGACCACCACGAGTTGAGCCGACGCGGCTTGGTCGACGAGTTGGCGAGCAGGATCGTCGCGCACGACCATGCGGCGCACCGGCACATCGGGATAACGTTCGGTCCATCCGGCCAACCGCTCGGCCAGCACTTCATCTTCGATCGAGCTCAGCTCCGACCAGCCGCGGCCGGGTAGGTCGATGACCGAATTCAGGAAGTTCACGTCGCTCCAGGCGTGCAGGGCCACCAGGCCTACCTTGCGGCGAGAGGCTTCTTCGAACGCGATTGCGGTCGCCGACTCCGACTCTCGCGACCCGTCGATGCCCACCAGCACGGGAGCCTGCGAGGAATCATTATTCGACTGGGCGCCGTCGTGGATGATCGCGACCGGACAATGCGCGTGATGGACCAGCCCCGAGCTCACCGACCCTAGATGACGGCCCCGCAGCGTACCGGTGCCAAGACAGCCGGCCACCACCAGATCGGCTTGCTTGGAAAGGTCATTGAGAGCGGAAACAATTGTTGCAGAAGGCATTTCGCAGGAAATCTGCACGGCACCATCCTGACAACTATCTTGAGCGACCTTTAGCCCGTCGTCGAGTACCTGGCGCCCTCGTTCTCGTTGCCCTCGTGTCCACGCCGGGATCGATGACGAGTCCAGCCACGCCGCCGCCGTCGGCGAAACAACATGCGCCAACGTCAGCGGAACCTTGCGCAGCTCGGCAGCGCGTGCTGCCCACTCGACTGCCCGTTGCGAACCCGGCGAGCCGTCGACACCGACCACGATTCCCGGACGCTGGGTGACCTTCGACATGTGGACTCCTTTTGCACAGGACGCTATTGGCCACGGTCACTCGGGGGATGAGGCGTACGACACCGGCATGAGGGTCACAGGTCCCTTCTTCCGCTCGATGTCCACTCGAGTGCGCTCATTCGGGCATGATCCGGGGGTGCTTTTGCTCAGCAAGATGACGGGCCAGGATGTCCGGGGGGCTGACGGTGTGGTGTTCGGTCGCGTCGCCGACCTCACCACGCGCCTGGACGACCATGCCGACGACCTGCATCTCGTCGAGCGGATCCTGGTGAAGTGTCGTCGCGGACCGGACGCACTCCTGCCGTGGGCGGCAATCGAGAGCTTCGAGGACACCGGTGTGCTGATCCACGGCGACTATGAGCCGACGACGTTCGCGTTCTGCTCGACTGTGGACGCACTCGGCGACGACGAGATCCTGCTCAGGCGCGACGTCCTCGACACCCAGATCGTCGACGTAGTAGGCCAGCGAATGGCACGGGTCGCCGACGTGGTCCTTACCCGCTGCGCGCATGACCGCCTCGCACTCGCCGGCGTCGAGGTCGGTCTCGACGCGGTGCTACGGCGCCTGGGCCTGCGACGGCTTGCCGCCCACGCCACCGAAGACGTGGTCGCCTGGACAGATCTGCACCTGACCTCCGAACGCGGCCACGCCGTCCAGCTGGCCACCCCACGATCAGCGGTCCATCACCTGGGTGCGGCCGGACTCGCCGCCCTGGTCAGCCGCCTCGACATCGAGTCGGCGACGGAGGTTCTCGCCGCTACCGGCCCGCGCGTTGCCGCCGACGTGGTCCGCGCCGCCCATCCCGCAGTCGGTGAGCGCGTGCTCCGGGCGATGCCCGACGATGCCGTCGAACAGATCGTGGCCGCCATGCCCGTCACGCACGCGTCCCGTTGGCGGGGCCGCCTCGCGCACACTCCTTCCCTGCGCGGACGCCGATTCCTCCGGTCCCGCGTGTGGCCACGCCGACATCATCCACCCGTTTCAAACGGACTCAACGGGGGCGGAGCGACTTCGTGAAACGGGTTGGGCGCAAAAGGGTTACGCTCGGCGCCCTTCTCGCGGTGCTCGGTCCGGGCCTGCTCGCCGGACTTTCCGACGACGACCCCGCAGGCATCACCACCTATTCGGTGCTCGGCGCAGACCACGGCTACCAGCTGTTGTGGGTGCTCGTGCTGTCCACGGTGGCGCTCATACTGTTCCACGGCCTGGCGGCACGCATGGGGGTGGTCACCGGGCAGGGGCTCATCGGCCTGGTGCGTCAGCGGTATGGCGTGCGACTGGCCGGTGCCGTGCTGGCCGCGCTCGTTGTCGCCAACGTCGGCACGACGTGCGCCGAGTTCGCCGGGATCGCCGCCGGTTTCGAGCTGTTCGGGATCAGTCGTTACGCCAGTGTCCCGGCCGCCGCGGTCATCGTGTCGGTTCTGGTGCTGCGCGGGAGCTTCCACCGCGTCGAGCAGTTCCTGCTGATCCTGTCGACGGTGTTCTTGGCCTACATCGGTTCCGGCGTGCTGGCACATCCGGACTGGGGTGCTGCGGTCCACGGAATGTTGGTGCCGAGCATGCCCGCCAACGGTGCGACCGTCGCGATCGTCACGGCCACCGTCGGCACGACGCTGGCGCCGTGGGGGCTCTCCTTCATCCAGTCCTACGCGGTCGACAAGAAACTTCGGACCAAAGACCTCGCCCTCGAGAGGGTCGACGTGGTCATGGGCGCCGTCCTGACCGGCGTCATCGGGTTCTTCGTGGTGGTGGCGTGCGCGGCGACGCTGCACCGCGACGGACGTGCCATTCGGGACGCCGCCGACGCGGCGGTCGCCCTCGAACCGCTTGCAGGCGGCGCCGCGTCGACTCTGTTCGCGGTCGGGCTCATCGGCGCGGCGTTCCTGGCGGCGTCGATCCTGCCCCTCTCGACGGCGTACTCGGTGTGCGAGTACGCCGGTGTCGAAGCGGCGGTTGATGATTCGTACCGCGACGCCCGGCTCTTCTACCTCACGTTCGGGATCGTCACCGTCCTCGGTGGCGTCGCCGTGCTCATCCCGAATGCACCGCTGGTGACGATCCTGGTGGCGACCCAGGTGCTCAACGCGGTGCTTCTGCTGCCGCTGCTGGTCGTGATGGTGGGCATTGGACGCGACCGCGACTTGATGGGGCGATTCACCATCGGCCTGGCCGCCACGATCGCCTACTGGACCACGACCGCCGTGGTGGCGGCGTGTGTGGCGGCGCTGGCGATCACGTCGCTGCGCGGGTGAGGATCATCGCTGCAGCATCGGGCGCAATGCGTGCAGCACGTCGGGGTCTTCGATCGTAGAGGGCGGTTGCTCATCGTGACCGTGCGCGATCGCACGCATTGATTTGCGTAAAATCTTGCCCGAGCGCGTCTTTGGCAACGCGGCGACGATGTCCACTTGCTTCAGACAGGCCAGGGCGCCGATCTCGTCACGGACCAGTTGTACCAATTCAGCGGCCAGGCCTTCGGGTGATGCGCCGTCCTGCAGCACGACGAACCCTCGGGGGACTTGACCCTTGATTTCGTCGGCGACACCGATCACCGCACATTCGGCTATCGCCGGATGCGACGCGAGTACCGCCTCCATCTGCCCTGTGGAGAGCCGATGGCCGGCCACATTGATGACGTCGTCGATCCGGCCCATGACGAACAGGTAGCCGTCTTCGTCGAGGTATCCGCCGTCGCCGGTCAGGTAGTAGCCGGGATGCTCACACAGGTAAGAGGATTCGAACCTCGCGTCGTCTCTCCACAGCGAGGGGAAGGTGCCGGGCGGCAGCGGGAGCGACAGGCAGATCGCGCCCTCTTCGCCGGGCGCGCAGCCGCTGCCGTCGGGGTGCAGGATGGCGACCTGATAGCCGGGCATCGGCACCGCGGGTGAGCCGGGTTTGATGGGCAGCGGCTCGACGCCCATCGGGTTGGCCGCGATGGCCCACCCGGTTTCCGTCTGCCACCAGTGGTCGATGACGGGGATGCTCAGCTTCGCGGTCGCCCAATGGTAGGTGTCCGGATCGAGCCGTTCGCCGGCGAAGAAGAGCGATTTCAAACAACCGAGGTCATGATCGCGCAGGCACGTCCCGTCGGGATCCTCTTTCCGGATCGCTCTGATCGCGGTCGGCGCGGTGAACAGGGCGCTTACCCGGTGTTCGGCGATCACCCGCCAGAACGCGCCGGGATCGGGTGTCCCAATGGGCTTTCCCTCATACAGCACGGTGGTCGCCCCCAGCAGCAGCGGTCCGTACACGATGTAGGAGTGCCCGACGACCCAGCCGACATCCGAAGCGGCCCAGAAGGTGTCACCGGGGTCGATGCCGTAGATATGACGCATGCTCCACAACAGCGCAACGGCGTGACCGCCGTTGTCACGCACGATCCCCTTGGGCCTTCCCGTCGTGCCCGACGTGTAGAGAATGTAGAGGGGGTCGGTGGCCGCGACGGGCACCGCCGGGACAGGTGCCGCGGTGGCCACCAATTGATCCCAGTCCAGATCTCGGCCGTCGGCCAAGTCACACCGCAGGCGGTCTCGTTGGACGATGACGCAATGGCGCGGCGGATGCGAGCTGGCGTCGATCGCGGCGTCGAGCATTGGTTTGTACTCGACGACCCGAGTCGGCTCGATACCGCATGATGCCGAGATGATCACCGCGGGTTGGGCGTCGTCGATACGCGCCGCCAGTTCGTGCGCCGCGAACCCTCCGAACACCACGGAGTGCACCGCCCCAATTCGGGCGCATGCAAGCATTGCGATGACCGCCTCGGGGATCATCGGCATATATATCACCACGCGGTCACCCTTGGTCACCCCGAGTCCGCGCAGTGCACCCGCGAAACGCGAAGTGACATCGAGCAATTCGGCATAGCTGTAGGTGCGCTTGGTGTCGGTGACCGGTGAGTCGTATATCAGTGCGGCCTGGTCGCCTCGACCCCCATCGACGTGACGGTCCAGCGCGTTCGCGCACGTGTTGAGTTCAGCGTCGGGAAACCACTGGTAGAACGGGGGTCTGCTGTCGTCGAGGATTTGTTGCGGCGGCCGCGTCCAAGTCACCTCGCGGGCGGCCTCGCGCCAGAAGGCCGCGGGATCGTTGAGGCTTTTCTCGTACAGATCACGGTAGCGGCTCATCGGCTCAGATCTTCCCGCTTGCAGTTGTCCGGAACTCGAGTACGTCGGCCAGTCTCTTACGCGGAGTAGAGGGGAAATGAGCAGCCGTATCGGATGCCTCGCCGATCCTGATCAGTAACTGTGGCGTGCCACGCTGCCCGGTCAACTCGCGGACGATTTCTCGGCTCGACGCCAACTCGGTCATATGGGTCAAGGTGCACGTTGCCAGGCCGGCCACGGTGCACTCCAGGAGTACGGCGGACAACGCCTCGCCGCAGCGCAGCACATCGAGGCGGGCATCTTCGTGATGGGTGGACAACACCACGATCTTGGAACGGTCCGCTTCGGTGTGTTCGGCGCCCTGGTCTGCCCGGCCTCCGGGAAAGGTGCGCTTGACGTCGACTCGAGCGGAAACCGCCTCGGACGGCAAGGCGGTTTGTGGCACTCCTTCGCTCGACACGAAAGATGATGTCCACCAACTCAACTCGGCCGCATACGAAGGGTCGTTCGTGCGGATTGTCTCGGTGAGTCGGGAGGCCTTGGCCAGGGATGGCCTCGCGTCGTCCAGCACGATGTCGAACATGACCTGATGCGGGATGACGATCTGCCGCAGTCGGACTTCGGTTTCCGGCCAACCAATCGGAGCGTGGAACGGCCGCCGGTCGGTACGGCGCAGGCACATGGCCTCCGCGAGCATCAGGGCGTCGTCTGTCATCGCCTGCGGCGCTGGTCGGAAGTCGACCGCCGCGACGTGCAGCGGATCGTGGGGGTCGGGGAACCGCCGTACGGTCGTGTGCCGGCCGGCGGCGGCCATCGCGACGATCAGGTGATCCAACACCGCGCCACAACTCAGGTAGATTTCCCGGCCTTCCGGGTCCGCTGCGGTCATCAGCCGCGTGAGGTCGGCGAACAGGTGCAGGGTCGAACCCTCGGCAACCCAGCGCCACGGCTGGCTGTTGTGCATGGACGGGGCGCGGCAAGCCAGTCGCACGGCATCCTGCACCACCGCTACATCCGGCGTCGTCGTCATCCGAACTACCTCTTCGCGTTGATGGGTCACTGTCGTCCACTCTTCTGCAGTCGATCGTGTGTCGGTTGCAGGCCAAAGCCCTCGCATTGAGGGACTTAGGTCCCCAGCGACGTGCGCCTTTGGCAAACTACGTTTCGGTAGACGCAACCACTGGCATTGCGGCGGACCAAACGCGGGAGAAACACATGAACGTCTTGGACTTATCCCGATGGCAGTTCGGCATCACCACCGTCTACCACTTCATCCTGGTCCCGCTGACCATCGGCCTTGCACCGCTGCTGGCGATCATGCAGACGGTGTGGGTGGCCACCGACAATCCCGCGTGGTACCGACTGACCAGGTTCTTCGGCAAGCTGTTTCTCATCAACTTTGCGCTCGGCGTGGCGACCGGCATCGTGCAGGAGTTCCAGTTCGGCATGAACTGGAGCGAGTACTCGAGGTTCGTCGGCGACATCTTCGGCGCCCCGTTGGCGATGGAAGGTCTGGTGGCCTTCTTCTTCGAGTCGACGTTCATCGGGCTCTGGGTGTTCGGCTGGGACCGGTTGCCGAAGAAGGTGCATCTCGCCTGCATCTGGATCGTGGCGTTCGGAGTGAATGCCTCGGCGTTCTTCATCATCGCGGCCAACTCGTTCATGCAGCATCCGGTCGGCGCGCACTTCAACCCCGAAACCGGTCGCGCCGAGCTGACCAGCATCCTGGATCTTTTCACCAACAACACCGGCCTCGCCGCATTCGCGCATGTGATCACCGGGGCCTTACTGACCGCGGGCACGTTCGTCGCGGGTGTCAGCGCCTGGTGGATGGTTCGCGACCGCGGCGGGGAGGACGCCCGGGCGATGTACCGGCCCGCGACCATGCTGGGCTGCGCGGTGTCTCTTCTGGCCACCGCGGCGTTGCTCTTCACCGGAGACACGCAGGGCAAGCTGATGTTCGTCCAGCAGCCGATGAAGATGGCCTCGGCGGAATCGTTGTGCCACACCGAGACCGATCCCGATTTCTCCATTCTGACAATCGGTACGCAGAACAACTGCGACAGCATCACCGGGGTCCTTGACGTGCCGTTGGTGCTTCCGTTCCTGGCCGAGGGAAGGACCAGCGGAGTCACCCTGAAGGGTGTCACCGATCTGCAGAAGGAGTACCAAGGCCGGTTCGGGCCGGGGGATTATCGCCCCAATCTGTTCGTCACGTACTGGGCGTTCCGGGCGATGATCGGGTTCCTGCTGATACCGGTGCTGTTCGCCCTGGCCGCCTTGTGGCTGACCCGGCGCGGACGGATACCCACCTCGAAATGGTTCGGCCGGTTCGCGCTACTGACGGTCCCAATGCCGTTCCTGGCCAACAGCGCCGGCTGGGTGTTCACCGAGATGGGCAGGCAACCCTGGATCGTGGCACCGAATCCCACGGGCGACCAATTGGTCAGAATGACTGTGCAGCAAGGGGTGTCCGATCACAGTGCGGTCGTGGTCGTGGTGTCGTTTGTCACCTTCACCCTGATATATGCGGGGCTGGGGGTCATCTGGTTCTACCTGCTGAAGCGCTACATCGTCGAAGGTCCACAGGACCACGACGCCGAGTTGGCGCCCGCCGCCACGCCGAGTGACGCCGACGTGGCTCCGCTGTCGTTCGCGTACTGATCCACGAAAGGGCCTGACGATCATGGGTTTACAGCAATTCTGGTTCATTCTGGTTGCGGTGCTCTTCCTGGGCTTCTTCATCCTGGAGGGCTTCGATTTCGGGGTCGGCATGCTGATGGAGCCGTTCGGGCGCGTCGCCACCGGTGACCCCGAGCAGCACCGTCGGGCCGCGTTGAACACCATCGGTCCGGTCTGGGACGGAAACGAGGTGTGGCTGTTGACCGCGGGTGGGGCGATGTTCGCGGCCTATCCCGGCTGGTATGCCACGGTCTTCTCCACGCTGTACCTGCCCCTGCTTGCCATCCTCTTCGGGATGATCGTGCGGGTGGTCGCCATCGAGTGGCGCGGGAAGATCGACGACCCGCGGTGGCGTCGCTGGGCGGACCTCGGCATCGCCGTCGGTTCGTGGCTGCCCGCGGTGCTGTGGGGAGTGGCCTTCGCAATCCTGGTACGCGGGCTGCCGATCGACGCCGACATGCACGTGAACCTGTCGATCACCGACGTCCTGAACGTCTACACACTGCTGGGCGGATTGGCGACTTGCGGATTGTTCCTCCTGCACGGCGCGGTGTATGTGGCGCTGAAAACCGAAGGCCCCGTGCGCGATGACGCGTTTCGGTTCGCGAAGTGGCTGTCGTTGCCGGTTACCGTCTTGCTCGGCGCGTTCGGCGTCTGGACGCAACTGGCCCACGGCAAGCCCTGGACATGGATTCCGCTCGCATTGGCCGTGATCGCGCTGCTGACGGCGATCGGGTTCATGCGGTCAGGTCGCGGTGAGGGTTGGGCGTTCGTCGCGACGACGACGGTAGTGGCTTCCGTGGTGGTCCTGCTGTTCGGCTGCCTCTACCCGAATCTGGTGCCGTCGACGATCGATCCGGCATACAACCTGACCATCTTCAACGCCTCGTCGAGCCATTACACACTGACGGTCATGACCTGGGCCGCGGTCCTGACGGCACCGGTGGTGATCGGGTACCAGGCGTGGTCGTACTGGGTTTTCCGGCAACGGATTTCAGCACATCGCATCCCGCCACCGGTCGGCTTGGCCACGCGCGCCTCATGAGCCACTCCGGTGGTCCTGTCGACCCGCGGTTGGTGCGCCGATGCGTGCCGATGCGCCGCTTCCTCACCGCCACGGTCGCGTGCGGCGCGGCGACGACGGGTCTGACGATCGCGTCGGCGATCGTGCTGGCCCACATCGTTGCCGGTGTGGTGACCGAACCGGCGTCACGCAGCCCTCGCGCCTGGGCCGTCGCCCTCACGGTGCTCGGATGCCTGTGGCTGGCTCGGGCCGTGGTCAGCTGGGCAGGTGTTCGACTGAGTCAGCGCGGCGCCACGGCGGTCATCACCGATCTCGGCGGTCAACTCCTGCATGACGTCACCGGTCGGCCACCGCGCGAAACGGCACTGGCCAAAGACGAGGCGGCCGCGGTCATCACCCGAGGGTTGGATGCCTTGCGGCCGTACTTCACCGCCTACCTGCCCGCTCTCGTGCTTGCTGCATTGCTGACGCCTGCGGCGGTCGTCGTGATCGCCGTGTACGACGTGCAGTCCGCCCTCATCGTGCTGGTGGCGCTGCCTCTGATCCCACTGTTCATGGTGCTGATCGGGCTGGCGACGCGCGACAGGTCGGCCGCGGCACTGGCTGCCATGGGAGTTCTCCAGGCACGTCTGCTGGATCTGGTGGCCGGGATACCGACCCTGCGCGCGTTGGGCCGCGCGACCGGTCCGGCTCGCCGGATCGGCGAGATCAGCGCCGCGCACCGGACCACCACGATGTCGACGCTGCGGATCGCCTTTCTGTCGGCGTTGGTGCTGGAGCTGATCGCCACCCTCGGAGTCGCGTTGGTGGCCGTCAGCGTGGGACTGCGTCTGGTGTTCGGCGACGTGAGCTTGGCGGCCGGCCTGACGGCGCTACTGCTTGCGCCGGAGGTGTTCTGGCCGCTGCGGCGCGTCGGTGTGGAGTTCCACGCCGCCGCTGCGGGAAAGGCCGCAGCGGAAAGGGCTTTCACGCTGCTCGAGCACTCTCCGTCGCGACAGCCCGGTAAGGCGACCGTCGATGCCCGTGGCGCTCGCATCGAGATCGACGAGCTCAGTGTGGACGGCCGCGACGGTGTGCATCCGCGGTCGCTTCGCGCCGACATCGAGCCGGGTCGTGTCACCGTGCTCACCGGTCCGAACGGGTCGGGTAAAACCACTGCGCTGCAGGCGATTCTGGGAATCGTCGAGCCGACGTCGGGATTCGTGCGCGTGGGCGGTGTGGATATCGGTGAGCTGGATCCTCGGGATTGGTGGTCTCAGGTTGCCTGGTTGGCGCAGCGCCCGGCGTTGGTCGCCGGCACTGTCGCGGACAACCTCAGCCTGTTCGGCGCGCTCGACGATCCGCTGAATGCCTGCACGCAAGCCGGTTTCGACGAGGTGATCGCCGCACTGCCAGAAGGTTTGCTCACTGCCCTCGGGCCGGACGGCGTGGGCTTGTCCGCCGGTCAGCGCCAACGGCTCGGGCTGGCCCGGGTGCTCGGCTCACCTGCACCGGTGTTGCTTCTCGATGAACCGACGGCGCATCTGGACGCCGACAACGAACGTAGGGTGCTGGCGGCCCTGGTGCGTCGGGCCCGGGCGGGGGCGACGGTCGTCGTGACCGGTCATCACCGCGCAGTGCTGGACGCGGCCGACGCGGTGGTACAGGTGGGGGAGCGCGCCGATGTCCGCCACTGAAACTCTCGGTACCGCATGGGTTTTGCTGCGGCCGCGTGTGTCACGGCTACTTCTGGCGGTGGCATTCGGAGTCGCATCGCTGGGTAGCGCGCTCGCGCTCGCCGGGTTGTCGGCCTGGCTGATCACCCGCGCATGGCAGATGCCTCCGGTGCTCGACCTCACCGTCGCGGTCGTCGCGGTTCGCGCCCTTGGCATTTCGCGGGCGGTCCTCGGATACTGTCAGCGGCTGGCCAGCCACGACACCGCGCTGCGGTCGGCGGGGTTGATGCGGGAGCGACTCTACGAGCGACTGTCGCGCGGCCCGATAGATGCCGTGATGCGGCTGCGCAGTGGCCAACTGGTGACCCGACTCGGCAGCGACGTCGACCAATTGTCAGATCTGTTGGTGCGTGCGCTGTTACCCATCGCCGTTGCAGGCGTGCTCGGGATCGCCGCGGTCGCGGCGGTGGCGACGATGTCGTTCCCGGCCGCGATATCGCTGGCAGTCTGTTTGGCCGTGTCCGGCGTTGTCGCACCCTGGCTCGCGGGCCGCGCCGTCGTGTCGAGCGAGCGCCTGGCAGCACAGCACCGGGAGGTCCGCGATTCCGCGACCATGATCGCGCTCGACAACTCCGATCAGTTGCGCGTCGGCGGCCGGCTGCAGGAGATCATCGGCGATGTCGCTGCGCGCCAGATGGAATGGGGCCGTGTCGAGGATGTTACGGCGCGGCCCGCGGCGCTCGCCGCCGCGACGCAGTCCCTGGCAGTGGGTGCCGCCGTGATCGGAGCGGTGCTGGCTGGGATCTCTCTTTCGACAACTGCGGCACCCACCACGGTTGCGGTTCTGATGCTGCTGCCGCTGTCGGCCTTCGAGGCGACGGGAGCACTTCCCGCGGCCGTCGTCACCCTGGTCCGTGCGCGGTTGGCGGCTCAGCGACTCACCGAACTGGTTGCCCCGACCATCGAGCGTTCATCGGCTGCGTCGCCAAGTAATTCCAGGTTGGAGACGCGGGGACTGGTCAGCGGGTTCTCCCCGGCCGTCGAGTACGGGCCGCTGGACCTCGAACTGCCGACGGGTGCACGCCTGGCGGTCGTCGGCCCGAGCGGCGCAGGAAAGACCGCTCTTCTCATGACGCTTGCCGGGCTACTCGCCCCGCGACGAGGTGCCGTCGAACTCGGCGGAACAAGCGTCGATGGCATTTACGAGGCCGAATTACGCTCACGTATAGCCTATTTCGCCGAGGATGCCCATATCTTCGCCACCACGGTGGGTGACAATCTTCGGGTCGTTCGTGGCGACGCAACTGACAGTGAGCTTCTCGACGCGCTGCGCCGTGTGGGGTTGGCGCAATGGACGCAGTCGTTGCCGGACGGCCTGGCGACGATGCTCGTCGGCGGGGTCGACGCGTTGTCCGCCGGGCAGCGTCGGCGGCTCCTGCTCGCGCGGGCGTTGATCGCCACCACGCCGATCGTCTTGCTGGACGAACCGACCGAGAATCTGAACGCCGAGGATTCCGACGGCTTCCTGCGGATGCTCCTGGCCGGCGTCGGTGGCCTGTTCGACCAGTCGCGCACGATAGTGGTGGCGACCCACCACCTCCCCGATGGAATGGACTGCCAACGACTTGAAGTGGGCGCACCGCCGATGGCCGAAAGAACCTGCGCGTGAGTACTTTCGGCCCTTGGCCAGCACCCGTGCGACAGCGAGTCTGATGTGCATGTCAGATTGTCATCATCACGATGTGCTCACCCAACTCGGCCCGCAGCACCGCGCGCTACAGCAGTTGATCCCGGATGTGTATCGCGGATTCGCCGTCATGAGCGACGCCGCGCTCACCGAAGGGGCCCTGGACGCAAAGGTCAAAGAATTGATGGCGATGGCCATCGGAATCGTGCACGGGTGCGACGGGTGCATCGCCTCGCACGCGAAGGCGGCGGCCCGCGCCGGCGCCACGCCGCAGGAGGCGGCAGAGGCGATCGGGGTGAGCATCCTGATGCATGGCGGCCCGGCGACCATCTACGGTGCTCGGGCGTTCTCGGCCTTCAACGAGTTCGCACGCGACACAGTGAGGAACTGACTTCAGCATCGACTGCATCGAGGAATCATGAGTGAGATCGATTGGCGCCATCACCGAACCCGGATGTTCGCACGTGTGCTGGGACCGTTCTTCACGATCGTGGCGATTGTCGTGGCCGTGCGCGCTCCGCACATGCGGGACCTGCTGTCGGAGTTCACTTCGAGCGAAGTATGGCCGTGGGTGACGGGGGCCTTCATCCTGATGGGCGGCATCGCCATCGTGGCGTTTCATCAGTTCTGGCAGGGGCCCGCCGCGGTCATCGTCTCGGTTCTCGGGTGGCTGCTGGTGGTACGCGGGATCCTGCTCATCGCCTTCCCGGATGTCTTTGCGTCCCTGGCTGATCGGATGATCGGGGCGGTCGGTGCCTGGAAGGCCGTGTATGTGGTGATGGCCCTGGTCGGGCTCTACCTGACCTATGTGGGCTGGAAGCCGGTCCGAAAAGAGCTACCTGACAACGAAAGGCACACTGGGCGCTCCACAGCTTAGTGACTTTCGACCCTGCCCTGCTCGCAAATCGGCGGTGTAGCAAGGAGACATGCACCCTAGAAGTGAATTGGCACCTGTCATCGATGTCGACGTGACGGTGCGCGGTGAGTTGCCCGGTGCGGCCGACTATGCGCGAAGCAAGATTGGCAAGCTCGGGCGCCTCACGCACCAACCGGTGTTGTACGCCCACGTCAAACTGACCAAACACCATGACCCGGCGGTTGAGCGACCCGTCGTAGCGCAGGCCAATCTCGATGTCGATGGACGGCTGGTCCGCGCTCAGGACTGAGGGCGTGACCGCGCGTGAGGCGATCGATGGCCTCGATAGGAGGCTGCGGCACCGGCTGGAACGCGTCGCAGAACACTGGGAAGCTCGACGAGGCTCTGTCCCCGGGGTGGGCGCACGTCAGTGGCGGCACGAATCCGAACCGACACGCCGCCGGACGTACTTCCCCCGCCCGACGGATGAACGCAGTGTCATCCGCCGCAAGACATTCGCCATGACGCCCTGCACGGTCGACGAGGCCGCATTGGAAATGGACCTGCTGGACTATGACTTTCACCTCTTCACCGAGATTGGCTCGGGCGCCGCGAGCCTGCTGTATCACGGCGGCCCGACGGGCTATCGGCTCGCACTGTTGGCGCCCACTCTGGCCGACCAGCTCAGTGCGTTCGAGCTGCCAGCGATTCTCAGCCCGCAGCCGGTGCCTTGCCTTGACGAACGAGAAGCCATCGAGCGCCTCGGCCTAGTGGGGCTGCCGTTCCTCTTCTTTGTCGACGCCGCAGATGGTCGCGCCGATGTGTTGTACCACCGCTATGACGGCCATTACGGACTGATTTCTCCTGCCGGGTAGAGGAGCCGAAATGTCCAATCGCACAATGCATGGAGTCGTCGTTGGTACAGACGGATCACCATCGTCGGTGGCGGCGGTGCAGTGGGCGGCGCGGGAGGCTCTGATGCGCCACCTTCCGCTCACCGTGGTCCACGTCGCATCTCCGGTTGGCGTCGCTGTCTCGTCACTGGCATGGCCCGCAGGCCGCGTACCGGAGGAGGTTCTCGAGATTCAGGAGAACGAAGGCCGCCGGTTCATCGCCGACGCGATCAAGGCCGCCGAAGGCAGCGCCGGCGACAGCCATCGACCCGAGATCGACAGCGAGCTGCTGTTCGGTGGGGCCGTGCCCGTCCTGGTCGATCTCTCCAAAGAGGCCCACATGGTCGTGGTCGCTTGCCGCGGTCGAACGGGGCGGCATCGCCGCCTCCTCGGGTCCGTTGGCACCGGCTTGATTCATCATGCTCACTGTCCTGTGGCGGTGATCCACGATGAGGTTCCCTATTCACCGCAATTGGCCCGCCTGCCGGTGGTGTTGGGCATCGACGGCTCTCGGGCGTCGGAGTTGGCAATGGCCGTTGCATTCGACGAAGCCTCGTGGCGGGGTGTGGATTTGGTCGCGTTGCACGTCTGGAGTGACACCGATATGTCTACCGTCATTGGCATAGGACCGTCGGCCGTGCAATCAGCGGCCGAGAAAACTCTCGCCGAAAGCTTGGCCGGCTGGCAGGAACGCTATCCCGAGGTGCCGATCCGTCGAACAGTCGAGTACGAGGAACCGGCGCGCCATCTGATCGACCAGTCCGAACGGGCTCAGCTCGTCGTAGTTGGTAGCCATGGCCGGGGCGGCTTCGCCGGGATGTTGCTCGGTTCGGTCGGCACCGCGGTAGCGCAGGCGGCTCGCGTACCGGTGATCGTTGCGCGTCAACGCTAGCTCGAGGCGTCAGTTGGCCAGTGACCCTCGCCGCGCTTTTCGGGACTTTGGTCCGTAGCGCGAGTTACTTGCCGGCGAGAGACTCCACACATGTCCGCCCCGGCGCAATCGTTGGTCGACGATGAACTCGACGGTGTGGTATCTGGCCTGTGCGCCCGATTTCCCAAAATCGGCCGTACTGAGATTCGGTCAATCGTCGCCGATGTCTACGACCAGCTGGAAACGAACGCGACCATCACGGCGCACCTGATTCCCTTGACTCTCAATCGGAGTCGGCGCGTGCTGGATGCCATGCAAATGGCCGAGCAACTTCGTCAAGGAGTGTGAAATGACTTCCGCATCAGGGCTTCCGGAATCAAAACCACACGGCATCGTGGTCGCAGTCGATGGGTCACCCCCGTCGAAAGTGGCGGCCGACTGGGCCGCGCGCGACGCGGCGCTGCGACGCGTGCAATTGACCGTCGTCAATGTCCTGCCGCCAGAGATCGGGCCGTGGAAGGGCTTGCCCTTCGCGGCGGACTACTGGTCGGAGTACGAGGACCGCGGACGACAGATCGTCGCCTATGCCGGCCACGTCGTCGCCGAAGCCGTGCCGGACAGTGGTCATCTTCCGGTTGCGCGCCAGGTGCTCCACGGCGCGCCGGTGCCGACCCTGGTCGACATGTCCAAGGACGCCGACATGATCGTGGTCGGTTGCCGCGGTCTCGGTGGCGTCGAGGGGCTTCTACTGGGTTCGGTCAGCTCGGGCCTCGTTCACCATGCGCACTGCCCCGTCGCCGTCATCCACGACGAGGATCCGCTGATGGACTACCCCGCCACCGCTCCGGTGGCGGTCGGCATCGACGGGTCGCCCGCCTCCGAACTGGCCACGGCGATCGCTTTCGACGAGGCGGACCGCCGTGGCGTCGAACTCGTCGCCATCCATACGTGGCGGAACAGCGCCGACTTCGAAGTCGACGTGCCGCCCGAAGGCGCGGCGGCACAGGCCGAGGAGGAACTCGCCCAACGCCTCGCGGGATGGTGTGAGCGCTATCCGGATGTCGTCGTGCGCCGCAAAGTCGGGCAGGACAACCCGGCCCGTCGGCTGCTCGAGGAGTCGGAGCGCGCCCAGTTACTGGTGGTGGGCAGTCACGGGCGCGGTGGATTCGCCGGCGCCTTGTTGGGGTCGGTGAGTTCGGCTGTCGCACATGCGGCACGCATGCCGGTGATCGTGGCGCGGCAGTCCTGAATGCCTAACCCGACTTCGGCACCTCGGTCACTCGGGTCTGGGTCTTTAGACCCTCTTCATCGGGATCCGAGCACGGCACTCTGTGGGTGACAAACAAATTCTGATATCGAGGTACCGATACGCATGAGCGCACATTTCCCCAACTTCGACACGATTCGGTCGGCACTGATGCTGTCCGTTCGGGCGCCGTCGGTGCACAATTCGCAGCCTTGGCAGTGGCGCGTGGGAGACAAGAGCCTTCATCTGTACACCAACCCGGATCTTCGCCTGCCGCGCACCGACCCGGACGCGCGCGACTTGATGATCAGCTGCGGCGCGACGCTCAATCACTGCCAGGTCGCCTTTGCGGCCCTCGGTTGGCAGTCCAAGGTGCATCGGTTTCCCAATCCTGCTGATCCGAATCATCTGGCGGTCGTCGAACTCCATCGCTACGCGGCCACTGAAGTGGACGTTTCACTGGCCGCGGCGATCCCGCGGCGACGCACCGATCGTCGGAACTACAGTTCGTGGACGGTGCCTCAGCGGGATATCGCGCTGATGGGTGCTCGTGCCGCGCGCGCCGGCGTGATGTTGCGCCGGGTCGATGCGCTGACCAAGCTCAAGCGCCAGGTGGCGGAGGCGGCGTCGAAACACAACACAGACCCCGAGTACCTGACCGAATTGACCGCGTGGAGCGGACGTTACGGCTCGACGGCCGGTGTTCCCGCCCGCAACACGCCGCAATCCGACGGGGCTAACGTGATACCGGCCCGGTCGTTCGCCGGGGCGGTTCTGACCCAACCTCCGGACGCGCCGGCGGCCGAGGACAACGCCGCAGTGGTGGCCCTTGGCACCGTCGAAGACGACACGGTGTCGCAGTTGCGTGCCGGCGAGGCCACGAGTTTGGTGCTGCTGACGGCGACGGCGGCCGGGTTGGCGAGCTGCCCGATCACGGAGCCTTTGGAAATCGCTGACATCCGCGCAGCCGTCGGCGCCGACGTATTCGGGGCAGATGGCTATCCACAGATGTTGCTGCGCATCGGGTGGGCGCCGATCAACGCCGACCCATTGCCGGCCACTCCGCGTCGGCCGTTGGCCGAAGTCGTGACGCGGCTGGACGGATCGACATTCGGCTAGGGCGAGTCGAGGTGGTCGAGATCGACCTCGACACTGACCACCGATCCGTCGGGGCGCTGAATGACGGGCCATCCCACATCGCTGATCACTCGGCGCATGACGTAGTTCTCGAAGAGGATGTCGGCGACAAAGCGATGTTGGCCGGCGCCCCTGGCGATTCGACCGAGCGACCGCAACAACGCGGTGCCGACTCCGCGTTCGTGTTGCTCATGGGCAACAACGACAGCGATCTCGGAACAACCGGGCTGACTCGACTCCGCGTAGTTGGCGATTCCGATCAACTCGCCTGACTCAAAAGCCCCGAGCGCAACCAGGCCCTCCGGCGGCTCGGTCATCGACAGAGCCCACTCGCGGATGTAGGTCGGGTGAACCGTGAAGAACCGGAGATAGCACTCCTCGCCGCTGAGGTCGGCGGCAAGCGCAACGACGGCGTCGTAGTCATCGGAGCTCAGCCGGCGGATCGTCACGGTAGAACCGTCGTGAAGTGTTGTCGAGCCGCCCAGCCCTTCGTCAACGGGCATCAATGCACGACCATCACCGAGCAGCCGGCGTGCGGAACCAGGGATCGCTCATGCGGTCCGACGATCTGCGGGATCTGGTCGGCGTCCGCCGCGCTCAGCACGGCGAGCAGGGCGGCGTCGCGATACCCGGCAAGGAACCCCGGGAGGCCGCCGCCGGTGGCCACGGGGAGGATGTGCAGATCGGGGTGGCGTCGTCGCCAGCTCGCGACCCGGTTTTCCAGCCCGTCGTAGGACACGCCGCTCAAGACACTGCTCCATGTTGCGACCGCGAGTACGGGTGCGTGCCGCAGCTGTGCCTCGTCAAGCGCATGTGTGACCAGACGATCGTTGTCGGGGCGGTCGTCGACGCCGACGACGACCCAGTACGTGAGTTGCCGGGTCTGCAGTGGACTCCTGACGACCACGACGGGGCAGTGGGCGTGTTCGGACACCGTCGTCGCGACGGACCCAAGAACCCGACGTGCGATCCACCCGATCCCGACGGAGCCGATATACAGCATCGAGGCCGACTTCGATTCCGCGGTCAGCACCTGGTCGATCGGACCCCATACGATCTCGGCCTCGACCTTGACCGCCTTACCCGTTGCCTCAATCGCGGATGATGCTGCGCGCAAGGATGTCTCGCCGTATTCGAATTTGATGTCGTTGGCGGCGTAGGGCGCCGCTGACGACTGTGGTGCATCGGCGACGTACACAAGCCGCAGCGGGACGTCGCGCGCGACGGCCTCGTCGACCGCCCACAGGGCAGCGTCCAGCGCCGCCTGTGAACCGTCGATGCCCACCACCACCGGCTGGCTCGTTGTTGCGGCCATCATCGTGATCCCTTCCGGCCACGATGGCCTGCACTGGGTCTGCCACGTCGAACGTTATGCGCCGAGAAGGGCGTCGCGGTGGGGGCGTTTGGCCTCCGACGGCGGGACTTTAGTCTCTGCGCTCGCGAGTGCTCTGGCGACCATCATCACAGTGCAGGGAAAGCTCGGCCTGCGGCGATACAGGAGTCCTCATGGAAATCTTCTCCCTCGGTTTGGGCGGCTGGCTGCGACGCCTCAGCCGGCGAAATCCGCTTGTGCGCACCAGTGACCGCATCGAGGCGACTGCCGCGCTCATCGTCTTCATCGTGGCTCTATTGGCAATCCCGGTGGTGGGAACTGTCGGCACGGCGATCTACGACGGCCTCGCACATCGATTCGCCGCCGACCGGTTCAGCCGTCAGGAAGTCGTGGCGACGGTCTCGGATGACAGCTCGCTGAAGCCCATGCCCTACGAAAAGCCCTTTGTCACGACGATTAAATGGCAGTTCGCCGGACACCCGTTCACCGACGAGGTGCGCACTTCGGACCGCGTCAAAGCCGGTGAACGACAGACAATCTGGATCGACACAGAAGGAAACCGCACCATGAAGCCGCTTGCCAATCAAGACGCCGCGACCGAAGCCGTCGCCAGCGCGTTCGGGTTGTGGTTCACGACGGTGGGAGTCGCCGCCGCAGCGCTGACCGTGCTGCGGATACGTCTCAACCGGCGGCGCAGCGTCGATTGGGACCGCGAACTGCAGGACCTCGCCGACAACGGCGGCCGGACCGACCACAACGCTTAGCTACAGAAGGCTCTAGCTGTCGAGAGGTGAAGACGTGACGGAGAAAACCGGTGCGATCGTGGTCGGCGTGGACGGCAGCGACGGCGCCGCCAGCGCGGCCCACTGGGCGGCTGCTGTCGCGGTGGGATTCGGCACCTCGTTGCACATCGTGCATGCCATGCCGAGCGTCGGGCGCAACCTGACCGAAACCGCCGCAGCCATCCGAGCCGCTGTCATGTCCTATCAGCGCGATAGTGCCGAGATATTCCTGCGTGAAGCTGCCGAGGCGGTGCGCTCTCGGCACCCGGATCTCGAAGTGACCATCGAGTCGACGGAGACTCCCGCCGATGAGGCATTGATCCAACTCGGCAAAGCCGCGCGCATGATCGTCGTCGGCAGCGCTCAAGTGTCGCCCGCGGGCGCGCTGCTCGTGGGGTCGACGGCGCTGGCCGTCGCGACGCACGCCAACTGTCCGGTGGTGGCGTGGCGCGGACCGCACATGGCACCGACCAACCAGCCGATCGTCGTCGGGACGGACGGAACGCACTCCGCGGCCGTCGCCCTGGACGCCGCCTTCGAATTCGCCGAGGCGTTCAATGTGAAGCTCGCCGCGGTGCGGTCGTGGTCGATGCACCGGCCCGCGGCCGCCGTCACCATCCCGTTTCTGATCGACTGGGACGCGCTGGAGGCCGCTGAGTGGACACAGGTGACTGACCTGGTCGATCGCCACAACCAGCGTCACCCGGAGGTGTCCGCGTCCTGCTTCGTGGAGACGACCGGCCCAACAGCAGCATTGCTGCACCAGATCGACGCCGACGGTGCCCAGCTCGTCGTCGTCGGCAATCGCGGACGGAATGCACTCGCCAGCGCGGTGATGGGCTCCACCGCCCTGAACTTGCTGCACCACAGCAACGTTCCGGTGATGATTTGCCGAGCGGCCGGTGCGTGACGAATGGTCCGCCGGTCCGGGACTTTGGTCCGTGTTGGTCTCCGGCGCCGCCGAATACCGTCGACGACGGAACGCGTGTTTCACCTGAATTGAGGAGCGCATCATGACCGAGGTCGCCGGCAACCCACCCGTCGTCGTTGGCATAGACGGGTCGAAAACCGCTGTGCGCGCTGCTCTTTGGGCTGTCGACGAGGCGATCAAGAGCGATAGTGTGTTGCTGTTGCTGCACGTCGTGGACCCGGGCCGGGAGGATCAAGAGACTGCCATGGCCGAAGGGAGACACGTGCTCACCGAGGCGTGGGAGGCCGTCGTGGCCACCGGCAAGCCGGTGAAGCTCGAATCCGACACCGTGCACGGCGAGGCCGCCCAGCAGCTTGTGGAGGCCTCCCGCAGGGCGCGAATGGTCTGCGTGGGCCACAAGGGAACACACAACTCAGGGCGGGGCCGACGCGGAGCCACAGCCAACCAGGTGGCGCAGACAGCCTTCACCACCGTGGCGGTGATTCGGCACAGGAAGGAGCCGTCACCGTTTCATCAGTGGATCATCGCCGAACTCGACGAATCGCCGGAGTCACGACTGGTATTGCAGACCGCACTTGACGAGGCCACGTTGCGCGAGGCCCCGATACTGGCCTTGACCTCGTGGTCGACGACTCGCCGGCACCGGCACAAGAGCGCGAGCGGCCTTCGGGAAACCCTCGACCGCTATCTCAAGGATTCCGGCGATGCCGAGGTGAAGATCTGTGTGATACCCGCCCCCACCCATATGTTCAACTTTCTCAAGCAGAGTGCCTCGATCGATCAACTCGTGGTTGTCGGCGCATCCAACAGCAACGTGATGCGCGAATTGATGACCACCCGCACTGCCAAGATCCTGCGCAAGTCGAACTGTTCGATGATGGTCGTCCGCAGCTGAGGGAGCGCTGCGGGCGGCTATTCGTCGGAGTCCGTGCGCTGCGGGCGCTCCAACTTCGAGACGAACACCGCGGCCTGAGTGCGCCGTTCCATGCCCAGCTTGGCCAGCAACCGGGACACGTAGTTCTTGACCGTCTTCTCGGCGAGGAACATCCTTGCCGCGATCTGTTTGTTGGTCAGGCCCTCGCCGAGCAGGTCCAGCAACACGCGTTCCTGCTCGCTGAGCCCCGACAACGGATCGGATTTCTCGGCGGCACCGCGTAGCTTGGCCATCAACGCAGCGGCGGCCCGGTTGTCGAGCAGAGAACGGCCGGCCCCGACGTCCTTGATGGCCTGGGCGAGTTCCATCCCCTTGATGTCTTTGACGACGTATCCGCTGGCGCCGGCGAGTATCGCGTCAAGCATCGCCTCATCGGATGTGAACGACGTCAGCATCAGGCAGCGCAGGTTCGGCAGCCGCGACAGCAGATCTCGGCACAGTTCGATGCCGTTGCCGTCGGGTAGCCGCACATCGAGCACCGCCACATCAGGCTGCAGCGCCGGTATTCGTGCCAACGCCTGTGCCGCGGAGCCGGCCTCGCCGATGACCTCGAGCTCCTCATCGGCACTGAGCAGGTCGACCAATCCGCGACGGACGACTTCGTGATCGTCCACGAGAAAGACCTTCACCATGTGAAGACCTCCGAATCACCGTTGACCATGGATTATTTGCTCACAGTACGTTGTGGGGCTCGCAGATCAAGACAGAACAGTTGGAGCCGCGAAGTGCACTGCTGCCCGAAGGCCCCACCAGTTCTCTGATTCCGTTGACCCGGTCATGGGCGATGACGACCAACTGGATCGACCCGGCGTTCTTGGATATGTAGTTCAAGACGTTTCCATGAACGGCGACCGACTGGACGTCGAGATCGGGGTGGCGGGTCTTCCATTCGGCCAACCGGCGGTCCAAATGCGCTTTCGCCAAACGGTTTCCGTCGGCGACGGCATTGTGGTCGTGGATATCGGTATAGCGTGACTGCCACGTGGTCAGCACCCGCAGGGGTGCGTGCCGCAGCTCTGCTTCCTCGATTGCACGCCGCAGCGCGCCGTCGCACTGGGGCGACTCGGCTAGTTCGACCACCACCCAGCCGTCCGTGGCATGGAGCGGGTCATGGGCGTGGACGATCGCCACCGGACAGTGCGCGGAACTGGCTACCGCGGCGGCCGTCGATCCGATACGTCCCTTGCTGCTGTGCGCGAGTCCCATCGAGCCGACACACAGCATGGCGGCCCACCTGGAGGCGTGCTTCAAGGCTGCAACAGGATGGTCCTGCAGGATCTCGACCTCGATCTTCACCGGCTTGCCGGTCGATTCGATCGCCATGAACGCGTGTCGGATGGCGATCTCTGCGGTCGCGAGGTCGCGTGCGGCATCCTGGCTGTTCGACCCGGTCGCTTTCGGGGCGATCGCGTACACAAGCCGCAACGGGATATCGCGACTCACCGACTCGTCGACGGCCCACAGAGCGGCATCCAGGGCCGATCGCGAGCCGTCGATGCCGACAACCACCGACGGCGATGACTGGTGCGCTCCCATGTTGGTTCCTGTGTGCTCGTTGGAGAGAATTATTGATTCGTCGATCTGACTTCGAAGACGTCGTCGATCGGTCGCCGCGGCGTCGGTGGGACGACGTCCTCGACGGCCGGCACCGCGCCGATTCGTATCAGCACCTGCGGCGTCGCGGTCTGTCCTATCAGCGTGGAAAGGACCTGCCGACTCGCCGGCAGTTCGGTGATGTGGGTGAGCGTGCAGGTGGCCAGGCCTGCCATCGTGGCGTCGAGCAACACCGCGGAGAGCATCTCACCGCACCGCAGCATGCTGGCGCGGGTGTCGTCGTTGGTGGACAGCACGACGAGCTTGGAGTGATCCTCGGAGACCTCGCCACGCCGCTCGGGATTGCGGGTCACCGGGAAGTTTCGGCCGACATCGACGCGATCGCTTTCTGCTGCCGAGATCAGCGATGTCTGCGGTATGCCGTCGGTCGCGTCCAGATCGGTTGTCCAGCCGATGAGTTCGGCGTGATAGGACGAGTCGTAGAGGCGAAGCGACTCGGCGAGCTGCGATGCTTCGGCCACCTCGGGACGCAGTTCGTCGGGCACCACATCGAGCCGGACATCGTCGGCGTGGACGGTGCCGCGCAGCTCGTCTTCCAATGAGTCCCAGTCTGACGGCGCCGCGAAAGGCAGCCGATCGGTGTGCCGCGCCAGGATGGCGTCGGCGCGACGCCGGTGTCCATCGGTGACGAACTCGAGCGGGCTGAAATCGATCGACGCCAGATGGCGAGGGTTGTTGGGGTTCGGGAACCGGTCGACGTTCGCCGTCCACCCCGCGGCTGCCATCGCCACCCGGAAGTGGTCGAGCACGGCGCCGCAGCCGATCAGCATCTCCCGGCCGGTTGTATCGGTGTGCGACGGTGCCCTGTCCGAGTCGGCGAAGAGATGCACCACGTGGCCCTCGGCCACCCAGCGCCACGGCTGGCTGTTGTGCAGCGACGGGGCACGGCAGGCCAGCCACACAGCATCCCTGATGACTTGGGTATCCACCACCGTGTCGCGCATGTCCGGCCTCCGTTTCCTGTTGTCACCAGACTCGGTCACCACGGAATATCGGAACCAGGGTCAATGGTCCCCAAGCAGGGGCCTTAGGGCCCTGTTCCCGTTGCCTGCCGGAGCGCGATGTTGGCTGGTATGAAAGGCGCGCCGACGACCGCGAGCACCCGGCAAGAGCCCTGGATGACGGCGGGGAACCTCTCCGCAGATGTACACGAGACACACACCGGCCTCGTCGCGCTGATCGGTGACAAAGCGTTCAAGGCCAAGAAGCCGGTCGTCACCGACTTCCTCGACTTCAGCACGGCGGAACTGCGCGAGAATGCGTGCCGGCGAGAAGTCTTCCTCAACCGCAGGCTTGCCCCCGAAAGCTACTTCGGAGTCGGATATTTCAGCGCGCCGCAGGGCGGTCCCGCCGAACCGGTCATCGTGATGCGCAGGTATCCGGACACCGCCCGGCTGTCGGCGCTCGTCAAGGGCGGCGGGCCGGTTGCCGATGACCTAGTCGCGATCGCGGCCGAGTTGGCACGTTTTCATCAGGGCGCGGTGCGGGGCCAGGACATCGACTCCCAAGCGACAGAGGCTGCCCTTTCCGCGCGCTGGCACGAGAATTTGACCGAGCTCGAGCGATATGTCGACGCCGTCATCCCTGGAGAGCCGCTGCGCGAGATATCGCGACTGGCGACCCGGTTCATGGCGGGACGAGCCGAACTGTTCGCACAGCGGATCCATGACCGCCGCGTTGTCGACGGCCATGGCGACCTGTTGAGCGAGGACATCTTCTGCTTGCCCGATGGACCGGCCCTGCTCGACTGCCTCGAATTCGACGATCAGCTGCGCTATGTCGACGGTATCGACGACGCGGCGTTCCTCGCGATGGACCTGGAATTCCTCGGCCGTAAGGACCTCGCCGACTTCTTCCTCGACGAGTACAGCCGACTGGCGAACGACACCGCACCGAAATCGCTGAGGGATTTCTGCGTCGCATACCGAGCGGTGGTCAGGGCGAAAGTCGATTGCATACGCGTTGCCCAGGGCCACCCGGCCGCCGGGCTCGACGCTCGCCGACATGCGGACATCGCGCTCAAACACCTCAGAGCGTGCGCCATCCGGCTCATCGTCATCGGCGGCGGCCCCGGAACCGGCAAGACGACCATGGCGCGTGGTCTGGCGCAACAGATTGGCGCACAAGTGATCTCGACCGACGAGGTTCGGCGCGAGTTGCAGAGTTCCGGCGTGATCACCGGACCGGCGGGCGAACTCGACGCCGGGCTGTACTCGCCGCAGAACGTGTCGATCGTGTACGACGAGGTGCTTCGCCGTGCGCGTGCGCTGCTGTGCACAGGTTCTCCGGTCATTCTGGACGGTACCTGGCGAGATGCCAAGCAGCGCAGCCGCGCCCGCGGCCTCGCCAACCAAACCTTCTCGCCAATAGTCGAATTCGTATGCACGTTGCCACTCGGCGAAGCGATGGAGCGGATAGCGACTAGAGGGCCGTCGGCATCGGACGCGACGCCGCAGATCGCTACTTCGCTCGGTGAGCAGGATTTGGAACTCGACACGTTTGCGATCGACACCGCACGGCCACTTACCGAATCCGTTGCGGAGGCGCAGCGGATATGTTGCCTCACGATATAACCGGCAGAAAGTCATGACCATGGAGCATTTGACGACACTTGACGCGGGCTTCCTCGAAGCCGAAGACTCCGACCGGCACGTCAGCCTGGCCGTCGGGGGCCTGTCCATCATCGAGGGGCCGATGCCGGAATTCGAGTCGGTTTCTTCCGGCATCGCCGAACGGATCATGAGCGTGCCGCGTTTCAGGCAGGTACTTCGCACTCATCTGCTCGACTTGGAACCGCCCCAGTGGGTGGAGCACGAAGGATTCGATGTGTCGCATCACGTACATTGTGCGGCGCTCCCACATCCGGGCGACGACGAGACGTTGTACCGTTTCGTCGCCGACGTCATGGAGCGGCGTCTGGACCGCGACCGGCCCCTGTGGGAATGCTGGTTCATCGAAGGTCTGGCCGACGGACGCTGGGCGATGCTGATGAAGATCCACCACTGCATTGCCGACGGAATCGCGACGATGCACATGCTCTCCGGGCTCAGCGACAACGGCGAAGGCGCCACCTACGTCAACGAGATTCGTGCCGCGCGCCCGCAGGACAAGACTTCGCGGCTGCCGCAAGTCAGCCTGAATCCACTCGACTGGATCGGCGGTGCGTGGAATCTGGCGACGAGCGCCACAAGCGCTGCGGTGGTGGCATTCGAGGGCGCCCTCGAGGTTACCGGCGGCCTTCTGCGGCCTGCGGCGACGTCGTCGCTCAATGGGCCGGTATCAACCATGCGGCGGTTCAGTTCAGCGCACGTAAGCCTCGCTGACGTGATGAAAGTCAGTGAGGCGTTCGGCGTCACCATCAACGACGTCGCGTTGGCCGCCATCACCAACAGCTTCCGTGCCGCCCTCATACGCCGCGGCGAGCAACCCCGTCGCAACTCACTGCGGACGTTGGTTCCGGTGTCGATTCGCTCGAACGATGCGATGGAGCAGACCGACAACCGGGTGTCGTTGATGCTGCCGTTCCTGCCGGTGGACAAGGAAGATCCCGAAGAGCAGTTGCGGGAGGTGCACCGTCGGCTGTCAAAGGCGAAGGGGAGCGGGCAGCGTCAGGCCGGCAGCACCTTTCTCGCCGTGGCGAACTCGGTGCCGTTTCCGTTCACGGCGTGGGCGATTCGCGCTCTGACCAAATTGCCGCAGCGGGGCGTGGTCACCGTGGCGACGAACGTCCCGGGTCCGCGGAAGCGGGGGCGAATCATGGGTCGCGAGGTCGTACGGGTGGTACCGATCCCGCCGATTGCACTCCAACTCCGCACGGGCGTAGCGATTCTCAGTTACGCCGACGAACTCGTCTTCGGCATCACCACGGATTTCGACGCCGCATCGGACGTGGAGGAGATAGCCCGGGGCATCGAAACGGGCATGGCAGCGCTGGTCGCGCTCGCCGGATCATCGAAGTGAGGCGATCGGCCTAGCTGCGCACCACGATCACCGGCGCGCGCGATGCCTCGGCGACCTCCGTACTCACCGACCCCAGCAGCATCCCGGCGAATCCACCGCGCCCGCGGCTTCCGACGACGACGAGCGCAGATCCGGCAGACTCTTCGATCAACCAGTGCGCAGGCCGGTCGCAGACAATTCGCCGGCGCACCGCTACCTCGGGATACTGCTCGGTCCAGCCCGCCAACCGCTCCGCCAGAACTTCGTGTCCTTCCTGTTCGTGCTCCTGCCAGTTCACGGCGTCCGGAAGAAACGCGCCGATATCACTCCACGCGTGCAACGCGACGAGATCGGTGCCGCGGCGCGATGCCTCGTCAAAAGCCAACGCCGTCGCGGACTCCGAGAACCGCGAGCCGTCTATCCCGAGTAACACAGGGGATTTGGCGTCTGCTGTCGGCTGTTCCGCACGGATGACCGCGACAGGGCTACGTGCGTAGTGCAACAGACCGCGGCTGACCGAGCCGAAGACGCTTCCGCTGACCTCACCGAGGCCTCGGCTGCCGATGACAATCATCATCGCCTGCTTCGATGCTTCGACGAGCTCGGCCACACATCCGCCGTGCCGCACCTCGGTCTTGACGTCTTGCAATGTCTTTTGCGCCTGCTCGACGACATGCTTGGCGTTGTCTTCCTGCCAAGCGGCGTAGCTGGACGCGAGATACCTGATCGGCCAAGTCACCACCACGGGCGTAACGACATGCATCAAGGTCACTGGGAGGCCACGCATCACGGCCTCATCGGCTGCCCACCGCACCGCGGCGTCCGATGCGGGCGACCCGTCCACTCCCACAAGGATTCCGTGCTGTGGGGAAGACTTCGACATCTGCTGCTCCTCGATTGATCGCGTCAGCGGATCTGTAGCACCTCGCCGATCGGACGCCGCGCAGTGCGAACAGCCGGCGGGGTCAGGTCGGTGACGCTGCCGACGCGAATCAGCACCTGGGGTTCGGCGTGGCGCCCGGTGATCGTGCGTACCATTTCGCGACTGGCGTGCAATTCGATCATGTGGGTCAGTGTGCACGTCGCGAAACCCGCAGCGGTGCATTCCAACAGCACGCGCGACAGCGCTTCCCCGCATCGCAACGAGTTGTCGGGGCTGTCGTCGAATGTCGATAGGACAAGGACATTCGAGTGGTCACTGTCGACCTCGGGACGGCGGTCGCCGGCGCCGTACACGGGAAACTCGCGCGCCACGTCAACCCTGGAAGCCTCGGCCGTTGAGGGCAGTACACCCGACGGCAGACCGTCACCGACATGGGACTGACCTGACCACCAGAGCAACTCGTATCGATACGACGCGTCGCTGCGGCGGTGCGCCTCACTGGCTTGAGACGCCGCGGCCAGAGCGGGCCGCCCGGCCGGGCCGATCACATCGATGGCCACCGGCGTGCCGTCGAGAACCGCGCGGAGGTGCCCTTCAAACTCTGCCCACGGCTCGGGTGCCGCGAACGCGAGCCGATCGGTTCGCCTGCGGGTGATCGCTTCGCTCAACTCGCGTTCGTGTTCATTCAAAGAGTCGTCCCGAAGAAAAGTGATGGCTGCCAGATGATCCCGATCCCGCGGATCGGGATACCCGGTTGATCTCCGCCCGCCACCCGGCGGCAGCGGCGGCCACCCGAACATGATCCAGTGCCGCGCCGCAGCTGAGAATCACTTCCTGGCCGGTGATGTCGGTGTGATGCCCGACCCGGGCATGGTCGGCGAACAGCTGCAGCGTCTGGTCCTCGAAGGTCCACCGCCAGGGCTGGCTGTTATGCAATGAGGGTGCGTGGCAGGCCAATTCGACGACTGCTGTGAGTTGTTCGGCGGTAATCGTGTGTTGTGGCGCGACGGGAATCGTCATGTTGTGTTCCTCTGACGTGGGTCGTAACGGTGTTTCAGGTGGGTCGGTGCAGCGGCCTCTTGGACACGACGCGTACCTCGACGGTGAAATACTGAGGGTCGGGTACCTGCTGCTCGATGGTCTCCCGCAACCGCTCGAAAGCCTTGTCGAGCGCCGTGAGCGGATCCACGTCCACGGGGACAACGGAGATCCCGATGTCCATCCAATGGCTGCCGTAGCGGGTCAGACCATGGGCGAAGCCCGGCAGGTCCGTGTGGTCTGCGGCGTCCCACGACACCACCTCGACTGCCTTGTCCGACATCACCGTCTCCTACGAGCTGCGGACGACGATCACCGGAGCGCTGGCGGACTCGGCGACAGCGGTACTGACCGAGCCGAGAAGCATGCTGGAGATCCCACCCCGGCCGCGGCTGCCGACGACCACCAACTGAGCCTTCTTCGACTCGTCGATCAACCAGCGCGCAGGCCGATCGCATACGATCCGGCGCCGCACGTGCACGTCGGGATACTGCTCCTGCCAGCCAGCGAGGCGCTCGGCGAGCACTTCGTGTCCCTGGTCCTCGTATTGGTGCCAGTCCATTCCGACGATCGGGAAGACTCCGACGTCGCTCCACGCGTGCAGTGCCACGAGATCGACCCCGCGGCGTGATGCCTCCTCGAACGCGAGGGCGGTAGCGGCCTCGGACGCGGGCGATCCGTCGATACCGAGCAGCACGGGCGAGGTGCGGCTGGACGCCTGCGTCGCATCAGCCTTGACGATCGCGACGGGGCAGTGGGCGTGGTGAAGCAGACTACGGCTGACCGACCCCAGCACCGCGCCGCCGACCGGACCCATACCGCGGCTGCCGACGACCACCATCGTCGCCTTCCTGGATGCGGCGGTCAGTTCCGTCACGGTGCCGTCGTGGCGCAGTTGCGCACGGACGGCGGGAGGCTGCGAATCGCCGCTGGCCGCTTCTACCGTCTTCTGCGCCTGCTCGATGACGTGCTGCGCGTTGTCCTCCTGCCATTCCGCGTAGCTGGCCTCGAGATACTTCACCGGCCACGTGACCACTATCGGGGCGATGACGTGCATCAAAGTGACGGGTGCGTCGCGCATCACGGCCTCAGCGGCCGCCCACCGGACGGCGGCGTGCGACTCGGGAGACCCGTCGACGCCGACGAGAATTCCGTATTCGGTTGAAGAACCGGACATCGCGCGCTCCTTGTGAGTTCCAGTCGTCTCGATCGGAGGGTTCCTAGGTACTCAGCGGGGGAAGAACGCCGTTTCGAAGTGCTGTGCCGATGTTGGCCATGACGTGGTCCAGGAGTTCGTTGTATGCCGACCCGTCAATTCGTCGATTTGTGGGCCCGTAATGGAGGAGAAAAGTGTCCAGACGCTGGTCGATGGGCCAGTCCGCGTAGATCTGCCCGGCGAACTCCGAGCGGAGGAACTGCCACGCGATGGCATCGAGCTGGTCCTTGGTCAACTCGCTGCGGTCGGTCGAGGCCATAACGATCCCTTTCACTACAGATCCCTTTCACTAGGGGTAACGCCTTATATCGTTTTCGACCGGGCAGGACGACACTAGAGACGAAAGTCATCAACGCGCCCGGTCTGTTGGCCTCACCCCGCACGCTGCGGGGACCGCCGAGCGCACAGATGACATAGGTCCCTGGTGCATGGACCGGTCGGCTCTGGTGCAGGCAAGCATCGGTTGACCAGGATCGAAGGGTGTCCAGGACCGCCATGACCCCGGTCAAGGACGCAGTGCGCACGTTCAACAAGTACGTGCTCAACCCTGCGATGTTGCACCTGGCCGGGCGCAAGCACTGGTACGCGGGCGTGATCCGACACACCGGGCGTCACACCGGGAGGGCCTATGCCACTCCTGTGGTCGTGAATCCGGTGGCCGGTGGCGGCTTCGTCGTCCCGCTTCCGTACGGCACCGGAGTCGACTGGCTGCGAAACGTGCTCGCGTCGGGCAAGGCCACGGTCACCGCCGACGGTGAGACCTATGACGTGATCGAGCCCGAGGTCATCGATGCGGCGACGGCAGCCCCGCTGTTGACGGATCGCCGCAGGCGCGAGTTCGCGCGATTCGGTATCGGCGATTTCGTCAGGCTCCGTCGGGCGAAGTAGTCCAGACCTGCGATTGGCAAACACGAGACGATGGGAAACTCATGGATACGGAACGCTTCCGGACGCTGACGACCGCCAACCCCCCGTTTGCGTCGGTCTACCTCGACGACTCGCGCGACGCCGCGGAAGCCGAGGACCAGCTCGAGGCGAGATGGCGCGATGGCCGCAGACAGATGGAGGACCTGGGCGCAGACGAGGCGGTGATTCTCCGTGTCGAGCAGGCGATATTGCACAGTCGATCGGCGGTGGGGCACCTCGGGCGAGGAGTCGTTGCGACGCGCGACGGGGTGCTGATCAACCAGCACCTTCCGCGCCCGCCTATCGAGACCGTGGTGCGGGTGTCGGAGTACCCGTACCTTCTGCCGCTGCTGGACGGCGAGTGGCGCGGGGCCTACATCTTCGCCGCTGTCGACCACACCGGTGCGGATATCACTGTGCATCGAGATGGCCGGGTTCGCTCGGAGACCGTTGACGGCGGCGGCTACCCCGTGCACAAGCCGGCCTCTTCTGGATTTAGGGGCTACGGCGACCATCAGCGGACGACGGAAGAGGCGGTCCGAATGAACGTCCGCGCGGTCGCCGACCGGCTGACCGAGCTGGTCGACGAGACCGACGCCGAGGTGGTATTCGTGTGTGGCGAAACCCGTTCGCGCAGCGATGTGTTCGCCACTTTGCCCCGGCGCGTGGCGCGCCGGGTGTCCACATGGCGCGGAGGATCGTACGGCCACCGGGTGGGCGAGGACGAGGCGCGCGATCATCTGGAAGCCGAGTTCGAGCGGCTGCGCCACAACGAGATCGACGAAATCGCCCACCGCTATCTCAACGAGCGCGGTCGCGGATCAGGGCTGGCGGCAGAAGGAATCGCCGCGGTTTGTGCGGTCCTGCGAGAGGGCGAGGTCGGCACCCTGATCGTCGGCGATCTCGGCGCTGCCACGGTGGTGACGGGCGAGAGTCGCACAATGGTCGCGCCCAGCGCTGATGTGCTGTCCGAACTGGGCGAGCCGGCTCGCCGCGTGGCGCGGGCCGACGAGGCGTTGCCGTTCGCGGCTATCGCGACCGGCGCATCCATAGCTATTGACGGCGGCCAGGTTGCGCCGGAAGACGGCATCGCCGCAGTGTTGCGGTATGTCCCCACCGACGTGATCCAGCCCGAGGACACAGCGAAACCACCAGTGACGAACTGACGGTCACGGACTCTGGTCAGTGCCGCACGATGAGTGCTGAGGAGTTCGCGTGATGGAACACCGGATGGCCGTAGCGACCGACGATCTGCGCGAGCTCGTCGGCCTCGGTGCTTCCGATCACCGCCAGCTGCACCCGCTCGTCATGTTTTTTCAGGAAATGAGCGACGTCGGCCTGATTGGCGATCGGGTACACGTGCACATCGGAGTAGCGCCGTCGCCAGCTGTTCACCTCCCTGTCGAGCCCGCCGGGCGCTGAATATGCTGATTTCCGGTCACCAAGGGCGAGGACGGGCGCGTGCCGAAGTGCGGCCTCCTTCATCGCCTGCTCGACGACGGCTTCGTTGCCCGGGTTGTCGTTGACCGCGACGACGATCCAGTTGATCTCCCGCCCGTCTTCTCCGCTCTGCGGGCGGATGACCGCGACCGGGCAGTGCGCCTCCTCGGCGAGTTCGGAAGCGGTAGAACCCAGGATTGACCGCGCATAGCGGCCGATGCCGACCGAACCGACGCAGATCATCGCGGCGTCCCTGGATTGTTCGATGAGTGCCAGCGCGGGCGGGCCGTCCACGACGTCGGTCTCGATATCGACTGGTTTGCCCGTCGCGTCCACCGCATCACGGGCTGCCTGCAACGAGGCCCGGCCGCGGTGGACATCTTCGTAATACTCGTCCGCGCTCGCGTGGGTCGGCTTGGTGACATACGACCAGACGCAGCGGGACATCTCTGGCGACGGCTTCGTCGACTGCCCACTCGGCGGCACCGAGCGCAGCTTGAGATCCGTCGACTCCTACGATCACCGGCGATTTGGAGTTGTTGCCTGTCATCGTTGGCTCCCATTCGCGTTCGTCGACTCGATGTCGGTGAGTGTGAAGTAGTTCTCTTCCTCCTGCAGGAAGTGCAGCTGCAAAACTGCGTGGAGCCCGTACAGGCATGCGAGCAGGTCCTCGACCTGGTCGGGCTGAATTCCGTTGCTGGCCTGCGCAAGTGCGACGTGAGTGCCGATCCGATCGGAGATCCGCTGGATCTCGGCATGTGTTCTGCTCATGGTGGCGGTGGCTTCACCGCTACCCAGGGGTCGTGCGAGCGACGGGTATAGCTGGGTTTCCTCCGCCCGCTCATGGGGCAGCAGCCGTTCGGTGAGGAAGACATGTGCGCGCGTCAGGGATTCCAGCGCGGCTGGATCACCGGAGACAAGGAGATCGGCGGTATCACGCAGAAGCCCGACGGTGTCGCGCAGCTCGTCGTGTTCGGAGGAGAAGCGGCGCAGCAGGTCTTCGGTACCGGTGGTTAAATCGACTTCGGTGGCTGGGTTTCCCCTCAGCGCCCGCAGCGCATTGAGTATCACGGCGACATCGATCGCCTCCTGCAACAAGGCACCCGGCGCAGGCGGCAGCAAACCCAGTGCGGCGACGGCCATGGCGATCACCGACAACGTCATGCCCACCGCGGCGCTCTGCAGCGCAATCCGCCTCGACCAACGTGCAATATCCATGGCGTCGGCGAGCCGATCCAGGCGATCGGTGGTCAGCACGATGTCAGCGGCTTCCGATGACGCCGTCGCGCCGCGCGCGCCCATCGCGACGCCGACGTCGGCCGCCGCCAATGCGGGAGCATCGTTCACCCCGTCGCCGACCATCACCGTCACCGCGGTCTCGCGTTCGGCGCGCACGGCCGCGATCTTGTCGGCGGGACTCTGCTGGGCGTACACCTCGTCCAGCCCGAGCACCGTGGCGACCTCGCGAGCAGGCTCGGCGCGGTCGCCGGTCAACATGACCAACCGGTTCAGTCCCGCGGCGCGCAGCCGCCTGACGGTCCGAGGTGCATGGCGGCGCAGGGGGTCTCGCAGTAGGACTGCGCCCACGGGTGCGCCGTCGATGCTCACCCACGCGATCGCAGCCGAATCCAGTCTGGCTCGGTTCAGCGCCGCCTTGGCCCAACTTTCGCCGAGAGCCTCGGGCGGCAGCTTGCCGACATGAACCGTGCGGCCGTCCACCGTCGCGCTGACACCTCTTCCGGGCTCTTCGGCCACATGGTCGGGCAGGGACAATCGCAGGCCGCGGGCCAGCGCCTCGGTGACGATGGCCTCGGCCAGAACATGTGCGGACATCTGGTCGACCGATGCGGCGGTCCGCAGCACGTCTGCCACCTCGTGCCCCGGTGCGGTCGATATCCCCACCACAGCCGGATGGCCCACCGTCAGCGTTCCGGTCTTATCCACGACCAGAGTTGTTGCGTGTCCCAGGTTTTCCAGCGCCCCGCCACTGCGGATCACCACACCTTGACGCGATGCGCGTGACAATCCCGACACGATGGCCACCGGGGCGGCGAGCAACAGCGGGCACGGGGTCGCCACTACCAGCACCGCGACGGCACGCACGGCCGAACCGCTCAACGCCCACGATGCGCCGGCCATCACTAGCGTCAGCGGCAGGAACCATGCCGCAAGCCGGTCGGCCAACCGGACAATCGGCGCGGTTTCCGCACCGGCTTGCTCGGCAAGCCGCACGATGCCGGCGTAGGTGCTTTCGTCAGCGGTAGCAGTGGCGCGCAAATCGAAAGCGCTGCCCGCGTTGACGGCGCCACTGCGGACGGGCTCGCCAGCCGCCCGCTCGACTTGCAGCGGCTCGCCGGTGAGGATTGATTCGTCCAAGACCGCGACCGAGTCCGAAATGCGCCCGTCGACCGGAACGACCTCGCCAGGACCCACGACGAGAAGGTCGTCCACGACCACTTCTGCCAGCGGCACCACGGCCACGTCTGAACCGACTCGCCGGCGCGCGAATCTCGGCGCGTGCTCTAGCAGCGCCCGTAGGTCATGGGACGCGCGGCGTTCCGCGGCCGCCTCGAGCGCCCGCCCACTTGCCAGCATCACAGCGATCAACGCGCCGGCCAAGTACTCGCCGACGAGAAGAGTCCCGACGAGCGACAGCACCGCGATCAGGTCCACCCCCGCTTGCCCGCGCCGCAGTCCGGCCAGTACCCACAACACGGCGGGTACCAGGGCGATCGCCGTGCCAGCGATCCAGCATCCGTCGGCGATCACCCGGTGCCCGGCAACCCACGCGATTGCGCCCGCGGCCAGAGCACCGACGGTCAGGCCGGCCATTGCCGGCTCGGCGAATCGCCTTAGCCGAGTTACCGATTCACGGAGTGTCATCGTGCACACCTACGACTGGGCCGGAAGGCGGCCGGGATGGCTGAAGCGGGCGGCCCGGCGATGGATGCGGTGCTCGCGGCCTCGGGTGCGGTGCGGTTGACCCGCCACCTGGATCGGTTCGGAGTAGAACCACTTCTTGGTGACCTCGACCAACACCAGATACGCAATCGTCAGACCGACGAGAGCCGCAAAGAACTGCCACGGCAGCGTTGTGAAGCCAAGGCTGTGCGCCAGAGGCGACAAGGTGAGCACGATGCCGATCGCGACCACTGTGAGCGTGGTCAATGAAAGCAGGAGGCCGGGCTTGCTCCGAAAGAAGGGCACCATTCGGGTCCTTATCGCGAAGATGATCAGCGTTTGTGTCGCAAGGGATTCCACAAACCATCCGGTGCGAAATTCGACGGGTCCGGCGTGCAATGCCCCGAGCATGAGGCCGAACGTGAGGAAGTCGAACAACGAACTGATCGGGCCGAAGGTGAGCATGAACTTACGGATGAAGGCAATGTTCCAGTGCGATGGCGCGTGTAGTTGATCGTCGTCGACGCGGTCGGACGGTATCGCGAGCTGCGAGCTGTCATAGAGCAGGTTGTTGAGCAGGATCTGGCTGGGCAGCATCGGCAGAAACGACAGCACCGCCGACGCGGCGGCCGCACTGAACATATTGCCGAAATTGCTTGACGTGCCCATGAGTACGTACTTGATCGTGTTGGCGAAGATCCGCCTGCCCTCGGCGACACCCGCCGCAAGAACACCGAGGTCCTTCTCCAGTAGCACGACGTCCGCCGCGTCCTTGGCCACATCGGCGGCGGTGTCGACGGAGATCCCGACATCGGCGGAGTGCAAGGCCAAAGCGTCGTTGACCCCGTCGCCGAGAAAGCCCACCGACCGTCCGACGTGGCGCAGCGACGAGATGAGTCGCGCCTTCTGCTCCGGCGATATCCGAGCGAATATGGTGTGATCGGTTGTCGCGGTGTCGAGTTCGCTGTCGTCGAGGTGCTCCAGCTGTGGTCCTGTGATGGTGCCCTTGGAGGGCAAACCCAGTTCGGCGCAGACTTTTTCGGCGACCGCGGGGTTGTCTCCAGTCGCGATCTTGACTTCGATTCCCAGCGCGGCCAGCTGCGCCAAAGAGTCGCGCGCAGCCGACTTCGGGTTGTCTGCGAACACCAAGAAGCCCGCGAGAGTGAGGCCGGTTTCGTCGTCAGCGGTCAGGTGGTCGAGGCCGGGGGCGGGTCGACTGGCGACCGCGACGACGCGTCTTCCGTCGGCGAACAACGTCGACAGCGTGCCTTGAGCGGCGTCGGGGACGTCGTCGCAGCGCGCCAATACCTGCTCGGGCGCACCCTTGACCACCAGCATCCTGCCGTCAGCGCCGTCGACCAGCGCAGAGGTGGCTCGGCGGGTGTGATCAAAGGGCAGGACGGCGACGCGCGACGCGTCCTTGATGCCGTGCTGGTCGCGCCACAGGGCGGTGTCGAGGTCATTCGCACTGACTCCGCCGGTCGTCGGATCGACGTCGGTGGCCAGCAGGCCTAATCGCAGCACCGAGTCCGCGTGGCCGCCTTCCGGAGCGATCGCGTCGATCAACTCGATCCGCCCTTCGGTGAGCGTCCCCGTTTTGTCGGTGATCAGGATGTCGATGTCGCCAAGGTCCTCGATGCACACCAACCGCTTCACCAACACTTTGAGCTTCGCAAGACGCCGGGATCCGGTCGCCAGGCTGGTGCTGACGACAGCAGGTAGCAGCTGGGGAGTGATGCCGACGGCGATCGCCAAGCCGAACAGCGCGGAGGTGATCAGTGGCCGTCCGAGCAGGAGGTTGGTGACGATGATGACGACCGTGAGCGTGAGTGCGACGCGCAACAGGAGATACGAGAAGCGACGCAAGCCGGCCTGGAATTCGGTTTCCGGCTCCCGCTCTCCCAAACCGGCGGCGATGCGACCGAATTCGGCGTTGGCACCGGTCGCGTAGACAACCGCGGTCGCCTCGCCGGCGCTGACCACGGTTCCCATGAACGCCACATTGTCTGCATCGTCGATATCGACACCCGCCGGCTCGGCTGACTTCTCCTTCGCCGTCGACTCGCCGGTGAGAATGCTCTCGTTGCATTCCAAGCCGTTGCCGTTGATGAGGCGTACGTCGGCCGGAACCAGCTCGCCCAGTTCCAGGCGGATCACGTCGCCGGGAACAAGTGCGTTCACGTCGATCCGGCCGAAGTGGCCGTCGCGTCTGACCACCGCATTGTGGTGAATGCCGGAATGCAAGGCCGCAGTGGCACGTTCAGCGCGGTATTCGTTGACGAATCCCAGCCCGATGCTGACCAGAAGGATGATGCCGATGATGGTGGCCTGCGTGCTGTCACCCAGGAAAAACGACAGCACCGCGGTGGCGGCGAGCAGCCCCAGGACTGCGTTGTTGAGCTGATGGCGCAGCACGGCCAGCGCGCTGACCCGGTGAGTGCGAACGGAATTGGGCCCGACCTCGGCCAGCCTGGCCTCCGCGTCGGCGGTGGACAGGCCCTCGACCGACGTGTTCAGCCAACCGAGGACCTCCGGCAGCGATGCACCGGCGAAGCGGTTCGCAGCGATGTTGCGGTCAAAGGTGCTGATGGCCAACGGCATGACCCAACACCCCTCTTCTAGACGGCTTACTCACGAACACTGTGGCGACCGCTTATCAGCTCGCGCCATACTGTTAGGACTTCTGGGCTGTGGTCGAACGATGCATTTGTACCGCTGGCCAGTTCGACGAGTCCACGGCAGATGGCGCCCAGGCTGACCCCTGTCTCGCTTACGGCCGCGGCGATTTCACTGAAGGCTTGGCGCTCGGAGCACTGGCGCAGTCCAATTAGCACTCCGATGGCCATATCGATTTCACGACGTGACGGCGTCGCGGGACTGTTGATCGGCACGGAGTGTCCCGGAGGCCGGCTGGGTTCGTCGCTGTGATGTCGAACGCCGCGCTGAACTGACGTTGTCATAGCCAAGATCCTTTAGTCATGCAGGCTTCCGAGCCTGAACCGTATGGCGATACCGGTCCGGCCCGTAGGGTCCTTCGGCCTTTGTCGGCAGTCCTAAGACCCGTCGCGCGATGACCAGATGACCATAAGTGCGAGTGCACCTGCAGTCAGGTTTTGTACTTAGTACGTGCCGACGTCTTGCTCCGCGGGAAGCGCGCCTGTCGCCTGGAAGACGACGCGTCTACCTATCTCGACGGCGTGGTCGGCGAAGCGCTCGTAGAAGCGGCCGAGCAGTGCGGCATCGACTGCGGCCTGGACACCGTGAGTCCATTCACCGCCATCCAAAAGCACCCCGAACAGCTGCCGGTGCAAGTCGTTCATGACGACATCCTGTTCACGGATACCCGCGGCCTTCTGGGGATCGCGAGTCCGTAGCACTTCTCGGGCAATGGTCGCCATCTGGCAAGCCACTTGCCCCATCTGATTGAAGTAGGTACTGATTTCTTCTGACACCGCGGGCTCGGGATGGCGGCGTCGGGCGATCTTGGCGACGTGGACGGCCAAGGCGTCCATGCGTTCGATGTCGGCGACGATTTGAATCGATCCGACGATATTTCTCAAGTCACCGGCTACCGGCTGCTGCAGCGCGAGCAACTTGATCGCACGACCTGCGGCGTCGACGCTCATTGCCACGATCTTGTCATGGTCGCCGATCACCTCTTCCGTGCCTGCGAGGTCGGATTCCAACAGTGCGCGAGTGGCGCGTTCCATCGCCGTGCCGGCCAGGTCGCACATCGTTCCCAACCTGTCATTGAGATCGGAAAGCTGTTCGTGATAGGCGGTCCGCATTTCCTCTGCCATTAGCACTGGCCTTCCATGATGGGTGCACGGGTGCGGCGCAAGTATCTCGCTGTGGGAGGGCGTTCGTTCGGTTTTGCCGCGGTCGGTCGGACCGGAGGTGCGAAGTTCATATCGCGGTCAGTCCCGTCTAGCAGGCCCGATTGCGCCAAGGCGTCTGTTCTGCGGTGCCGCGCCTGCGTACCGTCCGAGGGCTACAGCAGGTCGGCCGAAGGTCCTGAGTTTCCAGAGCAATAGGTCTCTATCTGCGACACGAGGGTCTTCAGGCCCTTTCGTGGGCGCCGCGGAAGCGATGGCATAAGAGCTCGAACCTCTTTAGGAGATTGGCGATGAAGCTCCCGGTCTTCGTTGACCCGCGGTATCACGACGCGGTGATCTTCGACCTCGACGGTGTGGTCACCGACACGGCCGCCATCCACAAGGCGGCGTGGAAAGCGATGTTCGACGACTACCTGGCCCGACGGCCGGAAGCCGTCGGCGAAGACCACTGCCCGTTCACCGATGACGACTACCGCAATTCCGTGGACGGGAAGCCGCGGTTCGACGGCGTCGCGGACTTTCTCAAGTCACGCGGCATCTCTCTTGCGCGGGGGAGCGAGGACGACCGCGGCGTCGACACGGTGTGCGGCCTGGGAAACGACAAACAGGTGCGCTTCCTCGAGCTGCTCGCCGACGGCGTGCCTGCCTTCGGATCGACCGTCGAGTTTGTCCGTCAGCTCCAAGCCGCTCAGATCGGCACGGCCGTTTTCTCGTCGAGCCGCAACTGCGCACACATCCTGGAGGCCGCAGGGCTTTCCGAGCTGTTTCCCGTCCGGGTCGACGGGCTGGCCGCCCGCGAGCTGGGCCTTCCCGGCAAACCCGACCCGGCCGTCCTGCACGAGACCGCGAAGCGGCTCGCGGTAAGGCCCCAGCGGTGCGTCGTCGTCGAGGATGCCGTGGCAGGCGTGACGGCGGGACGCGACGGCGGCTTCGGACTCGTCATCGGCGTCGACCGCACCGGCAACGCCGACGAACTCTTGCGGTCCGGCGCCGATGTCGTGGTACCCGATCTGGTCGCCGTGACGCTTCGCAGCGGCTACGAACGAACCTCCGCGATGGCGGATGCGCTGAAGTCCTACGGCGAGATCGCCTCTCTCGCAGAAACGCGACAGCCCGCGGTGCTGTTGGACTTCGACGGCACTGTGTCTGAGATCGTCAACGATCCCAATGCCGCAGCGCTGATACCGGGTGCCGCCGACGTGCTCGAGTCGCTGGCCGCGCGCTGCCCGGTCGCGGTGGTCAGTGGTCGCGGACTGGACGACATCAAGGCCCGAGTCGGCGTGCCCGGCATCTGGTATGCGGGCAGCCATGGTTTCGAACTGCTGTCCCCCGATGGGACATACCACCAGAACGAGGTCGGCGCCGAAGCGATCCGGGTTCTTGCGGATGCGGAGTCCGAACTTCGCGAACGCCTGGCCGATATCGGCGGACTCGTCGTGGAGAACAAGCGCTTCTCGGTCGCCGTGCATTATCGAAACGTCGCCCCCGACCGTGTCGACGGAATCACCGCCGCCGTGCGAATCATCGGACAGCGCAACAATCTTCGTGTCACCGGCGGGCGGATGGTCATCGAACTCCGGCCGGATGTCGACTGGGGCAAGGGCAAGACACTGGAATGGATTCTCGACCAGCTCGACGGGCGGGAGCTGCTCCTGCCGATCTACATCGGCGACGACCTCACCGACGAAGACGCGTTCGACGCGATCCGGCACATGGGCGTCGGTGTGGCGGTCCGCAGCGCCGAGTCGGGAGACCGTCGGTCTGCGGCCCGGTTCGCCCTCGACGATCCCGATGCCGTCCTTCAGTTCTTGACGAGGATCTCCGACCAGCTCGCCGTGGAGCAGAACAGCTCGAACGACCCGTGGACGATGACGTACGGAGGCTACCGGCCCGCCGACGAGAGGCTACGAGAAGCGTTGTGCACCATGGGCAACGGCTACATGACGGTGCGCGGCGCAGCACCCGAATGTACCGCGGGCGAGTTCCACTACCCGGGCACGTACGTGGCGGGGATATACAACCGACTGACCGACGTGGTCGCGGGTACCGCCATCGACAACGAGAGCCTGGTGAACCTGCCGAACTGGTTGCCGGTGACATTCCGCATCGACGACGGGCAGTGGTTCGACATCGACGACGTCGACACCTCGTCCTACCTGGTGACCATCGATCTTCGCCGGGCGACGCTGTCGCGAGAGTTCGTGTTCCGCGATCGCGACGGGCGGACAACGAAAGTCACCCAGAGGCGTTTCGTCGCGATGCACCTCCCGCACGTGGCCGCGATGGAGACCGAAGTCCAGGCGCAGAACTGGTCGGGACGGGTCGAATTTCGCTCGCTCGTCGACGGCGATGTGCAGAACCGGGGAGTCGACCGATATCGCGACTTGTCCTCGCGGCATTTCGAGGTCGTCGGTCTGACGGAGTTGTCGGAGGATTCCGTGCTGTTGGCGGCGGAGACCGTCGAGTCGAAGATCGGGATTGCCGTCGCCCTGCGCAACACCGTGCACCGCGACGGCGTCGAACAACCCGTCCAGCGCCGCCGAGCCGGGGACGACCTCCGCATCGGGCACGACGTCACCGTCGACGTGAGCTCCGGTCAATCGGTCACGCTGGAGAAGGTGGTGACCGTGTTCACGAGTCGCGATCACGGCATTTCCGGACCTGTTGCCGCCGCCGAACGGGAACTCAACCGGGTCCGCGGATACACCGAACTCGAACGCGAACACCGGTTGGCTTGGGCCCACCTGTGGGAGCGCTTCAACATCGAGATGGGTCGCGATCCCGACCTGCTGCGAATCGTCCGGCTGCACCAATTGCACTTGTTGCAGACACTCTCGACGCATACGGCCGACCTGGATGTGGGAGTGCCGGCCCGCGGGCTACACGGTGAGGCCTACCGCGGCCACATCTTCTGGGACGAGCTGTTCGTGTTCCCGGTCACCAACATGCGGCTGCCCAAGGTCACTCGGTCGCTGCTGATGTACCGCTACCGCCGGTTGCCCGAAGCCCGCCGTGCGGCCATCGAGGCCGGCTACGCCGGCGCGATGTTCCCATGGCAGTCGGGCAGCGACGGGCGTGAAGAGAGTCAGCGCCTGCATCTCAACCCGCGATCCGGTCGATGGAATCCGGACGCGAGCGCGCGCGCCCACCACATCGGGCTGGCGATCGCCTACAACGTCTGGCAGCACTATCAGGTGACCGGGGACATCGGATTCCTGATCGACTACGGCGCCGAAATGCTCACAGACATCGCCAGGTTCTGGGTCAGTCTGGCCAGCTTCGACAACGAACGGGACCGGTACGTGATCCGCGGTGTCATCGGGCCCGACGAGTTCCATTCCGGATACCCCGGCCGCGAATTCGACGGCGTCGACAACAACGCCTACACCAACGTCATGGCCGTGTGGGTGATCCTGCGGGCACTCGAGGCCCTCGAACGCATACCGCCGTACTACCGGCTTGCGCTTCTGGAGACGCTCGGCATCGGCGACGAGGACCTCGCGCAGTGGGAAGACGTGAGCCGACGGATGTTCGTGCCATTCCACGACGGCGTCGTCAGCCAGTTCGAGGGTTACGAGGACCTGGCGGAGTTGGACTGGGAAGGCCTGCGAACGAAGTACGACGACATGCAGCGACTCGACCGCATTCTGGAGGCCGAGAACGACAGCGTGAACAACTACAAGGTCTCCAAACAGGCAGACGCCCTCATGCTGTTCTACCTGCTCTCGGCCGACGAACTCTACGAGCTGTTCGACCGCCTCGGGTACCGGTTCACGCCCGACCAGATTCCGAAGACCATCGACTACTACCAGTCCCGCACGTCACACGGCTCGACGCTGAGCGCCGTCGTGCACGCCTGGGTGCTGGCCCGCGGCGACCGGCATCAGGCGATGAAGTACTTCGAGCAGGCGCTCGCCTCCGATATCGCCGACATCCAGCACGGCACGACCGCCGAGGGCATTCACCTCGCCGCGATGGCAGGCAGCATCGACCTGTTACAGCGATGCTTCACCGGGCTGGAGATGCGCCGCGACCGCATCATGCTCGGGCCGCTGTGGCCGGAATCCCATGGCAGGCTGGAGTTCACACTCCGGTACCGCGGCCATCGGCTTCGTCTCGGTGTGATCGGACGAGACGCGACCCTGAGCGCGGAACCCGGTGACGCCTCGCCCGTGCTGGTGGAATGCCGGGGTGAGACACAGACCCTGATGGCGGGCGGCACCGTCGAGTTCACAGAGTGAGCCACGACCAATGGCCCGCCCCGGTAGGGGCTTCAGGCCCACTGCGAAGCGGGACCTAAGCACCGCCGGATTCGTGCGTTCGGCCCTACGGCCAGTTCGGCCACCTTGGTGTGATGAAGAGGTAGGACGCGACGAGGAGGCCATCATGAGGTCACTGAACCACCTGATCCCGTTGGTCGGCCGGGCGTATCGCCCCGCGCCCCAGGCGTTGGCCTACCGAGTCATGGACCGGCTGCACGACGGCCGCGTCGCCCGTGTCTCGGTCGACGGAATAGCCGCCACGGTGAGCGCATGGCTGGCGGAACTCGGTGTGTCCAGCCCCATAGTCGACGATCTTGCGCAAGCGATACGCAGCGGTGACTGGCCGGCAGCCCATGCGCTGGCCGACCATCTGTCGATCGATGTGGCCGTCGCGGCATAGGCATGGCCGAGTTCCTGCGCAACAGCGACGCCTTCATGTGGTCGATCGAGAGCGACCCTCGGCTGCGGTCGACGATCGTCACGCTCATCCTGCTCGAGGGCACCCCGGACCCCGATGACGTCGTCGAAAGATTCGAGTTACTCACCCGCGTGGTACCCAGGTTCCGGCAACGGGTCGCGCAGTCTCCGTATCCATTGCCGCCCAGGTGGGAAGACGATCCCGACTTCGACCTGTCGTTCCATCTGCGGCGGGTGAGCGCTCCCAAGCCGGGAGCCCTGGACAGCGTCGTCGAAATGGCTCGCGTCGCCGCGATGGCGGAATTCGACCGGGCCCGCCCACTCTGGGAGGCCACGCTGGTCGACGGCATGTCGGGCGGCGGCTCGGCGATGCTGTTCAAATTGCACCACGCGCTCACCGACGGCATGGGTGCCGTCGAGATGGCAGCAAGCCTCTTCGATCGAAGCCCGCAGCGCAGCGCGCCGATCCCCGCGCCGGCGCTGCCCCGACCCGCGGTCCCGTCGCCGCTCGAGGTCATCCGCGACCTGGCACTCGACGGTGGAAAGGCCGCCGTCACGATGGTGTCGCGGTCGCTGAACGCAATGCCGAAGCTGCTCGTCGATGGCATTCGCCGCCCCCTCGGCACCGCCACGGACGTGGTGTCGACCGTCGGCTCGATCTATCGGACGATGCGCCCGATCGCCCACGCCGAATCACCGATCATGGCTGAGCGCAGTCGGATTCGCCGACTCGCCGTGGCCGAAGTGCCCAAGGAAAAGCTGCGGGTGGCCGGCGCCGTGGTCGGAGGGTCGCTCAACGACGCATTCATCGCCGCCATTTCCGGGGGCCTCAGCCGATACCACGAGAAGCACGGAATCACCGTCGACAACCTCGTCGTGTCCATGCCGATCAGCCTCCGGACGCCGGAAGACGCGCTGGGCGGTAATCGGGCGACGCTGATGCGGTTCGACGCACCTTCGGGTGACATGGATGCCGCCGAGCGCATCCGTCTGGTCCACGAACGGACGGCCAAGGCGCGCAACGAGAAGTCCTTGGCCTACACCCAACTCATCGCCGGTGTCCTCAACGCGATGCCGAGCGCCTACGTCGGCTCCGCGCTTCGCCACGTCGACTTCGTCGCCAGTGACGTGCCCGGCTTTTCGGCACCCCTGTACTTTGCCGGTGTCCCCGTCAGCATGCCGTTCGCGTTCTCTCCCACGATCGGCGCCGCGTTGAACGTCACGTTGCTCACCTACGTCGACGTGTGTGCGCTGGGAATCAACGTGGATACCGGTGCGATACCGGACCTCGAGGACTTCTACAGCTGCCTGGCCGCCGGCATCGACGACGTGCTCGCCCTCGCCCACTGAGGCTAGACGCGTGCGGGCACGCGCACCCTGGTGCCCGCGGTACCGCCCACGATGTCGGCGATGTCGGTGAGCGCGCCGATCACGGCCTCCCTGCCGGTGCTGTGCGCGAAGCCGCACGCGGCCGCCACCTTGGGGCCCATGGACCCGGCGGGAAGCTGCAACCCGGCGAGTTCCTCGGGAGTGATCCGGCCCAGCCGGGCCTGTTCGGGAGTGCCCCAGCCGGTGTACACGCCGTCGACATCGGTGGCGATGACAAGAAGGTCGGCGTCGAGCTGTTCGGCCAGCAGCGTCGAGGCGAGATCCTTGTCGATGACGGCCTCGACGCCGTGCAATCGACCGTGTTCGTCGTACATCGTCGGAATGCCGCCGCCGCCGGCACAGATGACGAGCGTGCCCTTTTCGACGAGAGTGCGGATCGGCTGTATTTCGAAGATGCGCTTCGGCTTTGGACTGGCCACCACCCGTCGGAACTTGTCTCCGTCGGGGGCGATGGCCCAACCGCTTGTGGCCTTCAGGCGCTCGGCGGTGTCCCTGTCGTAGACCGGTCCGATCGGCTTGGTCGGGTTGGCGAACGCGGGATCGTCACGGTCGACCTCGATCATCGTCAGCACGGTCGCCAGCGACTTGTCCGCGGGCAACAAGTTGCCGAGCTCCTGTTCGATGACATAGCCGATCATCGCCTCGGTCTGCGCCCCCAGCACATCGAGGGGGTACGGCGCGACGTCGTGATACGCCGCCGCCTGCAATGCCAACAATCCCACCTGCGGGCCGTTACCGTGTGCGATGACGATCTCGTTGTCCGGCGCGACGGCGGCGATCTGCTCCGCCGCCGCCCGGATGTTGGCACGCTGGTTTTCCGCCGTCATGGGTTGACCCCGCTGCAGAAGGGCATTGCCGCCCAAGGCAATCACGATTCGCATCGGCGGCACTCAGTTCAGGGCGGACACAAGGACCGCCTTGATCGTGTGCATACGGTTCTCGGCCTGCTCGAAAGCGATGTTCGCCGGGCTCTCGAAGACGTCGTCGGTGACCTCGATGCCGTTCGACAGATAGGGGTACTGCGCCGCGATCTGTGCACCGATCTTGGTCTCGCAGTTGTGGAACGCGGGCAGGCAGTGCATGAATTTCACTCGTGGGTTACCCGCCGCGGCCATGAGTTCCTTGTTGACCTGGAAGGGCAGGAGTTGCTCGATCCGCTTGCCCCAGGTCTCCACCGGCTCTCCCATCGACACCCACACGTCGGTGTAGATGAAGTCGACGCCGCTGACCGCCTTGACCGGATCGTCGGTGACGGTGATCCGCGCGCCGGAGGCGGCCGCGAACTCCGCGCACATCGACTGATGGTCCTTGTCGGGAAACAGATCGGCGGGTGCGCCGATCCGCACGTCCATGCCGAGCTTCGCGCCGGTGAGCAGCAGCGAGTTGGCCACGTTGTTGCGGCCGTCTCCGACGAACGCAAAAGCGATATCCGTCAATGGTTTCGGGCAGTGTTCGGTCATGGTGAGGACGTCGGCGAGCATCTGGGTGGGGTGGAACTCGTCGGTCAGACCGTTGAACACGGGCACGCCGGCGTACTGTGCCAGCTCCTCCACCGTCTCCTGGCTCGCCCCGCGGTACTCGATGGCGTCGTACATTCCGCCCAGCACCCGCGCGGTGTCCTTCATCGACTCCTTGTGCCCGATCTGCGACGACGCGGGGTCGATGTATGTGACATGAGCTCCTTCGTCGTAAGCCGCCACCTCGAACGCACACCTGGTGCGGGTAGACGACTTCTCGAAGATCAGCGCGATATTCTTTCCGGTCAAGGTCTGCCGGCCGAGGCCGGAGTACTTGGCACGCTTGAGGTCCCGCGACAGGTCCAGCAGATAGTGCAGATCACGGTCGGTGTGATGGACGAGGCTGAGCAGGCTGCGGTTTCGGTTGTTGAATGCCACGGCGGATCATCCTTCTCTCGTGGTAGTCAGGTGTAGAGCGGATCGCGCTGGATTGGGCAGGTCATGCATCGGCCGCCGCCGCGTCCGCGGCCGAGTTCGCTGGCCGTGATGGTGACGACCTCGACGCCGGCCTTCCGCAGCGCGGTGTTGGTGAGAATGTTGCGGTCGTATGCGATGACGACGCCTGGCTCGACTGCGACGACGTTGTTGCCGTCGTCCCATTGCTCCCGTTGGATGCCGTAGATGTCGCCCGCGGTGGCGACGACCCGGAAGTCGACGCCGACGGCTTCGCCGATGGTCGCGACCAATCCTTTTGGCTCGCGGCGGATTTCCAGCCCGGACGGCGAAATGTCATCGGGGCGAAGGCTGAACGGCACGATGCCGTCGACTACCGGAGCGTACGCGGTGATCAGGTCGTAGTCGCAGAACGTGAACACGGTGTCCAGGTGCATTGCCGCGCGCGACTTGGGCAGGCTCGCGATGATCACCCGCTCGGCCGCACCCGCGGCGAACAGATTGCGCGCCACCTGGGTGATCGCCTGGTGAGACGAGCGCTCACCCATGCCGATGACGACGACCCCCTTGCCGATCGGCATCACGTCGCCGCCCTCGAGTGTGGCCGAGCCATGATCGCGCGCAACACCTTCGGGGTCACCCAGCCAGATGTCGAACTTCTCGTCGGCGAAGGCGGGATGGAACTTGTACACCGCGGTCGTCAGGAGCGTCTCCTGACGCCGGGCGGGCCAGTACATCGGGTTCAGCGTCACGCCGTTGAAGATCCACGCAGAGTTGTCCCGCATGAACTGCGTATTCGGCAGCGGCCGGAGCACGAAGCCCGCATTGTCCAGCTCGCGGAACGCCGACAGGAAGCTGCCGCCCACGTCGTCGGGGACATCCTGATAGGCGACGCCGCCGATCAGGAAGTCCGCCAACTGATCCGCAGAGAGTTCGGCCAGCCACGCCCGGATCTCGTGGCGCAGGCCCGAGCCGACGAGGTCATCGGTGACCTTGCGGTCCAGCACCCAGTCACGGCCCTCGGGTACGGCCACCACCTCGGCGAGCAGGTCCTGCAGCTCGAGGACCTCGACGTCGTGGTCCTGGATCTTCGCCACGAAATCGAAGTGGTCGCGTCGCGCCTGCTGCAGCCAGATCACGTCGTCGAACAGCAACTCGTTGCAGTTCTCCGGGGTCAGTCGCTGGTGGGCGAGCCCTGGTGCGCACACCAGGACCCGCCGCAGCTTTCCGGCCTCGGACCAGACTCCCAGTCGGGATTCGGTCGTCATAGCACGGCCAGGTTTCCCGTGACCAGCATTCGCGACTGCGACGGCCGACGTCAGCGCCACCACCCCGACCACCACGAGTTCACCCTTGGTGAAGGTGGGCAGCCGGCTTTCCTTGCGGGCCCAGATGTAGGCGCCCGTTCCCACCAGGTAGAACACCGCCGCAATGAGCAGGTACTCCAAGCCACCCGCATAGACCAGCCACACGGCGTACCCGAGCGCGACCACGCCGATGATCAGGTCGCGCGTCCTGCCGTGGCCCGACTCGTAGGTCTCACCGCGAACCGCAAGCAGCACCTGATAGGCAGCCGACCACAGGTAGGGCAGCAGGATCAGCGACGTAGCGAGGAAGACCAGGTTGGTGTAGGTGCTCGAATTGGCCAGCGTCCACAGCAGCAGCGCCTGCACGCAGAGGTTGGTGACCCACAGCGCGGTTGCAGGCGCGCCGTGCGAGTTCTCCTTAGCGAGCGCCTTGGGCATCACGTTTTCCAGTGCGGGCAGGCGCAGGATCTCGACGCACAGCAGCACCCACGCGATCAGCGCACCCAACAGGGAGATGACCAGTCCGATCGAGATGAACGCGGCGCCCCAGCTGCCGACCTCGTTCTCCAGCACCCCAGCCATGGACGGGTCGGCCACGCCGGCCAGATCCGCCTGTGCCATCAGGCCGTACGACAGCAGGTTGACTAGAAGCAGCAGGGCGAGCACGCCGGCGAAGCCCAGCACGGTGGCCCGGCCGACGTCGGTGCGCTTGGCGGCGCGCTGCGAGTAGACCGCGGCGCCCTCGATACCGATGAATACCCACACGGTCACCAGCATCATGGCCTTGACCTGGGTCATGGTGTCACCGAGTGGCGCTCCGTCGATCTGGACGGTCTTGCCCCAGAAGTCGGCGGTGAACAATCCTGCCTTGAAACCGACCGCGGCGATGGCGATGAAGACCAGAATCGGCACCACCTTGGCGACGGTCACCACGACGTTGACGAGCGCTGCGGTCTGGACGCCGCGCAGGATCATGGCATGCACGATCCACAGCACGATCGACGCGCCGATGATCGCGGGCACGGTCGCGCCACCCTCGAAACTTGGGAAGAAGTAGCCCAGTGTCGAGAACAGCAGCACAAGGTAGGCCACGTTGCCCACCCAGGCCGACATCCAGTAACCGAACGCCGACGTGAAGCCGATGTAGTTGCCGAAACCCGCTCGGGCGTAGCCGTAAACGCCGCCGTCGACGTCCGGCTTGCGTGACGCCAGCGTCTGGAAGACGAACGCCAGCATCAACATTCCGACCCCGGTGATGACCCACCCGATGAGGAGTGGGCCGGGCGCGGCGACACCCGCCATTTGCGAGGGCAGCGCGAAGATTCCGCTGCCGATCATCGACCCGACGACGATCGCCGTCAGTGCGGCCAGCCCGAGGCCGGCCTTCGCGCTGACGCGGCGCGGCTCGACGGGTGGGGGTACCAAAGTGTTTGACATCGTTGTGCTCCCAGTTCAGGATGCGAGGTCGCGGATGCCTACCCCGCGCGATTGACGCTATGGCCGACTCCACCAATCCTGTGGAGGCTTTGGTCCCTGATCATGGGCCGTAAGTCCCATGTGGCGACACCGCAATCCGGTGTTCGATCAGCTCATGATGGCGTTGGGTGCCAGCCGGTTTGCGGTGTGGAGTATCAAGAATGTCGTCGCTCCGGTTCACCGGGTGGTGTATCGGGCGACGGGGGGACGGGCGTTCCGATGGGGAAGACGCGGCCGCAGCATTCTGCTGCTGACGACCACTGGTCGCCGAACGGGCAAGCCACGCACCACGCCCGTGTTTTTTCTCCGTGATGGCGACCGGTATGTGGTGTGCAACGTGCGACCCGAATCGGAGCGAGTGAACCCCTGGGTGCTGAATGTGGGTGCCGATCCGGCGGTGTCGCTTCAGGTCGGCCGTGATGTCATCCGCTGTGAGGCGCGAGAGGCGCGAGGAGCCGAACTCGACCGCTACTGGCCGCAGTTGGTTGCGCTCTGGCCGTCCTATCGAGAACACTTCCGGCGCGGTGGCAAGCGCAGCGTATTCGTGCTCGAGCCGCTCAACGCCTGATCTCGGCCACGATCGCGGCCATCGCCTCGGGCACCGCGGCGGCGACGTGCGGTGTGAGCGTGACGCCGTACCCTATCTCGGCCGCATCGACCGTGAAAACGATGAGCTCCCTGGGTATTTGGCCAAGAGCCTGACCGAGCGCGTATGTGGCAGGCAGGCCGAGCGCATGTGAGCTCACTGCGGCGGCAGCAGCCTCCGCGCCTGGCGTCCAGCGCCGAATCCGGCCGGGAGTCGCGCCCTCGCCGAAAGCGGCGTCCACGACCACCGTGCGTGGCACGTCGGCCCAGGCGTCGAGGATCTCTCCCGGCTCGCCGGTCGACGTCAGCACCCGTACTCCCTCGAGGTCGAGGTGGGCGATCTGCGCCGCGACGGCCAGTCCGACGCCGTCGTCGCGGCGGTAGCTGTTGCCGATGCCGATCACCAAGTGGTTCAACGACGTTCGACAGTCAGCTTCAGGAAGTGGGCCGAGCACGATATGCACGGGTCGTGGTTGCGGATCGACTTCTCGCACAGCGATGTCAGCGCCGCGTCGTCCAGCGACACGTTGGCGGCCACCAGCAGGCCCATCTCGTGTTCGATGGCCGCCTGATTCTGCGATGTCGGTGGCACCATGTTCGCGGCGTGGATCAGCCCGTCGTCGCCGATTTCGTAGCGGTGGTAGAGCAGCCCGCGGGGAGCCTCGCTGACGCCGTGCCCGATGCCCGCCCGCGCGGGCACCTCGACGGACGGGCGCGGCGGGCGCTCGTATTCCCCGATGATCCGAAGCGCCTCCTCGACCGCGTAGACCACTTCGACAGCGCGTACGAGGATGCTGCGGAAGGGGTTGCGGCACTCGGCGCCGAGCCCGGCATCGGCGGCCGCCGCCGATGCGGCCGGAGAGAGCCTGTGCGAGTTGAGCGAGTAGCGCGCCAGCGGCCCCGTGAGGTAGCGGCCACCGTCAAGGGTGGCCTGCAGTGCGGTCGAGTACGGCACCTGTGCTTCGACGACGTGAGTGGTGAAATCCTCGACCGGAAACGGTTGCCCCGCACTGCGTGCGATGGTTCCGTTTTCGATCGGATACCGAAGAGGATCGGTCAGCGACAAGAACTCGTGGTCGAATTCGGTGTCGGGGAAGTCGAATTCGGCGACCTGGCGAACGGTGTACATGGCGTCGTCCAAGGCGCGGCGCAGCATTTCGGCCAGCGGCTTCAGATCCGCGCGATTCGGCGTCGAATAGAAACCGCCCAGCTTGACGTTGATGGGGTGGATTGCGCGTCCGCCGATCTGCTCCATCAGATGGTTGCCCGCCTTCTTCAGGGCAAGCCCGCGCTCGACAAGCTCGGGCCGGTCCTTGGCAAGAGCGATGGCGTCGGGATAGCCGAGGAAGTCGGGCATGTGCAGCAGGAAGATGTGCAGCGCATGACTGTGTATCCACTCCCCGCAGTACAGCAGCCGGCGCAGGGCCACCAGTTCGGGGTCGATCGTCACGCCGCATGCGGCCTCGATGGCGTTGCATGCGCTGACCTGATAGGCCACCGGGCAGATACCGCAGACCCGGGCGGTGATGTCGGGCGGCTCGGTGTAGGACCGCCCACGCAGGAACGCCTCGAAGAACCGCGGCGCCTCGTAGATGCTGAGCTCCACGGTGTCGACCATTCCGTCGGTCAGCGTGACGTTCAGCGCGCCCTCACCTTCGACCCGGGTCAGCGCGCCGACCGTGATAGTCCGAATCTCTTGGCTCACAGGTCGTTCCGTTCATCGGCGAAGCGGGTGGCATTGAATGTGTGGAATACCCGTTCGACGTCGTCGTCGGACATGCCGTCCCGGCTCAGCAGCGGGATCAACGCCGCGGTGTTCGGTGTGGCGGTCGGTCCGAAGCATCCGTAGCAGCCGCGGTGGAAGGTCGGACACAGCGCACCGCAACCGGCATGGGTCACGGGACCGAGGCATGGGATGCCGTCTGCGACCACGACGCAGGTCACGCCGCGGTTCTTGCACTCGGTACACACGGTCTTGGCAGGCAGCCGCGGCTTGCGGCCGACGAGCAGGGCCGCGAGCGTGTCGAGCAGCTGGCCGCGGTCGATCGGGCACCCCTGAAGCTGGTAGTCGACCGCAACGTGCGCCGAAGCGGGCGTCGATGTGGCGAGCGTGTCGATGTATTCGGGTTTGGCGTAGACGACAGAAGTGAATTCGTCGACGTCGGCGAAGTTGCGCAACGCCTGGATGCCCCCACCGGTGGCGCATGCGCCGATCGTCACCAGGATGCGTGACTGCTCCCGGATCTCCTTGATTCGTCGCTCGTCGGCGGCTGTGGTGATCGAGCCCTCGACGAGCGACACGTCGTAGGGACCGGCCACGATGGCGCTGGAGGCCTCCAGGAAGGTGGCGATCTGCACCTGCGCGGCGATCGTGAGCAGTTCGTCCTCGCAGTCCAAGAGGGTGAGCTGGCAACCGTCGCAGGAGGCGAACTTCCACACGGCCAGTGTGGGTGCGGTCATCTAGAGCTCCTTCACCACGAGCAGCGGCTCGGCGACGTCGTAGCCGACGACCGGTCCGTCGCGGCACAACAGCAGCGGCCCGAGCTGGCAGTGTCCGCACCACCCGATTCCGCACTGCATGTTTCGCTCCAGCGACACCCGAATGTCGTTTGGCGCCACACCCTTTTTCATCAGTTCGCGGGCGCCGTTGCGCATCATCACTTCTGGGCCGCACAGGTATGCGGTGGTGTTGGCCGGCCGCAGGGTGAGCCGCCGCAGCGGCTCGGTGACGAATCCGACTTCACCCGGCCAGCCCTGCACCGGGACGTCCACCGTCAGATGCACGTCGATGGCGCCGTCCCGCACCCAGTCGTCGAGTTCTTCGCGAAACAGGAAATCGTCGCGGGCGCGCGCACCGGCGATCAGCGTCACCCGGCCGAATCGGTCGCGAGCGCCCAGCGCGGCCAGCACCACCGGGCGCAGCGGGGCCAGCCCCACACCGCCCGCCACGATCACGAGGTCGCGGCCATCGCGGACGTCCAAACCCCAACTGGTGCCGAACGGTCCGCGCATTCCGATCTGCGTTCCGGGTTGGGCATCGTGCAGCGCTTGGCTGACCGCGCCGACCGCGCGCACGGTGTGCGTGATCGAGGCATCCGAGGCGTCCGGAACGCCGCTGACCGAAATCGCGACCTCGCCGACCCCGAAGGCGTACATCATCATGAACTCGCCGGGCGCGGGCGCGGGCAACGAGTCACGGACGGGCGCAAGAACCAAGGTCGCCGAATCGCGATTCTCGGCGACGCGACTGACCACCCGGTAGGGCACCGGGCTCATCGCCGAGTGGGTCGCCTGCCGTGTCGCGGTGTCAGTCATCGCCGGCTTCCGCCAGGTCCGACAGCGTCGTCATCTCCTCGGTGATGTCGATCCCGGTGGGACACCACGCGATACACCGTCCGCAGCCGACGCAACCGGAAGTGCCGAACTGGTCGTGCCAGGTCCCCAACTTGTGGGTGAGCCAGTGCCGGTATCGCGACGGGCCGGACTGCCGGACGCTGCCTTCGTGGACGAACGTGAAGTCGAATTCGAAGCAGGACGACCACTCCATCCAGCGCTCGGCATGTTCACCCGTGAGATCGGTGACGTCCTCGACGCTGGTGCAGAAGCACGTCGGACACACCATGGTGCAGTTGCCACATGTCAGACACCGGTCGGCGACTTCCTGCCAGTGTGGGGACTCCCTGGAAGTCACCAGCAGCTCGCGGAGGTCGCCTGCGGGCATCTGCCGACCCATGTGGTGCGCGGCTTCGGCGACATCGCTTCTGGCGGAATCGACTTCGGGTTTGTCGGCTTCTCTATGGGTGATGTCTGCCAGGATTTCGGCGCCGCCGTCGCTGCCGACATCCACCACGTATTTCCGGCCTTCCGGTCCGGTGCGTTCGGTGAGCGCCAGGTCGTAGCCAGGGCCGACAGCCGGTCCGGTGCCCATCGAGGCGCAGAAGCAGAGCCCACCGGGCTCGGTGCAGTTGACGGCCACCACGAAGATCCGCCCCAGGCGCCCGGTGAAGGCCTCGTCCGGGTGTGCACCTGCGCCCAGCACCCCGTTCAGGATCGCGATCGCCGCCAGATCGCAGCCCCGCACGCCCAGGAATGCATAACGAGGCGGTTCCTCGCGTTCTTCGCCGTCGGAGGACCACAACTTCTGTCGAGCCGGGTGCAGGAACTGCTTCCAGGACTGCGGGCCCGCCGAATGACCGAACACTGCGTCGTCGTCGCGGCGGCGTAGCCGATAGTGGCCTGGACCGACGTCGACGCCCCAGCCCTGCGGCAGCTGGTCGGCGGACGTCAGCTCCGCCAGCACGATCGCGTCGTCGGACACCGTCGGTCCCACCACGCGATATCCGCGGTCGATCAAGGTGGTCACCAGTTGGTGCAATCCTGCGGCGTCGATGACCGCACTGTTCATGGGAGTCATCGTGCGCCCTCTCTGGTCGGAATGCAGGGTTCTTGTGTCCTAACGATTGGTGCCAAAGGTCCTCACCGGTGTTCACCAGCAGGTAACCGGCGGGCGGTACCGTGGCCGATCAGTATCCAGTCAGCCGGGAGTTCAGTCGTGTCGTTGTTTGGCGAAGCGGGCCTTCTGGCCCGTGAGGACACGCAATCGGAGCTCGTCAGGCTCAGCGCGCAGCTGGACCGTCTGATCGAGCGACTCGAGACGGCGGAGTCGGAGTGGTCGCACTGGGTGGGCGCCGTGGCTGCCGGCTATCGGGCGAGCGCCAACAACCTCGTGCATTACTGGGCCATCCGACAGCTTGACCTGCGTGAGCTGCAGCACCAATTGTCCGGGTACGGGCTGTCGTCGTTGGGTCGCAGTGAAGCGCATGTCGAGGCCACCCTCCGAGTCGTGCACTGTGCGGTGCTGGCAATGCTGGAGGACGGTTGGCGGCCGCCTGCTGCCTCCACCGTTGGCGTCGACGAGGGCCGCGAGCTGTTGGACGGCCGCACCGTCGACCTGTTGGGGCCCGCACCTGCGGACCGGGACACCCGGATCATGGTGACGTTGCCGCCGCAGGCCGCGACTGATCCAGAGCTGGTCCGTCGCTTGGTCGAGCGCGGCATGGACGTGGCGCGGATCAACTGTGCGCACGACGACCCGGCCGCGTGGCGTGCGATGGCCGACCATGTCCGGGCCGCCGCCGCGCACACGTCGCGCAGCTGTCTGGTGGCCATGGACCTCGCGGGGCCCAAGCTGCGCACCGGTCCGATCGAGCCGGGGCCTCGCGTCGTCAAGCTGCGGCCCAGCCGTGACGCGCGCGGTCATGTGCTCGCGCCCGCTCGTGCGTGGTTGACCGCGGCGGAGGACCCGATGCCCGCACCTGAGCCAGGCATGCCGACGCTGCCGATGCCGGGGCAGTGGTTGTCGCGCGTGCAGTCTGGCGAGGTCCTCCGGTTGTTCGACGCCCGCGGCGCGAAGCGCACGCTGACTCTGAGCGATATCGGCGCCCAGGGATCAGTCGCCTGCATCGACAAGACCGCCTATGTGGCGACCGGCACCCTCGTACGCGTCGAGGGACGGGACGACCCGACCCAGGTGGGCCTTCTGCCGGAACGTTCGCAGGCGCTGTCGCTGAGTCCCGGGGACACACTGAACGTCACGCGTGACTGCTCGCCGGCTCCGGTCGATCCCGACGGCGTGCCGTGGATCGGATGCACCCTTCCCGACGTCTTCGCCAATACCCGCGTTGGCGAGCAGATCTTCTTCGACGACGGCCGCATCGGTGGCGAAATCATCGCGGTCGGCCCCGACAGGCTGACGGTCCGGATCGAGCGCGCCGCGGCGTCCGGCTCGAAGTTGCGCGCCGCCAAGGGGATCAACCTCCCCGACACGGCGTTGCCGATCTCGGCGCTGACGGACAAGGACATGTCGGACCTCACCGCGGTGGTCGAGATCGCGGACCTGGTCCAGATGTCTTTCGTGCAGAACCCGGCCGATGTCGTGGCGCTCCACGACGCGCTCGCCCGGTTGGGCGGCGACCGATTGGGCGTGGTCCTCAAGATCGAGACGCGGCGGGCGTTCGAGCGGCTGCCGCAGTTGTTGCTCACCGCGATGCGCCGGCCGCGCGTCGGAGTGATGATCGCGCGCGGTGACCTCGCGGTCGAGGTTGGTTACCAACGACTCGCCGAGATCCAGGAAGAAATCCTGTGGCTGTGTGAGGCGGCCCATCTGCCGGTGATCTGGGCGACGCAGGTGTTGGAACAACTCGCCAAGAGCGGGCTGCCGTCGCGAGCAGAGATCAGCGACGCCGCGATGGGCGAGCGCGCCGAATGTGTGATGTTGAACAAGGGCCCTCACATCGACGAGGCGGTCGCCGTGCTCGACGACATCCTCAGCCGAATGGCCGAGCATCACTACAAGAAAAACGCCCTGCTGCGGCGGCTTCATTCGTGGCGTGGCGACCGCTTTCCGGGCGCCGGCCAGCACACTCAGGCCATTGGTTCTCAAAATGAGTGACTTTGTGCCACATCTGCGGGCCGCCCGCGGCCGTTAGCGTCGCCTCATGTCCGAAGAATCTCAACCGGTCTCCGTCCTCTCCGAAACGGAGTGCTGGAATCTGTTATCTAGTCGTTCGCTCGGGCGACTCGTCACGACCGTCGATGGCCAACCGGAGATCTTCCCGGTCAATTTCGTTGTTCAGCACCGCACCGTGCTGTTCCGCACGGCCGAGGGCACGAAGCTGGTCAGCACGGCGATCAACCACAACGTGCTGTTCGAAGTCGACGACCACAACGTGGTCGAAGGCTGGAGCGTGATCGTCAAAGGCATGGCGCGCTCGCTGCGCACCGATGAGGAAATCGCCGAAGCCGACGGGGCCCAGCTACTGCCGTGGATCGCGACGGTGAAGCCACATTACGTACGAATACGGCCGATGAGTGTGACCGGCAGGCGGTTCACGTTCGGCCCCGAGCCCGACCGCGAATTCACGGCTGTCTGAGCCGACGAATGGCCCGGCGGGCCGGGACCTCCGTCCCTACCCGAGCTCGCGGCAATGTAGTCAGATGAATGAGCAAGGGAACACACGTCTGAGGAGGCGTCATGAACAGGCTTCCTGCACCGCACCGCCCAGCGCTCGACGAAGTCCCGAAGGACTGGACGATATCGGTCTCGATCGACGAACGCGAAAGCGGTACGCAGGCCACCGCACGACTGCAATGGCGCAACCAAGAAGCCGTCGGCGTCGGCCTTGCGAGGCTCAATCCGAGCGACCGCTACTCCGCTGGGATCGGTGACGAGTTGGCGGTCGCCCGCGCACTCTCAGATCTGGCGCGCCGCATGATGTCCGGCACCGTGGAACACCTCGAGAAGATCACCTCGCTGCACGGATCACCGAGCGGGGCATAGCAATGACACGTGCTCGAGGCGTGGTCAGCAAGACGCCACGACGGGTGTTCCGCGATCGGCGAGAGGCCGGTCGAGTGCTGGCGAACCTGCTCGGCGGATACCGCGGACGCGCAGGTGTCATCGTTTTGGGCCTGCCCCGCGGGGGAATCCCGGTGGCCTGGGAAGTCGCTGCGGCCCTTGGTGTTCCGTTGGATGCGTTCGTTGTGCGCAAGCTGGGCGCACCCGGGCACGATGAGTTCGCGATGGGTGCGTTGGCCAGTGGCGGTCGTGTCGTCGTCAACGACGACGTGTTGCGGGGACTGCGGGTCACCCCGCAGCAGCTGCGCGACGTCGCCGAGCGCGAGGGCCGCGAACTCATCCGGCGCGAAGCCGCCTACCGGGGTGGTCGTGCCCCGATCGAACTTGCCGGCAAGACTGTCATCCTCGTCGACGACGGGCTCGCGACCGGGTCCAGCATGCTCGCTGCGGTGCAGGCAATACGGGAATTGGACCCCGCCGAGATCGTCATCGCGATACCGGCGGCTCCCGAGTCGACCTGCCGCGAGTTCGCAGGCATCGTCGACGACGTCGTCTGTGCATCGATGCCGACCCCCTTTCTCGCCGTGGGGGAGTCGTTCTGGGATTTCCGGCAGGTCAGTGATGACGAAGTCCGGGAACTCCTCGCCACGCCCACCACAGGGATCACGACTGCGGGTATCCGTATTGCGGAGGCGCCGGCAGACGTGATCGGCCGCAACGCAGTCGAGGCTCCTTCGGGGTTGCCCCCGCGGGAGGCGCTCGAGGAGCTCGTCGGCGACTCCCGCATCGTGCTGATTGGCGAGAGCTCGCACGGCACCCGAGAGTTCTACGAGGCGCGCGCGGAGATCACCAAATGGCTGATCGAGGAGAAGGGGTTCTGCGCGGTCGCGGCCGAGGCCGACTGGCCCGACGCCTACCGGGTAAACCGTTACGTACGCGGGTCGGGGGACGACGCAACCGCCGACGAGGCGTTGAGCGGCTTTGAGCGGTTCCCCGCGTGGATGTGGCGAAACACCGTGGTACGCGATTTCGTCGACTGGCTGCACGCCCACAACCAACGGCGTCGATCCGCAGGCGAACGGCAAACGGGTTTCTACGGATTGGACCTGTACAGCCTGCATCGATCGGTGCAGGAAGTGATCGGCTATCTCGACAAGGTGGACCCCGCGGCGGCGGGGCGGGCACGCGAGCGCTACGGCTGCTTCGACCACGTCTCCGCCGACGACGGCCAGGCCTACGGATTCGCTGCCGCCTTCGGCGCAGGCCTGTCCTGCGAACGTCAAGTGCTCGAGCAGTTGGTGGATCTGCACCGCAACGCGCTCGACTATGCCCGTCGCGACGGGCTCCTCGCCGAGGACGAGTTGTTCTACGCGCAGCAGAATGCGCAGACAGTGCAAAACGCCGAGGTGTACTACCGGGCGATGTTCGGCGGGCGCGTCACGTCCTGGAATCTTCGAGACCGGCACATGGCGCAAACCCTGCAGGCGCTGCTGGCCCATCTGGAGCGCCATGCCGACGAAGAGCCCGCCCGGATTGTGGTGTGGGCACACAACTCTCACGTGGGCGACGCACGGGCGACCGAGGTGGGATCCGATGGGCAGCTCACGCTGGGTCAACTGGTTCGCGAGCGCTACGGCGACGACGCCCGGTTGATCGGATTCACCACGTACGCCGGCACCGTGACGGCGGCCAGCGAATGGGGTGGGTCGGCTGAACGAAAAGACGTGCGGCCGGCGCTGAACGGCAGCGTCGAGGAAATGTTCCACGAGGTCGGCAGGCCCGAGTTCCTGGTGTCACCGATGCTCAGCGGCGCGGTCGCGGCACCGCTCGACGTGGTCCGGCTGGGTCGCGCCATCGGCGTCATCTATCTGCCCGCCACTGAACGACAGAGCCACTACTACCACGTCCGTCCCGGGGAGCAATTCGACGCGATCATCCATGTCGACAACACCAGCGCCCTGGAACCGCTCGAGGTGACCAGCGTGTGGGTCGACGGCGAGACGCCCGAGACGTATCCCACCGGATTATGAAGCGCTAGAACAGAATCAATGAAATGGAGCGCAGTCGCATGGAGCCGCTGTCGATGACCAACGGTCGAGCGCCGATCGTCACCTTGACGATGAACCCTGCGCTCGACATGACGACCAACACCGACGTCGTGGGCCACACCGACAAGGTTCGTTGCGACGAAACGCGTTACGATGCCGGCGGTGGCGGCATAAACGTGGCCCGCTTCGCGCATGTGCTGGGCGCACCGGTGATCGCAATCTACCCCGCAGGCGGCCCGACGGGCGCACTGGTGACCGACCTTGTCAGCCAGGCGGGCGTGCCCGTTCAGCGCGTCGTCATCGGCGCCGCCACGCGGGAGAGTTTTTCCGTGAACGAGCGGACTACGGGCAACCAGTACCGGTTCGTGCTGCCGGGCCCGCAGCTGACATTCGCCGAGCAGGTCCAGTGCCTGGAAAAACTGCGAACGACCGCGGCGTCGGCCGAATTCGTCGTCGCGAGCGGCAGTCTCCCGCCAGGGGTTCCGGCTGACTTCTATCAGCGCGTCGCCGACATCTGCCGTGAACTGGGTGCACGTCTGGTCCTTGACACCTCCGGGGGCGGCCTGCGCCATGTGAAGTCGGGAGTCTTCCTACTGAAGCCGAGTGTGCGTGAGCTGCGTGAATGCGTCGGCCGCCCGCTCGAGACGGAGGCAGACCAGCTGGCCGCCGCGCATGAACTCGTCGATCGTGGTGTCGCGCAGGCCGTCGTGGTCTCACTGGGTTCACAGGGTGCGCTGCTGGCGACATCGGACCAGAGTCAACGCTTTTCGGCTATTCCGGTTCACGCGGTTAGTGGCGTCGGCGCCGGGGATGCGATGGTCGCGGCTATCACCGTCGGCTTGAACCATGCATGGCCGCTGGGCAAGTCGGTGCGATTCGGTATCGCCGCGGCGACGGCGAAGCTGCTGACTCCAGGCACCTCGGACTGCAGTCGTGCCGATGTGGAGCGCTTCTTCGCTATGGTTGATGAGCCGTCAGAGGAAGAGTTCGTCCTCCGCTGAGCTGTAGAACCGAGATCAGAATCGGTAGAGGGCGGCGCCGGCGGTGACTCCGGCGCCTGCCGCGACGAGAAGAACCACCTCGCCGTCGCTGGCCGCCTTGGTGACGCGGTTCAACGCGGACGCCAACGCGGTCGTGTGCATCTGGTCGTCGTCGCCCACCGTGATGCGCTCCTGGGGCACACCCAATTTGGCGGCGAGCGCCGCTCGGAACCCATGTCTGGCAGGGGCGGCGACGATCGCACCGACGTCCTCGAGCCTCAGGTCGGCCTCACGCAGGCATCGGCTGACGGCGCGCGCCGCTGCGTCGGCGAAGTGCTCGTCGGCATCGGGCGACACGGCGAAGCGCAGGATGTTTCTGTGATCGACCATTCCGACTGTGGCGCAGAATGCGTCGCTGTGGTCCGGAAGATTCTCCCAGTACGTGCGCCCGAGGCCACGCTCGTCCTCGGTCCGCGTGCACAGCAGTGCGGCGCCGGTCGGCGCGAACGGGAAGTCCTCACTCATCCCATGCCCCGGATTGGCGTCGCTGGCGACCACAAGCGCGCAGTCGATCGTGCGTGATCGCAGGAAGCCGTCCACGACCTGCAATGCGGTGAGCACGCCGCACGACCCGTTCATGACGTCGAACGAGAAGGTGCCGTGCGAACCTGCATGCGGATCCTCGGGATTGGCGTGGATGTCCTCCTGGATCATCGCCGCCAACGCCGGCTCGCCCAGGTTGCGCTCGCGGTACAGGCCCGCGTTGACCAGAAGGTCGACGTCGTGTGGTTCACGACCGGCTTCCCGAAGGCAGGCGTTGGCGGTGTTCACCGCAAGGCGAAGCGCGCTGTGCCGAGTTCGCCAGCCTCCGTCGGCAAGTTCGATCCGGTCAATTACCGTGCCCATACCGATTCACCAACTCCTCGTCCAATGTCAACAGGACAATGCCGATCTCCAGCCCGGACGCGAGAGCGATGAGAGCGATGGTTTCGCCGGGCTGGATGTGTTGTGCCTCAAGTTCTTCGACCAGGGCCACGGTGTGGGTGGTCGATGCGGTGTTGCCGTAACGGTCGACGGTGATGACGGCCTCGTGTCGCGGAGTGTCGCCGAATACATCGGCAATCTTGTTCATTCCCTTGCGTATTGCGCGGGCGGATGTCTGATGTGTGATGACGTGGTCGATGTCGTGTATGGAGATCCCCGCTGTTTCGAGCACTTCGTGCAGAAGCATCGGGGTGGTCGACATCGCGGCCTGATGAATCCCTCTGGCATCGGTGAACATTCGAGCACCGGGGTCACTGCCTTTGGGGTATCCCATGCACAGCCGGCTGTAGTCGGCCACGGTGGTGAACCCGGCCAGCTTGATCCCCGTAGACCCGACCGGTGCGCGCTCCAACAGAAGCGCGGCACCCGCGTCGCCGAGTGTCAATGACGCCAGTTCCTTGCTCATGATGCTGCGGATGTGGCGGGCCGCATTCTGGCCGAGCTGCGAGATGTATTCGCCGCTGACCACAAGGGCGCGCTCGATGATGCCCTGGCGGATCCAGTTGTTGGCGACCGTGACACCGGTGAGCATTCCGGCGCACGCATTCGAGATGTCGAACGTCATCGCCTTCTGTGCACCGATGGCCCGCGCAACGCAGCTGCTCATCGTCGGCTCCACCCATTGCGTCAGGCCGTCGTGGAACTTGGTGATGCTGCAGCTGATGACCACGTCGATGGAATCGGCTTGACGGTCCGCCTTGTCTAGACAATCGAGCGCCGCGCTTGTCGCGAGGCTGTAGGAGTCCTCGTCGCCAACCGATACGCGACGCTCATGAATCCCGGTCAGCCGCTCGAGATCGATGTGCGTGCGGTGGCGCGTCGTCGACATCAGCGCGTCCGTCTTGAGGTGCGTGGTGGGCAGGTGTCGCCCGACGCCGGCCACTCGAGTGCTGAACAGAGCGTCGGTGTCGCCGGCGGAAGGCTCCATCACCAGCCATCGATTGCCCGTCATCGAAACATCGTGCATTGTCGGCTGGCCGGCGGACTAGGGAACCTTGGGCACTTCTGGAGAGGACCTTGGGCCCTTCGTTGAGCCTGCAGCCGTTTCTAGCGTTGCTGGTATGGGCAAGCAACGACCACTGATCAGCGGCCTGATGGCGGCGGTCGCCGCGGTGTCTCTGTATCGAGCCGAGATAAGGCCGAGGATCTACACGTGGGGCGCCGGTGGCGATGACGTGGCCGCCCCGCTGCCCGGCGACGAGTTGGTTCGCGCGGAGGCGGCCACGACGACGCGGGCCATCACCATCGACGCTCCCGTGGAGTGCGTGTGGCCGTGGATTGCCCAGATCGGCGAGGACCGCGGTGGCTTCTACAGCTATTCCTGGTTGGAGCGTGCCGCGGGGGCACAGATTCACAACGCCGACGTGATTCACCCGTGGTGGCAGGACCCTCGGGTTGGCGACACGGTGTGGCTGGCCCGCCGATTTGGCGACGCGGCTCGCCAGGTGGTGGTAGCGGTCAAGCCCAATTCGCATCTGGTGCTCATGTCACCGGACGACTTCGAGCGCGTGCGGAATGGAGAGAAGGCATCCGGGGCGTGGGGTTTCTACTTGCACCAGGAGAACGGGTGGACCCGACTGCTGGTGCGGGGCAGCGGCGGCGCCGTCGGGCATGCCGCCTTCGACATTGCGCACTTCGTGATGGAGCAGAAGATGATGCGCGGCATTCGCGACCGCGCGCAGGACAGTTATCGGCAGCAGGTCAGGGGTAACGTGGAGGCGTCAATACTTCCAACGAATGCGTAAAGATCCATGTCAATATTGCGTTTTCTGGATAAGTCGCGATTCGCCGATGGGACGATGACGGGGTGACCGACGAGGTCGGGTCGGGCGTTGAAAACAGCATGCGTCCGCTTCGGGACACGCTGTCCCAGCTGCGCCTTCGCGAGCTGCTGATGGAGGTCCAGGACCGCGTCGAGCAGATCGTCGAGGGGCGCGACCGGCTGGACGGTCTGGTCGACGCGATGCTGGTGGTCACGTCGGGGCTGGAGCTCGACGAAACTCTTCGCACCATCGTGCACACGGCGATCGAGTTGGTCGATGCGCAGTATGGCGCGTTGGGCGTTCGGGGCCACGACCACGAACTCGTCGAGTTCATCTATGAGGGCATCGATGCGGCGATGCGGGAGCGGATCGGTCACCTGCCCGAGGGGCTCGGCGTGCTCGGCGTGCTCATCGACGATCCCAAGCCGATCCGGCTGGACAACATCTCCCATCACGCGGCGTCCGTCGGATTCCCGGCGAATCACCCGCCGATGCGCACCTTCCTGGGCGTCCCGGTGCGCATCCGCGACGAGGTCTTCGGCAATCTCTACCTGACGGAGAAGGCCGGTGGAATCCCGTTCAGCGAAGACGACGAGGTGCTCGTGCAGGCCCTCGCCGCGGCAGCGGGCATCGCCATCGAAAACGCCCGGCTGTACCAGCAGTCCAAGATCCGGCAATCGTGGATCGAGGCGACCCGTGACATCGGCACCGAGCTGCTGTCGGGCACCGACCCCGCCACGGTGTTCCGGCTGGTGGCCGACGAGTCGCGGCACCTCAGTGGCGCCGAACTGACGTTGGTCGCGGTGCCGGGGGACCCGGACCGGCCCGCCAGTGACGAGGGCGAACTCGTGGTCTCTGCGACCTCGGGTGATGGCCTGCGGCCACCCGTCGACGCCATCCCGATCAGCGGAACGGCCATCGGCACGGCGTTCATCGGGCGCACACCGGGTCGTTTCGACAGCATCGAGCTGGTACCCGGACAGATGGAGCTCACCGGTCCCGCGCTGGTGCTGCCGCTACGGGCAACGGACACGGTCGCCGGCGTTCTGGTGGCGCTTCGCCCGACAGGAGCTCAACCGTTCAGCGCCGACGAGCTCGACATGATGGCGGCCTTCGCCGACCAGGCCGCCCTGGCCTGGCAGCTGGCGTCCACGCAGCGCCAAATGCGTGAGCTCGACGTGCTGACCGACCGTGACCGCATCGCCAGAGACCTGCATGATCACGTCATCCAGCGGTTGTTCGCGGTTGGCCTGGCGCTGCAGGGAACGATTCCCCGCGCCAGGTCGCCGGAGGTTCAACAGCGGCTAACAGATTGCGTCGACGATCTCCAGGAAGTCATCCAGGAGATCCGCACGGCGATATTCGATCTGCACGGCGCTCAAGCAGGTGTCACGCGGTTGCGGCAGCGCCTGGACGAGGCCGTCGCGCAGTTCGCCGACTCGAAGGTGCGCACCACCTTGCAGTTCTCCGGCCCGCTGTCCGTCGTTGACGCCGCACTCGCCGATCATGCCGAGGCGGTCGTCCGCGAGGCGGTCAGCAATGCGATGCGGCACGCAAGGGCCACCACGCTCACCCTCAATGTGATCGTCGAGGACGAGTTGTGTATCGAGGTTGCAGACAACGGGTGCGGCATCCCGCCTGACATCACCGGGAGTGGCCTGACCAACCTGCGCCGGCGTGCCGATGACGTCGGCGGCTCGTTCGCGATCGAGGCTCTGTCGACAGGTGGCACCAAGCTGAGATGGTGCGCGCCGCTACCGTAGAGGCGTTCTGCTCAAGGGGTTTCGGCATGCGTGAGGCCTATCTATGAGGTGGACGACCTGGTTGCCGGGAGTGGCGCAGTTCCGCGATTATCAACGCGGATGGCTGCGCGGCGACGTCATCGCGGGCCTGACCGTCACGGCTTACCTTGTCCCACAGGTGATGGCCTACTCGACATTGGCGGGTCTCCCCGCGATTGCCGGATTGTGGGCGGCCGTCGTCGCACTGAGCGTCTACATCGTGTTCGGTTCGTCCCGACAGCTGTCTGTCGGACCGGAGTCGACCACCGCCTTGATGACCGCTGCGGTGCTTGCGCCGATGGCGGCGGGCGACAGTGCCCGCTATGGCATGCTCGCCGCCGCGCTGGCGTTGCTTGTAGGCGCGATTTGTTTGATCGGGGCGCTGGCGCGGTTGGGGTTCCTGGCAAACATGTTGTCGCGCCCGGTGTTGGTGGGCTACATGACGGGGATCGCGATACTGATGATCGCGAGCCAGCTCGGCAAGATCACCGGTGCACCGGTATCGGGCGACGAATTCATCGATCTGGTGCGATCTTTCGTCCGCAACATCGCCCTGTGCCATTGGCCGACGATGGCCCTGGCGGCGTCGGTGCTGGCGCTGCTGCTCGCGCTTGACCGCTGGGCGACGAGAGTGCCCGGTCCTTTGATCGGGGTGCTCGTGGCCGCCGTCGCTGTTGTCGCGCTGTCGTTGGAGGCCAAAGGAATCAGGGTCGTCGGCACCGTGCCCGCCGCATTACCCACGGCAGCTCTGCCGAGCGTTGCGTCCAGTGACGTAGTGGCGTTGATCCTGCCTGCGGTCGGTATTTCGATAGTCGCCTTTTCCGACAATGTGCTGACCGCGCGGGCATTCGCAGGGAGCGATGGCCCGGAAATCGACGCGACCGCAGAGCTACGCGCGCTCGGGGTCGCCAATGTCGGGACGGGTTTCACTCACGGGTTCCCGGTGAGCTCCAGCGGTTCCCGAACCGCGCTGGGCGCCGCCGTCGGCAGCCGTACCCAGCTGTATTCGGTCGTTGTGGTGATGTTGGTGTTAGCGGTCGTACTGTGGGGTCGCGGCGTGCTGGCGCACTTTCCGACCGCGGCCCTAGGGGCGTTGGTCGTATATGCCGCAATCAAACTGGTCGATGTCGCGGAATACCGACGCCTTGCTCGTTTTCGTCGTAGCGAGCTGATCCTGGCGCTGGCCACCGCCGCTGCCGTGCTGGGCCTTGGTGTGCTCTACGGCGTGTTGGCGGCGGTCGCACTATCGATACTGGATCTGCTGCGACGGGTCGCGCACGCGCACGACAGCGTGCTTGGCTTCGTTCCTGGACTCGCCGGCATGCACGACATCGAGGACTATCCGCTGTCCACATCGATGCCGGGCCTCGTCGTCTACCGATACGACGCGCCGCTGTGCTTTGCGAATGCGCAGGACTTCCGCCGTCGCGCGCTGGCCGCCGTCGATCAGAACGCCGGGCCGGTCGAGTGGTTCATCCTGAACGCCGAGGCGAACGTCGAGGTGGATCTGACAGCGCTGGACGCCCTCGATCAGCTTCGGGAGGAATTGTCGCGCAGGGGAGTCACTTTCGCGATGGCCAGGGTCAAACAGCATCTCCGCGACGCGCTCGCCGCGGCCGGATTGCTGACCAAGATCGGGGAGGAGCGGATTTTCCTGACCTTGCCGACCGCGGTCGAGGCATTTCAGAAGCGCCAGCGCCTCGTCGATTAGCGACTGTTGTCCAGCGCGAACTCGGCCCGTCGTTCCTGCGGCACAAGGTCGAGGTATTCGCGGTGTCGGTCGATGTAACCCTGGACGAACGGGCAGTAGGGCAGCACGACCAATCCCTCCGCCCACGCAGTGTCCAGCGCGGCTTTGACGAGCGCGGCGCCCAGGCCTTCGCCGTGGCGCGCAGGGTCGATCTCGGTGTGGATCAAGGCGATCACGCCGGGGCGGCGGCGGTAGTCGACGAAACCCAGGACGGTCCCGTCGACTGCGATTTCAAAGCGCCTACGGTCGGCGACGTCGGTGACGGTTGGCGCCGGCGCCTCCGAATGTGTCCTCATGGCGCTGGGGTGAGTTGTAGGTAGCGATGGACGAGGGCGACGGCGACGCCGCCCTCACCGACGGATGCAGCTACGCGCTTCACTGAGCCGGAGCGGATGTCGCCGACGGCAAAGATTCCGGGAGAGCTTGTTTCGAGAGCGAACGGCTCTCGGTCTGCCGCCCACATTCCCGCCTTCGTCGCGTCGGCTCCGGTCAGCACGAATCCGTGCTTGTCGCGCGAGATCTCTGCGGAAAGCCAATCAGTCGCCGCTTCGGCGCCGATCAGGACGAAGAGGACCCGCGTATCTCGCCGAGATGTTGTGCCTGACTTTCGATCGATCACCTCGATCGACTCGAGTTGTTCGTCTCCATGCAGCGCAACCACCTCGGACTGCGTCTCCACCCGGATGTTGGCTTTCTTTTCGATCTGGTCAACGAGGTAGGCCGACATGTTGGCCGCCAGCGACTCGCCGCGGACGAGCAGCGTCACCGATCGCGCGTGATTCGAGAAGAAGATGGCGGCCTGCCCGGCAGAATTGCCTGCCCCGATCAGGTACACATCGTCTCCCTGCGCCAGACTCGCGTCGCTGCGTGCCGCACCGTAATAGACGCCCGAGCCGACGAATCGTTCGACCGAATCGATCTCGAGCCGCCGCCACTCCACTCCCATGGCGAGAATGATCGACCTCGTCCGGAGGACTTCGCCGCCGTCCAGCGTGACGGTCATATCGACTGGGTCAATGCTCTCGACTCGGCGGGTCACGATGATCTCCGCGCCCAGCCGCTTCGCTTGTTGCAGCGCCCGTCTCGCGAGTTCGTCACCCGAGACGCCGTAGGGGAATCCGGTGTAGTTCTCGATCCGGGTCGAGGTGCCTGCCTGACCGCCAGGCGCGAAGGACTCGATCAACGCGGTTTCAAGGCCCTCGGATGCGCCGTTGACCGCCGCGGTCAGACCGGCCGGGCCGCCGCCCACGATCACCACGTCGTAGCGAGCGCGACCTGGTGCAACCGTCAATCCGGCGACCGTGGCAACGACGCGCATCGTCGGGGCGACCAGCCGACTGCCGTCGCGGAGCAGAACCAACGGATATGGGCCGGCCACGGTGGCGCCGCCTCCGGCGCGTGAAACAGCACGAGGATCGTCCGGGTCCAGGCGTTCGAAGGGAATCTGATTGCGGTGAAGGAAGCTGTCGCAGCTGTGAACACCTGGGTCCAGTCGCGGGCCGACCACGAACATCGAGGGCTCGAGCGGCTGTGCGGTGGCGTTCTTGAGCATCTCGAAGCGCTCCAACGTGGCAGCGCCGACCGCCGCGGAGACCTCGGGTGCCATGGCGGCGAGCGTGTGGAATACCTCGACGGTCAGCTTCAGCACTCGCGACGGCTCGACGGCCCGCATGCTCGCAGGCAAGGGCGTGCCAAGCGTGATCGGTACCTCCCCGCCGAGCTCGCCAGGGAGCCGGACGCCGATCACCTGTTCGACGCCGTTCACTAGTTTCGTCAGCTCGGTCTTGCCCTCGACCACGATCGCCAATGCCGGACCTTCGCCCTCATGGGCGACGTACTCCCCGGGCGTGAGGGCGATGTCCTCGACCTCGCCCGCAAGGTACTCCAGCGCCTTTTCCTCGAGCGCCGAGAACAGCGGAATCGTGACCAGCTCATCGATGGTGAACATGATTGCCTCCCAACTTTTTCCGCATCCTTTGCCGCACCCCTAGACCAAACGTCGGCACCCAGTCCAAGCGTGTCGCCGATTCGCGGGAGCGGCTCCGCGTGCGGTGCTGCAAATATGCATGCAGACATGGTGGGCCTTATAGCCACCGCGGCACATGAGGCAACCGCCTCAAATCGGAATTCCAGTCGGACGAATTAGTTCGAGGTGCCCGTGGCGGTTGTGGCGATGCCGCCGTCGACCGGGATGATCGTCCCGGTCAGGTAGGCGCCCGCGCGGCTGGCGAGGAACACCGCGATACCGGCCATGTCGTCGTCGCGTCCGATACGGCCAAGCGGAGACGATGCCGCGATCGAGTCACCGAACGCGTCGAGCGTCGCGGCCATCATCTTCGAGCGGAACGGACCAGGTGCCACCGCGTTCACGGTGATGTGCTGCGGTCCCAGCTCGCGAGCGAGCACGCGCGTCAGCTGGTGCAGCCCCGCCTTGCTGGCGGCGTAGGAGTACACGGGCAGCTGACTGACGTGGATGGCGTCGATGCTGCCGACGTTGATGATCCGGGCCGGGTCGTCGGCCGTGCCCGCCTGCCGGAGCGCGGGCAGCAGCGCCTGAACCAACCAAAAGGGCGACTTGAGGTTGAGGTCGAGGACCTTGTCCCACGCCGAGTCCGGGAACGTCGCCAGCGCCTCGCCCCAGGTCGCGCCCGCGTTGTTGACGAGGATGTGGAGTCCGTCGAAGTCGGAGGCGACGAGCTCGGACAGGCGCAGGCATTCGTCGTGCCGGGAAAGGTCTGCCGGAATTGCTCGCACCTCACCGAACTCGGACAACTGATCCTGGGCAGCCGCGCACGCATCGGCCTTGCGCGAGCTGATCACGACGCGCGCACCCGCCTGGAGCAGTCCGCGGGCCATCATCATGCCGATGCCCCTGGTGCCGCCGGTGACGAGGGCCGATTTGCCGGTGAGGTCGAAAAGCTCTGCGTGGGTGGCGATTCGGCCGTCGGTCATTTGACTTCCTCCGTGTGTCCGACCCGGATGCAGGTCACCGGTTACTGCGGGGGGAGTATGGGCATGACCACAATCGAAGAGGCGCATCCCAGCTGACTATCGGACTGCCATCGTGAGTGGGACTCGGGAGCCGCATCGTCCCGGCTGTACTCATGATTACTCCTAGCCTTTGCGGCACCCGGTGTAAGCAGTGTGGGCGCGCTGGAAGCCAGCCGCTGAGGTTTTGGGTAAATGCTGGTGGGGCAGCGCGGCATCGCGGATTCTGATCAGTTGGAAGATGCGCCGTGCAACAGCGAGAAGAACTGGGACGACGGATCGTTCTCGTCGGGGGTTCCTTGCAGGGTGTCTCTCGTGACGGGGTGGCTCATGTCCATCGAAGACGGGTCGGTGACGCGGGCCCAGTCGGTGACGATGGTGCGTGCGACGATTTTCCATGCGCCGTCACGCTTCTCGTACTTGTCGAGATAACGCCCACCGACCACGAGATCGACGTCTCGACCGTTACCGGCGAGCGTGTGAACCGCGATCGTGTAGATCTCACCTTCGGCCTCATGACCGCTGATCGCGAAGTTCACCGTGGTGATGTTGTGCTGCATCGACCGTATGTAGGGCCGCGCGGCAGTGAGGTGATCGAGGAAGTCGTCGGCGGAACCCGCCGAGAATGCGCCGTGGGCGTCGACGGCGTCGTGGTGGTAGAGGCTCTGCAACTGGACGAAATCACCCCGGTCAACGGCGCGGCAGTATGCATGGACGAGCTTGCGCAGGGCAAACTCGTCGACCATTTCCTGCATAGCGGTGTCCGTCTTCGTCATCGCGCCCTCCATGGTCGTCAGCGCCGCCGCTGCATCGTTATAGGCTCACCGTCAGGCAAGGGGAGGCTCGATGAGCTGCTGTCATTATCAGCCCACCGGTGATGGTCTGGATACCGCCTTCACCGTCGACGCGTCCAGGATCACCTTCGGCCGAGGCTGCCTCGAGGAACTGGGGGACCGCGCTCGAGCGCTCGGGATGACCCGGGTGACGTTGTTCTCCGATGCCGTGGTGGCCAGCCTGTCGGTCTTCGACACGGCGAGTCGCTCACTGCGCGCGGCGGGCATCGACGTCATTCCCTACACCGACGTCCAAATCGAACCCACCGATGAATCCTTCAGGCATGCAGCGGCGTTCGCGTCAGAGGCGGTGCCGGACGGCTATGTCTCCGTCGGCGGCGGCTCGGTGATCGACACCGCCAAGGCGGCCGATCTCTATGCCAGCCACCCTGCCGACTTCTTGTCGTATGTCAATGCGCCGGTCGGTGAAGGAGTGCCGGTTCCTGGGCCGTTGAAACCGCATATCGCCTGCCCGACGACGTCGGGCACAGGCAGCGAGGTGACCGGTATCGCGATCTTCGATCTGCTGTCGATGGCGGCCAAGACCGGCATCGCTTCCCCCGCGCTGCGTCCGACCGAAGCACTCGTCGATCCCGACTGCACCGACACCCTGCCGGCCCAGGTCGTCGCTTGCTCGGGGCTCGACGTGCTGTCTCACGCGTTGGAATCGTTCACCGCGCGGCCCTTTGTCCGCCGTTCGGCCCCAAGCCGACCGGGTCTTCGGCCGATGAGCCAGGGCGCCAACCCGTGGAGCGACCTGGGGTGTCGAGAGTCCATGCGGCTGCTCGGGCAGTATCTGGAACGAGCCGTCAACGACGCCTCGGACCGCGAGGCCCGTGAGCAGACGATGTGGGCCGCGACACTTGCGGGCATCGCGTTCGGCAACGCGGGAGTGCACATCCCGCACGCGATGGCCTACGCGGTGGCCGGGCAGGTGCGCGGCTTCCATCCCGACGGGTACCCGGGGTCTGAACCCCTGGTACCCCACGGCATGGCAGTAATCCTCAACGCTCCCTCGGTATTTCGTTTCACCGCGCCTACCGACCCCGAACGCCATGTCGAAGCCGCCCATCTTCTCGGCGCCGACGTCGGCGATGCCGCCGCCGAGGACGCGGGCGAGGTGCTCGCCGAGGAGCTCGTTCGAATCATGCGTGCAGTGGACATACCGAACGGGTTGTCGGCGGTGGGCTATGGCCAAGCCGACTGCGCCGCCTTGGCCGACGGCGCTTGGCCTCAGCAGCGTCTCCTGCAGAACGCGCCGATCGTGAGCGATAAAGCGATGCTGGCGAAGATGTTTCAGGGTGCTGTCAACTATTGGTGAGTCCGTTCCAGAGCGCCGACTGTGCGCTTACGCACGCGACACACCGTCGGCGTATGAATGCGCACACTCGACCAATATTGACGCGCGCGCATTTGCTGCTTACCCAACACCTCGCTTATTTCAGCCCAATTGCTTGTTGCTGTGCGCTTTCCGACAATAGACTCCTTCCAGCCGCCATCCCCACGATGAACGGAGCCGTCGAATGAGTACCGCCGCCGAGCGCGCAACTCAGCTTGACCTGGTAGCGCGGCTGAAGTCCGCATATCCGGAGCTTCCCGACGCTCCGACCCCCGACATGCTCGATCACGGGCGAATCAAGGCCTACCTCAAGCCGGTTCACGACGTGGGCGGTGAGCCGGACGCGCCGATGAAGTACGAGAACAAGCAGTACGAGTACTGGGAAGAAATGACCTACGTGATCTGCGAGGTCCTGGCATGGCGTGGCATCTGGCTGTCGGAGGAACGGCGCCGGATCGGCAACGTGGACGTGGGTCGGGCCGAATACCTGGGCCTGCCGTATTACGGTCGCTGGCTGTTGTCCGTCGCCCGGGTGCTCGTGGAGAAGCATCACATCGCTCTCGGTGAGCTGAGTGAGCGAATGGCCGAGGTCCAGGCGCGGTACGCCGGTGGCCTCGCGGGCAAGAAGCTCGAGGCGCAGCCGAAGTCGGAAGGCGACGGCTCACAGGTCAAGCGCAACGAACACCACATCCGCGCAGTCGGCAAGGGTGATCCGGGGGTGTACGCCGGGCAGGCCGGCGAGCCGAAGTTCAAGGTCGGCGACCCGGTGGCGGTGCGCGATCTACCCGTGATCTTCTACACCCGCACCCCCGAGTACGCGCGTGGCGCGACGGGCGTCATCGACGCCGTCGCATACGAAAGCCCCGCCGCCGAGGATGAGACATGGGACCGCACCGATGCCAAGCCGGAATGGTTCTACGTCGTGAAGTTCAACATGTCCGAGCTGTGGGACGGCTATACCGGAACGTCGACCGACACTCTCCGAACGGAGCTGCCCGAACGCTGGATCGAAGCGGCCGGTTAGCGCGTTCTCGCCATCATTCCTTGACTCCCACTGTCCACGAGAGGAATTCGCCCATGTCTCACGACCATGACCACGACCGGACGGTCAAGCCCATGGTGGACGAGATCACCGACTTCGAGGTGCTCGAGATCGCGCTGCGGGAACTGTGCATCGAGAAGGGGATCTTCACCGCCGAGGAGCATCGCCGCTTCACCGAGTTCGCCGAGCACATCGGTATCACCCCCGCCGCTCACCTGGTGGCCAAGGCCTGGCTCGATCCGGAGTTCAAGAAGCTCGCCCTCGCCGAGCCGATGACGGCCAGCAAGGAGGTCGGGGTCGACTGGATGGAGCCCACCGGGTTCGGCACGCCCAGTGACTTCACGGCATTCGAGATCCTCGCGAACACTCCTACCGTGCACAACGTCATCGTGTGCGCGTTGTGCTCGTGCTATCCCCGCCCGATTCTCGGGAACTCGCCCGAGTGGTACCGCACACCGAACTACCGCAGGCGCTTGGTCCGTTGGCCGCGCCAGGTGCTGGCCGAATTCGGGCTCTATCTTCCCGATGAGATCGAGGTCCGCGTTCAGGACTCCAACCAGAAGCACCGGTTCATGGTGATGCCGATGCGCCCAGAAGGCACCGACGGCTGGACCGAGGACCAGCTCGTCGAAATCATCACCCGTGACTGCCTGATCGGTGTGGCGCTGCCCAAGGCCGGCGTGACCACCAACGTCGTCGTCGACACCCGTCCGGCGCTGCACCCGATGTCGTCTGACTAGCCGAGGATCAATCACATGACTGCTGAAGGTGATTCGCGTTCCATCGAGAGCGTCAGGATCGGGTCTTTGGATCAGATCGTCGAGCGGAACCAGGTGTGGCCGCGGATGGCGGAGAAGTGGGGTGTCGAGAACCCGGTGCCGCCGTGGAAGACGAGTCTCGACGGGCTGTGCGACGCCCTCGATCACGCGGCCTGCAGCGCGGACGTGCCGAGTTTCAAGGAGCGTCGCGACGAGGAGGACGCACTGTCGGCGACCGCGTACGCCGATCTGCCTTATCCCGAGAGCCAACTCGTCTCGTTGGCGCACTCGCTGTTGGCGCGCGGGATCATCGACGAACCCGAACTTGCGCGGCGGCTGGCCAGCGTCCGAGCGCGCCTCGAAGCCTAGGGCTGGGGCCCGGGTGACATGCTGGCCTAATGGCCACCGTCCTGATACCTGTTCCGGACGCTGACTTCGACCCGACCGAGGTCGCGGTCAGCTGGCAGGTACTGACCGCCAACGGGCACGCCGTCGTGTTCAGCACCGAAAGCGGCGCGCAGGCGGTCGCCGACGACATCATGGTCACCGGCCGCGGCCTGGACTTCTGGTCGAGGATCCCCGCGCTGAGCCGGGTGGTCGTCGTCGGTCGGATGCTGCGCGCGAACCGCGATGCGCGTGCTGCCTACGCCCTGATGCTGGCGTCACCGGAGTACGGCAAGCCGACCGCGTGGGCCGATACGGACCTCGACGGTGTGGACGCCCTGGTGCTTCCCGGTGGGCACCGTGCGCGGGGGATGCGCAGCTATATCGAGAGCGACGTGTTGCAGCGGCTCGTCGCCGAAGCCTTCCGTCGGGAGATTCTCGTCGCCGCCATCTGTCACGGAGTGCTGCTCGCGGCACGAACCGCGGATCCAGCGACGGGGCGTTCTGCGCTCTACGGCCGTAAGACCACGGCGCTGACGTGGGAGCTGGAGCGGCGCGCGTGGCGACTGGCCCGGGTGACGAGGTTCTGGGATCGCGACTACTACCGCACCTACGTCGAGAAGCCCGGCGAGCCGATCGGCTACATGTCCGTGCAGGCGGAGGTGACTCGTGCGCTCGAGCGTCCGGACGACTTCCGTGATGTGCCAAAGGGTTCGAAGGACTGGCGTCTGAAGACGTCGGGGATGATGCGGGACACCGCGTCCAACGCGCGGCCCGCATTCGTCGTCGACGACGGGGGTTACGTGTCGGCGCGCTGGCCCGGCGACACGCACACATTTGCCGCAATTGTGTCGGAGAAACTGCGCCAGAAGCAGTTCGACTCTCGCTATCGACAAGGAGGATGAATGCTCGCCGAATTAGGCCGAAAGGCAGATGCCGCGTTGTCGCGGGGCACCGACGTGGCCAATGAGGCCGTCCACGTCACCGATCTGCATCTGCGGCGGATCGTGGGAGCGGTGTCTGTGGCACTCGCTCGCGTGACGCGAGAAGCGCGGGACTTGGCATGGGACTACCGGGATCTGGCGGCTGATCTGCGTCGGCCCGCCGACCCCCGTCGGCGTCGTCGGGGCAACCTGACGGACGGCCTGTGCTGCGTGTGATTCGCCTGCGAGCCTGACCGCGTAATGAACAGCCCTAGCCCCGTTCGATCGCCTCCATCTGCGCGTCGGAGTGATGGCCACCCGACGCCGGCGTGAGCTCGTCAAGCCGCTTCATCTGGTCGGCGGCCAACACGACGTCGTCGGCAGCCACGTTCTCCTCCAGCCGAGACACGCGACGGGTGCCGGGGATCGGGGCGATGTCGTCGCCCTTCGCCAACAGCCAGGCCAGCGCGACCTGAGCGGGCGTCGCACCGACGTCGGCAGCCACCGCCTGCACTTCGTCGGCGATGGCGAGGTTGCGCTGGAAGTTCTCGCCGGTGAACCGCGGGTTGGTGGTGCGGAAGTCGGTGGAGTCGAACTGTTCGGTCGAGCGGATGGTGCCGGTCAGGAAGCCCTTGCCGAGCGGCGAGTACGGCACGAAGCCGATGCCGAGCTCGCGCAGCAGCGCCAGCACCTCTGGCTCCTGATCCCGGGTCCACAGCGAGTACTCCGACTGCAGCGCGGTGATCGGGTGCACTGCGTGCGCCCGGCGGATGGTGTCCACCCATGCCTCCGACAACCCGATGTGCCGGACCTTGCCCTCGGCGATCAGTTCGGCGACGGTGCCGATGGTGTCCTCGATCGGGGTGTCCGGATCGACCCGGTGCTGGTAGTAGAGATCGATGCGGTCGGTGCCGAGCCGCTTGAGCGACCCCTCCACTGCCGTGCGGATGCTGGCAGGGCTGCTGTCGAGCCGGCCCTGGTCGCGACCGGTGTGGGAGATCATGCCGAACTTGGTGGCGAGCACGACGTCGTCGCGGCGGTCCTTGATCGCCTTCCCGACGAGTTCCTCGTTCACGTACGGCCCGTAGACCTCGGCGGTGTCGATGAAGTTCACCCCGAGGTCCAGCGCCCGGTGGATGGTGCGGATGGATTCGGCATCATCGCTTCCCGCCCCGGTGAAGGCAAAGGACATTCCCATGGCGCCCAAGCCGATTCGTGCCACCGTCAGTTCACCGAGTTGCGCTGTCTTCATTGTTGTTTCCCTTCGTTGTGCCACTGGTGCCTCAAGGGCGGATCAGGACTTTGAGCGATTCGCGTTCGGCCATGGCCTTGTACCCGTCGGGCACTTCATCCAGTCCTACTGTGCGGTCGAAGACCCGGCCCGGTTCCACGGTCCCGTCGAGGATGTCGGGCATCAGTTCTTCGATGTAAGCCCGGGCGGGGGCGGCGCCGCCGGTGAACCTGACATTGCGGAACACGGTGTCGAAGCCCAGCGGGCCCTCGGTGTACTGCGGCACGCCCATGCTGCTGATCGCGCCGCCCGTCCGGACGATCTTGACGGCGGTCTCGATCGACGGCAACGTGCCGACGCACTCGAGGACGGCATGCGTGCCGTCGCCGCGGGTCAGTTCCAGCACGCGTTCGACGACGATGCCGATGAACTCGTGGCCCATGCGGCGGCGCTGCTCCATGTAGGGCATCGACTGGTAGGGCCACAGGTCGCTGCCGCAGATACATGCGGAGGTGACGCGGACGACGGCGTCGGTGGGGTCATGGAGAACGGGGTCGGGCACGGTTTCCACCCGCACATCTCCTGCTTGGTACATGACGGTTGCTCTCATGGAAACCAGTCAACGTGGGATTCCTGTGGCCTGGCAGTGACTGTCGTTCCAGGTAATGGCAGTACCCCTCACCGGGCGCCGCACGCTTCTAACCTGGAGTTCATGGACCACCGCAAGGAGATCAAGGACTTCCTGACCTCCCGGCGCGGCCGGATCACGCCGGAGCGTGCCGGGCTGCCGGCGTACGGCGGGAAGCGCCGCGTCTCCGGACTGCGCCGAGAAGAGGTCGCTCTGCTTGCCGGAGTCAGCGTCGATTACTACACCCGCCTCGAACGCGGGAACCTCACGGGTGCGTCTGACAGCGTGCTGCATGCGGTCGCTCGCGCGCTGCAACTCGACGACGCCGAGCGCGAACACCTCTTCGACCTCGCGCGTGCAGCCAATGCGACGCCACGGACCCGGCGCCGCGCCAGTGCGGCCGGGGTACGGCCCAGCGTGCAGCGGGTGCTCGACGCGATGTCGGGTGCGCCCGCCTGGGTGCACAACGACCGGTTGGACTTCCTCGCCGCGAACCGGCTGGGCTATGCGCTGTATTCGGAGTTCTTCACCGATCCCGTCCGGCCGGCCAACAGCGCCCGCTTCATGTTCCTCAACCCACGCTCGCGTGACTTTTATCCCGACTGGGACCGGATCGCCGACAACACTGTCGCGATCCTGCGTGGTGCGGCGGGACGCGACCCGTTCGATGAGAAGCTCACGAAGCTGGTAGGCGAATTATCTACCCGCAGTGAGGATTTCCGCAGCCGCTGGGCTGCGCACAACGTGCGCCTGCACCGTACCGGAGTCAAGCACCTGCACCACCCGGTGGTCGGCGACCTCGAACTCACCTACGAGGGTATGGAATTGCCGTCCGATCCCGGCCTGATGCTGTTCGCCTACACCGCCGAACCCGGCACTCCGTCAGAGGATGGACTCAAGCTGCTGGCTAGCTGGGCGGCCACCCAGGAGCTCGGCGATCGCACTTCCGACGAAGAGCAGCAACACATCCATTAGTCGCATTTGTGTGGCTCGACGGAACCTTCTGATGGGGAGCCGACATTGGGATATCCGAACCAGCTCGTAGCTCAGTAGGCACCGCCTGTTCGCCCAAGAGCTAGGCGTCGCACTGCAGTAGGGATGGCTAGCGGTAGTGGCCCGACATCGATCCAACGGGCGATAGACCCGAGCGCGCGTAGGCCCCGACGGCTGCCGCGCAGAATTCGGCCCGCCAGCAATCCGCGGCAAAAGCCCACGAGAAAGAACCTGCGTGCGCGTCGCCTCCTATTTCGCGAAAACGTTGGATGCGATGAATCCGGACAGCGCAGCGGCTGTGGCGACTGCCAGGAGCAGACAAATCAGTTGTGTCGTTCCGAGCGACCCCATAACGCAACCTCCGGGCCGTCGTCTATGTAGGCCGCTTGCCCGATCCAATCACCGTCGTCGCCGGATCGGCATCCTCGGTCACCGTTCGTGACCAAAGCGAGCGCGAACCGTTAGGGGAGTGCTGCGGACCGTAACTCGACAAAAGAGCTCTCGATAGCCTCTGCGAGTCGCGAGACATGGGGCACCGCCTGCGGGTCGACGCACAGCCCGATTCCGAAGTCCCCGGCACATGAAATGGCCGAGATGCGCAGCGCGTGGTGGGCGCCCGGCTCGGATGACGAGAACAGATGTTGCACGCGACGACCGGCGACGGCGACCGGCATCCGTGGGCCCGGCACGTTGGAGATCGACAGGCTGAACTCACGTGCACTGCCTGCAAGCCTGCGAGCCACCTGCTCGACGCGCTTCATCGTTTCCGAGCGCATGAAAGAATTCGTAGAGCTCGTCGGCATCGTCGAGCCGCTTGCGTCGGCTGGTCTCGGCGCTGATGCGGTCCAGTCGCACAAGCGGATCCGCCTCCCCTACAGGGAGATCGACGTTGATGAACGAATCGCGGTTGCCGAGGGCGGTTTGGCCTTCGTCGCGATGGTGCAAGCTAACCGGTATCTGTGCGCGTAACTCCCTCCGCATCTTGTCATGCGCGGCGAGCCACGTTCTCAGACCCCCTGCGACGATCGCAAGTAGGACGTCGTTGACCGTCGCAGGTTGCGGACGTGAAGCGCCGATCGCCTTCATGTCGGCGATGGTCGCCCCGGTGAACGCCAGTTCCCGCGCGATCGTGATCGGGCGGTCGAATGGCGAGCGAGAGCCAGGGTGGCCCAGTTCGCGTGCAACGGCGCCGGGAAGGCGCAACGCGTACTCGATGGGCGAGACCGAGGCCGCGTTCTGATTGGGATGCTGCCTTCGGCGGCGATACCGGGTGCTCATCGAAGAGCAGCGAGTCCAGGAACCGCACCGCGGCGATGCCGTCGGCCATCGCGTGGTGCACGCGCGCGGCGATGGCCTGGCGGCCGTCGTCCAGCGGGGCGATCACGTCGAACGTCCACATTGGCAGTGACCGGTCGAGATGCTGCGACATCAACCCGCTGACGGTCCGCCACATGATCCGCTGGCGTCGGGCAGTCGGGACCCGGGTGGGCACGGACATGATTGCGGATGTCGAAGTCGCCAGCATTGACCCAGCGAGGCTGGCCGGTGGTGGCGTCGACCCGTTGCGTCGCGCGCGGCTGGCTGTCCAGTCGGCTGGACCACCATGGCCCTCAATGACTCCAAGTCGAGGGCATCGGTCGCCGGTTGCAGGACGACGAGCTTGAGTGTCTGGCCCGTGACCGCCGCCGATTCGACGTCGAGGATCCGCACATCGTCCGGGGAGAGCCGATCGGGATCGTCGCTGACCACACCGCGAGTGTATGCGCTGACCGTGCAGCCGGTGCGTTCCGGCGTCGACAGTTCCTGCGCGCCAAGGCTTGTCGCATGCCTGTACCCGCGTCAGGTGTCGAAATCGGTGCCCGCGGTGAGCTGCTCCCACTTCGCGATCTCTTTCGCGCGTTCATCTGCGATGTAGCGGTAACCGGCGAGCGCATCGGGTCCGAGTAGCAGAAAGCCGGGTGGCTCGCTTGATTCGACGGCGCTGATGATTGCGGCGCCGGCTTTCGCGGGATCACCCGGCTGATTGCCGTCCATGGTGTCGTTCTCCTTGCGGCGCTGCCCCGCGGTGGCCGCGTAGTCGTCGATGGGGGTCGCCGCCTGCGTGAGCGAGCGACCGGCGAAGTCGGTGCGAAACGCGCCGGGCTCGACGACGGTGACCGAGATACCAAGGGGCGCAAGCTCACCCCGCAGCGATCCACTCATCCCCTCGATGGCGGACTTGACCGCCGAGTAGTAGCCCGAACCTACCGGTGTCAGCTGGGCGCCGATGGAGGAGATGTTCACGATCGCGCCCGAGCGCCGCTTGCGCATGGAAGGCAGGACGGCCTTGATCATCGCGACGGTGCCGAAGAAGTGCGTCTCGAACAGGGTGCGCACGTCGGCGTCGTCGCCTTCTTCGACGGCGGCCCGATACCCGTAGCCGGCGTTGTTGACCAGCACGTCGACCCCGCCGAACCGCTCTTCGGCCTGCCGCACCGCAGCGGTCACCTGTTCGGGAACGGTGACGTCGAGCGCGACGGCGAGCACGCGGTCGGGTGCGTCATCGGCCAGGTCGGCGACCTTCGTGACGTTGCGCGCGGTGACTACGGCGTTGTGTCCAGCGCCGATGACGGCGTCGGCCAGGGCGCGGCCCAGGCCCGTTGAGCAGCCGGTGATGAGCCAAGTGGACATCGGTTTGTTCTCCTTCTAGTTGCAGGTCAGCAGCATGCAGCCGGCGATCGGCCCGCCTCCTGCCGCTGCGACGGCCACCTGCGGACGCCGAGCAAGCTGGCGGTCGCCCCCTTGCCCGCGCAACTGCAGGCACGCTTCGTGCAACAGCCAGTAGCCGTGCATGCGTCCCGCAGACAGCTGTCCTCCGTAGGTGTTCAACGGCAGCGCGCCGTCGAGCGCGATCCTCGTCGCGCCGTCCACGAACGGGCCGCCTTCACCGTCGGCGCAGAAGCCCAGCGCCTCCAGCCATGCGATCGTGAGGAACGTGAAGCCGTCGTAGAGTTCGGCCACCGCGACGTCGGACGGTGTGAGATCGGTGTGCGACCACATCTCCGCCGCCGCTTCGCTCGATGCCATCTTCGGGAAATCGTCGCGGTGGAACCAGCCTCCCGAACCGTATGCACCCCCGATCGCCTCCACGGCGACGGCGGGGTTGGGGCAGTCGGCGGCGTAGTCGGCGTGGGAGACGACCAATGCGATGGACCCGTCGACCGGGACGTCGCAGTCGAACAGCCCGAGCGGTGTCGACACCGGCCGCGCGGCCAGGTAGTCGTCCATCGTCATCGGCTCCCGGAACGCGGCGCGCGGATTGAGTCCGGCGTTGCGCCTGCTGTTGATCGCCATCCAGCCCAGTTGTTCCTTGGTCGTTCCATACAGTTCCATGTGGCGCCTGCAGTGCATGGCCAGCCAGTTGGCGGCCGAGTAGGAGTGTGCGGCCACCAGCAAGTCGATGTCCTCGAACGGCTTGAGCTTCCTGCGGGTGCCCGGAAGGCGGGGCTCGACGGGTGGCGAGGCCAGCGGGTTGAGCATCGGCGATGCCGGCTGATTGGTCATCGCGCCGCCCAGCATCGCGACCGTCCGATAGACGAGGACGTGTCGCGCCCGCTTCTCGGATACGGCCCGAAAGGCCGACATGACGGGAATGAGCACTCCGGCGGTGTCGAATCCGAGGGTTTGGTCCGTCGCATCGATACCCAGCGCGTCGAGCACTTCAGAAGGCGGCGTGTCACCCAGCGTGGCGATGCCGTCGATGTCGTCGGCGGTCAGGCCGGCGTCGTCGATGGCCGCGCGTACGGCTTCTGTCGTCAGCTCGATTCCGGGGATGCCAGAGCGGCGGCCGATCCGCGAGATGCCGAGGCCGCTGATGATCGCGTCTTTCTCGAAGTAGCTCATCGGGCGCTCATCCACCTCACGAATGTCTATTTTTGTAATGACAGCAGTTTGGAATGTACTTTCCCTGCTATGCCCGATGACGCGCCACCCGAGATTCCGGCCCGGATGCTGCCCGCGCTCGACGACGGCAACCGGGCGTTCTGGACCGGGGGCGCCGACGGGCAACTCATGATCGGGCGGTGCACCAAGTGCGATCTGTGGGTGAGTCCACCCGACGCCGACTGCCCCGACTGTGGGGGAGCGCTTGCCGCCACGCCGGTGTCCGGCCACGGAACCGTGTTCACGTACACGGTCAACTACCAGCCGTTCAACCCGGCGGTGCCGGTTCCGTATGTGATCGCGATCGTGGCGCTCGATGAGGATCCCGGGCTGCGTATCGCAGCGAATATCGTTGACTGCGAACCGGACTCGGTGCATATCGGCATGCCCGTGACGGTGCGGTTCGAACGCCAGATCGTCGACGACGACACCGTGTTCGTCCCGGTGTTCGCGCCACGGGCCTAGCGCTAGGGTTACGCAGATGGCGGTGCCCGGTTCAGCAGGCGTCGGCTGCGTATACCGGCCGCAGTTCGCGCCCGAACGTCTGGCCGCTGCCGCGACCGCTGCCGACGAGTCGGGCCTCGACGAACTCTGGCTGTGGGAGGACTGCTTCCTCGCCGGCGGCATCGCCGCCGCTGCCATCGCGCTTTCTCACAGCGATCGCCTCACCGTCGGCGTCGGCGTGCTGCCTGTGCCGATGCGCAATGTCGCACTGACCGCGATGGAGATCGCCACACTGGCGCGGTCCTTTCCCGGCCGCGTCCGCATCGGCGTCGGGCACGGGGTCCAGGAGTGGATGGCACAGATCGGCGAAAAGGTGCCGTCGCCAATGACATTGCTGCGTGAATACCTCACCTGCTTGACGGCGCTGTTGCGCGGCGAGCGGGTGTCTTTCCAAGGGCGCTACGTCAACCTGGACAACGTCGTGCTCGACTGGCCGCCCGACCCCGACGTCGAACTGCTCGCCGCCGCCGGAGGCCCGAAAACGCTGCGGCTGAGCGGTGAATTGGCCACCGGCACTGTCATCACCAGCGGAACCACACCGGCCGGACTGAGGGCGGCGCTGGAGCATGTTCGTGAAGGCCGGGCGATTCGGTCCGACCCTCGACCCCATTCGGTGGTCACCTACGTCCTGTGCACGACGGGGCCCAACGCGCGGCAGGACGCGCTGGACGAGATAGAGCACTGGAGCCTCGACCCCGCAGACGACGTCGCCGCCAGCGGCACCGCCGATGAGATCGCGTCCGCAGCCCGACGATGGGTCGAGGCGGGCGCCGACACCATCGTGCTGCAGCCGACCGCGGGCACCGACATCGAGTCGTTCGCCAGATTCGTCGGCGCCGAGGTTCAGCCGCTCATCCAGCGGCCTGGCTAGGGCGTCGCGGATAGTGCGCGACGAAGGCCGCCCCGTCTGATCGAGGATCGGAAGCCGCCGTCATCGAACGGTCCTGCTCGATGAATATCGCATTGGATTGACCCATTCCCTCGGTGTGCGGCGCGACCTCGACCACCGTCAAGCCAGTTGCGGCCAGCGCGCTGCGTGCGCGCGCATCGAGGTCCGCCTCGACCGCGACCGGGTCAGACCCGTAGCCGTCGATCTGACGTCCGATGATGGCGCGCGGAGCCGCGATTGCGTCCTGAACACTCTCGCCATCGGTTGCCCTGAGCAACAATTGAGCGAGTATCTGCGGTTGGCCCTGGCCGCCCATCGTCGCGAGCACGTGCCGCGGTGCCCCGGCCCTCGTCGTGATCACGGGCATCAACGTGTGCGCGGGCCGCTTGCGCGGAGCAATCACGTTGGGCGAGTTCTTGTCCAGTGAGAAGCTCATGCCGCGGTTCTGGAACAGAATGCCGGTCGCAGGGTCGATCAGCCCCGACCCAAAGGAGTGAAACACGCTCTGGATCAGCGAAACGGCGTACCCGTCGCTGTCCGCCGCCGCGATGCCAACGGTGTCCCCATGCGCCACGTCATCGGCGGTAGCCCGCACACCATCAATGCGGCCGAGGTCGCCGTGCACGAGTGCTTCAACATCGACGTTGGCGTGCCGGGGATCGGCCAGGGCACGTGACCGAAGGTCGTTGCCGTCGCGGAAGATCTTCATCAGTGACGCGATACCCGCACCCAGCGGGTCGACGATGCCGAGTTCGTCGAGCGCCGACAACGCCCGCAGCAATATTAAGCCCTGGGTGTTGGGCGGACTGGTCATCACGTCGAGCCCTCGGAATGTCACCTCGAGTGGCGCCACAATCTCAGGTGCAAAATCTGCGAAATCATCAGCAGCCAAACGTGATCCGTGACTGCGGAGGTACTCGGCCATCCGCTCGGCCAGATTTCCTTCATAGAACTCGTCGGGCCCGTGCGCGCGCAGCGTGGCGATGCATTCCCCCAACTCCTTCTGTCTGAACAGCTCACCGGCCCGTCGCGGCTGTCCGTCGGGGCGGAACACGCGATCGAAATCCTCGCCGAGATCACCCGCTTCGGCGATATGCGTGGCGAGCGACCGAGCCACCGGTGCGCCGTCCTCTGCGGCGATCTGCGCCGGCGCCAGTGTGCGGTCCCACGTCAACCGGGCGCCGAATCGACGCAGTGCATCCCATCCGCGCACACCGCCGGGAACGGTGACGGTATCGGCGCCGCGGACGGGCAGCGCATCGCCGTGAGTGGTCCGCAATTGGCCGGCGTCCACCTCCCTGGCCGCCCAACCGGAGGCGTTGACACAGCTGACCTCGCCGTCGGGGGTGCGGACCAGGGCGATCAGGTCGCTGCCGAGCGCGACGTTGTGCGGGTAGACGACGGTCAGCACCGCCGCGGCGGCGATTGCGGCGTCGATCGCGGTGCCACCGTCGCGATAGGCGGATACGCCGGCCTCGCTGGCCAGCGCATGCGGTGCGGCCAGCGCGCCGGTGAACGGGCGGGAGCCGGTGTGGTCTGACACGGACTCGATTATCCGCCCGGCGTCCATCACGAGCAGTCGGCCAGGATGGTGCAATGACGGGATTTCACTGGACGCGTCACCTTCGACTCTGGCTGATGATGACCCTGACGTTCGTCACCGGAACGCTGGACGCCGTCGGCTATCTCGGCCTCGACCGCGTCTTCACCGGCAACATGACGGGCAACATCGTCATCCTCGGCATGGGTTTGGCCGCCTCGGACGAACTGCCCGTGGTCGGACCGTTTCTCGCGCTGGTCGGGTACATCGCGGGTGCCGCGGTCGTCGGCAGGCTGCTTCGCGGTCGGCCGCCCGGCTGGCACGGGCTGATCACCGGAATCTTCACCACCATCGCGGTCGCGCTCGGGGTCGCGGGTGTCGTGCTCGCGTCGGTCGATGTGGCGGGAGCGTCCGCGCTGGGGATCGCGATCGCCGCGTCGATCGCTTCGCTGATGGGCGCGCAGGCGGCGGCGGCCCGGTTCCTCTCGGTAGCAGACATGACGACGGTGGTCGTGACGTCGACGATCACCGCCTATGCCAGCGAGACGCTGTTCGCGGGCGGCCTTGCGCCGCTTACCCATCGGCGGCTATGGGCGATCGTGATGATCTTCGCCGGTGCACTGGTCGGTGCGCTGCTGCTGAAGATCGACATCAGCATTCCGGTCTTCGTCAGCGCGACCGCCACCGGTGTGACCGCGCTGTTGGGCCACCTGCACTGGGAGCGTGCAGGCGCGCCCTCGACGGCGTAAACCTGTTGGGGTTACGCGGGTGTCGGCACGGGCGCGGTGTCAGATTCGTCTATCGGAGGCCGCGACCGGGGTACGAATTTCTTCGTGTGATAGTCACCACGCGGATAGACGACCTGTGGCCACCAGAACCAGCGGCCGAGCATCGTCGCGATCGACGGCATCAGCAGCGAGCGCACGATCAACGTATCGACCAAAAGACCGATCGCGATGGTGGACCCCATCTGAGCCAGCACGACCAGCTTGCTGAACATCATCGCCGCCATGGTGGCCGCGAAGACCAGCCCCGCGGAGGTCACCACGCCACCGGTACCGGCCATGGAACGGATGATGCCGGTCTTCAGCCCCGCATGGATCTCGTCCTTGAACCGGGAGACCAGCAACAGGTTGTAGTCCGAACCGACCGCCAACAGGATGATGACGGACATCAGCATGACGAGCCATTGCACGTGGATCCCGAAGAGGTCCTGCCACAGCAGCACCGAGATACCGAATGATGCCGCGATCGAGCTGGCCGCCGTGCCGACGATGACGAGTGCCGCCACCGCGCTCCGGGTGAGGATGAGCATGATCATGAAGATCAGCGTCAGTGCCGACACCACGGCGATCAGCAGGTCGTACCTCGCGCCGTCGGACATGTCTTTATAGGTCGCGGCGACCCCACCCAGGTGGATCTTGGCGTTCGAGAGGGAGGACATCTTCAAGGCCTCCTGTGCGGCTTTTCTCTCGTTGTCGACCCGGGCGATGCCCTCCGGTGTCGCTGGATCGGTCTCATGGGTGATGAACATGCGAGCGGACTTGCCGTCCGGCGATAGGAACATCTTCAGGCCGCGCTCGAAGTCCGGGTTCTGGAAGGCCTCCGGTGGCAGGAAGAACAGGTCGTCGTTCTTGGCCTGGTCGAAGCTCTGGCCCATCGCCAGAGCAGTGTCGTTGGAGGCCTGCATCTGGTCGTACAAGGCCTTCTGCGAGTTGTACGTCGCCAGCGACAGGTCCCTGCTGGTCTTCATCGACGCGATCGTCTGTGGAAGGAGTGCGGTCAACTGCGGAGCGAGGGCCGACAGTTGGTCGGTGTTGGCCTGCACCGCTCCCGTCTGGTCGGTCACTTTGTCGATCCCGTCGAGGGCATCGAACAGCGACCTCGTTGCGGCGCACAGTGGGATGTCGAAGCAGTGCGGTTCCCAGTAGAAGTAGTTGCGCAACGGCCGGAACTGGTCATCGAAGTTGGCGATGTTATCTCGCAGTTCTTCGGTGGTCGCGAGTAATTCCCGCGACTTGGCCGCCGAGTCCTGCGTGAGCTGGGTCTGCTTGAGGGAGAGTTGATACTGCTTCTCCAAGATGTCGATCGAGACGTTCGTCGCATCGATCGTTTTGAGCTGGTTGGCCAATTGATCCCGCTGGAAGGGCAGGTTCATGTTGCTGGTCTGCCCCTGGATGCTCGTCTGGAACGGAATCGAGCTGTGCTGGATCGGAATTCCCAGTGGCCTGGTGATGTTCTGCACCATCGCAATGCCCTCGGTGTGCATGATATTGCTCGAAACCTTGTTCAGGACAAGCATATCGGCGGGATTGCGCATATCGTGGTCGGCCTCGACCATCAGGATGTCAGGGTTCATCCTGGCCTGCGTGAAATGCCGGTCGGCGGCCGCGAACCCGATGTTGACCGGGGCGTCGTGCGGCAGATAGTAGCGATCGTTATAGGCCGGCTTGTATCCGGGAATGGCAACGATGCCGATCAGCACGACGAACAGGCTCGCCACGAAAATGGGTGCGGGCCAACGGACTACCGTGATACCGACCTTTCGCCAGAACTTGCTCCGGGGAGGCCGTTTGGATTCGAAAAGCCCGACCCGGCTGCCGAGGAACAGCACGGCCGGTCCCAGCGTGACTGCCGATGCCACCACCACGACCATGCCGATCGCGACAGGGGCGCCCATGGTCCTGAAGTAGGGCAGCCGCGCGAAAGACAGACAGTACGTCGCCCCGGCAATCGTCAGGCCCGAACCCACGATGACGGGAGCGACGGACTTGAACGTGGCGTAGTACGAGTCATCTCGATCCAGACCCATGCCGCGGTCTTCACGGTAGCGGCCGAAGATGAAGATGCCGTAGTCGGTGGCCGCCGCGATCGCCAGCATCGTCAGGATGTTCCCGGCGAAAGTCGTCAGGCCGAACGCGCCATGGGTGGCAAGGACCGAGACCACTCCGCGCGCGGTCAGCAACCCGAGAAACGTCAGGAAGAGCTGGATCAGCGTGGTTCTGATCGAGCGGTAGACGACCAGTAGCATGCCGGCGATCGCGCTGAGGGTTATCAAGGTGATCTGAGCCAGGCTGGCGTTGCCGATGACGTGCAGGTCGTCGGTGAGCGCGGCCGGTCCTGCGACGTACGCGTGCACACCCGGCGGTGCCGGGGTGTCCTCGATGACCTTACGAACCGCCTGCACGCCTTCGTTGGCCAGGGTCTGGCCCTGTTCGCCCGCCAGGTTCAACATCACGTAAGAGGCCTTACCGTCGGCGCTCTGGGCTCCGGCCGCGGTCAGGGTGTCGCCCCAGAAATCCTGGATGTGCTGGATGTGTTCGGGGTCTTGTTGCAGCTTACCGATGATGGCGTCGTAATACTGGTGGGCGTCGGGGCCCAGGGGTTTGTCGCCCTCGATGACGACCATGATGGTGCTGTTGGAGTTGAATTCCTTGAAGTTGGCGCCCATCAGCTTCATCGCCTGCATGGACGGCGCGTCTTCGGGAGCCATTGGCGCCGAGTGCAATTCACCGACCACTTCGAGCTGGGGGGCGACCACGTTCACGATGACCGCGAAGGCCACCCAGAACAGGACGATCGGCACCGCCAGGATGCGGAGCATGTGTGCGAAAAAGGCCCTCTTCGGCTCGCTGGTGGTTTCTTCCTCGGCGATCGCGTGGGTCATGCCGACTTCACCAGGCAGTAGGTCTGGGCGTTGACTCCATTGGCTGATTGCTCCTCACGTACGGTTCCGTTCACGGTGACCCTGCAGCTGATCTGGTCGCCGTCGGTCTGCGCCATGAGGTTGGCGCTGACGGTCGGCAATAGTGTCGACAAGGTGATCGACCACGGCAGCGGGGCGGTGATCAGATGGACGTTCGCGTCCGGGTCGAAATAACTGATCTGAGCGTTGGTTCCCGGCGAGCCGTACACGTCATAGACCAGGATCTTCGGGTTGAACTGGACGATCTCGATGCCCTTACCGGCGTTCGCGTTGAGATCCTGGGACGCGAACATCTTGTGCAGTCGGGAAACGACCAACCCCGCCACCGCCAGCACGACGATCAGAACCAGCGGGATCCAGATCTTTTTGAGTCCGCGACCAACCGATGAAAACCCGCGGCTCACCAAAGAAGATGCCTTCACCACGTCAGCACTCCGCCGTCGCAACAAGTCGGCTCAGGACCGGATAAGCGACGCGCGCAGACAACCACAGCGCGGACTGCTCCTCGGACGTCAACGACGACAGCAGTTCCGCCAGCCGTTCGCGACGCATTCGCTTCCTGTCGTCGAGCAGCATTTGGCCCTGCGGAGTGATACCGATGAGAGCAGCGCGTCCGTCATCGGGGTCGGCGAGCCTGGTCACCAAGCCCTGGCGCTCCAGCCGCTGGATCAGTTGGGTCATCGACGGCTGGCTGACGCCTTCCTTGGCGGCAAGCGTGGTCAGCCGAATGGGTCCCTCACGGCACACCCGGTTCACCGCGAACGCTGCCGATGCGCTCAGCTCCTCGCGGTCACTGAGGAATCGCACAGTCAGGTCCACCGCCTGGTCGAGAAGCTCACCGACGCAGTCGCCGACACCTTGATCGGGCGGCTGGATTCCCATGGTGTATCTATATCACGCACACTATGTAGCGGCAATCGCAAGCGGGCTGTCGGTGCACCACAGGCAGGATTTACGCAGGTAGTACATAGCCATAGCTATGTACCCGACATCACGAGCCCCGCAGCCCGCCATCGAACGTGCGGTTTCGTATGTGACATGCCGCGAGCGGGTACGAATACACACACTCGCCGAGTAGGCCGCTAAGCCTTGGCGTTCCGGCGCAGCCGCCACCGCACGAACGCGGCGAACACCACGGCTAGCGCCGCGAGCATCGCGATGTCGAACAGCCACGTCGACGCCGTGTGCTCCCACAGTCGATCCGCCACGACCGGCACCAGATTCGGCAGGTCGACGGTCGACGCCGTAGCGGCAACCCCCCAACGCGCCGGGGTGACCGCGGCGATCGCCTCGAGCAGCGGACGACCCGTTATCGGCACGAAGCTCCCTGCGAACACCAGCTGTGCGATGCTGGCGACCGCCACTAACGGGATGTACTGATTGCTGCTGCGGTACACCGCTGAAATCGCCAGGCCGAGGACCGCCGCCGCCACGGCCGTCGCCGCCACATCGACGAACAACTCCAGCATCGGGCTGCCGAGCACCGCGGCGCTCGACGGTGGGGGCTTACCGATCGTCGGCGCCGTGACGACCAGCACGAGAAGCGCCGACTGAAACGTCGCGACCGCGCCGAACACCCAGATCTTGGCCAATAGGTACGCCGTCGGCGACAGCCCCGCGGCCTGCTCGTGGGCGTAAATCGCCCGTTCGCCGATCAGGTCACGAACCGTCAGCGTGATGCCCATCAGGATCGCGGAGAAGCTGAGCAACACGATGAGCTGCGTCGGCTCGAGCGGCGCGGACGCACCGGCGGGCGGCTTGTTGAAGCCCGCGTGACCGCCCACCGCCAGCGGCAGCAGGGCGACGATGACGGGTAGCGCAATAAGGAACACGATGTAGCGGCGGTCGGCGAACAGCAATTGCGTCTGTCGGTGTGAGATCGCCGAGAACTGGCGCCAGAAACTCGAGTGTGAGGGCCTGCCCACATTCACGGACGACGCGGCGACGGGCTGGGCCACCGGTTCGGCCGACGTCCCGCGGCGTTCGAAGAATTGTCGTTGGGCACCAACGGGATCCGCGCGGATGTCGTCGAAGATGTCGGCCCAGTCCGACGAGCCCATCGCCGCGCTCACCCCGTCGGGCGGTCCGCAGTATGCAGCCCTGCCGCCGGGTGCCAGTAGCAACACCTGGTCGCACCCGTCGAGGAAGTTCAGCGAGTACGTCACGACCACGATCACGCGGCCCGCATCGGCCAACTGGCGCAGCATCGTCATCACAGCCCGGTCCAACGCGGGGTCCAGACCCGTCGTGGGTTCGTCCAGCACCAGCAGCGACGGCTCGGTCAGAAGTTCCATCGCGACCGATACGCGCTTGCGCCGGCCACCCGACAGCTTGTCCACGCGGGTGTCGGCGTGCGGGGTCATGTCGAGTTCCTCGAGTACCCGCGAGATCACCTGTTGCCGATCGTGTTCGGTGGTGTCGGGCGGCATTCGCAACTCGGCGGCGACATTCAGCGCCTGGCTGACCGTGAGGGCCCCGTGCACGATGTCTTCCTGCGGCACCAGGCCGATCCGGCTGCGCAGCGATGCGTACTCGGCATGCAGGTCGCGCCCGTCGAACGACACCGCGCCGCTCGTCGGCTGCGAGATCCCGACCAGCACATCCGCCAACGTGGATTTGCCCGAGCCGGACGGGCCGATCACCGCTGTCAGCGTGCCCGGCCTGGCGGTGAACGACACGCGGTCCAGCAGCGTCACGTCGCCGTCGTTGAGCGTGCAGCCCACGCCGCGCACCTCGAGCCCGCCGGTCGTCGAGGCGGGCTCGGCACGCCGAACCAGATTGCCGTCGGCGTAGACGAAGTCGACGTTGCCGATCGTGACGACGTCGTCCTGGCGCAGCGTTGCGTCCTTTACCCGCCGGCCGTTGACGAACGTCCCGTTGATGCTGTGCGCGTCCTGGAGTTGCGTGCCCGACGGGGTCGTGACCAGCCGGGCGTGGTGGCGCGACACCAGCACGTCGGCGACGACGATGTTGTTGTCGGCGGCACGTCCGACGGTCCGCGCCGTCGGCCGCTCATCGGGAGACGGACTGAGTTCGAACGACAGCCGTGGGCCGTCGGGCCTGCCGAGGTTGATGGGGCTTCCGTCGCGCACGGTCGTCGACTGCACCCGCTGGGCGCCGACGAACATGCCGGTGAGGCTCGTGTTGTCGATCGCGGTCCACTCTCCGTCGAGGATCCGCAGAATCACGTGCGCGCGTGAGATCGCCGGGTAGGGGATTCGCAGATCGGCGCGAATGTCGCGCCCCACGATCACGTCGCGGTCCGGCGGGAACGTCTGTCGGACGTCACCGAAGCAGACGGTGATCATCGGCGGCGGTGATGGCTCGCTCATCGCGATGGCGGGTTCCCTCTATATGCTGACTTGTCGGTCGCCGACCATCCCCTCGGCGAGGCCGCGAAGCCGAGCCTCACACGACTCGAGGACGCCGAGGTCGACGTCGGCCGCGCCGGGCCGGCCGTTGCGGTACTCGAACGGATTGTCGATGTCGCGGATCATCGCGAGCGCGTAGACGAGAAGGTAGGTGATCACGCCGACCACCAGCAGGGTCGGCGCGAGTTGCCCGCAGTCGGTGATCAGCAGCAGCACCAGGATCATCAGCGCGGTGACCTCCGCGATGAGATAACCGGCAGAGACATACGACGTCCGCCGGATCGTGTCCATCCTGATCACCAGCCTGCGGATGTTGGCCTGCTCCGACTTCAGCCGGGTCGTGAAGCCGGCCTGGATCTTCGGGGCGAAGACGATGAAGAACGGGTTGAGCCGACCGAGGTGATCCACGACGTCGTCGAGACCGTCGTTGGCCAGTAGCCATCGCCGGATGGAAGCGGCGATGTCCGCCAGCAGAGCGGCGCATTGACCAGCCTCGGGAAGCTTGAGCTCGGCGTCCATGATCAGACACTCGTCGGCGATCGACTCCAGACTCGCGGTTAGCTCGCCGGGGAGGCGCTCGGCCTCCTTGAAGTCGGCCGAGGTGCCGCTGAGGATGAAGCCGATGATGAACACCTCGGCGGCGATGACGCCGGTGAGCAGCGGGCTGAAGGCGAGGTGCTTCATCGGGCTCTCGTCGTAGATCCACTTCAGCAAAATCATGACGGCCGCGACCGGCAAGACCTGCAGGAGCAACCGGGGGTTGCCGCGGAAGAACTTGTTCATGCTGAGAGCCTGCCGTTCAACGCGCGTCGTCGCGCGGTTTCGCCGATGAAAAAGGGCCGCGGTGATGCGGCCCTTTCTCGTCGTGCCAGTTTCAGGGTTGTTTGGAGTAGCGAAGCAGGAACGCGACGGACACGAAGCCCGCGACGACGGCGATCGCGCCCCACAGCACGAGCGGGAAGACGAGCGAGACACCTGAGTAACCGAAGCTGGAGAGTGTCGCCGCCGCATAGAACAGCCAGAAGATGCGGTAGAGCGACCACAGCGCCGTCACGCCGGCAGAGATTCCGATCCACAGGGCTCGTGTCCTGTCGACGCGGCTGACCTGCTCCTGGACGCGGGTGGGGACGATGTTCATTGCTGGTTCCTTTTCGTCATGCGTTGCCGGGTTGGCACCGTCATGGCGGCAAGTACACCGAGCGGATTCGGCTACCGATCCCAAAAACCCTGCGCTGTGGAGATAGCCCAGCGGGTATCCGAACACGAGAATGGCACCGGAGGCAGGAGGCGACATGAGTAGTGCGGCGCCGGTTACCACGGCATCGTCGGTGTTGGAGCAGCTCCCGGTCAGTCGGTGGCATTGGCGGCTGGTGGTCCTGGTGGGCATCGGCACGTTCTTCGACCTCTACGAGGTCTTTCTCGGCGGCGTGCTGGCACCGGTGCTCGCCAAGGAATTCGAGCTGGGCACACTGGGCAAGTCGATGGTGATCGCGGCCGGATTCGCAGGCATGTTCATCGGCGCCAACGTGCTGTCGGTCGCCGCGGACCGGCTCGGACGCCGCCGGGTGTTCATCCTGAATCTGCTTGTCTACTCACTGTTCTCGTTCGCCGCCGCCTTCTCACCGAACATCGAGACTTTCCTGGTGCTGCGCGTCATCGCCGGTATCGGGCTGGGCGCCGAGCTGGTGCTCGTCGACACCTACCTGGCCGAGTTCATCCCGGCCAAGTCTCGCGGCCGGATGACGGCATGGGCCTACACCATTGGCTTCCTCGGAGTCCCCCTCGCGGCACTTCTCGGTGGCAAATTGGTCGCTCGCCAACAGCTGCTCGGCATCGATGGGTGGCGGTGGCTGCTGCTGTTCGGCGGCTTGGGCGCGGTGTTCATCATGGCCGCTCGAACGATGCTGCCGGAGTCGCCGCGCTGGCTGGAAAGCCGCGGGCGGTACGCGGAGGCCCGCGAGGTCGTCGAGTCGGTGGCGGCCAAGGTCGCGCCGGGCACGCCGGTTTTCGAATCGAACGTGCCCGAGACCACGCCGGCCTCCGACGACGACGCGCCCAGCGTCGCCCAGGTGTTTCGGATCGCATTCCGCGACTACCGCAAGCGCACCGTCATGCTGGTGATATTCCAAGTCCTGCAGACGGTGGCCTACTACGGCTTCGGCACCCTGGCGCCGCTGGTGTTGGTGAGCAAGGGTTTTGAGGTCACCGAATCTCTGGGATACGCGGCGCTGGCGTTCGCCGGTTATCCGATTGGTTCGCTCATCTCGGTCCCGTTGGTGGAACGGTTCGAGCGCAAGCACATCATCATCGCCTCTGCGCTGGGAATCGCCGTGTGCGGCATCGTGTTTGCGGCGTCGACGAACGTCGCGGTGATCGTTGTGGCCGGTTTCCTGCTTACCGCCGTATCCAACATCTTCTCCAACGGGTTTCACATCTACCAGGCCGAGATCTTCCCGACCGCGATCCGGAGCACCGCCAGCGGTGTCTGCTACTCGTTGTCCCGCGCTACGTCGACCGTGATGCCGTTCGTGGCGGTGCCCGCGCTTGCGGCGCTCGGGCCAGTGGCGGTGTTCTCCGGTTCGGCGTTTCTGATCGTGCTGCTGTGCCTCGACGTCGGCCTGCTCGGGCCCCGAAGCACCGGGCTTGAACTGGAAAAGGTCCAACAGCGGTAGCCGACTACGCGTGTCCCACTCGCCGGTGTCACCTGGTCGGCGGTAGGCCGAACACCGCGAACAGCTTGGGTTCCAGGAACACCGTGATCGCCGCGATCATGCCGTCGCCGGCCGTCAAGACATGGAGGGCGTGGGCCGCCAACACACCGTCGGGGCCACGCCGGTAATCGGCAACCGCCGGCTGGGTATTGGCGGTCGTCGGGACCATCGCCACATCGCCTGGGACGGAGAACGCGCGGGCGGCAAGGAACCGGGTCACCGCGTCGCGTCCGTGGAACCACACGGGGTGCGGCGGCATTTCCAGCTTGACGTCCGCACGCAACAATTCGGTGAGCGCCGCGATGTCACCGCTCTCGAAGGCGGCGCAATACCGGTCCAGTAGTGACCCGAGTGCCGCGTCGTCGGGATCCGCCACATCGTCCTCGGCGGGCGCGGCTTCGGCGAGGTGCGTGCGGGCCCGCTGCAACGCGCTGTTGACCGCTGCGGGCGTGGTCTCCAACAGCTCGGCGACTTCTGCCGCGCTGAACTGGACCACGTCCCGCAGGATCAGAACTGCGCGTTGGCGGGCGGGAAGTTCCTGCATTGCTGTGACGATGGCCAGCCGGACGCTGTGGCGCGCGGTGAACGCCGACTCAGGCGTATAGGTGTCGGGTAGTGGTTCGAGCCAGGGATGCGCCGTATCTGCACCGTCGAGATCCACGTCTGGGTCCACCGACCCTGCGCCGAGTCCGGCCGGCAACACCCGACGGGCGCGGTTCTCCAGCGCGCGCAGGCAAGCTCTCGTCGCGATGCGGTACAGCCAGGTGCGCAACGCGGCCCGCTCCTCGAAGTTCGAGTAGCCGCGCCATCCGCGTAGGTACGTCTCCTGTACCAGGTCCTCGGCGTCGTGGACCGACCCGAGCATGCGGTAGCAGTGCGCGGTCAACTCGGCCCGAAACGGCGCGGCCTGCGCGATGAACTCGTCTTGCACCGGCACGGTGATGCTCCTCGTCATGATGACAAATCCCGTCGGTAATACAGATCCAAGAGCTCCCCGATATTCATCGGCCGCGGCACCGATGAATCTCTGCGGTCAGTCGGATCTGAACCAGTGAAGACCAAGTACCACGACACCGGAGGCAGCACCCGTGAATGACTTGAGAATGCCCAGTCCACTCGACGGCACGACCGCGATCGTCACCGGCGCCAGCCGCGGGTTTGGGCGAAGCGTCGCAACCGCCCTGACGGCGGCGGGCGCGCATGTGGTCGGCGTCGCCCGGACCGCCGAGCTGCTCACAGAACTGCGCGAGGAACTGGGCGGCGGCTACACCGCGGTGGTTGCCGACGCCGCGGAGCCGGCGACCGCTCCGCGCCTCATCGACGAATACGGTCCCACCACGGTGGTGCTGTGCGCCGGCGCCGCTCCGACGATGGTGGCCCTGCAGGATCACACGTGGGAGACCTTCAGTCAGAACTGGGCCGTCGACGTCGCCCAGGCCTTCCACTGGACCCGCGCGGCATTGACCCATCCGCTCCCTTCGGGCAGCTCGGTGATCGCCTTGTCGAGTGGCGCCGCGCTGAAGGGGTCACCACTCAGCGGTGGCTACGCGGGCGCCAAGGCCACGGTCAGGTTCATCACGAGCTACGCCGCAGAGGAGTCGGAGCGCGCCGGTCTGGGCATCGAATTCGTTTCCGTGCTACCGCAACTCACACCGGATACCGACCTCGGGTTGGCGGCCGTGCGGGCCTATGCCGGGCGGCAGGGGGTGGACGTCGATGCGTTCGTCCAATCGATGTCGCCGGTCCTGACCTCCGAGCATGTCGGCAAGACCGTGCTCGAGATCGCGACTGGTCGGCTCTCCGGCCACCGGGCCTACGCGCTCACTTCGGCAGGCGCTTCCGCCTTGGATTGAGGAGACGACAGGCTCGCCGCACGGCTGGATGGCGGCGCGCCCTCGGCCGTTCCTGCATCGGACTGAGCCTCCGTCTTCAGCGGGTCAGCCGATACCGGCTCAGGTGAGCCCGCACGAACGGCCTCGAGCTGCGCGGCGAACGCGACACCAAGGAACAACGCCACGGAAGACAGGTTCGCCCACAGCAGCAGGGCGAAAATCCCGGTCAGCGGTCCGTACGTGGTGCCGAAGGACGCGCTCTTGACGACATAGAGCGCAAGCAGCCCGGTTAGCAGCAGCCAGAGCGCAAGCGACACAGCGGATCCGAACGCCAGCCAGGAGAATCCCGGTTGTCGTCGGCGCGGTGCACGCTCGAGGATGACGGTGAATGACATCCAGGCCAGCAGGACTCCAACCGGCCAGCAGCCGATCGTCCACCACGTCTCGAAGGCGTGACCCAGGCCGTATACCCCGGACACCGACTCGCCGAGCGCGTCTCCGGCGATGATGACGAGGAATCCGAGCTGCAACAGCAGCCCCGCGGTCAACGCCATCAGCAGAGCCCGACCGTACTTCCGCAGGGCGGGCCGGTCGCGCTCAATGCCGTAAATGCGGTTGGCCCCGCGCTCGATCTGACCCATTGCCGTGGTCAATGCGACGACGGCGGCGAGCAGGCCCAGCCACAATGCGAGCTGGCCGCCGGTCACGCCCTGGTCCTGCGTGCGCTGAGCAGCCTGCTCCACCATGTCGCCACTGTTCTTGCCGGGCAATACGCCGGCCACGGTCTGGATGATGATCTGGCCGACCTTCTGCTGGTGCAACGCGCTCGAAAGACCAACCACCGCAATGACGAGCGGGATGAACGACAGGCAGAACTGCAGCGCGAGGGCACGCGCGTTGGTGAAGCCGTCGGCGTACCTGAACCGGATGAAGGAGTTCTTGACCAGTTTCCAGCGGCCGTACCGACGAAGGGTGGTGAGGGCATCGTCGGCGGAGAGTTCGTCGCCGGAGATCGTGACCGTCTCCGGCACTCGAAGTGAGGTGCCCATCGGATCTCCCTACTCGGTCATGCCGCCGTCGCCACCGATTGCGGGGCCCGGATGACCAGCGCACCAGGCTCAATACGTGCGCTGAGGCTCTGCCCGTCGTCGATGACTTCGCCGTCCATCTGCCGGGGCGCGATGCGATCGGCCTCGACCAGGACTGAGTGACCGCGAAAGCGTTCGAGATGCGGATGGCGAGTGCGGTGGCGACGAATTACCCTCCACCCCAACCGGATCCAGTCACCAATCGTCCGCGGCGCCACGACGACCACATCGAGGAGGCCGTCGTCGGCCTCGGCGTCCAAGAGCAATTCGAGGCCGCCCTGCAGCCGCCCGACGTTACCGATCAGCACCGTGCGGGCCCGCAGGCGCTTGGGCGGCCCGTCGTCGATGCGCAGTTGCACGCGCATCATCGGGTCGCGAAGGTGCCGGAGGGCGCTGACGGCATAGGCCGGCCAGCCGGCAAACCGCTTCAGGCCTTCTGTGGCGTCGGCCATCATCGCCGCGTCGAAGCCGATGCCTGCCATGACGGCGAACGGCTGGTCGTCGACACGACCGCAGTCGATCCGGCGGTCGACACCGTCGATGGCCACCGCGAGTGCATCGTCGAGTTGCGTGGAAACGCCCAGGTTTCGGGCGAGCAGGTTGCCGGTGCCGAGCGGCAGGAGCGCGACCGGTATTTCCGATCCGACCAGGTTGTGGAGGCAGGCAAGCAGGGTTCCATCCCCGCCGGCGACCACGACGAGGTCGACACCGGCCTCGACCGCGGCTCGCGCCATACCGGGGCCTGGGTCCTCAGGGGTGGTCTCCAACCACAACGACGTCGACCAGCCAGCGGCAGCCAGCGTCTTGTCGACGTGCTCCCGGAGGTCCGCGACATCCGCCTTCGCCGGATTGACGATGATCGCTGCGCGCATCACTACCCACTCACCAATCGCCGATCGGCGACGACGATGTCGTCGCGGCGACCGCCCGCATCACGGGTCCGCACGCAATAGAGCACGACGGCCAGCCAGATCGCGCCAAGCAATCCACCGGCAAGCACGTCGGTCGGATAGTGCATGCCGCGGTACACGCGGCTGCCCGCGATCAGCAGCGGCACCGCCGCGCAGATGACGACGGTGGTCACCTTGATCCACCGATGTCGACTGTGCCAGAGGATGATTGCGGCAATCGAGCCGTAGAAGGCCACGGCAGCAGCGGTGTGGCCCGACGGGAACGACGATGTCGGCGGCGCTTCGTCGAGATGCGGGACGCTCGGCCGCGGGCGGTCGATGACGAGCGTCGTCGCCACGAAAGTGGCCGTCTCTCCGACCACCGCGTAAATGACCACCAGCGACTCGCGCCAGCGGCCGAATATCCAGCGGCACAACGCCGCCGCGAGCGCCGTAAGGGTGATGATTGTGGGTGTCTCGGAAAACGTCGTGATGATCTTGCTTTCCGAGATGCCCTGTTGCTGCCGATATTCCACGAGCCGTCTAGGCACGTCGGCATCCCACTTTCCAAGCGCCGTGGCTGGAAGGACGTCGGTGAGGAGAAAGCCCAACGCCACCATCAATGCCATTAGGCAAATGGCTGGCACTAGCAGCCAGCGCACATCACGGACGATGCCGCCGAGCCCCTTTGAGGTCATACCGTGGAATACCCACGACGTCGTCAATTAACTCGCTCGAGGTGTGGGTCGGGAACGCCCAGGTCAGCGCCGCGCCGTCGGCCTCTCGGGGGTACCCACCTCGGCCGGCCGCACAACGGGCTGTCCGGACCACAGATGTCGTTCGACTGCCTGCCGCCTCAGCCGCCCCGGCATGCCTTTTCTCGTCCCCCGGACGGCCGCCCGATAAACCACGGACTTCTGGGCGAATTCGCCTGCGGTAATCGCCGCCATGCTTTACTGACAATCTCGTAAATTTACTTACGGTTGCCGAGGGGGAAACGGTGGGCAAACAAGCTGCAGTAAACGGTGACAACGGTCGGGATAGCGAGCTCGCGGTGGATCGGCGGGTTCGCTTCAATCCCGGCGCCGATGACGAAGACCATGGCGTTGTAGTCGAGGACTTCGGCGAGATGCCGGCGGTGGCCGTTGACATCGGGGGCCACCATTTCGCCGACCCGGCCCGACGCTGGGCGGTACTGCTCGACAGTGGCTCCCTGGTGTTCGCCGACACCGACCAACTCGTAGCCGATTGAGAACCAGTCGGTCGTGACCGGGGACGCGCCCGCTACGCCAGAGCGGCAAGCGCCTTATTGTCCTCGTCGGCGAACGTGTCCTCCAGTTGCAGCGGCGAGTAGTCGAGGTCGATGTCACCGAGTGGCCGTCCCCGAGCGCTGCTGATGGTGCCGAATCGGCGCATCCCCTTGTCGCTGGCGTACACCATGAACTCGTCCTGTGTCAGGTCGAAGGGAATGTTGTCGGCGTCGTAGAGAGCGAACGCTTCCTCGGTGTTGCGCAGCGCCAACGGCATGAGCTCATTCATGCGGGCCTCGAACACATTCCAGTTCGAGTCGTCCGCTGCGACGTGGCGCCGGCAGGTGAACGTGCCCCACGCCATGTGGCGTCGCTCGTCGTCACCGATGCGACGCACCAACTCCTGCATCCCGGGCAGAATGCCGCGATCGACGCAAATCTTGTGCCACGCATAGTATCCCGTCAGCGCCATCATGCCTTCGATCACGTGGTTGTACGTGGCCGACGCCCGAACCTGCGCGGCAGGCGACGGATCCGTCGAGAGAGTGTCCAGGGACGCCGGTAGCTCCTCGTAGAACATCTGCCGGTACGCGGGCAGGTCGTCGAGGTAACCGTGCAAGTCGTGCGTCAGGCCGACGGCATCGAGCCACATCCGGAACACCTGGGTGTGCTTGGCCTCCTCGAATGCGAACTGCGTCAGGTACATCTCGTCGGCAAGGCGACCTTCGGCCCGCATCGCCGCCATGAACGGCTGGATGTCCTGGGTGACCGCTTCCTCGCCGGCGATGAATTGCGCGCAGAGTCGAGTGGCCCAGTCGCGCTCGTCGTCGGAGAGTGCTTCCCAGTCGGCTCGGTCGCGGGAGAAGTCGATATCGGCCGGATCCCAGAACTTCGCGTTGCCGCCGGCGAAGAGCTTCATCGGGAGGCTGTCCCAATTGAGCCCGCCGGCGTCGAGAGAGCGTGTCCGTGTCATCGATTGACCTCCTTGATCATGTGGGCTGGATTCTTGGCGGAAGAAAAGGCGTCCGCCAGGACTGCGACGAGCCTGCGCACAGCCAGTGCAGGCTGTTCTGGAGTGGGGTCGTCGAGCCCGAGGATCGGGTCCATGCCGCGGACGTATGGCGCCAACGCCATGTGCGGAAAGATCATCAGCAGCAGCGACAGCAATGCGTCGGTATCGCAGTCCGCGCGCAGGTCACCCCGCATGTGCGCGTCGCGCACCAGCGGACGCAGAACGTCCAGATAGTGCCGGTGCAGGACGGCCCGCACACTGATGCGGGCGTCGGCGTCGACCTCCAAAGTCGCCGCGCCGTGCAGCGCGCGGTCCCGCGGATGCTCGGCGAAGTACGCGACCCAGGCATCGAGAAGGTCTGTCAGAAATTCGAAGAAGGGCCTAGTCGCGTCGAGTTCGCGGATGCGATCCTCCATATAGGAGCGCACGCGCTGACTACCGACGTCGGCGATGAACGCATAGAGGTCCAGCTTGTCCGCGAAGTATTGGAACAGACTTCCCTTGGCGACTCCTGCGCGCCGCGCGATGACGTTCAGGCTGCCTCGCGAGAACCCATGCGCGCCGAACTCGGCCTCCGCGGCTTCGACCACGGCGGCGCGACGGAGCGGATCCACGCGAGCCCATGTCACCGTTGGCACGACAGCCTCCCAAGCGTCAATGACCACTGGTCATATTACTGTGAGCCGCGTCACGGTCAAGGGTGCATCGCATTTCGTGGGCATGCCGCGGCGTATGCGAGGGACCGCCGTGCTCGACGACGACGCTCGGCATCTGCCGTTCATTCGCTGGACAGCTTTCCTCCCGATACTGGCCCGCATGCCCTGGCTGTTACGGATGGCGACGGTGCTCGCCGTGCTTCTGTGCTGCGTCGTCTACGGCGGTGCTCGCGCATCGGCGGCCGTCGACACCGCGGGAACCCTGGCGTTCGGAGGGTTGGACCGCACCTATCAGGTGCACGTTCCGGCCGGCCATCCGTCAGGCCTGGTGATCAACTTGGCCGGCGCCGGAATGACGGGAAGTCAGCAAGCGGCGGCGACCAACTACAACGGGGTCGCCGACCGGTTCGGATTCGTGGCGGCCTATCCGGACGGCATCGACTTGAGCTGGGCCGACGGTCGGGGCGCGTCGGTGCCGGACCGCCAGGGCGTCGATGACGTGGGCTTCCTCACCGCGCTCGTCGACCGGCTCTCCCATGACTACGGCATCCCGCCGGGCCGGGTGTTCGCGACGGGAATGTCGGCGGGCGCGTTCATGGCCATGCGGCTGGCATGCGAGCGGGCCGACGTTTTCGCCGCCATCGCGCCGGTTGCCGGCACGCTGGGCACGGGTCCCGGATGCGCCCCGTCGCGGGCGGTGTCAGTTCTGGAGGTACACGGGACGGCGGACCCGGTGGTGCCGTTCGACGGTGGCGGGATGGTCGGACGCGGTGGACCCAGCGAGATCGTGCCTGCCCTCAGGATGGCCGACGGCTGGCGCACCGCAGATCAGTGCCCGGGAGCACCCGTCGAGAGTGATCTGGGCGGCGGTGTGCACCGCTTCACCAGCGCCGGCTGCGCCGGCGGCACCGAGGTCGACTTCGTCCGGATAGACGGTGGCGGGCATGTGTGGCCCGCCGGTGCCTTCGACGCGTCGGCGGCCAGCGCACAGTTTTTCGCCGCCCACGGCAGGTGAGCTCGACCCGGTAATCTCCAACGCAATGACGGAGACGCGGTGAGCGGGGGTCTTTTCGGGCTCCTCGATGACGTTGCGGCCCTTGCCCGGCTGGCGGCGGCATCGGTCGACGACATCGGCGCGGCGGCCGGGCGTGCGACCGCCAAGGCCGCCGGGGTCGTCATCGATGACACCGCGGTCACACCGCAGTACGTCCACGGCATCGCCGCCGAGCGCGAGCTGCCCATCATCAAACGGATCGCCATCGGATCCCTGCGCAACAAGCTCCTGTTCATCCTGCCCGCCGCGCTTCTTCTCAGTCAGTTCGTGCCGTGGCTGCTGACACCCATCCTGATGCTCGGCGCGACGTATCTCTGCTACGAGGGCGCCGAGAAGGTGTGGGGCTGGTTCCGCGGGCACGACGCACATGCCGGACCCGTGGCCACCGAAGGGCAGGACGCGGAGAAGTACATGGTGACCGGTGCGATCCGCACGGACTTCATCCTGTCCGCCGAGATCATGGTGATCGCGCTCAACGAGGTGGCCGATCAGGCGTTCGTGCCGCGGCTCATCATTTTGGCCGTCGTCGCGCTGGTGATCACTGCCGCGGTGTATGGGGTGGTCGCAGGGATCGTGAAGATGGACGACATCGGCCTGAGCCTCACGCAGCGGTCGTCGCGATTCGTGCAGACCGTCGGACGGGGACTCGTCGCCGGGATGCCCAAGCTGCTGACCGTGCTCTCGGCCGTCGGGACGGTGGCGATGCTCTGGGTCGGCGGCCACATATTGCTGGTGGGCACCGACGATCTTGGCTGGCACGCCCCCTACGGCGTGGTTCACCACTGGGAGCAGGCGGTTCACCACGCCGTGGAGGCCGTCGGCGGCGTGCTGGCCTGGCTGGTGAACACCGCAGTGTCCGCAGTGGTGGGCTTGATCGTCGGCGCGGTCGTCGTCGCGATCGTGCACCTGCTGCAACGCCTCAAAGGGCGCTCTCGGCAACCGAACTGATGGCAAAATCACGGCATGACGACGCCGGACCCAGCCCGCAGCGCGGAGCCTGAGTTCCCAGCCCATGCGGGTCCACATCTCAACGTGGGCAGTTACCGCTTCTGGTTCGTCGGCCAGCGGTGGGAGTGGTCCGACGAGGTCGCCCGGATGCACGGATACGAACCCGGCTCCGTCGTGCCGACCACCGAGCTGCTCCTGTCGCATAAACATCCCGACGACCGACAGCACGTCCAGGACATTCTCGACCGCCTGCTGCATTTCGGCGGGTCGTTCTCCAGCCGCCACCGTTTCATCGACACCTCAGGCGGCGAGCACACCGTCATCGTGCTCGCCGACCGCATGCTCGACAACAACGGCGCGGTGGTGGGCAGCGAGGGCTACTACATCGACCTGACCGACACCTTCCACCAGGCTCGCAGGCAGGCGCTCGACGACTCGCTGCCCGAACTGTTCGAGGCGCGGGCGGCGATCGAGCAGGCGAAGGGCGCGCTGATGCTGGTCTATCGGATCAGTGCCGATGCTGCATTCGAGATCCTGCTGTGGCGTTCCCAGCAGACGAACACCAAGCTGCGGGCGCTTGCCGCCCAGGTCGTCGCCGAGCTCGACACTCTCAGGTATCTACCGGACAGCCTGCGTCGGGAGTTCGATCATCTGCTACTCAGCGTTCACGAGCGCGTCCGCGGCCAGCACGATCGATAACGCCGCCGAAAACCCGCCGACGGGTGCCCTAACCTGCAGCAATTCGCCCCACCCGGCAGCACCTTGAGGTTTTAATGTAAACCTGAAGAGGCGTTCAGAAGTGTGCGCTGAACCCCGAACGAGAAGGTTGCCGGGATTGTCGAACCGCGAGTAACGGAGTGTTGCGCGTGGCGTTACTGGAAGTCAAACAAGATATTCGCGACGCTGCTGTCGTCGTCTTCGCCGACGGCGAGATCGACTCCGGCACCGTCGATACGCTCGTCTCTCATCTCGACGCTGCCCTCGAGGCGGCGGTGGCGCATCCCACCCGGGTGCTCGTCCTCGAGCTGGGCGATGTCACCTACTTCGGTAGCGCGGGGCTGAACGCGGTCCTGGGGTGTTATGAGCGCGGGCTCACCGACGGTGTCGCCGTGCGCCTGGTGGCCAGTAACGCCGAAGTGATACTGCCGATCGAGGTCACCAAGCTGGACAAGGTCCTTCGGCCCTACAAGTCGGTGACGGAAGCTCTCGATGGATCCGACGAGTACCGATGACGTGGGAGGCTGAACGCGGTTTTCCCGCCGCGGTTTTCGGCGCCGACCCCGATGTTGGTCGTGATCTCGCCCAAGTGGACTGGGCGGCCACGCCGCTCGGATCGCCGGCCGGCTGGCCACAGAGTTTGCAGACGGCGGTCAGCGTGCTGTTGTCTTCCCGCTTCCCGATGTGGATGGCATGGGGACCGGAGCTGACGTTCTTCTGCAACGCCGCGTACCGCCGCGACACGTTGGGCCGCAAGTATCCGTGGGCGCTGGGCCGGCCGGCCAGTGAAGTGTGGTCGGAAATCTGGGACGATATCGGTCCACGGATCGACCGTGTGCTTTCCACGGAACAGGCCACCTGGGATGTCGGACTACTGCTGTTTCTGGAGCGCTCCGGATACCCCGAAGAGACCTACCACACGTTCTCCTACAGTCCATTGCGCGACGACGACGGGAACGTCGTGGGCATGCTGTGTGTGGTCAGCGAAGACACCCAGCAGGTCATCGGTGAGCGCCGAATGGCGACGCTGCGCGACCTGGGTTCCGACCCCAGCGTGGTTCGCACCGAGGAAGAAAGCTTGGCCTTCGCCCACCGCCAGCTCGACCAGAACCTGCGCGACCTGCCGTTCACGCTGACCTATCTCTTCGACGACGACGGCGACGCGCGACTGGCGGGCACGAGCGGGATAGCCGCAGGCCACCAGGCTGCCCCCGCGGTGCTGCCGGCTGATGGGGCGGCGATCTGGCCGGTACGGCAGGCGGCGCGGGGCGAATCGGTACTGATCGAATTCGGTGATCAGTACGCGGATCTGCCGACCGGGGACTGGCAAGAACCACCGGTGAAGGCGCTCGTGGTACCGCTGATGGAGCAGGGCGGCACATCAAGTGGATTTCTGGTTGCCGCACTGAACCGGTATCGCCCGGTGAACGAGAAGAACACCGGCTTCGTCAGGCTGGCCGCGGCGCATATCGCCGCGGGAATCGGCAGCGCCCGTAGCTACCGGGCTCAGCAGCAGCGCGCCGAAGAGCTCGCGGAGCTTGACCGCGCCAAGACCACATTCTTCTCCAACATCAGCCACGAGTTCCGCACGCCGCTGACGTTGATCCTCGACCCCGTCGCCGAGCTGCGTGGCCGCAGCAGCGCTCTGGACGATGAGATGCGCCAGGATCTGGATATCATCTGGCGCAACGGATTACGTCTCACGAAGCTGGTGAATACGCTTCTGGATTTCTCCCGCATCGAGGCCGGCCGCGCACAGGCCCGCTACGAGCCGGTCGACCTGTCCGCCGTTACCGCCGAATTGGCCAGCGTCTTCCGGTCGGCGATCGAACGGGCGGGGCTGGAGTTCACCGTCGACTGCCCCGCAATGGACGAACCGGTCTACATCGACCGGGACATGTGGGAGAAGATCATCCTCAACCTGCTGTCGAACGCGCTCAAGTTCACCTTCGACGGGTCTATCTCGGTGCTGGTGCGGCGCGAGGGCGACGATGCGGTCGTCACGATCGCGGACACGGGAATCGGTGTGCCCGCCGACGAGATACCCCGGCTGTTCGAACGTTTCCACCGCATCGAGTCCGCACGCTCCCGCTCCAACGAGGGGAGCGGCATCGGCCTGGCTCTGGTGAAGGAGCTGGTGGGCCTGCACGGCAGCAGCATCACAGCGCAGAGCGCCGAAGGTGCGGGCACCAGGTTCACGATCCGCCTACCCTTCGGTCCGAAGCATCTGCCCGCGGACGCGGTCGCGTCTGATGGCGGAGCCAGGGCGGTTTCCGGGGGAGCCGAGCCGTATCTGCAAGAGGCCCTACGGTGGATACCCGACGACGTCGACCCCGGCGCCGTTCATGCCGCGGAGTCGGAGCTGAGTCCTGACAACGCGGTCATCCAGGCGTCGGATCGCGAGACGGCGGCGCGTGTTCTCGTCGCCGACGACAACACCGATATGCGCGAATATCTGGCTCGGCTGCTGGGCGGCGCCGGCTACCGCGTCGACACCGTCATTGACGGTCAGCAGGCATTGGAGGCTGTCCGGGCTGACGTGCCCGACCTGGTCGTCAGCGACGTGATGATGCCCCGGTTAGACGGGCTGGCATTGGTTTCGGCGCTGCGAGCCGATTCCCGCACTGCGGCTGTGCCCGTGCTGCTGCTATCCGCGCGCGCAGGGCAGGAGGCCTCGATAGAGGGTCTGCAGGCCGGCGCCGACGACTACCTGGTCAAGCCATTCGCGGCCGCCGAACTGCTCGCTCGAGTGCGCGCCAACATCGAGTTGGCACGGCTGCGCAACCACCATGCTCGCTGGCGTACGGCCCTCGTCGACTCGCTGCAAGAGGCGTTCTTCGTCTGCGACGAGCAGGGCGCCGTCATCGAGATCAACGCCGCGTTCACCGATATCCTCGGGTTCGGGGTAGAGGGCATGCCCTACCAACCCGAACACCCATGGTGGCCATCGGCCGACATCGATCCCGATGCCTACCGGCAGGTCGAAGAGGCGTTCGCCGAATTGCTCAGCCAAACGCACGGCACCTTCACGATTCCCGTCAGCCATTTCGACGGGCATCGGTTGTGGGTCACGGTCAACTTCAACCATGCCGAAGATCCCGACACCGGCGGTCGGGTCATGGTCGGCACCTTCCGCGACGTCACCGCCGAGCACTACACCGTGCAACGCGAGAGCTCGCTGGCCTCGCTCAACCAACAGCTTTCACAGGCCGACACGCTCGATGACGCGGTTCGCGCGGCTGCCGCGGAACTGCGGGGGCTGTGGCAGGCGCGACGTGTGCTGGCCGCCACCTGGCCCGGTGAGATATCTGAACTCGTTGCGCCGCAACTCATCTGGGTCGGCGAGCCGGCGCAGTGGGCCGACCTGCCCTCGGATACCAAGCACATCATCAGGTCGTTGGGCGAGGGCGACCTGCTGATCCCGGACGTCACGCGACCTGGCAGGGCGGGCATCGCACTTCAGCACCCACAGGGTGTGCTCGTGTTGCACATCGAGCTGGCTGAAAAGCGCCCTTTCACTCCAGAAGACGGCATGCTGCTCACCGTGCTGGCGAGCCGCCTCGGCCAGGGTTTGCAGCGGGTGCACCAGCTCGACCAGCAGCGGGAAACGGCACTGGCGCTGCAGAACGCGATCCTCGGCCCCGCGAGTCTGCCGACCGGATTCGCGGTGCGCTACCAGCCTGCCACGCGCCCGCTTCAGGTCGGCGGCGACTGGTACGACATCCTCGACCTCGACGATGGCCGCATCGCGTTGATCGTCGGTGACTGCGTCGGCCATGGCCTGGCCGCCGCGACGGTGATGGGCCAGCTGCGAAGCGCCTGCCGCGCACTGCTTTTGGAGCAACCGAGCCCGAGCGCCGCGCTGGCCGCCCTCGACCGGTTCGCCGCACGACTCCCCGGTGCGCGGTGCACCACCGCCTTCTGCGCCGTGCTCAGCCCCGACACCGGTGAGATGGTGTACTCCAGTGCCGGCCATCCGCCGCCCATCATGGTGCGCGCCGACGGCACAACCCGACTGCTCGACGGCGCCCGTGCCACCCCGCTGGGGTTGTCGTTCGACCCGTCCCGCCCCGAGCACCGCGAGACGCTGCCGCCGCGTTCGACCCTGCTTCTCTACACCGATGGTCTGGTCGAGCGCCGTCGCGAACCGCTGGATACCGGCATCGCCCGCGCGGCCGACATGGTGCAGGAAAACCGGGACACCGGCCTGGACGATCTGGGCCGCCAGGTCATGTCCCTGCTGGCGCCGACCGACGGCTACCAAGACGACGTCGCCCTGCTGCTGTACCGCCAGCCCGCCCCGCTCGAGATCGAGTTTCCCGCTGAGGCAAGCTATCTCACAGAAACCCGGGCCGCACTGAAGGAGTGGCTGGGCCGGGCCGGGGTGGACGCCGATCAATCGCTGAAGGTGCTCATCGCCGCAGGCGAAGCCCTCGCCAACGCCATCGAGCACGGCCACCGTCACCACACCGGAGGCACCATCAGCCTGCGGGCGACGGCATTGGCCGACCGGTTGCAGATCACCGTCATCGACGCCGGCTCGTGGAAGCCGCCGGTCGCGGCCGCGCATCGCGGACGTGGCATTTCGCTGATGCGGGCACTCATGCACGACGTCACGATCCAGCCCCTCGCCGACGGCACCACGGTGCACATGCACGCGAGGATCGCATGATGGCCACGCGACTGAGCATCAGCACCGCCGGTCGCGACGACGGCACGGTGGTGCTGACCGCGACGGGGGAGATCGACCTGAGCAACATCGACGCGTTCACCGACGCTCTCGATGCCGCTTCGTCTACGCGCGCAGGCGCGACGGTCACTGTCGACCTCAGCGGTGTGGAATATGTGGACAGCGGTACCATCAACGTGTTGTTCGCCCACGCGGATCACATTGACGTGGTTGCCAATCCGATCCTGATGCCGGTGCTCAAGATCAGCGGGCTGACCGACGTGACGTCGGTCGCGTCCTCGGTCCCGCCAACCGACTGACTAGGCTGTCACCTTCGTGGCGAGTGCCGACAGCTTGGCGTCCAGCTCAACGGCGGCCGCGCGAAGTTGCTCGTTGGGTTCGACGACCATGAGTGACGACGGCACGACGTAGGTCAATGCGCTTCGGTGGCCCTGTTCTTCGGTGATCAAGAGTTCAACGGGCGCAAAGAGTCCCGCCGTCACGTCGTGCCGCATCATCGTGATCGCAATCAGGGGGTTGCCGATCACCACACGCAAGACTTTCTTGTCGATGCCGGCCTTCGTGATCCAGGCACCGTGGTTCAGCACCCCGAACAACATGAAGCCGCTGGGGCCGACGTGGGACTGCACCTCGCGCTGGTACGAGTCCCAGCTGTCGAATTTCACCGCGACGTCGTTGATCGGCACCGGCTCGTTTCCGACGTCGGCTAGTAGCGCGTCGACCAGATCATCGAAACTCTTGTCGCTGTCGAATCGCAGCCGTAGGCCTTGAAACGAGATATCGGACTTCGTGACAGCCATGAGTCCACCTTTCGCCACATGGAACAAGGAATCTGACCCCTTGATCCATTCCTGGGTATGGCGAACTTGACTCAGGATCTGATACGCGGTGACAGCTGCACGATCTCGGGAACCACGCTCGGATTCGCGTAGGCCGTGGCAGCCAGGGCCACCAGCGTGTTGGCGACGTCTTTCAGTGCCGACATCTGCGCGGGCAGCTGACCGTGCTCCACCCACGACCGGAAGAGCAGGGACAGCAGATCGCGATCTGCGCCGCGAAGGATCTCCGTGTCCGCGGTCGGCCCGATGCCGACGCGCACGATCGACAGTTCCGGATGCTCGCTGCGCCATGAGTGCAGCATCTCGTCCAGCGCGGCCTTGCTCGCGCTGTAAGCGGAGACGCCGGCCCGGGGACGGCCGACATCGTGACTCGACGCGATCAGCACCACGCCGTTCCTGGACAGGTGGGGGAGGGTGGCCCGCAACACGTTGTTGGCGCCGATCGCGTTGACCGAAAACGCGTGCAGCCAGGTGGCGACGTCGGTGTCCTCGATGTTCGCGAAGGGAACCACGGTGCTGGTGAACACCACCGCGTCGAGACCACCGAGGACCTCTGCGGCACTGCCGACGACCTTGGTGATCGCCGACGCGTCCTCCACGTCCAGTTCGAACGCGGCCCCGCCGACAGTGTCGGCCAGCGCGGTCAGCAGGTCCATTCGCCGTGCGGCCACCGCCACCTTGGCACCCTGCTCTGCGGCGCTCAGCGCGACCGCGTGGCCGATTCCGGAGGAGGCCCCGACGACGAGGATGCGCAATCCGGCGACGTCGGTGGGTCGACCAGCCATTCTTCACTGCCCTTCCATCCCCGGGTGTTAGGTCACCCTTCGTTGATCGGAGGGTACATTGCCCACGTCGCTGCCTGGACGACGACGCCAGTGTCGGTAGCCCCGGTGCGTGGCGAACGCGCCGGCGATCGCGGTCACGCACCAGACCGCGATGGCGACGTAAGCCAACGGCGATGACAGGTCCCCGATCGATGCACCCAGTGCTGTGTAGACGAATGCGCGCGGCACCGACCCGATCAAGGCGCCGACGGCCATCTGCCACAACGGAACTCCGAACGCACCCAGCGCGTACGAAGCCAGTGCGTCCGAGACGCCGGGGATGAACCGCTGGCCGACGACCACCCACAGCCCGCGTCGCTCGATGAGCCGGTCGAGTCGGTCGGCGCGCTCGGTCCCCAGAAGTGCCCGGGCGCTGTCCCGGCCGGCGCGCCTGCCGACGAGGCTGGCGATGATCGTCGTTCCGACCGTCGCGCCGAGAGTCACGAATAGGCCGAGCACTGGCCCGAACAGCAGGCCGCTGGTGGCGGCCAGAATGGGGCCGGGCACGAACACGGCACCCAGAACGGAGGACACCACGACGTAGGTCAGCGGGGCGACGGGGCCGGTTGCGGCGACCGTGTGCCGAAGTGCCTCGACATCGACGATCCGGGTGATTGCGACGAGATAGAACAGCGCGAGGAGAAACGCCGCGAACACGGCGAGGCGCACGATGTGGCCTCGTCGCGAGACGGAGGAGCCTTCGATGTCGGTCATGCCGCATCCGATTCTCCCGCACGCCGCGTATGGTCCGTCGCTATGACGGGTGACGAGGGCGTCCCGCGCATCGACGACTGGAATCGGCTCCTCGACGGCAAGGTCGCGGTGATCACCGGCGGCGGCGACGGCATCGGCGCAGGAATCGCGCGGCTGTTCGCCCAACACGGAGCCGTACTCGAAGTCGCCGAGAAGGATCAGCAATGCGCGCATCGCATCCGCGACGAAGTGAGCGGCGCAGGTGGGCGTATCCGCAGCCACGTCGTCGACGTCACCGTTGACTACGACGTGGCCCGTCTCGCCCAGGCGGTGCTCACCGAGCACGGGCGGGTCGACGTCCTGGTCAACAATGTCGGCGACTACCGCCCCCTTGTCCCGTTTCATCGGTCCACCCCGGACTCGTGGCAACAGATGTACGACATCAACCTGCGCCATGTCTTCTCTGTCACAAGGGCGTTCGTGCCGTCGATGATCGAGGCGCATCGCGGCAGCATCGTCACCGTCCATTCGGTGGAGGGCATGCGCGGATACCCCAAGGACCCCGTGTACGGGGCGATGAAGGCGGCGGCGGCGCACTTCACCACGTGTCTGGCGGTGGACCTCGGCCGTCACGGTGTCCGCGTCAACGGCATCGGCACCGACCTGGCCCAGACTCCGCAGGTCGACTACCTGACCGGCTATGAAGACGTCGGCGAGCTGTGGGCGTCCTGGGCGCCCGTCGGCCGGGTCGGCTGGCCCGAAGACCAGGCACGGGTCGCGTTGTTCCTCGCCTCCGACCAGTCCGCCTTCGTCACCGGGCACAACATTCCGGTCGACGGTGGCACGAAAGCTGGTGGGGGATGGCTCTTCTCACCGCGGGAGGGTCGCTTCGTCAACCGGTCGAGGAATCTGTGAACGCGCCCGACGAGACCGTCGACGTGCTCGTCGCCGGGTCCGCAGGAGGAATCGCGGGCGCCTATACCGCTGCGCGCGAGGGGCTCTCGGTGGCACTCGTCGAGGCGACCGACCAGTTCGGCGGGACCTTCGCCTATTCCGGAGGCGGCGGAATGTGGTACCCCTGCAATCCGGTACTCCTGCGCGCGGGCAGCGACGACACCATCGACGCGGCCTTGCGGTACTACCGCTGCGTCGTCGGCGACCGCACCCCGGCCGAGCTCCAGGAAACCTACGTGCGGGGCGGGGCCTCGCTGATCGAGTACCTGGAACGCGACGAGCATTTCGCGTTCAAAGTCCTGCCGTGGCCCGACTACTACAGCTCGGTGCCCGACGCCAGAAACGACGGCATGCGTCACATTGTCTCGAAAGCCGTGCCCGACAACCGCCTTGGCCGCTTCCAGGGTCTCGTGCGGGGACCGCTCGACCACGAACGTCTCGGTGCTCCGCAACCCGATCTGCTCACCGGGGGTCGGGCGGTCATCGGCCGGTTCCTCGCGGCGATGGCCGACAACCCCGATGTGACGGCACATCTGAGCACCAGCCTCGTCGACCTGGTGGTCGACGGCGGCCGCGTCGTCGGCGCGGTGGTGGAGTGCGACGGCAAGCGTCGCACGATCCATGCACGGCGCGGAGTGCTGCTGGCCGCGGGCGGCTTCGAGCAGAACGACGCGATGCGCGCCGAATACGGTGTTCCGGGATCGGCATTGGACACCATGGGGGCGCCCGCGAACAAGGGGCTTGCGCACCGCGCCGCGATCGCGGCGGGGGCGAGTACGGACCTGATGGACCAGGCCTGGTGGTCGCCGGGCTTGGTCCATCCCGACGGGCGGGCCGCGTTCGCGCTGTGCTTCACCGGCGGCATCTTCGTCGACCGGGCGGGCCGCCGATTCGTCAACGAGTCCGCCGCCTACGACAGGCTGGCGCGCGAGATCATTGGAGCCATCAGCGACGGCAGCGTCGGCGCGCGTTACTGGATGGTCTACGACAGCCGCGCAGGCGAGCAGCCGCCGGTCATGGCGCCCAACGTGTCGTTCGCACCGACGAGCGAGTACCAATCGGCAGGGCTGTGGCGCCGGGCCGACACCCTGGCCGGGCTCGCCGACGAGATCGGCGTCCCTGCCGACAACCTGGTCGAGACGGTGCGCCGATTCAACGAGCTCGCCCAGCGGGGCGTTGACGACGACTTCGCCCGCGGCCGTCAGCATTTCGACCGCGCCTTTACCGGCGGCGCGTCGCCGCTGGTGCCGATCGACACACCCCCGTACCGCGCGGCGGCGTTCGGGGTCTCGGATCTCGGGACGAAGGGCGGGCTGCGCACCGACGTCGACGCTCGTGTGCTCGACGCCGAGGACCGGCCGATCCCCGGGCTCTATGCGGCGGGCAACACCATGGCGGCGGTGTCGGGTACGACCTACCCCGGCGGCGGGAACCCGATCGGCGCGTCGTTGTTGTTCAGTCACCGCGCGGCCCTGCACATGTCTCATGCGTGAATGGCAAGTTGCTCCTCGAGTCCATGCAGTCTGGTTATGGTCGAGCGGTGAATGTCGAGGAGCTGCAGTGGTTCGTCGTACTCGCCGACACCGAACACGTCACCGATGCGGCAGCGGAGTTGGGGATCAGCCAGCCGACGTTGTCGCGTGCCCTGGCCCGGTTCGAGGCCCAGGCTGGAACGCCGCTGTTCGACCGGGTCAATCGGCGGCTGCGGTTGAACGCCTACGGCCAGATCATGCTGGAGCACGCCAGGCATGCGATCGCCGATATGCAGTCGGCCGCAGAACGCATCGCCGCGCTGCGCGATCCCGACACCGGACGGGTCCGGCTCGCCTTTCTGCATTCGTTGGCGAACTGGTATGTACCCGAACAGCTTCGGCGCTTCCGGATGTCGATGCCCTCGATCGGATTCGACTTGTTCCAGGGACCCGCGCAGGAGATCACCCAGCGGGTGCTGGGCGGCCAGGCCGACATCGCCATCACTTCGCCGCGCCCCGAGGTGCCCGGTTTGGTGTGGCACCGGCTGTATGTCGAACAACTGTGTCTGGCCGTTCCGCGCGGTCACCGGCTGGCCGGCAGGGCCAGGGTGCGGCTGTCGGCCGCAGCCCGCGAGCCGGTCGTCGCGCTCGGCGTGCAGTCCGGACTGCGAGCGCTCACCGACGAACTGTGGGCAGAGGAGAACCTCCACCCCGACATCGTGTTCGAGGCCTCCGAGATCCCCACGGTGGAGGGCCTCGTCTCGGCCGGATTCGGGGTGGCCGTCGTTCCCGTCCCGCGCGACGGCAGCGAGTCCAAGACGGACCATGTTCCGCTGTCGAACGTCGGAGCCAAGCGCGAAGTGGGGCTGGTCTGGGACAGGGACCGAGCGCTGTCGCCGCCGGCGGCGCGTTTTGCGGACTTTCTCAGCAATGATGCACCTGAAGCATGAAATTGTCGATAACTATGCATTGGACACATTAAGAGCGCGGTCCTAGCGTCGTCGGGGTGACGATCGAGCAGTCAGCTCGGCAGTGGGCCGGGCACACCCGTGGCTCGGCGGCATACGGCCGCCTGCTCGTCGCATTGTTCTGCGCAGGGGTCGCGACGTTCGCCCAGCTCTACTCGCCGCAGGCCGTCCTCCCGCTGATATCGGCCGACCTGCATATCGGCGCGGCCGACGCCGCCCTGACCATCTCGGCGTCGACCGTCGGCCTGGCCGTCGGGGTGATCCCGTGGTCCACGCTGGCCGACCGCATCGGCCGCGTCAGGGCGATATCGATGTCGGTCACCGTGGCGACCGCGATCGGTCTTCTCGTTCCGTTTGCGCCGACCTACCAACTACTTCTCGCCGGGCGGTTTCTCGAAGGACTTGTCGTGGGCGGTGTGCCTGCCATCGCGATCGCCTATCTCACCGAGGAGATCGACCCCGTGCACGCCGCCAGGGCGGCGGGCACGTTTGTCGCCGGAACCACGATCGGCGGTCTGATGGGCCGGCTGGTGTCCAGTCCGGTCGCGCAGCTCGCTGGATGGCGCATCGGAGTCTTCACCGTCGCGCTGCTGTGTGGGCTCGCCGCGCTGTGCTTCGTCAGGCTCGCCCCTGCGCCTCGCGGATTCGTTCCGTCGAACCGGTCCGGCGCGAACCCCGAAGGGAGCCTTGCCCATCGCCTCGGGACGAACCTGCGCTCGCCCCGGCAGCTCACCCTCTTCGCGCAGGCGTTTCTGTTGATGGGCGGTTTCGTCGCGCTCTACAACTTCCTGGGATTCCGGTTGACGGGCCCGCCGTTCTTCCTGCCGCCGTTCGCTGTCAGCCTGGTGTTCCTGGCTTACCTCGCCGGCACCTGGGCGTCGTCACGTGCCGGCGCGGAGTCGACCCGATTCGGACGTAAGCCGGTACTTCTGGTGTCGGTAGCCATTATGGTGGCTGGGGTGGCGATCACATTGAGCGACAACGTGATCGCTGTCCTCGCCGGTTTGGTGATCGCCACCGCGGGCTTCTTCGGTGCCCACTCGATCGCGTCGGGCTGGACGGGTCAGTCTGCCCCTGCAGGAAAGGCGCAAGCCTCGTCGCTGTACAACCTGTTCTATTACGGCGGTTCGAGTGTCATCGGTTGGTTCGGTGGCGTGGCCTACGACGGGCACGGCTGGACCGCTGTCGCGGTGACGATACTGGTGCTGGCCGTTATCGCGGCGGTTGCAGCGGCGCTGTGTCTGCCCGACAACTAGCCCATCTGCGCAGCGCGGTGGTCAAACCCTCGCGGTCCGATGAGGGGCCCGCCCAGGCGATGTAGCCGTCGGGGCGAACGAGTGCGGCCGGTCCGGTGTCGGTGCGCTCCGCTTCGACGAGTCCGGGAATCTCGACCGTCGGTGCCCCGTCCTCGCGGATCAGGACGAATCCGGCCGTGCGCTGCAGATGTGTCAACCGTCCTTGGCGCAGCGGGATTTCGGTCGCCCTGGTGCCGACGAGCCGGTCTTCTCCACGTCGGTGCGGGTACCGCAGCGTGGTGCCTGCGAAGCTGCCCGCGACGGCGTCGCGGACGCGGGGCAGGCGAAGCAGCCTCGGTGCGAGCAGATTTCGGATACCCCGGGCGATTCGGGGATGCAGGGTGACGCCGCGCGCCATCAGCCCCGATTGCACCAGAACGCGCTTGCCGATCGGATGCCGTTCCCTCTGGTAGGTGTCGAGCACGTCGTCGGGAGCGCCGCCGAGCACTGCGTCGAGTTTCCACGCGAGGTTGACGGCATCCTGGATGCCGGTGTTCATGCCCTGCCCACCCATCGGGGAGTGCACGTGCGCGGCATCGCCGGCGAGAAATATCCGGCCGTAGCGGTATTCGGCGACTTGACGCTCGTCGCAGTGGAACCGCGACAACCAGCCGACCTCCTGTACCCCGAGATCACGTCCCATCGCGCGGGTGAGCACATCGACAACCTCTGCGGGGGTGACAGGCTCGGTGTCGGGAACCTGATGGTGGCGGTCCCAGAGCATCGTCCGATACCACGCGCCGCCCTGGTCGCTCCGGCCGTAAGGCGCGAGAAATCCGAGCAGGTCCCTGCTGCTACCTAGGGTGAGTCCGCCGTCGGACGGCCCGTCGGCCAGCTTCACGTCGGCCAGCACCACCGAAGTCAGGATCGTCTTCCCCGGAAAGTCCGCGCCGACAAGATCCCGCATGGTGCTGTGCGCCCCGTCCGCGCCGACGACGTAGGCCGCGCGCCACGTTTCCCGGTGCGCGGGATCATCGTCATCCTTCGGCCGGGCGCTGACGTTCACGCCGTCGGTATCCTGTTCGAGCGCAACGACTTCGAGGCCTCGACGGATATTCGCACCCTGCGCGACGGCATAGCCGGCGAGCGCCCCCTCGACGTTGGTTTGTGGCGTGATCGCCACGAACTGGTATGGCGAACGCAGATGCGTCAGATCGATTCGCGCACCGGCGAAGATGGACACACCGGGTGCCTTGTGCGCCCGCGCGAGGACGTCGTCGGCCAGACCGCGGGCGTCGAGAACCTCCAATGTGCGGGCCATGGTGGCGAAGGCCCGGCTGGACGGGTTCATGTCGGGCCAGCGTTCCAGGACGACGACCGAGCGGCCGTATCTGGCCAGGTCCCCGGCTGCGGTCAAGCCAGTGGGCCCGGCGCCGATGACGACGACGTCCACGCTGTGTGAGGTAGCCATGATCACGCCGCCGGTGTCGGGTCGGCCGGGTCGGGGTGCCAGCGGCGGATGTCGTCGGGTGTGGAGCTGGCCGAGTAGTTGAACACGAACCGGCAGCCGGGGTTGGCGGCGTGCGCCGCGTTGACGATCGCTTCGAAGAGCAGGGTGTTGCTCGCGACGAGGCGCACCCCGGCGCCGACCAACACGGCGTCGTAGCGCTTGGCAGCCAGCCACTTGCGGGCTGTCTCGATGCCGGGCGCGCCTGTCTCGATGAGGCAGTTGTCGACGTCGTAACCGGCGGCCCGCAGCCCCGCGACATTGTCGCTGTTGGCCTTGGTCAACCTCTCTTTCGACAGCCCGGTGAACTGGGCAAACTCGGCTGATTCATAGTCCACGGCGTCGGGGTGCAGCCCGATTTGGATCGCGGTGACGGTCATGACGCGCCCCTTCAGTTCAACGCTTGTTGAACCGACTTTAGGAGGCAATGCCAATGTTGTCAACAACTGTTGAATACACTGGCGGCATGGCTTCGAGGACTCGCGACCCGGCCGCGACGAAGGCGGCCATCCTGGCCGCCGCCCGGATGCAATTCGGACAGAGCGGTTTCGAGAAGACGACGATCCGTTCGGTCGCGGCGGCCGCGGGTGTCGATCCGGCCCTGGTGATGCACTACTTCGGAAACAAGGACGGTCTCTTCGCTGCGGTGTCGGGCCTGGAGATCTCACCGCCGGACCTGTCGGGAGTCGCCCCCGAGGACGTGGCCGACGTGATGTTGCCGCTGTTCGTCGAGGTGTGGGGTCCCGACGGCCCGTTTCTGCCGTTGCTGCGCGCCGCATCGTCAAGCCAGACGGCGGCCGACGCCCTTCTCGACGTCTTCACCCGGCAGGTCGCGCCCGCGCTGGCCGATGTGGCGGTCGACCGACCGGCGGAGCGGACCGCCCTCATCGGTGCCCACCTCCTCGGTATCGCGGTCGGGCGCTACATCATCGGAATCCCACCGCTCGTCGCCATGGATGACAAGGCCCTCGCGGCGTGGCTCAAACCCGTTCTGACGCACTATCTCACCGATCCGGCGCCCTAGGCCTTATCGTGGCGTCGTGGAGTTGCTACTCGGAATCGACATCGGGACCGGGAGCACGAAGGGGCTTCTGGTCGACGCATCCGGTGTCGTCGTGGCCTCCGAGACGGTGTCGCACTCAATGCAATTGCCACGTCCCGGCTGGGCCGAGATGGACGCCGAGGCCACGTGGTGGCGCGAGGTCTGTGAGCTGAGCTCCGCGCTGACCGCGCAGACCCCCCAAGGATCTACCGTTGCGGCGATATGCGTCAGCGGCGTCGGGCCGTGCCTTGTGCTGTGCGATGAAGCCTTGCGGCCACTGCGTCCCGCGATCCTGTACGGCGTCGACACCCGCGCTTGCGCCGAGATCGATTTATTGACAGCCGAATTGGGTGCCGACGCCATTCTCGAACGGGCAGGCACGGTGTTGTCGAGCCAGGCCGTCGGGCCGAAGCTGGAATGGGTGCGCCGAAACGAACCCGAGGTCTTCGCAAACGCGACGCACTGGTTCGGGTCGAACTCTTTCATCGCGGCCAAGCTCACCGGCGAATACGTGGTGGATCACCACACGGCCAGCCAGTGCGACCCGCTGTACGTCACACGGAGCTTCGAGTGGAATACGGAATGGGCGCAGCGCATTTGCGGCCACCTACCGCTGCCGCGGTTGGTGTGGCCCTCCGACGTCGTCGGTACCGTCCACGCCGCGGCGGCCGCCATGACAGGGCTGCGCGCCGGGACGCCGGTGATCGCAGGCACTGTCGACGCGTATGCCGAAGCGTTCTCGGTCGGCGTCCGGCAGCCGGGCGACCGGATGCTGATGTATGGCTCCACCATGTTCCTCGTACAGGTCATCGACGCCTACTTCAACGACCCCGTGCTGTGGACGACGGCTGGGGTGGAGCGCGACACCCTTGCGCTGGCCGCGGGGACGTCGACCGCGGGCAGCCTGATCGGCTGGTTGCAGGCGATCACCGGTGGCACGTCCTACGACACCTTGATGGCCGAAGCACGGGGCGTTCCGCCCGGAAGTGAGGGCCTGGCCGTGTTGCCCTACTTCGCCGGTGAGCGCACACCGATCTTTGATCCGAACGCGCGTGGGGTCTTCGCCGGCCTCACCCTCCGCCACGGCCGCGGCCATTTGTTTCGCGCTGCGTATGAGGGGATTTCGTTCGGGGTCAGGCAGATACTGGAGCGGTTCGAAGCGGCGCAGCACGCGACGCGAACCGTGGCCGTGGGGGGTGGGTTGCGCGATCCACTGTGGCCCCAGATCCTGACGGACGTCACCGGCCGCCCGCAACTCGTCCCGGAGCAGGCGATCGGCGCCAGTTACGGCGACGCACTGCTCGCCGCGATCGGCGTCGGCTTGGTGTCGCCCGACACCGATTGGGCCAAGATCGCATTCGAGATCACGCCCGATTCAGCCAACCACGCCCGCTACGACGAGCTCTATCGAACGTGGTGCGAGTTGTACCCGGCCACCGCCGATGTGGTGCACGGGTTCGCGGCTCGCGATTCCAGCGGAGGAGAGTGACATGGCCGACGACCTCGCCTCGGGATTCCAGAGTGTCGACAAAGCCACCGATTTCGAGGTGTTCGCCCGGTGTCTGACGCTGATCGACTCCATCCCGTTCTTCGCCGAGTGCAAGCGCGAGAGCTACGACCTGCTCGCCGCCGCACCGGGCAGCAGGATCCTCGAGGTCGGTTGCGGACTCGGCGACGACGCCGCGGCACTGGCGAGGCGTGTCGCACCGGGCGGGTCGGTTGTCGCGATCGACGGCAGCCAGGCGATGGTCGACGCGGCGCGTGAGCGCCACCGTGATGTCGCGGGCCTGTCTTTCGACCTCGCCGACGCGACTCGACTGCCGTACGGCGATGCGACTTTCGACGGCTGCCGCATCGATCGGGTGCTCCAGCACATCGCCGATCCCGGCGTCGCCATCCGCGAGATGACCCGTGTGCTGGGGCCTGGCGGCGTACTGGTCGCATTCGACAACGACTGGGAGACGCTCACGGTCGACTCCGCTGAACGCGTAGTGACGCGCACGATTCTCAATGCCTGGTGCGACCGCTTCCCGTCTGGGTGGATCGGCCGCCGGCTGGTCCCGCTGTTCCTTGACGCCGGTCTCGGCGATGTCGAGGCGCATCCGAAGACACTGGTGCTGCGCGAGCTCGATGTGGCCGACCGGATCTTCAGCTTCTTCTCGACCGCCGAGGGCGCGGTGGAGGCAGGAACCATCAGCCGCGACGACGCCGACCGCTGGTCAGACGAATTGCGAAACGCCGACGCGGCAGGACTGTTTTTCGTCTCGTACACAGGGTTCTTGGTATGCGGAACCCGAGCCGGGGCACCTGCGCGTCCGGCATAGTGGCCGAATGTTCAAGCAAGTGTGTTTCTTCCGGAAACGCCCGGACATGACCATGGAAGAGTTCATCGACTACTACGAGAACCAGCACTCGCGGCTTTCGGAGCGACTGGCCCGTACACCCTCGATTCCCAACGCGGTGCGGTACGTGCGGCGCTATCTGACTCCCGAGCGCAATCCCGTCACCGACGAGGTCATCGACCCCGGCTACCACTGCATCATGGAGATTTGGTGGAACAGCCGGGAGGACTTCGAGAACTCGCAGCGGATCATCGCCAACCCGGAACGGCTGCCGTCCATCATGGACGACGAGGACCAGCTGTTCGCCACGCACAGCAACCCGATGTGCTCGGTCGTGGAGTACGACTCGCCGATGGGCCCCAACGGCGAAACGCCGCGTGTCGAGCTGGTCTACGAGGACTGAAGATCGGACTCTTTGAACACGTCGATGGCGTCGACGGGCGTCATCATGACCACCGGAATGTGTCGGGTCGTCGCCCTCTGGTAGCTGATGTAGGGCGGGTAGACACGCACCATGAAGTCCCAGATCTTGTGCCGCTCATCGCCTTCGGGCTCACGCCAGGTGGCGCGAAACGCTTGGGTGGCGATCTGGACGTCGATGTGCTCGTGCTCGCGAAGATTGAGATACCACTCCGGGTGTTGATCGGAGCTGCCCTTCGACGCGACGATCACCACCTCGCCGCCGATGTCGCCGTAGATGAGAGGCGTGATGTAGGTCTTCCCCGACTTGCGCCCGGTCAGCCTGATCAGGCAGTGGGTCGTGAAGGCGTGGCCGCCGACCTCGGTGATGTCCATGACGTGGCCCTGGGCGCCGCCGGATCGCAGATACGTGTCGCGATGTTTGGCCATCCAGTCGCGGCGCTCTTGCCGGATGGCAGCCGCGGAGTCGTTGCTCATGGCACCATCTTGCACGTGACCGAGGAAACTGCCCCGGCGATTACCGGGATTCACCATTTCTCCGTGACCGTGTGCGACATCGAGGCCAGTGCCGCCTGGTATCAGCGGCTGTTCCGCGCGGTCCGGGTGCCGATGACCTTTCCCCACTACGAACGGGAAGACACCGGCTACGGTGTGCTGCTCCTCGAGCCACGCTCGGGACTCGCCATCGGGCTGCACACCAACACCGGCAACGACGGTGCGCAGTTCGACGAGGCCAAGACCGGGCTGGACCACGTCGGATTCAATGTCAGTGGCCGCGACGAGCTCGACGCGTGGACGGCGTGGCTCGACGAACTCGGCATCGAGCACTCGGGCGTCAGGACCGGCGATGAGCCATTCCCGTTCGGGACAGTGGTTTTCCGCGATCCCGACAACATCCAGCTGGAGCTTTTTGCCGTCCTCTGAGACCCGAGAGTTCGCTGAGCCTTCTACAGGATTTCGGTGATCTCGTTTTTGAGCGCCTCGGCCTGGGTGCCGAAGACCGCTTGCACACTGTTGCCGACTTCGACGACACCGGCCGCCCCGAGTTTCTTCAGCCGTGCCTGATCAACCTTGCTCTTGTCGGCGACCTCCATGCGCAGACGAGTGATGCACGCATCGACGTTGACGAGGTTCTCCCGGCCACCGAACGCCGCGATCACTTGCTCGGCCTTGCTGTCGGCCGCGACCGGCGCGGTCACGGTCGCGGTGGCCACACCGCCTCCACCTGTCGTTACGGCGGTCGTCGATCCGGTGTCCCCACCGAGATTGGCTTCCTCTTCCGCCTCGAATTCGTCCTCCGGTTCGCGCCCTGGAGTGCGCATGTTCCATTTCGTGATCGCGAACCGGAACATGAAGTAATAAAGGGCGAAGAACACGACGCCCATGCCGATGAGTAACGGGATGTTCTTCGCCGCCGGCGCGCCGCCCCACAGAATGAGGTCGATCAGCCCTGCGGAGAACGAGAAGCCCAGGTGTATGTCGAGCAGGTACGCGATGGCCAGGGACAGTCCCGTGAGCAACGCGTGGACGATGTACAGCGGGAACGCGACGAACATGAACGCGAACTCGAGCGGCTCGGTAACACCAGTGAGGAACGCGGTCAGCGCCGCTGCCGACAGGATGCCGACCGCGACCTTGCGCTGCTTCTTGTTCGCCACGTGAATCATGGCCAGCGCGGCAGCGGGCAGCCCGAACATCAGGACCGGGTAGAACCCGGACGTGAGGAGCCCGGCGGATGGGTCGCCTGCGGCGAATCGGGTGAGCTCGCCGGTCACGGCCTTTCCGCCACCAGGGGGCTGATAGTCGCCGTAGAGGAACCAGATGTAGGAGTTCGGGATGTGGTGCAGGCCGAGTGGAATCAGCATCCGGTTTGCGAACCCGTAGACAAACGCGCCCAGCGCACCCGAACCGCCGATGAACTTGCCAAGGCCGGTCAGCCCGGCATCGAAGATCGGATAGAAGTAGCTCATCGCGAACCCGAGGAACAGACAGGTCACCGACACCACGATCGGGACGAAGCGCCTGCCTCCGAAGAATCCGAGGTACGAGGGCAATTGGATGGTGTGGTACCGGTCGAACAGCCACGCGGTGAGCAGGCCGACGAAGATTCCGGCGAGCACGCTGTAGTTGATCAGGGCCTGGTCGCCATTCTTGTCGACCTCGCCCGCGAGCACGATCGGCGACATGGTCTTGAACACCGCCTGCACCACCAGGTAGCCCACGACGGCCGCCAGTGCCGTCGACCCGTCGGCCTTCTTGGCGAATCCGATGGCGACGCCGACGGCGAACAGCAGCGGAAGGTTGTCGAAGATGGCGCCGCCGGCCGCACTCATCGCCTGGAAGAACGGCCCGATGACCGGCGCCTTGATGCTGCCCAGCAGGTCGGGTTGGCCCAGCCGGAGCAGGATGCCCGCCGCGGGCAGCACCGCAATCGGCAACATGAGGCTCTTGCCCAGTCGCTGAAGCTGCGCGAAGCCGGGAATGCGCAGACCTGACTTTTGCTGAACTGCTTCAGGTTTCGATGCGTCGGTCATTGCCGGTCAACCTCCTTCTCCGCAAATGTCACTGCCGCCCAAGCTGAGCGGAAGCTTAGACGAGAACGCGTGAAGTTGAGGCCGTCTTTCGGCCACGCTCGTATTGTTGGTGCGCACGAGCAAAAGGAGCCCACAGTGACCACCACGCCCGTCATCGCCCCGGTCGCGGGGCGCGCAGTCGCGCTCGAGGACGTTCCCGACCCGGTGTTCTCCCAGGGCATGGTGGGCTACGGCGCCGCGGTCGACCCTCCCCGCGGCGTCGTCGACGCGGTCGCCCCGGTCAGCGGCAAGCTGCTGAAGCTGATGCCGCACGCCTACATCGTCATGACGCCGGACAACGTGGGGGTGCTGGTGCACCTGGGACTCGACACCGTCGCGCTGAAGGGCGACGGCTTCACCACCCACGCCAGCCAGGGCGACGACGTCACGGCGGGCCAGCTCATCATCACCTACGACGTGCCGTCGGTCGAGGCCAAGGGGCTCAATCCCATTGTCCCAGTTGTGGTAATGGACGAACGCGAAGCCGGCAACGTCGTGCCGTCAGCCGCCGTCGCCTCGGGCGCCGAAATCGCCTCGGGTGCCGACCTTTTCACTGCCAACAAGTAGATGGAAGTCATCATCCTGGCCGATGCCAAGGAGATCGGCGGCGTCGCCGCCGACGCGATCACAACGCTGCTCGAGCGCAAACCCGACGCCGTTCTGGGACTGGCAACCGGCTCGTCGCCGCTGGCGATCTATGAGGAGCTTGCTGCGCGATGCGAGGTCGGGGCGGTCTCGTTCCGGCAGGCCCGCGCCTTCACCCTGGACGAGTACGTCGGCCTGCCCGCCGACCACCCGCAGCGGTACCGGACCGTCATCGACGACGTCTTCGTCTCGCGAGTGGACTTCGCCCCGGGAGCTGTCGAGGGTCCGGACGGCCTGGCCTCCGACATCCCCGCCGCGTGCGTGGCGTACGAGAACGCGATCCGCGCAGCGGGCGGCGTCGATCTGCAGATCGTCGGCATCGGCACCGACGGCCACATCGCCTTCAACGAACCGGGGTCGTCTCTGGCGTCGCGCACCCGGATCAAGACCCTGACGAGACAGACCAGGATCGACAATGCCCGCTTCTTCGGCGGCGACCTCGATGCGGTGCCGACGCACTGCCTGACCCAGGGCCTGGCCACCATCATGGAGGCCCGCCACGTGATCCTGGTGGCGACCGGCCGCAACAAGGCCGAGGCCGTGCATCACCTGGTCGAGGGACCGGTGAGCGCGCTGTGGCCGGCGACCATCCTCCAGCACCATCCCCACGTCACGGTGCTGCTCGACGACGCCGCCGCCCGCAGGCTTCAGCTTGTCGACTACTACCGCGAGACCTACCGCTCCAAGCCGGAATGGCAGGACATCTGAGTGTTGCTGGTCGCCGACACCATCTTCACGGGCTCAGAACTGTTGCGGCCCGGATGGATTGAGGTGTCGGCGGACGTCGTCGATGCGATCGGCGCGGGTGCGGCGCCCCGGCCCGCGGCCCGCGATCTCGGCGCGGTGACGGTGGTGCCGGGCTTCGTCGACACCCATCTGCACGGCGGGGGAGGAGCGAACTTCTCCACCGCGGTTCACTCCGACGTCGCGACCGCCGCGGACTTTCACCGCAGGCACGGCAGCACCAGGCTCGTCGCGTCCCTGGTCACCGCCGACCCGGCTGATCTGCTGCGTCAGGTCGGGGGACTGGCCGACGAGGTGCGTGGCGGCCTGATCGACGGCATCCACCTGGAAGGGCCCTGGCTCTCCGAAAAGCGGTGCGGTGCGCACCAGCCGGATCTGATGCGAGACCCCGATCCCGTCGAGATCGACCGCGTTCTCGAGGTGGGTGCAGGGGCAATCCGCATGGTCACCATCGCACCGGAACGCGACGGTGCACTGGCGGCGATCGGGCAGATCGTCGATGCCGGAGTCATCGCCGCCGTCGGCCACACCGAGGCGACCTACGAACAGACCCGCGCGGCGATCGACGCGGGCGCGACGGTGGGCACGCACTTGTTCAACGCTATGCGCCCGATCAACACCCGCGAACCGGGTCCGGTCATCGCGTTGCTCGAAGATCCCAGGGTGACAGTCGAATTGATCACCGACGGGGTGCACGTCGATCCGGCGCTGTACCGCCATGTCTTCCGGAGTGTCGGAGCCGATCGGCTGTCGTTGGTCACCGACGCGATGGCGGCGGCAGGCATGTCCGACGGCAGTTATTGGCTTGGTCCCCTGGAGGTCAGCGTCGTCGACGGGGTGGCGCGCGTAGCGGGAACCGACACCATCGCGGGCAGCACCGCGACGATGGACCACCAGTTCAGGTTCGCCGTCGAACACTGCGGCTTGCCGCGCGACGAGGCGCTGTTGGCCGCTGTCCGCCAGGCGTCGATCAATCCCGCCCGGGCGCTGGGCTTCCCGTGTGCGGGACTCGCGCCCGGCGCAGGCGCCGACCTGGTCGTGCTCGATGACGACCTCGCGGTGACCGGTGTGCTGCGCGGTGGGTCCTGGGTCGGCTAGGCGCAGCGCGTGCGGCCGCCATGATCTGGCTGGCCGGCGCGGCTGTCTATCTGGTCAGCGAGGCGATCGCTGCTGCGAGCGTGCCCGGCTACAGCTACGTCGCCGACTTCATCAGTGACCTCGGAGTGGCCGCCGTCATGAATATCGGGGCGTTCATGGTGCACGGTTCACTGTTTCTCCTTGGGGCCATCGTCATCTGGCGCGGTTACCCGACGCTGGGTCGGGTGGGATGGAGTTTCGTGCTCGCGGCGGTCGCGAACGCGATCGGCAACGTCCTGGTCGGCACGTTCAGCAGTTTCGGGGCCGAGACGCCCGGCGACGTTCATTGGCATGCGATCGGCGCCGGGATGGCGATCATCGGCGGCAACACCGCGGTGATCATCGCCGGAATAGGCAGTCGCCGAATCGGGGCACCACGGAGCTATCGTCGCGCAAGTGTCGCCATCGGCGCCGTCGGTATCGCGTGTCTTCTCACCCTGATCATCGACGGTGCCAACGGTTCTCGGGGACTGCCTGTCGGCGTCGTGGAGCGCGGCGCGGTGTACACAATCGTCGTCTGGGAAATCATGACGGGCGCCGCGATCCTTTGTCGTCGAGTAGCGATTTCGGCGTGATTAGTAGCTCTCAGCCATAGCTCTCAGCGCAACTAATCACGCCGAAATCGCACACAAATGGTGAGTCAGGCGCGAGCCGTGTTCTCGACGATGATGTCGCACGCCGCTTCGTAGAACGCGCTGATGAGCGTCGAGAAGGACAGCTCGAAGGGATAGATCATGTGCACGTCGAGCGGCTCGGGCCGCCACTGCGGCAGCACCGGCACAATGCTTCCCTCCCGCAGCTCGTCGGTGCAGATGATCTGGGTCGGCATGGCGCCGACGCCGAGGCCCTGCAGGATGTACTGCTTGCACACCTGAAAGTTGTTGGCGCGCGCCCGCACTTGGGGCGACAGCTCGTATCGCCGCTTGTTCTTGACGATCCTGAGCTTGTGCGGCCCGGCGAAGCCGAAGTCGATGAAGGGCAGGGTGCTCAACTGCTTCGGATCGGTGAGCGGCTCCGCCAGCTGTCGCACGAAATCCGGTGACGCACACAGAAACAGCTCGAGGCTGAACACCTTTCGGGCGATCAGCGTCGAATCCTGCAGCGGCCCGGTCCCGAACACCACGTCGAACCCGTCCTTGATCGGGTCGACCATGTTGTCGACGAGCCGGATGTCCAGGCGCGAGTGGGGATAGCGCTGCAGAAACGTGGCGCCGACCCGCGACGCGTAGTCGATGCCGACGAAGACGGGTATCGCGACCTTCAGCTCGCCCTGCGGCTCCTGCTTGCTGCCCTCCACCAGGGCGCGCACGCCGTTGGCCTCGGTCAGGATGTTCACCGCATGCGCGTAGACCTTCTGGCCGAGGTCGGTGACGGTGAGTTGGTGCGTGTTCTTGCGCAGCAGCTTGATGCCCAGGTCGGATTCCAGCTTCGTCAGCTTGCGGCTGACGGTCGATTTAGGCATTCCGAGCGACGTCGCCGCCTTCGACAGACTGCGGCTCTCCACCACCTTGCCGAATACCAGCAGGGCGTCGAGGTCGAAGGGCAGGTTCTGTTCCATGGTCGGTGTTCCAAATATGCAACAGGGTGTTGAGGTTTTGCGTCTATTTCGACTATTTCAACGACTGTTACCGTCGGCCTCATGAGTCACAACAGCCTGGTGACCAAGCCCGAAACCGGACATTGGACCGATGCGTATCCCGAACTCGGCCGCGGCCCGGTGTCGCTCGAAGACTGCGTATCCGAGGACTTCTACAACAAGGAACGCGAACACGTCTTCAAGAAGACCTGGCTCTATATGGGCCGGGTGGAGCGGGTGCCGAAGTCCGGCAGCTATTTCACCCGCGAGCTGAGGTTCCTCAACACCTCGATCATCATCGTGCGGGGCAAGGACGACGTGATCCGCGCCTTCCACAACATCTGCCCGCACCGCGGCAACAAGATGCTGTGGGAGGACGACCCGTTCTCCGAAGTGCAGGGCCGCGCACCGTTGCTGTACTGCCGGTTCCACGGCTGGCGGTACAAGCTGGACGGCTCGCTGCACTCGGCCACCCGCAAGGATCTGTTGCTCGACTTCGACGCCGACAGCTGCAGGGTGCCGGCCATTCAGTGCGAGGTGTGGGAAGGCTTCATCTTCGTCAACCTCAACCCGGACAACACCGAAACTGTGCGGTCGTTCCTCGGTGAGCTGGCACACGGCATCGAGGGCTACCCCTTCGAGGGACCGCACCAGGTGTATCGGTTCAAGGCCGAATTGCAGTGCAACTGGAAGATCTTCCTCGACGGCTTTGCGGAGAGCTATCACGGGCCGTATCTGCACGCGTCGTCGTTCGGCACGCTGACCGCAGAGGCCAAGGAGGCGCTCAACAAGCCGAACCCGTTCACCGACGCACTGGGCTACCAACTCAAGGGCCCGCATCGGATGTTCTCGTTCTCCGGCGAGCCCTCCCAGAAGACCCCCTATTCCAAGCCGATCGAGTGCGTGTTCGAGGCCAGTGCGGCCGGGCCGTGGACCAAGAGAACCGACCGCGGTCCGATGCCGACGGGGCTCAATCCCACTCGGTCGGAGAAGTACGGCTTCGACTCCTACCAGTTCTTCCCCAACTTCATCTTGATCTTCGGTGCGTCCGGCTTCACCGTTCATACGCACTGGCCCACCGGGCCGCACTCCCACATCTTCGAGACCGAGATGTACTACCAACCGCCGACCACACACAAGGAGCGGTTGGGCCAGGAGCTCACCGTCACTTTCCTCAACGACATCATTCTGGAAGACGCCAGCCCGTCCGAAGGCCTGCAGGCGATGCTGAACAGCGGTGCGCTGACCCATTTCACGATGAACGACGAGGAGATCCTGCTGCGCCATCTGCACAAGGTGGTGGCCGACTACGTCGAGGCCGGCGAGAAGGCGGAGGTGGGAAAGTGAGCGCCCTTCTGCCGCCGGAGTTCTCGGAACTGGAACGCTTCGTGGACGAGTGGGCGATCGAGGACGGGCACGAGCGCTACGTCAAGAGGGTGAACACCTCGATGCCCGAGATCCAGGCCTTCTACGACGCGGTGTTTCCGCACGCCGAGGAAGCGGTGGCCTACATCGACAAGTTCGACTACTCCGAACCGCTGCCCGATGACGTCGCGAACCTGCGCAACCTGCTGTACTCGCTGATCACGGTCTCGCTGGCGGTGGAGCTCTGGAAGCAACCGCGCGTGAAGCATTCGGCCAAAACCATTCTGACAAGGGTGAGCTGACGTCATGGGACTCACCTCCGCCCAACTAGAGGTCGTCGACATCACCGAACGAATCGGTAGCGAGATCCGAACCGATCTGGACACGTTGCTCGGTGGCAGTGAAGCTAAGCACATTCGCGGCATTCTCGAGCAACGAGGAGTGGTCTTCTTTCGCGGCCTGGACATCACCGACGAGCAACAGGTCGCCGTCGCCAGGACTCTCGGCGCCATCCCCGAGAACGAAGGGGAGAGTGGCATTTACAAGATCTCGCTCGACAAGAAGGTCAACCAGCGAGCCGAATACCTGAAGGGCTCGATGTTCTGGCATTTCGACGGCTCTCTTCAGCCGTATCCGAATCTCGCGACGCTGCTGCGGGCCGTCACCCTGTCCGAAACGGGCGGCGAGACCGAGTTCTGCAACACCTACGCGGCCTACGAAGACCTGCAGCAGGCCGACAAGGACTCCATCGCCGAGCTTCGCGTGGTCCACAGTGCCGAGCGATCGCAGTACTACGTCCGTCCCGAGATGAGCTACGACGAGATCACGTTCTGGCAGAAATCGCCGACGAAGGCGTGCCCGATCGTGTGGACGCACCAGTCTGGCCGCAAGTCCTTACTTCTCGGTGCCACCGCGGATTACGTGGTCGGGCTGCCGGTGGAGGAGAGCCGCGCGCTGCTCGCGCGACTGCGGGACTGGGCGACCCAGCCGCAATATGTCTACCGGCACGAATGGCAACCCGGTGACCTGGTCATCTGGGACAACACCGGCACGATGCACCGCGTGCTGGAGTATCCGGTCGACAGCGGCCGCCTCATGCACCGCACGATTCTCGCGGGCGAAGAACCCCTCCAGTGAAACTGGCCATCGCCACGCCCGTCGTCACCAATGTCGCCGGCGCGCCACTGACGTGGGAGAAGGACGCCTCGATCGAGGAGATCGGCCGCGTCGCCGAGACGGCGGATCGGCTCGGCTACCACCACTTGACGTGTAGCGAGCACATCGGCGTCCCGTCGAACGAGGCCGGCCGGCGGGGGTCGCGGTATTGGGATCCCCTTGCCACCTTCGGATATGTGTCAGCCCGCACCGAGCAGATCCGGCTGGCGACCATGACTCTCGTGTTGGGTTACCACCATCCATTGGCGATCGTAAAGCGTTACGGCACACTGGATCACGTCAGCGGTGGCCGAGTGATCCTCGGTGTCGGGGTCGGCACTCTCAAGGACGAGTTCGACCTACTCGGCGCCCCGTTCGACGACAGAGGTGCCCGGGCCGACGACGCGTTGCGGGCACTGCGCGCAGCGCTGCCGAGCAACGATCCGGTGTATGCGGGCAAGTACTACTCGTTCGGCGGCCTGACCGTCGACCCGTGTGCGGTGCAGCCGAATATGCCGATCTGGATCGGTGGCCGCACGCAGCGGTCGCTGCGGCGTGCGCTCACGCTTGCCGATGGCTGGTGTCCGTTCAACGTGCCGATCGCCACCGCCTCGGAATGGCTTGGCGCGCGCGAGATCCCACCGGGTTTCGAGGTTGTCCTGCCTGCCGACCATCCGCTCGACCCGGTCAAGGAGCCCGAGGCGACGAAGGAAACGTTGGCCACCATCGCCGCGGCCGGCACGACGACGCTGTCGGCGCGATTCATCCACCACTCGTTCGAGCACTACCTCGAGCAGATCCACGCGCTGGCTGAATTGCACGGCGGCTAGGGTTTCTCTGACGAGCAGACGCAAACTCGCACAAAACGCACGCGAAATTCGCGATTTTGCGTCTTCTCGCCAATAGAAGTGTCAGCGTGCGCGGCCCGGCCGGTCCGGTGCGAAGCCGCGCACCACATGCGCTCGCACGAAGTCGGCGACGATCCGGGGGTCGTCCATGTCCAGCGTCGCCGACGGTGTGCTGAACAGCGAGAACAGCATTCGGGCGTACCACTCGCCCGCAGCGACCACATCGAGGTCCTTGCGGACCTCGCCGGTCAGTTTCGCCGCAGCAAGATAGGGCGCGAGGAACTCCGTACATTCGCGCAGCAGCACCGCGGCATTCTTGGTGAGAAGCAGGCTCACCTCGTCTTCATCGAAGTAATCCTCGGGCTCGATGAACCGTCGGGCCCTGGTCACGAAGACTCCCGCGAGCACGAGCTGGTCCTCGAGCGTCTCGCCCTTGCGCATCGCCTTGGTCATCTCGCGGTAGAACTTCTGCGACGCACCCTCGGCGCAGGCCTCGACGATCTCGGCCTTGTCGCGGAAGTACTCGTACACCGTGCTGCGGGAGACATCGGCAGCGCGGGCGATATCGACGACGGTCGTCTTGTCCAGGCCGTGCCGCCGGAAGCAGTCGAACGCGGACTCGACGATGAGAGCGCGGGTGTCGGTTGCGGTCGACGGCTGAGGTCATGGCGGCGCCGTCAGTCCGTCGCGAGGATCAACGCGCTGGTGGGAACACCGGTCCCGGACGTGACCAGCACATGCTCGACGTTGTCCACCTGGTTGTAGGAGGTTCCACGCACCTGCCGCACGCCTTCGGTGATGCCGTTCATCCCGTGGATGTAGGCCTCGCCGAGCAGGCCGCCATTGGTGTTGATCGGCAACTCACCACCGAGCGATAGCCGCTCGACGGTGGCGAAGTCCTTGGCCTCCCCGCGCCCGCAGAAACCCAGCTCTTCCAGCTGGACGAAGACGAACGGGGTGAAATGGTCGTAGAGGAACGCGGTCTGGATATCGGTGGGCTTGAGTCCCGAGTCCCGCCAGAGCTTTTCGGCGACCACCCCCATCTCCGGTAGGCCGGTGATGTCGTCGCGGTAATAGCTCGTCATCATCTCGCCTTCGGCGGCCGCGCCCTGCACGGCGGCGGTGATCACCGCGCTCGGCTGGCGAAGATCGCGTGCGCGTTCGGCGCTGGTGACGACGATCGCGACGCCGCCGTCGCTCTCCTGACAGCAATCGAGAAGCCGCAGAACGGGTTCGACGACCCATCGTGAGTTCTGGTGGTCCTCGATCGTGATCGGCCGCTGATAGAACCATGCATCGGGATTGCGCGCAGCGTGGGCGCGGTCGACGACGGAGATCGTGCCGAAATCCTTGTTGGTGACGCCGTAGGTCGACATGTACCGCTGGGCGTGCAGGGCGACCCACGCCGCAGGCGTCAACAACCCGAACGGTGCGTAGTTCGCCATGAACATCGGCGTCTCGGCCGTGGCGCGCGCCGTCGCGCCGCCGAACCGGAATCCCGATCGCTCGTTGAATGCGCGGTAGCAGACCACGGTGTCGGCGGTACCCGTCGCCACCGCCATCGCGGCCTGCACCACCGTGCCCGCCGCCGCCCCGCCGCCGTGGTGCACACGGCTGAAGAACGTCAGGTCGCCGATGCCGACGTTGCGCGCTATCTCGATCTCGTCGCTCGAATCCATCGTGAATGTGACCATTCCGTCGACGTCACTGGGCCGTAGCCCGGCATCGTCGATCGCGGCTTTCACTGCCTCGCAGGCAAGTTGGAGCTCGCTGCGCCCGGACTCCTTCGAGAACTCGGTCTGGCCGATGCCCGCGATGGCCGCCTTTCCGCCCAGAGAGCTCATTTGGCCTCGAGCAGGCTGATCGTCGCCGTACCCGACACGTGGTCGCCCAGGCTGTTGCTGCCCTTGAATGCGATGTCGACGAACCCCTCTCCGTCGACGCCCTCGGACTTGCCCGTGACACTGCCGGTGAACCGCAGCGGATCGTTGGGGAACGCCGGCACACCCAGCCGGATCGCCAGCTTGGTCACCATCGCCTCGGGCCCCGCCCAGTCGGTCAGGAAGCGCACGCACAGCCCGTTGGTCGTGAGGATGTTCATGAACATGTTCGGCGAACCCTGCTTCTTCGCGAACTCGGGATCGTGGTGCACCGGCATGAAGTCACGTGATGCGATCGCGCCTGCGACAATCACCGTTGCGGTGACCGGGATTTCGAGAGGAGTCACCTCATCGCCGACGTTGATGTCGTGCCAGTCCAGGGTCGTGGTGCGAGATGCCTGCAAAGTCATCGCTCTCCTTCTGAGTAGACGGCGCCCAGCCGCGCCAATTGCGCGGGCGCCGACCCGAGGGTCAGCTCGTTGTGCTTGGCCCAAAGGAAGTACCGGAACAGGGGATAGGTGGTGTCGATGCCGATTCCGCCGTGAACCTGCTGGGCGGTCGCCGCCACTCGGGCGCCTGCGTCGGCGGCCCAGAATTTCGCGATCGCGGCCTCCCGGCCCGGCGGCCCACCCTGAGCGAGGAGCCACGCGGCCTGCCACATGGTCCAGCGGATCGCCTCCACGTCGATGAACGCATCGGCCATGCGCTGCTGCACGGCCTGGAAGCTTCCGATCGGCCTGCCGAACTGTTCACGCTCGGTGGTGTACGCCGCGGCCATCCGCAACGCCCGCTCCGCAACGCCGAGTTGGATCGCGCACAGCCCGACGAGCGCCCGGGCAAGCAGCGACTCCACGATCTCGGCGCCGTTACCGGGAAGCCGCTCCTGGCCGGAAACGACTACGCCGTCGAGGATTAGATCCGCATGCGGCTCGCCGTTGGTCGTCGCGACGGGTCGGATGTCCACACCGTCGGCGTCCGCGTCGAGCAGAAAGACGCCGACGCCTCCGTCGTCGAGCGTCGCAGGAATGAGCATGGCGTGAGCGATCTGGGCGGCGGGCACCAGCTCCTTGCTTCCGTCGAGGCGCCAGACGTCACCGTCACGACGCGCCGTGGTCGCGGGTGCGGTCGGGTCGGAGCGCCCCGGCTCGGCCAACGCGGCGGTGAGAAGTCGGCCGCCGGTCACGACGTCGGGAAGGTGGCGCTGCCGCTGGGCGTCGTCGCCGTACCGGGCGATGGTGTCGGCGCCGAGCAGCAGTGTGGCGTAGGCCGGTACCGGCGCCACGCTCCAGCCAACCTCTGTGAGAAGTAGTGCCAGCTCGAGGAAGCCGTGGCCGCTGCCACCGACGTTCTCGGGCAATGCGATTCCGAGCAGGTCGGCGGCCGCGAGCTCGCGCCATAGCGCGGCGTCGTAGCGGACATCTCGGGCTTCGAGCTCGGTGAGGTGTTCGGGGGTGACTCGGTGTTCGAAGAGTTGACGCGCGACCTTGGCGATCGTCTCTTGTTCCTCGGTGAAGGTGAAGTCCATGGGTTCGCCTATCGCGCCGGCCGGAACTGGTGCAGGATGAGGTCCTTGCCGTCGAGGGTGTCGAACGTCTGGTAGAAGACCTCGACGGGCATGCCGACTTCGACGGCGTCTGGCGCGATCTCGCACAGGTTCGACACCAGCCGCACTCCCTCGTCGAGCTCGACCAGCACGACGATGTAGGGGTACTCCATCAACGGCATCGGCGGGTGCTGCGGCATCACGTAGCTGTACACCGTGCCGCGGCCCGTGGACTCGACGGTGTCCCATTCCAGTGAGTTGCATGCCGGACACATCGGGCGGGCCGGCTGGCGTAGCGCCTGACATCCCTTGCAGCGCTGGATGAGAAGCTTGTGGTCGCGCAGCCCCTTCCAGAAGAACTCGGTGTCGGGGCTGACCGTCGGTGCCAGTCTGGTTGCCATCAGTCCCCAGCCGTTCCGGCGGGGGCCCAGTTGGCCTTGAATCGGAATACCCGGAAGCGCTGCCTGCCGAGTACGTCACCGTTCTGGTCGGTGTAGGTCGACAGCCACGTGATGAAGTGTCCGGTGCCCAGGGAGGTCTTCTTCTCGTCGGAGATGTCCTCGTACACCTGGGTCACCGAGATGATGTCGCCGATGCGTGGGTAGCGTTCGATCTCGAACTCGGAGTTGGTCGCCACGATGCCGGTGAACCCGGCTTGTTCGATGAACGCAGCGGGGTTCTTGCTGGCGTCCATCTCGACCGGCACTCCGCCCCTTTCGGCGATGCCCTCGATCTTCGGGGCCGGCATCGTCCAGGCCTGGAGCATGACGGGCGGAGACACGATGCCGCCGAACCGTGACTTCTCGGCGAATTCCGGGTCGAGGTAGACCGGGTTCATGTCGGCGAGGGCGTACGCCCAGTGCCGAATCATGGGCTGGTTCACCGGATCCGGCGCAACGGTCGGCTTGCCGGACCCGCCGCCGGTGGGCTGGCCGATCAACGCGTCGAGCTTCTTGCGGAACTCGGTGTCTGTCACTTGGCATCCCCGTTCTGGTTGGCTCGAAGATCACGTGGCGCGCGCGGCATGAAAAGTCCTGCCATTGCGATGATGTCGCGCTGCAGTTCGTTGGCGCCGCCGCCGAAGGTGTTGATCACCGCGATCCGGTACGCCGATTCGAGCGCACCGCGCAACGGTGCATTGTCGCCCTTCCGGGTGCCTGCGCGATCCAGTATCTCGAGAAGCTCACGTGCCACCTGCTGCGTCAGTTCGGTCCCGAAGACCTTGACCGCCGATGCTTCGCCCATGCCGAGGGCACCCTTGGTCATCGCCGCGTTGACTGCGCAAGTTCATGATCTTGTAGGCGGCGACCTGAGCCTCGACTCGGGCCAGCGCCTGCTGCACCCACGGCTGGTCGACGACGCGCCTTCCGTCGAGCTCGGTCGTCTGCGCCCACTTCACCGTCTTCTCGAACAACGGCTCCAGCGCGCCCATGTTGCCCAGCGCCGCGCGCTCGAAGTTCAATTGCGTCGTGATCAGCTGCCAGCCCTCGTTCTCGCCCGCGACGATCGAGCTGGCGGGCACGCGAACGTCGTCGTAGAACGTGTAGAACGTGGAAACGCCGGGCATGGTGTGCAGCGGTTTACAGGAGAACCCCGGTGAAGACGTCGGCACGATGAAGATCGAGATCCCTTTGTGTTTCTTCACGTTGGGATCGGTGCGCGCCGCAAGCCAGACATAGTCCGCGTACGCCGCGCCACTGGTGAACATCTTCTGCCCGTTGATGATGTAGTCGTCTCCGTCGCGAACGGCCGCCGTGCGCAGCGACGCCAGGTCACTGCCTGCGGACGGCTCGGAGTAGCCGATCGCGAACTCGACGGTGCCGTCCAGGATGGCGGGGAGAAACTTCTGCTTCTGCTCCTCGGTCCCGCAGCTCGCCAGCGTGGGTCCGACGGTATTGAGCGTGACAAGAGGGATGGGTGCGTTGACCCGCTGCGCCTCTTCGAAGAAGATGAACTGCTCCAGTGCGGTAAAGCCCCGTCCGCCATACTCTTTGGGCCAGCCCACACCGAGCAGGCCCGCAGCACCTAGCGCCCGCACACATTCCTTGACGGCGTCCCCACCCTCCATCCGGCCGGCGACCGCGGCGATGCGTTCCGGTGTCATCACCGACTCGAGCGAGGACCGGATCTCGGTGCGCAACGCTTTCTGCTCCGGTGTGAAATCCAGGTGCACGGCTCAGTTCCCCGTTCCGAGTCGCACGGGCATGCGCTTCACACCGGGCACCATGGTGGCCCGCATCCGGTCGACGTCGCCGACAAGTTCCAGTTCGCCATAGCGACCGAGAAGCACCTCGAAGAACACCCGCGCTTCGAGCCGGGCCAATTGAGAACCGATGCACGAGTGCTCGCCGCACCCGAATGCGATGTGGGGGTTCGGGTGTCGCATGATGTTGAATTCCTCGGCGTCGGAGCCGAATATCTCTTCGTCGCGATTGGCGGACCCATAGAGCATCACGACCACGTCGCCCTCGCGGATGAGCTGACCGCGAATCTCTACGTCGACCGTTGCGACCCGGGCCATGTGCGTCACCGGCGTCGTCCAGCGCAGCATTTCCTCGACGGCGGCGGGAATCAAGGAGGGGTCCTCGACGAGCATCCCGCATTGATCCGGGTGCTCGATGAGCGCCAGCGTGCCGAGCGCGATGAGGTTGCGCGTGGTTTCGTTGCCTGCAACCAGCAGCAGGAACGCGAAGTTCAGCAGGTCTTCGTCCGTCAACCGGGCGCCGTCGACCTCGGCGGTGGTCAACACCGACAGCATGTCGTTTCGTGGCTCGCTGCGTCGAGCGGCGATCAGCTGCTGGAAGTAGCCGAACAGCTCGCCGACTGCCACGAGCGCGTCCATCTCGATCTCCGGATCGGCGTTCCCGGTGCAGGCGTCGGACCACCTGCGGAACCGCTCCCAGTCGTCGGGCGGAGCGCCGAGCAGCTCGGCGATCATCCGGGTGGGCAGTGGGGCAGCGATTTCTTCGGCGAATTCGTGGGTGGACCCGGATCGGATGTCGTCGAGGATCCCGTAAACGATCTCGCGCACCTTGGGCTCGAGGATCGCCACCTGACGTCGGGTGAACCCGGTGTTGATCAGCTTGCGCAGCTGACGGTGCCGGGGCGGATCGGTGAAGATGAGGTTTCCCTCCTGCACCGGGTTCGGCATCACCGGGTCGGGGATCGTGATGCCTTTGGTCGAGGAGAACGTGTCCGGGTTGGTCGACACGTACCGGATGTCCTCGTACTTCAGCAGCGCCCAGAACTTGGTGACGTCGTTCCAGCAGACCGGTGTGCTCGCACGCAGTTCCTTGTAGGCGGGGTACGGGTCACCGATGAAGAAGTCGGGCGAATGCAGGGGGAACGTGGTGGGCAAGCCGGCCTCCCTGGACGCCTTGTCGGACAGAATAGATAGATCTGTTCGATTTCCACTGTGTCTACTCGGCCCTGATTGTGCTGTCAATAGTTGGTGATCCGTTGATTCACAACCTGGTTAGCAGGTGGTGTTTGACGACATTGATCCGACAGGTGTAGACCATGTGTGGATCCCCTGAGTTCGGTGAGGAGCCGTATGGCCGACCCGCGTCATCCCGGCCCGTCGGGCGCGCTGGCGGGTCTGCACGTCGTCGAGATCGCCGACGACATCACGGGCCCCTACTGCGGGAAGCTTCTTGTCGATCTCGGTGCCGACGTCACCAAGATCGAGCCGCCGTCCGGGGACCCCCTCCGTCGTTGGGGACCGTTTCCCGGCGGCGTCGACGACCCCAACCGGTCGGGAATGTTCGAGTATCTCAACGCGGGAAAACACGGGGCGACCGTCGACCTCGAGACAAACATCTCAGCCGGCCGAGACCTGGTCGGGCGGGCGCACCTACTGGTCGATGGAATGCCACCGGGAACCTTGGAGGCCTACGGCCTCGATGTGCACGCACTGGAATCGCTACGGCCCGGACTTGTCGTCGTTCGGATCTCGGACTTCGGCCAGTGCGGACCGCTGCGTGACCGCGTCGCCACGTCGCTGACCGTGCAGGCGGCATCCGGGTGGGTCAACATGCGCGACCCCGGCAGACCCCCGGTACAGGCCGGCGCCAGAATTTCCGAGTACGTCGCCGGTGGTTACGCCGCGTTGGGTGCACTCACCGCCCTGAGAACGGTGTCCGCCAACACAAGTCGCGTCGTCGAAGTCGATGTTTCGGTGATGGAGTCGTTGCTGTCGACACTTCCGTACCCCATGTTGTTGGCCGAAAAGATGCGAAGACTGGGCATGCCTCCCAATACGAAGGCCGGTCCGGTGATGGGTATTGTGCGTGCTGCCGACGGCTGGCTCGGCATCAACTGTCTGACGGGGCAGCATTGGCTCGACGTCTGCGCGATGCTCGAACTGCCGGAGTATGGCGAGCACCAGATCGCGGTCATGCTCGGCGGTCCGGAGCGCGCCGAATTCTACGAAAAGGCCCAGCCGTGGCTTTCGGAGCGGACAGTTCAGGAGATCGTCGAACTGAGCCAGGCGCTGCGCATTCCGGCCACACCTGTCAACGACGGCGCGACAGTCATGGAATGTCCGCAGTACCGCGATCGCGGGTTCTTCGTGGAGGCGGCGGGCGACGGTTGGTCGTTCCGTCGACCGGGCGGTGCCTTTCGGCTGTCGAAGACGCCCGTCCTGCCGGTTCGGGCCGCTCCCCGCCTGGGGCAAACCGCCACCGCCGGTGCGACACAAGGGGAATCGGCTGGCGCTGATCGAGGCATGCCGTTTGATGACGTGAAAGTTCTCGACCTGTCGACTTTCTGGGCGGGCGCATACCTCACCTGTTTTCTCGGCGCGTTCGGAGCCGACATCACCAAGGTCGAATCGATCCAACGTCCAGACGGGTTTCGCTACTCCGGCGCATACGCCCATGAGGGCGACCTGTGGTACGAGCGCAGCGGAATGTGGCAGGCGACCAATCTGAACAAGCGCGACATCACGCTCGATCTCACCTCCGACGACGGGCGTGACCTCGCCCGCAGGCTCGTCCGCGATGCTGACGTTGTCGTAGAGAACTTCTCGCCCAGGGTGGTCGAGCAGTTCGGCCTCGACTACGAATCGCTCGTGGCGCTTAACCCCAACGTGATTCAAGTCCGCATGCCAGGGTTCGGATTAGAGGGACCCTGGCGGGATTACGTCGGCTGGGCGTTCAACTTCGAGCAGACGTCGGGGATGGCGTCGGTCACCGGCTACGCCGACGGGCCGCCGTGCGTCCTGCAGGGACCCGCCGACCCGATCGTGGGCGTGCACGCGGGGGTGGCACTGCTGGCCGCGCTGGACCACCGGCGCCGCACCGGAGAGGGCCAACTCATCGAGATCGCTCAGATCGAGGTGGCGGCATCGGTGGCCGCCGAACCCGTGATCGAATACTCGATGAACGGCATCGTGCGGATGCGTGAGGGCAACCGGCAGCGAGGTTATCTGCAGGGCGTGTACCCGACGGTCGCCGACGACGCGTGGGTGGCGATCTCCGTCCGTGACGACACCGACCGGACGCGGTTGGCGCAGACGCTCGGCCGGCCCGAGCTCACGCTTGATTCCCACGACGATTTCGACACCACTGTCACCGAATGGACGCGTACCCGGACCGCCGCAGAGATCATTGATGTCCTTGACTCACAGGGGATTCCCGTCGAGCAGGTGTTGACCGCCGATCGGATGTACGACATCCCCCAGCTCGACGCTCGCAGGTTCTACCAAGAGCTGGAACACCCGATCACGGGCGTGCACCGGTACCCGGGCTGGCCGTTTCGCATCACGCCTGGGCCGCTCGACCACCACCGGTCGCCCCCGCCGACGCTCGGCCAGCACAACGACGAGGTGCTGCAGACGCTTGGGCTCACGCGTGAAGAGATCGACGATCTGCGTGCGCGTCGGGTGATCGGCGAGACCGCCCTCAACGCGTAGCGGCTTCGACCATCGACCAGTAGTCCCGTTCCCGATCCGGTCAGCTCGTTCGACGTGATCGCGCCGAAGGCGGCCGCGTCCTAGGCGAACCGTGCCGGTGCGTCGGGCAGCGCATCCGGCCCTTCGAGTCGGAAACAGCTCGGCGCAAGCGGACCGAATAACAGCGCGCGGTGCAGCTCCGGCCAATTGTCGAGATGCGGTTCGACACGCGGCGGCTCGGGCGAAGGTCAACGCCACCAGGTTCATTCGGCTCTTCTGAGACATTCCCCGCCGGGCGCGGTAAGCCTCGATCGCCGACCGGCGTTCCGCATCCGTCGCCTCGGGGATCTTGCCGCCCCACGTGTAGGCGATCCACCGGGCCTGAAGTTCCAGCGGCACAAAGTATCCGCCCGACTGGTCCCACATGCCCACGAAGGCCAGACCGGGAAGATCCGGATGAAAGGTATAGCGGTCGGCGTCCAGATGTACCGCGTCGAGGTCGATGATCGACCGCGCCTCTTCACCGAGGAACGGCAAGCTCAATTCGAAGCCGGTGCCGAACAAGATCCCGTCGAACTCCTCGGCATGACCGCCGTCGAAGGTCACGGTCGTGCCATCGACCGATGTGATCCAGGGCCGCACCGCGATTCGGCCTTCCGCAACCAGCGGTAGGTACTGCTGGGCAAGGGTGACGCCCGCGGTGAACAGCGACGGGTCAGGTGCGGGTGCGCCATACTGCTCAGGGCTCCCACCCGCCGTCGACGACGATCTCCTTCAGTTGGCGGTCGATCTCCGCCGGGGGAAGAGTTTCGTTCGACAGTGTTCCGTAGCGGGTGAAGATGCGAAAATCGGACGGGACCCCGGACGCGAATTTCGGCAGCACGTACCGCTGGCGTCGTTGAGCGACGACGACCCGGTCGACACCGAGTTGGGCTAGTTCGCAGGCGATCTCGAGCGCGCTGATGGCGCCGCCGGCGACGAGTATGCGCTTGCCGAGGTAAGAAGCCGGCTCCCGGTATTGATAGGTGGGCATCGCGCCGGCCGAGCCGCAGAACGTGTCGAGTCCAGGAACCGCTGGGATCCACGGTGATTGGAATCTACCACTGGCCACGACGACTCGATCGAAGACCTCGGTCATACCAGAGTGCTGCACCAGCCATCCGCTGTCATCTCGGCTCAGGCTATCGACCCGTGTGTCGAACCGGATGCGTGACGTCAGGCCGAACGTCTCCGCGTAGCGATGCAGATAGGCGAGGATGTCGCGGTTCGAGGGGAAGACGAATTGGCTTTCATGCTCCAGGTCGCTGAAGGCGGTGAGGATTCGACTCGTATTGGTGTGCATGGTCGGCCATATGCCGCTCGATCCACTCAGGCCCGTCCACTGCCCGCCCAGCATGGGCGCCTGCTCGAAGAGCGTCGGCTCGAACCCCTGCGCAAGCAGCCAGCGAGCCGCGATGAGCCCGCCGGGGCCCGCCCCGACCACTGCGACGCTTCCTGTCATCTCCCGAACTGTCGCATACCCGTCAATTACGCTCAATGCCGTGCCTGATATCACGCTTTATCTGCGTACCTACAGCGACGATCCGAACCAGGACTGGAACGCCACGCTCGAGATGGCGCGCATCATGGACGAAGTCGGGGTGGATCGCGTCGTCGTCGCGGATCACCTGGTATTCGGCGAGAACCTCGATGCCTACGGAGATCCGGCGATCGGTGGCATGGCAGGTGGGCGACAGCCGACGGGGCCCGACGGCAATTGGCTTGAGCCACTGGTCTTCTTGGCGACCGTGGCCGCCACCACGACGCGCATCCGGTTGGGCACTGCGGTGCTGCTCGCCGCTCTGAGGCGTCCGGCTGTGCTGGCCAAGCAGTTGGCGACGATGGACGTGTTGTCCGGCGGACGTGTCGACCTCGGTGTCGGCGTCGGTTGGCAACGTGAGGAGTACGAGGCGGTCGGGCTGGCGTTCGAGGATCGAGGACGCCTGTTAGACCACACGTTGGAGGTCTGCCAGTTGTTGTGGACGCAACAGCGGGCCGCCTACGATGCGCCCGAACTTACTTTCGATGGCATTCACCAGATGCCAAAGCCGTTGCGGCCCGGCGGTATACCCGTCTGGATCAGCGGTACGGTGAACAAGAGGGTCGCGCGGCGATTGAGCAAGTTCGGAACCCGCTGGATTCCGTGGGGTCGCGACATCGTCAACCTCGATGCATCCGTGCCCGCCATGAGGCAGGCGATCGCGGACGTCGGAGGTGACCCGAGCGATCTACAGGTGCAGGGCTCCGCGGCGTTGGTGAAGACCGCCGATGGCGGCATCGACGTCGACGCATCCGTTTCTCCAGTAGCGAAGCAGGTAGCGGCCGGGGCCACTGACATTCGCTTCGCGGGATCGCCTCCGAAGGATCCGCATCAGGCCACCGAGCAGTTGTCGCAGTTGGTCAGCGCATTCAGAGAAGTGACGCAACGCGCGGTTTAGCTTCCCGCGGGAGGCGGGTAGGCCAACTGCACGGGGGGTCATAGGTCGTCCTTGCCACGAAGAGGGGCGGCAGTCCTGACCAGCACATCGGCGAAGGCCGCCGGTGTGCCGATCGAAGGAGATGCATGAAGCTGAAGAAGACCGCTGTGAAGACAACTCTGGTCGGCGCGATGGGTGCCGCTGCTGTCGGCCTGGGTGCAGGCTTGGCGCACGCGGATCCGTGGTCCCCGCCACCGCCTGGCCGATGCCCGCGCCCGCACCGAGCCGGGTGTCAGCGTGCAGGGGCCCGAGTCTGAACGCTCCTGGTGTCAGCCTCGAGGGCCCGGATGCGAGCATCGCGCCGCCGGTCTGGGCGCCGCCGCCTCCTCCGCCGCCGCCGTGGGCGCCATTCGCCCCGGTGCAGTGGAACGCTGAGGCGCAGGCTTGGGGTGTCTACACGAACGCAGGCTTCCAGCCGGTTTAACCAAGTGAATGGGATGGTCGCCCCGCCGCGCGCGGGGCGACCGTTCCTGTCTGCAGGACGGTCGGGGCGGGTAGCGTTTGTCGGCGACCTGCCATTCGTCGTGGGCTTCGACGAGCACCAAGCAGAGGCCCGCTGGCGGATTTCCGGATTCCAAACGGAAGGCGCGGCATGACATACATGGGTCATGACTACTACCCGCAGTGGCTGGACAACTTGGCCGACGACGTCACTCTTGAGGCCGCGGCCATGGACGGCAGCGCGACACGGTGCGTCGGACGTCCGTTCAATCGTGGTCACCGCGAAAGAGCTCTATGAGAACCAGCAGCTCAGCTATGCCGGCCCCTGTGGTGACAATGGTTTCCTGGAGCTGTACACCACTGACGTCCGCGGCGTGCCGACCCGCGTCGTCGTCGTGGTGACCTTCAACGGCGCCGGTCAGACCCAGCAGATCGTGGTGAACCACCGGCCGCGCAGCGCGCTGCTTTCCTTCTCTCGCGTGATGCTCGAGAAGTTTGCCGGCACCCCCCTGGCTAAGCATTGGGAAGGCACACCGTAAGCGCGCCCCGCCCGGGCGCAAAATCCAACCGAACTCGGTGCGCGACTCGCCGTAACGCATACGATCGCTTTGCAGCTCAATCGCCCTACAGGGGAGGAGCATGATGCGAGTGCCGCGTGCAGTGGCGAGATTCAATCGCCGAATCACCAATCCGATGGCTGTGTCGTTCGGCGGGTGGGCGCCGCTGCAGGGCACACTCGAACACGTCGGACGCAAGTCGGGTAAGAGTTACCGAACGCCATTGAACATCTTCGAAACCGACGATGGATTCGTCATCCCGATCGGGTACGGGCTCGAATCCCATTGGGTGCAGAACGTTTTGGCGGGCGGCCCGGCGAGCGTTCACAAGCACGGCAAGACGGTGTCGGTCGTCAACCCTCGGCTGACGAGCAAGGCCGAGGCCGCGTCGCTGGTGGTGCCCAGGTCTCGGCTGTTGTTCCGTCTGCATCCTTACAACGAGGCCGCCCTGGTGTTGACCGCGAGCTAGGCCGCCTTGGTGATGGTCAGCACTTCGGCGCCGGGCAAACCAGTCAAAACCTCTGCTGAGGCAAGCAGTTTCGAGTTGCGGATGCCGCTTCCGATGATGACCCGCTGCTGATCCGCGACATTCCCGTCGACCAGGATCGGCCAGCCGGCGGGCAGGCCCACCGGGGTGATACCGCCGTACTCCATGCCAGTCAGCGACACAGCGTTGTCCATCGCTGCGAACGAAATCTTTCGTGCGTCAATGTGTTTGCGCACGATCCCATTGACGTCGGCGCGGGTCGTCGCCAGCACCATGCACGCCGCGTGCCACACCCGATCGGCCCGCTTGGCCTCCACCACGACGCAGTTGGCCGAGACACCAAGGCCGATGTCGTAGTGCTCGCAGAAGGCTGCGGTGTCGGCGAGCGTCGGGTCGATCTCGCTGACCCACAACCCGTCGCCGCCCGTTCGCTCGATATGCCGACGAACGGGTGCACCGACCAGGTCCATCGCGTCTTCGACGGCAGTAAACGTCAGCTTTCCCAGTTTCACACCGTCCACGCTGTCAGCCCCCGTCACTCCGAGCTACCCAGGCGCTCTCCGACGTAGTCCAGCAGTCGCTGGTCGTCGGACGTAAAGCGGTCCACCTCTTCACCGCCGTCGCATCGCAACAACGCGATCGTCGCCCGATCGACTTTCCTGGAGACCACCGACCAGATCCCGCCCGAGTCTTCCCAACGCTGAAGTTCGGCAACCCGATCGGTGTCCATGGTTCTAGCGTCATCATTTGTTGACGCCTTGCGCAAGTGGCCGCCTCACGTAGGCTGCGGCCCGTGAGTCCGGCATCGGCTGTCGCAGTCGCGGTGGTTTTCGTGTGGCTGGGCATGGTGGTGGCGATCTCGTTCATCGAAGCGCCCCTGAAATTCCGCGCCCCTGGCGTCACTCTGCAACTCGGTCTCGGCATCGGCCGCTTGGTGTTTCGGGCGCTCAACGGCTGCGAGCTGCTGCTGGCTGCGGTGCTGGCCGTCACCTGCGCCGTCGAGACGCCGCCGGTCGGCGTGGCGGTGTCGGCGGGTGTCGCGGTGGCCACGCTCCTTGTCCAGGTGCTGCTCGTGCGGCCGCGGCTGACCAGGCGTTCCGACGCTGTGCTCGCCGGCGGCGGTGGCCCGCGGTCGCGCGCCCATTGGGCCTACGTCGGCCTGGACATCGTCAAGGTGACGGCGCTGCTCATCGCGGGCATCCTGCTGCTCATGGCGTGAGACGATCGCTCGATGCGGCTGGGTTTGCATGCGCTGGGCATCGGCAACGGTGCTGACCGCGCGGTGATCGACGCGGTCGCGGCCGCCGCCGACAGCGCCGGTTTTGCGACGCTTTGGTCGGGCGAACACGTCGTGATGGTGGATGAGTCGTCATCCCGCTATCCGTACTCCGACGACGGGCGGATCGCCGTGCCCGCCGCCGCCGACTGGATCGACCCGCTGATCGGGCTGAGCTTCGCCGCCGCCGCGACCTCGACCATCCGGATCGCCACGGGCGTGCTGCTGTTGCCCGAGCACAATCCGGTGCTGGTGGCCAAACAGGCGGCCACGCTGGACACGCTCAGCGGTGGACGGCTGACGCTCGGCATCGGCGTCGGCTGGTCGCGCGAGGAGTTCGACGCGCTGGGCGTGCCGTTCGAGCGCAGAGGCGCGCGCACGAAGGAGTACGTCGACGCGATCCGCACGTTGTGGCGCGACGACATCGCCTCATTCGATGGCGAATTCGTCCACTTCGATGCCGTGCGGGTGAACCCGAAGCCGGTGCACGACCGCCGCATCCCGATCGTTCTCGGCGGCAACAGCGACGCCGCGCTGCGCCGGGTGGCCGCATGGGGTGACGGCTGGTACGGGTTCAACCTGCCCGACGTCGACGCCGTCGGCGAGCGCGTCGCCTTCCTGCGCACGCTGTGCACGGAACATGGACGCGACCCCGCCGAACTGCGACTGGCCGTGGCGCTTCGCGACCTCCAACCACGCGACGTGGCTCCGCTCGCCGCGCTCGGCATCGACGAGTTGGTGCTCGTCGAAGGCCCTCCCGAAGACGCCCGCGACGCGGCTGGCTGGGTCAGCTCACTTGCCGAGCACTGGATGTCGACGCTCGATTAACGGACTAGCTTTTGCGCCTGATTTCGTGCGTCTTCGGCAATCTGCTGTTCTCGGGCGAACAGCAGGCCGTAGGTGAATCCGTTCTCTCCGGCCGTCGTGCCGGCCGTCAAAGCGAACCGGCGCAGTGCGTCCGATGCGACGACGCTGTCCTGATGGTCACCCAGTACCCGCTGGATCCGCTTGAAGTGCTTCTCCGACTTCTTGACCGCCTTCGGACCCTTCAGTGGGCGGCGAAGCTCGGCGGCGTAACGGGCCCGCTTGGCCGCCTTGCGTGCACGGTGCAGCAGCGCGTCGTCACCTGATTCGACCGCATCAACGAGTCGTCGATCGGCCTTGCGCTCGGCCCGGCTGGCACGCTTGAGCAGCCTCTTGGCGCTGGGAGTCGTCGCGAGTGGCAGCTTGCCGCGCCAGCGCTGCAGCGTCGCAAGGATGTCCAGGTAGCGCTGCGAGTCCATCGCGTCGGCCACCTCTTTGCGTGCCCGCAGCTGTTCGGAATGCAGGTCGGTGTCGATCCGACTGGCCACGGGTCCGAGAACCATCTCCGGCGGCCACTCGAGGAGCACGCCGCCGAAGCGACGGCGTTGCACTTGACGGTCGCGGACCTCACCGAGAAGGCCGGCGAACCACTTCAGCTCCCCGTCGACGTGTTCGGCCGCCGAGCGGTCGAGCAGCTTGCCGAACACACGAATCGTGCTGCGCAGCCTGCGGATCGCCACCCGGGTGTCGTGGATGGGATCCTGCCCGCGCCGCAGCCGCATGTCGCCGTCGAAGATCGCGTCCACCTGCTTGGTCACATATGCTGCAAGCGCCCCCGGCGCGGCGCCGTCGGCGTCTCGCCGAGGGACGGCGCCAATCGCATGTGCCAGCTTCGAGGGATACCGCGACGGCCGGGCACCGGCCTTGTTGAGCTCTTTGGCCAGCCGACGCAACAGCGATCGGGCGTCGGGCCCGAATTCGACTTCGACCTCTCGCCATGCGAGGAGTTCGTGCTCCACGGATGCGTGAACTTGGTCGTCAGCAACCTCCGCCGCCACGCCCGTTCCGTCCGGTTCGCGGATCCGGTACCGCGTGCGCTCGGTGCGGATCGTCGCCACGTTGACCAATTGCTTGCCGAGTCGGAGTCCGGTGAGCAACTCTTCGAGTTCGGGTGGCGGCGCATCCGTCAGCGAGCTGCGGATCTCGATGCGACCCTCCGCGTCGGGAACCTTCAGCTGCCAGCCGGTGTCGTCGTCGCCGTCGCGTCGTCGCAGCACAACGCCGTGGGATTGCAGGTCGTGGTCGGCGGTGTCGTAGTACGTGCTCTCCAGGCGGACAGTGGTCGTGTCGATGTCGCCGCCATCAATCAGGTCATGGAGGCGCGGCAGCACGAAGCGGTCGCTGACCTCCCATTTGTGTTCGCGTTCGAGCAATTCATGCATGACGGTGGGGTTCCCGGGATTCGAGGCGAATAAAACCTCGGAGGGTCGTTCGTCGCGGCGTCAGAACGGGCTGGTGGCCAAACCGGTGCCTCCGCGGCGCTCCCCGTCGTCGATCGACACCAGTGCCGGAACCAGCTCACTGGTCACCAGCCCGTGCTTGGCGGTGAGCTCGTCGACGATGTCGAAGCTGCGCGCGATGCGGTCGGGCGAATCCACGATGATGGTGACCACCGGGACTTGGCGGCGGACCTGAAACAGCTTGTCGCCGTGGGGTTCATGATCACCCTGGAATCCCCAGATGCCACGTAGCACCGTCGCCCCGCTGGCGGTGGCGGAGTCGAAGAGGCGCTGAACGATCGCCCGGTGGATGGGCATGCCGTCGACCAGCTCGTCCTCGGAGGTGTACACCATCAGCTTCTGCCAAACGGCGCGCCCTTGGGCATCGGTGGCGGGCAGCGCTGCTGGCCGACTCAACACCTCACCGTCGCGTTTACACGGTTGCGCCCGTTCGACCGTGAAAAGTGGCTCCCGTAAGAGGGCTTCGAGTTCGGGGAGGGTATCGGCGACCTGCCGGCCGGTGCCGATGGCGATCATCATGACGGGCACACCCGTGTTCCGGCTGAAGAAACGGGCTCGATTGCGTTGTCCCCGTGACGTGCCGTCCACACCGAGAAAGACGGAGACTCCGGCGAATCCGCGGCGACGCAACATCTCGCACACCGCGCGGTACGCAGGCCGTCCGTCGGCGCGATCCTGGCGGCCGACATAGATGGTGAGCTTCGCCGCATCCGGTGGCTGGATCGAGGTGCCTGCAAGTTGGGCGCGTTCAAGCGTGACCAGCCCGCGGGTCATCATTGCCGACACTTGATCGGCCAACCCCGCCATCTTGTCGGCGGCGTCGACGGCGGCGATCGCGATCGGTGAGTCTTCCGACAGGCTCAGCGACAGGTCGCTGCGCAGTTCGTGATGCGGGCCGAAGCTGGCGATGCCGCGCAGGACGACGCTTGTTGCCACCGCGTTGTCGCCGTACAGGTCGAGCAGCGCATCGGAGAGGAACCGATCGCCGTGGCGCAGGCGCTCGGCGAAGTACGTGGTGAGCTTGAGGTAGTCGGTCACAGCCGGGCTCCGATCGACTGGCCCAGCCAGGCCGCGGCCACGCCGAGGGCCACGCTGACCGCGATGTTGGCGAATGCCAACCAGACCTGGCGCTCCTCACCGAGTCGTTGGGTCTCCAGCATCCATGTCGAGAAGGTGGTGTAGGACCCGACGAAGGCGGTGCCGACCAGTAGCGCGACGTGTGGGCTGAGCGCGAGGCCGGCGAAGAAGCCGAGCAGCAGAGCACCGCTGAGATTGACCACCAACGTGCCGAACGGGAATGGCCGACCGATCTGTTTGGACACCGCGCGGTCGACCAGGAACCGCAGCACCGCGCCCACTCCGCCGATCAGCATCGCGCCTGCCCAGACGGCGACGGTCATCGGCGGACCCGGACACGTCGCACCATAGCCGTCGCGATGTAGACCGCGATCAGTCCGGCGACGATGCTGGCGACGGTGTAGCCGAGGGCGAGGCCGTAGTGCTGGTGTTCGAGCATCTTGATGGTCTCGACCTGCATCGTGGAGAACGTCGTCAGCCCGCCGCACAGGCCGGTGCCAAGCAGGGGTCGCCGATAGCTCGACACCGGCAAACGCTCGAGCAACCGGGTGCCGAAATAGCCCAACAGGAAAGCGCCCACGATGTTGACGGTGAACGTCGGCCATGGCCAGCGGCCCGGGTCGGATGCGGCGAACGTCTCGAACGCGGCGCGTGCCACAGTCCCCAACGCGCCACCGACGAAAACGGCGGCCAGTTCCCGGCTGTCGAAACTGAACATGATCCAAAGTATCGCCGCCAACCTTTCGTTCCCGCGTACGCCACGATTTACGGCGGGGCACAATCGGGACCATGGCCGCCAACCCCCGCGCCGGTCAGCCGGCGCAACCCGAAGACCTCATCGATGTGGCCCAGGTGGTCACCGCGTACTACACCGTCGAGCCCGATCCGGAGAACATCGACCAGCAGGTGGTGTTCGGCACGTCCGGGCATCGCGGGTCGAGCCTCGACGCGGCGTTCAACGAGGCGCACATCCTGGCCACCACGCAGGCCATCGTCGAGTACCGGGCGGCGCAGGGAACAACCGGTCCGCTGTTCATCGGACGTGATACCCACGCGTTGTCGGAGCCCGCGTGGGTGTCGGCACTCGAGGTGTTGGGCGCCAACGATGTTGTCGCCATGGTGGATTCGGCTGACCGGTACACCCCGACACCGGCCGTGAGCCACGCCATCCTCGCGTTCAACCGGGACCGTGACGGTGACCTGGCCGACGGCATCGTCGTCACCCCGTCGCACAACCCGCCGCGCGACGGCGGCTTCAAGTACAACCCGCCCAATGGCGGGCCCGCCGACACCGACGCCACCGGGGTGATCGCCAAGCGGGCCAACGAGATCCTGCGTGACGGGCTCAAGGCGGTGAAACGGGTGCCGCTGGCCCGGGCCGTGCAGAGCGCGCAGCGTCACGACTACATGGACGCCTACGTCGCCGATCTGCCGAACGTGGTCGACGTGCACGCGATCGGTGCGGAGAAGATCCGCATCGGCGCCGACCCGTTGGGCGGGGCCAGCGTCGACTACTGGGGCGCGATCGCCGAACGGCACAACCTCGACCTGACCGTGGTCAACCCGCTCGTCGACGCGACATGGCGGTTCATGACGCTCGACACCGACGGCAAGATCCGGATGGACTGCAGCTCGCCCAACGCGATGGCCTCGCTGATCGCCAACCGCGATTTGTACCAGATCGCGACCGGAAACGACGCCGACTCGGACCGCCACGGAGTCGTCACGCCCGACGCCGGGCTGCTCAACCCGAACCACTACCTCGCGGTGGCGATCGAATACCTCTACACCAACCGACCCGAGTGGGCGGCATCCACTGCCGTCGGCAAAACGGCGGTGAGCTCGTCGATTATCGACCGGGTGGTCGCCGGACTTGGCCGCAAGCTGCTCGAGGTGCCGGTCGGCTTCAAGTGGTTCGTCGACGGGTTGATCAGCGGCACCATCGGGTTCGGCGGCGAGGAGAGCGCCGGGGCGTCGTTCCTGCGCCGCGACGGAACGACGTGGACGACCGACAAGGATGGCATCATCCTTGCGCTGCTGGCCTCGGAGATCCTCGCGGTCACCGGCTCCACGCCGTCGCAGCGTTACAACGCGCTGGCCGAAAAGTACGGTGCGCCAACCTATGCGCGCATCGACGCGCCCGCCAACCGCGAGCAGAAGGCACGGCTGGCCAAACTGTCGCCAGAGCAGGTGACCGCCACCGAACTGGCCGGCGAAGAGATCACCGCCAAACTGACGACGGCTCCCGGCAACGGCGCACCGCTGGGCGGTCTGAAGGTGACGACGGAGAACGCCTGGTTCGCCGCCCGGCCGTCAGGCACCGAGGATGTTTACAAGATCTACGCCGAGTCGTTCAAGGGGCCCGAGCATCTTGCGGAGGTTCAGGAAGCGGCTAAAGAGGTGGTGAATAAGGTCATTGCATGAGCTCTGTAGCGGAGGGTGAGTGTTCGGCTGACTCCAAGCCGAAACTTCCGCGCGAAGTCTGGGTCCTGATCACCGCAAACGTGGTGGTAGCCCTCGGCTACGGCGTCGTCTCGCCGGTTCTGCCGCAGTACGCCCGCCATTTCGGCGTGAGCATCAGCGCCGCCACCTTCGTCATCACCGCTTTCTCACTGATGCGGTTGATGTCCGCGCCGGCAAGCGGTCTGTTCGTGCAGAAGTTGGGGGAGCGCCGCGTCTATGTGAGCGGACTGCTCATCGTCGCGGTGTCGACGGGTGCGTGTGCCTTCGCGCAGACGTACTGGCAGTTGCTGCTGTTCCGCTCGCTCGGTGGCTTCGGGTCCGCGATGTTCACCGTGTCCTCTCTGGGGCTGATGATCAGGATCTCGCCGACCGATGCCCGTGGCCGAGTCGCCGGCTTGTTCTCGAGCGCATTCCTGGTCGGCTCCGTCGGCGGTCCAGTGCTGGGCAGTCTGACTGCAGGGCTGGGTCTGGCCGCGCCGTTTGCGATCTATGGTGTCGCACTATTGGTCGCCGCGGGTGTGGTGTTCGTCAACCTGAGGCACTCGTCGGTGGCGGCACCGTCCGAGGACACCGAAGAGCCGCTGGTGCTACGGATTGCGTTGCGCAACAGGGCGTATTGCTCGGCGCTGTTCTCCAACTTCGCGACCGGGTGGTCGGTGTTCGGTCTGCGCATCGCCCTGGTGCCGTTGTTCATCACCGAGGTGCTGCATCGTGGGCCGCGGATCGCGGGCCTTGCGCTCGCCACCTTCGCGGTCGGCAATGTGGCGGCCGTCATCCCGAGTGGATATCTGTCGGACCGCATTGGCCGGCGCACATTGCTGATCGTCGGTCTGGGGGTGGCCGGGGTGGCGACGGTGGCTGTAGGACTCGCGTCGTCGCTGACACTGTTTCTGGCCGGCGCGCTTGTGGCGGGTGCGGCCGCGGGAATGTTCACCGCACCGCAGCAGGCTGCTGTCGCGGACATCATCGGCAGCAAGGCCAGGGGTGGAACTGCCGTCGCGACGTACCAGATGATGGCCGATTTCGGTGCGATCGGCGGGTCGCTCGCGGTGGGCGAGATCGCTCAACACGTCTCCTTCGGTGCAGCCTTTGTGATCAGCGGCGCCATTCTGCTCGTCGCGGCGGTGGGTTGGGTATTGGCCCCTGAGACCAGGGCGCGGCCACCATCGGTGCCGACGCCGGTCCGGGCGCTGGGCCCAGAAGCTGGCGGCGAACTACCGTGACCTGCGACTTTGAAGCCTTCCCGCAGGTGGTGTAGCTTCGACAGGCACAACTTCACGGGGCTATGGCGCAGCTGGTAGCGCACCACACTGGCAGTGTGGGGGTCAGGGGTTCGAGTCCCCTTAGCTCCACGTTGAAAACCCGTTCTGACCAGTGTCGGAGCGGGTTTACTTGTTAGCCGGATCGAGCCGCAGGACGCCATGTGTCCTAAATCTGTCCTACCGCTGAGGAGAAGACGTCCGCGGCTGCGGTCAGGCGGTCGTCGGTCACACGCCCGTAGACGGCCTGGGTCATGCGCTCGGTATGGCCGTGCCAGGCGGCAACCACATCGGCGGCGATGCCTGCCGCGCGCATCCGTGAGATGTTGCTGTGCCGCAGCTTGCCGAGCGTGATCGCCTCGAGCCCGGCGGCGGTGCGTTGGGCTGCAAACTCGCGCGAGTATTCGCGCACGGGTAGCCATGTTCCATCGACGCGTGACAGCAATAGGTCGGCGTCGGTGAGTGGTCGGCCCACCGCCAGGCGCTCGCGCAGGTGTACCGAGCGCATCGCCTTGAGCATCGCCAGCTCTCGCGGCGGCACCGGGAGACCGCGGGCACTGCGCTCGGTCTTGGTGGGCACGATGGTGTCGCGGCCGTTCACGTCGACGCGGGCCCGACGGATGTGCAGCGCGCCGGTGTCTAGTTCGATGTCCGACCAGCGCAGTCCACCGACCTCTTCACGGCGCAACCCCAGCAGCGTCAACGCGAAGCACCCGCCGAGGCGGTGCGTGGTGACGTGATCGAGGAACTTGGCCATCTGCGCGGGTGTCCATATGTCGTCGGCCGCGGTCGCGGTGACCGCCCTCTGTTCGGGCGAGTCAAGATCAGCCGCGGGGTCATAGGTCAGCCAGCGCATCTTGCGCGCATGGACCATGACCGACTTGACCCGAACGATCGCGCGGCGTTTCGTGGCCGGTGCCAGCACCTTGCCGTCCTTGCCGGTCAGCTTGGCCGACCAGTCGGCCAAGGCGGCGGGCGTGAGCTTCTGCACCGGCACCGCTCCGAATGCCCTGCGGGCGTAAGCCAGCGACTCGCGGTCCGCGCGCACCGTGTTCGGCCCGATTGACGGATCGGCCGCGCGCAGCGTTAGCCAGTGATCGGCGACCTCATCGAACGTGCGCGTGGACTTGGGTGTCCATGCCGCCGTACTCCATTGGCTGCGCTGTTCGGTGACCCAATCCTGAGCGGCCTTCTTGGTCGCGAACACCTTGGTTGGCCGGACTTGCTTTCCGGTCACCGGATCGGTGCCGAGCGTTGGCCGGGCGCGCCACCCCTTGCCGTTGGGCAGCTTCTTGATTGAGTTGTCGGTGCGGTCGCCGCGTCGCTTTGGCGCTTCCCCTGTTGGAGTGGTCATCTCGTTGTGTCCTTACGTGGTTTCGGTTGCCGCCGAGTCTCTGCTTGAAGGTGGCCGAGCTACGTGCGCGGGCGCGCCACTTGTTCGCAACCTCAGGTGTGATGTTGCGGCTTCGCTGCGATCGCCGCACGAACATTCAGGACGGTCCTATATGGCGGTCACGGTGGGCTTGCTTGGCGAACTCGGCTATGTCGGCGTAGAAGCTGTCCGAGTGCCCACGCCGCCCCGGCGTTTCGGCGGCGGCGTACGCGAGCCGGTCGAGATACCGCGCAAGCTTGCGGACGTCGTTAGGTGTCAGCGGAACATCGTGCTCCAGCGAGTCGATATGCAGCTCCACAACCTGGGGCCATCGGCGGTCCTGACTGCCCGTACGCCATAGACGAACGGGTGGCCCGACAGCGTGATCCGCCTGCCGATGCCGGGAACGGTCTCGCGGACGGGCGTGCCGTCAGGGCCGTCCCGAATCCGCGTGTCCATCTTGCCCACCACGACACTGACTACTGCGATCTGCCCGGCGACAGTGCTGGGACGTACGAAATCGAGCCGATTCCTCGCCACCGGCCAACTGCCGATAATGGGTGCCACTCAGATAGACCGATCGTTTCATTATGCGACGAGCTCTCGAAGCTCGGCGGTGACCACGTAGACACGGCCGCCGAGCCTGCGCACCGGCAACTCGCCCGCCGCTGCGAGTCGATACGCTGCTGCGCGGCTGATGCCCAGGATGGCTGCAGCGCGGGGGACTGCAAGCAGTAGCGGCAGTTGGTCAAAGACGTTGGTTTCCAATTGATTTACCTTTCTTCGATGAGGGCTTTCCAACTCATGCTTGCGGTGTGGTGGAAGGCATCGCGCGGCAGGCCGCGCTGTGATGCTCTGTCGTACGGTGTTCCACGTTTGTCACGGTAGGACCGACCGATTCGAACCGTCTACAACAGCACCGAGATTCGACGACAGATTCATCAAATGAGTCCAAATTCAACCCTTTTCGCCCGGCCGTGTTGAATCCAACGTGTAGTTCGCGTCATATCGTTCGGGCCCCGGTAGACCTAGGGAGTAGCAGCCTACGAGTCTCAGCAGATCCTGTTACATGCTGTACTCGCGTGAACGGCACGCGAACTCAGCGTCTCGTCGGGCTCGGTAAGGCCCGTTGATTCCTGTCGATTCCCGACCATTTTGGACGATTGAACGACGACTGGAACGAGCCGCCGATACCCGGCCAAACAGCTACAGCTTCCTCGCCGGCGTTGCCTCTAGCTCCTCTAATGAGGCTTTAGGAGAGCCTGCAAGCCTTCCTAGTCGTAGTCCCGAAAGGGGCTCTGAACTGGTGATATGACGCCATTCGGCACCACCCGAAATCACGGCGTGTCGCGGATCCACCGACCAGGCACCGGCCACAGATCAGCGTTTGATTCCGGGCTCATCAAAGAGCGAAGCCCCGGCTGCAAACGAGGGCTCCATCATGGAGGCGCATCCGGTCAGTTGACTTGGGGCTGGATTCGGTCAGCTCTCGGCGAGCTTCTTCACGCGTTCATCGACCGGACGTCCGGTCTTCTCGCTCGCCTTTACTGCTGCTTGCGCAGCCGCCTTGCGAACGTCGGCCCATCCCTTTGGGTCAGGCGTCGCCTTCTGAGCCAACGCTCGGCCCTCCCTCATCAGTGGCTTGTTCGCCCAGAGCGGCATGTTCAGCGATCACTTGGATCACATCCGAGTCGGTCTTTGTCGCCAGCTCTGATGCCACCAGCTTAGCGAGTATTTTCCAGCGGAGCTCCGCATAGCCGTGCTCCTGCGTACTGGGGAAAGCGACCGTCTGGACCCACACGAGCAGCGGCGCATGGGCGGCGATCGTGAGGCTCTCTATTGCTGCAGCGGCGAGCATGCCGAGACACGTCGCGATTGTCCAGAAGACGGTGGTTCGCGCGAACTGTCGAACGCCGAGCGCTTTTTCTGCTGCTGCCCAGGCCGCCGAGAGTTTGTCTTCGGCGTCAGCGCGGAGCGTTGTTGCCGCATGGGTGCGGTTGTGGCCCGCGATCGGCGCGCGGCCGGTACCAGGATTACGTCGGTTGCACGTCGCCGACACGTCACGGCAGTAAAGCCACCTGGGCGGCTGCACCAGGTTGCCGCCGATGGACGCCATATTGCGCACCTGGGCCGAAGCGGAGAGTTCCAAAGCCTCAGGAATCGCCGGAAAGGCCTGGTGCACACCGGGATGTCCTCGTTCCGCGCTTGGGCAAGTGGTGCCTCCACGCGATTTCACTTTTCTCGCCTAACCTGAAGGGACCCGCCGGAAGGAGGTGTTGTCCGGGTGACCGAGGTGACGAAGGTCAAGCGCCGAGTCAAGGCCGTACGGGCGATCCGCCGCAGCACAGAGCTCGAGGGTTCGAGCAGCACCGCGGCCACGCGCGCCGACCAGATTGCGTACGTGCGCGGCCGCATCACGGCCGCCGAGCTGGGTGACCGCGTGCGCCGCCGGTACAACGTCAAGTAGGGGAGCTGGCCCCGCACCCCGGGGACGCTGGCGACATCGAACAGAACTGGCAGGGTTACTTCATCCCTGACATGAGGCAACGTTATTGGCGCAGCTTTCGCGCGAAAGCTCGCCTGACTGGTGCCGACAGGCTGACGTATCTGGTCGTTATCGGCGTCGGCGAGACCGTGGCATACACCGCAGATACCGGTAACCCCGCGTATTCGGTTTCCGCATATTCGTCGCCATGGATCTTGATCTGGACCACGGGAGAGTAGGTCCACCGCGTGGGCGTCCCGGCCATCAACGTTTAGCCAAAAAATGCCGGAGGTGAGCCGGACTCACTCACCCCGACGGGGTGTTGGAATTCCGAACAGGTACTCGAGGTCTCTGGCCGGCCACCTCGGCACGCTTCGCGCCGGACACCGCGGCGAGTCCCCAAAAAGCGACCGACCGCGCCCCACGTCGGTCGAAGGAATCGGTCGGGTCGAATCGGAACACAAGGCTGCGTCGCCTCGGCTGGCATTACCGAGTGTGAGCACTCACACGATCAACACACGAGGGTCCGAAACTTTGGGAAGGTTTGTCCCGAGGAGGTTGTATCCGCCCGCGTCGCGAGCGCCGGGGCCGCGCCCACGATCGGTTTATTGACTCCGGGACCGCGCGCCGACCTGCCTCACAACCGACAACACGCTCGACGGCCGTCGGTCAAGGCCAATAGAGATAGCGCCTTTGACGTTGCAGCACGCGGACCGTCATCGGTGATGGCGCCCCGAACGCGGGTGTCGTCGGGTGGTGCGTTTCGCTGCCCCTCGGCCAGGGCTGATCGGAAGTACGAAATGGGTGGCATCAGCGCGGTGTTGGGCGAACATCGAGCCGTGGGCGACGGCGGCGTTGTACGTTGGCGGCGTGGAGAAAGGCTTCGACATCACAGCGTCTGGCCTGCTCGACGGCCTCGACGAAGAAGCGCGCCGAGATCGCGCGGAGCTCATCGACTGGTTAATCGACTGCGGTTTCGGCGCCGACCAGATCCGCGCTTCGGTCGCACCTTCGCTGCTGCCAACGTACAGAGTGCTTGGCGACGACGGTCAGTACGTATCCGCACGGCAGATCTCCGCGTCGACCGGAGTGGACGTCGATGTCCTGCGTCGACTTCATGGCGAAATCGGCTTGCCGCGTTTCGAAGATCCCGATGCTGCCGTCTTGCTGCGGGCCGACGCGCAGGCCGTGGCCCGCGCCAAGCTCTTCGTCGACATGGGTGTCGACCTTGAGGAGACCATCGCCGTCATGCGGGCCGTGGGCGAAAGCCTGCGTCACATAGCCGCGATGATGCGGGAGGCGGCGCTGAAGACCTTGCTGCGGCCAGGTGCTACCGAGCTGGAGCTCGCAAAGGCATCCGAGGAGTTGGCGTTAAAGCTCATGCCCCAGCTTGGCCCGATGATGGACGACCTGCTGCGACTTGAACTTCGACGTTCGTTCGAGGTCGAAGCCGTGAACGCCGCTGAACGTGCGTCTGGTCAACTACCGGGCGCCCGCCACGTCACCGTCGCGTTTGCCGATCTTGCCGGCTTCACCCAGCTCGGTGAAACCCTTCCCCCAGAGGAGCTTCATTGTCTCGCGAGCAGGCTCGCAGAGTTGGCCCGCGATGTCGCGATCGCTCCGGTTCGCTTCGTCAAGTCGATCGGTGACGCGGTGATGTTCGTTTGCCCCGATCCGGTACCGGTGATCGAAGCCGTGCTGGAACTAGCTGCCGCGGCAGGCGCAATGAGCCTGCCCCCACTGCGTATTGGCATCGCAACCGGGAGCGCGGTCAGCCGCGGGGGGGACTGGTTTGGCAGCCCGGTCAACGTTGCCAGTCGTGTGACCGCCGAGGCGCGCCCCGGGACCGTCTTAGTGGGTGAATCAGCACACAACGAGGCCGGACACATCCCGGGATTCCGTTGGTCGTCGGTGGGCACACGACGGCTCAAGGGGGTCAGTGGCGATATGAAGCTGTTCAGCGTCGAAAGGGTCCTCGCAGATGAAATCTGAGCGCGGTAGGCCTCAGGTTTCGAGACTGTCGGCGTTTTCGGTTGGCAACTTGAACTTTCTGGTGCCACCCAATCCCGCGTCGCACGCGCGGCCGACACGACGGTGCCGGTTCCGTGAGAATCAGCAGCCGGCCTCGGGTCGAAAGACTGGGGTGCACACGTAACCATCCCCACCGCACGTGGCAGGGCGGCGTTCCGTGCATCGGAACCGGCAGCCGACAACCCCCTGTGCCACTGCTTAGTCTGGCGTCGGCCACCCAGCTTTACCAACCTCTGAACCGATCAGTCCACCCAGGCAGGAGTTCATGAAGGTCGCACTCATAGGAGCAACCGGCAAGGTCGGGATGCCCCTGACGCGCGAGCTGGTGTCACACGGTCACGGCGATCACGACGCAACATGAGGTAGGCCGAGATTGGCAAGCAGTTCCTCTACGTCGAGCGCTACATGAAGCTACTGGCGCCGAGATGGCAGATGATGACCGATCCGCAACTGACCGGCTACTTCGCCAACTTCATCGTCGAGGTCAGCCGCGAACATTCCGACGAGTTGGAGGCCTGATGGACGTCCGCACCGGTACCGCTAAGTCCGGCGAGCTGGACATCGCCTATGAGGACATGGGCGACGTGAACCACCCAGCCGTTCTGCTGATCATGGGACTCGGCGCGCAGTTGTTGTTCTGGCGCAAGGGTTTCTGCGAGCGTCTGGTGAATCAGGGGTTGCGCGTCATCCGCTACGACAACCGCGACGTGGGGCTCTCCAGCAAGATCGAGGGCCGTGACACCGGCGCGAAACTGCTGCCGCAGATGGTGCGTTCCCAGCTCGGGCTGCGCAGCGAAACCGTCTACACGCTGCAGGACATGGCCGACGACGCCGCGGCGCTGCTCGACCACCTGCAGATCGAGAAGGCCCACATCGTCGGCGGATCGATGGGCGGGATGATCGCGCAGATCTTCGCCGCTAGGTACCAGCTGCGCACCAAGACGCTGGCCGTCATCTTCTCGAGCAACAACCGGCCGCTGCTGCCCCCGCCGGCCCCCAAGCCGTTGAAGGCGGTGACGACGCGGCCCAAGGACACCTCGCGCGCCGGCGTCATCGCCAACTCCGTGCGCATCGCGAAAATCATCGGCAGCCCGGGCTACCCAGCTTCCGAGGACCAGATGGTGGCCGATGCCACGGAGTATTACGAACGTTCCTACTACCCGGCCGGGGTGGCGCGTCAGTTCAGCGCCGTCCTCGGGAGCGGCAGCCTGCGCTCCTACGACAAGCAGATCACCGCTCCGACGGTGGTGATCCACGGCCGGGCGGACAAGTTGATGCGCCCCGTTTGTGGCCGTGCGGTAGCCAAGGCCATTCGCGGGTCCCGGCTGGTGATTTTCGACGGAATGGCCCACGACCTGCCCCAGCCGCTGTGGGATGACATCGTCGGTGAGCTGAAGACCACCTTCTCCGAAATGCCGTGAGCAGCGGTGCCAACTCGGATCCTGTCGGCCTTGCCCCACCGAGGTCGACTTCGTCATCGTGTGAGCAGGCAGTGCGGGCTGCTTGCTCGCCAACCGTGTGAGCGCCAATCCTGATCACCGCGTGCTCCCTCATTGAGGCAGGCGGCAAAGACAACTGGCTCTGGATCGAAGTGCCGGTGGATACCTGTACACAATGGCAAGTGTTTCGACCCGAGGTGACACCCTCCACGGCCCGTGGCACCGCGGCGTTCCGTGCATCGGAACCGGTAGCCGAAATCCCCTGTGCCGCTGCCTAGTCTGGCGTCGGGCACCCAGCTTCACCAACCACTGAACCGATCGGTCAACCCACGGAGGAGTTCATGAAGGTCGCACTCATCGGAGCAACCGGCAAGGTCGGGACGCCCCTGACGCGCGAGCTGGTGTCACGCGGGCACACGGTCACGGCGATCACGACGCACCCCGAGGACGTCCTCGACCTGCCCGGCGTGACGTCGGTGGCCGGCGATGCCAACGACCGGGGCGCGCTGCCGGGATTGTTGGCGGGACATGACGTCGTGATCTCGTCGATCCAGTTCCGCAAGAACGACCACGACGCCCTGATCGAGTCGGTCAAGGCCTCCGGCGTCGCGCGCTACTTCGTCAACGGCGGTTGCGGCACGCTGTTGGTGCCCGGCACGACGACCCGGATCATGGATAGCCCCGAGTTCCCGGCCGACTTCGCGCCGCCCGCCGCGGCGGCCGCCCGGTTCTTCGAGCGCATCGAGCAGGAGACCGAGCTCAACTGGACGTTCCTGTCACCGCCTCCCGGTATCAGGCCAGGCGAGCGCACCGGGATCTTCCGAGTCGGTCGTGATGAGCTGCTGACCCGGCCCGACGGTCCGGCCGAAATCTCCTTCGACGACTACGCGATCGCGATCGTCGACGAGCTCGAGACCCCGACGCTCGTCCGCGAGCGATTCACGGTCGGCTACTAGCGAGCCTCGTTCAGGGCCGCTGCGGAACGAGCAGCGAGTCCCTCCTCAGCTCGATCTCGAGCCGAACAGGGTCGTCGATTTCGGCCTCTCCGGGAAGGGCAAGCGGCTGCGCACGAGTCGGCCATCAAATCGGCCGGGTAATCGGTCAGCCGGGTCAACTCCACGACCAACTCGTCAGTGAGTTCGGCATTGCTGAGATCGTTTCGCAGCCTGGCGGTTTCGGCGATCACGCTGGCGTCTTGGCGTCTTTGGCGGCTGTCTTACCCTCGCGACGAAAGACATGCGTCATGGTGTTGACCGTGCGACCGGGTGCGGACACTGATTCTGGGGCGGTTGCGGCCGCTGCTCCATGGGATTGTCGGTGGTGTAGCCGGTAGCCCGTTGATTGCCCTGCAGTGGCTGGCGCGGGTCGCGGTCGAGTACGGCGACCCCCTGCGGGCCGGTGAGGTCATCCTCAGCGGCGCTCCGGGCCCGATGGTCGTCGTGGCGCCCGGCGCCCGACGGCGCGCGCAAGGCCGCACCACCAAGGAGATCATGCGTTCACTCAACCGCTACATCACCCGACAGCTCTTCCGCACCCTCGCAGCAGCACATCCCATCCCCACAACCTCTTGACACGATATAGAAGCATCCCGGCATGTCCGGAGACCACTTCTTGGGAGGGTGGGAGTCAGTCAGGTGGTTCGTCGAGGAGGTACCCGCCGGAGCTGTGTGAGCGGGCTATGCGGATGGTCGTCGGGAACCACGACCGAAGAGTTCGCTGAGATGAAACGCTCGAGGCGTGAGAACGCTGAATTACGAAGGGCCAATGCGATTTTGAAGACAGCGTCGCCTTCTTCCCTCGACTGGGGCCGCGCCACCGGGCCGCAGCTGGGACGCAGGGTTACTCAACCTTGCTGATCAAAGCTTCGATCGCGTCGGCTATAGTTTCCACAGTTTCTTTCGTGTGAGCGGTCTCACCAGAGTTAATCGCCACGTAGAGTCCATCCGCGGCAGCCATCAACACGGCAGCAATACGGTTGGGCAAGTCCGGCTGCGCGGCGATGAGCTCATCTGGTAGCGCCTGTGCCCAATCCTCAGCCATGGTCTCGCGCACCTCCTGGCGAATACCCTGGAATCGCTTGCGTGCCAGCGCCATATCCAGACGGCGCTCCAGTGTCAAGATCAAACCCAGCCGCCAGAATCCCTGGCTCGGGTCGTGCTCGTCGGCGGCACCCGTCAAAGCACTGAGCAACTTGTCCCGAAGACTTCCGCTCATCTCACGAAAGGGGTGGGCTTGCGGGTCGGAAATCCACTGATTGAATGTGCGATCGATCAAAGCCTCAAACAACGCATCTTTGCTAGCGAAGTGCCAATATACCGAGCCCATCGGCAGACCCGATTTTTTGCTAATCAGGGACACCGTAGTACCCCCGTAACCGCGGTCGGCGGCCAACTCCATCGCCGCGTCGAGTATTCGCCGCTTAGACTCCTCGGTACCCGCGTGTACTCGGCTGGCACGTCTCGCCACCACTGTTTTCTACCACACCTCATCGATATTCAGGGCGGCTCTCTCGCCCCCCGCGGCGTGATGCATACCACTCCAACCTGGCAAGGCGGAAACCAGCGGGTTGTGCCGCGAAATCAACGCCTCGTTGCGCATCAGCGCCTGACTCACCCCTTCCGGACGTATACAGCCAGCCGTCGAAGTCAGCCGTCGACCTTTCCTATGACGCAGCCCTTTTACTGATAATGTTTCGCGCTCGTGCTGATCGTCCTCAGGCGGCTCGTTGCCTGGTACCCTCAGCGGCGGCATTCGGAATCTCAAGCACCGCTGAGGAACCCAACAGCAACGCGTTGACGATGTCCGGTTGCTCGATATGCGGGCAGTGGCCGGGCGCAACGACCGCAGCTGACCGGCCGTCGGCAATCTGGTCAGCGATCTGCTTGGCTCGGCCAGCCGGCAGAAGCTTGTCGCACGCACCCTCACTGCAGGTCCCTGCACCGATGATCGTCCCTACTGATGACGATCTGTCCCTCAGATCGTCCGGGCCAGCATTGCCGCTTCTCGTATGGCAGCCTGGATCCCTTTGCGCCCGTTGACCTCTCCCACGGCGTGGTATGGAATGCCGAGCCGGCTCAGCTCGTCTCCGAGCTCACGGTTGGGCTGTGCATGCCCCGTGATCACCACGGTGTCCGCATCGATGCGGCGTTGCACGGAGGTGCCCAACGGCGTGATGGTGACGTCTTGCGCCGTGATGCCGACCAGGGTCGCCGACGGTATGAACTCGAAGTCGCCGCTCAGCAGGATCTCACGAGAAGCAGCCACTGTGGCCGGGGGGTAGGGGACCGTGGCGCCCAGCGAGTCGTGTGCGCTGACATATATAACCGATGCTCCGCGCTCAGTGGCAGCAAGTGCCACCGAGATCGGTTCGAACGTGCCAGTGTCATCGTAGATGACCACGCGCGCACCGATATTGGCCCCACCACCGAACCCGAAAACGTCCCAGCTGGTGTACACGTGGGGGAGCTGGGCTCCGGGAATGTCGCCGCCGGGCTGGTGCGTAATGCGTAGTGGCTTTACCGGGCTCGCTCCTGTGGCGAGGATGACTTCGTCGGCGCTAGCGACAGTCTCGGGGTCGACCATCGCGCCGCGATGGATGCTGACGCCTAGCCGAATAAGCTCGTCCTCGAGCCAACGGGTCAACGCCGCAAGATCGCTACGGTGCGGAGCCTTTGCCGCGATCGCGACTTGCCCGCCAAGGTCGCGTCGCATCTCGTAAATATCGACGGTGTGGCCCCGCAGAGCCGCGGTACGCGCAGCCTCCATGCCAGCCGGGCCTCCCCCGACGACAACGACACGTTTGACCCGTGTCGCGGACGCCTCTGGCTCGAAAGGTATTTCAGCCTCTTGACCCGCTGCCACATTCACAGCGCAGCCCATTCGACCTGTCGTCATGAACTGAGCGATGCATCCCACGTTGGAACCGATGCAGGGACGCACTTCAGCGGTTTTGCCGGCGCGCGCCTTGACCACTAGCTGGGGATCAGCAATGAGCGCACGCACCATCGACACCATGTCGGCTACACCGCTGGCCACCAAGTGACTTGCATGATCGAGCGTCATGATCCGACCCGTTATGATGGTGGGCACGGTGAGCTTCTCAGTGACCTGGCTACTAACCGGTACTTCGTAGCCCAATGGGGATTCCATCGTTGAGAGGATCCGGTGGAACCGCCAGTACGACCCCACCGAGACATCAACGAAATCCACCATGTATTCGATGTCCTGCGCGATCTGCAATACCTCGGAAGGGCGCAGGCCGCCGTCGATGTATTCGTCGGCAGCCAACCGCACACCAACTGGAAAGTTTTGTCCGACCCGAGCGCGGACTGCCTCGATGATCTCGCGGAACAGTCGGGTCCGATTATCCAGCGACCCACCATACTCGTCGTCGCGGTGATTGAGCGCGGGCGATAAAAACTGATTGATCAGATAACTGTGGCCGGCATGAATTTCCACACCATCCAGACCGCCCATTTGAACACGAGCCGCGGCGTCGGCGAATGCGTCAACGACTTCATCGATCATGCCCTTGGTCATAGCGACAGGCACAACGCCGACCTGAGGGTTGGGCACTGGGCTCGAGGACCATAGTTGCGGGGCGGGAAACGGGTTGGCGCTGCCTCCATGCCAAAGTTGTTGGAACACCTTCATCCCGTGCGGGTGCAGCCGCGTGCTAAGCGTCTCGTAGAACGGGACGACCTCGTCTGAGTGGAGCGGCACATTCGGTGTTGCACAATTATGGTGCACGCCGGTTGCCTCGAGAATGCTCATACCAACACCCGCACGGGCGCGGGCCTCGTGGTAAGCAATCAAGTCCTCGCCGCCCAACCCCGTGCCATGGGCTGTACGCACGATCCGATTCGCGATCGATATTCCACCGACCGTGATGGGTTCAAAGAGATTGTCAAACATTTGGACTCCAATCCAATCTTTTGGCGAATGGTGCAATAGGCCGTTCTACGGCTGAGCCTCGTCTGGCAGTGCGCGTCGGACCTCGACCGTGTCCGAATGAACCGTTCACAGCGTTCATAGCGGGACACCCACGCGAGACAGATTGTTGGCGGCCTTCACCAAACTTGCAGCGAACAGGGGCTTGTTGAACCGGCTCGTCCTCGCGCTGATCGATAACGCTGCAACAGCCTCCCCGGTGGAGCGGTCCAGGATCGGCACGGCGACGCAGGCCAATCCGGGTCGACATTCTTCGTTGTCAACAGCGAAGCCCTGAGTTCGGGCCGTCTCGACACAACGGCCCAGCACCTCGGGGGTATAGAGCGACCGATTGGTTAAGCGCTGCAATCGTCCGTACAGGACGCGTTCGACGATCTCATCCCCGGAGCGAGAAAGGATCGCCTTGCCGAGCGCAGTACAGTTGGCGGGATTACAGCCCCCCACCGTGGTAGGACACGGTGTCGAGCCATGACCGTAAACCTTCTGGACGTACAGCACATCGGTGGACTCAAGTACGGCGAGATGCACGGTCTCACCGGTCGCGTGGTGTAACTCTGTCATGTATGGGATCGCGGCTTCACGCAACCCGTGGGGATCGGCAGCTCGCGCGCTGAGTTCGAAAACTCGCTTCGCTAGTCGATATCGCTGACCCTCCCGCCGGACGAAGCCGTGCCGTAACATCACGCTCAGCATGCGGTGAGTCGTCGACTTGGGCATTCCGATTCGCACGGCTATCTCGGTCACCCCCAGCACTACGCGTGGTCCACTGAAGCAGCCGAGGACATCGAGCATCCGACCGGCAACGCTGGTCGGAAGGCCAGGCCTGGCGTTGTCGGAGACGCCTCGTCCATCGAGGGCGAGCATTGTACGTTTCGTCACCGGATCCGCGTCATTCGGGAGCAGCTCAACGACACTGTGATTCACGGCGAGACCGCTGCTCGCGCGAATACTGCGGAATTGCTGCGGCACCGGGGATAGCGAGGTGTGGCGCTGCCTTGCCTGTGCCGACACTTTTCTGCATGCATCACATTGCATCGCTTCCTTTCGTCGCTGGCCTGACTCGACACCGCTCACGGCAAGCGGCCTTTAGGCAAATGTCAGGCGGTGGGCAGTCTTAACGGACGGCGGCGTCTCGCGAAGGCCGCTTCTTGTCAGATCAAGACCGGACCGATCGGCATACCGAATCGATCGGAAGAACACCCTTCATATACGGGTTCACCGACATTGCCGAGGTGATTCATGGCCGCGTGGGCATCGCGCCAATAGCGCTGGAACGGTTGCTGCAGCCTTAATGCTCCGCCTCCGGCATGAACAAACAACGCATCGACCGCATCGACTGCCCGCCGGCTGGCGCGCACCTGATCAACGCGGCATTCAAGGCGCTCGCTCACGGTGAGTTTGCGACCGGACGATGTTATGTCGAGCATGTGCCTTGCCTGAGCAAGCAGAACTGTGCGGCTGGCCTTAATGTCGGCGATGGCTGCGCCCAGCACCGCCAACTGATGCGGATTCTTACTGATACGGGCCCCGTCAATACCGAGCCGACCACGCGTAAGATCGATGAACGCTGCCAATGCGCCCTCGGCGATGCCGATTGTTGCGGCACTAATGGCGTAGGGAAAGACAACACCAAACGGCAACGCATACAGCGGATTGCCGGGTTGGAATTCGTCAGCGTACCCGCCATCGAGCAGCTTGGCCTGGTTGATGACGCGGTAGTCAGAAACAAACGCATCCCGGATGACTACGTTTTTACTTCCAGTTCCCTTGAGGCCAAGCACTTCCCAGGAGCCTTCAACGATGTCGTAATCGCTACGCGGCAACACGAAGTGGCAGATGATGGGCGCGCCGCCCTCACCGACACCGTCTGTGACAATGCCGCCCAGAATGGCCCACGAGCAATGGTCAGTTCCGGAGGAAAAAGGCCACTGACCGCTTAGCCGGAATCCCCCGTCAACTGACGTAGCCCTGCCCATCGGCGCGTAGGGAGAGGCCGTCCATGTATCCGGATCGCTATCCCACAGGTCCGCCTGCAAGCGTGGGTCGGTCTGGGCGAACTCCCAGGGATGCACGCCGACAACTCCGGCAACCCAGCCGACCGAAGGTGATATGGCCGCGATCCTCATCACGGTCTCCAAGAATTCTTCCAGGGTGGCCTCATAGCCGCCATGTTTGAAGGGCTGAAGAAGGCGTACAGCACCCGACTGCCGCAGCAGCGTCGCGGCATCATCGGTCAGCCGACCCATCTCATCACTGGGTACAGCTTGTGCGGCCAGTTGTTCGGCGAGCTGTTCAACGACTTCGGTGATTTCATGCATAGCGGTTCAACCTTTCGATTCGGTAGTTGTGGGCAAAGAGGGCATCGAGGTGTGGATTGATGTGTGTCGGCCACGGCGCGCGTTGCGTCTTGACACGGCCGTCAGGCTTCCGCCATGACCGTGGGCACATCGGAGACGTGCTGGACAGCATCGGCCGCCTCGTGGTGCCCCCAAATGCTCGTTTTATGAAATGTCTTGGGAATCCAGAGATCATCGACCTCGAGCGCGCCCCAGCCGTACTCAATATCGAAGCCCGATGGTGTGCGCAGATAGAACGATGTCATGAGGTCGTTTGTGTGGCGTCCGAGCATCCGGGTGATAGGAACGCCGCCGTCGGCGCACAAATCTTGCGCGATGCCGACATCGTCAAGTGAGTTTGTTTCGATCATCAAGTGGTGCAACCCGACGATGGGGGCCTCAGCGAAAGCCAGACTGTGGTGGCGCCCGTTGACGTGGTAAAAGCGAACATTGATCGGCCCATCGATGATGCGGTCAGACAACTGGAAACCCATAGTGCCGCAGAAGAAGTCGCTCGCTTCGGCGAGGCTGGGCACAAGAAATACGACGTGCCCCATGCCCTGGGCGCCAGTCTTGAAGCCCGACATCGCCCGGCCGGTGGCAAAGCTTGACGGGTACATCAACCGGCCCCAGGAAAGCTCTTGTCGTATGCCGAACGGATCCTCGAACCAGACGAGACCGGCAACGCCGCGTGCCTCGTCGAGGTCGCTGGTGGAACGGTGAACGTCGATCCCGCGACTCGCGACGGCATCGGCGATCGCCCCTGCGGCTGCTTCGTTGGCTACCTCCCAGCCGACGTACGCTACGCCCTCGGACTCGTCGGGATGCAAAGCGAGCCTCCAACAGGCCTCGTCCATCCGCAGCCGTACCGATTTGTCTTGGTCGCGCCCATGTGAAGCTAGCTGCATCCCGAGCACTTGCGGTCCGAAGATTTCCCACTCGCGGTAGGAGGGTGTCGAGATACCGAGATAACTCAGCGAATTGATCATGTGCACCTCTTTTCTGTCTAGAAGTCCTGCCGACCGGAGAGCGCGCGCTCTAGAGTGGCCGCTCTAGAGCATGTGTGAGTGTAGACACAGTTGCTGCGATAGGACAAGGACTCGCGTTGACTCGTCTGAAATTGCGCGCGTAGAGGTGTTCTCCTCTGCCTCATCTGTAAAGTGCGTTCGTACGGAGCGCCTACCCGGCCGAGGGTGAGTCGTTGGATAGGCCCGGACGATGGGGCTGACGATGAATCAACCCAAGGCCGTGACGAAGACGATCGCGAGGCACTATCGGCGAGAACATAAAGCGAGCAAGGGCCGGGTCCTCGACGAGTTGTGCGCCACTAAGGGCTGACATCGCCATCATGCCCGCAAGGCGCTCGGCCGCGCATGGTCGGGCCGAGCGCACCCCATCCACCGAAGTACGGGCGAAAGTCGTTGCCGCCGTGATCGTCTGCTGGGCGGCGTTGGGGATGCCGGCCGACAAGCGGCTGGGCGCAGGCCCTGGGCGAGCTGGTGTTGGCTCTGCGAAAGTTCGACGAGCTGGACGTCGACGACGACACCGCGACGCCGCCGACGGGGATGTCGGCGGCCACCATCGGCCGCCGCCTGGTCGGCGAGTGCAAGAAGCGCGAGCTCATGGCTCCCCACACCAAGCCGGGCTCGCTCCTCAAAGGCCCGATCTCGGGCCGCACTTGGGCGCGGTGGGACGACGCGGCGCCCGGGTCGTCGAGATCGACCTGGTTGGCCACTAGGGCGGCAACGCCGTCGGTGAGCACTGTTTCACACTGATCGTCTCCGACACATCGCCACCGGCTGGACCGAGAACCGCAGCGTGCCCAAAATATGCCTCGCAAATGCGTGCTCGCCGCACTGGACGAGATCGCCCGGATCATTCAGTTCCCGATCCTGGGCGTAGACAGCGACGACGGCAGCGAGTTCATCAGTCATCACCTGCTCGAGTGGTGCGAGAAAGACGAGGTCACCTTCACTCGGTCGCGGCACGGCAACAGCAACGACGGCTGCCACGCCGAGCAGAAGAACTGGGCGATCGTGCGCACCGTGGTGCGGCCACCTGCGCTACGACACCGAAGCAGAACTGTTGCTGGCCAACAGATATAGGCGTTGGAGCCGAAGCTGACGAACTACTTCTGACCACAGTAGAACTCGTGACGAAGGTCCGTGACGGCGCGAAGATCACCAAGAAATACGACACCGCCACCATTCCCCACCGCGCGCCGACGCACACAACGAGCACCTTGCACACTTGATGTGATGAAGGGGCGGCCGGGGAGGGATTACGGCGGTATGCCCCGTGAGTTGTCAAGCCGCCGCTTGTTCGGCGTCGGCTGGTATCCAGGATGAAACCGTCCGTTCCAGCTTCTGGAACGCGACTTATACCACAACGGCTTCCGCTCGTAGTGTCCGTCACATCGTCGGCTCCGGGGCTGACGCGGACAGTCAAGTCCATCCATAGGAGGGGCGGTTTGTGAGTCAAGTCTACGGCCAGAACGTGGTGCTAGATAAGGGCGCGCGACACTGATGGCCCCCAGTGCGCTCGACACATCCGGTGGCCCCAAGACAGACCAATTCGGTCGCGTGTTGCGTCACGACGGCACGCCGATCGACGGCCTCTACGCAGTGGGTAACTGCGCTGGCTCCCTTTTCGGGCAGGCCTACCTCGGGGCAGGAGCCACACTGGCGCCCCTACCTCTCCAATGAATAGTTGGCGGGAATTTCGGCAGCGACCACCCCGCGTCAAGGCGACTCTTGCCAAACGTGGTGGTGTGCCACCTCCAAAGTTCACAAGCAAGTTTTGGCGTTCTATTCGTTAAGGCGTGAGCCTTTCGCCGGTGGATCCACACCGGCGAAGAGTGAAATGGCCCACCGCGCAACGATTCTGCGATTCCTCCACTCCGGCGAGAAAGTGCTTAACATGATCAATCTTCACGGCAAGGTTGCCATTGTCACCGGTGCAGCCCAGGGCATCGGCGCCGCGTCCGCCCGCACGCTCGCCGAACAGGGTGCGCGCGTCGTTATCTCTGACATCAACGGTGACGGTGCACGCCAGCACGCGGAGTCGTTGGTGGCGAAGGGATTCGACGCCCTTGCCATCACGACTGACGTACGAGTCGAACAGCAGGTGCGGTCGTTGGTGGCAGAGACGGTCGCGCATTACGGCAGGCTCGACATCCTGCACAACAACGCTGCCGCAATGGATCTGGCTAATCAGGACTTCGGCGTGGTAGATCTTCCGCTCGAGGTGTGGGAAGGGACACTAGCCACAAATGTTCGCGGCGCGTTTCTTGGCTGCAAGCATGCGGTCCCCGTGTTAGTTGAAACCGGCGGTGGGTCGATCGTGAACACCTCATCCGTCTCAGGTGCGACCGGGGACATGATCATGACGGCGTACGGGGCATCGAAGGCGGCATTGAGCCAACTCACGAGAGCTGTTGCTACACAGTGGGGAAAGCAGGGGATCAGGTGTAACGCCGTTGCGCCGGGCCTTGTGCTTACGCCCTCGAGTGTGCTGCTCCCGGAGGAGGTAAAGGATCTATACTTGCGCCATAGCCTTACTCCGTACCTCGGTCAACCCGAAGACGTCGCGAACTTGGTCGCGTTCTTGGCTTCCGACGATGCGCGTTACCTCACTGGTCAGGTCATCAGCCTCGACGGCGGACTGACCGCACACCACCCGATCCTCGCGGAGTACGTCGATTGGGCCGCGTCCCTTTGAGGCAGGTCGACGAACTTCAAAGACACGCATGGATGACCTTTACCTAGTCGATTTTAGATGGGTTCAAGTGAGTGGACGACTCGACGGCAAGGTCGCCTTCATAACCGGTGCTGCCCGCGGGCAAGGCCGGAGTCATGCGGTCCGCCTGGCCGCGGAGGGCGCCGAAATCATCGCTGTCGATATCTGCAGAGACCTTGACACGGTGGCCTACGCCGGGGCGACTGTGGCTGAACTCGACGAGACAGCCAGGCAGGTAAATACTTTGGGGCGCCGGATCGTCGCCAGGACGGTCGACGTGCGGGATTACATTGCTGTCGAACAGGCAGTCAACGAAGGGGTTGCAGAACTCGGTCGCCTCGATATTGTCTGTGCTAATGCTGGAATCGTCGCCTCGGGCCTGTCGGCGTCGCTCTCGGAGCACGACTGGGCAGAGATGATTGACATCAATCTCACCGGCGTTTGGAAAACGGTGAAGGCCGCGGTCCCACACCTGGTGGCTGGCGGGCGTGGCGGATCGATCGTGTTGGTCAGTTCGGCGGCCGGCCTCAAAGGTGTGCCACATATGTCGCATTACGTCTCTGCCAAGCACGCGCTTGTGGGGCTGTCCCGCGGCCTCGCACATGAGTTGGGCGGGTACAACATTCGGGTCAACAGTATTCACCCGGGAATGGTCCGCACTCCGATGACGCAGAACGAAGCGATGCGCTCGCTGTTCGTGCCCGGTGTCGATGCTCCGAGCGCCGATCAATTCGAAGCGGTTTCGGCATCCCTCAACATACTGCCCACCCCGTGGATCGAATCGATCGACGTCTCCAATGCGCTGTTGTTCCTCGCCTCCGACGAGAGTCGCTTCATAACCGGGGTGGCGTTGCCCGTCGACGCCGGAAGCACACAGAAATGACGGTGCCCGCAGCGCCGCAATCGTCGGCCGAGACCTCATGAATTTCGATTCCTTAACGGCGGCAAACGAAGTCTGGTCTGGACCTGAAGAGGCCGTCGGGTTGAGACATGTTTCTTCGCTTGGTGGCTAAAGTCGATGTCGTAGCCGAGAATTTTTGGTCCGGGACGATGAAACGGTTTTAGCTGGATTACACCCAGGGGCCGAATGCTGTTGAGCGTCACGTCACTCGGTATGGCCACCGGCGCAGTGCGTGCGGTGAAGCTGACGAGATCGAGGGTTGGGCGGGACTGAGTACCGATGCGGGCGCGCTGGCGGGCTGACTCGTGGTAGCTGGGAAGCTCCTGCTTGACGCGGTGGGAGTGGAGCCAAGGAGTCTGGTCATCCATTGCTCCCTTCAGCGTTCGTGAAACACGTGGATCGAGGCTTAGGGGCCGTCGAGGGTTGGCCGCGCTTGGACAGATTCCAGTTCATGAAGATCCCTGCGGCGACGTTGGTCGCGGTCGAGGCGAGGCCCGGGGAGTAGTCGTAGGCGGTCGCGCCCTCGGTCGGCACCACGAACTTGACCGGTGCGTTCTCGTTGGCGGCGATGTTGACACGCCTAACGACGACCGTGCCCGCTTCGATCTCGCCGCGGCCAACGCGTCGAGTTCAGCGCCGAGAGAATCGAAACCTGCTTTGGCCGACACGTGCCGTAAGCCCCCGCTGCCAGTCGTGGTGAGTGCAGGCCTGCCGACGGCGTGCAAGTTTCCAACACTTGGCTCGGACTCTGGGTTAGGCCGGCTGGTCATCAACATTCCGACCGGTAGAACGACCCCTGGCTGCAGCTCGCGCCCGCTGTTATACGAGTAGCAGGACGAAACTGCGGCGGACTTTCGCCGCAGCTTCCGAACACTACGGTGGAGGAGTTCTCTATGGGTGACGTACTTGCACTTGGCCTAACGCATTATCCACTTCTGGCCGGAGTCGACGATCACATGGCCGACCTGCTCAAGGCTGCCATGCGCGATCCGGATATCCCCGCCGAGGCGAAGGATGTCGCGAACTGGAAGCCGCTGGCTCAGCAGGAGTGGGCCGATGACGGTGGGACGAAGGCCGCCGGTGTCCACCGGCAACGTCTGCTCGACGGGTTGAAAAGGTGCCGTGCAGAGCTCGACGCCTTCAAACCCGACGTATTGCTGGTGTGGGGTGATGATCAATACGAGAACTTTCGTGAAGAAGTAATCCCCTCGTTTTGTGTCCTGGTTTACGGAAACACTCGGTTCAAGCCGTTCGGCGTATTGAACTTCATGAAGGTTCCGAACGTGTGGGGTCTGCCGAGCGACGAAGAGTTCGAGATCCAAGGTTCCCCGGATTTCGCCAAGTCGTTGGCCCGAGATGTGTTGGGCCATGGTGTCGACGTCGCGTATTCCTACGAGAAGCGTGACGGGCTCAACTTTCCTCATGCGTTCGCCAACACACAGGTCTTCCTGGATTGGGACTCGGCCGGCGCGAAATTTCCCTACCCGATCGTTGCCCTTGCGGTGAACTGCTACGGAGAGCACGTCATCGGCCGCCGGGGTGGTTTCGCGCCGTTCGCATCGATCAAGAACGAGGTGTTGGATCCTCCGGGACCCACACCGTTGCGGTGCTTTGAGTTCGGTCAAGCTGTCGCGAAGTCGCTTCAGAACAGCGACAAGCGGGTCGCTTTGGTCGCTTCGTCGAGTTGGTCACATGCATTCCTCAACGACAAGGAATGGCACCTGCGCCCCGACACCGACGCCGACCAGGTGCTCTACGACGCGCTGTTGGCGGGGGACTACGACGCTTGGACCAAGGTGACCACGAAGGAAGTCGTGGCAGCGGGGCAGCACGAGATTCTGAATTGGTTCTGCCTGCTCGGCGCCGTTTCACAGCTCGGTCTGAAGCTGGAGTGGAGTGACTTCGTCACTACCGAGATCTTCAATTCGAACAAGGCATTCGCGGTCTTCAAATAGCACCGGGAAACAGCGCGCCGATCGCTGTCCTGCGCTCATCGTCGGACAGCCCGCGGAGGTCGGCACGCCCGAATTCAGTGACGACCACGTCGACGGCCCAGCGTGGTGTCGACACCGGTGCCGAGAGGCGATCGACCAGGGTGGAGCGACCATTTCGGACGGAAGGCAGCGCGATGATGCTCAGACCGTGCACTCCGCGGCTGCCAGAGATCGCGTAGTCCGCGTGTCCGCCGATGCCTGATATCCGTCGCGCCCCGACCGCCTCGACGTTGATCTGTCCGAGCGAGTCGATCTCGAGCGCGGTGTTCACTGCGACGAGGTTCCGTCCGCTGAGCCGGGAGGAGTCGTGCGTTATCTCTATGCGGTCTAGCACTGCCCGGCCGTTGGCCCACTCGTACAGTCGCGGCGATCCCACGAGGTACGTGCCTAGCGGTTGGCCAATCAGAAGGCCCCGGTCGGCAAGGTCCACGACGGCATCGGTGATGATGCCGGAGTCGATGGACACCGGCCGGTTGAGGGCAGCAACGAGCGCCTCACCGATGGCGCCCGGACCGAATTGGATACCCGCACCCGCCGGCACGAGCTCGGCGAGTTCGGCTCCGATGCGTTTGGTGGCCTCGTTCTGGCGTGCACGGGCGACGTTGATGGGCGCGCGCCAGGTTTCGCCCACGACGGTGAGCTTTTCGCCGTCCAGTAGCCCGGGACGTGCGGCGTCGGGCAGGGCGTCGTTGATCTCCACCAGGCAGTGCTGGGCGTTGGCAACGGCGGCGGCGATCCAGGACACCTCGCTGCCGAAGGTCAGCCCGCGTGAGCTACGGCGGGCGCTGAGCACGACGGTGTCGGGCCGCCAGGCACCGGCAAGTAACGCCGGTAGCTGCGAAACGGCCGCCGGCACGTACCGCACAGTCCCGTCGCTGATGCCCGCCGCGAGGCCATACCCCGCCATGAACGTGCGAACCTCGGAGAAGGCGGCGAAGTCCAGACCGGGGGGTGGCTCCAGCAGCCAGCCCGTGATGAGGCGAACGCCGCCCGCTTCCCGTGCCGCGGCACAAAGGTCGGCGCAGACCTCCGACGGTGCGCCCGCGCCGTCAGCGAGAGCCACGGTGCAACCAGGTCGGATTACCCGGCCTAGCAAGTCATTCGGCACGTGCCACCTTCAATCGGACGAGAAGGATCGGAGCGTCGGTTGCTGGCCCGTCGAGGTTCATATTAATGACTATGGTAATCATGGATCGATTGTTGTACACGTTTTCGCGATAGGCCGGCATCCGGAGGTATGGCTGTGAACTTCTCCTTTGACGACGAACAACGGGAGTTCGCCGCCACGCTGCGGGCCGCGCTGACTGAGCGGGCGCCCGTATCACGGTGGTTGCGGCCTGACGTCGGGGCGGTCACCGACCTGGCGTGGTCGCTTCTGGTGAATGATCTGCAGGCAGTGGGGGCGGATGTCCCCGAAGATGCTGGCGGGCTGGGTCTGTCGGCCGTGGAGCTGGCGATCATCGCCGAGGAGCTTGGGCGAGTGGTCGCGCCGGCTGCGTTCACCGGCGGAGTGGCGTTCGCGCAGGGGCTGCTCATCGAGGCGCTGAGGTCGCAGGGGCCGGGAGGGGAAGCGGCAACCGCGCTAGCCAATTCCGTCGGCGGGACGCGACTGATGCTTGGTGCGGCGCCCGACCGGCCGTGGAGTCAGCTGACCCTCGGTGAAGATCTCACCGTCGCAGGAACGTTCGTCGCACCGATCGGTGCGGTCGGAGCAGAGTCGATCGTGGCGATCGCCGACACGTTGGGCGGGCCAGCGTTGGTGACGATCGACGCCGCGAATGCGGAGGTCACAGCGTTGGCAGGCATCGACCCTTCTGCGGGTTCCGCGCAGGTCTGCCTGGCTAGCGCGCCCGCCACGGTCGTCTTACGCGATGGCGTGGACGCGGCGCAGGCGTGGGCTCGGCGCCGGTCGCGGGTTGTGCTGGCCGCCGAGGCGCTCGGTGGTGCTCGGGCTTGTCTCGACATGACCGTGCTCTACGCCATTCAGAGAGAGCAGTTCGGCACCGCGATCGGTGCGTTCCAGGCGGTGAAGCATCGTCTTGCAGATCTGCTCGTCGAGACCGAATTGGCTTCGTCGGCGGTGTATCTGGCCGCCTGCGAGCTCGCTGCGCGCGACGAATCCAGCGAACTGTCGAGCCGCGCGGCCGTGGACGTCGCGACTGCGGTCTTCCAGCAGGCCGTGCGGGACTGTATCCAGCTGCACGGTGGGATGGGCTTCACGTGGGAGCATCCCGCCCACGTTTACCTGGGGCGCGCCGAATTGCTTGCGGCCGTGCATGATTCGTCGGGGAGGGCCCAAAGGTATGACTTGATCCGGCGTGAGCGCTCGGCGTGAAACTAGATATCTATGACTATAGTAGTTATAGTTAAGTCCTCCCTGGCTGGCCAAGTGGGGCCGTTCGATGATGAGGAGTATTCGTGACGCTGACCGACACTGATCGAGGGCAGCTAGTCGCGCTCGTTCGCGATTTCGCAGCGGGCGAGGTAGCCCCACGCGTGCGCGACTACGACCGCGACGAGCACATCCCGATCGAGATACTCCAGAAGATGGCCGAATTGGGCTTCTTCGGGGGCACGATCGCCGAAGAGTGGGGCGGGATGGCGCTCGACCACCGATCCTTCGCCGCGGTCATCGAAGAGATTTCGCGGGTTGACCACTGCCTCGGTGTGCTGCTGAGCATGCCCTCCGCGCTGGTGGGCGGAGGCATCGAACGGTTCGGCACCGACGAGCAGAAGGAGCGTTGGCTTCGACCGCTCGCTCAGGGCACGATCTTCGGGGGCGCCGGAGTCACCGAGCCGCAATCGGGGTCCGACGTCGCCGGGCTGCGCACCACCTACGTAGAGGACGGCGACGGTTACGTCCTGCGCGGTGCGAAGACCTGGATCTCGAACCTGGACATCGCCTCGTTCTTCGTCACCTTCGCGACGCGTCGACCCATCGCTGCGACAGGCCGGAATCACTGCCTTCATCGTGCCCAGGGACGCACCCGGTGTCTCGGTCCACCCGTTCAAGAACAAGATGGGTTTCCGTCCGATGTGTTCGGGCGAGCTCGTGCTCGACGAGGTCAGGCTGGGCCCGGAGGCACTGTTGGGCGACGTCGACGGTGGCTTCGCGGTCGCCATGATCGCCGTGGAGAAAGGGCGACTGTCGGTGGCCGCGAGGGCCGTCGGCGCTGCACAGAGCTGCCTCGATGCGTCGGTTCGGTATGCCCGCGAGCGCGTGGTGCGGAACAAGCCGATCGGCGAGCATCAAATGATTCAGAAGAAGATCGCCGATATGGCCACGGAGATTCGTGCCGCACGGCTGCTCGTGCAGGACTGCGCCGACGCGCTCGACCGCGGTGAGCGTGCCCGCCAGGAGACGAGTATGGCGAAGATGTATGCCTCTGATGTATTCCAGCGGGCGGCCACCGAGGCCGTGCAAATCCATGGCGCGTACGGGATCTCCGACGAGTTTCCGGTGGGCCGAGCCTACCGCGACGCCAAGGTCTTTCAGATCGTCGAAGGCGCGAACGAGATCCACCGGACGCTCATCGCCAGGGATCTCCTGTCGCCGAGAGGAGCGCGGACGTGACCGCGATCGCGTCCTTCGGGACCTACCTGCCGATCTGGGAGGACGGCGGCATTCGCGTGCCTGGGCCCCGACGAGGACATGCTCACCCTTGCGGTCGCCGCCGGTCGTGCGGCACTGACGGGCGCCGATGAGGCGCCGTATCGCGTGTGGTGCTGGTGTGCGCGGAACCGGATTACCTTTCCGGAGCACCGTTGCCGATTCTGACGCGCGGACTGGGCCTTGGCGCGGGCATCCCGACCGAACTGCGGGTCGGCGGAGCTCCCGCTGCGTTGGACGCCACCGCCCAGTCGGTTCCGGGAACCCTGGTGATCGGCGTGGAGACCGGCAGCGCGGCCGGGCGCCGCTGCCGCGCTCGTCGGCACCGGCGGCCTGCGGGTAGAGCAGCCAGTCTCGGTCAACCACAGCCTGCCGATGCGCGTGCACACGTCCGGTGACCGCCGCCGCCGACGTCTATGCCGATAGCCGCGTGGAGCGTGAACTCGGCTGGCGCCCAGTGCTGGAACACTGGTCGTTGCCAGCGACGAGCCCCCGGTGCTGGTCGGGATTCCGGCCAAGGAGGCCAAGCGCCTCGGCGGCCGTCCTGCGACCGATGCACCGGATGGCGCGGCGGGTGCCCTGTTCGCGCTGGCCCGGATGGCCGAACGGCACGAGACCGGCCGGCTCGTCGCGCTTGACTCGGCGTTCGGCGTAGCCGTCACGGTAGGCGACCGCGGTGCCGTGCGAGTCGTGCACGATGTTCGTCCGGCGGTACCGGCCGCGCACCGCCCGCGCCTCGTCGGTGCGCCGCTGACGATTCCGTTGTCGATGCCGAGCTACGGTCGCGCCGTCGAGGAGAAGGTCGGTCTGATCGGCTGGCGCTGTCCAGATTGCGGGACGGAGGCCTTTCCGCGCCGCGATCTGTGCCTGGGCTGCCGCCGGATGATGGGCAGTGAGCCGTTCGCGCTGCCGCGGCGCGGCGAGGTCTACTCGACGGTGACCGTCCACGCGCCGGTGCCAGGTATCCCGACGCCTCGCGGGCTAGCCGTGGTGTCGTTGCCGCCGACGTCGGTGCGGGTATTGGCCCACGTGACCGACACGGTCCCCGATGGCTGTGCCATCGGGAGACACCGGTGACCTGGTGCTGCGACTGGTCGCCGTGCGCGAGGGCGTGCCCGACTACGGCTACGCGTTTCGCCCCGACGCGTCCGACGAAAGCAAGGAGGTGACGCGCGCATGAGATCCGTAGCGATAGTGGGCGCCGGGATGGTGCCGTTCGGCGAACTCTTCGACACCGGCATGAAGGAGATGCTGCCGCGGACCATGACCGCCGCGCTAGCCTCGGTCGACAAGGGCATGACCGCCGAAGAGCTGCAGGCGGCGTGGTTCGGCAACCTCCAACCCAGCGACGGCTTCCCCGCGGGAGTGCTCGCCGACTCGTGCGGGCTGCTCGACATCCCCGTCACCAGGGTCGAAAACCAGTGCGCCACAGGCAATGACGCGGTGCGCAACGCGGCCCTGGCCGATCGGCAGCGGCCAGGTCGACGTCGCACTGGTCATCGGTGCGGACAAGACCCGAGAGACCTCCACCCTGTCGACGTTCTGGGACTGGATGGGAATGGCCCGCGACAAGGCGTGGGACTACCCGCTGGGTCTCATCGCACCGGCCAGCTTCGCGCTGCACGTCGCCCGATTCATGCACGAGTACGACGTGCGCCCAGAACATCTGGCGCATGGTCGCGGTGAAGAACCACCACAACGCCGTCACGAACCCGATGGCGCACCTGCGCTTCGAAGTGACCGTCGATCAGGTGCTGGCCGCGCCGCGGGTCGCCGGACCGTTCGGCGTGCTCGACTGCGCGCCGCAGAGCGACGGCGCCGCCGCCGTCATCCTGGTCGCCGAGGAGCTGGCCGACCGCTACACCGACAAGCCCGTCTGGGTGCGCGGCTTCGGACTGGCACTGGACCGGGTGATGCACGCGCACAAGCACGACATGACGACGTTCCCGTCGACGGTGCGGGCCGCGAAGGCGGCCTACGCGATGGCCGGAATCGGCCCGGGCGACATCGACGTCGCCGAGATCCACGACTGCTTCTCCGGCATCGAGCTGATGAACTACGAGGATCTCGGCTTCTGCGATCGCGGCGACGCCGCCAAGCTCATCGAGTCCGGGGAGACCAGCTTGCAGGGACGGCTGCCAGTCAACCCCAGCGGCGGCCTCAAGGCCAAGGGCCACCCGCCGGGCGCCACCGGCGTCGCACAGTGCGTCGAGCTGTTCGAGCAGCTGCGCGGACAGGCGAGCAACCAGGTCGACCCGACGCGCGGTGGGGCCTTGCGCAGAACGTCGGTGGTCCGACAGCCGTCTCGGCCGTCACGATCCTGGAGGCAACCCGATGACCGGCGACGCGCGCAGTCGTCACGGGCGCCGGGTCAGGGCCTCGGCGAAGCCGTCGCCGCGACCTTCGCCGCAGCCGGGCGCCCGGTCGTCCTGTCCGACGTCGACCCCGAGCGGCGTCGAGGCGGCCGCGGCCGCCATCCGCGCCGCCGGTGGCACGGCGATCGGCGTGCGCGGGGACGCCGCCAGACGAGAGCGACGTCGAAGCGCTCGCCGAGCGCTGCCTCGCAGAGTTCGGGCCCGTCGGCGTGTGGGTCAACAACGCCGGCATCAGCCGCCCGGCGATGCTCACAAACATGACGGTCGCCGATTTCGCCGCGGTCCTCGACGTCCACGTGCGCGGGACGCTTCCTCGGAATCGCGCAGCCGCCGCGCGGCAGATGATCGACGACGAGGTCGCGCGGCTGCATCCTCAACGTCACCTCGTCGGCCGGCCTGCAGGGCACGATCGGGCAGATCAACTACTCCGCGGCCAAGGGCGCGATCACGGCGATGACGAAGTCGGCGGCCAAGGAGCTGGCCCGCTACGGCATCCGCGTCAACGCGGTCGCACCGGTCGCCGCGACGCCGATGACGCGAGACCATCCGCACCGACGAAAAGCTGCAGGCGCGCTACCTGGCGAACATCCCGCTGGGCCGTTTCGCCGAGCCGGCGAGGTCGCGTCGGCCTTCACCTACCTTGCGCAGTCCTGCCGCCGACGTACATCACCGGGCAGGTGCTGTGCATCGACGGCGGCCTCTACATGGCGAGCTGAGCTGCATGGACCTGCGATCTGCACTGCCGACGAGGCCCGTTTCCGCAGACGAGCTGTGCGCGTGGCTCGATCGGGTCGAGGTGCCGCGACGGGACTGCGCGACTTCGGTTCCACTCCGACCGCAGACGACGTCGCAGCCGGCCCGCGCGATGGCAGCGTCAGCTCGCCGACGCCGGTTGGGCGGCGCTGTCCTGGCCGGTCGCCGCACGGACGCGGCGCCTCACCCGCCGAGCAGGCGCATCTTCGCCGAGGAGACTGCGCGCCGCAGGAACCTGCCGCGGCAGCTCAGCTTCGTCACCATTGAACTGGCCGGGCCGATCCTGTTGCGACACGGTCGGCCGGCACAGGTCGACACGATGGTCGCGCCGATGGTGCGGGGCGAGACGATCTGGTGCCAGCTGTTCTCGGAGCCCTCGGCCGGGCTCTGACCTCGCATCGCTGCGGACCGTCGCGGCGCCGGATGGAGACGGCTGGCTGGTCAACGGCCAGAAGATTTGGACCAGCGGAGCGCACTACTCCGATTTCGGTCTGCTGTTGGCGCGGACCGACCCGTCCTCGCAGCGGCACCGTGGGCTCAGCTGCTTCGCGCTACCCATGGACCGCCCCGGCATCGAGGTGCGCCCGATCCGTCAGCTCGACGGTGAGAACAAGTTCAACGAGGTGTACCTCACCGACGTTCGGGTGACGCCGGACGACTTGCTCGGTGCGCCGGGGGACGGCTGGAAGGTCGGCCTGTCGGTCCTGGGCAGCGAACGCCGGATGCTCGGCTCGGTGGCTATCGGGCTGAAGCAGCGCATTATGGCGCCTGCGTGAGCAAGTGGAAGGAAGCGATCGAGACGACGCCCGCTTCCGCGAACGCTGGGTCGCCGTCTACACCAGGGTCGAATTGCTGCGATGGACCTGGTTTCGGTTCCTGTCCGAGGCAGGCGCCGGCGGTGGCGACATCGACTCGCGCACGTCGGTGCTCAAGCTCGTCTCCTCGGAATTGCAGCAGGAGGTCGGCCGGCTGGCTCGCGACGCGCTCGGTGGCGCCTGGGCACTAGACCCGCAGCACCAGGGGTGGCGCCAGACGTTCCTCGGCGCGCACGGCGCCACGATCGCCGGGGGCACCTCGGAGATCCAGCGCAACATCCTCGGCGAGCGGGTCCTCGGGTTGCCCCGATGAACGACGCCGTCGGTCGGTCACCCACCTGGGTCCAGCCAATCCAATGAGATAGTCGAAGAGACAAGGAAACGCCGTCATGGGTGCAGTTGACTACTGGTGCAACGTCTTCACCGACGAGGGCATCAAGCACACGTTCGAGGATCCGCCAGAAGTGGCCGATGTCGTCAAGTGGTGGGGACTGAAGTTCGTCGGTAAGACCGTCGAGGAGTTCATCGCCTACATGGACGACGCCGACGTCGACCAGGTGCTCATCCCATCGGCGAAGATGGCCTCCTACCAGACGCGCCAGCTGATCTGGAATGTCCAGGAGGCACAGGTCCGCGAGCTGGCCGAAGCGGCGCCGGGCCGAATCTTTGGACTGTTCGGCATCAACCCGTATGAAGGCATGACCGGGGTGCGCCGGCTGGACGAATCTGTCGGTGACGGTGTGTTCGTCGGGGCACACCTGCATACCTACGGCTTCGGCCTGCCGCTCAACCACCGCAAGTACTACCCGTTCTACGCCAAGTGCGCCGAGCTGGGCGTGCCGGTCGTGATGCAGGTGGGTCACTCGGCCGAGCGGATGCCTTCGGAGCTGGGGCGCCCCATCCTTGTCGACGACATCGCGCTGGACTTCCCGGAACTCACCATCATCGGTGCGCACACCGGGTGGCCGTGGGTCGAGGAAATGATCGCTCTTGCGTGGAAACACCCCAATGTCTACGTCGGAACCTCGGCGCACCACCCGAAGTACGTCGACAAGGCCCTGATCACGTTCGCCAACTCCCGCGGCAAGGGCAAGGTCATGTGGGGCACCGACTACCCGGTGATGGACTACAAGGATGCGCTTCAAGCCATCGACGGGCTTGGTCTGAAGGACGAGGCCAAGCAGCTGTTCATCGGTGATGCGGCGCGAGCTGCATTCAAGATCTCGTGATCGGGGAGTGACGCCGAATGGGCGAGACCGACGGCTTCGAAGCGAGCGAGGAACAAGAGAGCCTGCGCGCTGCGGTGCGTCAGCTCGCGCGTAAGAAATACGCACCCACCTACCTCTCCCGGTCACAGGCTGGCGAATTTCCATGGGACGTCTTGGCTTCGTTGGCTCAGCTTGGATTGACCTCGCTGCTCACCACCCCGGACTATGGCGGACCGGAGCGGCCCGAGTACGTCGGCGCTGGAATTGCCTGCGAGGAACTGGCATACGCCGACTTCAACATCGCCAACGTCCTCATCCCAACCCTGATCACCTCCTACATCGTGACCGAGTTCGCCCCCGAAGAGCTTCGCAAGCAGTGGCTGCCAGATCTCGTCGCGGGTCGCTCGTACATCGCTCTGGGCCTGACGGAGCCCGAGACGGGTTCCGACGCTGCGGCGCTGAGCACGAAAGCCGTTCGGGTCGACGGCGGCTGGCGGATCAGTGGGGAGAAGACCTCGATCACAGCGGTACCGCATGCTCAGGCGTGCATCGTGTTCGCCCGCACGTCGCCCGAGGGGGCGCGAGGTGTCAGCGCGTTTCTCGTTCCGCTCGACTTGCCCGGCGTCACCCAGGCAGTGATTCCCGACCCGGGATGGAGAGCCATCGGGCGCGGCAGCATCGCCTTCGACGGCGTATTGGTGCCCGACGGGGCGATGATCGGTGCGCCAGGTGCAGGTTTCACCAACGTGATGGCCGGATTCGATTTCACCCGACCGCTCCTCGCCTTGACCGCGATCGGTGCGGCACAGGCATCAGTCGACGACGCGGTGGCCTACGTGCAGCAGCGCCGCACGTTCGGAGCTCCACTTGCCAGCTACGAGGGCATTTCTTTTCCGCTGGCCGAGCATTCGACGAAGCTGCTCGCGGCACGCAGTCTGTGCTATCAGGCGTTAAAACGGCGTACGCAGGGTCAAAGCCACACCGCGCTGGCGGCCATGTGCAAGTGGTTGGGTCCGCGCACCGCGGTGGAGGCCGCCCACGATTGTCTGCTGATGTTCGGCCACTACGGCTACACCACCGACAATCCCATGGAGCAGCGGCTGCGCGACATCATGGCCGTCGAGATCGCCGACGGCACAGCGCAAATACAGAAGATCATCATCGCTCGAGAATTGTTTGGTCGCGCCTTCGTGCCGTATTCCCGGCGATAGGGGACGGTCAGCCGAGCGCCGCGGCAACCGCCTCGATGGTGGCCGCCGGGTCGCCGTGGCGTTCACGGGGCACCGGCTGAACCATGACGTGGTCGGCACCCGCGTCGAAGTAGGCGCGCAATGGCCGCTCGATGTCGCTGGCCGAGGCGCCGCAGACCAGCACCTCGTCAAGCAACCGGTCGCTCACCGCGGCGACGGCACGCTCGCGATCGCGGGCCTCGAATCCGGTGCGCACCGCTGTCACCTCATCGTGGAAGCCGACCGAGGCGAAGTAGTTGCCGTAGGGCGGTGACACGATGTATTCGACGAGTTCGCGGCGCACGGCTTCACGGGCGGCGTCCGGGTCGTCACAGACGCAGACGTAGGCGCGGGCGATCAAGTCGACGTCGGCGGGGTTGCGTCCGGCGGCTCGAACGGCGTCGTTGAACTTCGCCGCGAAGCTGGTGACGATGCGCGGCGACAGCCAGGTGACGATGAGCCCGTCGGCGACTCGCGCGGCCAACGCATGCATTTTCGGGCCCATACCTCCGATGTGGATGCGCGCGGAGTGCGGCGGTCCCTCGGCGAGGCGGAAACCGGCCGATTGGCGCGTCGTGCCGGCGAATTCGGTCTTCTCACCTGCGAGCGCCTGCCGGAGGATCGCCACCGTCTCCTCGACGGTCGTGACGGTGTCCTCGAAGGGCAGACCGTGCCACCGCTCGATGGTCACCTGTCCACCAGCTCCGATGCCAAGGTGCATCGGTCGGCCGTTCGAGAGCCGGGACAGGGTCGCCGCGGTCATGGCCAGTAGCGCGGGAGTGCGGCTGTACACCGGGATGATCGCGGTACCGATCTCCAAGCTGGTCGTCGCCGCGATCGCACCGCCGAGCGAGGCGGCGTCCAGGACGCAGTTCTCCGACAGCCAGACGCGGCGATAGCCGAGCTCGTCCATCCGTTGGGCCATTGCGACCACGCCCTTGGCGTCCGGGATGTTGGCCAGCAATATCGATGTCCTGTCGAGCACTTGCCCTCCAACCAAAATCGCCTCGATATAGCTATGATATGCATAGATTCCAAAGGCGTCGGCGGCGAGGCGGTCCTGTTCGCGAGGTCCGAAGTCCGTCCGGTCACGCGCCTGTGCTTCGATGATCTAGGCATATGATCGCCACAGACTTGGCAAGCGCAGCGTCCGCTGGCCGTCGATTCAGGGAGGGGTACTTCGCCGGTGGTCAAGCCCCCACGAGCGACTGGTTCCACATCCGGGCGCGAGGCAATGCGGCCACCCAATGGCGACAAGCAACGCCAACTGAAGACCTCAGAGCGGATCGCGCGTGTCCTCGCCAGCCGCATCGTCGACAACCACCTCGAGCCAGGAACGATGCTCCCGCCCGAACGGGAGATGATCGAGACCTTCGGCGTCGGTCGTACTACGCTTCGCGAGGCGCTGCGCCTTCTCGAGACCCGCGGAGTCATCACGATCAAGTCTGGGCCAGGCGGAGGGCCGGTCGTTCGCCGGCCGCGGGCCTCCGATCTCAGTGAAGCTCTCACCTTGATCCTCGAGTTCGAGCAGAGCCCGCTGGGCGAAGTTTTCGAGGCTCGCATCGCGCTCGAGCCGACGCTGGCCCGCCTCGCCGCCACCCGGATCGACGAGGAGCGGATCGCCGAACTCCAAGATTCCGTCGACTTGATGATCGGCGATCTGGGCAACCACGATTTGTTCCGCGAGGAGAACCAGCGCTTCCACAGTCTCGTCTCCGACGTCGCCGGAAACGTCGTGCTCGGCATGTTCGCCGAGACGCTCAAGACCGTTGCCGATGGTGCGCTCCTCGGTGTGCGCTACACGCCGGACCGGCGTCGGGCTGTCGCTCTAGCTCACCAGCGCATCGTCGACGCACTGCGGGCTCATGACGAGCTCGCCGCGGAGCAGGCGATGACCCAGCACCTGGACGAAGCCGGCCGGTACTGGAAGCGGAAGTACGCTCACCTGTTCTCCGACCCGCTGCGCTGGGGCAGCTGAGCCCTCGGTTGGCGTCCGCGCCACCTCGAAAGCCCTGAGAAACAAGATCGTTGGTCTTTGGAATAGCCGACCTGTGGCTGCGCGGGCCCAAGCCTTCATGATCCCGTCGTAGAACGTGACGTCATGGGTTCCGGTGAGCGGTACAGCGGCCCGGTAACGCGACCAAGTTCGACCATCCTCTACTTGGGCATGGTGACTATTGCCATGAATTTATAGAAGGGGCGCGTGGCCGTGACGGTGACCGAGGTAGTCGTAGAACAGCTGTGGCGCGGGCGTGTTATGGAACTGCGGCTGAACCGGCCCGGCCAGATGAACGCGCTCAACAGTGGGGTGATCGACGCGCTCGCAACCGGGATACAGGCCGCGAAGGACGACTCCGCAGTCGCCGCGGTATTCGTGACGGCAGACGGCCGCGCCTTCTCGGCCGGCGCGGACCTCATCGAGGCCAAGGAGCGCCTCGCGTCGCCGACGACGTTCCGCGAAGGACTCACCAGCTGGCGGCGCCTCTTTCGGGAGATGGAGCGGTGTCCGAAGCCGGTGATCGCGATCGTCGACGGCTTGGCCATTGCCGGCGGCCTCGAGCTTGCGCTGTCGTGTGATGTCATCGTCGCTTCCGACCGCGCAAAGTTTGGTGACGGTCACATCGCGTATGGGCTGGTGCCCGGTGGCGGTGGAACGCGGCGGCTTCCGGATGCACTCGGCACGCGGGCCGCGCGTTGGCTCATGTACACCGGCCAAACGGTAGATGCCCGCACCGCGATGGAGCTCGGCCTCGTGCAGCACGTGGTGCCCACCGGTGATCTCGAACAGTGGACGGCCGACTTCGCCGGTACGTTGAGCGCCCGGAGCGCGCCGGCATTGGCGTTCATGAAGTCGATGACTGCATCCGGTCAGGTCACCGACGAGCGGCTCGAGCACGAACTCGACGCCGCGGTGCACGTGGTCGCCGGACCCGACGCTCAAGAGGGCCTTGCGGCATTCGAGCAGAAGCGGGCACCTGAGTTCCCTTCCATCACAGCGCATCAGAGGAGCTGAACTGTCGTGGAAGCCGTGCAATTGACTGCAGAGCTGATCAAAAGGAATTCCCAGGCCGGTATCTGGCAGGACCGACCGCTCTACGGGATCGTCGACGAGATCGCCGGGCGCACACCGGATGTGATCGCAGTCGCCGATCAACACGAGCAGATCAGCTACGCCGAACTCGTCCGCCGCAGCTCCAACCTCGCCGCCTGGCTGTCGGCGCAGGATTTGGCCCCGGGCGCACCGGTGGCGGTTCAGTGCGGCAACCGCACGGCCCTGGCGGTGACGCACTTGGCCTGCGACCGCGCCGACCTGGTCTTCATCCCGCTGTCGAGCGGCTGGCGTCGGTCGGAGATGGCCCATCTGCTCAGTGTTTCCGGCGCCGAAGTGCTGGTCGCTTCGGCGCCGTTGAAGGGCTTCGACTACCTGGCAACCGTGGCAGAATTGCGCCCCAACCTGCCGCACTTGCGCTTGGTCGGTGGCATGGACGGCGTTGGCGGAGAGTTCGACTTCGACGAGATCTGTACGACGGATCGGCCGTTCGCTGCGCCGCCGCGCGATCCCAATGCGCCCCGCTTCGTCATGGTCACCTCAGGCACGACCGGCCTGCCGCACATGTCGCTCTGGTCGGACAACAACCTGTGGTACTTCATGTCGACCTACATCGAGGCGACACAGATGGCAGCTGGCGACGTCGCGCTCGGGATGGCACCCGCCAGTACCGGCGGTGTGGGCTATGTCTTTCCCGTCCTTGCCCCGCTGCTGTGTGGAGCGACGTCGGTGCTGCTCGAGAACTGGACGGCGGAAAACGGGCTAGATCTGCTCGAGTCAGTCCGGGCGACCCATGCCACTGCCATTCCGACGCAAGTGCTGAAGTTGCTCAACGAGCCGTCGATCGACGGTCGCGACTTCGGCTCGCTGCGAACCTTCACCAACGCCGGTGCCGCAATGCCCCCGGAAGCAGGCCAGGAGATGGAGCGCGTCTTCGGCTGCATCGAGCACGTCTGCTATGGGGCGACCGACGGCGGCTCGTTGGCGATGCTCCGCTACGACGACCAGCCGGAGAAGCGGTACACGACAGTGGGTCGGATCTTCGACTTCAACGAAGTGCGCCTGGTGGACGACGCCATGAAGGACGTAGCGCCAGGCGGGGTCGGCGAGATCGTCTGGCGTGGTCCCACCAAGAGTTTTGGCTACTTGAACGATCCCGAACGAACCGCAGCGGCGTTCTCCGAGGACGGCTGGTATCGCTCGGGGGATCTCGGCACCCTCGACGACGAAAACTATCTAAGCGTCGTCGGACGGGTGAAGGACCTGGTGATCCGAGGCGGTCAGAACATCAGCCCCCGCGAGCTGGAAGACTTGATCATCGCCCTGCCCGAAGTGGCAGATGTCGCCGTCATCGGCATCCCCGACGAGCTGTTCGGCGAGCGGGTCTGCGCCTGCTTGGTGCTCCGGCCGGGTGCTGAGCTGTCCGACGTGAAACTGGTCGCCGAACTGCGCAAGCACGGCGTGGCGACCTTCAAGCTGCCTGAACGCGTCGAGATGTTCGAGGACTTTCCCAAAAGCGCCGGCGGGAAGGTAAGCAAAGTCGAATTGAGAGCTTTGGTCGCCAAGCGGCACAGTGCTGCAGTCGACGTCTGACCGCCTGCCTCAGTTCTGCGGCTGGAAGCCTCGCCACGGCTAACCCGCAGGCAGCGGCAGTGTTTCGAGAAATCGCGCGGCCTAGGTGTTCTGATGCGTGGAACCACCGTTGGCGCAAGCGGTGCGCACCGGCTTCCATGATCCCATGGGATTTGAACAGCACACTCCCGACGTCACATTGGCGGCGAGTCTCGATCCCGTGGTCGTGCAGGCACATCAGCGTCTGGATGCGGCCTACCGCACGGGCATCCCGTGTGCGCCGATCCGCGACCTTGTTGGACCCAACGACATCGCCCGGGCCTATGACGTACAGCGCCTGTTCGTAGAAGCGCGGGTCGCTGACGGTCACCACAGGGTGGGCCGCAAGATCGGCATCACGTCCCCGTCCGTGCAGGCTCAACTCGGGGTGGATCAGCCAGATTTCGGAGTTCTGCTGTCCGACATGGGTGTCGACCAAGACGAAGTCGTCGACGTCAACCGACTATTGCAGCCGCGCATCGAAGCCGAGATCGCATTTGTCCTGACCCGCGACATCCGTGATCGCGACCCCTCACTTGCGAGTGTCACTGCGGCGGTGGGTGTTGCGCTTCCGGCATTGGAGATCGTGGACAGCCGCGTCGCTGGGTGGGACATCACCATCGCCGACACCGTTGCCGACAACGCGTCGAGCGCCATGTACGTGCTCGGCGAGGACAGCATCGAGATCGGGTCCATCGACCCCGTCGCCGTGAAAATGGAGATGCGCCGCAACGGTGAAGAAGTTTCGACCGGAACCGGGGCTGCGTGCCTGGGCAACCCCCTGAGTGCCCTGCAGTGGCTGGCCCGGGTGGCCGTCGAATACGGCGACCCCCTGCGGGCCGGCGAAGTCATCCTCAGCGGGGCTTTGGGCCCGATGGTCGCCGTGGCGCCCGGCGACCACTACGAAGCGACGTTGACCGGTTTGGGCAGCGTCAGCGCAACGTTTTCACCAGCCGCGACAACATAGGACGACATGACTGCGCGAACGAAGGTAGCCATTATCGGCTCCGGCAACATCGGCACGGATCTGATGTTCAAGGTCATGAGGTTGTCTGAATCTCTCGAAGTTGCCGCGATGGTCGGTATCGACGCCGCCAGTGACGGTCTGGCCCGCGCCAAGCGCCTCGGCATTCCGATCACCACCGACGGTGTCGACGGACTGCTCGCGATGCCTGACTTCGGCGATATCGGCATCGTCTTCGACGCGACGTCAGCGGGCGCACACCTCAAGAATGACGCGGCGTTGCAACTCAGTGACGTCAAGGTCATCGACTTGACCCCGGCGGCGATAGGACCGTTCGTGGTCCCCGCCGTCAACCTCGATGCGGTGGCAGGAGGTCGCAACGTCAACATGGTCACCTGTGGTGGCCAGGCGACGATTCCGATCGTGGCCGCCATCGCGCGCACATCACCCGTGCCCTACGCCGAGATCGTCGCCTCCATCGCATCACTATCCGCGGGCCCCGGCACGCGGGCGAACATCGACGAGTTCACCGAGACGACCGCGCACGCGATCGAACAGGTTGGCGGCGCGACGCGGGGCAAGGCGATCATCGTGCTCAACCCCGCCGACCCGCCGCTGATCATGCGCGACACCGTGCTCGCCTTGGCCGAAGCTGTCGACCATCAGTCGATCAGGGACTCGATCGAGGCGATGGTGGCCGACGTCGCGAAGTACGTCCCGGGATACCGTCTGCGACAACAGGTTCAGATCGAGACCGTCGCTTCCGACGATCCGCGTCGTCGCCTGGTTGGCCCGGAGTCGGCGGGCAACGATCTGTTGCAGGTCAGCACATACCTCGAAGTCGAAGGTGCGGCACACTACCTGCCTTCGTATGCGGGCAACCTTGACATCATGACCTCGGCCGCCCTGCGGGTCGCCGAAGTTCAGGCCGGAGGCAGCAAATGACCGATCTCTACGTCCAGGACGTCACCCTGCGCGACGGCATGCACGCGGTCTCCCACGGCTTGACGGTCTCCGATGTCCGCACGATCGCGGCCGCACTCGATCAAGCGGGCGTTGCTGCGATCGAAATCGCTCACGGCGACGGCCTCGCCGGTGCCAGCTTGACCTACGGTCCCGGCGCACAGACCGATGCGGAGTGGATCGCCGCAGCGCGTGAGGTCGTCAAGCACGCGCAGCTCACCACCCTGTTGTTGCCGGGGATTGGCACGATCGCCGACCTGACCGCCGCCGTGGACCTCGGCGTGACCTCCGTGCGGATCGCCACCCACTGCACCGAGGCCGACATCGCGATCCAGCACATCACGACCGCGCGCAACCTCGGCCTAGACGTCGCCGGTTTCCTGATGATGAGTCACATGGCCCCGCCGGCGGTGCTCGCCGAGCAGGCCAAGATCATGGAATCGGCAGGGGCTCAATGCGTTTACGTCACCGACTCCGGTGGCCGTCTGACGATGACCGACGTGCGTGATCGGATACGTGCCTACCGCGAGGTACTCGACCCGAGCACGACCATTGGCATCCACGCCCATCACAACCTCGGTCTGGCCGTTGCTAATTCGGTGATCGCGGTGGAGGAGGGCACGCATCGCGTCGATGCGTCGCTGGCCGGTCTGGGCGCCGGCGCAGGCAACTGCCCGCTGGAGGCCTTCGTCGCCGTCGCCGACATCCTGGGCTGGAAGCACGGCTGCAATCTCTTCGCTTTGATGGACGCGGCCGACGACATCGTCCGGCCGCTGATGACCAGGCCCGTGCGCGTGGACCGCGAAACCCTTTCGCTGGGATACGCGGGCGTCTACTCGAGCTTCCTCCTTCACTCGGAGCGGATCGCCGCGGCTTATGGACTCACTGCCCGCGACATACTGGTCGAGGCTGGCCGCCGCAAAATGGTTGGCGGCCAAGAGGATCTGCTCGTCGACATCGCGCTCGATCTCGTCTCGCCTACAGACCTGGCGAACTGCGGTAACTGACACCCCATGCTTACATCACCATACTGTCAGGCGCCAAAATATCTTGGGCGACAAAGGCAGTGGTCGAATGGCTGAGGTGCTCGGAATCGGACTGACTCACTACTCGCCCCTTAGCGGGCTTGACGACGACATGGCCGGCCTGCTGCGCGCGGCGCTCGCTGATCCGGCGGTTCCAGCCGAGGAGAAGGTCGTCGCGAACTGGCCTGAAATCATGCAGCGTGAGGGGGGAAACGACGAAGGCCGGTCTGCGGCATCTGAGCACCGCGCCAAATTGATCGAGGGGTTCGAGCGGGCACGCCAAGCTCTCGATGACTTCAACCCCGACGTGGTCCTCATCTGGGGCGACGACCAATATGAAAACTTCCGCGAGGATGTCATCCCGGCGTATTCCATCCTTGCCTACGAGGATATGGACGTACGGCCTTGGGCGCAGGCCGATCACTCCTCGGCCATGGCCGGCCGTGCCAACGTGTGGAACGAGCCCGCCGAGACCACCACACTGAAGGTGCGGGGCCGACCGGACATCGCCAAAGAACTGGTGATGTCCCTTCTTGCGCAGGGCATCGACGTCGCTTATGCCTATCGGCCACTGCATCATCCAGGCTTGGCGCACGCGTTCCTCAATTCCATCCTCTATCTCGACTACCAACGCACGGGATTCGATTACCCCGTCGTCTGCTTCCCCATCAACTGCTACGGTCGCCGGGTTATCAGCTACCGCGGGTCCGCGGGTCCGCTGGGTGATGTCCGCGAACTCGACCCGCCCGGCCCGCAGCCGGATCGGCTCATCCAGGTCGGTGCCGCCGTCGCCGAGTTCTTCGCAAAGTCCGAGTGGCGCGTGGCGCTGGTGGCATCTTCGAGTTGGTCACATGCTTTCCTGTGCGACAAGACATCGCGACTGCGGCCAGACACTCCGGCCGATCGGCACCTCTACGAGCGACTGCAGGTGGGCGACGTCGACGCGTGGCGCTCTGTGTCGGCCGACGACTTGGAGGAGTCTGGGCAACAGGAACTGCTGAACTGGTTCCCGTTGCTGGGCGCGATGGAGGCGCTCGGTGGCGCAACGCCGACATGGTCGCAGTTCGTCGAAACCGCCGTCTTCAACTCGAACAAAGTCTTCGCCGTCTACGGTCCCTCGAGTCCCGCAAGCCGGTGACAAAGAAAGTGACACTCGCGAGTGGTGAAGCGCCGGCACCGCGATGAATCTGCTGCAAGGGGCGGGGGCCACCCTCCTGGAGGCCGGCGATGTTCAAGAATGGGGCACATGTGACGTATAGCCGATCGACCCGGTTGATCATCGACGACGCTGACAACGGTGTTTTTCAGGTTCACCGCTCAACGATGACCTCGCCCGAAATCTATGAAGCCGAACGGGATTTGATCTTCAACCGCTGCTGGCTGTACCTCGGACACGAGTCCGAGGTCCGAAGGCCTGGGGACTTCGTCAGGCGTGACGTGGGCGGCCGCTCATTGATCTTCGTCCGCAGTGCGAAAAGCGGCGAGATCCGGGCGTTCCACAACACCTGCACCCATCGAGGTGCCATCGTGTGCCGCACTGACACCGGCAATGGGAAGGTCTTCCAGTGCTTCTACCACGCGTGGTCGTTCGATACCGACGGCCATCTCGTCGGTGTTCCCGACCGTCAGGCCTACGGCCCCCGGTTTCGAATGGAGGAGATGGGGTTACGTCCCGTGGCGCAGTTCGGGTCGTACCGCGGCTTCGTGTTCGTCAGCTTCAATCCCGACGCCAAACCCCTTGTCGAGTATCTGGCGGGAGCGCGCCAGTACATCGATCTCATCGTCGACGAGTCTGAAAGCGACTGGGAGGTACTCCACGGTTCGAATCAGTACTCGATCAACGCCAACTGGAAATTACTGGTGGAGAACAGCATTGATGGATATCACGCTGCGCCCACGCATGACACGTACATGAAGTACCTCAGCAGCATGGGTATCAATGTCGCTGGTGGGTTGGTAGGAGTGGGCCGGTCGCTGGGGAATGGGCACGCGGTCTTGGAGTACAAGGGGCCGTGGGGACGACCCATCGCGAAGTGGGAGAGCCAGTTCGGTGAGGACACGCGTGATGCGATCGAGCAGACGCGGGAAAGGCTGGTGGCGCGCTACGGCGTCGAGCGGGCGGAGGTGATGGCCGAGAACAATCGCAACCTGTTGATCTTCCCCAATCTCATCATCAATGACATTCAGGCCGTCACGGTCCGGACGTTCTATCCCACCGGACCGAGTGAGATGGAGGTGAGTGCGTGGCATCTCGCGCCTGAGTCCGAGATGCCGGGAGGTCGCGCGATCCGGCTGGAGAGCTTCTTGAGCTTTCTCGGGCCCGGCGGTCTTGCGACTCCTGACGACGTCGAGGCGCTGGAGTCGTGTCAGAAGGGTTTTGGCAGCGGTGGTGTCGAATGGAATGACATATCGCGCGGGATGCTTCGGGACCCCAAGTCTGTCGACGAGGAGCAGATGCGAGCCTTCTGGCGGCAGTGGCGCGAAACCGTGAGCCCCACACAGGAGGTCCTTAGATGACAATGGTGGACGACGCGGCAGTGACGGCGGGCGATCGCGATGTACAGCGAACCGAGGTGGAAGATCTGCTGTATTTTGAGGCAAAGCTCCTGGACGAGTGGTGCCTCGATGAGTGGGCGGACCTTTACACCGACGATGCGCAATACATCATTCCGACAAACGATCTGCCCGATGCTGACCCAGATCGGGATCTCGTTCTGGTCAATGACAACAAGTTCCGGCTCTTGGCACGCGTTGAGCGTCTGAAAAGCCGCAAAGCGCACCGTGAATACCCGCACTCGGCAACGCGGCATCAGGTGACCAACGTGCGCATTGAAGCTCAACAGGGCGGCGAGGTAACGGTTAGTGCGTATTTCACCGTGTGGCGTTTCCGCAACGGCCGTGACGACCACTACGTCGGTCGCTACGACTATCGCCTACGGACGGTCAATGACGCACTTTTGATTTGCTATAAGCGTGCGGTGATGGACATGACCGTCCTGCGGCCCGTTGGCGCAGTGAGCATCATCTTGTGAGCGCCTCAGCTGTCATGAGTGTCCCCCTCGGCTAGGAATGCGGTGACGAGCTGGTTGAATGTGCTTGCCTGCTCGATCTGTGTCCAGTGACCGCACTTGCCGAACATGTGCAGTTGCGCGTTGGGAATCAGGTCGAAGATCCGGCGCGACGTTTCGGGCGGTATGACCCGGTCTTCGCGTCCGTGGACGACCAATGCTGGACAACCAATGCTCCGAATCGCCTCATCGTCAACGATCATCGATTCCAGCCAGCGCTGGCGCGGCGCCGGAAACATCGCGGCATAAGACTCTTGGAAACCCGCCTGCACACTGGCCTGATATCGGGCGACCGCGAGTTCGTCGTCGATCAACGTGTCGTCGTAGGCGAAGAATTCCAATAACCGACGCATTGCCGGGGTAGAGGGTGTGTAACCCCAGACCTCGTCCAATCCCTCGGTGAGTTCGAACGGGACGCCTACGCTGCCCATCAACACCAATCGGTGGACTCGCTCTGGAAACAGAGTAGCCATCCTCAGTGCGAGTGCGCCGCCGAAACTATTGCCAATCAGCGAGAACGACTCTAGGCCAAGTGCATCCACGAATGCTTCTACGTGCGCCACCCAGTTGTCCATCGTGTATTGATGCCCGGCTGGGCGCTGTGTGTAGCCAAACCCGACAAGATCAGGGGCGACGACCCGGCGCGAGGCCGCGAGTGCTGGCATCGTGAGGCGCCAATTTGCATAGGCCGATACGCCGGGACCGGAGCCGTGAAGCAGCACGACGGCAGTCGGGTCGGCATCGCCTTCCTCGAGATAGTTGGTGTCGATGCCGGCGGCGAGCACGCGGCGGCCGAGCGCGGGATTCGCAGAACCCAGGTTGGACGTCATTTTTGCGGACTCCGATCTGTAAAGTGTTGTGCTGTCTGTGTCGTCGGCGACGTCATGAGCTTGGACGTGCTGCCGGCCCGGAACAACGCTCGAGGGACTCGTCGCTCGCGCGCCAGCGGCCGTCAGAGAACGCCCGACCGGTAGCGGTCGATGCGCTTTCGAAGACGCGTCGCCTGTTTGGCCACCACCCAGTCGAGGAGGGCGGTTGCTCGGGTGGGGATGGGCTGCACCGTCAGCGCGGCGATGGTGCCGCGCAGCCGCGACTCGGTGATGGTGCGGTAGTGGCTGAACGTGTCGAACCCGGCCTTGCCATGGTAGGCACCAATGCCGCTTTCACCCACTCCACCGAACGGGGCTCCGTCGATCGCGGCGTGCATCATGATGTCGTTGCGGGTGACGCCACCGCTGCGCGTCCGGGCACAGTATCGACGGAAGTCGTCGGAGTCCTTGCCCATCCAGTAGGCCGCCAGCGGCGACGGTCGGGCGTTGATGTAAGCGATGACCTCGTCGAGGTTCTCGTAGGGCAGCACGCTCAGCACCGGGCCGAACACCTCTTCGGTCATCACCTCCATCTCCTGTGTTACACCGGTCAGGATGGTGGGCGCGATCTTGCGTTCGGCAGCCGACGGTAACTCCTCGCCCGGCGGCTTCGCCTCGATGACATTGGCGCCCTTGGCGCGGGCGTCCTCGATCAGGCCGACCACACGTTGGTAGTTCTTGTCATCGATGATGCTGCAGAAGTCCGGGTTTCCCGTGACGGTCGGAAACGACGCCCGGAATTGCCGCTCCACCGCCGCCACGAACTCGTCGCGCCGGTCGGCCGGTACGAAGACGTAATCCGGGCACAGACACACCTGGCCCCCGTTCATCAGCCGCGCTCGGGCGATGCGGCTGGCTGCCGTGGCGATATCGGCATCCCTGCCGACGACGACGGGGTTCTTGCCACCCAATTCGAACGTCACCGGCACCAGGTTTTCGGCCGCGCTGCGATGCACGTGTTTGGCGATGTGAGTTGATCCGGTGAACAGCAGGTGGTCGAAGCCCATCGAGCAGAAGGCGGCACTCGTGGCCGGTCCGCCGGTGATCACGACCAGCTCCTCAGGTGAGAAGTATTGCTCAGCAAGCCTTGCCAGTAACTCAGACGTTCGTGGCGTTGCCTCGGGAGCCTTGATCAGCACCCGATTGCCCGCCGCAAGAGCCGCGGTGGCCGGCATCACCGAGAGGTTCAGCGGGGTGTTCCACGGCGCGACGATTCCGACTACACCTAGCGGGTGCGCCTGCACGGTGGTGTGCAGACCCAACGGCCGCGCAATGCCCAGCACCGTGCGCGGCTTCATCCATCTGCCCAGGTTGCGGCGCGTGAACGCGAAATCGCTCAGCGGACCAACGACATCGAAGAAGGCCGTGGTCTGGCGCGAGCGAGTACCGAAGTCCGCGCACAGCGTCTCGGCGAACGCAGTGGCGTTCTCGAATACCAACGCCGACAGTCGGTCCATCCGGTTGCGACGCAGCGCCAACGACGGGGGACCGTCGCGCAGGAATGCCACCTGCTGAACTTGCATGGCATCGGCGATCTCGGCGGCGGTGAACTCGCGGATGCCGAGCGCCTTCGCGCCGGCCGGAACCCTTGACGTTCCCAGAAACCTCGACCAAGTCCGCTCGTGCTCGACATCGGGTCAACGGTCACGCCTGCGCGACGATGCTGGGGTTCTCGGGGCGGTGCTTCGAGATGCCGGCGGCATCGGCTGTCTGCCGCGTGATCTTGCCGTCGCGGAAGAACTCCAGGAACAGCTGGTTGAACAGCTCCGGTTGGTCCGTCTGACCCTGGTGACCGCACTCAGCGGGGAAGAAGAACTGGACGTTCGGCAGTACTGTCTCCTGCTGGTGACCCCACTCGACTGGGGTGAGCACGTCGTCTTGACCATAGAGGTACACGCCGGGGATCGTGAGCTTGTCGAGTCGACCCTTCGTCGACAGGCGCGCCGCGATGTTCGGATCCGAGATGTGTTGATTGACGTATTCCATCATCGCGGCGAAATACGCTGGCGCCGCCTCGGCGTGCACCACGGACGCCGAATGACGCATCGTCACCAGATCCTCGCTGATGGCTTCAGGGCGGTAGATGATCGCGCTCATCATGGCCCGCATGCTCTCTGGAGTGCCGTCATACATCGGGACGACGGCGTCCCCGGCGGGGCGAGTCAGATGCGCAGTGATGTCACCGAGTTCCCCGGCGATCAAGGCGAAGCTGAGAATCTTCTCCGGGTGTGCTACCAGGTAGTTGACCGAGTTCATGCAGCCCATCGAGTTGCCGGCGAGATGAAACTTGTCCAGGCACAGCGCGGTGACGAACTCGTGGATGAAGTCGGCCTGCGTGTGCAAGCCCTTGGGGCGGTGTTGCGGCGATGAATCGGACAGTCCGTAACCGGGCATGTCGGGCGCGTACACCCGAAAGCCGTTCTTGCCCAAGAACGGCGCCATGAAGCGCCAACCCGCCGTGCCGGACGAGCCGGGCAGGCCGCCGTGGAGCAACAGGACCGCCGGCCCGCTGTCGCCTGAGGTCATGTAGTGCGCCTTTGCGCCGCTCGCGAGTCGCACCCACCGACTCGCCATGCCCGGTACCTCGATGATGCCCTCGTCGGTCAACGCCATTTTGCGGTCTCCTTTGTGTGTTTATTTGTTGATTGCTGTCTTGCGTGAGCCCAGTTCGACCTCGTCGACCTGAGCTCCGTTCGTGATCGCTTTGCGGCAACGCAGAAGAAGACGTGGATCGTCGACGACGACTGCGCCGATCAGCGATCCGTCCTTGTCGGCGTAAAGAGCGACCAAATGGTCCTCGGCGTCACCCACCCGCAGGGCGAGCTCACCGGCGTTGGGCCGGCCGACGATCTGAATGCGGTGGCCGTATTGGTCTGACCACACGTAGGGGACCGGTGTCGCGGGTATCGGATGGCCCAAAATGCTGGCGGCGACGACTGCGCCGTGGTCGTTCGCGTTCGTCCAGTGCTCGATACGCACGCTCGTTTCGTAGAACGGGTGCGGCCACCGTGCAATGTCGCCGGCGGCGTGAATTTCGGGAAAGCCGATCACGCGCAGCTGCTCGTCGCATTCGACGCCGTTTGCGATCGGCAAACCTGAAGCCGCCAGCCATTGCGTGGCCGGGGTGGAGCCGATGCCCACGACGACGAGGTCCGCAGGCAGCGAGCGTCCATTGTCCAGGACGACCGCGCTGACCCTCTCGCGACCTTCAAAGTGCGAAAATGCCACTCCGGTAAGCAATTCCACCCCGTTGGCGGCGTGCAGCTCGGCCAGCAGTGCGCCAACTTCTGATCCGACGACGTGGGCCATCGGTGTCTGCTGCGCCTCGACGACAGTGACACGACGTCCGTAGGTCCTTGCCGCCGTCGCGAACTCGGACCCGATGAACCCGCCGCCGATCGTGACGACGTGTTCGGCAAGGGGTAGCGCAGCTCGCAGGTTGGCCGCATCGTCTGCGGTGCGCATCACGTGCACACCTGACAACGTGTCCATCGCACCAAGCGTCCGGGGGACGACACCCGTCGCGATGACCAGGTGCTCGTAGGGGAGAGCCGACTCAGCGTCGGTCGTGACGACACGGCGCTCTGGGTCCAGGGCCACGGCGCGCACGCCGAGCTGCAGGTTGACGTCGAGCGCGGCGAGGCTCTCTTCGGAGAGCAGCGGAATCGGCGCCCGATCGCCACTCGCGTCGAGCATGGCCTTGGTGATGGGCGGCTTGTCGTAGGGGTGATGGACCTCTTCGCCAAGGAGCGTGATCGACCCCTCGAAACCGCCCGACCGGAGGGCCTGGGCCGTCCGCACCCCGGCGACGGAAGCACCTACGATCACGATCGACACCCACGCAGTGTCATCGGGCGGGGTTGGGCGGGGCAACGGGCCTTGCCACTGGCTGGAACGCCCAGAAGCTGGACACTTCCGCTTGGCGTGAGCCACACTGATGTGAAGAGCGTGAGTGGTTCGGCTCACACTTTGCGTGAATGGGAGCAACCGAAATGGTGCAAACAGCAGCGGTGGCTGGCCTCGTCGAGGCCGAGCCCCCGTCCATCCTGTCCAAGGCGTTCGACCTTCTTCGGGCGTTCAACGAGACGGCCCGGGTGATGACGCTCAGTGAGCTCGCTCGGGCGGCAAACCTGCCCAAGTCGACCGTTCACCGTTTGCTGGCGCGACTCGTTGACCTCGACGTCATCGAGCATCACACGCAGGGTTATCGGCTAAGTCTGTCAATGATCCAGCTGGGCGCGAGGACACCGGCTGCCGGACTCCGGGAATTGGCTGCGCCGCACCTCGGCGCGTTGTTGAGCTTCACCGGGCACACGGTTCATCTGGGCGTGCTGCGGGGGTTCGAGGTCGTATGCCTGGACAGGTTGTCGCCGCGCGGCCGCTCGGAAACGCTGTCCGCGATTGGCGCTCGGCTGCCGGCCAGCTGTACGGCGTTGGGTAGGGTGCTAATTGCGCACGAAGATCTGGACTTGGTGAAGGCAGAGCTGCCGTTGCCGCTGCCTCGCCTGACCCCGCGCTCAGTGTCCGATGTCGACGAGCTCATCGTCCAACTGCACGAGGCACGAACCCGCGGCGTCGCTTACGTCGTCGACGAGCCACGAATTGGAATGTCCGCCATCGCGGCGCCCATCATCACACAGGGTTTGGCGCCGCGTGCGGTAGCCGCCATCTCGGTCACCTTCCCTACCGGCTCACCGGATGTCGCCAAGATCGAAGGCGCCGTCCGACACGCGGCAGGGCGCCTTTCTGTCGACGGCACTCGTCACATCGTCTCACGCGAACGATGGCTACCATTCGACGATGAGAGCTGACGACTAGCTTGCGCCTACCTTGATGCCATCCATCGACGGATGTCAAGGGCGGCAAGGAGTTTCAAAACAACACCCGAACCACCGATTCGGCGAAACAGACGGGTTTGTCGACACCCTCACGCTCAACGGTGTACTCGACGATTACGTCCGCGGCCTCGCCGCGGTCGACGACGGCAGCCAGGCGAGCCCGCCCCCGCAACCGGGATCCCACTGGCACGATGCCGGGAAACCGCACCTTGTTGAGGCCGTAATTTAGCTGTGCCCTGGCTTTTTGGATGTCGTAGATCTGCTGCCGGAACGACGGAAGCAGCGACAAGGTTAGATAGCCGTGCGCAATCGTCGCACCGTATGGCCCGGTCTGAGCGCGGATGGTGTCGACGTGGATCCACTGGCGATCGCCCGTGAGGTCGGCGAAGTCGTCGATCATCTTCTGATCGACGAGGATCCATTGGCTCGCGCCCAGGTCTTCGCCGACGGCCGTCTCGACCTGTGCTCGGCTAGCGAAGATCCGCATCTAGAATCCACTGCCGTCGACTACGCATCGGGAAATGGTGGTTTGTATGGCGCGCCGAATCATGCTGATGGAGAATATGTTTGCGTCGGCGGGGCTCTTCATCATCGGTCGAAGGTCGGCAAGGCCAGGCCGCCACTCGCCAGCACATTTGGCACGGGGTCGTACAGCAAGACGCGATCTGCGAGCCCCGACAGTCGCGCAAACGCCTCCTGCGGCACCGCATTTGGCTCGGCGCACACTGCGAAAGTCTCGACCATCTCGTCAGTGACCAGCCTGAGCATCGAGGCCCTGTCGCCTCCCGCGAGCGATGCGTGCAACTGTGGCGGAACGTCACCCCAGCCATGGGTCTCGAAGACCCCGCGGTAGGTGCGGGTAGCGCCGTAGAAGGCGATCTGCGCCCGGATGGCCTCACGGGCGGCGGCAGTCTCCGCCTCATCTCGCCCAGTGACCACCCACACTGGTACAAGCACCTGTACGTCACTGCGCGGGCGCCCCGCCGCCGAGAGTCCTTTCTGCAGGGCGGGTTCCACGACGTCAGCCAAGTATCGGCGCGAATGGAGCGGGTGCGCAAACAACCCCTGAGCGATCTCGCCCACCAGCGACACCATCCGCGGATTGACGCCGGCGAGGAAGACCGGGATGTCGGGATGCGCGATGGGCCCGGGGTTGAAGTAGTCCGTCAGCAAGGTGTGCCGGTAGAACGGGCCCTCATGTCGCAGCGATGCGCCCGTCTGGAAACTGTGCCAGATGGAGCGCAGCGCGCCCACGTAATCGCGCATCCGGTCGAGTGGTCGCTCGGCGGGAACGTCGAAACGACGCTCGAGATGCGCCTTCACCTGGGTGCCGAGTCCGAGCACGAAACGGCCTTCCGACGCTCGCGCGAGTTCCCAGGCGGCCTGCGCGAGGACAAAGGGTGACCGGGCGAACGCGACGGAGACACCAGTGCCGACACGGAGTTCCGAGGTAGCCGCGAGCAGCGCCGCCGCCACCGTTGTGGGGTCCGAGGACGTTTCGCTCACCCAGCCGATGCCGTCGCAGGATCCGTCGGCGACCGCTGCGGCGGCGAGTCCTTCGCGAATTCTCGACGGCAACGAGATGTCGACCCGCATCAGACCCGTCCCGTCTCGCGGAAACGTTGCAGACGTTCCTCGCGCTCCGGGTCCGGCCGCTCGTTGGCGGCACCGTTTTCGTTCAGCTCGGCTTCCAGCCTCAGGCCGTCCGCGAAGTCGCTGCGCGCTCCGTCGTTGATGAGCCGCTTGAGGGCTCGCACCGAACGGGGGCTCGTCTCGCAGATCGTTTCGGCGAGATTCAGGGCGGTGTCATCCAGGTCTGCATCGGGCACGACCCGGGACACCAGACCGGCGCGCAACGCCTCGTCAGCGAGTAGCGGACGCGAAGTGAACATCAGCTCTTTGGCGAGGGCGAGGCCGACCAGCCTTGGCAGTCGCTGGCTCTCCCCGCCCGTGGGCAGCAGGCCGAGCGCCGCGTGGGTGTCGCGGAAGCGGGCCGACTCGGCGGCGACGATGAGGTCGCAGGTATACGCGAGCAGGAATCCACCCGTGACTGCCCAGCCCTGGACTGCTGCAATGACAGGAACCCGGAGCTGTTCGATGCGCTCCCAGAGGCCGCTGCGCCCGATGTCGGGACGGGTTTCGGCGGCGGCGAAGTGCTCCCCGAGATCGGCGCCCGCACAGAATGATCGGCCCGCGCCGCGCAGCACCACGACGCGCGTCCGATCATCCTCGTCGACCATCTCGAACGCCATGAGCAGCGCGGCGACGAGCTCGTGGGACAGCGCGTTGTGTCTCGCTGGACGATTGAGGGTGAGCCGACAGATCCCCGGCCGGGGCTCGTCGCGTATCAGCACGTCGTTCATGCAGTCCACCCGCCGTCTATGGCGAGGATCTGGCCGGTGACGAAGCCCCCGGCGGGGGAGACGAGATAGCGGACGAGGCTGGCTACCTCATCGGGTTGCCCCCAGCGGCCAGTCGGTGAGAGGGACACCGCGTACTGCTCCCGGGCGTCGTTGGCTCTGAAGACGTCGGTCATCTCTGTCTCGAACATCCCCGGAGCGACGCCGTTCACGGTGATGCCCTCTGCGGCAACCTCGACGGCAAGGCTGCGGGTGAGCGCGGCGACGGCACCCTTGCTCATCGCATAGGCGATCGCACCGGGTACGCCGCGCAAGGCGCCGGCCACCGAGCAGACGTTCACGATCCGCCCCCAGCTCTTCGGCCGCATCCGGGAGAGGGCCTGCTGGCACGACACGAGGGTCGAGGTGACGTTGACGGCTGATAGTTCGTGCCAATCGGCCGCGCTCGTCCGTGCGATCGATCCATGCCGATAAGCGCCAGCCGAGTTCACGACGATGTCCGCGGCGAGGTCCTCATCATCGAGCCAGCGGTACATGGTCTCGATGGCGTCGACCGAAGAAACGTCGATCGGGTAGCCGGCGGCGGTTCCGCCGGCCGCCCGGAGGTCCTCTACTGCGGCGTCGATTGCGCTCGCATCCCGCGCGGCAATGACGACGTGTGCGCCTGCAGCGGCCAGCGCGTGCGAGCAGGCCAAACCAAGGCCCCGGCTGCCGCCGGTGACGAGCGCGGTACGCCCCGCAAGCTCCGCGGCTGCGCCGGGTGTGCCGACGTCAGCCACGTCGCTGCACGACCCCGTCGAGTGGGACGCGACGGGTGCACTGACCCCGAAGGCGATGGACGCCATCACCGCCCGTGACTGATGCGATACCACTGAACAGTTCGAGCCCAGCCATGTTGCACCTAACTTCTTGCCGTGTGCGCCGATCAGATGTCCGCTCCTGCTACCAAGCCCGCTGGCCCAGTGTGGCTTTCGTGGGATGGCAGGGAAACAGCACGTCCCGACGGCCGGAACAGAGCAGGAGAACCCAGGCGGTTCCACCCGCTGGCACGCCACGTTGCTTGCTCGGAGGCGCGGCTAAACCCTTGGAAAGCTCGTCACCGTCGGCGCGACCCGAGCGCGCCCGGGCGAGCTAGAGGAGGTCTTGCCGTGCTTGGCGACATCGTGGTGATCGACGCGGGAACCCGCACTTCGAGTGCTTACTGTGGAAAGTTGCTGGTCGACGCCGGCGCCACCGTCTACCGACTTGAATGCCGCACTGGCGCAACCACTTCGCACGGACGCGAAGCGCATAGCGACGGCTATGCGGCCTATCTGCACGCAGGCAAGAAGCTCGTCTCCCTGCCGCTGGATGGTTCTCTTGCCGAGCGCGTCGACGTCGTCATTCACGACGGCATCATCAACGACGCCGCCTTCGACGCCGCTCTCTCCGATCTACGGGCGCGCCGAGACGATCTCGTCGTGGTGTCGCTGTCGGACTACGGGCTCGACGGGCCGCGAGCCTCGACGCCGGCGACTGAACTGACGCTGCAGGCCGAAGCCGGTGTCGTGGCGCTTCATCCGACGTACGACCTCCCACCCGTGGGCTCAGGGGTGGAGCTCGCTGAAATCACCACCGGCGTGTGTGCGGCCACAGCGGCCGTCATGGGCCTATTCGCGCGGGATGCGGGGGAGCGGCAGGTCGAGGCCGACCTGTCACGGTTTGAGGCGCTCATCGCGATCATGCAGTATCCGTGGCTCTTCGCGCAGTTTCCGCACCATTTCCCGTACCCGGTGCCGCAGAACGCGGTTCCCGGGATAGAGCAAGCCAAGGACGGCTGGGTCTGCGTAGTGTGCCTGACCCCCCAGCAATGGTCGGATTTCAAGAAACTGGCCGATGCCCCCGAATTGGATGACCCGCGCTTCGACGCTCCCGGCGAGCGAATCCGGCTCGGCCCTGAGATCACCGGTCATGTTCGCGACTTCACCGGCCGGTACACCGTCGACGAGTTGGTTCGGCTCGGAGCGGAAAATCGGGTGCCGATCGTCCCGGTCGGCACCCCTGTGAACGTGGCCGAACTTCCGCCCTATGCCAGCCGTGACGCCTACGTGCGGGACGAGACTGGCGTGATGTCACCGCGTCCTCCGTTCCGGCTGCAGGTCGCACCGCCGGAAGAGCTTGGGGAAGGGGTGACACCCAAGCCGTTGCCGCGCCGGGCCAAGCCTCGCTCGTCACGCACCGCCCCGTGGCGACCGCTCGAAGGTCTACGTGTGGTCGAGTTCGGCACGTTCCAGGCCGGGCCATTGGCGACCGCCACCCTGGCGAGCCTGGGTGCCGACGTCATCAAGGTGGAGTCCGGGGCCAGGCCCGACCTGATCCGGTTCACCGGCAGCCCGCCGACCGCCGACCGATTCTGGGAGCGCAGCGCCGGCTTTGCCGGCGTCAACCTGGGAAAGCGCGCGATCGCCGTCGACCTTTCCAACGAGCGGGGAAGGGAGATCATTCGCAAGCTGATCCTCTCGAGCGACATCGTTGTCGAGAACTATTCGCCCCGGGTACTGGAGAGCTGGGGATTGGGCTACGAGGACATCCGTCGAATCCGGTCGGACATCATCATGATGCGGATGCCAGCCTGGGGTCTGACCGGACCGTGGCGGGACTGGCCTGGCTTCACCTACACCGCGAACGCTGCCTCAGGCCTGGCCACCGTGACCGGCCACCCCGACGGCGAGCCGCTGCTGACCGGGACCGTGATCGATCCGATCGCCGGTTTTCTGGCGGCGTTCGTCCTGCTCGGCGCCATTCGGATGCGCCAGCACACGGGGCGGGGTGCGTTGATCGAGGTGCCGCTCTGCGATGTCGCGGCCCAACTCACGGCCAGGTCAGTTATCGACACGTCGCACACGGGGCAGGTCGCCCCGCGGCGCGGAAACCGCAACTCCGCCGCAGCACCGGTGGGTGTCTACCGTTGCGCCGACGACGTATGGCTGGCGATTTCGATCACCGGCGATCAGCAATGGAAGTCGCTCTCAGCTCTGGACCGTGCCGATCGCCCGACACCCTGGGCGTTGGATGCGCGATTCGCTCATCTCGACGGTCGCCTGCGCCATCACGAGCTGCTCGATCAGCACCTGTCCGAACTATGCGCAACCCGGACGGCGGCGGAACTGACGCACGAACTGCGCGCCATCGGGGTGGCGGCGGCGGCGGTAGTGACCGGAGCAGACGCAATCGATCATCCGCAACTGCTGGCCCGAGGCCGTGTCTTCGAGGTCGATCATCCTGTCATCGGTCCCGCGCGATACATCGGGCATCCGATGCGTTTCTCCCATGCGCCGGATATTTCGGTGCCGCGGCCAGCACCGCTCCTGGGTCAGCACAACAGCGAAATACTGGCCGAATTGGGCTATCAGCCCGCCGACATCGAAGGTCTGGCGGTGGACAAAGTCGTCGCTGCCGCGCCGCACTTCTGACGCACGTCCGGTCTCGGGTGGCGCCCGCATCAAGCAAAGTTGATCTTCGTTAAAGCATTGTGCGACAAAGCTATTCAATGATTGAGGGAGACCGTCCCGGTACCAAAACCGGGGCGGCCTCCACCTGCCGTTCGGCGGCGAACGGTCCCTCTACATCACCTGGTCAGACGCTGGAAGCTGGAGCGTCGGCCGTTGCTGGGTCGAGTCGCTTGCCCGACCAAGGCAACCCGACGGGGTCCTTGATTTCGGGAGGCAGAACCTCACCGGTCATCAGTTCGTTCCACCGGCGCCACCAGATCCGCATTTGCAACTCGTCCTGGCCGGTACTGACCCGGCTGGACATACCACGCGAGATGTCCGACCACGGCAGTTCCTTGCGGGTCGCGAAGCCTCGTTGCGCGCTCTCCAGCGCCTCGACGTCGTCCGGCGACGCGAGGCCGCCGGGACCCCAAAAGGTCAGAAAGTTATCGAGGCGCTGGGCCCGAAGATCCTCACCTTCCTCCGGGGGTACGACCTGCCACGCGGTCACTTCCATGTAATCAGGCGTGATGGGATCGATCTTGCGCACCACTACACCCATGACGAGGTCGATGATCACCAGGTTCGGGAAGATGACCAGGTTCCGGCTGCCACGCAACCGTTGCGCCCAGTCCGTGCCGAACTTTTCTCCGACCGCTGCGTAACGCGCGGTCCGCTCGGCCTGGCCTTCCGAGGACAGCGGGCGACCGAACACCGCGTCTCCGCCCGGGGCGGCAGCGATCACGGCGTGACCGTTGCCCAAGTCGAAGCCGCGTTCCTTACCGATGACGAGGGAAGTGTCGATGTCCCCGCGAGCCGCCATGACCATCGTGAAGTATCGCTGGTGGGTGGACATCGCGTGGTAGCCGTCAACGCTGTTCTCGACCAACAGTTTCCAGTTGGCCTTGCACGAATATTCATGCGTACCTTCGAGTACTTCCATGCCGATCTGGGACTGGTCCGCAACCAGGTCGATGTACTCCTTCGCACCGGCGAGATAGGTGTCGAGGTCGACGATGTCGGGGTCGAAGCTGGCGAACACGAATCCGCGATAGGAGTCGATCCGCGGTGGTTTGGCGAGTCCGGGCCGCTCGAAGTTCTCACCGTATGCCTCGTCGCCGGGCATCGACACCTGCTCGCCGGAGGTGTTGAAGGACCACCCGTGGTAGAAGCACGTCATGAAGCGGGCGTTGCCCTCTGGCTCACGACACACCATGGCGCCGCGGTGTGGGCACGAATTGAGCCAGACCCGGGTCTCGCCCTTACCGTCACGGGCGAAGATGATGGGCCGGCCGGCCAGTGTCCGGGTCTTGAAGCTGTTGGGCTTCTTCAGCTCGGACTCGTGGCCGACGTAGAGCCAGCACTTGTCGAAGATCTTGGCGCGTTCTTGCGCGAAGACGGCTGTGTCGACCATTGCCTCGCGGTTCACCCTGAACCTCGGCATCTGGCGATCGTCGTCGACGTAGTCCGACATGTCTTTTCCTTCTTCCGTTGTGCCGGTCAGTGGTGCGCTCATGAAGGCGATTGGCGATGGCGCCAAGCCTCCGCGAGAGGCGTGGGCCGGGGTGCCACGTAGTGGTTGAGCCATTCGATGGTTCGCTGCCAGTAGTCGTAGGACGCCGCGATCTCGAGCGACTCACTCGACTTCCGGTAGAAGTTGCCGCCGACCCCCGGATATTGCACGATCTGCGTGTAAGCCGGGGCGACGCGGCGCAGCGTGCGGTCCATCTCGACGCACGCCGCGTCCGGCATCGCGGGATCTCGTGCGCCGTACATGCCGAGCCAAGGCGTACGAACCGTTGCCGCGAGTTGGGTAATCTCCGGCGACAATCGACCGTCCGAGGTGAACACGGGACCGGGCGAAATGCTCACCGCCGCCCCGAGCCCCAATTGCGAAGACGCGAGCAGGGCGAGCCGGCCACCTCGGCCGTATCCGATGACGCCGATCTGCTCGCTCTGCCACCCTCGCTTGCCAATGTGGTGCACGAGCTCGCCCACCACCTCGATGAGGGCGTCGTCGGTTCCTTGCACGGGCGCCATGTCGGACGCGATGCTCTCGTAACCGTGCACGGCGAGCTCGTTGAGGATCGGCGCGATTTCGGACCCGAAGTCTCCGTCGGCGCTCAGCACAAGGACAGCTCCACGGGGGACGCCGCCGAGGTCGATCTGCGCTATGGCCACCGTTCCGAGGACTGTCTCAAGACGATCGCTCTCGGGGGTGATCCATACGGCAGGTGACATGAGGGGTGGCCTCCCGGAAGTCTGGAATTCTGTTTCTTGCCGCGCCGAATCAGCTCCAAGACATGCTCACCCAGCCTCATGAGACAGCGGAACGCCTCGTCCCGGGCACTGGAACACCGCTCGGGGCGGGGCAGATGGCGTTCCACCTGCTGAAATCATTGCTGGAGTCGTCACGCGATCGCGGGGACCCTGGCTGAGCGGCATAAGTCTTGCCGGATGGCAATCGTGCAGTTTGGCAAGAGAGGACCTCCGACGATGGAACGGCTTTTCGCCTGCGTGGCCGACGATTTGGCCCCCGGTTCCTCGATGACGATCAAGGGCGACCCGGCGGTCGCCTTGTTCCGCAACGAGGCGGGGCAGTTCTTCGCCACGGCCGACAACTGCACCCATGAGGACTGGTCCCTTGGGGAGGACAGCGACCTCGAGGACAACGAGGTGACGTGTCCGCTGCACATGGCCCGGTTCGACATCCGGACCGGCGCCGCCCTCTGCCTCCCGGCAACCATCCGCTTGCAGACCTTCGAGGTCGAGGTCGATTCCGACGGCAGCGTTTTCGTGCTCGTCTGAGCGCGGACCGGTCGATGCCGAACGCTGTGAAGCCGAGCGCTTTTCGTCGCCTTGTCGAGCGCGCTGACGGGTGAGCTTCCAACGAACGGAACACCTGATTGTCGCCGCGGCCCCTCGTCCGCACGCTGAGTTGCAAGCGTTGGCTGTCTTACGGATTTCACCAAGGAGCGTTCATGATCTACCTCGCACCGGACGACGAACAGGAAGCCGTCACGGAGATGACGCGCGGCCTGGGGCTCGATGTCTTGTACCCGGCATCGAAGGAGACCGAAGCTGCAGGTGCCGTGCCGCCCGCAGTGTGGAAGACGATCGTGGAGACCGGACTGACCGCGCCGGTGAGCGAGGAGTTGGGTGGCGGTGGCGTGCCGGGAGTCGTCACCCAGGTGGCCGCCGTGGAAAGCCTCGCCTACGGCGATGCCGGCATCACCCTGGCGGCACTGTGGAGCGGTGCCCCATCGCTGTTGATCTCGGAGCACGGCACTGCCGCGCAACAGGCGACTCTGCGGACGTCCGGCGTGGATCTGGACACTCGCGGTTCGGTTGCGCTCTACGAGGGCTTCGGGCGCGGTGCGAGCGAGCTGGCGACGACAGTTGCGGTCGAGGGCGACGTAGTCCGCGTCGTCGGGCAGAAGGTCGCCGTCCCCTTCATCGCTACCGCTGAGTCCATCATCGTGATCGGTGTGGACCCATCTGACCGCGGCCTGCGAGCCGTGATCGTTCCACGGTCCACCGACGGCATCAGCGTGACGGCGACCGGTGCGGGCCTGGCTCTCGATGCGGCCGGTTTGGGCACTGTCTCCTTCGACGTCACGGTTCCTGCGGCCAATCTGCTCGGCACAGACGGACTGAGGATCACAGTCGAGCGTCTGCGGCTCATGGTGGCCGCCGCGCAGACAGGCATGGCGCAGCGCGCGATGGAGTACGCCGCCGAATACGCCTCGGAGCGCATCGCGTTCGGCAAGCCGATCGCGTCGTTCCAGGGCATCTCCTTCCCGTTGGCCGAGGCATTTTCGCGCACGGAGGCGGCTCGGCTAGAGATCCTCGACGCCGCGAGCCTCATGGTGGACGGCGGTGATCCGAACCGGGTGTCGGCAGCGGTTTCCGCCGCGGTGGCCTATGCCAGCGAGAACGCGGCGGAGACGACACGCAACGCGGTGCAGGTCCTCGGCGGGCACGGGTTCATGACGGACTACCCGGTCGAGCAGTGGTACCGGACGGCGGCGTTCTTGTCCACGCTCGACTTCGACCCACTTGCCTCGTCGTTCCAGCCAGCCTTCTAAGTAACCTCTCACGGACCAAAGGACACCCATGAGCACTCCGACGTTCGAATTAAGCCCCGAGTTGCGGAAGCACAGCGATGCACTGCGCGAATGGTCGGCGGCCGAGGTTCGCCCCTACGCGCGGGCCGCGGACACCACCAAGTTGGCTCCCGCCAACTGGCGCGAGATCTTCGACACCGCGCCCGTTCCGATCGGCAGGATCGACATCGAGGGCGATTCGCTGCCGGTCTTCCCCGACGGCTACTGGGTTGGGCAGATCGCGTTCTACGAGAGCCTCAACTACGGCGACGTCTGGGCGGCGCCCTTGCTCTCCCGCGGGATCGGTCAGCTCGTCGTCGACGCGATGGGCACACCCGAGCAAGTCGAGCGGTGGTACGACCCCGTCCTCGCGGGTGCGCTGAATACCGGTTTTGCCCTGACCGAGCCTCACTTCGGCTCGGACACGTCGTTGGTCGCGACCACCGCGGTCCGGGACGGGGATGAGTGGGTCATCAACGGATCCAAGATCTACTGCACGAGCGGTGCCAGGGCGGACTACATCACGGTGTTCGCGACGACCGACAAGGCGCTGGGCGCCAAGGGCATCGCGTGCTTCGTCGTGGAGAAGGGCACGCCCGGATTTACGGTCCCCAAGGCGAACGAGTCGAAGCTCGGTATCCGGTCCTGGGTCACCTCGGAGTTGCTGTTCGAGGATTGCCGCGTCCCTATCGACCACCGTCTGGGCTGGGACAGCGCCGGACCCGTCGACGCAGCGCCGAAGGTTTCGGGTCGCGGCGGAGCGCTCACGGCCTTGTCGAACAACCGTCCCAACATGGCATCGATGGCGATCGGTCTCGCGCAGGCGTCGATCGACGTCGCCACCGACATCCTCAAGGGAAGTCAAGGCGGGTTCTCGCCTCATCGCTGGGCGGCGGTGAGCAACGACCTCGACCTGATGAACGCCGCACTGCAACGAGCCCGGCGGGTCAACTACAAGGCAGCCTTCGTCCTCGACCACGGCACCCCGAACCGCTACAGCCCGGCGATCGCCAAGAGCTACGCGCCCCAGACGTGTGACCGGATCATCCGCCGGTGCATGCAGCTGCTGGGACCCGAGGGAACCAGCAAGGAACTTCTGCTGGAGAAGTGGTACCGCGACGTCAAGATTCTGGACATCTTCGAAGGCTCCGGCCAGGTCCAGCGGATCATCGTCGCACGCGAGCTCGTCGGCCGGCTTGCCGGTTGACGTCGACATGAATAAACGGTGCGAGAAGGCGGAGGCGGGGCGATGGGCAGAGTGGGTTTGACGACACCGGCCGCAGTTCGGTCGACGGTTTCGCGCGAGGTGCTGACCGACGTCGAGCAGTTCCTGTTCGAGGAGGCTGAGTTGCTCGACCAGTGGCGTCTGCACGAATGGCTCGACTTGTTCACCCCAGACGGTTACTACGAGATTCCGGCCACCGACCGGCCCGACGGTGACCCGACGTGTGACCTCTTTCTCGTTCATGACGACCGGTTTCTGCTCGAGCAGCGCGTCAACTCGTTGCTCACTCGTTCCGCGCACGCCGAGTATCCGCACTCGGCGACGCGGCGCATCATCAGCAACGTTCGGGCGATGGAAGCCGACGAGGGCCGGCTACACGTGTTCGCCAATTTCGCGGTCTATCGCGTCAGGTCCGGTGTGCTCGACACCTATGCCGGCCAATATCGCCACATCATGGAGCGCGACGAGGCAACCGGTTTCAGGTTCGTCAGCCGCAAGTCCGTCATGGTGCTCGACGCGCTGCGCCCCCACGGCAAAGTGAGCATCATTCTGTGAGCCGTTTAGACGGCAGGACGGCGATCGTCACGGGCGCGAGTGCCAACATCGGCGGCGCGCTAGCGGCCGGTCTGGCGGCAGAGGGTGCGCGGGTCGTGTGCACCGACCTCGTCGAGTCCGTCGCGCAGGAGACGGCGCAGGCCATCGTCGACGCCGGCGGCGAGGCGTTCGCCGTCGGTGGAGACGTCACGGACACCGCACATGCGGACGAGGTGGTGCGGGCCGCGATGCAGAGGTGGGGTCGCGTCGACGTCTTGGTGAACAACGCGATGGTGTTCAACACCAAGGGCGTCCTGACGATGCCCGTCGAAGAGTTCCGGCGGCAAGTGGACGTGTGTTTGACGGGCGCGCTCGTGTTCACCAAGGCGGTCGCCGAGCCGATGATCGAGGCAGGACGCGGGGGCAGCGTCATCAACGTCCTCTCGACCGCGGCGTGGCAGGGGCAGGCAGGCAACATCGGGTATTCGACGGCCAAGAGCGGGCTCATCAACTTCACCCGCTCCGCGGCGATGGAACTCGCGGTCTACGACATTCGGGTCAACGGGTTCACCCCCACCGCGACACAGCCCGCAGACCCCGAACACGAGACGATGCTCCGTGCCGCTCGCTCGCCGGACAACGCATACCCGAATGACTTCTACGGCCTCATGCCGATGAGTCGCCTCCCCACTCCCGCCGACTACGTCCCCTCGGTTGTATTCCTGGCTTCGGACGACTCGTCGATGATCACGGGGAGCAACATCACCGTCGACGGCGGCGCCACGGCGAAGTACTGGCCCTGGGTTCCGCGTTCGTCGCTTCCGACGTCGACGCCGGAGGGGAGCGAGTGACGCCGGAGGATGGATTCCAACGCGTTCGGCAACGTAGTTGTCGGGGCTGGAACTCGGTGCCGCCGAGACCGCCTGGCAATATCCCGACAAGGTCGCTGAGTTCATCTATGTCGCCGGGCATTGGGCCGGTCAGGGTCTGATCGAGCCTTCGGACGTCTCCGGTGTCGTCGTGCGGCTACCGCAAGGATCCAAGCTGGTCGGCGATGCGATCCATTTGGTAATAGCGTGGCGGAGGTAGATCTCGAGTTCGGGGACATCGGGGTCGGAGGTGGTGTTCGAATCCACGTTGCGAGTGCGCTGCGGGTCCCGAGCGGCCGGACACAGAACAAACCTCTCGGACTGTCACTGCTGACGTCGTTATCAGTGAACGCCCCGCGCAAGCCACCGATCGCGCCGTGCCTGGGCGCTGGGGAGGGGATCTGATCATCAGGACCGGCCGGTCGGCGATTGGCGCGCTCGTCGAACGCAGAGGCCGCTCCACGATGCGCATCCACCTGCCCCGCCTCGACGGGTGGGGGCAGGCGCCGCCGGTGAAGAACGGGCTGGCGCTCAGCGGCTACGGCGCCGCGGCGATGAACGCCCGCCTTGGCCGCATCAGTGGCGCAGCTGCCCGAGCAACTGCGTCAGACCTCGACCTGGGATCGCGGCAACGAGTTATCGGAGTTACCGGGGCGTGCCCGATTCTCCTTCGACACCGGCACGAGGGTATTCGTCGCCGACACGCACTCGCCCTGGCGGCAACCCACGAATGAGAATACCAATGAGCTTCTACGACAACACTTTCCGAAGGGAAGCGACCATCCCGATGGTCCGCAGAAGAACTTGAGGCGGTCGCCTACGCCCTCAACAACAGGCCATGCAAGGTCCTTGATTGGAAGAGCCGTTCCGAAGTTTTTGCAGAGCAATACACTCTCTTCAACAGCCCGGTGTTGCATCGACCGATTGAACTTGCCCAGTTCCGGTTCCGGTCACGCAAGTTCGTTCATGCATTGACGCACAACGGCTTACGAGGTTCAATGGGTCGCGTCGGGGCATGTGGTGACAACGCCGCGATGGAGTCCTTCTTCGCGCTGCTACAGCGCAACGTCCATGACCGGCAGGGGTGGTCGACCCGTGCGCAACTACGGCTGGCGATCGTGACCTGGATCGAGAAGGCCTACCACCGCAAGCGACGGCAACGCCGGCTCGGGCGGCTCGCGCCGATCGAGTTTGAGACAATCAACAGCGTCGCTCACGCGGCTTAACCGCTCACCCCCACCAGTCAACTGAAACTGGGGGCAGTCCCGTTCATGCGCAACGTCGGCTCGGCGGTGTCAGCCAAGCAGGTGCCTCCGGTGATGGCGGCAGTCAAGACGATCTTCGCGCACGCCGAACCTGATGCCGTTGCTGCACAATCAGCGGGAACACGCCACCCTCTACTTGGCCACCAGTGGGTACTTTTTCGTGGCCACGGACACTAGTCGACTGGAGATGTGTGCGATTGAGCCGTCCTTTCCAGGTCGTGGAACACGACCTGTGTCGGAAGAGTTACCTCGCGTAGATTTGGGCACGGCGCCGGCCAGTCGAGCGTACGGCTTTGAACCGATACATCCTGTTAGGAGTTTCTTGTGAATCGAATCCAGAGTCAACGTGTGCTCCAAGATGAGGATGTGAACTTCGATGAGACATTTGACGTCATCGTCGTCGGGACAGGCGCAGCCGGGTACTCCGCTGCAATCGCAGCTGCCATGGGCGGGAGTTCTGTACTACAGCTCGAAAAGGCGAGTGAGGTTGGCGGAACGACCAAGAAGTCGCAGGGAGCAATTTGGGTACCAAATAATCATTTCATGCGGAAATCGGGGATGCCGGATCCGCAGGAGCATTTTCTCAAATTAGTGGCTCGACTTGCCAGACCAAATCTCTACAACCCGAACCTAGAATTTTACGGCCTATCGGAATGGGAATACAATCAGTCGGTAGCTTTCTATGACAATGCTGGAACAGCGCTAGAAGCACTCGTTGACTGGGGTGCATTTGGTCTCATGCACCTTGCGGACATGCCCGACTATCACGCTGATCTCCCTGAGAACCACGCCAAATTTGGCCGCGTGATGTTGCCCTTGGTAGGAGGCCGGCCAGGCGAACCGGGTAGCGGCGCAGATCTCATTGCGAGCATGGATGAACGGGCTTGCGCGATCGGTATCGATATTAGAGTCGGGCACACTGTTCGGCGACTATATGTCGATGACGATGGGTCTCCAACTGGGGTTCAGGTAGAAACGGATCGCGTACTGTCATTCCGCGCACAAAAGGCGATTATCTTCGCCAGTGGCGGATGGGCACAAAGCGGATATTTGAGAAATAACTTTCTGGCCGGTCCGTTGCTTGGTGCCTGCGCAGCGAAAACTAACACAGGTGATTTCTTACCCATCGCCACCGATCTTTCCGCAGATTTGGTCAATATGAATTACTGTGCAATGGCCCCGATGGTCGTTGACCACGCGATTGCTAATCGACCGGACAGTTGCGGCACCTGGCGCATGGGTGGCGATAGCATGATCATGGTGAACAAATATGGGCATCGTGTTGCTGATGAGAAAGCCGTATACCATGAGCTCGCGCGTGTATTTCACACGTGGGATCCCGGCCGTCGCGAATACCCCAATCTAGTTCTAATGGCCATCTGGGACGCGCCTGGTTACGAACAAGGCTCCGGCTCAATTCTTCCGGGCATCGAACACCATTGGGGAAACCCATTGGTAATGGCGTTGCCCGATCAACCGCACTTAGTCAAGGCGGACACGATCAAAGAGTTGGCCACCGCAATCGGTGAGCACCTGCGCCAGTTTTCAGAGCACACGGGTGGCCTTGAACTTGACTTACATTTTGAACGCGAATTAAACAATAGCATCCAACAATTTAATAAGTTCGCAGCATCAGGAGAGGACGAGGCGTTCCACCGCGGCGAGCGGCCGATCAGCCGCTTCTTTAGTGGACCACCCAGAGCTGGAAACACCGCCAATCCAACCATGGCGCCAATCAGTGAAGCCGGTCCTTACTTTGCGACGCTAATGGGCCCGAGTGCACTTGACACGTCCGGTGGCCCCAAGACGGACGAGTGCGGCCGCGTATTGCGGCGCGACGGCAGGCCAATCCAGGGACTCTACGCAGTGGGTAACTGCGCTGGATCCCCTTTCGGCCAGGCCTACTTCGGCGCAGGAGCCACGCTCGGCCCCTACCTTACGAACGGATATGTTGCGGGAACCTCGGCGGCGACCTCCCTGTAAGGCGGAAACCGATGGATACGATTGCTAGCCGAGCAATATGCGACCGCCTGGACAAGCGCGATAGCGATTATTTAGGAACGCACATGCCGTATTCGAACATCGCGCCGAGTCGGCCAGTACGCATGGGCGTAGCATTTGGTGAGCGAGTGCACTGGGACAGCCCGCGAAAGGCGTTTCGCGTCAAGGGAGTTGATCTCCGGGATGCTGAGCGTCGGGCGGCCGAGGCCCGAAGGGATGCTCCTTGCGTGGACATCGTCGTCGATATCGAGGTGTTGATCGCCAGGACGATGAGCGCAGCACGAGGGGCACTTGGCCCCGGCGGCCACAGTGGCGACACGCTGTTCTACTTCGGCACACCGGCTGGATTGGTCGGGCTAATTGCGGATATCCGCACACTCGGGATCGCTGACGGCGGCATGCTGATTCCGCTGGCCGCTGATACAGCTGACCTCATCTACGACGTTGTATTGCCTGAGTTGGGCGCCTCAAATTCGCTGCGACGAGAGGAAGCTCCGGTGCCATCGAACGCATCAGCGAAATAGAAGACCAGCCACAGCCATTGCTGCACTGAACACGTACCGCCGTCCCGGGCGACCCGGTTCTCCCCGGCAGTGATCCCGTGCCCCGGAAGTTCATCGGAGATGAACCGGTACCCGAACGCCGGATCGTCGGCGTGATTCCGCGGGCCCGCGTTGATCGGGTGCGCGTCGTCCCAGTCTCGTTGTGAGACTGGTTCTTTGCGCCACTTGTAGAACGCTTGTGGAGAATCCGAGCACCCGGCAGGTCACCGTGACGGGCACTGCGTCAGCGGCAAGGTCAAGGACCAGCGGGTACATCATTTTGGGTTGACGCTCCGAGAGAGGTGGCCCACGGCGCGCCGCATGACCTCGGCGTCCTGCTCAAGGGGCTTGATCCGCGTCTCGGCTTCGCGCAGCTCTGCGGACTGGTCACCAGCACGGGGACCTCCGGAATCGACGACCTCGTCGCGATCGGCGATCTTGAGCCACCGATGCAAACACGCTTCGGAGATTCCGAAGTCCTTCGCGACCTGGCGGATGGAGGCCTTGCCCCTATGGGCCACGGCGATCACGTCGTGGCGTAACTCTTCGGAAATGCTCTCGGCACGCGAAACATCCTTTCACCGTGAGCAACGATCCTCAGAGGTCACAATTCAACCAATCCGGGGCCACCTTCGGGAGTCGCACCCGCAAGGTGCATATTTCCAGCGGATGGAACGTGTCGTTGGTCACACTCGCGGAGAGTCCTACCGTTCACCGTTCACCGTCCACCACGGGCAACGGGAGGCTTTCCGAGTAATGACGTCATTCGCGGACACTGATTACGCCACGATGTTCACTTCTGGCTCGGCGTACGCCGACGAAGACCGTTGGCATGCCATGGCTGCCGAACTACGGCAGAACAACCCGGTGCTGCGTGTGGAGGCCGACGGCTATCGGCCGTTCTGGGCGATTACCCGTCATGCGGACGTCATGGAGATCGAGCGCCGTCACGACGTTTTCCACAACACGATGGAAGTGGTCTTGAGTTCGACCGAGACCATCCAGGCCCGGCGCGCCGCGGGTACCGACGCCAAGACGCTCGTGCACATGGACGAGGCCGAGCATTCGGCGTATCGCGGCCTCACCACGGAGTGGTTGAAGGCGGGGGCCGTCCGTAGAACGATGGGCGACCAAATCAAGGAGATGTCCCGCTTCTACGTGGATCGCATGGCGGACATGGGTGGGTCCTGTGACTTCGCGTCGGACATCGCAGACTACTACCCGCTGCGGGTGATCCTGGGCATGCTCGGCATCCCCGAGGAGGATGAGCCGAGGATCCTCCGGCTGGCCAAGGAGGCCATGGGAACCGAGGACCCGGAGTTCGCCCGCGAGGACGGTGCGACCGCCCAGGACATGTCCGGGGCGCTCATCGAATTCATGGTCTACTGCAACGAATTGGTCGAGCAGCGCAGGAAGAATCCGACGTCGGACATCGCGTCCACGCTGGCCAACGGCCAGATCGACGGCGAGCCGCTCGGGGTGCTCGAGACGCTGTCGTACTTCATGCTCTTCTTCACCGCCGGTCATGACACCACCTCCCATACGCTGTCCGGCGGGCTGGAGGCCATCATCCGCGACCCCGACGCGCTGCGCCGGTTGCAGGAGGATCCAAGTCTGATCCCCAACGCGGTGGACGAGATGGTGCGCTGGACGAGCCCGCTGCGGGGATTCACGCGCACCGCGCAGGAGGATTACGAGCTGCACGGCACCACCATCGCGGCCGGCGAGATGGTGCTGCTGTCGTACCCTTCGGCCAACCGCGACGATGCGGTGTTCGAGGACCCGTTCCGGTTCGACATCACCCGCGCGAACGCCAACAAGAACATCGCGTTCGGTTTCGGAAAGCACTTCTGCCTCGGTGTCCAACTGGCCAAGATGGAATTGCAGGCGTTCCTGACTGAACTGCTGTCCCGTGTGGAGTCCATCGAAATCACCGGTCCTGTAGAGCGCTCCGCCGGAAACCTCATCAGTGGTGTCAAGCACCTTCCCGTCAGCTACAAGATGCGAGAGCTGAAGTGAGCCAAGACGTTCGAGCCGCAGTCATCGACGAGCTCGGAGGCCAGTTCGATGTGCGGGAGCTGACGCTAGCCGATCCCGGTCCCGGCGAGGTCTTGGTGAAGATCGAGTCGGTCGGCATCTGCCATTCCGACCTGGCCGCCCGCGACGGCCACCTGCCAGCCGCGTTGCCGGCGGTCCTCGGTCACGAGGGAACCGGAGTGGTGATGGCGGTAGGTCAAGCGGTGAGCAGGATCTCGCCCGGTGACCGCGTGGTGCTGACCTTCAACTCGTGCGGCACCTGCCGCACGTGCGCTTCCGGGCATCCGGCGCAATGCGCGGAGTTCCTGATGCGCAATTTTTCGCCGGCGCGCGCCGACGGCTCGCTTTCCTACCACGACGGCTCCGAAGCGGTGAATGGGCACTTCTTCGGGCAGTCATCGTTCTCGACCCTGGCGCTGGCCGACGAGCGCTGCGTGGTGCGGGTGGACGGCGACGTACCGACCGAGGTTCTGGCCCCACTGGGCTGCGGTGTGCAGACCGGCGCCGGCGCCATCTTGAACGTGCTCCAACCGTGGCCAGGTGCGGCCGTGGCGGTCCTCGGCGTCGGTGCGGTCGGATTGGCTGCGATCATGGCAGCGCGTTTGACCGCCGCGACGACGATTATCGCGGTGGACGTCGTGGAGGCACGGCTCGAACTCGCCCGTGAGCTCGGCGCGACGGCGACCATCAACCCGGCAAACACCGACTTGGCAGCCGCTCTGCGCGAGCACACGGGGCAGCTCGACGTGGACTGCGCCGTGGAAACCACTGGCAAGCCAGAGGTTTTCATGGCGGCACTGAGTGCAATGGCGCCAAGAGGTAGGGTCGCCGCGCTGGCGGTGGCGCCACCGGGTTCGGTCGCTCCGTTCGAAATGACGTTTCTTCCTATGGTCCACATCGTTGGGGTCACCGAGGGTGACGCCGACCCGCAAACGTTCATTCCGGCGCTTGTCGAGCTCTATAAGCAGGGCCGGTTCCCGATCGATCGGCTGGTGCATACCTACGAGTTCGCCGATATCGATCAGGCCGCTCAAGACATGCAGGCTGGTCGAACCATCAAGCCGGTCATCGTTTTCGAGTGACGTGTTTTTGCAGGCAGGACAACGTGTTCCAGCCCTACGAGGATCTGTTTCTCGGCGGCACCGGTGGTGGGCGTCCGTGGGGGCTGCTCTCGGGCGCAGCAAGGACTCACGCGTTCCAAAGAATCCTCTGAAAGTGAATGGCTTGGGGCCGAGGACACCCGCATTGTTACGTACAGCCACTATGGTTGCGGCAACTGAGGGCAAAGCTGACCTGGATGGACCTACGGGTACGGCATCAGCGACGACCCAGCTCATCGCCACCCCCCGCTCTGATCTCGGCGACGACGTCACGACCGACCTCACCACACGGCGACTCGATCACACTGGCGGTGAGCGAGCCGTGATATCAATCGATCTGGTGCTTGCGCAATTTTCCTATAGTCCTGAAATTGACGGAAATCGTGAGGGCGCAACGAATGTGGAGCAGAGACAATTGAATTTCCTGTGCTGCGACGGGTTGGATCGAAGGATCGTCCCGCGGCGGTCTCCATGCCAACGGCCCACGCGGACAATGCGCGACTCAACGGCGGCGTGATCGATGTGTACACGATGCAGCACGAAGCACGCTGCACGGCGAACACTCACGTCGACCCCGCGGCTGCGCCCGGCTCAGTGGCACACGGCTGATGTGCTCCACAGTCGACGCCTGGACGGCGAAACCAGCGCCGATAGTTCGACATCGCAAGCTCGCGGGGATGCGGTTGGATGCCACGGCAGAGTGTCCCGGGCGGTGCCATCATTTCGGGGCTGGCCATCGGCGGCATCGAGTTGATCAGCCGGTGATTTAGTGTTAACCATAGTCATCAATTGAACAGTAGAGGGAGCAAGGATGGTAGAAACGAGCACGCGTGGCTTGGAAGGCTCCGTCGCATTCATCTCGGGTGCTGCGCGAGGGCAAGGCCGTTCGCACGCAGTACGTCTAGCCAAAGAGGGCGTCAAGATCATCGGCTTCGATCTATGTCAGCAGGTGAGCACGGTCCCGTTCGAGATGCCGGGACCGGTCGAGCTGGCCGAAACCGAGCGCCTGGTGAAGGAAGCCGGCAGCGAGATGTTGGCCGTGATCGCCGATGTGCGTGATCAGGATCAGGTCGACACCGCGCTGCAAGCAGGTCTTGACCGGTTCGGCCGACTCGACATCGTGCTGGCGAACGCCGGAATCATTCACAACTACAAGAAGACGTGGATGATCGACGATGACGACTTCCGCAATGTGCTCGAGGTCAACATCGTGGGCGTCTGGCATACCGCGAAGGCGGCGGTACCTCACATGATCGAGCAGGGGACGGGGGGTTGCGTCGTTCTGACTGGGTCTGGTGCATCCGTGTCGGGCATCCCCAATTTGGCGGGTTACGTAGCGTCCAAGCATGCGGTGCTTGGACTGATGCGCACGATGGCCAAAGAGTTGGGCCGCTACCAGATTCGCGTCAACGCGGTCATGCCCGGCAACTGCAATACCCCGATGTTCGACAACGACGGAATCCGACGGCTCTACGTTCCCGACGCCGATGACCCGTCTACCGAGGTCTTCCTTCAGCGTGCAGCGGCCATGTCTCCCATGCGCAATCCGTATGTCGAGCCGAACGACGTGTCGGAGGCCATCGCCTATCTGGTGTCGCCGGCCGGGCGGTGGGTGTCCGGCGTGGCGCTGCCGGTTGATGGTGGCACTGCCACACCCTGACGAGGCCAACCCAGGTCCGATGGAAGCCAAACGCTGAGCGCCACCCGTGAGGGGCTCGATAGGCGACTTCAGATTCCGACGGTGGCGCCAACGTCGCGCGATATGACGATGGCGGTTCCGCTCAAGGGAACACGTGCTCTGCGTGCGGTGCCGACAAGCGGACACTCTCACCATGGGTGACACGTGTCATGCGGCGTCAGCATCTCAACTGTCCGGCGCGCGCATCTCGGTGCCATGAAGGCGGCGCTGCTGCCCGCCTCGTCGGGCTGGTTCGAGACATGCGACGGAGTTGGGCTTTATTGGCGCGTCTGGGTGCCGGCGGGCATGCCGCTGGCGACCGTCGTTGTGCACCATGGCATTTGCGAACACGGCGAGCGGTATGCCGATGCTGTCCGGGCGTTGGTACACGCCGGTTACGTCGTCTACGCGCATGACGCCCGGGGTCACGGAAGATCCGAGGGCCGGCGAAGCACCTTCGATCGCTTCGAGCAGTTGCCGATCGACCTGGAGTCCTTTCTGGCCCAGGTCGTGTATCCGTCGTATGAGCTGCCGATGTTTCTTTTGGGCTACAGCTTGGGTGGTGCGGTCGCCATCGCCCACGCGATATCGCACCAAGACGCGCTGGCGGGAGCCGTCGTCATCGGCTCGGCGCTCGGGCGCGGGGCCGGCATCTCCCAGTGGCAAACCGGTCTGGCCGCGATCCTCTCTGCGGTGGTTCCACGCTGCCCGCTCATTCGACTTCGACCGCAGGACATGACATCTGATGCCGACGTCCTCCGATCGTACGAGCGCGATCCGCTCATCCATCACGGTCGCCTGGACGCACGTTTCGTTGGCGAGATGACGAACGCGATGAGGTGCCTGCCCGCGCAATTTCCACAGCTCCGACTACCCCTGCTATTGATCCATGGAGCTGACGACGTCACCGCCAATCCCGAGGGATCGCGGGGTTTGCACGAGGCAGCAAGTTCAACGGACAACACCTTCGTCGTCTACCCCGGCCGCCGCCATGACGTGCTCCACGAGCCTGGGCACGAGCAGGTCATGGCAGACGTCGTTGCGTGGCTGCGCGTACGCAGTTGATGTCTGGCCAACACCATCGGAAATAGAGAGAGAGTAGTAATGCTCAGTCGGTCGTCATCACCAGCGCCGCGCTGGCGGTCCTGGCAGGTCGGAGGTTGACCCATGGGTGAGAACTTGCGGGTGGATTTCCACACTCACGTCGTGGTCGATCTTCCGGACTTCGCTCGCCGCTTCGGGGATCAACGTTGGCCCAGCTTCGTCTCCCACGGGGAGGAGGGGCGGCTGACTCGCAATGGACAGGTCGTGCGTAGCGTGGCCCCGTCGGCGTGGTTGCCGCAACGCCGGATCGACGACATGGACGCCGCCGGAGTCGATCGCCAAGTCCTTTCCCCCATCCCTCCGTTGATCTGCGACTTCGGCGACCTCGCGCCGGCCACCGAATGGGCGACGCACCTCAACGGCGCCGTCGCGACCTTGGTCGCCAACAATCCGAACCGGTTCTCCGGACTCGGAACGGCGCCTCTGCACCATCCCGACCGCGCGATCGAGGTTCTCCAGCGCATCCACGATGACGGCCTAGTGGGCGTGGAGATCGGGACGACCGCAGGTGGGCGTGAGCTCGACGACCCAGACCTGCGAGAGTTCTTTCAGGCCGCAGAACAGCTTGGGATGTTGATCTTCGTGCACCCGCTGGCCCTCGGTCTGGATGCGTACTCGGCCCTACGGATCAACGGGGGTGCAGTCACGTTTGGTCTGGGAATGGGCACGGATACCGCCATCGCCGCGTCACGGCTCGTCTTCGGCGGTGTGGTGAGAGACGCCCCCGAACTCAAGATTTGCCTTGCCCACGGTGGGGGCACCTTCTTCTGGGCTCTCGCGCGTATCGCGTTCATGTGGGATCAACAGGCCGACATGGCAGCCGAGGAGTTGACGCGCAATCTCTTCGTCGACAGCGTGGTCTACCAACAGGCGAACTTGCGGTATCTGTGTGAGCAGATCGGGTCCGATCGCATCCTCTTCGGGACCGACTATCCATTGCCGGCCCAAGCCGACATGACCGGATCAATCTTGACTGGGCTCCCCGATGGCGACCTCGCCCGCATCGGCGGGCTGAACGCGTCGTCGCTGCTGGGCCTGTGTCCGACCTGCCACTGAGCGGCACCCAGGCTCTATGGGTAGCCGCTTGAGTTCGGTCACCGATCTAGGTTGCGTCCAGCAAGGTGGTGTACGAACGGGCCGACTTCTGTGGCCCAGCGTGTCGTCGCTGATCTTGTGAATCGCCGCGTGATTCTTCGAGAGACCGTCCAAAAGCACTCGAGCAAAGAAGGAACTCACGCAACCGCTCAGTCTTTGCAAGGAGAACGAAGCTGCAATCGTCGTGGCGGGTGATCGCCGTTCAGCGGTCTACCCGAAGGACAAGCTTCCAGACGTCGACCTCAATATGGCGCCGCCCTCAGGCTCTCGCCAACGTCTGCGCGACCTGGGCCCCACCGCGTTCGCGAAAGCGCTGCGCGAGCAGAAGCCTCTCGCGGTCACAGACACCACCTTCATCGACGCGCATCAATCTTTGCTCGCCACGCGGGTCCGCACCGCGACGTTGCTCGGCGTGGCCGGCCACGTCGCACGACTGACTCCCGAGCTGCTCTCGATCGAGGCTTGGGGCGGCGCGACCTACGACGTGGCACTGCGGTTCCTGCACGAAGATCCGTGGGAGAGACTCGAGGCGCTCCGTGATGCGGTGCCCAACATCTGCCTACAGATGCTGCTGCGCGGCCGCAACACCGTCGGCTACACCCCCTATCCCGACACCGTCGCCCGAGCGTTCGTCGCCGAGGCTGCCGCCACAGGCGTCGACATCTTCCGAATCTTCGACGCGCTCAACAATATCGATGCGATGCGCCCCGCCATCGATGCCGTTCGCGACACGGGAACGTCCATTGCGGAGGTCGCCCTGTCCTATACCGGCGACCTCACCGATCCGGGCGAGCGGCTCTACACCCTCGACTACTACCTACGCCTCGCCGACCAGGCCGTCGAAGCCGGGGCGCACATCCTCGCCATCAAGGACATGGCGGGGCTGCTACGTCCGCCAGCCGCCGACACCCTGGTTCGTGCACTGCGCAACCGGTTCGACTTACCCGTGCACGTGCATACTCACGACACCCCCGGCGGCCAACTGGCCACCTATTTGGCCGCGTGGAACGCCGGCGCTGACGCCGTCGACGGAGCATCGGCAGCCATGGCGGGCACCACCAGCCAGCCGGCGCTGTCGTCGATCGTGGCCGCCACCGCCCACACCGACCGCGATACCGGTCTGGATCTGCAGAGCGTGTGCGACCTCGAACCGTTCTGGGAAGCGGTACGAAAGGTGTAGGCCCCGTTCGAATCCGGGATTCTCGCACCCACCGGACGCGTCTACACCCACCAAATCCCCGGCGGACAACTGTCGAACTTGCGCCAGCAAGCCGTCGCGCTGGGTCTCGGTGACCGATTTGAACTCGTCGAGCAGGCGTACGCCGACGCCGATGGCCTTCTGGGGCGACTGATCAAGGTCACCCCTTCCAGCAAGGTCGTCGGCGACCTCGCGCTGCATCTCGTCGGCGCTGGAGTCTCTGTGCACGACTTCGCCACCGCACCCGAAAGCTACGACGTCCCCGATTCCCTAATCGGTTTCCTCCGAGGAGAACTCGGCACACCAGCCGGCGGCTGGCCCGAGCCCTTCCGCACGAAGGCGCTCAGTGGCCGCCAGACAGCGCCACCACCAACCGAGCTCGGCGCCGACGACGAGAAAGCGCTAGCCGGGGACTCCCACCAACGGCGCGCCACGCTCAACAGGCTGCTGTTCCCCGGACCAGCCACGGAATTTCTCGCCCACCGAGTCACCTACGGCGACATCACCGGGCTCTCGACCAACCAGTTCTTCTACGGCCTGCGCCAAGGCGACGAACACCGCGTGGTGCTAGAGAAGGGTGTCGAACTGCTGATCGGACTCGAAGCAATCTCCGAACCCGACGAAGCCGGCATGCGCACAGTGATGTGCATCCTCAATGGGCAACTGCGCCCCGTGTCGGTACGAGATCGTTCCATATTGTCAGCTACCCCGACGGCAGAGCGCGCCGACCGCGACAACCCCGCTCACCTCGCAGCTCCGTTTTCAGGTGTGGTCACCGCCATCGTCTCCGAGGGGGACTTCATTGGCACTGGGCAACCCGTCGCCACGATCGAAGCCATGAAGATGGAGGCGACGATCTCCGCTCACCGCAGCGGACGCGTGTCGTGAATGGCCGTCACCGGCGTCGGACAGGTCGAGGGCGGCGACCTCGTTGCCGTCATCGTGGTCACCGAATCAGTTTCCGCGGACTGAACAGGATCCGTCCAAAAGGACTTAGACTCGTCTGCGTACGATCAACCCGTTGATGCAGCCTGGCGTTCAGGTGCCTGCTCCGGTTCTGGACGGACTGCATGTGCATCGGTTGGCGGCATGATCGTGGTCACGGGCAATGGGACGTCCTGCATCGTGCTCTGCATCTGGCGCGCGCCTACCTCGTCTTGGCCGCGATGCTCGTTGCGGCGGGGGCTGGCGCTGGTGGTTCGGCGAGCCTGCAACGAAACCGCTGCCCGTGGCGATGAACCAATGGGCATTCAGCTCAAGATAGGGGGCGCACATTGCATCCATCACTCGTATTCGCCACGCTCGCCACAGCAGCGGACGCCGCGCTCGTCGCGCCACCCGGCATCGCCCTCGCGGAGCAGACCGCTGAGGTGACTTTCCGTGAGTACGTCCCTGGCCGAGGGTTTCGTTATTGCTCATGGAATGGCTTGCACCAAAACAGTATTGACGACATTGGCATGCCGGTCAGTCACGACGCCGGCCCGGAATCGGTCGACGCGTGCCGCAGCGCTGAAATGCGCGCCCGTGAGAGTGGGCAGCCGGCCCGCCGCTACGGCGCCGCATAGCGGCCATCACGAAGCAGAGGATTCCCCTCCTGACTGAGGAACGAGCGTTTGAGGTCCGCGAGGGACCACTGGAGGAAATGCGACAGAGGGACCAGGGCCAGCCAGGCTCAGGGTTCCATCCGGAGCGTCGGAGCGTGCGGTAGCCGCGCACCATGCCACTGAGTAGAAAGCCGTTCGCCAAATCGCCTTGGCCATATGGCAAATCCAGCCAAGGGCCGGTTCCAGTCATCGGAACACAGGCTCCGCGAGCGGTGTCGACGAGCGGACACTCGCACCATGAGTGACACGTGTGGTGGTGCCGCGTCAACATCTCAATCGTCTGGCGCGCACATCTCAGTTCCATGAAGGCGGCACTGCCACCCGCGTTCCTCCCGGATGTTGCCCACTACTGGGCGCGAGCCGTTCTCCAGGGCGCTGCAGGCGGCGCCACCAAGGTGGACGGCCACATGGTCGACGCCCCCGTGCTGGAGCGGGCTCGCCGCCTGCTCGACTTCACCATTATTACACGGTTCCGAATCACCAACCGAAGGCAGAACCGCATGACCGACGAAGGGTTGAGCACACGATACGGGCATTGCCGAGCCTGACGTTGAGCGCAGCGGTGCTGGCCACATCGGTCGTGCTGGCCAACGCGCCCGCCGCGCACGCGGACAACAAGCGGCTGAACAACGCTGTCGCTCAGAACGTCTACACGATTCAGCACCAGGCCGGCTGCACCACGGACTTGAAGATCAACCCACAGTTGCAGCTCGCGGCCCAGTGGCATACCGACGACGTGCTCAACAACCGGAGCCTCGACGGTGACCTCGGCTCGGACGGCTCGACACCTCAGCACCGGGCCAATTGGCGCAGGCTTTCGCGGGAATGTGGCCGAGACCGTTGCCATCAATCCCGCCTTGGCGATCAGCGGTGTCGAACTCATGAACCAGTGGTACTACAACCCCGCGTACATGGCGATCATGCAGGACTGCGCCAATACCGTGATCGGGGTCTGGTCGGCGAACTCGCCGGACCGGACCGTAGTCGTCGCTGTCTACGGTCAACCCGCGCTGACGCGGGCACTGCGGCTCTAAGGTCGTCGTAGTTCTCAAGTGCGCGAGGCGATGTCGCGGCCGATGATTTCCTTCATGATCTCTGTCGTGCCGCCGTAGATCGTCTGGATCCGGGTGTCCACGAACGCACGCGCCACCGGGTATTCGGCCATGTAGCCGTACCCGCCGTGCAGCTGGAGGCACCGGTCGACGACGCGCTTCTGCAACTCGCTGACGAACCACTTGCCCTTGGCGGCGTCGATCGGTGTCAGCTCGCCGGCGTTGTAGGCCAGCACGGACTTGTCGACGTAGGCCTCGGCGATGTCGATTTCGGTGGCCATGTCGGCGAGTTCGAACCGGATGTGCTGGTTGGCGGTCAGCGGCTTGCCGAAGGCGTTGCGCTGACGGCAGTACTCGGCGGTGATTCGAAGATCGCCCGGGTGGTGGCCATCGCCTTGGCCGAGACTCCGAGGCGCTCGCGGGGGAGGTGGCTCATGAGGTACTGCAGCCCGCATCCTTCCTCGCCCAGCATGTTCTTGGCGGGCACGACGGCATCTTTGAAGAACAGTTCGGAGGTGTCCTGCGCGTGCAGGCCGATCTTCTCCAACTGACGACCGCGTTCGAAGCCGGGGGTGTCGCGCTCGACCACGAACAGGCTGAGGTCTTTCGAGCCACCTTCAGAACCCGTCCGTACCGCCAGGACGACGAGGTCGGACATGATGCCGCTGGAGATTAACGTCTTCTGGCCGTTGATGATCCAGTTGTCGCCGTCACGCTTGGCGGTGGTGCGGATGCCCCGCAGGTCGCTACCGGTGCCCGGCTCGGTCATCGCCAGTGCGCCGATGATCTCACCGGCGGCAAACCCCGGCAGCCAGCGTTGCTTCTGCTCGTCGTTGGTGAGGTCGAGCAGGTAGTGCAACACCAGATCGTCTTGCAGGCTGATCGTCAGCCCGAAGGACAGTGGCGTTGATGCGAGATGCTTCCTCGCACACGATCATCCGGTAGCGATAGTCGGACTCGCCGGCGCCGCCGTAGGCCTCGTCGACCTGCAATGCGTAGATGCCGGCCTTGGCGGCCCAGGCGAAGACCTCGCGGTCGATCCAGTGCTGGCGGTCCCATTCGTCCTGGTGAGGCACGACTTTCGCGGGCCAGGAACTCCCGCACTGTCTCGCGATAGGCCTCGTGGTCGGGTTCGTACAGAACGCGTTTCACGCTGCAGGGGCGTTCGATGATCGTGACGTTGGCCTGGCCGCCACCCTCGCACATGGTCTGCAGGCCGAAACGGCCGCCGGTGCGTTCGAGTTCGTGCAGCAGCGAGGTCATGAGCCGGGCGCCGGTGCAGCCGATCGGGTGCCCGAGGGCGATCGCACCGCCGTTGGGGTTCACGCGCTTGGGGTCGGCGCTCGAGTTCTGCGATCCAGGCCAGCACGACGGGCGCAAACGCTTCGTTGATTTCGATGGCGTCGATGTCGTCGATTGACATGGCTAATCACCTCGTAGCCGAGTTGAGGCACGATCGTTCCGGCCGTTGGAACGGCGATAAATCCCTGAGTGCTTTTGAGTCTACTTTCATATCTCTGAGTGAGCCGGATCACTAGATCGTGGGCCACGCGTGCACATGAACGGAGAGGGACATGGTCGGTTGATGCCATTTTCTGTGAGTTCGAGGCAAGCGTCGTGGGATCTCGGTGATCACGTGTCCCCATTCGCTTCGACCCAGCGAGCGGTGCGTTAAGTGGTGTCGGCCGGCATCGTCGCCAAGCCGTTCAAGGGTCTCGGCGGCTTCTTCGCAATGGCGATGGACACGTTCGTGTGCATGTTCCGACGTCCGTTCGCCTGGCGTGAGTACCTGCTCCAGACCTGGTTCGTCGCGCGGGTGTCACTGGTGCCGACGCTGTTCCTGACGATCCCGTTCACGGTCCTGACGGTGTTCACGTTCAACGTTCTGCTGGTGGAGTTCGGGGCGGCCGACTTCTCCGGGTCGGGTGCGTCGGTGGGCACCGTGAACCAATCGGGCCCAATCGTGACCGTTTTGGTGGTGGCCGGTGCGGGAGCCACGTCGATGTGCGCCGACCTGGGCGCCCGCACGATTCGCGAAGAACTCGACGCACTACGCGTGATGGGAATCAATCCGATCCAGTCACTCGTGGTGCCGCGCGTGCTGGCGGCGACAACCGTTGCGCTGCTGTTGTCGTCACTGGTGATCTTGGTGGGGCTGGCAGGTGGCTTCTTCTTCTCGGTGTACTTTCAGCACGTCACCCCCGGCGCCTTCGTCGCGGGGATGACCCTGATCACGGGCTTGACCGACGTCGTGGTCGCCTTGATCAAGGCGACCCTGTTCGGCCTGACCGCCGGGTTGATCGCCTGCTACATGGGCACCTCGGTGGCCGGCGGTCCCGCCGGCGTCGGCAACGCGGTCAACGAGACCGTCGTGTTCTCCTTCGTCGCGCTTTTCGTGATCAACGTGATCGTCACCGCCGTGGGCTTTCAGGTGACGCCATGAGCACCGGATCATCTGTGGCGCCGCGGTTTCCACGCCCTACAAGAGCGGCACGAAATCTTGTCAACGGCGTCGACAAGATTGGCGGTCAGGCGCAGTTCTACGCCAAGACGGTCGTGTCGATCGGCGACGCGGTCACCCGGTACACCTCCGAACTGATCCGGCTGATCGCCCAAATGAGCCTCGGCACCGGAGCGCTGGTGATGATCGGTGGCACCACCGCGATCGTGGGGTTCCTGACGCTCTCGACCGGCGCCCTGGTCGCGGTACAGGGGTACAACCAGTTCTCCCAAGTGGGCGTCGAGGCGCTGATCGGATTCGCCTCGGCGTTCTTCAACGTGCGCCTCATCGCACCGCTCACGGCCGGCATCGCCATGGCAGCCACCATCGGCGCCGGCGCGACCGCGCAGATCGGCGCGATGCGGATCAGCGAGGAGATCGACGCCTTGGAAGTGATCGGCATCCGCTCGGTGGCCTACCTCGCGTCGACCCGGGTGGTCGCCGGCGTGTTGGTCGTCATCCCCGTGTACTGCGTGGCGGTGATGTCATCATTCTTCGCCGCCCGGTTCGGCACCACCGTCTACTACGGGCAGTCCTCCGGTGTCTACGACCATTACTTCTACACGTTCCTCTCCACCAAGGACCTGCTGTGGTCCTTCGTGCTCGCACTAGCGATGGCGATGGTGATCATGCTGGTGCACACCTATTACGGCTACACCGCATCGGGAGGTCCGGCCGGCGTCGGGGAGGCCGTTGGGCGGGCCGTGCGCACCTCGATGATCACCGCGTCGGTCGTGGTGCTGTTCGTTTCGCTGGCCATCTACGGCCAGACCGGCCACTTCAACTTGGCGGGTTGAGCATGGCGGCGAGGGAATGGGGTGAGAGCCGCAAGGCTCGACTGTGGTCGGCGCTGGCGATGTTCGTCGTGATCATCGCGTTCGTCTACGCGACGATGGGCGCGTTCAACAAGAGCTTCAGTTCATTCGTGCCAGTGACCCTGGTCTCGGACCGCTCCGGTCTGGTGATGGAGGTGGGCGCGAAGGTCAAGTTGCGCGGTGTTCAGGTCGGAGAGGTCGGCACCATCACCGGCGGGAACACCCCAGTCACGTTGAAGCTGAACTTGTTTCCCGACCAGGTCAAGTTCATTCCAGCCAACGTGCAGGCCCGCATCCAGGCCACCACCATCTTCGGCGCCAAATACGTGGAACTGCTCTATCCCACCGATCCCAGTGCGAAGCGCCTGACTTCGGGTGCGGTGCTGCAGTCGAGCAACGTCAGCACCGAGGTCAACACGGTGTTCGAAAACCTGGTGGGGCTGCTCAATCAGGTCGATCCAGCGAAGCTCAACTCCATCCTGTCCGCACTCGCTCAGGGAGTACGTGGACAGGGTGAGCGCATCGGCGAAGCCACCACCGGGCTCAATGAGGTTCTGCTGCAATTGAACCCGCGGTCGGAGACAATCCGCGCCGACTTCCGCTCGTTCAAGGGCTTCGCCGACACCTATAGTGCGGCGGCACAGAACATCCTCGCGACCCTGGATGCGGCGAGCACCACCAGCGAGACCGTCAACCGGCAATCCAAGCAACTGGATGCGTTACTGCTCGGCGTCACGGGCTTCGCCAACAGCGGCATCAATTTGTTTGCACCGAACCGGGACAACTTCATTCGGGCGATCAACGACCTGCAGTCCACGACGGCACTGCTGAACAAGTACAACCCCGAATACACCTGCCTGCTGCTCGGTGCGAAGACTCTGCTCGACACCGGCGCGTACGGCGTCACCGGCGGCGACGACGGCAAGTCGCTGATCGTCGACGCCGCGCTGCTGTTCGGCAAGGACCAGTACCGCTATCCCGACAACCTGCCCATCATCGGTGCCAAGGGCGGCCCGGGCGGAAAGCCGGGCTGCGGCTCATTGCCCGATGTCGCGAAGAACTTCCCCGTCCGCGATCTGATCACGAACACCGGGTGGGGTACCGGGGTGGACATCCGGCCGAATCCTGGCATCGGACGTCCGTTCTACACCGATCTCTTCCCGGTCACCCGTGGTACCCCCAGGCCCCCGACGCTGCGCGGACAAGATCGAGGGGTCGCACCCGGCCCGATTCCGTACCCGGGCGCTCCGCCATACGGCGCACCCATGTACGCGCCGGACGGCACCCCGCTCTACCCCGGCGAACCGCCGGCACCCGCGCCCGATGCCGAGCGCCCGACCCAGGTCCGCCGCCACCCGGATCGGAACCGTTCGTGGTCCCGAATCCTGCAGAAGTGCAGCCCAATCCGCCGGCGACACCGCTGCCGGTACCGGCAGCACCGTCACCGTGACCGCACCGAAGTCTTCCGCCAATCCGGGTCAAGGAAGGATGCCATGAGAGACAATCTGTCCGGCGCCGTCGCACGCCTCAGCGTCTTCGTCGTGGTGTGCCTGCTGGGAACCTTTGCGCTACTAGCCATCTACGCGCAGTTCCGCTTCGAGGACGGCAAGACCTACACGGCGGTGTTCGACAACGTCAGTGGGCTGGCTGAAGGTAACTTCGTCCGCGTCGCGGGCGTCGAGGTCGGCAAGGTCTCCCACATTTCGGTGACCAAGGACAACACTGCGTCCGTTCAGTTCACCGCCAACGATCGGGTGATCCTGACCGACGGCAGCCGTGCCGCCATCCGTTACGACAATCTGATCGGCGGGCGGTATCTGGAGTTGCTCGAGGGGGCGGGCGGAACCAAGAGGCTGCCCGCCAAATGCCACCATCGGGCTCGACCACACCGCTCCCGGCTCTCGACTTGGACGCGCTGATCGGTGGCTTCCGGCCGCTTTTTCGCGCGCTGGACCCCGAACAGGTCAACGCACTGTCCGGTGAACTCATCTCCGCCTTTCAAGGACAAGGCGCCTCCATCGGCTCGTTCCTGACCCAGACCGCAGCCCTGACCAGCACGCTGGCCGACCGCGATCAGTTGATCGGGCAGGTCGTCGTCAACCTGAATACCGTGCTCGGCTCGCTGGCCGGCCAGGGCGATCAGTTCGCCAAGGCCGTCGACTCGTTGTCGTCACTGGTTGCCGGTCTGGCGGCCCGCAAGAAGGACCTCAGCAATGGGCTGGCGTATGCGAACGCCGCCTCTGCGTCCATCGCCGACCTTCTCGCCCAAGCCCGTCCGCCGCTGAAGGAGACGGTGACCCAGACCGATCGGGTGGCGACGACGGTGCTCAACGACAAGGATTTCTTCGACGACTTCCTCAACACCCTGCCCGACGCCTACAAGGTCCTTGACCGTCAGGCGCTGACCGGTGACTACTTCAGTTTCTACCTCTGTGACCTGGTGCTGAAGATGAACGGAAAGGGTGGACAACCCGTGTACGTCAAACTGGCCGGCCAAGATTCGGGCAGGTGCACGCCGCGATGAAGTCCTTCACCAATCGGGAACCGATGAAACCGTTTTCCGAGCGCAACCCCGTCGTGCTCGGTGTCATCGGTGCCGTCGTGCTGGCTGCGCTGGTCATCGGTGCACTCCAGTTCCGCGACGTAGTTTCCTTCGCCAGGGGACACACCTACTCGGCCTACTTCGCCGACGCGGGTGGCCTGAAGACTGGCGCGGCAGTACAGGTGGCGGGTTACAAGGTCGGTGAGGTCAAGAGCATCTCGCTGGCAGAATCGCACGCCCTGATCACCTTCGACGTCGACGGTGACATCCGAGTCGGCGACCGTTCGGAGGCCGCGATCAAGACCAAGGCGCTACTGGGCACCAAGGTGCTAGAGGTGACACCGCGAGGCGACGGCACTCAGGACGGCACGATCCCGCTGGAGCGCACCACCTCGCCGTATCAGCTTCCCGACGCCCTCGGTGATCTCTCTGCGACCATCAGCGGCCTCAACACCAACCAGCTCTCCGACTCGTTGACGGTGCTGTCGCAGACCTTTGCCGACACCCCGCCGCAGCTGCGGGCGGCGTTGGACGGAGTTGCGCGGTTCTCCCAAACCCTTGACGAGCGCGACGCGCAGTTGCGCTCGCTGCTGGGCAACGCCAACAAGGCCACCGGAATCCTGGCCAAAAGAAGCGACGAAATCGTCAGCCTGGTCGCCAATACCAACGCTCTTCTCGTGCAGCTGGAAAGCCAGAGCAGCGCGCTGGACCAGCTCGTCCAACAACTTCTCGACACTGAGCAAACAGTTGACCGGCTTGATCGCCGACAATCGCACCACGCTGAAACCGGCGCTGGATCGGCTCAACGGCGTGCTCACCATCGTCGACAACCGCAAGACCAAGATCCAGGAAGCACTGAAGGGGCTGCGCGACTACGCGACCTCGCTCGGCGAGTCGGTGGGCTCGGGACCCTTCTTCAAGGCCTACCTCGCCAACCTGTTGCCCGGCCAGTTCGCTCCAACCGTTCGTCGATGCCGCGTTCTCCGATCTCGGCGTGGATCCCAACACCTCTGCTGCCGTCGCAGCGCGTCGACCCGCAGGTCGGGCAGCCGGGCACTCCACCTCTGCCGGTGCCCTACCCGCGGACCGGCCAGGGTGGCGACCCGAAACTGACCCTGCCCGATGCGATCACCGGCAACCCGGGAGATCCCGGTTGTGGCCCACCAGGTTTGCCGCTGCCCGGCCCCACCGGTTGCTATCCCTACCGCGAGCCGTTGCCCGCACCGCCGCCGGGCGGCCCGCCGCCCGGTCCGCCCGCGGACGTCGCGCCTGCACCCACGCCCACACGCCGGTGCTGCAGTTGGCGCCCGGCGAGGTACCCGCCGCGCCGGTCTTAGCCCCAACCCGGAGGCTGGCCAATGAGCACCCGCAATCGACGCCTCGGCTTGGCCGCCGTGCTCGTCGTCGCCCTCGTCGCCGGGCTCGTCGTCGTCCTGCGCGATGGCGCCGGTGTCGGTCGCACCCACCTGGTGGCCTACTTCGACAACAGCAACGGCATCTTCGTCGGTGACGAGGTGCGGATCGTGGGTGTCCCTGTCGGCGTGATCGACAAGATCGAACCGCAGCCGCGGCAGGTCAAGATCAGCTTCTGGCTCGACGACAAGTACAAGGTCCCGGCCGACGCCAAGGCGGTGATCCTGTCGCCTTCGCTGGTCACCTCGCGCGCCATCCAGCTGACCCCGGCCTACACCTCGGGCCGGTAATGGCCGACAACACCGTGATCGGGCGAGACCGCACCGCAGTACCCGTGGAATTCGACGACTTCCGCCAGCAACTACAGAAACTCAACGACGCCCTGCAGCCGACCCAGCCGGGCGGTGTCAGCCCGCTCGGTGCGTTGGTCAACACCACCGCCGACAATCTGCGCGGGCAAGGCGCCACCATTCGCGACACCATCATCAAGCTCTCCCAAGCGATCTCGGCGCTCGGCGACCACAGCGACGACCTGTTCACCACACTGAAGAACCTGTCCCTGCTGGTGTCGGCGCTGCAAGGCTCCAGCGGTCTGCTCGCCCAGCTCAACCAGAATCTGGCGTCCGTCACCAACCTGGTCGCCAACGACCCCAATGAGGTGGGCAACGCCGTCCGCGACCTTGGCGACCTGGCCGGCGAGCTGACGGGCTTCGTCAACGACAACCGCGAATCTCTCGGCATCACGGCGGACAAGCTGGCCTCGGTGTCGCAGGCACTGCACGACAGCATCCCCGACATCAAGGATGTGCTGCACGTCGCCGCGCCCACGTTCCAGAACTTCCTGAACATCTACCAGCCTGCCCAGGGCACGCTGACCGGGGCGCTGTCGGTCAACAACTTCCAAAACCCGATCACGTTCCTGTGCGGGGCAATTCAGGCCGCGTCACGCCTGGGTGCCGAGCAATCCGCAAAGCTATGCGCCCAGTACCTGGCGCCCATCATCAAGAATCGCCAGTACAACTTTCCTCCTCTGGGGCTCAACCCCCTCGTCGGCACCATCGCCCGGCCGAACGAGGTGAGCTTCAGCGAGGACTGGATGCGTCCGGACTACGTTCCACCGCAGCCACCGCCCAGCGACACGCCGACGTCCGCAAACGCACGCAACTCGATGCAGCCCGCTGGCCGCGGAAGCGCCAGCGCCGACGCAACCCACGCCGACGGATCCCTCGACCGGCTTGACTGGGATGATGGTTCCGCCCGGAGGTGGCCAATGAGGATTCCTCGTCTGCGCACGAAGGCCGCCGGAATGGCCATCGCGGTAGCGCTGGCTTGCCTCCTCTGGCTGCGGTTGGCATGGCTTGAACTCCCTGCCGCTACCGGGCACCGCCGGTGGTGGACCCGGCGCCTACACCATTCAGGCCGAATTGCCCAATGTGACCAACCTGCAGCCCAATTCCCGTGTCCGCGTGGGGGATGTGACGGTCGGCAACGTGACCAACGTGGACATGCAGGGCTGGCATGCGCTGCTGACGATGTCGATCGACGGCGACGTGAACCTACCGGCCAACGCGACGGTCAAATTGGGCCAAACCAGCCTGTTCGGATCCCTGCACATCGAACTCGCACCGCCGACCAGTTCGCCTCCCGAGGGGAGATTGCACGACGGGTCCCTGATTCCGCTGTCGAGCGCGGGAACCTATCCGAGCACCGAACAGACGCTTGCGGCGATCTCCATGGTGCTCAACGGTGGGGGAGTCGGCCAAGTCCAGGACATCACCGAAGCGCTGAGCACGGCGTTCGCCGGCCGCGCCGACGACCTGCGCAGCCTGATCGGGCAACTCGACACCTACATCGGCTATCTCAACGACCAAAAAGACGACATCATCGCCGCGGCCGAGAGCCTCAACAACCTCGTCGGCCAGATCGCCGCGCAGAAACCGGTCGTGGACAAGGCGCTCAAGACCATTCCCGATGCGCTCGCCGTGCTCAACGACCAACGCCAGAACATCGCCGACGCCGTCACCCAGCTCGGTCAGTTCTCCGCGCTGGCCAGTGACTCGGTCGACCAGACGAAGAGCGCCCTGGTACGCGAGCTCTCCGACGTCGCCCCGGTGCTCAAGTCGTTGGCCGACGCGGGCCCCGCGCTGACCCGCGCCCTGAGCGTGCTGCCCACCTTTCCGTTCCCGAAGGAGACGCTGACCAAATGGATGCGCGGTGACTACGCCAACCTGACCGCGGTCATCGACCTGACGTTGAGCCGGCTGGACTCGTCGTTCTTCACCGGAACACGGTTCGAAGGCAACCTCACCGAGCTGGAACTGCAGTGGGGTCGCACCATCGGGCAGCTGCCCAGCCCCTACACCGCGGCCAATCCGCTGGTGGTTCCCTACCACATCGATCAGGGGGCGTAAGCGTGTACTTGCCCAGGCGCGTCGTCGTCCAGATGGCGATCTTCACCACCGGCACGTTGGTCGCCGTCTCCGTGATGGCCTTCCACTACATGGGACTGCCCAACTACCTGTTCGGAGTCGGGCACTACCGGGTCACTCTGCATCTGCCCGCCGCCGCCGGCCTCTACTCCAGCGGCAACGTCACCTACCGGGGCACCGAAGTCGGCCGCGTCGAAAGCGTCGATCTCACCGACACCGGCGTCGACGCCGTCCTGTCGCTGAAGTCGGGCGTGGCCATCCCCGCCGACCTGGACGCCGAGGTGCACAGCCAAACCGCGGTCGGCGAACAGTTCGTCGCCTTGCGGCCCCGAAGCGGCAACGGACCGGTGCTCAAGGACGGTGACGTCATCAACGAGGACCGAGCCTCCGTCCCGCCGGACGTCAATTCGCTACTCGCCGCCACCAATCGGGGCATCCAGGCCATTCCACACGACAACCTCAAGACCGTCATCGACGAGGGATACACCGCCGTCGGCGGACTCGGCCCGGAGCTGTCCCGATCTGGTCAAGGGCACCACCGTCGCTGGCCATCGACGCGCGCAAGAACCTCGACTGCGTTGATCACCCTGACCGATCAATCCCAACCAGTGCTGGACTCTCAGACCAACACGTCGGACTCGATCGCGGCGTGGGCGGCCAACATCGCCACCGTCACCGGGGAACTCAAGACCCAGGATCCCGCCGTGTCGAAGGTGTTGACCGACGGGCCCGGGGCTGCCGACGCGACCCGTGCGCTGCTCGACCGGCTCCAGCCGTCGCTCCCGGTGCTGCTGCAGAACCTGGTGGGCCTCGACCAGCGTCGGCATCACCTACAACGACAACCTCGAGCAGATTCTCGTGCTCCTGCCGCAGGGCATCTCGATTCTGCAGGGCGCAGGCCTGGCCAACCGAAACACCAAGCAGGCCTACAAGGGCGGCTTCCTGTCCTTCAACCTCAACCTCAACCTGCCGCCCGCATGCCTCACCGGCTTCCTACCGCCGCAGCAGCAGCGCGTTCCCACCGACGTGGACTATCCGCCGCGGCCGGCGGGCAATCTGTACTGCCGGGTGCCCCAGGATTCGCCGTTCAACGTGCGCGGTGCTCGCAACATCCCGTGCGAGACCAAACCCGGCAAACGCGCACCCACCGCGGCGATGTGCGAAAGCGACGAAAACTACGTACCGCTCAACGACGGCTACAACTGGAAGGGCGACCCCAACGCCACCCTCTCCGGGCAACCCATTCCGCAGCTCCCGCCTGGCACACCGGATTCCGCTCCGACCTCGCCGCGGCTCCACCGGCGGCGTGCCGCCGCCGATCGCGATCGCCCAGTACGACCCCAACACCGGCACCTACGTCGGGCCCGACGGCCGCCTATACACGCAGACCGACCTGGCCCGCGACGCCAAGCAAAATCAATCGTGGCAGAACATGATGCTGCCGCCGAAGGGACAGTGACCTTTGCCGACCGCGAATGACGTTGCCACGCACGATCTAGACGCCGACCCTACCGACGTCCATGACTGCGACGCCGTACCCCGACGTCGAGTGGCCGGAGGAACCCTGCCGGGGCGCCGATGACATCGAGGAAGGTGCTCGGAGCACACGGTCGCGGTGGCACATGACGCCTCCTCGGCTTGCGCTGCGATGGGTCTAATGATGGCCGCAGCGCTCGCGGCACTGATCGGGTTCTTGGGGTTCCAGGCCCACCACGAACAACAGGCTGCCGACCTTCGCGCGATGTACCTCCAGGCCGGGCGGCAGGGCGCGGTGAACCTCACCACGATCGACTGGCATCACGCCGACGCCGACGTACAACGCATCCTCGGTGATGGCCACCAGGCACCTTCTATGACGACTTCTCCCAGCGGTCTCAGCCCTTCCTCGACGTGGTCAAGAAGGTGCAGTCGGTGTCCACCGGAACCGTGACCACCGCAGGCTTGGAGTCCTCCACCGACACCGAAGCGCAAGTGCTCGTCGCCGTCAGCGTCCAAACCACCACCAACGAGGCGCCGCAACAATCGTCGCGCGCCTGGCGGATGCGCCTTCACATTCAGAAGGTTGGCGACGACGCGAAGGTGTCAAACGTGGAGTTCGTCCCATGAACCAACCGCAGACCGAAACGTCTCATCCGATGAGTCCATCATGTCGCTGACTGATACCGCATTCCGCCGAAGACGGACTCCGAGCGAATGAGCTCCCTGACGAGAGCCCTCGATCCCGAGCCGCCCGCACCGGCGGCCAAGCATCGGCACGTCGTTGCCTACCTGCTGGTCCCGCTGCTGGTGATGGCCTGGCCGCGGGAGCCGGCTATCTGAAGTACCGGGCAGGTTCGCTGTCGGATTCGCAGACCGCGGCCATCTCCTCGGTACAGGCCGCCACTGAAGGCACCATCGCCTTGCTCTCCTACAGCCCCGACACGGCGCAAACGACGCTGACCGCGGCCCGGGACCGTCTCACCGGATCCTTCCGCGACTCCTACACCTCGCTGACCAACGACGTCGTCATCCCCGGGTCGAAGGAGAAGAAGATCTCGGCGACAGCGACCGTTCCCGCCGCCGCGTCGGTGTCGGCCAGCGAGGATCACGCGGTCGTCCTGGTCTACGTGGATCAGTCCGTCATCGTCGGCGACGGCGCCCCCTCGGCTACCGCCTCTGCAGTCCAAGTCACCCTGGACAAGGTCGGAAATCGTTGGCTCATATCAGGATTCGACCCGAAGTGAGCGGCGGTCCACACGTGCGATCCGGATTCGTCGTCCTTCGACTGGCGTTGACGGCCCTGTTGGCCGTATGCCTGTGGACTGCCGCGGAGGCGAAGGCCGCGGCAGTCGAATACCTCATGGTGCCCTCCGCCGCCATGGGTCGTGATATTCCCGTGGCGTTTCAGAACGGTGGCCCGCACGCGGTGTATCTGCTCGATGCATTCGACGCTGCACCCGACGTGAGTAATTGGGTCACCGCAGGCAACGCGATGAATACCCTTGCTGGCAAGGGCGTCTCGGTGGTGGCCCCGGCGGGCGGGGCGTGGAGCATGTACACGGACTGGGAACAGGACGGCAGCCGCCAATGGGAGACCTTCCTGTCCAGTGAGCTGCCGGACTGGCTCGCGGCCAACAAGGGCCTCGCCTCGGGCGGACATGGAATCGTGGGTGCAGCGCAGGGCGGGACGGGGGCGATCACGATGGCGGAGTTCCACCCCGACCGGTTCCGATACGCAGGCTCGATGTCCGGTTTCCTGACACCGTCTGCCACCACGTTCAACGGCGCGATCACTGCCGGGATGGCTCAGTTCGGTGGGGTGAATACTCAAGCGATGTGGGGCGCAGCGCAGCTGGGTCGGTGGAAGTGGCACGACCCAGACGTACACGCTCACCTGTTGGTCGACAACAACACTCGACTCTGGGTGTTCAGCCCATCGACTCTGACGTGCAGTGACCCCGCGGCGATGATCGGCTACTGCGATCAAGCCCAGGGAAGCAACCGAACGTTCCTTGCGCAATACCGAGCGGTGGGCGGCAACAACGCCCACTTCGACATTCCGGTGAGCGGGCAGCACGACTGGTCGAGTTGGGGCCCGCAGCTGGCGGCCATGTCCGGTGACTTGGCAGCGACGCTGCGATGACCGGCCAGGGCCGTTGGCGAATTGCCTCTGGTGGCGATCACCGTCGGGGGTGCCTTCATCGGCTGCGTGCTGGTTGGCGCCCGCCAAGGCGGTCGCCGACCCTGGCGAGCCATCGTGCCCGCTGTCGATGATTCTGATGTGCAGGCTCCTGCCCCTCGCACCGGATCTCGACGACGACGTCGACCTGACGCAGCCGTCGCCGGTCGTCAATCCGCCTGCGCCGCCGGATTCGTCTGCCGTCGGCTGACGGTTGCGTGGACACCGCTCCGCTTACAAGAAGAAGGGAGGGATCGCGCGTGGGTATCGGTATTCAGGTTGAGGGACTGACGAAGTCCTTCGGGCCCCAGCGAATCTGGCAGGACGTCACTTTCGACCTCCCGGCCGGTGAGGTCAGTGTGTCTGCTGGGCCCGTCGGGTACCGGTAAGTCGGTGTTCTTGAAGTCGCTGATCGGTCTGCTGCGTCCGGAGCGCGGCAAGATCATCGTCGACGGCACCAACATCATCGAGTGCTCGGCCAAGGAGCTCTACGAGATCCGCACGCTGTTCGGCGTGATGTTCCAGGACGGCGCGCTGTTCGGCTCGATGAGCCTGTATGACAACACCGCGTTCCCGCTTCGTGAGCACACGAAGAAGAAGGAAAGCGAAATCCGTCAGATCGTGATGGAGAAGCTCGACCTGGTCGGCCTGACCGGTGACGAGAACAAGTTCCCCGGCGAGATCTCCGGCGGCATGCGCAAGCGCGCCGGACTGGCCCGCTCGCTGGTGCTCGACCCGCAGATCATCCTGTGCGACGAGCCCGACTCCGGTCTGGACCCGGTCCGTACCGCGTATCTGTGCCAGTTGCTGATCGACATCAACGCTCAGATCGACTGCACGATCCTGATCGTCACGCACAACATCAACATCGCCCGCACGGTGCCCGACAACATGGGCATGTTGTTCCGCAAGCACCTGGTGATGTTCGGTCCGCGCGAAGTGTTGCTGACCTCCGATGAGCCGGTGGTCAAGCAGTTCCTCAACGGTCGCCGTATCGGTCCGATCGGTATGTCCGAGGAGAAGGACGAGTCGACGATGGCCGAAGAGCAGGCCATGGCCGACGCCGGTCACCATGACGGCGGTGTCGAGGAGATCGAGGGCGTGCCGCCGCAGATTCAAGCGACGCCGGGCATGCCGGAGCGTCAGGCCGTTGGCCGTCGTCAGGCGCGGGTTCGCGAGATGATGCACGCCCTGCCGCCTGCTGCTCAGGAAGCGATCCGCGACGACCTCGAAGGCGTTGCCACAGCGTCCATCTCACTGCGTCACGTCGGCGCGACGCAGTGAGTACGACCGTGACGCCCTTGAACGCCAATCGCGATGGAGCTCAGGAGATGAAGAGTCGAAAACCACTCATCGCATTGATCGTCGCTGTCACCGCACTCGGTGTGGCTGCGCAGGCGCCGTTGGCGCGTGCTGTTCCGGGGCCTGAGGTCGAGTACACGTACAACGTGATCGTGCGGCGGCACTTCGACTTTCCGAACAACGATGCGCTGGGTTACGGCTTCGGGATCTGTGACAAGGTCAGTGGTGGGGTGAGCTATTCGCAAGTGATGTCTGACGTGAAGCGGGACGTCTTCCCCAATGACGAATCCGCGGCCAATTACGTGGTCTCCTATGCCGTGGGAATACTCTGCCCCGCGCAGATCTGGCAGTTGCGAAACTCCGCCGCGCACTATCTACCACCACCGCCGTAGCCGCGGTCAGCCTAGTACGCTGAGCCCACCTATCCGCCGATCTGACGGCATCGACCCGCACTCTCTACAAGTGAATTCACAATCGGGACAAACTGATCCGAAACGTGGTCGAACTCCATTTCGCCACGCTCCGCCGAGAGGCCGCGGAGGCGACACGTCGGAGTTGGCTGCGCGGAATTGGTGCGATGGCTTACGTCGGGCGTGAGCGCACATCCTCACCTCACCGGGCTGATGACCGATGACGACGCGCTGGTCATTGGCGGCCGCGCCGGGGCGCTGATCAACGTGGCGATTCAAGAGGGTATTCCGCGAGGCAGCGCACTCGAGCGATGGCTCGCGCAGTTCTACATGGATACCGCCCTGCTCGACAGGATGGCTCGTCCCTGAGCAAGATCGTGCACCGGAACGCTCAAACGCCGCCCGGCGCGAAAGATATCGCGCGGCTCACGGGTCCACATCTTGCCGGAAAGAGCACCTTCACCATCAATGGCCACCGTGGACTAGAAATCGATGGCGACATGCACGACGGCATGTGTGTGACGGTACAAGCAGTACGGCGTGAGACCGCACCTGGCCAGGGGTTGTCTAGCCATCGATGATGCCGTCTCAGCCGCGAACGGCTCGGCGCGCGTGGCAGTGGTGCAAATAGAGTTAGGCATCCGCTGCGGGCGTCGATTAGCTTCCGTCCGCCACCGCGTAGCGCATAGCGAGCGTGTGCCGCTCAGCTCACCGCAGCGTTCCACCACTCCTACGCCTCGCTCACCAACGACGTGGTCATCAGCCGAGCAAAAACAGAAGAAGATCTCAGCGACCGCCGCCGTGCCGCAGGCAGCAACCGGTTGATTCATCAGATGAAAACGGCGACATCCGTCATGGATAATGGAGAATATCTATCATCATGGGAAAAACGATGCGGGACAGCGTGTTGCGAGTCTCAACGGTGCGTCGGTGTTTGACATCATGCGCGCCGCGCGGCGCTGCGCCGTTGATGTGGAAACAGTGGCAGGCCACCGATGCCGAGGCATTCAGGTGAGGCGCCGAAATTGACCGACCCTGTGTGAAGTTCGTCGATATCGCCGAGATGCTCGCCACTGCTCGGTGATTCGCCCTAGCATCATCGCTGGTTGTGGAAACGAGCACCATCTGGTCTTGTTCGGAGGGCGGCGCAGGTAGCTGCAGCCGTCAATCGCTGGCCTGCCGCCGACAAAGCGTTGGTGACCCGCGTTGACCGGATGTATTTGGGTTCGGCGTCGGTGGAGTGCTGGTGCTGTTCGGCGAGTACGTCGTGGGCGAGGCCGCGGTGTCAGGGGGTGAGTGCTTCTTTCTTACACTCGCTGCATGCGCTGGAAGCCACTGCGGTGACGTTGATTCGGCGTCGGCGCAACTGAACCTGCAAACGCGGAAGAATTCGTGGGTCGTCGAGTGCGATGTCTTGTGGATCGCCGCTACCGTCGCGCACGACTTCGACGTCGGCATCGCAGTCCCACAGTGTTAGTGCCTGGCCGCTGTTGTAGCCCGAGCGGTAGTGAATGCCGGTGATTCCGGGTCCGGCGGGTTGGTCTTTGTAGATGGCGCGGGCCCACTGCTGTGTTAGCGAACGGGCTTCGTTGCCGTCGCCGAGGGCCGGCAGCGCGTCGATCGCCAGGGCTGCGCCTTTTGCCGCAAGGTCGATCATCGTCAGGGTGGTGGTGGGGGCGATGGTGGCGACCCGGTAGTGGGGGCATATCGCGGCGATGCCCGCCTCGATTTCGGTGAGGCTATGTCGGTGCTTAGCCGCGTCTGCGCCGAATTTCGTCGGCTCCAAAGCGTTCCAGTGTTTTAAGCAGTCGGCGCACCGCATCTGGGACGTCTTCGTGGGGTCGAACCAACGGCAGAAGGTCAGCCAGTCGTGGAGGGGGTTGACGGATCTGCGATCGCTCGGCGGTGACGTTGCGCAGCGCCTCAGCGAACACAGCCAGCGTCGTACAACCGGGCAGTCCCGCTGCTGGAGCGAGTACAGCGTCGAATCCCGCGTCGCGGGCGGCGCAGGCGATGGCCTGGGTGATGGCACAGTCCTCGGAGGTGAGGTCGTCTTCGTCGACGCCTAGATGCGCTCGTGTGGTGGCGTTGGTGAGGTCGAGGACGTGAAGGTCGACCGATACGCGACCCACGCGGCGGCGCACTTCGAATGGGTCGACTCCCTCCTCAACGAAGTGGCGAAAGAACTCCGCCCACACGCCTTGCTCGCGGTTGGATGCATACCAGACGCCTGGCTCGCCAGCCCGGTGGTAGCGGCCGGGCCCGCGGGCGGGATCTGCGCAGGAGGTAAGTGGGTGGCGGGTGGGGCCTTGGTGCCAGTAGCTGCCGGTCAGCTTTCGTCGTGGCGCGGTGGCGACCGCATCACCCGGGTTCAAACGTATGAGCCGTCGATGAAGGATTCGGCCGCGCTGCGGACGTCCTCATAGTGATCCTCGGCGAGCAGGTCGACCGGGCGCGCGCCGTCAAGGACGCGGTTTTTGGCGTGCAGCCACTGACCCACGCCTCGCGGGGTTAGCGAGTCGGAGAGGAGAAGGACTAGGTCACGAAGCTGCGCGAGCCGGTCGTACCGATCTGGACGGATGTCGCCGTTGCGCCACCCGCGCACCGCGCGATCCGAGACCTGCGTTACTGCGGCGACGTCGACTTGAGTGACGCCGAAGGACTTCAATGCGTCCACAATTTCGCTGGCCTCGACGGCTCGGTCCAATGTATCCGCCATAACGGTAACTCCAATACTTCCGGTTTTACTACCGCTTATGCTACCGGTTGGCACCGGCGGGGGCAATGGCGCGCCTCGAGAACTCAGCGAGCCCGAATTAATGCGGTTCATCTCGGCGTGGGCGACTGGCATCGAACCGGCGTAGCTAGGCAGCCGGGGCGGCCGAGATTGCGATCACAGTGACCGACTCGGCGGTCGGGCAGGTAGCGGGACGTGTTCGACATGAGCCCTGGCCCAATTCGACCGGGTTGACTGGTGGTGCAGTGCGCGGTGAGCCAGGCGTTCGGGCGGCGAGAATCTGCCTTTCCGCGCTTCGATTGACCATCGCCAGCAACGGTGCGTCATCTCATGCCACACCAGTCACCGACCAAGGCACCGACCACAGCAAGCCAAGACCAGTCGACAGGCATCAAAAAATCACCGCTGACCTGCATCAACAGTGCGCGCCCCCGGCATGATTCGAACATGCGACACCGGCTTTAGGAGAGCCTGCAAGCCCTCCTAGTCGTGGTCTCGAAAGGCGTTTTGAGCTGGCGATATAACGTCACTCGACACCATTCCAAACCACGGCGTGTCGCGGATTCACCGACCAAGCACCGACCACAGACCAGCGTTCGCCAAACGTTCTCGAGCTGCTCGGTGGTGGGGTCCGGTCTGACGGCGAGGCGACGAACCGGGCTGTGCTCTTACATCGCCTATCGGACGCGACGCCGACGTGCCGCATACTCATGGATATCGAATGTTATCCGTGAGCCCGCCGTCTTCATGTTGTCGCACAATATATCTCGCAGACCCGGAGAGTTGGTCATGCCGGGCAAACAGGTGAACGCCGCCAACTGGTCCTCGCGGTTGCCTTGGGTGCCCGTTCGGCATGGTCGATGGCGATGGCGTGGTTGCGTCGCAGGTCGAGCACGTGTCGATCACGGTTGTGTGAGGGCGCGTGTCGTCGGGAAACGGAAGCCCCCACTTGCCGCAGCCTGGCGCTATGGCCGATGCCTCGAACGTGCGGCACGACACCATCGTGGTGCCCGAGACGATGAGCGCGGCCCAAGTAAGGGCGCTGGCGCAGCGGAAGACTCAGGCTCAAGTCGGCGACGATGAGATGGTCGCTTTTTTGCATCTCCACGGATCACGACCGGTCGGCGGTGAGCATGGCACCGAGGTCGAGTGGCGGTACAGCTACCAGGTGATACCGCCTGGCGGCCCCGCTGCTGATACGGCCGGCTGACCGCAGCGGCGGTGCGTCGTGGAGGGTGGTATCGCCTTTGTCGCTATAGCGCTTCACTGCCGAATACGGCGAGATCGAATATGGCGGGTTACCAGTCGGTCCGTGCCGGATGAGCGGACCTATGGAGTGACGGGCGGGCGGACGAAGTCAGTTGGGCGCTAACCATGCCATCGCGGCGACGACCAGAGCCTGGGTTCCAGTGTCGAGGGTGGGCTGGATAACGGGGGCGAAGGAGGGGGAGTGGTTGACCGGGATGTCTTGGTCGATTTGTCCGTGGTCAGCTGCATTCTGATAGGCGGCAGGGTCGATGCCGCCGATGCCCCAGTAGGTGTAGGGCGCGCCGAGGGCGGTCGGGATGTCGCTGAAGTCTTCGCTTGCAGTCTGCATTGGCAGCGTCTGGCAACGGCCCCCGAAAAACGTTGTGAATGCATCACTTACGCGAGAGGTTGTCGGGAGGTCGTTGTCCGTCAACGGGTATTGGTCGAAAATCTCAAATCCGGGTTCTCTGGGCGATCCGGAGGCCTGGCATTCGGCAGTGACGATTCGCCGGATGGCGTCGAGCATTGTGGTCCGCGTCTGTCTGCTGTAGGTGCGGATGTTCAGCTGTAGCTCGGCATGGTCGGGTATCACGTTGCTCTTGCTTCCGGCTTGGATGCCGCCGACGGTCAATACGGCGGACTCCCCGGGCGCCACTTCCCGCGCGACGATGGTCTGCAGCCGAATGACGATCATCGCGGCGAGGACCACCGGGTCGACGGCGGCTTGCGGCATCGAACCGTGCGCGCCGCGGCCGTAGACCGTGATGCGCATGCTGTCGGCAGCCGCCAACACCGGCCCGGCACGGGTGCCAACCTGGCCGGCGGGCGCAGGCAGGACGTGCTGGGCGAATGCAACATCGACTGTGGGCAGCAGGTTCGCGAGACCGTCATCGACCATTGCGCGGGCGCCGTCGGCTGTCTCCTCAGCAGGCTGAAAGAGTGTGATCAGGGTGCCGCTCCAGTGATCGGAGCCATCAGCGAGGAGTTGGGCCGCCCCGACCAGCGCGGCGACGTGTACGTCGTGTCCGCAGGCATGCATGATCGGTACGTCGTTGCCATTTTTGTCGGTGGTTTGCACTGTGCTGGCGTAATCGAGTCCGGTGGCCTCTTTCACCGGTAAGGCGTCCATGTCGGCCCGCAGCAGCACCGTGGGGCCCGGTGCGTTGCGTAGCACTCCGATGACGCCGGTCCCGCCGATTCGGTCGTGGACGTCATAGCCGCGATCGCGCAGCCGGCCGGCGACTTTGCCGGCGGTCTCGTACTCCTGATGCGACAGCTCTGGATGGGCGTGCAGATCGCGGTAGAAGTCCTCCTGCCAGTCTCGTATCGTCGACAACCCGCGCAGCACTGTCTCTGTGGCAGTCAATGAATCGGTCATGGTGTTCTCCGATCGCGAACCGATACCGACGCGGGGGCCGGTACGGGCGGGGTATACCTCGGGCCATGTCCACCGAAACTCCGCTGCTGTTGGCGCTGGACTTCACCGGCACCCTGGTGTTCGCCCTCAACGGCGCGCTGACCGCGGTGCGGGCCGAACGGCTCGACATCTTCGGAGTGATCACCCTTGGCATGTTCACCGGCCTCGGTGGCGGCGCGATCCGCGACGTCCTGCTGGATGCCCTGCCACCGGCCACCTTTCTCGACTGGCGCTATCTGGCGCTCGCCGCCGGCGGCGGGCTGATTGCGTTCATCCTCAGCCGCCGGCTGGAACGGCTGACAATGACGATTACGGTGCTCGACGCCGTCGGGCTGAGCGTGTTCGCAGTGCTCGGCGCCGATAAGGCGCTGAGCTTGGGGTTCGGCGTGGTCCAAGCGCTGATCGTCGGCACGATCACCGCCGTCGGCGGTGGAACGATCCGCGATGTGATGATCCGACGTATCCCGACGGTGCTCAGTAGCGAGCTCTACGCCATCCCAGCATTGATCGGCGCTGGCTGCGCCGCGGCAGCCCACGGTTTCGGTTACGACGGCACACTTGCCGCGTTGGGCGCTGCGGCGGTGTGCTTCGTGATCCGCATGATCGGGGTCCGTTTTGATCTCAACGCGCCCCGCCCGCCGGGCACCGCCGAGGACGATATGACATCGGGCTGATCATTGGCGTGCGTAGCGGGTGCTGCTGGGACGGTGGGTAGCCCGTCCAGCGGCCGTTGATTCGTCAGTCGAATGGCGCGGCGCAACGGGGCACTCGTGACCAACGACGCACAACTATCGATGGATGAAGTTAGGAAGGGTGTTGGGTCCGTGCCGGTTTCGAGCGCGATTGCATCAGGCCTTTGTTTTCAGCCGTATCGTTTGGCGGTACCGCGCGTCGGCGTCGTCGCGAACCGTCGTTGTGAAGTCAAGGGATTCACCGCGCAGATAGCCGGCCACCCCGAGCGCCGTGGCAGTGAAGCCGGGGACCCAGGCGGCCCATGCGGCCTCGTTACCGGCGAAACCGGCGAGCCACGGCGCCAGGAACAACGCAAACCCGACAACCGCCAGGGTGAAGTAATCACGTGTGGGGTCGACCGCGAGCATCGACCACATCGCGATCACTGCCGTGAAGCCACCCAACCCGACTGTGACAGCGACAGCGGCCGGGGACGATTGCACGACCGTGGCTCCCAGCACCACGGCGCCAAGGCCAACGACAAGTGCTGCTCTACTGATCCAAGCGGCCACGGCGCTGGGCCTCGTCTGGCTGCTGGTGTTCTCGTTGATGCCGTACACGGTGGGTGGCCTGCTGTTTAGCCATCCGATCGCGCCGACGGCCATGACGAGGAATCCGACCACCCATGCCGTCCATGCGGCTGCTGGATCAGGGACGAATCCTTCACCGAGCCAGGGCAGTAGGAACAGTACAAAACCGGCCACGAACAGCCCCCAAAGACTGGGGGTCTGATTACGCGCCAGCAGTGACAGGACCGCGAAGAAGGCTATAAGGGCCCCGAACCCCAATGTGAGACCGTGCCCAGCCGGTGTTGAAGTGAGCGTGATCGACGCCACGACGGCGCCGATGCCTGCTACCAGTGCCGCCGAGCCGATCCAGTATCTCGGTGTACTCCTCACTAACCCGCTGAGGCTCGATCCCGCGTCGGCACGGGTGCGGGTAGTCAGTTCAGTTGGGGCAGTTGATTTCTGTGTCTGAAGTCTTGGGTTTTGCATTGGTTGTTCCTATGAATTCTATTGGTTGAATAGGGGTATTGGGCGCCGCGGCCGCAGTCGATAGGGGCGGACTCGGGTGCTCAGGCGTCCTGCATCTCAAGTTGTGACCGTGGGGCTTGTGGTACTGCGCCTCCGTCTGTCCCCCATCGCTCGAGCGCGATGGGGGACAGCAGGCGATCGTCCGTGCGGCGAGTGATTCCGAGTAGTTGGTCGGGTGTCGATGCGTCGTTGACGCTGGCCGCCGTTGTCACCACGTTGTAGGCGTGCGCGTGTTCGGTGTACGGGGGCACCACCAGCAGGTCTAGCCTCCCGAATCGCGGTCCGAACACAGATACGACGTTCGGCCACTCTTGGTGGGCACTGACGATTACCTGGTCGCCCTGGTGTTTGATGCTCAGTGGTGCTGGGGACCAGTCACTTTCGTGGTAGAGAACGCTGTCGATTGAGCCGACCCGTAACGAGAGTGCTGCCAGCAGTGAGGGAAGTTCGCTGGTCAGTTCTGTCGATCGGGGCCACCAGGCGCCTTGGACAAACCCGCATGACCGGTGTGCGGGTTTCAACCGCATTCGCAGGGTGCCTAGGGCTGGCAGGCGCGTTGATGCGTCGGTGATGTTCTCGGTGATTGTCAACATGTGCTGCCTTGTCTTGTTGTGGGATGTGTGTCCACGGCGAGTTGTGTTCGGGTGTCGGGGTTGTCGAGCGCAGGGGTTCGCTGTCGTTGCGCTCGATGTTCCCAACAGCCACCGCGTGGGTGAACGAAGGTGGATATCTTCCATGGTGGTATGAATTTGCGTGACTGGCTTGCCGCCGTTCGACAACTGCAGGGCTGGTCTTTGTCGCGGTAGAACAGCGCAGGATCGGCCGGTTAGTCATCGCCGTGCTCGATGTCTCGCGGGATCTTTGGTATCCGGCGACTCGTGCGCCGTCGCGGCCCACGCATTGTCAGCGGTCATCGCGCCCGTATGCGAGTCAGAACCATTCCTGGTTCGGCAATGCCGTCGTCGGGCGGATCCTCTCCGACCACGGCATTGGTGAGCAGGTCTTGAATCTGCTGGATACGTGCGTGTATCGCGAAGCGGAGGAATCCGCCGTATTCGTAGGCGTCCATCGTGTCGTCGGGGACTTCGATGTTGGGACGCGCCCGTTGTAGCTCGGCCAGTTCGTTCTGCAGCCGGGTGTGGGCTTTTCGTGTCATCCAAACAAGTTCGGTGCTGGTCACTTTGAGGTGGTGTCCTTTCGTTGAGGCAGGGGGTTGTCGTCAGGGGCGGGCCGTGGCAGAAGCGCCGCCTCTCGGGCCACGGGCGGACTGGTCTGGGCAGTGACTTTGGCATCGCTGAGCATGCGTGGTCCCCGTCGTGTCAGTCCGCAAAAGCGCCGCAGCGACGAGCACTCGTGCCCGCGCCCGCTGAGCGCGATCCTGGGAGGCGGGCGCCGACTCGCTGTTGGTGAATAGGCGCACCAAGTCCGGGCTTTCTCATCGAAGCCGGCGTTCGATGGCGCGCAACGCCTCGCGTTCGTGCTCACTGAGCACACCGCACCTCCGGAACACCTATTGCCATGGCGCGTTCGCCGCGTTTCTGTCCCGGCGGCGTAATGCTCGGGCGTCGGACTCACAGCGCTGGCGCGTCATCGATGCTTGGCGGCGCTCCTGCGGCCCCCGCATCCCGATCCGCAGCAGTTCCTCGGCGGTCGACACGTCGTCGGGGTCGGCCGCCGTCAGCACCGCCGTGTGCGCAGCGGGCGGGTCGGCGTCGGGGGGAACCACCAGCAGCACCAGCGTTCCGAACTGCTTGGCGATCACCGTCAGTGTGTTGGCCGATGTGTTGCTGGACTCGAGGATCACGCTGTGGCCCCGAAACTCCATACGCAATGATGCTGACGCCCAACTTTTCTCGTCGTATAGCACCCTGTCGACGGTCCCCGACCGCGACGACAAGGCCGCGAGGAGGAGCGGAAGTTCGGTGTGCAGTTGATCGGTTCGAGGCCACCAGCCCCCCTGCACAAAGCCTGCAGACCCGTGGGTGGGCTTCAACCGCAATCGGCGATTTCCGATCGTCCATCGGCGTGCTTGCGTGGTCTCGAAGGACACAGTTGGTGCGGACATGAGCGGCTTCCCCCTGGATCGTGAAATGAATGGGCTAAATGACGATGTGGCAGTGGTCTAGGGCTGGCTGGTGGTGTGCCCGGCGGGTCCGACCAGGGTCGCTTTGGAACCTGAGGCTTGCACAGTCGGCGCCCCTCCGTCAGATTCCCATCGCTGCAGCGTGATGGGGGCGAGGCGGCGACCCCTCGGCGCCGCGCGTGCCAATTCCGAGTAGTTGGTCGGGAGTGGATGTATCGAGGGTGCTGGCCGCGGTCATTACCACGTTGTATGCGGGTGTGGCATCGGTGTATGGGGGCACCACGAGCAGTGTCAACTTCCCGAACTGCTGCCCGGACACTGATATGATGTTCGGGGAGTCGTGGCTGGAGCCGAGGACTATGTCGTCGCCTTGCTCGACGTGTTGGGGTTCTGGGGACCAATCGGTCTCGTGATACTGCACTCGGTCAATCTTGCCGAACCGCAACGAGATCGCCGCGAGCAGCGATGGCAGTTCGGCGGTTAGCAGCGTTGATCGTGGCCACCAGGCTCCTTGTACAAACCCGCAGGCGTGGTGTGCGGGTTTCAACCGCAATCGCGGGGTTGCGGTCGACGGTCGGCGTGTACGTGGGGTGGCGGTTCTTTCAATTGTTGTTTTCATGGTGCTGCCTTCCTGTTGTCGTTGTGGATGTTCGTCACGGGAGTTCTTTTGTGTTGATGTGTTGTCTTCCGGAGGCGCGGACCAAGGGCCGTCCTGGTGGCTTGGTGGACGGTGTCTCCCGGTGGCCGACTGCTGGGTTGGCCTCGGCGAGGGCCTAGTGGCGCGCGCACTCGCATCGATCCGTGGGGCGCGATGGGTGTCTGGCAGTCTGCGTCAGCGGTCATCGCGCCCGTATATGACGGAAGCGACGAGCCACACCACGGCAATGAGGATGAATACGATCCCCACCGGGTCGACTTCGTCAAGCAACATGGGATCGTCGCGTTTTCGTTCGCGTCGTCTCTGTGCGAGACGTGGAGGCAGGCGCAGGGCGGCTGGCGGTTGCCTGTGAGTGCGCCGCGGGCGGGCGGGCTCGCTGGGTTGTGTGCTTGCCGACCTGATCGCCGATGCCGAACCTGCCGACACTGTCATCGTCGGGCGACGAGGTCTGCAACGAACTCGAGGTGAGTTCGACGGCGGAGCGCGCGTGAACTTCGTGAGTGAGGTCGGTGATGACAGCGCAGCAGGATTCGGATTTGGGCGAGTAGCTCAGTTTCGCCAGCTTCGAGTTCGCGGATCCGGTGGTGGGCCTTGTTGAGTTGGTCGTTCAATGCGACGAAAGTGGGAGCAGTTGGAGACATGGGACTTCCTCTTAACCGCCTGTGGGCGTTCTCTTTTGACGTTTTGCGATCTCAGTGCGGTGCGGGTTGTTTCAGGTCGGCGTGTGAATGCCGTAGGGCACTGCTTTGAGCAGCGTGACGGCCATGGGCGCCATTGGGCAGGCGGTAGGTGCGGCGTTCACCGGCGCGTGCCCCTGCGATGGCCGCACCCAACGGGGATTGGATGGAATAGACCGCCATGTCGGCGTATTCGGCGCCGTGCACGCCCAGTAGGAATGTGTCGGTGTCACCGGTGGCGTCGTAGCGAATGGTGACAACCATGCCGGGTTCGGCTATCCCGTCGTTGGGTGGGTCCTCGCCGACGACGGCGTTGATCAGCAGGTCATGAATCTGTTGAATCCGCGTCTCCCACGCGCGTCGGACAGCGGAGGCGTTTTCGTCGGTATCCTCATCGGCGATTCCGGCGGAGAACAGAAACCGCAGAGTGTCCAGTTCCCGGTGTAGCCGCTCGTGGGCCTGCGGTGAGATCCAGACACGTGGCGTAGTGGTCATGTTAGTTCCCTTCGTTGCAGATCCTCAGCGCGTGCGTAGTATTGTCGGCGCGGGTGGGCCCAGTTGCGACCCGCGTTGGTGTTCATCGCACCCGCCCGTTAGGTAGAGGCGGGGGAGCGACGCGAGGTGCGGTGTGCGCTTGGTGGTGTCCCGCTAGGTCGCTGGTGCGTCGCGGTGGGACAGACTGTGACCGCGCAGGTTTCGGGGTGTGCATTCCGTAGGGCACCGCCTTGAGTAGCGTGACGGGCAGGTTGGCCCCACTGGGGATGGAGTAGGTGCGCTGTTCGCCGGATGCGTGCGCCGGCGATCGCGCTGCCCAGCGGTGATTGCATGGAGTACACGTCGATGTCGGCGTCTTCGACGCCACGCACGCCCAGCAGGAATGTTTCGATCTCACCGGTGTCGTCGTAGCGGACGGTCAGAACCATTCCCGGTTCGGCGATGCCGTCGTCGGGCGGATCTTCACCGACCACGGCATTGGTCAGCAGGTCTTGAATCTGGCGGATGCGTGCTTGTCGCGCTGCGTAGTTCGCGACGAGGTTGTCGTCGTAGTCCATGAAGTCCTCAGGGACTTCGATGTTGGGACGTGAACGCAGGGCGGCCAGTTCGGTCTGCAGCCGTGTGTGGGCCTCGTCGTGTCATCCAAACAGGTTCGGTGCTGGTCATTTTGAGGTGGTGTCCTTTCGTTGCGGCAGGGGGTGTCGTCAGGGGCGGGCCGGAACAACGCGCCGCCCCTGACGACTCGGGGCCCGTTGAGGGTTCACGGGCGGTGTGGACCGCCGGGTTTCGGAGGGTCTAGCGGCCGGTTCGGCGCAGCGGGTCGAATTCGCGCAGGGCTTCGGGCTGCTTGCCGGTGGTGATGTATTCGGCCAGAAGCCGGCCGGTCACCGGGCCGTGCGCCAGTCCCCACATGCCGTGCCCGCCGGCGACGTAGACCCCTCGTGACATCTCCCCGATCAGGGGTCGCCCGTCGGGGGTGATCGGGCGCGGGCCAACCCAGATGTCGCTGCGTTCGGCCCAGCGCACCCCGTCCAGCAATGGGCTGGCGGAGGCGACGATGGCGCCTACCCGGGCCGGCACCGCTGGTTCGTACGGGTCGCGGAACTCCATGGTTCCCGACACGCGCAAGGCGCCTTGGTAGGGCGTGCAGGCCACCCGCACGTCGGGCAGGTAGATGGGGCCAGGTATGGGGCGGTCCACGGGCACGGTGAACGAGTAGCCGCGACCGGCCTGCACCGGCACCCGCACACGGGTTCCTGCCAGCCGGGATAGCCATGCGCCGGTGGCGATCACGGCGGTGTCGGCCGTCAGTGGCTTGCCGCTGCGCGGATACACCGTGATGCCGTTGCCGGAGCTGAACACGCCCCGAACTTCCAGCTGTGCGCATCGTTGCGCCCCGGGCTCTACGACCGCCTGGCCCAGGGCGTGCACGAAGCGGCCCGGGTCGACGAAGCGTTGACCGTTGATGTTCAGCGCGGCGGTGATCGCCGGCGATGCCAGGGGCACTTGTTCGCGCAACGCCTCACCGGCCAGTGCGGTGACAGACATTGTCTGCCCGGCGTTTTCGAGCGCGCGAAGCTCGCGCATCATGCGCTCGGCGGCTTCGGTGGTGCGGAACAGCGCCGTGATCGGGGCGTCGGTCACCGGTGCATCGACGCCGTTCGCGACGAGCACGTCGAAGGCTTCGAGGCTTTCCTCGTTGAGCGGCACGTTGGCCCGCACCGCGCGCTTCCACGACGATCGCCGGCAGTTGGCGACGAACTGCATCAGGAAGACTGCCAAGTACGGAGTCGGCGGTCAACGGGATGTACAGCGGTGCGGCCGGGTCGATCAGCGAGCGCAGCCCGTAGCGCAGCACCGCCGGGGAGTTCAGCGGAAGGGTCAGTGCCGGCGCGATCCATCCGGCGTTGCCCCAGGAGGCGCCGGCTGCTACGCCGGTGCGGTCCACCACGGTGACATCGACTCCGCGCTCCTGCAGGAACCACGCCGTCGACAACCCGACGATGCCCGCACCGACCACGATCGCCGACCGCGGTCCGCCGTCAATGCGCTCGACGCCGCCCATCACGTACCTCCACAGTTGAACGTTGGTTGTTATCTCCATGGTGGCGTGGACGGGCCTCGGAACGTTTGCTGAAATCGGACAATCCGCCGATGCCCGGTTGTGCGTATCCGACAACGCTGTTTGATAATCACCGGTAGCGCGCGCGGGCGGTGAATTCAGGCTTGGGTGAAGAGCACGTGAATATGGGGGCGAGCTGGCTATTTATTTTTTCTGACGTATGGTCGGGGCAGGTGGTTGCCACTTCGAATAAAGGAGCGACAATGGCTGACAAATCTCCGGGCAAGAGTCTTCGAAAGCCTGCCCTGTCCATCAAGGAGCGCCGGGCTGCCAAGCGCGCCAAGGCCGTCGAGTCGACGCCGATTGCGCGGAAGCCGAAGCGCTGACGCTGGAGCGAGTTTTCACACCGTTTCGAAAGAATGCGCCAGAATTACGAAATGAGCTGCTGTCGATGTGAGGACGGCTCAATTATGGCGCGCGCCGGAAACCGGTGCGGACGGTTCGTTCGATCATTGTGGGCAGCCGTTTTTTGGCGTCATCAAATTGCAGGGTTGGCGATGTCAACCAAGTTTGCGTAGACGGTAACGCACGGTGTTCTCAACGTTGCCATGTCTCGTGCCGACGCCGCCCACCGATCGGGACGGCGTGTGCGGTCGGGTGTCGGAAACGGAGTACCTACGGAGTACGACGCCGATCTTCCTCGTCACAATGTGATCTTGCGCCGCCTAGTCTTTGCGCGACAGGGCCGCGCGCGGACACTCGGCAACGGCCTGCGCAGCGAGCGTCTCCTGCTCGACCGGGACGGGGTCGGCGGTCACCATGGCGTACTCGTCATCGTCGAGTTTGAACACCTCGGGCGCAATTCTCACGCAAATAGCATTGCCTTCACAGCGATCACGGTCCACTACGACACGCATGCCTCCTCCTTCACTTCGCCTTGAGCAACTCGCCGGTTATCTCGGCCTAGCCGCTTCTTTGATAGTGATGACGACCCGGCCACGAAGGGCTCGAGAATATGGGGGTTCACCGCCCCGAACGTCGCTTGCGGCCGATCCGTGGCCCGGCGATGGTTTGGCTCATTGCCGGACACCCTTTTCGATCCGATCGCCGAGGTCGCGGTCGATGTTGCGCCAATAGTCGAAGGCGCGTTGCAGCACCGGCTCGCTGACACCGGCCCGAAGATGGCCAACGATGTTGTCCACCAAGCGTTCCCGCTCGGCATCATCCATCACGTCGCGCACCAGGGTGCCGGCCTGGCCCCAGTCGTCGTCCCCGGCGCGCAGTGTGTAGGCGGTGCGTACCATGTCTCCGTCGGTGTGCCATGTGGCGGGCTCGCCGTAGCGGACGGTGTCGGCCTGCGGGCCGCCCTTGGAGTTGGGCGCGTACACCGGGTCGGTCGCCAGCCGGTAGCGCATGTGGCCGGCGGCGCTGTAGCTGTGCACCGGCGACACGGGTGCGTTCACCGGTAGTTGGTTGTAATTCGCGCCGATGCGGTACCGATGGGCGTCGGCGTAGGCGAACATCCGACCCAACAGCATCTTGTCCGGACTGGCCCCGATGCCGGGCACCATGTTGGACGGCTCCCAGGCGCCCTGCTCGATCTGGCTGTGGTGGTCGGTGGGGTTGCGATCCAGCGTCAGCTTGCCGACCTCGATCAACGGGTAATCCGCGTGCGGCCACACCTTGGTCAGGTCGAACGGGTTGAACCGATAGGTCTTGGCGTCGTCGAATCCCATGATCTGCATCTTCAACGTCCAGCTCGGGTGCTCGCCACGGCCGATCGCCTCGAACAGGTCGCGGGTGTGGTGGTCGGTGTCGAGCTTGACCAGCTCGTCGGCCTGGGCCTGGGTCAGGTTCTGGACGCCCTGGTTGGTGATGAAATGGTATTTGACCCAGAACTTTTCGCCGTTGGCGTTGATCCACATGTAAGTGTGTGACCCGTAGAGGTTCATGTGCCGCCAGGTCGAGGGGATGCCGCGATCGCCGATCAGGTAGGTGACCTGGTGTGCGGATTCGGGTGAGAGGGTCCAGAAGTCCCACTGCATGTCGTGGTCGCGCAGGTTGCTGTCGGCGCGGCGCTTTTGCGAGCGGATGAAGTGGCCGAACTTGAGCGGGTCGCGGATGAAGAACACGGGGGTGTTGTTGCCGACGATGTCGTAGTTGCCCTCGGTGGTGTAGAGCTTCAGTGCCCAGCCGCGCGGGTCGCGCCAGGTGTCTGGGCTGCCGCGCTCGCCGGCGACGGTGGAGAACCGGATCACCGTCTCAGTTGTGGTGTCGGGCGCAAACACCGCCGCTTTGGTGAATGCACTGACATCGTTGGTGACTTCGAAGCGCCCGAAGGCGCCGCTGCCCTTGGCGTGGGGTTGGCGTTCCGGGACGCGTTCGCGGTTGAACGCCGCCATCTGTTCCATCAGGTAGTGATCGTGCAGCAGGATCGGTCCGTCGGGGCCGATGGTCAATGAGTGCTCGTCACTTTCCACCGGGATGCCGGCATCGGTCGTGGTCGGCGGTGTGGGTCGCGTGGCGGTCATAGTGGTGCCTTTCGGTGGGCGCTGGTCATTTGGGATCGACTGGACCGGAATGTCCGGCAACTCATCTCACTGCACATCGCCCCCATCAGATTCCCAACGCTGCAGCACGATCGGGGCCAGCGGAGGGTCCGTTGCACCCTGCATCCCGTTGCCGCGTGGCTGGTCGAGGGTGGATGAATCATTGGCGCTGGCCGCGGTCATCACCACGTTGTGCGCGTGTGTGGGGTCGATGTATGGGGCTGTCATGTGCAGGGTCACCGTTCCGCGGTGCGGCCCGGATACTGATACCCGTCGCCGTTGCCGACCAGGCTGTCGAGATCGTGTTGCCATCCGGTGGAACGGATACGGTCACAAACTGCCCGGGTGAGGGTGGATAGTGTCGCCGCGATGGCGGCCACGCTTATCCAGATCACCAGTGCGCCCGTCGCTGCCTCCACGGCGGCGCGGGTGGTCGGGGTTGGTGCGGAAACCTGCACACCGTTGTCGTCGACCCAGATCTCAACGGTGTCGCCAGTTTTGGTGGTCGATTGCGCCTCGACCGCACCGGTGTATTCAGCGCCAGCGGCAGTCCATCGGGCAGGCACCGTGGTAGTGCCGGTTCGCAAGATTTGTTGGGAGGCAGGGACGTCGGTGACCGTCGCGGCCACGGTGTGGCGAGTGTCGGTCTGCTCGGCGTAGGCCTGGCGGCGGGAGTCATAGACCGCGGTGCCCACGGCGGCCGCGATCGGGATGGCAAGCAGCGACACCGCGACAGCCAGCACCACGACCAGTGCCTCGATCCGATCGGTGGTACGTACCAGTGGATCGCGGCCCAGCAGCCGCAGCAGAACGGGCCACCGGGGAAGGCGCACGGTGAAGGCGTCCATCACGGCGTTTTCAGTGCCCCAGTGAGCAGTCCCACGTTGATCGTGGGGACCGTGGGGGTTCATCGAAATCCTCTCTCTGCGAGTCGGCTTCGGGGTCGGGCGCTGAAGGGACGGGGGGCGGTCGGGTCGCATGTGCAGGCAGCCGGTGGCGGCGCGCCGATGTATTGAGTGGGAGCCGGTGAGGAGCGAGCAGCCCGCGCAACTGTCGTCGTCCGCGGTGGAGCCTGGAAAGCACGGTTCCGATTGGGGTGCCCATGACCTCAGCGATCTCCTTCCGGCCGAGGCCTTCGACATCGGCGTAATAAACCGCCATCCTGAACTGCGCAGGCAGCGCCTGCATCGCTGCCTTAATCGCGTTGTCCGGCAGCGCTGCCAACGCCTCGTCCTCGGCCGAGCGCAGCCCGGTTGATGTGTGCTGCGCATGTGTTGCCAGCTGCTGGTCAGTGATCTCCTCGGCCGGGAGCTGTGCCGGGCGCCGCTGCCTCTTTCGGTAGGCGTTGATGTAGTTATTGGTCAATATTCGGTACAGCCACGCCTTGAGGTTGGTGCCCTGCTGGAACGCGTGAAAATGGGCGTAAGCCTTCAGCATCGTGTCCTGCAGCAGATCCTCCGCATCGGCGTGCTGGCGGGTCATCCGCAATGCTTGCCAGTACAGTGGCCCGAGCTGCGGCGTGACCTCGCGGATGAAGGCGACCGTCAGCTCGCTTGTGTCACTGGCTGATTCAGCTAGGCTTGAGCTCACGGTGCTTCCTTCCACGATGACATCGACCCGATCCCCGGTGACCATCACCACCTCGACATCTGAACTTTGGCTAATGATGTCCATGGTGGCGTGAATGGCCACCGCAGCGTTTGCCAGAACCAGACAACGATGCCGCCGCGCTTTGTCGAGTTTCGACAGCGCGCGCGGTTAGTCGGTGTCGGTGGCCGCGAGTTCGATCATCATGGCCAACCGCTTCTTGGCGTCGTCCAGTTGCAGGTTGGCGATCTCGGCCATCTTGCGTAGCCGGTATCGCACGGTGTTCTCGTGGATTCCCAGCCGCTCGCCGGCGTCGGCGGGATCACCCTGGGCCTCCAGCCAGGCTTGCAGCGTCAGGACGTATTCGGTGGCGTTGGCCTCGTCGTGGCGGCGCAGCTCGGCCACCGGCCCGCGGTCCGGGGATCGGCCTGAGCGCGCCGCCGTGCGCAGCCGCTGCAGCAGGATGTCGTCCCACGATTCGTCGTAGGCCGGCGGCGTGGCGCCGCGGGGCCACACCTCGTGTAGCGCCAGACACTCGTCGGCCTCGTGGCGTGCCGCGACGAGCTCAGCCAGCCCGGCGGCCCCGCTGATGCCGGCCAGCAGCGTCACCCGCTCAGGCAGCGCAGCTTGCAGACCGGTGACCCACGTGCGAGCCGTCGCCGATGGCTCGCCGGGCAGCAGGGTGTAGACGGTGTTGCCGGCCAGGGCGCTGCGGCCCGGCCGTGACCAGCCGAACCCAGTGGTGGCGCGCTCAAACGCCAAAAGCAGGGATGCGTCGCGTTCAGTGCCGATGAACGCTTGGACCGCGATCACCCGCAACAGGCTGTGGGGTAGGCCGAGGCGGCTGGCCGCGGTGGCGGCATCGGCGGTGCCTTCCAGCAGCCGGATCACGAGTTCGGTTTCGACCTGGCGTTCCAGGTCGGCGCTGGCGCGGGAGCGCAACAGGTGCAGGGCCACCGTGCGGGCACCGTCGGCCAACGCGGTGAGCGCGGACCCGTCTAACGGCGCCCTACACTCCACCCACACCGATCCCATGAGTTCTCGTCCCGAGCGCACCGCCACCACCATGCGTCCGGTCATCCCGTGTTCGGTGTCCTGGGTGATAAACAGCGGCTCGTCGGAGGCCGCCAGATGTGCGTACACGCCACGGGCGTCGAAGAATGCCCGCATTCTTTCCGGTGCCTGTCGCTCGAGGATGGTCGCGACCCGCGCCGGGTCGGCGTGTTGATGCAGCCTGGAATACGCCATCACGCGTGAGAGCCGGTCCTCGATGATGACTGCGCCGCCGATGGCCTCGGCCAGGCTGTCGGTTAATGCGAACAGATCCGTTGGGCCACGGCCGGATTCGGTTTCGCGGCCTTCCATCACCAAGCCGTAGATGATGGCGGCCAACTCGCTCCAGGTCACTGCTGGGTCGACCACCATCACCGCGACGCCCTCGTCCGCACCGGAGAATGTGGTGTCGTCATCGTCGCCGCCATGGACCAGCACGACAACCGCCCGCGCGGAGGCTGCCCAGCGCACCGCTTCTTTGACTGAGCGGGCACCGATACCGAGGAGCACGTCGCCGACGACTGTGCGATCCTCGACGAGCTCGTGCAGAATGACGCTGCGCAGCTCTGTGGATCGCGGTATCGGGCAGAAACGCAATCGGACGCCGTAGCTCCCCAGCACATTGACCAGGCGGTCTAACGTGACCACGAGCCGCTCCCCATGCCGAACCGATCAACTAGCGTAACCAGGAGCCCACCGCACGGTCGGCGAATCACAGTTCCGTCGAAGAGGTTTGGCCGCCGGGATCGTCGTCGTTGATGGGGTCTTTCCTCGGTGGCGGCGTGAAGCGGATCGGGCCTGTGACTGTTTGCCGCACTGTCCTGACAGCTCGTGGTCACAGCGGGAGTTCCCTTACGGCTGAACAGATTTGGCGACGGTGAGCAGCACGACGCAGTCGTCGACGGCGTGCAGGCCGTGGCGGGTGGAGGGGATGACGAGGTGATCGCCGGGGCGGCCGTCCCAGCTGGTGTCGGGACTGGTCAGCCGAACGCGCCCGTGTAATACCTGGATCGTGGCCTCGCCGGGACTGTCGTGATCGTCGAGGCTGGTGCCCGCGGTCAGGGCAATCAGCGTTTGTCGCAACGTGTGTTGGTGTCCGCCGTACACGGTGTGTGCGCTGCGGCCGCTGTGGGCGTCGTGCGCGGCGGCCAGGTGCTGGCGGCCGAGCGCGGTCAGCGAGATCTTTTCCATTTGGGCTGTCCCGGTTCTCAGTGATTCGATGGCGATGTCAGCTGGTGGTGCAGGTCCTCGACATAGCCGTCGTAGGCGGCGGCGACCGTATCGAGGTCGACCTGCTCGGGCAGGTCGTCGGCGCTTTGACGCGCGATCAGGTAGGCCGCGGTCGCTTCGACGACGCGGTGCTCGTTGTCGGCGATTTGCGCAACCACGGCGGGGTCGGCGTGCACGCGCACGACAACGGTGTCCTCGTCCTGCTGAAAGCGGACGAGATAGTCGTGATCGCCGAGCGCCTCGAGGACCGGCTGGTTAACGCTCATGGGGTTTCTCCTTCGTGGGTGGATACGTTGGATCGTCATGCCGCCAGGAGGGCGGCGCCAAGGGCGACCAGGGCCGCGAGCTTGAGCGCCTCCAATCCGAGGTAGGCGTGGTGTGCGCGTGAGCGAGGAGCGTCATGGCCGGCCAGCACGCGGGCGGATCGCTGGTTGAGCCGGGGCCGCACCAACAGGAGTTGGACGGCGAGCAGCACTGCTGTCAGTGCAGCGATTACGAGCACCGGGCCGGATGGTCCGGCGATGGTCAGGCATACCGCGATCACCACCGCCCAGAGGACCTCGGCGATGTTGAGGGCCCGGAACACGATGCGCCCGATCGCCAGGCCCACCCGCAGCTCGAGACCTTCGGCGCGAAACTTCAGCGGCGCTTCCACGAAGGAGATTGCCAACACCATGCCCAGCCATATCAGCGTGGCCGCCGCAGCCACCCGGACAGCGAGCTCGGTCATGACGATTCCCGATCACGCGTCGGTGCGGGTGCCAGGTGCGCGACGCACAAGTCGGGCTCGACGAACGGGTCGAGATGATCCACCGTGACCGGTGCTCGCATCGCGGTCAGCGCGCCCTGCATGAGGCCCAGATGCAATGAGCAGATCACCTCGCCGTGTTGTTCGGCCAGGCTCTGGAAGGGGCAGTGCCGCAACCGGATCTCGCGCGCGCGCCGACCGTCGGCGGGTTCGGGCTCAAAGCCCAACTCCGCCAAGAGCTCAACCAGTTCGGTGACCGCGCGGGTTTTCGACGGCGCGCGGGGGTGTGGGGAGGAGGCGAGCAGCGCCGGGCTCGTCGAACGGCCCAACTCGGCGGCGATACCGGCGGCATCGGGGCGGCCGGCCACATAGCCGCTCAGAATGCTGGCCAGGAGCCGATAGTTGGTCGGTCCTGTGGGGTCCATCCGGCGACTGGCACGAAACAGGATCGGGGGCCGGCCGCGACCGGCGGAGTCACCGAGGACTTGGTCGACGCGGCCAGCGCGCGCCAGAGCGTCGATGTGGAACCGAACCGTGTTCGGGTGCACGCCGAGTTCATCGGCGACGCTGGCGATGCTGCGGGGCTCAGCCGAGGCCCGCAGCATCGCCAGGATGACGTCTCGGCGCCCCGGGGGGCCCATCCCCGGTTGATGCGTGGCCGCGTCGGTGGGCATCAGTCGCCCTGCGGCGGCAGTGCCGCCACCATCGGGGTGTCGGCATCGACGACGCCGAGTTTCGCCGCTCCCCCGGGTGATCCCAGGGGGAGTGTCTGACCCGGCAGGGTGTCGGTGAAGAACTTGACGTTCTCATCGATGTAGGGCCGCAGCGGCTCGGGCAGGTCGTCTTCGTAGTAGATCGCCTCCACCGGGCATACCGGCTCGCACGCGCCGCAGTCGACACACTCGTCGGGGTGGATGTAGAGCATCCGTGCCCCCTCGTAGATGCAGTCCACCGGGCACTCGTCCACGCAGGCACGGTCCTTGATGTCCAAGCAGGGCTGTCCGATCACATATGTCATGCTCACGATATTACTCCAATTACCACTTGGAGGAATAGTATGTGTCTATGACAATCGACGATCCGCACGCAGCCGCTGACACCGACGAGTTGGATGTGCGCCATATACCCAAACCCCAACGGCACCCGATGATCTTCGCGCGGTTCGATGCGCTCGCCGCCGGCGAGTCGTTCGTGCTCGTCAACAGCCACGACCCGAAACATCTGCGCGACGAGTTCGCCCGCTACCGGCCCGGCGCCTATGACTGGCGCTACCTGGAGGGCAGCCAGTCCGACAGACTGTGGCGGATCCGGATCATCCGTATCACCGAACCCGACATCGCCCGCCTGCTCTGACCCCGCCACGTCATCGATCATTGGAGGGGAACACTGTGATGACGTTGTCGACCGAGTGGTCGCGCGCGATGGGGCTTGGCGCGCCGATTGTCAACGCGCCGATGGGTGGAGTCGCCGGGGGTGGGTTGGCGGCTGCGGTCTCGCGTGCCGGCGGGCTGGGCATGGTCGGCATCGGCAGCACCGGTTCAGTGGCCCTGCTCGACAAGCAGCTTCGAAACCTGTCTGAACTGGGCCGGCCCTTCGGCATCGGCCTGGTGGACTGGGTCGTCGCCAACGAGCCGCAACTCTTGGAGGCTGCGATCGCCGCCAAGCCGGCGTTACTGTCAGTCAGTTTCGGCGACAACTGGTCCTGGGTGCAGCGCGCTCAGGGCGCGGGACTTGTCGCGGCGACCCAGGTCGGTGACCTTCACGGGGCTCAGTGCGCGGCCGAGGCTGGAGTGGACGTCGTGATCGCCCGGGGAGCCGAAGCCGGCGGGCACGGAGAGCCCAGCGTTGGCACCCTGCCGCTGCTGGCGGCAGTACTCGATCAAATATCCGTCCCGGTCCTGGCGGCAGGTGGGATTTCGTCGGGACGCGGCCTGGCCGCTGTGTTGGCTGCCGGCGCATCGGGGGCCTGGCTGGGCACCGCATTCTGCGCCTGCCCCGAGGCGTTGGTGTCGAGTCGGATACGCCGCGCACTGCTGGCAGCGCAAGACACCGGCACCATGATCACCCGGGTCTTCGATGTCGCTTTAGGTTATCGATGGCCAGCGCAGTGTCCAGAACGGGTGTTGCGCAATGCCTTTGCCGATCGTTGGGTTGGTCGCGAAGAGGAGCTGATCACCGACCACGACGCTCGCGACGCACTCGCAGCGGCTATCGCCGCCGACGATCACCGCATAGCGCCGATCAACGCCGGACAAGGCGTCGCGATGCTCACCGCCACCCGTCCCGTGGCTGACGTGATTGATCAGTTGTGCGCCGACGCGCGCAGACTGCTCGATCGATGGGCGCCACCAGCGCCGATGACCCCGAGGAAACACACCGAAGGAAGCTGACGGTGGCGCCAAACGTCTGCGATGAGTGTGACGCCGCTGCAGGCTGGCCTGCCGAGCGGGAACTCACCGATCGCAGCGTGGCGCGGTGGAGATTGCTTGGGCCCAGTCATAACCGCAGACCTGGACTGATATACGCGCTAGACGATTAGGGTCTTGATTAGAGGAGTATAGTCCTCTAAACGAGGTGGGTAAGGATGGGCGGCTCATGGTGTATGGGAGTGCGATACCCGGCAGCGACGTCACCGGACGGGGGGCGCCCCGGTTCACCCGGCCGGTTGCGGCGCCGCAGGATCGCGGCCACGAGATGTCCGGTCCGACAACGACATCACGGGCGGGCCGCAGGCCGAGAAGGCGCGATTCGACGTCCGCCGGAGGGCACCTGAGCGGGCGAGCAGATCTAGCCGTCGCGGGTGGCCCGTGTGCGCGGCGCACAGCGAGGGGACGCCGTGAGCGCCGTCGTTGAACTGACTCCGATTCGGCCGTTCCCGCAGCGCCGTGGACTCAAGGGCACGTTCTTATACCGGGTGGTGACGACCACAGACCCCAAGCTGCTCGGGATGATGTACATCGTCACCTCGGTCGGCTTCTTCATGGTCGGCGGATTGATGGCGCTGTTTATGCGAACCGAGCTAGCCGCGCCGGGTTTGCAGTTCTTTTCCAACGAGCAGTACAACCAGTTGTTCACCATGCACGGCACGATCATGCTGCTGCTGTATGCGACCCCGATCGTGTTCGGCTTCGCCAATTGCATTCTGCCGCTGCAGATCGGCGCACCGGATGTGGCGTTCCCGCGTCTGAACGCACTCAGCTACTGGCTGTTCCTGTTCGGCGCGCTGGTCACGGTGTCTGGTTTCCTCACCCCGGGGGGTGCCGCGGATTTCGGCTGGACGGCGTATACGCCGCTGAGCAACGCCATCCATTCGCCGGGCGCTGGCGGTGACCTGTGGATCATGGGCCTGATCGTCGCCGGGTTGGGCACCATCCTGGGCGCGGTCAACATGATCACCACGGTGGTGTGCATGCGGGCGCCCGGGATGACGATGTTCCGGATGCCGATCTTCACCTGGAACGTCCTGGTCACCATGATCATGATATTGATCGCGTTCCCGCTGCTGACGGCCGCGCTGTTTGGGCTGGCCGCCGACCGCCACCTCGGCGCACATATCTATGACCCGGCCAACGGCGGAGTGATCTTGTGGCAGCACCTGTTCTGGTTCTTCGGTCACCCCGAGGTCTACATCGTCGCGATCCCGTTCTTCGGCATCGTCACCGAAGTCGTTCCGGTGTTCAGCCGCAAACCGGTCTTCGGTTACACCTCGATGGTCTATGCCACCGTGTCCATCGCGGCCCTGTCGACGGCGGTGTGGGCGCACCACATGTTCGCCACGGGCGCGGTCCTGTTGCCGTTCTTTTCCTTCATGTCGTATTTGATCGCCATCCCGACCGGCATCAAGTTCTTCAACTGGATCGGCACGATGTGGCACGGCCAGTTGACTTTCGAAACGCCGATGTTGTTCTCGGTCGGTTTCATGGTCACCTTCCTACTCGGTGGGCTGTCCGGCGTCATGTTGGCCAGCCCGCCGATCGACTTCCATGTCACCGACAGCTATTTCCTGGTCGCCCACTTCCACTACGTGCTGTTCGGCACCATCGTGTTCGCCACCTATGCCGGCATCTACTTCTGGTTCCCGAAGATGACCGGCAGATTGATGGACGAGCGGCTGGGCAAGCTGCACTTTTGGCTGACGTTCATCGGTTTCCACACCACCTTTTTGGTGCAGCACTGGCTGGGTAACGAAGGAATGCCGCGCCGCTACGCCGACTACCTGCCCTCCGACGGATTCACCACGTTGAACATCGTGTCGACGATCGGGGCGTTCACCCTCGGCGTGTCGATGCTGCCGTTCGTCTGGAACATCTTTAAGAGCTACCGCTACGGCGAGCCGGCCAGCGTCGATGACCCGTGGGGCTACGGCAACTCGCTGGAGTGGGCCACCAGCTGCCCGCCGCCGCGGCACAACTTCACCGAGCTGCCCCGGATCCGTTCGGAGCGGCCGGCTTTCGAACTGCACTACCCCCACATGTCGGAGCGGATGCGCGCCGAATCCCACATCGGCCGCCGGCCGCGTTCCGCTGTGGCCGCAGACGATACTGCCGTTGCAACCCAGAATCAGCCTCCCGGTCAATGAGCCGGCCCGCTACTGGAGATGGCTCAAGACCACGAATACGACGTCGTCATAGGCCTTGCTGTGCGACGACCGTCGTTGGGCATCGGGCCGGGCAGGTTCGGGATCGGTGGGGCACCCGCCGGAAGACACGATCTGGCCTCGGCGGTCGGCGACCACCTGTCCGGCCATCTCGGGCGCAGCAGTAGACACCGCGCTCGAGGTTTCTCTGTGTCTATCGAACAACGCCGGTTGGTCTCACCCCAGCTTGGCTACGGTCACCAATATTGCCGAGTCTTCAAGCGCTTGCAGGCCGTGACGCGCGTTGGGAATCTTCAATAGGTCACCGGCGCGGCCCTCCCAGGACTGGCCCTCAGATGTCAGGCGGACCCGCCCACGCAATACATGCACCGTCGCCTCGCCGGGGTTGTTGTGCTCGCCCAACTCGGTGCCTTTGATCATGCCGACCACCGTCTGGCGCAGCACGCGTTCGTGACCGCCGACGACTGTGTCGGCGGCGGGCCGCCCGCCGTGGGCGGCAGCCAGTTCGAGCTGCTGCGTGGCCAGGGCATCCAGAGAGATCCGTTGCATGGCTCTCAGTATGCTTACTCGCTCACCGAACCCCCAACGTAGCCGGGCATAGGGGGATGACGATCGAAGCGGCGCTCGAGAGGAGGGCCCGATGACCGATCGCATCGAGGACTGCGACGGGTTCGCGGCCACACTTGAGGCCGTCTATCACGAAGTCCGCCTGCACAGTCCGCAGGGTGTCGACCTCGTCGAGGAAAGTCTGCGAAGCAAGCTCGAGCCCAATGCCTCACGTTCACCACCGACATACTGCGCGCGTTGGCGATCGTCAACGGCACGGATCTGTAGCGACGCGTCTGGGTTCGCAACGCCGGGCCGATGCGGGTGGATCGTGTGACACGGGTTACATGAACGGCGTAGCGTCGAAACAGCTGAGCAGCAGACCGTTCCGACCCCACTGCGCCGCCACCAGATCGGGGCTTCGTGAGCAGAACCGCATCGCCGGATACTCACATTTGTCGAATCCTGGTTCGCGCCTCATCTTGCGCCGCCGAACGGGATGTCGCTCGCGAAGTGTGGCTGAGCGGCTGAGCACTTGGACCCTAGGGAGCCTGATGACCGAACGCCGCACCGTCAACCACCGCGACGACGGTGAGGGCCTACCACCTCCGGGGGACGAACCGACCGACCCGCAGGGCCATCTGCCGGCCACACCGGACGCGCACGTCACGCCGGAGGTGGTAGCGAGTTTTCGTTCGCAACTCACCGTCGGCGAGGACGTGGTGGATCCGAGTACGTGGGCCGGTTCGGTGCCGGTCGCGCACGGCATCGCGCCGCGCGTCCGGATCGGAAGCAGCAGGTGGTTCAACTTGCTGTGGTTGCTGCCGATCGGATTCGTGGTCCTGATTATCGCGGTCGCCGCCGCCCAGGGTCTACGTGACATGAGCTCGGTGCAGGACTTCATCGCGCGCAATCCCGGCACCGTCGTCTCGGCCGACGCGGTACGCCATCCGGGGCTGCCGGTCTGGGTCGGGGTGCAGCACTTCTTTAATCTGTTCCTGCTGCTCTTCATCGTCCGTTCGGGATTGCAGATCCTCAGTGATCATCCGCGGCTGTATTGGACCCGGCACAGCACGCCGGGCCGCGACTGGTTCCGTGTCCAGAAACCGGTTCCCGCTGATCCGCTGTGGACGGCGAAAAAGGACTCCATCAGCCTCCCCGGCCAGATCGGGCTACCAGGCATCCGGCATTCGATCGGGCTGGCCCGCTGGTGGCATCTAGGCGTGAACACCCTCTGGCTGCTCAACGGCGCGGTCTTCTACGTACTGCTCTTCACCACTGGGCAGTGGCGACATCTGGTGCCCACCAGTTGGTCGGTGATCCCGAACGCGGTGTCGGTGCTGATCCAGTACCTGTCGCTGGACTGGCCGATCGAAAGCGGCTGGGTGGCCTACAACAGCCTGCAGTTGATCGCCTACTTCATCACCATCTTCATCGCCGCCCCGTTGGCGTTCTTGACGGGGCTAGGTATGTCCCCGGCGCTGTCGACCCGGTTCAAACCGGTCAGCAGGCTATTCAGCATCCAGGTGGCCCGGTCCCTGCACTTCCTCGTGCTGGCGTGGTTCCTGCTGTTCATCACCATCCACGTCGCGCTGGTGTTCACTACTGGTCTGCTGCGCAACCTCAACCACATCTACGCCGGCCGCGACGCGACGGACTGGGTCGGTTTCGCGATCTTCGCGGCGTCGATGGTGGTGGTCGTGGTGGGCTGGGTGGCGGCCACCCCATTCACCCTGCGCCACCCGCGAGTGGTGCAGCGCGTCGGCTTCGCGCTGATCGGGCCCGCGCAACGGCTCTTCGAACACCTTGACGCCACACCAGGCCAGTACAGCGAGAAGGACATCTCCCCGTACTTCTGGCACAACGGTCAGTACCCCGACTCGCCTGAATACACCGCCCTGTTCGACGGGCACTTCGCCGACTATCGGCTGCGGATCAACGGCCTCGTCGAGCACCCGGTCGAGCTCACCATGACGCAGCTGCGGGCGCTGCCGCACCATGAGCAGATCACCCAGCACTTCTGCATCCAAGGCTGGTCGGGCATCGCCAAGTGGGGCGGGGTGTCGATGCAGACCATCCTCGACCTCGTCCAGCCGCGCCCGAGGCGAAATGGGTGGTGTTCTACTCGCTGGGCGACGGCCCCGACGCAGGCATCTACTACGACGCGCACCCCATCGAGCAGATGAGCAACCACCTCACCATGCTCGCCTACGACATGAACGACGAACCGCTGTCCTTCGGCCACGGCGCGCCGCTACGGCTACGTAACGAGAACCAGCTCGGATTCAAACAGGTGAAATGGATCAAGGGCATCGAGTTCGTCGCGCACTTCTCCGAAGTCGGCGGCGGCTACGGCGGCTACAACCAAGACCACGAGTTCTTCGGCTACCGGCAAAGCATCTAGCCGATCCAGCCAGCAAAGACATCGACTGGGACTGTGTACCCGATACGTCCTTCTTTAATATAAAGCATTCTATCCCTCTATATTGCTGTTTGCGGGTAGAGTGGCTCAGTGAGGCCAGCGCTGCGGGCGCGACGAGCACCGCCACGGCCCGGCAGCGCAGAGTGGAGACGCGCCATGTCCGAGTCCCTGTATCAGCCGGCAACACCGCAGATGTCGGCTCGCCGAAAAGCTTTGGCGCCCAACATCCACGACGCCTTCGACGGGTTTTCCCGGGTTGTGTTCGCCGAGGGTGCGCTGCCCGAGAAGACCAAACAGCTCATCGCCGTCGCAGTGGCACACGTGACTCAGTGTCCGTACTGCATCACCGGCCACACCAAGTTGGCGCGGCGCAAGGGTTCGAGCCCCGAAGAGATCATGGAAGCCATCTGGGTCGCGGCGGAGATGCGGGCCGGCGGCGCATTTGCGCACGCCGCGTTGGCCATTCACGCGATGGATCAGATCGACGCCCACACGCACACCCCGGGTGCGGATGGCGCGCCGTCGTGAGCCTCAACAGTTTCGGTGCCCGTGATCGGCTTGTCGTCGACGGCGAAAGCTATGACATCTTTCGCCTGGACCGAGTGCAGACCTCCAACCGGCTGCCTTACAGCCTGCGGGTGCTGCTGGAGAATTTGGTGCGCAACGAGGATGGCCGGCTGGTCACCGGGGAGCAGGTGGCGGCGTTGGCCGCGTGGGATCCCGTGCGGCAGAGCGGAACCGAGATCCAGTTCACCCCTGCGAGGGTGTTGATGCAGGATTTCACCGGCGTCCCGTGCGTGGTCGACCTGGTTGCGATGCGTGATGCGATGACCGCGCTGGGCGGGGACGCGGCGAGGATCAATCCGCTGATCCCCACGGAGCTGGTGATCGATCATTCGGTGATCGCGGACGTGTTCGCCCGTCCCGACGCGTTCGGCGTCAATGCCGGCCTGGAGTTCGTCCGCAACCGGGAGCGCTACCAGCTGCTGCGGTGGGCGCAGCAGGCGTTCGACGATTTCCTGGTTGTCCCGCCAGACACCGGAATTTGTCATCAGGTCAATCTGGAGTATCTGGCCCGGGTGGTGTTCACCCGGGCCGGCCCGGACGGCCCACAGGCCTATCCGGACACCCTGGTCGGCACTGACTCGCACACCCCGATGGTCAACGGGCTCGGCGTGCTCGGTTGGGGGGTCGGCGGCATCGAGGCGGAGGCGGCCATGCTCGGGCAGCCGATGAGCATGCTGGTCCCGCAGGTGCTCGGTCTCAAGCTAACCGGGGAGCTGCGCGAGGGCACGACCGCGACCGATCTGGTGCTCACGGTCGCCGAACTGCTGCGCCAGACGGGGGTGGTGGGCAAGTTCGTTGACTTCTACGGCCCCGGCGTGGCGAACGTGCCGCTGGCGAACCGGGCGACCCTGGGCAACATGAGTCCCGAATACGGTTCGACCTGTGCGATCTTCCCGATCGACGCGGAGACACTGACCTATCTGCGGCTCACCGGACGCCCCGAACGCCAGATACGGCTGGTCGAGGCCTACGCCAAGGAGCAGGGCCTGTGGCATGACCCTGATGACGAGCCGGTCTACAGCCAAAGCGTCGAACTGGATCTGGCCGGTGTGGAACCCTCGATCGCCGGGCCGAAGCGACCCCAGGACCGCATCCCGCTGTCGATGGCCTCGCACGCGGTCGCTTCGCTACTCGCCGATGGCGCTGGATCGGTCGTGGCGGCAGCCGGACTCGATGAGGCGTTGAGCGAATCATTCCCGGCAAGCGACCCGGTCGCCATCGATCACGACCGCGACGACGACCTCCCGTTCGCGCCGTGCAGTTGCGGCCAGTCCCACAAGTTGCCGTCGGACCCGGTGTCGGTGACCCTCGCCGACGGCACCCCTGCGGCAATAGGTCACGGACACGTGGTGATCGCCGCGATCACCTCGTGCACCAACACCTCCAACCCATCGGTCATGATCGGCGCGGGGCTGCTGGCCAAGAAGGCCGTCGAGCGCGGCCTGTCCCGAAAACCCTGGGTGAAAACGACACTCGCGCCGGGATCGCGTGTCGTGACCGACTACTACGACCGGGCCGGGTTGACCCCCTACCTAGAGCAGCTCGGGTTTTCTCTGGTCGGCTACGGCTGCACAACCTGTATCGGCAACTCTGGACCGCTGATCCCGCAGGTCAGCGCCGCCGTCACCGGACACGACCTGACGGTGGCCTCCGTGCTGTCGGGCAACCGCAACTTCGAGGGCCGCATCCATCCCGAGTGCAAAATGAATTTCCTGACCTCCCCGCCGTTGGTGATCGCCTACGCGCTGACCGGCACCATGCTTGCCGACCTGCTCAACGACCCGCTCGGCACCGACACCGCCGGGCAGCCGGTGTACCTGCGCGACATCTGGCCCAGCACCCAGGAGGTCAAGGAGGTGATCGACGAGTGCGTACGGGCGGAGATGTTCACCCGCGGCTACGCCGACGTGCTAGTCGGCGACGACCAGTGGCGGGGCCTGGACGTCGCGACCGGGCAGATCTTCGACTGGGACGACGATTCCACCTATGTCCGCCGCCCCCCGTACTTCGACGGCATGAGCCGGGAACCCCAGCCCGTCGGAGACATCGCCGGAGCCAGAGTGCTTGCCGTGCTGGGTGATTCGGTGACCACCGACCACATTTCGCCAGCCGGCGCGATCAAACTCGAGGGCCCCGCCGGTAACTACCTCAGCGGCCACGGGGTCGCGCGGGGCGATTTCAACTCCTATGGCTCCCGCCGCGGCAACCACGAGGTGATGATTCGGGGCACGTTTGCGAATATCCGGCTGCGCAACCTGCTCGCTCCCGGCACCGAGGGCGGGGTCACCCGGCACCTGCCCGACGGTGAGCAGATGAGCATCTTCGACGCGTCCACCGCGTATGCCGCCGACGGGGTGCCGCTGATCATCCTGGCCGGCGCGGAGTACGGCTCGGGCTCCTCGCGAGACTGGGCCGCGAAGGGCACCCTGCTGCTCGGGGTGCGCGCGGTCCTGGCCATCTCCTTCGAGCGGATACACCGCTCGAACCTGATCGGCATGGGCGTGCTGCCCCTGCAGTTCCCGGCCAGCGCGTCGAGAGAAAGCCTGGGACTGACGGGTGAGGAGGAGTATTCGATTACCGGACTGGCCGGCACCGACCCCGCCGCACCGTTGCCGAGCGAGGTCACCGTCCGCACCGAACGGGACGGGCAGAACACCGAATTCGTCGCCACCGTGCGCATCGACACCCCCGCCGAGGCCGCCTACTACCGGCACGGGGGCATCCTGCAATACGTCCTGCGGCAACTGCTCCCAACCTGATGCAGACACCGCAGGACCGCGACGTTCAAAGAACACGCGGGTGTATTGAGTTAGACATGGGAGACAGTCCGTGACGACGCAGACGCTGATCAGACTGACAGTAGGCTTGTCGATGACTGTGGTCGTGCTGGCGTTCGCCGCCCGCCGGATCGGCTGGCTGATCCGGCTCATCCGGTCGGGCCAGCCGACTACCGGGCGCACCGAGAGTCTGGGCACCCGCGCCTGGACCCAGATCTCTGAGGTTGCCGGGCAGCGCCGCCTGCTGAAGTGGTCGATCCCCGGCCTGGCGCACTTCTTCACCATGTGGGCCTTTTTGGTCTTGCTCACGGTCTACATCGAGGCCTACGGCGTGGTATTCCAGCCGAAATTTCATATCCCGCTCATCGGCCGCTGGGACGCACTCGGCTTCCTGCAGGACTTCTTCATCGTCGCCGTGACCATTGCTATCGTCACCTTCGCGATCATCCGCATTCTGCGGAACCCGCGTGAGCATGGACGGGCGTCGCGGTTCTACGGCTCGCATAACGGTGGCGCCTGGCTGATCCTGTTCATGATCTTCAACGTCGTCTGGACCTATGTGTTCTTCCGCGGGGCGTCTGTTAACAACGGCAACCTGCCCTACGGCAACGGCGCGTTCCTCTCGCACGCATGGGGGGCGATACTGCGCCCGCTCGGCGACGGCAACGAAGTCGTGGAGACGGTGGCTTTACTGCTGCATATCGCGGTGATGCTGGCTTTCCTGCTGATCGTGCTGCACTCCAAGCATCTGCACATCTTCTTGGCGCCGATCAACGTCGTCTTCAAGCGGCTGCCTGACGGCATGGGCCAGCTGCTGCCCATGGAGTCTGCTGGCAAGCCGATCGACTTCGACGATCCGGCCGAGGACGACGTGTTCGGCCGGGGCAAGGTCGAGGACTTCACGTGGAAAGCCATGCTCGATTTCGCGACCTGTACTGAGTGTGGTCGCTGCCAGTCGCAGTGTCCGGCCTGGAACACCGGCAAGCCGCTGTCGCCCAAGTTGCTGATCATGGACCTGCGCGACCATTGGATGGCCAAGGCGCCCTACATCCTCGGCGAGAAGGTCGAACTGCTCGAGGGTCTGGACTCCGAGACCGACCACGCCGTGGCGCACCATGTGCCCGAGTCGGGCTTCGGTCGGGTGCCCGGGTCGGGGGCCGAGCAGGCCACCCGCCCGCTGGTCGGCACTCTCGAAGAGAAGGGCGTGATCGATCCTGACGTGCTGTGGTCGTGCACCACCTGCGGCGCCTGCGTCGAGCAGTGCCCCGTCGACATCGAGCACATCGACCACATTGTCGACATGCGCCGCTACCAGGTGATGATGGAGTCGCAGTTCCCCTCCGAACTCGGTTTATTGTTCAAAAACCTTGAAACCAAGGGCAATCCGTGGGGACAGAACGCCAAAGATCGCACCAACTGGATCGACGAGGTCGACTTCGACGTCCCGGTCTACGGCCAAGACGTCGACAGCTTCGACGGCTACGAGTATCTGTTCTGGGTGGGCTGCGCAGGCGCGTACGAAGACAAAGCCAAGCAGACCACCAAGGCGTTCGCCGAGCTGCTCGCGATCGCCGGGGTGAAATACCTGGTGCTCGGCACCGGCGAGACCTGTAACGGCGACCCCGCGCGTCGGTCCGGTAACGAGTTTCTGTTCCAGCAGCTCGCGCAGCGGAATGTCGAGACGATCAACGAGCTGTTCGAGGGTGTCGAGGTCGTCGACCGCAAGGTTGTCGTCACCTGCCCGCACTGCTTCAACACGATCGGCCGGGAGTATCCGCAGCTGGGCAGCGACTACACCGTGCTGCACCACACCCAGTTGCTGAACCGGCTGGTGCGCGAGAAGAAGCTGGTGCCCGTCTCGCCTGCCGACGGTGGCGCCGACATCACCTACCACGACCCGTGCTACCTGGGCCGCCACAACAAGGTCTACGAGGCGCCACGTGAACTGATCGGGGCCTCCGGCGCGACTCTGACCGAGATGCCCCGGCACGCCGATCGCGGATTCTGTTGCGGCGCCGGCGGCGCGCGGATGTGGATGGAGGAGCACATAGGCAAGCGGGTCAACCATGAACGGGTCGACGAGGCACTGGCCACCAGTGCCACGACGATCGCCACCGCCTGCCCGTTCTGCCGAATAATGATCACCGACGGCGTCGACGACCGCCAAGAAGCCGCTGGCCGTGCAGGTGTCGAGGTGCGCGACGTTGCTACCCTGCTGCTGAAATCCCTCAACTGCAGCACGACCACACCGCCACCCAAGACAGCCGCCGACCAGCATGCTGCCGCGGTCCAGCAGGCGGGCCCAGCCGCCAAGACGACGCCCCCTTCGCTCGCGCCGACCGTGGCGCACATCACGCCGGAGGCGCACGAACAGGAAGCCAAGCCGGTCGCAGGACTCCCCATCGCCGGCGGCGCCAAACGACCCGGGGCCAAAAGGTCTGCTCCCTCAGCGCAACACCGGCCAGACGTCGACATCGAGACGGCGACTGCATTGCCACCCACAGCCCCGCAACCGAAGTCAGTCCCCGAAAACGGCACTACCGCCCCACCGATCAAAGCCTTGGGCATCGCGCGCGGCGCTCGGCCGCCCGGCAAGCGTCAATCACAACACCGGTCGTAAACCTAGTCTGACTTGCTAGAAAGTGAAGGACGCCTCGTGCCATCTCGACCGTTCACAGCCACCATCCTTGGATCTCCACGAATCGGCCCACACCGCGAACTCAAACGGGCGATCGAGGGGTACTGGGCGGGGCGGACTATCCGCGCAGATCTGGAATCGGTGGCAGCTGACCTACGCCGCGAAACCTGGGCCACCCTCTCGGTGGCCGGACTGGACTCGGTACCGGTCAATACCTTCTCCCTTTACGACCAGATGCTCGACACCGCGGCCCTGCTGGGCGCATTGCCGCCCGCGTCGCCGGCATCGCCGACGATCTCGATCGCTATTTCGCGGCGGCGCGCGGCACCAAGGACGTTGCGCCGCTGGAGATGACGAAGTGGTTCGACACGAATTATCACTACATCGTTCCGGAGATCGCCCCGTACACCGCGTTCACGCTGCATCCGGGGAAAGTTCTCGCCGAGTGCAAAGAAGCTCAGCAGCAAGGCGTTACCGTGCGGCCTGTGATCATCGGCCCCATCACGTTTCTGACACTAAGCAAGGCCGTTGGGGACGCGAGCGCGCCGATCGCACGGCTCGGCGAGCTGATTCCGCTCTACACCCAGCTGCTGGGCCTGCTCGCCGCGGCCGGGGTGGCGTGGGTTCAGATTGATGAGCCGGTGCTGGTGACCGACATCCTGGACAACGGTCCCGAGCTGGCCGAGCGCACCTATACCGCGCTGGGAGCGCATGCCGAGCGCCCGGCCATCTTCGTCGCCACCTACTTCGGTGGGCTCGACGCCGCCCTGCCCGCACTGGCGCGCACACCGGTCGAGGCCATCGGGCTCGACCTGGTCGCCGGCGGCGATTCGGCCGCTGGCGGCGGTGCCTGAGCTTGCCGACAAGACCCTGGTGGCCGGAATCGTCGACGGACGCAACGTCTGGCGTACCGACCTCGAGGCTGCACTGGGCCGGCTGGCCACTCTGTCGGGAGCGGCCCGCTCGGTGGCGGTGTCGACCTCCTGCTCGACCCTGCATGTGCCCTACTCACTGACCGCCGAGACCGACGTCGACGACCGACTGCACAGCTGGCTGGCGTTCGGCGCCGAGAAGGTCACCGAGGTCGTCACCCTGGCGAAGGCACTGCACGGTGGACGGGACACGGTAGCCGCGGCGGTCGAGTCGTCCAATGCCGCGATCTCCTCCCGCGCCGGCTGATCCCCGACTCCGCAACAGGCAGATCCGGGCCCGCATCGAGGGCATCGCAGCCTCGGCAAGCCAGCGTGGACCCGCCGAGGTTCGGCGAGCGAGCCAGGACGCCAGGCTCCATCTTCCACCACTGCCGACCACCACGATCGGCTCGTTCCCGCAGACCTCGACGATTCGCAAGGCGCGCGCGGAGCTACGGTCCGGCGAGATCGACGAGAGCGAGTACATCCGCCTCGTGCGGGCCGAAGTCGCCGACGTGATCAGGCTGCAAGAAGAACTCGGCCTCGACGTGCTGGTGCACGGCGAGCCGGAACGCAACGACATGGTGCAGTACTTCGCCGAGCAGCTCGACGGCTTCTTCGCCACCGTCAACGGGTGGGTGCAGTCCTACGGCACCCGCTGCGTGCGCCCACCGATCCTCTACGGCGACGTGTCCCGGCCGCATCCGATGACCGTGGACTGGGCGACCTACGCGCAGTCACTCACCGATAAGCCGGTCAAGGGCATGCTGACCGGTCCGGTGACGATCCTGGCCTGGTCGTTTGTTCGCGACGACCAGCCGCTAGCCGACACCGCCAGTCAGATCGCGCTGGCCATCCGCGACGAGACCGTGGACCTGCAGTCAGCGGGGATCGCGATCATCCAGGTCGACGAGCCGGCGCTGCGCGAACTGCTGCCGCTGCGCTCGAAGGACAAGGCCGGATACCTCGCCTGGGCGGTCGCCGCGTTCCGGCTCGCGACCTCCGGGGTCGCCGACTCCACGCAGATCCACACCCATTTGTGCTATTCGGAGTTCGGCGAAGTAATCGGCGCGATCGCCGACCTGGATGCCGACGTCACCTCCATCGAGGCTGCCCGATCCCACATGGAGATCCTCGACGACCTCAATGCGATCGGCTTCGGCAACAGCGTGGGTCCGGGCGTCTACGACATCCACTCACCACGAATCCCCGCAACCGCCGAGATCGCTGAATCGCTGCGATCGGCACTGAAAGCCGTTCCCGCCGAACGGCTGTGGGTCAACCCTGACTGCGGCCTAAAGACCCGCCGCAGCACCGAGGTGAATGCCTCGCTGCGCAACCTCGTCAACGCCGCGGCACGAGTACGGGCCGGGGGCTGAGGAGGTGCCCGGCGCGTGTGGATGGCTCGATCGCGACCGGCTCGGCACCCCGGTGCCGAGCCGGTCGGTGATGGGAAGGTCGCGTGGGTCGCACTGTCGCAGCCGCTGCCGGCCGACCATGCGGTCCCGGCACCCTCAGGGCCGTTACCCCGCGACCCCACATCACCGACGAGGGACAGCAGCGTCCTCGCAGGGGTCCACGACGAGTAATCGTCACGCTGCCCGACAGTTCGCGACCAGTTTCGAACCGAGCTCGTCAGGACCCGATCCGCCCCGACCACGAACGTTCTCTGAACAAGAGTAATATGAAGGATGGTAATGCCTTTTATCAATCGAGGTTGATATGCCGGATACAGAACCTGAGGCGACCAGCCCCGCTGAGGCCAAGGGTGCCACAGTCCGGGTCGCGTCAACGGTGATGCGGGTGTTGGACGTCGATCGTACGGTCGATTTCTATTGCGACGTGTTCGCGTGCCGCGTCGCTCTTCGTGAACCCGACGCCGTACTGCTGTTGGCGCCGGACGGTTTTCAGATCTACCTATACGCAAAGGACTCCGCCCGGCCGCCCGGTGTCGGGGCCGTCGGTGTCGAATACCTCATGTGGGCCACCGACAGCGAGGCCGAGTTGGGGCGCATCACTGAGCGTCTACGGACCTACGATCCGGCGACCTACACCTACACCGAAAACGGAGTGACGTTCGTCGAGGGCTGCAAACCCGACCACGGGCGCGTCATCGTCGCCTACCCCGGTCCGGGACTACTCCCCCGGAGATGATCGCAGCCCGGTTTCGCGGGCACTGACACGTGAAGGTCGAAGCAATCGTCTGCGTGGCACGCAGAAGCCAGTCGGGCCTGCCGTCGTCGGCACCGGAGCCGACGTCGGCCGTGTTCGCGCCGGCCGCGCGCCCGTCGCCGCGGGTTCCCGGCTATCCGCCCGCTTGCCCTGCAGCTGCAGTTCGATGAGGCCGACCAGCACCCCGCTGAACGATCCGGACCGGTCATGCCACGACGGACGTGACCGGCCCCGCTAAGCCAGGCCGCGGAGTTCGCGGCGCGTACTTCGAGCAGGTTCATGCGGTTGGACCCACGTCAATGCAGCACCGCGGCAAGCACGGTGGCCTCGCTGATGTCGACGGCCTTGCTGGCCGTAAGCAGCGTCAGAGTTCCCCGTCTTGCGAGGTGGCGTAAGTGCGTCAGGACTTCGGCCCGCGTGGGCTCGGTCAACTCCTCCTGATAGCGGCGAGTGAACTCCTCGAACCGTTCCGGCACGTGGTTGTACCATTTACGCAGCTCATTGGACGGCGCGATCTGCTTGCACCACTCGTCCACGTCCGCTTTTTCCTTGGTCATCCCGCGCGGCCAGATCCGGTCCACCAGCACCCGGGTGCCGTCGCCGCGTACCCGCTGGTCATAAACACGGCGCACCTGCACCGCGTGGATGTTCCCCATTGGTTTGCCTCCCGCAGACAAGGCCAACTCGCCTCTTTTGGTGGACGTCTGCATCTATGGACTTATGCTAATATAGAGGAAGTATATCCGTTAAACGCGTGAAGGGTAAGGGTGCGAGGTGGACGAGGAAACGGACAGTGCGGCCGGTCCGCGTAGGCGACGAGATCGCCTGCCGCGCAACCGGCAGCGTGAAGGAGTGCTGAAGATGGTGCGTGAGCACGGCGGCGCGATTGATGCGGTCGAGCTCGCTTCGCGCCTCAAGTTGCACGTCACCACGGTGCGTTTCCACCTGGACGCGTTGTGCGACGAGGGAGCGATCGAGCGCACCCGGATGAACCGGGTCGGCGTGGGTCGACCCCGCACCGGATACCGCGCCGTCGAGGAGCGCCTGGACTATCGGATACTCGCCGAGATTCTCGCGATGGAGCTGGGAGAGACGGTGCAAACACGCGCTCGGCGTGCCCAGCGCGCCGGCCAGCAGTGGGCCGGCCGGATCGCGGATTCCCACGGCGAGGCTGTTGTGGGCCAGGATGGTACGGACGCGGCGGAGGTGGGTGACCCGCTGGATCGAGGAGCGGTGCTCGCCGCCGAGGTCTTCAGCCGGATGGGGTTCGACCCCGAACTGGCTGCTGAATCAGAACCATCGGCGTCGCTGTCGGCTGATAGCGAGCAGATCGTCGGGCGGGAGCGGGTCATACGGCTGCACGCCTGCCCGGTACGGGATTTGGCCCGAGCCCACCCCGAGGTGGGTTGCGGCCTACACCTGGGGTTGCTGCAGGGCCTGCTCGACCACGCCGCGGCCACCGGTGGACATCCAGACCACGAAGACACGGCTTTGTCGGCCAGGCTCGAACCGTTCGTCGAACCCGAACTGTGTATCGCCAGGTTGGCTGCTCGCGAAGGTCCGCGTGATTGAGGTCCGGGCACCTTCAGCGCGGCCGTGGGTAGATCTAGCCAGCCGCGCACCACGTCGAGGCGCTGCTGTGATGTTTCTTCCGCAGGGATATGTCGACGACATGCCGGCGGAAAGGTGTGTAGATGGAGACCAGCGATGACGATGCTCGAACGTGCCGTCGCCGCGGCGGCCAACGCGCTCGGCGCCGACCCGCAGGATCTGCGCGGGGTCGCGATGAGGGCGAGGCTGCGCGAATGGCAGCCGGGGGAATGGCTGTTTCACGAATCGACGCCTTACAAGTGGACGGGCATCATCGAGGAGGGTGAGGTCGAGATCGTTCGCGGCCCGCACGGCGATGAACACCTCCTCTACACCCTCGGCAAGGGATCGCTGGTCTCCGAGGGCGCGATGCTGGGCAATACCGCGCACTTCGCCAGCGGGCGCACCCGCACCGGCGCGCGCGTGTGGGTGATCACCCGCGAGACAATGGATCTCGTCCGACAGCAGAACCCGGAGGCCTATCACCGCGTCGTGGCACGTGTCGGCCAGCGACCCGCCGCAAGCGTCGCGCTGCTGTCCGACAGGGCGTTCGGTGTGAGCGCGCCGCGGCCAGTGCTGGCGCCGCGCACCGAACGCGACCAGCTCGGCGACCGCGAGGTTCCCGGGAGCGCGTACTTCGGCGTGCAGACGTTGCGCGCCGTGGAGAACTTCGCGATCTCCGGAGTCGCGCTGATATGGCGCCGGGTGCGTGTACGTCGTGGACTCCGGTGGCGCCATGACAATGCGCGACGTCGCCGAACGGGTCGACGCGGTGCGCCAAAACCTCGACAGCGCAACCGAAGTCGGCATCCACGCCCACCACAACCTGTCGCTCGGGGTGGCCAACACCATCGTCGCCGTCGAGCACGGATGTCACCGCGTCGATGCGTCGTTGGCCGGCATGGGCGCCGGCGCGGGCAACGCGCCGCTGGAGGTCTTCATCGCCGCCGCCACCCGCATGGGCTGGCAGCACGGCTGCGACCTCAACGCACTCGAGGACGCCGCCGACGACCTGGTCCGCCCGCTGCAACAACGTCCGGTCCGCGTCGACCGCGAGACCCTCACCCTGGGGTACGCCGGCGTGTACTCCAGCTTCCTGCGCCACGCCGAGACGACCGCCGACCGCTTCGGCGTCGACGCCCGAACACTTTTGGAAGAGGCCGGACGCCGGGGTCTGATCGGGGGTCAGGAAGACATGCTGATCGACATTGCACTCGACCTGACCGGCGACCGCGCACCCGCATAACCGAACGTAGAAGGGACATTTCACATGGCTGGCTTCAGTGATCCATCGTTCGAGCTGTTCATGCTGCCCGAGGAGCACAATGAGCTGCGCGTCGTGCTGCGCGATCTGTGCGAGAAGGAGGTCGCCCCGCACGCCGCAGATGTCGACGAGAACTCGCGGTTCCCGCCTCTACCCGGCGGTCATCCGACCAACCAGACGTGTCGATGCGGATCACGCCGCGGAGTCGGGCTCGGTCAGCTCGTCGAGGTCGGGCAGCGGCCGACGGCAGATCTCCGCGGCTTCGTCGGCAGGCAAGCCGAACATGATCAGCACGTCGCGGGTCACCCGGTCGGCGGCCTCGGCATCGTCGCGCTCGGGCTGGTCGTGCAGCAGCTGGCCGAGTCCCATCAGCGCGCCGCCTGCCATCGACAACGCCAGCAGCGGATCGTCGACGGTGAACCGGCCGGCGTCCGCGCCGACGCTGATGTCACGCAGAGCCCTCGGGGCCAGGCCGCGGTCCGCGGAGATCATCGTCAACCCGGTGTTGAGAAGCACCCGGGACATCTCTGGGCGGCGCCTGAATAGCCGCCCGATTAGCCGGAAACTTCGGGCGAAAGTCTCCGCCGGATCCTCGCCTTCGCCTGTGAGCTTGTCCAGTATCGCGCCGAGTTCGTCGAGGACCTCGTTGACCGCCGCCTGGAACAGCTCTTCCTTGCTGTCGAAGTGGTTGTAGAACGAACCCATCCCGACGTCCGCGGCCTGGGTGATCTCGAGCACCGGCCACGTTGAGTTTGCCGGCCGCAACAAAGGTCTGCGCCGCGCGAATGAGGGCCGCCCGGGTGCGCATCTTGCGCCGTTCCAGCCGGTTGTCGGCGACTGGGTGCGCATCAGTCATGCGCCGATGTTAGCAGAATTCATCAATATTGAGAATTTCGTCAGAAAGACTTGACGACAGGGTGTCGAGTAAGTGACGATATCGTCAGTAATTCGAGGAGGCACAGTGACATCACATGTCGACGGCCATAAGGACCTGCACAGCGAGCAGGGCGCCCTGCGCGGGGAGCACCCGGGCCGCTCGCGCAACCCCCTGATCAAGGTCCGCGATCTAGCGTGGCTGGAGTTCGAGAAACCAGACCTGGTCCGCGCGGAAGCCTTCGCGCGGGCGTTCGGGTTCAGCACGGTACTGCACACCGCGGACGAGCTTCAGCTTCGGGGAACGGATGCCGGCTCACCCTGCGTGATCGTCCGGCGCGGGCCGCGGTCGCGCTTCGTCGGCCCCGCGTTCGCCGCACAGGACAAGGCCGATGTCGACCGGCTCGCCAGCGCGGCCGGAAGGACGACGCGCACGCTGCCAGAGGCCATCGGAGGCGTCGCGGTGGACCTGACCGATCCGAACGGGATTCCAGTTCGCGTGGTCGCGGGCACGCACGAGCTGGCCGGCTTGCCCGCGCAGCAGCGGCACACCTTCAACTTCGGGCATGAGTTGCGGCGCGCCAACGCCACGCAGCGCCCCCCGCGCGAGCCGGCCCGCGTGCAGCGGTTGGGACATGTCGTGCTGCAGAGCACGAAGTACATCCAGACATTGAACTGGTACCTCGACCACATCGGGTTGATCGTCAGCGACTTCATGTATTACCCCGGCCAGCGCGACCGCGGCCCGGCGATGAGCTTCATCCGCTGCGATCGTGGCTCGACGCCCGCCGACCACCACACACTGGCACTGGCGTTGGGCCCGTCGAACCGCTATGTGCACTCCGCGTATCAGGCATGCGATCTGGACGCGATCGCGGCAGGCGGTGAATACCTGCGCGAGTTGGGGTATCACCGGTCGTGGGGCATCGGCAGGCACATCCAGGGCAGCCAGATCTTCGACTACTGGCGCGATCCGGAAGGATTCCTGGTCGAGCACTTCAGCGATGGCGACATGTTCGACAACACCCTCGAACCGGGATGGGCGCCGTTCACCGCGTCCGGTCTGGCCCAATGGGGACCACCCGCCACCAAAGATTTTCTCGGTATCACACCCAGCCGGGAAGCAGCTCACGAACTGCGGTCGATGCTGACCGCGATCCGTGGCGACAACGAATTCGACATCACCCGACTCCGGGGACTCCTGAAAGTGGCGCGCTCATGACAATTTCCATCTACCGCACCACCGACGGCTGGTGGGCGGGCAGCTGCCGACGCCGTGGCCAAGGTCGACACCGACGCGACGACGACGGCGCAGCTGTTGGCCGACCGCCCGGCGATCGATCGGGCCGCCGCGAGCACCGAGACGGTGCCGGTGAGCAGCCTCGAGCTGCTGTCACCGGTGACCAAGCCGTCTCGCGTCGTCGCGCAGATGACCAACTTCGCATCCCACGTCGAGGACACCGGAGGGGACCCGAAAAAGGTGCCGCTCACGTTCTTCCGCAAGGCATCTGGGTCGATCACTGGCCCCGTCGACGACATCGTCAAGCCGGAGCATGTGCGCCTGCTCGACTACGAGGTGGAGATCGGTTTGGTGATCAGTCGCGACATGCCTGTCGGTACCGCGATTACCGCCGACAACCTGGCGGACTACATCTGCGGTCTCGTGGTGACCAACGACGTTTCGGCGCGTGATGTGCAGCTGACCAAAACCCAATTCTACGAATCGAAGTCGTACCCGACGTTCACGCCGGTCGGGCCGGCGCTGGTGCTCGTCGATGCCGACGAGTTGGGTCGCTTCGGCGAGCTGCGCCTGCAGCTGCGGGTCAACGGCGAACTGCGCCAGGACAGCACGGTCGAGAGCGACATGATCTATCGCCCTGTTCAGGCGCTTGCTGCGCTCGCCCGCTTCCAGCAGCTGTCCGCCGGCGACCTGGTGATGACCGGCACACCTGTCGGGACGGCGCTGTCTGCGCCTCCGAAGCCGGTGCAGAAGCTCGTGGGTCTGCTGCCCGACGACGTCAAGTGGAAGATGTTCTTCGCCAGCCAGGCCAAGAACGCCAAGTACTTACGCGACGGCGATGTCGTGGAGGCGACCATCGGAACCGACGACGGCAAGATCGACCTCGGCACGCAGCGCAACCGGGTCAGGTACGCATGAACGATAACCCCGGCTTCGTCCCGGTGGTGATCGTCGGCGCGGGGCCGACCGGGATCACCGCAGCGACGAAGCTTGCGCAGTACGGCGTCGACTGCCTGATCCTCGACCGCTGGGAGGACGTCTACCCGCAACCGCGTGCTGTTCATCTCGACGACGAAATCTACCGTTTACTGGCTGGCCTTGGCATTGCTGATGAGTTCGCGGCGATCTCCCGACCGGCGCGCGGCCTGCAGCTGCGGGACGGGAACATGCGGATACTCGCGGAGTTTCACCGGGAGTGCGCCGAAAGCGCCAACGGCTACCCGCAGGCGAACATGTTCGACCAGCCGGAGTTCGAGGCGCTGCTGCGGGCGAACCTGAAGCATCACCCGCACGCCTTTCTCCGGGGCAATGCCGAGGTGACCGAAGCCGTTCAGATCGGCGCCGACAGAGTGCAGGTCACGTTCACCGACCGGGTCAGCGGCGAGGAGAACCGAGTAGAGACGCGGTACGTGCTCGGCTGCGACGGGGCGAACAGCCTGGCCCGGGCCGCGATCGGCGCACACATGGAGGACTTGAAATTCCAGCAGCGATGGCTCGTGGTGGATGTGGCGATGACTGCCGAGCTGAATGAGTGGGAGGGCGTCCACCAGGTGTGCGATCCGCATCGAGCGGCCACGTACATGCGGATCGGCGATTGCCGCTACCGGTGGGAGTTTCGGCTTCTGCCGGACGAGACGGCCGACGACTACAGCACCATGCAGGCGCTTTATCCGTTGATCCGGCCGTGGGTGGAAGGTGTTGCGCCAGAAGAGCTGGAGCTCGTGCGCGTAGGCGAGTACACGTTCCGCGCGCAGGTGGCGAACCGCTGGCGCCGTGACAATATCTTCATTCTTGGCGATGCTGCGCACCTGACACCGCCATTCATCGGCCAGGGCCTGTGCGCGGGTCTGCGCGACGCGACGAACCTCGCGTGGAAGCTTGCCGGCGTGGTCAACGGCTGGTTGCCGGAGAGTGTGCTCGATACGTATGAACAGGAGCGTATGCCGCACGCGCGGTACATGATCCGGTTCGCGCTCGCAGTGGGCACGGCCATGACGGCGGGCGGAGAGGCAGGCAATCTGCTCCGGCGTGTGGTAGTCCCGCGAGTGCATCTGATCCCGGGGGTGAGGGAGAAGATCGTCGACAGCACTACGCCCGCGTTGCATAGCAGTGAGCTGGTCGTGAAATCACGCGGACGACGGCAATTGGCGGGCCGGCTGTGCCCGAATCCCGTTCTGCCGAACGGCGAACGTCTCGACGCGGTGGTTGGTGGCAGGTTCGCGCTGATCACGTCGGCCGCGCTCACCCCTTCTCAGCATGACGCGATGACTCGCCGCGGCGCCGTCGTCGTTCCGGCTCATCCCGGCACGGAACTGGACCTCTGGCTCCAGGCCGGTCGGGCCAGAGCCGCGGTAGTGCGACCGGATCGGACGGTGCTGTGCGCCGGCCGCGATCTGGCCGAAGTCAGCCGCGCAACACCGGTTTTCGCGCCAAGGGCCGACGTCGGCACCGATGCGTAGGCCCACCGACGTCCCGGCCTACGAACCGGACCTGTATGCGACGCAGGCGATCGTCGACCCCTACCCGCACTATGCGCGGCTGCGGCGACTCGGTCCGGTGGTTTGGCTGACCAGGCAACGGGTCTACGCCCTCCCGCGCTATGCCCAGTGTAAGGCGGTGCTACGCGACGACTCGACGTTCGTCTCCGGCGAAGGGGTCGGGCTGAACCGGATCATCAACCGGCTGTCTCGCGGCACAACGCTCAACAGTGACGGCGATGACCACGACCAGCGGCGCAAGCTCGTCGCGCACCGGCTCCTGCCACGGGCCTTGCGATCGATGAGTGACGCCGTAGCCCACCAAGCCGAGCAGCTGGTCGCGGAGGCCGTGCGATGTCAACACGTGGACGGTGTGACGGATCTGGCGACGGCGCTGCCGCTTTCCGTTGTGCCCGAGCTGGTCGGGTGGCCGCAGGACCGACGCCAGCACCTGCTGCGATGGGGCGGAGCCACATTCGATGTGCTCGGCCCGCTGAATCGCTATGCCCTCAAGTCCGTGCCGGCCAGTCTGCAGATGCTGCGCTTCTCCAAGTACGTGGTGCGGCGCCGGTCAGTGATCGACGGCAGCATGGGTCATGACATCCTCGTCGCCGCCGACGCCGGGAAACTACGTCACAGCGAGTGCTCGGCGCTCATGATCGACTACCTGGTGCCGTCGCTTGACACCACGATCAGCGGGATCGCCAATGCGCTGGCATTGTTTGCCATGCACCCGGGCCAGTGGGAGCTGTTGCGCGCCGAGCCGTCCCTGCTGCCCAATGCAGTCAACGAAGTGCTGCGATACGAATCGCCATTGCGGGCGTTCACCCGAAAGTTGCTGCAGCCGAATGAAATCGGGGGCATTGAAATTCCGGCTGGATCGCGGGTGCTGGTGCTGTACGCGTCGGCGAACCGCGATGAGCAGGAGTGGACAGACCCCGACGTGTTCGACATCCGCCGTAACGCCACGCGCCATCTCGGCTTCGGGCACGGCGCGCACGCCTGCGCCGGTCAGGGGCTTGCCCGACTAGAGATGCAGGCGATGCTCACTGCGCTGCTGCAGCAGGTGAGCCGGATCGAACTCGCCGGCGAGCCGACATGGGCGCTCAACAACATCGTCCGCTGTTACGAGCGACTGCCGCTCAGGTTGATCTCGACCTGAGCGGTCTCCACGGTTTCTGAGACAGCGCGAGAACTTCCTCCGCTGCGGGCGTTCTGCGCTTCCGGACCTAGATCACCTCGGAAGGAACATACTGGCAAGATGCTGCCCAAACGGTGCGGTAGCCATTGCAGGCAGGGCATGGGGGTGCCGATGCCGCCCCGCCGGCACGGGCAGCCGAACATTCCATGGCGGGAGCGCGTGCATGGGCCCCGTACTGAGCGTCTCGAACGTGCAGTGACATGAGTCGGCGGCGCCGAGTTCTACTACGAGGGCAGATCGTCGCCCTAGCTAGCTGCCTTGTCTTAGCGGGCGTCGGGGCCTGTGGTCAGCAGGACCGACAGAGTGGCTCCCCGACCGACTCCACGTGCGACGGCAAGCTGAGCGGGTCGAGGCCTATATACATCACGGCCTGGTTCCACGACAGCGGTGTGAACACCGAAGAGGCGCAGATTTTGCGCGAGCAGGTGAGCGCGTTCAACGCCACCGAACAGCAGGTGCAGGTCAAGCTGATCACCCTGCCTGTCGGCGATTACGCACGACAAGTGCAGGCTGCCGCGGTGCATGGTAGCCTGCCGGATCTCCTCGACTTCGATGGACCCAACCTCTATAACTACGCCTGGTCGGGGAAGCTGAAACCCATCGACTCCTGCGTCTCCAAATCACTGCGCCAGGACCTGCTGCCCTCGGTCATCGAGCAGGGCAGCTATGCGAACCGCCTATGGGGCGTCGGCACATTCGACTCCGGCCTTGGTTTGTACGTGCGCCCCTCGATCCTGATGAAAGCCGGAATCCGTATCCCCACCAGCCCGGCCGACGCATGGACGGCCGACGAATTCACCGCCGTTCTTCAGCGGCTGCGGCAGGCCGGCTTCGAGCGACCGCTCGATCTACAACTCAACGAGCCGAACCCGGAGTGGTACACCTACGGCTTCGCGCCGGCGGTGTGGTCGGCGGGCGGGGACCTGATCGATCGAACCGACTACCGCACCGTCGACGGCTTCCTCAACGGACCGGGCGCAGTGAAGGCATTCACGATCCTGCAACGGTGGTTCACGGAGGGCTACATCGACCGGAACGTGACTGGAGATGCGTTCGAGGAGAACAGAAGCCCCATCTCATGGATTGGACACTGGTTCTATGACCGGTACTCGAAGGCGTTCCCTGGAGACATCAGGATCGTTCCGCTGCCGAACTTCGGCGGACGCACCGCGACGGACTCCGGCTCCTGGCAGTGGGGGATCACTTCGAACGCCTCCGACGGTGACGCGGTCTGGCGCTTCTTAGAGTTCCTCCTAGGTCCGGCGGAAGTGCTTCGAATGACGCGCGCCAACGGAGCCATTCCCGCCACGAGGAGCGCCGTGCGCATCTCACCTGATTTCGCGGCAGGTGGGCCCAAGCACCTGTACATCGAGCAGTTGGAGGGCGGAGTCGCGCGATCACGACCGCAGACCCCGGCCTATCCCGCGCTCAGTGCCGCATTCGCACGTGCGTTCAACGAGGCGGTTGTCGAGCAACGGCCGGTGGGTGCGTCACTTGATGCCGCCGCGCGCCGCGTCGAGCATGACCTGCTTGAGCACCAGTACTACCCGCCGCCGTCCTGAACGGGCAACGGGTATATGCAGCCGAAACCGGCATGCGGCAACCTAATCACACTTCCGGCAGCGGGGATTTTGCGTTCGTCAAGCGTTTAGCGACAGCGCCCAGCATATGCGACGCCGCCAGAAATTCTGTCGCACAACTGTTTTACTGTTCGCCTTATGCGCCGACGGCTGGCCTGGCAAAGCCCGGGCCAATTCTGGCCAACGCGTCCTTCACGTGAAAGACATTGTGCGTGCTGTGCTGTTAGGCCTACCGACATCCATTGCGGCAATCTAATCCTGTGCGACTGCCCGCTAGCACGTAGTGAGCACTAGGTGCGGACCCGTATACGAGATTGCGGCTGGCATGCAAGACATCCGATCCGCCGACCGCCATTCTCAAAGTGATACTCGTCACACGTCAAGGAGCACGACATGTCGCAATTGCAGCCGACGGGAAGGCAACGGAAGGAACGGGTCTGCGCTTCGCGCGGGCACCGCAGCCTGACGAAACGCCTGCGCGTACTGAGCGGTGCCCGCGGGGCGGTTCGGACGGTGGGGCGTGCCGCGATGGTGCAGGCGAACGAGGCGGCGATGTTGTTGTCGGCAGCCGCGATGACACCGCTACGCCTGGTCGGCGGTGGCTTCGACGACTCAAGCAGTTCTTCGACTCCCGTGGAAGCTTCCACCGTATCCACGACATGTCCCGTGTTGCTCGTCCACGGGTTCGCGGGCACCACGTCAAGCTGGTCCTTGGTCGCCCGCACCCTAAGCGCCCGAGGCCTGACCGTCGAAGCGATGAGCTATCCGCCGCTGGGCACGTCGGTGGAGCAGCTGGCTGAGCGGCTGGTCGCCGAGGTGGAGAGGATCTTGTGTAGGACCGGTGCAGATAAGGTGCACCTGGTCGGACACAGTCTGGGCGGGGTCGTCATCGCGCAGGCCGTCGCTGACCGTCGTCTGAGGGGCTGCGTTGGCACGGTCATCACCCTGGGCTCGCCGTTCGGCGGGTCGCCATGGGCGGGTGTGCTGCCGTTTGTCGAGATCGTCCGGGCGCTGCGACCGGGTTCGCCGGTGTTGCGCCGGGTCGCCTCCGCGCCAATGCCTGACGGAGTGCGGTGGCTGTCAGTGACAGCGGCGCTCGACATCATCGTGCCCGGGATGCGTTCGGTGCCCTCGCACGCCCAGGTGGAAACCATCACCTTCGATGGCGTCGGCCATCTCGGAATGCTTCTGAATCAGCAGGTAATCGGTTGCATAGCCGCCGCGCTGTGCACACCGCAGCCGGCCACCGCCGCCAAAGCGCAGATACATCTGTTGCCAAACGCCTCTTGAGTACGCGCAACCATCGCACGTGAAGTGGGGCCACGTCTCGATCGGATCAGCGGGGCCGTGGGCTCGGCGTCCGAGCCGGCCACTGGAGCCGCGGCAACCGCATCGTCGGCAGACAAATTGCGTTGCAGCGAGCGCCCGTTGAGATATCAACCAGCAGTTAATTTCTTGTGGAGACGGGAGTCGTTTCGGAGTGGTGCCGGATATTGCAGAGACGCAGCGAAACAGGTTGTACTGCAATGTAATTTTGGCAGACCATTACCGAAATCGACTCCACCCAGTACCCGCTAACTGCGTATCGCAATTGGTGCTGGCGCCAACGACTTGAGCTATTGGTTGAGATATCCTCGTGACAGACGTGAACTGACCCGAGCGTCGCGCCGTAATGACTTGCAAACTCCGCGATCTCAGGCAAGGAAGCTGATGTCAACCGACAAGTGATAATGGAGTGCCCGCGCTGTGAAGACGTTGATCAGCTCCACCGGTGTGAATCATCTCGCCATTTCCACCCGCGACACCAAGAGCCAGATCGCCTACTTCACCGATGTTTTCGGCTGCCCCGCGCACGCGCTGTATCAGATGCACGAGGTCGCCGATCTGCTCGAGCATGACTACGCCAGCCGCCTGTCGGCCGACCGCACCTGCACGCTGGGCATCCAGCCCAACAGCGGCAAGCCCTTCCGCTCGGTCACGCTCGACCTCGAACACGCGGCACGGCCAGAACCCATGACTAGCGCGACGGTCACGAGCATTCATCGAAGACGGCGTCAACGATGACGATAGAGAAACAGTGGTCGTCGCGATCTGTCGCCGCGAGCGAGGCGTTGGATCCGTCTGACCCCTATGCTCGGCGCACAGAGACTTTCCCGCGGCTGACACCAGATCAGGCTGAGCGAGTCGTTGCCTTCGGTGTGGTGCAGCCGCTTGCACGCGGCACGGCGCTTTTCGAGTGTGGCGATCGGCGCGTCGACTTCTTTCTTGTCCTCGACGGGTTCGTCGAAGTCTATGAGTCGCGCTGCACCGCCGAGCGCGTTATGTACACGCACCAAAAGCACCAATTCACAGGGGAATTGACGATTTTCAACAGCCGAGCGGTCATCGTCAGCGCCCGCATGGGCGCCGACGGCTGCGTCGCACGTCTAAGTCCACCCCAGTTCCGTCGGCTGCTGGCCGCTGAACCTGACATCGCCAATGTGGTGATGCGGGCGTTCATTTTGCGCCGCGACGGCTTGATACTTCACGGTCATACGGCGGTGCAGATCATCGCCCCTCGACGGCAGGCGGAGTCACTGCAACTGCAGCAGTTTTTGACCCGCAATCGCCACCCATACCTTCTCGCCCATCCCGAAGTCGACCCCGGGGCGGCATCACAGCTGGCGGAACTGGGCTTGACGATCGATGACACGCCCGTGGTGCTCTATGGTGGCGACCGGGCGGTGGTGTGCCCAACAGCGCGTGAACTCGGCGACACTCTCGGTATTGCCGAGTCTCTTCACCCCGGGTACGTCGCCGACGTGGTCGTGGTCGGGGGCGGTCCGGCGGGCCTTGCCGCGGCGGTGTATTCGGCGTCGGAAGGCCTCGACACGGTCGTTGTGGAAGCCCATGCCCCAGGAGGTCAGGCCTCGACAAGTTCGCGCATCGAGAACTACCTCGGGTTTCCCTTAGGAATTTCTGGCGCGGACTTAGCGCATTATGCCCAAGTGCAGGCCCAGAAGTTCGGTGCACACATCGTCGTGCCTCGGGAGGTGGCGCGACTGCGTACCGATTCGCGGCCGTACGCACTCGAACTCGACGACGGCACAGTCATTCGCGGGCATACGGTCGTGCTGGCCACCGGTGCGCGCTACCGGAGCCTTGCGCTGGCCGACATTGCTCGGTTCGAAGGCGCAGGTGTGCACTACGCGGCCACCGCCGTCGAAGCGGCGCTCTGCGACGGCGAGGAAGCGATCGTGGTCGGCGGTGGTAACTCCGCCGGACAGGCGGCGGTCTTCCTGTCACGTCACGCCGCCCATGTGCACATCGTGGTGCGTGGTGCCGGCTTGGCGTCCACCATGTCCGAATACCTCGTGAGCCGCATCAAGGCCGCGCCCGAACGCATCACCGTGCACCCGCATACCGAGATCGCGGCGCTGATCGGCGACCGCCATGTCGATGCTGTGACGTGGCGTAACCGGCTCAGCGGTGAGTCGCAAACGCGCAACATTCCCAACGTCTTTCTCATGCTCGGCGCCGCGCCGAACACCGAGTGGCTCAACGGCGCTGTCGCTCTGGACGATAAGGGGTTCGTGCTTACCGGTGATTCGGTCGGTCCCGATGAACCTGGTTGGGCGCACACCTTGGCCCATCCGCTGGTCACCAGCTGCCCAGGCATCTTCGCGGTCGGCGATGTGCGATGCGGATCCCTCAAACGGGTCGCCTCTGCCGTGGGTGACGGCGCGGTCGTGGTGGCCTCGGTACACCAAGCGCTCGCCGACAGGTGAATCGACGCCTCGACACCTACCGTGCGAGAGATTCAGCAGCTGTGCCTCGACGCTTCCCGACCGGAATCAACTCGTACGGAAGGCGTGACCGTCGAAGCGATGAGCGATCCGCCGGTCGGTACGTCGGTGGCGCAGCTGGCTGAGCGGCTGGTCGCCGAGGTGGAAGCGATCTTGTGTACGACGGTGTCCGACCGTGATCTGGACGGGCGGGGGGAACCATCACCTTCGTTGGTGTCGGCCACCGGTGAATGGGCCAGGAACCCGCACAGCCGAAAGCACTCAGAAGAAGTTCCTGCTTGGCCATGAGCGCGGTATCTGCCGCGCGACGGATGTGTCCCTTTGGAGCACAAAGCTTTTCGCAGGGACGAATGGTTTCCACCCGGTGGCAAGCCCAAGCCAGCGACGTTCCTCCCGCCGGTGCTCGGCGGGAGGAACGTCGTGGATTTCGAAACGGCGTCGACCAACTCCTTTCTTAGAATCGCGGGTCTGGGCGGCCGTTGACGTGAGCCACCTTGGAGCCCCAGGAGATCAACTCGGGGCTGGCGTCGTCGTTGGGGATTCGGCACTCGATCAAGACCGGGCCGCCCTTGTGGGCGTGTGCCTTGGTGATCGCCTCGGCGAGTTCGCCTGCGGTGCTTGCCACCAGCCCCAGCCCGCCGCCTTCACCGGCGTTGAACACGTCGATCAGGCCGGCATAGTCCCAGTTCTTGTAGTAGTTGTAGGGACCGTCGTGGATCGCCGATTCGATCACGTACCCGCGGTTGTTGACCAGGAAGATCGTGGTCTCTTGTCCGTGGCGGATCATGTTGGACACTTCCTGTGCGGTCAGCTGGAAGGACCCGTCGCCGATGACGGACACCAGACGACGGTCAGGCTCGAGGCCCTTCGCGTAGCCGAACGTCGCCGGCACGGACCAGCCGATCGAGCCGTACTGCATCTCGATCTCGAACCGGGCGCCGCCGGGCAGTCGGGTGTACATGCCGTTGAGCCAGGAGTCACCGGTTTCCACCAGCAGTGTGGTTTTCGAGTCGAGGTCTTCCTCGATCTGTCGCCACATCTCGACTCGGCTGAGCGGAGCGGTGGGGTTGGCGTCCGCGGCCGCCACCGGGGCCGACGTGGTCCGGCGGAGACGGTGGTACTGGGTCAGCGTCGCAGTGTTGGCTTCGGCCTTCTTGGCCAGATCCGACAGGAACTCGGCCAACGCCACACCGGTGTACTCGACGCCGGGGAACCGCACCTGACGGGCCTCGGCGCTGATGAGGCGATCGCGCGACGGCTGCGCGCTCCACCCCACGGTGGTGTAGTCGTTGAACACCGCACCGGCAGCCAGCACGAGGTCCGACCAGTCGACGATCGCCTGGCACTGAGGACTGCTCACCTCGCCCCAGTAGATACCGACGTACTGCGGATGGTCTTCGGGGAAGAAGCCCTTGGCGTTCGGCATCACTGCCACCGCGCAGCCCAGCGCCTCTGCCAACTCGCGGAATGCGTCGATCGCCCCGTAGGCCCGCAGATGGACCCCGGCGAGCAGAATCGGCTTCTTGGCTTGCTGCAGAAGGTCGGTGGCGCGTCCGACCGCATCGGTCAGCATCCGCGCGTTGCTGGGCTGCCAAGCCGGCAGCGTGCTGAACGGAGCCGGCCCAGGACACGGTGCGGCCGACAGGTTGCACGGGATCTCGATGTAAGCGGGCTTGCGCTCGCGCAGTGCCGTGTTGATCGCATCATCGATGAGCGCAGGCGCGGTGTCCGGGTGCAGAATCCGGACCGCTTTGCAGGTCACCTGCCGAAAGATCTCGTACTGATCGGCCAGCGTGCCGTTGTCCACGGTGTGGTGCAGGACGTGGTTGGAGCCCACGTCATTGGTGTTGGGACCCGACGACACGATGATCACCGGCAGGCGTTCGGCGTAGGCGCCGGCCACCCCGTTCAGCGCGGAGTACGCCCCCACGTTGAACGTGGTGAGCACGGCCCCGGCCCCGTTGACCCGGGCGTAGCCCTCCGCAGCGTAGGCGGCGTTGAGCTCGTTGCAGCAGCCGATCTGCTCGAGGTTCTCGTTCTCCAGCATCTCGTCGAGCAGCGTGAGGTTGTAGTCCCCGGGGACCATGAAGTAGTGCTTCAGTCCGATCTGCTCCAATCGGGCCGCGAGGTACTTGCCAACGGTGAAGTCAGCCATGATTACTGTTCCTTCTTCTCTAGGTGCGGGATCGATCAGGCCGGTGCGTTGATCGAGACGACGTTGATGAGCTTCTTGTTGATGAACTCCTCAATGCCGAGGTGGGCCAGTTCGTGGCCGTAGCCCGAGATCTTGACCCCGCCGAACGGCAGGTCCGCCTTGAGGCGGGCCGGGTGGTTGATGTTCACCATGCCGGTGTCGATCCGCTTGGCGACCTCGATGCCATGCTCAACGTCGCTGGTGAACACCGATCCGCCCAAACCGAAGCGTGAGTCGTTGGCCAGCCGCACCGCTTCGTCCTCGTCCTTGACGCGGAAGAACAGCGCCACCGGACCGAAGAACTCCTCGTAGTAGGCGGGGTTGTCCGGGGTGATGTCGGTCAGGATGGTCGGTTGCACGAACGCACCCTTGGTGGGCACCGACTCGCCGAGCGAAATCGCCTTCGCGCCGGCTTCCACGGCTGCGTTGATCTGTGCGTACAGGTCGTCGGCGGCCTTCTGGCTGCACATCGGGGCCAGCGTCGTCGAAGCGTCGAACGGATCGCCGGCCTTGAGCTCAGACATCGCCACCTGGAACTTGGCCAGGAACTCGTCGGCGATCTCGTCGACGACCACGATGCGCTTCGAGGCCACACAGCACTGCCCGCCGTTGAAAACCCGGCCGTGCACCGCCCACTCCACCGTCTTGTCCAGGTCACAGTCGGCCAGCGCGATGAATGCATCCGAGCCGCCCAGCTCCATGGTGGACTTCTTGAGGTTCTTGCCCGCGCGGGCGGCCACGACCGCACCGGCGCCCTCGCTGCCGGTCAAGGCGACGCCGCGGACGCGCGGGTCATCGATCAGCATGTTGATCTGATCCTTGGTGGCGTACAGATTGGTGTAGCCGCCTGCCGGTGCACCGGCCTCCAGCAGCAGCTTCTCGAAGGCAGCCGCCGCCTGCGGCACGTTGGAGGCGTGCTTGACGATGACGACGTTGCCGGCCATCATGTTGGGCCCGGCCACCCGCGCCAGCTGGTAATACGGGAAGTTCCAGGGCTGCACGCCGAGGATGACCCCCAGCGGCGCGCTCACCAGCATGGCGTTGTCATCGGAGCCGGTGTCGAGGGGCTCGGGGGCCAGGAAAATCTCGGCATTCTCGGCGTAGTAGTCCAAGATCTGGGCGCTGAGCTCTACCTCACCGAGGGCCTCGCTGTAAAGCTTGCCCATTTCGAGCGTCAGCAGCCGGGCGAACTCGTCGGACCGTTCGCGGAGGATGGCCGCGGCCCGGCTGATGACGGCGGCTCGCTCGGCGAATGATGTCTGGCTCCACGACTCGAACGTCTTCTGTGCCTGAGCAAGAAGGTCCATCGCCTGCTGGTCGGTCAAGTCGTCAAAAGTGGCTACGATCTGGTTGTCGTAGGGGTTAACGGTCTGGTATGCCATGGTTTTTCCTCCATTTGTGTCCCGGCGGCTTCTCCGCCGTTCTGGACGTCGTGCTTCCTTCTTGAAATATCGGTCCTAACAACCGATCACGCGCAGCTCTCTGTCGCTGTCGTTTCTCAGCATGCGGATTGCGCGAGCCGGTGTCGACACTGCCAGTGCGTAATTGATGTACCCGCTAGCGGGTAGTTCGGCCAGAAGTGATGGCGCTTTGACGAATCGTCAGAATTGCACTGGCTCCCAGTGTATTTCACCGTAGGGGGGACGATGCGAGGCCGTCTATGGTCGACAGCCCACACTGCCGGCCGTGAGCGCGGTTCCGGTGGGTTATCGACACCTGAGGCGGCTGGAAGACGGAAACGTACTGAATGCGGAGCGGCTGCCATTGCATCGCGCGCGTGGATATCTCCGGGCGCGAGGTCGGCAAGGAATGCACTGGACAGATCGTCTAATCAGGTGTGTTACAGGATATTCCGTGTGACCGACAGTCGAAAGGGCGCTAGCCGGTAGAGCGGAGTGCGGGTGGCATGCAGGTGTTGATGCGCGTCGACGGCGACAATATCGCCAGGAGTGTTTCGCATCCGACCGGACGATTCCGGATGGAAGACGCTAAATAGCAAGGAGTACAACGGAAATGAAGAACCTCAAAATCGCTGTGGCTGCCACCTTGACGGTGGTAAGCGTCGGGTTAGGCTCGCTGATGACGATTCCCCAGGCGGTGAACCAGGCCGACTGCCCGGGAGGCTGGTACTGGGACAACGAGAGGCAAAACTGCCTTCCCCCTGGCCTGCCAAAGGATCCACCCAATGGATGCCTTACCGGCGACGGCACGCATTTCAACGGCACAATTTGCGTCAATTGACGCCTCGATAGTTTCGGAGCCGAAAGTCTATTCAACGGACTTTGCCGGCGAGCTGGCGGCCAACTGCGCGGCATCGTGGCGCTACATGAGATCGTCGGCGTCGATCGGTGGGCGCCGGCAGACTGCACGGGCTTGGTCAGGGGAGACTGTACATACGTAGCAAATCGTCAGTTACTCGATCGGCCGCTTGCGCGGAGTCACGCTCAGGTTGGTCATGCAGCAACTGCGTGAGCCCGAGCAGCGCTCCCGCGGCCACCGTGATCGCGAGTTCGGGATCAGGTGTGGTCAACGCCGGCGCCTTGCGAACCGAAGCGCTTGCCGCGCAACCGATCCTGTACGCCGCCGGAGTGATGGTGGCAACCGCGCGCGACATGGTGGTGGGGGAAGACTCCGGCCGAGTGATGGCAGTGGACGGTCTTCCCGGGGGTTTCGTGCAGTCCACGTTGAACGGGTCCGCATCCAGCAAGCCAGTTCCAGTGGCGCGCAGTACCGCATCCTGGCGGGTAGCGACAACCTTGGTGGGTTTGTCGACTCGAACGCCGAGTCGCGAGCAGATCGTTGAACGCGGTCGAAAACCCCACCCATCGACCAGCACCTCGCAGCGTGACCGATACCTGCTGGCCGTAATTGATAGTCGTCTATCACTTACGTATGATTGTCGATATGAACCAAACCCGCGAGATCCCGCCGTACTTGATGCGCGACGGCGTCGATCTGGCCGCCAGCCTTCGTGAAATCCGGGAGTCGGCTGCAGTGCACGCCACCTTCACCGCGTTCGGGACACCTGCCTACCTCGTCACACGCTACGCAGACGTGAAGGCCGCGCTCGCCGACCATGAAAGGTTCTCCAACCGCAGAACGAATACGTTCAGCGGCATGTCCGCAGAACACGGGGTCGATGCGCACGATCCACCGGGGGCGCTGCTGGCCACCGACCCGCCGCAGCATCACCGTCTGCGGCGGATGCTCGCGCCGATGTTCACGATGCGGCAGATGAACCGCCTGGAATCGCGCATTGTCCAGATCGTCGACGAGCACCTCGACGCAATGGAAGAGGCTGGCACACCGGCTGACCTCGTCTCGAGCTTCGCGCTGCCCATTCCGTCACTGGTGATTTGCGAGTTGCTTGGCGTTCCGTACGCCGACCGCGGCGATTTCCAGCGCCGCAGTCTGCGACAACTCGACATGGCACTGGAACCTTCCGAACGCCAGGCCGTGGCCGACGAAAGTCGTTCCTACATGCGGTCACTCGTCGAGCGGGCGCGCAGCGCGCCGGGTGACGATCTCATCGGCACGCTGGTGCACAAGCACGGGGACGACGTCAGCGACGAGGAGCTGGCCGGGATCGGAGCGCTGCTGCTCGTGGCCGGTCACGAAACCACGTCTAACATGTTGGCGCTGGGAACCGTGGTCTTGCTTCAGCACCCCGCGCAGCTCGCAGCCGTCCGCGACGATCCCGCCTCCGTAGGCGCTGCCGTCGAGGAGCTGCTCCGCTACGCGTCGGTCGTGCAGACCGCCATTCCGCGGATCACCACTACCGACGTCGAGATCGGCGGGGTAAGCATTCCCGGTGGCTCCCTCGTGTTGCTGTCATTGCCGTCGGCGAACCACGATCCGCGCTTCATCGATGCGCCCGATGCCCTCGACATCCGCCGCGGCGCACCTGGGCATCTCGCGTTCGGGCACGGCGTACACCATTGCCTCGGCGCACCGCTGGCCCGCATGGAGATGCGGATCGCGTTTCCAGCATTGCTACGCCGGTTCCCGGACCTGAAACTGGCTGAGGATCTCACCGAAATCTCCTTCAAGCCAACAAGCCTGGTCTACGGCGCCCGCTCGTTGTCGGTGACGTGGTGAGGCTGTCATGAAGGTCTTTGCCGACCGAGACGTCTGCATCGGCGCAGGCATGTGCGTAATGACTGCCGCGATCTTCGACCAGGACGAGGATGGCATCGTCGTGATCGACGGCGGCGAAGAGGTGCCGGCAGAGGAGCAACCGCGCGTCCGCAATGCGGTTAGTTTGTGTCCGTCCGGGGCGCTTCGGCTCCGCGCGGAGTGATCTTGTAGCGCTGTTATGGTGCCAACATGGTGACGGGCAGCACTCGGGGTTTACGGTCGGACGCCTCGCGTAATTACGGCCGCTTACTCGACGCCGCCGCGCAGGCCTTCGAGCAGCAGGGTCGAAGCGTCTCGCTGGATGAGATTGCCACCCGAGCAGGCGTCGGAGTCGCGACGCTGTACCGGCGCTTTCGGACACGTGAGGAGCTCATAGCCGCTGTCGCCGAACACGTTTTCACAGCAGACATCGCAACGGCCATCGTCGAGGGAGGGCCAGACCCATGGACAGACCTCGTCGCCACGCTGAATGCAACTGTCGACGCCTTCGCTGCGCACCCGGTTCTCGTCAGCCTGGCGCGCGAATCCGCGGTCTTCGACCTCAGCGCCAAAAGCGCCTACTTCGCGGCAATTGAACGGGTCCTCACCCGCGCTCGCGATGCCGGCGTGATCCGTCCCGAACTGACCGTCAAGGACGTCACCGCGATCGTCGTCATGGCCCTGACTATGGTGCGTAGCGTCGGACGCGATAATGCCCGGCGCTACCTGGCCTTACTTATCGACGGGATCCGACCGGTGGGACATCGTCTCCCTGTGCTGACGCCGCCGGGCAACGTTACGAAGCGTCGAAAGCGCTGCAAAAGTTCCTAATTCGCCGATCTGTCAGAACTTGCCCATGCCGGTAACCACAAGTAAGACACCGACTGCGCCGACGATGACGGCGGGGATGGCGTAGCGGCGCAAGCTTATCCACTCATTCAGCTGCTGCACGACGGCTAGTGTCTTAGTCGGCGTTGTGAGATAGCTGATGAGCGGTATCTCGACGACAGTAAACGCCACGACGGTGAATATGAGGGCCGCGCCGATTTGTGCAGCGGCAGTTGCTGTCGAGGCCAGAATCGCCGTGATTGCAGCCAGGTACTCCACGGGGGGCGTCGCCAATGCGAGGCCGGCGAGAAACGCCACCACCAGTGACCCGCCTTCAAGCCGACCGCGGATGGACAGTGGCCTGGATGCGATCGCTGTGCATGGCTGTAGGACCGCGACCGAGGCCTCATCGCCGGTCACCGGCACGGGTGCGCCTTGGCGCGCCCAGATGCGAGCCGCGATCAGCACAGCCAGCACTCCGCCGACGATCTGTATGGGCGCAACAATCGGACTGCTGAAGGCGGAAACCACAACTCGCATAACGGAAAACGATAGTTCGCGCAGACAAAGAAACACGACCAACGCGACGCTGATGCCGGCTGCCATCCCGCCGAGCCAGAAGGCCAGCAAATTCAGCATGGGCCGTGGCCGAGAAATCAAGAGCGCCGTGATCCCGATACGAACCGGGTCCATTGCCACCACAACCGACAGCACGAGAACTGCGTTCCACATGGCGGACACCTACTCCTCGACGAATGTCGCTGTGCTGTAGCAAAACCGATGTAGCAGTGAGTGACCCATATCTAGCCTCTTCGTCCTGACGGCTTGACGCTCAGCCGGAATAGGACAGCCCCTCGGCGGGGACCGATGGAGGTGTGGTTTCGCTGATCGGGAACCGCTCGTGCAGCCGCGCAAGCGGTTTGGGTGCCCACCAGTTGAACTGGCCCATGACACGCATGAACGCCGGAACGAGCAGCATGCGTACCAGCGTTGCGTCTCCCAGAATGGCCAGTGTCAATCCCAGACCGAACATCCGCATGAATGACACCTGGGCGGCGATCATTGCTGCGAATGAGATCGACATGATCAATGCGGCGGCGGTGATCACCCGGCCGGTGTGGGCAACCCCGAGTGCCACGCTGTCGTCGTTGTCCGCCGGGGTCCGGTTGGAAGCCAGCCAATATTCGTGGATCCGCGATACCAGGAATACCTCATAGTCCATCGACAGGCCGAACGCGATGCAGAACAGCAGCGCGGGCATGGTCACCACCAGCGTGCCGGTAGCGGTCGTACCCAATGCGCCGAGGTGCCCATCCTGGAAGATCCACACCAGTGCGCCGAACGTCGCTGTCAGCGATAAGCCGTTGAGCACCAGCGTCTTCAGTGGCAACACCACGCTGCCGGTCAGCCTATACATTAGTACGAACGTGATCGCGGCAATGATGGTGAGAACGAGAGGTAGCCGCGAGGTGACGCCGTGGGCGGTATCGCGGTTCATCGGCGCTGTGCCCGTCAGAAGCACTTGTCGCCCAGCGGGGCTGGGCACCGCCTGCAGCCCGTCGAGCTGCTTCTCGGAGGCCTGAGAGTACATTGGCGCGCTGCTCGTGACGGTCAAGAAGGCGCTGCTGTCGCGAAGCCCCGTCGGGGCCGAGGGCGGTCCGACGAGGCTACCGCCGACGAACGTCCCATCCGGTGCCGATACCGAAACCACTGCGGGCTCCTGTGAGAGCTGCGTTGCGTAGCGGCTCATCTCCGCGGCGCTGATCCCGGCGACGTCGGGGAGGACAACTGTCACGTTCGTCGCCAGGTTGGCAGCGAAATCGGTGCGGAGCTGATCACCGACCTGGCGCGCCGAGCTAGATGTCGGTAGCACGCGATCGTCGGGCAGGCCCCACTTGGCGGTGGAAAACGGCAAGCCTAACGCGATCAGCAGCCCCGCACCGGCGAGCCCGACCGGAATCGCCCGCCGCATCGCAAATTTGGCTAACCGGTAGAAGAACGTCTGCTCAACCGAGCGGCAGGCGGGTTGCGGCCGCCGCAGCAGCGTGCGCACCAGCCGGTGAAAATCCAAGGAGTCCAACCGTGGGCCGAGCAGCGCAATGGCCGCCGGTGTGACCACGATCGCGGCGAGGGCCGCAAGCGCCACCACTGCGACGCCGGCGTAGGCGAACGACTTCAGGAAGTACATCGGAAACAGCACCATCACCGACATCGACAGCGCCACTGTCATGGCCGAGAACAGCACCGTCCGGCCTGCGGTCGCCATCGTGCGTGTAAGCGCCTCGTTACGTCCTGCGCCGGTGGCAAGCTCATCGCGGAACCGGCTGAGAATCAGCAGCGTGTAATCGATCGCCAACGCCAGCCCCATCGCAACGGACAGATTCAGCGTAAAGATCGAAACATCGGTCGCGTAGGTGATCGCGCGCAGCACAGCCATCGAACCGAAGATCGCCAAGCCGCCGACCGCCAACGGCAGCGCCGCCGCCACCAGGCCACCAAACACCCACACTAGGACCAGAAAGCTCAGCGGGATTGCGATGAATTCCATGAGCTTGAGATCTTCTTGAGTCTGGTGGTTGATCTGGGTGGCGGTGATTGCCTCACCGCCGGCGCGCACCGTCACGCCGTCACGGTCATATACCAATTCGTTGCTGAGAGTATCGGCGCGCTGCTGCGCGGCGTTCTCACCGCCGGTGATGCCTACGACGATCAGACCGGTGTTACGGTCGTCGCTGATTAGCGATCCTGACGCGGACGGAGGTACGGTCCATGGCGAAATCACCTGCGCCACATGGGGCGAGTTGTGCAGCTGACGCACGATGTCGGTGCCGACAGCGCGGGCGGCATCGCTTTGTGCGCCGGAATTGGAGCTAACGGTGATCAGCATCTGCGTGTCGCCCTGGTCGAACTTGTCGGCCAACAGCCGGCCGGCCTGCGCGGAACCCGCGGTCGGGTCCTCGAAGCCGCCCGCCGACAGGCTGTTCGCCACCGGTATGCCGAACACCGCCGTGCCGGCCATGACAAGCAGCGCGATGGCGAGGATCCGCCGCGGCGCACGAATGGCCAGCCGGGCAATACGCTCTAACACATTTCCTCCGCCTCGGGTTTCTTTGGTGTGCTTGCTCACGATCAGCGCGTCGTACGGCGAGCTCGCGATCAACGGTCGATCTGGTTCAAAAGCGAATGACGGCGCCCTCGATGGTGAGACCCGGCCCGAACGCCAACAGGACCCCGTGCTCACCCCGGCGCGGCTTATCGACTCGCAGAATGTTTTCGAGTACCAGTAGCACCGTGGCCGAGGCGCAGTTTCCGGCGTTCGCGAGGACGTCCCAGCTGGCCCGTAATTGCGCCGGCTGCAACGCCAACTGTTTTCCCAGCACGCGCAGGATCTTCGGACCGCCGGGGTGAATTCCCCAGTGGCTGACATCGCTGGCGGACAGTCCCAGCGGTTGCAGGAGTTTGACGAGAAAGCCCTCGATGTTCTCTTGGAGCACCGTCGGGACGCCGGCGGCCAGCGTCATCCAGAATGACTGGTTGCCGATGTTCAAACTCATCATCTGGTGCTGGTCGTAGAGCTGCTCGGTATGCGTGCGCAGGAACTGAATCCCGGCTCCGTCGGGCGCCGACCCCATCAGCATGGACACGCTGGCATCGCCGAAGAGCGCCTGTGTGATCAGTGATTCCATCGGATCCTCTTCGGGCATCGGCCTGTCGCGGACGTGGGCCGAACTGAGCTCGGTGCAGTTGCAGATCACCAGCTCCTCGGGTCGTGCGGCCACACTGTCCATCGCCACTTTGATGACGTTGAGCGCCGCATAGCAACCCATGTGGCCGATAAAAGTGCGCCGCAAATCCGACCGCAGTCCAAGGTCTTTGGCTAACAGGAGATCCGGGCCGGGATTGACGTATCCGGTCGAGCAGGCCATCACGAAGCTGCCGACTCGGCCCTTGTCGAAACCGTCGATCGCTTGAGCGATCGAACGCGAGGCCACATCGGTGACGGCATCGGCATGGGCCGCCATCCGATCACCGGTGCCCATGGCACAGGCCTCCCGCAACGTATGCGGGTTCCACATGATGTGGCGCTTCTGCACTGTCGTCGACTCGATGATTCGCTGGCCGAACCGAACCTGCGGCGACATGTGCTGAAACAAGAGCTCCCAGCTCTCCTGCATGGTGACCTCAAACGGCGGATGCGCCGACGCCATGCCCAGCAGGGTGGGCCGCAGGCGCACCGCGTTGGCCGTCGGGTGCGTCGACGAGGGCGCGCCCCCCGAGGGCGAATCAATGGTGGTGTCTGCCTGGTACATGGCTATCGCTCCCTATCGCTTAGTATCAGCGACGGCGTGTTGGCCGACCGCCGTGCGAACCTCGCGCGTGCGTGGGAGAGTTCGCCGTGGGCCGCCGCGGCCAATAGCCTTGCGGCGGAGACCTTCTTGGGCGGCGACAGCGTGCCTGCCAGCCACTGAGTGCGCGCCTCGCGCCGTCGCAGCTTTCCGCTGCTGGTGCGCGGCAGTGTGCCGGGCGCCAGCAGCTCCACGTGTGCGGGCCGAATCCGGGTGCGTTCCAGGACTCGCGACGCCACGTCGTCTGCCAGGGTCGAGGGGGCGTCCGTCGTGGTCTCGACGAGCATCGCCAGCGCCTCATCTTCCTCGCCAGCGGGGACGAATCCCACAGCGACGGCGCATCCGGTACGAACGCCTGGCAGCGACTCCAGCGCTGCCTCGAACTCTTCGGGCGCGTGGTTGGCGCCGCGCACGACAATGACGTCTTTGTGGCGTCCGCACACAAAGAGCTCGTCGTCCTCGATGAATCCCAGATCGCCCGAGTCAAGCCAGCCGTCGTGGATTGCCTGATCAGTCAGGTCGATCCGGGAGAAGTAGCCGACCATGACGCTGGGCCCGCGAACAAAGATGTGACCGACGCGACCGGGGGGCAGCGACACCCCGGCCGCGTCGCGGATCTCTATCTCCACACCGGCCAATGGGCGGCCCACGCTCACCAGCTCTTTCGTGCCAGGCGCGACTACGCCCTCGAGCGCCAGTTTGTCGGCGTCCGTGCCAAGGGTGCGGAACGAGGTGCCGGCCGGCTTGAACGTCACGGCCAACGAGGCCTCTGCCATCCCGTAGCACGGTGTGAGCGCAGTTGCGGACAAACCCCAGCGCGCGAATCGCTCATAGAAACGCCGCTGCACCTCGGCGCTGACCGCCTCGGCTCCGTTGAGCGAGACCCGCCATGTGGACAGGTCGACTCCGTCGAGTTCCTCGTCGCGGATACGTTTCAGGCACAAACCGAATGCGAAGTTGGGCGCCGCCGTGACGGTGCCGCGGTGTCTCGAGATGGCCCGCAGCCACGTCCACGGCGCCGCGACGAACAGCTCAGGCGGAAGGAGGACCAGCGGGGCCGTAAAGTAGAAGGCGGACAGTAGATTTCCGATCAATCCCATGTCGTGGTAGAGCGGCAACCACGTGACGCCGACCCGATTCGGCGCTCCCTCGTCTGTGAGGTAGCGGTCAATGGAGGCAACGTTCGACAGCAGATTCGCATGCGTCAGCGCGACCGGCTTGGGATCACTCGTCGTGCCGGACGAGAATTGGATCAATGCCACGCTGTCGGTGGCGACCGCTACCTCGGCCAGGTTCATGCCGCCCAGGCCGGAGGCGGCCACACAGCCCAGGCGGGGAGCAGCGACCTGAACCGCTGGCCCCAGGAACCGACGGATGCGTTCGTCGGTCACAACTAGGGCCGCGTCCACCGCCTGCAGCATGGCCGCCGTCTTCGCGTGGTATTCGTCGAGTCTTCCTAGCCGGACGGGAGGATACAGCGGAACGGGGACGGCTCCTGCGCACAGCACGCCGAACAAAGTCTCCACGAACTCCGGACAGGTCGGCAGCACGAGTGCGACGCGATCGCCCGTGCGGACCCCGCGTGCTCGCAGATCCCCGGCGATCGACAGCGCACGCTCCCGCACACGAGCCATCGGGACTTCGTGGTCTTCCTCTTTCCTGTTCACGAAGAACAGGCTCGCCTGACTCTGCGCCGCCGCGGCGAGCATCTCGGTCAGAGTTGCATGCTTCGGGCCGGATTGCCGGTGCGCCTCTCATGATTGCTGCTCAAAGCGCCGGACGACTAAAGCCGCGAGATCGCCGACGGTCCGCAGATCATCCGCGTCCTCGGCGTCCAGGACGATGTCGTAGTGGTCTTCTATCTTGAAAACAAGCGACATGACCGTCAGCGAATCCAGCCCCTGACTCTGCAGGGACGAATCCGCCGTGAGATCCGGGGCGACCACGTCTTGTCGGATGAGGTCGATGATTTGCTGGGTCACAGCCTCAAGGGTTACGACGGAGTTTGTTGTCGACATGTGATCAAGTGTTGGGTATCAGCGGTACCGTGTCCGCACCGCTGGCAACCAATTACATTGGGTGCCAGCACTACCGCTTGCCGGGGCAAGGCCCGCGAGCAGCAAGCCGTTGCGACCAGAATTGGCCGCAACACGCAGTGTGGTGTTGGTTGTCGACGACCGTTGACGTGATCGGGTCGCGCCAGGGTGAACATCGCTGTATGCAGTGGCTTGCGCGTCCCTGGTTTGTCGTCGCTGACGCGTAGTGCTGGCACCCAATGTATTTGGATGCCAGCTGTACCGACACAGAAGCGTTCACAGCGAACAATGGGAGACACGAGACCCTCAGGCCATCAGGAGATATGAACAATGGCAACGATCTTGGCCTACACTTCGCCAGCACTCGGCCACCTGTTCCCGTTCAGCGCGCTGCTCTCGGAATTGGCCGACCGCGGCCACAAGATTCATCTCCGGACATTATCCACGGGCGTGGAGATGGGACGTAGGCTCGGTTTCACCACCGATGCCATCGATCCGCGAATCTCGGGGATCGTCCACGATGACTGGAAGGCTTCCAATCCCCGTGCGGCCCTGAAGAAGGCGGTAGACGTGTTCTGCCGGCGCGCCGCGTACGAGGTTCCTGACTTCGCCGATGCGGTCGCGCGAACACGACCCGACGCGCTACTCGTGGACGTCAACTGCTGGGGTGCCCTGTCGGTGGCCGACGCGGGTGACATCCCGTGGGCATGTTTCTCGCCCTACACGCCCGCGCTGCAATCACCTGGCGTACCGCCCTTCGGGCTGGGCCTGGCTCCACTGCCCGGCGTGCTAGGCCGGCTCCGCGACGCCGCGCTGCGGCCCGTCGTGATGGGCATGATCGAGAAGACAGTATTGCCGCGTGGCAACGAAATTCGGGCGATCGCCGGGGCACCGCCGGTAGCTTCTGCGGACGACTTCATGCGGCGGGCGCCACTGATGCTGGTGGCGAGCGGGAAGCCGTTCGAGTATCCGCAAACAGACTGGGGCGATGCCGTACAGATGATCGGCCCATGCATGTTTGAACCGGCCATGGACACGGTTCCCGACTGGCTCAACGCGATTGACCGGCCAATCGTCCTGGTCACCACCTCATCCCAACAGCAGGCCGATGCGAAGCTCGTCATGACCGCGTTGACCGCGCTCGCGGACGAGCCGGTACATGTGGTCGCGACACTGCCCGCCGGGCTACCAAGCGACGTCACACTCGCACCGAACGCGTCGGTGTTCGAATTTGTGCCGCACGGCCCCGTGTTGGACCGCGCAGTGTGTGCGGTTACCCACGGCGGGATGGGCGCCACCCAGAAAGCCCTTGCCCGTGGCGTTCCGGTGTGCGTTGTGCCCTTTGGGCGTGACCAATTCGAGGTCGCTCGACGAGTTGAGGTGGCTGGCTGTGGTACTCGTCTGCCTGCGAATAAGCTGACCCCGCGTCGGCTCTCGGCTGCTATTGGACAGGCGATGACCATGACCGACGGCGCACGTCGGGTCGCGGCGGGATTCGCGGCGACCGGCGGTGTGGCCCGTGGCGTGGACCTCTTCGAGCAACGGGTGTTGGCCTGCACCTCATCAGCGGACCAGAAGGCATGACAGACTGCTGCGCAAAGACGTATCACCCTGAGAAGTATTGTGACACAGGGTCGGAAGATGCGGGCTTTCAAGCTCGCACCGAGGCCCGTCAGCTCATCGGTCCGTTCAACCCAGCGCTGCTGACACCAGCCCTGTCGTCGGTGTTTGTCGAGTTCCAGATCGCCTAGCAACAAACACGGCGTTGAGTGAACGCTGCAGCGCACCGCTACGTGGTGGTCGCAGACGTCAGCTCACTAGAGCGCAGTTTGCGCAAAGGGCTCTCGGCGGCCATACCTTTCGCCCGAATTTTGCGGGGGCTCAAGAATAAGGCGCTGAACCACAGCCCGAATAACCTCAGCGGGGTCGCCGATATTCGGATGACACCAGCCGGGGCAGTAGCCGCTGAGCGTTTTCGGTCGTCAATGCCTGCCAGGTGGCGTCCGTGCTTGGGCCTGGCATGTGTTCAAACGCGGCGGTATGGAGTTCTATGATCCCCGCTGGTGTCCAGGGGTAGTCGCTGCCGTAGAGGAGCCGGGTGGCGTCGACGAGGTTCAGCAGCGCAGCGATGTGACGCGGAAAGGGAGAACCCGCGGTGTCGTAATAGAGCCGGCGCAGCTGGGTGATCGCATCCGAGGAGCCATCGTCGGCTTGTCGAGCTAGTTGCATGAAGCCGTTGATGCGGTCGGCGATCACTGGCAGCGCGCCGCCGCAGTGCGGAACGATTATCTGTAGCCGGGGGTGGCGGTCCAGGACACCGGCGAACAGCAGGTCGGTGACGGCGCGTGCGGTGTCGAAGATGAACTCGACCATTGGGCGGGGTCGCCCGAGTGCGCACTGCTGCCAGCACACCGGTGAAGTGGGATGGATGAAGACAACGGCGGCGCGATGGTCGAGTGCGGTGAAAATCGGCTCCAGGTATGGGTCTCCGAGGTAGATGCCGTGAAAGTTGGTCTCAAGGATTATTCCGTCTGTGCCCAAAACATCGAATGCGTAGTCGATTTCGGCCATTGCGCCATCGACGTCAGGCAACGGAAGGGATGCGAACCAGCCAAAGCGGCCCGGGTGGTCTGCCACGACACTGGCAGCGAAATCATTGAGCCGCCGTGCTAACACACGGGCGGCGGAGTCGTCGCCGAAGTGCACGCTTGGAGACGAAACTGACAGCACTGCGGTGTCGATGCCACTGCGGTCCATCAGCTCGAGATGCGTCTCAGGCGACCACGTGGGCCACGCTGGCATGCCGTCGGGGAACTGGTGTCCCGCAGCGATGGCCTGCGCCGCGTACCAGTCCGTCACGAAGTGAGCGTGAACGTCGATGAAGCCGGCTTGGCCAGAACCACTCACCGACGGCCTCGCGTCGTGCGTGCGGCCCTACGAGGTGCTGCTGAGTCTGGAAGTCGCTTCATATTGCGGTCACTCACCTCCGATTATCCCCCTCCGGCTGCCAGTTGAGTAGTCAGTACACCCTTGAGCCGGGCAACGACGAATTGCGCTGCCTGATCTGCCATTTCGGCTTCCACATACAGGCTGTGAGCCGGCATGTCGTTCCCATCTGAACACACCGGGTCGGCACCATTGCACAAGTCGAGTGCTTTACTTCCGTACAGCGGGCTTAGCGCGGTCAGGGGTTCTCCCATGCGGTTCGACGGGTTACCGAAAACGACCACTGCGGCAATGTGGTCTGCGATGGTGTCCGGCAGGGGACTGGTGAATCCGAGAATGGGATGACCGGTTGCGGCGAGCACGTCTACGACCGCGGCACCCTGTGAATAGCCGCCGAGCACCATTTTGGTCTGCGGGCACGCCTGAGCCGTATTCTCGATGAACGCACTGGCGTCGTTGACGCCGTCGATGGCCCGCAGAAAATCGTAGGAGGCCGGATACTGGACGGCGTAGGCCGCCACCGACTTGCCGTTGACCAACGAGCGAAGCGAGTCGGCAAACGCCTCGCCGACTCGCCCAGCACCGGGTGGCTCGCCGGTGCCCCGCGCAAACACCACCTGAACATCAGGGCACGACGCTGCCAGCTCGGCGGTGAGGGCAGGCTGATCCGCGTGCGATACCGCGGGTGTTATCGACAGCGCTGCGCAAGCCAGCGTCGCGGCACCGCTAACAAGCGGCGACGTTCGCCCTATCGCACGCCGCTTCGTCCGCGACGAGCGGACAGCCTCAATCCGAGCCGAGGTGCTCATAATCACGCCTCTCCTAATCGGGCGCTCCGCAGCGCGACACGCCGTGTTCTCTGGTGCACTGTGAACGACGGAAACGGATGCGTGCAAACGTTCCGATATGAGCGTTCTTACGACCAAATCGTCGCGTGACCGCGTGGAGATGTCATCACGGCTAGCTTCCATAGGCAGGCACGACTAGCGCCACTATCTTCAATGCTGACGATTCGTCACGTCGCAGCATCGCGACTGCTCCGCCGTACGCGCTACGCCGCCATTGTGAAAATGTCTGTGGCACAAAGCAATTATGACGATTCGTCAGAATCCTCACTACCGGCTAGCCGGGCGTAACGAGTGACGTTAGCCGTCACGACATGTGTTTCCAGAAGCGACATACTTGGTATCGATCGCGTGGAATCGCGTTATGTCGAAATGCCTTGGTAGCAAGGCCGTTTAAGCAGAGGAGCATCATGCAGTCCGCCAATACCGTCTCAGGAGCCCAGCGATGACCGACCAACTCATCGGCGCCCACAACGACCTCCACAGCGAGCACGGCGCCAAGCCAGGAGAACACCCGGGGCGCTCGGCCAACCCGATCATCAAAGTCCACGACGTTCTCTGGCTGGAGTTCGAGAAGCCGGACCTGGTCAAAGCCGAGGCGTTTGCCCACTCCTTTGGTTTCGCCACAGCACTGCGCACCAAGGACGAGCTGCACCTGCGGGGCAGCGACGCCGGCGCACCGTGCGTGCTGATCCGCCGCGGCCAGCGCGAGAAGTTCCTCGGGCCGGCCTTCGTAGCCGCCGAGCAGTCCGATCTCGTGCGGCTGGCCGACGCGACCGGGACCACAGTGCGCCCACTGCCGGACACCCTGGGCGGGGTGACCGTTGACCTGGTCGACCCGAGCGGGCTGCCGGTGCGGGTGGTGTCGGGCACCCATCAGCTCGAGGCGCTGCCCACCGCGCAGACGCCGCACGTGTTCAACTTCGGCCACGAGAAGGTCCGGACCAACGCGATGCAGCGCCCGCCGCGGGTGCCCACCAACGTGCAGCGCCTCGGACACATCGTGGTGCAGACCCCGAAGTACATCGAGGCGCTGAACTGGTACCTCGACACGTTCGGCATGATCGTCAGCGACTTCTCCTACTACCCCGGCCAGCGTGAGCGCGGGCCGATCCTGAGCTTCGTCCGCTGCGACCGCGGTTCCGTTCCCGCCGATCACCACACCCTGGCCATGGCGCTGGGTCCGGTCAAGCGCTATATGCATTCGGCCTACGAGGTCGCGGACCTCGACGCGCTGGCCGCCGGCGGCGAATATCTGCGCGAGCAAGGGTATTTCCGCTCGTGGGGCATCGGCCGCCACATCGAAGGCAGCCAGATCTTCGACTATTGGCGTGATCCAGACGGTTTCCTGGTCGAGCATTATGCCGACGGCGACATGTTCGACAACACCCTGGAGCCCGGCTGGGCCCCGATGCGGGCCTCCGGCCTGTATCAGTGGGGACCACCGCCGAGCAAGGACTTCCTGGGCCTCGGATCGCCGCGCGAAACCGCAAGCGAAATTGGCTTGATGCTCGACGCGCTGCGCCACGACAACGAATTCGACCTGTCCGCCTTGCGCGGGCTGTTCGCCGTAGGCAACTCCTAACCACTCATCACATAACATCAACGAAAGAAGAAACTGTTATGACCATCTCGATCCTGCGCACCGCCGACGCATGGTGGGTGCAGACCGCCTCAGGGGCGGCTCGCGTCGCCACTGACGCGACCACGACCGCCGAGTTGCTCGCGGACCGGGCAGCCATCGACGCTGCCGCGGAAAGCACCGACACCGTGCCGGTGGAGAGCCTTGCGCTGCTGTCCCCGATCACGACGCCGTGCCGCGTGGTCGCTCAGGCCACCAACTACGCCTCGCATGTCAGAGACGTCGGCCGCGACCCCGCCAAGACGCCGTTGACCTTCTTCCGCAAGGCGTCCGGCTCGGTCACCGGGCCGTTCGGCGACATCGTCAAGCCGGAGCACGTCAAGCTGCTGGACTACGAGGTCGAGATCGGTCTGGTCTTCGGCCGCGAGCTGCCCGTGGGCACCGAGGTCACCGACGCCAACCTGGCCGATTTCGTGGCCGCCCTGGTGCTCACCAATGACATCTCGGCGCGCGATGTGCAGCTGCCCAAGCAGCAGTTCTTCGAGTCGAAGTCCTATCCCACCTTCACGCCGGTCGGACCCGCGCTGGTGCTGGTCACCGCCGAGGAACTCAAGCGTTTCGGTGAGTTGCGGCTGCGGCTGTCGGTCAACGGCGAAGCGCGTCAGGACATGCTGGTCGATGGCGACATCCTCTTCCCGCCGGTGCAGGCGCTGCAGGCGCTGTCGAAGTTCCAGAAGGTCGATGCCGGAGACATCCTGCTGACCGGAACTCCGGTGGGCACCGCACTGACCCTGCACGGCGTCACCCCGAAGGGCGACATCGATCTGGGCGCATTCCTCAAGGCGCAGTTCGAGAAGAACCCCGCGTATCTGCAAGACGGCGACGTGGTCGAGGCCACCGTCGCCACCGACGACGGCGCCATCGACCTCGGCGTCCAGCGCAATGTGGTGGTGTACAAATGAGCACGCAAAATAACGGCCTGCCGGAGTTTGTGCCCGTTGTGGTGATCGGCGCCGGCCCGGCCGGCATCGCCGCCGCGACGCTGCTGGGGCAATACGGCATCGAGACCCTGGTGCTGGACCGCCATGACACGGTCTACCCGCTGCCGCGGGCGGTGCACGCCGACGACGAGGTGGTCCGCATCCTGTCCCGGCTGGGCATCGGCGACGAGTTCGCCGCGCACAGCCGGCCCGCGCATGGTCTTCGGCTGATCGACCCGCAGATGCAGGTGCTGAGCGAAATCCCGCGCAGCACCACGCCCACCGGCCACGGGTTCCCTCAGATGAACATGTTCGACCAGCCCGAGCTGGAAGCGATGCTGCGTGCCAACGTCAAGCTCTACCCCTCGGTCACCGTCCACGGCAACGTGGAGGTCACCTCCGTCACCCAGAGCCAAAACGGCCGGGTACGGGTGAGCTTCCTCGACCGGGTGCGCGGCGGAGAGCAGAGTGTGCACGCCACCTATGTGCTGGGCTGCGACGGCGCCAACAGTCCCACCCGTGCGGCCATCGGGGCGCACATGTACGGGCTGCCGTTCACCCAGGACTGGTTGGTCATCGACGTCAACACCGACGTCGATCTCGCCCAGTGGGAGGGCTGCCACCAGGTGTGCAACCCCGAGCGCGGCGGCACATACATGCGGGTGTCAGACACCCGCTACCGGTGGGAATTCCAGCTGGTCGACGGCGAGACCGTAGCCGACTACCAGACCCTGGCCGCCGTCGAACCGCTGATCAGGCCCTGGCTGGGCGACACACCGATTGACGCGTTGGAGCTGGTGCGGGTTACGGCCTACACCTTCCGTGCTCAGGTCGCCAGCTCGCTGGCGCGATCGCAACGTGTTCCTCCTTGGTGACGCCGCTCACCTGACCCCGCCCTTCGTCGGGCAGGGTCTGGCTGCGGGGTTGCGCGACGCGATGAACCTGACGTGGAAACTGGTCGGCGTGCTCGACGGAACGTTGCCCGAGAGCGTGCTCGACACCTACGAGCAGGAGCGCAAGCTGCACGCGGCCGCCATGATTTTGATGGCCGTGTCCGTGGGAGCGGCCATGACCGGTGGCGGGCGCGTCGGTGACCTGATCCGCCACACGGTGTTCCCGCGCATGCAGAACCTGCGTCTGCCGGGCACCCGGGTCAGTGCCGCCGACGGCGTCGCACCCGGTCTGCGCAGTTCGGGACTGGTCAACAAATCCCGCACGCCTGGCGGGCTGGCCGGAACGCTGTGCCCCAACCCGGTGCTGCAGGAGGGCCAGCGGTTCGACGAAGTCGTCGGTAACCGGTTCGCGCTGATCACCTCTTCGCCGCTCAGTGATGCGCAGCGAAGCGCGCTGACCGGCCGCGGAGCAGTCGTCGTGCCCGCCGAAGCCGGCAGTGAGCTCGATCGCTGGCTACGCGGAGGCCGCGCCACCGCCGCCATCGTGCGGCCGGACCGCGCCGTCATGCAGGCGGGCAAGAACACGGATGCGATATGCCGTGTCGTGCCCGCGTACACCGGGGCTCCTGGTCCCTCAGCGGAAATCGAGAGCTGAAGTCGATGACCGAACTGCTGGTGCTCAACGCCGGCAAACATGAACTGCAAGCGGTGTCCCTGGATGGGACTCGCGTGCGGACCCTGGTCGCTGGCCTCGACGAGTTGCCGGACGGCATCGTCGTGGACCAGCGCCGGGGACATGTTTACTGGACCAACATGGGCGCGCCCGATGCCGGTAGCGCCCTTCCCGGGGAAGAGGCGTACACCCGCAACGGGTCGTTGGAACGCGCGGATCTCGACGGCGGCAACCGCATCACGATCGTGCCGCCAGGGGGCTTCACCTGTGGTAAACAGCTGACCGCCGATTTCGAGCAGGGCGTCCTGTACTGGTCCGACCGGGAGGGCATGCAAGTTCTGAGGTGCAATCTCGACGGCAGTGACCTCCGCCCATTGGTGGTGACGGGGAGCAGTGATGACGAAGCGCACATCGAAAGCAACCACTGTGTGGGAATCGCTGTCGACGTGGATCGGCGCCTGCTGTACTGGACACAAAAGGGAGCGCCGAATGCCGGGGAGGGCAGGATTTTTCGTGTCCCGCTCGATCTGCCGGCCGGGATGAGCCCACGGCACCGCGATGATATCGAACTGCTGTGGAAAGACCTGCCCGAACCGATTGATCTGCACCTCCTCCACGGCGGAGCAACGTTGCTGTGGACGGACCGGGGCGACGAGCCGGAGGGCAACACGCTGAACCGCGCGACCGTGCAGCCGTCGGTGGGTACATCGGAGATCATCTCCCGTCGGTATCGGGAGGCGATCGGAGTGGCGGCAGTTTCCGAATCCGATTTCTACGTAACGGATCTCAGTGGCAGCATCCGACGCATTGACCTGCTCGCGGGCGTCGACAGAGAACTGGTGAACCTGGGCTCCGGGCTCACCGGTATCGCGATTGCCGAGCTCTGATCCGCGAAAATGACTGCCTCTCACCGGATCCGGCAGCGCTGGGTGGAGACCATCCCCGCCCAGCGCCGCTCCGGTCTGCGGGCCGATTCTGATCATGCGTTCACAGGGAAGGCGCCGGGCACGCAAATATGACCTTCTTCGACCTCTGGCACAACCTGACACCTGCACAAGGGACACTCCTAGGTGGCGTGTTCGTCCTCTGCGCGGGCATCGTTGCGTTCGGCACCGGTGGGCTCGACCGCAGATCGCGATCCAAGCGCTTTCACTACGAGGAGATGAAAGCGCTTTACTCTCAGGCACTCAGGATCGGCAGGGACTTGGAGCTCCTCAAGGCGGTTCCCCCAGAAGATCGCGATAAGATTCTCCCCGAAAAAGTCGATGCCCTGCAACGAGTGATTAGCGAGCTAGCGCTGACCGGTAATTATCAAACCGCAGATTTCGCCATCGCATACACATACCAACAGTCTGTTCAATTAGCCGCGTGGTCGCGAGAATTCGAAAACGACGTCGGCTGGCCAGATCAGTTTCAGAAGTGGCTAGACAATATGACCGACGAAGAACGAGCTGCGTTGAAAAAATATCAGCACGTGAACATCAATCGTAGGGACGTAGTACAGGCCTTACGGGAGGAGTTGGCGTTATATGTGCCACGGGGGTCACGGTATCGACGCGTGATGCGGCGACCAATCCGAGTCGAGCGATACGTTCTGAACTGACCTACCGCCGAAGCGCCTTACCTGCATCTGAACTGCGGGAGCACGAGCCTTCAGCGGCCGGGCCACATGCAAAGCGCTAGCCGGGGCCGTCGCTGGCTGTGGCGAGCAGTGGCACGATTAGCTCGCTGACTGGTGCAGGCAGTCCGTGCCTGCGCGCGATACGTAGGATCACGCCGTTGCGGATGTCCCATTCCAGCGGTTTGCCGGCTTCGCGATCGCCCAGCATCGAGGTGGCGACATCGGGTGGGGCGTTGCGAAGCCGCATCAGAATCTGCGTGATCACGTCGTCACTCAGCTTCGCACCCTCCGCCCGCGCGACGGCTAGGCACTCCTCGAGGTACGTGCGCGACAGCCTTAACATGTCGTCGCGGCGGAACATCCCCGAGCGGCGCATGGTGAGCACCATCAGCCCGGACACGGCGTTAGTCAGGAGTTTGTGCCAAGCCGCGGTCACAAAGTCGTCAGCAACGGTGACCTGCCAACCGGCATCTGCGAGGATCGCCGCGGCCGGGCCGCTTGCGGAGGGCAACGTCAGCTCGGGTTGCCCGCGCAGCCGCACCCATCCGCCGACTTGCGTTTCGGCGGGACACCAAACGACCGCGGGTACCACGGTGGAACCCATGCAGTGCGGTTGAATTAGTTCGACCTGCTCAACGCCGTTCTGCAGGGCGCACACGGTGGTGTTGTGGCCGCACAACGCCGCCAGCCACGCACTTGCGTGGCCGATCTGGGTGGCCTTGACCGCGAAAAACACCAGTTCGACGGGCTTCGTGACCTCGCCAGGATCAGTGCGGACCCGAATGGGCACCCGGATAGGCACACCGCCCAACACCGTGGAATCTGGTCGGACGTCGAGGTGGTCACGAGCCGTGCGGCCGCACAACAGCGGGGTGTGTCCGGCCTGGTGCAGGCACGCCGCGACGGTCGACCCGATCGCACCGGGTCCGACGACCGCAATGCCTACGCCCACTTACGCCAAGGTAGCGCCTGCGTTCATCCCGCAGTTCAGCGCCGCGCGCCAGCATGGAACCCTTCCGCCAAACGTTCCATTAGCCACGCGCGACCGGACTATGCTGCTCTCCACGTCACATCGGTGTTGTGTCGATGCGTCGAAACGAGTTGCGATTATGCAGAAACGCGCGAGGCTGCCTGGCGCGGATGAGACGTCAGGGCGTCCTCTCGGCAACCGCATCGCCGATGCCGGTTTGCGCCTGCGAGTCATGCGACCGACCTTCGTGTCGCTGCTGATGCGGCCGACGGCTCCACCGATTTGGTTGGGCATCCTGCTAGCTACGTCATTGATTGTGGCCGAGACCGTTGCCGTGATCTATCTCAAACGGCTCACGGGGCAGCCTTTCGGGACGTTGTACATGGTCGGCGTTCTGGTGGTCTCGACCATTTGGGGATTCGGATTATCCGCGATCACTTCAGTTTTCACCGCCCTTGCCTACAGTTTGTTCCGTAACTGGCCTCACACGCATTTCGGGCCGTGGGAGCCCGGGTTCTGGCTGTCGATCGCCGTTTTTCTTTTCGTGGCGCTGTTGGCCAATACCATCGCGGCGGTAGCGCGTACGGGTGAGCGATTCTCGGACTTGTCATCGGACCTCTTGGCCGTTGTTGGGCCGGACCGATTTATCCGGGTGAACCGTGCGTGTGAGCGCGTCCTTGGCTATTCACAAGACGAAATGACGTCGCAACCCTGGATCAACCTCATCGCGCCCGAAGATCGGGACCGTGTGCGCTCGCAGTTGGGCCCGATTGGAGACAGCCCCGAGCGGACGCGATTCGAGAGTCGAATGATCCATAAGGACGGCTCGTGGCGCTGGGTCGAGTGGAATGTGGTGTGGCATGAAGGTCTTGCGTACGCGATCGGCCGCGATGTCACCGAGCGCCGCCGCCAACAGGACCAGTTGCACGAGACCCGAGCCATGCTCGAGGCGAACCGTGACGGGCTCAGCGTCCTGGTCAAGCAGCAGGAAGCCCTGCGCCGGATGGCCACACTGGTCGCGCACGGTGTGGTCACGCCGTCGGAGGTCTATTCGGCGGTGGCTGAGGAAATGGTCCGCTGCCTGGATTGCGATGGTGCAGGCGTATTTCGCTACGACCCCGATGGCTCGGCCATCGTAATCGCTGGGAGCAGCAAGCCTGGATCGCAGTATCTTCCAGTCGGGGAGCGCATGCCGTTGGACGACGACAACCTGCTGGCGTGGATTCTCCAGACCGGCAGTCCCGCGCGGCACGACGACGTAGAAGACGCGCGTGGGCCTGTCATTACCCGCGTGCGGGAACTGGGAATCCGTTCCGGGGTTGGAGCACCGATCGTCGTAAACGGCCGTGTGTGGGGTGCGGCTATCGTCGCCTCGTCGCAACAGGAGCTATTACCGTCTGACACTGAGGAGCGGGTCAGCGATTTCGCCGATTTGGTGGCGGCGGCGATCGCCAATGCTGCCAATCGCGCCGAACTGGTCGCCTCACGGGCGCGGATCGTGGCGGCCGCCGACGACGCCCGGCGCCGCTTTGAACGCAACCTCCATGATGGAGCGCAACAGCAGCTGATTACACTTGCGCTGGATGCGCGAATGGCCGAAGCGTCGGTGCCAGCCGATATGGATGGCCTCAAACAGCAACTGGCACATCTCACTTCGGGCCTGAGAGAGGCTCATCAAGAATTGCAAGAGATTTCCCGCGGCCTTCATCCTGCGATCTTGTCCAAGGGTGGGCTGGTTGCGGCTCTCGAGGCGCTGGCGGGGCGATCTGCGATTCCGGTCACTTTCGACATGGCGGTCAACCGTCGCTTACCGGAAGCGGTGGAGGTCGCCGCGTATTACGTAGTGGCAGAAGGCTTGGCTAATGCCGCCAAGCACTCACAAGCTTCCAAAGTGACGGTATCGGCCATCACCGACGATGCGAACCTCTTTCTGTGCGTGCAAGACAACGGAATCGGTGGAACGCACGTCGGTAAAGGGTCCGGGCTGATCGGCCTCTTCGACCGGGTCGAGGCCCTTGGTGGCCAAATCAAGATCGACTGCCCGCCTGAAGCCGGAACATTGCTGCATGCGACCATCCCGGTCGAACTGGAGTGACATGTACGAACGCTCTGATCGTTTGTCCGTTCCTGACACCGCAGTTTGAGAATGTGCAGGCGCAAAAATCGACATGGCGTTGGGCGAGTTGGGTTTGCGGCCTGGCATGACGTTGCTCGACATCGGCTGCGGCTGGGGTGGGCGGATAGAGTTGGCACCGACACTGACGGATTAGTTGTCGGCTAAAGCGACGAGCTGCCAACGTTGAGCGGGATGTTGGCGTCCAGCGACGTCCCGCCTCCGAGCGGACTGACGAGTCGGATGGTGCCGCCGAAGGTATCGAGGCGGTCTTTCAGGCCGATCAGCCCCGAGCCTTTACCCAGCTGGGCTCCGCCAACTCCGTTGTCGCGCACCGAGACGTGCAGCCGGGCACCTCGCGTGTGTGCACACACCGCCACCTTAGAGGCCTGGGCGTGCTTGGCGACGTTGGTCAACGCCTCGGCCACGACGTAGTACGCGGCGACCTCGATGGGGCCGGATAATGGCTGATTGATCGCGATGTCGAGGTCCACCGGGACCGGGGAGCGGGTCGCCAGCGTGTCCAGCGCTGGTGCGAGTCCGCCCTGCGACAGGATCGCCGGATGAATTCCCCGCGAGATTTCCTGCAGCTCGTTTGAGACCTCGAGCAAATCTGATATGGCCTCGGACAGTTCGGTTTCGAGGTCGATCTGGTCGGGTGCCACCGCGGCCTGGGCCGCGCGAAGTCTCAGTCCCAACACGATCAGCCGTTGTTGGGCGCCGTCGTGTAAATCTCGTTCGACTTGGCGCCGCGCGGCATCGGCGGCCGCCACGAGCCTCGCTCGCGAGGCGTTCAGCGCGAGCACCGCCTGGCGCGTGGCCACCACGCCGGCAACAAAGTTGGCCAGCAAGGCGGCACCCATCAATGCGGCGTACACGACACCGACGGGATCCACCGGGTCCACTTGTTTGAGAAGAATGACCAAAACGGTTTCGAGAACCAAGAAGATCGCCGCGGCGAGGATCGCCAGTCCGGCGCCGCGAGGCGTCGACGGCACCACGAGGCGGAGCAGCCGGGTCGGCATCATCACAGACCTACCCCCGCCATCCGGGGAGCTCGCGGCAGGTTCTCCGGCATCGCCTCGAAGCCGGCCGCGCAGCAGTGTTCACAGCGGGATCATCTCAAAATACGCCCTGCATCGGCTCGGAACACGACAGGGCGCAACCCAACCTCTGCGAGGAGGTGCGCTGGGTGGGTTCGGATTCGCCCCCACGCTCGCCGCCTCGTGGTTGGTGCATTGAACAGCCCCAAAGTCCCGCCGCACCGGCCGTCTCTATGTCTCGGGTCGCATTCTGGAGGAATCGCATCGGTGATGCGACCACGAGTGGTCATGTCGGCCAGAGTTGCCATTGATGGGTCGGGCTGGTACCCGTCGAACACCCTGGTCGATGTCCGGGCGACCGGCGTGTAAACAAGTTGGCAACCGCTTCCCAGCGGCCTCCTAGGTGGCCGGTGTCAAACGGGCTTCGTGGGGTAGGTGTTGTCGCCGCTGCGACGATTTATGACGGCGCGGGTGTCTCGAATGCGTTGAGGATTGCGCACACGGTGTGATAGATGCCGGTGAGTACGACGGCGTCCATGATCCCGTTGGCGCCGAGTAGCTTTTCTGCCTCGCGATAGAGGTCATCGTCGAGGCGATGCTCGACTGACAGGGCACGCGCGACGCGATGTGCCACCGTTTCGGTGGCGTCGAGATCCTTTGGCAGCCCGCCCTCGGCGAGGATGCGCACCTCGTCGTCGGAGAGGCCGACCTGGCGGCCAACAGCGCAATGGGCGTAAAGCTCGTATGGAGCCTGCCAGGCCGCGCCGACGGTCAAAATGACGACCTCCCTTGCGCGTTGACTTAACGAGGTGTTTTCGTGCTCGACGAGCACAAATTCCATGAACGCCTTCGAGATGGCCGGGGTCAGTAGAGCAGGATTGAAGGGTCCGATGAGCAGCCCGCCCTCGATACCAGCTTGAAAACCAGCACCCTCCGCCCAAGGGACGGCTTTGTTCATCAGCCAGTCGAAGAGCTCTTTCTGTCCCGGCTCTAGTGCTTCACGGTCGTAGAGCGGCAGGCGTCCGCCCAAGGTGACTCCGTCTGCTGTCATGAGTAGTTTCTCCTCAGCTGTTCGTTTTGCGCCGGCTCCGGCCGGCGGTGTGCGGCTCAACAAACGTTGTTGAACTCGTTGTCGAACACCGTCATACGGGGCGACGTGGTATCGGCTCACTCTTAGGGTGCAGCATTCACGGACCTATGTCGTTACCGGCAACCCGAATCGATTTACCCGGCCAGCAGGTATCCCGAAGTCCGGCCGGTGTCGGGCATCAAAAGACCGGCCGTGCGGGAACGTGAACGAGAGTATTGGCCTTGCTGGTTGCGAACACGAGAATCTAGAAACTGGACGAAATGCAGCGTCGCTCAGTGGTGGTCGGCGAGGCTCACGAATGTGATCGTGGCTGCGATTCCAGAGAGCAGCTGCGACACCAGGTAGACCCAAAGCGTGGGCCACGAGAAGATCCCGAGCAGGGCATCTTCGAAGCTCACGGCGGGATCGAATACCCCATTAGTGATCGCGCCGATCACAACGGCGCTCGCGATCACGCTGAAGGCGATTAACCAGCCGTAATAGTCATCGAGTATGTGGCTATTGCCGCTCGAAACCTGCAGTGCCACACAGCACAGCGCACAGGTTAAGACCAGTTCGAGTGCGAATGCGGCCACGAGAGTGGGGCCCTTCACTGTCATCGCCGCGGTGACCGCAAGCTGCCTGGGGTCGATGACCGCACGCACGCTCACCGCCGCCAACAGTCCGGCGCCGGACTGGACAAGCCAAAACGCGAGGGCGGCACGCGGTGCGAGCCGATGGCGAATCAGCAGTGCCATGGTCAACGCCGGATTGTAGTGTCCACCCGGCACGCGAGTGCCCGAGTAAACCATTGCCAGCAGTGTCACTCCGACCAATAGTGGTGAGAACCAGCTATGCGTGGCGATCGTGACGGCGAACGCGAACACCAAGACGAAATTCCCGGCGGCCTCCGTCGCGAACCGTGCAGCGGACTGCCTGCCGGATGCGGTGCCGCCGGCGGGTTCGGACTGGATTACTGCCACGTCGGATGGCCGGCGCCAGCGCTGATGACGATCCACGCCGCAACGGCAACCAACAGCATAAATGCGAAAGAGCCCACCAGAGAGGCGATCAGACTGCGGGCAGCACGATAGGCGCTGGGGCATTTACGGTCCGAAATCGTGCCACCGTCACCACCAGTGTGTCGAATACGTTGAAAGCGGAAGTCAGAACCGGGGCACGTCGTCGCCGCACGCCCACGATGCAGTCGTGGGATCACGGTCGTGACCGAAGTATTCGTCATCTCAGCGATCTCCCACCATTGAAGGCGGCGACGTCGGCGCAATGCCAATGCCGCGTGCGGCCACACCGCTGGGCAGGCAATGGACGGCCCTGCTATTCAAGACGCATCGCGACGTCGAGGTCGAATGGCTGCAGCGCAGTTTCGACGGTTTCGGCATGCGAGGGCCGATCGCTGATGCACGTCTCGAGATGAAGATGTCGAGCATCCCCAAGGGTGCGCGGATTGCCGTAGTTCCCATGGCATCCAAGCGTGGTTGATCAAGCGGTCATCGTCGCCGGTGCTAGCCGCACTCTCGGATACCGGTCAGCTGCAATACCGGCACCCAGTTGGAACCGTGACGGCAAGTCAAACCCGCGCTGCCCCTTAGTAATTATAGGTATCCGTCGCGCGCGACACCCGCGACCGGAAGACCAACTGGTGGCTGACCATGACGACACAGGATGCCCCACCCCGTGGCCCTGAAAATTGGCATGGGCCCGCCGATCAGGGGATGGAACGTCGTATATTCCACGACACCCGGTTCGTCGCCCGGCAGTCAGGCACAACGCGCCGAAGGAGGCTCCCGGCGCTCCTACCCTTAGCGATAGGACGGTAGGTTCGGCCGCGCTGGCGTCACGGTCGGTTGGCGGTGTACCTCGACGACGAAACGCTGTCCCCGATGATCGGAAACCATGTACCGATACGGGGCAATTAATGTCGTAAGACCAAGCGCATGGACGGTGCGCATCGCGTCGGACTCGTGTTGAATATCGCGTACCCTGTGACCGTTCGAGGTAATGACTTCCCACATCGTCGTACTCCTCAATGGTGATCTACTTCACCTGGGTCTCAAGGATCGCGCTGAAGTCTCACGGTGTCGCTGAAGCAGACACCCAAGTTGCACACCTGCTAGCTGTTATGCACACCTGCTAGCTGCTAGGGCGGCAGCGCCGGCGACGATGGCACAGCTACAGCCGATGGTTGTGTGCGCGGTCTTGTCTCGCGGTATCGGTGAATATCGGCGTGGCGGCACCGACGTAGGGTGGCCGTCACGAATCTCGGTGTGCAACGACATGAACCGATTTGCGTGTCACCCTTCCGCTCACTTAAGCCACGGCGACACATCCGGCTACTCACAGGCTCAACCAACAGCAGCGGCCTAGCCGCGGATCTCTGGACGGCGGGTCATCTCCTACACGCGATCAGCGTTTGCGTTCCCGGATGAGCGTTCGCAGGAGTTGTTTTACCGATGCGATGATCGCGGTTTCGTTCCCGACGGGACGGGCGCGTCGCACGTTGCGCTGTCATCCCGGGCCTAACTGGGCACATTCTGAGCACACCTGGGCACAAACCGAGGGCAGTTCACGAATAACACGCCCCGCGCCGAGGCCGTCAGGCTCTCCTGTTGTGGTCCTACCAGGATCGCTCCGTTCCTCTTCAAATGGGTGTTAAGTAAGAGGGGGCTCGGCCGTTTGTGGAGGTGTCCGGTGGGCGAAGACTCGTTGTTGCCTGATCGGGCTCCGCCCGTTCGGGCCGAGACTGCTGCACGAGAGCGAACGCATGCGCGTGACGCGGCTCTTCTTATCGGGGGGCACGGTCATCCGCAAAGAACCGCTGGGGCCTGACGCCCAGCGTCGACTCCAACATGAGCTGGCTTTCCTCAAGCGGCTGCGCGGGGTAAAGGGCGTGTCGCAGGTGCTCGATGAACCGCGCTATCCCGGGTCGATCACGCTTGCGGATGGTGGCGAAGCGAGCCTGGCGCAGTTGGTTAAGCCACTCGCGGTGGACGATCTGCTTGGCCTGGCGGAGCAGTTGGCTCAGGCGGTGGCTGCTATGCATGGCCGCGGCGTGATGCACCGCGACATCTGCCCGGCAAACATTTTGACTTCGTCACAGCAGACGCCGTGTCTGGTGGACTTCGCATTGGCGACGTCGCTGGCCGAGACGCGTCCGCCGTTCATCCACCACACCCAAATCGTCGGCACACTGGAGTATTTGGCGCCCGAGCAGACTGGGCGTACCGGTCGGCCGGTGGATCACCGCGCCGATTTATACGCGTTGGGCGCGACGCTTTATCAGCTGGCCACCGGTGAGCCGCCGTTCGGCTCCACGGACGCCTTGCGCCTCATCCATGATCACTTGGCGCGGGTGCCGGCGCCGCCGAACGACATCAACCCGGCTGTACCGCAAGCACTGTCGGCGATCATCATGCATCTGCTGGAGAAGGAACCCGACGACCGCTATCAGTCGGCCAACGGGGTGATCCACGACCTTGCGCGGTTGCGCGAACTCGGCGTATCGACGACCGCCGCGCCGCGGGTCGGCGCACATGATTTTCCGATGCGGCTGGTGCCGCCGTCGCGGCTGGTTGGGCGCGACGACGAGGTGACGACGCTACAGGCGGCGTTTGACGACGCGCTGCGGGGCGAGTGCCGCGGCGTCCTGGTCAGCGGGCGGCCGGGAGTGGGCAAAACGGCATTAGTTGATCAGCTGCGCCCGGTGGTTACCGGCAACGATGGCTGGTTTGTGGCCGGCAAGTTCGACCAATATCGGCGGGATCTGGAGTTTGACGGCATCTTTCAGGCGCTTCGCGCCCTGGGTCGGCTCTTGCTGGCCGAGCCGGACGATGAGTTGACCGAGCTGCGTGAGCGGATCCTTGCGGCGCTCGGGCCGAACGCGGGTTTGGCGGCCGGAGTGGTGCCGGAGTTCGCGGCGCTGCTAGGCGTGCCCCCGGAGGCCGGTGATCCGTTGACCGCGCAGGTGCGGGTGCAGCACAGCGCCGTGGACACGCTGCGCGCGGTCGCCTCACGGAAACGACCAGTGATGTTTTTCGTCGATGACCTGCAGTGGGCGGGGTCCGCCTCCGTGGGCGTCATCGACCTGGTGCTGCGTGCGCAGGTGGAGGGCTTGCTGCTGGTGGGTACCCACCACGACGAGGTGGACCCGGCACATCCGCTGGCGTCGTCGTTGTTGCGGTGGCGAGAACAGCCCGGCGTGATCCACCTGCACTTGACGAACTTGCCCGGACCGAGCCTGACCACCTTGGTCGCCGAGATCCTGCATGTGGACCGGGCTGCCGCCAGCTCCTTGTCCGAGCTCATCGAGCCGCATACGCAGGGCAATCCCTATGAGACGGTGGAGTTGCTGAATACGCTGCGGCAGGACGGCATCCTTACGCCCGCCTCGACCGGGTGGCGCTGGGACGAGTCGGCCGCGCGCTCGCTGTTGGGCCAGTCTGGGGTGGCGGCCCATCCGATGGCCCGGTTTGCAGCCCTTCCGGCCTCACGCGAAATGCTGCAGTTAATGGCGTGTCTGGGCGGGCGAGCCGAGCTCAGCGTGCTTGCCGCTGCGACCGGTGAATCGGCCGACGCGGTGGAGCAGCTTCTCGCGCCAGCCCTCGAAGAAGGTGTTCTGGTGGCCGAGACCGGGGCCCCCCACGACGGCGTGCGGTTCCGTCACGACCGCATCCGCGAAGCCATCCTGGCCGAGCTGGACGCGGGGCGCCGACGCAGCCTGCAACTCGGGCTGGCGCGGCGGCTGGCGACCGTTCCGGAGTTGTTCGCCGTCGCCGCCGAGCAGTACCTACCGGTCATCGACGCGGTCACCGATACCGCGGAGCGGTCTGAGGTGGCGGCGCTGCTGCGGCGGGCCGCCGACCAAGCCACGCTCGTGGGCGAGTACGGCCTGGTTGACGCGTTGCTCACGGGCGCGCTGCGGGTTGCCGACGCCGGCGATGCCGCCACGCTGATCGAGCTGCACACCGGGCGCCTCACCGCGCTGTTCTGTCTGGGTCGGCTGGAGGAGGCCGACGAGGACTACCGCATCATCGAGCGGCTGAGCACCACCGTGATCCAGCGTGTGGACGCAACGTGTGTGCAGGTGCGCGGCCTGACCAACCGCAAGCTTTACACCGAGGCGATCGAGCTCGCCGTGACGGCGCTGCGCGAGCTGGGTATCACCGTCCCAGCCGCTGACCGGCTCCCGGAATTGCTCGAGCGCTACTTCGAATATCTGTACCGGTGGCTGGATCACTCGGATGTCGCTGATGATCTGGCGCGGCCCGAAATCACGGATCCGACCCTGCTCGCCGCGACTTGTCTGTTCAGCGCGGTATTTCCGACCGCGACCTTCGCCGCCGACACTTTCCTACAGGCGTGGCTGAGCCTGGAGGCGCTGCAGATTTGGCTCGACCACGGCACCGCACGTGGTTTGGTCGGCCCGGCAAGCTATTCGGCAGCCACCGCCATCGCGCTACGCGACGACTACGGAGCCGCATACCGTGCGTCGCACCGGATCGCGACCATGGGAGCAGCGCGCGGCTACGAGCCCGAGACCGCGCTGGCGCGGTTCGTGTTCTCTTACTTCAGTTGCTGGTTCGAGCCGCTGGAAAGCAGTGTCGAACAAGCAAAGCGGGCATGCGAAGGGCTGATCAAAGGTGGCGACCTGGCCACCGCCGGCTACACCGTGGCCCACACCTACGGGGGGCGGCTGGATTTCGTGCCCACGCTGGATGTCTACGCCGCCGAGGCGGAGGAGGCTTTGGCCTTCGTGCGGCGGGTCGGCATTGAACCGATGGGGCAGTGGGTGGCGGCCTACCGGGAGTTGGCAGATGCGCTGCGCGGCGAAACCTCCGCCGCATCAGGTGAGCCGGTGCCGATCGACCGGTATGCCGAAGACCCGGCAGTGCCGTTCTATGGACACCTCAGCCGCGCGATCGCCGCCGCAATCTTCGACGACTCGGCGACCCTCACACGCCACACCGACGCGGCGATGCAGACGTTGCCTTTTGCCCTCGGCAACTACGTGACCGCGGTGGCCCACCTTCTGCGGGGCCTTGCCCTCGCCGCGGACGCTCGAACCGCTGCCGCTGATGAACGACCCGGGATGCTTTCCGAGGTGGATGACCTTATCCGGTGGCTGCGCGCTCGCGCCGAAGACGCGCCCATGAATTTCCTGCACCTGCTGCGGCTTCTGGAGGCCGAGCGGGCCTGGGCCGCCGGAGACTTCGGCGCCGCCGCGCTGGCCTTCGACGCGGCCCGCGATGACGTGGCCGGCCGTCAGCGCCCGTGGCATCGCGCTCTGATCACCGAACGCGCGGCCCGCTTCACCCTGGCACGTGGCTTGCAACATGCCGGCTTTGAACTTCTCGCGCAGGCCCGCCAGCACTACCTGGCCTGGGGGGCAACGGCGAAAGTCGCCCAGCTGGACTCGGCATATCCGGCAGTGCGGCCACCTGCCGACGCGCCTGGCAAATCGGGCAGCAGCCAAGCCGGTGATCTGCGCCGGCAGGGTTCGACGCTCAGCACCGGAACGATCGACCTGCTGGCGATTCTGTCGGCCTCGCAAGCGCTGAGCTCAGAAACCACCATCGACGGGCTGCACGCCCGCGTCGTCGAGGCACTCGCCGCGATGACCGGCGCCACCGCAGTAAAGCTGGTGCTGTGGAACGACGACCGCCAAGACTGGCTGCTGCGCGCACCAGCGGGCGGCACGTTGCGGCTCGGCGGCGCTGGCAGCCAGCAAGCTGTGCCGATGTCGGTGCTGCGATATGCCCAGCGGATACCCGAGCCGCTGGTCGTGGCCGACGCCACCTGTGATGACCGCTTTGCCGGCGACCCGTACTTCGCCGACGTCGACCGCTGCTCGCTTGTGGCGCTCCCGATACTGAGCCGGGGCCGGCTGCGGGCCATGTTGCTGCTGGAGAATCGCTTGATCCGCGGGGCGTTCACCGCGGGGCGCCTCGACGCCGTCGAGCTGATCGCCGGCCAGCTCGCGGTCTCGCTGGACAACGCCCAGCTGTATGCCGAGCTTGCGGCCTCGCGCGCACGTGTCGTTGCCGCCGCCGATCAGACCCGCCGCCAGATCGAACGCGACCTGCACGACGGCGCCCAGCAGCGGCTGGTCTCGCTGGCGCTGGAGCTTCGTATCGCGCAGGCGGAGGTGTCGACGGGCCCAGGTGAGCTTCGGATGCGTCTCGACCGTGCCATCGAGCAGGCCCGCGGCGCACTTGAGGAACTGCGCGATCTGTCGCGCGGTATTCATCCGGCGATTCTGACCGAGGACGGCCTGGGCTCAGCGGTGCGTGAGGTGACCGACCGCTCGCCAATTCCGGTTCAGCTCCACCTGTGCGTCGACGAACGGCTGCCCGATCAGATTGAGATCAGCGCCTACTACATCGTCGCCGAAGCATTGACCAACGCGGCCAAGCACTCGGGGGCCTCGGCGATCACGGTGACCGTCGAACGAGATCGGGCTAACGGCGCTTTGCGCCTGCAGATCGCCGACAACGGCGTGGGAGGTGCCGAATTCACCGGCGGCACCGGGTTACTCGGCCTCAAGGACCGAGTAGAGGCGCTCGGCGGCCGCGTCGATCTGCACAGCCCCCGAGGAGCCGGAACCGATTTGCGTGTCACCCTTCCGCTCACCCAAGCCAACGGCGAATCTTGAGGGCGGGAAGACGCGCCGGGGATCATGTGGTGACGCGACATCGTGGTGTAGCCGACGGCAAAGATCAGCAGCGCGATGGCGGTGAGGGTGTATGCGGCCGGTACGCCTGGCACCGTTGCCGAGAGTGCGCCGCCTGCCAACGCCGTCAGCGGTGCGGCGGCCAAGATGACGAAGAACGCGACGCCTAACGTTCCCAACGTCGCATGTCGAAGTTGTGTTCTTGCCGTGCCGGTTCGCCGGCCGACGACCTATCACTGTTGGTGCTCATGGTCTTCTTCGTCTCCTGACCTGCGCCGAGGCCCTCTGGCTCGCCTCGTGTGGTCCCTTCAGAATTATCGCGGTTCCTGCTCAATGGGTGTTAAGTAAGAGGCGGTTCAGCCATGCGTGGAGGTGTCCCGTGGGCAACGGCGCGGTTTCGCCTGATCGGGGTCCGCTCGTTCGGGTCGAGATAGTGCACGAGAGCGAACGTGCGCGGGTGACGCGGCTGTCCTTATCGGTGGGCACGGTCATCCGCAAGGAGCCGCTCGGACCGGAGGCCCAGGGCCGGCTGCAGCATGAGGTCGCGATGTTGCAACGGGTGCGGGGTCTGCCCGGCGTCGCTCAATTGCTCGATGAGCCGCGGTATACGGGGTCGATGGTGTTAGCCGACGCGGGTGGTAAGAGCCTGGCTGGGCTATCGAAACCGCTCTCCGTCGAGGACCTGATCGCGCTCGCCCTTCAGCTGGCGAGGGCAGTGGCGGGGATGCATGGCCGCGGCGTGGTACACCGTGACATCTGTCCGGCCAACATCGTTATCGCTGACAACGGGACCCCGTGCCTAGTGGATTTCGGATTGGCGACCTCAGCTGCGCAGATCCGGCCAGAGTTCACTCACCCCACCGAAATCGTCGGCACCATCGCGTATTTGGCGCCCGAGCAGACGGGCCGTACCGGCCGGTCGGTGGACCAGCGAGCAGACCTGTACGCGCTAGGTGCCACACTGTATGAACTGGCGACCGGCGGGCCACCATTCGGCACCGGGGACCCGTTGCAGGTCACGCATGACCATCTGGCGCGGGTGCCGGTGCCGCCGGCCCAGATGAACCCGTCGACACCCAAAGCGTTGTCGGCGATCGTCATGCACCTGTTGGAGAAGGAACCCGACAACCGTTACCAAAGCGCCGAAGGGCTGATCTATGACTTGGAGCGGTTAGACCATCCTGGCGTGCAGGCCGTCGGTGGCCACGATTTCCCGGTGCGGTTGCTGCGGCCGTCGCGACTGGTGGGGCGCGACGACGAGGCGGCGGTGTTGGGCAAGGCGTTCGCGGAGATGCTCGAAGACCGATGCCATGGCGTGTTGGTCAGCGGGGCGCCGGGCACGGGCAAGACGGTGTTGGTTGACGAGCTACGACCGCTGGTTGCCGACGCCGGCGGGTGGTTCATCGCCGGCAAGTTCGATCAGTACCGGCGCGACCTAGGGTCCGACGCCGTCGCGCAGGCATCACAGGCGCTGTGTCGGCTGCTGTTGGCCGAGCCCGAAGAAACGCTGGCCGATGTTCGCGACCGAATACGGGCAGCGGTCGGGCAGAACGCAGGCTTGCTGGCCGCTGCGCTGCCGGAGTTCCGGTTGCTGCTGCAGGTGCCCCCGGATGCGGGCGATCCGCTGACTGCCCAGGCGCGGGCGCAGCGCAGTGCAGCGCAGGTGTTGGGGGCGGTCGCCTCGCCCACCCGGCCGGTGGTCTTGTTCCTCGACGACTTGCAGTGGGCCGGGCGCACACCGCTCGGAGTCGTCGATGTGGTGCTCGGCGAGGAGCCGATCGATGGTCTGTTGCTGGTGGGTGCGTATCGCGACGACGACGTGGCGGCAACCCAGCTGTTGGCGGCAATGGTGCCGCGGTGGCGCGATCAGCCCGGTGTACATCACATACGGCTGGACAATCTGCCGGCTTCGAGCCTGACCGCCATGGTCGCGGACATGCTGCGCGTCGACACGGCCACCGCGGCGGCCCTGGCCGGGATCCTGGCGCCGCACACGTCGGGCAATCCGTACGAGGTGGTCGAGTTGCTGAATGGGCTGCGCGGTCAGGGTGCGCTGACCGTGACGGCAGCCGGGTGGTGCTGGGACGAACCGGCTCTACGGGCGCACCTGAGCCGCTCCGACATCGCCGAGCTGCTGGCGGCCCGCGTGCGCGCTATGCCCGCGCCAACTCGGGAGATGGTGCAGGCGATGGCCTGCCTGGGCGGGCGCATCGAGCTGGATGTGCTGCGGACGGCTGTCGCCGAGCCGCCTGGGCTGGTGCAACAGCGGCTGGCGCCCGCGCTTGATGAGGGTGTCCTGGTCATCGAGCCGGGAGTGCACGAGGCGGTGCAGTTCGGCCACGACCGCATCCGCGAGGCGGTTCTGCGCGGCCTGAATGATCAGCAGCGACGCGGTCTGCAGTTGACGATCGCGCGACGGCTCGCCGCGATTCCGGAGATGTTTGCCGTCGCGGCTGAGCAATACCTGCCGGTCATCGACGCGGTCGACGAGCCGACGGAACGGTCACACGTCGTCGGACTGCTGCGTCAGCGCCGCCGACCAGGCCTCCGTGATCGGCGATTATGCCCTGATGGGCACGCTGCTGGCCGCGGCGCTGAGCCGCGTCGACCCGTCGGAGACCGACACCCTCCTCGAGCTGCGTACGGCCCGCCACGCCGCGCTGTATGCCATGGGGCGCCTGGACGAGGCGGACGAGGAATACCGCGCGATCGAGGCGGTGTGCCGCGACCCGGTCGACCTGGCGAAGGCAGCGGCGGTACAGGTGCGCAGCTTGACCCATGCGAGACGGTTACCGGAGGCGATCGCACTGGGCCTGGACGTGCTTGCGCAACTGGGCATCGCCGTCCCCGCTACGGACGGGATGCTCGCCGAGCTGGACCAGTGGTTCGAGAAGCTGTTGCGGTGGCTTGATGCCACCGGACCCGACGATGACTTGGCTCGCCCCGAACTCACCGATCCCACCATGCTGGCCGGCTCGCGGGTGATCGATGCGATCCAACCCGCGGCCTACTTTGGGCAGGAGCCCCTACTGATGGCCTGGCTGAGCATGCAGGCGCTGCGGATTTGGCGTGAGCACGGTCCCGCCCGTCCCCTGGTCGGCGCGGCCACCGGCATCCCCGTGGCCGCTGTCGCACTGCGCAACAACTATGCCCTGCCGTATCGGGCGCTACGACGGCTGTTGGCGCTGAGTGAGGCCCGAGGCTACGACCCCGAAACGTCACAGCCACGCTTCATTTTGGCGCTGCTGATGTGGTGGTTCGAGCCACTCGAAGACAGCGTCGACGAAGCTCGCCAAGCCAGGGAAGGGTGGATCGGCGGGGGCGACCTCGGCCAGGCGGCATACACCTTTGCCACCACTGTGCGCGCTCTGCTCGAGTGCGCGCCGTCATTGGACGCCTGCGTCGCCGAGCTCGACGCGGGTCTGGCCCTTGTGCGACGCATTGGCAGCGTAAACATGGTCGAGGTACTTGAGACCTACCAATGGGTGATCGATGCGCTGCGCGGCGAACGCCCCACCGCGACCGGCGCGCCGATATCCATCGCCGGATACAGCGACACCCCAGCAACCCTTCTTCTTGCACACAGCCTTCAAGCCATGGCCGCCGCCATCTTCGGCGATCAGGCCGCTCTTGAGCGCCACACCGCAGAAGCCGCGCCCTTGGTGTCGGCCTCGCCCACTGAATACCCCGGCGCGGTGGCCCGCGCGCTGAGAGGACTGGCCTTGGCGGGACAGATCCGCGCCACGGACGGTGCCGCGCGAGACACTTTGCTGAGCGAACTTGACGAGGTGACGCGGTGGCTGGCCGACCGGGCCGCCGATGCGCCGCAGAATTTCTTGCACCTGTTGCGCTTGCTGGAGGCCGAGCGGGCATGGGCGGTCGGCGACTTCGAAGGGTGTGCCCGCGGTTTCGACGCGGCTCTACACGGCGCCGGCCAACGCGCCACGCCCGTGGCACCGGGCCTTGATCACCGAACGCGCGGCCCGCTTCTATCTGGCCCACGGCATCGACCACAACGGATACGACCTGCTGACCCAGACGCGGCAGCAGTATGCCGCCTGGGGCGCGACGGCCAAGGTCGCCCAGCTGGACTGGGCCTACCCGAGCCTGCCGCCACATTCGGACACGGCGGCCGCGCAGCGCAACACCCGGTCTCCTGATGATTCCCTGGCATGGCAGTGGCAGCGTCAGCACCGGAACCATCGATCTGCTGGGCATCCTGTCGACGTCACAGGCGCTGAGCTCGGAAACCAGCATCGCCGGATTGCATGCCCGGGTGGCGCAGGTACTCGGCGCGATGACCGGCGCCACCGATGTAGCTCTGCTGGTCTGGAACGACGAACACCGCCACTGGCTGCTCCCAGCGACAGGCCGCGTCGGTGGCGCGTCGACGAGCGACACAGGTCCGATGTCGGTGCTGCGCTACCTCGAACGCACGCGCGAGCCGCTGGTCGTGGCCGACGCCACCTGTGATGACCGCTTCGCTCGCGACCCCTACTTCGCCGATGCCGACTGCTGCTCGCTGCTGGCTATTCCGATACTGAGCCGGGGCCTGCTGCGGGCCATGTTGCTGTTGGAGAATCGCTTGATCCGCGGGGCGTTCACCGCGGGGCGCCTCGACGCCGTCGAGCTGATCGCCGGCCAGCTCGCGGTCTCGCTGGACAACGCCCAGCTGTATGCCGAGCTTGCGGCCTCGCGCGCACGTGTCGTTGCCGCCGCTGATCAGACCCGCCGCCAGATCGAACGTGACCTGCACGACGGCGCCCAGCAGCGGCTGGTCTCGCTAGCGCTGGAGCTTCGTATTGCGCAGGCGGAGGTGTCGACGGGCCCAGGTGAGCTTCGGATGCGTCTCGACCGTGCCATCGAGCAGGCCCGCGGCGCACTTGAGGAACTGCGCGATCTGTCGCGCGGTATTCATCCGGCGATTCTGACCGAGGACGGCCTGGGCTCAGCGGTGCGTGAGGTGACCGACCGCTCGCCAATTCCGGTTCAGCTCCACCTGTGCGTCGACGAACGGCTGCCCGATCAGATTGAGATCAGCGCCTACTACATCGTCGCCGAAGCATTGACCAACGCGGCCAAGCACTCGGGGGCCTCGGCGATCACGGTGACCGTCGAACGGGATCGGGCTAACGGCGCTTTGCGCCTGCAGATCGCCGATAACGGCGTGGGAGGTGCCGAATTCACCGGCGGCACCGGGTTACTCGGCATCAAGGACCGAGTAGAGGCTCTCGGCGGCCGCGTCGATCTGCACAGCCCCCGAGGAGCCGGAACCGATTTGCGTGTCACCCTTCCACTCACCCAAGCCAACGGACAATCTTGAGCGGAGCCGGATCTCAAAACTTGAGCCCTCTCGTCTTCCGGTATAAGGCAGTGGCATTTACCGGGCAGTCGGCATCAAACTCCGCCAATCGAGGTGCGTCGAATGCCAAGCCGAAACCCTCATCACAGGCAGCTCAGCCCCGCCGCGTCGCTGATGGCCGTCCGAACTGTTGGTCGAGGAGGATTCCGAAGCCGTTGCGGCGCATGCTGACTCGAAGAGCCGCATTCGGGAAGTTGTCGTGAAGCCAAGCCCGCAAAGCGTTTACCTCGCGCGTGGCTGGTGCTTTAACCATGTGCAGCTGCCGCAGCAGCACCGCAACCGTTTCGGGTTGCGGCGGCCCCGGTTCGATATCCGCGGAGTGTATGGAATGCGTAGGCATGGCTACCCTCCTGGACAAGCACATACAACAGCGTGACACCAGATAGTCACTTTTGGTTCAAATTGGCCACCACGGCGATCGGGTTTTCTGCTCGGCAGTAGCCAGGCTGTTTTGATGCCGCGGTTGCGCTGGACGCTGGCGATCACTATCGGCCCTCGTCGGTGCCGAGGTTGACCCCAACGGCCCGGCGGTTACCCGAAGTGTCGGTGAACACCAGCGTTACCGAGGTGCCGGGTGCCCTGGACTGCACTGTGGCGACCAGGGCGTTGGCACTCCGGATGACTTGGTCATCCACTTTGGTCACCACCGCGCCAGCAGTCAGCCCGGCCGCCGCGGCAGGGCTACCGGATGTCACGTCGACGATCCTGGCACCATGCGTAGGCATGTCATTCACCACCTGCGCACCCAGCCAGGCATGCGACGCCCGACCAGTGGCGATGAGTTCCGCGACGATGCGCAGCACGTGATCGGCCGGAATAGCGAAACCCAGGCCGATTGACCCGTGCGGCGCCGTATCCGCGCTTTCAGCACCGCTCACCACGGCCTCCGCGGAGTTGATGCCGACGAGCCGGCCATCCGCGTCAACGAGTGCGCCACCGGAATTACCCGGGTTGATTGCGGCGTCAGTTTGAATGGCATCAAATGCGACCATGCCGTCGCCGGCGCGGACACGTGGACATACCGGACGGTTCAGTGCGCTGACGACGCCGACGGTGACGGTGCCGTCCAGACCCAGTGGAGATCCCACTGCCACGATCGGCTGACCGATGTGTAGCTTGGCTGAGGAACCGAAGGAGATGGGGGTAAGGCCGGCCAATTCGTGGGCACGCACAACCGCGATGTCGCTTTGAGGATCGGCAGCGATCACGTCGAATCCGGCAGTGCGACCATCGTTTAGAGTTACCACGGTGCGCGTCGACGGGTGCGGTCCCGGGCTCACCGACGCCACGACATGGTTGTTGGTCATGATCAGCCCATCGGGGCTGATGATGACGCCAGAACCCAATTCGGAATGGTCGTCGTCACTGGTCTGCAGCGTCACGATGCTGGGCAACACCTTCGCGGCGACCCGTTCGACCCAGTCAAATGAGAGCTCGGCCATCGCCGGTGCACCGGAAGACCCGGCGGCAAACAATGGTTCGTCGACGGTCACCGCATGAACGAACGGAACGACTGCAAAACCGGCCACCACGGCCGTCACCGCGCCTGCCAGACTAAGGAAATTCACGAAGGTGGCCCGAGTCAGCCGTTGCCGCTGCGGAGTCACGGGGCTTGTGCGGCGAGACGGATACCGGCCTTCTCGCCGGGGGTGCGGCTGCGCATCGACGGTGTGCTGGAGAGCACGATGACCTGGAGACATTGTCATGTTCCTTTTCGGCCGACCTGAAGCAGCGCTGCCATCGATTCTCTCCTTGCTTGCAATGGTTCGGCTCCAACGCGTGGCATTAGTCTGAACGTCGAAGGCCATGGGGCTCAACAAGATCAGCTCTTGATTAGGATGCCGCGTTGTCATATTCCTGTCGTCACCGGCAACGCCACTCGCTATACCCCGCTAGCGGGTATCAGCCGCGGTATGCGCTGTGTTCCGGTGAATTCTCACGTGATCTGGGAGAGGCGCGTGGATCAGTCCTCGATGACGGTGTAGTCGGGGGTTTCCGCCAGCGGTTGGAGGACGCGTAGCCCGATTGTCGTCAGCGTGGCGAGGCAGAGAAGAACCGCTACTACCAAGTTCATGATCACCGCTCCGCCTGCGGCCTGTTGGCCCCTGGGTCAAAGGGTAAGTCGCTCACCGGTTCTCCCCCGACCGGGTTCGGGACTTTGGTCATCGACTCACGACGGTTACGCGTCTGCGCGACAAGATCACCAGTTCGCACGCACCGTTGTCTCTAGTCACCGTCACAGCGTCACGATGAACCGCTGTCACATGGCCCCAGAAGCCGTGCGGGCTAGCGTCGGAGACATGGACGCGCACACCGTGAGCCGGCGCGCGATCCATCACCACTACCGTGCTCATCAGGTCACGCGAATCCATGATCTAGAGGATCGCGTTCCGTGCCGGAAATTTCATCACCGCTGACGCCCATCAGCGGCTGAAGGTAACGGCCATACCGGCTAACGGGCATCAGCTTGCTCACCCCGTATTTCCCGCTCAACAGGGGTGGCGCTCAGCGGCAGCTCTATGCGCACGGTCGTACCTGACCCGACGGGGCTGTCTAGAAGCATTCCGCCGCCCATTGCCTCCGCTCGGTCCTTGAGGCCGACGAGTCCGGTGCCGCGGTCGAAGTGGGCACCGCCGACGCCGTCGTCGCTTACGGCGACGACGAGGACGCCGCTGGCGGTGTCGGTTAGGACCGTGACACTGACGATTGACGCTCGCGAATGCTTGGCCACATTAGTCAGCGCCTCGGCGACGACGTAGTAGGCGCTGGCCTCGAGATGCTGGGGTAGCGTCCCCGGTTCGCGCAGGTCGAGGCGGACGGGGATGGGGGAGCGGCCGGCGAGCGCGCGCAGCGCTTCGGCCAGTCCGCCCTTGGTAAGGATGGCCGGGTGAATGCCGCGCGTGATCTCGCGCAGCTCGTCCAGCAGGTCGGTCGCAGACGTGACAGCTCGGTCGAGCTGCGCGCTCAGCTCAGTAAGCTCGGGAGGCACCGCCGCCTGCGCCGTGCGCAGCTCCAGCGCCAGCGAAACTAGCCGTTGCTGAGTGCCGTCATGCAGGTCCCGCTCGAAGCGTCGGCGCGCTTGGTCGCCCGCGGCAACGATTCGAGCGCGCGACGCCGTCAACTCCGCCTGTGCGTCGGCGTTCGCGATCGCGATTGCGACCAGCTCAGTGAAGTCGCCCAACCGGGCCTCGGTTTCCCGGGGCGGCGGTTCCTCGGCTGTGGACGCGACGACGATGAGGCCCCATGGGCGGCTCCTGACGGTGATTGGCGCCCCGACGGCGGTGTGGACGCCCAGCTCCAAAGCCACCGATGCGGCGTCGGTTTCATCGCGGTCGACTCGAGCAGGGCGCCCGGTCTCACGCACCAGCGCGCTCACGCTGCCCTCTTGAGTCAGGCCGATGTGGCCAATAGGCAGCGTCTCTCCAGTCGCACTCCACTCCGCGACAATCGTCACTGCGCCGTCGGCGTCGTATCGCGCCACGTATGCGCGGTCGACAGAAAGGAGGCGGCCGACTTCCTCCGCGACACCAGCGAATACGGCATTCGGCGGGGCCGCAGCGGCGACCTGAGTCGCCACCCGTCGCAAGGCCGCCTGTTCGTCGGCAACTCTGCGCAGCGCCTCGCGGGCCTCCGCGTTAGCGACTGCCGTCGCGAGCAGTTCGGTGAATTGCGCTGTGCGACGCTCACTTCCGGCTGGCAAGCGATCCGGGTCGATCGACACGATGACAAGGACGCCCCAGAGCCGGCCCTCCACGGTGATCGGCGCGCCTACTCCGCGTCGGGCGCCGCAGCCCGCGAAGAACGCCGCCATCGAGCCTGGCGGGCCATCGAATCGCTCCGTGCGAGCGGGCCGACGTGTGTCAAACACCCGCACGCCGACACCCGTGCCCATGACCTTGAAAATCGAGCCGATCGGGATCGCGATGCCGGGGACGCTCCAGCCGCCGACGACGGTCGCCTCCCGCTCCGGCGAATAGCGGAAGACGGCCGCGAGGTCGCCGCCGAAGAGCTGTCCTACTTCGGCTGCAACCGCGGAGAATGTCTCGGCCGGCGACGCCCCGTGCGCGACGGCCGTCGCAACGCGTCGCAACGCGGCCTGCTCCTCCTCGTTGCGCCGCCGCTCGGTGATGTCGCGCGCGACCGCGCAGGCGAACCCCTCCTCGGGCAGCGCGCGAGCGCTCCACTGAAGCCAACGAACGGAGCCGTCAGAGCAGATATAGCGATTCTCGAGGCCAATCAATTCGTTACCGCGCTTCTGTGAGGCGAACGCCTCCGCGGTGAGCGCTCGGTCATCGGGGTGAGCGAACTCAACAAAAGGACGCGACGTGAGCTCGGCGCTCGTGTAACCAAGCGTCTGCTCGAAAGCCGGGTTGACGCGCGTGAAGTAGCCGTCGAAATTGCCGATGCAGAGCAGGTCGAGCGATAGCTCGAAGAAGTCGCTGAGCTCCCGTTCTGCGCGTTCGCGCCGGCCCTCCACTTCGGCGAACGCCGCCATGGTGTCGTTGAGGCCGGCCAGCAGCTGCGACCATGTGCCCTCCAGGGCGGCGATGTCTGCACGATGTCCCAGCTGGTTGTGTCTCGCGGCTACGGTCATTTCCCGGATCTCTTTTGCCAGGCGCTCCACCGTGATGTGTAAGTTGCGGAATGCCGTTGCTACATCGCCGATTTCGTCGCGGCCGCGGTAATCGACGTGGACGGTGAGGTCTCCGCTGGACAGGTGTTGGGCGGCTTCGGAGACCTCGCGCAATGGGCTGGTAATCGATCGGCGCAGTGCCAGTGCTAGCCCCGTCACGATGAGAAGGACCGCTAGCGAGACGCTGACGTCGCGCAGGCTGCCCGTTCGCGCCGCGGCAAGGTCGTTGGAGGCGGTCGTGGCCAAATTCTTTCTGGCCGCGCCCTGCAGGTCGCGCAGGGACGCGATCCGCTTGCCGGATGCGTCGAGCCATCCGGTGAGCGACGCTTCGCGCGGTGCGCCCTGCGCTGGGTTGGCGAGGGCATCGCGCACGGCGGTGACGGTGATGCCTGACGGGCTGAACTGCACGGCCTCGAGATCGGCAGCAAGCGGGCCTGTGGCGTTGTCGCGGAAAACGTCAAGCTGCGCGGCCTCGAGGCCGCTCCACCGCGTGGCGCTGGAGGCTGCGAGCGCATCCGGGGGCTCCGAAGCGAGCAGGGTCGCGACGTCGACTTGCTCTCGTGCGGCGGCCTCGATTGCCACGACGATGGCGATGTAGGCCTGAGAGGCCCGCGCCGACGGTCGCGTGGGTGCGGCCGCGTCCAGCTGCCCTACCGTCCGGAGCAGGTCGCGGATGATAGAGCCGTACGCGTCGGCGCTCTCAGGCACGGTGAGCGTGTTACTCGCCAGCTCGACGCGCACCGCGTTCAGCTGCCGCCGCGCCGCGTCGAGGCGACCGCCGAGATCGACCGTTCCAGCCCACGCGCCAGCCCGTCCGGTTCCCACTTTGAGCGCCGCGTCGACCCCCGCTTGGGCCGCGTGCAGCCGCTGAATGCCGGCGTCGCCTGGGCGCAGGACCGTCAAAGCGGCGGCGGTGCGCTCCTCGGCGAGCGCGGCGGCGACGTCGGTGGCGGCGAAGGACTGCTCGGTCGCGTTCTGAAAGTCGCGGAGCGACAACGCGGTTCGCCAGTTATACGCAGCCTCGGCGATCGTGAAGCCGAGCAGGACGCCAACCGGCAGAAGCACCAGCAGCATCAACTTCGCGCCGACGCCCAACCGCCCGAGCAGTGGCCTCCTCGGGCGGGTTGCGGCGCTATCTACCTCCGCCTCGTCAGCGGGGCAGCGGGTAGGACCGATGTTCACGAAGGTCACCTTCGACGCGTCGCCCGGCGACGTCGAGCAAGGCATTCAACAGGGCTCTGCGCGGACAACGGTTGCTTGACGATCCGGCGAATGCGGTGGTGAACCCGCCGCAGGGGTCGGCAACCGCGCCGAGGGGATGTGCAAACACGGCGAGCGCGGCCAAGCTCCGTCGTCGCGGTTCAGGCAAGTATTGCGCGACCCTGTCGGCGCGCAAGGGCGGGTCTCGGCGTGGCGGCGTCTGGTGTCGCCCCATGGCACACCTCCACAACGTTTCCGACCCAACCCATACCGAGCTAACACCTAATCGGCGGCATATGAGCCGGAAAGGCACACTACTCATCGGATCGAGCACATCGGCGGGTTGCTCGAGATATACCGGCAGCGTCCTTGCGGTGCGGGCCGGGCGCCAGCCCGCCCTGCCAGGCGTACGTATCCCAGAGTTTGAGCGGCCGTGCAGCGGCATCAGGAGGGTGGGGCTCATCGGCCCGGTAGCGCATAGACAGCTGCTGCCACTAGTGCCCGGGTGCGTCATATCGCGCCCTTCGACGGCGTAGTGATCGGTGATCAGGCGGCTCGGTTCGGGCTGCGCACGGATGAAGCGAGCGAGATCACCGCGAGCGTGGGCACCAAACGTTCGGCAACATACAAAAACTCCTCATCAACGCTCAGCGCTAGCGCTTCCGGATCCCTACCGAGCTCAACCATGGCGATGATCGTCTTGTCAACGGGGTCCAACACCCAGACAGAGTGATGGCCGAGATCCGTAATGTAGGCCTGCTTTCCGTTGCTGCTGATATGGAGTTGGCGCGGCAGATCGCCGATCGGCAGACTTTCCGCAACATTCGTTGCGGTATCGATCAGCGCGAGACAGTGCAGATTGGTTACGTACACCAGCTCACCATCCGGGCTTACGGCAACGTCGAGTGGCGCGTCGTCCAGTCCGATAAGCGTGTGCGAGTGCGAAGCAAGCTCGATCGCCGAGACGGCATTCTTGTGGTAGTGGGTGGCGTATACCCGCGACCCGTCTGGGCTCACAACTATCGCGTCCGGTGAGAACTGCATTGCGATGACGTCGATGAGCATGAAAGTGGCCGTGTCGATTACTGAAATCGACCCGTGGTGACGTCGGCGAGTCGACCGGGGTCTAGATGAGGCGACGTACAACCGGCTGCCGTCGGGGCTCAGTGTGAGCGCACTGGCGTAGCTGTCGACGGGCACGGCGGTAGCGGTTGTCCCGTCCTCACTCATGGCTGAGACCCAGCTGTTGCGGCCCTGATTGTGGGCCAGGTAGAGGTAGTTGTCAGCCGGGCTGATGATCTCTGCCGTACTTGCGTCTCCGACGACCGTTCTCTCCGTGTAGTCCACGGCGTTGATGATCGATATCGAACCGTTGCAGCCGATGACATAGAGCCGCGACCCGTCGGGACTCACCACCGTTCGCTTCGGGTCGACATCGACCGGAATGTTGGCGACGACGCGATGCGTGCGATCGATCACGGTGACCGCCTTCGCCGTTGTCGCATAAATGCGATCGCCGTCAGGGCTTGTCACGACGTCGCATGCATGGCCGCCGAGCGCGATTGTCGCCACGACGCTCATGTTCGCGGCTACGCGCGTGTGCTGTGTCGACCGTCCACAAGTGGGCGCAGGTTGGACATTGCAGCGCAACCCGGGTGCCTTCGCGGTGAAGGAGGTATTGCCAATGGGTTTGGCAGTTGTGGTTGGTTTGGCAGTGTGCGCAGTCGTGGCCGTGGTTGCAGTTGGGGCACGGCAGCCACGCGCGTCTGCTGCTGTCGGCGCTTGGGTCAATCGGCAAGTGGTTCACCGGTTCCCCATTGGGCTGATGGATGCGGTGAAGGTTGCGGTGGCGTAGTTGTCGGCGTGGCGCAGCCGAAATTCCGGCCGTTGCATACTGAGTTTGCGTTGTCCGGTAGCGCCGTCCGCCATGTGAGTTGCGATCCAACGGCGCAACAATGGTGACAGATTCGAGTCCGGCGCATAGCCCATAACGTTCAGGATCGCTGCTCGCGGTGGCGATGTCGTCAACGCTAACGCCACTCAGCTGTGCCGGTCAGCCGGTATGGAGGACGCGGATACCAGCCGGGCGCGGAGCTTACCTGGAGGCCTCACAGGCGCCGGTCGTCTCGGGGACGAGATGCTCTTGGGCCCCACCGTGTCGGCGGCTCCGCTGCATCTAGCACCCAGCCGGAGGTACCTGCTGGCCGGCAGGCGTGGATGGAGGGTAGCCGTGATGCAGGGCCGGGGCCAATCGGCGAGTATCTAGTAGAGCAAGGCCAGAAAACGGTAAACCGGGACTGCCGGGCGTGCGCAACGGTGTGCCGCAACGGCAGGCGATGACGGGTAGAGCGAGGCGGCTAAGCGATCCAGTGCGAGCCTCGCACTGGATACCGAGGGTGCCAAGCGTTTCTAATTTTTTATAGCTAGCCGGTATGGGCACCACCGTTCGCGTAAGCGAAACTGGAGTAATGGTGTCTGGAGAACGGGAGTTGCGTTGCGTAATCGTCGATGACAACCCCGCGTTTATTGAAGTAGCTACGAGACTACTCGAGCGTGGCAGTGGTATCTCGATCATCGGCGCCGCTTCGACTATCGCCGAGGCGATCCAGCGTGTCGAAGAATTGCGCCCGGATGTCACGTTGGTCGACGTCGACCTGGGCGGCGAAAGCGGGTTTACTCTCGCCCGAGAGCTGCACGGCCCCAACTCCCAGACCCCTCCTAAGGTCATCCTGATCTCGGCGCACTCCGAGCGAGACTTCGCCAGCCTGATCGCGGCGAGTCCCGCCTTGGGGTTCGTACCGAAAGCGGACCTTTCGCCGGATGCCATCTACGAGCTGTTCGCCGGCGCCTAGGGAGTTGCGCGTCGATTTTTCAGACGCCGTTTAATTCAGCAGTCTGCTCGCGAGCGCCAAGGAATGCGATCACGGCGCGGACCCGGCGGTGGTCGTCCGGGGTTTCAGGCAGGTTGAGTTTGTTGAGAATGTTGCGCACATGCTTCTCGACGGTGCCTTCGGCCACCCACAGTCGCCGTCCGATGCCCACATTGGAGCACCCCTCCGCCATCAACGCAAGCACCTCACGTTCGCGAGTGCTCAACGCGGCCAGCGGATCTTGACGGCGTCGAGACACCAGCTCGTTGACGAGGGCGGGGTCGACGACCGAGCCCCCTCGCGCGATGCGCTCCAGGCTGTCGACAAAGTCGGGCACGTCAATGACCCGGCTCTTGAGCATGTAGCCGACTTTGCGGCCGCTTGCTAAGAGCTTCATCGCATGCTCCACATGCACGTGCGCCGAGAGCACCAAGATGCCGATGTCGGGCCATTCGGCGCGGATCTGACGCGCTGCCTCAAGCCCCTCGGAGGTATTGGTCGGCGGCATCCGAATGTCGACGATGACCAACTCAGGCGACTTATCACGGACCAGCGCCATTAGGGCTGCAGCATTGCCGACCAGGCCCACGACTTCGAACCCCGAGCGCTCGAGCAGAATAGCCAGTCCTTCACGCAGCAAAGTATCGTCGTCGGCAATCGCTACCCGCAATGGCGTCGCCCTGCGACCGCCGGTCTCAGTCCTGCCAGGTTTGACTTCTGTTGGGTCCATCATGTAAATATCCCAGCACGCGAGACGCTAGGAAAGTCTCGATTCGACTTATTGCAGGTGGCAGGGATGCGCCCATGAAGCTGGCGGGTAGCGCCAGCGGGCGAAAGCAGCCCGACAATGCTGCCAACCCGCGGAAGCCTGAGGCAAGCGAGCGAGTTCGAAGCTCGTGTCGCATTGCCTGTGGAGCTGAGCTCGACGCCGATGCGCTTGTCCCGAACTGTAAGCGCACTGGCGGTTCCCCCGTCTGTGGCACGGCCTCGGTCCGGCTCACCACCGGCCTCTGCTGTCCGGTGTCGCGCTGGGTTTGCCTCGCTGGCACGGCCCCTGACCTCTCCTCGTACACAGCATCACTGCCCTTGCGTTCGCCAAGGGCTACCACGCAACACCGTCCGTGTCGTCACCGTCGTGGGCGCCCTTCCCTGACTTTCGGACGCCCGGCCTCTGAAGACCGGGCGCACACCCACAAGGTGACTGCCGGTCCGCCGGATGGTGACCGAAGGCGTTAAGGACAAACTCCTCGTAGGCTAGGCCGCGGTCGAGCGCCTCGATGAGATGTGCCCCATCGCCGCCGCCGGCGGAAGGGCGTTGGTGGTGGGCGAGACCTCGACTATCGACGATGGTCCACTCAGTCGCCGAAGTGGCGGTCGTAATGCCATCGTTCGAGCCGCAATTGCAAATCGTGAGTGCCGGCAGCGGTCGCCAAACCGACGAGGAACAACAACGCCAGCGTAAGCATCGTTAGGCTCCTTTCCAGTTCAGCCGCGAGGACGCGGTGGCGCGCCAGTCACTTTGTGACGTATCCGCGAACCACCAGTGCGCGCACGTTGGGCACTGCAAGAACACGCGTGGGCCCTCGTTGCGTATCAGGTATTGCCAGTGCATGAAGCAGTTGCGGCCGCTCTCGCACCCCGGGCAGCCGTCGCCGTGGCGGCAAGCTGGGCAGGCCACCCACGCCCGCCTGCTCGGGTCGGCGTGCGGATCAATCGGCAACATCATTACCGCTCTGCCCGGGCGGGATGACACGCGCGGCCACAAGGTAGTCGTAGATCTGCTGGGTTGGGCCGTCCAGTCCGGAGTACAGCATTTCGCAGGCTGCCTGTTCGTTCGCCAACACGACAGCTGGATCCCAATGCGCTCCGATCGCGTGCAGCACGGCAGCGCGCCGGCGGGACTCGTCGACGGCGAGATCGAACGCCATCACCAACTCGTTTGTCTTGTCGCCAAACGATTCTGAGCTGTTGGGAACGGTCGACTCCATGACGTCTACGATGTCCGTCACGGAGCGGGTTGTCTGCACCGCTGGCCGCCAACTGCGTTACTCGTTAGCCGGTATGAGATGACTACTGTCATTGTTTCGGGCGACGTACCACCGCTGACCTGCGCAACTGAGACAGGTCGATCGCGGTGAACATCGATCCACTAGCTCATAACCCGGGAGGTCGCTTCACCCCGCCAAACCTGATTCCGGCCGCTTGCGCGATGGCGGCTAGGTGCATGGTGTGGTTGGTCGAGCCGCCTGTGGCGAGCAGTGCGACACAGCCGTTGTGAGGGTTGCGGAACCGGCGTGGTGTGTCCGGCGGTAGGTTCGCGACTGTGACGCGTTTTCGAGATCGGGTGGCGATCGTTACAGGCGCCGGCGCGCCGGGCGGGATCGGTGCCGCGGTCGCGCGGGAGTTCGTGGCCGAGGGCGGACGCGTGGTTCTGGGGGCGACCTCCGAACGGGTGTATGCGCGCGCCGTCGAACTCGGGGACGCTGCCGTCGGGGTGGTCGCCGACCTGACCGTCGATGGGGCAGCGAACAGCCTGGTGCGTACCGCACTCGACCGCTGGGGTCGCCTCGACGTGTTGGTGAACATGCCGTGATGACTTCGGTTTCGTCGGGCTGGGATGGCGACGACGATGGCGCCGGTTTGTCAATGACCGACGGGACTCAGCACTGGCCCGCAACCTGACGACGGCATTCCTGATGTGTCGTGCGGTGGTGCCGGTGATGCTGTCGGCTGGATATGGGCGGATCGTATCGGTCGGGTCGACCACGGGGACGGTGAACGCGATGCCGGGACAGTCGACGTACACCGCGGCTAAGGCAGGAATGGTGGGGTTGTCGCGAGCGCTGGCGCTGGAAGTCGTCAGGTCCGGCATCACCGTGAATGTTGTTGCGCCGGGATATATCTCGACCGATTCGCAACTGTCGTTCGAGGCCGAGGCGGCCGCGGCCGGGCCGATTGGGCGCAGCGGGACTCCGGCAGAGATCGCAACCTGCGTGTTGTTCTTGGCTCACGAGTCGGCGTCATTCGTGACCGGCGTGGTGCTGGTGGCCGACGGTGGACACGGCCTCCCGGAGACGTGGCCACGCCCGTAGCCGTTACCTCGGGCGGCGGAACCGACCCCGATCAGCCACAGACATACGCTCATCTGGTGTATCCAGCACGATTGTCGAAAGGCGAAGGCATCGTGATGGACCGTGCAAACGGTGACGGCCATCACGATCAGCACATGCACAACAAACCCCCTGCCTGCCCGATGCTTTCAGGGGAAGTATCGGTGGCTTGCTGCGCGGGAGGCCAGTGAAACCACTGGCAGCCGCAGTGTGGCCGTTGCCCCATACCCGAATAGGGGAACGAATTGAGTAACCGAGTAAAGCTAATCGGTGCAGCCATCGGTGCAGCCATCGGTGCCGCGTCGCTGCTGGGCTTAGGTGCTGCCGATGTGATCACCGGAGGCGCGGCCCAAGCGGCTTCGACACACACCATCGGGGGTGCCGGTCCGACTGCCATACAAGAAACTGGAAAAGGCGAGCCAGCGACAAGCGTGGTCGTCATGGCCTCGCTCGTGGTCAAGGCGGTACCGCCGTGCGGATCGACCCAGAATTTCACATGCGGAATGCCATAATGTGAAGTTGTTCTGAAATCGGGAAACCCGGTGTGCCACTGCGGGTATCAGGCGGCTGGCAATCACATTTTCCGGCCAGCGGCAATGGCCGGCCGGTGCATGTCAACTAGATTGAGTTCTGGAACCGGCCCTCGTGCCTCCCCCTTGTCGAGTCCGGCGTTTGGGCTTGAGCCCGAGGGTCGGCTCCCCTCATCAGGCGAGGAATCATGCGTGACGAGTGGAATGTCTTATCCGACGTACGCGACGCGGCGCTGTTCGAACGTCATTGCCGCGTTTTCGCGTGACCACCGTTCGCGCTCGCGTTCCATATCGCGTCAGGCGTTGGCCGTCTCGCGTCGCTTCGCCATGAGCTGAGTGATCAGCACACCGCCGACCGTGCCAGCGACGGTGCCGACTAGACCCATCGCGGCTACGACCAGCGGCACCCATAGCGGCGTGGTGTTCATCCGCTTATCGCTGCTGGCCGGTTGCGCCTTGCGCCGGGCCCTTTGCGGCCTTTCCTCCACCGATTGGTTAACGCGCGTGGGTAGTGGTGGCATTACCTCGAAGTTCCCGGCTGACAGCCATGACACGGCCAGCTCGTAGGTTCATCTTGGTATGTAGGGAACCGGCCTTCACTTGGTGAGGGGGCCCGGCTGGGCTTCCAGTCAAGGCCGCTTCCCCCGCAATCGAACCGGCCCCTGGCTGACCCGTAATACGTTTCTTGTCTCCCTCACAAGAAATACTCCGTAACGAGTCGCCGAGGGTCGGTTCCCTATCCCCGAGGGGGCGTCGTGCTGTACCTGTACTGCCGACGATGCCTGAAATCCGTTCAGCTCGTCGGTCATTGTGGCGCTGCGCCGGCCATGTCGTCGCGGACAAGCGAAGCGCCAATCGCGAGGAGAGCGCGCATGATTCTCTATCACATGGTCATCCTGCTACCGCACCGCCCGAACCACGAAAGGCGTTGAGTCATATGAACAACTTCGCCTGGTGGCACCGACTGAGACGCCACAAGGTCGAGCGAAGCGACGATTTCCACGACCATGGCTGGTCCAAGGGCCTGCTGGCCTTCGCCCTCCATTGCCGGACATGCAACTCCGAGTGGCTCTGGACGATCCAGTGACCGCCATCTACGTTCGCATCACCATGATCGCCGTCAGTCTGGCGGTCGGCGCCGAAATCTTCCTCGTCAGGTGAATTGACACTTGTACTCGAGAGAGAAGTCGAGTCCCCAGAGCCAGCGGCTGACCACAACCGAAGGGCCCCAACGACAAATCAGCCGCGAGCAACCGACATGTTCACCGTTTTCACTGGGCGGGATTCGCAGGGTGACATCCAAGGGAGCTCCTCCACGGGTGGCGATCAGTGTTCCAACTAACCGCAATGCGGGATTTCCGGCTCCCCGCAAGCAGATTTGGTGGCTAGCGCCGACGACGACGATGCCGGCGTCGAGCAGTCTTGAGATATACACCGAGGCCGAAAAGGCATGTGGAGAAAGCCGACGCGAGTATTCCGCCGGAACCCGATTTTCAGCCGACATCGCCTGAAGCGATGTCACCTAAATAAGGAGAAGAATGAAAATGAAACTGCGATTCGTCGCGCCACTGGCCATCGTCGCATCCGCGGTAGCCATTGGACTGGCACCGATCGCCGCGGCCGACGCTACCGTGCAGCAGAGCCCGGGAAATGCCGAAGTCGTTGCTACCCCCGGGGCAGCCTCGCAGGAGGCCGCCCAAAACCAACAGCCGTTCGGCGGGGATATGGGTGCCCTGCTATTCCACCACCGCTAACAACGACCGCGCGCTTTGGGCAGGGAAGCTCTTCGTCCCGCCCTAAGCGCGTGGTTTTGGCAGGGCTGGCAGGTAGATCATCAAGAAGATAAGAATCCGACGTTGTTCCGAGCCGAGCCGGGCAGGGCACGCATCACTCGCCGCGTCGACCGACCGCCGAAGAAGTTCCGGTCTGCTGCAAGGTGGAATTCCGGATGGCCGCAGGTCGAATAGTGATGCCAGCGTTGATGACGGCGGCTTCGCCCGGCCTGATGCTGGAACCATGAAGAAAACGATCAAACACCTCGGACCTCTAATGATTGCCGCGGGTATTGGTGGCGCGCTTGTCTTTGCACCTGTCGCCAGCGCGCATTCCGTGGCCCCACCCAGCCCTCATGCCGCTCCCTCGAGCCCGCCTGACGCGTCGCAGTACGGAAGCGGCGAAGATCCGATGGTGTCAACCGGCACCTGGGCTCCCGGCGACATCGTGCCCTACGACCCGTTCATCAAGAACTCCGGCGGTGGCGTCGACCTGCCATCCTGACAGCGAGAGCCGATGACCCAGCGTGGATATGCGGTGCAATCTCAAGGCCGTAGCCCAGATTAAACTCGCTGTTCTGCGACATTCCACTGAGTTGATCCAGACCAAGAAGGTCGATATTGAACTGTTCGACCAGGTCCGTAGCGCGCTCGCCGACGACGCCACAGTTGACCTGCCCTGAGCGGAGAAGTCATCAAATCCGCCGGGAACCGGGTGGGGCCTGCGGGTCAATTCCACTGGGGCCGAGCCTATTACGACTCCAAGCTGTACGCGCCGGAGATCGCCCGCAAGCACCCGAGGGTGCTGCGGATAGCCGTCGCGGTGCTGGTCACCGTTCGAGCGGACCGTCCTGAGCCGTGTAGATGACCGCCATGGCCGCTGCGACCTTTCGCATGTTGATACCGGTCAGCGCAGACCGCGGCTACTCGACGTTGCCGCGTCAGGGCCCACGAGGAACAGCGAAGCCCACGCCGGGATTAACGTGCCGGTCGTGGTCAGGCCGCGGTTCAACCGTTCGACGGCGATCACCGTGATGTTGGTGGACTGACCGTTGACGTGACGAAGGATCGCAGCATCGAGCACCAGGTCGATCGCTCATCAGGCAAGTCGGCTTGATCGCCGCCGAGCATTAAGCGCCGCCGACGCCGTCGCCGACCATGTCGAGGGCGTTGACGACGGAGTCGAACCTTTCAGCCGTGATGTGGCCGGACGCGATCGCGGCGTCGCGCAACGTCGTTCCCTTGGCCGGTGCGACTTCGGCGATGTGCGCGGCGTTCTGGTAGCCGATCACCGGACTCAGTGAGGTCACCACATTAAGCTTTCCGACACGTACTTCTCTATCCGTTCGGTATTGAGAGCCGTTCTATGGACGGAGAATGCGAGGAACTTCTCGCAACCGTTGCCGACTACTTTGTCCCTGCCTGCACACAGTAATCCTGCCGGTCCGCCAGCGTCGCCGTGAGATTCGTTCACCCGAATTCGTGACGAACATGCGCGCCAAGGGCGCACGATCACGTGGTGGTGTACCGGTCGGGTGGTCGGCCAGCACCGTTACGTCGCGTAACACGCCCACGCATATTGCCAGTACACGGAGGCACCGCGTAACGCAGCGGATTGGCAATCACCGCAGTTCGAGCCGCATTTCTGCAGGTAACGCCAGGGGTTCGAGTCCCCTAGCTCCACTCGTATAACTGCAGCTCAGAGCCACTTTTCAAAGCGGCCTCGGTGCGCAGCGGCAGGATTTCCGAGACCGCGCCGGCGAACGTCGTCTTGCCGGCCCCGAACCCGCCGGAGATTTCGATCTTCGTCGAGGCGCCCCAGGGATGAAGTGCAGCCCGACCTGCCCGTCGGCCCACTCAGCCATTGCGCTGCAAGCTAATTCGGGTCCGTTGTCACAACGTAGCACCGCGGGCAGGGTGCCCCTGGCTGGCCAGGCGGTCCAGCTCTTCGGGTGAGGTGTTCACCGGGATGCTGCGCTCGACATACCGCCGAGGCATTCGCGGGTGCGCTCGTCGATGATCGATACGATCTTGATTGGCCGCCCGTCGGTGGTGGAGTCGGACCTGTCGACGATGCGAGCGCCCATGCAGTCGACTGTCACACGTGGGAGAGGCCGCCGTCGGGCTCCACGTGCACGGTCCCCGCCTCGTGCGCTCCGGGTGTATCCGGCATTTCATGCCGACCACCGGCGTACCGGCGCCGCAAGATCCACACAAGACCGCCGACGGACAGCATTCCGGCGGCGATCACCGTCGGCCACATTAGTACCTGAGCCAGCCACACGCGCCGCTGAACTCTGACGATCCGCCGCTGCTCGTGCCGAAGTCGGGCCAGCTTGTCCATGCTCTTCGGGATGCCCACGATCGGTTGGGCGAAAACGCGATACACGGGGAGCAATGTCGGCGACGGGCAATTTGATCAATCGTCTGTACCACGACGTAGTGACAACGGTGTCGATAAGCTCGTGAAGGTGTCTTGGCCCCGCATGATGCCGAGCGGGTCGAGGAGTAGTGCACCCTCGAGCTGGCGGTCGACGAGCGCGCTCTTCGTGTTTGTGGCGCTGGCCTACTTGGCAGGTGCGGTGCTGTCCTGGCAATCGTTCGGCGCCGAGATGACTCCGGCATTCTTTCCGCCTGCCGGCGTGACAGTGGCCGCGATGCTGTTGACACCACGCTCACGGTGGGCAGTTATTGTCTCCGCGATCGTTGCTGTGGAGTTGGCCGTGGATCTGTACTTCGGCGTCGGCGTGCGCGATGCGTTGGGATATGCGTCGGCCAACTCGGTGGAGCCCGTCGTCGGGGCGTCGTTGGTGTTGGCCTGGTGCAAGGGGGTCCCCGACCTTCGGACGCGGCGGGATCTGGCGAAGTTCTTGGCCGGGGCTTGTGTGGCGGGCCCGCTAGTGGGTGGGCTGATCGGCGGCGCGGTTAGCGCGGTGTCCAGCCACGCCGCCTGGACCACAGTAGTTGTGCACTGGTGGGCAGGCGACGGGATCGGCGCTCTGGTGGTGGGTGCTCCAATTCTTCTGTGGCCCAGGCAAGCTCACAAACTTCGGATTCGACGCACGGAGACCGCCGTCGTGCTCGGCGTCACCGCGCTGCTATCGCTGGCGGCGCTCTGGTGGGACGCACCATTGGCGTTACCGCTGCTGCCGGTGATGGTGTGGGCGGCGCTTCGGCTCGACGTGATCGGCGCCGCGCTGGCGGGCGCGGTGGTGGCGTTCACCGTCAACTACATGACGGGCTCCGGGCGCGGCGCATTCAGAGAATTGGACCTCGCGGAGCCGGTCCGGCTGGCTATGACGCAGGCGTTCGTCGCGGTGATGGTGTTGGTGGCCATGCTGATCGCGCAAGAAGCCGCCGGGCGCGTCGCGGCGGTCAGAGCACAAGAAGCCGAACGCCGAGAGCGTGACCGGTTGGAGATACTGGCACAACTGGCACAACTGCTTTCGGCCGCACTGACGCCGAGCCAAATCGGCGACGCGGTCGTCAAGCAGTTGTACAACGATGCGGGTGCGCAAGCAGTGGCGCTTGGCTTGGTAACACCTGACGGACTCCGGCTGGAGTGGGTGAAGACGGCAGGCTACCCGCAGCTCGTGCACGAAAAGTTCGCAGGCGGCATCCCGCTTGACGACCTCACTGCAGCGACCGAGGCGGTGCGTACCGGGCGATCGGTGGTGATCGGCAACTCGGCGGAATACCAGCGGCGGTACTCCAACAACGCAGACCTGATGGCGCTGACCGGGGCAGAGGCGTTGGTGAACTGGCCGCTAACCTCTGGCGCCAAGCCGGTCGGTGTGCTCGGCATGATGTGGACACGGCCGCAATCGTTGGATGCCGCGCAGTTGGCGTATATCTCGGCGGTCGCCACCATGGTCGGGCAGGGCTTGGTGCGCGCTCAGGTGTATGCCGACGAGCACGCGAGGGCCGCGGTGCTGCAGGCCGCGGTGCTGCCCACTGAACCGGCCGATGTCGCCGACCTTGACCTGGCGGTCAGCTATGAACCGGCAGACGCTGAGCACGGGCTCGGGGGCGACTGGTACGACGTGATGGCCCTGCCGAAGCAGCGAACCTTCTTGGCGGTGGGTGATGTGGTGGGGCACGGCCTGCCTGCCGTCGAGGACATGGCGCAGCTGCGCAGCGCCGGACGCGCTATGGCCTTACAGGGGCTGCCACCCGCCCAATTGCTGGCCGAGCTCAACAATTTCACCGCCCACGCCAGCCACGGCAGGTTTGCCACTATGGCCGTGGCCGTGTTCGATCCGCGGGCCGGTGCCTTGTCGTACTGTATGGCCGGTCATCCACCGGCATTGTTGCGTCGCTCGCGCGACGGAAACGTCGTGCGGCTTGTCGACGGTCACGGCCCCGTGCTCGGACCTTTCCGCGACGCCACCTACACCGAGGGTCAGGCCCGGCTCGAGCCGGGCGACATCCTGGTCATGTATACCGACGGCCTGATCGAGGGCCGTGGCCGGGATATCGAGACAGGCATCTCGAAGGCACAGCGGCTGATAGAAGGCTGGGGGTCGGACACCGCGCTGGCTGAGGGGTGCCGGCAACTCACCGAAACGCTTGCCTTGCCACCCCGCCGAGATGATGTCTGTGTTGTTATCGTGCGCCCCCGGAGCCCCGAGTCCTCGCCGCTCGCGGCGATAGATTGAGCCGGCGACCAAACCGTTTGCGGCCCTGATGATTCTGCGGGCTACCGAAAAGCCGCTCAGTGTGCACGGAGGCCTTCGGTCGTGATGGAGCTGTGCCGCAGGATCCATTGGACAGTGGCGGGCCGCACACCCATCCTCTCAACTCCGTTGCGTTCCTGCGGCCGTGAAGGATTCGATGTGGTCGATCATGGTATTGAGTGCGGTTTCGAGGGGTTCGCCGTCGCGTAGCGTCTTGCTCAGCAGAAGTCCGCCCTGCAGGGCGGACAGCAGTGCGATCGCCAGTCTGTCGATATCGGTGCCGGGCAGGAACTCGCCGCGGTCCGCCATGGCGGCCAAGCCGGCGCGGATCGCCTGTTGCCAGCGCCGGTAGCTCGCTGCGAGGTCTTCGCGTGCATCGGTGTCGTTTTCGGCGAGTTCGCTGGCCAGCGTGCCCAGTGGGCAGCCGCCACGGTAACCGCCATTCCGCTGATAGCCGACGATGATCTCGGCCCAGGCGCGCAATGCGTCCAGGTCGTCGAGGCGGACCAGCAGCGATTCCTGGTTCCCGACAATGGTGTCGGTCTGGTACTCGATCACGGCGCGGGCAAGCGACCGTTTGTCGGCGAAGTAGTGATAGATCTGCGATGCGCTGACGCCCGCCGCGACTTGGACGTCCTCGGTGCTGGTGCCGGCGACCCCGCGGGTGCACATCAGGGTGGCGGCGGCGGCCACGATCCGGTCCCGGGTGGCACGCCCTTTCGGGGTGACCATCTGCCAAGTCTACCGATTCTGGAGTTGACAATCCAAAAATCCGATGGTTTTGTGGAGTGATCAATCCAATCTTTACGTGAGGGCGGTCCCATGACGACTCAGACACCCAGCATCGGGGAGCAGACGCACGCGTTCTTGACCGGACCCGCCGCGGCATTGCCGGCGGAGGTCATGGCTGCTTTCGCCGCCGAACAGGTCAACCTCGACGACGCGGGCGTGCCCGCTGGGGTGAGCACACCGGGTGCGCCGATGCCCGACGGTGACCTGCTCGATATGCACGGCGCCGCCACATCGTTGGCGCGGGTACGCGCCGGGCGGCCCGCGGTGGTCGTGTTCTACCGGGGGGCGTGGTGCCCGTTCTGCAACATCGCGTTACGCACCTACCAGGCCGAATTGGTTCCCGCCCTCGAGGAGCGGGGCTGCGCGATGATCGCGGTCAGCCCGCAGAAGCCCGACGGGTCGCTGAGCACCGCGCAAACCGACGAGTTGACCTACGCGGTGGTGTCCGACCCCGGCAACCAGCTCGCCTCCGCGCTCGGCATTCTGACCACGCCCTCCGCTGAAGCCGCTGCCGCACAGCACAAGCTGGGACTGGATCTGGCCGAGCACAACGCTGACGGCGGCCCGACGCTGCCGATGCCCACGGCGGTGGTCGTCGACGCCACCGGGGTGATCCGCTGGATCGACGTGCACCCCAACTACACGACCCGCAGCGAGGTGCCCGACATCCTGGCCGCGGTGGACTCGGTCCGCTGACCTACATCGTCGCCCGCGGGCGACCGTGTTGTCGTCCAGCTTGCGGCGGCGCAAAAAGCCCGACCGGTCACATCCGGATCGCGCAGGTCTGCGTGGCCTTGCCGTCTTGTGGACGGCACCAATGCGTTTGGGCGATTGCGAATGTCTTGCCGTAATTGTCACGTTGACAGCCCCACGGTGCGGCACGAGAGTGGAGGCATGGCCGGTCGGCGCTTGATCTGGGGCAACCGGAGTGTCGTCGACCGAATCGGTGGCGGCGCCTACGACTATGCGGTGGAACGCGAATGGCTGGCCAGGCCCTCCGGACTCGCGTTGTGGGGTACTGACACCCGCGTGCTCTACGACAGCATCCGTCTGATCGGCGACCTGCCCGACGACTCGGCGGTCCTCGACGTCCCCTGCGGGGGCGGGCTGGCACTGCGCGGCCTGCGTTCCGACCAGCGCGTGCGCTACGTCGCCGCCGATATCTCTACCGACATGCTCGCCCGCGCCCGCCGTCGGGCCGCCGACCTCGGCCGCGACGACATCGAGTTCACCGAGGCCGACATCGAGCGGATGCCGTTCGACGACAGGGAGTTCGACCTGTGCGTGTCCTTCAGCGGCTTGCACTGTCTTCCCGATCCGGCCGCCGCCGTGCGTGAGATCACCCGCTGCCTCAAGCCGGGCGGCCGGCTGGTCGGCGACTCGGTTGTGCGCGGCGCCGGGTTGCGCCAGGATCTGGCGATCCGCGCCTTCCGCCGCATCGGTGTCTTCGGCGCCGGGGGCACCGTCGACGAGCTACGCCGCTGGCTCACCGACGCCGGACTGACAGTCGATCGCCTCCAACCCTCCGGCGCCGTAGCACACTTCACCGCGACAGCCGCGCGCTGACGGCCGTTACGCCACAATTTCACCGCATCGGCTTATCGGTTTCGGTCGATCACTACCCGGGCCCACGTGGGGTGCGGCAGACGCACACACGCCTCCAGACTGGCCCTGCCCAGATCTAGCGCCGCGACCCGTTCCACCACCAGTTCGCGATCGTCGACCTCTTCGATCGTCGATATCCTTTCCGTGCAACCAATTACCAGGAGGGGTCGTCCGCAGGAAGCGCAAAGGGATGGAAGTAGAGTCGGATTCTCGTGCTCTTGGCAACAATGCGCAGCCGCACGATCGGCTCCGCGATTTCCCGCATGCCGAGCGTCCCCGCCGGGGACGAGATCACTGAGAAGGCATTAGTAATCCCTTTTCCAATGCATCAGATCAGTCGTCTCGAACGGCTGGATCTCGGTTATCGTCCACATCTGTAGATCACGGGGTTAGCGAGTGCCGGCCTGACATATGGTGAGGGCGTCGCAGCAAGGTGCCCCTTCCACGCCTGCCTGGGGAATCGCTAATTTTGAGAACGGCGGCTTAGCTGCCCGGCGCTTCGCGGAACGCGCTGTCGGCTCGCGGCAGCTGGACTGTATTGGGCGATGACGAGCGGGAATTGAACATTTCCAAACATCAGCGCGTGTCTTCTGTGGCTCGGTGGTTCGCTTGTAAAGGTGAGGGGAGACATGAGGCCAACAGATGTCAAAATTCCACCCGCCATAGTCGCCCGTGTTGTCGAGCGTTTTCGCCACCATCTTTATCGACTTCATCAACGGTCGGCCCCTGCGTCGGCGGTGATGTTCGAGCTGGTTACCGGCGCATTTGTAGCGCAGGCCATCCAGGTGGCCGCAGAACTGGGCATTGCCGACGCCCTCACGGAAGGTCCACTGCCGTTGGATGATTTGGCAGACCGGGTCGGCGCGGACCCCGATGCCCTCGGGCGACTGATGCGGGCGTTGATCAGCCGTGGCGTATTCCGCCAGCGCCGCGACGGCCGCTATGACCTGAACGCTCTCGCTAACGCCCTTCGCTCGGACGCACGGTTCTCGATGTACGGTTGGGCGCGCGTAGTCGGTTCGCCGCAACATCGGGAACATTGGAGTTTGCTGGTTGAGTCGATCAAGTCCGGCAAGGCGATCCTTCCACAGGTGCGCGGGAAAGAAGCGTTCGAATATCTCAGGGACGAACCCGAGCTCGCGAAGATCCTCAACGACGCCATGACCACTGTCTCCGACCTGGCGGCCGTCGCTATCGTTGCCGGTTACAACTTCGGTCTCTACCGCACGGTCGTCGATGTCGGCGGCGGGCAGGGGGGGCTGCTGTCCGAGATCTTGAGGGCAACACCGAACGCGCGCGGCGTGCTCTTCGACCAGCCTGAAGTCGTCGCCGAGGCGTCCGCGCTGCTGCGGCAGCGGGGAGTCGAAGACCGGGTCCGGGTCGAGGGTGGGTCGTTCTTTGACAGCGTTCCATCCGGCGGCGACGCCTATGTCCTCAAGAACATCATCCACGATTGGCCCGATGGGCAGGCCGTGGCGATCCTCCGTAACGTTCGCGTAGCCGCCGGCGCCGATGCGATGCTGCTGCTGGTAGAGATGGTTCTCCCCGAGCACCACCGCGACTTCGCGGGTAAGTGGGTGGACCTCGAGATGCTGCTGCAGGCGGATGGTCGCGAACGCGCCGCCGCCGAATACCGAGACCTGCTTAGACAAGCTGGATTTCGGATGACCCGGGTAGTGCAAACCGCCTCACCGTTCAGCATCGTCGAAGCGACACCTGCTTAACCACCTGCGCTACTTGGCCGCCGGGGTGCCGCCGATGCGGCACGTCAGTCTGTTCAGCGGGGTCGATGATGGTTGCGGACTCGGCATCGGCCATCTCTGAGGTGGCCTCGGTCGTGTCAGCGCCGCGCGCTCCTTGCGGAAGCAATTCTCGAGCGAAGGTCCGGCGCAGCTTGCCCGACAGTGTCTTCGGCAAGGTTCCGGCGGGGAACAACCGTACGTCGCGCGGCGCATGCCCAACTTGACCCGTTACCCGGGCTGTGATCTCGCGGCTGATTCGCAGGCACGCGTCCTGGTCCTCAGGGTTACGCACCTCGGCGAGCACCGCGAAGCCCTCTGGCTCTGCGTCGACACGCAGCGCGATCACGCAGCCCTTGCGCACACCGTCGACGTTCTCGGCCGCACGCTCGATATCGTGCGGATACAGGTTGTTCCCGGCCACCACGATGAGGTCCTTCGTCCTGCCGCAGACATAAAGCCGCCCCTCCTCGTCGAGGTAACCCAGGTCGCCGCTGTCGAACCAGCCATCTTGGCGGACGAACGGAATGACGCCATCCAACGTGAGATAACTGCGAGCGACGGTAGGACCGCGAAGTTCAATGGAGCCAATCTCGCGCGGCCCCTGCACCGACCCCTCGCGGACGATCCGCACCTCCATGCCTTTGACCGGAAAGCCCACGCAGACAATTTGCTGCGCCATGTCACGGTGCTCCGGCATCGGACGGGCGTAGTGGGCCGCGGCGATGGTGTCGCGTGAGACCAGGTCGAAGATCGGCGGGTCGTAGACTGCGCCGAACGACACCGCCAACGTTGTTTCGGCGAGCCCGTAGACCGGCATCGGGGCGCTGGGCCGGAGCCCGAAACGAGCACCCACCGCCGCGAAATTCTTCAGGTCGCGGTGATCGATGGGCTCGGCGCCATTGCCCGCCACCCGCAGCGACGAGAGGTCAATCGCGGCCGGGTCGGCCCGCTCCAGAACACGAGCGAGGATCGAGTAGGCAAAGTTGGGGCCCGAGGTGATCGTCGCTCGATGTTTCGTGATGAGCTCGGCCCATACGATCGGCCGCCGCAGGAACTGATCGGGCGTTACTACCACGGCTTGGGCACCCAATTGCATTGGGACGCAAAGAAAGCCAATCATACCCATATCGTGGGACAGCGGCAGCCAACTCAGGGATACCTCCCGGTCGACGTGGACGTCCAGCCCTGCGCACATCGCCACGGTGTTCGCGGCGAAGTTGCCATGGCTGATCTCCACCGCCTTCGGTATCGCTGTCGACCCCGAGGTGAGCTGCCGCATCGCGATATCCGCCTCGTCGGCGTCGTCGGGCTCGATGGGCTCGGCGCTGTGCAAAGACTCGACCGTACAGACGGCCAGATTGTGGGCCGTCAAATGATCCTGGGCAATCAGGAAGGGCTCCCCGACGACGACCAGGTCGGCACGAATCATCAGGATCGCCCGCACGGTGTCGGCGAGCCAGACCGCCAGGTCCGTGCGCGGCGTCGGCTGCTGCAGCATCGTCAGGGCGGCGCGGCGCAGCCAGATCGCCTGGGCGAGAGGTGCGACATCCCCCGCGTCGGCAGCCAGCACCGCGACCGAGCAGTGGCGGCCAATTCCCCTGGCGGCCAGGCCTCCGGCGATGCGCTTCGCCTGTTCGTGGACCTGGCGCCATGTCAACCGCACGGGATCCTCGAGTGTGCCGACGACCAGACAGTGTGGCGACGTTGCCGCAGAGGCAAGTATTTCGCGGGTCAGGATGCTCATGGATCAGCGCCTTTCCTGTGCCATGTCCTCGACGACGCGTGCGCCAACGCGCGGCGCAACGGATGGAATGACGCTGACGCGCCACCGGCATGGTGGAAGCACACCAGTTCGACGGGTATCACCCGATCACGCCGGCCGGATCGAGCCGCTGCACCACGAAGTCGACGAGATCGCCGACGCTGTTGATATTCGGCAGCACCTCGGCCACGGTGATGTCCTCCAGTCGGGGATATTCCGTCCGCAGCCGATCGATGAGGCGAAGTTGCAGCAGCGAGTCGTAGCCCAGGTCGTCGGCGAGCAGGCTGGACCGGGCAAGCTCCGCGACCGAATAACCACCCACATCGGCGATCATCGCCAGGACCGCGCCCTCGTCGCCTGACGGCGCCCGCGACGCCTTTTCTCGGGGGTCCCCGGACGTGACCACCGCGGACTGGGTCGTCGGCGCCGCAGTCGCGACCCCGCCGTCGAACCAGAACCGACTGGAGGTGTCGAAGACGTACGGCGGAATCCGGTGCAGCCGGCCGGCCGGCCGGCCGTACAACGGCGCCAGGTCGGGCGAGAACCCGTCGCGCAGCACCGTCGCAGCGACGCCCAGCAGCTCCGTTCCATCGGAATCCGGTCCACCGCACAATGTCAGCGACCGGATCTGCGGCGGCAGTCCGCACTGCCGGGCCAGCGTGAGCAGCGTGCAACGCGGACCAGCCTCGGCGATATAGTCCGCACTCGCCGCACTCCTGGCGGCCTGGACCGCGTCGAAAAACCGCACCGGCCAACAGATCTGGTTAGCCCAGTAGTCGGTGTCCATTTCGTGGCCCTCGACTTCTCTGCCGAGCACGGTAGAGAAGAGCGGGAACTCCGAGCGGCCCGGCGCGAGCCCGGACAGCTGCCGCCGGAATTCCGCCACGATAGGCTCCATCAGCGGCGAGTGAAAGGCATGAGACACCGTCAGGTTCACCGCTCTGCCGCCCTGCTCGCGAATCGCGGTGCGGGACCGCGCCACCGCTTCGGCGGCACCCGAGATGGCCACCGAGCGTGGTCCGTTGACCGCAGCGATCGCGCACCCAGGCTCGTCGGCGATCAACGCCTCGGCCTGCTCGACGCCGAGGTCGACCGCGATCATCGCCCCACCGGGGGGCAACGAGCCCATCAGCCGTCCCCTGACCGCGGCGATCCTGGCCGCATCGTCGACGGTCAGCACGCCGGCCAGGCAGGCGACGGCAAGTTCGCCGACGCTGTGGCCGATGCCGAACGCGGGACGGATCCCGCTCTGCAGCAATGTCTTTCCCAGTGCATAGGAGACCGCGAACAACGCAGGCTGCGCGAGGCTCGTGTGATCGAGGCCGGGATCGTCGCCGAAGATCGCCGCGAACAGGTCCGAAGGCAGGTGCGGGTCCAGGGCGGCCGCGGCGGCATCCATATGTTCCCGGTACACGGGATTGGCGTCGTAGAGCGGCCGCGTCATGGTCGGGTACTGGGTTCCCTGCCCTGAGCACAGGAGCCCGACTCCGGCCGGAACCTTGCGCATTGGGACGGACGACGCCACTTCGGCGCGGGCGCCGGCGAGAAAGTCCCGAAGCCCATCGACCAGCGTGCCGTGGTTGCCTTCCAGCACAAGGCGATGCCGATGCGATCGCTTCACGACGTTGGTGGCGCGGCACCAGGAGGCCAGCCGCTGATCGTCGAGGGTGTGCAGCGCGGTGGCGATCGAATCGACGTTGCGCCGCAGCGCCTGCTCGGACGGCGCCGACACGGTGAGCACCCCGGCCGCACCGGCGGCCGGCGGCTCGACCGCCGGCGCCGACTCCAGGACCGCGTGTGCATTGCTGCCCCCCAACCCGAATGAGCTCACCCCGCCCAGCGCATTGGCCGGCAACGGCTCTGGGCTCTCCACCAGCCGCAGCCCCTGAGCCTCGAGCCTTAAACCGGGGTTTGCGGTGTCGCCGAACAACGTCGGGGGTAGCACCCCGCGATCCAGTGCGAGGCACGCCTTGATGAATGCCGCGATGCCCGCGCTGCCCTCGGTGTGGCCGATGTTCCCCTTGACCGACCCCAGCAGGCACGGTTCCCCGCGGCGCGTCTTGTGGATGTCGCCGAGCGCGTTGGCCTCGATCATGTCGCCGAGAACCGTTCCGGTGCCGTGTGCTTCGACGAAACCGATCTGTCCGGCCTCGACCTCTGCGAGGCAGAGCGCGCGGCGCATTAGCTCCACCTGGGACCGGCGGTTGGGGGCGGTGATCCCGTTGCTCCGGCCATCGTGGTTCGCGACCGAACTCTTCACGACGGCGTAGATCGGTTGGCCGGCGGCAACGGCGTCGTCCAGTCGGCGGAGCACCACCGCGGCCACGCCCTCACCCCGGCCGATGCCGTCGGCGCACTCCCCGAACGGTTTGCAGCGACCATCCGGCGCGGAGAGTCCGGCCTGGGTGTAAAAGATCGAAAGCGCAGGTGTCAGAAGTAGATTCGCACCGGCGGCGATGACAGTGTCGGTTTCCCCAGAACGCAGCGCGGCACAACCTTGGTGCACGGCCATCAACGATGACGAGCAGGCGGAATCGATGGCCATGCTCGGTCCGGTGAGGTTCAGGTGGTATGAGATGCGGTTGGCCGCCATAAAGTAGCCGCTGCCCGCACCACGAAATGGGGTGAGCCCCGCGAAGTCGTGCATCTGAAGGCTGCTCCACTCGCTGGACATCATTCCGACGAAAACCCCGGTTGGCGTGCCGGCCAGCGACCTGGGATCGATTCCGGCATCTTCCAGTGCACGCCACGACGCCTGCAGCAGCAGTCGCTGCTGCGGGTCGAGCGCTACCGCCTCGATCGGCGCGATGCTGAAAAAGTCGTTGTCGAATGCGTCGACGTCGTCGATGAAATGGGCGCGTCGGGTATTCATCGATCCCGCGACACCGTTGGAGTGGTAGTAGGTATCGATATCCCAACGCTGCGAGGGCACTTCGGTGTCGGTGACGACGCCGTCCATCAGTAGTCGCCAGAACGCGTCCTTGTCGGGCGCGGCCGGGAAGCGGCAGTCGATGCCGACCACGGCGATCGGCGTCACGGCACCACTCGCTCGACGGTCAGATGCTCCGCGATGGCACCGATGGTGGCGTAGTCCCACACGATGGTGGTTTCGACGTCGAAGCCCTTCTCACACTGCAGGTCCGCGCACAACTTCATGCCGGCGACGGAGTCGATCCCACAATCGGCCAATGGGGTGTCGACGTCGATCGTCTCCGGCGGAACGTTGAGGTATCCGGCGACCCTCATGGTCAGCCAGTCGGCAAGTTGCTGATAGTCCGAAGCGTCAGCGGGCATCGGGCCCCCCGTTCGGCTCGCTGTCATGGCCACCGGGTGCCAGGCCAGTCAGGGCGGCACGAGTTCGCGGAAGACTCGGGTCCGCGCCGACGACGAGAACCTCACAGCGACGAATCTGCGGCGGCGCGATCATGCGACCGCCACCTCGTAGACCGCTGCCTTTCCGAACGCGATCCGGCGGCGCACGAAATCACTTACGGCCGTGTCGAACCGGGCGCCGCAGACGAGGGCCGCGCATCTGATCAGCGGCATACCCACCAGGATGCCGATTCCCAAGCCGAGCACGAACGTTGCCAAGCTTGCGGCCTGCGCTAGCGGGCCGAATCGCCTAACCGACCTGACCATCACGCCCCACCTACGAAACACCGTGCCGGCAAGAAGATCCGCCGCTGCCAGGCTGGGCACGATGGGCGCCGCGGATTGCGGACAGTGCCCCGACTCGGCGATGCATCGCCCCGCGCTGGCGACCCTAGCGAGTTCTGTGTCGCCGACCCCGGCCCGCCCGAACCACAGAAAGGGTTCGCGCCTGCCCGTCAGCAACCAGTGCAGCGTTGTCACGAGTGATGTGGGCTGCCGCCGTGTGTCGGTCGCCGCGACCACCTTGACACTCCGAGCACCCGCCGATTGCAGTAGCCCGGCCATCTCGATCGCCGCCGAGTACCACATGTTTCGGCATGCGATCAGCGACACGACCTCCCGGTTCCGGACCGCCTCGGGATGCGCTTTCACCAGCGACCGGATGGGCAGCGAGGGCGCCAGGTACCACACCTGGTAGGCCAGGATCACCAATTCTTCTGGCTTCGTTTCGAAGCCGCCGGCCGGCTCGGCGAGCTCCACGAGCGCCTCCGGATCCACCGCCGCGGGGAACACCCCGAAGAATCGCCGAATCGGCCACGGAAATGGGAAAGCGACGCGCGGTTCGACGTCCACCCAGCGGACGTCCCACCCACTTGACACCAGCGGAGCGGTCCATGCATCGGCAACCTCGCGCAGCTGTCCGGTCTGCGAATAGAGGTACACGACCGCACGAGGGGGATGCTGCTGCTCGGTCGCCGACGGCTCGGATACCGGGGTCATGGCTGGGTTTCCGACGCACCAGCCGCTGACACCGCGGTGAGGTGCATGAACGAGATGATGAACCGGCCGGACTCTGGGACCATGCACAGCAGCGTGTCGCCGTCCTTGATCAGGCCGTCCGTCATCATCTCGTCGAGGATGACGAAAATGGCCGCGCTGCCGATGTTTCCGACTCTGGTCAGATTGCTGTACCACATTTCAGGACGGCCCGAGGCGACGTTGCGCCGGGACAGCTCGCCCAACACCATGGTTTTCATTCGTTCGCTCGAGTAGTGCACGGGAAACCACGTCACTGTCATGGGGTCGAATTTGCCCATGGCGAGCAGGCGTTCGTACTCGTCGATTCCGACGCGTACCAGATGCGGCAGCAGAGAGAGCTTCTGCCGAGGGGCAAGCGCACCGTCTTCGGCGGCTGCCGCGGCTGTCGGGTAGTCACCCCAGGTCTTCTCACATGCGTTGTCGTTGCTGCCGAAGAACATGCACGCCTTCTGGGTGTTCGCGTACGACGTCAGCGAGATCCAGTCGATGCGAAGGCTGATCCCCGACGTCGCGGGCGCGCTCTCGACCACTGCGGCACCGGCGCCGTCGGAGAGCATGTAGCGCAGGAACGCCGTTTCCATCGGCAACGACCCGTCGTCAGCGATCGGCCTCATCTCGTCGTAACGGGTGCTCTTGAACCCACGTGAGGCGAACTCGCTGGCGACGCAGATCGCGTTGCGCTTCTCGCCGATCGCCACTTGCAGGTAGGCGTTCTTCAGCGCCATCATCCCGCAACTGCAGATGCCGTGTGAGGTCGCGACCTCGAGCGGGCCATAGCCCAATTCGCCGTGCACCATGCTGCCATGTCCCGGACCGAGCACATCGGGCAGCGTCGTGGCAGCGGTCAGCAGTTCGACGTCGTTGGGGCCGAGTCCGGCGCGCTCGGCGGCGTTACGCACGGCCTCGGCCGCCATCGCCGCATTCGAGATAATGGTTTCCTGATTCTTGTCGATCGCATAGTGGCGCGTCTTGATACCGCAATTCGCGAGAATCAAGTCCTTCAGATCGGACGACGCGCGTCCCGCCTGTCCGATGTAGTCTTCGATTTCGTCGTTAGGAATTGGGTAGCCGGGGAGAAAAGCGCCGGTAGCCGTGATATATGCACTCATGCTGACGTTCCAATGATCGAGTTGTCAACGAGACTGCGCGGGCCGTCATGCCACTTCGGCGATCTTCAAGGCGATGAGATTTTTGAAATCGGAGACTGTGCGCACCCCTGCGATTCGCTCGTCGTCGAGCGAGATGCCGTACTTGTTTTCGATGATTTCTGCGATGCCGAGAACTCCGAGCGAATCGACACCCAGATCCTCCATCGTGGATTCATCGGTGATCTCGTCGGGTTCGATGCTGTAGTGCGCGCCCAGGTACTCGACGATGTCGCGCTCGACGTCGTTTTCTTGCGCGACAGTTCCAATTTTCCTTCGCCCGACCCCTTGCTCGGCCGGGTCACGAACCACCGGGTTCATGGGCTCTGATCCTATCCATTGCTGCAGCTGGCTGTGGGCATCCCGGCACGATTATTGACTACGATGACATTTCCATCCATACCGGATACGAGTAGCACTCCCAGCGGGTTCAATCAGTGTCTGACCATTGCCTCCGCGGCGCCGCGTGGGGCCGGCCGGCGGGCGACAGCGCCGCAGCAGCGGCCGCAGAGCGGTTGTCAGCCTTCAGAAGGCGAAGGGCCTCGAGCTCAACAACACGCCGACGACGGCGAAGTAAACCCCCCGCTCAAGATTGAAGAGTCCGTGTGGGCCACCAGACTCTGGCACCGAGAAGGGCTGCCACCGCTGGGACGGTAAGGGTGCGCACTACGAACGTATCGATCAGCAGTCCGGCGCCAATGGTGAAACCGATCTGGGCGATTGTGTAAACGGGGCTGGCCAACATGGCCAACATGGTGACCGCAAAAATAACGCCAGCGGTGGTAATGACTCCACCGGTCGCTCTGAATGCCTTCACAATCCCCGAACGAATTCCTAACGTCGAATTCGCGCGGATTCTCGACATGAACAGCAAGTTATAGTCGGAACCCACGGCGACAAGCGCGACGAAGGCCACCGGCGGTACCGCCCAGTAGACATCCATGCCGAGCAGACCCTGCCAGAACAGGACGCTGAGGCCCAGCGCTGATAAATACGAAATCACAATGGTGACAACGAGATAGAGCGGTGCGATCAGGCCACCGAGTAGCCATGCCAGGATAATGAAGATGAAGAGCAGCGCGAACAAGGCGATGATCACAAAGTCTTCGAGGACCAGATGATGCAAGTCCCGAAACCCGGCCGCAAGTCCACCGGCTTCCACGCGGCTGCCTTTGAGTGTGGTTTCGGCCAGGGCCGCATTGGTGGAATCGATAACCGCATCAAGACGACCGATGGCATTTCTGTCATATGCGGTGGTGTCACCGAACACCAACAGCCGCGCGGAGTGCCCGTCTTTCGATATGAAATAGCTCATTGCCTGCATCAGACGGGGATCCCGAAATGCGCCTTTAGGAACATAGAAACCCGCATCAGTACCGCTTACATTGGAGCTGACCTCGTTGAGGAAATCGCGTGCCTGACTCAGGCCGTCGATGAGGTCTTGCATTTGCGGTGAAATCTGCTGGATGCCATTCGAGATCTGACCGACCCCGGATCGGGCAGCGGCCGCGCCGGCAGAGATCTCACCGAGCTTCGTGGTCAGCAGCTTCTGCCCGTCGGTGAGCTTGATAGTCCCGTCCGAGGCGGCAGCCAGCCCGGTCTCGAGCTGGTGCATCCCATCCGAGAGGCGATGATTACCGTCCGCCAATTGCCTCGAGCCGACCTTCAGTTGAGTGAGGAGGTAGCGCACCCGGCCAATCGGCGAAGTGTCCTGAGCCAAGATCGCCAACTGGTCGGCCTCCGGGCAGTTGCTGTCCTGTTCACAGGTCACGTCACTGGGGGGAGGAGGAACGAAAATATTCAATTGGGTGAGGATCGGAGTCACCACGGAATCGATGGAATCCGCCATCTCCTGTGAACCATCGGCCAGCCGATCGGCACCCCCGGAAAGCTCTTTGGATCCGGTCAACGCAGCAGACATTCCACTACGGAGCTGCTCCATACCGTTCTGGATCCGCCCGGACCCTTCGGCCGCGAGCGCATTACCCGCGCTCAGTTGTCCAATGCCGTCGGTGAGCCGTTGGATTCCGTCTTCGAGTTGGCCCAATTTGGGTTGATTGTCCGAGATTCCTCGAATTGCAGAGGTCAGTTTGTCGGTGAGTACCCCGACCTGCCCGCCCAGAGTAAATTCTGGAACCGCTTTACCCTCCGGTTGGGTTGGACCCCGCACCTCGCTCACCCCGCGGACTTTTTGAACACTCCTGACCACCGAATTCAGCGCGGCGAAGTCAGCGGAAGTCCGTAGATCGTGGTCTGCCTCGATGAGTAGGACGTCGGGCGTGAGTTCACTGGTCTCGTAGTGCCGGGCGATGGCGTCATACCCTTGGTTGCTGGGCGTGGTGGCCGGCTGCATTGACCGCTCGTCGTACCCGCTGGACATCCAGAAGGCCGGTGCTGCCAGCGCGAGAAGGATGGCAAGGCTTACGGCGAGTACCCGGGCCGGCCGACGGACGATCAGAACACCCACACGCCGCCAGTACCGGGTGGTGGCAGCGTCCCTTGACTCAACGAATCCTCGGCGGCCGAGGATCGAGAGAAGGGCCGGCACGAGAGTGAGCGCGGCAAGTACGGCGACAATCACACCTATCGAGCAGGGCAGGCCAGTGGTTCGAAACAGAACGATCTGAGTCGCCGACATAACCGCGCAACTTGCGGCCACGGTGAGGCCCGAGGCCACGATAATGCCCGATATTTGGGTGGCGGTCATCACGATCGACTCGTGGCTCGACCTGCCTTGCCGACGGCCTTGGTGGTAGCCACTGAGGAGGAATACCGCATAATCGGTGCCCGCCCCGAGAACAATCGCCGCGAGCAGCATCACCGAGAATATGGATATGTCGAGGCCGGCATGCATTCCCAATAACGCGACGATAGGGCGTGAGACGGCGAGCGCCAGACCGACGCTGATCAACGGTACGAGAATTGTGCTGAATCGTCGGTAGATACATAACAGCAGCAGGACGATCATTCCGATGATCACGGTGGTGATCAAGGTGACCGAGTGCTCTTGAGCCGCGATCTCATCACCGATGGTCGGCGCCGGGCCGGTCTGATAAACCGCGAGGCCATCCGGTTTCGGAGTGTGGTCGAGCAGTGCACGAACAAAGCTCTGTCCTTCTCGCTGTGCGGCCGAACCCACGCCGCCGTAGAACCGCACGGTTGCATATACGGCCTTGCCGTCCTGGCTCGCCGCGATGTGGGCAGTGGCCGGCTCGCTGAGGAGGTCCTGGACCGAATCGATCTGGGACGTATTGGACCGAAGCTCGGTGACGATCTCGTCGTAATAGGCGCGGTCCGCATCGTTGAATCCGCGATCGTCCTCCAGCACGACGTATCCGATTGCCGACGCTTGAGATTCGCCGAACTGAATCCCCATGTTCTTGACCGCGACCAACGACGGCGCCGAGTCAGGCATGAGGGGGCCGGATTTGTCGACGGCCACCTGCTCCAGGCGAGGGGCAACCAGGTTGAGACCGGCGGCCACGATGATCCACAGGCCCAGAACGAGATACGCGTGCCGGCCGACGAGGTCGGCTAGTCGCCCGAGTAACTTGCTCTCCCCATGTCTCATCACATGGCTCCGAACCGCTCCCGCCTGTGACTGGGTCTGGGCGACGGCATGTGTTGCACCTGGCCGGGGCCTACGATCAACCCAGTCTTCCGCCGTGGCGTCCGTCGCCGCCCATGTGGCTCCATCATGGCCATTGTCGCCGACTTCGATTCATGTCCGCAGTGGAACGACGAGGTCAACAACCAAGGGAAGTGCGCATAAACGGGGGAGGGTTCAGCTTCAGATATAGACTCCGGCAATCGCGGGTCGGAAGGGCGACGACGATGGATTGTCTAAGACGCTGGTGAGGCTCGTGCCTGGCGAGGTGATGGACACCGGCTGCTGCACCTGGGGATCGGGCCTGGAGCTCAAACGCTTCCTGTCACCCGGCAATCTGGGTGAATTGACGCTGGGCCCCTTCGGAACTCAGCGCAGCCGGGTAGTGACATGAGCTCTTCTCGGGTCCTGATCGTCGGTGCCGGTCCGGCCGGAGCGACGGCGGCACTGCTGCTCGCCGAACACGGAATCGACACCTTTGTCGTCGAACGGCGCGTGGCCCCGCCGACCCACCCGGCCGCGCATATGCTCTCCACCCGCTCACTCGAGATCTTCCGCGAACTGGGCCTCGAACACGATGTGCGCCGGCTCGGCTCGAGGATCTACGAACTGCGTAACATCGTTTATGCCACCAGCCTGACCGGACCCGAACTGGGCCGGATCACCCTTTACGACCCTGAATCGACTGAAGCCCAATTGCTTCAGATCGTGAGCCCGACTCGGGGTGTGAACCTATCGCAACACGTACTTGCGTCGCTGCTGTGGGATCAGCTCGAAGCTTGCAAGCGGGTCGAGTTCCAGCGGGGTAGCGTCTACCAAACTCACCGCGAAACCTCCGACGGCGTTGAAGTTCAAGCGACCGGCCCAGACGGCGATGGCGAGTGGGTCGCGACGGGTCGGTATCTAATCGGCGCCGACGGTGCGGGCAGCCATGTCCGGCGCACATGCGGAATCCAGATGCGCGGCCCCGTACTTCAACACGTGATCAGTGTTCACTTCAGCGCCGACCTGCGCCCATATCTGTGGTCACGCCGAGCTCCCGTCATCTTGACCCATACCCCTCGCGCGCTGGGAATCATTATCGTGCACAGTTCACCCGATGATTTCGTCTTCCAGTTTCCTTACTTTCCGCCGGTCCAACGTCTCGACGACTTTACCGCCGACGATTGTCGGCGCAGAATCCGAGATGCGTTGGGACAGAGCGGTTTGGCCGTCGACATCCACTCGGTGCAGAGCTGGGCGATGACGGCGCAGGTCGCCGATCGATACCGAAAAGGACGCACATTCCTGATCGGCGACGCCGCGCACCGATTCCCGCCGACCGGCGGTCTCGGACTCAACACCGGCGTGCACGATGCCCACAACCTGGCCTGGAAACTGGCGTGGGAAATTTCTGAGCGTGCACCGGCTAATCTGCTCGACACCTACGAGGCTGAACGCCGACCGGTCGGCATCGCCAACACCGAGCATTCGGTGAAAAACTTCGACGGTCTGAAGGACGTTTACGCCGCGCTCGGATTGCCCCGATCGGGGGCGAATGCGTTGCAGGCTCTGGCCGGGTCGCGACCGATGGCTGCGGCACGCCCAGCGTCACGCTGGATGCTGACCGCCCTCATGGCGGTGGCGATGAAGCGGATTGGCCGGGTGACTTCCCGGGGTCGCATCGGCGCGCGCATCCGGACCAGGGTTGAGGAGGTGATCGCCCGCCAAGGCGGCCACTTCCGAACGTGGGGTCTCGATCTCGGTGTGCACTACGGCCACGGATTCCTCGACGCCGGCGCCGTATCCGATGACGTCGTGAACGTCGAGTTTTATACGCCAATCGTGCGCGTGGGGGGACGACTGCCACACGCGTGGGTCCAGTACCACGGAGAGAGAGTCTCCACGCTCGACCTCCCAGCGCGCGAGACGCTGACCATTCTGGCCGCGTCGCAGCACAAGTCGGGTTGGCGCGATGCGCAGACAGCGGTTGGACACCCACTGACGGTGATCGGTGTCGATCTCGCGGCGTGCAACGGGCCGCTGCGTTCGCTGGCGGCAGGGCAGGCGCTACTGCTGCGCCCGGATGCTCACATCGCCGCAGTTCTTGACCCATCGGGTAGTGGGTATGCCGATGCGCTCGGCGCCGCACTCGATCAACTAGGTCTGACGGCCACCCTCAAGGAGAGCTATGGACCCACGCATTGACGAAATTGTCCTGCTGACGCACGAGTGGGAGTCGATGCGAGCCTGGTGGGGCGCCCTTCTCGGCGTGGACCCACGCACAGTCGGTCAGCTAACCGCGGTAATCGAGACGCCAGGCCTACGGGTAGTTATAGAGAATTCCGACATCGCGATGAACGGCAATCCCGAAGTTGCTGGAGTCATTTCGGTCACGGTGTCGGCCCCCTCCGCGATCGCCGCCCTCGACACTTACAAGCGACTCATCGCGGTCGGTTCCCGCCACCACCGCGCCACAAACGACGCCAGCGGAGTGTGTCTTTGGTACCGCGACCCCAATGGCACCGACGTGGCATTCCGCTTGCCGATCGAAGCCGACGCGAACAAGCGGCGCGGCCAGGAGATTGATCCGGATCAAATCGTCACCCGGCTGCAAGCCGCCGCAGAGTCCACCGAACCCGAATCCATCTCAGCGAAAGATCTACCCGCCAATGGCGAATAGGACTGCGCATAGCAGTCCCGACATCCGTGTGGAGCTCCACCACAAAATCTCAGGTCAATACGGTCTGGCATACATGTCGATCGCGCGTCCTGCCGCATCATGAGCTGGTGCACCCGCGACGACCCGGCGAGTCCGGCCGACCGACACCGTCCGCCGCTGATCTTCGGCGTTGGCGTCAGCACCTGGCTGACGAGCGGGCCGAAGCCGCCGTGTACCGAGACCTGGCCGGTCGACGCGCCGGCGAGGAGCGCGAGATCCTGCTAGCGCTGGCCGCCGCGGAGGCCCGCCACGAGCAACACTGGCTGACCTTGCTCGGTGACGACGTGGGGAAACCCCGGCGCGGCGATATACGTTCGCGCATCTTGGGGTTCCTGGCGCGGCATTTCGGATCGGTCTTTGTGCTCGCCCTCGCCCAGCGCGCTGAGGCGAGGTCCACCTACGACGCCGATGTCGATGCCACGGACACCATGGCTGCTGACGAGCGGATCCATGGCGAAGTGGTTCGGGCGTTGGCTGCGCGGGGCCGCACAAGCCTCTCCGGGAGTTTTCGCGCCGCGGTGTTCGGGGCGAACGATGGGCTGGTCAGCAATCTTGCGCTGGTTTTGGGGATCAGCGCCAGCGGAGTGTCGAACCACACTGTGCTCGTCACCGGTGCCGCCGGCCTGCTCGCCGGCGCGTTGTCCATGGGCGCGGGCGAGTACGTCTCGGTGCGCTCGCAACGGGAGCTGCTGCAGGCGTCGACTCCGGACCCCGATGCCGGCGCCGCCGTCCCAGCGCTGGATGTCGACGTCAACGAGCTGGCGTTGGTCTACCGGGCACGCGGTATGAGTGAAGCGGAAGCCACCATGCATGCCGACGAAATTCTCAGCAAGCAGACTTCGTCCATGACAGGACAATTCGGCTTCGCTGCAACCGATTCCGCCGAGCACGAGGCGATCGGCACCGGCTTGCGCGCCGCCGTTTCGAGCTTCTGCTTCTTCGCCTCGGGTGCTCTCGTACCCGTGCTGCCCTACCTGTTCGGGCTGCAAGGTGTCGCCGCGCTCGTCGTTGCGGCTGCGCTCGTCGGCATCGCGCTAATCGGGACCGGTGTGATCGTGGGTCTGCTTTCTGGCGGGCCGCCCCTTCGGCGCGCGCTGCGCCAACTGCTCATCGGATACGGTGCCGCCGCAGTCACATATCTCCTGGGTCTACTGCTGGGCTCGGGATTCGGTTAGGCCGATACCGCCATGCTCTCTCCGTAAGTCCCTACGATCGCGGTGTGCCAGGCAGAATGTCGTTTCGACACGCGCGGTCTGCGCTGTCGGAGGAGTTCGCTGCGATCCGCAACCGCGAACCCGACCTAGACGCCGGACACATCACCGTCTTCAGCATCCCATTGGTGCTCGGTCTGGCAGGCGTGCTCGCCATCGGTGTGGTGCCATTAATCGTCGTTCGCAGCAGCGCCGAAACCGACTCAGTGCTCGTCCCACTGGCTGGCTCGTTCGCGCTGACGGCGATCTGCACGGCGGTCGTGGCCTGGCTGACGGCCAACGTGCTGTCGGGTGTGATCGTGATGGTGCTCTACCGCACGAGCCCGCGGGCGGCATCTCAGCTTGTGGTCCGGACCATGGTCGAATCCTTCTACCGGATCGAGGATCTCACCGGACGCATCGCGCTGCTCGCCGTTGTCGCGGGGTTGTTGTCGCTGGCGTTCGGACTGCCGAACCGGCACGGTGAGGATCGCGCCAACAGCGTGCTCGACGATCTGCTCACCGCCCAGCTGGCGTGTCTCTTAGTGGCGCTGTCGATTGCGTTCGTCGCCGAATCCATTCGGTGTGCCGCCGACATTGTCGATGACCAGTCACTGTTGCTCGCTTGGCCGTGGGCATTGCTCATCGCCTCGTTGGGGTGGTCGTTGGGCACAATGATCGGCCCGTTCGAGACGACCCGGATGCTCGAGATCCTGCTGAACGACTGGCTACCACCCATGGTTTATGGCACGCCGCGGCAGCAGCTCATCGATGAACTGCTGCCCTCGTCGGCGCGATGGTGGGCCGCCTTGGGCCCGCTGCCGCTCATCGTTGGGGTTTGGGCTTTCATGGCGTGGCATCAGAACGGGCTCGTCCACATGAGAAAGTTTCTGGCCGATGACCAGAGCGCAGATTGAGCCTCAACGCGACCGTGCCGGCCTGCAATCACGTGCGCTCGGCCCAGCCGACCGCGCTCGGTATCGAGCCCTGCTCGACTGCCAGGGCGAGTTGCGCGTGGTCTCGTTCGTTCTGGTCGGCGTAGGCAGACGCGAAATCGACGACAGCCTGCTCCACTTTGGCGCTGGTGCCGAGGTAATCGTTGATCGCGGCGGCGTCACCGCTGCGCGCGTGTGCGCGGGCCAGCACCCGCCCGCATGCGGCCGCGAATTTCGCCAACCGCCCACTGATGGTCTCACCCTTCGGGATGACCTTGCCGTCGCGTAGCTGGCGAACGTAAAAATCGTGCCCGCCATTGGTGGTCCACCCCACGAACATATCGGTAGCACTCTGAATCATGCGCTGACCGTTAATCACTCGCGCACCGTGGTTATCGTAGGGGCTGCGTTCCAGGAACCGCTCGTACACCGACGGGACCGCCTGCTTGATCTGCAGGAAGAACGGGTCGCCGGTGCGTCTCTCAACCAGCAACACCAGGTACACCCGCATACCGACGCTGCCGACGCCCACAATCTGGCGAACCACGTCGGCGATGTCGAAGCGGGTCAAGAAGCTCCACACAGGGTCTGATACCGATTCTCGGTAGGCCGCCATGATTGCTTCCGGATCCGTATCGCCTACGGCCTGCAAGTGGGTGCGAAACGGTGGGTCTTCGATGATCATCCGACGACCGTCGACCATGTGGGTCAGTTTCGTCGACGCCCCACGGCTTGTGCGCCTACGTGCCTTGCGTTCGATCCAGCTTCCGAGTTCGTCGGCGTCGTACGGCGCGAGATGACCGATCAGCTTGTCGACATCGACCCTGTCGTACCAGATATCGATCTCCGGCATCGTCGCATACTCGCGGAGCTTGCTGGCGTATCCGCGATATGCTGCCGAAACCGATTGTCGCGCAACAACTTCCGATAGTCGATTGTCTCGAGCCAGGACAACAAGCGAGGCGGTGAGGCGCTTGACGTCCCATTCGAACGGGCCCGGAACTGTCTCGTCGAAGTCCCGCAGGTCGAAAGAGAGGTTCCGTTCCGGCGTTCGCCACAGCCCGAAGTTGAGCACGTGCGCGTCACCGCACAATTGGACGTTGATCCCGGTATTGGACGTCGATGCCAGATCGGTTGCCATCACCGCAGCGGCCCCCCGGAAGTAGGTCCACGGAGAAGCCGCCATCCGACCGTGACGAATCGGCACCAGATCCTGTGCGCGAGTTTCGCTTTGAGCAAGGATGGTTGCCAGCGCGTCGTGCCCGCGGCCAGCGGGATCCCAGTCGGCAAGGGCGCGGCGCGGCACGATCTTTCGTGCGGAACGACCTTCGCCGCCGCGCTCGGGTCTGTGGATTGTCTCGCGGTCCTCGATGGATCGGCTATCGGGCCCCAGCGGCATCGCCGGAAGTTATCACAGGTGAGGAGAGCGGCGTCGCGCTTCGGTTGTCGCCGCTCGGGCGTCTGCGAGCATCATGGCGCGACGTCAAACGGTGGCCATGGCGAGGTTCGTCGCCACCGGATCCGCCGCCCCGCGCCGTCAACACGCTTTGTGTTCTGGCGGGTCATGCCACGTCGCTTCGCGTGCTTTCGTGGCGCAAGCAATTGCGCTATCTGCTGGTCAGAGGGATTTTTGCTGCAATAGGCCAAGGATTTCGAGTCCCCTTAGCTCCACTCAAAACAGCAGTTTAGAGGGTGCTTTCACGGCGATCATCGATCGTCGTCAGTTCTGCAACTCGCATATCACCACCGGAATGTCACGATCCGTCCGTTGCTGATAGTCGGCGTAACCCTTGTACGACGCAACGATCTTCGGCCACAATCATCCAGGCATGGCGAAAACGTGACCCCCATCTGGATTCCAGCACCCTGGAAGTCACCGGGCGTCTGATGCTGTGCGCAGCCTATTACGAACGCGCCGTCGGCACCGTCCTCGAACGGTTCGGCCTGAGCGTCGCCGACTTCGTTCTTCGACGGCGAGCCGGACTCCCTTGGCATCATAGGAAGATGCAAGAGTCTGCGTTTGACGCGCAGGAGCGCCTCGCTTTATGCAATCTCTTCGGCGAACTTGGCGCTGACGCGCCTACGCTTATCGACGGATGGACCACGCGAGACCTCGCCGCTCACCTCGTGGCGCGGGAGCGCGATCCCATCGCCGGCCCATGCATGGTCCTTCCTGGACCGTTCGAGCGGTTCGCCGAGCTGCGCCGGGCGAGGCTGGCAGAGCGCATGGAGTTCGGTTGGCTCGTTGCGCGCATTCGGTCGGGGCCGCCTCCAGGATTGTTTCGCATCGGTTGGGTCCGCGCTTTGGCCAACCTGAACGAGTTCTTCGTTCATCACGAGGACGTCCGCAGAGCGAACGGACTGGGCCCCCGGGACAATCTGAAGCCCGCCTTGGATGCTGCCTTATGGCGAAACGTTCGGCGAGGTAGTCGCTACTTGAGTCGGAGGCTAAAGGGAGCCGGGCTCGAAATAGCGTGGGCCGGGACCGACGCGCGCATCATGGTCCGCGAGGCCGAGCCCGCCGCCTTGCTCAGCGGTCCGCCGGGCGAACTACTCCTCTACATTTTCGGGCGCCAGGCCGTGGCGCAGGTTGACGTACTCGGACCGGCACAAGCCGTTGCCACAGTGGACGGCACGCACTTCGGGATGTAATCCGCATCGCCCGCACCGGACACTCGATTGGTCCGCCCGACCGTCCCGGCGAGGAGCGTGCTGCCTAATTCGCCCACTCGGCACGGAAGATCGTGCATCTTGCATGACATGTAATTCGCACGTAATGTGGGACATGCAGGTACTTGTCCGCCCTCGTATGTGTATTGGCTACTGAAAGCCTTGTGCTGCAACGAGTTTCGAAGTCCAGGCGGGTTGGAAATGCGATCCTGGTCGAGGAGGCCCAGCTGTGAGCAGTTCAATGGTCGAGAGATTCAACGATCTGTTGGCACGTGCGGCCGCGCGGCTGCTGCGCTCACCGCGGGTCATGCGCGCTCCGATTTGGATGTATAAAGCACAACTGGGATTCCTCTTTGGTTCGCGATTGCTGCTACTTGAACACATCGGCCGGCGAACCGGCGCCCGCCGACTCGTCGTACTCGAGGTGGTCGGCCATCCGGCACCGGACACGTATGTGGTGGCCTCGGGCTTCGGTTCCCGATCGCAGTGGTATCGGAATGTGACCGCTGACCCACACGTCCGGGTTTCTGTGGCGGGTCGCTCCGCAGTGCCGGCGGAAGCTCGGCTACTCGAGCCGAGCCAGTCCGGTCGGGTGATGCATGCATATGTTCAGCGCCATCGCCGTGCGTGGTCGACGCTCAAGCCGGCGTTGGAGGACACCTTGGGCGAGCCGATCGGTGAAGACGGTGCCGGACTTCCGTTGGTGGAGTTGGAGCTGAGTAAGTCGTTATGAAGTCACTCAAAGGAGGTTGTAGTGCTGAAAGAACTTACGGGTCTGCCCGCTGACATTCAGGCCCTGGATGCCGTCGGGAAAGTCACCGCGGGCGACTACGCGCGAGTGTTTGCCCCGATGGTCGACCAGGCGCGACGAGGTGGACGTCGGATGCGACTGCTGTTCCAATTCGGCCCGGAGTTTGAGCGGATCACGCCGGCTGCGCTGTGGGCAGACGCCCGGCTTGGAGTCGGCTACTTGAGGCTGCTCGACGGCTGTGCGGTGGTGAGTGACATCGAGTGGATTCGGACACCGACCCGCCGTATCGGTGCCTGTATGCCATGCCCTGTCCGGGTGTTCGACAACGCGGAACGTGATGACGCCGTCGCATGGCTGACTTCGCTCGCCACGGGCGCGGACGTGGACGCCGGTGACATGGTCAAGTCCTATATCGGTGGAGTCGGCGCCGGCTTCTGTGGCCTCGGGGAACTTGCCATGTCCAAAGCTGCCAAGACCGGGCACCGGTGCGCCGCAGACACATAGGCGAATTTCTGATTGAAATGGAGGGGAAATGTTTGACTTCACGGAGTCCGTAGTGGTCGACGCGCCGCCTGCGCGGGTTTGGCGGTTCCTTAGCGATATCGACCGTTGGTGGTTGGCTTCCAACCCGGAGCACCAAAGCTTGGAACATCTGGATTCACTGGCTCCCACGCAGGTCGGCGCCAAGCTGCGCATACGGGAAAAGATCGGTGGGCTCCCCGGGGTCGCGATGGGCACGATCACCGAGGTTATCCCCGGCACAACCGTGACCTGGCGGGCCCGCGCGTGGTATCGCTGGCGGGGCATTCCTGTGCGCGTCGGTGAAGGAGTGACGTGGCGCGTCGACGCGGAGGGTGCGGCGTCGCGCATAAGCGCCAGAGTGTGGGCCAATTTTCCGCGCGGCCTAATAGGGCGGCTCGCAGAGTTTGTCTTCGTGCGCATACAAGACGGTGTGGAAAAGGATCGCGAACACACGAGAACCGAGTTGCGATACCTGAAGGAGCGCATCAACCATTCGGATGGATTGACTGAGGACAACGAATAGCCATACATCAATTGGCAATTCGACCTCAGCGTGGTTCGAGCGCAGGTGGTGGCGCATGACCCGGAAGTGGATGGGAATCAGGTCGTTGGTGTGTTGGTCCGGCCATCCCGTGGAGCGCGGCCAGACGCGCGTTGTAGGCGTCGAGTGCGGCCGCGTCGTCGTCGACGCTGACAGCGGCTTCGGTTCCCAGCACGGTCTGACGCCGAGCGTTTTCCAGCCAGCGACCGAGACCGCCGCGCCGACCGCGCACAGTTCCGACCCAGTGGGCCGCGATAACGAGCATTAGAACCATCATTAGCCCGTCACCGCCCCACCACATGATGGCACCGGCGATGGATTGGTCGGCCAGCACAGAAGGTTCCCAATTACGTTGCGCGGCGGTGGCGGATGTCGGTGTGGTTGCCGTCAGCATCAACACGACCCCGACCAGCGTGTCGGGGGCCATGCACAGCGCGAGGACGACAAAGCCCAGAATGGGAGGCACAGCTACGGGGCTGAGTTCGCGGCCGACAATCGGCAGCAGAAGCAGGTAGCCGCTGATCAGATACATGACGAGTTCTACCGGATGCAGCCACATATGCTGCATCATCACGTGCTGGAAATCTGTCAGGTGTGTGCCGACCAGGACGACCGAGTAGGCAGGCACCGTGACCCACGGCATCACCAACCAACGTGCGACGCGTGACCTGCCGACCTGTATGAGGAGACGCTGTGTGTGCGCGCCAACGACGTGGTGCATCAGCCTGATCGGTTGGGCCCATACGGCGAACGCAGGCACGGCCATGATCATGAGCAAGTGCACGATCATGTGCACCCACAACAGATTTCGGCCGTAGACGGCGAGCGCGCTGTTGACGCACGCGGTCGCCAGGCACGCGGCGATGAGCGCGAATGCGGTGCGGTGGCCCGGCCAGCGCCGCGGATGCTCATGGCGGTACCGCCGGGCCGCGACGAGGTAGCCGATGACGAAGACGGCGATGAGCAGATCGGCCACCGGCGACCAGGTCCACGACAGCATGACCTCGGCTACACCTGGCTGCCCGCCGTCAGTGTTCACGATTCTGTCCGCCGTATGGCGATGTCAATGTGATCGGTGACCGGTGTCCGTACATTACCGGCGACAGTCCTCATAGGCGCTGATCAGCGGCTTTTCTGCGGTCCCCGGTGTGTAGAAATAGGGGTCGCGGTCGGTGCATCCGCCGACCGTAATGGCAACGGGCCCTTTCGCTTTGCCGTAGCCACCGATGTGCCCTTCGATCTCGTCGCTCGCCGTGTAGAGGACTGGAGGTGCCAGTGTGGCGACGATTGGCAGGTGACGGTGAGCCAACTGGATTGCGACGCTGGGATCGCGGGACTGGGTCTGTTCGGACAACCACACCGGGGCCTTCGTCCGCCCATTGATGGTGAGCTTGTCGATGTGAGCGATCGATTGGTCGGCATTGAACTTCTTCCATATGTCGATCTCCGCTGGAGTCGGCCACCGTCGCGACGACTTGACATACGCCGGGTGCTGCTTACCGGCACGGATCGACCAGTCGAGGGAATTCAACTGGGGGAATTTCGTCGCCAACGTGGTGACCGTCGCCGCGACATCGTTGTAGTCGGCGGCATCGGGCAGTTCGATCGTCCCGACATTGGAATGCCCCCACTCCTGTATGGACAGCGGGCCGTCCGGATGGGAGACCGTAGAGCGCAGCCTGATTGTGGCCCCGGCGAATTCGTGACGCATTGTTACGAAGTCGCGAGCCTGCGCCACGATCTGGTCCTCGTTTGCTATGCGTCGCTTTCCGCATTCAACCACGAACACATTCCACCCTCGGCGTACGTCCAACTCGGTGCTATAGCCTGCGTAGTCCACAGTGCGAAGGTTGGCCAAGTAGCTTGCCGTGACCGCGGCGAGTTGATCGCCCGTGATGTCGTCGGCCATGTCGACGGCAACCCTGAAGTAGACGGCATCCTGTGCGGGACGATCGCGCAGCACATCGGTGGCGCTTTCCACGCCCGGCATGGTGCTGATCTGCTGTGTCAACTTGTCGACGTCTGCCTGCCGGTCTGGTGGTTTGGCATCGCAGGCCGTCAGCAGGATCGCGACCGTTGCGAGCATTTGGCCTAGACAAATCATCGCGGTGCGCCGCGGTCCGCCGTGCATTCTCGCTGCCGAGGCCCGGTCCCGACTCGTCACCGCGGTTCAGCCCACGATCTTGGACAGTTCGACCCGGTAGCGGGCCCGCTGCGCCTTCGGGATTGGTCGGGCGAATCCGAGCACGATCGATGACACCTTGTGGAGCCGGCGTGAGGCGGCGTAGGCCTGGGCCTGCGGTGTCGTTAACGTTGAATTCGAAGCGGCCCACAAGGAACAGGACCCTGCCGATAGAACGATCGAGACGACGATCGCTAATCTCATCGGAACCAGCCGGTGCAATCCCACGGGCGACATGCTAGCACTATGCAATAGTTGCTAACGGTGGCGATTATCCGGCGTTGACCCACGGTCTGTGCGTTCTCGAGGGATGGAGGCACCTGTGACTGCCCGTGACAACAACGTCGCCGACGACTCCGCGGACGAGATCGCCGACGCGCTGCTGACGGCGTCGCGCCTGTTGGTGGCGCTTTCTGCACGCTCGATCGCCGACGTCGACGAAACGATCACCATCGCGCAGTTCCGCACCCTGGTAATCCTGTCATCGCGCGGCGCAGTGAACTTGGCTACGTTGGCGGGTCTGCTCGGCGTCCAGCCGTCGACCACGGGCCGGATGGTCGACAGGCTGGTAAGCGCGGGTTTGATCGACCGCCAGCAGCACCCGAGTTCCAGGCGAGAACTTGTTGTCGACCTCACCGCGCGGGGGCGCAAGCTCGTCCGGAGTGTCACTGCGCGGCGACGGCAGGATATCGCCCGGGTCGTGGGCAACATGCCGGCCCGCGAGCGACAGGGACTGATCCGTGCTCTCAACGCCTTCACCGCAGCCGGCGGCGAGCCGGGTGCGGACATCGACATCGACGACCAGACATTCTGACCCTAGTTGCGAACGGCAAAGTGGGATACGCCTGAGGTTCCGCGGTTATTGCTTGAAAGTGAGCTTTTATCAGCTGATTTCGTCGGATCGCCATGATTCTGCCGGGCGGTGTTCGTCCCGGAAGCGGGAGCGTGGCCGGAGCGGTCCGTTGCACCACAGCAGCGCAGCACCGAACATCACGACGTATCCGAGGACGGACACCACGAAGATTCCTCCGGTGACGGTCCGTGGAATAAGCACTGCGCACGCCAGCATCGACATGCCGACGACGAAGATCGCCGCCGCCGCTATCCGCTGGCGACGCCGCCGTGCGGTCCATCCGTCTCGGGTGAGAGTCGAGGCCAACCAGGGGTCCTCGACGTACAGTTCGACTGCGATCCGCTCCAGTCTCCACTGCTCGTAGTGGGATAGTGACATGTTCTGTACCCCTCGGCCGATTGGTTGCAGGCCACGATGCAGGCACCATCGCTGCATTCTTTTATTCACTGACTGCGGCCGCCGGTTCACAATGTCGACAGCCGCGGACTCGGTCTTTCTGCGTGCGTGCCGGCTACAAACCATGGTTGCCAGTTTTGATGCTAGCAGTATGCAACAGTTGCTTATGCGATTTGTCGTGAGGGTGATTGACGGCATGCGGCCTGGGCGTCCGCGCTGACTACAAATCTGACGACAACCATGACGACAACTGCACGGCCAACGGCACCCACGACTGTCGTTCGCAGGTTGTGTCTGCCTGGTCACGATCGCTGCCTGGTCCTGGCAGTTTGGGGGTCAGGGGTTCGATTCCCTTAGCTTCACTCTATAACCGCAGCTCAGAGGGTACTTTCACGTCGATCGTCGATCGTCCTCAGTCCTGCAACTCGCATATCACCACCGGAATGTCACGATCCGTCCGTTGCTGATAGTCGGCGTAGCCTCTGTACGACGCAACGATCTTCGGCCACAACTCGGCCTTTTCCGCTGCGCTAGCAGTACGCGCGTGGACCGCGTGCCGTTGGCCATTGATCACCACACGGGCGTCGGGGCGCGCCTGGAGATTGCGGTACCAGTCAGGGTTGCGGTCATCCCCACCCTTCGATGCGATGAGCACCACCCGCTTGGAGTCGTGCACAGGCGTGGTCAGGTAGCAGGACCGAGGCAACCCCGACTTGCGCCCCGTGGTGTGGAGCTCGACCAGCGGCATCCCGAACGGCTGGGCCATGAGTCTGTTCCCGCTGGCTGTGAGGACCAGCCGGTGCGCCAGGTTCATCAGCTTCAGGCCGTTGTCCTTTAGCGAATTCCAGTTCATCACAGGTCCTTTCGGGCAGTTCGATCCCTGGCTCCGCTCGACGAAACAGATTCCAGCGTTACTCGCCCTCAACTGCGACCCGCAGCTCTTCGGCCCATTCGCCGTAGGGCCGGATCGCGTAAGCGCGCGTGTCCACCGAGCTGCCGAGCTTCTGGATGATCGGTAGCGACTCGAGCGCCTGGTCGAGCGATGTGTGGTCCGGTACGTCGAGCACGGCGAAGACGCTGCGCTGGCCGACGACTTTCCACAGGTTGGTTACTGCCCCGGCATCGACTGCACCCTGTGCCGCGCGGGCTTCCTCGAGCCAGATCGTAAATAGCTCTTTGCGGCTCATGTCGACGGGCTGGTGGACGTCAAACTGGACGAAGTACTGCACCGTCTCCTCCTTAACTTCGCTGGCAGGCGGGGTGGCTTCCCACGACCATTAAACGTGGCTCGACTCCTATCTAGTTCTTGAACGTCGGCCCCTGGACTGTTGCACTCCGCCACCTTGTCGGCGGCCTTGCGACACCGTCGGCGCTTTCGGCCTCAGCACCAGGCAGTGCAACATATTGGGAACCAACAATTTAGGCGGCAACCCGCCGCGCGTCGAGCCGTGATCGCGGTGGTATCTCATCTGTGTGGACTTGTGGACGGGTCGTTTCCAGATAGCGCCTGAGTCAGTATTGCGACCTAGCGTCGCCCACCGCCACGCCGACCACCACCCCCACCGCGAGGTCGGGGTGCTGGTCCAGGACGCCCGACATTCGGTCCCCCTGGCCCGATCCCACCTGGAGGCCCTGGAGCCCCGATACCCGGAGGGCCAGGAATTGGGACGTCGAGGTCGAGGTCGAGGTCGACATCGACGATATCCGGAACATAAACCGGCAACCACGGATCGATGTACAAGGGCGGCGGTGGCGGAAATTCGCATACAACCGTAGTGAAGTTCCAATACATGCCCGGCGGGCAAGGTGGTGGTGGTTCAGCGCGGCCGACCGCTGGTGAGGTGAATTCAATCAGCGGCAGAAATGTCAACACGACAGCAGATAAGGCATTGTGTTGTAGCCAAGGCTTCATTGCACATCTTCTCTCGGTTGCCTTCTGCGTGGAGATCCTACGATTCGTGCAATGTCCGGGGGCTCGATTCAGCGCAGACGGTGGCGACGATGTTAATGACGGTGTGCATTGGGATCCGCCGAAGCCGAACACAGTGGTCATAAAGCTGCTTTGAGTGCATCTGAAGAGTCTGACCAGGATTCCAGGCTGTCGAGATTTCTGTGAGAGGTGCAGAGTGACCCTTCAATGGCGAATATGCTTACGCGCCCTGGCCAGGGGACTTATCGTATGGCCTCATAGGGTGCAGGGAGCCCTACCACCCAGATCGCGGGGGAGTAGGCCTACGATGAATTCAGTGCTACGTGATGCCGGGATTGGCATTGACGGTGGCTACCCCGTCGATCGTCGTCACCCGGCCGCCAGCGATCCCAAAGTCAATATTCATCGCAGTGCTTCTCGGTCTGCTGGACGGTCAGAATGGGTCGTCCAGGGTCCCCAAAATCGACCAATAGCCCGATGAATCCGCGATTCATTCGATGAAGGAGAAGCAGCAATGATGTTGCCGTCACGAGGTGCTGGGCGCCGGGCAGTAGTGGGAGCCGTCGGCGCTGTCGCATTGGCTGGTGCAATGTTTGTCGGTAGCGCGGCGGCTGCTAATGCTGAGCCGCCAACGCCGCCGCCACCTGCGCCGCCGAATTGCTCGCCCGCGGATTGGGCGGGCGTCAGGGCGGGCGTTGCCGCGGCCACGTCGACCTATCTGTTCACCCATCCCCCCGTGAACGACTTCTTTGCGACCCTCGCAGGCCAATCTAGGGACGAGATGCGTCCCCAGGTACAAGCTTATTTGGACGCCAACCCGCAGGTTCGGGCCGACCTCGAGGGCATCAAGCAACCCGCAGTCGACTTCCTAGACCGCTGTGGGTACGCGAATCCGTTGGACAATCCGTAACCGCGACGACGCTCCACCCGGTTCGGGACCGTTTCACCGACGCCTTCTTCGCCGTACGGGTGCCGCAACGTCCGGGGTGTCCTAGCGGTGTCCTAAGACACCCAGCCACCCGCTAACGGGCAATGGACACACATATGAATTGAAATAGCCTGTCGAGGTGGACGATTCGGCACGGGCTAGACACCCCGACACTGCCCAGCAGCTGTGGGTCGGCGCCGCGCTACTTCGAGGCTGTGTGCGGCTGGACCGATTGGGCGAGCCGGTCGACGAGTGTGCGGCGGGCTGGCGGATCCCTCACTTCAGTCCTCGACCCCTATGTAGTACCGCAATGCTCTACTGTCGGCGCGGTGGGCGACGTGCGGGTTCGGCGGGCGCGCCCGTCCGACGTGGCAGCCATCGAGCGCGTCGTGCACGCTGCTTTCGACATGTACGTCGCTCGGATCGGCAGACAACCGGCGCCGATGGGCGCCGACTACCGTGCCGCCGTCGCGTCGTCGCGAGTATGGGTGATCGAAGCCGACGGCGAGATCGCCGGGGTCGTCGTCAATGAGGTGCACGATGACCATCTGTTGCTCGACACCGTTGCAATCGCCCCCGGCGCGCAGGGCCACGGTTATGGCGCGCTGTTGCTCGCCCGCGCCGAGGACGATGCCCGCGAACTCGGGCTGTCGGAGGTCAGGCTCTTTACCAACCGGGCGATGATCGAGAATCAAAGTTTCTACCCGCGTCATGGATATATCGAGACGGCACGCGGCCGCCAGGACGGATACGACCGCGTGTTCTACGCCAAAGAGGTTGCCGCGCAATAGCTGACGTTATGGTGCGCTAATTCAAAGGGCTGGGGCTCTGCGCTGTCGAGGGCTGAAGGATTTAGATCTCTATCGCGCAGGATTGGTCGATGCCCAGCACTGACAACGTGCGGCCGAGCCCGAGGAACACGGCCACGCACAACGTCAGGTCCAGAATCTCGTCGTCGGCGAACGCCGCACGTATTCGGTCGAAGAACTCGTCGTCCATCGACCCGTGGTCGCGGGCGAAGCGATCGGCGTACTCGATCGCAAGCCGCTGCCGTTGCGAGTAACCGGGATACGTCGCGAATTCAGCGACGTGGTCGTACAACTCGGGCGCGATTGCTGCGTCCTGTACCGACGGTGCCCGAAAGTCCGAACACGCCACGCAGTCGTTGATTTGAGCAATGCGCATGCGGGCAAGTTCCCGTTCCTCAGCGGGGAGCACGCTCTGCTGGTAAGCGCCGTAGATCATGCGCTCGACCATGCCGCCGAGCTGGGGCCGCAGCGACCAGATCATCGACGCTTCGCCACCGGGTCCATCCGGAATATCGAGCCTCGCCATCCGCTGACTGTATCGGCGCTCACCCCACTCGGCTAGGACTCTGCGTCGCGGGCCTTCGCATGCGCTGAATGACCGTAGACAGCGAGGTGCCGTCGGCATTACCGTCCCTTGAGCCGAGTAAGGAGGCCGCATGTCCAGTCAAACCTCGTCCGCAACTCCCGGACGCATCGGCGGAATCGAGGTGCGCTCGATCGACTACGTGCCGTTGGATGAACGGCACGGCAAGGTATGGAGCCAGGGCCCCCTCTGGTTCATGAGCAACGCCCAGATCGCCACTATGGCGGTCGGCACCTTTTCGGTCACCGGCGGCGGCAATCTGATCTGGTCGATCCTCGCGATCATCGGGGGAGTGTTGTTCGGCACGTTCTTCATGGCCTTCCATTCAGCGCAAGGTCCACAGCTGGGGCTGCCCCAGATGATCCAGTCACGACCGCAATTCGGCTATGTGGGCGCGCTGCTGGTCTGGGCATTCGCATACCTTCAGTACGCGGGCTTCAACATCTTCAACACCATATTGGCCGGTGACGCTCTCCATTCGACCGTTCATGGCTCCAGCAAGATGTGGATCGTCGTTGCCACCGTCGTTGCCGCAATTGTGGCGCTGGTCGGATACGACCTGATCCACGGAGTCGAGCGGTGGCTGACGGCGGGTTTCCTCGTCATTTTCGGGCTACTCACGATTGCGGTCTGCACGCTGGGCTATCCGGCGGGCTCGTTCGACCTGGGTGACTTCAAATGGACTCCCTTCCTCATCCAGTTCGGCGCGGTCGCCGGCTACCAGATCAGCTGGGCCATCTATGTTTCGGACTACTCCCGCTACCTTCCACCGACGGTCACCGTCCGCAAGACCTTCCTGTGGACGTACTGGGGTTCGGCGCTCGGCGCCATCTGGCTGATGTGCCTGGGTTCCGCGCTGGCCGCCTGGGCAGGCGACAGCTTCGACACGATCGCATCGCTGAAGGCGGCTGGCGACCACGTATTCCAGGGCTTCGGAGCCATTGCCCTCGTCTTCTCCACGCTCGGCCTCATTTCGGTCACCGCCCTCAACATGTACGGCGGGTCGCTCACTTTGATCAGCGCGATCGATTCGTTCAAGAAGATCACCCCGACGACCAGGGTGCGCATCATCACCATCACTTTCACCGCGGTTCTCTCGCTCATCCCGGCATTGCTGATCGGCGAGAATTTCCTCACCAACTTCGAGGACTTCCTGCTGCTGGTGCTCTACCTGTTCGTCCCGTGGACGGCGGTCAACCTCGTCGACTACTACATCGTGCGACGCGGGCACTACGCCGTCGCCGAGATATTCGACCCTCACGGCATGTACGGACGATGGGGCTGGCGGGGTATCACGTCGTACCTGGTGGGATTCGCAGCGATGCTTCCGTTCCTGAGCACCAGCAAATACACCGGGTTCATCGCGGCCAAACTCGATGGGGCCGACATCTCGATGTTCATCGGGCTTCCAGTCGCGGGAATCCTGTACTGGTTGCTGGCCAAGTCGGTCGACGTCGAGGCCGAGACGAAAGTGGCCAAAGCCGAGGCGGCAGAGCTGGAACGGTTAGCCCGTGCACACCTGCGCCCTGAGGAGGACTACGACGTCAACGAATGAGGCGCGGCAGCCCGATGAGGGCAGACGCGCGCAACCCAAGATTTAACGTCTTGCCGGTACAGGTCGAGCGCGCACGACCTGCGGCCACCAGAACCATCGGCCTAAGAGCGCCGCGATGGAGGGCGTCATAAATGCCCGGATCACCAAGGTGTCGAACAACAGACCCATCCCGATGGTCGTGCCCATCTGGGCGACCACGACCATCGCGCTCACCGACATGGACATCATGGTGAACGCGAACACCAGGCCCGCCGCGGTCACCACGGATCCGCTGCCGCCCATGGCGCGGATGATTCCGGTGTTGATCCCGGCCGGTATCTCCTCCTTCATCCGAGCCACCAACAGCAGGTTGTAGTCCGCGCCGACCGCCAACAAAATGATGACCGCCATCGCCATCACCATGAACTGCAGGTCCAAGCCCAGCAGGTGCTGCCAGAACAGAACCGACAGCCCGAAGGACGCGCCGAGCGACAGCACCACGGTGCCGACGATGACGCCTGCTGCGACGATGCTGCGCGTGATGATCAGCATGACGACGAAGATCAGCGTCAGCGCGGCGACGCCGGCGATCAGCAGGTCGTACGCGTTACCGTCGCGCATGTCCTTGAAGGTGGACGCGGTGCCGCCGAGGTAGACCCTCGATCCCTCCAACGGCGTGCCCTTGATGGCGTCGAATGCAGCGTTCTTGATGGCGTCGATGCGCTCGATGCCATCGCCGCTGAGCGGATCGTTTTCGTGGGAGATGATGAATCGGACCGCGTGGCCGTCTGGGGAGATGAAGTTTTCCATGCCGCGCTTGAAGTCTTTGTTGTCGAAGATCTCCGGCGGCAGGTAGAACGTGTCGTCGTTGTGAGAGTCGTTGAACGCGTCACTCATCGCGGATTGATTCTCGGTCGCCGCGTGCTGCTGATCCTGCTGGCTCGACTGAGTGGAGTGCATCTCCAGCATCATCTTCTGCATCTTCTTCATCGTCTCGATCTGCGGCGGCATCATCGCCTGGAGCTGCGGCATCAGGGAGTCGAGTCGTTCCAAGCTCGGAAGCAGAGCCTGGACGTCATCGGTGGTCGGGTCGATGCCGTCGAGCGTGTCGAAGACCGACCGCAACGACCAGCAGACCGGGATGTCGTAGCAGTGCGGCTCCCAGTACAGGTAGTTGCGAATCGGACGGAAGAAGTCGTCGAAATCACCGATGTGATCGCGTAATTCGGCGATGTCGATGGTCGTGTCTTTTATCTTGGCCACCATGGAATGCATGACGTCGGTCATCTGTCCCATCAACGAGTTCATCTTCGTCATCGTGTCGATGGTCGTCTGCATCTCGTCGGCCTGCACCAACATGTCGTCCATGGTCTTCTGCGTGTACGAGCGGTTCATCTCCTGGAGAGTGCCGCTCATGCCGAGTTGGGCCGGAATTGTGCTGAACTTCAAGGGTTTACCCTCGGGGCGGGTGATCGATTGCACCCTCCCGATGCCGGGCACTCTTGTCACGGCTTTGGTGATCCGGTCGATCACAAGGAAGTCCGCCGAATTGCGAAGGTCTTGATCTGTTTCGACGAGCAGCATTTCGGGGTTCATTCGGGAGACGGGGAAATGTCGTTCGGCCGCTGCGAATCCCTGTTGCGCAGGCAGGTCGGCGGGTAGGTACTTGCGGTCGTTGTAGCTGGGCCGGTAGCCCGGCAGGGTGAGTAGGCCGATCAAGGCGAGAAGGATGGTCATGGTCAGGATCCAGCCCGGCCACCGGACGACGGCGGCACCAAGGCGCCGCCAAAATCGAATCCGCATGGCGCGCTTGGGCTCTAACAGTCCGAAGCGACTCGCGACGGTGATTATCGCGGGCCCCAGAGTCAGCGCCACGAACACCGCGACGACCATTCCGACAAAGAGCGGGATGCCCAGCGTCTGGAAGTACGGCAATCGGGTGAACGAAAGGCAGAACGTAGCGCCTGCGATCGTCATCCCTGAGCCGAGCACGACGTGGGCGGTGCCGTGAAACATCGTGTAGTACGCGGACTCTCGGTCTTCCCCGATCGAGCGGGCCTCCTGGTAGCGCCCGATCAGGAAGATCGCGTAGTCGGTTGTTGCGGCTATCGCGAGGGTCACCAAGAGCTGAGTCGCGAACGTCGACAGACCGATGAGGTTGTGGTAGCCCAGGAAGGCCACCACACCACGGGTCACCGACAGGCTCAACACCATTATCGTCAACACGAGCAAGACGGTGACGATCGACCGGTAGAAGAACAGCAGCATGAAGACGATGACGCCGACCGTCACGAATTCGATGATTCTGACACTCGCGTTGCCGGCGTTCTCCTGGTCGGCCTGTAGCGCAGGGCCTCCGGTGACGTAGACCTTGACCCCCGGCGGGGGAGTCAATCCGTCAACGATCTTCTGAGCCGCGGTGACCGAATCATTGCCGAGTGCTTCACCCATGTTGCCGGCGAGATACACCTGAACGTACGCGGCTTTGCCGTCCTCGCTCTGCGCCCCGGCCCTTGTCAGCGGGTCGCCCCAGAAGTCCTGAATATGCTGGACGTGCGCGGTGTCGGCCCGGAGTTTGGCGATCATGTCGTCGTAGAACCGGTGGGCGTCCTCGCCGAGGGGTGCGTCGCCCTCCAGGACGATCATGGCCGAGCTGTCGGAATCGAACTCCTTGAAGTCCTTGCCGATGCGCATCATCGCCGCGACCGAAGGCGCCTCTTTGGGGGACATCGAAACCGCCTGCATCTTGCCGACGACTTCGAGCTGCGGCACGGCCACATTCAGCGACACGATGAGCGCTATCCAGCCGAGGATGATCGGGACCGCCAGCCGCCGGATCCACCTGGCTATGCCGCTTCTCCGCGCCTGCTCGGCGCGGATGACGGGGTCGATCGTCGGGGCGCTCACCCGGCCATCATTCGCTCAATGCACCGGTTGGGCACTAGGGCGGGACTCCTCCCTGCGGCGCTGCACTCGACACACAGTCATATCCGAACCGATCAAGCCAATGGTTATTTGTTAGGCGATCTTAGTGCCTCGTCATAGAGGCGGACGCCGGACAGCGGCAAATCAAACGGAAATGCCGATCGCCGCCTGCATACCCCGGGTTGCGAGTTCGTCGGCCAGTTCGTTGTCGGCGACGCCTGCGTGGCCCTTCACCCAGAACCATTCGACATGGTGCCGCGCGCAGGCCGCTTGCAACCGCTGCCAGAGATCGACGTTCTTCACCGGCTGCTTCGCAGCGGTCACCCAGCCGTTGCGCTCCCAGCCGAGAACCCACTTGGTGATGCCGTTCCGGACGTAGGTGCTGTCGGTGTAGAGGTGCACCACCACCGATCGGGTGAGCGCTTCGAGCGCCATGATCGGCGCGGTCAGTTCCATCCGGTTGTTGCTGGTCTCGCCGGACTCGCCACCGCACATCTCGCGGACGTGGTGACGGTGGCGCAGCACCGCTCCCCAGCCGCCAGGCCCAGGGTTGGGCCTGCACCCGCCGTCGGTGTGGATGACTACGACGTCCTCGTCCATGCGCTCAGTCCCCCCGTGCCTGCCGGAGCAGCCGCACGGCCTTCGGCCCGACGCCGTGAAGATCGAGGAGGCCGTCGAGATCCGCAGGCAGATCCGCGACGGCGCGGTAACCGGCGTCGAGGAGCGCGCCCGTCGCCGGCCGTCCGATCCGGACACCGTCGAAGTCGGCGCCGCGATCCTCGGGGTCGGCCATGCGCCGAGAATAGGCACTGCATCGGGCGATTGGCACCGCGACGCGCGAGGCCGATGTCGATCTAGACTCGCCGACCCACGGATGGACCGCTGGTCAGACGAAGCCGATTTGTCACACGGCTGCTAGCTCAAAGGCTCATTTCCAGGGGATGGGGGGGATTTCGTCATCGTTGGGGATCGGGGGGATCTCGTCATCGTTGGGGATCGGCGGTATCTCGTCGTCACCCCAATCGGAGGGGTCGGATGATCGAACCATGATGACTACCCCCTAAGACAACCCGATACCTCCACATCATCTAACCCGCTTATCAGGTGCCGAGGCGAAATCGCCAAGGTGCGCATGTCGCGCGCGGTGGCCGCGGTCGGCCAGAAGCGATTTGAACTATCGGCGCTGCCGTCCGAAAGAGGGTCTAACGGCCCTATATGGATACGGGATCGCGGTCGTAAATTTCGCATTGTCGGAAATGGTGGTCGGGCAGTCGCTCAGACCTGATACCCCTCTCGCCGGTTCGGCGAACGCGTCCATGATTGAACTTCCGGAGGTGAGGAGAAGGCCATGAAGGCAAAGGTCGGCGACTGGCTGGTGACCAGGGGTACCACGATCGATCAACCAGATCAGCGCGGGCTGATCACGGAGGTTCACTCACAAGACGGTTCACCACCGTATGTGGTGCACTGGCTTTCCTCTGATCATGATGCGACGGTTTTTCCGGGCCCGGACTCGGTCGTCGTCACGGCAGCGGAGCAGGCGCAAGCCGACGAGCGTGCTCAACACCGGTTCGGGGCTGTGCAGTCGACGATCTCCCACGACAAGGGCAAATAGGCGCTTGCCGCCGGTGATATCAGCGCTGCCGTATTGAGCAACGACTCGGCGGCAGGGCCTACAAGTCTGTGAGCGGCACACTCCACCGCACATGGGTCCCGCCGCCCAGTGGCGTGATGAATTCGCATGTGCCACCGAATTGTTCGGCGCGCTGCTTAATATTGGACAAGCCGCTTCTGCGAGTATTTTCCGGTGGGATACCGCGGCCGTCGTCGACGACCTCGACGGTCAAGTCGTCGGCGGCGGCGAGGTGAACGGTCAGCCGTGATGCGTCCGCGTGCCGCACACAATTGCTGACCGCCTCACTGATCACCGCTTCGGTGTGCCGTGCCAGGTCGGGGCCGACGACGCTGAGCGGCCCGGATATGCGCAGCTCGACCGCGAGGTTCCGATTGTCGCTGAGGTCTGCGACGATCCGTTCTACCCGCCCTCGGAAGGTCGTCGCTCCCGCGCCGTGGCCTTGCAGCTGGAAAATGGTGTTGCGGATGTCGTTGATCGTTCCCTGTAGATCATCGACGGTGCGGGTAAGGCGGGCAGTGACGTCAGGTGATCGAGACCGTGCGATGGTGCCTTGCAGATCCATACCGGCGGCGAACAGGCGTTGGATGACGTGGTCGTGGAGATCGTGGGCGATGCGCTCGCGGTCGGCGAGGACGGTGAGTTCGTCTTGGCGCTCGCGGGCATTCGACAATGTCAAGGCCATCGCGGCGTGCCGCGCAAAGTCACTGACCAGGTCGAGGTAACTGTGATCGAACAGGGGCTGGCTTTCATTGCGTGCCACTGCTATAACGCCGAGCACAGTGTCGTTGGCGCGCAACGGCATGACGATTGCCGGGCGCTGGCCGACGTCGGTGAACGCCTGAATGGGACGTCGGAAAGACGTCGTGATCAGCGGTGTGCCCGATCGGAATACCTCACCGCTCGTCGATTCATCGACGAGGATCCGTTGGCCCAGGACGTCTTGGGCGTGCACTCCGACAGCAGTGTCCACCACGAGCGTGTCGACTTCGCTGTCGGGCACGTCGCCATCAGCGGGAACAAGAACGATGGCCTGCTCCGCATCGGTCAACTCACGAGCACGTTCAGCAATGAGATGCATTGCCGAGACGCCGGGTTGACTCCCGCCAAGCAAGGCTGTCGTTATCTCTCGGCTGGCCTCAGTCCATCGGGCGGACATCTGCACTCGTTCGAATAGCTGAGCGTTGTCGATCGCAGTCGCCGCTGCCGAAGCCAGCGCACGCACTGTGATCTCGTCGGCTTCGCTGAACTTTCGCGCAGGCGCGTCGTCGGCGACGTACAGGGTTCCGAACGCCAACCCCCGGATCGTGATCGGCACGCCGAGGAAAGCCTTCATTGGCGGGTGATGCTCGGGGAACCCAGCTGTCGCCGGATGGGTGGTGAGATCGTCCAGGCGCAGTGCCGCGTTGATGTCGATGGGTACGCCGAGCACGCCCTTGCCGACCGGCAGGTGGCCGATGAGCCCTACGACGTCTTCATCCATCCCGGCATGCACGAAGGACAGCAGCGTCGAGTCGGTCGCTCGCACAGCGAGGGCGCCGTAACGCGCCTGGGTTACCTCTTTCGCGGCGGTGGCGATCCGGTGAAGTGTTGCGTCCAACGAAAGGTCGGAGCCGATGTCTACGATGACCCGCAGGAGGCGTTCCGCCTGGTCATGGCCCGCGAGTAGTTCGTCGACCTGATCATGCATCTGGCGCATCAGCGCTCGCCCGCCCAATTCGGCGAACCCCGATCCGCCCTCTACCTCACCCATTTGGACAGCCGGCCTTTCTAACTCCCAACTCGCGAGTCTATCGCCCGAGGGGACCACAGGCGGAAAGATTGCAGCCGTATTCCTGCGCAAACCACCGTTGCCGTCACGGTGGCCGGTCCGAGAATCAGCACTCCCGCAGGCTAATTCATCGATGCGGCGTCCGCTCGGACTGAAGCCCTTTCTCGCGTAGACCCTTGGTTGGTTGATCGGACGCCCGCATGACCCGCACCCGTGGCAGCAGCAGACGTGACGACGATCGCACGGTGTTCAGGCTGCTGGTGCCTACGCTCGCGTGCCGGAAGTTCATGATCGCCGGCGTGTCTGGGGCCTGGTCGTCGCTGGTCAGCACCAGCCGGAGGCGATGGCCGGCACTGAAGCGACGAGCATTGGGCACCAATGGGATTCGATACGTGACGTCCTCACCGATGGGCACGGCGACCGGTGTGCGGCAGGGCAGCACCGGGGCGCCCGGCCGGCTGGCCGCGTTGTCCACTTCACGCAGGGTGGCTCGGAGCCAGCCGGCGGTGACATCTTCGGTACCGCCGTCGGGTCCGATGTCTTGCAGGGTTACGATCCACGCGGTGTCGGCCGCGGTCGCGGATGCGACGAGGCGGAGTTCGATGTCCCCGACAACGTCGAGTGCGGTATCCAGTGGCGCGCTGGTCCACGACAGCGACGACGGCGGGTCGATGGGACTCGTCCTGGCCCGGCCCAGACCGGCGCCGAGAACCATGTACTCGAGGGCGCCTGGGGCACCTTCGTCGTCGTCGAGTGCGCCATCGGCACGCAGCGCCAACTCAAGATGCTCGCCGGGGGGCGGCCAGGTATCCGATGTGTGCCATTCGTCGCTGCCGGGCAGGTAATAGCGGACCGCTGGGCCGTCGAGGATGCCGGTGTCGTGGCCCTTGAGCCAGTGGTCGTACCAGGCGAGCGCCTCGATATGCAGGCTCTCCCACGGCCAGGTCAGTCCGTACTCGCCGAGCATGCCCATCCGGACGACCGGGCTGTTCGACAACCCCCGCCACGTGGTGAAGGTCGACGGAAGGTGCAGCGGAGCGTTCTCCCAGTCGCAGCCGAGATAGACGGGGACGTCGACGTTTTCGAGCAGCGGCATCAGGTTGCGTTCGTCCCACCATGCGTCACGAGTGGGATGTTTGACCATCACATCGAGCCACAGATCGTCCCACGGGTGCGGGTCGTGCGGCAGCTTGAGCAGGGCATGCATCATCGTGACCGCAGCCTCGCCGTTCATCGTGGCGAACCTGTGATGTATCCGGGGAGTGGTCAATAGATGCCGGGCCGCACCGATGAGCGGGCTGCGCCACACGTGGTCGCTGCGCTCGGCGGTAAGGCCGAGCATCGACAGGAACGGGGTCACGAACGACGCACTGGGCAGCCCATGGTGCGCGGCGGCCTCGTACAGGTCGGAGGTGACAGCCACCGGGAAGATTGCCCTGAGATGAGGCGGCCGCTCGACGGCGGCTTCGAGTTGGGTCATGGCGAAGTAGCTGATGCCGATCATGCCGACGTTTCCATCGCACCACGGCTGGGTGGCCGCCCACTCGACCAGGTCGTACATATCGCGGCGCTCGGCGGAGTCGAAGAACCCGAAGCTGCCGCCCGATCCACCGGTGCCGCGCACGTTCGCGATGACGTGGACGTAGCCGCGGGGCACCCAGAAGTCGGTCGCGCCGGCCTCGATGAAACCGGCGGGCGCACCGAGGTCTTGGATCTGCCGCGGATACGGCGATGCCGCGATCAGCGCGGGGAACCGACCGTCGGCATCGGGCCGGTGCACATCGGCGAGCAGGATAGTGCCGTCCCGCGTCTTGACGCCGACGTTGACGTCGTGCCGGGGGCCGTACTGCGGCTCGCTCAGGTTGCGGTAGTCCCGGCCCGTGGTCTGCGGGCCGTTCAGCAGGCGCTGGCCGGGGTCGGTGCCCGAAACGGTGGCCATAATGCCTTCCTGTTCCATGCCCTGTTGAAAACCAACTTCACGCCACGACGGAAACTAGGTTTGTCCCAGAGAGAACTACTCACACGTCGGTGAGACTCTAACCAAAGGGGGCAATGACGCGCGCCTTTCCGGGATGAATGCGGAGTTTCGACGCCTGTGCCGGTTTCGGTCGCTCAGTCTGTGTCCGCGCGCGAACGGGACGGCAGTGGGGAAGTGGGCCCGTCGTCGTCTTCCCACAACAGCAGCTGGCGAACTGCCGGCCGGGATCCGTAGGGCTGCAGCATCTGGCTGGCGGGCCGCGGGCGGACTCGCTGTGGCCACCAGAACCAGCGCCCGAGAAGTGTGGCGATCGTCGGGGTCATGAACGTACGCACGATCAGCGTGTCGAACAGCAGACCCAGCGCGATGGTGGTTCCGATCTGGCCGAGAACTCGCAAGTCGCTGAACACGAATGACGCCATGGTGAAGGCGAACACCAAGCCGGCGGCGGTGACAACGCCGCCAGTGCTGGCCATGGCGCGGATGATGCCGGTCTTCAGACCGGCGTCGATCTCCTCTTTGAACCGGGAGATCAAAAGCAGGTTGTAGTCGGATCCCACCGCCAGCAGCAGGATGACCGCCAGCGCCAGCACCACCCAGTACAACGGGATGCCCAGGATGTATTGCCAGACGAGCACCGAAAGGCCGAACGACGCGCCCAACGAAAGTGCCACTGTGCCAACGATGACCAGAGCGGCGACCAGGCTTCGGGTGATGAACATCATGATGAGCAGGATCAGGCTCAGCGCGGCGATGCCGGCGATCAGCAAGTCGTATTTGGCGCTGTCTTGGATGTCTTTGTACGTCGCCGCGGTGCCGCCGATATAGATGTTCGAGCCCGCGAGGGGTGTTCCTTTGACGGCCTCCTGCGCCGCATGCCTGATCGCATCGATATGCGAAATGCCCTGGGGAGTGGCGGGATCGGTGTCGTGAGTGATGATCATCCTGGCGGCCTTGCCGTCCGGCGAGAGGAACAGTTTCAGGCCGCGCTGGAACTCGGAATTACTGAACGCCTCGGGCGGCAGGTAGAAGGAGTCGTCGGTCTTGGACGCGTCGAAGGCCTGTCCCAGGGCGGTCGCGTTCTCTAGCGCCGACGCGGTCTGGTCGTAGATGCCCGACTGGGTGGCGTAGTTGGTCATCGTCAGGTCTCGGTTGGTCTGCTGACTGTCGATCTGAGGCGGGATCAGCGCCAGCAGTTTGGGCTGCAGCGCATCCAGTTTGTCCAGGCTCGCCGTGACATTTCCCAGCTGGTCGGTCAACGCGTCGATCCCGTCGAGCGCGTCGAAGATCGATCGCAGTGCCCAGCAGATCGGGATGTCGTAACAGTGTGGCTCCCAGTAGAAATAGTTGCGCAGCGGCCGGAAGAGGTCATCGAACGTCGCGATCTTGTCGCGCAGATCCTGCGTGACGGCCACGGTTTCGTGGAATGCCTCAACCTGTTCGTGAGTGGCAGCGGCGCTCTGTTGCTGCAGGGTGAACTGTTGGCGCAGAATCGATATCGTCTTGTCGATCTCTGCGACCTGTTTGAGTAGGTCTGCGGCGCGGTCTTGCTGGAATTTCAGATTCTCGATCTGGCCGGTGCTTTGCGCACTGATCTGAAACGGTATCGACGTGTGGTCCAGCGGGGTGCCCAACGGGCGGGTGATGGATTGCACCTGGGCGATCCCGGGAGTGTGAAATACGGCCTTGGCCACTCTCTCCAGCAGGATCATGTCGGCCGGATTCCGCAGATCATGATCGGTCTCGATCATCAACAGTTCGGGGTTGAGACGCGCCTTCGAGAAGTGGCGCTCGGCGGCCGCATAACCGATGTTGGACGAGGCGCTGGCCGGCATGTAGGAGCTGACGTCGTAACTGGTCTTGTACCCGGGCAGCGCGAGCAGACCGACCAAGGCCACCGCTAACGTCGCGACGAGGATGGGTGCCGGCCAGCGGACGATGGCCGTGCCGATCCGTCGCCATCCCCGCGTCCTGGCTCTGCGCTTGGGTTCCAACAGACCGAACCGGCTGGCGATGGTCAGCACGGCCGGTGCCAGCGTGAGCGCGGCCACCAGCGCCACGAGGACGCCGATCGCGGCGGGGATGCCGAGGCTTTGAAAATACGGCAGCCGGGTGAAGCTCAGGCAGTAGACCGCGCCGGCGACGGTCAGCCCGGACCCCAATACCACGTGGGCGGTCCCGCGATACATGTCATAGAAGGCGGCTTCGCGATCCTGACCTGCGCTGCGCCCTTCGTGATAGCGGCCGACGACGAAGATGGCGTAGTCCGTGCCGGCGGCGATGACCAGCAGCGTGAGGATGTTCGTCGAGTATGTCGACAGCCCGATGACCCCGGAATTGGCCAGGAACGCGACGATCCCACGGGCCGCGGCCATTTCGATGAGGACGGTGACAAGCACCAGAAGCATGGTGACCACAGAGCGGTAAACCAGCAGCAACATGATGGCGATCACCAGGACGGTCAATATGGTGACCTTTGTGGTGCCTTGGTTGCCCACTTCGAATTGGTCGGCGATCTGTGCTGCCGGGCCGGCGACATATGCCTTGACCCCGGGCGGGGGCGGCGTGTGGTTCACGATGTCACGGACCGCGTCGACGGACTCCAGGGACAGTGCTTCGCCCTGATTGCCGGCGAGAAACACCTGGACGTAGGCGGCCTTGCCGTCGGCACTCTGTGAGCCCGCAGCCGTCAGCGGATCCCCCCAGAAGTCCTGGATGTGCTGGACGTGCTTGTGGTCCTGTGAGATCCGCTGGATCAGCTCGTCGTAGTACCTGTGCGCGTCGGCACCAAGAGGCTGATCGCCTTCGAGCACGATCATCGCCGCGCTGTCGGAATCGAACTCGTGGAACACCAGGCCGATCCGCTTGAATGCCTGCAGTGAAGGCGAATCGGGAGAACTCAGTGCCACGTTGTGGGCTTCGCCGACCTTCTCCAACTGGGGTACCAATGCGTTGGTGACCCCAGCGACGACGAGCCAGAACAACACGATCGGCACGCAAATCCAGCGGATGGTCTTTGCGACTCTGTAAGTCAAGGATTCGTCTTCAACCTGATGGTTGCTCATCCGGACTTGTCCAAGCAGTAGGTGTACGCGTTCGTCGTGGTGACCGTTCTCTCGTCTTTGACGACGTCGTCGATGACGATTCGGCAGCCGATCGAACCGCTATCGCCTTGGGCCATCACGTTGACGAAGACTGCGGGGTCGGTGGTGGTCTTGTCGTAGGACCAGGGCAGGGTCGCGTTGTCGACGTGCTGTGGTTGAGCCTCGACGTCCAGGTAGCTGATCGTGGCGACGGTGCCCGGCGGACCGAACACCTCGAGGACGACATGTTTGGGGTTGAAGGGAACGATTTCGTTGGCAAACCCGTTGGCTGTTGCCGTGGTGTGGTGTGAGCCGAAGATGCCGTGCAGCCGGTAGACGGCGAAACCTGCGACCGCCACCACCGCCACCGCAACCAGCACCATCCACCATCGTGTGGCAAGGCGGCCGATCGAAATCCGTTTCACCCCTTAGCCTTTCGGCGACAGAGAACGAGTGAGGCCGGGGAGGATGACGTTGTCGACGAGGGTTTGCACGGTGCGTTGGGTCGGCGGCCGATCGGGGACGATGGTTCGGAAGATCAGGTAGCCGGGCAGCAGATCCCAGAGTTCATCGTTGATCGCGGCGTTGTCGATCTCGCCGCGTTCGACCGCCTGCTGGAGGACATGGTCGATCAAGGCTTTGCGTTGATCGAGAAACTGGTGCTGCATGGCGTCTTTGAGCGCCGGGTTACGCGACACCTCGACGAGCACCGCGCGGATGGTGCCGGCGTGCTGGCAGGCCTGCTGACATATGACGCCCCCCAATTGCAGCAAGTCGCCCCTCAGACTGCCGGTGTCGGGCGTGACCGCGACCTGCCGCACGCCCTCGATGAACGCGGCCAGCACCAACGCGGCCTTCGTCGGCCAACGCCGGTGCACCGTGGCCTTGCTGGCCCGTGCGGTGGCGGCGACGGCGTCCAGCGTGAGCCGCTCATATCCGTGTTCCTGCAACAGCTGCAACGTCACCGCAAGCAGCTCCGTCTCCCGCGGCGACCAGGGAGAGGGCTCCACCACGCGTTCGGCGGTCTTGTTCATAGTGTTGAACCTTAGAGCCGAAGTGGTAGTACTGTCCAGTACCGTACCGCATGACATTTGTGGAGCTCGCCGATGGGCGGCGCTAGGCCCGCGCCGGAAACGCGTGTCGCGCAACCATACTCACGGCCAGACCGAGCCCGATGAGGGACGCGGCGGCGGTGTCCACGGCGACGACGGACCACTGCACGGTGCGACGGCATGGGCGCTTGACCATGTCACCACCGAAGCAGCGCTGGCCAAATGGGCACAGCGATGACTACGCGGGGCCGACAAGGTTGCCGTCGTGGACGTCTTCGCGGCACTTCTGGCGGCTCTGCCCGGTCTGCTGCACACAGACGCGAACCTGTTCTTCGATACCGGGTGGATACACCTCGTCGCCCGGCCCCGGTGTGTCGGTTGGCGACGGGACAGAACCCGAATAGACCGACCACATCATGTCGCCAGTGGTCGGTAGGCGGGCACAGTACGCCGTCTGCCCGGCCTCGCTGACCCCGGCCGCGCCGAGGGTGGCACAGTCCGCCCCGATCAAAACCACGGGCACCGTCGGCGGTGGCGGTTGTGCCTGTGGCTTCGTGCGGTTTTGACCGAAGAGGGTCAGGCCGACCACCAACGCCACGGCGACGAGTGCCGCGGCCATCACGGCCACGATGGCCCAGCGCGGCACGTGACGCCGGCGGGGCTTCGCGGGTGCACGTAGTGCTATCGGTGCAGCCTGCGTAGCGCCGGTCGCCCCGAGTTCGTCAGATATCACGTTGAGGTTTTGCTGCAGAGCCTGGGCGAATTCGACGCACGAGCCGTAGCGATCCTCGGCCTTCTTCGCCAGGGCCTTCGCGAAGATCGGGCCGAGAGCCGAGAGTTCGGGCACCCGATCCGCGATTGCGGGCGGGGGCGCGGTGAGGTGCTGGCTGATGACGACGGCGGGGTTGGTGTGCTGGAAGGGCTGCTGCCCGGTGAGTAGGTGAAATGCCGTGGCCGCGAGCGCGTATTGATCGGCTCGGCCGTCGATGACCTCGCCCATGAGTTGTTCCGGCGCCGCGTACGCCACGGTGCCGACGGCCATATCTGTTGCCGTCAAGCCAGTGGAGTCGTCTAGCAACCGGGCAATGCCGAAGTCGGCGAGCAGGATCCGTTGCCGTCCGGCGTCGGGTTGGGAGAGCAAGATATTCGACGGCTTGACGTCGCGGTGCAAGAGCAGGCTTTGATGCGCGTAGTCGAGCGCGTCGGCCACCGCGGACACGATGCGCACGACGTCGGCGGGCGGAAGACCCCCGCCGTGGTAGCTCTGCAGGAGGTCGCCGGCGTCAGTGCCCTCCACGTAGTCCATCGTCAACCAGAGCTGGCCGTCGGTCTCACCCCGGTCGTGCACCGCGACGATGTGCGGATGCCAGAGCTTGGCGACGATGTCGGCTTCGCGGATGAATCGTTCGCGATACTCATGATCGGCGGTGATCGCAGGGGGCAGCACTTTGAGAGCATCGCGGCGCGGCAGCCTCGGATGCTCGACGAGGTACACCTCACCCATGCCGCCCGACCCGAGCTTGCGGACGACGGTGTAGCCGGCGAACACGGCGCCTTGGGCTAGCGGCATTGCAGTGCGAAACCTTCCGTCGAGTGCACGACCCTATACGGTGACCCTGGAAATCCTCATAGACCGGGATTACCGCAGGGCAGACCTGGGCAAACTGTGCCGTCGGGCGACAGGGAAAGTTACCCGCCGGTAGGCTCGAAGGGCGACAGGAGGGGAGGACCCTTATGGCCGAAGCCAAATTCGTCAACATCCACGGTGAACGGATCGCTGTCCTCGACGAGGGCGACGGCGAAGCCCTGCTGCTCATCCATGGCATGGCGGGAAGCTCACAGACGTGGCGGGCGATCCTGCCTCAACTGTCGAAAAAGTATCGGGTGATTGCTCCTGACCTGCTGGGTCACGGACGATCATCCAAGCCCCGAACCGACTATTCGTTGGGTGCATTCGCGGTCGGTCTGCGCGACCTGCTCGACGAGCTCGGGGTCGAGTCGGCAACGGTCGTCGGCCAATCGCTGGGCGGCGGAATCGCAATGCAGTTCCTCTATCAGCATCCCGAGTACTGTCGCCGCCTTGTCCTGATCAGCAGCGGCGGACTCGGGCCCGATGTCGGGCTGATCCTGCGCTTGTTGGCCGCGCCGGGCGCCGAACTGATCATGCCCGTCATCGCTCCGTCGCCCGTGGTGCGCGCCGGAAATTCCGTCAAGTCACGGCTCAGTTCACTGGGCCTGCGGTCCCCTCGGGGCGCCGAGATCTGGAATGCCTACTCGTCATTCTCGGACCGGCAGACGCGTGACGCGTTCCTGCGCACGCTTCGGTCAGTAGTCGATTACCGGGGGCAAAGTGTCAGCGCGCTGAACCGCCTGAACCTGCGCGACGGTCTGCCCGTCCTGGCGATCTGGGGTGAGGAGGACACCATCATCCCGGTTGACCATGCGTACGCGGCGTTGCGCAGTCGTCCGGACTGCCGACTCGAAGTGCTTCCCAATGTGGGGCATTTCGCGCAGGTCGAGGCACCAAACGAGGTAGTGGAACTGATAGACGACTTTGTCTCGACGACAACCGCGGCGCAGCCTTCCGACGAGGGAAGGGTCCCGTCGTCGGCCCACGCCGAGGACGTCGAGATCCGGCGGGTAGCGCAGACGCCTTAGCTCGCCCGTCAATATTCTCGATGCACGATGTGGCCGAAGCTCTCGCAGAGAAGTGCTACTTTCCGAGCGTGGACGACCGTCGGGGGCGGGATGTCATTGACACTGCGTTGACTCTGTTGGCAGAGCGCGGGTTTGATGCCACCTCAATGGAGCAGATCGCCGAAGCAACCGGCATCCCTGTCGAAGACATCCTCGGCACCATCGGAACCAAAGATGCGATCGTGCTTAACCTTGCCGCCGACATGCTGGCCGCCGTCGTCGACGCGCTCGCTGACATAGACCCGCAGACGCCGGTCGTCGAGGCGCTGTTGGCAGCACATGCTTCAGTTGTCAACGACATCATCGACGGGACCGGTCCGGTCACGTACGAACAGATGCGTCGTATGGGCAAGGCGATCACCACGTCTCCCGATCTGCAGAAGAAAGTGGCCGCGCAACGGACCGAATTGCTCTCCGGTGTGTTGGCCGACCATTTCGGCACGTCGACAGCAGACCGCGACTTGCAGCGCGGAATGAAACTCTGGTCGGCCGTTCTGGCCGCCACCTATCTAGACGTGCTGGACAAGAAGGGTCGGTTCGACCCCGACGTCGATGTCGAGACGCCAGAGAGAATGCGCGACAGGCTCAATCGAGCCTTTCACATAATCACGGGACGACCGACTGCGAGCGGTGAGCCGCCTCCACGCCGCGGGGTCGAGTTCCCCTAGCTTCACTCGGGCTGTTCGACGGGCTGTCGGGCTGCGGGATGAGCAGCGCGGGAGTCGCGGTATGTGCAACGACCGCAGCGGCGACACTGCCCTGCAAGTGGCCGAGCAGTCCATTGCGGCGGTGCGGTCCGAGCACGATCAAGCTGGCGCCGTGTTCTTCGGCAGCCGCGACGATGCCCTTCCACGTCGGCGTCGCCTCAATGGCCACGCTGCAGGACGACAATCCTGCCTGTTGCGCAAGCGATGCTCCGTGAGCGGCGGTCCGCTCAGCAGCGCAACGCACTTCGCTGGCACGGTCGGCGTCGAAGTGCTTTCCGTCGGTTGGTGTGAAGCCGACGTCGACGGGCCGCCAGACGCAGACCACGACCGCGTGCCGCTGTGGCGAAAGCTGAATGGCGGCTTGGGAAATCGCGTATGCCGCCAATTCAGACCCGTCGTACGCGAACAGCACGGGTCCTGCGGCGGTCGGTCCTCGATGGACGCTCGGCGTCGTCGCGATCGTGGTGTGGTGGATCTGGGCAGGTGGCGACGGTAGACCTCGCCGGACGCGGGCCAGCAATGGCGGCGAGTACCAGGCCGGCGAGTCGCCGTCGAGAAATTCATCCAGATCCGGCGTTTGTGGCCGGGCTCCGCTGAGCACATAGACGGCCACACCGAACACCGCGCCACCGATTGACAGCCCGAACCCGACCCACAGCGCGATGCCGGTACCCTCGACGAGATCGCCGGTCACCCGCGCAGCTAGGTGAGCGAAAATCGGTGCAACCATGAATGCCGCTACAGCCCTTAACAATTCGATGATCGCGAAGACGCGCTGGAGGCTGTTCGACTGCAGTGAGAAGCCCGCGACGAACAGCGCAGGTGCGACCGTGGCACCCAGCGCCAGACCCGTCAGCGCCGAACCGAGCAACGCCAGTGAGTGATTGGCCGGCAGGGCGAACCGGAAGGCGACGATCCCGGCCGCCAGCAGCGCCATGCCGACCAGCGGCAGGTAGTGCATCGCACGTCGGGAGATGACGAACCCGAACACCACGGCCATCACGACGGCACCGCCGAGTTCGGGGAGATACAGCAGCCCGACCTGGACCGGGCTGTAGGTCTGCAGGAACACCGCGGCCGTCAGCGCGGTCGCCGCCACCGATGCGGCAGCGGCGAACAGCGCGACACCGACGCCGGCGACCGGGATCGCACTCGTCATCATCGTGCGGACGGTCAGCAGCGGACGGCGCGACTTGAACTGGTAGACGATCAACACCACGATCAGGGCCAGGCCGCCGAACATCGGCACCGTCACGGCCAGATCGGAGAATTCGTGGCTGGTGAGCTGCGCGGCGCCGACGAACGCGGCCGTGCAGCCGACGGTCGCCAGTGCGATCGCGGGCAGGTCGCGCGGGGCGTCGCGATCAGCGGGGGGCGCGTCGTCGAAGGTCAGCACCGCCAGGATCAGCGCGAGCAGCGCGATCGCGGCCACGATCCAGAACAGCGGTCGCCAGGCGTGTGCCTCGGCCTGCACGCCGCCGATGAATGGGCCGAGTGCGACCGCCCCGAAGACGCACATGTTCATGATCACGGCCGTGTTGCGGAGTTTGTCCCGCGGGAACCCGATCGTGAGCGGCGGCGCAGCGGCGATCAACAGCATGCTGGTCGCCAGGCCCTGCAGCACGTGACCGGCGATGAATACGGATCCATTCGGTGCGGCCGCGGCGACCACCGATCCGACGACCAGCATCCCCGCGTAGAGCACAAGCATGCGGCGTTGCGGGAGGTGCTGGGCGAACTGGACCGCGAGCACGGTCCCGACGGCGTATGCCGCGTTGCCCAGACCCGAGCTGAGAGTCATCGCCTGAGCGCTCATGTGCAATTGCGCGGTGATGATCGGCACCAGAGGGTCGATTGCCGCAGACAGAGCGAGATACGGGATCAGTGCGAGCGTGACCATTGCGGCCACTGCGGGATAACGTCCCGCGAGGGGGCCCTGGCGCATCAGCCTCGCCAAACGGAGGTCGGGATGGGACAGGGCACGCTTGTCGCCAACTAGAACTCGACGTCGCGTATTCCTCGTGAAGACGTGTTCTCGGTCACCACGGGCGGTAACACGGCAGTCGGCGTGCTCGATTCACATGTATGAGTGCGCAGTCAATTCGATTGTGCACCCAGGCGTTCGACAGTTGTTACACAGGAAGCGTTCCGGTTGCAATTATTGGGATCGGTAGCAACTCCCAGGGGCTGTAGTTGCCGCACAGATGTCTCCAACGGGTCGGCCTTGCCGAAAGGAACCGAACATGAACCGGAGTGCGCGGTTAGCGACAACCATCGTGATGTCTGGCGGTTTGGGTCTGGCAGCTTTGGGCCTTGGCGCCGGCGCTGCCCAGGCCATCCCCGTGGGGGGCGATCAATGGTGTCCGGGCAAGCCTCCGCTGCGACCGGAATTGATGCAACAACTCGCGCAATTGCCAGGCGGCCTGAGTGTCTGCCAGGACTGGTATTTCGGCCCAGACGGGAATGCCGTCGGAGGAGATCCCGGTCCAGGAAAGCCGCCAAACATGTTCCCACTGCAGCAGACTTCTCCGCCGACGCCCTGGACGCCGCCGCCGTACTGCCCGCCGTGGGCCACGATTTTCAGCGGCCCAGCGGAGTGCGGCGGCCTCTAAATAACGCAGTGGCCCGGCGGGGGTTCGTCGCCCCCGCCGAGCTCCGTTGTCACCACTACGGCTGGATCGTCAGCCGAGATGCGGCAGTTCCGCTTGGGTCGGAACCACGATCACGGTGGGACCGTCCGCCTGCAGTGCCTCCTTGAACTCGCGTGCGAGCTCGTCAGTCGTCTCGACGTTGGCGGTCCGGCATCCGAACCCGGTTGCCAGAGAAGCTATGTCGAGTCCCGGCAGGTCAAGCGCGGGCACATTCGGCGTCTTCTCCAGTAGTGCGAACGACTTGAGGATCGCGTACGCCCCGTTGCGAAGTACCACGAACACGATCGGCAACTTGTGCTGAGCCGCTGTCCAGATCGCCTGGATGGAGTACTGGAACGAACCGTCGCCGATGGTGGCGACAATGTGTCGCTTTACGCCGCGCTCGCGGTCACCGAGCGCGACGCCCACCGCTCCCGGGACACCCCAGCCGATGCCCCCGCTTCCGGTGGCGAAGAAGCTTCCCGGCCGCGTGGTTGGCAGCCACTGCAGCAGTTCGGCCATCGTGGAAGTGGATTCCATCACCACGGCGGAGTCATCGGGCTTGACGGTGCTCAGGGTCGCGTAGACCTCGTCGGCGGTCAGTGGCTCCGATGGTTTCGAGGTCTGCACTTCACGGTCCCGGTTCAGCGGAGTGGGTGCAGGCCGGTCGACGGGAGCCTCGATGAGGTCAACCAACTGTTCGAGCGCCAACCTGACGTCACCAAGCAGGCTGTCGCCCACGGGGGCGACGGACGCGAGGTGAGGATCGACCGTGATCTGCAGCAGGTCGGTACCCTCCGGCAGGTACTCGCCCGCCACGTAGGGGTAGTAGCGGAAGACCTGTGCGCCGATCACGAGGACGAGATCGTGACCCCGCAGCACCTGATTGACCTCGGCGATGGTCATCGGCATCGGGCCCGCGAACAGCGGGTGATTCTCGGGGAACGAGGTCCGATCGGCCAGGGCGCTGCCGTGGACGGGTGCGCCCAGCTTCTCGGCGAAGGCGATGCCTGCGTCCCACCCGCCGGCCCGGTCGACCTCTGGCCCGAGCACCAGCAGCGGCCGTTCGGCGCGGCTGATCCGGTCGGCGAAGTCACGGAGCCGCTCGGCGTCCGGGGCGGTGCGCTGGCTCACGGTACGCACCACTGCCGGGCCGAGGGCCGGCCTGTGCCAGTCGTCGAGCGGTATGGAAAGGAACACCGGGCCCTTGGGTTCCTGCATGGCGACCGCATAGGCCTGCATGAAGGCAGCGGGCACGTCTTCGGCGCGCGCCGGTTCGTAGGACCACTTGACCCACGGCTTGGGAAACTCGGTGGCACCTGGGTTGTTCAGATACGGGTCGGTGATGGACATTTCACGGGTCTGCTGGCCGGCGGTGACGATCAGCGGGGTGTTGGCTCGGTAGGCGGCCACCAGGCTGCCCATCGCATTTCCGGTGCCCGCGGCGGTGTGCAGATTAACCAGGGCGGGCTTGCCAGTGGCCTGAGCGAATCCGTCAGCCATGGCCAACGCCGATGCCTCCTGCAACGCCAACACATAGGCGAAGTCGTCGGGAAAATCCTGTAGGAATGTCTGCTCTGTGGAGCCTGGATTGCCGAACACCGTTGTCAATCCCAGCGTTCGGAGCAGATCGTAGGTTACGTCGTGAACGGTTTTCTCATCGGCCATCGGGACCACCAGCTCTCGTTGTCGGAATAATTTCGGCCTACGAGCGGTTGCCCGCGTGCGCTGGTGATTACTCTGACGAGCGTCGAGTGCTGGATCATCGACGCTGACCACCATCTGCGGGTCGCGCTGACCGGAAGCAGTGGTTACCGCTAGCTGGTACTGCCGACCTTGAGCGGAATGGTGGCAGTGACGGTTGTTCCTTCGCCACTCGGACTGGAAACCGACAGCGTGCCGGACAGCGCGTCGACGCGGTCCTTGAGGCCGATCAACCCGGAGCCTCCGCCAGTGTGTGCACCGCCGATTCCGTCGTCGGAGATAGTCAGGTGCAAGACCCCGTCGCGGGTATCCGCCCGCACCGCCACTTCCGATGCCTCGGCGTACTTGGCGGTGTTGGTCAACGCCTCGGCGACTACGTAATACGCTGCCACCTCGACATATTCGGGAAGGTGCGCGTCCACATCGAGGTCGAGGTCGACAGGAACAGGGGAGCGGCGGGCAAGCGTCTTGATGGCCGGCGCCAGCCCGCCCCGCGACAGGATGGCCGGGTGGATGCCCCGTGACAGCTCCTGCAGATCGGCGTACAGACCCGACAACCCGTCGATCACTTCACCGAGCTGCCCGTGCAGCTGTTCATCCTCTGCGGGCGCCGATGCCTCGATCGCCCGAAGTTCAAGTCCCAGTGTCACGATGCGCTGTTGTGCACCGTCGTGCAGATCGCGTTCGAACCGCCGCCGCGCTTGGTCGGCGGCGGCGACGATGCGGACGCGCGAGGCCTTGAGTTCGGCGCGGGTCTCGGCGTTGAAGATCGCCGTGGCGACGAGATCGGCGAAATCCATCACACGGGACTCGGTTTCGGGGGGCAGCGGTGCGGGCTGTGCCGAGCCGACCACCATTGCACCCCAGGTGCGGCCGTCGACCGAGACGGGTCCGCCGACTCCTGACTGCAGGCCCAGCGAACGCAACCGCTCCGCCGTCGTTCCGGTTGCGTTGCGGTAGTCAGAGACGCGGGCCGGGGCGGCGGAACTCAATACTTTCGCTGCGACGTTGTCGCCTCCGAGCGAAAGACGTTCGCCCACCGCAAGTTCCCGCTTCGGATCGACCCCAGTGCAGGCGATGACGACGAATTCAGCGTCGGATTCGTAGCGCAGGAGCGTGACGTGCTCGGCCTCGAGTCCACGCGCAAGTTCTTTCACCGCCACCGGATAGATGTCGGCGGGAGCCGCCTGTCGGGCCACCAGCGTGGCCACCCGCCGCAACGCTGTCTGCTGCCGGGCCAGCTGGTCCGCCTCACGGCGACGCAGGTTCGCCTCGGCGGCGCGCAAACGCGCCTGCCCGACGAGGACATTGGTCAGCAGCGCGAGCGTCAAGAAGACGACGACCGCGGGCGCCAGGCTCCCACTCCCTTCGGCGAGGTGGATCCAGACGTAGGCGAGCGTGCTGGCCAGCGACGTCGCCAGCGCGAGGCCAAAGCCCCACCCGGCCGACACCACCAGGACGCCGAGCAGGAACACCGCTCCGAAAGCGGTGTCTGGGGCGATCCGTTTGAGCAGGTGCACCACAAGGACTTCGGCAGCGATCAACACCGCGGCGGCGACCACGCCCCACTTCGCCGGCGGCGCATTGGGCCGCAACACCAGCGCCAACAGGCGGTCGCGAAGCATTCGGTGATCGTAGATCTTTCCCGGTAGCGGGAATGCCGCAGCGCGCTCGTTCTGACAGTCTCGATATATGTGCGACAGCGATGTGATCCTGTGCGCTGTCTGATCGTCGACGACAGCGCGACATTCCGCGACGCGGCGAGCACCATGCTCGAACGCGCGGGGATCAGCGTCGTCGGTACGGCGTGCAACAGGGCCGAAGCGCTGGACGGCAACCGCGAACTGCATCCGGACGTGATCCTGGTCGATATCGACCTCGGCCCCGAGAGCGGTTTCGACGTCGCCGAGGCGCTACACCGGGCCGGGCCGCCGGAGCCGTCGGTGATCCTGATCTCGACTCACTCCGAACAGGACTTCACCGATCTCATCACCGACAGCCCCGCCCTCGGCTTCCTGCCGAAGTTCGCGCTGTCCCCGGACTCGATCCGCCGGCTCGTCGGGCAGCCGTAGCTCAAAGGGCATCGAGGTACATGATCACGGCGCGCACCCGTCGGTGATCGTCGCCGGTCTCCGGCAGGTTGAGCTTGGTCAGGATGCTGCGGACGTGTTTCTCGACGGTGCCTTCGGTCACCCAGATACGCCTGCCTATGCCCGCGTTGGACAGGCCTTCGGCCATCAGCGTCAGGACCTCGCGTTCCCGGCTGCTGAGCGCCGCCAGCGGGTCGTTGCGGCGGCGCGCGGAGACCAGTTCCTGCACCAGGGCGGGGTCGACGACGGACGCCCCGTTCGCGATCCGTTCCACCGTGTCGACGAAGTCGCTGACGTCGGTGACGCGAGTCTTCAGCAGGTAGCCGATGGCGTGCCCGCCGGCGAGCAGTTCCATCGCGTGGTCGACGTCGACATGCGCCGACAACACGAGGATGGCGGTGTCCGGCAACTCGGCCCGAATCGTCTGCGCCGCGTCGAGGCCTTCCGTGGTGTGCGTGGGCGGCATTCGGATATCCGTCACCACGAGTTGCGGCCGCGTGTCCCGCACGATAGCCAGCAGGCTCTCCAGGTCTCCGGCCTGACCGACCAGCTCGAACCCCGATCGGGCGAGCACGCTGGCGACACCTTCGCGAAGCAGTACGTCGTCGTCGGCCACGACTACCTGAACGGCACTCATCATGGCCTCCCGGCGCCGACGTCAGTTGCTACGCCATTGTTCCATGGCGCCCTACGACTTCAGGAACGCGAGGAGGTCGGCGTTGATCGTGTCTGCGTGGGTGGTGGGCATGCCGTGCGGGAAATTGTCGCGGTAGGTCTTGAGCGTCCCGTTCTGCAACAGCTCAGCCGACTTCGGGCCCGCGGCGACGTACGGGACGATCTGGTCGTCTTCGCTGTGCATGACGAGCACCGGGATGGTGATCTTCTTCAGGTCCTCGGTGAAGTCGGTCTGGGAGAACGCGACGATGCCGTCGTAGTGGGAGAAGGCGTCGCCCATCATGCCCTGGCGCCACCAGTTTTCGATGATGGCCTCCGAGGACTCCACGCCGGGCTTGTCGAAGTTGTAGAACGGGCCCGACGCCAGCGAACGGTAGAACTCCGAACGGTTGGCCGCCAGCTGTGCCTGCAGGTCGTCGAACACCGACTTGGGCAGCCCTTCGGGATTGGCCTCGGTCTGCACCATCAACGGCGGCACCGCACTGATGAGCGCGGCTTTGGCCGCCCGGCTCTCGCCGTGGCGCGCGAGGTAACGGACCACTTCGCCGCCGCCGGTGGAGTGGCCGACGTGGATGGCGTCGTGCAGGTCCAGATGTTCGATGACGGCGGCAAGGTCGTCGGCGTAGTGGTCCAGGTCGTGCCCATCAGGCGTCTGAGTCGAGCGCCCGTGACCACGGCGGTCGTGGGCGATCACGCGGTACCCCTGCGCCATGAAGAACAGCATCTGGTTGTCCCAGTCGTCGGACGACAGCGGCCATCCGTGGCTGAAGACGATCGGCTGGCCCTGGCCCCAGTCCTTGTAGAAGATCTCGGTGCCATCTGACGTGATGATCGTGCTCATGCTCGTGCTCCCTTTGCTCTGGTGTGTCGAGTACCGAATTGATCAGGACTGTCCGACGCCGAGGGCGTCGACGGGGTTGATGCGGCTGACGATCAGCGGATCCGCGGGAGCGAACGGGAAGTTCGGTAGGTCGTCGATGTGGGTGTTGAAGGCCGCGGCCAACACTTCGCGGGAGTAGGCGCTCGCCGACGCTTTGTATCCGATGTCGGCGGGGAACGGCTGGTCGAAAAAGATCAGGAAGTGCCACTCGTCGGACCCGATGTTCTCGATGTGGTGCGGATAGGCGCGCGGGATGAAGTACATGTCCCCGGTCGTCATGTTCCAAGTGTCAAGCGTGCCATCGGGATTCATGATCGTCATCCGTGCGTCACCGTGCTGGACGTAGCCCATCTCGGCGGTCACGGGGTGCCAGTGCGGTTCGCGCATGCCGTCCTCGGCGACGCGCAGCGAGTACATCGACATGTCCTTCAGCGCCGGCCAGAACTGGTCGCGGGCGAAGCGTGCGTTCCCGTAGGCGTACGTCAGTCCAGCGGGCAGACCTTCGATGTCGAACTTGTGAGGGTCGTTGAAGTGAGCCACCGGTGGGATCTCGGGGTCGCCGATGCGGGCGGCCAGCTTGTGGTCGGTGGTGCTGCGGCGGATCTTGGCGAAGTCAGCGGCGGGCAGGTCGTACGTGTTGCCCAGCACGGAGTCGGTGAATGCGCCGAGGGTCGCGCCGAACCCGAAGTCCTCGGGGCGTTCGTTGCGGAACGCGATGATGAACTCGGCGACGTCGGTGCCGATGTTCTCGATGTGGTGCAGCGATCCGGAGTCGACGTGGAACATCTGCCCCGCCGTGACGATGAAGCTGGAGAACTTGCTGCCGTTGTCGAGCACCGAGACCAGTGCGGTGCCGGACACGCAGTAGGTGAGTTCGTTGGCGTTCGCGTGCCAGTGCGGCGTGCGCATCGCGCCCGGGTTGAGCAGCACCCGCTTGATCGACAAGCGGTTGAGAATCGGCAGGGTGTCGGCGGTGACCCGACGCATCGAACCCAGGTCGGATTCCTCGACGATCTCACCGTCCATCAGCGAGATCGAGTGGGTGCTCCGGTTGATGGATGTGGTCATCAGTTCGCCTCCTATGACGTGCCGGTGTGGCAGTTACATTGCTCGTCCACGTCGCCGCTGTCGTCGACGCTGGCTGGCATTGTGTGTGCGGGTTGGCCTGATAATGCTCTTCCGGCTAGCTGCAATCACTTCAATCGCCGTTGCACATCAACCCGCACTCGGTGTAACGCGTAGGAGCCTTCTGATCACTAAGGGTCGGTACTAGTGACAGCGCGGCCGAACGTCGCGCCCCGAAACAGAGGAATCCGACCATGCAGATGATCGCTATCAAGGCCGTCGTCGCCGGCCTTCTTGCGGCCGCAGCCTTGGGGTCAGCTGGCGCGGCTGCTGCCGACCCTACGACGGGCTCCGCCGCGGACGTCGTCAAAGCTCTGCAAGACCAGGGATACAACGTGCAATTCAACGAGCCGACAAATATGCAGCTGTCGCGGTGCACGGTCACCGGTGTCCACGGTTTGAACGTGACGATGAACCCGGATGGCAACCTGATGATGATGATGCAACCCGGGCATTTTGACACGGTCTACGTCGACCTGTCCTGCCCGACCAGCAACACCTAAGAATGCGGGCTGGCCGCCGCGATCAATCGCCGTATGTGGGGGCGGCCTGCAAATCCGGCGCAGCCGCGGCGAGCAGCGCGGCCCGGTCGCCGGTCAGCGGGGGATAGATGCGCTCACCGTTGATGACCTGCTTGGTCGCCTTGGCCTCCGCGCCCGTGCTGACGACGTGGCGGTCCCAGCCCTCCGTGTACACCGCGCCTGCCGGACCGAGGTCGAGAACGGTGACATACCAGGGGATTCGTAGCGACAGCATCGGGGCACCGAGCAAGTCGCTGATCACGTTGTAGCCCGCATAGCGGCCCATCGGCCGACCGTGCTGACACGACATCACCGACAGGTGCTGGTCGTCCATCCTCGCCGCAGCCACATCACCTGCGGCGAACACGCCGGAAACGCGCTCGACCCTCAGGTAGTCGTCGACGGGCAGCCGTCCCAGCCGATCGCAGGGCACGCCGAACTGCGCCGTCAACGGGTTGGCCCGCATTCCGGCACACCACACCACCGTCGCCGCGGGCAGGACGTCCCCCGACGACAGCGTCACGCTGCGCTCGTCGACGGCGGTCACGCCAACGCCGGTGATCGTGTCAACCTTGTTGGTGGCCAACGCGTCCTCGATGACCGGACGGGCCGAGTCACCCATGTCCGAACCGACGTGCGGGTTGTGGTCGACGAGGATTACCCGCGGCGTGACTGCGGGCCCAAGCGCATCCGACAGCATCTTGGGAAGTTCGCTGGCGGTTTCGATGCCGGTCAGCCCGGCGCCGACGACGACCGCGGTCGCGGCCGCGGGATCCGCCGTTTCAGTGGCCAGATCGCGGATGTGGGCCTGCAGCTTCGTCGCCCCGTCGTAGGTGTCGACGTCGTAACCGAACTCGGCCAGCCCGGGCAGGTCCGGCTTGGCGACCTTGCTGCCCACCGCCAGCACGAGGCGGTCGTAGGCCAGGTCTGTGCCGTCGGCCGTGCTCACCGTCGCGGCTTCGGCGTCGATTCCGGTGACGTCACCGGTGATATGCCGAATACCGGCCGGATCGAGCAAGTCCTGCAACGGGATTCGGCACGGGCTGAGATCGGCCTCGTAGTTGCGGACCCGAATATCGTGATATGGCTGCGAACTCACGACGGTGACGTCGACCGCGCCTTCGGCCGCACCGAGTTCGTCCAGCCGCCGGGCGGCGCCCAGCGCGGCCCAAAGCCCGGCGAACCCTGATCCCAGAACGAGAACACGTTTGGCGGGCGGCATCGCCCTATCGTCGTCCCGCGCCGACTCGTAAACAAGGGCGGATCTTGCGCTCCGGGAGACGAAAGCATCACGACCGCTTCGGTGCCGCAACCGTGCCGCGGTAGTCGTGCTCGATGCGTGCTGCCTCGCGCAGCGCGGCATCCCGGCCGTGATCGAGCTCAATGATGTGCAGCGCCAGGTCGATTCCGGAGGTGACTCCTCCGCTGGTGAGCACATCGCCGTTGTCGACGACGCGCGCCTCGGGGTGCACCTCCACGCCGAGCTCACGGAGGTCGTCGAGTGCGGATCGGTGAGTGACCGCAGGCCTACCGCGGAGAATTCCGCTGGCCGCAATGAGCATCGCCCCGGTGCACACACCCGCGATGCGGGTGCCTGCAGCGTGCCGCTCGGCGATCGCCGACGGGATGACGCCGCGACGCACTTCGCCCCACGCGCTGTCGGGTGCCTTCGACGCCCAGCGCCCACCCGGAACGATGAGCAGATCAGGGCGAGGCCCGAGAACTCCACCTGGAGTCAGCGACATCCCGTGCGCGCCGGTAACCCCTGAGCACGTCTCGACGGTGACGAGCTCGACGTCGTAACCGGCTGATACCAGGATCTCGAACGGCGCGACGATGTCGAGCTCGTCGACACCGTCGAACATCAGGATCTCGGTCCGCGGCCCTGCATCTGTCGACGCCATCGTCAGCTCCTTTCGCTCGAGGCCGGAGGCCTCCGGTTCACCTGCTGATGGGTCGTTCCTCGGACGGAACGTCGACCGCCAATTCGTCTGACTTGCGGGTGGCCAGTACGGAACCCGTGAGGATGAGCGCGAGGCCCGCGATGTTCCATGCCGTCAGCGGCTCGCCCAGCACAATCACGCCCGCAGCCAGCGCCACCGCGGGGTTGATGTAGGTGAACACCAGGGCGCGCGCCGCGCCGACCTCACGAATCAACGCAAAGAACACGATGAAGGCCAGGGCGGTACAGATCACGGCCAGGCCTGCGAGCGCCAAAAGTACTCGGGTGGAAGGCATCTCGGTCGGCCAGGACGCCGCTGCCGGGCCGGCGTAGACCAGCGCGGCGAAACCCAGGCAGGCGGCGGTCATCGGCAGCGCGGGCACATCGGCGAGGTGACGGGCGGCGATCAACGGGGCGATGGCGTAACAGGTGGACACCAACAGCACCTCGACGATTGGCCATCCGGCGCCGTCCGCCAGATGACTGCCTGCAAGCACCGCAACACCAGCCAGCCCGACACCGAGACCGAGGATCCGCTTGTATCCCAGCCGACGCTCGCCACCGGTGACCCGGTCCAGCACCGCGGCGATGATCGGCGAGGCCGCGATCAGAAGGCCCGTCATCGAACTCGTCAGATGGCGTTCGGCGTCGGACAGCAAAAACCAGGCCGCGATGATCTCGAAGAACGAGAAGCCGAGCAGAGCCTTCCAGTGGGTGCGGATCATCGTCGGGATGCCGCTGGACAGTGCAAGCGGCAGGAGTACCGCCGCTCCCACCGCGGTCCTCGCGAATACCAGGACGGGAACCGAGACGCCCTCGACGGCGACCTTGATCATCAGGTAGGGGATGCCCCAGATGACGCTCATCGCGATGAACAACAGCCATCCGCGCGAGCTCACGTCGCCAACATTACGAGTCCGTGCCGACGGGCCTCACGGTAGGCGGTGACAATGATCGACGTGAATCCACGGAACGCGCGGGTGGCGGCGGCGTTGGCGGCGGCAGGCATCGAGCCGGACATCAAGATCCTGGCAGCCGACGCGAAGACGGCGGTGGCCGCGGCCGAACAGCTGGGATGCGAGGTTGGCGCGATCGCAAACAGCCTGGTCTTCGAATGCGACGGCGAGCCATTGCTGGTGATGGCGAGCGGCGCGCAGCGGGTGGACACCGCCGTGTTGGCGCGTGTGCTGGGCGCGACGGCGATCAGCAAGGCGAGCCCTCGGCTGGTGCGCAGCGCTACTGACCAGGTCATCGGGGGAGTTGCGCCTACCGGTCATCCGAGCCGACTCCGGACCGTGGTCGACGAGACGTTGGTGGCTTATCCCGTGGTGTGGACCGCGGCGGGCACTGCCGATTCGGTGATGCCGTTGACCTATGAGCAGTTGTTGAGGGTCACCGAAGGCGTGGCCGTGCGGATGCGTTGACCCGTCAGGCGCGCCTGGTCAGCTCGGCATATCGCTCGATGTGGCGGTCGGTTGTGCCGAACTCGTACTGCATGGCGGTCAGCCGCTTGAAGTAATGGCCGATCGCCAGCTCCTCGGTCATCCCCATGCCGCCGTGCAGCTGTACCGACTGCTGGCCGATGAAGCGGGCCGCCCTGCCGACCGTCGCCTTCGCGGCCGAAACCGCCCGCGCTCGAATCTCGGGCTCATCCTCGAGGTGCAGCACCGCAAGCAGGACGGCGGCCGCGGCCTGCTCCAGCTCGATGTACATGTCGACCATGCGGTGCTGCAGGACCTGGAAGCTGCCGATGGGCTGCCCGAACTGCTGACGCTGCTTGCAGTATTCGACGGTGTCCGCCAGCACTTTTCGCATGCACCCGACCGCTTCCGAGCAGATCGCCGCAGCGCCCTCGTCGCGCGCCTGCTCCAGCGACGGCCACGCGTTTCCTGCCTCGCCGAGCAGAGAGCCGGCGGGCAGGCGCACGCCGTCCAGGACCAGATCGGCGGCGCGGCGGTCATCGATAGTGCGATAGCCGGTGAGCGAAAGGCCGGCGCCGGCGGAGTCGAGATCGACGAGGAACAGCGAGATGCCCTCGGCCGTGTTCGCGGTGATCAACAGGTGGGTGGCCAGCGGCGCGCTCATCGCAACGATCTTGCGGCCGTGCAGGATCCAGCCGTCACCGGCAGCTTCTGCGGTGGTCGCCACATCCTGCCAGCGATCGCCGGACTCCGGCTCCGCTGCGGCCAGTGCCACGATCGCGGTGCCCGCCACGACCTTCTCGAGCAGCGCCATCGCCTGCTCGCCGCCCGCGCGGCGCAGCAGCCCGCCCGCCACCACGACCGTGTCGACGTACGGCTCGATCACCAAGGCCTGGCCAAGCGCTTCGGTAATGACCATGAGTTCGACTGGGCCACCGCCGATTCCACCAACCTCATCCGGCAGGGTGGCGCCGAGGATTCCGAGTTCGTCGGCGAACGACCGCCAGATTTCCGGCTGCCAGCCCGCGCCGGTCTTGGCCGCGGCCCGGCTCTTCTCGAGGTCGTAACGGGTAGACAGAAACTTCGTCAGCCCGTCACGGAGCAGTACCTGCTCTTTGCTCAGGTTGAAGTCCATCAGAGCCCCAATGCTGCTTTGGCGAGGATATTGCGCTGAATCTCGTTGCTGCCGGCGTAGATAGAGCCGGCCCGGTCATTGAAGTAGCGCAGTGGCGCAACCGCCTGCCACGGCTCGCCGCTGACGTATCCGTCGGGAGGCGGCTCGAATTCGGTCACCGGGCCGCCGGGTCGGGTCGCGTGCGGCTGATAGGCACGACCGCGCGGTCCGGCCGCCTCCATCGCCATCTCGGTCAGCGTCTGGCTGAGCTCGGTGGCGACGACCTTGAGCATCGAGGACGCCGCGCCCGGGTTCTTGCCCTCGGAGACCGTCGCAAGCACCCGGTACTCGAGGATCTCGAGCACCTCCGTGCGGATCCGCGCGTCGGCCAGCTTCCGTGCGAACGCCGCATCGTCGACCAACAGGCCACCGTCGGGACCGGGCATCTCGGCGGCGGCCGTTGCGATCTCCTCGGCCATCACCTGCAGTGCCGGTGAGGAGGCGCCGCCGCCGCGCTCGAATTCCAGCAGATATTTGGCGACGGTCCAACCGTCGTCGATGTCGCCGAGGACGTTGGCCTTCGGCACCCGGACCTCGTCGAAGAAGACCTGGTTCTGCACCTCCTCGCCCGACGTCATCACCAGCGGGCGAATCTGGATGCCGGGCGACGTCATGTCGATCAGCACGAACGTGATGCCCTGCTGTCTCTTCTGGCCGCGTGACGTGCGCACCAACGCGAACATCCAGTTCGCCTCGCGCGCATGGGTTGTCCAGATCTTGCTGCCGGTGCACACCAGGCCGTCGCCGTCGTCGACGGCCGACATCGACAGCGCCGCCAGATCCGAGCCGGCCTCGGGCTCGGAGTAGCCCTGGCAGAAGAACACCTCGCCGGTGAGGATGCGGGGCAGGAAGAAATCTTTCTGCGCGGTCGTGCCGAACGCGATGATCGCGTGTGCCACCATGCGAATTCCCATGGGGGACAATGAGGGTGCCCCCGCTAGTGTCGACTCGCGGCTGAAAATGTAGTGCTGGGTCAGGCTCCAGTCGCAGCCGCCGTATTCCGCCGGCCACGCCGGCGCTGCCCAGCCTCGTTCGTGCAGGATCCGCTGCCACTCCATGCTGGCCTCGTGGTCGGCATACACGCTCGTCATGAGGCGACCGGCGATGCGCAGTTCCGGGGTCAGCTTCTCGTCGAGGAAGCTGCGCACCTCGTCGCGAAAGGCTCGGTCAGCCTCCGACCATTGCAGGTCCATGGGTTCCCCTCTGCTCGGTAGGCACATAGTAAACCTAGTTACTCAACTGGCGCAGCCGTGGGTCCCGTCCGTCGACGTCGAGGTCTATCCTTGGACCGGCGAGGGAGGGATGAACCGGGATCAACTGTTCACTTCGATCGTGGCGGCCCGCCCCGGTCGGGATGATGTTGTGTACCTCGAGCGACGCGGGGACGATTACAACTGGCAGTTGGTGCCGGCGGGGGACATCGCAGTCGGTCCGTCGCCGTCGACGACCACGGGACCAGACGTCTGGATGTCATTCTCGGCCCGTTGGCCCGTGGACGATCCCGAACGGTTGCGTGCGTTCTTCGACGATGTGATCGCCGAACTGGAGTCGATGGCCGGCGGAGTGGATCGCTGCCGTTGGCCCATCGACGAACCCTGGCCGCACACTCATTGACGGGCGACTGCATGGACTTTCAGATCAGCCCCGAGGACCGAACACGGTTCAAGCGCTGCCGACGGCAGTGGGACTTCGCATCGCCGCATCGGCGCGGACTACAACCCGACTGAGCGTTCTGAACTGCCATCTCTCACAACGGCATTCAAAGATGCTCTGGCCGTCTACTACTACCCGGGGACATGGGACTGGCAGCACGAGCTCAAGCAGTCCCTTGTGCACAAGTCGATGAGGCGGTCCTTGGAACAGGCCGGCGCGCTGGAGGATCTCGCGCGACGGCACCGTGATGGTCGACCGCTACGACGAATGGGCGGCGACCGTCGACGATTTCGCGCCGGTGAAGATCGATCACGACATCGCGGCCCTGGTTCGCGACCCGGGTGATCCCGAGGTTGGGCTGCTGACTCCGAACGGTTTCGGGGTGACCTACACGCTGTCGGGTCGACCTGCTGGCGGTCGACGCCGCCGACGAGTACTGGGTGGTGCGCCACCGGATCGTCGACGACTGGTCGCCCGTGGAGCAATTGGTGCTCGACGAGGAGGCGACCGCGGCATGCTGGGCATGGGAGCAGGACTACATCGGCATGGAGATCGCAGGCACCATCCACAACGAGATCCGCGTCGACGGACAGTTCGAGTCTCCCGAGGCTGAACTCGGCGCGACGGGCACGCCCGTACCGGTGGCTCAGCATGAGCCGAGCGGGGGTGGTCGCTCGATCCCGCAGCATGTCCGGCTCACGGCCCGCGAATCCCGGGCTGCCAGCGGCCGCATCGAGCAGCGCACCGCAGGAGTGCTGCGCCGCACCCGCGTTCGGCGTAACCGCGACGAGATCGCCGCCGCGGGCAGCCTCGTGGCGGCAGAAGCACTGGAGATGATCAGTGCGCCTACCACCTATCCCACGCCCGGATCCCATTGTCTGGCATGCGAATTCGAATCACCGTGCCTGACGATGTACGAAGGTTCCGACCCGGAGCCCGTGCTCGCGGCCCACTTCCACCGCCATTCACGTGAGGACCACAAGCCGCGACTGGGGCAGGTGACCTGGGGCTTCGGCAGGGGCGCTGCACCGCCGGATTGGTGAGCACGATCTCGAGCCGCAGGCATAATCGGCAAGGTGGAGCGGCGGCGAGGCGAGAAGTCCAATGAGCAGCCCATGACTCTGCTCAGGGAGCTGCCCGCACTGGTCGTCCTCGAGCGGTTCCCGGTCCCGGTTCTGGCCATCGCCGAGGACGGCACCATTCTGTTCGCCAACGGCGCCTTCGCCGAGATGCTGGGCTACTCACCCGAAGAGTTGCTCACGCTCAAGTTCCACCAGATCTTCCACGCAATGCCCGCCGACGAATCCGCGGTGTCGGTGGTGCGCCAGCATGCCGACCTCATCGTCGAGCTGGTCCATCAGGACGGATCGATTAGGCGGGCACGGATGAGCAAGTCCGCGCTGGTACGCGGCGACGATCCAGTGGCGCTAGCGGCATTCCAGGACCTGACCGAGAAGTTGTGGTCGGAAGAGTTCTAGCTGCGGGTACGGCGCATCGACTCGCGGGCCAGGAATTCGCGGAAGTACGGGAGCGAACCCTCGGTCACCAGCGCGGGGAGCAGCAGCGCCCACGTGCGCGCCATGCGGTCGATGAGATCGGCGCCACCTGAACTCACGTTCGAGATCATTTCGGCACCGAGCATCGCGCCGACGATCACCTCGCCGACCGCCTCGGGGTCCAGATCATCGCGTAGGTCGCCCTCGACGATCGCCCGCTCGGCCTGGGCCACCATCTCGGCCAGCAGATGGCCGTGCGTCAACACCGTCGCATGGTTGAACTTGCCGAATGCCCGCAAAAGCTGGGCTCCGGTCCGGACCATCGTGTCGCTGCCGATCAGGTCCGCGACGACGAAGACGCCGTGGATCATGTTCTCCAGGGCCGGCGCGGAAGGCTCGCTGATGTTGCGGAACGCGGTGAGCGCCGTGCTGGCGCCGTCTTCGATGATCGCGGTCGCCAGTTCTTCCTTGGAGTCGAAGTGGTAGTAGAGCGCGCCCTTGGTCATCTCGGCGCGCTCGATGATGTCGCCGAGACCGGTCGCCTGGTAGCCCACCTCGGCGAAGAGTTCCACCGCGGCGTTGACGATCTTCTTCCTGGTGGCCTCCGACCTTGCCTGGCGGACCATCGGCTGAGCCTATTTCATCCGGGCTGAAGCGACGCAGCCTTGGTGGCCGCGAGCGATGTTCTGCGCCTGATGAACTCGTCGAGGTAGCCGATACGCTCCGGGTTCGCAAAGCCGGGGAGAATCAGCACCCATGTCTTCTCCAGATCGGTGAAGTAGCGCTTGGGGTCGTCGACGTCGGTGGTCTGGCGCAGTCCCATGAACGTCGAGACCAGCAGCCGGCCGATGTCCTCCGAGTCGCGGTCGGCGAGGACGTCGCCCTCGGCCACGGCGCGGCGCAGGAGTTCGGCGAACGCCTGGATCCACTCGTTGAGCATCCGTGCCTGCACTCCGTCGGCGCGACCGATCGATTCGAGCAGGTTCAGCCCCGCCCTGGCGACCTCATCGCCGAGGTCGCGGGCGACCATCCCGCAGGAGATGTCGACCAGCGTCTCCAAGGCAGACAGCTTGCGGGACAGCACGTCGCTCATCACCTCGTGACTCATCAGGCTCTGACGCTCGATGATGGCCAGTGCCAGCTCGTGCTTCGAACGGAAGTGGAAGTACATCGCACCCTTGGTGACTTCGGCTTCCGCCAGGATGTCGTCGAGGTTCACCTGGCTGTACGGCATTTGCGCGAACTCATGTGACGCCGCCAACAGGATCTGCAGGCGCGTCGCGTCCGCTCGCCTGTCGACCTGCTCCGTCACTGTGGGACCTCGGAATCTGCACGGTGGATGGGCTGCCGGACGACCGGATGTCCACGCAGTTCACCGCTGATTCTGTCATCCGGGTGCGGCAGCGACCTGTCCACAGCCCAAAACTCTAAGTCATAATATACGTCGCAAATAATTCAAAAGGTATTGAATATGTCCGATATAGTGACTTTTGGTTTGATAACTGGGAAATGCTCAGCTTAGGGGATTGGCATTGCTGAGCCCAATTTCACGCTAGTTGCCAAGGTCCAAAATAGCAATCTATTTTGAATCCATCTATTGACTTTGACGATGCTAATTCTGGCGTTTTTCAGCTACAGGCAATTAATAGGTGAATTGCTACAGAATGCGACGACTCGGTAGACTTTCGTTGCACGGATCCGGCCTCGGAGGTCTCGCGACGGCCATCGCCGCCGTGGCAGCATCGTGCGCCAGGCGCCGAGCCGGTTCGGCCACGTTGACCTGCTGACCGTCCAGCCGATGGGGGCGAAGCCGCACACGACGCGCCGTCCGGTCAATCGGCATCCGGCCGAACACGTGCGCGAGATCCGGCAGAGCCGGTCACCGAACTGGCGCTGCGGAGAACTGCATCGGTATCCGCCGCTGGGCAAGTAGCGACTCCATCGCATCGCCGGCCACCGGGCGCGACAGCAGGAAGCCCTGCGCGCGGTAGCACCCGTGCCGGAGCAACGTCAGGGCGGCCTCTTCGGTCTCCACGCCCTCGGCGACCAGCTCCAGTCCGAACGATTCGGCCAGAGCGATCACCGCGCGCACGATGGCGAGGTCGCCGGGGTTGGTCCCGAGCTCGCGGACGAAACTCTTGTCGATCTTCAGCGTGTCGACGGGCAGCGACTTGAGATGAGACAACACGCTGTAGCCGGTGCCGAAGTCGTCGATGGCGATCTGGACACCGACGTCCTTGAGCCCCGCGAGCGTGATCCGGGTGGTTTCGATGTCCTGAACGACCACGCTCTCCGTGATCTCCAGACACACCGAGCCGCCGTCGAGCCCGAACTCGTCGATGATTTCTGCGACCGTCTCGACGAAGCCCTCGGTGACCAGCTGCACCGGTGACACGTTGACGCGGAGCACCGCGTCGAGTCCCACCCCTTTCGCGCGCCACTTGCGGAACTCCGCGCACGCGGCGCGCATCACCCAGCGACCCAGTTCACCGGCGAAGTTGATCGACTCCGCGACGCCGATGAATGCGTCGGGCGAGAGCAGGCCCCGCGTCGGGTGCTGCCAGCGCACCAGGGCTTCGAAGGCGAGGATCTCGCCGGTGCGCATGTCGACCTCGGGCAGGTAGTGCAGAACGAGGGCGCCGTTCTCGATGGCGCTCTGCAGATGCAATTCGATGTCGTTGCGAAACTCGCCCTTCAGCGACATGTCGTCGGAGAACACCGCGATCTTGTTGCCGCCCGCGCTCTTGGCCGCGAGCAGCGCCTGGTCGGCCCGGCGGAGCAGATCCGACGTGGTGTCACGGCCGGGCACTCCCAGCGCGACGCCGATGCTCACGGTGCGGGTGAGCATTTCGCCGTCGATGGACACCCGCTCGCGCAGCATCGCCTGCAGCTCGCTGGCCATGGTTTCCGCCTCGTCGGCGGTCATCGGCGCCACCGGGACCACGACGAACTCGTCGCCGCCGAGGCGGGCGATCAGGTTGGGGCCTTCTGCTCCTTCGCGGAGCCGTCTCGCGAACACCCGGATGAACCAGTCGCCCGCCGTGTGGCCCAGGTAGTCGTTGATCGCCTTGAGCCGGTCCAGGTCGAGGAAGAGCGCCGAGACCGGCCCGGGTTGGCCTGGAGCCAACCGACGGTCGAGGTGTGCCAGCAGGGCGCGACGGTTGTTGAGCCCCGTCAGGTCGTCGTGCTCGGCGAGAAAACGCAGCTGATCCTCGGCCGCGATGCGCGCCTGCAGCTGGGCGAACAGCGATGCGATCGCCTTCAGCGCGTTGAGCTCTTCGGGCGTCCACTCGCGGTCGCCGAACTTGATGAACCCGAGCACGCCGGTCGTGACGTCGCCCGAGAGCAGCGGCACACACGACATCGACGTCGCCGGAATGTTGCGGCCTTCCTCGATTGTGCGCTGGTAGTCGTCGGTCGACGGCTCGGGCCGAAAGACGACGGGTTCCTTCTGGTGCTCGCACAAGGCGAAGACGGGGTCGGCGTTTTCGAAGTACACGAGGGCAAGTGGGTCGGGGTCGGGGATGTCCGGGCGCACCGGCCACTCCGCCACCAGCCTGGTCGCGCGGATGTTGTGATCGTTGTGCCGCAGGAAGCTGACATCGACGCCGAAGTGGCTGACGAGGTCGGCCAGCACACGCTCGCTCACCGCGGCCGAGGTAGCCGCGTTCACCGCCATCAGTTCGGTTGCGACGGCGGTGACGACTTCGTCAAGGGTACGAGCCACGTTTGCTCCGGGGTCTGCTGTTATGCAAGAAGCGTACTGGCTCCTGCAGCTCTGCGCCGACTCCGTACCGACGTGGCGGGCGCGTCGGCGAATTTGAGTACCAGCGCCTGCGACTCGCCCGGCGCGGTAGCTATGAGTTCGCGGAACTCGTCCTGCAACCGCTGCAGCGCCTGCGCGTACACGGGCGAGAGCTTCTCGAGGTCTTCCTGGTTGTGCGCGTAAAGGAACACCGGCGAGATGGGCTGCACCGCCAGCCCGAGGTGTTGGGCGATGACCCACACCGCCTCCACCGCCGAGCCGGCGCGCGCGTAGTCGGTCAGCGCCCGGCCGCTCGTCGACACCACGGCAAGGCAGGAGGTCGCCAGGATGCGCTCGCGGGTGTCGGCGCCGAGAACCGCGCCGGCGTCCCATTCGGCGAGGTACGCCATCACCTCGGGCCGCCGCAGAACATCCAGCTTGATCAGGTCGGCTGGATGTAGCTCGAGGCTGTACACGTCGATACCGGTGTCCGGTGATTGGTCGCCGGGAAAACGGACCTCGGAGATCATCTCCGAATGCAGCCGGGGCGTCAGATACCGGATGCGGTCGCTCTCGGCGAGTATCGCCGCCGCCCGCTCGACCTCATCGCGCGCGGTGAGAAGGTGCAGCCGGGCGCCCTCGCGCCGGCCCGCGGCGAGCAGGGCGTCGACGATGTCGTCCGACAGCGACGCCGGCTTGCCGTAGTGGCGGTTCGTCTCGCGCGCGAGCATCGGTTCGTACAGCTCGGCCAGCGCGGAATCGACGACGTCGGAGAGCCGCAGGACAGCGCGCAGTGGGCACTCCTCGTCATCGGCCTCGAACCCCACGGGACCCAGGATTCCGCTGGCAGCGGCCGCGACGCGGGCATTGAATGTGGCGGCGCCGACCGCGACGGCGCTGGCTCGATAGCCGACGTCCATCGTCGAGGTGTATTCGGGCGCGAGCGCGATGGTGATCGCACCGTCCTGCGCCGAAATGTGCCAGGGCTGTGCATTGCCACCGGACGGCGCGCGAACCGCGGCGGCAACTACGCGCTCGACGGCATCGGAGGGGGTGGGGTCGATCTGCGGGTCAAGCAGGTGCTCGGTCGTCGGCTTCGTCGCGGCGGGATCGTCGAATGCGTCGAGGCCGTGCGCCACGTCGATGCGGAGCCTGCCGGACCTCAGCTCCTCGCCGAGGCCGATCCGCCGGACCGCGTCGGCCACCAGTGTCGCGCTCAGGGTGACCTCGGCGACCAGCTGTGGCCAGGTGGCCAGGGTGGTTCCGACCTCGACGAGGGAGGCCGCCATCCGGGGCGACAGCCGGGCGCCGTCCATCATGCGCAGCGCATAGGGGACCTTGTCCTTGCTGGGCAGTTCGGCGAGCTCGGCCAGGTCGACATCGCCCAGCAGGCCGTGCAGGATCTGCCGCTGCGGCTCGAGGTCGAACCGCTCGACATCCAACAGGCCGCGGTCGCCGGTGGCCATCAGGACGGGGATACGTCGCGCGCGCGCCGCCTGACGGACCAGGACCTTGGTGTCCAGCGAGTCGCATTCCTCCACGAGAATGTCGACACCGTCGAAAAATCCGTCGACGGACTCCGCGGTGATGCCGCGCTCGAACACTTCCACGGTGAGGTAGGGGTCCAACTCGGCGATGCGTCTGGCGGCCAGTGTCGCCTTGTTCATCCCATGGTCGAACACGGCCGCGGGCACGCGATTGAGATTGGACAACTCCAGGTCATCGAAGTCGGCGAGGCGCAGGTGGCCGCACAGACCCTCCTGAGCCAGGGTGTGGGCGATGGTGTGGCCGACGCTGAGCCCGACGATCCCCACCCGCAGCGAAGCGAGCCGGTCCTGCTCGTCGACGGTGATCAGGTGGCGGTTGCGGTCCAGCCGCACGGCGCGGTAGCCCCGCGGGCCCAGAGTGCTCACGACGATCCGTCGCCAGGGGTAGTAGGCCCAGTGCTTGGGCTCCGCGACCACATCCGCGTCGGCTGGGGGGCGAAGGCGGCGCAGCTCGTCGCGTTGTTCGTCCCATTTGTCTATGAATTCGATACTGGAGTCTGCTCTCAACTCCGATAGCACTCGACGGTCGCGCGCGTCGGTCTCGATCAGGACCGTTGCGCTGCAAAGATCCCCGTCGGCTGGGGTCACAGGCCGCTCCCGAGTGCTCGAGCATCGACATGGTCTAGCTGGCGGGCCAGGATCGCCATCTCGTTGAAGATTTTCGAGACCTGTTCTGGATCAGCGTGGTTGGTGAACGTGCTGCGGTCCCACCACATCATCTTCGTACGGTATCGGTCGTCGGGATACGGCGTGGCCGGAATCCTGGAGGCCACCACGCCGCCTGACGTGCGCCAGCGGTCGAGGATGTGTGATCCCGCCGTGGCCACCACGAACTGGGCATTCAGCAGCGCCATGGTGGGGAAGGGCGTGCGCGCGAGCGTATTGCTCAGGGATCGCCGCAGGCTGGGCTCGTCGGACACCCATGCCGTCTTCATCTCCACGACGCCGAACGGCACACGGTCGTTGAGCATCTTGCGCACCGTGCGCAGACCGGGCCGGTCGGCCCACTCGACGACCGCATGCGACTCCTCCGCCGACTCCAGTGGCCCCTTGGCCCGTAACCCGCCGACGACCTTTCCGTCGTCGTCCACCGCCGCGTGGAAGAGCGCAGTGTTGGCCTCGTCAAGAAGCGAGTCCATGTCCAGTGCCCGTTCCACCCCGTGTTTGTGGTAGCTCCGCACCGCGCCGTCCATGAAATCGGCCCACAGGGCGGGGTCGGCGGCCGGCGTCGAGACAACCAGCGTGCAGTTTGTATCGGAGTCAAACCAACTGATTCCCTCGTCGAGCGGAGAATTCGAAGCCAGGTGCTTGGCGCTCACCGTGGGAATGGTCATTTTGATCCCATCTTTTGGGCATTGGGCGTTCAAAAGTCGTCGACTTGCGAAGGTTGACGAGGCGGCATTCACATGCGGTCTATATGAATCCCGAGCTTCGAGTATCGCGCGTCAGGAGACCGTTATTCCAGCTAGCGGGCCGATCTTGTCCTGCAAATATTTCCTTGCTGATCTACTTTGTTTGCAGATTACGAAATGGCGAATTATTGGGCAATCATCAAGCATGTCAATATTCCCAGCTGAATCGATAGAAAAGCGATCCACCGCGAACTGATTGGGAAAGCTGGCAACGTCTATTTACGTTGCCGTAAATCTGGGTGTGGGTTGTAGCTGGTTGCCTCTGTAGCGAGATAGCGAGCGGAGTTCAGAGATAGTGCCGCGGTCTCGCGAGGTTTGCACCGCAGTCGCCTGCCCGCGGGCCACCGGAATGAGACCCTGAGGAAAGTCCGGATCCGATGGACCCGAATAGGGAGGGTTGAGGGGATGGCCACCCGTACGGATGGCGGTGCCGAGGGGGGCGAATACCCGCGGCAGGGCCGAGGCGCTCTGCCGACCAGAGATGTCGGCCGGCTGCTGTTGCGCTGCGCCGACCGCCCGGGGTTGGTCGCGGCGGTGAGCAGCTTCCTGGCCCGGGCGGGCGCCAACATCATTTCGTTGGATCAGCATTCCACCGAGCAGTCCGGCGGCACCTTCATGCAGCGGACGATCTTCCACCTGCCCGGGCTGACGGCGGCACGTGACGGCTTGGAGCGTGATTTCGCCGAGCAGGTTGCCAGCCAGTTCGACATGGACTTCCGGCTGACGGAGGCAGCTAAACCCAAACGCGTTGCCATCCTTGCCTCGAAAGAGGACCACTGCCTCCTGGACCTGCTGTGGCGCAACCGTCGTGGCGAGCTGGATATGTCGGTCTCCATGGTGATCTCGAACCACCCCGACCTGGCGGATCAGGTTCGACCATTCGGGGTGCCCTTCCTCCATGTCCCGGCAACGAAAGACAATCGTGGCGAAGCCGAACAACGTCTGCTCGATCTGCTACGCGGCAACGCCGACCTGGTGGTGTTGGCGCGCTACATGCAGATCCTCACCCCGCAGTTCCTGACGAAGGTGGGTTGCCCATTGATCAACATCCACCACTCGTTCCTGCCCGCGTTCATCGGCGCAGCGCCGTACCGGCAGGCCAAGGAGCGGGGTGTGAAGCTGGTCGGCGCGACCGCGCACTACGTCACCGAAGAACTCGACGATGGACCGATCATCGAGCAGGACGTGGTGCGAGTCGACCACCGGCACTCCGTCGAAGACCTGATGCGACTCGGCGCGGACGTCGAGCGGGTGGTGCTGTCCCGTGCGGTTCTTTGGCATTGTCAGGACCGAGTCATCCGCTACGGCAACCAAACCGTCATCTTCTGACGGGATCGGCCACTTCAGTACTGCGTCGAGCCCTGGTCCACCGATATCGCCTGTGCAGTAACGAGTTTTGATTCGTCGCTGGCCAGCCAGCACACCGCGTCGGCGATGTCCTCGGGTTGAGCAACCCAGCTCGGCAAGAACGGTGTCAGCATTTTCATCAGTGTCTGGTTGCCGTCGGCATCGGCCGCCTTGCCTATCGCCTCGACCATTTCAGCAGAACCCATCGGGGTGACGACGGGACCGGGATGAACGCTGTTGACCCTGATCGAGTGCTTGCCCAGCTCCGCCGCGAACGCCCGTGCCATCCCTGTCACGGCGTGTTTGCTCGCCGTGTAGTGAATCATGAACGGCTGCAACTTGATTCCAGCGGCGGAGCCGATCAGGATGATCGATCCGCCGCGGCCGCTGTCGATGATCTGCTGGGCACCGGCCATCACGGTGTTCCAAGTACCCGTCACGTTGACGTCGATCACATCCCGAAACGCCTCCGGCGTGATGTCGTTCCACGCCGCAGGAGCCGAGATCCCCGCGTTGGCAACGATGATGTCGAGCCGTCCCAGCGCGGAAACACCGTCGTCGACGGCTTGGCGCAACCCGTCGAGGTCGCGCGTGTCGACGGCGGTCGTGAGGATGCGGCGTCCGGTCGCCTCGACGAGGCGGGCCGTTTCCTTCAGATCCGCTGGCGTCGCCGAGGGATACGGCGCGCATGCGGGCAGCTTGTCGGCGAGATCGATGGCGATGATGTCGGCACCCTCCGACGCCAGCCGGACGGCGTGCGCGCGGCCCTGCCCCCTGGCTGCGCCGGTGATGAACGCGACCCTGTCGGTAAGCCTTCGGGCCATCATGCCTTGGCTGCTTTTACGAGCTTGGACCCGATGATCAGCCGTTGAATCTCGCTGGTGCCCTCGTAGAGCCGCAGTAGCCGAACGTCGCGATAGATCCGTTCGACCGGAACCTCGCGCATGTAGCCGCTGCCGCCGTGCACCTGGACCGCGAGATCGGCTACCTTGCCTGCCATTTCGGTGCAGAACAACTTTGCCGCCGATGGTGCGACCCTGCGGTCTTCGCCGCTGATCCAGAGCCGCGCCGTATCGCGGACCAATGCACGACCGGCCAGCACGCCGGTCTGCTGGTCGGCCAGCATCGCTTGCACGAGTTGAAAATCCCCGATCGTCGTCCCGCCCTGCGTGGCCGTTGCGGCGTAGGCGACGGACTCGTCGAGGGCGCGTTGTGCGATCCCCACCGCCAGTGCGGCGATGTGAACGCGGCCGCGCGCCAGCGACGTCATCGCCGCGCGGTAACCGATGTCCTCGCTGCCGCCGATCAGTGCGCCGGCGGGAACCCGGACGTCGGTGAAGCTGACATCGGCCGTCCACGCGCCTTCCTGGCCCATCTTGGCGTCCTTGACGCCGACGTGAACGCCCGCCGCGTCGGCAGGCACCAGGAACACCGCGATGCCCGGGCCGTCGGCATCCGCGGGCCGGGTGCGCGCGAACACGATGAACAGACCGGCGATCGGCGCGTTCGTGATGAATCGCTTGTCTCCGTTGATGATCCACTCGTCGCCGTCGCGAACGGCCTTCGTGCGCAGGCCCGATGGATTGGAACCCGCACCCGGCTCGGTCAGCGCGAACGAGGCGACCACCTCGCCGGTGGCAATGCGCTCGAGCCACTGCGCCTTCTGCTCGTCGGTGCCGAACCCGACGAGCACCTGCCCGGCGATGCCGTTGTTGGTGCCGAACATCGACCGCAGCGCCAGCGACGTGTAGCCCAACTCCATGGCCAGCTCGACGTCCTGGGCCAGGTTCAGGCCGAGACCGCCCCAGTCCTGCGGGATTGCATAGCCGAACAGGCCCATCTTCTCGGCCTGCTCGCGAAGGTCGTCGGGCACCCGGTCGTCGGCGAGGATCTCGTGCTCGCGCGGCACCACGGCGGTGCGAACGAAATGACGGGTCTGGGCCAGGATCTCCTGGAAGTCCTCGTCGCTGACTTCAGCGGTGGTCATTGCACGTGCTCCTCTTGGTGAGTGGGTGCCGCGTGGCCGCCGAAATCATATATGAAATATGATTCTCGATTGCGGGGGCCCTCAGTGGGCCGACAACAGCGGAGAATGGGGTGATCAGGTGCCATTGCTGACAGGTCAGACAGCGGTCGTCACCGGCGGTGCGCAGGGCTTGGGGTATGCGATCGCCGAGCGCTACATCGCCGAGGGCGCCCGAATTGTGCTCGGGGATCTGGATCTGGCTGCGACCGAGGCGGCCGCCAAACAACTCGGGCCGGACGTCGCCATTGCGGTGAGATGCGACGTGACTCAGGCCGAGGAGGTCGATGCGCTGATCGGCGCCGCGGTCGAGCACTTCGGTGGCCTGGACATCATGGTCAACAACGCAGGCATCACCCGCGACGCGACGATGCGCAAGATGACCGAGGATCAGTTCGACGACGTCATCGCCGTCCACCTCAAGGGCACGTGGAACGGAACCCGAACGGCCGCGGCGGTCATGCGAGAGAACAAGCGTGGCGCGATCGTCAACATGTCGTCGATCTCGGGCAAGGTCGGCCTGGTCGGCCAGACGAACTACTCGGCGGCCAAGGCGGGCATCGTCGGTTTGACAAAGGCCGCCGCCAAGGAACTCGCGCATCTCGGTGTGCGGGTCAACGCGATCCAACCGGGGTTGATCAGATCGGCGATGACCGAGGCTATGCCGCAACGGATTTGGGACCAGAAACTGGCCGAGGTGCCGATGGGAAGAGCCGGTGAGCCCGATGAGGTCGCCAAGGTCGCCCTGTTCCTTGCCAGCGATCTGTCGTCGTACATGACGGGGACCGTCCTCGAGGTCACCGGCGGGAGGCACGTGTGATGCGCGACGTGGTGATCTGCGAACCCCTCCGCACGCCGATCGGGCGCTACGGCGGCATGTTCAAATCGCTGACCGCCGTCGACCTCGCGGTCACCGCGCTGAAGGGCCTGCTCGACCGAACCGGAATCGCCCCCGATGTGGTGCAGGACGTCATCCTCGGGCACTGCTATCCGAACAGCGAGGCGCCCGCGATCGGTCGCGTGGTCGCGCTCGATGCCGGTCTGCCAGTCACGGTTCCCGGCATGCAGCTCGACCGCCGGTGCGGATCGGGCCTGCAGGCCGTCATTCAGGCAAGCCTTCAGGTCGGCAGCGGCGCAAACGATCTGGTCGTCGCCGGAGGCGCGGAAAGCATGAGCAATGTCGCCTTCTACTCGACGGACATGCGTTGGGGAGGCGCCCGCGGCGGCGTGAAGGTGCACGACGGGCTGGCCCGCGGCCGCACCACGGCGGGTGGCCGCCACTACCCCGTGCCGGGCGGGATGTTGGAAACCGCCGAGAACTTGCGGCGGGAGTACCACATCTCGCGCGTCGAGCAGGACGAGCTCGCGGTCGTCGTCGCATCAGCGTGCGGTGGCCGCGCAGAAGGACGGCATCCTGGCCGAGGAGATCGTCGCGGTTACGGTGCGGACGCGGCAGGGCGAGGAGCTCGTCGACACCGACGAGCATCCGCGGGCCGACACCTCGGTGGAGTCGCTGAGCAAGCTGAAACCCGTACTGCTGGCCGATGATCCGGACGCCACGGTGACGGCGGGAAACTCCAGTGGACAGAACGACGCCGCCTCGATGTGTGTGGTGACGACGCCCGAGAAGGCTGATGAACTCGGGTTGAACCCGTTGGTCCGGCTGGTGTCGTGGGGGGTGGCAGGCGTGGCCCCGAACATCATGGGCATCGGACCCGTGCCCGCGACCGAGGTCGCGCTCGGGAAGGCCGGCCTGGGCTTGAAGGACATCGATGTGATCGAACTCAACGAGGCGTTCGCGGCGCAGGCACTTGCCGTCATGCGCGAATGGAAATTCACCGACGCCGACCGCGACCGGACGAACGTGCACGGGTCGGGCATCTCGCTCGGCCACCCGGTCAGCGCCACCGGCGGGCGAATGCTTGCCACGCTGGCGCGCGAACTGAACCGTCGTGAAGCGCGGTACGGACTGGAAACCATGTGTATCGGCGGCGGGCAGGGCCTGGCCGCGGTGTTCGAAAGAGTAGGCGCATGACGAAAATCGCTCAGACGCTGGGGCTCACCGAGTTCCAAACCGAAATCCTGGCCACCGTAAGGCAGTTCGTCGAAAAAGAGGTCATACCGAACGCGCCGGAGCTGGAGCGCACCGACACCTATCCGCAGGCCATCGTCGACCAGATGCGCGAAATGGGACTGTTCGGCATGATGATTCCCGAAGAGTACGGGGGTCTCGGCGAATCACTGCTGACCTACGCCCTGTGCGTCGAGGAACTCGCCCGCGGCTGGATGAGCGTCTCCGGCGTGCTGAACACCCACTTCATCGTGGCCTACATGCTGCGTCAGCATGGGACGGACGAACAGAAGCAGCGGTTTCTGCCGCGGATGGCCACCGGTGAGACGCGCGGCGCGTTCTCGATGTCCGAGCCCGAACTCGGCTCCGACGTCGCCGCGATCCGCACCCGGGCCAAACGCAGCGACGACGGCACGTACACCATCGATGGCCAGAAGATGTGGCTCACCAACGGCGGAAGCTCGACGCTTGTCGCGGTGCTGGTGCGAACCGACGAAGGAGCCGACAAGCCGCACCGCAACCTCACCGCCTTCCTCGTCGAAAAGCCCACCGGATTCGGGGAAGTCAAGCCGGGCCTGGTGATTCCCGGCAAGATCGACAAACTCGGCTACAAGGGCATCGACACCACCGAGCTGATCTTCGACGGCTACGTGGCCCACGCCGACGACGTCCTCGGCGAGACGCCCGGGCAGGGCTTCTTCCAGATGATGGACGGCATCGAAGTCGGCCGGGTCAACGTGTCGGCGAGAGCGTGTGGCGTCGGCGTCCGAGCCTTCGAGCTGGCCATCCGGTATGCGCAGCAGCGCCACACCTTCGGCAAGCCGATCGCCGAACACCAGGCGATCGCCTTCCAACTGGCCGAGATGGCGACGAAAGTCGAAGCCGCGCACCTGATGATGGTCAACGCCGCCCGGCTCAAGGACTCCGGGGAACGCAACGACGTCGCGGCCGGGATGGCCAAGTACATGGCGAGCGAGTTCTGCTCCGAGGTCACCCAGCAGAGCTTCCGCATCCACGGTGGATACGGCTACTCGAAGGAATACGAGATCGAACGCTTGATGCGAGATGCCCCGTTCCTGCTGATCGGCGAGGGCACCAGCGAGATCCAGAAGAATATCATCAGCAAGCGACTGCTGGCCGACTACCGGGTCTGACTATGACTGCGTCGGAATTCGCAACTCGGCCACAGCTTTCCGAGGCTGTGGCGCGGTATGTCCGAAATAGGATCTTCGACGGAACGTACGCCGCGGGCGAGTACGTGCGACTCGACCAGCTGGCGGCCGAGCTCGGAATCAGCGTCACACCGGTACGCGAGGCACTATTCGAGTTGCGTGGCGAAGGCCTGCTCGCCCAGCAACTCCATCGGGGCTTCGTGGTGTTGCCGGTGACGCACCGGGACATCACCGACGTCTCCGACGTGCAGGCGCATATCGGCGGTGAGCTCGCGGCCAGGGCGGCGGCGAACATCAGCGACGACCAGGTGCGTGAGCTGGAGTCGATACAAGCCCAGTTGGAGGCGGCGTACGCCGGCGACGACCACGAGCGGGCGGTCCGGCTCAATCATGACTTTCATCGCGCGATCAATGTCGCTGCGGACTCCCCGAAACTTGCTCAGCTGATGTCCCAGATCACCCGTTACGCACCCGAATCGGTCTTTCCCGTTGTCGAGGGCTGGCCCAAGCGGTCGATGAAGGATCACCGCCGGGTGGTCGCGGCGTTGGCGAAACGCGATGTCGAGCAGGCCCGTGCCGCCATGTCCGAACACCTTTCCGCGGGGGCGGGGCCGCTGATCGACCACCTCCGCCGGCGCGGCGTGGTCACCTAATCAGCGGTCGGCGTCGGTGAAGCGAATGATGCCGCGGATGTTGCGGCCTTCGAGCATGTCGCGATAGCCGTCATTGATCTGCTCGAGGGTGTGCTCGCGGGTCACCATGTCGTCGAGGTTGAGCTTGCCCGCCTGATACAGCGACAGCAGCATCGGGATGTCGTACTGCGGGTTGCCGTGGCCGAAGATGCTGCCCTGCAGCTTTTTCTGCAACAGTGTCAGCCCGGCCACGCCGAGTGCTCCGGCGCCTTCATGGCCGCCGAGCACCGGGAAGGCCGCCACCGGAATATCGCCTGTGACGATGTGATGGTCCGAGTGGCACATCCCGGCGACCTCGAGGGCAACCATGACCTCACCCTTGCGGGGGTCGCCGATCTCGATCTCCTCGACCGACCACGGCTGGTGGAAGTCCCAGACGAGCGCACCCTTGGTCTTCATTCTCGGGCCTCCAGTTGAGTGGTCAGCATTTGTCGGAGTTCGCGGGCGTCGACCTTGCCGGTCGCGCCGCGGGGGATCGCATCGTCGGTGTCGACGATCAGCCACACCGTCGGAACCTTGAAGGAGCTCAGCAGCTTTCGCGCAGCCGCTTTGAGGTGGTCGATTGAAGCGCCGCCCACCACGAGTGCACCCACTGCGCCGGACACCTCGGTGACGAAGGCGTTCTGCACGCCGATCGATGCTGCGAAGCGCCTGCTCGACTTCGCTCGGGTAGACGGTGGCGCCGCTGACCTTGAACATGTCGTCGGATCTGCCGTGGTAGAACATGAAGCCGTCGTCGTCGAGATGGCCGAGGTCGCCGGTGGGGTAGAAGCCGTCGGCGGTGAACAGCTCCTCCCGGCTGCGACGGCAGATGCCGCGCAGCGTATTCGGTCCGCGGATCTGGATCATCCCGATCTCTCCGGCCGGCAAGGGCGTGCCGGTGTCGGGGTCGACGATCCGTACCTCGGTACCCGCGAACGGCTTTCCGCAGCTGCCCCACGCCGACCGTGGCATGTCGGTGTCGGCCGGATAACCGCAGTACGGCCCGAACGCCTCGGTCATCCCGAACAACTTGGCGCGCGCACCCGGCTCGGCGCGAAGGTCTCGCGGCAGCAGCGCCTCCAGGCTGCCCGGCTGTAGCGCGGACAGATCGGCGCCGACCGAGTCTGACTGACGGGCAAGGGTTTCGGCTTGATCGGGCCAGCCGCGAAACAGCGTCACGCGCTCGCGTTCCAGCAGCCGCAGCGTCGTCTCGGCCCGCGGAATCTCCTCGGTGATCAGCGTGGCGCCGGCCAGCAGCGCCGACAGTATGCCGCTGCCTAATCCGCCCACCCAGAAGAACGGCATCGGCAGGTACAGCCGGGTGTCGGCGTCGATGCACCGCGCCGCGAGGCCGGACTGCACGGCCCGGAGCGCGTTTCCGTGCGAATGGATGACGCCCTTGGGCGGCCCGCTGCTGCCGGAGGTGAACATGATGACCATGGTGTCGGCGGCGGTAACGGTTTCGGCCATCGCATCGACGACCTCGGTCGCCGCCGCGTCAGGTCGTGCCATCTGCTCGGGCGTCCAAACATCGTGCAGCGCGGGAAGGTCCGTTCCTTCGCGGCGCTCGGCCCGCAGCTCGTCGAGATAGCGATGGCCGCGAAACTCCTCGACACTGACCAGGTGCTGCACCGACGCGACCCGCAGCTGCGCGGCCAGCTCGCGCGGCGCGAGCAGCGTGCTCAGCGGGACCAGCACGGCGCCGATCCGGGTCAGGGCGACCGCGAACTGCACCCACCGCGCACCATTGGGCATGATCAGCCCGACCCGGCTGCCCTTGGTCACGCCGGCGTCGACGAATGCGGCGGCCAGGGTGCCCGTCGTCGCGTCGAGTTCGGCGTAACTGATTCGGCTCACCGGGTCGATGACCATGGGCTTGGACGCGTGCTGGGCGGCGCGGAGCCGGACAAGTTGATCGATGGTTGACGGGTTGTCACGCATCGAACACCGCCGCAAGCCGGCTCATGTCCACCTTGCCGCTGGAGAGCAACGGCATCTCCGCCGGAGGCAGGGCGACGATGCGCCTGGGAATCTTGTATGCGGAGAGTTCCCGTTTGAGCGCGTGACGAAGCGCCGATTCGTCGACGATGTCCTCGGTGACGATCACCGCGACCACCGCCTGTTGGCGCTGCGGATCGGGGATGCCGAACACGTAGGCGGTCGCGCCTCCGCTGATGCGCGCGATCGCGCGTTCCACTTCGGCGGGAGAGACGTTGGCGCCCGCGCTCTTGATCATCGCGTCGCGTCGACCGATGAAGTAGTAGAACCCGTCCGCGTCGGTGCGCACGAGATCGCCCGTGTGAAACCAGCCGTCGACATCGAAGCATTCTTCGCGGCTGCGTTTGTAGTAGCGCTGCATGAGGTATGGTCCGCGCAGGCACAGCTGGCCATCGTCGCCGACCTTCGTCTCGAACCCCGGTGCCGGCCTGCCGAACGAGCCGCGTCGGTGTTCGGGCTGGTCGGATTCGTCGCCACTGAGCAGTACGACGCTGCCGCCCTCGGTCAGGCCGAGCATGTTGTGCCGCAGTTCGGGATCGGCGGGCCGCGCCTCGGCCGCCATGATCGGGTATAGGTTGCCGCGTCGCATCGACGACAGATCACGCTCGCCGATGCTCGGATGCCGGGCGAGATGAGCGATGCCCGCCACGAAACCGTTTGTCACTGTGGGCCGCTCGGCCTCGAGCAGATCGAGGGTGTCACCCGCGTCGGTGGCGTTGGAGCACACCAGCGTGGATCCGGCGACCAGGGTGGCCAGCAGGCCGAACGCGAATCCGCCGATCCAGAAGAAGGGCGAGTTGCAGAACAGCCTGTCGTCGGGGGTCAGTCCGCGGACCGCGTTGAGATTCCGCTGATGGTCGAGCAGCGCGGCGTGGGTGTGCACCACTCCCTTGGGTGCGCCGGTCGAACCCGACGTGTAGATGATCGCCAGTGGATCCGACGGGTCGACGTCGGCCTCCAGCCCTTCGAGTCGCGCCGCGTCGATGGCGTTCGGCGGTTCGTAGTCGATCAGCACGTGGCGCAGCAGCGGGACGGCGCCCTCGATGTCGGCCAGCCGCGCGCGGAAGTCGTTGCCGCGGTGCGACGCAGTGGCCAGCAGGATCGCCACATCGCTGTGGACGAGTTGGTCTCGAAGCTCCGGCGCGGTGGCGAAGGTCGTGAACGGGACCACGACGGCACCGATCCGGGCCGCGGCCAGCATGGCGACCACGAACCCCGACCCGTTGGGGTAGAGCAGGCCGACGTGGGCGCCCTTACCAACCCCGAGGCCGACCAGGCCGCGGGCGAGTTTCGCCGAGCGGCGATCGGCGTCGGCGTAGCTGAGCCGGTCGGCGTCGCAGACCAGCAGCGGGTGTTCACCCCGCAAGTCCGTGTGCTGTCGCAGGACCTGGGCGACTGTGTGCGACTCAGCCGCCACGGATGGCGCTCAGATCCGGCTTGCCGGACGGTGTCCGGGGGATGGCATCGACGATCGCGATCTCGGTGGGAATCTCGTAGCGCGCCAGCCGGTTTCGCAGGAAGTCAAGCAGTTCCTCGGCGTCGGCGGATGCGGTGTCCCGCAGCTCAACCACCGCAACGGGTGTTTCCCCGAGGCGCTCGTCGGGGCGGCCGACGACGGCCGCCGTTAGCACGGCGGGGTGGCTCTCCAGTGCCGCGCGCACATCGTCGGGCATCACCTTGAAGCCGCCGCGGATGATCGCCTGGTCCGCGCGTCCCAGGATCCACAGGAAGCCGTCTGCGTCGATGCGGGCCATGTCGGTGGTCCGCATCCAGTCTGCGGATGGCCCCAGCTGACCGGGCTTGACCTCCAGCAGGCCGGGCTGATCGGGGCCGAGCGCGTTGCCGTCGTCGTCGACCACCCGTAGCTGCGCGCCGGGATTGGCGCGGCCCACGCTGCCCCTCTTCACCTGCCAGTACTTCTGGTGGTCGGCCAGCGTCCATCCGGCCACGCCGCCGCCGAATTCCGTTGCGGCATAGGATGTCAGAACGGGAATACCGAACTTCTGCTGGAAGGCGTCGGCGTCGTCCGCCGAAAGCGGCGCGGTGCCCGACGTGACCGCGCGAATGCCGTCGAGGTCCTCGGGGCCCAGCTCGGAGTGCAACACCATCCGCAAAGCGGCGGGCACCAGGGACACCGCGCGAGGCCGATGCCTGCGCACCGCGTCGGCCCACCGGTCGAGCTCGAACCGTTCCAGGAGGACGAACGGCCTGGCCTCGGCGACGCACTGCAGGACGCGGAACACGCCGCCGATGTGCACCAGCGGGGCGTTCACGATCGCCACGCCGCTGCGGACCTGCGTCGGCGCCGGGGAGCGGTCCGGCTGTGCACCCATGACGCTGTGCGCCAACATGTCGTAGGTGAGATCGATCCGCTTCGGCGGGCCCGTGGTGCCGCTGGTCAACATCCGCACCGCGACACCGGGTTTGCCCGTATCGCTGTGGTCGCCGGTCAGAACCACCTGCGGGTGGGCGTCCAGCGTCGATATCGATATCACCGTCGACCCCGACGCCTGCCCGACGCGCGTCGTCAGATCCTCGGTGTCGCCGATGAGCACCGGAAGGTTGAGCGCGGCGATGTCGGCCTTGGTGCGGTCGTCCCCGCGGGACGGGTTGATCACCACCACCGTCCCGCCTGCCAGCAGGACGCCGAGGAATGCGGCGACGTGTGCGGGCCGGTTGCGCAACAGGACACCGACCTGACCGCGGCCGTCGACCAGCGTTGCGATCTGACAGGCCAACGCGCCGACCTGTCCGAACGAGAACCATTGCCCGGCATACTCGATCGCGGGGTCGTCGGGAGCGAGGTCGAGCACCGCGGCGATTCGTCGGCGCAACGGGTGGTCGGTCATCACCGGATCCGTGGCTCGGATTTCGCAGGCGTGCCCAGCTTTTCGAGTTCGGCCTTGCCGATCGGATTGCCCAGCCGGGTATAGATCAGTCCCTGGTCGAGTGCGGCACGGTAGGGCTTGTCCAGCGACTCCCAGATCGCCTTCACGGTGCCCTGGGTGGCCGACGGCGGCTTGGCGGCGATCTTCTGCGCGATGGCGTGGGCGCGCGCCCAGAGCTTGTCGCGCGCCACCACCTCGGACACCAGCCCGATCCGCAGGGCGGTGTCGGCACCGACGCGTTCGTCGTTGCCCATCAAGGCGATTCGCAAGGTCTCGGCCAGGCCGATGCGTCGCATCAGGCCGATCGGCTCGAGTGCGCAGACCAGCCCCGCGGAGACATGCGAGTCGAAGAACGTGGCGTCGTCCGAACAGATCACGACGTCGGATTCGTTGACGAAATAGAACGCGCCCGCGGTGCAGATGCCGTGGACGGCGCACACCACCGGCTTCCACATCTTCTGCCACTTGGGGCTCAGCGCCTCGCCCGGATCCTCGTGGTTCCACACGTTGTCGGGTTGACCGTAGGGGGATTTCACGTCGAGGCCGGCGCTGAACGCGCGAGTGCCAGCGGCACGCAGCACCACTACGTTCACCGAGTCGTCGAGCTTGACGACGCGCCAGGCGCGCGCCATCTCCTCGCACATGGTGCGGTTGAACGCGTTGAGCGCGTCGGGGCGGTTCAACGTGATGGTGGCGACGTGGTCGTCGGCATCGATGTCGAGCAGGATGGTCTCGAACTGCTCGCTCATCGGCATTGCCAGTTCGGTGCGCGCTTTTCGACGAATGCCTTGGGGCCTTCGAGTGAGTCCTCGGTGTGCAGATTGCGCTCCCGGAAGGCCTCCGCGAGGATCTCGCCGTCGTGCAGCGGAAGGTCCAGCGTCTTGTGGATGGCCAGTCGAGTTCCCCGAACTGCGAGCGGCGCATTCGAATTCACGATTTCGGCGATTTCATGCGCACGCTCTAGCAGGCGTTCGTGCTCCACGATCTCGGTGATCATGCCCAGTTCGTATGCCCGCTGTGCGTCCATCCGCTCGTGCTTACCAGTCAACGCCATCCGCAGCGCGACGGTCCGCGGCAGGACGCGGGCCAGGCGCACCATCTCACGTCCGGCCACCAGTCCGATGCTCACATGCGGATCGAAGAAGGTGGCCTTCTCGGACGCGATGACGATATCGCCGGTGGTGACCCAGTCCAGACCTGCGCCGCAGCAGATGCCGTTGATGGCCGCCAGCACCGGTTTGGCCATTCGGCGAAACGGCGGGGTGCCCTCCTGCGGCGCCTCCCACTGTTCGTAGGTTGACAGGTACGGCCGTTCGTTGACGACCTTGCCGTCCTCGGGGATCTGCTTGGCATCGGCACCCGCGCAGAACGCCCTGCCCGTGCCGGTGACGACGAGAAGCCATACGTTGTCGTCGTTTTCGGCTGCGTCGTAGGCGGCGCGGAGCTCGGTGATCATGTAGGGGCTGAGCGCGTTGAGGGCTTCGGGCCGGTTCAGCGTGATCGTGGCTGTGTGGCCGTCGACCTCGTATTTGATCGTGTCGTAGGACTTAGCGGCCATCGGTGTTCCCTTCGTGGAGTCGCGTGTCGGTCATCGGCCACCGAACTCGGGCGCGCGTCGGTCTCGGAACGCGGCCAGGCCTTCCTTGAAATCCGTTGTCCGGCAGGACAGCTCCAGATTGAACAGCTCCTGGTTCATCGTTTGCGGCAAGGTGGCGTGCTGGCCGTAGTGGATCGCCTGCTTGGCCAGCCCGACGGCCACCGTCGGGGCCGCGGCCAGCCGCGCCAGCAGATCGTCGCTGGCTTGGTCCAGCCCGGCGGGGTCGACCGCGCGGTGGATCAGGCCCCAGTCCTCGGCATCCGATCCCGTGACCTTCTCGCCGAGGAGCAGCATGCGCTTGGCGCGTGCCAGCCCCACCAGCCGGGGGAGCAGCCACGTCGAGCCGGAGTCCGGACTGAAGCCGCGATCGACGAACGGTTCCCAGAACAGCGCATCGCCTGCGGCGACGGTGAAGTCGGCGGCCAGTGCGAGGTTGCAACCGAGGCCGACGGCCCAACCCCGCACCGTGCACACCACCGGCAGGTGGATGGTGTGAATCAGTTCGATCAGCCGGTTGGCGGTATGGGGGATGCGCCGGACCAGGTCACCGGTGCGCGGCCGTTGGCCGCCGGAGTTGGTCGCGACCCAGTCGGCGCCGGCACAGAAGTCGTCGCCTTCGCCGCGAATGTGGATTGCCCTCAGCTCGTCGTCGGTTGCGGCGTCGGTCAGCGCGTGCACGAGGGTGTCGACCATCGAATGGCTCAGTGAGTTACGCCTGGCCGGACGATCGAGGATGAGGCGCAGAACCGTGCCATCCCGGTGCGTAGTCACCGCGCCGTCAGCGGAGCCGAGCTCTTGACTCACCGCCGGGTTCCTTCCTCTCAACTGTTACGGATACCCATACAGTAGGGTAAACCATTGCTATCCTGTACAAGATAGAAAGGAAAGCCTGAAATGGCTGATGGTGGCACCGCGCGATTCGGCGAGCAGCCGCTCGCCCAGACCGTCGCCGCCGCGGGCGCGCTGCGCCGTCTGGCCGGGCTGTTGTTGTCGTTGGAGCATCCCCACCCTGCCGTCGACGCCATGCTTGCGCAGTTCGCCGACTGGGAGACCGAACTGTCCGGCGCGGTCCCGCCGGACAGCACACCGCGGATCGGCGCCGACGGCGCAGACACCCAGCGGGTTTACCTTGCGCACGCCTTCGACATCGGCTCGTTCAATCCGTGCTTCCCGGAATACGAGTTCGACCGAACCGACGCCGACACCGCCGAGGGACACGTCACCTTCCCGGTCGTCTACGAAGGGCCGCCCGGTCTGGTGCACGGCGGCTTCCTCGCCGTCTTCTTCGATTCGGTGATCCAGCACCAGAATTGCGCCACCGAGCTGTCGGGGAAGACTCGCTCGCTGAACGTGACCTTCCGAAGGCCCACACCCATCCTGACCGAGCTGCGCTTCGACATCGTCCGCTCGCAGGCCGACCGCGGCGTCACGTCGACCGCCCGGCTACTGCTCGACGACGAGGTGCTCTGCATCGGTGAGGCCACTACGCTCGCCCTCTCACCCGACAAACTCACCGGGTTCAACTTCGGCAAGCGGCGGGCTTGACCGGTGGAGCTTCACCGCATCCGCCAACCACGCGTCGCCGAGATCGTGGCGTCGCGGCTGCGCGACGAGATCCTCTCCGGCCGCCTGAAAGAGGGCGACGTGTTGCCCTCGCAGGAGAGCCTTTTCCAGGAGTTCGGGGTGAGCCCGCCGGCACTGCGCGAAGCGATCCACATCCTGGAAACCGACGGGCTGATCTCCGTGCGCCGCGGAAACGTCGGGGGAGCGGTGGTCCATCTGCCATCGGCCGCACGGACCGCGCACATGATCAGCATGGTCTTGCAGACCAGGGCCTCCACACCGGCGGACGTCAGCGAGGCGCTTCTGCACCTCGAACCGATTTGCGCGGGAATGTGCGCGACGCGCGAGGACCGGATGACCGACGTGGTTCCGTACCTGCAGGCCGAAATCGAGCTCCAGACCGAGCAATTCGACGACGCGTCCCGCTATGTGCCCAATGCCCGGCGGTTTCACGAAGTGCTGGTGTCGCGGTGCGGCAACGAGCCGATGATCCTGCTGATCGGCTCGCTCGAGCTGATCTGGTCGGCACATGAGTCCTCGGTGTGGAGCGACGACGACGTGAACCACAAGACGATGCGGGCCGCGCTGCGCGACCACCAGCGGCTGCTGGATGCCATCCGCGACGGCAACGCCCAGCGTGCGGTCCGGCTGGCCCAGGATCACCTTGCCGCCGCGCGGCGCAACACACTCGCGGTCGGTGCAGACAAAACCATTGAGGCGAAACTGATTTCGAGGAGCTCGGGACAATGACTGCTTCGGCCGACGATCGCGTCCTGTTCGACGTCGATCAGGACAAGAGGATCGCGACGATCACCCTGAACAACCCCAAGCAGCGCAACTCCTACGACGCCGCGATGCGCGAGACCGTCGCCCGTCACCTGGATAGCGTTGCCGAAGACGACGACATCACCGTCGTGCTGCTGCGGGGGGCCGACGGCGTGTTCAGCACGGGTGCGGACATGAACAACGCCTACGGCTGGTACGGCGATGAGCGCTCGCGCGAAGAGGGGGCACCTCCCGCCCGTAGGGCAGGGGGACGGACAGGCACCGAGCGCGATGACGGGAAGAAGAGCCGCCCGAGTCAGCGTCGACGACTTACGGTGGACCGCAAGTCGTTCGGCTTCTACCACAACCTGATGGGCTTCCCGAAGGTCACGGTCGGCGAGATCAGCGGCTATGCGCTGGGTGGCGGCTTCGAGATGGCGCTGATGACCGACATCTCCGTCATCGCCCGTGACACCCGGATCGGCATGCCGGCCACCCGTTTCCTCGGGCCTGCGCTGGGCAGCCTGCACATGTTCTTCCACCGGCTCGGGCCGGTGCTGGCCCGTCGCCTGCTGTTGACCGGCGACATCATCGATGCCGGCGCGGTCGAGCACCTCGGCGTTTTCACCGACACGTGTGATCCGTCGATGGTCCAGGCGCGGGCGAGGTACTGGGCCGAGAAGGCGGCCAAGATGCCTGCCGACGGCGTCGTCATCGCCAAGGAGGCGTTCCGCCTCGTCGAGCAGAGCCAGGCCTATCAGGGCGAGGAGGTGGCGAGTTACCTGTTCCACGCCTACGGGACGAACCTGCAGTTCGCGCCGGGGGAGTTCAATTTCGTCAAGACCCGGGCCCAGCACGGGACCAAGGAGGCGTTTCGCCTGCGTGACGAGCATTTCCACGTGCCCGAGCCGGAGTGACTCCCGTCACGTACGGATAGCAATACAGTATCTGCTACTTTTGTAACGTCGATAACACCAAAAGCTGAGGTCGGAGAACATGTCAACACCCGTCATCGTCGGTGCCGCCAGGACAGCCATCGGTCGCTCCTTCAAGGGAACTCTCGTCAACACTCCTCCGGAAGTCCTGATCACGACCGTGCTTCCTGAGGTCGTGCGCCGGTCCGGCGTGGATCCGGCCGCATTCGACGACATCATCTTCGCCGAATCGCACTATGGGGGTGGCGATCTCGCCCGCTACGCGGCCACGGCCACGGGCATGGAAGACGTTCCGGGCCAGTCGGTGAACCGGCACTGCGCGGGCAGCCTGACCGCGATCGGCAACGCGGCGGCGCAGATCGGCTCCGGCATGGAGCGCGCGCTGATCGCAGGGGGCGTGCAGTCGTTGTCGATGACGCCGCTGACGAATTGGCGCATCCCCGGTCCCGAGCTCAAGTTCGAGGAGCGGTGGATGCCGCCGACCCATGTCGAGACACCGGACGCCCCGGCCAAGGACATGTCGATCACCGTCGGCTGGAACACCGCGCAGACCGTCGGCATCACCCGCGAGGAAATGGATGCGTGGGCCGCGCGGTCACACCAGCGCGCCATCGCGGCGATCGACGAGGGCAAGTTCCTCGACGAGATCATCCCGATGAAGATCCAGCAGTTCGACGGGTCGGTCGTCGACTTCAGCGTCGACGAGCATCCGCGCCGCGACACCACCGTCGAGAAACTCGCCGGGCTCAAGGTGCTGCATCCGGAGATCGAGGGCTTCTCGATCACCGCGGGCAACAGCAGCGGCACCAACGACGCCGCGGCCGCGGTGGCCCTCGTCGACAGTGCCTATGCCGACTCCGAGAAGCTCACGAAGATGGCCACCGTGAGGGCTTGGGCGGCAGCGGGTGTCGCGCCCCGCGACTGCGGACTGGGCGCCGTGAAGGTGATCGGCAAGGTGTTGCAGCGCGCCGGGCTGAAGCCGTCCGACGTGGCGTTGTGGGAGATCAACGAGGCCTTTGCGTCCGTGCCGATCGCGGCGTGCCGCGAGTACGGGCTCGACGAGGAGAAGGTGAACTTCTCCGGAAGTGGTTGCAGCCTCGGCCATCCCATCGCGGCATCGGGCGCGCGCATGGTCACCACGCTGGTTTATGAGTTGCAGCGGCGAGGCGGTGGCATCGGGGTCGCGGCCATGTGCGCCGGTGGCGGCCAGGGTGGCGCCGTCGTCGTCGAGGTCTGATGTGATTTCGGCGTGGCTGGTTGCGCTCAGCGCTCAGCGCAACCCAGCACGCCGAAATCGCTACTCTTCTTCTTCTGGTCTGCGCAAGCAGACGGTCGGCATGATCGAGGATGCACTCCAGGCCGTATTCGAAGTTCTGCTCATCGGAGGCTCCGATGCGGTGGCCTTCGGCGGTGACCTGGGCCAGCAGCGGCGTGGTCGCCGGATCGATGACCATCGTCTCTTCGAAGTCGCCCGGGCCGCCGTCGCCTGCCCTGTTCTTGTCGTAGAGCCGTTGCAGCACAACCGATCCACGCACATGGACCGACACCGCCGAGTAGGTGTCGAAGGCATCCTGCGGTGACAGTCCCGCCTCGGCGAGGCTCTCGATGGCCTTCTCGACGGCGACGACGCCGAGCTTCGCGGCGCGCGGGCTCAGCGCCGACCGGATGAGGATGAGGTCGCAGAGTATGGGGTTTCCCAGAAACGTCTTGCGCATCGTGCGAGCGTGATTGCGCAGTGTCTCGCGCCAGTCCTTGGCCTCCACGTAGGGGGTGGCGAACTCGTACTGACGCAATGCGCGGTCGGTCATCGCGTTGAGCAGGTCGTCCTTCTTGCGGAAGTACCAGTAGATGCTCGTCACTCCGACGCCGAGGTGCTTACCCAGCAGCGGCATGCTGAGGTTGTCGATGCCGACTTCCTCGGCGAGTTCGAAAGCGCCCTTGATGATGTCGTCGGGGTTGATGGACCCACGTTCGCGTCTCGGACGCTTCTCAGCGGTTGCCTGCTTCGCCACGTAGGGCACCTCCATCAAAAATCAGTGCTGTAACTGAATGTACCGGCGGCAGTCGTCTGCGCTGCGTCTACACATACGTGTCGTGGTACCCGGTTCCGCTTCTCTACTGTAAGTCCTATAGTAAGCTTTTCAAGCAGGTTTGGCGCACAGGCGAAGGGCTACGGGTGTCGCAGGAGATTCTGCAGGAGCGCCAGGGGCGCATTCTCATCATCACCATCAACCGGCCGGAGGCGCGGAACGCGGTGAACCTGGCGGTCAGTCAGGGTCTGGCCGACGCCGTCGACGAGCTCGACGGCAACGACGACCTGTCGGTGGCGGTGATCACGGGCGCAGGTGGGAACTTCTGTGCGGGCATGGACTTGAAGGCGTTCGCCGCCGGCGAGCTGGTCGCGATTCCGGGGCGCGGTATCGGATTCACCGAGCGGCCGCCGAGGAAGCCGATCATCTCGGCCGTCGAGGGCTATGCCTTGGCCGGCGGCACCGAGGTGGTGCTCGCCACCGACCTCGTCGTGGCGTCGCGAACCGCGAAATTCGGCATCCCCGAGGTCAAGCGCGGCCTGGTGGCCGGAGGTGGCGGGCTGTTGCGGCTGCCGCGCCGGATCCCGTACCAGAAGGCGCTCGAACTGGCGCTGACCGGCGAGAGTTTCACCGCGGAGCAAGGCGCGGAGTGGGGTTTCGTCAATGCCGTGACCGAGCCCGGAGAGGCGTTGGCGAAAGCGATCGAACTGGCGGAACGCATCACGGCCAACGGGCCCCTCGCGGTGGCCGTCACCAAGGAGGTCATCTCGAAGTCCGCGGACTGGACCGAAGAAGAGATGTGGAAGAAGCAACTCGACCACATCATCCCGGTCTTCACGTCCAACGACGCCAAGGAGGGCGCCATCGCATTCGCCGAGAAGCGCGCGCCCAACTGGACCGGGACCTGAGGACGACGGCGCCATGGATCTCGGTTTCGCGAACGCCACGGCGGTAGTCGTCGGCGGCGGCCGCGGAATGGGACTGGCCGCGGCCCAATGCATGGCCGACGACGGGGCACGCGTCGCGGTCGTCGGCCGCACCAAGGAGGTTCTCGATCGCGCCGCCGAGGACCTCGCGGGCCGGGGCAGCCCCGACGCCGTCGGACTTGTCACCGACATCACCGACGGCCGACGCAGTGGCGGCCATGTTCGACGAACTGGGCGAGCGATGGAACGGTGAGCTCAATGTTCTCGTCAACGCGGCCGGACCAAGCGCGATCGGCCGGTTCGAAGACCTCGACGACGACCAATGGCATCAGGCTGTCGACGAGGGTGTGATGGGCATGGTGCACACCGTCCGCTCGGCACTTCCGATGCTTCGCAAGGCGGCGTGGGCGCGCATCGTCAACTTCTCCGCGCACTCGACGCAGCGGCAGAGCGAGATCCTTCCCGCCTACACGGCGGCCAAGGCGATGGTGACGAGCATTTCGAAGAACCTGTCGCTGGCGCTGGCCCGCGACGAGATCCTCGTCAACGTGGTGTCGCCGGGCAGCATCGCGTCGGAGTCGCTACGGGGCTGGGCCGATTCGGTCGGCGTCGACGGCAGCGATCCCTATGCGCTGATGGCGGCCATCGACAAGCACTTCGGGCACCCGGCTCATATGCCGCGCGCGGGACTTCCCGACGAGATAGGACCCGTCGTCGCATTCCTGGCCTCGCGGCGCAACTCCTATATGACCGGCGCCAACATCAACGTCGACGGCGGAAGCGATTTCACCTGAGGAGGCGGCATGGCAACAGCACGTGACGCGCGCGAGTGGGCGCGTTCCTCATTGCGCGGAATCGGCAACAGCCTCTACACGCCGTTCTGTGGCGACGACGGCGACGACATCGACTGGGACGCATACCGGACGTTGGTGCGCTACTGCGTCGGCGAACTGAAACACCCGATGTTGTGGTGCACCAGCGGCATCGCCGAGTTCTGGTCGTTGACGCTCGACGAGCGAAAGCGCTTGCTGGAAGTGGCAATCGAGGAAGGCCGCAGGGCGAACCCCGATGTCGTCGTGCAGGCCTGCACTGCGGCCACGTCCGCCAAGGACTGCGTCGACCTGACGCGGCACGCCGAGCAGGCAGGCGCCGACATCGTCTACATCCAGACACCGATGATGGAGGCCCACGGCGGGGAGGGCGTGCTGAACTTCTTCCGCTACATCGCCGATCGCACCGACATCGCGTTGGGCATGTTCAACTCGCCGTCCTCCGGTTACGTGCTGACTCCGGCCGAGGGCGCGCGCATCTACTCGGAGATCCCTGCCGTCTGCGCCACGAAGGAGGGCGCGTTCCGGCCCGCGAGCAGCCGGCTGCTGCACGACCTCGCGCCCAATCTGACGATCTGGGAATGCGACCTGACCGTCTACCGCGCGGGCTGGCTGCGCGCGGGCATCGTGGGCCCGGCCCAGCTGGGCACCGCCGGTTATCTGTACGAAACCCCTCAGCAGCCAATAATTTCCGAGTACTGGGAACTGGTCTGGAACGACAGGCTGATCGAGGCGATGGACTACGCCGAGAAGTCCGGGCTGGACCAGTTCGGCATCGACATGGCGTCGTGGTTCACCTGCTATCCGGGTCGACCGGACTACTTCACCCACTGGGGCGGGGCCTTCAAGTACGCGGCGTCGGTGCTCGGTCTGCCGATCGGCGACTACCCGCACTCGCGCCCCCCGCAGGCGGTGTTCCCAGACCAGGGCAAAGCCCAGATCGATGCCGCTTACCGCCGGTTCGGACTGGTCGGTCAGTAGGGCCGCCCGACGGTAGCGGAAGGCGCTACCGATAGGTGTACAGTATGTCCATACACACAGCTAGAACCCACCCGAGGAGGCCCGCCCGGTGAGTGCCGACGATCCGGTCCTCTACGAGCTGCGCGACAGCGGGGTGGCCCTGCTGACCCTCAACCGGCCCGAGCGGATGAACGGGTGGGGCGGCGGATTCGCGGCGAAGTTCTACTCACTCCTCGACCGGGCCGAAGCCGACCCCGACGTACGCGCCATCGTCCTCACCGGCAGCGGCCGCGCGTTCTGTGCGGGCGCCGACATGGGGAGCCTGTCGTCGATCGAGAGCGCGAACACCGACGGCGACACCGACATTTCCAAGTTGGTCGGTGAACGGCATCCGCATTTCGTTGCGACGCTGCGCAAACCGGTCATCGCCGCGATCAACGGCGCCTGCGCCGGCATCGGGCTGACCCAGGCGTTGATGTGCGACGTCCGGTTCGCCGCCGAGGGCGCGAAGTTCACCACGTCGTTCGCGCGGCGCGGCCTGATCGCCGAGTACGGGATCAGCTGGATACTTCCGCGCGTCGTCGGTTGGGGAGCCGCGATGGATCTGCTGCTCTCGGGCCGCGTGTTCCTGGCCGACGAGGCCGCCGCGCTCGGACTCGTCAACGAGGTGGTGGCACCTGAGCATCTGCTGGCCCGTGCGATCGGCTACGCCGAGGACATCGCCGCGAACTGCGCGCCGAGTTCTCTGGCGGTGATCAAGCAACAGGTGTACGCAGACAGCATGCGGGATGTGTTCGAGGCGAGCGACCGCGCCGAGAAGCTGATGCACGAGTCCATGCAGCGCCCCGACTTCATCGAGGGCATCACCGCATTCTTCGAGAAGAGACAGCCCAGTTTTCCGCCGTTGAAGGAGGACGTGACGTGACTCTCGACTACCGGGCGATCGACGTCGACAACCACTACTACGAGACGCTGGACTCCTGCACCCGGCACCTGCCCAAGGAGTTCAAGCGCCGCGGCGTGCAGATGGTCGCCGACGGCAAGCGCACGCTGGCGGTCATGGGCGAGGTGGTCAACCACTTCATCCCGAACCCGACCTTCGACCCGATCATCGAACCGGGCTGTCTGGATCTGCTGTTCCGCGGTGAGATCCCCGAGGGTGTCGACCCGGCGTCGCTGATGAAGGTCGACCGGATGGCCAACCATCCCGAGTACCAGAACCGCGATGCGCGGGTGAAGGTGCTCGACAAGCAGAACCTCGAAACGGTGTTCATGCTCCCGACATTCGCGTGCGGTGTCGAGGAGGCGCTGAAGCACGACATCGAGGCGACCATGGCCACGGTGCATGCCTTCAACCTCTGGCTCGACGAGGACTGGGGATTCGACCGGCCCGACCACCGCATCATCTCGGCGCCGATCATCTCGCTGGCCGATCCGGACAAGGCCGTCGAGGAAGTCGATTTCGTCCTCGGGCGCGGCGCCAGGATGGTGCTGGTGCGCCCCGCGCCGGTGCCCGGAGTGGTCAAGCCCCGGTCGTTGGGCGATCCACTCCACGACCCGGTGTGGGCGCGGCTGGCCGAGGCGGGTGTGCCGGTGGGTTTCCACCTCTCCGACAGCGGCTACCTGGCGATCGCGGCGCTGTGGGGCGGCAAGGGGACCTTCGAAGGATTCGGCAAGAAGGACCCGCTCGACCAGATCCTGCTCGACGACCGGGCAATCCACGACTCGATGGCCTCGATGATCGTGCATCAGGTGTTCACCCGTCATCCGAAGTTGAAGGTGGTGAGCATCGAGAACGGCTCTTACTTCGTGTACCGGCTGATCAAGCGGCTGAAGAAAGCCGCCAACACCGCGCCGTACCACTTCAAGGCGGATCCCGTCGAGCAGTTGCGGAACAACGTGTGGATCGCGCCGTACTACGAGGACGACGTGAAGCTGCTCGCCGAGACCATCGGTGTGGACAAGATCCTGTTCGGCTCGGACTGGCCGCACGGCGAGGGTCTCGCGGATCCGATGACCTTCACCGCCGACATCCCCCAGTTCCCGGAGTTCAGCGCCGAAGATACCCGGAAGGTCATGCGGGACAACGCCCTTGACCTGCTCGGCGTCAAGGTAGCGGCGTCCGCGTAGCCATGGGCGAATGGACCATAGGCGATGTCGTCGATGCCATCGCCGCAAGTGTTCCCGACCGGATGATGACGGTCTGCGGTGAGCGCCGAAGCACCTTTGGTGAGACGGCGGACCGAACGCGCCGGCTGGCCAACTTCCTGGCTGGCAACGGGTTCGGTGCTCATCGTGAGCGCGAGGAGCTCGAGAACTGGGAGTGCGGCCAGGATCGGGTTGCTCTCATCATGCACAACGATCTTTATCCCGACATGGTCATCGGGTGTCTCAAGGCCCGAACCGTCCCGGCGAACGTCAACTACAACTACACGCCACGCGAAGTCGAAGAGCTGCTCGAGTACTTGCGGCCGCGGGCTGTCATCTACCACCGGTCTTTGGGGACGAAGTTCGCCGACGTGCTTCCGCCCGCCTCGGCGGATCTGCTGATATCGGTTGACGACGGCAGTGATGTCGCAGAACTGCCCGGGGCGATCACGCTGGAAGATGCTCTGGCCCAGGGAGATACGGATCACCGCATCACTCCGTCGCCCGACGATCTGCTGATGGTGTGTACCGGCGGAACTACGGGACGCCCCAAGGGAGTCATGTGGCGGCAGAGCGACAGCTACGTGGTGTCGATGAACGGCGCCGACCACGAGTCCGTCGCCGAGATCCACGACAAAGTGCGCCACGGCGGGCAGCCGTGGTTCGCTGTTTCCCCACTGATGCATGCGGCAGGCATGTGGACGGCCTTCGCAGCGCTGCTCAACGGTCTGCCCGTAGTTCTCTACGACCGGACGAAATTCGACCCACCCGCCGTGCTCGAGACCGCGGAGCGCGAGAAGGTCGGGATGATGACGATGGTCGGCGACGCTTACGCCGGGCCGCTGGTCGAAGAGTTGCGTCGAGGTTCCTACGATTTGTCCTCGATGTTCGCGATCGGTACCGGGGGAGCGGCGACGAACCCGAAATACCAACGGGCGCTGCTGGAACTGCTCCCGCAGATCACGCTGATCAATGGGTACGGATCCTCAGAGACCGGCAACGTCGGCTTCGGCCGCAGCCAACGCGGGTCGGAGAAGGACACGTTCGAGCTGCGCGACGGCGCGCTGGTGGTGTCCGGTGATTACAGCCGGTTCCTGGAGCCGGGCGATGATGAAATCGGCTACATCGCGCGAGCCGGCCGCATCCCGCTCGGCTATTTCGACGACCCGGCCGCCACCCAGAAAACGTTCCCTGTCGTCGACGGGCAACGCGTCGTGATTTCCGGCGACCGCGGCTCGCTGGCATCCGACGGCACGATGCGGCTGTTCGGACGCGACTCGCTGGTCATCAACACCGGCGGCGAGAAGGTGTTCGTGGAGGAAGTCGAAGAGGTCCTGCGCGCACACCCGGCGATCGCCGACGCGTTGGTGGTGGGCCGCCCGAGCGACCGGTGGGGCCAGGAAGTGGTGGCGCTCGTGGCGCTGCGCGACGGAGCCGAGGCCACCCACGAGCCGCTGCACGCCCACTGCACATCGCAGCTTGCGCGTTCAAGGCACCGAAGGAGTACATCTTCGTCGAGCAGGTCCGTCGACTTGGTAACGGCAAGGCCGACTACCGGTGGGCGAAAAGCATGGCGACGCAACAGGAGTCCCTGACATGACGAAAGCCATCGACTGCCTGGTGAACGTGCACTTCGGCGAAACCGACCAGCAACCGACGTGGATGCTCAAGGTGCGAGACGACTACTTCAAGGGTCCGGAGTCGATGTTCGCCCCCGTCGACATGGCCGAGCTGCTCGAGGAGATGGACGAGCAGGGTGTGCGCAAGGCGATCCTGATGGACAACCTCGCCAAGCCGTCGGTCACCGCCCGCAAGTTCGTCGAGTCACGACCCGAGCGGTTCGCGCTGGCGATGGGCGGCGTCAACCTGCTCAAGCCGATGCCGTCGCTACGCGAGCTCAGCGCGGTCGTCAACGATCTTTCGGTCGCCTATGCCGTTGTCGGGCCCAGCTTCTGGGGTGACGGCCAATACCCGCCGAGCGACGCCGTCTACTACCCGCTCTACACCAAGTGCGCCGAGATGGGTTTGCCGCTGTGCATCAACACGGGCCTTCCCGGGCCACCGATCCCCGGTGAGGTGCAGAATCCGATCCATCTCGACCGGGTGTGCGTGCGCTTCCCCGAACTGAAGCTGTGCATGATTCACGGCGCAGACCCGTGGTGGGACATCGCGATCCGGTTGATGATCAAGTACGAGAACCTGCGGCTGATGACCTCGGCTTGGTCGCCGAAGCGGCTGCCCGACAGCCTGCTGCACTACATGCGCACGCGCGGCAAGAACAAGGTGATCTATGCCTCCGACTGGCCGGTGCTGAGGATGCGACGCGTCGTTCCCGAGGCGCTGGCGCTGGATCTGCCCGCCGACGTGATGGACAACTATCTCTACAACAACGCGCAAGAATTCTTTTTCGGAGAACAGGAACACTGACGATGGACCGTTATGAGCTGCGCAGGCTCGACTACAGCCTGTCCGAGGATCACGTGGCGATCCAGCAGGCGTACAAGCAGTTCTTCAAGACGCACTGTGCGATCGAAACCGTGCGCGCCGCCGAGGAGTCGGGGTTCGACAAGAGTCTGTGGGAGCGGCTCTGTGCGATGGGCGCGACCACGATGGCCCTGCCGGAGTCTGTCGGCGGGGACGGCGCGACTCTGGTCGACCTGACGCTGGTCGCCGAGGAGATCGGCCGCTCGTTGGCGCCGGTGCCGTGGATCGACCACGTGTGCGCGGCCCGGTTGCTGGCTCGTCTGGAACGCCTGGACCCCGATCTCGTCAACGGTAAGCAGCTGGCGGCGCTGGATCCTCAACACGAGAGCGTGTCGGGGATTCGGCTGATCCCGACCGGCTCGATCGCCGACCAGATCCTGATCCGTGACGGCGACGACATCGTGCGGCTGACATTCGGCACGCGCCCGGTCAAGGTCGACAACATTGGGAAGCTGCCGATGGCGTGGGTGGACCCCTCGGCCGCCGACAGCAGGACCGTGATCGCAAGCGGTGCCGATGCGATGGCGGAATACCAACGGGCACTGGATGAATGGCGGGTGCTGACCGCGGCGGCGCTGGTCGGTCTGGTCGAGGAGACAATGACGATCGCGGCCGAGTTCGCCAAGTCCCGCTATACGCTCGGGGTGCCGATCTCGACGCTGCAGGGCATCTCGCATCCGCTCGCCAACATCGCCATCACCGTTGCGGGCGGGCGCAACCTGGCGCGGCGCGCGGCATGGTTCCTCGACAACGAGCCCGACGAACGACGGGAGTTGGCGCCGTCGGCGTTCGTGTTCATGGCCGAGGAGGCGTCGAAGGCCGCCACCATGGCGGTGCAGGTCCAAGGTGGTCTCGGGGTGACGGCGGAGGCGGCAGCGACCGCGTATCTGATCCGCGCCCGCGGCTGGGCGCTGGCCGGCGGCGACCCCGGTGCCAGTGCGAAGTACATCGCCGAGATCGTCGCGGCGCGCGAAAGCGGGGAAGCGAAGTAATGGATTTCTCACGGGTCGAGCTGTCGGACGAGGACGAGGCGTTTCTGCACGAGTCGCGTGACTTCCTGCGTGAGCTCGTCACCGAGGACGTCATTCGGCGTGACCGCGAGACGGGTGACAACTTCGACGAAGGCGTACACCTGGCGCTCGGCGAAGCCGGATACCTTGCGCGCGAATGGAAGCCCGAATCCGAAGGTGGGTTCAACCGCGTGCGGAAGCGCATCTGGGATCTGGAGAAGCGGCGTGCGCATGTGCCGTGGGTGACCTTCGGCACCACGGCCATGATCGCGCGCTCGGTGGAGAAGTTCGGCTCACCGGAACTGAAAGCCGAAGTGATGCCACGGGTTTTCAACGGCCAGGTTCGGCTTTGCCTGGGCTACACCGAGCCCGAGGGCGGATCCGACGTCGCCACGTGCAAGACCCGCGCGGTGCGCGACGGGGACGAATGGGTGATCAATGGGTCGAAGATGTTCACCACCGGCGCCCACAACTGCCAGTACGTCTTCCTCATCACCAACACCGACCCGGAGGCGCCGAAACACAAGAGCCTCACCATGTTCCTGGTGCCGCTCGACACGCCGGGCATCGAGATCCAGGGCATCCGCACGGTCGACGGCGACCGGACGAACATCGTGTACTACAGCGACGTCCGGGTCTCCGACAAGTACCGGCTCGGTGATGTGAACGCCGGCTGGACCGTGGTCCGTGAACCGCTCAACGTCGAGCACGGTGCGGTGGAAGCCGCGGCCGACGGCCTGCAGGACGTGTCGATCATGATGCACCAGGCCGGGTTCATGGCCACCGCGGCGGACAAGGCGGCTGCCAAGGTTGCCGAATCCGGTCCGAACGGCCGCAGGCTGATCGATGACGGATCGGTGGCATATCGCCTGGGGCGAAGCATCGCCCGGATGGAAGCCTCGCTGTCGGCGACGAGCATCTTCGGCCGGGTGGCGCTGGCGCAGACGATGCGCGACATCTCACCGGACCTGATGGACATCCTCGGCACAGCCGCGTCGCTGCCGGTCGGCGCCGACGGCGCCGCCGACGACGGCGCGACCGAATACGTGTACCGGTTCGCTCCGCTGGTCGGCATCTACGGCGGGACCCTCGAGGTGTTCCGCAACATGATCGCGCAGTATGTGCTGGGGCTGGGCAAGCCGAACTATTCGCCTCCGGTGGCCAAGAAGGCGTCGTGACGGAGACGACCCGCACGCGCAAAGTCCTGGTGATGGGCGCGAGCGGTTTCGTGGGGTCCCATGTCACGCGCAAACTCGTCGAGCGCGGCGACGACGTGCGGGTGTATCTGCGCAAGTCCAGTTCGACGGTGGCCATCGACGACCTCGACGTCGAACGGTGCTACGGCGACCTCAGCGACGAAGAGGCGTTGCGCGCGGCGATGTCCGGCCGTGACGTGGTGTTCTACTGCGTGGTGGACACCCGCTTCTACCTGCGCGACCCGGCCCCCTTGTTCGAGACGAACGTCGAGTGCCTGCGGCGGGTGCTCGACGTCGCGCAACAGGAGGACTTGTACCGGTTCGTCTTCTGCAGCACCATCGGCACGATCGCTATCGCCGAAAAGGGTGAATCTGCCACGGAGGAAATGCCTTTCAACTGGCCGGGCAAGGGCGGCGCCTATATCGAGTCCCGGCGTCAGGCCGAAGACATGGTGCTGAGCTACGCCAGGCAGCGGGGACTGCCTGCCGTCGCCATGTGCGTCTCGAACCCGTACGGCCCGCTCGACTGGAACCCGCACCAGGGCCTGATGGTGAAGACGGCCGCGCTGGGCAAGATGCCGATCTACGTCAGGGGTGTGTCGACGGAGGTCGTCGGCATCGAAGACGTGGCGGAGGCATTCCTGCTCGCCGGCGAGCGCGGTCGCGTCGGCGAGCGCTACATCATCTCCGAGAGGTTCATGCCGATGCGGGAAATGTTGGAGACCGCAGCCTGGGCAGTCGGTGAGAAGCCGCCGCGGTGGGGTATACCCCTCGCGCTGCTGTACGTGTTCGGATGGACTCTGGCTGTGGCGGGCCGAGTGCTGCGGCGCGACGTCCCGATGAACCTCACCGGGGTGCGACTGCTGCACATCATGTCGGCGGCCGACCACAGCAAGGCGACTCGCGAACTGGGATGGAATCCGCGTCCGACCGCAGAGTCGATACGTCAGGCGGCGCAGTTCTACGTCAAGCATCGGTGACGGCCGAGATGCGCCTTACCGGAAGGCCGCTATGAGTGACGTGACACCGGCCCGTGTCGGGCTGTTGATCGACTATGTCGACGACGATGGCGGCTTCGACGAGAACATCCTGCCGTCGCTGCAGCTGGTGGCCGACGAATTCGTCGAGCAAGGTGTCCTCGAACGCCCGGTGGAGTTCGTCGTCCGGGCCGTACAAGGCTTGCCCAACGGCACCTTCCGGGCGGTCCGCGATGCGTTCTTCGAACTGGTGGAGCAGGATTCACTCGTCATCTTCGGACCGTGGGTTTCTGAGAACGGTGCCGCACTGCGCCCATATGTCGAGGAACTAGCCGAGGTTGCGTGCATCACGATGGCGGCGACCGAGACCATGCTCGGCGAGTGGGTATTCGGGCTGCCGGCAGGCTCGATGGAGGAAGAACCGATCATCATGGCCACGGTCGCTGCCCTCGATGGCTGCCGCACCGTTGGCATCGCGTTCGAGGACTCCCTGATCGGAGCCGAGTACCTGCGCACCACGAGAGTGGCCTGCAAAGACGCGGGCCTGCGCATCACCGCGGAGGTTCCCATCCCGCAGGTGCAAGCCGAAAAGCAAACGGCGATGGCGACACTCGCTGCCGACAAGCCCGACGCCATCCTCCACGTCGGCTTCGGTCTCGGCATCCCCGGCGTCAATGCCGCACTGCGGGAGATCGGCTGGATGCCGCCGCGGTACACCACCACTGCCTTCGAATTCGCCTCGACCGGTCAATGGTGGCGCGAACAACTCGCCGGGTGGGTCGGCCTCGACCAGTACGACGACCGCAACGTGACGGGCAAGGAATTCCTCGACCGATTCGAAGCACGCTACGGGCGCAGGCCGCAGTATTTCTTTCCGGTGTATTGCTATGACGTCGGCCGCTTGATGATGATCGCGCTTGCCAATGCCCGACCCTTGACGGGGGTCGGCGTCAAACATGCGCTGGAGAAGATCAAGATGCTTCCCGCCGCTACTGGGGCACCGGGTACACGCCTGCGGTTCGGCCGCTACATCCGCCACGGCTGGGTCGGCAGCGAGTTCCTGGTGGCCAGGCGTGTCCTGCCCGATGCCAGCGGCATCGTGCTGCACGGCACCATCGAGGGCCTGCTCGAACCGCCGCTGCTGTCATGACGATTCGCGTCATCCAGTGGGCGACCGGTGCGGTCGGACTGGCTCAGCTCCGCGAGGTCATCGACCGTCCCGACCTCGAACTCGTCGGTCTCTTCGTATATAGCCCTTCGAAGTTCGGCGTCGATGCCGGCGCCCTCGTCGGCCGCCTGCCGACAGGTGTGCTGGCGACAAACGATGCATCGGCAATCCTCGAACTGGACGCGGACGTCGTCCTGCACGCGGCCAGCAAGGCGTTCCCCGACAACACGAATACCGACGACATCGTCGCGTTGCTCGCATCGGGCAAGAGCGTGATCACGACGACGTCGTACAGCCACCTGCCCACCTTCGGAGCAGAGACCGCAGAGCGCATTCGCAGGGCGTGCGGAGAAGGTGGGACACGGTTTCACGCTGCCGGCGAGCATCCGGGTTTCATGTTCGAACGCCTCGCGACCTCGCTCACCGCGCTGTCGCAGCGCGTCGACAAGATCACGGTGCAGGAGTTCGTCGACTGTCGCGCTGTCACTGCACGGGAGATGCTCGTCGACCTGATGGGTATGGGCAAGTCTCCCGAAGAGATCACCGTCGACTCCGCGATGTTCCGTGCGGTCTCATCGCAGTACGAGCAGTCATTGGCGGCGACCGCGGACGTGCTTGGGCTCGAATTCGACGAGATCCGACGAGAAATCCAGACGGCGACCCGGCCGTACGACATCGAGGTGGCGTGCGGCACTTTGCCAGCCGGTTCTGTTGTCGGGCAGATTCTTTCGTGGACGGCCTACCGGTCCGGGCTTCCCGTTCTGGTCGCCGAGGAGTACTGGACGGCAGCTGACGACATTCCGGAGTGGAATGTGGTGCTCGACGGCCAATTCCTCGTGCGAGTCCTCGTCGACGGGGCACCGCAGCTGCGAGTTGATCTCACGATCGGTAATGATCCGGTCGATCTCCCGGGAGTCGCGGGTGGTCAGCTCGCGGTGGCGATGACGGCCGTCCGCGCCGTTCCGTACGTACTCAAGGCGCCGCCGGGTGTCGTCGTACCGCCGGTGTTCGGTGCGTACCGGTGGCCTCGCGACGCGTGAAGACCATCACGCTCTTTTCGACTGAAGTGCCGACTCGATTTCGTCGGCTACCCATTGGGGTTCGTCGAGTGGAAAGAAGGTCCGCCCGCCGGGGATCAGGACCAGCCGTGCGTTGGGGAACGCATCGCGCAATCGGTGCGCGAGGTCGATCGTGAAGAAGCGGTCCGCATCGCCCCACAGAAGCACAACGGGCGCCATGCGCGAGGCCACCCTCCATATCGCCCGGGCGGACGAACATGATCAGGCCCGCCAGGACGTCGGCGCGGTCATGAATCGGCTCATCGACGCCCTCGCCGCCACCTGACGATGCGATGCCCCATCCCGCTCGTCCTACCGCTCAGCGCGTGACGATCGTCGCCGCAGCGGTGCCGGGTGCGCCATACAGTTGCGCGAAACCGACCCGTGGGTCGCCGCCGACCTGACGCTCGCCTGCCTCACCGCGCAGTTGGCATACCAGCTCGTGGATTTGGCGCAGACCCGACGCGCCGATCGGCTCGCCGTTGGCTATCAGACCGCCGTCGGTGTTGATGGGCATCGAGCCGTGGATCTCGGTGGCGCCGTCGGCCAGCAGCTTCTCCTGCTCGCCGTGCTCGCAGAACCCGCACTCGGCCATGTGGATGATCTCGGCGCCTGCGTCGGTGTCCTGCAGCTGGATGATGTCGACGTCGCCCGGCGCCACGCCTGCTTTCTCGAACGCAGCCTTGGCGGCGTAGACAGTGGGCGCTACGTCCTCTTCGACCGGCGCGAACGTCGTGTTCACCTCGTACGCGCCGTACTTGCGGGTGCGTACCTCGACGGCACGCAGGTATACCGGCTTCGACGTGTAGCGATGCGCGATGTCGGCGCGGCACATGACGACCGCCGCGGCGCCCTCGTCGGGCGCGCAGAACATGTACTGCGTCAGCGGATAATTGAGCATCGTCGAGTTGAGGATCTCATCCTCGGGGATCGGCTTGCGCCGGAACGCATTCGGGTTGAGTGCGCCATTGCGGAAGTTCTTCGCGGCGACCTTCGCCAGGGTCGATTGCGAGATGTCGTAGTCGTGCAGGTAGCGGTTGGCCTTCATGCCGAAGAACTGGGTGGTGAGGTACTGGCCGTTCTCCGCGTACCAGCTCGGCATGCCGACCAGGGCCGGGTCCTCGGTGAAGGCGCCGCGCGGGTGCTTGTCCAGGCCGACGGCGATGCCGATGTCGTAGTCGCCGAGCCGGATGCCGTCCGCGCATGCCTTGGCGGCACTCGCCGCGGTGGCGCAGGCGTTGAACACATTGGTGAACGGGATACCCGAGAGCCCGACCATCCCGACGATCGCGTCCGGGTTGGCGACGGTCCAGCTGCCGCCAGTGGCGAACTGGACGTCCTTCCACTCGACGCCCGCGTCGGCAACCGCTGCGAAGATGGCGTCGACGCCCATCTCCATCGCCGTCTTGCCCTCGAAGCGGCCGAACGGGTGCAGGCCGACACCGATGATGGCGACGTCGTTCATGTCGGCAGTTCCTCCCGCGGGCTATCGCAACTGTAACACTTACAGTATCTTAATCAGCGTGGCATCGGTAACCGAGCACAGGCCCACGTTCTGCCGGATCTGCGAGCCACTGTGCGGCATGGTCGCGACCGTCGAGGACGGCCGCCTGGTCGCGTTGCGCCCGGACAAGGACCATCCGCTGTCGGCGGGCTTCGCCTGCCAGAAGGGCATCGCGTTCACCGAGGTGGTCAACGATCCCGACCGGGTCACCGTGCCCCTGAGGCGTGGACCCGACAGATTCGAAGAGGTCACCTGGGACGAGGCGATGACCGACATCGCGGCGCGCCTGACCGAGATCCATCGCCGTCACGGCTCCGGTGCGGTCGGCTGGTACATGGGCAATCCGGCCGCGTTCAGCTACTCGCACCTGTTCGCCGCCATGGGGTTCATCAAAGGCATCGGGCGGCACTCCCACTACTTCACCGCTTCGTCCCAGGACACCAGCAACAGGCTGGCCGCAAGCCAGTTCCTCTACGGCGGGCCGATGGCGGTGCCGATACCGGACCTGTTGCGAACTGACCTGCTGGTGATGATGGGCGCGAATCCGGTTGTGTCACATGGCAGCTTCTTGACCGCACCGCGAATCAAGGACCGCATGCACGACATCGTCAAGCGAGGAGGGCGGGTCGTCGTCGTCGATCCGCGCAAGACCGAAACCGCGGCACAGTTCGAATGGCTGGGCATTGTTCCCGACGGTGATGCGTACTTCCTGCTGTCCGTGCTCCAGGTGATGTTCCACGAGGGTCTCGCCGACCGCGGGCGCGCGGAGTCCCAAGCCGACGGGGTCGATTGGCTTGCGCGACAGTGTGCGCCGTTCACTCCTGAGGTCACTGCCGAATTGACCGGCATCACACCCGAAACGGTTCGCGCGCTGTCGCGTGACCTCGCCACGACACCACGCGCCGCCGTGTATGGGCGGTTCGGCACCTGTGTGGGACAGAACGGCACGTTGACCGCGTACCTGATCGACGCAGTGAACCTCATCGCGGGCAATCTCGACCGACCCGGTGGAAGTGTGTTCGGCACGCTGGGGATGCCCGGTCAGCGAGCGGTGTTCAAGATGATGGGCGCGGGTGCGCGGCGGGCCTACCGGAGAAAGCGATCACGTATCGGCGGCTTTCGGCCGGTGGCCGCCGCGGAACCCGCGGCGCTCATGGCCAAGGAGATCTCGACGCCAGGCGATCGGCAGATCAAGGCGTTGTTCACCAGTGCGGGCAATCCGGTGCTGTCCGTGCCGAACGGTGAGGAGCTCGAGGCGGCCGTCGCGGGCCTTGACCTGATGGTCGGCCTGGACCTCTACGTCAACGAGACGACAGCACACTGCGACTACGTGCTCCCCGTCACCACGATGTACGAGCGCGACGACTTCGCGGTCACCTTTCAGTTGTTCCAGGCCACCCCGTTCCGCCAGGCCACCGAGGCGGTCGTCGCACCGGCCGGACAGGCGCGCACGGAGTGGGAGATCGTCGACGAGTTGGCACAGCGGATGGCAGGCTGCACACCGATTTTCGCCGCGATGGGGGTGGCCCGAAGGCTCGCCGGCCTGTTCGGCAGGCGCTTGACGCCACGCCCCGTCGTCGACGCGATGATTCGGATGTCTGAAGGAGGGGACCGGTTCGGCCTTCGCCGGGGCGGCCTGACATTCCGCAGGCTGACTGGGCAGCATCCCCACGGCGTCGTGGTCGCGCCGAACATCCGAACGGGCGTGCTCGACGAGGTCGTGGTCTATCGCGGGGGACGAGTCCGACTCGAACACGACGACATCGCCATCGAGATCAACTCCGTCTCGCGGCGCAGTCGGCCCGCCGGCTTCCCACTGCGGATGGTCGGCATGCGTGAGCCGCGTTCGGAGAACTCGTGGATGCACAACTCGCCGCTGCTGATGCGCGGCAAGCGAATTCATCGTGCGCTGATGCACCTCGATGATGCGGCATGCCGCCGGATCTCCGACGGTGACGAGGTGTCGGTGCGTTCTCCGTACGGTGAGATCGCACTACCGGTTTCGCTGACCGCCGATATCGTGCCCGGCACCATCGCGGTTCCGCACGGATGGGGCCACAAGGGCACCGGCGGTTGGCGCCTCGCCAATGCCGCTGGTGGGGCCAACGTGAACCAGTTGACGTCGAGCGACCCCCGCGACGTCGAGGCCTTGGCCGGCATGTCCTGGCTGACAGGTGTGCCCGTCGAGGTGGCCCGCGCCTAGGCGCTCCTGGCATTCCGCGAAACTGAATTCCAGCAGGAATCTATTTCGGGCAATGTCAAGCGGTTAGTGCAACGTCTAGGCGGCTTGGCTAATGAGGGCGGCTAGGCGTTGGGCGGGTGTGTCGAGGTCGAGTGTTGGTCTGGGGCGGGTGTTGAGTTTGTCGGCGACGCGTTTGAGGTCGTCTTTGGTGTAGCCGCTGAGGTCGCTGCCTTTTTCAAACCAGAACCGCAGCAGCCGGTTGGTGTTTTCGTTGGTGCCGCGCTGCCACGGCGAGTGCGGATTGCGGAAGAAGACCGGGGCTTGCAGCTGCAGTTGGATGCTGCGCCAATCGGCCATTTCGCTGCCGCGGTCCCAGGTGATCGAGCGGCGTAGGTGCTCGGGCAGCTCACCCATGGCCTCGATCATCGCGGTGGCCACCGATTCGGCGGTGTGATCGACGGGCAGGTGCAACAAGATGGTGAACCGGGTGGCCCGCTCGACCAGGGTGCCGATCGCGCTGCGGTGACCCGCGCCCAGGATCAGGTCGCCTTCCCAATGGCCGGGTACGGCCCGATCTTCGGCTTCAGCCGGGCGGTCGCGGATGGTGAAGAATCTCGCCGGGGGTGTAGACCCCGGTGCGGCCGCGATGCCCGCGCGGTCTGCGCGTCGCACGTTTGGTTGACAGGCACTTGTGCAGATCGGCGCGCAGCTGGCCACGGGTCTGCACATACAGACTCTGGTAGATGGTTTCGTGGCTCACTTGCATCAGCTTGTCATCGGGATGGTCATGGGCCAACATCTGCGAGATCAATCTGGGGCTCCACCCGTCATCCATCCAGGTTTCGATCGCCGAACACAACCGGTGATTGTTGACCCGGAAGGCTTTGGGCCGGCGGGCTTCTCGCGTTGCACGAGCATTGGCCATCAGGGCGTGATAATCCCCGTCAGGAAGGCGGTTGCGGCGGTATTCCCGCCAGACGACCGAGCGGTCGCGCCCGAGGCGTCTGCCGATCTCGGCGAAGCTCAGCCCCACGTCGCGGCCACGCATGATCTCCACGCGCTCCTCGAAACTGACCCGATGGCCCGGGCCGCCGGGCCCAGTGAGATCTCCCTGGGCCGGCCAACCCGCCCAGACCGTTCTTGCCGTTGCGTAGCTTCATGCCGCCAGCGTCGCGCCACCAATGCCAGCCGGTGCGACGCGACATACCCAGATTCACCGACGCCTCTGTGGTGGCCACACCCAGGCAGACAAGATCGAAGAACTCCCGCTTCACCGCCCTCGAAACCCGAACCCCAGACGTCACGGCAACCTCCTAGATCATCGGATGTTGCACTGACCGTATGAATCCGCCTCGAACTTCTTCTGCTGGAATTCCGTTTCGCGGCAACTGTGGGTTAGGCGATGGCGCCGGAGTCCTTGAGCTCGGCGATGCGGTCCCAGTCCATGCCCATCTCCATGAGCACGATCTCGGTATGCTCGGATGCCTGTGGGGCGCGGGTGGTTTCAAGCGGCTCGTGGTTGAACTGGACCGGGCCACGGACCACCTTGAACGGAGCTCCGCCGTCGGCGGCCTCGACTTCGACGACCATGTCGTTGGCCAGCGCCTGTTCGTCCGACGCGAGGTCGATGAGGCTCTGGAACGGCGCCCACTGGCCTTTCATCGTCTTCAGGTGCTGACGCCAGTAATCGAACGGCTTGCTGCGGATCGACGCCGCGATCAGTTCGGCTGCCTCCGCGGCGTTCTCGATCAACGGCATCACGTCCGAGAAGCGCGGATCGTCCGCCAGCTCGGGCAGGCCAAGGTGCTCGAACGCATCGCGGATATAGCCGGTGGGGCTGACGATGCACAGGTTGATGGTGCCGCCGTCGGAGGTCAGATAGTTGCCGAGGAACGGATTCACCGTCGGGCCAATGGAATCCGGCATGAGCGATCGCATCGTCTCGCCCGTCTCCATGCCCTGGGTCACACTCGCTCCCGCGGCCCACCACGCCGTGCTCAGCAACGAGACGTCGAGCTCCAGCGCCTCGCCGGTGCGCTCCCGGTGGAACAGGGCCGCCGAGATTCCGCCGGCGATGTTCATCCCGCCGATCGAGTCGCCGAATGCCGGGATGCCCTGGGACAACGCACCACCGAGCTCTTCGGGCGTCAGCGCGTGGCCGACGCCGCTGCGCGTCCAGAAGGCGGTGCCGTCGAAACCACCGACCAGACGCTCGGGTCCCTTGTCGCCGTAGGCGCTTCCGCGCGCATAGATGATCTTCGGGTTGACCGCGCGGATGTGCTCGATGTCGAACTTGTTCTTCTGGCGCTGCTGCGGCATGTAGTTGGTCAGGAAGACGTCGGATTGCTTGGCGATCTCGTACAGCACCTCCTGCCCGCCCTCGGTGGAGACGTCGATGCCGACGCTGCGCTTCCCACGGTTCGGGTGCTCGATCAACGGATGGCGCTCGGCGCTCATCTCGAAGCCGCCCATGTTGATGAAGCCGCGCTGGGTGTCGCCGCGCACCGGGTGCTCGACCTTGATGACGTCGGCGCCCCAGTCGGCGAGGATCGCACCCGCCGCGGGAACGAACGTGAACTGCGCGACCTCGAGGACCCGCACGCCCTCCATCACCTTGATCAAGTCAGCCTCCGAGTCTGTCCTACCGCCCAGTGGAGCATAGGCAGTTCGTGACGGGTCACCCCGCCGCGGTGAACGTCACCGGCATCGCTGTCGGTGAGCGGAACGGCTGCCCGTAGATGTGCGGGTTGTCGTCGGTGACCAGTTCGATGTCGGTCAACCGATCGAGCAGGCACTCGACGGCGACCCTGGTCTCCATGCGGGCCAGATGCAGGCCCATACAAGTGTGCTCACCCGCGGCAAAAGAGATGTGGGGCAGCCGTTTACGGAATATGTCGAACTCCTCGGAGCGCTCCCACCGCAGTTCGTCGCGGTTCGCCGACCCGATGCAGACGTCGATCACCGAGCCTGCGGGAAGGGTCACACTTTCGAGTTCGGTTTCCTCGGTGGCGTAGCGCTGCACGGTGGTCAGCGGCGTTTCGAACCGCAATCCTTCCTCGATGGCTGGGGAAATGAGTTCGCGATCGGCCTGCACGGCCCGGAACTGTTGGGGATGGGTGAGCAGCAGGAACAGAAGGTTTCCCGAGGACCGGTAGGTGGTCTCCAGCCCCGCGGGCAGGAGCAGCCGCAGGAACGAGTAGATGGCTTCGTCGCTGAGCTTCTCACCATCGATCTCGGCGGAGACGAGGTCGCCGATGATGTCCTCGGTCGGATTGGACCTGCGTGTCTCGATCTGGTCGAGGAAGTAGTCCTTGAGCGCCGCCGACGCCTCGAAGGCTCTCTTGTATTTGATGTGATAGCTGATCAGTTCCACCGCGCGCTTGCGGAACCATGGCAGGTCTTCCTCGGGCAGGCCCAACAGCTTCGATATCACCCGCGTCGGGAACTCCAGCGTGAAGTCACGAACGAGGTCGGCTTCGCCGGCGCCGACGAACTCGTCGATCAGCGTATTGACGACCGGCCGCACGATCTCGGGTTCCCACCGCGACAGCGACTTCGACTTGAACGCCGCGGACACCAGATTGCGGTGTTCCCAGTGTTTCTTACCCTCCATCGCCAAGATGGTCGGGCCGATGAAGAGACCGACGGTGGAGTCGTAGATATGCGAGTTGAACACCTTGCTGTCGCGGAAGATTCGGTTGACCGCGGCGAACGAGACGGCGGCGTGGAGGTTTTCTGGCATCGCCTCGGGGGCCTGCGACCAGTCCATCACGCTGCCCCGGAAGACACCGCCCGTCTCGCGCCGTTGCTGGGCGAAGAACTGATAGGGGTCACGAAGGAGGTCGATCGGTTCGTCGACCGTGGCGTCCTGCACCGGGCTATCCACGTCTGATCTCCAGCATCCTCGAGCGGACTGCGATAGGTACTGTAAAGATTACAGTATCTACCTCAATGCTGGTAGGCCCGTTCAGGCGCCTTCGCTCATCGCCTGCTCGCGGGCCCACCGATAGTCGGCCTTGCCCGCCGGGCTGCGTTCGATCGTCGGCCGGAACACCACGGCCTTGGGCAGCTTGTAGCGCGCGATGACGTCCGCCGCATGGTCGATGAGCTCTTGCGCGTCGGCGCTCGCGCCTTCGACGAGGGCGACGATGGCGACGACTTCCTGCCCCCACCGCTCACTGGGCCGGCCCGACACCACCACGTCGGCGACCGCTGGGTGCGACAGCAGCGCGGACTCGACCTCTTCGACGAAGATCTTCTCGCCGCCGGAGTTGATCGTCACCGAATCGCGGCCGAGCAGTTCGATACCGCCTTCGGTCAGATGGCGGGCGCGGTCACCCGGTATCGAATACCGCACGCCGCCGATGACGGGGAAGGTCTTGGCCGTCTTGGCTGCGTCGCCCTTGTACCCGAGTGGCACGTAACCCCGTTGCGCCAGCCAGCCCATTCCGTCGTGGCCGGGATCAAGGATCGAGCCGAGGTCCTCCGACGCGACCCTGGTGTCCGGGCCCGCATTGAACGTGCCGGTGGACACCGCGCCAGGGGTGGACATGTGGCTCATCTGGATGCCGGTCTCCGACGAGCCGACGCCGTCCATGACGATCAGCCCGGGTTTGACGTCGATGAGGCGCTGCTTGGCGGTGGGGGTCAGAAGCGCCCCGCCGTTGGCGATCACTGCCAGCGACGACACATCCGCCGAACCCCGCTCGATGGCGTCGGCAATGGGTCGGGCCATGGCATCGCCGACGACCTGCACCGTCAATACCTTCTCGCGCTCGACCGTCTGCACGACGTCATCGGCGTCGAAACGGCTTGGGGTCGGCGAGAACACGACCGTCTGCCCGGTGGTCAACGCAGTCATCACGCTCCATTGGGCGGCACCATGCATGAGCGGCGGGAGGGTCATCAATTTGGTGCCCGGATTCTCCGCAACTCGCCGGGCGATCTCGTCGTAGGAGCCGGCGACCTCGCCGGTGTACATGTTCCGGCCGCCGAAGGACGTCATGAAGATGTCGTGCTGGCGCCACAGCACGCCTTTCGGCATGCCGGTGGTGCCGCCGGTGTAGAGCACATACAGGTCGTCCGGGGAGGGTTCGACCGCCGGCGGCTTCGTCGAACTCGACGCGATGATCGATTCGTAGTCGACGGCGCCGTGCACCAGGTCGTTGCGCGAGTCGTCGGCGATCTGGATCAGCACCCGCAGGTTGGGCAGGTCAGGCAGCACCTCGGCGACCCGGGGCGCGAACGCCGCGTGGTACAGCAACGCGGTGCAGCCGGAGTCCGCGAGCAGGTATTGCAGCTCGCTCTTCACGTATCGGTAGTTGACGTTGAACGGGGCGACACGCGCACGCCACGCGCCGAGCATCCCCTCGACGTATTCGGGCCCGTTGTAGGCGTAGATGCCCAGCAGGTCCTGACCGACCTCGTGACCTGCGAGTTCGGCGCGCTCCGTCTTGCAGCCAAGCCCGCGTTTATGCAGATATGCCGCCAGGCGGTTGGACCGGTCGACGATCTGCGCGAAGGTGTAGCGGCGGTTGCCCTGGACGATGAACTCCCGGTCGCCGATCGCGCCGGCGACGGCGTCCGCGGTAGCGGAGATGGTGAATTGCGTTGCGGGCTCTGTCACTGAACCTCTCAGGGTTGGTGCGGCAGCAGCTTGATCATCAGGCCGCTTGCTTCGGATAGTACGGTGCCGTCCGAGTCGGTCATGGTCGCGGTGAGAAACGCCTTCCGCCCGTCGAGCCTGTCGATCCGGCCGCGCGACTCTAGCGGTACGTCGATCGGGGTGACCTTCTTGTAGTCGACGTGAAGATAGGCGGTCCGGCTGATCGGGCGGTCCGCGGCCGACACGATCATGCCGAAGTGCCAATCGTAGAACAGCGGCACCACCCCGCCGTGGACGGCGTTGTTTCCGCCGACGTGAAAGCGGCTGAAGTGTCCGCGCATGGTGACCCCGTCGGGCCCGTACTCGTCAAGGGTCCACGGCGGCACCAGAGGGTGGCCAAGGCCGGGCAGATGGGGCGCGCGGCCCGCGGGAGCCACGCCCTGCGGCGCCCTGTGCGCTTCGAGCTGCTCGCAGAGTTCCTCGATGCGCCTCGCCCCGTCGGTCCACAGTTCGCCGTCGGGGGCGGTGGACACGGTGATGTCCTGCAGTCGGCGCATCGCGGTCATGAACCGAGCCATTTCCGGTGGGGCATCGATGGGTTCGATCGGTGGGAAGCCGCGGGTCTCGTGGTCGGTGTCGGTCACTTCCAGGCCGCCAGCAGGTCCTCGGTGGTGGTCACCGTCGCCAGCAGCGAGATCGTGTTGTCGATGATCGTGGTGGCGTAGTCGGCGGGGATGCCTGCGACGGCGTTGCGCGGCACGACGACGCGATAGCCGACGTTCACCGCGTCCATCACGAGGTTGGTGATGGCGATGTTGACCGAGACGCCGACGGCGACGATCGTCGTCACACCGAGGTTGCGCAGGATCGCATCCAGGTCGGTGCCGCCCATCGGCCCGACGCCGTGCCACCGCGACAACACGAGATCTGCTGGGGCAGGGCCGAATTCGGGTAGCAACGTGGCGCCTTCGCTACCGGGCGTGATGTCGACGGCGGTGCCGCTCATCGCGAAGATCCTGGCGTTGTGGTTCGAGCCAAGGCCGTCGGGCCTGCGCTGCACCAGGCAGTGCACGATCCGTACGCCCGCCTCGCGTGCGGCGGGCAAGAGCCGTTCGATGTTGGGCAGCGCTTCGCGGCGTGCCTCTCGGGCGAGCACGGCCAGGCCGGCGTTGGGGCCGACGACGGCGCCCTGGAGTTCCTGGGTGACGATCGCGGTGTGCGCGGGCGCCGCGATCTCGGCGAGGTTCACGCTCATACCGATGCCGGGCATTTCGTAGAACTGGGTGGCCCACTTGCGCATGGCCATATAGGGTTTCGCGTCCACCTTGGACAGCGCCGGGTGCTCGACGTATTCCTGATAGCGCCAGATGTTCAGGTCGTCCCAGACCGTGCCGAGGAACTGGCGCTCCACCTTCTCGCGGACCGAATCGGGCGGCACGTCGGAGGTGTCGCCGGGCAGTCGCGGCCACCAGATCGAATAGAACATGTCCGAGCATCCGTCCTCGACCGGCGTGCAGGCGAAGATCAGCCGGTGGTTGGACGATCCCTCGAACGCGCTGATCGCGAAACCGAGCCCGGAGAAATGGCTGTGGATGTAGAGCGCCATCTTGTCCGGGTCGTCGCTGCGGGCGTCGGGCCAGCCGGTGAGGAAGCGCCACTCTTCGTCGACGACCTCCCAGTTGAGGCACACCGGGGTGACCGTGGCGCCGTGCACGTAGTGGAAGTGCGCGCTGTCGGGTCCGTTCTCCGCGACGATCTGCGGATGCACGGGCTCACGCTCGGTACGGCGGGAAAACTCCGGGAACGGACGGTAATACGCGTCGGGGTCGGTCGGGAACTGTGGGAACTTGTGAAACAGATCCGGCATCTCCCACTGCGGTTCCTTGCCATCGGGTTGATGCCAGGCGAAGACACAGCCGTACTGCTCGCGCACGGGGTAGACGCGCAGCCGCAGCGCCTTGTTGGGGCGGTCGGGTTGATACGGGATGTAGCGGTTGGTGCCGTCGGGACCCCAGCGCCAGCCGTGGAACGGGCATTCCACGCAGTCGCCGACCACCTTGCCGCCGTGCCCGATGTGGGCGCCGAGGTGGCGGCAGTGCCCCGACAGCAGGTGGAGCTCACCGGACTCGTCGCGGTACGCGACAAGGTCTTCGCCGAAGTACCGGAGCGGACGCGCTTCGCCGACCGGGAACTCGGCCGACCAGCCGACCATGAACCAACCGGTGACCTTCCAGGTGAAAGGGACTTTCACGTGAGCCTCCTGAACGCCATGTCTAGCCAACGGAAGATATTACAGTATAGTTTTCGGCAGCTCGGGGGGTGAGTGCGGCAGCGCAAGGAGGCGCGATGTCAGGTGATCGCTACGACGCGATCGTGGTCGGCGCCGGATTCTCCGGCCTCTATGCGCTGCATCGGCTTCGAGAGCTCGGGATGCGCACCGTCGTGATCGAGAGGGCCGACAACGTCGGCGGAACGTGGTTGTTCAACCGGTATCCGGGTGCGCGCTGCGACATCGAGAGCATCGAGTACTCCTACAGTTTCTCCGACGAGATCCAGCAGGAGTGGGTGTGGACCGAGACGATGCCCGCCCAGCCTGAGGTCGAGGCCTACCTCAACTTCGTCACCGATCGACTGGACCTCCGCCGAGATATCCGGTTCAACACCAACGTGGTCTCGATGACGTTCGACGAGCCGGCCGCGGTGTGGACTGTGGAAACCGAAGCGGGAGAGTCGTTCACCGCGCCATTCGTCGTCGCCGCCGCGGGCATCCTCTCGGCACCGCTGGAACCCGACATCGCCGGAATGGACACGTTCACCGGCACCTCGTTGTTCACCAGCCGGTGGCCAAGGCACGACATCGACCTCACCGGCAAACGGGTCGGCGTCATCGGCACCGGGTCGACGGGCGTGCAGCTGATCCCTGTGGTGGCCAAGGAGGCCCAGCACCTCACCGTGTTTCAGCGTTCGCCCGCGTACACACTTCCGTGGAAGGTACGCGCATTCGAGCCGGGCGAGCTGGACGAGATGAAAGCCAACTACGGCGAGATCCGCGCCGCGCAACGAGAGCATCCGATCGGGGCCGCACGGCTGTCGGCCTTTTCGGTGATGTTCCAGATGATGGCCAACCCGCCGTTGAAGACAGCGTCGCGGGAGGACCAACTCCGCGCCATCGAGGAAAACGGTGTGGTAGGCGCGCTCAGTTGGGGAGATGTGTTCTTCGACATCGAGTCCAGCGGGCTGGCGGCCAAGCTCTACGGCGAGGCAGTGGGACGGATCGTCACCAACCCCGGCACCGCGGCGTCGCTGACGCCGACCCATCCCTTCGGATGTAAGCGCCCGATCATCGACCAGGGCTACTACGAGACGTTCAACCGCGACAACGTCACGCTGGTGGACCTGCGCAAGGGTCCGATCCGTGAGGTGACACCGAGCGGCATCGACACCGAACAGGGTTTCTACGAGCTCGACGTGATCATCTATGCCACTGGCTTCGACGCGATGACCGGGGCGCTCAGCCGGATCGACATCCGCGGTCGTGACGGGGCGTCACTGAAAGACTTCTGGGCGACCGAGGGACCGTTGTGCTATCTGGGGCTGGCGGTTGCCGGCTTTCCCAACCTGTTCATCGTCCAGGCACCCGGAAGCCCCGCGCCTGCAACGAATTTCGTCGCCGCACTCGAACAGCATGTGGAGTGGATCGGCGATTGCATCTCCTACATGCGCGCACACGACTACCGGACGATCGAGGCTGCGCCCGAAGCACAACAGGACTGGATCGAACACATCACATCGCTCGTCGCGCCGACAGTGCTCGTCGACCCGTCCTGCAACTCCTGGTACAACGGCGGCAATGTCCCCGGCAAGAAGAGGATGTACATGGGCTACACGGCGGGAATTCCGGAATATCGGCGACGGTGTGACGAGATCGCCGACGCCGGATACACCGGTTTCAAGCTCGCGTAGCCGATGAAGACCACTGAACGCGTATGGCGCATCGGCAGTGATTTCGCGGGGGTGCTGCCCCGCGCGCACACCGCGTTGAGGCGTTCGGACGACTGGAACCCCCTGTCGCCGAGCGGCGCCCGGCAATTGGGTGAGGTGGTGCTCGACGAGTTGGCGCTGTCGGGAATGACGCTGACCGCGCCGCCGCCCAAGCTGGAGCGCACACTGGAATCGTGCGCCGAGGCGGCCTGCGAACTAGCGGTTCTTGGGATCGCCAGAGCGCACACCGACCCAGAACCATTGACGCCGAAAGCCATTCGCCGGCGAAGGCTGGGACAGCTGACCTACGAGCAGATCAAGTTTGAGCACGAGCCGGCGCTTCCTCGTTCACTGGAAGCGGCAGGGCTGGGCGGCCCCGCGACCGCGGTCGCACACCTGTGCCGAACGGGCGATGACCGCAGACCATGGCTGGTGTGGGTGCACGGCGCCGGTCAGGGGCAGCCGCTGGACTTGCTGTTCTCCCGCGCCCGACGGGTTCGGGACGAGCTGGGCTTCAACATCGCCCTGCCCGTGCAGCCGGGTCACGGTGTACGCCGGACGGCGTGGCCGCAATATCCCAACATGGACCCGCTGGGCAACGTCGCGGGGATGCTTCGCGTGGTCTCCGAGGTCCGCGCTCTGGTGCGCTGGCTGCGACCGCAGTCGACCGCGATCGCCGTTTCCGGTGTGTCCATGGGAAGTCCGGTGGCAGCACTTGTTTCGCACCTGGAGGACGTCGACGGCGTCGCGGTGTACACCCCGATCCTCGGCCTCAACGCGATGATCGGACACCACATCGGGCGGTGGGGACCCACAGTCGACGACACCCGGGAACTCTTGCAGTCCGAGGTGGTGGTGAAGTTGAACTCCGCCATCGACCACCTCGCGGTCGAGCCAACGGCACCTCCGGAGCGACGCCTCATCGTGGGTGCATGGCACGATCGGATGGCGATGCGCGAACCCGCCCAACAGCTGCACGAGCGGTGGGGAGGAGAGCTGTTCTGGCACAAGGGCAGCCACGTCGGTCATCTCTTCGCCGGAGGCGTACAGGCTGCCTCGGAGAAATTTCTTCGTGCGCTCAGCGACCGTAGTCCTGGATGAGGCGGTCACGGACGTATGTCAGCTCTGCGGCGATGTCGTACGGGTAGGCGCCCATGATCCATTGGTACGCGGTGCCGAGTACGGCCGCGCCGAAGTCGTTGACCGCGCGGTCGACGTCGATGTCCCGCCGCACGGATCCGTCGGTGATCCCGGTTCGAAGCCCTGCTCCGACGGTGTCCGCCGCCCGCTTCAGCCAGATCCGGATGTAGGGATGGGCCCCAGAAGTCGGCTTGGCCGCTTCGAAGGTCAGTACGAATATCGCCCGCAACAGGTCGGGGTCCTCGGCGTGCAGGTCGGTTATCCGATCGAAGTGCGCGAGGGCCTGCGCCATGCCCGTCGACCCGGGAGCAGCGACGGGACTGAGCTTCTTCTCGTATTCGGTCGTGAACAACTTGTCGAGGATGGCGTCCTTGCTGCCGTAGCGGGCATGGACCATCGCCCGGCTGTATCCCGCCCGCCTGCCGATCTCCGCGGCAGACGTTGCATCCCAACCTTTCTCGGCGATCAGCTTCACCGCGGCCTCGAGCAGCCGACGGCCCGAGATCTCGAGTCGTTGAGGTTGGGTCAGACCCCGCGCTGGGGACGGCACCCTTGCATATTAGACGCTCGACAACTAACTTAGTTGCTCTCCGTCAAATATCTTGAAGGAAAGGTCAACGGTGACTCCTGCCACGACGGATGTCCCACGCGGCATCGATGCTGTGACTCCGGAGTGGCTCAGCCGGGCGATGGGTGCCGCGGTCACCGGTCTCCGGGTAGAACAAATCGCGCAGGACAGCGGCTTCTCGTCTCTGCTGTACCGACTCCATCTCACCGGCGAGGGCTTGCCGGAAACGGTGATCGCCAAGCTTCCCGCGCAGTCGGAGGCCCGCGGCGCGATGGAGTTGTTGGGCGGCTACCGGCGCGAGTTGGCGTTCTACCGCGACGTCGCGGGACGGGCGCCGATGGGGACGCCACGCGTCTACACAGCCCGGATGGTCGACGGCAGAGCCGATTTCGTTCTCCTGCTGGAGGATCTACAGCACTGGGAGAACGCGGACCACCTGGCCGGCTTGTCGATGGATCGGGCGCGAGTGTGTATCGACGCGCTGGCGGGTCTGCATGCCTGGTCGACCGACCCCGCGAATGCACCTGCACTGGAATGCTTCCCGAGCATCGACACCCCGATCGCGCGTGACCTGCTGGTGCCGGCGTTCGGGCCCGGTTGGCACATCTATCTCGCGAAGTCCTCGATGGCGGTTCCCGCTGCAGTCGCCGCGTTCGCCGAGCGCTTCGCCGAGTATGCGGCCGAGGCCTTGCAGGCACTGACCGAACGCTCGATGCTCCTGCACGGCGATTTCAGGGCGGACAACCTGTTCTTCGACAGCGACCGGCTCAAGGTCGTCGACTTCCAATTCGCGGCGCTGGGCGCAGGTGCGGCAGACATCGCCTACCTCGTCAGCCAGGGCCTGCCGAGCGAGGTACGTCGGGGTCACGACGAGGTGCTCGTGCGCGACTACCTCGATCGGTTGGCCGGCCACGGCGTCGGCGACTACTCGTTCGACGAGGCTTGGCGGCACTACCGATACGCGGTCGCCTACCTGATGGTGCTGCCGGTCATCACGCTGATCGGTTGGGACACAATGCCGGAACGCTCGCGAGCCCTCTGCTTGACGCTCACCGATCGCGCGGTGGCGACCATCGCCGAGATCGACGCACTGGAGGTGTTCGCGTGACCCGTACCGCCCGTGAAGTGGTGGAGCTCTACAACCTCGTGGTGTGGAACAAGCGTGACTTCGCCCTCGCCGAGGAGTTGATGGGCAACACGGTGATCCGTCACGAAGTGGGAGAGGCCACCACGTTGACCCACGAGCAGGCCGTCCGGCGCATCGTGGACCACTGGGACATGTTCGACACCATCAGGTTCGATCTGAACCTCGTGGTGGCGGGCGACGACGGCGAGCACGTCGCGATCGTGTATCAGTCGCCGATGGAGCTCAAGGACGGCACCAAGACGGACGTCGGCAGCATGGAGATCTTCCGGGTGGTGGATGGGCGAATCACCGAAGTCTGGAACTGCGGCTACAAGCAAGGGATCTGGCAATGACTGAACGCGTGCTCGACGAACTGGGGTACTACCTGCTGGCCGGCGCCGGCGGGGAAGGACCAGCCTCGCTGATGGACGAGGCCCGCCGTGGCGAGCAGATGGGCTTCGGCACCGCATTCATCTCCGAACGCTGGAACGTCAAGGAGGCGTCGTCGCTCGTGGGTGCGGCGTGCGCCGTCACCAGCCGGATGCAGATCGCCACCGCCGCTACCAATCACAACACCCGCCACCCTCTGATCACCGGTTCGTGGGCCACCACGATGCATCGCCTCTCCGGTGGCCGGTTCACGCTGGGCATCGGCCGGGGAGTTGCGGCGATGTACGCGGCGTTCGGTGTGCCCCCGGTGACGACTGCGCAGATGGAGGACTTCGCCCAGGTCATGCGAAAGCTCTGGCACGGCGAGGTGGTGTTCAATCACGACGGTCCGATCGGCAAGTATCAGGTGCTCTTCCTGGATCCCGATTTCAACGAGGACATCCGCCTGGCGCTGGTGGCCTTCGGCCCGAACACACTCGCCTTGGGTGGCCGCGCGTTCGATGACGTCATCCTGCACACCTATTTCACCCCCGAGACGCTGCAACGAAGCGTCAAGACGGTGAAGGACGCCGCCGAGAAAGCCGGCCGCGACCCCGACAGTGTGCGGGTGTGGTCGTGCTTCGCGACCGTCGGCGACCACCTCCCCGAAGAGTTGCGGCTGAAGAAGACGGTCGCCCGGCTGGCCACCTACCTGCAGGGCTACGGCGACCTGATGGTCACCACGAACAACTGGGATCCCACTGTGCTGCAGCGGTTCCGGGAAGACTCCGTCGTCACGTCGATTCCCGGCGGAATCGACCACAAGGCGTCGCCGGAGCAGATCGAACACATCGCGACCCTGATCCCCGACGAATGGCTGGAGCCGTCGGCGACGGGATCGGCGCAGCAGTGCGTCGACCGGATCCGCAAGGAATTCGATTACGGTGCAGATGCGGTGATCATGCACGGTGCGACGCCCGACGAGCTCAATCCGATCGTCGACGCCTACCGCGCCGCCAAGTTGTGATTTCGGCGTGCGCAGTTGCGCTCAGCGCAACCAACCACGCCGAAATCGCTGACGCTAGGGCGTGATGACGGTGCGGCTCACCGGTTCTGCGGCGGCCTGGCGGCTGTAGATGCCGCGCTGAAGCGCAGACAGCAGCGCGTCGCGGGTCTCCTCCGGGTGGATGAGATCGTCGAAGCCCAGGTGGCCCGCCGACCGGAAAGAGGCCTCCACCTCCGCCTTTCGCAGCTTCGCCTCGACATCCTCCGCGGCGTTCGAGGCGCGGCTGAGCGCCGCCGCGCTCATCGCTCCCATCGTCGCTCCCGGATATGCGAACGTCGCGCTCTGGTTGTCGAAACCCAACAGCGACATGACCATTGAGCCGAACCCGTATGCCTTGCGCAGTGTCACATGAAGCTTCAGCGTCGTCGCGGCCGTCTGCGCCGCGAACATGCGCGCACCGCTGCGCAGCACGCCGCTCTTCTCCGACCGGCTCCCGGGCAGCATCCCGGGGTTGTCCGCGAGGAACACGATCGGCAGGTGGAACGAATCGGCGACCGTGATGAAATGCGCTGCCTTGTCGGCCGCGTCGGCGTCGATCGAGCCGGCAATCACCTTCGGCTGGTTCGCGACCACGGCGACGGGGTGGCCGCCGAGGTGGGCGAGCGCACAGATGATCGCGGGTCCGAACTTGGGCTGGACCTCGAACCAGTCCGGTCTGTCGAACACCACGTCGAGCACAGCCCGCATGTCGTAAACCCTGCGGTTGCCGCGGGGCACGATGTCCAGCAGTTCCGGCGTCGGCCGCGGCGCGGTTGTCTCGTCGGCGGCCAGCGGCGACGGGTACGACCATGCGCTCGACGGAAAGTACGACAGGTAGCGGCGGATGTCGTCGAGGACAGCCTCGTCGTCCTCGGCGAGGTTGTGGATCACACCGCTGGCCAGCGCAACGCCTGGGCCGCCGAGGTCTTCCTTCGAAATCTCTTCGCCCGTGGACTCTTTCACGACCGGTGGGCCCGCCGTGAAGATCGCCCCCTGGCGGCTCATGATGGTGAAGTCACACACCGGTGCGACCAGTGCGCCATGCCCCGCAGACGGGCCGAGCAGTCCCGCAATGGTCGGAACCTTGCCCGAACACCGCGCCTGCGCGAGCAGGTCGGTCGGGGTGCGGCCGTAATGCTCTCCGCTGGGCCGGAAACCCGCACCCTCGAGGAGCATCACCAGCGGGATCTTGTCGCGCAGCGCCAACTCCGCCAGGCGGTACCGCTTCGCGTTGCCGCCCGGTCCGATGCTGCCGGCCAGTGTGGTGAAGTCCTCGGCGCCGACCATCACCGGTGCGCCGTTGACCATCCCAGAGCCCGCCACGATTCCGTCGGCCGCGATGTCGCCGCCGACGAGGGTGCCGAACTCGCGGAACGTGCCCTTGTCGAGAAGGTGCTCGAGTCGTGCGCGGGCGTCGAGCTTGCCCTTGCCGTGATGTTTGGCGAGCCGGTCCGCGCCGCCCATCGCCCGCGCGCGCTCACGCCGAAGCTCGAGGTCTTCGAGCGTTTCCTTCCAGCCCTGCTCGTCCGTCATGCGCACTTCCCGTCGTCGATAGGCGATCGTCGCACCGTCGTGACCACGTTGACCATACTGAATTGCTTACTGTAGCGTCCACGTGTATGGGTGACCGCGGCGGTCTCAAGGTCGACGGGGCCGTCTCCAGCCAACTGACGAACGTCGCCGAGACGGCTACCCGGCTGGAGCGACGTGGCTACGACTGCTGCTGGACCGCCGAGATCAACCACGATCCGTTCCTCCCTCTGGTGCTGGCCGCCGAACACACCACGACCATCGAATTGGGGACCAGCATCGCGGTGGCGTTCGCGCGCAACCCGATGACGGTCGCGAACGTCGGCTGGGATCTGCAGGCATACTCGGCCGGCCGCTTCATCGTGGGTCTGGGCTCTCAGATCAAGCCGCACATCGAGAAGCGATTCAGCATGCCGTGGAGCCAACCCGTGCCACGCATGCGCGAGTTCGTGCTGGCGCTGCGCGAGATCTGGTCGTGTTGGCAGGAGGGCACCAAGCTTGCCTTCGAAGGCGACTTCTACACCCACAAGCTCATGACGCCGATGTTCACGCCCGAGCCGCTGGCGCACGGATTTCCCAAGGTGTTCGTCGCCGCCGTCGGTGAAGTGATGACCGAGATGTGCGGCGAGGTCGCCGACGGCCTACTCGCCCACGCGTTCACGACGAAGCGCTACTTCGAGGAAGTGACGACGCCCGCGCTGCTGCGGGGCATGGAGCGGTCCGGCCGCAAGCGCAGTGATTTCCAACTGTCCTGCCCGCTGTTCGTGGTGACGGGCCGCGACGATGCCGAAGTCGCCGCCAACGCGACCGGCACGCGCAAGCAGATCGCCTTCTATGCCTCGACGCCCGCATATCGCAAGGTGCTCGAACTCCACGGCTGGGGCGACCTGCAGACCGAGCTGCGGCGCCTGTCCCTGCAAGGCGATTGGGACGAGATGGGCTCGTTGATCGACGACGACATCCTGGAGACATTCGCGGTGGTCGCGCAGGTGCACGACGTCGTGGAGAAGATTCGCGACCGGTGTGACGGCGTGATCGACCGTGTGCTGATCGGGTTTCCGTCGTCGGTCGACGAAGCCACTGTCACCGCCCTTGTGAAGGAGTTGCGCGCCGGCCCGGCCAGTGAGGAGTCGCAGTGAGCACGCCGATCATCGACGAAGCCGCAAAGGTCTTCGCCACCCCGAAGGCATACGCGGACGAGGCCGCCCTTCATGCGGCGCTGACGCATCTGCGTGCCAATGCGCCGGTCTCATGGGTGGAAGTGCCCACCTATGAACCCTTTTGGGCCGTCACCAAGCACGCCGACATCATGGACATCGAGCGCGCAAACCAGCTCTTCACCAACTATCCTCGACCGGTGCTGGTGACCGCCGAGAACGATGAGCGCCAGGCCGCCGTCGGGGTTCGCACGTTGATTCACATGGACGACCCCCAGCATCGGGTGGTGCGGGCGATCGGCGCCGACTGGTTCCGGCCGAAGGCCATGAGGGCACTGAAGGAACGGGCGGACGAACTCGCCAAGGTTTATGTCGACAAGATGGCGGCGATCGGGCCGGACTGCGACTTTGTGCAAGAGGTCGCAGTGAATTACCCGCTGTACATGATCATGTCGTTGTTGGGCGTGCCCGAGTCCGATTTCCCGTTGATGCTCAAGCTGACTCAGGAGCTCTTCGGCAGCGACGACGACGAGTTCAAGCGTGGCGTCGACGGCGAAGAGCAGATGTCGGCCCTGCTCGAGATGTTCGAATACTTCACGGCGCTCACCGCATCACGCCGGCAGCACCCCACCGAGGACCTGGCGTCGGCGATCGCAAATGCCACGATCGACGGTGAGCCGCTGTCGGACATCGATACGATCTCCTATTACGCGATCATCGCCGCCGCGGGGCACGACACCACCAGCGCGACGATCTCGGGCGGCATGCTGGCGCTCATCGAAAATCCCGACCAGCGCCGCAGATTGAGTGGCGATCTGAATCTGATGCCGCTTGCCACCGAAGAGATGATCCGCTGGGTCACCCCCGTAAAGGCGTTCATGCGCACCGCCACCGAGGACACCGAGGTGCGAGGTGTCACGATCGCGGCAGGCGATTCGGTGCTGCTTTCGTACGTCTCCGGCAATCGCGACGAGGACGTCTTTACCGATCCGTTCCGCTTCGATGTCGAGCGAGATCCCAACAAGCACATTGCATTCGGCTACGGCGTGCACTTCTGTCTTGGTGCGGCACTGGCGCGGATGGAAGTGAACAGCTTCTTCACAGCGCTACTGCCGCGGCTGGAGTCCGTCGAGCTGACCGGGGACCCGCAGCACGTGGCGACCACGTTCGTCGGAGGCCTCAAACACCTGCCGATCCGATACTCGCTCAAGTGAATTGAGAACGGCCGTCCCGCGTGACACGAGACGGCCGTCCTTCCGGTTGCAGGTCAGAACGGGAGCGGAATCCAGATTCCGAAGAACCAGAAGCCCCACTGGTTGTAGCCGGGGTCCCACACCGGTTGCTCGTTGTAACCGAAGTAGTTGATCGGCGGAGGCGGTGGTCCCCACGCGGGTGGCAAGGGTCCGTCCCAGACCGGGGCAGGCGGCGCACCCCAACCCCACGGAGGAAGGTCGTTGCCCCACGGCGCGCCGTGGAAACGCCCGCGCCAGTCGTTGTCCTGGGGATTCCACGGCGGCCGCCAGTCGTGATCTCCGGGACGGTTGAAGTCGCCCGGGGGCGGTCCGCCGGGCCCGCGGAAGTCCGGTCCGCCAGGGCCGCGGAAGTCCCCTGGCGGGGGACCATCGGGAGGCCCGCCGGGTCCGCGGAAGTCGCCGGGGGGTTGACCACCGGGAGGTCCATCGTGACCCCCGGAAGGGCCACCTTGTCCGCGTGGGTCGCCCGGTGGTTGACCACCCTGAGGACCGCCTTGACCACCGGGAGGACCGCCGGGTCCGGAACCGCCAGGCCCACACTGTGCCCCAGGAGTCGGTGGGCACTGAGGTGCCGCATTGGCTACGCCAGATGCCGCACCGATACCGACCACGCCGAGCGTGCACCCGATGGCCGCTCCGGCAATCGCTTGTTTGAGATTCATAACCAGGCCTTTCCGCGTCGAGAGACGCCCCAACCCGCTGGCGAGGTTATGTAGCCACTCTATGAATGGGCTGTGTCGTTATTAGCAAGGTGCTTTGGGGGCGTACTTGACGACGACGCGTCAGCAGCAGCGGGGGTTGGGACTGGCCTCCGTCGCGTCGTGGCGCATCCGCCAATAGTCACGTTCGGACAGCACCGGCTGACCCGGATGGGTGCGTTCGCGATGTTCGACGTAGCGGCGATAGTGGTTGTCGCCCATCAATGTGCCCCAGTACCAACCGATCTGGCGTGCGATTTCGGCAGCGCGTCCCATTGCTTTTGCACCTCCCGTTCCGCCTTCGTGGGTATCAAACCGGACGGGGCGAAGAGTTTCGATGCCACCGGCTCGTCGTCGGTCGTGGGCATACCCCCGCTACGAATTGCCCTGAGCGCCATGATGACTCCCGCCGCGAACACGATGATCACCAGGACTGCGAAGAGTATCGACAGCGAGCCCTGAATGAACGTGTTGCGCACGATCTTGTCGACGTCGTTGGGGGTCTTCGCCGTCAGGCAGAGCTTTCCGGCCTCCCGCGCGGCTTGACAAACGCTGTGTTGCTTCCAGTAGCCGACTTTCGGATTGGCGGAGAAGATCTTCTGCCACGAGGCGGTCAACGTCACGACGAGATCCCACAGCAGCGGCACGCCCGGCACCCAGGCCCATTTCAGATAGCCCTTCTTGATCACCACCACCGTGACGACGGTGAGCGCGATCGCCGCCAACAACTGGTTGGCGATACCGAACAGCGGGAAGAGCGTGTTGATGCCGCCGAGCGGATCGGTGACACCCATCAGCAGGATGCTGCCCCACGCCGCCACCACGACGACGCTGCAGATCCACGCCCCGACCCGCCAGCTCGGGTCCTTCAACTTGCGGAACGGCCCGCCCAGATTGCTGAGCCCGTCGGAGAACATGAACCGGGCTACGCGGGTGCCGGCGTCGACGGTGGTCAGGATGAACACCGCCTCGAAGACGATCGCGAAGTGATACCAGAACGGTCGTAAAGAGTGGCCGCCGAACACGTCGAGCACCTGAGACATGCCGATCGCGAGCGTCGGCGCGCCGCCGGTGCGCGAGACGACAGACTTCTCGCCGACCTGCTGTGCGGCCGCGTCGATAGCCGCGCCGGTGGTCGGCTCGCCGGGGAGGCCGAGCCCGTTGACGTAATCCGCGGCGGTCTGCGCGGTGCCGCCCGTCTGCGCCGTCGGTGCGTTGATGGCGAAATAGAGACGTTGGTTGAGAACGCAGGCAACGATCAGCGCCATGATCGCGACGAACGACTCGGTGAGCATGCCGCCGTAGCCGATCAGCCGCATCTGGCTCTCCTTCTCCAACAGTTTCGGCGTGGTGCCCGAGGAGATCAGCGAGTGAAAACCCGACAGCGCGCCGCACGCGATGGTGATGAAGAGGAAGGGGAACAACGCGCCCGCGAACACCGGCCCGTTGCCGTTGATGGCGAAATCGGACACGGCGGGCGCCTGCATCAAGGGCCGGGCGATGAGAATGCCGACCGCGAGCAACACAATGGTGCCGACCTTCATGAACGTCGACAGATAGTCCCGCGGCGCGAGCAGCATCCACACCGGCAAAACCGAGGCGGCCAAACCGTAGATGATGATGCACCACGTAAGCGTGACCGACGACATGCCGAACCAGGCTGCACCCCATGGTGTTTCGGCGACCCAGGCACCTGCGGCGACAGCCAGCAGGAGCAGGACGACGCCGATGAACGTGACTTCAGATACCCGGCCCGGCCTCAGGAATCGAAGGTAGAAACCCATGAACACGGCGATGGGGATGGTCATCGCGATCGAGAAGACGCCCCAGGGGCTCTGCGCGAGTGCCTGCACCACCACCAGCGCCAGGACTGCTAGCAGGATGACCATGATCGCCAGTACCCCGACAATGGCGGCCGTGCCCCCGATCGTGCCCAGCTCGTCGCGCGCCATCTGGCCAAGCGATCGGCCGCGCCTGCGCGTCGAGATCGACAGCACCAGGAAGTCCTGCACACAACCGGCGAACACCGCGCCGACGATGATCCAGATGGTGCCCGGCAGGTAGCCCATCTGGGCGGCAAGCACCGGCCCGACCAGCGGGCCCGCTCCGGCGATCGCGGCGAAGTGATGTCCGAACAGCACCCGACGATCGGTCGGCACGTAGTCGGTGGCGTTCTCGAAGAGCTCGGCCGGAGTGGCGTTGTCGTCACGCGGACGGACGAGGTTCATTTCGATCAGCCGCGCGTAGAACCGGAATGCGACGACGTACGTGCAGATCGCGGCGACGACGAACCAGACCGCGTTGACGGTCTCACCGCGGAAGAACGCGATCACCGCCCAGGCGATCGCGCCGAGCAGCGCGATGATGCCGAAGACGATCTTGTGTCTGGTGGTGATCGGCGACCGGTCGATGATCGCTACCGGCGGCAGGTTCTCGTCGGTGCGAACGTAGGTGATGTCGCCGTCCCGCTCCTCGAGGCGCTCGGACGACGCGGCGATAGTTGAGGCCACAGTATCCCCCTTGATGACGGTGGGTCTCGCCTCACATGTGTTGCCCTAAACACCGCCGCGTAACCAAAAAATTCGTGCCCAAACGTCGGGAATCGCACAAATTTCGCGCTAGTCGCGCTCGTGGAAGGCCCGCACGGTGTCGACGGTGTCGGCCTCGGCCGGGCTCTTGTCGTCGCGGTAGCGCAGCACCCGCGCGAACCGCAGGGCCATGCCGCCGGGATAGCGGGACGAGGTCTGCACGCCGTCGAACGCGATCTCCACCACCTGTTCAGGACGCAGCTTGACCACCCAGCCGTCGGTGGGGCCGTCGGCCAGTTCGGTGAACCGGATGGTCTGCCAGTCCAGCATCGCGTCGGTCATGCCCTTGAATGTCTTGCCCAGCATCACGAATTCGCCTGAAGCGGGGTCGCGCGCGCCGAGGTGGATGTTCGACAGCTTGCCGGTGCGTCGGCCCGAGCCCCACTCGACGGCCAGCACGACGAGGTCGAGGGTGTGTACCGGCTTCACCTTGAGCCAGCCTGCGCCGCGGCGGCCGGCTTCGTAGGGCGCGGCCGGCGACTTCGCCATCACCCCTTCGTGCCCGGCGGCCAGCGTCGACTCGAGGAACAACTGGGCCGCCTGCGCGTCCGACGTCGTCAACCGGTCGACGCGCTGACTGGACGGCACGATCGCATCGAGCGCCGACAGCCGGTCGCGGGTGGGTTCGTCGAGCAGGTCGGCACCGTCGAGATGCAAAACGTCGAAGAAGAACACCGACAGCGGCTGCTCGGCCCGTGAGGCCGCCCGCCCGAACCGCGACGCGGTGACCTGGAACCGGTGCGGCCGTCCGTCGGGGCGCAGCGCGATCGCTTCGCCGTCGGCGATCAGGTCGTTCACGGGAAGCGCGAGCGTGGCCTCGACGACCTCGGGCAGCCGTGCGGTGACGTCGTCGAGGCTGCGGGTGTAGATCGACACGTCGCCGCCAGCGCGATGGATCTGCACCCGGGCGCCGTCGAGCTTGGCCTCGAAAACTGCTTCGCCGCCAAGGCGTTCGAGCGCCTCGGGTACGCCGGTTGCCGTCTGCGCCAGCATCGGCCCGACGGGCCTGCCGACCCGCAGGGTGAACTCCGCGAGCGCGGACTCTCCGCCGGTCAGTGCGGCGGCCGCGACGGAGGGCAGGTCGCCGCCCAACATCGCGGCGCGGCGCACGGTCGCGGCTGGTAGGGCCGCGGCCTTGGCGACCGCGTCGGCCATCACGCCCGCGAGCGCGCCTTGTCGCAGTTCTCCGCCGAGCAGGCGACGCAGAAACGTCTGCTCCTTCTCCGTCGCCGCGGCGAACAGGTCCGCGAGTAATCCCGCCCTGCGGGCCTGCGAGCCCTTGCCCGCGACTCCGCCGATCTCGGTGAACGCGGCGTCGACGCCCGTCACCGTCAACGTCGCCTCCGGTGCTGGCTCCGGCAGCGCACGCAGCGCCGCCCACCCGACGCCGATCTGGCGCTGCGGCAGCTCACCGGACAGCCAGGACACCACGACGGCGACCAGCGAGGCGTCCCCGCGCTCACCGGCCGCAGTCAGCAGATCGGCGATCCGCCCGATCTTGGCCAGCCGCGCCGAGGAGGCGCCCACATCCGCCGATGCGGTCGCGACGTCGATCAGCAGCACACCTTCACCCTGGCACGAGGGTCAGACATCGCCCATAGCCGCGTAACGGAATTCCAGCAGGCCGCCTCGAACTTTCTCTGCTGGAATGCCGTTTCGCGGGAAATATGGCGTCATGCGACGGTGAAGGAGACGGAGTGCCAGCCGCTGGCGCCGTCGGGGGCGGGGTCGGCCCACTGCTCTGTCTGAACGGCTCCGGTGTTGTCGGTCGCTCGCACGCTGATCGTGTGCGAGCCGGAAGCATCGGCCTGCCACGGGAAGCTCCACAGCCGCCAGGTGTCGTTGGAGTAGCTCGCCCCCAGCTGTGCCTGCTGCCAAGCGCCTTGCCGATTCGGGCTGTCGATGCGCACCTCGACGGCCTTCACGCCGCGGTGCTGTGCCCAGGCCACCCCGCCGAACGTCACCGGCCCACGGGCCACCTCCTGGCCGCTGCGCGGCACGTCGACGCGGGATTCGGTCTTGATCGGGCCGAGCGGTGACCAGCCAAGCGGCGTCCAATACCCCTGGGCTCGGTCGAATCGCGTCAGTTCGAGGTCGACGACCCACTTGGTGGCCGACACGTATCCGTACAGCCCCGGCACGACCAGCCGTGCGGGGTAGCCGTGGTCGGTCGGCAGCGGCTGGCCGTTCATCCCGACCGCCAGCAGCGCATCGCGGCCGTCGGTGAGCGCCTCGACCGGTGTTCCAGCGGTGAAGCCGTCGCTGGACGTGGACAGCACCATGTCGGCGTCGGCGTGAATGCCGGCGTCGGCGAGCAGGTCTCGTACCCGGTAACCGGTCCAGCTCGCGTTCGAGATCAGATCTCCACCAACGGGATTCGACACACACGTCAGCGTGACGACCTTTTCGACGGCTTCGAACCGCTCGAGATCCTGGAAGCGGTAGGTGATCTCGCGGTCCACCATGCCGTGAATCTTCAGCTGCCAAGCCTCACGGCTCAACTGCGGGACACTCAGCGCGGTGTCGATCCGGTAGAAGTCGTCGTTGCTGGTGATGAATGACGGCAGCGCAACGCCTTTGGGCTGCACCGTCGGCGGAATCGGCGGCGCGACATCGTCCACCGCGGGCAGCGTGAACGCGTTGCGGTCACCGGCCACCGACGTCTTCACGCGGGACAGCACGACGCCCGCGACGCCGGTGAGCGCGCCCGCGGTGAGCACTCCGAGTGTTATCAGCGACAACCGCCGACCGCGATCGGGGACATCGGACTCCGCCGACTTGTCCGACTCGTCGGGTTCGTCTGCGTCGGTGAAGCGCCCCGAGGTCAGCAGTCGCAGCACCGCCACTCCGCACACCGTGCCGATGACCGTGGGCACGATGTCGACGACCGTCGCGCCCGGGCGCGACAGAACCGCCACACAGCCGACGACACCGGCCAGGACGATCGCCGCGCTTCCGATCGGGAAACGGCGCGTCTCCCACCGGGCGGTGATCGCGGCGATGACGGCGATCACCGCCAGGATCACCACCGTGAGGAAGAGTTTGTCGGCTGTGCCGAACGTCTGGATCGCCCATTCCTTCACCGGGCCGGGTGTCATGTCGATGACCGACGAGCCGACCGCCGTGCGGGCATCGGACTTCGGGCCGACGAACGCGGCCACCAGCTGGGTGACGCCGAGGGAAATCGCCGCCGCCGCGACTCCAGCCAATGCCCGGGTATCACTCGCCGCCATGCAGGCCAAGCTACCTATCCGCCCACCCGAAAGCCTTACCGAATAGTGACGTCGGTAGGTTGCTTTACGAATCGAGCACTTTTTGGAAAGGAAGCCAGATGGAGATCGCGGGGAAGAAGGCCGTCATCGTCGGTGGCGCGTCCGGGTTCGGGAAGGCGACCGCGGAGGCGCTGGTCAAGCGTGGCGCCAGTGTGGCGGTGCTGGACCGGCAGAACAGCGATGGCCAGAAGGTGGCCGATGAGATCGGCGGCACCTTCCTTCCGGTCGACGTGATGGACTTCGCCGGCACCGAGCAGGTGCTCCAGGAGGCGGTGGACGGACTGGGCGGCCTGCACATCGCCGTCACCACTGCAGGCGGCGGGTCGGCGATGCGGACCATGACCAAGAACGGGCCGCACGACCTCGACATCTTCCGCCAGGTGCAGGACCTCAACACCGTCGGCACCTTCAACATCAGCAGGCTGTCCGCGGCCCACATGAGCAAAAACGAGCCGGTCGACGACGAGGCCGAAGAGCGCGGCGTCATCATCAACACGTCGTCGATCGCGGCGTTCGAGGGCCAGATCGGCCAGGTCGCCTACACCGCGTCCAAGGCCGCCATCGCCGGCATGTGCCTGACGATGGCGCGTGACCTCGGCAGCCTGGGAATCCGGGTGCTCGCCATTGCGCCCAGCCTGTTCGCCACCGGCCTGACCGCCGGTATCCCGGAGGACATGGGCAAGAACCTGACCAAGGACGCCGCGTTCCCGCGCCGTCTCGGCAAGCCCGAGGAGTACGCCAAGCTGGCGCTGGCGATCGTGGAGAACCCGATGCTCAACGGCCAGTGCATCCGGCTGGACGCGGGCCAGCGCTTCGCCCCCAAATAGAAGCGATTTCGGCGTGCTTGGTAGCGCTGAACGCATAGCGCTGAACGCAACTAGGCACGCCGAAATCGCATAGGGTGAGCGGGTGGCGACCGTCGCCGACCATGTCATCTCCGCGCTCGCAGTCAGCGGTGTCCGCCGCGTCTACGGGCTGCCGGGAGACAGCCTCAACGGATTCACCGATGCGATACGCCGTGCGTCCGAAATGTCTTGGGAGCACGTGCGTCACGAGGAGACCGCCGCGTTCGCTGCGGCCGCCGACGCCGCGCTGACCGGAGCGCTCGCGGTCTGCGCGGGCAGTTGCGGGCCGGGCAATCTGCATCTGATCAACGGCCTCTTCGACGCCCAGCGCAGCCGCGTGCCGGTGTTGGCCATCGCCGCGCACATCCCGCGCGCCGAGATCGGCTCCGAGTACTTCCAGGAGACCCACCCGCAGGAGCTGTTCCGGGAATGCAGTGTCTACTGCGAACTGGTCAGCACCCCAGAGATGATGCCGCGGATCCTGGAGATGGCGATGCGCGCGGCCGTCGAAGAGCGTGGCGTCGCGGTGGTGGTGATCCCCGGCGAGGTGTTCCTGCAACGCGCCGGCGAGTCCGCCTGGACCGCCCGACCCGTCGTCGCGGCCCGCTCGGTGGTGCGACCCGATGACGAGTCGCTGGAGCGAGCGGCGGCAATTCTCAACGGCGCCAACGCCGTAACCATCCTCGCCGGGGCGGGTGTCCAAGGAGCGCACGACGCGACGGTCGCGGCGGCGGCGACGCTGAACGCGCCCATCGTGCATGCACTGCGCGGCAAGGAGTTCATCGAGTACGACAACCCGTTCGACGTCGGGATGACGGGGCTGCTCGGGTTCGCCTCGGGCTACAAGGCGATCAAAGAGGCCGACGCCCTGCTGATGCTGGGCACCGACTTTCCATATCAGCAGTTCTATCCCGACAGCGCCAAGGTCATCCAGGTCGACATCCGAGGGCGAAATCTCGGCCGCCGCACGCCGATCGAACTCGGCCTCGTCGGTACCGTGCGTGACACGTTGGCCGCACTGCAGCCCCTTCTTCAGCAGAAGAAGCAACGCGACCATCTGGACCGCTCGCTCAACCACTACCGCAAGACCCGCAAGCAATTGGACTCATTGGCGGTCAACGATCGCGACCGATCACCCATCCGTCCGGAATATGTTGCCGGACTGGTGAACCGGCTGGCGCACGACGACGCGGTGTTCACCGTCGACGTCGGATCGCCGGTGGTGTGGGCGGCCCGGTATCTGGGCATGAACGGCAGGCGTCGGTTGGTCGGATCGTTCAACCACGGCACCATGGCCTGCGCGCTGCCGCATGCGATCGGGGCCCAGACCGCGTTCCGTGACCGCCAAGTGGTCGCCCTCGCCGGCGACGGGGGACTCACCATGCTCTTCGGCGAGCTGATCACGTTGACCCAGAATCGCTTGCCGGTCAAGGTGATCGTGTTCAACAACTCGTCGCTGAACTTCGTCGAACTGGAAATGAAGGCGGCAGGAATCGTCAACTTCGGTACAGACCTTCACAATCCCAACTTCGCCGACGTCGCCCAGGCGATGGGCATGTTCGGCCGCCGGGTCGAGCACCCCGACGAGCTGGAGCAGGCCGTGGCCGATGCGTTCGCCTACGACGGGCCCGCCGTCATCGACGTCGTGACCGCTCGCCAAGAGCTGTCCATTCCGCCCGCCATCACCGTCGAGCAGGCTAAAGGGTTCTCGCTGTACGCGATTCGGACGATCCTGGCCGGCCGCGGCGAGGAGTTGCTCGACCTCGTCACGACCAACGTCGCACGACGAATACTGGACTGAACGCCGTCAGCCGGGGTGCAGCGCGTCGCCGACGTGTTCGTCGACGCGGGTGTCCAGCGAGACATCTTTGGTCTCCCGCATCACCAGCAGAGCCACGAAGCTCAGCGATCCCGCGATGACCAGGTAGAGGCCGACCCACGCGACGCCGTAAGTGGTCGAAATCCAGGTGGCAATGAACGGGGCGACAGCCGCGCCGAGGATGCTCGCGAAGTTGTAGGAGATTCCCGAACCCGTATAGCGCACATTCGTCGGGAACAGCTCGGGCAGCACCGCGCTCATCGGGCCGAAAGTCAAACCCATGATCGTCATTCCGATCGCCAGGAACACGAACACGCTCGTCTTGGTGGCGTGATCGGGATCCAGCAGCGGGCCGAAAAGGGCGCCGTAGGCCATCAACACCGCGGTGATCACCAGAAGCGTCCGCCGTCGGCCGAACCGGTCGGCGAGAACACCCGCGACGGGAATCGTCGCCGCGAAGAACAGGATCGTGATCAGTTGCAACTGAAGGAAGTCCACGTAGCGAAAGCCCAGGCCCGTACCGGCCGGTGGCCGCTTACCCGTGCCAAAGCTCAGCGCCCACGTCGTGACGACGTAGAAGATCGTGTAGGTCGCGAGCATCACGAAGGTGCCGATGATCAGCTGTCGCCAGCTCGTCCGAAACACCTCGGCCAACGGCGTTTTCACCCGTTCGCCCCGTTCCAGTGCGCGGGTGAAGACAGGCGTCTCGGTCAGCCGCAGCCGTACGTACAGCCCGATCGCCACCATGATCACGCTCAGCAGGAACGGGATGCGCCACCCCCAGGTGAGGAACGCGCCATCGAGGTCGGGTTGGGCGTTGTTGTGGCCCAGCCACAAAACCATGATCAGGAACATCCCATTGGCAAGCAGGAACCCGAAGGGCGCGCCCAGTTGCGGCCACATCGCGGCCCATCCGCGCTTGCCGGGTTTGGCGGTCTCCGTGGCCAACAGCGCCGCGCCGCTCCACTCGCCGCCGAGCGCGAGACCCTGGCTGAACCGCATCACCGCCAGCAGTGCAGGCGCCAGGACGCCGACCTGATGGTAGGTGGGCAGCAGCCCGATCAGGAATGTCGCGATGCCCATCGTCAGCAGGGAGCCGATCAGTGTCGTCTTGCGCCCGATGCGGTCGCCGAAGTGACCGAACAGAATCGACCCCAAAGGCCGTGCGACGAACGCCAACCCGAAGGTGGCGAGCGAGGCCAGCAACGCCGCGGTGGGGTTCCCTTTTGGAAAGAAAAGATGAGGGAACACAGCCACGGCGGCGGTCGCATAGATGTAGAAGTCGTAGAACTCGATCGTGGTGCCGATCATGGATGCCACCACGATGCGGCTACGGGGAACGCCGTCGACGAGGTCCGCCTCTGTCGTGCTCATGGGTGTTCTCTTCCTGTCCGCCGGGAGTACACCATTGTTGCCGCCGAGGACATCATCGGGCGCGAAATGCGGTGAATTTTGATCATGCCCGCTAATGTTTGCCCATGCGCATCCGAGTGTGGTCAGCCGCTGCTGTCATTTTGCTCTTGGCGGCCTGCGGCGGACCGAAGCCGGAGTTGCCCAACTCGAAGAAGGACTCCAAACCCGACACCAGCGGGATCGAGATCCACGGGGACGCCTCCGATCCGGTGAACAAGCTGGCGATCGAGGCCATCGCCGACCTCGAACACTATTGGTCGGAGGAGTTTCCGAAGACCTACGAGGGCGAGTACAAGCCGGTCGAGGGCGGCTACTTTGCTGTCCTGCCCTCCTCGGGTGACCTGCCGCCGTGCGCGGCCGCGGCGGCCGACATCTCTGGCAACGCGTATTACTGCGCGACCAAGGACGTCGTCGCCTGGGACGCCGAGGGCCTGCTTCCCGAGCTGAGGGAGAAGTTCGGCGACTTCGTCATCCCGGTGGCGCTGGCGCACGAGTACGGCCACGCCATCCAGACGCGGTCGAACTTCACTGCCCGCACCGTGACCAAGGAGCTGCAGGCCGACTGCTTCGCAGGAGCATGGTCCAAGCACGCGCAGCAGGACGGCGTGTTCGACGTGTCCAGCAAGGACCTCGACCTCGCACTCGCGGGCATCCTCGACCTCCGCGACACCCCCGGCACCTCCAACATCGACCCCAATGCGCACGGCAGCGGATTCGACCGCGTCGGCGCCTTCCAGGACGGCTACGACAACGGGTTGGACAAGTGCAAGGACTACCGCGACGACGACCCGGTGGTGCTGGAGCTGCCGTTCAACGACGCCGAGGACGAGGCGGCGGGCGGCGACGCGCCGTACGACTCGATTGTCAACGGCGTGCCCTATGACCTCGAGGACTACTGGACTCACGTCTACCCGGAACTGACGGAGGGCCAGGCCTGGCCGCCGGTGAAGGGTCTCGAGGCCTTCGGCCCCGACAACCCTCCGATGTGCGGTGATCAGTCGGCGGAGGGTTACTTGCTTTTCTATTGCGTGCCAGACGATTACGTCGGCTGGGACAACGTCGGGGCGATGCCCGAGGTGTACCGGCAGGGCGGCGACTATGCCGTCGCGACGCTGCTGGCCACGCAGTACGGGCTGGCGGCGCTGACGCGGTTGGGCGACCAGTCCGATGAGAAGACGTCGACGTTGCGCGGCGACTGCCTGGCCGGCGGGTACACCGCGAGCGTCATCATCTACAACCGGCCGGAAACCAGCACTTACCACATTTCGCCGGGCGACCTCGACGAGGGAATCAAGGCGTTGTTGGTGTTCCGTGGTGAGGGTGACGCAGAGCGACAGGGCGCAGGCTTCGAGCGGGTGCGCGCCTTCCGTGAAGGCGTCATGGGCGGCGCGGAGGCATGCCTGAACTACCCGGGGTAGCACTCGCGCGGGGGTGACACGATGTGTGCATGCCCGACGACGCGCAGCAGCTGCCGACACTGTCCGACGCCGACCAGGTTGCCGTGCAGCGCTGGGTGCGACAGCAGGGACTGGGCTCGACCGTCACCGATGTCGAGCCGCTGACCGGCGGTACCCAGAACATCGTCGTACGGGTGCATATCGACGGGCGCCCCGTGGTTCTCCGGCGTCCGCCGCTGCACCCGCGACCGACGAGCGACAAGACGATGCTGCGGGAGATCGCGGCACTGCGCACACTGGCGGGCAGCTCGGTGCCGCATCCCGGATTCATCGCCGGCTGCGAGGACCTCGATGTGCTCGGAGTGGTGTTCTACCTCATGGAGGAGGTCGACGGCTTCAACCCGGGAAGCGATATGTCCGATGCGTACGTCCGAGACGCGAGCATGCGGCATGAAGTCGGCCTGTCCTACGCCGCGAGCCTCGCGCAGCTGGGCAACGCCGCATGGGAGGGCAAGCCGCTCGCGGAGCTGAAACGGCCGGGATCCTTTCTGGAGCGCCAGGTTCCGCAGTTTCTCCGGCTGCTGGAGAGCTATCGGCACGACCGCTACGACCCGGAATCGCTGGCGGTCACGGAGCTCGCCGAATGGCTGCAGTCCAACCGCCCGCCCGACGGCGAGCCGGGAATCATGCACGGCGACCCGCATCTGAGCAATGTCCTGCTTCGCCGGGACCGACCCGAGTTGGCGGCGTTCGTCGACTGGGAGATGTGCACGATCGGTGACCCGCTGCTCGACCTGGGTTGGATGTTGATCACATGGCCACTGAATACAAGCACGATCACCGCGGGGGGTGCGCTGGCGGCGCTCGGCGGGTTGGCAAGCCGCAGAGAACTGCTCGACGCGTACTGGGCCGCAGGTGGCCGACAGACATCGAGGCTCGAGTGGTACATGGCGATGGCCTGCTTCAAGCTCGGCATCGTCATCGAAGGCACCTGGTCGCGCTACCTGATCGGGCAAGCGAGTCGAGACGCCGGCGAGGCACTACATGCCAATGCGCAGAACCTGATCGACATGGGGACACGGGTCGCCAAGGGCGACAGTCCTTTTGACTTGGTCTAGCCGTAGGCGTCGAGTCCGAGTTTGATGGCCAGCGCCACCCCGGCGACACCGATCAGCACCCGAAGCGGTCCGGTCGGCGCATGGCGCACGACGACGGGGCCGAGTCTGGACCCGACGAGGCAGCCCAGCCCGAGCGCCACGACGGCGGGCCAGTTCACGGGTGCGAAGAACGTGAACACCAGCGCGGCAACACTGTTCGCGATACCCAGAATGACGTTCTTGGAGGCGTTGGCGTGTGCCAGCGTCGCGTGGCCGGCACGCAACAGGAGTGCGAGCAACAGCACGCCGGCCGCGGCACCGAAATAGCCGCCGTAGATGCAGATGAGGAAAATCGCGAGGGACTCGAGAAGCGCATTGACGGTGAGGCCCCGGTGATCGGCGACCCGTGCCTCCGGATGGGATGGCCGCGGCGGAATGACGATCGCGATCGACGCGATTCCGAGCAGGATCGGCACGATCTTCTCGAAGCCCTCCGCGGGCGTGGACAACAACAGCGCGGCCCCGGCCACGCCTGCCACCGCGGCCACCGGAAGTATTCGCTTCAGCCAGCGCGCCTGGCCCGTCAGCTCCGGCCGTGAACCCAATACCGAGCCGATGCCGTTGAACACCAGCGCCACGGTGTTGGTCACGTTGGCGGTCACCGGGGGAAGCCCCACCACGAGCAGCGCCGGGTAGGTGGCGATCGACGCGAGTCCGGCGATGCTGCCGGTGAGCCCGCCGGCCACACCCGCCGCGGCGAGGAAGGCCGCGTCCCACCAAGTCATCGCGGTAATGGTGCCTGGCTGTCGCTTCCCGGCACGCACGGGGTGGACAGGCGGAGATACCTCTGCAACAGAGGTATTGTGGCGTTGTGGAGACCGGCACCGACCTCGCAGGCGAGTTGTTCGACGTGGTGGGCCGGTTTCGGCGACAGTTGCGTCGCTCGACCGGCCGTGGCTTCGACGCGACCGGCCTGACGCAGTCACAGGCAGAGCTACTTCGGCTCGTCGGCAGGCAGCCCGGAATTTCGGTGCGGCAGGCGGCGACCGATCTCGGGCTGGTGCCCAACACCGCATCCACGTTGGTCTCCAAGCTCGCTGCCGACGGTCTGCTGATTCGGTCCGTCGACGCCGACGACCGGCGGGTTGGCCGGCTGCGGTTGACCGAGCCTGCTCAACGCATCGCCGACGAGTCCCGCGCGGCGCGGCGGGCGGCGTTGTCCGCGGTGGTCGACGACCTCGACACGGAGCAGGCCGAAGACCTGGCGCGCGGGCTGCGGGTCCTTGCCGAGATGACCCGGAAGCTGAACGAGGGAGACGACCGTGACCGAAACTGATGTGCTTGCGATCGACTGCAGGCATCTCGTCCACTGTTACGGCCACTTCGCGGCGGTCGACGACGTCAGCCTGCAGGTCCGGACCGGCGAGACGGTGGGGCTGCTCGGACCCAACGGTGCGGGCAAGACGACCGTCGTGCGCGTGTTGACCACATTGACGCCCGTGCAGCGCGGGCAGGTGAACATCTTCGGGATGGATTCGCGGCGGAACACCATGGATATCCGGTACAACATCGGCTACGTGCCGCAACAACTTTCGATCGAGTCGGCGCTGACCGGCAGGCAGAACGTCGAGCTGTTCGCCCGGCTCTACGACGTGCCGCGATCCGAGCGCGGGCGTCGGGTCGGCGAAGCACTTGATGCAATGCACCTGTCCGACGTCGCCGACGAGCCGGCCGGAACGTACTCCGGCGGCATGGTCCGTCGGCTGGAACTGGCGCAGGCACTGGTAAACCGGCCGTCACTGCTGATCCTCGACGAACCGACCGTTGGCCTGGATCCCATTGCCCGCGACAGTGTTTGGGAGCAGGTCCAGCGGATGCAGCAGGACTTCGGCATGACGGTGCTGCTCACCACCCATTACATGCAGGAGGCCGATGCGCTGTGTGATCGCGTGGCGCTCATGCACCACGGCAGGCTGCAGGCGGTCGGCTCGCCGTCGGAGTTGAAGCAGACGGTTTCGCCCGAGGCGACGCTGGAGGACGTGTTCCGCCACTATGCGGGGACGGAGTTGGGGGAGGACGCCGGGCGGACCGGTTTCCGGGCGGTCCGCTCGACCAGAAGGACGGCGCGACGTGTCAGTTGAGTCGCATCCCGATCTACGCCTAGTCCGTGCGCCGCGCGGCTGGCGCCGAATCCGTGGAATGGCGGTGCGGGTAAGCGCTTTCGCGCTCGTCGAGCTGCAGAAGCTGCGCCACGACCGTACCGAGCTCTTCACTCGCATGGTGCAGCCCGCACTATGGCTGCTGATTTTCGGGCAGACATTCTCGCGGCTGCATGTCATCGACACCGGCGGCGTGCCGTACCTGGCGTTCCTTGCACCCGGGATCATCGCGCAGTCGGCCCTGTTCATCTCGATCTTCTACGGCATCCAGATCATCTGGGATCGTGACGCGGGCATCCTCGCGAAGTTGTTGGTGACACCGGCACCGGCGTCGGCGGTGGTGACCGGAAAGGCGTTTGCCGCCGGGGTGCGCTCGGTGGTGCAGGTGATCGGGGTTGTCGCGCTGGCCTATCTGCTGGGGGTGCACCTGACGGTCAACCCGCTGCGGATCCTCGCTGCGATGGGGGTCGTCGTGCTGGGCTCCGCGTTCTTCGCGTGCCTGTCGATGACGCTGGCCGGCCTGGTGCGCAACCGCGATCGCATGATGGGTATCGGGCAGGCCATCACGATGCCGTTGTTCTTCGCGTCCAATGCGCTCTATCCGGTCGACGTCATGCCGCAGTGGTTGCGCTGGCTGTCGGCCGTCAATCCGCTGAGCTACGAAGTCAACGCGCTGCGTGGGCTGCTCATCGGCACGCCGACGAATCCCGTTCTGGATATCGCGGTGCTCCTCCTCGCGGCTGTGGTCGGCGTCGCGATGGCCTCGTCACTGATGCGGCGGCTCGTGCGATAGGGGACTGCACGTCGCCGAACCCGTGCGCGGTATTTGCCCACTATGCTGCCACCTGTATTCATCGATGCGCATCGAAATGCAACCCGTCGGATAACCGATGAGTTATTCAGGCAGCCTCAGTCTTCTTAGATACAACCGACGTAACCACAGCCGGATGGAGGCTATGTGACCAGAACCAATCTTTCGATGTCGATCTCTGCCGACGGCTATGTTGCCGGGCCCGGCCAGTGCGAGGAGCAGCCGCTCGGCGTCGGTGGCAGGGCGCTTCATGACTGGCACATAGGCCCCGCCCAAGACCATCCTGTCAACCGTCAGGTGGTCTCCGACATGATGGACGGCATGGGGGCGACGATCATGGGCCGCAACATGTTCGGCCCAATTCGTGGCGAATGGAACGACTCGGACTGGAAGGGTTGGTGGGGTGAGAACCCGCCCTACCACTGTCCAGTGTTCGTCCTGACTCACTACCCACACCACCCGATCGAGATGGAGGGTGGGACCACTTTTCATTTCGTCACCGACGGGATCGAGTCCGCCTACGCCCAGGCCAAGGCGGCTGCTGGTGACCGCGACATCTCGATCGCCGGAGGAGCATCGTGCGCCCGGCAGGCGATCGCAGCGGGACTTGTCGACGAGATCGATCTTCAGGTCAGCCCGGTGATACTCGGTTCGGGTGAGCGCCTGTTCGACGGGTTCGAGGCGGGCAAGCCCGCACTCGAGCTAGTCGCGGGTCCTCGAAGCCCCGGGCGTGGCCCACCTGCGCTACCGCGTCGTCCAATGACCCGCGGGTTGCTTATCGTTGATGCGTCGACTGTGCGTTAGCCCGTCACAACAGCCGGCCGATGCCACGCGCTGCCACCTGCAGCGCGCCCAGCAGCCGCTGGCGGTCACGTTTGAGGGTGGCCACCACAACGCCGATCGACGCGGCGACGGCGTCATCCGACGCTTGCACGACAGGCACAGCCAACGAACACGCCCCGAGCGACATCTCCTCGCTCGTCGTCGCGACACCGTCGCGGCGGATGCGGCTCAGCTGCGCCCGCAGCACGTCGGGTCTGGTGATCGTGTGCGGGGTGATCCTGGTCAATCGCGCGAGCGCACGCTCGCTGACGTCCGGCGGTGCATGCGCCAGAAGCACTTTCCCGACACCCGTGCAGTGCATCGGAAGCCGGGTGCCCACCGTGCTGACGATCGGCACCGAGGCCCGCCCCTGCATCCGATGCAGATAGAGGACCTCGTCGCCGTCGCGGACGGCGAGGTGCACCGTCGCCATCGTCGACGCGTACACGTCGTGCAGGAACGGCTCGGCCACCTGCCGGAGCCTGCCCTGCACCGGCGCGAGCAGGCCCGCCTCCCACACCAGCCGGCCGATGACGTAGCGGCCGTCGGCCTGCCGGTGCAGTGCACCGCCGTCGACGAGTTCTCCGACCAACCGGTGCGCGGTCGGCAGCGGTATGCCTGCACGCCGGGCGATCTCCGACAGCGCGAGCTTTCGGTGCCGCTCGTCGAACGCGCCGATCACCGCCAACAGTCGCGACGCGACCGTGGTTCCCGGCACCGATGTATTTCCGGCCATCCGCGCAATCCTTCCGCTCAGTGGAATTCTAGCCTTCAGTGCGGCGACTCACGTCGGTACGGTTCCGTACATGACCACGGTGACTCAGGACGACATCAGCGGCGAGATCAACACCATCGACGCCGAGTACCACCGCGCGGGTCTCGAGGAGACGCAGCCGCGGCTGGACTACCCGCCCTACCGCAGCAGCCTGCTGCGCCACCCCACGAAAGACATGCAGCACGCCGATCCCGAGGCAGTCGAGCTGTATGCGCCGTGCTTCGGTGAGCGTGACGTGGACCCGCTCGAGTCAGACCTGACAATTCAGCACAACGGCACGCCGATCGGCGAGCGCATGGTTGTCACCGGCCGCATCGTCGATGGCGAGGGCCGCCCCGTGCGCCGCCAGCTCGTCGAGATCTGGCAGGCCAATGCGGGCGGACGGTACGTGCACAAGCGCGACCAACATCCCGCACCGCTGGACCCGAACTTCACCGGGGTCGGGCGTTGCCTGACCGACGACGACGGCACCTACCGCTTCACCACGATCAAGCCCGGCCCGTACCCGTGGCGCAATCACCACAACGCGTGGCGGCCTGCGCACATCCACTTCTCCCTGTTCGGAACCGATTTCACGCAACGCATGATCACCCAGATGTACTTTCCAGGCGATCCACTGTTCGCGCTCGACCCGATCTACCAGTCCATCACCGACCAGAAGGCCCGCGATCGGCTCGTCGCCAGCTACGACCACGCGCTGACGACGCACGAGTGGGCCACCGGTTACCGATGGGACATCGTGCTCACCGGCAGCAGCGAAACCCCCTTCGAGACAAGTGAGCACCCCTGATGAGCACCCTGATCGCCACCCCGGGTCAGACGATCGGTCCGTTCTTCGGCTACGCGCTCCCCTTCGACCGGGACAACGAGCTGGTGCCATCCGGTTCGCCCGGCGCCATCCGGCTCCACGGTGTGGTCACCGACGGCGCCGGTGCGCCGGTGCCCGACGCACTGCTGGAGATCTGGCAGGCCGACGCCGACGGGGTGATTCCTTCGGTCACCGGATCGTTGCGCCGCGACAGCTGGACCTTCACCGGATGGGGTCGCGCCAGCACCGATCGCGAAGGGCAGTACAGCTTCACCACAGTCAAACCCGGTGCCACACAGGCCGGTTCGGCGCCGTTCTTCGCACTCGCCGTCTTCGCCCGCGGTCTGCTCAACCGGCTGTTCACCCGCGCCTACCTTCCCGATGAACAGGTGGCCTCCCAGCCGCTTCTCGCGTCGCTGCCCGACGACCGGCGGGACACACTGATCGCGGTGCCCGACGAGCAGGGCCTGAGGTTCGACATTCGACTGCAGGGCGACCGCGAAACAGTGTTCCTGCGTTATCCAGGACACCGGCCATGACCGATCTGTTCTGGCCGGGGGACCACCGCGCAGGCGACCTGATGAGCAACACTGCGTTCCTGGCGGCGATGGCCACCGTCGAAAATGCTTGGCTCGTTGTGCTTGTCGACGCCGGGGTCGCACCCCCCGCAGCACGGGAGAACATTGCTGCGACGATTTCGGCTGCGGATGCCGAGAACCTCGCCGAAGCGGCGGAGGTCGACGGCAATCCAGTGATCGGGTTGGTCGCGCTATTGCGTGAACGTGCGGGCTACGAGCCGGCCCGCTGGCTGCATCGCGGACTGACCAGCCAGGACGTCATCGACACCGCGCTGATGCTTTGCCTGCGCGACGCACTGTCCCGCATCGACGGCGAACTGACCGCGCACGTGCGCGCCCTCGTCGGGCTCGCCGAAACCCACCATCGCAGCCCGATGTTGGCCCGGACCTTGACGCAGCCTGCGCTGCCCAGCACAGTCGGTGCGAAGGTCGTCAACTGGCTCTCAGGCGTGCTCGACGCCGCCGATACGCTGGCCGCTGTGCCCGCACTGCCGATCGAGGCTGGCGGCGCGGCCGGAACCCTCGCCGCCACAACCGAACTGACCGGGTCACCGGTCGAAGCGCTCGCCCTGTCGGATGCGTTCGCCGCTGCGCTGGGACTCGAGCCCGCAGTGCCGTGGCACACCACTCGCTCGGTGATCACCCGCGCAGGCGACGCGCTGGTCGGCTGCTGCGACGCCTTTGCGCACATCGCGACGGACGTCGCGACTGGCAGTCGGCGCGAAATCGGCGAACTGGCCGAGGGCCGTGGCGGCGGATCGTCGACCATGCCGCACAAGAGCAACCCGGTGCTGTCGGTGCTCATCCGCCGGGCCGCGATCACCGCGCCTCCGCTGGCCGCCACGCTGCATGCCGCGTCGGCGGCCACCGTCGACGAACGCTCCGACGGCGGCTGGCACGCCGAGTGGGCCACCCTGCGCACCCTGAGCAGGCGTACCGCCGTCGCGGCGGCGCAGACCACCGACCTGCTGACCGGGCTGCAGGTCGATGTCGAAAGGGCCGCGGCCAACCTCGCCGCCGCAGGGGACCTGCACGCCGAGCAGCAGGTGATGACCGAATTGACCGGGCGCCCAACGCGTTCGGAGTATCACGGCGCGACCGAACAGCTCGTTGAGGCCGTTCTGCAACGCGCGCGCCGACACCTCAAGGAGACGATGTGACCATTCCATCGATCGTCGGCACCGATTTCGGCGGAGACGGGGAGCTGTTGCTGCTCGGTCCCTCGCTCGGCACGTCGGCTAAGACGCTGTGGGCCGCCACCGCGGAACGCCTCGCAGGCCGCTGTCACGTGGTGGGTTGGGACCTGCCAGGCCACGGCCGCAGCCCCGCGACGGGATCCTTCGGGATACCCGAGCTGGCCGCCGCCGTGCTGGCGCTGGCCGATGACATCGCGCCAGGAGGCGCCTTTCACTACGCAGGCGATTCCATCGGCGGCGCGGTCGGACTGCAGCTGCTGCTCGATGCGCCCGAGCGGGTGTCGTCGGCGACGCTGCTGTGCACCGGCGCGGTCATCGGCAAGCCCGAGGACTGGGTGGCCCGCGCGGCGACAGTGCGGGCATCCGGCACCGGCGCGGTGGTCGACCTCGCCGCGCAACGATGGTTCGCCGCCGGATTCTCCGACCGCCGACAAGACGACGCCGCCGCACTTCTGGATGCGCTGCGCGACACCGACGACGAGTCCTATGCGCAGGCCTGCGAGGCGCTGGCCGCGTTCGACGTCACCGACCGGCTCTCCGAGATCACCACACCGCTGCTGGCGGTCGCGGGTGCAGAGGACATCGCGACGCCGCCGGAAGGCCTGGCCCGGATCGCGTCCGGGGTCAAGGACGGCAGGCGGGTGGTGCTCGACGGAGTCGCCCACCTCGCTCCCGCCGAGGCATCAAACCGGGTGGCCGAACTGATCGCCGGGCACATCCGACCGGACGCGTACTCCGCGGGTCTGGAAGTGCGCCGCGAGGTGCTCGGCGACGTGCATGTGGACCGAGCCATGGCTGCCAGCACCGAATTCACCGAGGAGTTCCAGGAATTCATCACCCGCTACGCCTGGGGCACCATCTGGACGCGGCCGGGCCTGGACCGGCGCAGCCGCTCGCTGATCACGCTGACCGCGTTGGTCGCCCGCGGCCACCACGAGGAGCTGGCACTGCATCTGCGCGCCGCACGCCGCAACGGGTTGACCAACGACGAGATCAAGGAGCTGCTGTTGCAGGCCGCCATCTACTGCGGTGTGCCCGACGCCAATTCGGCCTTCCGCATCGCCAGCCAGGTGCTGGCGGAGTACGACGCGGCGGAGGCGGCCACGTGAGCCGGACTGTCATTTGCGATTCCGCCGTCGATGCGGTCGCCGGAATACCCGACGGGGCAACGGTTCTGGTCGGTGGGTTCGGCATGGCCGGCATGCCGACGGCGCTGATCGACGGGCTGATCGTGCAGGGCGCGACCGACCTGACCATCGTCAGCAACAACGCGGGCAACGGGGACACCGGCCTGGCCGCGCTGCTGGCGGCGGGACGTGTCCGCAAGGTGATCTGCTCCTTTCCCCGCCAGACGGATTCGTATGTGTTCGACGGGCTTTACCGCGCGGGCAAGGTCGCGCTCGAGGTCGTGCCGCAGGGCAGTCTGGCCGAACGCATGCGGGCGGCGGGCGCGGGCATCGGCGCGTTCTTCTGTCCCACCGGTGTGGGCACGCCGCTGGCCGAGGGCAAGGAGCTGCGGACCATCGACGGGCGCGACTACGTGCTGGAGTACCCCATCCGCGGTGACGTCGCGCTGATCGGGGCGCACCTCGGCGACCGCGCGGGAAACCTGGTGTACCGCAAGACCGCCCGCAACTTCGGCCCGGTGATGGCCACCGCCGCCGCACTGACCATCGCCGAGGTGTCCGGCGTCGTCGACACCGGCGACATCGACCCCGAAACGGTCGTCACGCCTGGCATTTTCGTCGACCGCATCCTCGAGGTGAACCGATGACCGTCACCAGCCCGCTTGACCAAAAGGAACTCGCCGCCGTCATCGCCGGCGACATCCCCGACGGCTCGTATGTGAATCTGGGTATCGGCCAACCGACACGGGTCGCCGACCATCTGAAGCCGACGGCCGGGATGGTGCTGCACACCGAGAACGGGATGCTCGGGATGGGGGGCGCGGTGTCCGGTGCCGACGTCGACCAGGACCTGATCAATGCGGGCAAGATTCCCGTCTCGGAAACACCGGGCGCGTCGTACTTCCACCACGCCGACTCGTTCGCCATGATGCGCGGCGGACACCTCGACGTGTGCGTGCTCGGCGCATTCCAAGTCAGCAGGTGCGGGGACCTGGCGAACTGGCACACCGGTGCGCCCGACGCGATTCCCGCGGTCGGCGGTGCGATGGATCTGGCCATCGGCGCCAAGAGCGTCTTCGTGATGATGAGCCTGTTCACCAAGGACGGCACCGCCAAGCTCGTGCCCGCGTGCACCTATCCGCTGACCGGTCTCGGCTGCGTGAGCCGGGTCTACACCAACCACGCGATCTTCGACATCGATCCGGCGGCGGGCGTGGTGCGGGTGCGTGAGACGTTCGGCATCACGGTCGACGAGCTGCGCTCGCGGGTGGCCGTCGAATTGGCATGATGGTATGGCAATCACCCGATATCGGTGACAATCAACGGCGTGCCAGCCACTGATCGACTGCCGGAGCCATTTCGGCGCTGCGTCGAGCAATCGATCGCCGCCGAAGCGCTGGAGGGTTGGCGACCGACCGCCGACGATGTCGACGCGCTGGCGGCCCTCGCCAGTGACGACATCACCTTCGATGACTACCTGGCGTCATGCCGAGCCCGCTATCCGACCCGTCCGGTGAAAGAAACGACCGGGCGCATGCCTCGTCGCGCCAAGCCATATCTGATTCCGGGAACAACGGTGTTGCGCAACAACTTCGGCGCCGAATCCCATCGGGTGCTGGCCAGCCTCGAGTTCGCCTGCACCGCAGGCCGTATGGTGCGCTGCCATCGCAGGCTCGCCGACGGAGACATCGGTGTCGGGGATCTCGACGTCCGGGCCCTGCACCGGGAACTCTTCGGCGACGCGTACGCGTGGGCGGGCGACTTCCGGGTCACGGAACTGCGCGTCGGCGACGAAGCGTTCGCGCGCCGGTCGTCGGTGCGCCGCAAGACGGAGGGCGTCGAGGCGGCCGCACGCGCGCTGGTGACCGACGTCGCCCCGCATCACAACGCGGACGCGTTGGCCGGGCAACTCGCCGGGCTCTACGCCGACTACAACTTCGTTCATCCATTCCGCGAAGGCAACGGGCGAACCGGCACGATGATGCTGCACATCGTGGCCACGCTGCGCGGGCGCCGGCTTGACCTCAGCAGGTTCTCGCGGGAGGAGTGGTACGAGGCATCACGCAACAGCATGCTGCTGCGTGACGGCAGCGGGGCCGATTTTCGGCCTTTCCTTCCGCTAGTCCTCCGCGCGCTGGACTAGCGGCCCGCCGACGCGTTGATGCGCGGTCAGCAGCAGGTGATCGGCTCGCTCGCGGATGGCGCCGGGCACGTTCAGCTCGGTGATGAAATCCTCGATCAGCCGGCGGACCAGCTTTCGCAGCTTGGTGTTCGTCTCCTGGGAGCGCCACACGAGGATATCGAATGCATGCTCGGGGGAGATCTTGTAGATCGCCATCAAAATGCCCTTGGCCTGCTCGATTTCGGACCGATGTGTGGTGAAGTCGGCGATCGCCGCGTCGACCGTGCGGTCGTGGGTCAGGTCGCTGAGATCCAGGTACAACCCCTGGCTGCCGATGAGCTCGCCGCCGTCGTCGCAGAGTTGCTCGCCGATGACCAGCACGCTGTGGGTGCGGCCCCCGGTGTCGATGATTCGGTGCCTACTGCTGAACGGCTGGCCGTGACCCGACATCGCCTCAATCAGTAGCGCGACCGCGGCCGCGTCATCGGGATGCTTGTGCGACATCACCAGGGCCGTTGTGGGCTGGACGGCCCCGGGTTGATATCCGTGCATCCGGGCGACTGCGTCGGACCACTCCCACCGATCCTCTGCGCGAAAATATCGAAACGAGCCGACCCGGTCATTGACTCGCACTGCGGTGTCTGGGTTCATCGCAGCGCTCCGACTTCTCGAAAAGGACACGGTGGTCTGCCTGCGGCCCGGTAGTTGAGGATGATCCCACCTCGCGGTCTTCGCCGGCAGCGCACACAGCGAAACAATCCGCAGGTCAATGTCCAGAAAACGAAGTTGCGCGGGTCGCCCGCGCAGCGCTAGCATCCGTGACGTGCCGAGGCGACTCGTAGTAGCAATCCCCAGCGGGGTCTGATCCTGACCGACCCCTCGCTGTGGGTCGTTGCTACGTCGTCGGTCATACCTTCCAGCAAGAGAAGACCGGCACATGACATCCCCACCACAATCCGCAACCAGCGCAGCACCGCCTGGGGCCGCCGCCACGTCGGCCACAGTCGCGGAGTTCTTCACCGCACCGTTGCCCCGCGGCCTGCGCAAGGAGGCCGATGAGATGACCTGGGACACGTTCCACACCACGTACGCGCCCGCTTCCGGCCCGCTGCGGCTGGGCCGGTGGGCCTGCACCGATGACGAACGCCCGGCCACGAGGCTGGGACCGCAGGCCCGCAATTACCAAGCCACTCTGGCGATCGGCGACCGGATCAGCACCGCATCGGCGGCGGCATCGGGTCCCGTCGCCGCTCTCACCGAGATGCTCTACGACAACGGCATTGCCGTCGAGATGACCGCGTTCCACCAGGTCTCCGCCAACGGCGAAACCGCCACCTTCATCCGCGGGAGCAATGGCACACACGACGAATGGGCGATGGGTCTGGACGAAGACGCGACGCAGTCGGCACTTCGGGCCGTCATCGCGTGCGCGAACCGGCTCCTGACCGCCCCTTAGCCGGCTGGCCGCTTACCGCAGCGGCCGCAGCACGATCGGCATGCCGTCCATCGGCACCGGCATGCCGCCGTAGTCGTAGCGCGGCTCGTAGCCGGGCCGGGGGAGTTCGAGCCGGTACCGGCGCAAGAGACGGTGCATGATCGTCTTGATTTCCAGCTGGCCGAACACCATGCCGATGCACTTGTGCGCGCCACCGCCGAAGGGCGTGAAGCCGTACCGGTGCTTCTTGTGCTCGTTCCGCGGCTCCGCGAAGCGGTTCGGGTCGAACTTGTAGGGATCGGGATAGATCTCCGACAGCCGGTGGTTCATGCCCGGGTAGGCGATGACGTTCGTGCCCTCGGGCAGGTAGTAGCCCAGCAGCTCGGTGTCGCGCACCGTGCGGCGCATCGCCCACTGCACGGGCGACACCAGCCGGATCGACTCGTTCATCACCAAGTCCAGCGATTCCAGCTTCTCCAGCGACTCGATGTCGAGCGGACCGTCGCCGAGCCGGTCGGACTCGTCGCGGCAGCGCTCCTGCCACTCGGGATTGGCCGCCAGGTAGTGCGACATCGTCGTCGCGGTGGACGTCGACGTGTCGTGGGCCGCCATCATCAAGAAGATCATGTGGTTGACGATGTCCTCGTCGGAGAACTTGTTGCCCTCCTCGTCCTCGGACTGGCACAGCACGGTCAACAGGTCGGAGCCATCCTTGCCGCGGCGCTCCTTGACGCGTTCGGAGAAGTACTGCTCGAGGTACTCGCGGGCCTTCAGCCCGCGCCACCAGGTGAACGGCGGCACGCTGGTGCGGATGATGGCGTTACCCGCCCTGGTGGTGACGGTGAACGCCCTGTTGACCTTGGTCACCAGTTCGCGATCGGTGCCCGGCTCGTGGCCCATGAACACCATCGAGGCGATGTCGAGCGTCAACTCCTTCATCGCCGGATAAAGCACGAAGCGGGCGTCGTTGGCGACCCAGTCGTTGGCGATCACCTGCGAGACGACCTTGTCGACCTGCTCGGTGTAGCCGGCCAGCCGCGTGCGGACGAAGGCCTCCTGCATGATCCGCCGGTGGTACATGTGCTCGTCGAAGTCGAGCAGCATCAGTCCGCGGTTGAAGAACGCCCCGATCATCGGGGTCCAGCCCTGCTGCGAATAGTCCTTGTTGCGATTGGAGTAGATCGCCTGAATCGCGTCGGGGCCCAGCGCCGCCACCGTCGGGATGATCGGCGAATCGAGGAGTATGACCGGCCCGCGCTTGCGGTAGTGGTGCAGCCAGAAGTCGGGGCCGCCGCGGAACATCTCGACCATATGGCCGACGATCGGCAGCCCGGAATCTCCCATCACGGGCCGCAGATCGCTGCCCGCTGGGGGTTGGGCCATCGCATGCTGGGGGAAATCGTGGGCCAGCAGCCGCTTCTCGAGTACGCCCATGCCCGGCACGGTCAGGATCGGCGACGTGGTGACTCGCCGCTTGGCCTTGTCGAGCAGATAATCCCTGGTGGTGATCGTCGGCATGCAAATGCTCCTGAAGCAGAAAAAGACTGTGGCCGTTGTCACTTTCATTCTCATACTGAATGGCACACTTGACGCATGTCAAGTTTTGTTGTGGTAAGCCACAATGCGAAGGTCTATGGCCATGACCGCTGACTCCGCTCCCTCACAGATTCGTCGCAGTCGGGGCGACCGGCAACGCGATGCCATCGTTGCTGCGGTCCGCGAGCTGCTCCACGAGCGGTCGTTCGCGGATCTGTCGGTCAGCACGATCAGCGAGCGGGCAGGTGTGGCGCGGTCCGGCTTCTACTTCTACTTCGACTCGAAGTACGCGGTGTTGGCGGTCATCCTCGGCGATGCCAGTGATCTGCTCGACAGCCTGACCCACCATTTCGCTCCGCGCGAGCCGGGCGAGACGCCCGCCGCTTTCGCGAAGCGCATGGTCGGCAGCGCCGCGGCGGTGTACGCCAACGACGACCCCGTGTTGAAGGCGTGCTCGGTGGCCCGAAACACCGACGCCCAGATCCGCGAGATGATGGACGACTTCTACGACGGCATCATCGACAAGATCATCACCCTGCTCGAACAGGACGCCGACGCGCGCCCGGTCTCCGACGACCTGCCCGCGCTGGTGCGGACGCTGGCGGCGACGACGACGATGACGCTCACGCAGGACAGCGCGTTCGTCGGCCGCGGCGCCGACGTCGCGCGCGCCGTCGACGCGCTCGAGCGGCTGTGGGTGGCCGCGATCTGGGGTGGCTCCAGCCTGCGCAGCACGTAGGTCAGTAAGGTCAGCGCCATGGCGCAGGGGAGCGGATTCGACGGCAAGCGTTGCTTTCTGACCGGAGCCGCCAGCGGCATCGGTCGTGCGACAGCGCTCAAACTGGCGGCCCACGGGGCGGTGTTGTACCTGACCGACCGCGACGAAGCGGGATTGGCGACGACGGTCGACGACGCCCGCGCGCTGGGTGCCGACGTGCCTGAGCACCGGGTGCTCGACATCTCCGATTTCGATGCCGTTGCCGATTTCGCCGCCGACATACATTCCCGCCATCCGGCCATGGACGTGGTGATGAACATCGCGGGCATCTCGGCGTGGGGCACCGTCGACCACCTCGCCCACGAGCATTGGAAGTCGATGGTCGACGTCAACCTGATGGGGCCGATCCACGTCATCGAGGCGTTCGTGCCCCCGATGATCGAGGCGCGCCGCGGCGGCCATCTGGTCAATGTGTCCTCGGCGGCGGGCCTGGTGGCGCTGCCGTGGCACGCGGCCTACAGCGCAAGCAAATTCGGCCTGCGCGGGCTGAGCGAGGTGCTGCGATTCGACCTGGCGCGGCACCGCATCGGGGTTTCCGTCGTGGTGCCCGGTGCGGTGAAAACGCCTCTGGTGCAGACGGTTCACATCGCAGGCGTCGATCGCGAGGATCCCGTCGTGCAGATGTGGACCGACCGGTTCGCCGGACACGCGGTGTCGCCGGAACACGTCGCCGACCGAATCCTGCGCGGCGTCGCGAAGAACCGGTACCTCATCTACAGCTCGCCGGACATCCGCGCGCTCTACATGTTCAAGCGGACGATGTGGTGGCCCTACAGCGTGGCGATGCGGCACGCGAACCACGTGTTCACCCGGGCGCTCCGGCCGAGCCGGCGGTGACTACCGCTTGATGCCGAGCGCGTCGGTCATCGTGAAAAACAGGTCCGTCTGGTCAGTCAGGCCAACGACATTGGCGGCCCTCGGACCATAGGCGGCGACGCGTACCTGGGTGCCGGTGTGCGTCTGGTCCTCGACGTTGACGTCGGATGAGGTGCCGTAGCTGACCGTCATGTCCGCGTCGTCGGCGGTGGTCAAATTCACCGTCAACCCCGGATACTATCTCGCGCTGGGCTCTAACTCAGTAGCCGCCCGGCGGGGGTGCCAGCTCCAACCGCACGCCCAGCAGCCGCACCGGGCGGTCGAGATCGAACTGATCGAGCAGCTCGAGTGCCGTCGTCGTGATGACGTCGGCGTCGGTGCCGGCCGAGGCGAGCTTGCGGATCTTGGTGCGGGTGAAGAACGTCTTGGTGCGCACCGTCACCGCGACGCGGGTCGCCACCCGGCCCTGGTCCACGATGTCCGCGAGCGTCTGCCGGGCGAGATCGACTACGGCGGCATCGATGTCGGCGCGCTCGGTCAGGTCGTTGGGGAACGTGATGACGTGGCTGCGCGAGCGCGCTACCCATGGTTCGGCGTTGACGTTGGTGTCGCCGCCGCCCTTGGCCAGCAGCAGGATCCACAGGCCCGTCGTCGGCCCGAACGTCGATGTCAGCAGGGTGGCGTCGGTGGCAGCCAGGTCGGCGACGGTGGTAATGCCGAGTCCGGCAAGCTTTTTGGCGGTCTTGGGCCCAACGCCCCACAGCGCGTCGACCCCGCGGTCACCCATCACCGTCATCCAGTTGGATTCGGTGAGTTGGTAGATGCCCGCCGGCTTGCCGAATCCGGTGGCCACCTTCGCGCGCTGCTTGTTGTCGCTGATGCCGACCGAGCACGAGAGGCCGGTCCCTGCGGCGACGACCTCCCGGATCTGGTCGGCCAAGTGGATCGGGGCATCAGAATCTTCCAGGTCGGCGCCGACGTACGCCTCGTCCCAGCCCCACACTTCGACCGGGTGGCCGAAATCGCGCAGGAGGCCCATCACCTCTTCCGAGGCTTCGTCGTAGGCGGCCGTGTCCAGGGGCAGGAAAATCGCGTCGGGGCATTTCCGCGCCGCCGTGCGTAGCGGCATGCCCGCGTGCACACCGAACTCCCGTGCCGGATACGACGCACACGTGACGACCTTGCGGGGCTCGGTGGGATCGCCGTTGCCGCCGACGATGATCGGTAGGCCCGCGAGTTCGGGGTTGCGCCGTACTTCCACCGCAGCCTGGAACTGGTCAAGATCGACGTGCAGTATCCATTGAGTCATCGGCTCATGTCATCGGCCGCAGAGCTTGCGCGCCAAGCTCTCCCATTTGTCGGCGAGGGTGTCGAGCGTTTCACCGCGGTCGGTGAGTTGATGGTGCACGTAGTCGGTATCGAGCAGGGCCAGCAGCGCATCGGTCTGCGCGTCCAGGTCACCGGTGCTGCCCGCGGTGGCGAGCAGCAGCCGGACATGCGTGTGCTGCAGCATGGCCGGAGCGCTATAGCGCGTCTCCGGATCGCGGTTGGCCGCCGAGAGCAGCGCGTGGTGGGTGTGGGCGAAGCACAGCCGTTCGCGCCCGAAGGCGAGCAGCCGTTCGAGCGGCGGTGCGTCCGGCCCGAGGGGAGGCGGTCCGAAGAGGAAGGCTTCCTGGCTGGCCTTCTCGTCTTCGTCGAGTAACACCATCATCAGCCCGGCTCGGCTGCCGAATCGGCGGAAGACGGTGCCCTTGCCGACCCCTGCGGCCGCGGCGATATCGTCCATCGAGACCGAATCGGCGCCGCGCTCGGCGATGAGTCGACGGGCGGCGTCGAGCAGCAGCAGTCGGTTGCGCGCGGCATCGCCCCGCTCCTGCGGAGCGGATACTGGTAGCCCGTCGAGGCTCATTTGTGCACTTTAACGCAGCCGGAATGAAACGGACCATAGTCCGGTTGAGTCATGCGAGGATGTAGACCAAGACATCGAAGGGAACTCGAGATGGGCGAAGTGAAGGTACTGGCGCTGGTGGGCAGCCTGCGCGCGGCGTCGATCAACCGCCAGCTGGCGGAGCTGGCGGCCGACACCGCACCCGACGGGGTCGCCGTGACCGTGTTCGACGGGCTGGGCGACCTGCCGTTCTACAACGAGGACATCGACAATGACGACGTGCCCGCGTCCGTCGTGAAACTGCGCGCTGCCGCGGCCGATGCCGATGCGGCCCTCGTGGTCACCCCGGAATACAACGGGAGCATTCCCGGCGTGCTGAAGAACGCGATCGATTGGTTGTCTCGCCCGTTTGGAAGCGGCGCGCTGAAGGGTAAGCCCGCGGCCGTCATCGGCGGGTCATTCGGCCAGTACGGCGGCGTGTGGGCGCACGACGAGACCCGCAAGTCCTTCGGGATCGCGGGTCCGCGAATCGTCGAGGACCTCAAGCTGTCGGTGAAGTTCAAATCACTCGACGGCAAGCACCCACGGGAGAACGCCGAGGTCGCCGCGAGCCTGCGCGACATCGTGGGCAAGCTCGCCGCCGAGGTCAGCTGACCTCACCGGGCCGGGAGCGGCGTCGGGGTTCTTCACGCTGATGGACCACAACGGATGGTCCGCCGATCGCGCAGAAGAGTGGTTGCGCGTGTTGGCGGCCGCCGCGGTACTCGCCGACTGACCCCGGGTACACTCACCCCGGCTCTGTGGATCCTGCAAGGACTTTCGCTTCGCGGCCTGGTTCTGGTGTCCCTGTTGCCTTCGTTATCGGACCATGGCCCATACCGAAACGTGAGGCAATGTAGATGCAACAGGATCCGATACCAAATCCCGAGCCTTCTGAGAGCGAAGGGGAGATGATCGTCCGCTTCCCGGCGCCGAACCTTCGAGGCGGCGTCGCCTCCGTCGTGATCGTCGCCGTCACCGCCGTATTGATCGTTATGCCAATCGTCGTCTGTCTGTGTCTGCTGTTCCTTTGTGTGGGCCAACTCCTTTCCCTCGCCGGTTGGGGTTCTGACGACTTGCTCCTGATCCGCGGCGAGACGTCATGGGTCCCGGTCGCCGGTGCGGGGCTCGCCATACTGACGCTCGCTCTGCCGCCCGTCTGGCTGATCGCTCGCATCGGCGCGCACTGGTGGCGCAGGCTTCGGAAGGCCTGGTGGTTGCGACTGTCGAGTAAGGGATTCGAGGTCAACGACCGCGTATTCGCACCACGTCGCTATGAGTGGCGCGAGATCGACGAATTCATGCTCGTCGCCCCGGGAGGGCGCGTCCAGGATGCCGTGCCGCATCCGCCGAAGACCTACGCTGAGGCGTTCAAAGACGGCACCTCGGCGCCGCCGACCGTCGTGGGCTTTCGCTATTTGCCTCGGAGCGGACGTCGAAGGTCCCTGGCGAGCAGGATCTTCTTCAACGCCAGTTCTGCTGACGGTACGAAGGCCGACGGGGCCGTCGTCGGCTATTGGGACCGCCCGTTCGACGAAGCGGTCGATCTGCTGAACCAGTGGCGGTCGCGCTATACGGCGACCTGAGCCGAATCGAGACCCTCCGGCGGCTTTGCTGTTATGTCACCGTGACGGTTTGCCGCCCGGAGAATGTCGGTGCCCGGTGGTAAACCTGACGATGACAGGCGACACGCTGCAAATGTGACGTGCGACACGCCGGGGTGGAAACCGGCCAGGTGGTTACGACCAGGGAATTTCATAAATGTTGTTTAGAAGATGTGGTATCCCTTCTGAATGTCAGACACTAGGTGTAGTGTTTCGAACACCGACAGACCCCCACGGTTCGGAGGCCGGCCGGAGCGCTGAACCCCGGTGGAATCGGTTTCCACGACCTGTCGGCCCAGCACCCCGGACCGCCGGAATTTTGAGGGCCCGAGGGTCGCTGTATCTCAGCGAGGAGCAGTACCCGATCAGTTGCCAGTTCGTGTCTAGTTCCGAGGTCCGCAGAGGAGCAGTACCGCCGATGACTATCACCGTCTACACCAAGCCGGCATGCGTGCAGTGCAACGCCACCTACAAGGCGCTGGAAAAGCAGGGCATCGCCTACGAGAAGGTCGACATCACACTCGACAGTCAGGCGCGCGACTACGTCATGGCGCTGGGCTACCTGCAGGCTCCCGTCGTGGTGGCGGGCAACGACCACTGGTCGGGTTTCCGCCCCGATCGCATCAAATCGTTGGGCGGTTCCGGGGTACTCACCGCATAAGCACGGTTCCGACGGTCAGATAGGAGAACGATGAGCAACCTCGTCTACTTCTCCAGCGTGTCGGAAAACACCCACCGATTCGTCCAGAAGCTGGGTCTGCCCGCTATCCGCATCCCGCTGCACGGACGCATCGAGGTCGACGAACCCTACGTGCTGGTGCTGCCCACCTACGGCGGTGGGCGCGCCACCCCGGACATCAACAACGGAGGGTATGTACCGAAGCAGGTCGTCGCCTTCCTCAACAACGAACACAACCGGTCGCTGATCCGCGGCGTCATCGCCGCGGGCAACAACAACTTCGGTGCCGAGTTCGCCTACGCGGGCGATGTGATCTCCCGCAAATGTGGCGTTCCGTACCTGTACCGCTTCGAACTCATGGGAACCCCGGACGATGTGGACGCCGTCCGCGCGGGCCTGGCTGACTTCTGGAAGGACGAGACGTGTCACCAACCGTCACAGCTGCAGAGCCTGTAACCGCCGCGCCCGGCACGTTGCCGGGCGAGACGGACTATCACGCCCTGAATGCGATGCTGAATCTGTACGACGCCGACGGCAAGATTCAGTTCGACAAGGACGTGCAGGCCGCGCATCAGTACTTCCGCGAACACGTCAACCAGAACACGGTGTTCTTCCACGACGTCGACGAGAAGCTCGACTACCTGATCAAGGAGGACTACTACGAGCGCGAGGTGCTCGACCAGTACTCGCGCAACTTCGTCAAGACGCTGCTCCACCGCGCCTACGCCAAGAAGTTCCGGTTCCCGACGTTCCTCGGCGCGTTCAAGTACTACACCTCCTACACGCTGAAGACGTTCGACGGGAAGCGCTATCTCGAGCGGTTCGAGGACCGCGTCGTCATGGTGTCGCTCACGCTGGCCGCCGGTGACACGGCGCTGGCCGAGAAGCTCGTCGACGAGATCATCGACGGCCGCTTCCAGCCGGCCACCCCGACGTTTTTGAACTCGGGCAAGAAGCAGCGCGGCGAGCCGGTCTCGTGCTTTTTGCTTCGCATCGAGGACAACATGGAGTCGATTGGGCGCTCCATCAACTCAGCGCTGCAGCTGTCCAAGCGTGGCGGCGGAGTGGCGTTGCTGCTCACCAACATTCGTGAGCACGGCGCGCCGATCAAGAACATCGAGAACCAGAGCTCGGGCGTCATCCCGATCATGAAGCTGCTGGAGGATTCGTTCTCCTACGCCAACCAGTTGGGTGCGCGTCAGGGTGCGGGCGCGGTGTATCTGCACGCACACCATCCCGACATCTACCGGTTCCTCGACACCAAGCGCGAGAACGCCGACGAGAAGATCCGCATCAAGACGCTGAGCCTCGGCGTGGTGATTCCCGACATCACCTTCGAGTTGGCCAAGAACAACGACGACATGTACTTGTTCTCGCCCTACGACGTCGAGCGGGTCTACGGTGTGCCGTTCGCCGACATCTCGGTGACCGAGAAGTACTACGAGATGGTCGACGATGCGCGCATCCGCAAGACGAAGATCAAGGCCCGCGAGTTCTTCCAGACGCTGGCTGAGTTGCAGTTCGAGTCGGGCTACCCGTACATCATGTACGAGGACACGGTGAACCGGTCCAACCCGATCAAGGGCAAGATCACCCACAGCAACCTGTGCTCGGAGATCCTGCAGGTGTCAACGCCGTCGTTGTTCAACGACGATCTGTCCTATGCCAAAGTGGGCAAGGACATTTCGTGCAACCTCGGCTCGCTGAACATCGCGAAGGCGATGGACTCGCCGGACTTCGCGCAGACCATCGAGGTGGCGATCCGGGCGTTGACCGCGGTGAGCGACCAGACGCACATCACGTCGGTGCCGTCGATCGAGCAGGGCAACAACGACTCTCACGCGATCGGCCTCGGGCAGATGAACCTGCACGGGTACCTCGCGCGGGAGCGGGTCTTCTACGGATCCGAAGAGGGCGTGGACTTCACCAACATCTACTTCTACACGGTGCTGTATCACGCGCTGCTGGCGTCGAACCGGATCGCGATCGAGCGCGGCTCGCACTTCAAGGGCTTCGAGGACTCGAAGTACGCGTCGGGTGAGTTCTTCGACAAGTACACCGAGCAGGTGTGGGAGCCCAAGACCGACAAGGTGCGCCAGCTCTTCGCCGATGCCGACATCCGCATTCCGACACAAGAGGATTGGGTCAAGCTCAAGGAGTCGGTGCAGAAGGACGGCATCTACAACCAGAACCTGCAGGCCGTACCGCCGACGGGGTCGATCTCCTACATCAACCACTCGACGTCGTCGATCCACCCGGTGGCGTCGAAGGTCGAGATCCGCAAGGAAGGTAAGATCGGCCGCGTCTATTACCCCGCGCCGTACATGACCAATGACAACCTCGAGTATTACGAGGATGCCTACGAGATCGGCTACGAGAAGATCATCGACACGTACGCCGCGGCCACCCAGCACGTGGATCAGGGGCTGTCGCTGACGCTGTTCTTCAAGGACACCGCCACCACCCGCGACGTCAACAAGGCGCAGATCTACGCGTGGCGCAAGGGAATCAAGACCTTGTACTACATCCGGCTCCGCCAGATGGCGCTGGAGGGAACCGAGGTCGAGGGCTGCGTCTCCTGCATGCTGTAGGGGTCAGGCATCGAGTCCTGGGACGAACAGAAGCCGGCGATCCAGGGCTGACTCGCGGATGGCCAATGCCTGCGCATAGTCGTCGGAGCCATACCACTCCCTGAGCTTCTCCATGGTGGGGAACTCGACGATCACCACACGGCGACCGTCGTCCCAGTCGCCTTCGGGAACTTCGGGCGCTGCTGCGCGCGCGACATACCGGCCACCGTGCCGCGCGATCGAGGCCTCGGCCAGAGCGATATAGCGCTTGGCCGCATCGGCGTCGACAATCCGTACTTCCGAGATCACGAATGCACTCATCGAGAAAAGGTACCCGCCCGAAAGGGCCACCGGCAGTGCGGTTTTGTACGCGACACTCCGCATCTGGTGCACGAAACCGCACACTCGCGGCGAAAGCGACCTACTTGTACTTGTGCTGCGGACCCTGTTCCTTCTTGTAGAGCGCCTTGAGCAGCCGGTCGCGGAAGAACGCGTTGTCGATGACCTTGATGCCGGCGTTCGCGACGGCGGGGATGCCCGCGAGCTTGTGGAAGTAGCGCCCGCGCCTGTACTCCTTGCCCCAGGCCGCTTCCATCCGCAACGCATAGTTGGTGAAGTCGTCGGGGCCGCCGTTCTGCAGCGCCGCGATCGCGCACTCGCCTGCGGCGAGACCGGACTCCAGCGCCTTGGAGATGCCCGCGCCACTGGCCGGCTTCCCGGCACCGAGCGAGTCACCGGTGAACAGCACGCCGGGCCGCCACGGCGGCCATGCGGTGAAGCCCATCGGCAGCCGCCACGCGCGCACGCTCTTGTTCTTCTTCAGTTCCTCGATCGCGGGCAGCTCCCATTCGCGCGGCAGCGTGCGCAGGAACTCGCCGAGGAATTGAGTGGCGTTGATCGACTGCCAGTTCTTGTAGCTGTTGACGTAGCCCAGCCCGATGTTGAAGACGCCGTTGCCCATCGGGAAGACCCAGGCGTAGCCGGGCAGCTGGTCGCCCTGGAACGCCAGCTTCAGATAGATGTCGAGGCTGTCGGAGTCGGGCCGGTTGGCATGCATCTCCGAACGGATTGCGATCGCCGAGTAGCCGTTGTATTCCGAATCGATTTTCAGTGCGCGTTTGATCGGGGAGTAGGCGCCGTCCGCGGCGATGACCGCGTCGCCGTACACCTTCTCGCCGCTCTTCAGCGTCACCCCGATGACCCGGCCGTTGGCGTCCAGCTCCGGCCCGGTGACCTCGGCGGACTGCCGCACTTCGGCCCCCGCGGATTCGGCGTGCTTGAGGAGCACCGTGTCCAGATGAGTACGGCTGACGGTGTGCCCGTGATCAGGCATGCCCGGACGCTTGGGGAACGACAGCTCCCACTGGCTCGGGCTGAACACCGTCACCCGGTTGACCCGGTGGAACGTGGCCACCTCGTCGGCCAGGCCCATCTTCTGCAGGTAGCTGACCGCGCGTGCGGTCAGGCCATCGCCGCACGGCTTGTCGCGCGGAAAGTCGGCCTTGTCCAGCACGACGACTTTTGCGCCGGTCTGCGCCGCCTGCCACGCGGCCGCCGACCCCGAAGGCCCGCCACCGGCGATGACCAGGTCGTATCGCTGCGTCATAACTCTCGTCTCATCGTTGAACTGTCGCAGAGATAGTACCCAAGTCGACGCTGGTCATTGCGCCGGCCAAACGGCACGAAAGGCGTGTTCCGGCACGGTCTGACCAGGTCAGCGACATCGAGGGCGGTACAGTGATCGGATGCGCGGAAGGCCGAGGTCACGCTCTGGTAATGAACCAGGCGTCAAGGTCGACGCCCGCAGCGAGCGTTGGCGCGAGCATCGCAAGAAGGTGCGCGCCGAGATCGTCGACGCCGCCTTCCGGGCGATCGACCGCCTCGGGCCCGAGTTGTCCCTGCGTGAGATAGCCGAAGAGGCAGGCACCGCCAAGCCGAAGATCTACCGGCACTTCACCGACAAGTCGGACCTGTTCCAGGCGATCGGCGAGCGTTTGCGCGACATGCTCTGGGCGGCCATCATCCCGTCCATCAACCTGGCCACCGACCCCGCGCGCGAGGTGATCCGCCGCAGCGTCGAGCAGTACGTTCGCCTGGTCGACGAGCACCCCAACGTGGTGCGTTTCCTGATGCAGGGCCGCTTCGCCGCGCAGAGCGAGTCCGCGATGCGGGCAGTGAACGAGGGGCGCGGCATCACGCTGGCGATGGCCGACATGTTCAACAACGAGCTGCGCGAAATGGAGCTCGACGGCGCGGCGATCGAACTCGCGGCGTTCGCGACGTTCGGCACCGCGGCCTCGGCGACCGACTGGTGGCTGGGCCCCGAGGGCGACAGCCCGCGTCGGATGCCGTCCGACGTCTTCGTCGCGCACCTGACGACGATCATGGTCGGCGCCATCAACGGCACCTGCGAGCTGCTCGGCATCAAGATCGATCCCGATTTGCCGTTGCACGACGGCGTCCGGCGCCGCGAATCCGTCGCCTGACTCTAGGCCGAGTCTCCTGCGCGGAAAACGAAGGCGTCGAGGGGCTCCCGATGCCCCCGCAGGTTCAGCACGCGCCGCGACGCTTTGGCCATGAGCTGGTCGGCGACTCCAGGCGCGACGAGCAACTCCCCACCGGCTGCGTGCTGTTGCATCCGCGCCGTGACGTTCACCGGATCACCAAGAGCGGTGAAGTCCACGACAGAACCTCCAACGTTGCCGACGTAGGCGACGCCCGCATTGACCGCCACGCCCAACTCGAGCCAGGGCTCGTCGTCCCTGCCGTAGCCGACTGCTGTGAGCAAGTCCATACCGGCCTGAACGGCACGGCGTCGGTACTGGGGACCGCTGATGCCTCGGACAAAGAAAGCCATGACCTCATCGCCAATGAGTTTGTCGATTACCGCGTCATGCCGCAGAAGGGTCTGTGTCGCAGTACCGTAGAACCGGTTGAGCAATGAGGCGAAGTCCGTGGCAGCGCTGCCGCGTGCTTAGCGCGGTGGAGCCACGAACGTCGGCGAACAAGACCGCAACGTCGACCTCAGCGCCGCCTGCGGGAAGCACATCGCAACAGCGACTGCATAAATTGGGATTCTTGCGCGACGGCGTGAAGCCGGCAGCGGCGAGAACACGCCCGGCTGGGCCGCCGAACGGGTTACTACACACCTTGCATCGTGGCGCCGAGGGCAGATACCGAAACAGTCGCCGCGCCCTGACCAAGGAACCGTGACCTTCGGTCAGCACTTTGTCCCACGGGTTCCGCTGGGTGGCGGATGAGGTCTCGGTCGGAATGTCGATGGCAACCATGCGGAAATTGTTGACCCGGCAGCTCATCGCCACATGGGGCATCCGCCTCAATACGCGACTAGCAGCAGAACCGTTGGCCGCCCGTTTGCGCCGGCAGCGTCATATTTGGGTGCAGAATGAGCACGTGCACCCGTCCGGGACCCTGCAGGGGTCGAAAAAGGGCCTGCGCAGAGCAGAGTTGCTGGCTGCGATATCGCTGGCGATCGACCTCGGGCTGGGTCAGCCGATGGAACACATGCTTCGGTCGTCACTGATTGCGACACGCATCGCAGAGCTCATGGGACTCGACGCCCAGCGGCGGGCGACCGTGTACTACGCCAATCTGGTGGGCTGGATCGGCTGTCACGCCGATTCACACGAGCTTTCGGCGCTGTTCGGTGACGACATCGCCTTCCGTGCGGACACCTACGGGGTGGACATGACGGGCCTGCCGTTCCTGCGTCTGATGGTGAGCCATGTCGGGCGCGGCTTACCCGGTTGGGAACGCGGGATCCGCTCAGCGGCGTTTCTCCTCACCGCCCGTAACCAGGTCGGCAAGCTGATTCATTCGCATTGCAGTTCCGCTAGTGTTCTGTCCGATCGGATGGGCCTGGACAGGCAGGTCGGGCAGGCGTTGGCGTGCATATTCGAGCGCTGGGACGGCCGCGGTATGCCGAACGGCGTTCGTGGAGAGGAAATTCCGCTCGAAGTCCACATCGTTCATCTGGCCGACGTCGTCGAGGTGCATCTGCGGACGGGTGGCATGCAACGCGCCGTCGAGGTCGTCCGGTCGCGCCGTAACACGCAATTCAGCCCAGCGGTGGCCGATGTGTTCGAGCGTGACGCCGCCGCGATCGTCGATGGACTCCTCGAGACGGATGTCTGGACCGCTGCGTTGGCGCAGGCGCCGGATCGTCACCGTACGCTCGACGGGGAAGAGATCGACGAGTTACTCAGAGCCGTAGCGGATTTCGTTGACCTCAAGTGCCCGAGTTCTCCCGGCTACTCGCGCGCCGTCGCCGATCTGGCTGCGGGAGCCGCCGTACACATGCGGAAGCCGTCGGTTGATGTCACGCGTCTCTACCGCGCAGGCCTTGTGCACGGCCTCGGCAGATTAGGGGTGTCCAACCAGATCTGGGGGAAAAAGGGGCCGCTCAGTACGGCTGAATTAGAGCGGTTGCGGATGTACCCCTACCTGACCGGACGGATACTGAGCCGGGTCGGCGGCTTGGAGTCGGTGGTGTCGGTCGCGACTAAGCACGAGGAGCGGATCGACGGATCCGGCTTTCCCCGTGGGCTTGTCGGCGGGGAGTTATCTGAAACGGACCGTCTGCTCGCAGTGGCGGTGGCCTATCACCAACTGCTCGAGCCGCGTCCGGATCGCCCCGGTCTCGACCCTGTCGGGGCCGCGCATCAGCTACGGGAGGAAGCGCGCACAGGACGCCTCGATGCCGATTCCGTGGAGGCCGTCTTGGCGGCGGCCGGGCATCGGGTATCACGGCGTACTCGCCAGGTGGGGGGGCTTACTGCCCGCGAGGTTGACGTCCTACGGCTGGTCGCGCAGGGCAGGTCGAACCGTGAGATCGCCGCCGAACTCTACATCGCCGAGAAGACGGCGCGTAACCACATCGAGCGCGTCTACTCCAAGTTGGGTGTCAATAACCGCACGCAGGCTAGTCTCGCGGCAATCGATCGGGGTTTGGCGGTGTTCCCGGTCGACGCGGCCACGGGACCCTAAGAGTCTCACAACGTCGAACCTCCTGAGGCGGCGCGCTGCTGCCTGCGCAAGTCGTTGTTGCACTTCGCGTTTCACCGACGGAGCCTCGGCAGTCACTGTGAATTGAGGCAAACGCCTCATGCGACCGCGGAAGCCGCGGACCGATGATCAGGGCTGACAAAAGCAAATTCAGCCATCAGGAAGTTACGAACAATGACCGAGAACGCATTACATCCGCCGACCATCACGCGGTCTTGCACGCTCGCATCACGCCAGGCACACGAAGCACCGGTCGGCGGGCGGATCGAAGCAGTCAATGTGAACCGGCAGGTCGGCGCACGGCAGATCCTGCAGGAGCTGTCGCTGACGGTGAAACCAGGCGAGCTGGTCGCCATTGCCGGTGGCAGCGGAGCGGGAAAGACCACATTGCTGGAGATCCTTGCGGGACAGCAACCACCGTCCGCCGGCGAGGTTCGGCACGACGGTGTGATTCGCGGTGCCCGGGTCAGCGGGGATGCCGGCATCGGCTACGTCCCGCAAGACGACATCATCCACCTCGAGATGCCGTTGCGCCGGACGCTGCGCTACGCGGCGCGGCTACGGCTGCCCGCAGGCACATCGGCAGCGGAGGCGGATCGCGTGGTCGAGGAGACCATGAATGATCTCGATCTGGCTGACCGTGCCGAGGTGCCGGTCCGTGCGCTGTCGGGCGGCCAGCGCAAGCGGGCCAGTATCGCTGTCGAGTTGTTGACCCGACCCCGCCTCTTCTTCCTCGACGAACCGACTTCGGGGCTCGATCCGTCGACGGCAGCCGACGTGATGCGTCTGCTGCGCCGCCTCAGCGAGCGAGGTGTCACAGTCGTCTTGACGACGCATGAGCCCGCAGGAATAGACAAGTGTGACCGAGTGGTGTTCCTCGCTCGCGACGGCCACCTCGCCTTCATGGGCAGCCCGACCGAGGCGCGGCGCTACTTCGGCGTACAGGATCTCGCCGAGGTATACGAGCGGCTCGCTGACGAGGCCACCCCTGCGATCTGGGCGGAGCGATTCTCTGACGCCGTCGGGCGACCGGAATCTGAGCCCGGCATTGCCCTGCCGCCCGTCCCGGCAACCCGTATTGGCGTCAAGCGCACGGGTGCGGTCCGGCAATGGTGGCTATTGACCCGGCGCAATCTCGATGTTCTTTTCCGCAACCGCCTGACCCTGGCCATCCTGCTTGGCTCCCCGGTGCTGGTCACCGCGATGATGGCGACGCTGTTCAACCGCGGCGCGTTCGACGTTGGTAATGGAGCGGGCGTCGGCCCGGCACAGATCGTGTTCTGGATTGCATTCGACGGCTTCTTCTTTGGTCTGACGTATGGCCTGCTCCAGATCGTCGGGGAGATGGCGGTCTTTCGAAGAGAGCGCCTGGCCGGCCTCAGCGTCGGGGCCTATGTGGCGTCCAAGGTGGCGACGCTGCTCCCGGTGTTGGCGATAGTGAGCGCGGTGCTCCTCGGAGTGCTGCGAGCGCTCGGCAGGCTCCCCGCCCTGGGCTGGCACGTATATGCCTTGTTGTTCGGCACGATTGTGATCGAGGCGATGTCGGCGCTGGCGCTCGGACTGCTCGCGTCGGCGGCGGTCTCCAACGCCGCTCAGGCCGCCCTCGCCCTGCCGATGCTTTGCTTCCCGCAGGTTCTGTTCGGTGGCGCCATAGTTCCCGTCGACGGGATGGCCACTCCCGGACGTTTGATCAGCTTCGGGCTATCCAACCGCCACGCATTCGAAGCATTGGGTCGCGATCTGGATCTCGACCGGTACACGGCGACTGTGCCGGCCATGTCCGCTTACCGCGACACCTTCAATGGAGGCACGGGGCACAGCCTCGTCGTGCTCGCCGTACTCACCATCGTCTTGACGCTGGCCACCGTCTGGGTACTCGACCGGCGGTCCGCGCCCGGGGCATTCCGGCGATGACGGCTTAGCACGTCGGGCCCGCGGGATGTCTCAACGGCATCTCGCGGGCTCACGGCTTGGCGCGCCAAATCGTATGTACCCTGAGAAGGCCGAAGTACCCGGTACCGCTGTTCCCGGGTGGGCCCACACAAAGGTAGGGGAGAGCGCTTCATGACCGTCGCCGAACACGCGGCCGAGGGCACGACCCAGGAGCCCGTGCACACCCGCGCGCTGATCATCGGGACCGGCTTCTCCGGACTGGGGATGGGCATCGCGCTGCAGAAGCAGGGCGTGGACTTCCTGATCCTGGAGAAGGCCGGCGACGTCGGTGGCACCTGGCGGGACAACAGCTACCCGGGCTGCGCGTGTGATGTGCCGTCGCACCTGTACTCGTTCTCGTTCGAGCCGAAAGCGACATGGAGCAAGCTGTTCTCGCCGCAGCCCGAGATCTGGGACTACCTCAAGGGCGTCACCGAGAAGTACGGGCTGCGCCGCTACATCAGGTTCGACTCGCTCGTCGATCGCGCCCACTGGGACGACACCGAATACCGCTGGCACGTGTTCACCGCCGATGGGCAGGAGTACGTCGCACAGTTCGTGATCTCCGGCGCGGGTGCACTGCACATCCCGTTGATTCCCGATATCGAGGGCAAGGACGAATTCCGCGGCGCCGCTTTCCATTCCGCGCAGTGGGACCACGGCGTCGACCTCACCGGCAAGCGGGTCGCGGTCATCGGGACCGGGGCAAGCGCGATACAGATCGTGCCCGAGATCGTGAAGGACGTCAGCGAGCTGCAGCTCTACCAGCGCACGCCGCCGTGGGTGGTGCCGCGGCCGAACAAGCCGTTCCCGGAGGGCCTCAAGCGCGCGTTCGCGTATGTTCCCGGGCTGCGGCTGGCGGTCCGCGGCGGCATCTACTGGGGGCTCGAGGGTCTCGGCTTCGCGATGACCCGGCAGCCCGCGTTGCTGCGGGCGGTGGAGCTCGTCGGCAAGTTGAATATCCGGCGCAATGTCAAGGACAAAGAGCTGCGCCGAAGGCTGACGCCGAGCTACCGGGCAGGGTGCAAGCGAATCCTGTACTCGCCCAACTATTATCGGGGTGTCGCGAACCCGAAGACGCAACTGATCACGGACCGCATCGAGCGCATCACGCCCGACGGCATCGTCACCGCCGACGGCACCGAGCACAAAGTCGACGTGATCGTCTACGCGACCGGATTCCACGTCACCGACTCCTACACCTACGTCGACATCAAAGGCGCGGGCGGAGAAGACCTGGTGGACCGGTGGAACCGCGAGGGGGTCGCGGCCCACCACGGGGTCGCCGTCGCCGACATGCCCAACCTGTTCTTCCTGCTGGGCCCCAACACCGGTCTGGGACACACCTCGGTCGTGTTCATGATCGAGTCGCAGATCCGATACGTGGCCCAGGCGATCGCCGCGGTGGACAAATACGACGCCCAGGCGCTGGCACCGACCCGGGCCGCGCAGGACCGCGACAACGCCGAACTGCAGGACCACCTCGCCGGCACCGTGTGGAACACCGGCGGTTGCCGGAGCTGGTATCTCGACGAGCACGGCGTCAACCGGGCGTTGTGGAGCGGGATGACGTGGGAGTACTGGCGCGATACCCGCACGCTGAAGCCGTCGGAGTACAAATTCACCGGAATCGGGCTGCGCGCACCGGCCGGGGTGCGCTGAGATCTGGTAGCGCGCCGCTTGCGCGACACGCGGACCACAACATGTCGTATATCGCTGCTTCGTCGGACACCAGTTGTAGTGTTGAGAGTGCCGCGGCGAGGCTGCGGCAATGATCTAAACAACCAGGTGAAGTGGGGTTCCTCCAGTGGGCGACATGAAACTCATCGACCGCGTCTCGGCGATCAACTGGAACCGCCTGCAGGACGAAAAAGACGCCGAGGTGTGGGACCGGCTGACCGGTAATTTCTGGTTGCCGGAGAAGGTTCCGGTATCCAACGACATCCCGTCGTGGGGGACCCTGACCGCCCACGAGAAGCAGATGACCATGCGGGTGTTCACCGGCCTGACGCTGCTGGACACCATCCAGGGCACGGTCGGCGCCGTCAGCCTGATCCCCGATGCGCTCACCCCGCACGAGGAGGCCGTCTACACCAACATCGCGTTCATGGAGTCGGTGCACGCCCGCAGCTACAGCAACATCTTCTCCACGCTGTGCTCGACGGCCGAGATCGACGACGCGTTCCGCTGGTCGGAGGAGAACCCGAACCTGCAGCGCAAGGCCGAGATCGTCATGCAGTACTACAAGGGCGACCAGCCGCTCAAGCGCAAGGTGGCCTCGACGCTGCTGGAGAGCTTCCTGTTCTACTCCGGGTTCTACCTGCCGATGTACTGGAGCAGCCGCGCCAAGCTGACCAATACCGCCGACATGATCCGGCTGATCATCCGCGACGAGGCCGTGCACGGCTACTACATCGGCTACAAGTACCAGAAGGGGCTGGCGCTCGAGGACGCCGCCACCCAGGCGGAGCTCAAGGACTACACCTATGAGCTGCTGTTCGAGCTCTACGACAACGAGGTGGAGTACACCCAGGACCTCTACGACGAGGTCGGGCTCACCGAGGACGTCAAGAAGTTCTTGCGCTACAACGCGAACAAGGCGCTGATGAACCTCGGCTACGAGGCGTTGTTCCCGCGCGACGAAACCGACGTCAACCCGGCGATCCTGTCGGCATTGAGCCCCAACGCCGACGAGAACCACGACTTCTTCTCGGGTTCGGGTAGCTCGTATGTGATCGGCAAGGCCGTCAACACCGAAGACGAGGACTGGGACTTCTAAAGCCCGCAGCTTAGGAACGTATTTGGACTGACCTCGGGCGATTGCTCGAAAGGTCATCAAATTGATGACGGCCGTGGGATGGTCGTGCTGTGGTGGAGGGTGAGCCATGACAACGATCTTTCTTTGCGGTGACGTCATGACGGGTCGCGGCATCGATCAGATACTCCCCCATCCCGGTGATCCCGCGCTGCGGGAGAGCGTGGTGACCGACGCGAGAACCTATGTGACGCTTGCCGAACGAGTCAACGGCGAAATAGCTCGGCCCGTCCCATTCGCATGGCCGTGGGGTGACGCGTTGTCGGTGCTCGACGATCTGGCGCCCGACGTTCGGCTGATCAATCTGGAGACCGCCGTCACGGCCGCGGACGATTTCACACCGGGCAAGGCCGTGCATTACCGGATGAACCCGACGAACGCCGGATGCCTGACGGCCGTCCGACCCGACGTCTGCGTGCTGGCCAACAACCACGTGCTCGACTTCGGTCCCCGCGGGCTTGCCGAGACTCTGCGAACACTAAGCGGGTTGGGGATCCAATATGTCGGCGCCGGACGCGATGTGCAGGAGGCGCACCGCGCCGCGGTGTCGGATGCCGCGGCTGGTCGTGTGCTTACTGTCGCCGCCGGCCTGAAATCCAGTGGTGTTCCACCCCATTGGGCTGCAAGGGAGGACCGACCGGGCGTCGCCTACGTCGGCGACCTCTCCGATCACAGCGCAGTCCAGCTCGCTGATCGCGTGATGGCGTCGAAAAAGGCAGGCGACGTCACCGTCGTGTCCCTGCATTGGGGCTCCAACTGGGGCTACGACGTCGACGACGACCAGGTGCGCTTCGCGCACCGATTGATCGAGGCAGGCGTCGATGTGGTGTACGGGCACTCGTCGCACCACCCCCGGCTGATCGAGGTGTACCGGGGAAGGCTGATCCTCTACGGCTGCGGCGATCTCGTCAACGACTACGAAGGCATCCAGCCCTACCGGGCTTTCCGGGACGAGCTACGGCTGCTGTACTTCGCCTCCGTCGACCTTGCCGGGGCGTTGACCGTGCTACGAATGGTCCCAATGCGTGTTTGCCGGATGCGCCTCGAGCGTGCCAGGCAGGAGGACAGCGAATGGCTGCGTACCACGATCGAAGACGCCAGCGAGCGCTTCGGTACCCGCCTCGACAATCAGCGGGACGGCACGCTGACCGTCACGGGCAATGTCAGCTGATCGACAGCTGAGGCCTGCGCTCCAGGTTCTCGCACACCGCCATCCTTTGTAGTTCCATCTGTTCGCGTACGTTTTGTGCGAGGCGGGGTAAATCTGGGTGGTTATGCCAGTAGGTAGCTTCACCGTAAAACGTCATGGTGCGCCAACTCATTTCGTTGCTTTGTGCGGTCAGCCCACGCATGAACCTCGACGTTGCTGCCAACGATTTGTGTCTTCACCCGCATGTCGGCTGTGTAAAGACTGCCCACCCAGCGGCCCAATTCGATGTCAACCCGGAGCAGCGATCCGTCGGGCAACCGATGATGTCCGGTCGGCATCGTGGAGATGGTGCTCATGGCGTTAGCTCCAGTGGTGTGGTGCCCGCCCGGATGGGCCGGTGTCAAAGACAAAACTGTCATGACCAGTAGCGGTTCCGAAATCGCTGGGAAGCCAGATTCCACTCCTAAAGAGAAAGGGTTTCCTGTCCGTTAGGTAAGCAACGGAGCGCAGTGGGTACCTAGCCATCGGCCAGCTCGAACGGTGGGTCGAGTTGTGCCATGCCCAGCTCGGACGCCGCCGCGATAGCCACGTCCACGTCAGCGTCGTCGTCACCTTCGCGTGCCCCATGAACCGGCTTATCTCAAGCGGCGTTATCCCGGCAGGACTCATGGCGGCAGCTGGTGGCGCGCGATCCGCAGCCCGCAGCGGAGACCGCAACATGCCACGTGCCCACAATCTGTCCGCAGTTACACGTATCTGCAGTGAATTAGTGGGATGAGTCCATGCAGGTCACGGCATATCCGTTTCACTAACCAGGTCTGGGACCAGAACCACGACTACTTCTCCGGCTCGGGTTCAGCTCCTAAGTCATCGGCAAGGCGGTCAACACCGAAGACGAGGACTGGGACTTCTAGCGGCCCGTTCGCCGGAAAACTGACCATTCACGTCCCCGGTCGTGAGACCATCCCCGCTATGGTTCGGCACGTGATCACCGCTTCGGGTGCACTGATGTTCTTGGTTGGGTTGCCACTGGCTCCGCAGGCGGCGGCCGCCGATGACCAAACGGTCCTGATTTCGGACTCCAAGGTGCGGTGCCTGGTCAGCGCGAACGATTTTCCGCGCGGCGGTGGGCCCATGTTGGTGTGCCAGCAGGTGGATGGACAGCCATGGGGAGCGGCGCCCTACGCGCTGGAGAAGAACGCCTCGCGGCTGAACCTCGCGATTTTTCGGAGTACCGGAGAGTTTCGCTGGGACAAGGGTGATATCGGCGCCCCAGTCGGCGCAACCGAAACCGTTGTGAGCCCCGGCCAGACCTACCACATCAACGGCTGGACGATCCAACCCGAGGACCTCCGCACCCGCTTCACGTATGACGCCACCGGTCACGCCATTTACGTGAACGTATCCGACGCCCGCCCGATCTGACCTCAGACCGGCCAGGCCTCCCGCCGATACGCGGCGTCGAAGAACATCCACTCGTAGCGTGCTGTCGTCACGAAATGTGCTGTCGCGACGGCCTTCTCGGGCTGGCTGAGGGTCGGACCCGTGCGGTCGGTCAGCTCCAGGACCTCGGCGACCGTCTTCGCGAATTCCTCCCCGCCGTAGCTGTCGATCCATCGTTGATAGCGGCGGTCCGCAGATCCCCGTCGTATCAGGTTCGCGCCGACCTCTGCGTAGATCCAGTAGCAGGGCAGTACGGCGGCCAGCCCGTCGGCGAAGCTGCCGCCGTAGGCGGTGGCGAGGAGGTAGCTGGTGTAAGCGCGCGTGGTGGGCGTTGCCGGCGCCTGGTCAATGGCTGTTGCGTCAAGGCCGAGTTCGGGGAGCAGTGCGCTGTGGAGCGCGAGTTCGACATCGAACACTTCTGCGGCGTGCCGGGCGAACATCGCCGTGTCCGTCAACGTGGGGGCCTTGGCGGCGACGATCGACAAGGCGCGAGCGTAGTCACGCAGATAGTGCACGTCCTGCGCGACGTACTGCGCGAAAACATCCGAATCGAGAGTGCCGTCGGTAAGCCCCGTCAAGAACGGGTGGGCGAGGATCGCTGCGAATATGGGCTCGATGTCGTTCCAGAGCTGGGTAGTCCATGGCTCATGCGTCACAAGTGGCATCCTCCCAGCGTCCGTCTGGAACCGCCGACCCCGGTGAACGCCCGGTGAACTGTGCAAGCTCACCATGGCGTCCGTGCCCGGTAGGCACGACACTTAGCGCGTGACCACCACGTCGCTGTTTCATTCGATCCTGCAATGGCTGCGCGCCGGCTACCCCGAGGGAGTTCCGGGACCAGACCGGGTGCCGCTGCTGGCGCTGCTGCGCGCGACCCCGTTGACCGAGGACCAGGTCAAAGAGGTCGTACGGAACCTCACCGCCGACGCCGCCGCTTCGGCCGACGGCACATTTGACGACGACGAGATCGCGGCGTTCATCAAGGACGTCACGCATCACGACGCAGGCCCGGAGAACGTCTCGCGCGTGGCCGCGAAGCTCGCAGCCGCGGGCTGGCCGCTGGCTGGACTCGGCGGCCCGGAGTCGTAGCTGGCGCTACCGCAGCGACGCGGTGTCGATGACGAATCGGTACCGGACGTCGCTGGAGATCGTCCGCTCGTAGGCCTCATTGATGTAATCCGGTGTGATGACCTCGATTTCGGGCGCCACATCGTGCTCGGCGCAGAAGTCCAGCATCTCCTGGGTCTGTGCGATACCGCCGATCAGCGAGCCCGAGATGCTGCGGCGTCCGAAGATCAGTGATCCCGCCGGAACGGCCATCGGGTTCTCGGGCATGCCGAGTTCGACCAGGGTGCCGTCGAGCTTCAGCAGCCCGAGGTAGTCGGCCAGATTGAGGTTGGCCGAGACTGTGTTGAGGATCAGGTCGAACTTGCCTGCAAGCTCTTTGAACGTATTGCCGTCGCTGGTTGCGTGGTACTCGGATGCGCCGAGCCGCAGCCCGTCTTCCATCTTCTTCAGCGTCTGGCTTAGTACCGTGACCTCGGCCCCGAGCGCGACCGCCAGCTTCACCGCCAGGTGTCCGAGACCACCGAGGCCGACGACGGCGACCTTCTTGCCCGGGCCGGCATTCCAGTGCCGAAGCGGGGAGTAGGTGGTGATTCCCGCGCACAGCAGTGGTGCGGCCGCGTCCAGCGGGATCGCATCCGGGATGCGAAGCACATAGTTCTCGTCGACGACGATCGCGCCGCTGTATCCGCCCTGAGTCGGCTGGCCGTCGCGACCGACGCCGTTGTAGGTGCCGACCATCCCGGGGTTGTCGCAGTACTGCTCTTCACCGGCCTTGCACTGCGCGCACTCCCGGCATGAATCAACGAAGCACCCGACGCCGACGCGATCGCCCACCTTGTGCTTGGTGACCTCCGAGCCGACTTCGGTGACGATGCCGGCGATCTCGTGGCCCGGAACCATCGGATATTCGATGTCACCCCACTCGCCTCGCACCGTATGGATGTCGGAGTGACAGATACCCGCGAAATGAACGTCGAAGGCGACATCGTGGGGCCCGACGTCGCGGCGGGTGATCGTGGTCTTGGTAAGCGGTTCGGTTGCAGAAGTCGCGGCGTACGCGGATACGGCGGTTGTCATCTAACCCTCTTCAGTGCATGCGGAAACGAACACAGTTAGTTCGTCGGAACGGCCGCGACTGTGCGGCTCAACGGTGGGAGTAACCGATTCTGCGGGGGAACTAATCCCATCGCAGCTGTGAATTGGGTCCTAGAGACCTGGAACCCGGTAGGCGCCGTTGAACGAGGTCCGCTCGTAGCGCCCGACCCCGGCACGGGTGTATGGGTCGCGGTCGATGATGTCCTGTGCCTCGTCGGCGCTCATATCGCCGGTGATGAGGACGCCGCCGGAGCTGTCTTCCTGGCGGCCTGCCAGGAGCAGTCGGCCCGCCGCGATCTCCTCCTGCAAGAACTCGAGGTGGGCGGGGCGCGTCTGCTCGATGACGTCGGGCGGTTTCAGGTACGTCGACTTCAGCACGTGGAACACCCGACAAACCCTACTCGGCGGCGGCGTAGCACTGAATGCTCCGCGCACTGCGCTCGCGCAGTGCCGACGTGGCGTCATCGGTGACGCCCAGCACTCGCATACACGCGTCCGCCACATGGAACGGAAGCCCGGAACGTTCGGGACCGGGCGGCACCGACCACATATTGACCAATGATTCGACGAGGTGGAAGGGCAGGCCCGCGGCCGCCCCGTTGACGCCGGTTTGTTCGACGATCTTGTGGCTGCGCGCCAGGTAGTGCAGCCGGAGCCGCTCGCGCTCGGACCAGAACGGCTCCAATCGGGCGCCGCGCAACTCGGGAAGCAGGTAGAGAGCGCCGAGGTTCCACCGCCCGCTGAGCAGGCGGTCACCGTCGAAGGCGGCGAGTGCGTGCAGATACTCGGCGGCAGTCAGCCCGCGGTCTGAGTCCAACACGTCCCGAACGAACGCCAGCGTCGGGGCGACGGTCTGGCTCAGCAGCGCGCACAGGATGTCGTCTTTGGTGTTGAAGTAGTGATACAGCGACGCCTGACGAATGCCCACCGACTCCGCGATGGTTCGTGTTGACGTGCCTGCGTAGCCCATGGTCGTGAACAATTCGCCTGCGGCGTCGAGGATTTCGTCGCGGGCATTCAACCCCGGACGCCGCTGGGTATGCAGGCGCGGCCGACCGGCCTTTGCGAGCGGCATGGTCTCATCGTGGACCACAAACGAGTCCGATCAACAGCGTCGTGTGTTTCTGTCACACGACAGAAACACACGACACGAATCGGTTACGTACGCCACCGATTGGTTACCCCGCCGACACCCATCGCGACGACGACGCCGGAAAACTGTCAACTGACAGGCAGCCCGTCGTCGTGCCGCCATGCCGAGACCTTGATATCGACACCGGGAGCTTTCCGTTGGGTATCGCGACATCCCAAGTCGACGCGTGCGTGGAACCTCTCGGGGTACCGCCGACATCGAATCCTGTCGCGGTGGTCGGCGACCTACGCGTGACGTTTCGTCGCAACGGCCGCGACGTGCATGCCCTTCGCGGTGTGTCCCTGTCGATCGCCGAAGGCGAGATCCTCGGGCTGGTGGGTGAATCCGGTTCCGGAAAAAGCGTATTGGGGTTCGGCATGCTCGGGCTTCTTCCCGCGGCTGCGCGGATCGACGGCACAGTACGGGTCGCCGGCTCCGATATGGTGCGCGGCGACGAGAAGGCGCTGCGCAAGGTGCGAGCGCTCGATCTCGGCGCGGTCTTTCAGGATCCGATGTCCTCGCTGAACCCGACTATGCGCATCGGCAAACAGGTCGCCGAGGCCGCGGGCAGCGACGAGGAGGCACTGCGGCTGCTGACCGCGGTCGGAATACCGGACCCCAAGCGCAGGATGCGGGCGTACCCGCACGAACTCTCCGGCGGCCTGCGACAGCGCGTCATGATCGCCATCGCGATCGCGGGCGACCCGGAGCTCATCATCGCCGACGAGCCCACCACTGCACTGGACGTCACGGTGCAGGCCCAGGTACTGCGGCTCTTACAGCGCCTGCGCGACGAAATCGGTTGCAGCATCGTATTGATCACGCACGACCTGGGCGTGGCGGCGCAGATCGCAGACCGCATCGCGGTGCTCTACGCAGGCCGGATCGCCGAGATCGGGCCGACGGCAGCGGTGCTGGAAACACCTGCACACCCCTACACGCATGGACTCTTGCGCTCGCGCCTCACGCTCGACACGGTTCGCGAGCGCCGACTTGCCGCTCTCGCAGGGTCGGTGCCGAGCCCGGTGTCCCCGCTGCCGGGTTGTGCGTTCGTGCCGCGGTGCGCGCTTGCCACCGACGACTGCTCGAAGTCACCGCCCGATCCGATCGCCGTGGCGGCAGACCGCGTGAGCGCGTGCCTGTTTTCGCTCGACGAGGTCGCTGGAGAAATGGGCACGAAGTCGACGAATACCAGCGAGCCGTTTCCCGAACAGGCCACCGACCGCGGCGACGAGCCGCCGTCCGTGGTCATGCGAGACGTCACCAAGACGTTCTCGGTAGCCAAGCGCTGGCTGAGTCGCTCGACGGACAACCACGGCAAACTTCAGGCATTGCGCGGAGTTTCGCTACGCGTGGGGCACGGCGAATCGGTCGCCCTTGTGGGTGAGAGCGGTTCGGGCAAGTCGACGCTGCTGCGGGTCATCGCGGGTCTGGAGAAACCGACGTCGGGTTCGGTAGAGCTGGCCGGCACCGGGGAGCGGCCGCAGATGGTTTTCCAGGACGCGGGGGCATCGCTGACGCCATGGCTGTCGGTCGGGGAATTGATCGCCGAACGGCTTCGCGGCAGTGGAATGGCTCGCGCAGCGCGCCGCGACGCCGTCGCCGAGGTGCTCGAGCGTGTCGGCCTGCCCGGTGATGTTGCGAAGTCGCGTGCCGGCCAGCTGTCCGGCGGGCAGCGGCAGCGGGTGTCGTTGGCCCGCGCGACCGTCGTCCCGCCGTCGGTACTGCTGTGCGACGAACCCACCAGCGCACTGGATGTTTCGCTGGCAGCGTCGGTGCTCAATCTCATCGGGGACCTGAGACGAACCCTGGACATGTCCGTCGTGTTCGTCACTCACGACCTGTCGGTGGCGCGGGTAGTCGCCGATCGGATCGCCGTGATGTACGTCGGCCGCATCGTCGAGATCGGTCCGGCCGAACAGGTCATCGGCGCTCCCGCGCATCCGTACACGCAGGCGCTGGTCGATTCGATCCCCGACCTCGGTCGTGAATCGCGTGTGTTGCCAGGAGAACCCGCCAGTCCGCTGTCGCCGCCGACGGGCTGCGTGTTCCATCCGCGCTGTCCGGTCGCCATCGACACGTGTGGAGACAGCCGGCTCGACGTCCGGTTGGAGGGCATACCGGGCCGGCCGCACCAGGTGGCCTGTATCGAACGGAAGGCGGGCTGATGGCCGTCGCGCTCCCCGCTCCACCGCTGACGCACGGGCGCGCGCGCCTGCTGTCGCTGCCGCGCTTCGGATCGGACACGGTCAACTGGATCGGATTCTCGCTCGTCATCGTCGTCACCGTGATCGCGGTCGCGGTGCCGGTGCTGGCGCCCCATGATCCGTTGCTGCCCGTCGGGATGCCTCTGCAGGCTCCTGGCAAGGGCGGTTTTCTGCTCGGCACCGACAGCGTCGGCCGCGACATCCTCTCTCGGGTGCTGTTCGGCGTGCGGTCCAGTTGGTTCGCGGCGCTCGTGGTGGTGGCGGTCGGACTGCTCATCGGCGGACTCGTCGGACTGGTCGCCGGTACGGCAGGTGGGTGGCTGGACGCGCTGCTGATGCGGATCACCGACGGATTTCTGTCGCTGCCGGCTCCGGTGTTGGCGATCGCGGTGGTCGCCGCGCTCGGACCCGGATTCGTGCACACCCTGATCGCCGTGTCGATCGTATGGTGGCCGTTCTATGCCCGGCTGGTACGCGGAGAGGTGGCCCGGCTAGCTGCCCGCCCGCACGTGGAGGCGGCCAAACTCGCTGGGGTGAGCCAAATTCGGCTCGCCTGTCGCCACCTGCTGCCGGGAGCGGTGCCGAACGCGCTGGTCGCCGCGAGCCTGGACCTCGGGACGCTGATCCTCACGCTGGCGGCCCTGTCGTTCCTTGGTCTCGGGCAGTCGCAGCCCGCACCCGAGCTGGGTGCCGACTCGGCCCGCAACCTCAGCTACTTCCTGCAGCAGTGGTGGGTTCCGGTGATGCCAGGCCTCGGAGTGCTGGTGCTCGCGCTCGTCGGCAACATCGCGGGCGACTGCCTGCGCAACCTGATGAAGACAAGCTAGGCGAGGGCGGGCGATGAAGGGGTTCGTGGCGTCCCGCTTGGGTGCGATGGTGGCGATTTTGATCGCGCTCACCGCGGCGATGTTCTTGCTTCAGCACATCTCGCCGCTGGACCCCGTGAAGGCGCAGTTGGGTGCTCAGGCGTCGGCGGAAGCGGTGGCACAGCGGCGCGAGGCCCTCGGGCTGAACCAACCGATAGCGGTGCAGTTCTGGCACTATCTCACCGGCGCGGTGACCGGCGACCTTGGCACTTCCTACCGGACCCGTCACCCGGTGGCGTCCGACCTTAACGACTTCTTCCCTGCCACATTGGAACTCGCCCTCTACGGGATCGGCATCGCGCTGCTGCTGGCGGTGGTTCTCGCCTTCAGCACGACGCTGAAGTGGCGTGGCGCGGGCGCGCTGCGGGCGATTCTGTTCACCGGGGCTTCGGCACCGATGTTCCTGCTGGGGATCGTCGGGTTGATCCTCTTCTACCAGAAGCTGGGCTGGGTGCCGGCCAATGGCCGGATCGGAATCGCCAATCCACCGACCGGACCGACCGGCCTGCTGACGGTCGACGGCTTGTTACACGGCCGCTTCGACGTCGTGGCCGACGCCCTACACCATCTGATCTTGCCGGCGTTGGTCATCGCCATCGGTCCCGCGGTCGCAATCGGCAGGGTGCTGCGCAGCAGCCTGCTCGGCGACATCGACAGCGACTACGCGCGTACCGCCAGGGCCAAGGGCCTGTCCGAGGGCCGAATCATGTCGCGCCATGTGCTGCGCAACTCCGTCGGCGGCGCACTGTCGATGACGGGTCTGCAAGTGGGTCTGATGTTTTCGGGTGTGCTGGTGATCGAGCAGGTGTTCGGTTGGCCAGGCATCGGACAGTACATCGCACAAAGCATCCCGGTCGCCGACTTCCCGGCCATCGCCGGCGTCACGCTGATGCTCGGCGCCCTTTACGTTTTCATCAACACGGCAGTCGATCTGCTCCAGGCGGCGGCCGATCCACGCATCGCGGTTATAGGAGGTTAGGTGTCGAAACAGCCACTCATCGTCGGCAACCCGGTTCTGGTCGTGGTCGACATGCAGCAGGGGGGCGGCATGCCCGCCGCCGATGTCGGCATCGCCCATATGCCCGGTCACGCCGAGCGGGTCGATCGGGCCGAGCGGCTGGTGGCCGCCGCGCGCGCCGCGGGCGTACCGGTGGTGTTCTTCCAGGAGGTTCACCGCCCCAGCGGCGTCGACTTCGGGCGCGAACTCGACGGCAGCGAGGGTGTGCACTGCGTTGAGGGTCAGCCGGGCACCGACCTGGAACCCAGCCTGCGGCCCGAGCCGGGGGAGTTTCACATCGTGAAGCGCCGCTACTCCGGTTTCATTGGAACGGATTTCGAAATCGTGCTGAGCGGGCTGAAGGCGTCGACACTGATCCTCATCGGCGGTCTGACGGACGTGTGCGTGCACTACACGTTCGCCGACGCACACCAACGCGACTTCTACGTGCGCGTGGTCACCGACTGTGTCGGCGGATCGTCGCAGTATCGCCATGACGCGGCGCTCGATGCGATGGAGTACCTGCAAACCGGCGCCCTGCGTACCACCGATGAGATCCTGTCCGCGTTTGACGAAATCGCCAGTCCCGCAACCGTCCTCGAAGGAGCCGCACGATGATCAAACGACTCAAGGCCCTGGTTGCCGTCGGCGCCGCGACAGCCCTGACCCTCAGCGGTTGCGGTGGCTCGGATTCCGGCGGCGGAGCGCCCAACGCCGCACCCACCGACAAGGTCCTGCACCTGTCGTTCCTCCAGGATCCGGGACAGCCGCCCGACCCCGACATCTACTACGCAGGCCAGGGTCTCCTCCTGACCACGAACACCTACGAGGGCCTGCTGCAATACAAGGCGGACACCGACAAAGCGGAGCTGGAACCGCTCTTGGCCACCGAGTGGAAGGCCTCGCCCGACAACAAGGTGTTTACCTTCAAGCTGCGCCAGGGCGTGAAGTTCCACGACGGCACGCCGTTCACGTCGGCAGCGGTCAAGGACTCCTTCGACCGACGGGCGGCGGTCAACCAGGGCCCCGCCTACATGGTTACGGACGTCGAATCGGTGACCACGCAGGGAGATTACGACGTCACCGTCACGCTGAAAGCTCCGAACTCGGCGTTCCTGGACTATCTGGCGTGCCCGTACGGGCCTCGGATGATGAGCCCCGAGGGTCTGAAGAAGAACGCGGGCAGCGACAACGCGCAGACCTATCTGACCAATCACGACCTCGGCACTGGCCCGTACACGCTGACGGCCGCGGAGGTCGGCTCGAAGTACGAGCTCGCGGCGTTTGCGGACTACTGGGGAGCGAAGCCCTACTTCGAGAAGGTCGAGATGCCGGTTATCACCGATGTCTCGGCACAACAGTTGCAGTTCAACAACGGCCAGATCGCGGCGATCCTGCACGATCTTCCCTCGTCGGCAGTGGGCCAGTACCTCAACGACACCAAGTACTCGCACTACTCGCTGCCCACGATGATGTCGAACTACCTTTACATCAACCCGCGCAAGGGAATGATGACCGACGCCAAGAATCGCAACGCCGTCATGCAGGCTGTCGACGTGGACGAGCTGGTCAAGCAGACCTACTTTGGACGTGGCGAGAAGGCGGACCAGATCTACCCGTCGAACATGATGGCGCCGGAGTTCGGGAAGCAGTCAGTGCCGCACGACCCCTCGGTGCTGTCCGGAATCGCGGCGGGGTTGCCTGCCGACCAGAAGGCGGTCACGATCGGGTATGACTCTTCCAACCCGGACAACCAGTTGATCAGCAACCTGCTGCAAACGCAGCTGGCGGCTGCGGGACTGAACGCCAAGGTGCAGGCGTTTCCGACGTCGGAGATCTATGGCTGGATCGGTACCGACGCGCCGTCCGCACCGGAAATCATGGCGTATCTCGGGTGGCCGGACGCACCGTCGCCGTACACCTGGGGGCACATCTCCTGGGACGCCGACGGTGGACTGAACTTCTTCGGGTGCTCGGCACCGCCGGTCACCGCGGCGTTGGCCAAGGGTCTGCCTGATGGATCCGACCAGGCGTTCTCGGAGGCTGGCCTCGAAGCGGTCAAGACCGGCTGCTGGCTGAACATTGCCAATGTCAACGACTTCATGGTTGCCCAGCCGTGGCTGAAGGGCGTCGAGCAGGCGCACGTCGTGACGAACCCGAACACGCTGCGGCTGGCGGCGCTGTCGGTGGGCTGATGGCGGGTCTGGTCACGAAGTCCGGTGTCCGGCGCATCGTCCTGCTGACGCTGGGTTGGGAGGATCTGCCGAAATCCGTTTCGGTGCACGGCTGTCCACCCGAGCTACGGATGCGTGAGCCGGTACCGGGTGTCCTGCTGCAGACCGACGGCGGCTGGGTGTTGCTCGACACGGGTTTCAACACCGCGCTGATCCGTGACCCCTATCTGCGGCGGCGCTACTACCCGAGCGTGGAGTACCAGCCGCTGCTGCCGGGGCCGGGGGAGCCCATCGAGGAGGCGCTTGCCGACATCGGAGTCGACGTCGACGAGATTCATCTCGTCGCGCTGTCGCATCTGCACGTCGACCACGCGGGCGGAGTGAAGCTGTTCGCGGGTCGGGTGCCGGTGCACGCGCAGCGCCGCGAGCTCGAGTACGGGTTGTCGAATCATCCAGAGCCCGAGACGCATTCGATCTTCCGGGTCGACTTCGACGATCCCAACATCGATTGGCGCCTGGCCGACGGAGAGTCGGAGGTGGCGCCGGGCATCACCGCGGTGCCCACCTACGGGCACACTCCCGGCCATCAGAGCTTCGTCGTGGACCTCGATGAGTCGGTTGGCGGGGGCGGGTTCGTCTTTGCGTTCGACGCCGCCGACCTCACCGAGAACATCGACGGTGAGCTGGCGATCGGCGGGTTCATCGATGTCGAGCCGGAGGAGACGATCGAACCGATCCGCAGGCTCAAAAAGCTGGCCAGCGACAGGGGTTTTCCGCTCATACCGGGGCATGATCCGGACGTGTGGCCGGAGATGACCCGTCACTTCCACGAGCGGTTCGGATGACCGAACTCGTGGTGCGTGCCGAGCGCGTCCTACTCGACGGCGAGGTGCGGTCGGGGGCCATTGCGATCGCTGACGGCCATATCGCCGAGATCGGTGCCATCGACGCGGAGTTTGCGACGCCGGTCGTCGAGATCCGGGCCCCGAAGAATACGGTCCTGCTGCCGGGCTTCGTCGACACCCATGTGCATATCAATGAGCCGGGAACCGATTGGGAGGGGTTCACCACCGCCACCACCGCGGCCGCGGCCGCGGGTATCACCACTCTCGTGGACATGCCCCTGGACTGCGACCCGGTCACCACCTCCACTGAAGCGCTGCGCGTCAAGCAGGCTGTCGCACAGGGCAACTGCCACGTCGATGTCGGCTTCTGGGCAGGCGTGGTGCCCGATAACATCGACGATCTCGGGTCGCTGGCGCGCGCGGGCGTAGTCGGTTTCAAGTGTTTCCTGACCGACTCCGGCAACCCGAATTTTTCTCACCTGTCGCCCGACGAGTTCCGAGCGGCGATGGCACGAATCGCGGAGCTCGGATCGGTGCTTCTGGTACACGCCGAGAGTCTTGGCGTCATCGGCGGAAGCCCGCGGCCGCATGGGCGCCGCTATTCGTCGTTCCTGGATTCGCGCCCCGACGCCGCCGAGGAAGACGCCGTCGCGCTGGTGCTCGAGTCCGCGGCCGACAGCCGCGCCCGCACACACATCGTGCACGTCTCCAGTGCGCGCGTGCTGGCGCAGCTGGCCGAAGCCAAGCGGTCGGGCCTGCCTGTCACCGCCGAAACATGTCCGCACTATCTGACTTTCGCCGCAGAAACCATTCCCGACGGTGGCACGGAGTTCGCGGCCTGTCCGCCCATTCGCGGCGAAGCCAACCGTGAACTGTTGTGGGAGGGTCTCCTCGACGGCACGCTGGACATGGTCGTCTCAGACCATTCGCCATGTGCGCCGAAACACAAAGCAGCAGGTGACTTCGCGCGCGCGTTCGGCGGAATCAGTTCGCTGCAGCTCGGTCCGCGGGCAGTGTGGACGCAGGCGGCTCACCGAGGTTTCGGCTTGGCCGAGCTGAGCCGGTGGATGTCCGAGCGACCCGCTGCCCTGGCGGGATTCGCCGACCGCGGGCGGATAGCCACCGGGCTGCGCGCAGACCTGTGTCTCTTCGATCCTGACGCAGAAGAGGTCGTGGACGCGGCTGCACTGCGGCACCGGTACGGGGTGAGCCCCTATCACGGTGTGGCACTGCGTGGTTCGGTCCTGCAGACCTGGATTTGCGGGCAGCCTGCCTTCGGTGCGGTCTGTGAGCCGGCATGAGAATTCTGGTGCTCAACCCCAACACGTCGCAGACGATGTCTGCCGAGATCACCGCGGCAGCACGCAACGCTGCCCACCCCGACACCGAAATCGACTGCATGGCTCCGTACTTCGGCGCAGCAGCGATCGATTCGGCCGGCGAGAGCTATTTGTCGGCGGTGGGGGTGACCGACATCGTCGCCCGCCTCCTCGACGACGGTCGCTTCCGCCACGACGCGGTCGTGCTGGCCGGATTCGGTGAGCACGGGAAGGACGCGTTGCAGGAGATGCTGACGGTGCCGGTCTTCGATATCGCGGAGTGCGCCGCGCACGTCGCGCAGCTGGTCGGACGGCGGTTCTCGGTGGTGACGACACTCGCCCGCTCGATCGCGCCGATCGAAGACCGGCTGCTACTCGCCGGACTGAACGCACACTGCGCATCGGTGCGCGCCTGCGGACTCGGCACCGCCGAAATCGACGCCGATCCGGCCGGTGCGGTCGCCGCGATCGTGGCGGAAGCGGTTCGCGCGGTCACTGAGGACGGTGCCGACGTGATCTGCCTTGGCTGCGCGGGCATGGCGGGGGTGACGGCGGCGATCACCGCCAGGGTCGGCGTGCCGGCGATCGACGGTGTCGCCGCGGCGATCGCGCTGGCACAGGCGGTCGTCGGGTTGAGCCTGTCGACGAGCAAGGCCGGAGTCTACGCGCCAGGTCCGGAGAACCCTCGCAGTCACTGGCCGATATCGACTGCGTTGGGGCTGGGCCTGTGATGCGCCGGAATGGTCATGGTGTGGACCTTGCATCGCGACTTGTGGGGGCCAGCGTCGTCGCCGCCAGCGACGAGTCGTTCGGGTTCAAGGAACGACTGATCGACCCGGCGGAACCCGCGTTCGTGCCCGGTACGTACGACCTTCGCGGCGAGGTGGTCGACGGCTGGGAGACGCGACGGCATGCATGGCCGAACGGCGATTGGGCGATCGTGCGGCTCGGCGTTCCCGGTCGCGTCTACGACATCGACGTCGACACCCGCTTCTTCTCCGGCAACCATCCGACCGGCTGCCGAATCGACGCGGCTGTACTCGATCCGTGGCGCGACCCGAGGGCAGCGGATGTGAAGTGGCTGCCGCTCGTCGGACCGACGGTGCTGAAACCGGATTCGCACAACCTACTGCCGGTCGGCGATCCGCGGCGCTGGACTCATCTGCGGCTGCGGATCGACTCCGACGGGGGAGTGGCGCGGCTGCGCGCGTACGGCGAGGTGATACCGGATCCGGCGCTGTGGGCGGACGTCACAGTCGAGGTGTCGGGCATCGAGCAGGGCGGCCGCGTCGAATGGTGCAGCGACAGCTTCTATTCGCACGCATGCGCCCTCATCGCCCCGAACCGTCCGGTCAACATGGGCGACGGGTGGGAGACGCGCAGGCGCCGGGACATCGGGCCCGACACCCACGACGCCGTGATGATCTCCTTTGCGGTGCCCGCCGACCTGCGTCGAATCGAGATCGACACGACCTATTTCGTCTTCAATGCGACGCCGGAGGTATCTGTGCTCGGCACGTGCCAGTGCCCCGACGATGAACATGGTTGGGCGCTGGTGCCTTTCGACGAAACCGTCCTGCCGCGAACCCGATTGGCCGCCGACGCCCGCCAGGTGTACGCCGTTGACGCCCCCGGCATCACCGCGCTACGCGTGCAGGCCTATCCCGACGGCGGGATCGCCAGGGTGCGCGCCCTGGGGACGCCGACGAACGCAGGCTTCGCACAGCTGCGAAGACGGTGGGAGGAATCGTCGTGACGGCCGTGCTGGCAACCGACTGCGTCGGGCTGTGGCGGCGCACGCTGCTCATCGAAGCCGACGGGTCCCGCGTGACGGGAAACGATGTCGTGTGGTTGCAAGGCTTTTCGGCCTACGTCGACTCGCGAGGCTTCGCAGGCACCCTGCATCAACGCGACAACGTTTTCGGATGGCACCGGGCCGTCGATCTCGAGCCGCCGGGACCCTTCCCCGACGAGGGCGAAATGCGCTGGGACGGTGAGGTGCTGGTCGAGACGGGCGTGCATGCCGACTACGTCGAGCACTGGGTGCGTGGCGAGGAACACACGTCGCCGTGCGGAGCCTTGTTCCTCAGCGGATCTCACCACGACGTCGCCCTGCTGTTGCGCGTCGGGCAACGCTTCGGCTGGGCCGGCGGGGGTGTCGTCGTGATCGACGCGATCGACGGACCGCGATGGCATGCGCTGGGCATCGACGTGTGCACCGACCACGTCCAGGCCAACGGCTTGCGCTGGAGCATCGAACAACGCGAAGGGAACGTGAATTCATGAGTGGTGCAACGTCGTTCACCTCAGTGCCGATCGTCGACATCAGCGGACTTCGGTCGCCCAGCCGCGCAGAACGCGAGCGGGTCGCCGCCGATATCGGGCAGGCGGCGCGCGACGTCGGCTTTCTCTATGTCAGTGGTTCCGGCGTCGACGAGGCGCTGTTCGAGCGGCTGCTCGACGCCGCCAAGCGGTTCTTCGCATTACCGGTTGAGGAGAAGATGCGCAGCTACATCGGACTGTCGCGCTGTCACCGCGGCTACGTGCCGGTCGGCGAGGAGGGCGTGGAAACCGGCATGCCCGACCTGAAGGAGGCGTTCGACACGGCGCTGGACCTACCTCCCGACGATCCCGACTATCTCGCCGGCAACCCGATGCTGGGGCCCAACACATGGCCGGACCTGCCGGGCTTCGCCGAGGCGGTCACCGCCTACTACGACGCCGTCCTCGAGGTCGGGCATCGGCTGTTGTGGGCGTTCGCGGTGGCTCTCGGGGAAGACCCGGGGGTGTTCTCCCGGCATGCCACGAAGACGCCGAGCCAGCTGCGGTTGGTGCACTACCCGTACAACCCGGATGCCGAGGACGGACAGGGCATCGGAGCGCACACCGACTACGAGTGCTTCACCCTGCTGAAACCGACGGGGCCCGGGCTGGAGGTGCTAAACGGCGCGGGTGAATGGATCGACGTGCCGCCCGTTGCGGGCACCTTCGTCGTCAACATCGGCGACATGCTGGAGCTGTGGACCAACGGGGCATTCGTCGCCACCAGCCACCGGGTGCGCAAGGTCGTCGAGGAGCGGTACTCGTTCCCGCTGTTCTTCAACGTCGACTACGACACCGAGGTCCAACCGCTGTCGCAGTTCGCAGCCGACGGCGTCGCGACGCGGCCCACCTTGCGCGCGGGTGAGCACCTCTTCGCCCAGACTGCACAGACCTTTGCGTATCTGCGCAACCGTCTCGACAGCGGCGAACTGGTCCTTCCCGACGGCTCGCTGGAGACCGGCCAGTTCGGCCAGCAGGCGCGCTACGGGATCAGCGACAACCCGGCCTAGTTGATCGGGGCGTTGAGCCAGCGCAGGTCCGCCAGCATTCCCCTGGCCGCGACGATGCCCTGACCGGTCTGCCACACCTCGTTGTTGACGACGAACACCCGGTTGTCCTTGTTGGCGGACAGCTTGCGCCACGCGTCGCTGCCCATGACCTCGGCGGCGCGGGCCTTGGCGGCCTGCGATGCGAACGAGACGTAGAGGATGTCGCCGTCGGCTGCCGAGAAGTCGGGTGAGTTCTCCATGTCCGCCTTGGTGGTGCCGATCTCGACATACGGCTTGTCGGTAAAGCGTTGCGCGGCAGGGCGATCCACGCCGACATCGGCCAGCACACTGCCGGGGAAATTGGCTGCCCCGAAGACCCGCATGGCGGTGTCGGTGAGCTGCACGACCGACGCCTGGAAATGCGGTGCGTCGTTGTCGGCGCCGGTCTTGTCCGCGGCGGCGGTGAAACCGTCGATCAATCCGTTGGCGGCCTCGACCCGCCCGGTCGCGGCGCCCACGGTTCGCACGTTGTCCTCCCAAGCGGCCCCCGATGCCGCGGTGAAGACGGTCGGTGCGATCGCCGACAGCTCCGGGTAGGCGGCGGGGGTGAGGGGTTGCGATCCCAGGATCAGATCCGGCTTCGCGGCACGGATCGCGTTCAGATCGGGCGCGCTGCCGGTGCCGACGGCGGGCAGGCCGTGCACGACGGTGCCGAGATACGAGGGCTGGCTGTCCGAGCCGTCCGGCAGCGCGGCGCCGACGATGCGTGACTGCAGTCCCAGCGCGCACAGCGCGTCGAGCTGGTCGCCGGCTAGCACAACGATTCGTTGGGGGTCCGCGCGCACCACGGTGATTCCCGCGGCGTTGCGGACCTCGACGTCGCCGCTGCCTGGATCGACAGGCGCTGGATCGGGCGCACAGGATTCGTCTGGCCTGCGCTGATTGCCCAGTACCCCCGCTCCCGCGATCTTGGTGGTGCTGGTGATGACCGTCGGTTCTTCGGCCGGCGCGGACTCGTCTTTGCCCAGTTGGCCGCAACCGCCGAGCACGGCCACGACGACGGCGGTGAGGACGGCCGCCGCGGCGGCGATCAGGCGGGGCGCCGGTCGGCGGATCAGCACGGGCCGACGGTAACATCCGGGCACTTCGTGGCTGGTCAGCACATGAGCCGGGAATGTCACCACATCAATTACGACCGTTTGTAGGACCCACGCCGACGCGGGGCGATTCGGGCGATAGGATTCGGGTTGAACACCGCGGGTATTGCACGTACAGACGTTTGGAGGACCTGTTGGTAGCCGAAGCGCCCCCAATCGGCGAAGTCGAGGCTCGCCGTCCGTTCCCGGCCCGGCTGGGTCCCAAGGGCAACCTGGTCTACAACCTGGTGACGACCACCGATCACAAGCTGATCGGCATCATGTACTGCGTCGCCTGCTTCATCTTCTTCTTCATCGGCGGGCTGATGGCGCTGTTCATGCGCACCGAGCTCGCGCTGCCGGGCCTGCAGTTCCTGTCCAACGAGCAGTTCAACCAGCTGTTCACCATGCACGGCACGGTGATGTTGCTGTTCTATGCCACCCCGATCGTGTTCGGCTTCGCCAACCTGGTGCTGCCGCTGCAGATCGGCGCCCCCGACGTGGCGTTCCCGCGGCTGAACGCGTTCTCGTTCTGGCTGTTCCTGTTCGGCGCGACCATCGCGATCGCGGGCTTCATCACCCCGGGTGGTGCCGCCGACTTCGGCTGGACCGCCTACACGCCGCTGACCGACGCCATCCATTCACCCGGCGCGGGCGGTGACCTCTGGATCCTCGGCCTGGCCGTCGGCGGTCTCGGCACCATCCTCGGCGGCGTCAACATGATCACCACGGTGGTGTGCATGCGCGCACCGGGCATGACGATGTTCCGGATGCCGATCTTCACCTGGAACATCCTGGTGACCTCGATCCTGGTGCTGATGGCCTTCCCGCTGCTGACCGCCGCGCTGTTCGGCCTGGCCGCCGACCGGCACCTCGGCGCGCACGTCTATGACCCGGCCAACGGCGGTGTGCTGCTGTGGCAGCACCTGTTCTGGTTCTTCGGCCACCCCGAGGTGTACATCATCGCGTTGCCGTTCTTCGGCATCGTCAGCGAGATCTTCCCGGTGTTCTCCCGCAAGCCGATCTTCGGCTACACCACGCTGATCTACGCGACACTGTCCATCGCGGCGTTGTCGGTCGCCGTGTGGGCGCACCACATGTACGCCACCGGTGCGGTGTTGCTGCCGTTCTTCTCATTCATGACCTTCCTGATCGCGGTGCCGACCGGTATCAAGTTCTTCAACTGGATCGGCACGATGTGGAAGGGCCAGTTGACGTTCGAGACACCGATGCTGTTCTCGGTGGGCTTCCTGGTGACCTTCCTGCTCGGCGGTCTGTCCGGGGTGCTGCTGGCCAGCCCGCCGATCGACTTCCATGTCACCGACTCCTATTTCGTGGTGGCGCACTTCCACTACGTGCTGTTCGGCACGATCGTGTTCGCCACCTATGCCGGCATCTACTTCTGGTTCCCGAAGATGACGGGCCGGCTGCTCGACGAGCGGCTGGGCAAGCTGCACTTCTGGTTGACGTTCATCGGCTTCCACACCACGTTCTTGGTGCAGCACTGGCTGGGCGACGAGGGGATGCCCCGCCGCTACGCCGACTACCTGCCCACCGACGGGTTCACCACGCTGAACGTCGTGTCGACGATCGGCGCGTTCACGCTCGGTATCTCCACGATTCCGTTCGTGTGGAACGTTTTCAAGAGCTGGCGGTACGGCGAGCCGGTCACGGTCGACGACCCGTGGGGTTACGGCAACTCGCTGGAGTGGGCGACCAGTTGCCCGCCGCCGCGGCACAACTTCACCGAGCTGCCCCGGATCCGCTCGGAACGGCCGGCTTTCGAGCTGCATTATCCGCACATGGTCGAACGAATGCGCGCCGAAGCCCATATCGGCCGTGCGCACGGCCCGTCGGACGGTGACGTGACCCGGCTCGACGACGAGAACGTCCGGACCTGACGGACCGCGCGGACGGCAACCGGGGGGTGAGCGCGTCGAAGGTGTCGGTGTTGATCACCGTCACCGGAGTCGATCAGCCTGGCGTGACTTCTGCGCTGTTCGAGGTCCTGTCGCGGCACAAGGTCGAGCTGCTCAATGTTGAACAGGTCGTCATCCGCGGCCGTCTGACGCTGGGTGTGCTGGTGTCCGGATCGGCCGAGGTGGCCGGTGGTCGGCAGCTGCGGGACGAGGTCGAGAGTGCAATCCACGGCGTGGGGCTCGACGTGAGCATCGAGCGCAGTGATGAAGAGCCGGTTCTGCGTGTGCCGTCCACCCACACGATCGTTGTCCTCGGTCGTCCGATCACCGCCGAGGCGTTCGGCGTCGTGGCCAGGAAGGTGGCCGAACTCGGCGTCAACATCGACTTCATCCGCGGCGTCTCCGACTACCCGGTGACCGGACTGGAGTTGCGGGTCTCGGTGCCCGCCGGCGGCACATACCCGAAGCTGCAGGCCGCCATGGCGAGGGTCGCCGTGGCCGAGGGCGTCGACATCGCGCTGGAGGACTACAGCCTGTCGCGAAGGGCCAAGCGGCTCATCGTGTTCGACGTCGACTCGACCCTGATTCAGGGCGAAGTCATCGAGATGCTGGCCGACAAGGTCGGTGCACACGCCGCCGTCGCGGAAATCACCGAGGCCGCCATGCGGGGCGAACTCGATTTCGCCGAGTCGTTGAATCGCAGGGTCGCGACACTGGCCGGCCTGCCCGCCGAGGTGCTCGAGGAGGTGGGGGAGCAGATCGAGCTGACGCCGGGCGCGCGCACGACGCTACGGACGTTGCGGCGGTTGGGTTTTCACTGCGGAATCGTGTCCGGCGGGTTCCGTCAGGTCATCGATCCACTGGCACACGAGCTGATGATGGACTTCGTCGCGGCCAACGAGCTCGAGATCGTCGACGGGAAGCTGACCGGGCGAGTCATCGGACCGATCGTCGACAGGCCGGGAAAAGCCAAGGCGCTGAGGGACTTCGCCCAGCAGGCCGGTGTGCCGATGGAGCAGACGGTTGCGGTCGGCGACGGCGCCAACGACATCGACATGCTGGCCGCCGCGGGCCTCGGGGTGGCGTTCAACGCCAAGCCGGCCCTGCGTGAGGTCGCCGACGCGTCGCTGAGCCACCCGTACCTCGACACGGTGCTGTTCATCCTCGGAATCACCCGAGGCGAGATCGAGGCGGCCGACGCCGTCGACGGAACGCTGCGCAGGGTCGAGATCCCCGACGAGGAACAGGACTAGACGACCACGGCCGTCGGCTCCGGCGCCGTCGAGCCGGTGATGCTGTGCCACGCGCGGGCCAGCAGTTCGATCGCCGCCGAAAGCTGGTCCTCGGGAAGCGCATAGGGCACCCGCACGAAGCGCTCCAACGTCCCGTCGACCCCGAACCGCGGGCCGGCCGGAAGCTCCAGGCCCAGACGGGACGCGGCCGCCGACAGCGCGGTGCTCATCGGTGCGGGGAGGCGGACCCACAGTGACATTCCGCCGACGCCGGGCCCCGGCTCCCAATCAGGCAGGTGGCGGCGCAGCAGCGTCAGCAGGAACTCGCGTCGTACCCGGAGGATCTCGCGGCGTTCGGGCAGCAGTTCGTCGCGCCGGGCCAGAAGCCTTGCCGCGGCGAACTGTTCGAGAACCGGCGTGCCCATGTCGATGGACGGGCGCAGTGCGGCGATCGTGGCAATGGTGGAGCGCTCGGCGCGGATCCAGCCGACCCGCAGACCGCCCCAGAACGACTTCGACATCGAACCGATCGTCAGCACCAGGTCCCGTCGCGTCGTCATCTCCGCGGCCATCGGTGCGGGCACCGGTTCGTCCAGCCACATGTCGAGGATGGTCTCGTCGATGACGGTACGGGTGCGCGTTTCGGCGATGATGCGGGCCAAGCGTTTTCGGTCCGCAGCGGCCATCGTCAGCCCTGTCGGATTCTGGTTGTCGGGGATCAGGTATGCCAGATTCGGCGACATCTGGTGCACGGCCGCATGCAGGGCGTCGAGTTCCCAGCCATCCTCCGTCATCGCCACCGGCACGGGTCGCGCACCCGCGGTGACGATCGAGGAAAGGGCACCGTGGTAGGTCGGCTGCTCGACGAGCACCCGGTCGCCGGGTTGTAGGTAGGCGGTCAGAATCAACCCGAATGCGTGCAGCGCGCCCGTGGTGACCATTACATCGTCGGGTTCGGTGGGAAGCCCCCGCTCGCAATATCTTTCGGCGATCGCAGCTCGCAGCTCGCTGACGCCGACAAGCTCGTGTCCGACCTGGTGCAGGTACGGCGTGATGTCGTGGGTGGCTTCGGCGAACGCCTCGGACACCGCGGCGGCCGGAGCCGAAAGCGCTGCGGCGGCAAGGCTCATCGATGGCGCTGTGATGTCCGCGGTGACGTTCGGTGTGACCGGCAGGGCGGTGGTGCTGCGGGCGCCGCGGCGGGCATTGAGATAGCCGTCGTCGCGCAGCTGGGCGTATGCGGCGGTGACGGTGGTGCGGGAAACCCGCAGCGCGTCGGCGAGCGCCCGCTCGCTGGGGAGCCGGGCGCCGACGGGCAGGCGGCCGTCGACGACCAGCAGCCGGATCGCGTCAGCCAGGCCGTGGTAGGCCGGCCCGCTGCGACTGGACGTGCGCCAGTTGCCGAGTTCGCGGGCCAAAAGGTCCACATCGAGCGCACGTGCTGGCATTTCTACGGTCATTTGCAAGCCAGTATGGCCCAACTGGATATGGAATAACAAGCCAGTTGACCGCATTATTTGGTCATGAGCATGAATTGGACATCACGACTGGCCCGCCCATTGGGCAGGATTTTCAAACCGGCGGAGCGCATCCCGGCCGAGTACCTCGACCGGGACGCCGAGCGGGTGGCACGCGAGATCGAGCTGATTCGGATTCGCTTCCCGCACCATGGCTAGCGCCACCCTGCGAGGCGCTGCGCTGCTACTCGGGCTGACCGGTTACGGCACCTCCATGGCGATCATGGTGCGCGCCAACCTCGGACTCGACCCGTGGGACGTATTCCATCAAGGCCTGGCCCTGAACACCGGCATGACGATCGGCATCGCGTCTGCCGTGGTCGGTGTGGCGGTGCTGTTTGCCTGGATTCCGCTGCGCAACCGACCCGGCATCGGCACCGTCGCCAACGTCATCGTCATCGCGGTGACCGTGGACGCCGGGCTCGCGATACTGGCCACGCCAACGTCTTTCGCGCTGCGCGTCGCGATGATGGTTGGCGCTGTGGTGCTCAACGCGATCAGCACGGTGCTCTATATCGGCGCGGGCCTCGGTCCCGGCCCGCGCGACGGGCTGATGACCGGTCTGGTCATCCGCACCGGCCTGTCGGTCCGGTTGGTCCGGACCTCGATCGAGGCCACTGTGCTGGCGGTCGGCTGGCTGCTCGGCGGCACCGTCGGCGTCGGCACCCTCCTGTACGCGTTCGGGATCGGTCCACTGGTCCAGTTCTTCGTGTGGATCACACCGAACCGGGTCCTGGCGCACAGCGGCTGGTCTTCCGTCGCCGAGGTTCGCCGCAGGCGCGCGACAACTTCCGTCGCCGAAGCCAGCGTTTTGGGCGCGCCAACCGACGGTGGGCGCACGAAAACGCGCCGAAATCGCTTAACGAAGCACCGCATCCATGCGTCGGGCGTCGAAGATGTAGTCGGCCAGCATGCTGGTCAGGCCGACTGTGCCCGCGCGGTCACCCAACCGTGCGGGGACGATCTCCAGCCGTCGAGTTGCCAGGGGCAGTGACCGGGCGTAGACGCTCTCGCGGATTGCCGCCATCAGTGTGGCGGCGCCGGCGGCGAGTTCGCCACCGACGATGACCACCGACGGGTTGAGCAGGCTCACCGCGTCCGACAGCGCCACGCCGATGAACCTCCCCGCGCGCCGGACCAGGCTGACCGCCAGCGGATCACCGGACTCGAGCAGTCGCGCGATGTCGGCGATTGCGGACACATCGCGTCCGGCTGCGCGCAGATCGCGTAGCAGCGCCCATCCGCCTCCGTAGGCCTCGATACAGCCCCTGTTACCGCATCGGCACACGGGCGCTGACTCATCGGCGGGCACGTTATCGGGCGGGCTTATCTGGATATGGCCGATGTCGCCTGCGGCGCCGTCGGCGCCGCGATAGATCGCGCCGTGCGCGATGATGCCTGCGCCGACGCCGGTGGCCACCTTGACCATCACCAGCGAATCCCGGTCGGCGAAGTTTGTGGTGTGTTCGCCCAACGTCATGGCGTTGGCGTCGTTGTCCACCAACACCGGGCACGCGAATCGCTCGGCGAACCACGACCGGATCGGATACCCGTCCCAACCCGTCATGATCGGAGGGCTCACTACCGTCGCGCTGGCGAAATCGACGGGACCCGGCACGGCGACACCGATGCCACGCACGAAACCCGGTGTCAGTCCGGCCTTTTCAAGGAGTTCCTGGAACAGGCCGCCGACCTCTGCGAGCCACTGTTCGGGTCCGATGGTGATGTCGAGCGAAATACGCATCTCGTGCGTGATGTGGCCGCCCAGGTCGGTGAGGGCTGTGCGCACACCGGTGGCCCCGGCGTCGGCGACCAGTAGGGCGCCCGCCTCGGCACGGAAATGGAAGTGGCTGGGGGGGCGGCCGCGGGCAGAGGTGGTCTGACCGCTCGAGATCCAGCCCGCCGCCTGCAATGTGTCGATTCGAGCGGCCACGGTGCTGCGCGAAAGGCCGGTCTTGGCGATGATGTCGGCGCGACTCATCCCTCCAGCGCGGCGGATGAGATCAAGCACGTGGCCGGGCGAGCCGTTGCCGCCGGATGGATCGCCCTCGAGAGCGATGTCGATGTCAGCCAGCTCGACGCCCCCGCTGGCCGGAGTGAACGACTGTTGCACGCTGCCGCCTCCCTTCGCTGGCACCTTTTTACCAGATGCGCGACGACTTTTGCTTGACATTAGACATAAATATGGTTCTATTTAGTCAGAAATTGAGACCTAGTCGGTCCACTCAAAGAGGAGAGACGCATGTCACATACGGTTTCCACAACTCGCCGCATCTTCGCGGTGGCCGCCGTCGGCGGTCTGGCATTGGCACTCAGCGCGTGCGGAAGCTCCACGTCCGGGAGCGGTTCAGGTCATGTCGCCGCCGTCGTCAAGGGACTCGACAACCCGTTCTTCCAGACCATGGAGTCGGGAATCAAGGACGAGGCGTCGTCCGCAGGCACCGAGGTGACCGTGCAGGCCGCGAACTCCATCACCGACACGACCGGGCAAGCCGACAAGCTCAACGGCCTGGCCGGCCAGGATTTCTCGTGCTTCATCGTCAACCCGATCACGGGAACGAACCTGATCCAGGGCATTGCACAGCTGTCGGCCAAGAACGTTCCGATCGTGAACATCGACAGTCCCATCGACGAGGGCGCCGCCAAGGCAGCCAACGCCAAGATCACCACCTACATCGGCACCGACAACGCCGACGCCGGCGCCCAGGCCGCCGCCGAGATGGGAAAGCTGCTGCCCAGCGGTGGAACGGTGGCGCTGATCTGTGGCACCTCGGGCGACGTGACGAGCGCCGCCCGCCTCGACGGCTTCACCAAGGCAGTGCCCGCCAACCTCAAGATCATCGCGACCGTCGCTGCCGATTGGGAACGCCAGATGGCACTGACCAAGGCGACTGATCTGATGACGGCCAACCAGACGCTGAGCGCGTTCTTCGTCGCCAACGACGACATGGGTCTCGGTGTGGCGCAGGCAATCGCCAACCAGGGCAAGACCGGTCGGGTCAAAGTCATCAGCGTCGACGGCAACAAGGACGCGTTCGAAGCAGTAAAGGCCGGCGGGGTCGACGCCGTGGTGGCACAGTTCCCATACGTGATCGGTGCCATGGGTGTCGACGCGTGCAAGGCCGCCATCGCCGGAAAGACGTTGCCCGCCAACGTCAAGGCCCCAGTGCAGGTCGTTACGAAGGCCAACGTCGATGCGGCACTCTCGTCGGCGCCCAAGCCGGCGGCACCATACGACAACCCGTTCGCGGAGCTCGCCAAATGACGGCCGCGCCTGTCGCAACGGCCCGCGACGATGACCAGGCCGATTCGCCGGGCACTCCCGGCTGGCGGGCCGTGCTGGATCCCGCCAACCTGGCCACCTGGGCAGCGCCGATCGCGTTGGGGGTCCTGGCGATCGTCTTCCAGGTGCTCAATCCGACGTTCTTGAGCTTAGGGAATCTGACGTCGATCCTGACCTCGTCGGCCATCTTGATCGTGCTCGCGATCGGGCAGACCTTCGTGGTGGCCACTGCGGGTATCGACCTGTCGATCGCCTCGGCCATGACGCTGGCGGCGGTGGTGTTCGGGATCGTGTTCGACGCAGGTCTGCTGGCCGCTGCCGTCGCCGCCGTGGTCACCGGGCTGTTGGTCGGCCTGGTCAACGGACTCATCATTTCCCGGGGCCGGATCACCGATTTCATAGTCACTCTTGGCATGTTGTCTGCGGCCTCGGGCGCGGCGCTGATCTTCGCCGACGGCAAGCCGAAGACCATCATCAGCGCGCCGCTGCTGAAGCTGTCCACGGGCACCGTTTGGATCTTCGGCTACAGCTTCCTGATCGCGATCGCACTTGCGGCTCTTGCCCACGTCGTGCTGTTCCATACGCGGTTCGGCACCTACGTGCTGGCAACCGGCGGCAACAGTGAGGCAGCGGCCGCGACCGGTGTGGCAACCGCACGGATCAAGACGGCGGTGTACGTCATCGCCGGCCTCACCGCAGGCATCGCCGCGATCCTGCTCGTCGCCAGGGTCGGCGCGGCAGAGCCCGCGTCGAACACCTCGTTCTTGCTCAACTCGGTGGCAGCGGTCGTGCTCGGTGGCGTCAGCCTATTCGGCGGCCGCGCCACCATCGCTGGGCCGGTGGTCGGCGCGCTCCTTTTGACCGGGCTGGTCAACGGCCTCACCCTGCTGGGGGTTTCGCAGTTTTATCAACCGCTGTCGGTCGGCATCGTCGTTGTCGCCGCAGCCTTCCTCACGAGGTTCCAGAAATGACCCAGGCCATCGCGCACCGGCCGCTTGCCGAGGACGTGCCCGACGACGCTCTGCTCAAGATCGACGGCGCCACACTGTCTTTCGGACAGGTCCGGGCACTCAAGGGGGTGACCATGCACGCTCGCCGCGGCGAGGTCACCGCCATCGTCGGCGACAACGGCGCCGGGAAGTCGACGCTGATCCGCTGCGTCAGCGGTGTGCACGTTCCCGACGCGGGCTCGATCGCCTTCGACGGGCAAGTGGTGCATTTCCGCTCGCCGCACGATGCTCGCGATGCGGGTATCGAGACAGTGCATCAGAACCTCGCCCTGGTCGAGGACCTCACGGTGTGGCAGAACCTGTTCCTCAACCGTGAGATCGTGCGGCGGTTCGGCCCGCTCGCGTTTCTGAACCGGCGGGCGATGCGCGCCAAGGCCGAAGAGATGGTGTCGGGTCTCGCGGTCAACGTGCCCGCGGTCGGATCTCGGGTCCGGCGCCTGTCAGGCGGCCAGCGGCAAGCCGTATCCATCTGCCGCGCAGCCGGTTTCACGTCCAAGCTGATCATCATGGATGAGCCGACGGCGGCCCTCGGCGTCCAGGAGACAGCCAGGGTGGAGGAGTTGATCACCCGACTGCGCTCGGAAGGGCACGCGATCATCCTGATCAGCCATAACTTCTCGCAGGTGCTCAAACTGTCCGACGCCGTGTGGGTGATGCGGGCCGGCAACTGCGTAGCTGGCCGGCGCACCGTCGACACCGACGGCGACGAGATCGTCGCGCTGCTCACCGGCGCGCGGCCCGGCGACTACACCGGCGAAAAGCAAGGAGCGACGGCATGACCCCGACCGCCGACGTGCCCAACCCGATCGGCGTCCACGCGCTTGTATGGGTGGGCGACACCAGCCCCGCCAGTGTCGAATCGGCAGTCTCACAAACCGTCGCCGCGGGATACGACATCCTGGAGTTCTCCCTGCACGACGCGGTCAGCATCGATCGGGCCAAGACACGGGAACTGTTGACGACCAACGGCATTGAAGCGGCATGTTCACGGGGACTGGCCCGGGACGCCGACATATCGAGCGAAGATCCGACAGTGGTCGCTCGTGGCGCCGAGCTATTGGCGGAGTCTCTTGCGGTGACCCATGACATCGGGGCGACGATCCTGACCGGCGCGCTCTACAGCGCGTTCGGGAAGGCCCCGCATGCGCTTACGCCTGCCGGACGCGCCAACGTCGTCGCGGTGCTTCGTGACCTTGCAGCCCAAGCAGCTCCACTGGGTGTCACGCTTGGCCTCGAGATTTGCAACCGCTACGAGACGAATGTGGTCAACACTGCGCGGGACTGCCTGCGCCTGGCCGACGACGTCGGTGTCGACAACGTCGTGATCCATCTCGACACCTACCACATGAACATCGAGGAGGACGACCTCGTCACGCCGGTACGCGAGTGCGGCGACCGCCTAGGCTATGTCCACATCGGCGAAAACCACCGCGGCTACCTGGGTTCCGGCCACATCGACTTCGCCGCCTTCTTCGGCGCGTTGGCCGAGATCGACTATCGCGGACCCCTGACGTTCGAGTCGTTCTCGTCGGCCGTCGTCGCACCCGGGTTGTCGAACGACCTCGCCATCTGGCGCAACCTGTGGGACGACGGGTTCGACCTGGCCGCTCACGCCCGCCGGTTCATCAGCGACGGGCTGCGCGACTCCCGGCGGCTGACGCCGGCGTGATCGGCGTGGCTGCCGAAACCGACACCATCGATCGGCTTGTAGAGGAAGCCATTGCGCTGGCTGCGGGCCGGCCGCGTGCCGTCCTCGGCATCGCGGGAAGCCCTGGGGCAGGCAAGTCAACGCTCGTCGAGCAGCTGTTGGCGCGTATCGCCGAGCGATTGGGGCCGGACTGGGTGGCGCATCTCCCGATGGACGGCTTCCATTTGGCCGACGATCAGCTACGCCGCCTCGGCGCGCTCGAACGCAAAGGGGCTCCCGACACCTTCGACCCTGCGGGCTACGCACACCTGCTCGAGCGGGTGGCCGTGGAAACCGAGTCACCGGTCTATGCACCGGGATTCGACCGCACACTCGAACAGCCGCTGGCCGCCGCGTTGGTGGTGCTGCCGACCGCCCGGCTTGTGGTCACCGAGGGCAACTACCTGCTGCTCGACCACCCGGCGTGGCAGCGGGCCCGCGAGGCCATGGACCGCGTGTGGTTCGTGACCGCCGAGGAGGATTTGCGTGTCCAACGGCTGGTGGCCCGCCACGTCGAATTCGGCAAGAGCCCGGGCGCCGCGCATGCCTGGGTAGCCGGCACCGACCAGCGCAACGCCGATCTGGTATCGCCCACCGCCGCCACAGCCGACCTCGTGGTCGTCAACAGTGCACACGGCTGGCTGATTTCGCCGAATACGCCTCACTACGATGGGTAAGTGCCCGATCCCGGAGACGACAGCGCCGACCCCGACCTGCTGATCGACTTCGCGAAGGTCACCCTGCGCCGCGGCAAGCAGCTTCTCGTCGGGCCGGTCACCTGGTCGGTGGAACTCGACGAACGCTGGGTGGTCATCGGGCCGAACGGCGCGGGAAAAACGTCGCTGCTGCGGATCGCCGCCGCGATGGAGCATCCGACCTCGGGCACGGCCTATGTGCTGGGCGAACGGCTGGGCCGGGTCGACATGTCCGAACTGCGCTCGCGCGTCGGGCTGAGCAGTTCCGCGCTGTCGCAGCGCGTGCCCGAGGGGGAGGTGGTCCGCGACCTCGTCGTGTCGGCGGGATACGCGGTGCTGGGCCGCTGGCGGGAGAAATACGAGGACGTCGACTACGACCAAGCCATAGACATGCTGGAGAGCGTCGGCGCCGAGCACCTGGCCGAGCGCACCTACGAGACGCTCTCGGAGGGCGAACGCAAGCGGGTGCTGATCGCCCGCTCGTTGATGACCGACCCGGAACTGCTGCTGCTCGACGAGCCGGCGGCCGGACTCGACCTCGGCGGCCGCGAGGAGCTGGTGGCGCGGCTGGAGGACCTGGCGGCCGACCCTGATTCCCCCGCGATTGTGCTGGTCACCCACCACGTCGAGGAGATTCCCCGGGGCTTCAGCCATGCCCTGATCCTGTCGGAGGGACGAGTCGTCGACGCCGGGCTGCTCACCGATGTGCTGACCCCGGAGAATCTGTCGAAGGCGTTCGGCCAGTCCATCGCGCTGGAGATCATCGACGGACGTTATTTCGCCCGGCGCACCAGAAGCCGAGCCGCACACAGGAGGCGTTGATGAGCGAAGATCCGCTGGTCCCGCGGCCGGCCGCGACCGTGATGCTGATCCGGGACGCATCCGACGGCATCAAGGTCTTCCTGATGCGGCGGCACCGACAAATGGAGTTCGTCGGCGGCGTGATGGTGTTTCCCGGCGGCGGGGTCGACGACCGCGACCGCAACGCCGACATCGCCTGGCACGGACCCGACAAGGACTGGTGGGCCGGTCGGCTGGGAACCGACGCCGACCTCGCCGAGGCCCTTGTCTGCGCGGCGGCCAGGGAGACGTTCGAGGAGTGCGGCGTGTTGTTCGCAGGCGCGGCCGACGATCCGGACCTGCTCGTCGACGACGCGTCGATTTACCGCGACCAGCGAGCCGCACTCGAGAGCAAGGAGCTGTCGTTCGGCGAGTTCCTCCTGGCCGAGAAGCTGATGCTGCGCGCCGACCTGTTGCGGCCGTGGGCGAACTGGGTGACCCCGAAGGAGGAGCGCACCCGCCGCTATGACACCTACTTCTTCGTAGGTGCGATTCCCGACGGGCAGCGCGCGGACGGCGAGAACACCGAAACCGACCAGGTCGGCTGGATCACACCCGAGGCCGCCATCGAAGACTTCGTGGCTCAGCGAAGCTTCCTGTTGCCGCCGACATGGACGCAGCTCGAGGCGCTGGCCGGCCGGACCGTGGCCGAAGTGCTTGCCGTCGAGCGCCGGATCGTGCCCGTCTCGCCGAACATGAGCATGACCGACGGCAACCTGGAGTTCGAATTCTTCGACGGCGAGCGCTACAACCAGGCGCTCGGGGGGCGGACCCCGTGAGGGAGTTCGTCAGCATTCACTGCTTCGACGAGCATCCGGGCATCGCCACCCTGCTGGTGTCGCGACCGCCGACCAACGGGCTGACCCGCCAGCTGTGCCGCGAGATCATCGCTGCCGCGGCCGAAGTCGGTGCGCGCGACGACCTCGCGGCGGTGATCCTGTTCGGCGGGCACGAGATCTTCTGCGCCGGCGACGACATCGCGGTGCTGCAGACGCTCGACACCGACGAGGCGGCCGCGGCCGCACAGGTCTGCCGGGAGGCCGTCGACGCGCTGGGCGCCATCCCGAAGCCGACGGTCGCCGCGATCACCGGGTACGCGCTGGGCAGCGGGCTGACTCTGGCCCTGGCCGCGGACTGGCGGGTCGCGGGCGACAACGTCAAGTTCGGGGCGACCGAGATCCTGGCCGGCTTCGCCCCCGCCGGAACCGGTCGACTCGCCAGCGCGATAGGCGAAAGCAAGGCCAAGGAAATGGTGTTCAGCGGCAGGTTCGTCGACGCCAAGGAGGCGCTGGGCTTGGGCCTGATCGACGAGATGGTCGCGCCCGATGGCGTCTACGACGCCGCCATGACGTGGGCGGAGCGCTTCATCGACCATCCGCCGCAGGTACTTGCCGCCGCCAAGGCCGCATTTGAGGACCCCCGTTAGGCTGCCCTGCATGACGAGTTCTGATCCAACTCCAAATCCGCATGCAACGGAGGAGGAAGTGGAGGCCGCCCGCCACGACTCCAAGCTCGCCCAGGTGCTCTATCACGACTGGGAGGCCGAGTCTTACGACGAGAAATGGTCGATCTCCTACGACAAGCGATGCATCGACTACGCGCGAGGACGGTTCGACGCCATCGTCCCCGAGGAGGAGCAACGCAACCTGCCCTACGACCGCGCCCTGGAGCTGGGCTGCGGCAGCGGGTTCTTCCTGCTCAACCTGATTCAATCCGGCGTGGCCCGGCGCGGCTCGGTGACCGACCTGTCGCCTGGCATGGTCAAGGTGGCCACCCGCAACGGCGAGAACCTCGGCCTTGACGTCGACGGTCGGATCGCCGACGCCGAGGGCATCCCATACGACGACGACACCTTCGACCTGGTGGTCGGCCACGCGGTGCTGCACCACATTCCCGACGTGGAACTGTCGTTACGCGAGGTGGTACGTGTGCTCAAGCCGGGTGGCCGGTTCGTGTTCGCCGGTGAACCCACCACCGTCGGCAACGGCTATGCGCGGACGCTTGCAAACTTGACCTGGAACGTCACCATCCGTGCCATGAAGCTGCCGGGGCTCGGCAGCTGGCGGCGCCCGCAGGCCGAACTCGACGAGAACTCGCGGGCGGCGGCCCTGGAATGGATCGTTGACCTGCACACCTTCGACCCGGGCGACCTGGAGAAAATGGCGTCAAGCGCGGGCGCCGTCGAGGTGAGCACCGCCACCGACGAGTTCACCGCAGCGATGCTGGGATGGCCGGTACGCACCTTCGAGTCGACCGTGCCGCCCGGCAAGCTGGGCTGGGGCTGGGCCAAGTTCGCGTTCGGCAGTTGGACGACGTTGTCGTGGGTGGACGAGAACTTCTGGCGCCGCGTTGTGCCGAAGGGCTGGTTTTACAACGTGATGCTGACCGGGGTCAAGCCGTCGTAGAGTTCGACCTAGAAGCCGTCGCGTATCTGCGCAGCGCGGCGGGAGCGCAGGCACTGCGCGACGTCGACGGATACGGGTTGTCCGACGCCACCCGGGTCGCCGACATCGCCTCGATACGAAGGCAATTCGGTGATCATGCGCCGGTTCTGGTGGAGACTGTGCTGCTGCGCCGCCGGGCGGCCGCCAAGTTCACCGATCCGTCGGACTGGTTGTTCACCGACGACGCACTGCAACAGGCCACCGCGGAACCGGTCGCAGAGCACCGGGCCCGACGGCTGGCCGGTGCCACGGTGCACGACGTGACCTGTTCGGTCGGCACCGAGCTTGCGGCACTGCGTAATTCGGCCGGCTACGTGGTGGGCAGCGATGTCGACCCGGTCCGGCTCGCCATGGCGCGACACAACGTCGGCGATGTGTCGCTGTGCCGCGCCGACGCATTGCGGCCCGTCACCCGCGGCACGGTCGTGCTCGCCGACCCGGCGCGCAGGCGATCGGGGCGGCGACGGTTCGATCCGCGTGACTACACTCCGCCGCTGGATCGGCTGCTCGACGTGTACCGCGGCCGCGATCTCGTCGTAAAGTGCGCGCCAGGAATCGATTTCAGAGAACTGGACCGCCTCGGTTTCCGTGGTGAAGTCGAAGTCACGTCTTTCGACGGCAGCGTGCGCGAAGCGTGCCTGTGGTCGTCGAGCCTGGGTGAATCGCACGTCACCCGCCGCGCCACCGTGCTGGGCGGTCCCGAACAGATCACCGACGCCGAACCCGACGAATGCACGGTGGCTCCCGCGGGCCGATGGATCGTCGACCCCGACGGCGCGGTCGTGCGCGCCGGACTGGTCCGCCACTACGCCGCGAGGCACGGGCTCTGGCAGCTCGACCCCGACATCGCCTACCTGTCCGGGGACCGGCTGCCCGACGGTGTGCGCGGCTTCGAGGTACTCGACGAGCTCGCCTACGGCGAGAAGCGGCTGCGGCATGCGCTGTCGGCGCGCGACGCCGGTGCCGCCGAGATTCTGGTGCGCGGCGTCGACGTCGACCCTGATGTGCTCCGGCGCCGGCTGCGGTTGCGCGGCTCACAACCGGTATCGGTGGTCATCACCCGCATCGGCTCCGGCACGGCAAGTCGGGCAACGGCATTCATCTGCCGGCCATCGTGGTGAGGGCCACTTTGCTACCGCAGGTATTGTGTCGTCGGCGGCTACGGTGCCGCTCTTGCTCCGGAGGGGTTTCATCCATGCGTATTGCCAAGTCGGTTGTCGCCGCCTCGGTGGCTGCGTTCCTCGGTTTGACCGGCGTCGCCGCTGCCGTGCCCGCGTCGGCCGCGCCGCCCAAGTGCTCGGACCTCAACGGAGGCCTCGCCGGGCAGAACTGTGTGATCCAGGAAGGCGACGCCGGGTACTCGCTGCGCATCTCCTACCCGGCCAACTATCCAGACGTGCAGGCGGTGTTCGACTGGGTCAAGCAGACCCGGGACGGCTTCCTCAACGTCGCGAAGATGACCGACGCCCGCACCATGCCCTACCAACTCGAGGTCACGCCGACCGAGTACAACTCGGCGGTTCCGCCGAGGGGGACGCAGTCGGTGGTGTTCAAGGTCTTCCAGGACGTCGGCGGGGCGCACCCGCAGACCTTCTACAAGGCGTTCAACTGGGATCAGGGCCTGCGCAGGCCGATCGTGCTCGACCCGATGGGGCAGGACAAGATCCAGCCGCTGTTCCAGCCGGGCACCAACCCCTGGCCGGTGATCTTCCCGCTGGTGCAGGCGGAGCTGGAGAAGCAACTCGGAACCCCGCCGGCGATCTCGCCGGCGGTGGGCCTGAATCCGGCGACCTATGAGAATTTCGCGATCCAGAACGACACGCTGACCTTCTTCTTCGCCCAGGGAGCGATCCTGCCGGAGTCGGCGGGCGCGCTGTCGGTGACGATTCCGCGTCCACCTGTCGACAGGATGATCGCCTAGCCCGGCCGCTTGGCCCCACCGTCAGGCGGGCGCGAAGCCGTAGACCTGGCCGGTGCTCGTGGCGGTGACCACGCGGCGGTCGTGGCCCACCGAAACCCCGACGGGCCATCCGCTCGCGTCCGGCAGCGGATAGCTGTTGAGGGTGCGGCCGTCGGCAGGGTTGAACACCAGTAGCGCCTGACCGTTGTCGCCGTCTGCGATCACGGTGTAGGCGACGCGGTTGCCGGCCTGGCTGGACGTCGTCAACGGCGCGACGTCGTCACGGGTCCAGATGACGTCGGCGTGGTCGCCGCGGTCCCGGATCGAGACGAGCTGAGTGTCGGGGCCGCCGCCGGCGATGATCGCGTCGTCCGGTGATACCGACGGCGGGGTCTGCGACAGGAACTTCAGCGGCGTCGACCATTTTGCCTTGCCGTCTTCGGTGTTGATCGCCCACAGCCTGTTGTCACGGCCGTTGACGTAGACCGTCGATCCGTCGGCGGAGGCCACCGGACTGGCCAGCGTGCCCGCCTTGACCGCGTCGCTGGTCCACGCGACGGACAGCACCGGGTTCCGTTTGGGGTTGTATTTCAGTCCAACGAGCACCGGGGCGGGGGCGCCGGGCTGCCAGACCGGCACGACCACTATTCCCTTGGCGGCCGCGAATGCCGGCGCGGCGGCGACCGGGCAGCGCGGTCGGCCCAGCCGGCAGTCGGCCAGCCCGCGCAGGGAGTCGGTCGGGTCGATGCCTTCCACCAGATCCAGCGGCGTGCCGACGAGGGTGCCGCGATGGGCGTCGAACACCAGAACCTGACCCAGATGCGTCACCACGAGAAGCTGATTCGGCGCGAGAATCCTTGGGGTGGTGGGATTTCCGATGACCGGTTGTCGCCACCGGATCCACTGTGTCGGCGGGAACGACAACATCGCTCCTGGCTGGCCGACATAGAGGTTGTCGAAGCCGTCCCACAACGGGCTCGACGACCCGCCGCCCTGCCACAGCCGGGAGCACCAGCGCTGACGGGCGTTGTTGTCGGTTTCCCACACCATCAGCGAGCAGCCTGCCGGGGTCTGGCCATTGACCGCCAGGTAGTGCCCGGAGCCCAGCGCAACCGCGGCACCGATGTCGCCCTTGACGGAGCGGCTCCATTTCAGGTCGAGCGCCTCGGCGCCCGCCACGCCGGAATAGCTGCTGTTGGCGGCATCGCCGTACTCGGCCGGCCACCCGTCGGCCGCATGGGCGTCGACCCAGGAATCGGTGTTCCCGCAACCGGCCATCGCACCCGTGATCAGCACCGTCGATGCCAGCACAAAAAGTCGCCGGAACACTCGATCCTTTCCCGTTCCTATTCGTAAGCCAACGAGAGGGTAACCCGAGGGCGCCGACCCGCACGCTTGTAGGCTTTCCGGCCATGACGACCATGTGGGGCGCGCCGCTGCACAAGCGCTGGCGGGGTTCACGGCTCCGGGATCCGCGTCAGGCCAAGTTCCTCACAAGGGCCTCGCTGAAGTGGGTGATCGCGAATCGCGCGTATTCGCCGTGGTATCTGGTGCGTTACTGGCGGCTGCTGAAGTTCAAGCTCGCCAACCCGCACATCATCACGCGCGGCATGGTGTTCCTCGGCAAAGGCGTCGAGATCCAGGCCACCCCAGAGCTGTCGACGATGGAGATCGGCCGCTGGGTGCACATCGGCGACAAGAACACGATCCGCTGCCACGAGGGGTCGCTGCGCTTCGGGGACAAGGTGGTGCTGGGCCGCGACAACGTCATCAACACCTATATCGACATCGAGCTGGGTGACTCCGTGCTGATGGCGGATTGGGTCTACGTCTGCGACTTCGACCACAAGATGGACGACATCAACCTGCCGATCAAGGACCAGGGGATCCTCAAGGGCCCGGTACGGATCGGTCCCGACACCTGGATCGCGACCAAGGTCACCATCCTGCGCAACACCACCGTCGGGAGGGGCTGCGTGCTCGGCTCGCACGCCGTGGTCAAGGGCGACATCCCGGACTTCTCGATCGCGGTGGGGGCGCCGGCCAAGGTCGTGAAGAACCGGAAGCTGGCGTGGGACACGTCGGCGGCCGAGCGCGCCAAGCTGGCCGCCGCGCTGGCCGACATCGAGCGCAAGAAAGCCTCCCGGTAGCCGCCTCATTCCGCGAGTGACCGTGTCTGCGCGACGACACGCCGCAGAATTATGTGCAAAAGCGGTCGCTCGTGCTGATGCCACGGCCACGATATTGAGGTGAGCGACCGCTGCAGCGCCTGCGGCATCGAGCTGCGTGCGAATGCGCGGTTCTGCGACGCGTGCGGCGCCCCTGTCACCGAGTCACGCGGGCCCGCCGAGTACAAGCAGGTGACGGTCTGTTCGCCGATGTCGTGCATTCGATGGACATCGCCGCTGCGGTGGGCGCCGAGCGGTTGCGCGAGATCATGGCCGAACTGTTCGACCGCTCGTCGGCGGTGGTGAAGCGCTACGGCGGCACCGTCGACAAGTTCACCGGCGACGGGATCATGGCGGTGTTCGGTGCGCCGATGACGTTGGAGGACCACGCGATTCGTGCCTGCATCGCCGCGCTGGAGATCCAAGGTCAAACCGTCGCGCTCGCGGCTGATGTGATGAACCGCGACGGCATCGCCCTGCAGTTGCGCGTCGGGTTGAATTCGGGTCAGGTCATTGCCGGCGAAATCGGTTCTCGCGACGCGAGTTACACCGCCGTCGGTGAACAGGTCGGGATGGCGCAGCGGATGGAATCGATAGCGCCGCCCGGCGGGGTCATGCTCAGTGAGTCGACGGCCCGACTGGTCGAAAACGCGGTGCTGCTCAAAGAGACAGAACTGCATACGATCAAGGGCAACGACGCCCCTGTCCGGGCGAGGCAGCTGTTGGCCATCGAGGAGCATCAGCCGCGCCATCGCAATGAGTCGGCCCTGGTCGGGCGCACCCGGGAACTGAACTTCCTGACGGCGGTCCTGGACGAGGCGATGGGTGGCGTGGGGTGCGTCGTCAACATCGTCGGGCCACCGGGGATCGGCAAGAGCCGGTTGGCCCGCGAGACCGCCGCGCTCGCGGCGATCCGGGGCGCCGCAGTCGTGACTGTGCACTGCGAATCCCACACCAGCGACGTGCCATTCCGCCTCGTCTCGCGAATGTTTCGCGCCAGCATGGGAATCGACCATCTCGATGCCGCGGAGGCCAGGGCGCAGGTACGCGCCCAGTTCTCCGACGCAGACTCCGAAGACCTCCGTCTGCTCGACGATCTGCTGGGTATCGCCGATGCAGAACTCCCGCCATCCGATGTCACGGCCGACGCGCGGCGGCGCCGCCTGGCGACCATGATCAACGCTGCCGCGCTGGCCCAGACGGAGCCCGCAGTCTATGTCATCGAGGACGTGCACTGGATCGACGAGACCAGCGAATCGATGCTGGCGCAGTTTATTTCGGTGATTCCGCAGACTCCGACGCTTGTCCTGATGACGTCTCGTCCCGAGTACCAGGGCGCGCTGGTCCGTGTTTCGGGAGCCCAGACGATCGGCTTGCGGCCGCTCAACGCCGCAGAGGGCTCGACCCTTGCCGCCGGACTCCTTGGCGCCGACCCGTCCTTGGCGGATGTAGCTGCCCAGGTCTCCGCGCGGGCCGCAGGAAACCCCTTCTTCGCCGAAGAGGTGGTGCGCGACCTTGCGGAGCGTGGAGTGCTGGCCGGGGCGCCCGGCGCGTATGCGCTGCACGGCGATGCGGGCGTCGTCGACGTGCCTGCCACCCTGCAGGCGACCATCGGTGCGCGCATCGATCGGTTGAGCGCCGCGGCCAAACACACGCTTGGGGCCGCCGCCGTGATCGGATCCCGATTCGACCGGGGGCTGCTGGCCGACGCGGTCGACTCCGTGGATGTGGCACCGCTCATCGAGGCGGAACTGATCGACCAGGTGAGGTTCGGCCGACGCGAGGAGTACGCGTTTCGCCACCCGCTCATTCGCGCGGTCGCCTACGAATCACAGCTCAAATCGGATCGTGCGGGGTTGCACCGACGCCTCGCCGGCGCCATCGAAGCCCGCGACCCCGCAGCAGCCGACGAGAACGCCGCGCTGCTCGCCGAGCACTTCGAGGCGGCGGGAGACATGCGCGAGGCCTTCAGTTGGCACCTACGGGCGGGCACGTGGCTGGCCAACCGTGACTTCGCGGCCGCGCGCGGGAGTTGGCGACGCGCACAGCAGATTGCCGACGGATTGCCGGATGACGATGCGGACCGGGTGTCGATGCGTATTGCGCCGCGGGCGTTGTTGTGCGGAACCGCGCATCGATTGGGTGGCGGGATCGACTCGGGCTTTGATGAATTGCGCGAACTGTGCACGGTGTCGGGCGATCTACGCTCGCTGGCGATCGGCCTGAACGGTCACCTGACCGTGCGTCTGTTCGAAGCCCGCAGGCGGGAGGCATCACGTCTGGCCGACGAGCTGATCGCAATGCTCGAATTGCTTGATGACTCCACATTGGCCGCCGCGCTGTCGCTGTCGGCGTCGACGGTCAAGTCTGAGACCGCCGAGATGGCCACCGTCCTGCGTTTGACGGAGCGGATCATCGGCATGGCCGACGACGACTCCCGCAAGAACCCGTTGTTCATCGGGTCTCCACTGGCGCTCGCTCACGCGTTGCGCGGGGGAGCACGAGTGTGCCTTGGAATGGCGGGCTGGAAGGAGGATTTCCGCGAAGGCGCCGCCCTTGCGCAGAACTTCAACCCGCTGACGCGTCAGGCCGTCACTTTCTACACCTACGCGCTTGCCATCCCGTACGGAGTCCTGCTTCCCGATGACACCGCGATGCGGCAGACCGCCGAAATACTCGCGATCGCCGAACATGCCGCCGACAACGCGACACTGTTCATCGCCCGGCTGGCGCGGGGAATCACACTCGTCCATCGTGGCAGGCGCGAGCGTGAAGACGGGCTGCAACTGCTGGCATCGATACGTGCCGACGACTCGACTTCGCCGTGGTCACCGCTGACTCTGCCTCTCGCCGACGCTTATCTCGCGCAGGAGAAGGCCAGTACCGGCGACGTCGACGGCGCCGTCGAGTTGGCGGGTATGGCGCTCGAGACCTTGTACGAATCGGGCCGATCCATCTGGTGCGCCCTGGTTACCACGGTGTTGGTCGAAGCGCTGGTGCAGCGCAACCGCGACGGTGACCTTCATGACGCGCAGACCGCGATGGACCGATTGGCCGAAGTACCAACCGATCCCGGCTTCGTGCTTCATGACATCACACTGCTCGTTTACGTGCGCTGCTGGCGCGCGCGTGTGGCGACGAGGACGGCTACCGCAACTGGGTCGAGAAGTATCGAAAGATGGCCGACGACTGGGGGTTCGAAGGTCACATGGCCGTCGCCGCCGCTATGTGATCAGCTCACCTCGACGGTGATGGGGAGGTACGCGCCCTTGCCGAGTCGTTTGTTGTTGAGGGGGTCGTCGGGGTCGGTCAGGGTCACGTTGATCGACGACTTGCCCTCGGTGACGGTGAACGGTTGGTCGGCGTCGAGCTGCATTTCGAGTTGATAGGTGATGGTCTGACCGTGACTGAGCGGGAACGGCGGAACGAGGCTGCCCATGATGTAGTCCATGCCGGTTCCCTCCCGGTCGTAGGGCACCGTCACCCACGCGTTGGTTTGCGGGTCGAGCATGCGCATGGACCCCATGGCCATCATGCTGGCCCCGGGTGGGCCGCATGAACAATGGCCAAGAGACACCACCAACCCGACCTTGTCGATGTCGGCGCCGGTGTTGTCCAGCGTGACGCTGAAACGCATCGGCTCACCGCCTACCCGCACGGCGGTGCTTCCCTCCGGGGTGATGGAGGCGTTGATGCCGCCCGCCGATGCCTCGGTCGGAGACGCGGGTGCCTGCGGCGCCGCCGTCGCGGAGGCGGGTTGCACGCTCGTGGTGATATCGGGACTGGTTAGGGGAGCGGCATGTGAGCAGCCGACAACGGCCGCAATAATTGCCGCTCCGGCCATCGTGGCGACGGTCAGACGACTTTTCGGGATCATGTCGATTTCCTGTCGGGCGGACATGTCTCAAAGTCTGCGAACGCGGTCTTGGAGGATCCTTGGACAGTAACTGGTGAGGTTCGCACCTAACTTGTCCGCCGTCAGGCAACCCAGTCGATGCCGAACAGGTCGGCCAGCGCTGCCCGGCCGTTGTCGGTGACCTTCATCGCGCGGCCCCGTGGCACCCGCTTCACCCATCCGGCCGCTAGAAAACGATCCAGCACGGCGCGTCCGAGCGCACCCGACAGGTGGTGCCGCTGCTCGGTCCAGTCCACGCAATAGCGCACGAGCGGCCTTCTGCTGTTCGGCATTTCGATTCCGACTTCGTTGAGGAAGGCGCGGCCGTCGTCGGTCAGCTCGTAGTGGATGTCGTGGCCGGGACTGCTCAGCGCGTCGTGGCCGTCGCGCTCCGGGTCGTATCGACCGTCACCGCCGACGAGCACGTCGCGCTCCAGCAGGCAGCCCATGATCTGCACACCCAGCCTGCCCGCGAGATGGTCGTAACACGTGCGGGCCGACCGCAGCGTCGCGGCCCTCGTGCCGTCCCGCAGCGACCGGACCGGCCGCGGGGGCGCCAACCGGACGAGTTGCTCGAGCAGCTCACCGACCTCGGGGCCGGCGATCCGGTAGTAGCGGTGCCTGCCGTGCGTTTCCACCGACAGAAGTCCGGCGTCGGTCAGCTTGCCCAGATGGCTGCTGGCCGTCGGCCTGCTGATGCCCGCCTCGTCGGCGAGCACGCTGGCGGGCAGCGCCCTGCCGTCGTCGAGGGCGAGCATCACCTTGCACCGGGCCGGGTCGGCGAGCAGCGAGGCCACGGCGGCGATGTCGGCGTCACCGCGGGTCGGCAACTGCGCTGCGTCACGCATGGCAGACCTCCTTCGTCGGCGCGGGAACCTCGTCTCGCGCCCATCTCAGCGCGACGACGGCGCCGCACGCCGAAGCCGCGCCGCCGATGACCAATGCAGTGCGCACACCGGCGCTCCCGTCGATCGCCGCCATGGCACTACCCAACACCGCCACACCGACAGTGATACCCACCAGCCGGGCCAGGTTCACCACGCCCGAGGCCAGACCGGTGCGCGATACGGGCGCAACCGACATCGCCAGCCCCACGGCGGGGCCCGTGTTGAGAGCCAGGCCGGCTCCGGCGAGCAACAACGACAGTTCCAGGAGCCAGAGGTCGGCATGCGGACCCGCGGCGGCGTAGAGGAACAGTCCCGTGGCGATCAAGCACAGGCCAGCGGTCATCGGCGACCGGGGTCCGATGCGATTGGCCAGCGCGTTGGCGAAGGGGATCACGCTCAGATACGCGACGGGCAGCGGCAGGAAACACAGCGCCGTGACCATCGTGGAGGCGCCGCGCTGTTGCTGGAACGCGAAGCTGTTCACCAGCAGGAGTCCGTAGGTCGCGAACGTCATGGTGAACGTCGCCGTCAGCGCAGCATTCAAACGACGGCTGCGGAAGAGGCCCAGCGGAAGCATGGGCGCAGCGGCGCGATGCTGACTGGCCATGAATGCCGCCAGTCCGGCGACGGCCACGACGGCCAGCCCGGTGGCCCGCACAGCTGGCAGCGTGCGACCTTCGACGAGGACCAGCGTCAGCGCGCCGAGGCTGAGTATCGCCAGTGCCTGGCCTCCGATGTCGACGCGCGCGGCCTCGGGGTCTCGGGATTCGGGCAGATAGAAGCGCGTCATCGCCAGCGCGAGAAGGCCAACGGGCACGTTGAGCCAGAAGATGTAGCGCCAGCCGATCGTGTCGGTCAGCACGCCACCCAGAATCGGCCCGACGGCGGTACTCATCGCGGCGGCCGTCGCCCATGCCGCGGTGGCGCGACCGCGTTCGATCGGGTCGGGGAACGCGGCGGCGGCGATCGCGAGGCCCTGCGGCAGCATCAGTGCGGCACCCACGCCCTGCACGCCGCGGGCGGCCAACAGCAGAGGAAGCGACGGAGCGGACGCACACGCGACCGAGGCGACGACGAAGACCGTCAGCCCGATACGCAACAGCCTTCGCCTGCCGAAGCGGTCGCCGAGCGACCCGGACGTCAACAGCATGGCCGCAAAGGTGACGTTGTAGGCGTCGATCGTCCACTGCGCACCGGAGATGCCGCCGCCGAGGTCGTCGCGGATCGCGGGCAGGGCGAGATTGATCGCATTCGCGTCGATCAACCCGACGAAAAGGCCGAGGTAGGCCGCGATCAACGTCAGCGTGGTGTGAAGTGTGAGCCTTCTCGTGTCCATAACCGCACGCTAGGTGCGGAATGATTCGACGACGGTCGAACTATCAGCGGTCGGGAAGGGCGTGCTCGACAATCAGCCGACGCGGATGAGGTTGGCGTTCCCCACGTTTGGCAGCCAGATAGACCTGCGCGGTCTCGCCTGCCACTGTGTGCCAGTCGAAGTCCGAGGTGAGCCGCTCGCGGGCGGCGATTGCGTGACGCTGGGCCGCCTGCGGATCGTCGAGAACCACCCTGACCGCCGCGGCGAGGGCCGCGATATCGCGCGGCGGGAAGGACATCCCGGTCTGCCCGTTGATCACCGCCTCTCCCAGGCCGCCGACATTCGAGGTCACCAGGGGCGTTCCCGTCGCCGCCGCCTCCAGCGCGACGATGCCGAACGGCTCGTAGTGGCTGGGCAGCACAGCAGCATCGGCGGCGTGCAGCAACTGCACCAGGCCTTCGTGGTCGACTCGGCCGACGAACGTTACGGCCTTGAGCACCTTGTGTTTTCGGGCCTGCTCGACCAGCCATTTGTACTGTGTGCCGTCGCCTGCGATCGTCAGCGTGGTGCCGGGATGGGTGCGCCGGATGCGCGGCAGCGCCGCGATCGCGTCGTGGATCCCCTTCTCGTACTCCAATCGGCCGAGGTAGAGCAGTTGCGCGGGACCCTTTCGCGGTCGCCGCGTGGCGAAGGGCCATAGCCCGGCGTCGATTCCGTTGCGGATGACCCGGATCTCGGCCAGTCCGGGACCGAACAGCTCGGTGATCTCGTCGCGCATCGACGCCGAACACGTGATGAGCGAATCGGATTCGCGCACCAGCCACGATTCCACGGCATGTACCTGCCGGCTGATCGGGCCCGCCACCCAGCCCGAGTGTCTTCCCGCCTCGGTGGCGTGGATCGTGGAAACCAGTGGGACATCGAAGAATTCGGCTAGTGCGACGGACGGGTGGGCAACCAGCCAGTCGTGTGCGTGCACGACGTCGGGGCGCCACGGCCTCGGTCGCCTACCGTGGGTCCTCAAGGCCAGCCCTGCTCGGGTCATCGAGTGACCCATGGCCAGCGTCCAGGCCATCATGTCCGAGCCGAAGTCGAACTCATGCGGATCATGTGCCGCCGCCACCACCCGCACACCCTCGCTGAGTTCGTCGGTCGACGGATGGGTGCTCGGGTCGGTGTTCGTGGGGCGACGGCTGAGCACCACGACCTCGTGCCCGGTCGCGGCCAGCGCCGTCGCCAGCTGGTAGACGTGGCGTCCCAGTCCGCCGACCACGACCGGCGGGTACTCCCACGACACCATCAGGACCTTCACGAGCGGCGGAGCCTTCGGGCGTCCAGCGCGCCGAACAGGCCGTCGGCACGGTTCCAGCCGGCGGCCAGCCGCTCCGCCTGCTCGCGACGGCCCGATGCCAGCGTGCCCGCGATCTCGCGGGTGGCGTGCGCGTGCAGATGGGCGCGGTAGCGGGCGTAGTCGGCCGCGGAGTCCTTGCTGATCATGAACGGCCAATCGCTCGACACGGTCAACAGGGTCTCGCGCAAGATCTGGTCGGCGACGACATCCCGCGACGGGGGAGCGCCCAGCGACGCGGTCTGGGTGAGCGCCTTGTCCACCGTGCTCAGCGCGAGGTCGACGACCTCGTTGTTCAGCTGCACCAGGTCGGCTACCTGCTCGCCGGACCACACCGACCAGTCCTTGCCGGAACCCCAAGAGCTGGGCGGCAATTCGACGGAATCGCCGATGAAGCCGTCGTCGATGGCATCGGACAGGGTGCCGACCCGGATGCCCGCTGCGGGCAATGCCCGCAGCACGCGTTCCAGCCACACCGGCCCCTCGTACCACCAGTGGCCGAACAGTTCGGTGTCGAATGCCGCGATCACGTGCGCGGGCCTGCCGATCCGTTCGGTTTCGGAGAGCAGCCGCCGCCGCACCACCTCGACGAAATCGGCGACGTGTTCGTCGACGGCACGCTCGGCGCGGGCGGGGTCGTACGGCGCCTTGGCGTCGCCGGGCACGTTGCGGCCCGTCACGCGCGCAGGCTTGAGGCCGGTGACATGGTCGTAGGTGTGGAAGTCGCGGTAGGCGGCGTGACCGGGATAGCCGGACTTCGGGGACCACACCCGGTAGCTGACCTTCAGGTCGCGGCCGAACGCGACGACGCCGGAGTCGCCGACCGGCCGGCCCAGCGCCGTATCGCCGTGCAGTGACGGGCCATCCACCATGAAGTGCCCGACACCTGCTGCGGCGTAGTCGAATTCCATGCCGGGCGCGTACGCGCATTCCGGCGCCCAGATGCCCGACGGGGTGTGCGCCAGGCGCTGCTGGGCATCGGCCAGGCCTTCGCGCAGCGCGAACTCGCGCAGCCGCGAATTCAGCAGCGGCTGGAAGGGATGCGACAGCGGACCGCCGAGCAGTTCGATGGTTTCACCGTCGACCAGCTCGCGCAGCAGCGGGCTGCCACCGTGTCGCCACAGCGTGGTGAAGTCGTCGAGCGCGCGGTCGGCCTCGGCCAACTCGCGAAGGCCGAACTCGCGCAACGGTTCCGGCAGGGTCGTCGCCTCCTGGGCGCGTAGCCGCCAGTTGGCCAGCCAGTGATGCATACCCGTCAAGGAGTACGGGTCGTCGAGCTGTGCGGTGACCACCGGCGTCATGCCCAGCGTCACCAGATGACGGCGGTCTTCGTCGGCCAGTGTGCGCAATACGCGCATCAGAGGCAGGTAGGCCGCCGACCACGACTGGTAGAGCCATTCCTCACCGACCGGCCAGCGACCGTGATGGGCCAACCACGGCAGGTGGGTGTGCAGGACGAGGGTGAAGAGCCCCGGAACCGGCTGTGAGGACGTCATCACGGCCGCACCGCGATAGCGACCAGGTCCAGGCTCTCGTCGATGTCCCGGTCGCCCGCGTCGGTCAGGTCGAAATCGTCGGTGCGGACCGAGGCGACGTCGGTCAACAGGTCGGTGGGCCAGGGCGCATCGGCCAAAGCGCGGGCGACCTGCGCGTCGATGATCGAGCCGCCGTGTTTGGCGTCGAGTTCGGCCAGGCGCGGGCCGTGGAACACGCCCAGCATCGATTCGAGCGCAAATCCCGCCGATTCCAGCAGCTCGGTGAGTTCGGCGGCGTTCAGCTCGCGGATGTGGAACGGGTTGATCGGGGTGTCCCGGCCGGGGGAGAACGTCACCCGGTTGGGAGTGGACATCAGCAGCAAGCCCGACGGCCGCAGCACGCGCAGGCATTCGGCAACGAACTGTGGCTGGTCCCACAGATGCTCGATCACCTGGAAGTTGACCACGACATCAACCGCGCCGTCGGGCAGCGGCAGCTCGGCGAGGTTTCCGTGACGCATGTCCACCCGCGGGTACCTGGCCCGGACGTGGGCCACCGTCGCCTCGTCGTAGTCCAGCCCGATCACGCCGTGGGCGACCTCGGCGATCAGGTCGGCGCCGTATCCCTCACCGCACCCGGCCTCGAGCACGTCGCGGCCCGCGCACCGGTCGGCCAGCCGCTGGTATACGACCTCGTGGCGGCGGAACCAGTAGTTCTCCTCGGCCAGGCCGGGAATCGTGCGCTCCCCGGTCAGAGGCAGAGCACCCTCCGGGCCTGCGGAAGGGTCTTCTCCCCGGGTCGCTGCGCTCCCGCCCGCCGGACCGGTCACAAATGAGCTCATTGCAAAAGGCAGGCTAACCCAGGAGAAGGGTCGGTGGCCGGTTCGCGAACGGTTGGGCCGGTCAAGGCCGAGGAAGGGGAAGTCAGGGCACAAACTTCGACCAGCTATGGTGTTCGTGCGAACCAGCTTAAGTTACCGACGAGTAACATGATGGTCATAGCTTCAGGCGTGGTATTGGGGGGTCGACCCCCGGCCCTATCGAGGAGGACGAACCAGACTCATGACGAACATCGTGGTCCTGATCAAACAGGTCCCTGACACATGGTCGGAACGCAAGCTGACCGATGGCGACTTCACCCTCGACCGCGAGGCCGCCGACGCCGTGCTCGACGAGATCAACGAGCGCGCCGTCGAAGAGGCGCTGCTGATCAAGGAGAAAGAGGCCGCCGACGGCACCGAGAGCACCGTCACGGTGCTGACCGCAGGCCCCGAGCGCGCCACCGAGGCGATCCGCAAGGCCCTGTCGATGGGTGCCGATAAGGCCGTGCACGTGCTCGACGACGGCATGCACGGGTCCGACATGGTCCAGACCGGTTGGACGCTGGCCCGCGCGCTGGGCACCATCGAGGGCACCGAGCTGGTCATCGCCGGCAACGAGGCCACCGACGGCGTCGGTGGAGCGGTGCCGGCCATCATCGCCGAGTACCTGGGCCTGCCGCAGCTCACGCATCTGCGCAAGGTGTCGGTCGAGGGCGGCAAAGTGACCGGCGAGCGCGAGACCGACGACGGCGTGTTCACCGTCGAGGCGCCCCTGCCCGCGGTCGTCAGCGTCACCGAGAAGATCAACGAGCCGCGCTTCCCGTCCTTCAAGGGCATCATGGCCGCCAAGAAGAAGGAAGTGACGACGCTGACGCTGTCCGAGATCGGCGTCGAGTCCGACGAGGTCGGCGTCGCCAACGCAGGCACGAAAGTGACCGCGTCGACCCCGAAGCCGCCGAAGACGGCCGGCGAGAAGGTGACCGACGAAGGCGACGGCGGTACCAAGGTGGCCGAATACCTTGTCGCGCAAAAGATCATCTAGCTAGACCTCTTCCACATACTCACGAGAACCCAGAGGCGAAAACTCATGGCAGAAGTACTTGTGCTCGTCGAGCACGCCGAAGGTGCACCGAAGAAGGTCACCGCTGAACTGATCACCGCCGCCCGCGCGCTGGGCGAGCCGTCCGCCGTGGTCGTCGGCAAGCCGGGCACGGCCGATGCGCTGGTCGACGCGCTGAAGGCCGCCGGTGCCGCCAAGATCTACGTCGCCGAGTCCGACGACGCGGACAACTACCTGATCACGCCGTATGTGGACGTGCTGGCATCGCTGGTGGAGTCCGCCAGCCCCGCGGGTGTGCTGCTCGCCGCGTCGGCCGATGGCAAGGAGATCGGCGGCCGGCTGGCCGCACGCACCGGCTCGGGTGTGCTGACCGACGTCGTCGAGGTCAAGGAGGGCGGCAAGGCCGTCCACTCGATCTTCGGTGGCGCGTTCACCGTGGACGCCGAGGCCACCGGTGACACCCCGGTGATCACGGTTCGCCCGGGCGCGATCGAGGCCGAGGCCGCCGACGGCGCCGGTGAGGTCGTCAAGGTCGAGGTGCCCGCACAGGCTGAAAATGCGACGAAGATCACCAAGCGGGAGCCCGCGGTGGCCGGGGATCGCCCGGAACTGACCGAGGCCACCGTCGTGGTCTCGGGTGGCCGCGGCGTCGGAAGCGCCGAGAACTTCAGCGTCGTCGAGGAATTGGCGGACTCGCTGGGTGCCGCCGTCGGTGCGTCGCGCGCCGCGGTGGACTCGGGCTACTACCCGGGCCAGTTCCAGGTCGGCCAGACCGGCAAGACCGTGTCGCCGCAGCTGTACATCGCACTGGGCATTTCCGGTGCCATCCAGCACCGTGCCGGCATGCAGACGTCGAAGACGATCATCGCCGTCAACAAGGACGAGGAAGCGCCGATCTTCGAGATCGCCGACCTCGGTGTCATCGGCGACCTGTTCAAGGTCGCCCCGCAGCTGACCGAGGCGGTCAAAGCCCGCAAGGGTTAACACGTCGCGCAATTGGGCGCGCTCGAATGTGGGTTTGCCCCCACGAGCGTGCCCAATTCGTCACTTAGCGTGCACGGACACGTCACGCGCTCGTGGCCATCCGGAGACCCGGCTGGGCGACCGTGCTGGCTATGAGCGCCGTTTCCGTACTCATACCCGCCGAACAAGCCGACAGCGCGTCAACGCCGCGCTACACCCTGTTGTTGTCTACCGATCCTGCGCTCATCGAGGCTGCGCAGCGCCTTCGTCACGACGTATTCACCTCCGAACCGGGTTTTGCGCTGGAAGGCGCGACCGACGGTAAGGACGCCGACCGGTTCGACGAGTACTGCGATCACCTGCTGGTCCGTGAGGAGACCTCCGGCGAGCTGGTCGGTTGTTACCGCATGCTGCCGCCGCCGGGTGCCATCGCCGCCGGAGGGCTGTACACCGCAACCGAATTCGACGTCTCGGGCCTCGATCCGCTGCGGCCGTCGCTGGTCGAAATGGGTCGCGCCGTGGTCCGCGAAGACCACCGCAACGGTGGCGTCGTTCTGCTCATGTGGGCGGGGATCCTGGCCTACCTGGACCGCTGCGGCTACGACTATGTCGCCGGTTGTGTGTCTGTCCCCGTTGATGATTCGGACGCAGCGCCGGGCGGCCAGATCCGCGGCGTACGCGACTTCGTGTTGCGTAGGCACGCCGCTCCTGCCGAGTACACCGTGTATCCGTACCGGCCGGTGACGATCGACGGCAAGGGCCTCGACGACATCGACCCGCCTGCGCGAGTGGCCGTTCCGGCGCTGATGCGCGGGTACCTGCGCCTCGGTGCACAAGTCTGCGGCGAGCCCGCGCACGACCCGGACTTCGGCGTCGGCGACTTCCCTGCGCTGCTCGATAAACGCAAGGCCGACACGCGGTATCTGAAACGGCTGCGGTCTGTGGCGGCGGCAAGCGATATGGCCGAAGGGATGGCGTCGTGACCGCCGACAGTCCCTGGGTGCCCAGGGCGACGTGCGACGCAAGCTGCGTGGCTGCCGGGGGAGCGCCCAGCGGCAGGCCGGTCGTGGTGGCCGTGCGGGTCGCCGTACGAGCCACACTCGCCGTCATCCTGCTGTCGGCTGTTCCGCTGCTGGCGATTCCGCTGCCGGGCCGCTCCCACATCCAGCGGGGCTACTGCCGGATGATGCTGCGCGCTCTCGGCGTGCGAATAACGGTGTCCGGCGGGCCGATTCGCAACTTGCGTGGCGTGCTGGTCGTCAGCGGTCACGTGTCGTGGGTGGACATCTTCTCGATCGGTGCCGTGATGCCCGGCTCCTTCGTCGCGAAGGCCGAGATGATCAGCTGGCCCGCCCTGGGTTTCGCCGCGCGCCTGATGAAGGTCATCCCGATCGAGCGGGCGAGCCTGCGCAGGCTGCCCGATGTCGTCGGGATGGTGGCCACTCGACTGCGCGCCGGCCAGACCGTCGTCGCCTTTCCCGAAGGCACTACCTGGTGTGGTCTGGCGTACGGGCAGTTTCGGCCCGCCATGTTTCAGGCCGCCGTCGATGCGGGCAGGCCCGTGCAGCCGCTGCGGCTGAAGTACCACCACCGCGACGGCAGCCCGTCCACGGTGGCCGCCTACGTCGGCGACGACACGTTGCTCGCGTCGATCCGCCGGCTCGTCACCGCCCGCCGCACCATCGTGCACGTGCAGGTGGAGTCTCTGCAGCTGCCGGGCACGGACCGGCGCGACCTGGCGGCCCGCTGCGAGACGGCGGTCCGCGGCGACACGGAGCGACGGGAGCACGGGCCCGCGCTGGTGGCCTGACCACGGGTTCAGGGCGGCCGCGCTCCGGCGGCTAAACTGGGCTGGCTATGACCACTGACAGGTCGGTCTACCTGGATCACGCTGCCACCACCCCGATGCACCCCGCCGCCATCGAGGCGATGACGGCTGTGCTGGCGACGGTCGGCAACGCGTCGTCGTTGCACGGCACGGGTCGGGTCGCGCGGCGCCGGATGGAGGAGTCGCGCGAAACCCTCGCCAAGCTGCTCGGTGCCCGGCCATCCGAGGTGATCTTCACCGCGGGCGGCACGGAGAGCGACAACCTGGCCGTCAAGGGCATCTACTGGGCCCGCCGCGATGCCGAACCGCTGCGGCGGCGCATCATCACCACCGCCGTCGAACACCATGCGGTTCTCGATTCCGTCGAATGGCTCGCCGAACACGAAGGTGCGGAGGTGACCTGGCTGCCGACGGCATCCGACGGCTCGGTGGCGCCGGCCGCACTGCGCGCGGCCCTTGAAGAACGCGACGACGTGGCGCTGGTCTCTGTCATGTGGGCCAACAACGAAGTCGGCACCATCATGCCGCTGACGGAATTGGCGTCGGTGGCGGCCGAATTCGACGTTCCGATGCACAGCGACGCCGTCCAGGCGGTCGGCCAGATTCCGGTCGACTTCGCCGCCAGCGGCCTGTCGGCGATGAGCATCGCCGCACACAAGTTCGGCGGCCCCACCGGTGCCGGTGCGCTGCTGCTCCGCCGTGACACCACGTGCGTGCCGCTTCTGCACGGCGGAGGCCAGGAACGTGATGTCCGTTCGGGCACACCGGATGTCGCCGGTGCGGTGGCGATGGCCAGGGCCGCCGAGTTGGCGATCGGGAGCATGGAGACCACCAGCGCTCGCGTGCAGGCGCTGCGCGACCGATTGGTCGACGGCGTGCTGTCGAGCATCGACGACGTTGTTCTCAACGGTGCGACGGGCGCGCAACGACTTCCCGGTAATGCACACTTCACGTTCCGCGGCTGCGAGGGTGATTCGCTGCTGATGCTGTTGGACGCCAAGGGAATCGAGTGCTCGACGGGTTCTGCGTGCACGGCCGGTGTCGCGCAGCCTTCGCATGTGCTGACGGCGATGGGCGCCGACCCGGCCAGCGCCCGTGGGTCGCTGCGGCTTTCGCTCGGTCACACCAGCGTCGACGCCGACGTCGATGCCGCTCTCGAAGTGCTGCCCGGTGCGGTCGACCGTGCGCGGCAGGCGGCACTGGCCAGCTCGGGAGTTGTTGAGTAGTGCGGGTTCTGGTTGCGATGAGTGGGGGCGTCGACTCCTCGGTTGCCGCCGCCCGAATGGTCGACGCCGGCCACGATGTCGTCGGCGTGCACCTGGCGTTGTCGGCGGCGCCGGGAACGCTGCGAACCGGGTCGCGGGGGTGCTGCTCGAAAGAAGACGCCGGAGACGCCCGCCGTGTTGCCGATGTACTCGAGATTCCCTTCTACGTATGGGATTTCGCGGAGCGGTTCAAAGAGGACGTCATCGACGACTTCGTGTCTTCCTATGCCCGCGGAGAGACCCCGAACCCGTGCGTGCGCTGTAACGAGCGGATCAAGTTCTCCGCGCTGTCGGCCCGTGCGCTCGCGCTCGACTTCGACGCCGTCGCCACCGGCCACTACGCGCGGTTGTCGGACGGTCGGCTGCGACGCGCCGTCGACCGCGACAAAGACCAGTCCTATGTGCTCGGCGTGCTTACCGCCGAGCAATTGCGCCATGCGTTGTTCCCGATCGGCGACACGCCCAAGCCGCAGATTCGGGAGGAGGCCGCCCACCGCGGCCTGGCGGTCGCCGAAAAGCCGGACAGCCACGACATCTGCTTCATCCCGTCCGGTGACACCCGCGCATTCCTCGGCAGCCGCATCGGGGTGCGCCGCGGCACCGTGGTGGACGCCGGCGGCACGGTGCTCGCCGAACACGACGGCGTGCACGGTTTCACCATCGGCCAGCGCAAAGGGCTCGGCATCGCAGGCCCCGGCGCCGACGGCACCCCGCGCTATGTGACCGCCATCGACCCCGACACCGCGACGGTGCATGTCGGTAAGGCCACCGACCTCGAGGTGTGGACGTTGACGGGCGCCAAACCCGTCTTCACGTCGGGCACGGCGCCGCGCGGGCCCGTGGAGTGCTCCGTGCAGGTGCGCGCTCACGGCGGCATCGCCGACTCGGTGGCGCAGTTACGCAACGATGAAATCGTCGTCGATCTCCGCTCATCGCTTCGCGGAGTGGCGCCGGGCCAGACCATGGTGCTCTACCGTCCCGACGCCGACGGCGACGAAGTGATCGGCAGTGCGACGATCGCGCGGGCCGAGTAGTTCTAGCCGGGCACCTTGTCCATGATGTTCGTCATCACGATGTCGGGCACCGACTCGGGGAACGAACAGAACGACACCTCGGCCAGCACTGCGTTCTTCACCCGGTAGTCGCGGCCGCACGTGCCCGACGATCGCATCCTCAGCGACACGGCGTCCGCCGTCCACTCGCCGATGAAGGTCGAGCCGAGTGCCGTTGCCCCACAGTCGTAGACACGCCCGACCAAATCGGCGAACGCGCGGCGGGCGGTGTCGGGGTCGCGGTAGGCGGCGGCGCCCTCTGAGATCAGCCCCCCGTCGGGAGGGTCCTGGAAAGTGGTCTTGTGAAACTCTTCCACGTCTGAGCCGAACGTCTGCGTCTCGGCGAAGTACCACTTGCACTCCTGCGGCGTGCCGTTCATCAGGTCGCTGACGTCGACAGGGATCTTGCCGTCCATGCTGGGTACGATCGTCAGGTCCTCGCCGGCGCCGGTGATTGCGCGCATCTGCGCCTGGTCCAGCATCACCGACTCGACATCGATCGGCGACCGGGATTCGTCATCGATTCCCGGCGCTGCCCGAGTCGCCGTGCCGCCGATGGTCTGGGCGCACCCCGCGGCCAGTACCGCGGTGGCACACATCGCCACCAGTCGGCAGGCCGTTGCGGGCATGATGTCGGCTCCTTCCTGTTCCGCAGACTAACGCGTGGGGCGCGTGTGGCGAATAGTGTTGGAGAAGTGAATGACTTCGCCGCGGGCACCGGCATCGGATCGTGGCCCGGGACATCGCCGCGCGAGGCCGCCGAGATCATCGTCGGCGAACTGCACCGCCTGCCGCACCTGGTGGAGTTGCCTGCCCGCGGCATCGGATCCGACCTCATCGGCCGGGCTGGGGCGCTGCTGGTCGACATCACCATCGACACCGTGCCCCGCGGCTACCGCATCGCCGCAGGACGCAGTGCGGTTACCCGCCGCGCGGCCAGCCTGCTCGCCGAAGACATCGACGCGCTCGAAGAGGCATGGGAGAAGGCGGGTCTGCGAGGGACGCAACGCACGGTCAAGGTGCAGGCGCCCGGGCCGATCACCCTGGCGGCGCAGCTGGAGATGGCCAACGGACATCGCGCGATCACCGACCCCGGCGCCGTGCGTGACCTGGCCGGATCACTCGCCGAGGGGGTCGCCCTCCATCGCGCCGAGATCGCCAGGCGGTTAGATTGCCCCGTCGTGGTCCAGTTCGACGAGCCGTCGTTACCCGCGGCGCTGGCGGGCCGGCTGCCCGGTGTGACCGGCATGTCCGCGGTGCACGCGGTCGATGAACCGGTCGCGGCCGCGCTGCTCGACGACTGTGTGGCCGCCGTCGGCGGCGAGGTGGCTATTCACAGCTGTGCGCCAGGGCTGCCGTGGCCGATGCTGCAACGCGGCACGATGAGTGCGGTTTCGATCGACCTGTCGACGCTGACGGCCGATGACCTCGACGGTGTCGGCGAGTTCGTCGAGTCGGGCCGAACCGTGATGCTCGGCGTCGTTCCTGCCACGGCGCCCGGGGGCAGCCCGTCGGCTGAGCAGGTGGCCAGGTCGGTCGTTTCGTTCACCGATCGACTCGGCTTTCCCCGCGCGGTGCTGCCGGAACGAATCGGCGTCACACCCGCGTGTGGGGTGGCCGGGGCGACGCTGAAGTGGGCCCGCGTCGCGATCGAACTCACTCAGAAAGCGGTGGACGCCATCGCCGAGGACCCCGCCGCGATCTCGGATTGACGTTTGCCAGGCAAAGACATGTGCAACAATGCATGCGCGAGACCCTGGGTTCGGCAACCCCAGTCGGTCAGGAAGGGGATCGTGGCGCAGGCGACTGTTCGTATTACAGCGGGTGGTTTTGTCGCGGCGTCTCTGCTGATGCTTGGGCCGCTCCCGGCTCAGGCGGTTGCTGAGAAGCACGGCTCGGATTCGCAATACCAAAACGATCACCAGGGAAACCGCTCGAACAAGCCGGGAAGCGTGCGGGCAGGCTCGCAGCCTTCAACCTATCCGCCGACGACGAACCTCGGATCGGATGGCAGCGGCCTTGGGGAAGTCGCCGTCGTCGACAGCGTTCAGACGGTTGCCGACGCTCCGGTGGCCCTGCGCTCGGCGGCGGTCGAGGAGGTGCTGAGCGGAAACGCAGTGGGCGCGGTGCCGCGGCCCGGGTCCGACTACACGTCGTCGACCGCGGCGGCCGTCCGCGCACCCCGCGTCGTCATTGGCAACGGCCGCACACCCATGTGGCATGCCCGCGACGGCGACGCCGAGGTCATCTACCTTTCGGCGGGCCAGGCTGAGGTGATGCCCGAGGACGTTCCTCCGCTGCCGACCGCGATCGAGATCAACATTCCGCCGCTGCCACCGCCACTTACGCCGATCGAGAAGATCCGAGCGGCCCGGGTAGCTGTGGGAGAGCTAGATACGGCGGGGATCGATACGGCGACCGACCCGCTGGCCGGGCTCGCCGGGTTGATACTGATACCCGCGATCGGTGCCGCAGTCGGTTATCGGCAGGCGCGGGCGGCTCAGACCGTGCGGGAGTCAACCCGAACGTAGGTCCTTGCGCAGGATCTTGCCGGGTCAGCGTTGGGCTCTGACCAGGTAAACGAGATCGCTGGTATGCGTCACGGCGTGACCGCCCGCACCGCATCGAGTTTCGCCGGATGCCGTTGTAGAGACCTTCGTCCGTCTTCAACGTCGGACCGAAATAGCCACGAATCAGGCGTACTGTCCGCTCCACCAGCTTCAAGCAGAGGAGGCGATATGCCCGCGACCGATCAGGACTGGACCAAGCCAGCGGCGCTAGCGATCCCCAAAGAGGGGTACTTCGAACTGGAACGAGGGCGGTACGGGCCGGTCTTTCCACGCACTCCGGCGTGCTACGGCTTCTCGATCATCGCGAAAGTCAAGGCGGGTCGCGAGGACGCGATCCGCGAACACGGCAAGACTATTCAAGCAGCGATCACCGAAACGCCGGAGTTCCTCGCTCCTCTACGCCTGCACTACCTCCGCTGGCTGCTCTTCGACATCGGCGATGGCTTGACCTTCCAATACCAAGGCATCTTCGACACCGACTTCGACAAATACACCGAGGACGCCGTCCAGCTGTTCGGCCAGAGCGGCATTAACACGGTGTTCACCAATCTTGAGGGCTTCCCGGACGATTGGAAGGAAAACCCGGACTCATTCGTGACGTTCGTGCGCGAGCACCACTTCCCCAGCTTCTTGGAGTATGGCGAATACCCATACGTGACGGCTGATGAGGTCAAGAAGGCGCTAACGCTTAAGGCAGCCTTCTCGACCATGCTCGACCAGATGCAGTAGCAAGCGGTTTACCTGGCCCACTACCTGAGGGGTAGTCGCTATCTAAGGTCCTTGCGCAGGATCTTGCCCGACGTCGACTTGGGGATCGCGTCGATGAACTCCACCTGACGGACCTTCTTGTAGGGCGCGACTTCGGCGGCGACGAACTCCATCACCTCGGCCTCGGTCAGGCCGGCACCGGATTGCTTGACCACGAACGCTTTTGGGATCTCCTCGCCCGATTCAGCGTCGATGACGCCGATGACGGCGGCGTCGGCGATCGCGGGATGGGTCAGCAGCACCGCCTCGAGTTCTGCGGGCGGCACCTGATAGCCCTTGTACTTGATGAGTTCCTTGAGCCGGTCGACGATGAACACGCAGCCGGAGGAATCGACGCGCGCGAGGTCTCCTGTGCGCAACCAGCCGTCGTCGTCGATGGTCTCCCTCGTCGCCTCCTCATTGCCGAGGTAGCCGGCCATCACGTTCGGGCCTTTGAACCACAACTCACCGGTCTCGCTGAGACCCTTTGCGGGAATACCGATTTCGTCACCGGTGGCGGGGTCGATGAGTTTGGAAGACGAATTGGCTGCCGTCCAGCCGGCCGCGCCGATCGGCGCGACGGTGCCGACGAGGCGCTTGCCGCCGTCCAGCGGCGTGCAATGGCTGACGGGGCTGAGCTCGGTCATGCCGTATCCCTGCACGACGCGGCAGCGGATGCGGTCTGCGACGGCGTGGCCGAGGTCCTCGTCCAGCGGTGCGGCGCCGGACAGGATGGCCCGCAGCGACGACAGATCGTAGTTGTTGACCAACGGATGTTTGGCCAGGGCGACCGCCACGGGCGGCGCGATGTAGGCCACCGTGACCTTGTGGTTCTGGATGTGGCCGAGGAACTCCTCGAGATCGAAGCTGGGCATCATGACCAGCCGCGCCCGCGCCCGCAGGACGGCGTTGAGCAGCACCGTCATGCCGTAGATGTGGAAGAACGGCATGATCGCGATCACCACGTCGTCGGCCTGCACGTCCTGCACCGGACGGGTCTGCGCGACGTTGGCGACCAGGTTTCGGTGCGTCAGCATCACCCCCTTCGGGTTGCCGGTGGTGCCGGAGCTGTAGGGGAGCACTGCCAGGTGCAACGACGGCGCGAAGTCCACTTCCGGTGCGGGACCGGCCGTTTCGAGCAGGTCGGCGGCGTTCGGATGGCCGCTCTCCGCCTGCCCGGCGCCGTCGAGCACCACAAGGGCGGCGTCGTCCAGTCCGACCGCGGCCGCCGCCTCCTTGGCCGCGGCCAGCAGAGGTGTGACGGTGACCAGCATCTTGGCCTTGGAGTCCGTCAGCTGCCTGGCGATGTCCTTGGCGGTGAACAACACGTTGATCGTGGTGGCCGTCGCCCCCGACCGCAGGATGCCGTGGAAGGCGACGGCGAACGCCGAGCTGTTGGGTGCGAGCAGGCCGACCACATCGCCGACGCCGATGCCGCGAGCCGAGAGTGCGCCGGCGAACGCGTCGATCTGCTCGATCATCGCGCGATACGTGTGCTCGGTGCCGGTCTTGGCGTCGACCAGGGCCACCCGGTCGAGGTCGTCGTCGTCGATGCCGGCGAAGAGGTACTCGTAGACGCTGGCAGTCGGGATGTCGACCTCTGGGAACGGGCTCGCGAAGCTCATGGTCCCGATAGAACCATCTCCGAGCGGACCCGGGGTCAGACTTCGTCGAGCTGCCGGATCAGCTTCTTCGGCGCCACCATTCGGAACGATGCGTCGATCAGCTCGCTCACTTCGTCCCAGTCGATCTTCTTCCTCGCGGTGAGGTCGAGGCCCAGCCAGCCGGACGGCCCCATGTAGGCGGGGTAATAGAACCGGTTGTCCTGTTCGAGGGCCTTGCGGTCGCTGTCGTCGACCTTGACCAGGATCGAGTGGGGGTACTGGATGTACTCGCCCTTGGCGTCGCCTTTCACGCTGCCGCCGTACATGACGAAGATCTTCGGCGCGCAGAACACCGGCCTGCCCCAGGAGACCTTCTCGAACGCCTCGGGATAGCGCAGCGCGATCTGGCGCACCTCCGCCAGCCCGAGGTCGTCGTCGCGGAACATGATCGGGTGCGGCATGCGGCCAAGGGTAATACCTAGCGCGACATCCGCTCGGCGCGAAGTTCGGCGTGCATCTCCCACGGCGCCTGCGGCAGCACGTGCCCGGTTTCCAAGAGCGACTTCAGGTTCGACATCACCGCGGCCCAACCCGCTGAGGCGGCTTCGTAGTCGGCGGCGTCGGGAATGTCCTCGTGCGTCACCGTCAGCCGGACGATGTCGTGATGAGGTTCGATGTCGAAGCGCACCACCGATGGCTGGCTCGAGTCCGGGGGCCCGAACGTCATCACCAGCCGACGCGGCGGCACCGCTTCGATGACTACGCCGGCCACGTCGGTGATGCCCGAGCCGTCCGTGCGACGGTGCTCCCAGCGCGAACCCGGCTGCCAGTCCGAGACGTTGCTGTGCCCCCAGTACTGACCGGTGAGATCGGCGTCGGTCAATGCCTCCCACACCTTCTCGGGGCTGCTCTGGATATAGGTCACGTACACAAACGTCGGCTTGTCGGCCATGTTCGCCTCCTCTGCTCGTAGTTTCACCGCGTGCAGCGCGTGAAGCCGCGGGTATTCGAATGGCTGGATCCAGCGGTGCTGGATCTCATGTAGCGGAACGGGATTCAGGTAGTGCATCTTGCGTCGCCCGCGCCGCACCGTGCTGACCAGATTGGCCGACTCGAGCACCGAGAGATGCTGGCTCACCGACTGCCGCGCCATTTCCAGGTGCTCGCACAGCTGCCCGAGCGTCTGGCCATTGTCCTGCCGGAGCCGGTCCAGGAGCAGCCTCCGGCCCGGGTCGGCCAGCGCCTTGAAGACCCGGTCCATGTCGCCGTCCGTCACCCCTACATTATGTAGGTATTTACCTGCATAATGTCAAATGCGCAGGTTGCGGTGCGCAGTCCGGTCATTTTGAGTGTCAGTCGCCTCGACTAGCCTGCGGGGGTGACCTCCAAGGCAACCCGTAAAGCCGAAGCGACGTTGGCGGCACAGGCCGACGAAGCCCTCGACCCGGACATCCGCCGCCGATGGCAGGAACTCGCCGACGAGGTACGCGATCACCAGTTCCGCTACTACGTCAGGGATGCGCCGATCGTCTCCGACGGCGAGTTCGACAAGCTGCTCGGCGAGCTCGGCCAGCTGGAGGACGACTACCCGGAGCTCCGCACCCCGGACTCGCCGACGCAGCTCGTCGGCGGCGCCGGTTTCGCGACCGAGTTCTCCGCCGCCGAGCACCTCGAGCGCATGTTGTCCCTCGACAATGTCTTTGCGCCGGAAGAACTCTCGGCATGGGCGGTGCGAATCCGAGGTGAGATCGGCGACGACGTCGACTATCTGACCGAGCTCAAGATCGACGGGGTGGCGCTGGCACTGGTCTACCGTGACGGCCGGCTGGAGCGCGCGGCGACCCGCGGCGACGGCCGCACCGGCGAGGACGTCACGCTCAACGCCCGCACCATCGCCGATGTGCCGGAGCGGCTCACCGCCTCCGACGAGTTTCCGACCCCGGCGGTGCTCGAGGTGCGCGGCGAGGTGTTCTTCCGGGTGGCCGACTTCGAGGAGCTGAACGCCGGCCTGGTCGCCGAGGGCAAGCCGCCGTTCGCCAATCCGCGAAACAGCGCGGCCGGGTCACTGCGGCAGAAGAATCCCGCCGTCACCGCGCGGCGCAAGCTGCGGATGATCTGCCACGGTCTCGGCCACGCCGAAGGCTTCTCGCCGAAGACGCTGCACGAGGCCTACACCGCGCTGAACGCGTGGGGATTGCCGGTCTCCGAGCACACCGGCCGGGTGAACGGCATCGACGCGGTCAGCGAGCGGATCGCCTACTGGGGTGAGCACCGCCACGACGTGGCGCACGAAATCGACGGCGTGGTGGTCAAAGTCGACAAAGTGGCGCTGCAGCGCCGCCTGGGCTCGACGTCGCGGGCGCCGCGCTGGGCGATCGCCTACAAGTACCCGCCGGAGGAGGCCACCACCAAGCTGCTCGACATCTTGGTCAACGTCGGGCGCACCGGACGGGTGACGCCGTTCGCGTTCATGGAACCCGTCAAGGTCGCCGGGTCGACGGTGAGCCAGGCCACCCTGCACAACGCGTCGGAGGTCAAGCGCAAGGGTGTGCTCATCGGTGACACGGTGGTGATCCGAAAGGCCGGCGACGTGATCCCCGAGGTGCTCGGCCCCGTCGTCGACCTGAGGGACGGCTCGGAACGCGAATTCGTCATGCCCACAACGTGTCCCGAGTGCGGGACGACACTCGCGCCCGCCAAGGAGGGCGATGCCGACATCCGTTGCCCGAACACCCGATCGTGCCCGGCGCAGTTGCGGGAGAGGGTTTTCCACGTCGCCGGGCGCGGCGCCTTCGACATCGAGGGCCTGGGCTACGAAGCGGCGGCCGCACTTCTGCAGGCCGGCGTGATCACCGACGAAGGAGACTTGTTCTCCATCACCGCAGACGATCTGCTGCGCACCGACCTGTTCACCGTCAAGGGCGGTGAGCTGTCGGCAAACGGCAAGCGACTGCTGGCCAATCTGGACAAGGCAAAGGCGCAGCCGCTGTGGCGAGTGCTCGTCGCGTTGTCGATCCGGCACGTCGGCCCGACCGCGGCACGTGCGCTGGCCACCGAATACGGCAGCCTTGACGCGATCATGGCGGCGTCCGAGCAGGAACTGTCGGTCGTCGAGGGCGTCGGGCCGACGATCGCCGACGCTGTCGTGGAATGGTTCGCGGTCGACTGGCACCGCGCGATCGTCGACAAGTGGCGAGCCGCAGGTGTGCGGATGGCCGACGAACGCGACACCAGCATCGAGCGCACCCTCGACGGGCTGTCCATCGTCGTCACCGGCTCGCTGGCCGGCTACTCGCGCGACGACGCGAAGGAAGCCATCGTCGCGCGTGGCGGAAAGGCGGCCAGTTCGGTGTCGAAGAAGACGGCATACGTGGTGGCGGGTGATTCGCCCGGCTCGAAGTACGACAAGGCAGTCGAACTCGGGGTGCCCATTCTCGACGAGGACGGCTTCCGGCGGCTCCTCGACAGCGGGCCCGACAGCGTGTGAGCCGGCGCGGACCTCAGCGCAGGATCGTCGCGACGATCCCGGCGAGATAGCCGAGCCTGGCCACTTCCGACGGCCGGAACTCCGGGCCGCCGGGCCTGCCGAGCACAACGGCGGTGCGCTCGTCGCCCAACGGAGCCGCCGCCAGCGTGGTGTCCATGTCCCGCCACACCTGCGGCACCCAGTCCGCGGTGGCGTCGAGCGCCTTGGCCTTCTCGATCGGCAGCCACGGCACCTCGTTGGTATGCGTCTCGGGTGCGCCATGACTGCCGACGATGCGCTCGATGCCGGGCTCGATCAACCGGACCACGGTGCACCAGCCGACCCGCAGCACGCGTGGCGCCTCGTCGGCGAGTGCCTGCAGCCTTGCGTGTCTGTTCCCGGCGGCGGCGATGTGGTCGATCAGCTCGAGCTCCCGGTGCGCCTCCAGCAGCCCGGTGTGCGGGCGGATGGTGTCCACCCGCACCCCCCTGAGGTTCTCGGCCGCGGTGATCAGCATGTCGGGCATCGCACCCGGCGGAAGTTCGACGATCAGGTCGTCGATCGCATAGTCCGGCCCCCGTTCCACCACGTCGAGGGACAGAATGTCGGCGCCCACCGAACCGAGCGCCACGGCCAATGAGCCGAGGCTGCCCGGCCTATCCTCCAGCTGGACCCGCAGCAGATATGAAGGCACGCGCAACACTGTTGCACAGCGCTTGGCGCTCAGCACTCCGGGCGATGAGCACTTGGTCGGGCCGTCGGCGGGCGTGACTAGGCTTTGGTGTCGTGTCGCAGATCTCCCGAGACGACGTCGCCCATCTCGCGCGCCTGGCCCGGCTGGCACTGAGCGACGCCGAGCTGGACAGTTTCGCCGGCCAGCTCGATGCCATCCTCGAGCACGTCGGCCAGATCCAGGCCGTCGACGTCACCGGCGTGGAGGCCACCGACAACCCACTCAAGTCGGTCAACGTCACCCGGCCGGACGTCGTCGAGCCCGGATTGACGCAGGAGCAAGCACTGTCGCAGGCGCCCAAGGCGGCCGAGGGCCGCTTCGCGGTGCCGCGCATTCTGGGGGAGCCCGAATGAGCAACGAGTTGGTCCGCCTGGACGCCGCATCGCTCGGCGCGAAGATCGCCGCCAAGGAGCTGTCGTCGACGGAGATCACCCGGGCCTGCCTGGACCGGATCGCGGCGACCGACGGCGACTACCGGGCTTTCCTACACGTCGCGGAGGAGAGAGCGCTGGCGGCGGCCGCCCGGGTGGACGCCGCGGTGGCTTCGGGCGAGGAGCTGCCGTCCCCGCTGGCGGGTGTCCCGCTGGCGCTCAAGGACGTGTTCACCACCACGGACATGCCGACCACCTGCGGGTCGAAGATCCTCGAGGGCTGGACGTCGCCCTATGACTCGACCGTCGCGGCGCGGCTGCGCGCTGCGGGCATCCCGATCCTGGGCAAGACGAACATGGACGAATTCGCGATGGGGTCGTCCACCGAGAACTCGGCCTACGGCCCGACTCGTAATCCGTGGGATGTCGACCGGGTGCCGGGCGGGTCGGGCGGCGGTAGCGCGGCCGCACTGGCCGCGTTCCAGGCGCCGCTGGCGATCGGGTCGGACACCGGCGGTTCGATCCGCCAGCCGGCGGCGCTGACCGCGACCGTCGGCGTGAAACCCACCTACGGCACGGTCTCGCGCTACGGGCTGATCGCGTGCGCGTCGTCGCTGGACCAGGGCGGTCCGTGCGCCCGAACCGTGCTCGACACCGCCCTGTTGCATCAGGTGATCGCCGGGCACGACCCGAGGGACTCGACGTCGCTGGACGCCGAGGTGCCCGACGTCGTCGCGGCGGCACGGGCGGGCGCCGATGGCGACCTGCGCGGCGTGAAGGTCGGTGTGGTGAAGCAGCTACGCGGCGACGGGTACCAGGATGGGGTGCTGGCGTCGTTCACCGCGGCGGCGGACAAACTCACCGAGCTCGGGGCCGAGGTGTCCGAAGTGGACTGCCCGCACTTCGACTTCTCGCTGCCGGCGTACTACCTGATCCTTCCGTCGGAGGTGTCGTCGAACCTCGCGCGCTTCGACGGCATGCGCTACGGGCTCCGGATCGGTGACGATGGAACGCACAGCGCCGAGGAGGTCATGGCGTTGACGCGTGCCGCCGGATTTGGTCCAGAAGTCAAGCGGCGCATAATGATTGGCACCTATGCACTGTCTGCGGGCTATTACGACGCGTACTACAACCAGGCCCAGAAGGTGCGCACGCTGATCGCCCGTGATCTCGACGAGGCCTACAAGAAGGTCGACGTGCTGATCTCGCCCGCCACGCCGACGACCGCCTTCCCGCTGGGGGAGAAGGTCGACGACCCGCTGGCGATGTATCTGTTCGACCTGTGCACGCTGCCGCTGAATCTGGCAGGCCACTGCGGCATGTCGGTGCCGTCGGGTTTGTCGCCCGACGACAACCTGCCCGTCGGGCTGCAGATCATGGCGCCCGCGCTGGCCGACGACCGGCTCTACCGGGTCGGAGCCGCCTACGAAGCCGCGCGAGGACCGCTACCGACGGCGGTATAACGCCATCGGCTGCCCGCGATGCCGACAGAGGGGAAGATAGGCCAATGCGGATTGGAATCCTGACCGGAGGCGGCGACTGTCCCGGCCTGAACGCGGTCATCCGGGCGATCGTCCGCACCAGCGACGTGCGGTACGGCACGTCGGTCGTCGGGTTTCTCGACGGCTGGCGGGGGCTGCTCGAGGACCGGCGCGTCCAGCTGCGCAACGACGACCGCAACGACCGCCTGCTCGCCAAGGGCGGCACCATGCTCGGCACCGCGCGGACCAACCCCGAGAAGCTTCGCGCGGGCCTGGACCAGATCAAGCAGACGCTCGACGACAACGGCATCGACGTGCTCATCCCGATCGGCGGCGAAGGCACGCTGACCGCGGCGCACTGGTTGTCCGAGGAGAACGTCCCGGTGGTCGGGGTTCCCAAGACCATCGACAACGACATCGATTGCACCGACGTGACATTCGGCCACGACACCGCGTTGACGGTGGCCACCGAGGCGATCGACCGATTGCACAGCACCGCCGAATCGCATCAGCGCGTCATGCTCGTCGAGGTGATGGGTCGCCACGCCGGCTGGATCGCGCTGAACGCGGGCATGGCATCGGGCGCGCACATGACGCTGATCCCCGAGCAGCCCTTCGACGTCGAAGAGGTGTGCCGTCTGGTCAAGCAACGGTTCCAGCGCGGCGATGCGCATTTCATCTGCGTGGTGGCCGAGGGCGCCAAACCGGCCGAGGGGTCGATGCAACTGCGCCACGGCGGAATCGACGAGTTCGGCCACGAGAAGTTCACCGGGGTGGCGGCGCAGCTAGCGATCGAGGTGGAGAAGCGGATCAAGAAGGAAGTGCGGGTCACGGTGCTGGGCCATGTGCAGCGCGGCGGCACGCCGACGCCGTATGACCGGGTGCTGGCCACCCGGTTCGGGGTGAACGCCGCTGACGCCGCACACGCGGGCGAGTACGGGATGATGGTTTCGCTGCGCGGCCAGGAGATCGGCCGGGTGCCGCTTGCCGACGCGGTCCGCGAGCTGAAGCTGGTGCCGCAGACCCGGTATGACGACGCTGCCGAATTCTTCGGCTGAGCCAGTCTCACTAGGATCGAACGCATGACCGCTGCATCCACCGCCGAACTGGTCGACTACGACGACGTCGTCGCCCGCTACGACCCGGTGCTCGGGCTCGAAGTTCACGTCGAGCTGTCGACGGCGACCAAGATGTTCTGCGGCTGCGCCAATCAGTTCGGCGCCGAGCCCAACACGCAGGTGTGTCCGGTGTGCCTCGGTCTGCCCGGATCGCTGCCGGTGCTCAACCAGGTCGCCGTCGAGTCGGCGATCCGGATCGGTCTCGCGCTGAACTGCGAGATCGTCCCCTGGTGCCGGTTCGCCCGGAAGAACTACTTCTACCCGGATATGCCGAAGAACTACCAGATCTCGCAGTACGACGAGCCGATCGCGATCAACGGCTATCTCGACGTTCCCCTCGACGACGGCACCACCTGGCGCGTGCAGATCGAACGTGCGCACATGGAGGAAGACACCGGCAAGCTCACCCATCTGGGCAGTGAAACGGGCCGGATCGCGGGCGCGACCACGTCGCTCATCGACTACAACCGGGCGGGCGTGCCGCTGATCGAGATCGTCACCAAGCCGATCGAAGGCACCGGTGAACACGCACCTGAGATCGCCCGGGCCTATGTCACGGCACTGCGAGACCTGTTGCGGGGCTTGGGCGTTTCCGATGTGCGGATGGACCAGGGCTCGATGCGCTGCGACTCCAACGTGTCGCTCAAGCCGGCCGGGGCCACCGAGTTCGGCATCCGCACCGAGACCAAGAACGTGAACTCGCTCAAGAGCGTGGAGGTGGCGGTGCGCTACGAGATGCGCCGCCAGGCAGCGGTTCTGGACTCCGGTGGCCGGGTTCACCAGGAGACGCGCCACTTCCACGAGGACGGCTACACGTCGCCGGGCCGCAGCAAGGAGACGGCCGAGGACTACCGCTACTTCCCGGAGCCGGATCTGGAACCGGTCGCGCCGGAAGCGGAGTTCGTCGAGAAGCTGCGGCAGACCATTCCCGAGCATCCGTGGTTGCAGCGCAAGCGAATTCAGCAGGACTGGGGAATCTCCGACGAGGTCATGCGCGACCTGATCAACGCGGGCGCCGTCGAGCTGGTGGCCGCCACCGTCGAACAGGGCGCCTCCAGTGAATCCGCCAGGGCCTGGTGGGGCAACTTCCTGGTGCAGAAGGCCAACGAGGCGGGCGTCGAGCTCGACGGGCTGAACATCACGCCCGCGCAGATCGCCGACGTGGTGAAGCTCGTCGATGACGGCAAGCTGTCGAACAAGCTGGCGCGTCAGGTCGTCGAGGGTGTGCTGGCCGGGGAGGGCGAGCCCGCCCAGGTGATCAAGGCCCGCGGGCTGGAGATGGTGCGCGATGATTCTGCGCTTCAGTCCGCAGTCGATGAGGCGCTGGCCGCCAATCCCGATGTGGCGGAAAAGATCCGCGGCGGCAAGGTCCAGGCCGCCGGTGCCATCGTCGGCGCGGTGATGAAGGCGACGAAGGGTCAGGCCGACGCTGCCCGCGTGCGCGAGCTGGTGTTGGCGGCCTGCGTTTAGGTGTTGTCGGCGTTGGTGCGCGGGAAGCCGCCGCCGGACGGGAAGACCGGGAACACGACGTCGTCGAGCTTCTCCGGGTCGCCCGTGGTCTTGTTCACCGTCGCGCCCCACACGTTGCCGTCGGGTGAGGTCTTGAGCGCCCAGGCGTGCCCGTGCACGTCCTGGCGGACCACCTCAGGCTCACCGGTCACCGAGCCGGTGTCCGGGGCCAGCCGGACGGCCACCGTCTGCTTGGTGTTGATCAAGTTGACCAGCACCGTGCCGTCCAGCGCGGCACAACCCGCCACACCCGGCTTATCGGGCCAGGTCCACACGGTGGAGACCTTCGAGTCCTTGGTGATGCGCTGCAGCCGGTCGGCCGTCGGGGTGCGGTCGGTGATGTAGAGCGATTCGTCCGACGGGTCGGTGCACAGGCCGCCGCCGCTACCAATCCCGCTCAACGCGGTGGTCTGCGGCGCCTGGTTCACCGTCGTCGGCTGCTCGATGCGCAGCACCTTGCCCGCGGGCGAAGCCGGATCGGCCGCCAGTGCGGGGTCGCCCGCGTCGCCCGTGAGCACGACCAGCGTGGTCGGGCTGGTGAAGGTGAGGGCGCCCATGTTCCCGGTCGCGCCCTTGGGGATGCCGGTGAAGATCGGCTTGGGGACGTCTCCGTCCGCGATGCGGATCACCCGGTTGTCGGTCGGTGTACTGACGTAGGCGTACATCAGCCGATCCTGCGAATAGGTCGGCGACAAGACGATGTCCATCAGCCCGCCGTCGCCGCTGCCGTCGACCGGAATGACCGTCTTGATCTTGGGTTCGGCCTTCACGGAGACTTCTTTGACCGCGCCGGTGACACGCTCGGCGACCAGCGCCGACTGGCTGTCGGGCAGCATGATCAGCCCGCTGGTGCTGTCCAGGCAGCCCTGCATGACCCCGGGCGCCGGGCATTCCTTGGGGAACGGCTTGGCCGGCAGCGGCGGAGGCGGCGGGGGAGTCGAGCTCGGCCCCGGCGCCATCTCGGGTTCCGTGGTGAACGGCTGCGACTGGGCACTGTCGAACCGCGCGCATCCGGACACCGCGAGCAACGCGGCACACGACAGCGCGAGGACGCCTCGCAACGGCCCGCGCAGATTCATGCCCGCCAGGTTACGGATTGTTTGGCCCTACGCGCCACGCCGCCTCTGCGGTGCGTCGCCCGCTCACCCGCGAAGATGGGTCGCAAAAGCGCCGCGCCAATCCTCGATTCACCCGCCATCAGCACTTACTCTGGGCTGGTGACCAGTCACCCCCAATGGCAGCGGCCCGACGACCTGGGCCGGCCCGCGTCGGCAAGCCTGGTGGACCCCGAGGACGACCTGCCCTCGTCGAATTACGCCGGTGATTTTGAAACCACCGCCATCCCCAACTACAAGTCGGGCCCCCAGCCTGGCCTGGGCCTGATCGGCGACCCCGAACCGTTGCCGTACGTGCAGCCGGGGGACAGCCAGCCCATGTCGGCCTACGCGCAACCGGCGGACGTCAGCCCCGGATACGGCCACCACCGGGTCCCGGCGGACGACCGCCGCGGCACTCAGGATCTCGGTTTGATGCTGCTGCGCTGGGCGGTCGGTGCACTTCTCATCGGCCACGGCCTGCAGAAGGCGTTCGGCTGGTGGGGCGGCCCCGGTCTGAACGGGTTCCAGGACTCGTTGACCGCGATGGGCTACAAGTACGCCGACATGCTGACCTACGTCGCCACCGGCGCGCAGATTCTCGCCGGCGTGCTGCTGATCCTGGGTCTCTTCACTCCGCTGGCGGCCGCGGGCGCACTTGCTTACCTGCTCAACGGCCTGCTGGTCGATGCCACCGCGGCGCACAAGGAGGCCCGGCTGTCGGATTTCCTGACCGACGGGCACGAATACAAACTCATCCTGATCGCCGCGGTCATCGCGATCATCCTGGCTGGTCCCGGCCGTTACGGGTTGGACGCAGGCCGCGGTTGGGCGCGCAGACCCTTCGTCGGCTCCTTCGTCGCCCTATTGGTCGGCATCGGCGGCGGCGTGGCGCTGTGGGTGTTGCTCAACGGGGGCAACCCGCTGGCCTGACGGCTCAGCCGTACGGGTTGGGCACCCGGCCCCCGCTGGCCTCGGTCAGCAGAGGCAGAGTCCCGAAGGTCACCGCGGGAAGAAGCAGTTCGCGATCGTCCTTGAGCTGCGCCCGCGCCCAGGAAGACCTGCCGAAGCGAAGCCCTTCGATCTCGTCCCACTGCACGGTCTGGGCGCTCAGCAGGCTTCGCGCGGTCACGGTGTCGCGGTCGGCCACGGTCCGCAGCCGAATGATGTAGGCCGACAGGACCACCGGAATGAGCAGGATCACTGACGCCCACCCGGGCCAGCTGAACACCAACGCCAGCATGCCGAGTGCCAGGAAGCCGACCGCGAAATGGGCCATCGGCGATATCCGGATCACGACCGGTTTGGGTGGCGCCGACGGCGATTGCGAACTCACACCGCCATCGTCCCACTGAGTCGGCCTGGTAAGGAATTTGACGGCTGACCAGTGCGGAGGCTACCGTCGACAATTGTGCAGATGCTTGGACAGCTCGTAGTAATTGGGTTGCGCGTTGATACCGCGCTAGCCTTTACTCGGGCATAGTCACCAGTATCAACGCGCAACCCTCGTACAGCGGCCCGCTGACGGGGGTTTTTTGTTGCCCCAGCAGTGATTTGAGAGTCAAGAGAAACAACCAGCCAAACCCCGACAAATGAGGACATCGTGAGCGCACCAACCACACGACCCCCGGAACGGTCGGCGACCCCGCCGGACGGGGAGCAGGCCGCGCCCGACGTTGCGAAACCCGCAGCGAAGGAAGCCGGTCAAGGCCCGTCAAGCCAGCCCAAAAAGATTGCCCCGCAACAACTCACCGGAGCGCAGTCGGTGATCCGGTCGTTGGAGGAGCTCGATGTCGAGGTCATCTTCGGCATCCCCGGCGGAGCCGTGTTGCCGGTCTACGACCCGCTTTTCGACTCACAGAAGCTCCGTCACGTCCTCGTCCGCCACGAGCAGGGCGCGGGACATGCGGCAAGTGGATACGCGCACGCCACGGGCAAGGTCGGTGTCTGCATGGCGACGTCGGGGCCCGGCGCCACCAACCTGGTCACTCCGATCGCCGACGCCTACATGGACTCGATCCCGATGGTTGCGGTCACGGGGCAGGTCGGACGCGCGCTGATCGGCACCGATGCGTTCCAGGAGGCCGACATCTCCGGCATCACGATGCCGATCACCAAGCACAACTTCCTGGTGCGCGACGGCGACGACATCCCGCGGGTGATGGCCGAGGCATTTCACATCGCCTCATCGGGTCGGCCGGGGCCTGTGCTTGTGGACATCCCCAAGGACGTGCTGCAGGCGCAGTGCACGTTCAGCTGGCCCCCGCGCTACGAGCTGCCGGGGTACAAGCCGAACACCAAGCCCCACAGCCGCCAGATCCGCGAGGCCGCCAAGCTGATCGCGGCGGCCCGCAAGCCGGTGCTCTACGTCGGCGGTGGCGTCATTCGTGGCGACGCCACCGAGGAGCTGCTGGATCTGGCCGAGCTGACCGGCATTCCGGTCGTCACCACGTTGATGGCTCGCGGTGCCTTCCCGGACAGCCACCCGCAGAACATGGGCATGCCGGGCATGCACGGCACGGTCGCCGCGGTGGCGGCGCTGCAGCGCAGCGACCTGCTGATCGCGCTGGGTACCCGGTTCGATGACCGGGTGACGGGCAAGCTGGATTCGTTCGCCCCCGAGGCGAAGGTGATCCACGCCGACATCGACCCCGCCGAGATCGGCAAGAACCGGAACGCCGACGTGCCGATCGTGGGCGACGTCAAGGCCGTCATCACCGACCTGATCGAGGCGCTGCGACGAGACGGCACGGTCGCGGGCGCCATCAAGATCGACAACTGGTGGGAGTACCTGCGCGGGGTGCAGTCGACGTACCCGCTGAGCTACGGGCCGCAGAGCGACGGCAGCCTGTCTCCCGAGTACGTGATCGAACAGTTGGGCAAGATCGCCGGGCCCGACGCCGTCTACGTGGCAGGCGTTGGCCAGCACCAGATGTGGGCCGCGCAGTTCATCTCGTATGAGAACCCGCGGACGTGGATCAACTCGGGCGGCCTCGGCACCATGGGCTTCGCCGTCCCGGCGGCGATGGGGGCGAAATTCGCCCGCCCGGATGCCGAGGTGTGGGCGATCGACGGCGACGGCTGCTTCCAGATGACCAACCAGGAGTTGGCCACCTGCGCCGTCGAAGGCGCTCCGATCAAGGTCGCGATCATCAACAACGGCAACCTCGGCATGGTGCGGCAGTGGCAGACGCTGTTCTACGAGGAGCGGTACAGCCAAACGGATCTGGCCACGCACTCCCATCGCATCCCCGATTTCGTCAAGCTCGCCGAGGCGCTTGGCTGTGTCGGATTGCGTTGTGAGCGTGCCGAAGACGTCATCGACGTCATCAATCAGGCGCGCGCCATCAATGACCGGCCCGTCGTGATCGACTTCGTCGTCGGTGCGGACGCACAGGTGTGGCCGATGGTGGCCGCGGGCACCAGCAACGACGAGATCCAGGCGGCCCGCGGCATCCGCCCGCTGTTCGACGATCCCGAAGAGGGGCATGCGTGATGGCGACTCCAACCCACACACTGTCGGTGCTCGTCGAGGACAAGCCCGGCGTGCTCGCCCGCGTGGCGTCGCTGTTCTCGCGGCGCGGCTACAACATCCAGTCGCTGGCCGTTGGCGCCACCGAGCAGAAGGACATGTCGCGGATGACCATCGTGGTCTGCGTCGACGAGTCGCCGCTCGAGCAGATCACCAAACAGCTCAACAAGCTGATCAACGTGATCAAGATCGTGGAGCAGGACGAGGACAACTCGGTGTCTCGGGAACTGGCGCTGGTCAAGGTGCGCGCCGACGCCGCCACCCGCGGCCAGGTCATCGAGGCGGTGAACCTGTTCCGCGCCAAGGTCGTCGACGTGTCGACGGAGTCGCTGACGATCGAGGCCACCGGTACACCCGCGAAGCTGGAAGCGTTCCTGCGAGTGTTGGAGCCGTACGGCATCCGTGAACTCGCGCAGTCCGGAGTGGTGTCGCTGTCGCGCGGACCGCGCGGCATCGGGACCGTCAAGTAAACCCAAATCAGTTGGAAGAGAAGGAAATACTGTGGCAGTAGAGATGTTCTATGACGACGACGCGGACCTATCGATCATCCAGGGGCGCAAGGTCGGCGTCATCGGCTATGGCAGCCAGGGCCATGCGCACTCGCTGAGCCTGCGCGATTCGGGTGTGCAGGTGAAGGTCGGCCTCAAGGAGGGGTCGAAGTCCCGCGCGAAGGTCACCGAGCAGGGCCTCGACGTCGACACTCCCGCCGAGGTCGCCAAGTGGGCCGACGTCATCATGCTGCTGGCGCCCGACACCGCCCAGGCCGACATTTTCTCCAACGACATCGAGCCGAATCTCGAGGACGGCGATGCGCTGTTCTTCGGCCACGGCCTGAACATCCATTTCGACCTGATCAAGCCGCCGGCCAACGTCACCATCGGCATGGTCGCCCCGAAGGGGCCCGGCCATCTTGTGCGCCGGCAGTTCGTCGACGGCAAGGGTGTGCCGTGCCTGATCGCCGTCGACCAGGATCCCAAGGGTGAAGGACAGGCGCTGGCGCTGTCGTATGCCAAGGGCATCGGCGGCACCCGCGCAGGCGTCATCAAGACCACGTTCAAGGACGAGACCGAGACCGACCTGTTCGGTGAACAGGCCGTGCTGTGCGGCGGCACCGAGGAGCTGGTGAAGACGGGCTTCGATGTGATGGTGGAAGCCGGATACGCCCCGGAGCTCGCCTATTTCGAGGTACTGCACGAGCTGAAGCTGATCGTCGATCTGATGTACGAGGGCGGCATAGCGCGGATGAACTACTCGGTGTCCGACACCGCAGAGTTCGGCGGCTACCTGTCAGGCCCGCGGGTCATCGACGCAGACACCAAGAAGCGGATGAAGCAGATCCTGTCCGAGATCCAGGACGGCACCTTCGTCAAGCGGCTGGTGGCCAACGTCGAGGGCGGCAACAAGGAGCTCGAGAAGCTGCGCAAGGAGAACGCCGAGCACCCCATCGAGGTGACGGGTAAGAAGCTGCGCGACCTGATGAGCTGGGTCGACCGCCCCATCACGGAAACCGCCTAGCGATTTCGGCGTGCTGAGTTGCGGTGAGCGCATTACCAGCGCACCAACCACGCCGAAATCGCTATGAGGTGAGGCGGTCGGTGACGGTGACGACGCGCTTGGCCAGGTGGTCGAGCGCGTTGTTGGTGGCGTCGTCGAACTCGCCGATGTTGTCGCGGTCGGCGAGCAGGCTGGCGCCGTACGGGTTCCCGTCCACGAACTTCAGTTCATCGGTGTAGCCCGGCGGCACGATGATGCCGCCGAAGTGCATCAGCGTGATGTAGAGCGACAGCAGCGTGGTCTCCTGACCACCGTGCGCGGTTTGCGTCGACGTGAAGGCCGCATACACCTTGTCGGCGAGCTTGCCCTGCGCCCACAGCCCGCCGAGCGAGTCGAGGAAGTTCCGCAATTGCGCAGCGGCCGAACCGAATCGCGTCGGTGAGCCGAAGATCACCGCGTCCGCCCAGACGATGTCGTCCCCGGTCGCGGGCGTCCGATCCGCATGCGCCTGGTAGTTGGCCGTCCACGCCGGGTTGTTCGCGAACGACTCCGGGTCATGCGTTTCGGCGACGTGCCGGACCCGCACCTCGGCGCCCGCGGCCTCCGCGGCGGCCGCGACCCGCTTGGCCATCGAGGTGCCGTGGCCGGTGGCCGAGTAATAGATGACTGCCAGCTTGCTCATGGCGCAAGCCTATTCCGGAGTGGACCACGGGAAGTCGATCCAACGATCGGTGCGACGCCAGACGTATTCGCAGTCGACCGTGGAATGCGGTTTCTGATACACCACCGCGCAGCGGGCCTCCGCGACGTGGTCGGCGCAGAAGTCGCGCACCAAGCGCAGCGTCTCGCCGGTGTCAGCGACGTCGTCGGCGATGAGCACCCGCGCACCTCCGAGGTCGACGGAGCTGGGCACCGGCGGAAGCATCACCGGCATATCCAGTCGCTCGTCCACGCCGGTGTAGAACTCGACGTTCGTCAGGTGCACGTTCTTCACATCCAACGCGTAGCCAAGGGCGCCCGCGACGAACAGCCCACCCCGCGCGATCGCAAGGATGAGATCCGGCGAGTAACCGTCGGCCGCGACACTCGCGGCGAGCTCACGGCTCGCGGTGCCGAACAGCTCCCACGTCAGCACTTCGCGATCTGTCGGCGGCGTCATGGTGAGAGCTTAGGCAGTTTCTTGATGCCGAACTCCCTGCGCAACACCGTGCGGGCGGCGTAATAGCCGGCCATCCCGTGCACTCCGGTGCCGGGCGGTGTCGCCGACGAGCACAGGTAGGCCTTCGGTATGGGCGTGGTCCAGGGATTCATCCGCAACGTCGGGCCGACGATCGCGGCGAACAAAGTGGCTCCGCCGACGATGATGTCCCCGCCGACGTAATTGGCATTGTGACTTGCCATTTGGGCCGCAGGAACGCACCGCGTCGCGACCACCAGATCCCGGAAACCCGGCGCCGCCCGCTCGAACGTCGTGGTGACGGTGTCGGTCAGGTCGGCGGTCGAACCCGAAGGGACGTGGGCATAGGTCCACAACGGCCTGCGGCCCTGATCGTCGATGCGCGACGGGTCGGCAAGGTGCGGGAGCGCCGCCAGTGTCATCGGCCATTCGGCATGGCGGCCCGCCGCGATTTCCCGTTCGCCCAACGCCATCTGCGTGCGGCTGCCGCCCATGTGCACGGTCGGGGCCTGACCGACGCGTGCGTCGCTCCAGGGGATTTCGCCGGACAGCACGAAGTCGACTTTGCATACGCCTGGCCCGAAACGATAGCGGCGCAACGCTTTTGCATATCGCGATGGAACAGCGTCACCGTAGATGTCCAGCAGCGCCGTCGGCGCGGTGTCGTAGATCACCACCCCGTCGGGCGGTGCGGTGACCGGCTCGCCGAGCACCAACTCGCCGCCGTGCGCCCGCAGATCAGCGATCAACGCATCGGAGATCACCTGCGTACCGCCGACCGGCACGGGCCAGCCGGCGGTGTGTGCAACGGTGCCGAGCATCAGCCCGGCACCGCTGTTGACCGGAGACGGCATCGTCGAAATCGCATGCACGCCAACGCCGGTAAAGAGCGCCCTGGCATCGTCACCGCGCAGCAGACCCCAGGCGGGGCTACCCTGGGCCAACACCCGCAAGCCGGTTCGCGCGGTGGTCAGCAGGTCCGGCGGCAGCGTGCGCTTGTCGCCCAGGAAGAACCCCAGCACTCCGTCGACGTGTTCGGTCAGCGGGCCGAACAGACGTCGCCACGACCTCCCGTCGTCGAGCTCGGCGCACGTACGGTCCAGCGAGCGATAGGCCACCGCAGCGGGTCGGTCCGGCAGCGGGTTGGCATACGACACGTCCGGGGCGACAAGCCGTACGCCATGTGCCGCCAGGTCGAACTCGGCGAAGAACGGCGACGCCACCCCGAGCGGGTGAACCGCCGAACAGACGTCGTGGATCACCCCGGGGTATTCCGGGTCGACCGCGCTGCGTGCACCGCCGCCCGGCGTCGGCTGACCCTCGATGACGCGCACCGCCAGACCGGCTCGCGCGCAGATGACAGCGGCGGCCAGGCCGTTAGGCCCGCTGCCGACGACGGTGACATCCACGCTCGTGTTTCTCCCGCCGACCACCCCGCCATTCAAGCCCATTACGCTGGGCGCGTGAGTCTTCCCGTAGTGCTGATTGCCGACAAACTCGCCGAATCGACCGTTGCCGCGCTGGGTGACCAGGTAGAGGTCCGCTGGGTCGACGGCCCGGATCGAGAAAAGCTGCTGGCCGCCGTGCCCGAAGCCGACGCGCTGCTGGTGCGCTCGGCGACCACGGTCGACGCGGAGGTGCTGGCCGCCGCGCCCAAGCTCAAGATCGTCGCGCGCGCCGGCGTCGGCCTGGACAACGTCGACGTCGACGCCGCCACCGCGCGTGGCGTACTCGTCGTCAACGCGCCCACGTCGAATATCCACAGCGCCGCCGAGCACGCGCTGGCGCTGATGCTGGCCGCAGCGCGGCAGATCGCTCCCGCCGACGCGTCGCTGCGTGAACGCACCTGGAAGCGGTCGTCGTTCTCCGGCACCGAGATCTACGGCAAGACCGTCGGCGTGGTGGGCCTCGGCCGCATCGGGCAGCTGGTCGCTTCGCGGCTGGCCGCGTTCGGCACGCACGTGGTGGCCTTCGACCCATACGTGTCGCCCGCCCGCGCCGCGCAGCTCGGCATCGAGCTGCTGACGCTCGACGAGCTGCTGACGCGGTCCGACTTCATCTCCGTGCACCTGCCGAAGACGCCGGAGACGGCCGGGCTGATCGGCAAGGAGGCACTGGCCAAGACGAAGCAGGGCGTGATCATCGTCAACGCTGCCCGCGGTGGGTTGGTCGACGAGGAGGCGCTGGCGGAGGCGGTCAGCTCCGGGCATGTCCGGGCCGCCGGTATCGACGTCTTCGCCAAGGAGCCGAACACCGACAGCCCGCTGTTCGACCTACCCCAGGTCATCGTCACGCCGCACCTGGGTGCGTCGACGGAGGAGGCCCAGGATCGCGCGGGCACCGACGTAGCCGAGAGCGTGAAGTTGGCGCTGGCTGGCGAGTTCGTGCCCGACGCCGTCAACGTCGGCGCCGGCGTCGTCAGCGAGGAAGTGGCGCCCTGGCTGGACTTGGTTCGCAAGCTCGGTCTGCTGGTCGGGCTACTGACAGACGAACCCACTGCGACGCTCGCTGTGCAGGTCCAGGGCGAGCTGGCATCGGAAGATGTTGAAGTGCTTCGCCTTTCGGCGCTGCGCGGGCTGTTCTCGACGGTGACCGACCAGCAAGTGACGTTCGTCAATGCGCCCACGCTGGCCGCCGAGCGCGGCTTGCAGGCCGACATCAGCACTGCCTCGGAGAGCCCCAATCACCGCAGCGTCGTCGACGTGCGAGCGGTCGCCGCCGACGGATCGGTCACCAACGTTGCGGGCACGATTTCCGGGCCGCAGCAGGTGGAAAAGATCGTGCAGATCAACGGGCGCAATTTCGATCTGCGCGCCGAGGGCATCAACCTGATCATCCACTACACCGACCAGCCCGGCACGCTCGGCAAGATCGGCACCCTGCTCGGTGCCGCCGACATCAACATTCACGCGGCACAGCTCAGCGAGGACACCGAAGGGCCGGGCGCAACGATCCTGCTGCGCATCGACCGCGACGTGCCCGCCGACGTCCGCGCTGCGATCGCCGAGGCCGTTGGCGCCAAACTCCTGGAAGTGGTGGATCTGTCATGAAATTGGCGATCATCGCCGGCGACGGCATCGGCCCCGAGGTGGTCGGCGAGGCCGTCAAGGTGCTCGACGGGGTAGTTCCCGGCGTCGAGAAGACCAGCTATGACCTCGGCGCGCGCCGCTACCACGCGACCGGCGAGGTGCTGCCCGACTCGGTGCTCGACGAACTACGCGGCCACGACGCGATCCTGCTCGGCGCCATCGGCGACCCGTCGGTGCCCAGCGGTGTGCTGGAACGCGGTCTGCTGCTGCGTATCCGGTTCGCGCTCGACCACCACGTCAACCTGCGTCCGTCCCGGCTGTATCCCGGGGTCAAGAGTCCGCTGGCGGGCAATCCCGATATCGACTTCGTGGTCGTCCGCGAGGGGACCGAGGGCCCGTACACCGGCACCGGCGGTGCGATCCGGGTTGGGACACCCAACGAGATCGCCACCGAAGTCAGTCTCAACACCGCCTTCGGCGTCAGGCGGGTCGTGCACGACGCGTTCAAGCGGGCTCAACAGCGACGCAAGCATCTGACCCTGGTGCACAAGAACAACGTGCTGACCTTCGCCGGTGCGCTGTGGTGGCGCACGGTGCAGGAGATCGCCGCCGAGTATCCCGACGTCGAGATCGCCTACCAGCACGTCGACGCCGCCACCATCCACCTCGTCACCGACCCGACCCGGTTCGACGTGATCGTCACCGACAACCTGTTCGGCGACATCATCACCGACCTGGCCGCCGCGGTGTGCGGTGGGATCGGACTGGCCGCCAGCGGCAATATCGATGCGACGCGGACGAATCCGTCGATGTTCGAACCCGTGCACGGAAGCGCGCCCGATATCGCAGGCAAGGGCATCGCCGATCCGACGGCGGCGATCATGTCCGTCGCGCTTCTCTTGTCGCACATCGGAGAGGCCGACGCCGCGGCGCGGGTCGACAAGGCCGTCGAGCAGCACTTGGCCACGCGTGGGGACGAGGAGCTCTCGACGACGCAGGTCGGCGAACGGATCGCCGCCTCTCTCTAGGCTCTAGCGTTCGTGCACCGACTCCACCGTGTACAGGTGCGGGTCGAAACCGACGGCCAGTCCCGCCGCGGTCGCCATGTGCTCGCGTGCGGTGGGGTTGGCCAGCATGGCCTGATACGCATCGGCGCTCTCCCACTGCGCGTAGTTCACCACGCGGGTGCCGTCGGTGCTGAGATGGATATTCGCAGAACGGAATCCGGGCTGACGCGCCATTACGTCCTCCGTCGCCGATGTCAGTAACGCGGCCAGCTTCGCGGCGTTCTCATGCCCGAATCCGAAACCGAGCGCGCCGCCGGCTGCCTGGTGAAACGCGTGCAGCAATCGCTTCGCCGCCGGGGTGATGCCGCCCTTCGGTCGAGCGGTATGTCGATGGCGCAGTACGCGGCGATGCGCGCGCTCGCCGACCACCCGGAGGCATCGGCATCCGAGTTGGCACGACTGTGCTTTGTCACGCGGCAGTCGCTTCAAGATCTGCTTGCGGGACTTCGGGCCGTAGGATTCATCAGGGACGCGAGCCTGCCGCCGCGGGGCCGAGCACGCTCTCTTGAGCTCACGCCCGCGGGCGCGAAACGGCTCGCCGCCGCCCATACCGCGATGATGGGCGTGGAATCGTCCATGCTCGAAGGGATTTCGGTGAGTGCGCAACGACAACTGGTCGCATCACTCGACCGATGCGCCCGAAACCTGGAAGGGGAGTGACGTACCCTGTCGCGACCGAACCGAGTTACTGCGGTTCGTCGTCCACCTTGATGTCGAACTTCACGTCGGTGCCTTCGACTTTGGTCACCGTCACCGTCACGCCGTAGGTCTCGCCACTGTCTTTGAGGGTGCAGCGCATCGTCACGCCGACCTTGCCCTCGAGGTTCTCGGGGCACTCGACGGACTCGGGCGCTCGCCCGACCTGCTTTTCGAGATTGGCCGAGATCTCCTTTGCGACATCGGCCTTGTCCACCGAGACGCTGGTCCCGGCCGAGAAAGAGCAAGCCGCCGCCGTCGCGACCGCCGCGGCGGCCCACACCGCCGATCCGAAAAGTCGCCGCATCCCGGGCACCCTCCTGTGCGTGTACGTTTGCGCAGCAACTCTGGCATACCGCGTCTCGTCGCGGCGACGTTTCACCAAGCATTCTCCCGGCGGGGCGGTTATCCGCTGGGGTCCTTGGCAACCGGATCGGCATCGACGGGCACCAGCGGCAGCGCGATCAACGGAAACAGCGCGCACACCGCGAACGCCGCCGCATAGCCCGCGCCGCCGATCAGGGCACCGAACACCGGCGGCGCGACGCCGGCGGTCAGCAGTTGGCTGGTGTTCTGGGTACCGAGCGCACGCCCGCTCCAGAACGGTCCGGCGATCTCGGCGATGGCGGTGAACGCTAATCCGTTGTCGGACACCGTGATCACCGAGGCGGCGATCATCACCGCGACGCTGACCGGCGAGTGGAGCCAATCGGTCAGCGCCAACAGCGCCATCGAAGCGGCTGCCGCCAGCGCGATGGTGCGGATCGGCCGCAGCCGCGAATGCACCATGTCCGACCACCGCCCAGCCGCGATCCGGCCCGCGGCGCCGAGCAACTGCGCCGCCGTCACCAGTGTGCCCGCCGACGCCGCCGACCAGCCGCGCTCGGCCATCAACCAGACGAGCGTGAACGTCCACACCATGACCTGGGGTGCGACCAACAGGACGGACACCGCGTGGATACGCCACAGCACGGCCGAACCCCGATACGGGTTGGCGAGATCCCGCTCGCTGGCCTCGTCACGGGACGGCCGCGGTGGGTCCTTCACCGCCACCGCGCACACGATGGCCGACACCGCGCACACCACCGCGGGGAATAGCAGCGCCACCGAGACACCATGGCTCTCCGCCAGACGCGGAATCACCAAGGCGCCCAACCCGACTCCCAACGGCTGGGCCGTCTGGCGGATGCCCATCACCAGGCCGCGCTGCTGGGGTGGGAACCAGCCCACCACCAGCCGGCCACTCGCGCTGTTGCTGCTTGCCGCCGCCATTCCGCCGAGGAACAGAAACGTTCCGACCGCGACGAGTGAGTGCGCCGACGCCGCCGCGAACGCCGCCGCCGCGGTGAGCGCCGAGCCAAGGGCGAGCACGATGCGTTCGCCGATCCGGTCGACCACGTAACCCCAGGCGATGAGGGTCACCACCATGCCGAAGCTCGGCATCGACGACAGCAGACCTGCCTTGGCCAGGTCGAGTCCGCGCTCGATGTGCAGTGTGGGGATGAGAAATGCCGCGCCGTTGATGAAGACGTTCGAGAACAACGTGGCCGCCAGTGCGATCGCAAGCATCGACCAGCGCCGCAGCGTGCCAATGGTATCGACGGACATGCCGCCATCGTTCCACAATAGTCTCAGCATCTTGAATAAAGATCTCAAATATTGGGACACAGCCGACGGGGAGTGGCTCTCAACGGACGCCAAGCCGCCCACTAGGCTGGAATGATGCGCCTAGGTCGAATCGCCAGTCCCGACGGGGTCGCCTTCGTCAGCATCGAGGGATCACCCGATGACCAGGCGGCGGTCGTCCGTGAGATCGCCGAGCATCCGTTCGGCAACCCGACTTTCACTGGCCGGCAGTGGCCGCTCGCCGATGTCCGGCTGCTCGCCCCGATCCTGGCCAGCAAGGTGGTGTGCGTCGGCAAGAACTACGCCGCCCACATCGCGGAGATGGGCGGCGGCGAGTTCGGTGACCCCATCATCTTCATGAAGCCCAACACCGCCATCGTCGGGCCGAATACTCCGATCCAACTGCCCGCAGACGCCGATCCGGTGCACTTCGAAGGCGAGTTGGCCGTCGTCATCGGCAGGCCGTGCAAGGACGTTTCGGCCGCGCAGGCAGCGGAGAACATCCTCGGCTACACCGTCGCCAACGACGTCTCGGCGCGCGATCAGCAGAAGAAGGACGGACAGTGGACCCGCGCGAAGGGGCACGACACGTTCTGTCCCGTGGGGCCATGGATCGCCACCGACGTCGATCCGTCCGATCTCGAGATCCGCACCGAAGTCAACGGCGAGGTCAAGCAGAACAGCCGGACGTCGCTGATGATCCACGACGTCGGGGCGATCGTGGAATGGATCTCTGCGGTGATGACGCTGCTACCCGGTGATCTGATCCTGACGGGCACACCGGACGGGGTCGGACCGATCGAGCACGGGGACACTGTGAGCGTCACCATCGAGGGCATCGGCACTCTGACCAATCCCGTTGTGCGCAAAGGAAAGTGATGACCGTCCGAGTTCGGTTCTGCCCGTCGCCAACCGGTACCCCGCACGTCGGCCTCATCCGCACCGCGCTGTTCAACTGGGCGTACGCACGTCACAACGGTGGGGACTTCGTGTTCCGCCTCGAAGACACCGATGCCGAACGCGACAGCGAGGAAAGCTATCTCGCGCTGCTGGACGCGCTGAGCTGGCTGGGACTGAACTACGACGAGGGTCCCGAGGTCGGCGGCCCGTACGGCCCCTACCGGCAATCCGAGCGACGCGACATCTACCGCGATGTGGTGGCGCGGCTGGTGGCGGCCGGGGAGGTGTACGAGGCGTACTCCACGCCGGAAGAGGTGGAGGCACGTCACGTCGCCGCGGGCCGTAACCCGAAACTGGGCTACGACAACTTCGATCGCGACCTGACCGACGAGCAGCGCGCCGCCTACCGCAAGGAAGGTCGCAGACCGGTGTTGCGACTGCGCATGCCCGACGAGGACATCAGCTGGCACGATCTCGTGCGCGGCCAGACCACGTTCGCGCCGGGCAGCGTGCCGGATTACGCGCTGACCCGAGCCAGCGGAGACCCGTTGTACACGTTGGTCAACCCTGTCGACGACGCGCTGATGAAGATCACCCACGTGCTGCGCGGTGACGACTTGTTGTCGTCGACGCCGCGTCAGATCGCGCTGTATCACGCGCTGATCCGCATCGGCGTGACCGATCGCGTCCCGGACTTCGCCCACCTACCCGCCGTGCTGGGCGAGGGGACCAAGAAGCTGTCCAAGCGCGACCCGCAGTCGAACCTGTTCCTGCACCGCGATCGCGGGTTCATCCCCGAGGGCCTGCTGAATTACCTGGCGCTGCTGGGCTGGTCGATCGCCGACGACCGCGACGTGTTCAGCCTCGACGAGATGGTCGCCGCCTTCGATGTCGTCGACGTCAACTCAAATCCCGCCCGGTTCGACCAGAAGAAGGCCGACGCGCTGAATGCCGATCACATTCGGCTGCTCACGGAGGAGGACTTCACCGGACGGCTGCGCGCGTACTTCGCCGCGCATGCGTACGACACCGGCCTTGACGACGAGAAGTTCGCCGAGGCCGCCGCGCTGGTGCAGACCCGTATCGTCGTGCTCGCCGATGCGTGGGACTTGCTGAAATTCCTCAACGACGAGGAGTTCGCGCTCGACGAAAAGGCGGCCGCGAAGGAACTCGGCCCCGATGCGGGGCCGGTGCTCGACGCCGCGCTGAGCGCACTCGACGGCGTGCAGGAGTGGCGGGCCGACCAGATCGAAATGGCCCTCAAGGTCGCGCTGCTGGAGAACCTGGCGCTCAAGCCGCGCAAGGCGTTCGGCCCGATCCGAGTGGCGGCGACCGGGGCCACGGTCAGCCCGCCGCTGTTCGAGTCGTTGGAGCTGCTCGGCCGCGATCGCAGCCTGCAGCGCCTCGGTGCCGGCCGCGACCGCGCGACGGCGGCAGCGGCGGACGCGTGAGAGGCGGCCGCGAAATCTTTGGTAATCTGCACGTCGGCCCGGCATGACAGGCGGCTGGCTCGTGATCCGCCTGCCTGGCCGAAAAATCGCCTGTGACCAGCGGTTACAGGCGGCCAATGGGGTATGGTGTAATTGGCAACACAGCGGTTTCTGGTACCGCCATTCTAGGTTCGAGTCCTGGTACCCCAGCAGCACAAGTGATTAGGGTCGGTATTCGCTCCTGAGCTATGCTGGCTCTTCGGAAGTTCTGGCCCCCGTCGTCTAGCGGCCTAGGACGCCGCCCTCTCACGGCGGTAGCGTGGGTTCGAATCCCATCGGGGGTACAACGAGTGAGCCGAGAGACGCGGCAGCTCACCCTCGTGTCCGAGGCGATTGAGCTTGAGGACCACTTTCAATCACAGCCGGCGGGTCAACGCCTCCGATGCCGCCACTAGGTCTGCTGCCCATCGGATACCGGGCCTGCGGCCCATCCGATCGATCGGTCCCGACACCGAAACCGCTGCGATCACCGTGCCGCGCGCGTCGCGCACCGGCGCGGACACACTCGCCACCCCTGGCTCACGCTCTGCAACGCTTTGTGCCCAGCCACGCTTGCGCACTTCTGCCAACGTGCGGTCGGTGAACTTGGCGCCTGCCAGCACTGCCTGCTGGGTGGTGTGGTCGCTGTATGCCAACAACACCTTCGCCCCGGAACCTGCGGTCATCGGAAGGCGGGTACCGACCGGCACCGTATCCCGAAGGCCCGCAGGCGGTTCCAGCGCGACGACACAGATCCGCGACGTGCCCTCACGGCGGTAGAGCTGCACGCTCTCGCCGGTGATTTCGCGCAGCCTCGGCAGCACCGCGGCGCCTGCGGCCAGCAGCGGGTCGTTGACCTGCCCCGCCAATTCGACCAAAGCGGGTCCGAGCCGCCAACGGCCCTCGGCGTCGCGCGCGAGCATGCGGTGCACCTCCAGCCCGGCGGCCAGCCGGTGCGCCGTGGCTCTCGGTAGGCCGGTGCGCTCGCACAAGTCGGCAAGCCCGCACGGCGACTCGGCCACCGTGTGCAGCACGCCCACCGCTTTGTCCAGCACGCCGATACCGCTATCCTGTCTCACAAGGAGATACTAGCGTTCCAGATTGTGAGATAGTCAAATATGACGACCGACCCGCGGCCACGCACCATGGCAGAGAAAATATGGGACGACCACGTCGTCGCCCTCGGCGGTGGCACCGGTGACGCCCGGGAACCCGACCTGATCTACATCGATCTGCACCTCGTGCACGAGGTGACCAGTCCGCAAGCGTTCGACGGACTCCGGCTCGCGGGCCGCGGCGTGCGGCGACCGGACCTGACGATCGCCACCGAAGACCACAACGTGCCGACCGTCGACATCGACAAGCCGATCGCCGACCCGGTGTCGAGAACTCAGGTCGAGACGTTGCGACGCAACTGCAAGGAGTTCGGCATTCGGCTGCACCCGATGGGCGATCCGGAGCAGGGCATCGTGCACATCATCGGACCGCAACTCGGTTTGACGCAGCCCGGCATGACGGTCGTCTGCGGCGACAGTCATACCTCCACGCACGGCGCGTTCGGTGCACTGGCGATGGGCATCGGCACATCGGAGGTCGAGCATGTGCTCGCCACGCAGACACTGCCGCTGCGTCCGTTCAAGACGATGGCGGTGAATGTCGATGGCCAACTGCCTGCGGGGGTCAGCGCCAAGGACATCATCCTGGCGGTGATCGCGAAGATCGGCACCGGCGGCGGGCAGGGCCACGTCATCGAATACCGGGGGAGTGCGATCGAAGCGCTGTCGATGGAAGGCCGGATGACGGTCTGCAATATGAGCATCGAGGCCGGCGCGCGGGCGGGCATGGTCGCACCAGACGAGACCACATACGAATTCCTGCGCGGCCGTCCGCACGCCCCGACCGGCGCGGACTGGGACGCAGCTGTTGCGGCATGGGACAGGTTGCGCACCGACCCCGACGCCGAATTCGACACCGAGGTGTACATCGACGCCGCGACCCTGAGCCCGTTCGTTACGTGGGGCACCAACCCGGGGCAGGGCGTGCCGCTGTCGGGTTCGGTGCCCGACCCGGAGCTGATGTTCGACGACGGCGAAAAACAGTCCGCCGAGAAAGCCTTGACGTACATGGATCTTCAGCCCGGCACGGCGATGCGCGATATCGCGGTGGACACCGTGTTCGTCGGCTCGTGCACCAATGGCCGCATCGAAGACCTGCGCGTGGTCGCCGACGTGCTGCGCGGCCGCAAGGTCGCCGACGGTGTGCGCATGCTCGTGGTGCCCGGCTCGATGCGGGTGCGTGTACAGGCCGAATCGGAGGGCCTCGGCGAGATCTTCACCGCGGCAGGCGCGCAGTGGCGGCAGGCGGGCTGCTCGATGTGCCTCGGCATGAATCCCGATCAGTTGGGTCCGGGACAACGCTGCGCGTCGACGTCCAACCGAAATTTCGAGGGCAGACAGGGCAAGGGCGGCCGCACTCATCTGGTGTCGCCTGCGGTCGCCGCGGCCACCGCCGTGCGCGGCACACTGTCCTCGCCGGCCGACCTGAGCGGTTAAGGAGACGAGCATGGAACCGTTCCGCACCCACACCGGCATCGGGGTACCGCTGCGCCGGTCGAACGTCGACACCGACCAGATCATCCCCGCGGTGTATTTGAAACGGGTCACCCGAACAGGTTTCGAGGACGGCCTGTTCGCATCGTGGCGCAACGACCCGTCGTTTGTTCTCAATCTCAGCCCCTTCGACAAGGGCTCGGTATTGGTCGCCGGACCCGATTTCGGCACCGGATCGTCGCGCGAACACGCGGTGTGGGCGCTCATGGACTTCGGCTTCCGGGTCGTGATCTCGTCACGATTCGCCGACATTTTTCGCGGGAATGCGGGCAAGGCGGGGCTTCTTGCGGCCGAAGTTGCTCAAGATGATGTGGAACTTCTGTGGAAGCTGATCGAGCAGCAGCCGGGTCTGGAAATCACTGTGAATCTTCAAGATCGGAACGTGGCCGCAGGAACGGTCATGCTGCCGTTCAAGATTGACGATTACACGGCCTGGCGATTGCTTGAAGGGCTTGACGATATAGGCCTTAGCCTGCGAAAACTCGATACGATCGAATCGTATGAATCCAATCGTCCGGCGTGGAAACCACATACGCTGCCGGTACCCGATAGCACTCGAAGCAACGGAAATTAAGGGCCACCAAACCCATCCTCCGGGCCCCTCGCCAGCGGCCAAGCGCGGCAACCGGATTGCGAAAATTGGTATCAGCAACGCCTGAAATTGCGCGTGGCTCTTGGAAATCAGTGGTATGTCGTATTACCGTGTCCTTCTAGTTGATCCAAGGTGGATCACTGGTGTGGAGGTTTTGCATGAACAAAGCAGAGCTGATCGACGTACTCACGAAGAAGCTCGACGCTGACCGCCGAACGGCAACAGAAGCGGTCGAAAATGTAGTCGACACAATCGTGCGTGCGGTGCATAAGGGTGAGAGTGTCACCATTACCGGTTTCGGCGTTTTCGAGCAGCGCCGTCGCGCAGCAAGGGTTGCGCGTAATCCGCGCACCGGCGAGACAGTGAAAGTGAAGCCAACGTCCGTGCCGGCATTTCGGCCCGGCGCTCAGTTCAAAGCGGTTGTCTCTGGCGCACAGCGCCTCCCGGCGGAAGGACCTGCAGTGAAGCGTGGAAGTGGAACCGGTACGGCTAGGAAGGCTGTCAGGAAAGCGGCGGCCAAGAAGGCTGTGAAGCGTGCAGCAGTCAAGAAGGCTGTGAAGCGTGCAGCAGTCAAGAAGGCTGTGAAGCGTGCAGCAGTCAAGAAGGCTGTGAAGCGATCCGCAGCCAAGAAGACGGTGAAGCGTGCCGCCGCCAAGAAGACGGTGAAGCGTGCCGCCGCCAAGAAGGCAGTGAAGCGCACCGCCGCCAAGAAGGCAGTGAAGCGCACCGCCGCCAAGAAGGCAGTGAAGCGCAGTGCGGCCAAGAAGGCCGTACGCAGAGCGCCGGCCAAGAAGGGCCGTCGGTAATTTCTCGTTAGATACGCCGTGGGTCATCACGACCCACGGCGTATCTTCGCGTCATGCCGGCTATTTCTTGACGGCCAACGGACTGCTGATGTGGTCGGCCGCCACCAATCGGCCCTGAGATGACGACATGACCCACGTGCTGCCCTTGCGGTTACGTGACTTGTCGGGTCGCACACCGTCGCGTTCGCACCACCACGCGATCAGGTCGGGAATCACCTTTCCCTGCGTGCAGATCACCGGCGTGCCCCCCGCGGCCGCGATCTCGAGGATGCGGCGGCGGGCCGACTTGCGGTCGTCCGCGTAGGCCTCCTCGGTCAACAGTGGCTCGTTGTGAATCGGCGCACCGAGCTCTTCGGCCAACGGTGCGATGGTCTGGTGGCAGCGCAACCGGTCCGCGGCGTAGAGCGTCTCGGCGCCGAACGCGAGCAGTTGGCCTACCAGCGACTCGGCCTGGGCTCGGCCCTTCTTGTCCAACGGGCGTTTCTGGTCGTCACCCTTGTATCTGGACTTGCTGCCCGCCGTGCCGTGCCGAACGATGATCACGGTCTGGGTGTCGGCGGGTAGCTTGCCGAACCGGCGCAGCACCTTTCGGTCGTGCGCGTACCCGAGCCGCTTTATCGCGTCGGCGATGGGCAGCCAGATCATCTCGTCGACTTCCGCGTTCGGCGTGAACTCGCCGTCGACACAGCGAGCCGCCCAGTACCGCACCTTCTTCATGCCCTGCTCTTCGACCGAATAGCTCACCGCAGCCAGCCGCCTGCCGAGATGCGATCGGTAACCGGTTTCCTCGTGCACTTCCCGCACGGCGGTCATCGGCTCGTTCTCTCCGACGTCGACCTTGCCCTTGGGCAGCGACCAGTCGTCGTAGCGCGGCCGGTGAATCACCGCGACTTCGGGCGCCGCCGAGTCACCGTTGAGGCGCCACAACACGGCGCCGGCCGCGAGCACGGCCTTATTCGCCGGTACCACCGCGGCACTGGTGGAAGACTCCTTCGGCACCTCAACTCCTGCAAGTCATTCGAACCCGGTCGTGGGCTTGCACTCGGGGTCGAAGATCAGGGATGACGGTGGCGGTCCATCAGCCACACTTGGTGGTCGCGCACGCTCTGGCCGTCGTGAGGCGAAGCGGTCCAGCTCCCGTCGTCCCCCAACTCCCAGCATCTGGTGGCCGGGTTCATCGTCGAGTCGAACACCTCATCCAGTTGCGCCTTCAGCCTCGGATCCTTTACTTCAGCCATCACCTCGACGCGACGGTCGAGATTACGATGCATCATGTCGGCACTGCCGATCCAGAACTCATCAATGGCGCGGAAGTGAATAATCCGTGAGTGTTCGAGGAATCGGCCCAGAATCGAGCGCACCGTGATGTTCTCGGAGAAGCCCGGTGCGCCGGGCCGCAGGGCGCAGATCCCGCGCACCACCACCTCGACCCGCACGCCGGCCTGGGAGGCCCGGTAGAGCGCGTCGATCACCTGCTCGTCGACCAATGCGTTCGCTTTCAGCCGGATTCGGCCCTCGGCGCCGTCGCGGGTGGCGGCGACCTCGCGTTCGATGCGCTCGATGATGCCCCTGCGAACGCCCTGGGGGGCGACCAGCAGGTTGCGGTAGGAGTCTTTGCGCGAGTAGCCGGTGAGCGAGTTGAAGAGATCGGTGAGATCGGCGCCGATGTCGGGGGCTGCCGTCAACAGGCCGACATCTTCATAGAGTCGAGCGGTTTTCGGGTTGTAGTTGCCCGTGCCGATGTGGCAGTACCGCCGGATCGCCGAGCCGTCCCTACGCACCACCAAACAGGTCTTGCAGTGCGTCTTCAGCCCGATCAACCCGTACACCACGTGTACACCCGCCTGCTCGAGTGCTCGCGCCCACTTGATGTTGGCCTGCTCGTCGAACCGTGCTTTCAGCTCCACCAGCGCGACCACCTGCTTGCCCGCCGACGCGGCGTCGATCAACGCGTTGACGATCGGGGAGTCGCCCGACGTGCGGTACAGCGTTTGCTTGATCGCCAGCACGTTCGGGTCGGCCGCGGCCTGTTCGATGAAGCGCTGCACGGTGGTCGAGAACGAGTCGTAAGGATGCTGCACGAGGACATCGCCGTCGCGCAGCGTCGCGAAGATGCTCTTCGGCGTTTCCCGCTCGCCGAACGCCGGTGGGGTGGCGGGCACGAACGGCGGATCTTTCAGCTCCGGGCGGTCGACGCCGTAGACCTGCCAAAGCGACGAAAGATCCAGCAGCCCCGGCACCTCGATGACGTCACCAGGGTTCACGTCGAGCTCACGCAACAGCAGTTCCAACATGTTCTCGGTCATGTCGTCGGCGACTTCGAGCCGCACCGGAGAGCCGAATCGCCTACGGGCCAACTCCCGCTCGAGCGCCTGCAGCAGGTCTTCGTCGCGGTCCTCTTCGACTTCCATGTCGGCGTTGCGGGTGATGCGGAACGCGTGATGCTCGACGATCTCCAGGCCGGGGAACAATACCGGCAAGAAGGCCGCGATCAGCGACTCCATCGGCAGGAACCGCAGCTCACCGTCTCGGCTGTCCAGTTCGACGAAGCGGTCGACGTTGTCGGGCACCTTGATTCGCGCGAAGTGCTGACCGCCGTCATCGGGGTGCTTGACGGTGATGGCCAGGTTCAGGCTCAGGCCGCTGACGAACGGGAACGGATGCGCCGGGTCGACGGCCAGGGGCGTCAGTACAGGGAACACCTGCTCGTGGAAATAGGCAGACAGCTTGTCCCGTTCGGCGTCGTCGAGCTCGGCCCACGTGATGATGACGATGCCCTCGTCGGCGAGCGCCGGGCGGACCGAATTCATGAACACGTCCGCGTGCCTACTGGCGATCTGCTGGGTGCGTTCGCTGATCCGGCGCAGCTGCTCGCGTGGGGAAAGGCCGTCGGCGGAGCGCACCGACAATCCCATCTCGTCGCGCCGCTTGAGGCCGGCAACCCGCACCATGTAGAACTCGTCGAGGTTGGACGCGAAGATGGCGAGGAACTTCGCCCGCTCCAGCAGCGGAAGTGATGTGTCGGCCGCCAGCGCCAGCACCCGCGCGTTGAAGTCCAGCCAGCTCAGCTCCCGGTTGAGGTAGCGGTCGTCTGGCAGGGCATTGTCGACCGCAGGCGGAGTCGCCGCTGGTGGTGCCACCGGCGCCGAATCAGCCGACACCGTGTCGGTGTCGTCCGGTCGAACTCGTGCCTCGGCTTCGGTCATTCCGTCGATCATTCCTCATCGGACCGCCGAACTGTTACCGACGGCCAATATCGGCAACCGCTGTTTACCTTGGCCGCCCGATGGCCTGTGTCGTCGCCGCACCCACTCCGAGTCGGCGCGCCACCATCAGGTCGTCGGGCGTGTCGATGTCGCAGCGCAGCCCCGGCCACGGCCCCGTCAGCTCGATGGCCCCCGAATGCTGATGCTTGCGGGCCGAATCGGGTCCGAACAAGGGTTCAAGCGCGACCCCGAACGCAAATAACGCCGAGGTGCCGGTGCCGTGTCGGTCGCCGACGAAGCTACGGGGATAGCCGCGCGCGGCGGCGATCGCCTCAGCCAGTTCCTGCGGCTGAAGTGCCGGTAAATCCCCCTGCAGCACAACGACATTCGGTGTCGATTCGCGAACCACCGCTTCCGCGGCGGCAATCGCGTTGTTCAGCGGATCGCGGTGGCCGTCCGGTGTGGGATCGGCGAGCGCCTGCGCGCCCAGCTCGAGTGCGGCATCGGCAGCAACCTGGTCAGGCGTGACGACGGTGACTGTCTGCAGCGCGGGGACCGCCAGCGCGGCCTTGATGGTGTCGACCATCATGGCCAGCACCACGTTTTCCCGGGTCTTCGCCGAGAACACCGGGGCGAGCCTCGTCTTGGCGGCGGCGAGCCGCTTGACGGCGATGACCAATCCGACGTCTGCTGGCGCGCCGGTCTGCGTGCCGCTCATGACCTCTCATCCTGCCAGTCCCCTCCGGCTTGGCAGTCCGGGCGTCGTCCGGAGCCGTCACGCTAGGGTGAAACAGTGGTAGAGGCGGCGGTGATGGGGGCCGGTGCGTGGGGAACGGCGCTGGCCAAGGTGCTGGCCGATGCCGGAAACGACGTCACGCTGTGGGCCCGCCGCCCCGAGCTGGCCGACGAGATCAACAACACCCACCGCAATACCGAGTACCTCGGCGACGTCGAGTTGCCCAAGACGATCCGCGCGACGAGCGACCCCTCCGCAGCGCTGGACGGCGCGTGCACGGTGCTGCTTGCGGTGCCGTCGCAGACGCTGCGGTCGAATCTCACCGACTGGGCCGGTTTACTTGGCGACGACGTATCGCTGGTCAGCCTGGCCAAGGGCATCGAGTTGGAAACTTTGATGCGGATGAGCCAGGTGGTGGTCCAGGTGACCGGTGCCGACCCGTCGCGCGTGGCCGTTGTCACCGGCCCGAACCTGGCCAGCGAGATCGCCGAGGAGCAGCCCGCCGCCACCGTCGTCGCGTGCGCCGATTCCGGCCGCGCGGTGACCCTGCAGCGGGCGCTGGCCACTCCATACTTCCGGCCGTACACCAACGCCGATGTCATCGGCGCCGAGGTCGGCGGCGCGTGCAAGAACGTGATCGCGCTCGCGTGCGGCATGGCAGCAGGCAAAGGACTGGGCGAGAACACGATCGCGGCGATCATCACCCGCGGGCTGGCCGAGATCATGCGACTGGGAATTGCGTTGGGCGCCAAGCCCGCGACGTTGGCCGGCCTGGCGGGAGTGGGTGACCTGGTCGCAACCTGCACGTCGCCGCAGTCTCGCAACCGTACGTTCGGTCATCGGCTCGGCATGGGCGAGTCGCTGGAAGCGGCGAAACTGGCCGCCGGCGGTCACGTCGCCGAAGGCGTCACCTCCTGCGAGTCGGTGCTTTCGCTGGCGGCGAGCTACGACGTCGAGATGCCGCTGACCGACGCCGTACATCGGGTGTGCCACAAGGGATTCTCGGTCAATGAGGCGGTAGCACTGCTGCTGGGCCGCAGCACCAAGCCGGAGTAGCGACATGACCAGCCCGTACGGAGATTCCACCCGAAGCGTCAAAGCCGTTGGACTCGAAGCGGTTCCGGGTTCACCGGTAACGGCGTCCCCGATCGCGGCGGCGGCCTATCACATCCCCCCGAGCGAGGACGACTCGCTCGACAGCTACGGGCGTTACCACAATCCGACGTGGCGTCAGCTGGAATCGGCATTGGCTGAATTGGAAGGTGCTTCCGCCGCACTGACGTTCGGCTCCGGGATGGCCGCGATCACATCGGTGCTGCGGGTGCTAGCCAAGCCCGGTGCAACTCTGGTGGTGCCCGCCGACGGCTACTACCAGGTGCGTCGCTATGCAGCCGAATATCTTTCGCCGCAAGGTATCACTGTCGTAGAAGCGAAGTGCACGGATATTGTCGATGCCGCATCGGGCGCCGACGTGGTGCTTGCCGAGACGCCGTCGAACCCCGGCCTTGACGTGGTCGATCTGCATCGTCTGGCGATGACGTGTCACGAACGCGGCGCCACGCTGGTCGTCGACAACACCACCGCGACACCGCTTGGACAGCAGCCGCTGTCGCTGGGCGCGGACCTGGTGGTGGCCAGTGCCACCAAGACTCTGTCGGGTCACCACGACCTTCTCGCGGGATATGTGGCGGGCAGTCACGCCGACCAGATGACCGCAATCGAGCACGAGCGTCGGCTCGCGGGACCGATCCTCGGCGCGTTCGAGGCCTGGATGGTGCTGCGCAGCCTCGGCACCGCGGGCCTGCGGTTCGAGCGTCAATGCCAGAACGCGCTCGCCATCGCGTTGACGCTGCGCCACCATCCCGCCGTGCGGTCCCTGCGGTACCCAGGTCTACCGGACGACCCATCGTATGAGGTCGCCAACCAGCAGATGAAGCGCTTCGGCGGAATCGTGGCGGTGGAGCTCGACAGCGCCGCAGCCGTGCACGCGCTGGTGCAGAACAGCGATCTGCTGATCTCGTCAACCAGTTTCGGCGGCATCCACAGCTCGGTGGACCGCAGGGCGCGGTGGGGCGACCCCGTCGGCGAGGGCTTCGCGCGCATCTCCGCGGGCATCGAGGACACCGACGACCTGATCGCCGACATCGAGCAGGCGTTGCGCTAAAGCCCTGGTCGTAACGCTAGAACGTGCGGGCTTCGGCGAGGGCGGTAGCCTCTCTAGGTTGTGAGTGCCCGCCACCAGCCCGGCTCCGCCGGTCGCGTCCGTGTTGCCGTTGTCTACGGCGGACGGAGTTCCGAGCACGCGATTTCATGCGTTTCCGCAGGTAGCATCCTCCGGCACCTTGATCCCAAGCGGTTCGAGGTGGTGGCGGTCGGCATCACGCCGGAGGGGTCTTGGGTGCTGACTGATGCCAGCCCGGACTCGCTGGCGATCACCGACGGCCGGCTCCCGGAGGTGAGCGGTGCGTCGGGCACCGCGCTGGCCTTGCCTGCGGATCCGGGCCGCGGCGGTGAACTGCTGTCCATCGGCCAAGGCGCGGCGGGGGAGCTGCTGGCCTCGGTCGACGTGGTGTTCCCGGTGTTGCACGGACCCTACGGCGAGGATGGCACGATCCAGGGACTGCTCGAGCTTGCAGGCGTGCCGTATGTCGGTGCCGGTGTGCTGGCCAGCGCGGCGGGCATGGATAAGGAGTTCACCAAGAAGCTGCTCGTCGCCGAGGGCCTGCCGATCGGCGACCATGTGGTGTTGCGACCGCACCAAGAGACGGTGGAACTCGAGGAGCGAGAGCGGCTGGGCCTGCCGGTGTTCGTGAAACCCGCGCGGGGCGGATCGTCGATCGGGGTCAGCCGGGTCACGGCGTGGGATCAGCTGCCCGACGCGATCGCCGACGCGCGCAGGCACGACCCCAAGGTGATCGTCGAGGCGGCCGTGCCGGGGCGTGAACTCGAATGCGGCGTCCTCGAATTTCCCGACGGCAGAGTCGAAGCGAGCACCGTCGGCGAGATCCGGGTGGCCGGTGTGCGCGGCCGCGAAGACGCGTTCTACGACTTCGCCACCAAGTACCTCGAGGACGCCGCGGAGCTCGACGTGCCCGCCAAGGTCGACGACGAGGTGGCCGATGAGGTGCGCCGGCTGGCCATCAGGGCATTTCGCGCGATCGACTGCCAGGGCCTGGCCCGCGTCGACTTTTTCCTGACCGACGACGGCCCTGTGGTCAACGAGATCAACACCATGCCCGGGTTCACCACGATTTCGATGTTTCCGAGGATGTGGGCCGCGAGCGGGGTTGATTACCCGACGTTGTTGGCGGCGATGGTGGACACCGCGCTGGCGCGAGGCACGGGTCTGCGCTAGCGCTAGCCGGCCGGTGCCGGGTCGATCGGTCTGGCGGGCAGCGTCCGCGCGGTCACCTCGGAGATATCCTGGATCGGCGTCGGACCCGACCCGCCAGGCAGCGTCAGGGCTATATATACGGGGCGATCGACCGTGAACCACGTCGTCCCTCCCTGGCTGTTTCCCGGGTCGCTGCGCTCCTGCCCTCCGGCCTCACTGACCTCGAACCACTGCACTTCGTCGACGACCTGGATGGGAGAGCCGACCACGAATTCGGCCGGCCGGTCGAGCCCACACCGCAGCACGACCAGTTCGGCGTCGGGCGCAGCCTGCCACGCTGCGGCTCCCGCGGGCGCCGGGTCTGCCGCCGGGGCGCGCCGGTAGTCGCCCAAGCTCTCGGGCAGTGCGGCCATCAACGCAGCGCACTCGCGGCTTTCCGCTCGCGGTGCGGGGACCGACGGGATGGGGACCGGCTGCAACTGTTCCGGCAGCTGGCGGACGGCGGCGATGACCAGCACCGCGATGATCGCCACGGCGGCGACGGCGATCGCGGCGATCAGCAGGGATCGCGGCGGCCCGTCCCGGCTGGTGTCGGTCGGGGGTGCCACATAGCAACTCTAGGGGTGTGCTCCGTTGGCGATCGGGCAGGTCAGCGTGCGGGTGATGCCTGCCACCTGCTGAATGCTCGGCACGACGTTGTCCTGCAGGTCGCCCATGGTGTCGGCGCCGATGCGGACGACCACGTCGTACGGACCGGTGACGTACTCGGCGGACAGCACGCCGGCCAGCTCGGCCAGCCGCTTGGCGACGACTTCGGCGCGGCCCACGTCGGTCTGGATCAGCATGAAAGCCTCGACCACCCGCTGTCTCCTCCGTTCGCTGCATAGACTCCACGCCGCAGGGACCAAACGTACCGCAGGTCCGCCCGGTGTTCAGCGCCACGAAGGGCCGCGGCAGGAGGTGTGATGGCGAACGACGAGCCGGTCGACAGCCTGGCTGGGCTGGGAGAGTTCGCCGTCATCGACCGCCTGGTCACGGGTCGCCAGCAGCCGGCGACGGTCGTGCTCGGCCCCGGCGACGATGCCGCGGTCGTCGTCGCGGCGGACGGCAGAACCGTCGTGTCCACCGACATGCTCGTCGAGGGCAGACACTTCCGGTTGGACTGGTCGACGCCACACGACATCGGCCGGAAGGCCATCGCGCAGAATGCCGCCGACATCGAGGCCATGGGTGCCACCGCGACCGCGTTCGTGGTCGCGTTCGGCGCGCCGGGTGACACCCCGTCGGCGCAGGCGCTCGAACTGGCCGGCGGGATGTGGCAAGAGGCCGGCCGGTTGGGTGCGGGCATCGTCGGCGGCGATCTGGTCAGTGCCCCGCAGTGGGTGATCTCGGTGACCGCGCTCGGCGATCTCGGTGACCGTGCACCGGTGCTGCGGGCCGGAGCGCGGGTGGGTGACACCCTGGCCGTTGCCGGTGAGTTGGGTCGATCTGCGGCCGGATATCACCTGTGGCACAACGGCATTGACGGATTCGAAGTGCTGCGGCGTCGTCACCTGGTGCCGGAGCCGCCCTATGGGCAGGGTCGCGTTGCGGCCGACGGGGGCGCGACGGCGATGACGGACGTCTCCGACGGGCTGGTCGCCGATCTGGGTCATCTTGCCGACGCGTCCGGCGTGGGAATCAACGTGTCGACTGCGGCGCTGACGGCCGACCGTGACGTCCTTGCCGCTGCCGCCGCCGCATCGGATGCCGATGTGTGGGCATGGGTGCTCGGCGGCGGGGAAGACCATGCCCTCGTCGCGACGTTCCCCGGCACACCGCCGGACGGCTGGCGCGTCATCGGCACGGTGATCGACGGCCCGGCGAGGGTGTTGGTCGATGGCGACACGTGGCACGGAAGTCCGGGCTGGCAGTCATTTCAGTGAGGCGAGCCGCTAGGTTGACATGTCGTGACGGCACGGCCACTGCATGACCTGATCGACCAGGGCTGGGCGCAAGCGCTGGAACCCGTCGGCGCCCAGGTCACGCACATGGGGGAGTTCCTGCGGGCTGAGATCGCGGCCGGCCACCGGTACCTGCCCGCCGGGCAGAATGTGTTGCGGGCCTTCACCTTTCCGTTCGACCAGGTGCGGGTGCTGATCGTCGGGCAGGATCCTTACCCGACGCCGGGCCACGCCGTCGGGCTGAGCTTCTCGGTGGCCGCCGACGTGCGGCCGCTGCCACGCAGCCTGGAGAACATCTATCGGGAGTACTGCAGCGACCTGGGCTATCCCGCGCCTGCCAACGGTGATCTGACGCCGTGGGCCGAGCGTGGGGTGATGCTGCTGAACAGGGTGCTCACCGTGCGGCCGGGCACCCCGGCGTCGCACCGGGGTAAGGGCTGGGAAGCGGTGACCGAGTGCGCGATCCGGGCGTTGGTGGCGCGCGCGCAGCCCATGGTCGCGGTGCTGTGGGGTCGTGACGCGTCGACGCTCAAGCCGATGCTCGACGGCAGCGACTGCGTCTCGATCGAGTCGCCCCATCCCTCACCGCTGTCGGCGTCGCGCGGATTCTTCGGATCGCGACCGTTCAGCCGCGCCAACGAACTGCTCGAGCAGATGGATGCCGACCCGATCGACTGGCGCTTGCCCTAGCCGGGTTACTGCTCAGATGTGGTGTCCAATCCAGGGGGCAGTATCGCCGTTGCTCCCGGCAGGGGGCTTTGCCGGGCGGCGGGCCCCGACTGCACGACTTTCAATGACTTCCAAGCAATTTCACAGAAAGCCAGTCCAATTGATTTGCCCCTATGAAGTTGGGCGAACGGTACGAGTTTTCTGTCAGAATGTCTTTGGCTCGTTTCATTCACTGAAACGACGCTTCATCTGGGCGGGGATTGGACCTGACTTGGCAGGTGAGGTTGTAGTCGATGACCACACCGTGGTCGGCCGCGCCCTGGCGCTGATCGAGGCGGTGGCGGCGCACGGGCCACCGGTCGCGCTCGTCGAATTGTCATGCATGACAGGGATTCCCAAGCCGACCGCACATCGAATCGCAACGGGACTCGTGGAACGTCAGCTCCTCAGCCGCTCCGACCGCGGCTACGCGCTCGGCCCAGCGCTGAGCCGGCTAGGCGAAACAGCGTCATTGCAAAGGGATTTCGCGCGATACATTCCGGTGCTCGAGGATCTGCATGCTGCCTATGGCGGCGTTGCATGGTTGACCGCCGGCTGCCAACTCGACAACGTGCAGCCCATCGCGATGGTGTGTGACACCGGCTTCGCCGCAACGGCGCGAGCGACCTGGCCGCAGCCGGGCAGCCCGGCAATCCTGGTCAACACCGCCGGTGGGCATCTGGCGCTCGCGCATAGGCCCGACCTGTTCGAACGGATCGCCCGTGACGGTGTGTCGCCGATGACGCCCAACTCCGTCCGCGACGTGGGTGAGCTGTCGGCGGCGTTGCGCCGGGTACGCGAGGACGGGTACGCGGTGGAGTCCGAGCAGTGCATGCTCGGCTGGAGTTGTGCGGCCGCGGAGCTGCCGAGCATCACCGGCACGCGCGCCGCGATCGGCGTCACGCTGGAAGTTGGCCGGGCTAACGCGCGCGAAATGCTGCGCGCTTTGCTGCGCGCATTCGACGCGATCGCCTCGGACCGAGGCTAGCCGCGGGTGACCTTGCCTGCCTTGATGCAGGAGGTGCAGACGTTGATGCGCTTCTTGTTGCCACCCGGACGGGTGACGGCGCGCACGCTCTGGATGTTCGGATCCCAACGACGGCTGGTCCGGCGATGGGAGTGCGAGACCGACTTGCCGAAGCCGGGGCCCTTCCCGCAGATATCGCAGACGGCAGCCATATCGTGAACTCCTTGGATCAGTACTTACGGGGTCTTCGTCCATTTCGCCGGAGACGGCGACGGGTCGACCCGACAACCTGACCAGGATACCGGCCCGCAAAGCGAACGCCAAAACGGTGTCCACCGGGTGCGGACCAGGCCTGTCGATGTGACCGGCGATGTCTGGAGCAGTGGATAGGCTGACGCCGACCGCGAGGTCCGTCTGCGGGGTGGGAGGTGGGTAGGAGTTGGGAAAGTCGGGTCGGCGGCTGGACGCGTCAGCCCTGCGGGATTGGGCCCACACCTCGGTTGGTGACCTGATCGCCCACACCGACGAGATCAACCGGCTGAACGTTTTCCCGGTCGCGGACGCCGACACCGGAACGAACATGCTGTTCACCATGCGTGCGGCCTGGGTTCAGGCGGACGCCTCTGCCGGCGGTGACGACGTGACGGGGGTGGCAGCGGCCCTGGCCGACGGCGCGCTGCACGGCGCCAGGGGCAACTCCGGGGTGATCCTGTCCCAGATCCTGCGCGGACTGGCCGACGTCGCTGCGGAAGCCGCCGCCGAGCGGGGCGGCGAACTGGCCGATATCGACGGCGTCGTCCTCGCCGCCGCGCTGCGCCACGCGGTCGGTCTGGTCGTCGCATCGATGGGCGAATCGGTGTCGGGCACCATCGTGTCGGTGCTGCGGGCCGCCGCAGAAGCGGCCGAGGATGCCGGCTTCGATGGTGCCGATCTCGCCGGGGTGGTGATCGCCGCTTCGGACGCGGCAGTGATCGCGCTCGACAAGACCATCGAGCAGCTTCACGTGCTCGCCGCTGCGGGCGTGGTCGACGCCGGTGGTCGCGGCCTGCTGGTGTTGCTCGACGCGCTGTGCAAGATCGTGTCCGGGCACGCGCCGACCCGTCAGGTGTATGTGCCATCGCCCCCTGACGCCGAGATCGCTGTCGCGGCGCCCGCTCCGCCGCGTTTCGAGGTGATGTACCTGCTGAGCGGCTGCGAACCCGACGGGGTCGAGCACCTGCGCCAGCGCCTCGACGAGCTCGGCGACTCGGTCGCGATCGCGGCCGCCACCTCCGACGGCGGCGGTTGCTACTCGGTGCACGTGCACTCCGACGACGCCGGCGGTGCCATCGAGGCGGCCTTGGCGTTCGGCACCCCGAGCAGGATTCAGATCACCGCGCTCGCCGGGGCGCCGGGTTCGTATGCACCCGGCGGCTGGAGTCGTGAGCGAGCCGTCCTGGCCGTCGTCGACGGCGACGGGGCGGCCGCGCTCTTCGCCGGCGAGGGCGCCCACGTCCTGCGGCCCGACTCCGACGCGACCGACCCGATGTCCGCGGTCACTGCCAAGCAGTTGCTGCGCGGCCTCGTCGACGCGGGAGCGGCCCAGATCATGGTGCTGCCCAACGGCTTCGTCGCGGCGGAGGAGTTGGTCGCGGGCTGCACCGCCGCGATCGGCTGGGGGATCGACGTGGTGCCGGTGCCCGCCGGGTCGATGGTGCAGGGCCTGGCCGCGCTGGCCGTGCACGACGCCGACCGGCAGGCCGTCGACGACGGCTACACGATGGCCCGCGCCGCGGCAGGCGCCCGACACGGCTCGGTTCGGCTCGCCACCGAGGAGGCATTGACCTGGGCGGGCACCTGCCGGCCCGGCGACGGCCTCGGCATCGCCGGTGACGAGGTCCTGATCGTCGCCGAGGACATCATCGCCGCGGGCGCCGGGTTGATCGACCTGATGCTCGTTGCGGGCGGGGAGCTGGTGACGGTGCTCAGTGGTGCCGGCGTGGATCCCGCTGTCGGCCAGGCCTTGCAGGAGCATGTCCACCGCGAGCACCTGGGCGCCGAGTTGGTGACCTACCACACCGGCCATCGCGGCGACGCGTTGTTGATCGGGGTGGAGTAAGCGTGGCCACCCTGACCGACCGGCTGGACTACGTGATAGGGGCCAGGTCGGCGGGCCCGCTCGAGGAACATTTCGGAATCCGCACGGTCAACGACCTGCTCCGGCATTTCCCGCGGAAGTACAGCGAAGGCATGACGGTACTCGGTGAAGATGGTGAGCCTCCAGAAGAGGGCGAGCACATCACCTTCGTGGACACGATCACCAAAGCCGAAGTGCGCTGGACGAATCGCACTCCGAAGCGGGAATACCTCGTCGTGACGCTCGGCAACCGCAGGCCGAAGGTGACGGCTACGTTCTTCAACGCCAAGTTCCTGAAGAAGACGCTGGTGGTCGGAACTCGGTTGATGCTGTCCGGCGAGGTCGGCTCCTTCAAGGGCACCACGCAGTTGACCCATCCGGCCTTCCTGATCCTCGATGGTGCGAGACAGGGCAGGGGCACAAAATCGATGGCCAAGATCGCCGAGGGGTCCAACAGCGAAGAGGACATGCTGGCGGCCTTCGAGCGGGACTACTTTCCGATCTACCCGGCCAGCGCCAAGGTGCAGAGCTGGGATATCTTCGCCTGCGTCCGACAGGTGCTCGACATGCTGGATCCGATATCGGATCCGCTGCCGAAATCCATTGTGCAGCAGCGCAATCTGATATCCGAGGACGAGGCCCTGAGGGCGATTCATCTGGCCGAGACGGAGGCGGACCGCGAACGCGCCCGCGAGCGCCTGACTTTCGACGAGGCAGCGGGGCTGGAATGGGCGCTTGTCGCGCGGCGGTACGGCGAGCTGTCCGACACCGGCCCGTCGGCACCGCGTAGATCCGATGGCTTGATGGCAGCGCTGCTGGGTCGGCTGCCGTTCGAGTTGACAAGCGGCCAGCGCGAAGTGCTCGATACTCTCTCGACCGAAATCGCCGCGACCCGTCCGATGAACCGGATGCTGCAGGGTGAGGTCGGCTCGGGAAAGACCATCGTGTCGGTGCTGGCCATGCTGCAGATGGTCGATGCCGGGTATCAATGCGCGTTACTGGCGCCCACCGAAGTCCTTGCCGCACAACATGCTCGATCCGTGCGCGACGTCCTCGGCCCACTGGCGATGGCGGGACAGCTCGGTGGCGTCGAGGGTGCGACACGGGTTGCGTTGCTGACCGGATCGATGTCTCCGCAACAGAAACGACAGGTGCGCGACGAGGTCGCGTCGGGCGAGGCGGGCATCGTGATCGGCACCCACGCTCTGCTACAGGACGCGGTGGACTTCGAGCGACTCGGCATGGTCGTGGTCGACGAGCAGCACAGGTTCGGTGTCGAACAGCGAGATCGCCTACGTGCCAAGGCTCCAGAAGGGGTCACGCCACACCTTCTGGTGATGACGGCCACGCCGATTCCGCGCACGGTCGCACTCACCACTTATGGCGATCTGGAAACGTCGACATTGCGCGAGCTGCCCCGCGGTCGGCAGCCGATCGCGACCAACACGATTTTCATCACGGAGAAACCACAATGGCTCACCCGTGCCTGGCAGCGGATCGCGGAGGAAGTGCATGCGGGACGGCAGGCCTATGTCGTCGCGCCTCGCATCGACGATTCCGATGACGGTAAGAGCCAAGATGGTCCACCGTCCACCACCGTGGTCGAGCTGTTGGAGCACCTTCGGCACGGACCGCTGTCCGGTCTGCGACTGGGGTTGATGCATGGCCGCCTGCCGTCCGACGAAAAGGACGCGGTGATGGCCTCATTCCGGGACGGGCAGATCGACGTTCTGGTGTGCACGACGGTCATCGAGGTCGGTGTCGATGTGCACAACGCCACGGTCATGTTCGTGATGGACGCCGATCGGTTCGGCATCAGCCAGCTGCACCAGCTGCGTGGTCGCATCGGCCGCGGCGAGCACGCCAGCCTGTGCCTGCTTGCCACCCGGCTGCCGGAAGGTTCCAAGGCAGGCGAACGGCTGAAGGCGGTGGCTGCCACGCTGGACGGCTTCGAGCTCGCCGACCTCGACCTCAGGGAGCGCCGCGAAGGCGACGTGCTGGGGCTCAGCCAGTCCGGCCGGGCGATCACACTCCGGTTCTTGTCACTGTTCGAGCATCAGGAAGTCATCGAAGCCGCGCGGGAGTTCTGCGAAGCGCACTACCAGCAGACCCCCCGCGATCCCGGAATGGCCCTTCTGGCAGCTCAATTCACCGACACCGAGCGCGTCGAATACCTGGACAAGTCATGAGCCGCAAGCGGCTGGCATTGTTGGCTGCGGCGGTGGCGCTGGCAATGGTGACCGCCTATCAGACTGTCGCGTCGGCAGATCAGCGGGCCGCGTGGTTCGTCGCGCAAGCCGATATCCCCACCGTCGCACCGGGTGTCGACGTGTTGGCCGGCATCGCCGAGGTGCCGATCCGGGTTCGCGGTTTCGACTATCGCAGGGCGGCGTTCGGTGAGTCGTGGACCGACGACAACCCCGCTCCCGGTGGCCACAACGGCTGCGACACCCGCAACGACATCCTCGACCGCGACCTCGTCGACAAGACGTACGTGTCGATCAAGCGGTGCCCCAACGCCGTTGCCACCGGCACGCTGCACGACCCCTACACCAATGCCGACGTCGCGTTTGTGCGCGGCAATCAAGTGGGAGCGTCCGTCCAGATCGATCACATCGTCCCATTGGCGCTGGCGTGGGACCTCGGCGCCAGGAACTGGCCCGACGACGTGCGATTGCGGTTCGCCAACGACCCGGCCAACCTGATTGCGGTGGCCGGACAGGCCAACGAGGACAAGGGGGATTCCGAACCGGTGCTGTGGATGCCGCCCAACGTCGCGTTCCGGTGCCAGTACGCGATTCAGTTCATCGCGGTGCTGCGGGGCTACGGATTGCCCGTCGACGCGCCGTCGGCCGGTGTGCTTCGGGACGCCGCTGCTACCTGCCCGACGAGCTAAGTGCCCGTATAGGTTTCAGGGTCCGGGCGGAACCGTGTGCCCACGTCGAGCCCGTTGAGCGTCGCCATCTCGTCATCGGTCAACTCGAAGTCGAACACCTCGAGGTTCGCCCTGATACGTTCCGGCGACGACGAGCGGGGAATGACCACGTTGCCCAGCTGAAGGCTCCACCGGATCAACACCTGTGCCGGTGTCTTGCCGTGCGCCTCCGCGATCGGAATCACCGTCGGGTTGCTCACAAGCCTGCCGACCCCCAGCGGGCCGTAGGCCTCCGTGACGACATCGCGTGACGCGTTGACGGCGCGCAGCGCAGCCTGGTTCAGCAGCGGGTGCAGCTCGATCTGGTTGACGACAGGGGGGACGAAGGACAGATCGACGATGTTGGACAGGTGCTCCTCGTGGAAGTTGGCCACGCCGATCGACCGGGTGTGTCCCACCCCCCTGCAGGCCAACAGCCCGCCCCAGCTGTCGATGTATTTGCCCTGCTCACCGGCCGGCCAGTGGATCAGGTAGAGGTCGACGTAGTCGAGGCCGAGGCGTTCCAGGCTGGCCGCCAGCGCGTCCTGCGAGGACTGGAAGCCCTGGTCGACGGTGGCCAGCTTCGTGGTGACGAACAGCTCCTCGCGCGCCACCCCCGACGCCGCGATCGCCCGTCCCACCGCGGCCTCGTTGCCGTAGGCGGCCGCCGTGTCGATCGACCGGTAGCCCGCCTCCAGCGCGGCAGACACCGCCTGCTCGGTTTCGGAATCCGACAGCTCGCCGACCCCCAGGCCGAGTACCGGCATCGAGTGGTCGTCGTTGAGAGTGACGGAAGGAATCGCCGCCGACGTCATGGTTACCTATCCTGTGAAGTCGCAAATCCGGGATCGGGACCCACCCGAGTATCGTCATCGAGCGACGAAACTGACGCCATGTCCGTCTCGTTGCGCTCGCAATCGAACACGTCGAAATTACTCACAATTCTCTCGGGGGTCACCGACTTCGGCATGACTATATTGCCGAGCCGGAGACGCCACCTAATCAGTACCGTGGAGTGACCATGACCCGAAGTCTGCCAGCCCGATCTGTGACCTCGGCCGACGCGAGCGCGTCGACTCCGAAGCCCGGCGCTCGGGAGAAGATCCTCAATGTCGCGGGCACACTGACGTTGCACACCATCCCCCGGATGCCGGATCGCCTCAAGCAGCTGCTGCTGGGCCGGCGGCCGGTGACCATCGACGGCAACACCCTGGACCCCACGCTTGCGCTTGTGCTGGCAGCACAGCGCGCGTCGGGCACCGAGGGGCTGATCATCAGCGAGAACGTCGCACTCGCACGCAGGGGCATCAACGCCGCGGCCAAACAGTTTCCCCATGTGGACGTCGATGTCGAGTGGTCCGACCTGTCGCTGCCGGGGCCTGCCGGCGACATCCCGGCACGCCACTACCGGTCCAAAGAGGCCGACGCGCCGTTGCTGGTCTACTACCACGGCGGCGGTTTCGTGGTCGGCGGCCTGGAAACCCACGGCCAGCTGTGTGAGGTGATCTGCCGCGACGCCGGAGTCCATGTGCTGTTCGTCGACTACCGCCTCGCGCCCGAGCACAAGGCGCCCGCCGCCGCCGACGACGCGTACGCGGCATATCTGTGGGCGTGCGAGCATGCCGCCGAACTGGGTGCCGACCCGAGTCGGGTCGCCGTCGGTGGGGACAGCGCGGGCGGCAACCTCACTGCGGTGGTCGTCCTGCGCGCGCGCGGCGAGGGCGCGCCGGCGCCGGTGCTGCAGCTGCTGCTGTATCCGATGGTCAACTTCGCGGGCCACACGCGGTCGCAAGACCTGTTCGCCGACGGATTCTTTCTGCGCCGCTGGGACCAGGACTTCTGTCACGACAAATACCTCAGTGGTTCGGGCATCGACCCCACCGATCCCCGGGTGTCGCCGCTGCTGGCCGAGGATCTGTCCGGTCTGCCGCCCGCCATCCTGGTCACGGCGGGCTTCGACCCGCTGCGAGACGAGGACCGCCAGTACGCCGAGGCGCTGCGTGCCGCGGGAAACGTGGTGGACCTGCGGGAGTTCGATTCGGTGATTCACGCCTTCACCAACTTCTTCCCCCTCGGTGGCGCGAGCGCCACGGCGGTCGCCGACATCAATTCCGCCCTACGCGCTCATCTCAGTCGCAGCTGACAAGCCTGCGGACCCCCGCCGGTACGCTTAGCCCCGTGGCCACGAAACCGAAGAAGAACGCCCGATACGACCTGAACGCCGCGGACCGCAGGCGCAATCTGTTCATCCAGATCGGCTTGACCGCGATTGTCGTGTTGTTGGGCGTCGGGCTGGTGCTCTACATCGTGACGTCCGCCGACAAAAAGCCGAAGGCGGGGGAAGCCAAGTCCATCCGGGTGGCAGCGAGCAGCGTCGTCACCAAGGAGGGCACCACCGACCCCAAGGCCGTGGTGTCGCTGTACGAGGACTTCCTGTGCCCGCACTGCGGGGCCTTCGAGCAGCAGTTCGGGCCGACCATCAACCAGCTCATCGACAGCGGGGCGATCGCCGCCGACTATTACATGGTCGCCATCCTGGACCAGCAGGGCAACGGCTACTCGTCGCGCGCGTCCAACGCCGCATACTGCGTGGCCGACGAGGACAAGACGCCCAACAAGGAAGTCTTCAGGCGCTTCCACGCCGCGCTGTACGCACAGCAGCCCCAGGAGGGCACCGGTTCCTACCCGGACAACGCGAGGCTGATCGAGATCGCCCGGCAGGCAGGTGCCGGGGGCTCGGTGCCGGACTGCATCAACAAGGGCCGTTATGTCAACATGGCCCAGGGTCTGGCCCAGGCGACCGGCATCAACTCCACCCCGACGGTCAAGATCAACGGCCAAGAGTTCGCCATCACCGAAACCACGAAACCCGAAGACCTGGTGGCCAAGGTCAAGGAGATCGTCGGCGACATGCCAGGCCTCACCACGGCGCCGCCCGCGCCGAATCCGATCCCGGTGGCGCCGTGACCGTTGCCGCCGCCGACACCCCGGCCGAGCCCGCGACGGCGGACGAACGGCCGGGTGTCGAGGTGCGCACCGCCAGCGCGGTGTGGGTGCTGATCGCAGGCGTTCTCGGGCTGGCCGCCGCGCTCACGCTGACGATCGAGAAGATCCAGATCCTGATCAACCCCGACTATGTGCCGTCGTGCAGCATCAACCCGGTGCTGTCCTGCGGTTCGGTGATGATCACCCCGCAGGCCTCGGCCTTCGGTTTTCCGAACCCGCTGATCGGCATCGTCGCCTTCAGCGTCGTCCTGGTCACGGGTGTGCTGGCCGTCGCCAAGGTGGCGCTGCCGCGGTGGTACTGGGCGGGGTTGGCCGTCGGCACGCTGCTCGGCGTCGCGTTCATCCACTGGCTGATCTTTCAGAGCCTCTACCGCATCGGTGCGCTCTGCCCGTACTGCATGGTGGTGTGGGCCGTCACCATCCCGCTACTGGTGGTGGTGTCGTCCATCGCGCTGGCGCCCCGACTCGACCACGGTGTGCTCCGGTTCGGTTACCAATGGCGCTGGTCGCTGGTCACGCTGTGGTTCACCGCGGTGGTTCTGATGATCCTCGTGCGGTTCTGGAACTACTGGTCGACCCTGATCTAGTCGCAGCACAGCGGTCCGGCGTTAGGGTTACCCGGGTGATATCCAAAATCCTGGTGGCCAACCGCGGCGAGATCGCGATCCGCGCGTTTCGTGCCGCCTACGAGATGGGCATCACGACCGTCGCGGTCTATCCGCACGAGGATCGCAACTCGCAGCATCGGTTGAAGGCCGACGAGTCGTATCAGATCGGGGAGAAGGGCCATCCGGTCCGCGCGTACCTGTCCGTCGACGAGATCATCCGGGTCGCCCAGGATGCGGGTGCCGACGCCGTCTATCCGGGCTACGGATTCCTCTCGGAGAACCCCGATCTGGCGGCGGCTTGTGCCGCGGCCGGCATCACGTTCGTCGGGCCCGGTGCCGATGTGCTGGAGCTGACGGGCAACAAGGCGCGCGCGATCGAGGCCGCCCGGGCCGCGGGCCTGCCGGTGTTGACGTCCTCGCAGCCGTCGGCGTCGGTCGACGAGCTCGTGAGCGCGGCAGCAGACATGCAGTTCCCGTTGTTCGTCAAGGCGGTGTCGGGCGGTGGCGGCCGCGGCATGCGCAGGGTGACCGACGCGGCCGCCTTGCCGGAGGCCATCGAGGCGGCCAGCCGGGAGGCGGAGTCGGCGTTCGGCGATCCGATGGTCTACCTGGAGCAGGCCGTGCTGAACCCGCGCCACATCGAGGTCCAGATTCTGGCCGACACCCACGGCAACGTGATGCACCTATTCGAGCGCGACTGCAGCGTGCAGCGCCGCCACCAGAAGGTCATCGAGCTGGCGCCCGCGCCGAACCTGCCCGAGGAGCTGCGGCAGAAGATCTGCGACGACGCGGTCGCGTTCGCCCGTCAGATCAACTACTCCTACGCGGGCACCGTCGAATTCCTGCTGGACGAGCGTGGGCAGCACGTGTTCATCGAGATGAACCCGCGCATCCAGGTGGAGCACACCGTCACCGAGGAGATCACCGACGTCGACCTGGTGGCCAGCCAGATGCGCATCGCCGACGGTGAGACACTCGAGGCGCTCGGGCTGCGGCAGGACAGCCTGGTGGTGCATGGCGCAGCGATGCAGTGCCGGATCACCACCGAGGATCCGGCCAACGGTTTCCGGCCGGACACCGGGCGCATCACCGGTTATCGCACGCCCGGTGGGGCGGGCATCCGGCTGGACGGCGGCACCAACCTCGGCGCGGAGATCAGCGCGCACTTCGATTCGATGCTGGTCAAACTCACCTGCCGGGGGCGCGATTTCACCACCGCGATCACCCGCGCACGTCGCGCCCTGGCCGAGTTCCGCATTCGCGGAGTGTCGACGAATATCCCGTTCCTGCAGGCGGTCGTCGCCGACAACGATTTCCGGGCCGGGCGGGTCACCACGTCGTTCATCGACGAGCGGCCCTATCTGCTGACCGCGCGGACGCCGGCGGATCGCGGCACCAAGATCCTCAACTACCTCGCCGACGTGACCGTTAACCAGCCGCACGGCCCGCGCCCTTCGACCGTCTACCCGCAGGACAAGCTGCCCCAGATCGACCTCGAAGCGCAGCCGCCCGCCGGAAGCAAGCAACGGCTGGCCGAGTTCGGGCCCGAGGGGTTCGCGCGGTGGATGCGCGAGTCGAAGTCCGTCGGCGTCACCGACACCACGTTCCGCGACGCGCACCAGTCGCTTCTGGCCACCCGGCTGCGCACCACCGGGCTGCTCATGGTTGCCCCCTACGTTGCCCGGATGACGCCGCAGCTGTTGTCGATCGAGTGCTGGGGTGGAGCGACTTACGATGTGGCGCTTCGGTTTTTGAAGGAAGACCCGTGGGAGCGGCTCGCTGCTATCCGCGAAGCGGTGCCCAACATCTGTCTGCAGATGCTGCTGCGTGGGCGCAACACCGTCGGCTACACCCCGTACCCCGAGACCGTGACGAAGGCGTTCGTCGACGAGGCGACGGCGACCGGGATCGACATCTACCGCATCTTCGACGCGCTGAACAACGTCGAGTCGATGCGGCCCGCGATCGACGTGGTGCGCGAAACCGGTACGGCGGTGGCCGAAGTCGCGATGAGCTACACGGGTGACCTCGCCAACCCCGGCGAAACGCTGTACACGCTGGACTACTACCTGAAGCTGGCCGAGCAGATCGTCGACGCCGGTGCGCACGTGCTCGCGATCAAGGACATGGCCGGGTTGTTGCGGCCGCAGGCCGCGGCGACGTTGGTCGGTGCGCTGCGCAGCCGGTTCGACCTTCCGGTTCATGTGCACACCCACGACACCCCCGGCGGTCAGCTGGCGACATACCTGGCGGCGTGGCAGGCAGGCGCCAGCGCCGTCGACGGTGCGGCCGCACCGCTCGCGGGCACCACGAGCCAACCCGCGCTGAGCTCGATCGTGGCCGCCGCGGCGCACACCGAATACGACACCGGGCTGTCACTGACATCGGTCTGCGAGCTTGAGCCCTACTGGGAGGCGTTGCGAAAGGTGTACGCCCCCTTTGATGTTGCGGCATCCGGCCCTCCTTTCCCGACCGGGCGGGTGTATCACCATGAGATACCCGGTGGACAGTTGTCGAACCTGCGCCAGCAGGCCATCGCTCTCGGGCTGGGGGACCGGTTCGAAGAGATCGAGGAGAGCTACGCCGGGGCCGATCGCATCCTGGGCCGGTTGGTGAAGGTGACGCCGTCATCGAAGGTGGTCGGGGACCTCGCGTTGGCCTTGGTGGGGGCGGGTGTCAGCGCCGACGAATTCGCGGCCGACCCGGCGCGCTTCGACATTCCCGACTCCGTCATCGAGTTCTTCCGCGGCGAGCTGGGCGATCCGCCCGGCGGCTGGCCGGAACCGTTGCGCACCAAGGCATTAGCCGGACGCCCACCGGCCAAGCCGACCCGTGAGCTCACACCCGACGACGAGGCGGCGCTCGCACTGGCCGGGCCCAAGCGCCAGGCCGAGCTGAACCGGCTGCTGTTTCCCGGTCCGACAAAGGAATTCGACGCCCACCGCGACCTCTACGGCGACACGTCGAGCCTGTCGGCCAACCAGTTCTTCTACGGACTGAGGCACGGCGATGAGCACCGCGTCACGCTCGAGCGTGGCGTCGAGCTGCTGATCGGGCTGGAGGCGGTCTCCGAACCCGACGAGCGGGGGATGCGCACCGTGATGTGCATCCTCAACGGCCAGCTGCGGCCGGTGGTGGTGCGTGACCGCAGCATCGCCAGCGAGGTGCCCGCCGCGGAAAAGGCCGACAGGTCCAACCCCGACCATGTGGCCGCGCCGTTCGCCGGCGTCGTCACCGTCGCCATCGAATCCGGGGACAAGGTCAGCGCCGGACAGACGATCGCCACCATCGAAGCGATGAAGATGGAGGCCTCGATCACCGCGCCCAAGGCGGGCACCGTCGACCGGATCGCCGTCTCGCAGACCGCACAGGTCGAAGGTGGGGACCTCCTGGTGGTGGTCAGCTGACCCGCATCGTCGCCGGCAGCCTGGGCGGCCGGCGCATCGCGGTGCCGCAGGGCCGATCTGGTACGGGCACCCGCCCCACCACCGACCGGGTGCGCGAGTCGCTGTTCAACGTGCTCTCCGCGCGGATGGACCTGGGCGGCGCGACCGTCCTCGACCTGTACGCCGGCTCCGGAGCGCTCGGGCTCGAGGCGCTGTCGCGCGGTGCGGCCGCTGCGGTGTTCGTCGAGTCCGATCAGCGCGCTGCGGCGGTGATCGGGCAGAACATCAAGACGCTCGGGGTCGCGGGGGCCACGCTGCGGCGCGGCGCCGTGGCATCCGTGCTGGCAGCGGGCACCGACCGGCCCGTCGACCTGGTGTTGGCCGATCCCCCCTACGACGTCGACGCCGTCGACGTCGAGAAAGTGCTGAGCGAGCTGACGGCGCGAGGGTGGGCGAAGGCAGGCACCGTCGTCGTCGTGGAGAGGGCGGCGTCCGGCCCGCCGCTGCGCTGGCCGGTCGGGTGGGAGGTGTGGCCGGAGCGGAAGTACGGTGACACCCGCCTCGAGATGGCGGTTGTCGATGTCGCCGCCAGCGCGGCTCCGGAGCGGACCTGAACTGCCCTGATAGCGTCGTGGTCCATGAGCGGCGCGGTATGTCCCGGCTCGTTCGACCCGGTGACCCTCGGCCATATCGATATTTTCGAGCGGGCATCGGCCCAGTTCGACGAGGTCGTGGTCGCCGTGCTGGTCAACCCCAACAAGAGGGGCATGTTCGACCTCGACGAACGCATCCTGATGATCGAGGAGTCGACGGTGCACCTGCCCAATCTGCGGGTGGAAGCCGGTGAGGGCCTCGTCGTCGACTTCGTGAAGTCCAGAGGCCTGACCGCCATCGTCAAGGGGCTTCGCACCGGAACCGATTTCGAGTACGAGCTGCAGATGGCGCAAATGAACAAACACATCGCGGGGGTCGACACGTTCTTCGTCGCCACCAGGCCGACGTATTCGTTCGTGTCGTCGTCGCTGGCCAAGGAGGTCGCGTCGATGGGTGGCGATGTCTCAGAGCTGTTGCCTGAAGCGGTGAACGTGAGGCTGCAGGCCAAGCTCAAGGTTTAGTCCGGCCCTGCGGTGGGTAGTTATTGGTTTGGCGCACAGCCCATTGCGCCGCCCCCAAACCCACCGAATAAATCGGAGATAATTGCCGTGGTTGAAACATTTGTTCAGTCGACCGATGATGTCGTCAAATTCCTCAAAGGACAGCACAACCTGATCAAGGACATGTTCGACGACGTGCTGTCTGCGTCGAGCGGGGAAGCCCGCGAGAAGTCGTTCATCGCTCTACGCCAGCTCTTGGCCGTGCACGAGACCGCCGAGGAGATGGTGGTCCATCCCCGGGCACGCCGTGAGATCGCCGACGGCGACGCGATCGTCGATGCCCGGCTGCACGAGGAGCATGCGGCCAAGGAGCACCTGTCGAAGCTCGAAGGCATGGACATGGGCTCCAAGGCGTTCATCGACGAGCTGACCTCGTTCCGCGACGCGGTCGTCGAGCATGCAGAGCACGAGGAGAACGAGGAGTTCAGCAAGCTGCAGCGCAATCTCGACGCGGGGGAGCTCAAGAGCATGGCGGCTGCGGTGCAGGCCGCCGAGGCGATCGCTCCGACTCGGCCGCATGCCGGTGTCGAGTCGGCGAAGTTGAATTTCGCCGTCGGGCCATTCGCTTCGATGCTCGACCGGGCCCGCGACGCCATTAAGCAGGCTATTTCCTAGCGGAATTTTCGTTGAACAGGCAAAGGGCCGCCCCGGCATTCATGTGCTCGGGCGGCCTTTTCATTTGGACGTAATGCGAATTGAGTGCGTGTTGACATAATGTTGCCGTACAAATCAGCCGAACGTTGTGCGGGCCTGGCAGGGGCCGCTGGAGGCCGACCGGCGACACACCGGCGCCGCTAGCGTAGTCACAGGGGTAACACCAGGCACACTGGTAACAACAACTACGCCTGGAGGGTGTGCCGTGTACCGAGTTTTTGAAGCGCTTGATGAGTTGGGCGCGATTGTGGAAGAGGCCCGCGGCGTCCCGATGACGGCAGGTTGCGTGGTTCCCCGCGGCGATGTGCTCGAGCTGATCGACGACATCAAGGACGCCATTCCTGGCGAACTCGACGACGCCCAGGACGTGCTCGACGCCCGCGACTCGCTGCTCAACGAGGCCAAGGAGCATTCCGGCTCGATGGTGTCGACCGCCCACGCGGAGGCCGACTCGATGCTCAACCATGCCCGCACCGAGGCCGACCGGCTGCTGGCCGACGCCAAGTCCCAGGCCGACCGCATGGTCGCCGAGGCCCGCCAGCACAGCGAGCGAATGGTCGGAGAGGCCAGGGAGGAAGCCGCGCGTGTCAGCGCCACCGCAAAGCGGGAGTACGAAGCCAGCGCCGGGCGGGCCAAGGCCGAGGCCGATCGATTGATCGAGAACGGCAATCTGTCCTATGAGAAGGCCGTCCAGGAGGGCATCAAGGAGCAGCAGCGCCTGGTGGGCCAGACCGAAATCGTCCAGACGGCGAACGCCGAGGCCACCCGCTTGATCGATGCGGCCCACGCCGAGGCGGACCGGCTGCGCGGCGAATGCGACGTCTACGTCGACAGCAAGCTCGCGGACTTCGAGGAGTTCCTGAACGGAACGCTTCGGTCGGTGGGGCGCGGCCGCCACCAGTTGCGCACCGCAGCGGGCACGCACGACTACGTGACGCGCTAACCACCGCCGTACGCGGGCTGCGTCCCGCGAAAATGTGAGCCGTACGATCTCCTGTATGGCGAAGCGACGAAATTCCGGCTCGCCGCTCGTGATCAACATCGCTCGGCTCGGCAGGCGGCCGGGCTCGATGATGACCGTCGAGGAGACGGTGCCCAGCCCGACGCGCATCGGCGTCGAACTGATGGCGATCGACGAAGGCGCGCCCCTCGAACTGGATCTGCGGCTCGAGTCGGTGTCGGAAGGCGTGTTGGTCACCGGAACGGTGTCGGCTCCGACGACCGGTGAGTGCGCCCGCTGCCTGACGCCCATCACCGGATCCGTCGAGATCGACCTCACCGAGCTCTTCGCCTATCCCGACAGCGCCACGGAGGCCACCACGGAGGCCGACGAGGTGGGCCACGTCGTCAACGACTCCATCGATCTCGAGCAGCCGATCATCGATGCGGTCGGGCTGGCGCTGCCGTTCTCGCCGTTGTGCGGCCCGGACTGCCAAGGGCTGTGCCCGCACTGCGGCATCCCGATGGCGACGGCCGAGCCCGGGCACGGTCACGAGCAGATCGACCCGCGGTGGGCCAAGCTCACCTCGATGCTGGACACCGACGACAAGTGACGAGTGACCGCGCCGCGCTGGTCAAGGCCCTCGGGGTCGACCTGCCGGACGAGCTGCTCACCATGGCGCTCACGCACCGCAGCTACTCCTACGAGAACGGCGGGCTGCCGACCAACGAGCGGCTGGAGTTCCTGGGCGACGCGGTGCTCGGGTTGACCATCACCGAGGAGCTCTACCACCGGCATCCCGATCGCTCAGAGGGCGATCTGGCCAAGCTGCGCGCCAGCATCGTCAACACCCAGGCGCTCGCCGATGTCGGCCGCGCACTGTCCGACGACGGCCTGGGCGCCCACCTGCTGCTGGGCAAGGGTGAGGAGAACTCGGGCGGCGCGGGTAAGTCGAGCATTCTGGCCGACGGCGTCGAATCCCTGCTTGGCGCAATCTATCTCGAGCACGGTATCTCGGTGACCCGCGAGGTGATCCTGCGGTTGTTCGCCGAGTTGATCGACACGGCGCCGACGCTGGGCGCTGGTCTGGACTGGAAGAGCAGCCTGCAGGAGCTGACCGCCGCGCGCGGCATGGGTGCGCCGTCGTATGTGGTGACCGCGACCGGACCCGACCACGACAAGGAGTTCACCGCGGCGGTCGTGGTGATGGACACCGAGTACGGCAGGGGCGTCGGCCGCACCAAGAAGGAAGCCGAGCTGAAGGCCGCCGCGGCGGCCTGGACGGCGCTTGCCGCCACTGACGTAGATGCCTGAGCTTCCCGAGGTAGAGGTTGTTCGGCGGGGACTACAGGCACATGTGGCGGGCAAGACCATCACCGCCGTGCGGGTGCACCATCCCCGCGCCGTACGGCGCCACGAGGCCGGCCCCGCGGACCTGACAGCGCGGTTGTTGAACACCCTGGTCACCGGCACCGGCCGTCGGGGCAAGTACCTGTGGCTGACACTGGACGACGGCGCTGCGTTGGTCGTTCATCTGGGGATGAGCGGGCAGATGCTGCTCGGACCGGTGCCCAACGAGGGCCACCTGCGGATCGCGGCGCTGCTCGACGACGGCACCGCCCTTAGCTTCGTCGACCAGCGGACCTTTGGCGGCTGGATGCTAACCGACCTCGTCACCGTCGACGGCACCGATGTGCCCACACCGGTTGCGCACATCGCCCGCGACCCGCTGGATCCATTGTTCGACCGCGACGCCGTCGTTACGGTGTTGCGGCGCAAGCATTCTGAGATCAAACGCCAGCTACTCGACCAGACGGTGGTCTCCGGCATCGGAAACATCTACGCCGACGAGGCGCTGTGGCGGGCCAAGATCAACGGTGCCCGGCCGGCGTCGTCGTTGACCCGTAAGCAGCTCGGCGAGCTGCTGGATTTCGCGGCTGAGGTGATGGCCGAGGCACTGGGGCAGGGCGGGACGTCGTTCGACTCGCTGTATGTCAACGTCAACGGCGAATCCGGCTACTTCGACCGGTCGCTGGACGCCTACGGCCGCGAAGGCGAGCCGTGCAGGCGCTGTGGCGCAGTGATGCGCCGGGAGAAGTTCATGAACCGCTCGTCGTACTACTGCCCGAAATGCCAACCCCGCCCGCGGGTCCGGCGCACCTAGTTGACTTCATTCCTATGACGATCGCCCGGGGACTTGCTGCGGCAGTACTGGCGGTCGGCGTCGTCGTCGGCTGTTCCTCGGGCACGAACGCGGGCGCGGGCTCGTCGTCGCGTGCGCGGCCCGTGGCGCCCCCTGCTGTACTCGACGGCACGTACAGCATCAGCTACGACTACGGGGCAAAGACCGTGAACGGCAAGCCGACTCCGACGCCGCGGCAGCAGCCGGACGCCTGGGCTGTGCGGTCGACGTGCACCGACCACGGCTGCGTCGCGACTCGCAGCGTCATCAAGGACGGAAAGCCCGATTGGCCGATGGTGTTCGATTTCGTCGACGGCCGATGGGTGGGGATGTACAGGTCGCCCGACCACAAGTGCAAGACCGGCGGCACCGCACCGTACTACCGATGGTTCTCGCTCCAGCCGAAACCGGATGGCACTTTCGCCGGTGAGACGTATTGGATGTATTTCGGCACCAGCTGTCCGCAGGTCACCTGGCTGCCGTTCACGCTCACCAGGACGGGCGATGCGCCGCCGGGGCTGAATGACCCAGCCGCGATCCCGCCGCGGACGTTCTCGGCGCCGGAGGGTTTTCACGGCCGATACAGCTCCAAAATGGATCCCGTCCCCGGCCACGACAAGCAAACGCCGCGGATCACCGACCTCGAGACGATGTGCGTGCGCGACACCGACGAATGCGCGACGGCCGAAACGGATACCGAGAAGACGGACGGATACCACACGTCGGTCGCGTACGAATTCACCGCCGGGCACTGGATCTACGGCGTCGAGCACGACGCAAGGTGCATGGTCGGCGGCGGTACCACCCGCCAAACCAGCGTGTGGGAGCTGTCGCTACCGCACCCCGTCACAAATCCCTTTGCGAAAGTCACGGGCACCCACACTGCCTCGAACGCGGGCAACTGCGGCAGGCCGCCGGCGGTCGGCATCGAATACACCAGAGCCGGGGACTGATACCCGCGAAACTGAATTCCAGCAGGAATCTATTCGGTGCAATGTCAAGCGGTTAGTGCAACGTCTAGGCGGCTTGGCTAATGAGGGCGGCTAGGCGTTGGGCGGGTGTGTCGAGGTCCAATGTTGGTCTGGGGCGGGTGTTGAGTTTGTCGGCGACGCGTTTGAGGTCGTCTTTGGTGTAGCCGCTGAGGTCGCTGCCTTTCTCAAACCAGAACCGCAGCAGCCGGTTGGTGTTTTCGTTGGTGCCGCGCTGCCACGGCGAGTGCGGATTACAGAAAAACACCGGGGCGTTGAGGTGCAGTTGAATGTGCTGCCAGTTGGCCATTTCGCTGCCGCGGTCCCAGGTGATCGAGCGACGCAGGTGCTCAGGTAGCTCGCTCATCGCCTCGATCATCGCCGCGGCGACGGTCTCGGCGGTGTGATCGGCGGGCAGGTGCAACAAGATGGTGAATCGGGTGCTGCGTTCCACCAAGGTGCCGATCGCGCTGTTGTTCTTAGCGCCCATGATCAGATCGCCTTCCCAATGCCCCGGCACAGCACGGTCGGCGGACTCGGCGGGGCGGTCGCTGATGGTGAACACTTCCCCGGGGGCATAGACCCCGGTGCGGCCGGTGCCCCGAGGTTTGCGTGTCGAGCGTTTGGTTGATAACCGCTTGTGCAGATCGGCGCGCAAGCTGCCACGGGTTTGCACGTACAGGCACTGGTAGATGGTTTCGTGGCTCACCTGCATCAGCTTGTCATCGGGGTGATCGCGGGCCAACATCGCGGAGATGAGTCGGGGCTCCACCCGTCATCCATCCACGTCTTCAATCGCCGAGCACAATCGGTGATCGCTGAGTTTGAAGGCCTCTGGGCCGGCGGGCCTTTCGGGTCGCAAACACGTTCGCATCAGGGCGTGATAATCCCCGTCAGGAAGGCGATTGCGCTGATACTCGCGCCAGACCACCGAGCGGTCACGCCCGATCCGTTGGCCGATCTCGGCGAAGCTCGGCCCCCGACGTCGCGGCCACGCATGATCTCCACGCGCTCTTCGAAGCTGACCCGATGGCCCGGGCCGCCGGGCCCAGTGAGATCTCCCTGGGCTGGCCAACCCACCCAGACCGTTCTTGCCTTTGCGTAGCTTCATCCCGTCAGCCTCGCGCCACCAATGCCAGCCGGTGCGACGCGACATACCCAGCTTCACCGACGCCTCTGCGGTGGCCAGCACCCACGCGTCAGACAAGATCGAAGAACTCCCGCTTCACCGCCCTCGAAACCCGAACCCCAGACGTCACCGCAACCTCATTAGCCAAATCATCGGATGTTGCACTGACCGCTATGAATCCGCCCGCGACTTCCGCTGCTGGAATTCCGTTTCGGGGCAGGTTGTAGAAATAAGGCATGACGGAACTGTGGGTCCAGCGCACCGGGGTGCGTCGCTACACCGGGCGCAGCACGCGCGGCGCCGAGGTGCTCGTCGGCAACGAAGACGTCGACGGCGTGTTCACACCCGGCGAACTGCTCAAGATCGCGCTCGCCGCCTGCAGCGGCATGGCCAGCGACGCGCCGCTGCGACGCCGGCTCGGCGACGACTACGAGACGACCATCACGGTGTCCGGCCCGGCCGATCGCGACCAGGAGCGCTATCCGCTCCTGGAGGAACACATGGAGCTCGACCTCTCCGGGCTGTCCGAGGACGAGGTGGCGCGGGTGCTGACGGTCGTTGAGCGGGCGATCGATCAGGTCTGCACCGTCGGGCGCACCCTCAAATTCGGGACCAAAGTGACATTTGAGGTTCATGGTGCAGGAGTTAGCTGAGGTACGCCTGACGGCCTGGGTGCACGGCTACGTCCAGGGTGTCGGCTTCCGGTGGTGGACGCGGTCGCGCGCCCTGGAACTGGGGCTGACCGGATACGCCTCCAACAGGCCCGACGGCCGCGTCCAGGTGGTCGCCCAAGGCCAGCGCGACGCCTGCCAGCGGCTGCTTGACCTGCTACAAAGCGGCAACGCGCCCGGTCACGTCGACAAAGTCGTCGCAGACTGGTCAGAACCGGGCGACGCGCTCTCGGGGTTCACCGAGCGTTAGCCTGCGCGACGGTAGTGTGGCACGTCGTGCACCTCAAGAGTCTGACGCTGAAGGGCTTCAAGTCCTTTGCTTCGCCCACGACTCTGCGCTTCGAACCGGGCATCACCTGTGTCGTCGGGCCCAACGGCTCCGGCAAGTCGAACGTGGTCGACGCCCTCACGTGGGTGATGGGCGAGCAAGGGGCCAAGACCCTGCGCGGCGGCAAGATGGAAGACGTCATCTTCGCCGGTACCTCGTCGCGACCGCCGCTGGGCCGGGCCGAGGTCACGGTGACGATCGACAACTCCGACAATTCGCTGCCGATCGAGTACTCCGAGGTGTCGATCACCCGGCGGATGTTCCGCGACGGCGGAAGCGAATACGAAATCAATGGCAGCAGTTGCCGTTTGATGGATGTGCAGGAACTGCTCAGCGACTCGGGCATCGGCCGCGAGATGCACGTCATCGTCGGCCAGGGCAAGCTCTCCGAGATCCTGGAGTCCCGTCCCGAGGACCGGCGGGCGTTCATCGAAGAAGCCGCGGGCGTGCTCAAGCACCGCAAGCGCAAAGAGAAGGCGGTCCGCAAGCTCGACGCCATGTCGGCCAACCTGGCCCGGCTGTCGGACCTGACCACCGAACTGCGCCGCCAGCTCAAGCCGCTCGGCAGGCAGGCGGAGATGGCGCGCCGTGCCCAGACGATCCAGGCCGATCTGCGCGACGCGCGACTGCGGCTGGCCGCCGACGACCTGGTCACCCGCAAGGGCGAGTTCGACGACACCGACCAGGCCGAGACGTCACTGCGCCGCGAACACGACGAGATGACCGCCCGGCTGGAAACCGCCACGCTGGAACTCGATGCGCACGAGTCGGCGGTGGCCGGGCTGAACGAGCGCGCCGAAGCCGCCCAGCAGAGCTGGTTCCGGTTGTCGGCGCTGGCCGAACGGGTCAGCGCGACGGTCCGTATCGCCAGCGAGCGTGCCCAGCACCTCGACCTCGAACAGGAGGCTTCCAGCGGCGCCGATCCGGACGCGCTGGAGGCGGAGGCCGAGGAGGTCGCCGCGCACGAGCGGCAGCTGCTGGCCGAGCTGGCCGAGTCGCGCGACAAGCTGACGGTGGCCCGCGACGAGCTGGCCGAACGTGACCGGGTCGCCGCCGAGGCCGAACGCGCACACCTGGCGGCCGTCCGCGCCGAGGCCGACCGCCGTGAAGGGCTGGCCCGGCTTGCCGGTCGGGTCGACACCATGCGCACCCGCGTCGAGTCCATCGACGAGACCGTCGCCCGGCTGACGGAGTCCATCGAGGAGGCGGGCAGCCGCGCGCAGCACACCCAGGCGGAGTTCGAGACGGTGCAGAGTCGCGTCGGCGAGCTCGATGCGGGCGAGGTGGGTCTCGACGAACACCACGACCGGACCGTGGCCGCGCTGCGGCTCGCCGACGAACGGGTCGCCGAGCTTCAGGCCGGCGAGCGCAGCGCCGAGCGTCTTGTGGCCTCGCTGCGCGCCCGCATCGACGCTCTTGCGGTGGGTCTGGACCGCAAGGACGGCGCCGCGTGGCTGCAGAAGAACCTCTCGGGCACAGGGCTTTTCGGCTCGGTGGCGAACCTGGTCAAGGTGCGTCCAGGCTACGAAGCGGCGGTCGCCGCGGTGATGGGTGCGGCGGCCGATGCCGTCGCCGCGGAGAACTTCGGCGCGGCGCGCTCGGCGGTCGCGGCGCTGAAGGCGTCCGACGGCGGCCGCGCGGCGATCGTGCTCGGCGACTGGCCGGCCGGTGCCGCGCAGTCGGGTCCGCCCCCCGAGGGAGCGATCTGGGCGACGGACCTGGTGGAGATGCCGTGGCGGCTGCGGGGTGCGCTGACCGCGATGCTGTCCGGTGTCGTCGTGGTGCGCGACCTGGCGACGGCGCTGGATCTGGTGGCGGGACGCCCGCACCTGCGTGCCGTCACCACCGACGGCGATCTGGTCGGGGCGGGCTGGGTCAGCGGCGGCTCGGATCGCAAACCCAGCACGCTCGAGCTCACCTCGGAGGTGGAGAAGGCCCGCGGGGAGCTCGCCGCCGCGGAGAAGCAGACCGGCGAGCTGAGTGCCGCGCTGTCCGGTGCACTGGCCGAGCAGACAGCGCGTCAGGACGCCGCCGAGCAGGCACTGGCCGCGCTCAACGAGTCCGACGCGGCGATCTCGGCGATCTACGAACAGCTCGGCAGGCTCGGCCAGGATGCCCGCAACGCCCACGAGGAGTGGCAGCGGCTGATCCGGCAGCGCGACGAGCTGGAAACAGGGCGGGTGCAGACGGTCGACGAGCTTGCCGAGCTCGAGCAGCGACTGCACAACGCCGAGCAGGCGCCGTTGTTCGACGCCGCGCCCGCGGAGCGCCAGGAAACGGTCGCGGCGGCCGAGGCAGCCCGCGCCGCCGAGGTGGAGGCCCGCCTTGCCGTGCGCACCGCCGAAGAGCGGGCGAATGCCGTTCGCGGGCGGGCGGATTCGCTGCGCCGCGCCGCAGCGGCCGAACGGGAGGCCAGGCTGCGGGCGCAGCGCGCACGGGAAGCCCGCGAACACGCGGCCAAGGTCGCAGCCGCGGTGGCCGAGTCCGGCCGCGCGCTGGCGCAGCGGCTGAGTGCCACCGTGAACGTCGCGTCCCGGCGTCGCGACGCACTGGCCACCGAACGCCACCAGCGCGTCGGCGCGTTGGCCAAGGCGCGTGAACAGGTCACCGAGTTCACCACGAAGATCGCCGCCGTCACCGAATCGCTGCACCGCGACGAGGTCGCCAAAGCCCAAGCGGCACTACGGATCGAGCAACTCGAACAGCAGGTGCTCGACCAGTTCGGGATGGCGACCGCCGACCTGGTCGCCGAGTACGGGCCCGACGTGCCGCTGCCGCCGTCGGAGCTCGAGATCGCCGAGTACGAGCAGGCTCGCGAGCGGGGGGAGCAGGTCACCGCGCCCGCTCCGATGCCGTTCGACCGGCCGACTCAGGAGCGCCGCGCGAAGAAGGCCGAACGCGAGCTCAACGAGCTCGGGCGGGTCAATCCGTTGGCGCTGGAGGAGTTCGCCGCGCTGGAGGAGCGCTACAACTTCCTGTCCACTCAACTCGAGGACGTCAAGGGGGCCCGCAAGGATCTGCTCGACGTCATCGCCGACGTCGACGACCGCATCCTGCAGGTGTTCACCGAGGCCTACGTCGACGTGGAACGCGAGTTCCAGCAAGTGTTTTCGGTGTTGTTCCCCGGTGGCGAAGGCAGGCTGCTGCTCACCGACCCCGACAACATGCTGACCACAGGCATCGAGGTCGAGGCACGCCCGCCCGGCAAGAAGATCAAGCGGTTGTCGCTGCTGTCGGGCGGCGAGAAGGCGCTCACCGCGGTCGCGATGCTGGTGGCGATCTTCCGGGCCAGGCCGTCGCCGTTCTATGTGATGGACGAGGTGGAAGCGGCGCTCGACGACGTCAACCTGCGCCGGTTGATCGGGTTGTTCGAGCAGTTGCGGACGCAGTCGCAGCTGATCGTCATCACCCACCAGAAGCCGACGATGGAGGTCGCCGACGCGCTCTACGGCGTGACGATGCGCGACGACGGCATCACCGCGGTGATCTCGCAACGCATGCGCGGGCAGGAGCTGGTGGCCGCCGGCTGACGATGGCCCTACGCGATAGGTGTGACGCCGCGGCGTCGCAACGCCGTCAGGTTGGCCGCACCGCAGCCGTGCAGGCAGATCTGCAGCTCGGCGATGAAGCGCTGGAGCCAATCCAGCACCGCCTCAGTCGATTCGATGGCGGGCGCGAGCAGTGGGCGGGCCACGGCCACCACGTCGGCGCCCATCGCCAGCGCCTTGGCGGCGTCCATGCCCGTGCGGATGCCGCCGGATGCGACCAGCGACACATCGGGCAGCGTGTGGCGCACCTCCTGCAAGGCCTGTGCGGTCGGAATGCCCCACTCGGCCAGTGCCGGATAGCGGATCTCGCCGTAGCGCACGTATTGCTCGACCCGTGCCCACGAGGTTCCGCCCGCGCCCGCCACATCGACCGCCGCGACCGGACAGTCCACCAGTTCGGCGGCGGCGGCCGCCCCGATGCCGTGCCCGACCTCCTTGAGCATCACTGGGTAGTTGATGGACCGAGCGACGTCGCGAAGCCGTGCGATCGAGCCGGAGAAGTCGGTATCACCTTCGTGCTGCATGGCCTCCTGCAGCGGATTCGTGTGTACCGCAAGCGCATTGGCGCCAACCAGATCGAGAGCCTCGACCAGTTCTGGCACCAGCTCGTCGGAAAGCTGTGCCAGGCCGATGTTTCCGATCAGCAGTGCATCGGGCGCGACGTCGCGAACCGTGAAGCTCGCCGACGCGGAGTCGCCGCCGAGCATGATGCGCTGCGAGCCGAGCATCATGCCGATCCCCAACTTCTGCGCGGCGGCGGCCAGGTTGCGGTTGATGACGCCGGAGAGTTCGGCGCCGCCCGTCATCGCCCCGATCAAGACGGGCGCAGCGAGCCGCACCCCGAGGAATTCGGTGCCAAGATCGACGGCGCCGAGACTGGTCTGGGTCAGCGCGTTGTAGGGCAGCTGGAAGCGCTCCAGACCGGTGGTCACGGTCTGGTAGTCCACCGCTTCGGTCAGGCACACGTCGATGTGCCTGGCCTTGCGGGACTCCATCCCATTGTCCGAGCCGACGGGGTGCATCGTCACCGTCTACCCAGATTGGGACAATGGCATGATGTCCGAGGGTCTGTGGATCGCAATCGCGGTCATCGCCGTTCTGGTCGTCGCTGCACTTGTGGTGTTCGGCCTGGTCTCATTCCGTCGGCGCAGAATCAGCCTCGACTCGTCCACCAGCACAGACACTGCCACACCCGTCGACCGTTCCGGCGGATACACCGCCTCTTCGGGCATCACGTTCACACAATCGTCAGCACCCGTGGCGGCCCCGCCCTCCACTGAGGCCCCGTCGGACCGCCTCGACACCAGCGGGCTGCCCGCGGTCGGCGACGACGCCGCCATCCCACGTGACGCGCCCAAACGGCCCATCGCCGACGTCCAGCTTCCCGAGCCGACTATCGAACCCGCCGCGCCAGACCTGGACGCCATCGCTCCGACGGAAGGCCGGCTGGAGCGGCTGCGCGGGCGCCTGTCCAAATCGCAGAACGCGCTGGGCCGCAGCATGCTCGGCCTGCTCGGCGGAGGCGACCTCGACGAGGACTCCTGGGAGGCGGTCGAGGACACCCTGCTGGTCGCCGACCTGGGCCCCGTCGTGACCGACTCGGTGGTGAGCGCGCTGCGCAACCGGCTCGCCAGCGGCCGGGTGCGCACCGAGACCGATGCCCGCGCGGTGTTGCGCGAGGTGCTGGTCGCCGAGCTGCATCCGGACCTCGACCGCGGCGTCAAGGCGCTGCCGCACGACGACCACCCGTCGGTGTTACTGGTCGTCGGGGTCAACGGCACCGGCAAGACCACGACGGTCGGCAAGCTGGCCCGCGTGCTGGTCGCCGACGGACGGCGCGTGGTGCTCGGCGCTGCCGACACCTTCCGGGCCGCCGCGGCCGACCAGTTGCAGGCCTGGGCGTCTCGAGTCGGGGCGCAGGTGGTCCGCGGGGCCGAGGGAGCCGACCCGGCGTCGGTGGCATTCGATGCCGTCGACGAGGGCATCGCCTCGGGCGCCGATGTGGTCCTCATCGACACCGCAGGCCGGTTGCACACCAAGACCGGACTGATGGACGAACTCGGCAAGGTCAAGCGTGTGGTGAGCCGCAGGGCCGCGGTCGACGAGGTGCTGCTGGTGCTCGACGCGACGATCGGTCAGAACGGATTGGCACAGGCCCGTGTCTTCGCCGACGTCGTCGACATCACCGGCGTGGTGTTGACCAAACTCGACGGCACAGCGAAGGGCGGAATCGTCTTTCGTGTGCAGCAGGAATTGGGGGTGCCGGTCAAGCTCGTCGGACTGGGCGAAGGCCCCGACGATCTCGCCCCGTTCGAGCCCGAGGCGTTCGTCGACGCACTTCTTGGTTAACGAAAGTGCGCCAAAACCGCGCGATGTAACACCGGCGAAACGTAACCGGCGCATCCGTTCACACGAGCGAAACGCACAGGCGTCTTAGACGAAACAACCACTCAGCATTGTCTTGGACCAGGCCAACGGTCGTAAAACCCTTGCGCCCGTGCCTTGTCGAAGGAGGAAACTGCGAGTGGACGGATTCCCGTTAATGGGTATCCCCGACACCGGGGATACGGCATGGATGCTGGCGAGTTCAGCGCTCGTGCTGCTGATGACGCCAGGCCTGGCGTTTTTTTATGGCGGCATGGTGCGCGCCAAGGGCGTGCTCAACATGTTGATGATGAGCATCAGCGCTATGGGCGTGGTGACCGTCCTGTGGGTGCTGTTCGGCTACTCGATGTCGTTCGGCACCGACGTCGGCAACTTCGTCGGCGACCCGACGCAGTACTGGGGCCTGAAGGGCCTCATCGGTGGTAATGCCTCAGCGGCAGTTGTCGCTGATCCCGCGGCCGGAGTCGAGGCGGCCGACGCCGTCAACATCCCGCTCGCGGGCACCATCCCGCAGCTCGTCTTCGTAATGTTCCAGTTGATGTTCGCGATCATCACCGTTGCGCTGGTCTCCGGCGCTGTGGCCGATCGTCTCAAGTTCGGCTCGTGGCTGGTCTTCGCGGGCCTGTGGGCGACGTTCGTCTACTTCCCCGTCGCGCACTGGGTCTTCGCCTTCGACGGGTTCACAGGTGAGACCGGTGGCTGGATTGCCAACAAGCTCAAGGCAATCGACTTCGCCGGTGGTACCGCAGTCCATATCAACTCCGGTGCCGCGGGTCTGGCGCTGTGCCTCGTCCTCGGTCGGCGCAAGGGTTGGCCCACCACACCGATGCGGCCGCACAACCTGCCGTTCGTGATGCTGGGTGCCGGTCTGCTGTGGTTCGGCTGGTACGGGTTCAACGCCGGGTCGGCGCTGTCCTCGGGTGGCATCGCGGCGTCGACGTTCGTGACCACCACCGTGGCCACCGCGACCGCCATGCTCGCCTGGCTACTCGTCGAGAAGATCCGTGACGGGCACCCCACCACTCTGGGTGCGGCCTCGGGCATCGTCGCCGGCCTGGTGGCGATCACACCGTCCTGTTCGTCGGTTAATGTCCTCGGTGCGCTCATCGTCGGATTCCTCGGCGGGGCGATCTGTGCGCTGGCAGTCGGGCTGAAATTCAAGTTCGGCTACGACGACGCGCTCGACGTGGTCGGCGTTCACATGGTCGGTGGTCTCACGGGCACCTTGCTGATCGGCTTCCTCGCGGCCCCGGAGGCGCCTGCCGCCGTCAAGGGCTTGTTCTACGGTGGCGGATTCGATCAGCTCTGGCGCCAGGCAGTCGGTGCGTTCGCGGTTCTCGCGTACTCGTTCATCGTTACGACTATCTTGGCGTACATCCTGAAGTTCACCATTGGCCTGCGGCTCGGTGAAGAAGACGAGGCCGACGGCATCGACGAGGCCGAGCATGCTGAAACCGGCTACGACTTCGCTACGGTCGGCAGCGGTTCGGTTCTCGGTCGACCCAGCCCGGAGGAATGAGGGAAATGAAGCTGATCACTGCGATCGTCAAGCCGTTCACGCTCGAAGATGTCAAGACCGGCCTCGAGCAGACGGGAATTCTCGGAATGACCGTCAGCGAGGTGCAGGGCTACGGACGCCAGAAGGGCCACACCGAGGTGTACCGAGGCGCGGAGTACTCCGTCGACTTCGTGCCGAAGGTGCGCATCGAGGTGCTCGTCGATGACTCCGCCGTCGACAAGGTGGTGGACGTGATCGTGCAGGCCGCGCGGACCGGCAAGATCGGCGACGGCAAGGTGTGGGTGAGCCCGGTCGACACCGTCGTTCGGGTCCGCACCGGCGAGCGGGGGACCGACGCCCTTTGAGCCGTATCGTGAGTTAAGAGGTCGTCTCCCGGCCGTGCACCGTGTGAGCGTTACCAAGTCAAGGGCCGGGGAGGACTCGAAATGACAGAGCAGAAACCAGATCCCGCCGCCGGCGCCTCCCAATCGGAGGTTCCGGCGGCGGGCCTGTCACGGGCCGCGACCGATTTGAAGGACGCCTCGGAGCAGCTCTTGTCGGGTTCCCATCATCTGGATTCCGCGGCGCTGCGCGACGCACTGCTCGACCTGCACGAATTCTGGCTGACCACCAAGGCCATCGAGATCGGCATCACCGACACCAGCGGCTTCGCCATTGTCGCCACCGGCGGGCTCGGTCGCGGTGAACTGCTGCCCTACTCCGATCTCGACCTGATGCTGCTGCACGACAATCTGCCGAAAAAACGCGTCAGCGATGTCGCCGAAAATCTGTGGTACCCGTTGTGGGACGCCAACATCCGCCTCGACCACAGTGTGCGAACGGTAGCCGAGGCGCTGAAGGTCGCCGGTGAAGATGTTTCTGCGGGCCTGGCCATGCTCGAGGCACGCCACATCGCAGGCGACGCCGACTTGTCGGCACTGCTGATCAGCGGCGCGCGTCGGCAGTGGCGCACCGGAATCGCTTCGCGCTTCGACGAACTCGTCGAGCACACCCAGCAGCGCTGGCAACGCAGCGGCCAGATCGCCCATCGCGCCGAACCGGACCTGAAGACCGGCCGCGGCGGGCTGCGCGATGTGCAGCTGCTCAACGCGCTGGCGATCGCCCAACTGGCCGACGTCTATCCCAGCCGGTCGCTCGCATCGCCGACGGAAACGCTGGGCGAGGCGCACCTCGCCCTGCTCAACGTCCGCACGGAGCTGCACCGGGTATCCGGGCGCGGCCGCGAGCTCGTTCTGGCCCAGCATGCCGACGAGATCGGCGCGGCACTGCGGATCGGCGACCGCTTCGATCTGGCGCGGATGCTCTCCGACGCCGCCCGCACGATCAGTTTTTACGTCGATGCGGGCGTGCGAACCGCGGCGAATGCGTTGCCGCGCCGGGGATTCGCCGCGCTCCGCCGACCGGTGCGCCGCCCGCTCGACGAGGGTGTCATCGAGTTCGGCGGCGAGGTCATCCTGGCACGCGATGCGCGCCCCGAGCGCGACCCCGGCTTGATCCTGCGGGTGGCCGCCGCGTCGGCGACCACCGGCCTGCCGATGGCGGCGTCCACGCTGGCCCGGCTGGGCGAAACGGCGCCCGAACTGCGGACACCGTGGCCGCCCCAAGCGCTGAAGGACCTGCTGGTGATGCTGGCCGCGGGGCCGTCGGCGGTGGGCACCATCGAGGCGCTGGACCGAACCGGCCTATGGGGCAGGCTGTTCCCGGAGTGGGGTGCGGTGCGCGACCTTCCGCCGCGAGACGTGGTGCACATCTGGACCGTCGACCGTCATCTAGTCGAAACAGTCTCGCGGGCAAGCGTATTCACCACCCGGGTGTCGCGACCCGATCTGCTGTTGTTGGGCGCGCTGTGCCACGACATCGGCAAGGGCAGGGGCGGCGACCACAGTGTCATCGGCGCGGAGCTCGCGACCCAGATCGGCACCCGGCTCGGCCTCTGGCCGTCGGACATCGACCTGCTCGCCAAGGTGGTGCGCCACCATCTGCTGTTGCCGCACACCGCGACCCGCCGCGACCTGCAGGACGCGAAGACGATCGAAGCGGTCGTCGACGCCGTTGACGGCGACGCGGTCCTGCTGGAGTTGTTGCACGTGCTGGCAGAGGCCGACTCGCTGGCGACGGGCCCCGGTGTGTGGGGCGACTGGAAGGCGTCACTGATCGGCGACCTGGTGCGGAGATGTCGGCTGGTGATGTCCGGCGAGCCACTGCCGCAGCCGGATCCCATTGATCCGCACTACCTTTCGCTGGCATCGACGGTTGGCGTGCACGTCGAGCTGACGCCCGGCGACGGCTCGCACATCTACAACGTGACGATGATCGCGCCCGATAAGCGCGGGGTGTTGTCGAAGGCTGCCGGTGTGCTGGCGCTGAACTCGCTACGGGTGCACTCGGCATCGGTGAACGGCTACCAGGGCTCGGCGATCAACACCTTCGTCGTGTCACCGCATTTCGGCTCGCCACCCGCCGCGGAGCTGTTGCGGCAGCAGCTGATCCTCGCCATCGAGGGCGAGCTCGACGTACTGGCGTCGCTGGATCGCCGCGACCGGGACGCGGCACAGCACGGCACGGCGCGGGCCGGCGAGGTGCTGGCGGCTGTTCCCATCAACCACGCGGCGGCGCCGCCGCGGATCCTGTGGTCGGAGGGCGCGGAGCCGGGCGAGCTGGTCGTGCAGATCCGCTCGACCGACCGCGCCGGCCTGCTGGCCCGACTGACCGCGGTGTTCGAGCGCGACGGCGTCGACATCGCGTGGGCGAAGGTCACCACGCTGGGCTCCTCGGTCGTCGACCTGTTCGGGATCGTGATCCCCGCTTCCGACGAAGGGAACGCGGTCCGCGACGAGCTCGAAAAGGACCTGTACGGGGTGCTGCCCACCCCGCCGCCCGCGAAGCCGGCCGCCGAAGCCAGCTGAACCGGCCGTTATTGGGATCGGTAGCCGTCGTAGCGGTCTTTACTTTCCCCATGAAGACCTTTCGCAGCCAGCGGATCATTGCCGGGGCGCTGCTCTCAGGCGCCCTCGCCGCGGTCGGACTCGGGCTGGCCGCCCAGGCCAATGCCACCGGGCCGGTCGGCCCGTTCAACTGGTGTCCTGGGCAACCCTTGCCGAAGGTGGATGTCATTTGGAACAACGGCATTTGCCACTCCTACTACTACGTCTGGCCCGGGCAGGGGAACGTCGGGGACGGTCACGGAGGCGGTGTCAACAACGTTTGGGACGGCCCCGATCCGCCGACAGGTCCCGCGCCCGCGGGCCCGATCGCGCACAAGTGGTGCCCGGGCCAGCCCCTGCCAAACGATGGAACCAGCGCCGACGGCGTACCACACATGGTCGATTGGGACATGAACGTCTGCCACACCTTCAACGTCGTCGGCTACCAGCAGGGAAATGTCGGTGACTACATCTGGGATCTGGCTGGTGGGCCGCCACCGCCGCCGCGTCAGTGCCCGCCCATCGCGTTCATGTGTCCGTAGCCGGCAACGGCTCACTGCGGGGCATCGGCCGAGTCCAGCTAGGCTGGCTGCGTGTTTGAATCCCTGTCCGACCGGTTGACCGGAGTCCTGTCGGAGCTTCGCGGCAAGGGGCGGTTGACCGACGCCGACATCGACGCGACCACCCGCGAAATCCGGCTGGCGCTGCTGGAGGCCGACGTCTCGCTGCCCGTGGTGCGTGAGTTCGTCAACCGCATCAAGGAGCGTGCCAAGGGCGCGGAGGTGTCCGCCGCGCTGAACCCGGCCCAGCAGGTCGTCAAGATCGTCAACGACGAACTCATCGGCATCCTCGGTGGCCAGACCCGCCAGCTGGCGTTCGCAAAGACCCCGCCGACCGTGGTCATGCTCGCGGGCCTGCAGGGCTCCGGTAAGACCACGCTCGCCGGAAAGCTCGCCAAATGGCTTCGCGGACAAGGTCATACGCCGCTCCTGGTGGCCGCGGATCTGCAGCGCCCGGGTGCGGTGAATCAGCTGCAGATCGTCGGTGGCCAGGCGGGCGTCGAGGTCTATGCACCGCATCCGGGCGCGTCGGCCGAGGGAGCCGCCGACGTCGGCCCCGCCGACCCGGTCAAGGTGGCGTCCGGCGGCCTCGCCGAGGCGCGGGCCAAACACTTCGACGTCGTCATCGTCGACACCGCAGGCCGGCTCGGCATCGACGACGAGCTGATGGCGCAGGCGGCGTCTATCCGTGAGGCCGTCGATCCCGACGAGGTGCTGTTCGTCGTGGACGCGATGATCGGCCAGGATGCCGTGACCACCGCGGAGGCGTTCCGCGAGGGTGTCGGCTTCACCGGTGTCGTCCTCACCAAGCTCGACGGCGACGCCCGTGGCGGTGCCGCACTGTCGGTGCGCGAGGTGATCGGCGTGCCGATCCTGTTCGCGTCCGCGGGGGAGAAGCTCGACGACTTCGACGTCTTCCACCCCGACCGGATGGCCAGCCGCATCCTCGGCATGGGCGACGTGCTGACTCTGATCGAGCAGGCCGAGCAGGTGTTCGACGCCCAGCGGGCCGAGGAAGCCGCCGCCAAGATCGGTTCGGGTGAGCTGACGCTCGAGGACTTCCTCGAGCAGATGCTGGCGATCCGCAAGATGGGCCCGATCGGCAACCTGCTGGGCATGCTGCCCGGCGCGGGCCAGATGAAGGACGCGCTCGCCGCGGTCGACGACACCCAGCTCGACCGCGTGCAGGCCATCATCCGCGGCATGACACCCGCCGAACGGGCCGACCCGAAGATCATCAACGCGTCACGGCGGCTTCGGATCGCCAACGGCTCCGGCGTCACGGTGTCGGAGGTCAACCAGCTCGTCGACCGCTTCTTCGACGCCCGCAAGATGATGTCGCAGATGGCCGGCCAGATGGGAATGCCGTTCGGCCGCAAGGGTTCTTCGCGCAAGGGCGCCAAGAACAAGAAGAAGGGCAAGAAGGGCGGAAGGGGTCCGACGCCGCCGAGGGCGAAGAGCCCGTTCGGTGCAGGCGTGCCCGATGGCTTCCCCGACCTGTCCAACATGCCGAAGGGCCTCGACGAACTGCCGCCGGGTCTGGCCGACATCGACCTGTCGAAGCTGAAGTTCCCCAAGAACTAGCATGACGTCTCCACGGCGGCTTCACGTCAAAGGCCGGGGATTGCCCGATGGGGAGCCGGTCCAGTGGTGGGTAATCGACGGCGTCCTGAGCGCTGAACCGGTATCCGACGCGCAGACCGTGTTCGACGGCGGCTGGATCGTGCCCGGTCTCGTCGACGCGCACTGCCACGTCGGCCTCGGCGAGAACGGCCCGATCGACAACCTCGACGAGTGCGTCGAGCAGGCCGGGACCGAACGCGACGCAGGGGCGCTGCTGCTGCGCGACGCCGGATCACCGATCGACACCCGCGCCCTCGACGACCGCGATGACCTGCCGCGCATCATCCGCGCCGGTCGGCACCTGGCCCGGCCGAAGCGCTACCAGCGCGGGTTCGCGATCGAGCTGGAGGACGAGTCGCTCCTGCCTGACGCGGTCGCCGAGCAGGCGCGGTGGGGCGACGGCTGGGTCAAGCTCGTCGGCGACTGGATCGACCGCGACACCGGCGACCTGGCGCCACTGTGGTCCGAGGACGTGCTCAAGACCGCCATGGAGGCCGCGCACGCCAACGGCGCCCGCGTCACCGCCCACGTGTTCAGCGAGGATGCGCTGCCGGGCTTGATCAACGCGGGCATCGACTGCATCGAGCACGGCACCGGGCTGACCGACGACACCGTCGAGCTGATGGTCGAGCACGGGACCGCGTTGGTGCCGACGCTGATCAACATCGAGAACTTTCCTGGCATCGCCGACGCGGCCGAAAAGTATCCGGCCTATGCCAGGCACATGCGTGACCTCTACGACCGGTGTCATCCGCGCATCGCCGACGCGCGCGAGGCCGGCGTGCCGATCTACGCGGGCACCGACGCGGGCAGCATGGTCGCCCACGGCCGCATCGCCGACGAGATCGATGCGCTGAAGCGGATCGGGATGACGCCGACGGAGGCGCTCGGTGCGGCATCCTGGACCGCTCGCGGCTGGCTGGGCAGGCCGGCGCTCGAGCACGGGGCGCCCGCGGACCTGGTCTGCTACGCCGACGATCCCCGCACGGGAGCGGCCGTGATCAACAACCCCGCGGCTGTGATCCTGCGTGGCCGCATCTTCTGACGCCCGGCGGCGCCGCGCTGCGGTGTCGCTCGTCGCCGTACTGGCGATCGCGGGCGCTGCACCGGTGGCCGCCGCCGACCCGAATGCGCTGTGGGACATAGTGAACGGCCAATGCGTACCCGACGAGCGGACCGCCCACGATCCCGCGCCATGCGCACTCGTCGATCTGGACGGCGGCGAGCCCCGCGGGTATGCGGTGCTCAAAGACCTGGTCGGCGCGACGCAGTTCCTGCTGATCCCCACCGAGCGCGTCGACGGCATCGAGAGCCCACAGATCGTCGCCGCCGATGCGCCGAACTACTTCGCGGCGGCGTGGCGCGCCCGCTCGTTCGTGGAACAGCGCGCTGGGCGTGCACTGCCCCGCGACTGGATGAGTCTGGCCATCAACTCGGCGGCCGCCCGGACCCAGAACCAGCTGCACATCCACATCGACTGCGTGCGCGCCGATGTGCACGACGCGCTGGCCGCTCAGGCCGGCGACATCGGGGCGAGCTGGGCACCGTTCCCGTTCGCGCTGGCCGGTCAGCCGTATCGGGCGATGGCGGTGTGGGAGCCGGAGTTGGCCGCGGTAAACCCGTTCGAAGTGCTTGCCGACGGCCTGATGCCGGGTGATTCCATGGGCGCGCAGACCCTGGTCGTGGTCGGGATCACCGGCGCCGACGGACGGGCCGGCTTCGTGCTGCTTGCCGGCCGCGCGGACCCCGCGAACCCGGACAGCGGCAGCGGCGAGGATCTGCAGGACCATGCGTCCTGCCCGCCGCCGGCCGAGGTGCTGGGCAAATAGCCGACGCACTACGGCTGGGCGAAACCCCAGTCGAACAGGCCGATCGCCTGGCCGTACAGGTCGCCGTCGCCATACATCTCGACGACGACGAGCCGGCGGTTTCCGCGTTGCGCGGCGGCGACGAACGTGTCCTTGGCGAGGTTGGTGAATCCGGTCTTGCCGGCGATGGTGCCGGGATAGCTAGTCAGTAGCTTGTTCTGGGCCGTGATCGTCTTGCCGGGAAACTCGGCCGACCGCTCCTGGAATATCTGGGCGATCAGCGGATAGGTAAGGGCCGCACGGTAGATCACCGCGAGGTCGTGCGGCGTGGTGATGGTCTCCCATCCGGGTCCGTCGAGCCCCGAGGGCGACGAAGCCCTTGTGGTTCGGGCGCCCAGGCTGGCCGCCTTGCGGTTCATGGCCGCGACCGCAACAGCCTGGCCGCCGAGCATGTCGGCCAGCATGTTCGCGGCGTCGTTGCCCGACACCATCAGCAGGGCCTCGAGTAGTTGGCGGGTGGTGTAGGCCTGGCCGGGCTGCAGTCCGACACACGAGCACTCGACCTCGGTGTGGGATTGGTTGGCGCGGGCGAAGTTGTCCGGCCGTAGGTTGTCGAGCACCACCATCGCGAGCAGCGGCTTGATGGTGCTGGCGGGCGCGTGCTGCCCGTAGGGATCTTTGGACGCCATAATCCGGCCGGAGTCGAGGTCGGCCAGCAGCCACGCCTGCGCTGGGCCGTCCGGGGCCGTGACCGCGCCGGCCGGCTGAATCGCAGGCTCAGCGGACGCGCTCGGGCTGATGACCGCAGGGCTCACGAACACGAGCGCGGTTATCAAGGCAGCCAACATCTTTCGCACGGAGGCTGAGCGTATCCTGTGCGAGCACTGGAATTAGCCGCGTGAAGGTCTCGGATCCGTTGCGGATCAACAACTTTTGATGTCGTCGCGCCTACAGCGACGCGATGCTCATCTGCCGGTCCTGGGCGAAGCCCCAGTCGAACAGGCCCGCGGCCTGATCCCAGTATGTCGGGCCGCCCTCCTTGATCAGCCCGTACATCATGGCGATCACGAGCCGGCGCCCGCCACGGTCGGCGGCGGCGACGAACGTCTTCTTCGCGGCGTCGGTGAAGCCGGTCTTGCCGCCGAGGGTGCCCGGATAGCGTGTGCAGCAGTTCGTCGTCGTTGACGATCGGCTTGTCGCCCGCGTCGGTCGGGAACGTCGCCGCCGGTTGCGCGACGGTCTGGGCGAACACCGGGTTGGCCATGGCGGCGCGGAAGATGACGGCCAGATCCCGCGGGGTGGTGGCACCGGAGCCGCCGGGTCCGTCCAGCCCGGATGGTGTGGCCGCATGTGTGCCGAGCGCACCGATCGCGGCGGCCTTGGCGTTCATCTTCGCCACCGCGGTGTCGTAGCCGCCGATCATGTCGGCGAGCGCGTTGGCCGCGTCGTTGCCCGACGTCAGCAGAATCGCGTTCAGAAGCTGGCGGCCGGTGTAGGTGCGGCCCGGCTTGATTCCCACGCAGCTGCACTCGACCTGGGTGTCGGCCTCGGTGCCGACGACCGTCGCGTCCAGGTTGGGCAGCTCGTCGAGCACGGTGAGCACCAGCAGGGTCTTGATCGTGCTCGCGGGCGGATGAGCGATGTTCATGTCACGCTCGGCCAGCACCTGGCCGGTGTCCATGTCCGCGACGATCCACGCGGGCGCGGGCCCGTCGGGGGGCGCCACATTGCCCACGGGTTGGATGTTCGGCTCTGCCTCGGCGATGGGCACCACAGACAGGAAAACCAGGCTCAGGCATGCGCCGACGACGGTGAAAAACCTCCCCATGGGTCCAGCAGCCTAACCCTGATCGCTGACTGGCGGCCAAAGCGGTGTTCAATCGACGGATGCTCAGCCTGCAGGAGATCTCCGACCGTCTCGAACTGCAACACCTGCTGATCAGCTACTCGGAGGCGATCGACCGCCGCGAGTTCGACGAGCTGGACGCGCTGTTCGTGCCCGACGCCTACATCGACTATCGCGACACCGGGGGCATCGAAGGGCGTTACCCGCAGATCAAGGCGTGGCTGGCCGAGACGCTGCCCACCTATTTCGAGCGGAATGCCCACATGCTGGGGCTGCCCGCGATCACGCTGGCAGGCGACACCGCCACCGCCCGCACGTTCTGCTTCAATCCGATGGTGCTCAAGGGCGACAAGCCCAAGACCATGCAGGTCGGGGTCTGGTACGACGACGAATTCGTCCGCACGCCCGACGGTTGGCGGTTCGCCCGACGTGTGGAGATCAAGCTCTACGACAAGATCCTGTGACGCCGCAGGCACGCGATTTCTCCCGGTAGCGGCTGTTCTGGCACAATAGGCGGCTGTCTGCCGCGGGATTACGGCCCCGCGCCGGTCACACACGTAAGGCAAAACCGGATCCGGGCATCCCGCCTGGATCGCTGAATTGCAGCGTGGCAATCTCGAGGAGAATTCGCTTAATCATGGCTGTCAAGATCAAGCTCACCCGGCTTGGCAAGATCCGCAATCCCCAGTACCGCATCGCCGTCGCCGACGCGCGCACCCGCCGCGACGGCCGGTCCATCGAGGTCATCGGCCGCTACCACCCGAAGGAAGAGCCGAGCCTCATCGAGATCGACTCCGAGCGGGCCCAGTATTGGCTCTCGGTCGGCGCTCAGCCCACCGAGCCGGTCGTGGCACTGCTGAAGATCACCGGCGACTGGCAGAAGTTCAAAGGCCTGCCGGGCGCGGAGGGCACGCTGAAGGTCAAGGAACCCAAGCCGAGCAAGCTGGACCTGTTCAACGCGGCGCTGGCCGAGGCCGACGGCGGTCCCAGCACCGAGGCCACCACGCCCAAGAAGAAGAAGGCGCCGGCCAAGAAGGCCGCCAAGGCGGAAGAGCCCGCCGCCGCCACCGAGGCTGAGGCGCAAGTCGCCCCTATCAAGGACGAGTCCGAGCCGGCCGCCGAGGGCGCTGACGCCGCCGCTCCCGCCGAGCCGACCGAGGAATCGTGAGCTCGGTGGTCGTCGACGCAGTCGAGCACCTGGTTCGTGGCATCGTGGACAACCCCGACGATGTCCGGGTCGACATGGTGACATCCCGTCGTGGCCGCACCGTCGAGGTGCATGTACACCCCGACGACCTCGGCAAGGTCATCGGCCGCGGTGGCCGGACCGCGACCGCGCTGCGGACGTTGGTCGCAGGCATCGGCGGCCGGGGCATCCGCGTCGACGTGGTGGACACCGACCAGTAGCGGTCCGGTCAGCGCATGGACCTGGTGGTCGGACGGGTCGTCAAGGCACACGGCGTCTCCGGCGAGCTCGTCGTCGAGATCCGCACAGATGACCCGGAGGGGCGGTTCGCGCCTGGCACCCGACTGCGGGCACGACCGCCGAAGGACGGACCCGAACGCGAATTCGTCATCGACTCGGCGCGCGAGCACAGCGGCCGACTGCTGGTGCGGTTGGCCGGAGTCGGCGACCGAAACGCCGCGGATACGTTGCGCGGCACCGTCTTCGTCGTCGACACCGAAGAGCTCCCGCCCATCGAGGATCCCGACGAGTTCTACGACCATCAGCTCGAGGGTCTGCGGGTGCTGACCACATCGGGCACCCCTGTCGGCACGGTCGCAGAGGTATTGCACACGGCTGCAGGCGAATTGCTTTCAGTGCATAGTGAGGAAGGTGAGGTGTTGGTGCCGTTCGTCAGCGCCATCGTCACCGCGGTGTCGCTGGAGGATCAGACCATCGAGATAGACCCGCCCGAGGGTCTCCTGGAGCTGGACTGACCGATGCGTATCGATGTGGTGACCATCTTCCCCGGCTATCTGGACCCGCTGCGGGAGTCGCTGCCCGGCAAGGCGATTGAGGCTGGCATCATCGACCTGCGGGTGCACGATCTGCGCCGGTGGACACACGATGTGCATCGCTCGGTCGACGACTCACCCTACGGTGGCGGGCCGGGAATGGTGATGAAGGCACCGGTCTGGGGCGAGGCGCTCGACGAAATATGTTCGGAAGAAACGCTTCTCGTCGTTCCCTCGCCAGCAGGTCGGCTGTTCGGTCAGCCCGTCGCGGAGCGCTGGACCGCCGAGTCGCATCTGGTGTTCGCGTGTGGGCGCTACGAGGGGATCGACCAGCGCGTGATTGACGACGCGGCCCGGCGGATGCGCGTCGAAGAAATCTCGATCGGCGACTACGTGCTGCCAGGGGGCGAATCCGCTGCGCTGGTGATGATCGAGGCCGTCGTGCGTCTGCTACCCGAAGTGCTGGGCAATCCCGTTTCGCACCAGGACGATTCGCACTCGGCGCAGAATCGAGGCCTGCTCGAGGGGCCCAGCTTCACCCGGCCGCCGAGCTGGCGCGGGCTCGACGTTCCCGAGGTGCTGCTCTCCGGAGACCACGCCAAGGTCGCGGATTGGCGGCGTGAACAGGCAGTCGCACGCACTCGCGAACGCCGCCCCGATCTTGCCGGTGACGACTAGATCTTTCCGCCCGGGAACATCGTCTTGACGGCCTGCGTGATGGTGGTGCGGGCGGCCGCGGCGTCATCGGGTTCCAGCGAGCTGATCGCCATCACGTAGCGCCGATCTGGTCCGATCACGCCGGTGGACACGTGCAACTGGTTGGCGCCGCTCCAGCAGCAAAACCAGCCCTGTTTGACGGCGACCGGCTCGGCATAAAGCCCCTCGGGAATGCCGAAGCGTTGCGGGTAGCCGTCGATACCGGTCGGCGTCGACTGCGCGAGATTGCCCATGATGACGTTGGCCTGTTCGGGCGGCAGCCCCCCAGTACCGTCCAGCAGCATGTCGTAGTAGCGGACCAGATCCCTTGCGGTGGTCAGCGTGACGTCCCAGTGCCCGTTATAGGGCGCCGTCGTGCCGGTCAGCCCGTACCGCGCCACGACGCGGCTGATGACAGCGTTTCCACCGCTTCGGTTCCAGAAATTCTGCGCCGCGCCGTCGTCGGAGGACCGCAGCATGACGTCGAGTGACTTGCGGTCGGCCGGCGAAAGTGTCGTCTGACCCTTCGACTCCTGCAGCAGCAGGTCGTCGGCGATGAACAGCTTGACCACCGAGGCGGTCGGGAAGGCCTGGTTGTCACCGTTGGAGACGAACTGGTCGGTGTTGCGGTCCAGCACGACGACCGTGATATGGGCCCCCGACTTCGCCGCTTCGGCGGTGGCCTGCTTGGCGCGTGCATCCAGGCCGTCGAAGGCGGCGGCCGGCTGGTCGGGCGGCGCATCCGGCAGCGGCGCCATGTTGCCCTGCGGCGCGACGATCGTCAGCTGTGGTGTGTCGGTCTCCGCCGGCGGCGTGCCGTAGACACGGGCCTCACATGCAGACAGGACCAGCACCGCGCTCATGATGGCTGCGGTTGCCGTCACCAGGGTCGGCGGCCGCGCATGCATAACACTCCTTCAACAGATCTCGAGCGGGGGAGCAGGTGCATCGCCGCACGGCGCCCAGCGGTCGTCCTAGCCTAACCCGTGGGACTAGATCTTCCCGCCCGGAAACATCGTCTTGACGGCCTCGGTGATGGTGGTCCTGGCCTCGGCCGCACCGGCGGGCTGGTCGGACCCGATCGCCATGATGTAGCGATGGTCGGACCCGATGATGCCGGTGGACAGGTGCATCCAGTCGGAGCCGATACAGCACATCCAGCCCTGCTTGACCGCGACAGGCTCGGCGTAAAGGCCTTCGGCGATGCCGAATCGCTGGGGGTACACACCGCCCGGCATCATTCCGTCGACTCCGTTCGGAGTTGACTGCGCCAGGTTGTCGACGATCATGTTGGCCTTCTCCAGGGGTAGACCGCCCGCGCCGGAGAGCATCATGTCGTAATAGCGCACCAGGTCGGCCGCCGTGCTGATGGTGTTGAACCATCGGCCGTTTCCGGGTGGTCGGGTGCCGCTGAGCCCGTAGCGGCCCGCGACACGCGTGATGATCGCGCTTCCGCCACCCCGGTTCCAGAACACCTCTGCGGCGCTGTCGTCGGAGGAACGCAGCATCGACTCGAACGACTCCTCGTCGTCGGGCGACAGGGGCGGACCTCTCAGCAGCATGTCGTCGGCGATGAACAGCTTGACGACCGACGCGATGGCGATTCCCCTGCCATTGCCGTTGGTCACCCGCTGCCCGGTCGAGCGGTCCAACACGACGACAGTGATGTCGGCACCCTTCTTGGCGGCGTCGGCCGTGGCCTGCCTGGTGCGAGCATCAAGGTCGTCGAAGGACGTGGCGGCCTCGTCGGGCGCGGCCTCGGGCAGGGGCGCCATCGGGCCTTGAGGGGCGACGACGGTCAGCTGCGGCGCGGCGGGGTCCACCGGCGGCGGCGTGCCGTAGACCTTGGCCTCGCAACCGATGACGACCAGCACTGACGCGGTGATCGCGAGCAGCGTCGACGGCCGCCGTCGCATACGTCACCTCGCGAAATCCTGAGCAGGGAACGGGCCGCGCAGACTGCCGCCCGCCCGTAGCGTTGAGCCTAACTGGTGGGCAGTCCTCACGCGTCCCGAGTCGGACCGACTTTTCGCAGGCGTCGTGATGGCCCACGATTTCACCGCATGCGGCCCCATCTGGCACAATTGAGCAGTTGTCTGTGCAGGAGGTGGGGACGGCTGGGCCGTCTGCCGCGGGATGCACGAGATACGCCCGAATCGGGCCGCGAACACGCGAACAGATAGACAAGGAAGAGTCACCGATGAACACGCTGGACTTCGTCGATCAGGCGTCGCTGCGCGACGATATTCCGGACTTCAGCGCCGGAGACACCGTCAATGTGCACGTCAAGGTCATCGAGGGTGCCAAGGAACGCATCCAGGTGTTCAAGGGCGTCGTGCTGCGCCGCCAAGGCGGCGGCATCCGCGAGACCTTCACCGTGCGCAAGGAGAGCTACGGCGTCGGCGTCGAGCGGACGTTCCCGGTGCACTCCCCGAACATCGATCACATCGACGTCGTCACCCGTGGCGACGTGCGTCGCGCCAAGCTGTATTACCTGCGTGAACTCCGCGGCAAGAAGGCGAAGATCAAGGAAAAGCGCTGAGCTTGCGCGCGACCCGCTGCCGTCGATGTGCCGTGGCTGGCGGGTGGCACGCCGCGTCGTGGATACGCTGATCCCGTGAGCGGAACCACGGACTCCTCAGACCCTTCCCCCGAGCGCACGCTCGACGCCGACGCCGAGGCGGCCGACGAACGGGCCGACGAACCCGCCGACAAGTCGAAGCGCAAACGCGGGGCGCTCCGCGAAGCCGCCATTCTCGTGGTGATCGCGGTGGGGCTGTACTACTTGATGCTGACCTTTATCGCGAGGCCGTATCTCATTCCGTCGGAGTCGATGGAGCCCACGCTGCACGGCTGCAGCGGCTGTGTCGGTGACCGCATCATGGTCGACAAGCTGACCTACCGGTTCTCCGATCCGAAGCCCGGCGATGTGATCGTGTTCAAGGGCCCGCCGAATTGGAACATCGGCTACAAGTCGATCCGCTCCGACAACGCCGCGGTGCGGTGGGTACAAAACGCCCTCTCGTTCGTCGGATTTGTTCCACCGGATGAGAACGACCTGGTCAAGAGGGTGATCGCAACCGGCGGGCAGACCGTCGAATGCCGTCAGAGCACGGGACTGACCGTCGACGGCAAACCGCTGACCGAGCCCTACCTCAACCTCACGACGATGAACGTTCCCGACCCGGGCAAGTACAAATGCCTCGGCTTCGAGTTCGGGCCGGTCAAGGTGCCCAACGACCGGGTGTGGGTGATGGGGGACAACCGAACCCATTCGGCCGATTCGCGGTTGCACTGCGCCGACAACCCCGCCGATTTCCAGAGCGGGGTGAAGTGCACCGGCGATCCGAACTCGGGAACGGTTCCACTGGAGAATGTCATCGGAAAGGCGAGGTTCATCGCCTGGCCGCCTGGCCGCTGGGGGCTGGTGCGCTCGGTGGACCCGCAGACCCAGTAGGAGGGCGTGAGCTTGCCGGCGACATGGCCGCCCCGAACGGTGATTCGCAAGTCCTCCGGCCTGCGCACTCTGGAGTCCGCGCTGTACCGGAGCGGGCTTGGCCCGGTCGCCGGGGTGGACGAGGTGGGCCGCGGGGCTTGCGCGGGCCCGCTGGTGGTCGCGGCGTGTGTGCTCCCGCCGAACCGGCTGGAGAGCCTGGCCGCCCTCGACGATTCCAAGAAGCTCACCGAGAAGGAAAGGGAGCGACTGTTTCCGCTGATCCGGCGGTATGCGCTGGCCTATCACGTGGTGTTCATCCCGTCGGTGGAGGTGGACCGACGCGGGGTGCATGTGGCCAATATCGAGGGAATGCGGCGAGCAGTCGCTGGGCTGCCCGTGCGACCGGGATACGTGCTGAGCGACGGTTTCCGGGTGCCGGGGCTGGCGGTGCCGTCACTGCCGGTGGTGGGCGGCGATGCCGCCGCGGCCTGTATCGCCGCCGCCAGTGTGTTGGCCAAGGTCAGTCGCGACCGGCTGATGGTGAAGATGGAGGCCGAACACCCTGGCTACGGCTTCGCCGATCACAAGGGCTACAGCACCCCGGCGCACGGCGCCGCGCTGGCCGCGCTCGGGCCGTGCAGCCAGCACCGGTATTCGTTCATCAACGTCCGCCGCGTGGCCACGCCGACCGGCACCAGGGTGGTGACGGAGCTGGTGGGTGACTGCATACCGGAGCAGCGCGGCGAAGTTGGGTGAGGGAAGATAGTGCCAGACCGATACGAAGGACTGTTGAAGCGATGAGTGCCGAAGATCTCGAGAAGTACGAAACCGAGATGGAGCTCTCGCTGTACCGCGAATACAAGGACATCGTGGGGCAGTTCAGCTACGTGGTGGAAACCGAGCGGCGGTTCTATCTGGCAAACAATGTGGAGCTGGTGCCGCGCAACTCCGAAGGCGAGGTCTACTTCGAACTCCGGCTGGCCGACGCCTGGGTGTGGGACATGTACCGTCCGGCCCGGTTCGTCAAGCAGGTGCGGGTGATCACCTTCAAGGACGTGAACATCGAAGAGGTGGAGAAGCCCGAGCTGCGGCTTCCGGAGTAGTCGCCTAGTCGGTGGTGTCTCGCAGGTGTTCGCCGAAGAAGGTGAAAACCCGGGACCAGGCGTCGTCTTCCGCAGCCTCGTTGTAGCCGAAGCCGGTCACGCGGATCAGCGGTTGCGCGGGGAGCTTGTTGGCGAAACTGTGCCCTACGGCGGGGTAGACCTTGATGTCTGCCTCGATGCCCTTCGCGTCGACGACCTTGCGTAGCTTGGCCGGCGCGCCGATGCCCAAGGGGTCGCGCCGGCCGAAGCTGGCCACGATCGGGCAGGCGCCGTCCAGCGTCGCGCTCAGGTTGCTCGGCAGCGGGGTGCCGTAGAACGGCGCCGAGGCACCGAACCCCTTTGGGGACAACACGAGTGCGAATTGGCCGCCCATGCAGAAGCCGGCGATCCCGACGGCGCCCGAAGCCTGCGGCATCGCGAGAATGTAATCGCGGGCGGCCAGGATGTCGTCGAGGGCACGGCCGCGTTTGGTCAGCAGCTCGCGCATGACACGCGCAACGCAGCGGGCCATGCCGCCCCGCGCGAACATGTTCGGTGTGATGGCGATGTATCCCGCTGCGGCGATCCGCCGGGATATCCGAACGTTGTCGGGCTCGTATCCGATGGCATCGTGGACCACCACCACCCCCGGCCACGGCCCCTGCCCGCCGGGAACGCTGAGCAGCGCGTCGATCGGACCGTCCGGGGCGTCGATCGTGATGGTCTCCACGCCGATCAAACTACCGGTCAGGACAGATTGGCTGCGATCTCGTCGAAGGCGGCGATGGTCGGAAACAGCTTGGTGGCGTCCTGCGGCAACGGCCAGCTCGACAGCTTGGCGGCCACCATGTCGGCCGCCCGGTTGACGTAGATCATCTGGCCGTGAATCCCCAGACACAGCAACACGTTGTTGCCGGAATGCGGGAACCAGCACTGGTTTCGGTACATCCCGCCCGGCATGCGGTTGTCGTCGGGGCTCGCGGCGAACGCGCTACGCGAGTCGAGGCCGCCGGCGAACGTGTCGGCGATCCACGACAGGGACACCATCTGCTCGCCCGTCAGCGATGCTCCGCCGTTCAGGAACAGCGCACCGAACCTGACCAGATCGGACAGGCACGCGTTGATGCCACCGTCGAACATCCCGGTGCCCACCGAGTCGACGCCGATGGTGGCGTCCTGACATGCGCCCAGCTTGGCCCACAGCAGCTGCGACATCAGCTCGGGCATCCGCAATCCGCCTGCCGCCTCGCAGACCCAGCCGAGCACATCGGTCTCACACGACCGGTACTCGAACGGGCCGCCGTGCGGGGACTTCTGCTGCAATGTCAGTAGGAAGTCGTACATCGTCGTCGGCAGGTCGGGCACCGTTCGAGGGGCCCATCCGATGGCCTGCTCGATCAACCGGACTTCGGCAACCGGATCGAGATAGTCTTCGGAAAACTTTATCCCCGAACGCATGTCGAGCAGATTGCGCACCGTCGCGCCGGCGTAACCCGAGTTGGTGAGGGCCGGGACATAGTGGCTCAGTTCCGCGTCGACGTTCAGCGCGTCGTTGCTGACGAGCGCACCGACCACCATCGCCACCAGCGACTTGCTCACCGACATCAACAGGTGGGACGTGTCGGCCGACATGCCGCCGTAGTAGAACTCGCCGAGCACCTTCCCGTGCTGGGTGACGATCCAGCCGTCGGTCGCCGTGGCTGCCATCACTTCGCCGACGGTCGTTCGCCTCCCGTTCGTCCGGTCGAGGAGCGGGATGTCGGTGAGGTCGACAGGGTTCGCCGGGAACTCGGCTACCGGTCCCGCGCCACGGGAGATCACCGAGGTGGGCAGGAAGTCGGCGATGTGCTGAAACGTCCAGTGCAGTTGCGCCGCCGACTGCCAATTGTCCAGCGTCACTTCCGACGGCGCACGTCCGGTGTCGCCTCCGATGACCATGGCGAAGACTGTAATGGCTCCCGCCCGCCTCCCCGTCGCTCAGCCCGACTTGACGCCCACGTTCGTGATCGGCGCCGTGGGCTTGGTGATGGGTGTACCGGCATATTCGGCGCGGATCGAGTCGATGAGATGGCGCGCCCGAATCGTCAGCGCCGATTTGCCGGCAGCCGAATCGACCTGCAGTCGCCCTTTGGTGACCAGCACGCCGAGATCGGCCCCCTTCCAGCGGTAGTCGCCGGGCCCGTAAATCCTCAGGAAGAACGCCTCGGTTTCATTCTGCAATTGATGCCAGTCCAGCGCGGACCTGCGGAACACCAGTGTGCCGCTGCTGTCGAGCGAGTACTGCCCGGTGCGGGGTGTGGTCGTCAGCCGCTGGACGATGTCGTCGGTCTCCTTCATCACCATCTGGCTCCACAGGTCGGCCGACGCCAGTTCCTCCCACCTGTCGTTGATCTCGTCGACGTCCAGATCGAAGTCGACGTTCATGTATTCGAGAATGTGGAACAGGAACAGCGGCACATCGGCGTACGCGCCCGCGGTGACATTGGTGATCGATGACGCCCCGCTGATCCGTGGGTTGAGTTCGCCGAGGTACACCTCACCGCTGTCGGTGTCGACGAGGACATCGACCTCGAAGAATCCGCGGTAGTCCTCCCTTGCTAGCCGATCGCCGAGCCGCCGCACCAATTGTGTTGCGATCCGCCGGCTTTCGCCGGTCAGCACGTCGGGGAACATCTCGTTTCCGCACCATCCGCCGCGCGAAGGGGTGAGTCGCTTGTAGCCGATAAGCTCCGACATGAACGGTCCGACGATGGTGCCGCACCGGGTGAGCACCGCCTCGACCGCGACGGGACGGTTGTTGATGCGACGCATCACCTTGATCTCCTCGCCGACGATATCGGCGCTGTGCTTGCGCCAGTCGGCCTCCGAGGAGATGAAGAAGGTGGTCTTGCCGGAGTCGCCGTAGGGCGTCTGGACGACGAGTTCGTCACCAAGACCGGCCTTTTCGGCCACTTTCTGCAGACCCGCCCAGTCGTCCACCCGGGTCAGCACGTTCGGCACGCTCGGCGCACCCGCTTCGTTGCCCAGCCGGGTGGTGACGATCTTGGAGTCGAGGTGCTGGCGCAGGCTGGCGGGCGGCAGGATCAGGTCGTAGCCGAGTTCCTTACAGATGTCCTCGGTTTCACTGTCGAAGAACACCATCGCGACCTTTGGACGTATCCCGCGCGGAGTCACGGCGTCGATGTGCGCGCGCACCTCGGGGTTGGTCAGCAGCCAGTTGTTGATCTCCTCGCCGCTGTCGAACTCCCGATAGGGCTTGTCGCCGGGCGTGAAGACCCGCGGGTGCGCACCGTCCCATGCGTCGTAGTACGTGACGTAGGTGAAGTTGCGCACCCAACGGTCGAGGCCCAAGAGGTTGAACGGGGTGGCGCCGAAGAACAGGATCGGCACATCGTTGGTCCGGAAGAAGTGGCGCACCTCCGAGATGTTCTTCAACCGCCGCCGGGACTGTCCCGACACGGACGCGAAGGCGGCATCGGTACCGACGCTCACTTCGGCGGGTTTGGCGGGGGCCGTCGGGGTGCGTTTCGCCGGCGCCCGTCTTGCTGTGACGGACTTGGCGGGGCGCTTGGCGTGTGCGACCGGGCTTGCCTTCTTCGCGGTGGTTTTCGTCGCGCGTCTTGATCGAACCGGTCGGTCACTCATGTGTGCACCTCGCTGCTCGCGTCGGATAGCCCACATTAGTGCGCGGCGATGCGGCGCAAGGCGCGTTCAGTTCCGTTCCGCGACCTCGAGAGTGATTTCGCGGTGCGGGACGGTGGCGATGCCGCGGGGCACGGCTCGCGGTGGCCGTCGCCCGCTTTCGTTTCGGGGCACCCTGAGCTTGACATCACGCATCACCGTGCCGATCGCGATAGCAAGCTCGTTGTGGGCGAATGCCGCTCCCGGGCAGCGCCGGTAGCCCCCGCCGAAGGGCACATACTCGAACGGCGTCGGGGCGCGCTCGAGAAATCGGTCGGGGTTGAATCGATACGGGTCGCGCCATATCGACGGGTTGAAATGCAGTGCCGGGACCGCGATTCCGACGATATCGCCTGCCCGGTAGTGACGCCCGCAGACGGTTTGTGGCACGGAAAGCTTGCGCAGCACGATCGGCACGGCGGGATGCATCCGAAGTGTCTCCGAAATGACGGCGGACACGTACGGCAACGTGGGCATCGCCTCCGGCGGAGGGTCAGAAGCCAGTTCCGCGGCGACCCGCTCACGGACACTGTCGTCGCGATGAATGTGGTAGAGCGCCCATGCCAGCGCCGGTGCCGTCGTGTCGTGGCCGGCGACGAGCAGGGTGCGAAGCTGTTCCTGCAACTCGACGTCGTTGTCCGAGCTTTGGTGGGTCTCAGCCAGAAGCTGACCGAGGATGGTGCCTTTGGCTGCCGTCGGCGAGCGCCGCCCAGACGCGATCTGCTCGGCGAGCATGCCGTTGAACTGTGCACGCAATCTGAGTAACCGGGCCCATGGCCCTCGTCCAGCGAAGTCCTGGCGTAGGCCGGGCACCAGCATCAGTGGCGCTGTGTTGGCGTTCAGCAACGCGGTCACCACGCCCTCGAATGCGTCGCTACGGGGTCCCGACCTCACGCCGAGGACCGTCTGGATGATGATGCGCTTGGTGATCGCCTGCGATGTGTGGTGCAGCGCGATGCGATCGCCGGGTCGCCAGCCGGCCGTGTCTTTGATCACGGCCATGGCCATCGCGTGTGCTCGTCTGCGCGTCTCGGCGCCGCGGAATCCCGGCGCGAGCTGTTTTCGCTGACGGCGGTGCTGTTCGCCGGATGTCAGGATCACCGACGATGGCCCGACTATCGGCTCGATGGGGTTGGGCGTCGGCGCGCACAGGACATCGCGTGGCAAGGTCAGGATCTCCCGCGCACCCTCGGGGGTGGCGACGAAATGGACGCGGCCCATGCCGGGGAAGATCACCGTGAACGGGTCGGGGCGGCCTGCGCATTTGCGCATGACACCGTCCGGATCCAAACCCGCCCGAAACGAGCGCCACCAGTCCTCGCACCAGCGCATGATCGTGCATGGCTTAGCTAGCTGCATACATAACTAGAACGACCTTGTGAGGGCTTAGGTTCGGGTTAACTAGCTCACATTGGCCGCATGAGTGTTTGCTGAAACTCAATCAGTCGACGCGAAGTCCCTTCAGCACGTGGCTGAGCTCGGTGACCGCCCGGCGGTGGGCGGCCCGCTGATTGTCGGCGCGAGCGACGTTCATCGCGGTTTCGCACAGGGCACCGTAGAGGAAATGGGCGAGCGGTTCGGCGGGCCGCGACTCGATCCGCCCGGCTGTGGCCGCCCGAGTGATGGCCACCTCCATCATCTTCAGCAGCGGAGCCTCCGTCTCGCGCACACCGTCCCATCCCATCGCGGCCTGCGCGTCGATGAGCATGATGCGCTGCAACCCGGGGTCCAGGCATTCGGCGAGGAACGCCCGACAGCTGGCCTCGAACGCATCCCACGGATCTTGCTTGGATACGTAGACGGCATTGAGCGCCACGGCCAGCCGCTCGACCTCGCGAGCGAACACGGCTCCGAAAAGCTGCTGTTTGCCTTCGAAGTGGTGGTACACGGCGCCCTTGGTGACCCGCGCCTTCGCCGCGACCGCGTCCAGCGAGGTCGCCGCGTATCCGTCGTCGGCGAAGAGTTCCCGCGCGGCGTCGACGAGAGCGGTCGTCGTCGCCTCGGTGCGCTCTGCCTGGGTTCGTCTAGCCTGCTTGGTCGGCACGACCACACGATAACGGCTAATCAGCACTCGGTGACTCCGGCGCGGTGCCGCTACAGCAGGTGATAGATGCGATAGTCGATGTGGTTCGGCGACAAGACGTTGTAGCCGACGGCCACCACCTCGTTGAGCCACATGTAGCGCTCGTCGGCCGTCTCGAATCTCGGTGTCGTGCGCACGTAGGTCTCGTCGAATGCCAGCACCTCGCCGGCGGCGAGCCGATCCAGCCCGTCGGCGGGCACCTTGATGACGCCGCGGGATTCGTAGTGAATGAGCGCGCCGTCGTGGGTGCGCAGCGTGACGCGGACGTCAACTCGGCCGATCTGGTCGCTGCCGACGACGAGCCAGTCGCCGCCGCCGGGCAGGATCTCGCCCCGCAGCCTCGGTCCGTCGATGACACCGCCGCTGGTGATGAACGTCAGCCGCGTGCCCAGCGTCGTGGAAATCAGTTGCGCCGGTTGAAGTTCGACGTGCATGTCGAAGAGGTGCTCAGCGGGAAGGCGGTTGCCGAAGAGCGGCAGTTGGTCGGCCGGCATCGCGACGGTCGTCATGGGGTCACCGTCCCCAGCGCAGCCTGCATTTGGACCATGTCGACAAAGGTGTCCTTGCGCGCGACGAGGCCGTCGGGCGACACCACGACGACGTCGAGGCAGTCGAACCGGATGTCACCGGAGATCAGCGCCCAGTCCAGCACCCAGTGGTCTTCTCCGTAGAGCACGCGATAGGTCTCGAATGAGAACTCTGGAAACGCATCGAACAGCCCGGCGAAGGTGGCGCGGACGGCGTCTCGGCCAGCGACGGGGACGGTGCCGAGGTGGCTCCAGAACGTGGTGTCGTCGGTGTGCAGGGCGACGATTCGGTCCGGGTCTCGGGCCTCCCAGGCAGCGAAATACCGCTCCGAGATCGCCTTCAGGTCGAGCCAAGTGGCGGTTGAGGACATGGCTACTCCGTTCACAAGTTACGTACTCTAGGTATGCAATAACATACCATGAGTATGCAACTACGCAAGAGCTCTATGCGCAGGCAGTCGGAATTCAGCGCTTGAAGCCGAACACCATCGATGTGGGTCCGATGAGATGTCGCACCTCGACGTCGTCGAAACCGTTCGTGCGCAATGTGTTCACGCATTCGTCAGTGGTCGACTCGTAACCGTGGCGCGTCTCGAGCATGATGTTCAGGCTTGACAGGAGGCTGTGGTAGCGATCCGGCGATTGGCGCTCGGTTGTCATCGCGTCGTAGACGATCAATGCACCGCCGTTCGGCAGTGCGTCACGAGCCTTGCCGACCAGCTCGTGGCGGTCCTCGTGACTCTGGCCGTGGAACACGTGGCCGAACGACATCACGTCGGCGCTGGGGAGCGCGTCGTCCCTGAAGAAGTCGCCTCCGGTGAACTGCAGCCTGTCGTCGAGGCCGAACGACTTGACGTAGTCGGTGAAGATCGGCCCGACGACGGGAAAATCGAAACCCGTGCCGCGCAGGTGGGGGTGGGTGAGTGCGACGCGTACCGGCAGAGCGCCCTGGGCGCAGCCCATATCGACGAAGCTGTTGAACCGGTTCCACGGGAAGCGGGCTGCCAGCAACGTGACCTCGCCGGTGGAGATGCCCGTCATCCCGGCCAGGAACGTCTTCAGCGCGACGGGGTCGCGGTAGAGGGCGTCGAAGAACTCGTTTTCGCCCTGCTCCTCGACCGCTGCCGGGACACCGGTCTTGAGCAGTCCGTCCAACCCGGACCACAGGTCGTAGAGCCGCGTGCTGGACAGCTCCATGAGGCCACCGATGTAGCTCGACTTCTCGCGGTCGAGGAACAGGGACGCCCGCAGCGTGTTCGAGTAGCGACCCGATCTGTCGCGACGGAGCAGGCCGGAGGCCACCAACGCATCGAGGGCGGTCGTCCCGGCGCGGGGATGCCAGCCGAGCTGGTCGATCAGCTCCGGTGCCGAGAGCGGCCCGTTCGCGAGAAGGGTGAATATGCCACGCTCCACCGCGGTCAGGATGAGGCGCGAGGACCAGAACGCCATGCCGTCCTCGATGATGTCCTGCGGATTGACGATCTTGCGCAGCAACCAGCTGATCATCGGGTTCTGGATGGCGCGCATCATGAGCCGTTCGCGGCGCACATCGACGGAGGATCGTTCGGTTGACATTTCCAGAACCTCCACGTTGGCGGCATCAACGACGCGTGACCGCTACCGACATTGTGGTGAAGCCGCCATCCGAATGGAACGAATTGAGAGACTGAGCCCCACCAAGGCGACGGGACGGGAGCCGTACTTCGTCGGCAAACCCAACCCGATGATGTTCCGCAGTGCGTTGAACCGCATCGAGGCACATTCGGAGAACACCTTCATGGTGGGCGATCGGATGGACACCGACGTCGTCGCGGGCATCGAGGCGGGGCTGGAGACGATCCTCGTGTTGACCGGGTCGACGACCCGCGAAGAGATCGAGCGCTACCCGTTTCGGCCCAGCCGGGTGCTGCCGTCGATCGCGGAAGCCATCGAATTCGTGTGATTTCGGTGCGCTTACCGGGATTTACGACGGCGCGACGCCATATTCGACCTATGTTCGGGAGACGATGGCCGAGATCGAACTCATTGGAGTTCCGTTCGACGGATACGGGCGACCGGGAAGCCAGGCGCGCGCGCCGAGCGTGCTGCGCGACGCGGGTCTGCTCGACGCTTTCGAACACCATCACGTGGTCGACCACTACGACCTCGGCCTGCCCGGCGGAGACCCGGCGCGCGGCGCAACGACCAGCCTGATCAACGAACGGGCGTTGCTGGCGATGACCGACGCGCTCAACCAGCGGGTCGGGTCGGCGGTGGCCGCGGGCCGACTTCCGATCGTCTACGGCGCCGACTGCTCGACGCTCTTCGGGATCGTCACCGGCCTGCGCGATCACGTCGGCGAGGTCGGGCTGGTTTTCATCGACGGCCACGAGGACACCATGCCGCCCGATGTGTCCGAGGACGGAGAGGCGGCCAACACCGAAATCGGGCTGCTGCTCGGGTTGGCCGGATGCACGCTGAGCGGCGAACTCGGCGACCGGCTGCCGGCGCTGACACGCGACCAGCTCGTGATGCTCGGCCCGCGCGACGATGACTGGCGCCACCGCTTCGATGTCGGCACACTGTCCGACGACGGCGTGTGGGTGGCACCGCTGGCCGAAGTCGCCGACGACCCGGCCGGCGCCGGACGCCGTGCCATCGAGCGGCTCTGCGGGCGGCTCGACAAGTGGTGGCTGCACATCGATCTGGATGTGCTGGATCCCGTGGTGTTCCCGGCGCAGGGGCTGCCCGACTTCCCCGACGAGCCCGGCGGCCTCACCTGGGACCAGCTCACCGATCTGGTGATGGGGTTGTTCACGACGCCCGCGTCGTGCGTCGGCGGCAGCATCGCGATCTACGATCCGGATCAGGACCCGAACCGGACCGGTGCCGCGCAGATCGTCGCGTTCGTCCGTAACGTGGTGGCCCGCCCCACGATCAGTCGCTAACCCAGGAGACACGTGGCCGAACCCGTCGACGAGTACTTCACCGCCACCATCTCGGCGATGAGTGGGTCGCCGCGCCGTCGTTCCGCCGACGAACCGATACGGGACGGCTCGTCCTTGACGACGCGAGTGTGCTTGGCGCTGTTCGACGTTGCGCTGGGCAGCCGGCACCTCGACCTCGCCGCGCGGTGGTTGCGCTCACAGGGCAAGGGCTACTACACGATCGGATCGTCCGGACACGAGGGCAATGCGGCCGTGGCGGCGGCGCTACGGCCCACCGATCCGGCGTTGCTGCACTACCGATCCGGCGCGTTCTTCCTCGCCCGCGGCGCCCTCGTCGACGGCCGTGAGCCGCTGCGTGATGTGCTGCTCGGCTTGGTGGCCGCGACGGATGAGCCGATTTCCGGTGGGCGGCACAAGGTCTTCGGCCGCCACGACCTGCACATCATTCCGCAGACCTCGACCATCGCGTCTCACCTGCCACGGGCTGTCGGTGTCGCGTTCTCGATCGCCCGCGCCAGCAAGCTCGGCGTGACCTGCGCATGGCCCGACGATGCGGTCACGGTCTGCAGTTTCGGCGACGCGTCGGTGAACCACTCCACCGCGGTGGGCGCCATCAACACCGCGCTGCACTCCGCCTACCAGGGTGTGCCGATGCCGCTGCTGTTCGTCTGCGAGGACAACGGCATCGGGATCAGCGTCAAGACCCCTCGGGGCTGGATCGCGCGGACCTACGGAAATCGTGATGGCCTGGCGTATTTCGACGCAGACGGTTCGGATCTGCCCGCGACGTTCGATGCCGCGGCCGCGGCGGCCGACTGGGTACGTACCCGCCGCCGGCCGGCGTTCCTGCATCTGCGCACGGTTCGGCTGATGGGCCATGCGGGTTCCGACTACGAGGCGGCCTACCGCGGGGCCGACGAGATCAGTGCCGAGTTCGACCGCGATCCGGTGTTGTGCACCGCGAGACTGCTGATCGACGAGGGGGTGCTGACCCCAGCCGAGGTGCTCGATCGCTACGAGGCCAAGCGCCGTGAGGTCGCCGAACTTGCGGGTGACGTCGCCGAGGCCGCGCAGCTCGACAGCGCGCAGGCGGTGATGCAGCCGCTCGCCCTTGGTCTGGAAGAAGCGATCGCCGCCGCCCCTGCATCGCTCGCCGCATCGGTCAGGGCGGGCGACTCCGACGCCCCGATGACCGTGGCGCTCGGTATCAACCGCGCGCTGCACGACATCCTGGACCGCTACCCGGAAGCCATCATCTTCGGCGAAGACGTCGCCCGGAAGGGTGGTGTCTACGGGGTGACGCGCGGACTGCTCAACCGGACCAGTTCGGCGCGGGTCTTCGACACGTTGCTCGACGAGCAGTCCATCCTCGGTCTGGCGCTGGGCGCCGGAGTGTCCGGATTGCTTCCGATCCCCGAGATTCAGTACCTCGCCTACTTCCACAACGCCGCCGACCAGATCCGCGGCGAGGGCGCGACGCTGCAATTCTTCTCGAACCGGCAGTACCGCAACCCGATGGTGGTTCGCGTCGCGAGCTACGGCTACCAGAAGGGTTTCGGCGGACACTTTCACAATGACGACTCGATCGCCGCGATCCGCGATATCCCCGGCGTCGTCATCGCATCGCCGTCACGCCCCGACGACGCGGCAGCGATGCTGCACACCTGCGCCGCCGCGGCGAAGGTATCGGGAATGGTCTGCGTCTTTCTCGAGCCGATCGCTCTGTACCACACGCGCGATCTCTACGATGACGGCGACGACCAGTGGCTTGCGGCCTATCCCACCGCCGGGGTGCCGATCGGTCGCGCCCGGACGTACGGCGACGGAACGGATTTGACGATCCTCACGTTCGGCAACGGGCTGCGAATGAGCCTGCGTGTGGCTCGCCGACTCGAGTCGTTCGGCATCGGCGCGAGGGTGGTCGACCTGCGATGGCTGGCGCCCCTGCCGGTCGAGGACATGCTGCGCGAGGCGGCCGCCACCGGGCGAACGCTCGTCGTCGACGAAACCCGGGAAACCGGGGGAGTCGGCGAAGGAATCCTCGCCGCGCTGCTCCAACACGGATATACCGGCGCCGTAGACAGGGTCGCAAGCAAGGACAGCTTTATCCCACTCGGCGACGCCGCGTTGGAGGTGTTGCTCTCCGAAGATGAGATCGAAACTGCGGCAACGAAACTCATGTCGTGAACTAGAACGGTGGGGGGTCGGCGGCGTAGCGGGCGGCGTTGATGCCGCGTTCCCATTGGATTCGCGAGGCGCGCTGTTGGGCGCGGGTACGGGTGCGGGTGGGCATACACAATCCGCGGTATGGGCTCGGTGGTGAGGTGGCCTTGGGGAGAATCAGCTCGCCGGTGGGGGCTGCCAATTGCGGGAAGAACAGAGCGCCTTTCGGTTTGGTGGTATAGGTGCGGCCATTCGGCGAGGTCATGATCAGCGTTGCATCGGGCAGCTGCTGCTCGGTCCAGCCGCCGATCCCGCAGTAGAACGTCTTCAAAAGGTGATGCAGACCGCAGTACAGCTTGCAGTTCGACGGATGGGTGGGTCCCAGCGGCCACGGTGTCGTGTGGTCGATGTCGCAGAACTGGGCGGCTTTGTCGCAGCCGGGCCATCGGCAGGTCAAGTCCCGGCACCGGATAAACCGTGCCATCGCCGCCGAGGGCCGGTACTGCGGCTGGGCCTCGGCGTCGTTGGGCACCAGCAGCGGGCGCAGTTTGGCCCGCTGGGCCAGTTCGCGCACTTGCGCCGCCGGCAGCGCGCCATAACCCGGCAGCAGCCCGGGCTTGTCGCTGCTGCCCTCGACGGTGGCGGCCTCGGCGATGACTTCGATCACGACGCCACCGGACCGCTTCTCGGCTGCAACGGCGGCCGGGCACTGGTCGGATTCACACGCGCAGCCCATCGTGGTCTGGCCGTCGGCAAGCGCACCGAGGGCGTCGGCCCGACGCTGCCTTTTGGTCCGCGGATCGTCGGCACATACCGTGCCGGTCAGCTCATTGAGCTTTGTGTCCAGCGCGGCGGCATCGGTGGCGCGCACCGTGCCCCAGATCTCGGCCATCCCGTACTGATCGGGTCCCATCTCGATATGGCGATCGTCATCGCGGCTGCGCGCCACCCGCAGCGCCTCGGGATCGACATCGAGGACCATCCAGTCGACCAGCTGGGTGAGCTTCTCGTAGGACAGCTGATTCCATCCCGGCGCCTGTCGGGCCACCTTGTCATCGACGATGGCCAGCGCCTTCGCCTCGGTGATCAGACCCGTGCGGTAGACGACGATCGAGACCACCCGGAAGTCGACCGCACCGGAAACGAACACGTCGGCAAGCGTGGGGAGGTGCTCCAGCAGGCTCTGCCCGTAGTGCATGAACGAGGACGCACGCCCCTGGCTGATGCCCAGCTCCGCGCCGACTTCCGCGGCGATCGCCTCCCAATCGTCGACATACCAGTTCTCATGCTCGTCGCCGGCCTCGGCGAGGCGCTGCTGACAAAACCGCCCGGCAGCAAGAATCTCCCGCGCGATCGCCACACGCTCGGCGCGCTGCGCATCACGCATCGCATCGAGCAGCTCCGGGCCCGTCGCGTCATCGAACATACATTCGAGCTTAATAACTGCAACCGACCCAAACCAGCACGACAACAGCTGCCTGTGGATGAAACCCCAACTGTGGATAACCGACACTGGGGCGTCTTCCTACACTTGGCCCGATGACTGCGGACGCGAGCAGCGATACACCGGATCCGACCCGACCGCTGGCCGGGGTCCGGATCGTCGAGATCTCCAGCTTCGTCGCTGTGCCACTGGCGGGCCTGACGCTGGGACAACTCGGCGCCGAGGTGGTGCGGGTCGACCCGATCGGCGGAGCGGCCGACTACCACCGATGGCCGGTCACCGACGATGGCACGAGCATCTACTGGGCGGGACTGAACAAGGGCAAGCGGTCTGTCGCCGCCGACTTCCGCTCACCGGAAGGCCAGGACCTCGTCCAGCGCCTCATTGCCGACAGCGGCGTGCTGATCACGAATGTGGTGGGACGCGAATGGCATTCATACGACGCGTTGACGAGGCTGCGGCCGGACTTGATACACGTCGAGATATCCGGGCGTGCCGACGGGGGCACGGGCGTGGACTACACCGTCAACGCCGGACTGGGGTTCCCCATGGTGACGGGTCCCGCCGAGCTCGCCACCCCGGTCAACCACGTGCTGCCTGCGTGGGACGTCTCGTGCGGCCTCTACGCCGCGCTTGCCGTCGTCACCGCACTGCGGCACCGCGACACCACCGGGCAGGGCCAGCGGATCGGCATACCGCTGGAGAACGTGGCGCTGGCCACGGCGGGCAACCTCAGCTTCCTCACCGAGGTGATGGTCAACGGCACTGCGCGCGAACGGATCGGCAACTCGATCTACGGCCAGTACGGGCAGGAGTTCACCAGCAGCGATGGAGTGTCGTTGATGGTCGTCGCGCTCACCCGGCGCCACTTCCACGATCTGTGCGAGCTGACCGGCACGACGAAGTCCGTTGCCGCCCTTGCTCAGACGCTCGGCGCCGACCTCAGCGACGAGGGGGAGCGGTACCGCCACCGCGACGCGCTAACCGGACTGTTCGGTGAATGGTTCTCGGGACACACCGCTGACGAGATCGCGGCTGCGCTGTCGGCGACGTCGATTCTGTGGGAGCGCTACCGCAGCTTCGCCGAGGTCGTCACCGAGGACCGGGTGACGGCCAACCCGATGTTCACCCCGCTGGACCAACCCCGGATCGGTCAATATCTCGCACCCGGCTTGCCGGTGTCGATCAATGGCGAGTATCCGCGGGCGGTGGCCGCACCCGCGGTAGGCGACGACACGACGGGCGTGCTCGCGGAGTGGCTGGGGCTCAGCGGCGTCGACATCGCGCAGCTGGCCGAATCGGGCACCGTGGCAACGGGTTCAGACGACGAGGCGATCCGATGAGCGAACTGCTGAAGCTGCTCGAATTGCACCAAGGTGCCGATGCCCACACCTGGATCGGGCCCGCCAGCGGACCGGAGGGCAAGCGTTCGTTCGGCGGACAATTCGTTGCGCAGAGCCTGGCCGCGGCCTGTCGAACCGTCGATCGGGACCGACAGCCCACCAACATGCATCTGCAGTTCCTGCGCGGCGGTGAGGCAGGCGACCCGGTCGAGTACGCGGTGACTCCGGTGTTCGACGGCCGGACCGCGGCCGCCCGCCGCGTCGACTCTCATCAGGCCGGAAGGCTGCTGACGACAGCGACGGTGTCGTTCGCGGTAGATCTGCCAGGACCAGAACACGGGCATTGGGAGCGGATGCCCGGCGACCCGGAGACGCTGCCGCAGACCGGTCCTGCCGGCCCCGCGCCGTCGATGCCGTTGGACGAGTTGGACATCAGGATCGCCGATGTGATCACCAGCGGCGAGTTCGTGCGGCGATTCTGGTGGCGGGCAACGGTTCCGATACCCGACGACCCGTTGGTGCACACGTTGGTGGCGGCCTACGTCACCGACGTGTACATGATCGATCCGGCCCTGCAGGTGCACGGCCACTCGATGAAGGATCGCAGCCATCGCAGCGGCACGACCGACTCGTCGATCTGGTTCCACCAGGCGGTCCGCGCAGACGAATGGAACCTGCTGGAAACCAGGTCCCCGGCCGCCGCGCGCGGTCGCGGTGTGGTGACGGGAAGCCTTGTGCGCGCCGACGGCGTCATCGCGGCGACGCTCACGCAGGAGGGCCTCATCGCAGAGCGGGAACCGAAGCCGCAGTAGCCGTCCGTTCGGACCGCTCGCGGACCCACGAGCGCGTCGCGTTCACCAACCGGGTGATGAGCACGCCGACCACGATCGCCCCGACCACGCCCAGCAGGGGATGAGCATCGAAGAGCGGATAGATCTGATAGTGCGTCAGGTAGGTGTACAGCGATGCCTCCGCGACCGTTCCGGCGAAAACGGTGCACCAGGCCGGGCAACGGACCGCGGGCAGCCAGATCAACAGCATGAAACCGGCCAACACCAACATTTCTCGATGGGTGCTGTCGAAGTAGCCGTGCAGGCTGACCACCAGGACCAGCGTCACCGCGATGCGCTGCCACACCGCCGACGACTTGGCCGCCGCCCAGCCCACCGCGAAGAACCAGAACGCGAGGACCGTGAAACACGCGTCGCTGCCGAAGTGCAGTCCCAACAGGTCGTAGCGCATCGCCAGCCCGAAGACCAGGAAGGCAGCCGCGAACGCGAAGGGGCGCTGCCGTTCCAGCCGGTCCGCTGCGGGTAGCCAGCACACCAGCGTCAGCGCGACGAGGATCCACACCAGCACTTCGATGAACCAGAGCCGGCCCGCAGTCATGCTGTCAGCGGGCCCGAAGAACTTCTCGACGAGGAACAGGTTCGTCGGGTGATAGTCGTCGGTGATCATCAGCGCCAACGCTATCCAGATCACCGAGGGCGCGACGACCCAGCCAATCGTCTTGCGCAAGTGGCGAACCCGGTCTGCGCGGGGCACGGGTGTCAGGCAGAACCGGCCGAAGTTGTACCCGGCGATGCCCAACAGCAGATGGGCGCCGCCCCACATCTCGTACAGGGTGGCGTGCGAACCGACGATCAGCACGATCGCCGCAGCGCGCAGAGCCACGCTTGTTTCCAGCGTTGCGCCCAGCCCCGGCCACGGCCGGCGCACCGGGCGCGTGATGCCTTCCAATTCGGCCAGCGATCGGCGCTGCCAGTCGACCGGAAGGCGGCCGAGGACCCGTTCCAGGCGAACTGACATCGCGACATAGGACAGCGAATTGCCGCCCAGGTCGACGAAGCTCTGGTCGGAGCGGATCGTTTGCGAGTTGATTTGCAGCACATCGGCAAAGAGGGCACGCATGTTGACCGAAGTCTGCACTGGCTCGTCTGCCTGGCGCGCCATGTCTCGCACGGCTTGATAGTCGGGCTTACCCGACGGCAGCAGCGGTAGCTCATCAACGGTGACGACGCGGATCGCGGCGGCGGGAAGGCCGGAGGCCGACACCGTGATGCGTTGCACGGCATGCTCGCCGTGGCCGACGGCGGCGACCAGCAACCGATCGTCGCCGTCGGTGCAGAAGGCCGTCACGCCGTCCTCGCTGAGGGCGGCCTCCACTCGCTGCAGGTCGATGCGCAGGCCGTACAGCTTGACGAAGCGGCTGCTGCGGCCGATCACCTCGTAGAGCCCGTCGGGTGCCCGGCGCGCGATGTCGCCCGTGTGCAGGGTGTCGACGGACTTGCCCAGCGCAAGATCGGCGCCGCTGTGCGCGTAGCCCATCATGACGTTCGGCCCGCGATAGACGAGCTCGCCGACATCGGGATCCGACCACCCGTCGACCGGCTCGATGGTGAATGAGCCGCCGGGAATCGGCCGACCGATCGACGAGGGCCGCGACTGCGCGAGTTCTGGTGGCAGGTAGGCCATTCGAGCGGTGGCCTCCGTGGCGCCGTACATGACGAACAGCTGCCAACCGTTGCAGTCGCCGAGCGCGGAGAAGTTGCGCACGCGTTCCGGGGAGAGTCGCCCGCCGGCCTGGGTCACGTAGCGGAGATCGGGCAGATCGGTCCCTTCGAAGCCGATCCGCTCGAGCATGTCGAATGTGTAGGGCACCCCGGCGAACGAGGTGCCGCGGTGCCTGCGGAACAGCGCCCAGAACTCGTCGTCGACGACCGAGCGGTCGGTCAGGATCAGCGCGGCTCCACGGAGTAGGTGGCTGTGGACCACCGAGAGGCCGTAGCAGTATGCCATCGGCAGAGTCGTTGCCGCCCTGTCGGTTTCGCGGATAGGAAGACAATCGGCGATCGCCGTCGCATTCGCCACCAGATTGCGCCGGGACAGGCGGACCAGCTTCGGCGATCCGGTGCTGCCCGAGGTGGACAACAGCAGCGCGAGGTCAGGATGCAACCGGTGCGCGCTCTCGCTGCGGCGCTCATGAATGCCGCTGCCGTGGATGACGACGTCCGGGTCGTAGGACCGCAGCACTGCCGAGTGGTCACCCCCTGCGGACACCGGCAGCACGACGTGATCGCCGGCCAGCGCTCCGAGGTAGTGCACGAGCGCGGACAGGTCGTTGCGGGCTTCGAGCATGACGAGCCTGCGCGCTTCACCGAGTTCGGCGGCGGCCGTCGCCACCGCAACGGCGAGCTCCTGATACGTCAGTGACGTGGTTTCGGTCAGCAGGGCTACCCTGTCGCCGTGGCTGCGCAGGTGGTCGACGAGCGGGCTCACTTCAGGGCGACTCCGCTGCCGATCACTCCGATCCGCACCTTGGCGTCCATCGGCGGTGGGTTGAGGCTGTGCTGTCGCACGACGATGGGCGCGGTATCTCCGGCGGGGTCGATGGTGAGTAGCACGTCGTGTCCGAGGAATTCAGTCGCGATGACGGTCCCGACGCCATCGTGGCCTTCGCTGTCCAAAACCGGTGTGGCCACAAGCTGTTCGGGCCGAAGCGCCAGCGTCGCAGGCCCGTCGGCCACCGATGCCTGCACGGGGACTCGGCCCAGCGCGCACTCCGCGACACCGGCCACGACGGTGCACGGCAGCGATATGCAGTCACCGAGGAACTCGGCGGTGAAGCGATCCGTGGGCTGGCGGTAGACGTCCTGCGGGGCGCCGACCTGGGTGAACCGCCCATCCCGCATCACCGCGATCTGGTCGGCGATCGAGAGCGCCTCCTCCTGGTCGTGAGTCACGAGGAGAGTGGTGACTCCCGCATCGGCGAGCAGCTTCGCGACCGCCTTGCGGGTCGATGCCCGCAGCCCCGTGTCCAGCGCAGTGAACGGTTCGTCGAGCAGCATCAGCACCGGTTGCCGGGCCAGTGCGCGGGCGAGCGCGACACGCTGCTGCTGACCACCGGACAGCTGATGGGGCCGGCGCGACGCGAATGAGGCATCCAGAGAGACGGTTTCGAGTAGATGCTCGACGCGGTCGCGGACAACGCGGCTGCGAGCGGAGCCGGAAAGACCGTAGGCGATGTTCTGTCCGACGGTGAGGTGCGGGAACAGCGCGCCGTCCTGCGCGACGTATCCGACGCCGCGCCGATGTGGCGCCACCGAGCGTTGCGGGCTTGCCACCTGTCGACCTGAGATGGCGATCGTTCCGGCGTCGGGGGTTTCGAAGCCGGCGATGAGCCGCAGCAGCGTGGTCTTGCCGCAGCCTGACGATCCGACGACGGCGGTGGTGCTGCCCGCGGCCACCTCGAGGTCGATATGGTCCAAAACCGTGTTGCCGTTGAAGGATTTTCCCAACCCGCGGATGTCCAGCATGGTGGTCATAGCGCCGCCACCTTGGTCGACTGGCGGAACAGCACCAATGTCAGCGGGATCGCGAGCACCACAAGCACAAGCGCGTACGGTGCGGCGGCCGCGTAGTCCAGCTCGCTGGAAAACGACCAGAACAGCATCGACAACGTCCTGGTTCCGGTGGGGGCGAGCAGCAGCGTCGCGGTCAATTCGGTTGCCACAGCGACGAATACCAACGACGCGCCGGCTGCCGCAGCCGGGGCGGTGAGCCGGAGGGTGACCCGGAAGAACGTCGCGGTCGGCGAGCTGCCCAGCGACCGCGACGCCTCCTCGAGACTCGGTGGGACCTGGGCCAGCCCGGCGCGGACGTTGACCAGCGCGCGGGGCATGAACAAAAGCACATAGGCGAACAGGATCAGCGGCACGCTCTGGTAGAGCGGGCGCGCGAAGTGGATGGCGACGGTGACGAGTGCAAGCGCGGTCACGATGCCCGGCAGCGAACTGGTGATGTAGTTGGCGCCTTCCACCGCACGGGCCAGCGCACCTTCCGACCGGACCGCGACCCACGCGACGGGAAATGCCAGCACCGTCGTCAGCAGCGCCGCCATGGCGGCCAAACCGACCGTCTGAAACAGCGCGGTGCCGATGTCGTCGAGCGCCCACACGTCGGCGCCGCCGATCCACAGCCAGCGCACAATTGTCCACACCGGCACGCCGAGCGCCAGCACGGCCAACGTGGATAGGATCGCCAGCGCGGGTATTGTGCTGTGGCCCAAGCGGTTCGGAGTAGCCATCCGCGGTGCGCCCGTGCCGATCCTGGCGTATCGGCTGCTCCCGCGCGCGACCGCCTCGGCGATCAGGAATGCCAGGCACAGCAGCACGAGCACGCCGGCGAGCATGCTGCCCGCGGCGCCGTCGAAGGTGACCTGGAACTGCTGAAAGATCGCGACCGTGAACGTGTCGAACCGGACCATGGCGAACGCACCGTACTCGGCGAGCAGATGCACGCCGATCAACAGGCCGCCGCCCAGGATCGCCAGTCGCAGCTGCGGCAGCACCACGCGTAAGAACACACCGGCCGAATCGGATCCGAGCGCACGGGCCGATTCTTCGACGGCCGGATCGAGCCGGCGCAACGTCGCGGCCACCGGTAGATACATGAACGGGAAATACGACAGCGTGGTGATCAAGACGCCCGCCCAAAGGCCGTGCAGTGAGGGGATCACGCCCACCCAGGCGTAGCTGTTGACGAATGCCGGAACAGCAAGTGGCGCAACGAACAACGGGCGCCAGAGCGCCCTGCCCGGTAGGTCCGTCCGCTCCACCAGCCACGCGACCCCGACACCGATGACCACACAGAGCGGCACGGTGACGACGACCAGCGCCACGGTGTTGAACAGCAGCTCGCCGACGCGCGGGCGGACCACCAGCTCATAGGCGCGCGTCCACCCGACGGACACCGTCCCCCACACCACGTAACCGAGCGGGATGCACGTGGCGGCCACCAGAATCGCGACGGTCGCCGAGACGAACGGACCGGGACGCGCGGCCGGATCGGACCGCGAGACGTCTACCGCGGGGGGCGAAACAGTGGGAGCGATCACCTACAACAAGCCCGCCTTCGTCATCAGGTCCGCCACCTTCTGGGCGTCCAGTGTCGAGGGGTCGACCTTTGGCGCCTGCAGCGACTCGAGCGGCGGCAAAACCGGGTTGGCGGGTACGTCGCTGGCCACCGGGTATTCGAACGAGTTGCCCTTCTCGAGCACCTCCTGCCCGGCCTTGCCGGTGACGAACTTGATGAACTGCTGCGCCTGGCCCTGTTTCTTGCTGGACTTCAGCACGCCGCCACCGGACAGGCTGACAAAGGCGCCCGGATCCTGGTTCTTGAAGTAGTGCAGGGCCGTGTTGCCGCTGCCCTCTTTGGTGTTGGCCTGGTCGCGGAACCAGTAGTAGTGGTAGATGATTCCGCCGTCGACCTCGCCGGCGTTGACGGCCTTCATGGTGGCGATGTTGTCGTTGTAGATGACCGCGTTTGTCTTCATGCCGGCCAGCCACTGCGCGGTGGCCGCTTCGCCCTTCAGCTGGAGCAGGGCCGAGACGATGGCTTGGAAGTCGGCTTTGGCCGGAGCACCGCCCCAACGGCCTTTCCACGCGGGCTGCTCCAGGTCCAGCATCGACTTCGGCAGCTGGCCCGGTTGCAGCTTGGCCTTGTTGTAGACGAACACTGTGCTGCGGGCCGCGACCCCCGTCCACTTGCCGGTGGCCGGGCGGTATTGCGCCGGAACCTGGTCGAGTGTGTCGGCGTTCAGGTCGGCGAAGAGTCCGGCCTTCTCGACCGCGGCCATTGCGGGGGAGTTCTCGGTCAGGAAGACATCGGCGGGTGAGGCCTCTCCCTCGGCGACCAGTTGATTGCCGAGCTCGGTGTCGCCGCCCTGCCGGTAGGTCACCTTGATCCCGGTTTCCTTGGTGAACGCGTCGATCCATTCCTTGGTCAGCGACTCGTGTTGGGCGTTGTAGACGAGGAGTTCGTCGCTGTCGGATGAACCCGAGCACGCGGTCAGTCCGGCCGCGAAGACGAGCGTCGACATCAGTGCGGCGATCCGGCTCCAACGGGGTCGCATCGAGGAGGTCCTTTCCCGCGCCCGCTCGGCGCCTTTTAGCTGAGGGTTACCTAAATGAACATACCCTTAGATGGACTCTAATCTGGCGGGCCCATCGAAACCGGACCACCACCGCGGCTGTATCCGCTGGCAGCGGGGATGTCGCAGTTCGGTCACCTTTTCCGGGGCGCTATCGGCGCGACAACATGAAACACTTTCAGCAGCCTCGCTTGGTCGCACAACGCGATTGTTTCGTTGCTTCCGGGTCGGGCTGAAGGGCCATTCGTAACAACGCCAAGGGACTAATGAATGAGAAGGTCTGCAACTGCGATGCGCCGACTGACCGGCGCATTCGTCACCTCTGCGCTGTGCTGTGCCGCGGCGGCCACCATCGCGATGCCGACGGCGAATGCCGCGCCCTGCACTGCAAGCGGGCTGGCCAGCACGGCAAGCGGGGTCATGGCTTCGGCCGGCAGCTACCTGGCCGCCCATCCGGACGCCGACGACGTGCTGACGAAGGCGGGTTCGCAGCCGACAGGCGAGGCCAAGGCGAGCGTGCAGTCGTACTTCCTGGCCCACCCGGGTGAGTTCCTGGACCTGAAGGGAATCGCCCAGCCGCTGACGGACCTGCGCAACCAGTGCGGTATGGGGGTGTCACCGGGACAGCTGGCGGCGCTCGTCGAATCGTTCCAATAGTCCGGGCGAGAAGGCGCGCTACATCCGGCCGTTGCGACTGCGCACGAAGCTGTAGGCGCCAAAGGCGGCGATCCCGAGCGCGGCCAGGATCAGCAAGACCTTGCCGAAGGGCGCCTGGCCGAGCGTCTTCACCGCGGCGTCGAAGCCGGCGGCCTTCGACGGGTCCGCCTGCAGTGTCGCGACGATGACGAGCAGTCCGGCGCCGGCAAGCACGAGACCCTTGGCGACGTAACCGGTGACGCCCACGGCGGTGACGCCGGTCCCGCCGGAGGTCTGTAGGTCTTTCAGGAACTTCTTCGACGCGCCCTTGTAGACGTGGTAGCCGCCGATCGCCGCGATACCCAGGCCGACCGCGATCAACAGTGCCTTGCCCCATCCGGACTCCATCAACTGAGCGGACAGGCCGGCGTTCTGCTGGCCGCTCGACTTCCCGCCGCCCATCGCGAAGCGCGCCGCCGAGAACGCGATCGCGAAGTTGACGATGGCCAGTCCGAGCGACTTCGCGCGCTTCCATGCCGGTGAGTGGTCCTGCTGCTGGCCGGAGCGTTCGCCGGGTTTGGAGCCGATGACCGCCTCGCCGATGCGCCACAGGCCGAGTGCGAACAGACCCACCGCGGCGACCCAGAGCATGAGCGTGCCGCCCGGCTGACGGGCGAGTGTGCCCAGCGCACCGGACTGATCGGCGTTGCCGCCGGAGCCGAACGCGAGACGAAGGATGATGAAGGCGATCAGCAGGTGCAGTACACCGCTGACCGCGAAACCGGCGCGCGCTGTGTACTCGAACGCCTTGCTATCGGTTGCCTTGTCGACCACTCCGTGCACTGACGTGTCGCTCATCTCGACCTCCTGCGCCCCTGTACCCGTTTTTTGACGGTCGCGAAACAAACTCGTGGCTGTGGAAGAAAGCGCAACTGGGGATAGCCGCGGCTCTCCGGTGGCCGGTTGTCTGCCGTGGCCCGCACTGTGTCGGCATGACTTCTTGGACCCGTGCAGAGATCGGCGCGCTGGGGGAGCAACTTGCCGTCGAGCATCTGACCTCGCTGGGCCTGGTCGTGCGGAACCGCAACTGGCGCTGTCGGTACGGCGAGCTGGACATCATTGCGGCCGACAATGTCACGCGCACAGCGGTTTTCGTCGAGGTGAAGACACGCACCAGTGACCAGTTCGGCGGGGTGGAACAGGCGGTGACCCCGCAGAAGGTCCGCCGGTTGCGCCGACTGGCGGGTTTATGGCTCGCCAGCCAGGACGACACCTGGGCGGCGGTGCGCATCGACGTCATCGGTGTGCGGATCGGCAGACAGCGCAGTCCGGAGATCATTCACCTGCAGGCGGTCGGCTGATGGCGTTGGGTAGGGCGTTCTCGGTAGCGGTGCGCGGACTGGAGGGCGAGATCGTGGAGATCGAGGCCGACATCACCTCAGGCCTGCCCGGTGTGCATCTGGTCGGGCTGCCCGATACCGCGTTGCAGGAGTCGCGGGATCGCGTCCGGGCGGCGATCACCAATTGCGGCAACAGCTGGCCGATGGCCCGGCTGACCCTGGCGTTGTCGCCGGCGACGCTGCCGAAGATGGGATCCGTCTACGACCTGGCCCTCGCCGCGGCAGTGCTGTCGGCTCACGGCAAGAAGGAGTGGGAACGGCTGGAGAAGACGCTGCTGCTCGGCGAGTTGGCGCTCGACGGCCGGGTGCGTCCGGTGAAGGGGGTGCTGCCTGCGGTGCTGACCGCCAAGCGGGAGGGCTGGCCCGCCGTGGTGGTCCCGGTCGACAACCTTCGGGAGGCCAGCCTGATCGACGGCATCGAGGTGTTGGGTGCGCGCACGTTGGGGCGGCTGCACGCCTGGCTGGAGGGCAGGGCTGACTTGGAGGAACGGATCGACGCGCCGTCGTCCGAGCCGGAGCCGGAGGCTGATCTCGCCGATGTGGTCGGGCAGACCCACGCGCGCTTCGCCGTCGAGGTGGCTGCTGCCGGCGCGCATCACCTGACGCTGACGGGCCCACCGGGTGTCGGGAAAACGATGCTGGCACAACGACTTCCTGGCCTTCTGCCCGAGCTGTCACACAGTGAGTCGCTGGAAGTGACCGCGATTCATTCGGTGGCGGGTCTGCTATCGGGAGACACGCCGTTGATCACCCGCCCGCCCTTCGTCGCGCCGCATCACACCTCCAGTGTGGCCGCGCTCGTCGGCGGAGGAACGGGCATGGCAAGACCGGGTGCCGTCAGCCGCGCACATCGCGGTGTCCTCTTTCTCGACGAATACGCCGAGATCGGCAACAGCGCGTTGGAAGCGCTACGAACCCCTCTGGAGGACGGCGAGATTCGGCTGGCGCGCCGCGATGGAGTGGCGCGGTACCCGGCGCGCTTTCAGCTGGTGCTGGCGGCTAACCCGTGCCCGTGCGCATCACCCGACCCTCGCGAGTGCATCTGCACCTCAGTCGCGAAGCGCCGGTATCTGGGCAAGCTGTCGGGGCCGCTGCTTGGACCGCGTCGACCTACGTGTCGTCATGCCTCGAGAGAGGGCAGGTGCCTTTGCGGCCGAGACGGGCGAATCGACCGCGGATGTACGGAGACGGGTGAGGTCCGCGCGCGAGGCCTCCGCGCGCCGGTGGCAACAGCATGGTGTCTCGACCAACGCCGAGGTCAGCGGCGTATTGCTGCGCCGGCGGTATCGGCTCGACTCGGATGCGATGGCGCCGCTGAAGACCGCGCTCGACCGTGGCTTGCTCAGCATCCGCGGCGTCGACAGAACACTGCGGGTCGCGTGGACGCTTGCCGATTTGGCCGGGCGGACATCGCCGGGTCTCGAGGACGTCACTACTGCGCTGAGCTTCCGGCAACCGGATGGTGTGCAATGACCGACGACGTCCGCCTGGCATTGGCATACCTGTCGCGGGTGGCCGAACCGCCGTGTCCCGAGCTGGCGTCTTTGGTGCACCGCCTTGGACCTGTCGAGGCCGCCGAGCGTGTCAAGTCGGGCAAGGTCGCCGAGGGTCTCGCCCAGCGGACCGAGGCGCGTCGTGGGATTGACTGCGCGGCAGACGATTTGGATGTGCTCGCCCGCAAGGGCGGACGCCTGGTGACGGCCGACGATGCGGAGTGGCCATTGCTGTCCTTCACCGCATTCGCCAGTGCCGAACTCCGGTCGCGCCCGCAGGCTCGTCCGCCGCTGGTGTTGTGGGTCATCGGCTCGGCCCGCCTCGACGAGATGGCGCAGCGCGCCGTCGCGCTCGTGGGGACGAGGGCATCCAGTGCATACGGGGAGCACGTCGCTGCCGACCTGGCGGCGGGCCTCGTCGAGCGGGACGTGACGGTGGTGTCGGGCGGTGCGTATGGAATCGACGGCGCCGCGCACCGCGCCACCCTGGCGACCGACGGGTTCACCGTCGCGGTGCTCGCCGGCGGCATCGACGTCCCATACCCCGCCGGCCATGCAGGGTTGCTGCACCGCATCGGGCAGGAGGGCCTTGTGGTGAGCGAGTACCCGCCCGGTGTTCGCCCGGCTCGCCATCGATTTCTGACCCGCAACCGGCTGGTCGCGGCGTTGTCGGGTGCGACGGTCGTCGTCGAGGCGGGCGCCCGCAGCGGGGCGGCGAACACCGCGGCGTGGGCGCGGGCCTTGGGCCGTGCGGTGTGCGCGGTGCCGGGACCGGTCACGTCATCGGCGTCGGTCGGGTGTCATGTGTTGCTGCGCAACGGGGCCACCCTCGTCACGCGCGCGGCCGATATCGTCGAACTCGTCGGCCGCGTCGGTGAACTCGCCCCCGACGAGCAGCGGCCAGAATCGGCGCTCGACGGTCTCGGTGAGGCCGAGCAGCGGGTCTACGACGCGCTGCCGGCCCGTGGTCGCCGCACCGCCGACCAGATCGCCGTGGCATCGGGCCTCGCGCCGACACGGGTGCTGGGCCCGCTCTCGATGCTGGAACTGTCCGGTCTGGTCACCCGCGAAGACGGCTACTGGAAGCTCAGCAGGCGCCCCTAGCGTCCCAGAGCAGCTCTCGACGCCGCAGGCCGACAAGATCCACTGGCGCGGAGGCCACCACCTCAATGGCGGCGTCTCGCGGTTCGGCGGTACTTCATCGCCGCGGACCGCAGCATCACCTTCAAGCGGCCCGGGAGTGCTGCGGAGGAGGTGCCCGCCGCCCGCAGCAACTCGGACCTCGACACCTACTGGGCGTGCGTCGATCACAACAAGATGCTGCTCGGCATCACGGCCTGAGCTTTGCACCGAAGTCAGATGTGTACCGGTGCCGTCGGCTGGGCCGAGACGATCCGGTCATCGGGATAGACGATCACGCCGACACGAGGGTCACCGGCCATCCACGGCGGGATGTGCAGGCTGGGACTGGAGCGGCCCGAACTTCCGGCCTACGCAAGTTCAGGCATCGGGCTCTTCTAGATCTGCAATGGTGCCTATGCGGTCTCGTGGGCGACGGTTGATCCGCGCTCGCCATCAGGCAGGCGCTTGGTTCACCGCCGGTGCGTTGGCGATGTCGGTTGGAACCCGTATCGGCCGCAGCGGTACTTGTGTTGGAGGCGCGGTGGCGATGTCGGATGGAATCTGACCGTTGCCCGGCAGCTGCCGTGAGCCCTGGGTGTTACCGGGTGGGGCCTGGCAGTCTTCCTTGGCAGCGTTCCAGACTCCGTCGTTATATTCGCAACAAATTTTGTTTTCGTCGGTTAAGTCCTGCAGAGTGATCTCGCCCCTCTGGTAAGCCGCCCTTGACTGTTCCAGGCAGTAGTCGTACGTCTCGATGTCCCATACTCTTTCGGCGCTTGCGACAGCGGCAAGTCCGACGAACGGTAGGGCCACAACGGCCAGGGCGCCGGCGAGCATCGCTGCGTACCTGAAGCGGTTCAGTTTGGGGCGGGTTGATTCGATCATCGTGATTCCTCCGTGGTTCTGGTGAGGAAAATGCTCCATGGTCAAGAGGTGCTTTCGTAATCGCCCACAAGCCAGATTTGTCTTTCTGAAAGGGACGATTTAGCTATCCGCCAGGCAAGCCCAGTGGTTAGCCGTAACGCACCTGTGCTGTATGAGCATCAATTAAGCAGACTGGTCCGGTCCCCTGAACGCCTCCGCCAGGGCCGAGTCGCTTGGCATGGAAGGCAGATCCACGCTGCCACAAGTTCTGTGAAAATGTTGCGTTCGCTGTCGCGTGGACGCTTGCCGATTTGGCCGGGCGGACATCGCCGGGTCTCGAGGACGTCACTACTGCGCTGAGCTTCCGGCAACCGGATGGTGTGCAATGACCGACGACGTCCGCCTGGCATTGGCATACCTGTCGCGGGTGGCCGAACCGCCGTGTCCCGAGCTGGCGTCTTTGGTGCACCGCCTTGGACCTGTCGAGGCCGCCGAGCGTGTCAAGTCGGGCAAGGTCGCCGAGGGTCTCGCCCAGCGGACCGAGGCGCGTCGTGGGATTGACTGCGCGGCAGACGATTTGGATGTGCTCGCCCGCAAGGGCGGACGCCTGGTGACGGCCGACGATGCGGAGTGGCCATTGCTGTCCTTCACCGCATTCGCCAGTGCCGAACTCCGGTCGCGCCCGCAGGCTCGTCCGCCGCTGGTGTTGTGGGTCATCGGCTCGGCCCGCCTCGACGAGATGGCGCAGCGCGCCGTCGCGCTGGTGGGGACGAGGGCATCCAGTGCATACGGGGAGCACGTCGCTGCCGACCTGGCGGCGGGCCTCGTCGAGCGGGACGTGACGGTGGTGTCGGGCGGTGCGTATGGAATCGACGGCGCCGCGCACCGCGCCACCCTGGCGACCGACGGGTTCACCGTCGCGGTGCTCGCCGGCGGCATCGACGTCCCATACCCCGCCGGCCATGCAGGGTTGCTGCACCGCATCGGGCAGGAGGGCCTTGTGGTGAGCGAGTACCCGCCCGGTGTTCGCCCGGCTCGCCATCGATTTCTGACCCGCAACCGGCTGGTCGCGGCGTTGTCGGGTGCGACGGTCGTCGTCGAGGCGGGCGCCCGCAGCGGGGCGGCGAACACCGCGGCGTGGGCGCGGGCCTTGGGCCGGGCGGTGTGCGCGGTGCCGGGACCGGTCACGTCATCGGCGTCGGTCGGGTGTCATGTGTTGCTGCGCAACGGGGCCACCCTCGTCACGCGCGCGCCGATATCGTCGAACTCGTCGGCCGCGTCGGTGAACTCGCCCCCGACGAGCAGCGGCCAGAATCGGCGCTCGACGGTCTCGGTGAGGCCGAGCAGCGGGTCTACGACGCGCTGCCGGCCCGTGGTCGCCGCACCGCCGACCAGATCGCCGTGGCGTCGGGCCTCGCGCCGACACGGGTGCTGGGCCCGCTCTCGATGCTGGAACTGTCCGGTCTGGTCACCCGCGAAGACGGCTACTGGAAGCTCAGCAGGCGGACGTAGCCCGCCACGGACCCGGCGCCGCTCGTATAGTCGATGAGGCTGGCTAATGATCTGGGAGGAACAAGTGGCAGGACGTCCCGTGCACACCTTCGAAGTGCTGCGCAGCGAGCAGTTGACGCCGCACATCGTCCGCGTGGTGCTCTGCGGCAGTGGGTTCGACACATTCACGCCGAACGACTTCACCGATGCCTACGTCAAGGTCGTGTTCGTCAAACACGGCGCCGACGTCGGCACCCTGCCGCTGCCGCTCACCCTGGACAGCTTCAACGAATTGCCCACCGAGCAGCGGCCGATCGTGCGCACCTACACCGTGCGCAGCGTCGACACCGAGCGTCGCGAACTCGCCATTGACTTCGTCGTCCACGGCGACCACGGCGTGGCCGGTCCGTGGGCGGTCGCGGCGACCCCGGGACAACCGGCGTATCTGATGGGGCCCAGTGGCGCCTACGCACCAGATCCCGCCGCAGACTGGCATCTGATGGCGGGCGACGAAGCCGCCATGCCCGCCATCAGCGCGGCGCTGGAAGCGTTGCCCGACAACGCGGTTGGCAAGGTGTTCATCGAGGTAGCCGGACCCGAGGACGAGATACCGCTCACGTCGCCGCCCGGCGTCGGGGTGAACTGGATCTACCGCGGCGGGCGTGCCGATCTCGTGCCCGAGGACAAGGCAGGCGACCACGCACCGCTCATCGCGGCGGTGAAGGAGGCCAACTGGCTGCCCGGTCAGGTTCAGGTCTTCATCCACGGCGAAGCGCAGGCGGTGATGCACAACCTGCGTCCCTACATCCGCAAGGAACGCGGCGTCGACGCGAAATGGGCGTCCTCGATTTCCGGGTACTGGCGCCGCGGCCGCACCGAGGAGACGTTCCGCGAATGGAAGCGGGAATTGGCAAAAGCGGAGGAAGGCGCCAACGCCTGACCGCGAGCCTGGCACGCTAGCCCCATGGCTTTCGGTGACTATCAGCTCGAGATCTATCTGCAGGGCCTGTCCGGCATCGTGCCGACACTTCCGATGGCGTATGCGGAGTGGGAGGCCAAGGCCGAGGCCGCGATGCCGCCGTCGGTGTGGTCATATGTCACCGGCGGGGCCGGCGACGAACGCACTCAACGCGTCAATCGCACCGCCTTCGACAACTGGGGACTCATGCCGCGGATGTTCGTCGGCGCCAAGGAACGCGATCTGTCGGTCGAGCTCTTCGGGCTGAAGCTGCCGTCACCGGTGTTCATGGCACCCATCGGGGTGATCGGGCTGTGCTCGCAGGACGGACACGGCGACCTGGCCACCGCCCGCGCCGCAGCGCGCACCGGGGTCCCCATGGTCATCTCGACGCTGACCGAAGATCCGATGGAGGACATCGCGGCCGAATTCGGCGACACCCCAGGCTTTTTCCAGCTCTACACGCCGACTGATCGCGACCTGGCCGCCAGCCTGGTGCAGCGCGCCGAGGCGGCCGGCTACAAGGGCATCATCGTCACGCTCGACACGTGGGTGCCCGGTTGGCGTCCTCGCGACCTGTCCACCGCGAACTTCCCGCAGCTGCGCGGAAAGTGCCTGAGCAACTACACCAGCGACCCGGTGTTCCGCGCCAGCCTGGACCAACCGCCGGAGCAGAATCCCCAGGCCGTCGTCCTGCGCTGGGTGCAGGTATTCGGGAATCCGCTGAATTGGGACGATCTGCCGTGGCTCCGGTCGCTGACCAAGCTGCCGTTGATCGTCAAGGGAATCTGTCACCCCGACGACGCGCGGCGCGCCGTGGAGGGCGGCGTCGACGGGATCTACTGCTCCAACCACGGCGGGCGTCAGGCCAACGGCGGCATCGCGGCAATCGACTGCCTGCCCGGCGTTGTCGAAGCCGCACAAGGCGTTCCGGTCCTCTTCGACTCCGGCATCCGCAGCGGCGCGGACATCGTCAAGGCGCTGGCGCTGGGCGCCACCGCGGTCGGCATCGGGCGACCCTATGCATACGGGCTCGCGCTGGGCGGGGTCGACGGCGTGGTCCACGTACTGCGGTCTCTGCTGGCCGAGGCCGACCTGATCATGGCCGTCGATGGATATCGATCGCGCAAGGAGCTGACGCCGGAAGCGCTTCGGCGCGTCAGCTGAATCATCCGGCCAGGGGAATCGGCTTGGGCATCAACACGATTCGCCAGTTGTCGGGGTCGGTGAAGGCGATCGCACCGTTCTCGCGCCACCACGGGTTGTCCAACTCCACCGGCTCATGGCCCGCTTCCCCCAGTCGCGTGGCGACGTCGTACATCTGCGTTTCGGTGGCGAAATAGAAGACCAACAGGTTCTCGTCGGTAGGTGCGTGGCCGGGACTTCCGTCGACATGGCTGGTGAACTCGAGGTGGTATCGATCGCCCGGCAGGCCGACCATCACCACCTGGTAGCCGGCGCCGGCCGTCCGGTACAGCTCGGGAAGACCCAAGTCCCTGCAGTAGAAATCGACTACCTCGGTGAGCTTGTCAGTGGGACGCGCAATTCGGACTTCGACCGCGGGAAGGCGGTCTGGCCACACACCATCGGTCAGTTGCATCCTCGTGACGCTAAAACCTCAAGTGCTGTTCATGTCAATCTCGCCGCGACACACGCCCCGGCCTCACACCGGCGTCGCCCCTTCTCTGCCACGGTGGGAGGGTGGACGCGATTCTCGAAGAGTTCGACGAGCATCTCTCCCTGGAGCGCGGCCGATCCGATCACACCCGCCGGGCCTACCTAGGTGACCTGCGGTCGCTGTTCGATTTTCTGGAGCAGAAATCGCCAGGCGCTCGACTGAGCAGCCTCAGCCTGCCGGTGCTGCGGTCGTGGCTCTCGGCTCAGGCCGCCGAGGGGGTCGCGCGCACCACGCTGGCCCGCCGCACCTCTGCGGTGAAGACCTTCACTGCATGGGCGACGCGACGAGGCCTGCTGTCGAACGATCCGGCGACGCGGCTGCAGATGCCAAAAGCGCGTCGCACACTGCCTTCGGTGTTGCGGCAAGACCAGGCACTGGATGCCATGGCTGCCGCCAATTCCGGTGCAGAACAAGGTGATCCGATGGCGCTGCGGGACCGACTCATCGTCGAGATGCTCTACGCCACCGGTATCCGGGTCAGCGAGTTATGCGGTCTGGACATCGACGACGTCGACATGTCGCGGCGCCTGCTACGCGTTCTCGGCAAGGGCAACAAACAACGGACTGTGCCGTTCGGGGAGCCGGCGCAGGCCGCATTGACGGCATGGCTGAACGACGGGCGACCGGCTTTGGCCGTCAGCGAGTCAGGTCCGGCGCTGCTGGTCGGCGCCCGCGGCCGCAGGCTCGACCAGCGGCAGGCGCGCACCGTCGTGCACCAGACGGTCGCGGCCGTAGCGGGGGCGCCGGACATCGGACCCCACGGGCTGAGGCACAGCGCGGCCACCCACCTTCTCGAGGGCGGAGCCGACCTGCGCATCGTGCAGGAGCTGCTCGGCCACTCCACCCTGGCGACCACGCAGCTCTACACCCACGTCACGGTCGCGAGGCTGCGCGCCGTACACGACCAGGCGCACCCGCGCGCCTGAAGTCGCCAATTTCTAGGTGCCGCAAAAGGTTTGGTAGCGGCCGAAATCGTCTGGCGCCGGCTCGGCGTAGCGCTCGAATCCCGGCCGTGGCTGGTATGGGGATGTGACGGCCGCCAGCAGCGTCTCGAGCGGACCGAGATCGCCCGCCGCTGCGGCACCGAGCGCCTCCTCCACGAGATGGTTACGCGGGATATAGCTCGGGTTGACACGGTCCATGGTCTCGGGGTCCGGGTCCAGCGCCCGCCACCGCGTTGCCCACGCATCGAAAGCCGGTTCCGCGTCACCGCGGGCCAGCCTTCGGAAGAAGGACGTGTAGTCGACGCGTTCGCGCTCGAGCAACTCCAAGAGATCGGCGGCGAGCTCCCCGACGACCTCGTCGTCGACGTCGGTGGTCAGGCCGAGCTTGGTTCGCATGCCCGCCGTCCAGGTGGCCGAATAGCGGCGCGGGAAGTCCTGTAGTGAAGCCGTGGCGAGCGCGATCCCTTGGTCCTGTTCGTCGGCGATCAGCGGGAGTAGCGCTTCGGCGAGGCGGGCCAGGTTCCAGCCGGCCACCGTCGGCTGGTTGCCGTAGGCGTAGCGGCCCCAGGAATCGATCGAGCTGAACACCGTTTTGGGGTCGAAGGTGTCCATGAACGCGCACGGCCCGTAGTCGATCGTCTCGCCCGAGATCGTCATGTTGTCGGTGTTCATCACCCCGTGGATGAAGCCGACCAGCATCCATCGGGCGACCAGCTCCGCCTGGGCGGAAATGACCGCGTCTAGCAGTGCTAGGTAGGGATTGTCGGCCTCGGCGGAGGCCGGATGGTGCCTGGCGATGGCGTGGTCGGCAAGCCGGCGCAATACATCGAGTTCGCCTGCGGCCGAGACATATTCGAAGCTACCGACGCGCAGGTGACTCGCCGCGATGCGGGCGAGGACCGCGCCGTCGAGCAGCGTGTCGCGTTGCACCGGGCGTCCGGTGGCGACGACCGAGAGCGAGCGTGTGGTCGGTATGCCGAGAGCGTGCATTGCCTCGCTGACGATGTATTCGCGCAGCATCGGGCCAACCGCGGCCAGGCCGTCACCGCCGCGGGCGAAGGGCGTGCGACCCGAGCCCTTGAGATGAAGATCCCGAAGCTGACCGTGGGCGTCGTCGAGTTCGCCCAGCAGGAGTGCCCGACCGTCGCCAAGGCGCGGCACCCAGCCGCCGAACTGATGACCGGCGTAGCCCTGCGCGACGGGCTCTGCGTCCCCGGGCAGTGTGGTGCCGACGAGCAGGCCGACGCCGTCGGGGCTTCGCAACCAGTCCGGGTCGAGCCCCAGCTCGGTTGCCAGCGGTTCGTTGAGGACGAGCAGCCGCGGCGCAGGAGTGGATTCGGCCTGCCAGCGCACCGCGATCTCCGGCAACTCACGGGCGAACCGGTTGCCCAGAACAACTGTCGTATCGGGCGCAATACTCATTGCCGTCCAGCCTACGGACACCGTCAGCCGCGCAGGGGCTTGAGCCGAATCGGTGTGGTGGCCAGCAGCCCGAGTGGATCGACGTAGTCGGCGTTGGCGGCGGGACCCCACATCGCACCCCAGTGCAGACACGCGGGGGCCGGGCAGCCCTCATGCCCGGCTGCCAGTTCGCCCAGCGTCGCTCCCGGGGTGACCAACTGCCCCGGCCGCACCGACGGCACAACCGGCTCGTAGCTCGTCCGCAGCCCGCCGGGGTGGGCTATCGACACCACGGGCCTGCCTGCCAGTTGCCCGGCGAACACCACGGTCCCCGGCCCCGCGGCATACACCGGCTGTCCCGGCACTCCCGCCAGGTCGACGCCGCGATGGCCGCGTTGCCAATTCGGCGACGGCGCGTCGAATTCCCGCAAAACCGCTGGTCGCGGCCGCAACGGCCAGGTCAGCCTGGCATCATCGGCCCGCGCGGGCGCCGCGTACGCGACCGCGACGACCGCAAGCCACACCATTACCCGCATACGCCCAGCTCAGCGCGTTGCGACCCGATTCGCTAGGCATCGGGTGTTCACCTGGGGATCAACGCTGCGGTGTGGACAAAGCACCTGTTTGGACCGTGTAAACTCAAATCCGCAATTCGCGCGAGCGGATTGACTTCGCGCGCCTGCGCCGCAGCCCCGTTCCTCAAGGCCGCATCCGCATGCCGGGCGGTCCCGAATTCGGAACACTTCCGATCGGGTCCGGCACGCAGCAGACGCCAGGGCCTGGCATCACCCGACGCCGGGCGACAACCGACGAATAAAGGACATGGCCAACCATGGCTGTCGTAACCATGAAGCAGCTGCTTGACAGCGGCACCCACTTCGGGCATCAGACCCGTCGCTGGAATCCCAAGATGAAGCGGTTCATCTTCACCGACCGCAACGGCATCTACATCATCGATCTGCAGCAGACGCTGACCTACATCGACAAGGCGTACGAGTTCGTCAAGGAGACTGTCGCCCACGGTGGCAGCATCATGTTCGTCGGCACCAAGAAGCAGGCGCAGGAGTCGATCGCCGAAGAGGCGACCCGCGTCGGCATGCCGTACGTGAACCAGCGCTGGCTGGGCGGCATGCTCACCAACTTCTCCACGGTGCACAAGCGGCTGCAGCGTCTCAAGGAACTCGAGGCGATGGAGCAGACCGGCGGCTTCGAGGGACGCACCAAGAAGGAAATCTTGATGCTGACCCGCGAGAAGAACAAGCTGGAGCGCAGCCTTGGCGGTATCCGCGACATGGCCAAGGTGCCGTCGGCGATCTGGGTCGTCGACACCAACAAGGAGCACCTCGCGGTCGCGGAGGCCCGCAAGCTGAACATCCCGATCATCGCGATTCTGGACACCAACTGCGACCCGGACCTCGTCGACTACCCGATCCCGGGCAACGACGACGCGATCCGGTCGGCCGCGCTGCTGACCCGGGTCGTCGCCTCGGCGGTCGCCGAAGGCCTGCAGGCTCGCGCGAACGTGGGCCGCGACGGCGACAAGGCCGAGACCGAGGGCGGTGCCGAGCCCCTCGCCGAGTGGGAGCAGGAGCTGCTGGCCAGCGCCACCGCGACCGCAAGCCCGACGGCCGACGGCGCCGAGCCCGGCACTCCCGAGGCAGACGTCCAAACCGAACCCAAGACTCCAGAAGGCTCATAGGAAAGGCTGACATGGCGAACTACACCGCTGCCGACGTCAAGCGACTTCGGGAGCTGACCGGCGCCGGCATGCTCGACTGCAAGAACGCCCTCACCGAAACCGAGGGCGACTTCGACAAGGCCGTCGAGTTGCTGCGCATCAAGGGCGCCAAGGACGTCGGCAAGCGCGCCGAGCGCGCTACCGCCGAGGGCCTGGTCGCCGCCAAGGACGGCGCGCTGATCGAGCTGAATTCCGAAACCGACTTCGTCGCGAAGAACGCCGAGTTCCAGGCGGTCGCGGATCAGATCGTCGCGGCGGCTGCCGCGTCGAAGGCTGCCGACGTGGACGCCCTGAAGGCGGCCAAGGCGGGCGACAAGACCGTCGAGCAGCTGATCGCGGATCTGTCCGCCAAGATCGGCGAGAAGCTCGAGCTGCGTCGCGTCGCGTACTTCGACGGCACCGTCGAGACGTACCTGCACAAGCGGTCCGCCGACCTGCCGCCCGGCGTCGGTGTCTTGGTCGAGTACACCGGCTCGGACAAAGAAGCCGCACACGCGGTCGCCCTGCAGATCGCCGCGCTGAAGGCGAAGTTCCTCACCCGCGACGAGGTGCCCGAGGACGTCGTTGCCAACGAGCGGCGCATCGCCGAGCAGACCGCCAAGGAGGAGGGCAAGCCTGAGCAGGCGCTGCCCAAGATCGTCGAGGGCCGCCTCAACGGTTTCTTCAAGGACGTCGTGCTGCTCGATCAGCCGTCGGTATCCGACAACAAGAAGACGGTCAAGGCACTGCTCGACGACGCGGGCGTGACCGTCACCCGGTTCGCCCGGTTCGAGGTCGGTCAGGCTTAACTGCCAGGCGGTACGTCTTGGTACCGTCAGTGGATGACTCGGATCCATGCCCTTCGGCGACGACGCCCTAGGTGACCATGACGCCGTCGGGCTGGCCGATCTCTTGCGCGCGGGCGAAGTGTCGGCAGCCGAACTGGTCGAGGCGGCCATCGCCCGCACCGAAGCCGTCAACCCGACACTGAACGGCTTGGCGTACGAGGCGTTCGACCGCGCGCGAAAGCGGGCGAACTCGCAGGCCCCCTACGGCGGCTATTTCGACGGCGTGCCGTCGTTCATCAAGGACAACGTCGCAGTGGCGGGTCTGCCGACCATGCAGGGCACCGATGCGTGGGCACCGCGGCCGATGCGCGCCGACGGTGAACTCGCCCGGGTCTTTCTGTCCACCGGTCTGGTGCCGTTGGGCAAGACGCAGATGTCGGAATTCGGATTCAGCGGGTCGGCGGAGCATCCCCGGATCGGGCCGGTGCGCAACCCGTGGAATCCCGATTTCACCGCAGGCGCGTCGTCGTCTGGATCAGCTGCGTTCGTGGCCGCGGGAGTGGTGCCGATCGCGCATGCCAACGACGGCGGCGGGTCAATCCGAATACCAGCGGCGGTCAACGGCCTGGTCGGGCTGAAGCCGACCCGCGGACGGCTGCCGCTGGACGAGCAAGCCGCCAAGATGCCTCTGCATCTTGTCGCCAATGGCGTGCTCAGCCGGTCCGTCCGTGACACCGCTTCGTTCCTGCGCGAAGCCGAACGGGCGTACCGCAACCCGAAGCTGCCTCCCATCGGAGATGTCACCCATGCCGGTAAGCAGCGTCTGCACATCGCTGTGTGCACCAAATCCGTTCTGAGGGAAGCCAGTCCGGAAGTGCGTGAGTTGACGCTCAAGTCGGCGGCCCTTCTGGAGAACCTCGGCCACAAGGTCACCGAGATCGACAATCCGGTGCCCGCCCGATTCAAGGACGATTTCCTGCTCTACTGGCAGTTCCTCGCTTTCGCCATCGTGCGCGGCGGACGTCGGATGATCTCGCCGAGCTTCGATCGCACCAAGCTCGACAATCTGACGCTGGGCCTGGAACGGAACGCCGCGCGCAACCTGCACAAGCTGCCGCTGGCGATCGCCCGGTTGTCGGCATCGCGGCGCATCACCCAACGGTTGTCGGCGACGTATGACGCGGTGCTGATGCCGACACTGGCCGACGAGACCCCGCGCATCGGTCATCTCGATCCGACGGCCCCCTACGAGCAAGTGATGGAGCGGCTCATCGACTGGGTGGCGTTCACGCCGCTGCAGAACGCGACCGGCGACCCGGCGATCTCGTTGCCGCTGGCGGAATCCGCAGCAGGCATGCCCGTCGGGATGATGCTCTCGGCGGTCAGGGGAGGGGAGGCCAGGCTGTTGGAACTCGCCTATGAACTCGAAGAGGCGCGGCCCTGGCCGCTTATCAACTCGTGACCCGCGACGAAATCCGTTGCGTCGCCGACACAGCGCTGTAACTGGAACCCGTTCGAGTTAACAACGCCGACATTCGGCGTAGCTGTCGGCGAAACTTTTCGGGCAGACCATCCTGCGTGTGGAGACCTCTACTCCCACCTTCGTTCGATCACCGGCGATCGCCACTACCTCTTCGGGGAACACGTTCGTGTGCCTCGTTCGGTTCGCGTTGGCCAACATCCGCCGGCGCCCCGAGCGGTTCGTGCTCTCCGTGCTGGGCATCGCCCTGGCCATTGCCTGCGTGACCGTCGTGCGCACCATCTCTGCGAGTTTCGCGATCACGGGCGCAGATTCGGTGACCGACGTGCTCGACGGGGCCCAACTGTGGGCCGTCCCCGCTGCGGGCGTGCACTTCGACGCGGATGCGCAGGCGTTGGTCGCGAACGGCGCGGCGCCGGCATTCGCGGCCCCCGACGGCTGGACCGCCACCCGCACACTGTCCGGGCTCACCGAGATCAACGGCCACACCGCATCCCTGCGGGGCAATGACGAAACTCCCTCAGGACAAGCGGTATTGGGCGCTCCGCTCGCCGAGCGGCTCAGCCTCGAACCGGGCGACCGTGTCGTGGTCGGCGGGCAGAGCCTGGTCGTGGACGTGAAAGGGAGCGGTCAGTCCGTCACAGTGGCCAGTCCGCTGGCGCAGTCGGTCGTCGGCAGCAACGGCTGGTGGCTCATCTTCGCCCCACCCGGCGAGGAAAAGCGTCGCGATCTGGGCCAGGTCTTCGGCGGCGCGGTGGGTCTGAAATCGACATCGGACCCGTCGGTCGCGCCCGATCCCGCAGGGAACGGCCTGATCTACGACACCGTCGGGGGATCCGGCCCACTGACATTCGAGCAGAAATTCTCGGCGTTGTTTTCCGGCAAGGTGACCAGTTCCACCCTCGGCCTCATCTCCATGATCGGCCTCGGGCTCGGCTTCGTGATCGCGGTGTCGTCATTCCTGGCCGCCGTGCAGGAACGACGGCGTGAGTTCGGCATCATGTCGAGCATCGGACTGGCCGACGAGGTGCTGTACTTCTTCCTCGTCGAGTCGGCGATCGTGTTCGTCGCCGCTTATCTCGTCGGCGTCATCGGCGCGGGTGTCGCTGTGGCGCTGGTGATTCCGGGCATTGCGACGCCGACGGCGTGGCTGCAGGCCGCGGGCATGGTGGCCGCCTTCCTGCCCGCGATGGCCATCGTGGGTGCGCTCGTTCCGGTGCACCGACTGCTCCAACAACGACCCGTCGCACTCCTGGGGGATCGATGATGCGCAAGGGCTTGTCCTACGGATGGTTGGCCGCTCGCCGGCGAATACTGGAAATGGTGCTGCCCGTTATCACCACCGCAACCGGCGCCTTCCTCGTGGTGATCGTGTTCGGGATGTCCGACGGCATCCGCGCTCAGTCCGCATCGCTCGGCCACGCCGACGAGATCGGCCGCGCCGTCGTGCTGATCGCGGTGACGGTGCTTCTCGTCGGCGTCGTGGAAGTCGCAGTGGCGACCACCCGCACCGTCGCGCATCGGACCCGCGAGCTCGGTGTGCTCGGCGCCAATGGTGTGCCGCGCAAGCCGGTGGTGGCCGCACTGCTGGTCGAACCCGTGATCGCCGCGGTACTGGGTGCTTTCGCCGGTTCGGCGTTGGGTGTGCTGACGGGAGTGGTGCTCGCCGCGGTCGGTGTGGTGCCGACGGGCGTCGCCGGCGGGGGATTGGCACTCGGCGTGGCGATCGCCATCGGCGTCAGCATCGTTGCCGCACTGTTCACCAGCATCGTGCCGACGTGGAACGCGGCGTCGCGTCCGCCGATCCGATCCCTGACAGCTGGAGGCTGATTGTGACCGCCATTGAAGACAGGACAGAGGCACCGGAGCTGATCGACAGCACGCCCCCTGTCATCGAGATCTCGAATGTGTGGAAGCTCCACAAGCTGGGCGACGAGGTGGTCAAGGCGTTGGTTGCGGCCGAATTGACCGTCATGCCTGGTGAATTCGTCTGCCTGATGGGTCCGAGTGGTAGCGGTAAGTCGACGCTGCTCAACATGATCGGTGGACTCGACCGGCCGACCAAGGGAACGATCAAGGTCGCCGGCCGCGATACGGCCTCTCTGACCGAGAGCCAGTTCGCCGCACTGCGTCACGACACCATCGGGTTCATCTTCCAGAGCTACAACCTCATCCCGTTTCTGTCGGCGGTCGAGAACGTCGAGTTGCCGCTCATGTTCGAGCCCTACGACCGAAAGTCATTGCGCAAGAGGGCGTTGGAGCTTCTCGAGCTCGTCGGCCTCGGTCACCGAGTCGACCATCAGCCGACGAAGATGTCCGGCGGCGAACAGCAACGCACGGCCATCGCACGATCCCTGATCAGCAGCCCGACGCTCGTCCTGGCCGACGAGCCGACTGCCAACCTCGACCACCGTACGGGAGAGACGGTGGTGCGAATGCTGCGTGACCTGTGCTCCACCTTGGGAGTCACCGTGGTCGCCAGCACCCATGACCCCACGGTTGCCGACGAAGCGAGCCGTGTCGTCCGGATGAAAGACGGACAAATCGTCAACTGATCCATCGGCATTGGGAGAGAAATGACGCAAGAACTCGAGGCGACGCCGTCGCAGCGCGATGCGCTGATGACCACCGAACTCGTCCCCGAACAAGTGTTGCCCAAGGTGCTCGGCACGTTCGGCCTGACCGCGACGTACGTATTCATCATCTGCTGGATCACCGGATCGTCGATCATGGCCGGTGGCGGCTGGACCGCCATCCCGATGTGGGTGCTCGGCATCGTGACGTTCTTGGTGCCCGCGGCGCTGGCCGTGGCCGAACTCGGCAACCTGTGGCCGGGCCAAGGCGGTGTGTACATCTGGGCGTACCGCACGATGGGCGAGAAGATGTCGTTCCTCGGCGGCTACCTGTCCTGGGTGCCGGTAGTGCTCAACACCGCCTCCTCGCCGGCGATCGTTCTTCAGTTCCTGCTCTTGGCATTTCACGCCGAGCTCGGACTGACTATCAGTATCGTCCTGCAGCTGGTCATCCTGTGGACAGTGGTCGGGCTGGCGCTGGCGAAGCTGGCCGCCAATCAGCGGATCATGAACATGACCTTTGTGGTGTACGGCGTGCTGACGCTGACCATCTTCATCTGCGCGCTCATCTATGTGGGCGGGCACGGTTCGGCCCAGCCGTTCAGCTGGCACGACGCAACGGTTCCCGACTTCGCGGGCGCAGGCTTCCTCTACGGCACGGTGCTGCTGTACTTGGTCGGGGTGGAGACCCCGTTCAACATGGGTGCGGAGTTCTTGTCGGTCAAGAAAAGTGCCACGAAGATGATCGCCTGGGGTTCTGCCGCATTGGTGGCGATCTACCTGCTGACGACACTCGGCACGATGATGGTGCTCCCGAAGGACCAGATCGATCCGGTCACGGGCGTGATCGGAAACCTCGATGTGTCGGGCTTCCCCGGGCTGATGGAGGTCGCCGCGGTCGTCCTCGCGATCATCGTGTTCGTCGCGATGACCACGTACCAGGTCGCGTACTCGCGGCTTATCTTCGTCTCCGGTCTGGAACGGCACCTGCCGCGCATCTTCACCCACCTCAATCCGCGGACCCGCAATCCGGTCACCGCGGTGTTGATCCAGGGCGTGCTGTCATCGCTTATTCTGGTCGGGCTGTACTCGCAGAGCAGCATGGCCAACGTGACGGTGTACCTGCAGGGCGGCTTGAGCGTGGTGTGGCTGATCTCAGGGTTCTTCTTCTTCATCCCACTGGTGATCGCTCGCAAGAAGTACGCGGATCGCTATGCCAGCGAATCCTTCTGGCGTATCCCCGGCGGCATGCCTGCGGTCTACACGGTCGCCGTGATCGGCATTGTGGCGACGTGTGCGGGCGTCTACTACTCGTTCGCGGCGTCGTGGATCCCCGACGTTCCGGTCGGCACCTGGATGACGTGGGTGGGCAGCATCGCGGTCGGCATGTTCGTCCTCGGGGCGGTCGTCTATTTCTTCGGCCGCCGCTCGGCGGCCAAGGTCGACAAGGAAGACGCACTGGCGCATCTGGCGGTACTTGATCTCAAGAACGAGGCGGTGTGACTTCATGACGATGGACAGCACCGCGCTGCACGCGGACGCCACAGATGACAGCACCCGGTACCCGCTGGATCCATTGACGGGTGCGGAGATCGAGTCCGCCTCCGCCAGCATCATGGATTCCGAGTATTCAACTCCGACAATGCGATTCGTGATGATCCAGCTCGCCGAGCCCGACAAGACGCCGGAGCTGACCTTCGATGGCGCGATGAGTGTGCCACGGCGGGCCTTCGTCACGCTGTACGACACGGCTGCCAAGGCTCTCTACGAGGCCGTCGTCGACCTCGGCGCCAGAGTCATCGACTCATGGAAGGCGGTGCCGGGGCGCTTCCCGTCCTACCTCGTCGAGTGGATGACCGGCGTCGAGGAGAAGGTTCGTGAGGATCCGCGGTGGCAGGAAGCCATGCGTAAACGTGGCGTCACCGACTTCGACCTGGCCATGATCGACCCGTGGCCCGCAGGCTATTACGGGCCACGGGATCACTACGAGAATTCGCCGCTGGTGTGCCGGCCGCTGACCTTCATGCGGGCGGCGGCGTCCGAGCACGGGTATGCCCGGCCGGTCGAAGGTCTGATCGTCACGTTCGACCTCGGCGCCATGGAGGTGCTCGAGGTCGAGGATCACGGTGTGGTGCCGCTGCCCCCGACTGCCGGAAATTACGCCGAGAAGTTCATGTTCGACGAGAACAACCGGCCCGCGTTTTCCGAGTTCCGCTCCGACGTGAAGCCGATCGAGATCATCCAGCCAGACGGCCCGAGCTTCACCGTCGACGGGTGGAAGGTGCAATGGCAGAAGTGGTCGATGCGACTGGGTTTCAATCCGCGTGAGGGCATCGTTCTGAACGAGATCACCTACACCGACCGCGGTGAGACGCGCCCGATCATCTACCGGGCGTCGCTGTCGGAAATGGTTGTGCCCTACGGGGATACCGCGCCCACACATTGGAACAAGAATGTCTTCGACATGGGCGAAGTCGGCATGGGCTTCTGCGCCAACCCGTTGACCCTCGGATGTGACTGTCTGGGGGAGATCCACTACTTCGATGCCATGGTCAACGACTCGTCCGGCAACGCGGTGACCATCCCGAACGCGATCTGCATGCACGAGGAGGACTACGGAATCTCCTGGAAGCACACCGACTTCCGCACGGAAGAGGTCGAAGTTCGGCGCGCACGGCGGCTCGTCATCTCGATGATCTGCACTGTCGGAAACTACGAATACGGCTTCTTCTGGTACTTCTACAACGATGCCTCGATGGAGGTCGAGGTCAAGCTCTCCGGCGTGCTCACCACGGGCGCGGTGCCCGACGGCGAGCAGCCCCGCTGGGGCAAGCTGGTCGCGCCCAACATCTACGGCCCGAATCACCAGCACTTCTTCAACTTTCGGCTGGACATGAGCATCGACGGAGCGGGGAACAGCGTGTACGAGGTGGACTCGGTCCCCGAGCCCGATCCTGAGCGCAACCCGCACCGCAACGCGTGGATCACCAAGGACACGCTGGTCGCGTCGGAGGCCCAAGGTGCCCGGGACTGGGAATGGTCGACCGGCCGCTACTGGAAGGTCGCCAACCCGTCGAAGAAGAACGAAGTGGGTGCCCCGGTGGCGTACAAGCTGACGCCACGCGAGATGGTGCCGGTGATGGTGCAGGAGGGCTCCTACATCTATGACCGTGCGCGGTTCGTGCAGCACAACCTGTGGGTGACGAAGTACGACCCCCAGGAGAAGTTCGCGGCCGGCAACTACATGTACCAGTCAGCCGACGCACAGGGGCTGCCGCAGTACATCGCGGACGACGCGCCACTGGAGAACACCGACGTCGTGCTCTGGTACACCCTGGGTGCCCATCACGTGGTCCGGCCCGAGGACTGGCCGGTGATGCCGTGTGCGTACGCGGGCTTTCACCTCAAGCCCCTGGGTTTCTTCGACGGCAACCCCGCGCTGGACATCCCGCCGTCGCCGCCGAAGGCCTGCCATCACCATTAGGCGGGGTCTGAGCCGAGGGTGACCAGCATCCGCCTGAACTCGTGACGCTGTGCGCTGGTCAGGTTGGCCATCAGCCGACGCTCGGCGGCGCGCACACCCGAATCGGTGTGCGCGAGCAGCTTCTCGCCGGCCTCGGTCAGCTGGGCGGGCAGGGAACGCCCTGAGGCAACCGATGCGGGCCGGGTGACCAACCCGCGCTCCTCGAGCCCTCGGATCACCATGTTCATCGCCTGCGGCGAGACGTTGGTGTCGCGCGCCAGCTCGGCATTCGACCGGTCGGGGAAGCGCGACAGGATCCGCATGCAGATGTATTGCGGGAACGCCAAACCCAGCGGTTCTAGCACGGTCGCCGTCACCTCGGAGCGCAGCGCGTTGGCCACCCGGTACAGCAGGTAGCCAAGCGGTTGGTTCTCGAGGAACTCACTCATATCAATTATCTTGACATATATCAACCAAGTTGATAGACACGGGGTATGACCACACCAGAGAAAGAAATGTTCGACGCGGCCTACCGCGGTGAGGCCGAGGAGTTCGAGGGCTTCCGTCCGCCGTGGAGCATCGGCGAGCCACAGCCGGAGATCAGGGCGCTGATAGACGCGGGCAAGGTCCACGGCGACGTGCTCGACGCGGGTTGCGGGGAGGCCGCGACGGCCTTGTTCCTCGCCGAGCAGGGGTTCACCACGGTCGGGCTCGACCAGTCGGCGACCGCCATCAAGCTCGCCCGTGAAGAAGCCGCGAAGCGCAATCTGACCAACACGACCTTCGACGTCGCCGACATCAGCTCCTTCACCGGATACGACGGTCGCTTCGGCACGATCATCGACAGCACGCTATTCCACTCGATGCCCGTCGAGCTTCGCGAGGGCTACCAGCAATCCATCGTCCGGGCAGCCGCTCCTGGCGCCTCGTACTACGTACTCGTCTTCGACAAGGCGGGAATGCCCGAGCAGGGCCCCGCGCACCCCGTCACCGCCGACGAGCTGCGTGACGTGGTCTCGAAGTACTGGGAGATCGACGACATCAGGCCCGCCCGCATCCACGCCAATGTGCCCGAAGGGTTCGCCCAGTTCTTTGAAGGGTTCGCGGGCGCCGACATCCGCGACGAGGCCAACGGCCGCAAGTCGGTGGGCGCCCTGCTGCTCTCGGCACACCTCCGCTAACACGCCGCGGGCCCACCCCGTGGCGGCTTTGAGGCCGCTATGAGGCAGGATTGGGGGTGCCGTCCCAGGGCGCGCCTTGGGGTGGCGATCTCATGCGAGGACCCCGAAGGAGTCGGATGGCGGAGCTCACCACCAACGGCGCCGAGGCATCCCCGATCCGGCCCATGTATTCGCGCGTGCTGCTCAAGCTCGGCGGCGAGATGTTCGGCGGCGGGGAAGTGGGCCTCGACCCCGACGTGGTGGCCCTGGTGGCCAGGCAGATCGCCGAGGTGGTCCGCAGCGGCGTCCAGGTCGCGGTCGTCATCGGCGGCGGCAACTTCTTCCGCGGTGCGCAGCTGCAGCAGCGTGGCATGGAACGCACCCGCTCCGACTACATGGGCATGCTCGGCACCGTGATGAACAGCCTTGCGCTGCAGGATTTTCTGGAGAAGGAAGGCATCGCGACCCGAGTCCAGACCGCCATCACGATGGGTCAGGTCGCCGAGCCCTACATTCCGCTGCGCGCCCGCAGGCACCTGGAGAAGGGCCGCGTGGTGATCTTCGGCGCTGGCATGGGCCTGCCGTACTTCTCCACCGACACCACCGCCGCGCAGCGAGCACTCGAAATCGGCGCCGAGGTGGTGCTGATGGCCAAGGCCGTCGACGGCGTGTTCACCGACGACCCCAAGTCCAACCCCGACGCCGAACTGCTCACCGCGATCACCCACCGCGAGGTGATCGACCGGGGGCTCGCCGTAGCCGATGCCACCGCGTTCAGCCTGTGCATGGACAATGGCATGCCCATCCTTGTGTTCAACCTTCTTGTCGACGGCAATATCGCGCGGGCGGTCGCAGGTGAGAAGATCGGAACACTGGTCACCACCACCTGATGGGCGTGCGGGCGAGGAGCGAATGAAGGAGATGCCGTGATCGACGAAACCCTCTTCGACGCCGAGGAGAAGATGGAGAAGGCGGTGTCAGTCGCGCGCGATGACCTGTCGTCCATCCGAACCGGGCGCGCGAACCCCGGCATGTTCTCCCGCCTCTCGATCGACTACTACGGCTCGTCGACCCCGATCACTCAGCTGTCCAGCATCAACGTGCCGGAGGCTCGCCTTGTCGTGATCAAGCCGTATGAGCAGTCCCAGTTGAAGCCGATCGAGGACGCGATCCGCAACTCCGACCTCGGCGTCAACCCGTCCAACGACGGCAACGTCATTCGCGTCGCGATTCCGCAGCTGACCGAGGAACGGCGCCGCGAACTGGTGAAGCAGGCCAAGGCCAAGGGCGAGGACGCCCGGGTGTCGGTACGCAACATCCGTCGCAAGGCGATGGAGGAGCTGCATCGCATCAAGAAGGACGGCGAGGCCGGCGAGGACGAGGTCAAGCACGCCGAGAAGGATCTCGACAAGACCACGCACCAATACGTCGACCAGATCGACGACCTGGTGAAACACAAAGAAGGCGAACTGCTGGAGGTCTAGTGGCCGACCAGCAACCAGGTCCCGTGGCAGAAACCCCGGTCGAAGAGCCGCCAAAGGCGTCGCGCGCCGGGCGCAACCTCCCCGCCGCGATAGGGGTGGGCGCCCTGCTCGGCGCGATGGCGATCGGGATTCTGCTGTTCAAGCCGATCCTGTGGTTGCCCGTGCTGGCGGTGGCTATCCCGATCGCAGTCCACGAGGTCGTGCGCAGGCTGCGAGAGGCCGGCTATTCGCTCCCGGTGATACCGCTGTTGGTCGGCACCGAGGCGATGATCTGGCTGACGTTCTACGGCCCCGCCGGAGTCCTGGGTGCCTACGGCGGCACGGTTGTCGTGTGCATGGTGTGGCGACTGGTCGGGCAGGGGCTCCGCGAGCAGCCGGTCAACTACCTTCGCGACATCTCGGCGACCGTGCTGCTCGCGACGTGGGTGCCGTTGTTCGCGAGTTTCAGTGCGCTGCTGATCTTCCAGGACCACGGCGGCATCCGGACATTCACGGTGATCGCCACCGTCGTGTTCGCCGACATCGGCGGGTATGTCGCAGGCGTGTTGTTCGGCAAGCATCTGATGGTGCCTGCCATCAGCCCCAAGAAGTCGTGGGAGGGGCTGGGTGGCTCGCTGCTGTTCGGCGTCACGGCGGCCGTGCTGATCGTGGCCCTCCTTCTCGGTAAACCCGCCTGGGTCGGCGTGCCGCTGGGCCTCATGCTGGTGATCACCGGTGTGCTCGGCGACCTGGTCGAGTCGCAGGTGAAGCGCGACCTCGGCATCAAGGACATGGGCAGGCTGCTACCCGGTCACGGGGGAGTGATGGACCGGATCGACGCGATGCTCCCCTCTGCTGTCGCCGGCTGGATCGTCCTGACGCTGCTGGCATAGCCCGGGCGGTAGCGTCTCGCGCATGAAGCTGTCATGCGCATTGGTCACGAACGTCGACTCGCCGGACCTCGTCGCTGAGGCGGAACGCCTTGGCTACCAACGGGCGTGGCTCTACGACTCGCCGGCCATCACGTCGGATGTGTGGGTGGCGCTGGCGTTGGGCGCGCAGCGGACCTCCACCATCGGGCTCGGGCCGGGTGTGCTGGTGCCCAGCCTCCGCCACCCGATGACCAACGCCGCAGCCATCGCGACACTGGCGGCGATCGCACCGGGCCGGGTGGCCGTGGCCATCGGTTCGGGATTCACCGGCCGCTACACCCTCGGGAAGCGGCCGCTGCGATGGGCGGTGGTCGAGGAGTACGTCGTGGCGCTGCGTGCGCTGTTGCGGGGCGAGACCGTTCAGTGGGAGGGCGCCTCGATACGCATGCTGCACACCGACGGGTTCGTGGCCGACCGGCCCGTCGACGTCGAATGGCTGATCGGAGCCGACGGCCCGAAAGGCACCGCGGTCGCCGAGCGGGTGGGCGACGGAGTGTTCGCGGCGGGGGTGCCCAACCCGGCGGCGGCGGGGCGGCCCTACTCGCTTCTCCAGTTCGGCACCGTTCTCGATGAGGGCGAAGACATGGGCAGCCAGCGCGTCTTGGACAGGGCAGGGCACGGTCTGGCCGTGGTGTTCCACGCCCTCTACGAACGGATGGGCGCCGATGCTGTGGCCGGTCTACCCGGCGGCACCGAATGGGTGGCCGCGATCGAGGCCATTCCGCCCGCGCAGCGCCACCTCGTCACCCATGAAGGCCATCTGGTGCGGCTGACGGCGGTCGATGAGAAGGCGGTCGCGCTGGCGGCCGACCTGCTTCCGCAGTTCACGTTCAGCGGCACAGCCGACCAACTGCGCGCCCGAGTCGCGGAGTACAAGGCGGGCGGCGTGACCGAACTCGTCTATCAGCCCGCCGGCCCCGATGTGGCCGGTGAGCTCACCCGCATGATGGCCGCCATCGGCGACGCCTGCTAGCCCGCGGCCGAAGTGCCAATTCTGCGTTTTCGACGCCTCTGGAGGGTAGCGTTTGGCCACCAACTTTCTTGATTGGGGGGTCTGCCATGGGCCTGGCGAGCGGCGTTCATCACTTGGCAATTTCAACGGCGGACATGAAAGCGCAGTTGACGTTCTTCACCGAAGTGCTCGGCGCCGAACTCAAGGCGCTCTACTGGATGCACGGCGTCCCGAATGCACGGCATGGTTTTGTCAAGCTCAATGACTCCAGCTATGTGGCGTTCGTGGAAATGCCTGCAATCGCGGACATTCCGAGCGAGCTGAAGGTCACGCACGCGGGTAGCCCGGCTCTACCATCAGCGCCGGGCACAATGCAGCACGTCGCTTTCAATGTGGACACCGTGGAGGATCTCCTCGCCCTGCGAGATCGCATCCGTAGTCGCGGGATCAACGTTTTCGGCCCGCTCGACCACGGTATGTGTCATTCGATCTACTTCGCCGGGCCCGAGCACCTTTCGCTCGAGATCGCCACCTCGGCAGCGCCGATCGACGACCGCGCGTGGATCGATCCTGAGGTGGTAGCGCTGTGCGGGATCAATGACGACGAGCTGGCTGCCATGCGCAGCCCCGCCGAGTACCGGGACGAGGGTGGGCGCGTGCCGAACCCACCTATCGATTGGTCCAAGCCGCACCAAGTGTTCGACGATGAGGCCGAGTACGTCAAGCTGATGACGACACCCGACGAGGTTGTCACTCGGAAGATGTCAGAGCCGGATCCACCGGTGCGTGTAGACGAGCTGCAGACCGCTGCTGTCGTGACCGGGCGTTGAGCCAGCACGCGGCGGCGCCCACCATCAGCCCGACCGCGATGCCGATGTCCGGGCGCTGACCGAGCATCAGCCAGGACAGCAGGCCCGCGACGGCGGGGATGACGGCGAACAACATCGCGACGGCGGCGGCGCCGTAGTCGTTGACCGCGCGCACATACATCGTCATGCACAGCGTCGCGTTCAGGAGCACCACCGCTGCCACCGCACCTGCGGCTTTCCACGGATTCGTCACCGTCAACGGCATCAGCGCGGCGAGGAACACGACCGGGCCGACGCACACCGCGTTCTGCAGCGCCGCGGTTGCCCGGAAGTCCACCCCGCGACAGAACTTCTGCTGGTACACGCCTCCCGCGGCGACGCTGAGGAGAGAGACCAGCAGCAGGAGGACCACCGCGTCGACTCCTCCGACCATCACCAGCCGCCCCGCGCATGCGGCCAGCACGGCAATCACTCCGAGGATCAACGCGCCGACCCGCATCCGGGTGAGGCTCTCACCGAGGAAGGTGGCGGCCAGCAGGGCGGTCACGACGGGGTTCATCGAGATGATCACGGCGCCCAACACAGCGGGTGCGCCATGCAGCAGCGCCAGGTAGAGGCAGGTGAACAGCAGTCCCTGAGCCAGCAACCCGCTGATCAGCACGTGTACGAGCAGCCGTCCTGTGGGCCAGGTCACCCTGGCCAGCAGCGCCCAGACGGACAGGATCGCCGCCGCGAGCCCGAACCGAAACACCAGGACCGCCATCGGCGACATCGCCGAAACCGCAAGCGCCCCAATCGGATAGCCCAGGGCATACAGGAACGTCAATGCGAACGCGGTGCGGAAAGGCATGGTCGGCAGGGCCACAGCTCCCATGGTTGCCACCAACGCGCGCGATTGCCAATCAATTTCCGCCAGCCCTGGATGGGATACTGGCAAAAGCCCATGGCCACTTCTCTGCCCCTTGTCTTCGACCCTCCGCGACGTGCGATGCCGCCGCGCCACCTCGCCGACCTCGACGCGGCAGGCCGCGCCGACGCCGTTGCCGAACTCGGACTGCCCGCTTTTCGCGGCAAGCAGCTCGCCAATCAGTACTACGGCCGGCTGATCGCCGACCCGCGCGAGATGACCGACCTACCCGCGGCGGTGCGCGAGCAGGTCGCCGATGCGTTGTTCCCCCGGCTGCTGGACGCGGTGCGCGAGATCGAATGCGACGCGGGGGAGACCCGGAAGATGCTGTGGCGCGCTGTCGACGGCACGACGTTCGAATCGGTGCTGATGCGCTACCCGCAGCGCAATACCGCGTGCATTTCGTCGCAGGCCGGCTGCGGGATGGCATGCCCGTTCTGCGCGACGGGTCAGGGCGGGCTGCAGCGCAACCTGTCGACGGCCGAGATTCTGGAGCAGGTCCGTGCGGCCGCGGTGGAGCTGCGCGACCGCGACCACGGCCGGTTGTCGAACATCGTCTTCATGGGCATGGGTGAACCCCTTGCCAACTACAACCGGGTGCTCGCGGCCGTCCGTCGTATCACTGCGGCCCCGCCGAACGGCTTTGGCATCTCGGCGCGTTCGGTGACCGTGTCGACCGTCGGGCTCGCCCCCGCGATCCGCAAGCTGGCCGACGAAGGGCTCGGCGTCACGCTGGCGCTGTCACTGCATGCTCCCGACGACGAGCTTCGTGACACCCTCGTGCCGGTCAACAGCCGGTGGAAGGTTTCCGAGGCTCTGGACGCCGCCAGGTATTACGCCGACGTGACGGGCCGCCGGGTGTCGATCGAGTACGCGCTGATCCGCGACGTCAACGATCAGCCTTGGCGCGCAGACCTTCTCGGCAAGCGCCTGCACGGTGCGCTGGGGCCGCTCGTGCACGTCAACGTCATCCCGCTGAACCCGACACCGGGCAGCGAGTGGGATGCCAGTCCCAAGGCGGCGGAACGGGAGTTCGTCAAAAGGGTCCGCGAGCGTGGAGTGTCGTGCACGGTGCGCGACACGAGGGGTCGCGAAATCGCTGCGGCCTGTGGGCAATTGGCCGCCGAAGGCTGAGGGACGCGTCGTTCAACTGGGTTTGATACCGACGGCGTGGCGCAGCTGCGCGAGGAACTGGTCGTCGTCATCGCTGCGCACGATGTAGTGCGAGATCGCGACCCGGATCGCCGTCGCGGCCTTCACGCCGCTGTTGGGACCCGATAGCAGCTTCAGCAGGCGCGCCCGCATCGTCGGGATGATCCGCGACAACTGCGCGATGACGACCTCCGGCTCGATGTCGACCAGGCGCACGCCCGAGTAGGAGTGTTGATACTCCACGATGAACCTCAATGCCGCATCGAGCTTTTCGTTCCCCCGCAACCCCGCGGTCGCCCTGCCGATGCCGGTGTCGAACATCTCGCGCTCGTAGACGCCGAAGGCATGGAGTAATTCACCCTTGTCGGCGAACCACCGATACAGCGTCGGTCGCGACACGCCGGCCTGCAGCGCCACTTCGGAGAGGCTGAGTTTCGTCTGCCCGCTGCGGCCGAGTACGTCCGCCGTCGCCACCAGGATTCGGTGCCGGGTCGAGGTGTCTTCGACGACCTCGGACGCGCCCCGTTGAGCGGGTAGCGGTTCATTCACTTCGTGGCCTCAATCGTCGGGTGCCAATGATGGTAATTCCTGCCCTAGAGCGATTTCTCCAGAAGTGCCACCGTGTCGAGGTCCTCGAGGGCGTCGACGCTCCGCCGCAGGCCCTCCAGCGCAATGTTGTCGGCCTGCATGCCGCCCATTCCGGCGGTGATCAGTGACGCGACATAGGCGTACAACGCACCTTTGCAGTACCGGTCCCACAGCTCGTCGCGATCCAGTTCCGGGCCGCCTGCGCCGGCCAAGACTTGCCGGTAGTGGTCGAGAAGGGCGCGCTGATGCGCCTGCCGGTCGGCGGGCGTCATGCCGGTGACCAGGGTGTAGGCCAGCTCGCGGCCCGGGTGCCCGCGCCGTACAAACTGCCAGTCCAGCAGACCCGCCTCGCCGTTGCGGAAGTAGACGTTTCCTGGATGCGCATCGCCGTGCGTCACGGTGTTGGGCGGCTCGTCGATGAGTCGCGTGACCGCACGATAGTTCTCGGCGATGAAGCGGCCGCGCTCGACGGGTACGTCCGTCTTCGCGGCGATCCGGCGCGCCGACGTCTTCAACAACGGGCCCGTCAAGAGCGCCGCGGTGTCGGCCGAGATGCTGTAAACCCAGCTGGGCACGCGCTCCCAGAATGTCGCGTGCAGGCGCGCGAGCAGTTCGATCACTTGGCTCGCCTGGTCCGCCGTGAGTGGGTGAAGTGTGTCGGGGAATTCGCAGCGGTCAACGACGAGGTCCTCGAGCACGAGCACGAAGCGGCCGGTCAACGGATCGAACGCCGACCCGTAGGACTCGGGCAGCCCGGTCAGCTCCGCCGACAACTCGCGGTAGAAGCGGGTTTCGGTTTCGGCGAGCCGGCCGAGCTCGCCCATCAACCGGGTGGCGGCGGTCTCGGCGGGCATCTTGACGAACACCGAGGCCGGGACGTCGTCGCCGGTGAGTGCCAGGCGGGCCCGCGACGACGTGCCCGCATCGCCCCCGATGACCGACACGGATGCCACAGAGCGCCCCATGATCTGCGACAGGTATGCGGCGTCGAGGTCCGCGACCGTCCGCGGCAGCGACCTTGCACGGCCGACGACAAGATCGGTGGCGACGCGTTGTGCTCCCCGGCCGAGATGGGCGGCCAGGCGCACACCCCGTGTCACCGGATCCATCATGGCGGCCACCCGCGACCTCCTACTCTTGCCGTGTAGCCACGCAAGCTTTACAAAGATGGCAACATTTGTAAAGCGCGCCAGAAGGGATGACCATGGCCGGACCGATGGAGGGCATCAAGGTCGTCGAACTCGGCGTGTGGGTGGCGGGTCCGGCCGCGGGCGGCATTCTGGCCGACTGGGGCGCCGACGTCGTCAAGATCGAGCCGCCGACCGGTGACCCGGCCCGTCTCTTCGGCCGGATGCTCGGCCTCGACGGCGACGTGAGCCCGCCGTTCGACATGGACAACCGTGGCAAGCGCAGCATCGTGCTGGACCTCACCACGGATGACGGCCGCTCCACGGCGCTCGAATTGCTCAGCGATGCAGATGTTTTCATCACCAATGTCCGTCCCAGCGCACTCCGGCGCGTCGGTCTGGATTTCGAGGCGGTGTCCGCCCGCAATCCGCGTCTGGTCTACGGCTTGATCACCGGCTACGGCGAGTCCGGACCCGATGCCGACCGCGCTGCCTACGACGTCGCCGCGTTCTGGGCGCGTGCGGGACTCGCGCACCTTCTCACCCGCCCCGGCGACAGCCCGCCCTTTCAGCGGGGCGGCATGGGCGATCACACGGCAGGCATGGCCTTGGCGGCGGCGGTCTGTGCCGGTCTCGTCGCCCGGGCGCGCACCGGCGCAGGCCAACTCGTGTCGACATCGTTGTACCGCCAGGGCGCCTACACCGTCAGCTTCGACCTCAACACGTTCCTGCTGACGGGCCACTCGATCGCGATCGGCCAGCGCGAGACCATGGCCAATCCGTGCATGAACAACTACACGGCCGGCGACGGTCGGCGGTTCTGGATCGTGGGCCTGCAGGTCGACCGGCATTGGGGCCCGCTGTGTCGGGTTATCGGTCGCGCCCACTGGCTGACGGAGTACCCCGCGCCGCGGGACCGCGCCGTCAACGCTCGACACCTGATCGGCGAGCTCGATGAGATCTTTGCGACCAAGTCGCTCGATGAATGGGCGAAACTGTTTGCGACGGAACCGGATTTCTTCTGGTCGCCGATCAACTCCATCGAGGACGTGGTGGCCGACGAACAATTCCACGCCGCGGGCGGCGTGGTGTACGTGCCGGATGGCGACTCGAGCGTGCCGATGGTGGCGACGCCCGTCGACTTCCACGGCACTCCGTGGGTGCCGCGCGCCGCAGCGCCGGGCATCGGGGAGCACACCGACGAGGTTCTCGGTGAGTTGCGGGCCCGTCGCCGGTGAGTCGGAGCTTTACAGATTGCGGCGAAACTGTCACGCTGTCAGATCATGGGCTATTCCGCCGCCGACGAGTCGTTCACCCATCAGTTCTCACGGCCGTTCGACGAGGTGCACCACCCCGATAACACGTGGTCGGACCGCTGCTACTTCTTCGCCGCCTCGCCGGACGGCACCTTGCTTCTGGCCAGCGGGTATGGGAACAACCCGAACACCAACAGCGGCCTCGGGTACGTCAAGGTGACGCGCGCCGACGGTCGGCACTGGGACCTGATGGCCGGACGTCCCGTGGCGGGTGCGGATCGCGCCGATCTGAGCGCGGGCCCGCTGCGATGGACGTGCGTGGAACCGCTGAAGAAGTGGAAGCTTCAGGTAGCGCCCAATGACTCGGGCATCGCCTGGGAGATGTACTACGAGCCGACCGCCCCGATGTGGGAGCTGCTTCCGATAAACGTCCGCGGCAAGGACGGCAAGGTGCTGGCCGACATGTACCACATGAAGGAGCCCGGAAAGTGGAGCGGCTGGGTGGAGATCGAGGGGGAACGGATCTCCGTCGACGGTTTCCACGGCGGCCGTGACCGTACGTTCGGTGTGCGCGTCGCCGACGAGATCGACTTCTGGCTGTGGCTGGACGCCGGCTTCGAGGACCAGGCGATCGAAGCGTGGGTCTTCGAAACGGCAGACGGCGAAGTCACTTACGTCGACGGCGGTATCACCCACACCGACGGCACATTGTCCAAGCGTTTCGTGCGGATCGAGCACGACGTGGAGTTCGACGACGACCGCAAACGGCCCTCGCGCGCGGTGCTGGTCTTCACCGACGAGGACGGCAAGACCTATCGAGTCACCGCCGATGCCCCCCATCAGCACGTGAATGCCTATTACGGACTGCCGATGTCGAAATGCACGTACCAGGATCTCGGCGGCGGCGCCTACTTCATCCACTTCACGTGGGACAGCAACGACCTTGACGAACTGGTGGAAACCGAAGACAAATCGATGGCCATGGACCAGCTGATGCGCTTCGACTTCGACGGAAAGACCGGATGGGGCATCTTCGAAATCCTCATGGGCGCAGGCGCATATCCGCGGTACCCGAACTGGCGCCCGATGGACATGTCCTCGTTCAAGCAGGACCGCAGAAGGGTCCGGCGAGATGCGTGACCGGTTGACTGCCTGGTTGCGAACTCAACTCCCGGAGGCTGGCGATGTGCGCATCGAGGGACTCGACCGCGTCGAGTTCGGGCACTCCGCGGAGATGATGGTTCTGACGGTCGTGACGAGCGCGGAAAGCCGGGATACCGTGCTGCGCCTGCGGCCTCAGCCGCCCGCGCTGCTCGAGCCCTACGACCTCAAGCGGCAGTTCGACATCTTGCGGGCACTGGAATCGACACCGGTTCGAGCTCCGCGCGCGCTGTGGCTGGAGAACACCGGCGACGTCGTCGGCCGCCCATTCTTCGTCATGGAGCGGGTGGGAGGCGACGTATACGAGATGGCCGCACCCGACGGCCCCGAGGCGACGCCTGCACGCATCCGCCGCATGTGCCTGAGCATGGCCGAGCAGCTCGCGGCGATCCACCGGGTCGACCTGGACGCAACGGGTCTGGGCCGGATCGACGACGGACGCAACCACCTCGATCGCGAATTGGACCGCTGGGCAAGCGAAATGCGCCGCGTACAGCGGGGTTCGCTGCCTGCACTGGAACGTCTGCTCGCGGGTCTGAAAGAGACCAAGCCGGTGCCGTATTCGTCGGTGACGCTCGTGCACGGCGATGCGAAGCCGGGCAACTTCGCGTTCGTCGGCGACGACGTCAGCGCGGTGTTCGACTGGGAGATGACCACCGTCGGCGATCCGCTCACCGACGTCGGGTGGATGGAGCTGCTCTGGATGCAGCCGGTCGGAATCACCAGTCACCCGTCGGCGCCGAGTGTGGAGGAGTTCCTCTCGCACTACGAATCGGCCAGCGGCATTCGCGCGCAGAACCGCTCGTGGTACCGGGCACTGAACGCCTACAAGATGGCGGTGATCTGTCTGATCGGCTCTATGCTGTTCGACGCGGGCCATTCCGACGACCAGCGATTCATGTTGAACGCGTATGGCATTTCACCGCTGACGCAGTTGGGCCTGGCCGAACTGGCCATCGACGAGAAACTCTCCGACGGTCCCGTCATGCCGAGCGACGAGCGGATCGCGTCGGTGCAGTCAGCTGGCTAGCCGCTTTTCGAGCAAGCCGACCGCGTCGAGGTCGGCGATGGCCTGCGTCGTGGTCACCATCGCCTTGCGCGCCACCTCGATCGGCTGCCACTGAGCCCCCATCGCGGCGGTCGATGCGGCGGCGATCCACGAGTAGACGGAGAACAACCGGTACTGCTCGTGGGCCTTGTGTTCGTCGAGCGTGACGCCCTTGTCGGCAATGCGAGACCGGTACCGGGCAAGCAGTGACTCCTCGTCGCTGCGCCTTGCCTCGACCGGCAGCGAGTTGCAGAGGAAGTACGCGACGTCACGGACGCCGGGACCCCGGCCGGCGACGGCCCAGTCGTACAAGCCGGCACGGCCCGCATCGACGAACAGGTTGCCGCTGTGTGTGTCTCCGTGGATGAGCGTCCGCTCGCCCTCGTTGAACAACGCGACGATGTCCAGCGAGCGCTTCGCGTACAGCTCGCCGAGGCGGCGGAATACCGACGGCATGTCATCGGCGAACTGGTCGACGGCCGACACGATGAACTGCGCACGGCGCGCTGCCATTTCGGGGTCGTCGGGTTTGCGTCGCATGCCCGACGGCGTGCGCAGCCACGCCAGTTCCCGGCCCAGGTAGGCGCTGTGCAGGATGGCGAGCTCGTCCACCAGCGAGGTGGCGACGTCGAGGATGTCGTCGTCCGACAGGCTGGTGAACCGGCACCCCGAGGCTTCCAGGTCCTCGAGCACCATGACGAAGTCTCCCTCGGCCGCGTCGTAGTCGGAATGCCACACCCGCGGTACCCGGACGGGCAGCTCGTTACCGACTTCTGCGTAGAAGCGTGCCTCGGCGACGCCAAGACCGATCTGCCGCAGGAACTTTCGTTGCTCCGCCACGAACGGCTGCAGTTTGACGAACAGCGTCGCCGGCAGGTCCGCAGACGTTGTCAAGGCGACGCGGGCCCTGCCGGTGGTGCCCGAATGGGCGTCGAGTATCTCCACGCCGCTGACCGGCTTGGCCGAGTACCTCGGTGAACCATGAGGGGGTGAGATCTTCGATGGACGCCGGAATGCTCACGGCGCCTTCACGCCCGCCGCGTGCCGAAGCTGCATGAGGAACTGGTCGTCGTCGTCGCTGCGCACCAGATAGTGCGAAACCGCCACCCGCACCGCCGTCGCGACCGCCAACTCGGCATTCGGGCCGTGCGCGAGGCGTTCGAGTCGCGATCGCATCAGTGGAATGACCCGCGAGAGCCGCCGGATCACCTGCGCGGGCTCGATGTCGATCATCCGCAACCCCGGGTAGGAGTGCTGGTACTCGACGATGACCCGCAGCGCCGCGTCGAGTTTCTCGCCGGCGGGCACGCCCGCGGTCGCCTCGGTGACCGCGCGTTCGTAGTACTGCCGCTCCCAGACCACGAAGCCGTCGAGCAGATCCCGCTTGGAGGCGAACCACCGATACAGGGTCGGCCGCGAAACACCGGCCTGCAGTGCGACCTCGGAGAGGCTCAGCTTCGTCATGCCGTTGCGACCCAGCACCTCGGCGGTGGCCGCCAGGATGCGCTGACGAGTCGAGTTGTCATCCTCGACGACCGGATCCTCCATCGGCATAGCTTTACAAAATTGTGTCGAAATGTCACGCTAAATCCGTGACGGCAGCATCGGTGCAGGCCCGCGAATACAGTCCGGTCGACATCACGTCAGACGACTTCTGGAGCCGGCCCTTCGCGGTCCGCGACGAAACGTTTGCGCGGCTTCGCGCCGGTGAGGGGCTCAGCTGGCACCGGTCATTGCCGTCGATGTTTCCGATGGAGGAGCCCGGGTTCTGGGCACTGACGCGACGCGCCGACATCGCCTACGTCAGCCAGCACCCCGAGTTGTTCACCTCTGCGCAGGGGGTGGCATTGAATCCGATGCCTGCGGAGATCCAACGGTTCGCCTCCTTCTTCCTGAGCATGGATCCGCCGCAGCACACCACCTACCGACGCCTGATCAGCTCGGCATTCACGCCGAGAAACGTCCGTCAGATCGAGGAACAGATCCACCGCAACGCGGTCAGCATCGTCGACGATCTCGTCGGGGCCGGCGACGTCGACTTCGTCGCCGCGTGTTCGGCACGGCTGCCGATGCTGACGATCATGGACATGCTCGGTGTGCCGCCGGTAGACCAGCCCGCCGTGGCGTACGCCGCGGAGAAACTCTTCGGCATGAGCGACGAGGAGTACGGCACGCCAGAGGAACATGCGCAGGACCCGGTCGCGCAGATAATGTTGCTCTCCAACACCGGGGTCGAGCTGGCGAAGTTCCGCCGCAGCAATCCCGGCGATGACCTGATGACCGGCATCGTCAACGCCGAGGTGGACGGCCATCGGCTCACGGATGAGGAGATCGGGGCGTTCCTCATCCTGCTTGCGTCGGCGGGCAACGACACCACGAAGCAGACGACGACGCACGTCATGATGGCGTTGGCGCAGAACCCCGATCAGCGCGACTGGCTGATGGCGGACTTCGACAACCGAATCGGCCCCGCGATCGAGGAATTCGTTCGGTGGTCGTCGCCGGTGCTGCAGTTCGCGCGGTTCGTGACCGAGGACACCGAGATCAACGGGCAGCCCGTCGCGGCAGGCGACAAGGTCGGCCTGTTCTACTGCTCGGCCAACCGCGACGAAACGGTGTTCGACAGCCCGGGCGCCTTCGATCTGCAGCGCTCACCCAATCCGCACCTCGGCTTCGGCGGCGGCGGCCCGCACTTCTGCCTGGGTAACCAACTGGCGAAGGCGGAGCTGCGGAACCTGTTCCGCGAACTGCTGACTCGGCTCACGACGGTGGAGTTCGGCGAACCCGACCTGCTGTACAGCAGCTTCGTCCACGGCGTGAAACGCCTTCCAGCCCACGTCGAGTAGGAGTGAGGATGCGGGTCGAAGTCGACCTCGACAAGTGCACAGGGCACGGCATCTGCGAATCGATCGCAGAGGACGTGTTCGAAGTGCAGGACGACGGCACCGTGCGGATCGATGAGAACGAACGGCCCGATGCCGATCGAGACCGCATGCAGCAGGCCGTAACACAGTGCCCCGCAGCGGCTTTGCGTCTGGTGGACTAGCGGCGAAATGGAATTCCCGGTCGCTAAGCCCGCCACTCAGCGACCCTGGCTTCTGTCTCGTTGAGCCCACGCGCGTCGCACCCGATCGATTATTTCGGCTGGGCGATCCTCAGCGATAACGCGGATGTGAATCCAGCCGGACTGCTGCAGCTTCACAAGCCGTTTGACGTCCCACGCATACTGCGCTCTGTCCGCTCGATGCTGGTCACCGTCGTACTCGACCGCGATCATCATGTCTTCCCATCCCATGTCGAGAAATGCAAACCGACGACCGTATTCATCCCGTACGGGAATTTGCGTTCGGGGTCGCGGGAAGCCTGCGTCGATCAATAACAGCCGTAGCCATGTTTCTTTCGGGGATTGGGCGCCGGCATCCATGAGCTCTAATGCCTTCTTGAGCCGTCGAACTCCACGCGCCCCCGTGTACAGGTCGACCAGCGGGAGGACGTGCTCACGCGCGAGTCCCGTCGCACTCGCAAGGGCGTCCAGATGGGCTACGGCCGTATGACGTTTCAGGTGACGCCCCAGATCGAACGCCGTCCGTTGGATCGTGGCAACTGCCATGTCATTGATCTCAACCACTTCGTCGCAGCTGAACCGCTCGTTGCGAGCGATGATGCGCGGTGGCGGATGGTTGTTGTTCCAGAGCAGTTCGATCGGCGAATTGTCGTCGACCCACCGTGCACCGTGCAGCGCGGCCGCGGCCCGTCCCGTGACGACCCCGCGGCACCCCACCACAGCCATGCGCCGACGGTGTACTCGTAAAGCGACGGCGTACCGATGCGTGGCATGTACACGTCGGGATAGAGCGATCGATAGCTCCACCTCAGTCGCCCACGGCTGATCTCACCACGCGCCAGCGCTTCGCTTCCGACGAAGATGGTTTTCATGGCCGGATGATGCTCGGGGCGACCGACAATCAGCGAAGCAGAAGGGGCGGTTGCTAACAGGGCGAGTTAGCGACCGGGAATTCCATTTCGGCGAAGGGTCGTCAGCGGTCGGGCATGGGGCGGACCAACACCGATTCCTGAATCGCCCCGACGGCGCCGGTCTCGTCGAACAGCGTGCCGATCGTGGTTCCTATTCCGTCGGGCCCGTAGCTGGTCTCCGCGCGGATGCCGATCCACTCGCCCTCGGGGATCCGGTGCACGTGCACAACAAGGTCGGTGTTCATGAACGTCCACTTACGGATGTCGAGCTTCGTCCCGATGCCGTTCGCGTCGTCGGCGACAGCGAACAGCCGCTCCAGCGGCGTCATCGTCTCGCCCTTGACGAGGTCGACCTCCGGCTTGATCCACGACTCGCCCGGACCATCGTTCAGCGGTTCGGTGAGCCAGCGCCAGTCCAGGCTGTGCACGTAGTTGCGGTCCCAGTCCTTTTTCATGTCGCGACTGCGGGCGTCGGCGAGCGGACGCAGCGGCGGGGCGGGCGCGTGTACGACGGCCGTGGTGTCGAGCGTTTTCAACCGCCACCCGCTGGCCCTGGCGACCGGGCGAGGCTCGCCGTCGGGACCCGACGCCAGCATCTCCGCGCTGACCAGCTCGATCTGCTTGCCAGCACGTTCGCGTCGCGAGCGCACCCACAGATCACCCTCGGCGGGGACCGCCCCCAGCAGATCGATGAGGACACGGCTCAGCCTGGTGTCATCGCGCGCTTCGCAGCGTTCCAACGCGCGCACCAGCAGTGCCGACACCGGTGCACCGTGCTGAATCGCCGCCGACCACGTGCTGCGCACCATGTCGGTCGCGATGAATTTCTCGCCGAGCGCGTCGCTGTCGTCGACGAGTTCGTAATAGGAATCGCTCACGGCAATCCAGCTCCTGGGATGTCGACGATCGTCACGTCAAGCCGTGACAGCTTGGTTCCGGTGAGGTGTTGGGGGTAGGCGTCCGTACTCGACAACAGGAAGAGGGTGCGGCGCTCCGGCCCGCCAAGTGTGCAGGCGATCGCGACGCGGTCGCCGATGTCGATACGGTCAGTGACCTTGCCGCCCTGTTCAATTCGCTCGAACTGGTGGGCCAGTGTCATGGATACCCACACTCCGCCCTCTCGATCGAGCGTGATGCCGTCGGGTGGGCCGTCGAGCCCGTCGGCGAAGACCCGCCGGCCAGAGAGCGCGCCATCCGCACCGATGCTGAACGCGGTCAACCGCCTGCCCGTTGATTCGGCGACGATCAAACTCGCGCGGTCCTCCGTGATCACCATGCCGTTGGGGAAGTCGAGTTCCTCGGCGACGACAGTGGCCGTGTTGTCGGGATCGACGCGCACGATGACACCTCCTTCGCGCGCTTGGGCGCCGACGTAGGCGCGGCCGAGGTCGTCGACCACCATGTCACCGAGATTCGCAGGGACGATGCCGGACAAGTCGGCGACCGTATCGACGGAGTCACCGTCGTAGCGCAGGACTGCTCGGCTCTCGGTCGAAGCGATCAACAGCGATCCGTCGGGCCGAAACCCCAGCCCCGAAGGCGCGTGGCCGGCCAGCGGCACGGTCGTCATGTCTCCCTGCAGGTCCACGGTGTGCAGCGCCTCGCCCAGCATGTCGGAGAACCACAGCAGACCTTCGAACCAGCGGGGGCCTTCGCCGAAGCAGAAACCCTTGGCCAGTGGCGTCAGGGTCATCCGGCACCTTTACAAAACACGCCATAAGTGTCACGCTCGCTAGGTGCCACTGTCAACTGCCTGCGGTGTTCCGGCATGAACATGAAGAAGTACCACAGCCACACACTCCTCTATCTGCACGAGACGATCGATCTCGGGTCGGGACGCAGCGACGGCTTCACCGAGGCCTTCAGCGCTGTCTACGCGCCGATGATGGAAGAGCTCGGCGCGCGGCTGTTCGCGATCTGGGAGTCGACGCCGTACAACGGGCATTGGCCACAGGTCACCATCATCTGGGAGATCGACGCGTTCGCCGACTACGCGCGCATCGGCCGCGCACAGGCCCGCGGCGGCAGCCACGAATCGACGGCGGCCAAGTGGTCGGAATACCTGTCGGGGATCGGCGCCAAGGGCGAGGGCCGCATCATGTACGCGGGCAAGAGCAACAGGACGCTGGCGCAGCTCAAGGAGGCGAACTTCTCCGCGGGCCTGGTCATCCAGGAGATCATGGAGAGCAAACCGGGGCGCCAGGACGACTACATCCGCGAGCTCGAGCGGCTGTACGTGCCGTGGTCGGAGCGGACCGGCAAGCTGTGGCTGGGCTCGTTCATCACGACCTTCCGGTTCAACGAGGTCATTCACTACTGGGCGCTGGAAGGTGACTGGGATGTCTTCGAAAACCATTACCCGTCATGGAAAGAGAGCCCACCGGCCGAGATCGTCACCTGGATGAGCGTCGCGCCCGCCCTGCGCGAGGGTTGGGAGGATTCGATCCTGCAGGCACTGCCCCCGTCGCCGCTGTCGTGAGTACCCGACCGAGAAACTCTGTGATGCAGGAATTTTCGTACGACCCCTTCGACCCGGCGGTGATGGCAGATCCGCTGTCGTACTACCGCGTGCTGCGCGACGAGCACCCGGTGTACTACGTCGAGAACTGGGACACCTACGCACTGTCGCGGTTCTCCGACATCTGGGCCGTGCTGGAGATCAACGACGGGACCTTCGTCGCGTCGGAGGGGACTCTGCCCGCCGCAACGGTGCTGGCGCAGCCAAACGACGGCACGGTTTCCGATCCGCCGCTGCATCCCATGCCGTTCCATGCGAACTTCGACGCGCCGATCTATGACGGCGTCCGCCGGTGCACTTCGGCACCATTCCGCCCCAAGTCGGTCGCCAAGCTCGCCGACAGGATTCGCACGCTGGCCAACGAGCGGCTCGACGAGCTCCTGCCACGCGGAACCTTCGACCTGACCCAGGACTACGGCGGCATCGTGGCCGCCTCGGTGGTGTGCGAAACACTGGGTCTACCGGTCGATCTCGCGCCTGAGGTGTTGGCGACGGTCAACGCGGGCAGCCTCGCGCAGCCGGGTAGCGGTGTGGAGGTGGCCAACGCCCGCCCCGGCTATCTGGAGTACCTGGTGCCGCTCGTGCAGCGCAGGCGCGCCGACGAGGACGACGGTGAACTGGCGATAGCGGGCAATCTGATCGACTATCGGTTGCCGGACGGGTCGGCATTCTCCGACATAGAGGCAGCCACCCAGATGCTGGGAATCTTCATCGGCGGCACCGAAACCGTGCCGAAGATCGTCGCGCACGGCCTGTGGGAGCTGGGCCGCCGGCCCGACCAAATGGCGGCGGTGCGTAACGATCTCGACACCAACGTGCCCAGAGCCCGCGAAGAGATGATCCGGTTCTGCGCGCCCGCCCAATGGTTCGCCCGCACCCTGCGGAAGCCGTTCACCATTCACGACACCACGATCGAGCCCGGCCAGCGGATCATCACACTGCTCGCCTCGGCGAGCCGCGATGAGCGCGAATACGTCGATCCCGACCAATTCGTCTGGGACCGATCCATCGAGCGTCTCCTCGCGTTCGGCCGGGGGCAGCACTTCTGCCTCGGCGTCCACCTGGCCCGGCTGGAGATCACGATCATGGTGTCCGAATGGCTCAAACGGGTGCCCGACTACCAGGTCCTCGGCGAGGCCGCTTCACGCCCGCCATCGAGTTTCCAGTGGGGCTGGAACAACATCCCGGTGGAGGTCTGACATGTGGTCCTATCGGCTGGTGGCCCCGTATACCTTTGAGAGGGTTGATATTCCGGAGAAGACGCCGGAGATGCTCGGTGATCGTCAGGTCCTCGTTCGGTTTCTCGCTGCGGGGGTGTGCGGCAGCGATCTGCCCGGCTTCCGCGGCGCGAAGGGCCGTCTTCCCGGCGACGTGGGGACCAGTGCCGCGGAAATGGACGGCTTTCCGATCCACGAGATCGTCGGCGAGGTGGTCGCCAGCCGCCACCGGAGCCACGGGATCGGCGACCGTGTCGTCGGCTGGGCCTCCGGCTTCGACGGAATGATGGAGTACGTCGCCGCGGACGGCGACGGCCTTGCGCCGTTCGAGCCGACGCTGAGCGCAGCGCATGCGGTGGCGCTGCAACCGCTGGCGTGCGTGCTCTACGCGCTCGAGCAGCTGCCGAAGCTCAACGGCCTCCATGTCGCGGTGATCGGCCAGGGTTCGATCGGGCTGTTGTTCTCGTACGCGGCGAAGGCTGCCGGCGCGCGCATCGTCACCGGCGTGGATCCGATCGACCGCGACGGTGTCGCCAAGGAGTTCGGCGTCGACACCGTCGTCCGCGCCACAAGTGACCGCTGGGTGAGCCACCTGAATTCCCACGACCGACCCGACGTCGTCATCGAAGCCGTCGGCCACCAGGTCGCGACGCTCGGCCATGCGATCGACGCGGCCGCGTTCGGAGGCACGGTGTTCTATTTCGGTGTCGCGGACGACGACGCATACCCGATCAGCATGCGCACGATGCTGCGCAACAACCTGACGCTGAAATCCGGTGTGACATTGGACCGGCGCCGGATGCTGTCGGCCGCCAATGAATACGCGCGCGAGCATCCCGACCTGCTCCCGGCCTATGTCACCCACACCTTCGCCGTCGACGAGATCCAAGCCGCATTCGAGTTGGCGTGCCGGCCGACGCCCGAGCGCATCAAAATCGCGATAGTCCAATGACAAACAGCAGATTGCAGGAAGCGCTCGCCACCAAGCAGCGGATATTCGGCGGGTGGGTGGTGGGGCCGACCATCATCGGTCCCGAGGAGTTCGCCCAGGCGGGCTACGACTACGTCGGATTCGACATCCAGCATGGTTATCTCGACGACGCTGACGTCGCCCTGCTGCTGCGCCGGCTCGAGCATGTTCCCATCGCCACCGCGGTGAGGTTGCCGTCGGCGGACCCCGCGCCCATCGGGCGGGTGCTCGACGCCGGAGCTGACGCGGTCATCGTCGCGATGGTCGAATCCGCGGAGCAGGCGGCGGCCGCGGTGGCTGCGACCCGTTACGCGCCTGGCGGGGTGCGCAGCTTCGGGCCGCTGCGGGCCAGCCTCGGTATCGACCACACCGCACACGAGGCCAGGACGAGCGTGTTCGCGATGATCGAGACGGCACCGGGGGTCTCGGCACTCGCCGAGATCTGCGCCGTGCCCGGCCTGACGGGCGTCTACGTCGGCCCGGCGGACCTCTCGATCTCGCTGGGGCACAGCCCCTCCGAAGCCTGGACCCACCCCGACATCCTGGACACCATGGCGCGCATCCAAACGGTTGCCTCCGCCGCAGGTCTGGTCGCAGGCATCCACGCCGGCGCGGGCACGCCCGGAAAGGCCATGGCCGAATTGGGTTTTCGGATGATCACGCTGACATCGGAGTCCCAGGCACTGCGGCGCGGGGCCGCCGAGCACCTCGAGGAGGCGCAGTGACCGATCGGGTCGCGTTGGTGACCGGCGCCGCCCGTGGCCAGGGCGCCGCGATCGTGAAGCGACTACACACGGACGGCTATCGCGTCGCCGCCTGCGATGTCCTGGTCGACGAGCTGACGGCTTCCGTCGATGGACTCGACGATCGCGTCGCCGCGGTCGAGCTCGACGTCACATCCGAGGAGCAGTGGGCCTCGGCGGTGCACGAGATCGTCGGGCGGTTCGGATCGTTGACGACACTGATCAACAACGCCGGTGTGTTGCACCGCGCCTCGCTTGCCGACGAGACTCCCGCCGGCTTCGAAGCCAGCTGGCGGTTCAACTGCCTCGGCCCCTTCCTCGGAATCCGTGCGACGCTGGCACACCTACGGGCCGCCGACGGGGCGGCGGTGGTGAACACGTGCAGCACCGGTGCGATCCGGCCGTTCCCGAACCACGCCGCGTACGGCTCATCCAAGTGGGCGCTGCGAGGTCTCACCCAGGCCGCCGCCGCCGAGCTCGCGCCGTCGGGAATCCGGGTCAACGCCGTGTTCCCCGGGCCCATCGAGACGCCCATGCTCGACGCGGCGACGCAGGCGCGGCTCGCGGAGCGCGCGCCGTTCGGCCGCATCGGCAAGCCGACGGAGGTCGCCGACGCGGTCGCGTTTCTCGTATCCGACCACGCGTCGTTCATCACCGGTTCAGAACTCGTGGTCGACGGCGGACAAATCTTGCAGATCGGATGACGCCAGATGGCCAAGACTCTTTCGGTGGGAATCATCGGCGCGGGCCCTGGCGGGCTGGCGTTGGGAATCTTCCTGCGGAAGGCCGGCTTTGACGACTTCACCATCTTCGACCGTGAGGACGGGGTCGGCGGCACCTGGCGGATCAACACGTATCCGGGACTCGCATGTGACGTCAAATCACACCTGTATTCCTACTCGTTCGACCTGAACGCGAACTGGTCGCGGCTGTGGTCGGCGCAACCGGAGATCCTGGAGTACTTCGAACGCTGCGCGCAGCGATACCGGCTCGAACCGAATCTGAAGCTGAACACCGAGATCGTGTCCGCGCGGTGGGACGGCGACGACCGACAGCTGGCGGCTCACGACCAGCACGGGGGAGCAATGCACGTTCGACGTCGTGGTGTCGGCGGTCGGCCTGTTCACCCAGCCGGTGCTACCCGATCTCGTCGAGGAAGAGCCGTTCACCGGGACGCTCATGCACACGGCGCGGTGGGACCACTCCGTCGACCTCCGCGATGCACGGGTGGCCGTCCTCGGTACGGGATCGACTGCGTCGCAACTTGTTCCGGAGGTCGCGAAGGTCGCCGAGAAGGTATACTCCGTCCAGCGCTCGCCCACGTGGATCCTGCCGAAACCCGACCGTGAATACACCGATCGAGAGAAGTGGCTCTTCGCTCACGTTCCGTTTGCCAAGAAGCTGTACCGAACCAGGCTCTGGCTGCGCAGTGAGTCGAATATCGGGGTGATCGAGAACGGCAGCGACAAGACGCAGGAATTCAAGGGCATCGCCCTGCGGGTGCTCGAGGCGGCGGTGGATGACGACGAGTTGCGGCGCAAGCTCACCCCCGACCACCCGTTCGGTTGCAAGCGCCTGGTTTTCGCGACGGACTACCTGCAGGCACTGACGCAGCCGCATGTCGAGGTGGTGTCCAGTCCCGCACGGTCGCTGCGGTCCGGGTCGCTGGTGACCGAGGACGGCGCCGAGCTCGATGTCGATGTCGTGCTGTGCGCCACCGGCTATGCCGCAGCCGACTATCTGGGCCAGATCGATGTGGTCGGCGAGAGCGCCGCGTCACTGCATGACGCGTGGAGCGACGGGGCGTACGCGTATCTCGGGATGGCCGTTCCGGGCTTCCCGAACTTCTTCATGCTGTACGGACCGAACACGAACGTCGGCTCCAACAGTGTCATCTTCATGCTGGAGGCGCAGGCCCGCTACATCGTGCGTGCCCTGAAACACATGCGACGCAGGCGCAAGTCCTACATCGCGGTGCGGCCCGACACGATGGCGACATTCATCGCGAAGATCGACCAGTGGATGCAGGGCACCGTGTGGCTGACGCGGTGCAGCAACTACTTTCGCGCCGCCAACGGCCGCGTCGTCACGCAGTGGCCACGCAGCGCGAGAGCGTTCTGGGAAATGACGCGCAGGTTCAAGGCTTCCGAGTACGCCTTCGAGCCGCCGTCGCGGGAGACCGAAGTGCCCGTCGATGCCAGAAGCGTGGCGAACCGTTGACGACCGTGTGGCAACGGCTCGCCCCGGCGCTGCGCCACCTTGCTGAGGCACGCACCGACCTGTCTGTGGACAGACTGCATGCCTACCGAGAGTCGCTGAACCAGCGTCGCAAAGACTACGCGGGCATGCTCGACACCACCGGTGTCACGATCGAGGAAACGAGCGCCGGCGCGGTCCTGGTGCGTATCTATCGGGGCGGCCCGACACCTGCACCGGCGGTTATCTATTGCCACTCAGGGGCTTTCGTGCTGGGTAATCTCGACGTAGACCACCGTCAATGTGTGGAGCTCGCCAAGCGGGGGCGGTGCACGGTCATCTCGGTGGACTACCGGCTTGCGCCAGAACACCCATTTCCCGCGGCGCTCGACGATGCGACTGTGGTGCTCGAATGGGCGGCCGACAATGCGGCCGAACTGCTCATCGACACCGATCGGTTGGCGGTCGCCGGCAGCAGTGCGGGAGGAGCACTGGCGGCGCGGCTCGTACAGCGTGCGGCCGAGGGGCATGGGCCCCACATACTGTTTCAGCTACTGCACCAGCCCGTACTCGACGATCGGCCGACCCCGTCGGAGAAGGAGTTCGAGGCGGCCCCCGGTTTCGATGGTCCTGCGGTCAGGATGATGTGGCAGCACTACCTCGCAGGGGCGCCCGCGTCGGCAGACGCGGCTCCGGCCCGCTGCGCCGAACTCTCCGGCTTGCCAAGCACATTGGTCACCTGCTCGGAACTGGATCCGCTTCGAGATGAGGCCATCGGTTACGCACAGCGACTCATGTCGTCGGGAGTCGCAACCGAGCTCCACGTGTTCCCCAGCACCTGCCATGGATTCGATGCGTTCCTGCCGGACTGGGAGATGAGCCGGCAACTGTTCGGCATTCAGGGTGCGGCGCTGCGACGGGCGCTTTACACCTGAGGGCTGTGCGGTGCCGCCAGTATCCGCCAGGTGCCTGCCCGCGCTGACCATGTGCCGCTAAGGATGTCGCGCTCGCGGGTGGGAGTGAGGTCGAGCCGGATATCGACGGTGGCACGCTCGCCCGCGGCCAGTTCGACGCGACGAAAGCCGATCAGCTGCGGCACGGGCCGAGGTGAGTCTGAGTTCACGGCGTAGATCTGTACGACTGTCGATCCTGCCCGCGTGCCGGTGTTGGTGACGCGAACGGTCGCCACTCCATCCGCTTCGCCCAAGGTGTGATCGAGGAGCGTCATCTCGAAAGTGGTGTAGCCCAGACCGAATCCGAATGGAAACGCCGCGCCGTTGCCGTCGCGATCGAGTTTGCGCTGACCCCACCAGGCGTCGTAGACGACGGTCGCCGCTTGTGAATCGAACGGCGGAAGGTGCTCCGCCCTGGAAGGTATGGCGACCGGCAATCGTCCGCCCGGTTCGGCGGCTCCGGTCAAGACGCCAGCCAGCGCGTGCCCGCCCTCCATGCCCGGATACCAACCCATGAGGATGGCGGGCACCCTGTCACGCCAGGCGTCCATGACGATGGCGCTGCCACCGATCAGCACAACCACAGTCCGTGGATTCACCGCGGCAACCGCGGTGATCAGTGATTCGTCCTCGGCGTGCAGTGTGAGAGAGGTGCGGTCACCCCCGCCGCCGAACTGGCTGAAAAGGCTTGCGGCCGTGGCTGTGATCTTGTCCAGCACGTATCGGATGGGACGCAGGGTGAACGGGAAACCGAGCAAGTGAAGCCCCGGTCCGCCTTCGGCGAACATGCGCTCGCCTTCGTCGTCTGCGCCCATTCCCGCGACGACGACGACCGCTTCCGCATCGGCGGCCGCCCGGATGTCTCCGTCCGCGAGGTGGACGACCTCGGTGGCGGGCAGCGCGTCACGCAGGCCCTGCAACACGGAGACGGTCGACGGTGGGTGCACAAGCGACGACCCTCGGTCGCCGGTGTTGGGTTTATCGGCGAGCCGGCCGACGACAGCGAGACGGCGTATCGGCGCCGACATAGGCAGCACTGCAGATCCGTCGACGGATTCGTTCTTGAGCAGAACGCTTCCGGCCACGGCGACTTCGCGGGCCAATGCGCGATGGTCAGCTCCGGCGACGAGTGCCGAGGCAGGTTCGCTTTCGTCGCGTTGCGCGTAGTGCGCAAGACATGTGGCCAGAATGCGGCGCGCCGAGCGGAGCACGGTGTCGCGTGACACGCGGCCGTCGCGCAGCGCAGAGGGCAGTGTCCGTGCCCGCAGCAGGCGCAATGGCATCTCGATGTCCAACCCGGCTTCGAGGCTTTCGACGGCGTCGTGGGTTCCGGCCACCCAGTCGCTCGTGACGAAGCCCTTGAAACCCCATTCGTCGCGGAGGATGTCGGTGAGAAGCACTGTGTTCTCTGCGGCGAAGGCGCCGTTGACGGCGTTGTAGGAACTCATCACCGAGTCGACTCCGGCGTCGACGACGGTCTTGAAATGTGGGAGGTACACCTCGTGCAGCGCGTGGTCGTCGACGACGACGTCGACGATGAAGCGGGAGTTCTCAATCGAGTTGAGCGCGAAGTGCTTGACGCATGCCATCACATTGCGGCGCAGTCCCCGTGTCAGGGCCGCGCCCATCTGGCCGGCCAGCACCGGGTCCTCGCCGTAGCACTCCTGTGCGCGCCCCCAAGCCGGATGGCGCAGCAGGTTGACGCATACGGCGCCCGAGTAGTTCGCGCCGCGGACGCGGGCTTCCCGGCCCATCGCGAGTCCGACGCGCTCCTCCAGCTCGGGGTCCCACGTCGACGCCCGCATGATCGTCACCGGGAACGCGGTGGACTGCCCGACGACGACTCCACGCGGTCCATCGCTGAACCGGATGCCCGGTATGCCGAGCCGCGGAATCGCGCCACCGGCAACTGGGCTTGATTTCATCAGGGTCGCCAACCGCGGCAGGTCGCGCAAGGGCACGTCGCCGTCGAGGAGCCAGAGCAGCTCGTCGTCATCCATCCGGGCGATGAGAAGCTCGGCCGCCTCCATCGAGGTGACTTCACCCGATCGCAGCTTCTCTACGACGTCATCGAACGTGACGCCGCCTTCTGCGTCGGAGGTGGCCATGACGACAAGCCTGCCACCGCCGGGCCGCCGGCTAGCGTCCGAGTTCTCGTGCGACGGCAGCCTGGTATGCGTCGATGTGCGCGGGATTGACCATCCGGAAGAACCCGTCGGTCAGCGGCGCGTGCTTGTAGGTCTCGATCGTCATCGTCCTGGTGAACAGCGTCCTGCCGTCCTCGGGCCGGGTGAAGTGGTACTCGATGGTCATCCGGCCCTCCAGTCCGCCGTCGCCCTGGCTGTCGTGACCCAGCCGGCCGACCGAACTGAAGACGAACAGCGTGGGGCGCGCGGCGATCGCCAGTTGCCACGTGAACACGCGATCCTTCTGCGGGTCCGGGTGCGCCTCGTCCCAGGTGTCGCCGACCTGCAGCGGGAGGCGGTCGGGCAGGTTCCGGATGCTGGGACCGCCCGGGTAGGTCTTCGTCCAATTCGCGGGATTGCTCACGAAGTCATAGATGTCCTCGGGCGACCGCGCGAACGTCGTCTCCGAACTCGTGGTCACGATCCCCAAGACGCGTCCCTTTCTGCCGCTGATGCGACTTTACAGATTAGCAGAAAAGTGTCACGCTGATCGGTGATGGACTTCTCCAGGGTCGTGCTGTCCGACGAGGATCAGGCGTTCAAGGACGAGCTCTGCTCGTTCCTGCGCGAGATCGTGACCGACGAGGTCATCGCGCGCGACCGGGAGACCGGCGAGAACTTCGACGAGGGCGTGCATTTGGCGCTCGGCGCGGCCGGCTATCTGGCTGCCGACTTCAAGCCGGAATCCGACGGCGGTTTCAGCCCGGTGCGGAAACGCATCTGGGACCTCGAGATCGGTCGCCTTCACACGCCGTGGTTCCACTGGGGCACGACGGCGATGGTCGCGAGGGCGGTGGCGCAGTTCGGTTCGCCCGAGCTGCAGGACGAGGTGCTGCCGCGCACGCTGTCCGGCGAGTTTCGGCTGTGTCTGGGCTACACCGAGCCCGAGGGCGGCTCCGACGTCGCGACCTGCAAGACCAGGGCGGTGCGCGACGGCGACAGCTGGATCATCAACGGCTCCAAGATGTTCACCTCGAACGCTCAGAACGCCGCGTACGTCTTCCTGATCACCAACACCGATCCCGATGCGCCGAAACACCAGAGCCTGACGATGTTTCTGGTCCCGTTGGACAGACCCGGTGTCGAGATTCAACCCCTGCGCACCGTGGACGGTGACCGCACCAACATCACCTACTACAGCGACGTCCGCGTCGAGGACAAGTACCGCATCGGCGAGGTCAACGGTGGCTGGACGGTGCTACGCGAGGCGCTGAACGACGAGCACGGCACCGTCGAGCGCGACCCCGACGGACTCGAGAAGATCGCCGCGATGTCCGAGCATCTCGTGCTGCTGGCCGAGGCGGTCGACAAGATTGCCGCACACCCGACCGCCGACGACTCGATCAAGTACCGGCTGGGCCGCAGCGTTGCCCGGATGGAAGCCGCGGCGAGCACTCCGGAAATGTTCGGCCGCGTCGCGATCGCGCAGACGATGCGCGACGTGTCGCCGGATCTGATGGACATGTCGGGAACCGCATCGAGCCTGCCCGTCGGTACGCGCGGGGACGTCGCCGACGGGGGAGCCGAGTACATCTTCCGGCTGGCGGGTCCGACCGGCATCTACGGCGGAACCCTCGAGGTGTTCCGCAACATGATCGCCCAGCACGCGCTCGGCCTAGGCCGGCCGAACTACTCACCGGCGGCCAAGCGGAGTTCTTAGAGCTTGGCGATCACGTCGGAGGCCAGCAGTTCGAGCGTCTGGTCAGATCCGCGGTCGTGCGTGAACAACACGATCTGCCCGAACCCGAGGTCCTGCAGCTCGTGCAGCCGTTCCACGATGGCGGGCGCAGTACCGATCAGACCGGCTTCATGGAGCCCGAACGCCGGTATCCCGAAGCGCTTTTCGGCGAGTTGTCGAACGGCGGGCAGTGACGCGTCGTCGGGCGCCAGCGCCATGACGGCCTCTATCGACATCACGATCGTGTCGGGATCGCGGCCGATGTCACCGCAGAGCGCCCGCAGGACCGACATCTTGTGCTCCAACTCGCCGAGCGCATACGTGGGTACGTTCCAGACGTCGGCGTAGCGCGCCACCAACGGCAGTGTGTACTTCTCGCCGACACCGCCCACCACGATCGGCGGCCGCGGCTTCTGAACGGCTCCGGGGATGATCGGCATGTCCCGCACGGTGAAATGCTTGCCCGCGAACTCGATTCGCTCATCGGCGAATGCCTGATGCAGTATCTCCAGCGTTTCGCCGAGCCGCTCGGACCGTTCGGCGAACGTGCCCCAGTCCAGCCCGACCCTGCTGTGCTCGTCCTCGATGGAGCCACTGCCGATTCCGAGTTGAAGGCGCCCCGCCGAGATCTGGTCGAGTGTCGTCGCCATCTTCGCGAGTACCGCCGGATGACGAAACTGGTTGCACAGCACCATGTGTCCGACCTGGATACGGTCGGTGCGGCTGAGCAACGCCGTCGCCAGGGTCCATGCCTCGAGGGAGGGATAGTCGGGGGCTCCCGGCCCGTACAGATGGTCGTAGAGCCAAAGCGAGTCGATGCCCAGTTCCTCGCACCGCAGCGCGCGGTGCAGGACGTCGGGGTAGGTGAAGCCCATCTGAGGTAGGTAGACCCCGATCTCGGCTCTGGTCACGTCCGCAGCTCCAATCTTCCGTGGGTGATCGTTGTGGCGCCGTTGGCGGCGCCCTCGAAAGCGAAGGATCGTTCGTCGATGCCGTAGGCGCTCACCGTCAGGTCGGCGCCCAGCGGCGTCGGTGACGCAAAGCGCACGGCCACCCGCGAAACCAGGCTGGGGTCGTCGACGCCCAGCACGCTGAGCACCCGGTGCGTGCAGACCGCCATCGTGCACAAGCCGTGAGTGAACACGAAGTCGAACCCTTCCGCGCGCGCGACCTCGACGTCGAAGTGGTGCTCCGACCAATCGCCGGACACCTCGGCGTAGCGGCGGGCCATCTGGTCATCCAGGTGGGTGGTGGCCGACCCGACGAAGTTGGCGCGGGCGCCGTCGGGGAAACGGTGCTCGGCCGGCATCTCTCCGAGATCGGGCAGCCCGTCGAGACCGAGGAGCACCATCGTCCACCACTGTTCGACGGCCAACCGGCCGTCGGCGTCCACCTGCTCGAGGTGCACAGCAACCCGGGTGCCCGCCTGTGACGTCCGCACCGCCGAGAGCTGCGACCAGGTGTCCAGCGTCTCGCCGGGAGCCAGCGGCCGGTGCACCACGATGTCGTGCTCGCCGTGCACCCCGCCGCGGACCCGCGTCCATGCCTCGGCAGGCAGGTCTGCCCGTGCGGCCTCGACCGGCTCGAAGACGAGAATCACCGGGAGGACGGCCGGGATTACGTGGCCGCTGCGGACCGACGTGGTGTCGTCACAGGTCGCTGCGGCATAGGCGGCAATACCGTCCGGATCCAGCCGGCCGGGGAACGGGCCGTGCCGCGCGGGGTTGACCGTCATATGAGTGGCATGGTAACGACATTCTCACGTTTGGAGAAGGTAATTCTGGAAGGGCGTATTTGCCTCATGCGGTTCACGATCACTCACCCGATGCACAGCCATCCCTACAACCCGGAGCTGGTCAGTGGATCCGGCATCGCGACGGTCGCGGCGGCGGCGGAGGCGGCCGGGTTCCATGGGTTCGGGTTCACCGACCATCCCGCGCCGTCGCAGCGGTGGCTGGAGTCGGGCGGCCACGATGCACTGGACCCGTTCGTGGCCATGGGATACGCCGCTGCCAGGACCACCACACTGCGGCTGATCCCCAACATCGTGGTGTTGCCGTACCGAAACCCCTTCGTGGTGGCCAAGTCCGGCGCGACGCTGGACATGCTGTCCGACGGCCGGTTCACGCTGGCTGTCGGCGTCGGCTATCTGAAGCGGGAGTTCACCGCGCTCGGTGTCGACTTCGATGACCGGGCCGCGCTGTTCGAAGAGGCGTTGGAGGTGATTCGCGCCATCTGGACCACTGACGACTATTCCTACGACGGCAAGCATTTCACCGCGAAGGGCATCACCGCGCATCCGCGTCCGGTCAGCAGGCCGCACCCTCCCATCTGGATCGGCGGCAACACGGCGGCGGCCAGGAAGCGCGTGACCACCTACGGCGACGGCTGGTGTCCGTTTCCCGCGCCCGCCATGCTCGCGCAGACCGCCCGCACGGCCGCACTGGAATCGGTGGACAGCCTCGCGGAAGGCATCGCCGATCTGCGCCGCCGGTGCGACGAGGCGGGCCGGGACTGGTCGGGCATCGACATCACCTTCACCAACATCGGCGGCGGTAATCCCGGCGATGACGACTTCAACGGCGACGCGTATCTGTCCGGGTTGGAAAAGCTTGCGGCGGTGGGGGTTACCTGGGTTCAGGTCAGCGTGCCGGGCGACAGCCTGGCGCACGCGGTGGAGACCATCGAGCGATTCGGGGCATCGGTCATCGCCGCGTAACGGTCACCGGTATGCGGTGACCCGTGCGATGAGTGCGACCTCACCGTCGGCGCCGATGGCCTGTGCCTCCGCCACCCCGCTGCGCCGCCCGACGCGTAAAGCGGTTCCCACATAACGGGATTCGTCGCCGCTGACGAACTGGCGCAGAAAATTCACGCGCAGCGAACCCGTCTGCAGCGGCGTTTCGGCGCGCCCGGCATTCAGCGCGGCCGAGGCGGCGAGCTCCAGACCCGCGGCGGCCACCCCGCCGTGCACGATGCCGAGGCTGTTGTTCAGCACTGCGTTCTGCGCTTGATGAATCACCGTCGACCCGTTGCCGTCGCCGACCTGCAGTGCCATGATTTCGGCGAGTTCCGTTGGGCGGGGTGGACCGTCGAGTGACTCCGGCCATTCTTGGGGGAACTCTCCCGGATGCGCGACGTACACCGACCGCACCGTTCCGATGCCGATCACTGTGTCGCCGAGGGTGATCTCGCACATGCCGAGCGCAGACGTGCCCCGGTTCCCTACCGGTCGAGCCGTCGCCACGACCTGGACACCGGGGCTTTCGGCGATGACGGCCGTGGCGTTCGGAGTGACCTCGAGCGTCAACTCGCTGGATACGGTCCACTCATCGTCGGCCCTGCGATAGTGGTTGACCAGGCCGGCCACGTGGTCGACCAACACCGCCAGCGGCCCGACGGTGGAGGTCCCGGTGAGCGGATTGACCAAGCCCGCCAACGGCATCGAGCTCACGAACGGGTCCGGGCTGTCGACAAGGGCCGTGATGCCGAATCGGCCCAGTGCGGTATTCGACGGGTAGGTGACGGTCACTTCATCACCCGGCGCGACACGTTTCCGACGACCTTGCGGATCCGGTCCGAGATGTACACCGAGACAAAGGCGTTGAACACATCTTCGCGGAGCCGGGTCAGCGTCGAGCTCGAGAAGAGCCATTGCCCGTCGACCTTCTCGTAGGTCTCGGTGTAGTGGCCGTAGCCGCGCAGGTTCACCCCGGGCCCGAATCGCACCACATCCTCCAGCGCCCACACTCCGCGCGCGGTCGTCGTCGACGTCAGCTCGATCTCCGGTGCGTGCACCTGATGCACGGTGGGCTGCGACCGTAGGCCCTTGCGGGTGAAGGCGACGAACTCGTCGGCGCCCTTGATCACCTTGCCGCCCGCCGACGACGTGTCACTGAGGAAGTCGTCGGCGAACAGAGTGCGCCAGGCCTGCCAGTCCTTGGTGTCCAGGTATCGGCAGTACCGGGCCTTCAGCTGCTTGATCGCCTCGATCTCGAACAGGGCGGTGGCGTCGTCCATTTTCAGAGCGTGACACTTTCGTCACGAGTTGTAAAACTAGGCGTATGACGCTCAGCGAGCGCCGGGACTGACGCTCTTCGCCCGTAGGTCGAGTGCGATGTCGACGATCATGTCTTCCTGGCCGCCGACCATGCCACGCCTGCCCGCCTCTTCCAGAAGGGTCCGCGCGTCGACGTCGTAGCGAGCGGCGGCGGACTCGGCGTGACGTAGAAAGCTCGAGTACACGCCCGCGTAGCCGAGTGTCAGCGTCTCGCGGTCCACCCGTACCGGCCTGTCCTGCAGCGGCCGCACCAGATCATCGGCGGCATCCTGCAGGGTGTGCAGGTCGCAGGCATGCTGCCAACCCAGGCGACTCGCTGCGGCGATGAAGACCTCCAGGGGCGCGTTGCCTGCACCCGCGCCCATCCCGGCCAGCGATGCGTCGACGCGGTTCGCGCCATGTTCGACTGCGGTGATGGAGTTGGCCACCCCCAGCGACAGGTTGTGGTGGGCGTGAATACCGATTTCCGTTGCGGGGGAGAGGGTTTGACGGAGCGCGTCGACGCGGTCAGCGACGTCCCGCATGGTCATCGCGCCGCCGGAGTCGACGACATAGACACAGGTAGCCCCGTAGTCCTCCATCAGCCGGGCCTGCACTGCGAGCCCGGCCGGGGTGGTCATGTGGCTCATCATCAGGAAGCCCACGGTGTCCATGCCCAGCTCTCGCGCGGCGGCGATGTGCTGGGCGGAGATGTCGGCTTCGGTGCAGTGCGTGGCTACACGCACGACTGTGGCGCCCGCCCGGTGGGCATCCTTGAGGTTATGCACACTGCCTATCCCTGGCAGCAGCAGTGTCGCCACCTTGGCTCGCCGCACCGCGCCTGCGACGGCTTCGATCCATTCCAGGTCGGTGTGGGCGCCGAAGCCGTAGATGCAGCTGGACCCGGCCAGCCCGTCGCCGTGTGCGACCTCGATCGAGTCGACGCCTGCCGCATCGAGGGCGGCTGCGATCGCGGCGACCTGGGTCAGGCTGTACTGATGACGTACGGCGTGCATACCGTCGCGCAAGGTTACGTCGCTGATATACAGGTCATGGGTCATGAACCCACTCCGGCGTTTTCGGTGGCGTGGACGGCGATGCGTTCGGCCGTCGTTTTGGCTGCGGACGTCATGATGTCCAGGTTGCCCGCGTAGGCGGGCAGGTAGTGCGCGGCGCCGGTGACCTCGAGCATCACCGTGACGCGGGTGCCGATGAATTTTCCGGTCTCCGGTATGTAGAGCGGATTGTCTGCGCTGAACGTCTCGAACTGGACCCGCTGCTTGAGGCGGTAGCCGGGAACGTAGCCGATCACCTTGTCGACCATGTCGAGCACGGATCGTTCGATGGCGCCGTGGTCTGGCTCGCCGTCGACAAGGCAGTACACGGTGTTGCGCATCAGGATCGCCGGATCGGCCGGGTTGAGGACCATCACCGCCTTACCGCGTTGCGCACCCCCGACGACTTGTAATGCGGTGGAGGTGGTTTCGGTGAACTCATCGATGTTGGCCCTGGTGCCGGGTCCGGCGGACTTGGCCGAGATCGACGAAACGATCTCGGCGTACGACACGATCCCTGCCTCTGCGACGGCGGCGACGATCGGCACGGTCGCTTGTCCGCCACAGGTCACCATGTTGAGGTTCGGTGCGTCCAGGTGGGCCTCGAGGTTGACCACGGGGACGCAGAACGGCCCGATCGAGGCGGGCGTGAGGTCGAGCATGCGCACACCGGTGTGCTGGAGCCTGGCCCAGTTGGCCCGGTGCGCTCCGGCCGAGGTCGCGTCGAAAACCAGCTTGACGTCACCGAAGTCTGGCATGGCCAACAGGCCCTCGACGCCTGCTGCGGTGGTCGGCACTCCCAATCGGGTGGCGCGCGCAAGGCCGTCGGAGTCTGGGTCGATGCCGACCATCGCGGCGACGCGCAGCGGACCGTCACTGCGCAATATCTTGATCATCAGGTCGGTTCCGATGTTGCCCGAACCGATGATGGCGACGGGCCAGCCGCGTGGTGACGTCATCGCTTGGCACCCTTCTCCTTCACGAGGCGGCGGGCGGTGTCGTAGATCGCGCGGCCGTGAAGCTCGAACAGCGCGAGCAGATCGACCGCGTCACCGCCGATCTCCTTGGCGATGAAAAGCCCGTCGGCGCCCGCCATCGCATACATCGCCAGTTGGCGCACCTCGGCGTCGGCCAGCCCGGGCATCGCATCCGCGAAGTTCTCGATCAGTTGCTCTAACGCCCGCGCACGGACTCCGATGAACATCGTCTTCGCCCGCGGCTCAACCGGGCGGTGCTCCAAGGCGAGCATCAGCCCGAGCCGGATGAAGTCGGGGGAGTCGAGCCACGTCTTCGCCGTTTGTGCCGCGACTCCGTCGAACCGTTGCCTGGCGGACCCGTGGTCGGGGAACTCCCACGCTGACAGCCAGCTGGCGAAGCTGCGCTCGATCACGGCGGCGATCAGGTCGTCCTTGTCCTTGAAATGCCAGTAGATGGAGCTGGCGGGCAGGCCGCATTTCTTGCTGACCAGCCCGATGCTGGTGCCCTCATAGCCGCGCTCGGCGGCGATCTCGGTGGCCGCGTCCAAGATGCGGTTGCGTGACAGCTCACCGTCCGCGCGCCGCTGGCGGGGCTTGGCGTCCTGCTTGCCTGCCATCAATTCTCCCAAGGTATTGACTATGTAGTGATCACTACAGTACCGTAGCGATCACTACAGAGCAAGCTCTCGACGAAAGAGACGCCAGTGACCGAGGACTCCACCTACGACGTTGCGGTGATCGGCTATGGACCCACCGGCGCCACCGCCGCCAACCTGTTGGGCCGACTCGGCCTGAAAGTCGTTGTGATCGAGCGTGACCCGGATGTGTACGGCCGGGCGCGGGCGATCTCGACCGACGAGGAGGTCATGCGGATCTGGCAGTCGGTCGGGCTGGCTGAACGCCTGCAGGCCGACATGCTGCCGGACCGGCCGCTGACATTCGTCGACGCCGACGGGGAGCCCTTCATCGAGATGAAGATCGAGCCGCGCGGTTGCGGGCATCCGCCTCAGCAGTTCCTCTACCAGCCTGCGGTGGATCACGTGCTGCGCGATGGGGTGGCGCGGTTCCCGAACGTCGACGTGCTGACCGAACACGAGTGTCTGCGCGTACTGGCCAAGGACGACGAGGTCGAGCTGCTCGTTGCCGATCTTCGCGCCGATACCCTCACGCGGCTGAGCGCGTCGTACGTGATCGCCGCCGACGGCGGCTCATCGCCGACCAGGGGGCAGCTGGGAGTCGGTTACTCGGGTCGCACGTATGCAGAGCGCTGGGTCGTCATCGACACCAAGGTGCGGAAGGTTTGGGACGGCCACGACCGACTCCGATTCCATTGCAACCCGGAACGTCCCACCGTCGACTGCCCCACCCCGCTGGGGCATCACCGCTGGGAATATCCCGCTCGGGCCGGCGAGGACGAGCAGAAGTTGTTATGCGAGGACGAGATCTGGCGCATCCTCGGAACGCAGGGCATCACCGCGGAGCATGTCGAGATCCTGCGGGCGGTGATCTACAGCCACCACGTCCGCGTCGCGGAGCGTTGGCGGGTCGGGCGGGTTTTCCTGGCGGGCGACGCCGCGCACGCCATGCCGCCGTGGATTGGTCAGGGAATGTCGGCCGGCGTGCGCGATATGGCCAACCTGTGCTGGAAACTCGCCGCCGTGGTCGGCGGGCAGGCACCACAGTCGCTGCTCGATTCCTACGAGGCCGAACGCAAGCCTCACGTGACGGAGGTGACCCGCCGCGCGGTGTTGGCCGGCCGTCTCATCACCGAACGCAACCGGGTCGTCGCCAACATTCGCGACCGAGTGGTCCGAGGACTGTCTCATCTGCCCGGCGTATTGAACGCGTTCCAGAAGCTTCTGTGGATTCCCGACGCGCGGTTTGTCGACGGCTTCTTCGCCGACGCGCCTCACCGAGCGGTGGGTTGGCAGATCCCCCAGCCGTGGGTCATCGACGACAAGGGCGCAACGGTCCGCCTTGACGAGGTCCTCGGGGGGCGTTGGTCAGTGCTGCACACCGACGCAGAGCCGGGCGGCGCTGGGGCCTGGGCTGCGCTGGGTGTGCCGCTGATCCACATCAGCGAGCCGAGACTGGACCGTTGGCTGCGGCGCAAGAAGGCCGCCGCCGTCGTCGTGCGTCCCGACGGATTCATCTACGCCGCAGTCGAATCCGGCCGGGAGCTGCCCGCTCCTCCGGCCGGCTACACACTGTCCATCCCGACCAAGTCTGGAGTCCTCGCATGACCACTACCCTTACCGAGCGCACCGTGAACGTCGCAGGCAAGCCGATCTTCTTCGCTGAATCCGGCTCCGGAGCGGCCGTGGTGATGCTCCACGGCGGAGGACCCGGTGCGTCTGGTGTCTCCAACTATTCGCGCAACATCGATGCGCTGGCCCAGCATTTTCGCGTCATCGTGCCCGACATGCCGGGCTACGGCCGCTCCGCGAAAGGTGTCGACCGTGATGATCCGTTCGGCCACCTCGCCGGCATGACCCTTGGTCTGCTCGACGAACTCGACATCGACAGCGCGCACCTCATCGGCAACTCCTATGGCGGCGCCGCGGCGCTGAGGCTGGCCCTGGACACGCCCCACCGCGTCGGCAAGCTGGTCCTGATGGGGCCGGGTGGCATCGGCACGACGAGGGGACTGCCCACTGCCGGACTGAAAAGCCTGCTGTCGTACTACGGCGGCGACGGGCCGAGCCGCGACAAGCTGGAGACGTTCATCCGGACGTACCTTGTCTACGACGGCGCATCGGTGCCGGACGAACTGATCGACATCCGGTATGCGGCCTCGATCGATCCCGAGGTGGTCGCCGACCCGCCGCTGCGACGGCCGTCGGGACCGACGGCGCTGCGCACACTGTGGCGGATGGACCTCACGCGCGACAATAGGCTGAAGGACCTTCGCACCCCGACGCTTGTGCTGTGGGGACGCGACGACAAGGTGAACCGCCCGTCCGGCGGCCCGATGCTGCTCGACCTGATGCCCAACGCCGAACTGGTGATGACGTCGGCAACCGGCCACTGGATGCAATGGGAGCGCGCCGAGTTGTTCAACCAGCTCGTCACCGAGTTCCTGAGCCCGGAGTCGAGGCTCGCTCATGCATGACGTGTTCGGCAGCGTGCACCTCGGCTACGTCGTCATCGAGACGGAGAAGTTCGCCGACTGGCGGCGGTTCGGCCGCGACGCCATCGGCATGCATCTCGACGACAGCCTCGCCGACACCGTGCGGTTCCGCCTCGACGACAACGAATGCCGCTTCCTGCTGCGGCGCGGCCCCGCGGAGGACGTCACCACTCTCGGCTGGCAACTCGACGACCACGACACCTTCGACGAGGTCGTCGCGCGAGTCACCCGACACGGGGTGCCCGTCACCGAGGGCACCACGGAGGAAGTCGCGCTCCGCGGCGTCGAGCGCCTGGTTCGTTTTCCCGGACCCAACGGCCTGGCGCAGGAGGTGTTCACCCGCCCGCGTCCCGGTGCCGCTCCACTGACGACGGCGAGCCGCGGCGGCTTCGTCACCGGAGAGTCGGGGCTCGGCCACGTCGCGATCACGTCGAAGAAACCCCACCAGATGCACGGCTACTACCACACGGTGTTCGACGCCCGGCTCACCGATTACATCGAAGAGACGATCAGCGGCATGAAGTTCAAGATCCGGTTTCTGCGGGTGAACCAGCGTCATCACTCCGTGGCGATAGCGGCGGTAAACCGCTTGCCGGTCAACCCGATCCGCACCCGGGTCCAACACGTCAATGTCCAGGTCGCCGATCTGGACGACATGACGGCCTCGTATCAGCGGGTCAAGGAACTCGGCTTCGACATGGCATTGGGCGTGGGTCAGCACACCAACGACAAGGAGCTGTCCTTCTACGCGATGACTCCGTCCGGCTTCGAATGGGAGGTCGGCTGGAACCCGATCGTCGTCGACGAAACCACTTGGGAACCGAGCACCTACCAAGGCATCAGCATCTGGGGGCACACTCCGGAGGGACAGACCATCGTGGACAAGCTCGCGCAGTTCAAGGTCGGCGCCCAGTCAGTGTTGCGCCGCGAGGACAGTGTCGCGGCGCTGGCGGGCGCGGGCATCCAAGATAATTGAGGAACAGGAGACTCCAGTGTTACGAATCGACACCCATCACCACGCTGTCCCGCCCGACTATCGAAAGGCATTGCGGAAGGCGGGAATCGATGACGCAGGCGGCCGGGCCATGCCCGACTGGAGTGTCGAGTCCGCATTACAGACGATGGACGAACTCAACGTCGGCACCGGAATCATGTCGGTGTCCGCTCCCGGCACCACCTTCCTGCCCATACCGGCCGACGCGGCGTCGCTTGCGCGTGACCTGAACGATTTCAGTGCAGGCGTCGTTGCATCGGACCCTGACCGCTTTGGGTTCTTCGCTACCCTCCCCATGCCGCATGTCGACGAATCCGTCGCCGAAACCGTGCGCGCGCTCGATGATCTCAACGCCGACGGCGTGATCCTGCTCGCCAATCATGCCGGTACATACGTCGGCGAGGAGGGGCAGGACGAACTGTTCTCGGCCCTCGACACACGCTCGGCGGTGGTCTTCATTCACCCGGCGGAGCTACCGGGGCCGACCGTACGCGGCGTCGTGCCGTGGGCGGCGGACTTCTTACTCGATACGACCCGCGCCGCATACCTGTTGGTCCGCAACGGGATACGGCGCAAGTACCCGAACATTCGGTTCATCCTCAGCCACGGCGGTGGCTTCGTCCCGTACGCATCGCACCGCATGGCGATGGCCATCTTCGCCGATACCGGCCAGAATCCCGAAGGCTTTCTCGATGACTTCGCGGGCTTCTACTTCGACACCGCCCTGTCGTCTACGGAAGCCGCCTTGCCCACTCTGCTCGCATTCGCCAAACCCGGTCACATCACCTTCGGGTCCGACTTTCCGTTCGCGCCGCAGGCCGCAAGCCAGTACTTCGTCGCAGGACTGGAGAAATACGACGGGCTCGACGACCAGACTCGGGCGGCCATCGACAGAACCAACGCGCTGGCGCTGTTCCCCAGACTCACGCGGGGATGAGCTTGAGCGGCAGCTGCTCGTGGCGGCGGATGATGTTGTTGATGGCCCAGGTGGGTTCTGCCGTCAACTCCATCCTGTCAACGCGCTCTACCAGTGCGCGCAGCATCGCCGAGGTCTCCAGGCGGGCAAGGGCCTGACCTGCGCACGCATGGGCGCCCTGGCCGAACCCGAGATGGCGGTTGGCGTCGCGGCGGATGTCGAACGTGTCCGGGTCGTCCCATTCGCGTTCGTCGCGGTTGGCAGACGAGTAGATCACCAATACCCGTGCGCCCATGGGAATGCGCACACCGGCCACCTCGGTGTCGCGGCCCGCATGACGGGCGAAGGCCCGCAGCGGAGACTCGAATCGGATCACCTCGTTGACCGCGTTCGGAATCAGCGACGGGTCGTCCCGCAGCACCTGCCACTGCTCCGGATGTGTCGCAAACAGGTGGAGCGCGTTGGAGATCGCGCTGATGGTGGTGTCCAGTGACGGTGCGAGATAGTCGATCATCAGTGGCGCGCATTCGGCGTGGGAGAGCTTGCCGTTGTCGGCGGAGGTCAGAACTTCGTGCGCCATGCTGCCCTCGATCATGCTTCGCTTGCGCACCACTCGGCGGGCGAACCGCAGCATCTGCAGGGCCGCCGGGATCGACTTGACGGCCTGCCGGTTGATCGGCCCGAGGATATCGAATGTCGCTGCGCCCCATGCCAATAGGCGGTCACGCTGGTCGTACGGCCAGCCGACCAGGTCGGGCACCACGGCGAGCGGTAGCGCGTATGCCAGACCGTCGACACCGTCGAGCTCGCCACGCTCCAACGCCGCGGTGACCACGTCGGCGGCCAGTCGATCGACGTTGTCGCTGATCTCCCTCAGCGCCCGCGGCAGTAGCCGGTGGGCGACGAGCTTGCGGCGCTGGTCGTGCTCGGTGCCGTCACTGATGAGTGTGGTGCCGCGGGACAGGCGGTTCGTCAGCGGGTTGAGGGCCACCCCGTTGCCGGAGATGAAAGACTTGTCGTCGCGCAATACCGTCTTGCATTCGGCGTACCGCGGCAGCGCGTAGACCCGGTGTCGAGACAGCCACACCACCGGCCCCTGCTCGCGCAACCGCGTGTAGTGCGGGTACGGATCGATGACGGCGTCGGTGGTGTAGATGTTTGCCGAATAGGCAGGGATGCCGCGGGGCGCCTTGGTACGCACTAGCTTTCCCTTCCGGCCGCGGTGAGCCTCGGCACCGCGTCACACAGTTCGTCGATGCGTCGGCCCGCGCGCATCACCGTGCGATCAGGCCGGACAATCGCGGCCACGGCACGGCCACGGTGCAGCCAGTCGGCGAGCTCGCTTCCCGCGTCGGCGATGTGCACGGCGGCGCCGCTCTGGTCGAGGCTCGCGCGTTGGGCGGCGCCCAGTGGCGCGGCCGCGACGAGCGCGAAGCCGGTGCCGAGGATCTCGTCGAGCCGCCGACCGTCGGGAAGGAGCGGATTCGGGCAGAGCGTGCCGGTCAGTCGCCGCCGAGCCGCTGCCCGGTGCACCAGCGCCGAGCGGTGCAGCGCGGGGGTTCTGCTGTCGACGACCTTGTCACGCATCCCCGGGATCAGGCGCAGCCGCGGGACGATGACGCGGCGGAGCAGATTGCCGACCTCACCGCCTGCCGTCATCGACCGTCCGACGTTGAGAGCGAGCCGGATCATGGCCCGGGCGTGTGGCTTTCGCTCCTGCTCGTAGCTGTCCAGAACCGACTTCGGGAGGTCTCCGGAAACAACGCCCGCCAGCTTCCACGAGAGGTTCATCGCATCACGCAGTCCTGCGCCCATTCCTTGGCCGATGAACGGCGGGGTGAGGTGCGCGGCGTCGCCGAGCAGAAACACGTTGTCGCGCCGCCAGTTGTCGACCATCTGCGCCCGAAAGGTGTACTCCGTCACCCGGATCAGCTCGAGCTCCTGGTCGGCCGCCCGCGCGGTCCACGGCGCGATGAGCGGCTTGAGAGCGGCCAGGTTGCCGTAGTCGTCTGCGGTTTCGCCGGGCAGCAGCCGGAACTCCCAGCGGTAGCGAGCCTCGCCGATCCGCATGAAGGTGCCGGCGCGGGCCGGGTCGCACACCTGGTGCACGCCGTCCCATTGTCCGAGGTCGGTTTCGGTGGCGACGTCCACGACGAGCCACCGCTGCTCGAACTTCAAGTCGCGCATGGAGGCGCCGATCTTGGTGCGGATGACGCTGTTGGCGCCGTCGCAGCCAAGCACGTAGTCGGCGTCGACCATGCACTCGCGTCCGACGGTGCGATCGGTGAACGTGACCCGAACCTGCCCATCGCCGAGTTCGGATATGTCGGTGACCTCGGAGTTGCCCCGTAGCGTGGCGTGCGGGTAGCGCTTGAGGTTGGTGCGCAGCAGCGCTTCGAGTTCCGGCTGGTCGAACATGTTGGCCTGCGGGAACCCGTTGACGCTGCGGGCGGTGTCGCGCCGGAACTCGGCCAGCACACCCATCGTGTTGTCCAGCAGCCGCAGCCCGTTCAATGGCCGCGAGATTGCCGCGAACTCGTCGGCGACTCCCAGCCGGGCGATGATGCGGTAGATCTCGTCGTCGAGGTGTACGGCGCGCGGCTGCCGGTACACATCAGGCCACCGGTCCAGCACAAGGCAGTCAATTCCGTACTGCGCCAGCAGCGTTGCCGCGGTGATGCCGGTCGGGCCCGCGCCCACCACGACGACGGACGTCTTGTCGAGCGTCACGCGAACCTCACGGTCGCGCGCTGAGTCCCGATGTCGATGGCGCCGTCGTCGGTGGCGATGCCGAGTTCCACCACGTCGCCGTTCTGCAGGTACTTCGCATTTCCGGCCTGCCGCTTGAAGAAGGCCTTCCACTTCACCGCTGGTGGCAGCAGGTTGCCGATGATCTCAACCGGCTTCGGCGGCGCACTCAGTGCGGTGCCTGCAGGCGTTCCGGTGAGTACCAGGTCGCCCGCGGCCAGCTGCTGGAAGCGCGCCAGTGACTGCAGTGCCTGCAGCGGCCGGTAGATCATGTCGCCCTCGACGAGCATGTTCTGCCGGATCTCGCCGTTGACCCGCAGTTGCAGTCGCAGATCGCCGAAGCGCTTGAGCTCATCGGCATCCAGCAGAACCAGGGCGGGGCCAACCGGGGTGAAGGTCGGGTAGGACTTGGCTTCGTAGAACTGGGTCTGCGGGAGTTGGACATCGCGGGCCGACACGTCGTTCGCGACGACGAGGCCGGCGATGTAGTCGGGCAGCGTCTGCTCGGTGAGGTCAGTGCCCACCGGGATGTCGCGCGCGATGACGATGCCGATCTCCACTTCGTAGTCGAGGAACCGGACGTGAGGGGGTTTGACGATGTCATCGAACGGCCCGTTGATCGAACCGGATGCCTTGCGGAAGAAGGTCAATGGGATCGACGTCGGGTCCATGCCCGCGTCCTTGACGTGCGAGGCGTAGTTCGTCATCTGCGCGACCACCCGGCAGGGCGCGGTCACGGGTGATATCAGCACAAGGCTTGCCACCGGCACGGTGTCGTGGCTGCGCTCGGCGGCGTCGATCGCCGCGCGGTCGGAAAGCAGCTCTCCGGTGCTGGTGGCGGTGGTGGCGATTTTCGCGGCGCCGGAAGAGGTTTGGACCCACCAGGCGTCGATGGTGCGCAGAACGGAGACTGTCATGTGGTGGCTACTTTCATCAGGCCGCGGAGGCGGGTGAGGGTGAATTCGTTGTCGTCGCGCAGTGCATTGAAAATCGACTTCGCCTCTTCGGGCAGCGCTCGCGGCGTGATGCCGAGAAAGTCCTTCGTCACCGGCGGCCCCCATTGGGCCAGACCGGTAGCCGTGAACGGTGCCCAGCCGGGATCCAGGGTGTTGTCGAACATGTCGCCGTCGGCGAAGTGCTCGACGAGGAAGCCGTCCGGGTCACGCCAGTAGTCGAAGAGCTGGCTGCCCTGGATATGGCGCCCGATGCCCCAGGACCGGAAATAGCCTTGCTCCCTGAGATATTCACCGCCCGCGGCCAGCGCATCCAGATCACACACCTGGTAAGCGGAGTGCACGTAGCGGTTGGCGGGCCCCAGTGCGAGTGCCAGCGTGTGGTGGTCGGCCGGCGTCGGGCCACGATCGCAGCGGACGAAGCTCATCACCGGTCCGCGTGCGCGCTGGCCCGTGTAGTAGAGGAAGTCGCTGACGATCATCCCGAGGTTGTCGAGATAGAAGTTCAGTGTCTCGGCGTACTTGGTGGTCTGGAGCACGACATGGCCGAGCCGCTGCACGTTCGTCGCGATCCGGGGTGGCCGTTGGGTGGCGTTGGTTCGATTGAGCTGGTGACCGAAATTGAAGATGTGCGGCTGCTGGGCTGCCAACTCGGGCAGCTCGTGCGTGCCTGCGACCACTCGCACCCGGAGGCCGCTCGGATCGACGAGGTCGGTGGACACACCTCCGATGGACTCCGGCAGGGCCTTGGTGGGGGACCCGATGGTGTCGGCCAGGCGCAGCACGTCGACGTCGTCGGCGGCCCTGAACGCGGTTCCGGTGAATCGCGACAGCGGCCCACGGCGCAGCAGCACGCACGGCGCGCCCGCATCCGTGCCGCGCAGTTGCAGCTCGTCGGATGTGCGAAGGACGGTGGTGAAGCCGAATGCGCGGGCGAATGCCTCGGCGCGGTCCAGGTCGGGCTTTTCGAACTCGAGCCATGCGATGTCGGTGACTTTGATCACGGGATTCCGCGACCGTCCCGTGTGCTCGCCCGGGAGCGCGCCCTGGTCGCTGTGCAGCTCGTTGTGGGCGCCTACGGTGCCGCTCATCAGGACCTCCTCGACTAGTTGACGAAATCGTCACATACGACGACCTTCTCAGTCAAGAGTCTGACGAAATCATCAAAACTGACACTCTCTGCTACCGTGAGTGTGTGACCGAGTCGGCAGAGGTGCCCGTCAACCGCTTGGAGCGGCGCAAACAGCGCACCCGCTCGGCGCTGATCAAGTCGGCGCAGTCCTTTATCGCCGCGGGGAAAGTCAACGTGCCGGTCCTGGAGATCACCCAGGCCGCCGACGTCGGGATGGGGTCGTTCTACAACCACTTCGAGAGCAAGGAACAGCTGTTCGAAGCCGCCGTCGCCGAGGTGCTCGATGCCCACGGCGCGCTGCTGGATCACCTGACCGCCTCGCTCGAGGACCCCGCGGAGGCCTTCGCGTGCAGCTTTCGGCTCACCGGCCGGTTGTTCCGCAGGCGCCCGCAGGAGAGCCGCATACTGCTCGCGAATGGGATGGCGCTGCTGACGTCGGAGCTCGGCCTCGCGCCGCGCGCGTTGCGCGATATCGAAGCCGGCGTGCGGGCAGGCCGCTTCACGGTCGACGATCCCGAACTCGCCCTGTCGGTGGCGGGCGGCGCGCTTCTCGGCCTCGGAAACCTGCTCAGGAGCCAGCCCGACCGTGACGACGCGACGGCGACCGACACCGTGACCGAAGACGTACTGCGGTTGTTCGGCCTAGCCGCCGACGAGGCTCGCGAGATATGCCGGCGACCGCTGCCCGACCTGGAGGGCTTTGAGCTGCCCGATTCCGCCGCCTGAGCCGAAATCTCTTCCGTCACTTTGGTTTCAGTGTTCACAAGGGTGACCGGGTTTGTCGGTGTATCGAACTAGTGTTCGAGGTATGAGTTCGTTTGCGGCGTTGAAGCGCATCTCCGTGATTGGCGCGGAGGTGGAGGCGTTGCTCGCTGAGCCGCTGGATGCACTGTCGACCGCGGAGCGCACCGCGGCCGCCTATGCGTGGGAGAGGTTGGGGCGTCGGCTGCCGGCGATGACGCATCGGCTGGTCGCGGCGTTGGCCGAGGTTCCGACGGCTGAGTTGGGTCAGTCGTCGTTGGCGGCGGCGTTGTCGACGTTGTTGCGGATCTCGAAGACCGAGGCGCACCGACGCATTCGTGAGGCCGAGGACTTGGGGCCGCGGGCGGCGATGACCGGTCAGGAGTTGGAGCCGGTGCTGCCTCATACCGCGGCGGCGCAGCAGCGCGGCGAGATCGGTGCCGAGCACGTGCGCATCATTCGGCGGTTCCACGATCAGCTGCCCAACTTCGTCGACTTCGATACCAGGAAGGCGGCCGAGGCTCAGCTGGCCGAACTCGCTTGTGGGCTCAAACCCGAGGAACTGCGCCAGGCAGCCGATCGGCTGGCGATCCTTCTGGATCAGGACGATGAACTATCGGATGCCGATCGGGCGCGGCGGCGGTACTTGACCATCGATCGCCAACATCCTGACGGGATGAGTGACATCCGTGGCCGGCTGGACCCGGAGGCCCGCGCCACCATTGAGGCGGTATTCGCCAAATGGGCCGCGCCGGGGATGTGTAACCCAGAAGAAGACAATCCCTGCATCGACGGCGATCCCTTACCTGAGGTGGTGAGCGGTGATTGTCGCTCGGCCGGCCAGCGCAACCATGACGCTCTCAAGGCCATGGGCAGAGCGATTCTGGCCTCTGGGCAGGCAGGCAGCCACAACGGGCTGCCGGTCTCGATCGTCGTGTCCACCACGCTTAGAGAGTTGGAATCAGGGACAGGACACGCGGTCACCGGCGGCGGCAGCGTGCTGCCCATGTCTGAAGTGATCCGGCAAGCGTCTGCGGCTCATCACTATCTGGTGGTCTTCGATGATCACACCGAGCTTCCGCTTTACCTCGGCCGGTCCAAGCGACTGGCCTCGACGGCGCAACGGATCGTGCTCTACGCGCGCGATCGCGGCTGCACTCGACCCGGCTGCACGGAACCGGCCTATCACAGCCAGGCCCACCATGACGGTGGCTGGGCCGCCGCCGATAACCCCACCGACATCGACAAGATGTCGCTCGCCTGCGGGCCCGACAACCGACTCATCGAGCAGACGGGCTGGACAACCCGAAAACGCAAAGACGGCCGCACCGAATGGATCCCACCGCAGAACCTGGATACCGGCCAAGCCCGCGTCAACAACTACCACCACCCCGAGCGCTACCTCATCCCCGACGAAGGCAACCCAGCCGACACCGACCAGGGCGAAGGAGATCCTTAGCGCGGCGCAATCTTCAGAACGCAGCCTCGGGGAGCGCCATGATGTCGTCGTCGATGTCCTCGATGATGCTGCGCACCGCGGTGAGGCGGGGCAGCATGTTCGCGGCGAAGAACGCGGCCGTCGCGATCTTGCCGCGGTAGAAATCGGCGCTCGCGTTCGAAGCCGCAAGCGCCGCGGTCGCGACATCGGCCTGTGCCAGCAGTCGCCATCCGATGAGCAGATCTCCGACCGCAAGCAGGAATCGCACCGAGCCCAGCCCGATCTTGTAGATCTGCGTTGGGTTTTCGGACGCGGACATCAGGTATCCGGTAAGCGTGGCCGTCATCGCCTGGACATCCTCGAGCGCCGTGCGGACCTGTTCGGCCTGTTGCTTCAGGCCGGCATCGCATGAGTCGATGGTGGTGTTGATCTGGGCCGCCACATGCGCCAGCGCCTGGCCGTGGTCGCGGACGATCTTGCGGAAGAAGAAGTCGAGCGCCTGGATCGCGGTGGTGCCTTCGTAAAGAGAGTCGATCTTGGCGTCGCGGATGTACTGCTCGATCGGGTAGTCCTGCAGGAAGCCAGAACCGCCGAACGTCTGAAGCGACTCCGTCAGGATCTCGTAGGCGCGCTCGGAACCCACGCCCTTGACGACCGGCAGCAGCAGGTCGTCCACGCGGTGCGCCATGCCCGGCTCAGCGCCCGAAACCAATTGCGCCACATCGTCGTTCTGGTGCGCGGCGGCATACAGGTACAGCGCGCGCAGGCCCTCGGCGTAGGCTTTCTGAGTCATCAAGCTGCGCCGCACATCGGGGTGGTGCATGATCGTCACCCGCGGCGCGGTCTTGTCGGTCATCTGCGTCATGTCCGCGCCCTGCACGCGGGTCTTGGCGTACTCCAGCGCATTCAGATACCCCGTCGACAGGGTGCCCGTCGACTTGACACCGATCGTCATTCGGGCGTGCTCGATCACGGTGAACATCTGCGCGATGCCGTTGTGCACATCGCCGACCAGATAGCCCACCGCGGGAATGCCGTGCGCACCAAACGTCAATTCGCATGTAGGGGAGGACTTGAGACCCATTTTGTGCTCGAGGCCGGTCGCGAAAACACCGTTGCGGGGCCCGAGTTCGAGCGTCTCGGGGTCGAACAGGAACTGGGGGACATAGAACAGGCTCAGGCCCTTGGTGCCCGGGCCTGCGCCCTCGGGTCGGGCCAGCACCAGGTGGAAGATGTTCTCGGTGGTGTCGCCGACGTCGCCTCCGGAGATGAACCGCTTGACACCCTCGATGTGCCACGTGCCATCCGGTTGGGCGATCGCCTTGGCTCGTCCCGCACCGACGTCAGAGCCGGCGTCGGGCTCGGTCAGCACCATCGTCGCCGCCCACCCACGCTCCAGACCCTTTGCTGCCCAACGCACTTGCTGTTGGGTGCCTTCCGCGGCGAGCGAGTGGGCCATCGCCGGACCCAGCGCCCACCAGAAGCCTGCGGACGGATTCGCGCACAGAATCATTTCGTTGATCGCCCACGTCAGCGCGGCGGGCGCGGCGACACCGCCCACTTCCTCGGCGAGGCCGATGCGCCACCACTCGGCCTCCTTCACTGCCTGCACCGACTTGGCCAATTCGGCGGGCACGGAAATGGTGTGTCGCTCCGGGTCGAACACCGGCGGGTTGCGATCGGCGTCGGCGAACGACTGCGCGACGGGCCCTTCGGCAAGCCGGGCGACTTCGCCGAGCATGGTGCGAACCGTGTCGGTGTCGAGATCGCCGTAGCCGCCGGAGTCGAGAATCTTGTCCAGCCTCAAGACTTCGAACAGGTTGAACTCGATGTCACGAACGTTGGCGATGTAGTGGCCCAAGGCATTTCCCTCCGCGCTGGCAAACTGCGAGCAGTGTGGCTGAGCTGGGGAAACGTACGCAACCGTAACCTACGGTGACGGAACCGTAGGGACTGTGGTCGCCCCGGTCGGTGTGACGCGCGTCATAGGTTGGGCAGTTCGGCGACGACGTCCGCGCGGGTGGTGTCGAAGCTGAAAAAGCCCTTGATGGGCAGGGTTTCGGGCATCGGATCGTGGTAGCTCCATGCCACATCGTCGACGACGGAATCACCGATCACGGCCGACCAGTACGTCGCGTAGCCCTTGTAGTTGCAGTAACTGCGTGTATTCGAGCGATGCAACAGCTCGGTCCGTACATGCGAGGGATGGACGTAGAGGAGGGGTGCAAGAGCCGTCTCGAAGACGACCGTCGTGTCCGAGGTGTCGACCAGCGTCGTGCCGGCGACGACAACCCGCAGCCTGCGGTTCGTCGGGCGGCAATCGACCCGGTGGTAGGGGTTCGGCGGATAGTGGACGAGCTCGCGCCCTTCCTCGATCCACGTGTCGACCGCATCCCAGGGCACGTGTACATAGCCAGGTGCCTCCGCGACGGGGTCGTGCGGAAGCTCGCCGACCTCGTCGGCGGGAAACGCGAAGCTGAGCGGACGACCGGCGCGGTGCACCAGGAGGGCCCGCTCGGTGTCGATCACCCGGACGCCATCGCGCAACGCCTGAATGCGCCGGGGGTGCGGCTCCACGAGTACCACGTCGTCGGGCAACGGCGGCGTGAACCATCCGGCGGGATCCTTACTCAGCGGACCGCGTCCGGTGACAAGACTCATCTCCAAAGCTTGACAAAAGCCAGGCCGGCCGTCATGCCCCGGGTCGAACTTTCACCGAAGTCACCTGCCAGGTGGATCGAAGGAGTGCAATGGCAGGTGCAAGTCGGGGGCCGTCGGCGAATCGGGGTGGTGGTGAAGCGACTCAACGGCGTGGACGCCTTGATGCTGTACATCGAGACCCCGGAAATCCACATGCACACCCTCAAAATCGGTGTGCTGGACGTGTCCAACGTCGGCGGGTACGACTTCGACCTGTTCCGCGCCGTGGCGTTTCCGCGGCTTCACGCCATGGCGCCGCTTCGCTATCAGCTTGTCGACATCCCGCTGAAGCTCCATCACCCGATGTGGGTGGTCAACGACCACATCGACTTCGACTATCACGTGCGCCAGGCCCGGGTGCCTGCGCCCGGCGGCCGCAGGGAACTGGACCAGCTGATCGGCGAGATCGCAAGCACCCCGCTGGACCGCAACCGCCCGCTGTGGGAGATGTACGTCGTCGAGGGCCTGGCCGACGACCGCATCGCGATCGTGCACAAGGTCCACCACGTGCTCGCCGACGGCGTGGCATCCGCAAACCAGATGGCCATGGCGATGGCGCCTCAACAGCCGCCCGGGGTGATGGGCATGTTCGACGAGCCCGACATCGCGCTGACGCGGCCGGCGCTGCTGAAGGCGGCGGCACGCGACCACGTCGGACTCATCCGCAAGCTGCCCCGCCTCGTCAACGAAACGGCGACCGGGATCTCGCGCGTCCGGCGCCGCTCCAAGGAGCGCGGCCAAAATCCCGACCTGGCCCGCAACTTCGCCCCGCCGCAGTGCTTCCTCAACCACGTCGTCACACCAGGACGCCGGTTCGCGACGGCGCCGCTGGCGCTGTCGGACGTGAAGGATACGGGCAAGCATCTCGGCGTCACGATCAACGACATGGTGCTGGCGATGACCGCAGGCGCACTGCGACAACTATTGCTGCGCTATGACGGCAGCGCCGAGGAACCGCTCATCGCCGGTGTCCCGGTGAGTACCGACCCGTCGCGAGAGCGGTTGGCGGGCAACGAATTCACCTACATCACTCCGTCGCTACCCGTACACATCGACGATCCACTGGAGCGGGTGAGGCTGACTGCGATGGCGACCGCCATCGCCAAGGAGAACCACCAGTTGCTCGGGCCGACACTGCTACCCGCATGGCTGTCGTATCTGCCTCCGTCGCTCGCACCGCCGTTTTTCCGCGCGCAGGGCAGGCGCGTCGAGTCGGCGAGCGTCATGAACCTGACGGTGTCGAATGTTCCCGGGCCGCGAGAACGCGGACTCATCGAGGGTGCGACGGTCAGCGAAATCTATTCTGTCGGACCGATAGTCGCCGGCAGCGGCCTGAACATCACGGTGTGGAGCTATGTCGACCAGTTGGCGATCTCGGTGCTGACCGACGACCGCACTCTCGACGATCCGCACGAGGCGACCGACGCGATGCTCGATGCCTTCACCGAAATCCGAACAGCCGCGGGCATCACCGGCGACCTCACCCCGGTCGGCGCGGCGTTGCCGCTGGCCCCGGCGCGCTGACGGCTACCTGGTCCAGCCGCGGCGGCGCAGCCACCAGTCGCGCGCGACGATGCCGAGGATCACCACCGCGAAGGCGATCAGGAAGATGTCTTCGACGCGTCCGACGTGGTTGCCCCGCAGCATCGCCAACATGAAGAGCGCGGAAAGAATGCCACCGATCTGGATGGCCTTGTGGTTCTCCTTGGACCAGCCCCACGCCGCCGACGGCACCTCCTCGACGTCGACGCCATTCGTCCGGTCCAACTCGGTGCTCACCACGGCTGCTCCTCTGGGTCGGGCTTAGCGCTGCCGACATTCTGACATAGGTCGTTTGCTCCTCGTCGGTGGTCTACTCCGCGGCCGTAGTGTGGTGCGTCATGGCACAGCAGTTCGACGGGAAAGTCGTCTTCATCACGGGCGCCGCGCGCGGTCAGGGCCGCTCGCATGCCGTCCGGTTCGCCGAGGAGGGCGCCGACGTCATCGCGCTCGATCTGTGCGGGCAGATCGACAGCGTCGCCTACCCGATGTCGACCCCCGGGGACCTCGAGAAGACCGTCAACCTCGTCGAGAAGACCGGCCGTCGCATCGTGGCCGAGCAGTGCGATGTCCGGGACTTCGAGCGGCTCAAGGAAGTGGTGGCCAAGGGTGTCGCCGAGTTCGGCCGGCTGGATTTCGTGTTGGCCAACGCGGGCATCTTCCCGGCGGCGGGGGAGCAGCGGCTGACCATGGACGCCTTCGTCGACGCCATCGACGTGATGCTCAAGGGTGTCTACTTCACGGTCGAGGCCGCGTTGCCCGCGATGCTGCGCCACGACGACGGCGGCGCCATCGTCATCACGAGTTCGGCGGCCGGATTCAAGTCGGTCAGCTCCGGCTTCGACACGATGAGCCACGGCGCCGCCGGCTACACCGCCGCCAAGCACGGCGTGATCGGTGTGATGCGCCATTACGCAACGTCGTTGGCCGAGAAGAACATTCGTGTCAACTCGGTCCATCCCGGCGGTGTCGCGACGCCGATGATCATCAACGAGGCGATGGGCCGGTTGGTCGGGGACCAGCCGGAGTTCGGTGAGGCTCAGCGGCCGCTGCTGTCGATGCCGCCGATGCAGGCCGCGGATGTCACCGACGCGATCGTGTACCTCTGCGGCCCCTCCGGGCGGCACCTGACCGGTGTCGCGCTGCCGATGGACGGCGGCCTGACGCTCAAGTGATCGCGGCTATAGCGACGCAGCGCTTCGGCGCGTTCGGCCCTGTGGTCGACGATCGGGTCGGGATAGTCGCCGTCGTCCAGTTCGGGAATCCAGCGCCGCACGTATTCGCCGTCGGGATCGAACTTCTCGCCCTGGGTCGTCGGGTTGAACACCCGGAAGTACGGCGCGGCGTCGGTGCCCGTGCCCGCCGCCCACTGCCAGCCGTGTTGGTTACTGGCCATGTCACCGTCCACCAGCTGGTCGAGAAACCAGCGCGCACCCCACTGCCACGGCAGGTGCAGGTCCTTGACCAGGAATGACGCCACGATCATCCGCACCCGGTTGTGCATCCAGCCGGTCTCGGCGAGCTGGCGCATACCGGCGTCGACGATCGGGAAACCCGTCCGGCCCGCCTTCCAGGCCTCGAATGATTTCTTCGCCTCGGCGCCGTCATCCACCTGCATCGCGTCGAAGGATTTGTTCCAGTTCCACCATGCGCTGTCCGGCCACTCGCCGAGCACCGCGGCGTAGAAGTCCCGGAAGGCCAGCTCTCGCAGGTAAGCCTGCGCACCGTTACCACGGCCCAGGTCTGCGGCCATGGTGCGCGGGTGGATGGTGCCGAATTTCAGGTGCGCCGACATCCGGCTGGTGGCAGGCAGATCGGGGCGATTGCGCCCGTCGGCATAGTCGGAGAGGTGAGTGTCGACGAACGTCTTCCACTGCAGTCGGGCCGCCTTCTCGCCGGCGGGCAGCTCCAGTTGCACACCGGCGTCGGGGATGTCTGCAATATTCCTGCCGCCCTTGACGTCGGCCGGGTCGATCCATCGCGCGGACTTCGGGCCCGTTTTGGCCGGCGGCCGCCAGCCGTGTCGCTGCCAGGCGTCGAAGAACGGCGTGAACACCTTGTAGGGCGCGCCGTCGTTCTTGACGACGCGGCCCGGTGACACCAGGTATGGCGATCCCGACGCCTCGAACGGTATGTCGCCGAGCGCGTCTCGCACCGCGTCGTCGCGGCGACGGCCGAACGGTGAGAAGTCGCCCGTGACGTGGACTGCGGTCGCGCCTACTGCGTTGGCCAGCGCGGGGATTCGCTTCTCCGGCCGCCCGCGCGTCACCATCAGCCTGCCGTCGAGGGCGTCGCGCAGTTCGCGTAACGCGTCGTAGAGGTATTGCAGCCGCCGAGGCCCCGACGACGTCTTCAGTCGGGGGTCGAGCACATAGCAGGCCAGTACCTCACCGTCGGCCCCGGCGGCGTCCAGCAGCGGCGGCAAATCCTGCAGCCGCAGATCCCGCCGGAACCACAACAAAGTGGGCATGGCATTGATGCTGCCCGATTTTCCGGCTAAAGAAACAAGGGGTGTTGCTGACGGAAGGATGACGAATGCAGTTTTGGTCGGGCACGGCGTTCATGGACATGTCCGAGGCCATCCCCGTGGCCACCATGCTCGACGAGGCCGGATACGACGGCATCGTGGCCTCGGACCACATGATCTACCCGCGTGACCTGTCGTCGCCGTATCCCGACTCGGCCACGGGCAAGCCGGGGTGGGAACCGGACACGGCCTGGCCGGACTCGTGGGTGATGATCGGCGCGATGGCGGCGGTGACACACCGGCTCCGATTCTCCAATGCTGTTTACGTCGCGCCCGCCCGCCCGCTTCTCGAGGTGGCGAAGGTGGTGGCGACCGCGTCCGCGATTTCCAGAGGGCGGGTTTCGCTCGCGGCGGGCATCGGGTGGATGCGCGAGGAGTACGAGTTGATGGGCCAGGATTTCGGCAACAGGGGTAAACGGCTCGATGAGATGATCCCCGCGCTGCGGGAGTTGTGGCGGGGCGGCTGGGTGTCCTGGAGCGGCACGTACTACCAGGTGCCCGAGATGATGATCGAACCGCATCCACCGGCACCCGTGCCGATTCTGTGTGGCGGCGAGTCCGAGGCGGCGCTGCGCCGCGCGGCCCGCCTGTGCGACGGCTGGGTCGGATACGCATACGGGTGGGACGACGCGATCTCCTACGCGCAGCGGCTGACCGCACTGCGTCGGGAGTACGGACGCGAGGACGAGCCGTTCGAGATCCTGCTGGCCCTGCTCGAACCACCGTCGGTCGATCTGTACCGGCGGGCCGAGGACGCCGGCATCACCGCGGTGATGTGCAGGCCGTGGCTGGGGCAGGACACCGGCCCCGGCGGCGTCGAGCTCTACCGGGAGCCGATCGAGCAGTTCGCCGAAAACATCATCGAAAAGTGCAGGTAGAGCGCGCGCACCAGTTTGACATTTGCAATGACACCATAGTGATGTCACCATGACGTCATGGACCTGCAACCGTACGTCGACGGCGTGCGCCACGAGTTGGCCGTTGCGGCTGCCGCAGGCGGCGCCGACGCGGAGGCGCTCGCGGATCGCCTGACCGCGCCGCTGGACTCCGCGATCCGCCTGGCGCTTCTCGAGGCCTTGTCGGACGCCGCCGAAGAGATCACCCGCGAGCTGGCGCCCCGATCGGTCGACGTGCGGCTGCGGGGGCGAGATCCGCAGTTCACCGTCGGTCCCGCGATCGACGAGCCGTCCGAACCGGTGGCCGCGATTTCCGCGGCACCGGAATCCGACGACGACGGCGGCACCTGGCGGGTGACGCTCCGGCTACCGGAGAGCCTGAGGTCGCCCGTCGACGCGGCCGCGCGCGCCGAGGGGCTCTCGGTGAACGCGTGGCTGGTTCGCGCCGTCGCCGTAGCCCTGGGCGGCAAGCGTCGCTCGCCGGGTGCCACCGACAAACACTTCAGCGGCTGGGTCCGCTGAGCAACCGAAAACCCAGTAAGGAGAAACGATGCCGAAATTCCCTACCCCAGAGCCGATTACCGCGTCCGTCGAGGTGGTGAGTGGCTCAGTCCACGTCGTCGCCTCCGACCGCGAGGACACCGTCGTGCAGGTCAACCCGCGCGACCCCAACCGAGCCTCCGATGTCAAGGTCGCCGAAGGCGCTCGCGTCGACTTCCACAACGGCACCCTCACCGTGTCGGCGGGTCGGCGATTCATCTCGCTCGGTCGCGGGGGCGCGGTCACCGTCGACATCGAACTGCCGTCGCGTTCGCGCCTCCACGTGTCAACGGCGTCGGCGCAGGTACGCGCCGACGGTGAGTTCGGCGATTGCCGCTTCGCCAGCGCCAGTGGGGACGTCGCCGTCGAATCCGTCGCGGGAAACATCAAGGCGGACAGCGCCTCCGGCGGGATCGCCGTTGACACCCTGGCGGGCACGGCGGCGATCTCGACGGCGTCAGGTGACGTGGGCGTCGGCGAGCTCACCGGCGACGTCAAGTTCCGCGCCGCGAGCGGCTCGCTGTCGGTCAGGCACCTGCAGGGCGCCGTCAACGCCCAAACCTCATCCGGCGATATCGCGGTCTCTGCCGCGGCCAACGGCACGGTGTCGGTGCAAACGGCTAGTGGCCAGGTCGAGATCGGCATCCCCGAAGGCACGGCGGCGCGGCTCGAATTGCGCACTCATTCGGGCCAAGTGCGCAACACGCTACAGCCGTCGGACGGCCCGGACGAGGGCGACGAAACGCTGAAGGTCGATGTCAAGACCGGCTCCGGTGACATTTCCGTGCAACGGGCGACGGCCGGCGTCACCTCCTAGCCCACCGGGTCGAACCGGAACACGACCAATGTGCCTGCGAGAGCTTCGAACTCGTCCGCAGTGCCCTCTTGCACAAGGCCCGAGCGTTTGGCGAACCCGACGCCGACGGGCACTTGCGTGGGGAATTCACGCAGCACCGGTCGTGACTCCTCCACGCCGAGCTCGACTATCTTGATCGGCCGCGACGTCCGGCCGCGGGACAGGGTGCCTGCTCCCGCGGCGCGGGCGTTGGCCGCCCAGTCGGCTCCGGGATAGCCCGCGACGGTGTACAGATTGCCGCGGTAGGTGAACGGCGTCATCGGTGTACTGCGTGGCCTGCCGGTCTTCCTGCCGGGCACGGTCAACACCATTGCGGGTCCGGTCTTGATGCCCAACCTCTGCAACGCCTTGACGAATCCGTTCATCGGCTTGAGGTAACGGGGCGGGCGGAGTTCGGACACGTCTTATCTCCCTTGCTCGTTGGTGAACAGTTCACGATGCGCGGCAATCGCGTCACCGAAGCTCTGCGCCGGACGGCCGAGGATCTTCTCGACGTCATGGGTGACAAGTGCGGGCTTGGCCACGGTCGCCTCCAGAAGTGCCATGTACGCGTCGGCGAAGTCCGTCGAGAACCCGATACCGATGAAGCGCTGCCGCACGAGATCGGCGGGAACTTCCTGATAGCGCAACCCGCGGCCGAGGACGGTTCCGATGACATCCACGAGTTCGGCGTTGGTCAGCGCCTCCGGGCCGGTCAACGGCACCTTCTGGCCCAGTAGGTCGTCGGTGAGCAGCGCACGGGCCGCCACCGCCGAGATGTCGCTGTCGACGATGGGCGCCGTCGAGGCCGCCGCATACGGTCCGTTGACGACGTCGCCGGCCTTGATCTGGGGCGCCCACATGCCAAAGAAGTTGGTGGCGAACACGGTTGGCCGCAGGCTCACCCACTCCAGCCCGGAGTCGACGGCGTACTGCTCGACCTCCTTGTTCCGATCGCCGCGGAACCGCGACGGCTGGCGCGAGAAGTCGTCGTCGGCGTTGATGGCCGACAGCGCGACCAGGCGCGTCACTCCTTCGCGGCGCGCTTGATCGACGACCGTCGCAAGCTCATCGCCGAGCGCGCGCGAGTTGAGGAACACCGCTGATGCACCACGAAGACCTGCAACGGCCGAGCCGACCGCCTCGACGCCTGCGGGAAACTGTGCGGAGTCGGGTTGACGAGTGACGGCGCGCACCGTCGCGCCGGCTTCTGCGAGATGGTTGACGAGAGGGCGGCCGACGTTGCCGGTTGCGCCAGTGACAAGAATTGCGTTCATGCAACCAAGGACGAGACGATGCCCAAGAAAGTTACATGCGGCCGCGTGTAACTTTCCGTGTCGCTGTTTCGTCGTAATGGCATGAAGGAATCACCGACGGTGGAACGGGCGTGGCGCAGCCATCGCCCGTACCTGGTGAACCTCGCGTACCAGATGCTCGGCGATGTCGGTGAAGCCGAAGACGTCGCGCAGGAGGCGTTTCTGCGGTTGGCCCGGGAGGACATGGCCCACATCGACGATGTTCGAGGCTGGCTGACGGTGGTCGCCGGGCGGCTGTGCCTGGACCAGGTGCGGTCGGCACGCGCCCGGCATGAGCGCCCCGATGCCGCGGCGTCGGCCGACGTCACGCCGTCCACCGAACCGGATCCGGCCGATCGCGTCACCCTTGACGACGAAGTCCGTGATGCGATGCTGCAGGTGCTGCAGCGGTTATCCCCCAGCGAGCGGGTGGCGTTTGTGCTGCACGACGTGTTCGGGATTCCGTTCGACGAGATCGCCGAGACGGTGGGCAGGCCCATCGGCACCTGCCGCCAGCTCGCCCGTCGCGCCCGGGAGAAGTTCACCGCCACCACGCCGCGTCTCACCGACGTCGCCGATGCCGAACACCAGTTAGTCACCGAACGATTCATCACCGCATGCGCCAACGGCGACCTCGAGGGGTTGACCGCTGTTCTGGATCCGACGGTGTGGGGCGTCGGCACCGTGCTGGCTGAGCCCGCCCCGCCGCCTCAGGTCAACCACGGGCCCGACGAGGTCGGTCGAAACCTGCTTCGCTATCTGGGACGGGGCGCGACGCTGGTCAACGGTCCGGTCGGTCAGCCAGTTCTGCTCGCCTTCGCGGACCGACGACTGTTCGCCGTCATCGTGCTCACCGTGCGCGACAACCTGATTCATAAGATCGAGGCGACGGTCGACCCGACGGCAGCAGCCCAACCGTAGGAGACGGTCGGGCTGCGCCGGCGTATTCGGTTGTGGTCGAGATTAATTCATGGGCGGCATCAGCACAGTGTCGATCATGTACACCTGTGCGTTCGCCGTCGAGACGCCACCGCAGACCACGGAGGCGTCATTGGCCTTGAGGTCATTGCCCATGCCGCTGACCGTGACGTCGGCACCCTCAACGGTCTTGTGCGTGCCCACGACCTGCATCGGGCTCGCCTGGCCGGGAACGACGTGGTAGGTCAGGATCTTGGTGAGGAGGTCTGAGTCGGTCTTGAGCTTCTCGATCGTCGCCGGGTCGATCTTGGCAAAAGCGTCGTCGGTGGGCGCGAATACGGTGAATTGACCACCGTTGAGCGTGTCCACGAGGTTGACCTTCGGGTTGAGCTGACCGGAGATCGCCTTGGTCAGCGTCGTCAGCATTGGGTTGTTGGAGGCCGCCACCGCCACCGGGTCCATCGCCATTCCGGCCACCGAACCCGGGCCTGTCGGCACCTTTACGGCGTAGGCGGCACACGACGGTCCGACCAGTTCGGCCGACGCGGATCCTGCCGTGGTCAGCGACAGGCCCATCGCCGCCGCGGCGGCCAGACCGGCAACCGCGACCGCTTTCTTGGTGTTCTTCATCGAATCTCACTTCCTGTGTCGCAGACGGCAGCGCGGCCGTCTCTCGTTTTCGCTTTCCACCTGTTATTCGGAGCACCGGCGCCGCTGGATTGGTTGCGAGTCGAAATCGTTAGCCGTACGTGAACGAAAACGCTTGCAATCCCTTGCTCAACTGCACCTCGAGCTCTCCGCGCGCGACGTTGTCGCCTGCCACGATCTGACGCGATGTCGGAGGCCCGCTGATCGCCACGGTGCTGGTCTTGCCGTTCTGTGTGACGGTCACGGTGCCCTGGCCGCCGACGACGAGGTAGACGTCCTTCGCGTGGTACTTCAGCGCGATCTCAGAGTCGCCGGAATCCGCCGTTGCGCCTTGATAGTCCAACGTCCAGCGACCGCGGTAGGCGAAGCTGTCGTCGGCAAGACGCATCGGGTAGGTGAAATCCGCGGTGCCTTCGTCGTAGGTGTCGGGACCGCCGTAATTCACCATCTTGCCCACGCCCAGGTACGTCTCGGGTGTCTGGCCGGGCGCGGGTGTGGCATCGGCGGAGTCGCTCGGCGCAGGCAGTCGCACGTCGGGGTTGGCCTCGACGAGCAGTTCCCTGATCAGGTTCTCGGTGACGTCGTAGTCGCCTTCACCGAACTTGATGTGGCGCACAGTTCGATTCGCGTCGACGAGGTATTCGGCGGGCCAGTACCGGTTGCGGTAGTTCGTCCACGTCGACAGGTTGTTGTCGAGGGCGATCGGGTAGGTGATTCCGAGATCTTTTGCGCCACTGGCGACATTCCCCGCGATTTTCTCGAACGCGTACTCGGGGCTGTGCACGCCGATGACTTCGAGACCTGAGTCCTTGTACTTGTCGTACCAGTCGACCGCGTGCGGAATGGCGCGCTGGCAGTTGATGCAGGAGTACGCCCAGAAGTCGATGAGAACGACCTTGCCACGCAACGACTCGAGGTCGACAGGTGCGCCACCGGGCGTGTTCAGCCAGCCGGCTATGCCTTTGATATCTGGTGCGGTGCCGCAGCTTTCGAGCTTGGTCGCGCCATTGCTACAGTTCGCGAGGTCCCGGTTCTGGTCGTTGACCAGGCCGCCGAGGTTGAGCTTCTCGGCCACCTCGTCCGACGCGACGACTTTGTCCTGCAATGAGCTCGTGTAGTCGGGAATGGCCCTCTGCAGCTTGGCGGGCACGTTGAACACCAACGCGACCGCGAACGCCAGCATCACGATGCCGCCGATCAGGCGAATGCGGCGCTGGTGACGGCGAAAGGTACCGACGCGCTCGGCAACCCGCTGACCCGCCAACGCGAAGAACAGCAGCGGGAGGGCGGCGCCGATCGCGAACGAGATCGTCAGCGCCACGGTCTGCACACCGATCGAGCCCGTCGCACCGGCGACCACGATCGCGGCGAGAACCGGCCCGGCGCACGGCACGTACAGCACGCCCAGCGCCAGCCCAAGCCCGAAACCGCTTCTGCCCTGGCTCATCTGGAGCTGAGGTATCCGCGCGAAGGGTCTTTCCAGTATTTCCTCGAAACGAGGGAAGATCAGGCCAAGACCGATTGCGGTCAGGGCGACGAGTCCCGCCCACCTGATCGCATCCTGCGGGAGGTGCAACAGCGACAGCAGCGACGTCCCGGCGAGGGTGACGATGCTGAAGCTGAGCACCAGACCGCCGATCACCCGGTACGGGCGCAGCCTCTCCGACAGTGCGGGCTTCGCCTTCACCGCAACGGAGGTGCCACCGCCCGACTCGGCGACCGGCTCGGGGCGGGTGCTCTGCGCACCGGAGAAGAAGATCACCGGAAGCACCGGCAGTATGCATGGCGAGATGCCCGTGATCAGACCGCCTAGGAAGCCGATCAGTACAAGTGTGAGCATGCCAGTCATTCGGAGCCCCAACCGTTTTGGATGGGAACCTAGGCGGCCGGCGGCATCAGGACGGTGTCGATCATGTACACCTGTGCGTTGGCGGTCGAGACGCCACCACAGACCAGCCCGGCGTCGTTCACCTTCAGTCCGTTGCCCGCACCGGTGACGGTGACGTCGCCGCCCTGCACGGTCTTGTGCGCGCCTGCGACCTTCGCGGGACTCGCCTGCCCGGGCACCACGTGATAGGTCAGGATGCTGGTCAGCAGATCCGAGTCGGTCTTCAGCTTCTCGATCGTCGCGGGATCGATCTTGGCGAAAGCCTCGTCGGTCGGGGCGAACACGGTGAACTCGCCGCCGTTGAGGGTGTCGACCAGGTTCACGTTCGGGTTGAGCTTGCCGGACAGCGCCTGGGTCAGCGTCTTGAGCATCGGGTTGTTCGACGCCGCCACCGTCACCGGGTCCTGCGCCATGCCTGCCACCGAACCCGGGCCGTTCGGCACCTGCTCGGCGTAGGAGGCACAGCCGGTGCCCACCAGGTTCGCGGCGGGTGCCGCCATCGCCGAGGACGTTGTTTCGGCGCTCGCCTCGGTCGCGGTGCTCGAGCGCTCGGACGAACACGCCGAGAGGCCGAGTACCGCCAGTGCCGCGATGCTGGCCGCCGTGAGTGTGCTGCGGTGAACATTTCTCATTGGTGCGCTGACTCCTGGTTCGCGGACGGGGTGGCCGCCCATTGACGTGACGCCGGGGATTCGGGGTGGCAGGCGTCACGGATGAGCGCGGCCGGCACGCGTCACCAACGCGTCATTTCTGTCGGCATGCAGGGCTCAGCGTCGGGGCGCGGCACAATAGGGCGGTGAGCACGAACGGCCGTCTCCGCGTCCTGGTGCTGGGTAGCACCGGTTCGATCGGCACCCAGGCGCTCGACGTCATCGCCGCCAACCCGGACCGCTTCGAGGTGGTCGGGTTGGCGGCCGGCGGCGGCAATCCTGACCTGCTGGCTCGCCAACGCACCGAGACCGGCGTGACGAACATCGCCGTCGCCGACCCGGACGCCGCCGAAAAAGTTGGCGAGGTCACCTATGCGGGGCCGGACGCCGCAACGTCGCTCGTCGAGAACACCGAAGCCGACGTCGTACTCAATGCGCTGGTCGGAGCGCTAGGCCTGCAGCCGACGCTTGCGGCGCTGGCCAGCGGCGCCCGGCTGGCCCTGGCGAACAAGGAGTCGCTGATCGCCGGCGGACCGCTGGTGCTGCGCGCCGCGACGCCCGGCCAGATCGTGCCCGTCGATTCCGAGCACTCGGCACTCGCGCAGTGTCTGCGCGGCGGCACCCCCGACGAGGTCGCCAGCCTGGTGCTCACGGCGTCCGGGGGACCGTTCCGCGGCTGGGCCGCCGCCGACCTCGAGCACGTCACACCGGAGCAGGCGGGGGCGCATCCGACGTGGTCCATGGGCCCGATGAACACGCTGAACTCGGCGTCGCTGGTCAACAAGGGCCTCGAGCTCATCGAAACGCACCTGCTCTTCGGCGTCCCGTACGAACGCATCGAAGTGGTCGTGCACCCGCAGTCGATCGTGCACTCGATGGTGACGTTCACCGACGGCTCGACGATCGCGCAGGCCAGCCCGCCCGACATGAAGCTGCCTATCGCGCTGGCGCTCGGCTGGCCGTCCCGAGTGCCCGGTGCCGCCGCGGCCTGCGACTTCCGCACCGCCTCCACCTGGGAGTTCGAGCCCCTCGACACAGCCGTTTTCCCGGCGGTCGAGCTCGCAAGGGAGGCCGGTCAGCGAGGCGGCTGCCTGACCGCGGTCTACAACGCCGCGAACGAGGAGGCCGCCGCCGCATTCCTGGGCGGGCGGATCCGATTCCCGGCGATCGTGCGCACGATTGCCGACGTGCTCCACGCCGCAGACCAGTGGGCCGCGGAACCAGCTACCGTGGAAGAGGTACTTGACGCGCAACGCTGGGCCCGGGAAAGGGCAAGGGGCGCGGTATCCCGGGAGGTTGTCACCACCAAATGATGTGGGTCATGGGTGTCGTGCTGTTCGCGCTGGCCATCTTGGTATCGGTCGCGCTGCACGAGTGCGGGCACATGTGGGTGGCGCGCGCCACCGGGATGAAGGTGCGCCGCTATTTCGTCGGCTTCGGTCCGACTCTGTGGTCCACGCGGCGGCCCAACAAGCTGGGCTACACCGAGTACGGCGTCAAGGCCATCCCGCTCGGCGGGTTCTGCGACATCGCCGGGATGACGTCGATCGACGAAATCGCGCCGGAAGACAGCCGCTTCGCGATGTACAAGCAGAAGACGTGGAAGCGCGCCGCGGTGCTGCTTGCCGGCCCCGGCATGAACTTCATCGTCGGCCTGGTCATCCTCTACGGCATCGCGCTGTACTGGGGCCTGCCCAACCTGAACCCGCAGCCCGCCGCCTACGTGAGCCAAACCTCTTGTGTCGCACCGGCGATCAGCAAGGAGAAGCTCGCCGACTGCACCGGTGACGGGCCCGCCGCGGCCGCAGGCATCAAGAAGGGCGACGTCATCGTCAAGGTCGGCGCCACCAATGTGCACAACCCCGACGAGATGGTCGAGGCGGTGCGCAAGGCCAACGGCCCGACGCCGTTCGTCGTCCAGAGGAAAGTGGACGGCACGACGACGGAGATCACCACGGTCGTCAACGTCGTGCCGACGCAGCGCTACACCTCCGACACCGCCGAGGCTCCGTCCACCGTCGGCGCCGTCGGCGTGGCGGCGGCCGAGTTCGGCCCGGTCGAGTACGCGCACTACAACCCGGTGACCGCGATACCGGGCACGATCTCGTTCACCGGTGATCTGAGCGTCGAACTGGGCAAGTCGATCGCAAAGATCCCGACCAAGATCGGCGCTCTCGTGCATTCGATCGGCGGCGGTGAACGCGACCCGGAGACACCGATCAGCGTGGTCGGCGCCTCGATCATCGGCGGCGACGCGTTCGAGCGCGGACTGTTCATGGCGTTCTGGTTCTTCCTCGCTCAGCTGAACTTCGTGCTGGGCGCGGTCAACCTGGTGCCGCTGCTGCCGTTCGATGGCGGCCACGTCGCGGTCGCGGTGTTCGAGAAGATCCGCAACATGCTGCGGAAGGCACGCGGGATGGCCGCCGCGGCGCCGGTGAACTATCTCAAGCTGATGCCCGCCACATATGTGATCTTGGTGTTCGTGATCGGATACATGGCGCTGACGGTCACCGCTGACTTCGTCAACCCCATCAGACCTTTCCAATAGGAGATTCAATGTCCGTCGTCGGTGTCGGTCTCGGTATTCCGGACCTACCCCCACCCACGCTGGCCCCGCGGCGAAAAACCCGTCAGCTCATGGTCGGCGACGTCGGCGTCGGCAGCGACTACCCGATCGCGGTGCAGTCGATGTGCACTACCAAGACGCACGACGTGAACACCACGCTGCAGCAGATCGCCGAGCTGACCGCGTCCGGCTGTGACATCGTCCGGGTCGCCTGCCCACGACAGGAGGACGCCGACGCGCTGTCCGAAATCGCCAAGCACAGCCAGATTCCGGTGATCGCCGACATCCACTTCCAGCCGAAGTACATCTTCGCCGCGATCGACGCGGGCTGCGCCGCGGTGCGCGTCAACCCCGGCAACATCAAGGAGTTCGACGGCCGGGTCGCCGAAGTCGCCAAGGCCGCGGGCGCCGCGGGCATCCCGATCCGCATCGGCGTCAACGCCGGTTCGCTGGACAAGCGCTTCATGGCCAAGTACGGCAAGGCGACACCGGAAGCGCTCGTCGAGTCCGCGCTGTGGGAGGCCTCGCTGTTCGAGGAGCACGGCTTCGGCGACATCAAGATCAGCGTCAAGCACAATGACCCCGTCGTCATGGTCGCCGCCTACGAACAGCTTGCCGCGCAATGCGATTACCCGCTGCACCTCGGCGTCACCGAGGCGGGCCCGGCGTTCCAGGGCACGATCAAGTCCGCGGTCGCGTTCGGCGCGCTGCTCTCCAAGGGCATCGGCGACACCATTCGGGTATCGCTGTCGGCGCCGCCGATCGAAGAGGTCAAGGTCGGCAACCAGATCCTCGAGTCGCTGAACCTGCGGCCCCGCAAGCTGGAGATCGTGTCGTGCCCGTCGTGCGGGCGCGCCCAGGTCGACGTGTACACGCTGGCCAACGAGGTCACCGCCGGACTCGAGGGCATGGAGGTGCCGCTGCGCGTCGCGGTGATGGGGTGCGTCGTCAACGGACCCGGTGAAGCACGGGAGGCCGACCTCGGGGTGGCATCCGGCAACGGCAAGGGTCAGATCTTCGTCAAGGGTGAGGTCATCAAGACCGTGCCGGAGGCCAAGATCGTCGAAACGCTGATCGAAGAGGCCCTGCGAATCGCCGAAGAGCGCGGACCGGAGGCAAGTGCAAGCGGTTCGCCTGTGGTGACCGTAAGCTGAACATGGCCCTGTGACTGGGGTCATGACGCCTGGCCGCAGAAAGAGTCTCCATGTCGGCTCCGCCGCTTTTCCGCTTCGTCGACGAGCGACGGGTTTCGGTGGTGCGCGACGAGACCTCCGTGCGGCAGGTGCTCGACGCAGATCCGGTCGGAAGCTGCATGGTGGCCTCCCGGGTGGCCGAGCACGGCGTCGACCCGAGCGCGATCGGCGGCGAGCTGTGGACGCGCGGCAGGGCCACCGACTCACTGTGCTACGCCGGCGCCAACCTGATTCCACTGCGCGGTGAGGCCGGCGACCTCCACGCATTCGCCGACAAGGCGGTCAGTGCCGTTCGCCGGTGCTCGTCGCTGGTCGGGCGTGCCGAGCTCGTGCTGCCGATGTGGCGCCGCCTCGAGCACACCTGGGGACCCGCCCGCGACGTCCGTGAAAGCCAGCCGCTGATGGCGCTCGGCGCCGCCCCGAGATGCCCGATCGATCCGGCGGTGCGTCCGGTGCGCATGGAGGAGCTGGACGCCTACCTGGTCGCCGCCGTCGACATGTTCATCGGTGAAGTGGGCATCGATCCCCGCATCGGCGATGGTGGCCGCGGCTACCGGCGCCGGGTGGCGGGCCTGATCGCTGCCGGTCGCGCCTGGGCCCGCTTCGAGCGTGGCCAGGTGGTGTTCAAGGCCGAGGTCGGCTCGCAGTCGCCCGCCGTCGGGCAGATCCAGGGCGTGTGGGTGCACCCCGACTGGCGCGGACGTGGCCTGGGCACTGCGGGCACCGCCACACTCGGCGCCGCCGTGGTGCGCAGCGGTCGCATCGCCAGCCTGTACGTCAACAGCTTCAACACCGTGGCGCGCGCGACCTACGACCGCATCGGCTTCACCGAGGTCGGCACTTTCGCGACGGTCTTGCTCGACTGACTCGTCCGCGCAGCGGCGTTGGTTACGCTTCACGGCATGACCGACGATGCGCAGAAAATCGCACGCAGGGAGATCGCCGACACGCTCGTCCGCGCGCTCGAACGGCGGCATGAGCTGCTCGACGTCATCGTGGAGTCCGAGGACTACGACGCGGCCGTCGAAGCAATCGCGGACATGCTCGGCACCTCGAACGCCGGCGGTGAAGCGGTGCTCCGGTTGTCCTTCGACCGGCTGACCAAGGTGTCCCGGCGCCGGATCCGCGACGAACTCGAAGACCTGAACCACGAGCTGAGCTTCATGACGGGTGAGCGGCAGCCGAGCCAGGGCGACAGCCTGCTGCTGCGTCCGTTCTCCGCCGACGCGGATCGCGACATCTTCGCCGCGCGCACCGACGACGTCCGCGCGGCGGGCGACGGATCCGGTGCGCCCGCAGGCGATCTCGACGACGAGATCAGGGCCGCCGTCGGCCGCGTGCACGCCGAAGAGGCGGTCTGGTTGGTCGCCATCGACGGGGCGGACAAGATCGGCATGGTGTTCGGCGAGCTGGCAAGCGGCGAGGTCAACGTGCGTATCTGGATCCATCCCAGTTTCCGCAAACACGGCTACGGCACTGCGGCGCTGCGCAAGTCGCGCTCGGAGATGGCCGCGTACTTCCCCGCGGTGCCGCTCGTGGTGCGCGCACCCGCGGCCGGCGCTTAGTTCTCACGGTTTCTGCCGGTCTCTGCGTCGAGATCGACGTTTTGGCGCGCTTCTTTCGAACTTTTCCTGCGAAATGTGAGTTTCGGCGTCGCGCCTCCGCCGGTTTGGGGTCTCGGATTCGTAACATTTGCCCCAATGGCAACTTGGATCACATCCGTAACGCGTATGGCAAGCCTCTTGACCATCGTGGCGGTGGCCGCGTCCCTGAATGCGTGCACACCGAAACCCCAGGGACCCGAACCCGCCGCCGAGGCGTTTTTCGCGGCGCTGGCCAAGGGTGACACCGGCGGTGCGTCTGCGCTGACCGACCGCCCCGAGGACGCGCGAGCAGCGCTGAACGAGGCGTGGGCCGGACTGCAGGCCACCCAGCTGGAAGCCCAGGTGCTCGGCTCGAAGTTCACCGAGGACACCGGCGCGGTCGCCTACCGCTACACGTGGCATCTGCCCAAGAGCCGCACCTGGACCTACGACGGCCAGCTCAACATGGTGCGCAACGAGGGCAACTGGGAGGTGCGCTGGACCGCGACGGGGCTGCACCCGAAACTCGGTGAGCACCAGACGTTTGCGTTGCGCGCCGACCCGCCACGGCGGGCGTCGGTCAACGAGCGCAGCGGCACCGATGTGCTGGTGCCGGGCAATCTGTATGAGTTCGCACTGGACGCCAAGACGGCGGGGGCGTACCTGATGACGACCGCGACCGCGGTCGCGGATGCACTGCGGCCGTTCGACGACACCATGGACGCCCAGCGTCTCGCGGAGGAAGCGAGTTCGTCGCCGGGGCCGCTGAACCTGATCACCCTGCGCCAGTCCGACCGCGACCAGGTGGCGGCGGTCCTCGGTGAGCGTCCCGGTGTGGTCATCACACCCCAGGCCGAATTACTGCCCACCGACGAGCAATTCGCCCCTGCCATCATCAGCGAGGTCAAGAAGGCAGTGATCAACGACCTCGACGGCCAGGCAGGTTGGCGGGTGGTGAGCGTCAACCAGAACGGTGCGGACGTCGATGTGCTCAACGAGGTGCCTGCGGCGCCCGCGCCATCGATCACCATCAGCCTGGACCGCACTGTCCAGAACGCCGCGCAGAACGCCGTGAACGCCATCGGGGGCAAGAAGGCGATGATCGTGGCGATCAAGCCGTCCACCGGCGAGATCCTCGCCGTCGCACAGAATCCCGACGCGGACGCGGACGGCCCGACCGCCACCACGGGTCTGTACCCGCCGGGGTCGACGTTCAAGATCATCACCGCCGGCGCTGCGATCGAACGGGACATGGCAACACCCGACACCCTTCTCGGTTGCCCCGGCGTGATCGACATCGGGCACCGCACCATCCCGAACTACGGCGGCTTCGATCTCGGCACGGTACCGATGTCACGGGCCTTCGCCAGTTCGTGCAACACCACGTTCGCCGAACTCGCGAGCAGGATGCCGCCGCGCGGCCTGACGGCGACCGCCGCCCAGTACGGCATCGGTCCCGACTACCAGATCGAGGGCATCTCAACGGTTTCCGGCTCGGTACCGCCGACGGTCAATCTGGCCGAGCGCACCGAGGACGGCTTCGGCCAGGGCAAGGTGTTGGTCAGCCCGTTCGGGATGGCGATGGCTGCCGCGACGGTCGCGGCAGGCAAAACGCCAGTGCCGCAACTGATCGAGGGCAGCCAGACGAAGGTCACCGGTGACCAGACGCCGATCACCCCGAAGATGCTCGACGGGTTGCGGCCGATGATGCAGTTGGTGGTCACCAACGGCACCGCGAAAGACATCAACGGGATGGGCGATGTGCACGGCAAGACCGGCGAGGCCGAGTTCGAGGGCGGTTCGCACTCCTGGTTCGCGGGCTACCGCGGGGACATGGCATTCGCCGCGTTGATCGTCGGGGGTGGCAGCTCGGAGTACGCGGTGCGGATGCTGAAGGGCATGCTCGAAAGCCTGCCGCCCGACTACCTGGCGTAACTAGCTACTTGAGCGGCTCGCTGGGGACGTCGTAGCGCTGCTGATACGCGGCGACCTGTTGACGCAGCAGCCCGGCGTCCAGCCCGGTGTCGGCCCAGCTGTAGCGGCCCCCACCGCCGTCGCCGGGATGTGCCGCCAGAAAGTCCCTCATCCTCTGCTCGGCTTCGGACGTCAACTCGCGGTCCAGCCGCGCGTACAGCGACCGGATCGTCGCGAACGGGTCGGCCATGAAGTCGGCGAACTGCACGTCGATCACCTGGCCCGGTGGCAGCGATTCGCGCAGTGTCATGCCGCGCTGCAACCCGACCACGATCTCCTCGCAGGACTGCACCGCGCATTCGGTGACCGAGGTCTCGTCGGACGCCATCCGCCGCAGGTGATTGGTCAACGCGCTGATCGACGAGATGACCTTCAGCGGGTCGCGGTGCGTCTGCACGATCACCGCATCGGGATACTCCGCCACCAACGTGTCGAGTGTCCACAGATGCGCGGGAGACTTCAACAGCCAGTGGCCGCCGACCCCGGACTGCAAGTGCTGCAGGAAGATTCGATGAAATCGGTAGGACTGACGATGGTCCGCCTCGTACAGCAGCCACTTATAGTAGGTGGGCAGCCGGTACTGGACCGAAAAGATCATGCTGCAGAACTGCGCGGCGGTGATCCGTACGCACTCCTGGCCGACCCGGGCGCCCATCGGATGCCAGCTCATGAACCCGGGAATGATCTGCTCGCTCATCTCCAGGCTGGCCTGCGTTTCGGCGATCCGCGGGTCACTCTCATAGGTCTCGGGCTGCGGCACCGGATACGGGTTGTCGACCTCCCATGTCAACGGCGCGCGCAGCTGCGGGTCCTGGGCGAGCAGGTCGAACAGGATCGTGGTTCCGGTGCGGGGCTGCCCGACGATGAAGATCGGCCTTTCGATCTTCTCCTGGGCGATCTCGGGATGGGCCCTGCGCCATTGGACGATCTGAAGCCGGTTCTTCAACGGCCGCACGACATCCAGCGCGGCGATCTCCACGCCGAGGTCATTGAGCCGGGCCTCGCTGACCAGTCCCTCGCACAGCCGGCCCAATCCGTCGCGCCAGGTTTCACTTTCGTCGAAGTCCGTACCGAAGTCGTCGCTGCCTGCCCAGTCACAAGCCTGTGCGATCAGCACGTCGGGGTCGAACCGGTCGGCGGCGCTCATGGCGTCGCCCCGCGCACTGTGACAGACACGTTGGGCGGGTCGGGGTTGTCCAGCCATCGGAACACGATGAAGCCGCGGTGTCTGCCGCCGGTGTCCAGCCAATGACCATGGCCAAAGTCCTTGGCGCCGATAGCGATACGCACCACGCCGTCGGCATCGGGTGCAACGCCCTTGTTGGTGACCGAACTGTGCCTGCGGCGTGGCTCCAGGCACTCGTGCCAGATGTTCTCCAGCGTGATATTCCAGTAGCGGGTGTCCGGCGGTTCGAATTCGAGCACCAGCGAATCTTCGGGCTCCAGCCGGAAGGTTCCGATCATGTACAGGTTGTCCGGCGTGGTGTCGGCGGCGCCGAGATCGGCGGCCTCACTGGTGACGAGGGTGTTCGGCTGTTGCATGAGCTCGGGCTTGATGGTGCGGTGCAGCGTCGTCAGCTTCATGATGGTCCACGCCATCGCCGTGAACTGTTCTGCCACTTCGCCATCGGATACCGGCCGCGGCGGATGCGCCTCGAGCGGCTCGATGCGCAGCGTCGCCGGTTGTTCGGTGTCCGCGTCGGCGATGTAGTCGCGCACCACTATCGATGTCGCATCCTGCGGGATCTGCACCCACTGCGCTCCGTCCAGATCGGGCGCCGACGGCTCGGTGGAGGAGAACACCAACCCGAACGCCCCGCCGTCGAGCTTCAAATCGGTGTCGCTGACATAGGCGGCCATCCGCCGCGGCGTCATGCCGGTTCCGGCCAGCACCTGCAGACCGAGATACGCGCTGCTGCCCCGCGTGCCGGTGACCCGGTATGCGCGGTCGCCGCGAATCATCGCGAGCAGGTACCTGCCGTCGGGGTTCGGACCGCCGACGAGCCGGGTGGGGGAGCACATGTCGATGAACCACGGCAGCTCGGGGTCGGCCTCGACAGTGAGTTCCGAGCACAGCGCGGTGACCCGGGAGATGACTCCGAGGCCCTCCAGAAGCTCGCGCTCGTTCTCGGCGTCCTCGGTCACGATGCCTGTGATATCGCCGACCATCTTCTGCACGAAGTTCCATGCCTCGACGGTCTTGGGCGCAGGGGAGTTGTCGTTCATCGTCACGTTGAGACAACTATCAGTACAGAGACCGCCAATGGGGCGATTCAGTTATTTGATGGCGTCGAGCGGCGGGCAGTTTCCTGGGCGAGCTGCACGCGGGAGGACAGTCCGAGCTTGGTGTAGACGCGGGTGAGGTGCGACTGAACGGTCCGCGGCGAAACGAAAAGCCTCGATGCGATGTCCTTGTTGCCCAGTCCCTCGCTGACGAGCCGAACCACGTCCAGCTCGGCCGGGGTCAGCGAGGCCCAGCCGCTGGATGGCCGTTTGCGCTCACCACGGCCGCGCTGCGCATACGTGATGGCCTCCTTGGTCGACAACGCGGCACCTTCCGTCCAAGCCGCCTCGATGTCGCTGTCGTCCATGGTATTTCGCAGCGCTTCTACGGACGCGTCATATGCGGGTTGGTATATCGGCAGACGAACCTCACCGGTGCGATGGCGGATACCGTCGGCGGCGCCCAACAGACGGGCCGCTTCGCGAGACCTGCCGCTGTCACCCGCAAGCGTGGCCAGGATTTCGAGGAGGTCTGCGACCCCTAAGTACGCCTGGTATTCCGCAGAACGCGAGAGGGCCTCATGGGCGTCGCGTTCGGCTTGTTCAGGCTGAGCCTGCGCGATCGCGATGTACGCTCGTATCTTCAGGGCGACGACCTGGAACCAACCGGCTGTCGCCGCGACGGCATCGTCGACCGATTTCCGCGCTGCGGCGAGGTCACCGCGCGCAAGGGTGATCTGGGCGATGTGGGCGCTGTTTATCGATCCGGTCCCGTAAAGGCCACCCAGGTGAGACCACCCGGCTTCTGCCGCTTGTGACGCCGAGGTGATGTCGCCGGCGGCCAGGTGCGCGATGCTCAACGCGACGTAGTTTCCGCCGAGATACACATCGCCGAGTTCGGCGGCAGATTCGATTCCCGCCTCGGCGGCGGCCAAGGCGGCGTCGACCTCGCCGTGGTAAGCGAGTGCGTGAGGCAGCACCATGAGAGCTGTCGCCTTCGACATGATGTCGTGGCCGGCATCGGAATCGGCAATCAACTCGCGGTGTTGCGTGATCGAATCCACGAGATCGCCCTCGAACAGCGTCGCGCCTGCCAGCCTCCACCGGAACTGCCGCGATCCGAAACGGTCACCGATGGCATCCGCGAGATCGCGCCCCTCTTCGCATGCGGCGCGCACCGCCGCCGGGCCGCCGGCGACGAAGGCCACCTGGGCCTGCTGGATGAGAATCTGGCTCAACCGCCACTGATCCCCGATGACTCTGGCAAGGTCGCTCGCCTCGGCAAGGTATCGCCCGGATATCTCTGCGTCGTAGACCGAGGAGCTGCCGCAGGCCAACAGGGCTCGGACCAACAACGCAGGGTCGTCGAGTTCGCGTGCGATCGCGAGCGCCTCCTCGGCGTAGCCGAGTGTGTAATCACTGAGCCAGGCGTGCAGCACCGCCCGGTCGGCGAGTGCCTGCGCGCCAACACGGGGCTCCAGGTCGTCGAGGCTTGCGTTGTCGGAAAGGCGGCATCGAACCACGCCAGGCCTTCCAATATGCGGCCCAGTGACAACCACAGCGGCTGCAGCGACGAGGCAAGCCCCAGTGCGCCTGCGATATCGCCGGTTTCGATGCTCCACCCGAATGCGTTGCGCAGATTGTCCATCTCGTGGTCTGCCTGCTCGACGCGCTGACCGAATTCGCTCCCTGGCGCATCGAGCAGCGCCGCCATCGACGTGTAGTGATCGCGGTGACGGGTCCGCACCGCCTCGGCCTCGCCGGATTCGCCGAGCTTCTCCTGTGCATATTGGCGCACGGTCTCGAGCAACCGGTACCGCGTTCGGCCACTGGCGTTTTCGGCTGTCACCAACGACTTGTCGACCAGCAGGGCGAGTTGATCGAGGATCTGGTAACGCTCCACCTCGGCATCACCGGCGACGGCCTGGGCGGCGTCGAGGTCGAACCCGCCGAGGAAGACCGCGAGCCTGCGGAACAGGATGCGCTCGGTTTCGGTAAGCAGGGCATGCGACCAGTCCACCGACGCGCGCAGGGTCTGCTGACGACGCACCGCGGTCCGTGCGCCACCGGTCAAGAGGCGGAAGCGGTCGTGCAGGCCGCCGACAATCTCCTCCAGCGAGAGTGCACGCACGCGCGCGGCGGCCAGCTCGATCGCCAGCGGCATACCGTCGAGCCTCTTGCAGATCTCGGTCACCGTGGAAGCGTTGTCGGAGGCGATGGTGAACTCGGGCCGGACGCGGCGGGCCCGGTCGACGAACAGCTCGATGGCCTCGTCGGCCAGCGCCAACGACGGCACCTGAAATGTCACCTCGCCCGGCACACCCGTCGACTCACGGCTGGTGGCCACGATCTGCAGCGCCGGACAGGCGGCCAGCAGCTCCGCAGCCAGCGATGCGGTCGCGTCGAGCAGGTGCTCGCAGTTGTCCAACACCATCAATGTCTGCCGGTCGCCCACGAACTTCGCGAGCGATTCCATCGTCGAACGGCCAGGCTGGTCGGGCAGGCCTAGTGCACGGGCGACGGCCACCGGCACCACGGCCTCGTGTGTGACCGGTGCCAGGTCGACGTAGGAGACGCCGTCGCGATACTCGGACGCGACGTCGGCCGCGGTCTGAATCGCCAGCCGCGTCTTGCCCGCACCACCGGCGCCCGTCAGCGTCACAATTCGGTTGTCGGTCAATAGCGCGCGTATCTCGGCGATCTGCGGTACGCGGCCCACAAAGCTCGTCAGCTGCGCCGGAAGACTATGGTTGTCAACGCTTTTCGCGACACGCAACGGCGGGAACTCGTTGCGCAGATCCGGATGGCACAGTTGGGTCACCCGTTCCGGCCTTGGCAGATCGCGCAGCTCATGAGATCCCAGGTCGGTCAGCCAGGCATCGTCGGGCAGCCAGTCGGCCACCAGCTGCTCGGTCGAGCCCGACAACACGGTCTGGCCACCATGCGCCAGGTCACGCAGCCGCGCGGTCCTGTTGATGGTCGGACCGATGTAGTTGCCCTCATCGCGCAACTGCACCTGGCCGGTGTGCACGCCGATGCGTAGCCGGAGCGGCGCCAGCGGCGCCCGCTGCAGGTTCAGGGCGCACGCCACGGCGTCGCTGGCACGCGCGAATGCCGCGACGAAGCTGTCTCCCTCGCCCTGTTCGACGGGGCGCACCCCGCCGTGGGCTGCCAGCAGATCGGCCAAGGCGGTATCCAGGCGTGCAACGGCGGTCGTCATCTCGTCCGGTTGGGTCTGCCACAGCCGCGTGGAGCCCTCGACGTCGGCCAGCAGCAACGTCACCGTTCCGGTCGGTAGCTCGCTCATGACCTCGCCTACTACCAGGTCGCTCCACTCGGTTTCGCTCATGCTAGCCAGCATCAAGGGCCCGCAGCCGCGAAACATCAGCGGAAACGCGCAAAGTTCCGACCCGGGCATGCTGATTCATCGCAAGCGCCGCGGCGGTATTTTGGAATGGCCATGACCGGGATCAACGAGCAACCCGCGGCGATGCGCGTCTCCGACGCCGATCGCAACGGCACCCTGCGGCGCCTGCACAATGCCGTCGCGCTCGGGCTGATCGACATCGACGAGTTCGAAGAGCGTTCGGTGTTGGTGTCGCAGGCGCGGCTGCACTCGGACCTCGACACCTTGGTCGGCGACCTGCCCGGACCCGGCGCGATCGTCACCTCCGCCACCGACCGAGTGGAGTTACGCGGTGTGATGGGCTCGTTGAAGCGTCAGGGCGAGTGGACCGTGCCGACCCGATTGGCCCTGCACCGGCGCATGGGCTCTGTCGACCTCGACCTGACCAAGGCCCGGTTCGCCGGGCCGATGGTCATCATCGAGCTCGACATGAAGTTCGGCGGCCTCGAACTCCGGCTGCCCGACGGGGCCAGCGCGTCGATCGACGACGTCGAGGTCGTCGTCGGCAGCGCCCACGACCACCGCAGGGACGCGCCGTCCGAGGGCACCCCCCACGTCATCCTCACCGGCAAGGTCGTCTGCGGTTCGGTGGACATCCGCGGGCCGCGCAGATCGTGGTTCGGCCGCGACCGCCACTAGCGCTTGAACAGCTGCGAACCCGTCCTGATCAGCCGTTCCCAGCCCGCAGGACGGCCGACCAGCTTGCCGATCAGCGGGGCGGAGTCGAAGTAGGAGATCCGCTCGGCGACCAGTCCACCGGTGAAAGTGAACCGGTCGACGGCGTCCCAGGCGATCGGCTTGCCGCCGTAGGTTCCGCTCAGCGTGAACTCGATGAAGACCTCCCTTGGGCCGTACCCGACCCGGTGCACGTCGGCGTGCAGGTCGGGTATCAGCGCAAACAGCCGTTGGAACGACTCGCGGCAGGCCTTCTTGCCTCGTACGGTGCCCATCATCGGCTGAATTAACACGATGTCGTCGCTCCACAGGGCTTCGAACTTGGCCAGGTCGGAAGTGCGCCAGGTGTCGGCGAACTTCTCCGCGAAGCGGGTCGCGAACGCCTCGTCAATGTCGTCGATCGTCATGGTCAAGAATGTAGCCGCGTCGCCGACTACCCTGGTGTGATGCCTGTTCGCACCGCGCTTCGCCCCGGCGTGCTGTCGCCGACCCTTCCGGTGCCCCGCTCCATCGCCCGCCCCGAGTACGTCGGCAAGGCCACGGCACAGGAGGGCACCGAGCCGTGGGTGCAGACCCCCGAGGTGATCGCCAAGATGCGCGTGGCCGGCGGGATCGCGGCGGGCGCGCTCGCCGAGGCCGGCAAGGCCGTCGCGCCGGGCGTCACGACCGACGAACTCGACCGAATCGCCCACGAGTACATGGTCGACAACGGCGCCTACCCGTCGACGCTGGGCTACAAGGGCTACCCGAAGTCATGCTGCACGTCGCTGAACGAGGTCATCTGTCACGGCATCCCGGACTCGACGGTGGTGCAGGACGGTGACATCGTCAACATCGACGTCACCGCATATATCGACGGGGTGCACGGCGACACCAACGCGACGTTCCTCGCAGGCGACGTGTCCGAGGAGCATCGGCTGCTTGTCGAGCGCACCCACGAGGCGACGATGCGCGCGATCAAGGCGGTGCGGCCCGGCCGCGCACTGTCGGTCATCGGCCGGGTCATCGAGTCGTACGCAAACCGGTTCGGCTACAACGTGGTTCACGATTTCACCGGTCACGGGATCGGCACCACGTTCCACAACGGGCTGGTGGTGCTGCATTACGATCAGCCCGCCGTCGACACCGTCATCGAGCCAGGCATGACGTTCACCATCGAGCCGATGATCAACCTCGGCACGCTGGACTACGAGATCTGGGACGACGACTGGACCGTCGTCACCAAGGACCGCAAGTGGACCGCGCAGTTCGAGCACACCTTGGTGGTCACTGACGACGGCGCCGAGATCCTGACCCAGCTCTGACACCGTGAGCGGGGCGCTGCTGGTCGCGGGGACCAGTTCGGATGCCGGAAAGTCCATGGTGGTGGCCGGCCTGTGCCGGCTGCTGGCCCGCAAGGGCATCACGGTGGCCCCCTTCAAGGCGCAGAACATGTCCAACAATTCGGCGGTCACCGTCGAGGGCGGAGAAATCGGGCGCGCCCAGGCGATGCAGGCGCGTGCCGCGGGGCTGGCGCCCAGCATCCGGTTCAACCCGATACTGCTCAAGCCCGGCAGCGACCGGACCTCTCAACTGGTGGTCCGCGGCCGCGTCGCCGGCGCGGTCGGCGCCGTCGACTACATCGAGCACCGGGACCGACTAGCCGACGTGGTCGCAGGCGAATTGAGCTCACTGCGAAGCGAATTCGAGGCCGTCATCTGTGAGGGTGCCGGTTCGCCCGCCGAGATCAACCTGCGGGCAACCGATTTGGCGAACATGGGGTTGGCGCGCGCCGCGCGCCTGCCGGTGGTCCTGGTCGGCGACATCGACCGCGGCGGGCTGCTCGCCCACCTGTTCGGCACGGTGGCAGTGCTCGCACCCGAGGACCAGGCGCTCATTGCGGGTTTTGTGGTCAACAAGTTTCGCGGCGACCCAGCACTGCTGGCACCCGGGCTCACAGCGCTCCAAACGCTCACCGGCAGGCCGACCTACGGCGTCATCCCCTACGACGAAGGCTTCTGGCTCGACACCGAGGACTCCGTGTCGGTACAGGCCCACCGCGTCGTCGGGCAGCCGCAGGCGCCGCTCGGCGACCAGTGGCTGCGCGTCGCGGCGATCCGGTTGCCCCGCATCTCCAATTCCACCGACGTCGAGGCGCTGGCCTGCGAGCCCGGCGTGCTGGTGCGGTGGGTGACCGATCCCGCCGACCTGCCCGACGCCGACGTCGTGGTGATCCCGGGCAGCAAGGCGACGGTCGCCGACCTGAACTGGCTGCGCGACCGTGGCCTCGCCGACGCGATCGTCGGCCACGCCCACTCGGGCGGACCCGTGCTCGGCATCTGCGGCGGATTCCAGATGCTGTGCCGCAGCATCGACGATCCGGTGGAGTCCGGAGCAGGACGCGTCGACGCGCTTGGCCTGCTCGACGCCGACATCGTGTTCGCCGGCGACAAGACACTGCGCCGCCACGAGGACCCGCTGCACGGGTACGAGATCCACCACGGCCAGGTCGCGCGCGCAGGCGACGACGGCTGGCTCGGCGTCGGGATCCGGCGCGCGGCGGTGTACGGCACCCACTGGCACGGCCTGCTCGACAACGACGACGTCCGGCGACGGTGGCTCACCGAGGCCGCGGCGGCGGCGGGGCGGCACGGATTCGTCGTCGCCGACGACGTCGACGTCTGTGCCCGACGCGACGCCCAGCTCGACCTGATGGCAGACCTGATGGCGGCCCACACCGATATCGACGCGATCCTCGGTTTATTGGAGGCCGGACCACCGCGGCGACCGGCCATCGTCAGCACGCTTCGTGAGTAGCCTTGGCGTCATGATCACGCGCAGCGTCGGGGCCTCTGCGCTGGCGCTTGTCGTGGTCACCGCGTTCACCGCGTGCGCGGACACCATCGCCGGGAAGTCGACCTGGCCCGGTGCCACCCTGGAGGAGGTCGTGCTGAACGCCGACGACCTCCCGTCGGGCGTGCAGTACGGCCGAATCACCGAGAACCCCGGCCAACCCGACGGCGCGGGCGGCCCGCCCGCGATGCTGTCAAAGCCCGAAGGCTGCTCGGACGCGCTGACTAGGGTGATCGCCGGGTCGGCCGAACGCGGCCCGGGCAGCGCGGCGAAGTACAGCGTCGACTACGACGGCGCACGCATCGTGATGACGGTGCTGACGTGGAACCTGGACCTGGAGAAGCTCGCCGCGACCGCCGAACGGTGTGCTCAGTATCAGACGTTCTTCGACCCGTCGTCGGAAGGGATTCCGATCACCACCACCAAATTGCCTTCAAACCGCCCCGACGCGCTGGTGTACGAGCAGACCATGGACCTCAGCGGAGCGAAGAGCAGTGTGTTCTTCTCGTTCGAGAACGTCCACCAGATGGCGGCCTTCGGAATCGCTTTCCCCACACCGAATCCGATGATCGCGGTCAAAGCTTCGCTGCCACAGACGTTTCTGACCATCACCGGCAAACAGGCCGAGCGGCTGCAAGACGGCTGACCGGCGGGTTAACACCCGCTAAAAAACCGCCCGCCGACGGGTTACTGGTTGTAGCGTGGCCAAATGCCTTCGACGATGGTCACCGTCGACGGTTTCCCCGTCCCTGTCGATGTCGCCGGTCCGGACAAGGGATCCGTCGTCCTGCTGCTGGGTGCCGCGCAGAATGCGGCATCGGCGTACGACGCCGTTTGTCAGCGGCTGCACACCGCCTCGCTGCGGACCATCGTCATCGCCCCCGACCCGCGATTGACCGCCAAGTCGGTCGTCGGCATCCTCGACATGCTCGATGTGCAGTGGGGTCTGCTGGTCGGCGACCGCATCGGCGGTGAGCTGGCGTGGGAGCTGGCCGCCACCCGGCTCGACCGCTTCATCGGCCTGGTGGTGATCGACCGCGGCCACCCACGGGTCGCCGACCAGAGCGGTGTTGTCCGCGACGAGCACTGCCCGCCCGTGGAAATGAACACCACAGCGCTGGTCAGCTCGCCTGCGGCCCGGGCAGTGGCGCGGGCCAGCCAGCGCTTCGTTTACGGCGATTACCGGCTGGTGGAACTGCTCGGGCGGCGCAACGCGCAGGAGTCGACGGCCCAGCTGGCCGCCGAGATCGTGCTACGCACCAGCACTTGGTGACGCCTCGCCGGGCTGGTCGTCGGGTGTCCACGCCTGTGGCACCGCGGGGCTGCCGGGGAAGAGATAGTCGACGAAGGCCTTCGCGGTCGGTTGCGGCTCGTGGTTGGCCAGCCCCGGGCGCTCGTTGGCCTCGATGAACACGTATTCGTCCTTGGTGACGTCGGGCACCAGCAGGTCGACTCCGGTGACCGGGATGCCGATCGCCTCGGCTGCTGTCACCCCCACATCGCACAGCTTCTGGTTCACCTTGGCGGTCACGTCGTGAATCGTGCCGCCCTGGTGCAGGTTGGCCGTTCGGCGCACACGCAGCCGCTCGCCCTCGGGTAGCACGTCGTCGAACGACCAGCCTGCCTCTTTGACCGTCGTCTCGGTGACGTCATCCATCGGGATCTGGGACTCGCCGCCGGTTGCGGCGCTGCGCCGCCGGCTCTGCGCCTCGATCAGCTCGCGCACGGTGTGATGACCGGTGCCCATGATTTCCGCGGGGATGCGCAGCGCGGCGGCGACGACCTTGCCGTCGATCACCACCAGCCGCAGGTCGTCACCCGGCGCACGCTGTTCGATCAGCACCTCCGGATGCTGCTCGCGCGCCCGTGCCAGCGCCGCCTCGAGCTCTTTCCTGCCGTCCACGCCGACCGTGATGCCCTTGCCCTGCTCGCCCCTGGTCGGCTTGACGACGACGTCGCCGACCTCGGCCAGGAACGCATGGTCCTCTTCGTCGAAGGTCGCCAACCGTCCTACCGGCACGATGATTCCGGCCTCGGCCACCAGGCGTCTGGTCAGTCTCTTGTCGTCGCAGCGGCTCATCGCGACCGCAGAGGTGTACTCCGACAACGACTCTCGGGTGATGACGCTGCGACCGCCGTGCGACAGCCGCATCTCTCCGGCTTCGGCGTCGAGGACCTCCACCCAGATCCCGCGCCGCAACGCTTCGTCGGCGATGATCCGCGCGTACGGGTTGAGATCATCGACGGTCTCAGGCGGATGGGTGAACAGCGGCTCGTTGATCGCGTTCTTGCGTTTGACCGCCAGCACCGGAACCCGTTGAAAGCCGAGCTTCTCGTACAAAGAGATCGCCGCGGCGTTGTCGTATGCGACCGACAGGTCCATGTACGCACGGCCGCGCGCGCGGAACTCGTCGGCCAGCGCGCGGGTCAGCGCGGCGCCCACACCGGGCAGGCTCGACGTGGGGTCGACGGCCAGTGTCCACAGGCTCGAGCCGTTCTCGGGGTCGGAGAACAGCAGCTTGTGGTCGACGCCCGTCACCGCGCCGACGATGCTGCCGTCGTCGTCGCGCACCGCGACCAGATAGGTCACCGCGTCGTTGTGCTGCTGGTTGTCCCAGATCACGTCGACGGGCGCGGGCACCATGCCGCACCGCACGTAGACGCGGTTGATGGTGTCGGCGTCCTCGAGACTGCCCAGCGGCCGAACGGCGAAACCCGATGTCGGCGACGCGGGCTCGTCGTCCTCGGCGAACCGCAGCCGGTAGGTGTGGCTCGGATCGATGAAGAGCTCCGCGGGCGCGAGGGACACCAGCACATGTGACTCGCGGGCGTAGATGCAGATGTCGCGACGGCCGTGAGTTTCGCCGCGCAGGACCTCGGCGAGGTGTTCGGGATCGGCGAAAGTCTGGCCGAAAATCAAGCGGCCCCAGCCGAGTTCGAGCACGACATCGTCAGCCATCGCCTCGACGAGGTGCGGTGGCGACGCGTCGTGCAGCCCGAGTGTGATGGCCTCGGGATGGTTGTCGTCGGTGTTGGTCGTCATGCTGCGGGCCCCGAGATGCCGTGCTTCTGCAGCCACAGTTCCAGCAGCGCGATCTGCCAGAGTTCGTTCCCGCGCAGCGGGGTCAGCCGGCCGTTGGGGTCGGCGAGCAGTGCGTCGACGGCCTCCGGCCGGAACAATCCGCGCTCCTTGGCGACCGGCGCGTAGAGCGCGTCGCGCACCAGGTCGAGATAGGGGCCCTCCAGGTGGGTCAGTGCGGGCACCGGGAAGTAGCCCTTCGGCCGGTCGATCACATCGGCAGGAATCACCCGGCGCGCAGCCTCTTTCAGCACCCCCTTGCCTTCGTGCGCGGTCTTGAGCTCCGGTGGGCAGGTGGCAGCCAGCTCGACGAGTTCGTGGTCGAGGAAAGGAACTCGACCCTCAAGACCCCAGGCCATGGTCATGTTGTCTACCCGCTTGACGGGGTCGTCAACCAGCATCACCGTGGTGTCCAGCCGCAGTGCCCGGTCGACTCCGGTCTGCGCGCCCTCCCTGGCGAAATGCTCGGTGACGAAGCGGCCGCTGGGGTCGCCGTCAACCAGGTAGCCCGCTGATGCCAGCGCATGCACGCCGGCGGCGTCGCGGTCGAAGAACGCCGCCCGGTAGCTGGCCACCGAGCCCTCGAGCGACACCGCATCGGGCTCGCCCATCGGGGGATACCAGTGATATCCCGCGAACACCTCGTCTGCACCCTGACCCGACTGCACCACTTTCACGTGTTTGGCCACTTCCTGGCTGAGCAGGTAGAAGGCGACGCAGTCGTGGCTGACCATCGGCTCGCTCATCGCGCCGATCGCGCCGTCGAGTGCGGGCAGCATCCGGTCGGTGCCGATGCGGATCTGGTGGTGGTCGGTGTCGAAACGCTTGGCGATGATGTCCGAGTACTTGAACTCGTCACCCTCGACGTCGCCGACGGATTCGAAGCCGATGGAGAAGGTCTTCAGCCCGTGCTGGCCGGCTTCGGCGAGCAAACCGACGATCAGGCTCGAGTCGACACCGCCGCTCAGCAGGCATCCGACGGGGACATCGGCGACCAGCCGGCGCTCGACGGCGAGCCGAAGCGAGGCCAGAACCGCGTCCTCCCAATCACGTTCGGACCAGTCGGCCCGATCCGCGCGCCGGGTGAAGTCCGGTGCCCAATACGTGGTGGTGGTGCGGGTGCCGTCCGGCTCGATCGCGACGAGCGTGGCGGGCGGGATCTTGGCCACGCCGCGCAGGATCGTCAGCGGCGGCGGGACAACAGAATGGAAGGTGAGGTAGTGGTGCAGCGCAACGGGATCGATGCGGGTGTCGACGCCGCCGCCGGCCAGCAGTGCGGGCAGCGACGACGCGAAGCGCACGCGGTGCTCGTCTTCGGTGATGTAGAGCGGCTTGATACCAAGCCGGTCGCGCCCGAGAACTACCCGGCCGCTGTCCCGCTCGACGATCGCGAAGGCGAACATCCCGTACAACCGGTCGACGAAGCGGTCGCCCCAATGGTGGTAGGCCTTCAGCAGTACCTCGGTGTCCGAGGTCGAGAAGAACCGGTAGCCGTGTCCGGTCAGCTCGTCGCGCAGGTTCCTGTAGTTGTAGATGCAGCCGTTCCACGCGATGGCAAGGCCGAGGTCGGCATCGATCATCGGCTGCGCGCCGGCCTCGGAAAGGTCGATGATCTTCAGTCGACGGTGCCCGAGCGCGACCCGGCCCTGCGACCACACGCCCGCGCCGTCGGGACCCCGCGGAGCCATCGCCTCGGCCATGGCCGACACCGCCGCAACATCAGGCGTTCGGCCGTCGAGTCGCACCTCGCCGGTGGCCCCACACATCGTTTCGACCCTACCGGGTGGCGGGCCGCCCGGCGTGACGGAGGTGAATCGCCCGCTAGGACACGCCCTCCAGCTGTTCGCCGGTTTCGTCGACCTGTTTGATCGGCCCGGTGAACCAGTTCTTCACCGATGCGTGCCAGTAGATCCACAACAAGATCAGAACGCCGCCAACAAGCAGCGGGGTGTAGTTGACGAATTTCCACGCGAAGCTCGGATCCCACGGCACGCCGCCAAGCGATGTCGGGAACAGCGCGACGATCGAGGTGATGATGATCTCGATCAGCGCGACGGGCGCCATCCACTTGTGGTGGCCCTTCAGATTCCAGCTGCCAGGCTCGAACGTGTCGCCGGCGCGCCAACGGAAATAGATAGGCACCGCGAAGGCCAGGTAGAGCCCAACGACGCCGATGGACACCACCGCGAAGAAGGCGACGGGAACGGGTGCGCCGTTGACGTCGACTGCAACGAGCGCGGGCAGCGTGATGATCGCCGCGATCACGGCGGAGAGGATCACACCGTGTGCGGGCACCCGCTTGGAGTTCAGCGACGACCAGTACTTGTGGCCAGGAACAGCGCGGTCACGACTGAACGCGAACAGCATGCGGGACGAACTCGTCATGCAGGCGACCCCGCAGAAGAACTGTCCTGCGGTGGAGATCAGCAGTACCAGGGCCACCCACTTGGAGCTCATCGCCTGGCTGAAGATCACCGCGACAGCACCACCGCCCTTGGACACGCCGTCGGCGTCCTGAACCGCGAACAGGAAGGACAGCAACAGGATCCAGCCGCCGATGCCGGAATAGAAGATCGACTGCCAGATGCCGCGGGCCGCCGCGTTGGCCGCGGTCTTCGTCTCTTCGGACAGGTGCGCCGACGCGTCGTAGCCGGTGATCGTGTATTGGGTCAGGATCACCGAGATCGGCAGCACGAACAACAGGAAGCCCCAGCCTGAGGTGGAGCCCCCGAACATGCCGCTGTTGTTGACCGTCCTGGCGAACACGTCGCTGAAGCTGGCGTGATGCTCGGGCACCAGGATCAGGATGAGGATCACCGCGGCGGCGCCGGCCACATGCCACCACACCGAGACATTGTTGATGATCGCCAGCAGGTGGCTGGAGAAGATATTGATGATCGCGGCGGCCGCCAGAATGACGACGAACAGGATAAAGGTTCTGGTGAGGCTGTAGCCGTTGAGCCAGGTTTCACTGAACGTCCCCAGCGTGAGGTCGAGGAACGTCGCGCACCCGTACGCCACGGACGCCACGATGGCGATGAGCCCGATCAGGTTCAGCCAGCCGGTGTAATACCCGGCCTTCGGACCGCCGAGCTTGCTTGCCCACCAATAAATCCCACCTGAGGTGGGGTAGGCGGACACGAGCTCGGAAAGGCACAGACCGATTATGAGAATAAAAGCGGCGACGATCGGCCAGCCCCATGCGATGGCGGCGGGACCGCCGTTGTTCCACCCCAAGCCGAACGACGTGAAGCAGCCGGCCAGGATCGAGATGATCGAGAACGAGATGGCGAAGTTGGAAAATCCCGACCAGGAGCGGTGCAACTCCTGGGAGTAACCGAGTTTGGCGAGAAGAGCTTCGTCTTCGTCGAGATGTTCGTGGCCCTCTGGCACGGCGATTCTCCTTAGGGGTGGGGACAGAACTCGCATAGGCACAATAAAGCGCCAAAGGTCTGTTGTCCTACCTTTGGGGGTGACGAATACGTAAAACTTGACGGTAGGTCGTTGACCTGCGCACCGTCCAGCGTTATCGTCCAAGTTGTCTGACAACTTTCGCTCGAAACCCAATGGAAAGCCAGGAGGAGCGATGGCGGAGAACACGCGCGCGGTCGGTTCGGTCACCTATCGGGAGGCCGGCCACGGATATTTCGAGAAGCGGCAACTGCGCCGCCACGCCGCCTTCTGGTCGCTGTGGGCACTCGGTGTCGGGGCGGTCATCTCGGGCGACTTCTACGGCTGGAATCTCGGCCTGGACGCCGGTGGCTTCGGCGGTCTGCTGATCGCCGCGCTCGTCATCACGGTCATGTACTACGGCCTCTGCTTCTGCATCGCCGAGATGTCGCCGGCCCTGCCGCACACCGGCGGGGCCTACTCCTTCTCCCGATCGGCGATGGGCCCGTGGGGCGGCTTCATCACCGGGCTGGCCGAGAACATGGAGTACGTCATCACTCCGGCGGTCGTCGTCGGCGCGATGGGCTTCCTGTCTCATGACATCGTCACCGACCTGTCGGGAGCCGACGGCTGGTGGAACAGCCCGGTGCTGTGGTGGGCGGTCTACTACATCGTCTTCGTCGGGATCAACATCATGGGCATCGAGATCACCATGCGGTTCACCGTGGTGATCACGGTGCTAGCGCTCGGCATCCTCGCGTTCTTCTTCGTGTCCGTGCTCGTCAGCGGGAAGTTCGACGCCAGCCTGCTCACCAACATCCCGCCGGAGGAGGGCAACAGCAGCTTCCTGCCGAAGGGCATAGCCGGAATCTTCCCCGCTCTGCCGTTCGCTATCTGGTTCTACCTCGCGATCGAGGAGCTGCCACTGGCCGCAGAGGAATCGCACGATCCGAAGAAGGACATTCCCCGCGCGACGATCTGGGGGCTGACGACCCTGGTGCTGTTCGCCTTCCTCGTCCTGTTCCTCAACACGGGCGTCGGCGGCGGAGCGGCAACCGTCGGAACCTCGGCGACCCCGCTGTTCGACGGCTTCAAGGCGGTGTTCGGGGAAGGCACGGCGGCCTCCGTGCTCGCAACGATCGGACTGGTCGGGCTGATCGCCAGTTTCTTCACGATCATCTACGCCTACGGCCGCAACACGTACTCGCTGTCGCGCGCCGGCTACTTCCCGCAGAGCCTGTCGATCACCCATCCGACCAGGCACACGCCATACGTGGCGCTCATCGCGGGCGCCGTGGTCGGGTATGGCCTGGCGCTTCTCATCTATTTCCTTGGCCAGAGCCAAAACGCGCTGGCGGGCAAGATCGTCGGGGCGCTGCTGTACATGGCCGTCTTCGGTGCGGTGATCTCGTATTTCATGCAGTGCCTGGCCTTCATCTTGCTGCGTCGCAGGCTGCCGGACATCGCGCGGCCATACCGCAGCCCGGTCGGTGTCTGGGGCGCCGCGATCGCCGGTGCGATCGCGCTGGTCGCGCTCGTCTCGCTCTTCCTCAACCCGGATTACCGGCCCGGTGTAGTCGGAACACTCGTCTACTTCCTGATCGGGATCGCCTACTTCGCGATCAGGGGGCGCCACAAGTTGGTGTTGTCTCCTGAAGAAGAGTTCGCGATGTCGCACGGCAAGCACGGAGCGAACCTGCAGGAGGAGGGCTACGGTACGGTCTCCATCACCGAAATCTCGGCGGAAGAGACTCGGTCACCCTGACGTGACCGGCGGGGAGGATCGCCGCCCAATCCTCCCCGCACACCGTGGCTTTCAGAGCTTGTCCGAGCTTGCCTGAACTTGTCTGCGCTTCTACCGCCCTGAGGGGGAGTCGTGTCTCTGGTCCTGGGAGTCGACGTCGGCTCGCAGAGTATCAAGGCCGTGATCGTCGACGAGAGTGGTGATGTCGTCTCGTCGGGCTCTGCCGCGCTGACCATGGTGCACGAGCACGACGGCTGGGCCGACCAGGACCCGTACGCCTACTGCACGGCACTGCGCGACGCCGTCCGCGCCGCGACCGAAGGTGTGCAGGCGCAGCGCATCGTGGCGATGGGTCTCGGCAGTCAGGTCGACGGTGTCGTCGCATGTGATGCCGTCGGCACGCCATTGCGCCCGGCAATCATCTGGCTGGACAAACGGGCCACCGACCAGTGTGACCGATTGGTTTCGAAGGTGGGCGCCGAATTGCTGGCCGAACGGACCGGGCTGGTGGCCGATGCGTCGCACAGCGCGCCGAAGATGATGTGGATCAGGGACAACGAGCCGGAGGTCTGGCAACAGGCCACCATGCTGGCACCCGTCGGATCATTTGTGCTGCACCATCTTTCGAACATTCACGCCCAGGACGCGGCGAACGCCTCGTCGACGATGGTCTACGACGTGGCCAAGGGCGATTTCGACACCGAACTGTGTGAGGCTGCGGGTCTCGACCCGGCCATGTTGCCGCCGGTCCGCCCGTCGACGGAGGTGGTCGGCACGCTTCGGCCCGACGTCGCCGCCGAACTCGGCCTGACGACCGAATGCGCGGTGGTCGTCGGCACCGGCGACGAGCACGCCGCGTCGGTCGGCGCAGGCGCGATCCAGGCCGGCGTCGTCGTCGACGTCACCGGCACCGCAGAACCGGTCACGACGGTCGCCACCGAACCCGTGCGGGACCCGCTCGGCGTCGTGGAGACCCACGGCCACGCGGTGCCCGGCTCATGGCTGATCGAGAACCCCGGATTCGTCAGCGGCGGCAGCACTTTGTGGCTGGCCAACGGGCTGCTCGGCATACCGCAGGGGGAGGTCTTCGCGCGGGCGCGGCAGGCGCCACCGGCCAGCGACGGCGTGCTGTTCCTGCCCGCGCTGTCGGGATCGACCGCACCGCGCTGGAACGACGCGATGCGCGGCGCATTCCTCGGCCTCGCGATGAACCACACGTCGGCACACGTCGCGCGAGCGGTGCTCGAAGGATGCGCATATGCGCTGCGCGACATCGTCGAACGGCTCGACGCGCTGGGCCTCGGTCACGGCGAAGTCCGGATCGTCGGCGGGGGTGCGCGCGATGACCTGTGGGCGGCGATCAAGGCCAGCGTGCTCGGCAGGCCGGTCCGCCGCGTCCTGACCCAAGAGGCCACCGCCGTCGGCGCGGCGATGGTCGCCGGGGTCGGGGTCGGGGCTTTCACCGACTTCTCGGCGGCATCGGTTGCCGTGCAACTTGATCCGAACACCATCGAGCCCGACCCGGCGGCGCAGCGACAGTACGCCGACGCGTACGGTCGCTACCTCGCCGCGTTCGATGCCGTCGAGTCAGCGTTGGCGCCGCAGGCTGTCCGGTCGGCGGAGCCGACATGACAACCATTCACGAACCGAACGAGATCCTCGCGACGCTCCGCGACAAGGGTTATGCCGACCTGCCCGGCGTGGACATCCGCATCGGCGCCTCCGTGATTGAAGGCGCCGTCGCCGAGTTCTGCGCGCGGCCCGGGTCGCCCGCGCCGGTGATTCTCAGCGACGGTGGGCCGTACCGCACGCCTGCCGGGCCGGTCGTCGATCGGCTCGCCGCACAGCTCGGCTGCCCGGTCATCCAGCTCGGCACGGGCACGGTGCGCGCGGACGAGGAGACGGTCGAGCGCGCGGTCGCCCAAGTGGGTGCGGACCGGCTGCTGATTTCGGTGGGCGCAGGCACGCTCACCGACATCGCGAAGGTCACCGCGCAGCGCACCGGCGGCAGCCATGTCGCCGTCCAAACCGCCTGCAGCATCAACGGTTTCATTGCCGACCGCAGCGTGCTCGTCATCGCCGGGGCAAAGCGCACGGTGGTATCACGATGGCCGGACGTGCTCATCGCGGACTCCGACATCCTCACCGCGGCACCGGCGATACTGAACCTCGCCGGGGTGGGTGACCTGTCCACGGTTCCCAACGCGGTCGCCGAGTGGCAATTCGCGGCCGGGCTCGGACACGGACCCGCGTTCGACGCCGCCGTCGTCGAGCAGGTCCTCGACGCGATGCCCGCGCTTCCGCGGCTCGCGCAGGCAACTCGCGACGCCGAGCCGGGCGGACTCGCCGATCTGGCCCGGCTGCTGGCCGCCAGCGGCCTTTCGATGGGGATCGTCGGCTCGACCGCACCCGCGTCGGGCACCGAGCACGCGGTGTCGCACCTGCTGGAGATGGCGCTGTCGCAACGGCAAGGACGAGCGGCCCCGCACGGCATGCAGGTGACGGTCGCGACCCGGCTTGCGCTTCGGGTGTGGCAGCTCGTGGACAGCACGATTCGCGCGGGCAGCCTGCGAATCAAGGTGGCCGACGACTCGACGAGTCGGGATGCGGTGACACATGCCTTCGCCGAGCTCGGCGCGAAAACCGTCGACGAGTGCTGGACCGCCTACTCGAAGAAACGCGATTGGCTGCTGGCCCACCATTGGGATGTCGAGGCGTTGGTCGCCGACTGGGACAGCTTCACCAACACGTTGACATTGCCGACACCGGAACAGTTCGACGAGGTGAGCCATGCGAGCGGCCTCCCGACCCGGGCCCAAGAGCTCGGACCCGACTATGACGATCGCCTGCTGTTCTGGGCGCTGAGAAACTCGCACCTGCTGCGGGAGCGGCTCTCGATCGTCGATCTCGCGGACATGCTCGGCGTCTGGTCCGACGAGTCGGCGCGCTCGATCGTGACCGACGCCGAAAAGGGATGAAGGAGAACCGATGGCTCACTTTGTTTTCATGCTCACTCACGGCGATCGCACCGTCGACAACGCGCCCGAGATCGTGCCGACGCTGGCCGACACGGGCCTGCGCTACATCGGCTTCAAGGACGTCGGCGCCGACCTCGGCAGGCAACGCGAGCTGACCGCGCTGTGCCACGACGCCGGGTTCGAGGTGATGCTCGAGGTGGTGTCGACGTCGAAGGAGGCCGAAATGGCCTCACTGCGTTCGGCGGCCGAAGCGGGGTTCGATTGGGTGCTCGGCGGCACTCACGGTGCCGAGACGGCGGGCATGCTGCCCGACGGCGTGCGCTATTGCCCGTTCCCCGGCCGGGTCGTCGACCATCCGAGTGTCCTGCTCGGCACGATCGACGAGATCGCCGCCGACGCCGAACGACTCACCGGGCTCGATCACGTCGGCGGCCTCGACCTGCTGGCGTATCGCCATCCGACCGCCGATCCGCTCGAGCTGATCCGGGCGGTGGTAGCACGTTCCAGCGGCCCGGTGATCGTCGCGGGATCGATCGCCGACATCGATCGGGCGGTCGCGGTGAGCGAGGCGGGTGCATGGGGATACACCATCGGCAGCGCGATCTTCGACGGCCTGCTGCCGGGGGCGCCGTCCATCGCCGAGCAGGTCCGCCGGGTCCTGGAAGAGACGGCTGCGGCCGCAGACGCAGCACACGAAACCCACACGTAGGCTCGTGCCATGCCCGGGCAGACGTTGCTCGCCGACCGGCTGCGCGACGAGCTGCTGGAGGAGATAACCAGTTCGAAGTTGCCCGCCGGGACCAAGTTGCCGACCGAGGGCGAACTGTCGAAGCGGTTCGGGGTGTCCCGGGCGACGGTGCGGGAAGCGGTCCGGGGCCTGGTCGAGGCGGGCTATGTCTCCCGCCGTCGCGGGTCGGGCAGCTATGTCGCCGAACGCCGGCGAATGCCGCATGGGCTCGACTCGACGCTGAGCTACCTCGCGATGATCGAGAGCGCCGGTGCACACGCCGGGATGCGGGTTCTGGACGCGGTTTTCGAACAGCGCTCCAAGATCGACGGCCCGCTGCAGCTCGGCCGGGGCGACACCGTGCTGGCCGTGGAGCGGGTGCGTACCGCCGACGAGGCGCCGGTGATCTACTCGCGCGATCGCATCCCCGCCCGGCTGCTGAGGGCCGATCTCGATCTGAAGAACCTCGACCCGTCGCTGTTCGCGCTGCTGAGGTCGTCGGGACATGCCGCAGACCACGCGACGGCGACCTTGCGCGCCGTCGCCAGCAACAGCTGTACGGCCAAGGTGCTGGGAGTCCGTCGCGGAAAGCCTCTGCTCTACATCGAGGAGATCGACTACGACCGCGAGGGCACAGCAGTCATGTTGTCCCGGGAGTGGCACGTCTCCGAGGCGTTCGACGTCCGGGTGAACAGGCAGGCCCAAAAGACGCCGATGTTCCCGGACCGCTAGCGATCTATTGGTCTGATGACCTACCTTTAGGGGATGACCGGCATGCTGTCGCAAACCGAACTGGAGTCGTTGGTCGCCGCGGGAGACATCGACACGGTGATCGTGGCGTTCTGCGACATGCAGGGCAGACTGACCGGCAAGCGGGTGTCGGCGCGGCTGTTCGTCGAGGACGTCGCGGCCCACGGCGCGGAGTGCTGCAACTACCTGCTGGCCGTCGACGTCGACATGAACACCGTCGACGGGTACGCGATCTCCAGCTGGGAAACCGGTTACGGCGACATGGTCATGACGCCGGACTTCACCACGCTGCGCCTGCTGCCGTGGCTGCCGGGAACCGCGTTGGTGATGGCCGACCTGTCCTGGATCGGCGGCACCGCCGTGACCCAGGCGCCGCGCAGCATCCTCAACCAGCAGATCGCCCGGTTGACCGACAAGGGACTGGTGCCGTACGTGGGCACCGAGCTGGAATTCATGGTGTTCGACGACTCCTACCGCGACGCGTGGGCGGCGGGGTACCGCGGCCTGACGCCTGCCACCGACTACAACGTGGACTACGCGATGCTGGCGTCCACCCGGATGGAGCCGCTGCTGCGCGACATCCGCCTGGGCATGGACGGCGCGGGGATGTACTGCGAAGGCGTCAAGGGCGAATGCAACTTCGGGCAACAGGAGATCGCATTCCGCTACGACCACGCCAGGGTCACCTGCGACAACCACACGATCTACAAGAACGGCGCCAAGGAGATTGCCGACCAGCACGGCAAGGCCCTGACGTTCATGGCGAAATTCGATGAGCGCGAGGGCAACAGCTGCCACATACACATCTCGCTGCGGGGCGACGACGGCAGTGCGGTGTTCGCCGACTCCGACGCGCCCGACGGAATGTCGGCGATGTTCCGCAGCTTCATCGCAGGCCAGCTCGCGACGCTTCGTGAGATGACGCTGTTCTACGCGCCGAACATCAACTCCTACAAGCGATTCGTGGAAGGCAGTTTCGCGCCCACCGCGATCGCGTGGGGCATGGACAACCGGACTTGCTCGCTGCGGGTCGTCGGCCACGGCCACGGCATGCGCATGGAATGCCGGGCGCCGGGCGGGGACGTCAACCAGTACCTGGCGGTTTCGGCGTTGATCGCCGGCGGGCTGCACGGCATCGAGCAGGAGCTCGAGCTGCCGGAAGCGTTGGAGGGCAATGCCTATACCAGCGGCGCAGAATGCCTGCCGACAACGCTGACCGAGGCGGCTGAGCTGTTCGGCAACTCGCAGGTGGCGCGCGACGCGTTCGGCGACGACGTGGTCGAGCACTACCTCAACAATGCCTCCATCGAGCTGAAGGCGTTCAACTCCGCGGTCACCGACTGGGAAAGGGTGCGCGGCTTTGAGCGGCTTTGACGCGCAAGGCGTCGGCGAATCGGGGCGACGGCGGCCGGTTCTCGGGCTGACCACCTATCTGCAGCAGGCGCAGACCGGCGTGTGGGATGTGCACGCGAGTTTTCTGCCCGCCATCTACCTGGAGGGCGTCAACCTGGCGGGTGGCACCTCCGTGCTCCTGCCGCCCCAGCCGATGGACGCCGCCGAGCGAGTACTCGACGGATTGGATGGACTGATCATCACCGGCGGGCGCGACATGGACCCGGCGAATTACGGCCAAGAGCACCATCCGGCCACCGACGAACCGGTGGCTGCCAACCGCGAGCGCGACGCGTGGGAGATCGCGCTGATTCACGGGGCGCTGCGGCGTGGCATGCCGCTGCTGGGCATTTGCCGAGGCGCGCAGGTGGTCAATGTCGCGCTGGGTGGCACGCTGCACCAGCACCTGCCCGACGTGATCGGTCACTCCCAGCATCAGCAGGGCAACGCGGTGTTCTCCACATCGGTGGTGCGCACTGTGCCCGGCACCAGGCTGGCCGCGTTGATCGGCGAAACGTCGGATGCCCAGTGTTACCACCACCAGGCGATCGACCTGCTGGGCGCCGGGCTGGTCGTCAGTGCGCAGGACGCCGACGGCGTGATCGAGGCGGTGGAGATACCCGGTGACAACTTCGTGCTGGCGGTGCAGTGGCATCCCGAGGAGCGCCTCGACGACGTTCGTCTCTTCATCGCGGTGGTGCAGGCCGCCGCTCAGTATGCGACCCGAAAGGTGGAAGCGTGACCGCCTCTACGTTGATCAATCCGGCGACAGAGGCGGAGCTGCGCAGGGTCGAGCAGACCACTGTCGACGGTGTCGACGACGCGGTGGCCCGCGCCAAGGCCGCGCAACGGAAGTGGGCGCTGCTGGCGCCGGCCGACCGGGCGGGGGCGCTGCGGGCGTTCGCGGCAGTTGTCGACGCCCATGTGGAGGAGCTGGCCGCGTTGGAGGTCGCCAACTCCGGACATCCGATCGGCAACGCGCAGTGGGAGGCGGGACACGTCCGCGACGTGCTGCAGTTTTACTCAGCGAGCCCGGAACGGCTGTCCGGCAAGCAGATTCCGGTGGCCGGCGGCCTGGATGTCACGTTCAACGAGCCGCTCGGCGTCGTTGGCGTCATCACCCCGTGGAACTTCCCGATGACGATCGCGTCGTGGGGATTCGCGCCCGCGCTGGCCGCGGGCAACGCGGTGCTGGTGAAGCCGGCCGAATGGACCCCGCTGACGACGATCAGGCTGGGCGAGCTGGCACTGGAAGCCGGTATGCCCGAAGATCTTTTCCAGGTCCTGCCCGGCAAGGGATCCGTGATCGGGGACCGCTTCGTCACCCATCCGGATGTCCGCAAGATCGTCTTCACCGGGTCGACGGAGGTCGGCATCGGGGTGATGGCCGGCGCGGCCAAGCAGATCAAGCGGGTCACCCTGGAACTGGGTGGCAAGAGCGCGAACATCGTGTTCGACGACTGCGATCTGGAGCGTGCGGCGGCGACAGCGCCGTACGGCGTCTTCGACAACGCCGGCCAGGACTGCTGTGCGCGCAGCCGGATTCTGGTGCAGCGCAACGTCTATGACCGATTCATGGAGTTGTTCGAGCCTGCGGTCAAGAGAGTCGTCGTCGGCGACCCGGCGTCCAAGGACACCGAGATGGGGCCGTTGGTGTCGTCGTCGCACCGCGACTCGGTCGCCTCCTATGTGCCCGACGACGCACCCGTCGCGTTCCGCGGCAGCGCACCGAACGGACCCGGCTACTGGTTCCCGCCGACGGTGCTGACTCCGCAGCGCTCCGACCGCACCGTCACCGAGGAGATCTTCGGGCCGGTAGTCACCGTGCTGCCGTTCGACGACGAGGCAGACGCCATCGGCCTGGCCAACGACACCGAATACGGCCTGTCCGGCTCGATCTGGACCGACAACCTGTCCCGCGCCTTGAGGGTGTCCCGCGCGGTGGAATCGGGCAACCTGTCGGTCAACTCGCACTCGTCGGTGCGCTACAACACCCCGTTCGGCGGCTTCAAACAGTCCGGGCTGGGACGCGAGCTCGGTCCCGACGCGCCGCTGCATTTCACGGAAACCAAGAACGTCTTCTTTGCGATAACGGAGAAAGCCTAGGCCATGGAAAAGACAGACCTGACCCAGCGACTGGCAGGCAAGGTCGCCGTCATCACCGGCGGAGCCAGCGGCATCGGCCTGGCGACCGCCAAGCGGATGCGGTCGGAGGGCGCCAGGATCGTCATCGGTGACATCGACCCGTCCACCGGCAAGGCCGTCGCCGACGAGCTCGAGGGCTCGTTCGTCCCCGTCGACGTCTCTGACCCGGTCGCAGTCGACACGCTCTTCGATACCGCTGCAAAGACTTTCGGGTCTGTCGACGTCGCGTTCAACAATGCGGGCATCTCACCGCCCGATGACGACCTCATCGAGAACACCGAACTCGACGCGTGGCAGCGGGTTCAGGACATCAACCTCAAGTCGGTATACCTGTGCTGCAAGGCGGCACTTCGACACATGGTTCCGCAGCAGAAGGGCTCGATCATCAACACCGCGTCGTTCGTCGCGGTGGTGGGTTCGGCCACCTCGCAGATCAGCTACACCGCGTCGAAGGGCGGCGTGCTGGCGATGTCTCGTGAACTCGGCGTGCAGTTCGCGCGGCAGGGGATCCGGGTCAACGCGCTGTGCCCCGGACCCGTGAATACGCCACTGCTGCAGGAACTTTTCGCCAAGGACCCCGAACGGGCGGCGCGCCGCTTGGTGCACGTGCCCCTGGGCCGGTTCGCCGAACCGGAGGAACTGGCCGCCGCCGTGGCCTTCCTCGCCAGCGACGACGCGTCGTTCATCACCGCATCGACCTTCCTGGTCGACGGCGGAATCAGCTCGGCCTACGTCACACCGCTGTAGGCGATCATGTCGGCCGACCCGGACGTTCCGCTCGCAGGCGATGCACTGCTGCGCCCGGTCCGGCCGGGAAACGCGTTCGAGGACACCGTCGGTCGGCTGCTGCAGACCATCCGACTCGGAGTGTTGCAGCCGGGAGAGTCGTTGCCGCCGGAACGGGAACTCGCGGCGCGGCTCGGCGTCAGCCGTGACACCGTGCGGGAGGCGATCAAATCGCTCTCGGACGCCGGGTATCTGGTATCGCGCCGCGGCCGGTACGGCGGAACGTTTCTGGCCGAGCCGCTGCCGGCGCACACCGGTGACACCCCGCGGGTGACGCGCGCGGAGATCGACGATGCGCTGCGTCTGCGCGAGATCCTCGAGGTGGGTGCCGCGCGGATGGCGGCCAGTCGGACGCTGACCTCGGCCGAGCGAGAAGTGTTGTGGACGAGGATGACCGATGTGCGGGGGGCACCCGCGGCCGACTACCGGCGACTGGACTCGCGGCTGCATCTCGCGATAGCCGAGGCGGCCGGATCGCCGTCGCTGGTGCCTCTGGTGGCGGAGAACCGGATGCGGCTGAACGGGCTGCTCGACCAGATTCCGCTGCTGTCGCGCAACATCGCGCACTCCGACGAGCAGCACGAGGCGATCGTCATCGCCATTCTGGCCGGCGATTGCGAGGGCGCCGCCACCGCGATGCTGGCGCACGTCGCGGGATCGGCGACGCTGTTGCACGGCTTCCTCGACTGACTACCTAGGACGCCCGGCTCCTGCGCCAGCCATGCGAGTTCTGAAATCCGCAGGTCACCAACTTGATGCCGTTTTCCGGACATATGCCATGGCGTGATGAAGGCTGTATGCGTGGCGGTGGAATTCCGGCTACTTGGTGATGTCGAGGTGCGGGTCGGCGGGCAGCGTATCGACATCGGCCCGGCTCGCCAGCGCTGTGTACTCGTGGCCCTGTTGATCGACGTGAATCGACCCATCCCGACCGATCAACTGATCGACCGCATCTGGTCCGACGAACCGCCGCACCGGGCTAGGAACTCCCTGGCGGGTTACTTATCCCGGCTTCGGCACTTGATTTCCAAAGATGGCGTGCAGATCGTCCGCGGGGCAGGCGGCTACGAGCTGACCACCGATCCGGCGTCGATCGACCTGCACCGCTTCCGTCGGCTGGCCAGTCAGGCGCGCGCCGCGACGAGTGCGGTCGAGGCCGACGCCCTGTTCGAGCGGGCGCTGGCGATGTGGCGCGGCGTCCCGTTCGCGTCGCTCGACACGCCGTGGATGAATGATGTCCGCACGGAGCTGGAATCCGAGCGCCTTGCAGTCGCCCTGGACCGCAACGACGCCGCTCTTGACGCCGGCCGCCACGGCGAACTGCTGCCTCAGATCGCGGCGATGGCGTCTGCCCATCCACTTGACGAGCGGTTGGCCGGGCAGTTGATGCTGGCCCAATTCCGTTGTGGCCGACAGGCCGACGCGCTCGAGACATTCCGCGTGATGCGCCAACGGCTCGTCGATGAGCTGGGCACAGACCCGAGTCCGGCACTGCGCCAGGCGCATCAGCAGATCCTCGACGGCGATCCCGGATCTGATGTCCCACCGCCGGTGTCGCGCGTTGCGGTCGCCGCTCGGCGGCGTGCGGGCGTGCCGCGGCGCGCCACGAGTTTCGTCGGACGCGAGGACGACATCACAAGCGTCGTCAAAGCTCTTGGAGAAGGGCCTCTGGTGACCCTGACCGGTGTCGGTGGGGTCGGCAAGACTCGGCTCGCCCTCGAGGTCGCCAGTCGGATAGAGGAACGGTTCGATCAGGGCGCGTGGTTTTGCGAGCTTGCGCCCCTCGATGACGGTTCGGCCGTCTCTCACGGCGTTGCCGCGGCGCTGAGGCTGCAGCAGCAGCATGGGCTGGGTATCGACGCCACCGTGATCGAGTTCCTCAGGACGCAGAGGCTGTTGTTGGTGATGGACAACTGCGAGCACGTCCTGGCGGCGACCGCGCGGTTGGTCGACCAGATCATCCGGCACTGCCCACACGTCGTCGTACTGGCAACGAGCAGGGAAGCGCTTGGGGTAGAAGGCGAGCGGATAACGCCCGTACCGTCGCTACCGGTCGAAGACGCCACGAGTTTGTTCGCCGAGAGAGCCAGGGCAGGCCGGCCCGATTTCGATCTCGACCGGGAACCGGTGGGCGCGGTCGCCGAGATCTGCCGAAGGCTCGACGGCCTGCCGCTGGCGATTGAACTGGCCGCCGCGCGGATGCGGGTGATGAGCAGCCTGGATGTGGCGCGTCGGCTGGACCGGCTGCGGCTGCTCAGCGGTGGCGCGCGCGATGCGTCGCCCCGACAACAGAGCCTCGCCGCGACGATCGACTGGTCCTATCGCCTGCTGACCGAAGCCGAACAGGCATTGTTCATGCGGCTGTCGGTATTCGCGGGTGGATTCGACCTCGACGCGGTGCACGGCGTGTGCGGTGCGGACGGAGACACCGAGGACGACACCCTTGACCTGCTCACCGGGCTGCTCGACAAGTCGATGGTGAAAATGCGCTTGGGTACCGATCGCTCCTGCTACCTCGTGTTGGAGACGCTACGCGCGTACGGTCGTGATCGGTTGCGGGAGAACGGCATTGCGGATATATGCGCTTCCCGACACGCCGAGTACTACACCGAGCTGGCCGAGCGCGCCGCGATCGGTATGCATAGCGCCGACGAGGGGGCGTGGGTGGCGCGGATGCTGCCCGAATACGACAACCTGCGGGTTGCGTTCGAGCACGCCATCGCCGGCCGGGACATGGACACCGCGCTTCGGCTGGTGACGTCGTTGTCCGAATTCGTCCATCTGCGAATCGGTTACGAGGCGTCGGGCTGGGCGGAGCGGGCTGTCGAGCAAGCCGACCCCCACCATCGGCTCTACGCCGCCGCTGTCGGGTTCGCCGCAAGGGGCGCGTGGAACAGGGGAGAGTTCGACCGAGCGCGGTCGCTGGCGAACCTCGCGCACGGTCGGGTCCCGTCCCGCGGTAATGGCCGCGTCGCGTACCCCGGCGACGTACTGGCGGACCTGGCCCTGTACGAGGGTGACGCGGACGCTGCACTCGCGCATTACCGCGCAGAGATGGCTCGCGCACGTGCCGAGGGCGATTCGATCCGGCTGGTGTGGACGCTGTTCTACGTGGCGATATGTCACGCCGCGCTGCGCGCCGCCGAGGACGGGGTGGCCGCCGCGGAGGAGGCGGTCGAGGTTTCGGAAACGACGGCGAACCCGACCGCGCGGTCAATGGCGCGATATGCGCTCGGCCTGGTGCTGAAGAAGTCCGACCCGGATCGAGCGCTGGCTTTGTTCGACGCCGCCGCCGAGCTGGCTGCGTCCGTGCAGAACTTCTGGTGGCACGGCATAGCGATGATGGAAGCCGCGGCCACCCGCGCCGTGCACGGCGAACCGGCAACGGCTGCCAAGCAGCTCATCGAGGTGCTCGACCATTGGGACCGAGTGGGCGATTGGAGCCAGCAGTGGCTCAACCTGCGCTACGTGACCCGGTTTCTCGTCCGGATCTCAGACGACGACACCGCGTCGGCTCTTCACCACGCCCTCGTCGAGGCCGGAAAAGGCTCGCCGCTCGGTCCCGCTCAGCTTGCCCGCGTCGCGGCTCGGAATGGGGTTGGCCTGACCGGCGCCGAAGCGGTGGCGCTGGCACGCGCGGCGCTCGTGCGAATTTGCTGATGACCTGCGCATTTCACAATTGGTGAACCGTTACTCAACGACGCCGCTTCAGTCTGGGAGCGTCAATCACCGATGTGAAGGAGCCGATGGAAATGACCACCGTCGAAGTCGACCGTGAACTCAAGGCCAAGCACCGTGCGTTGTGGGCGTCGGGTGACTATCCGGCGGTCGCGGCGGAACTGATTCCGGGATTCGGCCCCGAACTCGTTCGCGCCACCGCGATCCGGGCGGGTGATGGCGTGTTGGATGTCGCCGCAGGTTCCGGCAACGCCGCGATCGAGGCCGCCGCCGCGGGAGCCTTGGTCACCGCGAGCGATCTGACGCCTGAGCTTTTCGATGCCGGGCGCCGGATCGCCGCCGAGCGCGGTGTCGAGCTCGAATGGGCGGAGGCCGACGCCGAGGCGCTGCCGTACGCCGACAACAGCTTCGACGTCGTGATGTCCGCTGTCGGTGTGATGTTCGCGCCTCACCATCAGGCGGCGGCCGACGAGCTCATCCGGGTCTGCCGTCCCGGCGGCACCATCGGGTTGATCAACTGGACGCCGCAGGGCTTCATCGGCAACCTGTTCGCGACGATGAAGCCGTACGCACCGCCGCTGCCGCCCGGCGCCAGCCCGGCTCCTCTGTGGGGCAACGAGGAACACGTGCGCGAGCTGTTCGGCGACAAAGTGAGCGGTCTGGAGATGCGCAGGCAGCAGATCGTGATGGACCACAGCCCGAGCCCGCGGGAGTTCCGTGAGTACTGGAAGCGCAACTACGGGCCCACGATCTCGGTGTACAAGTTCAACGCCGATCAGCCCGAGCGGGTGGCGGACCTGGACCGCGACTTCCTGGCGTTCCTGACCGACTGGAACAAGTCAGCCGAATCCGGTACCACCGCCTATCACGCCGAATATCTGCTCGTCACCGCCACGAAGAAGTGATCTGGCCGCCGTCCACCGGCGGCTGGATTAAATTGTCAGCAGTGGACAAGCCCGCGAAGCAGCTGCTGGTCGAGCGTGCCTCGTCGGCGCTGGCCGACGTCGACACCGCGGGCTGGACTCTGCGCTTCGACCTGCTGTCGGATCCGAATCGCCTGGAGATCCTGCTGTGCCTGCACCGGGCACCCGGAATCTGCGTCGGGGATCTGGCCGCGGCCCTGGGCCGGTCCGAAAACGCGGTGTCGCAAGCGCTTCGGGTGCTGCGGCAGCAGGGCTGGGTGAGTTCGACACGGGTCGGGCGCGAAGTCACCTACCGGCTGGAGGACGAGATCGTGCACGAACTCCTCCATCGGATCGGCGCCCAGCACGCCGAACACGTCCACGATTGAAGCATGAACATCTGTTCATCTAGACAGATGAACATGAGCGGTCATAGGCTGGGCCGGTGACTGTCGCCACGCAGCCCGAAGCCGTTGCCGCGAACCGATTCGACCGAACCGACTGGACGACGATCGCCGCGATGGGCGGCATCGTCCTGGCACTCCATGTCTTTGGCTGGGGTGTGCTGGTGCTCGGCGTGGCGCCGCAGCACATCACGCTGGGGTCGGCGGGTGTCTTCGGCGTCGGACTGGGTGTGACGGCGTACCTGCTCGGAGTGCGGCACGCGTTCGACGCCGACCACATCGCCGTCATCGACAACACCACCCGCAAGCTGGTCGGGGAGGGCACCCGGTCGACCTCGGCCGGCTTCTGGTTTTCGCTCGGCCACTCCAGCGTGGTGTTCGGGCTCGCATTCCTGCTGGCGATCGGTGTGCGCGCCATCGTGGGGCCGGTACAGGACCAGGGTTCGCCCATGTTGCAGACCCTGGGCCTGGTGGGGTCTCTCGTCGCCGGCACGTTCCTCGTCCTGATCGGGCTCTCCAACCTGTTCGCCGCGGTCGGCATCGCCAAGGTGTTCCGCCGGATGCGCACCGGCGAGCTCGATGAGGCCGAACTCGAGCGGCAACTGGCGCAGCGCGGCTTTCTCGCGCGGCTGTTCGCCACGGTCATGCGCCGGGTGAGCAAGCCGTGGCACCTGTATCCGGTCGGGTTGCTCATGGGCCTCGGTTTCGACACGGCAACCCAGGTGGCACTGCTGGTGCTCGCCGCGGGCACGGCGGCGTTCACCCTGCCCTGGTACGCCATCCTGGTGCTGCCCGTGCTGTTCGCCGCCGGGATGAGCCTGTTCGACGCGGCAGACGGCATTCTGATGTCGAGGGCATACGGTTGGGCGTTCCTGGCGCCGGTGCGCAAGGTCTACTACAACCTGACGGTGACGGTGCTGTCGGTGGTCGTCGCTCTGGTGATCGGCGTCATCGTGCTGGCAGGGCTGGTGGCCGACCGGCTCGGTATCTCGTCGGGTCCGGTGGCCGCGATCGGCTCGGCGAACCTCGAGTTCGTCGGCTTCATGATCGTCGGGTTGTTCGTCGCGGCGTGGTTGATCGCGCTGGCGGTGTGGCGGTACGGAGAGATCGAGAAGCGCTGGGCCCCTGCGGTCGAGTGAGGTCAGTGTCTGCGTGCCGGTGGCCAGGGCGGCTCGCCGCACAGTGAGAGCAACGCGTTCTCGATGACCTCTGGCAGGGCCGGATGGATCCAGTACTGACCCCGCGCCATGTCCTGGCCCATGAGGCCGAAGGTCATCGCCTGGATGATCGGCTGGATCAGTGACGAGGCCTGGTGGCCCATGATGTGCGCGCCGAGGATCTCTCCTGTTTTGTCGTCCACGACGATCTTCGCGATGCCGGTGGTGTCCTCCATCGCCCAGCCGTAGGCGACGTCGCCGTAGTCCTGGACCTTGGCGGCGATGTTGTAACCCTTTGCGCGAGCCTGGTTTTCGGTGAGACCGACACACGCGATCTGCGGATCGGTGAAGACCGCCGACGGCACGTAGCGGTGGTCGGACCGTTTCAAGGAATCGGTGTCGTCCCAGTCGAGCAGCAGGTTCTCCCGCACCACGCGGGCTTCGTGGTTGGCGACGTGCTTGAGCTGGTAGTCCGAGCTGACGTCACCCAGCGCGAAAATGCCTCGGGCAGTGGTGCGTTGATACTCGTCGACCGTGACACTGCCGTCGCGCACCTCGACACCCGCGAGATCCGCGTCCAGCAGGTCGCCGTTGGGGATACGGCCGGTGGCCACCAGAACCGTGTCGCACCGGACCGACGAGCCGTTGTCCAGGCTGACGGTGATGCCGGTGCTGTCCTGGCTCGCTCCGACCGCATTGCAGTGGTTGTGGATCTCCCACTTCTTGGACGCGATGTCGGTGAACCGTTCGCACACGGTGTCGTCGCAGTGCCGCAACATCGTTCCGCTGCGGATGACCAGCGTGACTTGCGAGCCCAGCGCCGAGAAGGTGTGGGCGAACTCGGCGGCGACGAACCCGCCGCCGATGATCACGAGGTGTTTCGGCAGTTCGCCGATCCGCATGATGGTGTCGCTGGTGTGGTAGTCGACGCCGGAATCCCGGATCGCATCCGGGACTGTTGCGCGCGACCCGGCGGCGATCACCACCTGGTCCGCGGTGAACTCGTCGCCGCCCTCGGTGCGCAGCGTGTATCGGCCGTCGGGTTGCGTCGGGCCGAACCGGGTGTGGGTGTCGAACACCGAGATGTTCGGGGACGAGCGACGGTAGTTCTCGCCGCCCATCGCGATCGGGTCGATCCGGCCGAACACCCGCGAGACGATGTCACTCCAGCGGACGCCGTCCAGCGTCGCGTCGACGCCGAATCGTGCTGCGTCCCTGACGTTCTGGGCGACCTCGGCCGCGTAGACGAACATCTTGGTGGGGATGCAGCCCACGTTGAGACAGGTTCCGCCGAACGTGCCCTGTTCGCAGATCGCGACGCGCTTGTCGGCGTACCGATCGTCGAGAATGGAGTTGCCCGACCCGGTGCCGATGATCGCGATGTCGAAATGTTCCATTGGCGTCACCCTTGTTCGGATTGCGCTGTGGCGCCTGCTGATTGCGACCATGCGAGGTACCAGTCCAACCAATTCTCCAATTCGCGAAAGGCGGCTCGGCGCGGCCCGGGCAGCGACAGGAAGACGTCGTGTTTCGCGTCGACGATGGGCACGACCGTGCTGCGGTTGCCGATGCAGCCCGCCCACCGTGCGATCTGTGTGACGTCCAGCACCGCGTCGCCGGACTGGATGGCTTCGGGGTCGGGGACTTCGCGCACGCTGCGGTCAGACCGCAGGATCAGGTTGGGCACCCCGACGTCCAGCCCGCGATGCAGCCGGGCGTGCCCGCGCCTGATCGCATTGATCCAGCCGAATGTCACCGGGAACCCGCCGACCGGCTTCAACGTCAGGTCGTAGTCGAATTCGCCGTGGTAGTCGCGATGCAGCGAGGAGCCGTACCCGCCCTCGGTCGGCGAGCGGGCCACCATCTTCTTGCGGAAGCGCGAGACCGCGCCGATCGCGGCCGTGCCGACGGAGCGAAGGATGGCCGGACCCTGGAGGTCCAGCCATGGGCTGTTCAGCACGAGGCCGTTGACATGCTTGGCGGCGGTGGCACCGCGCCGTCGCAGCCGGTCCAGCCAGAGCGAGACGATGAGGCCGCCCGCCGAATGGCCGTACACCAGCACCTTGGCCCCGGCGGTAGCCGTCGCGATGATGTCGAGCGAACGCTCGAGCTCGGTGTCATAGCGCGCCAGGTCGGTGGTGAAGTGGGGAGTCTGGCCCTCCCGCCACGAGCGGCCGCACTTGTGCAGGTCGAGTGCGTAGAACGCGAAGCCACGGTCGATGAAGTGGTTGGCGACTTCGGTGTGGAAGAAGTAGTCGGTGAATCCGTGCACGAGCAAAACGGCATGCCCGACGGCGGCGTCGTGGTCACCGCTGCGAACGAGCGTGGCCACCAGTTCGCCCTCGCCGTCCGGATCGCTGCCCAGCGTTAGGGTCTGCTGCCAGTGGCCGGGTAGGACGTCGGGCTCCCAGGCAGTCACGTCAGCTACCTTAAACCGTGCAGCAGGTGGGCCGGTCGGCGCTGACAGCGCCGGGATAGCCTGGGAATCGTGCCTCCTATCACGGTGTCTGCCCGGTGAGCCCCGAGGGCGAGCGCGAGTGAGCATCGCGCTGCGCCGCGCCTGGGCCAAGGATCTTGACACCGCCACGCTCTACGAGCTGCTCAAGCTGCGGGTCGAGGTGTTCGTCGTCGAGCAGGCAACGCCCTACCCGGAACTCGACGGGCGCGACCTGCTTGCCGAAACCCGTCATTTCTGGCTGGAGGGGCCCGACGGTGAGGTCATCTGCACGCTGCGGTTGATGGAAGAGCACTACGGCGGCGAGAAGGGGTTCCGGATCGGGCGCGTCTGCACCAAGCGCACCGCGCGCGGGCACGGTCACGCGAATCGGCTGCTGCAGGCCGCACTGGCCGAGGTCGGCGACCACGCGTGCCGCATCGACGCCCAGACCTACCTGCAGGACATGTACATCCATCACGGCTTCGTCCGTGACGGCGAGGAGTTCCTCGACGACGGGATCCCGCACGTCCCGATGCTGCGTGCCCGCACCGAAACCGAGCAGCCGTGACTCCGAACTATCCGTTCAGCGCCATCGTCGGACACGACCGGTTGCGGCTGGCGCTTGTGCTGTGCGCGGTGCGTCCGGAGATCGGCGGCGTGCTGATCCGCGGTGAGAAGGGCACCGCGAAGTCGACGGCCGTCCGTGGTCTCGCGAAGGTGCTCTTGGCCGTAAATGCCGATTCGGCCCTCGTCGAGCTGCCCATCGGTGCTACCGAGGATCGCGTGGTCGGCTCGCTGGACCTGCAACGCGTACTGCGAGAAGGGGAACACGCCTTCAAGCCCGGGCTGCTGGCCCGCGCGCACGGCGGAGTGCTGTATGTCGACGAGGTCAACCTCCTGCACGACCACCTGGTCGACGTGCTGCTCGACGCCGCCGCAATGGGCCGGGTGCACGTTGAGCGCGACGGCATTTCGCACAGCCATGAGGCCCGCTTCGTGCTGATCGGCACCATGAACCCCGAAGAAGGCGAGCTGCGCCCGCAGCTGCTGGACCGGTTCGGACTGACCGTCGACGTGCACGCCTCGCGCGACGTCGACGTGCGCGCCGACGTCATCCGCCAGCGGATGGCGTTCGAGGCCGACCCGGACGCGTTCACCTCTTCATATGCGGCACAGGACGCCGAACTGGGCCGCCGCATCGCGGCGGCGCGCGAGTCGATCGGCGCTGTAGTGCTGCCGGACAACGAGTTACGACGAATCGCGGCGTTGTGTGCGGCGTTCGACGTCGACGGCATGCGAGCCGACCTGGTGGTGGCACGCACCGCGGTCGCGCACGCCGCATGGCGCGGAGCCCAAACCGTCGACGAAGAGGACATCAGGGTGGCCGCCGAGCTGGCGCTGCCGCATCGGCGCCGCCGCGACCCGTTCGACGATCCCGGACTCGACCCCCAACAGCTCGACGAGGCGATGGCCCAGACGCAGGATGGTGCGGACGATCCCGACCCCGAGCCCGACCCGGAGCCGCCCGGTGGTGGAGGGTCGTCGCACACGGATTCGGATAACGCAGCGCCGCAGAGCAATTCGTCGTCGCCGACTCGCCCGAGCGCTGCCCCATCGGGTGTCTTCCGAACCCGGACGCTGGTGGTGCCCGGCGTGGGGGAGGGCGCGCCCGGCCGGCGGTCGCGTGCGCGCAATCGCACAGGAACTCCCGTGTCGTCGACCTCCGAACCCGATGAAGGTCACGGCATCCATGTTTTCGCGACGCTGCTGGGCGCCGCGCGTCGGCAACAGCGGCCGGGCCGTCCGCATCTGCAGCCCGACGACGTGCGCCGCGCGATCCGGGAAGGCCGCGAGGGCAACCTGGTGATCTTCGTGGTCGACGCCTCGGGTTCGATGGCGGCGCGCGACCGGATGGCGGCCGTGGGCGGGGCGACGCTGTCGCTGCTGCGCGACGCCTATCAGCGTCGAGACAAGGTCGCGGTGATCACGTTCCGCCAGCAGGATGCCGCGGTGTTGCTGCCACCGACTTCGTCGGTGCACATTGCCGGGCGCAGGCTGGCGCGGTTCGACACCGGTGGCAAAACGCCTCTGGCGCAGGGCCTGTTGGCCGCGCGTGACCTGGTGGTGCGCGAGAAGGCACGCGATCGCGCCAGGCGAAGCCTGGTGGTGGTGCTCACCGATGGGCGTGCCACCGGCGGTCCCGACCCACTGGGGCGGGCGCGGGTCGCCGCAGCGCGGCTGGTTGCAGAGGGCGCGGCCGCGGTCGTCGTCGACTGCGAAACATCCTTCGTGCGGCTGGGATTGGCCGAACGACTGGCGGTCCATCTCGGAGCGCCGGCGGTACGGCTGGCGCAGTTGCGGGCCGGCGACCTGACCCAGATCGTCAAGACGCAGGCCGGCCGCACCGCCGCGTAAGGAGGACTTCGATGCCGCAGGGCCGTCCGCTCGCCGTCCCCGACGACGGCCTGACCACGCGTGCCCGCCGCAACGCGCCGCTGCTGGCGGTACACACGGGTGCGGGCAAGGGCAAGTCCACCGCTGCATTCGGGATGGCGCTGCGCGCCTGGAACCAAGGCTTCGACATCGCAGTGTTCCAATTCGTGAAGAGCGCGAAATGGAAGGTGGGCGAGGAGGCGGCGTTTCACGAGCTCGGACGCCTCCATGACGAGCACGGCGTCGGCGGGCCTGTCGAGTGGCACAAGATGGGGTCGGGCTGGTCCTGGTCGCGCAAGGCGGGCAGCGATGTCGACCATGCGGCGGCCGCGGCCGACGGCTGGGTCGAGATCTCGCGGCGGCTGGCGGAGCAACGGCACGACTTCTATGTGCTCGACGAGTTCACCTACCCGCTGAAGTGGGGCTGGATCGACGTCGACGACGTGATATCCACTCTCGCAGCGCGACCCGGCACCCAGCACGTGGTCATCACGGGCCGCGACGCCCCGCAGCAGCTACTCGACGCCGCCGATCTGGTCACCGAGATGACCAAGGTCAAGCATCCGATGGATGTCGGCCGCAAGGGCCAGAAGGGCATCGAGTGGTGACCCCTTCCCGCGAGTGTGCGTGTCTGCGCCCGACACGCCGGCGAAATGGGCGAGTATGCGCACGCTCGCCATCGTGTCAACCGCACTGTCGAGGCAATTGTGCCGATTCGTCAGCGCTCGGGCGCCGCCGCGAGTGTGCGCAAAGTCGTGTTCTTGACCGGCGTGTCGCCTGCAGACACGCACGCTCGCGGGAGTGGGGATGAGCAGCGTTCCGGCAGTGGTGATTGCCGCGCCCACTTCGGGCAGCGGAAAGACCACGGTGGCAACGGGTTTGATCGGAGCGTTGCGGCTGGCCGGCCATCGGGTAGCGCCGTTCAAGGTGGGGCCGGACTATATCGACCCGGGCTATCACGGCCTGGCGGCGGCCAGACCGGGCCGCAACCTCGACCCGGTGTTGGTCGGCGAAGACCTCATCGGCCCGCTGTACCGGCACGGCAGTGCGGGCTGCGACGTCGCCGTCGTCGAGGGTGTGATGGGGCTGTTCGACGGGCGCATCGGCGGCGCCATGACCGGCCCGGCCGCAGGCTCGACCGCCCACGTCGCCGCCCTGCTCGGCGCGCCGGTCATCCTGGTCGTCGACGCCCGCGGCCAGAGCCACAGCATGGCCGCGCTGCTGCACGGCTTTTCGACGTTCGACGAATCCACCCGCATCGCCGGGGTGATCCTCAACCGCGTCGGCTCGCCCCGGCATGCCGACGTGCTGAGGCAGGCCTGCGAGCACGCCGGTGTGCCGGTGCTCGGTGCTCTGCCGCGAGTCGACGAATTGAGTGTCCCGTCAAGACATCTCGGTCTGGTGACCGCCGTCGAGCATGGCAGCCGCGCCCGTACCGCGGTGGATGCGATGACCGCATTGGTCGCCCGACACGTCGACCTCGCGGGCGTCGTCGCTGCGGCGGGCGGACGCGTGGCCACCGCACCGTGGCGCGCCGAAGACGCCGTCGGCGACCGCACGGCAGGTCATGCCACCGTTGCGCTCGCGGCGGGCAAGGCGTTCAGCTTCTGCTATGCCGAACACCGCGAGCTACTCCGGGCGGCGGGCGCCGACGTCGTCGAATTCGACCCGCTGGCCGGGCAGTTGCCGCCGAACACCGCGGCACTGGTGCTGCCCGGTGGATTCCCCGAAGAGTTCTGCACCGAACTGTCCGCCAACGACAGAGTCCGGCATCAGATCGCGGCATTGGCCTCGAGTGGCGCCCCCGTGCACGCCGAATGCGCGGGCCTGGCATATCTGGTCGACGATCTCGACGGGTACCCGATGTGCGGCGTGCTCGCCGGTACGGCACGCTTCACCGACAGGCTGACCCTGGGCTATCGCGATGCCGTGGCGGCCGCGGACTCATCGCTCTACGAGGCGGGGGAGCGCGCCGTCGGGCATGAATTTCACCGCACCACAGTCACATTCGCCGACGGCTACCAGCCGGCATGGGTTTATCGCGGACACGACGTGAGCGCGGTGCGCGATGGCGCCGTACACGCCGGTGTGCACGCGAGCTATCTCCACACCCACCCCGCGGCGCGGCCACACGCGGTGAGCCGCTTCGTCGCGGCCGCCGCAGCCTCTAGGCTCGCCGGGTGACCGAGAACGCGTACCTGGTCGGCCTTCGACTGGCCGACAAGAAGGTCGTGGTCGTCGGGGGCGGCACCGTCGCGCAGCGCCGTCTCCCGCTTCTGGTCGCAACCGGCGCGGACGTCCACGTCATCTCCAGGTCCGCAACCCCGGCGGTCGAAGCTATGAGCGGAATCACGTTGACGCTGAGACCCTTTCGCGAAGGTGACCTCGACGGTGCGTGGTACGTCATTGCCGCCACCGACGATCCGGACGTCAACGCCGCGGTGGTGGACGAGGCCGAGCGCCAGCGGATCTTCTGTGTCCGCGCGGACGCGGGTCGCGAAGGCACCGCCGTCACCCCCGCGACGTTCGAATACGAAGGCCTGTCGGTCGGCGTGCTCGCCGGCGGCGAGCACCGGCGCTCGGCGGCGATCAGATCGGCCATTCACGAGGCCTTCCAGCAGGGGCTGATCACCGGCGAAGCGCCCGGTGTGGTGCACGGCGGGGTGGCCCTGGTGGGTGGCGGCCCGGGCGATCCCGAACTGATCACCGTGCGGGGCAGGAGGCTGCTGTCCAACGCCGACGTGGTGGTCGCCGACCGCCTCGCGCCGCCGCAACTGCTGGCAGAGCTGCCCCCGCACGTCGAGGTGATCGACGCCGCGAAAATCCCCTACGGCCGGGCGATGGCCCAGGACGCCATCAATGCGGTGCTCATCCAGCGGGCCAAGGAGGGCAAGTTCGTGGTGCGGCTCAAGGGCGGCGATCCATTCGTGTTCGCCCGGGGCTACGAGGAAGTGATCGCGTGCGCGGATGCCGGGATTCCGGTCACTGTGGTGCCGGGTGTGACAAGTGCCATAGCAGTTCCTGCGCTGGCGGGCGTTCCGGTCACTCATCGGGCGGTGACGCACGAGTTCGTGGTGGTCAGCGGGCATGTTGCGCCGGGGCACCCCGAATCGTTAGTGAATTGGGATGCGCTGGCCGCGATGACCGGCACCATCGTGTTGCTGATGGCCGTCGAGCGGATCGAACAATTCGCGAAGGTGCTGCTGGAGGGTGGCCGACCTGCGGATACACCGGTCCTGGTGGTTCAGCACGGCACGACGGCGGCCCAGCGCACGTTGCGGACGACGCTGAGCGACGCGCCGGAACACATCCGGGCCGAGGGCGTGAGACCTCCCGCGATCATCGTTATCGGCCCCGTGGCGGCCTTCGGCGGTTAAAGGATTCTTAAGATTACTGTAAGGTAACCCGCTATGACGGCTCTCAACGACGCAGAGCGCGCCGCCATCCGACGTGACGCTGAAGGCGGCCCGAAACGGGCGCTTCCCGAGCATGTGGAACACACCTCGGTAGCGAAAACTCGCAGGTATCCGGAATGGCTGCCCTCACGGCGCTTCATCGCCGCGGTCATCGCGATCGGCGGCATGCAGCTGCTGGCCACCATGGACAGCACGGTCGCGATCGTCGCGCTTCCTAAGATCCAGGACGAGCTGAGTCTTTCCGACGCAGGTCGCAGCTGGGTCATCACCGCATATGTGCTGACCTTCGGCGGTCTGATGCTGCTCGGTGGCCGCCTCGGCGACACCATCGGCCGCAAGCGGACCTTCATCGTCGGCGTCGCGCTGTTCACCATCGCCTCGATTCTGTGCGGAGTGGCCTGGGACGAGACCACATTGGTCATCGCACGGCTGCTGCAGGGTGTCGGGGCGGCGATCGCCTCGCCGACCGGCCTGGCGCTGATCGCCACGACGTTCCCGAAGGGCCCCGCCCGCAACGCCGCCACCGCGGTGTTCGCCGCCATGACCGGCGTCGGCTCCGTGATGGGTCTCATCCTCGGTGGCGCGCTGACCGAGGTGTCCTGGCGGCTGGCCTTCCTGGTCAACGTGCCGGTCGGGCTGGTGATGATCTACCTGGCCCGCACGACGCTGCGCGAGACCCACAAGGAGCGGCTGAAACTGGACGCCACCGGCGCGTTGCTGGCCACCCTGGGCTGCACCGCGGCGGTGTTCGGGTTCACCCAGGGGCCGGAGAACGGCTGGCTGGAGCCGCTCACTATTGCCTCGGGTGTGGCGGCGGTGGTGTTCCTCGCCGCATTCGTCGTCGTCGAGCGCACGGCCGAGAACCCCGTCGTACCGTTCGATTTGTTCCGCGACCGCAACCGGGTGGCCACCTTCGCGGCGATCTTCCTGGCCGGCGGTGTGATGTTCACGCTGACGGTGCTGATCGGCCTCTACGTCCAGGACATCTTGGGCTACAGCGCTTTACACGCGGGCATCGGGTTCATCCCGTTCGTGATCGCGCTGGGCGTCGGCCTCGGCGTGTCCTCGCACATGGTGTCGATGTTCAGCCCTCGGGTGCTGACGATCGCGGGCGGCGTGCTGGTGCTCGGCGCCATGCTGTACGGCTCGACACTGCACCGCGGCATCGACTACTTCCCCGATCTCGTGCTGCCGATCACGATCGGCGGCTTCGGCATCGGCATGATCGTCGTCCCGCTGACGGTTTCGGCCATCGCGGGCGTGGGCTTCGACCAGATCGGCCCGGTCTCGGCGATCGCGCTGATGCTGCAGAACCTCGGCGGCCCGGTCGTGCTGGCGGTGATCCAGGCGGTCATCACGTCGCGGACGCTGTATCTGGGTGGCACCACCGGCCCGGTGAAGAACATGGACTCCGCGCAGCTGCACGCCCTCGACCAGGGCTACACCTACGGCCTGCTGTGGGTTGCCGCGGTCGCGGTGATCGTCGGCGGTGCGGCGCTGTTCATCGGCTACACCGCGGACCAGGTTGCGCACGCGCAGGAAGTCAAGGACGCGATCGATCACGGAGAGCTGTAGCGATTTCGGCGTGATCGGTTGCGCTGACCGCTACTAAGCACGCCGAATCCGCTCATGGGTAGGCTGGCAACCCATGTCTGTGGCGGGTGGTTCCAGCGAGTCACCCGACCGCTCTACGTCGCGCCTGACAACGCACGTTCTCGGAATCGCGATCTTCGCGATCACCGGCATGCAGCTGATGTCGACGCTCGACGGCACCATCGTCATCGTCGCGTTGCCGCGGCTGCAGGCCGAGCTTGATTTGTCGGACGCCGGCAAGAGCTGGGTCATCACCGCTTACGTGCTGACCTTCGGCGGGCTGCTGCTGATCGGCGGGCGTATCGGCGACGCCATCGGGCACAAGCGGGCGTTTCTCTCCGGAGTCGGCGTCTTCACGATCGCCTCGCTGGTCTGTGGGCTGGCCGCCGATGGCGTCACCCTCGTCGTCGCTCGCGCTGTGCAGGGCACCGGCGCGGCCATCGCCGCGCCGACCGGGCTGGCGTTGATCGCGACGACCTATGCCGTCGGCCACGCCCGAAATCGGGCGTTCGCGGTATCGGCCGCCATGCAGGCGTCAGGTTCGGTGCTTGGCCTGGTGCTGGGCGGCGCGCTGACGGTCGTCTCGTGGCGGCTGGCGTTCCTGATCAACGTGCCGATCGGCATCCTCATCATCTGGGTCGCCGTCACCCGACTGGCCGAGACGCAGCACGAGCGACTCAAACTCGACGTCACCGGTGCGCTGCTGGCCACGCTGGCGTGCACGTCGGCGGTGCTGGTGTTCACGCAGGGGCCGCCGCGTGGCTGGATCGATCCGTGGGTTATCGGCGCAGGTGTGGCGGCGGTGGTGTTCTTCATCGCGTTCCTGATCGTCGAGCGAACGGCGGAGCACCCGATCATTCCGTTCTCGGTGTTCAACGACCGCAACCGGGTGATGACGTTCGTCTCGCTGTTCATGGCCGGCGGCGTGATGCTGACCGCGACGGTGATCATCGGGCTCTACGTACAGGACGTCATGGGGTACTCGGCGCTGCGGGCGGGCATCGCGTTCCTTCCGTTCGCTGGCGCGTTCGGGTTGGGCACCCTGCTGGCGACGCGCACCGCGCCGGTCATCGCGCCGCGATGGTTGATCATCGGGTGTGGGGCGCTGGTGCTCGCGGCGATGTTGTACGGCTCCACGTTGGACCGCTCGATTTCGTATTTTCCCGACTTCGTCGTGCTGATCGTGGTGGGCGGCTTCGGAATTGGCGTGATCTCGGTGGTTCTTCCGCTGTGCGCAGTCGCGGACGTCGGGCCGCGCGAGATCGGCCCGGTGTCGGCGATCCAGCTGATGGTCTACAACCTCGGTGGACCGCTGGTGCTGGTGGTGATCCAGGCGGTGCAGACGTCCCGCACGCTCTATCTCGGGGGCACCACAGGACCGGTCAAGGACATGACGCCGAGCCAGCTCGACGCGCTGGACGCCGGCTACACCTACTCGCTGCTGTGGGTCGCCGGAATTGCGGTTGTGGTCGGCGCCGCCGCGCTCGGGATCGGTTTCACCGCACAGCAGATCGCGGCCGCCCAGCACACCCGAGAGGCATTCGAGGCAGGCGAGCTGGAGGCGGAAGAGCTGGACGCGGAAGAGCTGTAGAAACCCGGTCGTTGCGCGCCGGCAAATGACACACTGGCGACGTGAGCGTCGGGCGCGTCAGATATGCGCGAAATGGGGACATTCGGCTGGCCTATCGGGTGATGGGCGACGGGGACATCCCGATCGTGCTGATTCCCGGCTGGGTCAGCAATGTCGATCTGTACGACGACCCCACCACCGTGTACGCCGGGCGTGCACATCGGAGAATGCGAAAAACGCGGCGACGAGTGGAGCGGCATGGCGGTTCACGTGGGGGCGCGGATCGGCGCGATGGCCGGCGTAGGTGAGGTGCTGACGAGCCGCACCGTGCGCGACCTCTCTGCAGGCTCGGGGCTGGTCTTCGAGGGCCTGGGGGCCCATCGCCTCAAGGGACTGCCCGAGGACACCGAGGTTTTCCGCGTCAAGGTCGCCTGAATCGGCGGTGATTACGGCGCTCACTAAGCTGGCGGGCTGTGATCACCCGCATGTCCGAGCTGTTCCTGCGCACGCTGCGCGACGACCCGGCCGACGCCGAGGTTCCCAGCCACAAACTGCTGATCAGGGCGGGCTACGTGCGACCGATAGGGCCGGGGCTGTACAGCTGGCTGCCGCTGGGTCTCCGGGTGCTGCGCAAGGTCGAGCGGGTCGTGCGCAACGAGATGACGGCGATCGGCGGCCAGGAGATTCTCTTTCCCGCGTTGTTGCCGCGGGCGCCCTATGAGACGACGAACCGGTGGACCGAATACGGCGACGGCGTGTTCCGGCTGAAGGACCGCCGCGACAACGACTATCTGCTCGGACCCACGCACGAAGAGCTGTTCACGCTGACGGTGAAGGGGGAGTACAGCTCCTACAAGGACTTCCCGCTGCTGCTGTTCCAAATCCAGACGAAGTACCGCGACGAGGCCAGGCCGAGGGCGGGCATCCTGCGCGGGCGCGAGTTCGTGATGAAGGACTCCTACTCGTTCGACGTCGACGACGACGGGCTCGAGGCCGTCTACCACCGGCACCGGGACGCCTACCAGCGGATCTTCGACGAGTTGGGGGTCCGCTACGTCATCGTCTCGGCGGTGTCGGGGGCGATGGGCGGCAGCGCGTCGGAGGAGTTCCTGGCCGAAAGCGACGTCGGCGAGGACACCTTCGTCCGGTGTCTGCAATCCGGATACGCCGCCAACGTCGAGGCGGTGACCACAGCGGTACCCGACGTGCTGCCGATCGAGGGCCTGCCGGAGGCGAAGGTGTTTGACACCCCGGACACACCGACCATCGCAACACTGGTGGACTGGGCCAATACCGTCGATCTCGGGCGCGAAATCACCGCAGCCGACACCCTCAAGAACGTTCTGCTCAAGGTGCGTCAGCCAGGTGGCGACTGGGAACTATTGGCTGTCGGGGTTCCCGGCGACCGCGAGGTCGACGAGAAGCGGCTCGGTGCCGCGCTCGACCCTGCCGAGTATGCGCTGCTCGACGACGCCGACTTCGCCAAGAACCCGTTTCTCGTGAAGGGATATGTCGGGCCAAAAGCATTGAAGGACAATGGTGTTCGATATCTGCTCGACCCACGTGTCGTCGACGGGACATCGTGGATCACCGGCGCCGACGCGCCCAACAAACATGTCGTCGGGCTGGTCGCGGGGCGTGACTTCGTCGGCGACGGCACCATCGAGGCCGCCGAGGTTCGCGACGGCGACCCGTCGCCGGACGGGGCGGGCCCGCTTGTGTCCGCGCGCGGCATCGAGATCGGCCATATCTTCCAGCTCGGCCGCAAGTACACCGACGCCTTCAGCGTCGACGTCCTCGGTGAGGACGGCAAGCCGGTGCGGCTGACCATGGGCTCCTACGGCATCGGGGTGTCGCGGCTGGTGGCGGTGATCGCCGAACAGCATCACGACGAGCTCGGCCTGCGCTGGCCGTCATCCGTGTCGCCGTTCGATGCCCACCTCGTCATCGCCAACAAAGACGGTGCCGCCCGCGACGGCGCCGTCGCGCTGGCCGCCGACCTGGACGGGATGGGTGTCGAGGTGCTGCTCGACGACCGCAAGTCCTCACCCGGCGTGAAGTTCAAGGACGCGGAGCTGCTCGGGGTGCCGTGGATCGTCGTCGTCGGGCGTGGCTGGGCCGACGGCGTGGTCGAGCTGCGCAACCGCTTCACCGGCGAGACGCGAGAGATCGCCGTCGACGGCGCGGCCGGGGAGATCGCGTCGGCGATAGCCGACTGAGCGCTATTCGCTGCCGCCGGGGAACGCCACGGTGATCGGCCAGAGTCCGAGGACCCGGCTCCACCGTGCAGCGGTGACCGCAGTCTGCGACAGCGCCTTCACCGCGAACGCTCGCTGTTCGCTGGTCGTCGCCTGCTCGAGCGCCGCCCGCCATGCGACGGAGGAGTCCTCCTCCATCCGCACCGCGAGGTTCGCTGCGTCCGTTGGGTTGCCGACCTCCATTGGCAGCTGATATCCGGCAGCGGGCAGCGGCGGTGCCACCGAGCGGCTGTCGAGCATCGCGATCGCGGCCTCGCGCCGATCGCGGTGTTCGGCCATCGCCGCCGACACCAGGTCGTTGACGTCGGGGGTGGAATGCGCCGACACGAACCCGTAGCCGTAGATGACGGCGTGCTCGGTGGCCACGGCGTCGTACAACGCGGCGGCGTCGGCGTCGGACGGGCGCGTGGGAGTGGGTTCGGCCGACGTCACGACGCCCCGCCCCCCGGAGCCAGCGCCACCGTGTAGGCCGCCGTACACGATGCGGCGATGGAACCGAGCAGCCCGGCACGGTAGCCCGACATCTGGGCCGCCAACTGGCCGGCGCTGTCGGCTGATTTCTTCAGCGCGGCGACGACGTCCTTGGCCGTCGGCGCATTCGCCGGGGTTGCACCGGTTGTCGTCGTGGTCGTTGTCGATGTGGTCGGCTTGCCGGTGAGGCGGGCGATCTCGTCGGACAGTGCATTGGCATGGTCCGAGCGTTCGGTGGCCACCGTGCTCAGCGCGCGCGCGACATCCGGGGTGGCCGCGGCGGCCGCCTCGGTGGCCAGTTGACTGTCGCTGTGAGCCAGGTCGAGTTGCCCGACGAGGTCGGCGAGCTCGGGTGGCGGTGGCGGCTTGCCGCACCCGGCGGCGGCGAGGCCCAGCGCCGCGAGAGCCGCCGTCCCGACAAGCATGCGTCGCCTGCTGACGACGGGGAGGGCACTCGGCACAGCGCCATCCTGCCATTGCCGAAAACGGCACTGTGTATTCGCTGGGCACGGCAGCGAGATTGCAGTTCGCCTGCAGTTCACTGGCGTATCGTTGGCCCCGTCGGGACAATTCAACATGAGGAGCTCGCCGTGGCATCGGATCCGCAGCTGCGGTCTGCGAGATTGCCCTCGCAGAAGCAGGTGATCGAGCTACTCGACGGCGAGTTCGCGCGCGCAGGTTACGAAATCGAAGACGTCCTCATCGACGCAGGCACCCGACCGCCCCGCATCACCGTGATAGCCGACGGCGACGAAGGCCTCGATCTCGATTCGATCGCGGCGCTGTCCCGGTCCGCATCCGAACTGCTGGACAGCGTGGATTCGCCGCAGTCCGGTGCGGAATATGTGCTCGAGGTGACGTCGCCGGGCGTGGACCGACCGCTGACCACGGAGAAGCACTATCGGCGGGCGCGCGGCCGGAAGGTGGAGCTGACGCTCTCCGATGGGTCCGAGCTGATCGGCCGGCTGGGTGAGACGCGAGATGGCACCGTACGGCTTGTGGTGCGCGAGGGGAGTAAGGCCAACTACTCCGTTCGCGAACTACCTCTCGACGGTATTGCCAAAGCTGTTGTACAGGTGGAGTTTTCGCCTCCGAATCAGCGTGAGCTCGAGCTGGCCAGCCAAACCGGGAAGGGGGCTGGAACATGAATATCGACATGGCGGCACTGCACGCCATCGAGGCCGACAAGGGCATTTCGGTCGATGTCGTCGTCGACACCATCAAGTCCGCGTTGCTCACCGCCTATCGGCACACCGAAGGCCACGAGGCCGACGCCCGCATCGAGATCGACCGCAAGACCGGCGTCGTCCAGGTGATGGCGCGCGAAACCGACGAAGACGGAAACGTCATCAACGAATGGGACGACACCCCAGAGGGATTCGGCCGCATCGCGGCGACCACCGCGCGCCAGGTGATCCTGCAGCGGCTGCGTGACGCCGAGAACGAGAAGAACTACGGCGAGTTCTCCACCCGCGAGGGGGAGATCGTCGGCGGCGTCATCCAACGCGACAGCCGGGCCAATGCCCGCGGCCTCGTCGTCGTTCGGATGGGCAGCGAAACCAAGGGGTCCGAGGGCGTGATTCCCGCCGCAGAGCAGGTCCCCGGCGAGCGTTACGAGCACGGCGACCGGCTGCGTTGCTACGTCGTCGGCGTCACGCGCGGTGCGCGCGAACCCTTGATCACCCTCTCGCGGACCCATCCCAACCTGGTCCGCAAGCTGTTTTCGCTGGAGGTGCCCGAGATCGCCGACGGCTCCGTCGAGATCGTTGCGGTGGCCCGCGAGGCCGGCCATCGCTCGAAGATCGCGGTCACCTCGCGAGTGCCGGGACTGAACGCCAAGGGCGCGTGCATCGGGCCGATGGGCCAGCGGGTGCGCAACGTGATGAGCGAGCTGTCGGGCGAGAAGATCGACATCATCGACTACGACGAGGATCCGGCGCGGTTCGTCGCCAACGCGCTGTCGCCGGCCAAGGTGGTTTCGGTGCAGGTGATCGACGAGGCCGGCCACGCGGCCCGCGTGGTGGTACCCGATTTCCAGCTGTCGCTGGCCATCGGCAAGGAGGGCCAGAACGCCCGCCTCGCGGCCAGATTGACCGGCTGGCGCATCGACATCCGCAGCGACGCCGCTGCCGCGGCGGACATCCCGCCGCACCCCGGCGCGACACACGGCGCTGTGCACGACAGATAGTCGCCAACCGGCGTTTCGGTCCGCAGGGGCCATGACGGTAGACTCAGGCGTGATCCAGCGCGAGACTTCGGCTTCGCCACATAGAAGTACGGATGGACCCGTACGGACATGCGTCGGCTGCCGGAAGCGAGAGCTGGCCGTCGAACTGCTTCGGGTGGTTTCTGTGAGCGGCGGGAATGGCGATTGCGCCGTGACCGTTGACGCAGCAGGTAATCTGCCTGGGCGGGGTGCTTGGTTGCACCCTGACCAGCAGTGTCTGCACGCAGCAATCCGGCGGCGAGCATTCGCTCGAGCGTTGCGCATCACCGGCTCACCGGATACATCCGCGGTGCTGGAGCACTTCGAGTCACTCGAAGCGCCTCGGTGCCCGGCAAGAGAACAGGTAGCGAAGAACATGAGCACACCGTGAAGTCCAGACGATGACCATGCGTCGTAGCTAAACCCGGGGCGCGGCCCACCACCGCTTGCGCCTCTAGACAGGAGAGTAAGTGGCAGGCAAGGCCCGCGTTCACGAGTTGGCTAAGGAACTCGGTGTAACCAGCAAAGAAGTACTCGCCCGATTGAGCGATCAGGGCGAATTCGTCAAATCAGCATCCTCAACGGTTGAGGCCCCCGTCGCGCGCCGGCTGCGCGAATCCTTCGGTGGAGCAAAGCCCGCTGCGGACAAGGCCAAGGCCGACGGTAACGGCGCGCCCGCGAAGAAGGCGGCCGCAAAGGCGCCTGCGCCCGCACCGGCGAAGGCCCCGGCCGCAGAGCCGGTCGCGTCCCCGCAGCCAGTGCCGGCACCGGCTGAGCCCGCGGCACCCGCACCGGCGGCGGCAGCAGCCGCGTCGGCACCCGCACCCGCGCACCCGGCGCCGGCCCCGACGCCAGGTCCCCGGCCCGGCGGACCGACACCGGGTCCCAAGCCGGCGCCGCGCACACCGCGCGTCGGAAACAACCCGTTCTCCTCGGCGCAGCCCGTCGACCGGCCGATTCCTCGGCCGCAGGCACCGCGTCCCGGTGCCCCGCGGCCCGGTGGCGGACCGCGTCCCGGTGCCTCGCCGGGCAATATGCCGCCCCGCCCAGGTGGTGGCGCGCCAGGCCGTCCGGCACGTCCGGGTGGTGCGCGTCCCGCACCCGGCGGTCGCGGCCCCGGTGGACCCGGCGGTGGCGGACGTCCCGGAGGACCCGGCGGTGGCGGGGGTAACTACCGCACCGGCGGACCCGGTGGTGGCGGCGGCGGTGCACCCGCAGGCGGCGGCTATCGCGGCCGTCCCGGTGGTGGCGGCGGTGGCCGTCCCGGTCAGCGCGGAGGTGCCGCAGGTGCGTTCGGTCGTCCCGGCGGTGCGCCGCGACGCGGACGCAAGAGCAAGCGCCAGAAGCGTCAGGAATACGACTCGATGCAGGCGCCGGTCGTCGGCGGCGTGCGGTTGCCGCACGGCAACGGCGAGACCATCCGGCTGGCCCGCGGCGCGTCGCTGAGCGATTTCGCCGAGAAGATCGACGCCAACCCGGCCGCGCTGGTGCAGGCGTTGTTCAACCTCGGCGAGATGGTCACCGCCACGCAGTCCGTGGGTGACGAGACGCTGGAGCTGCTCGGTGGCGAGATGAACTACGTCGTTCAGGTCGTGAGCCCCGAGGACGAGGACCGCGAGCTGCTGGAGTCCTTCGACCTGACCTACGGCGAGGACGAAGGCGACGAGTCCGATCTCGAGACCCGCCCGCCGGTGGTCACCGTGATGGGTCACGTCGACCACGGCAAGACCCGACTGCTGGACACCATCCGCCAGGCCAATGTCCGCGAGGCCGAAGCGGGCGGCATCACCCAGCACATCGGTGCCTACCAGGTCGAGGTCGACTTCGACGGCACGACGAGACCGATCACCTTCATCGACACCCCGGGTCACGAGGCGTTCACCGCCATGCGTGCCCGTGGCGCCAAGGCGACCGACATCGCGATCCTCGTGGTGGCCGCCGACGACGGCGTCATGCCGCAGACGGTGGAGGCGATCAACCACGCGCAGGCCGCCGATGTGCCGATCGTGGTGGCGGTCAACAAGATCGACAAGGAAGGCGCCGATCCGGCCAAGATTCGCGGGCAGCTGACCGAATACGGTTTGGTGCCTGAGGAGTTCGGCGGCGACACCATGTTCGTCGATATCTCGGCCAAGCAGGGCACCAACATCGGGGCGCTGGAGGAAGCGGTGCTGTTGACCGCGGACGCGGCCCTCGACCTGCGGGCCAACCCCGACATGGAGGCCCAGGGTGTGGCGATCGAAGCGCACCTGGACCGCGGTCGCGGCCCGGTGGCCACGGTGCTGATCCAGCGCGGCACGCTCCGCGTCGGAGACTCCATTGTCGCCGGCGACGCCTACGGCCGCGTCCGCCGCATGGTCGACGAGCACGGCGACGACGTCGAGGCGGCGCTGCCGTCGCGGCCCGTGCAGGTCATCGGGTTCACCTCGGTGCCAGGCGCAGGCGACAACCTGCTCGTCGTCGACGAGGACCGCATCGCCCGCCAGATCGCCGACCGCCGCAGCGCGCGTAAGCGCAACGCGATGGCGGCCCGCACCCGCAAGCGGATCAGCCTGGAGGACCTGGATTCGGCGCTGAAGGAAACCAGCCAGCTGAACCTGATCCTCAAGGGCGACAACGCAGGCACCGTCGAGGCGCTGGAACAGGCCCTGCTGGGCATCGAGGTCGACGACGAGGTGGAGCTGCGCGTCATCGACCGCGGCGTCGGCGGCGTCACCGAGACCAACGTCAACCTGGCGTCGGCGTCGGATGCGGTGATCATCGGGTTCAACGTCCGCGCCGAGGGCAAGGCCACCGAGCTGGCCAACCGCGACGGTGTCGAGATCCGCTACTACTCGGTGATCTACCAGGCCATCGATGACATCGAGAGCGCGCTCAAGGGCATGCTCAAGCCGATCTACGAGGAGAAGGAGCTGGGCCGGGCGGAGATCCGCGCGATCTTCCGGTCGTCCAAGGTCGGCAACATCGCCGGCTGCCTGGTCACTTCCGGCATCATCCGCCGCAACTCCAAGGCACGGCTGCTGCGCGACAACATCGTGGTCTCCGAGAACCTGACGGTGCAGTCGCTGCGTCGGGAGAAGGACGACGCGACGGAGGTGCGCGACGGCTACGAGTGCGGTTTGACGCTGAGCTACTCCGACATCAAGGAGGGCGACGTGATCGAGACGTACGAACTGGTGGAGAAGGAGCGCACCTAGTGGTCGATGTGGGCCGCGCCCGTCGGCTCTCCAAGCGCATCGCCACCATCGTCGCCTCGGCGATCGAGTTCGAGATCAAGGATCCCCCGCTCGCCTTCGTGACCATCACGGACACGAAGGTGACGGGTGACCTGCACGACGCCACCGTGTTCTACACGGTGCGCGGCAAGACGTTGCAGGAGGAACCCGATTACGCCGGCGCCGCCGCGGCGCTGGAACGCGCCAAGGGAACGCTGCGGACCCGAGTCGGCGCAGCCATCGGTGTGCGGTTCACGCCCACGCTGTCGTTTGTCCTCGACAAGGTGCCGGATACCGCCGCCCACATGGAGGAGCTGCTGGCCCGCGCCCGCGCCGCAGATGAGGATTTGGCGAGAGTTCGGCAGGGTGCCAAGCACGCCGGTGACGAGGACCCGTACCGTGTGACGGGGGTGGAGGACGGCGGGGAGCCGGATAACAGGCGAGACGCTGAGGACACCGTTGACCGCGATCGATCCGAAGACTGACGCAGATCTGGCGGGCGAGCGCGTCGACGCGCGCGCTGCCGCCGATCTGTTGTCCGCCGCTGGCTCGGTCAGCGTCGTCTGCCATGTGTATCCCGACGCCGACACGGTCGGGGCCGGGCTGGCCCTGGCCCTAGTGCTGGACCATGCGGGCAAGGACGTCGAGGTCAGCTTCGCCGCGCCGGCCGGTCTGCCCGAATCTCTGCAGTCGCTGCCGGGCGGGCACCTGATGATCCCGCCCGGCGACATGCGACGCGACGCCGACCTTGTGGTCACCGTCGACATCCCGAGCATCAACCGGCTCGGCGCGCTGCGCGAGCTCGCCGAACCCGGCCGCGAGGTGCTGGTGATCGACCACCACGCCTCCAACCAGCTGTTCGGCAGCGCCAACTACGTCGATCCGTCCGCGGACTCCACCACCATGCTGGTCGCCGACCTGCTCGACGTGTGGGGCAAGCCGATCGACATCGGGGTCGCGCACTGCCTCTACGCCGGGCTGACCACAGACACCGGCTCGTTCCGGTGGGCCAGCGCGCGTGCGCACAAGCTGGCCGCCCGATTGGTGGAGCTGGGCGTCGACAACGCTGCGATCAGCCGCACGCTGCTCGACACGCACCCCTTCGCCTGGCTGCCGATGCTGTCGCGGGTGTTGGGCTCCGCCCAGCTGCTGCCCGACGCCGCAGAAGGCCGCGGCCTCGTGTATGCCGTTGTCGGATATGAGGAATGGGTCAATGCGAGACCCGAAGAAGTCGAGAGCATCGTCGACATCGTGCGCACCACGCAGCAGGCCGAGGTGGCAGCGGTGATCAAGGAGATCGAGCCGGGGCACTGGTCGGTGTCGATGCGCGCCAAGTCGATGGATCTCGCCACGATCGCCAGCGCCTTCGGCGGCGGCGGGCACCCACATGCCGCCGGCTATTCCGCAACCGGTTCGGCCGACGACGTCGTGCAGGCCCTGTACGTAGCCCTTGGCTGACGCCGACGACCTTCCGGTCGCGCCCGCCACCGGCCGCCGCATCGCCGGGCTGGCGCTGCCCGCACTGGGGGTGCTGGCCGCCGAACCCATCTATCTGCTGTTCGACATGGCCGTCGTCGGACGGCTGGGCGCGATCAGTCTGGCCGGTCTGGCCATCGGCGGGCTGATCCTGAGCACGCTGAGCTCGCAGATGACGTTCCTGTCCTATGGCACCACCGCGCGTTCGGCGCGGTTCTTCGGCGCACAAAACCGAGGAGCGGCGGTCGGTGAAGGTGTGCAGGCGACCTGGCTGGCGATCGGGTTGGGAGCGCTGATCGTGGTAGCGGTGCAGGCCGCCGCGGTGCCGCTGGTTTCGGCGCTGGCCGCAGGCGGTGACATCGCCACCGCCGCACTGCCGTGGGTGCGCATCGCGATCATCGGCGTGCCCGCGATCCTGATCTCGGCCGCGGGCAACGGCTGGATGCGCGGCGTGCAGGACACCGCCCGGCCGCTGCGCTACGTCGTCACCGGGTTCGCGGTGTCGGCTGTGCTGTGCCCGCTGCTGGTGTACGGCTGGCTGGGCATGCCGCGGCTCGAGGTGGCGGGGTCGGCGGTCGCCAACCTCGTCGGTCAGTGGCTCGCCGCGCTGATGTTCTGCCGCGCCCTGTTGGTCGAGCGGGTGTCCCTGCGCGTCCAGCCGACGGTGTTGCGCGCCCAGGTGGTCATGGGTCGCGATCTGCTGTTGCGGACGTTGGCGTTTCAGGTCTGCTTCGTGTCGGCCGGAGCCGTCGCCGCGCGGTTCGGCGCGGCCGCCGTCGCTGCCCATCAGGTGGTGCTGCAGTTGTGGAATTTCCTTGCGCTGGTGCTGGATTCATTCGCAATTGCGGCACAGTCGCTGGTGGGCGCGGCGCTCGGCGCCGGTGAGCTGGCGCACGCCAGGTCGGTGGCCTGGCGGGTGACGATCTTCTCCGCCGTGGCCTCCGCTGTGCTGGCGGGTGTGTTCGCCGTCGGTGCGTCGGTGTTTCCGACCGTGTTCACCGACGACCGCTCGGTGTTGGACGCGATCGGGGTGCCGTGGTGGTTCATGGTGGCCCAATTGCCGGTCGCGGGAATCGTTTTCGCGCTCGACGGGGTGCTACTGGGTGCCGGCGACGCGAAGTTCATGCGCAACGCCACCTTGATCGGCGCGCTGCTCGGGTTCCTTCCGTTGATCTGGCTTTCGCTGGCGTTCGGCTGGGGTCTGCTCGGCATCTGGTCGGGCCTGAGCACCTTCATGGTGCTGCGGCTGGTCTTCGTCGGCTGGCGGGCGTTCTCCGGACGCTGGCTGGTGCCGGGCACGGCTTAGTCTTCGGCCGTCCTGGCGATGACCGCCCAGCCGTAGTCGTTCGTGCGCACATCCACCTCGGCGAAACCGGCTGCGGCCAGCCGCGAGGGCAGCGACGCCGGGTCGACGGGGTTGTACGTGTCGCCCTCGTGGTGGGCCTTGAGTTCCTCGCTGCCCAGGCTGTCGCTGGCGACCAGCGGGGCGCCGGGCCGCAGCACCCTGGCGATCTCGGTGAACAGCCGGTCCTGCAACGCGATCGTCGGGACGTGATGGAGCATCGTGAAACACGCTGCGCCGGAGAACCTGTCGTCGGCGTAGGTCAGGGTCGTCGCGTCGGCGTTGACGATCTCGACCGACGGTACGTCGGCGAACCGGTCGGAGAGCATCGCGGCGAGTTCCTCGTCGATCTCGACCGAGGTGAGCCGCGGGACCGCCCGGCTGAGCACGTCGGTGGTGGCGCCGTATCCGGGCCCGACCTCGAGTACGTCATCGCCGAGGTCGGTGCCGTTGAGCGCCCAGGGGAGGATGACCTCCCGCATTGCTTGGCGCCATTCGTCGCTGCCGCACATTTCGTGTGCTTCGTTCACACCGGCAGCCTAAGCCGGTTCAGCGCACTTGTGCGCGGCCCCTCTTCAGCACGGCGTCGCGGTTGGCGGCGATGTCGTCACCGCTGGCGGTGCGCATCCACCCGATGGCCGACTCCGCCTCGATCGCCAGCCCGCCGGCGGTTCCGGCATCGTCGATGCGGTGATACGACGCCAGCAGGGCACGCACGGCGTTCTGGTTGTTGCCCACGATCGAGGCGGCCACCCGACGCGCGGTCGGCAGCAGTTCGTCGTGCGGCACGACCTCGGTGACCAACCCCGCCCGCAGCGCGTCGGAGGCCGAAAGGTAGTCGCCGGTCAGGCTCATCCGACGGGCCATGCCGACCCCGACCTTCTGCGGCAGCCGCACCGACAGACCCCACGTCGGCAACAGCCCGACCCTGGCATGGGTGTCGGCGAACCGGGCGAGTTCGGAGGCGATCAGGATGTCGCAGTACAACGCCAGCTCAAGCCCGCCGGTGACGGCGGCCCCGTTGATCGCGCCGATCACCGGCTTGGTCATTGGCGGCCACTGCGGCGAGATGTCCGGCAGATCGGTGGAGCCGCCGAGTTCCTTGAGGTCCAGCCCGGCGCAGAACACCGGGTCGGCGCCGGTCAGGATCACCACGTCGACGGCATCGTCGGTCTCGGCCTCGCGCAGTGCCGCGAAGAACTGTTTGCGCAGCGCAGACGACAGGGCGTTCCGCGACTGCGGGCGGTTCAGCGTCAGGGTCCTGACCCGGTCGGTGGTGTCGATGAGCAGCAGGTCGTCGTTCGTCACGGCATCAACCTATCGTGGGGGATATGTGCCGAAACATCACCGAGCTTCGTGGCCTGCAACCGGAGGCGACCGCCGAGGAGATCGAGGCGGCCGCCAGGCAGTACGTCAGGAAGGTCAGCGGCGTCACCAGGCCGTCGGCCGCGAACGAGGATGCATTCGAGGTCGCGGTGGCCGAGGTCACCGCGACGACGACACGGCTGCTGGCCTCTCTGCCCGCACGCAAACAGCCGCCCAAGACCGTTCCGCCGCTGCGCCGCCCGGAGGTTCGGGCCCGCGTAGAGGCCCGCGCCGCCCGAACCGGGTGAGCACGCCGACGCTGACCCAACCCGGGCTCAAGGAATGGAGCGCGGCGGTGCACGCGATGCTCGACGGCCGCCAAACCGTGTTGTTGCGCAAGGGCGGAATTCACGAGAAGCGGTTCACGCTCGACTCGTCGCATTTCCTGTTCTTCCCGACCGTCGCCCATAGCCACACGCAACGGGTCAGGCCCGAACACCGCGACCTGCTGGCGGCCGCGACCGACGACAGCACCGAGACCGAAGTCGTGTTGCGGGCCGGCGCGAGGGTTGTCGCCGCCGTTGAGGTCAACCGCCCTGAGGGGCTCGACGAGATTGCGCCGCTGCATATTTGGACCGCCGAGTCGGTGCGCGCCGACCGGCTGGACTTTCGGCCGAAGCACCGGCTGACGGTGGTCGTGGTGCAGGCCTGCCCGCTGGCCGAGCCCGAGCGGCTGCGCCGGACGCCGGAGTTCGCCGGCTGCACGAGCTGGGTGCCGCTACCCGTTAACCCGATGTGGGGGACGCCGGTGCATGACGACGCTGCCTTGCGGGAAGTCGTTGCCCGCGTGCGTGATTCAGTGGGCTGAGGGCAGGTGCGTAGCCGCGGGCAGCAGCAATCGCGACGCGCCGTCACCGAGATGCACGGTGTGTGTGGCCGACTGTAGCCGCGTGCCGGTGGCCAGGGGTTCGCCGGTGCCGAGATTGCGGACGAACCGCGGATGCGACCCGCCGGAGACCAGCACTCTGATTCGTGAGCCTGCACGAAACCGATGCGCGACCGCATCCAGTTCGACGCGGACCGTGGAATCGGTTGCGCTGCGACGATATCCGTCGCTGACGTTGCGCGATCGTCCCTTGGCGTCCACCTCGCTGACCCGAACGAACACGTCGTTGTGCGGGTTGTCGCACGAGTGCGACAGTTCGACGACCGGGTTCCCGACGACGTAGAGGTCCTGCGGCAGGGCGTCTCCGGTGAAGCTCAGCACGTCGGCGCGTTCGGCCAGCCTGCCGTCGTTGCGATAGCCGCCCTCCGGAGACAGCATGCGACCACCGACGGTGGGGGTCGGGTTCGCGGGGTCGTAGGTGAACGTCGCGGCCGGCGCCGTGTCGGGTGGCACCGCGTCGCCGAGACGGCCGCCCGGTTGCAGGTACCGCAGCTGCTCGGGCATCGCGGGCGGCCAGTCGCCGAGCTCGATCCAGTCGCCGTGGTTGACGTGGATGCGCACCGGGCCGCGTTGCGGGCTACGGTCGCCCGCCACGTGCGTGTCGAGCCAGGACAGCGATTCGCGCAGGACGGTCGGGGCACCCTTTCTCAGCATGTCGGAGTGGGTCCACGACCCGATCGTCATCGCCACGGGTACGCCGCGCTCGCGCAGCCGTGCAAACTGCGCCAGCGTCTGTTCGATGAATAGGTCCTGCCAGCCGGTGAGCAGCAGCACCGGAATCTGGGTGCGGTCCAGCGCGGCGTGCAGCTGAAGCGGCGCCCAGAACGGGTCGTCGTGCTCGGGATGTTCGAGCCAGGACTCGTACCACGGCCCACCGGCGCCGAGCAGCGTCCGGCCGGCTGTACCGACGGGCAGCCCGGTGACGGCGCCCGCCACCAGCCGCCTCGACCTCAGCTGCCGCACGATGACGCGAAGCCGGCCGGGATCTTCCTGGTGGGACACCGAATCTGTCCAGCCGAGAAAGTCGTTGAGCCCGAATGAGCCTGTGCCCCAACGTGGCCCACTGATGTCATGCGGTCCGACGGTGACGACGGCCGCGGTCATCTCCGGCGGTGGGTCCGTCAACAACGCCCACTGGGTGAAGCCGAGGTAGGACGCGCCGACGGTGCCGAACGACCCGGTGAACCAGGGCTGTTCCCGCAGCCAAGCGGCGGTGTCGGCGCCGTCGTCGATCTCGTTGCGGAACGGGTCGAAGTCGCCGCCGGAGGCGAACGTGCCGCGAACGCTCTGCACGACGACGTGGTAGCCGCGCGACGCGTAGACGCGTCCGAAGAGCACCGATACCGGATACCCGCGTCCGTAGGGCCCGCGGACCAGAAGCGTGCCTGAGGGACTCGACGTCAGCGGCCGGTAGTGGTCGGCGACCAGCTCGACGCCGTCGCGCATCGGGATCCGAACGCGGTGATGCACGTCGTAGTCGGTGGTGTGGGGCGGCAGGCCCAGCAGGCGGCCAAGCGTGCGACCGATGAGATTCTTGGCGGCGGGCACTGAACCGAGGCTACGCAGGCGGCGCGTTTCCGTCCTGGATCGCCTCGATGACCTTGGCCATCAGCCAGTTGACGGCGCTGGTGGCGGCCGGGCCGTCGAGTCCCCAGACCCCGACCAGTCGCTCGTAGCTGGGCAGGTTCCACAGCACGTCGAGAAGCCCCGCAGTGACGCGCTGTTCGGCCGCCGAGAGCCCAGGCGCCGACGCGGCCACGGCACGCAGTAGCGCATCGCGCCTCCGCCGGTCGACGCTGACGAACGTGGCGTCACGTGGTGCGTCGACCGATTCCCGCACCGAGAACCGTTGCAGCGAAGCGAAAACGCGCGCCGTGACCTCTCCGAGGTTGTCGAGATCGACGTCCTCGTAGGAGATCCCGGCTTCGGACTCCAGGCGCTGCATGACGGCGTCGTGCAGGTGACGTTCGGTGGGGAAGTGGCGATACACCGTTCGCTCGCCCACACCCGCGCGTTCGGCGACCGACCGGAACGTCAGGTCGCGCCAGTTCCAGGTGTCGAAGGCATGCACCAGTTCGCTGCCCGCGGCGATGATGCGCTCCCGCGTCTGTGCGGCCTTCTCCGCTCGCGCGCGGTTGTCGTAGCGGCGCCTGCGTTCTATTGACGTGTCACCCACAATGGTGACAGTGTACTGTCACGAATTCCGTTGGAGGTGCACAGTGGCATCACCGGGCAAGTTGATGGCGGCCGCCGTCGAGCGAACGGGGCTGAACGACTTCGGCGACGACTGCTTCCGGGAGGGGCTGGAGATCCTCGTCAAAGCCCTGCGCGACGAGGCTCGGCTAAACGACCGCGGCGAGGGTTTCATCTACGCCCGCGTCGGCACGCATCTGCGCCAGCGGCTGCAGGTCGAGGACTGGTACCGCCGTCACCCCGAGATCGACGACGAAACGATCGACAATCCCCTGTTCGGTCTCGGCCTGCCCCGGACGGGGTCCACCGCCCTGTCGTTCCTGCTCGCCCAGGATCCCGACATCCGGTACCTGCGCAGCTGGGAGTCCGCCGAACCGTGTCCGCCGCCGTCGACCGTGCAGGGCGACGACCCGCGGATCCCGCCGGAGCAGCGCGCCCTGATGGTGGGCAGCAGGCATCACGTGCCCAATGACATCCACGGTCCGATGGAGTGTCTGGACCTCATGGCGCTGGACTTCAAATCGCAGATCTTCCAGGCGTTCGCGCAGATCCCGTCGTACTCCGAATGGCTGGCCACAGACGCCGATTACACGTCGACCTACGCCTACGAGCGTCGCGTCCTCAAGCTGCTGCAGTGGGGCGAGCCGCCAAGGCCGTGGCGGTTGAAGTCGCCCGCGCACGTGCTGGCGCTGGACCATCTGGACCGGGTGTTCCCCGACGCGCGCTTCGTGATGACCCACCGCGACCCGACCGACGTGATCCTCTCGGTGGCCGACGTCTATGCCGACATCGCGGGCGGCTTCACCGACCACCTCGACCGGCGCTATCTCGGCGAGCTCAACGTCAACCACTGGTCGGTCGGCATGGACCGGACGGTGAAATTCCGTGACGGCGGGGCCGACGATCGGTTCTTCGACATCGACTTCCGGGCGATGGGGGCCGACCCGATCGGCGAGGTACGCCGCCTCTACGGGTGGCTGAAACAACCGGTGACCGACGCGTTCGAGGCAGGGATGCGGACGTGGTGGGCGGACAACGCCGAAAACCGTGAGCCGCGTACACGGGCCGACCCCGAGGCGTTCGGGCTCGATTTCGACGCGATGCGGCCGCTCTTCGCCTCCTACGTCGAACACTCGCAACGCTGGATCGCACATGAAAGGTGAACGCTCACATGGCAATCGACCTGACCGGTGGGATCGACCCGGCACGCGAGTACATCTTCGCCGAGCCACCAGAGAACCCCGAGATGCGGGACTCGGTGAGCTTCTGGGTGTTCGACGACCGCGGGCAGGTCGGCCTGCCGCGCGTTGGCGTCGAGGCGGTCGCGTCGAACTGGCAGGAACACAGCATCCAGGTCAATGTCGCATTCCCCGACGGCCGTGCCTACCGACTGCGCGACGACGCGGCAAGCCGGCCGGTCGAGGGGCCTGACGGCAAGCCGACCGTGCTTGGCGGGGGTCCGCTGGCGTTCGAATGCGTGAAACCGTTCGACGTGTGGACGATGACGTTCGACGGCAAGGTCGTCCAGACGTCCTCGGCCAACCTGGCCGCGGGCCGTAAGGACGGGCCTCTGGTCGACCTGCGGTTCGAGGTCGAGGCGAAGCTCGCGGTGCCACCGTGGGTGCAGGGCGCGTTGCAGGCCGATGCCGCTTCGGCGTTGGAGACGTCGGTCGAGGGCGACCTGATGGGCGGCGACCGCTACGAGCAGTTGTTTCGGGCGACGGGGTCGGTGCGCGTGGCCGGTGAGGAGCACCCCTTCACCGGCAGCGGCCTGCGGATCCGGCGCCAGGGCGTGCGCAGGCTCGAGGGGTTCTGGGGACACTGTTGGCAGTCGGCGCTCTTCGGAAGCGGCCGGGCGTTCGGCTACATCGCCTATCCGCCCCGCCCGGACGGCCGACCGACCTTCAACGAGGGCTATCTCTTCGACGGCGACGGCGAACTGATTCCCGCCCGCGTCGTCGAGGCGCCGTGGCTGCGCCGGTTACGACCGTCCGGCGAGGACGTCTCGGTCGTGCTGGAGACAGCCAACGGCACCGAGCGGATCGAGGGCGAGACGGTGTTGTCGACGCATGACATCACCGACCCCGGCGAGGTGCCCGCCGAACTGTTGGCCAAGATGGCCAATTGGACGTTTCCCGCCCTTCAGCAGGCCGGCGTGCGGTATCGGTGGCACGGCGAGGAGACCTACGGCATGCTCGAGCGCTCCAGCCCGATGGACAAGATCACTCGTTAGAGGCGCGCTGGAATTTGTAGTACGGCGCCAGCTCGTGCGCGCGCTGCAGGTTGGTCTGCATGCAGTCCACGTCGTCTGCGCCGTAGACCGGCGAGTAGAACAGCGTTTGTTGGATCAGCCCGTAGTCGGTTTTGAACGCCACCGCGCACGTGATCCACCAGCGGTTGTTCCAGTCGGTCGGCTTCATCACCCAGAACTGGGCAGCACGGTGGCCGTCGATGTCGAGTTCGACCGCGTCGGGGGGCAGGCTCTGTTCGTAGGTGCGCCAGACGAACGCTTCCACCGCCATTTGGTAGTTGCCCGCGTCGTAATGGCACCGCAGGCTGTCCTCGGGCTCCGGCGGGGTGAACCCGAGGCCGATGCGCTGGATGACGTCCAGCGGGATGTCGCGGCACGGGTCGAACGGACTGGGATCGACGGTGGCGATCACCGGCCACTTGATCGTGGTGGTCGCCTCCGGCCACGGCGCCGCCGTCGAGCGCAGGTCGACGGGTCCGGGTCCCGGCACGTTCAGCGGTCCGCTCTGCATGACCAGAATCACCGCCGCCACGAGCGCGCCGAACGCCGCGAACAAACGGATCCTGGTCGCCATGAAACCCCCTCGCGCTCGGCTGCCCCTGCGGGGACTATACAAGTCGCGGCGACAGCCCTCGACCGAAAACGAGAACATGTTCTAGTTGCGACCCGGGCCGCGAGGCGCCGCGCAAGTAGGCTGGTGGGCTGTGGCGACACTCTGGGCTATCAGCGACCTGCACACGGGTCACACCGGCAACAAGCCGGTCACGGAGTCGCTGCACCCTTCGTCACCCGATGACTGGTTGATCGTCGCCGGCGACGTGGCAGAGCGCACCGACGAGATCCGATGGGCGCTCGACCTTCTGCGAAAGCGGTTCGCCAAGGTCATCTGGGTGCCGGGCAACCACGAGCTGTGGACCACGAGCAAGGACCCCATGCAGGTGTTCGGCCGGGCCCGCTACGACTACCTGGTCAACATGTGCGACGAGATGGGCGTAGTCACCCCCGAGCACCCGTTTCCGGTGTGGACCGAGGCGGGTGGGCCGGCCACCATCGTGCCGATGTTCCTGCTCTACGACTACACGTTCCTGCCCGACGGCGCCGCCACGAAGGCCGAGGGCCTGGCCATCGCCAGGGACCGCAACGTGGTCGCCACCGACGAGTTCGTGCTGTCCAACGAGCCGTATGCGACAAAGGACGCGTGGTGTCGCGATCGCGTGGAGGCCACCCGCAAGCGACTCGAGGACCTCGACTGGGTGACGCCGACGGTTCTGGTCAACCACTTTCCGCTGGTGCGCGAACCCTGCGAGGCGCTGTTCTATCCCGAGTTCTCGCTGTGGTGCGGGACCACCGCAACCGCCGACTGGCACACCCGCTACAACGCGGTCTGCTCGGTGTACGGCCATCTGCACATTCCCCGCACGACGTGGTACGACGGCGTTCGCTTCGAGGAGGTGTCGGTCGGCTACCCGCGCGAGTGGCGACGCCGCAAGCCGTACCGCTGGATGCGCCAGGTGCTGCCCGACCCGAACTACTCACCCGGCTACCTCAACGAGTTCGGCGGACACTTCGAGATCACTCCGGAGATGCGGGCGAACGCGCAGAAGATGCAGGAACGCATCGCCAACCGGCAGTCGACACGGTCGCGATGATAGTCGCGACACTGCTCTCCGACGTGCTGCCGGACAAGGTCGCCGCCGCCGAGATGTACACCGACCCAACGGATCTGGTGCCGCTGCCGGAGGAGGAGCCACTGATCGCGAGGTCGGTCCCCAAGCGCCGCAACGAGTTCACCACCGTCCGCTATTGCGCGCGCCTTGCACTGGAGGAACTGGGTGTGCCGCCGGTCCCGATCCTGAAGGGGGAGAAGGGCGAACCATGCTGGCCGGACGGCGTGGTCGGCAGCCTCACCCACTGCGACGGGTACCGCGGTGCGGCGGTCGGTCGCCACGACGCCGTGCGATCGGTCGGCATCGACGCCGAACCCCACGACGTGCTGCCCAAAGGCGTGCTCGACGCGATCAGTCTTCCCGACGAACGGTCGGAGATCAGCGGGCTTCCTGGGAGTCTGCACTGGGATCGAATCCTGTTCTGCGCCAAGGAGGCAACGTACAAGGCCTGGTTCCCGGTCACCCGGCGATGGCTGGGCTTCGAGGACGCGCACATCGTCTTCACCGTCGACGAAGGAGGGACGGCGGGCGGGTTCGAATCCCGTGTCTTGATCGACGGCGCCGCGCTGTCGGGGCCGCCGCTGACGGCGCTGCGAGGCCGCTGGTCGGTGCGTGAGGGGCTGGCGCTGACGGCGATCGTGCTGTGACGGATGCCGGCCTCGTGGTGGTCGACAAACCCCCGGGGATGACGAGCCACGACGTCGTCGCACGATGCAGGCGCATCTTCTCCACCCGCAAGGTCGGTCACGCGGGCACGCTGGACCCGATGGCCACCGGTGTGCTGGTGGTCGGCATCGAGCGGGCCACCAAGATTCTCGGTCTGCTCACCGCGACCGACAAGTCGTACGCCGCGACCATCCGGCTGGGCCAGACGACCACCACCGAGGACGCCGACGGCGAAGTGTTGCAGACGGTTTCGGCCGCGGGCGTCACCGACGCCGACATCGAGGCCGCGGTGGCCGCGCTGCGCGGCGACATCTCGCAGATCCCGTCGGCGGTCAGCGCCGTCAAGGTCGGCGGCAAGCGTGCCTACCAACTCGCCCGCGAGGGACAGACTGTCGAGTTGGCGGCCCGTCCCGTACGCATCGACCGGTTCGAGGTGCTCGGCGTGCGGCGCCACGACGGCTTCGTCGACGTCGACGTCGAGGTCGACTGCTCCAGCGGCACGTACATCCGGGCGCTGGCCCGCGACGTCGGCGCCGTGCTGAAAGTCGGCGGGCACCTCACCGCGCTGCGGCGCACCCGCGTCGGCCGATTTGGGCTCGACGAGGCCCGCGCCCTCGATGCCCTGTCCGAAAGCCCTCGGCTGTCCTACACCCTCGACGAGGCGTGCCTGCTGGCGTTCCCGCGACGGGAGCTGAGCGCCGAGGAGGCTGAGTCCGCCCGACACGGCCGCGCACTGGAACCCGCTGGAATCGACGGGGTGTACGCCGCGGTGGCGTCCGACGAAAAGGTCATTTCGCTTCTCCGCGACGAGGGCGAGCGGGCAAAATCAGTAGTGGTGATTCGTCCCGCGACACTGTAAGTGCCTCCAAAAGGGGGATCCGGTGAAGGCAGTACGCAATGCTCCGCCCTCGGTCGAAGTCGTCGATGTCGACGAACCCGCCGGTCACGGGGAACTTGTCCGGGTGGTGTCGGCTGGGATCTGCGCCTCGGACCTGAAGTACTTGAAATATGGCAGCACGCAGATCGCAGGCCACGAGTTCGCCGGGGTCCTGGAGGACGGGACCGCCGTCGCGGTCGAGGGTTTCTTCGGCTGCGGAGGATGCGAACAGTGCGAACAAGGTACCTACAACATGTGCTTAGCAGGACCGACCGCGCCAGGGATGCTCAGTCCGGGTGGGATGTGCGAGTGGTTCCGAGCTCCAAGCCACGTACTCGTGCCGTTGCCACCAGGCCTCGAGGTCGCCGACGCATCGCTGGTGGAGCCGGCGAGCGTGGCATGGCACAGCTGCCACCAGGGTGAGATCGGCCCGCAGACCCGGGTCGCCGTCATTGGTGCGGGTGCCATCGGCATTCTCGCCGCCGCGTCGGCTCAACAGCTGGGTGCCGCGGAGGTCGCCGTAGAAGCGCGCCACCTGCACCAGCACGAAGCTCGTGAGCGCATCGATGCCGTCGTCCCGACCAGCGGATACGACGTGGTGATTGAAACCGGTGGCAGCGAGAGCGCCCTGCGGCGCGCCGTTGAGCTGGCGAGGGTGGGCGGCACGGTGGTGCATCTCGGCGTATACGACCCTGGGACAGGCTGGCCGATGGACGCCGCCTTCTTGAAGGAGGTGACGCTGCGTCCTTCGCTCGGCTACTGCAGCTACTACGCCCGCCCCGACTTCGTCGAAGCGGCCGCCTTACTGGCTGCCCGCCCGGAACTCACGGAAATTTTGATCACCCACCGGTTTGCGATTGAGGACGCCGTGGAGGCGTTCCGGGTCGCGCAGGACAAATCCAAGGGGGTGTTCCGCGTCGTGGTCGAGCCGTAGCTGCGGCGAATCATAAATCCATTGAGTCGGATTGGAGCGCGTCATGACAACCCCCTACAAGCTTCTGCAATTGGCCTTGGTCGTCTTCGGCATCGCCGCCCTGGCTCTTTATCCCCTGGCGGTGGTGTGGCCGTCGGGCTGGGCGTGGCACGCGGGTGCCCCGCACGAGTCGCAGTACTTCATGATGATCGTCGGCGTCTACGCGACCGTTGGCGTGTTCCTGATCAATGCGGCACGCAACCCGCAGGCGAACCTCAGCTTCATCTGGTTCGTGGTGTGGTCTTCGGTCGTGCATGCGGTCATCATGGCGGTGCAGTCTTTCGGCCACGGGCACCATATGGGCCATCTGTGGGGCGACGTCCCTGCGCTTCTCCTGATCGCCGTCGTGCTGGCGGTGCTCGTGCGGGCCGCAGGCCTCAAGCAACCCGCTCCTGTCGCCGGGTGAGCCGGACGTTCATCTCGGTGAGGCCCCGCAGGTTGGGGTTGGTGCTCCAACTCGGAGTGCCGACCACCTCGATGCGTTCGATGTTGTCGACGATCTCGCGCAGCACGGCCTGGCCTTCCATGCGGGCCAGCTGTGCTCCGAGGCACAGGTGGACCCCGGAACCGAACGCCACGTGGCCCGTCGGGTTGCGGTCGGCGCGAAAGACATCCGGATCCTCGAACTGACGCGGGTCACGGTTGGCCGCACCCCAGGCCAGCAGCACGCGTGATCCCGCAGGGATGGTTGCGCGGCCGACCTGGTAGTCGACACGCGCTGTGCGGTAGAAGCTTTGGACCGGGGAGGAGAAGCGCAGCTGTTCCTCGATCGCCGAGGCGATGAGCTCCGGTCGCTGCTGCAACAGCTCGAGTTGGTCGGGCCGTTGCGAAAGCGTCAGGAACAACGTGCTCAACATGTTGGTGGTGGTTTCATTGCCCGCGAGCAGGAGCAGCACGGCGATGAAGAACATCTCGTCGTAACTGAGCCGGCCGTCTTCGGTGTGCCTGGCCAGTCGACCCAGGACGGTGTTCTCGCCGAGCAGCTCACCGTTGCTCAGCTTTTCGGTGAAGAACGCATGCATATGCCGAAATCCCATGACCGCCGGCACGAGTTCACGCAGGCCCGATTTCGAGATGTTGACGTCGGCGACCCGTACCGTGTCGTTCGACCACCGGCGGAACGCCGCTTGGTCATCGTCGCCGATACCGAGTATGTGCGCGATCATTCCCATCGGCATCGGCACGGCGAGGGTGGAGACCACATCTGCAGTTGCCCCGGCGATCAGATCGGCGACCAGCGTCCGTGCCAAGTGGTCGACCATCGGCTGCCACGACTCGAGCGCGCCTCGGGTGAAGCCCGGCAATGCCTGCTTGCGCATGCGGGTATGTCGCGGCGCATCGGTGGTCAGCAATACCGGCAATTTCATGCGGCCGTAGGTGATGCCGTCGGCGCTGGACAACACATGGTCGGCGCGCGCGGCGGCCCGGACATCCTGGTAGCGGGTCAGGATGAAGATGCCGCGCTTGGGGTTGTAGTGCACCGGGCCGCCTGCGAGCAGCTCGCGGTAACGCGGATACGGGTCGGCCGCCGTCGCGCGGTCGAAGGGATCGAAGTCGGTGAGCTCGATGTTCGGGGGAACAGGCCGCGGTCGTTTTCGATGCTTTGCCTCGCGGACCATGTTGGAGGCAAGGGTTCTGGCGGTCAGCGGTCCATACTTTCTGGCGAAACGGACGTCGCTGGTGATCGTCATGCATCTGACGGTAGAGCGACGCGGGCGCGGTAACGATGCTGCGTTGGGACAAATGATTGATATTTTCGGACACGATGACCGTCCCGTCCGACGAACTCCGGCGTCCCGTCGTCGCCGCGCGACAGCTGTGCGCGGTGGCGACAGAGGCGGGCGTGTCCGTCGCCGACGTGCTGGCCGGAACGTCGGTGACGCCGTCCGATCTCGAGGATCCGGAGAGCGAAGTCACCGCGGGTGACGAGTTCACCATGGCGCGTAACCTCCTGCGCCTCGCGCCGGAGCCGGCAGCCATCGGGGTCGCTGTCGGAGCCCGCATCAATCTGACCAACCTCGGCATGCTGGGCTTCGCCGCGATGGCCTCCGGCACGTTGCGTGAGTTGATCTCAGTCGGGCTGAGGTTCTTCTCGCTGACGACGTTGCATGCCTCGATCCTGTTGGCCGAGGGGCCGGCGGAATGTGAGATCGCCATCGGCGCAGAGCATCTGCCTGATGACGTCCGCCGATTCTTCATGGAACGCGACATCGCGGCGATCGTCGCCACCGTGCCCACGTTCGTCCATCCGGTGCTGGCCCGACATGCCGACCAGATCCGCGTCGAGCTCGCCGTCGACGAGGAATACCTTGGCCCGCTGCTCGATCGCGTCGCGATACGGCACGTCACGTTCGGCCGCGAGCGCACGACGGTCTGCTTTCCGCGGGAGATGCTCGATGAACCCCTGCCCCAGGCCGATGCTCATACATTGGCCGTCTGCGTCGCGCAGTGCGAGCAGATCCTCGAACGACGGCAGCGCAGATACGGCCTGTCTGCCCGCGTGCGGTCCGAACTTCTCTCTGCGCCTGGGGAAATGCCTGGACTCGACGCGGTGGCCGCGGCACTGCACCTGCACCCGCGCACACTGCGCAGGCGACTGGCCGAGGAGGGAACCTCGTTTCGCACGCTCACCAACGACGTGCGGGCGACGCTGGCGACCGAGCTGCTCTCTCAGGTCGGGCTGACGGTCGAGCAGGTCGCGCGGCGGCTGGGATATGCCGAGACAGCGGCGTTCAACCACGCCTTCGTGCGCTGGTTTGGGCTCGCTCCCAATGAATACCGCCGGAGGCAAGTGGGTATTTGATCAGGCATGACTGATAAGTCTAGCCTGATGAATATGGCCGTCGACCGCGAGACCGAGGACGTCGCGAGGGCACTACTGATGTGCGTGGGTCTACTGCGCCGGCGGCTGAGACAGACGCCGGTGTCCGGCGAGCTGACCTTCCCGGAGACGGCGGCGCTCGGGCGCCTCGACCGCGGGGGACCCGCGGCCGCGGCCGACCTGGCCCGGCAGGAGCAGATCAGCCCGCAGTCGATGGGCGCCACGCTGAGCGAGCTCGAAAGCCGCGGCCTCGTCAGGCGTCAACCCGACCCAGATGACGGGAGACGAATCCTCCTGTCGATCAGCGCCACTGGCCGACGCGACCTCAATCGCCGGCGCCATGCCCGGGTGGAACAGCTCGCAGCGGGACTGGCGGATTTCACCGAAGCCGAACTCGAGCAGCTCGCGGCGGCGGCGCCCCTGATCGAACGACTGGCCTACCACCTGTAGATGACCGTCGACGAACGAGAGACCGAGACCCGCGACAACTACCGCTGGGTCGTGCTCACCAACACCACCGCGGCGGTCTTCATGTCCGCGCTCGACGGGTCGATCGTCATCATCTCGCTGCCCGCGATCTTTCGCGGAATCCATCTGGATCCACTGGCGCCGGCCAACATCGCCTATCTGCTGTGGATGATCATGGGCTACCGGTTGGTGCAATCGGTGCTGGTCGTCACGCTCGGTCGCATCGGTGACATGTACGGCAGGGTCAAGGTCTACAACTTCGGCTTCACGGTCTTCACCGTGGCGTCGATTCTGCTGTCATTCGATCCATTCGCCGGAGCCGCGGCGGCCCAGTGGCTCATCGGCTGGCGCCTGCTGCAGGCGGTCGGCGGATCGATGCTGACGGCGAACTCGGCGGCGATTCTCACCGACGCATTCCCGCCGGATCGGCGTGGATTCGCGCTCGGCTTCAACCAGGTCGCGGCGCTGGCCGGTCAGTTCGTCGGTTTGGTGGCAGGAGGTCTGCTTGCCGCCTGGGACTGGCGCGCGGTGTTCTGGGTCAATGTGCCCGTCGGAGTGTTCGGCACGATCTGGGCCTACCGACGGCTGCGGGACAACGGTGAGCGGCACCGCGGCCGGATCGACTGGTGGGGAAACCTCACGTTCGCGGTCGGGCTGTCCGCGGTTCTGATCGCGATCACCTCGGGGATACAGCCGCACGGTGGCCACAGCACGGGATGGCACAGCCCGTTCGTGCTGGGAACATTGTTGCTCGGCATCGTCCTGCTGATCGCCTTCGTCCTCATCGAATCCCGGGTCGCCGAACCGATGATCAGGCTCAGTTTGTTCAAGATCCGGGCGTTCAGCGCGGGCAACGCCGCGACTCTCGCGGCGGCACTGGCGCAGGGTGGCCTGCAGTTCATGCTGATCATCTGGTTGCAGGGCATCTGGCTGCCTCTGCACGGCTACGACTATTCCGACACCCCGCTCTGGGCGGGGCTGTTCATGCTGCCGCTGACGGCCGGCTTCCTTGTCGCAGGCCCGGCGGCGGGGGCACTGTCGGACCGTTTCGGGGCGCGGGGGATCGCGTCAACCGGCATGCTGCTGTTTGCGCTCAGCTTCGTCGGACTGATGCTGCTGCCCATCGACTTCCCGTATTGGGTCTTCGCAATGTTGATCGCGCTCAACGGGATTGGCAGCGGCATGTTCGCCGCGCCCAACACCTCGGCCATCATGGGCAGCGTGCTGCCCAGCGAGCGCGGTGTGGTGTCGGGCATGCGGGCGACGTTCCAGAACAGCGGAACCGCGCTGTCCATCGGCGTGTTCTTCTCGCTGATGGTCGTCGGCCTGTCCGCGAGCCTGCCCGACGCGCTGCGCACCGGTCTGCAGAACCAAGGTGTGCCGGCCGACGTGGCCCACCAGGTGTCCGTGCTGCCGCCGGTGTCGACGCTGTTCGCCGCGGTGCTCGGTGTCAATCCGCTCGAGCACCTGCTGGCCCCGACCGGCGTGCTGACCCAGCTTCCCCCGGAGAACCACGCGGTCATCACCGGCCGCGAGTTCTTCCCGGATCTGATCTCGGGCCCGTTCCATCACGGGCTGACCGTCGTGTTCGGGGTTTCGATCGCCCTTGCGGTGCTGGCCGCTGTCGCCTCGCTGGCCCGTGGCCGTGCGCGGGCTTAGGCGACGACCCAGATCGCTTCTGCCGCAGGACTTCCCAGCTCCACCGTGGTGCCCGGGTCGTTCTCCCTGGCGTCTGCGGACTTGATGGCCACCGAGATCATGCCCGCGAAGTCTCGACGGGCCAGCACCATCAGACGCGAATCCAGCGTGATGCCGACGGTCTCGAAGTACCGCAGCATCTCCGGGTCGGCGTCGGAGATTCGGGCCACCGTTCCCGTCTCGCCGTCTCGGCAGACCGACAGCTGCCGCGCATCCGGGGTGGGCACGTGCCCGTCGGCGGCCGGGATCGGATCGCCGTGCGGGTCGCGCTTGGGGTAGCCGAGCTTGGCGTCGATGCGGTCGAGCATCCGATCGGAGACGGCGTGTTCGAGGATCTCGGCCTCGTCGTGCACCTCGTCCCAGCTGTAGCCGAGCATCCGGACCAGGAAGGTCTCCATCAGCCGGTGCCTGCGCACCATGGCCAGCGCGGCGCGTCTGCCCGCGTCGGTCAACGTCACTGCGCCGTACTTCTCGTGATCGACGAGCCCCTGGTCGGCAAGCTTGCGGATGGACTCCGACGCCGTGCTGGCCGACACTCCGATTCGCTCGGCGAGCATCTTGGTGCTCACCTTTTCCAGCGACCACTCCTGGGCCGTCCAGATGACCTTGAGGTAGTCCTGGGCGACAGCCGTCAGGTCTCGCGGGTCACCGTTCGGGCTCACACTGACAAAGTTTAAGCAATGGTCACCTGATCTGGGGATGTGAAGGCGCCGAGCCTCGCCGGGAGCCGTAGGCTTGCGGCTGTGCAGCGCTGGCGGGGGCAGGATGAGATCCCCACGGACTGGGGCAGATGCGTCGTCACGATCGGCGTGTTCGACGGGGTGCACCGCGGACACGCCGAACTGATCAATCACGCCGTCAAGGCGGCCCGGTCGCGTGGTGTGCCGACGGTGTTGATGACGTTCGACCCGCATCCGATGGAAGTCGTCTTCCCTGGCAGCCACCCCGCGCAGCTGACCACCTTGACCCGCCGCGCGGAGCTGGTCGAGGAACTGGGCATCGACGTCTTTCTGGTGATGCCGTTCACCTCGGACTTCATGAAGCTGACCCCCGAGCGCTACGTCCACGAGCTGCTCGTCGAGAACCTGCATGTCGTCGAGGTGGTGGTCGGGGAGAACTTCACCTTCGGCAAGAAGGCCGCAGGCAACGTCGGCCTGCTGCGCAAGGCGGGGGAGCGGTTCGGCTTCGCGGTCGAGAGCATGTCCCTGGTGGCTGAGCACCACAGGGACGAAACCGTCACGTTCTCGTCCACCTACATCCGGTCCTGCGTCGACGCGGGCGACGTCGTCGCCGCGGCCGAGGCGCTGGGCCGGCCGCACCGGGTGGAGGGCGTGGTGGTTCGTGGCGACGGCCGCGGCAAGATCCTCGGCTACCCGACCGCCAACGTCGCTCCGCCGATGTATTCGGCGATCCCCGCCGACGGTGTGTACGCCGCATGGTTCACCGTGCTGGGCCACGGCCCGGTGGTGGGCACCGTCGTGCCAGGTGAGCGGTATCAGGCGGCGGTCTCCGTCGGCACCAATCCGACGTTCTCCGGGCGCACCCGCACCGTCGAGGCGTTCGTCCTCGATACCGAGGCCGACCTGTACGGGCAGCACGTCGCGGTGGATTTCATCGCACGCATCCGCGGCCAGGAGCGCTTCGCGTCGGTGGACGACCTGGTCGTCGCGATGGGCGGCGACACAGAGCGGGCCCGGATCATCCTCGCCGCCCAGTAGCAGCGATTTCGCAGCTCAGCCGGGGCGCTGCTAGACTTCACGCCGACCAAGCGGGTGCTGCAGTTCGCGGCGGCTCCGCTCACCGGGGGCCTGGAGGCCTCACCCTCGCGGACCTATTGATGGAGATTGTTTCGTGGCGCTCACTGCCGAACAGAAAAAAGACATCCTGGGCTCCTACGGCCTGCATGAAAGCGACACCGGCTCGCCGGAGGCACAGGTCGCACTGCTGACCAGGCGCATCGCAGACCTGACCGAGCACCTCAAGGTGCACAAGCACGACCACCACTCACGGCGCGGACTGCTACTCCTTGTCGGCCGGCGTCGGCGCCTGCTCAAGTACGTCGCCCAGGTCGACGTGGAGCGCTACCGCTCCCTGATCGACCGCCTTGGCCTGCGCCGCTGACGCCTCCCACGGTGTCGGCCGCGGCGTAGCTGCGGTGTAACATGGGTGCGTTCGTCAGCCGTTTTCGGCGCGAACGATTGGGTGCGGTTCTCGCAGTTCCGCGTGCACCGCTCCCGCGCGTCCCTGACGGACCCCGCCTGATCGGGCGGTCTTCGGTAGTGGCTGCCGGGTGCCCCAAGAAATTGGGCACAGCATCCGACCGCTTCGATCGACGGCCGTAGCCGCATCAAGGCCCGTGGTCTGACAGGCTGCTCAGCGTTCTGGGCGTGACGACGCGAAACAGCTGAACAGTGATCCAGAGAGGCCATACGGACGTCTATGTCTGTAGTTGAAATTGAAGAAGGCGTGTTCGAATCGACCGCCGTTATCGACAACGGGAGCTTCGGCACCCGCACCATCCGTTTCGAGACCGGCCGGCTGGCCAAGCAGGCCGCCGGCGCCGTCGTCGCCTACCTCGACGACGAGACCATGCTCCTGTCGGCCACCACGGCCAGCAAGACCCCCAAAGACCACTTCGACTTCTTCCCGTTGACGATCGACGTCGAAGAGCGGATGTACGCGGCGGGGCGCATCCCCGGCTCGTTCTTCCGGCGCGAGGGTCGCCCCTCCACCGACGCGATCCTGACCTGCCGGTTGATCGACAGGCCGCTGCGCCCCACCTTCATCTCGGGTCTGCGCAACGAGATCCAGGTCGTCGTCACCATCCTGAGCCTCGATCCCAAGGATCTGTACGACGTGCTGGCGATCAACGCCGCCTCCGCGTCCACCCAGATCTCCGGGATTCCGTTCTCCGGTCCGGTCGGCGGCGTTCGCGTCGCACTCATCGACGGCACCTGGGTGGCTTTCCCCACCGTCGAGCAGCTCGAGGGCGCCGTGTTCGACATGGTCGTCGCGGGCCGCAAGACAGCGGACGACGTGGCCATCATGATGGTCGAAGCCGAGGCCACCGACAACGTCATCGAGCTGATCGCAGCCGGCGCCGGCGCACCCACCGAAAGCGTTGTCGCCGAGGGTCTCGAGGCCGCCAAGCCGTTCATCGCCGCACTGTGTGCCGCTCAGCAAGAGTTGGCCGACAAGGCCGCCAAGCCGACCGCCGAGTACCCGGTGTTCCCCGACTACCAGGACGACGTGTTCTACGCGGTGTCCTCCGTGGCCACCGACGAGCTGTCCAAGGCGCTGACCATTGCAGGCAAGGAAGAGCGCAACGATCGCACCGACGAGATCAAGGTCGAGGTTCTTGCGCGACTCGCCGACACCTACGAGGGTCGCGAGAAGGAGGTCGGCGCGGCGTTCCGGTCGCTGACCAAGAAGCTGGTGCGCCAACGCATCCTGACCGACCACTTCCGCATCGACGGCCGTGGCATCACCGACATTCGCGCACTGTCGGCCGAGGTAGCCGTGATTCCGCGGGCGCACGGCAGCGCGCTGTTCGAGCGTGGCGAGACCCAAATCATGGGTGTGACCACGCTGGACATGGTCAAGATGGCCCAGCAGATCGACTCGCTGGGACCGGAGAAGTCCAAGCGGTACATGCACCACTACAACTTCCCGCCGTACTCGACCGGTGAGACCGGTCGAGTCGGTTCGCCCAAGCGGCGCGAGATCGGCCACGGCGCGCTCGCCGAGCGTGCGCTGATGCCGGTGCTGCCCAGCGTCGATGAGTTCCCGTACGCGATCCGTCAGGTGTCCGAGGCGTTGAGCTCCAACGGTTCGACCTCAATGGGCTCGGTGTGCGCATCGACCCTGTCGCTGCTGAACGCGGGTGTGCCGCTGAAGGCTCCCGTCGCCGGTATCGCCATGGGCCTGGTGTCCGATGACGTCGAGGTCGACGGTGGCGGCACCGAGCGTCGCTTCGTCGCGCTCACCGACATCCTCGGCGCCGAGGACGCCTTCGGCGACATGGACTTCAAGGTCGCGGGCACCAAGGACTTCGTCACCGCACTGCAGCTGGACACCAAGCTCGACGGCATCCCGTCCAAGGTGCTCGCAGGCGCGCTGGCCCAGGCCAAGGACGCCCGCATCACCATCCTCGAGGTGATGGCCGAGGCCATCGACGCCCCGGACGAGATGAGCCCGTACGCGCCGCGCGTCACCGCCATCAAGGTGCCGGTCGACAAGATCGGCGAGGTCATCGGCCCCAAGGGCAAGATGATCAACTCGATCACCGAGGAGACCGGCGCATCCATCTCCATCGAGGATGACGGCACCGTGTTCGTCGGTGCCACCGACGGTGCATCCGCACAGGCCGCGATCGACAAGATCAACGCGATTGCCAACCCGCAGCTGCCCAAGATCGGCGAGCGGTTCCTCGGAACCGTGGTCAAGACAACGGATTTCGGCGCCTTCGTGTCGCTGTTGCCGGGTCGCGACGGACTGGTGCACATCTCCAAGCTCGGCCGCGGCAAGCGCATCGCCAAGGTCGAAGACGTGGTGAAGGTTGGCGACAAGCTGCGTGTGGAGATTGCCGACATCGACAACCGCGGCAAGATCTCCCTCGTCCTCGTCGCCGAGGAAGACGCAACCGAGGAAGCCTCTTCCGCGGATTCGCCTGTCGATGCCACGACAGGCAGTTAACGGGAAGGTGGGCCTGCGAAAGGTCCGCCGCGGCAACGGTTCCGCGAAAGCGTCCACGGTGCGCCGCACCACCCTGCCCGGTGGTCTGCGCATCGTGACCGAGTACATCCCGTCGGTGCGCTCGGCGTCCGTCGGGGTCTGGGTGGGTGTCGGTTCGCGTGACGAGGGACCCCGCGTCGCGGGTGCCGCCCACTTCCTCGAACACCTGCTGTTCAAGTCGACCCCGACGCGCAGTGCGGTGGACATCGCCCAGGCGGTGGACGCCGTCGGTGGTGAGCTGAACGCGTTCACCGCCAGGGAGCACACCTGCTACTACGCGCACGTGCTCGACACCGACGTCGACCTCGCGGTCGATCTGGTGGCCGACGTGGTGCTGCGCGGGTCGTGCGAGGCCCACGATGTGGAGCTCGAACGCGCCGTGGTGCTCGAAGAGATCGCCATGCGCGACGACGATCCGGAGGACACGCTCGGCGACGTGTTCCTCTCCGCGCTGTTCGGCGCGCACCCGGTCGGGCGCCCGGTGATCGGCAGCGCCGAGTCGGTCACGGGGATGACGCGGTCGCAGCTGCATTCGTTCCACGTCCGCCGCTACACGCCCGACCGGATGGTGGTGGCCGTTGCGGGCAACGTCGACCACGACGAGGTGGTCGCCCTGGTGCGCGAGCATTTCGGCAGGCACCTGGTGCGCGACCGCGTCGCAGTACCACCCCGAAAAGGCACCGGCCGCGTGACCAGCGAGCCTGCCCTCGAGGTCGTCAACCGGGATGCCGAGCAGACTCACATGTCGCTCGGGGTTAGGGTGCCCGGAAGGCACTGGAAGCAGCGGTGGGCGTTGTCGGTGCTGAACACGGCGCTCGGCGGCGGGTTGAGCTCGCGGCTGTTCCAAGAGGTTCGCGAAACGCGCGGGCTGGCCTATTCGGTGTATTCGACGGTGGACACGTTCTCCGACAGCGGTGCGCTGTCGGTCTATGCCGCGTGCCTGCCCGAGCGCTTCGCCGAGGTGGCCAGGGTGACCACCGACGTGCTCGCGGCGGTGGCCCGCGACGGGATCACCGAGTCCGAGTGTCGAATCGCCAAGGGATCTCTGCGCGGCGGGTTGGTGCTCGGTCTCGAGGACTCCGGCTCGCGGATGAACCGCCTTGGCCGCAGCGAGCTGAACTTCGGCGAGCACCGAAGCATCGACGAGACATTGGCGCTGATCGACGAGGTGACCCTAGAGCAGGTCAACTCGGTGGCGCGTCGGCTGCTGAACAGGCCGTTCGGCGCCGCGGTTCTCGGCCCCTATCGGACCAAAAAGTCACTGCCCCAGCCGATTCGGGCCATCGTAGGCTGATCGGTAACGTGGGGCCGGTGAACCGACTCTCGCGACGAAGCGTGTTGGCCGGTGGCGTTGGCTGTGGCCGGCCTCGCCGCCTTTCCGCAAAAACCCGTCCTCGGCGACCCATCAGGGGAGCCGGTGGCAGACCGCATCGAGGCGCTGCAACGGCGCTACCACGTCAAGATCGGTGTCTACGCCGTCGACCTCCAGACCGGCCGCACCGTGTCCCACCTCGACGGTGAGCTCTTCGCCATGTGTTCGACGTTCAAGGGCTACGCGGCCGCCCGGGTGCTGCAGATGGTGCAGAACGGGAAGTTGACGCTGGATCGGCAGATCTTCGTCGACCCCGTGCAGACTGCCCTGCCCAACTCACCGCGGACCGCCCCGAACGCCGGCGGCCAGATGACACTGGCCGATCTCTGCGCGGCGGCGGTCCAGGTCAGTGACAACGCTGCAGGCAATCTGCTGCTCCAGACGATCGGCGGGCCGTCGGCCATCACGGACTTCGCGCGCAGCATCGGTGACGATCGCACCCGGCTCGACCGCGGGGAGATCGAACTGAACTCCGCGACGCCGGGAGACCCTCGCGACACCAGCACGCCGCATGCACTGGGCACCGGCTACCGGAACCTGCTCACCGGCGATGTGCTGGCGGAGTCGCAGCGCCAGCAGCTCGAAGACTGGCTGCGCGGCAACGAGACCTCGAGCCTGCGGGCAGGCCTACCGCAGGGCTGGACCACCGCCGACAAGACGGGCAACGGCGACTACGGCAGCACCAACGACATCGGAATCGCCTATGGACCCGACGGACGCCGGCTGCTGCTGTCGGTGATGACGCGCACCAGCGGCGACGACCCGAAGGCGGCCAACAACCGGGCGCTCATCGGCGAAGTCGCCACGCTGCTGGTGCCCTGGCTGCTGGGATAGGTCATGACCGTCCCGAGTGCACCGCAGTCGCCGGCCGAGGTGCCTTCGTGTTATCGGCATCCGGACCGTGCGACATACGTGCAATGCACGCGGTGTCACCGGTATATCTGCCCGGAATGCATGCGCGATGCCGCCGTGGGCCACCAGTGTGCGGAATGCGTGGGCGCGGGTGCTCAAGCCGTGCGCGTTAAGACGACGCCGGTGATCACCTATGCGTTGATCGCGCTCAACGTGTTGCTCTTCGTCGCGCAGACCGCCTCGTCCAGCCTGGAGCGAGAGCTCGTCATGTGGTCGCCCGCCGTCGCGCACGGCGAGTTGTACCGCTTGCTCACCTCGACGTTCCTGCACAACGGGATCACTCACATTTTGTTCAACATGTTCGCGTTGTACGTGGTCGGCCCGGCGCTGGAGATCTGGCTGGGCCGGCTCCGGTTCGGTGCGCTGTACTTCCTCAGCGCGTTGGGTGGCTCCGTTCTCGTGTACCTGCTGGCGCCGGTGGATGCCGCGACCGAGGGCGCATCGGGAGCGATATTCGGTTTGTTCGCAGCCACTTTCGTGGTTGCCAAGAAGGTCAAAGTCGACGTCCGCTGGGTCGTCATCATGATCGTGCTCAACCTGGCCATCACGTTCACCGTGCCGTCGATCAGCTGGCAGGGTCACTTGGGCGGACTGGTAACGGGCGGGCTGGTCGCCTGGGCCTACGCGTACGCGCCTCGCGAGCACCGGAACCTGGTGCAGGGTGGCGCGACGGTGGGCCTCCTTGTGCTGTTCGCGGCTCTTGTCTGGTGGCGGACAAGCGAATTGCTGGTCTTGTTCTAGCCGTGGCCTCGACAGATGACTGTCCCTGCGGCAGTAAAGAGGTGTTCGGCCGGTGCTGCCGGCCGCTTCACGCCGGGGAGCGCGCCGCGGCGACCGCCGAGGAGTTGATGAGATCGCGGTACAGCGCGTACGCGGTGGGGGACCTGGACTATGTCTGGCGGACGTGGCATCCGCGCACCCGGCCCGAGGCGATGACACCGTCCGATGAGACGTGGACGGGACTGGAGATCCTCGACACGGTGGCGGGACAGCGTGGTGACGAGGAAGGCGAGGTGGAGTTTCGGGCCCACTATCGCCGAAACCGACGAAGTGGGACGCTGCATGAGCGGTCCCACTTCGCCGTTAGAGCCCGTCGTTGGTTTTACGTGGACGGGGAGTTGTTCGGTTGAGCGATCAGGCCAGAACGGTGGCCGGATCGGTGAAGGGCAGTTCCAGATCGGATGCCACCTGCTCGGACAGCAGCGCACCCTCATGGGTCGAAAGACCCTTCGCAAGAGCGGAATCGGCGTTGCACGCGGCCTTCCAGCCCCTTTCGGCGAGCTTGACCACGTACGGCATGGTCGCGTTGGTCAGCGCATACGTCGACGTACGCGGCACCGCGCCGGGCATGTTGGCCACGCAGTAGAAGACCGTGTCGTGCACCGCGAAGGTCGGGTCGTCGTGGGTCGTGGGCTTCGAGTCCTCGAAGCAGCCGCCTTGGTCGATCGCAATGTCGACCAGCACCGCACCTGCCTTCATGTGCGCGACAGTCGAATTGGTGACGAGCTTGGGCGCCTTGGCGCCGGGCACCAGGACCGCGCCAATCACCAGATCGGCCTCCTTGACCGCGTCCTCTAGGTCAAGGCGCGACGAGTAGCGGGTCTCGATGCTGCCGCCGTACTCGGCGTCGATCTTGCGAAGGGTGTTGATGTTCAGGTCGAAGACGGTGACGCGGGCGCCCATGCCCTTGGCGACGGCGGCGGCGTTGTCGCCGGCCATTCCGCCGCCGATCACCACGACGTTGGCAGGCGCCACGCCGGGGACGCCGCCCATGAGGACGCCGCGCCCGCCGTGGGTGCGCATCAGGTGATAGGCGCCGACCTGCGCGGCGAGGCGGCCCGCGACCTCGCTCATCGGAGCGAGCAGCGGCAGCGCGCCGTCCCCCGTCTGCACGGTCTCGTAGGCGATCGATGTGGTGCCGGAAGTCATCAGCGCATCGGTGCACGGCCTGGAGGCGGCCAGGTGCAGATAGGTGAACAACGTCTGGCCCTCGCGCAGGCGGGCGTACTCGGGCTCGATCGGCTCCTTGACCTTCAGCAGCAGATCGGCCTCGGCCCACACCTCGTCGACGCTGTTGATCATCTGGGCGCCGGCCCGCTTGAAGTCGGCGTCGGAAATCGCCGAGCCCTCGCCTGCGCCGGCCTGGATGAGGACCTCGTGGCCGCGGTGGACCAGCTCGGCCACACCGGCGGGGGTGATGGCAACTCGGTATTCGTTGTTCTTGATCTCGGTCGGGATGCCGACGCGCATGATCGCTCCTGTTGTCGATGGACTCCCTAGAATTGTGAAGAACATTCGACTGAGATGCAATTGCTTCGCTAATCCTTCGATATGATAGGTAAGTGCCCGAAGAATCCTCATTCGTGACCGCGAGTCGTCCACGCCCGCCGAAGGATGTTCGACCGCCTGAACTCGACGAGGTCGATCGCCGGATTCTGATCGCCCTGCACAGCGATGCCCGCATGCCCAACAGTGCGCTCGCCGACGTCGTCGGCATCGCGCCGTCGACGTGTCACGGTCGGGTTCGAAGGCTGCATGAGCTCGGCGTCATCCGCGGCTTCTACGCCGATATCGACCCGGCCGCCATCGGCCTTTCGCTGCAGGCGATGATCTCGGTCTCGCTGCAAGCCAACGCCCGGGCCAAGATCCGCAGCTTCATTCAGCAGATCCGGCGTAACCCTCAGGTGATGGACGTGTACTTCCTGGCGGGCGCCGACGACTTCATCTTGCACGTGGCCGCTCGCGACACCGAGGACCTGCGGTCGTTCGTCGTGGAGAACCTCAACGCCGACGCCGACGTCGCCGGCACGCAGACGTCGCTGATCTTCGAGCACCTGCGGGGCGCCTCGCCGCTGTAGTTAGGTTGGTGTTGTGCTGCACGGGAGGGCGGCCGAGCCGGCCGACATCCACGGGCTTCTCGCGGATGCCCGTGACCACCGCAGCTCCATGCTGGTGGTGGCCGGCGAGGCAGGTAGCGGCACGACCGCGCTGCTGGAAAAAAATCCCGGGTCGGCTCCTAAGCTTCAGGGAGCGCGCTGGGGCGCCGACGATCGGGGTGTGCGGCGATGCGCTCGTCGATGCGCGTCACACGGCGATGCTCCACGACGAACCACAGTGCTCCAGCGACCGCTCCGAGCACGGCGATGAGCACAGTCGTCGCGATCCACTCGTAGTGTTGGTAGGCGGCGGCTACCGCCGTGCTGATCATCGCGAACACCGCCACGGCCAGCAGGATCAATCCGGGCCATAAGAAGTTGTTTTTCATCGCCATACCAGCATGAGGTTGCGTGGTCCGGAAGTGATCCGTTGGGTCGTGATGCGTGTCGCCCATCGCGTCTTCCTCCTTGGTCGGACGAGATAACAGAATGCTACCGACCCGGCGCACCCCGTGAAATGCCGAGTTTTACACCGACCAGTGGGTTGTCCGTTCGACGGAACCCTGTTGCCCGCGCCACAGCAGAAGCGCCGCCGGTGCAGTCGAAGGCGTTGCGATCGTGTTGATCCTCGAATCTGAACACGCGCGGGGTGATACATCGACGCACGCACCTCCTCGAACGCCGGCGCATCCGAACGAAGGCGCTTCCGCTAAGAAGGTTGTTCTAGTCAGGCAAGCCGGCGTCGTCGCGGGCGAACAGACTGGGCAGGGAAATTGCCCCGACCGTTGTCACAAGCCACACCACAACCGTTGTGGCCAACCAGGATGCAAAGCCGCGAATGGTGAGCCCATGCGTCCATGCCGAGGCGAGAATCAACGCGACGATGGTCAACACCAGGCCGCTGCCTCCAAGCATCAGCGCCGCATACTCACGGGGTAGCTTCAAGATCAATAAGGATAGGAGTGCTTGAGCTGCCGAGAACACCACTACGGCGACGATGAACCCCGACACCGACAACGAAACTCCTGGGACAATCCACGCTGCCACCAGTAGTCCGATCGCCCACGATCCCAGAAGGACGACTGCCCGTAGGAGGACTTGCCTCATAGCGATCAGCGTAGATCTCGGAACAGCGGCTGTGAAGAACCCGCGGTGACTGACGAAAATGTGATTCACGCAGGGGCTGGCCCGGCCGGATGTGATGGTGAACGTCGGTGCAGCGCATCCGTCAGATGACCATCAACTGACCGAGGCGCGTAACCCGTACTCCTATCTCTGGTTAGGCGTTGATCCCATCCGAAGCGACCTGCCGCAACGAATGACGATCAAACAAAGCGAGAGGATGACCAATGAAGTTCTCCATCATGTCCGTTGTCGCCGGCGCAATCGCCGTCGCCGCCGCGGGATTCGCCGGTGTCGCCGATGCGGCCCCCACGGGGCCGGTCACCGCGTCCGAGGTGGTGAGCTCCCTTCAGGCTCAAGGCTTTACCGTGATCCTGAACAAGGTCGGCACGGCTTCACTCGACAAGTGTGTGGTCAACTCGGTGCGCCCGGGTCAGACTTTCGAGCGGACGGATTCGGGCGTGCCGGGGGCGGGCAGCTCCATCGTCACGACGGTCACGTCGAAGACCGTGTACGTCGACGTCACGTGCTGATCAGAATGGTGGATCGTCCGGCTCCGGAGGCGGTCCGGGCGGCGGTCGCCAATCCGGTGGTAGTTCTTCGGGTTCGAGTGGGTCGTTGATCCATTTGCAGTAGGGGCTGGTGCTTGGTCGGCCTTTGAGGAGGAACAGCATTTTGCGCATTCGGTTGCGGTCCTGGCGGTAGCCGATTTCCTGCCTGCGCGCGCGTTGGAGTCGCCGATGTGCGGCGTTGATCGGCCGCTGAACCTGGTTTCGGCTGCGGATGCGGGCGATGCGGGCCACTCGCTCACGAGTCAGGTTGCGGCGGGTGGGTTTCGGTGCCTGGCAGGCGGGTTGGGACTGGTCGTAGGTGGGCGGCGCGAGGTCGGGAAACAGGTCGACGCCCGCGGGTACGGTTCGGTAGGTCTTTCCCGTTGGCGATGTCCACAGCACAGTCCCGTCGGGCAGTTGTTCGTCGTGCCAACCATCATCGAAAGTTTTGAGCCGATGGTGTTGTCGGCAAAGGCATTTGAGGTTGTGTGCCACCGTCAGGCCGCCGTTTCGAGGATCGGCGTGGTTGAACGGGATGGTGTGGTCGACATCGCACATCACCGCCGGACGATCGCACCCCGGGAACCGGCACGTCAGGTCCCGCATCCGGATCCACCGTTCCAGCGGAACCGTCGGCTGGTAACGCAACGCCTGGGCCGGCGTGATCTGCGGCTCGTTCACCAGCCGCAATGTCGCTTCGGTGGCGAGGTCACGGATCTGCTCGGCGTCGATGACCCCGTAGCCCTCGAGGTACCCGGGTTGGTGCCCGTCGGAAAAGACCGTCTGCTGGCCGGCGATGACATTGATGACCATTCGGGTGGGTGAGACGGTCGCATCACAGCGGTTGGGGCAGTCGTCGGCCCCACATTCACACCCCAGCCGTCGTCCCTGCGCCAACGCCTTCATCGCGTCGGCGCGTCGCGTGGCCACGCTGCGCGGATCGTCGCGGCACACCGCCGAAGCCAGTTCGGCCAATCGCCGGTCGAAGACCACCGCGGCGTCGGCGGCCACGATGCCCTCGATCTTGGCGGTGCCGTCACCGAGCGCAGTCACCTCAATGTGGCGCCTGTCCTCCTGGCGCACCCGCTCCCGGATCGCGTCGGGATCCACCTCGCGCACCTGTACGTCGATCGCGTTGATGATCCGCCTGCGCGACCAGCTGTCCCATTCCGAAATCCGATGAGCAAGGTTGGAATCGAGCCGTCCGATGACCGAACCGCTGACGAATTCGGTACGGGTGATGATCAGCTGCACTGTCCGCCAATCGGTGTCGCCCGCCGCGAGGACCTCCGCCACCTTCGGCAAGCGATTGGTGAGCGCGTCAGCGTGGCACACCACGAAGCTGGCCGCCGCCGGCGAGAGATTCATCGCCGCGGCCACCTCGGCCGTGGTCCGGTGAAACCCGGTGATTGTCATGTAACCCGGGTCGGGATCCTCGTCGATGACCGCCACGGTCCGCTGAGCCAGCAGTTCGGCGACGGCAGCCATCCGCCGCGCCATCAGCATCGACTCCTGGCGTTGCGAGTCGGAGATGGCCACCACCAACTCGGTCGGCGCCAGGTTCTCGAACATACGTTCGATGATAAATGTACCCACCGACATTTTTCCGCCAGGACTTCTACGACTTTTTACGAATGCATCGTGGGCGCGTAAGAGATGCCGATGATCGCGCCCTCGATGGACTGCAGTCGAGCGACGGTTTGTCCCCACGGCTCGATACGTGCGTCGTGCAGCAGCGTGAAGCCCTTCTCCTTCAACTCGTCCGCTGCGACCTGGACGGTGTCGGCGTCCGCGACCTCGAACTCGACGCTGGCCTGCGGCACCGGCAGCTCGACTGGCCAGTCAGGGGTGCCAAAGCACGCTTGCGCTGCTTGAGTCAGGGGCCAGACCCCGAAGGACTTGCAACCGTCGATGTCTTCACAGTGCAGGTAGCCGTCGGCTTCCGCGGTCAGCGGCAGGCCAAGCGCGCCCACATAGAACCTTCGGCTGGCCGCCGAGTCGGGGGTGATCACTGCGACGCTCGTGATGAATTGCACATCCATGGCGTCGCCCTTCCAACGGTAAATCGACTGATCCACCGATCGTTGCATCCTGTCCCGACTCCGCAGACACGAACTCCACAGCGGTCTCGCAAGCCGAACCGCCGCCGCACGCACTCGCGGGGCATTGAGCGCTGAGGATTGATCGGCTGAATCCGCCATCGCGCGGATGCCGAAGGGGTATTCAAGGCATGTGGGCAGCTTCGGAATTGCCGGCCTCTGGGTGGTGTTGGTTCTCGTCTTGGTTGCCTCGGTACTGGTTTCGGCTGTCTTTATCTGGCTGGCAAATCGAACGCTGCCAAAACCGGTGGAGGCCGGACACAACGGGGCGCTGTCGCCGTTTATGACCAGTGTCAGCCTCGTATATGGCGCCCTGCTCGGATTCACCATCGTCGTTGGCTGGGAGCAGTTCTCCTCCGCGGAGGCTAATGTCGCCCACGAAGCGTCGACGTTGACAACGATGTACCGGCAGACCGTCGGTATGCCGGTTCCAGAGCAGGCCCGGATGCGGCAACTGCTCCGGAGTTACACGACGGCGGTCGCGGGCCCCGAATGGGAAAAAGCAGTACGCGAGGGTGGTGGAACCGAAAACGCACGAGATGCGCTCAACGAGATGTACAGGGTGCTCGGCAGTGAGCAATCCAGCGTCGCGTCCGACCCGATAAGTCAGAAGTTTCTCGACAAGGTGGACACGTTGGCGTCGGAGCGGAGTCAGCGAATCCTGGACGCCAAACCGCGAATACCCGGGCTGCTGTGGACCGGGCTGCTCTTCGGCGGTGTCGTCCTGGTGGCGCTAGGCGGTTTTATGCGCCTGGGCAGTGCACGTGCTCATCTACTCCTCCTGAGCGCGGTCGCCGTACTGCTCGGCCTACTGCTGTTCATCAACTTCTGGCTCGACCATCCGTTCGGGAACCAGCTGGGCGTCACCTCCGAACCTTTCGAGCAGTCGTTGACGGTTTTCGACTCGATCGACCGCGGGACCTGATCAGATTTTCTGGACGCCCGCCCGGCGAGAGAGCGTCAGCCAGTACGCCTGCATCACCGCGAATATGAAGGCCGTGCTGATTCCGAACAACAGCACGCCGTTCACGGCCTCCAGCGCGCCGAGCATTCGCAACCGGGAAGGCAAAACCAATCCCGGTACTTCGAACGTGGTCATGGTCCCGAGCGAATAGACCGACGCGTCCGTAAACGAACCAAATGCGCCGAGCCACCGATATGCCGACGCCCAGAGCACGCTTCCGAGGCCATGCAGAGCGGCCAATATCAGGGCGACCGCTCCGATGTGGCCGATCACGATTGGAATCGCCCGCCGAGCGTCATTCACGTGCTTGTCGGCCCCAACCCGAATCCGCTTCTCGAGGCCGAACGCCATCATCACGACCCCGGTCGTCTGGATCGCGATGGTCAGCACGATGAGCGACAGGCCCAAGGCCCAGCTAGGCAGGTCCATCGGCGCTCCTTCCAACGGCCACATTGACGCTCGGAGACACCTGCAGAACCTACGCCGCCGCAATGCGGATCAGCCGGAGTTGAACACCGCCGACAAACTAGGGTGAGCTCATGCGAGTGGGAGTGCTGGGCAGCAAGGGCAAGGTCGGCGCGACCATGGTTTCGGCCGTGCAGGACGCCGACGACCTGACGCTGTCGGCCGAGGTGGACGCCGATGAGCCCCTGAGCCTGCTGACGCAGAGTGACACTGAGGTCGTCATCGACTTCACCCACCCCGATGTGGTGATGGACAACCTGGAGTTCCTCATCGAGAACGGCATTCATGCCGTCGTCGGCACCACCGGGTTCGACGACAAGCGAATCGGGCAGGTTCGCAGCTGGCTGACGGCAAGGCCAGAGGTCGCGGTGCTCATCGCACCGAACTTCGCGATCGGCGCAGTGCTGTCGATGCATTTCGCCCAGCAGGCGGCGCGGTTCTTCGAGTCGGTCGAGGTCATCGAGCTTCACCATCCGCACAAGGCCGACGCACCGTCGGGCACCGCCGCACGCACCGCACGGCTCATCGCGGAAGCGCGAAAGAACATGCCGCCCAACCCCGATGCCACCAGCACGGGTCTAGATGGAGCCCGCGGCGCAGACGTCGACGGCATACCTGTTCACTCGGTGCGGTTGGCCGGGCTCGTCGCGCATCAGGAAGTGTTGTTCGGAACGCAGGGCGAGACGCTGACCATCCGGCACGACAGCCTCGACCGCACCTCGTTCGTGCCCGGCGTGTTGCTGGCGGTCCGGAAGATCAAGGAACACCCCGGCCTCACGGTGGGCATCGAGCCGCTACTCGACCTGACGTGACAATGAGCGAAGGCTCGCGCGCCCTGCGCATGCAGCTGCTCATCGGCTTCATGTGCGTTGCGCTGGTGGTCTACTTCGTGCTGCTCGGCCGCATCGCGATGGCATTCATCACCTCCGGCAGCGGCGCGGCCATCGGGCTGGGCCTGGCGCTGCTGGTCATGCCGTTGATAGGGATCTGGGCGATGGTCAGCACGCTGCGGGCCGGTCTCGCGCACCAGCGGCTGGCCCGGATCATCCGCGACGAAGGACTGGAACTCGACGTCAGCGAAATGCCCCGGATGCCGTCCGGCCGGATCCAGCGCGACGCCGCCGACGCCCTGTTCGAATCGGTGCGCGGCGAGCTGGAGAACGACCCGGACAACTGGCGGCGGTGGTACCGGGTGGCGCGCGCGTATGACTACGCCGGCGACCGCGGGCGCGCCAGAGAGGCGATGAAGAAAGCCGTCGAGCTGCAGGAGGCGGAATGACCAAGAGGCTGCTGATCGTCCACCACACCCCGTCGCCGCACACCCAGGAGATGTTCGAGGCGGTGCTGTCCGGTGCTACCGACCCCGAGATCGAGGGTGTGGAGGTTGTCCGGCGACCGGCGCTGACGCTATCGCCGACCGACATGCTGGAGGCCGATGGGTACGTGCTCGGCACTCCGGCGAATCTCGGCTACATGAGCGGCGCGATGAAGCACGCCTTCGACGTCTGCTACTACCCGTGCCTGGACGCGACCCGTGGGCGACCGTTCGGCCTGTATCTACACGGCAATGAGGGCACCGAAGGCGCCGAGCGGGCCGTCGACTCCATCACGAGCGGGCTGGGCTGGGTGAAAGCCGCTGACACCGTGGTGGTGTCGGGCAAACCGGGCAAGGATGACGTCGAGGCGTGCTGGAATCTCGGCGCGACGGTGGCTGCTCAGCTCATGGAATGAGGCGCGTCATGACTGAGGCGGAGCGTCGAGCGCGCTGAAGCGCGGCGATAACCGACACCCCCCCGACCTTCACGCGGTAGAAATAGCTATGCCAGGTATCGCCGAACTCGCTTTGGGCGCAGCGCCGATCGCGGGCGGAGCACTGTTGGGCGCCGCCGCGGGAAGCTTCAAGGGGCCGGACATTCGCGCCATGATCGCCAAGGACATGGACTTGCTCGAGCGGATACCGGAGAGCCAGCCCGAGCTGAGGACCCGGCTCAAGGCCAGCATTGACGAGCGCATCAACGACCTGATCGCGGCGACCGAGAAGACCCGCGAGATTCGTCAAATGGCGGCGTCCTATCAGGGCAATTGGCGCGACATCGTGGTGTTCATCTGCGCGGTCCTCTTCACCATCATCTGGTGGAACGTCAGCCACAGCCGGTCCAATTGGCTGCTCATGTTCGTCGTGCTGATCGTGCTGTCGATCCTCGCGGCTCTTTATGCGGCCCGCGGCATCTTCCGGGGACTCGCGACTTTCAGGCACTCGCGCGGAGATCGCCCGGCAGAGAATCAGTAGTGGTAGGTGTCCGACGGCGCCGGGATGTGAGCGGGCTCGTCGACGTCGTCGAAGTGGGTCGGCTCGATGCCGTATGCGCGGGCCAGATCGAGGATCTTGTTCGCGCGAGCGATGCGGGGCAGGTCTGAGCCGTTGCGGATCTCGCCGCCGTCGCGCTCGAACTCGACGAAAAACTCCTTCGCCCAGTTGATTTCGTCCGACGACGGCGACAGGCCCTCGTTCACGGTCGCGCACTGGTCGGGGGTCAGGCAGATCTTGCCGGTCATGCCGAACTCGGCGGAGACCGCGGTGGCCTCACTCAGCTTCAGCGCGCTGGAGCCGACGGTCGGCCCGTCGATGGCACTGGGCAGATGGGCGGCCTTGGCCGCGATCGTGAATCGCGACCGCGCGTAGGCCAGAGTGGTCGGGTTGTCGCCGAACCCGGTGTCCCGGCGGAAGTCGCCGATGCCGAAGGCCAGCCGGAATGTGCCCTTCGCCGCCGCGATCTCGGTGATGCGCTCCAGTCCGCGGGCGGTTTCCACCAGTGCGACGATGGGCACTCCCGCCAGCCGCTTGGCGGTTTCGGTGACGTGGTCGACGGACTCGACCATTGCCAGCATCACCCCGCCGACCGAGCTGCCCGACAGCATCTCCAGGTCGTCCTGCCACCACTGCGTGCCGAAGCCGTTGACGCGCACCCAGTCGCCGTTGCCCTCGCCGAGCCATTTGATGACGTTGCCGCGCGCGGCGACCTTGTCCTTGGGAGCGACCGCATCCTCGATGTCGAGGACGACGATGTCGGCGCGCGACCGGACGGCGGGCTTGAATCGGTCGTACTGCCCGCCGTTGACCAGTAACCAGCTCCGGGCGAGTACCGGGTTTATCCGCGACCCGACGTAGCCGGTGTCGCCGTCGGTGGTGCTGACCTCATCGTCCACTCGGATATGGTCGCGCACCGCGGATGCACGACCGACGGCGGGGGCTGTCGGGGTCAGGCCAGGGAGGCGCCGAACAGCCGCTGCAATGCAGCCCAGTGCCGGTCCGCGGCGGCCTTGTCGTAGGGCGGGTTGTCCGGCACCGCGAACCCGTGTCCGGCCGGATAGAACTCGACCATGTGCTCGACGTTGGCCGCGGTCAGCGCCTTGTCCAGCGTTTCGGCGTGCTCGGCGGTGAAGCCGCCGTCGTTCTCGGCGCCAGCCACGTACATCGTCGCCGTCATCTTGTCGGCCAGCAGGTGGGGACTGTTCGGGTCGTCGGTGACCAGGCCGCCGCCGTGGAACGAAGCCGCAGCAGCGACGCGGTCGGGCTGGCGTCCGGCCACGATCACCGAGGTCCGCCCGCCCATGCAGTACCCGAAGACCCCGAAGGCGGACCCCTTCACCTCGGGGCGGGATTCAAGGAAGTCGAAGAACGCGCCGGCGTCGCTGGCGATCATGTCCGGCGTCACCGAGCCGACCATCTTCATCAGCCGGGTCCGCTGCTCGGGGTCGCCGAACACGGTCCTCATGTCGAACGGCTCCCAGTCGCCGTTCCGGTAGTAGACGTCGGGCAAAAGGACGGCGTAGCCGTAGCCGGCCAGTTTCGCGGCCATGTCCCCCATGGTGTCGCGGACGCCGCCCGCGTCGACGTACATGACCACGCCCGGCCACGGGCCGGAGCCCTCGGGGGTGTGCAGGGTGACAGGGCAGGTGCCGTCGGGTGTAGTGACGGTGGCGGAGACACTCGGCATAGCTTCGTTTCTACGCCACGGGTCTGGAAGTAAGCTGGGCGGCGTGCCGATCGCCACGCCGTACGAGGATCTACTGCGCGTGGTGCTCGAACGGGGTACGCCGAAATCGGACCGAACCGGTACCGGCACCCGCAGTGTGTTCGGCCACCAGCTGCGCTACGACCTGGCCACCGGTTTCCCGCTGATCACCACCAAGAAGGTGCATCTGAAGTCGGTGGTCTACGAGCTGCTGTGGTTCCTGCGGGGCGACTCGAACGTGCACTGGCTGCAGGAGCACGGCGTTACGATCTGGGACGAATGGGCCAGCGAGACAGGCGATCTCGGTCCGGTCTACGGGGTGCAATGGCGATCGTGGCCGACTCCGTCCGGCGAGCACATCGACCAGATCAGCGCGGCTTTGGAGCTGCTGAAGTCCGACCCGGACTCGCGGCGCAACATCGTCTCCGCGTGGAATGTCGGCGAAATTCCGCAGATGGCGCTGCCTCCGTGCCACGCGTTCTTCCAGTTCTACGTCGCCGACGGCAGGCTGAGCTGCCAGCTCTACCAGCGCAGCGCGGACCTGTTTCTCGGCGTGCCCTTCAACATCGCCAGCTATGCACTGCTCACCCACATGATGGCGGCGCAGGCTGGGTTGGACGTCGGCGAGTTCGTCTGGACCGGCGGCGACTGCCACATCTACGACAACCACGTCGAGCAGGTCACCGAACAGCTGAGCCGAGACCCTAGGCCGTACCCGGAACTTGTTCTGGCGCCACGTGATTCGCTTTTCCATTACACCTACGACGACATCGTCATCAAGAACTACGAACCCCACCCGGCGATCAAGGCACCCGTAGCGGTATGACGGTGGGCCTCATTTGGGCCCAGTCGCCCTCCGGTGTGATCGGCCGGGCCGGCGGCATTCCGTGGCAGCTGCCCGAGGACCAGGCGCGTTTCAAGGAGCTGACGCTGGGCGACACCGTGGTAATGGGCCGCCTCACCTGGGAGTCGCTGCCCAGGAAAGTGCGGCCACTACCGGGGCGCAGAAATGTCGTAGTGACCGGCCAAGCTGACTACATGGCCGAGGGAGCGACGGTGGTGGGCAGCCTGGACGAGGCGTTGTCCGACGAGGAAACGTGGGTGATCGGTGGCGGGCAGATCTATGTGCTCGCGCTGCCTGCGGCGACGCGCTGCGAGGTCACCGAGGTGGAGGTCGACCTGCGCCGTGAGGACGGCGACGCCGTCGCACCCGTTCTCGACGAGTCCTGGGTGGGTACGACGGGGGCCTGGTCGACCAGCAAGTCCGGGCTGCGCTATCGGTTCCACAGCTATATCCGCGCATGACCACACTAACCGCCGCCCAGGCCCGGCGCATCGCCGTCGCCGCGCAGGGACTGACCGAGCCGAAGCCGCGAGGCCCTGTCACCCGTGCGCACTTGCGGCGGCTGATCTCGAGGATCCAGGTGCTGCAGCTGGACTCCGTATCGGTCGCGGTGCGAGCGCACTACGCGCCGGTGTTCAGCCGCCTCGGCCCGTACGACCGCGACGTGGTGGACCGCGCCGCGTGGAGCCACAGCTCCCGCTCGCCAAGGCTGCTCGTCGAGTACTGGGCGCACGAGGCCGCGCTGATGGCCGTCGACGACTGGCCGCTGCTGCGGTGGCGGATGCGGGAGTACACCCACGGCCGGTGGGGCAAGGAGATCGTCAAGAAGAATGCCAAGCTCGCCGACGACATCGTCGCCGCGGTGAACGAGCTCGGCCCGTCGACGTCGGGCCAGATCGAGGCGCACCTCGAATCCGAACCCCGCGGTCGCAAGGGCCCGTGGTGGGACCGCAGCGACACCAAATGGGTCGCCGAAGCGCTGTTCGCCTCCGGGGTGCTGACGACCGCGACCCGTGTCGGATTCGCCCGCCACTACGACCTGGCCGAGAACGTGCTGCCGCCCGCGGTGCTGGCCCGCGAAGTGGACGACGACGAGGCCGTCCGCGAACTCGCGCTGCGGGCGGCCACCGCGCTCGGCGTCGGCACGGAGGCCGACATCCGCGACTACTTCCGGCTAGCCGCCGGTCAGGTCAAGCCTGCACTCGCCGAGCTGGTGAAAACCGGTGAGCTGGAACCGGTTTCCGTCGAGGGGTGGACCGCCCCCGCCTACCTTGCGGCCGGTCAGATCGTGCCGCGGTTCGACCGTGGGACGGCGCTGCTCTGCCCGTTCGATCCGCTGATCTTCTTCCGGCCGCGGATTGAGCGACTATTCGGTTTCCATTACCGCATAGAGATCTACACGCCCGCGCCGAAGCGCCAATTCGGCTACTACGTATGGCCGTTGCTGCTCGACGGGCAGCTGGTGGGCCGCGTCGACCTGAAGGCCGAACGCACGCGCGACGCACTGCACGTCGTCGGCGCGTTCACAGAACCGGGTCAGGACGCGTCGCGGGTTGCGGCGGCGCTGGCGGGCGAGCTGCGGTCGATGGCGTCATGGCTGGGGCTGGCCGATGTCATGGTCGGGCAGCGCGGTGATCTTGCGCCAGAGTTGCGTCGAGTCAGCTGAGCGGAATGTCGTTGTCGCCCTTGGTCAGCTGGTACTGGTCGGAGAGCTCGGCATACCGGAAGCGGATCCGTTGCTCCTGCTGCAGAAGGTGATCCCGCGCGGGCTCGGGTTCTGCGTTGATCAGCTCAGGGATCGAGTAAGACGTCCAATAGGCATTGCTCGCCTGGTACTTGCCGCCGTCGATGCCGAACACCTCGCTCAGGATCCGCAGGTCGTGGGGGATGTCGAAGGCGTCCCGCGAATCCTCGTAGCTGAAGAAGTAGTAGAAGTTGTCGAAGCCCGCCCAGGTGATCGCCGACAGGCACAGTGGGCATGGCTCGTGGGTCGACAGGAATATCAGGTCGCTCGTCGACGGCCGGTCGGGCATCTCGTAGAACTCGTTGAGGGTGCTGATCTCGCCGTGCAGCAAGGGGTTATCGGTTTCGCGGTTGGTTCCCGCGATGACCACCGACATGTCGGCCTTGCGCAGCAGCGCGGCGCCGAAGATCTTGTTGCCTTCACTGACACCGCGCGCGGTCATCGGCAAAATCTCGCCTTCGATGATGTCGAGTAGGCCGGCTGCGATCGAATTTGCCCCCATGGCGCCACCCTAGCCCTGTTGCGCTACAGCGCTGCCCGCTTTCAATGCGGAGAAGGCACTGTCGGCCAGCCCGACGAGGTCCGTCTCACCGTCGGGCGGCAGCCCACTCCATCAACGCAGGCGTGATCGCGCCGAGCGCGGCCGAGGCCTGCACCGTGTCGGCGAGGTCGGGCTCCGGTCGGCCGGCGCGGCGGGCCAGCGCCCTGGCGAACAAGTCGCGGGTGGCGTCCTGCGAGATCAGGTTTCGGCTCCGCAGCACCGGATTGTCGAATATCAGGCGGGTGCGGATGAGCAGCGCCTCGCGATCGGTTTCCAGCACCGCTTCCAATCCCGTCCGGATCGCATTGTGCAGAGCGGTGAATGGCGCCTCGCCGGGCGGCCGTGCGGCGATCAGGTCCTCCAGCAGAGGGTCGTACTCGTCGTACTCGACGACCTCTTCCTTGCGTGGGAAGTACCGGAAGAACGTCATGTGTGACACGCCGGCCGCCGCGGCGATCTCGTCGACTGTCGTCGCGTCGTAGCCCTTCTCGACGAACAGTCGCAGGGCTTCGTCTTGGATCGCGTGCTTGGTCGCGGTCTTCTTGCGTGCCCGCCAGTCGTCGGTCATGTGCTGTGCACTCCCGCGGGCCTGCCCAGTGCGCCGTGGAGCCATGCCCGCAGTGCGTCGGGGTCGGTTCCGCGCCACGCGAGGTGCGCGTCGGGACGAACCAGTAGCGCGTCGCCGTCGTGGGGGAGGTGGACGACGTTGCCCAGCCGTTCCCGCGCGACTTCGGCCAACGGCAACGGGCCGAGCAGCGCCCACGCGGGCCCGAGCGCGTCGTACATGCCGTCGCGGTCGGGCACACGGTCGCCTGGCCGTAGTCCCGGCAGCAGCCGTCGCAGCCCGGCGCCAAGCGGTCCGTTGCGGTAGGAGACCCGCAGCTGCGAGGCCCTCGTGGCGATCAATCGCTGCACCCAGGCGCGGTTCATCAGTGGCACCGCGATGTGGTCGCGCACGAAGCGAGCAGCCCGGCTCTCGCCCACGACGACCTCGGTGAGCCCGCTGGTCGACTCAAGAACATCCTTGGCGATCGGGCGTCGCTCGGCCTCGTACGTGTCGAGCAGGCTGTCGTCGGCCTGGCCGCTCAGTACTAGCGCGAGCTTCCACGCCAGGTTCTCGGCGTCACCGATCCCGGTGTTCATGCCCTGGCCGCCCAGCGGGCTGTGGATATGTGCGGCGTCGCCGGCCAGCAGGACGCGTCCGCGTCGATAGGTGTCGGCGAGGCGTCGCTGGATGCGGAACGAGGACGTCCACTCCACAGCCCGGACCGACGCTCCGGCATCCGCGCGCAAGCGGGCGCCAAGGAAATCGACGATGTTGTCCTGTTGTGGCAGGTCGCCGAATTCCGGCGGCGCCGGTGCCATCAGCCGCCACAGGTCGCCACCGGGCAGCGGGAAAGCGGCGAGCAGCTCGGCTCCACGCATCCAGGTGCACGCCGCATCGCGTGGCCGATCCAGGTCGGCGTGCACGTCGGCCAGCAGAAACCGCTCGACCAGCGGCACACCGGGGAAGCCGATCTCCGTGGCCTTGCGGACAACGCTGTGGGCGCCGTCGGCGCCGACCACCCAGCTGGCGTCGACGTCGTCGCCTCCGCCCAGGCGCACGGTGATCCCGTCCGCGTGCGCGTCGAGCGCCACGACGCGTCGGCTCCACTCGACGGCGCCGCCAAGGTCGGCGAGTCGCTTGCGCAACGCCGCTTCGATCTCGGCTTGCGAGATGATCAGGCCCGGTCGGCCTCCCAGCCGTTCCATGGCGAGCCCGACCTGCAGCCGGGCCAGCTCACGGCCGTCGACGGTGATCACCACCTTGTTGACCGGCAGCGCGCGGTCCGGTAGGTCACCGAGCGCGCCAAGCCGATCGAGCACCTCCACGCCGCGCGGCTGCAGACCCAGCGCCCGTGACGTCACCGCGGGCCCAGCCGCGCCGTCCAGCACGCGGACCGCGATGCCGGCTTCACGCAGCCCGCACGCCAGCGCCAAACCCGTCGGACCCGCTCCCACCACCACGACGTCACAATCCATGCCGGCCTCCCGCATCTGTTAGTCGACTAACATGTTAGTGGACTAACAGCAAGGAGGGCAAGACCTTCGCGTTAGGGTGAGCCGTGGCCGAGACCGCGCCGTTGCGCGTGCAGTTGATCGCCAAGACCGAGTTCTTGGCTCCGCCCGACGTGCCATGGAGCACCGACGCGGACGGTGGCCCCGCGCTGGTGGAGTTCGCCGGTCGGGCCTGTTACCAGAGCTGGTCCAAGCCCAATCCCAAGACCGCGACCAATGCCGGCTACCTGCGGCACATCATCGACGTCGGCCACCTTTCGGTGCTCGAGCACGCGACGGTCTCGTTCTACATCACCGGCGTCTCGCGGTCGTGCACCCACGAGCTGATCCGCCACCGCCACTTCTCCTACTCACAGCTGTCCCAGCGATACGTGCCCGAGCACGACTCGCAGGTGGTTCTGCCGCCGGGCATCGAAGACGACGCGGAACTCCGTCAGATCTTCACCGACGCGGCGGACGCCAGCCGGGCGACCTACACCGAACTGCTGGCCAGGCTGGAGGCTAAGTTGGCCGATCAGCCGAGCGCGGCGTTGCGCCGCAAACAGGCCCGCCAGGCGGCCCGCGCCGTGCTGCCCAACGCGACCGAAACCCGCATCGTCGTCACCGGTAACTACCGGGCATGGCGGCACTTCGTCGCGATGCGGGCCAGCGAGCAGGCCGATGTGGAGATTCGCCGGCTCGCGATCGAGTGCCTTCGCCAACTCATCGACGTCGCCCCGCAGGCGTTCGCCGACTTCGAGATCGCCACGCTGGCCGACGGCACGGAGGTCGCAACGTCCCCGTTGGCCACGGAGGCCTGAAGGTGAGCGGGTAATCTTGGTGGCCGTGAGCACCAGCGGATTCGACGTGCAGGCCCGGCTGGGCACCGTGCTGACCGCGATGGTGACGCCGTTCAAGTCCGATGGCTCGCTCGACACCGCGGCCGCCGCCAAGCTCGCCACCCACCTCGTCGACTCCGGGTGCGATGGTCTGGTGCTGTCCGGCACGACGGGTGAATCGCCGACGACCACCGACGACGAGAAGATCGCGCTGCTACGCGCGGTGCTGGACGCCGTCGGCGATCGCGCACGCATCATCGCAGGCGCAGGAACCTACGACACCGCGCACAGCGTGCACCTGGCGAAGGCATGCGAAACAGAAGGGGCACACGGACTTCTGGTCGTGACCCCGTACTACTCGCGGCCCTCTCAGGCGGGGCTGAAGGCGCACTTCACCGCGATCGCCGACGCCGTTTCGGTGCCGATCCTGTTGTACGACATCCCGGTACGGTCGGGCATCCCGATCGAATGGGACACCGTGCGGGCGCTGGCGGGGCATCCGAACATCGTCGGAATCAAGGATGCGAAGGGCGATCTGCACGGCGGCGGGCAGATCATCGCCGAGACCGGACTGGCGTACTACTCCGGTGACGACGCACTGAACCTGCCGTGGTTGGCGATGGGCGCCGTCGGGTTCGTCAGCGTATGGGGACACCTCGCCGCGAGCCAGTTGCGAGAGATGCTGTCGGCGTTCACTTCCGGTGACATTGCCACGGCTCGCAAGATCAACGTAGCGCTCGCACCGCTGGCGGATGCCCAGAAACGCCTCGGGGGCGTGACGATGGCCAAGGAGGGGCTGCGGTTGCTTGGGCTGGACGTCGGCGATCCGCGGCTGCCGCAGGTGCCTGCGACCGCCGATCAGATCGAGGCGCTGGCCGCGGACATGCGGGCCGCAGCGGTACTTCGATAGTGGACACGGATCTCAAACCGCCGGGACCGCTGGTCCCCGGAGGTTTGCGGGTCACGGCCCTGGGCGGCATCAGCGAAATCGGCCGCAACATGACGGTTTTCGAGCATCTCGGCCGGCTGCTGATCGTGGACTGCGGAGTGCTCTTCCCCGGCCACGACGAACCGGGCGTCGACCTGATCCTGCCCGACCTGCGCCTCGTCGAGGATCGGCTCGACGACGTCGACGCGCTGGTGTTGACCCACGCGCATGAGGACCACATCGGCGCCATCCCGTTCCTGCTGAAGCTGCGGCCCGACATCCCGGTCGTCGGATCGAAGTTCACGCTGGCGCTGTTGGCGGAGAAGTGCCGTGAGCACCGCATCAAGCCGAAATTCACCGAGGTGGCAGAGGGCCAGCGGACGACGCACGGCGTCTTCGAGTGCGAGTACTTCCATGTGAACCACTCGATTCCCGGCTGCCTGGCCATCGCGATTCACACTGGCGCGGGCACCGTGCTGCACACCGGCGACATCAAGCTCGACCAGCTGCCGCTCGACGACAACCCCACCGACCTGCCGGGCATGTCGCGGCTCGGCGATGCCGGTGTGGACCTGTTCCTCTGCGACTCCACGAATTCGGAGATCCCCGGCGTCGGACCATCGGAAAGCGAAGTCGGCCCCGCGCTGCATCGGCTGATCCGCGGCGCCGACGGTCGCGTCATCGTCGCATGCTTCGCCTCCAATGTGGACCGCGTGCAACAGATCATCGACGCGGCGGTGGCGTTGGGCAGGCGGGTGTCCTTCGTCGGACGGTCGATGGTGCGCAACATGGGCATCGCGCGCGAGCTGGGCTATCTCCATGTGGACGAAGACGACCTGATGGACATCGGCGCGGCCGAGATGCTGGCCCCTGAGCGAGTCGTGCTGATCACCACGGGAACACAGGGCGAGCCGATGTCGGCGCTCTCGCGGATGTCACGCGGCGAGCATCGCAGTATCACGCTGACGTCGGGTGACCTGATCATATTGTCGTCGTCGCTGATCCCGGGCAACGAGGAAGCGGTGTACGGGGTGATCGACTCACTGTCCAAGATCGGCGCCCGCGTCGTCACCAATGCCCAAGCCCGCGTGCATGTTTCCGGACACGCCTATTCCGGTGAGTTGCTTTTCCTCTACAACGGCGTGCGCCCGCGCAATGTGATGCCGGTGCACGGGACCTGGCGGATGCTGCGGGCCAATGCGGCATTGGCGACCCGCTCGGGGGTGGCGCCCGAGGGGATCATGCTGGCCGAGAACGGTGTCAGCGTCGACTTGGTCGCCGGGAAGGCATCCATCGCCGGAGCGGTGCCGACCGGAAAGATGTTCGTCGACGGGCTGATCACCGGTGATGTCGGAGACGCGATACTCGGCGAACGGCTCAGCCTCTCTTCGGGTTTCGTCGCGGTGACCGTCGTCGTGCGGCGCGGCACCGGACGTACCGCGGCGCCTGCGCACCTGCATTCGCGCGGCTTCTCCGAGGACCCCAAGGCACTGGAGCCCGTTGCGGCGATGGTGGAGGAGGAGCTGGAAGTCCTCGCCGCCGACAACATCACCGACGTCACCCGGATCGCCCAGGCGGTGCGTCGCACGGTGGGCAAATGGGTGGGGGAGACCTACCGTCGTCAGCCGATGATCGTGCCGACGGTCATCGAGATCTAGCCGCTCACTTCCTGGCGAACCTCGAACACGGCTTCGGCCGTGTGGGGCCGATACTTCTCGTACTCAAACCTCACGTGGGCTAGGAGGTACGAGTAGTCGCTGGGCACGAGGGTCGTGAATGACACGTTCTGCTTGACGCCCGGCTCTATGAATATGTAGCGCCACTTTGTCGTCTTGGTCGCCGGCACGAGGTTTCTCTTGAAAAGTAAGTCAGGAAACGAGGCGCGGCGCGAGTGCTCGTCCTCAGTAGGAGGAGCGTTCCCCTCGTGCGGCTCGCTGTCCGCGTCGTATTCGAATGGACCGTCCTTGATCCCACGGACTCGCAGCCAAATCTCATCGAACTTGTGCTCTACTCGGCCGACGTTCTTGGCCGACACCGTGAAGGTCGCGAGCCGGTTTTCGCCGCGGATTCCGTGGAACGTGCAGCCTAACGTGAGCTCGATATGCGGTTGATCTTCGCGGTAAAGCTTTCGCTGTGCTTCCTCGAACCGCCGATCCTCCGCCCTCTGCGCGTCGGAGAATTGTTGGGCTTGGACAATCTGCGCTTCGGAAAACCGGCGCTCTTCCGCTTTCAGCGTTTTGTTGATCCAGAACCCGATCAGCACAACCGCGATGGGCGTCGCCAGGGATGCAATGAATTTCGCGACTTCAAGGCCGTTCCACACCCGCTTAGTTTCCATCGAGATAGAAGCCATGGTCGTGAATTCGGCCGATTAACGACCACGGCTTCACGTTCGACGACGCAACAGGTTTAGCGCTTGACGCAGTATGCCGTCCACTCCAGGTCGGAGGCGATCAGGTCACGGCCGACCGGCCGAATGTAGTTCTCCAGGTAGTAGTCCGGGCCCGCCTGCTCGACGAGCCGCCAGCCGTATTCGCCGACGAACGCGGCGACGTCGTCGGGGTCGAGGCCGAACTTCCACACTTGCCGCCTCTGCCGGAAGCGCTTGTACAACAACGCTGCGCCGTACATGTTCAACCCGTCGATGAAGTCCTTGCGGACATAGGTGAACACCAGTCGGCTGCCTGTCGGAGCGGCCCGCAACGCGCTGAGTGTCGTACGTACCGCGTCCTCGGTGATGTACTGCGTCACGCCTTCCCAGATGAAAAACGTGCGGGCGTCGGTGCGGTAGCCATGCCCGGTCAGTGCGCCGACCAGCTCGTCGCGCTCGAAGTCCAACGGCACCGGGTGAACCGACGCGGGTGGCACGCCGATCGCACGCTGCACGGCCTCCTTCTTGCGGGCGATGTTGACCGCCAGATCGACCTCGAAGACCGGAATATCGGATCGGCGCGCGAGACGGTACCCCCTGGTGTCCATTCCCGCACCGAGAATGACGACGGCGTCGATGTCGCTCAGCGACTCGCCGAGCTTGTCGTCGATGAAGCGTTTGCGGCACGAGATGAGTGCCCACGAACCGGGGACTGCCCGTTCGCCGGCCGAAATCGTCATGCGCCGCAGCAGCGGCCACCGCATCGCGTGGACAACCGCGCGCTGCCCTGCGGGCAGGATCGACAGCGCGAGGTCATCGTCGACGAGCCGGCGCTCGGGCGGCTCGTATTGCTCGATGGCCGCCTGCACCATTGGGCCGAAGGCGGTCTGGGCAGCGGGATTTCGCGCCATCACCGCTTATTGTAATAGCCTGCGTCGACGGGCAGTGTCACGCCGGTGATGTACCAGGCTTCATCGGAGACCAGCCACGCGACAGCCGCCGCGATATCTTCGGCATCGACGGCCTGCACCGGCAGCGCCATGCCGAAGTCCACGGGCGCGTCGCTCTCCCGGGTGATCCGTTCCAGCCATTGCCTGGTGAACTCGTTGTTGATCATCGGCGTGCTCACCGCGGCCGGATGGATGGAGTTGACCCGGATACGGTGTCGGGCAAGGTGGTTGGCATATGCGCGCATCAGGCCGACAACGCCGTGTTTGGCGGCGGTGTAGCCGAGCGAGCCGGCGTCGTCGCCACCGATGCCGACCAGGCCTGCAGCCGAACTGGTCAGCACGATCGCCCCGCCACCACCGCTTTCGACCAGCGGCGCGATCGCGACATCGACGGTGTGGTGCGCTCCGGTGAGGTTGACGTCGACGACGTCGCGCCAGCCCTGTTCGCCCGACTGCATCGGCGCGATGCCTGCGTTGGCGATGACGATATCCAGTCGGCCGAATTCGTCGAGCCCCGCTTGCAGCGCGGTGCGCAGTGCTTCGCGATCACGAACGTCGGCCTCCCGCGCCACGATGCGCGCGCCGGTGTCCTCGACGAGCTTGACCGTTTGGGCGAGATCGTCGGGGGTGGCCATCGGGTAGGGAACCGACGCGATCTGGTCGCAGATGTCGACCGCGATGATGTTGGCTCCGTCGGACGCCAGCCGGACGGCTTCTGCGCGCCCTTGGCCTCGAGCGGCGCCGGTGATGAACGCGACCTTGCCCTCGAGCCCACTCATCAGGCGCGGAGCTGGCCCTTGGCCGGGTCGCCCGCGACCACGGGCTGCAGCATCTTGATGTCCGGTGCCCCGTCCAGGTGCTCACCAACGGTGCCGAACAGGGCGCCGATCGCGGGAGCGGTGCTGTGCGTCTTCAATGCGTCCGCATCGGCCCACTGCTCGACGAACACAAAGGTTCCGTCGGCTTCATGGAGCGCGTACAGCTCGCAGCCCGGCTCCTGATGCACCGCTTCGATGGCCTGTTTACACGCGTCCCGCACGGCGTCGACGGATTCGGGTTTGGCCTTCATGGTGGCGACGACGACGACGGGCATGGGCGATGAGCTCCTTGCTGAGTGCGGATTGGGCAACTGCACAGCCTACTCAGTGAACCTAACTAAATTTCGTCTCCTAATTGTGACCCGTGTGGCAGATGGTGAATATGGGGCATTTGCGACTAGGCTTGCAACCATGCCAAGTAAGACCGCCGCGCGCTCCGGTGCCCGTTCGAGCAGGTCAAAGGCCGGTTCACGGTCGGCCCGGCCCGCGCCGCGCCGGAAGCCCGCGAAACGGCGGAGTGCCTCGCCCATCCCCGCCGCCGGACTGGCCGTCGGCCGCGGTGCCCGCGCCGGCTGGTTGATGCTCGCCAAGGGCGCGGGCTCGACGGCGCGTTCGGTGGGTCGCGCCCGCGATATCGACGCCGGTCACCGTCGCGACGGGATCGCGCTGGCGCTGCTGGGCATCGCGGTCGTCGTCATCGCCAGCTCGTGGTTCGACGCCGCCCGCCCGGTCGGCGGCTGGATCGACGGCTTCCTGCGGGTGCTGATCGGGTCGGCCGTCCTCGTGTTGCCGGTCGCGCTCATTGCGATCGCGGTCGTGCTGATGCGCACCGAGCCCGACCCCGAGGCCCGGCCTCGGCTGATCCTCGGCGCGGCGATGGTCACGTTGCCCGCGCTCGGCCTGTGGCACTTGTGGTCCGGCTCCCCGGACACGCCGCCGGGACGCCAGCACGCAGGGGGATTCCTCGGCTTCGCCATCGGCGGTCCGCTGTCGGAGGGGCTCACGCAGTGGATCGCCGCTCCGCTGTTGTTCATCGGTGTGCTGTTCGGCCTGCTGCTGGTCACCGGTACGACGATCCGCGAGGTACCCGACACGGTGCGGGCGATGTTCAGCACCCGCATGTTGCGCGACGGCGACGGGTACTACGAGGACGACGAGCAGCCGAAGTCCACCGACGCCGAAGTCGAGGACTTCTCGGACGGCTACTACGACGACGCGTCGGCCTTCGGCGAGGACGAGGCGCAGGCGTGGCCGGCCGGCTCGCCGCTCGACAACTACCCGCTCGACGATGAGGCGCCCACCGTTCCCGAGCCCACCCGCGCGGCGCGGCGCAAGAAGGCCAAGAAGGACACCCCGGTATCCGACCGGGTCGTGGAAGGCCCGTACACGCTGCCGTCGCTGGATCTGCTGAAGAAGGGCGACCCGCCGAAGAAGCGGAGTGCATCCAATGACCGCATGGCCGAGGCGATCACGGAAGTGCTACAGCAGTTCAAGGTCAACGCGTCCGTCACGGGCTGCACCAGGGGACCCACCGTCACCCGCTACGAGGTCGAGCTCGGGCCCGGCGTCAAGGTCGAGAAGATCACCCAGCTGCAGAAGAACATCGCCTATGCGGTGGCCACCGAGAGCGTGCGGATGCTGGCGCCGATTCCCGGTAAGTCCGCGGTCGGCATCGAGGTGCCCAACACGGATCGGGAGATGGTGCGTCTTGCCGACGTGCTGACCGACCCGTCCACCCGCAGAGACCACCATCCGCTGGTGATCGCGCTGGGCAAAGACATTGAGGGCGAATACATCTCGTGGAATCTCGCGAAGATGCCGCATCTCCTCGTCGCCGGGTCCACCGGTTCGGGCAAGTCCAGCTTCGTCAACTCGATGCTGGTATCACTGCTGGCGCGGGCCACCCCGGAAGAGGTCAGGATGATCCTGATCGACCCGAAGATGGTGGAATTGACGCCCTACGAAGGCATTCCGCACCTGATCACTCCGATCGTCACGCAGCCGAAGAAGGCCGCCGCGGCGCTGGCGTGGCTGGTCGAGGAGATGGAGCAGCGCTACCAGGACATGCAGGCGTCGCGGGTGCGCCACATCGACGACTTCAACGCCAAGGTGCGCTCGGGCGAGATCACCACGCCGCTGGGCAGCCAGCGCGAGTACAAGCCCTACCCGTACGTCGTCGCGATCGTCGACGAGCTGGCCGACCTGATGATGACCGCGCCGCGAGACGTCGAGGACGCGGTGGTGCGGATCACCCAGAAGGCGCGGGCCGCGGGCATCCACCTGGTGCTGGCCACGCAGCGGCCGTCGGTCGACGTGGTCACGGGGTTGATCAAGACCAACGTGCCGTCGCGGCTGGCGTTCGCCACCTCGTCGTTGACCGACAGCCGCGTGATCCTCGATCAGCAGGGTGCCGAGAAGCTGATCGGCATGGGCGACGGCCTGTTCATCCCGATGGGCGCGAACAAGCCGATCCGGCTGCAGGGCGCCTACATCACCGACGACGAGATCCATGCGGTCGTCACCGCGTGCAAGGAACAGGCCGATCCGGAGTACACCGACGGGGTCACCACCGCCAAGCCCACCGGCGAACGCACCGACGTCGACCCGGACATCGGCGACGACATGGACGTCTTCCTGCAGGCCGTCGAGCTGGTGGTGTCCAGCCAGTTCGGGTCCACCTCGATGCTGCAGCGCAAGCTGCGGGTGGGCTTCGCCAAGGCGGGCCGGCTGATGGATCTCATGGAGACCAGAGGAATCGTCGGCCCCAGCGAGGGTTCGAAGGCCCGCGAGGTGATGGTCAAGCCCGACGAACTGGCGGCGACGCTCATGTCGATCCGCGGCGACTCGGGCGGCGACAGCGAGTTTGATTGATCCATGTACACGGTCGGGGAGAAGGTCCACGCACGCAAGCTGAGCACCATCACGGGCACGCAGGTGCAGGTACCCGCGCCGGGTCGTATGGTGCACCTGCAGCTCCGGCGCTTCGCGGGTTGCCCCATCTGCAACCTGCACATCCGAGAGGTGGCGCGGCGGAACGCCGAAATCGAGAGTGCCGGTCTCACCGAGGTCGTCGTCTTCCACTCGGCGGCAGATCGTCTTCGGCAATATGTGGACGACGTCCCGTTCGCGTTGGTGGCAGACCCGGAACGCAAGCTTTACAAGGAGTTCGGTGTCGAGTCGTCGCTGCGCTCGGTATTGAACGCGGATGCGGTGCGTGCCGCAGTCCGCGGCCTGCGCCAGACGACATCGCTGATCGGGGCGCTGGCGCCTAGGGAGGATCACCTCGGCAAGCCGGCGGATTTCCTGATCGAACCGGACGGCACCATCCGCGCGTGCAAGTACGGCGTTCACCCTGACGACCAATGGTCGGTTGACGAACTGCTGGATCTCGCGGCCGAGAAGCGTCCAACGTGAACACACTGCGATAAATCGGCCGGAATTTCGCAGTGGATGCACGCTCGGCGAGACGACGCTATCTGAGCATCAACAACATTCGTGAGTTCCCGAGGATGTTGGGCTTGACGTAGGACAGGTCGAGGAACTCGGCGACACCGGTGTCATACGAGCGGCACATCTCCTCGTAGACCTCCGCGGTGACCGGTGTGCCCTCGATCTCGGTGAACCCGTGCCTGCTGAAGAAGTCGGTTTCGAAGGTCAGCACGAAGATCCGCCCGAGGTGCAGTTCGCGGGCCACGTCGAGTAAGCGGTCCACGATCAGGTGCCCCACGCCCTGGCCTTTCAGCCTCGGATGCACCGCCACGGTGCGCACCTCGCCGAGGTCCGCCCACAGCACGTGCAGGGCCCCGCATCCGATGAGCTCGCCGTCCTGCTCGGCCACCCAGAACTCCTGGACCCCCTCGTAGAGCGTGACCAGGTTCTTCTCCAACAGAATGCGTCCCGCGTAGACGTCGACGAGTGCCTTGATCGCGGGTACATCCGACGTGCGGGCGCGGCGCACCACGAGCCCGTCGGCCTGCGAACTACCCGCATCGCTCACAGGTGCGAGGGTATCGGCTCGAGCAACCGATATTCTGGTGCGGTGGCGAGCCAACCTGATGTCGATCCGGTGGTTCCTCGCGCGAAGGTCGCGAACATCGCCAACGTGCTCACTGGACTGCGTCTGGTCTTGGTTCCGGTGTTCCTCATCGCGTTGTTCGCCGGCGACGGGCATGAAACGCCATGGCGCATAACCGCTTTCGTCATCTTTGCGGTAGCCGTCATCACCGACCGGTTCGATGGGGCGCTCGCCCGCAGCTACGGGATCGAAACCGACTTCGGCCGGCTGGCCGACCCGATCGCGGACAAGACCCTGATCGGTGCCGCCCTGATCGGCCTGTCGATGCTCGGCGAGATGCCGTGGTGGGTGACGGTGCTGATCATGGTCCGCGAAATCGGCATCACCATTCTTCGGTTCTCGGTGCTGCGCCACGGGGTCATCCCGGCCAGTCGCGGCGGCAAGCTCAAGACGCTCGTCCAGGCGGTGGCGATCGGACTGTTCATCCTGCCGCTGTCCGGCCCGTGGCTGACCGGCGCCTGGGTCGTCATGGCGGCCGCGATCGTGCTGACGGTGCTCACCGGCATCGACTATGTGGTCTCCGCGATCCGCGATTCGCGCCGTCGACCCGCAGGTCAGTGACGTTCTCGCGGTGAGTTGCCGCGAGCTGGGCTGGACCGGGAACCATCTCGGCCGCTGCTGGCGTTGCTGTAGTACTACCCAAGTGAAGGAGAGCACGATGGGGACATTGCTGCGCGAGGTGATAGGCGACGTGCTGCGTCGTGCCCGCACCGCTCAGGGTCGCACCCTGCGAGAGGTGTCCGACGCCGCCCGGGTCAGCCTCGGTTACCTGTCCGAGGTCGAGCGCGGCCGCAAGGAGGCCTCGAGTGAACTGCTCAGCGCGATCTGCGGCGCCCTAGACGTGCCGCTGTCGCAGGTGCTATCCGATGCCGGAGACGAGATGGCGCAGGAAGAGCGCACCGCCTCCGTCCGCGAATCGGTGACTGCGGCCAATATCGACGCCACTACCAAGGTTGTCATTCCGCACGCCGTGTCGATGGCGGTCGCGTAGCTGTTCTGATCTGGGCAGAACCGATAGGTTGGCTCCTAGAGGCAGACGGAAGCAGTTCTGAAGACACGAAGGTGGAATGAACCCATGGCCAATCCGTTCGTCAAAGCGTGGCGCTACCTGATGGCGCTGTTCAGCTCCAAGGTCGATGAGTACGCCGATCCGAAGGTGCAGATTCAGCAGGCCATCGAGGAGGCGCAGCGCCAGCACCAGGCGTTGACGCAACAGGCGGCCCAGGTCATCGGTAACCAGCGGCAGCTGGAGATGCGACTCAACCGCCAGCTCGCCGACATCGAGAAGCTGCAGGTCAACGTCCGTCAGGCGTTGACGCTGGCCGATCAGGCCACCGCCGCCGGAGACGCCGCCAAGGCCACCGAATACAACAACGCCGCCGAGGCGTTCGCCGCTCAGCTGGTCACCGGCGAACAGAGCGTCGAAGACCTCAAGGGATTGCACGATCAGGCGCTGCAGGCCGCCGGTCAGGCGAAGAAGGCCGTCGAACAGAACGCGATGATGTTGCAGCAGAAGATCGCCGAGCGCACCAAGCTGCTCAGCCAGCTCGAGCAGGCCAAGATGCAGGAGCAGGTCAGTGCCTCGTTGCGGTCGATGAGCGAGATGGCCGCACCCGGCAACACACCCAGCCTCGACGAGGTGCGCCAGAAGATCGAGCGCCGCTACGCCAACGCCATGGGCGCCGCCGAACTCGCGCAGAACTCGGTTCAGGGCCGGATGATGGAGATCCAGCAGGCCAGCGTTGAGATGGCCGGGCATTCGCGGCTCGAGCAGATCCGTGCGTCCATGCGTGGCGATGCGCTGCCTTCCGGGGGCGCGGTCGCCCCGGCGACGCCGGCGTCGACGCCAGAGGCGACGCCCGAAAAGCCGATCGGTCAGTAGTCAGGTCCTGGTTTGGCATCCAAACAGCGATCGACGGCAAGTCGGCCCGAGGCCTGGCGCTCGCTCGTGCAGCGCGGTGTCGACACGGCGGCCGAAATGTCCGACGTCCTGGCACACAAGCTCAGTGCGGCCGCCGATCCGCGTGCCAAGCAACTGCGTAAGCGCAAGTGGGCGCTGCGGCTCGGGCTGTTCTTCACGGTGTCCTGCCTGATCTGGGTGGGAGTGACGGTGCTGCTGGCCTCGTGGAGCACGCCTGCGTGGGCGCTGTTCATCCCGGCGCCGATCGCCGTCGGCGCGGCCTTCCTGGCGACGCTGTCGTTTCTGCGCTATCGCTGGCTGCGCGGAGAACCGCTGCCTCCGCAGAGGTCCCGCGCAACGAGGCGGCTACCTCCGTGGGGTTCGGCGGCCCGACAGTCGATGGCCGCGCTGGCCGCATCAGAGCGAGGGCTTTTCTCGCTGATCAGCGTGATGGAGCGGGGCAGGATGTTGCCCGCGGGCGAGCTGCGGGAGCTGGTATCCGTCGCGAACCAGTCCGCTGCGACCATGGCGGCGACCGCCGACGAGGTGGTGTCCATGGAGCGGGCGATCGCCAACGCTCCCGGATCGCGCGCTCACCTGGCGCCGACGATCAGCGCTTTCACCGCTCAGCTGGAGAACGGCGCCCGTCAGTACAACGAGATGGTCACCGCGGCAGCGCAATTGGTGTCGGCCGCCAACACCGGCCCGATGTCGAGCTCGCCGATGTCGGCGCAGCGTTACCGTGACGAGTTGGTGAACGCCACGGACCGGCTGACCGGTTGGGCGCAGGCGTTCGACGAACTCGGCCAGCTACGCAGGGCGTAGCGCTATAGCGTCGGGCGCAGTGACGGGACGAAGACCCCCGCGATTGCGCGAAGTGGTGCCTTGACGAAGAAGTCGAAAGCGTCGATGTAGTCACGCCACAGCGTGATCTTGCCGCGGTGCACCTCGAACACGCCGCACACCCAGAACTGCAGGCGAAACGGGCCGACGATGATCGCGTCGGTTCGCTCCGTCAATACCGCACTGCCCTCACTCGCGATGCGGTGGAACTTCACCTCGAAGCCGCCTCGGCCCCGCCCCATCTGGAGCAGCCTCATAATGCGTTTACGTCCGCGCATGGTGGTATATCCGACGTTCTGCCACAGGATGTCGTCGGCCAATGTCGAGTCGGCGGTGCCGAAGTCCTCGTCCTGCAGGGCGAAGAGGAAGGTCTCCACCACACGCGCGTTGGCCGCAGTGTCGTTGGGTGATTGGCTGGCTGATGTGCTCCCCGTCATGGCCCCCACCCTAGTGACCGGCCGCTGTGGCAGGGTAGCCGCATGCGCGTCGCCGTGGTCGCCGGACCGGACCCCGGCCACGCCTTTCCCGCGCTCGCGCTGTGCCGTCGATTTCTCGCCGCGGGCGACTCGCCGACGCTGCTGACCGGCACCGAGTGGCTGGACACGGCCCGTTCCGTCGGGGTGCACGCGGCCGAACTCGTCGGCCTGGATCCGACCGAATTCGACGACGACACCGACGCGGGCGCCAAGATTCATCAGCGCGCCGCCCGAATGGCGGTTCTCAACGTGCCGCAGCTGCGGGAATTGGCGCCCGATGTCGTGGTTTCCGACGTGATCACCGCATGCGGCGGGCTGGCCGCCGAGCTGCTCGGCATTCCGTGGATCGAACTCAACCCCGCGCCGTTGTATCGCCCGTCGAAGGGTCTCCCGCCGCTGGGCAGCGGGCTGGCGCCGGGTGTCGGCATTCGCGGCCGGCTGCGCGATGCCATCATGCGGGCGCTGACCGCGAGGTCGTGGCGAGAGGGCATACGCCAACGCTCGGCGGTGAGGGTCGAAATCGGCTTGCCTGCAACGGATCCCGGACCCTTACGGCGCCTCGTCGCCACTCTGCCAGCTCTCGAGGTACCGCGGCCGGACTGGCCCGAGGAAGCCGTCGTCGTCGGACCGCTGCACTTCGAACCGACCGAGGTGGTGCTGGACGTTCCACCGGGCGACGGCCCGCTCGTCGTCATCGCTCCGTCGACCGCGAGCACAGGGGCGCGTGACATGGCCGAGGTGGCGCTGGAGGCGTTGCGCCCGGGGGAGGCGCTGCCCACCGGCGCACGGGCCGTGGTGTCGCGGCTCGGCGGATCCGAGTTGGAGGTGCCGCCGTGGGCGGTGGTCGGGCTCGGTCGACAGGACGAACTGCTGTCGCAGGCCGATCTGGTGATCTGCGGCGGCGGCCACGGCATGGTGTCCAAGACGCTGATGGCCGGCGTGCCGATGGTGGTGGTACCCGGTGGCGGCGACCAGTGGGAGATCGCGAATCGCCTTGTGCGCCAGGGCAGTGCGCAACTCGTCCGACCGTTGGAAACCGCAGCGCTCGCGGCTGCGGTCACCGAGGTGTTGTCGTCACCGGCCTACGCCGAAGCCGCCAGGCGTGCAGGCGCAACCGCCGCCGATGTGGCTGATCCGGTACGGGTGTGCCACGACGCAGTCCTGCGGTTGGCGTAAGTTGCCTTGTGTGCGGTTGACCGAATTCAACGAACTCGTCGAGGGTCAGTTCGGCTCCGTGCGGGGCCAGTCGCTGCTCGTCGACCATGTGCTGACGGGATTCGGTGGACGCACCGCGGCACAGGCAATCGAGGTGGGTTTCGAGCCACGCGACGTCTGGCGGGCACTGTGTGCCGACTTTGACGTCCCGCGTGATCAGTGGTGAGCCGCTAGGCACGGGCGAGGTTGACCAGCTCCAGCGTGGCCGCCGTCGATTCCGCCAGCGCATCGCATTCTTCGGCGGTGATGGTTGCGCACACCCAGTCCCAGTGCGCGGCGACGATGCTGCCGGGGACGGGCGCGGGCGCCAGCGATGCACCGTCCTTGCGCCATCGCACCCGCTCGGCGACCGCGTCCCCGAGCCCGAGCGCGCCCGCGTCGAAGGTCAGCGGCGGCGACATGATGACCGCATGGTCGCCCTCGATGGATTCAACAGTGCCCCAACGGATCCGGCATTCCTGCATCACCCGAAGCGGCGTGGTCGGGTCGCGGTCGAGGAACCGAATCCAGGGATAGACGACGCACACGTGAAAGCTATGGTGGGCCAGCACGTTCGCGGGGGCAATGTCGTCGAGCATGCCGGTGACCTGTCCGGTGAATGCGCTGCGCAGGCGGGTCAACAGCGCGTCGGGGTCGACCTTGCCGAGAAGCGGGCCGCCGACCCAGTAGTTGCGCACGACCTCGTCGTCGAGCGGGTCCGAGACCCCGGCCGCGTCGGCGATCGCCTGCAGGTACGGCCATGCGCCGTCGAATTCCTTTGCGTGGGCGGCGAGTTGGTCCTGCGTCGTATCGGCGGGGCCGCAGTACCCGAGCTCGTTGGGCGGGAATGCGTAGCACGCGAAAAGCTCGCGACCGGTCACTCAGCAGATCCGGGGTAGCTGTTCGCCGATCGGCAGGTCGACGACGCGGGTGCCGCCCAGCGCCGTCTTCGCCGAGACCATTCCGGGATGCTCTGGGACGCATTCCCCGATCACCGCCGCGCGGGCGCCCTGCGGATGCTCCCGCATCGCCGCCAGCACCCGATCCGCGTCATCGGCAGGCACGAACGCGATGAGCTTGCCCTCGTTGGCCACATACAGCGGGTCGAGGCCGAGCAGGCCGCAGGCGTCCCGCACCTCCGCCGGAATCGGCAGCGCGCGCTCGTCGATGGACACCCCGACCTTCGCCGTCTTGGCGATCTCGTTCAGCGTCGCCGCCACGCCGCCCCGGGTCGGGTCGCGCAGCACGTGCAGGTCGGCGCCGGTGTCGAGCATGGCGGCCACCAGCCCGTTCAGCGGTGCGGTATCGCTTGCGATCGTGGTCCCGAATTCCAGGCCCGCGCGGCAGCTCATCACCGCGACGCCGTGCACGCCGATGTCGCCGCTGATGATGACGACATCGCCGGGAGTGGCCCGCTGCGGACGGATGTCGGCCCGTTCGTCGACCAGGCCGATACCCGCGGTGTTGATGTAGACGCCGTCCCCATGGCCGGAGTCGACCACCTTGGTGTCGCCGGTCACCAGTTTGACCCCGGCGGCCATCGCCGCGGTGCCGACGGCCTGGGCGACGCGGGCGATCTCGTCGAGTGGAGTGCCCTCCTCGAGGATGAACGCGGTGGACATCACGACCGGCCGCGCGCCGGACATCGCCAGATCGTTGACCGTGCCGTTGACCGCGAGGTCGCCGATCGTGCCGCCGGGAAACACCAGCGGTTTGACCACGAACGAGTCGGTCGAGAACGCCAGCCGCACACCGCCGATGTCCACCACTGCCGAATCGCCCATGCCGGCATCGGCGGCAGAGCCGAACGCAGGCAGGAACAGATGCTCGATGAGCTCGCCGGACATCGCACCGCCGCCGCCGTGGCCCATCACGATGTTCGGCGCGTCGCGCAAGGGGGCAGGACACACCCACGACTCCATGTCGATCGTGGCCGGGTCCTCAGGCATTCGTCACCTCGGTCAGTTCGAGTCGCCGGTACAGGTAGTAGGCCGCGCACGCCCCCTCGGACGAAACCATTGTCGCCCCAAGCGGATTGCGCGGCGTGCACAGTGTCCCGAATGCCTCGCACTCATGCGGCTTGATCAGCCCCTGCAGCACCTCGCCCGAGCGGCACACCGCGGACTCCTCGGTGTGGATGTCGGTGACCGAGAACCGGTGCTCGGCGTCGAAGTCGCGGTAGGCGGGCGACAATCGCCAGCCGCTGCTCGGGATCATGCCGATTCCGCGCCACGCCCGGTCGGTCACGTCGAAAACATCCAGCAACATCGCCTTGGCCGCCGGGTTGCCCATGCCCTGCACTGCACGCGGATACGCGTTCTCGAGCTCGTGGCGGCCCGATTCGAGTTGTAGCACCGTGCGCCGAATTCCCTCGAGAATGTCGAGTGGCTCGAAGCCGGTGACCACGATGGGTATTCCGTACTTGTCGCACAGCGGCGGGTACTCGTCGATGCCCATCACGGTGCAGACGTGCCCGGCTGCGAGGAAGGCCTGCACCCGGCATGTCGGTGACTCCATGATCGCGGAGATTGCCGGCGGAACGAGTACGTGCGACACGAGCAGCGAGAAGTTCTCGATGCCAAGCCGTTTCGCCTGGTACACCGTCATCGCGTTGGCCGGTGCGGTGGTCTCGAAACCGATGCCGAAGAACACCACCTGTTTGTCGGGATTCTCCCGTGCGATGGTCAGCGCGTCCAGCGGTGAGTACACCACCCGGACGTCGCCGCCCTGGCTCTTGACTTGGAACAGGTCCTTCTCACTGCCGGGTACGCGGAGCATGTCCCCGAACGAACAGAAGATCACGTCGGGCCTGGACGCGATCTCCAAGGCCTTGTCGATGATCTCCAACGGCGTCACGCAGACCGGGCATCCCGGTCCGTGAATCATCTCGATGGTGTCCGGCAGCAGTTGGTCGATGCCGTGCCGGATGATCGAATGCGTCTGGCCGCCACACACTTCCATGATCGACCAGCGTTGGCTGGTCGCGCTCTTGATCTGCTCGACGAGCTTGCGGGCAAGCTCGGGATCGCTGAACTCGTCCAGATACTTCATGACAACACCTCAGAACTTCCATTCGTCTTCGGAGCCGCGCCGGCGGCGACATTTGGCTTGGGTAATGCTTCAGGGTTCTCCATACCGGCCTGCTTTGCGGCCAGCTCGAACCCGTCGCCGAATTCCTCTTTGAGCACACCGAGGTGCTCGAACTCGGCGAGGGTGCGCTTCGCGGATTCCTCATCGAGGACCTGCAGGGCGAAACCCACGTGCACAACCACGTATTGGCCGACCTCGGCGTCAGGAATGTATTGAAGGCAGACGTCTTTCTTGATGCCACCGAAGTCGACGACGGACATCAGCGTGCCGTCACGCTCCTCGACGCTCATTATTCTCCCCGGTACCGCCAAACACATGGGCGTCCTCCCTTTCCTAGACTGAATTTCCCACGAGCAGTTGCCCCAGTGCGATGCCGCCGTCGTTGGGCGGCACGAACCGATGCGTGATCACGTCGAATTCCTTGTCCCGCAGCGCGCGAAGCACGAGCCGGAGCAGCAGCGCGTTCTGGAACACGCCGCCCGACAGCGCAACGGTGCGCCCCCCGCCGGCACCGGCGAGTTCGACGACCAACTCCGCCACCGCGCGATGGAATCTCGCCCCGATGACGCCTCGCGGTACCCCCGCGCGGGCGTCGGCGATGACCGCGGCGATGACCGGAGCCGGGTCGATGACCGCCGGTGACTCGCCGTTGTCGATGTCGAACGTGTACGCCGTTGCGCCAGAGTCGCAGTCGCGGCTCATGCCTTCCAGTTCGATGGCGGCCTGGGCTTCGTATGCGACCGTCTGCCGGACACCGGCCAGCGACGACACCGCGTCGAACAGCCGGCCCATGCTGGACGTCGGCGCGCATCCGAGCCCGGTCTCGAGCTGATGCAGCAGCACTCTGCGCTCGTCCTCGGCGCATGCCCGCACCGGTGCCAGGTCCGGATCCCAGGCCAGGCCGGCCGCCCACAGATGCGACAGCGCCATCCGGTAGGGCCGCAGCACGCTCACGTCGCCGCCGGCCAGCGGTACGTACTTCAGGCGTGCCAACCGCTGATAGCCCTTGTAGTCGGCCAGCAGCACCTCGCCGCCCCAGATCGCGCCGTCGGGTCCGTAACCCGTTCCGTCGAACGCGAAACCGAGCACGTGGGATGAGCCGTCCAGCCCGTGTTCGGCCATCACCGCGGCGATGTGCGCATGATGGTGCTGCACCGATCGCACGGGCCGCGCGCCCGCATTCCGGCGCGCCCACATGGTGGACCGGTAGCCCGGATGTGAGTCCGCGACAACGACTTGCGGGGTGACACCGGTCAGCGCCTCGAGGTGCTGCTCGGCGGAGTCGAACGCGGCCAACGTGGCGATATCGTCCATGTCGCCGATGTGCTGGCTCAGCCAGGCGTACTTGTGGTCCGCGACCGCAAAGGTGTTCTTCAGATCACCTCCGACGGCAAGTGTCGGCGGCACCGGTACCGGAAGCGCCACCGGAAGCGGGGCGTAGCCCCGTGAACGCCGGATCGGCAGCTCCATGCCGTCCACGACCCGCACGACGGAGTCATCGCACGGCACCAGGATCGCCCGGTCGTGCAACAGCCAGCCGTCGGCGAGGTGCGAGAGTCGGTGCAGCGCATCGTCGTCGGTGAAGCAGATGGGTTCGCCGCCGAGATTGCCCGATGTCATCACCAGTACGGACGGTCCCGGTTCGTCGCCCGGCAGCCCGAACAGAAGTGCGTGCAGCGGGGTGTAGGCGAGCATGACGCCGAGGTCCGGGTTGCACGGTGCGACGGAGTCGGCGACCTGGGCGGCGGGCCTTCGGGGCATCAGCACGATCGGGCGCTGCGGACCCGACAGCAGCCGCTCCGACTCCTCGTCGACGACGGCGACACGGTGTGCGGTGCTCGAATCGGGCACCATGACCGCGAATGGCTTGTCGCCGCGTTGCTTTCGACGTCTGAGCTCGGCGACCGCGCGCTCGTCGGCTGCGTCACAGGCCAGGTGGTAACCACCGATGCCCTTGACGGCGAGGACGCCGCCGTCGCTCAGCAGCCGCTTGGCCCGTCGTAACGCCGATTCGCCGGTCGCGGCGTCGTCGCCGGCGAGGTAGCTCAGCGTGGGCCCGCAGTTCGGGCAGCAGACCGGCTGCGCGTGGAATCGCCGGTCGGCGGGATCGTGGTATTCGCGTGCGCATTCGGCACACATCGGGAAGGCGGCCATGGTGGTGGCGGCGCGGTCGTACGGGAGCGACCCGATGATCGTGAAGCGCGGGCCGCAGTTGGTGCAGTTGACGAAGGCATGCCGGTAGCGCCGATCGGCGGGGTCGCACTGCTCGGCCGCGCATTCGGTGCACATCGCAACGTCGGGGGAGGCGAGCGTGCGTCCACCGTCGGACCGTGACGTGTCCGCGATGACGAACCCGGTGCCACCGACGACCGGGAGCTCTTCTGTCGCTATCGATTCCACGACAGCCAGTGGCGGTGCCTGATCGGTCAACCGATCGAGGAAGTCGTCGAGCGCCGATGCGTCGCCCTCGACCTCGACGACGGCGCCCGAGCTGTCGTTGCGCACCGATCCCGTCAGGCCCAGCGCGGCGGCGGTGGTGTACACGAAGGGCCGGAAGCCGACACCCTGCACGACGCCGCGCACACAGACACGCAACCGGCGGCGCGTGGTCACGGCGAGTCCTCGAGGTCGGTGTCGCGGCCGCGGCCCATCAACTCGAGCCCGGCCATCGCGGCGTCGGCACCCGCCTTGTCCGTCTTCTCGACCGCGAAGCCCATGTGGATGATCACCCAGTCGCCGGGGTCGAACGTCTCCTCGGGCAGCATGCCGATGTTGACCTTGCGGTTCTCGCCCGCCACGTCCACCAGTGCGAGCTGGTCGCCGTAGCCCTCCAGCATCCGCACCACCCGGCCGGGGATTCCCAAACACATGATTCAGCTCCCCGCCGGTGTGAGCAGCCGTGCCAGCACGTCGTCGATGGCCCGCACCGCCTCGGGCACGGCGGCCGCGACCGGATCGGACAGGCCCATACCCTCGTCGACGTTGTCGACCTCGCAACCGATCACGACGGTGTAGGGGGCCGTGCCGCCGAGGGCGGCCAGGCTGGCGAACACGGAGGCGGGATCCATCGCGTGCGCGTCCAGACCGACTCCCGCCGAGAGTGATTCGTGGTCGGCCTCGAAGACGTGCAGGGCGCCCGGCGATCCGCGGTTGGGCAGCGCGTCGACGAGCACCAGCGCTTCACACCCGTCGAGAAGGTCATACGCGAGGTGCATCCCTCGGATCCCGTAGTCCAGCACCCGAACCCGCGGGCCTGCGACCTGTTCGGGAACATGGCGCATGACCTCGGGTCCGAAACCGTCGTCACCGAGGAAGATGTTGCCGATACCGGCTACCAGGATCTGAGACGTGATCACACCTCTACGGTCTACATGCGCCGGATCTTCAGGTACCGCTGCAAATCTGGCAGTGAGCGCGCGCCCATCACCAGTGCACCGAGCACAACGACACCCGCTATGACGGTGGCGGTGACACCTACTGCTTGCATGTCGGATTCCTTTCACTCAACGGTTCGACCTCATCGGGTGCGAAATACAGGTAGCGGCCGTACCACTCGTGCAGGTCGGCGGCTGGATCATCCTCGATGACCACGCCGACGTGCTGGTCCCCGTCGACGGTTTCGTGCACGGAGGTGACGCGCGCGATCCTGCCCGAGAAGAACAGGTCCTGCGCGTCGGCGCGGCGCGACGGATGCAGGCGGACCCGACTGCCGCGGCTCACCCGCACGCCGTTCACCAGCACGGCATCGATGTCGGGCTGTACGGCGTTGTCGGCCAACGGGTCCCACCAGTCGACACCTTCTGGTATCTCCGGAATCAGCCCTTCGTCGCCTGCGTGTGGATCGCGCAGCACGCCATGCAGGTTGAGTAGCGCCTCCGGCGACATCGAGTCGCAGCGGTCGATGATCTGTGCGGCGCGCGGGTCGGTGGCCCGGGCCATTGCCTTCTCTTCATCGGTCATGGTCATGATGCGCAGCGTGAGGATCTCGTCGATCTCCGTCGAGTCGTAGAGCGCGCCGTCGCTCTGCTCCGCGATCTCGGGGTGGTCGTACAGGATGATCGGCGAAACCAGCACCAGCGCCTGGTCACCGGCCGGCCCGGCCAGCACCGGGAAGCAGCGGTGGTGCCGGCATCGGGCGACCGCGTTGTCGGCCGATGCCGGTGGTTCCAGGAGCGACACGAAGTCGCCATTGATTATCTCGGCGACGAGGTGGGTTCCGATGAGCGACACGGCGATCGCGTCGTCCTTGTCACCTGCGGGCGCCGCGGTGTTGCGCACCGCCATCGTCAACCGCACCAACTCGTCATCGCGTTCCGCGGTGATCACCAGCTCGGCGTGCAACGCGCGCCGCGTGCGGACCAGCCGACCGCCCTCCACGTTCTCGATGTCGGTGCCGGCGCCGACCTCGATCGGAAGTGTCTGCGGCAGTTCTGATTCGATGTCCAAGGGCCCGAACGAGAGCTCCCGTTCCACGGCCTCGTCCCAGCGCAGCCAGGCCCCCGTACCCGAGACGAGTTCGTCGACGGGTTCGTACCGGCCGCCGCCGACGTCCTTTTCCACGCCGCGGTGCTGCAGTTGCAGGAAGCGCACCACGATCGACACCGACGGGTCGGCCCGCGGCGCCACCAGCACCTGCGCCGACAGCGAGTCGTCCTCACCGATGCCGGCGTCCGCGGCGCCCGCGGGCCCCAGCACGCCGAACTGCCAGCGCGTCTGATTCTTTCGCGAGTTGGCGCGGTACGGGTAGAGCAGATAGCCCTCGTAGAGCACCGCGTCGGCGACGGCGCGGGCGCGATCCCAGTCCGCGGTCATCGGAGTTCCTCGGTCGAACTCACGTCGAGCAGCGACGTGACCGCGTCGTCGAGCGACAGCAGCCCGCGTGCCGACCGGTAGGCCACCAGCGCGTCGATGGTGTCCTGATTCAGTCTCAGCCAACCGGTGTTCGGATAGTGCAGTTGCATCAGCTCGCGCCATACCGACACCGGCATCTCGAAGCGGTCCTCACGGTCCCAGGGCACCTGCTGAACCGCGAAGCCCCGCGATCCCTTCGAGAAAACCGTTCCGCTGAAAAGGAATACCAGCGGCACCGTGCCGTCGCGCAGCGCGTGCAGATACTTCGACGCGGCGACCTCGAAGTCGTACGTGCACTCCAGCGGGAGGTCCACCTGGGTGGCGCCGTCAAACCCCTGCACCATCGCGGTGGTCTGCAGCCACTGGAAGTTGTGCAGAGTGGTGGCCCAACGCTCGCGGGGGCCGAACAGGTCGAGCAGTCCGGCGGCCTCCTCGTCGGAGTACCCGCGCCGCATGGGCTCGATGCGGACCTGGCAGCGCAGCGCGATCGCGTGAATGGGATCGTCTCCGACCGCGGCGATGCCCAGTCGTGCATTCAACACCGGGGTCACCGCGTAGGTTTCCGGTTCGACGCCGACGACGGCGAAGGTGACGTCAGTCATCGTTCGATGACCTTGCTGCGGTCATCGAGCGCTGCGAAGAACTCGTCGATGAACTCCCTCACCTGTTGCCCGCCGTCGAAACCGTGCCACAGCATCCGCAACCGGCCGACGAACTCGTAGCAGGCGTCGATCGGGAGCAGATAACTCTGTGGCGCAGCGGATTCGTCGTCCGGCACGCGCACAAGCACGGCTTCGGTGTCTTCGGCGAGCATGTCGACCCGAGGGTCGGCCGTACGGATCTGGTTCCAGGCCTGAAGATCCAGCTCCGACTCGGTGGCGCCCGCGGGCCCGGGATAGAACGCCACCGTGCGGTCCAGGGCCGAGTTTCTGAAGAAGAACGCCAGCCCGACCGGTATCTGCAGTGCTTCCCAGTGCCGCCGGTCCAGCGCGAAGTCGGGGAAGGTCAGATAGCGGTCGGGGACGGCGCGGTAGCGCAGCTGGGCCTGTGTCTCGGTGAAGAGCAGGTAACACCCTCGGCAGACGCACATCAACTGCCTGCCTTCGACATTCACCACATGCTGATGCTCGTCGGCGATCGCTTCCGCACACATCTCGCAGCGTTCGCCCGCCGGCTGCGGATCCGCCCGGGCGGCGCGGATCCGCGCGAGTACGTCGTAGGCGCCGTTCATGAGGCCACCGCCTCGGCGACGGCCATCGACAGCACTCCGTCACGCTCCAGCAGGGGTATCGGCTCGAGATGGGTGTCGGCTGAGCCGTTTCCGTCGACGCAGGCACCCGCGTGCACGACGTCGAAATGCGCATGGCATCGCGGGCACCGCAGGACTGCGTCGTTGCTGTTGGAGCCCAGCCGACGGTGCAGCACAGCACCTGCCAGTGACTCGCCGCAGGACCCGCAACGGTCCCGGTAGGCGAACAGCTGGTCACCGAGTCGGCAGGCCAGCACGGTGGTGCCCGCCACCGCGAACCCGCCGACCTCTCCGGGAGCTAGACTCGGCCACGTCGGGGACCGGGTGCCACACGTGCCCTTGCGGTTGCGTGTGCACGCGGCTCATCAGGCTGTCCGCTGAAATCACCGCGGGCGTTGCCTCCGTCTCCGCCGCTACTACTTCGATGGACGAAATCTCCGGGGCCGCAGCCCGAACCGCGTCCTCCACCGCCAACTCGAGGGTGACCGACGACGACGGGCAGCTCTTGCAGCTTCCGGCGAACTGCAACCGAACCACCTCGCCGGCCACCTCGAGCAGATGGACATCCCCGCCGTGCGAGCCGAGATAGGGCCGCACGCTGTCGAGCGCGTCCTCGATTCGCCGCTCGACGTCGTGCGGATGCAACCCGTGCACCAACAACAGACTGGCGATCAGGTCGTCGGCGGCGAAGGTGTCCGCAAGCTCGGGCTTCGCACCGACCGCCATGCTCATCATCCGCTCGAGCCCGGCACCGTAGAGGTCGGCTACCTCACGGACCAACTGCTCCGCGCGTTCGTGTGCGACGGCACCACCTGCTGCGCTGGCGTCGAGGAGATTCTGTATCCGATCGCCCGCCGTGCGCCACTGCGCGTCTTGTTCGGGGTTATCCGGGCGATGCGGCATATGTCATTCCCCGGTGACGGATTGGGTGGGGGAGTGCAACCTCTCCAATGTCTTCCCCTTACCCAGATACATATGGACACCGCAGGGCAGACACGGGTCGAAACTTCGTACCGTGCGCATGATGTCGATGCCCTTGAAGTGCTCCCGGTCGTTCTCCTCGAAGATCGGCTGACCCTGCACCGCATCCTCGTACGGTCCCGGCGTGCCGTAGCTGTCGCGTGGGTTGGCGTTCCACGGCGTCGGGGGATACGGGTGGTAGTTCGCGATCTTGCCGTCGCGGATCACCATGTGATGGCTGAGCACGCCGCGCACCGCCTCGGTGAACCCGCAGCCGATGCCCTCGTTGGGCACGTCGAACTTCTCCCATGTCTTGGTGCGGCCCGCGCGGATCTCGACGAGTGCCTTCTCGGCGAAATGCAGCGCGCACGCGGCGGCGTAGGCCTGGAAGTACGTCCGGGCGCGGTTGCGCTCGATCGTGTTGCTGCCGTACTGCGGCACCTTCCACTCCAGCGAAACCGGGCCCTTGAGTGCGGTTTTCGGCAGGTTGATCTGCACGCTGTTGCCGGTGGCCTTGACGTAGCCGATGTCGACGAGGCCGGCCAGCGCGGTGGACCACAGCCGGGCCAACGGTCCGCCGCCGGTGTCGAGTGCCAGATGGTCCTTGCCGTCGAACCACCGCGGGGACATGACCCAGCTGTAATTCGAATCGAAGTCGCGCTTCTGCGGACGGGGGTTGGTGTGCTGGTTCCACGGATGGCGTCGATCGACCGGGTTGCCCAACGGGTCGGTCTTGACGAACATCTCCTGATCGGTCCAGTCGTCGTAATAGCTGTGCCCCAAGAGGATCCGGATACCGAGGTTGATGTCCACCAGCGAGTGGGTGTGCAGCTTGCCGTCGACCACCACGCCCGGCGTGACGAACATGGCGTTGCCCCACTTCTCCATGTCCTTGTACTCGAAGTTGCAGACCTCCGGGTCCTGGAACGAGCCCCAGCAGCCGAGCAGCGTGCGGCGCAGACCGACCTGGTCGTAGCCGGGCAACGCTTCGTAGAAGAAGTCGAACAGGTCGTCGTGCATGGGCACGACCTTCTTCATGAACTCGACGTAGCGCATCAGCCGGCTCACATAGTCCGTCATCAACTGAATGGTGGCGGTGGTGCCGATGCCGCCGGGGTACAGCGTGGACGGATGGACGTGCCGACCTTCCATGAGGCAGAACATCTCTCGCGTCCACCGGCTGACCTGCAGCGCCTCCCGGTAGAACTCACCGGTGAACGGGTTGAGCGTCCGCATGATGTCGGCGATGGTCCGATACCCGTGCGCCTCCGCGTTGGGCGCCTGGGTGTTCTCGGCCTTCGCCAGTACGCCGGGATTGGTCTCGGACACCATCTTCTCGCAGTAGTCCACGCCGACCAGGTTTTCTTGGAAGATGTTGTGGTCGAACATGTACTCCGCGGCCTCGCCGAGGTTGATCAGCCACTCACCGAGGTGCGGCGGCTTGACGCCATACGCCATGTTCTGCGTATAGCACGAGCAGGTGGCGTGGTTGTCACCGCAGATGCCGCAGATGCGGCTGGTGATGAAGTGGGCGTCGCGCGGATCCTTGCCCTTCATGAAAATCGAGTAGCCACGGAATATCGACGACGTGCTGTGGCATTCCACCACTTCTTTGTTCTCGAAGTCGATCTTGGTGTAGATGCCGAGGCTGCCGACGATTCGGGTGATGGGATCCCATGCCATCTCGACAAGCTGGCCGGGGTCGCGCTTGACGTGTGACGGCTCGGGGATGATCGTTGTCATCGGAACTTCTCTCTACTATGTATGGTCCATTGCGCCACAGGGCTTTTCGCCATACCGGGCCGTTGCCCGCCGTGCGCGCCGAAGGTACCCGCACCTACCAGGTGCGGGTCGCTCCGGTGGTGAGTTTCGTGCCGGAATGGCGCCACTTCGGTTCTTTGTCGACCGTCTTGCCGGTCACATGACGCAAGCTGCGGATCATCGATCCGTACACTCCCGAGGCGGCGGTCGATACCAGAGCACCAGGCGGTTCATCCATGAACGGCATGAACTTGTCGGGGAAGCCGGGCATCGTGCATCCGATGCAGATGCCGCCGACGTTCGGGCAGCCGCCGATGCCGTTGATCCATCCCCGCTTGGGCACATTGCACTTGACGACGGGGCCCCAGCAGCCGAGCTTCACAATGCATTTCGGCGAGCCGTACTCGGTCGCGAAATCACCCTGCTCGTAATAGCCGGCCCGGTCGCAACCCTCGTGCACGGTGGCACCGAACAGCCACTTGGGCCGCAACGCCTCGTCGAGCGGGATCATCGGCGCCTGCCCGGTGGCCATGTAGAGCAGATAGGTCAGCGTCTCGGCCATGTTGTCCGGATGGGCCGGGCAGCCCGGCACGCACACGATTGGTATGCCCGCCTTGCTCTTCCAGTCCCACCCCAGATAGTCGGGCACACCCATGGCGCCGGTCGGATTGCCTGCCATCGCGTGGATTCCGCCGTAGGTCGCACAGGTTCCGACGGCGACGATGGCGGTGGCTTTCGGCGCGAGCCGGTCCAGCCATTCGCTCGTCGTCATCGGCTGGCCGGTCGCAGGGTCGTTGCCGAACCCGCACCAGTAGCCCTCGTCGTGGAGCTGCTCATTCGGGATGGAACCCTCGACCACCAGCACGAACGGATCCAGCTCGTCCCGCTCGGCCTTGAAGAACCATTCGAGGAAGTCGTCCGCACCCCCGGTTGGTCCGCACTCGAAATCGATCAGCGGCCAGTGCACGGCGATTTTCGGCAGCCCGGGGAGCGCGCCAAGCGCGATCTCCTCGATGCTGGGTTGCGTGGCGGCAGTCAGCGCCACAGAATCACCGTCACAACTCAGGCCTGCGTTGATCCACAGAACATGGATCAAGGCTTCTTCCGCTTTGACTGCTGCCTCACTTGGCATATGTCACAGCTTCCCGGGACCCGGGCTGGGGATCCCAATCGCCACATCGGACGTTTCGCGTCCGCTTCTCGAACGCTGGTTCTGGGTTTACTCCGGCAGGTTTGTCTTGTCAACGGATCGTCGGGACATGTCAGCGTTTGCCGAAGCGCCTGCCTGCGAAGCGATCCAGTCGTACCATGCTTGGACACCTTCACCTGTGGTCGCGGACAGCGGCAACATATTGACGTTCGGGTTAACTGAACGCGCGTAGCTGCAACATTTTTCAAGATCGAAGTCCACATACGGCAACAAGTCGATCTTGTTGATGAGGACGAGTCCCGCCGCGGCAAACATGTGTGGATACTTCAGTGGTTTGTCCGCGCCTTCGGTCACCGAGATGACGACGACTTTGCTGCGCTCGCCGAGGTCGAACATTGCGGGGCAGACGAGATTGCCGACGTTCTCGATGAACAGCAACGAGGCGGGCTCGGGGTCGAGCGCATGCAGTGCGCGATGCACCATGTCTGCGTCGAGGTGGCAGCCCGCGCCGGTGTTGACTTGCACCGCCCGTGCCCCGGCTGTGCGGATTCGTTCGGCGTCAAGCAACGTCTCTTGATCACCTTCGATGACGGCGACCGGCCGGTCGTCCCGCAGCTCGCGAATGGTTCGCTCGAGAAGGGTCGTCTTGCCCGCACCCGGCGAACTGGTGACGTTGAGCGCGAGGACGCCGCGTTCGGCCAGCCACTGCCGATTCTCGTCGGCGAGCAGGTCGTTCTTCTCGAGGACCTTCTGTTCCAGCGAGATCGTTTCGGTGTGGGTGTGGCCGTCGTGATGATGGTCGTGATCGTGGTCGTGATGATGGTCGTGGTTGTGGTCCTGCCCGGCCAGCGTGATGACGGCACTGCCGTCGCCGCAGCCGCATGTTGCGCACATCGTCAGCTCACTTCCATCGAGAGGATCCGCAGGTCGCGGCCGGCCAGGACTTCCACGTCGGCACTTCCACACGGGCACAGCAGGATCAGGTCGTGCAGTTCGAACTGCCGTTGACAGGTCCGGCAGTGGGCCGCGCCGGGCCGGACCTCGACATCGAGAAGCGCTCCGTCGGCCGCCGTGCCCTGGGTGGCCAGCTCGAAGCAGAACTGCATGGAGTCGGGAACGACGGCGCACAACTCGCCGACCTCGAGCTTGACGCTGTGCACGCGGCGGCCCGCAGCGTGCTCACACACCGCGTCGACAACACTTTGCGTGATCGCCATTTCGTGCATGTTTGTCCGCCCTGTGCCGGTCTGAGAGTCCGGTGCCTCTCACCATAGGCCGATTTTCTGTCTACCCGCGGGTGATCGGCGTGTCAGCTTGAATCGAACAGGTGTTCGTCTACTGTGGGCAGTGTTCGACGGCTAGATGCTGGTCAGGCCGACTTGTCGGTGGCGGCCTCTAGCGTCACCGCCAACTGATCGACAACCGATCAACCGAACACACGAGGACGGGAGACCACCCCCATGTCGCAGGCCCCTGATCGCGAGAAAGCTCTAGAGCTGGCGCTCGCGCAGATCGACAAGAACTACGGGAAAGGCTCGGTGATGCGGCTGGGCGACGAGGTGCGCCAGCCGATCTCGGTCATCCCCACCGGCTCGATCGCGCTGGACGTGGCGCTCGGGATCGGCGGGTTGCCGCGCGGCCGGGTGGTCGAGATCTACGGCCCGGAGTCCTCGGGTAAGACGACCGTCGCGCTGCACGCGGTGGCCAATGCCCAAGCGGCAGGCGGCATCGCGGCGTTCATCGACGCCGAGCACGCGCTGGATCCCGACTATGCCCAGAAGCTCGGCGTGGACACCGACTCCCTGCTGGTGTCTCAGCCCGATACGGGGGAGCAGGCACTGGAGATCGCCGACATGCTGATCCGGTCCGGTGCGCTGGACATCCTGGTCATCGACTCGGTTGCCGCGCTGGTGCCGCGGGCGGAGATCGAAGGTGAGATGGGCGACAGCCATGTGGGTCTGCAGGCCCGGCTGATGAGCCAGGCGCTGCGGAAAATGACCGGCGCACTGAGCAATTCGGGCACCACCGCGATCTTCATCAACCAACTTCGCGAAAAGATCGGCGTGATGTTCGGGTGCTTCAACTACAGCACGCGGGTTCAGTTGGCCGACGGCACCACCGAGAAGATCGGCAAGATCGTCAACAGCAAGATGGACGTAGAGGTGCTGTCCTACGACCCGGACACGGACCGAATCGTTCCGCGCAAGGTGGTGAACTGGTTCAACAACGGACCTGCCGAGCAGTTCCTACAGTTCACGGTCGAGAAGTCGGGCGGCAACGGTAAGTCGCAGTTCGCCGCGACGCCCAATCACCTCATCCGCACCCCGGGTGGTTGGACCGAGGCGGGCGACCTCATCGCCGGCGATCGGGTGATGGCCGCCGAACCGCATCGGCTCAGCGATCAGCAGTTCCAGGTGGTGCTCGGCTCGCTGATGGGTGACGGGAACCTGTCACCGAACCGCAGGGATCGTAACGGTGTTCGATTCCGTCTGGGGCACGGCGCGAAGCAGACTGAGTATCTGGCGTGGAAGACGTCACTGATGGAGAACATCGGGCACTCCATCAGTGAAAACGCAAAGAGTGCAAGATTTGTCGATTTCACCCCGCTGCCTGAGCTGGCAGAGCTTCAACGTGCGGTATATCTCGGCGACGGCAAGAAGTTCCTCTCCGAGGAGTATCTAAAGGCGCTCACCCCGCTGGCGCTGGCCATCTGGTATATGGACGATGGCTCGTTCAGCGTGCGGTCCAAGGGATTGCAGCAGCGCACAACCGGTGGCAGCGGTCGTATCGAGATCTGCGTGGAGGCGATGAGCGAAGGATCGCGAGAGCGTGTCCGCGACTATCTTCGTGATACCCATGGACTGGATGTGCGGTTGCGCATTTCAGGCGCGGCCGAAAAAGCGGTGCTGGTGTTCTCCACCGGTGCATCGGCGAAGTTCCAGGAAATAGTTGCGCCGTATATGGCACCTTCCATGGATTACAAGCTGCTGCCACGGTTCCGTGGTCTGGGATCGGTGACGCCTCAATTCATCGAACCGACGCAGCGTCTGGTGCCGGCGCGGGTCCTCGATGTCCATGTCAAGCCACACACCCGGTCGATGAATCGATTTGATATCGAGGTTGAGGGCAACCACAACTACTTCGTTGACGGCGTCATGGTGCACAATTCGCCGGAAACGACCACGGGTGGAAAGGCTTTGAAGTTCTACTCGTCAGTCCGCCTGGATGTCAGGAGGATTGAAACACTCAAGGACGGCACCGATGCGGTCGGCAACCGCACCCGGGTCAAGGTCGTCAAGAACAAGGTGTCACCGCCGTTCAAGCAGGCCGAGTTCGACATCCTCTACGGCAAGGGCATTTCCAAGGAGGGCTCGCTCATCGATATGGGCGTCGAGCAGGGCTTTATCCGCAAGTCCGGTTCGTGGTTCACCTACGAGGGTGAGCAACTGGGCCAGGGCAAGGAGAACGCGCGGACCTTCCTGATGGAAAACGTCGACGTGGCCAACGAGGTCGAGAAGAAGATCAAGGAGAAGCTCGGCATTGGTGCCGTGGTGACCGATGACGAAGTCCTGCCAGCCCCCGTTGACTTCTAAGTCCGCTGAACTCTCCCGCGAGGAGCAGGCGCGGGCGCTCTGCCTGCGCCTGCTCACCGCGAGGGCGCGCACGCGCTCCGAGCTTGCCGGACAGCTGGCGAAGCGGGGTTACCCCGACGATGTCAGCACTCACGTGCTCGACAGGTTGGCCGAGGTCGGGCTTGTCGACGACGCCGACTTCGCCGAGCAGTGGGTCCGGTCACGGCATGTGAATGCCGGAAAGGGCAAGCGCGCCTTGGCCGCTGAACTCCGCACCAAGGGTGTCGACCACGAGGTGATCACCGCCGCGTTGGCCGACATCGACGCCGGTGCGGAGCGGGAGCGCGCCGAGCAGCTGGTCCGTGACAAGGTGCGTCGCGAACGTCTCGGCGGCGACGACGATGCCAAGGTGATGCGACGGCTGGTCGGGATGCTGGCCCGTCGCGGCTACCACCAGTCGATGGCACTCGACGTCGTCACCGTCGAACTCGCCAACGAACGGGAACGACGTTCGGTCTAGTTGTCGGCTTTGCGATGCTTGGCGTTGCCCTCGCCAGAGTTGTCGTGCTGGCGTTGACATCGGTTCAGCTGCCGATGATTGGCTGCCCGCATTGGAGTTGTCGGTCGCTGCGCTGCTCACACGCAGCGGATGGGAAACGCGGCGCGTGGTTTTGGGGTTGTCGGTGCGTAGCGTCACGACGTTGTGCGTCTTCGTCTGTGTCTGCGCCGTGGCCGGAAGGGCTGACTCGAGGTTGTCGAGGATTCCATTCGCGGCATTGCCGACCGCGTCGACTGCGCCTGCGCTGCGCGCGAGCGCGTGTCCTGCGGGTGTCGCGATGGCGGGTGGCAGCGCAGCGACCAGGTTGCCCAAGAACTGAATCTGGAAGTCCGCCAATTCCTCGCCGAAGCCGACCAGTTCGCGGCCCGCGTCCAACTCGATATCGGTGATTCCCACGACCGCGCGTCCGAGCGCGACCGGTATCGGCGTGCCATTGGTGATGTCGTTGACAATCGTCTGCGCGACCTGGACTTGGCGACCGATCAACTGCGCCCCGGTCACGACGAGTCCACCGGGACGCCGCTGTTGAACGCCAGCCTGCAGCGCCGATCAGCGCGCGGCAGCTGTGCGAGGCGAGGTTCACGAGTACTGCCGCGGCCGACAACTGGAACGGTCGCATTTGCGCCACGAGTGGCAGCGGATCAGCGCCGATCAGGCTGCGCGGGCCTCTGTGCCTCGGTCAGGCGCCCGATGATGATTGGTGGCTCGTGTGCCGCTGCCATGCCCGATGAGAGATACGAACGGACGGATACGAACATGGTGACTCCCGGTAGTGTAGCCCGCGATTCGATCGGCAGCGCGTGTTGTCTGCACCCAGCCGCCCCTCCGGAACGAGCCGGCGGCCCGCCGATTCACCTAGTAGGTGTGTGACTGGTCGCCCAACGCCGCAAGTCTGACTTGTGAGCCGGGCGCGCCTTCTTGCTCGATGGCCTTGGGATCCAACGGCGTTGGCGCTCTCCGGGATCGGCGCAGCCGCCGCTCGAGCCAGGTCGCGAAGGACGACAGCGCGAAGTTCAGGCTGATCATCAATGCGGCGACGACGATCAGAGCTGGGAGGAGGTTGCCGTACGCCGAACCGACGTTGGTTCCTTGTCTGACCGTCTCCAGGAAGGTGATCTGGTAACCGATCGCGGTGTCCTTCAGCACCACCACGAGCTGAGAGATCAGCACCGGCAACATCGATGTGATCGCCTGTGGCAACTGGATCGACCGCATGGTCTGGCCCCAGGTCAGGCCAAGGGCGTACGCCGCCTCAGACTGGCCGCGGGGTAGCGCCTTGACGCCGGCGCGCACGATCTCGGCGATGACGGCGCCGTTGTAGAACGTCAGACCGGCGATCACCCCGGCGAGCGCGAGTTGCTTGCCAGGGAAGATGTCGTAGGCGGCGAACAGGCCGAAGGCGAAGAGCATCGCCACGAGGACCGGAACGGCCCGGAAGAACTCGACGAACACGGCGCACGGCCAGCGGATGAGGCCATTGCTGGACATCCGGCCCACCCCGAGCAGGAAGCCCAGCGCCAGCGCCAGGACGATGGCCGCCGCAGCGGCGGTGAGTGTGCCCTGGATGCCGTCCAGGATGTATGTCTTCCACAGGTTGGCGGTCAGGAACGGCTTCCACTTCGCCGCGTCGAGTTGGCCCTTTTCGTCGAGTTTCGTGTACACCATCCATGCCACCAGGAGGGTGATAGCCACGGTGACGGCAGTGAACCACCCGGTTGCGGAGGCGTGCTCGCGGCCCGGGCGCATCGAACAGAACCGAGGACCCGGTCACCTGGCCACCGCCATTCGCTTACCGAGCCAGCCGAAGAACAGGCCGAGCGGAAGGGTGAGCACGACGAATCCGAACGCGAAGATGGCACCGATGGTCAGGACCGCGGCGGTGTTCTCGATCATCTCCTTCATCAGCAGCGCCGCCTCGGCAACCCCGATCGCCGAGGCGATCGTCGTATTTTTCGTCAGCGCGATCAACACCGATCCGAGCGGGATGATGACCGCGCGAAAGGCCTGCGGCAGCAGAATCATTCGCAAGTTCTGGCCGAATGTCAGTCCCAGCGATCGCGCTGCCTCGCCTTGCCCCAGTGGCACCGTGTTCACACCGGATCGCACCGTCTCACAGACGAATGACGCTGTGTAGACGGTCAACCCGAGTACTGCAAGTCGAAAGTTACTGTCCTCGATCGAGGTCGTCGAGTTCGCGTTGGCCAGCGTGATGCCCAGTGTCTGCGACAGCCCGAATGAGCAGAACAGGATGATCAACGTCAGCGGTGTATTCCGCACGATGTTGACGTAGGTCGAGCCGATCAAGTTCATCAGCGGCACCGGTGACAGCCGCATGCCAGCCAGCACTGTGCCGAGGATCAGCGCGCCTATTCCGGCGTACACCGTCAGCTGGATCGTCGTCCAGAACGCGTCGAGGATCTGGCTGACGGTGTACCCGGGTAGGACCTCTGTGTTCAGCTCGCGCTCCGACCCGACTCAGCAGGCGTCGGGGGCCGGCGGTGCGGGCGCAGCGAGGCCGGCGGGGCCGAGGTTCTTGTCCCACGCGGCCTTCCACGCGCCGTCGGACTCCATCTTCTTGATCGCGTCGGTGATCTTGGTGCACAGCGCGGTGTCGCCCTTCTTCAGGCCGATGCCGTAGTTCTCCGTCGAGAACGGCTTGCCGACGATCTTGAATGCACCCGGGCTCTGGGCGGCATAGCCGGCGAGGATCGTCTCGTCGGTGGTCACCGCGTCGACGGCCCCGTTCTTCAACGCCTCCACGCACGCGGAGTACGTGTCGTACTGCTGCAGCTGCACACCCGGGTACTTGTCCTTGATGCGTTGCGCAGGCGTCGAGCCCGACACCGAGCACAGCTTCTTGTTGTTCTGCAGCGACTCAGCGCCGGTGATGTCACTGTTGTCCGCCTTGACCAACAGGCTCTGCCCGGTGATGAGGTACGGGCCGGCGAAGCTGACCTTCTCCTTGCGCGCATCGGTGATGGAGTAGGTGGCGACGATGAACTTGACCTGATCATTCTGGATCAGCGTCTCGCGCTGGCCCGAGGGCGACTCCTTCCATTCGATCTTGTCCTCGTTGTAGCCGAGCTCCTTGGCAACGTACTTGGCGACGTCGACGTCGAACCCGCTCATCGTGCCGTCGGGGTTCTTCAGCCCGAGACCGGGCTGGTCGAACTTCGTCCCGATCACGACGGAGTTCGCGTCGCCACCACCGCCACCGCAGGCGGTGGCCACGAACGGCAACGCAACGGCCAGCGCGATGGCACTGGCGACGCGCACTGAGAAGGACGACATTTTGGTTTCCTTTCGCCGGGGCTTCAGGGATTTCAATGCTTGAGGATCTTTCCGAGGAAATCTTTGGCGCGGTCGGACTTCGGGTTCTCGAAGAACTCCTTGGGTTCGGCCGCCTCGACGATCGCGCCGTCGGACATGAACACCACGCGGTTGGCGGCGCCGCGCGCGAATCCCATTTCGTGCGTCACCACGAGCATCGTCATCCCGTCCTTGGCCAGGGAGGTCATCACGGACAGCACCTCGCTGATCATCTCCGGGTCGAGCGCACTGGTGGGCTCGTCGAACAGCATCACCTTCGGGTTCATCGCCAGCGACCGCGCGATCGCCACCCGCTGTTGCTGGCCGCCGGATAGCTGTGCCGGATACTTCTCCGCCTGGTTCGCGATGCCGACCCGGTCCAGCAGCTCCATCGCCTTCTTGCGCGCCTGCTCCTTCGACACTTTGCGAACCTTGGTCGGGGCCAGGGTGACGTTTTGAAGGATTGTCTTGTGCGCGAACAGATTGAAGGACTGAAACACCATGCCGACGTCGGAGCGCAGCTGTGCCAGCTTGCGCCCTTCCTCCGGCAGCACCTCGCCGTCGATGGCGATCGTGCCGGAGTCGATGGTCTCGAGCCGATTGATGGTGCGGCACAACGTCGATTTGCCCGACCCGGACGGCCCGAGCACGACGATCACCTGGCCGCGGTCGACGTCCAAGTTGACGTCCTTGAGCACATGGAGGGTGCCGAAGTGCTTGTTGACGTCCTTGATCGAGACCATCGGCACTGTCCGCTGAGTCGGTTCGCTCCCCTCGACATCCGACCCGCTCGCACCCATGGCTGCAGACCTTACCCAGGGAACGCGCAGCTTGTCTTCAACTCGCGAATCCACTCGATTAACGCCGCATTGCCGCCCGTAACATGGGCCCGGTGACGTCGACGCTGGCCGGACAGGTACGCACCTATCAGGTGCGCACCTACGGCTGCCAGATGAACGTGCACGATTCCGAACGGCTGGCCGGCATGCTGGAAGCCGCGGGCTACCTGCGCGCGGCTGATGGCACCGACGCCGACGTGGTGGTGTTCAACACCTGTGCCGTCCGGGAGAACGCCGACAACAAGCTCTACGGCAACCTCAGCCACCTCGCACCACGCAAGCAGGCCGACCAGAACATGCAGATCGCCGTCGGTGGTTGCCTGGCCCAGAAGGACCGCGACGCGGTGCTGCGCCGAGCCCCGTGGGTGGACGTCGTATTCGGCACGCACAACATCGGGTCGCTGCCGACGTTGCTCGACCGGGCCCGGCACAACAAGGCGGCGCAGGTCGAAATCGTCGAGGCGTTACAGGAGTTTCCGTCCAACCTGCCCGTTGCGCGCGAATCCGCGTACGCCGGTTGGGTTTCCATTTCGGTTGGTTGCAACAACAGCTGCACGTTCTGCATTGTGCCCGCGTTACGGGGCAAGGAGGTGGACCGCAGGCCCGGCGACGTGCTGGCCGAGGTGGCTGCACTGGTGGACCAGGGTGTCCTCGAGGTGACGTTGCTCGGGCAGAACGTCAACGCCTACGGGGTCTCGTTCGCCGACCCCGATCAGCCGCGAGACCGCGGGGCGTTCGCGCAACTGCTGCGCGCATGCGGGCGTATCGACGGTCTGGAGCGGGTGCGTTTCACCTCGCCTCACCCCGCTGAGTTCACCGACGACGTCATCGAGGCGATGGCCGAGACGCCGAATGTATGCCCGGCCCTCCACATGCCGATGCAGTCCGGTTCTGACCGGGTGCTGCGGGCCATGCGCCGCTCGTATCGCTCGGAGCGTTACCTGTCGATCCTCGAGAAGGTCCGCGCGGCCATCCCACACGCCGCGATCACCACCGACCTGATCGTCGGCTTCCCCGGCGAGACCGAGCAGGACTTCCAGGAGACACTCGACGTGGTCGCCGCGGCCCGGTTCAGCGCCGCGTTCACGTTCCAGTACTCCAAACGGCCCGGCACACCTGCCGCCGAGCTGGCCGGTCAGTTGCCGAAAGCCGTTGTGCAGGAGCGCTATCAACGGCTGATCGACCTGCAGGAGCGGATCTCGCTCGAGGAGAACACCGCCCACATCGGCCGACCCGTCGAGTTGCTGGTGGCGGTGGGAGAAGGGCGCAAGGACACGCTCACCGCCCGGATGTCCGGACGGGCGCGCGACGGCCGGCTGGTGCACTTCACGCCGATGGGTGCCGACGTACGGCCGGGGGACGTCGTCACCACTACCGTCACCGACGCGGCGCCGCACTACCTGATCGCCGACGGAGCTGTGCTGCAGCATCGGCGCACCCGCGCCGGGGATGCGCACGAAGCAGGCAAGCGCCCTCAGGGAGTGGGTCTCGGCATGCCCGGTGTCGGCGCGCCCGCGAGCGAGTCGCCCGCGTCCGGATGTGTCCGGTGACTCACGGCAACGGGCCGAACGGAGACTTCGACGAGTTCAAGGGTGACCTCGAAGCCGCCGAACGGCGCGTCGCGCGGGAAATCGACCCCGGCGCAAGGGCATTGGTCATCGCAATCGCCGTCTTCGTACTGCTGCTGACGTTCGTGCTTCCGCACACCGGCGCGGCCAAGGGCTGGAATGTGCTGGCAGGCGACGACACCGCGATCGCCGAAGGTATTTCGCTGCCGTCCCGGGTGTTCACCTGGCTGGCGCTGGTGTTCAGCGTCGGGTTCTCGATGCTGGCCCTGCTGACCAGGCGCTGGGCCCTGGCGTGGATCGCTCTGGCCGGATCCACGGTGGCGTCGTTCACGGGTCTGCTCGCGGTGTGGTCACGCCAGACTGCCCTGCCACCGCATCCCGGGCCAGGGTTCGGGCTGATCCTCGCGTGGATCACGGTGATCGTGCTGACGTTCAACTGGGCCCGGGTGGTGTGGGCACGCACGGCGCTGCAGCTCGCCGCGGAGGAGGAACGCCGCCGGGCTGCCGCCAAGCGACAGAACAAAGGGCTGCTGGAGAGCCTCGAGGACCCCGGCCCCGACCCCGACGAGAAGACCTAACCCCGCTTGCCGAGCGCTTCGGCGGCGGCGTCGGCCCACTGGCGCCACTGCTCGGCGCTGGCCCGCGCCTCCTCGGCATCCTTGGTTCGGCCGGCCGCCGCGGCTTTTTCCGCCTGGCGCTCGAATTGTTCTGCGCGCTCGCGGAATTGGTCGGCGCGAGCTTGCGCCTCGGGATCCACGCTGTGCGACGGCGCGTCGCGCACCTTCTTCTCGACCGCGCGTAGTCGGCGCTCCAGATCGGCGCTGCGCTCGCGGGGCACCTTGCCGATCTTGTCCCACTTGTCGCCGATGGTCCGCAGCGCGCCCCGCGCCGCGTCCAGGTCCGAGGTGTCCAGCTTCTCGGCCTCCGCCAGCAGCGCCTCTTTTGCCTGTGCGTTCGCCCGGAACTCGGCGTCGCGCTCGGCGGAAACGGCGTTGCGGGCCTGGAAAAAGGTGTCCTGGGCGGACTTGAACCGCTGCCACAGTGCGTCGTCGACGTCCTTGCTGGCGCGGCCCGCCGCCTTCCACTCGGTCAGCAGATCGCGGAAGGCCGCAGATGTGGGACCCCAGTCAGTGGAGCCGGCCAGTTCTTCGGCGCGTTCGCACAACGTCTCCTTGGCCTGGCGAGCCCCCGCTCGCTCGCGGTCGAGCTCGGCGAAATGCGAACCGCGGCGGCGGTTGAAGGTTTCCCTGGCCGCCGAATAGCGCTTCCACAGCGCGTCGTCGGACTTGCGGTCAAGACCGCTGATCGTGCGCCATTCGTCGAGGATCTCGCGCAGCCGGTCACCGGCTGCCTTCCACTGCACCGAGGTGCTCGCGAGCTCCTCGGCCTCGGCGGCCAGCGCCTCCTTGCGAGCGGTCTGTGCGGCGCGGTGTTCCTCCCGCTTGGCTTTCTCGGCGGCCGCGGCGGTATCGGCGTGCTCGGCGATCGCCGTCAGCCTGGCCGCAAGGGCGTCGACGTCGCCGAGGACCGACGCGGTGGGCAGGGTTTCGGCCAGCGACGCCGCGGTCGACTTGATCTTGCGGGCATCGCCGGTGCCCGACGCCAGGCGGCTCTCCATCAATGCGACCTCGGTGCTCAGGTCGTCGAAGCGCCGCCCGAAATGGGCGTAGGCCGCCTCCGTGTCGCCCGCCTGCCACGAACCGATGACCCGCTCGCCTGCGCTGCTGATCAGCCACACCGTCCCGTCGGGATCGACGCGGCCGAACCGATGCGGATCGCTGGACGCGGGCACGGGCGCGCCGTGCACCGACGGTGTCGGGCCGGGCCGCGGGCCTGGGCGCGGCGGCCCCGGACGGGGAGCGGGCCTGGGGGTGGCCGGCGCCGTTTCGCTGGCCACAGTGCTGGTGCCCTCCGTGGCACCCGGCTCGATGGTCGTCATCTTCGGTTCCTCGTACCCTCCGCGCGGACATCTCCGCGCACCTGCCGCGCGACGCGGCGCCCGATTGCTTCGCCCGTTATTCAAACAGGTTGCCCCGCCTGCGTAAGCAGATGCTCAGCATTTGCCTAGGCTCATTTCAACGACGACCGGAGGTGATCGATGGCCAAGGCGGATATCGCCGCCCTGCTCGCCCTCGGCGCCGCCCTCTTCATCGCGATCGGCGACGTCATACATCAGCGCTCAGCACACGAGGTCACCGACGAGCCGGTCAGCCACCTGGGCCTGTTCAGCAGGCTGCTTCGGGACAGGCAATGGTGGCTGGGCAGCCTGGTCGCGGCCGTCGGATTCGGGCTGCAGGCGGCGGCACTCGGCCTCGGCTCGGTCCTGCTCGTGCAGGCGATCTTGGTGACGTCGCTGCTGTTCGCGCTTCCCGTCAACGCGCGGGCCACCCATCGCCGGGTGACCCGATGGGAGTGGATGTGGGCGGCGCTGCTCGCCGCGGCGGTGGTGGTAATCGTGACCGTCGGCAACCCGACGGCGGGCCACTCACGCGCCTCGCTGGAGACGTGGACGGCGGTGGTCGCCGTGTTGGGTCCCGCGCTGGTGCTCTGCGTGCTGGGAGCCGGCATCGTCAAGGGTCCGGCCAGCGCGGTGTTGTTGGGGCTGGTGTCCGGCGCGCTGTGGGGGCTGTTCGCGGTGCTGACCAAGGGCGTGGTGGACCGGCTCGACGACGGGCTGTGGGCTTTGCTCCGCACGCCCGAGCTCTACGTGTGGGCCGTGGTCGGCATCGCAGGCACGGCGTTCCAGCAGTCCTCCTTCCGGGCCGGCTCGCTGACGGCTTCCCTTCCGACCATGACGGTGGCGGAGCCGGTTGTCGGTTCGGTGCTCGGCGTCGTCGTGCTGGGCGAGGCGCTGCGCCCGGGCGACGCGGGTTGGTTCACGCTCATCGTGGCGGTGGCCGCGATGGTGATGGCGACGGCCGCGCTGGCCCGTGGCGAGGCCGCCTCCGCGACGGTGAAGCAGCCCGCGTGATTGCGGTTGGTTAGTTTGGTTTCGTGCTGAGCGCCATCGCGATCGTCCCGTCGGCACCGGTCATGGTGCCCGAGCTGGCGGCGTCGGCGGCCCCGGAGCTGGCCGATCTGCGCGAGGCGGTGTTCGCGGCCGCCGCGTCACTACCGCCGCGCTGGATCGCCGTCGGAGTCGGCGCCGCCGATGCGGTGGTCACACCCGAGCGGGTGGGCACGTTCGCCGGGTATGGCGTGGACATGCGCGTCGCTCTGTCACCGACCGCAGCCGGAGCGCCTACCGAGCTGCCGCTCTGCGCGCTGATCACAGCCTGGGTACGCGGACAGGTCGACCCGCAGGCGCGCGTCGAGGTGCGGGTGTCCTCCGACGACCAGGGCCTCGACGCGGCGCTCGACCGCGGTAGGCGTCTGCGCGCAGAAATCGACGAGGCGGGCGATCCCGTCGGCGTGCTCGTCGTCGCCGACGGCGCGCACACGCTCACCCCGCGCGCACCTGGCGGCTACGACCCCGACTCGGTTGCGGTGCAGGCATCCCTCGACGACGCGCTGGCCGGCGGCGACGCCGCGGCGCTGGGCCGGCTACCCGCGACGATCGTGGGCCGGGTCGCCTACCAGGTGCTGGCGGGGCTGACCGAGCCGGCACCGCGGTCGGCCAAGGAGCTGTACCGCGGCGCGCCCTATGGAGTGGGATATTTCGCCGGCGTCTGGCACCCATGAACCGGCCGCTCGCGATCATCGGCCCGACCGGCACCGGGAAGTCCGCGCTGGCGCTGGCGGTGGCCGACAAGTTGAGCGCGCAGGTCGGCGCGGAAATAGTGAATGCCGACGCCATGCAGCTCTACCGCGGGATGGACATCGGCACCGCGAAGCTGCCGGTCGCGGAGCGTCGCGGTGTGCCGCACCACCAGCTCGACGTCCTTGATGTCACCGAGACGGCGACCGTCGCGCGCTACCAGCACGACGCCGCCGCGGACGTCGAGCGGATTTCGGCGGCCGGTTCGGTGCCGATCATCGTCGGCGGATCGATGATGTACGTGCAGTCGCTGCTGGACGAGTGGGCCTTCCCGGCCACCGATGCGGACGTGCGGGCCAAGTGGGAGCGCCGGCTGGCCGAGACGGGTGCCGGCGCGTTACACGCCGAGCTGGCGCGCGTCGACGCCGCGGCCGCATCGTCGATCCTGCCCACCGACGGTCGTCGCATCGTGCGGGCGCTGGAGGTCGTCGAGCTGACCGGGGCACCGTTCGCGGCGTCGGCGCCCACCATCGGCGCGCCGCGGTGGAACACCGCAATCGTCGGATTGGATTGGGAGACAAGTGCTCTCGATGAGAGGTTGGCGCGCAGGACCAACAAGATGTTCGCCGACGGGCTCGTCGACGAGGTGGTGGCGCTGCTCGAACGCGGCCTGCGCGACGGCGTCACCGCGGCGCGGGCGCTGGGCTATGCACAGGTGATCGCCGCTCTCGAGGATGGCGGGGACGCCGAGGCGCTGGCGGCCGCGCATGAGCTCACGTTCATCGGGACCCGGCGCTATGTGCGCAGGCAGCGGTCGTGGTTTCGCCGCGACCACCGGATCGTCTGGCTCGACGGGGCGGGCGACGACACGGTCGAGGAGACGCTGCGGACGTGGCGGCACGTATCCTGAGCAGGTGATGTTCGCCAAGGGCCACGGCACGCAGAACGATTTCGTGCTGTTGCCCGATCTCGACGCCCGGCTGGCGCTGGAGCCCGCCGCCGTCGCTGCGCTGTGCGACCGTCGGCGGGGCCTCGGGGCCGACGGAGTGCTGCGGGTGACCACGGCCGGTGCGGCCGCCGACGCCGGCGTGTTCGACCGGCTGCCCGAGGGGGTCGGCCCGGCCGACTGGTACATGGACTACCGCAACGCCGACGGCTCGATCGCCCAGATGTGCGGCAACGGCGCGCGAGTGTTCGCCCACTACCTGCGGGCCAGCGGCCTGGAGCGCCGCGACGAGTTCGTCGTCGGTTCGCTTGGGGGCGCCCGGCCCGTCGTTCTGAACTCCTTCGACGCGACCGTCGCCGACGTCACCGTCGAGATGGGCAAGACCAATCAGCTCGGCTCGGGCTCGGCGACGGTGGGCGGACGTCAATTCACCGGACTTGGCGTCGACGTCGGCAACCCGCACCTGGCATGCCTCGATCCCACCTTGACCGCCGCAGAGCTGGCCGCGCTCGACGTCGCGGCTCCGGTGTCGTTCGACGCCGGGCAGTTCCCCGAGGGCGTCAACGTCGAGGTGGTCACCGCTCCGGCGAACGGTTCGGTGTCGATGCGGGTGCACGAGCGGGGTGTCGGAGAGACCCGGTCGTGCGGGACCGGAACCGTCGCGGCCACCGTCGCAGCGCTGGCACACCAGGGCTTGTCGACCGGCACGTTGCAGGTCCGCATTCCCGGCGGCGAGGTCAGTGTCACCATCACCGACGCCTCCAGCTACCTGCGCGGCCCTTCGGTCTTGGTGGCCGGCGGCGAGATATCCGAGGAATGGTGGTATGCGCTGCAGCGTTAATTCGGGTGCACGAAACACTCTGAGCATGCACTATTTCTGATTACCTATGACGTTTCCCGATCTTCCGATCAACAGGACCCCGAGCGCGGGTGAACTTGCCCTAGAGGACCGCACGGCGCTGCGCCGCGTGGCCGGTCTGTCGACCGAACTCACCGACGTCTCCGAGGTCGAATACCGGCAGCTGCGGCTCGAGCGGGTCGTGCTGGTCGGTGTCTGGACCGAGGGCAGTGCCGCCGACGCGGACGCCAGCCTGGCGGAGCTGGCCGCGCTCGCCGAGACGGCGGGATCCGAAGTCCTCGACGGCCTCATCCAGCGCCGCGACAAGCCCGACGCATCCACCTACATCGGATCCGGCAAGGCGCAGGAGCTGCGCGAGGTGGTCCTCGCGACCGGCGCCGACACCGTCATCTGCGACGGTGAGCTCAGCCCCGCCCAGCTGACCGCGCTGGAGAAGGCGGTGAAGGTGAAGGTCATCGACCGCACCGCGTTGATCCTGGACATTTTCGCTCAGCACGCGACCAGCCGCGAGGGTAAGGCGCAGGTCGCGCTGGCGCAGATGGAGTACATGCTCCCGCGGCTTCGCGGTTGGGGTGAGTCGATGTCGCGGCAGGCCGGCGGACGGGCAGGCGGCAGTGGCGGCGGTGTGGGTCTGCGCGGGCCGGGCGAGACGAAGATCGAGACGGACCGCCGTCGTATCCGGGAACGAATGGCCAAGCTGCGGCGCGACATCAAGGCCATGAAGAAGGTCCGCGACACCCAGCGCAGCCGCAGGCTGGGCAGCGACGTGCCGTCGATCGCGATCGTCGGCTATACCAACGCGGGGAAGTCGAGCCTTCTCAACGCGCTCACCGGGGCGGGCGTGCTGGTGGAGAACGCATTGTTCGCAACGCTGGAACCAACAACGCGCCGAGGCGAATTCGGCGACGGCAGGCCGTTCGTGATGACCGATACGGTGGGATTCGTCCGTCACCTGCCCACCCAGCTGGTCGAGGCGTTCCGCTCCACGTTGGAAGAGGTCGTCGACGCCGACCTTCTGGTGCATGTGGTGGACGGCTCGGACGTCAACCCGCTGGCACAGATCGACGCCGTGCGCGCAGTGATCAACGAGGTGGTCGCCGACCACGATGCTGCGCCGGCACCGGAACTGGTGGTGGTCAACAAGATTGACGCCGCGGGCAACCTCGCGCTGGCCCAACTCCGGCGGGCCCTGCCGGGTGCGGTTTTCGTGTCCGCGCGCACCGGCGACGGCCTGGAACAGTTGCAGCAGCGGATGGCCCAACTGGTGACGCCGACAGACACCATGGTCGACGTGACGATCCCTTACGACAGGGGGGACCTGGTGGCGCGGGTGCATGCCGACGGCCGAGTGGACGCCACCGAGCACAACCCCGACGGCACCCGGATCAAGGCTCGCGTGCCAATTCCGTTGGCTGCCAGCCTGAGGGAGTTCGCAACGTTCTGAGACGAAAAAAATGGGGCACCCCTCGGCGCCCCATTTCTTTCTGGCTTGAGCTAGCCCTGCTGCTCGGCCTTCTGACGCTCTTCGGCGACCTTCGCGGCCGCGCGGGCGCCTTCGGCCTCTGCTTCCTTCTGGGCTGCGTTGCGCTGCGCATCGGCCTTGTCCTGCTGGGCCTTGCCCTCGCGGTACAGGTCGTCGCGACCAGTGACCGCGCCCGCGACCTCTTTGGCCTTGCCCTTGACGCCCTCGACGACGCCCTTGATGGCTTCCTCGGGACCGCTGTTGTTGTCCGGCATTACGCAGGTACCTCCCTGTCGGATCGGTTGTGACTGGAGAGTTCCCGTCAAGACGTGACCGGCAAACATAAGTGCGGGAAGTCACATCGATCAGGCGACGTCGAAGACGTCCTCGGTGCGGGTCTCCAGCAGCAGCTGGGCCAGTTGTGCTTTCAATCCGTCGAGATGGCGTTCTTGTTCGGCGGTTCGGTTTTCCGTGCGGGCCAGATCGATGAACTCGTCGGTGACGAATCCGTCGCGCAACAACAGGGTGAGGCTCCGGCCGCCGACGGTCACGTCGAAGACGAAATCCTCGAGCAATCGTCCGCGGTCGGACCGCACCAGTGATCGGTCGACGACATACCGGCCGTCGGTGACGCCGCGAGTGACGGCCTCGAACCCGTCGCGGGCGCCCGGCCCGCGAAAGGCGGTGTGAACGTGGACCTCCCGCCGCGGCGCCGGACCGTCGGGAGAGAGCGCCGCGAACGCGCGCAGCATGGCCTTGAATGCCATCGCCACACCGGCAGGGGAGTGCGGCCCGTGATAGCGCATCATGTCGTCGAACGTGAAGGCGATCGTCCGCCCACCCTCCTCGACCAGCACTGACTCGGGCTCAACCATGCGAGGAGTCTAATTCGGGCCTGCCGCAACCCACCACCCAACCATCCGGTTGGGTGGTATATCGTCGTCTTCAAAGCCCCCGTCCCATCACCGGAGGTCCTCCATGGGCAATGTCGTCAAGTACGAGCGCACTCTCTTCGAGCCCGAACACGACCTGTTTCGTGAGTCCTACCGCGGGTTCCTCGACCGACACGTGGCGCCGTTCCACGAGCAATGGGAGAAGGACAAGATCGTCGACCGCGGCGTCTGGCTGGAGGCAGGCAAGCAGGGCTTCCTCGGCATGGCGGTACCGGAAGAGTACGGCGGTGGCGGCAACCCCGACTTCCGATACAACGTCATCATCACCGAGGAGACGACCGCGGGCCGGTACAGCGGGATCGGCTGGGGTCTGCACAACGACATCATCGCGCCGTACCTGCTCAACCTCGCCAATGACGAGCAGAAGCAGCGCTGGCTGCCGAAGTTCTGCACCGGAGAGATGATCACCGCGATCGCCATGACCGAACCCGGCACCGGCAGCGACCTGCAGGGCATCAAGACCCGCGCGGCGAAGGAGGGTGACCACTACATTCTCAACGGAGCGAAGACCTTCATCACCAACGGCATCAACGCCGACCTCGTCATCGTGGTCGCGTGCACGGATCCCGACAAGGGCGCCCAGGGCTTCTCGCTGCTGGTCGTCGAGCGGGGGATGGAGGGCTTCGAGCGGGGCCGCCACCTCGAGAAGATCGGCCTGGACGCCCAGGACACCGCCGAACTGTCCTTCACCGACGTCAAGGTGCCGGCCGAGAACCTACTCGGCGAGGAGGGCATGGGCTTCATCTACCTCATGCAGAACCTCCCGCAGGAGAGGCTCAACATCGCCGTGATGGCCGCGGCCGCCATGGAGGCCGTGCTGGCCGAGACACTGCAATACACCAAGGAGCGCAAGGCTTTTGGGCGGCCCATCGGCAGTCAGCAGAACAGCCGGTTCCTTCTGGCCGAATTGGCCACGGAGGCAACGGTTGTGCGCATCATGGTCGACGAGTTCATCCGATTGCATCTCGACGAGAAGCTGTCCGCGGAGCAGGCCGCGATGGCGAAGTGGTACTCCACCGAGAAGCAGGTCCATCTCATCGACCGCTGTCTGCAACTGCACGGCGGCTACGGATACATGCGGGAATACCCCGTTGCTCGTGCCTATCTGGATGCGCGCGTGCAGACCATCTACGGCGGCACGACCGAGATCATGAAAGAGATCATCGGACGCTCGCTGGGGGTCTGACCTCGCTGCGCACCTCTGCTCCCCGGAGGTCACAGATATTCCTCGATATCGTGTCTAACCGACGTACGGCTGATGAACGCGCTAGTTTCAGGGGGTATTTGCCGTAACACGGGAGGGTGGATGCGTGGGGAGCGTGCCCTGCTGAACACCGTATTCGGCCGCGCAGCGGCAGTTCTGCTGACTGCGGCTGCCGCCCTTGTGCTGGCTCCCGTAGCGGTGGCGACACCGGAATCCGATGCCACCGACGCGATCAACCGCGCCTATGACGCCAGCGGCGGCACCGCGGGCCCGATGGGACCCAGCGACGGCGGCCTCTACCCGATCGGCGGCGGCTTCGGCCAGAACTATGCCGGCGGCAAGATCTTCTTCACACCCGACACCGGTGCCCACGTGATGGCGGGCGCGATCCTGCAGAAGTACGAGTCGCTCGGTGGGCCCGCAGACGGTGACCTGGGCTTTCCGACGATCGACGAGGGTCCGGGCAAGGTCAGCCCCGACAGCCGCAACACCACGTTCAGCGCCGCCGACAAGCCCGTCATCTTCTGGACGCCCGACACGGGCGCCCACGTTGTGCGCGGCGCGATAAACGCGGCCTGGGACAAGCTCGGCGGCTCGGCGGGCCCGGTGGGGGTCCCGAGCGAAGACGAGGTCTTCAAGGGCGATGTCGTCTCGCAGAAGTTCACCGGCGGGGAGATTTCCTGGAACCGCGCGACGAAGGAGTTCACCACGGTGCCGCCGGAGCTGGCGGACCAGCTGGCCGGGTTGACCGTCCCCGAAGACGCGACGTCGGCGATCAACGCGGCCAGGCGGGCGGCCGGTGGTGCGCTGGGTCCGCTGGGCGCCAAACAGGGTCCCCAGTACGCGATCGGCCAGGACGGCGCCGGGCAGGATTTCACCGGAGGCAAGATCTTCTACAGCCCGGCCACCGGCGCCAATGTGGTCACCGGTCAGGTACTCAAGAAATATGAGTCCGTCGGTGGCGCGCAGAGCGACCTGGGTTTCCCGGCCAGCGACGAGACCGACGGCGGCCTGAAGACGGGCAGCCGAGTCAGCGAGTTCGCCGCGAAGGACAAACCGGTCATCTTCTGGACTCCCGATTACGGCGCGTTCATCGTGCGCGGGGCGATGAACGCGGCGTGGTCCAAACTCGGCGGCGCGGCGGGTTCGCTCGGGCCTCCGGTGGCCGATCAGTCCGAGGACGGAAACGTCGTCTCACAGCGATTCACCGGTGGTGAGATTTCCTGGGACAAGCAGTCCAACAAGTTCAGCACCCAGCCCGCCAACCTGGCGTCGGGCCTGGTCGGACTGTCCGTGCCGGGCTACGAGCCGTCCGAGTCGCCGCAGGCGGCGCCATCAGAATCCAAGGGGCGCAACTGGTTAACGCCGTCGTGGTGGTGGCTTCTCGCCGGTATCCCGCTGCTGGTGTTGGTGGGCCTTGTGCTAGCCGCGACGCTGCGTAACCGGGGCGGCGGGGACATCGAGCCGCTGGACGACGACTTCGACGTCGACACCACCCATGACAGCGCTGCCGAGGCGGAAGCCGTGCGGCTGGCCGGATCCGACGTTCTCGGCTCCGTGCGGCTGGCCGACGGTTACAGCAGGCCGTCGGCGCTTCCGACGTTCGGCGTGGGCGGTGTGGATTCGGATCCGTTCGCGCCGGCAGGCGACGACAGTGACGAGTTCTCCGAGCTCGAGCCCGAAGCCGACGACTCGGACACGGCGCCAACGCGTATCCCGTCCGAAGCGGATACGAATTCCGGTCGCCACTCGACGATCCAACTCGAAGAACCGCCAGACGATTTCGACGAACCCGCCGCTTTGCCTCCGGACGACGCGGTCGACAACTCTGCGCCCGACGCCCAGACCGCTATTCACCTGCCGCTCGACGATCCCTATCTGGCTCCTACCGGCTATCCGATCAAGGCCGACACCAAGTCAGGGCTCTACTGGCGGCCGGACAGCGAACTCTACGACCACGTGCCGGCGGAGGTCTACTTCGTCAACGAGGAGTTCGCCCGCGCAAACGGGTTCGTCAAAGCCGACTAGCCGTCAGATCTTTCGGATCACGGTGACGACCTTGCCGAGCACGGCAGCGTCGTTACCGGGGATCGGATCGAAGGCCGGATTGTGCGGCATCAGCCACACCTGGCCGCGGGTGCGCTTGAAGGTCTTGACGGTGGCCTCACCGTCGATCATGGCTGCCACGATGTCGCCGTTGTCGGCGACATTCTGCTGACGCACCACCACCCAGTCGCCATCGCAGATCGCCGCGTCGACCATGGAGTCGCCGACCACTTTCAGCAGGAACAGTGACCCTTCGCCGACCAGCTCGCGGGGCAGCGGGAAGACGTCTTCGACGGCCTCCTCGGCCAGGATCGGTCCGCCTGCGGCGATCCGGCCCAGCACCGGGACGAAAGTCGGTTCCGGCAGCGCGTCGGAGCCGGCCACCTCGGTGCTGACCACCGGCGTCACCATGTCGTCGGCGCCGCGCACGTCGACCGCGCGCGGCCGGTTCGGGTCGCGGCGCAGGTAGCCCTTGCGCTCCAGTGTGCGCAGTTGATGCGCGACCGAAGAGGTCGACGTCAGCCCGACGGCGTCGCCGATCTCTCTGATGCTGGGCGGATACCCGCGGCTGGTCACCGATGCGCGGATGACCTGCAGGATCGTGCGCTGCCTTTCGGTCAGCGTGCCGTCGGGAGTGCGGCGGTCGTCGGTCTTGTCGGGGCCGGCCGTGCTTGTCCGAGAGTCCGTGCGGTCCTCGCTCATGGCGCCGAATGTAGTCGCAGAACGCCCGATAATCAAACATGTGTTCGAGGCGTGTCGCGAATTGTGTATCGCCCGAGGCGCGTTGACTCAGCGAAAACGCGCGCGAAATGCCTCGAAATGGCTCTTCGTTGCCTCATTCGAAATGCGCGCATGCGGCGCGCCTAGCTGATCGGTCGGCTAGGGCGTCATTCTCGATGAGTTATGCGCCACCACTGGCTGGCACCGTAACCATGCCCGCAAGGCGCTCACGACGGCGCTGCAGCCAAAATTGGTATCACCGAGAAGTCCACGGCCACCGAAGGACGGACCGAATGTCATTGCCGCATTGACGGTGTGCTGGACGGTGCTGGGAATGCCGGCCGGCAAGCGGCTGGCACCCATGCTGGGCGAACTGCTGGCGGTGTTGCGCCATTTCGGGGAGCTGGACATCGATGAGGACACCGCGGCGCTGTTGGTGTCGATGTCGGCAGCCACCATCGATCGTCGTCTGGTCAGTGAACGGGCGAAATATCAGCTCAAGGGGCGTTGCACCACCAAGCCGGGATCGCTGCTCAAGAGTCAGATTCCGGTGCGCACTTGGGCCGACTGGAACGACGCCCGCCCCGGGTTCGTCGAGATCGACCTGGTCTCCCACGACGGCGGCAACCCCGCCGGTGGGTTCGCGTTCACGCTGACGGTCACCGACATCGCCACCGGCTGGACCGAGAACCGCTCAGTGCCCAGCAAGGCCGCCAAACATGTCCAGGTCGCGCTGAACGACATCGCCTACAAAATGCCGTTCCCAATCCTGGGGGTCGACTCTGACAACGGATCGGAATTCATCAACGTCACCTTGCTGCAATGGTGTGAACGCCACCAAATCACCTTCACCCGGGCGCGCCCGGGCAACAAGAACGACGGCTGTCACGTCGAGCAGAAGAACTGGGCGGTGGTGCGCACCGTGGTCGGTTACTACCGCTACGACACCGCAGCAGAACTGTTGCTACTCAACGAGATTTGGCATCTTCAGTCCAAGCTGACCAACTACTTCTACCCGCAGCAGAAACTGATATCCAAAGTCCGTCATGGCGCCAAGGTGTCCAAGAAACACGACACCGCCGCCACCCCGTTCCATCGCGCGATCGATCACCCAACCATGACCGTGGAGCGCATCGTGGCACTGACCCGGACCTACTCCCTGATCAATCCCGCCGCCACCCAGCGCCAGATCCAAGCCCTGACCGCACAGCTGCTCACAATGACCACCAGCAAAGCCGGACCCGCCACCAAAGCCCAACTACCCAAGCGCGCACGTTCACACGAGGCAACGAATCCACCTTCGCGCGCATCTTGACATGAGGCAACAGGCGAGGTCCGTCGCGGAGATTTGTCGGTGGCCTGCTCTATCGTTTGGCAACAGTTCGATCACATGTTCTATTAATCGAACACCTGATCGACTACAGTTCGAACATAAGAGCGAACCAGCGGAGCGGAAGGCGAGGCAGATGACAGTTCTGGACACACGAGAAGTCCTGACGGGACCCGTGGCGCGCGGCCCTTATCGCCCCGCCCACGTGCGACGGCCCCACGGGGGGCCGCAGTCGCGGCGCCGTCCCGGCGGGGCGCCGCTCCGCTACCGCGGTCCCGGTGTGGTGATGTCCCGGGCATCTCACCGCAGGCGCCCCATCACCCCGGCCACCACCGTCGGCCTGGCGCTACTCGCCGCACTGATCACGGTGTGGCTCGGCGTGGTGGCCCAGTTCGGCGGCGTCGTCGGCACAAGCAGCACGTCTGCACCCGTGCCGGACACACTCGCCGTCGTCCAGGTGCAGTCGGGCGAGACGCTGCAGCAGGTCGCCCGGCGGGTGGCACCGGACGCGCCCGTTGGCACCGTGGTCGACCGCATCCGCGAGCTCAACAAACTCGATTCCGCGTCACTGGATGCGGGTCAGACACTGATCGCACCGGTCGGCTGACGGTGGATCATGCGCGGTGAAACGCGCTGCCGCACAACGGCCCTGGTCGGCGCGCGCACGCGGCACGCATCAATCACCCGGACTCTGGGATCCGAGCGTGGCACGAAGGTACGCTCGGAGGGGTCAGAGCCAGGTGTATTTCGGTGCGGCGAAGGAGCAGTTATGCACTGTCCGTTCTGCCGTCACCCCGATTCCCGGGTCGTCGACTCCCGAGAGGCCGACGAGGGTCAGGCCATTCGCCGTCGCAGGTCCTGCCCGGAATGTGGTCGCCGGTTCACCACGGTGGAGACGGCCGTTCTCGCGGTCGTCAAGCGCAGCGGTGTCACGGAGCCGTTCAGTCGCGAGAAGGTGATCAAGGGAGTGCGGCGGGCCTGCCAGGGTCGCCAGGTCGACGACGACGCCCTGAACCTACTGGCGCAGCAGGTCGAAGACACGGTGCGCGCTACGGGCTCGCCCGAGGTGCCCAGTCACGAGGTCGGCCTGGCGATTCTCGGGCCGCTGCGCGATCTCGACGAAGTCGCCTACCTTCGGTTCGCTTCCGTGTACCGGTCGTTTTCGTCCGCGGAAGACTTCGAGCGCGAGATCGAGGCATTGCGTGCGCACCGCGGGGTGGCCACCTCGGGCTGACCCGAGGGCCATCAGTCGATCTGCTTGACCCCGTCGTTGACCACTCGACCCGCGACCCGCACCCAACCGTCGGGATTCCACTCGGTCTGAATGACCGATCCTTTCCCCTGCACGATGGTCAGGTCGCGACTCAGATAGTCGGTGATGCGAACAGCCGCCGCGCCGGTGGCCTCGTCCTCGGGCACTCCCAGGCCGACCGCAAACATCCGGGACCGCAGCACCCCGTTGTCCCGGTCGGTCCACGTCCACAGATAGTTCTCGACGTCGTCGGGGTAGTCGTCGGGTTCGGCGGCGAAGAGCTCGTCGGTGGACTCGAGGTCGTAGATCGCGAACTCCGGCGCCCACTCCGAACGGGCGCTGATCGCAGTGATGTCGTCGTGATAGGCGACCTGCACGAGGCCGGCGGGCACCTGCAGGGTATGGATCGGGATGCCGATGTCTCGCAGCCACCATGACGCCCCGACGGTCGGATGGCCCGCGAACGGGAGTTCGGTGGCGGGGGTGAAGATCCTGGCGCTCGCGGTGTTCGCGCCGTGCTCGGGCACATCGATGAATATTGTTTCGCTGTAACCCAATTCAGTTGCTATGCGCTGTCGGTCGCCGCGGTCCACTGTGCCCGCGTCCACCACGCCGAGCGGATTTCCGAACTTCCCGTCCGCATCGGTGAAAACGCGCAGCACTGTCACGTCGATGGCCATGAGCCGATGCTACGACGTGTCGGATGGCCGCGGCTCAGGTGGCGCTTCGCTCGTCGGTACCCATCGCATCGAGCACCGCGACGCGGGTATCGATCGGACCGCTGATGGCGCCTTCGCTGATGCCGGCGCGCAGCAGTCCGCGAAGCATCTCCTGGTCGTACACGGCGGGCTCGGTGGTTCCGATGAATCGCTCGACGATCTCGACGAAGCGGTCCGGGTCGTCGTGGAACGGGAAATGGCCGGAGCCCTCGAAGATCTCCAGTTGGGAGCCGGGCATCGCGGCGTGCGCGAGCCGGGCGTGGCTGACCGGGATCACCGAGTCGCGCGAGCCCCAGATCAATTGCACGGGAACGGATTCCGTGAGGTAGCACCGGTCCAGCATGGTGACGACCTGGCCGCGCCAGTCCACGACGGCACGCAGCGTGCGCGCGAAGGCCGAGGACGCCGTCGGCTCCGGTAGATCCTCGAGAATGCGCAGCATCTGGGGCAGGTCGCGACCCAGACCGGTCGAGCCGATCGCGACTCCGGCGACCCGCCCCACCGCCTGCAGCGCGGGAAGAACGAAAGGCAGACGCAGCAGCGCCAACGCTTCACTTCCCATCGGGAGCGACGCGATCCGCAGAGCGAAGTTGACGTCCTTGGTCACGCCTCCCGCACCGACCAGGATCAGTCGATCCACCAATTGCGGGAACTGGTAGGCGAATTGCATGGCCACACCGCCGCCGAGCGAATGCCCGACCACCGTGACCCGCTCGATGTCGAGGACGCTGAGCAGATCCCGCATCCCGTTGGCGTAGGCGGCCACGGAGTAGTCGGCGCGTGGTTTGTCGGACTTTCCGTGCCCCAACAGGTCGGGGGCGATGACGGTGAATCGTTGGGCGAGCGTGGATTGCACACTGGCCCACGTGGTGGAGTTGTCCCCGATTCCGTGGATCAGCAGTATCGCCGGGCCTGAGCCTGCGACTCGGAACGCTCTCCGGTATCCGTGGATGGTCCGATACTGCAACGACGGCGTCAGCTCACGAACGGGACGCAGATTGGGCTTTCGCGTCGTCATCTTGTCAACTTCATTGACGGCGTCATCTCTGCCAACCTCGTCGTCGGACTGGGAGTGGCCTAATCGCCGTCTTCCCTGTCTTGGAAACCTTCTTTTCGCTTCTTGTCGCTGGCCTGCTGCGCGAGAAATCGTTCGAACTCTGCTCCGAGCTCGTCACCGCTTGGCAGATCCTCATCGCGCGCCAGCAGAGATTGGTTCTCCTGGGCGGCAATGAAGGCATCGTACTGGCGCTCCAGTGCCTCTACCACTTGAGCGACTTCACTGCTCGTACCGACTTGCTCCTCGACTTTTGCATGCACTTCGGCCGCCGCGTCCGCCAGGGCGGTCAGCGGGATCTGCAGCGAGCCGGACCTCGCGACGTGGCTCAGCAGCGCCTCGGCCGCCGAGGGGTAGTCGGTCTGGGCCAGATAGTGCGGTACGTGCACGGTGAACCCGACCACGTCATGACCGTGTTGGGCCATTCGGTACTCCAGCAAGTTCGACACGCTGCCCGGGACCTGCACCTCGCCCACCCACGGCGTGTGGTCGGCGATTAGCTCCTTGTGATTGGCGTGGGCGGTGAGTGTGATCGGACGCGTATGGGGCACCGCCATCGGGATCGTGCCCAATCCGATGGTCTGGCGGACGTCCAGACGTTCGGCCAGCAGTCGGACCGCGGTGATGAATCGCTCCCAGCGCAGGTCCGGCTCCATGCCCGCCAGCAGCAGGAACGGCGTTCCAACGCTGTCGTGCAGGGCGTACAGGCTCAGCTCGGGCTCTTCGTAATGGGTGAAGCGGTCGGTCTTGAACGTCATCAGTGGCCGGCGCGACCGGTAGTCGAGCAGTTCATCGATGGCGAACGACGCCACCAGCTCGGTGTCCAGCGTGTTCTTGAGGTGCTGTGCCGCCAGCCTGATCGCATGTCCGGCGTCAGAAAAACCCTCGAGCGCGTGGATCATCACCGGCCCGCGGCCGTCGGGCGAGGACAGTTGCGGCGCGGGGAACTCCAGCTCGTACATGCCGCTGTGCTCGGGTTCGTAGCGCTGTTCCTGCTTGTCCTGGTTGTCGTCGATCGGGTTCACCTCCTTAACACCGCAACCTCCAGTGTCTCATTCGCCCGAACACCCGCTCCGAAGTCCAGATGAACTGCCTCCGCGAGGGCCGATCGGGCAAGATCGGTTGGCATGCGGGTGGTGGCGGCGCTGGTGACCGGGCTGTTGGCGTTGTCGGTCGCATGCGGACGGGAAGTCGCTCCCGAGCCGCAACCGACCAGCGTGGCCGCGGCAGCGAAAGAGACGGCCGCGGCCACCGTGCCGACGGATGCTCGGATCGGGGCTCTGTTTCTGGGGGCGGGCGATCTGCACACGTGTACCGCCGGGGTGCTGGACTCCACAGCCGGCGACCTGATCATCACCGCTGCGCACTGCGTCGCCGAGGGCATGGACACCACGTTCGTCGCAGGGTTCAAGGACACCGCCGACCCGGCGTCGATCTGGAAGGTCGACGCGATCTATCTCGACCCGCGATGGGTGAAGAACCAGGATCCGCTGGCGGACTTCGCGATCCTGCGCGTGGTGCGCGACGGCGGCGGGTCGGTCGAGGCGGACGCGGGTGGCGGACTCACTCTGGGTTCCGCGCCGAAAGCCGGCACGGTCGTGTCCGTGATCGGCTACGGGCTTGGCGTCGGAGGCGGTCCGGTCGGCTGCCAGGGGCCGACCGAGTTGGCGCCCGGCGGCTTCCCGTCGCTGCCGTGCGCCGGTCTGGTCGACGGCACCAGCGGCGCACCGTGGACCTCAGGGCCGACCATCACCGGATTGGTTGGCGGCCTCGACGGCGGCGGGTGTGACGAAAACATCTCGTACTCACCGCCATTCGATGACGCGGTCGTTGCGCTGCTGACACGTGCCGAGGCCGGCGGACCGGCCGACCCCGCGCCGTCGACCTTCGACGACGACTGCTGACCTACCTGCGAAACTGGCTGAGCGCGCGCAGCTTGTTCATCACATCCAGCGCGGCCACCTTGTAGGCCTCGGAGAAGGTCGGGTAGTTGAAGACGGCGTCCACGAGATATTCGACGGTGCCCCCGCAGCCCATCACGGCCTGACCGATGTGCACAGACTCGGTGGCGTTGGACCCGAAGATGTGCACGCCCAACAGCTTCAGATCCTCGGTGGAGACGAGGAGCTTGAGCATGCCGTACGAGTCGCCGGCGATCTGGCCGCGGGCGAGCTCGCGATAGCGGGACACCCCGACCTCATAGGGGATCGAGTCGCGGGTGAGATCGACCTCGGTGGCGCCGACGTAGGACACCTCGGGAATGGAGTAGATGCCGATCGGCTGCAACTCGGTCATGCCCTTCGCGGGCTCGCCGAACGCGTGGTAGGCGGCCAGCCGGCCCTGATCCATCGACGTGGCGGCCAGCGCCGGGAAGCCGATCACATCGCCGACGGCGTAGATGTGGTCGACCTTGGTCTGGAACTGGTCGTCGACGAAGATCCTTCCGCGGCTGTCGATCTCGAGCCCGGCATTCTCCGCGTCGAGGTGTTCGGTCTGGCCCTGGCGGCCGGCCGAGTACATCACGGTTTCCGCGGGGATCTGCTTCCCGCTGGCCAGGGTCGTGACGGTGCCCGAGGCGCCGACGTCGACCGCCGTCACCTCCTCGCCGAAGCGGAACGTCACCGCCAGGTCGCGCAGGTGGAACTTCAGCGCCTCGACCACCTCGGGATCGCAGAAGTCCAGCATGGAGTCGCGCTTTTCGACCACAGTCACCTTGGTGCCAAGTGCGGCGAACATCGATGCGTACTCGATCCCGATCACGCCCGCGCCGACCACCACCATCGACGCGGGGAGGGATTTCAGATCCAGGATCCCGTCGGAGTCCAGCACCCTGTGCTCGTCGAACTCCACGCCGGGCGGTCGGGCGGGTTTGGTGCCGGTGGCGATCACGATGAAGTCGCCTCGGACGGTTGTTTTTTCACCGCGGGTCTGATCGTCGACGCACACGGTGTGCGAATCCACGAACCGCCCGTGCCCGGTGTGCAGATCGACCCCGTTTCGCATCAGCTGATTGCGCACCACGTCCTGCTCTTTGTTGATGACGTGTGAGGTGCGGGCCAGCAGGTCGGCAGGTGTGATCTTCTCCTTGACGCGGTAGCTGGCGCCGTAGAGTTCGCGCTGGCTCATCCCGGTCAGGTAGACCACCGCTTCGCGCAGCGTCTTGCTGGGGATCGTCCCGGTGTTCACGCACACACCGCCGAGCATTCTGCCGCGCTCGACGACGGCGACCGTCTTGCCGAGCTTTGCCGCAGCGATGGCGGCCTTCTGCCCGCCCGGACCTGAACCGATGACGACGAGGTCGTACTCCAGCACCGAACCCATATGTGAAGGTGTACGCCGATTGCGGCGATCTCGCATGCCGACGCGGTCAACTGCGCGTGAACAATGGCCTTGCGCGCGCCTCAAGGCTGCCTGGTCTCCGCAGTGAGACGATGACAACGATGGTCAGCACGGTTCTGCGGCTGCTCACGGTGGTCGCGCTGCTCGCCGGCTGTGCGCGTGCTGTCAGTGGGAGCCCTCACGCCGCAGGGCCGGAGGCCCCACCGGCCAAACCGGTCCCGATCGGCGACCTGCTTATCGACCCGGCACGATTCCCCGAGCAGTATCCGGCCGTCGTGGTGGACCCGAGCATAGTCTCCCGTCTGCTACGCCAGATCGACGGTGTACCAGACGGATTCGTGGTGACACCGCCGGAATGTGCGCCACCGCCAGTGGCGGCGGTGCAAGGCGCCGCGGCCCAAGGCGTCGATCAGCAGACCGGTGCAAGCCTCATCGTCACGGTCACCCGACCTGCGCCCTCCCTGCGCGCCAGGGTCGACCAACTCACCGGCTGCTCGTCGTTCACCAGCACGAACGATGAGGCCGGCCAGGTGTCCGAAGTGACGGTGGATCTGCCACCCGCGCCCGTGGTGGATGCCGACGACAGCTACGCCGTCGATCAGACGGTGACGCCGCAGTCTTCGGGGGCGTCCGGCACGCGGACATTAACCCTCGTCGCCGGGGTCGCCGACGTGCAGGTCAGCGCCACTTGGCAGGGGCTGGTCGAAACTTCGGACACCGAACCGGACACCCAGGCGCTGGACACGCTGTTCACGGATGCGGTGCTCAAGGTGCGCAGCAAGATTCCGCGCTGACGGCCATCCCCAGTCGCTCGTTCATCCCCAGTCGCGGCGGTCGAGGCTCGGCACCGACGTTCCCGGTCGGTCCGACTGAGCACTGTCATGGCATGACGACATCGCAATTCGATTTCCACCTCAACCGGCCCGGCTCGCTGATCGCAGCACTGCCCGCCGTGCTGGGGTTCGTGCCCGAGAAGTCTCTCGTTCTGGTGACAGTAGACGGCGGTGAGATGGGTTGCGTTATGCGCGTTGACCTTTCACCCGAGCTGCCCGATTCAGTCGATCAACTCGCCGAGGTCGCGGCGGCGGCCCGTCCGGACGCCGCGATCGCGGTCGTGGTCGACGAAGACGGTGCAGGCTGCCGACTGTGCAACGACGAATACCGACTGCTACGCAAATCATTGAAAGACTGCATGGCGGGCCATGGCATCGAGCTGCTCGACTTCCACGTCGTCGACAAGGTCGGCTGCGGCGGCCGGTGGCACTGTCTCGACGGCGGCTGGGGCACCGTCGACGACCCCTCGGCGTCGCCGCTGACGATGGCGGCCGTACTGGACGGTCGCCGCCTGTACGCCCGGCGCGATGAGCTCCAGCAGGTCATCGAGGTCGTCGACGCAGCCGCGAGCGATGCGCTGGCGGCCGTGATACGTGAGCAGGCCGACGCCGAGGTCGACGCGGCGCGCGACATCGAGCACGCGATGGCTGCGGCTGGGCGAGTCGCCGCAGGGGAGGAGCTGCCGCAGGATGCGGTGGTCCGGCTGGCGTGCGCATTGACCGATCCACAGGTGCGCGACACGCTCTACGCGCTGGCGGTGGGGGACCGGGCGGCGGAGGCCGAGGCGCTGTGGGCGGCGCTATCCAGAACGCTTCCTGCGCCGTGGCGGGCCGAGGCGCTGGTGCTGCTGGCCTTCTCCGCGTATGCGCGTGGCGACGGGCCGCTGGCAGGCGTGTCGCTGGAGGCGGCGCTGCGCAGCGATCCCGCGCACCGGATGGCGGGCATGCTCGATCAGGCGCTGCAGTCGGGGATGCGGCCCGAACGGATCCGCGGACTCGCCGCGACGGGATACCGTCTCGCCAAGCGGCTCGGGGTCGAGCTCCCGAAGAAGAGGGACTTCGGTCGACGGGCTGGCTGAATCCGTTGCGGCCCCGCCCTTTTAGACCTTCTCGACCTTGACGGCGTGGGCCATCTCGTGCGGCAACTCGACCTGCTCGTGGCCCGGGATCACGATCATGACGCCGCCGTTGGGGCCGGCTTCGACCGTCACCCGCGCGTTGGGCACCACGCCTGCCTCCTTGAGCCGGGCGATCAGGTTCGCGTCACCCTGGACGTGTTCGGTCAGTTGGCGCACGACAACCGCCACCGGGAACCCCGCGGGCAGCTCGGTCAGCCGAACCAGGTTGGCGTCGTCGGAGCCGAACGAGCCGCCGACGCCGAGTTCGGACAGGCCGGGGATGGGGTTGCCGAACGGAGAGACCGTCGGATTGTCGAGCACCTGCACAAGGCGCCGTTCGACGTCCGCGCTCATCACGTGCTCCCAGCGGCACGCCTCGGCGTGCACTTCCTCCCACGGCAGGCCGATCACGTCGACGAGCAACCGCTCGGCGAGCCGGTGCTTGCGCATGACGGCGATGGCCAACGCGCGGCCCTTGTCGGTCAGTTCCAGGTGCCGGTCACCGGCAACGTGGAGGAGGCCGTCGCGCTCCATCCGCGACACGGTCTGGCTGACGGTGGGCCCGCTCTGCTCGAGACGCTCGGCGATCCGTGCACGCAGCGGCACGACGCCCTCTTCTTCGAGGTCGTAGATGGTCCGCAGGTACATCTCCGTGGTGTCGACAAGATCGTTCATAAGGCAACCCTTCGTCAAGCCAGAGTCTACCGGCCTAGCTGCGCGAATAGGGTTGCAACATTGTCTGCGGACAGCAAAAAGCCCGCCGGGTTCCACCGGCGGGCTTTTAGGGAGGGGTCGCTAGCTGGCGTAGGAGCGCAGGCGATCGGCGCGTTCGCCGTTGCGCAGTTTTGCCATGACCTCGCGCTCGATCTGGCGCACTCGTTCCCGGGACAATCCGAAGAGCTTGCCGATCTGATCGAGGGTGCGGGGCTGGCCGTCGTCGAGGCCGAACCGCAGCCGGATCACCTGCTGCTCGCGCTCGTCGAGCGTGGCCAGCACGTGCCGGATGTCGGTGTGCAGGAGTTCGGAGATGACCGCGTTCTCGGCTGACATCGCGTTCTCGTCCTCGATGAAATCGCCCAGCGGAGCCTCCTCGTCGCTGCCGACCGGCATGTCCAGGCTCACCGGGTCACGGCTGTGCTCGAGCAGATCGGTGATCTTCTCGACAGGAATGCCGGACTCCGTGGCCAGTTCCTCGTCAGTGGCCTCGCGGCCGAGGTTCTGGTGCATCTCCCGCTTGATGCGGGCGAGCTTGTTCACCTGCTCGACGAGGTGGACGGGCAGCCGGATGGTGCGACTCTGATCGGCCATGCCGCGGGTGATCGCCTGACGGATCCACCACGTGGCGTAGGTCGAGAACTTGAAACCCTTGGTGTAGTCGAACTTCTCCATCGCGCGGATCAGACCGAGGTTGCCTTCCTGGATGAGATCCAGCAGCGGCATGCCACGGCCCGTGTAACGCTTGGCCAGCGAAACCACCAGACGCAGGTTGGCCTCTAGCAGATGGCTGCGGGCGGCCTGGCCGTCGCGCACGATGACCGCGAGATCGCGTTTGCGGTTCTCGCCCAGACGCTTACGGGTTTCCAGCAGATGCGCCGCGTAAAGACCGGCCTCGATGCGCTTCGCGAGCTCAACCTCATCGGCGGCGTTCAGCAAAGCCGTCTTACCGATGCCGTTCAGGTACACGCGCACCAGATCCGCGGCTGGACTCTGTGCATCCAAGTCGTGGTCGATGCGGCTTAGGGTGGCATTTGCCATAGCGGCCTCCTGCTCGGCTCGAACTGTCAAGAACTTCAACGCCCAATTGCCCCGAAGAGTTCCCGCTAACGGGCCGGTTCACACATGCTGATCTGCGGTTTTGGCCGATCGACCTGAGAATCGTCTGAGAATACGGCTAGACGCCGCTCAGGAAGGAACGTCGCCCGGCGGCTCGCCGGGGTCGGGTTGCGGCGCGGACTGTGTGCGCTGCTCCAGTGCCGGCCGTTCCGCGGTTGGGAACAGAGGTATCCGCCGGGCGGCGTAGCGCCTCGGCTCCTCCGCGCGGCGCGGCGGCCGGTCGTTCGCGATGAGCACGGCCATCCACGGCAGGGGCACCGACGCCACGATGATCGCCAACGAAACGAGCCCGTTGTGCCAGATGCCGTAGGCCACCGCCGCAAGGATCAGTGCCGGGATACGCCAGAACATGAGCGTCAGGTACTTGCGTACCCGCGCGCGGTGCTGTTCTTCGTAAGCGGGTGCGGCAGCGGTGATCAGGACGGGCCGACCGTCGTCGTCGAAACCCAGCTCTTGGCCGTGTTTCATAACCCCCACTGTTCCACATTCGCGGTCGGGAGAACCGATCGGTTTCTTACCGAAGTATTGCCGGGCACAATGAACCCATGCAGACCCAGACGATCGAGCGCACCGACACCGACGAACGCGTCGACGACGGGACCGACAGCGACACCCCGAAGTACTTCCATTACGTCAAGAAGGACAAGATCGCCGAAAGCGCAGTCATGGGTACCCACGTGGTCGCGCTGTGCGGCGAGGTGTTCCCGGTGACCAAGGCCGCCAAGCCCGGATCACCCGTATGCCCGGACTGCAAGCGGATCTACGAGCAGCTCAAGAAGTAGGGGCGTCGCCCTTTGCCGCCGCAGTTGTCTCGGCCCGGGCCTGGCCGCCGTTGACGAGCGACTCCGCGGCCTTCTCCTCGATCCACCACCGGAACCGCTTGGCATGAGTGGCCGGCGCCGGCCACTCCTCCTCGACGGCGGCGTTCAACTCGGCGCCGATCATGATCGCGAAGCCCAAGAAGAATGCGAACAACAGGAATGCGATCGGGGTCGCCAGCGCGCCGTACGTGTAGCCCGTGCTGGTGATGTACGTCAGGTAGATCCGCAGGCCGACGGTGGCGACCAGGAACACCAGGGTGGCCAGCAGCGCGCCGAGCACCAGCCGGTGCGACGGCAGCGGCTTTGGCAGTGAGACGCGGTAGAGGAACGTCACCGACACCGCCAGACCGAGGAACAGGACCGGGTAGTAGCCGTATTGCAGGGTGTTGTCCCAGCTTTGCGGGATGTGCTCGCCGATCTTCAGCGGCCCCAGCGCGACGAACGGCGCGGTCGCAATGGCCATCACCAGCATCACTACGTAGAGCCCGAGCGCGAAAAATCGCTGACGCACCGGATGCCGCAACGGAGTCTGGTCGTGTGCCTCGGTGATCGAGTCGACGAACGCCGACACGGCCGACGAGCCCGCCCACAGAGAGATCACGAATCCGAGCGACACCACCTCGCCGCGGGCGCCCTTGACGATGTCGCGGATGGTCGGCTCGATGATCTCGGTGACGACGTTCTGCGAGAAGAATCTGCTCGCCGTGTTGATCAGCTGTTCTTGAATCATCGGCAGCGTCTCGGGCCCGAACAGCGGCGCGACGTAGGCCAGGCTGCCGAGCATCCCCAACAACAGGGGCGGCAGCGACAGCGCGCACCAAAAGGCCGCCTGCGCGGACTCCGAGAAGATCGAGTCGTCCCAGCTTTTCGCCAGCGTCCGTTTGGTGATGTGCCAGATGTGGTGACGAGAGGGCTTCACGGGCGGCTGGTCAGTCATGACCAGTCCAGCATTCCTGACGAAGCGCCGTCCTGCCCAGATTGAGGGGCTGGCGAGTTAGGCGTCGACAGACTCGGCCGGGCTGGCCTCGAGCACCGCGGCCAGCTCGATCAGCTTGGACTCGTGCTCGTTGGCGTGATGCTGGCAGAACAGCAGCTCTGCTCCGGAGGTGAGCTTCGCGCGAACCTTTGCGGCGGCGCCGCAGCGATCGCAGCGATCAGCCCGGGTCAGTTCGGGGCTGGTCAGAGTTGCGGTCATGGCTCCTCCGTTTCTGCTTCTTCTAAGACGGTCTATAACCGTTTTCACGCTTCTTCACTCTCTCAGACGCATTCGGTTTCGGCCTTGTTCCCAAGCCGTATACGGGTGTGTCGTTTTTCACGCTCGGCGAAGTTGCCGACACGGCAGGGTGGGGAGATGCTGGTACACATCTGTGCCGCGGACGACTGGCGACGGTCTCAGGACCGCGGCGAGCACCGCCCCGCCTCGCTCGATGACGTCGGTTTCATCCATCTTTCGACGCCTGACCAGGTTCATCTGCCGGCCAACCGGCTCTATGCCGGCCGCACCGACCTGGTTCTGCTCCACATCGACTCCGAGCGGCTGACGGCTCCGATGCGCTGGGAACCCGGAGTGCCGACGGATCCCGCGTCGATGGTTTTTCCGCATCTGTACGGCCCGCTGCCCGTCGCGGCTGTGACCAGCGTCACGCCCTACCTGCCGGAAGCCGACGGCTCGTTTCCGCCGATGGCCTCGTCGACGTAGGCGTCGACCTCGATCTCGATCATCAGCTCGGGGGAGATCAGCGCGGAGACCTCGACCATCGACGCGGCAGGCCGGATGTCGCCGAACACCTCGGCGTGCACGGCGCCGACCTCGGGCCACCGGGATATGTCGGTGACGAACATCCGCGTCCGCACCACATCGGACAACGCCGCCCCGGCTTCGGCGAGCGCGGCATCTATGCGCCGCAACGCTTCTCGTGCTTGGTCGGCGATGGTTTCGCCGGCTGCCGTGGTTCCGGCGACCGCAACGAAGGGGCCGGTGCGTACCGCTCGTGAATAGCCGACCGCGGTTTCGAACTCCGATTCTGACGACACATTGCGGCGTTGGGTCATCGTTACAAACTTAGTGCTGATCGTCGTGCCCGAGGAACCGACTACATACACTGAGCCACCGTGAGCATTCTGGTGGGCTTCGCGCCGTGGATCGTCTATTGGGTGCTGGTGGGCAACGTCCCGTTCGAGGCCGCGGTGCTGGTGGCACTCGCGGTCGCGGTGGCGGCGTTCGTGATCGGTCGCGTCAAAGGAACGCCGGGGCGCTCGCTCGAAATCGGCGCCATCGCAACTTTTGTGGTCCTTGCCATCCTGACGTTCACGCTGAGCCAGTCGTTCATGGAGCAGTGGATGCAGCCGCTGAGCAACGCGGGCATCTTCCTGGTCGCGCTGACCGGGGTGCTGACCGGCAGGCCGTTCGTGCGCGAGTTCGCCGAAGTGGATCAGCCCGAGGAAGTGATCAAGGGTGCGGTGTTCAAGCGGATCACGACGCTGCTGACCTGGATCTGGGTGGGTGCCTTTGCGGGCATGACGGTGTCGTCGGCGATCCCGCCGCTCGTCTACGGCAAGGCCACGATTCTGGACACCAAGACCCCGTTGTCGTTCGTCTGCTACTGGGTGATCCCGTTCACCCTGCTGGGCGCGGCGGCGTTGGCGTCGCGGGTGCTGCCCGAGAAGATGACGCCCGGCGACGAAGAAGTCCGCAACACGTCGTTCGTCACCTTCGCCGAAGCGGAGATCGACCAGTTGATCTACGCCGCCACCGAACACGCCAACCGCGAAGTCGGCGCGGGCAAGGAGGCCTACGACGTCCGGATCGGGAGCAAGGGAATTCCGCTGTCGGGAGACGAGACCCGCGAGTCGTGGCCGGCGACATACAAGGTCCGCCCGAAACGGCGGTAGCCGACAGACGGTGATGTGAGCGTCGACGGCGTCGTGTTGGTGCACGGCTCCAATCACGGTGCAGGGTGCTGGGGTCCTGTCGTCGCGCACCTGGCGGCTCGGTCGGTTGCCGTCGACCTTCCCGGCCGCGGCGATCGGCCTGCCGACTTCGCGACGGTGACGCTCGAAGACTGCGTGAACACCGTCATCGGCTGCGCCGACGACGCCGGCTTCGAGCGCTTCGTCCTTGTCGGGCACTCGCTTGGCGGAGTGACGATCACCGAGACCGCGTGGCGGCATCCGGAGCGAGTCGCCGAGCTGATCTACGTCGGCGCGATTGTGCCCGCGGCAGGCGAGAGCGCCGCCATCGTCATGTTCGGTACCGACCTGTCCGTGGAGCCCGGAATGCCCAACGAGGATCGCTGCAGGGCGACCATGGCCAACGACATGAGCGACGAGCAGTGGCGCGCGCACTGGGACACGATCGTCCCCGAGCCGGCGGCGATCTGGAACGCCCGACTGAGCGGCTATCCCGCCGGGGTGCCGACCACCTACGTCAGCATGGCCGACGACTTGGGGGCGACCCCGGCGATGACAAAACAGATGGTCGGCAATCTCGTTGGCCACGTGGACCACCGGGTGGTGCAGGCGGCACATCTGGTGATGGTGACGAAACCGCGTGAGCTCGCGGCGATCATCAACGATGTGGTTGCCGGCCGTTGACTTCGGCGTTCGCTGGTAGTTGGCTGAAGCAATCCGTCGGCAAATGGGGAGGACGACGATGTCCCATCGTGGAAGCATCCGCAAGCTATGGCCCGCCGTACTGTTCGCGGTCGCGCTGTCCTCTGCGTCCCTCATTTTGAGCCCATCCGCGGTCGCGAAATTCGGCGGTAGCGAGCCGTGCGTCGCGCCGAACGGCTTGAAGCAGCTGTACGGCTACTCGGTGTCCGTCGTCAGCCTTGACTGCAATCGGATCGGCCCTTCAGAGCGCTGGTCGGCATCCGTCCCATGGATCATGAATTCGAGCTTCGCCCAGAAGCCGACGGGTTTCGCCACCGACTTCGCGACGCCGTTGGACGACTTCCGCGGCAAACTCAGGGCGATCGAGTACGTCGTCGATCCAGGATCGGCATACCATCCGAACCGATCGTTCCCCGGCGACAACAAGATCTGGGTGGGCGCACTCCCGGAGGCGGCAGGATCACCCGCCGTCAACACCGCGACTCTCGGTTCGCTGGACCCACTTCCCGTCGGACGCCACTCGGTCGACGTGTATTGGGATCTGCGCGGCCCGCATTGCGACGGTTTTACATCCGACCAAGGCACGAGCTGTCTGCCCGCGGGCCGCACGTTGGTCAGACGGATCGCGTTCGAGGTTGTTGCGCCACAACAAGAAACCCAGGCTGGTTAGGCGAAAAAAGCGCGCTCGCCCAGCCGCAAATCCGCGCATCGGGCACCCTCCAACCGGCGTTACCGTTGACAAGAACGGTTCGGAGAGGATCGGCGATGGTTGATGGGATACGCGCTGAGCCCGGGGACATCCTGACCTCAGGAGCCCAGGTCGGTGGGCATGCCGAGGATGTGCAGGCGACCCACGCGGCATCCGACGCGCGCATCGAATCAGCCTTGACGGGATGGACGGGCGCGTCACAGACGGCGATGGCCACGACGGCGGCGCGGTGGCAGGTGGTAGGTCGGGCGTTGTCGCAGCGTCTGTTCGAACACGCCGATGGGCTGACAGCCAGCGGCCGCAACTACGAGCGAACCGAGACCGACAACGCCGAGTCGCTGAACCAGCTGGGAGAGCAAGCGGACTCGCAGGCGGTCTAGCACGTGGCTCTCTGCGTAGCGGACATCGTGCGGTGGAACCCCGAGGCTGTGCGAGATGTCTTCAACGCGGCCCGCAACCGCTACGAGGCCTCGCGCATTGCGGCCGAGGAGCTCGGTTCCTTGCCCGCCTTCCAGACGTGGGGCGGTGATGCGGCCGACGCGGCGCGCGAGGCCGTCGGCAAGACGAGGGCCGACCTCGATTCGCATGGCGCGGAGGCGCTCGCGGTGGCCCAGGCGGCCGATCAGGCCGCCGACGGTATCGAGGATGTTCAGCGCAGGCTGGCCGACCTGCGGCAGCAGGCCACCCGCCTGCACATGCAAATCGACGAGCTCACCGACACGGTGAGACCGGGGCCGGGCTTCCGTGGAGACGCGAAGGCGGCGCAGGACACCGTCAGCCGGTTGCAGCCCCAGTTGGACGGGATCGTCGCGGAGGCAAACCGGGTCGACGACGAGCTCGCGCACGCCATCAATATGGCCGGCGGGCACGAGCCGATCCCCCAGAATGTGGGGCCGCCGGTCGGCGCGGATGGGCTGACCCCGAGCCAAGTCGCCAGCGACGCCAACCAGGAGCGGCTGCGTCAGCTGCGCGCCGAGACGCAAGCCCGGGTCGACCAACTGAAACCGATCGCCGACATGCTGATGACCGAGGCGTACACGACCGGCCCCGCCGGGGGCATCACCGCCGATCCGTACAGCCAATACTTCTTGGACGAATACCGCGACGCCACGAACAGGCTGGCGGACATCGACGCCATCCAACAGGCCATGAAGACGCCCGAAAGCTACCTGACCCGACTCACCATCCCCGACGATCCGTCCCGTCAACTGCTGGCGGCCGTCGCGGTGGGCAATCCCGACACGGCCGAGAACGTGTCGTTGGCGGTGCCCGGCGTCGGCTCGATGACCCGTGGGACCCTGCCTGGGATGGTCGCCGAGGCCGACAATCTGCGAAACGAGGAAATCCGCCAGCTGTTGGCGGCAGGCAAGCCCCCGTCCGTGGCGACCATCGCCTGGATGGGCTACACGCCGCCGCCCAACCCCTTGAACGACGAGGGCCTGGATAACGCGACCTTGTCGCGCGTGTGGTCGACGATGACCGACGACACCGCCAAGACGGCCGCGCCCGATCTCGCCAACTACCTCGAACAGCTCCGCGCCAACAATCCGGGCACGCATCTGACGCTGCTCGGCCACTCCTACGGTTCCCTGACGTCGTCGCTGGCGCTGCAGGACCTCAACGCAAACGGTCTGCATCCGGTCAACGACGTCGTGTTCTACGGCTCTCCGGGGCTGGAATTGGTCAGCCCGGCACAGCTGGGATTGGATAACGGCACCGCCTACGTCATGCAGGCGCCCGGTGATCTGATCACCAATGTCGTTGCGCCGCTTGCACCGCTGCACGGCTGGGGGGCCGATCCCTATCTCGTACCGGGGACGGTGGAACTGTCCAGCGAAGCCGGATTCGATCCGAGCGGCGTCTGGCGCGACGGCGTCGCCAGCCATGCCGACTATCCCCGCATGTTCACCAACGACGCCGGCCAGCAATTGCTGCGGATGTCGGGCTACAACATGGCCGCGGTCGCCGCGGGGCTTCCCGATAATGAGGTAGAACAGTCGCTCGTGCCGGCGGTCCTGACCGGGGGACCACCACATCAGCCTGGGAGGTAGTTGATGCGTTCGTCGATCGTGTGGTTGATCGCAGTGATCTGCGCGGCCGGCGTGGGTTGTGGTGACCAGAACGCGAATGACGGAAGCAAACGGGTGAGCCCGGAGCGAGTCGCCGAGCTGGAGGACCAACTGCGCACCAGGCCCCCATTCGAAGCCGCGGCCGACGAATACCGTGGCGCGGTGCGGGGGATCGCCGACCAGATCGCTGCGTTGGTGCCGGGAACGACGTGGAACTTCGTGCAGGACACGTGGACCAGCTGCGGCGGCGAGTACGTGTGGACAGACGCGAAAGAGGCGTATTTCTCGGTCGGGTTCAGCGGCCCGATACCCGACGAGAAGTGGGATCAGGCGGTGCAGATCGTCAAGGACGGGACCAAGCGGTTCGGTGCCACCAATTTCAGTGTCGTCAAAGACAAGTCAGGTGACCACGATGTCGACCTCGCGGGCACCAACGGCGTCGACTTCAAGCTGTCCAGTCAGAAGGCCGCGGTGCTCACCGCACGCTCCGACTGCCGGATCAGCCGCGCGACGCCGGCGACGACATCTGAGTCGAAGTAGCCGCTCATAGTCCGAAAGTTAGGGAATCACCCCATATCTTGGCTGCTTGTTTGCTGTTAGCGTCCTGGAAAAACGATCCGCGCGGATCGTGATCGGAAGGGACTGACATGTCTTTCTCGAATGGCAGGAAATCAGTGGGCTGTGCGGCGGCGGCCGCGATCGGACTCCTGATCACCCCGGCGCCGGCCCAGGCGCTGCCGCCCGCGCCGCTCGCACCGCCCGACTGCTACAGGGAAGCAGCGGGGTATCAGTTCCCCGGCGGACAAGTAGTCATTCATTACCCCGAGACCGACGCCGAAACGAAGTTCAATGCCCCTCGCGGCATAACGGTGGATGCTCCTGGGGAGACCTTCTACGGAAACGGCACCAGTCTGACGGGCCGAGTCAGCGGAACCATCGACAAGGGCGGCAACTGGATCAAGCTCACCGTGACCAGGGGATCCAAGTACCCACCGTTACTTCTCACCGGTGCCGTCCAACCCGACAACACGCCCGCAGGCAACTTCACGTACGAGAATCACGACATGCAGGCTTGGGATTCGCCCACCCAACTTATCTGCATTCCCGGTGCGCCGGTTGAGGACCGACCATTGCCTGCACCCGCACCCGCACCTGCTCCGGCACCTGCACCGGAGCCGGTGGCAGCACCAGCACCCGCCAACGCGGGTACGGCGCCGACCGAGGCGAAGGCTCCTCCGCCCCAGGAGGCCGCACCGCCTCAGCCGAACGAACCCTGCATCCCGGATCCGTTCGACCTGAACTTCCCCGGAGCGTGCTGACGCACACCATGGGGTCGCGGTGCGTGGCTCAGTCGAGGTAGTCGCGCACTGGCGGTGCCCTACCCGAGGGGCGACGTCTTTACGGACAGGTTTCGGTGTCGATCCGGACCACTCCGAAGTCGATCGATGTGGTCTGGTTAAAGCTGTCGCCCGGCGGCGGTGTCGATGTGCATACCTGCCAGTTCCGGTCCATTATTTGATTCCTTCCCTGGCCGGTCAGGTCGGTCGACCCGGTGTAGAAGACCTCGTTGTTTGTGAGTGCCTGGATGGCGTCTTGGGCGTCCTGAAGATTTCGCCCGCGAAGGTCGGGCATCGTCCATGTTTTTCCTGGCGCCGCTGACGTTGGTTCCGGAGCTGGTGCGAAAGCCGGGCTTGTCGCGAACGCCGACGAGGTCACGGTGTCGTGGACCGTCACCGTTGCCGGCGTGTTGCTTCCACCGCCGCAACCAGCCGTGAGTACTGACGATGCTGCCAACACGACAGCGATAAGCAACCGAATCATGTTCCCCCCTTTTAGCAAAAAGACGACGAGGCGGAGGTTAGCGGAAGCCTCGGACAATTGGTGTGTGGTTCAGCGGAACCACTCGTCACGACGAGGACGTCTGCCGCGCCGATTCGGAACCAACCTGCAATTCCACTGCTCTGATACGCAGCATTCGGTACGAGCGCCGGTAAGCGGGCTTTACCGCAGGGTGGCGGGCCGATCGCTGCTGCCGGGTTGCCGTCGTGGATCCGACCAGCGGAGGTTAAGCGCACTGGTTAGCTGGTGTTGCGGTGCTTGCGCCGGGTGGCGAAGAGCTCAGACCTGGATACCACCTGAGAGTGCGGATTGAGCAACATCCGCCTCAGGAGCCACATAAGAAAAAGAGTTTGCCGAAACCCACATGTTTCGGTGATCGCGGATCTACGGTTACGTTGCTGTTAATTAATAGCAACATGACGGCGGCCGTTCGTCGACGTCAAAAGGAAAGGAACATCATGGGCAAACATCGGACGATCTCCGAGCACTCGCTGCGGTCGCGGACAGTGATCGGCGGCGTGATCGCGTCGGGGGCTCTGTTGGTCGGCGCACCCGCTGGGATGGCGCTCGCCACGCCGACTACGACCACGCACTCATAGCGTCCTAGACAACATACGGGCGAGTGAAGCTGCAAGGGATCACGCAGCCGCAGTGCGCGTACTGAATACACGTGTCGGGCAAGAGATATTGCATTCACCTGTCACGCAACACGTAATCCAACACCTGGCGTCGACCCCGAAGGGTCACGAAGTTCCTTATCAAGGTTGCGACCCGCTATGAATTCCACTGAGCTGAGGCTTTGAGGCGGCGGCCGCCCTCGTCGGCGGTCGCCCCTCCAAACTGACTGATCCACGCGGTCACCGTCAACACTCCGGTGGAACGCCCATATCCGCTCGCCTCCCACACCGGCGAACTGATACCGCCTGAGTTGCGGAGTAATCGCTGGGCTGCTCGCGGCGCGTGCCGCGACGGCACCAGCCGCTCAGCCACCGACGTGTTCAGCCCCTGCACGCGGTCGATGTCGGGCACCAGCCGTCGGCAAAACTCTCGTGCAGTTAGTCGAGGTAGTCGCGCAACACCTGAGAACGGCTGGGGTGACGCAACTTTGACATGGTCTTCGACTCGATCTGCCGGATGCGTTCGCGAGTGACGCCGTAGACCTGGCCGATCTCGTCGAGCGTGCGCGGCTGACCGTCGGTCAGGCCGAACCGTAGCCGCACCACGCCCGCCTCGCGCTCGGACAGCGTCTCGAGCACCGACTGCAGCTGGTCCTGCAGCAGCGTGAAGCTCACCGCGTCCACGGCCACGACGGCTTCGCTGTCCTCGATGAAATCGCCGAGCTGCGAATCGCCTTCGTCGCCGATCGTCTGGTCCAGCGAGATCGGCTCACGCGCGTATTGCTGGATCTCCAACACCTTTTCGGGCGTGATGTCCATTTCCTTGGCCAGCTCTTCTGGCGTGGGCTCGCGGCCCAAATCCTGCAGCAGCTCGCGCTGGATGCGCCCGAGTTTGTTGATGACCTCGACCATGTGCACCGGGATGCGGATGGTGCGGGCCTGGTCGGCCATCGCGCGGGTGATGGCCTGCCGGATCCACCAGGTGGCGTACGTGGAGAACTTGTAGCCCTTGGTGTAGTCGAACTTCTCGACTGCACGAATCAGGCCCAGGTTGCCTTCCTGGATGAGGTCGAGGAACGCCATGCCGCGGCCGGTGTAGCGCTTGGCCAGCGACACGACGAGTCGCAGGTTCGCTTCCAGCAGATGGTTTTTCGCGCGATCACCGTCACGGCAGATCCATGCCATGTCACGCCGTTGCGCGGCGGGCAGCTTCTCGCCCTTCTCGGCGAAGTCGGCCATCAACTGGGTGGCGTAGAGGCCCGCCTCGATCCGCTTTGCGAGCTCCACCTCCTCTTCGGCGTTGAGCAGCGCGACCTTGCCGATCTGCTTGAGGTACGCGCGCACCGAGTCAGCGGATGCGGTGAGTTCGGCGTCCTTGCGGGCCTGCCGGAGAGCCTCGGATTCCTCTTCGTCCCAGACGAAGTCGCCCGAGGCCTTGTCCTTCTCGCTCGGTTCGGCGATGTCGTCGTCGTCGGCGGCTGGCACATCCTCGGCCGATTCCGCGGCAGGCTTGGCCTTGCCGTCGGCAGCTTCGTCTCCGCTGTCGGCGACCGCCTCGTCAACGGGCTCGTCGTCGTCGGCCTCGAGGTCCTCGAGCTCTAGGTCGGGCTCGTCCTCGAGTACCTCGGGCTCCGCTTCGAGATCGTCGGTCGACTCGAGCTCGTCGTCTTCACTGACCTCGGCCTTGGCGGTCGTCGGTTCCGGCGCGGTCGCCTTCTTGGCCCGGCCGCGAGTGGCGGCTGCGCCGGCCTTGGCGGGTGCCGCCTTGGCCTTGGCTGCCGTCGCCTTGGCCGGCTTGGCCGCTGCGCGGCTCTTGGCGGCGGCCTTCTCCGGCTTCGCCGCGTGCGGGGCCGCCTTGGCGGCTCGCTTGGCGGGTTTGGCCGGCGCCGACCCGTTGGTGGTCTTGGCTGCCGAGGCCTTTTTGGCTGGGGTCTTGGTAGCGGTGCGCTTCACCGGCTTTACGGCTGCCGGGCTTGCCTTTGTCGCTGCCACGTCACCCTTTCGGTCATGAGGATTTCGATGGTCTAGGGGCACGCACCATCGAAAAGCGTCTGCTATGTCGAATGTGGCGTTGATATCTGATGGGATACTCGCCGCTCTTCGGTATGCGGCCGCCGTCGACCATTGTAACGACAGTGTCCGGTAATGCCGCCTCGAGCGGCAAATTTGACGACCTCGGGCGTGGCTACTAGGCAGTAGCGGTGACGTCGACGTCGGCGGCCATCGCCGCTCCGACGATGCCCGCGGTGTTCTGCAGGGCTGCCGCGACGACCGGGGTGCGGTTCTCGAGTAACGGGATCCATTTGTCGGCCTTGCGGCTGATTCCGCCACCGGCGATGAAGAGGTCGGGCCAGATCGCGTTCTCGATGGCCACGAGCACCTTGGTGACCTCTTTGGTCCAGCGCTCGTAGCTCCAGCCCTTGGTTTCCTTGATCGAGGAGGCGGCCCGGTGCTCGGCCTCCTTGCCCCCGACCTCGAGGTGGCCGAACTCGGTGTTGGGCAGCAGCACCCCGTTGTGGATCACGGCCGAACCGATGCCGGTGCCGAACGTCAGCAGCACGATGACCCCGGAGTTCGCCTTGCCCGCGCCGAACTTCTCCTCGGCCAGTCCGGCCGCGTCTGCGTCGTTGAGCACGGCCACCTGCTGGCCGTTGAGCTCCTTGCCGAAGGCCTCTTCGGCGTTGACGCCGATCCAGGCCTTGTCGACGTTGGCCGCGGTGCGCACGATTCCACCTTGCACCACACCGGGATAGGTCACGCCGACCTTGTCCGTCCAGCCGAAGTGGCGCACCACGTCGGCGATGGTCTTGCTGATCGCCTCGGGGGTCGCCGGCTGCGGGGTGAGGATCTTGAACCTGTCGCCGATCAGCTGGCCGGTGTCCAGGTCGACGATGCCACCCTTGACGCCGCTGCCGCCGACGTCGACGCCGAACCCCCGGCGTTGTGAACCGCCATTGGTGCTCGGATCGGCTGCGGGCGAATCGGTGGCGGTCATGAGGCTCCTCTGCAGAGGCCGGCAATTTCGACGCGCCCCACACATTAGTAGTTCCCGGAATGCTTTGGTGCGGGTGCGGGGCAACCGTTAGCGGCAATTTGTGCTGCGATAAGCCGGTGGACAGACTCGGGCTCGAACCGACCGAACTGCGTTCGGTGGCGAAACGGTTGGCGACCGAGGCGGCGGCCTTCGTGCGGCGTCGCCGCGAGGAAGTCTTCAGCGGCGCGCCTCAGCGGGAATCGACCGGCCCCGCGGTGCGGGCCAAGAGCACCCCGACCGATCCCGTCACCATCGTCGACACGGAAACCGAACGGCTGCTACGCGACCGGCTCGCCGAGTTGCGCCCCGGCGACCATGTCCTCGGCGAGGAGGGCGGTGGCGACTCAGATGGCTCCGACGGGCGCCCGACCTGGGTCGTGGACCCGATCGACGGCACGGTGAATTTCGTCTACGGGTTGCCCGCATACGTCGTGTCGGTGGCCGTCCAGGTCGACGGCCGGTCGCTCGCCGGCGCCGTCGCTCACGTCGTCGATGGCGCGCTGTACTCGGCGGCCCTCGGTCAGGGGGCGCACGTGCACCGCGACGGCACGACGACGCAGCTGCATTGCAGCCAGGTCGCAGACCTGTCAATGACGTTGGTGGGCACCGGATTCGGCTACGAGCCGCGATTGCGTGAACGCCAGGCGGCCGTATTGGCCTCGCTGCTGCCCCAGGTCCGCGACATCCGCCGGTTCGGGTCGGCGGCCCTCGACCTCTGCCTGGTGGCCGCGGGCCAACTGGACGCCTACTACGAGCACAACCTCAACGTCTGGGACTGGGCGGCCGGTGCGCTGATCGCCGCCGAGGCGGGCGCGCGGCTTCGGCTGCCGCCCTCGAACGAAACTGTCGGCGGCGGGGGAATTGTGGTTGCGGCTGCGCCGGGCGTCGACGACGCGTTCGCCGCGGCGCTGGGCCGGGCCGGTGCGTTCTAGCTAGCGAATCTTCTTCGGGTCCAAGCGAATTGCATCAGCACGTCCCGCTGTGGATCTTCGACAACAGTGTCGGGTCGGCCGGTTGAGTGGCCTCCGGACGCAGGCTGGACAGCACCGCCTCGACGTCGTCGCTGCGCGTCAACTCGGTGAAATCGCTGCCGATCGCCAGGTCCACGGTGTCGTCGGGACGTTGGTCTTGGTACAGCTCGACGCACGGCGCGACCAGCCAGACCGCCGCGGCGGCGGCCCGGCCCTTGGGGCCGAAGCGGATCTGCCCCTGGCACGCCAGCCGGTTGTTGGCATAAAGCGGGTCGTTCTCGGCCGTCGGCTCGGCGAATCCCAGGTCGCGCAGCTGACCGGCCACCTCGGCGGCCTGACCGCCCTGACCGCTGGCGTTGAGCACCCGGATCTTGGTATCGGCCAGGTTGGCGGGGCCGACCTCGGTCATGGAGGCACGGTTGACCTGCTCGCCCAGCTTGGACTGGGTCGGGTCGGCGGAGGAGGTGTCGGCGGGCAGATTGCACGCCGCGGCCTGGGTGACGTCCGCCGGACGATTGAGCGCGACCACCCAGATGATGAGGGTCACCACCGCCAGCGCCCCGAACGTCACGATGCCGGGCATGAAGTTGCGGCGGCGGTATGGCCGACCCTTCCGATCGAAGGCCGTGCCTTCGGTGATTTGAGCGACCACACGTGCACTCTAAATCCCACGTCGTCGCCCTGCGGACCCGGTCCCGGGGCTACTGTGATGTAAATCACACTTGTTCAAAGCCGAATCTGGGCACGAATCGTTTGGCGGATGCGTTCGACGCTGGTACAAAGCTCTGTCGCAAGGTTCACGGAGGGGACAAAGATGGCTACCGACTACGACGCTCCACGGCGCACGGAGACCGACGACGTCTCCGAGGATTCACTCGAGGAACTAAAGGCACGGCGCAACGAAGCCCAATCAGCCGTAGTAGACGTCGACGAGTCCGACTCCGCCGAAAATTTCGAGCTGCCCGGCGCCGATTTGTCCGGTGAAGAGCTGTCAGTACGGGTGATCCCGAAGCAGGCCGACGAGTTCACCTGCTCGAGCTGCTTTCTCGTGCACCACCGCAGCCGGCTGGCCAGCGAGAAGAACGGCGTGATGATCTGCAGCGACTGCGCTGCCTGACCAGGGTCAACTGCGCAGGGCAGACAGCACGCGGTCCGGATGACGACAGCTGACCAGCCAGTACGGCGTTGGGTCGTCCGGATCCTCGAGAACCATGAGCACCATCGGACCAACCCAGGCGCGGTGCACGACATAAGCGGCGGGATCGAGCTGGCGTCCCAGCGCCGCCGATTTGGCCGATCGGGGCACTTCTGCTGATCGGGAAATCACGCTGACCGGCAGGTGCGCCGTGCCAACCCACAGCTCGGTGTCGGCGGCCGGGTCGCTCGGCCCACCGCTGACCACGCGCACTTCGGTTTTGCTGAGCCACAGCAGCACCGCGGCCGCGACGGGCAGCAGGACGGCGAACGCCACCCAGTTCGGCAGGGCCCGCAGACCTTGGTTGACTTCCAGCGCGATGAGCGCGGCCAGCGCCAGACCGGGCAGCCACCACCACCATGGCACCCACAACCGTTCGGCATAGCGCACGGTTTGCGGTGCTGCGCGCGTGTCGGACACGTCGCCAAGGGTAATCTGTGGCTTCGTGTCCACCCCTTTGGCAGTCGTTCGCCTCGACCGCGACTTGCCGATGCCGAGCCGCGCCCACGACGGCGATGCAGGCGTCGATCTGTTCAGCGCGGCCGACGTCGAGCTGCCGCCCGGTCATCGCGCCCTCGTGCCGACGGGGATCGCGGTGGCCATTCCGTACGGGATGGTGGGATTGGTACATCCACGGTCGGGTTTGGCTGCGCGCGTGGGACTTTCGATCGTCAACAGCCCTGGCACGATCGACGCGGGGTACCGCGGCGAGGTCAAGGTGGCCTTGATCAACCTCGACACCGAGCAGCCCATCACCGTGCACCGTGGTGATCGGATCGCCCAATTGCTGGTGCAGCGGGTCGAGTTGCCCGAGCTGATCGAGGTGACTTCGTTCGATGAGGCCGGCCTGGCCGACACTTCCCGTGGCGACGGCGGCCACGGTTCCTCCGGCGGACATGCGAGTTTGTGATGGCTTTTGGAAGACACGGCAAGGACGACGACTCTCTCGAGGGAGACGACTTCGACGACGAGATCGCCGAAGCGGCTCCGGCTGTGGGTGACGACGAGCTGGACGGCCCGTTCGATATCGAGGACTTCGACGACCCTGCGACGGCGACGGTCGCCCGGCTGGATCTGGGCTCGGTGCTCATACCCATGCCCGAGGCCGGGCAGGTGCAGGTGGAGCTCACCGAGGGTGGTGTGCCGAGCGCCGTGTGGGTGGTGACGCCCAACGGGCGGTTCACCGTCGCTGCGTATGCGGCACCGAAGAGCGCAACGCTGTGGCGGGAGGTCGCCACCGAGCTGGCCGACTCGCTGCGCAAGGACGCCTCGGAGGTGCGGATCGAAGACGGCCCGTGGGGCCGGGAGGTGGTCGGCGCCGCCGCGGCCGGGGTGGTCCGGTTCATCGGAGTCGACGGCTACCGGTGGATGATCCGCTGTGTCGTGAACGGCCCGCAGGAGGCCATCGACGCTTTGAGTGACCAGGCGCGGGAAGCGTTGGCGGACACCGTTGTTCGCCGCGGCGATACCCCGCTTCCGGTGCGCACCCCGCTTCCCGTGGAGTTACCGGAGCCGATGGCCGCGCAGCTGCGGGCCGCCGCCGAGCAGGCCGCCCAACAGGCCGCTCAGCCGCAGGAACAGCAGCAACCGCCGCCGACGGAGCCTGTCGCGCGCCGCAGTGAGCACGGCTCGGCGATGCAGCAGCTGCGCACCATCACCGGCGGCTGACGCTCACAGCTCCTCAGACATCGAGCATCGCGGCCACGCACGCCGCGCCGAGCACTGACGGGTCGGCGCCCATCGCGTCCAGCGTGACGGTCCGCAGGGCTGCCATCGGGGCGGCGGCCACCCACTCCAACCCGACCTCGCAGCGGATGCACAGGGTCGTCCGTCGCGGCGGCAACGCCCATCGGGACCGTCAGAGCCTCCAGCTCGGCGCATGTCGGAGACACGTAGCGGGACGCCGCCTCCATGGCGTCGGGCAGCGAGGGCCATTGCCCGACCCAGGACCGGGTCAGTTCGTCGGCGAGCCAGGAGGGGCTGGACGCTCGCATCTGTGATGTCGCTGACACCAATCCGTCGCGCCGCAGAACATCTGCGGAGTGTCTGGCCGCAAGCGCGGCCGGTGCGGACTCCGGGGATCCCGTCCAGGGCGGCAACGCGGCCAGCACCGCGACCGCACGCGTCGGGTGGGCCAGCGCCCAGTTGACCGCCACCGCGGCACCGATGGACACCCCGCCCACCACGATCGCGCCCAGCCGCGCGGCGTTGTCGAGCTCGGACACATACCCGTCGATCAGCCTGTCCGGCTGCGGAGGCGGTGCCACGACAACGGCTCCAGCGTCGTGCAGGGCGGCCGCGAAGGCACGGTAGACGTAGTCGTCGTCGGACCCGGTTCCCGGCAGTACAACCGCGGTGACGCCTCGCAAATCGACCGCCATAACACGATCGTGCCGTGTGGTTTAAATCACCCGCGTGGCGGGTTACCCCCAGCGTGGCATTAGGGAGTTAACAGGTCTACCGTGGCTTTGTTGGGCATCCACGGTGGATTCCCAGAATGGCAGGAGAAGCCATGGCAACGGCCGAAGGGTATCTGCGCCGGCTCACTCGTCGGCTGACGGAGGACCCCGAGCAACTCGACGTCGAAGAGTTGTCCGAAGAGGCAGCCAGCACCGGCGCCCAGAAGGCGGTCGATTGTCAGCGCGGCCAGGAAGTGACGATGGTCGGCACCCTGCGCAGCGTCGAAACCAACGCAAAGGGCTGCGCGGGTGGCGTCAGGGCCGAACTGTTCGACGGCACCGAAGCGGTGATGCTGGTCTGGCTGGGGCAGCGACGCATTCCCGGTATCGAGTCCGGCCGCACGCTGCGGGTGCACGGGCGGATGGGCAAGCTCGAGAACGGCACCAAGGCGATCTACAACCCCCACTACGAAATTCAGAAGTGAGTCGGCGACCCGTACCGTTGAGTTGTGTCTGACAAGCAATCCGGCGCTCACATTCTGCTCGAGCAGATGGGCGGCATCAGCGGCCTGATCTATTCGTCGCTGCCCGTTCTGGTGTTCGTCCCCATCTCCTCGCTGTTCGGCCTGATGCCTGCGGTCATCTCCGCGCTGGCCGTGGCCGCGCTGATTCTGGTCTGGCGGTTGGTGCGAAAGGAGTCGGCGCAGCCGGCGATCTCCGGCTTCATGGGGGTTGGAATCTGCGCACTCATCGCCTACCTGATGGGTGAGTCGAAGGGCTACTTCCTGCTCGGCATCTGGTCCTCGCTGTTCTGGGCCGCGGTGTTCCTGTTGTCCGTGCTGATCCGCCGACCCGTTGTGGGCTACATCTGGGGCTGGGTCAACGGCCACGACCGCGCCTGGCGCGGCATCCGTCGCTCCGTGGTGGCGTTCGACATCGCGACGATCACCTGGGTGCTGGTGTTCGCGTCGCGCTTTCTCGTGCAGCGCCATCTGTACGACGCCGATCAGACGGGATTGCTCGGGGTCGCGCGCATCGCGATGGGATGGCCGCTGACGGCCCTGGCGGCGCTTGTCACGTATCTGGCGATCCGATCCGCCCAGCGAGCGTTGCACGCCCATGCAGCGGCCCTGGAGATGCGCACCGCCGACGCCGAGGACACCCCCGACGCCGAGGACGCGATGCGGGAAACCTAGTTGACCGAAACCCGCGGGCGCACGGACCGACCGCTGCTCGCGGTCGCCATCCTGGCCTCGTTCGTCGCGTTTCTCGACGGCTCGGTGGTCAATCTGGCGCTGCCCGCGATCGGCCGCGACTTCGGCGGCGGGCTGGCGCTGCAGCAGTGGGTGGTGGACGGTTATCTGCTCGCCCTCGGCGCGCTGATTCTCGTCGCGGGGGCGATCTCCGACGCGTTCGGACGGCTGATGGTGCTGCGGGTCGGGCTCGTCGTCTTCGCGGTGTCCTCGCTGCTGTGCGCGTTCGCGCCCAGCGGCTGGGTGCTGGTCGCCGCCCGCTGCCTGCAGGGCGTCGGCGCCGCGTTCCTGGTGCCCAGCTCGCTGGCGATGATCAACGCTCGGTTCTCGGGTGCCGAGCAGGCAAGGGCGATCGGTACCTGGACCGCTTGGACCGGAACGGCTTTCGTCGTCGGTCCGCTGCTCGGCGGCGTCTTGGTCGACGCGCTGAACTGGCGATGGATCTTCGGGATCACGATCGTGCCGTTGGCCATCACGCTGTACCTGACCACCAGGCTCTCGCGCGACGAGTTCGGCTCCGAGCGGACGGCCCGCATCGATGTCGTCGGCGCCGTGCTCAACGCGGTCGGGCTGACCGGCGCCGTGTACGCCCTCATCGAGCAGCAGCGGTTGGGCCTGTCCCATCCGGCGGTGCTGACCGGCCTGGTGGTCGGTGTCGGCTGTCTCGTCGCGTTCCCGTTCTGGGAGCGCAGGGCGTCGAACCCGATGATGCCGCTGCACATTTTTGCGGCGCGCAATTTCGCCGTCGGCAACCTCGCCACCGTGTTCCTGTACGCCGCGGTGTCGCTGGGCACCTTGCTGGTGGCCTTGTTCCTGCAGGAGACCGCCGGGATGTCGGCCACCGAGGCCGGCGTCGCCACGTTGCCGTTGCCGGTGTTGTCTTTCCTGCTCGCGCGCTGGTTCGGCACGCTGGCGGGCAGACACGGGCCGCGCCTCTACATGACGGTCGGCCCGCTCGTGGCCGCCGCCGGTTATCTGCTGATGACAACCGTCGACCGGGAGTTCGACTTCTGGACGCAGATGCTGCCCGGTCTGGTGGTGTTCGGACTTGGGCTGTCGATGACGGTTTCACCGTTGACGGCGGCGATCCTGGCCGCCGTGGACCCGGCGCAGAGCGGTATCGGCTCGGCGATCAACAACGCGATCTCTCGCATCGCCGGACTCATTGCGGTGGCATTCATCGGTGTAATTGTCGGCGGCACAATGGATTTCGGCGGTTTCCGAAACGGAGCACTGGTGGCCGCGGTGCTGTTCGCGGTGGCGGGCGTGATTTCAGGGGTGGGCATCCGCAACGGCGAGGGCGACTACGCGCAGGTGTCGGCGACGACGACGGCGGTATGCCACGACCGGGCCACCCCGCCGCCCGCGTACCGGTGAGCGCTAGCGCGACTGCGGGTGAAGCAGCAGCTCGCGCAACTCGGCCTCGACCTCGGATGCGGCCACGAAAAGAAGCTCGTCGCCACCTTCGAGAGGCTCGTCGTCCTGCGGCACGATCACCCGTGGGCCGCGAAGAATCGTCACCAGCGCGGCGTCGCGGGGGAGTTGGAGCTTGCGCAACGGCCTGCCGCCCCACGGCGTGTCGTCGGGCAGCGTGATCTCGATCAGGTTCGCCTTGCCCTTGCGGAACTCCATCAGGTGCACGAGATCGCCGACGGCCACCGCCTCCTCGACCAGTGAGGCGAGCATCCTGGGAGTGGACACCGCGACGTCGACGCCCCACGCCTCGTCGAACAGCCACTCGTTGCGGGGATCGTTGACCCGGGCCACCACCCGTGGCACCGCGAATTCCGTCTTGGCGAGCAGGCTGACCACGACGTTGACCTTGTCGTCGCCGGTCGCGGCGATAACCACGTCGGAATCCTCGAGGTGCACCGACTCGAGCAGGGTCAGCTCACAGGCGTCACCGAGGCGCCAGTGCGCGGCCGGGATGGCGTCGACGTCGATGTGGTCAGGGTTGCGTTCGAGCAGCGTGACTTCGTGACCGTTCTCGACCAGTTCGCGCGCGATGGAACGGCCGACGGCGCCTGCGCCGGCGATGGCGACTTTCATGCGCCGCCCTCACTGTCCTCGCTCGGCGGCAGGGCGGCGATGGCCAGCGCCTCGGCGATGTGCCCGGCGACGGCGGCGACATACACCTGGTCGCCGGCCTGGATCACGGTCTTCTGGTCGGGCAGCAGCCCGCTGCCGAACCGGATGATGAACGCCACCCGGCCACCGGTGGCGGCCTCGAGCTCGGTCATCCTGCGGCCCACCCAGGCCTCGTGCAGCGCCAGTTCCGCGACGCCGACGTTGCCTGACGGGTCGCGCCACTTCGTGGTCTCGGTTTCCCGGGTCAACACATTGAGCAGCCGATCGGTGGTCCACGGCACGGTTGCCACGGTCGGAATGCCCAGGCGCTCGTAGACCTTGGCGCGTTTGGCGTCGTAGATGCGCGCGACCACCCGCTCGACGCCGAACGTTTCGCGGGCCACCCGCGCGGAGATGATGTTCGAGTTGTCGCCAGAGGACACCGCCGCGAACGCCGAGGCATCCTCGATGCCCGCCCGCAGTAGGACTTCTCGGTCGAAACCCATGCCGAGCACACGTTGGCCGGGGAACTCCGGGCTGAGTCGGTTGAACGCCGTGCTGTCACGGTCAATGACGGCGACGTCGTGGCCGATGCGGGCCAGGCCGTCGGCCAGCGACGCGCCCACGCGGCCGCATCCCATCACCACTACTCGCACCTTTGCGGTCCTTTCGGCTGCAGTTCGATGCCGACTTGAAATCTGCGCACTCGGAACGCTACAGCCAAACACGTCTGGGCCTACTCTTGGCTCTCGTGTCAAAGCTATCGACCGCCGCCAGGCGGCTGGTCCTCGGTCGGCCCTTCCGTAGCGACCGGCTCGCCCACACGCTGCTGCCCAAGCGGATAGCCCTGCCGGTCTTCGCTTCCGATGCGATGTCGTCGGTGGCCTACGCCCCCGAGGAAATCTTCCTGGTGCTCTCGGTGGCGGGACTCTCCGCGCTCTCCATGGCGCCCTGGATCGGGCTGGCCGTTGCGGCCGTCATGTTGGTCGTCATCGCGAGCTACCGGCAGAATGTGCATGCTTACCCGTCCGGAGGTGGCGACTACGAGGTGGTGACCACCAACCTCGGCCCGACCGCGGGGCTTACGGTCGCGAGCGCCCTTCTGGTCGACTACGTCCTCACCGTCGCGGTGTCGATGGCATCGGCCATGTCGAACATTGGGTCGGCGATCGCATTCGTCGACCATCACAAGGTGCTGTTCGCGGTTGCCGCGATTCTCATCTTGGCGTCGGCGAACCTGCGGGGAATCCGAGAGTCGGGAACGGCGTTCGCGATTCCGACGTACGCCTTCATGATCGGCATGTACGTCATGATCGGGTGGGGTTTCTTCCAGATATTCCTGCTGGGCGAGCCGTTGCGTGCCGAGTCCGCCGGGTTCGGTGTGCACACCGAGCACGGCGAGGTGCTCGGCTTCGCGATGGTGTTCCTCGTCGCACGGGCATTCTCCTCGGGCTGTGCCGCGCTGACCGGTGTGGAGGCGATCAGCAATGGTGTGCCCGCGTTTCGGAAACCCAAGTCGCGCAACGCCGCTACCACGCTGGCGCTGTTGGGAGTCATCGCGATCACGCTGTTCATGGGCATCATCATGCTCGCCGTAGAGACCGGCGCGAAGGTGGCAGACGATCCCAAGAGTCAGCTGATTGGTGCGCCGCAGAACTACCAGCAGAAGACCATGATCACCCAACTCGCTGATGCTGTCTTCCACGGGTCACCCATCGGGCTGTACGTGATCGCGGGTGTCACCGCGCTCATCCTGGTGCTGGCCGCCAACACCGCCTTCAACGGGTTCCCGGTGCTGGGATCGATTCTGGCTCAGGACAGTTACCTGCCCCGGCAGCTGCACACCCGCGGTGACCGGCTGGCGTTCTCCAACGGCATCCTGTTTCTCGCCTTCGCGGCGATCGCCTTCATCGTCGCCTTCCAGGCTCAGGTCACGGCGCTGATCCAGCTCTACATCGTCGGCGTCTTCGTCTCGTTCACGCTCAGCCAGATCGGCATGGTGCGGCACTGGACTCGACTACTGACGGTGGAAAACGATTCCGCGGTGCGCGCCAAGATGATGCGGTCGCGGGTGATCAACACCATCGGGTTCATCTGCACCGGCACGGTGCTGGTCATCGTGGTCCTCACCAAGTTCATGGCGGGAGCGTGGATCGCGATCCTCGCGATGACCAGCCTGTTCGTGCTCATGAAGGCGATCCACAAGCACTACGCCACGGTTGCGCATGAGCTGGAGCAGCAGCAGGCCGCCGAAGAGGGTGGGATCGTGCTGCCCAGCCGCAACCACGCCATCGTGCTGGTTTCGAAGTTGCACCTGCCGACGCTGCGCGCGCTGGCGTATGCGCGCGCCACCCGGCCCGACGAGTTGGAGGCCATCACCGTCAGCGTGGACGACGGCGAGACGCGGGCGCTGGTGCGCAAATGGGAGGACAGCGATATCTCGGTGCCGCTGAAGGTGATCGCGTCTCCCTACCGCGAGATCACCCGTCCGGTGCTCGACTACGTCAAGCGCATCAGCAAGGAGTCGCCGCGCACAGTGGTCACCGTGTTCATCCCCGAATACGTCGTCGGTCACTGGTGGGAACAGGTGCTGCACAACCAGAGCGCATTGCGGCTCAAGGGCAGGCTGTTGTTCATGCAGAACGTGATGGTGACATCCGTTCCCTGGCAGCTCAATTCGTCGGAACGGCTCCGCGCACTGGAGCCGCAGTTCGCACCGGGCGACGCCCGCCGAGGCTTCTTGGATTGATCGAAGAACCACCCGCCGTCCGGCCAGTGGTGCCGGTCGAACTCACCCTGACCACGGGGCCGCCGGCCAACGGGGGCAGTTGCGTAGCGCGCCACGAGGGCCGGGTGGTGTTCGTGCGGTACGCGCTGCCCGCCGAGCGGGTCCGCGTGCGGGTGGTGGCCGATCGCGGATCGTATTGGCACGCAGATGTTGTCGAGGTGTTGGAGGCGTCGCCCGACCGGATCGATCCGCTGTGTCCGATCGCGGGGGTGGACGGCGCGGGCTGCTGCGATCTGGCGTTCGCAGCCCCCGACGCGGCCCGCCGTCTCAAGGGGGCGGTGGTGGCCAACCAGCTGGCGAAGCTGGGCGGGTATCACTGGCGCGAGGAGTCCGACGCGGTCGCAGAACGGGTCGGCACCGGCGCCGCGACCGGCTGGCGTACCCGGGTCAGGCTGGACACCGACGACGGCGGCCGCGCCGGATTCCACCGCTACCACAGCGCGGAGCTCGTCACCGACCTGCGGTGCGGACAGTTGCCGCAGACGGCGCTCGACGGCCTCGGCGACATCGGCTGGCCGCCGGGTGCGCATGTGCATGTCGCTCTCGACGACGACGGTGTGCGCCATGTCGTGCAGTCCGGACCGCGCGTAGGCAAGCGGACGGCCACCCGCGTCGTGGAGGGCAGCTACGAGGCGACTCAGCGGGTGAACGGGCGGGTGTGGCGGGTGCCGGTGACCGCGTTCTGGCAGGCCCACCGCGACGCGGCGCTCGTGTACAGCCAGCTGGTGGCCGAATGCGCGCAGCTGCGCGACGGGATGGTGGCGTGGGATCTGTACGGCGGCGCCGGGCTCTTCGCCGCCGTGCTCGGCGAGGCCGTCGGCGACAGCGGGCATGTCGTCACTGTCGACACCTCGCGCGGTGCCTCGCGGTCGGCGCGGGCCGCGCTGGCCGACCTGAGCAACGTCTCGGTGGTCACCGACTCCGTGCGACGCGCCCTTGCCGGCCAGTCACGGCGTGCCGATGTGGCGGTGCTCGACCCGCCGCGGGCCGGTGCGGGCCGCGAGGTGATCGACCTGCTGGCGGCCGCCGAGGTGCCGCGCATCATCCATATCGGTTGTGAGGCAGCATCATTCGCTCGCGATATCGGCCTTTATCTGAAGCATGGGTACCGGGTGGAGGAGCTGCGGGTGTTCGACTCGTTCCCGCTGACCCATCACATCGAGAGTGTCGCGGTGCTGACGCGATAGCGCAGCAACCGCGTCACCCGGTGTCAGTGCGACTGCACCGTCTCGGCGGAGTGCGGACCGAACTCGTTGGCGATGACGGTGATGCTGTTGGCCGGAAATCCGCCGCGGCGGGCGTGCTCGCGGATCGCGTCCTCGTCGTCGGCCTCGTGCACGCAGTAGATCTTGTCTCCCGCGACGTAGCTGGTGATCCACCGATACGGCACGCCGAGTGACTCGACGACATCGTTGGACTTGCCTGCGATGCCGGCCAGCTCGGCTTGGCTGAGTTCGCTGGCTCCTGGAATCTCCCGCTCGATGACATATCGCTTCATGGCTATCTCACTCCTGTTTCATGGTGTCTGCCGCGACGGTGTGTCGGGCAGGACCAACGTTCGGGCATCGAGCGGCCCTGCACATGGGGAGAAGTTCCCTATCTTGTTTCACGGACTATTTGTGCTGCTCGGAGCGGTTCATAGCAGCTAATATCGGGGCCGTGAGGCTCGCCGATCGCGACCACGAGCTCAGCGACATCGTCGCCAGAGCCGACGATGCACGGGCCGGACGCGGCGGCATGCTGATCGTGTCCGGAGAGTCCGGCGCGGGAAAGACGTCGTTCGTCGAGGCGTTCGTCGACCGCTGGGTCGGCGACGAGCGTGTGCTGTGGGGCGCGTGCGACCCGCTCCCGACACCCCGGCCGCTCGGGCCGATTCACGACTTCGCGCACCGGCTCGCACCCGGCACCCAAACGGTGCTGGCCGAAAGCGACCAGCCATACGACATCTTCGACGCCGTCTATGACGACCTGCGCACCGCGCCGTCGGTACTCATCCTCGATGACCTGCACTGGGCCGACCAGGGCACGATCGACCTCCTGCGATTCGTGCTGCGACGCATCGCGCAGACACGCTCACTCGTTATCGGGATGCTCCGCGACGAGGAAGTCGGGGTCAGTCACCCCATGCGGGTGCTGCTCGGTGACATCGCCCGGTCCCCGCGCGCCGGGTCGATGTCGATGCCGCCGCTGCGCCTGCAGGCCGTTGAGCGGCTCGTCGGGGACAGCGCCGTCGACCCCGAATGGCTTCACAACGTCACCGGCGGCAACGCCTTCTTCGTGTGCGAGATGCTTGATCACTACCGAACAGCGGCCGACACGGCCGAGTCGCCTGGCGACGACTTGCCGACGAACGTTCGTGACGCGGTGCTTGCCCGCACCTCCGGCCTCGACTCCGCTGCGTGGGACCTGCTGAACCTGCTGACGTGCTCGCCGGGCGCGGTACCCGACCACCTGCTGGCCGACCTCGGAGTGACGCTGCCCGCGTCACGTGCGCTCACCGACGCGGGACTGATCCGCAGAGGCCCGCGTGGCGTGGCATTCCGGCACGATCTGTGCCGGCTGGCCGTCCGAAGTGTCATCCCGCCGGGTGCCGAGCCGCGTCTGCATCGACGTCTTCTCGATGCTTACCAGGCGGCGCCGCACGCCGACCCCGCAGTGCTGACCCATCATGCGTTGGGCGCCAAGGACGTTGAGCGGGTGCGACGCACAGCCTACGACGCGGGCATGACGGCGGCCCGGTCGGGCGCGCACACCCAGGCGGCCGAGTTCTTCACGATGGCACTGGATCACGGCGGCCCGCTGGCAGAAAAGGACGAGGCGGAGTTGCTCGAGCTGCTCGCCTGGGAGTTCTACCTCATCGACCAACTGCCCGGCGCAATCACCGCCTGTCAACGCGCGATGCGAATTCGACAGGAGCTCGGCGAATCGGCGGCGGTGAGTGCGAATCACCATTCGCTCGCGGTCTACCACTGGTACAGCGCCAACCGGGAGCTGGCCGAGCAGCATGCGGCCGAAGCGAGTCACGTGCTCGATGCCGACACCGACGACGTGAACGAGCTCGTACAGCTCGGTCACGCCTTCGCCATGCAGGCCTACCTCGCCGGCCATGCGAGCCAGCTGGACGTTGCCATCCCCTTGATCTCCCGCGCTCATGAGATTGCGGATAGGACAGGCGATCCCGATCTGACGGTGCGGGTGCGATTGATCGAGAACTACGGCGTCGTCCTGATGGGCGATGAGTCCGGGCGAGACGTGATCCTGTCGATTCTTGACGCCGGGCCAAAACACGTCGACGAGTTGTATTCGGGTGGTTGGAGCTGTATCACCTACTTCGATGTCGAACAACGGCGGCTGGACAGCGCGGCCGAGCTGCTCGAGGTTTCCATTCCGTTGATGCTCGAACACGATCTGCCGATTTGCCGGGTGTGGCAGATCGGTTCACGCGCCAGACTGCAGCTGATGGTGGGTGAGTGGGACGACGCGACCGCCGACGCCGATCGTGTCTTGGACGCGCCGAGCGCGCCGCTGGCCAGGACCTGGCCAACGCTCATTCGCGCGCTGGTGGCACTGCGCCGCGACGGGTCAGGATCGGACTCGCTCGACGACGCCTGGCAACTGGCCTGCCGGTTCGGCGAGCCGATCCGGATGCTGCCCGTCGCGGCGGGAATCGTCGAATTATCTTGGCTGACAGGCACACCCGACGATCGCCTGGCCCGTTGCCGCCATCTGCTGACAGACGGTGCGGTGCAAGGGGTGGAATGGTCGCGCGGCGAGTTGGCGGCATGGCTTCATCGGCTTGGCGAGAACGTCGACGCAGACGGTGTGGCCGAGCCGTACCGGTTGCTGCTCGACGGGGCATACGACGCGGCGGCCGATGAGTTCCACCGCCTCTCGATGCCGTACGACGCCGCGCTCGCGCTCGTCGACTCGGGCGACCCTGCCATGGCCGCCCGCGCACTCGACATCCTCGACCGGCTCGGCGCCGACGCCGTCGCGGCGAAGGTTCGCCGCGAGCTGCGGTCACAAGGGGTCACGGCGGTGCCGGCGCGCAGGCGGTCGGCGACACTGGCCAACCCCGCGGGCCTGACAGCCCGCCAGGTCGAGGTGCTTCGGCTGCTCGACGACGGGTTGACCAACGTGGAACTGGCCGACCGGCTGTTCCTGTCCGTGAAGACCGTCGACCACCACGTCTCTGCGATTCTCGCCAAGCTGGAGGTGAGCAAGCGGCGGGACGCTGTTCGGCGGGCACGCGAACTCGGAATCCTCGCGGACTCAGCGAGGGCCGAAGTGCCGCTGTAGCCGTCGGTGCCGGTGCCCGAAGAGCGCGCCGATGCCCGCCGCGACAACCGGCGTCAGCATCCGCAACAGACCTCGGAGCTCGAACGTGAGGCGATCGCGGACAACCGTTTTCGCTTCGCCGTCCGGTTCGAGGGTGCGCTCGTGGCGCCACCGCCGCATGGTGAGCATCGTCGACTCCTCGTGAAAGCCGCGGCCCGGCCACAACTCGGCGATCATCAGGTGGTCGTAGTCGAACGGCAGCACGCCGAACAGGCGCATCCAGCAGCGGCCGATCGGGGTGCCCACCGGCACGGTGTCGACGGTCAGTGATTCGGCGCCGCGCGGCATCGACATCGTCATCCACGGCCGCAGTTCGTCGTTGATGCCCTCCGGTGTGATGACGCGCGCCCACACCTGTTCCGTGGGCGCGTCGACGATGCTCTGGCGTTCGACGATCATGCGCCGACGCTAGCCGCAAGTGCGGGGCGATGGGGGCCTACGTTCCGCCGGAACGTCGGTGCCAGCGCTCCAGCAGCGGAGGGATCTCGCTGCCCAGAAAGTCGTAGAAGTCGCGCATCTGAGTGAGACGCTGGCGGGCCAGGCTCTTGTCTCCGGTTGCCGCGATGCCGGTCTCGGCTGCCTTCTGCATGGCCGCGAGTACTTCGTTCTGGTTGGTGTACAGGACCGCCCAGGCGTTGTCGCGGAGCCGGTAGTGATCTCGTCGGCTGGCCGGCGCGGGCACCCGCTCGACCAAGCCCACCGATGTCAGCATCTTGACCGCTCCCGAGATCGCACCCGCGCTTGCCTGCAACCGCACGGCGAGCTCGCCTGCGGTAATCGTCGGCTGCTCGGTGAACAGCAGCGTGGCCAGCACACGAGCGGTCATGCGCTGCAGCCCGTGGGTGGCGAGGACGAGAGCAAGCTGTTCGGCTGCGTCCTGGTGTCTGGAGTCCGTCACGCGAATCCTACGCTTCACTAATATCTGAAAGTTCAGTATAGTCGGCGGCGGCGCTCCGGGAAGTCTGGTCGGAACTCGAATTCGGTTGTCGAAAGGGTGCCGACCATGGAAACCGACGTGATCAATGTTCGCGGGCTGACATTCATGTATCCGAAGGCCCCCGAGCCGGCGGTGCGCGGGATGGATTTCACGGTGGGTCGCGGCGAGATCTTCGGTTTCCTCGGGTCCCAGTGGGGCGGGGAAGTCGACGACGCAGAAGCTCCTGATCGGTCTGCTGCGCGGTCACGGCGGCGAGACCGCGGTGTGGGGGAAAGACCCGTTGGCCTGGGGGCCTGACTACTTCGAGCGCATCGGTGTCTCCTTCGAGCTGCCGAATCACTACCAGAAGCTCACCGGTCTGGAGAATCTGCGGTTCTTCGCGTCTCTGTATTCGGGCGAGACGAGGGACCCGATGGCTCTTCTGGATGCCGTGGGCCTGGCCGACGACGCCAACATGCGAGTTGGCAAGTATTCAAAGGGAATGCAGATGCGACTGACCTTCGCACGGTCGCTTGTCAACAACCCCGAGCTGCTGTTCCTCGACGAGCCGACCTCGGGCTTGGACCCTGTGAACGCGCGGAAAGTCAAAGACATCATCCTGAGCCTGAAAGCGCGGGGCCACACGATCTTTCTAACGACCCACGACATGGCCACCGCCGACGAACTGTGCGACCGGGTGGCCTTCGTCGTCGACGGGCGAATCGAGGCGCTGGATAGTCCCGGCGAGTTGAAGATTGCGCGGGGCCAGCGCCTCGTGCGCGTCGAATATCGCGGCGAGAACGGGAGTCTCGAGACGGCCGAGTTCGATATGGACGACCTCGCCGACGATGATGGGTTCCGCACACTGCTGCGCAGTCGGCGGGTCGAAACCATCCACAGCCGGGAGGCCAGCCTTGACGATGTGTTCGTCCAGATCACCGGGCGGCGGTTGTCATGAACCGTTTTGCCAACGCGATTCGTTTGGAGTTGACGCTTCAGAGAAGGCAGGGCTTCCTCTACGCGGCGTTCTTCTCCGGCCTCGTCTGGCTGGCGGTGCTGTTGCCGATGTCGCGCAGCCTGCGCCAAGCGATCGAGCCCTACATACTGTTGGGCGACACATGCATCATCGGGTTCTTCTTCGTCGCGGGCACGGTGTTCTTCGAGAAGCAGGAGCGCACGCTTGGCGCAGTCGTCTCCACCCCTTTGCGGTTCCGCGAATATCTCGCTGCGAAGCTGACCCTCCTCGTGCTGATTTCACTGTTGGTGGCGATCATCGTTCCGATGATCGGCGACGGATTCGTCTACCGCCCTTTGCCACTGGTGATTGCAGTGATCCTTGGGACGCTACTGATGCTGCTCGTCGGATTCACCACGTCGCTGCCCTTCGCGTCGATCAGCGACTGGTTTCTGGTGTCGACGATCCCCCTCGCCTTGATGACGGTTCCTCCTGTGCTTTACTACTCGGGCGTATGGCCGAGTCCGGTTGCGTACCTGGTTCCCACGACCGGTCCGCTGCTGCTGTTCGGTGAGGCGTTCGACCAAATCACCCTGGCTCCTTGGCAGGTTGTGTACGCCGTGGCATATCCGATGCTGTGTGTCGCGGGGCTGTGGTTGGCGGCCAAAGCCGTGTTCGTGCGCTGGGTCGTGGCGCGGTCAGGGGGAATGTGATGGCGGTTCTGACCCCACGGACACTCGCGGCATTCGGTCGCAACGATATCCGCGGCACCTATCGCGACCCGCTGTTGGTGATGATCGTTGTCGCCCCGGTCATTTGGACCACCGGCGTCGCGATCTTGACCCCATTGTTCACCGAAATGCTTGCTCGCCGTTACGACTTCGACCTCATGCCCTACTACCCGCTGGTCCTCACCGCGTTTCTGCTGTTGACAAGTATCATCATTGTCGGCGGGCTGGGCTCCTTCCTCGTCTTGGACGAGGTCGACGCGGGCACGCTGGCGGCGCTGCGGGTCACTCCGGTTCCGCTACGTGATTTCTTCGCCTACCGGGCAGGGACAGTCATCGTAGTGACAACGGTGTACGTGATCGCAACCACCTCGTTCAGTGGGCTGCTCGCGCCCGGCATGGTTTCCGCGTTGATCCCGATCGGCTTGCTTTCTGGTCTGTCGGCCGTCGTGTGCCTGCTGCTGATCGTCGCGGTGGCCAACAACAAGATCCAAGGTCTGGCGATGGTGCGAGCCCTCGGCATGCTCATCGCCGGGTTGCCCTGCCTGCCGTGGTTCATCGATTCCCCGTGGAACCTCGCGTTCGGTGTGTTGCCGCCGTATTGGGCGGCCAAGGCGTTCTGGGTCGCAAGCGACCACGGCATCTGGTGGCCGTACGTGATGGCCGGCGTTGTCTACAACGCGGCTGTCGCCTGGCTGTTGTTGCGGCGCTTCCTGGCCAAGAACACCTGAGGCACGCTCTAACCGACGAGCGTGACAATGAGCTCGTAGAGAGCCCAGCCGAAAAGGGCTGTCATCAGTGCGATCTCGCGCCATGCCAATGCGGGTCGGGCCTGGATGGCGTAGGACATGATCTTTCGTGGCGCAGCATCGTCTTCGGGCGCTTGCGCTTCGGTGAGCGGCTCGCTGAACCGATGGAAGAAGATCTGGATGATGAGCATCCCGACAATCAGACCGGTGATGAAGCTGAGTGGCTGCATATCGGTCAGAAAGAGAAGCACGACGAGCGCAACGATGATGACGAGCGTGACACTGTCGTAGATGCTGATGATGCGACCGTCGCGGCGGTAGTAGGCCGCGATCCGGCCGATCCGCGTGCGGTACGGCACGGCGAAGCCGACCGCGAACTTCACCAGTCCCTGCACACAGAACGCGATCAGTAGGACAGTCAATGCAATCGACAACCGGCACTCCTATCCGAAAACGAAGTAGCGCAACCAGAGGTACGGGGCGGACACGGCGATAGTCAACGCCGTGACCAAGGCACCCTTGCGGGTGAACTCCCAGAATCCGATCGGATACCCCTCGCGTCCGGCGATTCCGACCATCACGACGTTCGCGCTGGAGCCGACCGCGGTCATGTTCCCCCCGAAGCCTGCGCCGATTGCCAACGCCCACCACATGGCCTGCGCGTGCGCCGGATTTGGGACGGTCGCCGCGAGGCTCGCCACTACGGGCGCCATCGTGGCGACGTAGGGGATGTTGTCGATCAGGCCCGAAAGCACCGCAGAGACAACAAGAATCAACATCGTGGCCAGTAGCGGGTTTCCGCCGGTGACGTCGCCTGCCAGCCGTGCCAGGTTCGCGATCACACCTGTCTTGACCAGCGAGCCGACCAGGATGAACAGGCCGGCGAAGAACAACAACGTCTCCCACTCGACGCTGGCGAGATAGTGGATGCTCTCCATCCCGGAAATCGTCACCAATACTCCGGCCCCGATGAGCGCCACGATGGACGGCGCGACGTGAATGGCCGAACTCGCCACGAATGCGACGAACACGCCGGTCATGACGACTCCGGACTTGGCCAGCAGCCGCAGATCTCGGATCGCCTCCCGCTCATTGAGTGACATGACTTCGGCGACCCGATCGGCATGCACACCGAACGTCCCGCGGAACAGCAGCGGCAGTACGGCTACGAAGGCGACCATGGCGATGATCGCGACTGGCGCCAGATGGACCAGAAAATCGTTGAACGACAGATGTGCTCGGGTGCCGATGATGATATTCGGGGGATCGCCGATCAGTGTTGCCAGACCGCCGATGTTGGATGCGAACACTTCCGCGATCAGAAACGGCACCGGGTTGATGTCGAAACGATCGCAGACCAGCAGTGTCACCGGCGCCATGAGCAACACGATGGTCACGTTGGGCAGGGCCGCAGACGCCGCCGCGGTGATGAGGACCAGAAGAACCATCGCCCGCAACGGGGAACCGCCGGCCCGTTTGGCCGCCCAGATGGCCGCGTATTCGAAACCACCGGTTTGGCGGAGCACGCCGACCATGATCATCGTGCCGAGCAGCAGAAACATGACGTCCCAGTCGATTCCGGTGTCATGCGAGTAGAAGACGTCGTCGGAATCGACGATTCCGAGCGCCAGCACCACCGCCGCACCCCCCAGCGCGACCTTTACCTTGTGGATGCGCTCCGTCGCGATGAGGGCGTAGGCGACGACGAAGACGGCTACGGCGACGATCGCCACGGGACCACCCCCCGGCTACCCGTGCTCAGTGCGAACCGAGAGCCACCTCGAGAATCCGCGACGCGGTGATCACGCCCACGAGGCGCTCGTCGGCCATCACGGCGACCAGCGGCGAGTGATCGCGCGCCATGATGGCTGCCACTTCGACGATGGTGTCGTCGGCATTGACCGTCGCCATCTGCGGCCGCGGCTTTGGCAGCACCGCCTCGACCGTCTTGCCGCCCAACTTGTCGGCGACCCGGTCGGCCATCGACTCGCTCAGAACGCCGGCAAGCGAGGGATCCTCCTGGACATACGGTGGTACGAGCAGGCGAACGACCTGCGACGCCGGCAGTATCGTCACTGGAGTTCCGGAGCTGTCGGTGACGACCAGCCCGGGCAACCGGCGCGTGGCCAGCAATCGCACCGCGTCGAGTGCGTTGGAGTCCAGCGTGACGACGGGAAACTCCTCGGCGATCTTCTCTGCTCGCACACCTCAACGCTACGACGCCGCGGAACAAATGAGAACGTATCCATATGGTTCCTTGGCGACCCAGTACTGCGCCGAGTTGCAAGTGCAGCGCCATCTATCGACTCCTGTGGCCCTCGTTGTAGTCAGCACCTACGGTGCGACTGCCGACCAGACTTCCCGGCGCTCCAGCTGTAAAGATGCCGCAAAGGGGCACTCCGGGCAACCGAATTGGACGATCTGCCATGCGTATCGAGTGAACCGGGCAAATATTCAGGGACGTAACAACGTTGGATCACTAGACTTTCGGCAATGCCTGCTCCTGTTCGACTGCTCACCCGCGGCTCGTGGTTGGAGACGCAGCGGTTCACCCAGATCTTGCGCAGGGAAACCGTTGGCGGCGTGCTGTTGTTGGTCGCGGCGGCCGCTGCTCTGATTTGGGCGAACTCGCCGTGGTCGTCGACGTACAACGCAATGTCGGAATTCGCAATCGGCCCCGCGGCACTGCATCTGAACCTCAGTATTTCGGCGTGGGCGGCCGACGGGCTCTTGGCGATCTTCTTCTTCGTCGTCGGTCTGGAACTCAAGCGTGAGTTCGTCGCGGGGGATCTGCGTGACCCACGCCGGGCGGCGCTCCCGATCGCCGCGGCTATCGGCGGAATGATCGTTCCCGCCGCCATCTACATCGGCATCAACCTTGCCGCCGGGCACCCCGACCACCTCGACGGGTGGGCCGTGCCGATCGCCACTGACATCGCCTTCGCACTGGCCGTCCTTGCCGTTCTGTCCACGCATCTACCGACGGCGTTGCGCACATTTCTCTTGACTCTGGCGGTCGTCGACGACCTCCTTGCGATCACCGTGATCGCCGTGTTCTTCACCGACCACCTATCTCCTGGACCGCTGGCGCTGGCACTTGTCCCGATCGGGTTGTTCGCATTGGCCGTGCAGCGCGGTGTGCACCACTGGTGGTTACTGGTGCCGCTGGCCATCGCCGCGTGGACCCTGGTGCACGCCAGCGGTGTGCATGCCACCGTCGCGGGCGTTGTCCTGGGATTCACGGTGCCGGTGCTCGGGCGCCACGGCACGCCGACCGCAGAACTGTTCGAACACACCGTGCGGCCGCTGTCGGCGGGTTTCGCGGTGCCGGTGTTCGCGTTCTTCGCGGCCGGGGTGACTGTCGGCGGCTGGTCTGGCCTCGGCGCGTCGCTGCGACATCCGATCACCGATGGTGTGATCGCCGGCCTGGTCATTGGCAAACCCCTAGGAGTCTTTCTCACCGCGTTTCTCTTGGCCAGGTTCACCCACGCCAGCCTCGACGATGACCTCGCGTGGCGCGACGTGCTGGGTGCGGCGCTGCTGGCCGGGATCGGGTTCACAGTTTCGTTATTGATCGGGGAACTGGCCTTCGGTTACGGCACCAGCGCCGGCGCAGACGTCAAGATCGGTGTGCTGGTCGGGTCCGTCGTCGCAGGTCTGTTGGCCGCGGCCGTTTTGCTGAGCCGAAACGCCGCCTACCGGCGCATTCACGCCATCGAGACGCTCGACGCCGACCACGACGGAGTGCCCGACATCTACCGCACTCGGCAGGACTGACGGTGGTATCCGTGCGTACACTGGCGGAATGCTTGAACAGATCCGCGGTCCCGCCGATCTGCAGCACCTGACCCAGTCGCAGCTAAGTGATCTTGCCGACGAGATCCGACAGTTCCTGATCCACAAGGTCGCTGCAACCGGTGGGCATCTCGGCCCGAACCTCGGTGTCGTCGAGCTCACACTCGCGCTGCACCGGGTGTTCGACTCGCCGCACGACCCGATCGTTTTCGACACCGGCCATCAGGCCTATGTGCACAAGATGCTGACCGGTCGCTGCCACGAGTTCGACACGCTGCGCAAGAAGGACGGCCTCTCGGGGTACCCGTCGCGCGACGAGAGCGAACACGACTGGGTCGAGTCCAGCCACGCCAGCTCCGCGCTGTCCTACGCCGACGGGCTGGCCAAGGCTTTCGAGCTGACCGGGCATCGCAACCGGCACGTGGTCGCCGTCGTCGGTGACGGTGCGCTCACCGGCGGCATGTGCTGGGAGGCGCTCAACAACATCGCCGCCGCGCGCCGGCCGGTCGTGATCGTGGTCAACGACAATGGTCGCAGCTATGCGCCGACCATCGGCGGGTTCGCCGATCACCTTGCGACACTGCGGCTGCAGCCCGGCTACGAGAAGATCCTCGAGGAGGGCCGCAAGGCGGTGCGTGGTGTGCCCGTCATCGGCGAGTTCTGCTACCAGTGCATGCACAGCATCAAAGCGGGCATCAAGGACGCGATCTCCCCGCAGGTGATGTTCACCGACCTCGGCGTGAAGTACGTGGGACCGATCGACGGCCATGACGAGCACGCCGTCGAGGTGGCGCTGCGCAACGCCCGCGGTTTCAACGCGCCGGTCATCGTGCACGTCGTCACGCGCAAGGGCATGGGTTACGCGCCGGCGGAGAACGACGAGGCCGAACAGATGCACTCGACGGGCGTCATCGACCCGCACACCGGGCAGGCCACCAAGGTTGCGGGCCCGGGCTGGACGTCGACGTTCTCCGACGCGTTGATCAAGTACGCAGCAAAGCGCCGCGACATCGTCGCGATCACGGCCGCCATGCCGGGGCCGACGGGGCTGACCGCATTCGGAAAGCGCTTCCCGGACCGGCTGTTCGACGTCGGCATCGCCGAGCAGCACGCGATGACGTCGGCCGCCGGCTTGGCGATGGGCGGGCTGCACCCGGTGGTGGCGATCTATTCGACGTTCCTGAACCGGGCCTTCGACCAGATCATGATGGACGTCGCGCTGCACAAGCTGCCTGTGACGCTGGTGCTCGACCGGTCCGGTGTCACCGGGCCCGACGGGGCCAGCCACAACGGCATGTGGGACCTGTCGATGCTGAACATCGTGCCCGGTATGCGGGTGGCCGCGCCGCGTGACGCAGCGCGGCTCTACGAGGAACTCGGCGAAGCGCTGGACATCACCGACGGGCCGACCGCCCTTCGCTTCCCCAAAGGCGATGTCGGTGAAGACATTCCGGCTCTCGAGCGACGAGACGGCGTCGACGTGCTCGCCGTCCCCGCCGACGGTCTTTCCGACGACGTGCTGCTGGTCGCGGTGGGGCCGTTTGCGTCGATGGCGAAGGCCGTCGCCGAGCGGCTGCGCAACCAGGGCATCGGCGTGACGGTGATCGACCCGCGATGGGTGCTGCCGGTGCCCGACGCGGTAGCGCGATTGGCGAAGGCGCACAAGCTGGTGGTGACCCTGGAGGACAACGGCGTCAACGGCGGCGTCGGTTCGGCCGTGTCGGCCGCGCTTCGCCGCGCGGAGATCGACGTGCCATGCCGGGACGTCGGTGTGCCGCAGGAGTTCCAGGCGCACGCATCCCGCGGCGAAGTGCTCGCCGACGTCGGCCTGACCGATCAGAACATCGCCCGCCAGGTGACCGGCTGGGTCGCCGCCATGGGCAGCGCGGTCTCCGAGCACGAAGTCAGCCAACAGCTCGACTGAGCGAGACCGGACCGACCTCTTCCATGGACGCTGAGCTGCAACGCTGGAAGGACGCCGGGCAGTACTTCGACTATCTGGGCTTCGATGTCTTCTACCGCACCGCGGGGGCCGGCCCCACACTGTTGCTGATCCACGGCTACCCGTTCAACTCGTGGGACTGGGCGCCGCTGTGGGACCGGCTGACCGAGCGGTTCACCGTCATCGCGCCCGACATGCTCGGCATGGGCTTCTCGGATAAGCCCGTCGCCTACGAGTACACCGTGGCCGACCACGCCGACATGCACGAGGCGCTGCTGGCTCGCCTCGGTGTCACCTCCGCGCATGTGCTGGCCCACGACCTCGGCGACTCGGTCGCCCAGGAGTTGCTCGCCCGTCACGAGTTCGGCCAGCACGTCTACGGGGCGCTGCACATCGAATCGATCACCTGGCTCAACGGCGGGCTGTTCAACGAGACATACACGCCACGGCTGCTGCAGAAGGCGATGTCCCGAACGCCGTTGGGGGACATCATGAGTCCGCTGCAAGGCAGCTCACTGTCGCGGCGGCTGATCGAACCCACCATCAACGAGATGTTCGGGCCGGACACCAAGCCGTCGCGGCGGATGCTCGACCTGTTCCACCAGATCCTCGAGTACAACGACGGCAAGCGGGTGACCCACAAGGTGGGCAGGTTCGTCAACGACCGCTACACCCACCGCAATCGGTGGGTGCGGGCGATGCGCGAGACGGCGGTCCCGATGCGGTTGATCGACGGGCCCGTCGACCCGAACTCGGGTCGGCACATGGCCCAGCGCTATCTGGAGGTCATCCCCGATCCGGATGTCGTGATGCTCGACGATGCCATCGGGCACTGGCCGCAGATCGAGGCGCCCGACGCGGTGCTGGCCCACTTCCTGGCCCACGTCGAGCGCGTCACGGGGCAGGGGTAGCCAGCGCGGCGGTCAGTACCGGTACGACGAGTTCACGCTGCCATGGCCGCGCGTGCGCATCGCGGAGGAATTCCTCGACCGCGGTTTCGATGTCGTCCACCGGTTGCCAGTCCCAGCACAGCCGCCGCACCACGTCGGGGGTGACGAGGTTCTCGGCGGGCACCGAGACACGTTCGGACAGTTCGGCCAGGCCGGCCCTGGCGGCTTCCAGCCGCGCGGCCGCCTCGGGTTTGCGGCGGGCCCACCGTGAGGCGGGCGGGGGACCGTTCTGCGGTTCGGAGATCTCCGGCGGGCTGTCGTTGTCGCGGGCCCGACCGAGCGCGTCCAGCCAGACCTGCGCGGTGCGGCGCTGTCGGTTCCCGCCGAAAATCGGCAGCGCGGTGAGTTCCTCGACCGTCTTGGGATCGACGGTCGCGGCGTTGACGATCGCGGAATCGGGCAGGATGCGCCCCGGCGCGATGTCACGCCTGCGGGCGATGTGGTCACGGGTCGTCCACAGTTCCCGCACGGCGGCCATCGCCCTGCGGTCGCGGACCTTGTGGATGCCCGACGTGCGCCGCCACCGGTCCCGTCGCGTGGGCGCGGCCTCGAACGTACGGAGATACTCGAATTCCTGTGCGGCCCAATCGGTTTTGCCCTGCTCCTCGAGCACCGCGGCGATCGCCGCGCGCAGTTCGGCGAGCACCTCCACATCCAGGGCCGCGTAGTTCAGCCACTCCGGCGGGAGCGGTCGCTTTGACCAGTCGGCGGCGCCGTGGCCCTTCTTCAGGCCCAGGCCGAGCAGTCGCTCGACCATCGTGGCCAGGTTCACCCGGTCGTAGCCCGCGAGCCGGCCCGCCAACTCGGTGTCGTAGAGCTTCGACGGCCGCATGCCGATCTCCGCCAGGCACGGCAGATCCTGGTCGGCGGCGTGCAGCACCCACTCGTCGGCGGCCAACACCTCGGCGACGGGCGCGAGTGTGGCGAGCGGGTCGGCGCCGTGGTTGACGGGATCGATCAGCACGGTGCCCGCACCCTCGCGCCGGATCTGCACCAGATAGGCCCGGTTCGAGTAGCGGAAGCCCGAGGCCCGTTCGGCGTCGACCGCGAACGGGCCGCGTCCAGATCCCAAAAGTGCTGCGGCCGAACTGATTTCCGATGCCGTGACAGACAGTGCCGGCATCCCGTCGGCAGGTGTGAGAAGCGGGGTGGCTTCGGGTTCTGCGGTGTCCGCTGGTTCGGCCCCGCCGGAGACGGCGTCGGTCATTTCAGGCTCGGGTGCGCGACCCCAGATCGGTCACCCCGGCAGGCGGCAGCCCGGCGGCGTGCTCGAGCACCTCGCAGAACGCGCGCACATGCGGACCAAGCTCCAGCGTCGTCGCAGTCCAGGATGCACGCAGCTCCAGCTGATGGGCCCGGGGTGGGCCGGAGATGTCGCCGTAGCGCACCGAGGTGGTGGCGGTGACGGTGCCACCCAGCGCGGTCACGTTCTCGGCGCTCGACTCCAGCGCGTCGACCAACCAGCTCCACGCCACCTCGGGCAGCAGCGGGTCGACCGCTTCGCTGGAGTCGAGGTCGGCCTGGACATAGGCGACCAGACGCATCGTTCCGTCCCACGCCTCGGCGCCGTCGGGGTCGTGCAGCAGGATCAACCGTCCGAACGCGTCGCCCTCGGACCGCTCGGGAACGATGGCGGTCTCCGGATGGCGGACCTCGGCGCCCAGTGCGTAGCTGAACGGCGCCAGCCGCTGAGGCGGCCGGATCGGGCCCAGCTCGATTTCGGGTCGCACGGTGGTGGCATTCATCGCCGCGACCGCTTCCCGGAACTGCGCCGGTTCGGCGGTGGTCACCGCCTTGACGCTAGACCATCTGGCCTGGTCTGTGCGCAGGCGCGCCGTATCTGCGGCGGGTGGACGCCAAACGGCCCCCGGTCCGCGTCTCATGGCAGCATTGGTGCCGATGAACACCCGTCGTGAGCTGCCGGAGTCGGCATACCTGGCCGCGGCCGCCGGCCGTAAACCGAGCCGGATTCCGGTGTGGTTCATGCGCCAGGCCGGCCGCTCCCTGCCCGAGTACCGGGCGTTGCGGGCGAAGAACACAATGATGCAGGCGTGCTTCGACGCGGAACTGATCGCCGAGATCACCCTGCAGCCGGTGCGCAGGCACGGTGTCGACGCCGCCATCCTGTTCTCCGACATCGTCGTGCCGCTGCGGGCCTCGGGGTTCGAACTCGACATCGTGCCCGACGTCGGGCCGGTGATCGAGCACCCGATCCGCACCGCGTCCGATGTCGCTGCGATGAAACCCCTTGAGCAGCAACAGGTTGTGCCGGTCACCGATGCCATCAAGCTGCTGGTCGGCGAGCTGGGCGATGTCGCCCTGATCGGCTTCGCCGGTGCGCCGTTCACGCTGGCGTCCTACCTGGTCGAGGGCGGCCCGAGCCGTCACCACGAACGCACCAAGGCGATGATGTTCGGCGAGCCCGACACCTGGCACGCGTTGATGACGACGCTGGCCGACCTCACCATCGCGTTCCTGAAAGCGCAGGTGGGGGCCGGCGTAGACGCCATTCAGATGTTCGACTCGTGGGCGGGCACGCTGTCGCTGGCCGACTACCGCGCCTATGTGCTGCCTCACAGCACCCGGGTGTTCGAGGCGCTGGCCGGCGACGGTGTGCCGATGACGCACTTCGGCGTGGGGACCGCCGAACTGCTCGGCGCGATGTCGGAGGCCGTGGCGTCCGCGGCCAGTGCCGTGGTGGGCGTGGATTGGCGCACGTCGCTGACCGACGCCGCCGCTCGAGTGGCGCCCGGCACCGCCCTGCAGGGCAACCTCGATCCGGTGGCGCTGCTGGCGGGCATGCCGGTCGCCGAGCGCGCGGCTCGCGCGGTGGTCGAGGACGGCCGTCGCGCCGTCGACGCAGGCGCCGTGGGCCATGTGTTCAACCTGGGCCACGGAGTGCTCCCGGCAACCGATCCGGGCGTCATCACCGAGCTGGTGGCATTGGTGCACTCGCTGTGACCGGACGGTATTGCGTTGTCGGCGGCGGCATTTCAGGGCTCGTCGCGGCGTATCGGCTGCGCGTCACCCTCGGCGACGACGCAGACATCACGGTGTTCGAGCCAGCTGACCGGCTCGGCGGTGTGCTGCGCACCGAGCAAGTCGGCGGGCAGCCGATCGACATCGGCGCCGAGGCGTTCGTCGCCCGGCGACCGGAGATGCCTGCCTTGCTCGCCGAGCTGGGCATGGCCCGCCTGCAGATCGGCACCACGGGCGTGCGGCCGCTGATCTACAGCCAGGGCCGCCTTCATGAGCTGCCACGCGACACCCTCAATGGCATTCCGTCCGACCCGTCATCGATGGCCGGCCTGGTCGACGACGCCACCGTCCAGCAGATGCGCGACGAACGCGCGCGACCGCTGAGCTGGCGCCCCGGTGCAGATCCAGCCGTTGCCGACCTCGTCGGCGACCGGTTCGGCGAACAAGTCGTGACCCGCTCCGTCGACCCGTTGCTGGCCGGCGTGTATGCCGGGTCGGCCGCCACCATCGGGCTGCGCTCGGCGGTCCCGACGCTGGCCGCGGTGCTGGACCGCGGCGCACGAAACCTGACCGAGGCGGTCGTGGCGGCGCTGCCGCCGCCGACCGGTACATCGGTGTTCGGCGCGGTCGATGGTGGCTACGCGGTGTTGCTCGACGAACTGGTCCGGCGTGCCGACTTCCACTGGGCCCAGGTGGCGGTCGAGCGGGTGGAGCGGCGGGGGAGCGGCTGGGACCTGGTCGACGACGAGGGCGGGGCCTGGCACGCCGATGCGGTACTTCTCGCCGTTCCGGCGCCGCGGTTGGCGGCGATGGTCGCCGGCGTCGCACCCCGCACTGCCGCCGCGGCAAGGCGCATCAAGGTGGCGTCCAGTGCGGTGGTGGCCCTGGCGCTGCCGGGCGGCACCCCGGTGCCCGACCGTTCCGGTGTTCTGGTGGCCACCGCGGAACGCTTGCACGCCAAGGCGATCACGCTGTCGTCGCGCAAGTGGGGACCGCGGGGAAACGTCGAGCTGGTACGCCTGTCGTTCGGCCGGTTCGGCGACGATCTGGCCCGCAGCGCCGGGGATGACGACCTGCTGTCCTGGGCCGAAGACGACCTGGCGGCCGTTTTCGGTGTCACCAATGGGCCGTTCGATTGCCGCGTGCACCGGTGGATCGACGCGATGCCGCAGTACGGGCCCGGCCACGGCGAACTGGTCGCCGAACTGCGGGCAGGACTGCCGCACTCCCTAGCGGTGGCGGGCGCGTATCTGGACGGCATCGGGGTGCCCGCCTGCATCGCGGCCGCGACGCGAGCGGCGGCGGCGCTGGTCACCTCCCGCGTGGCACGATAGAAGTCATGGCTCGCCTGGATTACGACGCTCTCAACTCGACGCTGCGCTACCTGATGTTCTCGGTGTTCGCGGTGAGACCGGGCGCGCTCGGAGACGACCGGGCGACGGTCGTCGACGAGGCCGCGACGTTCTTCAAGCAGCAGGAGGACAACGGGGTCGTGGTCCGCGGACTCTACGACGTCGCGGGGCTGCGCGCGGACGCGGACTTCATGATCTGGACGCATGCCGATCGGGTGGAGGCCCTGCAGGCCACCTATTCGGATTTCCGCCGCACCACGACGCTGGGCCGGGCCAGCACGCCGGTATGGAGCCAGGTCGCGCTGCACCGGCCCGCGGAATTCAACAAGAGCCACATCCCGGCGTTTCTTGCCGGCGAAGACCCTGGCGCCTACATCTGCGTGTATCCGTTCGTGCGGTCGCTGGACTGGTACCTGCTGCCCGACGATGAGCGGCGCCGCATGCTGTCCGAACACGGCATGGCCGCCCGCGAATACAAGGACGTCAGGGCGAACACCGTGCAAGCGTTCGCGCTCGGAGACTATGAGTGGATCCTGGCGTTCGAGGCACCGGAACTGCACCGCATCGTCGACCTGATGCGCGACCTGCGGGCCACCGATGCCCGTCGGCACGTCCGTGAGGAGACACCGTTCTTCACCGGACCCCGCGTCGGCGTCGAAGAGTTGGTCGCCAAGCTGCCCTGACCGGTCCACCAATATTTGCTGGTACCGGCATGCGATTCGTGCATCCATCACCGTCGTCAATTTTGGCAACATATTTTCCGCCGAGATAACGCATCTGCCGGGGCATAAAGGGCATATCGGGAAGTTTTGGGCAAATGTGGAGGCCACTTTGCTGCGAGCGGTTTCGGTTGCGTCGATTTGTTGCTAGCGTTACATGGTGTCCAGAACAGCGTGGGTGGGGGTTGGCGCTGTTGCCGTGGGAGTTGCATATGCATCAACGCTGATCGGACATTGGGGCGGCGATCCCGCGGCCAAGACCGCCTCCGATTACGGCCTGCTCGTGTTCGCGCTCTTCGCTTCCGGGTGCAGTGCCTTGGCCGCCCGGTCGGCCGAGGGCCGACAGCGTCGCGCCTGGATATGTCTGGCGGTCGGGTCGGCCGGATGGGCCGGCGGCGAGGCGCTGTGGATCTTCTACGAGAGGGTGCTGCACCAGTCCCCGTTTCCCTCGCTTGCCGATGCGAGTTATCTGTTGTTTCCGATCGGCGCGGGCGTCGCAATGGTGTTCTTCCCCAGTGGATATTCGGGCCAGTCCCGGGCCAGGTTTGTGCTGGACGGGTTCATCGTTGCGGGCGCGCTATTCGAGATTTCCTGGGTGTTCGTGCTGCGAAGCGTCTATGACGCTGGCGGCACAAGCAGTTTCGCGTTGGGCCTTTCGCTGACCTACCCGATCGCCGATATCGCGATCCTCACCGTCGCGCTCGTGGTACTGGCCAGGGCCCGTACCGGGCGTCGCACGACATTGGCAATGCTGACCGTCGGAGTCGTCATGATGGCGTTGTCGGACAGCGCGTTTGCCTACCTCACGGCAAATGACGCCTACTTCAGCGGCCATGTCATCGATATCGGTTGGGCGATTGCGTTCCTGACGTTCGGCATGGCTGCGCTGATCAGTCGCAGGATCCCGGAGGCCGTTGTGGTCGTGCCGCAGGTGCCGTCGGGCGTCTCGATGTGGCTGCCGTACATACCGGTTGCGATCGCCGCCCTGGTATGTATCCCCGCCTACCTCCCGACGCCCGGGTTGGGGCCGATCTTCGTGTCGTCGACCCTGCTGATGAGCGCGGTGATGGCCAGGCAGTTCATCGTTGTTCGGCAAAACCAGCGGCTGCTGAAGTTGGTGGCCGACCAAGCCCTGCGCGACACACTGACCGGCCTGGCGAACCGCGACCTGTTCAACGACCGACTGATGCACGCGGTGCAGCTGCACGAGAACGACAACCAGTCGGTCGCGGTGTTGTCGATGGATCTCGACGACTTCAAGCTGGTCAACGACAGCCTGGGACATCCTGCAGGGGATGCGCTGCTGATCCAGGCCGCCGAGCGCCTCCTCGGCTGCGTGCGCACCTCCGACACGGTCGCCCGAGTGGGCGGAGACGAGTTCGCGGTCCTCATGGAGGGCCTGCCCGAGCTCTCGCGGCTGGTCGCGCACCGCGTGGTCGCCGCCTTCGAGGAGCCGTTCGTCATCGACGGGCAGCAGCTGCTGATGCGGCCCAGCGTGGGACTGGCCGTGGCATCCGCGGCCAACCCCGACCTGTCGGCGGACGTGCTCCTCAAACAGGCCGACGTGGCGATGTACACGGCCAAACGCTCGAAGTCCGGTGGCCTGCATACCTTCACCCCCGACATGGCTCTCGCCGACCAGCAGGAGCTGGAGCTGCCGACCGACTCGAGCGAAAGCGCCGAACGCGGTGCCGCGGTGCGGCTGCTCGGCGAGCTGCGACACGCCATCGACCACGGCGATCTGACCGTGTTCTACCAACCGAAGTTCGATCTGCGCAGCGGCGACGTCGTCGGCGTCGAAGCTCTGGTTCGCTGGCCGCACCCGAGGCGGGGCCTTCTCGGCCCGGCGCACTTCCTGCCGTTGGTCCGCAAGCGCGGCCTCATGCGGGCGGTGACCGACATCGTGCTGTCCCAGGCCCTCGACGATGCCGCCGAGTGGCAGGCCATGGGCATCGGCGTGCCGATCGCGGTGAACGTGTTCGCCCCATCCCTTGGGGACCTCGACCTGCCCACCCACATCGCGTCGGCGCTCGCGGTGCGCGACCTGAGCCCGGAAGACTTGACGATCGAGATCACCGAAGACTTCCTCCTCGACAACATCGACCGGACCCGCTCGGTGCTGGAAAGGTTGCGGCAGCGAGGAATTCGGATCGCCATCGATGATTTCGGTAGCGGTTACTCCGCACTGTGGTATTTGCGTGAACTGGCCATCGACGAGGTGAAGCTCGACCGACACTTCATTGCGCCGATCCGTGTCGACGCGCGAGCCGCCGCCGTCGTGCGCGGTGTCGTCGACCTTGCCCATGTGCTCGGCGTGACCACGGTCGCCGAGGGGGTGGAGAACGCCGAAACCGCGGAGAGGCTGCGCGAATTCGGCTGCGACGTCGCGCAGGGGTACTACTACAGCCCGCCGATCAGCGCCGCGGCGATGATGAACATGCTCGCCTCGGGCCAGACGAAGCGCCCGACGCCGCTGCACTTCGAGGAACTGCGGGCTACTCGCCTGCAGGCACCAGTCGTAGCGAAATCGAGTTGATGCAGTAGCGCTGGTCGGTGGGCGTCGGATAGCCCTCGCCCTCGAACACATGCCCGAGATGGCTGTGGCAGTTCGCGCACAACACCTCGACGCGGGTCATCCCCATCGAATCGTCGGTCCGCAGGATGACCGCGTCCGAGTTCGCGGGATCGAAGAACGACGGCCAGCCGCAATGGGATTCGAATTTCTCGGTGCTCCGGAACAGCTCAGCGCCGCACGCGCGGCACTCGTAGACACCTTCGGTCTTGGTGTCGGTGTACTCGCCGGTGAACGGCCGCTCGGTGCCGGCCTCGCGCAGCACCGCGAATTCGGTGGGGGTGAGTTTCTGGCGCCACTCGTCGTTGGTGAGTTCGACCCTGGGTCGCGGTGAGGTCATGTAGACACGCTAGCGCGTGGCTCCTTGTCGGCCATCCACGGCGGGTCGATGCCTTCGTCGAGTCTGCCGTCGGCTTTGGCGTCCAGGTAGCGGAAGTAGAGGACACAGAACACCACGATCAAGAGCAGTGACCAGCCGTAGGTGATCTTCATGTACTCCAAGAAGCGACCCGTCGTCGGCCAGCGCCACATCAGCCACCGGTCCATCGTCAAGAAGCCGTACGTCGCCAGCCACGCAGGCCAGTTGCGCACCACCGAATTGGGCAGCACCACCGTCATCAGGAACGGGAACAACATCATCGAGTAGTAGCCCTGCGCAAGCGACAAGACCAACCACGAAGCGGTCAGCAGAACGCCGGAGGACGTCAACATCCAGAACAGAGGGTCGCGCTTGCGGTAGTACTTGTACAGCAGCCAGATGCTGGCGAGTGCGAGCACCGTGAAGACGATTCGCAGCAGCAATATCAACCAACCCGGCAGCCCGTAGTAGATGCCGTTGCCCTGGATCGAACTGTTGAAGTAGTCGCGGGTGCCGAGAATGTAAGGCACAGTGCGCTTTACGAAATCCATCGGATCGGATACCAACGGCCACGCGGCCGCATTGAACACCAACGGCACCGCGATTGCGGTGGCAAGGCTGCGCCATTGCCGGTTCAGGAGAGGGAGAAGGAGGAGCACGGCCAGTACGGGTTTGACCACCAGCGACAGGCCGATCGCGGCGCCGGCCCACCATTCATCGCTGACCTTCCCCGACAGCAGCCATCGGAAGAACAGCACCTCCGCCAGCAGCACACAGCCGTTGATGTTGGTGAACACGATCGTGTTGGTCACCGACTCGGTGCAGAACATGGCAAGCAGCAGAGCAGGCAGGGCCACCGACGTCAGCGAGAAGCCGAACAACTTCACCAGCAGGCAGGCGGCGACGATCATCGCGACGGTGTTGATTGCGACGAACCAATTGTGCGAAGCGAATACGGGCATGTATCCGAACGGGGCCATCAACAACGTGCCGCCGGGCGGATACAGATAGTGCGGGTCGACGTAGTTGAAGTGCTCGTTGTAGATGTCCCAGCCGCGTCTGAAGTTGCTGACAGCCCGGTACACCGGGCCGAAGTCGTCGGTGATGTAGCCGTTGCTGGAGAGCACGTAACTCCGGTGCGCGATCGACATGATGGCGATCGGCCACAGCGCGGATCGGAGCACCGTTGCCGCGCTGGGCGGGGACGTGCGCGGTCGAAAGAGGGTCAGGAAGCCGGTACGAATGGAGTCTGGTGCCGCCACCAGCGAACCGTACACCGACGGCCGCGGCCGCAGGATCAGGCGGGGCAGTACGTGTCGGTCGCCGGCAGCTTGCCGCTGTCCAGATAGCCGGTCACCGGCGCCAACGCGCACTCCGAGTAGATGCTCGCGCCGTGTCCGATGCCCTGCCAGATCACCCGCTTGCTCGACGTCCCCGCATTGATCACGGTGGCCGCGACCTGGGCGACACCTTCGTTGCCGACGATCGGGTCGTTCTGCACACCGAGCAGCAGCACCGGGATCTTGAGGTTCTTCGGATCGGGCGGCGCCGTTCCGCTCGGCCAGTTCAAGCACTTCACCAGGCTGAGCGCTGCCACGGCGCCGAACTGCGGGTACAGCTTGGGCCAGGCGACCACGAGTTCGCGGACACGGTCGGGGGTGGGCCGGTTCAGTGCGTCGCTGCACGTGTTGACGAACTGGCCGTCCGTCTGGCGCAGGTTCTCGGCCTGAGTAATGAGGTTGGTGATCTGGTTTGTGTCGCCGGACCCGGCCGACGCGACCGCGGACGCCAGGCTGTTGGTCGCGGCCGTGCGGTCCCCGCGCGGGTAGGCCAGCGCGGTGATGAGCGCGTCGGCCACGGTGGCGACCGACGCGCCGCCCGGCCCGTCGCCGGCGCGCGCGCTGGCGAGCAGGCCGTCGACAGCTGCCTTCGGGTCGGGTCCCAGCGGGCAGTTGATCGCCGCGCACTGCGAGGCGAACGCGTCCAGCGCGGTCTGCTCCCCTTTGACGCGCTGTTCGGTGGCGGCCTCGGCGGCGATGCCGAGCGGCAGCGGTGAGTCGAGTACCAGCCGCGCCACCTTGCCGGGATGCGACCCCGCGTACGACAGCGCCACCTGGGCGCCGTTGCCGATGCCCAGCAGCGCGATCGTCGGCACGTCCCAGGTGCTGCGCAGCCGTTCGATGTCCTCGGCGGCGTGTGCGTTGTCGTAGGCAGAGTCGCCGGGCGCGATGGTGTCGGTGCAGCTGGTGGTGGCCGTCATGGTGATCGCACCGAGGTTGGCGACGGGGTCGTCGCCGGACTGGAACTGCGCCTGGTCGAGCATCTCCTGACGGTCGAACAAGTCGCGGCAGTCGACCGGGCTGGACATTCCCATGCCGCGTCGGTCGACCGCCACGATCGGATGGCTCTTGAGCACGTCGGCGCCCGCGCGGGAAAGCCAGACCGGCAGCTGAACCGAGGACGGCAGGTCCGATCCGGTCGTCATCACCAGCGGGCCCGCGTCGTCCGGGGTCTGCACGGAACGGGCACGCACGACCCCGATGCTCACCGATCCGGTGGCGCCGCTGATCGGGTCGAGGTCGGCGTCGTAGGAGGCGCAGTCCAGCGTCACCCCGGGCAGTGGCTGGATCGCGGAGTCACTGAACACCTGCGATGTGCAGTTGTGCCAGGACAGGTCGTTCTTGGGCGCCTCGATCGCAGGCGGACCGTCGGACTTCTTCTCTGTGGTCGGTTGCCCCTGGGGGCCCGCCCCGGAGTCGGTGGCATAGCGCGGATCGGCGGCGAGAAGGGGTGCACACCCGGCCAGCAAAGCCGACACCACGACGGTCGAGGTGCACAGGGCACGGACCAGACGACGCCGATGCATGGAAACCACAGTACTGATGGGCGTCTCAGTCGCCCTTGACGTAGCGCGTGTACAGGTAGCCGTGGTCGTCGGTGAGAACGTGGCGGCGCCGCATCGGGATGTGGACTTGGCCGGAGCCCGCGGCGATGCGCCGGGCCGCCCCCCCGACCAGGAGCGGCGCGACCGTCACACACAGCTCGTCGAGCAGACCGTTCTCGATCAGCGTGCTGAGAAGCGTCGGTCCGCCCTCGGTGAGCACCCTGAACAGCTTGCGGCCGGCCAGGATTTTCAGGATTGCCGCGTCGTCGACCCGGTCAGGGTGCGGGCCCGAGGCGTCGATGATCTCGGCGACGGATCCGAGCCGGCGTCGGGTGTCGGCGATGGCGGCGGCGGAGGTGAGGATCAGCGGCGGCACCTCGGTGCGGGTGAAGAGTTTGGCGTCGTGGTCGAACTCGCCGCTGTTGGTCACCACGGCGATGGGCGGGACCTCGGCTTGGCCGCGGCGCTGCCGCGCTTGGCGCTGCGCCGGACTGAACTGTGCGCCCGAGTAGTTCTCGATCCGCGCGGTGCCCGCGCCGACCAGGATGACGTCGGCCTGGTGGCGCATGAACGCGAATAGCGCGCGGTCACCGGGCCCGGCCAAGCCGCCCGCCGTGCCGTCGTCGGTCGCGGCGCCGTCGAGGCTGGCAATCATGTTGCCCCGCACCCAGCATGTCTGCGGGTCGTCGGGGTAGGGGTAGAAGTCGGCCAGCTGACCGTCGTCGAGCGACTCGATCGAGCGGGCTGGGCCCTGTGTGCCTTCGGTGGGGTCCAGGACTGTGAACCGCACCGCAGCAGCGTCGTCGGACATGGGGACGATTGCAACACGTCGCTACAGTTCCTGCATGCACTCCAGCGGTGTCGGCCGACTTGTCGATCGGCACCCCAGCGTCAGCCCGGAGCTGTTGATCGCCCAGCTGCACCCGCCGCCGACATTCGCCGACGTCAGCTTCGACAGCTACCGGCCCGATCCGGCCGAGCCGTCGCAGGCTGCAGCCGTGCGGTCCTGCGTACAGTTCTGCCACGACGCGGTGGCGCGGCGGGCGGGCAGGAAGAAGCTGCTCGGCAAGCGAGAGGTGTTGCCGGGCGTCGGGCTCTACCTCGACGGTGGGTTCGGGGTAGGCAAGACCCACCTGTTGGCGTCGAGCTACTACGCGGTCTCGGCCGCGTCTTCGGCGCCGGCGGCGTTCGCGACATTCGGCGAACTCACGCAGCTGGCCGGGGTTTTCGGCTTCGTGGAGTGCATCGACCTGCTGGGCGACTACGTCGTGGTGTGCATCGACGAGTTCGAGCTGGACGACCCCGGTAACACCACGCTGATCTCGCGGCTGCTGTCGCAACTCGTCGATCGCGGCGTCTCGGTGGCCGCGACATCGAACACGCTGCCCGAGCAGTTGGGGGAGGGCCGGTTCGCCGCTCAGGACTTCTTGCGTGAAATCAACACGCTCGCAGCTATTTTCAACACGGTCCGCATCGACGGACCGGACTACCGCCATCGCGAACTTCCGCCTGCGCCCGAACCGCTGACCGACGGGGACGTCGGAGCGCGTGCTGCCGCCACGCCGCACGCGACCCTCGACGACTTCGACGCTCTTTGCACGCACTTGGCGACGATGCATCCGTCGCGCTATCTGACCCTCATAGAAGGGGTTTCGGCGGTGTTCATCACCGGAGTGCACCCGATCGACGACCAGAACGTGGCGCTGCGACTGGTGTCGCTCACCGACCGCCTCTACGACGCGGGCATCCCGGTGGTGGCGTCGGGAGCGAAATTGGACACCATCTTCAGTGACGAGATGCTGGCGGGTGGGTTTCGCAAGAAGTACCTGCGGGCCACGTCACGGTTGCTGGCGTTGACGACCGCGGGTCAGACCGGGCGCACCATCACGTAGTCGTTCTCCACGCCTGCGCCGACCCGAAATGTCTTGGTGCCGTTGATGGAGAAGCCGTGCTTGGTGTAGAAGCGTTGCGCCCGTCGGTTGTGCTGATTCACCCCGAGCCACGCGGATTTCGCTTCGAGTTCGCCGGCGCGGTTCAGCGCCTCGGTCATCAGAGCCGCCGCGGCACCAGCGCCATGGCTGTCGGGCAGCACGTAGAGCTTCGAGATCTCCACGGCCGGACGCGCCTCGACTGCCCGCGCAACGTCTTCGTCGTCTGGTACACCGCGAATCAGCATGGCGTAGCCGATCATTCGGCCGTCCTCGCGTGCGACGAGCAGCACCCGGTCGGGATCGGCCAGATAGTCGGCGAAGCGCGTTTCCGACAGGTTCTCTTCGATGAACGCGGCGATGTTCTGTGCCGTCGCCGACGGCGGGCACGCCAGCGGGAAGGTTGCGGCGGCGACGTCGGCGAGTTCGGGTAGCTCGGCGGCCAGCGGAGAGGTGACTCGGACCGTCACCGGCTCACTATAGGTTCCACTGGGCGAGGTGGATGCCGGTCACCTTGTCGATCAGCACGACGTTGGACACCAGATCGCGATAGCAGTCCCACCACACGCCCCCGGTGACCGTCGCGCCCGCGGGAACGTTCTGCATCCCGTACTGAAGCGCGTCGGGGGCATCGGAGTTCCGTGGTTCATACGCGTCGCCGGTCGGTGTGACGCCCTTGAATATGAACGACAACCCCATGGCGTACGGCACGGGCATCTTGACGGCGTGAATGGTGACGTTGGCGCGATACACCTGATAGCGCGGCGCTCGCGGCGGATAGCCGAACCCCGGCGGCACGTCGGAGGGCATCACATCGTGGACGGCCACGTCGGCGACGATGCCCTTGAACTCGACCCGCAGCGTCTCGCCGAGATTCCCGATCGGGGTGTCGATCGCGGCCGCCGGCGTGGCCAGCACGGCGCCGGAAACCGTCAGAGCGGCGAACAGCAACACCAACCAGCGACGCATCAGAATCCCCTCCTAGCTGCATCGCATGATCGCACATGCCGAGCGCGGCGACTACGGGTTGGCCGTCAGGAGGCCACCGGTCCGAAGCCACCCACCTTGTCGATGCGGATGCGGGTCAGCAGTCCCGGCGGCGAATTCGGCGGCGGGAAGTGCTCGTCGGAGCCGAGCATCGCCTTGGCCAGCTGCTTGAGCAGTTCGGGGGCGCCGCCCTCGACGATGCGGGCGGTGCCGGTGATCGCCAGGTAGGGCGTCTGTTCGTTCGGGTGGTCGGTGGACAGGATCGTGACAGCGACCCTCGGGTCGCGGCGAATGTTGCGGGTCTTCTGATATTCGGCAAGGTGGGCCGACACGAGCTCGTCCCCGTCCGGCGTCGACTCCAGTGCCACCCACACGACCGTCACCTGCGGGCTGCCGTCGGGGTTGAGTGTGACCAGTGTCGCGTCGGTTCCCTGCCCGATGAGGTCACGCGCCGCGTCGTTGAGCTTCATGTGTTGTTTCTACCGCCGGGCGGCCGGTTTCATTCCCTTTCGAGGGCGAGAAGCGCCGACTTGGCGACGGGACCGCCGACGTACTGGCCGGTTGTTCCGTCGGACCGAACGACGCGGTGGCATGGGATCACGACCGGAAGCGGGTTGTGGGCACAGGCGGTCCCGACTGCCCGAACCGCGCGGGGGTTGCCGACGGCCGCGGCCACCGCGGCGTAGCTTTCCCGGCGGCCGTAGCCGATCTCCCGGAGATGCTCGACGACGCTGCGGCGGAAGCCGTCGGTGAGCCGGAGGTCGACGGGCAGCTCGAATGCGGTGCGCCGCTTGGTGAAGTATTCGTCGAGCTGGCGGGCGGCGGCGTCCAGTCGGGCCGGCGCCCGCAGCACGCGCGGGCTCACCGATCCGGCGAGCCTTTCCAGCACCGCATCGTGGTCTTCGATGTCGTAGGCGACCCGGACCAGCCCGACGGTGGTGGCGGCCAGCAGCAGCGTGCCGACGGGGCTGTCGACGGTGCGATAGGCGACGTCGAGCAGTTCGTCGGCGGCAGCGTCGCGTTCGAGCCGTTGGTGCAGCCGGCTCAACGATTCGTCGTCGGCCTGCAGGTCGTCGAAAAGGTTGGTGCTCATGCGGTTTCATCCTCGGGGTAGAGCTTGCGCAGGGTCTTGATGCCGTCGGCGGCGGCGCGCCGGGCGGCGTCGGGGGAGTTGCCGAGCAATCCAGCGATCTCGGCGAACGGCAGCCCGGCGATGTGGTGGTAGGCCACGGCCAGGCGTTGTTTGTCGGGGAGGCGTTGCAGTGCCGCCCAGAGGTCGGGATAGCGGGCAGCGGGATCGGCGCGCGCCGACGGGCGATCCGGCGGTGAGTCGACGGGGATCGCGCGGCGGGAGCGTGCCCGCCCGACGTCGAGCGCGCGCCGGTGCGCGATTGTGACCAGCCACGCCTCGACGTTGGCGTCGGCGGGCAGGTCGGGGTAGGCCCGCAGCGCCGACAGGAACGTCTCCGACCACGCGTCCTCGGCGTCGACGGGTCCGACGACCGCGCGGCACACCCGCAGCACGGTCGCGCCGTGCTCGGCCACTACGTCCTCGAACGGTCGCACCCTCACATCATGAAGACGCCGCCGCGGGTTCGTCTGTGAGATCAGTTCTTCGTGAACTGTTCGAGCGCGGTGACCACGTCGTTTTCGAAGCGGTCCTTGTCGACGCCGAGTCGGTGCAGCGGGCCGTCGTCCTCCTCGGCCTCGAGGAGCGAGAGCACGATGTGTTCGGTCCCGATGTAGTTGTGGCCCAGGCGAAGCGCCTGGCGGAAGGTCAGCTCGAGCACCTTCTTGGCGGGGCCGTTGAACGGGATCAGCGTCGGCAGGTCCCCGTCGGTGCGGGGCGGGAGGGTGACGGCCTTCTCGACGGCGCTGCCATCCACGCCTTGTCCGGCGAGCACCTTGACCGCCAGCCCGTTCGGATCGTCGAACAGCGCGAGCAACAGATGGTCCGGAGTGATCTCGTTGTTTCCGGCTTGCTGCGCCTTGTTCTGCGCAACGACAACGACGTTGCGCGCCCGCGGGGTGAATCGGCCGAACCCGGCATTGGGGTTGAGCGCCGCCTCGAAGTCGGGGGCCTTGGGCACGAACCGCTTCTGCGCGGCTTGCTTGGTGACGCCCATGCACTTCCCGATGTCGGTCCACGACGCGCCGGAGCGTCGCGCCTGGTCGACGAAATGGCCGATGAGGTGGTCGGCGACCTCGCCGAGGGATTCGGCCGCGAGCACTGCGTCGGTGAGCTGTTCGAGTGGTTCGGTGTGCACGCCCTTGATGACGCCGATGAGGTCGTCGAGGCGGACGGGGTAGGCGATCTTGGCCGGCTCGGTCATGGCGTCAACTCTAGGTTGACGCTAGCACTTCGTCAACCACTGGTTGACGCTATGCGCGGGGATAACCGCGTCGCACCGTGCGGTCCAGGATGCCCAGCGTCGCGCGCAGCGCAGACTCCGGAATGACAGGGAAGATGTTGGCCTTGCGCCACTCCTCGTCGATGCCCGACCAGTCGTAGAACGAGGTGACGAGCGTGCCGTCGCCGTCGGGGGACGGCTCGAGCCGGTAACCGTAGATGTGACCGATCTGCGGACGGATTTGCCCGAGGATCGTCCATGCGATGAGCCGGTCCTTGTCGAAGTCGCGGATCTCAACGGTGACATCGTATTTGCCCATCGGGAAGTCGTTGAGCGACTCGCGATCCATGTGCACGACGAAGCTGTCGCCGACGGCTTTGGCGGGCTCGCCCTCGGCGTCCTGCAGCATGCCCGACGAGTCGATCGCCACGTGGCCGTGCGGGTCGCAGAGTACGGCGAAGATGTCGGGCGCCGGCGCGGCGATGGTGCGCTGGACCTCGATGCGTTCAGTCATGAGTTCGATCCTGCAGGGAACGGATCGTTGCTGTGCTTGTTTTCGGCTCTTCTGCGGCGGGTATACGAACCCATTACTGAAGTTGACCAACCGATTCAGGGGAGTGCGGGAGCAGTGGCTGGTCTCGAAGTCGTGAGGAACATGTCGCCCATATTGCGAAATGCAGTTGCGTTCATCCAGGAGAACGCCGATGCGGACATCGGCCTGGAGGATATCGCTGCGTCGGTGAACGTCTCACCGCGCTCGGTGCAGTACGCATTTCGCCGCAACTTGGGCACGACGCCGTTGGAGTATTTGCGGCGCGTGCGGCTTGACCGCGCGCACCACGACCTGAAGGCGGCCGACCCTGCCAACGACACCGTCACCGCGATCGCCGGCCGCTGGGGGTTCAGCCATGCCGGCCGGTTCAGCCTTGCTTACAAGGCGGCGTTCGGCACCGCGCCGAGCGACACGCTGAGGGCCCGTCCGGCTTGACGGGCGTCGTCTTACCCATCCAGTAGATGTGTGCGGAGTCGGCCGCGTAGGGACCGGCGAGTGGTTTCGACGACGACAGATCGGCATCGGGGATCTGATCGGTGAAGTAGAACACCCGTCGATCGTCGCGAGCGTAGGCACCGGCCAACAACTGGAAAGTGGCCGGGTCGTCGCTGATCGCGCGATCGCGTTGGAAGACGTGGCGGCGGTCCTTGGCGAGCTCGCCGGATCGAGGAGTTCGAAGCTCGCAGCGTCGGCGTCGGTTAGCCGGGCGCCGTTGATGTAGACGGTCGACTTGTCCCGCCCGTATGTGGAGTCGAGGGCCTCAAAGGATGCGGCGTCGGCACCGTTGATTTCAAAAGCCTTGCCCGGGAACGCGTTCAGGTAGTACACCGTGCCGTCCCTGACGTGATACCCGGCGCTGTCGAAGAGCGAGTTGGGCGCACCGTTTCGGCCGCATGCCAGCAGAAGTCCCACCACGAGGAGGCACAGCACGGCGGCCGGCTTTCGCTGCATACTGCGACTGCCTTTTCGGTACGCGGCCCGGTTGAACCGCCCAGCGAATTCCTACGTAATTACCCTAGCGCGGGTATTCGGCGGCCACGCCGAACTCAATACCGGCGATGGGCCGTTCCTAGGCCTAACATCGAATGCCGCATCCGGGAATCCGGTGATTGGGGAGAAGTGAAACACCGCGACGTCAGCGCCATCGACCGACAGCTGGCACTGCTGGCTGCCGTGAGCGCGTCGATCCGCCGGCTCGGCGGCAAGCCGTCGACGGCGCTCATCGATGAGTTGCTCGACGAGCGGATCGCTTCTCGGCCGACCCGCCTAGGACTTGCGTCGACGGACTGCGGCAACCGCGATGGCGATGCCGATCAGCGCGATGATCGGGCCAAGAATGGACCAGGTGGTGGTGTTGCTCATCGGGCTGCCTCCCACCGCACCGAATCCCTGTAGCGCGAACAGTAATCCGAAAAGCGCCACGACGACGCCGACTGCGAAGGTGATGATCCGTAACATCATTCGACAGTAGCCGCGAAACCGCGTGGACTGTGGCCGTTGGGCTCGGGGCTAGCGCCCGCCGGAACGAAGCTGCGTCAATCGATGACTCAATGTTTCGCCCAATCGATCCAGCGTGCGCAGTTCGGACTCTTGCACCCGGATGAGATGCCGCAGCTCCTTGGCGCGAGCCACCTTCCCGAGGTTGATGGCGCGCTGCAACTCGATGCCGTAGCGGGCCAGGTCACCCTGATGCCGTCAACCGCATGCTGCTGAGCAACTGGCGGAAGTACTCCGCCTGCTCGGCGTCGGCCTGACGGCTCTAGCGGGGCCATGCGGCGCTGCTTGCCGATTGGACGGTGCGCGAATCGCGGGCCGGCCTCAGTGCCCATCGACTCAAGGCCCTCAGCGAAGTCGTGAATGCCCGGTGCGTCACCACCGGCAGGGTTCTCTGCAGAAGCTAGATGTGCAGCAGCGAATGTCACTGCGGTAGCGGATTGGAATCTATTCTGCGAATGTATCCAATTCGCCGCTAATACTTCCGGCATTGCGGAAGGACTTTGAATTTCGCTTAGCCAACTTACGCGCGAATCAGCATTCGTAACGAATGGCATGTGAATTCATTTCCAGTTCTAAATAGAGTAGTCCGCTACTCGTGGCACGGTGCCTGGCGACTGGAAACCTTTCTTGCGCCCATAAACGTAAACCTCAAGAAAGGGGCACTTCAATGGCCGAACCAATTATCAAGTTAGGGTCGAAGGGTGAAGCGGTAAAGCACGCGCAGCAGGCGCTGATATCCCGCGGCTACACCCCACTGGACGACGACGGCATCTTCGGTCCGATCACCAGGAACAGGGTCCTGTGGTATCAGCTGAACCGCAGCGTCGGCGAGTACTGGGCGTTCTCGGCGCCGTTGGACGTCGACGGCATCGTGGGTCCGCAGACGTGGTTTCGGCTCGATCCGCCAACGGTCAAGAAGAAGTCGCAGAACAACGCGGTGTATCTGCTTCAGCAGATCCTGAAGGTGTACGCGACCCCGGCCTACGATCCCGGTCCGGTGGACGGAATCTTCGGCCCGCTGACCGAGGCTGCCGTCAAGAATTACCAGGCGGACTACGGACTGGGGGTTGACGGTGTCGTCGGCCCGCAGACGTGGAGCGCTCTCGGGAGCTGAATCAGTGGGTGGCCCTTTAGGGCGCCCGTTGTCTAAATAGAACGACGCGGTGGCCAGCCGGCCGGATAATCATTCGACGGCTGGCCACCCGACGTGCTTTGCCGCCCATTATTTGGGACTTAATCCGCTTATCCTGGGTGGACATCACCGGGCTTGGTCTGGGCGTAGGACTGCCTCGTGTAGTCGCCCAGCCATTTGGCCCCAACGAACCCTCTTGGCGGGCCATAAAGTGAACAGATCTGGTCAGTCTCGACCACCGTGGTCTGCACCCGGTAGACGCCGCGCACCGCCCCTGCGACATATGCCCCGGGATTTGAAATGCAGGAATGTTCGAACGCGTCGAACTGAGCATCTGCCTGGGCGGCGGGTGAGAGCGCCATCGCGCCGGCAGCGATGGCGCCGGACGCAAGGACGATTTTGGCGGTCGTTGCCATCCAACGCCGTGTGGGTCTAGTGCTGGTCATGATGTTCTCCTTCAGGTTTCGCGGCCCGGGATGGGCTGCGTTCACTTACTAGGAGGAATCAGGCCCGCGTACTCCCACACTTTTTCGCAGAGTTTCGAAGTCGGCTCGAGGTTGACGGCGATGTCTGGCCGGCCGGCGAAGCGGGCGCGTTCCTCGACTACATCGCGGTCAGCGGTCGGCACGAGTGCAATGTCCCGTTCGATCCGTCGGCCATTTGACCAAGGGCACGTGCGGTTCCCTTCCTTCTGCTTCGTTGGTACATCGCCAACTGTCCGAGCACGACCGAAATGGCAACGCACGGTCCTCAACTGACGATTTGGGCCAGCCTTCATGGCAAGCTCCACAGATGGCATTTCATGTGGCGTTTCCCAACCATCCTCAAGGGCATTACCACGACAAGGACGTCTACAAGTTCCTCGAAGGCGGCGTGCTCACCATCCGCCACCATGATGGCGCGGTTGAGTCGGAGTACTACGCGCCGCATAGCTGGGACTACGTCGGAGCTGACAAGGACCACGAACCGGGCAAGACCAAGTAGGGCGGCGGCCTACGCCGCTGAAATGGCTTGGAAGGCCCGCCTGGATGCCGTCGTTCTCAAGGACAACCGTGGGATTGTGCGCGCCAACGACGACGACTTTTCAGCTACTGAATATCTGCCCGTGTGTTCGATCCGGGGGGCAGGATCGCCGTAGCTCCCGGCGGCGGGGGGCTGGGCGTCGTCTTGGGCCTAAATGGTCCCTGCGTTCCCGTGAATTTGCCGTTCTTGTAATTATCGATCCATTCGTTCCCGTGATCATCGATATAGAGACACGTCGATTTTCGGTTGCCCCCTTCCACGGTGGTGCCGTAAACGCCACCCACGCCGGACTCGCAGTCCTGCTTGATGTCCTGTTCCGTCCTCGGCTTGGGGTTCACCGGGTCGGCGCTGGCAACCGCTGGGCCGGCGATCGCGTCGACTGCGATGGCGCCTGAGGCGACCACTAAGGCGGCGCTGGTGAACCAACGTGGCTGGCTGTTCTTCATGATGTTCTCCTTGGCTGGTGACAACCCCTGGTGGTTGCGTTCACCAGCTAGGAGCGACCAGCCGCCCCAACTCCCACACTTCTTGCGGAGAGATTTTGCAAAGAGGTTCGGCCCGCCACCCTGTGGGTAGTGGCGGGCCGAGGGGAGACAGTAGTTCAGACACCTTGGGAGCGTGCGGACTACTGAATACCCGCCCGTGTGTTCAGCCCGGGGTGCAGGTTCACCGTGGCTGGCGGCGGTTGGGTGGGACCTAGCTGAGTCTGTCCTGCGTCAGGCGGAAGGATCACCGTCGCGCCCGGCGGTGGCTTGGGGCGGTTGGCGGTGGGCTCACCGTCGAAATAGCATTCATCTGTCTCCTCGTTGTAGGTACCGCCGAGGTTCAGGCAGCAGTCCTCCTCTTGGGACTTGTATGAATCCCAATCAATCGTGCCATCCCTAAATTTGCGGAAGGCGTCCATCGCGCAGTCGTGGAAGGCATCTCCGTTAGGCCCGCGCTTCTCGGCATTGGCCGTTGCGGGGGTCAGGGACATCGCGCCCAGGGCGATTGCGCCCGCGGCGAGGATGACCTTGGCAGCCTTTGTGATGCGCCGCTGTGGCGGGGCGGCGGTTTGGGTGTCGTGGTTGGTGGTCATGGTGTTCTCCTTGGCTGGTCACAGCCCCTTGTGGGCTGCGTTCGTTAGCTAGGAGCAACCAGCCACCTCCGCTCCCACACTTTTTCTGGAAAGAGTTTTTGAAAAGGGTTCAGCCCCGACCACCGTGGGGACCTATATGGCGCCGCGGCGGGTGTCGGTCCGCTGGCAAACGGTGACTGCTGGCAGGTACCTGCGAAATTTGAGGTACCCAACTACTCACGCCGCACGGCTTCGACTGCGCGATTCTCAATTTCACTGGATAAAACCAGGGGAGAGGAGACCAAGCGTGAACATCACGCACATCACCAGGACAAAGCGGTTCGCCAAAGCAGTGGGGGTAGCGGCGACCGCAGTCATGGCACCTGCCCTCCTGTTCGGCGGTGCAGGTACTGCGCACGCCGATCCCTGTTTGTATTCCAACCGCCACTTATGTTTTCCCACTCTTGCCGAGTTGAACGACGCGATCCAGAACCCGGCTAATTGGGACAACCTGCCCACCCACCCGAAGTACCGGGCAACCCCGTAACCCGTTGCGCGCGCCCATCGACTCTGTGGGTTACGCCGCCAGGTGTTCATGTCGCGCCCACGTCGCCCGGACTTGCTCATTCCACGGCATATCGGGATTCAGCACATGTTCGAACTCCCGCGTTCCCCACACGGCGACCATGCGCACATCAGCTACATGGAAAGTGAAAGCTGAGCCAGATCGTGCAAGTTGCAGCGCACCTCGCCGTGGCCGTGCTGAACTAATGATGCGCTGAATGCCGATGAACGACTTGAGTTTCGATCCGAACTCCCTCCGCGAAAACAAGGGGAGGTTCTTAAACGGAGGCCACAATGACGGCAGAGTCGTCGACAGAGACGTCACCGGAGACCTCGTCGGTAGCGTCTCCATCCACCGACAAGTCAAACCGTTGGATCTCGGCGGTTGATGCGGCCACGAAAGTCGCCGCACCTATCGCAATCGTTTCGGCACTGTTGTACTACTTTGCTTCGATTAAGACTGAAGCTGTCTTCGAACACTTCGGTGTACCCCCAGGACTTATTGAATATAGTAAAAGCGATTACCTATTGCGCAGCGATGTGTTATTCAGACCGCTCATCTGCGGCGGCACATTAGCTTTGTTAGTCATCACTGCGATAATTGGTGTAGGAGCCCTGGAATCGAAATACCATTTTTACAAGAAGAGAAAATGGACACAGGACGTGTTAGGTGGCCTCGCAATATTAGCGGGTTACGTCGCGGCAGCTGGCCTTTTCTCCATGAGGGGCGTCGTTCCGCCCGCTGCAGCGGGGTCCCTGATCGCGTTTGGTGTTATCCTGCTTGTCTTCAGGCAATTGCGCGCTGCCTCGGGGCAAAAAACTTCGACGATTTGGTTTGTTTTCGCAATCGCGATCGTGATAATCGGCGCCTTCTGGGCGACCGCCTTGTATGCGCAATCCGCGGGAGAATCGGCAGGAGCGGAGCTGGCCGCCGGAAAAACGTCGAACCCAGCAGCGACTGTCTACAGCACGACACAATTGCCAATGCTGGGCGGGCGGCAACTCCCTCTCGCGCCGTCAACAAATACTACTCCGGCGTCTCCCGCCCCCGAAAAACAGTGGCGATACGTTTATAGCGGCTACCGCGTACTGGCGTTTACCGGCAATCGGTGGATTTTGGTGCCAGCTACCGACACGCAGAAGGTAGTCAATAATGCGGTCGTACTGGCGGCAAACGACTCAATTCTTGTCGAACTCGAGGAGCGCACGCCTCGTGAACCATCGTCCGCTATGGCGAACGGCATACCGGGTCTTACCCAACTTAATGAAGACATGGTGACGCTGACACCGCGTGTGAACATAAGCTTCAAACCTGCGGGAGGCATAGCCGAAGTCGGGCCGAACCGCTTCCAGTATGGGATGCCGGCGCCAGCGCAGTCTTCAGGGCAGGATTTGCCCAAGCTTGCTGTTGAGTGGACAGTAATTCCTACAAACTCGGCACCGCCATCCGAATGCGCTATCGTTGCGCGAATAAGCACTCCGGATGGGAAAATGACCGAGGATCGAAGCAGCAGCGATTGCAGCAAGAATACACTTAAACCAATCGAAGTCCATGCGCCCGGCTTGTACACCGTCACTGTGGATGTTGAAAGTTCCCGCTCCTCCGAATCCGTTTTCAACGCAACCGCATTTTTGGTATCGCAACAGTGATGTTGAGATCCTTCCAGCAGCATATCAAAATCTATTGAACAAAAAGGCGCTGACATCTGTCGGGCTGGGAACAGTACTCACAGTTGCAGGACTGGCTCTTGGCGCACCCCTTCTACTCCCCGCAGGAATTGCCTTGTTTGGTGGCACCACCCTGCAGGCGGCACACAAGTATTTTGAGGAGTCACGCGATGTGGGCCTCGAAGATATGTACTTCATGTGGTCCCGCGAAGTGAAAGCGCGCCGCCAGAAGTAAAGGTGTGCGCCAAAACGCATATCTTCCTACTTGCTCAGTTGTGCAATCGGCCCGCCACCCAAGCGGGATGACGGCCCGAAAGGCGCGAACGCGGATCAGTTCGTCTGGTCGACTTCGTTGGCGGCGGCGAGAAGTGCGCGGCCGAGCTCCCTGGCTTGTTCGCTGGTCAGTTCGCCGATGGCATCGCTGCCTCGGTCCGCGACCACTATGAGCCGTTCTGTGCGTCCGTTGGCGTGGCGGATGCCGTCGATTTGAACTTCCATCTCACGGCCGCCGGGATTGATTGCGCGACGCGTGCCGCGGAAGTAGTTGCTTGTCGTCATGGCCTAGCCACCTCTCGTAGGTGGTTGTGGTGGTTGCTGGCGCGTCAACTGTCAGGTTATATCTAGGTCACGATAGCCATTTGCGACCCTCAAAACACCGTCTGAACTGCGAAAACTATGGTGCGCGATACTGGGATTGAACCAGTGACCTCTTCCGTGTCAGGGAAGCGCTCTCCCGCTGAGCTAATCGCGCCGGGAAACCATTGGAGGTGGAGACGGGAATCGAACCCGTGTGCACGGCTTTGCAGGCCGTTGCCTCACCACTCGGCCACTCCACCGCTGGGGTTGATGCGACTGCACCCTCGAGCGGATGACGGGATTCGAACCCGCGACCCTCACCTTGGCAAGGTGATGCGCTACCAACTGCGCTACATCCGCACGCCACGGACGAGATCGTCGCCCGTCGCGAAGGACGACGATAGTCCACCGCAGCGTGGCCACACAAATCCCTTCCGCTACAGGTCGAGCGAGGTCAGCCCACCTGGCAGACCTGTCGGGAAATCGTGAACTCGCCCCCGTACGCAAAGTCCCAGCATGACATGCCACCCGGCGTGCTCGTGCACTCGATCGAGCCCGCAATTCTCGACCCCGACGAGCGACCTCCGGAATTCTGGGCCCGAGGCCGCTCCGTGTTAGTCTTCGACGTCCATCGATCATTGATCGGTGCTCCCCGGTCTCGTAGCTCAGGGGGAGAGCGTCCGCCTCACACGCGGAAGGTCACTGGTTCGATCCCAGTCGGGACCACAGAATTCACAGGCGAGTCGTCAGCGCGTGCAGCGCGAAATCTGCGGCTTGGTCGGCCATCCCGTTGTACTTGTAGGAGCTGTGGGCGGCGCGGTCCCGACCGTCGGGTGCGCAGATCGGGTCACCGGGAGCGCACAACTCGATGGTCTTCGCCGTATAGAGATGCCCGACGGTGATCGGCGGTGCGTTGTGGGCGACCAGATTCAGGAACCAGTCTGAGGGAGTGCCGAACAACACCACAGCCGCGACGTGTGAGGCGATCGCGGGCGGCAATGTGCCTGCGATGCCGTCGGGCAGGACGATCCCGTCCGGCACTGTGTCGGTCGTGGTGTAGCCGGCCACGGCCGCGCCCTGTGAATAGCCACCCAGCACGATCTTGGTGTTCGCGCAGGTGTTGGCGATGGCCTCGACCCTGTTGGCTGCGTCGACGATGCCGTCGGCCGCCGCCTGGAAGTCCAACGACGCCGGGTAGTTAACGCCATACACGTCAACGGATTTGCCGCCCAGCCGAGCGTTGAGGGCATCGACGAACGCCTGCCCCGTCGCCCCCACGCCGGCTGCTTCGAATGTGCCGCGCGCAAAGACCACCTCGACGTCGGCGCACGACGAGTCCTCGGCGGCCGCCGCCATCCCGCTTGCCTGCGGCCCGATCAACGCCGCGAGGGAAACGAACACGGCGGCAAGCCAGCGAAGCGTCTGTGGGAATGACGTGGCATCGGAACTGGGGCTGCGCATCGTCGGCTCTTTTCGCTCGGTCAGGCTCACTCATTCGATGTGAACCAGCTGAGGGCGCCAATTTGTTCCGCCGTAGATGCGGCGGGCCGCGGTTAGGGTGATCGCCATGACAAAGGCGGCGTCGTGACCGAAATTAATGGCCGCGCACGTTCGCGCACATTCGTTGTGACGGGGGCGGCGTCGGGCATCGGCCTTGCCACCGCCCAACGCCTGCTCGCCGAAGGGGGCACCGTCGTCGGCGCCGACCTGGCTGCACCACCCGACCTCGGCGAGCGGTTCTCGTTCGTGACGGCCGACGTGACCGACGAGGCCGCGGTCGGCGCTCTCTTCGCCGCCGTGCCGGACCGACTCGACGGTGTCGTCCACGCCGCGGGCGTCGCCGGTGGCGGCCCTGTCCACTTGCTCGAAAAGTCCGAGTGGGACCGGGTGATCGCGATCAACCTCACGGCCACCTTCCTGGTGGCCAAGGCGGCGCTGGCCAAGATGATCGAGCAGCCGCGGGTTGACGGGGAGCGCGGCTCGATCGTGACGCTCGCCAGCATCGAGGGCCTCGAGGGCACCGCGGGCGGCAGCGTCTACAACGCCTCCAAGGGTGGCGTCGTGCTGCTCACCAAGAACATCGCGCTCGACTACGGTCCGAGTGGTATCCGGGCAAACAGCCATCTGCCCGGGCTTCATCGCAACACCTATGTTGGACAACGTCTTTCGCATGCCCGGCATGGAGGGTCCACTGCGCTCGATCACCGAGGAGCACGCACTCCAACGGCTCGGTCGGGCCGAAGAGATCGCGGCGATGGCGGCGTTCTTGGTGTCTACCGACGCCTCGTTCGTGAGCGGTCAGGCCATCGCGGTCGACGGCGGCTACACCGCCGGCCGCGATCACGGCGTGGTTGCGCTGTTCGGCTTTCCCGACTGAGTCAGCCGATCAGCTGGGGTAGATGATCGACTGATACTCGATGTAGGGGTCGAGACCCTCAGGGCCGCACTCACGGCCGAGCCCCGACTTCTTGAAGCCGCCGAACGGCGCCTTGAAATCGGCCAGCAGCCCCGAGTTGACCGGGACGGTGCCGGTGCGCAGACGGGCGGCCACCTCCGCGCCGTGTTCGACGTCGGCGGTCCACACCGACCCGGACAGGCCGTAGTCGGAATCGTTGGCGATGCGGACGGCGTCGTCCTCGGTGTCGTAGGGAATCACCGACAGCACCGGACCGAAGATCTCTTCGCGGGCAATGAGCATCGCATTGTCGACGTCGTAGAACAGTGTCGGCTCGATGAACCAGCCCTTGTCGAGATGTGCTGGGGTACCTCCGCCGACGGCCACCTTGGCGCCCTGCTCCTTGCCCGACGCGAGCATGCCGACGATCTTGTCGCGCTGACGCTCGGCGACGACCGGCCCGACCGCGGTGGCCGGATCGTTGGGGTCGCCGACCGGCATGGCACCCACGCCGGCGGCCAGTGCGTCGACCAACTCCCGGTAGCGCGACTGCGGCGCCAGGATGCGGGTCTGCGCGGCGCAGGCCTGCCCGTTGTTCAGCAGCCCGGACATGAGGATGTTCTGCAGCTGCGCCTCGATGTCGACATCGTCGAGCAGGATCGCCGCGGACTTGCCGCCCAGCTCGAGGGTGACCCGTTTGATCTGCGCACCGCACAACTCGCCGATGCGCGCACCCGTCGCGGTCGACCCGGTGAAGCTGACCTTGTCGACGCCGGGGTGCGTGACGATGTGTTCGCTTGCCTCGCGCGATGCGGTGACGATGTTCACCACGCCTGGCGGGATGCCTGCCTCCAGCACGGCATCGGCGAGCAGATACGGGTCGAACGCCGTTTCGGGTGCGGGCTTGAGCACCATCGTCGACCCGGACGCCAAGCACGGCCCGAGCTTCATCGCCATGATGAACAGCGGCACGTTCCACGGGATGATGCCCGCGCACACGCCGACGGGAGCCCGCCTCACCACCACCTTCTGGCCCATGGCGCCGACGCGCTCGTCGCGCCACGGGTAGCTGCGCGCTAGGTCGGCGTAGATGTCGAGGACCATCGTGGCCGCGAAAGCCTGTGTCCCGAGCGACTGTTGGGCAGGGGCGCCGTTCTCGTTGGTGATGACATCGGCGATCTCGGCACTGCGCTTCTGCAGCGCCTGGGAGAGCGCGGCGATCGCGTCGGCACGCTCCTCCGGCGACGTGTTGGGCCACGGGCCGTTGTCGAATGCCTCCCTTGCGGCCGCGACCGCGCGGTCGATGTCGGCCGGGGATCCGTCGGGGGTGCGCGCGTACACCTCTTCGGTGATCGGAGAGATGACGTCGATGGTCTGGTCGGTGGCTCGGGGCAACCCACTCGTTGCCGATGAACAGCCGGTCGCGGGTCTCCATGTCGGCACTCCCATCGGGTTGTGATGTGGGCTGATCGTACGGGTGTAACACATTCGTTAGGACAGCGATCTAACTGTTGGATCCGGATCGTCGCCCCGCCACAAGCGCCGTTTCGACCAAGACCTAGAAGCACCGCGGACGCCTGCTGGTCCATTTTCCAGTGTCGGGGGAGATGGCTGCAAGCAGCGGTGGCGGCCACTCGCCACCCTGCTCTGAGACCCAGAGGAGTCGATACCCACCATGCGTGCCGCCCTTGGAAGTTGCTGTCGGCGAAGTGTTGTCGCCGTGCTGGCGTCGGGAGTTGTCATCTCTATGAGCGCGCTGACCGGGGGAGTCGCGCCAGCTTTCGCCAAACCGGGCCACGATGATCCGGTCATCCCCGTCGTGCCGACCCTCGTTCCGGAAGCACCCCAACCTGCTCCTCAGGAGCAGGCGCCGGTCGAACAACCGCGCGCGCCGAAAGAAGCACCGTCGCCCCCGAAGATCGAGTCGCCACCGCAGCAAGCGCCGGCCCCGGAGATCCAGGCGCCCGCACCGCAGCCCGAAGCGCCGCCGCCACCGCCGATCCAGGCGCCGGCGCCTCAACCTTTACCTCAACCTGAGGCTCCGGCACCGGAAATCCAGGCGCCTCCCGCGCCGAAGAAGGAAGCGCCGCGGGTCGTCGATGCACCCAAGGTCGATGCACCGACGATCGACGCGCCGAAAGTAGACGCACCCAAAGCCGATGCGCCCAAGTTGAACTCGCCGATTGTCGATGCGCCGAAGGTGGCGGCACCGCCGATCGATCCGCCGAAAGTGGACGCACCCAAGCGACGCACCCAAGGTCGACGCGCCCGCGCCGCTGCCGGCCGTGGACCAGCCAGCCAAGCCCGACGACCCGAAGCTGAATACCGACGTGCCGAAGAATCTGGCTCCCGGCCAGCCGCCCGACGCCGGTGCCAACGGCCCCGACAAGAAGCAGCCATCGTCGGCCGACGGGGTGAAGCCGGGCACCGACGGTTCACGTGACGCCGCTGGTGATGCGCCCGACGACCCGTCGACGGTGTCGAAGGCCGCGCAGCGGATCGCACCGGCGCAACCCGACACGATGAAGGCGCCAGAACAGGACGTCCAACTGGCGAGGCAGTCGAGACCGGTCGAAGTGAAGCCGGAGCCGGCGGCGAAGAAAGACGTCGATTTCCTGTCCAGCTCGCTGGGTGTTACGAGCAAGACCAAGCTCGGACCGTTCGAGTCCGAATTCAATGTGGGATCGCAGTTTTCGGTCGGTGGCGACCGCGACCGCAACCGCGATCATGACCACGACTGGGACTGGGACAACAAGCATTGGGACAAGAAGGTCCGGCAGTGGGACAAGAGATGGGTCGAGTACGACGACTGGTATCGACCTGTCTTCTGCAATCCCTTCCGGGCCCCCGTGCGGATCGTGTACCTCTACGAACGCGCCCCCCGGATTCTGATCATCCCGCCGCTGGGCCGGGCGGTCGTCGATGCAGCCGCATTGGCCGCCTACAGCTTCACGGCGGTCGTGCTCAATGCCGCAAACCTCGCCGCGGATGTGGCCGTAGGCACGTTCTTCGGTGGCGGCTACATCCCACCGCTCGGCGCGCCGTTCGTGCCGCCGCCTCCGCTGTTGAGCTACAACAACGTGCCTGTCCAGGTCCGGTACTCGAACGCGACGTACCAGCCATTCCGCGTCAATCAGCTGGTCGACCTCGGCACCGACGCCCAGTACGGCGGCCAGAAGGTGTTGCTCGACGGCTCGACGCCGGCATGGGGTCAGTGGACGACCTCGCCGACAGGGGAGCGGCAGTTCGAGGTGCACCGCACCCAGCAGTACCCGGGCCTCGGCGATCCGCAGGAGGCGCCGCTCCCCGGCGACTACCGGATGCAGTTGGCCTCCGACGAGTCTGCCGGAATGGACCGTACGCAGATGTACCTGATGGCGGCCGCCGGTGTGGTCGGCGGCCTGGGCTTCGCCGCCCTCGGCCTTGCCGTATTCCTCGGGCGTCGGCGGCGGGAGACGTAATCGGCGCCAGCTGGAGTGCTGGACATCTGTCCGGCACTCCAGCTGATCCCGCTGATTGGACGTGAGCAGCTCGGCACCCACGGTTCTGACCTGCCTTGTTTGTCTCGGGCCGCATCCGATAAGTTGGACAGCTGTCCAGCCGCGGCCCTTGAGGAGACAGCAATGGCGATCCGAGTCGCACACATCGGCACGGGCAACGTCGGTCGTATCGCGCTCAACCACCTGATCAGCGATCCGCGTTTCGAGCTGACCGGGGTTTGGGTGTCGTCGGACGCCAAGGTCGGCAAGGATGCCGGCGAGCTGGCCGGGCTCGAGGCCTCGACCGGCATCGTCGCGACGAACGATCTGGACGCGCTGCTGGCCACCGGCCCCGAGTGCGCCGTCTACTGCGCGATGGGCGATAACCGGATACCCGAGGCGGTGACCGACGTTCTGCGCATCTTGTCGGCAGGCGTCAACGTCGTCGGCACGTCTCCTGGAGTGTTCCAGTACCCGTGGGGGGTGATGCCCGACAAATACATCGCCCCGATGGAACAAGCTGCCCAACAAGGCAATTCGAGTCTGTTCATCTCCGGAGTCGATCCCGGGTTCGCGAACGACCTGATTCCGTTCGCGATCGCGAGCACATGCCAGAAGCTCGAACAGGTGCGGTGTATGGAGATCGCCGACTACGCCACCTATGACGGCTCCACCGTGATGTTCGATGTGATGGGCTTCGGTCAAACGCTCGACGAGACGCCAATGTTGTTGCAACCCGGGGTGCTTGGGATGGCGTGGGGAACCACGATCCGCCAACTGGCGGCCGGCTTCGGCATCGAGGTCGACGAGATCAAGGACTCCTGCACGCGGATACCCGCGTCCGAGGCGTTCGACGTGGCGGCCGGTCACATTCCCAAGGGCGGACAGGCGGCGCTGCGGTTTGAAATCCATGGCATGGTCAACGGCAAACCCGCGATCGTCATCGACCACGTCACGCGGCTGCGCGAAGACCTGTGTCCGGAGTGGCCGCAGCCGGCACAGCCCGGCGGCTCATACAAAGTCGAGATCACCGGTGAGCCCTCTTATACCGTCGACATCTGCCCGACCAGCCGCAGGGGCGACCACAACTACGCCGCGATCGCGGCAGGCGCGGGCCGGGTGGTCAACGCGATCCCCGCGGTGGTCGCCGCGCCGCCGGGGATCAGGTGCACACTGGATCTGCCGTTGATTACCGGCAAGGGACTCTTCGCCGCCAATTAGGCTTCCCGACAAGGAAATAAGGAGACAGACGGCATGGGACGTGTGGACGGAAAGGTCGCGCTCATCAGTGGCGGCGCCAGGGGCATGGGGGCCGCGCACGCCCGGATGCTCGTCAAAGAGGGCGGCAAAGTCGTCATCGGCGACATCCTCGACGACGAAGGCAAGGCGCTGGCCGACGACATCGGCGACGCGGCGCGTTACGTGCACCTCGACGTCACCCAGCCCGACCAGTGGCAGGCCGCGGTCGACCTCGCCGTCGGCGAGTTCGGCAAGCTCAACGTCCTGGTGAACAACGCAGGCATCGTCGCGTTGGGCCCGTTGAAGAAGTTCGACCTTGACGAGTGGCAGAAGGTCATCGACGTCAACCTGACAGGCACGTTCCTCGGCATGCGGGCCGCGGTCCAGCCGATGATCGACGCAGGCGGGGGGTCGATCATCAACGTGTCATCGATCGAGGGCCTGCGTGGGGCGCCGTTCGTCCACCCGTACGTGGCCTCCAAGTGGGCCGTTCGCGGGCTGGCCAAATCGGCGGCACTCGAGTTGGCGCCCAAAAATATCCGCGTCAACTCGCTCCATCCCGGCTTCATCCGGACGCCGATGACCGCCCATCTCCCCGAGGACATGGTGACCATTCCGCTCGGCCGGCCTGCCGAACCCGAGGAGGTGTCGACGTTCGTGGTGTTCTTAGCCAGTGACGAGTCGTCGTACTCGACCGGCAGCGAGTTCATCATGGACGGCGGGCTCGTGACCGCCGTGCCGAGCAAGGCCTAGCAGCTCAGGGGCGGCGCCGGGGCGACAAAGAAACTCACTTTGCGGACTGTTGTTTCTCGACGAGGTCGGCGGCGATCTGAATCAGCGGTGTGTTCGAGTCCTGCGACAGCTTGCGCAGCAGGTCGAAGGCCTGGATGGCGTCGACCCCGTAGCGCTCCATCAGCATGCCCTTGGCCTGCCCGATTACGTCTCGGCTTGCCAGCGCCTTCTTGAACTGCTCGTCGCGGCGGGCGGCATTCCAGGCGACCGACGAATGGGCGGCGAAGACCAGCCCGATCGCACGGGTGTCCGGAGTGAAAGCATTCGCGGTCTCGGCGTAGACGTTGAGCGCACCCATCGTCTCGCCGGCGATCCACAGCTGAAACGCCATCACCGTGCGAATAGGGGTATGCGCCAACGCATCCCGGGCGTAGAGCGGAAACCGCTCGTCTGTTCGGAGATCCGCGACGTGGATGGTCTTCTCCTCCCACGCCGCGGTCAGGCACGGACCCTCGCGGTGGCGCTGCTGGATCTCGTCGAGAAGCACCGGCCACTTGTGCGTCGCGGCAGGGGTGTCGATGTGCTTGGCATTACGGGTGACGGTGACGCCGGCGTACTGGGCACCGGGGAGCTCCGCGGCCGCGTGCTCGGCCAGTTCGGCGATCACGGTGTCGGAATCGGCGTCCGGCCTGGCGTAGAGGTCCTGCACGATCTGCGCGATCCGCCGATGGGTGGCGTCCACTTCAACAGGATCAATCACGGGCAATGTCCGATCGTCGAGCTGAGTTGGGTCAAGGCTACTGCGGACCTGGGGCGGAGGAGGCATGGACGGCCCGATCACCTGGCTATACCCGGAACAGACGGGCTATCCGCAGGTCGGCGGGGGAAGCAGCCCGTTACAGCGCGGTCAGGTACCGCGACGTGATGACGCGCTGCGCCAACGATGTGGCGGGCGCGCCCAGCCTGCTCCACCACGTCCCGTGCCGCGAGAAGGCGACGACCTCCGCGTGCACGGCGTCGGTCGCAGGGTCGTAGCGGACGGCGAACAGCTCCTCGCCGGATTCGGGATGGCCCGGCAGCGTGCCGTAGGCGAACCCCCGACGATCCGGCTCGTCGATCACGTAAACCACCCGGCATGGCGCGCGCAGGGGGCCGAGCCCGACGAGCACCTCCGAGCCGACGGCCGCGACGTCGCTGCTCGCCTGCACCCGCACCCCGGCACCGCGCAGCATGCCCCACCGCATCACCTTCGACGCCGCGTCGTCGAAGCGCAGCCGACCGTGACCGATGACGGCGGACTTGCGCACATGGTGGTAACCATCGGGCAGTATGCCTGCGGTCGCACCCACGTCGCGATAGGTCAGCGGTAGCGTCGTCAAGTCGCTCAGTTTCACCCCAACACGATGTCATCACCCGGGGTACGGTCTGTGAAGTGACCACTTCAACCGTCGCTCAAGCAGCAGGAACGTTCACTCTCGGCGGTGATCTCACCGTCAACCGACTCGGCTTCGGTGCCATGCGAATCACCGGCAAAGGCGTGTGGGGCCCGCCGGACGATCACGACGAATGCATCCGCGTGCTGCGGCGCGCGGTCGAACTCGGCGTCAACTTCATCGACACCGCCGACTCGTACGGCCCGTATGACTCCGAGGAGTTGATCCGCGAGGCGCTGCATCCCTACGACGGCGTCGTCATCGCGACGAAGGCCGGGCTGCTGCGCACCGGCCCGGATGTCTGGATACCGCTTGGCTTTCCCGGCTATCTGCGTCAAGAGTGCGAGATGAGCCTGCAGCGGTTGGGCGTCGAGCGGATCGACCTGTTCCAGTTGCACCGGATCGACGACAAGTTCCCCCTCGAGGATCAGGTCGGAGAGCTCGCCGCGCTGCAGCAGGAGGGCAAGATCGGCCACATCGGCCTCTCGGAAGTCGGCGTCGAACAGCTGGAAGCCGCGCAGAAGGTCACGCCGATCGTGTCCGTGCAGAACATGTACAACCTCGCGGCCCGTACCGCCGAACCGGTGCTTGAGGCATGTGAAGCCCAGGGCCTCGGCTTCATTCCGTGGTTCCCGCTGGCTGCCGGACCGTTGGCCGCGCCCGACGGCCCGCTGCAGCGCATCGCCTCCGAGCACCACGCCTCCGCGTCGCAGCTTGCGCTGGCGTGGCTGCTCAAACGCTCGCCGGTGATGCTGCCGATTCCCGGCACGTCGAAGGTCAGCCACCTGGAGCAGAACGTCGCCGCCGCCGAAATCAAGCTGTCCGACGAGGAATTCGAGACGTTGAGCAAGGCCGGCGCAGAAGGCGCCTGAGCGATGCGTCTGGTCTTCACCGGACACGAATCCCGGCAGGCAATACGGTGAGCGGGTGCCAACTGACCCCTACGAGTCGCATCCCGGCGGCGGATTCAATCCGCCGGAACCCACGACGAAGGGTGGGCCCGACTACGGCCGGTTCGTCGAGGCGGTCCGCACCCTGCAGGACCACACGCGGGCGGCCGACGCCCCCGACGCAGTGATCACGCAGGCCGCCGACATGCTCGAGGCCGTCTCGGCACTGCTGGCGCCCTTCGACACCGACGAGTGGACGACGCCGTCCGGCCGGCGCATGGACCTACCCAACCGCGGCAACATCCTGCAGGTGCCGATGGATCTGAAGGCCGACGAAAACGAGATCGATGGCGTGGTCCGGTTCCGCCGATACCACCTCGGCCGCAACGGAGCGGTGCACGGCGGCGCGCTGGCCCAGATGTGGGACTCGGTGCTCGGGTTCGCGGCGTTCAGGCTCACTCGCAGCCATACGCAGCGCACGGCCTACCTGCACGTGAACTACCGCAAGATCGCGCCCATCGATAAGGAGCTGCAGGTCGACGCCCGGGTGGACCGCACCGACGGGCGGAAGATCTTTGTCGCCGGGCGACTTCTCGACGGAGATGCCGTGCTCTGCGACGCCGAAGCGCTGTTCGTGAAGCTCAACCCGGGTCAGCCGTGACCGAACCGGAAAAGCCTGGCCTGCGACGGCGCTGGGCAAGGTGGCGCGACCGATTTCGCGACCGGCCCACAGTCGATTTCGGTTACCGCATCGTCGTCGGCGTGACCGGACTCGCCGTGTTGGCGCTCGGCATCGTCGCCATTCCCTATCCGGGCCCGGGCTGGGCCATCGTGTTCGTCGGACTCGGCATCCTGGCGACCGAGTTCGATTGGGCGCGACGCCTGCTGTCCTACGCCAGGCAGCGTTACGACAAGGTGATGGACTGGTTCACCCGGCGGGGTGTGATCGCGCAGGTCCTGGGCGGGCTGCTCACCGCGTTGACCGTGGCCGTGTCGCTGTGGCTGCTCGGCGCGCTGGACTGGACCGCTGAGCTCGTCGGCATCGACCATCCCGGGTTGAACAGTCCTATCGGGGTCGGGGACTGACCGCCCGCACCGATAGCATGGTCGCGTTCGTCAACATCCACCAACACTTGAGAGAGTGACCGATGACTGCCGCCGCCAGCCCCGCCCCAGCAGCCCCGATCCGGGTCGCTGCGGGGACGACCGCGGCGGCGGCGGTGCGCGACGCCGGGCTGCCGAGCCGGGGCGCGCCGGACGCCATCGTCGTGGTCCGTGACGCCGACGGGCGTCTTCGCGACCTGAGCTGGGTGCCCGATGCCGATGCCGAGGTCACGCCGGTCGCCGCCGACACAGAGGACGGCCGCAGCGTTATCCGCCATTCGGCGGCCCACGTGCTGGCCCAGGCCGTCCAGGAGTTGTTCCCCGAGGCCAAGCTCGGCATCGGGCCGCCGATCACCGACGGCTTCTACTACGACTTCGACGTCGCCGAGGCGTTCACCCCCGAGGACCTGGAGGCGCTGGAGAAGCGCATGCGCCAGATCGTCAAGGACGGACAGCTGTTCTCCCGCCGCGTCTACGAGTCGAAAGACGAAGCCCGCGAAGAGCTTGCCGACGAGCCGTACAAACTCGAGCTCGTCGACGACAAGTCCGGCGACCCCGAGGTGATGGAAGTCGGCGGTGACGAGCTGACCGCCTACGACAACCTCAATCCGCGTACCCGCGAACGTGTTTGGGGCGATCTGTGCCGCGGCCCGCACATTCCGACCACGAAGTTCATTCCGGCCTTCAAGCTGACCCGTAGCTCGGCCGCGTATTGGCGCGGCAACCAGGACAATGCGAGCCTGCAACGAATCTACGGCACGGCGTGGGAGTCGCAGGATGCACTCGACCGCCATCTGGAGCTGATCGAGGAGGCGCAACGGCGCGACCACCGCAGGCTCGGCGCAGAGCTGGACCTGTTCAGCTTTCCCGACGAAATCGGTTCCGGCTTAGCAGTTTTCCACCCCAAGGGCGGAATCATCCGGCGAGAGCTCGAGGACTATTCGCGTCGCAAGCACAGCGAGGCGGGCTACGAGTTCGTCAACAGCCCACACATCACGAAAGCGGAGCTGTTCAAGATCTCCGGCCACCTCGACTGGTACGCCGACGGCATGTTCCCGCCGATGCACCTCGACGCCGAGTACAACGAGGACGGCACGGTACGTAAGCCGGGTCAGGACTATTACCTCAAGCCGATGAACTGCCCGATGCACTGCCTGATCTTTCGGTCGCGTGGGCGGTCGTATCGCGAACTTCCGTTGCGGCTCTTCGAGTTCGGCACCGTCTATCGATACGAGCTGTCCGGTGTCGTGCACGGGCTGACCCGGGTGCGCGGGCTGACGATGGACGACGCGCACATCTACTGCACCCGCGAGCAGATGCGCGACGAGCTGACCTCGCTGCTGAACTTCGTGCTCGACCTGCTGGGCGACTACGGCCTGACGGACTTCTATCTGGAGTTGTCGACCAAGGATCCGAAGAAGTTCGTCGGTTCGGACGACATGTGGGAGGAAGCCACCAGCGTGCTGGCCGAGGTCGGCGCGGCGTCGGGTCTTGACCTGGTGCCCGACCCGGGTGGCGCCGCGTTCTACGGCCCCAAGATCTCCGTTCAGGTCAAGGACGCGCTCGGCCGCAGCTGGCAGATGTCGACGATCCAGCTGGACTTCAACTTCCCCGAACGGTTCGACCTCACCTACACCGCGGCCGACGGCAGCAGGCAGCGGCCGGTGATGATCCACCGCGCGCTGTTCGGGTCGATCGAGCGGTTCTTCGGCATCCTCACCGAGCACTATGCCGGCGCGTTCCCGGCCTGGCTGGCGCCGGTGCAGGTAGTCGGTATCCCGGTCGCCGACGGACACGCCGAGTACCTGGCGGCGGTGGCCGAGCAGCTGAAGTCACGCGGTATCCGGGCCGAGGTCGACACCAGCGACGACCGGATGGCGAAGAAGATCGTCAACCACACCAACCAGAAGGTGCCGTTCATGCTGCTGGCCGGCGACCGCGACGTCGAGGCGGGAGCCGTCAGCTTCCGGTTCGGCGACCGCAGCCAGGTCAACGGAGTGCCCCGCGACGACGCGGTCGAAGCGATCGCGAACTGGATCGCCAACCGCGAAAACGCCGCGCCCACCGCGGATCTGATCAAGGTAGGCACACCGACGTGACCGACAACGACGAGCGCAAGGTCGTCGACCACGGGGTGGGCGACCCCGACCATCTGCAGCGGCTCTGGACGCCGTACCGGATGCACTATCTGGCGGAGGCACCGATGAAGGGTGGGTCGGCGGCGTCCACGCAGCCGTTCACCGACATCCCGACGCTGAACGACGAGGATGGTCTGGTGGTGGCGCGCGGCGAGCTCGTCTACATTGTGCTGAACCTCTACCCGTACAACCCGGGCCACTCGATGGTCGTCCCGTACCGGCGGGTGTCGGAGCTCGAGGACCTCAGCGACGCGGAGAGTGCCGAGCTGATGGCGTTCACCCAGAAGGTGATTCGCGTCATCAAATCGGTGTCGCGGCCGCACGGGTTCAACGTCGGCCTGAACCTCGGTAAGTCCGCGGGCGGCTCGCTGGCGGAGCACCTGCACATGCACGTGGTGCCCCGGTGGAGCGGTGACGCCAACTTCATCACGATCATCGGCGGCTCCAAGGTCGTCCCGCAGCTGCTGCGCGAGACCCGTGAGCTGCTGGCCGCGGAATGGGCGAACCAATCGTGAGCGATTTCTACTTGATGACCCGCGCGGCGTACACAAAGCTCTCGACGCCGGTCGCGAAGGGCGCGCTGCGCGCCGGCTTCACCCCCGACAGCATCACCATCATCGGCACGGCGGGCGCGGTCATCGCCGCGCTGACGCTCTATCCGATCGGCCAGTTGTGGTGGGGCAGTTTCGCGGTCTTCGTCTTCGTGCTCGCCGACATGCTCGACGGCGCGATGGCCCGGCTGAGCGGAGGCGGTACCCGGTTCGGCGCGGTCCTGGACGCTACGTGCGACCGGATCAGCGACGGCGCGGTGTTCTGCGGGCTGCTGTGGTGGGCGGCGTTCGGGGCGCGAAGCACCTCGCTGGTGGTGGCCCTGATGATCTGCCTGGTCTCCTCGCAGGTCGTCTCCTACATCAAAGCCCGCGCCGAGGCCAGCGGCCTCAGCGGCGGGGGCGGCCTCATCGAGCGACCGGAACGGCTGACCATCGTGCTGACCGGTGCGGGGCTGTCGGGTGTGCCGTTCTTGCACGTGCCGTGGCTGCTGTACGTCGCGGCATGGGTGCTGGCGGTGGCCAGCCTGGTCACCCTGGGTCAGCGGGTGCACACCGTGCGCACCTCCCCGGGCGCAATGGAACCGCTCAAGAAAGAGGAGTCGGTTGAATCCGACGTCACCGGTAACCCCGGGGACGACCCCGAGACGGGTGGGCCGTGAGCACCACCCCCACGGGATCACAGGCGACTGGGGGCAGCCGCTTACCGTTCGGGGGTCAAGTCACCGACTTGGGCTACGCCGCGGGTTGGCGACTGGTGCGCGCGATGCCAGAACTGGTGGCGCGCAACGCCTTTGACGCCGGAGCGATCTATGCTTCCCGTAATGGCGGCCCTGCGCAGCTACGCAAGAACCTGGCCCGGGTGCTCGGCGTGACGCCCGCCAGGGTGCCCGACGGGCTGATCCGTGCTTCGCTTGCCTCTTACGCCCGATATTGGCGGGAGGCATTCCGGTTGCCGTCGATGGACAAGGAAAAGCTGCGCGAGCGCATCGAGCCGTGCCTCCTGGGCAGTGAACACATCCGGGCCGGCCTCGAGGCGGGTCGAGGGGTGGTGATGCCGCTGCCGCACAGCGGCAACTGGGACATGGCAGGCGTATGGATGGTCCAGCATTTCGGCACGTTCACGACCGTCGCCGAGCGGCTCAAGCCGGAGTCCCTCTACCAGAGGTTCATCGACTACCGGGAGAGTCTGGGTTTCGAGATGTTGCCTCTGACCGGCGGCGAGCGCCCGCCGTTCGAGGTGCTCGCCGAGCGCCTGCGCGACAACGGCATCGTCTGCCTGATGGCCGACCGCGACCTGACCCGGTCTGGCGTCGACGTCGACTTCTTCGGCGAGCCGACTCGGATGCCCGCCGGCTCGGCGAAACTGGCCATCGAGACTGGTGCGGTCGTGCTGCCGACGCACTGTTACAACACGCGCGACAGCTGGGTCTTCGACGTGACGGGGCCATTGGACACGTCGTCGGGCGATGTCACCGCGATCACCCAGGCGATGGCCGACCGGTTCGCCAAGGGCATCGCCGCCCACCCCGAGGACTGGCACATGCTGCAGCCGCAATGGCTGGCCGACCTGTCCGAGGAGCGGCAGGCCAAGCTCAGGGGCGAGGGCTGATGCGCATCGGCATGGTCTGCCCGTACTCGTTCGACGTTCCCGGCGGCGTGCAATCCCATGTGCTGCAACTGGCGGAGGTCATGCGCAGCCGCGGCCACGACGTCAGCGTGCTGGCCCCGTCGTCGCCGCATGTCGAGTTGCCGGACTACGTCGTGTCGGGCGGCAAGGCCGTGCCGATTCCGTACAACGGATCGGTCGCTCGGCTGCGGTTCGGCCCGGCCACCCACCGCAAGGTCAAGCGCTGGCTGACCGACGGCGATTTCGACGTGCTACATCTGCACGAGCCGAACGCGCCCAGCCTGTCGATGCTCGCGCTGATGATCGCCGAGGGCCCCATCGTCGCAACCTTCCACACGTCGACCACGAAATCGCTGACGCTGTCGGTCTTTCAGGGCATCCTGCGGCCCTGGCATGAGAAGATCATCGGCCGCATCGCAGTGTCCGACCTGGCGCGGCGCTGGCAGATGGAGGCGCTCGGATCCGACGCCGTCGAGATCCCGAACGGTGTCGACGTGGCGTCTTTCGCACACGCGCCCCGGCTCGACGGGTATCCACGGCCGGGCAAGTCCGTGTTGTTCCTTGGCCGTTTCGACGAGCCGCGCAAGGGCATGGCCGTGCTGACGGCGGCACTGCCGGCGCTGGTCGAGCGGTTTCCCGAGATCGAGATCCTGATCGTGGGCCGCGGCGATGAGGAGGAGCTGCGCGAGAAGGCCGGTTCGCTGGCCGGGCACCTGCGATTCCTCGGCCAGGTCGACGACGCCGGGAAGGCCACCGCGATGCGCAGTGCCGACGTGTACTGCGCACCCAACACCGGTGGCGAGAGCTTCGGCATCGTGCTGGTCGAGGCGATGGCCGCGGGCACCGCGGTGGTGGCCAGCGACCTCGATGCGTTCCGCCGGGTGCTCGTCGACGGCGAGGCCGGCCGGCTGGTCTCGGTCGACGACGCCGATGCGCTGGCCGTCGGCCTCATCGAGGTGCTGGAGAACGACGTGGCCCGCGGCCGCTATATCGAGGCGGCCACGGACGCGGTCCACCGATACGACTGGTCAGTGGTCGCGGGCCAGATCATGCGGGTGTACGAGACGGTCGCCGGGGCGGGGGCCAAGGTACAGGTGGCTTCGTGAGGCGCTGGGGGTACCTCCCGCTTGCGGGGGAGAGCGAAGCGACCCGGGGGGCTAGCTGATGACCTGGCTCGTGGTGATCGGGCTACTGGTCCTGCTGGTGGTGCTTCTGCTGGTGGGTGCATGGGCATATCAGACCGCGCACCGGCTGGACCGGCTGCATGTCCGCTACGACCTCTCGTCGCAGGCGCTCGACGGTGCGCTGGCCCGCCGCGCGGTGGTCGCGCGTGCCGTCGCCGTCGACGCCTACGGCAACGGGCCGGAGGGCAGGCGGCTGGCCGCGCTCGCCGACAGCGCCGAACAGGCAAGCCGCAACGCGAGGGAAGCCGCCGAGAACGAACTGTCGGGCGCGCTCGCGCTGGTCGACCCGGCGTCGTTGCCTGCGGCCCTGGTCGCCGAGCTTGCCGATGCCGAGGCGCGCGTGCTGCTGGCCCGCCGATTCCACAACGATGCTGTCCGGGACACGCTGGCGCTGCGCGAACGGCGTCCGGTGCGCTGGCTTCGCCTCGGTGGAACCGCCGCGCTGCCAAGCTATTTCGAGATCGCCGAGCAGGCCGACCGCGACGTCGGCGTGGTCAGCCGCCGCACGTCGGCCCGGGTGGTGCTGCTGGACGACGACGGTGCGGTGCTGCTGTTGTGCGGATCGGACCCGGCCTTACGGGGCGGCTCGGACGGCCCGGCGCCGCGCTGGTGGTTCACCGTGGGAGGTGCGGTACAGCCGGGGGAGTCGCTGACCGAGGCCGCGGTGCGCGAGCTGGCAGAGGAAACCGGTCTGCACATCGAACCGGCCGGGATCGTCGGGCCGGTGTGGCGCCGTGATGCGGTGATCGACTTCAACGGGGCCGTCATCCGCAGCGAGGAGATGTTCTTCGTGCACCGCACCCAGCGGTTCGAGCCGGCCGCGTCGGGCCGCACAACGCTGGAACGGCGCTACATCCATGGGCACCGGTGGTGCGATGAGACAATGATCGGCGAGCTGGTCGCCAAGGGGGAGACCGTCTACCCGCTGCAGCTCGGCGAGTTGCTGTCCGAGGCGAACGCGCTGGCCGACCCCCAACGTGCCGGCCCCCAATGGCAGCTGCAGTCGATCCGCTGATGTGCGGATTTATTGGATTTGGTGCCACCTCTAGACTGGATCAGTAGGCATTTGGAGGAGATAGCAGTGGATACCGCAGCTGGATCTAACGGGGCAGGCGGTCAGACGGGCACAGCTCGCGTCAAGCGCGGCATGGCAGAGATGCTCAAGGGCGGCGTCATCATGGACGTCGTCACCCCCGATCAGGCGCGCATCGCCGAGGGAGCGGGCGCAGTCGCGGTGATGGCGCTGGAACGCGTGCCTGCCGACATCCGTGCCCAGGGTGGGGTGTCGCGGATGAGCGACCCCGACATGATCGAGGACATCATCTCGGCGGTCACCATTCCGGTGATGGCCAAGGCGCGTATCGGCCACTTCGTCGAGGCGCAGATTCTGCAGAGCCTCGGTGTCGACTATGTCGACGAGTCCGAGGTGCTGACGCCGGCCGACTACACCCATCACATCGACAAGTGGAAGTTCACCGTGCCGTTCGTCTGCGGTGCGACGAACCTGGGCGAGGCGCTGCGCCGGCTCACCGAGGGCGCGGCGATGATCCGCTCGAAAGGTGAGGCGGGCACCGGCGACGTGTCCAACGCGACGACGCACATGCGGGCCATCGGCGGGGAGATCCGCCGGTTGACCTCGCTGTCCGAGGACGAGTTGTTCGTCGCCGCAAAGGAATTGCAGGCGCCTTACGAGTTGGTCGCAGAAGTCGCCCGGGCGGGCAAGCTGCCGGTGACCTTGTTCACCGCGGGCGGTATCGCGACTCCGGCCGACGCCGCGATGATGATGCAACTCGGCGCCGAGGGAGTGTTCGTCGGCTCGGGCATTTTCAAGTCAGGCGATCCCGCGCAGCGCGCGGCCGCGATCGTCAAGGCCACCACCTTCTACGACGACCCCGACGTGCTGGCCAAGGTGTCGCGCGGGCTGGGGGAGGCCATGGTCGGTATCAACGTTGAGGAGATCGCGGAGCCGCACCGACTCGCCCAGCGCGGCTGGTAGCCCGTGGCGATCGAGGAGATCCTCGATCTCGAGCAACTCGAGATCAACATCTACCGCGGGCGCGTCTTCAGTCCCGAATCAGGTTTCCTGCAACGCACATTCGGTGGCCACGTCGCCGGCCAGTCCCTGGTCTCGGCGGTGCGAACCGTGGACCCGAAGTTTCAAGTCCACTCGCTCCACGGATACTTTCTGCGTCCCGGCGACGCCAAGGCGGCCACCGTTTTCATCGTCGAACGGCTCCGTGACGGCGGCTCGTTCGTCACGAGGCGCGTCAACGCGATCCAGCACGGTGAGACCATCTTCTCGATGTCGGCGTCCTTCCAGACCGACCAGAGCGGAATCGAGCACCAGGACGCCATGCCGTTCGCGGTGCCGCCCGACGACCTGCCCAATTTCATCTCGAAGGGCGGCGTGTTCGACGACGCCGGATTCCAACAGTTCGCGGAGTGGGATGTCCGGATCGTGCCACGCGACCAGCTCAAGCTCCTGCCCGGCAAGGCATCCCAACAGCAGGTGTGGTTCCGGCACCGCGACCCGCTGCCCGACGACTACGTGTTGCACATCTGCGCGCTCGCCTACATGAGCGACCTCACGCTGCTCGGCTCGGCGCAGGTCACGCACCTCGAGGAACGCAAGCACCTGATGGTGGCGTCGCTGGACCACGCGATGTGGTTCATGCGGCCGTTCCGCGCCGACGAGTGGCTGCTGTATGACCAGTCCTCGCCGTCGGCGTCCGGTGGCCGGTCACTCACGCAGGGCAAGATCTTCACCCAGTCGGGCGAGATGGTGGCGGCCGTCATGCAGGAGGGGCTGACCCGCTACAACCGCGACTTCACGCCGGCGCCAGAGTGAGCGCCCCGCGTGTCGGGGTGCTGGCGCTGCAAGGTGACACTCGTGAACACTTGGCGGCCCTGCGCGAAGCGGGCGCCGAGGCTAACACCGTCCGTCGCCGCACGGAGCTGGAAGCCGTTGACGCCCTAGTCATTCCGGGCGGCGAGTCCACCACGATGACGCATCTGTTGCGGGAGTTCGAGCTGCTCGAGCCACTTCGCTCGCGGCTGGCCGATGGCATGCCCGCATACGGGTCCTGTGCGGGGATGATCCTGATGGCCAGCGAGATCCTGGATGCCGGCGAAGCAGGCCGGGATGCCGCCCCGCTGAAGGCGATCGATATGACCGTGCGGCGCAACGCCTTTGGTCGGCAGGTCGACTCCTTCGAAGGCGATATCGCGTTCGACGGGCTGGACAGGCCGGTGCACGCGGTCTTCATCCGGGCGCCGTGGGTCGAGCGGGTCGGACCCGACGTACAGGTGCTCGGCCGCGCCGCCGATCACATCGTCGCGGTGCGCCAGGGGCGGATGCTCGCGACGTCGTTTCATCCCGAGATGACCGGTGATCGTCGCATCCACAAACTCTTCGTCGACATCATCACCGGGCATTCGTGACCCGGAAGGTCAGGCGGGTTCCTCTGTGTCGAACCACTCGTCGTTGCCCGGGTCGTCGAGAACCGTGAGCGCGGGACTTCTCACGTAGGTGACCTGGTTGCCACCCGACTTGCGCGAGTCGTACATCGCGTTGGTGGCGATGGCGAGCAGTTCGTCGAGCACGTCGCTCGGCGGAAGCTGGATGAGCGGCTCCAGTGCGGTGGTCACCACGCCGATGCTGGCAGACAGGCGTGACGGCGCACCCGAGATGGTGCCGCGCACCCGCTCGACGAGTGCTGATGCATCGTCGCTCTCGAAGAGGTCGGCGATGACGAACTCGGAGTCGGCGATGTGGGCGATCACCGCGTCGCGCCGAGCGGTTTCGCGGAGGCGCGCGGCGATTTCGACGCGGGCCCGGTTGGAACCGCTCACGCCGGAGAATTCGCCGACCAACGAGAAGGTGTCGAGGTTGAACACCGCGACCGCGAGGAACCGGTCGTCACCTCGGCTGCGAGATGCCAGCAGCGTCATGGTCTTCTCGTAGAAGCCGTCGCGGTTCAACAAGCCGGTCAGGGGCTCGAAGTTCTCGTGAAGGATGTCGGCGTCGACGAGCCATATCGCCGCGCGGGCGGTGAACGAGACGAACACGACGATGAAGCCGACCAGCATCACCGACGAGATCGCGAACGCGAGGTCGGTTGCAGCCAGCCTGAAACACAGCACAACCAGTGTCGCGCCCGCCACCACATAGGTGGTGCCAACCCACCGGGTGGTGTGAAAAACGGCGGCATAGGTGGCGACCAGTGTGAACGCCGTCGTACCGAAGAGACCCGACAGCGCGTCGGATTGGATAAGGCACGAAATCGCTATGCAGACCGATCCGAGGCAGACACAAATTCGGGACTGGACAGCGGACGGCCACCGTGAGCGCAGCCAGAATGAAGCCATCGCCCAGCAACACACCGCCACGACGATTGCCAGGATCTGGTTGCGGGTGCCGTGGGGGCCGGTCGGGCTCCAGATCAGCGTTATGGAAATGGCACTCAAGCCGATCATGACCAGCGCGACCACTCGGCACGTCGTGCGCTGCATGCCGCGGGCGGCGAGGAATGCCGTCAACCAGTAGTAGTGATCAAGGCCGCGCCACCATCGGTTGGTGATATCCATCAGCAATCCGTTTGACCGGGCGCGTGCGAATGAGGCAACTCGGCCAATTGTCGCTTCCGAGGCATTGACGCAGAGTATCAATTCAGCAAACGTGCCACCGCGCCCTGTCCAATTATTTCGGGTATGTCGGAATTTTCGCTTATGGCGAAGTGGGCCTGAGAATTTGCTCTCAATTCAAGATCGAACTAGTCGCGTCGATAAGCCGATTTCGGGTGATGGCGCCAAGCCGTCTCGGTGCGGTGCCCTGGGGCATAAACGTCCACGTAGACTCGTTGATCGGACTTCATCGTCGTGAAAGAGCGTGAAAGAGGTAGTACTTGCATGAGCGGCCATTCCAAGTGGGCCACCACCAAGCACAAGAAGGCGATCATCGATGCCCGCCGGGGTAAGAACTTCGCCAAGCTGATCAAGAACGTCGAGGTTGCCGCGCGCGTCGGCGGCGGTGATCCCGCGGGCAACCCGACGCTGTACGACGCCATCCAGAAGGCCAAGAAGAACTCGGTGCCCAACGACAACATCGAGCGGGCCCGCAAGCGCGGGGCGGGCGAGGAGGCGGGCGGCGCCGACTGGCAGACCATCACCTACGAGGGCTACGGGCCCAACGGTGTCGCGGTGTTGGTCGAATGCCTGACCGACAACCGCAACCGCGCCGCCGGCGAAGTGCGCGTGGCAATGACCCGCAACGGCGGCAACATGGCCGACCCCGGCTCGGTGTCCTATCTGTTCTCCCGCAAGGGCGTGGTCATGCTGGAGAAGAACGGGCTGACCGAGGACGACGTGCTGACCGCTGTGCTCGAGGCGGGCGCGGAAGACGTCAACGACCTCGACGACAGCTTCGAAGTCATCTGCGAGCCCGGCGATCTCGTCGCGGTGCGAACCGCGCTGCAGGACGCGGGCATCGACTACGAGTCGGCCGAGGCCAGCTTTCAGCCGTCGGTGACGGTACCCGTCGACCTCGACGGCGCCCGCAAGGTGCTCAAGCTGGTCGATGCGCTCGAGGACAGCGACGACGTGCAGGACGTCTACACCAACATCGACATCCCCGACGACATCGCCGCGCTCCTCGACGAGGAATGAGTTCGGCGCGCATTCGTGCGGTGCGCTGAGCTCTGGTAATTACGCCGAAATCGCGGACTCCAGCGGCCCAGCCTCGTCGTGATCGTCGAGTGCCGCAGCTCGATCTCTGGTCTAAGACGCGGAAACGCGCTGATCTCGGCGATGTGACGTCCGTAGTCGCGCACCGCGGGACTCCAGCACGCCCAGCCACGTCGTGATCGTCGATTGCCGCAGGTGCGCGCTCAGCCGCGGCCGTTAGGGCTGGCGAAGTCGTCTTCGGGCTCGACGGTGTCGTCGAACGCTCGCGCTCGGGCCTCGGCTTCGGGGCTGCCGGAGAAGAGGCCTGACGCCACGCGCTTCGTCCCCCTATTTTCGTCGCTGCGACGCGGTTGGGCATCCGTAACCGTCTCGGCGGCCTCGATGCGCTGCGTCGGCAGCACTCGGTTGTGTTGGACCCAACTGACCATGCCTTCGCGCACGGAACAGCGCAGGTCGAATAGCGCACCCGCGTTCGGGGCGCTCACCAGGATCCGCACCCGGACCACACCGCCGACGGCGTCGGTCACCTGCAGCACCCCGCGGCGGCCATCCCAGAGATCGCTCGTGGCCAGCAGCCGGTCCAACTCGGCGCGCATCTCATCGAACGGGACGGAGAAGTCGACGTCGAATTCGACGGTGCCCATGATCTCGGTGGCGCTGCGCGTCCAGTTCTCGAACGGCTCGGTGGTGAAGTAGGTGCACGGCAGGACCAGCCTGCGCTCGTCCCAGAGGCGCACGACGACGTAGCTCAGGGTGATCTCCTCGATCCGGCCCCACCACTGTCCGTCCTCGAGTTGCACCACATCGCCGACGCGAATGGCCCCGGAGAACGCGATCTGCATGCCTGCGAACACCGCCCCGAGCGACGTCTGGGCCGCCAGGCCAGCTACGACGGACAGCACACCGGCCGACGCGAACACCGTGGTGCCGATGTCGGAGAACCTCGGGAATGTCATCAATATCGCGGCCGCGCCGAGAACGACGACAACGGCGATCGCGAGCCTGCGCAGCACCGTCACCTGCGTGCGGATTCGCCGCCACTGGCGGTCTTCGTCGGAGATCTCCACATCACCGCCGCCGTATCGGGAGATCGCGCGACGCTCCGCCACCTGCACCAGGCTGGCCAGCAGCCACGTGAGCGCGGCGATCAGCAGGATCAGCAGCGTGTGGTCCAGCCAGCCGCGCCAGCTGTCGGCCGGGGAGGACGTGCGTTGCACCGCAATCGAGGAACCGAACACGACGAAGGCGGCTCGCACGGGCATCCTCGTGAGTTCGGCGATGTCGCGAATGACCGAACTACGTCGGCCGATGCGCATCAGGACCCAGGCCAGGACCACACCCAGCAGATATGCCGCGACGACGGCGGCAGCGACCCAGGCCAGGGTGACGGCGAGATTTGTTGCGGACTCCAGTTCGTTCTCGTCGGGCATCGGGTGAGTTCAGCTCCCACGGATCGGGGTCAGGTCTCCCGCGACGTTAGCGTCGCTCGCCGCCGCAGTCACATCGACGAGTTCGGATTTCGACCTGAATTTCAGCCGCGACCTGGATAGAAACTTCAGGGCGTGTCTTTTCCGGATCACGTCGGTTCACCGCAGTAGGCTCCACTCGAACAGGTGTTCACAGAAGGGGTTGGCGTGCGCGTAATGGGAGTCGATCCCGGTTTGACGCGTTGCGGACTCTCCGTCATCGAGGGCGGACAGGGTCGGCAGGTCATCGCGCTCGACGTCGACGTGGTGCGCACACCGGCCGATTCGCCGCTGCCGCAGCGCCTGCTGATCATCAGCGACGCGGCCGAATACTGGATGGATACCCACCATCCGGACGTCATCGCGATCGAGCGGGTGTTTTCCCAGCAGAACGTCTCGACGGTGATGGGCACCGCGCAGGCGGGCGGGGTGATCGCGCTGGCCGCCGCGAGACGCGGCATCGACGTCCACTTCCACACGCCCAGCGAGGTGAAGGCCGCCGTCACCGGCAACGGCAGCGCCGACAAGGCTCAAGTCACCGCGATGGTCACCAGAATCCTTGCGCTGCAGACCAAGCCGACACCTGCGGACGCAGCCGACGCGCTCGCGCTGGCGATCTGCCATTGTTGGCGCGCTCCGATGATCGCACGCATGGCGGCCGCCGAGGCACTGGCCGCCGAACAGCAGAAGAAGTACCGGGCTCGACTCAAGGCGGCACGATGATCGCATCCATTCGCGGGGAAGTTCTCGACGTGGCGCTCGACCACGTCGTCATCGAGGCCGCCGGTGTCGGCTACCGAATCAACGCGACGCCCACGACACTGTCGACCCTGCGCCGCGGAACCGAGGCTCGACTGGTGACCGCCATGATCGTGCGTGAGGACTCGATGACGTTGTTCGGTTTTGCCGATTCCGACGCGCGTGACCTGTTCTCGACCCTGCTGTCGGTTTCCGGTGTCGGTCCGAAGATCGCGCTCGCCACGCTCGCGGTTCACGACGCACCTGCACTGCGCCAGGCGCTGGCCGACAGCGACGTCACGGCACTGACCCGGGTGCCGGGGATCGGCAAGCGTAGCGCCGAACGAATGGTGCTGGAACTGCGCGACAAGGTCGGCCCGGTGGGAGCGGTCGTCGGGCTCCCGGCCGTCAACGGGCACGCCGTTCGCGGCCCGGTGGTGGAAGCCCTTGTCGGCCTTGGGTTTGCGGTCAGACAGGCCGAAGAGGCCACCGACAAGATACTGGCCAACGAGCCGGAGGCGACGCAGTCGACCGCCTTGCGTGCGGCATTGTCCATGCTGGGTAACAAATGAGCCGCTTCACCGACGACGACGATGAAGCCGAGGACCGCGACGTCTCGGCGGCGCTGACCGTCGGCGAGGGCGACATCGACGCGGGCCTGCGCCCGCGGTCGCTGGGCGAGTTCATCGGGCAGCCTCGGGTGCGCGAACAGCTGCAGCTGGTCCTCGAAGGCGCCAAGAATCGTGGCGGCACACCGGATCACATCCTGCTGTCCGGCCCGCCAGGGCTGGGCAAGACGTCGCTGGCGATGATCATCGCCGCCGAACTGGGCACCTCGCTGCGAGTGACATCCGGCCCCGCACTTGAGCGGGCCGGTGACCTCGCCGCGATGCTGTCCAACCTCGTCGAGAACGACGTCTTGTTCATCGACGAGATCCACCGCATCGCACGGCCCGCCGAGGAAATGCTCTACCTCGCGATGGAGGATTTCCGCGTCGACGTCGTCGTCGGCAAAGGCCCTGGCGCAACATCGATTCCGCTCGAGGTCGCGCCCTTCACACTGGTTGGGGCCACCACCCGGTCGGGTGCGCTGACGGGTCCTCTTCGCGACCGGTTCGGCTTCACCGCGCACATGGACTTCTACGAGCCTGCTGAGCTGGAGCGGGTACTCGCGCGATCGGCCGGCATCCTGGGAATCGAGCTCGGCGCCGACGCGGGCGCCGAGATTGCCAGGCGCTCGCGGGGAACGCCGCGCATCGCCAACCGGCTGCTGCGCCGGGTCCGCGACTACGCCGAGGTCCGCGCCGACGGTGTGATCACCCGCGACATCGCGAAATACGCACTGGCGGTGTACGACGTCGACGAGCTCGGCCTTGATCGGCTCGATCGCGGCGTGCTGTCGGCGTTGACGCGAAGTTTCGGCGGTGGCCCGGTGGGGGTGTCCACGCTAGCGGTCGCCGTGGGGGAGGAGGCCACGACGGTCGAGGAGGTGTGCGAGCCGTTCCTGGTGCGGGCCGGGATGATCGCCCGCACCCCGCGCGGCCGCGTCGCCACCCCACTCGCCTGGACACACCTGGGGATGAGTCCGCCCAGCGGGATGCCCGGGATTGGGCAGCAGGGTTTGTTCGAATAGCGGGGTCGTCACAGTTGAAAGTTTAGGTGCGTAATGCTAACTGCAGGAATGGTTTTCGCGGCGCTAGCCGCATTGCTTCACGTGTACATCTTCGTGATGGAGTCGCTGACGTGGACGTCTCCCCGAACTCGCGCGACATTTGGAACCACGCAGGAAGAAGCGGAGACCACCAAACTCCTGGCATTCAACCAGGGCTTCTACAACCTGTTCCTGGCGATCGTGACGGGAATCGGCATCGTTGCGATTTGCCTCGGGCACAATGCGATAGGCGCTGCCCTGATCTTCGCGGGCGTCGGGTCGATGCTGGCGGCAGCGGCGGTACTGCTCGCATCGTCGCCCGACAAGGCCCGAGCCGCCGTCACGCAGGGGGCCTTCCCGCTGATCGCCGTCGTTCTCCTCGCGCTGGCCCTGGCGGGATAGCGGTCAGAGCAACCGGAGCTGCTTCAAGTCGCTGATGTATTTGACGCGCGACGATGGGCCTACAAGAAACTACGTTAGCAAAACTAACTTTATTCCGGCTAACTGGTGAGGCTGTCTGCGCCCGGTGAACCCGCGGAGGTTTCGGTAGCCCAGATAGCCGGATAACCAACGGTAATGGTCGGGTTGCACCCACCACTGCCGCAGCCAGCTCATTCAAGCGATTGTCAACGACACGGTTGTCGATTACCGGCACGAGGGTCGGGGTACTCCGTCGCCAACCGAGGAGGCACTGATGAATGACAGGCGTACCCGTGGCGGCCGGATGGAGATGCCCCGCAGCCGTGGCGCGGCGAGTGGATTTCTTCTGATTGTCCTAGGGATCTGGGGAGCGCTCGCCCCGTTCGTCGGCCCCTACTTCGACTTCGCGTTCAGCCCAGACCGGGCATGGGCATGGACCGCCGCGCGAGGGTGGCTTGAGGTTCTGCCCGGCGTCGCCGCCGTTGCGGGTGGCCTGCTGCTACTGAGTTCGCGCAACCGGTTCACCGCCATGCTCGGCGGCTGGCTGACGGTGTTCGCGGGCGCGTGGTTCGTCGTCGGGCGGGCGCTGGCCGGGCCGCTCGGTCTCGGCGACGCCGGTGCCCCGGTGGCGGCGACCGACACCAAGCGCGTCGCACTGGAGCTGGCCTATTTCTACGGGCTGGGAGCGCTGATCATCTTCCTGGGTGCCATTGCGCTGGGACGCCTGTCGATCCGCAGTGCACGAGATGTCCGGTATGCACAACGCTCCGTCATGACGACCTCGGAGCCGGCGGCGTCCGAGGACGTGACAGAGATCCAGCCCGCGGAGACGACGCCGCCGAGTCGTTCGTGGGGCGGCATGTTCCGCGGCCGTGGAGGCAGGCTCGCTCACCGCTGATCGCGGTTGGCTCGCACCAGGCATGGGGACCTTTGGCCCTACGGGCCCCCTGATGCGTATTTGTAGGGTTCGCACCGACGGGACCACATAACCTGTGTTGCAGGTCTGTGGATCCGGGTGCGGAGACTTCGTGACGACTGAGATAACCGGTACGGCCCCAATCGAGACGCTCGAGGCGCGGCGTCCGTTCCCGGCGCGGCTGGGTCCCAAGGGCAATCTCGTCTACAAGTTGGTCACCACGACCGATCACAAGCTGATCGGCATCATGTACTGCGTCGCCTGCTTCATCTTCTTCTTCATCGGCGGGCTGATGGCGCTGTTCATGCGCACCGAGCTCGCGCTGCCGGGCCTGCAGTTCCTGTCCAACGAGCAGTTCAACCAGCTGTTCACCATGCACGGCACCGCAATGTTGCTGTTCTATGCCACCCCGATCGTGTTCGGCTTCGCCAACCTGGTGCTGCCGCTGCAGATCGGCGCCCCCGACGTGGCGTTCCCGCGGCTGAACGCGCTGTCGTTCTGGCTCTTCGTATTCGGCGCGCTGATAGCGCTTTCCGGTTTCATCACCCCGAATGGTGCCGCGGACTTCGGGTGGACCGCCTACACGCCGCTGACCGACGCCATCCACTCACCAGGTCCCGGTGGCGATCTGTGGATCCTCGGCCTGGGTGTGGGCGGTCTCGGCACCATCCTCGGCGGCGTCAACATGATCACCACGGTGGTGTGCATGCGCGCACCGGGCATGACGATGTTCCGGATGCCGATCTTCACCTGGAACATCCTGGTGACCTCGATCCTGGTGCTGCTGATCTTCCCGCTTCTGACCGCCGCGCTGTTCGGCCTGGCCGCCGACCGTCACCTGGGCGCGCACGTCTACGACCCGGCCAACGGCGGTGTGCTGCTGTGGCAGCACCTGTTCTGGTTCTTCGGCCACCCCGAGGTGTACGTCATCGCGTTGCCGTTCTTCGGGATCATCAGCGAAGTGATTCCCGTGTTCAGCCGCAAGCCGATCTTCGGCTACACCACGTTGGTGTATGCGACGTTCAGCATCGCGGCGCTGTCCATGGCGGTGTGGGCGCACCACATGTTCGCCACCGGAGCCGTTTTACTTCCCTTCTTCTCGTTCATGACGTTCCTGATCGCGGTGCCGACCGGTATCAAGTTCTTCAACTGGATCGGCACGATGTGGCGCGGCCAGTTGACGTTCGAGACACCGATGCTGTTCTCGGTGGGCTTCCTGGTGACCTTCCTGCTCGGCGGTCTGTCCGGGGTGCTGCTGGCCAGCCCGCCGATCGACTTCCACGTGACCGACTCCTATTTCGTGGTGGCCCACTTCCACTACGTGCTGTTCGGCACGATCGTGTTCGCCACCTATGCCGGCATCTACTTCTGGTTCCCGAAGATGACGGGCCGGTTGCTCGACGAGCGGCTGGGCAAGCTGCACTTCTGGTTGACGTTCATCGGCTTCCACACCACGTTTCTGGTGCAGCACTGGCTGGGGAACGAGGGGATGCCCCGCCGCTACGCCGACTACCTGCCCACCGACGGGTTCACCACGCTGAACGTTGTGTCGACGATCGGCGCCTTCATCCTCGGCGTGTCGACGATTCCGTTTGTGTGGAACGTGTTCAAGAGCTGGCGGTACGGCGAGCCGGTGACCGTGGACGACCCGTGGGGTTACGGCAACTCGCTGGAGTGGGCGACCAGTTGCCCGCCGCCGCGGCACAACTTCACCGAGCTGCCCCGGATCCGCTCCGAACGGCCCGCTTTCGAGCTGCACCATCCGCACATGGTCGAACGAATGCGCGCCGAAGCCCACGTGGGACGAAGCCACGGCCGCGACGAAGCGTGATGCAAGTGCTCGCCTCGGCGCCGTCGCGTCTCCATCGGGCAAGATGACGCCATGGAAGCTCGCCTGTCCTCGGTGCCGTCGTGCGTCTGTTGACACGCCTCTATCAGCTGCTGGCGCGCGTGATGTCGCTGCGCATCATCGTCATCGTCGCGGCCCTCGCAGTTGTTGCTCTGGTGATCACGCTGGGCGCGTGGGTCTGGTTCGGCGTGACCAACGACCAGTACAGCCAGCTCGACCGTCGCCTCGATTCGGTCAGCAGTCTGGGGGATATCAGCACGCTGCTGCGCAACTCCGAGAACCCCGGGCCTGACCAACCGGCCCCCAACGGCGCTCTGGTGCGTACCGCCCGCGTCGACGGCACCACCGTTTCGGTGCCGAAGGACATCGTCTTGCCACAGTTCGACAACGGCTATGCCAGCACGACGATCGACGGCGTGGAGTACCGGGTCCGCACGTTCACCGCCGGTGACGCATCGATCGCGGTCGGCGCTCCGCTGGCCGAGACACAACAGCGGATCGACGAATTGCACCGGCGTGTGCTGCTGATCTGCGGCGGGGTCATCATCGGCACCGTTCTGGTCGCCTCGGTGCTGTGGCTGATCATGATCAACCCGTTCCGCGTGCTGGCGCAGCAGGCCCGGGTGATCAACGCGCAGTCCAACCCCGACGAGGTGAAGGTGCGCGGGGTGCAGGAAGCGGTCGAGATCGCCGAGGCAGTCGAGGGAATGCTTGCCCGCATCGGCGACGAACAGCAGCGCACCAAGGCGGCGCTGGAGTCCGCCAGGGATTTCGCGGCCGTCGCCTCCCACGAACTGCGCACGCCGTTGACCGCCATGCGGACCAACCTCGAGGTGCTGTCGACCCTTGACCTCCCCGACGCGCAGCGCAAGGAAGTCATCGCCGATGTCATGCGCACCCAGACCCGGATCGAGGCCACGCTCTCGGCGTTGGAGCGCCTGGCGCAGGGAGAGTTGACGACCGTCGCCGACTTCGTGCCTGTCGACATCACCGAAATGCTCGACCGGGCCGCCCACGACGCGATGCGCAACTATCCCAATCTCCAGGTGTCGCTGGCGTCGCCCACGACGGTGCTCATGGTGGGGATGCCTGCGGGTCTTCGGTTGGTCATCGACAATGCGATCACCAATGCCATCAAACACGGCGGAGCCACCGAGATCCGGCTGGCCGCAATCAGTTCCGTCGACGGCGTCGAGATCACGGTCGACGACAACGGCGTCGGAGTGCCGGAAGAAGAGTGGTCCGCTGTCTTCGACCGGTTTTCCCGGGGATCGACGGCGGCGAGATCCGGCTCGGGGCTCGGCCTCGCGCTGGTGGCTCAACAGGCCGAGATCCACGGCGGAACGGCGGCTCTGCAGACCAGCCCACTGGGTGGGGCCCGGCTGCTACTGCGGCTGCCGCCGCCGACCTAGCCGCGGGAGTCTTTCGGGTCGAGCTCGTCGAGGAGCCGCTGCATGGTGCGGCACATCTGGTTGAAATTTCTCGCGCCCGCCAACGTCGACCACCGATGCTCGATGTCGGCGACGCGGTCACCTGCGTAACCCATCAGTTCGCGGCCACGCTTGGTCAGGTCGATGAGCTTGGCCCGACCGTCGGCGGGATCGGGGCGCCGGGTGAGATACCCCAAGTCGGCGAGGTCGTTGACGAGCTCTGACGTCGCGGCCAGGCTCAGCTGCGCGCGGTCCGCCAGCTCGGTGAGCCGGATGCCGCCCATGCGGACGTTGCCGAAGATCTGGAGGTGCGGTTCCCGGACGTCCCCGTAGCCGGCGTCGGCTCGCGGGGCGCCCAGGTCATCGCGAAATTCGCGAAGCAGCCTGACCAGCAGCTGTCCAATGGCCAGCCGGTCCGTGCCACGATCTCTTGACTTCGTCACAGCGTCCGAGAATACTACGGTTACCGAAGTTTCGGTTTCCGAAGTAAATGAGGAGAACGCGATGACCACGTCGAGCCCGAGTTTCGTCGCCACCGATCTCGGCCGGTTGCACGTAGGGCGCACCGGTACCGGCCGCCCAGTCGTGTTGTGGCACAGCCTGTTCGTCGACTCCCAGTCATGGGGGCCGCTGATCGACGAGTTGGCGCGCCGGCACACGGTGTACGCCATCGACGGGCCGTCGCACGGCAGGAGCGAGGCGGTGCCGCGCGACTTCACGTTCGAGGAGGTGGTGGCGTCCGCGGAGCAGGCGCTGGATCAGTTGGGGTTGACGGATCCGGTGGACTGGGTCGGCAATGCCTGGGGTGGACACGTCGGCATACGCCTTGCGACGGGCGCGCGACTGCGGACGCTGACGACCATCGGCACTCCCGTTCAAGGATTCACATTCGCGGAGAAGCTCACCAAGGCCTGGCCGCTCGTTCAGATGTACCGGTTCACCGGTCCGAACGGCTTCATCCTCAAGCAGCTGTTCGACTCCCTTGTCGGCCAGGATTCCCTTGCCGCCCAACCGGATCAGGCTGCGGCTCTGACGGCGTCATTCCGCGACGCGAACCGTCGGGGAATGTTTCACGCCATGCGGTCGATGATGTTGCATCGCACCGCCATCGATGATCTTCTGGGCAGCATCAAGGTGCCGACACTGGTGATGTCGGTGCGCGACGACGTCACCGGCTGGCGTCCCGACGAAGCCCGTCGCACCTGCGCCGCCATCCCGGACTGCCGCGTCGAGGAGGTCGCCGGTACCGGCCATGTGTCGCCGCTGCTGATCGACCGCGACCGCATCCGTGACCTCGTCACCGAGTTCTGGAGTGCGGCGGTGCCGAAGAACTAGCCTTTTCTAGAGGTCGGCGAGGACGAGGGCGAGAACATCGAGGCCCTCTTCGAGGAGATCGTCGCTGATGGTCAGCGGCGGCAGGAAGCGCAGCACGTTGCCATACGTCCCGCAGGACAGCACGATCACGCCCGCGGCATGCGCACCCGCCAACAGGGCTTTGGTCAGTTCGCCGTCGGGTTCGGTGCTGCCGGACTTCACCAGCTCCACGGCGATCATCGCGCCGCGGCCACGCACGTCGCCGATGCGGTCGTCTTCGGCCTGCATCCGGTGCAGCCGGTCCTTCATCAGCAGCTCGAGCTGACCTGCGCGGTCCACCAGGCCGTCACCCTCGATCGTCGCGATGGTGGCCAGTGCCGCCGCGCAGGCGACGGGATTGCCGCCGTAGGTGCCGCCCAGCCCGCTGACGTGTGGCGCGTCCATGATCTCGGCGCGTCCGGTGACCGCCGACAAGGGCAGTCCGTCGGCGATGCCCTTGGCGGTGACGATCAAGTCGGGTTCGATGCCCTCGTGCTCGCAGGCGAACATCGCGCCGGTGCGCGCGAATCCGGTCTGCACCTCGTCGGCGATGAACACCACATCGTTTTTCGTGCACCAGTCCAGCAGCGCCGGCAGGAAGCCGTCGGCAGGCACGATGAACCCGCCCTCGCCCTGGATCGGTTCGATGATGACCGCCGCCAGGTTGCCTGCGCCGACCTGTTTGTCGATGACGTTGATGGCGCGGCGGGCGGCCAGCTCGCCGTCGGTCGCCATCTCCTTGCCGAACTCGGCGTCGCGGAACGGGTAGGACAGCGGCGCGCGGTAGATCTCGGGCGCGAACGGACCGAAGCCGTGTTTGTACGGCATCGACTTGGCGGTCAGGGCCATCGTGAGGTTCGTGCGGCCGTGATAGGCGTGGTCGAACGACACCACCGCCTGCTTGCGGGTGTATGTCCTGGCGATCTTGACGGCGTTCTCCACGGCCTCGGATCCCGAGTTGAACAGTGCCGAGCGCTTGTCGAAGCTGCCCGGCGTGAGGCGGTTGAGCTGTTCGGCGACTGCCACGTACTCCTCGTAGGGCGTGATCATGAAGCAGGTGTGGGTGAAGTCAGCGACCTGCGCGCGCACCGCATCGACGACGCGCGGCGAGGAATTGCCGATGGTGGTCACGGCGATCCCCGAACCCAGGTCGATGAGCCGGTTGCCGTCGACGTCCTCGACGATGCCGCCGCCGGCCCGTGCCGCATACACCGGCATCGTGTTGCCGATCCCGCGCGCTACGGCGGCAATTTTCCGGTCGATCAACGCCTTCGATCGCGGACCGGGGATGGCGGTGGCGAGGTAGCGACTCTGCTCGACGGTGCTCAACTTTCGCCTCCTGATGAATGTGCCTAGCGGGTGAATGCCCTGAGACCTGCGCTGTCGTCTGAGCCTAGTCCGCGTCCCGCCCGCGACGCACCGATCCGATTGGAAAGGTCGGCGCCTCCCGGCGGGATCACCCGTCCGACCGGATTGCGACAACGGATTTCGTATCTCAAGAGGTGCTCGTCGCGATGTCGGCCGCCCAGAACGCGGGGGTGCTCGGCCGCGAGCTGCCGCAATGGCACACTGGTCACCTAGGAGGCTCCGAGATCCACCCCGCGGTCGGCGGAGCCGTCACCGCACGATCGACACGAAAGACAGTTGCTGCCATGGACCTGGTTGTCTTCCTACCCCTACTCATCATCCTGGGCGCGTTCATGTACTTCGCGTCGCGACGGCAGAAGAAGGCGATGCAGGCGACCATCGACCTGCACAACTCTTTGAAGGTCGGTGACCGCGTGCACACCACGTCGGGCCTGGAGGCCGAGATCAAGGGCATCACCGACGACAGCGTCGAGCTCGAGATCGCGCCCGGCGTCGTGACCACCTGGATGAAGCTGGCCGTGCGGGATCGCGTCGCCGATGACGACGACTTCGACGACGACACCGACGATGCCGGCGAGCCCGAGTCGACCGCGACGGAGATCACGGACACCCCCGACCAAAACCGCCTGAACTAACCACTGACAGTCAGGGACTCAGCACTGGCACGTACCCTTTGCGGTGCTGACGACCTGATCCTCGAGGAGACCAAAGAAACGTGGCATCGCCTTCGACGCCGGTGCACCCTGCCCGCTACCTGGCTGTGTTCCTGGCGCTGCTGATCGGCGTGTACCTGCTGGTCTTCCTGACCGGCGACAAGCAGGCCAAGACCAAGCTGGGTATCGATCTGCAAGGCGGCACCAGGGTCACCCTGACCGCGCGCACGCCCGACGGATCGCGGCCCACCGCCGACGCGCTGAACCAGGCCCAGCAGATCATCTCCTCCCGCGTCAACGGCCTCGGCGTGTCCGGGTCCGAGGTGGTGATCGACGGCGACAACCTGGTGATCACCGTGCCCGGGAACGACAGCAGCGAGGCCCGCAACCTGGGCCAGACGGCGCGGCTCTACATCCGCCCGGTCATCCAGTCGATTCCCGCCCAACAGCCTCAGCAGCCGGGCGCGGCAGCCAATCCGCAGCAGGGCGGGCCGCCGGCCGGCCTGCCGGGCGCACCGCCGGGCGCGCCGCTGGCGCCGCAACAGCTCCCGCCCGGGTTGCCCGGCGAACAGGGCCTCCCGCAGGGCGAGCCGGGAGCGCCGGCCGAAGCACCCGCGGAGCAACCCGCCCAAGGGGCACCGACGGACACACCCCAGCCCCGCCCGTACCCGCAGGAGCCGCCCCCGACTCCGCCGCCACCCGCGCCACCCGGCCCGGCACCCGCGCCCGGCAAGCCCGATCAAGCCAAAGATCTGGCGCAGCGAATCACCGACCAGAAGGCTTGGCGGCAGAGCACCGAACAGCAGATCCAGTTCCTGGCGATGCAAATTCAGGCCACGCAGTGCAACGAGGACGACATCCTCGCGGGCAATGACGACCCGAACCTGCCCCTGGTGACCTGCTCGACCGACCACTCGCAGGTGTATCTGCTCGACAAGTCCATCATCAGCGGCGAGCAGATCAAGAACGCCAGCTCCGGGCTGAGCCAGCAGAGCGGCGAGTACGTCGTCGACCTGGAGTTCAAGCCGGACGGTGCGAACATCTGGGCCGACTTCACGGCTGCCCACGTCGGCACCCAGACCGCGTTCACGCTGGACTCGCAGGTCGTCAGCGCCCCACAGATTCAGGAAGCGATTCCCGGTGGCAACACCCAGATCACCGGACAGTTCAACTCTGAGCGGGCGAAGGAGCTGGCAAACGTCCTCAAGTACGGCTCCCTGCCGCTGTCGTTCGAGTCCTCTGAGGCCGAAACCGTCTCGGCCACATTGGGTTTGACGTCGTTGCGAGCAGGTCTCATCGCAGGCGCCATCGGGTTGGCGCTCGTGCTTGTCTACTCGCTGCTGTACTACCGGGTGCTCGGCCTGCTGACGGCATTGTCGCTGGTGGCCTCGGGCGCAATGGTTTTCGCCATATTGGTGCTGCTCGGCAGATATATCAACTACACACTCGACCTCGCGGGCATTGCCGGTCTCATCATCGGTATCGGTACCACCGCCGACTCGTTCGTGGTGTTCTTCGAACGCATCAAGGACGAAATCCGCGAAGGTCGTTCGTTCCGGTCGGCGGTTCCGCGAGGCTGGGCACGCGCGCGAAAGACGATCATCTCCGGTAACGCCGTCACCTTCCTTGCCGCGGTCGTCCTCTACGCCCTCGCGATCGGCCAGGTGAAGGGCTTCGCGTTCACACTCGGACTGACGACGATCCTCGACATCGTGGTGGTGTTCCTGGTGACGTGGCCGCTGGTGTATCTGGCATCGAAGTCGACGACGTTGTCCAAGCCGGCGTTCAACGGCCTTGGCGCGGTGCAGCAGATCGCGCGCGAGCGACGCGCGTCCGTGCATGCGAGTGGACGGGGATAGTCGATGGCTAAGCACACAACCGACGTGACCGAGTCGAACGCCGTCGAGGCGCCGGATCTCGAATCCGCGGCCGGCATCCCCCGGCACGGCTTCTTCGTCAGGCTCTACACCGGCACAGGGGCATTCGAGGTCATCGGGCGTCGCAAGCTCTGGTACTCGATCAGCGGGATCATCGTCGCGATTTGCGTCGCGAGCATCGTGATTCGCGGGTTCACGTTCGGGATCGACTTCGAGGGCGGCACGAAAGTGTCGATGCCGGTAACCGGTTCGACGGGCACCGTCAACGTCCAACAGGTAGAGGACGTATTCAGCAAGACACTCGGCAAGGACACCGAATCGGTGGTGGTCGTCGGCAGCGGCAGTTCGGCCACGGTGCAGATCCGGTCGGAGACGCTGACCAACCAGGAGACCGAACAACTCCGCACCGCTCTGTTCGACGCGTTCCAGCCGAAGGGCCCGGACGGACAACCCAGCAAGCAGGCCATCAGCGATTCCGCGGTGTCGGAGACCTGGGGCGGCCAGATTACGCACAAGGCGCTGCTGGCGCTTGTGGTGTTCCTGGTACTGGCGGCCCTCTACATCACCCTTCGCTACGAGCGGTACATGGCCATTTCCGCAATGGCGACACTGGTTTTCGACCTTGTCGTCACTGCCGGGGTGTACTCGCTGGTCGGATTCGAGGTCACCCCGGCCACCGTCATCGGCCTGCTGACCATCCTGGGCTTCTCGTTGTACGACACCGTGATCGTGTTCGACAAAGTCGAAGAGAACACCCACGGCTTCCAACACACCACCCGGCGGACCTTCGCCGAGCAGGCCAACCTGGCCATCAACCAGACCTTCATGCGTTCGATCAACACCAGCCTCATCTCGGTGTTGCCGATCATCTCGTTGATGGTGGTGGCCGTGTGGCTGCTCGGCGTGGGCACCCTCAAGGACCTGGCGCTGGTACAGCTGGTCGGCGTCATCGTCGGCACCTACTCGTCGATCTTCTTCGCCACGCCGCTGTTGGTGACGCTGCGCGAACGCACCGAGTTGGTGCGGGTCCACACCCGTCGAGTACTGCGGCGACGCAAGTCGGCCATCGAGCCGTCCACGGAGGCGGCAGACAGCGCCGACGATGTACCGGGCGGTGAGCGGGAGGCGGTCGCCGCCGCATCCGCACATGCCACCGTCAAGCAGGCCGTCGGGGACAAACCTGCACCCGGTGCGCGACCGATCCGACCAACCAGCAGCCGAACCGGACGGCCCGCGGGTAAGCGGAACACCCGGCGGCGGTAGCGCCCGATGACGGCCCACTTGCGGGGGACCGCCGCCGCGATGACAGCCGCGGTCGTGTGCGCGCTGAGCGTGTCGTCCTGTGCCGGCAGCCCGGCAAGTGAGATCACCTACGCGGTCGACGGCACGCTGACGACCTACAACACCAACACGGTGGCCGGTGCGGCGTCGAGCGGGCCGCAGGCCTTCGCCCGGGTGCTGACGGGGTTCAACTACCACGGTCCCGACGGGCAGATCGTCGGCGACCACGATTTCGGCTCCATCTCGGTGGTCGGACGCGCGCCGCTGGTGCTCGACTACGTCATCAGCGACCAGGCGGTGTACTCCGACGGCAAGCCGGTCACCTGCGACGACCTGGTGCTGGCCTGGGCATCACAATCCGGCCGCTTCCCCGGGTTCGACGCGGCGAACCAGGCCGGCTACCGCGAAATCGCCACCGTCGACTGCGCGCCGGGGCAGAAGCGGGCGCGGGTGTCGTTCGCGGCAGACCGCGCGTTCGTCGATTTCGGACAGCTGTTCGCGGCCACGTCGCTGATGCCCTCGCATGTCATCTCCGACGAGCTGGGGGTCGACACGACGACGGCGATTCTCAACAACGACGGCCCGAACATCGACCGAATCGCACAGGCGTGGAACACCACCTGGAACCTGACGCCCGACGTCGACGTGAAGCGGTTCCCGTCGTCGGGACCCTACAAGCTGGACTCGGTCACCAAGGGCGGCGCGGTCGTGCTCGTCGCCAACGACAAATGGTGGGGGGCGAAACCCGTCACCAACAAGATCACGGTCACGCCGCGCGGCGCCGACGTCCAGGACCGGATCAACAACGGCAGCGTCGACGTCGTCGACGTCGCGACGGGCTCGTCTGGCGTCTTGAACATGCCCGAGGACTACACCCAGACCGATACCCCGTCCGCGGGTGTCGAGCAGCTGATCTTCTCCGCGCAGGGACCGTTGGCCGCCCCTCCCGCCCGACGCGCGCTGTCGCTGTGCACGCCTCGCGACGTGATCGCCCGCAACGCCGAGGTGCCTATCGCCAACACGCGGCTCAATCCGGTGAGCGAGGAAGCAGTGGGCAGCGCCGAGGCCGTTGGCGCCGAGCAGTTCATCGCCGCCAATCCCGACGCGGCGCGGGATGCGCTCGGCAATCAGCCGCTCCCGGTGCGCATCGGTTATCAGACGCCGAACGCGCGGCTGGCCGCGACCGTCGGCGCGATCGCCAAGTCGTGTGCGCCCGCGGGAATCGCGGTACAGGACGTCGCGTCGGAAACCACCGGCCCGATGGCCTTGCGCAACAACGAGATCGACGTTCTGCTGGCCAGTACCGGCGGGTCGACGGGCAGTGGGTCCACCGGCTCATCGGCGATGGACGCCTACGACCTGCACACCGGCAATGGCAACAACCTGTCCGGCTACACGAACCCGCGCATCGACGGTGTCATCGACGCGCTCGCGGTGACCGCCGACCCGAAGGAGGTGGCGCGGCTGCTCGGGGACGCCGGCCCGATCCTGTGGGCCGACGTGCCGACGCTGCCGTTGTACAGACAGCAGCGGACATTGATCACGTCGAAGAAGATGTATGCCGTGAGCAGCAATCCGACGCGCTGGGGTGCGGGCTGGAACATGGACCGATGGGTGCTGGCGAAGTGAGTAGCGGAGATGTCATCGCTGTCATCGAGTCGCTGACCCGCGAGGTCGCCGATTTTCCCGAGCCGGGCATCCAGTTCAAGGATCTGACGCCCGTACTCGCCGATCCCCATGGGTTGGCCGTGATCACCGACGCCCTGGCCGAGATCGCCGCCGGCGCCGACCTGGTCGCCGGCATCGATGCCAGGGGCTTTCTGGTGGGCGGGGCAGTGGCCAACGCGCTCGGGATCGGGGTGCTCGCGGTGCGCAAGGCAGGCAAGCTGCCACCGCCGGTACACAGGGAGACCTATGACCTGGAATACGGATCCGCGACGCTCGAAGTCCCCGCCGATGGCATCGATCTGGTCGGACGCAACATCGTGATCATCGACGATGTGCTGGCCACCGGCGGGACTCTTGCGGCCACCACCAGGCTGCTGACCAGGGCGGGTGCCAATGTCACCGCAGCCGCCGTCGTGCTCGAATTGGTCGCCCTTGGCGGCCGCGCCCTGCTCGAACCACTGCCCGTCAGCAGCTTGCACACCGTGTGAGGCGATATCCTCGAAGTCTGGCGCGAGGAGGTGACGATGGCTGACGACCAGGGCTTGGGTCAGGCCGTGCAATCACCACCGGTGCCGGATGTCACCGAGACCGCCCCGCAGGACACCGCGAAGACCTCGACTTCGCGACGGGTGCGCGCCCGGCTCGCGCGCCGGATGACGTCTCAACGCAGCGCCGTCAACCCGGTCCTCGAGCCGCTGGTCGCCGTCCATCGCGAGTTCTTTCCGAAGGCCGATCTGGCGCTGCTGCAGCGGTCCTACGAAGTCGCCGAGATGCGGCACGCCGACCAGATGCGCCGCTCGGGCGATCCGTACATCACCCATCCTCTCGCGGTAGCGAACATCCTGGCCGAGCTCGGCATGGATACCACGACTCTGGTGGCCGCCCTGCTGCACGACACCGTCGAGGACACCGGCTACACGCTCGAGGCGCTGACCGAAGACTTCGGTGACGAGGTGGGCCATCTCGTCGACGGCGTCACCAAGCTGGACCGGGTCGTCCTCGGCACCGCCGCCGAAGGCGAGACCATCCGCAAGATGATCATCGCGATGGCGCGCGATCCCCGAGTGCTGGTGATCAAGGTCGCCGACCGGCTGCACAACATGCGCACCATGCGGTTCCTGCCGCCGGAGAAGCAGGCCCGCAAAGCGCGCGAGACGTTGGAAGTCATTGCGCCGCTTGCGCATCGGCTGGGAATGGCGACCGTCAAGTGGGAGCTGGAGGACCTGGCGTTCGCGATCCTGCACCCGAAGAAGTACGAGGAGATCGTCCGCCTGGTCGCCGATCGCGCACCGTCGCGCGACACGTATCTGGCCAAGGTGCGCTCCGAAATCAATGCCACCCTGGCTAAGTCGAAGATCAACGCCATCGTCGAGGGCAGGCCGAAGCACTACTGGTCGATCTACCAGAAGATGATCGTCAAGGGCCGCGACTTCGACGACATTCACGACCTCGTCGGCGTCCGCATTCTGTGCGACGAGATCCGCGACTGTTACGCCGCTGTGGGCGTGGTGCACTCGCTGTGGCAGCCGATGGCCGGGCGGTTCAAGGACTACATCGCCCAACCCCGGTACGGGGTGTACCAGTCGCTGCACACCACCGTCGTCGGCCCCGAGGGCAAGCCGCTGGAGGTGCAGATCCGCACCGAAGACATGCACGGCACCGCCGAATACGGCATCGCCGCGCACTGGCGCTACAAGGAAGCCAAGGGCCGCAACGGGGTTCCGGCGGGGCATGCCGCCACCGAGATCGACGAAATGGCCTGGATGCGCCAACTGCTCGACTGGCAGCGGGAGGCCGCCGACCCTGGCGAGTTCCTCGAGTCGCTGCGCTACGACCTTGCGGTGCAGGAGATCTTCGTGTTCACCCCGAAGGGCGACGTGATCACGTTGCCGACCGGATCAACGCCGGTGGACTTCGCGTACGCCGTGCACACCGAGGTCGGCCACCGCTGCATCGGCGCCAGGGTCAACGGCCGGTTGGTTGCGCTGGAGCGCAGACTGGAAAACGGTGAAGTCGTAGAGGTTTTCACCTCCAAGGCGCCCAACGCCGGGCCGTCGCGTGACTGGCAGCAGTTCGTGGTGTCTCCACGCGCGAAGGCGAAGATCCGGCAGTGGTTCGCCAAGGAGCGCCGCGAGGAAGCGCTGGAGTCCGGCAAGGACGCCATCGCCCGCGAGGTGCGCCGCGGCGGGCTTCCGTTGCAGCGCTTGATGAATGCCGAATCGATGGCGGCGCTCGCCCGCGAGCTGCGCTACCTCGACGTCTCGGCCCTGTACACCGCAGTAGGCGAGGGCCATGTGTCGGCCCGGCACGTCGTGCAGCGGCTGGTCGCGCAGCTCGGTGGCGATGACGAGGCGGCAGATGAGTTGGCAGAGCGGTCCACCCCCGCCACCATGCTGGTGCGCCAGCGCAGCACCGAGGACGTCGGGGTCGCGGTGCCCGGTGCGCCAGGCGTGCTGACCAAACTGGCAAAGTGCTGCACCCCGGTTCCGGGGGACAACATCATGGGCTTCGTCACGCGTGGCGGCGGGGTCAGTGTGCACCGCACCGACTGCACCAACGCCTCGTCGCTGCAGCAGCAGGCCGAGCGGATCATCGACGTGAAGTGGGCGCCGTCGCCGTCGTCGGTGTTCCTGGTCGCGATCCAGGTGGAGGCGCTCGACCGGCACCGGCTGTTGTCGGATGTCACGCGGGTGCTCGCCGACGAGAAGGTCAACATCCTGTCGGCGTCGGTGACGACATCCAACGACCGGGTTGCGATCAGCCGGTTCACCTTCGAGATGGGCGACCCGAAGCATCTGGGCCATGTGCTCAACGTGGTGCGCAATGTGGAAGGCGTTTACGACGTCTACCGCGTCACCAGCGCCGCCTGACTTTCTCCGCGAGCAGACGCAAACTTCCGCGACACGCCGACGCGACACGCGCTTTTGCGTCTGCTCGCCAGACTTAGTCCAGCCGCACCGAATCGATCGTCACCGTCATCGCGGGCTTGCCGTCGTCGCCCGCGCCTTCGACCCCCGCCGCGGCGATCTTGTCGAGCGTGGTGAGCCCGGTGGCGTCGATGGTGCCGAAGGCCGTGTACGTCGGCGGCAGCATCGAGTCGGCGTACACCAGGAAGAACTGGCTGCCGTTGGTACCCGAACCCGCGTTGGCCATCGCCAACGTGCCGCGCGGGTACATCACCGGTTTGTGCAGCGCGGGATCGGCGATCCGGTACTGGTTGGTGGGGTACTCGTTGGCGAACCGGTAGCCGGGGCCGCCCGTCCCTGTCCCGGACGGGTCGCCGCACTGCAGCACACCCAGCTGCGGTGTCGTGGTCAGCCTGTGACACGTCGTGCCGTCGAAATACCCCTGCTGGGCCAGGCTCGCGAAACTGTTGACGGTGCAGGGCGCCTTGCCGTTGTCGAGCTGCAGCCCGACGTCGCCCCGGTTGGTGGACAGGCTCCCGCTGACTTCAGCGGGATCGGTCGGCACCCTGCCCGACCGCGGCGGCTTGTTGGGCTTGCTGGCCGTCTCGGTGGTGGCCGGGTAGGCACAGTTAGCGCCGAGGTTTGGTGGCGGATCGAACTCGGGCAGTTGGGAATTCGGCGGCAACGGGGATGCCGTGTAGCGGTCGTTCATCTCGTTGAAGGAGTCCCGCATGTTGTTGGCCATCACCACCGCCAACAGCACGATCAACACCACAGCGATGATCGACCCCACCGTGACCAGGTAGCTGATCACCAGGCCCGCCACCGCGAGGCCATGCCCGTCCTCGCCGGTGCGCTTGATCTGCGACAGCGAGATGTGTCCGAAGACGATGCCAAGCGGGGCGAACAGGAACGCACAGATCAGCGACGCGATCGCCATGCCGTTGGTCGGGCGCGGCCGCGGATACCCGTACGGGTCGTAGGGCGGCGGGTACGCGCCGTACGGAGGCGGCGGCCCTGGCCTCGTCACGCTGCGTCAGTCCAGGCCGATGGACTTGACCATGACCGGCGTCGCCGGCTTGCCGTCCTGCGCGCCGCCTTCCACGCCCGCCGCGGCGATCTTGTCCAGCGTCGCCAGACCGGTGTCGTCGATCTTGCCGAACACCGTGTAGTTCGGCGGCAGCGTTGAGTCCTTGTACACCAGGAAGAACTGGCTGCCGTTGGTGCCGGGCCCGGCGTTGGCCATCGCCAGCGTGCCGCGCGGGTACACCACTGGATTCTGCAGCGCAGGGTCGTCGGGCTGGTACTGGTTGGTCGGGTATTCGTTGGCGAACTCGTAGCCCGGGCCGCCGCTGCCCTGACCGGTCGGGTCGCCGCACTGCAACACCGCCAGGCCCGCGGTCGTGGTCAGCCGATGACAGGGGGTGTCGTTGAAGTAGCCCTGCTGGGCCAGGCTGGCGAAGCTGTTGACGGTGCACGGCGACTTGGCGTTGTCGAGCTGCAGCCCGATGTTGCCCTGGTCGGTGGACATGCTGGCGCTGATCTGTCCGGGGTTGGTCGGAACCTTCCCGGTGCGCGGCGGCGTGTTGGGCTTGCTGGCCGCTTGGGCGGCCGGATATTGGCAGTTCGCCCCCAGGTCGGCCGGCGGCTTGAACTCGGGCAGCTGGCCGTTGCCCGCCGGTGCCGGTTCGGTCGACGAGGCCGACGCGCTCGAGGGTGTGTCGGTGGCGCCCGACGCGGTGTTGTCCGAGTCTCGTTTCATGAAGAAGAAGGTCGCCACCGCGCCGACCACGACGACCACAGCCAGCACCGAGCCGATGATCGTGTAAAGCCGTCGCCGGCGTGCCTGCGCGGCCCGTCGCTCCAGTTGACGTTCGAGTTTGCGCTTCGCTGTCGCCCGCCGCTGTTCGTTGGTCGGCACCGCCGTGGTCCTCCTCGTGAGCTCGTCGATCCGCCACGAGTGTGCCAGCAGTAGCTGAGCACGGGGCAAGAGGCCCCGCGGCCGCCCGGGATGGGAAACTGGTTGTCGTGTTGATCACCGGATTCCCGGCCGGCATGTTGGCGTGCAACTGCTACGTGCTGGCGGCGCGGCGCGGGGCGGACGCCATCGTCGTCGACCCCGGCCAGCGGGCGATGGGCCAGCTCCGCCGCATTCTCGACGAGAACCGCCTGACGCCCGCCGCGGTGCTGCTGACGCACGGGCACATCGATCACATCTGGTCGGCGCAGAAGGTCGCCGACACCTACGGCTGCCCGGCCTACATCCACCCGGAGGACCGGTTCATGCTGTCCGACCCGATCAAGGGGTTCGGCCCGCGGCTGGGCCAGATCGCCTTCGGTGCGCTCTTCCGCGAGCCGAGGCAGGTGCTCGAACTGGATCGCGACGGCGACAAGCTCGACATCGGAGACACCAACAACATCACCGTGACGGTGGATCACACGCCAGGGCACACGCGGGGTTCGGTGGTGTTCCGGGTGGCCGGCGACGAATCCGACGTCGTCTTCACCGGGGACACCCTGTTCCGGCAGTCGATCGGCCGAACGGACCTTCCTGGTGGCAGCGGGCGCGACCTGCTGGGGTCGATCATGACGAAACTGATGGTGCTCGACGACGACACCGTGGTACTACCGGGGCACGGCGAAAAGTCGACGATCGGCGCCGAACGCCGCACCAACCCGTTCCTCGAAGGCTTGACCCTGTGACCCAATTCCAGGCACCCAAAGGGGTGCCCGACTACCTGCCGCCGGACTCTGCGCAGTTCGTTGCCGTCCGCGACGGCCTGCTGGAGGCTGCCCGCAGCGCCGGTTATGCCGATGCCGAGTTGCCCATCTTCGAGGACACCGCGCTGTTCGCCCGTGGCGTGGGGGAGTCGACGGATGTGGTCAGCAAGGAGATGTACACCTTCGCTGACCGGGGCGACCGCTCGGTGACGCTGCGGCCGGAGGGCACCGCGGGCGTCATCCGTGCCGTGATCGAGCACGGCCTCGACCATGGCCCGTTGCCGGTCAAGCTGTGTTATTCCGGCCCGTTCTTCCGCTACGAACGGCCGCAGGCCGGCCGGTACCGCCAGCTGCAGCAGGTCGGGGTGGAGGCGATCGGCGTCGACGACCCGATGCTGGACGCCGAGGTGATCGCGGTCGCCGACGCGGGCTTCCGGTCGCTGGGCCTTGACGGGTTCCGGCTGGAGATCACCTCGCTCGGCGACGACAGCTGCCGGCCGCAGTACCGGGAGCTGTTGCAGGAGTTCCTGTTCAAGCTCGACCTCGACGACGAGACGCGCCACCGTGTCGAGATCAACCCGTTGCGGGTGCTCGACGACAAGCGGCCGCATATCAAGGAGATGACGGCCGACGCCCCGGTGATGCTCGACCACCTGTCCGATTCGGCCAAGCAGCACTTCGACACCGTGCTGGCACATCTGGACGCGCTCGGCGTGCCGTATGTGATCAACCCGCGAATGGTGCGCGGGCTGGACTACTACACCCAGACGACGTTCGAGTTCGTCCATGACGGGCTCGGCGCGCAGTCCGGCATCGGCGGCGGCGGCCGCTACGACGGGCTGATGCACCAGCTGGGTGGAAAAGACTTGTCCGGCATCGGTTTTGGCCTCGGCGTCGACCGGGCAATGCTGGCGCTGAAGGCCGAAGGCAAGACCGTCGGCGCCGCCAGCCGTGTCGACGTGTTCGGCGTGCCACTCGGCGAGCAGGCCAGGATGCGGCTGGCCGTGCTGGCGGCCGAGCTTCGGAAAGTAGGCGTGCGGGTCGACCTGGCTTATGGCGACCGCGGCATGAAGGGCGCCATGCGTGCCGCGGATCGCTCCGGTGCGTCGATCGCGCTGGTGGCGGGTGACCGCGATATCGAGGCAGGCACCGTCGGTGTGAAGGACCTGTCGACCGGCGAGCAGGTCGACATCGCCGCCGAAGCCGTGCTGGCCGACGTGCTAGCGCGGCTCGGCCGCGCCTAACTCGCGCCGCGTACGGCCGCCGTCAGCACCTCGTCTACGTTGCCGACCCCGCCGTCGAACGGGTTGCCCCTTTTGAGAACCTTGGTGCCGCCTGGCGTGAGCGCGACGAGTTGGGGTGAGCTCGAACCGATTTGCAGCTTGCGCGCGAAGCGCACCTGATCCAATGCGACCACTGCACCGCCGCGGTAACTGAAGATTCCGAGCTTGCGGTCGATGACGGCCACCGGCCGGCATTCGTGCAACGGCTGGTTGCGACGCCGTTGAATCCTGCGGAAGACGAGATAGGCCAATACCGCCAACACCATGCCGACGCCCAGGAACACCGCGCCCAGAGCTCGTGACGGCATACCCGCGACGAGGGCGACAGCCCCGAAGCCTGCGACGACGATCGTCAACACGCCGAGTACGAATGCCAGGACGGCGAGCGCACCCGTACAGCGGTCGAAGACCAGCACCCGACGGCCGTCATCGGTGACGACGAGACCGCCCGTGTCGGCGAGGATCTGGGGCTCGGGCGGTGCGCTCATCTGAGACAGCATGCCCAATTCGGTGCCGAGCGACCGCTGTTGTGGAGAAATCCCACACGATGTAACGCTCCGGTACCCTCCGGCGATGTGGATGTGACGGGTGTGTCGGCGCAGCGGAAGAGGGGTATGCAGATCAATATGCGCAATCCAACAGCCAGAATCGGAGCGGTGGCTGCTCTCGCAGCTGCGGTGTTGGCCGCCCCCGCGACGTCGAATGCTGAGCCGGCCGGACACGAGGTCGTCTACACGCTCACATCCGCAACCGGCGTGAGCTTTCAAGTCAACTACCTGACGGCGCAGCCTCCGAGCATGGCGGCGTACAACGCCGACGCGTACGCCTTCCTAAAGAAGGAAGAGTTGGGTACGGCGGAGCCGTTGGTGCTCAAGACCACGCTCGAGGACCCGCAGTGGGCGTATATCGACGCAAGCGCCGCCGCTCACGGCGGCCAGGCCGCGGCGTTCCCGCGTTGCGAGATTTCGGTCGACGGTCAGGTCGTCACGCAGTCGGATGGCAGCGAACCGTATACGGCGCGGTGCGCGCTGAGCCGGTGGGGCTAGCCCCCGGGTCAGAGCCCACTCGCTAACTGCAGCTCGGCCTCGGGCGCGTCAACGAACACAAGGCGGTTGTCGTCGCCGGACGCCGTGATGATCTCGAGTTCGCCGAACCGGCTGGCCGCCTTGCTCACCAGGCAGATACGGGCAGACAGTGGCTGGGACGCGGTAACGAGTGGATGCGTGCGCTCCGCCAGTGGATCTCCGACGCCGATGATGAGATTCTCGTGGGCCCGCACCGACACCTGTCCGTCGTCCGTGTCGAGGTGAGCGCCGACCAGACCGTCCTCGAAGATCAGCCTGACCAGCCGCACGCCGGTGCGCGGACGCAGGCCGGATTCCGTCACTCGGTCCTTCAGCCACGCCGCCACCGACAACGCGGGAACGTCTGGGCTCAACGAAACCGATCCGACGACCGCCGCCTCGACCCTCTCGCCGCGGGTACTTGTTCGCATCTCGGTCATCTGGCGCTTGCCCACCTTGTTGTAGATGACGGCGTTGGCCGCCGCGGCGCACCGACGGGCCCACTGCTCGAGTGGCGCGCCGAAGAACGGTTCGATGGCGCCACGGTGGTGTGGGAGTGGGGGCTGCGGCGTGATGTCCTCGGCGGCGCGCACCGGCCATAGGGTCTGCGCGCGATCGATCTGTCCGAACGCGTAATCGAATCCGCCGAGGTGCTTCGTCGTCGGCCTGTCCCCTCCGCCGTAGCACAACGACGTGGCCAGGTCACCGCCCGCAGACTGGTCCGAAATGCCGAGATACACATCCAAACCGGCGCGTGCGGCGATGACTCCTCCGGCAAGCACCCCGCCCTCGGCGCCGATGCACAGAACGTCGACCTCGTGGTCCCACTGTGTTTCGCTGAACATGGCTCAGGTCCCCACCGGCGCATGGCGCCGCGTGCCGGGTAGCCGCTGACTGATGCTTTCCATCTCGGCGACGATCTTTGCAGTTTGGTTCGGCGCCGCGCAGCCGGCCACTGTGAGCCGGTCCCACCACATCATCTTGGTGCGGTACCGCTCATCGGGATACGGGGTAGACCGGATCGGTGCGACGACGCCGCCCGACGACTGCCAGCGTTCCAGCACGTGCTGCGCACAGGTGGCCATGCAGAACTGGACTCCGAGCACAGCTAACACCTGGCAGCCGGTGCGCGCCAGCGAGGTGGTGATCTGGCGGTTGCGGTCGCGATCGTCAGTCACCCATGCCGTTTTCATCTCCACGACACCGAACGGCAGCCGGTCGGCAATCATCTTGCGGACCAGGGCCAGGCTGGGTTGGCCGGCCCACTCGACGACCGCGTGTGATTCTTCGGGCGACTTGAGCGGCCCGACGGCGCGGACGCCTCCGACCACTCTTCCGGTCGAGTCGAGCATCGCCCAGAAGACCGTCGTGTCACCGGACCGGCGGATTGCGTCGACGTCGATCGCCGCGCCGACGCCGTGGTTGCGATAGCTACGTTGCGCGCCGGCCAGGTACTCCCGCCACAGGCCGTCGTCGTCGGAGGGTCTGGCAATCGCGACGGTGCACTCGGCGTCGGCATCCCACCAGCTCATCAATGCGCCGTCGACGCCGGCTGACGCGAACATGCGGGGCAGTTCGACGACTGTCATCGGGTCTCCCATCAGGTCGATAACTTGCGGAGTGGTATTGAACTCTCTCGCAAAATCGCAGAGTAATGTAGATCTAGCAATCTAACAAGTAAACCTAGATAGTATATTTAATCTGGCAAAAATCCTTGTGAACTAATGTTTCGCTAAAATTTGATCCGCCATTCAGCACATTACGGCTTTCCGCGCGTGCTGTCGCTCGATCGTGGTCCCGAACGCTTGACAATCTATCGAACATAGGTTCGAATCGATGGTGTGCGGTGGGACAAGCAGGGCGTCAGCGTCGACGACGGCGCGCTGCCCGGCCTCCAGCGCATCGGCTTCGTCCGCAGCGTGCGCACTCCGCAATTCGAGGGGATCACGTTTCACGAGGTGCTGTGCAAGTCCGCGCTGAACAAGGTGCCCAACGCGGCCATGCTCCCGTTCCGCTACACCGTCAATGGCTACCGCGGCTGCTCGCATGCATGCCGGTACTGCTTCGCGCGGCCGACCCATGAGTACCTCGACCTGGACTGCGGTACGGACTTCGACTCGCAGGTTGTGGTGAAGACCAACGTTGCCGAGGTGCTGCGCCGCGAATTGCATCGGCGGTCATGGCAGCGTGAAACGGTCGCGCTGGGCACCAACACAGATCCGTATCAACGCGCCGAAGGACGCTATGCGCTGATGCCCGGAATCATTGGCGCGCTTGCGGATTCCGGCACACCATTCTCGATCCTCACCAAAGGCACGCTGCTGCGTCGTGATCTGCCGCTCATCGCGGAGGCCGCCGGTCGGGTTGAGGTCGGTGTGGCGGTCTCGCTCGCCGTGGGGGACCCGGAACTACACAAGGATGTCGAGCCCGGTACGCCCTCGCCTTCGGCGAGGCTCGGTCTGATCGCCGCGATCCGTGACGCAGGCCTGGATTGTCACGTGATGGTCGCCCCCGTGCTGCCCAAGCTCACCGATTCGGTCGAGCATCTCGACGACCTGTTGGGCCGCATCTCCGAGGCGGGTGCAAGTGGCGTGACGGTGTTCGGGCTGCACTTGAGGGGCTCGACCCGCGGCTGGTTCATGTCGTGGCTGACCCGTTCGCACCCTGAGCTGGTCGCTGAGTACCGGAATTTGTACCGGCGGGGCGCGTATCTGCCATCCGATTACCGGGATATGTTGCGGGACAGGGTGACTCCGTTGGTAGCCAAACACGGCCTGGCTCCCGACCGTCGGCCGTTCAGGGCGACCGAAGCCCCGGCGGCCTTGACCGCCCCGGATCCTGCACTCACGCTGTTCTAGATGGGAAGGCATCGATTGCCGCGCTGGCCGCTTTGGCCCTTTTTGTCCCCGTCCGCGTCGCTACGAAGCCCGGCACCGGGGTGGCGCTGACGGAGCACGTCGTCGACGGCGATCCGACGGTGCGCGCGCTGGTCACGACGCCGTCGACGGTCAGTGAGCTCGATGCGAGCGTTCCGTCGCGGCGTGGCAGATCACCTGCGGACCTATCTGTGAACGCGGGCTGGCTCAGCTCTTGTTGCGCTTGACCTGATTGAAGGGCACGCCACGGTCGGCGGCGTACTCACGCGGGAAGCCGAGCACACGCTCGCCGATGATGTTGCGTGCGATCTCGGTCGTGCCACCACCGAGGGCGGCGGTCTGTCGTGACAGATACCGCTCGCCGTACCGGATCAGGTTGCCGTCGTCTTCGACGACGCCGAAACCGCCCGTAAGGTCAAGCGCGGTATCGAATTCCAGATGGTGGGTGTCGGCGTGGGTGACCCGAATGATGGAGCCTGCCGCAGGCGGAAGAGAGCCGTCGAGGACGCCGTGATAGACGTGGTCTACCAGCTGCTCCTGCACCGCCTTGTGCACGATCGCGCGACCGGCCCGCTCGCGGGCACGCTCGTTGTCGGCCTGGCCGGTGGCCCTGAGAAGTTCGACCCAGTCGATGGGAACGTCGGTCTTGCCCTCGGCGCCGATACCGCTGGCGAACTCCGACCCGCCGCCGACCGCGCGCCGCTCGTGGTAGAGCTGACGGCTCGCCACGTGCCAGCCTTCGTTGACCTCGCCGACGACGGCGTCGTCACCGAGCTCGAGGTTGTCGAAGAACTCCTCACAGAACTCGACCGAGCCGTTGACCTGTTTGATCCGCCGCAATGTGATGCCGGGGCTGTTGATGGGCACCAGGAACATCGTCAGGCCCTCGTGCTTGGGCAGGTTCCAGTCGGTGCGTGCCAGCATCAGCCCGTAGTCCGCGGCGAAAGCGCTTGTGCTCCAGGTCTTTGCGCCGTTGATGATCCATTTGTCGCCTTGCCGGTCGGCACGGGTGATCACGCCGGCCAGATCGGAGCCGCCACTCGGCTCGGACAGCAACTGGACAAGCACCTCGTCGCCGCGCAGCGCCGCCGAGAGGTGTTGGCGCTTCTGCTCCTCGCTGCCGGTGTCCAGAATTGTGGCGGCACAGATAGTGAAGGTCGGCGTGTTGAGGATGACGGGCATTTCGTAGTTACGGGACTCGGTGTCGAACGCCCGCTGGTACTCGATGGGCAGACCCAGCCCGCCGTATTCGCGCGGAAAGCAGATGCCGGCGAACCCGCCGTCGTAGAGCATCTTCTGTAGCTCGCGGGCCCGCAGCCACGGCGCGTCGTCGCCGCGATCCGCCTCGGGCGGGTTGGCCGGATCGATTCGCGGCATGTTTTCCGCAAGCCAGGATTTGGCCCGCGCCGCGAACTCGGCGACGGTTTCGGTCGTGCTCGGAGCCGACGTCGTCTCGGTCATCAGGCCGACTCCCGTTGTTCGGTGAGCGCGTACACGCGCAGGTTGTGGTCCTCGGGGGTGCCGAACATCGAGCGGTCGAGCATGACCCGGCGCAGGTACAGATGAAGGTCGTGCTCCCACGTCACGCCGATGCCGCCGTGCAACTGGACGCAGTCCTGCAGCATGCCCGGGGCATGTTCGCCGACATACGACTTCGCCACGCTGACGGCCATGTCGGCGTCAGGGGAGCGGGCCGCCACCGCGGCAACGGCGGCGTTGGTCGCCGCCCTGCAGGCCTCGAACCAGATCTTCAGGTCGGCGTACTTGTGCTTGAGCGCCTGGTACGAGCCGATCGGACGCCCGAAGGAGTGCCGGTCGAATCCCCACTGAATGGTGAATTTCAGCACGGCATCCAGGATGCCGACGACCTCGGCGCACTGCAGGATCTGCGCGATCTGGCTCTGCCGTGCGATCAGTTCCGCAGTCTGCTCCGCCGAGCCGACAGCTGCCGATGCATCGACGTGTACACCGTCGAAATGCACGCGGGCATAAGTCTTTGCGAGGTCGATCGACCGCTGCGGCTCGACGCGAACGCCGGGCGCATCCGTCGCCACCAGGAACTGCCGAACGGCACCGTCGCAGTTCGCCACGACCAGTAGCACCGCGCTGTCGGTGCCCGCTTCGACGCGGTCCTTGACTCCGTCGAGCCGAAAGCCGCCGTCGGTGGCGGTTGCCGTCACCCCGGGTGCCAGTGGTGTCCAGGACTTGCCGGGCTCGTAGACGGCCCACGAGCCGATGACCTCACCGCTCACCAGCGATTCGATTGTCTCCTCGTGGTTTTCGGGCGCCTCGACCAGGCCGGCGAGCACCATGCTGACCGGATGCAATGGTCCCGGTGCGACCGTCTTACCGGCCAGCTCGGCCACCAGCGCAAGATCTCTCACGCCATCGCCGGACACCGAGCCGCCGCCCAGTTCCTCCGGCACGAGCAGGCTCGTCCAGCCGAGTTCGGCTGCCCTGCGCCACCAGTCGGTGTCGAAGGAAATGCCGGCCGCGTGGAGTTCACGCAGCCGGCTCAGCGATGCTTCCTTCTCCAGAAACGACTGAGTCGTCGAGGCGAAGAGCAGGACCTCGGGGGAGGCGACTTCGGTCACTGGCGATCAGTTGAGAACGAGGGCCGGCACGTCCGGCTTGTGGACGATCTCGTTCGGGATCTTGAACAGGTCGATCATGTTGCCACCCATGACCTTTCGCTGTCCCTCTTCGTCCAGGCCCTGCAGGTCGTCGATCAGCTTTGTCGGCTCCGCCAAGCCCTCTGGGTGGGGCCAGTCAGAACCGAAGATCACCCGGTCGACGCCGCACAGCTCGGCGATCTGGGCGAAGTCGTCCTCCCAGAACGGCGCGACGTAGACGCAGCGCCGGAAGGCCTCGATCGGATCCTCCAGGAATCCCTGCGGCATCTTCGAGTAGACGCTCTTGAACTGCTTGAGCAGATAGGGCACCCAGTCGGCGCCGTTCTCGATCGACAGGATGCGCAGATCCGGGTTGCGGGTCAGGGCGCCATGGCAGACCAGCGCGGCCATGGTGTCCTCGATGGGCCGCTTGCCCATCGCGACCATTCGGAACGAGGTCGGCGCGAACGGCTTGAACTCGTCGCCGGGCTCCCAGTCGTTGAGGTACTCGGAGTAGCCGCTGTCGGATGCGTGCATCGACACCGGGATACCGGCCTTGACGCAGGCGTCCCAGAACGGGTCGAACTCTTCGAGGCCCAGCGAGCGGGTTCCGCGATAGCCGGGCACCGGCGCAGGCCGGACCAGAACGGTCTTGGCGCCGCGCTCCAGGCACCACTGCAACTCCTCGAGCGCGCGATCGACCACGCCCAGGTTGATCACCGGGGTGGAGAAGATGCGGTTCTCGTAGTTGAACTGCCAGGTGTCATACATCCACTCGTTCAGCGCGTGAACGATGTCGAGGATCAGGTCGGGATCGTCCTTGAGCCGCTCCTCGACGAGGCTGGCCAGCGTCGGGAACATCAGCGTGTAGTCGAGGCCGAGCGCATCCATCACCTCGAGGCGGGCCTCGGGGTTGCGGAATGCGGGGATGGCCTTCATCGGCTTGCCCATCACCTCGCGGTAGCTCTTGCCGCCGCTGCCGTGCCGGAAGTACTCCTCCTGGGCGCCCGGGCGGGCGACCACCTCGAACGTCGGGTTGGGGATGTAGTCGCTGACCACGTTGCGGACCATGATCTTGGTCCGGCCCTTGATGTCGATGTAGTCGATGACGCCCTTGCGGTTATCCGGCAGGAACTGCGTCAGCGCCTCTTTGGGCTCGTAGAAGTGGTTGTCCGCGTCGAAAACGGGATAGGGGAGCTCGCGGGCTGCCATGTGCGCCTCCTGTAAGTCTTGTCGGGCTGTGGGTGGTAATGACGTTACCACGTCTGGACCAGCGAAAACAACGCGCAGGTCAGAGGGGTCAGGGGGCCAGTCCGCGAACGCAGAAGTCGTAGATGTGGTCGCCGTCGATGGGCACACCGTTCAGCTCGACGCCTAGTGAGCGCAGCCGCATCGCACCCAGCACCGTCTGCAATATCAGCGCGGAGCTGGTCGCTACGTCGAGTCCTTTCCCGAACACGCCGTCGGCGATCCCCCGGTTCAGGATGTCCTGAATCAGCTGATGCAGCGGCGAGAGCACGCGTGCGTACTCGCTCGGCCGTGTCTCGGCCAGATGGTCGTTGTAGTAGGTCAAGCCCCTGTTGATGCTGTCCTGCTTGCTCGATGACGCCGGTGCGGTGATCCGGTCGATCAGCCTGCGCAGCGCGGCCGGGCCGTCGAGCCCGTCCGTCTCGTCACGCCAGTGCTTGGTCGATTCGGTCATGATCGTGTCGATCAATGCGAGCAGCAGCTCGTCCTTGGTGGAGAAGTGCTGATAGAACGACCGCAACGAGGTCTTCGACCGCTCCACCACCTCGAGCACCGTGAAGTCGGTGCGACCGGTTTCGGCGAGGATCGCCAGCGCCGATTTCATGAACCGCGTTGCGCGTGATTCCGGTTCGGCGCCGACGGCAGGGCTGGATGTCGCCTTGGCCATGAGGTCACCTTCCGCGATATCGAAATCCGTTGGTAATGACGTTACCGCTTCCTGCCGATGCTCGGTTAGTGTTCCCACCCATGACGACAGACTCAACGCAGGCGCAATGGACAGTGCAGGCACTGCTCGACCTGTTCGACGTGCAACCCGCGGGGGAGAACCACTTCACCGCCGAGACCGGACCTGCCGGCCAAGACGAGCGGCAGGTTGTCGAGGGCACGCAGGTGCTGGCACAGATGATCGTGGCCGCCGCCAAACGGTTCCCGGAGAAGTCCGTGCGCTCGGTGTACGCGGTGTTCGCGCGGGCGGTGATGGTCAGTGCTGGTCCCGTCGAGTTGGAGATCGACGTCGTCAGTGAGGGCCGCTCCACCGCGACCGCGCTCATCGCCGCGATGCAGAACGGCAAGCGTTGCATCACCGCGACGATCCTCGCCGACGTCCCGACCGACGACGTGATCCGCCATCATCTTCCGCGGCCGCGGGTTGCGGCGCCCGCCGACGCGAACGTCTCGGAGATGCCGATGGCCGGACGCCAGCTGCGGCTGGTCGACGTTGTCGACGTCAACAGTCCCGACGAGGTGGGCCCGCCCGAGCTCTACGCGTGGCTGCATTACGACCCCATTCCGGCCCGCGACGATCTGGCCAAGGCGCTCATCGCGTATTTTACTGGCCACCTTGGTATTTCGACGACGATGCGGGCCCACGAGGGAATCGGCACCAGCCAGTCGCATCTGACGGTGTCCACGGCGCCGATGACGGTGTCGGTCAGCTTCCACGAGCCGGTCCGCTGGGACGGCTGGCTCCTTTACACGCACGAGAGCACACAGGTCGGCTCCGGCATGTCCTACGTCCGCGGCGCCGTGCATACCGAGGAAGGCGAGTTGATCGCGTCGTTCTCACAGGACGCGCTCATCCGCCCGCTTCGCACCACCGACACCGCCATCAGAGAGCAATCGCGGCTGTGACGCCGAAGCGGACCTTTACATATTATCGTTGAAGTGTCACGCTGTGGTGTGTCGCTGCCCGGACACCCGCTCGCCGAGATTGGACCCGCTATGTCGCCGCAGACCTTCCGCACGATCAATCGCGACGATCGGAAACCGCATTCGGTGACGCGCTCTCGGGCGCGCGCCAGCACGGTGCTGAGCCACGAGATGATCGTCGTCGCCTCGAGCGTCGCCGACGTTGTCACCTCGGCCGGCGGCTGGTTGGTCGACCGACGGATGGCGGGCTGGCAGGTCAACGTTCTGGTGTCCGACCGCACGGGTGAGCGGGCACTGCGGATTCTGGGGGCGCAAGCACTGGACCTGAGTGGGAACCTCGAGGCGATCACCGACGACCCCGACCGCCTGTCCACGCTCGCCGTCGCCGCCGATGTCTATGCCGCCGACGAACGCGTCCGGCGATTCGTCACCACCTCGGATCGCAGTCGCGCCGAAGTGGCGCTGTGGGGCGACATCCGCGCGCTCGGCCAGAACGTCAGCGCCGTGTCCTACCGGCTCAGTGCGGGCGCTCGGGCGTTCAAGTCGCAGGCTCTGCTGGCCGCGGGAATCGCCGCCGATTCGGTGCCCGCAACGGAGGCGCTGTTCCGCTGCGGCGTGACCACCCTGGCGCGGGTGCGCTAGATCTTGAGATAGCCCTTCTCCGCGGGAATTTGGGCGGCGGTCACCAGCGAGGACGCGTCACTGGCCAGCCACACCACGATGTCGGAGATCAGGTCAGGGGCTGCCAGCGAGTCGGTGGGCAACGCGCCCGGCGAAAAGCTGTGAATGTAGTGCGGGTGATCCTGGAACATCTTGTACATCGAAAGGTCGTTACCCATGGGCGTGTCGGTGCCGTAGGGGTGCACCGAGTTCACCCGAATCCCGAACTCGCCCAACTCAACCGCGAGTGAATTGGTGAGGCCGACGACTCCGAACTTGCTGGCGCAGTAGTGACCGCAGCCGGGTACAGCCTTGACGCCTGCCGCCGAGCTGATCGTGATGATCGAGCCGCCGTTGCCCGCATCGATCATCGGCGGCACCACCGCTTTAATGGTGTTCCACAGTCCGGTCAGGTTGATGTCGAGGACGTCCTGCCACTGCTGCGGCGAAATCTCCCACAGCCGACCCCAATTGAGCACACCAGCATTGGCGACCACGATGTCGAGACGGCCGAACTGCTCGATCGCATCGGACACCACTCGCTGCTGCCCGGCGAGGTCGCGGATGTCGACCTGCTTCGGCGCGGATCTTGCGACCTTCGCCCTCAACGAGGTTCACCGTCTCGGCGAGATCCGCAGGTTCCGCAGGCGGATAACCGTTGTGTTCGGCGACCGGGCCGCAGGCGTCGATCGCGACGATGTCGGCGCCGGCACGGGCAAGCCGGATGCAGTGCGAGCGCCCCTGTCCGCGGGCTGCCCCGGTCACGTAGGCCACCTTGCCGGCGAGCGGCTTGTCTTCAGGCATGGTCGACATCGTGCGCGTGGTGGACGATGTCGTGCAAGTGATAGATCGCAATTGATGCCACGGTGAATTCACTGCCGTTGCTGCGTAGGCCGCGCCGGGACCACGCATCCGCCGGCACCTGCGCGTAGGTGTCGGCCACCGTCGCCGCCGCCCCCGTCATTTCTGTCGCGACGGCCGCCGGATCATGCGAGCCGTAGTCGTCCTCGATCGCCGTCGCGTCCTGGTCCCAGTTGGGGAACCGAGGTTCATCCTCGGTCAGCATCAGTTGCACGCGGTCATTGAAGATCCGATGGACGTCGCGGACATGGCAGCCGTACTCCAGCGTCGACCACACCGTGGGTTGCGGCCGCGCGGCGACGTCGGGGCCGCTGAGCCTGCGGCCCCACTCGGTGGCGTCGGCCTGGATGTGGTCGGCGACCTCGGTGTGGTTGACCGTCGACGTGTCGAAGCCGCACTCCGGGCATGGGCGGGTCAGCACCCAGGTCCAGTCCTTGGTGTCGGGCTCGATCATGCCGTCAGTGTGACAGCCACTTCGCGGAGGCGGTCGCCGGCTTCCGAAATGATCGGCTCGCCGTGGCCGAAACACGCGGTCTCGACGTCGAGAGCCGCCAGCCGCCGGAACGAAGCGATGGTCCGTGCGCGGTCCTGGTTGAACACGCCGAGCATCAGCGCTCCGACGTTGGCGATGGTGTCGCCGGTGAACAGCACGCCGTGCTTGGGCAGGTGCACCGCGATGCTGCCTTCGGTGTGCCCGGGAATCTCGAGGACGTGTGCGCCGCCGCCGAAGTCGAGGATGTCGCCATCATGCAGCTCGCGGTCCACTCTCACCGGTGGCGCGACGTCCGGCAGGCCAACCGAAACCCGTTCGTGGATAGGGATCTCCCAGTCTTCGAAAACCGGTGGCGGCATCACGGTTTCACCCCGGATGGCGGCGGCATCGCAGGCGCCTGCCATGACCGCAGCGCCGGTCGACTCCCGCAGTTCGGCGGCCGAACCGATGTGGTCGACATGGCCGTGCGTCAACACGATTCGGTCGATGCTCGGCAGAGCGGCGGCGATCTCGGCGCCCGATCCCGGCGAGCCGGTGTCGATGAGGGTGGCCGAATCGCCGTCCCGCCAGACGTAGACCTGCCAGCCGTTGATCGCGCAGCATGGTCAGGTTCGGAGTGATGGCGGTCGAGTCCATAGCCGTCAAGCCTAGGTTCCCGACAGCGCCGACCTGAGCACGTCCAGCGGCAGGCCGCCCAAGTCCAGTGCGCGGCGATGGAATTCCTTCAATGTCAGCCCCCGGCCCAGCATCTCGTCGCGAAGCGCCTGCCAGATACGCTGCCCGATCGCATATGACGGGGCCTGCCCGGGCCAGCCGAGGTAGCGGTCCAACTCGAAGCGAAGGTTGGCCTCCTTCATCGCGCTGTGCGACTGCAGGAAGACCCACGCCTTGTCGGCATCCCAGATGCCGCCGTCGGGGGCGGTCATACCGCAGTGCACACCGATGTCGATGACGACGCGTGCGGCCCGGAAGCGTTGAGCATCAAGCATTCCCATCCGATTGCCGGCGTCTTCCAGCCAGCCGAGCTCGGCCATCAAACGCTCCGCGTACAACGCCCATCCCTCGCCGTGGCCCGACACCCAGCAGCCCAGCCGGCGCCAGCGGTTCAACTGGTCGGCCAGCACGACCGCCCTGCCGATCTGCAGATGATGTCCGGGCACTCCCTCGTGGAAGACGGTCGTGGTCTCCTGCCAGGTGTGAAAGGTGTCGACGTCCGGCGGCACCGACCACCACATCCGGCCCGGCCTGCTCAGGTCCTCGGATGGGCCGGTGTAGTAGATCCCGCCGGTCTGGGTCGGTGCGATCCGGCATTCCAGATGCCGCAGCGCCTCGGCGATCTCGAAATGGGTGCCGGCCAGCGCCTCCACCACGCGATCGGACAGCTCCTGCATCCAGGCCTGCAGCGCGTCGGTGCCCTCGATGACGTAGCGCGGCTCGTCGTCCAGCCGATGCAGGGCGTCGGCGACCGAGGATCCCGGGTAGAGCCGGTGGGCGATCGACTCCTGCTCGGCCACAATGCTTTCCAGCAGGCGCAGGCCCCACTCGTAGGTTTCGTCGAGATCCACCGTGGCCCCGAGATACACCCGCGAGAACAGCTGGTAGGCATCGCGGCCGAACGCGTCCTCGGCCCGCGCACGCGGGGCGATCTCGTCACGGAGTACGGCTGCGAGCCTGCTGTACGCGTCGGCTGCCGACGATGCCCGTTCCTGAAGCTCGGCATGCAGCGTGTCGTTGCCCGGCGCGGCGTTGGTGACCATGTCGACGAACAGCTGCTGCTGCTGACCCGCCTGCTCGATCCCGCGCGCCACCTGCCGGATCGCGGGCGGATGGCCCGCGGCCACGGCGGCACGCAACGCGGTGGCATAGCCGGCCACGCGGTCGGGGACCCGGGACAGCCGCTGGCCGACCACCTTCCAATCATCGTCGGTGTCCGTGGCCATCAGGTCGAATACGTCGCGCATCGACTGCAGTGGCGAGGCGATCACGTTGAGCTCGCCGACATCGAATCCCGCGTCGTGCAACTCGATCTGCACACCGAGCCGTTCCCGCATCGCGGCGAGTGTCACGACGTCGACGTCGTCCTCGGCTGTGGCGCGGTCGAGCTCCCGCAGGACGGAGCGGGCGGCATCGGCACGGGCGGCGACGCCGTCAGGGGAGTAGTCGGTGATGTCGTCGTCGTGGCCGAGGATGCCCAGTTCGGTTGCCGCACAGGGATCTAGCGCGGCAAAGGTCGCGAGATAGTCTTCTGCTACTGCATCGACGGGGGTGGTGCGCCTACCCAAGGTCGCGCGTTGCGAAGGTGTCGCACTTGTTCGGGTCGCCGGTCTGGTACCCGATGGTGAACCACTTCTGCCGCTCCGCGGACGACCCGTGGGTCCACTGCTCCGGGTTGATCCGGCCGGTGGCCTGCTTCTGGATCCGGTCGTCACCGACGGACGCTGCGGCAGACAGCGCGTCGGCAATGTCCTGGTCGCTCAACGGCTCCAGGTACGGGACATCGGTCCCCTCCTGCTTGGTGATCGCCGCATAGTGGGCCCAGACGCCCGCATAGCAGTCGGCCTGCAGTTCGGTGCGCACACCATTGCCCGTTGCGCCTGTCGCGCCCTGCTGTGCGCGGCCGAGCGTGCCCTGCAGATCCTGCACGTGATGCCCGAACTCGTGAGCCACGACGTACTCCTGCGCGAACGGCCCTCCGCTGGAACCGAACTGGGTGCGCAGCACCTCGAAGAAGTCGGTGTCGAAGTACGCGGTCTGGTCGACTGGGCAGTAGAACGGACCGACGTCACTGGTGGCCGGTCCGCAGCCGGTGTCCACCTGAGCCGCTGAACAGCCGTACCTGCGGGCGGGTGTAGCCGCGCAGCAACTGCTGCCACACCGCATCGACGGAGTTGCCGGTCGCGACTACGCGGCACTGCACGATGTTGTTGGCGTCTGCCCCGGTGCGGCACTGGTTCAAGTCGAACCCGGGCGCGTCGTATCCCTGGTCGGCATATTGCCCCTCCTGCTGCGGAAGCACGGAGCCGGGATTCACGCCGAGCAGCAGCGCGATCACCACGATGATCAGACCGCCGAAGCCGCCGCCGATTGCGATTCCGCGGCCGGGTCCGCGGCCACCTCCGCTGGTCGACGTGGTGCTCGTGTCGATCTGCATACCCTCGCTGAAGGTCATGAGCCCAGCTTTGCACACTACGATTCGGGTGTGGCAGTTGTTGCCGGACATTCCGCCGTCGTGCACACGGTTTCGGGAGATCTGCGCGGTACCACCGAGGGCGGCGTCGGGGTCTGGCGGGGCGTCCCGTACGCCGAGCAGCCGGTCGGGCAACGACGGTTCCTGGCGCCAGGACCGTTGCCGCCGTGGCCGGGGATCCGGGATGCGGTCGAACACGGACCCCTTCCTCCGCAAAGCAAATCGTTCGTCGGTGGTGGCCGCGACGACCCGAAGGTACGCGACGAGGCCTGCCTGACATTGACCGTGTGGTCACCCGACACCGGCGGCTCGCTGCCGGTGATGGTGTGGATTCCCGGCGGCGCGTTCGTGTTCGGCGCGGGCCAGTTTCAGCTTTACAACGGATCGCGGCTGGCCGCCAACGGGAACGTGGTCGTGGTCAACATCACCTACCGGATAGGGGTTTTCGGCGGACTCGAGCTCAGCGACCTCGGCGACGGATTCGACGACAACCTCGCGCTTCGGGACCAGCTGGCCGCACTGCGCTGGATCCAAGAGAACATCGCGGCGTTCGGCGGTGACCCCGACCGGGTGACCATATTCGGCGAGTCGGCAGGCGGCACGTCTGTGCTGGCGCTGCTGGCAAGCCCGGCCGCAACCGGACTATTCCGTCGGGCCATCGCGCAGAGTCCGGCCCTGCCGTTGGTCGCCGACCGAGAGCTGCGGGCGCAACGTGCGCACGAGTTCCTGCAGAGGCTCGGGGTCAGCGTCGCCGAGGTGAAGGCCCTGCCGCAGCGCCAGCTGCGCTGGGCGGCGGGCCGACTACAGCTCAAGAGCGCCGCGACCACGCCGACGCTGGCCTACGGGCTGACCTACGGCGTCGACCTGCTGCCGCTGCATCCGGTGGACGCCGCGCGCGCAGGCGCGGTGGCCAAGATTCCGCTGATCATCGGCACCAACAGCCATGAGGCGTCGATGTTCGCCTGGACCAAGCCGCCGATGCTGCCGACCACCACCGCGTCGATCGACGCGTACCTCGACCGGGCGGCGCCGGAAGCGAGGGATAGCTTGCTGGCGGCCTACCCCGACTACCCGCGACGACGGGCGCTGCTCGCGTTCGGATCCGACGTGATGTTCGGCGCTCCGACGTGGGCGTTTGCCGACGCGTACAGCGCGCAGGCGCCCACACACATGTATCGATTCGACCACTTCGGCTGGAGCCTGCGAGTGCTCGGCCTCGGCGCCACCCACGGCAGCGAGATCGTGCACATTCAACACAGCTACGGCTCGTTCCTCGGCCGAAAGATGCATCCGCTGGGCCGACGGCTGCCGCCATCGGTCGGCAAGCGCATGCAACGGGCGTGGCTGGACTTCGCGGCGCAAGGCTGGGAGACGGGCGAGATCCGGTGGTCCAGCGGTCAGGACTGGCCGATCTACGACACCGGGAAGCGGTTCACCCGCATCATCCAATCCGCCCGCGACAAAGTGGTTCCGGATCCCGACGCCGCCCGCCGAAAGGCATGGGCCGGCCTGTACTAGGCCGGGGTCGCGTACCGCTTGTCGGAGTAGTCGCGCAGGTTGTGCAGGAACTTCTGGAACAACCACGACATCACCGGTCGACCGAGGGACATACCGAGCCGCCCCGCAACGCCTTTGGGCTTCATCGCCATGACCCAGGTCAAATTGCTGCCCGCCTCCGTGGGCTTTATGCGGTAGTCCTCGGCAAACGCCGCGATGCTCCCGGTCGAGGCTTCGTTGAATCGAAAGGCGGTGTGCGAGTGCGGCTCCCAGGCGAGGTACTCCTCATTGCCGGTGATGCCGCCGCGCATGTTGACGACTCTGGTAGTGCCGACGCCATGCGGCTCGGGGCTGGTCCACGTCACCTTCGTGATCACGGTCGCCCAGCGCGGCCACGATTCGGCGTCGTCGAGCACCTCCCACACCTGCTCAGGTGTGATCGACAGGTCGACGGTGCTGACGAACCCAAACGGCGCCGATTCGATGAAGTCCAGGTCGACGCGCTCGCAGGGAACCATCTTTGACACGGACCGACCCTAGCCGGGCCCGTCGCTCGCCGCTGCGAGCAGTGGCACCAACACGTCGCTGATCGGAGTAGCCAGCCCGTGGCGCGCGGCCTTCCGCGCAATGACGCCGTTGCGGATGTCCCACTCCAACCGGCGATGGGCCTCCCGGTCGGTCAGCATCGACGTCGTCAGATCCTCGGGCGCCTTGCTGAGCATGCCGACGATCTCGTCGACCACGCCATCGGCCAGGTCGGCGCCGTCGGCCCGTGCCACCGCAAGGCATTCGGCCAGGTATCGGCGGGCCAGCGCGTCGACGTCGTCCCGGCGGAACATGCCCGTGCGCCGACCGCTGAGCACCATGAACCCCACGACGGCGTTGACGAGCAGTTTGTGCCAGGCCGCGGAGAGGAAGGCCGGATCCAGCTCGACGGCGATATCGGTGTTGCCGAACAGCTCGGCCAGCCGTCGCGCCGCGTCGGTGTCCGGCAGCACCAGTCGCGCGCCGGTGCGCAGCCGCACCCAACCCTGCGGGTCTGGCTCGGATGAGATCCACACGGCCGCGGGCACCACTGTCGACGAGGGGCAGAACCGACCCACGCGTTCCACCTGCTCGACGCCGTTCTGGAGGGCGCAGACCACGGTCCTCTCGCCGCACAGCCGCGCCAGCCACCCGGCGGCTTCCTCGTTCTGGGTGTCCTTCACGGCCAGCAACACCACGTCTACCGGACCCTCGACCTCGGCGGGGTCGGTGTGCACCGGTCCCGGCACCACGATCGGCTCGCCGTCGTCGGGGCGGACCTCGACGGATTCGCGGGGTGTGTGCCCGCACAGCAGTACGGGATGACCGGCGGCATGCAGGAATGCCGCAACGGTCGAGCCGATCGCACCCGGTCCGACCAGTGCAACGCTTTCACCCACATCGCCAAGCTACCGGCGGATTAGCTCCCTCTACACTGTGGCAGTCCTCTCGTCAGGCCATTCCCAGGGAGATTTTTCGTGCTGCGCAGCCACGCCGCGGGTTCGTTACGGGCTACCGACGCCGGTCAGAAGGTGACGTTGGCCGGCTGGGTCGCACGCCGTCGTGACCACGGCGGCGTGATCTTCATCGACCTGCGTGACGCCTCCGGGGTGTCACAGGTGGTGTTCCGCGACGCCGATGTGCTGGAGGCGGCACACCGACTGCGCGCCGAGTTCTGCATCGCCGTGGACGGCGTCGTCGAGATCCGTCCCGAGGGCAACGCCAACCCCGACATTGCCACAGGAGACATCGAGGTCAACGCGACGTCGTTGACCGTGCTCGGGGAGAGCGCGCCGCTGCCGTTCCAGCTCGACGAGGTCGCCGGTGAGGAAGCGCGGCTCAAGTACCGCTATCTGGATCTCCGCCGTGAAGGCCCGGGCAACGCAATCCGATTGCGCTCCAAGGTGAATGCTGCGGCGCGCGGTGTGCTGGCCGAGCACGACTTCGTCGAGATCGAGACGCCGACGCTGACCCGGTCCACTCCGGAGGGCGCTCGCGACTTCCTGGTGCCCGCCCGGCTGCAGCCCGGCTCGTTCTACGCGCTGCCGCAGAGCCCGCAGTTGTTCAAGCAGCTGCTGATGGTCGCGGGCATGGAGCGCTACTACCAGATCGCACGGTGCTACCGCGACGAGGACTTCCGTGCCGACCGGCAACCGGAGTTCACCCAGCTCGACATGGAGATGAGCTTCGTGGACGCCGACGACGTGATCGCGGTGTCCGAGGAGATCCTTAAGGCGCTGTGGGCGCTGATCTCCTACGACCTGCCTACCCCGCTGCCACGCATCAGCCACGCCGACGCAATGCGCCGCTTCGGGTCGGACAAGCCCGACCTGCGGTTCGGCGTCGAACTCGTCGAGTGCACGGAGTACTTCTCCGACACCACATTTCGGGTGTTCCAGGCGCCCTACGTCGGCGCTGTGGTCATGCCCGGCGGTGCATCGCAACCCCGTCGAACGTTGGACGGCTGGCAGGAGTTCGCGAAGCAACGCGGTCACAGGGGACTGGCGTACGTCCTGGTCGGCGACGACGGCACGCTTGCCGGACCCGTCGCCAAGAACCTCAACGACGCCGAGCGCGACGGGCTGGCGGCGCATGTCGGCGCGAAGCCGGGGGACTGCGTCTTCTTCTCCGCGGGCCCGGCCAAGACGGCACGCGCGCTGCTGGGCGCCACCCGCATCGAGATCGCCAAGCGGCTCGACATGATCGACCCGGCCGCTTGGGCGTTCACCTGGGTGGTCGATTTTCCCTTGTTCGAGGCCACCGACGAGGTGACGGCCTCGGGCGACGTCGCCCTCGGGTCCGGCGCATGGACGGCCGTGCACCACGCGTTCACCTCGCCCAAGCCCGAGTCCGAGGCCACGTTCGACACCGACCCTGGCAGTGCGATGGCCAACGCCTACGACATCGTGTGCAACGGCAACGAGATCGGCGGCGGGTCGATTCGTATCCACCGCCGTGACGTCCAGGAGCGTGTCTTCGCGATGATGGGCATCAATCACGACGAGGCCCAGGAGAAATTTGGATTCCTGTTGGACGCCTTCACTTTTGGCGCTCCGCCGCACGGCGGCATCGCGTTCGGCTGGGACCGTATCACGGCACTGCTTGCGGGCACCGACTCGATCCGCGAGGTGATCGCGTTCCCGAAGTCCGGCGGTGGCGTCGACCCGTTGACCGATGCGCCCTCGCCGATCACGCCGCAGCAGCGTAAGGAATCGGGAATAGATGCCAAGCCGCAGAAGCTGGACGAGAAATGAGTGAAATACCCAGCGCCGACTTCATGAAGGCATTCAACAAGAACATTGTTGAGGAGTTCCGAGCCAACGACGGCAAGGTGACCGGCCAGTTCGCCGACGCCAATCTTCTGTTGCTGACCACGACCGGCGCCAAGTCGGGACAGCCGCGGCTGGCCCCGCTGGCCTACTTCACGGTCGAGGGGAAATTGATCATCATCGGCTCGAAGGCAGGGGCCGACACCAACCCCGACTGGGTGCACAACCTGCGGGCCAACCCGCAGGCGTACATCGAGGTCGGCGCCGACGCCTACGACGTCACCAGCCGCGAGCTACCGATACAAGAGCGGGACGCGATCTTCGACAAGGTCGTCGCCGTGGCACCGGGTTTCGGCGAATACCAGTCGAAGACCAGCCGCGTCATCCCGCTGTTCGAACTGCAGAAGAGCTAGCACGAAGAAGCCGGGCCGCGGATGGCACCACCACAGGCCCCGGATGGCCTAGTGTCCGTGGCCGCCACCGCCAAAGCTCCCACCGCCGCCGCCAAAGCTCCGCCAAAGCTCCCGCCTCCCTGGTCGAGAGTGGTGCCGCTTTGGGGGAGGGACGGGACCATGTCATTGACGGTGCCATTCGGAAGCCCTAGAGCATCCGAGGTGCTGTCCATACCGGTTGTGACGTTGCATTGACCGTCGATCACTATCTGGCCATCTTCGCAATCGACGGTGGAGGGGTCGGCGATGGCGGTCGGTGCGCCGACTCCGGCTAGGGCGGCGGAGACCGCCCCCATTGCCACCGCAATCCGAACTGTTCGTGGTGTTGTTTTGCGCATTGCACATCCTCGTACGTCGGGCCGACCGCCCGAACCTCAGCGGCCGCGCGGTCGGATCAACTTATGGGCCGGCGGGCGGACGCTGCTCCTCGCCCAGGCCAATGCATTCACCGGTGTTGTGACCGGTGCAGGGGATGCCCTGGATCTCCGGGACGCTGCCCTCCGCCGGGGCTCGCATACACATCCCGGTGGCGGGGTCTTGCATCTCACCCATGGGGCATTGGGCCACCGGTGTAGGTGTGCTGGTCGTCGGGAGGGCGAAGACGGCGACCGCTGGGGCAGCCGCAATCGCGACGGCGAATCCACCGGCAAGGATTAGTCGTCGCACTGGGTTCAGAAAAGTCGACATCGTCACGCTCTTTCTGTAGTTGCGCCTGGCTCGAAACGAATTTTTCGAGGCCAAGGTGCCAGAGCGCCTCGGTCGTACCAGTACGGGTTAGATATCCATTCCAACGCCGCAACTAATTATGGTAATCACGGAATACAAGCGATATTCGTTAACACAAATATCCGGTATGCACTTCTACGTCATGGGCATTCAGGTTTGCACGTAAACCACGCGGGGTGACAAGCACGAAGAAGCCGGGCCGCGGAAGGCACCACCGCAGACCCGGCTCTTGGCTCATGGGTTACAGCCGTTCGATGATGGTGGCGTTGGCCATGCCGCCCGCTTCACACATCGTCTGCAGTGCGTACCGACTGCCGCTGAACTACTGCGGACGGACTGCGGACGAGTCCTTCTCGCGGCGATTCCGACCGGAGAGAGCGGCGCTGGCCGTGCGAGGCGGCGCAGTCAACCAAGTAAGGGGTCCCCCACCCCGTTTGCGCGTTTCGGCGGAGCCTTAACGTCCACTGCGAGGTGGTACAGGCGGTGCGGCGCGCCGGTGACCTCAATTCGTGACTAAGGTCCCTATCCAGAACCGCCTACACCAGCTAGTTTTGCCTTCCTTCTAAGAAATGAGGGTGCGATGCGCCGTTCAAAGTTACGAACCACCCCACTTTCAGCGGCTGTAGTCGCTGCGTTTGCGGTGTCGGCCATGCTCAGTGCACCCACCTCGTTCGCCGAGCCAGGAAACACTGTCTGCGAGCCAGGCCAAATAGTCATCGACGGTCAATGCAACATGCCAGCAGCCCCGCCAAACATTGCCCCTGCGCCTCCATACGGCTCCGGCTCTGGGATGGGGAGCGGCGACAACGGCTCGGTGCATCCACGGTAACAACAATGATCAGGTGTAGATCCCATCCTCTAAAAGTGCGGGAACAAACAAGACGCACCGCCGGGCGTTGTCGTTCATCAAATATTAATTACCGTTTGATCAATTGCCGAGATGCGGCGCGGGAAGGAACTGTCATGCGAGTAGGGAAATTCGGGGTGGCGGCGCTTTTCGCGGCATCGGGTGTCGCGGCGGGGATCATGGCCGCGCCTATCGCCAACGCAGATACCTGCGATCCCGCAGTCACGGTCTGCCAGGGTGGCGACGTCCAACCCAACAGCTCCTCACCGGATTACGCGCCTCCGGTTTCGGCGGCGGATGATCAGTATCCATACGACAGCGAGTGGTACTTCAACCCCGCTGGCGGCGGCACAGCCCTGCAACCCGAGCACTCATCAACGGGCGGCGGCGGGCTGTCCGGCGGGGGCGGCGGCGCGCCGTCTGGCGGCGGTGGAGGCGGAGGCGGACACCGTTAACGGTCGGAAGCGGCACAGAGCTTCGAACTTTCTTCGCACATAACACAGCTTTTCCGTTGAGCGTCAAGAGTTTAGGAGATTGACCCATGTTGCTCTCAACCTGTGCTGCGCGGCGCGCGGTAGCCGGTGTGATCGGTGCTGGCGCGGTAGCCGGCGTGACGCTGTTCGCTTCCGTTCCCTCCGCCCTCGCCGACCCACCACCTCCCCCGGCCCCAGGGTGCTCGGCTGGGGACTTCGAGCAAGTCACCTCCGAAGTCACGGCGGCGACCTCGGTCTACATGTTCACCCATCCCGACGTCAATGCCTTTTTCTCCACCCTCAAGGGCCAGCCCAGGGACCAAATCCGCAACCAGGTCCAGACCTACCTGGACAACAACCCGCAGACGAAGTCCGACCTCGCCGGTATCCGTCAACCTCTACGCGATATGAAGGCTCGCTGCCAGTAATTCCCATTCTCGGATAGCAGTCCGCATTCGGGTTGAGCGTTACGTCCCTTGACAATGCGCTAACAGGTTCGTCGCAGACGGTGGGTGTATGGCGGAGGACGCGCACTCCTGCGCGCATATCGGCTTTCGGCCTGTGTGGCGCAGTGGTGGCGATGAAGGAAGAGCTGCCTGAATTAGCTCTCACACTTCGGGCAGCGAATGGTGACTGACAGGACGAAGCCGGGCCACGGAAGGCACCACCGCAGACCCGGCTCTCTGGCTCCGCGTTTACAGCCGTTCGATGATGGTGGCGTTGGCCATGCCGCCCGCTTCACACATCGTCTGCAGTGCGTACCGACCGCCGCGTTGCTCCAACGCGTTGACCATCGTGGTCATGATGCGCGCGCCGCTGGCACCCAGCGGATGCCCGATAGCGATCGCGCCGCCGTTGACGTTGGTCTTCGCCAGATCGGCGCCGGTGTCATGGGCCCATGCCAATACAACCGGGGCGAACGCCTCGTTCACCTCGAACAGGTCGATGTCAGCGAGCGTCAGACCGGCACGCTGCAGCACCTTCTCGGTGGCGGGGATGACACCGGTCAGCATGTACAGCGGATCGGATCCCACCACGGTTGCCGTGTGGATGCGGGCCAGCGGACGCAGGCCGAGTCGCTTGGCCGTCTCCGAGGTCGTGATGAGCACCGCCGCGCTGCCATCCGACAGCGGCGACGAGTTGCCTGCGGTGATCTCCCACGTGATCTGCGGGAACCGGGCCTCATACGCCGGGTTGTAGAACGCCGGCTTGAGATTCGCCAGGGTCTCCGCCGTCGTGCCGGGGCGGATGATCTCGTCGGTGGCGAGCCCGGCGATGGACGTCAGCTCGTTGTCGAAGCGGCCCTCTTTCGTAGCCGCGGCGGCCTTTTCGTGGCTGCCCGCGGAGAACTCGTCGAGTTGCTGTCGGGAGAATCCCCACTTGGCGGCGATCAGCTCGGCGCTGATCCCTTGCGGCACAAGGCCGTCGGGGTAGCGCTGCGCCATCGCACCGAACGGGTCACTGCCCGGCAGCACGCTCGAGCCCATCGGAACCCGTCCCATCGACTCGACGCCGGCAGCGATCACGATGTCGTATGCGCCGGAGACGACGCCCTGGGCGGCGAAGCTGATCGCCTGCTGGCTGCTGCCGCACTGCCGATCGACGGTCGTTCCTGGAACCGCCTCGGGGAAACCCGCACCCAGTAACGCATTACGGGCGATGTTGACGGCCTGGTCGCCGACCTGAGTGACGGCGCCCGCGATGACGTCGTCGATCTGTGCGGGGTCGACGCCCGTCCTGGCCACCAGTTCTTTCAAGCTGTGGGCGAGCAGGTCGACAGGGAGCACGTCGTGCAGTGCGCCACTGGCCTTGCCCTTCCCGATCGGGGTGCGGACCGCCCCGACGATGACCGCATCGCGGCCCACGTAACCGGCCATTGTTCCTCCTGGTCACTCGACGCTGAGTACTTCTTCCTATACCCAGCTATACCACTCTGGGTATACTTAGAACAACTCAGGGACGGAGTGAATTCCATGACAGTTCTGCAGGGCAGGCTCGCCGACCGAGACGCCTGGTCAGCGGTGGGCCAATGCCCGATCGAGAAGACGATGGCGCTGCTCGGCACCAAGTCGGCGATGCTGATCCTGCGGGAGGCGTATTACGGCACCACCCGGTTCGACGACTTCTGCCAGCGCGTCGGTATCACCAGGGCGGCGGCCGCCACCCGCCTGAACGAACTGGTGGACGCGGGGCTGCTGGCGCGGCGCCCCTACCGCGAGCCGGGCCAGCGCGCCCGCGAGGAGTATGTGCTCACTTCCGCGGGCGTCGACTTCATGCCGGTGGTCTGGGCGATGTTCGAGTGGGGCCGCCGCCACCTGCCCAACGGCACGCCGTTGCGGCTCGCGCATGCCGGCTGCGGCGCCGAGGCCACCGTCGAGATCCGGTGCGCGCAGGGGCACCGGGTGCCCCCCGACGAGCTCGAGGTGCGAATCGGCAACCGATGACGCTCAGCTGGTGAAGCAGTAGGAGTCACTGGACGCGTCTCCGCCCGCCAGTCGGACCTGATGAACCCGCAGCCCGCGGAACTCGTCGCCGTGCGGAAAGAAGGCGGTGTCGGCGACCAGTCCGCCGCCCGAGACATCGGCGTCGAGTTTGGCCATCCACGACCCGACACCGTCGGGATAGAAGACCTCGTCCCACGCCGCGTACAGCGAGTTGGTGACATACACCCGGCGGCCGTCTCTGCTGATCTCCACCATCTGCGGCCCGCCGCCAAGCGGCTGGTCCGGAAACGCCGGGTGGGGTTCGCGCCGCACGATCCCGCCGAGCCGGACCGACGCCGTTTCCCGCGGGTGGGTGGGATCGCTGACGTCGTACTGCTTGAGTTCCCCTGTGCCCCAGCAGGACACGTAAAGCCACTGATCGTCGACCGACAGGTCGATGTCGGACACCAGCGGCGGTACGGCGCCGAAGGGCTTCAGCGCGGGCGGCAGGTCGTCGGCGCTCGCCGGCTCGGCCGGTATGGTGATTACCTTCTCAACCGACCATTGATCACCGTCCTTGTGCCACAACCAGATCGACGCAGACAGGTCCTCGACACTGATGACCACGCCGGCGAATCCATACGTCTTGGCCGGGTCGTGTGCGGGGCGTAGCTCCAGCACCATCTGGTGCTCGTCGCCGAGGTCGATGCGCTGGGTGAGTCTGGCCTCCGACATGCTCCAGAAGTTGAGATGGTGACCGAACTTGCGGCCCAGCAGGTCCTCGGGATTGAGCCCGTTCTCGATCATCGACGGTGTCGCCCACTCCGAGGTCACCACTGTGTCGTCCCGCAGGTGCCACCACACGTCGTAGGCGAAGAACTGCGGGCCCCTGTCCTTCTCCCATGGCCCGAGTACTTCGAACGTGTCGTGGTCGATCAATGCCACACCGCCGGGTCCGTCGTCGCCGTTTGCGCCGCCCAACGCCGACATGAAGATGCCGCCCGGGCCGCAGTGCACGGTGTGCGGCCGCGAGTATCCGGCCTTGGCCGCCAGTTCACTGGCTTCAATGGTGTGTTTCAGCACCGGGTTTCGCGGTTCGGGCTTGGTATCGAGCACGTATGTCGTCGACGACCGGAGTCCGGGCACGAGCAGGTAGCGCCGCTCGAGACCGTTGTGATGGTCATGGCCTTCGTGGCACAACGCACTCGAGCACGCATTCCAGCCGAAATGGTGGAGTTCGTTTCCGGCGGTCGGCAGTTCGGCCCACCCGACCACGCCGCCGTAGCTGGACGACTTGGGGTCGCAGTCGACCACCGCGAGCGCATCCTTGGCCCGGCCCGCGGGGTCGAACGCGGCAACATAAGCAAGAGGCTCGGGTGCGGCCGCGACTGCGGCACCTGGTGTTCGGTAGAAGGTGGGGTCTGTCGCGGGCATGATTCCTCCTTCGTTCCCGCTCAGTCGTTAATTGACGCGACTGTCATCGATACGTCAGATAATCCTCCGACGCAGCGTCAGGAAGTGCCGTTCGCCAGGAACGACTTGGCCAATGTCTTCGGCGCCTGCGTCAGCCACGCCTCGGTGACGAGTTCGGTGAGCTCGGGCACGCCGATCTCGGCGAGCCGGACCAGAACGGCCGGATACCCGTCGAAATGTGGGGTGGTGAAGAACACACCGGGATCGTCTGCGATCAACGCGAACTTGACGCCTTCGTCGGCCACCCGCGCGCCGAGAATATCGCCGTCGGGCGCGTCAGCACCGAGCGCCGCGTAGTCGGCCTTGCGCAGCGGACGCTCCCACGCGATCAGCTTCTTGCGGACCCGCCAGTTGCGCGGCGGCGCCTCCGCGGTCTCAGGAAGCCCGGCGACGATGCGAGACACGTCGGCCCAGGAAGCCACGGGTCAGCATTCGGCGGAGATGTCGAACGTCGCCTTCACACGCTGGTTGGGCTTGTCGGCGAAGGCGCCCTCGGCCTCGCCGCTGATGTTGAACCTACCCTCGGAGACGCTGGCCTTGGCCTTGCCGAGATTGCCCTCCCAGTAGGTGCCGGTGAAGTTCCCCAGATTGTGGATGTCGACCGCCTGGGCGGTCACTTCGTTGCCCAGCTGAATCGTCGCGGTGAACCCGGGGTCTTTGTCGGCGGTGCGCATCATCCAACTCTGGCCGGTCTGGATGCAGGTGACCGGCTGCAGTGCGTTGGTGGCTTTTCCGTTGATGCTCACCCGCGCGTCACGATTCCCCAGTGTCGAGACTCCACTGGAGCAGCCCGCCAGGCCGATGGCAACGACGACAGCGGATACGGCGATGAACGGGCGCTTCATGAGTGTGAGATCCCCCTCCAGGACTATCTCGTTGACAAACAGACAGTAGAGCAGCGGGAGCCGGCAAAGGGAGAGTCGCGCTAAAAATGGCCGTGCGGGCCGCCGGGATCGACGATGTGCCGCTACTGTGCCGAACGTGCTGCACTTACGGGTCATCGCACCCGCCGAATTACGAGATCCGGTGGTCGAGACCCTGAGGAGAAACCCGGGCGTCGCGCACGTGGTGATACACCGCGATGCCGCGTTGGACCCGCGAGGCGACGAGATCACCGCTGACGTCGCTCGCGAGGCCGCCAACGACATCGTCGAGGCGCTGAAGGCACTGCACGTCAAGGAGCGCGGAGCCATCGCGCTCGACGTGATCGACACCGTCTTGTCGACGCGCGCCTACCGCGCCGAAGAGCAGGCCGCTGGCGACCCGGCCGACGCAGTGGTGTGGGACGAGCTGGCCGCCCGCACCCGCGAGGAATCCACGCTCAACGCGACCTTCCTGACGTTCCTGTGCCTGGCATGCCTGATCGCGGCCGTCGGCGTCGTCACCGATTCGCCCGTCACCGTTGTCGGCGCGATGGTGGTCGGGCCGGAATTCGGGCCCTTGGCCGCGCTGGCGGTGGCGCTGGTGCGACGCAAGACGTACCTCGCGCGTCGCGCGGCGCTGGCACTGCTGGTCGGGTTCCCGGTCGCCATGCTGGTCACCGCTGTCGGGGTGTTCGGTGGCGAGGCGCTCGGCTGGATCGAGGTGTCCAGCCTGCGCGATCTGAAAGAGGTCGACTTCATCTTCCAGGTCGGCCCGCTGTCGTTCGTGGTGGCGCTGTTCGCAGGCGCGGCCGGGATGCTCTCGTTGGTGTCCTCCAAGTCGGCCGCACTGGTGGGGGTCTTCATCTCGGTGACAACCGTTCCCGCGGCGGGATTCGCCGTCGTCGCCGCGACGGTCGGGGATTGGGACATCGCCGTCAAGTCCGCCGCCCAACTCGCCGTCAACCTGGCCGGAATCGTGCTCGCCGGGATCCTGGTGCTCTGGGTCCGTGCCATCGCCGACCGACGGCGATGGCACGTGTCGGCCTGAATGCGCGATGCGGGGTTCGTCCCGTTGTGATGGGATCAGCGGATGGGCATCAAGGTGGCGCTGGAGCATCGCACCAGCTACACGTTCGACCGGCTGGTGGAGGTGTTTCCCCACGTCGTCCGGCTGCGCCCGGCACCGCACTCCCGTACCCCGATCGAGGCCTACTCCCTGCAGGTAGAGCCCGCCGACCACTTCATCAACTGGCAGCAGGACGCATTCGGCAATTTCCTGGCCCGGCTGGTCTTCCCGAACCGCTCCCGCACCCTGACGATCACCGTCGGGCTCATCGCCGACCTGAAGGTCGTCAACCCGTTCGACTTCTTCATCGAGGACTGGGCCGAGCAGATCGGTTTCGAGTACCCCAAGGCGCTGGCCGAAGATCTCAAGCCGTATCTGCGCCCGGTCGACGAGGGCGACGAAGGCTCGGGGCCCGGCGAGCTGACCAGGGAGTGGGTGCGCAACTTCGTGATCGCACCCGGCACCCGCACCATCGATTTCCTGGTCGCGCTCAACCGCGCAGTCAATGCCGACGTCGGCTACAGCGTGCGGATGGAGGCCGGCGTGCAGACACCCGACCACACGCTGCGCACCGGAATCGGCTCGTGCCGTGACTCGGCGTGGCTGCTGGTGTCGATCCTGCGCCAACTCGGCCTGGCGGCCCGCTTCGTCTCGGGGTACCTGGTACAGCTGACCTCTGATGTCGAGGCGCTCGACGGGCCGTCCGGGCCTGCAGCCGATTTCACCGACCTGCACGCGTGGACCGAGGTGTACATCCCGGGTGCCGGATGGATCGGTCTCGACCCCACGTCGGGCCTGTTCGCCGGTGAGGGCCACATTCCGCTGTCGGCGACGCCGCATCCCGAGTCGGCCGCCCCGATCACGGGTGCGACCGAGCCCTGCGAGACGACGCTCGAGTTCTCGAACGTCGTGACCCGCATCCACGAGGACCCGCGGGTGACGTTGCCCTACACCGACGCCGCGTGGGGTGCGATCAACGCGCTCGGCGCCCGGGTCGACGCCCGGCTGGCCGCGGGCGACGTCCGGCTCACCGTCGGCGGCGAGCCGACGTTCGTCTCGATCGACAACCAGGTCGACCCGGAGTGGACGACCGACGCCGACGGGCCGCACAAGCGGCAACGCGCGTCGGCCCTCGCGGCGCGGCTGAAGCGGGTGTGGGCGCCCGGCGGCCTCCTGCAGTACAGCCAGGGCAAGTGGTATCCCGGAGAACCGTTGCCGCGCTGGCAGATTGGGCTCTACTGGCGCACCGACGGCGAGCCGCTGTGGGCCGACGACGCATTGCTCGTCGATCCGTGGCCCACCGAGTCGCAAACGGTCGCGGTGGCGCCCGACGCGGGACAGCAGCTGCTCGGCGCCGTCGCCGACGGCCTGGGCCTGCCCGCCTCACAGGTGCGGGCCGCCTACGAGGATCCGTTGAGCAAGCTGATCGCCACGGTGCGACAGCCCGCGGGCGAACCCGTCGCCGACGATGACGACCTGGAGGGAGACACCGCCGAGCGCCGCGCCGCGCTGCTGGCCAGGCTCGACGAATCGGTCGCCGAGCCGGCCGCCTACGTGCTGCCGCTGCACCGTCGCGACGATGACACCGGCTGGGCCAGTGCCGACTGGCGGCTGCGGCGTGGCCGCATCGTGTTGCTCGACGGGGACTCGGCCGCGGGTCTGCGCCTGCCGCTGGACTCCATCAGCTGGCGGCCACCGCGGGCGTCGCATCCCGCCGATCCGCTGGCGCACCGCGGCGACCTGCCCACCGACGCGGAGGGCGATGCCGACGTCGACGACGACGAATCCGCTCCCACCACCGCGCTGGTCGCCGAGATCCGCGACGGGCTGCTGCGCATCTACCTGCCGCCCACCGACGAACTGGAACACTTCGTCGACCTGGTGGCCCGCGTCCAGGCGGCCGCGGCCAAGGTCGACTGCCCGGTGGTGATCGAGGGGTACGGCCCGCCGCCGGACCCGCGTATCACGTCGATGACCGTCACTCCCGACCCTGGCGTCATCGAAGTCAACGTGGCGCCCACGGCGAGCTTCGCCGAGCAGCGGGACCAACTGCGCACGCTGTACGAGGAGGCGCGGCTGGCCCGGTTGTCTACCGAGTCGTTCGACTTCGACGGCAGCCACGGCGGCACCGGCGGCGGCAACCACATCACGCTGGGCGGCGTCACCCCTGCCGATTCGCCGTTGCTTCGTCGGCCCGATCTGCTGGTCTCGATGCTGACCTACTGGCAGCGCCACCCGTCGCTGTCATATCTGTTCGCCGGCCGGTTCGTCGGCACCACCTCGCAGGCGCCGCGGGTCGACGAGGGCCGCGCCGAGGCGCTCTACGAGCTGGAGATCGCATTCGCCGAAATCGCGCGGCTCTGCGGCGGCGCCGGGTCGGCCAAACCGTGGGTGACCGACCGCGCGCTGCGCCACCTGCTGACCGACATCACCGGAAACACCCATCGCGCCGAGTTCTGCATCGACAAGCTCTACAGCCCCGACAGCGCCCGCGGCAGGCTCGGCCTGCTGGAGCTGCGCGGTTTCGAGATGCCACCGCATTTTCAGATGGCCATGGTGCAGTCGCTGCTGGTGCGTTCGCTGGTGGCCTGGTTCTGGGACGAACCGCTGCGGGCTCCGCTGATCCGCCACGGCGACAACCTCCACGGCCGATACCTGTTGCCGCACTTCCTGATTCACGATATCGCCGATGTCGCCGCGGACCTGCGCGCACACGACGTCAACTTCGACACCAGTTGGCTGGACCCGTTCACGGAGTTCCGCTTCCCGCGCATCGGCACCGCAGTGTTCGAGGGAGTCGAGATCGAGCTGCGCGGCGCCATCGAACCGTGGAACACCCTCGGCGAGGAGTCGACCGCCGGAGGGATGACCCGGTATGTCGACTCGTCGGTGGAACGCATCCAGGTCCGCATCATCGGCGCCGACCGCCAGCGATACGTGGTGACGGCCAACGGCTATCCAGTGCCGCTGGTCGCCACCGACAACCCCGACATCCAGGTCGGCGGCGTGCGGTTCCGGGCTTGGCAGCCGCCCAGCGCGCTGCACCCGACCATCACCGTCGACGGTCCGCTCCGCTTCGAGCTCGTCGACATGGCCACGGGCACCTCCCGCGGCGGCTGTACCTATCACGTATCCCATCCCGGCGGCCGGTCGTATGACACTCCGCCCGTCAACGCGGTGGAGGCCGAGTCGCGCCGCGGCCGCCGGTTCGAGGCGACCGGGTTCACCCCGGGACGCGTCGACGTCTCCGACATCCGCGAGAAGCAGGCACGCCAATCCATCGACGTGGGCGCGCCGGGCATCCTGGATCTGCGCCGGGTGCGTACCGTTCTGCACTGATGGCACTTCCCGCTGCGAACCCGCACGACATCGACAACCTGCTGGCCGGCTATCGTGCGGCGCGGGCGCAGCAGGCGCTGTTCGATCCGCGTGGCGGCGCGGTCACCGGATACGACGAATTCGTCGACGCGGCAGGCAATGTGCGGCCGTCGTGGGTGGAGCTGGCCGAATGTGTCGGCGAGCGTGGCCGCGGCGGCCTCGAGCAGCTTCGTACCGTGGTCCGCAGCCTGGTCGACAACGACGGCATCACCTACATCCAGGTCGACACGAACGGCAACGCCGTCACCAACGGCGACGGCGCCCCCGCGCCCGGCCCGTGGCATCTCGATGCGCTGCCACTGCTGATCTCGGCGGCCGACTGGGACACCCTGGAATCCGGTCTGGTGCAGCGGTCCCGACTGCTCGATACGGTGCTTGCCGATTTCTATGGCCCGCGCCGTTCGGTGACCAGCGGTGTGTTCCCGGCGCAACTGCTGTTCGCCCATCCGGGCTACATCCGGGCCGCGCGCGGTATCGAGGTGCCGGGAAGACATCAGCTGTTCATGCACGCATGCGACATCAGCAGGGGCAGTTCCGGGGCCTTCCTCGTCAATGCCGACTGGACGCAGGCGCCGTCGGGTGCAGGTTATGCGCTGGCGGACCGTCGTGTCGTCGCGCACGCCATCCCCGATCTCTACGAGCGGATCGGGCCACGCCCCGCGTCGCCGTGGGCACAGGCGCTGCGGTTGGCGCTCATCGACGCCGCACCCGAATCCGCCGAGGAGCCGGTGGTGGTCGTGCTCAGCCCCGGCATCCACTCCGAGACCGCGTTCGATCAGGCCTATCTGGCCAGCGTGCTGGGTTTCCCGTTGGTGGAGAGCGCCGACCTGGTGGTGCGTGACGGAAAGCTGTGGATGCGGTCACTGGGCACCCTCAAACGGGTGGACGTGGTGCTGCGCCGAGTGGACGCCGACTTCACCGACCCGCTGGATCTACGTGCCGACTCGCGACTGGGGGTCGTCGGGCTGGTCGAGGTGCTGCGCAGGGGAGCGGTGACCGTCGTCAACACCCTTGGCAGCGGGATCTTGGAAAGCCCTGGGCTGCTTCGCTTTCTGCCGGATTTGGCCAAGTCGCTGTTGGGCGAGACGCCGCTGCTGGAGACCGCCCCCGCGTACTGGGGTGGTATCAATGTCGAGCGTTCGCATCTGGTGAGCAACCTGTCGTCGTTGTTGATCAGGCCGGTGACCGGCGGCGACCCGATGGTCGGGCCCGCGCTGTCGACGAAGCAGCTCGAGTCGCTGGCCGCCCGCATCGAGGCCACCCCGTGGCAGTGGGTCGGTCAGGAACTGCCGCAGTTCTCCTCGGCCCCAATCGACTTCCAGCCGGGCGGACTGTCCTCGGCCAGCGTCGGCATGCGGCTGTTCACGGTGGCCCAGCGCGGCGGCTACGCGCCGATGATCGGCGGCCTCGGTTACCTGGTGGCGGCCGGCAACGCGGCATATAGATTGAAAACAGTTGCAGCCAAGGATATTTGGGTTCGTACGCCGACCCGCGTGACGGCTGAACGGATTCCGACGTTGATGCCCGTCGAGCTCCCGGCGATGACGGCGAGCCCGACCCGGGCGGTCAGCTCCCCCCGCGTGCTGTCGGACATGTTCTGGATGGGCCGGTACGCCGAGCGCGCGGAGAACATGGCCAGGCTGCTGATCGTCACCCGCGAGCGCTATCACGAATACCGGTACCGGCAGGACATGGATGGCAGCGAATGCGTGCCTGTGCTGCTGTCCGCACTGGGGCAGATCACCGGGACGGACACCGGCGCCGGCGGTGACTCGCACGAGATGATCGCCACCGCACCGACGACGCTGTGGGCGCTCACCGCCGACCGGCACCGCTCGGGGGCGCTTGCGCAATCCGTCGAGCGGCTCGGGCTGGCCGCCCGCGCGGTCCGCGACCAGATGTCCAACGACACCTGGATGGTGTTGGCGGCGGTCGAACGCGCGGTGTTGCACCGCGGACGGTCGCTTCCCGAATCACAAAGGGAGGGCGAGGAATATCTCGTGGCGGCCCACCGCGAGACCCTGGCAGGGATGCTGGCGTTGTCCGGCGTGGCCGCCGAGTCCATGGTGCAGGACGTCAGCTGGACCATGATGGACATCGGCAAACGCATCGAGCGCGGCATCGCCCTGACCGCACTGCTGAGGGCGACGTTGACGACCGTCCGAACGCCGGGGGCCGAACAAACCGTCACCGAATCCGCACTGGTGGCCTGCGAGTCGTCGGTCATCTACCGCCGACGCAATCTGGGCGCGGTCAGTGTCTCCGCGATCGCGGACCTGGTGCTGCTGGACGCGGAGAACCCGCGCTCGCTGGTCTTCCAGTACGAGCGGCTGCGGTCGGACCTCAAGGCGCTGCCCAGCTCGTCGGGTTCGTCGCGACCCGAGCGGCTCGTCGACGACATCGGCACCCGGCTGCGCCGACTCGACCCATCCGACCTCGAGGACGTCACCCCCGACGGCAGGCGTGCCGACCTCGCCATGCTGCTCGATGAACTGCACGCCGGGTTGCGTGAGCTGTCCGTTGTCATCACCGCGACGCACCTGTCGCTTCCGGGTGGCATGCAGCCGCTGTGGGGACCCGACGAACGCCGGGAGATGCCATGAGCACACGCCGATATCAGGTCAGGCACAGCACCATTTATGGGTACTCCGACGTGGTGACGAACTCTTACGGCCGCGGTTTCCTGACGCCCCGCGACACCGCGCGGCAGCGCTGCCTCTCGCACCGGCTGCGCATCGATCCCGAGCCGGCCGACAGCTCCACCAGTAAGGACGCCTACGGCAACATGAGTTCGTACTTCCACGTCAGCGAACGGCACCGTCAGCTCTCGGTGACCAGCGAGTCGGTCGTCGAAGTGGAACCGCCGCCGCCGGACCTCTACGGCGCCGGATCCGCGCTGGCGCCGTGGGAGATCGCACGTCCGGTGGGCCTGGACGGCGCGCTGGCGACGGAGTTCACGCTCGACCTGCAGCCCACGGAGATCACCGACTCGGTACGGGACTACGCGGCACCGAGCTTCGCCCCCGGCCGCCCCCTGATCGAGGTGCTGCGGGGCCTGACGTCGCGAATCTACGGCGACTTCACCTACCGCTCCGGTTCCACGACGGTCTCCACCCGGGTGGACGACGTGCTGGCCGCGGGCGAAGGGGTGTGCCAGGACTTCGCCCGCCTTGCGATCGCGTGTCTGCGCGCCAACGGGCTTGCCGCAAGTTACGTGTCGGGGTATCTGGCCACCGATCCGCCGCCGGGCAAGGAGCGGATGGTCGGCATCGACGCCACGCACGCCTGGGCTTCCGTGTGGACGCCGCAGAACCAGTGGCTGGGCCTGGACCCGACCAACGACCAGATGGTCGACGAGCGCTACATCATCGTCGCCTGGGGCCGCGACTATGCTGACGTACCGCCGCTTCGGGGCATCATCTACACCGACTCCGAGAGCAGTGTCATCGACGTTTCCGTTGACGTCGCACCGTTCGAGGGGGAAGTGCTCAATGCGTGATTTCATCTGTCCCAACTGTGGTCAGCACCTGGCGTTCGAGAACTCGGTGTGCCTGTCCTGTCATCGCCCGCTGGGTTTCTCGCTAGATGACATGGCACTCCTTGTCATCTCGTCCGATGACGACCGCTCACAGCCCGGCTATGTCGACGCCGACAAGTACGAGCTGTGCGCCAATCTGCATCTGGCCGAATGCAACTGGCTGGTCGAGAAGGCACCCGTCACAAGGCTGTGCGCCTCGTGCGCACTCACCCGGACGCGCCCCAATGACGCCGATACAAAGGCGATGGCGGCCTTCGCAGAGGCGGAGAGAGCCAAACGGCGATTGATCGCCGAGCTGGTCGAGCTGAAGCTTCCGATTGTGGGGCGCGACGAGGATCCCGACTACGGCCTCGCGTTCGACCTGCTCTCCAGCGAGCAGGACAAGGTGTTCACGGGTCACGAGAACGGCGTGATCACGCTGGATCTCGCCGAGGGCGACGACGTGCACCGCGAGCAACTACGCATCGCTATGGACGAGCCCTACCGCACACTGCTCGGACATTTCCGCCACGAGATCGGCCACTATTACTACTACCGACTGGTGAGCACGTCTGCCGACTACACGCAGCGGTTCCGGGAACTGTACGGCGACGCCGAGGCCGACTACCAGGCGGCCCTGGACCGCCACTACCAGGATGGTCCACCGGCGGACTGGGAAGAGAATTACGTTTCGTCCTACGCCACCATGCATCCTGCCGAGGACTGGGCGGAGACGTTCGCGCACTACCTGCACATCCGCGACACGCTCGACACGGCGGCGGCATTCAGCATCGCGCCTGCGGCCGCGACGTTCGAGCGGAAGGTGCTGGGTCCCAGCGGTTTCGATCAGATCATCGACATGTGGCTGCCGTTATCGTGGGCCCTGAACATGCTCAACCGGTCGATGGGCAAGCCGGATCTCTACCCCTTTGTGCTTCCCCCGGCGGTCCTGGAGAAGATGAGGTTCATATACACCGTCATCGAGGAGATCACTGCCGGCTAGCTCGGGACGGCGAGAAGGTCTCTTGCGCGCAGCGCCAGCCAGAATTCGGCGATCGCGGAGGTTTCGGCGATCCGCCTGCCGGTGATCTCCTCGATGCGCTGCATCCGGTAGACCACCGTCTGGCGATGGATGCCAAGCTCTTTCGCGGTTTGCAGCCATGACCGCTCGAAGCGCAGGTAGGTGTCCAGCGTGGCGACCATGTCGCTGGAATGTGTTGCGTCGTAGGCGATGAGGCCGCCGAGGACGCGGTCGACCACCACGCGCGCCTCTTCGGGATCACGCAGTACCGAGAACATCGTCGCGTCCGCGAAGCGCGCCGTCCGGCTGGATGTGGTCAGGGCGACGCGCACCGCCCATGTCGCCTCGCGTGCCGCGCTCGGGGCGCGGGACGGGCGCGAAAGCGGCTCACTGATGCCCAGCGTCGCCTGGTCGCCGAGCCGTTGGCCCAGCACATCGAGCGCCCGGTCGGTGACGGGCATCAGCGCATAGAGCAGCGTCGCGCGGCGCAGCAACAGGTGGGGGACCGCACGGCGGCCGAGGCCGAGATGGAGTTGGCGCTCGTGCGCCGCCGACACACCGTCCGCGGCCACCACGCAGCACGTGGCGGCGTCGAGTCCGCGCTCGCCGAGCTCCCGATCGCCTTCGCGGTCGCTCATTCTGCCGTCGCACAGTTGGCCCATCACCTCGGCGCCGATCCGTCGTTCGTGTTCGCGGCGCGCGTTCTGCTGGGCCAACAACACCGCGACCGCCGACGCCATGTGCTGCAGGTGCACAAGGTCGGTCGTCGGGCCGCGAAACGCGTACGTGGCCAGCACCGTCGGCTCCTCGTCCGGCACCTCGACGACGAGGGCGCGCTGCGACTCGGTCGCCACGTGCAGGACGCCGGGAATCGCACCTCGCCGACCGCTGATCTCGGCGGTGATCACTCGGCGCAGGTCATCGGGCGGCGGATCGGACGCCTCCAACGCCACGTTGCCGGTGGACGCGTCCAGCACGGCGATCCGGCACGAAAGGTCGCGTTCCAACTGCCCGAGCACGTTGGCAGGAGCCGGATCCGTGACCGACTGCCGGATGACGTTGTAAACCCGTTCGGTCACCGCGACTCGCCCGCTGCCCGCGGCATCGGCGACGGCGCGACCGATCGTGGCGAAGCCCACCGAGTAGGGAACCACCATGATGGGCAAGCCCAGGCTGTCGGCCAGCGCGACGGCGGCAGGAGTGAGCGCAGGCGTGGCCGCGTCCAGCCCGATCACCATCCCGCACATGCCGTTGTCCGAAACGCCGCGGATCAACGCCGTCTGGCCGCGCGCCGACTCGGGCAGCGTCTGCCCGTTCTTCATCAGCAGCTCGCCGCCGGCCAGATATGACCATGGCTCTTCGAGATCGGAGGTCTGCGCCCAGGTCACCGGCGTGTCCAAGCCGTCCCTGCCGCCTTTCAGCGTCAGCCGCAGGTGGGGCGTGTCCAGCAGATCGCGAACTCGATACGCCATCAGTCACCTGACCGAAACATGCGGTTACGCCGCCGCATTGCTGCGCCGCCGAGGGCAAAGGGGATGCTCCCGGCCATCAGGGCCCGATGTCGGACGATGCGCGCCAGCCAGCACACGGTCCGACCCTAGACGATCATATGAACCGATGCCTGATGTTCAGACGTTGGGCGTATTCCGTTTCCCGGCCGCCCGGCTCACAGTTGCGGCTGGCGGGACGTCCAGGGACGGGAGACGACATGGCTGAATCGATCGACACCACCAGCGTGGGTGAACCGGCTCCGGAACGGCTGCAGCGCGGCTTCAGTTTCCGCTCGGCCCTGTCGCTGGCATTCGCCGACGTGTCACCGATCGCGGCCGTCTATGCCATATTCACTCTCGGCCTGTTCGCCGCGGGGCCGAAGTTCTTCTGGGCGTTCCCGATCGTGCTCATCGGCCAGCTGATGGTGGCCGCCGTCTTCGGCGAGCTGGCGTCGCGCTGGCCGTACGCGGGCAGCGTCTACCAGTGGTCGCGCCATGTGCAGGGCACCACCTGGGGCTGGGTGGCCGCGTGGGCGTACATGTGGGGTCTGACGCTCGCCCTCGGCACGCTGTCCTACGCGGCGGGCGGATTCCTGCTCAACATCTTCGGCGTGAGCGAACCCAACCGTTGGCAGATCGCCTCCGTCGCGATCGCCATCATCCTGGTGGGCACCGCCGTCAACATGGTGGGCCGAAAAGTATTGAAGATCATGGTGGCGGTGAGCATCACCTGCGAGGTGCTCGGCTCGGTGGGACTGGGTCTGGTGCTTCTGCTCTTCTACCGCGAGAACCCGTTCTCGGTGTTGTTCTCCAGCGCGGACATCCCCGACGCCGCATCGTGGGCATCCGGTCCGATGTTGTTGGCCATCGCATACGTCGGCTGGTCGTTCCTCGGGTTCGAGGCCGCGGGATCCGTCGCGGAGGAGGTCGACGAGCCGGAACGCAATGTCCCCAAGGCGATCATCCTTGCGCTGTTCCTCGTCGGCCTCGTGGTGATGTTCTCCGCTGCAGCCCTTATCCTTTCGATCCCAAACCTGCCCGGTGTCGTGTCCGCCCAGTCCGGTGACGTCGTCGCCGACACGCTCGCCACGCATTTCGGTGCCGGCATAACCAAACCCCTGCTCGCCATGTTCGTGATCGGCTTCGTCTCGAGCTTCTTGGCCGTGCAGGCCGCGGTGTCTCGCTGCATCTGGGGCGCGGCCCGCGACCGCAGCCTGCCTGGGTCCAAGGTGCTGGGCGGACTGGCCGGCCCGGAACGCCTGCCGGTCAACGCCATCGCGTTGACCGCTGTCGCCGCAATCGTGTTCGTGTTGCTGGCCGGCACGCAGTTCTACAGCATCCTGGTGAACTTCAACATCATCGGGTTCTACATCGCGTTCGGCGTGCCGGTGATCGGCGCGGCGATCGCGCGGCTGAGCGGGAAGTGGAAGCCCGGCCCGTTCAACCTCGGGCGGTGGGGCGCACCGATCACCTACCTCGCCTCGCTGTGGATCATCTTCGAGACGGTCAACGTCGCATGGCCCCGCACCCAGGCGGACCAGCCCTGGTACATCAACTGGGCCAGCGTCCTGACGACCGTGGCGCTGGCGGTGGTCGGCGTGGCGATCTACCTGTCGGTGCGCCGCGGCATTCAAGCGCCCATCGCGGAACGCTTCGCCGACGCACCGCCCCAGTGACCCGCGTCGCCGTCGTCACCGGATCCTCGTCGGGGATCGGCGCCGCCGTCGCTGCGACGCTCGTGCAGGACGGCTACCGCGTCGCGGGCCTCGACCGCAGTGACGCCGCAACGTATGTCGTCGACGTCTCCGATCCGGCCGCGGTCGCGTCGACGATGGTGCGGGTGACCTCCGACCTCGGCCCGGTCGATGCGGTGGTCAGCGCGGCCGGACACTACGAGGCGATGCCGGTCGCCGACATCGGTCGCGAGCAACTGCACAGGATGCTGCGTGTGCACCTCGGCGGCTTGCGTAATGTCACTCGCTGCGTGCTCCAGTCGATGATCGAGCGCGGCCGCGGTTCCATCGTCGCCGTCACCTCGGAACTCGCCGTGGGCGGCGGCGACGGCGAGGCACACTACGCTGCCGCCAAGGGCGCCATCATCGGGCTGGTGCGCAGCCTCGCCGTCGAGGTCGCCGAGCACGGGGTCCGGGTGAACGCGGTAGCGCCGGGGCCGACCGACACACCGCTGTTGGCCCCCGATTCCCCTTGGCGTGCAACGGATTACCTGGCTACGCTGCCGGCCCGCCGGCTCGCCCGGCCCGAGGAGATCGCCGAAGTGGTGCGGTACCTGGTCAGCGACGATGCCGGGTTCTGCACCGGCGAGGTGCTCTCGCCGAACAGCGGGGCGGTGATCTGAGGTGCCAGGGCCGCATGCCGGACGCGTCGCCCTGGTCACCGGCGCCACGCAGGGCATCGGTACCGCCGTCGCTGAGCGGCTGGCGCGCGAGGGCGCCACCGTCGGCATCAACGGGCGTGTCCGCGACGACCGGATGGACGCGGTGGTCACCGCGACCGGTGGATTTCCCGCGGCGGCCGATGTTTCGGATGCCGAGGCCGTCGAGCGGATGGTCGCCGACATCGAGCACAGCCGCGGGCCGGTCGACATCCTGGTGTGCAACGCCGCATACATGACCATGGCGCCGTTCGGAGAACACGACGACGACGACTGGTGGAAGACCGTCGACACCAACCTGTCCGGCACCGTCTACCTGGTGCAGGCGGTCCTCGGCGGCATGCGGCGGCGGGGCGACGGCAATATCGTCGTCATCGCGTCCGAGTGGGGGGTGATCGGATGGCCCAACGCGACCGCGTACGCGGCCTCGAAGGCGGGGCTGATCGCGCTGACGAAATCGCTCGGACGTGAGTTGGCGCCCGAGCACATCGTCGTCAACGGCATCGCGCCGGGAATCATCGACACCCCCCAGCTTCAGGTCGACGCCGATGACGCCGGAATCAGCCTTGCCGACATGCACAAGGAGTATGAGCGGGGGATACCGCTCGGGCGCATCGGCAGGCCGGACGACATCGCCGCAGGCGTCTCGCTGTTGGCCCGCAACGACATCGGCGCCTTCGTCGGCCAGACGATCCAGATCAACGGAGGGACAACGAGGTGCCGGACATGAGTGAACACAACGAGCCGGTGCAGCCGGTCGACGGGACTGTCGTGCCGCGGTACGCGGGCTTCTCCACGTTCGCGCGGCTGCCCCGCATCGGCGACGTCGCCGACTACGACGTGGCCGTCGTCGGCGTCCCTTTCGATGCGGGCGTCAGCTATAGGCCCGGTGCGCGTTTCGGGCCCTCCCACATCCGGCAGTGCTCCCGCGTGCTGCGGCCCTACCACCCCCAGATGCAGGTCCTGCCGTTCGCCAGCCAGCAGGTCGTCGACGCCGGCGACATCACCTGCACCCCATTCGACATCGCCACCGCGGTCGGCCAGATCGAGGAGCAGGCGTCGGCGCTGATGGAGAATGGCGCGCGGCTCATCACCATCGGCGGCGACCACACGATCGCCTACCCACTGCTGCGCGCACACAACCGGCGCTACGGCCCGGTGGCGTTGGTGCACTTCGACGCGCACCTGGACACTTGGGACACGTACTTCGACGCCCCGCTGACGCACGGCACGCCGTTTCGCCGCGCAGCGGAAGAGGGCCTGTTCGTGTCGGGCCACAGTGCACATGTCGGCATCCGCGGATCGCTTTACTCACCCGATGACCTGTCTTCGGACGCCGAACTCGGGTTCACCGTCGTGCATTGCCGAGAGTTCCAGACGCGCACCGTCGCCGACGTCGTCGCCGAGCTGAGGGACCGGATCGGTGACCATCCGCTGTACGTGTCGATCGACATCGACGTGCTCGACCCTGCGCACGCCCCGGGCACCGGCACGCCGGAGATCGGAGGCCTGACGAGTCGGGAACTCCTCGAGCTGGTGCGGGGTTTCGACGGTCTCAACCTCGTCGGCGCCGATATCGTGGAAGTGGCGCCCGCATACGACCATGCCGAGCTCACCGGGATCGCCGCTGCCTATCTGGCGTACGAATTCCTTGCCCTGCTCGCCCGCGCGCGGTGTAGCCGATGACCGTCGCCGCGCCGATCCCGTGGCCGAACACCGCCCGCTGCGCGGCTTCGTTCTCATTCGACGTGGACGCCGAGTCGGCGATGCTCGGCGTCGACCCCTCACACGCCGATCGGATGTCGGCGATCAGCCACCAGGCCTACGGCCCGCTCACCGGTGTGCCTCGGCTTCTAAAAATCCTTGCCAAACACGGGGTTACGTCGACGTTCTTCGTCCCGGGCTACACCGCGGTGCGGTACCCGGACGTGATCCGCACCATCGTCGACCACGGCCACGAGATCGCGCATCACGGATATCTGCACGAGCCGATGCGCGGCCTGACCGAACAGCAGGAGGCCGCCATCCTCGACCGTGGGTCCGACGTGCTCGAGTCGGTCTCGGGATTACGCCCTATCGGCTATCGCGCGCCGATGTGGGAGTTGAACTGGCATTCACCAAAGCTGCTGCGCGACAGGGGATTCCTCTATGACAGCAGCCTGATGGATACCGACCACCCGTACGAGCTGACGGTGGCTGGTGGCGGCCCGCTCGTCGAGATTCCGATTCAGTGGGCGCTCGACGACTGGGAGCAGTACTGCTACGTGCCGGAGTTCAGTGGCTCGGGACTGATCGAAAGTCCGGTCAAGGCGATCGAAATGTGGCGACTGGAGTTCGACGCGCTGCGGGCCGAGGGCGCCGCGTTCGTGCTGACCAATCATCCGTTTCTGTCCGGGCGGCCGTCTAGGGCCCAAGCGCTGGACACGTTCATCGAATACGTGTGCTCGCATGACGACGTGTGGGTGGCCAGCCTGGCTACGATCGCCAACCATGTGCGCGGCCTCGGGCTTGCGCCGAGGTCGGTCGGGCGGCCCGATCCCGCCGACTTCTAGGACGCGTCGAGCCGCGACAGATATGCGCGGCCGCGTGGGGAAATTCGGTATCCGACGTCGAGGCTGATGGTCAGGCCGAGGCCCTTGAGCTGGCGCACCCGGCGTTTGAAGCGCGGCGTCTCCAGGCCCAGCCGGGTGGCGAGGTCGGGAGCCCGGACCGCTTCGTTGGCGGCGATCAGCGCCAGGTACTGCCGCGTCCACGGCGATCCGCCGGCTGCGGCGTCCCACTTTTGCAAGCGCGCGCTGATGAGGGCGACGTCGGCGTCGTCGAGAGTGGCGTCGGCGGCCAGTTCGGGGCGCTCGTCGGGTGCCAGGAAGGACACCTCGATCGCGTAGGTGTGCCGTGCGGGCCTGCGCGGCGGTAACCCGGTGCCTGCCGGGGTCCGTTGAGTGCCGCCTGGCTTGGCTCGAGGGACGTCCCAGCGGCGCAACACCAGGGTGATGGTGCCGTTGGCGATTCCTACGGCCGTGTCGCGGTTGAGCAGCACGGGTGTGACCCTACGATCACCCGGTGGCTGATCGCTATGGCACCGATGTCCTTGCCAACAATCCGCACAGAAAGCCGCGCTCCGCGGAGGTGCCCGTCGAGATCGGCATGGTCGTGGAAGACGCGCAGAGCGGCTATGTCGGCGCGGTGGTCCGGATCGAGTTCGGGCGAATGGAACTGGAGGACAGGGGCGGTCGACGCAAACCGTTTCCGGTCGGCCCCGGGTATCTCGTCGACGGTAAGCCGGTGATCCTCACCGAGCCGCGACGACGGGCGCCGAAGGCGGCCGCTCGCACCGCGTCCGGGTCCGTCGCCGTGCCGGGCGCTAAGCCGAAAGTGGCGCTGGCCAGTCGCATCTACGTCGAGGGCCGCCACGACGCGGAACTCGTTGAGCAGGTGTGGGGAGACGATCTGCGGATCGAGGGCGTCGTCGTCGAATACCTCGGCGGCATCGACGATCTGGTGGGGATCGTCGAAGAGTTCGCGCCGGGTCCCGGTCGCCGGCTGGGCGTGCTGGTCGACCATCTGGTCGCCGGATCCAAGGAGGCGCGCATCGCCAGCCAGATAGAACGAGCGGTGCGGCGCGGTCCCAGCGGGCCGCACACTCTGATTGTCGGCCACCCGTTCGTCGACATCTGGCAGGCGGTCAAACCGGACCGGCTCGGCGTCTCGGCGTGGCCGGTGGTGCCACGCGGACAGGACTGGAAGCACGGCGTGTGCCGGGCGCTCGGCTGGCCGCACAAAAATCAGGCCGACATCGCCAAGGCGTGGCAGCGGATCCGCGGCCGGGTGCGCGACTGGTCCGACCTGGAACCGGCGCTCATCGGCCGTGTCGAGGAACTGATCGACTTCGTGACGACTCAGCGGTCGTAGCGCCGTGGTAAGCAGAGAGCGTGTCCGACGGACTGTTTGACGCCCCCGGCGAGCCCTCCGCGACCGGCGCTGTCGTGGGCGCGTCGTCGCCCTTGGCGGTGAGGATGCGTCCGGCGACCCTGGAGGAGGTCGTCGGGCAGGACCACCTGCTCCAGCCCGGTTCGCCGCTGCGCCGCCTGGTCGAGGGCTCGGGTGCGGCGTCGGTCATCCTCTACGGACCGCCGGGAACCGGGAAGACGACGCTGGCGTCGATGATCTCGCAGGCGACCGGCCGCCGGTTCGAGGCGCTGTCGGCGCTGTCGGCGGGCGTCAAGGAGGTCCGTGCCGTCATCGACGTCGCCCGTCGGGCGGCCGCATACGGCGAACAGACCGTGCTGTTCATCGACGAGGTGCACCGGTTCTCCAAGACCCAGCAGGACGCGCTGCTGTCGGCCGTCGAGAACCGGGTGGTGCTGCTTGTCGCCGCCACCACGGAGAACCCGTCGTTCTCGGTCGTTGCGCCGCTGCTGTCGCGGTCGCTGATCCTGCAGCTGCAACCCCTGTCGGCCGAGGGCATCGAAACCGTCGTCCGTCGTGCCATCGACGACCCGCGCGGACTCGGCGGAAAGGTGGAGGTTGCCGACGAGGCCGTCGATCTTCTGGTGCAGCTGTCGGCGGGCGACGCTCGGCGGGCGTTGACGGCGCTGGAGGTGGCGGCCGAAGCGGGCGAGAAGGTCACCGTCGAGACGATCGAGCAGTCGCTGGACAAGGCGGCGGTCCGTTACGACCGCGACGGCGATCAGCACTACGACGTCGTCAGCGCGTTCATCAAGTCCATCCGCGGCTCCGATGTCGATGCCGCGCTGCACTACCTGGCGCGGATGCTGGTCGCGGGGGAGGACCCGCGGTTCGTCGCGCGCCGGCTGATGATCCTGGCCAGCGAGGACATCGGCATGGCCGACCCGACGGCACTGCAGACCGCGGTCGCCGCCGCGCAGACGGTGCAGCTCATCGGCATGCCCGAGGCGCAACTCACGTTGGCGCACGCCACGATTCACCTGGCGACCGCTCCCAAGTCCAACGCCGTGATCTCGGCGTTGGGTGCGGCGATGAGCGACGTCAGGGAAGGCAAGGCCGGGTTGGTGCCGACGCACCTGCGCGACGGGCACTACTCCGGTGCCGAGGCGCTCGGCAATGCGATCGGCTACAAGTACAGCCATGACGACCCGGACGGCGTTGTGCCGCAACAGTATCCACCCGATGGGCTGGTCGGCGTGGACTATTACCAGCCGACCAGCCACGGTGCCGAGCGTGAGATCGCGGGCCGGCTGGAGAAGCTGCGCGCCATCATCCGCAAGAAGCGCTGATCGTTGGGCTCTTGACATCGAGTGCAACCCCTTCTACATTGGTAATCAATCGATTGATTGATCAAACGCAAGGTTGATAATTGGGGAGTGATGGAGATGCCGACGCGCGGATGGATCGCGCCTTCATGGCGCTTGCCGACCCGGTCCGGCGGGCCATCGTGGCGCGGCTTTCTCGCGGACCCGCGACGGTCAACGAATTGGCCGCGCCGTTCGAGATCACCAAACAGGCGGTGTCCAAGCACATTCAGGTGCTCGAGCAGGCGGGACTGGTCACCCGGACCCGCGACGCGCAGCGACGCCCGGTACATCTCGACGCTGCCGCGCTGGAGGGCCTGACCGCATGGATCGACCGATACCGGCTTGATGCCGAACGCAATTACCGCCGGCTGGATTCGCTGTTGGCGGCGATGACAGAGACACATGAGAAGAGGAAGAACCGATGACGAACGCTCTCAATCTGCAGGCCCCGGTCGACACGCTGGCCATGGAGTTCACCCGCGACTTCGACGCTCCGGTGGAGGCCTTGTTCCGGGCCCACGCCGAGCCGGACCTGGTCAGGCAATGGCTCGGACCCCGCGACCTCGAGATGACGGTCGTGCACTGGGACTTCAAGACCGGCGGCGGGTATCGCTACGTGCACGAGAACGACCGCGGCAAGTTCGCCTTCAATGGCGTGTTCCACCGGGTCCGTGACAACGAATTCATCATCCAGACTTTCGAATTCGAGGGCGCACCCGACATGGTGAACATCGAATACATGTGGTTCGAAGACCTCGGCGACGGGCGCAGCCGGCTGCGTGGTCGCTCGATCTGCCCCAACACCGAGGCCCGCGATGCGCTGCTGTCCTCGGGCATGGAGGGCGGTATGACCGAGGGCTACGAGAAGCTCGACGTGTTGCTCAAGAGTCTCTGACAGACCAGCGCGCACAAACAATCCCGGCCGCAGGGGTTCGGCCGGGATTGCTTTGGGCGGTGCTAGCGAAGCAAGCCGGAACGTCGGCGTCCCATCAGGCCGCCGCGCCGACGGCCCATGAGCGACGAGACCAGGGCCACGCCGATCGCGGCGACGATTACCTGGACCAGGAGTTCGAGCCAGTCGATGCCGTTGGTCGCGGTCGGAATCCCCAGGGCCCGTGCGATTGCCGTGCCGATGAACGCCGAGACGATGCCGACCAGGATGGTCACCAGCATGCCGATCGGTTGCTTACCCGGTACGAGCAGGCGGCCGAGCACGCCGACGACGATGCCGATGAGTATCGCGGTGATAACGCCGGTGATGGTCATTTGTCCTCCAAGTGGTTAGGGCTGGAGGTCACATACCCTCGGCGTCCGCGAAATAAACGCCTGCGTCAATCGGCGTTATCGGATTCAGGTCACGCCATCTCCGGTAGGCGCAGATGGGCAAGTGTCAGCTCGAACTCACCGACGTCGAGAATGTCTGCTCCCAGTTCGCGGGTCCGCGTGTTCCGAAGCTCGCGGGCGTGCTCTTCGTTGCGCCGCATGGCGTCGCGGCTGTCGAACGTGGCGGACGACACACCCCGGCCGGTGGCGCGGTTGACCAAGAAGCTCGCGCTGCAGAATCCTTCGAGATCCCCGAGCGCGGGCAGTACCGAGCTTCGATAGAACTCGATGGCTCGGTCGGCCTGATCACGTGGCATCTTGATCCACGTCGCCCGCACGCAGGCGCCGTCAGCGGAGCGGTGGTCACGGTGCATCGAACCGATCTCCCACTGATCGACGCTGACGTCGGCGCTGCCGAAGATCTCCCCGGCCCGGTCGCGAAGCGGTGCCGCTCGCTCCGTGCTGATGAGCATGGCATCCTCGGTTTCCCAGGCGCTGGTAACGATGCATTGACCGGATTCCCGGTCCACCAATAGAGACAGGCCGACATAGCCCTCCATCGCCTTCAATGCAGGCATGACCTCGTCACGGACGTACGCGATCCCGTCATCGATGGACGAGGGTTGCCCGTGAATAGTGGTAGAGCGTGCGTGCACGGTCCACCCCCTTGTTCTCTGGGGCGGCGCCCCGGCGGCACCGCCCACCGACGACTAGCTTCCTCCCGCCAGGCGGACGTTTCAATGGTCCGTACCCTGGAGTTATGGACTCCGACGTGATCGAAATCGACTCATCGCGGCGGCGGATCGTCGACCTCACCGAGAAGATCCGCGAGTTCTGTGCCGCTCACGAGGACGGCCTTTGCAATGTCTTCGTGCCCCACGCCACGGCTGGGGTGGCGATCATCGAGACCGGCGCGGGATCCGACGACGACCTTGTCGAAACGCTGGAAACCCTGCTTCCTCGCGACGACCGCTACCGGCACGCCCACGGGTCGCCGGGCCACGGCGCCGACCATGTGCTGCCCGCGCTGATCGCCCCTTCTGTCACGGTCCCGGTGCAGCGCGGTAAACCGCTGCTCGGCACGTGGCAAAGCGTCGTGCTGGTTGACTTGAACCGGGACAACCCCCGTCGATCGGTGCGGCTGAGCTTCATAAACGGCTGATGACGGCGCAACAATTCAGCCCGGTACTGTAGTGCGGTCGATCGATCATGAATGACACCGAGAACAACAAGGACATCAGGACGTGCAGACACACGAGATCAGGAAGCGATTCCTCGATCACTTCGTGAAGGCGGGCCACACCGAGGTACCCAGCGCCTCGGTGATCCTCGACGACCCCAACCTTCTGTTCGTCAATGCCGGCATGGTGCAGTTCGTGCCGTACTTCCTCGGTCAGCGGACGCCGCCCTGGAACCGAGCGGTGAGCATCCAGAAGTGCATCCGCACACCGGACATCGACGAAGTCGGCATCACCACCCGGCACAACACGTTCTTCCAGATGGCGGGCAACTTCTCCTTCGGCGACTACTTCAAGAAGGGCGCCATCGAATTCGCGTGGACCCTGCTGACCAACCCGGTCGACAAGGGCGGGTACGGCTTCGAACCCGAAAAGATCTGGGCGACAGTCTATCTCGATGACGACGAGGCGATCGCGTTGTGGCAGGAGGTGGCCGGACTTCCGCTCGAGCGGATCCAACGCCGCGGCATGGCCGACAACTACTGGTCGATGGGCATTCCCGGACCGTGCGGACCATCGTCGGAGATCTACTACGACCGCGGACCGGAGTACGGTATCGAGGGCGGCCCTGAAGCCAACGAGGACCGCTACATCGAGATCTGGAACCTCGTGTTCATGCAGAACGAGCGTGGCGAGGGCACGTCGAAGGAGAACTTCGAGATCCTCGGGCCGCTGCCCCGCAAGAACATCGACACCGGCATGGGCATCGAGCGGGTGGCCTGTCTGCTCCAAGACGTCGACAACGTCTACGAGACCGACCTGTTGCGACCAGTCATCGACACGGTCGCCGCAGTCGCGCCGCGGGGCTACGGGCGGGGCAACCACGACGACGACGTGCGCTACCGAATCATCGCCGACCACACGCGCACCGCGGCGATCATCATCGCCGACGGCGTCAGCCCCGGGAACGACGGCCGTGGCTACGTGCTGCGCCGGTTGCTGCGCCGGGTGATTCGGTCGGCCAAGTTGTTGGGCATCAACGAACCGATCGTCGGCCAACTGATGGCAACGGTGCGCGACGCGATGGGCCCGTCTTACCCGGAGCTAGTCAACGACTTCGACCGGATCCAGCGCATCGCAGTGGCGGAGGAGACGGCGTTCAACCGGACGCTGGTGTCGGGTTCACGGCTGTTCGACGAGGCCGCCCGCGCGACCAAGCAGTCGGGCGCCTCGGTGATTTCGGGAACCGACGCGTTCACGCTGCACGACACCTACGGTTTCCCGCTCGAGCTGACCCTGGAGATGGCCGCGGAGGCCGACCTGAGCGTCGACGAAGAGGGTTTTCGCGGTCTGATGGCCGAACAACGGCAACGCGCCAAGGCCGACGCGGCAGCGCGAAAGCAGGCCCACAGTGACCTGTCGGCGTATCGCGACCTGGTCGACGCTGGCCCGACGGAGTTCACCGGATTCGACGAACTCAGCACCGAGGCAAGGATTCTCGGCATCTTCGTCGACGGCAAGCGGGTTCCTGTCGTCAGTCACGGCGCACACGAGGCCGGACGCGTCGAGTTGATCCTCGACCGGACGCCGTTCTACGCCGAGTCGGGCGGTCAGATCGCCGACGAGGGCAGCATCGCGGGAACCGGAACGTCCGGCGCGGCGAAGGCGGCGGTCAGCGATGTCCAGAAGATCGCCAAGACCCTGTGGGCGCACCGAGTAAACGTGGAATCCGGGGAGTTCGTCGAGGGCGACACCGTGGTGGCCGCCGTCGATCCGCGATGGCGGCACGGTGCGACGCAGGGCCACTCCGGCACCCATATGGTGCATGCGGCGCTGCGGCAAGTGCTGGGCCCCAACGCCGTTCAGGCGGGTTCACTGAACCGCCCCGGCTATCTGCGATTCGACTTCAACTGGCAGGGTGCGCTGTCCGAGGACCAACGCACCCAGATCGAAGAGGTCACCAACGAGGCCGTCGAGGCCGACTTCGAGGTGCACAGCTTCACCACCGAACTCGAAAAGGCCAAGGCGATGGGCGCGATGGCGCTGTTCGGCGAGGCCTATCCCGAGGAGGTGCGGGTCGTTGAGATCGGCGGCCCATTCTCGCTGGAGCTGTGCGGCGGAACGCACGTGCACAATTCGGCGCAGATCGGCCCGGTCACGATTCTCGGCGAATCTTCCGTCGGCTCGGGGGTGCGCCGGGTCGAGGCGTATGTCGGTCTTGACTCGTTCCGCCACCTCGCCAAGGAGCGAGCGTTGATGGCGGGGCTGGCGTCGTCGTTCAAGGTGCCGTCGGACGAAGTGCCCGCACGAGTGGCGCAGCTGGTCGATCGGTTGAAGAACGCTGAGAAGGAACTCGACCGGATGCGGCTGGCCAATGCGCGGGCCGCGGCGGTGAATGCTGCCGCGGGTGCCGAGCAGATCGGTAAGGTCCGTGTCGTGGCGCAGCGAATGGCCGGCGGTACGTCGGCTGCGGACCTGCGCAGCCTCGTCGGCGACATCCGCGGAAAAATCGGCTCGGACCCCGCGGTGATCGCGCTGATCGCCGAAGGTGAAAACGACTCGGTCCCATTCGTGGTGGCCGTCAACCCGGCCGCCCAGGACCTCGGGCTCAAGGCCAACGAGCTGGTCAAGCAGTTGGGTGCCGCGGTGAACGGCCGCGGCGGCGGCAAGGCAGACCTGGCACAGGGCTCCGGCAAGGGGGCCGCAGGTATCGACGCGGCGTTGGCCGCCCTACGCGCGGAGATAGGCCGGAGCTAGCCACGTGTCGCAGCCAGAACACCGTCTGCCGGATCGCCCAGGAGACGACGATCCCGGCCGGGGTCGCCGGATGGGCATCGACGTCGGAAGCGTCCGCATCGGCGTGGCGGTCAGCGACCCCGACGGGATCCTCGCCACGCCGGTGGAGACCGTTCGCCGAGACCGGACGGACCACCATCTGAAACGGCTCACCCAACTCGTGACGGAGTTGGAAGCGGTCGAGGTCGTGGTCGGACTGCCGCGCACACTCGCCGACCGGACCGGTCCCGCCGCGGAGGACGCGATGGGACTCGCCGACGACTTGGCGCGCCGCGTCGCGCCGACGCCGGTGAGGCTAGCTGACGAGCGTCTGACCACCGTCACGGCGCAGCGGTCGCTGCGGGAGGCCGGTGTGCGAGCCAGGGGACAGAAGGCGATGATCGACCAGGTTGCGGCCGTCGGGATCCTTCAGAGCTGGCTGGATCAGCGGAGGGTCAGCCTCGGAGGCGTCGGCAATGCCTAGCGCATGGGATCGTGATCGTGCGACACCCGTCGCAGTGGGGCCGCCGCGGCGCCGGTTGAGCCGCGCCGAACGGATGCGCGAAGCTCGTCGTCGCCGGAGGCGCCGACTCGTCCGCGGGTTCACCCTGTGCGTCTTCATCGTCATCGTGGTCGGGGCGGTGTTCCTGGGCTCCAGGCTGTGGCACACCATTGTCGGTCCGGGCAGCGACTACTCCGGGGACGGGGTGTCGGACGTGGTCATTCAGATCCATGACGGCGACTCCACGACCGCGATCGGCGACACACTGGAGCGGCACAAGGTCATCGCAACCGTGAAAGCCTTCGTCAGCGCTGCGGAAGGCAACGCGGCGATGTCGTCGATCCAGCCCGGTTTCTACAAGGTGCGCACCGAGATCCCCGCGGCGGATGCCGTTGCGCGGCTTACGAATACGCAGAACCGGGTGGGCAAGCTGGTCATTCCCGAAGGCCGCCAACTCGACGACATCCAGGACGTCAAGACCAACGCCGTCACCGACGGCATCTTCACATTGATTTCCAACGCGACTTGTGTGGACCTCGACGGCGATCGGCACTGTGTGTCGAAGGACGACCTCAAGGACGCGGCGAGCAAGGAATCCCCGTCGGATCTGTCGGTGCCCGACTGGGCGACCAAACCGGTCGATGACTTGGGTGACGACCATCGCAGGCTCGAGGGTCTGATCGCGCCGGGGTCGTGGGACATCGACCCGTCGGCGTCGCCGAAGGACATCCTGTCCACGCTCATCGGCAACAGCGCCTATCAATACGCGCAGAGCGGGCTGCTGGACACCGCGAAGGCGCTGAGCATGACGCCCTACCAGATCCTGACGGTGGCGTCGCTCGTGCAGCGGGAAGCCAAGCCCCAGGACTTCGACAAGGTGGCCCGGGTGATCTACAACCGGCTGCATGAACACCGCACACTGGAATTCGACTCCACGGTGAACTACTCGCTGGACCGCCAAGAGGTGGCCACCACCGACGCCGACCGCGGACAACAGACGCCGTGGAACACCTATGTGCGCCAAGGGCTTCCGACGACACCCATCTGCTCGCCGGGTGAGCCTGCGCTGGCCGCCGCTGAGCGCCCCGCAGACGGTGACTGGCTCTACTTCGTCACCATCGACCTGCAGGGCACGACCCTCTTCACCCGGGACTACCCACAGCACCTGGCGAACATCGAGCTCGCGAAGCGCAACGGTGTCCTCGACAGCTCCCGCTAGCCCGCGTAAGGCGGCGGTGCTCGGCTCGCCGATCGCCCATTCCCGTTCGCCGCAGTTGCATCTGGCGGCCTATCGGGCACTGGGGCTCGATGGCTGGACGTACGATCGCATCGAATGCACCGCCGACGAATTGCCGGCGCTGGTAGGTGGTTTCGGCCCGGAGTGGGTGGGCGTCTCGGTGACGATGCCCGACAAGTTCGCCGCGCTGCAGTTCGCGAGTGAACGCACCCAGCGCGCGGAGTTGGTCGGCGCGGCGAACACTCTGGTACGGACCGCGACGGGCTGGCGTGCCGACAACACCGACGTCGACGGTGTGATCGGCGCGCTGGGTCATGCGTCGGGCCATGCGATCGTGGTCGGTTCCGGCGGAACCGCACCGGCGGTGGTGGTCGGGCTGGTCGAGCTCGGCGTGCAACGCATCACCGTGGTCGCCCGCAACCGTGAAAAGGTCACTGCGGTAGTGGATCTCGCCACCAAGGTGGGGGTTGACGCGCAGTGGTGCGACATCAACAGCCCCGAGGTGGCACAGGTGGTGGCGACCGCCGATGCGGTGGTGAACACGATCCCGGCCGACGTCGCGGCGCGTTACGCATCCGTGCTGTCGACCACGCCGGTGATGCTCGATGCGATCTACGATCCGTGGCCGACCCCGCTGGCGGCGGCGGTCGAGGCGGAAGGCGGCCGGGTGATCAGTGGCCTGCAGATGCTGCTGCATCAGGCGTACGCGCAGGTCGAGCAGTTCACCGGGCGGCCCGCGCCGAAAGAGGCGATGAAAGCGGCACTTCTGGGCGATTAGCCTCGACGTGTGGGGGCGGGGGCGGCCGGCGCTTTGGTGTCGGCATGGTTGGCGGTGCTGAGTGTTTACGACATCCGGGAGCGGCGGCTGCCGAATTGGTTGACGATGCCGGGCGCGCTCGCGGTTCTCGCGGTCGCCGCAGCGGCAGGCCGCGGCGCCCCGGCGGTGTTAGGTGCGGCGGCTCTTGCCGGTCTGTACCTCGTCGTTCACCTGATATCGCCCGGCGCGATGGGTGCCGGTGACGTCAAACTTGCGGCGGGGGTCGGGGGACTGACGGGCGCGTTCGGATTCGACGTGTGGGCGCTGGCAGCGGTCACCGCTCCGCTGCTGACGGCGGTGTGGGCAATCATCGCAGTTATTCGCCGGTCCAGTTCGACTGTGCCACACGGCCCGTCGATGTGTTTGGCAACACTGGCCGCTGCCCTGATCGCGATCGTCTAGAGCGGTGGGGGCCTGTTCCGTCCGGCGTTTGGGCCCCTATAGCCCCTGGGTTGCGAGCCAGCCGTCGATTCGTTCGGCGACCGCATGCCACCCGGGCTCAACCATCATGTTGTGGCCCATGTTGGGGAAGAATTCAGCGTTTGTCTGGTAAGCGCGCGCCGCAGCAGACACGTCTCCGTCGACACGCGAGCCGTCGTCTTCTGCGCCCAGAACAAGCAACGGTGCCGTCACAAGGCCAGCTTTGGGAGGACGAATCATCTGATCCCGTCCGACGCGCGCGCTCTCGGGTCCCAAATGCGCCGCGCAGGATTTGACGATGGGTTCGGGGGTGTGCGCGCAGAACAGGAATTCACGACACAACGCTGGGGTGTTAACCATATCCGCCGAGTTACCGAAGATACTGGCGCGCATAAAGATCCATGGATGACGGCGGAACATGCGTATCGTGATTCGCCGTAGCCCTGGCGCTGTGAAGGGTGCCAAGAGGACCGCAGCGGGGGCCTCGTATTTCTCGAGGTATTTCTGTACGACGAAGCAGCCCATGGAATGTCCGATGAGCACGGGCTCGGAACCCAGTTTGTCGATGGTGATGCGTACATCGTCAACATAATCGGCGATGGAACACGTGGTCAGCGGCTGGGACAGGGTGCTGGCACCATGGCCGCGCAAGCTGACCGCAATGGCACGGAAGCCCTTGTCGGCGAAGAAATCCAGGAAATGCTCATCCCAACACCAAGCGGCGTGCCATGCCCCGTGGACGAAGAGCAGCGGCGTAGGGTGCCCATCGGTGCAACGGCCTTTGTCGATAACTTCCAGCATGGCCACCCGTCGATCCGTTGTTTCATCACTTGAGTCAGCTTCTCAGGGGCCACGCGCCCGACAGGCCCAATTCGGTCGATTCGCTCGGCAAGCCCGCCAGGCCGAACCACCGTCGAGGGATATACCCCGACAACCTGACACTCGTGGGCCAGGTCGCCATTCCAAGGTGCCATCCGGTATTTGTCGGTCGCGCCACCCGCGTGCACCGGTCCAGAATGTTTTCAGCAGATGATGGCATCGACTGGCTAAAGAACATTTCAAGGAAACGCTCTTGAACAGCACAAACGTCTGCCGATGCCTTCCCCCGCGACTTACACTTCCGCAATGTTCTCGGAGACGCGCTATGCGATGAACGGGGACTTGCGCGTCGCCTATCGCACGTCGCGCGAAGGTCCTCGCGACATCGTGTTCGTCCCGAACTGGTTCACAAACTGTGAGGTCGCCCCCGAGCTACCGTCGCTTCAAGGGTGGGTCGAGGCGATGGCCTCGCTCGGGCGACTGATCTTCTTCGACCAGCCGGGCACGGGAGCCTCCGACCCTGTCTCACCTGGCGCGTTGCCGACCTTGGAGCAATGGGCCGACAGCATCACCGCAGTGCTCGACGATCTAAAGAGCCGCGAAGCGGCGCTCATCGCTGTTCCCGGCGCGCTCCCGGCAGCGGCGCTGTTCGCGGCGACGCATCCGTCCCGCACCGCCGCACTGGTCGTGCTCGAGGGCGACGCGGATCCGTCGGGCCATCGCCAATCTCGAGGAAGTGCTCGCTGCCTTCGTCGCCGCGTGGGGCACCGGGGAGTTCGAACACGTGATGAATCCGGACATGCCGTGGAACGAGGAGATCCGGGCAACATGGGCTCGCATGGAACGCCTAGCGAATAGCCCGGCGACCCTCGCTACCATGCTGCCGCTCGCGGCCCGGCAGGACGTGCGTGCGGTCCTGCCAACGATCCGCGTGCCCACCCTGGTCGTCCAGCACGCCAACGACATGTTCATCACGCCCGCGCACGGCAAGTACGTCGCCGACCACATACCGGATGCGAAGTACGTTGAGGTGCCGGGGCGCAACATGTGGCACTTCGTCGAGCCATGGCGGGCGTCCTTCAGAGAGATCGCCGAGTTCCTCACCGGCCAGCAGCCCGACGTGGCTGATGATCGGGTTCTCGCCACGGTGCTGTTCACCGACATCGTGGATTCGACGCGGCGGGCAGCGGAGATGGGCGATCGCGACTGGCATGCGTTGCTTGATGCGCACGACGCCGTGGTCCGCGCGCAGCTGTCCGCTTTAGAGGCCGTGAGGTGAACACGTCGGGAGATGGCTTCCTGGCGATGTTCGACGGCCCTCAGCGGGCGATCCGCTGCGCGATGGCAATCCGCGATGCCGTGCAGGCGTTGGGCATCGAGGTGCGCGCCGGGTTGCACACCGGCGAGTGCGAGATCCGCGGCGATGACATCGGTGGCATCGCCGTGCACATCGGGGCGCGGGTGAGCGCACTCGCAGGACCGAACGATGTGCTGGTGTCCAGCACGCTGCGCGACCTGGTGATCGGGTCCGGGCTCGAGTTCGACGACCGCGGCACTCACGAGCTCAAGGGTGTGCCCGGCGAATGGCGTCTGTTCGCCGTCGCTACATGACGATCGACTACGGCGAGATCCTCGGGTGGATTCGATCATTGTCGGGTCCGGTGAGTGCGGTGTATGAGGCTGGGCCGACAGGATTCGGGCTGGCCCGGACGTTGACGGAGGCGGGTATCACCTGCTCGGTAGTTGCACCTTCGAAACTGGTTCGTCCCTCGGGTGATCGGGTCAAGACTGATGCCCGAGACGCTCGGCATCTGGCCCGGCTGCTGCATCTGGGAGAAATTACTAGTGTGGCGATTCCATCGGTGGAGCAAGAAGCAGCTCGGGATTTGGTGCGTGCCCGCGACGATTGCCGCGGAGATCTGATGAGTGCACGCCACCGAGTGTCCAAGCTGCTGTTACGGCAGGGCATCGTGTACTACGGCGGGGAGACCTGGACGGTCAAACACGAACAGTGGTTGCGGCAGCAGCGTTTCGGTGCCCTCGCTTTGCAGTGGACATTCGAGGCCGCCTTCGACGCGATGTTGGCCACCGTGGACCGTCGAGACCGTCTCGATGAGGCGATTGCCGCGCTCGCCGCGGACTCGCCGTTTACTGCGGTGGCGGTCCGCTTGCAGTGCATGCGGGGTATCTCGACGTTGACCGCGTTCGGTTTGGCCGTCGAGATCGGCGACTGGCATAGGTTCACAGGTCGCACGATCGGCGCCTACCTGGGCCTGGTCCCCACCGAGTACTCCTCGGGAGCGTCCCGCAGCCAAGGTGGTCTCACCAAGACCGGCAACGGCCATGTTCGGCGACTACTCGTCGAGTCCTCCTGGCATCACCGCAAGCCCTACCGACCGGGGACCCGTCTACGCCGCCGTTGGGAAACGGCGACGCCTGCGGTCCGGGCGCGCAGCCACGCCGCGAATCGACGCCTGCACACCCGGTGGGTCCGCTTCGACCAGCGTCACAAACGTCCCGTGGTCGCCAATGCCGCCATTGCCCGTGAACTGGCCGGCTGGTGTTGGTCGCTGGCAGTCCTCGACGACTGACCAGCTCCTGAAGATGTCCAGATGAGGTCGACGACATCAGAACGGTGGTGGTTTGTTGCGTTCGGCGACGTGGGGGTCGTTGAGTCGCCGTTCGGCGGCGATGGCTTTGGCGGTGTTGTGGGCGCGGGTGTGACGGCGTTTGGGCATCATGGCGCCGCGGTCGGCGGTGGGGTCGACGGTGGGTGGCTCTGCGGTCCACAGCGTGGCTGTGGGTGCACACAGTTTCGGGAACAGATGCTTGCTGCCCGGATACGTGACATAAGTGTGGCCCGTCGGCGAAGTCCACACGACGGTGCCATCGGGGAGTTGTCGATCGCGCCACCCGCTTGCACCGGTCCAGAATGTTTTCAGAAGATGGTGAAAGCGGCACAGACACTTCAGGTTTGACGGATGGGTCAGTCCGACGGGGTAGGGCACGGTGTGGTCCAGATCGCAGAACTGGGCGGGTTTGTCGCAGCCGGGGAACCGGCATGTCAGATCGCGGCAACGCACGAATTCGGCATGTTTGGCGTGTCGGGGTATAGCGCGGTTCGGGGGCGGTCGGCGCCGGGTGGCGTACCTCGCGGCTCGTCGCCCGCTCCACAATCGCACCCAGCAGCGCTGTGGGCAGCACCCCACCGCCGAACACGTAGCGCGGGCGGTGCCGTGCACCCGCATCGCGGCGTTGTCGGCTCTGGCGGCCACGGCGTGGCTTCGCTTTCCGCGGTGGCGGCATCGACCGATTCTTCCTCGGCGATCGACATACACCACGGCGTTCTTGCCGGGATTGTCGTCACGCTGCCGGCGCCGCAGCCCGGTTCTCCGCAGGCACAGCCGAGTTCGGCGCCGTCGGCCAGCGCCTTCAGTGCGGCGGCGCGCCGCTCGGCCGAGGGTCCGTGGATCGTTGTCGCAGACGCTGCGGGCCATTTGTCGAGGCGCGCTCGACATCACCGCGTCGGGGGCATACAGCCGGGCCCACATGCTGGTGGTGCCCGCCACATCGGTGGGCGAGCCGAACTCCACGGTGGGACCCGACGTCGACTCGCGGGCGCGGCGCAGCGCGGCGGGATCGTATCTGCTCGACCAGGGCGTCGATGGCCGCCTCGGTTTTGGCGACCGACAACGCCCCCCAGCCGGTGATCGCGTTCGGCCAGTGCGGCGTCCACGGCGGCCATCGGCTCACTGCTCGGTGATCAGGTAAGTGCGCCATACGATGGTGCGCACCAGCAGTCGCTGACCAGACCCTCCGCGAACAACGCCGCCACGTTCGGTAACCGGTCCCGTAGCGCCACCCCGCGATGGGTTTGATGCAGCGCCATGCCCTGGCTGACGTTGACCGCGGCACTCATCTCGGCGGCGACGGCGGCCTGGGGGTCGATCCACCACAGTTCACGCTCGGCGGCGGGCAGCCCGGTGCGGCGGGCGAACAGCTCGGCCATCACCGCCAACTTGCGGGCACATGCCGCGTTCTCCGCCCGGACCCAGCCACCAGCGGCATCGACCAACTCCGCGCCACTCAACGCCGCGAGGTCGGCGACCTCCGGCAACGAACCATCGAACATACATTCGAATCTAGCCGCATCCGCCGACCCGGAACACCCACGCAACGCGCGCCTCTGGATGAACTCGCAACTTGGGATAACTTGCGGATTTCCGCAGGAAAAGAGCGACGTGGGAAGATGGGACGCGTGTTGCGATGGACCACTGCTGGTGAATCCCACGGCCGCGCGCTGGTGGCCGTGGTCGAAGGCATGGTCGCAGGTGTCGAGGTCACGTCTGAGGACATCGGCGCCCAGCTCGCCCGTCGCAGGCTCGGCTACGGCCGCGGCGCGCGGATGAAATTCGAGCAAGATCAGGTCACCGTGCTCGCCGGTGTCCGGCACGGCGTCACGCTGGGTGGGCCGATCGCCCTCGAAATCGGCAATACCGAATGGCCCAAGTGGGAAACGGTGATGGCCCCCGATCCCGTCGACCCCGCCGAGCTCGAGGACAGTGCCCGCAACGCGCCGCTGACCCGGCCGCGGCCCGGTCACGCCGACTACGCCGGAATGCTCAAGTACGGCTTCGACGATGCCCGCCCAGTATTGGAACGCGCCAGTGCCCGCGAGACCGCGGCCCGCGTCGGAGCGGGCACCATCGCCCGCGCCTTCCTGCGGCAGGCGCTCGGCGTCGAGGTTCTTTCGCACGTCATCTCCATCGGCGCGTCGAAGCCGTACGACGGGCCGCCACCGATGGCCGCCGACCTGGCCGCCATCGACGCCAGCCCGGTACGCGCGTTCGACAAGGACGCCGAGGCCAGGATGATCACCGAAATCGAGGCCGCCAAGGCTGACGGCGACACGCTCGGCGGCATCGTCGAGGTGGTCGTGAGCGGACTGCCGATCGGGCTGGGCTCGTTCACCAGTGGGGAGAACCGCCTCGACAGCCAACTGGCCGGTGCGGTGATGGGCATCCAGGCGATCAAGGGCGTCGAGATCGGCGACGGCTTCGAAACCGCGCGCCGACGCGGCAGCGTGGCACACGACGAGATGTATCCCGGACCGGGCGGTGTGATGCGCTCGACGAACCGGGCAGGCGGCCTGGAAGGCGGCATGACGAACGGCCAGCCGCTGCGGGTGCGCGCCGCGATGAAACCGATCTCGACGGTGCCGCGGGCGCTCGCCACGGTCGACATGGCCACCGGCGATGAGGCGGTCGCCATCCACCAGCGGTCCGACGTGTGCGCGGTGCCCGCCGCGGGAGTGGTGGTCGAGACCATGGTCGCCCTGGTGCTCGCCCGCGCTGCGCTGGAGAAGTTCGGCGGCGACTCGCTGGCCGAGACCCGCGCCAACCTCGACACCTATCTGCGTGCCGTGGCAGCGCGCGAACCGGCTCAACACGCGCAGGCGTCGGGCTGATGACACCCAAGGCGGTGTTGATCGGGATGCCCGGCTCGGGCAAGTCCACGATCGGTCGGCGGCTGGCCAAGGCGCTGGATGTCGCAATGGTGGACACCGACGCGGTGATCGAGGAAACCACCGGCCGTACGATTCCCGACATCTTCGTCAACGACGGCGAGAAGGAGTTCCGCCGGATCGAGGAAGAAGTCGTTCGCGAGGCGCTGCAGTCGCACGACGGTGTGCTGTCGCTCGGCGGCGGTGCCATCACCAGCCCCGGTGTGCGCGAAGCGCTTTCCGGCCACACGGTGGTCTATCTGGAGATCAGCGCCACCGAGGGTGTGCGTCGGACCGGCGGCACGACGGTACGGCCCCTGTTGGCGGGTGGTGATCGCGGCGAGAGGTTCCGCGAATTGATGGCCGTGCGTGCACCGATTTACCGGCGCGCGGCGACCATCCGCGTCAACACCAACCGCCGTAACCCGGGTGCGGTGGTGCGCTACATCGTGTCGCGGCTGGAGAATCCGCGCGCCGGGGACGCCCCGCCCAAGCCGTCGCGGAAGCGTCGCCGCCCTTCGTGGCGTCGCGCGCCGGTGTCCCTGGCGCCGAGCCCGTCCGAGGCGGCCAGCACCCCGGCCAGCCCGGCGGAGTTGGCTCGCCGCGCCGAGGCCCGCCATGACTGATCTCACCGCACCGGTCACCGTCGAGGTGAAGACCAACCCGCCGTACCCGGTCATCATCGGCACCGGTCTGATGGGCGAGCTGGGTGGCTTTCTCGAGGGCAGGCACAAGGTCGCGATCCTGCACCAGCCGGTATTGGCGCAGACGGCCGAGGCCATCCGTAACCACCTCTCCGACAAGGGGATCGATGCGCATCGCATCGAGCTGCCGGATGCCGAAGCGGGCAAGGACCTGCCCGTCGTCGGGTTCATCTGGGAGGTGCTGGGCCGCATCGGCGTCGGCCGTAAGGACGCGGTCGTCAGCCTCGGCGGGGGCGCGGCCACAGACGTCGCCGGATTCGCCGCCGCCACGTGGCTGCGTGGTGTCGATATCGTGCACGTGCCGACCACACTGCTCGGCATGGTCGATGCCGCCGTCGGTGGCAAGACCGGTATCAACACCGATGCGGGTAAGAACCTTGTCGGTGCATTCCACCAGCCGGCCGCGGTGCTCGTCGATCTCGCTACCCTGGAAACGTTGCCGCGCAACGAGATCATCGCGGGCATGGCCGAGATCGTGAAGGCCGGCTTCATCGCCGACCCGGTGATCCTGGACCTCATCGAGGCCGATCCGGAGGCTGCGCTGGACCCGACCGGACAAGTGTTGCCGGAGTTGATCCGACGCGCCGTCACCGTCAAGGCCGATGTGGTCGCCGCCGACGAGAAAGAATCGCAGCTTCGCGAAATCCTCAACTACGGCCACACTTTGGCGCACGCCATCGAGCGCCGGGAGCGCTACCAGTGGCGGCACGGGGCCGCGGTGTCGGTGGGTCTGGTGTTCGCGGCCGAACTGGGCCGGCTGGCCGGGCGGCTCGACGACGAAACCGCCGACCGGCACCGTTCGATCCTGACTTTGCTCGGTCTTCCGGTCAGCTATGACGCCGACGCGCTGCCACAGCTGCTTGAATTCATGGCCGGTGACAAGAAGAGCCGCTCAGGAGTGCTGCGCTTCGTCGTCCTCGACGGACTGGCCAAACCGGGACGACTGGAAGGCCCCGACCCGTCGCTGCTGGCGGCGGCGTACGCGGAGGTGGCGCAGTCGTGACGACGGTGAACGTGATCAACGGGCCGAACCTGGGACGCCTCGGTCGCCGCGAGACCCAGGTGTACGGCAGCACCACCCATGACGACCTGGTCGCGATGATCGAGCGCGAAGCCGCCGATCTCGGGCTGAAAGTGGTTGTGCGGCAATCTGACAGCGAAGCAGAGCTGTTGGACTGGATCCACAGTGCCGCGGACGCGGGCGAACCTGTGGTGCTCAACGCGGCGGCGCTGACCCATACGTCGATTGCACTGCGCGATGCCTGCGCCGAACTGCGTGCCCCGCTTATCGAGGTGCACATCTCCAATGTGCATGCCCGCGAGGAGTTTCGGCATCACTCTTATCTGAGCGCGATCGCGACCGGTGTCATCGTCGGGCTCGGCGTCCAGGGCTACCTGCTCGCGCTACGCTATCTCGCCCAGAACGGCTAGCGCCGTTCAGTGCTCGCCACCGAGTAGCAGATCGCGGTCGATACCACCGTCGGCACGACGAACGTGAGCACCAGCACGAAGAACACCACGCCGGTATTGGGCACAGTCAGCCAGTCCTTCGGGAATCGGTTGAGGCTGACCGCCAGCCACGACGAGACGATCGCAAGAGCGACGATCCCGATGGTCGCGACCTTGAGCGAGCGCAACGCCAGAAGCGTCTGCTCGGAGGTGTCCGCCAACGACGTATCGCAACGCCTTGGTACGCAGATAAACGACCACGAAATCGACCACGATCATCGCCGCGGCGCCGGTGGTGATAAGCGCGACCAACCAGAAGTCCGGTCTGCGATCGAGCATGAAATGCAGATAGTCGATTGCGGTCTCCGACAGGATCAGCGTCGTGGTCATGGCGGCCGCGAAGGTCAACCAGCCACCGAGATCGGCGAGGAAGCTGTATGAGCGGATCTCGTCGGGCCTCCAGGTCTGCCGCCTTGTTCACCGCGTGAGTCGCCAGCATCCAGCCGAGCCCGCCGAACAGCCCGGTGGCTCCGGCAGCGAGCATTCCGGTGGAGACGGCGCCCTGGGTCCACGTGATCGCGCAAATGCCGGCTCGACTGTCGTCGGCCGGTACGTGGTTTCCGGTGATCAGGCTGAACAAGAAGCTGTCCAGCATCAGTATCAGCACCGCGGAGGAGAACAACGCCAAGGTGTGCACGCCCTCGCGGCTGCTGCGGTCGAACAGCAGGGCGATTGCGGTGATGAGAAACCCGCCGAGCACCCCTGCGAGGCTCGAGTTGGCCGATGCCGCTGTCAGCGGGCTCCAACTGTCGGACGTGCAGAACTCGTCCGGGTTCATTGCCGTCCCGGGGCGTGCCGCTGTCGGCTAGAGCTGGTCCTGATCCCGCCGCTCGGTCGGAGTCTCCTCGTCCGCGGCAGCGCCCGGGTGGCGCACGGCGGCGAAGACGTCGGTGTCGGCGCGGTCCTCGCTTGCGGCAAGGCCGTGATGCTGGCGAGGAACCTTGTCGGCATTCCGGTCGATGACCCAGTGCCCGATGGCGACGCCGGCGATCGCGGCGAGGAAGGTCAGCAGCGCTGTGAACGCCGCGAACGTGGTGAGCTCGTTGACCAGCCCGCCGACATAAAGGTCTTTGTAGAACAGCGAGATCAACCACGCGATCGCGCCGCTGACGATGCCGGCGAACAGGCCGGCCAGCAGCCACGTCATCGCCAGGTCCGCGCGGCGATCAGGGTCGGGGTTCTCCCGCGCGTCCGATCGGCCGTCGAAGAGCCCCCAGACGAACGCGGCGATCGCGAAGATCACGACGAGGGTCACGCTGATCAACAGGGCCTTGGTTTCCCACGCGTTTATCGCCGCGCCCTGCACCAATCGGATGAAGACCATCAGGGCCGCGAACACCAGTCCGCGCAGCAACCACTTACTCATGGGGCATCACCTTAGCGAGTAGCGTCAAGACCTGTGACTATATCCCAGCGCCGAGACCGTCTGCGGCAGCGGCTGAGGGCAGACGGGCTGGATGCGATCCTGGTAACGCGCCTGGTCAATGTCCGTTATCTGTCCGGGTTCACCGGTTCCAATGCGGCGCTGCTGATTCGCGCGGACGGCGACACTCCGGTGCTGGCGACCGACGGGCGCTACCGCACCCAGGCCGGCCAACAGGTACCCGACGCCGAGATCGTGATCGAGCGCGCCTGCGGCCCGTTCCTGGCCGGACGTGCCGCGGCAGACGGCGTGGGACGACTGGGCTTCGAGAGCCATGCCGTCACAGTCGAAGGATTCGACGCGCTCGCGAAGCAGGCCTGCGACACCGAGCTCGTCCGCGCGGCGGGCATCGTCGAGTCGCTGCGGGAGGTCAAGGACGCAGGTGAGGTTGCTTTGTTGCGGCTGGCCTGCGAGGCGGCCGACGCGGCGCTGGCCGAATTGGTCGCCAAGGGCGGCCTGCGGCCCGGGCGCACCGAGCGCCAGGTGGGCCGCGAGCTGGAGTCGCTGATGTTGGACAACGGGGCCGACGGGGTGTCGTTCGAAACGATCGTGGCGGCCGGTCCCAACTCCGCGATTCCGCACCACCGGCCCACCGATGCCGTCCTCGCGGCGGGTGACTTCGTCAAGATCGACTTCGGGGCCTTGGTGGGCGGATACCACTCAGACATGACGCGCACCTTTGTACTGGCGCCCGCGGCGCAGTGGCAGCTCGACCTCTACGAGCTGGTCGCCGCCGCCCAGCGGGCCGGCCGGGAAGCCGTCGGGCCCGGCGTTGCGCTGCGCGACGTCGATGCCGCGTCGCGTCAGGTGATCGCGGACGCCGGTTATGCCGACAACTTCACCCACGGCCTGGGCCACGGTGTCGGGTTGGAGATCCACGAAGCGCCGGGAATCAGCGCCGCGGCCGCCGGTACACTCCTTGCTGGCTCCGCGGTGACGGTGGAGCCCGGTGTCTACCTGCCCGATCGCGGCGGTGTCCGGATCGAGGACACGCTGGTCGTGTGCGAGACGACACCCGACTTGCTTACCCAGTTCCCCAAGGAACTGGCCATTCTCAGTTGAGAGACGAGGAGTAGTACCGCCGTGGCATCGACCGCCGACTTCAAGAATGGGCTCGTCCTGCAGATCGATGGGCAGCTGTGGACCATCGTCGAGTTCCAGCACGTCAAGCCTGGCAAGGGTCCCGCTTTCGTGCGCACCAAGCTGAAGAACGTGCTGTCGGGCAAGGTGGTCGACAAGACGTACAACGCGGGGGTCAAGGTCGAGACCGCGACGGTGGACCGCCGCGACACCACCTACCTGTACCGCGACGGGTCGGACTTCGTGTTCATGGACAGCCAGGACTACGAGCAGCACCACCTGCCGGAGTCGTTGGTCGGGGATGACGCGCGCTTCCTGCTCGAGAGCCTGCCGGTGCAGGTGGCGTTCCACAACGGCGCACCGCTCTACATCGAACTGCCGGTGACCGTCGAGCTCGAGGTCACCCACACCGAGCCCGGGCTGCAGGGCGACCGTTCCAGCGCGGGCACCAAACCGGCCACAGTGCAGACGGGCGCCGAGATCCAGGTGCCGCTGTTCATCAACACCGGGGACAAGCTCAAGGTCGACTCCCGCGACGGCAGCTATCTGGGCCGTGTCAATTGACCAAGCCCAGGCCCGATCGGGGCAGGCACCAAGCCCGTAAGCGGGCCGTCGACCTGCTGTTCGAGGCCGAGGCCCGCGGGATCACGCCGGCGGAGGCCGCAGAATCACGAGAGGCGTTGGCGCAGAAGCAATCCGATGTCCCCGCGCTGAATCCCTACACGGTCACGGTGGCTCAGGGCGTGACGCAACACGCTGCTCACATCGACGACCTCATCGCGGCGCACTTGCAGGGCTGGACGCTGGAGCGGCTACCGGCCGTCGACCGAGCGATCCTTCGGGTGGCCGTGTGGGAGCTGCTGCACGCCGACGACGTCCCCGAACCGGTCGCCGTCGACGAGGCCGTCGAACTGGCCAAGCACCTGTCCACCGACGAGTCGCCGGGCTTCGTCAACGGTCTGCTTGGCCAGGTGATGCTGGTGACGCCGCAGATCCGGGCCGCCGCGGCGGCCATCCGCGGCGGATCAGACGATTCCTGAGTAGATCCGCCCGGAGCCCGCTCCTAGTCTGGTGCGATGGCCTCACCACAAGACTGGGCGCCCTACTACGGCATCGAAGATGCCGCCAAGGTGTATCTGCGGGATCCGCTTGTGGCGCTGGACCAGTTGCGCGGTGTCGTCGACTTCCCGGCCATCCAGTCGTTCATCATGTCGCGCAAGCTGACTGAGGAGTCCTGGGGCGAGGCGCTGTCGCAGGACGTGGTGCTGACAGACGGCCGACGGCTGATCATGTGGCGGGCCGACGATGACATGTCGATGGGCGAGGAGCACCAGCGGCAGGTACTAAACGCCTCGGTGCGGACGATCCTGCTTTCGACGATCACCGACCACATCCTGACGACCGAGTTCGACGTTCTCAACGACGGGACCCGCCGGCTGTCGGAGGTCCGGCTGCGGATGTACACCCAACTCGTCACGCGCAGTCACGAGAAGTCGGCCACCGACACCGACTACTTCTGTGAATCGTTCCGCTACGACAAGTCGGTCGACAACGGCGGGCTGGCACAGATGGAGCGGCTGCTGCAATTCGGCAGGGTGCTGTCTCGGTCCATGTAGCTCGCACCAGACCGGCGATATCTGCTGTGCGTGGAGGTGATTGGCGGTTCAATGAGCTGGTGTCTAACCACTTCACCGGCCTAAGCCTCGGGCCGCCGCTGGGCGACCAGCGCCTGGACCTCTGCGATTTGTACGCGTTTCCGTCTCCAGCCGATTCCACCCGCACGGTGCTGATCCTCAACGCGAACCCCCGTGCGGACGCGATGCACCCCGAGGCCATCTACCGGCTTGCCATCGACAACGATGGCGACCTGCGCAATGACATCGCATTCAGCTTCGTGTTCTCCCCTCCGCAAGACGGGAGGCAGACCGTCGATGTCTACCTGGCCGTCGATGACGAGGCCGAGGAACCCGAGGCGGTCGGGGCGAAGATCTTCGAAGCCGTCGAGGTGTCCTTCGGCAAGACTCCCAACATCGCCACGTCGGACAGCTTCACGTTCTTCGCAGGCGCCCGCAGTGACGCCTTCTTCTTCGACTTCGACGGCATCAAGAACCTGTTCGACACGAGCGGTGGCCGCAACTTCACCGCGCCTCACCTGGGTGCGGAATCCCCGTGGACGGGCGTGGATTCCAACACCGAAGCCAACGTGTGCTCGATGGTGATCGAGATGCCCACCAGCGCACTCGGCGCCGCTCCCGACGTTCGGATCTGGGGTCGCTGCAGCGTGCGTCGCGACGGTGAACTCCTTCACGTCGACCGGGCCGGCCATCCATCCGTGAGCAGCTTCTTCAACACCGACGACACCAAGGAGGAGTACAACGCCTCCGAACCGGTTCGCGATCGGGAACGCTGGATCGGGATGTTCATCCACTTGATGGGGCACACCGGCGACTACACGCGGGAGGATGCCATCGCGGCGATCGACGAGGAGGGCACCCTGCCCGACATGCTCACCTACACCCCGGGCAAACCCGCGAGGTATCCGAACGGACGCGTCTTCACCGACGACGTCATCAATTATCGACTGGCGTTCTTGACCAAGGGCGACTGTCCGCCGACCGGGCTGAGCCCGCATACCGACACGCTTGGGGAGTTCCCTTACCTCGGCACGCCACACTGACGTCACGCACAAGTCACGAGATGCCCGAATAGTCCGGCAGGTCAATCGAATCCGCGGGACCGAACCAGACCTCGCCGGCAGGTAGTGCGATTGGGACGGTCGGTTGTGCCACGGCACCAGACTAGGTCGTGACGACGACGCCTGATTTCAGTCAGCGGAGTGGTGGCCCTGCAAAAGCTGGGGTACTGCGCTACTCGCGTCTTCTCCGTCAGCGCAAGCGACGATCGGATTGCGGCCAATGGGCCTGCCAACCACCCCGGGAGGCCCATTGGTCTTGTCGTGGACTAGATCTCCAGAGCCCGGTACGTCCGGCGCACGAATTTCGGCTGCACGCCCTGCAGCTTCGCCAGCGATGTATTGCCGGTGACGGACGCTGCGTCGGTCCCAAAGTCCGGGTGGTTCTGAATCAGGTACAGCAGGATGAGATCCGCCGACGGGTCGGCCTGCCACCAGGTCCCGTATGCGCCCGGCCACGTGAAAGTGCCTTTGCCGCCCGGGCCGAACAACGTTCTGGACTTCTGCGGGTCGGTCACCACCGACAGGTTCAAACCAAATCCACGGCCGACCCAATAGGGCGTGCCCAGAAAGGGATACCTCTTCTGCTCGTCGGTCAGCCGGTCGGTGCGCATCAGATGTGCAGACGCTTCGGTCAGCACGCGCACTCCGTCGAGCGTTCCGCCCGCGAGCAGCATCCGCGCGAACCGCAGATAGTCGTCGACCGTCGACCACAGACCGGCCCCGCCGCTGCAGAGGGGCGGATCGCTGATCGGTGCCGGGCCCATCGCATCGTGGTGCAGTGTGTCGTCGTCGCCGAGTTGGTACATCGTGGCAGCGCGCTGCCGCCCGGACCGGCCGACGCTGAACCCGGTGTCCGGCATGCCGAGTGGCTCGAAGATGCGCTCTGACAACACGTCGGCCAGCGGCTTGTCCTCGATCCGCGACAATGCGATGCCCAACACGTCGGTGGCGACGCTGTAGGTCAGCCGGGCCCCCGGTTGATGCGCCAACGGAAGCCCGGCCAGATCGGCCAGCCACCCGTCCTGATCCTGACGGTGCGACAGCTTCGCGTAAGCGCGTGCCAGCGGACCCTGCACCGAGAACACGTAGGCAAGACCGCTGCGGTGAGTCATCAGGTCGTCGAAGGTGATCGGCCGCTCCGCCGCAACGGTGTCGTCCAACGACCCGCGGATGTCGGTCATCACCCGCATCTCGGACAGCTCCGGCAGCCACTTCGCCACGGGATCGGTCAGCGCCAACCGGCCTTCCTCGAGCAGTGCCATGGCTGCGGCGACGGTGACCGGTTTGCTCATCGAGGCGATGCGGAACATGGTGTCGCGCTGCATCGGCAGTCGCGCCTCGACATCGCGGTAACCCAGCTCGTTGACCTGCAGCACCTCGCCGGCCTGCCAAACCAGCGTGACCGCCCCGGCCAGCAGGCCCGCATCGATCGCCTCGCTGATGGACGCGCGGTTGCCGTCGAGATTCACACGACCCAGGCTAGAGCGCTACAGGCCGGCGGGCAGCGACCGCCCCGCCACCAGCGCCCGGATCACCGATGGCCCGCCGTTATGTGCCTTGGCCGCCGCCAGCGCCGTACGCAACCCGTCGACGGTGTTCGCGGTGGCGACCTGGGTGACGCCGAGCGACTGCGCGAAGGCGTCGAAGTTCCAGTCCGGCAGCACGTTGTAGGCCAGCGGAGCCTGCGCGGGGTTGGTGTAGAAACCGGGACCCAGCAGATACTGCTCGAACCCGTACAGGCTGTTGTCGATGATCACCACGATCGCGTTCTGCTGGTAGCGCACCATCGTCGACACCGCCTGGCCGACCATCTGGAAGCCGCCGTCGCCGATCAACACCAGGGGCCGCTTCCCGCCGGGCGTCCACGCCCCGACCGCTGCGCCGATGGAATGACCGATCGACGCCCACAGCGCGCAGGCCATGAAGGTGTCCTGCGCCGGCATCTTCATCCGCGCGGCCGGATAGATGCCGAGGAACGTGTCGGCGATGACTCTGAAGGATGCGTCGAGGAATGCCGCCTCCGAGATCACGTCGATCACCTGCTGATAGCCGAGTTCGGCCGCCGCGGCCACCGCAGGTGCGTCGGGAACCGCGGGCATGGGGCTGCCGTATGCGATCGGGTTGGCGCCGACGGTGTGGCTCTCCAGCCGGTCGACCAGCGCGGGCAGCCCCACCGACTGTGCGGCGCCGTTTCGAATCACCGCCGTGCCGTCCCACACCCGGATCGTCTTGTTGGCCCTCGGGATCATCAAGGCGGCGTGCCCTGAACCGAACACCGCGCCGAGCGCGACGATCACCCCGGCCTGCGCGATCGCGTTCCTCAGATCGGCGGGTGCCTTGTCACCGTTGAACACCCCGATGAAGTGTGGATGCTGTTCGGGCAGAACGGTTTTGCTGACAACGGTGGTCGCCCACCGGACCTGCAGCCGGTCCAGCACCGTCAGCACAGTGGCGGCCAGCCCGTAGCGCTGCACCTCCTCGCCGACGACCACGATGGGGTTGGCGGCAGTCGAAAGGTCTTGCAGGATCGCTGTGGCGACGACGTCGGCGGCACCCGCAGGAACCGTGGTGTCGATGGGCGCGGCGGGCGGCGAGCACGGGCGGCTGAACAGGTCCTTGGGCGCTTCCAGGTACACCGGGTGCCTGGTGACCAGTGCCGCCTTGATCGCGTCGTCGATCAGTTTCGGCAACTTGGCTTCGTCGGTCTCCCGCTCGCAGAACGCGGTGATGTTGCGGAACACATCCAGGTCCGTGTGCGGCTTGCCCATGGAATGGGAATAGAGCACGCCCGTCGCGTTCTGGTCGTCGATGTTCTTCTGCGACGGTCCGCCACCGATGATCACCACCGGGCTGCGCTCGAGATAGGCACCCGCGACCGCGTTGACGATGCTGAGGTTTCCCGGGCCGTAGGAAACGGCCAGCGCCGACATCCCGTGTATGCGACCGTAGCCGTCGGCGGCATACCCGGCTTCCAGGTCGCTGTTGGTGACCACGGAACCGAAGCCGGCCTTGCGCCCTGCGGCGTCGAAGACGGCCGCGCAGAACACCGCGGGCACGCCGAAGAGGCGTTCGACGCCGTGCTCGACAAGGCGGTCGATGAGATAGTCAGCGATGAGATAGGGCATGGGTCACCGGTATTCGGGCAGCATCCAGTCCTGCTGCGGCATCTGGATGGTCGGGTGTCCCGCGAAGACGTCCTTGGCCATCTTGAGGATCGCCATCGCCTTGTATGGATCGAGGGGGTCCCACACGTGGAACTCGTAGGAACCGCCGACCACGACATGGTCGTCGCGCGGGAAGACGTAGGTTTCGTCGGAGCTGTACAGGTATTGCAGCGCCGGTTGGGCTTTGACGAGCACGAGCTGGCCCTTGATCGGCGCAAGGTTGGTGTCTCCGAAGATGTCCCGCGAACCCATGCCGGTGCAGTTGACGACGATCGGCTCCGATAGTCGCACGACGTCGGCGGCCGAGGCGAAGGTGCGCTGGGTCAGCTGGACCGCGCCGGTCAGTTCGGTGCGAAGCTTCTTGAGGAAGATCGGCGGTTCGACCAACAAGGTGTGGTAGCCGTACCCCTTCTGGTTCAGGTGCGCGAAGGGAAGATGCTCGTACTCCGTCGGCTCCGGGATCACGTCGATCGGGACCTTCTTGAAGCTGGTGTCCTGCCGCGGGTGTTTGGAGTAGTTGATTCGTTCGGAGACGCCGTAGCCCTGCCCGATCCGGTCCCGGTGCATGGTGAAGGAGGTGCGCAGGATGGCTTCGAACTGCTGCGTGGCGGCCGGGGTGGTCTCGTGTTCGACAAACGACGGACACCATTGGCCGCCCGCGACGTCGGACGTGGTGTAGAGGAACGACGCCGCATACATCCGCACCGTGAAGCCCGCCTCGACGAGCAACTTCGCGGCGGTCAACCCCATCACCCCTGCACCCAGCACCGCGACCTGTCCCAGCGCCGCCCCGGCGTGCTGACGGACGAGGTCGCGGACCTGGACCGCGCAGCCCCAGCTCATCGTGATGCCCGCGCCGCCGTGCCCGTAGTTGTGGACGACGAATTTCGTTCCAACCCCGGCGATCTGGAGATTCTGCGTCTCCAGCCGGAAGGTGCCCTGCCGGTAGGGACGAATTCCGGAAAGAAATTGGCAGTCCGCCGGCGTGCAGTCGAAGTTCGGATCGGGTAGTACCAACGGGTCTGGACCTGCCACGTGAGCCCCCCATGTGATCGTGGCCGGGACATTACGCCGGGCGGCCTGGATTCGCGGCACATCGAGTGTCGGGGGACATCGCACAGACGCGCGGGGGACGGTCGGCGGGATTGGGGGTTTGCGCCTGCTAAGCTCCCGGCAGTTCGACGTCCTTTAACGATCCGTCCCGCGAGGCGGAGAAGGAGGTCCGGGTCGCTTGGGCGCCACCGACTCTTCTGACACCGACCGGGAACTGATGTCCGCGGCGGACGTCGGTCGGACCGTTTCCCGCATCGCCCACGAAATCATCGAGAAGACCGCGCTTGACGGTCCGGACGCTCCGCGCGTCGTCATTCTCGGCATCCCCACCCGCGGTGTTGCGCTGGCCGCCCGCCTCGCCGAGAAGATCCAGGAGTTCGCCGGTGTCACGGTCCCGCACGGCGCCCTGGACATCACGCTCTACCGCGACGACCTCAACACAAAGCCCCCGCGGCCGCTCGAGGAGACGACGATCCCCGAGGGCGGCATCGACGGCACGATCGTGGTGCTGGTCGACGACGTGCTCTACTCCGGCCGGACGGTGCGCGCCGCGCTCGACGCCCTGCGCGACGTCGGACGGCCGCGCGCGGTGCAGTTGGCGGTCTTCGTCGACCGCGGCCACCGCGAATTCCCGCTGCGGGCCGACTACGTCGGCAAGAACGTGCCGACTTCGCGCAGCGACAACGTCAAGGTGCGGCTGACCGAGCACGACGGGCACGACGGCGTGACGGTCGCATCGCATGGAGGTCCAGTCCGATGAGTCCACGGCATCTGCTCTCTGCGTCGGATCTGACGCGCGACGAGGCGACAGCGATCCTCGACGACGCCGACCGGTTCAGCGCGGCGCTGCTGGGCCGCGAGGTCAAGAAGCTTCCGACCCTGCGCGGCCGCACCGTCATCACGATGTTCTACGAGAACTCGACGCGCACCCGAGTGTCGTTCGAGGTGGCGGGCAAGTGGATGAGCGCCGACGTCATCAACGTCAGCTCGTCGGGGTCGTCGGTGGCCAAGGGTGAGTCCCTGCGCGACACCGCGTTGACGCTGCGCGCAGCCGGTGCGGACGCGCTGATCATCCGCCATCCCGCGTCCGGAGCGGCGCAACAGCTCGCCGAGTGGACGGCCACCGAAGACGGCGGGCCGTCGGTGATCAACGCCGGCGACGGCACCCACGAACACCCGACGCAGGCACTGCTCGACGCGCTCACCATCCGCCAGCGACTGGGTGGCATCGAGGGCAAGAGAGTGGTGATCGTCGGCGACATCCTGCACAGCCGGGTGGCCCGGTCCAACGTCATGCTGCTGGACACCCTCGGCGCAGAGGTGGTGCTGGTGGCGCCGCCGACGCTGCTGCCCGTCGGGGTGGCCGGCTGGCCGGTGACCGTGTCGCACGACCTGGATGCCGAACTTCCCGTCGCTGACGCGGCGCTGATGCTGCGGGTGCAGGCCGAGCGGATGACCGGCGGCTTCTTCCCGTCGCCGCGTGAGTATTCGGTGCTCTACGGACTGTCGGAGAAGCGGCAGGCGATGCTGCCCGGACATGCGGTGGTTCTGCACCCAGGACCGATGCTGCGCGGTATGGAGATCTCGTCATCGGTGGCCGACTCGACGCAATCGGCTGTGCTGCAACAGGTTTCCAACGGTGTGCACATCAGGATGGCTGTCTTGTTCCACCTTTTGGTGGGCGCCGATCTGGAGGCGATCAGCGCATGAGCGTGCTGCTACGTGGGGTGCGTCTTTACGGCGAGGGTGACCGGGTCGATGTGCTGGTCGACGACGGCCAGATCGCCGACATCGGCGCGGACTTGTCGATCCCCGACGACGCCGACGTCTTCGACGCCAGCGGACAGGTCCTGCTGCCCGGCTTCGTCGACCTGCACACCCATCTCCGCGAACCCGGCCGCGAATACGCCGAGGATATCGAAACCGGTTCGGCCGCAGCGGCTTTGGGTGGCTACACAGCGGTATTCGCGATGGCCAACACCAACCCGGTGGCCGACAGCCCAGTGGTCACCGACCACGTGTGGCACCGCGGTCAGCAGGTCGGTCTGGTCGATGTGCATCCGGTCGGCGCGGTCACCATGGGCCTGGCGGGTACGCAGCTGACGGAGATGGGCATGATGGCCGCGGGCAGCGCCCAGGTGCGGATGTTCTCCGACGACGGCATCTGCGTGCACGACCCGTTGGTGATGCGCCGTGCATTGGAGTACGCGACCGGACTTGGTGTGCTGGTCGCCCAGCATGCGGAGGAGCCTCGGCTGACGGTCGGCTCCGTCGCCCACGAGGGACCCAACGCCGCGCGCTTGGGTTTGGCCGGCTGGCCGCGCGCCGCCGAGGAATCCATCGTGGCCCGCGATGCGCTGCTGGCCCGCGACGCGGGGGCGCGGGTGCACATCTGCCACGCCTCGACCGCCGGCACCGTCGAGATCATCAGATGGGCAAAGGAACAAGGTATTTCGATCACCGCCGAGGTGACTCCGCACCACCTGCTGCTCGATGACAACCGGTTGTCCTCTTACGACGGGCGCAACCGCGTCAACCCGCCGCTGCGTGAATCCAGTGATGCGGAGGCGCTGCGGCAGGCGCTCGTCGACGGCGTGATCGACTGCGTGGCCACCGACCACGCCCCGCACGCCGAACACGAGAAAATGTGCGAGTTCGCCAATGCCCGGCCCGGCATGCTGGGGCTGCAGACGGCGCTGTCGGTGGTCGTCGAGACGATGGTCCAGCCCGGGCTGTTCACGTGGCGCGACGTCGCGCGGGTGATGAGCGAGAACCCGGCCCGCATCGTGGGGTTGCCCGACCAGGGCAGGCCGCTCGAGATCGGGGAGCCGGCCAACCTGACCGTCGTCGATCCCGACGCGACATGGACGGTCGCCGGTGCCGACCTGGCCAGCCGGTCGGACAACACCCCATACGAGTCGATGACGCTGCCCGGCGCGGTCACCTTGACGCTGCTGCGTGGCAAGGTCACCGCGCGTGACGGAAAATCCCCGGCATGAACACCGCCACGCTGGTCGGATCGCTGATCATGGCCGCCGTGCTGGCGGTGGCGATCGGGCTGGTGCTCCAGGCGATGATGCGGGGATGGCGCCACCGCGCCGAGCGGCAGGCGGAGCTGATCGGGACGCTTCCGCCGGTGCCGGACACCGTCGGACCGGTCGTCGTCCCGGCGACCAAGGGTCTCTACGTCGGCAGCACGTTGGCGCCGAGCTGGCAGAACCGCATCGCGGTCGGTGACCTCGGCTACCGAACCAAGGCCGTGCTCACCCGCTACCCGGAGGGCATCATGCTGCAGCGCAGCGGCGGCCGGCCGATCTGGATCCCTGAAGAGGCGATCACCGCCATCCGTACCGAACGCGGAATTGCCGGCACGGCCCTGACCCATCAGGGCATCCTGGCCATCAGATGGCGGCTACCGTCGGGCACGGAGATCGACACCGGATTCCGTGGCAACGACCGCACGGAGTACGCGCAATGGCTCGGGGAGGCGGCGGCATGAGCAGAGCGGTGCTGGTCCTCGACGACGGCCGGATCTTCACCGGAACGCCATTCGGCGCGGTCGGTCAGACGCTGGGTGAAGCGGTGTTCTCCACCGGGATGTCGGGATACCAGGAGACGCTGACAGACCCCAGCTATCACCGCCAGATCGTGGTCGCGACTGCACCGCAGATCGGCAACACCGGCTGGAACCACGAAGACGCCGAGAGTCGGGGCGACAAGATCTGGGTCGCCGGCTACGCGGTGCGCGACCCGTCGCCGCGGGCGTCGAACTGGCGGGCGACCGGGACGCTGGTGGACGAACTCGTCCGGCAGGGCGTCGTCGGCATCGCGGGTATCGACACCCGTGCCGTCGTGCGCCATCTACGAAGCCTCGGGTCGATGAAGGCAGGGGTGTTCAGTGGAGCCGCGTTGGCCGATCCCGATGAACTGCTGGAGCGGGTACGCCGCCAGCCGTCGATGCTCGGTGCCGACCTTGCGGGCCAGGTCAGTACCGACGACACCTATACCGTGGAACCCGAAGGGCAGCAACGCTTCACTGTCGCCGCGATCGATCTGGGCATCAAGACCAACACGCCGCGCAACTTCGCCCGCCGCGGCATCCGCAGCCATGTGCTGCCGTCCTCGGCGACCTTCGACCAGATCGCCGACCTGAAGCCCGATGGGGTCTTCCTGTCCAACGGGCCGGGAGACCCGGCGACCGCCGACCACATCGTCGGCGTCACCCTCGAGGTGCTCGGCGCGGGAATCCCGTTGTTCGGCATCTGCTTCGGCAACCAGATTCTGGGCCGAGCCCTGGGCCGCTCGACATACAAGATGGTGTTCGGGCACCGCGGCATCAACGTGCCCGTCATCGATCACGCCACAGGCCGGGTGGCCGTCACCGCCCAGAACCATGGCTTCGCACTAGAAGGCGAGGCGGGGGAGCGGTTCGACACCCCGTTCGGCCCCGCAGAAGTGAGTCACACCTGCGCCAATGACGGCGTCGTCGAAGGCATCAGACTCGTTGACGGGCGTGCCTTCTCGGTGCAGTACCACCCCGAAGCCGCGGCCGGTCCGCACGACGCGGAATACCTCTTCGACCAGTTCGTCGACCTGATGTCGGGGGGAGTTCGCTAGATGCCGCGTCGCACTGACTTGAACCACGTGCTGGTGATCGGATCGGGGCCGATCATCATCGGACAGGCCTGCGAGTTCGATTACTCGGGCACCCAGGCGTGTCGGGTGCTGCGGGCCGAGGGGCTCCAGGTCAGCCTCGTGAACTCGAACCCGGCGACGATCATGACCGACCCGGAGTTCGCCGACCACACCTATGTCGAGCCGATCACTCCGGCCTTCGTCGAGCGGGTCATCGCGCAACAAGCGGAGCGCGGCAACAAGATCGATGCCTTGCTGGCCACGCTGGGCGGCCAGACCGCCCTGAACACTGCCGTTGCGTTGTACGAGAACGGCGTCCTCGACCGCTACGGCGTCGAACTGATCGGTGCCGACTTCGAAGCGATTCAACGGGGCGAGGACCGGCAACGGTTCAAGGACATCGTCGCCAAGGTTGGCGGCGAATCCGCCCGTTCCCGTGTGTGTTTCACCATGGACGAGGTTCGCGAGACCGTCGCCGAACTCGGGCTGCCTGTCGTGGTGCGGCCGTCCTTCACGATGGGCGGGCTCGGCTCGGGCATGGCCTACTCCGCCGAGGACGTCGACCGTATGGCCGGTGACGGCCTTACCGCGTCTCCATCGGCCAACGTGCTGATCGAAGAATCCATCTACGGCTGGAAGGAATTCGAGCTCGAGCTCATGCGCGACGGCCGCGACAACGTGGTGGTGGTGTGCTCGATCGAGAACTTCGACCCGATGGGTGTGCACACCGGCGATTCGGTCACCGTGGCCCCGGCGATGACGCTCACCGACCGTGAGTACCAGCGCATGCGTGATCTCGGCATCGCCGTGCTGCGCGAGGTCGGCGTCGATACCGGCGGCTGCAACATCCAGTTCGCGATCAACCCCGCCGACGGCCGGCTCGTCGTGATCGAGATGAACCCGCGGGTGTCACGCTCCTCGGCGCTGGCGTCGAAGGCGACTGGCTTCCCGATCGCCAAGATCGCAGCCAAGCTCGCGATCGGCTACACCCTCGACGAGATCCTCAACGACATCACCAAGGAAACTCCGGCCTGCTTCGAACCCACTCTCGACTACGTCGTCGTCAAGGCGCCGCGGTTCGCGTTCGAGAAATTCCCCGGCGCCGATCCCACGCTGACGACCACCATGAAGTCCGTCGGCGAGGCGATGTCGTTGGGCCGCAACTTCATCGAGGCACTGGGCAAGGTGATGCGGTCGCTGGAGACCGGGCGGGCCGGCTTCTGGACGGCGCCGGACCCCGACGTGAGTGTCGATGAGCTGCTGAACGGGCTCAAGACCGCGACCGACGGACGGCTCTACGACATCGAGCTGGCGTTGCGGCTCGGGGCGAGCGTCGAGGCCGTCGCCGAGGCATCCGGCGTCGACCCCTGGTTCGTAGAGCAGATCAACGGGCTGGTGGCGTTGCGGACCGAGCTGCTCGACGCGCCGGTCCTCGACGAAGAGCTGTTGCGGCGCAGCAAGCACAACGGTCTCTCCGACCGCCAGATCGCCGCACTGCGACCGGAGTTGGCCGGTGAGGTCGGCGTGCGTGCGCTGCGCCAACGGCTCGGAATACACCCGGTGTTCAAGACCGTCGACACCTGTGCCGCCGAGTTCGAAGCCAGGACGCCCTACCACTACAGCAGCTACGAGCTCGACCCCGCCGCCGAAACCGAGGTCGCCCCGCAGACCGAGAGACCCAAGGTGCTCATCCTCGGCTCGGGGCCGAACCGAATCGGGCAGGGCATCGAATTCGACTACAGCTGCGTGCACGCCGCCACCACATTGTCGGACGCCGGCTTCGAGACCGTGATGGTCAACTGCAACCCCGAGACGGTGTCCACCGACTACGACACCGCCGACCGGCTGTACTTCGAGCCGCTCACCTTCGAGGACGTCCTCGAGGTGTACTACGCCGAATCCGCCTCTGGCGCAGGAGGGCCCGGCGTCGTCGGCGTCATCGTCCAGCTCGGCGGGCAGACGCCCCTCGGTCTCGCCGAACGACTCGAGAAGGCGGGCGTCCCGATCGTCGGCACCAGTCCGAAAGCCATAGACCTGGCCGAAGACCGGGGCGCTTTCGGCGAAATGCTGAACAACGCGGGGCTGCCCGCGCCGAAGTTCGGCACCGCCACCAGCTTCGAGCAGGCCCGCCGAATCGCCGCCGAGATCGGCTATCCGGTCCTGGTGCGGCCGTCCTACGTGTTGGGCGGGCGCGGCATGGAGATCGTGTACGACGAAGAGACCCTGCAGGGCTACATCACCCGCGCCACCGAGCTGTCGCCCGAGCATCCGGTGCTCGTCGACAGGTTCTTAGAGGACGCCATCGAGATCGACGTCGACGCGCTGTGCGACGGCACCGAGGTCTACATCGGCGGCATCATGGAGCACATCGAAGAGGCCGGCATCCACTCCGGCGACTCCGCGTGCGCGCTTCCGCCGGTGACTTTGGGCCGCAGCGACATCGCGTCGGTGCGCCGCGCCACCGAGGCCATCGCGCACGGAATCGGCGTCGTCGGCCTGCTCAATGTGCAGTATGCGCTCAAAGACGACGTGCTCTACGTGCTCGAAGCCAACCCCCGGGCCAGCCGCACCGTGCCGTTCGTCTCCAAGGCGACCGCGGTGCCGCTGGCCAAGGCGTGTGCCCGAATCATGCTGGGCGCCAGCATCGCCCGCCTGCGCGAGGAAGGCGTGCTGGCGCCGACGGGGGACGGGGGCAGCACACCACGCAACGCTCCGGTGGCGGTGAAAGAGGCGGTGCTGCCGTTCCACCGGTTCCGCAAGGCCGACGGCTCCAACATCGACTCGCTGCTCGGCCCTGAGATGAAATCGACCGGCGAGGTCATGGGAATCGACCACGACTTCGGCAGCGCCTTCGCCAAGAGCCAGACCGCCGCCTACGGTTCGCTGCCCACCGAGGGCACTGTCTTCGTGTCGGTGGCCAACCGTGACAAGCGCTCGTTGGTGTTCCCCGTCAAACGCCTCGCTGACCTCGGATTCCGCGTTCTTGCTACCGGCGGCACCGCGGAAATGCTGCGGCGCAACGGGATTCCGTGCGACGAGGTTCGCAAGCACTTCGAGACACCCGGTGACGGGAGGCCCGCGGTGTCGGCCGTCGACGCCATCAAGGCCGGCGACGTCGACATGGTGATCAACACCCCGTATGGCAACTCCGGGCCTCGCATCGACGGCTACGAGATCCGTTCGGCCGCAGTTGCGATGAACATCCCGTGTGTCACCACGGTGCAGGGCGCTTCGGCTGCGGTGCAGGGCATCGAGGCAGGGATCCGCGGCTCTATCGGCGTGATGTCGCTGCAAGAGCTACACAGCGCGCTGGAGCGCTAGCGGTGGGCGGGTTCGGTCGCCGCCTGGCTGAAGCGGTGTCGGAGCGCGGCCCGCTGTGCCCGGGCATCGATCCGCATCCCGAACTTCTTCGCGCGTGGGGTCTGACCGTCGACAGCGACGGCCTGAGCCGGTTCAGCGACGTCTGCGTTGCGGCATTCTCGGGGTTTGCGATCGTCAAGCCCCAGGTGGCGTTCTTCGAAGCGCACGGATCGGCCGGCTTCGCCGTGCTGGAGCGCACGATCGCCGCGTTGCGCGCCGAGGGCGTGCTCGTGCTGGCCGACGCGAAGCGCGGCGATATCGGCTCGACCATGGCCGCTTACGCCGAGGCATGGGCGGGACATTCGCCGCTGGCTGCAGACGCGGTCACCGCATCGCCGTATCTCGGCTTCGCGTCGCTCGACCCGCTGCTCGATCTCGCGGCCTCGAACGGCAGAGGTGTGTTCGTGCTCGCCGCGACGTCGAACCCCGAGGGCGCATCCGTGCAGAACGCGGTCCGGGGCGACATCACCGTCGCTCAGTCGGTCATCGACGACGCCGCCGCGCGCAACCGCGACGACCCGCTCGGCGACGTCGGTGTGGTGGTCGGTGCCACCGTCGCCGACCCGCCCGATGTGAGCCGACTAGGCGGTCCGGTGCTCGTCCCCGGTGTCGGCGCCCAGGGCGGAAAACCCGACGCTCTCGGCGGCTTCGCCGGTGCACGCCCCGGCCAGCTGCTGCCCGCGGTGTCGCGGGAGGTGCTGCGCGCCGGTCCCGACGTGGCCAAGCTGCGGGAGGTGGCCGAAAGGTATCGCGACGCCGTCGCATACCTGATGTGATCGAGGGGACCTGCGCAACCCTTTGACCACCCCTGGAGGTGCCGGTGACCGCTTACGATGTCGGCGCCTGGTCCGAGTTCGGTGTCGCGGTACTCGGCGGCGCCGCGGCACTCGCCGGCCTCCTGTTCGTCGCGGTGTCGCTGAACATCGAAGAGGTGTTGAAGTATTCGGGTGTTCCGGCGCGGTCCGGCGCCACGCTCGGCCTGCTGGTGTCGATACTGCTGACCGCAACGATTCTGGTGACGCCCGATCAGCCGCCGGGGGCAGTCGCCGTCGAACTCGCAGTTGTCGGGGTCGCCATGCTGATCGGTGCTGTTTTCGCGACGCTGCGCCAGCATGACGAGCCGACGCGGAGGGCGACGGTGTCGTCTCTGCTGTTGTCGCCGCCTCCCGCGCTGTTGATCATCGCCGGTGTGTCGTTGTGGGCCGAGGCGGGCGGGGGTCTGTACTGGGTGGCCGCCGCTGTCGCAATGGGTTTCGTGTCGACGTCGTTGAACGCCTGGGTGGTGCTGGTCGAGATCAAACGCTGACAGGCGACTGCGGGACACTTCGACTGTGTCCCGCCGTCTCGGATTGCCTTGGATTACAGCGGAACCCAGCCGCCGGTGAACCAGAATCCCCACCCGAAGCCGTTGCCTGCGGGCATCGGCGTGACCTGCTGGCCGTTCCAGTTGAACGGCTGGTGGTCGAAACGACCCTGGTCGACGCCACGGTGCTGCCAGTCCACCGGGGCAGGCCCGCGGTCATCGCCGTGCCAGTCATTTCGATGCTGGTCGTTGCAGGGCGGTGCGCCCGGTGCGTTGCAGGGCGGCCCCCACGGATCGGCTGACGCCGAACCGAGTCCGACTCCGAGCAACCCGGCGGCACCGATGCCGGCGGCGAGCGTCGATACGCAAACAGCCCGTTTGAAGGTCATAGATGTCACTTTCGTCATCGTGTGGGCGCGTGTTCGCCTCACCGGCTCGACGTTAAGGAGATGAGTTGGGTCCGCACTGTGTTGACCTTAGGCGAGTGCTGTGGAACCGGTAACGGTTCGAAAACCGCTCGCGCTCAAGGTGATTACGACAGCGAATGTCCAGTCGAACCACGGCGCTTTTTCAGCACAACGGTGAGTAACATGCGGGCGAGACCGATGAGTGCGATGAGCGCAGGGGCCCGTGACGTCGCGTCTTCTCGACCGGCCCTGGTCGGCGGGCACGAGGTTGAATGCGACGATCTGCCAGCCGTCGGCGAGGTCAAACCCACGGCGAAAAGGCCGATGTATCCAGCCGCCGCATGCCGAAAACCGGCCTACTACGCAACGTCGTTGATAACGGTCAACGGCGCCGGGCAACTGACGTCAACTGGCCCCGACACGCCCGAAACACGGTGACCAGGCAAAATTTTCTTTTTCTTGAAGGTTCACGCAAGCGTCTGGGTGCCTGGTCGGTTGCATGACCTGCCCCGGATCACTCGGGAGCCGCCAGAAAACCGCTCATATGCAGGCAATTCTCGCGATTCTCCTGCGCGCGCCGGGCGTCGGGCCGACTTGGCGGCCGTCGCGAGCCGCGCAGAGCACGCTGGGCTTTTGACGGCGGAACAAGGGGGGTGGGGTTAGCTTTCGTCAGGATGCGTGGGTACGGTCGTCGCTGCTGGCTGGTGTTATGACCAGTCAAGACAAAACACAATGATGGTGACGAAGACGGAGGAACCCCGTGGCCCTTCCCCAGTTGACCGACGAACAGCGCGCGGCAGCGTTGGAGAAGGCTGCTGCCGCACGTCGAGCACGTGCCGAACTCAAAGATCGGCTCAAGCGCGGCGGCACCAACCTCAAGCAGGTGCTGAAGGACGCCGAGACCAATGAGGTCTTGGGCAAGATGAAGGTTTCTGCACTTTTGGAGGCATTGCCCAAGGTCGGCAAGGTCAAGGCGCAGGAGATCATGACCGAGCTCGAGATCGCCCCCACCCGCCGTCTGCGCGGCCTGGGCGATCGTCAGCGGAAGGCTCTGCTGGAGAAGTTCGACTTCACCAGCGACTAGTGAACGCCGGCCGAGGGGTCGGACAGCGATGTGTGCTCACGCGATGAGCCGTGTTGTGGTGCTGTCCGGCCCGTCTGCCGTCGGGAAGTCAACCGTTGTCCGCTGTTTGCGTGAACGGGTTCCCGACCTTCACTTCAGCGTTTCCGTGACCACCAGGGCGCCGCGCCCTGGTGAGATCGACGGCGTCGACTACTCATTCGTCTCGACCGAGCGATTTCAGCAGCTGATCGACGAAGGCGCACTGCTCGAGTGGGCGGAGATCCACGGCGGGTTGCATCGGTCGGGAACGCCCGCGCAGCCCATCCGCGATGCGGCGGACGCGCGGCGTCCGGTGCTCATCGAGGTCGATCTGGCCGGTGCGCGGTCGGTCAAGAAGGCAATGCCGGAAGCGCTGACGGTGTTTCTGGCCCCGCCGAGCTGGGAGGCGCTGGAAAGTCGCCTGACCGGGCGCGGGACCGAGACGCCCGAGGTGATGAATCGTCGACTGGCCACCGCTCGGGCCGAACTGGCCGCCCAGGACGACTTCGACCGCGTGGTCGTGAACAGTCAATTGGAGTCAGCCTGCGCTGAATTGGTATCCTTGCTGGTGGACCCCGAATAAACGAAGCGCCGACCCGGCGCGACGCGGCCCGAAAGCTACTCAAGCAATTTCTACAAAAGCGCCAGGAGACTTTTTTCGTGAGCACCCCGCATGCCGACGCGCCGCTGGCCGCCGTTGACGACACCGACACCGGTTCGTCCCACAGCGGTTACGACACACCGCTGGGCATTACCAATCCGCCCATCGACGAGCTGCTTGACCGCGCGTCGAGCAAGTACGCGTTGGTGATCTACGCCGCCAAGCGCGCGCGCCAGATCAACGATTACTACAACCAGCTCGGCGACGGGATTCTCGAATACGTCGGCCCGCTCGTCGAGCCCGGCCTGCAGGAGAAGCCGCTGTCGATCGCGCTCCGCGAGATCCACGAAGACCTGCTCGAGCACACCGAGGGCGAGGGCTAGGCCTCCGCGCTGATGGACGGCAAGCGGATCATCGTCGGCGTCGCCGGTGGCATCGCCGCCTACAAGGCGTGCAGCGTGGTCCGCCAGCTCACCGAAGCCGGCCATCACGTCCGCGTTGTTCCCACCGAGTCCGCATTGCGTTTCGTCGGTGCGGCGACGTTCGAGGCGCTGTCCGGTAATCCCGTGCACACCGGCGTCTGGAACGACGTCCACGAGGTACCCCATGTCCGGATCGGGCAGGAAGCCGACCTCGTTGTCGTCGCGCCCGCGACTGCGGACCTACTGGCGCGAGCCGTGGCCGGTCGGGCGGACGACCTGCTGACCGCGACGCTGCTGACCGCGCGATGCCCGGTGCTGTTCGCACCTGCGATGCACACGGAGATGTGGTTTCACCCAGCGACCGTCGACAACGTGGCCACGCTTCGCCGTCGCGGCGCGGTCGTCCTCGAGCCCGCGTCCGGCCGGCTCACCGGAGCCGACAGCGGGGCCGGGCGGCTGCCCGAGGCCGAAGAGATCACCACGTTGGCGAGTCTGCTTCTGGAGCGAGCCGACGCGCTGCCGTACGACCTGGCCGGCGTCAAGCTGCTGGTCTCGGCGGGCGGCACCCGCGAACCGCTCGACCCCGTGCGCTTCATCGGCAACCGGTCGTCGGGCAAGCAGGGCTATGCGGTGGCCCGGGTCGCCGCCCAGCGCGGCGCCGACGTCACGCTGATCGCAGGCAACACGGCGGGGCTCGCCGATCCGGCAGGTGTCGAGGTGGTGCACATCGGCTCGGCGGCACAGTTGCGCGACGCGGTGTCCAAGCACGCACCGGACGCACACGTTCTCGTGATGGCTGCGGCCGTCGCCGACTTCCGGCCCGTGCACGTGGAGTCCAACAAGATCAAGAAGGGCGCCTCGGAGCCCACCGCGATCGAGCTGACCCGCACCGACGATGTTCTCGCGGGAACGGTGCGGGCGCGCGCCGACGGCCAGCTGCCGAATATGCGTGCGATCGTCGGGTTCGCCGCCGAAACCGGCGACGCGAACGGCGACGTGTTGTTCCACGCGAGGGCCAAGCTGGCTCGCAAGGGTTGCGACCTGCTGGTGGTCAACGCCGTCGGCGAGAACCGCGCGTTCGAGGTGGACAGCAACGACGGATGGTTGCTGGCCTCCGACGGCACCGAGGCCGCGCTGGAGCACGGTTCGAAAACTCTGATGGCCAGCCGTATCGTGGACGCGATCGTGGCCTTCCTGCACAACAGCGGCGGGTAAACCCGGGCGCACGCGGAAGCATGGAGCCGCCGCCACCGGCGGCGACATCAGGCGAAGCTATAATTTGACTAACTAAGTATCGAGAGGATGAACCGTGAGCGAAGGTCGGCTGTTTACCAGTGAGTCGGTGACCGAAGGGCACCCCGACAAGATCTGTGACGCGATCAGCGACTCGGTGCTTGACGCGCTGCTGGCCGATGACCCGAAGTCGCGGGTGGCGGTCGAGACGCTGGTCACGACCGGCCAGGTACACGTCGTCGGCGAGGTCACCACCACCGCGAAGGAAGCGTTCGCCGACATCACCAACACGGTCCGCGACCGCATCCTCGAGATCGGCTACGACTCGTCGGAGAAGGGCTTCGACGGGACCACCTGCGGCGTGAACATCGGCATCGGCGCCCAGTCACCCGACATCGCCCAGGGCGTCAACACGGCCTACGAGACCCGCGTGGAAGGCGAGCAGGATCCGCTCGACCTCCAGGGCGCAGGCGACCAGGGCCTGATGTTCGGCTACGCCATCAAGGACACCCCCGAATTGATGCCGCTGCCGATCGCGCTGGCGCACCGGCTGTCGCGCAGGCTCACCGAGGTCCGCAAGAGCGGCGTGCTGGACTACCTGCGCCCCGACGGCAAGACCCAGGTCACCGTCCAGTACGACGGGACCACCCCGGTGCGGCTGGACACCGTCGTGCTGTCCACCCAGCACGCCGACGGTATCGACCTGGAGGCGACGCTCACCCCGGACATCCGCGAGAAGGTCGTCAATACCGTGCTGAACGACCTCGCACACGACTCCATGGACACCTCCGACTACCGCCTGCTGGTCAACCCGACCGGAAAGTTCGTGCTCGGAGGCCCGATGGGCGACGCAGGCCTGACCGGCCGAAAGATCATCGTCGACACCTACGGCGGCTGGGCTCGTCACGGCGGCGGGGCGTTCTCCGGCAAGGATCCGTCCAAAGTGGACCGTTCCGCGGCGTACGCGATGCGCTGGGTGGCAAAAAACGTGGTCGCAGCGGGGCTGGCGGAGCGAGTTGAGGTCCAGGTGGCCTACGCGATCGGCAAGGCCGCCCCGGTCGGGCTGTTCGTCGAGACGTTCGGCACCGAGAGTGTGGATCCGGCCAGGATCGAGAAGGCCATCACGTCCGTGTTCGACCTGCGGCCGGGCGCGATCGTGCGCGATCTGGACCTGCTGCGCCCGATCTACGCGCAGACGGCCGCCTACGGGCACTTCGGCCGCACCGACATTGAGCTGCCTTGGGAGCAGCTCAACAAGGTCGACGAGCTGAAGGCTTCTGTCTAGGCTAGGCACTGAACCGGTAGTCGCGCAGCGGGTAGCGGCGGCTGCGCCAGTACGCCTCCACCGTGGTGGCCGGTCGCAGCGGCACGTCTCCGTTCTTGTCGAAGTAGTAGCTGTTGGCCAGCGAGCAGCTGTCCTGCCAGAAGATCTGCCGGTGACGCTTGCGCATCATCTCGGCGAAGTAGCGGTCATTGGCCTCCTGGGTCACCTCGACCCGGGTGGCACGGCGGCGCTGAGCGTGCTGCAGGCAGCGGACGATGTGGTGGCTCTGCGACTCGATCAGCGCGAAGTACGACGAGCCGACGTAGCCGTAAGGCCCGAACACCGTGAAGAAGTTCGGGAAGCCCGGGATGCTCACCCCTTCATAGGCCTGCAGCCGATGCTCGTCCCAGAACCTCGCCAGTGACCGCCCGCCGGGTCCGGTCACCGAATACGTCAGGACATCGTCGGGGTCCATCACCTTGAAACCGGTCGCGAGGATCAACACGTCGACGTCATGGTCGTCGCCGTCGGTGGTCACCACACCTGAGCCGGTGATCTTCTCGATCGGCTCGGTTACCAGGCTGACGTTGTCACGGTTGAACGTCGCCAAATAGGTGTTGTGAAATCCGGGCCGTTTACAGCCCACCGCGTAGCGCGGCGTGAGCTTGTCCCGCACAACGGGGTCGTTGACCTCTTTGCGGAGATAGGCCTTGCCGAACTCCGGTGCGCGCTTGGCCATCGGGTTGACCGTGAAGTACTGGGCGGCGAGCGGGAAGGTCAGTTCGACGTACGCCTGACTCATCAGGCGCTGAACGGCCATCCCGCCGGGGATGCGCATCGCGCGCCGCGCGGCGGAGGACAGCGGCACATCGGCTTTCGGGAAGCACCAAATCGGCGTGCGCTGAAACACCGTGAGGTGCTTGACGATCGGCGCGACCTCGGGAATCACCTGCACGGCCGAGGCGCCCGTACCGATGATCGCGACGCGCTTGTCGGTGAGGTCCTGGCCGTGGTCCCAGCGGGCGGTGTGCATCGTGACACCGGCGAACGAGTCGACGCCGTCGATGTCGGGAAGTTTCGGAGTGGTCAGCACGCCGCCGGCGTTGACGATGAAGCGCGCGGTCACATGGTCACCGGCGTCGGTCTCGATGCGCCAGAGATCCGTTTCCTCGTCGAACACGGCACCGAGCACCTTCGTGTTGAAGCGGATCTTGGGGCGCAGGCCGTACTTGTCGACGCAATGCTCGGCGTAGGCCTTCAGCTCGCGGCCTGGGGCATAGGTCCGCGTCCAGTCGGGGCTCTGCTCGAAGGAGAACTGGTAGGAGAATGACGGAATGTCAACGGCGATACCGGGATACGTGTTCCAGTGCCAGGTCCCGCCTACGCCGTCAGCGGCCTCGATCACCAGGTAGTCGCCCATGCCCGACTTGTCGAGCTTGATGGCCGTGCCGATACCGGAGAATCCGGCACCGATGATGACGGTGTCGTGGTCGGGCGCTGTCATAGGGCCTCCGTCTGGTGCGTGCTTAGAGCTTAAGCCGCTGAAACTGCTCCCATGCCGCTCTCTGCGATCCGCTCGGTTGGTCAGATCAGTCTTGCCGTCTTCGCGCACGGCCCGATCACGCGGCGGTGCTTCGTGAGGCATTCGGCGACTCTGTCCGCTCCGCTGATGGTCCCGCCTGCGGTGACGATGACGAAGTCGTCGACGACGAATCGGTCCGCCGCGGCGGGGTCGTGGGCGTTCCAGACCTCGTCCCAGAACGCGTGGACGATATCCACGGAATTCTTCCTAGTCATTGGATATGTAACGAATTGCGGATTGCCGATAGTCCGCGGTCCAGTACCTTTCTGCAGGATGGCAACGGATATCGGCGCACCCACAAGCCGGCGGACCCGTGACTTGTGGTTGGCCGCCGTGCTCGTCGCCACCGGCTACGGCATCTTCCTGATCGCCACCGCGCTGCGGCTGCCGTCGGGTGTCGAGCTCACCGGCCAGTTCTTGTTGCAACCCGCGGTCAAGGCCGCAGCGGCCGTGCTGCTGGCGGTGGCCGCCCTGACCCACCCGATCGCCAGGGAGCGACGCTGGCTGCTCGGCGCGCTGGTGGGATCCGCCGCCGGCGACTTCCTGTTGGCGATGCCGTGGTGGGAGCCGTCGTTCGTGCTCGGGCTGGCCGCGTTTCTGGTCGCACATCTGTGCTTCCTGGCCGCGTTGCTTCCGCTGTGCGCGCGGTCTGCGCCGCGGCTGGCAGCCGCGGCAGTCGTGGTGGCCGCCTGTGTCGCGCTGCTGATCTGGTTCTGGCCCAAGCTGATCGCCGAGGGTATGGCGGTGCCGGTCACGGTCTACATCGCGGTACTCGGCGCCATGGTGTGTGCGGCGCTGCTGGCCCGCTTGCCGACGCCGTGGACGGCGCTGGGCGCGGTGTGTTTCGCGATGTCGGATGCGATGATCGGCATCGGCAAGTTCGTGCTGGAGTCCGAGGCACTCGCCGTGCCGATCTGGTGGGTATATGCCACCTCGCTGATGTTGATCACCGCCGGCTTCTTTTTCGGCCGGACGTCCGACACGACTGCTAGACGGTAGGTGTGAGCAAGACCGCGGCGGAGCACGAACCGATTGCCCGGGTGCTTCCGATGCTGTCGGTGCCGCACCTGGATCGCGAGTTCGACTACCTTGTCTCGGCCGAGCAGTCCGACGACGCGCAGCCGGGGGTTAGGGCCCGAGTCCGCTTCCACGGCCGCCTGGTCGACGCGTTCATCCTTGAAAGACGTTCGGAGACAGATCATGTTGGCAAGCTCGGCTGGCTGGACCGGGTGGTATCCGCCGAACGTGTGCTGACCCCCGACGTCCGCCGCCTGGTCGACGCCGTCGCCGCACGCTACGCAGGCACCCGCGCCGACGTGCTGCGGCTGGCCATCCCGCCGCGGCACGCCAACGTCGAGAAGCAGACGCCGGCCGAACCGACACCGATCGCCGTCGAACCCGTCGACACCGCGGGCTGGGCCGAATACGGCAGGGGTGAACAGTTTTTCGCCGCGCTGCGCGACGGTCGCGGCGCGCGCGCCGTATGGCAGGCACTGCCCGGAGAGCGCTGGGCCGACCGGCTGGCCGAGGTCGCCGCGGCGACGGTATCTGCAGGACGCGGTGCGCTGGCGATCGTGCCCGATCAGCGTGACGTTGACGCGCTGCACGCCGCGAGCATCCGGCACGTCGACGAAGGCCGGGTCGTCGCGCTTTCGGCCGGACTGGGTCCCTCTCAGCGGTATCGGCGCTGGCTGTCCGTGCTGCGGGGGTCGGCACGGCTGGTCATCGGAACGCGAAGTGCGGTATTCGCCCCGGTCGCTGACCTCGGGCTGGTGTTGGTGTGGGACGACGGTGACGACACCCTGTCCGAGCCCCGCGCGCCGTATCCCCACGCCCGCGAGGTGGGAATGCTGCGTGCACACCAATTGCGCTGTGCCGCAATGATCGGCGGATATTCACGCACTGCCGAGGCGCAGGCGTTGGTCCGCAGCCGGTGGGCGCACGATCTGGTGGCCCCCAGGCCTGTGGTGCGGGCGCGGGCGCCGCGGGTGGTCGCTCTGGAAGACAGCGGGTTCGCGCAGGAGCGCGACCCGGCCGCGCACAGCGCACGGCTGCCGTCGATGGCGCTGCGGGCCGCGCGGTCGGCGCTGGATGCCGGCAGGCCCGTACTGATACAGGTGCCCCGCAGGGGATACGTGCCCGCGCTGGCGTGTGGCCGCTGCCGCACCATCGCCCGCTGCAGACACTGCACCGGCCCGCTGTCGCTGCCCGACCGGGACGCGTCGGCGGCGATGTGCCGGTGGTGTGGCCGCGAGGAGCCCACGCTGCGGTGCGCCCGATGCGGATCCGATGCGGTCCGCGCCGTCGTCGTCGGCGCGCGTCGCACCGCAGAGGAGCTCGGCCGGGCGTTCCCCGAAACCACCGTCATCACCTCCGGCGGCGATAACGTCGTACCCACGGTGCCGGGGCATCCGGCACTGGTCGTCGCCACCCCGGGGGCCGAACCGGCGGCGGATGGAGGCTACGGCGCGGCGCTGCTGCTGGACGCCTGGGCGCTCCTCGGTCGCGAAGATCTGCGTGCGGCCGAGGACACGCTGCGTCGCTGGATGGCGGCTACCACGCTGGTTCGCAGCCGCGGCGACGGCGGAGTGGTGGCCGTGGTCGCCGAAACCGGGGTGCCGACCGTGCAGGCGCTGATTCGCTGGGATCCCGTCGGGCACGCCGAGGCCGAGCTTGACTCCCGCGCCGAAGTCGGTCTGCCGCCCGCCGTGCACATCGCCGCTGTGGACGGTGTACCGGAGGCCGTGGCCGCGCTGCTGGAAACGGCGCGACTGCCCGACTCCGCGGAGCTTCTCGGGCCCGTCGACTTGCCGTCAGGCGCGCGCAGGCCGCCCGGCACCGCGGCCGGCAGCCCGGTCAACCGCATGCTGGTACGGGCACCGCGCGCCGAGGGCCTGGAGTTATCGGCGGCCCTGCGGCGGGCCACCGGGGTGCTCAGCGCCCGCCATGATCAGCAGCCGGTTCGGGTGCAAATCGACCCCTTGCACATAGGGTAGTGCGAGAATCCGGCCTCAGGGTCGAACAGGAGGTGGCATGCGGCGGGTAATCGGATGGTCGATTCCCTTGGTGCTCATCGCGATTGGGCTGCTGTGGCCGCTGGTGTTCAATGGTGAATCAAAGGCGGGGCCTGCCAGTGATCCGGTGGTGTTCAGCAACTTCAAGGCCGATTACATCGTCGATGCAGACGGCGGGATGGACGCGGTGGAGACCATCACCGCCGAGTTCCCCGGCGGCCTTCACGGCATCTTCCGGTTCTGGCCCCTCACGAACCCGAACAACATCCATGTTCGGCAGGAGCCCGAGATCACCTCGGTGAAACTGGACGGTGAACCCGCGTCCTACCAAATGCAGTGGACGGATGGTGACCGCGTTCGGGTGGCCAAGATCGGCGACCCCAACAAGTACCTGGGTTTCGGTACCCACGTGTTCGAAATCCGCTACCGCGTCCCCGGCGTCCTCGATCCCGGCAGCACGGGCGCCGACAAGCGCTTCGCGCAGTCCACCGGCGACGCCGCCGCGGCTCGGTCGGTGTTCTTCTGGAACGTCGTCGGATCCATGAACAACGAGATCCGGCGGGCGGACGTCTCGGTGACGCTGCCGGGGGACGTCAGCGGAGCGCAGTGTTCTGTCGGCTTCGGCGTGGGTGCACCGTGCAGCGAACTGACGGTCACCGGCAACAAGGTCGAGTTGTCGGCGAGCCGGTTGGGGTCTCGAACTCCGGTGACACTGCGGGCCGGAGTCGACGTGCCCACTCCGGGTCGAGCCGAAGTGCTGTGGCCCGACAGCTGGGATCGGATCTTGGGCAGGTCGACGAGCGGCCTGGCGTGGATCCTGGGCCTAGCCGTCGCCGCCGCGCTCGGCGGCGTCCTCTGGTACCGCACCACCGTTGAACCGCCGCCCGGGTTCCCGCTGCAATACGCGCCGCCGCCGGGCCTGGGACCGGTGCAAACCGAATACATCCGCACCGAAGCCGTTCCCAAGAACGCCCTCACGGCGACACTGTTCTATCTGGCCGAACGGAAAATGATCGAGCTGACGCAGATCAGCGACGAGCACTGGCAAATCCGCGGCCTGGCCGACCCGTCCGACTGGGAGCAAGTCGATCCGGTCAGCCGAAAGGCCGGCACAACGCTCAAGGTGAACAAGAAGGGCCAGGAGTTCGAGGCCAAGAAGGCGGTCAAGTCCGGCGAGAAGCTCAATAAGGCCAAGACCGATATCGCCGAGTCCGTCCAAAAGTGGGCGCTGGACAGCGGCCTGATCGTCAAACGCCGGAAAGAGCTGTGGGTGCGCGCCGCCAACGTCGCCGCGTTCTTGGCGGCGGCGTGTTGCTTCCTGCTGTGGTTCGGCATCCCCATCACCGCGGTGGGCCTGCCCTTCGCAGCGTTCTTCCTGGCGACCGCGCGGTCGTGGGTCGACGGGGTGGGTACGCGCCGCACGGCGGCAGGACGCGAACTCTGGTCGCAGGCAGGGGGATTCAACCGCATGCTGGCCACCGACTCCGCCGAGACACGGTTCGATTTCTCGGCCCGCAGGGACCTCTACACCGCCTACGTTCCGTTTGCGGTCGCGGCGGGCGCGGCATCGCTGTGGGCCAAGAAATATGAGACGACGATGGGTGCGCCGGCGCCGCAACCGGATTGGTACAACTCTTCGTCGTCGAGCTCGTCGGGCTGGAACTTCTCGGGCTCCGGGGGTGCGAGCTTCGACAGTTTCGATTCAGCGCTGTCCTCGTCGATCGGTGCCTACACCGCATCGCAGTCCTCGTCGTCCTCCGGTGGCAGTAGCGGCGGCGGCTTCAGCGGCGGTGGCGGCGGCGGCGGCGGCGGTGGCGGAGGAGGCGGATCATGGTAAGACTGCTGCTCATCATCGTGCTGGTGCTGGCGGTGCTGGTGCTGATCGGTTTCGTGTTGGGCTACAACAAGATTCGTTCGGCGGATATCAGGGTTTCCGAGGCGCTGTCGGGCATCGACGTAGAGCTGACGCGCCGCGCGTCGCTGATTCCGAGCCTGGTGCACACGGTGCAGACGTTCGCGGCCCACGAGAAGGACATCCTCGACCACGTCACCGATGCCAGGGCCGCGCTGACGTCGGCGACGTCCGGTAAGTCGGTTGCGGACCGCAGCGCCGCCGAGAAGGATCTCGACACCGCGCTGGTCCCGGTGCTGGCTCTCGGCCAGAGTTATCCGCAGTTGAAGTCGTCGGACAACTTCGGCAACCTGCAGGACAATCTCGCCGACACCGAGAACAAGCTGGCCTTCGCCCGTCAGTACTACAACGACGCGGTCGCCACCCTGAACCGGGCCATCAGTACCATCCCGTGGATGTTCGTCGCACCGCTCACCGGCGTGTCGGAGCGCGAGTACTACCAGACGCCGCGTTAGACGATGCGGATCGTCTTCGCCGGTACCCCCGAGCCCGCCCTGCCGTCACTGCGCCGGCTCATCGCCTCGCCACGCCACGATGTCGTCGCGGTCCTGACTCGGCCAGACGCCGCCTCCGGCCGCCGGGCCAAGCCGTCGCCGTCACCGACTGCACAACTGGCGCTCGACCACGGCATCCCGGTGTTGCGGCCGTCACGCCCCAACTCGGACGAATTCGTCTCGGAGTTGGCGGAATTGGCACCAGACGCCTGCGCCGTGGTCGCATACGGGGCGCTGCTTCGCGACGGTCTGCTCGCCGTGCCGGCCCACGGCTGGATCAACCTGCACTTCTCCTTGCTGCCGGCGTGGCGCGGCGCCGCGCCGGTGCAGGCGGCGATCGCGGCCGGTGACGCGGTCACCGGTGCCACCACGTTTCGGATCGAACCCGCCCTGGACTCCGGGCCGGTCTACGGCGTGGTCACCGAGACGATCCGGCCCACCGACACCGCGGGGGATCTGCTTGACCGGCTGTCGATTTCGGGTGCGGCGCTGCTGGAGACCACGCTGGACGGCATCGACGACGGGACGTTGGCGCCGGTACCCCAACCGTCCGACGGTGTCACCGTCGCACCGAAGGTCACCGTCGACGACGCCCGCGTGCGCTGGGACCTGCCCGCCCACGTCATCGATCGGCGGATCCGTGCTGTCACACCGAACCCCGGGGCGTGGACCATGGTCGGCGACCTGCGGATCAAGCTCGGACCGGTGTCGATCGACGACGCGGCACGCGAAACGCTGGCGCCCGGCGCAATTCGCGTGGACCGCAGCGGAGTTCGGGTCGGGACGGCGTCGCAGCCCGTGCTCCTGGGCCGCCTCCAGCCGCCGGGCAAGAAGCAGATGAATGCCGCGGACTGGGCCCGCGGCGCCCGTCTCGACGATTCCGCAACCGCGTCATGACGAAGCCCCGCCGGCCGCGCCGCAAACCGCTGGACCCAGCGCGTAGCGCGGCCTTCGATGTCCTGCGCGCGGTGTCTGAGCGCGACGCCTACGCGAACCTGGCATTGCCCGCGTTGCTGCGCGAGCGCGGCATCACCGGCCGCGACGCCGCCTTCGCCACAGAATTGGCCTACGGCGCCTGCCGCACCCGCGGGCTGCTCGACGCCGTCATCGCGCGTGCCGCCGGACGGCCGCCGGAGAACATCAGTCCGGTGTTGCTCGACCTGTTGCGGCTCGGCACTTACCAGTTGTTGCGCACTCGCGTCGACGCACACGCCGCGGTGGATACCACCGTCGAGCAGGCCGGGATCGAATTCGATTCGGCACGAGCGGGTTTCGTCAACGGTGTACTGCGCACCATCGCATCGCGCGACGAGCAGTCCTGGACCGATGAGCTGGCGCCGCCCGCCGACTCCGACCCCGTCGGTCACCTCGCGTTCGTGCACGCCCACCCGCGCTGGATCGCCCAGGCGTTCGCCGACGCGCTCGGCGCCGACGCCAACGAGCTGGACGCCCTGCTGAGGGCCGACGACGAGCGGCCGCTGGTCCATCTGGCCGCTCGGCCAGGTGTGCTGACGGCGGCCGACCTCGCCGCAGCGGTGGACGGAACCGTCGGCCGCTACTCGCCCTACGCGGTCTACCTGGCCGGCGGCGACCCGGGTCAATTGGACGCGGTCCGTGACGGCAAGGCGCTGGTTCAGGACGAAGGCAGCCAGCTGGTGGCCACGGCGTTGACGCTCGCGCCGGTGGACGGCGACGGCGGCCGCTGGCTGGACCTCTGTGCGGGGCCTGGCGGCAAGACGGCGCTGCTCGCCGCGATCGGTGCCCAGTCGGGTGCCCGGGTCACCGCGATCGAGCCGAATTCGCGTCGGGCGGAGTTCGTCGAGGAGAACACCCGTGGACTGGCCGTCGACGTGCTGCGCGTCGACGGACGTGACCCGGGGATCGAGGCCGGGTTCGACCGGGTACTCGTCGACGCGCCGTGCACCGGGCTCGGCGCATTGCGGCGCCGACCCGAGGCACGCTGGCGCCGTCAGCCCGCGGACGTGCCCGCGCTTGCCCGGCTGCAGCGCGAGCTGCTGGCGTCGGCCATCAAGCTCACCCGGCCGGGAGGTGTGGTGCTGTACGCAACCTGCTCACCCCATCTGTCCGAGACGGTGGGGGTGGTGGCCGATGCGTTGCGCCGCCAACCGGTGACGGCGCTCGACACCCGACCGCTCTTCGAGGGAGTCGAGCGACTCGGCGACGGGCCGTACGTGCAGCTGTGGCCGCATCGGCACGGCACCGACGCGATGTTCGCGGCCGCGCTGTTAGTAGGGTGAGCCCATGTCACGACCCCTGATAGCGCCGTCGATTCTGGCGGCCGACTTCTCCCGGCTCGCCGACGAGATTGCGGCCGTGAAGGGCGCCGACTGGGTGCACGTCGACGTGATGGACAACCACTTCGTCCCGAACCTGACGCTCGGCCTGCCCGTCGTGGAGAGCTTGCTGCCGACCACCGACATCCCGATCGACTGCCATCTGATGATCGACGATCCCGACCGATGGGCGCCGCCGTACGCCGAGGCGGGCGCCTACAACGTCACGATCCACGCCGAGGCCACCGACAATCCCGTCGGTGTCGCCCGCGACATCCGCGCCGCCGGCGCCAAGGCGGGCCTCTCGGTCAAACCGGGCACCCCGCTCGAGCCGTACCTGGACATCCTGCCCGAGTTCGACACCCTGCTGATCATGTCTGTCGAGCCGGGTTTCGGCGGCCAGAAGTTCATCCCCGAGGTGCTGCCGAAGGTCGGCATCGCGCGCAGGCTCATCGACGCGGGCGAGCTGACGATCCTCGTCGAGATCGACGGCGGGATCAACGCGGAGACCATCGAGGACGCTGCCGAGGCAGGGGTCGATTGCTTCGTCGCGGGATCGGCTGTCTACAGCGCCGACGATCCCGCCGCCGCGGTCGAGGCTCTGCGCAGGCGGGCCGCTGCCGCCTCAAAACACCTCCGGCTATGAATTTCGACGCCGCGATGCGGCTGGCCATCGAGCAAGCCGAGATGGTCAAGGGCGCTACCTACCCGAATCCGCCTGTCGGGGCGGTCATCCTGGATGCCGACGGTGAGATCGCCGGCGTCGGTGCAACCGAGGCAACCGGTGGTGCACACGCGGAAGTGATAGCACTGCGCCGGGCGGGAGCAGGAGCTGCTGGCGGCACGGCGGTGGTCACCCTCGAGCCGTGCAATCACCACGGCCGGACTCCGCCGTGCGTCGATGCCCTTGTCGCCGCGGGCATTTCGACGGTTGTCTACGCCGTCGGCGACCCCAACGCAATTGCGGCAGGGGGAGCGGCCCGGCTGGCCGAATCGGGTGTACATGTCGAAGCAGGCGTCTTGGCGGACGTCGTCGCACGCGGTCCGTTGCGCGAGTGGCTGCACAGGCAACGCACCGGTCTACCGCATGTCACGTGGAAATTCGCCACCAGTATCGACGGCCGCAGTGCGGCGGCCGACGGTACCAGTCAGTGGATCACCAGTGACGCCGCGCGTGCCGACGTGCACCGGCGCAGGGCGGCCTGTGACGCGATAGTCGTCGGGACGGGGACGGTTTTCGTCGACGACCCGAAGCTGACGGCACGCCTGCCCGACGGCCGCCTCGCCGACCGTCAGCCGCTGCGCGTGGTCGTGGGGGAGCGCGAAATCTCCTCTGACGCCAACGTGCTCAACGACGACACCCGCACGATGGTGATCCGTACTCGAGACCCGCACGAGGTGATCAAGGCGCTGTCGGATCGTACGGACGTGCTCATCGAGGGTGGGCCGACTTTGGCCGGCGCCTTCCTGCGGGCGGGAGTGATCAACCGCATATTGGCCTACGTCGCGCCAATTCTGTTGGGCGGGCCGATAACAGCGATCGACGATGTCGGCGTGCTGTCCATCGCCCACGCGCAGCGCTGGCAGTTCGACGCCATCCAGCCGATCGGACCCGACCTGCTGCTCAGTCTGGTTCCTGCGTAGCGGCCTGTTCGTCCATGTCCAATGGCCGGTGCTCGATGATGTCGCGGATCCCGCCGACGCCGAGCCGTTCCCGGAACGCCGCCACCGTATAGCCGATGACTGTCGCGTCGGTGAGCGCCCGCGCCGTCGCCGACCGCGGCATGTGGAACAGCGGGCCGAGCTCACCGAAGTAGTCGCCCCGTTCGGCCACCCAGAGCAATTCCTCTCCGCCCCCGGCCAATTCGCGCACGATTTCGAGTTCGCCCTCGGAGACGACATAGATGAGGTCGCCCATCGTGCCCTCCTCGAACAACACCTCGCCCTCCTCGACGCGAACAGTCTCGGGGGCCCGGTCGACCGACGCGAAGTCCGGCACCAGTTCCACGACGCGATCGGCCAACGGCAGGATCCGGCTGTCATGGGTGGCGACGACGACCATCCGGTCACCAGACGCGAGCTCGCGGATCAGCCGGAGCACCTCCTCGACCTGAATGAAGTCCAGGTGCGCGGTGGGCTCGTCGGCGAGGATCAGCGGCGGGTCGAGCGCGATCGCCCGCGCGACCGCGACGCGCTGTTGCTGCCCGCCACTGAGATCGCTGGGCCGGTGAGTTGCCCTGTCCTCCAACCCGACCCGGGCCAGCAGCTGTTCGGCTTTCTCGCGCGCCGCGTGCCGGTCCATGCCCGACGAGCGAAGAGGCACCATGACGTTCTCCAGCGCGGTGAGGCTGGGCACCAGGTTGAACGCCTGAAACACGATGCCTACGGTCTCGCGGCGGTATTGCGACAGCCCGCGAGCGTCGAGGGCCGTCACGTCGACGTCGCCGAACTTGATGGCGCCGCCGCTCGGCTTCAGGATTCCGCCGAGGCAAGACAGCAGCGTGGTCTTTCCGCATCCGCTGGGCCCCAACAGGATCACCAGCGATCCCGCGGCCACGTCGAGGTTGAATCCGTCCAGCGGGCGGACGGCGTATCCGCCGCTGGAGTACTCCACCACCAGATCCTGAATGCTGAGATCGCCCATGGCTCAGGGACCCCCGAACGCCATCGCGGGATCGACGGACACCGCGCGATGCAGTCCGGTGCCGCTGGCGATCAGGCCGAATACGACCGCGATCACGGGCAGGATGACGTAGGCATAGGCCGGCACGATGACCTGCATCGGGAAAATCGGCCCGAGCAGCGCCGAAAGGACAACGCCGACAACGACGGCCGACAGGGCCACCACGATCGCCTGCAGGGCCAGCCCTGCCGCGATCGAACCGGTCGGCACGCCAATCGCCTTGTATACCGCGAAGTCCCGCAGCCGTTCGAGGGCCGACAGATAGATCACCGACCCCACGATCAGCGCGGCAACGACCCAGAGCAGGACCGCGACGATCGTGATGGAGTTGACCGCCACCTTCAGCGGCCGGAGCAGATCGGCCACCGCGCCGTCGCGGTCGATCGCCTTGTAGCCCGGTGGCACCTGATCGAGTGTGCCGCGGATGCCGATCGAGGCGACCAGCGGCTGGCCGCCGTACACCAACTGCTGAGCGCCCTCGGTGGTGAGGAAGATGTTGGGCAGATTGGCCAGCGCTGTGGAGTTCTCGACGATGCCGACGATGCGCAACCTGCGCGATGCGATTTGGATGTCCTCGCCCTCGTTGCGCCCGAGCGTGCTCGACACCGCCACCTCGTTGGGGCTTGTGGGTGGCCGGCCTCCCGAAACAATGGGCATACCCGGCCCGCGTTCCGGCGCGCCGAACAGGTCGGCGTTGCGGGTCGCATCGCCGAGTGTGACAGTGCCACCGGCATAAACCAGCGGGGCGGCCGCCTGCACTCCAGGGGCGGCCGCGATCCGTTGCAGATCGACCGGCGCGAACGGCGTGGCCCCCACGAACGGGCCGGAGGCACCGTCCTTCACCAGGAATACGTCGACGCCGAGCGCATCGACCGTGCGTTGCGCCTCGGCGCGGAACCCGTTCGCCAGCCCGGTGAGGACGAGCGTCATGGCGAAGATGATGGCTGTCGACAGGATCGCTATGACGAAACGTCGCTTTCGCCACTGCATGTCGCGCAACGCAGCGAGCAGCATGGATTCGACGTTACCGACGGCCCGTCGTTTGCGGGACGGGATTGGCCGGAGTGGTCAGTGGCCCGCGGCGAAGACGCCGACCATGGTGCTGCAGAATGCGGGCAGGTCGTCGGGCCTGCGGCTGGACACCAAGGTGTTCGGGCCGCGGGAGCAGACCACCACCTCTTCGTCGACCCAGTTTGCACCTGCGTTTTGCAGGTCGGTGCGCAGGCTCGGCCACGAGGTCATCATTCGTCCGCGCACGACATCGGCCTCGATCATCGTCCACGGCGCGTGACAGATTGCCGCCACCGGCCGGCCCGAGTCGAAGAAACTCCTGGTGAAGCGGACTGCCGCCGCTTGGCCGCGGAGAAAGTCGGGATTGGCTAAACCGCCGGGAAGCACCAGCCCGTCGTATTCGGACGCGGCCACACTGTCGACCGCCTTGTCCGCTTCGAACGTGTCTGCGGGGGTCAAGTGGTTGAATGCCTGAACCTTGCCCACCTCTGTGGACACGAGCTCGGGTGTGCCGCCGGCATCCTCGATGGCCTTCCACGGCTCCGTCAGTTCAACCTGCTCGGCGCCTTCGGGCGCGACCAAGAACGCGATGCGCTTACCTGCCAATGTTGTCGCCATTACTGCCCTCTTTCGATCGATTGCCTGTTGGGCGCATACCCACGCCGAAGGGCCTCAATCAGGGTTGCGGCAGTCAGGTCGTCGGATTGGCCGGGGTCGTCAGCGGCGCGACCGAGCAGTTCGACGGTGCGGACCCCAGGATGCGATGCCGGGTCTGGCCGGCGGTGTAGAACGTGAACTTGCGTACGAGGGCGTCGCGGCCGCCGGGCTAGTCGATGGTGACTTCGCGACCCTCAATCGCATCTCGCACACCGGCCGGACCGAGGCGCTCGCGGAAGGCCTTCCCGGTGTAACCGATTACCACCGCGTCGGTGCGCGCCCGGACGGTCGCCGACCGCGGCAGTCCGAACAGCGTGCCGATCTCGCCGAAATAGTCGCCCGCGGTAGCGACGCGCAGCAATTCCTCTCCGCCCCCGGACAATTCGCGGACGATGTCGAGTTGGCCCTCGCTGACGACATAGATGAGGTTGCCCATCGAGCCCTGCTCGAACAGAACAGAGCCCGCGCTTACGCGCACGGTCTCGGGCGGGCCGTCCGTCGACGCCACGTGCGGCACCAGTTCCACGACGCGGTCGGCCAGCGGCAGCATCCTGGTGTCGTGCGTCGCGACGACGACAAGACGCTCCCCGGAAGCGAGTTCGCGGATCAGCCGGAGCACCTCCTCGACCTGGATGAAGTCCAGATGTGCGGTCGGCTCGTCGGCCAGGATCAACGGCGGATCCAGCGCGATCGCGCGGGCGACGGCGACGCGTTGTTGTTGTCCGCCGCTGAGGTCGCCGGGACGGTGCCGCATCCGGTCCTTCAACCCCACCCGTTCCAATAGCTCCTCGGCGCGTCGACGCGAATCCCGGGGCTTGATGCCCGCCGCGTCCATCGGCACCATCACGTTTTCCAGTGCGGTCAGGCTGGCGAGCAGGTTGAAGGCTTGAAACACGATGCCGACCGTGCGGCGCCGGTACATCGTGAGCTCTTGCGCGCCAAGCTTGGTGACGTCGACGTCGTCGATGGCGATGCGGCCCGACGTCGGGCGCAGGATGCCGCCGAGGCACGACAGGAGCGTGGTCTTACCGCAGCCGCTGGGGCCGAGAAGCAATGCCAGCGAGCCGGCAGTCACCTCGAGGTTCAGCCCGTCGATCGGGCGGACCGCGTACCCGCCGCTCGAATACTCGACCACCAGATCGTCGATGTGCAGATTGCCCATGCGTCACGGACCCCCGAAGGCGAGGGCCGGGTCGATCGTCACGGCTCGCCGCATACCCGCGGCGCTGGCAAGCAGACCGATCAGCACCCCGATGACAGGCAACAGCAGGAAGGCCGACGTCGGCACCTCCACCCGCATCGGGAACACGGGCGCGAGCACCAGCGACAGCAGCCCGCCAAGCAGCGCGGCGACCACCGCGACGAGGACGGCCTGCAGGCACAGCCCGGCAAGCACCGAGCGCGTCGAGGCGCCGACCGCCTTGAGCACGGCGAAGTCTCGGGTGCGTTCCAGCGCGGAGAGGTAGATGACGGAGCCGACGATCAGGGCCGCGACGATCCACAACAGCACGGCAATCATGGTGATGGCCGAAACGGCCGCCGTCATCGGCCGCATCAGGTCGGCGACGGCGCCGCTCCGGTCGATGAGCCGATAACCGTCGGGCGCCTGGGTGGGCGTGCCGCGGATGCCGATCGACGACACGATGGGCTGGCCGCTGAAACCCATCCGTTGCGCACCTTCCAGCGTCAGGAACACGTTGGGTTGGCCGGCCAGCGCGGTGGAGTCGTCGACGATACCGACGATTCGCATTGAGCGAGAACCGATTTCGAGCTGTTCGTCGATCTCGCTACCCAGCGTGCTGGAGACGGCGGCCTCATCGGTGTCCGATGGCGCTCGGCCCGTCGCCAGTGGAGGCATCCCCGGCCCCCGTGCGGGCGCGCCGAAGACGTTCACGTTCCGTGTCGAGTCGCCGTCCGGCACCGTGGTCGCCGTGTAGATCAGCGGCGCCGCTGCGGACACGCCGGGCAGCCGGGCGGCGGTCGCGACTTCGGCTTGAGGGAACGGCGGCGAGCCGATGAACGGGCCCGCCGGTCCGGACCGGACCAGATAGGTATCGAAGCCCAGCGCGTCCACGGTGTTGTCGGCTTCCACCCGAAAGCCGTTGGAGAGCCCGGTGAGAACGAGCGTCATCGCGAACACCAGGCTGGTGCCGATGATGGCGATGACGAAGCGCCGTCTACGCCATTGCAGGTCGCGCAGCGTCACCCGGAGCATGTGGTGACGCTACGAGATCGGGGCAGTTCCCGTCGGGTGTTTGCCCGATGGACTCGACTGTGACGAAAACGACTGTGGAATATCGGCTGTCGTAACCAGGGTTGTGTCAGATTGGGTCGGTAGACTTCCACCCAAGCCAGGCATTAGGCCTGGTACATCGCGCTTTCACCGACGAGTTGCGCGCTGGTGAGCACGAACGAAGGAAACGAGCGTGACTGCACTGCAGGACTGGCTCCCAATTCGCCCATTCGATCCCAGAAACCATGTGAAGGCATTCATCTGCGCGTTGCGCGGCGTTACCGCGGATGATGCCGCCGAGATCGCCGACGAGCCTGTCGTTCTGCGGCGCGGCGTCGAGCGCTGCTGAGGCCTAGTGCTGCCGGTGCCGTCCCGGCGGTGATTCCTCGATCATTCCAGTGCGGGTGTCGTCCCCGTCGACCTCGGGCGCCGCGGCTTCCGGTTCATCGGCGTGCTCGTTGCGCCCGCTGATCAACAGCGCCAGGCATGCGCCGACGATGCAGACGATCGCGGTGATGCCGAACATCTCGCCGTACTGCATCGCGAACGCCTCGACGCTTGCAGTCTTAAACCGCGTCGCTGCAGCGGCGGCGCGCCCGAGCGGAGTCTCGGCGCTCGGTTGCGGTAGTGCAGCTAGCCGCTCCGTGAGGTGCTGATTGAACCGGTAGAGACCCCAGGCGCTGAGCGCCGCGATGCCCACCAGCATGCCGATCATGCGGGCCACCACCACCGCCGCGGACGCGATGCCGTGCTGCGCGGAGGGCACCACGCGCAGGGTTGCCGACGTCAGCGGCGCGATCACCAGGCCGAGCCCGAGCCCGGCGATCGCCAGATCGGTATCGAGCACGGGCAGGCTCACGAAACCCAGGTCGTGCCGGGCGGCCAGCAGGTCCACCGGCCACTGCGCGATCAGGTAGTAGCCGCCCGCCGCGATCAAGAGGCCCACGCAGGCCACCGCGCGGTCGCCAACCCTGGTGGCGATCCAGCCGCCGAGCAGCGCGCCGATGGGCAGTGCGATCAGGAAGCGCAGCAAGAGGAATGCTGCTTCGTTCTGGTCCTGGCCGAGCACGCCCTGCCCGAACAGCTCGACGTTGACGAGGGTCACCATCAGCGCCGCGCCGGCGGTCAGCGACGCCCCGAGGGCGGCGAGGAACGGCCGGAAATGCACGCCGGCGGGCTCGATCAGCCGGGTCTTGGCGAAGCGTTCCCACACGAAGAACGCGACCGTGGCGACGAGCGCCCCGATCAGCAGCGGCAGACCATACGACGGGAACACCTGTTTGCCGTCCGGCTTGGGGTTGTAGGTGCCGACGACGACAAGTCCGAGCGCGATCGCCAGCAGCACACCGCCGACGACGTCGACCTTTTCCGGATGGTCGGTCTTCTGCTTCGACGGCAGGCTGAAGTGGATCATCGCCATCGCGATCAGCGCCAGCGGGACGTTGACCCAGAACACCGATTGCCAGTGGTGGAACACCCAGACCAGTGCGATGCCGTACATCGGCCCGAGCACGCTGCCCAATTCCTGCGCCGCACCGATCCCGCCCAGCACACCGGCGCGGTTGCGGGCCGCCCACAGATCGGCCGCCAGCGCCAGGGTGACCGGCAGTAGTGCACCGCTCGCCGCGCCCTGCACGACGCGCCCGATAACCAGCATGGTCAGGTCGGTCGACAGCGCGGTGGTGATCGAACCGATCGCGAAGCCCGCGAGGCTGACCTGCAAAAGCATCTTGCGGCCGAATCGGTCGGACGCCCGGCCCAGCAGCGGCATCGCCGCGATGTAGCCGAGCAGATAGCCGGTGACGATCGGCGTGACGCGCTGGATCTGGTTAATCGCGATCCCGACGTCCTTCATGATGTCGGTCATGATCGTGACGACGACATAGGTGTCGAGGGCACCGAGCAGTACCGCCAGACTGCCCGCGGTGATCGCGATTCTGCGGCCCCGGCTGGATCGCACCGGCGCTGCGGCCGTCATCAAACGGCGGGCTTGTTAACGGTGACCGGCTTGTCCCAGTCAGACAGCGTCATCTGAACGCTGTTGCCGGAGGACGGATCCAATTTCGCCTGCACGAGTTGGTGGGGGTCGTCTTTTTGAATCCACGCAGTGCCCGGAACGGGCCCGGTGGCGGCGATCGGCGGCGCGATCTTGTTCACGGCGTCGGCGCTGACCTGACCGGTCACCTTGATGGTCTCGACACCGTTGATGGTCTCGGTGCTGTCCGACTTCGGGTCGCTGAAGCTGGCGAGCACGTTGGCCAGCCCCGTATCGGGGTTCAGGATGGCCGCGATGTCGTAGACATCGGAGGCAGGACCCATGTCGATGTAGCTGTCGCCGGAGAGCGCGACGTACAGGGTTCCGTCGATGACGACGAAGTTGGCGTCCACGTCACTGCCCTGGAAGAGCAGCTTCGTATTGCCCTGGGCCGCGACGGCGGGAGTCTGGGTCAGGTCGCCGCCGAGTGTCTTGATCGGCAGGTCTTTGATCTCGCCCTCCACCGCCAACTGCAGGTGCACACTCTTGAGCGCACGGGTCGTGGTGTTGGAGTCTTTGAGCAGCGTGGCCGCATCCGGCAACGATTCGGTCGACTTCTCCGACGATGACGAACAGCCTGCAAGAAGGACTGCGGCTGCGAAAAGTGCGGCGAGGATTGGCCAAATGGACCGGACTGCGTTTTTTGGGCGCGTCTGCATGAGTGCATCGTAGAGGGTGGCTCTGCGTACGCTGTTTTGCGTGTTCACCGGAATCGTCGAAGAGCTAGGCGAAGTCGTCGGCAAGGAAGACCTCTCGGACGCCGCCCGGTTTGTCATCCGCGGACCGGTTGTCACCGCCGATGCCGGCCACGGCGACTCGATTTCCGTCAACGGTGTGTGCCTGACGGTGGTGGAAGTCCTGGCAGGCGGTGAATTCAGTGCCGATGTCATGAAGGAGACGCTGGACCGGTCGAGCCTGGGCGATCTCGGGGTGGGCAGCCGTGTCAACCTGGAGCGGGCCGCCGCGCTGAACAGCCGGCTGGGCGGACACATCGTGCAGGGCCACGTCGACGGCACGGGACATGTGATTGCGCGCACACCTTCCGAGCATTGGGAGGTGGTGCGGATAGCGCTGCCCACCGCGCTGGCCCGATATGTCGTCGAGAAGGGCTCGATCACGGTCGACGGGGTGTCGCTGACCGTCTCCGGACTCGGTCACGACTGGTTCGAGGTGTCGCTGATCCCGACCACCCTGCAGCTGACGACCCTTGGCCGGGCGGCGGTTGGCGCACAGGTCAACCTCGAAGTCGACGTCATCGCCAAGTATGTCGAACGGCTGATGTCTCGCGATAGTTGAGCAAATCAACAAGCTCACTACACACGATTGTGTGCTGCCGGATGGCTACCGTGAAACCCACAGCTAATTCAAAGGCAGAGCGAACGGCTCACCCGCAGCGGAGGCCCTTCGCCCGCCCAGCAGTAGCCACAGAATGGCATTCCCTTCTTAAAGCGCGAATTCCGGAACACCTGCAATCGGCGGGCGCGATAATAACCACGGGCCGGGCGAGCAAAAGGAAGTAAACAATGAAGAAGCTGGCAGCAGTATTACTGACCGCCGCGGCGGCGGCGATCGCACCGGTCGCCATCGCGCCGGTGGCGCAGGCAGACATCTGCGCCGGTGCGCACGGCCGCCATGTTGGGGTGGGTGGCTGCACCAACGTCGCGGGTGACGTGGCCACCGGCGTGGCCATCGCGGCGGCCGACAACCCGTACGTGATGGGCGAGGTGCCCTGCTACACGGTCGAGGGTGTGCCGTATTACACGCCTCCCGGCGACCCCTGCTAAACCAGGCGAGCAATAATCGCCGCTTCGTCGTGGTTCATACTGGATACGGCGAAGGGTGGCGATGATGACGAGGTTGGACTCCGTCGAAAGGGCGGTTGCCGACATCGCGGCGGGTAAGGCCGTCGTCGTCATCGACGACGAGGACCGGGAGAACGAGGGCGACCTCATCTTCGCCGCGGAGAAGGCAACCCCCGAACTCGTCGCGTTCATGGTCCGCTACACCTCGGGCTATCTGTGCGTGCCGCTGGACGGCGCGGTCTGTGACAAGCTCGGCCTGCTGCCGATGTATGCGGTGAACCAGGACAAGCACGGCACCGCCTACACCGTGACCGTCGACGCGAAGGAAGGCGTCGGCACGGGAATCTCCGCGTCCGACCGCGCCACTACCATGCGGCTGCTCGCCGACCCGAGCAGCGTCGCCAACGACTTCACCCGGCCCGGCCATGTCGTGCCACTGCGGGCCAAGGACGGCGGCGTTCTGCGCAGGCCCGGCCACACGGAGGCCGCCGTCGACCTGGCCCGGATGGCCGGCCTGCAGCCGGCGGGCGCGATCTGCGAGATCGTCAGCCAGAAGGACGAGGGTGCGATGGCGCAGACCGATGAACTTCGGGTCTTCGCCGACGAGCACGGCCTCGCGCTGATCTCCATCGCCGATCTCATCGAGTGGCGCCGCAAGCACGAGAAGCACATCGAGCGTGTCGCCGAGGCCCGCATCCCGACGCGGCACGGCGAGTTCCGTGCGGTCGGCTACACCAGCATCTACGAAGACGTCGAACACGTTGCGCTGGTTCGCGGCGACATCGCCGGACCGCACAGTGACGGGCATGACGTGTTGGTGCGGGTGCACTCCGAGTGTCTGACCGGCGACGTGTTCGGGTCCCGCCGATGCGACTGCGGCCCGCAGCTGGACGCCGCGCTGGCGATGGTGGCTCGCGAAGGCCGCGGCGTCGTGCTGTACATGCGTGGGCACGAGGGCCGCGGCATCGGGCTGATGCACAAGCTGCAGGCGTACCAGCTGCAGGACGCCGGCGACGACACCGTCGACGCCAACCTCAAACTGGGTCTGCCTGCCGATGCGCGCGACTACGGCATCGGCGCACAGATACTCGTCGACCTCGGCGTGCGATCGATGCGATTGTTGACCAACAACCCGGCCAAGCGTGTCGGTCTGGACGGTTACGGCCTGCACATCATCGAGCGTGTGCCGCTGCCGGTGCGTGCCAACGCCGAGAACATCCGTTATCTGATGACCAAGCGGGACCGCATGGGCCACGACCTGATCGGGCTCGAGGACTACGACGAAGTGGTGCCGGGCGAATTCGGTGGGGCGCTATGAGCGGCCCGGGCGGAGCCCGGAATTGAGCGGAGGCGCGGGAGTTCCCGAACTGCCACAGCTCGACGCGTCCGATGTGACACTCGCGATTGTGGCAAGCACCTGGCACGAGACCATCTGTGACGCGCTGCTCGACGGCGCCAGGAAAGTGGCCGCAGGCGCGGGCATCGATAACCCCACGATTGTCCGCGTGCTCGGCGCGATCGAGATCCCGGTCGTCGCGCAGGCGTTGGCGGCCGACCATGACGCCGTCGTGGCGCTCGGCGTGGTAATCCGCGGGGAGACACCGCATTTCGACTATGTCTGTGATGCCGTCACCCAGGGGCTGACAAGGGTGTCGTTGGACTCGTCCACCCCGGTCGCCAACGGTGTGCTGACCACCAACACAGAGCAGCAGGCGCTGGACCGGGCCGGCCTGCCCGACTCGAACGAGGACAAAGGCGCGCAGGCCGCTGCGGCCGCGCTGTCCACCGCGCTGACGCTGCGCGACCTTCGCCGGCGGTCATGAGCGACTGGGATCTTGAGGTACGGGCGCATCTGACACCGTATTTCGCATATGGCGCCGCGGCTGTGATCTTGGCGGCCCACATCGCTGTCGGTGTGCTGCTGAAGATTTCGTCCACCGGGGTCATCTTCCAGACCGCCGACCAGGTGGCGATCGCCCTGCTCGGCGTCGTCATCGCCGGTGCGGTGCTGCTGTTCGCCCGGCCGCGGCTGCGGGTCGGCGCACCGGGCGTGGCGGTGCGAAACCTGTTCGGCTACCGGCTGATTCCGTGGTCCGATGTGGTGGATGTGTCGTTTCCGCGCGGGGCACGCTGGGCGCGGGTGGACCTGCCCGACGACGAATACATCCCGGTGATGGCCATTCAGGCCGTCGACAAGGAGCGTGCCGTCGACGCGATGGACAGCGTGCGCGGCCTGGTGGCCCGATACCGGCCAGACCTCAGCCCACACTGAGCGCCATCGCCACTTCGTCGGGAGCTTCGGCCTCGTCGGTCACCACGGGCGCGAAGCCGAGGCTCTCGTATATGCCGCGGGCAACGGTGTTGTCCACTGCCACCCGCAGTGTGACGACGCGTGCTCGCCGGTCACGGGCCCAGTCCACGGCCGCGGCTACCAGCGGTCGGGCCAGGCCGTGGCCTCGGGCCGTCGGGTCGAGCCAAAGCGAGTACAGGTAAACGGTTTCCGCGTTCTCCTGCTGTGCGCCGATCAGCCCCACCGGACGGTCGCCGAGCAGTGCGGCGAACTGCGCGTGCTCACGGAGCCGGCGGCGCCATTGCGCGGCGGTGAAGGAAGATTCCTGCCGGAACTGCGGGTCGTCGGCGCCGAGGGAATCGGTCAGCGCCCGCAGCCGAACACCGGCGAACAGTCGCCAGTCCGATTCCGTCAGCCGGGTGACCCGGGCGGTCACCGGGTATCGCCCATGACCAGCCCCTCGCGACGTGGGTCAGCACCGCCGGTCCATCCGGGGGATCCCCGCACGATCGCCGACAACCCGCTGGACTGGTCGGCGACGTCGACCTGATGGCCGAGTGCGCGCAGACCCTGCACCAGCGGGTCGTGGTCGCCGTTGTCTGTCGCGTCGATGTTGGGATGCTCACCACCGACGTTGGTCTTGGGCGAGTTCGCCGCGCCGAAGTCCACCATCCCCACCGCCTGCTGAGGATCCATTCCCCAATCGACAATTCCCACAATCGTTTTCACGACGAACTGGATGATCACTGCGCCGCCCGGGGAACCCAGCGCCGCGAACAGAGGGCCGCGGCCGGTGCCGGACGTGTCGAACATCAGCGTGGGCGCCATCGTGCTGCGCGGCCGCTTGCCCGGCTCCACCCGGTTGGGCACCGGCACGCCGTCGGGCCCGGCAGGTTCGGCGGAGAAGTCCGTGAGCTGGTTGTTCAAGATGAACCCGTCGACCATGTGGAACGAACCGAACGCCGACTCCACGGTGGTCGTCAGCGCGGCGGCGTTGCCCTGCGCGTCGATCACGCTGATCTGGCTGGTGCCGTGCTCGGGGACGGGCACCGGGGTCGACGGCGGAGCGCCGAAGTCGCCCGGCTTCGCGGTGCCCATACTGCGCTGCTCGGAGATGAGTGCGGCCCGCTCGGCCAGGTAGTTGCTGTTGAGCAGCGTGTTCGGCGTGCCGCCCGGCAGCGGCACGAAATCGGTGTCGGCGACGTACTTGTCGCGATCGGCGTAGGCCAGTCTCTCGGCCTCCGAGATCAGGTGCACGCCCATCACGGACGGCTTACCGCCGTCGAGGTCCATGTCGGTGGGCTTGTGTTCGTTCATCGCGAAGTGCTCGAGGATGCCGAGGGTGGCGGCCACCGCGATGCCGCCCGACGACGGCGGGGGCATACCGCAGATCTCCTTGCCGCGGTAGGGGATGCACACCGGTTCGCGTTGCCTGGCGGTGTAGCCGGCCAGGTCCTCCGTCGTAAGCAGGCTGGGCGTGCGGCCACCGGAGGTGTCGCCCGCCGCGGCGACGATGGCTCTCGCGATATCGCCGGTATAGAACGACTGGGGGTCAGACGCGATGACGCCCAACGTCTTTGAGTACGCCGGGTTGGTGAGCCTGGTTTGGGCGGTCTTCGGGCTGCCGTCGGAATCGAGGAAATAGCTTGCGGCCTCCTTGTCGACGCGCAACTGCGGTGCCGCATCGGCGATCGCGGCGGCCAACCGTGGGCTGATGTCGAAGCCGCTGTCGGCCAGCGTCACGGCAGGGGCGAAGAGGTCACGCCACGCGGTCTTGCCGTACTCGTGGTGGACATCCATCAGCATCCGCAGGATGCCGGGCACGCCGATCGATCGGCCCGACGCGCGAGCGTTCGGTTTGGGCTCCGACCGATCGGCGTCGGAGATCCAGCGCAGGTAGTTCTCTCCTGCCGCCGCCGGTGCGACCTCGCGCCCGTCGTAGGCCTTCACCGCATTCGACTTGGCGTCGTAGTAGAGCAGGAACCCGCCGCCCCCGAACCCCGACGACTGCGGCTCGACAAGGCCCAGCACCGCCTGGGCGGCGACGAGCGCGTCCGCGGCCGTTCCGCCGTCCTTGAGCACGTTGCAGGCCGTCTGGGTGGCCAGGGGATTGGCCGTGGCGACCGCGTAGTGCGCGGTGTGCACGGTGGTCATGCCCTTGCGGTACCCGGTGGCGGTCTCGGGGTTGGTGGCGGTGTTGGGCGAACCGGCCGATCCGGCTTCGGAGGTTTTCGGCGCCGGGGTGCCGTTGTCGACGATCGCGCACGGACCTGCGGCGGCGGGCGGTGCGTTCTCCTCGGCGCCGCATCCGGCCAGCACCAATACGACCCCCGCCAGCGGGGCCGTCAGCCTTCGCAGGGACAGGATCCGCATCCTTCGACGGTAGATCATCGGGGCCGTCTGACAACGGCAGTAACCTGGAAACCGTGCCCGATCCAGCGACGTACCGACCGGCGCCCGGGTCGATTCCCGTCGAACCCGGCGTCTATAGGTTTCGCGATCCGCACGGCCGCGTCATCTACGTCGGCAAGGCCAAGAGCCTGCGCAGTCGGCTGAACTCCTACTTCGCCGATATCTCTGGGCTGGCGCCGCGGACGCGTCAGATGGTGATGGCCGCGGGCAGCGTCGAGTGGACGGTGGTGAACACCGAAGTCGAGGCGCTGCAGCTGGAATACAACTGGATCAAGGAGTTCGATCCGCGGTTCAACATTCGCTACCGCGACGACAAGTCCTATCCGGTGCTTGCGGTGACGCTCAACGAGGAATATCCGCGGCTGATGGTGTACCGCGGACCCCGGCGAAAGGGTGTCCGCTACTTCGGGCCGTACTCGCATGCATGGGCGATCCGCGAGACGCTTGACCTGCTCACCCGGGTGTTCCCGTCCCGTACATGTTCGGCGGGGGTCTTCAAGCGGCACAAGCAGATCGATCGGCCGTGCCTGCTGGGTTACATCGACAAGTGCTCGGCGCCATGTATCGGACGAGTCTCCGCAGAAGAGCACCGCAGGATCGTCCTCGACTTCTGCGATTTCCTGTCGGGCAAGACGGACCGGCTGGCGCGCGACATGGAACACCAGATGAACGAGGCGGCCGAAGGGCTTGACTTCGAGCGGGCGGCGCGACTGCGGGACAACATCTCCGCGCTCAAGCGGGCCCTGGAAAAGCAGACGGTGGTGTTCGGCGACGGCACCGACGCCGACGTCGTGGCGTTCGCCGACGACGAGCTGGAGGCGGCCGTGCAGGTGTTCCACGTTCGCGGTGGACGTGTCCGCGGCCAACGCGGCTGGATCGTCGAAAAGTCCGGTGATCCCGAGGATTCCGGACAAGGACATCTGGTCGAGCAGTTCCTGACCCAGTTCTATGGTGACCAGGCCGAGCTGAACGGCGCCGCCGACGAGTCGACCAACCCGGTACCACGTCAGATCCTTGTCCCCGTCATGCCGGCCAACGCGGACGAACTGGCCACCTGGCTGTGTCAGCTTCGTGGATCGCGGGTGGTGCTACGGGTTCCGGTGCGCGGCGACAAGCGAGCGCTGGCCGAGACGGTCAAGCGCAATGCGCAGGACGCGCTGACGCAGCACAAGCTCAAACGGGCCGGGGACTTCACCGCGAGATCCGCTGCCCTGCAGAGTATTCAGGAAGCACTCGGGTTGGCCGATGCGCCCTTGCGTATCGAATGCGTCGACATCAGTCATGTTCAGGGCACCGACGTGGTGGCTTCGCTGGTGGTCTTCGAAGACGGGCTGCCGCGCAAGTCGGACTACCGTCACTACGCGATCCGGCACGCCGCGGGCGACGGGCGCTCCGACGACGTGGCATCCATCGCCGAAGTGACCAGACGACGATTCGTGCGCCATGTCTCCGATCTGCAGAACACCAGTGTGCTTACCGCCGAAGGGAAGTCGCGCAGGTTCGCCTATCCACCGAACCTCTACGTCGTCGATGGCGGTGCTCCACAAGTCAACGCTGCGGCGGCGGTGCTCGATGAACTCGGCATCACCGACGTTGCGGTCATCGGGCTGGCCAAGCGGTTGGAAGAGGTATGGGTGCCCTCGGAGCCCGACCCCGTGATCATGCCCCGCAACAGCGAGGGGCTCTATCTGTTGCAGCGGGTGCGCGACGAAGCGCACCGGTTCGCGATCACCTACCACCGGAGCAAACGGTCCAAGCGCATGACCGCTTCCGCGCTGGATACCGTGCGCGGGCTGGGCGAACATCGTCGGAAAGCGCTGGTCAGCCACTTCGGCTCGGTGGCCCGGCTGAGGCAGGCCAGTGTCGAGGAGATCACCTCGGTGCCGGGAATCGGTGTTGCGACCGCGAAGGCCGTGCTGGAAGCACTCGGTGTACCAAGCGATTCGTCAGCGCCCGCGTCGGTGATGGGCGATGATCAGAGCAGGGCATCGGGATGACAGACCAGGGCACGGGTGAGGACTTGCGGGGTCACGACGCGACCCGCGACACAAGCATGGAGTCGGGTATCGACGTCGTGCTTGTCACGGGCCTTTCGGGGGCGGGCCGTGGCACGGCCGCGAAGGTGCTCGAGGACCTCGGCTGGTATGTGGCCGACAACCTTCCGCCTGAGCTCATCGCCCGCATGGTCGACTTGGGGTTGGCGGCAGGCTCGCGGATCACCCAGCTTGCGGTGGTGATGGATGTGCGGTCCCGCGGCTTCACCGGCGATTTGGATTGGGTGCGTAAGGAATTGGCGACCCGGAACATCGCGCCACGGGTACTGTTCCTCGAGGCCTCCGATGACATACTCGTCCGGCGCTACGAGCAGAACCGCCGCAGCCATCCGCTGCAGGGCAACCAGACTCTCGCCGAGGGCATCGCCGCGGAGCGTGCGATGTTGGCGCCGGTGCGCGCGACGGCCGACCTCATCGTCGACACCTCCACGCTGTCCGTCCCGGCGCTGCGGGAGACCATCGAAGGGGCTTTCGGCGGCGAGACCGTCGCGTACACCAGCGTGACCGTGGAGTCCTTCGGTTACAAGTACGGGCTGCCGATGGACGCCGACACGGTGATGGATGTCCGTTTCCTGCCGAATCCGCACTGGGTGGACGAGCTTCGGCGGCATACGGGCCAGCATCCCGCCGTGCGCGAGTACGTTCTCGGACAGCCGGGCGCGGCGGAGTTCCTTGACACCTACCATCGACTGCTGGACCTCGTCATCGAGGGATATCGTCGGGAGGGGAAGCGTTACATGACCGTGGCCATCGGCTGTACCGGCGGCAAGCATCGCAGTGTTGCCATGGCGGAGGCACTGGCGGGCCGACTGCAAGGCGGTGACCAACTCACGGTGCGGGTACTGCACCGGGATTTGGGCCGCGAATGAGTTCGCGCATCGTCGCGCTGGGGGGCGGCCACGGGCTCTATGCGACGCTGTCGGCTGCCCGCAGGCTCACACCGCATGTCACCGCCGTGGTAACGGTGGCCGACGACGGCGGATCCTCCGGAAGGCTGCGCGCGGAACTCGACGTGGTACCGCCAGGCGATCTGCGAATGGCCTTGGCGGCCTTGGCATCCGACAGCCCGCACGGGCGGCTGTGGGCGACGATCCTTCAGCATAGGTTTGGCGGCAACGGTGCGCTCGCCGGCCATCCCATCGGCAACCTTTTGATGGCAGGACTCAACGAGGTGCTCGCCGATCCCGTTGCGGCACTTGACGAATTGGGCCGCATACTGGGCGTCAAGGGCCGCGTGTTGCCCATGTGCCCGATCGCGCTGCAGATCGAGGCGGATGTCGCAGGCCTGGAAACAGATCCGCGGATGAGCCGGGTGATCCGCGGGCAGGTGGCGATCGCCACGACGCCGGGCAAGGTCCGTAGGGTGCGGCTGCTGCCCAGCGACCCGCCGGCCACCCGGCAGGCTGTCGACGCGATCATGAGTGCCGACTTGGTGGTGCTCGGCCCCGGCTCGTGGTTCACCAGCGTCATCCCGCACGTCCTGGTGCCCGAGCTCGCCGCGGCGCTACAGGCCACCACCGCCAAGCGCGCACTCGTCGTCAACCTGGCCGCCGAACCCGGGGAGACGGCGGGATTCTCCGTCGAGCGGCACATCCATGTGTTGGCCCAGCATGCGCCCGCCTTCAGGGTGAACGAAATCATCGTCGACGCAGCTCGGGTGCCCAGTGACAGGGAACGGGAGCAGCTCAGTCGCACCGCGGCCATATTGGGAGCCGCAGTTCAGTTTGCTGAGGTGTCCAGACCTGGTACACCTTTACATGACCCGGCGAGGTTGGCCGCGGCTTTGGAGAGTGTCCGCCTACGCGGGACGGAACCCAGCGGGGCCCTCCAACAGCCGACGATTCCCACACCCGCCCGGGCAGTTGACGGACCGAGAGGTGACGACCCGTGGCGATGACAGCCGAGGTCAAGGACGAGCTGAGCCGCCTCGCGGTCAATTCGGTCAGCGCGCGCCGTGCCGAGGTGGCGTCATTGCTCCGGTTCGCTGGCGGACTGCACATCGTGTCCGGCCGTGTCGTAGTCGAGGCCGAGGTCGACCTGGGGATCATCGCGCGCCGGCTGCGGAAGGACATCTTCGACCTCTACGGCTACAACGCCGTCGTTCATGTGTTGTCCGCCAGTGGAATTCGCAAGAACACGCGTTACGTGGTGCGAGTCGCGAAGGACGGCGAAGCGCTGGCCCGCCAGACCGGACTGCTCGATCTTCGCGGCCGTCCCGTGCGCGGCCTGCCCGCTCAGGTCGTCGGCGGAAGCGTGGCCGACGCGGAGGCGGCCTGGCGTGGCGCGTTCCTCGCCCACGGCTCGCTCACCGAACCGGGGCGGTCCTCGGCGCTGGAGGTCAGTTGCCCTGGCCCCGAGGCGGCACTGGCACTGGTGGGCGCCGCGCGACGGCTCGGCGTCAGCGCGAAAGCGCGCGAGGTGCGCGGAGCAGACCGCGTAGTGGTGCGCGACGGAGAGGCCATCGGCGCGTTGCTGACCCGGATGGGCGCACAGGACACGCGGCTCACGTGGGAAGAGCGGCGGATGCGCCGCGAGGTGCGGGCGACCGCGAACCGGCTGGCGAATTTCGACGACGCGAACCTGCGGCGATCGGCCAGGGCCGCGGTCGCGGCGGCGGCACGGGTGGAGCGGGCGCTGGAGATCCTCGGCGACACGGTCCCGGACCACTTGGCGGCCGCGGGCAAGCTGCGCGTCGAACATCGGCAGGCGTCGCTGGAGGAGCTCGGTCGGCTCGCCGATCCGCCGATGACGAAAGATGCTGTGGCGGGCCGGATTCGGCGGCTGCTGTCGATGGCCGACCGCAAGGCGAAACAGGAGGGCATTCCCGACACCGAGTCGGCCGTCACTCCGGATCTTCTCGACGACGCCTAGTCCGCTCTCGAATTTGCGCTGACGGTCGTGATTTCGCGCCGAGCACGACCATAGGCGCAATCTTCTGTGCCATTCTGTGCGAATGTCGGCTCCATCCGGGGTTGTGACGTTTCTGTTCACCGATATCGAGGGTTCGACCCGTCGGTGGGAGTCCGATGCGGTCTTGATGCGGGCGGCGTTGACCGCCCACGACAAGGTCTTGCGCGATGCGATTGAGGCCCATGACGGTTTCTTGTTCAAGCACACCGGCGACGGGGTGATCGCGGCGTTCGCATCGCCGAGGTCTGCGGTGGATGCGGCGATTGCGGCGCAGCGGGATCTGCGGTTGCCGGTGCGGATGGGCATCGCGACAGGTGAGGCCGTGCTGCAGGAGGGCGACTATTTCGGCGCCGTGCTGAACCGCGCTGCGCGGGTGATGGCGGCGGGCCATGGCGGCCAGATCCTGGTGGCGGACTCGACGGCTTCGTTGGTCAATGGAGTCGACCTGTTGGGTCTCGGGCCGCGGCGGCTGCGGGATGTACCGGCTCCGGTCGGGCTGTTTCAGGTGCAGGCAGCCGATCTGCAAGGCGACTTCCCACCACTGCGCGCTCTCGACGTGAGTTATGGGAATCTACGACCCTCAACGACCAGTTTCATCGGGCGCGTGTCGGAGGTCGACTGAAGTCAGAGATGCGCTGCGCGCACATCGACTTGTCACCTTGACCGGTGTCGGCGGGGTCGGCAAGACCCGGCTCGCGCTGGAGGTCGCTGCGCAAGTGGCAGGCGAATTCCCCGACGGGGTGTGGGTTTTCGAACTGGCGGCGGTTGGCGACGCTGCCGCGGTTCCTGATGCGGTCGCCTCGGTGTTGGGAATCACCCAACAGCCGGGCAAGACGGTCATGGAGTCGGTCGCCGCTGCTCTCGAGGGCAGGGTCCGCCTTCTGGTGTTCGACAACTGCGAACACATCCTCGACGCTGCAGCCGATTTGGTCGAAGCAATCCGCGCGCACTCAGCGACGGTCAAGGTACTGGCCACCAGCCGTGAGGGACTCGGGCTCGCAGACGAACAGATCTGGCCGGTGCGATCCTTGGACGTCGGGACCGCGGTAGACCTGTTCGTTGAGCGTGCCCACAACGTCGAACCACAATTCACATCCGATCAGGTTGCGGTCGCGGAGATTTGCCGCCGCCTCGACGGGATCCCGTTGGCCATTGAGTTGGCGGCGTCTCGGATGGCGTCGATGACTGCAGCGGAGGTGCGCGATCGTCTTGATGACCGATTCCGGCTGCTTGTCGGGGCACGGCGAAGCCTGAACCGCCATCAAACGTTGCGCCATGCCGTGGCATGGTCCTACGACCTACTTGACGACACGGAAAGGTCACTGCTGGAACGGTGTTCGGTGTTCGCAGGCGGTTTCGACCTCGAAAGCATCTGTGCGGTCGCGGGATTCGCAGATACCGACGACTACCTCATCCTCGATCTGGTCGGCTCGCTGGTGCGCAAATCATTGCTGGTCGTCGACAGATCGGCCGACCGAACACGATTCTCGATGCTCGAGACAATCCGCCAGTTCGCAGAAGAGCAGTTGGTCGCACGCGGTGCGGCAACCGAAGCGCGCAACGCCCATGCTCGCCATTTCGCCGATCGTGAACCCGAAATCCTGGCACTGTGGGACAGTCCCCGACAACGCGAGGCCTACGCGTGGTTCCACACAGAGTTGGCGAACCTACGGACGGCGTTCCGATGGGTCGCCGACCGAGGCAATCTCGACGATGCCGCGATCATCGGAACCTACGCGGGATTCCTTGGCTTTCTGGTGGATAACTATGAGCCGATAGCGTGGACCGAAGAGCTCATCGAGCCCGCCCGGGCGGTCGATCATCCGCGGCTCGCGTTCCTTTATGTAATCGCCTCGATGTGCTGGATCGTCGGACGGATCGAGGACGCTGTCGGTTACAGCGATGCGGCACAAGACGTAATCACCGACGACAGTGGTGAGCTGCCGTTCGCAATCCAGGGCTGGGTCGGCAGCGCCTACGGCTTCACCGCCCAGCCCGAACGGGCCGTTGAGTGTTATCGCGCCGAGCTCGCACGCGGTCGCGACACTCACACGTCGACCCGGTCCTGCCTGGTCATAGCGCTGGCGGGGGTCGCCGCCGACCACGAGAAGGCGATGGCCGAAGCGACCGGCCTGGTCGAGGCCGCCGAAGCCACCAGAAACCAGTATGCGATCTCGTTCGCGCTGACCGCCGACGGCCTCGCGTACCGCAAGGCAAATCCCGACCGAGCGCGTCAGACAATGCGCCGGGGCCTGGTGATCGCCCACGACAGCGGCAACCACGCCATTGAGACCCACCTGATGGCCGGCCTGGCCCTGCTCGAAGCGAACTCCGGAGACCCACTGGCCGCGCTCGAGTCCTTCGCTGGCGCGATCCGGCATTACCACGACGCGGGTAACCCCGCCAATCTCCGTTCTACTCTGGCGGCCCTCGCTGCGTTCTTGGTTCGACTCGGGATGTCCGAACCGGCGGCGAAGATCGCCGGGTTCGCGGTTGACCCGCTGTCTGCAGCATGGATTCCCGAGATCAATCCCGCAATCACTCAACTGAGAAAGGTCCTTGGCGACGAGGCATACCTAGCGCACTCGCGTTCCGGCGAGACGATGACGACGGCCGCCATCGCGACCTACGCGTACGAACAAATCGACCATGCCCGAGCGGCACTCCAACAACTACCGTGAGCGCATGCAGACACTGAGAGTCGGCGCGGCCTTCCCCGACCCACCGTTCAACGGCATGCCGGACGACGGTGGGCTGGACATCGACCTGATGACCGCGATCGCCGAGAAGCTCGGCGTGAAGGCCGAATTCGTCCCGTACGAGGGAGCGAACTTCAACGGCGTCTTCGACCCGCTGAACTCCGGCACGTTCGACTGCGTCGCGGCGGGGACGACCGTCACCCCCGAGCGGGAGAAGAAGGCCGCGTTCGCGCCGCCCTATGTCATCTCGGGCCAGTCGCTCGCGGTCGACACGTCGCGGTTGCCCGACGTCCACTCGATCGACGACCTGGAGGGCCTGACGATCGGCGTGCAACAGGGCAACACCAGCCTCCCGATCGCCGAGCGGCTCGTCGCCGACGGCAAGGCGGCCCGTGTCCGGGTCTACGACTACGGCAGCATCCGTACCGCGCTCGAAGACCTCACCACCGGTGGCTGCGACGTGTTCATGAAGCTCGCCCCGGTGCTGACCGAACTCGTCAAGCCGATCGCCGGGGTCGAGGTGGTCCAGCACGGCATCTCCGTGGAGAACATCGCGATCGCCGTCGGCCTCCGTGACCAGGCGTTGCTCGCCAGAATCACGGTTGCGCAAGCCGAGCTGGAGGATGATGGCACGCTGCAGCGAATCCGCAGGAAATGGCTGGGTAACCCGTACACCGACCAGAGCTTGGCGATGCTCTGACCAGCCTGCGCGTGACGCCTCTCACAGCACTAGGCTGGCCGGTGAGACACAAGGCAAAAAAGGGAGACAGACGTGACCATCCGGGTAGGCGTTAACGGCTTCGGCCGCATTGGGCGCAATCTTTACCGGGCCCTCGCGGTACAGCAAGCCGAGGGCAAGAGCACCGACATCGAGATCGTCGCCGTCAACGACCTCACCGACAACGCCAGCCTGGCGCACCTTCTGAAGTTCGACTCGATCCTGGGCCGCTACCCCGACGACATCAGCCTCGAAGGCGATGACACCATCGTCATCGGCAGCACCAAGATCAAGGCCCTCGAGGTCAAGGAAGGCCCGGCCGCGCTGCCGTGGGGCGACCTCGGCGTCGACGTCGTCGTCGAGTCCACCGGCATCTTCACCGACGCCGCCAAGGCCAAAGGCCACCTGGAGGCCGGCGCCAAGAAGGTGATCATCTCCGCACCCGCCAAGGGCGAGGATCTCACCGTCGTGCTCGGCGTCAATGACGACCAGTACGACGGCAGTCAGAACATCATCTCCAATGCCTCGTGCACGACGAACTGCCTCGGCCCGCTGGCCAAGGTGCTCCACGACGAGTTCGGCATCGTGCGGGGCCTGATGACCACCATTCACGCCTATACGCAGGATCAGAACCTGCAGGACGGGCCGCACAAGGACCTCCGCCGCGCCCGCGCGGCCGCGCTCAACATCGTGCCCACCTCGACCGGCGCCGCCAAGGCCATCGGGCTGGTGATGCCCGAACTGAAGGGCAAGCTCGACGGCTACGCGCTGCGGGTGCCGATCCCCACCGGATCGGCGACCGACCTCACCGTGGAACTGGCCAAGTCGGCCAGCGCCGAGGAGATCAACGCCGCGATGAAGGCGGCGGCCGACGGCCGGATGAAGGGCATCCTGAAGTACTACGACGCGCCCATCGTCTCCAGCGACATCGTCACCGACCCGCACAGCTCGATCTTCGACTCGGGCCTGACCAAGGTGATCGACAACCAGGCCAAGGTCGTGTCCTGGTACGACAACGAGTGGGGTTACTCCAACCGCCTCGTCGACCTGGTCGCGCTGGTCGGCAAGTCGCTCTAGCCCGATGGCCGTCAAATCGCTCGACGACCTACTGGCAGAAGGGGTTTCGGGCCGGGGCATACTCGTGCGCTCCGACCTGAACGTTCCGCTCGACGATGACCGCAACATCACCGACCCGGGCCGGATCATCGCGTCGGTGCCCACGCTCAAGGCGCTGTCGGACGCGGGTGCCAAGGTCGTCGTGACCGCCCATCTCGGACGACCCAAGGACGGCCCCGATCCGAAGTTCTCGCTCGCACCCGTCGCGAAGGCGCTGGGGGAGCAGCTGGGCCGCCACGTCCAGCTGGCCGGAGATGTGGTGGGCTCCGATGCGCTCGCCCGCGCCGAGGGCCTGACCGACGGCGACGTCCTGCTGCTGGAGAACATCCGTTTCGACCCCCGCGAAACCAGCAAGGACGACAACGAGCGACTGGCCCTGGCCAAGCAGTTGGCCGAACTCGTCGCCGCACCTGACGGATCGCCCGGCGCTTTCGTGTCGGACGGCTTCGGTGTGGTGCACCGCAAGCAGGCCTCGGTGTACGACGTCGCGACCCTGATGCCGCATTTCGCAGGTGAGCTGGTTGCTGCCGAGATCAAGGTCCTGGAAAAGCTGACCAGCTCGACCGAGCGGCCGTATGCGGTGGTGCTCGGCGGCTCGAAGGTATCCGACAAACTGGCAGTCATCGAGTCGCTCGCGGAGAAGGCCGACAGCCTGGTCATCGGCGGCGGCATGTGCTTCACTTTCCTTGCCTCACAAGGTGTTTCAGTCGGTACCTCGCTGCTCGAGGAAAGCATGATAGACACCTGCCGCGAGCTTCTGGAGACACACGGCGACGTGATCCACGTCCCCGTCGACATCGTGGTCGCCGACGAGTTTGCGGCGGACTCCCCGTCCGAACGTGTTCCCGCCGACCAGATTCCGCAGGACAAGATGGGTCTGGACATCGGGCCGGGCACGGTGAAGCGGTTCAGCAACCTGCTGTCCAACGCCAGGACCATTTTCTGGAACGGGCCGATGGGCGTGTTCGAGTTCCCGGAGTTCGCCGCGGGCACCAAGGGTGTCGCCGAGGCCATCATCGGGGCGACCGCCAAGGGTGCGTTCAGCGTCGTAGGCGGTGGTGACTCGGCGGCTGCGGTGCGCCAACTCGGACTACCCGAGGACGGCTTCTCTCACATTTCCACCGGTGGCGGGGCGTCACTGGAATACCTTGAGGGCAAGACGCTGCCTGGCATTGAAGTCTTGAACACCTGAGAGGGTCGATATGAGCCGCAAGCCGCTGATCGCCGGCAACTGGAAGATGAACCTCAACCACTTCGAAGCGATCGCGCTGGTGCAGAAGATCGCCTTCTCGCTTCCGGACAAGTATTTCGACAAGGTCGACGTCGCGGTGATCCCCCCGTTCACCGACCTGCGCAGCGTGCAGACCCTGGTCGACGGCGACAAGCTGCGGCTGACCTACGGCGCGCAGGACCTGTCGCCGCACGATTCGGGCGCCTACACCGGCGACATCAGCGGGTCGTTCCTCGCCAAGCTCGGCTGCACGTATGCCGTGGTCGGGCACTCCGAGCGCCGCACGTACCACGCCGAGGACGACGCGCTGGTCGCCGCGAAGGCCGCCGCCGCGTTCAAGCACGAGCTCACTCCGATCATCTGCATCGGCGAGCAACTCGAGGTGCGCGAAGCCGGCAACCATGTCGAGCACAACGTCGAGATGCTGCGCGGATCCCTAGCTGGTCTGTCGGCCGAGCAGATCGGCCAATCGGTCATCGCCTACGAACCGGTATGGGCGATCGGCACCGGCCGCGTCGCCAGCGCCGCCGATGCGCAGGAGGTCTGCAAGGCCATCCGCGACGAACTCGGCAAGCTGGCGACGCCGCAGCTGGCGGCGGGCATTCGGGTGCTCTACGGGGGCTCGGTGAATGCCAAGAACGTGGGCGAGATCGTGGCCCAGGAGGACGTCGACGGCGCGCTGGTCGGGGGCGCGTCGCTCGACGCCGAACAATTCGCCACCCTGTCGGCCATCGCCGCTGGTGGACCCCTGCCCTGAGCACCCGTCGCCACCCGGTAGGGTGGCTGCCATGGTTTTGGGCCTGCAGATTGCGCTGATCGTCACCAGCGTCCTGGTGATCCTGCTCGTGCTGCTGCACCGCGCCAAGGGCGGCGGTCTGTCCACCCTGTTCGGCGGCGGCGTTCAGTCCAGCCTGTCCGGCTCGACGGTGGTGGAGAAGAACCTCGACCGGCTGACGCTCTTCGTCACCGGTATCTGGCTCGTCTGCATCATCGCCGTCGCGCTGCAGATCAAGTACGCCTAGCCAGCTGCACGCTTCGTCAGGTCAAGCCGAACCGCACACGGTTTCGTTCGGTGTCTTCGACGAGCTTCCACACCCGTACCCGGCCGGAATTGGTTTCCGCGAGCCAGATGAGCGTCTGGCGCGCTTCTTCATCGTCGGGCAGGGCAAGGTGTGACGTGGTGTGGCCGAGGACCGCGACCATGCCGCCGCGTTCGCTTCCCGGCCGACCAAAGGTTCTTCGTCGAACACCTCAAGCCGATGGTCGACGGTCATCGACACGACGAGGCCGTCGAGATCATTTCGGTTCACGCAGTCGATGAATCGGATGGCGGCGGCAACGGATGGCAACGGCTCTCTCATCGCCCGTTCGCCCTTCTGTCTCCAAATAAGCAGCCGCGAAGCATTTGTGATTCAGTAATGTATCGGCCGCCTCGGGGGCCCGTCATACAAGAGGTCACATGAACACTCCGCAAGGGCCGCAGCCGTATCGGCACAACCAACCGCCGCCACCCCAATACAGGCAACCGTACGGGCCACCGCAGCACGGGTATCCGCCGCCGCCGCCACCGCAGCAACACCGCCCACCCCCACCACCGCCGCCTCGGCAGCAGTACCCGCCGGCCCCGCATTACGCCCAGCCGCCTGCGCAACAACGGCCGCAGCCCCAGGGAAACCCGTACGGCTTGCCCGGCGAGGGGATCGCCGTCAACACCCAGTTCTTCCCGTTGGCGTGGCTGCTGTTCTTCTTCAAGCCGAAGATCGCCGTCGACGGACAGGAGACGCAGGTCGCAGCCTGGGGCCGCACGGTGTTGCCCGCGCGGCCCGGCCAACATCACGTGCACGTCCACGTGCCGTACTTCCTGCCCTCGAAGCTGGGTCCGGCGGACGCCACGGCGGATGTGCGGCCTGGTCAGCTCGCCGAGCTCGAGTACAAGGCGCCGCTGTGGTCGTTCAGCGCGGGCTCACTTGGTGTCGGCCCGCAGAAGTACAACGGCGTCGGCATCACGATCGCGATCGTGCTGATTCCGTTCATCCTGCTGTTCGTGGTGATCTTGCTCTCAATCCTGATGGCGGCGATCTGACCAACGCCGTTCCCGCCCTGCGAGCCGCGTGGGGGTCCCCGATAATCGTGTGATGGCTGAAGGTTCCGACACGTCGCTGGCGCCGATCGGTTCGGTGCGCCGCACGAAGGTGGGGCGCGAAGCCACCGAGCCCATGCGCGAGGACATTCGGCTCCTCGGCACCATTCTCGGCGACACCGTGCGTGAGCAGAACGGCGACGAGGTCTTCGATCTCGTCGAGCGGGCCCGCGTCGAGTCGTTTCGGGTGCGCCGCTCGGAGATCGAGCGGGTCCATCTGGCGGGCATGTTCGACGGCATCGACGTCCACGAGGCCATCCCGGTCATCCGGGCCTTCACCCACTTCGCGCTGCTGGCCAACGTCGCCGAAGACATCCACCGTGAGCGTCGCCGGGCCATCCACGTGGCAGCGGGCGAGCCGCCGCAGGACAGCAGCCTGGCTGCCACGTACCTCAAGCTGGACTCGGTCGAGCTCGACACCGCGACGGTGGCCGAAACGCTGACCGGTGCGCTGGTGTCACCGGTGATCACCGCGCATCCCACCGAGACGCGTCGCCGTACGGTTTTCGACACTCAGCACCGGATCACCGAGCTGATGCGGCTACGTCTGCACGGCCACACGCACACCGACGACGGCCGGGACATCGAAACTGAGCTGCGCCGCCACATCCTCACGCTATGGCAGACCGCGTTGATCCGGTTGTCGCGGTTGAAGATTCAAGACGAGATCGAAACCGGTCTGCGTTACTACCCGGCCGCCTTCCTGGAGGTCATCCCCAAGGTGAACGCCGAGGTGCGCGCCGCGTTGCAGGCGCGGTGGCCGGGCGCCAGTATCCTCGAGGAGCCGATCCTGCGACCGGGATCCTGGATCGGCGGCGATCGCGACGGCAACCCGAACGTGACCGCCGACGTGGTGCGGTTGGCCACCTCCCGCGCGGCGTACACCGCGCTGGCCCACTACTTCGGCGAACTCACCGCGCTGCATGAAGAGCTGTCGATGTCGGCACGGCTCGTCACGGTGAGCGACGACCTGGTGGGCCTGGCCGACGCGTGTGACGAGCCCGCACGCGCCGACGAACCGTACCGGCGGGCCCTGCGAGTCATCCACGGCCGACTCACCGCAACCGCCCAGCAGATCCTCGACGACCAACCCGAACACGAGTTGGACCTCGGCCTGCAGCCCTACGGCACACCTGGAGAGCTGCTGGCGGATCTCAACGTCGTCGATGCGTCCCTGCGTGCCAACGGCAGCGCCGTGCTGGCCGACGATCGGTTGGCGCGGTTGCGGGAAGCCGTGCACACGTTCGGCTTTCACCTTTCCGGTTTGGACATGCGGCAGAACTCCGATGTGCACGAGGAGGTCGTTGCCGAGCTGTTGGCTTGGGCGGGGGTGCATCCCGACTATCGGTCGTTGCCCGAGCCGGACCGCGTTGATCTACTCGTGGCCGAGCTCGGCACGCGGCGGCCGTTGGTCGGCGCTGGTGCCGAATTGTCCGAGCTCGCCCGCAAGGAACTCGACATCTGCGCCGCCGCGGCCCGCGCCGTCAACGTGTTCGGCCCGCTGGCGGTACCCAACTACATCATCTCGATGTGCCAGTCGGTTTCGGACATGCTCGAAGCGGCGGTGCTGTTGAAGGAGGCTGGCCTGCTCGACGCGTCCGGGCCAGACCCGTACAGCCCGGTCAGCATCGTTCCGCTCTTCGAGACGATCGACGACCTACAGCGCGGCTCGTCGATTCTGGAAGCGGCGCTTGATCTTCCGCTGTACCGCGCGATGGTGGCATCACATGATGACGGCCAGGAGGTCATGCTCGGCTATTCCGACTCCAACAAGGACGGCGGCTACCTAACGGCCAACTGGGCGCTCTACCGCGCAGAGTTGGATCTCGTCGAGTCCGCCCGCAAGACCGGAATCCGGTTGCGGCTCTTCCACGGTCGCGGCGGCACCGTGGGCCGCGGCGGCGGGCCCAGCTACGACGCCATCCTGGCGCAGCCGCCGGGGGCGGTGAACGGCTCGCTACGGCTGACCGAGCAGGGCGAGGTCATCGCCGCCAAGTACGCCGAGCCCCGCATCGCGCACCGCAATCTGGAGACGCTGCTGGCCGCCACGCTCGAGGCGTCTCTGCTCGACGTCGAAGGTCTCGGAGATGCCGCAGGGCCCGCATATCAAGTGCTCGACGATCTGGCCGCGCGCGCACACCGTGCCTACGCCGAATTGGTGCACGAGACACCGGGTTTCGTCGACTACTTCAAGGCCTCCACCCCGGTCGGCGAGATCGGGTCGCTCAACATCGGCAGCAGACCGACGTCACGCAAGCCCACCACGTCGATCTCTGATTTGCGTGCCATTCCGTGGGTGCTGGCCTGGAGCCAATCGCGGGTCATGCTGCCCGGCTGGTACGGCACCGGGACGGCGTTCGAGGAATGGATCGCCGAGCAGGACGGGCGACTGGAGGTATTGCAGGATCTCTACCGGCGCTGGCCGTTCTTCCGCACCGTGCTGTCCAACATGGCGCAGGTGTTGTCGAAGTCGGACATGGGCCTCGCGGCGCACTACGCGGAACTGGTCGAGGACGAGGCGCTGCGTCGGCGAGTGTTCGACAAGATCGTCGCCGAGCACGAGCGCACGATCCGGATGCATCAACTGATCACCGGGCACGACGACCTGCTCGCCGACAACGCGGCGTTGGCGCGCTCGGTGTTCAACCGATTCCCGTACCTGGAGCCCCTGAACCACCTTCAGGTGGAACTGCTTCGCCGATACCGGTCCGGCGACGACGACGAACTCGTGCAGCGCGGCATCCTGCTGACGATGAGCGGACTTGCGACCGCGCTGCGCAACAGCGGATAGCGCCCGACCGACACGCGATAGCCTCGCGGGATGCCGCTTCGTTGACACAATCGCCGGCAGGTGTAAGAGTCAGACCCAGGCTTAAATGAAAACCGAGTTTTCATTTAGCGGGACTTCCACACCGGCGAAGGCGACACGATGAGCGACCAGAAGACCATGGCCTGGCTGCCGCACTCCATCGCCGAGGCCGCACTGTCCGGCGGCGGCATCGACGTCGATCTGCGCTCGGCCTGGGCGCACCTGCTGGAACGGCTCACGGTAGCCGGGGAACTCGTCGCCGACGATCCGGTCAACCGCAACCGCGTCGACTACGCATCCGGGATGCGCCACCTGATGGTGCTGCTCGCCGTCGGCGTCGACGAGGCGCTGCGCGTCGACACCGATCCTGTGCTGGCGGTGACGCGCACGAGCACCGACGACATCCTCACCTGGGGCATGGAGTGTCCCGATTGCATCTACCTGCGGGCCACGCTTCGCGGTGGTGAGACGTATCGGCTGTCCGGCAATCGGGGGACCGCGCGGTACGTCGGCCTGCAGACGATGGACGGGATCGCGTCGACGACGAACTGTCTGGTCGACGATCTCGACGTCGATGCGGACGGGAACTTCGAGGCGATCCTGTCCGCCGACGAGCGCGAGGGCAACTGGCTTCGGTTGCAAGGCGATCATCCGACGCTCGTGGTGAGGCATTTCTTCTACGACTGGGACACCGAGAAACCGTCGTCATTGCAGATCGAACGCGTCGGCGCCGAAGTCGAACCGAGGGACCGCACAGTCGATCCGGATGTCGCCGTGTCCCGCGAGATTTACGCGTTGGGGGAGTTCGTCCACGACAATCTGAAGTTCTTTCTCGACTTCAACGAGGGGCCGCCGATCAATGGGTTCATGCCACCGATCGATCGCACAGCGATCGGCGCCGCCGCCGAGAACCGTCCGGTCATCGGCCGTTTCGAACTCGAACCCGACGAGGCGTTGATCCTCGAGGTCGAGCCACCGAAAGGTGTCTACTGGAGTTATTCACTCGGCAATCAGTGGTGGGAGACCATCCACTACGGCCGACATCAGTCCAGCCTCAATGCCCACCAGGCCAATATCGACTCGGACGGTGTCCTTCGTGTCGTCGTCAGCTCGCGTGACCCTGGAGTCGCGAATTGGCTTGACGCCGCTGGACATAGCAATGGCGCGATGATTCTGCGCTGCGTGCGAACCGAGACCGCGCCCACGCCGACGACCCGGGTCGTCAAATTCGCCGACATCGACTCGACACTGCCGCCGGAGACCAAGAAGGTGACCCCAGCGGAGCGGGCCAGGATCATCGAGGCGCGTCGCCGCGCCGTGCACGAAAGGTTCTCCGCATGAGCTTCTCCGTCGAAGAGCTCGAGGACGGTGCGCGCGCCGCTACCGGCCTCGAGGATTTCGGTTCGCCCTACTACCGCGAGGGCCTGGAACGGACCGTCGAGGCCCTGAACACCGAAGCCGATCTCAACGATCTGGGCAACGTCATCCAGCACGCGACCATCAGCAATGCGCTGATCCAGCGACTTCGGATCACCGACACTTACAAGCAGCACCCACAGATCGACGACGAGGTCGTCGGCGGCCCGGTCTTCGTCATCGGGTTACCCCGCACTGGGACCACCGCATTGAGCCAGCTGGTGGCCAGCGATCCGCAGTTCCGGTCGCTGCGGATGTGGGAATCGCAGGCCTGCACACCTCCGCCGGAGACGGCAACAGAGCACACCGATCCGCGGATCGCGCAGGCCGCGGAGGGAATCGCGATGATGGACAACATGTTTCCGCGCATGCGGACCATGATGAACTCGGAGCCCGAGGCGCCAACCGAATGCCAGGACCTGATGGGAATGAGCTTCCGTACCTTTCATTTCGACGGCGTGGTCCGAGTGCCCGGCTATCTCGCCTGGCTGATGCGATGTGACATGCGAGAGACATACGTCTTCCACCGCCAGGTGCTCAAGCTTCTGCAGTGGCACTGCCCGCCGACACTGTGGCACCTGAAGACACCGGTGCACATGTTCGCGCTGGACGCCCTCGTCGAGGCCTACCCGAACGCCAAGTTCCTCTGGAGTCACCGTGATCCCGCGAAGGTATTGGGCTCCGTCTGCAGCCTGATCGGCTATGTCCGCAGCTGGAGCAGTGATCGCGACGACGCGAAGGAACTCGGCGCCGAGCAGCTGGAGTGCTGGGCCGAGGGAGTCCGCCGGGCAATGGACTTCCGGAACCGATTCGGGGACAACCGATTCGTCGATGTCTCCTTCCGTGATCTACAAGTCGACCCCATCGGGACATTGGAAACCAGCTATGGCCGGCTGGGGCTGACGCTGTCCACAGCCGCCCGTGATCGCGTACAGGAATGGGCCGATGGTCACCAACCGGGTGCACGCGGTGAACACAGTTACGAGCTGGCCGACTACGGACTGACGCCCGAACAGGTGCGCGAGCGCTTCGCCGACTACCTTTCGGCGTACGACGCCACGGCCTGAGGGAGCGGCGAGCAGTGACTTCAGGCGTCAAGCGTCAGCGCAAGAAACTGGCTCCCGACCCGCGGGTGCGCAGTGCACTGCTGGATGCCGCCACCGACGTCCTTCGCGAGGAAGGAGTTCGGGGTCTCGGAGTCGCGCAGGTGCTCGAGCGCGCGCAGCTGAGCACGCGGGCGTTCTACCGCCATTTCGATTCGAAGGATGCATTGATATCGGCGGTCTTCCTGGAAATGGCACGCGCGGAGACCAGGCGGCTGAAGCGGAAAATGGCTGCGGCGCACGGTTCGCCGGAGGCAGTGGTCGCGTGGATCGACGGACGGCTGGACCTGGCTTTCGACGATCGGATCAGATCAGACCTCCGCCAGATGTCGTTGGAGGCGCAGACGCAGATGTTCGCGTCGCCCGAGCTCGTCAGCGAGGCCTACGGCGAGATTCTGAAACCTCTCGTCGAAGAGCTCGAGCACGGCAAGCGCACCGGCATCTTTCCCGACGTCGACCCGACCGCAGATGCGCTGTCGATACATGGCGCGATTTGGGCGAGCGTCGAACGGCAATGGGCGACTGGAGAGTGCGACCGACGTGCAGTGCGCGATGCCGTCGTGCGCTTCTGCCTGCGTGGGCTCGGTGTCATGTCGACTGACGGAAGGTAGGGCAATGGATCTTGGCTTGGCCGGTGCGACGGCCGTTGTGACGGGCGGCAGCAAGGGTATGGGGCTCGCGATCGCGATGACTCTGGCCGCCGAAGGCGCGAAGGTTGCGGTGATGGCCAGGGGCACAGCCGCTCTGGAGGAGACCGAGAAGGCATTGCGGGCCGCCGGAGCGCCCGATGCCGTCGGGTTGAGCGTCGACATGTCCGACGCCGACTCGATCGCTGCCGGCTTCGAGGCGGTTTCGCAGCGGTGGGGTGAACTCAACAGCTTGGTGCACACCATCGGCCCAGGCGACGGGTACTTCGAGGAGATGACCGACCGACAGTGGGACGAGGCGTTCGCGCTCGGCACCATGTCGGGGGTGCGTTCGATCCGTGCCGCCCTGCCCATGCTGCGGGCTGCGGAGTGGGCTCGGATAGTCACGCTGTCGGCCCATTCGATTCAGCGGCAGAACCCGCGGATCGTCGCGTACACGGCATCCAAGGCAGCGTTGAGCAGCGTCACGAAGAACCTCTCCAAAAGCCTTGCCAAGGACGGCATTCTGGTCAATTGCGTATGCCCGGGAACGATCGTCACCGCCAGCTTCACCGAGAACCTGAAGGACATCCTCGCCGCCGACGGTCTGGATGCGGCCGATCCGACGGACGTGATGACGTGGATCAATGACAACTTTCACCAGCCCTGCGACCTGGGTCGCGCCGGCCTGCCCGAGGAGATCGCCTCCATCACCACCTATCTGGCGTCGAAGCGCAACGGGTATGTCACCGGCGCGACCGTGAACGTCGACGGCGGTTCGGACTTCGTCTGACGCTATGCGGTGGCGTCCGGGATAGTCAGCGGCTGACGTAGTCGACAGGGCACGGCCCAGCGGAGCGGGCCACTCCACCGATCTGCTCCGGGACTGCGCGCGGGTGGGCGGTCCAACGCGGGGTCATCCGGTAGTGGCCGAGCAGCCGCGTCATCGCCGTCGTCATCGCCGCGAGCGAAAAAGGCTGGGCGGGACACGAATGTCGACCGTGGCCGAATGCCGTCACCAACATCGGCGAAGGCAGCGCGTCCTGGTCCGCAAGCCGATGCCGGTGCCAGCGGTCGGGGTTCCAGCGCTCGAGGCCGGGCGCGACCGAGGTGTTCAGCAGCGGCAGCAAGGTGGCGATGGTCCAGCCCGCGGGCACTCGGTAGGTCACGTCGCCGGTATCGAGGTCTACCGGAGCCAACACCGCGCGCGACATGATCGAGCGCTGCGCCAACCGGGTGCTCTCCAGGGCGCAGCGCTGCGCCAGCTCCCCGTCGCCGCCGACGACGGCGTCCAGTTGGCTCGGGTGCTCGATCAGGTCGACCATCGCCCAGCCGAGCGCGGCCATCAGATTGGACATCGAGGCGATATGGATCAGCGCGACATCCAGACCGATGCCGCGGATCCGGTCCGCCGTGGCCTCGGATGACCACGCCTCGACGATTCTGTCGAAGAGGGCGTGATCTCGGTCCGGTCTCCCGAGTCCAGCCGGCCCACTGCGTCCGCTACGACCGCGGTGACTTCCTCCAACGCCGACCGCTCCGCCCGCTTGTCCGACGCGGCGACGGCGGCCATCGCATCCGGATGCACGAACGCGTCCGAGCCGTCCAGGGTGTCGAACGCCGACACCAGCCGCTCGAAGGCGTCCCCTTCGGCAGATCCCGGTCCCGACCAGGACGCCAGGCCCATTCGGTGGCCGAGTCTGCGGGTGAGCGCGAAAATATCCACCGAGCCGTTGGATCCCAGTTCGGCCACGGTCTGGGTCAGCGCCCAGTGCAGGTTGGCCAGGTATGACGCGACGTCGTCGCGGCGGAACAGCGAATTCGGCAGGACTCGCCTCCCGACGAAGATCTCGTCGGGAAGTTTGCGCCGCAGCATGAGGTAGTCCGCGACGCCCTTGCTGGCCGTCTCCTCGGGAAGTGCGTAGAACGACTCGACACCGGCAGGGGAGAACGTGAACAGATAGTTCTCGCCGCCGCTGTTCACGATGAATTCGTCGCCGTGCTGGGCCCGGGCCGCCGCGATCGCGTCGACGGCGTCGTCGACGGGAACATCCCACGGCAGCCCCGTGCCCTCGGCAACTGGCGGCGGAGGCGTCGGGCAGCTGTCCGGCACTAGAGCCGGGTGGTTCGGCGCACCGCGTTGATCGCGCCGCGGACCGCCGATTCGGTTGCCGCGAGGGGCGCGACCGCCGCTTCGCCGACGCCGACGATGCGTTCGACGCGCGCGACGATGCCCTCCAGCCGGTCGACCACCGCGTTCAGGCGCGGCGCCAGCTCGTTGATGCGGCTGATTGTGTCGTTGAACCGCTCCAACGTGGCATCGAGATTGCCGGTGGAGTTGTTGAGGTCCTCGAGGGTGTCGGCCAGCCCGGCCAGGACCGCGTCGACCTGGTCGACCGTGACATCGGCATTCAGCGCCGCCTGCGCGAGCTTCTGGATTCGCTCCCGGCCGCTCCGGGCACCGGTCCTGCCACCCTTGTCTGCCATGACGGTCATTTGACCATACGGCCGGAACCGTCGTGGCCGACTGGTCGTCTGACCTGCATGCAGTGCAGACAGTGCGAGTGTGATCCCCGCGAAGCCGTCACCGCGTGCGCCGACGGGGCGCGTGCGGCAGACGATTACGCCGCAGGCTATGTCGACGGGCTTGCCGACACCCGCGGCTAGAGCTTGCTCGCCGCCTGCTCGTCGAGCAGCCACACCGTGGCGTGGCTGCCCTTCGCGCCGGCGGCGGGCACATCGTCGGGATCGGCCCCGCTGACCGCCGCGGCCACCGCATCGGCCTTCTCGGCACCGGCCACCACCAGCCAGACTTCGCGTGACCGGCGAACGGCGGGCAATGTCAAGGTGATTCGCCGTGGTGGCGGCTTGGGGGAGTCGGAAACGCCGACCACCTGCCGACTGGTTTCGCGGACTGCGGGGGTGTGCGGGAAGAGCGAGTTGATGTGCCCCTCGCCGCCCATCCCGAGCAGGTGCACGTCGAAATCCGGCACGACCTCACCGTCGGCGGCGTTGGCGGCCAGCACCTGCTCGTAGGCCAGTGCGGCGGCGTCCAGGTCGTCACCGAACTCTCCGTCGCTGGCGGGCATCGCGTGCACGTTGGCCGCCGGGATGTCGATGTGGTTCAGCAGCGCTTCGCGGGCCTGTTTCTCGTTGCGGTCGTCGTCGTCCTCGGGCACATAACGTTCGTCGCCCCAGAAGAGGCGCACCTTCGACCAGTCGATGTGGCCGCCGTTCTCCCGAACATGTTCGAGTAGGCCGATTCCCGTGCCACCCCCGGTCAGCACGACCAACGCCCGGCCCCTGGCCGCAACGGCGTCGGTGATCGCCCCGATGAGGCGGTCGCCGACGGCGGCGATGAGTGCGGCCTTGTCCGGATAGGTCTGGATTTCGGTGCTCACACGTACTGCACCTTGTCGATGCCCGCGAGCGCCTCGAAGTAGATCTCGTCGGCATCGAGCCGGCGGAGATCCTCGGCCAGGCATTCCTTGGCGTCTCTGCGCGCCAACGGAATCAGCGCTTCGGGCCGACCGGTTCGAGTCAGCGTGGCGGTCACCCCGGTCTGGGGGCGGCTCAACGTCACCGTTTCGCTCTGTCGGTGCAGTTCGACCTTCAGATCACCCACCGCGCGCTGCACTTGACCATCGACCCGGCTGGCCAGCCAGCCCGCCAGAATGTCGAGCGCGGGCTCGGTTTTCAGGCCTGATACCAGCGCCGAGTTGACCGGTTCGAACGGCGCCTGGTCGAGGGCTGTTGCCAGCAGGGCTCGCCAGTAGGTGATGCGACTCCAGGCAAGATCGGTGTCGCCCGCCGTATAGCCCTGCAGCCGGCCTCTGATCGCCTCGAGCGGGTCGCTGCTGTTGGTGGCATCGGTGATACGGCGAATTGCCAACTTGCCCAACGGATCCTGTGCGGGAGCCGCAGGCGCTCCCGCGGGCCACCAAGCCACGACCGGGGTATCCGGCAACAGGAACGGCAGCACCACGCTGCTGGCGTGGTCGGCAAGCTCGCCGTTCAGCCGAAGCACCACAACCTCGCCTGCGCCTGCGTCGGCGCCGACTCGAATCTCGGCGTCCAGCCGTGGTTCCGACGCTTTGCGGTCACCCGCCAGCACTGCGATGACTCGGCAGGGGTGCTCGCGGCTGGCGAAATTTGCCGCCTCCACGGACTCTTCGAGGAGCTCGTCGGTGTCAGGTGCGATGACCAGGGTCAGCACCCGACCCATCGTGACCGCGCCGCCTTCTTCCCGAAGGCTGATGATCTTCTTGTTGATGTCGTTGGTGGTGGCGTTGGGCAGATTGACGATCATGGCCGCCTCCAGTCCCGCCCCATTCGGCGGATCATTTCGAACGCCGACTCCGGCCCCCATCCGCCGGATTCATAAGGATCGGGCTTACCGTGCTCCGCCCAGAAATCCAGCACGGGATCGAGTATCTCCCAGGAGTATTCGACTTCCCTGTTGACGGGGAACAGCGATGGCTCGCCGAGCAACATGTCCAGGATCAGCCGCTCGTATGCCTCGGGTGAGTCCTCGGCGAACGCCGCGCCGTAGGAGAAGTCCATGTTGACGTCGCGGACCTCCATCTGGCTGCCCGGTACCTTGGACCCGAAGCGGGTCGTGATCCCCTCGTCCGGCTGGACCCGGATCACCAACGCGTTCTTGCCCAGTTCCTCGGTCATCGTCGTGTCGAATGGCAGGTGCGGAGCCCGCTTGAATATCAGCGCGATCTCGGTCACCCTGCGCCCCAGTCGTTTTCCGGTCCTCAAGAAGAACGGGACGCCCGCCCAGCGCCTGGTGTCGATCTCCAGGGTGATCGCGGCGAACGTCTCGGTCTTGGAGTCCTTGGAGAAGCCCTCTTCCTCGAGCAGGCCGGGCACCTTCTCGCTGCCCTGCCAGCCTGCGGTGTACTGACCACGCGCCGTGGTCTGGTCCAGGGGTCGCATCGGTTGCGTCGCCGACAGCACCTTGATCTTCTCGGCCTGCAGTTCATGCGGGCTGAAGTTGACCGGCTCCTCCATCGCCGTGAGCGCCATCAACTGGATCAGGTGGTTCTGGATCACGTCGCGGGCCGCGCCGACCCCGTCGTAGTAGCCGCCACGACCGCCGAGGCCGATGTCCTCCGCCATGGTGATCTGGACGCTGTCGACGAAGTTGGCGTTCCAAATCGGATCGTACAGCTCGTTGGCGAACCGCAACGCCAGGATGTTCTGGACGGTCTCCTTGCCCAGGTAGTGGTCGATGCGGAACACCGACTCCTCGGGAAACACACTGTTGACGACGCCGTTCAGCTCCTGGGCACTCTGCAGGTCGTGGCCGAACGGCTTCTCGATCACCACTCGGCTCCACCGGCCCTGCTGTGGTCGCGCCAGACCGGTCTTCTGCAACTGTTCGCACACCGTCTGGAACGCCTTCGGTGGGATTGAGAGGTAGAACGCGTGATTGCCGCCGGTGCCGCGCTCGACATCGAGCTTCTCCAGCGTCTCGGCCAGCCGCTGGAACGCCTTCTCGTCGTCGAATGTGCCCTGCACGAAGCGGATTCCCTCGGCCAGCCGGTCCCAGACCTCTTGGCGGTAGGGCGTGCGAGCATGCGTCCGGACCGAGTCGCAAACGAGCTTGCCGAAATCCTCGTCGGCCCAGTCCCTTCGGGCGAACCCGACCAGCGCGAAGTTGGCGGGAAGCAGCCCACGATTCGCCAGGTCGTAGATGGCGGGCATCAGTTTCTTGGTGGCCAGGTCGCCGGTGACGCCGAAGATGACGACCCCGCACGGCCCTGGAATGCGGGGCATGCGCTTGTCGCGCTTGTCTCGCAGCGGGTTGCGCCAACCCGACGGGGCTGCGGACGTCTCGACCGGCTTGTTCTCCGTGCTCATTTCTTAGCGGCGTCGAGCTGACCCTGCGTGGCATCGAGCAGCTCGAGCCACGACTTCTCGAACTTCTCGACCCCTTCGTCCTCGAGCACCTTGAACACGTCGGGCAAATCGATGCCGACGGCTGACAGCTTGTCGAATACGGCCTGGGCCTCGGTGCCCGTGCCGCTGACGGTGTCACCAGTGATCACCCCGTGGTCGGCGACCGCGTCAATCGTCTTCTCCGGCATGGTGTTCACGGTGTTGGGTGCGACGAGTTCGGTGACATACAACGTGTCGGAGTAATCCGGGTTCTTGACGCCGGTGGACGCCCACAGCGGTCGCTGCACGCGAGCACGGTCGGCCTTGAGTGGCTCGAACCGCTCGCCGCCGACGAACACTTCCTCGTATGCCGCATAGGCCAGCCGGGCGTTGGCGACGCCGGCCTGGCCGCGAAGAGCGAGTGCTTCGTCGCTGCCGATCTTCTCGAGCCGCTTGTCGATCTCGGTGTCGACACGGGACACGAAGAACGACGCGACCGAGTGGATCTTGGATATATCGTGGCCGGCTTCCTTCGCCGCTTCCAGCCCCGCGAGGTAGGCGTCCATCACCAAGCGGTGGCGTTCGACGGAGAAGATCAGCGTCACGTTCACCGAAATACCTTCGGCGATAACGGCGGTGATCGCCGGGAGTCCTGCCATCGTCGCGGGGATCTTGATCAGCAGGTTGGGCCGGTCGACGATCTTCCACAGTTCGATCGCCTGCAAGATCGTCTTGTCGGTGTCGTGAGCCAGCCGCGGATCGACCTCGATGGACACTCGGCCGTCGACGCCGTCGGACTGTTCGTACTGCTTGGCCAGCACGTCGCAGGCATTCCGCACGTCATCGGTCGTCACGGTGCGGATGGTGGCGTCTACGTCGGCGCCGCGTTCGGCGAGTTCGCTGACCTGTGCGTCGTAGGCGGTGCCCTTCGACAACGCCGCCTGGAAGATGCTCGGGTTGGTGGTCACGCCGACCACACTCTTGGTGTCGATCAGCTCCTGCAGGTTGCCGGTCTGCAACCGATCGCGGGACAGGTCGTCGAGCCAGACGGACACACCGGCCGCGGACAAGGCGGCGAGGTTCGGATTCTGAGCCATGCTTCGTCCTTCTCTCTTAGTTGTCTAGTGATCGTTCCGCGGCAGCCACGACGGCTTCGGGCGTGAACCCGAACTCGCGGAACAAGGTCTTGTCATCGGCGGACTCGCCGTAGTGCTCGATCGAGACGATCTCGCCGGTATCTCCGACGAGCTTGTACCAGCTCTGCGCGACCGCCGCCTCGACGGCCACGCGCGCCGACACCGCGGGCGGCAGAACGCTGTCGCGGTATTCGACCGGCTGGGACTCGAACCATTCGACGCACGGCATGGACACCACGCTGGCCGTTACGCCCTTACCCGCCAATATCTTCTGAGCTTCAACCGCAAGTTGAAGCTCTGATCCGGTGCCGATCAGCACCACATCCGGAAGCTCGCTCGGTGTACCGCCGAGCACATAGCCGCCCTTGGCCACCCCTTCGGCGCTGGTGCCCTCGAGAACCGGAATGCCCTGGCGGGTCAGGATGAAACCGACCGGGCCGCTGCCTGCGCCGCGCGCAATGATGGTGCGCCATGCATGTGCGGTCTCGTTCGGATCGCCGGGGCGGACCACCGAGAGGTTCGGTATCGCCCGCAGCGCAGCGAGGTGTTCGATGGGCTGGTGGGTGGGGCCGTCCTCGCCGAGGCCGATGGAATCGTGGGTCCAGATGTAGATGGTGTCGATGTCCATCAGCGACGCGAGGCGAACGGCGGGCCGCATGTAGTCGGAGAACTGGAGGAAGGTGCCGCCGAAAGCACGTGTTGGCCCATGCAGCACGATGCCGGACAGGATCGAGCCCATCGCGTGTTCGCGAATGCCGAAGTGCAGCACCCGCCCGTACCAGTCGGCGGTGAAATCCTCGGTCGAAATGGACGGCGGCCCAAACGACTTCACGCCCTTGATGGTGGTGTTGTTACTGCCGGCGAGATCGGCTGAGCCACCCCACAATTCGGGTAGCTTCGGAGCGACGTCGTTGAGCACCTGGCCGAAGGCCGCGCGGGTGGCCAGTGGCTTCGACCCCGGCTCCCAGTGGGTCAGGTCGGCGTCCCACCCGTCGGGCAGCTCCTGCGCGAGCAGCCGGTCGAGCAGTTTCTTGCGCTCAGGTTCGCGTTCCGCCCAGGCGTCGAACTGGGGTTGCCACTTTTCGTGGGCTTCCTTGCCGCGCGCAACCAGTTTGCGGGTGTGCTCGATCACCTCGTCGCGCACCTCGAACGTCTTGTCCGGGTCAAACCCGAGGACGCGCTTGGTGGCGGCCACCTCTTCGTCACCGAGGGCCGAGCCGTGCACGCCGCCGGTGTTCATCTTGGTGGGGGCGGGATAACCAATGATGGTGCGCACGGAGATGAACGACGGCTTGTCGGTAACCTTCTTCGCCTCGGCGATGGCCTGCTCGATGCCGACGACGTTCTCGCCGCCCTCGACCTCCTGCACATGCCACCCGTAGGCGCGATAGCGCGCGGGCACGTCCTCGGACAGCGCGATGTTGGTGTCGTGTTCGATCGAGATCTGGTTGTGGTCGTAGAACACGATCAGGTTGCCGAGCTGCTGGGTGCCCGCCAGCGACGAGGCCTCGCTGGTCACCCCCTCCTCCATGTCGCCGTCGGAGGCGATCACATAGATGTAGTGGTCGAACGGGCTCTCGCCCGGCGCCGCGTCAGGGTCGAAAAGGCCGCGCTCGTAGCGCGAGGCCATGGCCATGCCAACCGCCGATGCCAAGCCCTGGCCGAGTGGACCGGTGGTCATCTCCACTCCCGCGGTATGGCGGAACTCGGGGTGTCCGGGCGTCTTGCTCTTCCAGGTGCGAAGCGACTCGATATCGGTCAGCTCGAGGCCGAACCCGCCCAGATAAAGCTGGATGTACAGGGTCAGGCTGGAATGACCGCAGGACAGCACGAACCGATCGCGGCCCAGCCAGTGCACATCGCTGGGGTCGTGGCGCATCTGGCGCTGGAACAGGCTGTACGCCAGCGGCGCCAGGCTCATCGCCGTCCCGGGGTGACCGTTGCCGACCTTCTGCACTGCATCGGCCGCCAGCACCCGAACCGTGTCGACGGCGAGCGAATCCACGTCCGTCCAGTCGTCCGGGTGATTGGGCCGGGTAAGGGCGGAGATCTCTTCAACAGTTGTCACCGGTTGACTCCTCAGGTCGGCAAGCCTGGTACATCACATACCCTAGTGCGGCGCAGGCAATCGTCGCAGGCTGCGTCGCACATCATTAGCTGTTCATTTACCGAACCGACCCTGCTAGGTCCGGGGACGCCCCGCGGTCTACCATCGTCTGTAGTAGAAGAGCGCGGCTGACGCTTCCGAGGAGTTGTTTGGTGACCATTCGCGAGCGCGTTGCGCCCAGCAGAGTCACGCACCACGCTCCTGGGTTACTTGGCGTTGACGAAGCCGCGGGTGATCGAGCTCCTGCTGGTCACGACGATTCCGGCGATGCTGCTGGCCGACCGCGGCACGGTGAATCCGCTGCTGATCCTGAACACCCTGGTGGGCGGGCTGCTGGCGGCGGCGGGCGCCAACACGCTGAACTGTGTGGCCGACGCCGACATCGACAAGATGATGAAGCGCACCGAGCGCAGGCCGTTGGCGCGCGACAGCGTGCCGCGAAGCCACGCGCTGATCTTCGGGCTCGCGCTTTCGGTTGCTTCGTTCTTCTGGCTGTGGTGGACGACGAACATGCTCTCCGCGCACCTGGCCGGGGCGACGATCGCGTTCTACGTGCTGGTGTACACGCTGCTGCTGAAGCGCCGCACCTCGCAGAATGTGGTGTGGGGCGGGGCGGCCGGCTGCATGCCGGTGATGATCGGGTGGTCGGCCGTGACCGGCACGATCCAATGGCCTGCGCTGGTGATGTTCGCGATCATCTTCTTCTGGACGCCGCCGCACACGTGGGCGCTGGCGATGCGGTACAAGGACGACTACAAGGCGGCGGGTGTGCCGATGCTGCCCGCGGTCGCCACCGAGCGACAGGTCACCAAGCAGATCCTGATCTACACGTGGCTCACCGTGATGACCACGCTGGCGCTGGCGCTGGCGACGGGCTGGCTGTACGCGTCGGTCGCGCTCGTGGCAGGCACCTGGTTCCTGGCCATGGCCCACCAGCTGTATGCCGGGGTGCGCCGCGGCGAGCCGGTCAAGCCGCTGCGGCTGTTCCTGCAGTCGAATAACTATCTGGCCGTGGTGTTCTGCGCGCTGGCCATCGACTCGGCACTGGATCTGCCGACATTGCTCGGTCGCTAGGGCACCAGCACGACGGAGCCGACTGTCTTGCGGCCCTCCAGGTCGCGGTGGGCCTGCTCCGCATCTTCGAGCCGGTAGCGCTCACTGACCGTCACGTTGATCGTTCCCATGGCGATCGCGTCGAGTAGTTCTCCTGCGCGCCAAGAAAATTCATCAGCCGATCGGGTGTAGTGGGCCAGGGTGGGCCTGGTCAGGAACAATGAGCCACCCGAGTTCAGCCGCTGCGGGTCCACCGGAGGCACCGGGCCACTGGACGCACCGAACAGGGCGAGCGTCCCCCGCACCGCCAGGCTCGCCATGCTGGCGTCGAACGTCGACGCGCCGACGCCGTCGTACACCGCTGCGACTCCGCCGTCGGTGAGTTCCTTGATCTTGGCGCCGAACTCTTCAGGATCGTCTGGGTAGTCGAGCACCTCCACCGCGCCGGCCTGGCGGGACAGTTCCGCCTTCTCGGGAGTGGACACGGTGGTGATCACCCGGACGGCGAGGCTGGTGGCCCACTGCGTGAGAATCAGGCCGACCCCGCCCGCGCCGGCATGCACCAGCACATCGTCGCCCTGCGCTACCGGATAGACCGACTTGAGCAGGTAGTGGGCGGTCATGCCTTTCAGCAGGGAGGCCGCCGCCACGTCCGGACTTACGGCGTCCGGCACGTACGCGCAGAAATCGGCTGGCGCAGTGCAGTATTCGGCGTAGGAACCATTGGCCTGTGCGGTGACCACGCGGTTGCCTACCCCGAGTGCTGCCACGTCGTCGCCGACGGCCTCGACCGTCCCGCACACCTCGAGGCCTACGATGAACGGAAGTTCTCGTTTGTAGAGACCCGACCGGAAATAGGTGTCGATGAAGTTGATGCCGATGGCCTCGGCCTTGATCAGCACTTGGCCCGGGCCAGGGGAGGGCGTGGGCTTCTCGACGTATTGCAGGACTTCTGGTCCGCCGGTTTCGGCGATTTCAATGGCGTGCATGGTGACTATCATCCCTACTTCATGAAACTTGCTCGGCCCGACATCCGTCATCCGCGGATCGTGTTCGCCGGCTGCCCCGCGCTGCCGGAGGGCGACGGTGACGACGCAGAGCTGGTCGACGCCCTGCGGCAGCGCGGCCTGCATGCCCGGTGGATGTCCTGGGACGACCCCGAGGCGCTGCGCGCGGACCTCGTCATCCTTCGCGCCGCGTGGGACTACATCGACCGGCTCGACGAATTCCTCAACTGGAGCACTCGCGTTGCCAATATGCTGAATGCCCCCGCCGTGGTCGCGTGGAACACCGACAAGCGCTACCTCTCCGATCTCGCGAATGCGGGCGTGCCGACGGTGCCGAGCCACTTCTTCGCGCCGGGCGAGCGGGTCCGGATACCAAAGGGCGAGGTGGTCGTGAAGCCCGCTATAGGCGCGGGATCCGTCGGCGCGCAACGATTCATCGATGCCAAGTCTGCTCGCGATCATGCCGCCGCGCTGCACGCCGCAGGCAGCACTGCGCTTGTTCAGCCTTACGACCCCAGGGTCGAGCAGGGTGAGACGGCCCTGGTTTTCCTCAGCGGCGAACAGTCGCACGCGTTCACCAAGGGACCGATCCTGCCGCCGGCCGGCGAGCGGCCGGTGTTCGACCCCTCCGGCACCTACGCGGAGGAGTCCCTGACCGCGGCGGAGCCTGACTTCGAGCTGTGGGATGTCGGCCATGCAGCATTGGACGCCGCCGCTGCGCATCTGAACATCAATGCCACGGACCTCCTGTACGCCAGGGTCGACGTGATCGGCGGGGCGGAGGACCCGCTGTTGTTGGAGTTGGAGCTGGTGGAGCCGTCACTGGGCTGGCGTCAGTTGGACCGGGCCACGCGGGACCGTCAACAACGTCAGTTCGGGCTCGGCGTGCAGTCAGCCTTGGACCGGCTCGGCCTCGGTCCGTTCTCGCATCGACGCCCATAGTGCCGCGGTGGCCGCAGTACACGCGGCCGCGCCCGCCACGTGGACCGCCACCAGCGCGGCAGGCACGCCGGTGAAGAACTGCACCGTCCCCACCAGGCCCTGCGCCAGCACCAACACCAGCAGAACGCCCAGCCGCAGCAGCACGGGCCGGGGCGCGCGCACCGCAATCAACGCGAATCCGAGCGCGACGAGCAGCGAGAGGTAGGCGACAAGCAGCGAGCTGTGCAGGTGCACGAGCGTGGTGATCTCAACCTCCAGCCGCGGCACGACGCGCTGAGCGCTCTTGTCGCCCGCATGCGGACCGGCGGCGGTGACCAATGTTCCGGAGATGAGCTGCCCCGCCAGCACGACAGCGGTCAGAATCGTCAGCTGGCGCAACGGCTTCGGTACGCGCGCTGTTGGCACCCCGTCGTCCGGCTCGCCGATCTTCACGTAGAGCAGAACCGACAGCCACACCATCGCCATCGAGACCAGCAGGTGGATCGCCACCGTCCACCACAGCAGTCCGGTGCGGACGGTGATTCCTCCGATCACCGCCTGCATCACCGTCGATGCGGGCATCAGCCACGCGTACACCAACACCTCGCGACGACGTCTTGCCCTGGTGACGGCGAGCACCGCGAGTGCGGCGGTCAACACGACAAGGAAGGTGATCATCCGGTTACCGAACTCGACGGCCTGGTGAATCACGGGCACTTCGGCGTGCGGGACCGGGGTGAAGCTGCCGGGGAAACACTGCGGCCAGGTCGGGCAGCCCAGCCCGGATGCGGTGACGCGGACGATCGCGCCGGTGACGGCGATGCCGCCCTGAGTCAGGACGACCGCGGCGGCGATGATCCGCTGCACGCGCAGGCTGGGCATCGGCAGCAGGTCCACCAGCCGCAGCAGAAATCGTCCGACGGGCACCGCCCGATCGTAGAGGATCGCAACTACAGGCCGTAGTAGGGCACTACGCGTCAGGTGAAGCGGAACCAGCGCAGTGCGCACACCGCCGACGCCCCGCCCCATACGGCGAGCACCGCGAGGCCGAACCAGTCGACCGACAACGACATCGCCCGGGTCAGCGCCTCGGTGAGGGCACCCGACGGGGTCAACCTCGCTGCCCAGCGGACGGCTTCCGGTACCGCCTGGCCCTCGAGCGTGAGCGCACCCAGGCCGGCGAAGACGAACCACAGCAGGTTGGCCACGGCCAACACGATCTCGGCGCGCAGGGTGCCGCCGAGCAACAACCCCATTGCTGCGAACCCCGCGGTACCCAGCGCGATGATCACCGCACCGAGCATCAGCCCGAGGACGCTCGGTCGCCACCCGAGTGCAAAGCCGATGGCGCCCAAGACGACTGACTGAAGAAAGACCACGGTCACCACGGCCAGCGACTTGCCGGCGATGATGCCCCATACCGGCAGCGCCGTCGCGCCGATCCGTTTGAGCGCCCCGTAGCGGCGGTCGAACGCGACCGCGATGGCTTGTCCGGTGAATGCAGTCGAGATCACCGCCAGCGCCATGATCGCGGGCACGAACGTCGCCGCCCTGTTCGGCCCGAACGAGCCGAATGGCAGGAGCGTCAACCCGATCAGCAGTGTGATCGGAATGAACAGGGTGAGTAGCAGCTGCTCGCCGTTGCGCAACAGCAGCTTCAGTTCCAGTGCGAACTGCGCGGCCAGCATCGTCGGCACCGTCGCGGGTCGTGGGTCGGGTGTAAACGTGCCCGGCGCAAAGCGATTCATGGTCGCAGCTCTCGACCGGTGAGGTCCAGGAACACGTCTTCGAGGCTGCGTTGCTCGACGCGCATGTCGGTGGCGAGTACATCGAGCCGCGCGCACCATGCCGTCACCGTGGCCAGCACCTGCGGGTCGATGTGCCCTTCCACCAGATACTCACCCGGCGATGTCTCGGTGGCCTTGTAGCTCTCCGGCAGCGCCGAGATCAGCAGCGACAGATCCAGCATCCGCGGGGCGCTGAACCGCAACTGGTTCTCCGCTCCACTGCGCGTCAGCTCTGCGGGCGTACCGCTGGCGACCGCAACGCCACGGTCGATGATCACCAGCCGATCGGCCAGCTCTTCGGCTTCGGTCAGCTGGTGGGTGGTCAGTACGACGGTCACGCCGTCGCTGCGCAGCGCATCGATCAACTCCCACACCACGATTCGGGCGTGTGCGTCCATGCCCGCGGTCGGCTCGTCGAGGAACACCAGTTCCGGGCGGCCGACCACCGCGCAGGCCAGCGCCAGGCGTTGCTGCTGGCCGCCCGACAGCCGACGGTAGGTCGTCTTGGCCGCCTCGGTCAGGCCAAGCGTTTCCATCAACCACTTCGGGTCCAGCGGGTTGGCGCTGTACGCCGCAACCAGATTGAGCATCTCGCCCGCCTGCGCCGCCGGATATGCGCCGCCGCCCTGCAACATGACCCCGATGCGCTCCCGCACCCGCGCGTTATCGGTGATCGGATTGAGGCCGAGTATCTCGATGGTGCCTGCGTCGGGCCGGATGAAGCCCTCGCACATCTCCACCGTCGTGGTCTTACCCGCGCCGTTGGGTCCCAGCAGCGCCAGCACCTGGGCGGGCTGCACGTCGAGGTCTAGTTCGGACACCGCGGTGGTGGACCCGTACCGCTTGCACACCCCGCGCAGCCGCACGGGGATGGATGAGCGGGAGGTCACGGTGATTCAGCGTAGGCGTCAGGCTGGACCGCCTGCGTCCGCCGTAGCGCTGGTTCGACGGGGATGGGCGCGGCGACGAATGCCGGATCGTGCTCCGGGCCGGGTTCGGGCAGCTTCCGCCATGGCAGCCGGTAGTACGTCATGCCGATCAACACCGCCACGATCACCGTGCTCGCCGCGGTCGCGAGCAGAATCTGGAAGACCGTGAAACGGTCGCCGTTGGCCGTCGGGCCGAAGATGCCGACGACCAGGGTGACCACGATGGTCGTGCTGCGGAATGCGGGCCGGGTGGCCCAGGCAGCCAGTGGGATCACCGCCCACAGCACGTACCACGGCTGCACGACGGGAAAGAGCAGCACCGTCGCGCCGAGCGCGACGCCCAGGCCGCCGACGGGATGCAGGCGACCCCGAAGCACCGCAAGCAGCAACCACGTCACGATGATCGCGATGACGATCACGCCGATGCCACGGGTCAGGCCCAGCACCGCGGTGGTGTGGTCACCGAGCCCGAGCAGGATGCCGACCTGTCCCGTGCCCAGCGCCAACAAGGTCGGCAAGGACATCCAGCTGCGCACGACGTTGGCCGTGCCGAGCGTGAAGAGCCAGCCGAACCCCAGGCCGCTGGCCCAGCCGATCACCGCCATCACCGCGACCGACAGCGCGGTCAGCGATCCACCTGCGAGCAGAAACGCCTTGAACGTGCCACCCCAACGGCAGGCCAGGGCCACCGCGACGAAGCCCACCGCCAGTAGCCCCGGCAGCTTCACCTGGGAGGCCATCGTGATCAGCACCACGCCGAGCACCAGCATCACCATCGGCCGCCAGCGCACCCAGTCATCGCGAGATTGAGGCCACGCCAACGGTTTTGGCAGCAATCGCGTGTCTGCGTACACGCCGCGCAGGGCGAACTCGGTGCCCGCGAGCATCAGCCCCAGCATCAGCGCCTCGTTGTGGATGCCCGCCACCAGATGCATGATCAGCAGCGGGTTGGCCGCCCCCAGCCACAGCGCGCTGACCTCGGCGACGCCGCAGCGTCGGGCCAGCCGCGGTGTGGCCCACACGATCAGCGCGACGCCGAGCAGCACCACAAGTCGGTGGCACAGCACCGCGACGACGATGTTGTCTCCCGTCAGCGCCGAAATCCCCTGACCGAGCCATAAGAAGAGCGGGCCATATGGTGCCGGGGTCTCGCGCCACATGGTGGGCACCGACAGCGTGAACACGTGATCGAGGCCGAGACCGGTGGCGGGCCCGACCTTGTACGGGTCGAGGCCGTTGATCGCGATCTCGCTCTGCGCCAGATACGAATAGACGTCGCGGCTGTACATCGGCGGCGCGATGAGCAGCGGCAACACCCACAGGAGCAGCGTGCGGTCCAGCTGGCTGCGGGTCATCCGCCGCTCGCCGAGGGCGAACCGGCCGAGCATCAGCCATGCCAGCGTCATCATCACCGCACCCGTGGTGGTCATGGTCAGCGACACGGTTTGGATACGCGACGGCAGGTTGAGCAGCCGCACCCCGAACGTCGGATCCTGCACGACGGGACGCGCGCCCACGCCCAGCGCGCCGATCGCCATGAGCACCGTCCCCGTCGCCCCGAACAGACGCGTCCGCCGCATCGCAATGAGCTCGGCGTCGTTCAGCGGTGAGCCGACGGTCCGCTCATCGCCGTGCCAGCCGGCAATCGAGGTGGACAGGGACCGTAGGCGGGCAGCCATCACAGCAGCGTAGCGGTCAGAGCGCGACGATCACCTTGCCGGTGTTTCCACCGCTGAACAACAGGTTGAGCGCGTCAGGCGCTTTCTCCAGGCCCTCGACGACGTGCTCGGAAGACTTGATCTTGCCTTCGGCTATCCATCCGGCGACCTCCAGCTGCGCGGCCGGGAAGCGGTCGAGATAGTCGATGATGATGAAGCCCTCCATGCGCCCGCGGCGGACCAGCAGGTTGAGGTAATTGCTCGGCCCTGGCGGAGGGCCATCGCTGTTGTAGGTGGAGATCGCCCCACACAGCACGACGCGGCCGCGCATCGCGATGTTGGCGAGGCAGTCGTTGAGAATCGATCCGCCGACGTTGTCGAAGTACAGGTCGATGCCGTCCGGGCAGGTCTCGCGAAGCCGCTTCGCGACGCTGTCGTTCTTGTAGTCGATCGCGTCGTCGAACCCGAGCTCGTCGACGATGTACGCGCACTTCTCCGCGCCACCGGCGATGCCGACGACCTTCTTGGCGCCCTTGACCTTCGCGATCTGGCCCGCGGCGGAGCCGGTAGCGCCCGCGGCGCCGGAGACGACAACGACGTCGCCCTCTTTCACCTGGCCGACGTCGGTGATGCCGAAGTAGGCCGTCATTCCTGTCACGCCGAGGATCCCGATGGCGACCGTCGGAGGCACGCCCTCCGGCAGTACCTGCATCGCCAGCTCGCCGGCGTCGGCAATCACATATTCCTGCCAGCCCGTCATGCCGAACAACAGCTGGCCGGGCTCATAGGCGTCGGTGCGGCTCTCGATGACCTCGCCGACGCCGCCGCTGCGGATGACGTCGCCGATCTGGATCGGCGGTAGATAGCTCGGAACGTCGTCCATCCACGTGCGGATCGTCGGGTCGATCGACAGATAACGGACCTTGACCAGCGCCTCGCCGTCCTTGAGTTCGGGCACCTTCTCGGTCTCCATGCGAATTGTGCTGTCGTCCACCAGGCCGGAGGGGCGCTTGGCCAGGACCAGGCGTCGGTTCTGCTCGCTCACGTGGTGATAGTAGGACGATGATTGCCTTAGGGTGCCCTTGGTAGACCGGCTTTCCGAATTCCGTCACAATAGTGTTGTGAAATTAAGTCCGGACGCTGGAGCCGCTGCGACGTCCAGCACCGACCGCCACACGCGTGGCGCGATCGTCCAGCTCTTGCTGGAGGCCGGACCCATCACAGCAGGCGAGATCGGCGATCGACTCGGTATCTCCGCCGCGGGTGTACGCAGGCATCTGGATGCGCTGCTCGAAACGGGCGACGCGCAGTCAAGTGCGGCTGCATCGTGGCAGCACAGCGGCCGCGGCAGGCCTGCCCGGCGTTACCGGCTGACCGCCGAGGGGCGGGCCAAGCTCGGCCACGCCTACGACGACCTGGCTGCCGATGCGATGCGCCAGCTCCGCGAGATCGGAGGCGACGACGCCGTCCGGACGTTCGCGCGGCGCCGCATCGACACCATCCTGTCGGGAGTAACCGAGGGATCCGACGACGTTGAATCAACTGTCGATCGAGTCGCAGATGCACTGACCAAGGCCGGATATGCAGCAACCGCCACCCACGTGACAGGGCCTATCCACGGAATAGAGCTCTGCCAGCATCACTGCCCGGTGTCGCACGTCGCCGAAGAGTTTCCGGAACTGTGCGAAACCGAGCGGGAGGCGTTCGCCGAGGTGCTGGGTACGCACGTGCAGCGGTTGGCCACGATCGTCAACGGCGACTGCGCGTGCACCACGCACGTGCCCCTCAACGCAGATCAGGCGCCCGCACTTCAGCGCACAGCCCGCGCCGAAGCCACCACGACCAAGCAAGGAGCGTCGACATGACGACCACGCCCGAGACCTTGACCCAGGAACAGACCATCGAGTCGCTGGGTCGGTACGGCTATGGCTGGGCCGATTCCGACGTGGCAGGCGCCAGCGCGCAGCGCGGGCTGTCGGAAGCGGTCGTGCGCGACATCTCGGCGAAGAAGAGCGAGCCCGAGTGGATGCTCGATATCCGGCTCAAGGCCCTGCGAATCTTCGACAAGAAGCCGATGCCGAACTGGGGCTCCAACCTCGAGGGCATTCACTTCGACAACATCAAGTACTTCGTGCGCTCCAGCGAGAAGCAGGCCGCCACCTGGGATGACCTGCCCGCCGACATCAAGAACACGTACGACAAGCTCGGCATCCCGGAAGCGGAGAAGCAGCGGCTGGTCTCCGGTGTCGCCGCGCAGTACGAGTCGGAGGTCGTCTACCACTCGATCCGTGAGGATCTGGAGAAGCAGGGCGTGCTCTTCCTCGATACAGACACGGCGTTGCGCGAGCAGCCCGACCTGTTCAAGCAGTACTTCGGCACCGTGATCCCGGCCGGGGACAACAAGTTCTCCGCGCTGAATACCGCGGTGTGGTCAGGCGGTTCGTTCATCTACGTACCGAAGGGCGTGCACGTCGATATTCCGCTGCAGGCCTACTTCCGGATCAACACCGAGAACATGGGTCAGTTCGAGCGGACGTTGATCATCGTCGACGAGGGCGCGTATGTGCACTACGTCGAGGGCTGCACCGCGCCGATCTACAAGAGCGACTCGCTGCACTCGGCCGTCGTCGAGATCATCGTGAAGCCCGGTGGCCGTTGCCGTTACACGACGATTCAGAACTGGTCGAACAATGTCTACAACTTGGTCACCAAGCGTGCGCGCGCCGAGGCCGGCGCCACCATGGAGTGGGTCGACGGGAACATCGGCTCAAAGGTCACGATGAAGTACCCGGCTGTGTGGATGACCGGCGAGCACGCCAAGGGCGAGGTGCTTTCGGTGGCGTTCGCCGGCGAGGGCCAGCACCAGGACACCGGCGCCAAGATGCTGCACCTGGCGCCCAACACGTCGAGCAACATCGTCTCCAAGTCTGTGGCCCGCGGCGGCGGCCGGACGTCCTATCGCGGCCTGGTGCAGGTCAACAAGGGTGCACACGGATCGCGGTCCAGCGTGAAATGCGATGCGCTGCTTGTCGATACGATCAGCCGTAGCGACACCTACCCATACGTCGACATCCGCGAGGACGACGTCACGATGGGTCACGAGGCCACTGTGTCCAAGGTGAGCGAGGACCAGCTGTTCTATCTGATGAGCCGCGGCATGACCGAGGACGAGGCGATGGCGATGGTGGTGCGCGGGTTCGTAGAGCCGATCGCCAAGGAACTCCCGATGGAGTACGCACTGGAGCTCAACCGGCTGATCGAGCTGCAGATGGAAGGCGCGGTCGGCTAGTGGCGCAGGATCTGACAGCGACTCTGGAGGGCAGGACCAAGGGCGAGGTCTTCACGTCATTCGATGTCGATGCCTTCGAGGTGCCGCACGGGCGTGATGAGATCTGGCGGTTTACACCTCTCAAGCGTTTGCGAGGCCTGCACGACGGCTCGGCGGCCGCGACCGGCAGCGCCGTGATCAACGTCACCGAGCGCCCTGGCGTGGCGGTGGAAACTGTGCGCCGCGGCGACAAGCGGCTCGGCGATGGCGGTGTGCCTGCCGACCGCGTTGCCGCCCAGGCGTTCTCGTCGTTCAACAGTGCGACGATCGTGACCGTCGGAAAGGATATGCAGGTCTCCGAGCCGGTCGAGATCGTAATCAACGGACCCGGTGAGGGCGCGACGGCTTACGGACACTTGCAGGTGCGGGTCGGCGAGCTGGCCGAGGCCGTGGTTGTCATCGATCAGCGCGGCAGCGGAACCTACGCCGACAACGTCGAATTCATCGTCGGCGACTCTGCACGGCTGACGGTGGTCTCGATCGCCGACTGGGCCGATGACGCGGTCCACGTCAGCGCCCACCACGCCGCGCTTGGTAAAGATGCGGTGCTGCGCCACGTGGCAGTCACCCTTGGCGGCGACCTGGTGCGGCTCACGGCGCGTGCGCGGTTCTGTGCCCCCGGCGGGGACGTCGAAATGCTCGGCCTGTACTTCGCCGATGACGGCCAGCATTTCGAGTCGCGCCTACTGGTCGACCATGCCCAGCCGAACTGTCGATCGCACGTCACGTACAAGGGTGCGCTGCAAGGAGATCCGGACTCGGAGAAGCCCGACGCGCACACCGTGTGGGTCGGCGACGTGCTGATCCGAGCGGCGGCGACCGGAACCGACACCTTCGAGACGAACCGCAACCTGGTGCTCACCGACGGCGCCCGTGCCGACTCGGTGCCGAACCTCGAGATCGAAACCGGCGAGATCGCCGGCGCCGGACACGCCAGCGCCACAGGACGTTTCGACGACGAGCAGCTGTTCTACCTGCAGGCCCGCGGTATCCCCGAGGACCAGGCTCGGCGTCTCGTAGTCCGTGGGTTCTTCGGCGAGCTGATCAGCAAGATCGGTGTGCCCGCGGTGCGTGAGCGCCTCACAGATGCCATCGAACACGAACTAGAGATAACGGAATCAAGGACAGCCACCTCATGACCACACTGGAAATCAAGGATCTTCACGTCAGCGTCGTCTCTGCTGAAGACGGGACCGACATCCCGATCCTGAAAGGCGTCGATCTCACGGTGAAGTCGGGGGAGACACACGCTCTGATGGGCCCCAACGGATCGGGTAAATCCACGCTGTCGTACGCGGTTGCGGGCCATCCCAAGTACACCGTGACATCGGGATCGATCACGCTCGACGGCGAGGACGTCCTCGCGATGAGCATCGACGAGCGTGCGCGGGCCGGGCTGTTCCTTGCGATGCAGTACCCCGTCGAGGTGCCGGGCGTATCGATGTCTAACTTCCTGCGCACCGCCGCCACCGCGGTTCGCGGCGAGGCGCCGAAGCTGCGGCACTGGATCAAGGAGGTCAAGGGCGCGATGGAAGGCCTCGACATCGACCCGTCGTTCTCGGAACGCAGTGTCAATGAAGGCTTCTCGGGTGGCGAGAAGAAGCGACACGAGATCCTTCAGCTCGAGCTGCTCAAGCCGAAGATCGCCATCCTGGACGAAACCGACTCGGGTCTGGACGTCGACGCGCTGCGCGTGGTCAGCGAAGGCGTCAACCGCTACGCCGAAGAGGCGCACGGCGGGTTGCTGCTGATCACTCACTACACCCGCATCCTGCGCTACATCCAGCCGCAGTTCGTGCACGTGTTCATCGGCGGCCGGATCGTTGAATCCGGCGGTCCGGAGTTGGCCGACGAGCTCGATGCCAACGGCTACGAGCGGTTCACTCAAGCCGTCGGGGCCTGACATGACCGCCGCGCAGACTCTGGATATCACCGGGATCAGGGCGGACTTCCCGATCCTGAGCCGGGTGATGCGCGGCGGGAAGCAGCTGGCCTACTTGGATTCCGGCGCCACATCACAGAAGCCTTTGCAGGTCCTCGATGCGGAACGTGACTTCCTCACGACCTCCAACGGAGCCGTGCACCGCGGCGCGCATCAGCTGATGGAGGAGTCCACCGACGCCTACGAGCAGGGTCGTGCCGACATCGCGTCGTTCGTCGGCGCCGACGCAAGTGAGCTGGTGTTCACCAAGAACGCCACCGAGGCGATCAACCTGGTGTCATACGTGCTGGGCGACAGCAGGTTCGAGCACGCTGTCGGTCCTGGCGACGTCATCGTCACCACCGAACTCGAACACCACGCCAACCTGATCCCGTGGCAGGAGTTGGCCCGCCGCACCGGCGCCACGTTGAAGTGGTTCGGCGTGGGCCCGGAAGGCCGCATCGACATCGACTCGCTCGAGCTGGACAGCAACGTGAAAGTCGTTGCCTTCAGTCATCATTCGAATGTCACCGGAGCGGTGGCGTCCGTCGATCAACTGGTGTCGCGCGCACAGGCGGTTGGAGCGCTGACGGTGCTCGACGCCTGTCAGTCGGTGCCGCACCAGCCCGTCGACTTCCACGCGCTCGGAGTGGACTACGCGGCGTTCTCCGGTCACAAGATGCTGGGCCCGAGTGGCATCGGCGTGCTCTACGGACGGCAGCAGCTGCTGGACGCGATGCCACCGTTCATCACCGGCGGCTCGATGATCGAGACCGTCACGATGGAGCAGACCACCTACGCGCCGGCACCACAGCGCTTCGAGGCTGGGACTCCGATGACATCCCAGGTCGTCGGATTGGCCGCAGCTGCCCGTTATCTCGGCGCAATCGGCATGGATGCCGTCGAGGCGCACGAAGCCGAGCTGGTGGCCGCGGCACTCGACGGGTTGGCGGCCGTGCCCGGCGTCACCATCGTCGGGCCGACGTCCCTCGTCGGGCGCGGATCGCCGGTGAGTTTCGTCGTCGACGGCATCCACGCCCACGACGTCGGCCAGGTTCTCGACGACGAAGGCGTCGCCGTACGGGTCGGGCACCACTGTGCGTGGCCGCTGCACCGCCGGTTCGGCATCGCAGCGACTGCCCGCGCATCGTTCGCGGTATACAACACGCTCGATGAGGTGGACCGGCTGGTGGCCGGCGTGAAGCGGGCCGTGGAGTTCTTCGCGTGAGACTCGAGCAGATGTACCAGGAAGTGATCCTCGATCACTACAAGCACCCGCTCCATCGTGGGCTGCGAGAGCCGTTCGGCGCCCAGGTGCACCATGTCAATCCGACCTGCGGCGACGAGGTGACGCTGCGGGTGGCCTTGACCGACGACGGCGAGACGGTCGCCGACATCTCTTACGACGGGCAGGGCTGCTCGATCAGCCAGGCCGCCACGTCCGTGCTCACCGACCTGGTGATCGGCCAGACCGTCGGCGACGCGTTGAAGACAGTCGCGGCGTTCAACGAGATGATTTCGTCCCGAGGCACCGTCGAGGGCGACGAAGAGGTGCTCGGCGACGGCATCGCCTTCGCCGGGGTGGCCAAGTATCCGGCGCGGATCAAATGTGCGCTGCTCGGCTGGATGGCCTTCAAAGACGCAGTGGCGCAAGCCAGTGAGGAGACCCTAGATGAGCGACACCGCAGTGCCTAACGACGAGTTTCTCGCCGATCTCGAGGAGGCGATGCGCGACGTCGTCGACCCCGAACTCGGCATCAACGTCGTCGATCTCGGCCTGGTCTACGGCCTGGACGTCGAGCAGGGCGACGCAGGCAAGGTGGCGCTGATCGACATGACGCTGACGTCGGCGGCGTGCCCGCTCACCGATGTGATCGAGGATCAGTCGCGCACTGCGCTCGTGGGTGCCGGGCTGGTGAACGAGATCAAGATCAACTGGGTGTGGAACCCGCCCTGGGGTCCGGACAAGATCACCGAGGACGGCCGGGAACAGTTGCGCGCGTTGGGTTTCACCGTCTAGAAGCACACCGGCGAAGGGCCGTCACGTGAACACGTCGTTGAGTGTCACCGTCTGAAGCCCGCGGCTCGTGATCAGCCCGGAGAGCTGGTCAAAACAATTCGTGATCGTCGGCAGGTTGGCGTGGGCCAGGACGATCTGCTGAGGCGCGAACGATCGCGCGGCGGTGGCGACCAGGTTTTCCGGAGTCTCGGGTAGTGAGTCGCCGACTGTGCCACTCCACAGCGTGACGGTCGAGTACCCGAGGTCCGCGGCGACCCGATCGGTGTCCGGAGTGTGTACGCCGTAGGGCGGCCGGAAGTACGGCGTCCCATCCGTACCGTATGTGCTGCGCAGGAAGTCGGCGTTGCGTTGGATCTGATCGCGAACCGCGCTGAGGCTGAGCTTGTCGAGGTGCGGATGCGACCAGGTGTGGTTGGCCACCTGGATCTGCCCGGATTCGACCATCGGCCTTATTGCCTGCGCGTTGTCGGACCAGGATGGGTTGGCGCCGTTGACGAAGAAGGTCAATCGAGTACCGGTGTCCCGGCAGAACTGTGTAAACGCGGCGACGACTGGGTTGCTGGCACCGTCGTCGACGGTCAGGGCCAACTGATTGCCGTCCCCGGGCAGTCGGGTGAGCACACCGGCCGGTGGCGCCACCCGCGCCCGCGGGAGCACCCGGACTGCCGCCGCTCCTGGCGCGCGGGTGACCGCCGCGGCCATGCCGACCGCGATCGCGGCCAGGACAGTGCGTCGGTGCACACCTGACATGGCCTGATATTACGGCCTCGACAGGCTAATATCGCCAATTGGTATCTGCCCCTTTGCTTCTCATGCGCTGACAATTTCCTGTGCCAAGGCCACCATTGACAGCACCAGCACAATTACCTCATGGTGACGGTGCCGGCATTCGTGTGGCGATACGGGCCGATCCTTCGGGGTCTGATCCTCGGCATCGGTGTCGGGGGCTTTCTGGGTGTGTTGGGGTGGCTGGACTCGGGGTTTTGGTTCGTCGGACTGTTTTTGTCCCTGGTGATGTCCGTGTTCTACGGCGTGTGGATGGCCAGGCGGATGGCGCGACACTGGCCGGGCGCCAAGCAGCTGAGCGGGCCGGACCGCGAACAGGTGGCCCGTGCGGCCCGAGGTGGACAGCGCATCGACGACCCACGACTCGCACGGGCGGTCATCGACTATCGCGACGGCATGCATCAAGCTGCCGAGAGAGCGAGGCGTTTCCGGTGGCTTGTGTGGTTCGTCCTCGTCGTTGCGGTCGGGACGGCTGCGTGGGACGCCGCGTTCGGATCATGGGGCAACGCCGTGGTGTCCTGCATCTACCTGGTGATGCTGCTACTGGAACTGTTCTGGTGGCCGAAGAGACAGCGGCAATTACTCGCCAATGTGGACCGCGCCGCGGACTTCGCTCAGAGTTGACGGGCGAGCGCTACCAGATCCTCGGCAATCAGGTCTGGCTGTGGCAGTTCGGGTGTCGGCAGTGGGGCGTTTCCGGGACGGGTGATCAGCGCGCCGCTGAATCCGGCGGCCTGTGCCCCGATCGTGTCCCACACGTGGGCGGCGACCATCATGCACTCCGACTGCGGGACTCCCAGCTCGGCGGCGACCCGGGTGTACAACCGCGGTGACGGTTTGTAGACACGTGAGGTGTCGACGCTGAACTGGCGCTCGAAGTGGCCGGCGACGCCCGCGTGTTCGAGCGGCGTCGTGCCCTCGGAGGTGGGCGGCGAGTTCGTCAGCGTGACCATGCGGTACCCGCGATCGGTCAGCATGCGCAGACCCTCCGCGACGTCGGGATGCGCGGGCATGGTCTGCATGCCGGCGCTCAGTGCGCGGACATCGTCGTCGGTGATCTTTACGCGGTGAACGTCGGCTGTCATTCGCAACACCGCTTCGCCGAGCGAGAAGAAGTCGATGTAGCGGTCCGCCAAGGTGACGGTCATCGAGTACATGACCAATTGGCCGAACCACTCGCGGAGCACACGGCGATCGCCGAACATCGCTTCGAAATGCGGGCCCAGCGACTCGATGTCGATCAGGGTCTCGTTGACATCGAACACCAGAACCGAAGGACGGCTAGGCATTCCGGTGGCCACGTTCCTGAATTGTCCAGGAGTTGCCGTCGGGATCGGTGAAGTCCGCGAAGCTCGCGTAATCGGCTCGCTCCGGATCGGCCCCGAGGCGGTAACGCCCGGTCCATTCTGCGCTGCCGGTTTCCTTGTGTCTGATCGAGCTGACGCCGACTCCTCGATCGACGAGCTCGCCTCGGACCGCTGCGATGTCGGTCACCACGAGATAGAGGCCCTGGACCGAACCGGGCGGCGCGTCGGTCAGCCCGACTCCGAATTGTATTGATGCGCTTGATCCTTCAGGCGTGAGCTGGACAACGCGGAAGTCCTTCGTCGGGGCATAGTCGACGTCGAGGGTGAACCCCAGCTTGTCCCGGTAGAAGTCGAGGGCCTTGTCCGGATCGGACACTGGCAGGATCACGACCTCGAGCGCGGCGATCATCGCCTGCTCCTCGCGGAGTTCTGGAGGATCTCGTCGGGGTCCAGGCCGCGGTCGATGCCGTGCGCGACGACGGCTTGGCCCGGCTCGAGATTCAGTCGGTGATCATCGAGCCACACCTCGATCTTGTCGGGTTCGAAGGACACCAGGTTGCTCACCCGGCCTACTTCCGGCCACGCGTTGACATACGACCAGGCCGCCTTCTTGTGTTCGCCGATCGTGTAGTAGTCGGCGAGGCCCTTGTATGGGCAGAATGTCTGGCCCTCAGCGGGTTCTAGCGCACCCTCTTCGACATCCTCGCGGTCGACGTACCAGCGCGGGGCGAAGCCCGACTCATATAGCACCAGTGGCCGGCGGGTGTCGGCGATGACGCGGTCGCCGTCGCGGACAACCAGGTGACGGGACGTGGCCCGGATGTCGATGCGGTGGTAGGGGTCGGCCGCATGCCCGACGATGCGCTCGTCCTCTTCGTAGAAGGCGTCTACCGCGCGCCACCCGAAGGCTACGCGCTGCGCCAGGTCGTTTGCGTGAGCAGGCAATCCGGTGTGCTGCCACGCGCCGTGGGGAACCTCTCGCCCATCGGCAACCACGGTGTACCACTGCGTATCGCCGAGCTCGCCGTGCTGGGTGATCCGGTCCTCTGCGACAAGGACGCCGTCGCGGATGTCGTCGCGGGGGAAGTAGGCGACGGGGTAGCGGCCCGGCTCGTGGAGTAGGAGCACGTTCTCGCTGTCGGCGATCCACTGGTCGCCCTGTCGAACTCTCATACGCCTTCGCAGAGGTTCGACGAACAGCAATCGCTCCGGCAACGGCTGTGCGGTCAGGAAATGGCCCACCGACCCGGCGGCCAAGGGACCTTGCTGCCATGCCAATCCCATTGTGTTTCCCTTCTTTCCGGTGCGCGTCAGGCGGTGGTGACTCGGTTCAGGAAGTCCCGGATCAGATCCGCGACCTCGTCGACGGCGGTCTCCAGGAGGAAGTGGCCTCCGTCGAGCAGGTGAATCTCGGCATCGGGTGCGTCCTTGCCGAAAGCACGGGCGCCGTCGGGCCCGAAGATCGGGTCGCCCTGTCCCCACACCGCCAGCACCGGCACCTTGCTGGTGCGCAGGTAGTCGTGCAGGGCCGGGTACATCGGCGCATTCGTCGCGTAGTCGCGGAACAGCGCGAGTTGGATTTCGTCATTGCCGGGCCTGGCCACCATGGCCGCGTCGTGTATCCAGGTGTCGGGGCTGACAAGGGTCTCGTCAGAGACACCGGTCAAGTATTGCCACTTGATGCCCTCAATGGCGAGCGCGGTGCGAATGGCGGCCTCGGTGTCAGAGGTCTGGTCGCGCTGGTATTCCCACACCGTCTTCCAGAAGTCTTCGATGAAGCCTTCGTCATAGCCGTTGCCGTTCTGGGTGACGATTGCGGTGATCGCCTGCGGGTGGCGTAGGGCGAGGCGCCACCCGATCGGTGCGCCGTAGTCCTGGACGTAGATCGCGTAGCGGTTCAGGCCGAGGTGATCGAGCAGGCCCTCGGTGAGGTCGGTCAGCGCGTCGAAGGAGTAGTCGAACTCCGTGACCGGCGGAGCATCCGACAAACCGAAGCCGAGGTGATCCGGGGCGATCACGTGATAACGGTCGGCCAGCCGCGGGATCAGGTCGCGGAACATGAATGAGCTGGTGGGAAACCCGTGCAGCAATACGAGCGCGGGCGCTCTGGTATCACCGGCTTCCCGGTAGAAGATCCGCCGGCCGTCAACAGTGGCGTAGCGGTGGTGAACTCGGCTTGTCATAACTAACTCCTTTGCTCACTTTTGATGGTTAGTGACAGTGAACTCCCGATCGGGTAACCTGTCAATACTTATTTGGAGGTTAGGTATGGACCTGGTGGCAGCCGACTCCGCCGACGAGGAGCTCCTGCTGGACTTGCTCAACACCGCACCGGTGGTGGATGGCGAGGCGCGCGACGATCTCGAGCAGCCGAAGTCGGCCCGGGCATGGATGCGCAACCACGGCATCGCGCCCACCGACGCGGAACTGAGGGCTCTGATCGATGCGCGATCGGTGCTGCAGGCGGTGGTGCGCGGCGACCAGGGGCCGACGGCATTGCAGCGGTTCCTCGAACCTGTCACCCTCCGACCGACCGCGTCGCGCGACGGCCTGGACTGGCGGCTGGCGGTTGGCGACGGGCCGAGGGGGGCGGTGCGTGCCGTCCTTGCGTGGGATGCGTTGCGCGTATCCAGCCCCGGGCGCCTTCGGCCGTGCGCGAATCCCGAATGCCGGCTGTACCTGATCGACCGAAGCAAGCCCAATACGGCACGCTGGTGCTCGATGGCGATCTGCGGCAACCGGATGAAGGCGCGTCGCCACTACCGTCGTGCTCGATCGGGCGACCGTCAGCCAAACTGACACAGGCGCAAATGAATTCGCGATCATAACCATCAAACAATTCTTGACAGGTTATCCACCAGTGGGCTTTACTGGCGCTACATCTAACCGTAAAACAGAAGTTTGGGAGTTAGCTGTGGGTGCCCTGCAAGGTTAAGAGTGTGGTTGTCGTCGGGCGTGCGGGCGGGATCGCCCGTGCCGTCACAATGCTCGCGCGGTCGGAAGGCGCACGGGTGATCGTCGCGGGCCGTAACGGCGCAGCGCTGGCGGCCGGGTATGATGACGACGACGACATCGTCGCCGAAACCGTCGACGTCACCGACGATGCTGGCCAAGCACTTTGCGCCGACGATGAGCGAGGATGGGTCCTTCGTCCATCACCAACGGCGCCGTCGACTTCCTCACCCGCAGCAACCCGGCACGCCGCATCGGCACCGTCGATGACGTCGCGGATGCCGTCCTTTTCGCGCTCACCAATACGTTTCTCACCGGCGTGACCCTTAAAGTTGACGGCGGTGAACCGCTCATCTGACGCAGGGACCGCGACGCTCGTCTCGGTCAACGTGGGAATGCCCGCCGACGTGGCGTGGCGGGGTCGGACGGTGCACACCGGCATCTACAAGAGCCCGGTCGAAGGGCCGGTGATGGTGCGCAGACTCAACATCGCCGGCGACGGCCAGGGCGACCTCGCCGGCCACGGCGGCGAACAACGTGCGGTGATGGTCTACCAAACCGAGTCCTACGACCACTGGAGCCGTTTCCTGGGGCGTGACGACCTGCAGCCGGGCAACTTCGGCGAGAATTTCACCATCACCGGGCTTGGCGACGACGAGGTCTGTATCGGCGATCGTTACGCGATCGGTGAGGCGGAGTTCGAGGTCACGCAGCCGCGGGTCACGTGCTTCCGGGTCGGCATGCGCCTCGGCGAGCCCGAGATGCCGAATCTTCTTGTCGCCCATCACCGCCCGGGCTTCTATTTCCGTGTCATCTCCGAGGGGCGGGTGCAGGCCGGAGACACCATCGTTCGCACCCGGCGCGGCAAGCACGAACTCAGCGTTGCCGCAGTCGATGCATTGTTGTACCTGCCCGGCCGCGACGTGGATCTGCTCCGCAAGGCCGTCGATGTGCCCGCGCTGAGCCCCGGTTGGCAGCAGTCGTTCGCCGAACTGCTGGCCGCACACGACAACCCCGCCGCCGCGACGGCCCCGCCGATCGGGGTCGAACCCGGATGGAGTGGATTTCGTCGGCTGCGCGTAGCCGGGACTCACCTGGAAAGCGCGGCGATCATGTCGATCCGGTTCGAGGCCGCCGACCACACGCCGCTGCCGATCCCGCGGCCCGGTCAGTACCTGACGCTACGGGTTCCCGATGCCGCCGATCCCGCGCCGTTGCGCAGCTACTCGTTGTCGTGCGCCGGTGGCGACTACCGGATCAGTGTCAAACGCGAAGACCACGGCGTGGTGAGTCGCTGGCTGCAGGACAACATCCGCGCGGGGTCCGAGATCGACGTCGCGGCGCCGCGGGGCGACTTCTACCTCGCTGACGGCGTCGGTCCGGTCGTCCTGCTGTCCGCCGGCGTCGGCATCACCCCGGTGTTGGCGATGTTGCATGCGCTGGCCGACCGGCGAAGCGACCGTGACATCTGGTGGCTGCACACCACGCGTGACGCGCGTACCCATGCCTTCATGCAGGAAGTCACCGACCTCATCGGTGAATTGCCCAACGCTCGCCAGCGGGTGTTCTATACGAGTGCCGTCGGTAGGCTCGACCGCAAAACCATTGCCGCACTGGGGATACCGCTCGATTCGACCGTCTATATGTGCGGCCCGGACCAGTTCATGACGGATATGCACGGCGTCCTGACCGAGGTCGGAATCGACCCGGCGCATATCCACACCGAATTGTTCGGGGCGCTGCCCGCGATCAACCCCGGTATCGTCGATCGGCCGACGGCGCAGCCGCATCCGCCTGCTGGCCCGCCAGGCACTGGGCCGCCGGTGTCGTTCTCTCGCAGCGGGCTCACGGTCAACTGGTCGCCGAACTACGGCAGCATCCTCGAACTCGCCGAAGCATGCGACGTGCCCACCCGCTTCTCGTGCCGAAGCGGGGTCTGCCATACCTGCGTGACGCAGCTCATCGCCGGAAAGACGGCCTACGCCCAACCGCCATTGGAAGCGCCCGGCGACGGGACTGTGCTGATCTGTGTGGCCGAACCGACCGACGGAATCGTGCTGGATCTTTAACGGGAGTTGCGCCCCGTGGACTGTTGCCCAGCGTTGTCATCCTCCAGGGCGGCGTTGCGCTCGTCGAGGAGGTCGTTGCGGTCTTCCAGCTCGAGGATGCGCGCGACGCCGGCAAGGTTGACGCCGTCGGCAACGAGCTCACTGATGCGTTGTAAGCGGGTGAGGTCGTCGGCGCTGTAGCGGCGGGTACCGCCCTTGCTGCGTGCCGGGGTCAGCAAGCCTTGACGTTCATATAGACGAAGCGATTGTTCGCTGATGCCCGACAGTTCGGCAGCCACCGAGATGCCATACACGCCGCGATCAGAACCGGGCGGGCTCCCCGGCTTGTGGTCGTCATCGGTCATCGTTGCGGTTGACCTTTCCTGCTGTCTGTCAGCCCAAAATCGAAAAAATATGGCAGCTCAAGAAAAACATATGGTTGGGCTCTTGCACAAGAGTGGTGCCGATGCTATACAACAATCTGTCATTAACAACATAGATTTTCGACGTCCGCCATGCAGATTGTCCTTGCTGGCTGACAGCGGTAATCGGGAGGGCGCGACCTCCAAGAGGCGACGGCTATGACCACGCTCTAGAAAGAGGCGAGGCATGACAGACGAAGACGTGTTCACCCAGGCCATTCCGCTGGTAATGCGTCGCTACAACATCGACGCCGACGCGGCGCGGGCGTTGATCACCCAGCTCTCGACGCACGAGCAGCAGCCGATGGCCGACGTCGCGCGCGCCCTCATCGCGAAATTCTCCGCACCGACGAGTGCTGGCACGCACCGCGAGGAAGCCAGCGCACGCCCGGGACCGGCCGGTGACGGCTTTTCACCCCGCGACATGCACGTCCGGCTTGCCTCCCTTATCCGCGACGTCCAAGACCGCCCACCAACCGAGATCGCCGAGGCGCTCGACGAACTCACCGTCAACGCGGTTCACTATGTGCCCGGCGCGCGGTACGCCGGTATCACCGTCGCCGATGGCCGCGGTCATATCGACACTCCGAGCGCGACCGGGAGATATCCGGGACTGCTCGATGCAATCCAGGAAAGCCACCACGAAGGGCCGTGCCTGCAAGCGATCCGACAGCGCCACACGGTGCGCGTCGATGACCTCAACACCGAGACACGCTGGCCGAAATACCAGTGCGATGCCCTTGCCCAGACCCCGGTCCGCGCCGTGCTGTCCTGCGCGCTCTCAGTCAATCGCCGCACCCTCGGTGCACTCAACTTCTACGCCGAACACCCCTATGCATTCGACAGCGAGTCCGAACACCTCGGCTTCGTCTATGCGACCCATGCCGCGCTGGCCTGGGACGCACTCCGCCGCGACCTGCAGTTCTGCGACGCCCTGGCCTCGCGCGACATAATCGGCCAGGCCAAGGGCATGCTCATGGAGCGCCACCAGATCGACGCCGAGCAAGCGTTCGACCGGCTGCGCCGGCTGTCCCAGAAATTCAACACCCCGGTCGCTGAACTGTCCCGCAAGATCGCCGCCAACGTGCACGACGAGTGCCTTTAGGCCACTTCCAAGTGCACCTGTAACGCTTCGCCCGATCGCGCACACTTCACTACGTGACCGATCCCTCGCAAGACTTCACGGGGCTGCGAGCCCTGTTCATCAACTGCACTCTGAAACGTTCGCCTGAGCGGAGCCACACCCAGGGCCTGGTCGATATCAGCACCGAAATCATGCAGAAGCACGGCGTCTCCGTCGATGTGGTACGCGCCATCGACCACGATATCGCGACCGGGGTGTGGCCGGACATGCGTGAACACGGTTGGGCGACCGACGACTGGCCCGCCATCTTCGAGAAGGTTCTGGCCGCCGACATCCTCGTGCTTGCCGGCCCAATCTGGTTGGGCGACAACAGTTCGGTGATGAAGAAGGTGCACGAGCGGCTGTACGGCGGTTCGCACCTTCTCAACGACGCGGGCCAGTATCTGTACTACGGCCGGGTGGGCGGTTGCCTGATCACCGGAAACGAAGACGGCATCAAACACTGCGCCCAGAACGTGCTCTACACACTTCAGCACATCGGCTACACGATTCCGCCGCAGGCCGACGCGGGCTGGATCGGTGAAGCGGGGCCGGGGCCGTCGTACCTGGATCCAGGCTCCGGTGGCCCGCAGAACGATTTCACCAACCGCAACACCACCTTCATGACCTGGAATCTGATGCACCTCGCGCGGATGCTTCAGCAAGCGGGTGGCGTTCCTGCGTATGGAAATATCCGATCGGGCTGGGATGCGGGGTGTCGCTACGATTTTGCCAATCCGGAATACCGCTGAGCGGATAGCATCAGGTCTCGATGACCGGGACCATCGAGGACGAATCGGCGCTCATAGCCGCGCTACGCAAGGGCGATGAGGCCGTGTTCGCCCAACTCGTCGACCAGCACACGCCGTCCTTGCTGCGTGTCGCCCGCGGATATGTGTCCAGCCACGAAATCGCCGAAGAGGTCGTGCAGGAGACGTGGATCGCGTTGATCAAGGGGATTGCCAAGTTCGAAGGCCGATCGTCTTTGCGCACTTGGCTTTTCACCGTCATGATCAACATTGCCAAGGCCCGCGGGATCAGGGAGCGTCGAGATAGCGACACCGCCATTGCCGCCTTCACCGGGGGCACCGTCGACCCTGCGCGCTTCCGCGACGCCGGCGATCCGTATCCGGGGCACTGGAAACCCGACGAGGTGCCGTCGCCGTTTCCGGAGACCCCCGAAGGATCCGTACTCGGCGGTGAACTCGTTGCGGTCGCGCAGCGGGAACTCGACAAGCTGCCCGATCGACAGCGCACCGTGGTCGCCCTGCGCGACATGTTGGGCTTCGACTCGGGCGAGGTCTGTGAACTGCTCAACATCAGCGTGGCGAATCAGCGGGTACTCCTGCACAGAGGCAGGGCCGTCCTGCGCGCTGCGCTCGAGAACTACCTGGAGGAGGTGTCATGAGTACCGGAGCAATGGACTGCAATGAGCTCGTCGAGCTGGTTACGGCGTACCTGGACGGGTCACTGGATCCCGACACACGCACCCGGTTCGACCTGCACCTGCTCGAGTGCGACGGCTGCGAGAACTATCTGCAGCAGTTCCGCGAAACGGTTCGGACGGTCGGGAAGATCGGCGACGATGAGCTGGACCCGGCGTTCCGCAGCCGCCTACTCGACGCGTTCAAGGACTTCCGTTGACCACATTGTGGGAACACACAGCTAAACGCCAGCGTTAGGAGAAGCGTGACTACGCAAGACATCACTGCCGAGCAGTTCAACGACACCATCAACGACAACGACATCGTGCTGGTGGATTTCTGGGCGTCGTGGTGCGGGCCCTGTAAGGCGTTCGCCCCGACGTTCGCCGCGTCCTCGGAAAAGCACCCCGACGTCGTGTTCGCGAAGGTCGACACCGAGGCCGAGCAGCAGCTCGCTGCCGCAGCAGACATCCGCTCTATCCCGACGCTGATGGTGTTCAAGAAGGGCAAGCTGGTGTTCAACCAGGCCGGCGCGCTACCGCCGGCGGCCCTCGAAGACCTGGTGGAGCAGGTCAAGGCGTTCGACGTGGACGCCGCGATCGCCGCTGCGGACAGCAGCGAGCAGTCCTAATGACCTGCACGCGATAGCGTGCAGTCCGTGACCGACCAGAGCAACTTCGTCCTCGTCGAGCGTCCGCGCGCAGGTGTCGCGCTGGTGACGCTCAACCGCCCGGAGCGGATGAACTCGATGGCGTTCGACGTCATGGTTCCCCTCAAGGCCGCACTGGAGGAGCTGACCTACGACAACTCCGTTCGCGCCGTCGTGCTGACCGGTGCGGGGAGGGGTTTCTCCTCCGGGGCCGACCACAAGTCCGCCGGGTCGGTGCCGCATATCGACGGCCTGACCCGGCCGACCTTCGCGTTGCGCTCGATGGAGGTGCTGGACGACGTCATCCTGTCGCTGCGCAAGATGCATCAGCCTGTCATTGCCGCGGTGAACGGCGCGGCGATCGGTGGGGGACTGTGCCTTGCGCTGGCCGCTGACATCAGGGTTGCAGCCGACGGTGCATATTTCCGGGCGGCAGGCATCAACAACGGTTTGACCGCCAGTGAGCTCGGCCTGAGCTATCTGCTGCCGAGGGCGATCGGCACGTCGCGGGCGTTCGAGCTGATGCTGACCGGCCGGGACGTCGACGCCGACGAGGCCGAACGGATCGGGCTGGTGTCCCGCACCGTGCCGGGTGATCAGCTGCTCGACGCCTGTTACGACATGGCCGAGCGGATCGCGTCGTTCTCCCGGCCAGGAATCGAGTTGACCAAGCGCACACTGTGGTCTGGACTGGACGCCGCTAGCCTGGAGGGGCACATGCAGGCCGAGGGCCTGGGACAACTCTTCGTGCGCCTGCTCACCGCCAACTTCGAAGAAGCGGTGGCCGCGCGCGCGGAAAAGCGGCCCGCGGTCTTCACCGACGACAAGTGACGAGAATTTAGGAGCGCAGCGTGATCACCGCAACGGACCTCGAGGTCCGCGCAGGCGCGCGCACGCTGCTGTCCGCCGAGGGGCCGGCCCTTCGCGTGCAGCCGGGTGACCGCATCGGGCTGGTGGGACGAAACGGCGCGGGCAAGACCACGACCATGCGGATCCTGGCGGGCGAAGGCGAACCGTATGCGGGAACCATCTCCCGGACCGGTGAAATCGGCTATCTGCCACAGGATCCCAGGGAGGGCAACCTCGACACTCTCGCCCGCGACCGGGTGCTGTCGGCGCGTGGCCTTGACACCCTGCTGGCGGATCTGGAGAAGCAGCAGGCGCTGATGGCCGAGGTCGCCGACGACGCCACCCGCGACCGCGCGGTGCGCCGCTACGGCGAGCTCGAGGAGCGCTTCGCCGCACTCGGCGGATATGGCGCCGAAAGCGAGGCGGGCCGGATCTGCGCGAGTCTCGGTCTGCCCGAACGGGTTCTGACCCAGCCGCTGCGCACACTGTCCGGCGGGCAGCGCCGCCGCGTCGAACTGTCGCGCATCCTGTTCGCGGCGTCCGACACTGGGGCAGGGTCGTCGACGACGCTGCTGCTGGACGAGCCGACCAACCACCTCGACGCCGACTCGCTGGGTTGGCTTCGAGACTTTCTCAAGGCGCACACCGGCGGCTTGGTCGTGATCAGCCACAACGTCGACCTACTGGCCGATGTCGTCAACCGGGTGTGGTTCCTGGACGCTGTGCGCAGTGAGGTTGACGTCTACAACATGACGTGGCAGAAGTACCTCGACGCGCGTGCCACCGACGAACAGCGGCGCCGCCGCGAACGCAGCAACGCCGAACGCAAAGCGGCGGCGCTCCGTACGCAGGCCGCGAAGATGGGCGCCAAGGCGACCAAAGCCGTTGCGGCGCAGAACATGCTGCGCCGGGCCGACCGGATGATGGCGGCTCTCGAGGACGAACGAGTGGCCGACAAGGTGGCCCGCATCAAGTTTCCCAGCCCCGCGTCGTGTGGGCGCACCCCACTGGTGGCCAAGGGCCTGACGAAGACCTACGGGTCCCTCGAGGTGTTCACCGGCGTCGACCTTGCGATCGACCGCGGGTCGCGCGTGGTGGTACTCGGCCTCAACGGTGCGGGCAAGACCACCCTGCTGCGCCTTCTGGCCGGCGTCGAGACGCCCGACACCGGGACGATGGAGCCGGGCCACGGCCTCAAGATCGGCTACTTCGCGCAGGAGCACGACACCCTCGATGATCTGGGCACGGTCTGGGAGAACATCCGGCACGCAGCGCCCGACACCGGGGAGCAGGATCTGCGAGGACTGTTGGGCGCGTTCATGTTCAGCGGACCACAGCTCGACCAACAGGCGGGCACGTTGTCCGGTGGCGAGAAGACCCGGCTGGCGCTGGCGGGTCTTGTCGCGTCCACGGCAAACGTCCTGCTGCTTGACGAACCGACGAACAATCTCGATCCTGCCTCGCGCGAACAGGTACTCGACGCGCTTCGCAGTTACCACGGCGCGGTCGTGCTGGTGACCCACGATCCGGGTGCTGCGGAGGCGCTGGAGCCGCAGCGGGTGGTACTGCTCCCCGATGGCACGGAGGATTTCTGGTCGCAGGATTACGCCGATCTCATCGAGTTGGCCTGACCCGGCGATCGCGCATCGTTTAGCGCATTTGCCAGTTGTTTGGTTAGGGCGCTCCTACGCTGGGTATGCGTCGGGGCATCACAGCGGGGAGGTGTCGATGAAGAAACTGAACAGATCCCGGGATCAATTGCTATCGGAATTGCGGAGCGCATACGAGAGTGGCGCAAGCATCCGCTCACTGGTCGCCACGACGGGCCGTTCTTACGGCTCGATACACAGCATGCTGCGCGAGTCCGGCACCACGATGCGAAGCCGTGGTGGACCGAATCACCGCGCCAGGCGTTAGCTACTTCTGGCGCACCGACGACTCGACGAGGTCGAGTACGGCCCCGAGCTTTTCGGGGTCGTCGCCTGATGCCAAGCGCGCGACCAGGCCGTCGAGCACCAAGTCCAGGTAGGTATGCAGGACGTCGCTGGGGACGTCGTCCCGCAGCCGTCCGGCCTGTTTCTGTCTGCGCAGCCGGTCAGTCGTCGCCGCCGACAATTCGGCGGAACGTTCCGACCATCCCTTGTGGAACACGGGGTCGTTACGGAGTTTGCGTGCGATCTCAAGGCGCGTGGCCAACCAGTCGAACTGGTCGGGTGCCGCAAGCATGTCGCGCATGACCTGGATCAGGCCTTCGCGCGACGCGACGTCGGCCATCCGCTCCGCGTCCTCGTGCGCAAGTTCGAAGAACAGGGTGTCCTTGTCCTTGAAGTGGTGGAAGATCGCGCCGCGCGACAGCCCGATCGTCTGTTCCAGCCTGCGGACGGTGGCCTTGTCGTAGCCGTACTCGGCAAAGCATCGGCGCGCACCGGCGAGGATCTGACGGCGACGCGCCGCCAGATGGTCGTCGGTTACCCGAGGCAACTTCTCGGCCTAGGACTTCAGCATGTTGCGCAGCACGTACTGCAGGATGCCGCCGTTGCGGTAGTAGTCCGCCTCACCGGGGGTATCGATGCGCACCACGGCGTCGAACTCCACCTCCTTGCCGTCCTCCTTGGTGGCCTTGACATGGACGGTCTTCGGCGTCTTGCCGCCGTTGAGCGCCTCGATGCCGGTGATGTCGAACGTCTCCGTGCCGTCCAGCTTCAGTGAAGCCGCCGACTCGCCCTCGGGGAACTGCAGCGGGATGACGCCCATTCCGATCAGGTTGGACCGGTGGATGCGCTCGAACGACTCGGTGATCACCGCGTGCACACCCAACAGGCTGGTGCCTTTGGCAGCCCAGTCGCGCGACGATCCGGAGCCGTACTCCTTGCCGCCGAGCACGACCAGCGGAACATCCTGCGCTGCATAGTTTTGCGCGGCGTCGTAGATGAACGCCTGCGGGCCGCCATCCTCGGTGAAATCGCGGGTGTAGCCGCCGGACACGTCGTCGAGCAGCTGGTTGCGCAGCCGGATGTTGGCGAACGTGCCGCGGATCATCACCTCGTGGTTACCGCGCCGCGAGCCGTAGGAGTTGTAGTCCTTCTTGTCAACGCCGTGCTCGTCGAGGTACTGCGCAGCGGGCGTGCCCGGCTTGATGCTGCCCGCGGGGGAGATGTGGTCGGTGGTGACCGAATCACCGAGCAGCGCCAGCACCCTGGCGCCCTCGATGTCGGTCACCGCCTCCGGCTCGGCGGGCATGCCGTCGAAGTACGGTGGCTTGCGGACATAGGTCGAGTCGTCGGCCCACTCGAAGGTGTTGCCGCTCGGCGTCGGCAGGTTGCGCCACCGCTCGTCGCCCTTGAACACGTCGGCGTAGTTCTTGGTGAACATCTCCGTGTTGATCGCCGAGGCGATGGTGTCGTTGATGTCCTTCTGCGACGGCCAGATGTCCCGTAAGAAGACGTCGGCGCCCGACTCGTCCGTGCCGAGCGGTTCCGATTCGAAATCGAAGTCCATGGTGCCCGCCAACGCGTAGGCGATGACCAGCGGAGGCGACGCCAGGTAGTTCATCTTCACGTCGGGGTTGATGCGGCCTTCGAAGTTGCGGTTGCCGGACAGCACCGCGGCGACCGACAGGTCGCAGTCGTTGACGGCCTTGCTGATCTCGTCCGGCAGCGGACCGCTGTTGCCGATGCAGGTCGTGCAGCCGTACCCAACGAGGTAGAAGCCCAGCTTCTCCAGATACGGCCACAGGCCGGCCTTTTCGTAATAGTCGGTGACCACCTGCGAGCCGGGCGCCATGGTGGTTTTCACCCACGGCTTGGAGGTCAGCCCTTTCTCGACGGCGTTTTTGGCCAGCAGTGCCGCGCCGAGCATCACCTCGGGGTTGGACGTGTTTGTGCACGACGTGATCGCGGCGATCACCACAGCGCCGTGGTCGAGGATAAACTCGCCGCGGCCTTCGCACTTGACGTCCACTGGATTGCTGGGCCGGCCGTTCGAGTTGACGGCCGCTGATGGCACGGGGGTGTCGTTGTCGTCGAAGGACAGCACCGCGGGGTCGCTGGCCGGGAACGATTCCTCGACCGCCTCGTCGAGCTTGGTGTGCTCGGCGGGAAGGTTCTCCTCGACGTAGTTGTGAATGTCCTTGCGGAAGGCCGTTTTCGCGTCGGTCAACGCGATGCGGTCCTGCGGGCGTTTCGGTCCGGCGATCGACGCGACTACATCGGAAAGGTCCAACTCGATGTATTCCGAGAACTTCGGCTCACGCGAGGGGTCGTGCCACATGCCCTGTTCCTTGGCGTAGGCCTCGACCAACGCGAGCTGCTGTTCGCTGCGTCCCGTCATCCGCAGGTAGTCGATGGTGACCTCGTCGATCGGGAAAATCGCTGCGGTGGAACCGAACTCGGGGCTCATATTGCCCAGCGTGGCGCGGTTGGCCAGCGGGACCTCGGCGACGCCCTCGCCGTAGAACTCGACGAACTTGCCGACCACGCCGTGCTTGCGCAGCATCTCGGTGACGGTCAGCACCACGTCGGTGGCGGTGACGCCGGCGGGACGCTCACCGGTCAGCTTGAAGCCGACGACGCGCGGGATGAGCATCGATACCGGCTGGCCGAGCATGGCGGCCTCGGCCTCGATGCCGCCGACGCCCCAGCCCAGCACGCCGAGCCCGTTCTCCATCGTGGTGTGGCTGTCGGTGCCGACGCAGGTGTCCGGATAGGCGACGCCGTCGCGCTCCCACACCACGCGGGCGAGGTACTCGATGTTGACCTGGTGCACGATGCCGGTGCCCGGCGGCACGACCTTGAAGTCGTTGAACGCGCCCTGGCCCCAGCGCAGGAACTGATACCTCTCGCCGTTGCGCTCGTATTCGATCTCGACGTTGCGCTCGAAAGCGTTTGCGGTTCCGAAGAGGTCGGCGATCACCGAGTGGTCGATCACCAGGTCGGCGGGCGCCAGCGGGTTGACCTTGTCGGGATCGCCGCCGAGGTCCCCGACGGCCTCTCGCATCGTGGCCAAATCGACGATGCACGGCACACCGGTGAAGTCCTGCATGATCACCCGCGCCGGGGTGAACTGGATCTCCACGCTCGGGTCGGCGTCCGGGTCCCAGCCCGCGATGGCCTCGATGTGGTCCTTGGTGATGTTGGCGCCGTCCTCGGTCCGCAGGAGGTTCTCGGCGAGCACCTTGAGGCTGTAGGGGAGCTTCTCGGTGCCGGGTACGGCGTCCAGGCGGTAGATCTCGTAGCTCTTGTCCCCGACTTTGAGGGTGTCGTGGGCTCCAAACGAATCCTTGCTGCTCACATCAACTCCCGGCTAAGTAATCGCCGCGACGGGCTGTGTCGGCGGCGCTCCGATTCTAACAGTACGCTTGTCCTGTAAAGCAAGCCTGGCAGGTTTCAGTCTTGCCCTCACGGGTGCGTGCTGCCACCCGCAACGGCCCGAATCGCGTACGGTTCCCCTGTGACCGGACCGCACGTGATCCCGTTTCTCCCCTCGTATATCCCGCCCGACGTCGATATGAACCAGGTGATCGCGGATGTAGGGGACGACGGCGTGAGCGTGCCGCCGGCGGACGCGAAGTCCGTGCCCGAGTTGCGCCAGGTCGTGACCGACGCCCGCGAGCACGGTATCGACCTCAAGGTCGTGGTGATCGCGACCAACCCGCCGATCGACACCCCGCTGCGCGACATCGCGACCGAGGTGGGCCAGGCATACCCGGGCTCGACGGTGCTGGCGATGAGTCCGACCTGGGCGGGCACCTATAGCAAGAATTTCGATCGGGTGACTCTGGAGGCCGGTCAAGACATTGCGAAGAACGGCGATCCCGTTCAGTCGGCGAAGAATTTCGTCAGCGAGTTGACGACGCCGCACTTTCCGTGGACGGCATTCTCCGTCGTGCTCGTTGTCGGGGTAATAGCGGCCGCCGTCGCCACCCGATTACTGCAGGTCCGCAGCAAACGCACGGCCGCCGAGGCGGAGTCGAAACCGGCCGAATAAGGCGGATAGAACCGCCCGGCGAATTCAAAGATCACCATTCGGTCACACTCTCTTTAATTACAGATATGTAGTTTGTGACCAGAGTTTCTTTAGCGTCAGTTGTGACGTACGGTGCAGAAGTACCTACTGATGTAGTTGTTATTCATGTGACTACTGCGACAAGGTGCCGACCGAATGTGCTGCACGTTCGCGAGCCATAGGAGACCTGAGTCGGATGAGACGCTTCACCCGCGCCTCTGCGCTACCGCTCTGGGGTCGAGTCTGCGCGGTTCCGCTCACGATCGGTTTACTGCTGGCGACCGTCTTTGCCCACACCGGCCCGATTGCCGCCGCCGAGCCCGGTGGTCCGGACACCATCGGCGCTCTCGTCGCCGCCGTAGCGAACGCAAACCAGAAGCTGCAAGAGCTGGGCGCCGCGGTGCAGACCCAGCAGGAGAGCGTCAACAAGGCCATCGTCGACGTCCAGACCGCTCGAGACAACGCCGCTGCGGCACAGAGCGACGTGGATGCCAGCCGGCGTGCGGTCGACGACGCCAACGCCGCCATCACGTCCGCCCAGCAGCGTTTCGACACCTTCGCGGCGTCGACGTACGTCAACGGGCCCTCGAGTTCCTACCTGACAGCTGCCGACCCCGCCGACATGATCGACACCGCTGCGGTGGGCCAGACGCTGGCCGCCAGTTCACACCAGGTCATCGACAACCTCCAGCGCGCCCGCACCGAACAGGTCAACAAAGAGTCGGCGGCGCGGCTGGCCAAGCAGAAGGCCGACCAGGCCACGACCGACGCGCAGGCCAGTCAGGACGCCGCGGTTTCGGCGCTGACGTCGGCGCAGCAGACGTTCCGCGACCAGCAGGGCCAGCTGGACCAGGTGACCGCAGAGCGAAGCGCCGCACAGGCGAAACTGACCCAGGCCACCGCGTGGTCCACGTCGGCAAACGGACAACCGAAACCCGCTGCGCCTCAATCGAACCCGTCGGCGAACTGGGATCGCACTCCGGGTGCGGCCGCGCCGGCCGCCCCCAATTGGGATGTCAGCCAATGGGATCCGACACTGCCGGCGATTCCGAGTGCGTTCGTCAGCGGCGATCCCATCGCGATCATCAACTCGGTGCTCGGCATCTCGTCCACCTCGGCGCAGTACACCGCAGACATGGGCCGCAACTTCCTGCGCAAGATGGGCTTCCTGCCGACGCCGAGCGGATATACGAACGGCGCCATTCCCCGCGTCTACGGCAGGCAGGCGTCCGAGTACGTCATCCAGCGGGCCGGGTCGCAGATGGGCGTGCCGTACTCGTGGGGTGGCGGTAATGCCGCAGGCCCGAGCCACGGCATCGACTCGGGTGCGGGCACAGTCGGTTTCGACTGCTCCGGTTTGATCCTGTACGCCTTCGCTGGCGTCGGCATCAAGCTGCCGCACTACTCGGGCGCGCAGTACGACATGGGCCGCAAGATCCCGGCCTCGCAGATGCGCCGCGGCGACGTCATCTTCTACGGACCCGGCGGCAGCCAGCACGTCACGCTCTACCTCGGCAACAACCAGATGCTCGAGGCGCCATTCACCGGGTCCACGGTCAAGGTGTCGCCGGTGCGCACCAGCGGCATGACCCCGTATGTCATCCGGTACATCGAATACTGATGCGAGTGATTCTGTGATTTCTCTGCGCCACAAAGCCTTGACCTGCGCCAGGTTCGCAGCGCCCCTGCTGGCCGCACTGGCCATGCTGCTCGGACTGGCGCTGCCCGCCGCGGCCGCACCCGATGACGGGCAGTGGGACCCGACGCTGCCGAAGATCGTCAGTTCGGGGGCGCCGGGTGACCCGGTCGCGATCGCCAACGCGTCGTTCCAGGTGAGCCAGCTCGCCGTTCAGACCACCCAGAACCTCGGGCAGCAGTTCCTGGCCAGCATCGGGCTCGGCGGCAGCTCCAGCGCCGCTGTGCCCGGCGGTCGGGTCCGTGGGCCGCAAGCGATCGAGTACGCGATCAGGCGCGGTGGTTCGCAGATGGGCGTGCCGTATTCATGGGGAGGCGGCACGCTCACCGGCCCCGGACCCGGCGTCGACGACGATGCAGGCAAGATCGGCTTCGACTGTTCCGGGCTGACCCGATACGCCTTCGCCGGCGTGGGTGTGCAGATCCCGAAGTACTCGGGAGACCAGTACAACACCGGACGCAAGGTGCCGGTGGCCCAGGCCAAGCGCGGTGACCTGTTGTTCTGGGGGCCGGGCGGCAGCCAGCACGTCGCCATGTACCTCGGTGGCGGCAAAATGCTCGAAGCCTCGGGAAGTGCGGGCAAGGTGACGGTCAGTCCCGTGCGGACGTCCGGTCTGCAGCCCTATGCGGCCCGCATGATCGAATCCTGAGGCTGGGCTGAGCAGACCCTGAGCAGTCCCGGGCAACGTCGACGGATTCCGTAGTGCCTGGAATAGTTGACGGCGAGCGTCCGGTCACCCGGACCCGGCGCCCGCTGCGACCAGCGTGAACAAGAGCGTGGAAGGACCGTTAATGACGTCACCGAGTGGACCGCCGCAGGGTTATCCGCAAGGCTCCCACGCCGCTTCGCCGCCCAACAACGGTGGGCTCCAGCCCGAGGTGCACACCCTGGAGCGGGCGATCTTCGAGGTCAAGCGGATCATCGTGGGCCAGGATCTACTGGTCGAGCGCATGCTGGTCGGTCTGCTCGCCAAGGGCCACGTGCTGCTCGAGGGCGTGCCAGGCGTGGCCAAGACGCTGGCGGTCGAGACGTTCGCCAAGGTGGTCGGCGGCACGTTCGCGCGCATCCAGTTCACCCCCGACCTGGTGCCCACCGACATCGTCGGTACCCGAATCTACCGGCAGGGCAAGGAGGAGTTCGACATCGAGCTCGGCCCCGTGGTGGTCAACTTCCTGCTCGCCGACGAGATCAACCGCGCCCCCGCCAAGGTGCAGTCCGCGTTGCTCGAGGTGATGGCCGAGCGCAAGATCTCGATCGGCGGCAAGACGTTCCCCTTGCCCGCGCCGTTCCTGGTGATGGCCACCCAGAACCCGATCGAGCAGGAAGGCGTCTATGCGCTGCCCGAAGCGCAGCGCGACCGCTTCCTGTTCAAGCTCAACATCGACTACCCGACGCCCGAGGAAGAGCGCGAGATCATTTACCGGATGGGCGTGAAGCCGCCGGAGCCCAAGCAGGTCCTCGACCCCGGCGACCTGCTGCGTCTTCAGGATGTCGCCGCCAATACGTTCGTGCACCACGCGCTGGTCGACTATGTGGTCCGTGTCGTCACCGCGACGCGTACCCCGGAGAAGTTCGGTATGCCCGATGCGAAGGCATGGATCGCCTACGGCGCCTCGCCGCGCGCTTCGCTTGGCATCATCGCCGCCGCCAGGGCACTGGCGCTGGTGCGTGGCCGCGACTACGTCGTCCCGCAGGACGTCGTCGAGGTCATCCCGGACGTGCTGCGACACCGCCTGGTGCTGACCTACGACGCGCTGGCCGACGAGATCTCCTCGGAGACGGTGATCAACCGGATCCTGCAGACAGTAGGCCTGCCGCAGGTGAACGCCATTCCGCAGCAAGGCCATTCGGTGCCGCCAGTCGTGCCTGCCGCAGCTGCCGCGGCCAGCGGTCGGTGACTACGTCAGGACGCAACGTCGATCTGCCGTCGCTGAAGCGCGGGGAGATCCGTGATCCCGCGCTGACGGCGGCGCTGCGCAAACTCGAGCTCACGGTGCGCCGCAAGCTCGACGGCGTGCTGCACGGCGACCACCTCGGCCTGCTTCCCGGCCCAGGTTCGGAGCCGGGGGAGAGTCGGCTGTATCAGCCCGGCGATGACGTGCGCCGGATGGACTGGTCCGTCACCGCACGCACCACCCATCCGCACGTGCGCCAGATGATCGCCGACCGCGAGCTGGAAACGTGGCTGGTGGTCGACATGTCGGCCAGCCTCGACTTCGGCACGACCGGCTGCGAGAAGCGCGACCTCGCCGTGGCTGCGGCAGCGGCGATCACGTTCCTCAACAGCGGCGGCGGCAATCGGATCGGCGCGATCATCGCCAACGGCGACTCGGTCCGTCGCGTGCCCGCGTTGTCGGGCCGCATGCACGAGCAGGAGATGCTGCGGACGATCGCGACCATGCCGAAGGCGCCGGTCGGCGTGCGGGGCGACCTGTCCGCCGCCATCGATGCGCTCCGCAGACCCGAGCGACGGCGCGGCATGGCGGTGATCATCAGCGACTTCCTCGGCCCGATCAACTGGATGCGCCCGTTGCGCGCCATCGCGGGGCGGCACGAGGTGCTTGGGATAGAGATCATCGACCCGCGCGACGTCGAACTGCCGCCTGTCGGCGACGTCATCCTGCAGGACACCGAATCCGGTGTCACCCGCGAGTTCACCATCGACGAACAACTACGAACCGACTTCGAGAAGGCCGCGGGCGCGCACCGCGCCGAGGTCGCCCGAACCCTGCGACGATGCGATGCCCCACTGCTGACCCTGCGCACCGACCGGGACTGGATCGCCGACGTGGTCCGGTTCGTCGCCAGCCGCCGCCGAGGGGCGCTGGCCGGGCGGCCTTGATCGCCAATCAACCGAAATGACAAGTAACACATGACATTGCCGTTGCTCGGACCGATGACGCTGTCGGGATTCGAACACACGTGGTACCTCCTCTTCCTGCTCGTCGTGGTCGGGCTGGTCGCCCTCTATGTCATCGTGCAGCTCGCCCGCCAGCGGCGGATGCTGCGCTTCGCGAACATGGAGCTGCTGGAAAGCGTTGCGCCCAAGAGGCCTACGCGCTGGCGTCACCTGCCCGCGATCCTGTTGATCCTTTCTCTGCTGCTGCTGACTGTCGCGATGGCGGGGCCGACGCACGATGTCCGGATCCCACGCAACCGCGCCGTCGTCATGTTGGTGATCGACGTGTCGCAATCAATGCGGGCCACCGACGTATCGCCCAACCGGCTGGCGGCCGCGCAGGAAGCGTCCAAGCAGTTCGCCGACGAGCTCACCCCGGGCATCAATCTCGGCCTGATCGCCTACGCGGGCACTGCGACCGTGCTGGTGTCGCCGACCACCAACCGCGAAGCGACCAAGAACGCCATCGACAAGCTGCAGCTGGCCGACCGCACCGCGACCGGCGAGGGCATCTTCACTGCACTGCAGGCGATCGCGACCGTCGGTGCGGTGATCGGCGGCGGTGACGAGCCGCCCCCCGCGCGCATCGTGCTGTTCTCCGACGGCAAGGAGACGGTGCCGTCGAATCCCGACAACCCGAAGGGTGCCTTCACCGCCGCGCGCACGGCCAAGGACCAGGGCGTGCCGATCTCGACGATTTCGTTCGGCACCCCGTACGGCTACGTCGAGATCAACGACCAGCGCCAGCCGGTGCCCGTCGACGACGACATGCTGCGCAAGATCGCCGAGCTGTCGGGTGGCCAGGCCTACAGCGCATCCAGCCTGGACCAGTTGAAAGAGGTCTATGCGAGCCTGCAGCAGCAGATCGGCTACGAGACGATCAAGGGCGACGCCAGCGTGGGCTGGCTGCGGCTGGGGGCGCTGGTGCTGGCGCTGGCGGCGCTGGCGGCGCTGCTGATCAACCGCAGGCTGCCCAACTAAGGCGATTTCTGACCGACACCGCCAAGGCGATAGGTTGGCGGGCATGACCGAGACTGCAGTTCCCGACACTGCGAGCCGAACGACTGCGGGCCGTCCGCCGTTCGTTGCTCGTTCCGTGCTGGTGACCGGCGGAAACCGCGGCATCGGGCTCGCGATCGCCCAGCGACTCGCCGCCGACGGTCACAAGGTGGCCGTCACGCACCGCGGATCGGGCGCGCCCGAGGGGCTCTTTGGCGTCGAGTGTGACGTCACCGACAACGAAGCCGTCGACCGCGCCTTCAAAGAGGTCGAGGAGCACCAGGGTCCGGTCGAGGTGCTGGTGTCCAACGCCGGCATCGCCGCGGACGCGTTCCTCATGCGGATGACAGAGGAGAAATTCGAGAAGGTCATCGACGCGAACCTCACCGGGGCGTTCCGGGTGGCACAACGGGCATCGCGCAGTATGCAGCGCAAGCGGTTCGGCCGGATGATCTTCGTGGGTTCGGTTTCCGGCAGCTGGGGCATCGGCAACCAGGCCAACTACGCGGCCTCCAAGGCCGGTCTGATCGGCATGGCCCGCTCGATCGCCCGGGAGCTGTCCAAGGCCGGGGTCACCGCAAATGTGGTGGCCCCTGGCTTCATCGACACCGAAATGACCCGCGCGCTGGACGAGAGGATTCAAGAGGGGGCGCTGGAGTTCATCCCGGCGAAGCGGATCGGCACCGCTGACGAGGTCGCCGGGGTAGTCAGCTTCCTGGCGTCCGAGGATGCCAGCTATATATCCGGTGCGGTGATCCCGGTCGACGGCGGCATGGGCATGGGCCACTAAATCTTTCTAGAGAGAAGGACTTTCACATGGCAGGGCTACTCGAAGGCAAGCGCATCCTCGTCACGGGGATCATCACTGACTCGTCGATCGCATTCCACATCGCCCGCGTGGCGCAGGAAGAGGGTGCTCAGCTGGTGCTGACCGGATACGACCGGATGAAGCTGATCCAGCGCATCGCCGACCGGCTGCCGGAGAAGGCGCCGCTGCTGGAGCTCGACGTGCAGAACGAAGAGCATCTCGCGACCCTGGCCGACCGTGTCACGGAGGTGATCGGCGAGGGCAACAAGCTCGACGGCGTCGTGCACTCGATCGGATTCATGCCGCAGTCGGGGATGGGCATTAACCCGTTCTTCGACGCGCCGTACGAAGACGTCGCCAAGGGCATCCACATCTCGGCCTACTCGTACGCGTCGCTGGCCAAGGCGCTATTGCCGATCATGAACGCCGGCGGCGGAATCGTCGGCATGGACTTCGACCCGACCAGGGCGATGCCTGCCTACAACTGGATGACGGTCGCCAAGAGCGCACTGGAATCGGTCAACCGGTTCGTGGCACGCGAGGCCGGTCAGTATGGCGTCCGGTCGAATCTTGTTGCAGCGGGGCCCATTCGCACGCTCGCGATGAGCGCCATCGTCGGTGGGGCTCTTGGCGATGAGGCCGGCGATCAGATAAAGCTGTTGGAAGAGGGCTGGGATCAGCGTGCGCCCATGGGCTGGAACATGAAGGACCCGACGCCGGTCGCCCGCACCGTGTGCGCGCTGGTCTCGGACTGGTTGCCCGCCACCACCGGAACGGTCATCTACGCCGACGGCGGCGCAAGCACACAGCTGCTGTAGATGGACTTCGACGCGCTTCTGCTCCTGTCGTTCGGCGGCCCGGAGGCGCCAGAGCAGGTAATGCCGTTCCTGGAGAACGTCACTCGCGGCCGTGGCATCCCGAAAGAACGACTGGCAGCGGTCGCCGAGCACTACCTGCACTTCGGCGGTGTCTCACCGATCAACGGCATCAACCGCGCGCTCATCGAGCAGCTGCGCAGCGAGATCGACCTGCCGGTGTACTTCGGCAACCGCAATTGGGAGCCGTACGTCGAGGATACCGTTGCGGCCATGCGCGACAACGGTGTTCGTCGCGCGGCGGTGTTCACCACGTCGGCCTGGGGCGGGTATTCCAGCTGCACGCAGTACATCGAGGACATCGCCCGCGGCCGTGCAGCCGCCGGGGAGAGCGCACCCGAACTGGTGAAGCTTCGCCAGTACTTCGACCACCCGCTGTTCGTGGAGATGTTCGCCGAGGCGATCGCGGATGCCGCGCAGAACCTGCCCGATGAGCTGCGCAGTCGCGCCCGGCTGGTGTTCACCGCGCACTCGATTCCGCTCGCGGCCCGCTCCCGTTGCGGCACCGACCTTTACGCCCGCCAGGTCGCTTACGCGTCGCGGCTCGTCGCCGTCGAGGCGGGCTACCGGGACTTCGACCAGGTGTGGCAGTCGCGCTCAGGGCCGCCGCAGATGCCGTGGCTGCAACCCGATGTGGCGGACCACCTCTCGGCGCTGGCGGACGCGGGTACCAAGGCCGTCATCGTGTGCCCGATCGGCTTCGTGGCCGACCACATCGAGGTGGTGTGGGATCTGGACAACGAGCTGCGGGCCCAGGCCGACGAGTCGGGCATCGCGTTCGCCCGAGCGCCAACCCCCAATGCCGACCCCCGATTCGCCCGTCTGGTGGTCGACCTGATCGACGAACTACGGCGGGGACGCGACGCTACCCGGGTGAAAAGCCCCGATACAGCGGATCCGCCTCCGCTGTATGGCTTTTCGGTAGATGGGGCGCTCTGCACGTCCGAATGCGGCTAGGCCTGGTGCCACGCCGATTGCAGGACGGCGTTGACCGCGGCCAGTCGGGCCGAGCGCACCACCCCGGTCAGCGGCCGCAGCGCCTCGTTGGCGATCTGCGCCTCCGACGAGCTCTGCAGGCCGATCGGCATCAATCCCGAACTGACGGTGACGATTGCATCGATGTGTGCGGCGTTCTCCAGCACCCGGAGCGCCCGCGACGGCGCGTGGTCGGGCGCGGGGTGACGGCTCGAAGACTCCAGGACCTGCTCGACGAGCCTGCGCGGATCGGCGACGTCCACCCCACCGGCCTCGGCACGGATGGTGCCCAAAGCGTCTGCTGCCGACCTGACCGCCGAGCGCAGGGCGTATTCGGCCTCGCCGAGGTCGAGGTGTTCCGAGACCGGCACTCCCGGTAGCGAGAACACCGTCCAGCTCAGGCCCGCCAGTTCGGCTTCGCCGGATTCGTCGATGGCATCGGAATCGTCGTACTCGAAGTCTGGGACCAGTCCGACGGCAGGTGACGACGGGTCGCCCTGGATGAGGATCGCCTCGCCGGCGGTGACGGCGTCGCGCTGGAATTGAGTGCCTGCGGGCAGGCCGCGAACGTCGCCCGGCACGGGCAGCACCACCGAGATCACCGGTTCCCCGGCCGGTCGCCCGGCTGCGGTGCGAAGCGTCTGCAGCAGGGACATGGTCCCGAAGTGGTTGACGTCCGGCCAGGGAAGGCCGGTGCTGCCGGCCGCAACGGCGTCATACGCGGTGACCGAATGCCTTGGCGCCCATTGCGATAGCGCATCGAGGACGTCGTCGGGCGCTGCGACACCGGCGAGCCAGGCGTTGGACCACACCGACAGCGAAACACTTGGGCACCACATGATGCTCGCAGTGTAGTTGTTCGCCGCTGACGGGGCCGACCACGCGCTAGGCTCGCGGCATGCCTGTTGCGCTGATCTGGCTGATCGCGGCGCTGGCCCTCGCCGGGGCCGAAGCCCTCACCGGCGACATGTTCCTGCTGATGCTCGGCGGCGGGGCGCTGGCGGCGGCCGGTTCGAGCCTCGTCTTCGACGAGCTGTGGGTACACGGGGCGGTTTTCCTCGTGGTATCGGTGCTGTTGCTGGTGCTGGTCCGGCCCGCGCTGCGCCGGCATTTCGTGGCGGGCACCGGCCTGCCGGAACCCGTCAAGGCACTGGAAGGCAAGACCGCGTTGGTGCTCGACCGGATCGCGCGCCATGAGGGTCAGGTGAAACTCGACGGCGAAGTCTGGACGGCGCGGCCGTTGAACGACGACGATGTGTACGAAGCCGGCGACCACGTGACCGTCATCCACATTGACGGCGCGACCGCGGTCGTCTCGAAAGTCGTCTAGACAAGCCTGGGCAACTACGGAAGGAACCCGTCATGGAAGGTGCCGTCGCCGGACTGATTCTCGTCGGCGTGCTGGTCATATTCGCGGCCATCGTCGTCGCGAAGTCGGTTGCGCTGATCCCGCAGGCCGAGGCGGCGGTGATCGAAAGGCTCGGGCGCTACAGCAAGACCGTCTCCGGTCAGCTGACGCTGCTGCTGCCGTTCATCGACCGGATCCGCGCGCGGGTGGACCTCCGTGAGCGGGTGGTGTCCTTCCCGCCGCAACCGGTGATCACCGAGGACAACCTGACGGTCAACATCGACACCGTCGTCTACTTTCAGGTCACCAACCCGCAGGCGGCGGTCTACCAGATCAGCAACTACATCGTCGGCGTCGAGCAACTGACCACCACGACGCTGCGAAACGTGGTCGGCGGCATGACGCTGGAGCAGACGCTGACCTCGCGCGACCAGATCAACGGACAGCTGCGCGGCGTGCTCGACGAGGCCACCGGCCGGTGGGGACTGCGGGTGGCCCGCGTCGAGTTGCGCAGCATCGACCCGCCCCCGTCGATCCAGGACTCGATGGAAAAGCAGATGCGGGCCGACCGTGAGAAGCGGGCCATGATCCTGACCGCCGAGGGCAGCCGTGAGGCGGCGATCAAGCAGGCTGAGGGCCAGAAGCAGGCCCAGATCCTCTCCGCCGAGGGTGCCAAGCAGGCCGCGATCCTCGCGGCCGAGGCCGACCGGCAGTCCCGCATGCTGCGGGCTCAGGGTGAACGTGCTGCGCAGTACTACCAGGCGCAGGGGCAGGCCAAAGCGATCGAGAAGACGTTCGCCGCGATCAAGGCGGGCAGGCCAACCCCCGAGATGCTTGCCTACCAGTATTTGCAGACGTTGCCGTTGATGGCCAAGGGCGAGGCAAACAAGGTGTGGCTGGTGCCGAGTGACTTCGGCGCGGCGCTGCAGGGCTTCGCGAAACAGCTCGGCGCGCCAGGCGACGACGGCGTGTTCCGCTACACGCCCTCGCCGGTCGAGGAGGACCTGCCCAAGCCCGAGGACGATTCAGACGAGGTTGCCGAGTGGTTCACCACGCAGACGGACCCCGCGATCGCTCAGGCCGTCGCCAAGGCGGAGGCCGACGCCCGGTCGTCGACGGGCATCAGCGCGATCCCGGCCGCACCGGAGGATCCCCTGCCGCCGATGCAGTACCCGCCGCTGTCGCAGCAGCGGCAGGACGGTCCGCCACTGCCGCCTGGTCGTCACAGCGGTTAGTCGGGCCGTCGCCTTGGTGGTGCGTCGGGTAGGCCCGGATCTCGTAGACCAGGCCCGCCACACCGAGACTTGCCGTGAACAGCGACACCAGGATCAGCAGCGGGCTGATGTGGTCGGTGAGCGCATCGCCGAGGACGACGACCGCGGCGGTGCCGGGCAGCAGGCCTGCCAGCGTGGACCAGGTGTACGGCAATATCCGCACGGCCGACGCGCCTGTGGCGTAGTTGAGTACCGAGAACGGGACGGCAGGAATCAACCGCATCGACAAGACCGTCGGCCAACCACGCTCGCGCAGTCGGGCGTCGAGGGATCGCACCCGCGGATGTGGCACAAGGCGATGGAGTCGCCAGCCGGCCGCGCGGACGAGCAGCAGGGCGAGTAGTGCACTGACCGTGCTGGCGGCGACCGCGATCACGATGCCGAGCAGGGGCCCGAACAGCAGGCCCGAGGCCAGCGTGAACGCGGTCCGGGGAAACGGGAAGACGGTGACGACGATGTGGGCCGCGAGGAACGCCAGCGGGAACCACGGCCCCAGCGACGTCGCCCAGTCCCGGAGCTGCATGGCGCCGGGACGGGGCACCAGCAGCAGGATTGCGACGAGAATCACAATCGTCGCCAGGATCGCGGCCAGTTGGCGCCGGGGGACCTGCTTCGCCGTCGAAATCACCGCAGCGCGCACTGTTGCGAGCGTGCTGACGACGGACTTCACGGCTACCAAGACTACGGGCCATGCGGGCATAACTCGTCTCATCGCCGGTCGCGCGTCGGCTGCCCGGCGCACGCTGGCGTGATGACGATCATTTAGCCTGATGGACGTGCAGGAATCCGGCTTGCAGGAATCTAGGGAGCGCTGGCGCACGGCCGTCGCTGCGGTGTTGGCGAAAACGACTCGGCGCGCTCCGACCGACCTGCCGCCCGAGCCCGAGCGTCTGCTCGATTCGCCGACCTATGAGGGCTTCCCGATCCGCGCGTTGTACACCGGTCTCGACGCGTTACCCGAGCAGCCGTTGCCCGGCGACTGGCCGTACGTGCGTGGCGGGGATGCGCTGCGCGACACCAAATCGGGCTGGAAGGTGGCCGAGGCGTTTCCCATCGCCGGTCAGAAGACCGTCACCGACGGCAACGGCGCGGTCCTGGTCGCCCTCACCGAGGGTGTCAGCGCGCTCGTGCTGCGGGTGGGCGAACCAGACGGCATCGCACCGGCCGACATGGACCGCCTGCTCGAGGGTGTCTTCCTCGACCTCGTCCCGGTCGTGCTCGACGCCGGTGCGGACTTCGTCGCGGCGGCGGAGGCCGTGCTGCCGCTGGTAGCCGACATGGACGACGACCGGCGCGCCCGGTTGTCGATCGACCTCGGCGCCGATCCGCTGACGGCGCCGCTGCGCCAACGATCCGCGCCTCGCACGGCCGACGTCGTCGCGACAGCGGCGAAGATGACGAGCTACGCGGGCGGGGTGCGGACGATCACGGTCGACGGCACCGCGCTGCACAATCTCGGCGCCAGCGCCTCGTGGGAGCTGGCCGGGGCGGTCGCCGCGGGCGTCGCGTATCTGCGGCTGCTGGGCGATGCCGGCCTCGGCGCGCCGGAGTCGTTGCGGCAGATCAGCTTCCGGCTGGCTGCAGATGACGATCAGTTCATGACCATCGCCAAATTCCGGGCGATGCGCAGGCTGTGGGCACGGGTGGCCGAGGTGGTCGGTGAGCCCGATGCCGGTGCGGCCAAGGTGCATGCGGTCACGTCGATGCCGATGATGGCGCAGCGGGACCCGTGGGTGAACATGCTGCGCACGACCGTGGCGGCGTTCGGCGCTGGGATCGGGGGCGCCGACACCGTGCTGGTGCAGCCGTTCGATGCCGCGATTCCGGGCGGAATGCCAAGCACCGCACCGGGTTTCGCCCGCCGCATCGCGCGTAACACCCAACTGCTGTTGCTGGAGGAGTCCCATCTCGGCAGGGTGCTAGACCCGGCGGCAGGGTCCTGGTTCGTCGAGGACCTCACCGAGCAGCTCGCGGAGCAGGCCTGGGAGCACTTCCAGCAGATCGAAGCACACGGTGGGTTCGCAGAGGCCCGCGACTTCGTCGTCGGCGAGATCGCGAAGGTCCGTGACCGGCGCGCCGACGACATCAACCACCGCCGTACCGCGCTCACCGGTGTCAACGAGTATCCGAATCTCGCTGAATCGCCACTGCCGCAGCAGGACTCGTCGAGCATTATTCAGCGGTACGCTGCGGGGTTCGAGGCGTTGCGCGACCGCTCCGACGGCCACCTGGAGAAGACGGGTTCGCGGCCGAAAGTGCTGCTGCTGCCGCTCGGGCCGCTCGCCGAGCACAACATCCGCGCGACGTTCGCCACCAACCTGCTGGCCTCCGGCGGTATCGAGGCGGTCAACCCCGGCACCGTCGACGCCGCGGGTGTGGCAGAGGCGGTCTCGACCGCAGACGCCCCTGGTGTCGCGGTGATCTGCGGGACCGACGCCCGGTACGGATCCGAGGCGGCGGGAGTGGTGGATGCCGCGCGCAAGGCCGGGGTGTCGCGCGTTCTGTTGGCCGGTCCGGAGAAGGCGATTGCGGACACCGATCCCAAACCCGACGACTACCTGACCGCCAAGATCGACGCCGTCGGCGCCCTGGCGGATCTGCTCACTCGATTGGGGGCCTGACCACATGACCGCCAGCACCACACGAATCGACAGCTTCGCCGACGTTCCACTGCGCAGCGAGCGCGCCATCGAGCCCGCCACAGATGCGTCGGTCGCCGCGCACGTCGCGGCCGCCGCCGAGGCGCACGGCTACGCGCCCGACCAACTCGACTGGGCGACGCCGGAGGGGATCGACGTCAAACCTGTCTTCATCGCCGCCGACCGCGACGCCGCGGTGGCGGCGGGCTACCCGCTCGACACCTTCCCCGGCGAACCGCCGTACCTGCGCGGGCCCTACCCGACGATGTACGTCAACCAGCCGTGGACCATCCGGCAGTACGCCGGGTTCTCCACCGCCGCGGATTCCAACGCGTTCTACCGGCGCAACCTCGCAGCCGGGCAGAAAGGGTTGTCGGTGGCGTTCGACCTGGCCACCCACCGGGGATATGACTCCGACCATCCCCGTGTCGCCGGGGACGTCGGAATGGCCGGGGTGGCAATCGATTCCATCCTGGACATGCGGCAGTTGTTCGACGGCATCGATCTGTCAACGGTGTCCGTATCGATGACGATGAATGGCGCGGTGCTGCCGATCCTCGCGCTGTATGTGGTGGCCGCGGAAGAGCAGGGTGTCCCGCCGGAGAAGCTCGCGGGGACCATCCAGAACGACATCCTCAAAGAGTTCATGGTCCGCAACACCTACATCTACCCACCGAAGCCGTCGATGCGGATCATCTCGGACATCTTCGGCTACACCAGTACCCGGATGCCGAAGTTCAACTCGATCTCAATATCGGGCTATCACATCCAAGAAGCCGGTGCGACAGCCGATTTGGAGTTGGCCTACACGCTGGCCGATGGCGTCGAGTACATCAAGGCCGGCCTGGCGGCCGGGCTTTCCATCGACAAGTTCGCGCCGCGGCTGTCCTTCTTCTGGGGCATCGGGATGAACTTCTTCATGGAGGTCGCGAAGCTGCGCGCCGGACGGCTGCTGTGGAGCGAGCTGGTCGGCGAATTCGAGCCGAAGGACGCCAAATCCCTTTCGCTGCGCACACATTCGCAGACATCCGGCTGGTCGCTCACCGCTCAGGATCCGTTCAACAACGTGGCCCGTACCTGCATCGAGGCGATGGCAGCCACCCAGGGGCACACTCAGTCGCTGCACACCAACGCCCTCGACGAGGCACTCGCGCTGCCCACCGACTTCTCCGCCAGGATCGCGCGCAACACGCAGCTGCTGCTGCAGCAGGAGTCCGGCACGACCCGGCCGATCGACCCATGGGCCGGTTCGTACTACGTCGAATGGCTCACCCACCAGCTCGCCGGGCGGGTCCGCGCCCACATCCGTGAGGTCAACGAGCACGGCGGTATGGCGCAGGCCATCGACGACGGCATCCCCAAGCTGCGCATCGAGGAAGCCGCGGCGCGCACGCAGGCCCGCATCGACTCCGGCCAACAGCCCGTGATCGGCGTCAACAAGTACCAGGTCGGCGATGACCACGAGATCGAGGTGCTCAAGGTCGAGAACAGCCGGGTACGCGCCGAGCAGATCGCCAAGCTGGAGCATTTGCGCGCCGATCGGGACCAGGCCGCGGTGGATGCGGCGCTGGCCGGCCTGACGAAGGCCGCCGAAGGGGATGGCAACCTGCTCGAGCTCGCCATCGACGCGGCGCGGGCGAAGGCCACCGTCGGCGAGATCTCCGACGCGCTGGAGCGCGTCTGGGGGCGACACCAGGCCGAGATCCGTACCATCGCCGGGGTCTACCGCGACGAAGTCGGAAAGGGCAGCAACATCGCGAGCGCCACCGAGTTAGTGCAGAAGTTCGCCGAGGCCGACGGCCGGCGACCGCGCATCCTGGTCGCCAAGATGGGTCAGGACGGGCACGACCGCGGCCAGAAGGTGATCGCGACCGCGTTCGCGGACATCGGTTTCGACGTCGATGTCGGCTCGCTGTTCTCCACTCCGGAGGAGGTGGCTCGACAGGCCGCCGACAACGACGTTCACGTGGTCGGCGTCTCATCGCTGGCCGCGGGCCACCTGACACTGGTACCGGCGCTGCGCGACGCGCTGGCGGCGGTCGGGCGGCCGGACATCATGATCGTGGTGGGCGGGGTGATTCCGCCCGGTGATTTCGACGAGCTGTACGCGGCGGGCGCGACCGCGATCTTCCCGCCGGGCACGGTGATCGCCGACGCCGCCATCGGCCTGCTCAAGAAGCTGGCCGAGCGGTCGGGCTACGACCTCGGCTAGATGGCCCCGGCGGGGCAGGAGCGAAGCGACCGGGGGGATATGACCGACCAGACCGCCGACCTGGCTGCGGCCGTCCGCAGCGGTGATCGCGCTGCGCTGCCGCGGGCCATCACCCTGGTCGAGTCGACGCGAACCGATCACCGGGAGCAGGCCCAGCAGCTGCTGATGGAGTTGATGCCGGATGCGGGGAAGGCGATGCACGTCGGCATCACCGGGGTGCCCGGCGTCGGCAAGTCGACGATGATCGAGGCCCTTGGCATGTACCTCATCGAGCAGGGTCACCGGGTGGCCGTGCTGGCCGTCGACCCGTCGTCGACACGCACCGGCGGATCGATATTGGGCGACAAGACCCGGATGGCGAAGCTGGCAGTTCATCCGGACGCGTACATCAGGCCGTCGCCCACCTCCGGCACCCTGGGCGGCGTCGCCAGGGCCACCCGCGAAACGATCGTGTTGCTCGAGGCTGCCGGCTTCGACGTGATCCTGGTGGAGACCGTCGGCGTCGGGCAGTCCGAGGTGGCCGTCGCCAACATGGTGGACACGTTCGTGTTCCTGACTCTGGCGCGCACCGGCGACCAGCTGCAGGGCATCAAGAAGGGTGTGCTGGAACTTGCTGACGTCGTCGTGGTGAACAAGGCCGACGGCGAACACGCCACCGAGGCCAAGGCGGCCGCCCGCGAGCTTTCGGGTGCGATCCGGCTGATTTATCCACGCGAAACCCTCTGGCGCCCGCCTGTTCTGACGATGAGTGCGATGGAGGGTACGGGCCTGGTCGAGCTGTGGAACACCGTGCTCAAGCATCGCCAGGTGCTCACCGACGCGGGGGAGTTCGACGCCCGCCGCAATGCGCAGCAGGTGGACTGGACCTGGTCGATGGTGCGCGACACGGTGCTGGACCGGGTGCTCGGCAATCCGGCGGTCCGCAGCATTCGCGCAGAGGTCGAGCGCCAGGTCCGCGACGGCGAGCTGACCCCGGCGCTCGCCGCGCAGCAGATCCTGGACGCCGCGGCCGAATCCTAGGGCGCAAAAGTTGCTCCCCGATCACCGAGTGGCATCGCTGACGTGCGAAGCACTAACAGATCGGTAACGGTGGGTTTATTTGCCGGGGTTGCAGGTAAATTAGATCCATTGTGAAGCACATTGACAGCGTGGAGCGCAGCGCGGCGCTCCCACACGGTGTTCAAGGCGCGGCCGACCCGCACTTCGCTTGCGCGATACGGGCCTTCGGCTTGATGTTCCCCGGTCCCCGGTACGGCGGAGGGGCTCTATCGGTCTATTTGAACGGCGAGCCGGTCGTAGACGTCTGGACGGGCTGGTCCGACCGGCGCGGCACCACCCACTGGGCCGCCGACACCGGTGCCATGGTCTTCTCGGCCACAAAAGGCATGGCGTCCACGGTCATTCATCGACTGGCCGACCGCGGACTCATCGACTACGAAGCGCCCGTCGCCGAGTATTGGCCGGAGTTCGGGGCCAACGGCAAGGCGAGCATCACCGTCCGCGACGTCATGCGGCACAGGGCCGGGCTGTCCCAGCTCAACGGCGCCACCAAGGCCGACCTGATGAATCATCGCTTGATGGAGGAACGGCTGGCTGCCACGCCCGTGAACCGGGTGCTCTACGGCAAGGGCGCATACCACGCACTGACGTACGGCTGGCTGATGTCGGGACTGGCCAGGGCGGTGACCGGCAAGGGCATGCGCGACCTGATCCGCGAAGAGATCGCCGAGCCGCTCAACACCGACGGCCTACATCTGGGCCGGCCGCCTGCTGAGGCGCCGACCAAGGCCGCACAGATCATCATCCCGCAGGGCACGCCGAGAAACTCGGTGCTCGGCGGCATTGTGCCGAAGCTCGCCGCGCTGCAGTGGTCGAGTGGGCTCGGTGCGCTGTACTTCCCCGAGATGTTCTCCGTCGTGCAGGGCGACACCCCGTTCCTCGACGGCGAGATACCTGCCGCCAACGGAACCGCCACCGCGCGGGGCCTGGCGAAGATGTATGCGCCGCTCTCATGCGGTGGCAGGGTCGAGGGACAGCAGTTCCTGTCCCCGGAGCTGACGGCGGGTCTGGTCGGTAGGCCCAACCTCCGGCCGGACCGAAACATTATCTTCCCCATGGCATTTCATCTCGGCTATCACTCCGTTCCGATTCCCGGGCTGATGCCGGGATTCGGCCACGCCGGGCTGGGCGGGTCGCTGGGATGGGCGGACCCGACCACGGGAATGTCGTTCGGCTTCGTGCACAACCGGCTGCTGACGCCGTTCGTGGTGGCCGATCAGGCGGGCTTCGTCGCGACCGCCGCACTGCTTCGGCGTGGTGCCCAGGCCGCGAGCAAGCGCGGATACCGGCCGGTGCCGGAGTTCGGCGCGGCGTTCGCCTCCGAGCCCAGGCCCGTCGCGGGATAACCCCTGCGGGACTAAGCGCCTCTTTCCCGTTCGAGCTTCTCCGCCTCCTCGACGGCGGCGAGCGGGGAGTGTCGAAGCTGTTCCTTGTGCTGGTTCGACAGCATGTCCATCGCCAGCCTGGCGTAGATCATCTGGCTGGTGATCGCCATCTGGCCCCGGCTGCGGCCGAGGAACGTGACGAACCAGGTGACGAGCGTGGTGAAGCGGTTCTTGAAGCCGACCAGATAGACCAGGTGCAACACCAGCCACGCGAGCCACGCGACGAAGCCGCCGAATTCGAGCTTGCCCACCTGAGCGACGGCGCTGAACCGGGAGATCGTCGCCATGCTGCCCTTGTCGAAGTACTTGAACGGTGTGCGGGTCGCCGGATCGTCGTGCCCGGCAAGCGAAGCCTTTATCGACTTGGTGACGTACTTGGCGCCCTGGATGGCGCCCTGCGCCATACCCGGCACACCGGGCACGGACATCAGATCGCCGACGACGAACACATGTGGTTGGCCCTTCACACTGAGATCCGGCTCCACGATCACCCGGCCTGCGCGATCCGTCTGGGTGCCGGCGGACTGCTCGGCGATCATCTTGCCCAGCGGGCTGGCCTGTACGCCTGCGGACCACACCTTGCAGGCGCACTCGATCCGGCGCTCGGCGCCGTCCTTGTCCTTCACGGTCACGCCCTGATAGTCGACGTTCGTCACCATCGCGTTGAGCTGGATTTCGACGCCCATCTTCTCCAGCCGGCGCTGCGCAATCAGTCCCAGCTTCTCGCCCATCGGGGGCAACACCGCCCCGGCTCCCTCGAGCAGGATCACTCGGCATTCGCTCGGCTTGATCGTGCGGAACGCGCCGGCCAGCGTGCGATCGGCGAGTTCGGCGATCTGGCCCGCCAGCTCGACACCCGTCGGCCCGGCGCCGACGACCACGAAGGTGAGCCGGCGTTCGCGCTCGGCATGGTCGGTGGTCACCTCAGCGGCCTCGAACGCACCGAGAATGCGGCCGCGGAGCTCGAGGGCATCGTCGATGGTTTTCATGCCCGGGGCGAATGTCGAGAACTGGTCGTTGCCGAAGTAGGACTGCTGCGCCCCGGCCGCCACGATCAGGCTGTCGAAATGCGTCACCGTGGTCATCGTCATCAGCTTGGAGGTGACGGTCTTCGCGTGCAGGTCAATCGATTCGATCTCACCGAGAAGCACCTGAACGTTCTTCTGCTTGCGCAGCACAAGGCGGGTGGTCGGGGCGATCTCGCCTTCGGACAGAATGCCCGTCGCCACCTGGTAGAGCAGCGGCTGGAACAGGTGGGTGGTCGTCCTCGAGATCAAGGTGACGTCGACGTCGGCTCGTTTGAGCGACTTCGCCGCGGTCAAGCCCCCGAAGCCGGAACCGATGATGACGACGTGGTGGCGTTTGGCCGGCACCGTCGGCACGCTCATTCGCATTCCTCCTTGTTGGACCGCGAGTGAACGATAACCCGGACAGCGGTTGACCACCCGCCGCCGTTGGCGAGGTCTTCTTGCGCGCTTCTACTGCGGTTCGTCGGTCAGCGTGAGACCTTGGTGAACCACTTGGTCTTGATTCGCCACGAGTGTGCCGATGCGAGCGCGAACCCCGCGCCGCACAGACACGCGAACAGCCAGACCAGGTTGCTGCCGAGGGCAGTCTGCATGGGCGGCACGTAGGCGGTGGTGATGCGGACGACGCAGGCCAGGATGCCGAAGACCGAAGACGCCAGATAGAAGTTCGCGATCCGTCGGGAGCGCGGGTCCTTCCGCAGCACCAGCGTGGCCCGGATGCCGTATCCCAGCAGATAGATCAGGGTGCCGCAGAGCAGCAGCCAGTACAGGTTCAGCCAGAAATCGGTCGGGACCGTGAAGAAGTCGGGCTTGTAGATCCGAGCGCCGTTACCGACCGAGAAGGTCACCAGCAGCAGAGGGATGCACAGTGTCGCGGGCCGTTCCACGTATTGCTTGAACGACTTCTGCATGGCGTCGTCGTCGGCGAGTCTGCCCAGGGTGTTGTAGACGATCGCCGACGCGGCGACGATGTAGCAGTCGTGGCCGAGGTAGTCCTCGAGATTCCATTTGCCGGTGAGGGCGTGCAGCCAGTGTCCGACGGTCTCCGACGCCAGGGGTGACATCAGCAGCACGGCCGCGCCCTGCAGTGCGATGTTGAGGGTGGCGGCAACTTCCCATCGGCACGTCCACGTCACGCGCCGAATCCACAGGCTCCAGCCGATGCACGTGATCGTGATCGCTAGGAGTGTTGCGAGAGCCATCGGTATTGCCTTTGCGCTGAGTAAGTTCCAGCAAATTCTATAGGGGCGGAGCGTCGGCGCGTGGCGTCATTTCGGAAAGCTTTGGCGGATGTACACGCCGCGTCTCCGCGGTTGCCACGAGCACGCCGGCAGACTCGAAGTAGTTCTGCACCTCTTCGTGGCTCATCAGCCCGAATCGGACCTGCAGGTCGGGATAGCTGAGACTGAACCTGTCGGACACCCGGCGCAGTTCCTCCGCGTCGGGATAGCCTTCTTCCTTGATCCGGCGGTAGTACGTGCTGCTAGACACCCCGAGCGCGTCGTAGATGTCCTTGGCGTCGACGTCACCGTCGAGAAGGTAGTCGAGCAGGGCCTTTAGCTGCCGGCCGTTCTCATCTGTACGTGGCACCGGCTTACTTTATCCGGTTCTCCCGCAAATGGGCAGTAGCAATCGAATCCCGGAAACGGTTGCTGTTATTGACGCAGGTGTCACAGTTTTGGGAGAGGTCTCCCAATTCTGGGACATCAGACGTACTGTTAGCCCCATGTTGATTGCAAAATTTGCCAGCAGCCCCCTTCGGATCGTCGACCACGAGACTCCAGATGCTCCGCAAGCAGCGGATCTGGCCAAGATCTCCGGGCCACTGAACAGCACGCTGACCGCAGAACTGGATGGTGCGCAGTGGTATCTCGGCGTCGCCGCCGAGGAAATCCTTATCGCGGCGCTCGGCCTCGCCATCGCGCGCACCATCGGCGAAGGCGTGGTTGCCGTCGACGTGGCGGGGCACAGCGGCTCCGTTCCGCTGGCATGCACGTCCGCTGGCCTGGCAACAGCAACAGAATCGCTGAGCGCGGTGCACCGCGCGCTCGCAGCGGGCCCCGCTGCGCCAAAGCTCGCGGCACAGCCGCCGGCGCAGATCTACTTCTCCTACCTCGGCACGGAGCCAGGACTCCGTCATGCGCTCGAGCTTCGGGTCCACCGCGAGGACGAGTTGGTGCAGCTGGACTGGTGGTACGACACCCGCAGCTTCGACCGGCACACCGTCGAGGAGTTGGCGGAGCAGCTGCCGTTCACGTTGATCGAGTTGACGTCGGAGGCGAGCCCGCCGGCGCATACCCCGATGGCCGTCGGCCACTGACTCGCTAGACTTCGATAACGGCGCTGATCCGGCCATCACCGGGGAGCCTTCGGAAGAACAGCTCAGGCGCATCGGCCTGGCTCAGTAGACCCGAACGGGTAGGCCCGTCACAGCCGAATCGAGCGGCGCACATTTGTGCGCAAGCGGGGTGGTACCGCGGCGTTCGCGCACCGGCGCGTCGTCGTCCCCGTGCCTACGAACGGCACTGGAGACGACGCACGACCGTGACCACCTATCCGAAGCCGGCAGGCGGCGCGCCGAACTTTCCGGCGCTGGAAACCGACGTTCTCGCCTATTGGGACAGCGACGACACCTTTCGCGCGAGTGTGGTGCGCCGGGATGGCGCGCCGGAATTCGTGTTCTACGACGGGCCGCCGTTCGCCAACGGCCTGCCGCACTACGGTCACCTGCTGACCGGCTACGTCAAGGACATCGTGCCGCGGTATCGCACCATGCGCGGCTACAAGGTGGAACGCCGTTTCGGCTGGGACACCCACGGCTTGCCCGCCGAGCTCGAGGTGCAGCGCCAGCTCGGGATCACCGACAAGTCGCAGATCGAAGAGATGGGCATCGAGAAGTTCAATGACGCCTGCCGCGCGTCGGTGTTGCGCTACACCAACGAATGGCGTGCCTACGTCACCCGGCAGGCGCGGTGGGTCGACTTCGACAACGACTACAAGACGCTGGATCTGAGCTTCATGGAGTCGGTGATCTGGGCGTTCAAGCAGTTGTGGGACAAGGGCCTGGCCTACGAGGGCAACCGCGTGCTGCCGTACTGCTGGAACGACGAGACTCCGTTGTCCAGTCATGAACTCCGGATGGACGACGACGTCTACCAGAGCCGCCAGGACCCGGCGGTCACGGTCGGCTTCACGGTGACCGGCGGACCACTCGAGGGCGCGCACCTGCTGGTCTGGACGACGACGCCGTGGACGCTGCCGTCCAACCAGGCGGTCGCGGTCCACCCGGACATCGAGTACGTGCTCGTGCAGTCGGGGGAGCAGCGCTATGTGCTAGCCCGCGCCCGGCTGGCAGCCTACGCCCGAGAGCTCGGGGAAGAGCCCGAAATCCTGGCCACATACACCGGACGCGATCTGCTCGGCACGAGCTACCTGCCGCCGCTTCCGTATTTCATGGATTCGCCCAACGCTTTTCAGGTGTTGCCCGGCGACTTCGTGTCCACCGAAGACGGCACCGGCCTCGTGCACATGTCGCCGGCCTACGGCGAGGACGACATGGCGACCGCCCAGGCGGCGGACATCGTCGCGGTCACGCCCGTCGACTCCAAGGGCCGGTTCGACGATTCGGTGCCCGACTACGCCGGCCAGCACGTCTTCGACGCCAACCCGCAGATCATCCGCGACCTGAAGAACCGCAGCGGGCCGGCCGCGAAGAACGGCGCGGTGCTGCTGCGTCACGAAACCTACGAGCACTCCTACCCGCACTGCTGGCGCTGCCGCAATCCGTTGATCTACCGGGCGGTTTCGTCGTGGTTCGTCAAGGTCACCGAGTTCCGTGACCGGATGGTCGAGATCAACCAGGACATCACCTGGTATCCCGAACACGTCAAGGACGGCCAGTTCGGCAAGTGGCTACAGGGGGCACGGGACTGGTCGATCTCCCGAAATCGCTACTGGGGCACACCGATTCCGGTGTGGGTTTCCGATGATCCTGCCTATCCGCGCATCGATGTCTACGGCAGCCTCGATGAGCTCGAGCGTGATTTCGGCGTCCGCCCGACGAACCTGCACCGGCCCTATATCGACGAGCTCACCCGGCCGAACCCCGACGACCCCACCGGCGCGTCGACGATGCGACGCATCCCCGACGTATTCGACGTGTGGTTCGACTCCGGCTCGATGCCCTACGCCCAGGTGCACTATCCGTTCGAGAACGTCGAGTGGTTCGACGGCGTCGAATCCGCCGACCCTGACAAGCAGGTCGACGGTCACAATCCGGGTGATTACATCGTCGAATACATCGGCCAGACCCGCGGCTGGTTCTACACCCTGCATGTGCTGGCCACCGCGCTGTTCGACCGCCCGGCCTTTCGCACGGTGTCGGCGCACGGCATCGTGCTGGGCAACGACGGCCAGAAGATGAGCAAGTCGCTGCGCAACTATCCCGATGTCAGCGAGGTCTTCGACCGCGACGGCTCCGACGCCATGCGCTGGTTCCTGATGGCGTCGCCGATCCTGCGCGGCGGCAATCTGATCGTCACCGAACAGGGCATCCGTGACGGCGTTCGGCAGGTGCTGCTGCCGTTCTGGAACGCCTACACGTTTCTGGCGCTGTACGCACCGAAGAAGGGGACCTGGCGCACCGACTCCAAGCATGTGCTGGACCGCTACATCCTGGCCAAGCTGGCAGAGCTGCGAGACGATCTCACGGCGTCTATGGACGTCTGCGACATCTCCGGGGCCTGCGACGAGCTGCGCCAGTTCACCGATGCGCTGACGAATTGGTATGTGCGACGGTCCCGTTCGCGGTTCTGGGAAGAGGATCCCGACGCGATCGACACGCTGCACACCGTGTTGGAGGTCACCGCGCGGCTGGCCGCGCCGCTGCTTCCGTTGATCACCGAGGTGATCTGGCGTGGCATCACCGGCGAGCGTTCTGTGCATCTGGCCGACTGGCCGGAGGCCGGCTTACTGCCGCACGACGCTGACCTGGTCGCCACCATGGACCAGGTGCGTGACGTGGCGTCCGCGGCGTCCTCACTTCGCAAGGCGAAGAAGCTGCGAGTGCGACTGCCATTGCCCAAACTCACTGTCGCCGTGGAGAACCCGCAGCGCCTGGCGCCGTTCGTCGCCCTGATCGCCGACGAGATGAACGTGAAGAACGTCGAGCTCACCGATGACATCGCCGCCTACGGGCGCTTCGAGCTGACGGTAAACGCACGCGAAGCCGGTCCGCGGCTTGGTAAGGACGTGCAGGCCGCGATCAAGGCCGTCAAGGCGGGTGAGGGCGTCGTCAATCCCGACGGCACGCTGACTGCCGGCCCGGCGATGCTGCTGCCTGCGGAATACAGCTCGCGATTGGTGGCCGCCGACCCGGAATTCACTGCGGCGCTGCCGGAGGGGTCGGGCCTGGTTGTGCTCGACGGCACCGTCACCCCCGAGCTGGAGGCCGAGGGCTGGGCCAAGGACCGCATCCGTGAATTGCAGGAGCTGCGCAGGACGACGGGCCTGGACGTGTCGGACCGCATTTCAGTGGTCATCGACGTGCCAGCCGAGCGGGACGCGTGGGCGCGCACGCACGCCGAGTTGATCGCGCGGGAGATCCTGGCGACCAGCTTCGAGTTCGGCGAGCCGACCGGGGGCACCGAGATCGGTGGCGGCGTACGGGTGGCCATCGCGAAGGCCTAGCGCCGCAGCACGTTCGCGACGACCTTCGCGAAGTCGGCCAGCACGTCGCGGATGAAGCGCGTGCGCCGATACCCGATCGCGTCGAGCAGCGGGCCGTGGTCGAAGGCGACCACGACGGTCGCACCGATCGCCGTCAGCCACCAGAAGACGAAGGCCAGCAGGCGCGCCACGGTTCCTGACGAAGCGAAGCCGGCGCGCAACCGGTCCTGCTGGAACCGCACATGCGGGTGCTCGTCGTCGACGATGCGGGCGGCCACGGCCCGCACCACGGCGTCCGGGCCGGAATCGGCAAGACCGCCGTAGTAGGACAGCGCGACCACTTCGGCGACCGTCAGCACCGTCAACTCGGTGCGCAGGCCCATCAGCCTGCGCAGGCGCACGAACACCGCATCCGACCAGTGCGTGCGCATCGGCTGACCGCCCAGATAGCCGAGCAGGCGAAGCAGCAGCGCGGCGTGCTGCTGCTCCTCGGCCACGAAAAGCTGTGCTGCGCGTAGATAGTCGGGGTCGCCGGCCCGTCGCGCCTTGCGCAGCAGCTGTTCTCCATCGCCGCTCTCGCCGAGCTGGAACCGCCTGATCGAGTCGATCAACGGTCCGCGTGCCGCGTCGGCTATCTCGCAACGGCCGTCGAACGCGATGGCCGCGTCGGTCTTGGCGTGCATGTGTCCGTTCTGCTCGAAATGGTCGACCCACTTGCCGAACGTGCTCATCTCGCGGAGCTGTCGCGTCATGGACGCCAGGCTAGCGCCCTAGCATCGGCAGTTGTGGCTACGCGCTGGGTGCTGCACCTCGACATGGACGCGTTCTTCGCGTCGGTCGAGCAGCTGACGCGCCCGACGCTGCGCGGACGCCCGGTGCTCGTCGGCGGGCTTGGCGGCCGTGGCGTGGTCGCAGGTGCCAGCTACGAGTCGCGGGTCTATGGCGCGCGGTCGGCGATGCCGATGCATCAGGCTCGCCGCCTGGTCGGCGCCACCGCGGTCGTATTGCCGCCCCGTGGCGTCGTCTACGGCGTGGCCAGCCGCCGCGTGCTGGACACAGTTCGCGGCGTCGTGCCGATCCTCGAACAGCTGTCCTTCGACGAGGCCTTCGGCGAACCCGCCGAACTCGTCGGCGCGACGGCCGAGGACGTGGATGCCTTCTGCGAGGAGATACGCGCCAAGATCCGTGACGTCACCGGGTTGGTCGCGTCCGTCGGCGCCGGGTCGGGAAAGCAGATCGCCAAGATCGCTTCCGGGCTGGCCAAACCCGACGGCATCCGGGTGGTACGCCGCGACGAGGAACGGATCCTCTTGGCCGGCCTGCCCGTTCGGCGCCTGTGGGGGATCGGCCCGGTCGCCGAGGAGAAGCTGCACCGGCTGGGCATCGAGACGATCGGCTCCTTCGCTGCGCTATCGGGTGCCGAGGCCGCCAACATCCTCGGCGGGACGGTCGGGCCTGCACTGCACCAGCTGGCCCAAGGGATCGACGACAGGCCCGTCGCCGAGAACGGGCCCGCCAAACAGATCAGCGCGGAGTCGACGTTTCCCGAGGACCTGACCACGTTGGACCAGCTGCGAGAGGCGGCGGGGTCGATCGGCGAGCATGCACACGCGCGTCTCGAGAAGGACGGCCGTGGCGCGCGCACCGTCACCGTCAAACTGAAGAAGTCCGACATGAGCACCCTGACTCGCTCCGCGACGCTGCCGTACGCCACCACCGACGCCGCCACGTTGATCGCGACCGCCCGCAGGCTGCTGCTCGACCCTCTGGAGATCGGGCCTATTCGCCTTGTCGGCGTTGGCTTTTCGGGTTTGACAGAGGTTCGCCAGGAGTCGTTGTTCCCGGACTTGGAGCTGATGGCGCAGGAGGACGTCTCCGACACGGGCTTGCCGCAGACGCTCACCGAAGCCACGGCCACGGCACCGGCCTGGCGGGTGGGCGACGACGTCGTGCACACCGAATACGGCCACGGCTGGATTCAGGGCGCGGGCCACGGGGTGATGACCGTGCGGTTCGAGACCCGAAGCACCGGTCCCGGCCCGGTGCGCACCTTCGGGGACGAGACGCCCGAGATCGCCCGGGCCAACCCGGTCGACAGCCTGGACTGGCCCGACTACGTCAACGCCCTGTCGGCCCGCTCAGCCCCATCGGGCGGCGATGTCCTCGACGGGTGACCCGCTGGCCAGTGCGGCCATCAGCAGCACGCGGGCCTGAGGAGGCCGCAGGTGCGGCATCATCACCGCGCCCGAGTCCACCAACTCACGGCCGGGCCCGTAACTCGCGCCGACCTTCCCGCCGGGCACCCTTGTCGACACCACCACCGCCACTCCGCCGCGACTGTGCCGCCGCACCGCCTCGATCACCGCCTCGCCCGCATTGCCCGAGCCAAGCGCCTCCAGCACGATTCCCCGCGCGCCCGCGGCGACACATGCGTCGGTGGCCACCGCATCGCCGCCGGCGTAGACCGCGACGATGTCGACTCTGGGCGCATCGGCGGCCGACAGCGCACCGAGGAAAGGCCGATCCTTCGCCTGCCCAGGGCTGAACCGGCCATCGGCGACCGAACCGACCGCGATTCCGGCGAAGCCGCCGAGGTCGGCCGTCGCCACCTTCTGCAGCCCGCGCGGCTGCCAGACGGTCCCCGCGAAACCGACCACCACACCGAGCCCCCTGGCCTGCGGGCTGGCCGCCACAGTCAGCGCATCGCGCACATTGCCCGGCCCGTCGGCGTCCGGGGCGTCCGCGCTGCGCTGCGCGCCGGTGATCACCACGGGAGCGGCGCCGTCGTACGTCAGGTCCAGCCAGAGCGCCGTTTCCTCCATCGTGTCGGTGCCGTGCGTGACTACCACGCCGTCGGCATCCGAGGCGGCTCTGACCGCCGCGCCGATCCGGTCCCAGTCGGCGGGGCCCAGCGCTGAACTGTCGACCGCCATTAGGTCGACGACCTCGACGTCCAGCCCGGAAACCAGGTCGGCGCCGCTGGTGGTGGGTCGCTTGACACCGTGTTCGTCGGCGATGCTCGCGATCGTCCCGCCTGTGGTGATGACGACGAGGCGGCTCACGCCCCCATCATTGCAAAATCCCTCTTTGGGATGATGGTTGTGTGACTGATGAATCGCCTGGCCAAAGCGAGCCGGTGGCCGCCCCTGAGGACACCGAGCCGAGGCCTAGGCGCCGGGTCCGACTGCTCGTGGCCGTGGCCGCCGTCGTTCTGGCGCTCGACATCGTCACCAAAGTGCTCGCGGTCAAGCTGCTTACGCCGGGTCAGCCGGTGTCGATCATCGGCGACACCGTGACCTGGACGCTGGTTCGCAACTCCGGTGCGGCGTTCTCGATGGCCACCGGATACACCTGGGTGCTGACACTGATCGCCACCGGTGTGGTGCTGGGCATCATCTGGATGGGTAGGCGGCTCGTGTCACCCTGGTGGGCCATCGGTCTCGGCATGATCCTGGGCGGCGCGCTGGGCAACCTGGTCGACCGGTTCTTTCGGTCCCCTGCGCCACTGCGCGGCCATGTCGTCGATTTCCTCTCCATCGGCTGGTGGCCGGTGTTCAATGTCGCCGACCCCGCGGTGGTGGGCGGGGCGATCCTGCTGGTTGCCTTGTCGCTCTTCGGGTTCGACTTCGACACCGCCGGGCGTAGGAAGGCCGAGTCCACCTGATGGACGTCCGGTCGATGCCCGTGCCGGAAGGGCTGGCGGGCATGCGTGTTGATGCCGGGCTGGCCCGGCTGCTCGGCCTGTCCCGCACTGCCGCCGCGGCGCTGGCCGAGGACGGCGGCGTCGAGCTGGACGGGAGCCCGGCCGGCAAGTCCGACCGGCTGACGCCGGGTGCATGGCTGGAGGTGCGGCTGCCCGAAGCGCCTGCGCCGCCAGAGAATACGCCTGTCGACATCGAAGGCATGACGATTCTCTACTCCGACGACGACATCGTCGCGGTGGACAAACCTGCCGGTGTGGCCGCCCACGCTACCGTCGGCTGGCACGGGCCGACGGTCCTCGGCGGCCTCGCCACCGCCGGCTTCCGGATCACCACATCAGGCATCCACGAGCGGCAGGGCATCGTGCATCGCCTCGACGTCGGCACCTCCGGCGTGATGGTCGTGGCACTGTCCGAACGGGCGTACACCCTGCTGAAGCGGGCGTTCAAGCAGCGCACGGTCGAAAAGCGCTATCACGCACTGGTGCAAGGACATCCGGATCCTTCCAGCGGAACCATCGACGCGCCGATCGGCAGACACCGCGGGCACGACTGGAAGTTCGCCGTCACGCAGGGTGGCCGGCACAGCATCACGCACTACGACACACTCGAAGCCCACCAGGCCGCCAGCCTGCTCGACGTCGAGCTGGAAACCGGCCGCACACACCAGATCCGGGTGCACTTCGCCGCCCTGCACCACCCGTGCGCGGGCGACATCACCTACGGCGCCGACCCGGTGCTCGCGAAAAGACTTGGCCTGGAACGGCAATGGCTACACGCACGGTCGTTGGCCTTCGCGCATCCCGCCGATGGCCGTCGCATCGAGATCACCAGTCCGTATCCATCCGACCTGCAGCACGCCCTCGACGTACTGCGCCACCACGAACTGTGAGCGACGCGCGGCGTTCCGGTCTGCTGTTCGGCGCGGGCGCGTACGTGTGGTGGGGGTTGTGCCCCGGGTTCTTCCTGCTACCGCTGCCCGCGAGCGCGACGGAGATTCTCGCCCATCGCTTCGTGTGGAGCGCAGTCTTCCTCCTGGCGCTTCTCGCCGCGGTGCACAAGCTGGGTGACCTGCGCCGGCTCACCGCACGCACGTGGCTGCAACTGCTGGCGGCCTCGGTGTTCATCGCGCTGAACTGGGGCACCTACATCTGGGCCGTCACCCACGGCCACGTCGTCGACGCCGCCCTCGGCTATTTCATCAACCCCCTGATCAGCGTGGCTCTCGGCGTCGTGATCTTTCGCGAACGGCTCAACCGGTGGCAGCTTCTTGCGTTGGCACTCGCCGTCATCGCGGTCGCGATCCTGACCGCCGAGGTCGGCGAGGTGCCCTACATCGCACTTGTGCTTGCCGTGTCGTTCGGCCTCTACGGGCTGATCAAGAAGGTGGTCGACGCCGACCCGCGCGTCAGCGTGACCGTCGAGACGCTGTGGGCGCTGCCGGTGGCTGCCGGCTACATGGTCTGGCTGCAGATCGGCCACCAGGCCCACTTCGTCAATTACGGGGCAGGTCACGCGGCGTTGTTGATGTTGGCCGGGCCCGTGACGGCGATTCCGCTGCTGCTCTTCGCGGCTGCCGCGCAACGGCTGCCACTGGTCACCCTCGGGCTGCTCTTCTACCTCAACCCCGCTCTGCAGATGGCGTGGGGCGTGCTGATCGGCCACGAGCCGATGCCCGTCGGCCGGTGGCTGGGTTTCGCGCTGATCTGGTTCGCCCTACTGGTGTTCACCGGCGACGCAATGCGTCGCGCCCGGCGCAGCTCACGAGAGGTTGCGCCGGATTTCGAAGAAAGTGTGCGATCGCCGGACCCTCGCCGCTCCTAGTCGGTGACCGCCGCCCGCCCCGGGTGGCGACAACCGAGAAGGAAGCAGGGATCTGATGAGCGCTCTTGTTGCGTTGTGCGGACCGGTCGGTCGCCAACTGTCGATTCGGCGGCAATCGAGTCGTCATGACGGTGTCAAGGCCACAATCGACGTCAAGGAGGACACCATGCGCTACTGCCTGTTGATGTACTACCAGGAGGGCCACGAAGCCGGACTCACCGAGGAGGACATGGCCCCGGCGATGGCCGCGTTCGGCGCATACGCCGACGACCTGACGGCTGCGGGCGTGCTGATCGACACCGAGGTGCTCGACTCCGTCGTCACGACCACCACCGTGACGGCCCGCAACGGCACTCCGGAAATCCAGGACGGCCCGTTCGCCGACACCAAGGAGAAACTCGGCGGCATCTTCGTGATCGAGGTCGACAACCTCGACGAGGCGATCAAGTGGGCCCAGCGCAACCCCGCCAACGGCTGGGGCTCCGTCGAAATCCGCCCGGTGGCGCGGACGTACGCCGCCGACCGCGGGTGGTACAACCCCTGATCGTCCAGCGGCGGGTAGCCGACCTCATTCGCGAGTCCTACGGTCGGCTGCTCGCCGTGCTCGCCGCGCCGACCCGGGACATCGCAGCCGCCGAGGATGCGCTCGCCGATGCGCTCGAACGGGCACTCACCCGGTGGCCGGCCGAAGGGATTCCGGCCAATCCCGAGGCGTGGCTGCTGACCGTGGCCCGCAACAGGCTGCGTGACCGGTGGAAGTCGCACGCCTACCGGATGACCGAATCGCTGAGTGAAACACACGACAGCGCAATGGAACCCGACGAGATGCGGGATATTCCCGATCGGCGGTTGGAGCTGATGCTGGTGTGTGCCCACCCCGCCATCGCCGTCACCGTCCGCACTCCGCTGATGCTTCAGGTCGTGCTCGGCGTCGATGCGGCCGCCGTCGCCGAGGCTTTTGCGGTGCCGCAGGCCACGATGGCGCAGCGGCTGGTGCGGGCCAAGAAGCGGATCCGCGACGCAGGCATCCCGTTCCGGCTGCCCGGGCGGGCCGACCTCGCGGAGCGGCTGCCCGCGGTGCTGGAAGCGGTTTACGGCGCATATGCGATCGACTGGCAGGTCGGCGGTGACGGGGCAGCCATCGAAACCCTGTCCGCCGAGGCGCTGCATCTGGCGCTCGTGCTCGCTGACCTGTTGCCCGATGAGCCGGAGGTGCTCGGATTGGCGGCGCTGGTGTGTCTGTCCGAAGCCCGGCGACCGGCGCGGCGCATTGCGGGCCGGTTCGTCCCGCTCGACGAGCAGGACACCGATCGCTGGGACTCGACATTGATTTCACGCGGCGAGCGCTTGTTGTTGCGTGCCCATGGTTTCGCGCGGCCCGGCCGTTTCCAATACGAGGCTGCGATCCAGTCGGCCCACTGCGGCAGGAAGTCGCTGGGGCGCGTCGACCCCGAGGCGCTGCGCAAGCTGCACCGCGCGCTGGTGGCGGTGGCGCCGTCCCTCGGGGCGGCAGTGGCGCTGGCGGCGGTCGAGGGCCAGATCGACGGTCCCGACGCCGGGCTGCGCATGCTCGACGCCATCGACGATCCGGCCGTGGACGGCTTTCAACCGGCATGGGCGGCGCGCGCGCATCTGCTGGCCCTTGCCGGCCGGATCGAGGCCGCCGGGGACGCCTATCGCGCCGCGATCGAGCTGACGTCGGACCAGGGTGTCGTCGACTACCTGCGTGAACAGCTAACTTCGCTAGCGCAATAAGACACGCACCACGACACGCCCGTACTCGTCGGTGTGCGGCCATAGACTGGCGTCCCTATGAACTCCTCCTCCTTCGTGCACCTCCACAACCACACCGAGTATTCGATGCTGGATGGCGCCGCGAAGATCGCTCCCATGCTGGCCGAGGCCCAGCGGCTGGAGATGCCGGCGATCGGCATGACCGACCACGGAAACATGTTCGGCGCCAGCGAGTTCTACAACTTGGCGACCGAGGCCGGGATCAAGCCGATTATCGGGGTGGAGGCCTATATCGCGCCCGCCTCTCGGTTCGATACCAGGCGCATCCTGTGGGGTGACCCCGGCCAGAAGTCCGACGACGTGTCGGGCAGCGGCTCCTACACCCACCTGACGATGGTCGCCGAGAATGCGACGGGTGTGCGGAACCTGTTCAAGCTGTCGTCGCTCGCGTCCTTCGAGGGCCAGCTCGGCAAGTGGTCGCGGATGGATGCCGAGATCGTCGCCGAGAATGCCGCGGGCATCATCGCCACCACGGGATGTCCGTCCGGTGAAGTGCAAACCCGGCTGCGGCTGGGCCATGACCGCGAGGCGCTGGAGTCGGCCGCGCGATGGCGGGAGATCTTCGGCCCCGACAACTACTTCCTGGAGTTGATGGACCACGGGTTGTCTATCGAGCGACGGGTCCGCGACGGCTTGCTCGAGATCGGCCGCAAACTCGATATTCCGGCACTGGCCACCAACGACTGCCACTACGTGACCCGGGACGCCGCGCACAACCACGAGGCGCTGTTGTGTGTACAGACCGGCAAGACCCTGTCGGATCCCAACCGGTTCAAGTTCGACGGTGACGGCTACTACTTGAAGTCCGCCGCCGAGATGCGGTCACTGTGGGACGACGACCTCCCGGGCGCGTGCGACTCGACGTTGCTCGTCGCCGAGCGGGTGCAGTCCTACGAGGACGTGTGGGCACCCCGCGACCGCATGCCGATCTTCCCGGTGCCCGACGGCCATGACCAGGCGTCGTGGCTGCGGCACGAGGTGGACGCCGGGCTGGGGCGGCGGTTTCCGGGGGGCGTGCCGCCCGCGTACGACGAGCGTGCCGCATTCGAGATCGAGGTCATCTGCGCCAAGGGCTATCCGTCGTACTTCCTCATCGTCGCCGACCTCGTCGGCTACGCACGTTCGGTGGACATCCGGGTCGGCCCGGGCCGTGGGTCGGCCGCCGGTTCGCTCGTCGCCTACGCGCTGCGCATCACCGACATCGACCCGATCGAGCACGGGCTGCTGTTCGAGCGCTTCCTGAACCCCGAACGTGCGTCGATGCCCGATATCGACATCGACTTCGACGACCGCCGCCGCGGTGAGATGGTGCGGTACGCCGCAGACAAGTGGGGCCAGGACCGCGTCGCCCAGGTGATCACGTTCGGCACCATCAAAACCAAGGCGGCACTGAAGGATTCGGCGCGAATTCACTACGGCCAGCCGGGTTTCGCGATCGCCGACCGGATCACCAAGGCGCTGCCGCCGCCGATCATGGCCAAGGACATTCCGCTGTCGGGTATCACCGACCCCACCCACGAGCGGTACAAGGAAGCCGCCGAGGTGCGCGGCCTCATAGACGCCGATCCCGACGTCCGCACCATCTACGAGACCGCCCGCGGCCTCGAGGGCCTCATCCGCAACGCGGGTGTGCACGCGTGCGCGGTGATCATGAGCTCCGAGCCGCTGACGGAGGCCATCCCGCTGTGGAAGCGGCCGCAAGACGGCGCCATCATCACCGGCTGGGACTACCCGTCCTGCGAGGCCATCGGCCTGTTGAAGATGGACTTCCTCGGGCTGCGGAACCTGACGATCATCGGCGACGCGCTGGAGAACATCCAGGCGAACAGGGGAGTCGACCTGGACCTGGAGTCCGTGCCGCTCGACGATCCCGCCACCTTTGAACTGCTGGGCCGCGGTGACACGCTCGGGGTGTTCCAGCTCGACGGCGGTCCCATGCGAGACCTGCTGCGTCGCATGCAGCCCACCGGATTCCAGGACGTCGTCGCCGTGATCGCGCTGTACCGGCCCGGTCCGATGGGCATGAACGCCCATAACGACTACGCCGACCGCAAGAACGGCCGCCAGGCCATCCGGCCGATCCACCCGGAGCTGGCCGAGCCGCTCGAGGAGATCCTGGCCGAGACCTACGGCCTGATCGTCTACCAAGAGCAGATCATGCGCATCGCGCAGAAGGTGGCCGGCTACTCGCTTGCCCGAGCAGACATTCTCCGCAAGGCCATGGGCAAGAAGAAGCGTGAAGTGCTCGACAAGGAGTATGAGGGCTTCTCGGAGGGCATGAAGGCCAACGGCTTTTCCGCCAAAGCGATCAAGGCGCTGTGGGATACCGTGCTTCCGTTCGCGGACTACGCGTTCAACAAGTCACACGCTGCCGGCTATGGGCTGGTGTCCTACTGGACGGCGTACCTGAAGGCGAACTTCCCCGCCGAGTACATGGCCGGTCTGCTGACGTCGGTCGGCGACGACAAGGACAAGGCCGCGGTCTACCTGGCTGACTGTCGCAAGCTCGGCATCACCGTGTTGCCGCCCGATGTCAACGAGTCCGGCTTGAACTTCGCCTCTGTCGGTGAGGACATCCGCTACGGCCTGGGCGCGGTGCGCAATGTCGGCGCGAATGTCGTTGCGTCGCTGATCGCTTCGCGTACCGACAAGAGCAAGTTCGTCGACTTCTCCGACTATCTCAACAAGATCGACATCGGCCCGTGCAACAAGAAGGTCACCGAGTCGCTCATCAAGGCGGGCGCGTTCGACTCGCTCGGCCATCCACGCAAGGGGCTGTTCCTGGTGCACACCGACGCCGTCGAATCGGTGCTGGGTACCAAGAAGGCCGAGGCGATGGGCCAGTTCGACCTGTTCGGTGGCGCCGACACCGCCACCGACGCGGTGTTCACCATCAAGGTGCCCGACGAGGAGTGGGACGACAAGCACAAGCTGGCGCTGGAGCGGGAGATGCTCGGCCTGTACGTGTCCGGCCATCCACTCAACGGCGTCGCGCACCTGTTGACCGCCCAGGTGGACACCCAGATTCCGTCGATCCTGGACGGCGATGTCCCGAATGAGGCCCAGGTGCGCGTCGGCGGAATTCTGACGGGGGTGAACCGCCGTGTCAACAAGAACGGGATGCCATGGGCCTCAGCGCAACTGGAGGATCTGACGGGCGGCGTCGAGGTGATGTTCTTCCCGCATACGTACTCGAGCTACGGCGCGGAGATCATCGACGACGCAGTGGTGTTGGTCAGCGCCAAGGTCCGAATCCAGGATGACCGGATCTGCCTGATCGCCAACGACCTTGTGGTGCCGGACTTCTCGAATGCCGCCGTCGACCGACCGCTGGCGGTGAGCCTGCCGACGCGCCAGTGCACCATCGACAAGGTCACCGCGCTCAAGCAGGTGCTTGCCCGTCACCCGGGCACCTCGCAGGTGCACCTGCGACTGATCAGCGGTGAGCGCATCACCACCCTGGAACTCGATCAGTCGCTGCGGGTCACGCCGTCGTCGGCCCTGATGGGTGACCTGAAAGCGCTGCTGGGTCCCGGCTGCCTGGGTTAAGTTCCGCCCATGGCTGTCGCCGAAGTAGTCGGTGTTGACCTTCTGGACCCTTCGCTGTACCGGAGCGGAATGCCGCATTCGCTGTATGCCGACCTACGCGAGACCGGGCCCGTCCTAGGCGCGAGCCTCGCCCGCACCGAGATCAAGGTGATGTTCGGCGCATTGCTGCGCCGCTTCACCTCAATCGACATCAACGGCGAACCGTCGTGGATGAGCGCCGGACCGGCGGCCACCGTCGGCGTCGCGGTCCAGTCGTTGCCCGTCCGGCTCGCGTGATCAGCGACGAACTCAAAAGGCGTAGCGCAGGATTCGAGCCTTGCGGCGGCCCGTCTTGCTCATGCCGGACAGCTTGGTCGCGACCCGGATCCAGCCGGGAAAGAGATCGACTTCCGGGGCATCGGCCAGGCTGGCCTCCTCGACCAGCCGCATCCGCGGATTCCAGGTCTCGGGGTGATGGGCGTCCTTGAAGCCCGGGTAGCCGAACTGGCTGCCGACATCGGAGAACATCTTCTGCGGGTAGAGCTTGATGGCCACGCGGCTGAACCAGCCAATCCGGCCGTAGTCGTTGAATGCGAGCTCACCGGAGGCGAAATGCTCGGTGATGCGCCGGAAGATTCCGACGATCACGCGCTTCGGTCAGGAACGCGAACAGCCCGTCGGCCACCAGCATCGTCGGACGGTCCGCGGGGATGGTGTCGGGCCAATGCTGGTCCGCCAGCGAGACACGATACCGAATGCGACTGCGGGGCCGCGGGCAGCACCTCGTCGCGCACCGCGATGATGCCGGGTAGGTCGACGCTGTACCAGTCGACGGTCGGCGGTGGCGCCACGCGGTAGAAGCCGCTGTCGAGACCGGCGCCGAGGTCGACCACGACGGCGTCGGGATGACGCCGGATGAACGCGCGCACCCGGTCGTCGAGCATCTTCGCGCGCAGCGCCGTCTGGCACACCACGCTCGTCTGCACGCCGAGGCCGGCGAAGTCGTAGTCGATCTTGCCGACCACCTCGTGCGCGAGGTCGTCGCCCAGTATGGGCCGAGTCCACCGGCTGTCCAGCGCCCTGGCGTACTCGGTGAGAAATGCGGTCTGCTCGATCGGTGTCAGTGCGGTAGTTGCAATCCCCATGACTGCAAACGTACTCCTGATCGCGGGCTGAACATTTAGCCCAAAACGTTCACCGCCCTTGATATTACGAGCGCCGCGGTGGACAACGCCACCATGGCCTGGAGGGTCATCATCGCCTTCGACCAGCGCGCCAGCGGCATCGTGTCGGTGGGGGAGAAGGCCATCACATTGGTGACGCTGACGTAGAGGTAGTCGACGAAAGTCGGGCGCCAGTCGGGTTTGGCCACGTTCGGAGTCGCCATCTGCGGGAACATGAAATCGGGATACGGTCGCTCCCCTTCGTGCCTGGCGAACGGGCCACCGCGGTCGAGTTCCCAATACCAGATTCCGAAGACGATGATGTTCGTGACGAAGATCGCGGCGCCGCTGCCCAGCAGCACGGCCGCATTGTTGCTCACCTCCCCAGAGATGATGCGCGCGTCCAAGAGCACCGCGGACAACGTGTTGTCCAGGGTGATCGCGCCCAAGAGTACCCAGGTGAGGTAACTGCCGAACCGTGTTCGACGCGTCATGACGCGAGGATTGATCGCCAGCAAGGCGACCAGGAGCAGGCCCTCCAGAACGAGCAACGGCCACCGCGGCACCACTATGTAGTTCCTCGGTATGGCGATCTGTTGCACCATCACGGCAAGCACCGCAATCCGTGCCGGTATCGACGCTCTCGGGGTCACCGTGACGGAGCCACGCGGGTACTCGCTTCTCGGCATCAGCAGCGAGCTCTTCGGCGAAGCGGATCAGACGCTCCCGACGCAGATGAGATTCCGGTGATTCGTCCATCTGCTCAGTGTGAGTGCCTAAGTTGTGAATCATGAGCACATCCGATCGGCCCGCCACGTTGTGTGAGGCCTTCCAACGAACCGCCGCGATTGATCCAGACGCGATCGCCCTCCGAACACCGGGCGGCACGCAGACGCTGACCTGGCGCGAGTACGCCGACCAGGTCCGTCGGGTCGCGGCGGGTCTGGCCGGACTCGGGGTGCGGCGCGGCGACACGGTGTCGTTGATGATGGCCAACCGTGTCGAGTTCTATCCGCTCGAGGTGGGCGCCCAGCACGTCGGCGCCATTTCGTTCTCCGTCTACAACACGCTGCCCGCCGAGCAGCTGGTTTATCTGTTCGACAACGCCGACACCAAAGTCGTGATGTGCGAGGCGCAGTACGTCGACCGCATCCGCGCCAGCGGGGCCGACATCGAACACATCGTCTGCCTCGACGGCTCGCCCGACGGCACATTGTCGGTCGACGACCTCATCGCCGCGGGCGCCGACGACTTCGACTTCGAGTCATCATGGCGGGCAGTGCAATCCGATGATGTGGCCACGCTGATCTACACCTCCGGAACCACGGGCAATCCCAAGGGCGTCGAGATGACTCACGCCAACCTGCTGTTCCAGGCGTTCGCGATCGATGAGGTGCTCGGCGTGCAATTCGGGGACCGCAGCACGTCGTTCCTGCCGACGGCCCACATCGCCGACCGGATGGGCGCGTTGTACCTGCAGGAGGTGTTCGGCACCCAGATCACCACCGTCTCCGACCCGAGGGCCATCGCTGGAGCACTGCCCGACGTGCGGCCGACGATTTGGGGTGCTGTGCCCCGGGTGTGGGAGAAGCTGAAGGCCGCAATCGAGTTCGCCGCCGCCAACGAGCCGGACGAGACGAAGCGGATGGGATTGCAGTGGGGCCTTGGGGTGGCCGCCAAGAAGTCCGCGGCCTTGGCGGCGGCGGAACCCATTCCAGACGACGTCGCGGCGGAGTGGGCGCAGGCCGACGAGCTGGTGCTCTCGAAGCTGCGGGAAAAGCTGGGGCTCGAGCAGGTCAGGCATGCGGTCTCGGGCGCGGCGCCGATTCCGAAGGAGACACTGGCCTTCTTCCTCGGTCTGGGCATTCCGATCTCCGAGGTCTGGGGCATGTCGGAGCTGAGCTGCATCGCGACCGTCAGCCATCCGTCGGAGTCCCGGCTGGGCAGCGTGGGAAAGCTCGTGCCGGGCATGGAGGGCCGGATCGCCGAGGACGGGGAGTTCCTGGTGCGCGGGCCCCTGGTGATGAAGGGGTACCGCAAGGAACCGCAGAAGACGGCGGAGGCGGTCGACGAGGACGGGTGGCTGCACACCGGCGACATCCTCGAGTCCGACGAGGATGGCTACCTGAAGGTCGTCGACCGCAAGAAGGAGCTGATCATCAACGCCGCGGGAAAGAACATGTCGCCCGCCAACATCGAGAACACCATCAAGGCCGCCTGTCCGCTGATCGGCGTGATGCTCGTCGTCGGGGATGCCCGGCCGTACAACACCGCGTTGATCGTTCTCGATGCCGAGTCGGCGGTGCCGTATGCGGCGCAGCATGGGCTGGCCGACGCGTCGCCGGAGGCGCTGGCGGCCGACGAGGAATTGCTCGCCGATATTGCCGCTGGGGTGGCCGAGGGCAACACGAAGTTGTCAAAGGTGGAGCAAATCAAGCGTTTTCGGGTGCTACCGACCTTCTGGGAACCCGGCGGCGACGAGATCACGCTGACGATGAAGCTCAAGCGCAAGCCGATACAGCAGAAGTACGGCGCCGAGATCGACGAGCTCTACGCCGCCGAGATCGGCGACCGGGTGAATGAGCCGAAGGCGCCGACGAGCGCGTCGCGATGACCTCACGCCATGTCAGTGTCTGGATGAACGTCGCCCCCGAGGTCGTGTATGCCATCGCCGCCGATCCAGAGCAGATGCCGCGATGGGCGTCGGGGCTGGCGGCCGGCGGCCTGAGGCAGTCGGCGCAAGGTTGGGTGGCGGACTCGCCGATGGGCGAGGTGACCGTCGAGTTCGCACCGCCCAACGAGTACGGGGTCCTCGACCATGTGGTGCGGATGCCGTCGGGCGAAGCGGTCTACAACCCGCTGCGGGTGATTCCCGCCGGGGAGGGTCAAGCGCGTTGCGAAGTGGTGTTCACCGTGCGACGGCGACCAGAAATGACCGATGAGGAGTTCGAGAGCGACGTCGCGACGGTGGCGGCCGACCTGGACCGGTTGCGGGCGCTGGCGGAGGACTGATATGGGTGGGGTTTTGTCAAGGGGCAGGGTGAAGCGGCGGCCGCAACCGTCGTCGTGGCCGCCGCTTCGTTGACCGGATGAAGGCCCGGGGTGGGCGTCGAGCGTGTCGTGTCGACGCGTGTCAGTCTGATATGCGCGGGTTGGTTACCGCAGGACGGGACTTTCGAGTCGGAGTGGGTCGCAGGTCTAGAGATCGAGCGTAATCAGTTGCAATACAACATGATTGCTCATAGTCCTCTCGCGGGTCACTCCCAGACGCTTGCCGCCGCCGCCGAGGGTGATGTCATCCGGACAATTGTGTGGTGTCAGTCCTCGAGGACCGCCAGCGACCAGCACCAGCCGGCGAGTTCACGGGCGATCGCAGCGTTGGCGACCACGGAGCGTTTCTTGCGTTTGTCGAAACGCACCCAACGGTCGTGTAGCCGCCGGTTGGCGGCTTGGCCGCGAGCCCGCGCTGCCGGGGACGCTGCATCCCAACGTCGTCGCAGTTCCGTGCCCGGCCGATACGGCGCCCGGTGGTGCCAGGCCGCTTCGACCAGCAGTCGGCGGGCGTGACCGTTGCCGGTCTTGGTGACCCCACCCTGGGCGCGGGTAGCTCCCGAGGACGATTCGGTGGGCACCAACCCGAGGTAGGCGCCGATGGTTCGGCCGTCCAATCGGTGCCAGTCGCCGATCTCGGTGGCCAACCCGAACGCCGTCAGCGTCGCGATGCCGCGCACGCAGCCCAGCCGGTTCACCACTGGGGTGAACACCGAATCGGCGGCCATCTCAGCGATCGCGGTATCGAGGCGGGCCCGGCGATCCAGGGTGGCCAGCATGGTGTCGAAGGCGGTGTCATAGGCCAACTGCAACCCGCGGGCATCGAACCGGTGAGTGCGCAGCCACCGCTCATGCGCTCGTGTCCAGGCCTTACCGCCGCGGTAGACGATCCCTTGCCGCAGAAGCAACTTCGACAGTCGGTGCCGGCCCGACATCAGATCCCCTCGGCAGTCCTCACGGGCCCGGACCAGATCCCTCGCAGCTTCCTGCTCCACCGAGGGCACCGTCACCGCGGTGATCTCGCCAAGATGCAACAACCGGGCCAGGTGCCGGGCGTCGCGGGTATCGGTCTTGACTCGATCCCCTGACGGGCGTTGCAGCTTCGACGGTGCCGCTACCTTGCACCCGATCCCTGCTGCCAGCAGCGCCCGGGCCAACCCGAACCCGGTCGGGCCGGCCTCATAGGTCGCCCACACCGGCGCTGGCAGCGAGGCGATCCATTCGAGGATTTCACGGTGGTCCGGGGTTAACCGACGCTCGAACACTTCTCCAGTCGAGCGGTCCAAACCGCACGCAACCACAGAACGTGCGTGCACATCCAACCCGACGCTGATCCGAAAATTATGGTGAGTTGGCCTCGGTGCGCACCACGTGGTTTAGGCGGCGGGAGTGAGTGTGACCGTGTAGCCGAGGGCTTCGAGTTGTCGAATGTGACTGCGCTTCTTGGCAGACGGGTCGACGTGTCGGGCGTAGTGATCGGAGCCCAGATCCTGGTATCTGGATTCTGGATCGTGCAGCACATGCCAGATGATCACCAGGATGGACCGACCGACGGCGACCACGGCTCGGGGTTGGCCGCGGCGTCGGGCGATGCGGCGGTACCTGGCTGCCAGGAAAGTGTCTGTCTTGGTGGTGCAGACGGCGGCTTCGCCCAGGACGCGCGCCAGGTAGGGGTTGCCGTGCCCGGAAGAAGCGCTGCCTTTGGTCTTGCCCGCCGATGAGTTGATACCGGGGGCGAACTTCGCCCACGAGCACAGGTGCCCGGCGGTCGGGAACCGCGACATATCGATTCCGATCTCGGCGATGATGGCTGCTGCGGCGACCGGACCGATACCGGGGATCTCATCGAGCCGGGCCGCGGCCTGGGCGAAAGGGGCCAGCTGTGTTTCGATCTGGGTGTCGACCGCGGCGATGTCTTCGTCGAGGCCCTCGATCCGCGACAACATGCGCGACAGCAAGAACCGGTGATGGTCGGCGAAATGCCCGTCGAAGGCCTGTTCGAGCCGATCGATCTTGCCGCGCATCCGTGCCCGTGCCAGCTGGGCCAGCACCTTCGGGTCGCGTTCGCCGGCGACCAGCGCGGCCAGCATGGCCCGGCCGGACACCCCGAAGATGTCTGAGGCCACCACTGACAGTTTGATGCAGGCGTCTTCGAGCAGCTTCTCGACCCGGCTCTTCTCCGCCGTGCGCGCGGCAACCAGGTCGGTGCGGTAGCGGGTCAGATCCCGCAGCCGCCGGATCGGCCACGGCGGCACGAAACTGGGCCGCAGCATCTGTCGCTCAGCCACCTTGCACAACCACACAGCGTCCAGCACATCGGTTTTCGGTCGACCGGGCAGATGTTTGACATCGCGGGCGTTGACCAGCCACGGGTCCAGCCCGTGCGCCTCCAACAGGTAGAACACCGGCTTCCAGTACGACGACGTCGCCTCCATCACCACCCGCTCGACGCGCATCTCGACCAGCCGATTGGCCAGCTCAGTCAGCGACTTCGTCATCGTCGAGTACGTCGCGACTTCCTGCAACCGCCGTTTACCGCCCGCAGGTGCTGGCACCCGCACACAGCACACCAACTCCGCTTTACCGATGTCCAGGGCCGCCACCCTGGCGATGATCTGTTCCTCATCGTGGGATTCGGCCAACATCGCCGTCATCTCCTTATTCCAACTCACACCTGTTCATCTCGGGGTGTGGTCGCCTGCGGATATCGCTACCGGGGAAACGAATCTGATCCTCGTGCTCGAAAACAGCGGCAACAGTCAAGGGCCCAAACGCGACATCCGACGCCCGGCTCGTACACGGCCTCAAAGGACCACAGTGTTAGACGGCGTCGACAGGCGACCACCACACAATTTTCACTCCCCATAGGGCGACCGCAAGGTCAGATTGGCTCGTACGATAAATCTCCACTGGGGCCTCCCACATCTGTGGCTCTACCGGCCAGGACCCATTTCCTGTCGGCAACCCACGTTCACATGTGAGCGGGGCCCCAGCCCCCCATACGGTCTAGTGGCGCGAGGCCGCGACGCGCATACCGAGCCACACCACCGTGCCCGCGGTGGCCGCGGTCAGCACAGCGGGAGCGGCGCTGGCGGTGAGGACGCCGACGGCGATCAGCACAACGGCGCCGACGACGAGAGCGACCAGCTTGTAGACCGGCCAGGGCACCCCGGCGATCTGCACTTCGTCGCACATGGTCATAGTTTCACGATAGCTCGTAAGCATGGTTTCGGACAACCGAAACACCGGATCAGGATGGGCGTTTTACCCAGCGGTCCTAAGCTGGCTTCATGCCACTTTCCGGAGAATACGAACCCAGCACATCCGATTGGGCCCGCGAGAACGCCGAGCAATACATGGAGTCTGGCGGCACCGAAGGCACCGAGCTCAAAGGCAAGCCCGTCATCCTGCTGACCACCATCGGGGCCAAGAGCGGCAAGATCCGCAAGACCCCGCTGATGCGGGTCGAGCACAACGGCGAGTACGCGGTCGTGGCATCGCTGGGTGGTGCTCCGAAGAATCCGGTCTGGTACTACGACGTCAAGAAGAACCCGCGCGTCGAGCTGCAGGACGGGCCGACCGCCGGCGACTACGAGGCCCGCGAGGTGTTCGGCGACGAGAAGGCCGCCTGGTGGGAGCGAGCAGTCGAGGCCTGGCCGGACTACGCCGACTACCAGAAGAAGACCGACCGGCAGATCCCGCTCTTTCGTGCTCAGTCCGCTCGGCTAGACGCCACTCACCTCTAGTGAACAAAACCCGTTTTGGCTAGGAAACACCCAGATGGCACCATTGATCGGTGTCCGCTGAACTGAGCCAGAGCCGACGTACGTCGCCGCCGTTGACCGCGGCCGACATCGATGCGGCCGCTCAGCGAATTTCCGACGTGGTCGCGCGGAGCCCACTGCAGTTCAGCGAGCGACTGTCGGAGGCCACCGGCGCGGCGGTGTATCTGAAGCGTGAAGACCTCCAGGCCGTCCGGTCCTACAAGCTGCGCGGGGCCAACAACCTGCTGAGGCAGCTGTCCGAGGCGGAGATCGTCGCCGGCGTGGTGTGTTCGTCGGCGGGCAACCACGCGCAAGGCTTCGCGATGGCGTGCCGGTCGATGGGGATCCACGGGCGGGTGTACATACCCGCGAAAACACCCAAGCAGAAGCGGGACCGTATCCGATACCACGGGCGTGAGTTCATCGAACTGATCGCCATCGGCAAGACCTACGACGACGCCGCTGCGGCCGCGTTAGACGATGTGGCGCGCACCGGTGCGACCTTGGTGCCCCCATACGACGACCCGCGCACGATGGCGGGGCAGGGCACGATCGCCGTCGAGCTTCTCGACCAGCTCGACGGCGAGCCGGACTTGGTGATCGTCCCGGTCGGCGGCGGCGGCTGCATCTCGGGCATCACGACGTACCTGGCCGAGCGGACGAGCCGGACTTCGGTGCTCGGCGTCGAGCCCGCGGGGGCGGCGGCGATGATCGCCGCGCTGGCCGCCGGCGAGCCCGTCACCCTCGAGCACGTCGATCAGTTTGTCGACGGCGCCGCGGTGAAGCGGGCGGGTGACTTGACCTACGCCGCGCTGGCCGCCGCGGGGGACATGGTCTCGATCACCGCGGTCGACGAGGGCGCGGTGTGCACGGCGATGCTCGACCTCTACCAGAACGAGGGCATCATCGCCGAACCCGCCGGTGCGCTGTCCGTCGCCGCGCTGCTGGAAGCCGACATCGAGCCGGGATCGACTGTGGTGTGCCTGATCTCGGGCGGAAACAACGATGTGTCCCGGTACGGCGAGATCCTGGAACGGTCGCTGGTGCACCTGGGGCTCAAGCACTACTTCCTGGTCGATTTTCCACAGGAGCCCGGTGCGCTGCGCCGGTTCTTGGACACGGTGCTCGGCCCCAATGACGACATCACCTTGTTCGAGTACGTCAAGCGCAACAACAGGGAGACCGGCGAGGCGCTCGTCGGTGTCGAGCTCGGCTCCGCCGCCGACCTCGAGGGACTGCTCGAGCGGATGAAGCAATCGGACATTCACGTCGAGACGCTGGAACCGGGCTCGGCGGCGTATCGCTACCTGCTCTGATCCGCTCGCCGCAGAATCGCAAACGAATGTCCCGCCAGCCGAATGGAGTCGGCCCCGATGCTCGGCTCGCCCCACGCCAGCACGGGCTGCCCGGTGACGGGAACGACGACTTCCTCGGCGTTGAGGTTGCATACGACGGCTAAATGGCCGCGGTGCATGACGATCCAGCGGTGCTCTTCGTCGTAGTCGACCTTCAGGTGATCCAGCCACGGGTCGGCCATGTCCGGTTCGGTTCGGCGCAGCGCGATGAGCGCACGGTAGAGACCGTGAAGCCGGCCGTGGTCCCCGTCGTCGATCTCATCCCACTTCAGCTTGGACCTCAGGAACGTCTCGGGATCCTGCGGGTCGGGGATTTCGTCGGCGTCCCAATCGTGTTCGGCGAACTCTCGCTTGCGGCCCTCGGCGGTCGCCCGGGCAAGTTCCGGCTCGGGATGTGAGCTGAAGAACTGAAACGGGCTCGACGACCCCCATTCCTCGCCCATGAAAAGCATTGCCGTGTAGGGGGATCCCAGCGCAAGGGCCGCCTTGACTGCCAGCTGGCCCGACGTCAGGTTCTGCGACGGCCGATCGCCGATGGCACGGTTGCCGACCTGGTCGTGGGTCATCGTGTAGGCGAGCAGCCGGGTCGCTGGAATCGTCGCCGTGTCCAGCGGGCGGCCGTGGCGCCGATGCCGGAACGACGAGTATGTGCCCGCGTGGAAGTAGCCGTGTGTCAGCGTCTGCGCCAGCGTCTCCATCGATCCGAAGTCGCCGTAATAGCCCTGGCGTTCGCCCGACACGGCCGCGTGGATGGCGTGGTGGATGTCATCATCCCACTGCGCGGTCATCCCGTAGCCGCCCCGGTCGCGGGGCGTTATCAGGCGTGGGTCGTTCTTGTCGCTCTCGGCGATGAGTGACAGCGGTCGGCCCAATTCGGCTGCCAGGGTGTCGGTCTCGGCGGCCATTTCCTCCAGGATGTGCAATGCGGTGGTGTCGACGAGCGCATGTACGGCGTCAAGCCGCAGCCCGTCGGCGTGGAAGTCGCGCATCCATCGCAACGCGCAGTCGATGAGGTAGCTGCGCACCTCGTCCGCGCCGGCGTCGGCGATGTTGATCGACTCGCCCCACGGGTTGCTTCCCGTCGACAGGTATGGCCCGAACCTCGGCAGGTAGTTCCCCGACGGGCCGAGGTGGTTGAACACCGCGTCGATCAGCACGCCGAGCCCGCGGTGATGGCAGGCGTCGACGAGCCGCACCAGCGCGTCGGGTCCGCCGTAGGGCTCGTGGACGGCGTACCAGAGCACTCCGTCGTAGCCCCAGCCGTGTGTGCCGCCGAATGCGTTGACGGGCATCAGCTCGACGAAATCCACGCCGAGGTCGACCAGGTAGTCCAGCTTGGAAATCGTCGAGTCGAATGTGCCGTCCGGTGTGAACGTGCCGATGTGCAGCTCGTAGATCGCCGCGCCCTCGACCGAGCGGCCTTGCCAGTCGTGATCGGTCCACGCGCCGGGCGTCGGCTGCCACAGTTGCGACCGCTCGTGTACGCCGTCGGGCTGGCGGGGCGACCTCGGATCGGGCAGGACTGTCGGGTCGTCGTCGAGAACGAATCCGTACCGGGCGTCCGGCCGTGACTCGACGTCGGCGTGCCACCATTGGTCGTCGGAGCGCGCCATCGGGTACAGCGTGCCGTCGACGTCGAGGCGGACGCGCTCGGGCCGCGGCGCCCAGACGGCGAACTCAGTCATCGATACGCTCCAGCAGCGCGACCGGCAGCTGTGAGAACAGATCGCCTGGCGAGACTCCTCCGCTGAACCTGCCTGCGCCGATACGGTCCAGCCAGGTACCCGCTGGCAGCGTGAGAAGTGTATCCGCCCAACCTGATTCGGATAGCAGAGCCGAGTGCCGCGTCACCGCCGTCACGACATTCGAGCCCCGCACGAACGCCGCGACGTGCTCAGCGGCAGACCCCTGTGCCAGTAGTGGCGTGTAGCCGCCGTCGATGAACGCCCCCGGCTTGTCGCGCCGGAGCCGAAGTGCGGCGGCGACGGCCCGGATCTTGGGGTCTGCCGATGCCGAAAGGGCCTCGCGCCGAGCCGCGAAGTCGACCGGCCTGCGGTTGTCCGGATCGACCAGGCTGTCGTCCCAGAGTTCGGTGCCCTGGTAGATGTCGGGCACGCCAGGGGCGGTCAGCTGGACGAGCTTCTGACCCAGGCTGTCGTTGCGGGCGTGCTCGTCGAGCCGGCCCACGAGGGAGGTCAGCTCGGTCGCGACGGGCCCGTCGATCACATCGTCGAGCCAGTGATGGACCTTGTGCTCGAACTCGGCCTCGGGGTCGTTCCATGACGTGTGCACGGCGGCCTCACGGATCGCTTTCTCCGCGTACGCGTGCAGCCGGGCGCGCAGGTCGTCGGTGACCGTGCCGTCGACGGGCCACACGCCGAAGATGTTCTGCCACAGGAACAGTCCGGTCATGAGGTCGGGTGAGGGCGTGCGTCGCTCCCAGGCGGTGACGAAGCCCGACCACAGCGACGGCACCTGTGACAGCACCCCGATCCGTGCCCGCACGTCCTCGCCGCGTTTGGTGTCGTGTGTGCTCAACGCCGTCATCGCGTGCGGCCACAGCCGTGCCCGCACCGCGGCCCTCTGGTGGTACTCGGCAACGCCCACGCCGAACCGCTCGGGTTCGCCGCCGACTTCGTTGAGCGACACCAACCGTGGGTCGCGGTAGAACAGGCAGTCCTCCATCGATTTCGCCGTAGCGGCGCCGCACAACTGTTCCAGACGCACGGACGCTTCGCCGCGACCGGCAATCGCGGTGGAGATGACCGCGAGCGGCTCCGCTAGTTCCGGTCGCGAGGAGACGGTTTCGGCCAGTGCAGTCGGCAGCACCGACGACAAGCTCGGGTAGTCGGAGCGGTACACGTGGACGCGGCTCAGCAGGGCGGCGACCGCGTCGGGCAGCTGCGGATGGTCGACATCCGTCGTAGCCACGATGGCGCGGCACAGTCGTCCCAGCTCGCTGTGCAGGGTGTTGCTGACGGCCCGGACCTTGAGCTCGCGCGCCAACTCCGGCATCGCGTGGTAGTCGGTACCGGTCGACGCGACGAGATCGGTGAGCGGTCCTGCGCCGGAGGGATCGACGAACAACCCGCCGACTTCACGCAGGGCGTCATAGCCGGTCGTGCCGGCCACCGGCAGGCTCGTGTCCAGCGGTTCGTCGACGGCCAGGATCTTCTCGACGACGATCCACGCCTGCGGTCCGGCGAGCTCCCGCAGCCACGTCAAATATCCTGCGGGATCGGATAATCCGTCGGGATGGTCGATGCGAACGCCGTCGACGAGCCCCTCGTCGAACCAGCGCTTGACCTCGACGTGAGTGGCGTCGAAAACAGCGCGGTCCTCCTGGCGCAGGGCGGCCAGCGATGTGATCGAGAAGAACCGCCGATAGCCGCACACTCCATGGCGCCAGCCGATCATGCGATAGTGCTGGCGGTCGTGCACCTCGCGCCCGGCGCCCGAGCCGGTTCCCGGCGCGATGGGATAGGCAAGGTCGCCGAGCCGCAGCACGTCGCCGTCCACCACGAGGTCGGCGGTGTCGTCGTCAGAACCCAAGACGGGCAGCACGATTCGACCGTTGTCCAGCGTCCAGTCGATGTCGAAATACGACGCGTATGTGGAGTCCCGCCCGAGCCGCAGCACATCCCACCACCACCTGTTCTGCTCGGGCGCGCCGACGCCGACGTGGTTGGGAACGACGTCGACGATCAGACCCAGGCCGCGCGCCTGTGCCGCCGCCGAGAGCCGGCCCAGCCCGTCGCGGCCGCCCAGCTCGGCCGACACGGTGGTCGGATCGGTGACGTCGTAGCCGTGGGTGGACCCAGGCATCGCCGTCAGGATGGGCGACAGGTACAGGTGTGACACGCCGAGGTCGTCGAGGTAGGGAAGCAGCTCCTCGGCATCGGCGAACGTGAATGCGTCACCGCGAAGCTGCAGTCGATATGTCGACAGCACGGGAGAAGCCATGTGTCAGGCGGTCTTACGCAGCACCAGAAGCGACCGCGGTTGCAGCGAGATCTTCTCGCCCGCGGCGACGACGTAGTCGGTGTCACCCGTGGGATTGGCGGTGTCCAGGTCGGCGCTCCACTCCTTGGCGTAATCGCCGCCTTGCGGAGCTACGAAATCCTGTTCCTGGTCATTCGCGTTGAAGCAGAGCAGGAACGAGTCGTCGACCACTCGCTCGCCCCGCTCGTTGGGCGCTGGTATCGCGTCGCCGTTGAGGAAGACCGCCACACACTTGCCCAGGCCCGTGCCCCAGTCCTCGGGGGTCATCTCCGTACCGGCAGGAGTGAGCCACGCGATGTCGCGGGTCTGTTCGCGGCTGCGGACCGGCTTGCCTTCGAAGAAGCGCCGACGGCGAAACACCGGGTGGTTCTTGCGGAACCCGGTCACCTTGCGGGTGAACGCCAACTGGTCGGCGTTGGTCTCACACATTGACCAGTCCATCCATGAGATCTCGGAGTCCTGGCAGTAGACGTTGTTGTTGCCCTTCTGGGTGCGGCCGATCTCGTCACCGTGCGACAGCATCGGGGTGCCCTGCGACAGCATCAGCGTGCCCATGATGTTGCGCATCTGCTTGGCGCGAAGCTCGCGGATCTCGGCGTCGTCCGTCGGCCCTTCGACCCCGCAGTTCCACGACCGGTTGTGGCTCTCGCCGTCGCGGTTGTCCTCCCCGTTGGCTTCGTTGTGCTTTTCGTTGTAGGACACCAGGTCATTGAGGGTGAATCCGTCGTGACAGGTGACGAAGTTGATGCTCGCGCTGGGCCGACGCCCGGTGGCCTCGTAAAGGTCCGACGAGCCGGTCAGCCGGGAGGCGAATTCGCCGAGGGTCGCGGGCTCGCCCCGCCAGTAGTCACGCACAGTGTCGCGATACTTCCCGTTCCACTCGGTCCACAAACCTGGGAAGTTTCCGACCTGGTAGCCGCCCTCGCCGATGTCCCATGGCTCGGCGATCAACTTCACCTGGCTGATCACCGGGTCCTGCTGGATGATGTCGAAAAACGCCGACAGCCGGTCGACGTCGTAGAACTCACGTGCCAGCGTGGAGGCCAGGTCGAAGCGGAACCCGTCGACATGCATCTCCAGCACCCAGTAACGCAGCGAGTCCATGATCAGCTGCAGGGTGTGCGGATGACGCGCGCTGAGGCTGTTGCCGGTGCCGGTGAAGTCCTTGTACAGCCTCAGGTCGCCGTCGAGCAGGCGGTAGTAGGCGGCGTTGTCGATGCCCCTGAAGTTGACCGTCGGCCCTAGGTGGTTGCCTTCGGCCGTGTGGTTGTAGACCACGTCGAGGATGACCTCGATGCCCGCCTCATGGAAGCTCCGCACCATGGTCTTGAACTCGGCGACCGCTCCGCCGGCGTTCCTGTTGGACGCGTACTGGTAATGCGGTGCGAAGAAACCGAAAGTGTTGTAGCCCCAGTAGTTTCGCAATCCGAGGTCGAGCAGGCGGTGGTCGTGCATGAACTGGTGCACCGGCATCAGCTCGATCGCCGTCACGTTCAACGTCTTCAAGTGGTCGATGATCGCTGGGTGGCCCAGCCCGGCGTAGGTGCCGCGCAGTTCTTCGGGAATACCGGGATGGGTCTGCGTCAAGCCCTTGACGTGAGCCTCGTAGATGACCGTCTCGTGGTACGGGGTGCGCGGCGCGCGGTCAGACGCCCATCCGAAGTACGGGTTGATCACCACGCTGGTCATGGTGTGGCCGAGCGAGTCGATCCCCGGCGGGTTGCCGCCCGACGCGAGATCGTCGGCCTTCATGTCGTAGGAGAACAACGCCTGGGTGAATTCGAAGTCGCCGTGGAACGACTTGCCGTACGGGTCCAGCAGCAGCTTGCTGGCGTCGCAGCGGTGCCCGGCCGCGGGATCCCACGGCCCGTGCACCCGGAAGCCGTACCGCTGACCAGGGGTCACCGTCGGCAGGTACGTGTGCCACACGAAGCCGTCGACCTCGTCGAGGTTGATCCGCTCCTCGGAACCGTCCTTGGCGATCAGGCAGAGCTCGACCCGCTCGGCGACCTCGGAGAACAGCGAGAAATTGGTGCCGGCGCCGTCGTAGGTAGCGCCGAGCGGATACGGCGTACCGGGCCACACCGTCGTCAGCGACATCGTTCGACCTTATCGGCGCCCACCCTCTGACGCTCGGTTGTCACCACCAGTTGGTGGCAACCCCGATCTGACGGCCGAGCTCGTCGGCCATCGTCCGCATGTAGGTCTTGGAGATGTGATGAGAGTCGTGGTAAAGCAGGACGTTTCCCTCGACGGCGCGGCACACATCCCTGCGGCACACCGCATCGCTCATGTCGAGCGGTTTCATCAACGGGAACCGCGCCACCCACGGAAGCGTGGGATTGCTCGACGAGAGCACATCCGAGCGCCTGATTCCGCAGGAGATGCCGTTGCCACCGTCGGCCAAGCAGTCTGCGGGGAAGAATGGCTGGCTCTTGCGCACCAGCCATGGGGTGTCCCGCATCGCCAGGATCGGAATGTTGTTGTCCGAAAGCGTTTCCCAGATGCCGACATACGTGCCCGGCATCACGTCACCCGGCTTGATGTTCCACGGCCGGGTGGCGGTGGTGAAGACGAAGTCGGGGCGGTCGGCGATGATCTTGTTCATCACCCGGTCGTTCCAGGTGTGGCAGTTGGGGTAGGGCCGGTTGTCGCCCATCACCAGCGGAACCTGCTCGGTGGTCAGCGGGCAGCCCATCTTCAGATACGTCACCACCTTGAAATGGTGCTGCTTTCCGAGGAGGTCCAGCGCGGTGATCCAGTGCTCGGCGTGTGACCCGCCGGCGAGTGCGATCGTGCGTGTCGCCGATTTGTCGCCGTAGGCGCAGTTGATGACCTCGACGTTGTCGAAGTCGCTGATGCAGCCGTCCTGGGTGGTTTCCGGGAGGTCCTTCTTGGCCTCCAGCACTGTCGGCCGCATCGGTACATCGGGCGGCACCGCGGCGTGGTTGAGCAACGCGTGGGCGCCGGGATAGTCATGCATATCGAGGCTGGTCAGCGTCTCGGCGTTGGCGCTCTGGATCACATGCTCACGCCAGCCGAAGGCCGTCGCCGTGAGCGCCACCCCGAGCAGGGCGACCACCGAGCCCAGCACGATCGTCGGCCTGCGCAGCCTGGTGCGCAGCGGGATCTTCACCGACGGCCCCACGTCGGCGGCCGCGGTTCGGTAGCGCAACGGGTTCTCGATGTACCTGGTGGTGAGCCAGGCCAGCACGACGGACACCGCCAGTACGCCTGCGCCGTCGGAAAATCCGACGCGCTGGCTGTCGGTGTAGACGAGCCAGAAGATCAGCAGCGGCCAGTGCCAGAGGTACAGCGAGTACGCGATGGAGCCGAGCCAGACGAACGGCCTGGTGGACAACAGGCGGTTCGGGAAGGGCAGCCTGCCGCCGGTATGCGGGTCGGCCAGCCGGTTGGCACCCGTGAGGATGAACAGCATGGTGGCGCCGACGGGCACCAGCGCCCACGGTCCTGGGAACTCCTTGACGCCGTTGATCAGCGCACCGCAGGACAGGATCGCGGTCAGTGCGACCACCGCAACCGTCGAGCGCAGCCACATCGGCCAGCGGATGTTTCCGACCACCGCCCCCACCAGCGCACCGAGCAGCAGCTCCCATCCCCGCGCGAAACTGTTGTAGTACGCCGTCGCCTGGTCGGCGTTGTGAGCAAATATCGCGTAGACGAAAGAGGCGATGGTCAACGCGCTCAACAGCACGACGAGTGACGCCCGCATGTACCTGCCGAGAACTCGGCGGAACAGCAGGGCGAACAAGAAAATCAGCGCCAGAAATGCGATGTAGAACTGGCCCTGAACCGACATCGACCAGATGTGCTGAAGCGGACTCACCGCTTCACCGGCGCGAAGGTAGTCCGAAGCGGTGTTGGCCAACTCCCAGTTCTGGAAGTAGCCAAGGCTGGCAAGGCTCTGGTCAGCAAATGTTTCCCAGCGAGTTTCAGGCTGCACCAGAATTGTCAGCGCCGCCGCAGCGGCAAGCACCACGACGAGCGCGGGCAACAGCCGGCGAACGAGCCGGGTCATCTCGGGCACCGGCCACAGCGACGCGCCCGGCGTCAGTGCAGTCCGCAGCAGCCGCCCGCCGAAGAAGAACCCGGACAGGGCGAGAAACACGTCGACACCACCCGATACGCGACCGAACCAGATGTGGAAGACCGCAACGAGAGCGATGGCGATACCGCGCAGGCCATCGAGATCGTGACGGTAGAAACCGGACTTGCGGTCCGCCTTCGGTGCGGCCGCCACCGGTCCTCCCGCGTTAACCGGCGCCGGGCGGGGAGGGGCGATGGTCATCATGGTCGTCGGTAAATGTACCGAAGAACGCTGTGCACCTCATGTCACAGTCACCTCGGTCGCAATCGGTAGCAAAGAGATAGGCTCGTTTCCCATGCCCGCGTTGACCCCGGCTGAGATCAGCGCGATAGACGCCGCACACGTCTGGCACCCCTACAGCACGATCGGAGCCGGGGCGCAGCCGCCCGTTGTCGCCGTCGGGGCCCGCGGGGCGTGGCTGACGCTCATCGACGACGGCAACCGAGTCGAGGTGCTGGACGCGATGAGCTCGTGGTGGACCGCGATCCACGGCCACGGCCACCCGTCGCTCGACTACGCGATTGCGTCCCAGCTCGCGTCGATGAACCACGTGATGTTCGGCGGGCTGACCCACGAACCGGCCGCCCGGCTGGCCCAGCTGCTGGTGCAGATCACGCCGGACGGGCTGGACACCGTGTTCTTCAGCGACTCGGGCTCGGTGTCGGTCGAGGTGGCGGTGAAGATGGCCCTGCAGTACTGGCGCGGCCTCGACCGGCCGGACAAGCACCGGCTGATGACCTGGCGCGGCGGCTACCACGGGGACACATTCACCCCGATGAGCGTGTGCGACCCCGACGGCGGCATGCACTCGTTGTGGACCGACATCCTGGCCCGTCAGGTCTTCGCGCCACAGGTGCCCGCCGAATACGACGCGGCCTACATCGCTGCGTTTGAAGAGCAGTTGGCCGAGCACGCCGACGAACTCGCCGCGGTCATCGTCGAGCCTGTCGTGCAGGGGGCGGGCGGCATGCGGTTCCATGACCCGCGTTACCTGACCGACCTGCGGGACATGTGCACCCGCCACAACGTGCTGCTGATCTTCGACGAGATCGCCACCGGGTTCGGCCGCACGGGCGAGCTGTTCGCGTCCGACCACGCCGGCGTGAGCCCGGACATCATGTGCGTCGGGAAGGCTCTCACCGGCGGCTACATCACCCTGGCGGCCACCTTGTGCACGACACACATCGCACACGCGATCAGTAGCCACGAACCGGGCGCGTTGATGCACGGCCCGACATTCATGGCCAACGCGCTGGCGTGCGCCGTGGCGGTGGCATCGGTCGAGTTGCTGCTCGACGGTGATTGGCGGACGAGGGTTCTCGAGATCGAAGACGGCTTGCGTGCCGGTCTGGAGCCGGCCAGGTCGCTAGCCGGCGTGGTCGATGTCCGGGTGCTCGGCGGTATCGGCGTCATCGAAATGGCGGAGCCGGTCGACATGCCGGTCGCCACGGCAGCAGCGCTTGCCCACGGCGTCTGGCTGCGCCCGTTTCGGAATCTGATCTATGCCATGCCGCCGTATGTCTGCACGCCGAACGAGATCGCGCAGATCACCTCCGGAATGGTCGCGGTCGCGCGTGCACTAACCTGAACACTGTTCAAGTCGTGCCACTGAGTCGAGGGAGCATCGTGACGCGGGTAGGCGTTTCCCCGCTGGCCTGGCTCGAGGACGTCGAGCGTCAGCGCCGTGCAGCCGGACTGCGCCGGTCGCTGCGCGCGCGCCCGCCGGTTGGCGCCGAGCTCGACCTGGCGTCCAACGACTACCTGGGTCTGTCGCAGCATCCCGACGTGATCGACGGCGGCGTCGCAGCGCTGCGCACATGGGGCGCCGGCTCGTCCGGATCGCGGCTGGTCACCGGCAACACCGAGCTGCACGAGGGTTTCGAGGCCGCGCTGGCCGACTTCGTCGGTGCTGAGTCGGCACTGGTTTTCTCGTCGGGCTACACCGCCAATCTCGGTGCGGTGGTCGCACTGTCCGGACCCGGCTCGCTGCTGGTGTCGGATGCGTTGACCCATGCGTCCTTGGTGGATGCGTGCCGGCTGTCGCGGGCCCGGGTGGCGGTGACACCCCATCGCGACGTGGCCGCGGTGGAACGGGAACTGGTGGAGCGCGACGAGGAGCGCGCGGTGGTGATCACCGATTCGGTGTTCAGCGCCGACGGCGTGCTGGCGCCGCTGCGTCAGCTGCACGATGTGTGCCGCCGCCACGGCGCGCTGTTGATCGTCGACGAGGCGCACGGGCTCGGGGTGCGGGGGACCGGTGGCCGGGGCCTGTTGGAGGAGGTCGGGCTGGCCGGTGCGTCGGATGTCGTGATGACCGTGACGATGTCGAAGGCGTTGGGCAGCCAGGGCGGCGCGGTGCTCGGGCCGGTCGCAGTCCGCGATCATCTGGTCGACGCGGCACGGCCGTTCATCTTCGACACCGGACTGGCTCCTGCATCGGTGGGCTCGGCGTGGGCGGCCCTGCGGGTGCTGACCGCCGAGCCGTGGCGGGCGCAGGCCGTGCTGCGTCACGCCCGCGAATTGGCCAGGGTGTGCGACGTGCCCGATGAACCGGAATCGGCCGTGGTGTCGGTGATTCTCGGGGCGCCCGAGGTGGCTCTGGCCGCCGCGACCGGATGCCTTGACCGGGGAGTGCGGGTGGGGTGCTTTCGCCCGCCGACGGTGCCCGCGGGCACCTCGCGGCTCCGGCTCACGGCGCGCGCGTCGCTCACCGAGGACGAGATGACGTTCGCGCGGGGTGTGCTCACGGAAGTGCTGTCGACGGCACATCTGTGAGCGTCCTCGTCGTCACGGGCACCGACACCGGCGTCGGCAAGACGGTGGCAACGGCCGCTCTGTGCTGCCATGCCCGGCTGGCGGGCTACGACGTCGCGGTGTGCAAGCCGGTTCAGACCGGCACCGCCGATGGAGACGACGATCTGGCCGATATCGGGCGGCTCTCCGGTGTCAGCGAATTGCACGGTCTCGCAAGGTTTCCCGAGCCCTTGGCGCCTGCCGCGGCGGCCGAGCGAGCCGGGGCGCCGCTGCCCACCCGTAGGGATCTCGGCTCGTTGGTCGCCGGCGTGGACCGGCCGGGGCGGTTGACGTTGGTGGAGGGCGCGGGCGGCCTGCTCGTCGAGATCGGTGCGGGCGGGGTGACTCTGCGTGAACTCGCGCTGGACCTTGCCGCGCCGGTACTGGTGGTGGTGAAACCGGGATTGGGCACGTTGAACCACACCGCTCTTACGATGGAAGCGCTTGCTTCACATAATGTTTGGTGCGCCGGGCTGGTGATCGGTGCGTGGCCGCGCCAACCGGCGACAGTGCAGACCGGCAACCGCGATGCGCTTACGGCGATGGCACCGATGCGTGCGGTGCTGCCGGAGGGAGCGGGCGCGTTGACTGCCGATGAGTTCGCATCGATGAGCACATCCGCGTTCGACCCTGATTGGGTCGCGAGCTTGGTCGGCTAGCGTGGTCCACTCCGTCGAGCTGCTTTTCGATGCGGACACCGAGGCGTCGGTCCGGCGGATCTGGGACGACCTGATGGATTCGGGTGTGCGCAGCCTGGCGAACAACAAGTCGCCGAGCAACCGGCCGCACGTGACGCTTGCCGTCGCCGAGCACATGGACGACGCGGTCGACGACGTGCTCCGCACTGTGTTGCGGCTGCTGCCGCTGTCCTGCACTATCGGCGCCCCGATGCTTTTCGGGCACGGACCATTCGCGCTCGTTCGGTCGGTGGTGCCAACCACCGAACTGTTGGCGCTCCAGGTCGCAGTGCACGAGGTCTGTGTACCCCACATGTCGCCCGGGCCGTTGCCGCACGCAGATCCGGGGCACTGGACACCGCATGTGACCCTGGCCCGCCGGGTGCCCGAGAGCAAGTTGGCGGATGCGCTGACGCTGCGCCGGATGTCGCGCGACCGGCGAGGCGCGGGCGTGTCCCTTAGGCACTGGGACGGCAACAAGCGCGTGGAGCACCCGATCGCCTAGGGCACCGTCGCTGCAACGCTTTTCGGCACGCACATCCGCCACGCCTCGATGACCAACTCGCGCAGCTCGACAAGGTCGATCGCGTCGAGCCGGACGTGGACCCAGTTGTATCGCATGTCGGACGGCCTCGGCAGCATGAACTTGTCAGGCTCGGATTCGACGAGCCCGGCCCGCTCCTCCTTGGGAAAGGCGAAGCCCATCACCGTCTCGTCGCGCGAGAACGCGAGATAGACGATCCGCCCGATGCGGAACTTGATCCGGTCGCCGACCACGACCTCGTAGGACCGTGGGAGCGTCGAGGTTATCCGTCGCACGTCATCGACGGTGATCACTTCCGGGACGCTACGCCGCTGGGTCCGGTAACTTACGCCTCGGTGGCCAAGCAATCGGAGGACGATACCGACCGGGCTTCCAACTGGAGCCCCGGTCGAACTCACTGGTGGACTACCACGGCCGTCGCGATCATCGGCGCCATCGTCGGCGGCACCTCGCTGATCATGAATTTCTTCTATCATCCGAGCCCGCCGCCGATCACCATCGACTCCGGTCATTCGGAGTTCATGAAGCTGAGCTACGCGGACCGCATCGATCGGTGCGTGCCGTATATCTCCGCGAACCTGGATGCGTGGCGCGACAAGTGGCGGACCGCGCTGGACAATTCCGGGGGCTCGCATCAGAACGCCCCGGTGCCGTACGCGGGGCTTGGGGACGCCGATGGAGCGGGCCAGGGGATCGTGAACACCCACCTCGCAGTGGTGAACTACGCCGAGAAGATCGCCCCTACCGACGAGGGCGAGAACCTAATGTCCTGCGTGTACGCACCCGTGCTGAAAATGGACCCGAACAACAGCTATCCCGATGTCGAAGCGCTTGTCGGTAGCGGCGACGAGGCCCCCAAAGCCGACAACCTCGTGGTCCACGAAAGCCCCCTCTTCGATCAGGGCGAATTCGCCGGTGTCACCGCCGAGGGGCGGCCGAGCAAAATCGTCGAGGTGATCATTCGGCCGGGCCCGAGCGAATCGCATCGCGAGTTGGGTTTCGCGATCGTCGGCGGCCACGATCAAGGGGTCCGCATGTGGGTGCTCAACGCGTCAGTGAACGCGGGCGAGAAGCAGTGGATGAACGACGTACAGAACTACCGGGGGTTCTAGACGGGCTGGCTCCGCTTTGCGGCGATCCCGTCGATCAGCAACCGCAGGCCGAATCCGAACCGGTCGCCCGCATCGTCGGTCAGCACGGACTGCCCGTCCGGCAGCTCGGCACCTGCGGCATCCCACTGCAGCCGGGACTGTTCGTCCGCAGTGAAGCCCAGCACGTAATAGACCACTGTGCGCGCAGCCAATTCGGCGTGCGCGGGATCGACGCCCGCGTGGGCGGCGGCCTCGGAAAGACAGGTCAGGATCTGCGCCATCGCTTCCGACTGACCAGCCGCGAAGCTGGACGACACCAACTCGGCGCCGTCGGTGTGCGACAGCAAGGCGTCTCGCAGACGTGCACAGACGCCGTTGATGCGGACCCGCCAATCGCCGGACACCGCGCCGACTGGCTCGAGGATGCGGTCGGCGATAGCGCCGAGCAGCTGCTGCTTGTTGGCGAAATGCCAGTACAGCGCCCCAGGGGAGACGTTGAGTTCGCGGCCCAGCCGCCGCATCGTCAGGTCGGCGATCCCGTAGTTGTCCAGGATCGCCGTCGCCGCATCGACCACGTCGCGTTTGTGCAGCTGCACCTCGCTACCATAACCTGAACGCTGTTCAAGTCGAGAGGAGCACGGTGACCGACATCCTGATCGAGGCCCGCGAGCAGGTGCTCGACCGGGGCGAGGGCCTGACCCAGGACCAGGCGCTTGCCGTGCTGCAGCTGCCCGACGGCCGGCTCGACGAACTGCTCGCGCTGGCCCACGAGGTGCGGATGCGCTGGTGCGGCCCTGAGGTCGAGGTCGAGGGCATCATCAGCCTGAAGACCGGCGGCTGCCCCGAGGACTGCCACTTCTGTTCGCAGTCAGGGCTTTTCGCCTCGCCGGTGCGCAGCGCCTGGCTCGACATCCCGAGTCTGGTCGAAGCCGCCAAGCAGACGGCCAAGTCCGGCGCCACCGAGTTCTGCATCGTGGCCGCGGTGCGCGGGCCCGATGAGCGACTGCTGGCGCAGGTGGCCGCCGGCATCGAGGCGATCCGCAACGAGGTCGACATCCAGATCGCGTGCTCGCTGGGCATGTTGACGCCGGCGCAGGTCGAGCGGCTGTCGGCAATGGGCGTGCACCGCTACAACCACAACCTGGAGACCGCGCGGTCGTTCTTCACCAACGTCGTCACCACCCACACCTGGGAAGAGCGCTGGGAGACGCTGGCGATGGTCCGCGACGCGGGCATGGAGGTGTGCTGCGGCGGCATCCTCGGCATGGGCGAAACACTGGAGCAGCGCGCCGAATTCGCCGCGAACCTCGCCGAGCTCGATCCGCACGAGGTGCCGCTGAACTTCCTCAACCCACGGCCGGGCACGCCGTTCGGCGATCTGGACGTGCTGCCCGCCTCGGAGGCGCTGAAGGCCGTTGCGGCCTTCCGGCTGGCATTGCCGCGCACAATGCTGCGGTTCGCGGGCGGCCGCGAAATCACGCTGGGCGACCTGGGCGCCAAGCAGGGCATCCTGGGCGGCATCAATGCCGTGATCGTCGGCAATTACCTCACGACGCTGGGCCGTCCGGCCGAGGCCGACCTGGAACTGCTCGACGATCTGCAGATGCCGATCAAGGCACTCAACGCGACGCTGTAGCGGTGGTTTGTCTGATGGGTGCCGCCAAGTTCAACGTCTACACTGGCGAGCCCGCAGGTGGCGCGGTGCCCACCGCGGCGCAACTCGGTCTCGAGCCACCACGGTTCTGTGCGGAGTGCGGCAGGCGGATGGTGGTGCAGGTGCGTCCCAACGGGTGGTCGGCGAGGTGCTCCCGCCACGGCGTGGAGGATTCGAACGATCTTGAGGACAAGCGATGAATGAGGCTGCACCACCACGGGTTTCGCGCCTTCGGGCCGCCGTGACGGTGGTCATCGGCCTCACGGCTGCCGGCGCACTCGTGGGCGCGTTGTGGGCATGGATCGCACCGTCGGTGCACGGCGTCATCGCATTGACGAAAAGCGGCAACCGAGTACACGCCTATCTGGGCAACGAGGCCGACAACTTCTTCATCGCGGCGTTTCTGCTCGTGGGCCTGGTTGTGGTGCTGGCGGTGGTGTGCGCAGTACTGGTGTGGCACTGGCGGGCCCATCGCGGCCCGGTGTTGGCCGCCGCGCTGGCGATCGGATCGGCAGCGGCTACGGGTGCGGCAGCCGGAGTGGGCGCGCTGATCGTGCGGTTTCGCTACGACATCATCGACATTGGCGCCGCACCGATCTCGCCCGACCACCGGGTGTACTACGTGACCGAGGCGCCGCCGGTGTTCTTCGGGCACACGCCGCTGTTGATCGCCGCATCGATCCTGTTTCCCGCCGCGATGGCTGCGCTGGTGTACGCGCTGATCGCGGTGTCGACGTCACGCGATGATCTGGGCGGCTGGCCCCCGGTCGAGCCTGTCGTGCCGCAGCCGGTCACAGTGGACGGCGTTCTACCGTCCGTCCCGTGATGACCTTCGCCGCGATGCGCGCCAGCCTGGCCATGCCCGCGTAGGTCGTCGGGTTCAGCAGCGTCGGCCACTTGGTGCGGGTCAGGTGCTCACTCAGCGGCTTGCCCGCGAATCTGTCGATCAGCCAGCGCAGCGCCATCGGCGCCGACATCGGGTGCAGCAGCATGTGCTCGCTGAACATGTCCCGGTGATACGTCACCGAGGCGCCGCCGGACTGATAGGTGTCGGCCAGCTCGTCGATGTCGTCGACCGAGACGATCCGGTCGTGCACGGCCTGGATGAGCAGCACGGGTGGAGTGGGAACCGTGGTGCCCAGCTTGATGCTGTCGAAGACCTTCTGCACCTCGGGCATGTCGAGGATCTCGTTCAGTGGCCGGTCGACGAGCTTGCCCATGTCCATGCCGATCAGACGCAGCACCGCATGGGCCGTCGTCATGTTCTCGACCCGGAGCAGCATCGCCTTGCCGGTCTCGGTCGCGTGCTCCTGAATGACCCGGTGAAGCTCGGGATAGGCGTGGGAGAGCGCGGCGACCACCATCGCGGGCAGCCCGGAGTAGAAGCTGCCGTTGAGGCGGCGGAAGGCGCTGCCCAGGTCGCCGACAGGGGATCCGAGCACGGCGCCGACGACGTTCAGCTCCGGGGCGTAGGAACCTGACACCTCGGCGGCCCACGCGGTGGCCAGGCCACCGCCGGAGTAGCCCCACAGCCCGATCGGCGCGGTCGCCGCCAGGCCGAGTTTTTCCGAGCCGAGCGCGGCGCGCAGCCCGTCGAGGATCCGGTAGCCCGGCTCGTACGGTGTGCCCCACGCCCCGTTCGGCCCCTCGTGGTCGGGCACCGACACCGCCCAGCCTTCGGCCAGCGCCGCGGAGATGAGGAAAAACTCGAACTGCGCAAGCGCACCCGGGGCCAGCGACCATCGGCGCAGCGCGTACGACGGGAAGCAGCGTGATGTCACGGCGTCGATTGCGCACTGGTACGACAGCACCGGGCAGACCTGCCCTGGGGCGCGTTCGGCGGGCGCGATCACGGTCGTGACGGTGGCCTCGGGCTCGCCGTTCATATCGGTGGTCCGGTACAGCAGCTGGGTAGCGGTGAACTTCTGCGGGATCACCCCGAGAAATGCCACCTCGACGTCGCGGCTGCGCAACACGGTGCCGGGGGCGGCGTGCTGGAAGCCCTGGGGAGGCTCGTAGAAGGGGTCATCGGCGGGCAGCTGCGGCCGGACGCCCCGCGCGAGCTCCTCGTGCGGTACAGAACCGATCCATTCGGCACCCGCTGCTGCCGGTGCGACGCTGCCCAGATCCATCCGGACAAAGCTACTTAAGAAAGCGTTAAGAAGCCAGCCGCCTCACCCGGGCGGCCGCAACGCGGCGAACTCGTCGGTGACGCGATACGCCGACTCGGTGAAGCGATACAGCGCCGCAGGCCGGCCCCCGCTGCGGCCCGAGCGCGCTGTGGTGCCGGTCGGAATGATGACGCCGCGGCGCCCGAGCACCCGCTGCAGGTTGGTGGCGTCGACTTGATACCCGAGCGCGGCACCGTAGATGTCACGGAGGGTCGATAGCGCGAACTCTATTGGAGCCAAAGCGAATCCGATGTTCGTGTACGACATTTTCGCCACCAGGCGGGTGCGCGCGTGTTCGATCATGGTTCCGTGATCGAAGGCCATCGGAGGCAGCGCGTTCACCGGGTGCCATCGGGTGTCGGGCGGCAGCTCCGGGATGGCTGGGGAGGGCACCAGGCCCAGAAACGTCGACGCGATGGTGCGTGCACCGGGCACACGGTGTGGGTCGGAGAACACAGCCAGCTGCTCGAGGTGAGCCAATTCACGCAGGTCCACCTTCTCCGCCAGCTGACGCCGAACTGAACTGATCATGTCCTCGTCGTGACGCAGTTGACCGCCGGGCAGCGACCACGCGCCGCGTTGCGGTTGCATCGCGCGTTCCCACAGCAGCACGCTGAGCTGCGGATTCCGTGTGCCGAGTTGCCGAACCTGGAAGACGACGGCAAGCACCTCGTGTGCAGTGCTACCATTAGCCATGTTTTCGATTATAAGTCGAAAACCTACTGACCGCGAGGAGGCGGCCATGACGGTGTTGGAAGCCCAGATCACCAACGGCCCGACCGGCTATGCCGGCGTCGTCGGCGACGAGGAGTGGGCCGCGGAGGTGCGCCGGCTTGCCGACCTGCGCGGCGCCACGCTGCTGGCGCACAACTACCAGCTGCCCGCGATCCAGGACGTCGCCGATCACGTCGGCGACTCGCTGGCGTTATCGCGGATCGCCGCCGCCGCACCCGAGGAAACCATCGTGTTCTGCGGCGTGCACTTCATGGCCGAGACCGCCAAGATCCTGTCGCCGGACAAGACGGTGCTGATTCCCGACCAGCGGGCGGGCTGCTCGCTGGCCGACTCGATCACCGCCGACGACCTGCGTGCCTGGAAGAACGAGTTTCCCGACGCGGTCGTGGTGTCCTACGTGAACACGACTGCGGCGGTGAAGGCGGAGACCGACATCTGCTGCACCTCCTCGAATGCCGTCGAGGTGGTGGCCTCCATTCCAGAGGACCGTGACGTGCTGTTCTGCCCGGATCAGTTCCTGGGCGCCCATGTCCGGCGCATCACAGGACGCAAGAACCTGCATGTGTGGGCCGGCGAGTGCCACGTGCACGCGGGCATCAACGGCGACGAGCTGGCTGAAAAGGCGCTCGCGCATCCCGATGCCGAGCTGTACGTGCATCCCGAATGCGGTTGTGCGACTTCGGCTCTGTATCTGGCCGGCGAAGGCGCGTTTCCCGCGGACCGGGTGAAGATCCTGTCCACCGGCGGCATGCTCGACGCCGCTCGCGAAACCCGCGCCCGTCAGGTGCTGGTCGCTACCGAGGTCGGCATGCTGCACCAATTGCGCCGGGCGGCACCGGAAGTCGACTTCCGCGCGGTCAACGACCGGGCATCGTGCAAGTACATGAAGATGATCACCCCTGCTGCGGTGCTGCGCTGCCTGGTCGAGGGCGCCGACGTGGTCGACGTCGATCCCGAGATCGCCCGCCGAGCCCGCGCCAGTGTGCAGAAGATGATCGAGATCGGCACGCCGGGCGGCGGTGAATGACGGTGTGGCACCAGCAGGCCGATGTCGTCGTCGTCGGCACCGGAGTGGCCGGGCTGGTTGCGGCCCTGTCCGCACACCGTCGCGGGCGCAAGGTAGTGGTGCTGAGCAAGGCCACCGACACCGCAACGTTCTACGCGCAGGGCGGCATCGCGGTCGTGCTGCCGGATAACGACGACTCGATCGACGCCCATGTCGCCGACACCATCGCAGCCGGTGCCGGGCTATGCGACCTGGATGCGGTGCGGTCGATCGTCTCCGACGGGTACCGCGCGGTGGCCGAATTGGTGCACGACGGAGCGCGTTTCGACGAGGCCGAGCCGGGCCGGTGGTCACTGACGCGCGAGGGCGGCCATTCCCGGCGCCGCATCATCCATGCCGGCGGCGACGCTACCGGAGCCGAGGTGCAACGGGCGCTCGACCATGCCGCGGCCACCCTCGACATTCGCCGCAACCACGTCGCGTTGCAGATCCTGCACACCGGCGAGGCGGTGAAGGGAGTGCTCGTGCTGAACGAGGACGGCCCTGGCATCGTGCATGCCCCGTCGGTCATTCTCGCGACGGGCGGACTCGGTCATCTGTACTCGGCGACCACGAACCCGGAGGGATCGACGGGTGACGGTGTCGCCCTTGCGCTGTGGGCGGGTGTGCCGGTCAGCGACATCGAGTTCATCCAGTTCCACCCCACTATGTTGTTCGATGGCGACGCAGGCGGGCGCCGTCCGTTGATCACCGAAGCCGTCCGTGGCGAGGGCGGCATTCTGCTTGACCGGCAAGGAAATTCGATCACCGCGGGTGTTCACCCGATGGGTGACCTGGCGCCGCGCGACGTTGTCGCGGCCGCCATCGATGCCCGGCTACGGGAAACCGGCGACCCGTGCGCATACCTGGATGCCCGCGCCATCGACGACTTCACGCGCCGGTTCCCGACTGTCACCGCCGCGTGCCGCGATGCGGGCATCGACCCGACGCGCCAACCCATACCCGTGGTGCCGGGTGCGCACTACAGCTGCGGTGGTGTCGTGGCAGACGTCCATGGCCGCACCGAGTTGCCCGGGCTGTTCGCCGCCGGCGAGGTGGCGCGCACCGGCATGCACGGGGCGAACCGGTTGGCCTCCAACAGCTTGTTGGAGGGCCTGGTGGTGGGTGGCCGCGCCGGCAAGGCCGCGGCCCAGCACGCCGTCGAAGCCGGCCCGGCACGCGCCGAGCTCGGCGAGGTCGGCACGCGGGTCGCTTTGCCGCGCAAGAAGTTACAGCGGGCGATGTCGCGTTACGCGTCGGTGGTCCGAGACGGCGACGGTCTGCAGAGGCTGACGCAGGAACTCGAGGCCGCCGACCCACGCGACCTCGACTGCCGGACCAGCTTCGAGGATGTCGCCCTCACCACGACCGCCCGGGCTGTCACGGCAGCCGCTTCGGCACGTACCGAGTCGCGGGGCTGTCATCACCGCTCCGACTTCCCGGAGACCGACCCGGCGTTGGCGCACAGCCAGGTGCTCGCCGCGGCCTGTTGCTGATGGAACTCAGCAGTGACGAGCTGACCGAGGCTCGCAGGGTGATCGCCCGTGCTCTGGAAGAAGACCTTCGCTTTGGCCCCGATGTCACCACGCTGGCGACGGTGCCCGCCGATGCCAGCACGACGGCGTCGATGGTCAACCGTGAACCCGGCGTCATCGCCGGCGTCGACGTCGCGCTGATGGTTCTCGACGAGGTGCTCGGCCAGGACGGCTACAGATTGAAGCAACGCGTCGACGACGGTGCGCGCCTCGATGCGGGTGGAGTGGTGCTCACGGTCGAAGCGCCGACGCAGGGGCTGTTGACCGCCGAGCGCACCATGCTGAACCTGATCTGCCATCTGTCCGGAATCGCCACGACCACCGCGGCGTGGGTGGACGCGGTGGCAGGTACCGACGCCAAGATCCGCGACACCCGCAAGACGCTGCCCGGGCTGCGCGCCCTGCAGAAATACGCGGTGCGGGTCGGCGGCGGCGTCAACCACCGGATGGGTCTGGGAGACGCGGCCCTGATCAAGGACAACCACGTGGTGGCCGCGGGCTCGGTGGTGGCTGCGCTGCGGGCGGTTCGGGAAGTGGCGCCAGGTCTGCCCTGTGAGGTCGAAGTGGACTCGCTCGAGCAGCTCGACGACGTGCTTGCCGAGAACGTGGAACTCGTTCTGCTGGACAACTTCCCGGTGTGGCAGACGCAGATCGCGGCACAGCGGCGCGACTCGCGCGCTCCCGAGACGAAGCTGGAATCGTCGGGCGGGCTATCGCTGGACAGCGCGGCAGAATATGCGGGAACGGGTGTCGACTATCTGGCCGTCGGCGCTCTCACCCACTCGGTGCGAGTGCTGGATATCGGCCTGGACCTCTAGCTCTCGACGTGCGCTGCGCGCACAGGATCGAGCAGTGACCGCGCCGCCACCTTCGCCGAGTTCAACGCGGCGGCGTCGCCGGCGATGCGGGACAGAATCAAGGCGCCCTCGATCAGCGCGATGACGGCAAGCCCCATCTGCTGGGCATCGCGATCCGGCCAGCCGTCGGCACGGAGTCGTTCGGCGACCGCGGCACTCCAGCCGGCGAACGCCCGCGCCGACGCATCGCGCACCTGGGGGCTGGCGTTGACGGACTCCGTCGCGATCGGTTCGATCGGGCAGCCGTCGCGTCGGTCCGAGGCCAGTTGTGCGGCCAGCAGGTCGATCCAGCCGTCAACGATGTCGGCGACCGACGAGTCGCTGTCGAGAAACCGTCGCAGCAGCTTCTCGATCTGCCCGCCGGCGGAGTCGACGACGGCCGCGGCAAGCTCCTGCTTACCGTCTGGGAAATGGTGGTAGAGCGACCCGGCCTTGACGTCGGCGGTCTCCAGGATCTGGTTCACGCCCGTGGCCGCGTAGCCCTGCCTGCGAAACAGCAGGGCCGCGGTGTCGATCAGTGCGGCACGGCTTCGGTCGGGGCGGGGCACCCCTTGACAATACTAGAAAGGTCGCTCAAGAATACTTGAACGACCACTAAAGAAGGGCCGACGGATGCAGCAACTGGTGTTCGAAGATGCTGGAAGGTATGCGTGGCGGGACACCGCCGACCCGGAGATCTCCGAGCCCCGGCAGGCGTTGGTGCGACCCCTGACGGTGGCGTGTTGCGACCTGGACGTCGGTGTTGCGCAGGGCGCTCTGCCGATGCCGCCAGGACACGCCGTCGGCCACGAGGGCATTGGCGAGGTCGTCGCCGTCGGGGACGACGTCACGTCGCTGCGGGTCGGCGACCGTGTGGTCGTGCCGTTCCAGATCAACTGCGGAGAGTGCGGGGCGTGTCGTCGCGGGGTGACCGGGTCATGTGCGTCGCTGCCGTTGATGGCGATGTACGGCATGGCGCCCCTTGCGGGTCTGGACGGCGGCGGTTTCATGTCCGACCTCGTGCTGGTGCCGTTCGCCGACGCGATGCTGCTGCCCGTTCCCGAGGCAGTTGACCCTGTGGCGATCGCATCGCTGTCGGACAACATCCCCGACGGCTGGCGGGCGGTGGGCCCATACCGGGCCGAACTCGATCGCCTCGACGAGGTCGACCGTCGCGTGCTCGTGGTCGGACGCCTGTCGATCGGCCTGTACGCCGCGGCGTTCGGGGTCGCATACGGCGCGCAGGTCGACTACGTGGACACCGACGACCAGCGGCTGGCCATGGCGGAGAAGCTGGGCGCCCGGGTACACGACCGCCCGAAGCCGGACAAGTCATGGGACCCGTACCCGGTCACCGTGCACACCTCCATGAATCCGTCGGTGCTCTCGGCCACGCTGCGCGCCACATGGCCGGACGGCGTGTGCACCGACACGGGCATCTACTACCAAGGCAAGGTGGAGATGCCGCTGCTGCCGATGTACACCCGCGGAGTGCGCTTCGTGACCGGGCGCGTCAACGCACGCGCCGTCATCCCCGAGATTCTGGAATTACTCACGCCCGCTTGCGATCTCGCGCCTGCTGTCGATCGGGTCGTGCCGTGGGAGGACGCGCCGTCAGCCTGGCCGACGATGACGGGGAAAACGGTGTTCAGCCGGCCATAGACGCGTACGGTTGCTCACGTGACGGCGTGGCGCCTGCGCGCACGAATGACGATGGCTTGGATCCGCGACTGGTGGAAGGCCCTGCTTGTTATTTCGGTCTTCGGTGGCGCGGCCGTCGGAGCCGTCATGGTTCTCGCAAGTCCGAGCCCACCGCAGTGGTGATCGACGACCGACTACACGGTGGCGGCACCGCGTCGCATTAGCGATAGCACCACCGCAGCGGTGGCGAAAAGCCCGGAGAACACGCGGTTCACGACCGTTTGTTGGCGAGGGGTAGTCATCCACTTGAGCAGCCGCATGGCCAGAGCGGTGTAGAGGCCCATCACCACGAGGTCGACGGCGATCATGGTCGCACCGATCGCCAGGTATTGCGGCAGCAGAGCAGCGGTGGGCACGACGAACTGAGGCAGCACGGCGAGAAAGAACACCAGAGCCTTGGGGTTGGCGGCGTTGACCAGGAATCCGCGGACCAGAAGCGACAGCCTGCCGCCGTCCATGGCCTTGCCGATCTGCTCACGCAAATCCACGGTGGCCGAGCGCCATTGCCGCACGGCCAGGTAGATCAGGTAGGCCACACCGACCCACTTGATGATGTTGAACGCCAGGATCGAGTTGGCCACGGCCGCACCCAGCCCGACCGCGACCAGCGCGAGCTGCAGCATCAAGCCGATCTCGAGCCCGAGAATGCTCCAGTACCCACGCCGCACCCCGTGCGTCAGCCCGGTGGCCATCGACTGGATCGCGCCCGCCCCCGGGGAGACGCTGATCGCGATCGCTGCGCCGAAGAACGCCAGCCACACTTCCCATGCCATGGGGTCAGTGTGTCAGGCGATATCGGCCACTAGCACGCCCATTTTCCGGGATTGCAGTCGCGCCATGAACGGCAGGCCCTCGGCATCACCGCCGGCGGGAATGATCCGCGGATTGACGATGTGCAGGTCCCGACGGGTGAAATGCACGTCAGCCTCGCCCGCGGCGAGCACGTTCTTCACCCAGTTGGTCTTGCCATGCCCCAGGGCGATCGCCAGGACATTGCCCTTGCGGAAGGGGGTGACGACGGTTTCGTAATAGGTGCCGGACTTGCGGCCGCGGTGCTTGATCGTCGCCACGCCAGGCATGAAAGGCGCGATTCGTTGCACGACCGGGTTCATGTACTTGATCTGCAGCCGCTCGAACGTGGGCGGATAGACCATCGGCACACCCGGTGCATCGTTGGGGTGATCCTTCGCAGACATGCTTGTGGACACTACGTCAGCTCGCCGACGAGGGTGACGACGACGGAAAGAAGTGCCTGGGCGACGCGTAAAATGGGAATTTGCTGAAGAATGCGACGCGCTGGCCGAACTTCGCTGACGTCGGTTGCCGCGCCGCTACTATCAGCCGCATGTCTGAATCAGCCGAGTCTCCGCGTGTTTCCAGAGCTTCAAGATCACAGTCTTCACGCCTGCCACTGGTCGCGGTAGTTGCGCTGGTTGTAGCGCTCGTGGCGGCCGGCCTTGCCGTCTGGGCCTTACTCAAAAAGCCGTCGGTCTCGGAAGGTCAGGTGTTCACGGGCACGTCCAGCGATGATCCCAAGGGCAGCGTCTGCGAGGCGTTCACCGTCGTCCGCAACGGCGTCCAGATCAACACGAACCTGCAGCCTCCCGGCGGCCCCGAGGACGTCACCGGCTCGATGGCCGTCGCGGCCAACGCGCGCCTGGCGTTGTATGACGGCGGGCAGTATCTGCTGGCCCGGTTGCAACCCAACACGCCGCCCGAGCTGGCAGACGCCGTCCGCAAGTTCGCCAACAACCTGATGGACATCGGGGCGCGCTCCACTACCGGCATTCCCAACTCCGATCCCGGCCAAGCCGCGCGCCTGAAGGAAGCGGACTCGGCCAACGCCAAGATCACCGAACTGTGCAAGTGAGCACCCTGCTCACCTGACCAGCCATGCGGCGCCGCTTGCCGCGGCGATATCGATTTGGCCTGATCTGGGACAATAGGTGCGTGAACGCGTCCTCACCGATCATGGCCCGCATCGACTTGCGCGCCTCCGAGCTGTCTGCTGCCCGGTTGCGGTCGGCGCTGCCCCGCGGCGGCGTGGACGTGGATGCGGTGCTACCGAAGGTCCGCCCGATCGTCGACGCGGTGGCCGCCCGCGGTGCTGACGCCGCTCTCGAGTTCGGCGAGTCCTTCGACAGTGTGCGCCCGGCGCAGGTCCGGGTTCCGGTTGCCGAACTGAAGAACGCGCTCGACGAGCTGCCATCCGATGTCCGCACCGCACTCGAGGTGTCGATCGAGCGTGCCCGAGCGGTGCACGCCGACCAGCGGCGCACCGACACCACCACGACCCTTGCACCTGGCGCGACAGTCACCGAGCGTTGGGTGCCGGTTGAACGCGTCGGTCTCTATGTCCCAGGTGGCAACGCCGTCTACCCCTCCAGCGTGGTGATGAACGTCGTGCCGGCCCAAACTGCCGGGGTGGAGTCGCTGGTCATCGCGAGCCCACCGCAGGCGGCGTTCGCCGGCCTGCCGCACCCCACCATCCTGGCTGCGGCACGCCTGCTCGGCGTCGACGAGGTGTGGGCCGTCGGCGGGGCCCAAGCCGTGGCGCTGTTGGCCTATGGCGGAACCGACACCGACGGAGCGGAACTGGCGCCGGTCGACATGGTCACCGGGCCGGGCAACATCTATGTCACTGCCGCCAAGCGGATCTGCCGCTCACAGATCGGCATCGACGCCGAGGCCGGTCCCACCGAGATCGCGATTCTCGCCGATCACACGGCCGATCCCGTGCATGTGGCCGCCGACCTGATAAGCCAGGCCGAGCACGACGAGATGGCGGCCAGCGTGCTGGTCACCCCGAGCGCGGAGCTCGCCGACGCGACCGACCGCGAATTGTCGATTCAGTTGGAGACCACGGTGCACCGTGGGCGGGTGACTGCGGCGCTGACCGGCAGGCAGTCGGCGATCGTCCTGGTCGACGACCTCGAGGCGGGGATCAGGACCGTCAACGCGTATGCGGCCGAACACCTAGAGATCCAGACCGTCGATGCCCGCGAGGTGGCTAGCCGGATCCGTTCGGCGGGAGCAATTTTCGTCGGTGCGTACTCACCGGTCAGCCTCGGTGACTACTGTGCGGGCTCCAACCACGTGCTGCCCACGGCCGGCTGCGCGAGACATTCCAGCGGATTGTCGGTGCAGACATTCCTGCGCGGCATCCACGTCGTCGACTACGACGAGGCGGCGCTGAAAGACGTTTCCGGATACGTGATCACGCTTTCGGTGGCCGAGAACCTGCCCGCCCACGGCGAGGCGGTGCGGCGGAGGTTCGAGACGTGACACCCGGCGACAAGGTGACACTGGAGGACCTGCCGCTGCGCGAGGACCTGCGCGGCAAATCACCATACGGAGCACCGCAACTCGCGGTCCCGGTGCGGCTGAACACCAACGAGAACCCGCATCCTCCGACACAAGCATTGATCGACGACGTGACGAACTCGGTGCGCGCAGTCGCCGGCGATCTGCACCGGTACCCCGACCGTGACGCGGTGGCGCTGCGCACCGACCTCGCGAACTACCTCGCGACCCAGACGGGCGTCGACGTGGGTGTGGAAAACCTCTGGGCGGCCAACGGTTCCAACGAGATCCTGCAGCAGCTTCTGCAGGCGTTCGGCGGGCCCGGCCGCAGCGCGATCGGGTTCGTGCCGTCGTACTCAATGCACCCGATCATCTCCGACGGCACCCAGACCGAGTGGCTCGTGGCCAACCGCGCCGACGACTTCAGCCTCGACACCGAGGTGGCGGTGCACGCCATCAAGGAGCGCAACCCCGACATCGTCTTCGTCGCGAGCCCGAACAACCCGTCGGGCCAAAGCGTTTCACTCGACGAACTCCGGCGGCTGCTCGAAGCCATGACCACTGGAATCCTGATCCTCGACGAGGCCTACGGCGAATTCTCGTCACAACTCAGCGCGGTGAACCTGGTCGGCGAATTCCCGACAAAGCTTGTCGTGACCCGCACGATGAGCAAGGCGTTCGCGTTCGCGGGTGGCCGGCTCGGGTACCTCATCGCCGCTCCGGCGGTGATCGACGCGATGCTGCTGGTTCGACTTCCGTACCACCTGTCATCGGTCACCCAGGCGGCCGCGCGCGCCGCGCTGAGACACGCCGACGACACGCTCGCCAGCGTCGCGACGTTGATCGCCGAGCGCAACCGCGTGGCAGATGCATTGAGCGGCATGGGCTTCGAGGTCATCCCCAGCGACGCGAACTTCCTGATGTTCGGCGAGTTCGCCGACGCACCCGCAACCTGGCAGCGCTATCTCGACGCCGGCGTCCTGATCCGCGACGTCGGAATCCCCGGGTATCTGCGCGCCACCATAGGCCTGGCGGACGAAAACGACGCGCTGCTCGAAGCCAGCGCACGAATAGGAGCACAGTGACCACCAACCGTCGCGCCCGCGTCGAACGCAAGACCAAGGAGTCCGACATCGTCGTCGAGCTGGATCTCGACGGCAGTGGTGTCGTCGACGTCACCACCGGCGTGCCCTTCTACGACCACATGCTCACCTCGCTGGGCAGCCACGCCAGCTTCGACCTGACCGTGCGCGCCACTGGTGATGTCGAGATCGAGGGACACCACACCATCGAGGACACCGCGATCGTGCTGGGCCAGGCGCTGCGCGAGGCGCTTGGCGACAAGAAGGGTATCCGTCGTTTCGGCGACGCGTTCATCCCGATGGACGAGACGCTCGCGCACGCCGCCGTCGACGTGTCCGGGCGTCCGTACTGCGTGCATACCGGCGAGCCGGAACACATGCTGCGCACCACGATTGCGGGTTCTGAGGTGCCCTATCACACCGTGATCAACCGTCACGTGTTCGAATCGCTGGCGATGAATGCGCGTATCGCGCTGCACGTGCGGACGCTGTACGGTCGCGACCCGCACCACGTCACCGAGGCGCAGTACAAGGCTGTTGCGCGGGCGTTGCGGCAGGCAGTCGAGTTCGATCCCAGGGTTACCGGCGTGCCGTCCACCAAAGGCACCCTGTGACAACGAAGTCCGTCGTTGTTCTGGACTACGGCTCGGGAAACCTGCGGTCGGCACAGCGGGCGCTGGAACGGGTCGGCGCCGAGGTCGAGGTGACTGCCGATGCCGGTGCGGCCGCGCGAGCCGACGGGCTTGTGGTTCCCGGAGTCGGCGCGTTCGAAGCCTGTATGGCAGGGCTTCGCGGCATCGGCGGCGACACGATCATCGCCGACCGGGTGGCCGCGGGGCGCCCCGTGCTCGGCGTCTGCGTCGGCATGCAGATCCTGTTCGCGCGCGGCGTGGAGTTCGGAGTCGAGTCGCAGGGCTGCGGACAGTGGCCCGGCGCCGTGGTCCGGCTGGATGCCCCGGTCATCCCGCACATGGGCTGGAACGTCGTCGATGCCGCCGCAGGCAGCGCATTGTTCAAGGGGCTCGATCCGACAACGCGGTTCTACTTCGTGCACTCATATGCCGCCCAGGTCTGGGAGGGCTCCCAGGAAGCCCTGCTGACCTGGGCGACGCATCACGTGCCGTTCCTAGCCGCCGTCGAGGACGGCGCGCTGTCCGCCACCCAGTTCCACCCCGAGAAGAGCGGCGACGCTGGTGCGACGCTGCTTGCTAACTGGGTCGATGGGCTCTGATCTAGGGTTGAGCGCCGTGCCTGCAGATAAGCGATTGATACTCCTGCCTGCCGTCGACGTCGTGGACGGCAAGGCGGTGCGGCTCGTGCAGGGCCAGGCGGGCAGCGAAACCGACTACGGCTCCGCGCTGGACGCGGCGATGACGTGGCAGCGCGACGGCGCCGAATGGATCCACCTCGTCGACCTGGACGCCGCGTTTGGCCGAGGGTCGAACCGTGAGTTGCTCGCCGAGGTCATCGGCAAACTCGACGTTGCCGTGGAGCTGTCCGGCGGCATCCGCGACGACGAGTCGCTGACGGCCGCGCTCTCGACGGGCTGCGCGCGAGTCAATCTTGGCACCGCGGCGCTGGAAAACCCCGAGTGGTGTGCCCGCGTCGTCGCGCAGCACGGCGAGCGGGTGGCCGTCGGGCTGGACGTGAAGATCGTTGACGGTGCGCATCGGCTCCGCGGCCGCGGCTGGGAAACCGACGGTGGTGAGCTGTGGCCGGTGCTGGAACGCCTTGACGGACAGGGATGTTCGCGGTTCGTCGTCACAGACGTCACGAAGGATGGGACGCTCGCCGGGCCGAATCTCGACCTGCTGTCGGGTGTCGCGGAACGCACCGATGCTCCGGTGATCGCGTCGGGCGGCGTATCCAGTCTCGACGACCTGCGGGCCATCGCCACCCTCACCGGTGACGGGGTGGAGGGGGCAATCATCGGAAAAGCGTTGTACGCCGGGCGATTCACTCTGCCGCAGGCGCTGGCTGCGGTAGGGGAGTAGCCCGCATGGCGCTCGACGAGACGGACCTGGATGCCCTCGTCGCCGAGGCCGCGGCGATTCTCGACGACGCCGCCAAGCCGTTTGTATCGGGCCACCGCGCCGCCTCCGCGGTGCCGAAGAAGGGCAATGACTTCGCCACCGAGGTCGACCTGGCGATCGAACGACAGGTGGTCGACGCGCTGGTGGCGAGCACCGGCATCGAAGTGCACGGCGAGGAGTTCGGCGGCGCCGACGTCGACTCGCCGCTGGTGTGGGTGCTCGATCCGATCGACGGCACGTTCAACTATGCGGCGGGCCTCCCCACGGCGGGAATTCTGCTGGCACTGGTGAGAGACGGTAACCCGGTAGCGGGTCTGACATGGGTGCCCTTCACCGATCAGCGGTTCACCGCTGTGGTCGGAAAGCCGTTGTACGCCAATGGTGTTGCCCAACAACCACTCGAACCGGCCAGGGTGTCCGGCAGCGTGGTCGGCACAGGCACCTTCGACGTCGGCTCGCGCGGGCGCTTTCCTGGCCGGTATCGCCTCGCAATCGTCGAGCAGCTGAGCCGGGAGTGCTCGCGGATGCGCATGCATGGCGCGATCGGACTCGACCTGGCATACACGGCAGCCGGAATACTCGGTGGCGCCGTGACGTTCGGCGGTCATGTCTGGGATCACGCAGCCGGTGTCGCATTGGTGCGGGCCGCAGGTGGCACCGTCACCGACCTGGCGGGCAACGATTGGACGGTGCATTCAAAGTCTGCGTTGGCCGGCGTACCGGGTGTGCACGAAGAGCTTCTCGACATCGTGCGCTCGGCGGGCGATCCGGACGAGTACCGATGAACCCGAAAGATCTTGCGGTCCGCATCATCCCGTGCCTGGATGTCGACGACGGCCGGGTGGTCAAGGGCGTCAACTTCGAAAATCTCCGTGATGCCGGCGATCCCGTCGAGCTGGCGGCCGCCTACGACCGAGAGGGCGCCGACGAGCTGACGTTCCTCGACGTGACGGCCTCCTCGTCGGGCCGCGCCACCATGCTGGATGTGGTGCGGCGCACGGCAGAACAGGTATTCATCCCGCTGACCGTCGGCGGCGGTGTCCGGTCGGTGGCCGACGTCGACGTGCTGTTGCGTGCGGGCGCCGACAAGGTCGCCGTGAACACGGCGGCCATCGCGCGACCCGAGCTGCTGGCCGAGTTGTCGCGCCAGTTCGGGTCGCAGTGCATCGTGCTGTCGGTCGACGCCCGAAGCGTCCCACAGGGTTCGGAGCCGACGCCGTCTGGGTGGGAGGTCACCACCCACGGCGGCCGGCGCGGCACGGGTATGGATGCGATCGAGTGGGCGGCCCGCGGCGCCGAGCTCGGGGTCGGCGAAATCCTGCTCAACTCGATGGACTTCGACGGCACCAAGGCCGGATTCGACCTCACGATGATTCATGCCGTGCGCGGGGCTGTCAGTGTCCCGGTCATCGCGAGCGGCGGGGCGGGGGCCAGGGAAGATTTCGCACCCGCGGTTGTTGCAGGTGCCGACGCTGTGCTCGCGGCCAGCGTGTTCCACTTCGGCGAGCTGACTATCGCGGAGGTGAAGGCGGCGATGGCGGCTGAAGGGATTGTTGTGCGATGACACTCGATGCTGGGATCGCGTCGCGGCTCAAGCGGGACGCCAACGGACTGTTCACGGCGGTCGTCCAGGAGCGGAGCACCGGGCAGGTGCTGATGGTGGCATGGATGGACGACGAAGCGCTGGCCCGCACGCTTGAAACCCGTGAAGCCACATACTTTTCCCGGTCCCGCGGCGAGCAGTGGATCAAGGGCGAGACGTCGGGCCACACCCAGCACGTGCGTTTCGGTTCGGCTGGACTGCGACGGCGACACGGTGTTGCTCGAGGTCGACCAGGTGGGCGCCGCCTGCCACACCGGCGACCACACCTGCTTCGATGCCGACTTGCTGCTCGGACCGCAGAGCTAGATTCTCAGGTGATGAGGAAGACCGCCGCACTCGCCGCCGTTGGTGTGGCCGCGCTGGCGGTCCGTCGATTCGCCGCGCTTCGGAAATCGATGTCGGCCGTGGATCAAGAGTTGCGCACGCCGGGGATGCTGGCCATGGCGATCCCGTTCAACAGGCTCACGCTCCCCTTCGTCCGGATGGGCTACCGGATCAGCTCCAGCCCAGGAGATGGGGTCACCCAGACCAGCCACCACGTCGAGGACGGCGGCGTCCGTGTCCTGGTGTTCGTGCCGACCGAGCAGTCTGCGCCGCGACCGGCGGTGCTGTGGATCCACGGGGGCGGACTGTGTGTGGGAACACCGCAGATCGAGGCGGTGCTCTCCGCAGACATGGCGCGAGAGGTCGGCGCGGTCGTGGTGTCGCCGGACTACCGGCTGGCACCGGAGCACCCTTTTCCCGCGGCGCTGGACGACTGCATGGCCACGCTGAAGTGGATGGCCGAACACGCCGATGAACTCGGCATCGACGGCGATCGCATCGCCGTTCACGGAGTGAGTGCGGGCGGCGGTCTGGCCGCGGCGGTCGCGCAGCGCTGCTTTGACGAGGGAATCGTGCTGCGGGCCCAGGCGCTCGGCTATGCGATGCTCGACGACAGGACCGCGCTGCGCGATGACCACGCGGGCCGGGGTCAGTTGGCGTGGACGCCGTCGTCCAATCGGTTCGCCTGGACCGCGTACCTGGGGCGCCACCCCCGCTTGTCGGACGCTCCGGAATATGCGGCGCCCGCCAGGCGCAAGGACCTGGCCGGGCTGGCGCCTGCCTGGATCGGAGTCGGTGAGTTGGACCTGTTCTACGAGGAAGCCGTCGCCTACGCCGAGAGGCTGACGGCGGCGGGCGTGCCGTGTGAGCTCGTCACCGTCCCCGGGATGTATCACGCCGCCGATCACGTCGCGCCGAAAGCGTTGTCAATGCGGAACTTTCACGCCAGCATGGTGAAGCACCTGCGTACCTACCTGGACACGACGCCAGAGGTCACGGCTCGATGATGCGGGTGGCCTTGGCGCGCGCGGTCCAGCGGCCCTCGTCGTAGCCGACCGCAACGGGGTGGGCGAACGCGGCGCTGACATTGTCGGTCGTCACGGTGGTGCGGGCTTCGCCCATCGCCACCGTCCGGCCCTCCGCGATCAGCAGGGCGTGCGTCGTGGTGGTCGGCAGCTCCTCGAGATGATGGGTGACGAGGACCGAGGCGACGTCCGGATGTGTTTCGTCGAGCGAGTCGATCGTCTCCAACAGTTGCTCCCGTGCCGCGACGTCGAGGCCGGTGGTCGGCTCGTCGAGCAGCAGCAGGCGCGGTTCGGAGATGAGTGCGCGAGCAATGAGGGTGCGACCGCGTTCACCATGCGACAACGTCGGCCAGACGTCGTCGGCCTTGCGGGACAGGCCGACCGCAGCGATCATCGCGTCGGCGCGGTCGCGTTCCTCGGCGCTGGGCGTCCAGCGCATGGGAGTGTCGATGGTGGCGGTGATGCCGGTCAACACCACCTCGCGCACGCTCAGTGAATACTGAAGCCGGTGACGGGGATTCACGTGACCGATGAACCGCCGCAGCCTGGCCAGGTCAACGCGGCCCATCTGCTCACCGAGGATGTGCACGGTCCCCGAGGTGGGGAACGTCACCGCCGCGCTGAAACCGAGCAGTGTGCTCTTACCCGCGCCGTTGGGGCCGAGTAACGCCCAATGCTCACCGGTGTTCACAGTGAGCGAGATGCCGTCGATGATCTGCTTGCCGTTCCGGCGGAACGTCACCTCGTCGAGGGCGAGAATCGGTGTCATGCCGACTGCCGCTGGCGCAGCACCTCCAGCGCCTTGTCGGCGTGCATATCCATGCTGAACTCACTGGAGATCACGTCGAGAACAGTCCGGTCGGTGTCGATGACGAACGTCGTGCGCTTGACCGGCATCAGCTTGCCGAGCAGCCCGCGCTTGACGCCGAACGCGGAGGCGACCGTGCCGTCGGCGTCCGACAGCAACGGGTAGTCGAAGCGCTGGGTGTCGGAGAACTTGGCCTGCTTGGCGACGGGATCGGTGCTGATTCCGACGCGCGACGCACCGAGCGCGGCGAACTCGCCTGCGAGGTCGCGGAAGTGGCAGGCTTCTTTGGTGCAGCCGGGCGTCATCGCGGCGGGATAGAAGAACAGCACGATCGGGCCGTCGGCGAGCAAAGATGTGAGGCTTCGCACAGCGCCCGTTTGGTCTGGCAATTCGAACTCGGCTACCCGGTCGCTCCGTTTTATATGTGTCACGGGTGTTCACGCTACGCCTGACTGACTGCCGGTCTCGCCGTAGGAGTCTGGGAGGATTACCACGTGCAAACCACCGCCAACCTCGCTGTTACGACGTCGCGCGAGGACTTCCGGGTGCTGGCCGCCGGGCACCGGGTCGTTCCGGTGACTCGGAAGGTGCTGGCCGACAGCGAGACGCCGCTGTCGGCCTACCGCAAGCTGGCCGCTAACCGTCCCGGGACGTTCTTGCTGGAATCGGCGGAGAACGGGCGGTCGTGGTCGCGGTGGTCGTTCATCGGAGCCGGTGCGCCGTCCGCGTTCACCGTGCGCGATGGCCAGGCGGCGTGGCTGGGCGAGACGCCGAAGGACGCGCCCAGCGGCGGCGATCCGTTGCGGGCGTTGCACGAGACGCTCGAGCTGCTGCAAACCGAGCCGGTGACCGGCCTGCCGCCCCTGTCCGGCGGCCTGGTCGGATTTTTCGCTTACGACCTGGTGCGCAGGCTGGAACGGCTGCCGGAGCTGGCGGTCGACGACCTCAATCTGCCCGACATCCTGCTTCTGTTGGCGACCGACATCGCTGCGGTCGACCATCACGAGGGCACCATCACGCTGATCGCCAACGCGGTCAACTGGAACGGGACCGACGAACGCGTCGACTGGGCCTACGACGACGCCGTCGCGCGGCTGGACGTGATGACCGAGGCGCTCGGCAAGAACCTCTCATCGGCGGTGGCCACGTTCAGCAGGCCCGAGCCGCTGCACCGCTCCCAGCGCACGGTCGACGAATACGGAGCGATCGTCGAACGGCTCGTCGGCGAGATCGAGGCGGGCGAGGCGTTTCAGGTGGTGCCGTCGCAGCGGTTCGAGATGGACACCGACGTCAACGCGCTCGACGTGTACCGGATGCTGCGGGTCTCGAACCCGAGCCCGTATATGTACCTGCTGAATGTGCCCGACGCGGATGGCGGACTGGACTTTTCGATCGTCGGGTCGAGCCCCGAAGCGCTGGTGACCGTCACGGACGGTCGCGCGACCACACACCCCATCGCGGGGACGAGGTGGCGCGGCGCCACCGAGGAAGAGGATGTACTGCTCGAAAAGGAGCTGGCCGAAGACGAGAAGGAACGCGCCGAGCATCTGATGCTGGTCGATCTCGGCCGCAACGACCTCGGTCGGGTGTGCGTGCCGGGCACCGTTCGGGTGGAGGACTACAGCCACATCGAGCGCTACAGCCATGTCATGCACCTGGTGTCGACGGTGACGGGGCAGCTCGCCGACGGCAAGACCGCGCTGGACGCCGTGACCGCGTGTTTTCCCGCCGGCACGCTCACCGGCGCACCGAAGGTGCGGGCGATGGAACTCATCGAGGAGGTCGAGAAGACCAGGCGCGGCCTCTACGGCGGCGTGCTCGGTTATCTGGACTTCGCAGGCAACGCCGACTTCGCGATCGCCATCCGGACCGCGCTGATGCGCCGGGGCACTGCGTACGTGCAGGCAGGCGGGGGAGTCGTGGCGGACTCGAACGGGCCGTACGAGTACAACGAAGCCGCCAACAAGGCCAAGGCGGTGCTGAATGCGATCGCAGCGGCAGAGACGCTGACCGAGCCATGAAGCTGACCGGACAGGCCTCGCTGGTGCTGGCGGCCGGCGCGCTCTGGCTCGCGTCGCGGATGACGTGGGTCGAGGTGAACTCGTTCGACGGGCTGGGTCAGCCCGAAACCGCCGCGTTGAACGGCGGAGCATGGTCGACGGCGCTGGTGCCGCTGGCGCTGATATTGCTGGCAGCGGTGCTGAAGTCGACGGTGGGGCCGAGGTGGCAGCTGCGGCTGCTCGCGGGGGTGGTCGGCGCGATGAGTGCGGTGATCGCCTATTTGGCGATCAGCCTTTGGGTGGTTCCCGATATTGCGGTGCGGGCCGCAGGCCTTGCCGACGTACCGGTTGCGGAGCTGGTGGGCAGCCAGCGGCATTACGGGGGAGCGGTCGTCACGTTGATTGCTGCCGTGCTGACGCTTGCAGGCGCGGTGCTGCTCATGCGGGCGCCCGTGAAAGCCGTGTCCGAAGACGCCCGGTACGAGGCGCCGGCTCGGCGACGCGAAGCCGCCCGGCGTCGCGCGGCGGGGTCAGATATGTCCGAACGAATGATCTGGGACGCGCTCGACGAGGGCCGCGACCCCACCAAACCAGACAGCGAGGGTCGGTGACAGAGGGTGCGCTCACTACGGCTACCCTTCGATGAAGGTGAAGCGGCAATGATCCGGCAGGCACGCGAAGGGAGTCGACGGGTTATGAGTTCGGCGACCGTGCTCGACTCGATCATCGAGGGAGTCCGTGCCGACGTCGCCGCACGCGAGGCCGTCGTCAGCCTCGACGAAGTCAAAGCGGCAGCGAAAGCCGCCCCGTCGCCGCTGAATGTGATGGCGGCGTTGCGCGAACCCGGCATCGGTGTCATAGCGGAAGTCAAGCGCGCCAGTCCATCGCGAGGAACTCTTGCGTCGATCTCCGATCCAGCGAAGCTGGCCCGCGCATACCAGGACGGCGGAGCGCGCATCGTCAGCGTGCTGACCGAACAACGGCGATTCAACGGATCGCTCGACGACTTGGACGTGGTCCGTGCCGCGGTGTCAATCCCCGTGTTGCGCAAGGATTTCATCGTCCGGCCGTATCAGATTCACGAGGCCCGTGCCCACGGTGCCGACATGCTGCTGCTCATCGTCGCGGCGCTCGAGCAGTCCGCGCTGGTGTCGATGCTGGATCGCACCGAGTCGCTCGGGATGACCGCGCTGGTCGAGGTGCACACGGAAGAAGAAGCCGATCGCGCGCTGCAGGCGGGCGCCAAGGTGATCGGTGTCAACGCTCGCGACCTCAAAACCCTCAACGTCGATCGAGATTGCTTCGCGCGCATCGCGCCAGGACTACCGAGCGACATCATCCGCATCGCCGAGTCGGGTGTGCGCGGGCCGGCCGATCTGTTGGCGTATGCCGGCGCGGGCGCTGATGCGGTGCTCGTCGGCGAGGGTGTGGTCACCAGCGGTGATCCCCGCAGCGCCGTCGCCGATTTGGTAACCGCAGGCACGCATCCGTCCTGCCCGAAACCCTCACGCTGAACAGTGGCGGATCTCGCCGGCCCTGAGCTGCCGCGTTCGAGCGCGGCCGTCGCCGAACCCACCGCTCACGATCCCGACGCCAAGGGCCATTTCGGTGTCTACGGTGGACGATTCGTTCCGGAAGCGTTGATGGCCGTCATCGAGGAAGTCACCGCCGCATACGAAAAGGCCCGCGGTGACCAAGAATTCCTCGACGAGCTGGACCGCTTGCAACGGCATTACAGCGGTCGACCATCACCGCTGTACGAGGCGGCCCGGCTCAGCGAGCACGCCGGTGGCGCCCGGATCTTCCTGAAGCGAGAAGACCTGAACCACACCGGGTCTCACAAGATCAACAACGTGCTGGGTCAGGCCCTGCTGGCCCGTCAGATGGGTAAGACCCGCGTTATCGCGGAGACCGGCGCCGGTCAGCACGGGGTGGCCACCGCAACGGCGTGTGCGCTGCTCGGGCTGGACTGTGTGATCTACATGGGCGCCGTCGACACCGCGAGGCAGGCATTGAACGTCGCGCGGATGCGACTGCTCGGCGCCGAGGTCGTCTCGGTGGAATCTGGTTCCAAGACGCTCAAGGACGCGATCAACGAGGCGTTCCGCGACTGGGTGACCAACGCCGACGACACGTACTACTGCTTCGGTACTGCGGCGGGCCCGCATCCGTTCCCGACGATGGTCCGTGACTTCCAACGGGTGATCGGGCTCGAGGCCCGGGTGCAGATCCAGGACCAGGCGGGTCGGCTGCCCGACGCGGTGACCGCATGCGTCGGCGGCGGGTCGAATGCCATCGGTATCTTCCACGCGTTCATCGACGATCCCGGTGTCCGGTTGGTCGGCTTCGAGGCGGCCGGGGACGGCGTCGAAACGGGCAGGCACGCCGCGACGTTCACCGGTGGTTCGCCCGGTGCGTTCCAGGGCTCGTTCTCGTACCTCCTGCAGGACGACGACGGCCAGACGATCGAATCGCATTCGATCTCGGCGGGTTTGGACTATCCCGGTGTCGGCCCGGAACATGCCTTCCTCAAGGACACCGGGCGCGCCGAGTACCGGCCGATCACCGACGCCGAGGCGATGGCCGCGTTCGGGTTGCTCTGTCGGAGCGAAGGCATCATCCCCGCCATCGAATCCGCGCACGCCGTCGCGGGTGCGTTGAAGCTGGGCGCCGAACTCGGGCCGGCATCGGTCATCCTGTTGAACATGTCGGGCCGCGGCGACAAGGACGTGGAGACGGCGGCCAAGTGGTTCGGCCTGCTCGACGGCAAGGGGACCGCTGGATCATGACAAGTGGACTTTCAGGCATGTTCGAGGCGTGCAGGCAGGAGCGGCGGTCGGCGCTCATCGGATACCTCCCGACCGGCTATCCCGATGTGGCGACGTCGATCTCGGCGATGACAGCGTTGGTCGAATCCGGTTGTGACGTGGTGGAAGTCGGGATCCCGTACTCAGACCCAGGGATGGACGGCCCCACCATCGCGACGGCCACCGAGGCCGCATTGCGCGGCGGCGTCCGGGTCCGCGATTCGCTGGCGGCGGTCGAGGCGATCAGCAAGGCCGGCGGTCGCGCCGTCGTGATGACCTACTGGAACCTGGTGTTGCGTTACGGCGTAGACGCTTTCGCGCGCGACCTGGCGGCGGCCGGGGGGCTCGGGATGATCACGCCCGACCTGATCCCGGACGAGGCGGCCGAATGGCTCGCGGTATCCGACGCGCGCGATCTCGACCGCATCTTCCTGGTGGCGCCGTCGTCGACGCCCGAACGCCTCGCCGCAACCGCCAACGCATCCCGCGGATTCGTCTACGCGGCTTCGACGATGGGTGTGACGGGCGCAAGGGATGCGGTGTCGGTCGCGGCGCCCGAACTGGTTCGGCGGGTGAAGGCAGTGTCGGGTATTCCCGTCGGTGTGGGCCTCGGGGTGAGGTCGCGTGAGCAGGCCGCCGAAATCGGCTCTTATGCCGACGGTGTAATTGTTGGTTCGGCCCTGGTATCGGCGTTGAGTGACGGGCTTGCTGCCGTCCGCACGCTGACCGAAGAATTGGCCGATGGTGTGCGACAAAGGATTTCCGCTTGACAACCACGATACTCGCTTCATTCCCGAGCCCATCGCAGGGCGTGTGGCATCTGGGCCCGATACCCATCCGGGCCTACGCGCTGTTCATCCTCGCCGGGGTGATCGTCGCCCTGTTCATCGGCGACCGGCGCTGGACGGAACGTGGCGGTGAGCGGGGCGTCGTCTACGACATTGCCCTGTGGGCCATCATCTTCGGGCTGATCGGTGGTCGGCTCTACCACGTCCTGACGGACTGGACCACATACTTCGGCCCCGGTGGCGCAGGCCTGTTGGCGGCGTTCAAGATCCAAGAGGGTGGGCTGGGCATCTGGGGTGCCGTCGCGCTCGGTGGCATCGGCGCATGGATCGGCTGTCGACGGCGTGATATTCCATTGCCGGCGTTCGCCGATGCCATCGCACCCGGAATCATTCTCGCCCAGGCGATCGGCAGGATCGGCAACTACTTCAACCAGGAGCTGTACGGCAGGTCGACCAACCTGCCGTGGGGCCTGCAGATCTTCGAACGGCGTGATGCCAACGGCGTGCTCGACTCACTCAACGGAGTTTCGACAGGGCAGCAGATCGACGTCGTACACCCCACCTTCCTGTACGAATTGCTCTGGAATCTACTGGTTTTCGTCCTGCTGATCTGGGTGGACCGCCGTTTCCGGATCGGCCATGGGCGCTTGTTCGCGCTGTACGTCGCCGCATATTGCTTCGGTCGGTTCTGGATCGAGTTGATGCGCAGCGACATGGCGACCCATATCGCGGGTATCCGAATCAATTCGTTCGTTTCGGTGTTCGTGTTCATCGGGGCGGTCGTCTACATCATGGTGGCGCCGAAGGGCCGCGAAGATCCGGCGGCGCTGCGCGGAGATGCCAAACCGCAAGACGCGGACGAGTCACTTGCCGAGGCGGTGACCAAGGAGCTAACCGCCGTTGCCGCAACGACCGGAGTGGTCGCCGCTGCCACAGCGGCAGGTGAGAAGGAAAACGAAGACGCGGCCGCCGAGACCGAGGCCATCGAGAAGCCCGAGGCCGAGGCCGTCGCCGAGGCGGAGGCCTTCGCAGAGGCGGGCGAGGAAGCTGACGAAGCTGAAGAAGCCGACGAAAGCGAGGCGGTCGCCGAAGAGGAGGCAGCGGAACCGGAGGAGGCGGAGACGCAGGCCGAGCCAGCCGGGGATGACGAACCCGAGCAGGCTGAGGCTGTCGACACTGAGACGTCGGACGAGGAAGACGCCGAGTCCGCCAGCGAGGACGAAGCGGAAGCGGTCGGTGGCGTGGGTGCGGTCGAGGGCGATGAGGTGGCTGAGGCCGAGGAGGCAGCGCCGGAGGTGCACGAGGCCGCCGTTGAGAGCGCCGAGGAAGCAGCCGCCGCCGCCGACGAGATAGCCGATGAGGACGCAGCGGAACCGGAGGAGTCGGAGACGGAGGCCGAGGCAGCCGGGGATGACACCGAGGCAGCCGGGGACGATGAACCCGAACAGGCTGAGGCCGTCGACACGGAGACGTCGCGCGAGGGAGACGCCGAAGCGGTCGGTGGCGTGGGTGCGGTGGAGGGCGATGAGGTGGCTGAGGCCGAGGAGGCAGCGCCGGAGGTGCACGAGGCCGCAGCAGAGAACGCTGATGAGGCGGCCGCTATCGCGGACGAGGTTGCCGAAGAAGACTCTGACGAACCCGATGCCGGTGAGCCGGCGCCAGAAGGTTCCGGTGAGGAACTCGCCGAGCAAGGTGAGGCCGAGGATCAAGGCGAGGCCGTCGGTGGCGTGGGTGCGGTCGAGGGTAACGAGGTGTCCGAAGCGGAGATGGCGGTACCAGAGGCTCACGAGGCAGCGGTCGAGAACGCTGAGGATGCCGCCACGGCCGCCCACGACGTTGCCGGTGAGCCGGCCGCCGACGCTCCCCAATCGCCGGTCGGGGACAAGCCGGAATTGACACCGACTGCTGAAGAACCAGCGCAAACCGCTGAAGAACCAGAGCAAAAACCAGAGCAAAAAGAAGTGTCCGGCGATCGCCTTCGCGGTTGGCTCCGCGCCCGTCGCAAACGCTGAAACAGTCATCCACACGCGATGAGCGTCTAGAGCCTCCTAGTCGGGGCGGCGCAGATGTGCGAATCGACCCACAGGATCGCCTGCCCGACTCATCCGGCGAACCTCAAGCTGCTGTGCCGCTGTCATCACTTGCTGAAAACCTTCTGGACCGGTGTGCTCGGATGGTCTGATCGACAACTCTCCGGCGGCACGGCCGTCTTTGTGGGAGGTGGCTGTCACCACGACGACCGCTCCGCACCGAGCCGCCGCCCGGTCACGGTGTGCGGCACAATCTGAAGCCACACGTTGTGGATGCCGACTGCCCACGGCGTCGGAAAGTGGCCGTCCATCGCTTGCAGCAGCGGAGGAACCCGTTCCGGGTCGACCTCGGCGCCGACGCCTCGCACCAGGACACTCCATCCGAACTTCCGGTCCTCGTCGACGTGGTCGACTTCGAAGGCGAGCATCGGTTGCTGCATCGCCGCTCGTTTCGCGCCACCCTCGACGCGGAAGACGATGTCGTGTCCGGCCATGGCGTAGTTGACGGGCACGGCGAGCGGACCGAGGTCATCTTGATACACGAGTCGCCCGACGTGTGCGGCGGCGAGCAGGCGGAAGCATTCGTCGGGCGAGAGGTCTTCGAGCTCGCGTTGCGTCATGATGCGATTCTCGTCGGGACGCGTCAGCGGCCGCCACGGCCGAAGGTCCCGTCTCTGCACGGACACGACGACCGCTTGAGGCCCCGTCGATGGTGGTGGCGTAGGCCTTCGACGGCGTCCCACAGCATCGGCTCGTTGAGTTGAGGGTCGGCGCCTATCCAACCTGGGTCCAAAGTGTTCTTCGATGGTTCGGTGTCACCGGGTGCAAAGCCGTTTCGGCGGGCGACATGGGTTTCGCCGAAACCCACCGCTACGGAGAGGTGACGGCGAAGAGATGCCACTCGCCGGGCACGCCCTTGAGTTGGTGAGCGCCGCGGTCCTCAAACTCGAGCCCGGAGCCGATCACGAGGTCGCGCAGCGTGCTGGACACCAGCACATCGTTGGCCCCTGCCAGTGCGCTCACGCGCGCGCCGATATGCACGCCGATCCCGCCGATGTCATCGCCGCGGACCTCGCATTCACCGGTATGCAACCCGGCGCGCACCTCGATGCCCAGCGCCTGCACCGCGTCGCGGATCGCCGTCGCGCAGCGGATCGCTCGCTGAGGGCCGTCGAACATCGCGAGGAAACCGTCGCCCGACGTGTTCACCTCGCGCCCTCGGAAGCGATTCAGTTGCGACCGGACGACGGCGTCGTGCGCATCGAGTAAGGCGTGCCAGTCGCGGTCACCCATCTCCGCAGCGCGGCGCGTCGAATCCACAATGTCGGTGAAAAGCACGGTGGCGAGAATCCGGTCATCGGCCACGTCAGCCTGCTCGCCGGTGAGAAACTCGGCGATCACCTGGAACGAATCGCGCCACGGTTCCACGAAGTGGTAGAAGTTGCGCCCCGGCAGCTCAACGTATTTCGCCCCCGGTATGTGATCGGCGATGTACTTGCGTGTGTGCCCCCACGTCTCGTGCAGGGGGTGGTCGGTGTGCTGCATGACCAGGGTGGGGACGCGGATTGTCGGAAGAACCGCCCGCACATCCAAATCCGTCATTAACGGCAGCATCATGTCCACCATCGCGGGGCTCGCCGCCATGCGCTCGTGTCGGGCCCACCCCGCCCGGATCTCCTCGTTCCACGGCATATCCGGATTCAAGAAATGCTCGACCTCGCCCGTGCCCCACATGGCTGCCGACTCAGCGACGGTTTCGCGGGCGTGTTCGACGGTTGTTGTATCCGCGTAGCCTTCCAGCGCAATCAGTGCGGTCGTACGGGACGGATGTGTTGCCGCGAACAGCGCACCGGGCGCAAACGCGTTGAAAATGCTGCACAGGATGACCGCTTCGCGGCTGTCGAGATCGTCCAACACCGCCGTGATGCTGTCGGCCCATTGCTCCACGGTGGGCAGAGCACCCGGCGTGACCGGATCGGACAGTCCGCTGCCCGGATGGTCGAAGAAGATGATCCGACCGAGCGATGTCATCGCCTCGACCCACCCTTGAACGGACGGTAGTTCTGGAAGGACCTCGCAGCAGAAGAACCAGTTCGGGACGAACACAATGTCGCGAGGACCTTCACGCGACGCCCGATAGGCGACGCGCAAGTCCCCGTTCAGCGCGTAGCGCGTCTCCGAGAACATCGCCGAAGTGTAAGCAGAGGAGCGGGTCGACGGTGCGCGCCGCCCGCATTTATGCTGCTCACAAAGCGTTCCCTTGAAGTGTTCTTCAGCCAGTCGCTGTCAACATCTGCTCAAAACGCTTTGGCCCGGGGGCAGGTGTGTGGGCCGGATCGCCAGTACCCCGACGGGACGGCTGCTCGGGTGTCGCCGCACACGGCCCCGGACTGTGCATCGACCTACCAAGGAGGTTCGAACAAGTCAACTCGTCCGACCAATATGCCTCCCGAGTCGCGCCGAGAGCGAAAAATTAAAACCCCTCTGCAGGGAACGGCCCGACAGTGAAACGCACAAAGGAGTGCTCGTGGCAAGTCAAAATATGGATACAGCCAAGAAGGGGTATGACGCGTACGCCACAGGCGACGTCGAAGCGGCCCTCCGCGATTTCGATGACGACGTCGAGTGGACCATACCTGGTAACAGCGCGATCAGCGGCACGTACCGCGGCAAAGACAAGTTCATGGAACTGTTAGGAAAGCTCGCCGAGAAGTCTTTCAGCACAAAGCCAGACCGCTTCATCGCCGATGGCGATGATGTGGTCGTCATCACCAATATCACGGCCGGCGGGGAATCCGCCCTTCAAGCCGATGTGTTGACCTACCGAAACGGCAAAGTCGTGAAGGCCCTGAGCCTCGGGGACACTGCGCTACAGGAAAAGGTCTACGGCAGGAAGTAATCGACTACAGGAGTGTCACAGTCGGTTGGGAGGCGGCGGGTCGCCGTACGGACAGGCCCGTCGTCTTCCGGCGGCGCCCAGCTCCGTCGACCGAGCGACTGACATCCGCCAAGGACGCGGAGCGCCGGAGCAGCCCGGCGTACAGTCGGCGGTTCAACGCAGGCAGCCTGCGTAGAACGGTGCTCAGCAGATCTGCACTCTGGTCGTCCCGTTTCCGATGACGGCGATCCCGCGGCTGCACACCATCATCGGCTAGCTCGCCGACGGCGTTGAGGCCGCAGATGATCTCGACCTGACGACGCCGAGCCGTGAAACGGCCACCGTGATGCTCGCGTTGGGCGTCGGGCTCGGCCTCATGCGCTCGGTCGACCCGGACATACCTGTGAGGGGCCTCGTCGACACGCTCCGGCTGGTTGCCGGACAACCTTTCTAGCGGTTGCGCGGTTCTGGCATGCTGGGTGCCATGACTGAGCCGCAGTTCGGTGGCACCGAGGGACCTCCGCCCCCTAATAACCCGCAATACCAGCCGCCACCTCCCGGTTACGGGCAGCAGCCCGGTTACGCGCAGCAGCCGCCCGGCTATCCGTCGCCCGGCCAGTACCCTCCGGCGTACATGGATCCGGCCGCTCCCTATGGTCGTCACCCGTTCACCGGCGAGCCGCTGTCCGACAAGTCGAAGGTCATTGCGGGACTGTTGCAGTTGATCGGGCTGTTCGGTCTGGTCGGCATCGGCCGCATCTATCTCGGCTACACCGGCCTCGGCATCGCCCAGCTTCTTGTCGGCCTCGTCACATGCGGACTCGGTGCCGTGGTGTGGGGCATCATCGACGCGGTATTGATCTTCACCGACAAGGTTCGTGACCCGGACGGACGCCCCCTGCGTGAGGGCACCTAGCGCCACGATCAGCAGCCGGCCCCGGCTGTACGGCGCACTCGGCACGGGCGCGCTGCTCGGCGGCGCGCTCGCCTACGTGGGGCTCGCCGACCCGCACAGTCACGACTTCGTCTTCCCGGCATGCCCCTTCAAGCTGCTGACGGGATTGAACTGTCCTGCATGCGGTGGCCTGCGAATGACCCATGACCTGCTTCACGGTGACCTCGGCGCCGCTGTCGTCGACAATGTCTTCCTGCTCGTGGGATTGCCCGCGCTGCTGGTGTGGATCGTGGTGCGCTGGCGCAGCGGGCGTCCGATCATGACGATGCCGGCGATCGCGGCCGTCGCCGTGCTCGCGATCGCCTGGACCGTGGTGCGCAACCTGCCAGGATTCCCGCTGGTCCCGACAGTTCTCGACGGGTAGGCGCCGAGCTGCGCTGATACACTTTCAATTCGGGCCGACGCAGTCCCTTACGAAGAAAACGGAGACTGCGGAGGTAGCTTCCAGTGCTGTTCTCGGCATTGCCGCCTGCCCAGGGCCTGTACGACCCTGAGCGCGAGTCAGATTCCTGCGGTGTCGCCATGATCACCGACATCCAGGGCAGGCGGTCGCACGCCATCGTCGCCGACGGCCTCGTCGCCCTCGAACATCTCGACCACCGTGGCGCCGCGGGGGCCGAGACCAACAGCGGCGACGGTGCGGGCATTCTCATTCAATTGCCCACCGAGCTCTTCGGTGACGTCGTCGACTTCGACCTTCCGTCGACGACGGAGGACGGCTGCAACGCATTCGCCGCAGGCATCTGCTTCCTGCCGCAGGACCCTGGCGAACGGGAAGCCGCGCGCGAACGCGTCGAGGCCATCGCCGAGGACGAAGGGCTGGAGGTCCTCGGCTGGCGGGAGCTTCCCGTTGATCCCGACGGCGCCGATGTCGGCGTAACCGCGCGAAGCTGCATGCCATATATGTCGCAGCTCTTCGTCGCCGCACCCGATCGAGTGGGCGGCATCGAGCTCGACCGCCGCGTCTACCCGCTGCGCAAGAGGGCCGAGGCCGGATCGGAAGACACCGGCGTGTATTTCCCATCGCTCTCCAGCCGCACCATCGCCTATAAGGGCATGCTGACGACAGTGCAACTGCCGCAATACTTTCCGGATCTGCGGGACGACCGGTGCATGAGTGCGATCGCCATCGTGCATAGCCGTTTCTCCACCAACACCTTTCCATCCTGGCCGTTGGCCCATCCCTTCCGATTCGTCGCACACAACGGTGAGATCAACACCGTGCGAGGGAACCGCAACCGGATGCACGCCCGCGAGGCGATGTTGGCCAGTCCCAACATTCCGGGCGACCTGGCCAGGCTGTCGCCGATCTGCACGCCCGATGCCTCTGACTCGGCCTCATTCGACCAGGTTCTTGAACTGCTGCATCTCGGTGGCCGCAGCCTGCCGCATGCGGTGCTCATGATGATCCCCGAAGCGTGGGAGAACAACGCGTCGATGGATCAGTCGTGCCGCGACTTCTGGCAGTTCCACGCATCGCTGATGGAGCCTTGGGACGGCCCGGCCTGCGTCACGTTCACCGACGGCACCGTCGTCGGAGCGGTTCTGGACCGCAATGGATTACGGCCGGGACGGTGGTGGCGCACCTTCGACGACCGCGTCATCCTCGCCAGCGAAAGCGGTGTGCTCGACGTGCCGTCCGCCCAGATCGTCGCCAAGGGCCGGCTCGAACCCGGCAAGATGTTCCTGATCGACACCGCCGCGGGGCGGATCGTGCCCGACGACGAGGTCAAGGCCGAGCTGGCCGGTGCCCATCCATACGGCGAGTGGCTGCATTCGGGCCTCCTGGACCTGAAAACCCTTCCGGACCGTGTCCGCGCCCAGCCCAACCACGAGTCGGTCGTGCGCAGGCAGATCGCCTTCGGCTACACCGAGGAAGACCTGCGAATCCTGTTGACACCCATGGCAGCATCCGGCGGTGAACCGCTGGGCTCGATGGGCACCGATACTCCTGTGGCCGTGCTCTCGCAGCGGCCCCGATTGCTCTACGACTATTTCGTCGAGCTGTTCGCCCAGGTGACCAACCCGCCCCTGGACGCCATTCGGGAGGCTGTCGTCACCTCGATGGCGCGGATCATGGGGCCCGAGCAGAACCTGCTGGAACCGTCGGCGGCCTCGTGTCGCCAGATCAGGCTCGGCTGGCCGGTGCTCGACAACGATGAGCTGAACAAGATCGTGCACATCAACGACGACGGTGAACAGCCTGGCCTTCGGACCGCTGTGCTGCGCGCGCTCTACGACGTCGAGCGCGGCGGCGAGGGCTTGGCCGACGCAATCGAAGAACTGCGCGGCCGGGCCTGCGAGGCGATCGCCAAGGGCGCTCGCACACTTGTCATCTCCGACCGGGACTCGGACCACACCCGCGCACCCATCCCATCACTGCTCGCGGTGTCGGCAGTGCACCACCACCTCGTGCGGACCAAGGAGCGCACGACCGTCGCGCTGGTGGTCGAAAGCGGAGACGCCCGCGAGGTGCACCACATCGCCATGCTGATCGGCTTCGGCGCCGCCGCGGTGAACCCGTACCTGGCCTTCGAGTCGATCGAGGACCTGGTACGCGAAGGCGAGCTCACCGGTATCGAGGTGACGGCCGCGGTGCGCAACTTCCTGAAGGCGCTCGGCAAGGGCGTGACGAAGGTGATGAGCAAGATGGGCATCTCCACCGTCGCGTCCTACACCGCCGCACAGGCTTTCGAGGCCATCGGCCTTGACCGCGACGTCGTCGACGAATACTTCACCGGAACACCGAGTCAGCTCGGCGGCGCGGCGCTGGACGTGATCGCTGAGGAGGTCAAGCAACGGCATCGCCGTGCCTATCCGGAGAACCCCACCGAACGGGTGCATCGCCGCCTCGACGTCGGCGGTGAGTACGCGTTCCGCCGTGAGGGCGAGCTTCACCTCTTCACACCCGAAGTCGTTTTTCTGCTGCAGCATTCGACCCGTACCGGACGCTACGACGTCTTCCAGCAGTACTCCGAGGAGGTCGACCGGCTGTCCAGGGAAGGCGGCGCGCTGCGTGGCCTGTTCGAACTCAAGAAGGGGCTGCGCCCACCGGTTCCGCTCGACGAGGTCGAATCCGTCGACTCGATCGTCACCCGGTTCAACACCGGTGCGATGAGTTACGGCTCCATCTCGGCCGAGGCCCACGAAACCATGGCCATCGCGATGAACAATCTCGGCGGACGGTCGAACAGTGGAGAAGGCGGGGAGGACGTAGACCGACTCTACGATCCGCGCAGGCGCAGCGCCGTCAAACAGGTGGCCTCCGGCCGGTTCGGCGTCACCAGCGACTATCTGGTGAACGCGACGGATATCCAGATCAAGATGGCGCAGGGCGCCAAGCCGGGGGAGGGCGGCCAGCTGCCGGGCTACAAGGTCTATCCGAACATCGCGAAGACCAGGCACTCGACGCCCGGAGTCGGGTTGATTTCGCCTCCGCCACATCATGATATCTACTCGATCGAAGACCTGGCGCAGCTCATTCATGACCTCAAGAACGCCAACTCCGACGCACGTATCCACGTGAAGCTGGTCAGTTCCGTCGGTGTCGGCACGGTTGCGGCGGGTGTCTCCAAGGCGCACGCGGACGTCGTGCTGATCTCCGGCTACGACGGCGGCACCGGCGCGGCACCCCTGACATCACTCAAACATGCCGGCGCCCCGTGGGAGATCGGCCTCGCGGACACGCAGCAGACCCTGATGCTCAACGGGCTGCGGGACCGCATCACCGTGCAGTGCGACGGGGGCATGCGCACCGCTCGCGACGTGATCGTCGCAATGCTGCTCGGCGCCGAGGAATTCGGCTTCGCCACCGCACCGTTGGTGGTGTCGGGCTGCATCATGATGCGGGTCTGCCATCTCGATACCTGCCCCGTCGGCGTCGCCACCCAGAACCCCGAACTGCGGTCGCGGTTCAATGGCAAGCCCGAGTTCGTGGAGAACTACTTCCGGTTCGTCGCCGAGGACATCCGTGGCTACCTCTCCGAGCTCGGATTCCGCACCATCGACGAAGCGGTCGGCCGCGCCGAGGTGCTCGACACCGCCGAGGGCGTCGCCCATTGGAAGGCCAAGGGGCTTGACCTGACGCCGATCTTCGCCACGACAACCAATGCGCACGACCCCGGTCAGACCGAGCGCCGACGGGTTCGCGACCAGTACCACGCCCTGGACCGGGCGCTGGACCAGACGCTTATCCAGCTCGCCGAGGGCGCGCTGGAGGACGCCCACCCGGTGCGCCTCGAGTTGCCGGTGCGCAACGTCAACCGCACCGTCGGCACCCTGCTGGGTTCGGAGGTCACCCGGAGATACGGCGCGCAGGGATTGCCCGACGACACCATCCACGTCACCCTCACCGGCTCCGCGGGCCAGTCCATCGGTGCGTTCCTGCCACCGGGCATCACCCTCGAGCTGGTCGGTGACGCCAACGACTATGTTGGCAAGGGACTTTCGGGTGGCCACATCATCGTGCGGCCGCCCGATGACGTGCTGTTCCTGCCGGAGGACCACGTGGTCGCCGGCAACACGCTGCTCTATGGCGCCACCTCCGGTGAGGTCTTCTTGCGCGGCCGCGTCGGGGAGCGATTCTGCGCCCGCAACTCCGGCGCACTCGCCGTGGCCGAGGGCGTCGGCGATCACGCCTGCGAATACATGACCGGCGGTCGCGTCGTGGTGCTCGGCGCGACCGGGCGCAACATGGCTGCGGGGATGTCGGGCGGCATCGCCTTCGTGCTCGGACTCGACCCGCTGATGGTCAACACCGAGATGGTCGAGTTGCAGCGGCTCGAACCCGAGGACTTCGCCTGGCTGCGCGGGATAGTGGCAAGGCACGCGCGATTGACCGGCAGCACGCTTGCCGCGTCGGTGCTGTCCGACTGGCCAAGGCGCAGTGCGCAATTCACCAAGATCATGCCCACCGATTACCAGCGCGTCCTCACCGCGACAAGGATGGCGCAAGCGGAGGGCCGCGATGTCGACACCGCGATCATGGAGGCCAGCCGTGGCTGATCCGCACGGGTTCCTCGAGGTGCCCAAGATCGAAGCCGCCAAACGACCCGTCGACGAACGGGTCGGGGACTGGCACGAGGTCTACGAACTGCAGGACCCGCACGAGCGGGCGGGCGAGGTGTCCCAGCAGGCCCGCCGCTGCATGGACTGCGGAATCCCGTTCTGCCACTCGGGAACCGCGGGCTGCCCGCTGGGCAACCTCATCCCGGAATGGAACGACCTGGTCCGGCGGGGTCGATGGGAAGCGGCAAGCGATCGACTGCATGCGACCAACAACTTCCCCGAGTTCACCGGCCGGCTCTGCCCCGCGCCGTGCGAAGCAGCCTGCGTGCTGTCCATCTCCGACGACAGGACCGGCGGCAGCGTCACCATCAAACGCATCGAGCAGACAATCGTCGACCAAGCGTGGATGGACGGCACCGTCGAACCGCAGGTCGCCGCGATCGCGACGGGCAAGAGCGTCGCGGTGGTCGGCTCCGGTCCCGCGGGATTGGCCGCCGCACAACAACTCACCCGCGCCGGGCACAGCGTCACGGTCTATGAGCGTGACGACCGGCTCGGCGGCCTGATGCGATACGGGATTCCCGAATACAAGCTGGAGAAGGCGACGCTGAACCAGCGCCTGGCCCAAATGCGTGCCGAGGGAACGCGTTTCGTCACCGATTGCGAAGTAGGCGTCGACCTGTCCGTCGAGCAGCTCCATGAGCAGCACGACGCGGTGGTGCTGGCCGTCGGGGCGCTTCGGGGCAGGGACAACGACGTGGAGGGCCGTCACCTCAACGGCGTACACCTCGCGATGGAACACCTCGTGCCCGCCAACCGGGAATGCGAAGGCGACGGCCCGTCACCACTGTCCGCGAAAGGCAAGCACGTCGTCATCATCGGCGGCGGTGACACGGGAGCCGACTGCCTGGGCACCGCGCACCGCCAGGGTGCGGCGTCGGTGACGCAGCTGGACTACAACCCCGAGCCACCGGAGTACCGCGACGAATCACGCTCGCCGTGGCCGATGTGGCCCCTCGTGCTGCGCACTTCGCCGGCGCACGCCGAGGGCGGGGCACGCCGCTACGAGGTCGCCGTGCAGGGGTTCATCGGCGACGACCAGGGCAACCTACGGGCGATGCAGATCGCCGAGGTGCGGGTAACCCGTGACGCCGACGGCCGTCGGCACATCGCGCCGGTCGGTGAAGCGCTGGAGATTCCCTGTGACCTGGCGCTGCTCGCCATCGGATTCGACGGCGTCGAGCACATGGCGCTGCTCGACGGGCTCGGACTGGAACTCAACCGTCGAGGCGCACTGTCCTGCGGATCCGACTGGCAGACCACCGCGCCCGGCGTCTTCGTCTGCGGCGACGCACATCGGGGAGCGTCGCTGGTCGTCTGGGCGATCGCGGAGGGGCGCAGCGTCGCGCACGCGGTCGACGCGTACCTGATGGGCGAATCAGACCTGCCCGCGCCCGTCATGCCCACCGCGCTTCCGCTGGCCGTCGCGTGAGGACGATCAGGACTATGCTCAGGCGTCGTGACTAGACGCGGAAAGATCGTCTGCACCCTGGGCCCGGCCACCAGTGAAGACCACGTCCTCCGGGCACTGGTCGAAGCCGGCATGGATGTCGCGCGGCTCAACTTCAGCCACGGTGAGTACTCCGACCACGAGGCCCACTACAAGCGCATACGTGCGGCGTCCGACGTGACTGGGCGTGCGGTCGGCATCCTGGCCGATCTGCAGGGCCCGAAGATCCGTCTCGGGCGGTTCGCCGCGGGTCCCACCTATTGGGCCAACGGCGAGACCGTGCGCGTCACCGTCGAGGATTGCGAGGGCACCCACGACAGGGTGTCGACCACCTATAAGGAACTCGCCCGGGACGCCTCTCCCGGAGACCGGCTGCTGGTCGACGACGGCAACGTCGGACTGGTTGTCGAGCACATCGACGGCGACGACGTCGTCTGCACGGTGACCGAGGGCGGGCCGGTCAGCAACAACAAGGGTCTTTCGCTGCCCGGCATGAACGTGTCGGTGCCTGCGATGTCGGATAAGGACGTCGAAGACCTGGAGTTCGCACTCCGGCTCGGCGTCGACCTCGTTGCGCTGTCGTTCGTGCGGTCGCCCGCCGACGTCGAGCTGGTGCACGAGGTGATGGACCGGGTCGGGCGCCGAGTGCCCGTCATCGCCAAGTTGGAGAAGCCGGAGGCCGTCGACAACCTCGAGGCGATCGTGCTGGCGTTCGATGCAGTCATGGTTGCGCGTGGTGACCTCGGTGTCGAGCTCCCTCTCGAAGAGGTCCCGCTCGTCCAGAAGCGTGCCATCCAAATGGCAAGGGAGAATGCGAAACCCGTCATCGTCGCCACACAGATGCTGGAGTCGATGATCGAGCATTCCCGCCCCACGCGCGCGGAGGCGTCCGATGTCGCCAACGCCGTGCTCGATGGCGCGGACGCAGTGATGCTCTCGGGCGAGACGTCGGTGGGCAAGTATCCGCTCGAGGCGGTCAAGACGATGGCGCGGATCATCGCAGCGGTCGAGGACAACTCGGTGGTGGTGCCGCCGCTGACCCATGTGCCGAGGACGAAGCGCGGTGTCATTTCCTATGCGGCCCGCGATATCGGCGAGCGACTGGACGCCAAGGCGCTGGTGGCCTACACCCAGTCGGGCGACACCGTCCGCAGGCTGGCGCGGCTGCACACCCCGCTGCCGTTGCTGGCATTCACGTCGCTGCCCGAGGTCCGCAGCCAGCTGGCGCTGAGCTGGGGCACCGAGACGTTCATCGTGCCGCACATCGACACCACCGACGGAATGATCCGCCAGGTGGACAAATCCCTGCTCGAGCTGGGCCGCTACAAGCGCGGCGACCTGGTGGTCATCATCGCTGGCGCGCCACCGGGCACAGTAGGCTCGACCAACCTGATCCAGGTGCACCGGATCGGCGAGGACGACGTATAGGGAGGTAACTGGTGCCGCTCGGCGACTTCACGGAGCTGCTCGCGGTGCTCGACCTCAACCGCGTCGACGACGACACCTTCGTCGGATCCCATCCCAGCAAGAACCCGCCCCGCACCTTCGGCGGCCAGATGATGGCGCAGGCCTTCGTTGCGGCCAGCCGGACACTGACCCGCGATTGTCCGCCGGGAGCGATCTCGGCGCACTTCATCGCCGGCGGTGATCCCGACAAGGACCTCGACTTCCGTGTGGTGCGGCTGCGCGACGAGCGGCGTTTCGCCAACCGTCGCGTCGACATCACCCAGGGCGGTGAACTGCTGACGACGGCAATGGTGTCCTTCGTCGACGGTGGGCGCGGACTCGAGCATGGGATCGAAGCGCCCGATGTGCCAGATCCGTTGTCCCTGACCAAGATCGACGACTTGCTCGTCGGCTACGAGGAGACGGTGCCGCAGTTCGTCAACGCACTGAGGCCGATCGAATGGCGGTATACCAACGACCCGGCGTGGGTGATGAGGAGCAAGGGCGACCGCCTGCACCACAACCGGGTGTGGCTCAAGACCGAGGGGCCGATGCCGGACGACCCGGTGTTGCACACCGCCGCGTTGGTGTACGCATCGGACACCACGGTGCTGGACTCGATCATCACCACCCACGGCTTGTCGTGGGGATACGACCGCATCTTCGCGGCGACCATCAACCACTCGCTGTGGTTCCACCGGCCGATCCGCTTCGACGAATGGGTGCTGTACTCCACGTCGTCGCCGGTGGCGGCCGACTCGCGCGGCCTGGGAACCGGGCATTTCTTCGACCAATCCGGGCAAATCGTGGCTACCGTGGTTCAGGAAGGAATCATCAAGTACTTCCCGGGTGCAAAGTGATGAAGGTAGCAACAGGGCTTCGGGCCCGAGAGCGTGTCGTCGTTCACATCGACTCGCCCGCCGCTCGCTGGATCAGCGCGTTGGCGGTGCTGAGCCTGTCCGGCTGGCTGTTTGTCGAGCACAAGGATCTTGCCTGGTCACTGACCCTCCTGACGGCGGTCGTGCTGATCGCCCGCGGCATCTTCCTTGGCCGGCCCGTCACCGCCGGGCATGCGAGTGCGGCGATGGTGGTCCTGATCGCCGGCCTCGCCGCCGCTTTCCTGGCGTTCGATGTGCTCGGCAACCCGCTGATGGTGTCCGCCGCGGTGGTGCTCATGTGGCCGACGTCGGCACGCCCGAACCCGGCCGACCTGCCCCGGATTTTCGCGTTGGTGAACGCGACGACCGGCGACCCGCTGGCACCGTTCGCGATGCAGACGTCGAAGTGCTACCACTTCACCGCGGACGGCACCGCGGCCATCGCGTACCGCACCCGGCTGGGCTTCGCGGTGGTCAGTGGTGACCCGATCGGCGACCAGACCCTGTTCGCCGGACTGGTGGCCGATTTCGCCGCGATGTGCCACACCCGCGGCTGGCGCATCGTCGTCCTGGGTTGCAGCGAGCGGCGAGTGAACCTGTGGTCCGACGCGACCATGGTCGGCCAGAAACTGCGGACCGTGCCCATCGGGCGCGATGTGATCATCGATGTGGCGACGTTCGACATGGTGGGCCGCAAGTACCGCAATCTCCGTCAGGCCGTGCAGCGCACCCACAATTTCGGTGTCACCACCGAAGTCGTCGACGAGCAGAGCCTCAGCGACAACCTGTTCGCCGAACTGACCGAGATCATCCTGGAGTCTCCGAGCGGATCCCGTACGGAGCGCGGGTTCTCGATGTGCCTCGACGGCACATTGGAGGGCAGGTACCCGGGCGTCGCACTCATCGTCGCGCGCGACAAGGCCGGCCGCGTACAAGGATTCCACCGCTACGCCACCGCTGGCCACGGCACCGAGGTGACGCTCGACGTGCCGTGGCGCCGTCGAGGCGCACCGAACGGCATCGACGAGCGGTTGTCGGTCGACATGATTGCGGCGGCGAGAGCGCAAGGCGCCCAGCGGCTTTCGCTTGCCTTTGCCGCTTTCCCCGAGATCTTCACCGACAAGAACCGCAACCTGCCCCGAAGCCTCGTCTTCACCGCGGTCCACCTTGGCGACCCGCTGATCGCGCTCGAGTCTCTGTACCGCTACCTGCGCAAGTTCCATGCGCTGCGCGACCGGCGGTACGTGATGGCCACGCTCACACAGGTGGTGCCGCTGCTGATCGTGCTGCTATCGCTCGAGTTCGTGCCGAAGAGGCGTCATCTGACTAGGGCGTCGCTGGCGCGGGCGTCGTGATCGTGACACTGAATTTGTCCTCGACCTTGTGCTGGAACTGGTCCGCACAGCGCTGAACCGCGTCCTGGTCGGAACCCGCCTTGGACAGGCAGTCCATGTAGTCGGTACCGCCGACTTCGTTGAACACCCACACGGACAGCACGATGACGACGATCGCCTCGATGATGCTGAGAATTCCGAGCACGATTCCGGCGATCGCGACGCCGCCGTTGGTGGCTTCCCCGCGCCTGGCACGTTGAAGGCCTAAGACGCCGAGAATGACTGCAACGACGCCCAGTACCACTCCGCCGACGACGGAGAACAGCGCGATGATCGCGACGACCAACGCAGCGATGCCCAGTCCGTTCTTGGGGCCGACGGGTGGTGGGGTGTACCCGGCGTAGGGCTGCGGCGGGGGTGGCGGATAGCCGCCGGGATACCCACCACCTTGCGGCGGCGGGTACTGCGGGTACTGCGGGGGATATTGCGGCTGTTGCGGGTCTGTCATGAGGCCGAATTGTCGGCCGACGACGGTTCTGCGGGCTTCCTGAGGTCAGACACCTTCTTGGCGGCCTTGCGGATGCCGAATGCCGAAACAACCTCGAAGACGCCGAGGACGATCAGCCAGACGCCGACCACGATTGCCAGGGTCAGGATCGATTCAAACGGCGAGGCGATCACCACGACGCCGGCGATGAGGCTGATGACGCCGATGAAGATCTGCCAGCCGCGGCCGGGCAGTGCGGGGTCGCTGATCGCTGCGACCGTCGTCGCGACCCCGCGGAAGACGAACCCGACACCGATCCAGATGGCCAGCAGCAAAATGGCATAGCCCTGACCGAAATGCCGGAACGCGAGTACCGCCAGAATCAAAGCGGCGGCGCCGCTGATGAAGAGCAGGATCCTGCCGCCCGCGGTGACGTCCAGGCTGAACGCCATCACGACCTGCGAGATGCCGGTCACCAGCAGATACGCGCCGAACAGGACTGCGGCGACGAGGATCGAGATCCCCGGCCATGCAAGCACCAACGCGCCGAGGATCACCGACAGCACGCCGGACATCAGCGCCGATTTCCAGAGGTGTGGCAACAGTGCGGGGGAAGCTTCGGTAGTCATGATCAAAGTGTTTCACAGCGCCAACCGCACGGATAAGTATTCGCAAGCAACATGCGGCAAATTAAGTGTGGCAGCACAATAAGCGGAAGCGCGGCGCAACGCCGTCTTCGTCGTTAGTGTTCCTTCCGTTAACTGCCCAATGCAGAAAGTAGAGGCAACCGTGGTAGGTGGATGGGAAATCCGTCGGGGGAAAACGTGGCGCATCGCAGCGATCTTTGCGGTGGCCAGCACTCTCGCCGTTTCAGGTTGCTCGGCCGGCAGCGATTCCGGGTCGAGCGGGTCGACGAGCGCGACATCGGGGGCGGCCGTGGAGAAAGTCGACGCGATCGCGAACACCGTGCCAGAGGACATCAAGTCGTCCGGGAAGCTGGTCGTCGGCGTCAACATTCCCTACACGCCCAATGAGTTCAAGGATACGAGCGGAAAGATCGTCGGCTTCGACGTCGATCTGATGAACGCGGTCGCGGCCACCCTCGGCCTGACGGCGGAATACCGAGAGGCGGACTTCGCGAAGATCATCCCGTCGATTCAGGGCGGCACCTTCAACGTCGGGATGTCGTCGTTCACCGACACCAAGGAACGCGAGGCCACCGTCGATTTCGTTACGTACGGATCCGCGGGAATCCTGTGGGCGCAGCGTCCCGATAACCCCGTCGACCCGAACAACGCCTGCGGCAAGAAGGTCGCTGTGCAGGCCACGACGACAGAGGAGACCGAAGAGCTGCCCGCCAAGAGCAAGGCGTGCACGGACGCGGGCAAGCCTGCGATTCAGATCGTTTCGTTCGATGGCCAGGACGCGGCCACCAACGCCGTGGTGCTCGGTCAAGCCGACGCCATGTCGGCTGATTCTCCAGTGACCTTGTACGCCATCAAGCAGAGCAACGGAAAGCTGACGCAGGCCGGTGAGATCACCGATGCTGCGCCGTATGGTTGGCCGGTGAAAAAGGGGTCGCCCCTTGCCCAGTCGCTGAAGCAGGCGCTGGAGCATCTGATCGAGAGTGGCAAATACAAGGAGATCGCCACAAACTGGGGCGTCGAAAAGGTGATGATCGACAAGCCCGTTATCAACGGCGCCATCAACTAGGTTCGGGATTCCAAAATGACTGATGTCGACACGCCGCCGGCCACCTCTCCAGCTGCGATCGATGCCGTTCCGCTGCGTCATCCGTGGCGGTGGGTGGCGGCGGTCGTCATCGTCATCCTGGTGTTCCTGTTCGTCTACGGCGCTGCCACTAACGACGCCTACAGATGGCACATCTTCGGGAAGTACGTTTTCAACGAGCGGGTGCTGCAGATCGGATTGCTAAACACTCTGCAGCTGACCATCTACTCGATGGTGCTGGCGATCGCGCTCGGCGTGCTCCTGGCCGTGATGCGGCTGTCGGCCAATCCGGTCTTCAAGTCGGTGTCGTGGGTTTACCTGTGGATCTTCCGCGGCACCCCGATATACGTACAGCTGGTGTTCTGGGGGCTGATCCCGACGATCTACGCGAAAATCCAGCTTGGTGTGCCGTTCGGGCCTACGTTCTTCCATCTCAATCTGCAGTCGCTATCAATCCCGTTTCTGTTGGCGATCCTTGGACTGGCGCTCAACGAGGCCGCCTACATGGCCGAAATCATCCGCGCGGGAATCAGTTCCGTGCCGGAAGGCCAGCTTGAGGCGTCGACGGCACTGGGCATGTCGTGGGGGATGGCGATGCGCCGCACCGTGCTACCGCAGGCGATGCGGGTGATCATCCCGCCGACCGGCAATGAAGTCATCAGCATGCTGAAGACCACATCGCTGGTCACCGCAGTGCCGTTCACCCTGGACCTGTACGGCATCACCTCACGCGAGATCGCAGCCCGCGAGTTCGAGCCGGTTCCCCTCCTGCTGGTGGCGGCGTTCTGGTACCTGATGGTCACAAGCATCCTGATGGTCGGCCAGTTCTACCTGGAGCGGTACTACTCGCGTGGCGCGTCGCGCAAGCTGACCGGCAAGCAGCTCGAGGCGCTGGCCAAGGCACAGCAGATGGGTGAGGCGGGGCACGTATGACACCGATGGTGAAAGCCGAACAGGTCTGCAAGAGTTTCGGCGCCTTGGAAGTCCTGAAGGGCATCACGCTTGATGTCGACAAGGGCCAGGTGCTGGTGATGGTCGGCCCATCCGGCTCGGGCAAGTCGACGTTCCTGCGCTGCATCAACCATCTGGAGACCGTCAATGCCGGACGGCTGTACGTCGACGGCGACTTGATCGGCTATCGCGACAAAGGCAGCAAGCTGCATGAGATGTCACCCCGTGACGCCGCCAAGCAGCGACGCGACATCGGCATGGTGTTTCAGCACTTCAACCTGTTTCCCCATCGCACGGCCCTGGAGAACATCACCGAGGCCCCGATCCACGTCAAGGGCGTCAAGAAGGACGCCGCCCTGGCGCGCGGCAAGGATCTGCTCGAACAGGTCGGGATGTCGGAGAAGGCCGATGCCTATCCGGCGCAACTGTCCGGAGGCCAGCAGCAGCGCGTGGCGATCGCCCGGGCTCTGGCGATGAACCCCAAACTCATGCTGTTCGACGAACCCACCTCGGCGCTGGACCCCGAACTGGTCGGCGAGGTGCTCGAGGTGATGAAAAAGCTTGCCACCGAAGGCATGACGATGGTCGTCGTTACCCACGAAATGGGATTCGCCAGGGAGGTCGCCAACCAGCTGGTGTTCATGGACGGCGGCGTCGTCGTGGAGAGCGGGCCGCCTCGGGACGTCCTCGCCAACCCGCAGCACGAGCGGACGAAGGCCTTTCTGTCCAAGGTGCTCTAAATCTGATGCCGGCGAGTGCACCGGATCCGGCCACCCCGCTGTGGCGGGCCGCGCAGGTGTTCCGGCTGCTCAGTTGCATATACGCGCTCGGCTTCCAGATCGCGATCAACGCCGACCTCGAGCGGCCGGCGCTCGGGTGGCTGTTGTTCGCGGTGCTGATCGGGTGGAGCGCCGCCTGTGCCGTGGCCTATCTGAAGGGGTTCGGCCGCAGGCTTGTATGGGTGCTCGCCGAGCTCGTGGTCGTCGTCGCGCTGGTGCTGTCCACCTTGTTCGTCGCCTCAGAGCAATGGGCATTGAACAACCAGTCCTGGCCGACGACGCTGTGGGCCACGAATGCGACGATCTCCGCGGCGATCCAGCTCGGCCCGATCTACGGAATGCTCAGCGGCGTAGTGGTTGTCGCGGCCAGCACCGTGGTGAAGGGCGTGCTCAACTACGACCTCGGCCGCAACGCGACGGTGGTGATCGAGCTCGCGGTCGGGCTCGGGGTCGGGATGGCCGCACTGACGGCGCGACGCGCCCACGCCGAGCTCGAGCGGGCAGCGCGGCTCACCGCGAGGACAGAGGAGCGCGAACGGTTGTCACGGCAGGTGCACGATGGCGCCATCCAGGTGCTCGCGCTGGTCTCCCGCCGCGGCCGCGAGATCGGTGGTGAGACAGCGGAATTGGCCGAACTCGCGGGCGAGCAGGAACGCGCATTGCGGCGCCTGGTCAGTTCGGCGGATGTTGAACCGCGGCTGGGCGAGCTCACCGACCTCGGTGCCCTGTTGCGACGGCGGGCATCGGATCGCGTGTCGGTCAGTGTGCCCGCCGAACCGGTGTTGTTGGACGCGGATGTCGCGGAGGAGTTGGCCGCCGCGGCGGGCAACGCGCTCGACAACACGTCCGCCCACGCGGGACCCGACGCCAAGGCCTACGTGCTGTTGGAAGATCTCGGCGACGCGGTCACTGTCAGCATTCGCGACGACGGCACCGGAATACCCGACGGCCGCTTAGAGGAAGCGGTGCGAGAAGGCCGGGTGGGCATTGCCAAATCTATTGTCGGACGGATGGATTGGCTGGGTGGCAGCGCGAAGCTGAACACCGGGCCGGGATGTGGGACGGAATGGGAACTGACGATACCCCGACGGTGATGGTGGTCGACGACCATCCGATCTGGCGTGACGCCGTGGCCCGCGATCTCGCCGATGACGGCTTCGATGTGGTGGCCACTGCCGACGGTGTGGCATCAGCCCGCAGGCGTGCCGCGGTCGTCCGGCCGAACGTGGTGGTGATGGACATGCGACTGCCCGACGGCGACGGCGCACAGGCCACCGCAGAGGTGTTAGCCGTATCGCCGTCGTCAAAGGTCCTGGTGCTCTCCGCTTCTGACGAACGGGACGACGTTCTGGAGGCCGTCAAGGCCGGTGCCACCGGCTACCTGGTCAAGAGCGCGTCGAAGACCGAACTCGGTGACGCCGTGCGCGCCACCGCGGACGGCCGCGCAGTGTTCACCCCGGGGCTGGCGGGACTGGTATTGGGGGAGTACCGACGCATCGCGCAGGGGCCCGACTCGAGTTCGGCGCCAAGCCTCACCGAGCGGGAAACCGAGATCCTCCGACACGTCGCAAAGGGCTTGACCGCCAAGCAAATCGCCGCGCGGCTTTCGCTCAGCCACCGCACCGTCGAGAACCATGTGCAGGCCACGTTCCGCAAGCTGCAGGTGGCCAACCGTGTCGAGTTGGCCCGCTATGCCATCGAACACGGCCTCGACGAATAGGCGAACAGATCTCGGATCTGGGTAGTCCTACTCATCCGCCGGGCACCCAAGCGTTGCGACCATAACGGCATGACCGCACCGCATCACGCCGTCGTCACCCGGCTCTCCGCAGATTTCGCCGCAATGTCTGCTCAGCTTTCCCGGATTTCAGCCGACCTCAGTGAATTGGATCGCCTGCTGGCGCAAGGTCCATTCGTTCCGCAATCCGCCCCACAGCCGGCGCCACCCCCGATGCCTGGTCCGCAGCCGTACCCGCCACCGCCCGCGTGGCAGTGGCCACCTCAGCCCGCCCCCTCCGCGCCCGCCGTCCCGCCGCCCGTGCGTCCGACGCCGCCACCGCCACCGTCCCTCGGGCCACCACGCGACGCGAACTGGATCGGCAAGCTCCTCGCCGTCGCCGGTGTCGCAGTCACGCTCATCGGTGTGGTGCTGCTGCTGGTGCTCGCCGCGCAGGCCGGCATCCTGCGGCCCGAAATCCGAGTCGGCGCAGGTGCCGTGCTGGCCGGGGCGCTCGTCGGCGTCGCGGTCAGGCTCAACGCCCGCCCCGGCGGGCGCGTCGGTGCAATCGCGTTGGCCGCGACCGGAGTCGCCGCCTCGTACATGGATGTCATCGCGATGACCACGATCTACCACTGGATCTCTGCACCCGTCGGGCTCGCCATCGCGGCGATCGTCGGCGGTGGCGGCCTGACGTTGGCGCGGCGCTGGGACTCCCAGCACCTCGGCCTGCTCGTGCTGGTGCCGCTGATCGTCCTCGCGCCGATCGTCACGGATGGCGTCACGATGCTGCTGATCGGGTTCATGCTGGCCATCTCGGCGGCGTCGCTACTGGTTCAACTCGGCAAGGACTGGATCTGGCTGCACGCGGCGCGAATCACGGCGCCGACCTTCCCGTTACTGATCGCTTTGATCGCTGCTCGGATCGGCGATGCCAATTCCGCGTGGCTGGCCGGCGGCTGCGGTATCGCGGCCGTGCTTGCCATCGCCGGGGCTTTGATACTGCTCCGGTCCACCGGCAACCGGGTTGCGATGGCGCTGCTGACCGTGGCAGGCGTATTCCCGGTGCTGAGCGCGTCGGTGGCGCTGGCGCCGATGGTTGCCGCGCTGATGGCCGCCGGCCTGGCCGCGGGGCTGCTGGCGATCGTGCTGGTCGGGGACCGCTTGCCCGGAGTCTCCGAGATCGTCCGGCAGATCTGGTCGGCTGCCTCGGCGGTGTCCGCCCTGATTGCGGTGACGGTCGCCTTCGACGGCGAGATAGCCGCGCCGGTGCTGTTGGCGATGGCCGTCGTGATCGCCATCGCGGCACGTCGAGACGACGTCGCACGGTGCGTGGCCGTCGGATTCGGCGTCATCGGCGCGGTTCTCTACATCAGCTATGCGCCGCCGACCTCGCTCGTCCGCGCCACGGTGCTGTCGACGCCCGATGCCGTCGCCGTGCTGATCTCCAGCATCCTGCTGATTGCCGCCGTCGGCGCGATCGTCTGGTCGTGGCTCGGCCGGGGCGTGCTCAACAGTGATGTGGTGAGGATTCTGTTGGCCGTCCTGGCGTTGGTCGTGGTCTATTCGGTCACGACATTCACCGTCACGGCCGGCGTACTGGCCGGTGGCGAAAGCGGCGGATTCTTCGCGGGCCACATGGCTGCGACCATCTGCTGGATCGCGATGGCCGCCGGCCTGTTCGGGTATGCCGCGCGGCATTCCCGCGACGAGCGGTCGCTGCCGATCAGCGGCGGCCTGGCGCTGGTCGCAGGCTCGATGGCCAAGCTCTTCCTGTTCGACCTCGGCACGCTCGACGGCATGTTCCGCGTCGCGGTGTTCATCGTGGTCGGCCTGGTCCTGCTCGGCATGGGCGCCGGCTATGCCCGGCTGCTGGCTCAGCAGGACCAGCAGCAGGTGTGACGCCCTTCACGGGCTAATTTGGAGTGATTCCAGTTTAGGTGGCGTTGGACGAGTCATGAGCGCAACACCTATTTCCCAGAATCGTCGTACCGAAGCAGACGTCCAGAACTTCGCGGCGTCCACCGACCTGAGTGAGAACCTGCAGCGCGTTCTCGTCGACCTCGTCGAGCTGCACCTGCAGGGTAAGCAGGCGCACTGGAATGTCGTCGGATCCAACTTCCGCGACCTGCACTTGCAGCTGGACGAATTGGTCGACTTCGCACGGGAGGCCAGCGACACCGTGGCCGAGCGGATGCGCGCGCTTGACGCCGTCCCCGACGGCCGCTCCGACACCGTCGCAGCGGCCACGTCGCTTCCGCAGTTCCCCTCCTACGAGCACGGCACCGGCGAGGTCGTCGACCTCGTCGCCACGCGGATCTATGCCGCCGTTGACACGATTCGCACCGTGCATGACGACGTTGACGCCGAGGACCCAAGCACCGCCGACATCCTCCATCAGCTCATCGACGGCCTGGAGAAGCTGGCCTGGCTGATCAAGTCGGAGAACCGCAAGGTCTAAGCGCTGCAGGACCTGCTCGTCACATCGACTCAGCCGTCTGACCGCTGACCGACTGCAACTCGGGATCCTGTGGGGTGTCGCCGTTGCGTCGGCCGACCAGGTACCAGGTGTGCATGATGCCCTTGCCCTTGATGTCCACGTCGCCGCGCTCCTCGAGCACGTAGTTGTCTTTCAGGCGCTCATAGACCGACTGAGGAACCTGAATACGACCCTCGACATCGGTGGACTCCATCCGTGACGCGACATTAACGGCGTCGCCCCAGACGTCGTAGAAGAACTTGCGGGACCCGACCACCCCCGCGACGACGGGCCCGGCAGCCAATCCGATCCGCAGCGGGATCGCGCGGCCCTGCGGATCCTTGATGTCCGCTACCGCCTCGCTCATGTCCAGCGCCAGGCACGCGAGCGCGTCAAGATGGTCACCCCGAGGTTGCGGCACTCCGCTGACCACCATGTACGAGTCGCCACTGGTCTTGATCTTCTCCAACCCATGACGGTCGACGAGCGCGTCCAGGTCGGTGTACAGCGTGTCCAGGAACCGGACCAGTTCGGTCGGTGTCGTGTCGCTGGCCCGCTTCGTATATCCCGCGATGTCGGCGAACAGGATCGAGGCGTCGTCGTACTTGTCGGCGATGATGTTGCGCGTCGGGTCCTTGAGCCGGCTCGCGATGGTCGCGGGCAGGATGTTGGCGAGCAGTGACTCGGATCGCTGGTACTCGGCCTCCATCGCCATTTCCGCCCTGGCGATTTCGCGCATCGCATACCAGACCGTGGCGACCACCATGATCGCCGCGAACACCACCGAGCTGATGAAGCCGACGGTGAGAGTCCAGTGCGGGCCCAGGCCTCGGTCGTTGGGAGCGAAGAGCTCGAGGGCGATGGTCGCGGCGACGCCGATCGCCACGATGATGGATGCCAGCACGATGCGCTCGATGCCGAAGACGAGGACCACGAGGGTGGCCGACACGAGGTAGTAGAACTGCAGGCCCGACCCCGTCCCGATGGTGTAGCAGACGAATCCGACGAACAGGTAGGCGAAGAAAAAGAAGGTCAGCGGTGCGATCAGCTCGCCGAAGCGGTACAGCTTCGGAGTCGTCATGAAGACCAGGGCGAACACGACGTTGAGCAGGCCGATCCACCAGACCCGCCCGCCGATCGTCAATTGGAAGATTCCGAACGACAGAGAGATTGCCGCCCCGATCCACGTCGCGATCTGGAGTACCCGCAGGCGGCTGGCGAGGCTCTCGGCGTAATGCTGAGTCCGTGCGGGCACCGGATTCTTCAGTGCCAGCTCGGGCATGCAGACCGATCGCGCCCTGCGCGTCATGGCATGAGCCTACTTCGCCGGGTTCGCCGCCAGCCTAGCGACGTAGTGGGCAGTTTGCTCAGCATGCCGCGGCAAGCGGCGTGGTGCCGGAGTCGGACCCCAGTGCGGCGGGCGCGTCGTGCACCCAACAAGTGACGGATGCGACAATTTAGTGCGGCGTTGTAGGGTAGGACCCTGACGCTTGCCGACCGTGGGGGACGAGGCGTGGACGGGTCCTGGATACGTGGTGCGGCAATCAGCGCTGCGTTTGCCTCCTGCACGATGGTCGCCGGCCCGGGAGTAATCGGGATTGCGCAGTCGCATGCCATCCTCGGTATCGGCCCGGACATCTTCGACCTCTTCGGCCACGACAAGAAGTCCAGTCAGCACCACCCGCGGCCCGGTTCCGCCGAGGCCAGCGGGCAGGCCGCCCGCACCGTGGGCATAACGACCGCGGAGGCCGCGCCCCCGCAGGCGAAGATCGCCAACGTTCCGGAGAGCATCGAGGTGCCCCAAAGTGGCGGCGGCGGCGGTGGCGGGCTGCCACGCATCACTCCCGCGGGCCGGGCTGCGAATCTGCCGCGCGTGCCGACCGCCCCGATCACCCGCCACATCGTGATCCGAGGCGGACCACCCGCGGAGAGCTCCACCGGGATGCCGACTCGTGTGACGCCGGTGCTGCCACAGGCGCCCGTCGTCCGCCCGTTGGCCGCGCCGCCCCCCGGTCCGCCCGCCCCTGAAGGCCAGCCGACGCAGTCCGCTCCACCCGCGCCGTCTCCGCTCACGCCACATGTGAAAGACCCACTGGCGCCCGGTGATTCAGGCGTTGCGCGGATCCCGGACTCATTCAGGGTCGGGTATGCGGAGTACCTCAGAGCCGCGACGACCAGCGACCTCGTCGTCGCGGCACTGCCCGGCGTTGCGGGTATCGCGGGGTTCACCCTCGTCGGCGCATACGCGGGGTACCGCCAGGCGCGCGCGGTGCAGAGGGCGCTGCTGGCTCCTGTGCCGACGAGAATTCTGCTCTGAACGCGATGGTGTAAAGGCGCCGACCAGGGGGTATCCCGAAATGACTATGAGTAGGCCGCAGATGCGAAGCGCGATTGGATGCGCGGTTGCGTGTGGCGCGATGGTTGGGTCGGCGTTGGCCGGCGCGGCGGTTGCGAACGCAAATCCGCTTGGTGTGGGCCCCGACATCAACGTTCTTGGCGTTGACGTGCTCGGCAGCGGCAACAGCAGCTCGCGCAGCGCCGCCACGGCCCGGAATGCCAGCCTGCCTGCAGTTTCAACGGCGCCCAGTGCGCGCGCCGTCGTAATTCGGGCGAAGGTCCCCTCGGCGCAGGCGGAACCAAAGCTCGTGCCTGCGGATTTCTCGGTTCCCATGGCCGACGCGCCCGTCGAGTCAGGCCCCCCGATGGCGCAGGCGCTTTCCGTCGCACCGCTACCTGCCGCCCCCGCAGCTGTTCCGCTGTCCGTGCCGCGGCCGATCCCCGCTGCACCGCCCGTTCTTGTCCCGTCACGGCCTAGGGCCGTTCCGGTTCCTTCGACTATCGAGCCTGGGCCGGGTCGTCAGTACGCGCCTGCCGATTCTTATCCATCGCCGGCCGAGATCCCGGCGTCCTTCCGGGTGGGGTATGCGGAGTATCTGCGAGCCGCGACGACCACCGACCTTTTCGTGGCCGCGATGCCCGGTGTTGCAGGCATTGCTGGTTTCACCATGCTCGGCGCCTTTGCCGGCTACCGCCAGGCGCGAGCCGTGCAGGCTGCGCTGCTGGCCCCGGTGCCGACGCGCATCCTGCTCTGACGTCGACCCGCCGGGACCAGACACTGGCCATCGCACTGGTGAAGCATGCTCTGGCCGCGCAGGTTTCAGATTGAGGGACATGAGAGTAAACGGTGCCCTCGGTGAGATTCGAACTCACACTGTACGGGTTTTGAATCCGTTTCCTCTGCCAGTTGGGATACGAGGGCGCGGCCTTCCACCATAGAGGAATGCCCCGCGGTCGCTGACTGGGCCCGCGACCGCCACAATGGCACCCATGACCGGCTCAACGACAGACGACGCCAAGCCGCACCGCGTTCTCATCGCCGAGGACGAAGCGCTCATCCGGCTCGACCTTGCCGAGATGTTGCGGGAAGAAGGCTACGAGGTCGTCGGCGAGGCCGGCGATGGACAGGAAGCCGTCGAACTGGCGGAGAGCCTGACGCCCGACCTGGTGATCATGGACGTCAAGATGCCGCGTCGCGACGGCATCGACGCAGCATCCGAGATCGCTAGCAAGCGCATCGCCCCGATCGTGGTGCTGACGGCATTCAGCCAACGCGAACTGGTCGAGCGGGCCCGGGATGCGGGCGCGATGGCCTACCTCGTCAAGCCGTTCTCGATCACCGACTTGATTCCGGCCATCGAACTGGCCGTCAGCCGGTTCGGCGAGATCGCCGCGCTGGAGATGGAGGTCGCGACGCTCTCGGACCGGCTGGAGACCCGCAAGCTCGTCGAGCGCGCCAAGGGTTTGCTCCAGAGCAAGCATCAGATGACCGAACCCGAGGCGTTCAAGTGGATTCAGCGGGCTGCGATGGATCGCCGCACCACGATGAAGCGGGTTGCCGAGGTTGTGCTGGAGACCCTGGATGCGCCAGGAGACGCCGCGCCGTCGGGCTAGCAATACACGGAAAACGCGCACTAGGGCCATGTGTTGGCTATGTTTACCCGAAGCGTCGGCGCCCTGGCTTTTCTCCGCTGGATCGCCGATGCGGACAAATACACTGACCCGGAGGTGAAACGTGCGCGGTCGCGTGGCACGGAATGCACTTATTCTCGGTAGCGCAGGACTGATGGTGCTCGGCATGGCCGGCTGCAATCAGTCAAAGCCCGAGGAAGGAACGTCGCAATCTGACCTGAAGATCGTCGAACAGGTGCAGATCGACGAGAAGGGTGCGGAAGTCAAAGCGGCGGAAGGCGCTACGCCCGCCGACCCTGCCGGGGACGGCAAGGCCAATTGCCCGCCGGTGTCCATCGCGATGGCCGGCGCCCTCAACGGCCCCGACGCCGCGCTCGGCATCAACATCAAGAACGGCGTGCAGCTGGCGATCGACAAGCACAACGCCGCCAATCCTGGCTGCCAGGTTCAGCTGAAGCCGTTCGACACCGAGGGCGACCCGCAGAAGGCAACGGCAATCGCGCCGCAGATCGTCGACGACCAGTACACCATCGGCCTTGTCGGCCCAGCGTTCTCCGGCGAGACGAAGGCCACCGGCGGCGTCTTCGCGCAGGCCGGACTGGTCGCCGCCACGGCGTCGGCGACGAATCCCACGCTCAGCGAGAACGGATGGCCGACGTTCTTCCGTGGCCTGGCCAACGATGCCGTGCAGGGCCCGTCGGTCGCGAACTACATGAAGGGCGCGCTCGGCTACAAGAAAGTCTGCGTGATCGACGACAGCACCGACTACGGCCTCGGCCTGGCTACCGCCATCCGCGACACCCTCGGACCGGTCGCCGACTCGTCGTGCAACATCTCGGTGAAGAAGGGCGACAAGGATTTCTCCGCCGCGGTGACCCAGGTCAAGGGCGTCAGCCCCGATGCCGTGTTCTACAGCGGCTACTACTCTGAGGCGGCACCGCTGGTGCAGCAGCTCAAGGACGGCGGCTTCAAGGGCACCTTCGTCAGCGCCGACGGCACGAAGGATCCGCAGTTCGTCAGCCAGGCCGGTGAAGCGGCCAAGGATGCGATCCTGTCCTGCCCGTGCGGTCCGGCCACCGGTTCGTTCGCCGACGAGTACAAGAAGAAGTTCAACGCCGATGCGGGCACCTACAGCGCCGAGGGCTACGACCTGGGCACCATCCTGGTGAAGGGCATCGACTCAGGTGCCATCACCCGGCCGGCACTGCTGGACTTCGTGAAGAACTACAACGGTCAAGGTGTGGCCCGCAAGTACCAGTGGACGCCCACGGGTGAGCTGACGACCAACCTGATCTGGATCTTCAAGGTTCAGTAACCCCGTAGCGAGGCGCGTCCGAGACCGTATGGCTCGGACGCGTTTTCGCTAACGGCCGTATTCGCGAGGAGCCGCCACCGGATGAGTGGGATCGTCCATCAGTGCGTAGACCAGTACGCCTGCCTGGCCGCCAACATCAACTTCAACCTGGCGAACCTGCGAACCGGCTTCTGGCAGTTGACGATCGACGGCCTCTCATGGGGTGCCATTTACGCACTGGTGGCGGTTGGCTATACGTTGGTGTTCGGTGTACTGCGGCTGATCAACTTCGCCCACTCCGAGATCTTCATGCTCGGCATGTTCGGGACCTACTTCGCGCTGGACATCATCCTGGGCTTCACGCCCAGCGGCAACGCGTACAACAAGGGCATCGCGCTGACGGTGCTGTACCTGGCCCTAGCGATGTTGTTCGCGATGCTGGTTTCGGGTTCGGCGGCAGTCGGACTGGAGTTCATCGCCTACCGGCCGCTGCGACGACGCAATGCGCGGTCGCTGACCTTCCTGATCACCGCGATCGGCATGTCGTTCGTGCTGCAGGAGTTCGTGCATTTCGTTCTGCCCAAGCTGCTCAAGGGTTATGGCGGAAGCAATGCGCAGCAGCCGATCATCCTGGTCCAGCCGAAGACGCAGTTTCATATCTTCGGCGCCACCGTCTCCAACGTCACGATCTTGATCATCGTGGCGGCATTGATCTTTGCGGTGCTGACCGACATCGCGATCAACCGGACGAAGTTCGGCCGCGGTATCCGCGCCGTCGCGCAGGATTCGACCACTGCCACGTTGATGGGCGTCTCTCGCGAGCGCATCATCATGACGACGTTCTTGATCGGCGGCCTGCTGGCCGGTGCGGCAGCGCTGTTGTACACCCTGAAGGTGCCGCAGGGGATCATCTATTCCGGCGGATTCCTGTTGGGTATCAAGGCTTTCTCGGCCGCGGTGCTTGGTGGCATCGGCAACCTCCGCGGTGCACTGCTCGGCGGTCTGATACTTGGCATCATGGAGAACTACGGCCAGGCCGTCTTCGGCACTCAGTGGCGCGACGTGGTCGCGTTCGTGCTGCTCGTTCTGGTGCTGCTGTTCCGGCCGACCGGGATACTCGGTGAAAGCCTCGGGAAGGCACGAGCATGAGCAGCAGCGAGAAGCCGAAGGCGGATCGCGCGTCGACATGGACCGATCGCCTATTGGCGCCGGGCGACGGCCTGCGGCATTGGTGGGACGGCTTACCCCGGGTTCAGAAGTGGGGCTTCGGCGTGCTGCTGTTCGGCGCGGTCGCTCTTCTGCCGCTCTACACCCCGCCGTTCCTGAACACACCCGGCATCAGCTTCGGCGGCACCATGGCGCAGTTCGCCATGGTCGCGATCATCGCGATCGGGCTCAACGTCGTGGTCGGCCAGGCCGGGCTTCTCGACCTGGGCTACGTCGGCTTCTACGCCGTCGGCGCCTACACCGTCGCGCTGCTCACCAGCCCGGACAGCCCGTGGAATCAGGTGGGGCCGAACGGGTTCCTCAGCGCGCCGTGGGCATGGCTGTCCTGCGTGCCGCTGGCGATGGCGTTCACCGCGCTCGCCGGCCTCATCCTCGGCACCCCGACGCTGCGGTTGCGCGGCGACTACCTGGCTATCGTCACGCTCGGGTTCGGCGAGATCATCCGACTGATGGCCGACAATCTGGCCGACATCACCAACGGCCCGCGGGGGCTCAACGAGGTGGCGTTCCCGCGCGTAGGCGAGAGCAAGAAGCTGCCCGAAGGGGTGTTCTCCAGTGCGAACTCGACCGGCCATGCGAACTACGGCACGTGGTGGTTCTGGCTCGGCCTGATACTCATCGTGATCATCTTGCTGCTCGTGGGGAACCTGGAGCGCAGCCGAGTCGGGCGCGCGTGGATCTCCATCCGGGAGGACGAGGACGCTGCGGAAGTGATGGGCGTCAACACCTTCCGGTTCAAATTGTGGGCGTTCGTGATCGGTGCGGCGATCGGCGGGCTGTCCGGAGCGCTATACGCAGGCCAGGTGCAGTACGTCGCGCCGCCGACGTTCAACATCATCAACTCGATGCTGTTCCTGTGCGCAGTGGTGCTCGGCGGGCAGGGCAACAAGCTGGGGGTGATCTTCGGCGCGTTCATCATCGTCTACCTGCCCAACCGGCTGCTGGGTGTTCACTTCCTCGGCATCAATCTCGGTGACTTGAAATACCTGTTCTTCGGGCTCGCTCTCGTGGTGCTGATGATCTTCCGGCCTCAAGGCCTGTTCCCGGCCCGCCAGCAGCTGGTGACCTACGGCAGAGCGGCACGCGAGATGCTCCGAGCCGGCCCACGCGAGAAGGAACCGGCATGACCGCGGAGCTGCCGGGCGCAGAGGAGACCATCGAGGAGCTGGCCGGTGTGCACCGTGACATTCACGCCGCCGAGGGTGAAACCCTTCTGCACACAAAGGATTTGACCGTCAAGTTCGGCGGATTGACCGCATTGGACTCGGTGACGTTCGACATCCGTCGCGGTGAGATCCTCGGCATGATCGGGCCGAACGGTGCCGGCAAGACCACCTGCTTCAACGCGATCACCGGTGTCTATCGGCCCAGCTCCGGCTCGGTCATCTTCGACGGGTCGCCGCTCGGTCGCATCAAGCGTCACCAGATCACCCGCAAGGGCATCGCCCGCACCTTCCAGAACATCCGGCTGTTCGGCGAGATGACCGCGCTGGAAAACGTCATGGTCGGCACCGACGCCAGGCACAAGACATCCGTGCCGGGGGCACTCGCGCGCACGCCGCGGCATCACCGCGAGGAGAAGTCCGCCATTGAACGCTCCGCCGCGCTGCTGCACTTCGTCGGCATCGCGCACCGCGGCGAGGAGAAGGCCAAGAACCTGCCGTACGGCGACCAGCGGCGCCTGGAGATCGCGCGCGCCCTGGCAACCGAGCCCAAACTCCTGTGCCTCGACGAGCCGGCCGCCGGCTTCAACCCGAGCGAGAAGGCGGCGCTGATCGATCTCATCCGCAAGATCCGCGACGACGGCTACACGGTGCTGCTCATCGAGCACGACATGCGGCTGGTGATGGATGTCACCGACAGGATCGTCGTGCTGGAGTTCGGTCGCAAGATCGCCGACGGTCTGCCCGCCGAGATTCGCGAAGACCCGAAGGTCATCGCTGCCTACCTGGGAGTGCCCGATGACGAACAGTCCTGACGCAGACGACCGGCCGATCCTGCTCGAGGCCCGCGACATCGTTGTTCACTACGGCCGGATCCAAGCGTTGCACGGGGTTTCGCTGACGGTGCGCAAGGGTGAGTTGGTGACGCTGCTGGGCTCCAACGGGGCGGGCAAGACCACCATCATGCGCGCGATTTCGGGCCTGCGGCCGCTGACGTCCGGGTCCGTGTGGTTCGAGGGCAACGACATCACCCGGGTCAAGGCCCACCGCCGAGTCACCGATGGACTGATCCAGGCGCCGGAGGGCCGCGGCATATTCCCGGGCATGACGGTCACCGAGAATATCGAAATGGGTTGCTACGGGCGTAAATTCCCGTCGAAGGCCGAGCACAAGGAGCGCCTCGACTGGGTGCTGGAGACCTTCCCGCGGCTCGCAGAGCGCAAGAACCAGGTCGGCGGCACGCTGTCCGGTGGTGAGCAGCAGATGCTGGCGATCGGCCGGGCCCTGATGGCGAGGCCCGAGGTGCTGCTGCTCGACGAGCCGTCGATGGGCCTGGCGCCCATGGTGATATCGCAGATCTTCAAGATCATCGCCGACATCAACTCTCAGGGCACGACCGTTCTGCTCGTCGAGCAGAACGCGCAGCAGGCGCTGACGCGCTCGGACCGCGCCTACATCCTGGAGACCGGCGAGATCACCCGCGAGGGCAAGGCCCGAGAGCTGTTGGAGGACGATAGCATTCGTGCCGCCTACCTCGGCGTCGCCTGACGCCGGTCTGGCCTCACCCCACCATCCTGCGCGAGCGTGCGTGTCTGCCGGCGACGCGCCGTTGAAATGCAGAACTTCGCGCACGCTCGTCGCGGTCACTGGGCGCCAGCTCGGTGGGATTCGCACCCGTTGAAGCCGGTGCGGTACTGACACGGATAAGAAGGGTCGTGGCCAACCGAATCCAGACGTTGCTCGGCGAAATCGCGAATCTGACCACCGCTGAGCGTGCGCAAACTCGTGTCAGAATGCGGCGCGTCGGCCGCAGACACGCACGCTCGCGGGTCTAGCGCGCGACGATCACCGACGAGCCGTGGCCGAACAGGCCCTGGTTGGCCGTGACGCCGACCGTGGCGCCCTCGACCTGCCGGCCGGTGGCCTGGCCCTTCAGCTGCCAGGTCAGCTCACACACCTGCGCGATGGCCTGCGCCGGGATCGCCTCGCCGAAACACGCCAGCCCGCCCGATGGATTCACCGGGATCTTGCCGCCGATGGTGGTGGCGCCACTTCGCAGCAGCGACTCGGCCTCGCCCCTTTCGCAGAGGCCGAGGTGCTCGTACCAGTCGAGCTCCAGCGCGGTCGACAGGTCGTACACCTCGGCCACGCTCAGATCGCCGGGCCCGATGCCCGCTTCGGCATAGGCGGCGTCGAGGATCTGATCCTTGAACACCCGCTCTGGCGCGGCGACCGCTGCCGTGGAATCTGTTGCGATGTCTGGCAATTCGGGTAGGTGCTGCGGATACTGCGGTGTCACGGTACTGATCGCCCGCACCGACGGCACGCCCTCGACGGAGCCCAGGTGCTTCTCGGCGAAGGCCTTGCTGGCCACGATCAACGCGGCCGCACCGTCGGACGTCGCGCAAATGTCAAGCAGCCGAAGCGGATCCGACACCACCGGGCTGGCCAGTACGTCCTCGACCGTGCTCTCCTTGCGGTAGCGGGCGTTCGGGTTGTCCAGCCCGTGCTTGGCGTTCTTGACCTTCACCTGCGCGAAGTCCTCGAGTGTGGCGCCATAGAGGTCCATCCGCCTGCGCGCCAGCATCGCAAAGTACACGGTGTTCGTCGCGCCGATCAGGTGAAAGCGCTGCCAGTCCGGGTCGTTCTTCCGCTCGCCGCCAACCGGCGCGAAGAAACCCTTCGGCGTCGTGTCGGCACCGATCACCAACGCCACGTCGCAGAACCCCGCGAGGATCTGGGCGCGGGCGCTCTGCAGCGCCTGCGAACCGCTGGCGCACGCCGCATAGCTCGAGCTGACCGGTACGCCGTTCCAGCCGAGCTTCTGCGCGAACGTCGCTCCTGCGACGAAGCCGGGGTACCCGTTGCGGATGGTGTCGGCGCCCGCCACGAGTTGAATCTGACGCCAGTCGAGCCCGGCTTCCGCGAGTGCCGCCCTGGCGGCGACCACACCGTATTCGGTGAAGTCGCGACCCCACTTGCCCCACGGGTGCATTCCGGCGCCGAGGATGTAGACGGGTTCGGGGCTCATACGATCCTCCAGGCGTAGACGACGCGCTCGACGCCCTCGTCGTCGGTGAACAGCGGCATAGTCGTCAACTCCATCTCCATGCCGACCTTCAGATCCGCGGCCAGCGTGCCGTCGACGACCTTGCCCAACACGATCAGGCCCTCGTCGGCGAGCTGCACAGCGGCAACGGCGAAGGGCTCGAAGGGATCCGGCGCCGGATAAGGAGGCGGGGGTGCGTAGCGGTTCTCCGTGTAGCTCCACAGCGTGCCGCGGCGCGACAGCGGCACCTGAGCCAGCTCGTCGCCGTCACAGGCCGGGTTGGGGCAGTTGTTCGCCCGCGGCGGGAACACGTAGGTGCCGCACTGATGGCACTTGCCGCCGATCAGATAGGGCTCCCCGCTGCCGTCGGTCGCGAACCAGCCGTCGATCGCAGGTTGAGTAGAAGCTGACACGCGGTCAGCGTACCGAGTCGCGCGGCAAGACTGAAACGTGTTCCAGTTTTGGTCCGTTTTGTGAAGTTGGGATCGGTAGTGAATGGGCCCGGGTGCACTTGTGCGGGAGTAGCGTCTCGGGCACCGTCCGGGGCCGGGAGAACGGAGACCACCGATGGGACTCTTCAAGAAGGCGAAGGACGCAGCCGCACAGGCGCAGCAGGTGCATGTGCGCGGCGCCGGACCGATCGATCCGGCGATCATGGGTGGGCCGTCGACCCGCTCGGTTGCCGCGGAAGACCCGATCTGGCAACCCATCAACGGCATTTCGCTGCAGGACTACGCCGACCTCGCGCGTGCCGCGCAGGGTCGCGGCATCAACGACGAGGCGGGCATGATCACCCTCGCCCAGGAGCGCGGGTGGAACCCGGCTGACACGAAGGCCGCACTCGACGGCTGGGTCCAGAGAATGGGCCAGTCGATGGCCGTCGGGCAGCAGTTCCGTAAGTTCCTCGGCTACTGACCCGCAGAACCGGCCTCCTGCAGGATGCGCAGCAGATCGTCGGGGTTGTCCCGCATCAGATTGTGGGCGCCGTCGAGTTCATGGACGTGCCAGTTCGGGTCTTCGCGAACCCGTTCGTAGGACGGCCGCAGCGGTGAGTCGCCCGGCCACTTCAACGCATAGACGAAATCGCGGCGCCGGAACCTGTTCAGATCTCCGGTCAGCTTGATGGGCTGCAGGAATGACGCGAGGGGATGGGCCGTGGCCCGCGAATCGAAGAACGGCATCGCAGGGACGCCGTAGCCGGTGTCATCGACATCCACGTACCACTCGCGCTGCTCGTCATTGACCAGGTGCCAACATGATTCGCCGTCCCTGGGGACCAGTGCGTCGAGATACACCAGCGCATCGACCTTTTCGGGGATGCGATCGGCGACGCCGGTGATGACCATGCCGCCGTAGCTGTGCCCGACCAGCACCAGATCGTCGGCGTCGGGCTCGGCGGCCAACGCAGACAGCACGTCCGTGATGTGCGTCTCGAGGTTGACGCCGGCGTGGGCGAGGTGTGCGCGCTCGGCGACTCCAGTGAGTGTGTAGCGCAACACCCGGTGGCCCTTCTCGGCCAACGCGGTGGCGAGGTCGTCGTAGCACCAGGCACCGTGGCAGGCGCCGGGAATCAGCACATAGGTGGTCATGCTTGCCTCCTGTCCGCGTGCGTGTCGGTGCGGTATTTGGCGGTGACGTGGGCTATTTCGTCGGCACGGCTGCTCGCACCGGTGCGGTGCATCTCGCGATTCGCCGCTATCACCTCGGCGGTGTCCGTTCGACGCCTGCGCTCGTAGCTGCGCAGCCCGTCGCAGCCCCGTTGCGCCAACTCGTCGGCCAGCACGCGGGAGTCGAGAATCGCCTGCGAACCGCCATTCGCGCCGACGGGATACATCGGATGCGCGGCGTCGCCGAGCAGGGTCACCCTGCCGGTGCCCCACTGTGCCAGCGGATCCTTGTCGACCATCGGGTACTCGAACACCTCGTCCGTGTTGTGCACCAGTTCGCCGACATCGAGCCAGCCCAGTCGCCAGCCGTCGACGAGTGGAACGATCTCGGCGGGATCGGCAGGCCGGTTCCAGCCCGCGTCGCCGCGCAGCAGGCCGGGCTCGCCGTCGGGCACCTGGAACACCCAGTTCACCAGGCCGCCGCCGATCGGGTAAGCGACGAGATCGATTCCGTTGTCTCCCTTGACTATGGCCATCGTGCGGCCGTCCAGGAACGGTTCCTGACAAGCGGCGCCGCGAAACATTCGCACGCCGGACCACAGGAGCGGGTCGTCATCGGGATGCAGTGTCGAGCGGACGATCGAATTGATTCCGTCCGCTCCGACGAGAACGTCGGCGCGCAGGTCGCCTGCCGCGGTGTTCATGACGACACCGTCGGCGGTCTGGGTGAAACCCTCGAGACCCGCGCCCGTCCGCACGGCCTCGGGTCCCAGGCGTTCGGCGACCGCGGCCAGCAAGACCATCTGCAGGTGTCCCCGATGTACGGAGAGCTGAGGATGGCCGTACCCGCCTTCGATGCCGCGCGCTTCGCGGAACAGGTGCGTGCCGTGGCTGTCGAAGAACGAGATGTTCGACGGTGCAACGGAAATGGTTGCCAGGTGTTCGACGAGACCGAGGGCATCGAGTTCGCGCACCGCGTGCGGCAACAGGTTGATGCCGACGCCGAGCGGTTTCAGGTCGTGTGCCCTTTCGACGACGCTTACGCCGAAGCCACGCTGGTGGCAGGTGAGCGCCGCGGTCAGACCTCCGATGCCGGCCCCGGCGATGAGAATCGATTGCTTGCTCATGTCTTCACCGTGCGCGAGCAGCATCTATAAGTCCAATACCGATCTAGTACACAAACTATAATCAGATCTTATGGAGCTGCGTCAGCTGGAGTATTTCGTCGCGGTCGCCGAGGAGGCCAATTTCACTCGCGCCGCCGAGCGGATCCGTGTCGCGCAGCCCGCGGTGAGCGCCCAGATCGGCCGGCTGGAACGAGAGCTCGGCCAGCAGCTGTTCGACCGGTCGCGCCGTGTCGTCCGGTTGACGGCCGCGGGTGAGGCCGCGCTGCCGTGTGCGAGACGTGCGTTGCGGGCGGTCGCCGACGTGCGCACCGCGGTCGACGATGTCGGCGACCTGGTGCGGGGGTCGGTCACCATCGGCACGGTGACCGCCCACAACATGAACATGCCCGCGTTGCTCGCCGCCTTCCACAGCGCGCACCCGGCCGTCGAGATCACCCTCGGCACCGACGATTCGGACGCGCTCATCGATGGCGTCCAATCGGGTCGCCTAGATCTTGCAATCGCGTCGGTGGGCTCGGACGAGGTACCCGCGGGCCTTGCCGTCGCGGTCACCACGGACGAAGCCATCGAGGTGGTCGTCGGTCCGGGTGATCCGTGGCGGCGCCGATCGCGGATCCCGCTGGCGGCGTTGGCGGAAAGACCGCTCATCGCGCTGCCGGTCGGCACCGGCATTCGCCGCAGGCTCGACGAGGCGTGCGCCGCCGCGGGCATCGCTATCCGGATCGCCTTCGAAGCCACCACGCCGATCGAGCTCGCCGACCTCGCCGAACGCGGGCTCGGACCGGCGATCGTCCCGCAGTCGGTGTCGCGTGGGCGTCCGGGTCTGCACCCCATTTCCATCGTTCCCGAGCTGCGGGGACGGCTGGTGCTGGCGTGGCGGGCGTCCGGCCCGGTGAGCCCGGCGGCCCGGGTCTTGGTGGACCTGGCCCGTGCGCACGTGCCTGTCGGCGGCGGTGCATAGAGTTAGGTGCGTGACCGCGAGCGCAACCGCTGAGAAGGCGGCCGAAAAGCCGACATTGATGCTGCTGGACGGCAATTCGTTGGCTTTTCGGGCGTTTTACGCGCTGCCGGCCGAGAACTTCAAGACCCAGGGCGGTCTGACCACGAACGCGGTGTACGGGTTCACCGCGATGTTGATCAACCTGCTGCGCGACGAACAGCCCAGCCACATCGCGGCGGCGTTCGACGTGTCGCGGCAGACCTTCCGGTTGGAGAGGTACCCCGAGTACAAGGCGGGCCGGTCGGCCACGCCCGACGAATTCCGCGGCCAGATCGACATCACCAAGGAGGTGCTCGGCGCGCTCGGCATCACCGTGCTGGCCGAGCCGGGGTTCGAGGCCGACGACGTCATCGCCACCCTGGCCACTCAGGCCGAGGACGAGGGCTACCGGGTACTGGTCGTCACCGGCGATCGCGACTCGCTGCAACTGGTCAGCGATGACGTCACGGTGCTCTATCCGCGCAAGGGCGTCAGCGAGCTGACCCGGTTCACGCCGGAGGCCGTGCTGGACAAGTACGGGCTGACCCCGCAGCAGTATCCGGACTTCGCCGCGCTGCGCGGCGACCCGAGCGACAACCTGCCCGGCATCCCTGGCGTGGGGGAGAAGACGGCGACCAAGTGGATCGCCGAATACGGCTCGCTGCAGGCCCTCGTCGACCAGGTCGACACGGTTTCGGGCAAGGTCGGCGATGCGCTTCGCGCCAACCTGTCGCACGTTGTGCTCAACCGCGAGCTCACCGATCTGGTCAAGGATGTGCCGCTGGCGCAGACCCCCGACACGCTGCGTATGCAGCCGTGGGATCGCGACCAGATCCACCGGCTGTTCGACGACCTCGAGTTCCGGGTGCTGCGGGAGCGGCTGTTCGAGACCTTGGCGTCGACGGACCCCGAGGTGGACCAGGGCTTCGATGTGCGCGGCGGTGCGCTCGAGGCAGGTGAGCTGTCCGGCTGGCTGTCCGAGCACGGCAAGGGCAAGCGTGCGGGGATGGCGGTGATCGGGACACACCTGGCGTACGACGCGGACGCCACCGCGCTGGCCATCGTCGCCGGGGACGGTGACGGCCGCTACGTCGACACCGCCGCCCTGCATCCCGACGACGAGGCCGCGCTCGCGTCCTGGCTGTCCGACGCCGATGTACCGAAGGCGCTGCATGAGGCGAAGCTGGCGATGCACGACCTGGAGGGTCGCGGCTGGACGTTGCGCGGCGTCACGTCGGACACGGCGTTGGCGGCGTATCTGGTCAGGCCCGGCCAGCGCAGCTTCGCGCTGGACGACCTGTCGTTGCGGTACCTGAAACGTGAGCTGCGGGCGGATAACCCTGAGCAGCAACAGCTTTCGCTTCTCGATGACGACGAAGGCGTCGACGAGCAAGCCGTCCAGACCTCGATCCTGCGGGCCAGTGCGGTGATGGATCTCGCCGACGCGCTCGACGAGGAGCTGGCCCGCATCGAATCCTCGTCGTTGCTCGGCGACATGGAGCTGCCCGTGCAGCGGGTGCTGGCTCAGATGGAGACCGCGGGCATCGCCGTCGACCTCGGCCAGCTGTCGGAACTGCAGAGCGAGTTCGCCGACCAGATACGGGACGCCGCTGAGGCCGCGTTCGCGGTGATCGGCAAGCAGATCAATCTCGGCTCGCCCAAACAGTTGCAGGTGGTGCTCTTCGACGAGCTGGAGATGCCGAAGACCAAGCGCACCAAGACCGGCTACACGACCGACGCCGACGCGTTGCAATCGCTGTTCGACAAGACCGGGCACCCGTTCCTGTCGCATCTGCTGGCACACCGCGACGCCACCCGGCTCAAGGTCACCGTGGACGGGCTGCTGAATTCGGTGGCCTCGGACGGTCGGATCCACACCACGTTCAACCAGACCATCGCCGCGACGGGCCGGCTGTCGTCGACCGAGCCGAACCTGCAGAACATCCCGATCCGAACCGATGCGGGGCGCCGGATCCGCGACGCATTCGTCGTCGGCAAGGGCTTCGACGAGCTGATGACGGCCGATTACAGCCAGATCGAGATGCGCATCATGGCGCACCTGTCGCAGGACGAGGGCCTCATCGAGGCGTTCCGCACCGGAGAGGACCTGCATTCCTTCGTGGCGTCGCGGGCGTTCTCCGTTCCGATCGACGAGGTCACCGCCGAGCTTCGGCGCAGGGTCAAGGCGATGTCCTACGGACTCGCGTACGGGTTGAGCGCCTACGGCCTGGCCGCCCAGCTGAAGATCTCCACCGAGGAAGCCAAGGTGCAGATGGAGCAGTACTTCAATCGCTTCGGCGGGGTGCGCGACTATCTGCACGAGGTCGTCGACCAGGCGCGCAAGGACGGCTACACGTCAACGGTCTTCGGCAGGCGGCGCTACCTGCCGGAGCTCGACAGCAGCAACCGCAACGTGCGGGAGGCCGCCGAGCGCGCCGCATTGAACGCCCCGATCCAGGGCAGCGCCGCCGACATCATCAAGATGGCGATGATCGAGGTCGACACGGCGATCAAGGCCGCAGGGCTGCAGTCACGGATGCTGTTGCAGGTGCACGACGAACTCCTCATCGAGGTTGCGACGGGAGAGCGGGACCAGGTCGAAAAGCTGGTGCGGGACAAGATGGGCGGCGCCTATCCGCTCGACGTGCCGCTCGAGGTGTCGGTTGGCTACGGCCGCAGCTGGGATTCTGCGGCGCACTAGGCGCCTATTGCGCGGAATCCGGCCAAGCCGTGCAGCGCGGGTGCGGCCGCCCGGGCACCATAAACGCCGTACGTCTCCTCGGTCAGCAGCGCGTTGACCCGCTCATCGCCGAAACCCCGGTCGATGCGGTCCCGGACGAAGGCCAGCTCGACGACCTGGTGGGCAAAGTTCTTGATCGACTTGGCGGCAGCCTTTCCGCCCGCCCGCTTCGCCTGCGCGATCGCCGCCTTGCGGTGCCGGATCGAGCCCAGCCAGGTCGCCTCGTTCTGGGTCACCAGGCCTGCCGCGATCATGCCGGGCAGCTTCCCCGCGACGACACGCTGTTCCCTGCGCCTGCTGGCCACGCCCAACCAGATCGCCAGCCCGAAGATCGGCACCATCCACAGCACGTAAACGAGTAGGTACGCCTCGACGCCGAGCAGCGACGAGCCATTCCACAGGCCGTGCATGATGACCGCACCGACGTAACCGAGCAGCACGCAGCCGGTTTTGGCGATGGCGTTTCGCCGCTGGAGCGCGAAATACACCCCGATGCCGGTCATCGTCGTGAACAGCGAGTGGGCAAACGGCGCCATGATCAGCCGCATCCCCGCCGTCAACAGTGAGTCGCCGACCGTCTCGCCGCTACCTATGTAGAGGATGTCCTCCAACCAGGCGAAACCCGCGCCCACCAGACCGGCGTACACCAGGCAGTCGGTCAGCGAGTTGAGCTCGTTGCGCCGCCGGCCGGTCATCATGAGCAGCAGGAACAGCCCCTTGGCCGCCTCTTCGGTCAGCGGCGCACCGAGCACGATGGTGACCGGGCTGACCGACTCCGGCCGGCCGGGGTTGATGGCCGCTTCGGTGACCAGCTGCAGGATCGACGCGATGATCACGGCCACCGACGCGCCCCACAGGAAGGCCAGCATCAACAGCCGAGGCGGTTCCGGCTCCCAGCGGTCCAACCACAGGTAGGCCAGGACGACGACCGTCATCGCCACGCTCGAAAGGACGAATCCGATGGAGGTGCCGATTGGGTTGAACGCGGTCAGCGCGATCACGATCAGCCCCGTGATCGTGCCCAATGTGATGAGCACGCCGAGCGGCGCGCCGACCTTGCGAACCTTCTTCTGTAGCGGCGGATACGGCGGAGCGAAGGAAAGCGGCTGCGGCGGCGGACCGGCGTAGGACACGAGAGCAGGGTAGCTGGCCTGGGTTTGATCCTCCGGCATCGTGGGACCGAGTTTGTCCAGCGTGTATCCAGTCGAGTAACCTTTACCGGTACCCGTCTGTGGTTTCGCGTCCTCTGCTGCGGGTCACATCAATAACAACTGTCCCTACGACCAAACCTGTCCGGAGCAACCCAACAACATGCCAAGTCCCTCCGTCACCTCGCCGCAAGTAGCCCTTAACGACATCGGCTCGGCTGAGGATTTTCTCGCCGCCATCGACAAGACCATCAAATACTTCAACGATGGCGACATCGTCGAAGGGACCATCGTCAAGGTTGACCGCGACGAAGTCTTGCTCGACATCGGCTACAAGACCGAAGGCGTCATCCCTTCCCGTGAGCTCTCCATCAAGCACGACGTCGACCCCAACGAGGTCGTCTCCGTGGGCGATGAGGTCGAAGCTCTGGTTCTCACCAAAGAGGACAAGGAAGGCCGCCTGATCCTGTCCAAGAAGCGGGCTCAATACGAGCGCGCCTGGGGCACCATCGAAGAGCTCAAGGAAAAGGACGAGGCCGTCAAGGGCACCGTCATCGAGGTCGTCAAGGGCGGCCTGATCCTCGACATCGGCCTGCGCGGCTTCCTGCCCGCGTCGCTGGTCGAGATGCGTCGTGTCCGCGATCTGCAGCCGTACATCGGCAAGGAGATCGAGGCCAAGATCATCGAGCTCGACAAGAACCGCAACAACGTGGTGCTGTCCCGCCGCGCCTGGCTGGAGCAGACCCAGTCCGAGGTGCGCAGCGAGTTCCTCAACCAGCTGCAGAAGGGCGCCATCCGCAAGGGTGTCGTCTCCTCGATCGTCAACTTCGGCGCGTTCGTCGATCTCGGCGGTGTCGACGGCCTGGTGCACGTCTCGGAGCTGTCCTGGAAGCACATCGACCACCCGTCCGAGGTTGTCCAGGTGGGCGACGAGGTCACCGTCGAGGTGCTCGACGTCGACATGGATCGCGAGCGGGTGTCCCTGTCGCTCAAGGCGACTCAGGAAGATCCGTGGCGCCACTTCGCCCGCACGCATGCCATCGGGCAGATCGTGCCCGGCAAGGTCACCAAGCTGGTGCCGTTCGGCGCGTTCGTCCGCGTCGAGGAGGGCATCGAGGGTCTGGTGCACATCTCCGAGCTCGCCGAGCGCCACGTGGAGGTGCCGGACCAGGTGGTCGCCGTCGGCGACGACGCGATGGTCAAGGTCATCGACATCGACCTCGAGCGTCGCCGCATCTCGCTCTCGCTCAAGCAGGCCAACGAGGACTACACGGAGGAGTTCGACCCCAGCAAGTACGGCATGGCCGACAGCTACGACGAGCAGGGCAACTACATCTTCCCCGAGGGCTTCGACTCCGAGACCAACGAATGGCTCGAGGGCTTCGAGAAGCAGCGGGACGAGTGGGAGGCCCGCTACGCCGAGGCCGAGCGTCGTCACAAGATGCACACCACGCAGATGGAGAAGTTCGCGGCGGCCGAAGCGGCAGATGTCGCGGCGTCCGCTTCGAAGGCGAACGGTGCGCCGCGGGACGAGGAGCAGTCGGCAGGCGGGTCGCTGGCAAGCGACGCCCAGCTGGCGGCGCTCCGGGAGAAGCTCGCGGGCAGCGCCTAGTCGGCGCTTGACCGGATGCTGCGCATCGGTCTGACCGGCGGAATCGGTGCCGGCAAATCGACGGTGTCCGCCGCCTTCAGCGAGTGTGGCGGCATCATCGTCGACGGTGACGTCATCGCACGGGAAGTCGTCGAACCCGGCACCGAAGGCCTGGCTGCCCTCGTCGACGCGTTCGGCGAGGACATCCTGCTTCCGGACGGCGCGCTCAACCGACCCGGCCTGGCCGCCAAGGCGTTCGTCGACGACGAACAGCGCGCCAAGCTGAACACCATCGTGCATCCCCTGGTGGGCCGGCGGCGCGAGGAGATCATCGCCGCCGTGTCCGAGGACGCGGTGGTGGTCGAGGACATCCCACTTCTCGTCGAGACCGGGATGGCGCCGATGTTCCCGCTCGTGGTCGTCGTGCACGCCGACGAGAAGACGCGGGTCGAGCGGCTGATCAAGCGGGGGATGGACGAGGCCGACGCCCGCGCGAGGATTGCCGCGCAGGCATCCGAAGAGCAGCGACGCGCGATTGCCGATGTGCTGCTGGACAATTCAGGCTCGCAGGGTGAACTGGTCGAGCGGGCACGCGACATCTGGTATCAACGGGTGCTGCCGCTGGCGCACAACATCCGTACCCGCGAGGTGGTGCGTATCCCACCGAAACTGGTGCCCTACGACCCGGCGTGGCCGGACGACGCGCACCGCATCATGGCCCGCCTGCGAATGGCGTGCGGCCCCAAAGCATTGCGGGTGGACCACATCGGCTCCACCGCAGTCCCAGGAATGGACGGCAAGGACGTCATCGACGTCCAGGTGACCGTCGAGTCGCTCGATATCGCCGACGAACTCGCCGACACCCTGGCAGACGTCGGCTATCCGCGCATCGAACGCATCACCGGCGACGTGCCCCACGATGGGGACTCGTCGTTGTGGCGCAAACGCATTCACGGCGCAGCAGATCCAGGCCGCCCGGCAAATGTGCATCTTCGAGTGAGCGGCTGGCCCAATCAGCAGTTCGCGTTGCTGTTCGTCGACTGGTTGACAGCCAACCCCGGGGTGCGTGAGGACTACCTGGCAGCCAAGCGGAAGGCGCTGGAATCCCCGGACTACGCCGAAGCCAAGGAACCATGGTTCCTCGACGCATACTGGCGGGCCAGGGCGTGGGCGGACGCGACCGGATGGACCGCATAAGCGCGACCGCAGCTGCCTGGGCGGTCAGGCGGACTGCGGAGGCGCCTCGACCGGTGCCGGTGCCCCGGCCGCCGGTGTGTCGAGCGGGGCGCCGCATTGCAGCGTGCCGTACAGCGGGTCGTCTTTGACGTGGAACAGCCTCGGCGCGATGAACTGATCGGCCTGCGCGACGATCTGGTCATCGACCAGGATCTCGCAGTGCAGGTTCGATCCATACGGCCACTCGATGGAAACTGTCATGCCCGCCAGTTTCGGGTCGGACAGGACCGTGTTGACCTCGAAGGTGCTTCCAGGCAGCATCGTCGGCTGGTCGCTGTTGACGTTCGCGTCGTCGATCTTGTACGCGACGACCGCTCCCCGGGATGTGCCGTCGGCGCGGGCCCGGTAGGTGATGTTGTGGTTCAACCCGTCATCGGGAGCGGGCGCCACGTCGGTCTGGGAGTCAGGGCCCGGCTCGGCGACCGCCGTGGGCGGAAGGACCTGGGCGCCAACCCCGACCACAGCCATGGCCACGAACGCAAGCGCGCCGCGCTTGGTGAAGCTCATGTGAGCAGACTTTACAACCCGTCGTTGGGTGGCTGCGAGGACGTCGCAAGACCGCATTCCGCCTCGGAAGTGGTCTTGAAGATGTTGACCTGCAGGTTTTGCCATCGTCAAGATCATCGACCCGACGCGCGCAGCCGTTACTTCAGGCCGGCTGGCAGGTCAGGAGTGCGTCGTGGCCAGCCGTTGAGCGGCACGGGTGCGGGCCGTGGCCTTCACCTCTATGCCCCGCGCCAGGTGAGGTCGATTCCTTCGCCGGCCAGCCAACGGTTGAGGTCGTAGCCCTGATGGGACAGTCCTTGAATCGCATCGAGTGCGATCCGGACGGCCGCTTCGCCGGTCTCCGGGGTCAGCAGCCCGTGCCGCACGGCGGTCAGAAGTTCGTCGACATCTTCCAGTTCCACGGCCTGACCGGTGCGCACGACGAGGTCGAGATAGTGGTCCTCGGAATGCCACTCGGACGGTCCGGGCGTGTAACGGCCGACGTCGAGGTAGTAGTCCTGGTCGAGTTCGTGGCCGGGGTTGAAGTGGAAGACGGTGGCTCGCAGTCCCACCGACGGCAGCAGCCACGACTCGAGATAGTGGAACTGGGCACGGCCCGGCGTCCGGCGGGCCATGTAGAGCCCCCACGGCTTCACCGTGTACTCGTCCACCGCGCGCACGATCCCTTTCGGATCGGTGTTGGTGCGCGCGTCCAGGTCGAAGATCTCGTGCTTGGGAGCGTGGATAAGCCAAGCATAGGGCTGGTCGAACGTCGCGGGGGACGGCAGCGTTTCGAGTCGGGGAACAGCAGGTGTCGGTCGGTGGTTCTACCCTGGTGATCATGGCTTTCGCTACCGAACATCCCGTGCTGGCGCACTCGGAGTATCGCGCCGTCGAGGACATGGTGCGCGCGGGCGGCCGCTTCGAGGTCGTCAGCCCGTACGACGCCGCGGGGGACCAGCCGGCCGCCATCGACGAGCTCGAGCGCCGGATTCAGGCGGGCGAGCGCGATGTGGTGTTGCTCGGCGCCACCGGCACGGGCAAATCCGCGACAACTGCGTGGCTGATCGAGCGCCTGCAACGGCCCACGCTGGTGATGGCACCGAACAAGACGCTGGCGGCACAGCTCGCCAACGAGCTGCGGGAAATGTTGCCGCACAACGCCGTCGAGTACTTCGTCTCCTACTACGACTACTACCAACCCGAGGCGTACATCGCACAGACCGACACCTACATCGAGAAGGACAGCTCGATCAACGACGACGTGGAACGGCTCCGGCACTCAGCCACGTCGAGCCTGCTGTCGCGTCGCGACGTCGTCGTGGTCGCGTCGGTGTCCTGTATCTACGGCCTCGGCACGCCACAGTCCTACATGGACCGGTCCGTCGAGGTGAAGGTTGGCGAAGAGATACCCCGCGACGCACTGCTGCGGCTGCTGGTGGACGTCCAGTACACCCGCAACGACATGGCGTTCACCCGAGGCTCGTTCCGGGTGCGCGGCGACACCGTCGAGATCATCCCGTCCTACGAAGAGCTCGCGGTGCGCATCGAATTCTTCGGCGACGAGATCGAGGCCCTGTACTACCTGCACCCCCTGACCGGCGACATTGTTCGGAAGGTGGACTCGCTGCGGATCTTCCCGGCTACTCACTACGTGGCGGGCCCCGAGCGGATGGCGCACGCGATCTCGACCATCGAGCAGGAGCTCGAAGAGCGGCTCGCCGAACTCGAGCAGCAGGGCAAGCTGCTCGAGGCGCAGCGGCTGCGGATGCGGACGAACTACGACGTCGAGATGATGCGACAGGTCGGGTTCTGCTCCGGAATCGAGAACTACTCGCGGCACATCGATGCCCGGCCCGCCGGGTCTGCGCCGGCCACCCTGCTCGACTATTTTCCGGAAGACTTCCTCCTCGTCATCGACGAGTCGCACGTCACGGTGCCGCAGATCGGCGGCATGTACGAAGGGGACATCTCCCGCAAGCGCAACCTGGTGGATTTCGGGTTTCGGCTGCCGTCGGCGATCGACAACCGGCCGCTGACCTGGGAGGAGTTCGCGGACCGGATCGGGCAGACCGTGTACCTTTCCGCCACACCGGGGCCGTATGAGCTCAGTCAAACCGGGGGAGAGTTCGTCGAACAGGTCATCCGCCCGACCGGGCTGGTGGATCCGCAGGTGGTGGTCAAGCCGACCAAGGGACAGATTGACGACCTGATCGGCGAGATCCGCAAGCGCACCGAGCGTGACGAGCGTGTGCTCGTCACGACGCTCACCAAGAAGATGGCCGAAGACCTCACCGACTATCTGCTCGAGCTGGGTATCCGGACCCGTTATCTGCATTCCGAGGTCGACACGCTGCGCCGCGTCGAACTGCTTCGTCAGCTTCGGCTCGGCGAATACGACGTGCTCGTCGGCATCAACCTGCTCCGTGAGGGCCTCGACCTGCCCGAGGTGTCGTTGGTGGCGATCCTGGACGCCGACAAGGAGGGCTTCCTCCGCTCGCCCCGCAGCCTGATCCAGACCATCGGCCGCGCCGCTCGCAATGTGTCCGGTGAGGTGCACATGTACGCCGACACCATGACCGACTCGATGAAACAGGCCATCGACGAGACCGACCGCAGGCGGGCCAAGCAGGTCGCCTACAACGAGCAGCACGGGATCAACCCGCAGCCACTGCGCAAGAAGATCGCCGACATCCTCGACCAGGTCTACCGTGAGGCCGACGACACCGACGTCGAGGTCGGGGGCTCGGGGCGCAACGCCTCGCGGGGCCGCCGCGCGCAAGGTGAGCCGGGGCGTGCGGTCAGTGCGGGGATCATCGAGGGGCGCGACACCTCGAACATGCCGCGGGCAGAACTGGCCGATCTCATCAAGGACCTGACCGCCCAGATGATGGCGGCCGCCCGCGATCTTCAGTTCGAGCTGGCGGCCCGTATCCGGGACGAGATAGCCGATTTGAAGCGGGAACTTCGCGGCATGGATGCGGCCGGTCTGAAATAGCTTGATCTCAACGGCGGTTCAGGTCCTACGGTGACTGATGTGACTGAGGCCGCGACGACCAAGCCGGGTAGCTGGCGCCAGCTGCTGGGCCGGGAGCGGATCGGCACCGCAACTCTGTTGGCGGGCGGGGTCGGCCTGTACGCCACCAACGAGTTCCTGACGATCAGCCTGTTGCCCAGCACGGTCGCCGATATCGGCGGACAGCGGTTCTACGCGTGGGTGATTACCGTGTACCTGGTCGGCTCGGTGGTGGCGGCAACCGCGGTAAACCCGCTTCTTGTCCGGCTCGGGCCACGGGCGTCGTATCTGCTGACGTTGGGCATCTTCGGTGCGGGCACGCTGGCCTGCGCCCTGGCGCCCAGCATGGAGCTGCTGCTTGTTGCCCGCACGCTGCAGGGCGCGGCCGGTGGAATGCTCGCCGGACTCGGCTACGCGGTGATCAGCTCCGCGCTGCCGAATTGGCTGTGGACCAGGGCGTCGGCATTGGTGTCGGCGATGTGGGGCGTCGCCGTGATCATCGGTCCCGCGGTCGGCGGACTGTTCGCCCAATTCGGTATCTGGCGTTGGGCTTTCGGATCGCTGGCGATCTTGACGCTTGCGATGGCAGCTCTGGTACCAAGTGCGTTGCCTGCTCGCGCGGGTGGCGCGCGGGAGTCCGCGGCGATTCCGCGGATCCCGGTGCGGTCGCTGCTGCTGCTCGGCGTGGCAGCGCTGGCGATCAGCGTCGCGGGTGTGCAGCACACCGCCGCGGCCACCTTCGGCTTACTGGCCCTCGGCGCGGCACTCGTGGGGCTCTTTCTGGTCGTCGACCGTCGTGCCAGGGCGACGGTATTGCCGCGCGCGGCGTTCGGGCCCGGTCCGCTGAAATGGATGTACGTCACGACCGGGCTGTTGATGGCAGCCACGATGGTCGACATGTACGTGCCCCTGTTCGGCCAGCATCTGGCCGGCATGGTGCCTGCGGCAGCAGGATTCTTCGGCGCGGTACTGGCTGTCGGCTGGACGCTGTCCGAGATTGCCAGCGCATCGGTCGGCCGGACCCGCACGATCGTCGGCCTGGTAGTCGCCGCTCCCGTGGTGATGGCCATCGGCCTGGCGCTGGGCGCATTGGTCCTCGGCGAGGGCCTGACATGGCCGCTGATCGCGGTCTGGGCGGTCGGACTGTTCATCGCCGGGTGCGGCGTCGGCATCGCGTGGCCCCATTTGTCCGCCTGGGTCATGGGTGCGCTCGAAGATCCGGTGGAGGCCGGCACTGCCGCGGCGGCGATCAACACCGTGCAACTGATTTCCGGGGCGTTCGGCGCAGGCCTGGCCGGTGTGGTCGTCAACATCACGGCCGGGGGCGACGTGGCTGCGGCACGCTGGCTGTTCGCGGTATTCGCGATGATCGCCGCCGCAGGCCTGGCGGCCTCGTACGGCGCTTCGCGCGGTCGCTAGTCTCGGTTGAATGGATGCGTTCTCCGCCGGGCAGCTGAGCCGCTCACTCGACAGGTTGCATTCGACGATCTACTTCGTCCCCGAGGCCAACGAGAGATTCACCGAGCTCGGCCTGGAGAACCAGCGCACGCAGTATTTCGCCAGCCGGTCAGCGCCGATGGGAGCCGTCACCGCGAAAGTCGTTGCGGCGACGTTCTATAACTTCAATCCCGAGCTGATCGCCAAGGCGATTCCGTCGGCGTGGGACATCGCGCCGCCGGCTGCGGTGACGCGGGCGCGCTACGAGATCGTCGATGCGGTGATGCCAAAGCTGTTGGGAGAGGCGCGGGTCCGATCACCGGAGTTTGCGCACTCCGTGGCGATCGTGCGCCGTGTCGCCGAGGCGATACCGAATGCGGACGGCCGGCCGCTGTATGCCGGTCACGCCGAGTTGGACTGGCCCAACGCTCCTCACACGCAGTTGTGGCACGCGATCACCCTGCTGCGGGAGTACCGTGGCGACGGCCACATCGCCGCGCTGGTCAGTCATGGGCTGAGCGGCATCGAGGCGTTGATCACCCATGTCGCCACGGGAACGGGCTTCGATCCCGAATTCGGCAGGCTGTTGCGCGGCTGGAGCAGAGAACAGTGGGACGAAACTGTAAGCGTCCTGCGGGCGCGTGGCCTTCTCGACGATGCGGACCAACTGACTGCAGCCGGAACCGAACTGCGGACCAAGATCGAAGACCTCACCGATGAGTTGGCCTATGCGCCGTGGCGCACGGTGGCAGACGACGATGTGCAGGAACTGGTTGCGCTAGGCGAGATCATTCGGGACTCGGTGCGCGCCGCCGGTGTGTTTCCGACGAACGCGTTCGGTTCGCGTCACGGGCAGCACCGCTAGTCCGGGTCCTCGTCGAGCTGACGGATCCCTGTCACACCATCGATACCTGCCAACACCGCCGGCGCATTGATGATCCCGGTACCGGACAACGTCAGCATGACACCGGCCCGACCCGGTGCCTCGCCGAGCGGCTCGCCGGCTGTATCGGCGGTCAGCTCGGCGAGCTGCCATTGCCGCCGGTCGCAGGCCTGCAGGAGTCGATTCATGACACCACGGCCCTCCTCGTAGGTGACGTGCAGGCGGATGGCGCCGCTCAGTCGGGAGCTCAGCCGACGGGCCAGCGGCATGAACCCAACCACGACGAGGAAGTGCATGGCCGTCACCGTGCATGCGAGCAGGAGCAAGCCTGAGCCGGCGGCCATGCCGATTGCGGCGGACTCCCAGATGGCAGCTGCGGTGGTCAACCCGTGAACCGAGCCGCGTCTGAAAATGATGATGCCCGCCCCGAGAAAGCCTATGCCGGAGACGATTTGGGCCGCAACGCGGGACGGGTCGACGATGATGAGCCCGGGGGTGAGCACGTCGGCGAAACCATACTTACTGATCAAGAGGATCAACGCCGCCGCAGTCCCGACGATGGTCTGCGTGCGAAGCCCGGCGCTCTTGCCCTGCAGCTCGCGTTCCAGACCGATGAGCGCGGTCAGCCCGAACGCGACGAACAGCTCGACGATCTGACGCGCGCCCTGTCCGGGACCGCCGAAAAACGGCGGATCCGCGGCCAGCCAGAGATCCATGTGAACAAAGTTAACGCCGCTGGTTTCTCGACTCCCCCCGGCGCGCCGTGGGATCTAGCGATCAGTGTGATCTGAAGGCTGGTCTGTGCTGGCGTGCATTGGCAAGTTCGTTTCTCGATGCGGGTGTGGCTGAGATGGATAGGCGGCGGCATGCAAAGCCGTTCACACGGGTTCGAGTCCCGTCACTCGCTCCACGTGATTGCTCGGCGGCGGAACGCTTCAGGAGCTAGCGCGTAGCGTCTCGAGGATTTCCGGGTAGTGCAAATGTGCCATGAAATGGCCACCCGGCCTGACGTTCAGCGTCGCGCCCGGGATCCGCTCAGCGAGCCGATGGGGCCAGGTCGTGTTCACGAGCTGATCGTCGGTTCCTGTCCATACGTCAACGGGGACGGCCAGATCTTCAGGGGCGAACCCCCACGGCCGGATCCACGCCCGATATTCCTCGACGACGCCACGCAGATTCCGAAGCGCTTCACACGACATCTGGGCGAAGGTATCGAATCCTTCGTCACGAAGGACAGTGCCGTCGGCAGGCCCGAGTTCGCGTGCCGCGATGCGCCCATAGCAGACGGGCGTGTGCTGTGCTGCGAGTCTCATCGCACCGAAGCACTGGCGCGCCAACCACGGAACACGTTGCGACATCTGGGTATACACCCGGTCCATCAGCGGAAGTTCCGCGTACGCACCCGGATCGGTGAGCGGCAGTGCGCCCGCAATGATCGCCACCCGTGTCACGCGGTGGCCGAGCGCATGGCCCAGCGCCGCCGCGTATTGGCCGCCCATCGACCAGCCCATGACGGCGAACCGTTCGACGTCGATCTGGTCGACTAGCTCGCCGATGTCGTGCGCCCAGTCCAGGATCGTGCGACCCGGCAGCGGATCGGACAGCCCGATCCCGGGCCGATCCGGCGAGATGAGCCGGATGGCGGCCTTGTCCGCACTTGCTGCGGCTGCCTTGACATCCAGGCGGCAGGCCAGACCGCCGTGTGCATTGAGCACCGGAAATCCGTTCGGATCGCCGTACTGCGCGTACCCGATGGTTCGCCCGTCGTTCAGCCGGGTGACGTGATCGTCAGGACCTCGCATCGCGACCATCATCTCGCGTGTTTGACAAGTCCGGCCGCGAATTTGAGATCCGCGACAAGGGCATCGAACGCTGTCTCGCGGTCCTCGGGAGGTCCACGCAGCACGGCCGACGGATGCGCGGTGGCCACTAGCGCAGGGTCGACATCCACGTCGAGGCGCGTGCCACCGGTGGGCAGCCGGAGCGCCTCACCCCGATGCCGGGTCAATCGAAAACCACTGCCCAGCAATGACTTTGCGGCGGTTGCCCCGAGCAACACAACGACGTCTGGCACCACGATGTTGATTTCGGCAAGCAGCCATGGCTGACACGCGACCACCTCGATCCGGCTCGGAGTCTTGTGAATTCGCCGTTTGCCGCGCTGCTCGAACTTGAAGTGCTTCACCGCATTGGTGAGGTAGACGCTCTCGCGATCGATGCCTGCGGCAGCAAGTGCCCTGTTGAGCAGTCGACCCGCGGGGCCGACAAACGGCTCGCCTGCCTTGTCTTCCTGATCGCCCGGCTGCTCGCCGACCAACATCAGCGAGGCGTTGCGCGCTCCATGCCCGAACACGGTCTGCGTTGCACTGCGGTACAAATCGCAGCGCCGACAGCCGTCGGCCTCCTTCATCAGCGCGGTCAGACCGGTCATGAACGAGTGGATACCCACACTGTCGCCGGCGTCACGTATACCGCGCCGAGGTGACATTGGCGGCGTCTTCGGTGCGAAATACCAGGACAATGCTGCTCAGGCTAGGAATAACTCCCAGATTGGTCGAACAACGGGTTAGGGTCGTTCGTTGGCTGTGCAAACGACACTGGGAGGGTATGGATGAGCGGCTATCAGACCGTTTTGGTCGGCACGGACGGGTCGGATTCCTCGTTGCGTGCGGTAGACAAGGCCGGTCAGATCGCTGCGGGGTCGGGCGCCAAGGTGATCGTGGCGACCGCGTACTTCCCCCAGAGCGAAGACCAGCGAGCTGCGGACGTCCTCAAGGACGAGGGCTACAAGATGTCAGGCAACGCGCCGATCTATGCGATTCTGCGGGAGGCCAGGGACCGCGCCAAGGCCGCCGGGGCAAACGAGGTCGAGGAGAAGGCGATTGTAGGCGCACCGGTGGACGCCCTCGTCGACCTCGCCGAGGAAGTCAACGCCGATCTGCTGGTCGTCGGGAACGTCGGGCTGTCCACCATCGCGGGTCGACTGCTCGGATCGGTGCCGGCCAACGTCGCACGTCGGTCCAAGACCGACGTACTGATCGTGCACACCACACCCTAACTGAGCGCTGCTCTATTCGAATCCCTGATTCCACTCGCTGTCGGCGTCCTGCAGCGCGGTGACGTACTCCGCGCGTTCGCGCGCCGTGGCGTCGTCTTCGGCGGGCCACGCCAGCATGCCGCGGACATCCTTGAGGTCGGCGAAACCCTTTCGGGCCATCCAGTCGCGCAGCCCTTCGACCAGAACGCCTGCGTGATCGGGGCCCCAGCGCATCAGCGCCGACGCCGACTGCACGACGTCGGCCCCGGCGAGCAGGAATTTGACGAGGTCGCTGGCGTTCTCGACGCCGGTGGTAGCGGCCAGCGACGCATTCACCCGACCCCGCAACAGGGCGATCCAGGTCAGCGGCAAGCGGCCTTCCGCAGAGGTCGACAGCGCTACCCCCGGCGCCATCGTGATGGTTTCCGGATCGATGTCGGGTTGCAGGAATCGGTTGAACAACACCAGCCCATCGGCGCCCGCGTCGTCGAGTCGTTGCACCATCTCGGCTGTTGAACTGAAGAAGGGGCTCAGCTTGACCGCCACCGGGATCGTTACCGCATCCTTGACCCTGGCCAGTACGTCAAGGTGGCGGCGCTCCACCTCGCGCCCGTCGATGCGCGGGCTCCCGGGCACGTAGTAGATGTTCACCTCGACGGCCGCGGCGCCTGCATCCTGCATCGCGCGGGCATAGCTGGCCCACCCGCCGGACGTGCAACCGTTGAGGCTGGCAATCACCGGAACGTCGACGGCGGTCACTGCGCGTTCCAGGCGACGCAGGTACTGGGCGGCGCCCGAATCACGGTCCGCCGTGGCGGGAAAATAGCTGAGGGATTCCGCGTAAGCCTCGCCGCCTTGCGCCGCCAGCCACGTGTTCTGCTCGGCTTCGCGACGGATCTGTTCCTCGAACAACGAGTGCAGCACCACCGCAGCCACTCCGCCGTCGGCGAGCCGTTTGACCCCGTCGACCGTGTGGCTGAGCGGGGAGGCCGCGGCGAGCAGGGGATTGCGCAGAGTGAGTCCGAGGTAACGGGTGGTCAAATCCATCAGCGGTCCTTCCGCGCGTCGGACGGAAAATGCCGCGGTCCCCGGGACGCCATGTCTTCGTAGGTATCCCAGCGCTGATCGACGGCCTGCTGTGCCAGCGCCAGCAGTCGGTCGGCTTCGTCGGGGTCGGAGTTGGCCAGGCTGCGGTAACGCAACTCCCGGTACACGTAGTCCGACAGCGCTATCCGCGGGCGGTGGGAGTCCAGCATGAACGGCCCGTCGCCGGTGGCGCGGACGACGGGGTCGTAGCGCACCAGGGGCCAGTGTCCGCTGGCCACGGCGCGGTATTGCTGGTCCAATCCCTGCCGCATGTCGATTCCGTGTGCGATGCAGTGGCTGTAGGCGAGCACGAGCGACGGCCCGTCGTAGGACTCGGCTTCCCGGAAGGCCTGCAGTGTCTGTTGGGGGTCGGCGCCCATCGCCACTCGCGCGACGTAGACGTTTCCGTAGGCGATCGCCTGCAGTGCAAGGTCTTTCTTCGGAACCGTCTTGCCTGCGGCGGCGAACTTGGCGACCGCGGCCAGCGGTGTTGATTTCGACATCTGGCCGCCCGTGTTGGAGTACACCTCGGTGTCCAGCACAAGCACGTTGACGTTGCGCCCGCTGGCCAAGATGTGGTCCAGGCCGCCGGCGCCGATGTCGTATGCCCAACCGTCGCCCCCGACGATCCACACGCTGCGTCGCACCAGGTGATCGATCACGCTTCGTAGCCCGTCGGCCGCACCGGCATCGAGGCGGTCAAGTCGGGACTCGAGCTCGGCCACCCTCTCGCGCTGCGCTGCCAACTCCGATTCCCGCACCTGCGGCGCAGCCAGGATGCTGTCGACGAGGTCCGGCCCGAGCGCGTCTCGGAATTCGACGAGCAGTTGCCGCGCCTGTCCGGTATGGGTGTCGGCAGCCAGGCGCAGTCCGAGACCGAACTCTGCGTTGTCCTCGAACAGCGAGTTCGACCAGGCCGGGCCGCGGCCTTCGGCGTTCGTGGTCCACGGCGTCGTGGGCAGATTGCCGCCGTAGATGGACGAGCACCCCGTCGCGTTGGCGATGGTCAGCCGGTCGCCGAACAACTGCGACAGCAGCTTGAGGTAGGGCGTTTCGCCGCACCCCGCGCAGGCGCCGGAGAACTCGAAAAGCGGTTGCAGGAACTGTGTTCCGCGCACCGTGCCGAAGTCAACGTGAGTTCTGTCGGCGACCGGCAGGGTTTCGAAGAATGCGACGTTCGCGCGGGACTCGGGCACGAGGGGTTCGCGGGCGCCGAGGTTGATCGCCTTGGTGACTGGCACTCCGGGCGTGATCGCCGGGCATGCCTCGACGCACAACCCGCATCCGGTGCAATCTTCGGCATAGATCTGCAGGGTGTAGCGGGTGTCCGGCAGGCCGACGGCGTCCAATGGTGCCGACGGGAAGCTTTCGGGGGCGCCGTCGAGCCCGGCCTGGTCGTAGAGCTTGGTACGGATGACGCTGTGTGGGCAGACGAAACTGCAGTTGCCGCACTGGATACAGGTGTCGGGATCCCAGACCGCCACCAGATCGGAGATGTTGCGCTTTTCGTAGGCTGTGGTCCCGCTCGGGTAGGTGCCGTCCACGGGCAGCGCGCTGACGGGTAGGCGATCACCGCGCCCGGCCATCATCTCAGCGGTGACGTTGCGCACGAATTCCGGCGCATCGGCGGGCACGAGCGGCGCGGGTTCGCGAATCCCGGTCACGCGGTCGGGCACCTCGATGCGGTGCAGACCATCTATCGCCCGGTCGACAGCGGCGAGCTCCTTCGCCACGATGTCGGCACCGCGGCCGCCGTATGTTTTCGTGACGGCGTCCTTGATGTGGGCGATCGCCGTATCCCGCGGCAACACGCCAGCGATGGCGAAAAAGCAGGTCTGCAAGACGATATTGATGCGGCCGGCCAGTCCGACGTCGCGAGCGATCCGGCCGGCGTCGACCGCATACAGCGTGATTCGTTTGTCGATGATCTGTTGCTGGACCGGCCGGGGCAGAGCGTCCCAGACCGCCTCGGGTCGATGGCGGCAGTTGAGCAGCAGCGCCGCGCCCGGAGCGGCGCGGCCGAGCACGTCGACATTCTCCAGGAACCGGAACTGGTGGCAGCCGACGAAGTCGGCGCGGGTCACGAGGTACGGCGCCTGGATCGGCGTGGGCCCGAACCGCAAGTGCGAAACCGTCTGCGAACCAGACTTTTTCGAGTCGTACACGAAGTAACCCTGGGCGTAGCGGTCTGACTCGCCGCCGAGAATCTTGATCGTGTTCTTGTTCGCACCGACCGTGCCGTCGGAGCCGAGGCCGTAGAACACCGCCCGCACGGTGTCGGCGGGCTCGATGTCGAAATCGGGGTCGTAGGCGACGCTGGTGTGGCTGACGTCATCGTCGATGCCGACCGTGAAGTGTGCGCGCGGCCGATCGTGGCTGAGTTCGTCGAATACTCCGGCGACCATCGCCGGGGTGAACTCCTTGGACGACAAGCCATATCGTCCCCCGCATACTCGCGGCAGCCCCTGGCGCTCGCCGCGGCTGTACGCCTCGGTCAGGGCGGCGACCACATCGAGGTAAAGCGGCTCGCCCGCGGATCCGGGTTCTTTCGTCCGGTCCAGCACGCCGACGGTGCGGGCCGTGGAGGGCAGCGCGGCCAACAATGCCGCGGCCGGAAACGGACGGTAGAGCCGCACCTGCAGCACCCCGACCCGTTCGCCGCGCGCGGTGAGCGCGGCGACGGTTTGCGCCGCCGTCTGGGCGCCCGACCCCATCATGATCAGCACCCGTTCGGCCTCCGGGTGTCCGGTGTAATCGACGATGTGCATCTCCCGGCCCGTCCGGACATTCAATTCCGCCATCATCTGCTCGACGACATCGGGCACCCTGGCGTAGAACGGGTTAACTGTTTCTCGGGCCTGGAAGTAGACGTCGGGATTCTGCGCTGTGCCGCGGATGAACGGTCGCTCCGGCGACAATGCACGCGCACGGTGCTCGCGCATCAGCGCCTCGGGAATCAAGGCGCGCAAGTCGTCGTCGGACAGCGTCTCGATCGTGTTGAGCTCGTGGGAGGTGCGGAACCCATCGAAGAAGTGCACGAACGGGATTCGGGTACGCAGCGTCGCGGCCTGCGCGACCAACGCCAGATCGTGAGCCTCCTGTACCGACCCCGACGACAGCAGCGCGAACCCAGTCTGCCGCACCGCCATCACGTCCTGATGATCGCCGAAGATCGACAGCCCCTGGGCAGCAATCGATCTGGCCGCAACGTGAACGACGGCAGAAGTCAACTCCCCGGCGATCTTGTACATGTTGGGGATCATGAGCAGCAGGCCCTGCGACGAGGTGAACGTGGTGGCCAGTGCTCCGCCCTGCAGCGCGCCGTGCAGTGCGCCTGCGGCGCCGCCCTCACTTTGCATCTCGACCACCGTCGGCACTGTGCCCCAGACGTTCTGGCGTCCCTGGCTCGACCACTCGTCGGCCAGTTCGGCCATCGGCGAGGACGGAGTGATGGGATAGATGCAGCACACCTCGTTGAGCCGGTAGGCCACTGAGACGGCCGCTTCGTTGCCGTCGATCGTCGTTCGCGTCATGGTGATTCCGGGACCATGTCGATGGCGTGCACGGGGCACTGGTCGAAACACTCCGCGCAACCGGTGCAGCGGTCGTAGTCGAAGCGATAGCGATGTCCGACACCGAGTTTGATCACCGCGTCCTCGGGGCACGCGCCGAGGCAGCCGTCGCACTCGAAGCAGTTGCCACATGACAGGCATCGGCCCGCCTCGTATACCGCTTCGTCGGCGGTCAGGCCGCTGACGACCTCGGCGAACCCGGCGACCCGTTCCTCGGGTGCGAGTTCCGGCTGCGCGCGGCGGGCCGAATCGCCGAAGTACCAAAGGTGCAGCTGGTCGAAGCTCGCCTCAGGATGTTTGGGTGGCCTCGCGCCGGATTCCGCTCGCAGCCACGCGTTGATGTGGTGTGCGGCCTTTTTTCCGTGGCCGACACCGACGGTGACGGTCCGCTCGCACGGAACCATGTCACCGCCGGCGAAAACCCCTGGGCAGCCGGTCATCAACGAGGAATCGACCCGCACGGAGCCGTCGTCGTCGAACTCGACGCCGGGCAGCGTCCGCATGAACTCCGATTCGGTCACCTGCCCCAAGGCCATGATGACGGTGTCGGCGGCGAGAGTTTCGAATTGCCCCGTCGGGCGGGCGCGCCCGGACTCGTCGAGGTCCATCACTTCGACCTGAATCTCCGGCCGCTCGAAGGCGGTGATCGTGCGCAGCCAGTGCATCTCGATGCCCTCGCGCTCGGCCTGTTGTTCTTCGTCCTCGTGTGCACCCATTTCTGCGCGAGTGCGGCGGTAGATGATCACGGTGTCGTCGGCGCCGAGGCGGCGCGCCACGCGAGCGGCGTCCATCGCGGTGTCGCCGCCTCCGTATACCGCGACATGGCGGCCGATGTCGGGCGGTGTCCCCGACGCCACGCTGCGCAGGAATGACACGGCGTCCAGCAGCGAGCCCGCGTCCTGTGTCGGGATGTCGACGCGTTTGGCGAGGTGGGCGCCGACCGCGACGAATACCGCATCGAAGTCGCCGTCGCGGCGCTCGGCGTCGAGATCCTCGACGCGATGCCCGCACGTCAACTGCACCCCGAGTGCGGCGATCCGTTGCACTTCGGCGTCGAGCACGTCGCGGGGGAGCCGATAGTTCGGAATGCCGTAGCGCATCATGCCGCCGGGTTCGTCGCCGGCGTCGCGGATTTCGACGTGGTGGCCGAGCCGGCTCAGATGGTAGGCGGCGGAAAGGCCGCTCGGCCCGGCACCGATCACCAGGACACGCTTACCGCTCGGCTCCGAGGGCCGTTCGAACGACCACCCGTGTTCGCGTGCCGCGTCGCCGAGGAAGCGCTCGACCGCATGGATCGAAACCGACGAGTCGAGATGGGCGCGGTTGCATACGGATTCGCACGGGTGATAGCACACTCGCCCGTGTATGGCGGCGAACGGATTGTCCGTCACCAGCTGCCGCCAGGCCCGCTCGTGATGTCCGTCGCGAGCCAGGCCGAGCCAGGCCTGGATGTTCTCGCCGGCGGGGCACCCGGCGTTGCACGGCGGCAGCAGGTCGACGTAGACGGGTCGACGATCCCGAACCGGTCCGGCGCGCGGCTGACCGTGCAACAGATCGGGCAGCGGCGTGAGGTCGCGCCCTCCGGCAGTCATGGTTACAGCATCGACAGTCGTTTTCCGTCCGAGTAGGGGCCAATGTCACCGACGTCTGTGGCTCTTCGGCCCTGGCGAGGCCCGCGGGCGTGGTAGCACGATCACGGCACACGATTGGGGACGGCCATGAGCGACGCTGCTGTTGCACATTCCGACGTCGAGCAGTTCGACCGGGGCATCACCGAGATGGTTGTGGCGCTCACCCGGCCGATCGTCAAGAAATACTTCCGCTCCGAGACGCGAGGCTTGCGCAACATCCCGCCAGGCCCGTCCCTGGTGGTCGGGAACCATTCCGGCGGCCTCCTCACCCCGGACATGTCGGTGTTCGCGGTCGGCTACTACGACGAGCACGGCTACGAGCGGCCGCTCTACACGCTGGCACACGACATGCTGTTCAGCACCCCGGCCGCGGACCTGTTGAGGCACACGGGGGTGATCCGGGCAACGCGCGAAAACGCTGCCGAGGGTCTGGCAGCCGGCGGCGTCGTGATGGTGTTCCCCGGCGGCGACCACGAGGTCTACCGGCCTACCATCCGGCGCAACGAGATCGAATTCGGCGGCCGCACCGGCTATGTGACGACGGCCATCGAGGCCGGGGTGCCCATCGTGCCCTCGGTCTCGGTCGGGGCACAGGAAACGCAGCTATATCTGACCCGCGGCGAATGGCTGTCGCATCTACTCGGGCTGTCCAAACTGGGCCGCAAGATCGGACGCAGCGACATCTTGCCGATCACCTTCGGTTTCCCGTTCGGCCTGAGCATCCTCACCATGCCGCTCAACATGCCGCTGCCCGCCAAGATCGTCACCCAAGTGCTGCCGCCGATCGACATCTTCGACCGGTTCGGCAAGGACCCCGACGTCGAAGAGGTCGATCGCTACGTCCGCTGGGTGATGCAGTCGGTCCTGGACGAGCTGGGCCACCGGCGTCGGCTACCCATCTTGGGCTAGTTCGCTATGTTGTCGACGCCTTCGCGATCTCGGCGATCGCCGAGTCCAGAGTTGCGTTGAACTCGTCGTCGCTCTGCTGTGCGGTCAATCCCTCGGTGAGGGCACGCGAGAAGCTGGCGATCACGCCGTTGTTGCGCGACAGCTTCTCGCACGCCTCGTCGCGGCTGTAGCCGCCGGACAGCGCCACCACGCGGACCACCTTGGGGTGGTCGACGAGCTCCCGGTACAGGTTGTCGGTGTCGGGCAGAGTCAGCTTCAGCATGACGTTCTGGTCGTCACCGAGCCGGTTAACGCCCTCGAGCAGTCTTGCCTTGAGCTGATCCTCTGCCTCGGCCTTGCGCGCGCTGTGGATGTCGACTTCCGGCTCGATGATCGGCACCAGGCCGGCGGCCAGTATCTGCCTGCCGATCTCGAATTGCTGCGTGACGACAGCGTCGAGCCCCGCGCCGGGAAGTTTGATCACCGAGCGCATCTTGGTGCCGAACACGCCGTTGTCGCGGGCCCGCGAGAGCAAGTCGGCGAGGCCGGGAATCGGCTTCATCACCTGCGCGCCGTCCTTTTCCTCGGCCAGGCCCTTGTCGACCTTGAGGAACGGCACGACACGTTTGACCTTCCAGAGATAGTCGACGGTCGGACGACCGTCGATGGCGCGGTCCATGGTGTCCTCGAACAAGATCGCGCCCATGATGCGGTCCCCGTCAAAGGCGGGGCTGGTGATGATGCGCGTGCGCATCTCGTGGACGAGGTTGAACATCTCCTCGTCATTGGAGTAGGCGTCCTCGGAGATGCCGTACAACTTGAGCGCCTTTGGGGTGCTGCCACCACTCTGGTCCAGCGCGGCGATGAAGCCGGCGCCGCTTCGCGCCTTCTCCAACTGCTCGGTGTTCATTTCCTTCTCCTTGTCGACTGCGCGGCAGTCACCGTAGAACCCGCGCAAACTGCTTGATCGGATGGACCCCGTGAAGATCACGGTACGACGGCGGTTGGCGACCACCGTCGTCGGTGATGCCGTATTCGACGGCCAACTCCGCGCCGATCAGCGTCTGGCCGCTCTTGTCCATCAGACCGGGATCGTTGAACAGTGCCCAGACGAGATGTCCCGTTAGTTCGGGTGTCTCCGCGTCTTTCGCCAGGTGGCCGAACTTCGCCGGGGCGCTGTTGACGATGTTCTTGAAGCGTTCTGTCAGGAGCATCCCCATCCAGATGGATACGGCCGCGATGCCGAATTCCCGGAAGTCGACCGCCATGTCGGCGGCCATCTTGTCCATGCCCGCCTTGTGCACCCCATAGGACGGGCCGAAGACATAGTGGGCGGCGCCCGGCGCCGAGGTGAAGACAACCAGGCCGTGGCGCTGCGGAAGCATCAGCGGAGCGGCGTACACGGTGGCGACATATCCGCTGCGAAGCCCGACGTCCAACGTGTCGATGACGTTGATGGGTTCCTCCCAGAACCGCGTCCGGCCCATCATCTCGTCGCGGATGATCGCCGCGTTGTTCACCAGGATGTCGAGGCGGCCCTGCTCGCGCGCGACCTGTTCGAACAGGGCCTTGGTCTGTTCGTCGTCGGCGTGGTCGACCGGCACGGCGATTCCGGTGCCGCCTGCGGAAGTGACCAGCTCGGCGGTCTCGTGGATCGTGCCGCCCAGCGCAGACTGGCCGGCCGTCTCTGTCCGCCCGGTCACGTACACCGTGCACCCATGGCTGCCGAGCGCATGGGCGATGCCGAGCCCGGCGCCACGGCTGGCGCCGGTCACAACGGCGACCGTTTTGTCGGCGGTCATCACCAACCGCGCTCTTTCCATTCGGCAAGGTGTGGCCGCTCGGTGCCCAGCGTGGTGTCGTCGCCGTGGCCCGGATACACCACCGTCGAGTCGCCATAGACGTCGAACACCCGGCGCGTCACGTCGCCGAGGAGCTTCTCGAAGTCGCCCTCTTTCCACGTCTTGCCCACCCCCCCGGGGAACAGGCAGTCGCCGGTGAAGAGGTGGGTGGCCCCAGCTTCCGGGTCGGCGCCGTCAAGGGCCAGCGCGACGGATCCGGGCGTGTGGCCCTGGAGATGGATGACGTCGAATGACAGCTCACCGATCTCGACCGTGTCGCCATTGGCCAGCAGCCGATCCGGCTTGACCGGAAGCGGCTCGGCGTCCAGCTGGTGTGCAGCGGTCGGCACGCCCGTCGCCTTGGCCACCTCGGCCAGCGCCAGCCAGTGGTCCTGATGCTGGTGGCTGGTGACGATCAGCGAGAGTTTCGGCGCGAAGCGTTCGATCAGCTCGAGCAGGATCCCGGCGTCATTGGCGGCGTCGATGAGTAGCGTCTCGCCTGTCCGGGAACACGTCACCAGGTAGGCGTTGTTGTCCATCGGGCCCACCGAAACCTTGACGATCGAAGCACCCGGCAGGGTTCGCCGAGCCGCGGTTCGGGGGTCGACGTGGCCGGTGTAGTTGTCGTCGACGACGGTCATGGTGCTCACGGTATCGGGCTTGTCGGTGGCGGCACATAGCATGGGTCTTAACTATGTCTGCGGGAGGAAAAACCGGGTGGCTGACCGCCTGATAATCAAGGGTGCGCGCGAGCACAACCTGCGAAGCGTCGACCTCGACCTGCCACGTGAGGCCCTTATCGTCTTCACCGGCTTGTCCGGGTCAGGCAAGTCTTCACTCGCCTTCGACACGATCTTCGCCGAGGGCCAGCGGCGCTACGTCGAGTCGCTGTCGGCGTACGCCCGGCAGTTCCTCGGGCAGATGGACAAACCCGACGTGGACTTCATCGAGGGCCTTTCGCCCGCGGTGTCCATCGACCAGAAGTCCACCAACCGCAACCCGCGGTCAACGGTCGGCACCATCACCGAGGTCTACGACTACCTGCGCCTGCTGTACGCGCGGGCGGGCACGCCGCACTGCCCTGTGTGCGGCGAGCGGATCGCCCGCCAGACTCCGCAGCAGATCGTCGACCAGGTGCTCGCGATGGACGAGGGTCTGCGATTCCAGGTGCTGGCGCCGGTGGTGCGGACCCGCAAGGGCGAGTTCGTCGACCTGTTCGACAAGCTGAACTCCCAGGGCTACAGCCGCGTCCGCGTCGACGGCGTGGTGCACTCGCTGAACGACCCGCCGAAGCTCAAGAAGCAGGAGAAGCACGACATCGAGGTGGTCATCGACCGCCTGACGGTCAAGGCCACCGCCAAACAGCGGCTCACCGATTCGGTCGAGACGGCGCTGAACCTGGCCGACGGCATCGTGGTGCTGGAATTCGTCGACCGTGAGGACGACCACCCACACCGCGAGCAGCGGTTCTCCGAGAAGCTGGCGTGCCCGAACGGCCACCCGCTGGCGGTCGACGATCTGGAGCCGAGGTCGTTCTCGTTCAACTCGCCCTACGGCGCGTGTCCGGAGTGCACCGGCCTCGGCGTCAAGAAGGAGGTCGACCCCGAGCTCGTCGTGCCCGACCCCGATTTGACGCTCGCCGAGGGCGCGATCGCTCCTTGGTCCATGGGGCACACCGCCGAATACTTCACCCGCATGCTTTCCGGGCTGGGCGATCAGCTTGGCTTCGACGTCGACACCCCGTGGAAGAAGCTTCCGGCCAAGGCCCGCAAGGCGATTCTCGAGGGCTGCGACGAGCAGGTGCACGTCCGCTACAAGAACCGCTACGGTCGGACCCGGTCCTACTACGCCGACTTCGAGGGCGTGATGGCGTTCCTGCAGCGCCGCATGGAGCAGACCGACTCCGAGCAGATGAAGGAACGCCTCGAGGGCTTCATGCGCGACGTGCCGTGTCCCGAGTGCAACGGCACCCGGCTGAAGCCGGAGATTCTGGCCGTCACGATGGCGGCACGAAAATTCGGCAAGAAGTCGATCGCCGAAGTGGCCGAGCTGTCGATCGCCGACTGCGCCGACTTCCTCAATGCGCTGACCCTGGGGACGCGGGAGCAGGCCATCGCGGGGCAGGTGCTCAAGGAGATCCAGTCGCGACTCGGCTTCCTGCTCGACGTCGGCCTGGAATACCTCTCCCTGTCGCGCGCCGCGGCGACGCTTTCCGGCGGTGAGGCGCAACGGATTCGGCTCGCCACCCAGATCGGGTCCGGCTTGGTGGGCGTGCTGTACGTGCTCGACGAGCCGTCAATCGGTCTGCATCAGCGCGACAACCGCAGGCTGATCGAAACACTGGTCCGATTGCGCGATCTGGGCAACACGCTGATCGTCGTCGAGCACGACCTGGACACCATCGCGCACGCGGACTGGGTGGTCGACATCGGTCCGATGGCGGGAGAGCACGGTGGTCGGATCGTGCACAGCGGCACATATGAGGAGCTGCTGCGTAACCGTGAATCCCTTACCGGTGCATACCTTTCCGGCCGGGAGAGCATCGAAGTACCGGCAATTCGGCGGCCCATCGACCGTCGCCGCCAGCTCACGGTGGTCGGCGCGAGGGAGCACAACCTGCGTGAGATCGACGTGTCGTTCCCTCTGGGTGTGCTGACCTCGGTGACGGGGGTGTCGGGCTCGGGGAAGTCCACCCTGGTGAACGACATCCTGGCGTCGGTACTGGCCAACAAGCTCAACGGCGCCCGGCAGGTGCCCGGCAGGCACATCAGGGTCAACGGCCTCGACCACGTCGACAAGCTGGTCCGGGTGGACCAGTCGCCGATCGGCCGCACCCCGCGGTCCAATCCGGCCACCTACACCGGGGTGTTCGACAAGATCCGCTCGCTGTTCGCCGCCACCACCGAGGCGAAGGTCCGTGGTTATCAGCCCGGACGCTTCTCGTTCAACGTCAAGGGCGGCCGGTGCGAGGCGTGCTCGGGCGACGGCACCATCAAGATCGAGATGAACTTCCTGCCCGATGTGTACGTGCCCTGCGAGGTGTGCCAGGGCGCCCGGTACAACCGCGAAACCCTCGAGGTGCATTACAAGGGCAAGACCATCTCCGAGGTGCTGGACATGTCGATCGAGGATGCGGCCGAGTTCTTCGCACCGATCAGCTCGATCCACCGGTACCTGCAGACGCTTGTCGACGTGGGGTTGGGCTATGTGCGGCTCGGGCAGCCGGCGCCGACGCTGTCCGGTGGTGAGGCGCAGCGGGTGAAGCTGGCCTCCGAGCTGCAGAAGCGCTCGACGGGCCGTACGGTCTACATCCTCGACGAGCCGACCACCGGCCTGCACTTCGAGGACATCCGCAAACTGCTGACGGTGCTCAACGGCCTTGTCGACAAGGGCAATTCGGTCATCGTCATCGAACACAACCTCGACGTGATCAAGACGTCCGACTGGATCGTCGATCTCGGTCCCGAAGGCGGCTCGGCGGGCGGCACCGTGGTGGCGCAGGGTTCGCCGGAGGATGTCGCTGCGGTGCCCGAGAGCTACACCGGCAAGTTCCTGTCCGAGGTGCTCGACGCCGTGCCCGCCAAGGCGGCACCGGCTCGCCGTCGCCGCAAGGTCAGCGCGTGAGGTATCTTCTCCTGAATTGAGAATGCCATTACCGGCATCGACCGGCGAGGAGACCATGGCGAAAACAGTGTTGATCGGCGCATCGAGTGGGCTCGGGCGCTGCATTGGTGTCGGACTGGCACAGCGTGGCGATCAGGTGGCGCTGCTCGCCCGGCGCCGCGAGCGGATCGAGAACGCGGCCAAAGAGGCCGGACCGGATGCAGTCGCAGTCGAATGCGATGTGACCGATGAGGCGTCGCTGCGTTCGGCGATCAGTGAAGCTGCAGATGGGCTCGGCGGCATCGACAACCTCATCTACACGCCGGCGATCGGGTCGGTTATGCGCCTCGTCGACACCGACGCCGAAACATGGGGTCGCGTATTCGCCACCAACGTGACGGGGGCCGCCCTCGCGACTGCCGCGGCCATTCCGTACCTGACGGAGTCGTCGGGCAAGGTGGTCTACCTGTCGTCGGATGCAGGCACCTTCGGTCCGCCCTGGCCGGGACTTGCCGCGTACGGCGTGAGCAAGGCCGCGCTCGAAAGGCTGATCGAGGCGTGGCGCGCCGAGCATCCGGACATCGGATTCACCAACCTCATCGTCGGGGAATGCGCGGGCGGTGAGGGGGACTCGGCCACCGGCTTCAGCGTCGGCTGGGATCGGGATCTCGCGACGGAGTTCTACCCGCAGTGGATTTCGCGCGGCTGCATGCCCGGCCAGCTGATGCCGATCGAGGACCTCGTCGAGGTGGTGCACACGATCCTGCGGACCAACACGGCCACATCGATGCCGGTGGTAGTGGCCAGGGGTGCGCCCGCCCGGCCCGCGGGGTAGCGCCTAGTACCCGACAGACGGCAACCAGGACCCTCGCGGATCCGTATAGAAGCCGATCGTCATCAACGTCGACTGCTGGACCAGACGCAGCCCGGCGTCGAGACACCACGTCATCAGCCTGCTATTGCGCGACGGCACCAGAACACCAAGTCCGACAACCGTTTCGGCACTTGCGATGAGCGCAATGATGTCCACCTCCGTCTCGCCGACCGCGTGAAACAAATATCCACAGCCGGTTGCATATCCGGTGACCTCGCCGCCGCGCTCGACAACATGTGCCGTACCGGCATCGATCCAGTGACTCAACTCGTCGTGGCGGTCGTGGCCGTGGACACGCCGGCACAGGGCGTCGCAGTCGTCGAGGTCGTTGGCAACGGCGGCGCGTACGTCACCGCTGGGCCGGTCCACCGAGGATGCTGCCCCCTGAAATACCGACAACGGCTCACGTACGGCGAAGCCGAGCTTCGCGTACAGGGAGAGCGACCGGTAGTTGTAGGCAGTCTGCACGAGGCGGACGCCGCGGGCACCGCGCTCAGCGGACCGGCGCAAGAGTGATTCCATCAACGCCCGGCCAACGCCCCCCTCCTGGAAGCCAGGGTCGACGCTGACGGGACCGACGCCGACGATCTCGCCACGTTCGTCTGCGAAGGCGCTGCCGACGACGTCGCCATTCCGCTCGGCGACGAGCCCGTAGAGACCGTTGGTAGTCAGCATGGACTCCATCTGCATTCCAGTGAATTCAGGTGTCTGAGGCTCGATGGGAAAGTCATGTCGGGTGGCAAGCGCTTCGAACGCAGCGAACATCACGCCCGCGCAGTCCCCAGCGTCGGTAGCGCGCGCCCGGCGAATCGAGACATCGGTCATTACGTCATCGTTGTCTTGGACAGTGGCGAAGGGAAGCGCGGGCTGATCCGGACGCCGTCCAGCCAGTCGGTCAGCTCCTCGGCCCGAAGTGTCAGTGCCTTGAGGCCATTGCGCCCGATGTCTTCCAGCAGGTGCACCTCGACGCGCCCGTCGGCGTCCTGAGTCCAGCCGCCGACCACCCGACCGTTCCACCAGGCCGTGGGTCCCGCGTTGCCGTTGGTGTCGAACACCTGACCGCGGTGCTCTCCCAGGTACCAGTCTCGGTCGTACCAGCCCATCGTGGTGACATCGAGGCCCGGCAGCAGCGCACCCCACGGCGCGGGCTCGGCCTCCTCATCGAGGTCGTCGGGTAGGGCGAAACCGGGTGTGCCGTCGAGGTCGACCTCGACGGCTTCGAGGTCGCGCAGCGCGTGCCGCGCCCAGGTCAACGTGTTGCCGAACCACCACTTGATGTCGGTGATCGTGGCCGGCCCGAAGGTCCGCAACCAGGTACGAACCAGGTCTGTGCGCGCTGATTCCAACGCCGCGGTGCCCGGCGAATCGGTGAGCCAGTCCGTCGCGGCGGCCCATCTGGGCCTGGACGTCGTCCACGTGCCGTCGTTCGGGCCGCGGACGATGTGGCCGCGTACCGATAACACCGTGAGCACGCGGGGGGACAGCGGAGTGTCTCCGCCCCAACGCTTTCCGGGTGCGGGGTCATAGCTGCCGGCCAATTCGGGAAGGGTCTCGCGCAACTGCCTGGCGCTGGTCGGGCCGTTCTCCGCAAGATGCGCCAGCACCGCGTCGCAGGCCTGGTCGAGCCATCCGTCAGCGTCGGCGGCCACGCCTGCCCTATGCACGTCAGCGACCAGCTTTCGACGCTCGTTGTCGGCTACCCGGTCGCTGGCTGCGGCCTGAATGAGCGGCAGGTCGTCGACACCGACCACCCACAGCGTCCGGCGCATCGCGAGGTGTTTGACGAGCGTGCGCCGCTCGTACAGCGCAGCGTCGAGGTCGGCCACCGCGAAGCCGGGCAGTCGGGCCTGTAGGGACAGGTAGGGCGTGGCGGGATCGGTGGCATGTAGCCCGACGAGGCCTGCGACCGCGACGTCGATCGAGCCGGCCGGCTCCGCCAGAAAGTGCCGGCGGGCCAGCCTTGCGCGCCGCTCGGCGGCAGTGAAAGACCGCATCGCCTGGGAACCGTACCTGCGGCAGCCGACAAAGTTTGGGATCGGTAGCCGCCCGGGCCATCTTGACTCCATCACGACGCCGCCACCGTGGCGACGCGCGAACGAAGGGAACACGACAATGAATCGAGTTGTCGCGGGTGCGATTGCACTGGCCGCCGGCGCCGCCGTACTGGTGGGGTGCTCGAATGACAAGGCAGCAACGTCATCCGGCGATACGCAGGTCAGCTCGGGTGGCAGCACCGCGGTCAAGGTCGACGGCAAGGACCTCGCCGGCCTCGACCTGAACTCGGTGACCTGCGTCAAGCAGGGCGGCAAGATCAACGTCGCGAGCGGGGCCGTCGGCGGCCAACAGGGTCTGGGCATCGTGATGACCGACGCAGCGGAACCGAGTGTGGAATCGCTGGGCATGGTGGTCGACGGCAACGCCCTCGCTGTCAGCAATATGGGTGGCATGAAATCCGGCTCTGCCGAGGTGAAGGTCGATGGCAGCACCTACACGATCACCGGCGAGGCGACCGGCGCGGACATCAAGAACCCGATGGCCGGCATGATCACCAAGCCGTTCTCCGTGACGGTGACCTGCAAGTAGTGCAACTCACCAGAGCGGCGGGCGTGCCATGTGCGCCCGCCGCTTCCTAAGATTGCGCCATGGGAGCCGAGGCATGAGTCCCGAAGGCGACCTCGACCGTGCGCGTCAGCTCACCTTCGCCGCCAACGAGCAGGCGGCGAAGGAGTTGCTGCTGTCCTTGCTGCCGGCCATCGAGGAGGCCGACCGCGACGACCTGATGATGGAGATCCTCGCCCAGCTCGGCGAGATCTACCTGGTCCGCACGGCGTACGACGGTGTGGGGGAGGCAATCCGCCGCATCGACGAATGCCTGGCCGTCTATCGGTCGATTCGGGCCGGCACCAACCCGGAGGCCGCCGCACAGGTGACGATGCCGGAGGCCGAGGTCGACCACATGCTGTGCCGGTATACGCGCCGGGCACAGTTTCTCCGAGCCGGGCTGGCGGCCGCCGCGCACGGGGACCACGAGGGAGCCGAGCTTGCGCTGCTGGTGCTGCGTGCCGACGAGTCCGGGTTTCCGGATCTGGCGGACGAGCATCGGTTCCTCATCACGTACGCGGAGATCTTCTGCGCAACCGCGCTCTGCGACGACGATCTGCACATGCAGTCGATTCCCTTGTGGAACAACGTGATCGACGCCATCGACCGGCCCGCAGACGGTCGCGAGTCGGGCGATCACCTGTTTGTTCTCGGCGCCACCGGCTACGGCAGGTTCTGCGTCGAAACGGGCAGGCTGTCTGAGGCGGAGCCGTGGCTGCGCCGCGCCGGAGCGCGTGCGGAGGCCCGCGGCTGGGACTTGGCAAGGGCTAGAACACAACTCGAACGCGGTACAGCGGCGTGGGCGGTGGGCGATCGAGCGCAGGCCCAGACCCTGGTCCACGAGGCCTATCCGGCGATAGCCGAGGGCTACCGTGCGCATGACGTGTCGCGGTGCTGGCTGTATTTCGGCCTGATCAGCATCTCGATCGGGGAGCTCGACGATGCCGACGAGCGCTTCGGTCATGCCGAACGCCATTGGCGCGAAGTGGAGAAGCCCCTGCACATCCACCGCATTCTCCTGCAGCGCAGCTGGGTCGACATCATGCGCAACGAGTTCGAAGCAGCCCGCGAGAAGGTTACCGAGGCGCGCGAACTCCTCGACTCGTGGTCGCGGCACAGCTGGCTGCAGTACGCCAGGCTCGACGACCATCTCGGGAACATCCTTCGTGCCGAGGCGCTGGCGAACCCTGGCAACGCCGCCGCCAAGTTCGAGCAGGCCGCCGACCTCAAGGTGCCCGCCGCCCTCGCAGTCGACTCGGTGCGGCACGCGATCTTCGACGCCGACGCGCGGATGCGGTGGGCCCGCTTCGTGTCGGCGCGCATCCTGGCAGGCGCATTCGCCGTCGCGTGGGATTGGGGCAACACCGAACTACTCAGCGAACTCGTCGAGTATCACGCTGCGCGAGGCGCTTTCAGCGCCGAACCGACAGACGGTGGCAGCGGCGGATGGACCGGCGCAGCCACGGCGACCGTTCCCGTCGAGGCCGATGACGAGTACGCGCTCGTGGCCGCAGGTTCGCCGTCGGCAATCGAGGCGGGCGGGCTGACCCGGCTTGGCCCGTTGCCACCGCTTCGGATGGACCCGCATATGCCGCCGATCATGGGCCGTTATCGCGAGTTGGCGTTCGAACGGTACGGCCGTCACATCACCGCCGACGAGGTCGCCTGGACGACGTGGCCGTGACCGGCCCGCAGCGCCCGAGCCTCGTATTGCGGTTCGCCGACGTCGGCGTCGCGACGTATGCAAGCCTGCGCATCGTCGGAGAACCGTCCCGCACGGTCACCTGGGTGCTGGAGGAGCCCACTCTGGTCGCCGCATTGGAGCGACTCGCCGAGGCGCTGCCGGATCCGTGCGGATCGGAGACCCAGCGCGACGCCGTCGATCGCGCCATCGCCACCGGCCCGTTCGCATCGCCCCCGGAAGAGGTGAAGATGGCGAGAGAGCTGGGCTCGCAACTGCTTTCGGCGGACGCATGGCAGTTGTTGACCGAATGCGTGGCATCGCCAAGGGCGGCGCTGTTCATCTCGCCCAGCGCACGCCTGGCGCGGGTTCCGTGGGCAGCGCTGGCGATGCCCGGCGAGGAGGGGTTTCGATTGTTGGAACTCGTCGACGTGTTGATGGCGGCGCCGCCGAACATCGCCAACGCGCCACGGGCATCCCTCGAGTGGGACGGCAGGAAGGACCGGCCGCCGTTACTGGTCCTCGATCCGAGGGTGCCGGGGCAGCGGCCCGACTCCCCGCTCGGATCGGTGCTCGGCAGGCCGTCGCCGGAGACGCGGTTGGCGCTTCATTTCGCCGAGCTGATGCAGCGACGGGCGGTGCTGCCGAGAGTCGGCACCGCGGTCGAACTGTTCCGGCGCACTGACGCCGGGCGGGCTTGGCTGGCAAGCCAACTCGGGAAAGAGCCGAGCAGGCTGCTCTACGTGGGCCACGCGACGGCCGCCGACGGCGATGTCGGGCACGCCGACCGCGCGGCGCTGCACCTCGCCGACGACCACCCCGTGACGGCGTCGGACCTGATGTTGGCCAAGCTGCAGTTTCCGCCCCGCGTCGCGTTGATCGCGTGTGCGTCCGGCGGTGACTATCAGTTCGACGAGGCGACGGGGCTGGTCGCCGCGATGATCCTGTGCGGCGCGCAGCTGGTGACCGCGACGCTGTGGTCACTGCCCACCGCCGCCGGCTACCGGCAGTTCGCAGCCACTTACATTGAGCCGACAGTCGATCCGATGGCCGATGCGATCATCGCAGTCGATCGTGCCCACGAGGAGTCCGACGCGGGCAGCGCGGTGAACCGGTGGCAGCGCGAGCAGATGCGGCGCTGGCGCGACGGTGACGTGACCGCCAGCCCGTTGTACTGGGCTGCGCTGGTCACCTTCGCCGTCGACGGGGCGCGTTGAATCTCATCGGGGTGGCACGGAGACGGCGATCGACGACTCGTCACCCGGTCGGTAGTACGTGTGGATGATGCTTCCCGGGGAGACTCTCGTCATTGCCGACGCCGGAATCAACGCCGTGTCGTGTGCCGCGAACTGCCCACCCTCGGGCCTGCTGACCATCACGTCCAATTCGACTTCGCGGTAGTCCTCCCGGGTTTCGCCCGTGGTCCGCATTCCGGTCACGACACCGTCTGAGCGGGTGCCGTACCGGATCAACTCCAGCTGGTGACCGGTGACCAGCCCCTTGCTCACCAGCATCCGGTCGAAGGCGGCCCGCACGGCAAGCATGTCGTCGGCCAGTGAAAGATGTTCGCGCGCATCAGGGTCGAACGCGACGAGCAGCACCACACCGGGACGCAGCGCGGCGGCGATCGAGTCGTCGTGCAGCCTGCCGGTGAACCTCTGGCCCGTCACGCTCTCCACCTCGATCGTGATTACGTCGGCGATCGTCCGAACCGTGCCGACGCCTACCGCGGGATCGACGTCGGGTGCGATCTCCGGAGTCGTCGTCTTCAGCGGGCGGGAGAGCAGGAGGGTCGCCGCGATGCCGATTCCGACAGCGGCCAGAAGTGTCAGCAACAACGAGGTAGGCATGACCACTAGGGTCTGTCACCCGTCCTGCTACCGAACCCAACTTTCCGGCTAGGAAGAACACGACGCGCGCTCTTATCCTCTAGTGATGACCACGGGCGCCACGGCGGAGACGGCGATCGCCGTGATGCGCCCTCGCCAAGCGGTGATCGATGCGGCGTGGCGCGCGATCGGCCCCGGCGTGGAGATGCTCAGCGGCGACGACGGTGGCCCGTTGCGTCGGACCGTCAAGCGGATCATCGACCCCCTTGTGCTCCGGCTTCGTGCGAACGCCCAGTACTCGGCGCCGTTCGTCGCCAACGACGTCGCCCGGGCGATGCACGAGGTCATCGTCGGCCAAGCAGCCGCGCTGCGCGCCGCGGCCGCGTGGTTTGACACCCTCAAACGCGAACGACGCCGACTGCGCATCACCACCGGAAACGCCCAGGAACTGTACTTTCCCGTCTGCTTCGAACTGGCCGTGACCAGGGGAGCCCCCGTCGAAGGCGATCACGAGTCGTCGACGACGGTGCTCACGGACATCCACGCCGAACGCGATCGCACCGCGATCGAGGTGCTCAACCAATACATCCTCGATCAGCGCGTAGTCGCGAGTCTGTCTGAGCAGCTCGGCCGCAGCTGGCGGGACGTACGCGCGGGCACCGAGATCAGCGGCCCTTTCCTCGCGGGCCTGACCACCGTCCTCGGATCTGCCGACGGCCACAACGCTGCGGTGGCGCGTCAGCGCGTATGGTCGGCGCTCGTCGCCGACGCGACGCCGTACAACTTCGGAGCCAAGGCTCACCACGCCGTGCCCGATCTGCCGTGGTCGATCGTCGAGATAGGCCTGAGTTCCGTTGAGCCGCAACATCCTCCGAGGGTGCTCGAGGGGACGGCGAGCGAACGTCCGCTGAACCGCACGGTCGTCGACCGCGTGCGTGCCACGTTGCGTCGCGCGATGGATCGAGACGAGTTGCCCGACGTCCCGCTGTTGTGCGCCGAGGAGGTCGACCGGTCGTGTGCGCCGTGGGGACTGTTGGGCGAGGACAAACAGGCGACGTTGGTCGCGGGGATCGAGGTGGCGGTCGAACTCGCACCGCTCGCCGAGGCCACAGTTACCCGCTACCACCTGGCGGCCCAGATCCAGGCCCGGCTCCGCAAGGAGGCCTATGTGCTGCACGCCCGCCGATATCTCGCGGAAAGCGGGCCGATACACCCGCGGCAGCAGCAGGTGATCGACGACCTCGCAGCGTTCGCGCGCCCGTATCTGAGTCGGCTCTGGGCGCGCCTGCACGGGCGTGACGTTTGGCAGGAGCCGTGCGGCGATGTGGACGACGTGCGAGGCCTTCTCGAGGGAGTGGCGCGGTCGGTGAGCCTCGACCATCGCCAGCGGATCAAGGCGATGCTGCAGGTGGCGGGATGAAACTGGTCGCCGATTCCGGTTTGTGGAGCACCGGCCCGCTGCTCGCGCCGACCCCCTTGGTCGCTGTCCTGGAAGTCAGCGGCGCCGTGTTGTCGTGGACGGTGGACGAATCAGACGCCGCCGCGATCACCTTTACCGACCTGTCCCGCGCGGATTGGCTGTGGCGCGTGCTCGGCGAATCCGGCCACAGCGCCCTGGCGGCGGCGGTGGGCCGACGCCAGCCGGACGGGTCCCAGACGATCGAACTGAGCGACGTCGGCCTGCTGCCGGGTTCGATCGATCCGCTGCGGCGACTGGCTCTCGGACATTGGTTGAGCCGGTGGTGGCCTGCCAGTCATCGGGACGGCATCGCCGCCCTTGACGCCGCGCTGCTCGATGCGGAGATCGCGGTGCTGACAGCGGCTGCGCAGGACTTCTTCGCCGACGACACGTTCGACTCGGATGTCGCCGGGCTGCTCGCGCCGCATGCGGCGGCGTTGAACGGCCATATCCGGGGCGGGGACCCGCGCGTTGTGGAATTGGTCCGGGCGGCAACCGATCTGACCGATGAGATCGGGATCGCCCTTGCCGAGACGGTTCCGGCGACGTCGCGCCGCGCCGATTATGCGCTCGCGGCGGGCGCGGACAAGGGCCTGCGAGGTCCCGGTGCGATCGTGAGCGGAACAAGCTCTCTCTCCTGGGGTGGTGTTCCACCCGGGGTTTTCGACGCCGCTGAGGGCACCGTCGACTGGCGCGTCGAGTCGGCAGGACCGGAGGTGAAAGTGGTTGTCGCAGTGGAGCTGTCAGGCACCGGTGCGGCGGACGGCATCGTGGTCCGGCTGCGGTCGGAAGGCTTTGATGGTGCGGGACTCCTGGGCCCCGATGGCCGGTCGACATTCGCGCTGCTCGACTCGCAGCAGCAACCGGTCGCGGAAACGGCTGCCTGGGACCATGATTGGCGGACAACCGTGGTGACGGTCGGTGCGGACCTGACCGGCTCAGGCGAAACGCCGCAGACGCGCGAGCGGGTACGCGATTTCGCGAGGGCGAGATTGGCCGAGCCTTCGGGCGACGCGTTCCTCGCCGAAATACTCGCGGCGGAAGCGGACTACTGAGATCCGCCGTCTTCGGCGTGCATCGACTTGCGAATCTGCTCGAGCCGCTCGGCGGCCGCCCGTTGGCGCTCCTCGTATTGCTCCTCGACCGAGCGCCCTTCCGGCGTCTCGGCCGCCAGCTCCGTCGCACCGATCGCCGTGCCGTACCGCGTCTCGATCTTTTCCCGCACCGACTCGAAGGTCGGCACGCCGTCAGGCGTGTAGCCGGTGTCGGCGGCCTCGGCGGGCGGCGGTGGGGCGGCGCCGGGCTCCGAGTCGGCCGGTGCCGGTTCGGGATTCGGTTCGTCGGGCATGCCGCAACGCTACTCCGCCGATCTGCGGTGGCGGTCCCAATAGCGCGCCATCATCTCCCAGTACACGAGCGTCAGCCCCATCTGGACCGCGCACGCCGCGACCGCCGGGGTGAGGCGATGTCGGACACTGGCGATGATCGCGGCGGCCGCGCAAAGCGAGGTCGCGACACTGATCCCTCTTGCGGTATCCATCCTCCTGCTGGTCCACAGCTCCTCGCCGAGGATGGCCCGGGTGGCCCAGACGCGATCGTTGGCCGGTTTCGGAAAGACCACGGGGTTGACGGCCAGCCAGGCGGCCACGAGCGCGGCGTCACGGCGGCGTCGCGTCCACACCGGCACCAACACCAGAGGTGTGCTCGCCCACCGCGTCCACGCACTCCACGGATTGGAATGCCGGGCGAACATCGTCCGCCGAAGCACTGCCGCCCGCTTCATCGGGCCCATGACCGGTGGTTACCTCGCGGCGGTCTGTTCAATCGATGCGCCTCGGGACGGAGCCGGAAACGGAGTCGGGGGAACGTCCGGCGTGCCGATTTGGCCGGCCAGCCACGGAAGGGCGGCCGCGAAGGCGTGCGACGCGAACGGCCAGTCGTGCTTGCCGGGTTGATTGACTACCGCGCAGTTGATCCCGTTGGTTGTACCCAAGGCGCACAACGAGTTCGCGGCAGCGACCTGGTCGTTCTTCGATCGCGTCGGGATTGTGGCGGTCGATCCGTTCACGTCGAACCAGCCTGCCACACCCGTGTATGGCCCGTGCCGGTTGATGACGGTCGTCGGGTCGAAGGCCGCCCATGCGTCGGCATTGCCGCCGAACAGTCGCGCGATCGTCTGCTCCTTGTTCCCCGAGTTGGGCCCGATATCACCGGCGATGTCTTCGAACGTGCTGAACATATCGGGGTGCATCACCGCGAGGTCGACGGCACATGTCCCGCCCATCGACCAGCCCACGATGCCCCAACTCGATCGATCGGCGCTCACGCCGAACTTTGAGACCATGTACGGCACAACATCTTTCGTCAGATGATCGGCAGCATTGCCGCGACTGCCGTTTACGCATTCGGTGTCGTTGTTGAACGCACCGCCTGGGTCGACGAATACCAGCACCGGCGCATTGCCGTGATGCGCGGCGGCGAAGTCATCGATCGTCTTGATCGCCTGACCTGTTCGCAGCCAGTCGGCGGGGGTGTTGAACTCGCCGCCGACCATCATCACCGTCGGAAGCCGGGGCGGCGGGTTGGTGGCGAACCAGGCAGGCGGGAGGTAGACGAGTTCGCCGCGGTGCCGGAATCCCGACGCTGCGTTGCCGGTATCGATCGAAACGACAGTGCCTTTCGGCGGTATCTTGCGTTGCAGCTGCATCGCGGTCACCGTGACCTGGTCGGTCTGGTCCGGCAGCGGCCCGGCGGTCAGCTGGTTCCACGCGGTTTGCACGGTGGGGAAGTAGCCGACCCACAGGTTCAGCGCGAGCGCGGCGCTGAACAGGCTGAGCGGAAAAGCCGCGAGAGAGACGCCGCGCCGCCACCATCGCGCTCTGCGCCAGCCGGCCACCAGGACCGTCGCGGCGAAGCCGGTAAGGCCGATCCAAATCCACAACGAGCGGGGAGCGGGGTTGTCGGACAGCCCTTGTGAGGCCACGTACCAGTAGGCCGACGCGGCGAGTGCGCCGCCGACAATCAGTGCCCACGGTAGCCAGCGCACCTGCCAGTGTCCGGTGCGCCTGCTGACGGCGGCGATCACCGCAATGGCAGCGATGACCTGCACGGTCACCGGAAGCCATCCGTGCATGAGGGAAAGGTGGTGGCGCAACGAGTCGGGTAACGTCACGGCAACATGGTGGCGCGGCTACCTTGGGGCTAGCTGATAATGACCTGCTAACGGGGTTTGGCCAGGGGAAACGGCAGTGTCTCGCGAATGCTGCGGCCGGTGATCAACATGACAACCCGGTCCACGCCCATTCCCAAGCCGCCCGTTGGCGGCATCGCGTACTCCATGGCCTGCAGAAAGTCCTCGTCTAGCTCCATCGCCTCCGGGTCGCCGCCGGCGGCCAGCAGCGACTGTTCCTGCAGCCGTCTGCGTTGTTCGACAGGGTCGGTGAGTTCGCTGTAGGCGGTGCCCAACTCGACGCCCCAGGCCACCAGGTCCCAGCGTTCGGCCAAGCCCTGGATGCTGCGGTGGGGGCGGGTCAACGGCGATACCGACGTCGGGAAGTCCTTGTAGAACGTGGGCTCCTCGGTGCGGTCCTCGACCAGCCGCTCGTACAGCTCGAGCACGACTGCGCCGGCGTCCCAGTGAGTGAGATAGGGGATGTCGGCGGCATCGCACAGCTTGCGCAGCGTGCGCAGGTCGGTATCGGGGCCGATCTGCTCGCCCAGCGCCTCCGACACGGCGCCGTGCACTGTCTTGACCGTCCACTGTCCGGAGACGTCGACTTTTTCGAGTACACCGTCATCCCGTGGACGCAGGAACACCTGTTCGCCGTTGGCCGCCAGTGCCGCGTTCTGAATCAGTTCTCGACAGCCGTCGATCCATACGTTGTAGTCCGCGTGCGCCTGATACGCCTCCAGCAGGGTGAACTCGGGATTGTGACTGAAGTCCACGCCTTCGTTGCGGAAAGCGCGTCCGAGCTCGAAGACCCGCTCGACACCGCCGACGCACAACTTCTTGAGGTACAGCTCAGGGGCGATGCGCAGGTAGAGGTCGAGATCGTAGGCGTTGATATGGGTGAGGAACGGCCGGGCGTTGGCGCCTCCGTGGATCTGCTGCAGGATCGGGGTCTCAACCTCCAAAAACCCCTTGCCGACCAAGGTTTCGCGGATCGCATGCAGAACACCGCTGCGGGCCCGGATGAGATCGCGCGCCTCGGTGTTGATGGCCAGGTCGACGTAGCGGGCACGCACCCGCGCCTCCTGGTCGGTCAGGCCCTTCCACTTGTCGGGCAACGGCCGCAGGCACTTTCCGATGAGTCGCCAGCCGCCCACGATCAGCGAGCGGGTGCCGTTCCTGCTCTTGCCCATCGATCCGGTCACCTCGATGAGGTCGCCGAGGTCGATGGCCGCGGTGAAGTCTGCGGTGCTCCCGCTGTCCAAACTCGAACCGTCGAGCAGCAGTTGGATTTCGCCGGACCAGTCGCGCAGCTGCGCGAACAATACCCCGCCGTAGTCGCGGATCCGCAGCACCCGTCCCGCCACCGTCACGCCGGTACCGTCGGCGGCCTCGAGTGCCGTAGCGACGGTGTGGCTGGGCGGCTGTCCGACGGGGTAGGCGTCCACCCCGCTGTCCTGCAGGCCCTTGAGCTTGGCCATCCGAACGCGCACCTGCTCGGGCAGCCGCGGCTCGTCTCCGTTCGTGGGCAGGTCGACCGCAAGCTCACTCAGGTCGGGCGCGCTGCCGTCGTGATGCAACAGGCCCGTCGCAACCAGGTTCTGCGGCGCCGCAATGTGGTGCCCGGTGTGCTGCTCCGAGCGCCGCGAGAACGGAAGCACCAGAAAGCCTTCGGCGATCACCGATGCGACGCCGACCCGCGGTACTAGCCGCGCGTCTTCGTAGCAGGCGTAGCGCGGCGCCCAGTGGGGCTTGTACTTCATATTCGAGCGGTACAGCGTTTCGAGCTGCCACCAACGGGAGAAGAACAGCAGCAGTCCACGCCACAACCGGGCGACCGGACCGGCACCGAGCTGCGCCCCCTGCTCGAACGCCGACCGGAACATTGCGAAGTTCAGCGAGACACGGCTGATACCAATGCCTTCCGACTGCTGCAGCAGCTCGGTCACCATCAGTTCGATGGTGCCGTTGGCTGACTGGGGCGATCGTCGCATCAGATCGAGCGAAACCCCGGTAGTGCCCCACGGGACAAGCGACAACATGGCCACGACGTCCTGATGATTCTGCAGCGCCTCGACGAGCAGACAGTCGCTGTCGGCAGGGTCACCCAGCCGGCCCAGCGCCATCGAGAAACCGCGCTCGTTGTCGGTGTCCCGCCAGCTGTCGGCCCGCTTGATCACATCGGCCATTTCATCGGGGGCGATGTCGCGGTGTCGGCGGAGCCGCACCGTCAGTCCCGCCCGCCGCGCCCGCGTCACCGCCTGACGAACCGCGCGCATGTCGGGACCCGACAGCCGGAAGCCGTCGGGATACAGGATCGCTTCGTCGCCGAGTTGCAGCGCGTTGAGTCCCGCTTCGCGAAATGCGCCGGCCCCAGCCGAACTGGCACCCATCACGCCGGGCGCCCAGCCGTATTCCTGACACAGGCCCAACCATGCGTCGATCGCCTGCGGCCACGCCTTCGGGTCGCCGACCGGGTCTCCGCTGGCCAGGCACACGCCGACTTCGACGCGGTAGGTGATGGCGGCCCGCCCGTTGGGTGCGAAGACCGCGGCCTTGTCCCGCCGGGTGGCGAAGTAGCCGAGGGAGTCGTTCTTTCCGTACAACTCCAGCAGGCCCCGGATGGCCGACTCGTCCTCACCGGTCAGTGCGTTCACGGCGCGCTGTGAGCGGAACAACACGATCGCGGCGACCATCAGCGCCAGCGCCCCGAACAGACCGAGCAGCGCGTTGACGAAAACGTGCGGGTGCTGACCCTCGAATGCCGCGGAACCGACGCCGGCGAACGCAACGACGCGGTTGGCGGCGTAGGCCAGCCGGTAGTCACGTTCCAGCGTGCCGGGGAACAGTTCCAGCAGCCCCCAGCTGATGAGGATGCCGACGGCCATGCCCGCGGCGAGCGCCACGGCCGCCTTGACCAGCGCGCCGCGCCGTACCTTCGCCCAGAACTCCTTGCGGGCCAATATCAGGAACGCGACGGCGGCGACGTGGAAGGCGAGGCCGATCATCTCGCCGGTCTCCCGCATCCACGTCTCGCCCCGTGCCGCGATGTCGACGAGGTTCCAGCCGACTGAAGCGGCCATGTAGACGACGAGGATCCACCAGGCGATCCGCTTGCGGGCGGCCAGTGCGGCCGCAAGGAGCGCCAACACGAACGCCCACGCGAAGCTGGTGTCCGGGAAGTTGAAGATGTAGTCGTTGACGAACTCCCGGGGCTCCTTGATGAGCCAGCGGATGCCCGGCGAGACGCTGGCGATCAGCGACAGCGTTGCGATGATGCCGACGGCCCAGCCTGCGGCCGCGGGAACCCAGGAGAACTTGGACCTGGGTCGTACCCGCGGGGGGCTAGTGAGGGTCATAGGCCGCGAGGATATTCGCTCCTCCTCAGAAATGGGTGTGACACCGACTACCAGACCGGCCCGGTGAGTTTCTCGCCGGGACCGTGCCCGGAGTCATCGGGAACGGCGCTCGCCTCACGGAAGGCCAACTGCAGGCTTTTCAGCCCGTCGCGAAGCGGGCCGGCGTGCGGGCCGAGATACTCCGCTGACACGGTCACCAGTCCGGCCAGCGCCGTGATGAGCCGCCGGGCCTCGTCGAGATCGCGCTGCGGGCTCTCGTCTGGATCCTCGTGGGCCAGACCGAGCTTCTCGGCCGCGGCGCTCATCAGCATCACCGCCGCCCGGGTGATCACCTCCACTGCGGGAATTCCGCCCAGCTCACGGATGTTAGGAACCTCGGTCATGCCTGCTAGACTGGCATGCGCGACCGTCCCGGCACACGCCAGGGACAGCAAGTGGAGTCCCACTCCCACCGTTGGCCACACCGGCTCAGCGGTCCGGTCACAGCCACCCGCGAGGTGGCTGTCCTGGTCGGCTTTGGGCCCTGCTTCATGCAGGGCTCCTCTGTTCTGATGAGCAGGGTGCTGGTGGAGCGGGCTCCTCTAAGTGGACAACATAGGAGGCCCCATCAGCACTGAGACCCGCGTCAACGAGCGCATTCGAGTACCTGAAGTCCGCTTGATAGGACCAGGTGGCGAGCAGGTAGGCATCGTGCGTATCGAAGACGCCCTCCGCGTCGCCGCGGACGCCGACCTCGACCTTGTCGAAGTAGCCCCCAACGCCAGACCACCGGTCTGCAAGATCATGGACTACGGCAAGTACAAGTACGAGACGGCTCTCAAGGAGCGCGAGTCTCGCAAGAACCAGCAGCAGACCGTCGTCAAGGAACAGAAGCTGCGACCCAAGATCGACGACCACGACTACCAGACCAAGAAGGGTCACGTGGTCCGCTTCCTCGAGGCGGGGTCGAAGGTCAAGGTCACCATCATGTTCCGTGGCCGCGAGCAGTCCCGGCCCGAGCTGGGCTACCGGCTCCTCCAGCGGCTGGGCGCCGACGTCGCCGACTACGGCTTCGTCGAGACGTCCGCCAAGCAGGACGGACGCAACATGACGATGGTGCTGGCACCGCACCGCGGCGCGAAGACTCGCGCCAAGGCGGCGCACGATGCAGACGCACCGGCTGCGCAGCGCGCAAGCGCTCAGCCCAGCGAAGCACAGACCGACACAACACAGAACTGAGGACCCATGCCAAAGGCGAAGACCCACAGCGGCGCTTCCAAGCGGTTCCGCCGCACCGGAACCGGGAAGATCGTCCGCGAGAAGGCCAACCGTAGACACTTGCTCGAGTACAAGCCGAGCACCCGCACCCGCCGCCTCGAGGGGCGCACCGAGGTGTCGGCAAACGACAAGAAGCGCGTGAAGAAGCTGCTGAACGGCTGATTCAGTCCGCATTGACCTTTTAGCCCGAACGAGAATAGGAACACTTTCATGGCACGCGTAAAGCGCGCAGTCAACGCCCAGAAGAAGCGGCGGACAGTACTCAAGGCATCGAAGGGGTACCGCGGCCAGCGGTCCCGGCTTTATCGCAAAGCCAAAGAGCAGCAGCTGCATTCGCTGACGTATGCCTACCGTGACCGGCGTGCCCGCAAGGGCGAGTTCCGCAAGCTGTGGATCTCCAGGATCAACGCTGCCGCCCGTGCCAACGACATCACCTACAACCGGCTGATCCAGGGCCTGAAGGCCGCCGGTGTCGAGGTGGACCGCAAGAACCTGGCCGAGATCGCGGTCAGCGACCCCGCCGCCTTCACCGCGCTGGTGGAGGTCGCCAAGGGTGCATTGCCGGAGGACGTCAACGCACCGTCCGGCGAGGCTGCCTGACGCTCACCGAGCGCTCCGACCGGGTGGCGGCGGCGATCAAGCTGCAACGCCACGTCGGACGGCGCCGCTCCGGTCGCTTCCTCGCCGAGGGACCCAATCTCGTCGAGGCGGCGTTGCGGCGCGATCTCGTCGTCGAGATCTTCGTTACCGAAGCCGGATTGGACCGGTTCGAGTCGCTGCTGAGCGGCGCGTCATTCCATATCGTGACCGACCGCGCCGCCAAGGCGCTGTCGGACACCGTCACACCGGTGGGGCTCGTGGCGGTATGCGACGTGCCGTCGTTGAGCCTCGCTGCCGTGCTCGCCGATGGACCGCGGCTGATCGCGGTCGCCGCGGAGATCTCGGAGCCCGGCAATGCGGGCACGCTGATCCGGATCGCCGACGCGATGGGCGCCGACGCCGTCGTGCTGGCCGGCCACAGCGTCGACCCGTACAACGGGAAATGCCTGCGCGCCTCGGCCGGCAGCATCTTCTCAATACCGGTGGTGTCCGAATCCGACGCCACAGGAACGGTTTCCGCGCTCTCGGACGCTGGGCTGCGCGTACTGGCCACCACAGTCGACGGCGGAACCAGCCTGGACGACGCCGACCTGTCCGGCCCGACCGCGTGGTTGTTCGGGCCCGAATCCCATGGCCTGGCCACGGAGTTGGCGACGATCGCGTCGGAGCGGATCCGGATACCGATGCCGGGACGCGCCGAGAGCCTCAACGTGGCGTCTGCTGCGGCGATCTGCCTCTACGAAAGCGCCAAAGCGCACCGCACCAGCTAGTCGGCCGACTTGAGTAGTCTTTCGGACACCGCGAGCATCAACTTCCTCGGGGTGACCCGATATCCGCTTGCCAGAAGCGAATTCCGCCAGCCCGAGACGACGGTGGGACCGGACCTGTCAAGCGCGGCGAGCCCGGTGTCGACGACCTGCTTGGCCGTCTGCCGCCCGTCGGTCAGGAACTCCTCGCCGGTGCGGGCGAAGAACTCCGTCTCTGTCGCGCCGGGACACAGGGCCAGCACCTTTACCCCTGTTCCCCTGCACTCCCGCCAGAGCGCCTCGGTGTACGACAGGACGAATGCCTTGGTCGCGCCGTACACAGCCATTCCGGGAGTCGGCTGAAACGCCGCGGTGGACGCCAGGTTGATCACCACGCCGCGCCCTCGTGCGACCATGGCGGGGAGATAGCGAGCGGTGAGGTCGACCAGTGTCCCGCAGTTCAGCTGGATCTGCCCGGCGTTGGGCTCGGGGGACTGGTCAATGAAATTCGAGTGCAGGCCGACCCCGGCGTTGTTGACCAGGACGTCGATGGTTCGCCCGAGCGCACCGACCTTCTTCGCGAGCTCTGCTCCCGATCCCGGCTCGGCCAGATCTGCGGCGATCACGTCGACCGTCCTATCCGGGTGCTTGCCGACGATCCTGTCGCGCAACTGCGCCAGCTTGTCCTCGCGGCGCGCGACCAGCACGAGGTCGGCCCCGCGTTCGGCGAGCTGCACGGCGAACTCCTCGCCGATGCCGCCGCTGGACCCGGTGATCAATGCGGTGCTGTTACTGAACTCCACCGTCAGCCTCCTGCCGTCGTAGGCGACACCAGGCTATCCGCTGAGCAATCCCCTGGCCACGTGGGTGATCTGCACCTCGTTGCTTCCCGCGTAGATCATCAGCGACTTGGCGTCGCGGGCCAGCTGCTCCACCCGGTACTCCGTCATGTAGCCGTTGCCGCCGAACAACTGCACGGCATCCATCGCGACGTCCGTGGCCGCCTGCGAGCAGTACCACTTGATCGCCGACGCCTCCGGCAGTGAGATCGGCTTACCCTTCTGTGCCGCTTCGATGACACGGAACAGCATGTTGCGCACGTTGATTCGGGCGAGTTCCATGGTCGCCAACTTGAGCTGGATCAGCTGGAACTGTCCGATCTCCTGCCCCCACAGCCTGCGGCTCTTCGCGTAGTCCACGCACAGTTTCAGGCACTCCTCGATGACACCGAGCGCCATCGCGGCGACGCCGATGCGCTCGGCGGAGAAGTTCGATCGCGCGCTGGCGCGCCCGTCGCCCGCCGAATTGTCCTCGGTCTCACCGAGCAGCCTGTCGCGGCCGAGCCTGACATTGTTGAAGAACAGCTCGCCGGTGCGCGAGCTGTGAATACCCATCTTGCGGAACGGCTTTGACTGTACGAAGCCCTCCATGCCGCGGTCCAGCACGAAGGTCAACACCTTGCGGTCGCGTTTGTCGGCACCGTCGCCCTCGTCGAGTTTGGCGTACACCACGACCACATCGGCGTCCGGACCGTTGGTGATGAACGTCTTCTGGCCGTTGAGGATGTAGTCCCCATTTCCTGAGCCGTCGCGCACCACGTAGGACTTCATCCCGCCGAACGCATCCGAGCCGGAGTCGGGCTCGGTGATCGCCCAGGCGCCCACCTTCTCGTAGGTCACCAGACCGGGCAGCCAGCGCTCCTGCTGGGCCAGCGTGCCGCGTCCGGCAATGGTCGGCACGGTCAGGCCCAGGCTGACGCCCATCCCGGTCACCACGCCCATGCAGACCCGGCACAGCTCGCTGACCACGACGAAGCCCATGCCCGCCTGAGAGCCGTCGCCGCCGAACATGCCGCCCGACGCGCCGCCGTCGGACTTTTCGGTGCCCTCCCTCATCCGCGCCAGCCGTTTCTCCAGCGACTCGCGGGCCAACGCGTCGATGCCGAACGTGGCGAACAGCTTGCGGATGATGGGATAAGGCTCCATCTCGCCGCTCTCCAGTGCGTCGACGTGGGGGCGGACCTCTTTGTCCACGAATTCGCGTACGGCGTCGCGCACGGCGATATCGACATCAGACCATTCGAGCATGGCGCCAGCCTAGGCTGCCGTGCTGCGGCCACGCGCCGGGCGTAGGCCGGCGAGCGAGAAAGTCGTGTGCACCAACGAGCCCGCGCGATCCAGCAGCGTCTTGCGGCGCGGAACGTAATGCATTGGTAGATCTCGGCGGTCGCGCGGTGGTGCCATGAATGCGGGTGCCTCGACCAGCGGCGCGTTGTCGGAAACGCGCCCGGCCGCGCGTCGATAGGCGGCGAGTGCGCGCGGATGCAGCCGAATCTCATCGGGCACAACGACAAACGCCAATTCGACCATCTTGCCGAAGAGCCGCAACAGGACTTCGTCACCGCCAGTCCAGCGCATGCCTGCCTTCTCGCGCACCGCGGCGTCGAACAGTCCGGCGGCGATCCAGCGCTGTCCGGCCACCATCGGCTTGAACAGCTGATCCCAGATCGGCGTCGGCATCAGCACGAACCACGGTTTGGGAATCCGAATCGAGAAGATGTCCAGCGTGGCGCGGTTGATCTCCAGCTCGTCGGCGCACACCCGCTCCCAGTACTCCTGAAACTCCTCCCACGTCTTGGGCACCGGCCGCATGCTCATGCCGTACATGGCGTACCACTGCACGTGCTCCTCGAAGAGCTGACGCTTCTCGGCCTCCGTCAGTCCACCGCAGAAGTATTCGGCAACCTTGATCACCAGCATGAAGAAGGTGGCGTGCGCCCAATAGAACGTTTCGGGATTCAGGGCGTGGTAGCGCCGTCCCGCGCCGTCGACACCCTTGATCGTGGCGTGGAACCCCTTGATCTGCTGCCCGGTCTGCGCGGCGCGGTCCCCGTCGTAGACGACACCCATGATCGGGTACACCGAGCGCGCCACCCGTTGCAGCGGCTCGCGCAGCAGGATCGAATGCTCCTCGACTCCTGCGCCGAGCTCCGGGTACATGTTCTGCAGCGCGCCGATCCAGACACCCATCATCCCGGTGCGAAGGTCGCCGAAGTATTTCCAGGTCAGCGAGTCCGGCCCGAGCGGGTCGGCTACCTTTTTTCGGCTCGTCATCGAGCTGGCGGTCACAGATTCAAGATAATATTGACAACGTGCGTTGTCCATCATTTCGGGGGCGCGTCGCCATGGTGTTTGCTCGCCGAAACTCCTGGCATCTAACCTTGCGCAATGGATGTCGAGTCGTTCGATGAACGATCCGGCCCTATCGGAGAAATCGACCAGGCACCGGATCGCCGGGCGCAGCACGGGCCGCTGGAGTGGTTGAAGACCACCAACCACAGCCCGGGCGTGGTCTCGTTCCTCCGGCGTGCCCGCCGCGCACTTCCCGGCGATCCCGAGTTCGGAGATCCGTTGTCCGCGGCCGGTGTTGGTGGACCGAGCGCCGCCGCCCGCGCAGCGGACCGACTGCTGGAGCGTGATGCCGCGTCGCGCGAGGTAAGCCTGGCCGGACTGCAGGTCTGGCAGGCCCTTACCGAACGTGTCTCCGGCAAGCCGGCCAATCCCGAGGTGACGCTGGTCTTTACGGATTTGGTCGGGTTTTCGTCTTGGGCGTTGAAGGCCGGCGACGAGGTCACGCTGAAGCTGCTGCGGCGTGTCGCACAGGTCGTCGAACCACCCCTGCTGGAGGCGGGCGGGCACATCGTCAAGAGGATGGGCGACGGCACCATGGCGGTGTTCACCGACCCCGCCACCGCGGTGCGGGCCGTTCGGACAAGCCTTGACGCGGTGAAAGACGTTGAAGTCCAGGGGTACACACCGCGTATGCGGGCCGGCGTGCATACCGGCAGACCGCAACGAATCGGCTCGGACTGGCTCGGCGTCGACGTCAACATCGCCGCGCGGGTGATGGAACGCGCCACCAGGGGCGGCCTTATCGTCACGCAGGCGACGATGGACCGTATTCCCGAGGAGGAGTTCGAATCGCTCGGGTTGTCCGCCAAACGGATACGCAAGCAAGTGTTTTCGCACAAACAGGACGGGGTGCCCGCGGATCTGGCGATCTACCGCGTGAAAACTCGCAGAGAGTTGCCAGCCGACGACGAGGAGATCGAGGATATCGCCGACGCATAGTGGTCGGTGAAATGTTGTTCGGTTTTCTGCGGGGAGTGGCCCGGATTCGTATCACCGTCGCATACGCGGTGGTTCTGGTCGGCGTGACGACCGTCCTGGTGTCGCTCGGTCCTCGGATACAGGGCCGGGTCATCAGCCACGCCAGCACGAACCTGCACAACCTGAGTCACGGGCACCTCGGCACCCTTTTCGTCAGCGCGTTCGTCATCGACGCCGGGCCGATCTTCGTGTGGCTGCCGGGGTTGATGTGTCTGCTCGCGCTCGCCGAACTGCTTTGGGGCAGCGGTCGTCTGGTAGTGACGTTCGCAGTGGGCCACGTCGGCGCGACGCTGTTGGTCGCGGTCGGCCTCACCGCTGCGGTGGAAATCGGGTGGCTTGCATCGGCGGACGTGAGCCGCGCGACCGACGTCGGGATGAGCTACGGCGCCGCCGCGGCGCTCGGCGTGCTCACCGCCGCCATCCCGAGGCGGTGGCGGCCGGTGTGGATCGGTTGGTGGCTGGCGGTTGCGGTCGCCGTGGTGGCGGTCGGGCGTGACTTCACAGACACGGGCCATGCCGTGGCGCTCGTGCTCGGCATGCTTGTCTCGACGCGGTTCGGACGGCCCGCCCGCTGGACCCCGATGCGATGCCTGCTGCTCGTGGTGGCCGCCGCCTTCGGATACCTGATGTTGGCCAGCGGGTCGGTGCTGGTTGCGTTGGCATGCGGGTTGGTTGGTGCGCTCCTCATCGAGGTGGTCGCGAGGCGATCAGCGGAATTCGTCGGCCGATGCTTCGATCCAGTCGGATCGCCAGGTTTCCGGCGGGTCCTCGAGTAGCTCGCCAGGCACCAGCCATTCGTAGATTTCGGCGTAAGTGCGCGTGCGCTGGCCCTCGATGCGGCGATTCAACATCGCCGGGGACAGCTCGTGAAACCCCTCCAGGCCCATCGACGCGACGATCTGCGCGGCGCTGGCCACCGTCGCACGCTGGAAGTTGAACACGCGCATCGACTTGTCGGTCACGTCCAGCGCCCGGGCTCTGGCAGGGTCCTGGGTGGTCACACCGGTCGGGCAGTGGTTGGTGTTGCATTTCATCGCCTGGATGCAGCCGAGCGCGAACATCATCGCCCGCGCCGACATGGTGAAGTCGGCGCCCTGACAGACCCGGCTGACGACGTCGACCCCGCTGGCCACCTTTCCCGAGGCGCCGACCTTGACGTCGTCGCGCAGCCCGAACCCGACCAGGCTGTTGTGCACGAGCATCAGGCCCTCGGTCAGCGGCATGCCGACGTGGTCCTCGAACTCCTGCGGTCCGGAGCCGGTGCCGCCCTCGGAGCCGTCGACGATGACGAAGTCGGGGGCGATGCCGGTCTCGACGATCGCCTTGCAGATCGACAGGAACTCGGTGCGGGCACCGACGCACAGCTTGAAGCCGACCGGCTTGCCGCCGGACAGCCGGCGCAGGGTCGCGATGAACTGCACGAACTCCGTCGGTGTGGAGAACGCACTGTGCGCGGGCGGGGACACCACCGTGCGGCCGATCGGTACCCCACGCGTGGCGGCTATCTCCTGGCTCACCTTCGCGCCGGGGAGCACCCCGCCGAGTCCCGGCTTGGCGCCTTGGGACAGCTTGACGGAGATCGCCTTGACCGACGACAGCAGTGACTTCTCGGCGAATGCGGCCGCGTCGAAACGCCCGTCCGTGTCGCGGCAGCCGAAGTAACCCGTGCCGATCTCCCAGATCAGGTCCCCACCAGCGCGCAGGTGATACGGGCTGATGCCGCCTTCGCCGGTGTCGTGTGCGAAGCCGCCGCGCGCGGCCCCGCCGTTGAGGGCTTCGACCGCATTCGCAGACAACGCGCCGAAGCTCATCGCCGACACGTTCAGCATCGCGATGTCGTACGGCTGCGTGCAGTCCGGTCCGCCGAGTCGCACACGAGGGTCGAGATCATCGGCGAACCGGGCTCGGATCGAGTGCCGGAGAAACTCGTAGCCGAGCGCGTAGACGTTGCGCTCTGTGCCGAACGGCTCGTCGCCCTTGGTTCCCTTGGCCCTCTCGTAGACCATGTCGCGGGTCTCTCGGTCGAACGGCGACGCCTCGGTATTGGATTCGATGAAGTACTGACGGATTTCGGGCCGGATGAGCTCCATCAGGAACCGGACGTGCCCGAGGATCGGGTAGAGCCGCAGAATCGTGTGCCTCGTCTGCAGAAGGTCCCAGGTGCCCAGCGCTGCCAGGGCCGCCAACACGGCAGCGGCTACCGCCCACGATCCGTGCCATGTCAGCGACAGCGCCACCGCCAACGCCGCCATCACCCAGATACCCGCAACGATGAGCGGACGGATCAACACGGCGTGAGGGTATAGCGCCCACCGGAGAAATGCGTGCAAAGGGCGATCAGAGGATCACCTATGATCGCCGGGTGGCTGATCAGCCCTTAGACCTGTCGGAGGAGACGCTGGCCAAGGTGGTCAGTGCGTCCCGGCACGCCTTCGATCTGGCCGCCGATCTCGAAGCACTGGCCCGCGCCAAGACCGAACACCTGGGCGACCGCTCACCGCTCGCTCTCGCCCGCCAGGCGCTGGGATCGCTGGCCAAGGCCGACCGCGCCGATGCGGGCAAGCGGGTCAATGTCGCCCGTGCCGAGGCGCAGAAGAGCTATGACGAGCGCCTCGCGGTGCTACGGGCGGAACGCGACGCCGCGGTGCTGGTCGCTGAGAGCATCGACGTGACGTTGCCGTCGACGCGGCAGCCGATCGGCGCCCGCCACCCGATCACCATCCTCGCCGAGCACATCGCCGACACCTTCATCGCGATGGGCTGGGAGCTGGCCGAAGGACCCGAGGTCGAAACGGAACAGTTCAACTTCGACGCGCTGAACTTCCCGCCGGACCATCCGGCCCGCAGCGAGCAGGACACCTTCTACATCGCGCCCGATGGCTCGCGGCAGGTGCTGCGCACCCACACCTCGCCGGTGCAGATCCGTGCGCTGCTCGAGCGCGAGCTGCCGGTCTACATCATCTCGATCGGGCGCACCTTCCGTACCGACGAGCTGGACGCCACCCACACCCCGGTCTTCCATCAGGTCGAGGGTCTGGCCGTGGACAAGGGTCTCACCATGGCGCATCTGCGCGGCACTCTTGACGCCTTCGCCCGCTCGGAGTTCGGCCCGCAGGGGCGCACCCGGTTCCGGCCGCATTTCTTTCCGTTCACCGAGCCGTCGGCAGAGGTCGACGTCTGGTTCGAGAACAAGAAGGGCGGGCCCGGCTACGTGGAGTGGGGCGGTTGTGGCATGGTCAACCCAAATGTGCTGCGGGCCTGTGGCATTGACCCCGAGATCTACTCCGGATTCGCATTCGGCATGGGGCTGGAGCGCACGCTGCAGTTCCGCAACGGCATTCCCGACATGCGCGACATGATCGAGGGCGACGTGCGATTCTCACTACCGTTCGGGGTTGGCGCCTGATGCGGCTTCCCTACAGCTGGCTGCGGGAGGTCGTCGCCGCCGGCGCACCCGGCTGGGATGTTCCGGTCGACGAGCTCGAGCAGACGCTGATCCGCATCGGCCACGAGGTCGAGGAAATCATTCCCGTCGGCCCGGTGAGCGGTCCGCTGACTGTCGCCCGCGTCCTCGAGATCGAGGAGCTCACCGAGTTCAAGAAGCCCATCCGCGCCGTCAAGGTCGATGTAGGCGAGGCAGAACCCCGCGACATCGTCTGCGGTGCAACCAACTTCGCCGTCGGCGATCTGGTGGTGGTGGCGCGGCCGGGGACCACGCTGCCCGGCGATTTCACCATCACAGCGCGCAAGACCTACGGCCGCACCTCCGATGGGATGATCTGCTCGACGGCCGAGTTGAATCTCGGCACCGACCACTCGGGCATTCTCGTGCTGCCTGCAGGCACCGCCGAACCGGGCGCGGCCGCCGCTGAGCTCCTCGGCCTCGACGACACCGTGTTCCACCTCGCCATCACCCCGGACCGCGGCTACTGCCTGTCGGTACGCGGCATGGCCCGCGAGATCGCCAACGCGTACGACCTCGCCTACGTCGATCCTGCCGACGTCGCCCCGCTACCCGTGGACAGCTATGCGTTGCCCGTGGCGATCGAGCCCGGCACCGGAGTCTTGCGCTTCGGGCTCCGGCCGGTCACCGGTATCGATCCGAATGCGGTGTCGCCGTGGTGGATGCAGCGGAGACTGTTGCTCAGCGGCATCCGCGCCATTTCGCCCGCCGTCGACGTGACGAACTATGTGATGCTCGAGCTCGGTCACCCGATGCACGCCCACGATCGCAGCCTGATCACCGGCGGGCTCAAGGTCAGGTTCGCCGAGCCAGGGGAGACGGTTGTCACGCTCGACGACATCGAACGCAGACTCGATCCCGGCGATGTGCTCATCGTCGACGACGTCGCGACCGCGGCGATCGGCGGTGTGATGGGGGCGGGCACCACGGAGGTGCGCAACAGCACAACCGACGTGCTGTTGGAGGCCGCGGTGTGGGATCCGAGCGCGGTGTCGCGGACTCAGCGACGGCTGCATCTCCCCAGCGAGGCGGCCCGGCGTTATGAGCGCGGCGTCGATCCGGCCGTTTCGGTGGCCGCGCTGGACCGGTGTGCTGCCCTGCTCGCCGAGATCGCCGACGGCACCGTTGAGCCCACGCTGACCGATTGGCGCGGTGACCCGCCGCGTACGGACTGGTCACAGCCGCCGGTCAGCATGCTCGCGGACCTGCCGGCCCGCACCGCAGGCGTCGACTACCCGGACGGCACGACACAGCGCCGGCTCACGCAGATCGGCGCCGCCGTGACCGTCGACGGTGACCGGGTGACTGCGACGCCGCCCAGCTGGCGGCCCGATCTGAAACAGCCCGCCGACCTCGTCGAGGAAGTGCTGCGGCTGGAGGGCCTGGAGATCATTCCGTCGGTGCTGCCGCAAGCGCCCGCCGGCCGCGGCCTTACCGCGGTGCAGAAGCGGCGCCGGGCAATCGGGAAGTCGTTGGCGCTCAACGGGTATGTGGAGATCCTGCCGACACCGTTCCTGCCCGCCGGGGTGTTCGACCAGTGGGGCTTGGCCACCGACGATCCGCGCCGCGCGGTCACGCGTGTCCTCAACCCGCTCGAGTCCGACCGCCCGGCGCTGGCCACCACGCTTCTGCCGGGGCTGTTGGAATCGCTGGGCCGCAACGTTTCCCGCGGTGCGGTTGATGCCGCCCTGTTCGCGATCGAACAGGTGGTTGAGCAGACCGCGGAAACTCGTGCCGTCGAACGCATTCCCACCCACCGGCGCCCCACCGACGACGAAATCGCGGTGCTGGACGCGTCGCTGCCGCATCAGCACCAGCATGTGGGAGTGGTGCTGGCCGGTCTGCGTGACCGCGCGGGCCCCTGGGGTCCCGGCCGCCCCGTCGAGGCCGGTGACGCTTTCGAGGCCGTGCGCATCATCGGCCGTGCCGCCGGTGTGGAGTTGACGCTGCGCCCGTCGCAATACCTCCCATGGCACCCAGGTCGATGCGCCGAAGTACTTGTCGGGAACACCGTTGTCGGCCACGCAGGCCAACTGCATCCCGCGGTGATCGAGCGGTCGGGTCTGCCGAAGGGCACCTGCGCGGTCGAGCTGAACCTCGACGCGATACCGATCACCGAGAGGCTGCCTGCGCCCTCGGTGTCGCCGTTCCCCGTGGTGTTCCAGGACGTCGCGTTGATCGTGAACGAAGACGTCGCCGCGCAGAGCGTCGTCGACGCGGTACGCGATGGCGCGGGGGAGCTGCTGGAGGACGTCAGGTTGTTCGACGTGTACACCGGCCCGCAGATCGGCGAGGGCCGCAAGTCAATCGCGCTCGCGCTGCGGTTCCGCGCGCCCGACCGGACCCTGACTGAGGACGAGGCCAGCGCCGCGCGCGACGCGGCCGTGGCGACCGCCGCGCAGCGGGTCGGGGCCGAACAGCGCCGCTGACCCAGCGATTTCGGCGTGGCTGGTTGCGCTGAGCGCAACTGCGCACGCCGAAATCACAATTACGGCGTGGTCGGGACGATCGAGATGACGGTGACCGGTTGGGAGTCCGGATTGAAGTTGAAGTGTGTGACATAGACGGCGCCCTCAGGGGTGACAGCCATAAACCCTGGGTCGGCGCCCACCGCGACGTGGGTGATCACGGTGTTGGTCGCGGTGTCGATCACGCACACGTCGTCGCTGTAATAGTTGGCTTCGTAGGCGAGGCTGCCGTCGGAGCTGAGCTTCACCTCCTGTGCATGTTCGCCGACATCGATGTTGGCGACGATCTGGGCGTGGACGTACTGGGGTCGATCACCACCACGTTGCGGAAAATGGTGACGTAGACGATGCCGTTGTCCTGGTTGACCGTCACCCCGGTCGGAACGAGGCCGACTCCGGATGTCGGTGATCTCGGTACCGGTTTCGGTGAACTTGATCATCGACACGAATGTCGTGCTGCCTTGGTTGGCGACGTAAACGGTGCCATCGGGGCCGACCGCGAATCGCGCCTGCGGGGAGGTGCCGACGTTGATGGTCTCGATGCTGACTGTGGTGGTGTTGATCACCGACACGGTGTTGTTGCCGCGATCGGCGACGTAGACGTGGGTGCCGTCGGGACTGACCGCGATTCCGGTCGGGTCGGCGCCGACCGGGATGGTGCTGCTGAGCGGTCGTAAATGTTGGCGGCGGTGTCGGCCTCGATCACCTCCACGGTGCGATCGGTGAAGTTGGTGATGTAGACGCGGGTGCCGTCGGGACTGACCGCGATCCCGACCGGGCCCGGGTTGCCCGGAGCTGGACGTCGGGGACGACCTTCTCGTTGGTGGTGGTGTTGATCACCGACACGGTGCCTTGTCCAGGCCATTGGCGACGTAAGCGCGGTGATCGGTGGCTACTGCGCGCTCGGTCGCTACCCCGGATGGTGAGTTGACTCACCACGAACTCGTCTGTGACGGCGAACTCTGCGGGGGAGATTTCGATGTCGTCCACGGTGACCTGCTCGGAGAACCCCTCCTCGTCGAGCGCGGCGGGCGCCGCGGCGGCTTTTAGTGTTTGACTCACGGGGGCGGGCTCGGCGCCGATGACCGAAACGGTGTTGCTGGCGGAATTCACGACGTAGATCTGGGCGCCTCCGGTCTGGGAGGCGGGCTGGGTGACGTTGACGGTGAAGCTGTCTTCGATGACTTCGCCGAGTCCGGCGCGGATGCGCGCGGCCTGGTTGGGAATGTAGGTGTATGTGCCGGCGGCGTTGTCGAAAACCACGGTGCCGTATCTGGGGGCGCCCCCCTCGGCGAAGGTGATGGTGAGCCGTTCGCCGTCGGGGTCAACCACTCCCAGCGATCCAGTCTCCGCGCCGGTGGTCGGGTCGCCTGGAGTCGGCGGGGATGGCGGGGTGACGATGGGTAGCGAGCCGCCGGAGGTGACCGCCAGCGCAACCGGACCGCCGCCGACGCCGATGGTTTCGACGACGGTGTTGGTGGCGGTGTCGATCACCGACACCGACTTGCTGCCGGTGTTGGCGACATAGACACGGGAGCCGTCGGGGCTCACCATCACTTGGGTGGGCGTTCTCCCGACGCCGACGGTGGCGATGACGGTGTTGGTGGCGGTGTTGATCACCGACACCGACTTGCTGCCGCTGTTGGTGACGTAGGCGAGGGTGCCGTCGGGGCTGACCGCGACCTGGGTGGGTGTGCCGCCGACGCGGACGGTGGCGATGACGGTGTTGGTGGCGGTGTTGATCACCGACACCGACTTGCTGGTGGTGTTGGTGACGTAGGCGAGGGCCCCGTGGGGCTGACCGCGATCTGGGTGGGTGTGCCGCCGACGCGGACGGTGGCGACGACGGTGTTGGTGGTGGTGTCGATCACCGACACCGAGTTGCTGGTGGTGTTGGTGATGTAGGCGCGGGCGCCGTCGGGGCTGACCGCGACCTGTGTGGGTTTCCAGCCGACGCGGACGGTGGCGACGATGGTGTTGGTCGTGGTGTCGATCACCGACACGGTGTTGCTGGGGTGTTGGTGATGTAGGCGCGGGTGCCGTCGGGGCTGACCGCGACCTGGCTGGGTTGGTTAGCCGACGCGGATAGTGGCGATGACGGTGTTGTAGGTGTGGCTGGCGGGGTCGGTGTCGATCACCGACACGGTGTTGCTGGTGAGTGTTGGTGACGTAGGCGTGGGTTCCGTTGGGGCTGAACGCAATCTGGGTGGGTTGTCTGCCGACGCCGATGGTGGCGACGATGGTGTTGGTGGTGGTGTCGATCATCGACACCGACCTGCTGTTCGTGTCGGTGACGTAGGCGCGGGTGCCGTCGGGGCTGACCGCCACGTCGGTCGGGTGGTTCCCAACGTCGATGGTGTCGACGGCGGTGTCGCCCGGCTGCGTGACCGCAGTGGTGGCGGAGCCTGGGTCAACGGGGCAGTGGTGTAGGACGGGTTGTGCACCACCAGATGACCGAGCTGGTCGGCGCCAGAGTCGGTCGGGGCGAGAGAGATATGGATCGCGCCGGCGCCGCCCGGGTCGCTGACACGCAGGCTCGTCGCGGGTCCGGTGGCCGCCGGGTCGGGGGCGACAGTGACCGGCACAGTGGTGGTGTTGCCGTGGGCGTCGCTGACCGCCACGCTGAAGCTGTCCTGCAACCCGTTCTCGTCGCCGTCGCCGGCGGCGCTGGGGGTGTAGGTGAAGGTGCCGTCGGGATTGATCGTGACGGTGCCGTGTGCGGGGCCGCCAGCCACGCGGTAGGTTAGGGCGCCGCCGACGTCTCGGCGGCCCCCTCCACGAGGCTATTGGAGGCCCTGCTGGCAGCGTCGATGGTGCCCGTCGTCGGCGATCCGGTGTTCTTGGCGGCGCGCAAAGTCCAACACCGCCCACGTGGTCGGGGACTCCACCGGGACAGGCGAGCCGGTGGTGTGCCCAGCGGGACGAGTCCCAGTTTGCCGAGTAAGTCCGTGGCCACATTGGCGCGCGCAGGTGTAGGCGCGGCAAGCCGCGGTGCCCTGGGTGCTGACCGGCGGGCTCTGGGCGGTGGTGATCGCCGAGGCGGGCGTCGGCGCAGAGACGGTGGTGGCGGCCGGCGCGACGGTCCGTCGGGCCGTTGCTGGGCGATGGGACGCGCGGTGGCGGCAGAGGTCCCGCTGCGTGGGGCCGGTGTGGCACTACGGCGGGGCAGCTGCGCGGGCACGGCCGACGTCTCCGAGCCGTGAGGCGCCGCCGTTTTGGGTGCGGGAATAGCCAGGGCGTGGCTGGGCGATGGCTGCGCGGCGGCGGTGGGTTCGACGGATGCTGCCTCGCCGGCCAGACGGGTCGTGGAGGTCCGCGCACCGCCGGAGCTACGCACCACCGCGGGTGGGCTGAAGCTGCCAGGCGGCGACAGCTTGGTCGACGTCTCCGACGCGGTGGCCGACGTCCCTGAGGTGGCCGAGGTTTGCGGGCCGCGTAGTGGAAGAAGTTTGCGAGCTGGTGGTAGAGGTTGGGGATTCCGCGGTCTCAGTCGACGTCGAGCCTTTCTCGGACGTCGCCGACTCCGACGTAGCCGGCGTCGACGAGGACGTCGTGGAGCTTGAGTCGGTGGGCTCTGCCCAGGCGATGCCCGGCACGCTGGCCACTGCAGCCCCCACGCCCAGGGCCGCCGCCAACAGCCCGACGCGGCCGATGTATTCGGCGTACTGCAGCGCCGGGTGCTCGCTCGGCTCGGCATGCGTGGCGGGCGTCCCGGCTGGTACCCAGCCGGCCACTGCCGCCGGGCAGTCGACCCACTAGCGATCCCGCTGGCGACCTGACCCCGGGCAACGCATAAATCAGCGCTCCGGGCTCGGTATGCACCAGCTTCCAGATCAACTTGCTAGGAAAGGTCTCGACGTGTGCCTCGGTGCTGCTTGTCATGACCCTCCTCAATCGTCTGAATTTGCTGGCGTATAGACCACCTTTGCCGAGTGCACACCTATACGCCGGGGGGTTATAGGGACTTTAGGTCCCGGGTTGTTGTTGCCATGGTCGTCGCTGTCGACCTCCATCGGCCGTTCACGAGCGAACGCGCCGCTGGCAGTCTGTCGACGTGATCGAGGGTATGCAGCTCCGCGGAACCGAAGGACATATTGCTGTGCTGTCGAAGTTGCTGCGCGTTGGCGAAGGTCGCATGGTCAAGCGCCTCAAGGGAATTGCGGACTATGTCGGCAGCCTGTCCGATGGCGTCCAGAAGCTCACCGACGCTGAACTGCGCGCGAAAACCGACGAGTTCAAGAGACGACATGCCAACGGCGAAAGCCTCGACGACCTGCTGCCCGAGACGTTCGCGGTAGCCCGTGAGGCCGCTTGGAGGGTCCTGGAGCAGCGGCCGTTCGATGTGCAGGTAATGGGCGGCGCCGCACTGCATTTCGGTAACATCGCCGAGATGATGACCGGTGAGGGCAAGACGCTTGCCTGTGTGATGCCGGCTTACCTGAATGCGCTGGGCGGCAAGGGTGTCCACGTCGTGACCGTCAACGACTACCTCGCCAAGCGCGACAGCGAGTGGATGGGCCGCGTGCACCGCTTCCTGGGCTTGAACGTCGGCGTGATCCTCTCGGAGTTGAAGCCCGACCAACGCCGCGTTGCATATGCCGCCGACATCACATACGGCACCAACAACGAATTCGGGTTCGACTACCTGCGCGACAACATGGCCCACCGGCTCGAGGAGCTGGTGCAGCGCGGGCACAATTTCGCGATCGTCGACGAGGTGGATTCGATTCTCATCGACGAGGCCCGCACGCCGCTGATCATCTCCGGCCCGGCCGATGACGCGTCGCGGTGGTACACCGAATTCGCGCGGCTCGCCGGGCTGATGGAGAAAGACACCCACTACGAGATCGACCTGCGCAAGCGCACGATCGGTGTCCACGAGGACGGTGTGAAGCTCGTCGAAGACCAGTTGGGCATCGACAACCTGTACGAGGTAGCGAATTCGTCGCTCGTCGGCTATCTCAACAACGCGGTCCGGGCAAAGGAACTGTTCAGCTGCGACAAGGACTACATCGTCGCCGATGACGGCGAGGTCCTGATTGTCGATGAGTTCACCGGCCGCGTGCTGTTCGGGCGCCGCTACAACGAGGGCTTACACCAGGCCATCGAGGCAAAAGAGGGTGTCGAGATCAAGCCCGAAAACCAGACGCTACGCCACGATTACGTTGCAGAACTACTTCAGGCTCTACGACCAAGCTCGCCGGCATGACCGGCACCGCGCAAACCGAGGCGTCGGAATTCCACGATATCTACCACCTCAGCGTGATCACGATTCCCACCCAACCGGCCAATGGTCCGGGCGGACAAGCCGGATCGTGGTTTACAAGAGCGAACGAGCCAAGTTTGATGCCGTGGTTGACGACATCGCCAAGCGTCACGCACAGGGCGCAGCCGATACTGGTCGGCACCACCAGCGTCGAGAAGTCCGAGTACCTGTCGCGGCAACTCACCGACCGACGACATCCCCCACACCGTTCTCAACGCCAAGCACCTCGAGCAAGAGGCCGGAATCGTCGCCCAGGCCGGCCGGCGCGGCGCGGTCACGGTGGCCACCGACATGGCCGGCCGCGGCACCGACATCGTCCTCGGTGGCCACGTCGACTTCCTCACCGATAAGCGTTTGCGCGCGAGGGGTTTGGACCCGGTAACAACTGCAGACGAGTACGAGCAGGCGTGGCGAGAGGAGCGGCCGAAGGTCAAGGCCGAGGCCGCAGAAGAAGGCCGAAGAGTCACCGCCCTTTGCGGGCTCTATGTGCTGGGCACCGAGCGCCACGAGTCGCGTCGCATCGACAACCAGTTGCGCGGCCGATGCGGTCGCCAGGGTGATCCCGGGCGTGACGCGGTTCTACCTGTCGCTGGGTGACGAGTTGATGCGACGGTTCAGTGACGTGAATCTGGACAAGCTATTGACCAGGCTGAAGATGCCCGAGGACGTTCCCATCGAGGCGAACGTGGTCACCCGAGCGATCAAGAGCGCCCAGACGCACGTCGAGCAGCGGAACTTCGAGACTCGCAAGAATGTTCTCAAATACGACGAGGTGATGAACGAGCAGCGCAAAGTCATCTACGCCATGCGCCGGCGCATCCTCGAAGGCGAGGATCTGCAGCAGCAGGTGCACAACATGCTGATCGATGTCGTCACCGCCTACGTCGACGGCGCCACCGCCGGGGGCCACCGGAAGTCTTGGGACCTCGAGCGGCTGTGGACGGCCCTTGAGACGCTGTATCCCATTGGCATCGAACACCACTCGCTTAGGCTCTCCGCGTCAAAAGCCGACAAGCTCGCCCGCCACACGTTGCTCGACGCGCTGATCAAAGACGCCGAGCGTGCCTTCAGCCGGAGGGAGGCCGAGTTCGAAGAACTTGCGGGTGTGGGCGCCATGCGTCAGCTGGAACGCGACGTCATCTTCGAGGTGATCGACCGCAGTTGGCGGGAACACCTCTACGAGATGGACTACCTCAAGGAGGGCATCGGCCTACGCGCTCTGGCCCAATGCGACCCGCTGGTCGAATACCAGCGTGGGGGCTACGACATGTTCCTCGCCACGGTCGAGGCCGTCAAAGAGCAATGCGTCTCATCGCTGTTCTACGCCGCCATCAAAGCCGCCCTCGCGCGACAGGCTACGCCCATCCCTGCGCCATTGCAGATTGCCGAATTCAATGTCGCTGCAGTCCAATCCGGTGAACCGGCCGGTGTGGCGAGCGACGAAGGCGGACACTGATATGTGAGTTCGGCGTGGTTAGTCGCGCTGAGCGCAACTAACCACGCCCAAATCGCGGCTCTATGGTCGTCACGATGTGCTCGGCGATCGCGAGTGAGGACGTCGCCGCCGGCGAAGGGGCGTTACGCACGATTACCACGCGGTCGCGGATGCTGATCCGGAAGTCGTCGACTAGTCCCCCGTCGGGGTCAAGCGCCTGGGCGCGGATGCCCGCCACGCCCGGCACCACGTCGTCGTCGTTCAGTTCGGGGACGTACGCGCGGGCGGCGGCGACGAACCGTCGCTTGCTGATCGAGCCCGCCATCTCGCGAATGCCGGTCCGCCAGTGGCGGCGGGCGAAGCGCCAAAATGCCGGCGTGCGAGCCACTTCCGCGAGATCGGTGACAGAGATCCTGCCCCAGGTGTAGCCCTCACGGGCAAGGGCGAGCACGGCGTTCGGACCGATGAGAACCTCACCGTCCACGCGCGGAGTGAGATGCACCCCCAGGAACGGGTAGCGAGGGTCGGGCACCGGATAGACGAGCCCGTTGACGAGATTGCGTCGCTGCGGCTTGAGTGCGTAGTACTCGCCCCGGAACGGCATGATGACCGGGTCTGGGCCATCGCCTGCCAGTTCGGCCAGCCGATCGCTCTGCAGCCCACCGCAGACCACGATTTCGTCGAAGGCGAACGGTGTGGAACCGGCTGGGCTGCGGGCGATTACCACCACTTCGGTGTTGGTGGTCTCGATTCCGACGACCTCATGGCCGAGAAGAATCTTCGCGCCGCGCTCCGCCGCGTCGCCCGCAAGCGCCTGCGTGACCTCGGCGAAGTCGACAATCGAGGTCGACGGCGAGTGCAACGCGGCAACGCCGCGGACGTGGGGTTCCAGTTCGCGCAGTTCGTCGGGTCCGATGATCGAAACGCCGGGAACGCCGTTGGCGATCGCGCGCTCCTTGATGTTGTCCAGCCGCGCGCGCTCGACGTCGTCGAGCGCCACCAGAACCTTGCCGCATGCGATCCTGCGGATGCCGCGTTGCTCGCAGAACTCCTCGAGGAGGCCGACGCCGCGGCGGCAGAGCACGGCCTTCTGCGAACCGGGCTCGTAATACAGGCCCGCGTGCACGACACCGCTATTGCGTCCGGTCTGGTGCGACGCGAGCCGGCCTTCCTTTTCGAACAGCGTCACGTCGGCATCGGGGCGACGCGCGCGGATCTCGCGTGCAACGGCCACGCCGATGATGCCGCCACCGACGATTGCGACCCGCGGGGCAGGCACGTATAGGTCTCCAAGCCTAGGTCGGACTCACCAACAGTCGGGCCGGGCTGCGGCCCAGCACCTGGCGCCAGGGTATCTCCGCCGGATCCTCGGTCAGGCGCAGCCGGGGATCGGCCGCGAGAACAGCGCGTAACGATTCCTCCACCGCGATCTTGGCGATCGCTGTACCCAGGCAATAGTGTGTGCCCGCGCCGAAGTTCAGCAACTTGGCGGTATCGCTTCGGGTGAAGCGGTCGGGGTCGAATTGATTTGGTTCGCGCCAGGCCGCTTCATCGCGGCAGGCGGCGGCGATGCAGAGAAAGACCATCGAGCCGGCTGGGATCGTCGTGCCGTGCAGGGCGATCGGTGCCAGTGCGGTGCGGGGGATGGCCGGGATGCTCGGCTCCAGGCGCATGGTCTCGGCGCACGCGCTCGCCAGCCGAACCTCGTCAGCGTGCACGCCGGCGAGCTGGTCCTGATGCTGAAGGGCCACCAAGATGCTGCAGGGAATCTGACTGCCGGCCGTATCATGGCCGGCGACGAGAAGATTCGCGATCATGTCGACAGTTTCGGTGTGGGTGAGGCGCTGACCGTCCGCTTCGGCGGCAAGCAGTGCGGTGACGAGATCGCTTCCCGGATCCGCTGCGCGGCGTGTCGTCAATCCGTCGACATAGGTTTGCAGCTCGGTGATGGCTCGCGTTGCGTCCGCGATCTGTTCGGGTGTCATGACGAAGAACACTGGGCTCAACGCCTCGGCCCACTGCCTGAATACCTCGACATCGGCGTCCGGTACGCCGAGCAAGCGGCAGATCAGCCGCGTTGCCAATGCGGAAAACGCTGTCACCAGATCTCCGCCCTGCCGCACCGAAGTGACGGCGGTGGCCGCCATGTCCGCGGCCGTCGCGCGCAGTGCCCCGACGGATCGAGGCGTGAACGCACGTGAGACAAGCGATCGTATCCGACGGTGATAGTCGCCTTCCGTCGTGAACATCAATCCGCCGTACCAGTCGCGAAGGGGTCCGTCGGCAATGCCCATCATGTCGAACAACGCCAGCCCGATTCCGGCGAGTCGCTGGTCGTGGGCGAGTTCTTCGAGGTCGGCTTGCCGGAGCACCACGGTGGCACCGGTCAATTGGTCCGCGGCCAGTGGGCCCTGACCCGCTGCCTCGCGCAGCACCTCGTGTAGGTCGGCCGCAAACGAGCCACTCAGGTCGACCGATGTCGTCGCTTCCGGATCCACGGTTGGGAGTATCCGGCAAGTTTGCTGGCAAAGAGGTGGATCCGCGTTATTAGAATGAGTTTGCAACTGTTTGCATAGCCATGCAGAATCGGGGGCATGACTTCTGTGGCCGTGGCCGGTGCCAGCGGATATGCCGGAGGCGAGATCCTGCGGCTGCTGCTCGGCCATCCCGGATATGCCGACGGTCGGTTGACGATCGGGGCGCTGACGGCGGCGGCGAGCGCGGGCACCACGCTGGCCGAACACCACCCGCACCTGATGCCGCTGAGCGGACGGGTCCTGGAAGCCACCGACCCCGACCTCCTCGCCGGACACGACGTGGTGTTTCTCGCACTGCCGCACGGTCACTCCGCGACGCTGGCCGAACAACTGAGCGCCGATACCGTCATAGTCGACTGCGGCGCCGACTTCCGGCTCACCGACGCCGCGGCGTGGGAAAAGTTCTACGGATCGGCGCATGCGGGAAGTTGGCCCTATGGGCTGCCCGAGTTGCCCGGAGCGCGGGACAGGCTGCGAGGCGCGACGCGGATCGCCGTTCCGGGCTGCTATCCGACGGCGGCCCTGTTGGCGCTGCTGCCCGCGCTCGCCGAGGACCTCGTCGAGCCGGCGGTCACCGTCGTCGCCGTCAGCGGCACGTCCGGGGCCGGCCGCGCCGCGAAGACGGACCTGCTTGGCTCCGAAGTCATCGGGTCGGCACGCGCCTACAACATCGGCGGCAAGCATCGGCACACCCCTGAGATCGCCCAGGGACTGCGCGCCGTCACCGACAAGGACGTGAAGGTCTCGTTCACCCCGGTGCTGATACCGATGTCTCGCGGCATCCTTGCGACGTGCACCGCACCCACGAAAGCGCCGCTGTCGGAGCTACGCGCGGCATACGAGAAGGCTTATGACGCTGAGCCTTTCGTGTATCTGCTGCCTGACGGCCAGCTCCCCAAGACAGGCGCCGTGATCGGCAGCAACGTCGCGCAGATCGCCGTCACCGTCGACGACGACGCAGGCGTCTTCATCGCGATCGCCGCGATCGACAACCTGGTCAAGGGCACCGGCGGCGCGGCCGTGCAGTCGATGAACCTTGCGCTCGGCTGGCCGGAGACCGAAGGACTGTCGTCCGTGGGGGTAGCGCCATGACCGAAACTGAAGTAGGCACGCGACTGGTCCGCACCCAGGGTGTCACCGCACCCGCGGGTTTCCGGGCCACCGGAATCGCGGCGGGCATCAAGTCATCCGGCGCGCTGGACCTCGCGCTGGTCTTCAACGAAGGTCCCGACTACGGCGCCGCGGCCGTGTTCACCCGCAACCAGGTCAAGGCCGCGCCGGTGCTGTGGACACAGCAGGTGCTGACCACCGGACGACTGCGGGCCGTGATCCTGAACTCCGGAGGCGCCAACGCCTGCACGGGGTCGGGCGGATTCCAGGACACCCATGCCACCGCCGAGGCCGTTGCCGCGGCCCTGTCGGACTGGGGCACCGACACCGGCGCCGTCGAGGTCGCGGTGTGTTCCACCGGTCTGATCGGTGACCGGCTGCCGATGGACAAGGTGCTGTCCGGGGTCGCCGAGATCGTGCACGAGATGGCGGGCGGGCTGACCGGTGGCGAGGAGGCCGCCAGGGCCATCATGACCACCGACAAAGTGCCCAAACAGGTTTCGCTGCATCATCCCGACAAATGGACCGTCGGCGGGATGGCCAAGGGTGCAGGCATGCTGGCGCCGTCACTGGCGACGATGTTGAGCGTCATCACCACCGACGCGGTTGCCGACGCCGCGGCCCTCGACCACGCATTGCGCAGGGCCAGCGCACTGACCTTCGACCGGCTCGACGTGGACGGCAGCTGCTCGACCAACGACACCATCCTGCTGCTGGCCTCTGGGGCAAGCGAAATCGCACCGAGCCAGGACGATCTCGACGAGGCGGTGCTTCGGGTGTGCGACGACCTGTGCGCGCAGCTGCAGGCCGACGCTGAAGGTGTCACCAAGCGGGTCGTCGTCATCGTCACCGGTGCCGCGAGCGAGGCCGATGCCCTGACCGCCGCTCGCGTCGTCGCCCGCGACAGCCTGGTCAAGACCGCGCTGTTCGGCTCCGACGCGAACTGGGGTCGCGTGCTGGCCGCTGTGGGAATGGCGCCGGTCCGCCTCGATCCCGACCGGATCAGCGTGTCGTTCAACGGTTCTCCGGTCTGCATCGACGGCGTCGGGGCGCCTGGCGCGCGCCAGGTCGACCTGTCGGCCGTCGACATCGACGTCACCATCGACCTCGGCGTCGGCGACGATCGCGCCGCCGTGCGCACCACCGATCTGTCACACGGCTACGTCGAAGAGAACTCGGCTTATAGTTCATGACGGCTTCAACGCAGACCAAGGCCAACGTGCTCGCCGAGGCGCTGCCATGGCTCAAACAACTGCACAACAAGATCGTCGTGGTCAAGTACGGCGGAAACGCGATGACCGATGACGCGCTGCGGCGGGCTTTCGCCGCTGACATGGTCTTCCTGCGCAACTGTGGCATCCATCCGGTCGTCGTGCACGGCGGCGGCCCGCAGATCAGCGCGATGCTGAAACGGCTCGGTATCGCAGGCGATTTCAAGGGTGGCTTTCGCGTGACCACGCCCGAGGTGCTCGACGTGGCGCGGATGGTGCTGTTCGGTCAGGTGGGGCGTGAACTGGTGAACCTGATCAACATGCACGGTCCCTACGCGGTCGGCATCACCGGCGAGGACGCGCACCTGTTCACCGCGGTGCGGCGCAGCGTCACCGTCGACGGGGTGGCCACCGACATCGGTCTGGTCGGCGACGTGGAGCACGTGAACACCGACGCGGTACGCGACCTGATCGGTGCGGGACGCATCCCGGTGGTGTCCACGATTGCGCCCGACGTCGACGGTGTCGTGCACAACATCAACGCGGACACGGCAGCCGCGGCACTGGCCGAGGCGCTGTGCGCCGAAAAACTGCTCGTGCTCACCGATGTCGAGGGCCTGTACACCAGCTGGCCCGACCGCGATTCGTTGGTCAGCGAGATCGACAGCGGCGCATTGACCCAACTGCTGCCGACGCTGGAGACAGGCATGGTGCCGAAGATCGAGGCCTGCCTGCGCGCAGTGGCGGGCGGGGTGCCCAGCGCACACGTTATCGACGGCCGCGTGGAGCACTGCGTGCTGGTCGAGTTGTTCACCGACGAGGGCACCGGCACAAAGGTGGTGAAGGCATGACGCTCCAGCAGCGGTGGGAAGCCGTGATGATGAACAACTACGGCACCCCGGCCCTGGCGCTGGCCAGCGGGGACGGCGCCGTGGTAACCGACGTCGACGGCAAGTCCTACCTCGACCTGCTCGGCGGCATCGCGGTCAACGTCCTCGGCCATCGCCACCCAGCCGTCATCGATGCCGTTACCGCCCAACTGAACACGCTCGGCCACACCTCGAACTTCTATGCGACCGAGCCGGGCATCGCGCTGGCCGAAGCATTGGTCGGCTTGCTTGGAGCCGACGCGGCGCGGGTGTTCTTCTGCAACTCCGGCACCGAGGCCAACGAGGTAGCCTTCAAGATCACCAGACTCACCGGTCGCACCAAACTTGTTGCGGCGCAAGGTGCTTTCCACGGCCGGACGATGGGGTCGCTGGCGTTGACCGGGCAGCCGTCCAAGCAGGAACCGTTCGCGCCGCTGCCCGGCGACGTTGTACACGTGCCGTACGGCGATGTCGCTGCTCTGGCCGAGGCCATCGATGACACCACCGCCGCGGTGTTCCTCGAGCCGATCATGGGCGAGGGCGGGGTCGTCGTGCCTCCAGCCGGATACCTGGTGGCCGCCCGCGAGCTGTCGACGACACGCGGTGCCCTGCTGGTGATGGACGAGGTGCAGACCGGGATGGGCCGCACCGGAACGTTTTTCGCCCACCAGCATGACGGAATCACTCCCGATATCGTGACCCTCGCCAAGGGGCTCGGCGGTGGGCTACCGATCGGCGCGTGCATCGCCGTCGGGTCCGTCGGCGATCTCCTGACGCCCGGCCTGCACGGCAGCACGTTCGGCGGTAACCCAGTCTGCGCTGCGGCGGCGTTGGCAGTGTTGCGCGTGCTGGCCGACGAGGATCTGGTATCTCGCGCCGACGTGCTCGGCAAGACATTGCACCAGGGCGTCGAGTCGCTGCGCCATCCGCTCGTCGACCACGTACGCGGCCGCGGGCTGCTGCTCGGGATCGTGCTGAGCGCACCGGAGGGGAAGGCAGTCGAGGCAGCCGCGCGCGACGCCGGGTTCCTGGTGAATGCCGCTGCGCCCGAGGTGATCCGGCTGGCCCCGCCGCTGGTCATCACCGAGGCACAGATCGCAGAGTTCCTCACCGCGCTGCCCGCGGTGCTGGACAAGGCGGTGTCATGATGGTCCGCCACTTCCTGCGCGACGATGATCTGACGCCCGACGAACAGGCCGAGGTACTGGCACTCGCTGCCGAGCTGAAGAACGACCCGTTTGCCCGTCGGCCGCTGGAGGGGCCGCGTGGTGTCGCGGTGATCTTCGACAAGAACTCCACCCGCACCCGTTTCTCGTTCGAGGTCGGTATCGCGCAGCTGGGCGGTCACGCCGTCGTGGTCGACGGTCGCAGCACCCAGCTCGGACGCGACGAGACGCTGGAGGACACCGGAAAGGTGTTGTCCCGCTACGTCGAAGCGATCGTTTGGCGCACCTTCGGTCAGGATCGGCTCACGTCGATGGCGGCAGGAGCGACAGTGCCGATCGTCAACGCGCTATCCGATGAGTTCCACCCCTGCCAGGTGCTCGCCGACCTGCAGACACTCGACGAACGCATGGGCACGCTGAACGGCCTGAGGTTGTCGTACTTCGGCGACGGCGCCAACAACATGGCCCACTCGCTGATGCTCGGCGGCGTCACTGCGGGCATGCACGTCACCGTCGCCGCCCCCGCCGGCTTCGAGCCTGACCCGCAGTTCGTCGCGGCAGCCGAGCAACGTGCTGCCGACACAGGCGCCGTGGTGACCGTGACGGCGGACCCACAAGCGGCCGCCGACGGTGCCGACGTCCTCGTCACCGACACGTGGACGTCGATGGGGCAAGAGAACGATGGGCTAGAGCGGGTGGGACCCTTCCGGCCGTTCCAGGTCAACGCCGCGCTGCTGGCTCGTGGACAACCGAATGCCATTGTGTTGCATTGCCTTCCGGCGCACCGCGGCCACGAGATCACCGACGACGTGATCGACGGGCCCCAGAGCGCGGTGTGGGACGAGGCCGAGAACCGGCTGCACGCGCAGAAGGCGCTGCTGGTCTGGCTGCTGGAGCGATCATGACGGCAGGCAAGGCTGCCGAGGCTGATGTCGCCGGCCGTGCGGCTCCGGAGATCAGCGCGACGCGGGCGGGCCGGCAGGCACGCATCGTGACGATCCTGTCGTCGAAATCGGTGCGCAGCCAAAGCGAACTCGCGGCGATGCTCGCCGACGAAGGCATCGAGGTCACGCAGGCCACCCTGTCGCGCGACCTCGAGGAACTGGGCGCGGTCAAGCTGCGTGGCGCCGATGGCGGCGTTGGCGTGTACGTCGTCCCCGAGGACGGCAGTCCGGTGCGCGGGGTCTCCGGTGGCACCGAACGGATGTCACGGCTTCTGGGCGACCTGTTGGTGTCCACCGACGCCAGCGGCAACCTCGCGGTGTTGCGTACCCCGCCGGGCGCCGCCCAGTACCTGGCGAGCGCAATCGACCGCGCATCCCTGCCGTACGTCGTCGGCACCATTGCCGGCGACGACACCATCTTCGTGGTGGCACGCGAGCCGATGACCGGCGCCGAACTGGCCACCACGATTGAGAACCTCTAATAGGCCATCACGACAAGGAGATTGATTACATGTCCGAGCGCGTCATCTTGGCCTACTCCGGCGGTCTCGACACCTCGGTGGCGATCAGCTGGATCGGCAAGGAGACCGGCCGCGAGGTCGTGGCGGTCGCGATCGACCTCGGCCAGGGCGGCGAGGACATGGAGGTCGTGCGGCAGCGTGCGCTGGACTGCGGCGCCGTCGAGGCCGTCGTCATCGACGCGCGCGATGAGTTCGCCAACGAATACTGCCTGCCCGCCATCCAGTCCAACGCGCTCTATATGGACCGTTACCCATTGGTGTCGGCCCTCAGCCGGCCGCTTATCGTCAAGCATCTGGTGACCGCCGCACGTGAGTTCGAGGGCGGCATCGTCGCGCACGGCTGCACCGGCAAGGGCAACGACCAGGTGCGGTTCGAAGTCGGGTTCGGCTCGCTCGCACCGGATCTGGAGGTCCTGGCGCCCGTCCGCGACTACGCATGGACGCGAGAGAAGGCCATCGCATTCGCGGAGGAGAACGCCATTCCGATCAACGTCACGAAGCGCTCGCCGTTCTCCATCGACCAGAACGTGTGGGGCCGCGCCGTGGAGACCGGGTTCCTCGAGCATCTGTGGAACGCGCCGACCAAGGACGTATACGACTACACGGAGGACCCGACCGTCAACTGGAGTTCGCCGGACGAGGTGATCGTCGGATTCGAACGGGGCGTACCCGTTTCGATCGATGGCAGGCCCGTGACCGTCCTGCAGGCGATCGAGGAGCTCAACCGCCGAGGCGGCGAGCAGGGTGTCGGCCGGTTGGACGTGGTGGAGGACCGGCTGGTCGGCATCAAGAGCCGCGAGATCTACGAAGCGCCCGGCGCGATGGTGTTGATCACCGCGCACACCGAGCTGGAACACGTCACGCTCGAGCGTGAGGTGGGCCGGTTCAAGCGACAGACCGACCAACGGTGGGGTGAGCTGGTGTACGACGGTCTGTGGTACTCGCCGTTGAAGAGGGCGCTGGAGGCCTTCGTCGCCGACACCCAGGCACACGTGTCCGGCGAGATTCGGATGGTATTGCACGGCGGCCATATCGCCGTGAACGGGCGGCGCAGCGCCGAGTCGCTGTACGACTTCAACCTCGCTACCTACGACGAGGGTGACACGTTCGACCAGTCCGCGGCGAAGGGCTTCGTGCATGTGCACGGCCTGTCGTCCAAGATCGCCGCCCGACGGGATCTCGGCAAGTGACCGAGAGCGCACGAATCACTCTCGCCCAAACCAACGTTTGGGCGAGAAAGTGCGAGTAGGAGTCGCCAAAACGTCGATCTCGACGGCATGAAGGGACTGGCATGAGCACCAACGAGGGATCGCTGTGGGGCGGCCGCTTCGCCGACGGTCCGTCGGATGCGCTTGCGGCGCTGAGCAAGTCCACCCACTTCGACTGGGTGCTCGCGCCGTACGACGTCACCGCGTCGAAGGCGCACGCCAGGGTGCTGTTCCGCGCCGGGCTGCTGACCGAGGAGCAGCGTGACGGCCTGCTCGCCGGTCTGGACAGCCTCGGCGAGGACGTGGCAGACGGCAGCTTTGTGCCGGTGGTCACCGACGAGGATGTGCACGGGGCACTGGAACGTGGCCTGATCGACCGGGTCGGCGCCGAGCTGGGTGGACGGCTACGGGCGGGGCGGTCGCGAAACGATCAGGTGGCCACGCTGTTTCGGCTGTGGCTGCGCGACGCGGTCCGACGGGTGGCGGACGCAGCGCTCGATGTGGTGTCCGCCCTGGCGACGCAGGCCGCGGCACACCCGACGGCGATCATGCCCGGCAAGACACACCTGCAGTCGGCACAGCCGATCCTGCTTGCCCACCACCTGCTGGCCCACGCGCACCCGCTTCTGCGCGACGTGGACCGACTGATCGACTTCGACAAGCGCGCCGCCGTGTCGCCGTACGGGGCAGGGGCGCTGGCGGGTTCGTCGCTGAACCTCGACCCCGACGCCATCGCCGAAGAGCTCGGGTTCCAAGCCGCCGCAGACAATTCCATTGACGCCACGGCAGCCCGTGACTTCGCCGCCGAGGCGGCGTTCGTCTTCACGATGATCGGTGTCGACCTGTCTCGACTTGCCGAAGACATCATCCTCTGGAGCACAACCGAATTCGGCTATGTGACGCTGCATGACTCGTGGTCGACCGGCAGCTCGATCATGCCGCAGAAGAAGAATCCCGACATCGCCGAGCTGGCCCGCGGCAAGTCGGGCCGGCTGATCGGCAACCTGACGGGGCTGTTGGCGACTCTGAAGGCACAGCCGCTTGCCTACAACCGCGACCTGCAGGAGGATAAGGAGCCGCTTTTCGACTCCGTCGCGCAGCTGGAGCTGTTGCTGCCCGCGATGGCCGGCCTGGTCGGGACCCTGCGTTTCGACGTGGACAGGATGGCCGAGCTGGCGCCGCTGGGCTACACATTGGCGACCGATATCGCCGAGTGGCTGGTGCGTAGGGGCGTCCCGTTCCGGGTGGCACACGAAGCGGCGGGCGCAGCGGTACGTGCCGCAGAGGCCAGGGGAGTTGGCCTCGAGGAGCTCGAGGATGCGGAGCTGACGCGCATTCACCCCGACCTGACGCCAGAGGTGCGCGAGGTGCTGACCATCGCCGGCTCGGTGAGTTCGCGCGACGCGCGAGGCGGCACCGCGCCCATCCAGGTGGCCAAGCAGCTCGGTGTCGTTCGCGACACCGCCGATGTGCTCCGGGCTCGATTGGGCCGCTAGCCACTAGCATCCAGCTACATGGGTGGCCCACCGACCGTCCCCGAAGAGCGGACCAGCCGATGGCGGCAGTGGTTCGTCGGTTTCAAGCTCGCGCAGACGCGACGCGTGATCCTCCTCCTCGCGCTTATCGCGACAGCGGCGTTCGGTGGCCTCGACACCGTCGACAAGCGAGTCACCCCGTTCAACCCGGGAGAGGAGTTCAGCGACGGCCCGTTCACCCTCACCATCGAGCGAGCGAGGTTCGCCAACGAGTTGAAAGGCGGCGGCGGCACGATGGGGCCCGCCAAACCGGGAAAGGTGTATCTGGGCGTGGTCGCCACGCTGCGGAACGACGGCACGGTACCCGGCGGGCTTCGCGATGAATTGGATCTGCGGGATCCGAAAGACACGGAGTTCTTCGGCGCGTTCCGGTTTCGCGACGGTTCACCGATCCAGACCCTCGGGCCAGGACTCACCGAGCAGTTGGCATTCACCTGGCTGGTTCCGGAATCGGCAGCTCGGTCGGTTCAGTCGGCGACGATCCGGGTGTGGAAGAAGGAATTCAAGCAGCTGATGGTCACGTACGGCGGCAAGGAGTGGATCGAAACCCAGAACTATGGGCAAATCGTGGTGCCGGTCAAGGAATCGTCATGAAGCTCAGAGCGCCGAACCCACGCCGCGTCCTGACTGCCATCGCAGTCGTCGCGACCGTTACGGCGGCTGCAGTGGTGTGGCACAACCTGCCGACACCACCGGACATCACCGGCCCGTTCGACGTGCACGGCGATGCCGGCCAGCGCACGACTGGCCGGAACATCGCCGCCACGGTTACCGGCGTCCGGATAACCCCCAAGGTCGATTCCACGGCCGCCGCGGGGATTTGGGTGGTCGTGGACGCCACGGTGGAAGCACCTCGAAGCAACGGGCTTCCGCGAAGTGATCTGATCGTCGGCCCGAACACGTACAGCCCCACGGACCGGTTCTTTCTCAAGACCATCCAGAACGATGTCAGTCCGGGCATCACGCTGCGCGGGTCATGCGTGTTCGATGTTGCCGCCGACCTCGTCGCACCGGGAGCCAACGCGCACCTGACGCTGCGCGTCTGGACCGGCTACGACGAGCAATTGGACTCGCGCCTCGTCATCGACATTCCGGCCCGCGACATCAACCGGCCCGACGCCATCACGCTCGAGGCTCCGACGGAGAGCGCCTCGTGACCGGTCGGCTGTCCTCGCAATGGGTGCGAAACATCATCGGAGCGGTGGTCGCGGTGGCGGCAATAGCGGTCATCGTCACGACCATGCAGTACCAACAGTGGACTGCCTATCGCCATACCGTAGTACCGGAAGCCGTTGTGCCCGTTGGTCAAACCGGTACCGCGGGCGGAAATACGTGGAAGATCGATTCGACTAAGCACTTGAACCGCAGTCCTGCCAGCTTCGGGCCCGAGCTGCCGCCGGGCACCGTGCTGAGGGTCATCACCCTCGACCGTGCCAAACCACCGCCGGCCGACAAGAGTTGCAGCGGCGTCATCACGGACGGTCACCGCCGTTGGAACGCCGAAGCCATCGGTGGATTCGGCCCACTTGACACCGACGGCGTTACCACGTTGTGCAACAAGCCTGGCCTGCTTCAGTTCACGTTCCTACTGCCCCAGGATGTAGTGCCCACCGCACTCGACGTCACGGACTTCGACGGCGCGATCATCGTGCGGATGCTGTTGTAGCTTCTTCGCTTTGCACCTGTTCGAGGCAGTAGGCCACGGTCGACGCGATCAAGCACACCCGCAGCGGTTCGACGATCAGGTGCGAAACCAGCGAGATGGTGTCGGCGAAACCGTGCCAGAACGCCAGCGGATGAGGCCCGAAAAGCCATGCGATGAAGCGGAAAAGGTATCCGTTGCCAACCTCGGGGTGATAGAACGCGCCCGCCATGTCCAGCCACGCCAGCCCGAGATAGCCGAGCACATACAGTGATATCGCAAGCACACCGCCGTGCAAGATGAGCCGCGACGAATCGGCGATGGTGCTGTAATTGCCCAGCTTGCCGAGCGCCCATTCGCGTATCTTCTCGCCCACCGTTCGGGGCACGTCCCACCGCCGTTCGCTGAACTTCTCTCTGCTGGCGGCCGCGCGATCGAACACCTTGTCTGCATGGGCGCCGACCACTCGGCGAGCAGCGCCACGCCAGCCCGGCATGGACACGCCATAGATGATCCCGGCTACGGCGAGCCAGAGAAGCGGCAGTGTGGCTCCGCCGAACACGGTGCGCAACACCGCCATCGCAGCGTCCCACAACGATTCCAGCGGCTGGAAGTGTGAAAACAGTGCGGCCCGAGTCTCGTTGAACCACACTACGATTCGCCGCTGGGCAATCCATTGATCTGGCTTGACCAGAAAGCTGACACCCTGGCTGGCCGCAAAGCTCAGCGCAAGGAAGACCCACAACGTGTCGACGTAGACGCGGACCGCGATCATCCAGCCCGGCAGTTTGTCCTTGAGCCTGCCGAGCACATAACGCAACACGAGTGCCGAGGCGATGATCACCCAGGTGATTGTGCTGACCGGGAGTTGGTCGGGATGAAAGTCGTTGGCCTGGCCCGTCGCCAGCGCGTTCGTCACCGCTTCGTCGACGCGATAATCAAGCGCTGCTGTTTCGAAATCCAGCCAGTCCTCTGCGAACAGTTTCCACGCGAGATAAATGGCGAAGAACGGCACGATGATGTTGGCGAACACGTCGACGCTGCGCGCCGAACGTCGTGGCAACGCCGCGAGCGCGGGGATGGCCGGGCGCAACACGAGGAACATCGCGATATACGACCCCAGCCGGGCCAGACCGGCGAACGGCATGATCAGCGATGCCCATACGTCGTTGTCCCAGCCGACGTAAGCGGCCAGTTCGATAGCGCCCTTGCGGCCAAGCCAGCCGAGCAGGTAGATCGCCGCGAGTTGCGGGAAATGGCGCCACCACAGATCGAAAGGCCGCAGCAGGTAGCGCACCGGGCCATCGTATGCCCGGTCATAGGTCGTTGCCGGCATAGGAGAGGTTGAAGCTCTTGTTCGTCAGCGGGAAGTCCGGAACGATGGTGTCCGCCATGGCAACCGGCAGGGCTGGCCAGTTGAACCAAGACGGGTCCACGATCTTGGATCGGGTGATCGCACCGGCGGCGTTGATCTCGACGCGATGCACGATGGTGCCGCGCCAGCCTTCGACAATGCCAATTCCACTACGGAGCCCGCCCCGTGCCGACACCTGTGCCGCATGGTCGAGCGGACCGCCCTGGGCATCGACGAGGTCGCAGATCAGTGCCGCCGAGGCGGCGAATTCGTCTCGGCGCACGAGGTATCGGGCCAGCACGTCACCGGCCGTGGCGACCACCTCTCGTACCGGCAGGGTCACCGTCGGATGGTCGAGGCGGGCGTCGATCGTCAGTCCGCTGGCACGTGCGACGTAGCCGAGGCAGCCGAGCTTGTGCGCGTCGTCGTCGCTCAGCGGCGACGTCTCGGCGAACCGATCGTAGATCCCGGAGTTTCCCAGCGTCAGTTCCGCGATCTCAGCGATGTCGGCGGCTATCGCTCGCAGCTCGGTTGGGCTGGGAAGATCTTGCAGCACAACACCTCCAGGGCGGATCGCGCCTCGCAGCAGGCGGTGTCCGGTGACGCGTGCGTTGATGCGTAGCAGTCTCTCGCGAATGTGTTGGGCGTGGCTGTTGGCCAGGGCGAAGCCGACGTCGTTGGCCAACGCCCCGAGGTCGGTCGCGTGGTTGTACAGGCGTTCCAGTTCGACGAGCAGGGCCCGCAGCCGGTGCACGTGCTCGGGTAGGTCGATGCCGACCGCGTCCTCGATGGCGAGGCAATGGGTCAGCGCGTGGGCCGCAGAGGTGTCGCCGCTGATTCGTTCGGCGAGCGCGACCGCCTCGGTGACGGCCTTCCCCTCGAAGAGCTTTTCGATGCCCCGGTGAACGAACCACAGTCGTGCTTTGAGGCGCAGGACCGATTCGCCCACGACGGAGAAGCGAAAGTGTCCCGGCTCGATCAGGCCGGCGTGCACGGGCCCGACAGGGATCTCGTAGACGCCGCGTCCGTCGACAGTAAGAAACGGAAAACGGCCCGCTTCCTCGAAGTCCGGCCCAGGCCCGGCGCCGCGGAGCATCGGGTGCCAGTCCTGCGGCCAGTGCGCGTGCCGTACCAGTCGGCGCGGCTGTGGATGGCCCACGGGCGCAATCCCGAAAAGGTCCATCATCTCGCGCTCGAATCGGCTGGCGGGAAACGACAACGACGCAAGCGAGGGGACCGTTGGATCGTTCGCGGACACCGCGAGTGTGAGCTCGACTTGGCGGTCCGGCCGTCCCGCCAAGAATAGGTACACGACACGCAAGCCGTCCCCGTCGTCGTGTGCGCCGACGAGGGCGAGCCGGTAGCCGGCAGCGAGTAGCTCCGCCGTGGCCCCGCCGAGTTCGTCGGCGGCGACCGCGCGACTCATCCGGTCGCGGTCCATCAGGACGCCCCAAGCCCCTCGGCGGCGGCGTGGAATAAGCCGGCAAGCGGGCCTGCGGTCACGCCGAGGGCGGTCGAAACGACGATCCCGAGCACGAGTGCGGTGGCGATGGTCGTCGGTACGGCGATCGGTGGCGAGTCGATGCCCGCCGTCCCGAACAGCAGCCGGGCGGTGTTGCGGGCCAGCGCGGCGAATGCCACGACGATCAGGAGCAGGACGGCGGCCAGCGCTAATGACAAGTTTGTGGCGGTCAGCGACCTGGCGATGGAGAGTTCACTGGCGAACATCGCGAACGGTGGCAGCCCGAGCAGTACGACGATGCCGATAGCGAACGAAGCGCCGACCAGTCGCGATCGGCCCATCACGCCGGTGAGCTCGTCGATTGCGGTCGAGTCGTGTGCGGCCTGCAACTGCCCGCCCGCCAGGAACAGCACGGTCTTTCCGACGCCGTGGGCCAGCACATGCAACAGCAGGGCGGCGACCGCCAGCTGCGTGCCTGCAGCCGCCGCGACGGCGATCAGCCCCATGTTCTCCATCGACGAATACGCCAGCATTCGCTTGAGATCTGTAGTGACGGTGAGCAACAGCGCGGCGACGAGCACCGTCGCCAATCCGACGGTCAGAAGTCCCGTGCGCAGGAAACCGGGGCCTGTTGCCGCATCGATGATCGGCCTGATCCGAAGGATGACCGAGAACGCCACGGACAGCAGCACTCCGCTCATCAACGCCGACACCGGTGCCGGGGCCTGGCTGTGCGCATCAGCGAGCCAGGTGTGGAACGGGACCAGACCCACTTTCGCGCCGTATCCGATGAGCAGTAGCGCGCCGGCCAGCCGGGTGACCGCGGGATCGAGGTGGGCGGCGTGCGCCGTCAGGACGTCGAGGTTCAGCGCGTTGGCGCTGTCGGCGCCCGCGTGCCGCGCGGCGAAGTAGAGCAGCACTGTCCCGAGGAAGGCGACCGCGATGCCGACCGAGCAGATCACGACGTACTTCCAGGTTGCTTCCAGCGCGGTGCGGGTGCGCCGGTGCCCGACGAGGAAGGCGGTGATCACCGTGGTGGCTTCGATGGCGACCCAGATCACCCCGATGTTGTTAGCGGACACCGCGAGCACCATCGCCGCCAGGAACGCCGGCGTCAACGCACCGTAGAGCCGGGCTCCGGATTCATCGGTATGGCCATGCGCGAGCTCGGCGTCGACGTAACCGATGCTGGCCCACGTGGTCAGCGTGCCGACCACGCCGATGACGATGAGCATGGTCACCGACAGTGCATCGGCCCGGAGCAATCCGCCGAGCACGAGCTGTTGGCCACCCCCGATGCGGAACCCCAGCACCACACCGGATACGAGCACCACGAGCGCGGACAGGACGACCGACGTTGCGGTCCATAGACGCCAACCGCCGAGCATCGCGATGACACACGCGACGATGGGCGCCACGATGGGGGCCAGGATCAGACCAGTCATCAGTCCCGCAATTCCTGCAGTCGGTCCAGGTCGGCGCCGCCGTACATCCGGCGCAGCCGTCCGGTGAGGACGCCGATCACGATCAGGGCGAACAGCACGTCGAGGGATGCGCCGAGCTCCACGATGAGCGGCACCCCGGCAGTCAGCAGGAAGGCCGTCGCCGCAATCCCGTTGTCCAGCATCAGGAATCCGGCGGCCTGTGAGATGGCGTGACGGCGGGTCACCATGACGAACAGCGCGATCAGGATGACCGCGAAGGCCGCGGGCACGGCGTTCGTCGCTGGGCCGGGTTGGAGGTCGACGACCGGGCGGGTCACCGCAAACGCCACGACCGTGAGCGCCGCCGCGATCAGCAGTGACGCGCTGGTGTTCACCAGCGGTGTCGCCTCGCGTTGCTCGTCCGTTTCGGCACCGACGGCGCGTGCGAGTAGCCACGGCAGCACGATCGCGCGCAGCGCGAATACCGCAACCCCTACCGTGACCAGTGCCCAATCCTGGTCGTACACGCCGCGAAGTACCGGGATCGCGGCGAGCGCGACACCCTGGGCGACGAGCAGCCGCACGATCGAGCGCAGATCTCGTTGCCACACGATCAGCACGGCAGCCAGCAGCAGGCCGCCCGCGGCGAGGCCGAGCACGCTGGCGTAGTGGATCTCGGTCATCGCTCCTACCCTGTGAAGAAGTTGGCCGACACGACGGCGAGTAGTGCCAACAGGAACGAACCGGCAAGCAACTCGGGCACGCGGAACAGTCGCAACTTGGCGAGGAACACCTCCGCGCAGGCCAGCGCCCCGGCCAGGACGGCCACTTTGAGCGTGATCGCCACCGCCGCCACGACGACGTCGACGAAGCTCGGCTGAGCACTCGCAATGCCCCAGGGCGCGAACAGGTTTGCCAGTAGTGCCAGCAGCACCGTAAGTCGCATGCCGCTCGCCCATTCGACGACCGCGAGCTTCGGTCCCGCGTATTCGAGCACCATCGCCTCGTGCACCATGGTGAGCTCGAGGTGGGTGGCCGGGTTGTCCACCGGGAGCCTGCCGGTTTCGGCGACAATGACGATGACCAGCGCGACGAAGGCAAGGACTCCGGCCGGCGAGACGACTTGCCCGGGGTTGAGCATGGTATGCGCGACGACGGCGCCGAGGTTGGCCGAGCCGACGGGGACGGACAACGCAAAGATGGCGAGCAGAAGTGTGGGCTCGACAAGGGCGGCGATGGTGATCTCGCGGCTCGCGCCCATGCCGCCGAAGGACGTTCCGGTGTCGATGCCGGCCAGGGTGAGCGCGACCGTGCCCAGGAACAGCAACCCCACGACCGCGAACAGGTCGGCGCTCGGGTCCAGCGGTGAGCCCGTCGCGATCAGCGGGGTGATCGCGGCGATCAGCAGGGTGGTCCCGGCGACGATTGCCGGCGCCGTCCCGAATACAAGGGTGGTCCCGTCCGGGGTGATCTGCTGCTTGCGGAGCTGCTTGCGCAGGTCGCGCCACGGCTGCAGTATCCCGCCGCCGGAACGCCCTTCGGATCGGGCCCTCACCTGGCGCATGAGGCCGATGACCAGGGGAGCGCCGACGGCGACGCCACCGATCTGGGCGGCGCCGGCCAGGTACGACATGACGTTCATCGCGCGGCCACCAGCACGATGAGTACGCCGAGCGCACCGTAGGCGAGGTAAAGGTGCACGCTGCCGGTGTGTGCACGCCGGATCAGTTGCGCGCAACCGGCGATGCCGCGCACGACCGGTGCGTAGAGCAGGTCCTCGAGGGCGTCGGTCATTCTGGCGCGATAGGCGATGTTGCGGACCTGAAAGTCCGCGTCCGCCACGGGGGTCACCTCGATGTCGGTGTCTGGCCGCAGCACGTCGTCGAAGACCCGCTGCAGCGGTTGGGCGAACGACGTCGCCGTGTACTGCATGCGTGAGGTGAGCTCGTCGGCGCCACATGCCCACAGCGGCAACGCCACCGGTTCCGGGCGTCGACGCGACCCCCACTGCCCAATGCCCACCGCGATCAGCACGGCCGCGGCGAGGGCGACCGCGATCAGACCTGGCGCAATCGATCCGTCAAGGCCGGGTAGATGCAGAACCATGCCCAGCGGGGCCAGCTCCGCGCCACGAGACGCGGGTAGACGCTCGAGCACGCGCTGCAACGCGGGGGCGACGACGAACGGCGAGATGGCGAGCACGACGCAGCCGATCGCAGCGACGATCATGCCTGCGATCATGGTGGCGGGTGCCTCGCGGGCGTGGGCCGCGGCACCGGACCGGGGACGCGCGAGGAAGCCGATGCCGAAGGCCTTCACCATCGCGGCCACACCCAGTCCCGTCGTGAGGGCGACTGCTCCGACCGCGAGTGGAGCGGCCAACGCGACGACGGTGTGGTGGTCCGGCCGGGCATGGATCAGCGCCTGCACCAACAGCCACTCGCTGACGAACCCTGCGCCTAGTGGCAATCCGGACGCGCCGAGTGCCGCGACACCGAAAAGTACTGTGGTAGAAGGCATTCGACGAGCTAGGCCACCCAGCTGATCCAGATCGCGCAGTCCGGTCGCGGCCAGAACCGACCCGGCAGCAAGGAAACCGAGGCTCTTGAAGGCGGCGTGCGCGATCAGATGCAGCAGGGCCGCGGTCATCGCGATCACCGCGGCCGCCGTTTCGCCCGCCGCCGAGAGTAGCGTGCCCGCCCCCAGTGCAAGCGCGATCAGGCCCATGTTCTCGGTCGTCGAATAGGCAAGCAGCCGTTTGAGGTCCGTGGCCACCGAGGCCTGCAGGACGCCGTAGACCGCCGAGACGCCGCCGAGGACGAGCAGCGTCACGCCCCACCAGCCTGGGCCTGGCCCGAGCAACTGCAGATCGATGCGGATGATGCCGTACACACCGAGGTTGACCATGGCCGCGCTCATCAAGGCGGAAACGGGGCTCGGCGCCTCGGGATGCGCCCGAGGCAGCCACGCATGCAAGGGCAACAGGCCCGCCTTTGATCCAAAACCTGCGAGGGTGAGCACGAACACCACGGCCCGGGTGTCGTCGGACACCGCTGTCAGGTCGATGAACCGGTCCGCCCCACCGGCCGCCGCGAGCACCATCAAACCAAGCAGGATCGCGGCAAAGCCCAGTTGGGTCATCACGGCGTAGATCACCGCCGCCGAGCGAACCGCCCGGCGCCGGTGATCGGTCAACACCAATACCAGCGACCCGATCGCCATCAGCTCCCACGCCAGCAGGAACGTGGTGATCGAGCCGGCCGCGGGAACCAACGACATCGCCGCGACAAACAGCGGCAGTACGATCAATGGGACGGCGCCTAAGTGCTCGCGCCGCGCGTAGCCGATCGAGTAAACACCGACCGCGACGGCAACCGCACCGGTCAACGCCATGAAAAACCCGCCCACCGGGGCGAAGTCAAGCTGCACGCCGATCAGCGGCAGCAACCACCCGATCCGTATCGATGGCAAGTCGCCGAACACGGCGGTAAGCCCGATGCCGACCCCCACGATGCCTATGCCGGTTGTTGCGCTCCCACTAACCAACGACCCGATACCATTGTGCCGCAACGTAGTCGGGTCGCTCACCGGCGCCGTGGTGAGAGTCGTTGTCACCTGCCGGTCACCGAACGCAGGGCTGCGACAATCTGGGCTGGAGTCGGCGGGCAACCCGCCACCTCGACATCGACGGCGACGACCTCGCCGACCGTGCCGACCACACCGTATGCATCACCGAACACGCCGCGATTGAGCGCACAGTCGCCGCAGGCGATGACGACTCGCGGTTTTGGGGTGGCCTCAAGGGTGTTTCGCAGTGGCTGGGCCATGTTGCGGGTGACCACGCCGGTGACCAGCAGGGCATCCGCGTGCCTGGGGGAGGCCACCAGCCGGGCGCCGAACCGTTCCGCGTCGTACACCGGGCCGAACGCACCCGATATCTCGACCTCGCACCCGTTGCACGAGCCCGCATCGACGTGACGCACCTGTAGCGACCCACCAACCGCTGGCGGTGCAGCGACGACCGACGGTGGCCGTGCGCCCGCCTGTTCGGCGATGCGACCGACCCGCATTATCCTGCCGATCCAGCCCATGCAGTACGCCTACGGCCGATCCGGCACGCTGCTCGCGCGCAGATCCTCGAGCATCGCGACTTGATCATTGAGCATCCCGGTAAGCACCCTGCGGGCTACCGCCAGCAACTCGGCGATAGCGGGCGACGCGGTCGCATAGACGACCGAGTTTCCGCTCTTGCTGGCCACCACCACGCCCGCGCGCCGCAAGACCCCGAGCTGCTGCGACAGATTGGACGACTCCAATCCGACCTCAGGCAACAACTCGGCAACCGTGCGATTCCGCTCCACGAGCAACTCCAGAACCCGGATCCGCGCTGGATGCCCCAATGTTTTGAAGAACTCAGCCTTCAACTTGTACAGCGGCTCCGACATCACTCCCCGATCGTCCTGGCGTCCATCGATTGAAGAATTCATCAGATAGTGCGTTGATACTGTTACAGAGTCAAGAGGTGCTGAGTTTATAAGCTGAACTTCACCCCGACCGCAAGGAGTCCCTATGAGCAACGACACCGGACGCCGACGGCCGAACGCCCTCGAGTACATGGCCTACAGCTACGGACGAGTCCTGCCCGCCTCGATGCAGGACTGGGTGCGCAATGACCTGACCGGCAAGGGCGCCACAACCCGAACGATGATCCGCTCGATCATTCCCGCTCTTCTGATCCTTGGCCCGTTTTGGCTGATCCCGACAACGCTTTATCTGCACGCGAGCATGACGCTGCCGATCTTCCTCCCGTTTGTGCTCTTCGCGCACGCGCTGAACAAGGTGTGGCGCCGCCACCGGCTGGCTCAACACGGACTCGACCCCGACCTCGTCGACGAACTAGCGCACAAGCGCGACGCCCACATCCACCGCGCCTACATCGAACGCTACCGCCCGCGAACATGACGGGTTCCTAGCCGTCGGCCGCGGCCAACCACGCCTCCTCGAGGGATTCCTTGCGCGCCAGCAGCTCATTGAGTTCAGTGTTCAGCTCGCCCACCCGGAGGTGGTCGGCAGCCGCGTCTGCCATCGCCTTGTGAACCTCTGCAATCCGCGCGTCAAGCTTGGTCAGCTGCCCTTCGATGCGCGCCATCTCCTTGCCGGCGCGCCGCTCTCGAGCCGATGCCGTTTCGCCTTGCTGCGGTTCCTGACGGGTTGGTGCGGTTTCGGTTGCGGCGCGTTCGGCCAGGTACTGCTCGATGCCGCTGGGCAGCAGATCGCATCGTCCGTTGCCGGTGAGCGCATACGTCACGTCGGTGACGCGTTCGAGGAAGTACCGGTCGTGCGTGACGACGATCAACGTTCCCGGCCAGTCGTCGAGGTAGTCCTCGATCACATTCAGTGTGTCGATATCGAGGTCGTTCGTCGGCTCGTCGAGCAGCAGCACGTTCGGCTCGTCGAGCAGGATGCGCAGAAACTGCAGCCGGCGCCGCTCACCGCCGGACAGGTCGGATATCCGCGCGGTCAACTTGTCGCCGGTGAAGCCGAAGTCCTTCAACAACGTGTCGGCGCTGATCTCGCGCCCTCCGGCCAATTGGCTGATGCGGCGCCGGTTTTCGACTGCGTCGATTACCCGGTCACCCGCCAGCTCGGTCAGCGCCTGGCTGAGGTAGCCGATCCGCAGAGTGGCGCCCCGCTTGATCGTGCCCGCGGCGGGCGACAATTCGCCGGTGAGCAGCCGCAGCACCGATGTCTTGCCGGTGCCGTTGACGCCGACCAGGCCGATACGCGCTCCCGGCCCGATGGACCAGTCGATCCGGTCGAGAATGGTTCGATCGCCAACCTCCAGTCGCAGCCGGTGCAGGTCGAACACGTCCTTGCCCAGCCGGGAGGTCGCAAAGCGCTGCAGCACAAGCGAATCCCGTGGCGGCGGCTCATTGGCGATCAGCTCGTTGGCCGCCTGGATGCGAAACTTGGGTTTCGACGTCCGCGCCGGCGGCCCACGGCGTAGCCAGGCCAGCTCCTTGCGCATCAGGTTTCTGCGCCGCGCCTCGGTCCCGGCGGCCAGCCGCATCCGCTCGGCGCGGGCCAACACGTACGCGGCGTAGCCACCGTCGTAGGCATCGATGACGCCGTTGTGCACCTCCCACGTCTTGGTGGTGACGGCGTCGAGGAACCAGCGGTCATGGCTGACCACCACCAGAGCTTTCGAGCGCAGGCCGGACAGGTGACCCGCCAGCCAGCCGATCACCTCGACATCGAGATGGTTGGTGGGCTCGTCGAGCACCAGCACGTCGTGCCCGGCCAGCAGTTCCGCGGCCAGCGCCACTCGGCGCCGTTCGCCGCCGCTGAGTTCGGCGACCTCGGCGTCGAGATCCACCTCTGCCAGCAGATGCTCGACGACGGTGCGGGTGTCCGGTTCGGCGGCCCAGATGTGGTCCGGCCTGCCGCCGACGATGACCTCCCGAACGGTGGAACCGGACGCGAAGTCGTCGGCCTGGCGCAGATAACCCACCGACAAACCCGACGTGTGGGTGACGCGACCCGCGTCGGGCTCGCGGGTTCCCGTCAACACCTGCAGCAGCGTCGACTTGCCGTCGCCGTTACGCCCGACGACCCCGATCGCGTCGCCTTCGTCGACGCCGAGGCTCACGGCGTCCAGCAGGGTGCGGGTGCCGTAACCGACCGTCGCGCGTTCGACGTTGATCAAGTTGGCCATCAGCCGCCGATGATAGGTGCACGCTGTGCCATGATGACCTCGGCAATCGGGCGACAGGTGTGACCAAAGGGGAACCGCCGGTGGTGGACCTTTCAGCAATAACCAGGCCGGTAGGCCGGTTGGTGGCCACCGCGCAAAACGGCCTGGAAGTGCTGCGATACGGCGGACTGGAGACGGGCACGGTGCCGTCGCCGTTCCAGATCGTGGAAAGCGTGCCGATGTACCGGCTGCGGCGATACTTCCCGCCCGACACCCGACCGGGCGGCAAACCGCCCGGACCACCGGTTCTCATGGTGCACCCGATGATGATGTCGGCAGACATGTGGGACGTCACCCGCAACGAGGGCGCCGTTGGCATCCTCCACACCGCGGGCATCGATCCGTGGGTCATCGACTTCGGCGAGCCCGACAAGGTCGAAGGCGGGATGGAACGAAACCTGGCCGACCACGTCGTCGCGCTCAGTGAAGCCATCGACACCGTCAAGGAGACCACCGGGCGCGACGTGCACCTGGCCGGCTACTCGCAGGGCGGAATGTTCTGCTACCAGACCGCCGCATACCGCCGATCCAAGGACCTGGCCAGCATCATCGGCTTCGGCTCGCCGGTCGACACACTGGCCGCACTGCCGATGAACCTGCCCGCCGGCCTGGCCGCCGGTGCCGCCGACTTCATGGCCGACCACGTCTTCAGCCGCATCGACATCCCGAGCTGGCTCGCGCGCACCGGGTTCCAGATGCTCGACCCGATCAAGACCGCGCAGTCACGCCTCGATTTCCTGCGCCAGCTGCACGACCGCGAGGCGCTGCTGCCGCGCGAGCAGCAGCGGCGGTTCCTCGCGTCGGAGGGCTGGATCGCTTGGTCGGGTCCGGCGATCGCGGAACTGCTCAAGCAATTCATCGCGCACAACCGGATGATGACCGGCGGCTTCGCGATCCACGGTGAGCTGGTCACGCTCAACGACATCAATTGTCCGGTGCTCGCCGTCGTCGGTGAGGTCGACGACATCGGCCAGCCGGCGTCGGTGCGCGGCATCAAGCGGGCCGCCCCACAGGCCGATGTGTATGAATACCTCATCCGCGCAGGACATTTCGGCTTGGTCGTTGGTTCGAAGGCGGCTACCCAGACGTGGCCGACGGTAGCCCAGTGGGTCAAGTCGGTCGACGGTGACGCAGACCTGCCGGACGGCGTCACACCGATGGCGCTGCAGCCGGCGGAGCACTCCGAAACAGGTGTCCCGTTCGCGTCGCGGCTAGCACACGGCGCGACGGCGGCCGGCGAGATGGCATTCACCCTGGCCCGGTCGGCCGCCGACGCCGTCGTCGCGGCCAACAAGTCGGCGCGCGCCCTGGCCATCGAGACGGTGCGCACGCTGCCGCGGCTCGCGCGCCTGGGACAGATCAACGACCACACCCGGATCTCGCTCGGCCGGATCATGTCCGAACAGGCCCGCGGTGCGCCGACCGGCGAGTGCCTGCTCTTCGACGGGCGCGTGCACACCTTCGAGGCGGTCGATCGCCGCATCAACAACGTGGTCCGCGGCCTGATCGAGGTCGGTGTTCGGCAGGGCGCACACGTCGGTGTGCTGATGGAGACGCGGCCCAGCGCGCTGGTGGCGATCGCGGCGCTGTCCCGGCTCGGCGCGGTGGCCGTGCTGATGCCCCCCGACGCGGACCTACCCACCGCGGCGCGGCTCGGCGCGGTGTCGGAGATCATCGCCGACCCGAGCAATTTGGAGGTGGCCCGCAAGCTGTCGATGCGGGTACTGGTGCTCGGTGGCGGCGAGTCGCGCGACCTGCATCTGCCCGACCACGCCGACGTCGTCGACATGGAGAAGATCGATCCCGACGTGGTGGATCTGCCCGGCTGGTACCGGCCCAACCCCGGACTGGCCCGCGACCTCGCGTTCGTCGCGTTCAGCACCATCGGCGGCGAACTGGTCGCCCGCCAAATCACGAACTTCCGCTGGGCACTGTCCGCTTTCGGCACCGCCTCGGCGGCCAACCTCGGCGCCGGCGACACCGTGTACTGCCTGACCCCGCTGCACCACCAGTCCGGCCTGCTGGTCAGCCTGGGCGGCGCGGTGGTCGGCGGCTCACGCATCGCGCTGTCGCGCGGCCTGGTCTCCGACCGCTTCGTGCAGGAGATCCGCCAGTACGGCGTGACGGTGGTGTCCTACACGTGGGCGATGCTGCGCGAGGTCATCGACGACCCGTCGTTCGTGCTGACGGGCAACCACCCGGTGCGGCTGTTCATCGGTTCGGGCATGCCCGCCGGGCTGTGGAAACGTGTCGTCGACATCTTCGCCCCGGCGCATGTCGTCGAGTTCTTCGCCACCACGGACGGACAGGCGGTCCTCGCCAACGTGTCCGGGGCCAAGGTCGGCAGCAAGGGTCGCCCGCTGCCCGGCAGCGGCCACGTCGAGCTGGCGGCCTATGACGCCGACGATGACCTGATCCTGGAGGACGAGCGCGGCTTCGTGCGTAAGGCCGACCCGAACGAGGTAGGCGTCATGCTGGCGCATCCCCGGGGCCCGATCGACCCCACGGCGTCGGTCAAACGCGGCGTGTTCTCCCCGGCCGACACCTGGGTGTCCACCGAGTACCTGTTCCGTCGCGACCACGACGGCGATTTCTGGTTGGTGGACAACCGCAGCGCGGTCATCCACACCGACCACGGCCCGGTGTACGCCATGCCGATCGCCGACGCCGTCGGCGGCATCGACGCGGTGGACATGTCGGTGACCTATCCCGTCGATGCGGGCGGACGGCGGATCGCGGTGACCGCGTTGGCGTTGCGGCCCGGCGGCAGCGTCGCGGCCGGCGACCTGTCCGAGGCGCTGTCCGATCTGCCGGTCGGAGCGCCGCCCGAGATCGTTCACGTCGTACCGGATATGGATCTCAGCGCGTCATATCGCCCGCTCATGAGCCCGTTGCGCGCCGAGGGCATTCCGAAGGCTTCCCGTAACGCCTGGTACCTCGATGCGGATACCAATAGATACAAGCGGCTTACGGTCGCGGTGCGCGCGGAGGTCGAGGGCGGGCACTGAGGTCGTGCTGGGCGCCCGACACACTGTTAGGCTCGCTGGAGCCATCGCACTGGAGGATCGATGACATTGCAGAATGCTTGGCACCGCTTGGCGGGCGCCATGGTCGGCAGCGCGATCGCCGCAACGCTCATCGTCGGCGTCGGAACAGCGACTGCATCGGCGGCACCGGGGGACGCGGGCACCACGGACACGGAGGCCCCCGCGCCCGAGATGACGGGTGACCAGGCTCTCGCCATCATCCAGAGCGAATACGACTTGGGTGCAGGCGGTGGCCAATTGTCCAACTTCGTTCACGAGGTGCTGGTGCTGCGCAATCTCGGATTCAAGCCGTCGAATGCCAACAAGGCCGCCATCGTGGCGGCGTTGGACAAGCGCCCGAACCAGGCGCCGCTGCTCGCGGCTTTGAAAGAGACCGTCGCCTACCAGCGCAAAATCCAGGCACAGGCGGCCGCACAGCAGGCGCAAGGGGGCGGCCAGAACGGCTTCGCAATCGGCGGGGCGCCCAATCCCTTCGACTCGGGTGGCGTCATCCTCGGCGGCCCGGTCGGCTGACCCAGGGCCGTGCTCGACGAAAAGCTGCGCAGCATTCTGGTCTGTCCCGAGGACCGCGGCGCACTGCTGCTGATCGCACGACGAGTTGCTCTACAACCCGAGGTTGCGCCGTGCGTACCGCATCGAGGACGGCATTCCGGTCCTGCTTGTCGACGAGGCCACCACCGTGACGGATGATGCCGAGCATGAGCAGCTGCTGGGCCGCGCGAAGTCGGCAACCGGCGGCGACCCGATCTCCTAATCCCCTCGGGCGTCCGGCCCTAATCGAGACCGGGCAGGTCGCCCGTGAGATAGCGCTGCAGGTTCGGCGCGATCGTCTCTGCGATCTGTTCGACCGGCAGCGACTTGAACGGGTCCAGCTCGAGGATGTAGCGCGCCATCACCACGCCAACCAACTGCGACGCCACAAACTGCACACGGATCGGTCCGCTGCCGCGCGGATCGTCGACCCGCGAACCAACCTCGGCAGCGATGACTTCCTGTAGAAACGACCGGATGAGCGAGGCGTCGTTGCCGGCCAGGATCGATCGCAACGTGGCGATGAATCCCTTTCCCATCTCGGAATCCCACAGCGGCAACAGGATCGACGGCAGCACGTGGCCGATCCGTTCGACAGGCACTTCCCGCAGCGGACCGATTACTGCCATCGGGTCGATTGGGATGTGAATCGCCGCGGCGAATAACTGAGTCTTGGTGCCGAAGTAGTGATGCACCAGCGCCGGATCCACATCGGCTGCCGTTGCGATCGACCGAATTGACGTCTTGTCGATACCGTTGCGGGCGAACAGATCTCGTGCGCTGACAAGGATCCGTTCGCGGGTGTCCGATGTCCCTGGTGGTCGCCCCGGGCGTTTGCGTTCGATGTTGGTGGCCAATGTCGTTACGGAGTCCTTCTTCGCAGCGTGCCCGCGGCCAGGCAGAGCGCGACCACCGCAAAGCCGATCACCACAATGATGTCTCGCAACGCGATCGACGTCAGGTCCGGGTACGCGCCGACCTGCTGCAACGCCTCAAGAGCATAGCTGGCGGGTAGCGCATTGCTGATCCAGTGCAGCCAGTCGGGCAGCACATCGCGGGGCACGATGATCCCGCACAGCAGCAGCTGCGGCGCGATCACCAACGGCATGAATTGAACGGCCTGAAACTCAGTGCGGGCGAACGCGCTACACAGCAGGCCGAGCCCGACGCCCAACACAGCGTTGATGATCGCGATGATGAACACCAGGATGGGGCTGCCCTTGGTGTCGAGACCCAGTAACCAGAACGACACGAGGCATGCGAGGGTCGCTTGAGCCGCCGCCGCAATCGAGAACGCGGTGCCGTAAGCAGCCAACAGGTCGAGTCGGCGCAGTGGCGTGGTCAGGATCCGCTCCAATGTCCCCGAAACCCGTTCGCGCTGCATGGTTATCGATGTGATCAGGAACATGACGATCAACGGGAACACGCCGAGCATGATCAGGCACGCGTTGTTGAACGGCGACGGGCTGCCGGGCCGATGCGGCGCGTCCTGGAACATGAAGTACATCAGGGTGATGATCGCGCTCGGCACTACAAGGATCATCGCGACGCTGCGGTGATCGGAGGCGAGCTGACGCAGGATTCGTCCAGTGGTCGCGAGATACGCGCGCGGGCTCAGCCGGTTGCGGCGGTGGTGGTGTGCCGGATGACGGACAGAAACGCTTCCTCCAGTGACTGACATCCCGTGTCCTCTCGTAGCCTTGTTGGTGTGGTGTGGGCGAGCAGATGGCCGTCACGCATGAGCAGCAAGTCACCGCAATGGTCAGCCTCGTCCATGACGTGGCTGGAGACAACCAATGTCGTTCCGCGCCGGGCGAGTTGGTCGAATTGCTGCCAAAGTTCGACGCGCAGGACGGGGTCCAGGCCGACGGTGGGTTCGTCCAGCACCAGCAGATCCGGCGCAGCCACCAGCGCACAGGCCAGAGACACGCGGGTGCGTTGGCCACCGGATAGATTGCCGCACAGCGCAGTTCGATGGTCATCCAACCCGACCACCGCAACCGCCTCGTCTGCGGCCTTGGCGTCCATGCCGTACAGAGAGCCGAAGTAGCGGACGTTGTCGACGATGCGGAGATCGTTGTAGATCGTTGCATCCTGCGGCATGTAGCCGACTCTCCTGCGCAGAGGAGCGGTGCCCGCCGCTTGCCCGAGCACTGTGACGCTGCCTGCGGTGACGATCTGGGTGCCCACGATGCTGCGCATCAGTGTGGTCTTGCCGCAGCCGGATGGCCCGAGCAGACCGGTGATGGTGCCGCGGGCGATCTGCACTGACAGGTCGTGGATCGCTGGTCGCTTGCCGCGGACAACGCGCAGATGGTCGATGACGACAACCGGCTCGACGCCTCGCCGCAATAATTCATCACTCGATGAAGTCATCATGCGATGAATATTGCTCCCCCCTGCGAGGCCTGTCAAGAGACGAGGGCAGAATCGCCTCGGTGACCGCGAAGCTGCTGTCGGTGGATCCCCTTACCGCGGCGCAACGACTGCTGGGGGCGGCGGTGACCGGTCGCGGGGTGAGCGCCATGGTCGTCGAGGTCGAGGCGTACGGCGGCCCGCCCGACGGTCCATGGCCCGATGCCGCATCCCATTCCTACCGAGGGCACGGAGGCCGCAACACCGTGATGTTCGGTCCGGCCGGTCGGTTGTACACGTACCTCAGCCACGGCATTCACGTGTGCGCGAACGTCGTGTGCGCAACGGACGGCGTCGCGGGCGCCGTTCTGCTCAGGGCCGCCGCCATCGAGGCCGGTCATCATGCCGCACAGATGCGGAGGGGGGATTCGGTCAGCCCGGCGGCATTGGCCCGCGGCCCTGGCAATCTGTGTTCTGCGCTGGGAATCACCATGGACGACAACGGGATTGATCTTTTCGATGCGCACAGCCCGGTACAGCTCACGCTGGCCCGAGGTCGTCCGGCCGTCGACGGACCGCGAGTGGGGGTCAGCCAGGCAGCAGATCGGCCGTGGCGGTTCTGGCTCGCAGGACGCCCCGAAGTCTCGTTGTACCGCCGCAGCCCGCGGGCACCGGCGCCTGGCCATAGCGACTAGTACGGGAAGATCAAGGGCATGGGAACGTCGGACATCCTCGACGAGTTGGACTGGCGTGGGCTGATTGCACAGTCCACCGACCGGGATGCGCTGGCGCAGCACCTGGCGACCGGGTCCATCACCGTCTATTCCGGGTTCGACCCGACCGCGCCGAGTCTGCACGCGGGCCACCTGATCCCGCTGCTCACGCTGCGTCGTTTTCAGCAGGCCGGCCACCGGCCGATTGTGTTGGCGGGCGGCGCGACCGGGATGATCGGTGATCCGAGGGACGTCGGCGAGCGCACCCTGAACAACGCCGCGACCGTCGCCGAGTGGACCGACCGGATCCGCGGACAGCTCGAGCGATTCGTCGACTTCGACGACTCACCGTCGGGTGCCGTCGTGGAGAACAACCTGACCTGGACGGGCGAGATGTGGGCGATCGAGTTTCTCCGCGACATCGGCAAGCACTTCTCCGTCAACGTGATGCTCGACCGCGACACTGTGCGCCGGCGACTCGAGGGCGAGGGCATCTCCTACACCGAGTTCAGTTACATGCTGTTGCAGGCCAACGACTTCGTCGAGCTGAACAGGCGCTACGGGTGCACGCTTCAGATCGGCGGCTCCGACCAGTGGGGCAACATCATCGCCGGCGTGCGGCTGGTTCGCCAGAAGCAGGGTGCGACGGTGCATGCGCTGACCACGCCGCTGGTGACCGACTCCGAAGGAAACAAGTTCGGCAAGTCGACGGGTGGCGGCAACCTGTGGCTCGACCCGCAGATGACCAGTCCGTATGCCTGGTACCAGTACTTCATCAACACGGCCGACGCCGATGTGGTCCCGTACTTGAAGTGGTTCACGTTTTTGACCGCCGACGACCTTGCCGAGTTGGAGCGGGCCACCGCCGAACGGCCCCACGAGCGGGCAGCCCAGCGCAGACTCGCGCAGGAACTCACCACTCTGGTGCACGGGGAGGCGCAGTGCGCGGCCGTGGAACTCGCCAGCCAAGCGCTGTTTGGACGGGGCGAGCTGGCGGAGCTGGACGAGCCGACGCTGTCGGCGGCACTGCGTGAGGCAAGCAACAACAACGTGGCAGAACTGAAGCCCGGCGGCCCCAACGGGATCACCGACCTGCTCGTGGCCAGCGGGTTAGCGGAGAGCAGGGGCGCGGCGCGCAGGACGGTCGCCGAGGGTGGCGCCTACGTCAACAACGTCCGGGTGGACACCGAGGACTGGACTCCGGCACCGGCGGACTTCCTTCATGACCGCTGGTTGGTGCTGCGCCGAGGCAAGCGGAATATCGCCGGCGTCGAGCGCGTTGGATGATGAGCCGGAGCCGACGCACGAGAGTGCGCGCGACGGGTGGAATGCCGAAACGCACCGCCCATCAGCCCATTTGACTCCGAGTTTTCCCTCACGTAACTTGTTGAAGTCGTCGCGACGCGGCCTGGCCGCAGAGCGCGACGGCGTCCCAGAGGGAAACCCCACTTCGGTGGGTTCCTGACCGTCCGCACTACTAGCACGCGGCTCTGTGCCGCGGGTTGGTTGCGCGTTCGGGCGGGTGTGTTGTTTGAGAACTCAATAGTGTGTTTGGTGGTTTTTGTTTGTTGTTTTTTGTTGTGTCCGCGTTTTCCCGTTTGGGGGCATGACTTTTTTGTTTTTTGATGCCAGTTTGTTTGGTGTCTTTTTGTTAGGTCAGATTGTTCTGATTCGAATTCTGCCTCGGCTGTGGTTGAGGGGTTTTTGTTTGGAGAGTTTGATTCTGGCTCAGGACGAACGCTGGCGGCGTGCTTAACACATGCAAGTCGAACGGTAAGGCCCTTTCGGGGGTACACGAGTGGCGAACGGGTGAGTAACACGTGGGTGATCTGCCCTGCACTTTGGGATAAGCCTGGGAAACTGGGTCTAATACCGAATATTCCTTGCTGGTCGCATG
>CAWBXH010000012.1:0-17869 GCA_963792745.1 uncultured Actinomycetota bacterium | reverse complement strand
CGCAGGCGTCAACGCCATTACCGCCGCGACGCGCCCGTCCTCAGCGGCGACGCGAACAACGTGACCGCCGGAGTACGAAATGCCCCACAGCACAATGCGTTCCGGGTCGACACCGGGCCGCCGCGGGCGGCGGCATGGCGGCGGGTCTCCCGGCGCTGACGTGAGGCCGACACCAGCTGGCGGGGCGACCCGCCAGACCCGCCGAACCCGCGGTAGTCGAACAACATCACTTCTAATCCGGCAGCGGCGAAGCCGCGCGCATAGTCCATCAAGGCGCTGGTGTCCCGCGTGCCCGCGAATCCCGCTGCCATCACCACGCACGGCACGCCCCGAGCGCTGGCGAACGCATCGCCATTCGCGTTGAAATGCCAAGCGGCGCAACGGTCGCGGCCACTACTAAAGCTGATCTCGTCCATACCCGTCCTAGTCCGAAGGTGTTTCTTCTGACGCAGAACCTATGGCGTGGGCGCACCGGAGGGAATCGCCCCGCGCACACTTCCACCGCCAAGTGGTGTGCGGCACACACCGTATCTGTGACTGCGGCTGTGCCACGCTGGGCGCATGTCAATCCGCGACTACCAGATCGAGATCTATCTGCGGGTCTGGCCGGGGCGGCGCCGTTGCTACCGATGGCCATCCCAGCCTCAAGGACCCGACACCCGACGCCGTGGTGTCGATCAAGTAGATCGGTTAACGAATGCGACAACTGACGGCACTCGATGCCTTGTTCCTGGCCGCCGAAAACGGCCGCACCCATGGCCATGTGAGCGCAATAGGGGTGTATGACCCCGTCACCGCATCGGGCCGACCGCTCGATGCGGCGCTGGTGCGCGAGCTGCTGACCGAGCGCATTCACCTCCTGCCCCCGTTGCGGTGGCGACTGGCTGGTGTGCCGTTCGGCCTCGACCATCCGTACTGGGTTGACGAAGGCACCGTTGACGTCGACTACCACGTCCACGACGTCGCGCTTCCCTGGCCGGGTGACCAGCGCCAGCTGGCCGAGCAGGTGGCCCACCTTATCGCTAGCCACCTGGACCGGGCGCGCCCGCTGTGGGAAATGTATGTGATCCACGGGCTGCAAGACGGCGCGGTGGCAGTGTTGACGAAGATGCATCACGCTGCGGTGGATGGGGTTTCAGGCGCCGAGGTCATGCGCGTCCTGCTCGACGACACCGCGACCGACGTGAGCTGGGCCGGCGCCCGACGACCCGACTGAGGCTTCCCATCGACTGGAGATGCTGGGCCGCGGTGTGGTTGGGTATGTTGCGCCACCCGATCCGGGTGTTGCGCACGTTGCCGACCACGTTGCCTCACCTCGACGACGTACCGACGATCCGCCACCTGCCCGGGGTGAAGATGATCGCCCGGGGCAGCCGACAGATCAAGCGACTCGTGACCGTCGCGGATGACGTGGCGGTCGCACCGACATCGACGTTGTCGCACCGCGGACCCCGTTTCAAACCGGGGTATCGGCGCATCGTCGGGTCGCGTTCGGTCGCTGCCCCTTGACGACGTCAAGACCATCAAGAGACGTTCGGCTGCACGGTCAACGACGTTGTCGTGGCTCTGTGCGCCGCCGGGCTGCGCGCCTGGCTCGACGAGCGGGGTGAGCTACCGACCGAACCCCTGCTGGGCATCATCCCGGTGTCGGTACGGACCCGCGAGCAGATGGGGACCTTCGGCAACCAGGTCTCGGCCATGATCGTCGAGCTGCCCACGAACGTGGCCGACCCAGGGCAGCGGTTGCGCCGGGTCAGCGAGACGATGATCGCTGCCAAGGAGCGGCACCGCGCCTTGCCGACATCGCTCTGCAGAACGTCAACGAGCTCATTCCGCCCGCCGTGTTCTCCCACGCAGCGCGAGCAATGTCTCAGGCGGCCGGACTCCCGGGTATCCACCAGCCAGTCAACCTGATGATCTCCAACGTCCCCGTCCTTCGACACCGGTGTACCTGGCCGGAGCACGGCAGCGGGCGCAGTCCCGGTGTCCGGGGTTAAGGACGGGATCGGCCTGAACATCACGGTGTTCAGCTACGAGGATTCCCTCGGGATCGGCGTCGTCGTCGACCGCGAGCAGGTCGACGACCCATGGCCCATCCTCAGCGCCCTGCGGCCGGTCTTCGCGAGCTTCGTGACCTGGCCGACGTCCACGCCTCGCACACACTCCTTATTTAGGCTGATGTACGGCCTGGCAGTGGTGTGCGGTAGCACACTAAATCCATGACGGCGGTTGCACCCACCACGCGAACGTACGAACTGATCGCCGCTATCGCGGATCGACTGGCCCTCGAGGTCGACGAGACCGTCGCGGCGATGGACGCCGCGGTCATCGAGGTCGTCCCGAGTTCGGCGCCGACGCCGCGATCGCGGCCGAGCTCACCGCGAACAACCGCGGCAACTGGCAGCGATTCCTGGCGGTGGCACGCCAGGCGCAAACCCCGCTATCGGACGCGGTCCCACCCGAGGCGCTTGACGCCGCTCGTACCGTCGTGCGGCGGGGCATCGACCTGGACAGAATCTATGAGGGTTATCGGCGCGGCCAGCAGGTCGGAGTCGAGCGGTGGCTGGCCTGCGCTTATGAGATCGTCGAGCCTGGGCCCGAGCTGATCGGTGTCACCGAACTGTCACTGTCGCTGGTGTTCCGCTTTATCGACCAGACACTCGGTCGCGTGCTGGCCGAGGCCCAACGCGAACGCGAAGAGGTCATCGGCGGCGCGCTCGCGCGGCGCACCGAGACCATCCGACTGATCGTCGACGGCGCCCCGATCGACCCCACCGCCGCCAGCCGCCGCCTCGGCTACGAGCTGGACCGCCGCCATACCGCGGTCGTGGTGTGGGCGGAGTCGGCCGTCGCGCCCCATGGCGCACTCGAGTCGACAGCGGTGCTGCTCGCCCAGGCCGCGGGATCCCCACGGCCGCTGACACTTCCGGCAGGAACGACGACGCTATGGGCGTGGATGGCACGCCCGGCGAACCGGCCATCGAGGATCTGCGCTCGGCGATGGAGCGATCACCTTCCGATGTGCGCGCCGCCGATCGGTCCGACCCGCCGGGGCATCGAAGGGTTTCGCGATAGCCACGAGGCCGCGCTGACCGTGCACCGGCTGCTGCTCGGCAACCCCGCGAGCGGCCGTTTCGGCTCCTATCGAGAACTCGAGGTCACCGCACTCGCCGCACACGATCCGCGTGCGGCGAGCGAGTTCATCGCCGCGACTCTCGGCCCGCTCGCCGAGGACAGCCCCGCCGCGGCCCGACTGCGAGAAACGCTGCGGGTCTATCTCGAGGAGGCCGACAACGCACCGCGCACTGCAGCCCGCCTGTACACCCACCGCAATACGATCCTCAAGCGGATCGCACGCGCGACCGAGCTGCTCGGCTATGCACCCTGCGATCGACGGCTCGCCGTCGAGCTGGCCCTCGAGCTACGGCGCCACCTACAGCCACCGGCTACCTGAGCGCTCCCAGCCGATGAACTTAGTGACGACAGCGGATGTGCCGCGCGCATCAGATGTCCACGATGTCATGCCGAAATCTGCTGCCGCCAAGGGATATTGCGAGCTACCAGGTTCGCGAAGCACAGCGGCAGTGGCCGAAAACCGCACACTTGAGGACGGGGTGTGGCCGATGTATGTGGGGCCCCTGAGCCCAATCACCTCCACAGGCTGCCGCCGTCCTCGTCCTCCTTGATGCCAGCGCCCGCATAGCTTGGGACCAGTTCGGGACCACACGATATGCGCGATGCCGAACGACGTGCGCGTCCCTGAACGTGACACACCACGCCCTGGCAATGAAAACCGTCGGCGACCTGCGAAGACGCGTTACCGCTACTTCCTGGGATCAAGCCAGAGTCCACTTGGGGCCGGAGAGGGTTTTCTCCGCCGGGTAAGCAGGCGCGCGCTGCTTGTGGAGATGGACCTTGACTGTGCGGGCGCTCACCGGATCCGCTATCTTGGCCCGATGTCAACGGGGGATCCGCGAGCTGCCGCGGCCGACGTGCTCCAAGCGGAGCACTGCCGAGAATGGCTGGCCAGGGAGCGGGCCGAACTCGTTGCGAAGCTATCCAAGTACGAGAAAATGTTTGAGAAGTGCGTCGCGTCGAGCGATCTGCGGAAGCTGAGTCACCTACGGGGCGGTATTCGCCACACTGGCAATGAGATTCGGGAGATCGACCGGATGGCGCGTGCGCTGCAATCGCGGTTCGCAGGCCCGGGCAGCACTACGCGTCAACGAGCGTAGCCAGCTTGGCCAGCCGTTCCGCCGAGTGCCGTTCAACGAAAAGCGGAATGAAATCGCGGATTCGGCTGCCGTTGAATCGTTCGAATTTCTCGTGAACAACGCGAGCAACCTCGTGGGATGGGATTAGCGTATGGATGCCAGCCAGTCGTTGCGCCAGTTGTTCGATGATCTGCTGTTCACTCAACTGGATCATCTAGCCAGTGTGCCCGTACGCCGATCGGGTCGCACACCGAACCGTTGATCTCAGGTCTAGGTCTAGACGCATACCGGGTCGGCCCGCCACCTGTGAGGATCTTGTATGGCGGGCCGATGGGCAACCGTCGGTCAGAAACCTAGCGTTGGGATGGCTCGATACGGAGGAACGGGTGTTTCCCAGTTGGGATGCCCCCGAACCCCGGGTCATCGCTCACCTTGGCCTCAACCACAGCCGCGGTAAGCGCAGCGCTGATATCCAACGCCTCCACGAGTGACAGCGAATCTTCCCAGTGCAACTCGTGCACGCTGACGATGCGCTCAACGGTCCCGTCTAGATACCTACTCTGACGTGCAACAAACTTGGTGCGCGAGACTGGGATTGAACCAGTCGGCGCTTGCGCCTAACAGCATTCCCACCGATTCATGTACGACGCGACCGGGCGCGGGATGACGATAAGCGTCGACGGCTTCTCGACGTTCTGACAAGAGCCGCACCGTCGACGACATCGACTGCGAACGCCCAACAGCGCGCTGAGGGCGAACTTGACACGGTTACGTCCGCATCGTGAACTTCTTTTCGCAGCCCCAAATTATGCGGTTATGTCCCTACACATTTTCGCCATCCTCTATTCGTCGGTTGTGAATGGGATTCGACCGGAATCAGCAGATTTGCGTTGGGAATCGAGAGACGTCGGAATCCCTTGTGGCACTGGGAAATAACGGGCTGCCAGACGAGTCGTTGAGAACCGCCAAAACCGAATCCGTTGGTCGCGGGTTCGAGCCCCGCCCCCCGCACGTCAGAGCCTCCCGGTGAGCCAGGTCATACAGCGATGAGGGGATGGGTGACCTGTTCGTCTTCGATCGGCTTGTACGGCCCCGGCTTGGGCGCCGGCTTGCCGCCGGGAAACGCGAGCCGCAGGATGGTCCGCTGGACGGAGCCGAGCTGCTTGCCGAGCCGTCCGCTGTTGTAGGGCAGCTCATAACGCTCGCAGATGTCTTTGACCTTCGGCGCGATTTGCGCGTACCGGCTGGACGGCATATCCGGGAAGAGGTGGTGCTCCACCTGGTAGCCCAGGTTGCCGGACAGGACGTGGAAGATGGGTGAGCCCTCGATGTTCGCCGCCCCGAGCAGCTGACGGAGGTAGAACCCGCCGCGGGTCTCGTTCTCGACCTCCTCCTCACTGAATGTGTAGGTCTGGTCGGGGAAGTGCCCGCAGAAGATGATCGCGTAGGACCAGACGTTGCGGATCAGGTTGGAGGTGAAATTGGCCTTGAGTGTTCGCCTGAAGCCCTTCGGCCCCGACAGCGCGGGAAACGCGATGTAGTCCTTGAGGATCTGGCGCCAGGCCTTGTAGCCGATTGCGCGGAGCTCCTTGCGCAATTGCTCCTTGCTCTTGGTGCCGTTGCGAATCGCCTCGGCGTCCAGGTCGTGGGAAGCCACGCCCCATTCGAAGAATGCGGCGAGCAGCAGGTTGTAGATCGGCTGAAGCAGATAGACCGGGCGCCATCTCTGGTGCGGATCGACGCGCATAGTCTGGTAGCCGAGGTCTTTGTCCTTGCCCCGGATGTTGGTGTAAGTGTGATGGACGTAGTTGTGCGAGTGCTTCCACGCTTCGGCGGGCGAGGCCGTGTCCCAGTCCCAGTTTGCCGAGTTGATGCGCGGGTCCTGCATCCAATCCCATTGGCCGTGTAGGACGTTGTGCCCGATCTCCATGTTCTCGATGATCTTCGCGATGGCGAGCACCGCGGTGCCGAGGATCCATGCCGGACGGTAGCGGGAGCCGAGCAGGATCGCGCGCGAGAGCAGCTCCAGCTGGCGCTGTAGCGCGATGATGCTGCGGATGTATTGCGCGTCGCGGTCGGCGAGGCTAGCGAATACCTCGTCGTGGATGGCATCGAATTCCTTGCCGATCGCCTCGATCTCACTCGGTGTGAGGCGCGCCAGCGGGCTCCCGATCATTGACTTGGTCATCCTGTATGTCTCTTCCTAGAGTTCGATGGTGAGGGGGCCGTCGGGGGAGTTGATGCACGTGCGGATCTCGGTGCCGGCGTGGGTCAATTCGCCGGTCCGCAGGTCCCGCACCGAGCCTGCTGTCAGCGTGCCGGTACAGGTGTGGCAGATCCCCATGCGGCAGCCGTAGGGCAGGTCGGCGCCCGCCTCCTCACCGGCAACCAGAATCGGCGTCGTCCCGTCGCACTCGGCGCTCAGCCCGCTCCGGGCAAACTCGATCGTGCCGCCGCGCCCGACGCCGGCGCCGAGCACAAAATGCTCGAACGATTCCATGTGCAGCCGCTCGGGCGGGCCCGCCTCGGCGAAGTGCTCCGTTAGCGCGTCAAGCATCGGGCCGGGGCCGCAAGCATAGGTCTCGCGCTCGCGCCAATCCGGGCACACCTCGTCAAGGTGCTCGGGCAGCAGCCGCCCTGCGGTGCTCGTCTCCCGCAGGGTGTACCGATAGCTGTCGTAGCGCTCATTGAGCCCGGCGAGGTCGCCGGCGAAGATCGCTTCGGCCGCCGTGCGCGCGGAGTGTATGTGGACGACGTCGGGCACCTCGTGGCGGCGGTCCAGCGCGCGCAGCATCGCCATGACGGGAGTGATCCCGCTGCCCGCCGTCACGAACAGCACCTTCGGCGGCGGTGGGTCGGGCAGGACGAACTCGCCCTCCACCTCGCCCAGCGTGACCACCGAGCCCGGCGCCTGAGTCGAGTTGAGAAAGGGTGACACGACACCGTCGGCACTCCGCTTGACCGTGATCGTCAACTGGCCGTCGGGCCTGGCCGCGTCGCTGCTCAGCGAATACGCCCGCCAGTGCCGCTTGCCCTCGATATCGAACCCGATACGCACATACTGGCCCGGTACATGCCCCCGCCAGCGGAATCCCGGTGTGATGAACACCGTCACGGAATCATCGGTTTCGCGATGGACTCGCTCGATGCGCCCGCGCAGCTCGTTGGTCGACCACAGCGGGGTGATCAGCTCGAGATAGTCATCAAGATCCAGCGGCCACGTGAAATACGCCAGAGCACGCAGCGCCAGCTGCGCCGCACGTGGCATCTTTACCTGTGTCCCACGCTCGGGCATCGGCTTCCCTCCCAGCGCCCACATTGATGCCGCTGTGTTTCCCCGGCGGGTGGTCGCCCTAACACTGGACTACCGTCAACCCTTGGGGACGAGGTGCAACGGCAGGGTTTCGAAGCGGCGAATCACGTTGTTGCGGGCCAATTCTGGCGTGCCTTCGAGCTCGATGCGCTCGACGTGGCGAAGCAGTGAGCGCAGCATCGCTTCTATCTCCATCCGTGCCAGACCTTGGCCTGCGCACGCGTGAACCCCATGGCCGAAGCCGAGCTGACGCGAAGCGTCGCGGGTGATGTCGAAGCGGGCAGGATCGCTCCAGACACGGTCATCGCGGTTCGCCGACGCGAACATGACCAGGACGCGTGAGCCTGCCGTAATTCGCGTCCCTGCGATCTCGGTATCACGCTCGGCGCGGCGTCCGAACGCGCGGACCGCGGATTCCATGCGGACGACTTCGTTTACCGCATTGGGTATCCGGGCAGGGTCGTGCCGCAGCATCTGCCATTGGTCCGGATTTTGGGCGAACAGCCACAGTGCCGCGGCGATCGCACTTGCCGTGGTGTCGATGGAGGGCGCCAGATAATCGATGAAGACCGCGGGCAGTTGTGATTGCTTCATCGCGCCTTCTTCGATGGCCTGCACCACCTCGTGCGCCATACTGCCCGGAATCACGTTGCGCCGACGGGCAAGCTGGTGCACGAACGCCAGCATCGACAAGACGTTGCCAGAGGACCGCACGGCCAAACTGTTGAAAGGCCCAAGCAAATCGAAGGTGGCACCGGCCCACTCGACCAGGTGCTCACGTTGGTCTTCGGGCCACCCGACAAGGTCGGGAACCACCGACAGCGGAAGCCTCAACGCGATATCGGCGACGCCGTCGACCCTGCCGTTGGCCACAGCCGCACGCACCGTCTCCTCGGCCAAGTCGTCTATCTGGGTTTGCAGCGGACGCAATGCTCGCGGTATCAGCCGATGGGCCGAGAGCTTTCGGACGCGGTCGTGCTCGGCGCCGTCCAGCATCAGAAAGCTCCGCCTGCCGACGGTGTGTGAGATGGTGTTCAGCGCCACGCCGCCGGCGGAACGGAAAGTATCGGCGTCGCGCAGTACCGCCTTGACCTCGGCGTATCGCGGAACCGCGTACAACCTCTGTTTCGGTAGCCATACGACGGGACCAAGGGCCCGCATGGTTGCGTAGTGGGGGTAGGGATCGCGAATAGCGGCCTGGGAGTACAAATCGGCGCGGTACACCGGCACGTCGCCCGGCGTCTTCGCGCCGCCCATCGCCCGCCGCCATATCCGGACGTCACGCGGACGGCCGTCGGAGACAGCGCCCGAACGCGACGCGGAAGAGGTCCTCATGTGACCATCGTCGCCCGGCGGCGGTCCAAGCGCGAGGGTACGAGTGCACCATGTTCACTCATCAGTGGTGCACTGCGCACAACCGACGGATAGGCTGTGCCGGTGAGCGCGCCGCACCCGAGCGAGCAGGCGCGTGAGCTATTGCGCACGATCGCCCAGTCCCTCGTGCAGAACCAAGACGCCTGGTTGGACGATCTGGCCACCGAATCGCTGAAAGCAGCCGGGATGGAAGCCGCCGCGGCGGATCCGGTTCTGCGAGCATCGTCCGAGCGCGCGTTTCGGGCCAGCTTTCTGCATTGGGCCACACAGAACATGCAACATCCGGGGGCCAGTGTCGGGCCCGGCCTCGGCGACGAGGTCATGTATATCGCACGCGATCTCATCAGGCGCGGTCTGGAGGAGACGGCCACAACCGCCTACCGGGTGGGGCAGTCGCAGGCCCTTCGATACTGCGTCGGTAAGGCATTCGAGTTCACCGACGACCCAATTTTGCTCAGCGAACTCCTCGACACGGTCACCTGGTCGATCAGCGACTTCGTGGAGAGCACGGTCACCCGCGTCACCGAGATGATGAGCAGCGAGCGTGCAGAGATCCTGCGAGGCAGCCAGCCCGAACTGCGTGAGACGGTCGCCCTACTGCTGGACGGAGCACCGATAACACAACCGCGGGCCGAATCCAGGCTCGCCTACCGACTCAGTCAGGCACACACCGCGGTCGTCGTATGGAGCGCTGAACCCGACGTCGATGTCCGCAGCATCGACGATGTCGTCGAAACCCTGACGAGATGGTGGAAGAGTCGCCCGCTGATCATCAGGCCCGGCGCGTCCACCAAGTGGGTGTGGCTTCCCGGGCCCGAAGACATCGATCGGGAGCAACTGCGCAGTGCCGTCGATCCATCCGGATCCGTTCGCGTCGCGGTAGGTGGGCGGGCTGAGGGGGTGGACGGATTTCGGCGAAGCCATGCCGATGCGACCGCCGCACAGCGCATGGTGGCGCGATTGGAGTCGCCCCAGCGCCTGGTCTTTTTCGACGAGGTCCAACTCGTGGCCCTGATGACCAGCGACGCGGAGGGCGCCGAGCGGTTCGTCAGGCAGATCCTCGGTGAGCTCGCCCACGCCCCCCGCGACGTTCGTGAGACGGTCCTGGCATATGTGGAGGAACACGGCAGCGTCAATCGGGTCGCCGCAAGGCAATACACACATCGCAACACGGTCGTGCGTCGAGTCGCACGAGCAGGAACACTGTTGCCGCGACCGCTCTCAGAGAACCCGGTTCAGGTCGCCGCGGCGCTGCAGGTCGTGCGCTGGACCGGACACGGGCGTTCCGAGCGCCATACCGCGGACAATGGGTGACCCCTTGGCAGGCGCGCGTATGCACTGGTATGAGGCTTGCCCTTTTGCGCCGGGCTCTTTGAGTGCGACTTGTCCGGCGTAGGCGCCACACATATCGTGTGCGCCGGGGCTGGGCGGTGTGGCGGCAGAACAGATGTACATGCTGCGGACACCAAATGTGATACGCCGCCGCCATGATCCCGGACCGAATACCAAAGGGCGGAAATCCTGGCGCCGGTCATAATGTCGCCGACGAAGCTGGGGTCGCTTGCCGACGTTCCTGGAGTACGGCGCTGCTCCCACGTACACCCTGGGTCGATCGGCGGGCGCTGATGCAGCGGGCACTTCAGCCTGCTCGTTGTCGCACCACTGTGCGCAGGAGCGTTGTCACGGCGTTGTCAACTCATGCGATACAAGCTGGTATGCGGTGGCATACGTCGAAACCATCACCCCAGCCCAGAGACTTTCTGGAGATGCATGGACACCCGAAGACGGCCCCATCTGCGGACTGTAAATCCGTCGACACCTCGGCGCCCGATCGTGTTGACGCGGGAAACCCCCGTTGTGCCAAGAGTGTGCCAAGACGCGCAGATACAGCCCGTCAGTCACTGGACCATACGGACACGGAATAGCCGCTGAACTGGGCATTTCGATGCGCTATGGGACTGCGTGAAACGCCGTATACGGCCGGGGGAGGATTTACACACCCGCGGTCGACCGTTCGACATCGTGTCAGGTCCCCAGGGTGCGTTCACGGTCAATGTTGTGACCGGTGAGATCGCCGCGTCCGGCTGTGTCAGCATTGCCAATGGCTTTGGTGTGATGAGACCAGCTGGGCTGCTTAGGGAGCTGTATCGCCCAGGATTCCCCGAACTCGGGACATCTCTGGCGCCTCAGGGGAGGGTCGAATCGGCGCGTCGCCAGTGTCCCATCAGTGTCCCAAGACACGCTAAGACGAGCCGGATGAGGCGGTACAGATGAGACGCGCAAAGCGCCCTGAGCATTACTTATGCGACAAGGTGGAACCGCAGTTCACGCCCTTGAGTTCCCTGGGGGTCAAGTGGTCGCAGGTTCAAATCCTGTCAGCCCGACGAAGAAACTAGGAGGTCAGAGGCAGTTTCCGAGGAAACGGGAGCCGCCTTTCTGGCACCCACCGGGGGTATGTACGGCAACCCGTCGGGTAGTCGCATCCATCGGGTAGTCGCCTCGCATATTCACCGACTTCCTGAGGGAGTCGTTTGACGGCACACCGTCCAGATCCACTTGGTTGTGTCGATATCTCGGACGAGGCACCCTGAGACTTCACCGGATGCGCGCGGCGGTGCACGCCTCGAAGACCACGGCATCTCCCCAACCTTGGTATTGATCGCCCGAATTCGCGACCAGTGCGTCGGCGAGGGTTACCAGCGCGGGCCAGTCAGGCAGCGCTAGTGAGCGCGGGTCGTCTAGCTCATCCTCGGCGAGCCTGTATTCCCGCTGCCAGCCGCTGACTCGTGCAGGGTTCCGGTCGATAATCCCGTCACGTAGCGCCTGTTCCGTTACTCGAACCAGCACCGCGAGACTGTTCTTGACGATCGAGCGGCTACAGTCGTCCGCGATCCAGGCGTGCACGGCACGATCGACCGCGCCGTTGGTGATCATCGTTATCGGTAGGTGGCTACCCGACTACGGTCTGACCGGTGCCACTGCGGCACCGGGTATCCGATCCAGCGCCGCCATGCGAGGTTTCTTTTCGTGGTCGAGGATGCGGTAGGCGAACAGTTTGATGCGGTCGCTGATGAGGAACCAGATGAGGGCGTATCCCCATACCGCGGCTGCCCACGTCCAGCCGAGTGGTGTCATGAATAACCCGTAAACGGCAATGAATGTGGCGATGGTCTGGGTGCCGAGGACGGCGATCAGCAGGATGCGGGCCGGGCGGATGGACCAGAACGGTCCGCGGGTTCGGGTCAAGAAGATGGTCAGGTGACCGGCGACGGACAGCATCAGGTACATCAGCGTCTGGACGCGCGGGTGGCCGAGGTCGAAGACGCGGTCACCCAGGTAGAACAGGCCGAACGCGGCGATTGGTCCGACCACCCCCAGGACCGTGGCGATCCCGAGTACCAGGCGCATGTTCCAGGCTTCGGGCTTGTTGGCGTAGTGGACGTTGTCGTAGGAGATGGACAGGATGGCGCCGTCGTTGAGCAGGGCGAGCATCACGATCATGACGGCGGTGAGTGGGTAGAAGTTGAAGACGAGGATGGCGATAGTGATGAATAGCAGCACCCGCAGGGTTTCGGCGATGCGGTACATCGCGTAGCTGTTCATCCGCTGAAAGATCTTGCGGCTCTGTTTGATCGCGTCGATGATCACCGACAGCCCCGGGGTCAGCAGCACGATGTCGGCGGCCGCGCGGGCGGCGTCGGTGGCCCCGGATACCGCGATGCCGCAGTCGGCTTTTTTCAGCGCGGGGGCATCGTTGACCCCGTCGCCGGTCATCCCGACGATGTGGCCAAGCTTCTGCAGCACATCGATGATGTGGTACTTGTGCTCGGGAAAGACCTGGGCGAAACCGTCGGCGGTCTCGATGGACTCGGCCACCGCCGCCGATTCGTCCTCTTTCACCTCGCCCAGGCCCACGGCGTCGAGGATGTCGGTGCCCAAACCAACCTTGGCCGCGGTCTCCTTCGCGATGGCCAGCGCATCACCGGTGACCATCTTGATGGTGACTCCCATTGCCCGTGCGGTGGAGATGGTTGCTGCCGCGTCGTCACGCGGTGGATCGAATAACGGCAGCACACCGACGAACTGCCAGTCACCGTCCCCGTCGGCGCGGGCCACGCCCAAAGACCGGAAGCCCCGGGCGGCGAAATCGTTGACTGCGTTGTCGACGGTCGATGTGATCTGCGCGGCGTTGGCTGCCAGCGCGAGGATGACCTGCGGGGCGCCCTTAGTGACCCGGAACGTGGTCCCGTCGGCGGCGGTGACGGTGGCCTCGGTGCGCTTGTGCACCGGGTCGAAGGGTGCGAAATGGGTGATCGTGTAATGCTGCAGAGCGTTGGTGTCCTCGAGGCCGCCGAGCACCGCGCGGTCGATGGGGTCGTCGTTGTCCGCGCGGCAGGCCAATGCGCCGTCAAGGATGACAGTCGCGGGGGTGACGGTCTCGATGGCGAACGGGGTGCCCAACGTCAAAGAATTCTGCGTCAGGGTGCCCGTCTTGTCCGCGCACAGCACGTCCACGCCGGCGAGTTCCTCGATGGCGACCAGCCGGCTCACGATGGCCTGCTTCTTGGCCAGCAGACGCGAGCCGACGGCCATCGTGACCGAGAGCACGGTGGGCATCGCCACCGGGATCGCTGCCACGGTCAGGACCAGGGCGAACTGCAGGGTGGTCAGGATCGCGTTGCCGCGCAGCAGGGAGGCGACGACGATGACGGTGACCAGCGCGACCGCCAGGATGATCAGGTAGTTGCCGATCTTGAGCACGGCGCGTTGGAAGTGGCTGACGGTGTGCGCTTCTTGCACCAGCTCGGCGGTCTTGCCGAAATAGGTGTCTGTGCCGGTGGCATAGACCAGGGCGCCGATCTCACCTTGCCGGATGATGGACCCGGAGAACACGGCGTCACCCGCTGCACGGGTGGCGGGTAGTGACTCTCCGGTGAGCGCGGACTGATCGACCTCGATCTCGTCGCCGTCGAGCAGCCGGGCGTCGGCGGGGACGATGTCACCCAGGCGCAGCCGGATCACATCACCGGGCACCAGCTCCCGCGCCGGCGGGTTGACCCATGCGCCGTCGCGGATGACGCGGGCGTTGATTGCCAGCTTGGCTTTGAGGGCGTCGATCGCGTTGCCGGCCTGCCGTTCGGAGGTGTATCCGACCACCCCGTTGGCCACCAGCAGCACCAGGATGATGAAGAAATCCGGCCAGTGCCCGACCGCGCCCGACAGGATGACGGCGATCTCGATCATCCACGGGATCGGGCCCCAAAAGTAGCTGAGGAACTTCAACAGCGGGTTGGTCTTGTGTTCCGCGATCTCGTTCGGCCCGTACTGCGCCAACCGTCGTGTTGCCTCGGCGCTGCTCAATCCGTCCGGCGAGTAGCCCAACTCCTCTTCCAGCTCGGGCATGGGCGCCGACTTCAAGTCGGGACCCGGTTCGGCTTTGCTCGCAGCGGGGGAGGGCGTGACATGCGGCGTGTCAGTGGTCATGACGTCCGGTCCGTACGCCGTACGTCCGCGGCCGGTTCGCAGCATAGCGATCTGGGCGGTCATGCCTGAGCAGACACAAGACGCTATCCATCGGAAAGTACTGTGCACGAGCCGGCTTCGGTGTCCCCGGAGTGGGCATGGTGATCCCAGGTGTGCGGTTGTCGCCGGAACGTCCGGCACGAGCGACTGCTCAGTGAGGACAGCGGCGGACGGCTGGCCTCATCCCGGACTGGTTGAGCTTCCCAACGCCGTTGACGCTACACCCCCGGCACCCGGTATCGCGCGCCCCGCGACCGTATCGTCGTCGTAACGTGGACCCGTGGCGCTTACGCTGAACCAGGCCCGTTCGGTCTACGACCGGATCGGACGCGTCCAGGACTGGCAGGCCTTCTATGAGGACGCGACCATAAACCGCCTCGTGGCCGAGGCGGCCTTCGCCGGGGACCAGACCATTTTCGAGTTCGGCTGCGGCACTGGCCGTTTGGCTGGCCGCCTGCTGGCGGAGCTGCCCTCCAGTGTCAACTACCTCGGCGTCGATATCAGCCCGGTGATGATCAACTTGGCCACCAGCCGGCTGGCCGCCTGGACCGAGCGGGCCAAGGTGGTGCTTGTAGACGGCTCACTGCCGCTACCGGCCGTTGACGATTTCGCCGACCGTGTGCTGTCCACCTTCGTGTTCGACCTGCTCGATGAAGCTTACGCACGGGCCGTGCTGGAAGATCTGCGGCGCATCCTGAAGCCCAATGGCCGGCTCTGCCTGGCCAGCCTCGCTCACGGAGAGCGGTTGCTCGAACGGGGTCTCTGCCGAGCCTGGACCGGACTCTGGCGCGTTGCGCCGCAGGTTGTGGGCGGGTGTCGTCCCATCAACGTGAGTTCTCTGCTGGAACACGGCTGGGAGGTCGAGCATCACTCACGCGTGCATCGTTTAGGACTTGTCATGGACGTCGTCATCGCAGCTCCGAACACACGCCAACAATGACCACATGCTCGCCTTTCCCATCTCACGCGCCGGCCAACAAAGACCGCGGCGAAGAAATGGTTACGCGGGCAGATCCACCCGCAGCGCCAGGTGCTCATCGAGTATCCGGCGCAGCGCGGCGTCCATCGGATGCGCGGATGCGAGGTCGCGGCCCAACCGGCTGTCCACCACGACGACCGCGCCCTCACGCAGTTCGGCGGTGCCGACCTGATCGACGAAAGGATCGAACAATGCGGGCGGCGTGGCCAGGTAATACAGCGCCCGGTGCGACTCGTTCAACCTGGCGGCATACATCAGTCCGTGCTGGGTGATCACGAAAAGTTCCGAGGTGATCCTGGCGTTCGGGGTCTCGGCCTTGCCCCATGCCATTGCTGCGCACCGGGTCTGCGCCAATCTATCGGGGACGTCGTCACTCAGCGTGAGTAACCTTTCGACGAGTGCTGCGCCCGTTCGCGGATATGCGTCGATGGCCGGTCTGAAGTACCGCTGGAAGATCTCGCCGAAAAAGTCGTACAGTCGCTCGCTCATCGCAGCTCCCCAGGTTTCAGACCGACACCTCAAGTGTGCGCCCGTGCCGTCAGCTGAGCACAAGTTTGGTTAGGACGGAGGATGGCCGGCCTCGCTGATCACTACTGTCCCGTGTCGGTGAAGATGGCGAATTCTCAGCTGATCTGACGCATCCGCGCCGCGTGTCTCGCTTCCGCTGACGTAGTTGCGATGATGGGTCGATGCAGTCGGCATCAGCGTTCACGGCGCGGGTGCTGGGGGCGCGGTCGATGCTGTTGTCCTCATTGCACGGCTACCGATCGTCGTGGGTGATCGGCGACCTGGTCGCAGCGCTGACGTTGCTGGCGATCGCGGTGCCCGAGCAGTTAGCCACCGCCCGGCTGGCCGGTATGCCGCCGATCACCGGCTTCTACGCCTTTGTCGCCGGCAGCGTGATGTTCGCGCTGTTGGGATCGAACCCGCAGATGTCGGTCGGCGCCGATTCCACCATCGCCCCGCTATTCGCGGTTGGCATCGCCGCCGTGGTGTCGGCCATATCCCCTGACTACGTGGCGCTGGTCGGAATCGTCGCGGTGCTGGTCGGTGTGGTGGTGGCCCTGGTCGGGCTACTGCGGCTCGGGTGGATCGCCGAGTTTCTCTCGGCGCCGATCATCAGCGGATTCCTTGGCGGCGTTGCGGTGATCATCGTGGTGCACCAGCTACCTGATCTGCTCGGCCTGCCCGGCGCTGGCGGCAGCACACTGCACCGAGTGGGCACCGCGGTCAGCGACCTGCATCGAATCAACGGGTGGGCCCTGGGCATCGGGGTCGGCGTGTTCACCGTCGTGTTCCTCGCGGATCGGGTCGATCGCAGACTTCCGGGGGCGCTGGTCGGGCTGATCGGCTCAACGATCCTCGTCGCTGCGTTGAAGCTGCACGCCCATGGCGTGACGGTGTTGGGTGCGGTGCCCCACGGCGCGCCGCACCTCGGTTTGCACGGGCTGTCCTGGTCGGCGCTGGTCGCTGTCGCGCCGATCGCCGGTGTCGTCGCCCTGGTGATTGTCAGCCAGACGGCCGCGACGACCCGCGCGTTCGCCGACCAGGGCGTATATGAGGTGGACGTCAATCGCGACTTCCTCGGCGTCGGAGCCGGCAATGTCGTCGCCGGCCTGGTCGGCGCCTTCCCGGTGGACGCAAGCCCGCCACGAACCGCCGCGGTGGTCTCGGCCTCCGGGCGGACCCAGGTGGCCGGTCTCGCTGCTGCCGGCGCCCTGGTGCTGTTGATCCCTGCCATCGCCCTGCTCGAGAAGCTGCCCTTGGCGACCCTGGCGGCGATTCTGATCTTCATCGCCACCCGAATCTTGAACATCCACGAACTCCTCGACATCGCCCGCTACGATCGTTTCGAATTCGGACTGGCTCTGATCACCCTGCTCACGGTCGCACTCGTCGGCGTCGAACAGGGCATCACCGTCGCGGTTGCGTTGGCCATCCTCGACCGCACCCGTCTCACCGCCCGCCCGCACCTGCACGTCCTGGGCCGCATCCCCGCGACCACCAGTTGGGCCCCGCTCGAGGTGACCCAACACGCCGTCGAGGTTCCCGGGGTACTCGTGGTGCTGTTCGCGACACCCCTTTGGTATGCCAACGCCAGTCGTTTCAGGTCCGACTTGGCTGCCGCGGTCGACCGCGCGGGTCACTCACTTCGGCTCGTCGTGCTCGACGCGATGGGAATGACTGATGTTGATTACACCGGAGCGTGCGCATTACGCCAGATGCTCGACCGACTCGACCACGGTGGCGTGTCCTTCGCGGTGGCACGAACCAACAAAACGGCCCGCGCCGGCTTGGCGCGAAGCGGCATCCTGGCGCGGATCGGCGAGGACCACTTGTTCGCCTCCGTCGGCGAAGCAGTCAGCGCTCTACACCCCTACATAGCTGAGTAGCCGACCAGCGGCTCGTTGAGCGGTGGGCCGCTTTCCTCTTAGGGGAGCAGCTCGCGCGATTGAACCAGCGAGG
>CAWBXH010000011.1:0-725498 GCA_963792745.1 uncultured Actinomycetota bacterium | reverse complement strand
GGGTGCTGTTCGCCAGCCTCTTCTGGCTCGACGACCGCAAATGGTGGCCCTACGTCCCCGTCTTCGCCGGCGTCGTCGCCCCGGCTGAACGCCGATTGCGTTGGTGGCGTTGGCTTCTGGTCGGTATCGCTGCGCACGTCATCGGAAGCTATGTGGGCCAGAGCTATCTGCACCTGCAGATCCGCAGAGGCAACGCCCCGCGGCGGCTGGTCAACGCCCGCGACGTCGGTGTGAGTTATTTCGTCCTCGGGGTGGCGGGCACGTTGTCGGGGTACGTTCAGCGGCGGTGGCGACCCCGTTGCCAGCTGGCCGCGACGGTTGCGCTGGCCGGTAACGCTGCGGCGCGGCCGACCTTCACGGAGGTGGGGCACTTGACGGCTTTCGTCGTCGGGCTGGCGGCGGTACCGCTGGCGCCCGATCGCGATCGCATGACCTACCCGGGCTTCGCGGGACCGTTCGAAGGAAGCTGAACCCATGGCGTTCGCGCGAGACGTCACCGGCCTGCTGGTGATCGACCCCTACAACGACTTCATCTCCGAGGGCGGCAAGGTGTGGGACCGCTTGAAGGGCGTGGCCGAGGCCAACGGCTGCATCCCGCACATGAAGCAGGTGCTCGACGCGGCACGCGACGCGGACATCCGGGTGTTCTACGCGCTGCACCACCGCTATCGCCCCGGCGACTACGAAACCTGGAAGTACATCGCGCCCATTCAGAGAGCCGCGTGGGAGCGCAAGACGTTCGAGTTCGGCACGTGGGGCGCCGACCTTCGCGACGAGTTCCAGCCCCAGCCAGGCGACATCGTCGCTCAAGAGCATTGGTGTTCAAGCGGTTTCGCGAACACCGACCTCGACTTGCTGCTGAAGAAGCACGGAATCCACGAGCTGATCGTCGTCGGCCTCATCGCGCAGACCTGCGTCGAGGCCACGGTCCGCTACGCCGCCGAGCTCGGATACGCGGCCACCGTCGTCAAGGATGCGACCTCGAGCTACTCCGACGATCACATGCGCGCCGCGCTGGACGTCAACCTGCCGAACTACGCTGCCGTCGTGAGCACGGACGAGGTTGTCGACGCGATCCGCGCCGGGCAATGAGCGACCGGCCCAGCCGAGCCAGACGGCTACTGCAGTCGATCCGCAAGGAGACACCGCAGGCGCTGGCCGACGGGCAGGACCATGACGACGCCGAGGTCGCTGCGATGCTGCGCGAGCTGGGGATCGCACTGGTCGAGTGCGAGCAGCCGGTGCAACTCGTCTCGGCGCGGCTGCAGATGATCGCCCGTCAGTACACCAACGAGACCGTCCGCGTCCTCGTGCTGCCGACCGCGTTGGTGGTCCAGGTCGGCACCGTCGCCTACGAGGTCGAGACGGTGGTCAAGCCGACGACGCAGTTGAACCTCGCGGGCCGCATCGATGCGATCGCCGACCTGGCCGAGGTCGGCGCCATCACCCCGGCCGACGCGACTCGTGAGGCGGCCGAAGCCCGCACGATGCCGCCGCGGTTCGGCCCCGTCACCACCGTGATCGGCTACACGATCACCACGGTCGGGTTCGGCATGGTGATCAACCCGACCTGGGCGTCGCTGTGGGGCTATGTGTTCCTCGGCACGGTGGTCGGCGCGATCGTCATATTGGGCAGGCCCCTTCCGGCACTGAACGCGGTGCTGCCGACCCTGGCCGCGGCCGTGGTCACCTTGTTGGCCATCTGGTTCGTCGCCGACGCCGCCAACGACGGGCTGCTGCGGGTGATCAGCCCGCCGCTGGTGGCAATCCTTCCCGGCTTGTCGCTGACGATCGCCGCGATGGAGTTGGCGAGCAACCAGATCATCAGCGGCGCCAGCCGACTGATCTACGGGGTGGCTCAACTGATGTTGCTCGTGTTCGGCGTCGGCTTGGGTCTGCATGTCGGCGGGCGGCTCACCCCGCAACAGCCGTCGGCGCAGATGGGCGCGTGGTCGCTGTATGTCGCCGTCGTCGTGGTGTCGATCGGGCTCTACATCTATCTCTCGGCGCCCAAGGGATCGCTGCTGTGGCTGATGGCGGCGATCGGCGTGGCGCTCATCGGGCAGAAGGTGGGTGGCGTCTTCCTGTCGCCGACGCACTCCGGCGCCGTCGGCGCGTTTCTGGTGGTGCCGTTCGCGATGCTGGCGGCACGCATCAAGACGTCCCCGCCGGCGATCGTGATGATGCTGGCCGCGTTCTGGGCGTTGGTTCCCGGTGCCTTGAGCTTCGAGTCGCTCGGCGAAGAGGCCGCCGGTGTTGGCGACATCACGACCCTGGGCACCGCCGTCGCCGCGATCTTCTCGATCGCGCTCGGCACACTGGTCGGGTTCAGCGTCTTCGCGACGATCAAGTCCAGGCGCGGCCGCTGAACGTGTAACGGCTCGCGGCAACGGACACACTCACATGTCGTGCCAGTGAACCCCAGTACATGACGAGCCTTGAACTTCCTTGCCCAGACGGCCGCGGCAAGCGCCGCGATGACGGCGTCGCAACGCGCAGAGATGCTCGCGACGCGCCGGGAACCGAGCGACGTGCCGGTGCGTGCGGTGGAGCGGCTGACCGGCCTGAGCGTTCGTGGTACCGCCGCGCGCACCGCCGTCGGTCACCTCGCCCAGGGCGGGTTGGCTGCCGTGGCGATACTGCTGGCGCAAACCACACGCCGTATGCCGGGCGCACCCGCGGTGATGCTGATCGCCGGGTCACTCGTCGCCGGCGACGCCGCGCTCGTCTACAAACTCGGACTGGCGCAGGCTCCGTGGCGGTGGCGACGCCGGGACCTTGCGATCGACGCGACGCACAAGCTGTCGCTGGCCGTGGCGGCTCGAACGATCGTCAGGCGCGACCGCTGACGGTCATCTGACGTTGCAACCGGTGGCCATGTTGTGGCAGTGCCCGCTGTTGCAGGTCGGACAATCGCATCCGCACGCCACGTGCGCCTGAGGCGCCGGTCGCGGAGCGGGCTGGACGTATTCGACATCTCGGTCTCGGTCGCGGTGTGGACGTGGCATGTTGCCTCCTAAGAACGCGCTGACCTCTGCGTACGTGTTTGACGGTAGACCTGCCAAAACCCGTATATCGCCGATTCGCAGTCAGCGCCAAGCTTCCGTCCCCGTGCCGCTCCCGACGGACCGAACCGTCCCGATTACCCCGCTCGGCGCCCACCCTGTAGGCTGATAGCAACGTTGGCGCTCAATGAAGCAAGTCAACAGCGTCGTGGAACACTTCCCCATCGTGCAGACAGCACAAGGTTTTCTCGCGGCGATCGATATTGCCCACCGGCAATCTCGCCACACTTGTGCTCGCTCGCCGAATTTACGCGCGCAGCGATGCACAACCCGATGCCTGAAAGGCACCACAATTACTACGCAACAATCCTTTGCCGATCTCGGCGTGGACGAAAGACTGATCCGGTCGCTCGCCGCGCGCGAAATCCTCACCCCTTTTCCGATCCAGGAGAAGACCCTTCCCGACACCCTCGCAGGCCGAGATGTGTTGGGCCGCGGCAAGACTGGCAGCGGTAAGACGCTCGCATTCTCCATTCCGCTGGTCACTCGGTTGGCAGCCCGCCAGCGCGGGTCGCAACCGACCGGTCTGGTGCTGGCGCCGACTCGCGAACTGGCAACCCAGATCGCCGCGACGCTCGCGCCGCTGGCGGCAGCGCGTCAGCTGAAGGTCACCACGATCTTCGGCGGTGTGCCGCAGGGCCGTCAGGTGTCGGCGCTGCGCGCCGGCGTCGACATCGTGGTGGCCTGCCCCGGCCGCCTCGAAGACCTGATGCGGCAGCGCGTCGTGAGGCTCGACGCGATCGAGGTCACCGTCGTCGACGAAGCCGATCACATGGCTGACCTGGGCTTCCTGCCCGCCGTCACCCGCATCCTGGCCGCGACACCCGCGGGCGGACAGCGCATGCTGTTCTCCGCGACGCTGGACAACGGCGTCGACAAGCTGGTCAAGCGGTTCCTGCAAAACCCGGTCTCGCATTCCATCGACGAGGCGAACACACCAATGCCCGAAATGACCCACCACGTCTTCCATGTGACGGGCGTGCAGGCCAAGAAGGAACTGGTGCACCAACTCGCCTCTGGCACCGGTCGCCGCATCCTCTTCATGCGCACCAAGCACCAGGCACGCAAGCTCGCCAAGCAGCTCACCGAGTCCGGTGTGCCGTCAGTTGACTTGCACGGCAACCTTTCTCAGCCGGCACGCGATCGTAACCTCGCGGCGTTCAGCACCGGCCAGGCGCGGGTGCTGGTCGCGACCGACATCGCCGCGCGTGGCGTACACGTCGACGAGGTCGAACTCGTCGTGCACGTGGACCCGCCGATGGAGCACAAGGCCTACCTGCACCGGTCCGGCCGGACCGCGCGAGCTGGCAACTCCGGCGACGTCGTCACCGTCGTGCTGCCCGAGCAGCGCAGGGACACCCAGTCGCTGATGCGCAAGGCCGGCATCAATGTCCGTCCGCAGGAAGTCGTCGCGAATTCAGACGCGGTGACGGCACTGGTCGGCGAGATCGCTCCGTACAAGGCTCCAGCCCAAACCACTCATCAGACGCCGAAAGCCTGCGACTTCAGAAGACGGGCAATCCCCGTCGTCGTCGCGGGGCGGGTTCTAACGGCGGGGGAGCGCGGTCTCAACAGCGCAACCACGCCGGTCGTCGGCGCAGCGTCTCAGGCTGAGTCGGCCGCGGACGTCGTCATCGGGCGTCTCGTGTGTTCGGCACGGGCGGCGTTGATGATGCCGTCCGCTGCCTGGCACGCATCGGTGCCCAGGTGGACCGCGAAGACGGGCAGCCGCGCGGCGCGGCGCAGCAACATGACTGCCAGTGCGGTGCTGGTCTGACTCGGTATGACCAGCAGGCGTGCATTGGCACTACTGCCGGTGACGGTCATGACGCGTTGAGGGCGGGTGACGCGGCCGGGAAGGGCGGCGTTTCCGCGGCTGTGCAGCGAGTCGAGATCGGGGACTCCCTCGAGCGCCGACCAGTTGATGCTGATGTCCACGATCCGGCCCAAGGCTTTTTCCAGCGCCCCGATCAGTTCGGGAAGTTCCTGAGGGACGGACGACGTATACGGCCACCAGGCCCCGTCGATGGCGTCGCCCAGTTGGGATGCCAAGGTGAGCCGGATGGGACTGGCCAGCCGTCGCCGGTTCAGCGCGCTGCTCACGGCGCGATCCCAGCGGCGGGTGCGGTGGCCGAGATCGGTTCGCGCACCGAGGTTTTGATGCGCAGGACCGCGTGATCCATGGACGATTCCTTCAGTTCGAGCTGACCCGGCGCACGAGTGCGGGATCGGCATACGAATCGGATCGCACGTTGATCTGTTCAGCCCATCCGGGCGGGGGATCACGCTGACGACGAAACGGTTCTAGGTCAAGATTACACCCGGGGTGTTCTGCTGCGCTGGCGGCGGTCGTTTCCGTAGGTGTCGCCCGGGAGCAGTTGGCGAAATGCTTGTTGTCGCAAGCAAAAACGCTTGATCGTGCCCGTGATACCCTTTACCGGGATGTTTTTCGACATCCGTTCAGAATGAGAGAAGTTGGAAAAGAATGGCAGAAGGAACCGTGAAATGGTTCAACGGCGATAAGGGCTTCGGCTTTATCGCTCCCGACGGTGGTGCAGAGGACGTATTCGTGCACTACTCGGAGATCCAGGGCGGCGGCTATCGCTCGCTGCAGGAGAACCAGCGGGTCAAGTTCGAGGTCGAGCAAGGGGCCAAGGGTCCCCAGGCGGTTGGAGTTACCGCGATCTAGCAAGCTCTACGTTGCGTGGGCTGGTGGGATTCTTTTCCACCAGCCCACAATTCATTTGTGCGCAATCAACACTGAGGCGCAACGATTTTCAGACGCGGCGCCGTTCCCAGGTGGTGTTGGGGGTGGCACTGCGCGTACTCTCAGGGTATCGGCGGTATGTCGCACGCGACCATTTGTGATTGTGTCGTCGCCGATTCTTACGATGGGCCGTTCAAGGCCGAGACGAGGCGTCGCAATGACGTTACAAGAAGGCCGAGCCGCCACCGGCGGGCGTCAACAAGGACCCGAGCACACGCCGCGGCTGCGGTTGAAGCCCAAGGCAACTTCCAGCGGATACGTGGACGGCGCCTGGTGGCCGCGCAGTAATGACCTTACGAACGAGCTACCTGATCTGCTGGCGGTGCTGTCGGTGCGCCTAGGCACTGTCGCTCGGGTGACGTACAACCCCAGCGAGTGGGCGAACGCACCGGCGAATCTGGAAACAGGTGGGCAAGGTGTCCAGCTCGAGGGGACCCACCTGCAGCCGGCAAGCACGCTGGAGGTGTCGGGACCGGAAGGCAGCAAGATCCTGCTGGTCGTAATCCCCAATTACTTCGACCCGGACATCGCGCACGAGCGGATGATGGAGGCCGCAGCGCCGGACAACACTTCGACGGTCGACGATCTTCTGATGATCAGCGGCCCGGAGAGAGAAGCCCGCATCCGGGAGGCCGTCACCCAACAGCGATGGGCCGCCCACAACTGAGCTAAATGTGGCAATCCACGACCAGCTTCTCGCCGCCGTCAACGGCAGGCGTGGGGTAGATGCCGCCGATCGACTGTGTGAGGCGTGCGTGATGCTCATGGACATCGACGCGGCGGCGATCTCCCTGGTTTTCGACGGCACCAACAGCGGAACCCTCGGAGCCAGCAGTCCGCCCGCGCGTATTTACGACGAACTGCAGTTCCTCCTCGGCGAAGGGCCGTGCCTCGAATCGGTTGCCCGGCGGGCGCCGGTCTCGGTTGCCGACCTGGCCGATACCGGTGACCTGCGATGGCCGGTGTATGCCCCCGCGATGCTCGACCTTGACGTCCACGGCGTATGCGCGATGCCCGTCGTCGTCGCCGGCGAATACGTCGGTGCTCTCGACCTGTTCCGAAACCGACCGGGGTCGCTGGTCGGAGAGGAATTCTCCCTCGCCGTCGTTGCCGCCGAGCTGGCAGGCATCCCCCTGCTCGACCTGTTCGATGCCGACATGACAGCCGCCGCCGGAGATCCAGACAGCGATGCCTGGGCCGAACTGAACGCACTGTCGCGCGCCGAGGTCAGCCAGGCCACCGGCATGCTCGTCGCGCAGCTCGAGATCGAACCCGCCGAGGCCCTGGTGCGGCTGCGCGCACACGCCTACTCCTCCGGCCGAAGCGCCACCGACGTTGCCCTCGACATCCTCGACCGCCGGCTTCGGCTGGAGGCCGATTGATGCGTGACGTATGAAAAACACCCAGATTGGAGAGCGGAGTGACTGAAACCCCTCGTGAAACCCGGGTATTGGACGCGGTGGTCTCCCTCGTCGATACCCTGCTCGACGACTTCGACGTGGTCGACCTGATGACCGAACTCACCGAACGCTGCGCGCAGCTGCTCGACGTCGCCGCCGCCGCTTTCCTGCTGGCCGACCCGTTCGACAAACTGCGTCTGCTGGCGGCCACCACCGAGCAGGCCCGCGAGTTGGAGCTGTTCCAACTGCAGGCCGAGGAAGGCCCGTGCGTCGACTGCTACGCCACCGGACAGCCGGTTTCGGTCGCCGACCTGAACGGCGAGGCTGCGCGGTGGCCACGGTTCGTTCCCGCTGCGATCGACGCCGGCTTCGCGTCGGTGCATGCGGTGCCGATGCGCGCGGCGGGCATCGTGCTGGGCGCATTGGGCCTGTTCGGCACCGGCACCGGCGAACTAAACGACGCCGACCGGCTCGTCGCGCAGACGCTGGCGCACATCGCCTGCGTAGCGCTCCTGCGGGAACACGCGCCGACGCCGTCGACCGTGATGCCGCAGCTGCGCTCCGCGCTGGCCGGACGCGTGATCGTCGAGCAGGCCAAGGGCTTGCTCCGGGAACTCCTCGACGTCTCCGTCGAGGACGCTTTCGCCCTCATGCGGTCCTATGCGCGCGCCAACGGCGAGCACCTGACCGACGTCGCTCGTCGCCTGATGTCCGACCGGCACACTCGGCCGATATTGGTGGCTCTCATCGCCGAATTTGCCACGACACCAACGCAATAGGAACGATGCCGTGCCCTGGTGCACGGTGCCGTCCCATCGAAAAAGATTGGCCGAAAAGCCGAATGGTCACCCGGTTGTCCGTCGCCGATGCGACGGTGCTGCACACCCAAAGCTCGACCACGCCGGCGCACACGGTCACAATGGTCATCCTCGAGGCGTCCGATCAGCTGAGCCACGAGCGGCTGCAGCAGCTGGTGGCCTCGTCGGTGCCGCAGTTGGCGCGTTTCCGCAGTCGACTCGTGAACAAGCCTTTTGGACTGGGCCGTCCCGTGTGGGCCGAAATCGACGGTTATGACCCCAGCCAGCAGATTCACAGTGCGACGGTGCTAGCGCCCGGGGGAAGGCGCGAGCTCGCCGATGTCGTCGGGCAGCTGAGCGCCAAACCACACGATTGGCGTCGATCGCTGTGGGAAGCGTGGAGCATCAACGGTCTGGCGGGAGGCCGCTGGGCGTTGGCGGTAAAGATGTCGCCGGTACTGAGTGCCGGGAGCGGCGCCGAATCCATGTGGGGGCGCCTGCTGACCAGTGGTCTGCACGACGAGTCGGCAGGTAGCCAGCCGACCGAACCCAGTCTGGGCCCGGCGCCGTCGGTGGGAGAGCTCGTGACTGACACGCTGGCCGAGATCGTCGAGAACCAGGTTGCGGGCGGTTGGCTGATCGCCGAAGCCGTGACCGGTGTGATGCAGGCGGTGCGCCGGCTGCTGCGCGATCCGGACGAGGGACCCCTTGCTGAATCCCCTGTCGCGGGATCGATGAGCGGACCTGTACCGCACACCGTGTTCAACGTCCCGCTGACCGAGCGGCGGAAGATGGCCATCGCTTCGATCCCGCTGGCCGACGTGAAGACCATCAGTGACGCGTTCGGGGGCAACACCGCCAATGTTCTCCTCGCGGCATGCACACTTTCCCTGCGCGCGTGGCTGCAACGGTACGACGTCGTGCCCGACGACCCCCTGGTGATGCGTGTCCCGCTCTCGCTACCGGCCGGCGATCCCGCAGAGGCTGGAAAATCGTTGACCATCGGTCAGGTTCGCATCCCGGTTCAGCTAGCCGACCCCGTTCAGGTTCTCACCAATCTCCACACCGCCACTGAGCGGCTGAACATCGACAACGAACAGGGCAACGAAAAGACCGATCCGACAGTTGATCTCGGGAAGATCGCATCGCTGCTGCCGCCTTCCGTCACCCATGCAGGGAGGCAGGTCTACAACGGTCTTGGCCTACCTCGATGGCGGTCACCAAGCTGTCACGGCACAGTCACTTTTGTATCGGGGGACGCGGTGCAGGCGTACTGTGCCGGTGCCAGAGTCATCGGCATGCACACGGCTGAGCCGCTCGTTGAGGGTTGCGGGTTGACCATCAGCGTGACCTCCCACGCCGACGTGATGGATCTGTGCGTGAGCGTGTGTCCCGACAACGTGCCCGGAGTCGATGACATCGCGACCGGCATCGCTGAATCGGTCGATGTCCTTCTGGCGGCGGCCGAGAAATCGCCCCGCGGCGAGGGGCGTTCGGTCGTCACAGAAATGACGTCACATAACAGCAAGCATTCGCGCGTCGACTGACGTGGCGGTCATCCCGCCGACGTCGCCATACCACCTCGGGTGTAGTGTTGACGGTGTTGGGAACCCAGCCAGTCCGGGATGCGTCAGCCGTCTTCCGCTGAAACCGCCGAGCAACCGCTCACGCCGGACACGCAGGTACCAACCGTCAAATCGGAAATACTTTGAGCGCCCCACCCTTTGTTTCATCTGCCCGACACTCCTTTCCATCCGCCCCGCCCTCCTTTCCATCGATGCTGCATCCTGTTGGGGCGCAACATCTTTCCCACCTTTACCCGCCTGCTCGTGTCGGGATCCTCAGTACCTATCCGCCGACGGCGTGCGGCCTGGCGACGTTCACCGCTGCCCTGTCTGACGCATTGTGTGCGAACGGCGCCGATGTGAGTGTCGTGCGCGTGGCCGACAGGTCGCGTACCTCGAGTGACCGGGTGATCGGAGAGTTGGTCAACGGCTCCGCGACATCCGTAGCGGCGTGCTCTGAGCTACTGAACCAGAGCGACTTCGCCATCATCCAGCACGAGTACGGCATCTACGGCGGTGTCGACGGAGACGACGTGGTGGACGTCATAGACGGGCTGCGGGTGCCGACGATTGTCGTCGCCCACACTGTCGTCAAAGACCCTACGCCACACCAGCGTTCGGTTCTCGAGGCGATCGCCGCGATGGCGGATCAAGTGGTCGTCATGTCCGAGGCCGCGAGGGACCGCCTGTGTTCCGGTTTCGACGTCGACCGCCGAAAGGTCGTCACGATCCCGCACGGCGCGACCGTCCCAACCAGCCCTGCTCTTAAGCGTCCGAGCAGACCCACCCTCTTGACGTGGGGACTGCTGGGTCCGGGGAAGGGTGTCGAGCGAGTGATCGAGGCGATGGGTTCGCTGGGTGATCTGCCCGGCCGGCCGAAGTACCTGGTCGCAGGTCGAACGCACCCGAAGGTCCTGGCCGACGATGGGGAGGCATACCGCGATGCCCGAACGGAACAAGCGCGCCGCAGCGGCGTCGCGGATTCGGTGACCTTCGACGCCCGCTACTGGAACGTGTCATCGCTGCCTGCCCTCATCCAGTCCGCGGCGGTCGTCGTCCTGCCCTATGACTCCACCGATCAGGTCACCTCCGGTGTTCTGGTCGACGCCATCGCCTGCGGTCGACCGGTCGTGGCCACCGCATTTCCGCATGCCGTCGAGCTCCTCGGTACCGGAGCGGGCATCGTCGTCGCTCACGACGACCAGGACGCCATGGTGTCCGCCCTGCGTCAGGTGCTCACGCAGCCGCGGCTCGCCGGGTCCATGGCCGCCGAGGCCCGCCGATTGGCGCCTGAGATGGCGTGGCCCGTGGTGGCCGCTGCGTATCTGCGTCTGGCGGACCGGCTCCTCAGCGAGCGGCGTGCGCTGGTATGACCGCGACTACATCTGCGCCTGTACCTGCGCCCAAGTTCGACCATCTGCTGCGGCTGACGGACCGTCGCGGCACCTTCGAGCACGCCTGTTTCGCCGAACCCCGGCCGGAGCACGGCTACTGCACCGACGACATGGCCCGTGTCCTCGTCGTCGCCACCAGACAACCCGACGCAGACGGCCAGGTGAACGGTCTCGCCGGGATTGCGGTGCGATTCTTGCACGAGGCGCAGGCATACAGCGGTGCCTGCCGCAACCGGATGGACCGCAACGGCCGTTGGACTGACGAGCCGACCACGGAGGACCATTGGGGCCGCTGCATATGGGGACTCGGTACGGCCGCTGCCCACAGTGATGTGAGCTTGGTCCGGAGGTTGGCGGTCATCCAGTTCGAGCGGGCTGCCCAGGCACGGTCGACGTCGCCTCGGGCGATGGCTTTCGCAGCACTGGGCGCCGCCGAGCTTCTCGCCGTTCATCCCGAGCACCCCGCTGCACGCAAGCTCATCACCGACTATGCGGCTTCGATCGCCGCACCAAGTGGCGACCGCTCGTGGCCGTGGCCCGAGCCGCGACTCACGTACGCGAACGCCGTGCTGGCCGAGGCGATGATCGCCGCGGGTGTCGCGCTCGACGACGCGACGCTTCTGCAGCGCGGCCTGGATCTGCTGGCGTGGCTGATCGAATACGAGACGGGCGAGGGCCACTTGTCGCCGACTCCGGTGGGCGGCAGAGGGGCCGAAGACGTCGGGCCGGCTTTCGACCAGCAGCCGATCGAGGTGGCCACACTGGCCGATGCGTGCGCGCGTGCAGCCGCCGTCGACGCCGGTGCGGTCTGGCCAGATGGCGTCGCGGCCGCTGCGGCCTGGTTCCAGGGCGCCAACGACACCGGACAGCTCATGTGGGACCCGGAGACGGGTGGCGGGTTCGACGGACTTCTCTGCGATGGGGTGAACCTCAACCAGGGCGCGGAGTCGACTCTGGCCGCGATCTCGACCTTGCAGCATGCTCGGAGCTTCTCGACTGTGTCGCCATGACTTCGGTGCGGACCGGGCTCGTCACGCGCAGCCCGCAGCGGCTCGCGGCCGACCCGTCGAGGGTCATCACCCGGCTCTTCGTACCCGGACAGGAAGGGTTCGAGCACCAGGACTCCCGGGCGGGAGCCGTGCTGAGGCGCATCCTTGCCCTCGACGAGGACGAGGTGCGGTCGTCGTTGGACGATGTGGTCACCCGGTTCGACGGGCGGCACCGGGATCTGCTCGGCACCTTCCACCGCCATGCGGGTGAGCTCGCCGATCGCCTCGACACCGACATCAACCGGTCGCAGTCGCGAATGTTGTTGCTGGGAGCCACATTCACCAGTGAGTTCGCTATCGAGGCGGCGGCATTGTGCAATCCCAGCATGGTCGCCCACCCGGATCAGGAGGGGACGGCCGCGGGCAGCCTGCGATTCGTGATGAGCGTCCGTGGCATCGGGGAGGGGCACCGGTCATCCATCGGGTTTCGGACGGGCGTGATCGACGCCGCGGGCCTCGTGACGATCGATGCTCCGGCTCGGTTCGCCAGCATCGGATCGGTGGGATCGACGCTGCTTGACGCCGCCGTGTTCCGCAGTGAGCTCGCGCGACTACGCGAGGGTGGCGAGGCCGCCGACTTCGTTCTCGACGCGCTCGGCGACCGGTTCACCCGAGCCGACCTCGACGAGCAACTCGACACGCTGCAGGCTCCACCGAAGCACCCGTGGCCATGCGCAGCAGACGATTTCGCTGATGCGGACCATCGCCGAGCGAACCTATGCCGTCGAATTCGCCGACGACATCCCGCTTTCCGAGCGGGTGCTGTGGCCGGCGATGGCCGCCGAGGCGGCCGGCATGGAGGACGCGCGCTTCGTCCGCTTCGTCGACGACGACGGGTCGGTCAGATTTTATGCCACCTACACGGCCTACAGCGGTTCCCACATCAGCCAGCAGCTCCTGGAGACGACGGATTTCCAGTCGTTCACGTCAACGCCGATGGTTGGCAGCGCGGCGGCCAATAAGGGCCTTGCGCTGTTTCCCCGTCGTATCCGGGGACGCTTCGCCGCCATGTCGAGGTCGGACCGCGAGTCGAATTCGGTTGCCTACGCCGATGATCCGTTCATCTGGACAACCTCCGCTCCCTGCCAGCAGCCGACCCAGGCCTGGGAGGCGTTGCAACTCGGCAACTGCGGACCACCCATCGAAACCGAGGCCGGCTGGTTGGTTCTCACCCATGGCGTCGGGCCGATGCGCACCTACAGCATCGGGGCCATCCTTCTGGATCTCGAGGAGCCGACCCGGATCATCGGTCGACTGACGCAGCCGCTGTTGAGTCCTGCCGCCGGCGAACAGGACGGCTACGTCCCCAATGTCGTCTATTCCTGCGGCGCCCTCGTGCACGGCGAGACGTTGGTGATTCCGTACGGTATCGCCGACTCGGCCGTCGGCATCGCGACGGTGCCGCTGCGTGAACTACTCGCCGCGCTCGGCGGCTGAGAATTCGGACAACCGACCTTCAAAGGAGTGTGATCACAATGGGAAAGAATGAGGAAGAACGGCGAATCGCTTTTCGCGAGAACGCGATCCACGTAGGGGCCGGCTTCGTGGCGAAGGAACGTCCGCACGTGATGGAGACGTTGTCGACGCTGGGGCCGCACCTGGGAAGGTGGGACATCCGAGATGTGGACGTCGAGGTCTCCCTGCAGGACCGCGGCGGCAAGGAGCAGCGCGTCACCGTGCGCACCACCCTGCCCGGCCATCCCCCGCTGGTGGCGGTCGCGGAGAATCCGGACATCACCCGTGCGCTCTCTGACGCCAAGCGTGAGTTGATCCGCCAGCTCGAGCACCAGAAGTCGGTCGACGAGCCGATGAACAACCGGCTCCGGCGCGCGACGATTCGTCATCCAGGTGCCTGACCCCATATCGTCGGCGTTATGAAGCGAGATGTGGGCGCCGAGCTCGAGGTCGAGATCACCGCGCCGACGACGTTGGAGTTCCAGATTGCTGTCGCGCCACATCCCAACACCCAGGTGAAGGAGTCGCTGTCCTTCGTGTTGGATGGAAAGCCTGTGCAACCGTTGGAGATCAGCGGTGCGCATGGCAACCGGATCCATAAGCTGGACGTTCCGGTGGGCTTGTTGAAGGTGGACTACGCCGCGACAGTCGTCGGGCAGACAGACCCGGCACCGGTGACTGAATATGACCTGTCGATGTACCTGCGGCCAAGCCGCTACGCCGAGGCCGACAAGTTCTTCGGTTTCGCTGCAACGGAATTCGGCAACTATGTCGATTCGACAAGGCTGTTGGAGAAGGTGTCCTCGTATGTGGGCACCCGGCTGAACTATGTGCCAGGGTCCAGCGATCCGATCGACGGCGCGGTGGACACCTTGCTCGCAGGCAACGGGGTGTGCCGCGACTACGCGCACCTGGTGGTGGCGCTGCTGCGGGCCGTCAATGTGCCTGCTCGCCTGGTTGCCGTGTATGCGCCTGGTCTGTATCCGATGGATTTCCATGCGGTCGCCGAGGCGTTCGTGGAGGGGCAATGGCGGGTGGTCGATGCCACCCTGTTGGCACCGCGGCAGACCTTGGTACGCATCGCCACCGGACGCGATGCCGCCGATACCGCGTTCCTCGACAACCACAAGGGGGCGATCAACCTGAACAAAATGGAGGTCACCGCGGTCGTCGACGGCGACCTGCCCATGGATTCGATCGACGAGCTGGTGTCGATCAGCTGAGCCCGTGTCACCGAACGTGCGCCTGCTGCGAAAATATGACCTGATTTTCGCAGTGGATGCACGTTCGCCGGAGTGTCGGTGGCGGTGGGCACACTTCGTCGCATGGGACGCGCATTCGTCGGTAGTGAGGCGATTGCGTCACGTGCAGTAACGCCCTACGCACTGCGCAGCAAGTTCGTGGCCCTGTATCCGGACGTGTACATCCCGCGTGTCGACGACCTGACCGCTGTCGACCGCGCCCACGCGGCGTGGCTTTGGTCCGGGCGCCGGGGCATCGTGGCGGGACAGTCGGCCGCAGCGATGCACGGGGCCAAGTGGGTCGACGGCCGTCGGCCTGCTGAGTTGCTGTGGTCGAATCGGCGGCCGCCCAAGGGTATTCACACGTGGTCCGACCGAGCCTTCGACGATGAAGTCGAGGTGATGAACGGAATCCGTGTGACGACGCCCGCCCGGACCGCTCTCGACCTGGCATGCCGCTACCCGATCGGCAAGGCGGTAGCGGCGCTCGATGCGCTGGCACGCGCAACCCAACTCAAGACCGCAGACGTCGACCTTCTCATCGAGCGGCACAAGGGCCGACGCGGCATTCGGAGGGCCCGAACCGCCGTTGACCTGGTCGACCCGGGCGCAGAGTCGCCGCAGGAGACTTGGCTCCGCCTTGTTGCCATCCGGAACGGCTTTCCGCGACCGCAGACGCAGATTCCGGTGTACGACGAATTCGGCGTACTCGTGGCGGTATTGGATATGGGTTGGGAGGACCTGAAGATCGCGCTGGACTACGAGGGCGAGCATCATCGGATCGACCGAAGGCGCTTCAACCACGACATCCGTCGGGCGGAGACGGTCGCCGACTTGGGGTGGTTGGACATCCGCGTGACGGCAGAGGACACCGAGGGCGGAATCGTTCGCCGCCTCTCATCCGCGTGGCGTCGCCGAACGTGAAACTACTGCGAAAATATGGACCGATTTTTCGCAGTGGACGCACGTTCGGTGCAGTGGTGACCGTCGTTAGCCCGCGACGGGATGCGGATAGGCATCGTCGCGGCGCTGAAATGCCAAGATGTCGGGGTTACGGATGGTGCCGTCGCGAATCTCGATGGCTCGCGAGATCGTCGGGCTCGCGTTCCACGCCTCCGGCCCGGTCAGCACCGTGTCGAGGTGCGGCAACAACGCCTCGCTGATCTCCCAGGTCGCCGAGTTCCATAGGTAGGACGGGCTGTGGTCGACGGCGTAATAGTGCACGCCGCTTGCTATCTCGACGATCGGCGCGGTGAACGAGGTCGGGTGTGCCCAGCTGAAACCCATGCCGGTGTCACACGAGACGTCGACGATCAGGCTCCCCGGAGCGAACGACGCCAAGTCCGACTCGGTGACGAAAACCAGCGGTGCGTTGGGATCCTGAAGGACGCAGTTGACGACGATGTCGTTGTCGGCAAGGAAGCGCGCCACCGGGATCGGGCCGTCCGGCATGTCCGCCCAAGTCCGCTCTGGCGTATCCGGGTCCTGTCCCATCTGGACGATCTGGGTGGAGTGAATGGGCGAAGCGACGGCGGCCACGTCCCGGTTGGTCAGCACACGCACATCGTCGACGCCGTGCGCGTTCAACGCGGTGACGGCGCCGCGGGCAGTGGCGCCGAACCCGATGACGGCAGCGCGCAGACGGCGACCGTAGCTGCCGGTGATCCCGACCAGCTGCATGGCGTGCAGGACGGAGCAGTAGCCCGCGAGCTCGTTGTTCTTGTGGAAGACGTGAAGGCTGAATCCGCCGTCGGAATGCCAGTGGTTCATCGCCTCGAAGGCGATCAGCGTCAATCGCCGATCGATGGCGATCTGCGTCAGCGCGGAGTCCTGCACGCAGTGCGGCCAGCCCCAGACGATCTGTCCCACGTTCAGTTCGGCGAGGTCCTCGGCCTGCACCTTGGGTAAGAGGATGACGTCGCAGTCGGCGACGAGCTGTTCGCGGGTGGCGATTCCGCCGACGAGTTCGGCCAGTGCGTCGTCGGTGGCGCCGAAATCCGAGCCGTAGCCGTGCTCGAGGAAGATCCGCGAACGAACGCAAGGATCGATCCTGGCGAAATGTGACGGGTGAATCGGCAGCCTCTGCTCGTTCTCCTTACGGGAGCGCGCCAGGACGCCTAGCGAAAGCCCTTGTGCCTCAGTGCTTCTTGTCATGGAACAGGGCCTCGGTCTTTGAGGCCCGAGCTGCCACCTTGGCATGCTTGGCGGCGCGCTTCTCTTTCAGAGATTTTCCGGACTTCTTGGCCATGGTTTGCCGAGGAGATTTATCACTCATCGCTGGCCCCTCGTTCATGGGGCCTGGTTGGTCCCGATTCCCTGACCCTACTCCTGGCGGCACGAAATCAGAGCGGGAGCACGTTGCGATCACGCACCTGCGTGCTGCTCCTCGACGTTAGCCAGCGCCGCGCAGACGGTGTCGATGGCGGGCAGCGATCCGTGCGGATCGCAGATTCGGAGCAGTCGGGAGACAGCCGGCCCAGGTACCAGCGCCCATCCCGTTCCGGCGCGCGCACAGCAAACCGACACTCTGTGCAGCGTCGAGAATCCCTCGGCGCCAATAAATTCCAGACCGCTGAGATCAAAGATCAGTCCGCGGCAGCGCCCCGTCTTCAAAAGTGCGAAATCGGTGAGGGTGCTCGCGTTCGCCGCGTCGATTTCGCCGTATGCGCTGACAATGGCCACCGACGACATCGTCCATCGGGTGTCGAATCGCGCCCTGTGACGCTTGGCGAGTGATCGCGGTTTGGTGCGACGAACAGACGTTTCGGTCATGGTGATCCCGGCGGGCAGACGATCACCGGCGTGTGGGGGCCCGGAGCCAGCGCTCCTTGAGTTCAGCGGCGGACAGCCGAACCCATCCCGAACCAGCTGAGGTTCTCAGCACCCTTGACGGTACACCTTTGTAGTGGTTCAAAGGTGACATCCGGGAGCGGGCCGGAATCAGGCACCTGCCAGCGAAAACTCATTACTGTAGGAGCCATCTCGCGGCGACTACGCCGCGACAACGGGCCGGTGGCCATTGCACGGTCGGGCACCGGCGGGAACTGTGAGCGCAGGTGCCGACGATGGCGAAGTTGACCGCACACGATGACGTAACGCGGACATCGCAGCAGCTCAGTGCCGATGACGCCGATTTGCAGGCCGCCATCGGCAACCTCGCGGGCCTGGTTTCGGACAGTCTCGGGTTGCCTGAGCTGCTGGCTGAGGTGGCCGCCTTCGCAGTGGGCGCGATACCCGGCGCCGACGGTGCGGGAGTGACGCTGTTCAGGGGCGACCGGCCGGACAACATGGTGGCGGCGCTGGCGGCCAGCGCCCCGTTTGTCGCCGAGATCGACGAAATCCAGTATGTGACTCTTCATGAGGGGCCCTGCATCACAGCGGCGCTGGAACGCCGCACGGTGCGTTCCGGATCATTGGGTGGGGAGAAGATGTGGCCGCGGTTCGGTCCGCGTGTGGGCAGGCTAGGTGTGCACAGTGTCCTGTCGTTGCCGCTGCTGCTGCCGAATCAGATCGTCGGGGCAATCAACGTCTACGCACGCGAAAAGGACGTCTTCGATGAGCACGCGGCCGAACTCGGCGAACTGTTCGCCAAACCGGCAGCGGTCGCTGTGCACAACGCCCAGATCCTCGCCGACGCGCTCTCCCTCACCGTCCAGTTGCAGACGGCGCTGTCGACGCGCCCGGTGATCGATCAGGCGATCGGCCTCATCCGGGGACGTACCGGGCGCAGCGTCGAGGACGCGTTCACCCACCTACGAGATATAAGCCAAGCTGAACACCGTAAGTTGGCCGACGTGGCTCAACAAATCGTCGATGAAGCCGTGCGCCGCGCTCGCGCCCGACACAAACCGACCGAGTAGTTCGGCGGTGTGGAGCGCGCTCAGACGTGCCCTGGTTCCACAGCCGCACCGTTCGCGGGCTCGCCGCTGGTTGCCACGTCCGTCCACGACAATGCCGGTGGTTCGACCGGGGCCGACTGGGGTGTAATCGCTTCTGCGGCAGCGGTTTCCCGAGCGAGGAAGCTGCTCAGTTCACCGATTGCGCTCATCATGGGGGCAGGGAACACCACCGTGGTGTTCTTCTCCACTCCAAGCTCGGCCAAGGTCTGCAGATTCCGCAGTTGCAGGGCGAGCGGGTGCGCCATCATCGTGTCCGAAGCATCCCCAAGCGCGGCGGCTGCCATCGATTCACCTTCGGCGGCAATAATTTTGGCACGCTTCTCCCGCTCGGCCTCGGCTTGCCGGGCCATCGCGCGTTTCATGCTTTCGGGTAACTGAATATCCTTGAGCTCGACGAGGTTGACTTCCACGCCCCACTCGAGGGTCGCCACATCGAGGATTTTCTGGATGTTGTCATTGATGACGTCGGTTTCGGAGAGCGCCTCGTCGAGGGTGTGCTGACCGACCACCTTGCGCAGTGTCGTCTGCGCGATCTGGTTGATGGCTGATCCGACGTTCTCAATGGCGACCACTGATTTCACCGCGTCGACGACTCGGAAGTATGCGACTGCGGAAATGTCGACACTCACGTTGTCGCGGGTGATGATGCCCTGCGACTGGATCGGCATCGTCACAATGCGCAGCGACACGCGCACCAGCCTGTCGATCACCGGGATGATCAGGGCCAGGCCGGGTTCCTTCACTCCCACCACCTTGCCGAGCCGGAACAACACACCCTTCTGGTATTGCGTCACGACCTTCACCGACTGCGTCAACCCGATGAAGACGACAACGGCGACAATCGCGACAACGACGAAAGAGACGGTCAGAGCGTTCATGGCATGTCCTTGATAGAGGTTCGAAAGGGGTGGGCTGCCTATAGCGATGTCGCAGCCGTCATCCAGCGAGACGGTGGACCCTCAGCTCGTTGAGTTGGTCGCCGGAGGTGACTGCTTCGCTTCGATAGGCCGTCGCTTGCTGCTGCAGGCTGCACGCCCGGACCGTTTTGATGTCGACCTCGACCTGGGCGGCGTGGGCTCGCGCGGCGGACTCGTCGGCGAGCGTCTCCTGACGCCGAAGTCGTAGCACATCCTCCCGGCCTGATCGCAGATCGTCCCGCGATAGGCGTGGCGCTGCTGGGTGCGTGTCATGTACGCCACCCCCGCGACCATGCCGGCAAGGACGAGCAGTGCCAATGCGGCAACGACTATCAAAACCATTGTGTTGGTGACCATGTCGGTCCCTTAGGTTGGTCGAGCCGGTTGACGCATCTGTCGGGGGCGGCACCGGTGGCCGCCAGTAGGACGCCGAGTAGGAGCGACGCCACCGCGCCGACCGCGATCCCAAAGAGGAACAACGTGCCGGTCGACCCCGTCGGGTGTAGCCGAACACGGAGAATCGGTCTGCGGGTGGGCCGCCCTTGCATTGCGCCGCACGCCATGATCGCGATCGCGATCGCGGCGACGAGCAAGACAATCAACCAACGGTGACAAGCGTTCACGCCCTCTCATCTGCTGGTAGATCTCCAGTACACGCTCTATTTCGAGGACAAGTCAACAGTGTTGACATATAGCGTTAACATACGATGTGAGATTACCGTGAGCGACCTGAAGGGAAGTGCTGCCCGCGATGACGAAACAGCGGACCTCGCCGGATCCCGTCCGCGACGGGGTTGACCCGTCCGCAGGCCAAGCCGCTCCGGTCAGCCGGTCGAGCATCCTGCAGGCGGCGCTGGGGATCATCGACCGTGACGGTATCGACGGGCTGTCGATGCGCCGGCTCAGTGAAGAGGTGGGCCGGGATCCCACAGTGCTCTATCGGCACGTACCGAGTAAGGCGGCGCTGCTCGACGGTGTCGCGGAGATCGTGCTCGGCCAACTACGGGTGGATACGGCTGATCCAGACTGGGCGGGTCAGTTGCGCACCGTCGCTCACGAGTTCCGCCGGCTGGCCGTCACACACCCAAACGTGGTGCCGCTGTTGGTGACTCGGCCGCTGGCGACTCCATTGGGACAGCGCCCGCCGGGGATGTTGCGGCCTCTGGAGGATGTCGTCGCCCTTCTCACGTCCTCCGGCTTCAGCGGGGCAGATGCCCTGCACATCTACCGGGTGCTCTTCGGCTATCTACACGGCCACATCCTCACCGAGCTGCAAGAGGTGATCGAACGACCGGAGGAGACCGACGACGTGTTGCGCCTGGGCTTGCACCGGCTGGAGGTCACCGAGTTCCCACAGGTGCGCGCCCTGGCATCGGTGCTGGCGTCCTACGACGGTGCGGCTGAACTCGACCGCGGCCTCGATCTGCTGTTCTACGGCCTCACGGCCACGCTGACACCGCCAGACGGGCCGTCTCGATCCTGACCGGTGCACTGCCTTGTCGCGGGCAGCTGCGCCGCAGAACTGTTCGTCGATTCCGGTCGGAAACCCCCTCGACCCGATCCCAGGTCCTTAGCCTGTTCTGCATGCTCGACGGGGTGATGCTCCTGTGGTGGATCCTCACTGTTCCGTCGTTTCTGTTCGTCGCCATCGACATCTGGCGAACCACCCCGGAGTCACCGGTCCTCAAATGGGCCTTCGTGATTCTCACCGCCTTCACCGGCCCGATCGGGGCGTTCTTCTACCTACTCGGCTGCCGGGAACCACTACGGGGCACCCACGAGCAGTACATCGATACCCGTTGGCGCCAGGTACTCGGCTCGACCATGCATTGCGTCGCGGGCGACGGGATCGGCATCGTGGTGGGGGCTGCCATCGGGGCGGTGCTGTCGCTGACCTTCTGGCCGGATTTCCTGCTCGAATACGTACTGGGCTTCGGGTTCGGGTGGGCGTTCTTCCAAGCGTTCGCCATGCGCGACATGGCGGGTGGCTCGTATCTCCGCTCACTGAGGATGACGGTTCTGCCAGAGCTACTGTCGATGAACCTTCTGATGACGGGCATGCTGCTCACGTCCCGGTTTGCAAGGAGAAGCGTCGAGGGCGGCGGCGATCCGGCCCGTCCGCAGTTCTGGTTCATCATGTCGATGGCCTTGATCGTCGGGTTCGTGTGCGCGTATCCGATCAACTGGTGGCTGGTCGCCAACCACATGAAGCACGGCATGCTCACGGTTCGCAAGGAACCGGCACCGTCGTCGATGGCGGGAATGGCGATGGGCGCGGTGCCCGGCGATATGCCCGAAGAAACGGGCACCGTCGAGAGCCAGCCCAGCCTGGCCGTGAAGGCGGCGATGACCGTGCTGACTTTCGCCGTCCTCGGTGCCGCACTCGTCATCGTCGTCCAATTCGCGCAATGAGCCGCAGCTTCCAAGCGGCGGCGCGAGTGATCATGAATAGGTTTTGCAGTCGGAACGTGTTGCAGTTCCCCGCAATTGGTTTCGATGTGTGGTCAATGCGCCTAGCCTTGACACATGGAGCGGCTCAGCGGACTCGATGCGAGCTTCCTCTACATCGAAAGCCCCACCCAGCCCCTGCATGTGTGCTCGATCCTCGAGTTGGACACCTCAACGGTGCCCGGTGGCTACACCTTTGATCACCTTCGTGACGAGCTGGCCGTACGGATCGCGGCAATTCCCGAGTTCCGGGCAAAGCTGGCCGACACCCAGCTCAATCTGGACTATCCGGTGTGGGTCGACGACGACGCGTTCGACCTCGACCGTCACCTGCTCCGCATCGACCTGCCGTCCCCGGGCGGGCGCAAGGAATTGGCCGAGATATGCGGCCACATCGCATCGGCACCGCTGGATCGCGGCAAGCCGCTTTGGGAGATGTGGGTGATCGAAGGCGTCGCCGACACCGACCCGTGCGCGGGCGGCGTGTTGGCGGTGATGACCAAGCTCCATCACGCCGCGGTGGACGGGGTGACCGGCGCCAACCTGCTGTCGCAGCTCTGCACTGTGGAACCCGACATGCCGCCGCCGGAACCGGTGGAGGGCCCTGGGGGTGCGGGCCGGCTTCAGATCGCGGCCGGCGGCCTGATGAGGGTCGCCTCCCGCCCGTGGCAGCTGGCCAATTTGGTGCCGACGACGGTGGCGACGATCGTGAAGACTGTGCGCCGTGCGGGCACGGGGCTGACCATGGCCGCGCCGTTCGCGGGTCCGCCAACCCGGTTCAACGCGTCGGTGACCGCCGACCGCAACGTCGCGCTGGCCCAGCTGGACCTCGACGACATCAAGAAGGTCAAGAACCGTTTCGGCGTCACGGTCAACGACGTGGTGATGGCGTTGTGCGCGTCGGCGCTCCGGTGGTTCTTGAGCGATCACGCCGAGCTTCCGTCCAAGTCGCTGGTGGCGATGGTGCCGGTTTCGGTGCACGACAAATCCGACCGTCCGGGCCACAACCAGTTGTCGGGAATGTTCTGCAGCCTCGAGACGCAGATCAGTGACCCCGCGGAACGACTACGGGCGATCGCCCGAGCGGTCGCCGCGGCCAAGAATCACAGCTCGGCGATCAGCCCGACGCTGTTGCAGGACTGGGCGCAACTCGCCGCCCGGGCGGTGTTCGGCGCCGTTTTCCGGCTCGTCGCCGACTCACCACTCATCGGAAACCCGGTCCATAACCTGATCATTTCGAACGTGCCGGGACCGCAGGCTCAGCTGTACTTCCTGGGCTGTGAAGTCGAGGCAATGTATCCGCTCGGCCCGCTGTTCCACGGCTGCGGACTGAATGTCACCGCAATGTCGCTCAACGGAAAGCTGAACGTCGGCGTCATCTCCTGCCCGGACTTGCTGCCCGATCTGTGGCGACTGGTCGACGACTTCAACGTCGCGCTCGAGGAGTTGCTCGAATGCACCAGCCCGGCGCGGCGCTGAAGTTTCTATTGAATTAGTAGCCGCCGCCCATATGACCCGGATAGGCCGGGGCATTGGTCGCGGACGTCTGCGGCGTGGTGGATGTCGTCGAATTCGACATCGGCGACACGGATTCGCCGGAGTTGTTTGCGGCGTTTGCCACCGCCAAGCCACCGATGATGACGATGCCGGCGATAAAGCTTGTCGCGAAGAGTTTGCGCATGATGATGAGACTCCGTTCCCGGCGCGCCTGGGCGCACCCACACCATGTATACGAATGGCGAGTGCCATCGGGTTCAAAAACGCTCCGTCAGTCTCACCGAGTCAAGAGCCGAACCCGATCCCAAGGCCCAGCTCGAATTCCATGTTGACGCCCGGTACATCAGTGACGATGTTCGCGTTGGGGTTGGCCACGCAGTAATCCACCTCCACGCCATCGACAACGTCGCTCGTGCACTTCGCCACTGGATCGGCCACGGCACTGGGTGCCGCGGTGAGGGCGACTGCGCCGATTGCGCTCGCCGCCACCAACAGTCGATCGACTCGCGACCGCATTACCGCTACTTCGCGAGCAGCCAGTGGTAGAGCTCGAAAGAGGCCTGCTCGACCCAGCCGCGCTGGAGCTTTCCGTCCTCGCCGACGGACCAGACCGCGGTGCCGGTCATCGCGATCGGCTTGTCGTTGGGTTCGGTGCCGAGGACGCCGTTGTTGGTCCCGGTCAGCGCCCATCGGGACGTGACGCGGCTGCCGTCGTCGTTCTGGAAGGTTTCGATGGTGTCGACGTGCAGGTCGTTGACGTGGTCGAGGAATTCTTGGACCCAGTTCTTGATGTTGTCCTTGCCGGCGATTTCCTGGCCGCCTGCCTCGATGACGACGTCGTCTGCCAGGAACCGGTCGACGGCATCGGGTTCACGGGCGTTCCAGACGTCGTCCCAGAACGCGCTGACAATCTGCGTTGATCGCATGCTTGGACCATCCCACCCGTCCAGTGCCGCCGCGGGAAATTCGACATTGATGCTCAATCCTGGACGGCCTTCGCGATGGCCACGAATGTGGTCAGGTTCGCGGGGTCGCGGATGGCTTCACGGACAATCCGAACGACGACCCACGCACGGGCGCGTTCCTCGTCGAGGCCCGATGCGTCGACGGGCGGTAGAAGCGTCGCCGACGCCGTCGCGGATGTTGCCGGCCAGCTCGTCCCACCGGTTCCACAGCATGGGGGCGAGTTCGAAGTGGGGATCGCCGTTCATCGACTCGGGTGAGATCGCAAGCCACGGCTCACGGTCGGCGGCAAGGACGGTCCCGTAGTGAAGATTGCCGTGGAGGACAACGGTGTTGGGCTCGTCGGTCAGGTCCTCGCTCAGCCCGATCGCCTGCTCGACCAGTCGGCGGGGAATAGCCGCGTTGCGCGGCAGGCTGTCGAAATCGAGTCTCCATTGGGCGAGTTGCGAAGTGAGAGTGGGTAATTGAGGCATCGGGGGCACGTGCAGGTGTTTATAGAGGCCGGCGACGACGGTGCAGGCGTCGCCGTCTGGGAGCGTGTCGAGAGTTTCAGGTCGCAGCCGTTCCAGGAGGAGCGTGCGGCGGTGAGGACGGGCAGAACGATCGACCGACGTCCGTGGGTCGGCTGGCCGTCGGGGCGCAATTGCCACGCGTCGAGGTGGCGCTGCACGGTCTGAGCGTAAGGGCTAGTCACCTGTGGTCGACGTCTCCGGCTTGAGCAGCCAGAGCGCCAGGATGATCGCCGCGACCGGCCCAACGGCCATGATCAAACTCAACGTGTGGATCGCGTCGATCGCGTTGTGCGGGGCCTGGTCGATGACCAGGTGCGCCTGCTCCGGGTTGACCAGGTGTGCTTCGCGGCCGCCGTGCACTGTCAGTAGCGCGGTGCGCGTCTCCTCGCGCGTGATGCCGGAGCCGGAGAGGTCGTGCGCGGTGTCGGTGAGGAAGAGATTGATGCCCACGAGGGCGAAGAGGGCGGGGCCGAGCGAGTAGCCGCCCTCGTTGACGGCACTCTTGACGGCCGAGACCGCGCCGCCGAGATCTGTCGGGGCGCTGCTCATCATGATCGTGGCCTGCGGTGTCGTCACGAGTGCGCCGCCGACGACGATCAGCGCCGCCGTGACGAACACGACCGTCCGCGACGTGTCCAGGTCGAAGGTCCGCAGCACCATCAGCCCGGCAAGCATGGCGAGCAATCCAGTGACGAGCACTGTGCGGGTTCCGAAGCGGTTCGCGGTCGGTCCGGCCGCGGTGGCCGCCAGGGCCGCCATCGCGGTGGCGGGAATCAGCAGCAGGCCGAACAGCTCGTGTGACTCCTTGCGGATGGTGACGAGGTAGAAGGCCAGCAGCACCATCGACCCGCCGAGCACGATGTTGAACACGACCCCCGCCGTCACGGCCGCGTTGAACCGGGCCGAGCGAAAGATCCGCATATCCAGGGCCGGATCCGGCGTGCGCAGCTCCCACATCACGAACCCGCACGCGGCCGCGAGCCCCACCGCTATCGACGTGATGCCGGAGGCGTCGATGCCGGTTTCGATCCGGGAGATGCCGAATATCAGCCCCAGTAGCGCAACGGCGAACAGCACAAGGCCGGGCACATCGAGCCTGCGGGTGGCGCGCATCGTCTCGGGCACGAACCGCCATGTGACGGCCAGCCCCAGCGCGGCGATGACCGGAACGACGAAAAAGCATGCGCGCCAACCGATGGCGTGCGCCAGCATGCCGCTGACGGCGGGCAGCGGTGTGGCGACGGCGTACCCGACGCCGAAATAGGCCGCGATTGCCGCGGCGCGTCGGCCCGGCGGGAACACCGCGTTGGTGATCGCCAGCGAAAGGCCGATCAGAAACGCCAGGGTGACGCCGATGCCCGCGCGGGCGACGATCAACACCCCCGCTACCGGCGCGGCGGCGGCCATCGCGCTGAAGACGATCGCGCCGCACAGCCCGATCAGGTACATGCGCCGCATGCCGTACAGATCGCCGAGGGCGCCGGCGCTGAGCACCGCGGCCGCCATGGTCAGGGTCGCCAGGCTGGCGACGAACGTGGATGTGCTTCCCGAGATGTGCACCCCGGCGGCCACGACCTGCAGATTGGCCGAGAGGGCCGTCGGGTCACCGATGGCAATCGCGTAGCCGAGGCCCATGGCGACGACGGTCATCGTGGCGGCCAGGCCCGAGACTTGACGCGGCTGAGCGTCCACACCGGAACCCGTCGTCACGTGCGCGATGCTACGGGCCGCCGTAGGTCCGGCTCACGAGAACGCTGCGGTCGTCACACCGATACATTTGGCTGGTGACTGCCACCGTGTGGAAGCTGGATGCGTCGGACGGCCGACTGCTGGTGAAGACGGGTATCGCGGGCAGGGCGGCGAGAATGGGTCACCGGCTGACCATCGCCATGAATACGTGGCAGGCCACGGTGCGCTGGGCCGGTGGTGAACCCGTCGACGTCGACCTGACCGTCGAGGTGGCCTCGCTCGAGGTCGTGGCCGGCGAAGGCGGCGTGAAGGGCTTGTCGGGCCCGGAAAAGGCGCTGGCGCGGTCGAACGCGCTGACGGTGCTGCACGCCGACCGGTTCCCGCGGATTCGATTCCACGGCAACGACATCGAGAAGACGCCCGACGGTTACCGCATCGCGGGCACACTGGACCTACACGGGACGACCCGCGATCACGCGGTCGACCTGGGTGTAGAGGACGTCGGCGGCAGGTGGCGGATGGCCTGCGAATCCGAAGTCCGCCACTCGCAGTTCGGGTTGAAGCCGTACTCGATGATGTTGGGGTCTATGAAGGTCGTCGACGCGGTGACGGTGTCGTTCACCGCAGAGCGGGCCAAAGGCGCCTGACTCCTTCGTCGGCGGCGAAGGTCACACGATGTGCGAAGTCGGCTGCGGATATGGCACGATGTGCGACATCACGCTGGCGTGACCAATCCGCCGCGTCCCCACGTAAACCCAGATTGTGGAGTTCCGATGTCTACCAGACGTTTCAGTGCGGTCATGTCGTGGCCACGCGCCCTGACGTGGGCGATTGTCGCGGTTGTCCTGGGTGTCGTCGTGAGCGAGCTTGCCGCGATGCTGATCTTCGCGGGCTCGACCGACCGCCGCCTCGACCAGCAGGCGGCGCGTAGCGCCGATTCCGCGCCCGCCGTGGTGGCCGCGTCGGCCGATCTTCGAGCGGACGCGCCAGGCGCGCACTGCTCTGGACGACGCTGTGACCGCCGCGAGTCGTCGCCGTGACGAGGCGCTGGTCGTGGCGCGTTGCGAGTTCAACCCGTCGCCGGCCTGCCCGCAGACCCACATCACCGGGGTACCGGGCGCCGGACCCGAAAACCGCACGGCGGACGCGTTTCTCGCGGACACGCAAGGACAGCTCGACAAGGCGGTCGCCGAGCGCGATCGTCTCGCTCCTGGGCTGGATGCCAAAGTTGCGACCGACGAGCAGACGCTGACGCAGGCTCGAGAGGCCGCGGCGGCGAATCAGGATCATGGGTTCGGGGCGCGGTGGTTGGCGATGAACGCCTACACGCTGGGCAGCGCGGGAGCGACGGTGCTGCGTGCGCTGATGTGCGTCTTCTTCGTGTTGCTGTTCCTGTCGCCGCTGATCCTCAGACTGTCGCGGGCCAAGACGACCGAGGATCGGCGTACGGCCGCGCGCGCCGAGCGGGAACGGGCGGATCTGGAGGCCGATACCGCGATCGCGGTGAAGCGGGCCGAGGTGCGCGCCGCGATCGAGACGATGAAGGCCGAGCAGGAACTGGCAAGTGCCCGCCTTGACGTCGAAGCACAGACCGAGATCGAGCGAGAGCAGCAGCGCCGTCGCGTCGCCGCGGCGCTCGAGGCGCCGATGCAGGTGACGTCCGAGCGGGTCGCCGAGGTGGTCGCTGAGCTGGAGGCCGAACCGCTTGAGGACTCGCCGACGAATCTGCCCGCGTTGACCGAGTCACGAGCCGGCGAGAAGCGCTCGCTGATCCCGACTGTGCCGGACGTGACGAAGGCGGCCGTGCGTTGGATGCGTCCGTTCGTGCCGCCGATCGTCGCCAACGCCATCGATACGACGACGAGGCCGTTGCGCGGTGCGCGTCAGGTGTTCGAGGAAACGGAGGAGATCCACTTCAGCCTCAGGCGTAGCCACAGGGTGAGTGTGACCTCCGAGGAAACAGCGGAGTCCACCGAGCAATGGGTCGACGCGACGACGGTGGCGCCGGTCGATGCGCCGAAGACAGGGCGGATCGATCGGCCGAAGCGGCAGGCGCGGGCGGAAGTGCGTGCCGGCGGCGGCCGACGCGAATTGCCGTCAGCTGACGGCTAGCGCGTGGGAGAAACAGTTGCCGCCGCCCGCCTCACAGCGACTTTGTCGCTAGGTGGATAGGCACTCAATGCATTGAGCGACAAAGTCGCTCGAAGGTGGGCAGAACGCCAGGTGGGTCAGTCGTCGGTTACGGATCCGACGGTGTCGCCTGCTCGCCGGCATCGCTCGGCGGCGTAGACAGCTGCGTCGTCGGCTCGGATGCCGGTTCGCGCCGCAGGATGCGAAGCGTGGCGGTAGGCGCAGAGATCTCCTCCGTCGGTGGCGCGAGCACCGTCGTCGAATCCTCCCTCAGCCGAACAATTCTCGGCATTTCGGCGGGTTGCGCAGGCCGCGCGACGGTCGGCGGCGCGGAGGTCGACGGCTCCGGCGAGGACGCGGGGGCCGCCCTCTGGACGTCGCGGCGGCGTACCAGGTAGCCCGCCAGCGGCCCGGTGAACAGCATGGCGAGCAGCACGGCGAGGCTCAGCGCGCAGACGACCACGTCGAACGTGCTGGTGATCTGCTGAGCCAGATTGTTGCCGTAGACGGCGGCGGGCGACGGCTCGGCGTACCGCGGTGCGAGCGCTACGCCGATGGCCAGGTTCGCCACCGTGAAGACGAACAGCAGGCCGCTGAACGCGGCGATGACGGTCAAAACGACCTCGCCCCTGACGAGTTGGCGTTGCAGCCACCGCGCGATCAAGCCGGTGATCACGTTGAACGCCATCATCGCGACGCTGTCATACAGGGCGCGGGGCAGATCCAGTGACCAGGCGATCAGATAGTCGATGACGCGCAGTGCGGCCGCGGCGAACGCCCAAAACGCGATGAGTGTCAGACATTTCTCGGCCGCCGAGCGGTAGGCACCCATTGTCGGCGGCTTGATCAGGAACACGGCGTAGAGCGTCGTCGGCGCGACGATCGCGGCGGCGGCTGCCCAGAACAGGTAACCCTCGTAACCGACGGCGGCCGTCGAGGTGTTCTGGGCGATGCCATGGAAGGCGTCGATGTCGCGGCCGATGGGAAGGATCCACACCAGCGTGGCCGCCAGTGCGCCCGCGATGCCCAGCGCAGTGGTGGCCAGCCGCGCGGCGGCGGTCTTCTCGATGAGCCAGCGCGAGGCGATGACCAACGCGATCATCGCCTCTGCGCCGTAGAGCAGCGTGGTGACGATGACGGCGACGTCCTGGCCGCCGAAGGCGCCGTTCGTGACGAACAAGTAGCGCAGCCGCCAGTAGACATTGAAGGCGACCGACAGCGTCGCGAGCGCAATCGATACCATGCCGAGCGCCCGCGCGGCGGCATACCAGCGCCGAAAGCCGTTGTCCTGGATGGTGATACTGGTGATCGGTGGCTGCGAGGCCAGCAGCGCGCCCGCGACGCCCAGCAGCAGGCCGGGCCCGATGCCCGGGGGCACCAGGCCGGTTCCGCCGTTGCGCCAGGTCTCCAACAGCTGATACCCGACGAAGCCGATCGCAACGACCAGGTAAGCGACGGTGAGCAGCAAACGGATCCGACTTGTACGGCGGACGTCCTGGCCGGCGGCGGTCAGCCGAAAAGGGCCCACGTGCGGCGCGAGCGCGGCCAGGATGGCGAGCAGCGTGACGGCGACGACGACGGCGATCAGCAGGCCGTTGCCGACGGGGATGCCGACACCGAAGTCGAGGTTCCACGGCAGAAGCAGCGCGAGGGCGAGCAGGGCGACCGCGACTCCGTCGCGCACGACGTTGGCGCGGCCTGGCACATAGCCGACTCGCGGCGACCGGGCAACGACGGCCGCGGCGCTGGTCGCCACCACGCCGGTGTCGGGCGCGTCGTAACGCTGGTCGCTCACGTGACGATTCCTCTCCTGAGTGACGAGTCAGGGGTGATGCCACCCCAGAGTGCTCATTCTTGCTGTCGTGCACAAGCAATTGGGCGTCGGCCCGACAGCTTAGGACGCGAGGTAGCTTTGGAACGTCGAGTGAGAGGCAGGGAGTGAACCTGTGGACGTAGTCCTCGGGGTGGCGGTCACCGGACGGGTGGCGCGACTGGCGTTGATCGGTTCGTCTGCCTCGAGCGGCCAGGTGTTCGACGAGTATGCGCTCGACCTGACCGACGACGCGGCGACTGATCTCGCCGACACCATCGTCGGCACGTACCGTGCCGTGGCCGACTCGGGCAACAGGGTGGCCGCGACGCGGCTCTGCCTGCCCGACGCGTCAGAGGCCGACACCTTGCGCCAGGCCGTCTCGAACGCGGGAGTGCAGAACGTCGAAGTGGTGGCGGAGAGCGAGGCGGCCACGGCACTGGCCCGCAGTGTCGGCGCGGACGCCGCGCTACTGCTGGCCGACGACGACACCGTGTCGCTGGCGGTGGTCGGCGAGGACGAGGAGTCGACGTCGGTATTGGTGTCGATGCCCATTGGCTCGGCCGGTGCGGCCGTCGCGTGCGCCGCTGTGCTGCAGCAGGCTCATCCGGAAGCCAGCACCCGGGTGATGTTGGTGGGGCAGCGTTTGGACCTGGATTCGGTTGCGGCCGAGCTCCGTTCGACGATGCCGGTGGAGGTGCCGCCGGATCCGGGCTTCGCGATCGCCCGAGGTGCAGCGCAGACAGCCACCGATCCTGGGTTCGCCCCGGCGGGCGCGGCGACGCAGATGGCGCCCGCTGTCGACGCGACACAGATGGCTCCGGTTTCGGACGCGACGCAGATGGCGCCGGCCGCGGAAGGGGCAGTTGGGCCGCTGCTGGCCTATTCGCAGGAAGAGCCGGACTACTACGAGATGCCCGCCGAATCGCTCGAGGAGTTCGTCCCCGAGCAGGAGGACGAGGCGGCATACACCGCGGCGATCGCGCCGCCACCGCCAAAGACACTGCTCATGGGCAGTGCGTTGTCGTTCGTGGTGATCAGCTTCGCGACGCTGGCCGTCGCGGTCGCGGTCAACATCCGGCCGGTCGCCGACGTCGAAGCGCAGCCGGTACCGCCCGTCCAGTCGGATACGGTGCCGGGGCGTTACCTGCCAGCGGTGCCCCACGAGCCGGATCCGGTGGCTTTGCCAATCGCGATGGTGTCGCCGCAGCCCGCCGCTCCGGCGATGCCGAGGATTAGGACCAACCAGGTCCCGGCGCCGAACAACGTGCCGGTGGCCCCGCCTGCCGTGCAGCCAGGTCAGGGTGTTCCGGCTCCGATTCCGGAGGTGCCACCGATCCCGGTGCCTCCGACTGTGTTCCCGCCCTGGAACCCGTTCCCCATGCCGACGTGGCCGTGGCCGACGACGACCACCACGTCACCGACGACCACGACGACGAGCCCGACAACAACGACGACCACTACGACTACAACTACGACGACGACCACCAGTCCGACGACGACCACTACGACGACCACGCCGCCGCCGCCGATCATCCTCGCCCCGCCGCCGAAACCCGAGCCTGAACCGGCGCCAGCACCCGCGTACAAGCCACCTGCTCTGGCGCCCGAACCTGCGCCTGCTCCGGTGGCGCCTGCTCCCGCGCCAGCGCCTGTTCCGGCTCCCGCACCGGCACCTGCGCCTGCAATCGCACCCGCGCCGGCTCCTGTAATCGCACCTGCGCCAGCTCCTGCAATCGCGCCGGCACCCGCGCCTGCGCTGGCTCCCGCACCAGCGCCCGTAATACCCGAGGCACCCGCGACGACTCCGGTGTTGTCGCCGTAATTCCATGTCCGGTAAGCCGTTTGGGCGAAAGGCAGTCGCTGTCGGCGCTGTCTTGCTGGCACTCGTTGCGGCGTGCTCGCATGGCGATGCAGCGCAGACATCCGTCACCGGCAGCTCGCCTGCGGCGCCGGCTCCAGTTGCCCCTCCGGCCGCGCAGGCGTTGCCGCCCGTTGCGGCTCCCGAATATCGACTTCTCAACTGTCTCCAAGCTGATCAACGATGCGATCGCGGCGAACGAGCTGCCAGGCGCGGTCGTGATGATCGGGCACGGCGGCAAGGTCGTCTTCCGTCAGGCGTATGGCGAGCGCAAGCTTGCGGGCGAGCCGGGGCTGGACGGATCGCCCGCGCCCGCAGAGCCGATGACCGAGGACACGATCTTCGACGTGGCGTCGTTGACGAAGCCCCTCGCGACGGCGCCCGCCGTCATGCAGCTTTACGAGCAGGGAAAGGTTCAGTTCGACGATCCCGTGCAGAAGTATCTGCCCGACTTCAACACGGCGAACGATCCTGTGCGCGCAGCGGTGACGGTTCGCATGTTGCTCACGCACACGTCGGGTGAGCCCGGTGACGTCGAGCTCAAGGATGCGTGGGGACTGGAGCGGCCCGACAGGAGTGAAGGCTTTCGCCGCGCGCTCACCACACCGCTGGAGTCGCGTCCGGGCGAGGGCTTCCGCTACTCCGACATCAACTTCATTCTGCTCGGCTTGCTGGTCGAGAAGCTCACAGGCGAGGCAGAAGACGACTACGTGCAGCAGAACGTTTTTGCGCCGCTCGGCTTGGAAGAGACGCGCTATCTTCCCGCGGCCAAAGCCTGTGGTCCGCACTCGATGAGGGGAGCGGCGATTGCCTGGGCTCCCGCGCCAGAAAAGGGTGCGCCGGTCGAATGCCCTGCGGGCACATGGAGCACCAGTCTCTTGACGCGCATCGCCCCGACGGCACGGGACGAAGAAAACAGAGCGGATCCGATCCAGAATCCCGATATTGATTACCTGCTTCGCGGCACCGTGGACGACACGACGGCGCGTCGCATGGGCGGAGTGGCCGGGCATGCCGGTGTGTTCTCGACGGCACACGATGTCGGCGTCTATGCGCAGGCGCTGCTCGACCGGCTCGCGGGGCGGCCGAGCAATTACCCGCTGCAGCAAGCGACCGTGGAGTTGATGACGAGTCCGCAGCAGCCCGGACATACCGCTGAACAGATCGAAGCGGCGAACAATGCCGACCGAGAAGCCGTCGCAAACCGAACAGATCCGCTGCTGGCTCCGCACTATCCCGCGATCGAGGGACAAAACCTGCGGGGCTTCGGCTGGGATATCGATACGCCCCTGTCCACGCCGCGAGGCAAGCTCTTTCCCATCGGTAGCTTTGGCCACACTGGCTTCACCGGAACCAGCATGTGGCTGGACCCGGGCTCGGATACGTACGTGGTTCTGCTGACGAATTCAATCCACACGCGAGGCAGTCCACCGGCCTCGAAGCTGCGGGGAGATGTGGCGACGGCGGCAGCTCAGGCCCTCGGGCTTTATTGACGCTGCATAATCGGCCACGGCGTCAGCACCTTCTGCCGGCGATAGCCCGGGCAGGGTTTTGCGGATTGAGCTGATGGGACGCGGTTTCTCGCTACGCTCCCGGTATCAGATCACCTCGGGAATCGGGAAGAGACCACTATGAGTGAGCGTTCGATCTCTCGCGAGAAGGCTGTCGCCATCACCAAGCAACAGGAAGAAGACGCCGGCCGGCTGCGCGAATTCGAGGCCTTCGGGAAGTTCTCCAACGACGACGTGAAGCGGATCGTCCGGGCGGCGCATCGCACCTCGACGTCGGGGCCGTGGCCCCTGATCCGTGAGCAGACCGTGTCGGACGCCTGCTACATCCTGCTCAGCGGGGAGGCGGCGGTGTACGTCGGCCAGGACCGCGTTGCCGTGGTGGGGCCGGGCGAGGTGATCGGCGAATCGGCGCTCAAACTCGGCAAGCTGCGTGGTGCGACCGTGACGACAACGGGGACCGCCGAAGTGCTGCACATCGATCGCGATGATCTCCACCGCTTGCTCGATGAGCTACCCGCGCTGCGCGAACTCATCGACGCGACCATTGCCCGACGCGTGCCGGGCGGGACAACGGCTGAGTGAGCTGAGGTCGGTGAGCAGCCGGGACCGTCGCTAGACGCCGGACGACTCTTGAAGTATGCCCGCCTCAGAGCGACTTTGTCGCTGAAGCTTCCATCCACTAACTTTTCGCGACACTGTCGCGCAGAGGCGGGCAACTATCCTTCGTCCCAGCGTGTCCTCAAACAGCCAGGTTCGCGACGAAACCCGATCCGACGCGGGCAGTGGGGGCGATCATCGATGGGCTCGGCGGGTCGTCGCCCTGACGCGGACGCTTTCCGGACGCATCGATAACGACGCCGTGTAGGGCCGCCCACGCTTAGTTCACGTGGGCGGCCCGATGTGGTGGGTCAGCAGTAGTAGGAGAAGCTGCTGCCGTCGGAGTAGTACTCCACGCAGACGTCGGCGTTGGCAGTGCCTGCGACTCCGACAGCGGCGGCTCCGAAACCCGCGGCCAATACGGCAGCGCCGGCGGCGGTGATGACGAGGGTGCGGATGCGGTTCATCATGTGGATCACTCCTTGGATGGGTGCTGGTGGCGATGACACCCATAGAGTCGCGCCCGCCTCTTGGCGGATTCTTGGAAGAATCTTGGCGTGCGTCAGCCGAGGTCGTCGAGCACCCGGCAGCTGGCACCGCGGTGGCCGCGAGTTGCTTCATCGATCCGCTCTGAAGACGCTATGGCAGAACGGTTTTCATCAACATCACGTTGTAGTCGTTCCACTCCGAGAGGTTGAAGTAGAGCTCTCTACCTGTCGACCAGGGATGCAGGAACGGTGCGTAGATGCCACCGGGGAACTGCCCTGAGGGGACGATCACCTGCCCCGGAGTCCACGGTCCTTGTGGCGCAGGTGCGGTGCTGAATACGACATCGTTGGCGCCATTGCAGTACATCGCCAGGTACTGCCTGAGGTAGGTGTTGTATTGGGCAGACATCTCGCCAACCGGACCCGGGATGACCGGCGTCGCAGCCCCCGGATCGCCTGGAACCCAGGCGTTGCGGTCGGAGTTCCAGTACTCGTACCGGGTCGGGTCGGGTATCGCGTTTGGCGCCACCCGTGACACAAACGCCGAGCCACTGCGACCTGAAGGTGTGCCGAACGAGTAGATGTAGGGGTCGCCGGGCCCGGGCTTGAGGAACGCGCCCTGCTGGAAGTTCTCATTTCCCGCGGCGTGTCGGGCGCCCGGGATGGCGCCCTCCCTTGGGGTGCGGACGGACCCGGGGTAGATGCCCCAGCGATCGCCGTTGTCCGGCGACACCGCGATCGCCGAGTAGTTGGTTGTCCACGCGCCGTTGGCATCCCAACTCTTGATGGACATGTAGTTGAGGTATTGCTTTCCGCCGACGGAGATGCCTGCGGTGGGGATGATCCCGGTCTCATCGGGCGCCCATTTGGTGCTGTTGATGATTTGTTTGGAAATGCCGCGCGCCCACAGCGGTGAATCGGCCACCTTGACGGTGTCGGCCAGCGCGTTGTCCTGGCTGCGCATGAGCACGTTGTACCGCCATTGATTACCGGGGGCGCTGCAATAGCCGGAGGTGTCGCCGAAGGCCATCAGAATTTGACGAGACCCGTTGTCCCACATGATCCCGAGGTCGGTTCCGGAGACGGCGAAGCGTTGCAGTGTGTTGTTCGGGCTGTTCGGTCCGGTCACCCAGCCGACGAGCGATGTGCCGGGCGGGTCGGCCGGCGGCGGGGCAGGAGCCGGAGCCGGCGCTGCTTGAGGAACCTCCTGTGCAGCGTCGGGTGCTTGTTGACCTGGCGCCGGTGGAGTGGGCGGAGGCGCCACTCCGGCTTGCTTCTGTACGTTGCCGGATTGTGGAGTGAACGCGTTGAGGAGGGCCCGCGAGATAGCTGTCCGATTCTTGGTAGTGGTGCGCGCGTATCTCGCGTAGGCAGGCCGGTGGCCCACCGGTGGGCCACCGGTCGTGGGCAGCTGCGCAGCGGGGGCCGCGGGGGCCTGCGGCTGGGCCGCCGCGGCGGCATCTGTGCAGGGCTCGGCTAATGCGGGTGGCGCGACGCCGGTCACGGCGCACAGTCCGATAGCGGCCGCCGAAGCCACCGATACCGAGGCGATTCGCAAATGCGGCGACATGACACACCTTTCACGTGGCGCGACGTCGCCTTGACGTCAGCCAGTTAACGGATGTGACGATAGTGACTTGTGTGGCTCATGTGCTCAGTGATGTACCGATAGGTACGCATCCGTGACCGTGTCGCTATACATCGATGTAATTCGCCCATTGATGTAGGCGCGTCGAGTTTTCGCATCTCCCACCATTTTTCGTGGTCCGGATGCGGTTGCCCTCACCCATGGACGGGCTGGGCCGAGCGGTGACATGCCCGCGTGAGACTGCATGAAATAGGCGGCTCCGTCAAAAAAGAGAACTACCCTGTAAGCATGTCGGAGGGGCGGCCGGCGAGGGTCACGGTCATCAGGTTGGCATGGTGCTGCCTGCTAGCCGGGGTAGTGGCGGCGGCCCTGATGTTCCCGCTCGCGGGGGGCCTCGCGCTGTTGTCCAACCGCGCCTCCGATGTCGTCGCCAACGGCTCGGCGCAGCTTCTCGCGGGTGACGTACCGCAGGTGACGACGATGGTCGACGCGGCCGGGAATCCGATCGCCTGGTTGTATTCGCAGCGCCGGTTCGAGGTGCCCACCGATCAGATCGCCAACACGATGAAGCTGGCGATCGTGTCGATCGAGGACAAGAGGTTCGCCGAGCACAACGGTGTGGATTGGCAGGGCACGCTGACCGGTCTGTCCGGCTACCTGTCCGGCAACCGCGCCACTCGCGGCGGCTCGACGATCGAGCAGCAGTACGTCAAGAACTATCAATTGCTCGTGACGGCGCAGAGCGATGCCGAGCGGCGGGCGGCCGTCGAAGTCACTCCGGCGCGCAAAATGCGCGAGATCCGGATGGCGCTGACGCTCGACAAGACACTCAGCAAGGCCGAGATCCTGACCCGCTACCTGAACTTGTTGTCGTTCGGCAACAACGCCTTCGGCGTCCAGGACGCCGCCCAGACCTACTTCGGTATCGACGCCTCGCAGCTGAACTGGCAGCAGGCCGCGCTGTTGGCCGGGTTGGTGCAGTCAGAGAGCTTGTTGAACCCATACACCAACCCCGCGGGCGCCCTGGCACGTCGAAACGTGGTGCTGGACACCATGATCAAGAACCTGCCGCAGCAAGCCGGCGAGCTCCGGGCGGCCATGGCTACACCGCTCGGCGTCCTGCCGCATCCCAACGAGCTGCCGGGCGGCTGCATCGCCGCCGGCGATCGCGCGTTCTTCTGTGACTACGTGCTGGACTTCCTCGCGCGGGCAGGCATCAACAAGGAGCAAGTTGCACGCAGCGGTTATCTGATCCGCACGACGCTGGACCCCAAGGTGCAGTCTTCGGTAAAGCAGGCGATCGACAAGGTCGCCAGCCCGACCTTGGACGGGGTCGCCAGCGTGATGAGCGTGATCCAGCCTGGTAAGGACGCGCATCGGGTGATGGCGATGGCCAGCAACCGTACGTATGGGTTCAACAACGACGCCAACGAGACGGTGCAGCCGCTGCCGTTCTCGCTTGTCGGCGACGGGGCAGGCTCCATCTTCAAGATCTTCACCACGGCTGCGGCGCTGGACATGGGCATGGGTATCGACGCTCAATTGGCTGTCCCTGGCTCGTTTCAAGCCAAGGGCCTGGGCAGCAGCGATACGCCAGGCTGTCCGAAGGAGACCTGGTGTGTGAAGAACGCGGGCAACTACCGCGGCTCGTTGAACGTGACTGACGCGCTGGCCACCTCACCAAACACCGCGTTCGCCAAGTTGATTCAACAGGTGGGCGTTCCCCGCGCGGTCGACATGGCGGTCCGGCTGGGGCTGCGCTCCTACGCGACGCCCGCGACTGCGCGGGCCTATGACCCGCAAAGCAACGAAAGCCTGGGTGACCTGATAAAGCGCCAGAACATGGGCTCGTTCACTCTGGGCCCGTTCCAGCTCAACGCGCTCGAGCTGTCCAATGTGGCGGCGACGCTGGCCTCCGGTGGGACGTGGTGTCCGCCGTCCCCGATCGACAAGATCTTCGACCGCCACGGGAACGAGGTGTCGTACACCATCGAGCCATGCGAGCAGGCGGTCCCTGAGGGATTGGCGAACACCTTCGCGAACGCGCTCAGCAAGGACGATCAGAGCGGCGGGACCGCGTCGGGCTCGGCCGGCTCGGTGGGGTGGACACTGCCCATGTCCGGCAAGACCGGGACCACCGAGTCGCATCGATCGTCGGGCTTCGTGGGCTTCACCAACCGCTACGCCGCGGCAAACTACATCTTCGCCGACTCCAGCACGCCGGCAGGCATCTGCTCCTTCCCTTTGCGTGCGTGCGGCAGCGGTGATCTATACGGCGGCAACGAGCCTGCACGTACGTGGTTTGAGGCGATGAAGCCGATTGCCACCGATTTCGGCGACGTGCATCTGCCGCCAACCGATCCGCGTTACGTCGAGGGCGCACCGGGTGGCCGGGTGCCCACTGTGTCCGGGCTGGACGTGGATGCGGCGCGTCAGCGCCTCAAGGACGCCGGTTTCCAGGTCGCCGACCAGCCGACATCGGTGAACAGCTCAGCCTCTTATGGCACCGTCGTGGGTACCACGCCGAGTGGTCAGACCTTCCCGGGATCGATCATCACGATCAACATCAGCAACGGTGTTGCGCCGGCACCGCCGCCCCCTGTCGAGCGCCCGCCGGACGTCCCAGGTCCTCCGGGGGAGGGTATGACGGTCGTGGAGATTCCGGGGCTGCCGCCGATCACCGTGCCATTTCTCGGACCGCCACCGCCGGAAGAACCGCCACCGCCGCCGCCCCCCTAGGCGACGGCTGAGAGGTTGCGATCCGCGCTGCCATTGGCGTGATGGTTGGGCGCTGCGCTAGTCACCATCGCCGTGCCCGCGGCCGAAACCACCGTGGCCGCCGGACCAGGGACCCCTTGGACCCGGGTAGCCGGGCGGGCTTTGCAGCCGCGGGTTGTAATAGGGGGGCGGCTGAAGAATCGGTGGAAGCCACGGTACGGGCAACTGTATGACCGGTGGCGGCGGGATCAACGGCGGAACCACAACGGGCGGGAAGGGGGCCGCTGGCGCAGGGGGTGGCGGCGCCGCCGGCACGGGCGCGACGTTGCGCACCACCACTGGCGGCGGCGGGGCGGGCAGATCCTTGAGCTGTGCCATGGCGATGCGCGCTGGTGGTGGTACCGCTGGAGCGGGGGCAAGGACTGTCGTAGGCGCCTGCTTCGCCGCGGTAGTGGGCGCACTGCGCACCGCGGGAGGCGGCGCTGCAGTCCCGCGAGGTTCCGGCATGACCTCCGAGCGTTGATCTGCGGCCGGCCGCACATTGACCGCGACCGCGATGGTCAATGCCAACATCCCGGCGACAAAGACGGCGGTCAGCGAGCTGCCGACCAACAGGAACGGCTTGCTGCGTTCCGACACGTCGTCGGGTTCCGAAACGACATTGGCGGCGTCCGGGCATGCGTCGTCGTGACCTACAAGGTCGGCCACCGAGATTGACTGGGCCGTTGTGCCGTCGGGATCCTGTGAGTAGGCCAGGCCGACGGTGGACGCGTCGTAGCGGGGCGCGTTCGCCGACGCCAGAGCTGCACCGCGCGCTAACGCCAGTTGGGGTTCTTCGGGGGCGATGACGGGCACCGCAACGAGGTCCGTCAAGTGTGCCTTGACCGCGGTGATATCCACGCCGGAGCCAACGACGAACAGGACATCGGCCACTGATTTCTGGACGTCCAGATCCGTGACCATCTCGGCCACCACAGCTATTGCATCGCCACCGTGGAGACTTTCGCTGAGTACCTTGACGACCGAGCCATCGGCGGTCTCGACGACCGCCAGCGTGGCCGTCTCGCGCTCGACGAACATCAGTCCTGTCTTGTCGTAGCCGGCCAACCGGCCGACCGCCTGCGCCAGAGCCGCGGCAGCGTGCAACTCCGAAACGAGCAGCACACCCTCGATGCCGCGGGCGACCAAAGCCTCCCGTAGGACGGCCGCTTCGGCGCGGTCAGTCCACGTCACCCCGGTCGAGACCAGATGGTGGCCGGCGGCGATCGCCCCCTCTTGAGTCCCCAGGACCGCGGCAACGACTTCGTCGGACGCACCCGAAGTTGCCGAGCCGTCCACCGCCGTGATGGCGAAGACGTCGTGGTCGACGACGACACCGTCGGCCTTTTCGCCCTCAACGAGTGCGAGGCGGACCGTCGTGGCTGTCATCGACACACCAAGTACGAACTCCACCGCCCCTCCAACACATTTGCCAGGCGTACCTAGCTTCCGGTTGGCAGCACGTCCCACCCAAGGCGTCGATGGGATGGCGTCAACATGGGCTCGCACTGTCCCGCGATAAAAACGCTACTCGCTCAGTCCAGTCCAGGTGTGTGATGCGGCGAGATTGTTCACATCCGCCCGACTTCCCGGTTGGGTGATCGGGCAGCCCGGAAAGTTCACGTGCACAAGCTCTTTCAAGATCATCAACCGAAGCGAGGGCTCGGACGCTTGCGGCTACCTATCTGGTCAACGTGACGGTGTGTTGACCCACGGGCACTGTCACTGTAGGACCGGTCGGCTGGTCGTCGAGCAGCACCGTGGTGTCGGGTGGCAGCGCGGCGAGCGTAATCCGCGCGGGCGTATCGGTGACCACGCTGATGGTCGACGCCGACAACGCGGCAAGCCCGGCCCTGGCGACATCCACAGTAAGGCCTGCGACCCTGCTGAGATTCAGCGCCAGGGACGGCAACGGGTCGACAGCAGACCCGATCCGCCAGACGAGCTCGGTGTACAGCCCGGGGGAGAGGTCGAGGTCGGGTTCGAAGCCGCGATGACGCCACGTGGTGCGCGTGGGATCCGGCCTCGCGTGAGACCTCGCGTCGACGGAGGCCCTCGCTCCCCGCGCGGTTGTGGTGTCCGGGTCGGCCGTCAGGTCCGCCAGCCACCAGACCTGGTGCGGCCCAATTCCGAGGTCGGGCCGCACCAGTTGCGGATACCACGTGAAGGTGATGTGTCCGGGGTCGCCCTGCCGGGGACCGGTGCCCATGTGCGAAACCGGATCGTCGAACTCGTCCTCGAACACCCACCCGATGTGGTCCTCGGTCGGATAGACGGTGAACCGATAGCGGTAGCCGAGCCGGTCGAGCTCGTGCACCTGGAACAACACCGAGGAAAACGGCACCAACTCGTCGAGCAGGCCGTGAGCAATGACGAACGGAAGCCACCGCGCATTGAGGAGCAGCCGCAAGGTGTCGCCCTCGCGCGCGCAGTGCGAGTCCGGGTCCAGGTTCGCCGGAATGTTCACGTCGGGCAGCAACTTCACACCGCAGTCCGGCGGGCCGGCCAGCACGACCGCCTGGGCGAACACTTCCGGATAGGCCAGCGCCAGCCTGTAGGTCCCGTAGCCGCCCATCGAGTAGCCCGAGATCACGGTGCGGTTGGGGTCGGTGCCGAGCTGCTCGGCCACGCGCGCCCAGACCTCCCACAGGTCGAGCTCGCCCTCGTCGAGATACCAGCACGAGGGACCGCGCGCCAGCGGCGTCACCACCACCGAGTCCCGGTCTTCGCAGATTTGGTGCAGCAGCCGCGGACCGATGGCGGCGAACTGGTTCTGGCCCAGCGCAAGTGAATGCAGCAGCAGCGTGAGCGGTAACTTGCGGCCGGGGGCGTACGTCGAGGGAAGGCACACCGAGTAGGGCTGCACGCGGCCGAGGTACTTGGGGTCGGTGCTCAGCGGCGCGGTGTCGGCGACGCCTTGTCCCAGCTCGATCGACGAGACGTACCACCGGGTCGAGGTGCCCCTGACGACGGGTTCGTCGGTGGTGATGCGATTGGCGAGCGCATCCCATGGGACGGCCAGCGAGAACTGGGATATGTCGCCGTGGGTCAGGGCGGCCGCCTGTGCCTCGTCGGACCAGAAGTTCAGGTGTGCCTTCTCCTGCTCGTGGGTGCGGAAGGCAACGTTGTAGACGTTCGGCTGCCCTGGTTTCGCGCCGTGGGCGAGGGGGACGTCGGCGAACCCGTCGCCCTCGTCGTTCGCCAGCCCCGCGGCCAGCCGGACCGTCCAGGTGCCGACGGGTTCCACCAACGCGCGCGGAACCCGGGCGAGGAAGGAGCGAGCCGACATGTCGACGGTGTGCTCGACGGGTGTCGACGCGTGTGTCGTGAGGTCGATCAGCCGTGCGCCCGAGGCCGAGACGAGCAGTGCGAGGTCGATGCCTGCGGAGCGGACGCCCGCCCCCATCGGCCAGTCGTCGGTGGTTGTCGTCGCGCGGTCGGTGTCGAACGTGAACTGCGCGATGGGCACGGACGGGTCGAGCAGCGTGTTCCAGTCGACCCGCCACCATGTGTCGGTGTCGGTTAGCCCGACGGCGACGCGGAAGATGTCGGCGCCGTTGCGGGCGGCGGGCCCGTCGGGGTAGACGTACGTGCCGCGTGGCGGCGCCCCGCCGCTCGGCAGGCTCACCGGGACGCCGGTCGCGCCATGGTCGTCGTAGAGGAAATCGGTCCAGAACAGGGCTCCGTCGGCGAAGCGGCTGGTGCCGCAGGTGCGCGGGAACTCCTCGCCGAACGGCCATCCGGCCGGTGCCGGAAGCTCGGGCTCGGGCCGCAGTGCCGCGGCCGGGACTCCTTCGGGCATCCCATCGACGACGAACAGCTCCGACGGCGGCGCGGGCGCCTGCGGTGTGACCGCGTGCAACACCGTTTCGACGACGTTGCGTCCGATGCGGATTGGCAGCAGCGCGAGGTTGACCAATGACATGACTTCAACATATGGGCTATCTGCCCGAGTGCGTAACCCTCCGGACCACCGATTCTGCTCGTGCACTGGATTTATCGAAAAATGTTGCTGTTTGGCACAATTGGCTTCGATGCGTGGCCTCAGATTGAGCAGCCCCAATTGGGCCAGAGGTGGCCGGACAACGCGGTGATCGGGGTGCCGGACGAGGATTACGGAGGCAAGGTCGTCCGGAAAGAGCTGACGCCTTGACAGGACCACTGCCCCGATCAGGCCCTTCGGCGGCGCCCTTCCGCGTCACGATCTGACCCAAATGTGTCGCGTCGCTTTGCGGAGCCGCCGAGTACCGAATCGGTCGACTGGCCCCGGGCACGCTCGGTAGAAGACCGCTTCTCGTCACGGTATGAACGATCGAGATTCAATTCCCACGGAAAAGCCATTCGCCCCCCAGATAGCGCCGCTTTGGCAATAGCGGAAAACGCTACGCAATGTTTTGCGTTATTGGGTAACTGTTCGATACAAGGTGAATTGCGACTAAGCCCTGATGAATTCAACGGCGCGTTTGCGTTAGCGCGGCGACGGCGGGAGGTCCACCGTTGCCGCCCAGGTGGGCACTCGTTGACTCGCTAATCCGGCTCGTACGCCCCTTTGGCGCGGTGATCAGGTCGCCGAACGGCTCGCCCGGTATTGCCGAGGCGTCTGGCCGAACCAGCGACGGCACGACCGGTTCAGCGCGCTCTGTTCGGAATAGCCGAGCAGACCGGCGATCTGCTGCAGATGCAATCCCGGCACCGCCAGGTAACGCGCCGCATGCGCTCGGCGCTCACCGTCGATGATGTCGTGACAGCGCGCGCCCTCGGCGGCAAGTTGTCGCTGCAGAGTCCGCGGATGCAGCGCGAGCTGGTCGGCGATGGCCTCGGCGCTGCATTGACCGGTGGGCAGCAGCCGCCTGGTCAGTTCGGCCACGCGTTCGGACAGCGCGGCAGTGCTGGGCAGGTAAGTGGATTCCAGGTACTTCGTCGCGATGCGTCGGGTCTCGGGATCGGCGGAGTCGATGGCCTTGTCGGCAACATGCGCGGACAGCTCGAATCCGCTCCAGGTCTGATTGAAGCGCACCGGGCAGCCCAGCTCCGCGCGGTAGGCGTCCTGCGATCCGTGCTGGCTGTGCATGAACGAGACCATCCGAGGCCGGGCCTGCGGTCCGCCGAGGAGCCGAAGAATTTGCGCCGCGATACCCATGCTGAGCTCGTAGCTCTGCATCGCATACGGAACGCCGGGCTCGGTCACTTCATACGTGCACTGCACGTCGGAGTCCGCAGATGCCCGGCCGACCGTCAGCGTCAACGCGGGGGAATGGACGTACAAGTAGCGCGCGATCGCCTCGAAACCGCCCAGCACCGTTTGTGCATTGCGGGCGATCACTGCAATGGGTCCGAGAATGTCCAGGCCCTGAAAACGGGAAAGGCGAAGCCCGAAATCTGGACACTTCAGGTCCTCGGCACTCGCCTCCAGCAAGCGGATGAACGCGTCGACGGCGACGAAGCCGTCCGCTTGCTGTTCGGCGCCGACGGGGATACCGAAGCGCGCCAAGAACGACTCGGGGTCGCCGCCCAGTTCGCGCACCAGATCGCCGTAACCCCGCATGGCCGCGGTGCGGATCAGACTGCCCATAAAACATCACCTGTCGGAAAATGATAAAAAACTGTCGGGAACTGTCAAGACCCGCGAGCGTCGCCGACGGCCATTCTTCTAGTCATGAACGCACAGCATTTCGACATCCTGATCATCGGCGCAGGTCTGTCGGGCATCGGGACGGCCGCTCAGTTGACCGCCGAGTTTCCGCACAAGACCCTCGCGGTGCTGGAGCGCCGCGAGCGCCTCGGCGGCACCTGGGACCTGTTCCGCTACCCGGGCATCCGCTCCGATTCGGACATGCTCACCTTCGGCTACAAGTTCCGGCCGTGGCAGGAGCTGAAGGTGCTGGCCGACGGGCCGTCGATCCGCCAGTACATCGCCGACACCGCCGTCGAGTACGGCGTCGACGAGAAGATCCAGTACGGGCTGAAGATCGTCGGCGCTGACTGGTCGACGGCCGAGAGTCGCTGGACGGTGACCGCGGTGCACGAGGCGACGGGCGAGACGCGCCACTACACGTGTGGCTACCTCATCAGCTGTACCGGCTATTACAACTACGACGCGGGCTATCTGCCGACCTTCCCCGGCGCCGAGCGGTTCACGGGCCGCTGCGTCCATCCGCAGCATTGGCCCGAAGACCTCGACTACACGGGCAAGAAGGTCGTCGTGATCGGCAGCGGCGCAACGGCAGTCACCCTGGTCCCCACGATGGCGGGCGACGCGGCGCACGTGACCATGCTGCAGCGCTCGCCGTCGTACGTGTTCTCCCTGCCCGCGTTCGACAAGATCTCACAGGCGCTGGGCCGCTTCCTGTCCGAGGAAACGGTGTACGCGCTCGGGCGCAAGCGCAACATCGTGATCCAGCGTTCGATGTACAAGGCGTGCCGGCGCTGGCCGAAGACGATGCGCCGATTCCTGCTGTCGGCAGGTGCGCCGTCGCGTCGGCGCGTCGTTCGACATGAGCCACTTCACCCCGAACTACATGCCGTGGGACGAGCGGCTGTGCGCGGTGCCCGACGGCGACCTGTTCGACGTACTGGCCTCCGGAGAGGCGTCGGTCGTCACCGACCAGATCGAAACCTTCACCGAGACAGGCATTCTGCTGAAGTCGGGCCGCGAGCTGGAGGCGGACATCATCGTCACCGCGACCGGTCTGAACCTGCAGATGCTCGGCGGCATGGCGCTGTCGGTCGACGGCGAGGCGCGTGAGCTGCACGACGCGATGACCTACAAAGGCGTGCTGGTGCAGGACATGCCCAACATGGCGTGGATGTTCGGCTACACCAACGCGCCGTGGACGCTGAAGTCCGACATGGCCGGTGAGTATCTCTGCCGGCTGATGCGGCACATGGACGACAACGGTCATGCGGTGGCGACGCCGCGCGACATCGAGGGCTGCGTGACGGGCGACGGCATGCTGGACAGCCTGCAATCCGGCTACGTGCAGCGCGGCAAGGACGTCATGCCGCGCCAGGGTTCCAAGCTGCCGTGGCAGGTGCTGATGCACTACGAGAAGGACTCTCGGATGCTGCTCGACGAGCCCGTCGAGGACGGCGTGCTGTCGTTCGACGCGACGCGGGTGGAGGCATTCGCATGAGCATCCATCCAGGCGTGGTCCGCGTCGCGCTGCGCGGCTGCCGACCACTGTTGGCCTCCCGCCGGGTTACGGTCGGCGGCAAGCGCAGAATGTACGACCTGTTCACGCGGGTAGCTCGGGTGCCGAGGGGTACGGGCTACGACGGCGTCACCATCGCGGGTGTGCCGGTGGAGGGGGTGCGACCGCCGGGGGTGGACTCCGGCGCGACGCTGCTGTACCTGCACGGCGGCGCGTATGCACTGGGTAGTGCCAAGGGCTATCGCGGCGTGGTGACGCGGCTGGCCGATGCGGCCGGGATGACGGCGCTGGTGCCCGACTACTCGCGGTCGCCGGAGGCGCGCTATCCGGTTGCGCTCGAGGAGATGGTCGCGGTCTATCGATCTTTGATCGACTATGGGGTCGAGCCGGAAAGCCTTGTCATCGTGGGTGATTCGGCGGGCGGAGGACTGGCGTTGTCGTTGGCCATGGCTCTGCGGGATCGAGGGGTTCCCGGCCCGGCAGCGATCGGCTTGATCTGCCCGTGGGCCGACCTCGCCATCGACATCGCCGGCGGGCGGCCGAAGACGCGTGATCCGCTGATCAATCCGTCGATGGCCGCGCAGTGGGCGCCGAGGTACGTGGGCGAGCATGACCCGCGGCTGCCCGGCATCTCGCCGGCGCACGGCGACATGGCGGGGCTGCCGCCGATCGTGCTGCATTCGGCCGGCGACGATCCGCTGTCCATCGATGCGGACAAGATCGAGAAGGCCGCCGCAGAAGCGGGAACGGGCCTCGTCGAACACCGCAGGTTCGACGATCTGTGGCACGACTTTCATCTGCAGGCCGGCGTTCTCGCCGAGGCCGACGAAGCGATCAACCACATGGGCACGCGGCTGCGTACCTTCATGACCGAAAAGGAAGCAGCGATATGAGTTCGTTCGAGGGCAAGGTCGCGGTCATCACCGGCGCGGGTTCGGGTATCGGCAGGGCGCTGGCACTCGATCTCGCGGCGAGGGGCGCAAAGCTGGCGCTCTCCGACATCGACGCCGATGGTCTCGCGGAGACGGTGCGTGCGGTGGAGGTGTTTGGGGCGGAGGTGAAGGCCGACCGGCTGAACGTCGCCGAACGGCAAGAAGTGCTGGCCTACGCCGACGACGTCGTCGCGCACTTCGGCACGGTGCACCAGGTGTACAACAATGCCGGCATCGCCTACAACGGCAACGTCGAGGATTCCGATTTCAAGGACATCGAACGGATCATGGACGTTGACTTCTGGGGTGTGGTGAACGGCACGAAAGCGTTTCTGCCGCATGTGATCGCGTCGGGTGACGGACACATCGTGAACATATCGAGCCTGTTCGGTCTGATCGCGGTGCCGGGTCAAAGTGCTTACAACGCGGCGAAGTTCGCGGTCCGCGGATTCACCGAGGCATTGCGGCAGGAGATGCTTGTCGCCGGTCATCCGGTGAAGGTGACGTGTGTGCATCCTGGCGGCATCAAGACCGCGGTCGCGCGCAATGCGACCGTCTGCGACGGCGAGGATGCGCAGACGTTCGCGGAGTTCTTCGACAAGTACCTGGCGCTGCATTCGCCGGAGATGGCCGCGGCGACGATCGTCGACGGTGTCTGCGATGGCCGTGCGCGGGTGGTGATCGGCTGGGAGGCCAAAGCACTCGACGTGCTGTCGCGGCTCACGGGGTCGGGGTATCAGCGGGTCATGGCAACCGCGGTTCGGCGGTTCTTCCCGTGGGCCAACAAGCGCTGACCGTCAGCTGAGGTCGTCGAGCACTTGGTATGCGGCGTTGTAGCCCGGGATGAAGGTGATTCCGGGGCCGCCGTGGCAGCCTGCGCCGCCGAGGTAGAGCCCGTCGATGCCGATGGGCAGGTCGCGGAATCCCTTGGGACCGGGCCGGTTCGGGCCCATCAGATCGGGGTGCAGCAGTCCGTGGCAGAAGTCGCCCTCGGGGGCGCCGAACATGGTGTTCATGTGGTACGGCGCGAACGTGATGTGGCGAATCTGGATGTCCTTGAAGTTGGGTGCGTAACGGCTGATCTTGTTGATGACTTGTTCGGCCATCTCGTTTTTCAGGTGGCCGTGTTGGTCGCGGGGGGTTTCGACGGGGAAGGCGTAGGCGTAGGCGCTGGCGGCGTGCATGCCGGGCGGTGCCATGGCCGGGTCGTGCACGGACGGGATCTGCATGCCCAGCGACGGGTTGTCGGGGACGATGCCGCGGCAGGCGTTCTCCCATTGCCGTTGCTGCTCTTCGGGGGAGCCGAAGATGCCGACGGACGGCTGCATGCCGGGCTCGTTGAGGAACTCGTAGGGCGGGGCGAATTCGGGTAGGCCGTCGAGGGCGAAGTGCATCTGCACGAAGGACGCGCGGTGATCGCGGCCTTGGAGTCGTTCGAGCAGTTGCGTCGAGACGTGATCGGCGCCAACGAGTTCGGCGAGGGTGGTGTCGGGGGAGAGGTTGGAGATGACGACGGGCGCGGTGATGGTTTCGCCGTCTTTGCAGCGGACGCCGGTGACTCGGCTGTTTCCAGGTCCGTCGACGAGGATCTGCTCGACCTTGGTGCGGTAGCGGATCTCGCCGCCGCGGCTTTCGAACATCTCGCGAGGTGTTCGGTGAGGGCGCCGATGCCGCCTTCGAGTTTGGTCATCATCTGGCCGCCGGCTTCGGGGACGGCGAGGGCGAAGGCGAGGCAGGTGGCGCTGCCGGGGGTGTAGGGGCCGCGGTAGGTGGAGTTGATGGCGAGGAAGGCGAGCATGCCGCGCATGACGGCGTGCTTCTCCTTGTTGGGCAGGTAGCGGTCGATGACGTCCATGGCGGAGCCGAAGAGAGTCTCGTGGATGGCGCGGCGCTCGGATTCGTTTGCGGCGCAGGCGTACATCTCGTCGATGGTTTTGGGTGGCTTGCGGACGTCGAAGCGGCCGAGTGCCTTGGCGGGGCCTTGGCTCCAGGCGATGAGTTCGGCCATGCCCATGACGGCGTCGTTGCCGTGCTTCTCGGAGAGGTGGGTCATGAGTTCCATGGGGTCGCGATAGAAGATCATGGCCTCTTCGCCGGCCTCGCCGATGTTGACGGACTGGACGTCGGCGTCGACGGTGGGCAGGGTGTCGAGGCCGAGGTCTTTGGTGATCTCGCTGGGGGTGGGGAACTGCACGGACCCGGCGATCTCGTAATCGGAAGCCGTCGATGAGCTCGACGGTGGCGGCCATGCCGCCGGCGTAGGTGTTGGCCTCGAGGATGAGGGTCTTGAGGCCGGCGCGTTGGAGAAGGGCGGCGGCGGTGAGTCCGTTGTGTCCGGCGCCGACGACGATCGCGTCATAGTCACTCATGGATCGGTAGGTTATGTCAGTACTGACGCAATTGTGTCGGTACTGACAAAATTGTGGGATACGCTGTCGGCACCATGGCCACGCCTGTCAACCTGCACCAGCAGCGCCGCGAGGCGACGCATGAGGCGTTGCGGCGGGTGGCGCTCGAGCGGTTCAAGCGGGACGGGTTCGCGAATGTCACGGTGACGGAACTGGCCGAGGAGGCCGGCGTCACGGAGCGCACGTTCTTCCGGCACTTCCCGACGAAGGAAGCGGTGCTGTTCGGGGACTACGAGACGCAGCTGGAGTGGCTGGCGGAGGCGCTGGCGCGACGGCCGGCAGTCGGAGAATCTGTTCGATGCGGTGCTGGCGAGCGTCGTGAGCTTCCCGCACGACCTGGAGGTGGTGCGCCAGGCGGCGCTGCTGCGAGCGGAGCTGATCGGGGGGAGCGGGCAGCGGGTCACCTGCGGGTCGTGCAGGCGTCGTTCGCGGCGGTGATCACCGACTTCGTCCGGTCGCGCTACGCAGACGTCGCCGACATCGACCTGAAGGCAGAAGTCGCGGGTGCGGCGCTAGCCGCGGCACTGGTTGTGGCGGTGGAGAATTGGGGCCGCGGCGGCTGCAGATGGCGATCTCGGTCAGATCGTCGCAGACAGCGTGAACCTGGTGCGGTCAGGCCTCGAGCTCTAGCTCTCCGGCGGCGTCGGGATCTGCGTCGTCGGTCGGACGTCGGCTCACGGCGCTGAATCCGCAGCGCGGTCGCCGGCTCCGGCTGAGCCGTCGAACACCTCGGCGAGCATGCCGCGGATCGCACAGACTCGAACGGAACGTGGCGCGTGACAGGCTATTACCGAACGCGGTTGGACGGTAGTCCGCTTCCTGGGAACATGAGGACCACCTGGAAATCGCAGATGCAATTTCGAAAGCTGCGCGCCGCTGGCCTGCCCAACTAGCCTGAGACCGTGCTGAGCCATCCCGACCCTCAAGTTCAGCTACGGCAATCTGCTGCTCGCCCGCCTTCGCGAGCTTGGCTCGGCCAATATCGAGGAACTCCTCGGCGACGATCCAGGCGCAACTCTTCAAGTCCGAGGGTCCGTTCGAGAACCCGGAGAGGCGGGCTCGTGACTGTCTTCGGTTCGCGCGGATGCTCGATCTGGTGGTGGAGGACGAGCGCAGGTGGAAGCTCACCGAATCGGGTATCACCTACGCCGACAATGTTGATCCAAGCAATCCTTGGATTGTTGATGAAATCCAGGCTGGCGTCCTTCGTGACCGGCTATCTGGTGGCAGCGCTCAGCTGGCTGAGGACGTCCGGATCGCTCTTCAAGTTGTTCGTGACTTGACCGCCGGCTTCTCTAACGACGATCTAGGGCGCGCGCTAGCAGAGCATGCGAACACCGACCAGTGGCAAGCGGACCGGACCTTCGAATCGCAGGGTGCTCGCTACCGAGAACTCCTCATCGAAAGTGGGCTCATCGATAGAAGCGGTGAACTAACCGAGCAAGGGGTCACCTTCCTCGGACGACAGGCTTCGGTCTGGTGGGTGAATCAAGGCGCCACCTACACGAAGGAGCGCGATGGCGGGTTCCTTTGGGCGCCGATGCGGAACAAGGCGGGCCGCCCGCAATACCACTGGGACACCATGGATGAGGTTCGCGAAGGCGACGTTGTGCTGCATTACAACAATGGCTCGTTGCGAGCCGCAAGCCATGTAAGCGCAGCTGCGAGGCCCGCGGCGAATCCGCTCGACGACCAATCCTGGGATGACGCGGGCCGGCTGGTCGAGTCGCAGTATCAGGAGCTGAATGAGCCGGTAGCACTTGGCGCTATCGATGAAGGTGCCCGTATCAGGCAGGGTGCGCCGTTCACAGTCACTGGATCCGTCCGCCAAGGTCTATCTCTTTCGCCTTCAGGACGACTTCGTGAACGAACTCGCCCAGCGGTTCCCCGAGCTCGCGGCGCACCTACCTTCGGTCCCAGCCGCTGCGCGTTCAACCTCAACACCGTCGGAGGCGCCGATGCCGGCCGAATTGTTCCGTGACTTTGCCGACGCTGTGGAAGACTCTGGACTCCGCTTCCCAGCAGGCTCGAACCTCGTTCGATCGTTCGTGAGCAGTCTGCTTGCCAAACCGTTCGTGATCCTGACGGGACTCGCCGGTTCGGGCAAGACTCAGCTCGCGATGAGACTCGGTGAATGGTTCGGCACAGATGAACACGGACGTCATCGCCACGTCGTCGTACCCGTGCGGCCTGACTGGACGGGCCCCGAATCCATCTTCGGATACGAGGACGCGCTACGTACGTCCGCGTCTGGAGCACCGGTGTGGTTTGTTCCCGAAGCGTTCGAGTTTGTTCTTCGCGCGGCGAACGATCCCGAGCACCCGTACTTGCTGATCCTGGACGAGATGAATTTGGCCCACGTCGAGCGGTACTTCTCGGACTTTCTCTCCGGGGTCGAATCGCGACGTCCGGTCTTGCCGGATCTGGTCCTCGATGATGAACCATCTGGTCAGTGGGTCCTGCGTGACGTAGAAGCGCAGAGGCTGCCATTGCCACGGAACCTTTTCGTTGTCGGCACAGTCAACGTGGACGAGACGACCTACATGTTCTCGCCGAAGGTCCTCGACAGGGCCTTCACCTTTGAGTTTCGGGTGACCTCTGATGAGCTCGACGCCGAGCTCCGACGGCCCATTGCTGCGCCGGCGGGAGAGGATCAGCGAGTGCGTGCATTCGCGTCGCTGGCGGAAAGGGACGATTGGCAGCGGGAGCATCCTCATCCGGCTCGCGATGAGATTGTGTCGACGCTTCGAGAGGCGCACGTGATCTTGGCTAGCGCCAATCAAGAGTTCGGGCACCGAACGCTGTACGAGATCCTGCGGTTCTGCGCGTTCTACGCGGCGACCGGAGACACCGATGGTCATACCGCGCTCGACCTCGCGATGATGCAGAAGGTTCTGCCGAAGGTGCACGGGTCGCGACGCCGAGTCGAGCCGGTTCTCACTGCGCTGGATGCGCTGGCCACGGGGGCCGGTCCGGCCCCGCGGCTGCCTGTCACGCACCACAAGATCGTCCGCATGATCGAGTCGGTTCGCGCGAATCAGTTCGTCAGCTTCGCTGAGTAGCCATGCCCCAGGATTCGATGCAGTTGGCGCTTCGAAATGACGAAGGCCACGTCGTCGGTGAGCTGCTGGTCGCCAATCTTCCGGGTCGGCAGGACACGACGATCTCGGCGCGCGGTGACGTCGCGCTGCGTGAAGCTGCGATCTACCGCTACGAAATCTTGACCGACGCAAGAATGTGGAAGTTGAGCCGCGCGAGTTGTTCGATCCTGACGATGCGAGTTGGAAGCGAGGGCGGCTACGTCCCGGTCAAGCCGTTGGGCGTCTCCGGATCCAAGTCGTCGATCGCACGACGGGACTAACAGGGACGACCGATGTCGACGTTCTGGCCGTCAAGCTGGACCACGAGACTGAATATCGCCAGATGCTGACTGACATTTCCTCGTTCGCTGCTGAGGCAGTGTTGCAGGGATTCGCGCCAAGCATGTTGGATCTTGCGCCAAGCGAATTGCCTGCCGAACTGCTGTACCTCCGCTTCGCGATGATCGCGGCGTACCTGCAGGATCCAGCGTTCGAGGCCGCGATTGCGCGTGTCACCTCGCAGCCACACCGCACATGGGTGTTCTGAGCAAGAGATCCGTCCGATTGGATCACCGTTTCCAGCGGGGGCCGCTTTTCGTCGCGCAGTTTGCGCGCCCGGTCGGCGGGTGCCGTGGGCGGGTGGTTCGGCCACACTCGCATCTTTGCCTGCTGCGCTAACCCGTGATCGCGCCGAAGCGAGCGTCGACAACTCGGCTAACCAGTTCGTCAAGTTTGCTTTGGAGCGTTGGCGAGCCGTCGCGCTGGAATTGCTCGACGGACTATCTCTAGCCTCGCAGAAGGTCGAGTCCGGACCGCTGCGTCGCGGTCAGCAGATCGCTGCTGACGTTGGTGCCCAACTCGACGAATACCTGGCGCACCCGCTCTTCCAAGAGGTCAGCTCCCTACGAAGAATGCCAACGTCGGACCAGGTGTTACTCAAGCGCGCGGGCTACCGCGAAGTCTTCCGGACGTTCGCGATGACTGAGTCGGGCCCTACCGTGCGCATTGATCGTGAGGATATGACCGACGTCTTCGCAGCTTCGCAACGCAACATCGCAACGCTCTATGAGTTCTGGTGCTTTCTTGCGGTAGTGGATTCACTCGGGCGAGTGTGCGGGGAAGACCGGACGGCGCGTGCCTTCACTGTCGCTGGTGATGGCACCTCCATGACTATGCGGTCAGGCGACGCGTCGAAGTTGTCGTGGTCGGTCAAACGAGGAGGCCGGCCACTTCGTGTCGAGGTCTTCTTCAATCGAACCTTCGCCGGAGCAGACGATCGACGGGGCTCATGGAGCCAAGCGATGCGCCCCGACTGCTCGGTGCGCATTCGACCAGAAGGCAGCACGCCTTCGCGCGTCTCCACGCAAGAGCTCGAGGTTTGGTTGCACTTCGATGCGAAGTACCGTGTCGACAATCTCCTCGCACAGCTGACATCAGTTCCTGATTCGGATGAGTTGTTAGGGGAATCGACGACACTCTGGCGGTGCTAAGCGCGACGACCTGCTCAAGATGCACGCGTACCGAGACGCGATCTCGCGAACGGCGGGAGCGTACGTGCTGTATCCGGGATCAGAGATCAAGGACATTCGACGACATCCAGGCTTCAAAGAAGTGTTGCCTGGCCTCGGCGCCTTCCCGCTCAGGCCGAGCAGCGAGGGCCTGCCGTCGTCATCGCAGGCCCTCGACCAATTCTTGAGCGATGTGCTCACACATGTCGCCAGTCAGGTCACGCGTGACGAGCGGCATCGCTTCTGGACCGCGACCGTACATCGACCTGGTGAGCCCATCCTCACGTCATCTCTGACAACGGACTTCCTGGACGAACCTCCCGCCGATACGGATGTGCTTCTCGGTTTCGTCCGAGATGTTGAGCAGCGCCAATGGATAGAACGGTTGAGGCAGTACAACATTCGTGCTGGAGATCGGGTTGGCGCCGTCGAAATCGGCGGGCGAGAGCTCGGCGCCAAGCTGCTTCTCTTGTACGAGAACCGGAACGGCGCCCTACACGTAGCCCGCGCCGCAAAGGTAGTGCGCTGGCGGCCAGCAACGGCAGCCGACTTGATGGCGACGGGGTACCCCAACCCCCGCGGTGATATCTACTTCGTGGCCGACCTTGAGTTCGTCGAACATCTGCCCACGTGGGCCGACTCGATCGACCTGGAGCTCCTGACGGCGAACGTCCGTAACGGGGCGCCGCTTGTCGTGACCTGGTGGGACGTCATCCGTGCAGCGTCGGTCGTCGAACCCCGAGGCGATGGGGCGACTCGGACGCGAAGTCTCGGTGGGTAGTTCCGACCGCGGCCTCTGGTAAACCGTCCGCCCGAGCAAGCAATAACGCCTCACCACCGCGCAGTTACATTGGCACCGAGCTTTTCGGCAATCTTCACAGCCGAATCGGCCGGGTCAGCGCTGCACGTGTTGACGTCGATGATGATGTTGTTTCTGTGTGCAAGTGCGTGTCCGCAGCCCCAGCCGGGGGCGGCGGCGTTTAGTTCAGTCGCGATGACGCTCAGTGTGCCGTCGACGTTGGTGATGGGCCCAACGGACCACTGGGACTTGCTTTGCGTGTGGGTGTACTCGCGGCAGGCCGGCCAACGCCCGGCGGAGGCATCGAAGAAGGCACCAGCCGTTTCGATGGTGGGGAACAACACCACCGCCTGCTTGAGATAGTGCGTGAAGTTGTCGCCATTGTTCAGGCTCTGATCGCGCTCCGCCCAGTAGCCGCTGTCGGCATAAACCGGCGCCTCCGCGGCGCCGTCGATGGCCAGGCACTCCTGCGGCGACATTGTGGCGCTGTTGTCGGACATGGAGGTCTGCTGATATGTGACCGTCATGCCGGCCGTTCTCAAAGCGACGTTCACCTGCTCGGGGTCGACCAGCAACCCGGCTAGCTCACGCTCAACAAGAGGGCGCGGAATTATCGACGGGGTGGGCGTAGGTGACTCGGCGTTGCCTACGGTATTCGCGCACCCGGCGATCGAAACGCAGATGACTGCAACCGCAAGTGCGGCCGTTGGCTGGTGCATGTGTACCTCCCCATGCCAGTTGTGCCAACCGGGCAGCCTGGCGCGACCTCCCCTGCCGCGCGGCTCATGAAGAAATGGTGCAGTAATTGCGCCGACGAATATCTGAGGTGATTGGTGTTTCGTGGTAACGAAGAACGGCGTTTTTGATAACGATTACGAGGCCTTGCCGCGGAGCTGTTCCGTCGCTTTGACTTGCGACCGACTGCGGTGCGCGCGCATGCTGAGTCGGCCTAACTACCGCGCGGCCGGTCCGCGTCTGACTGGTCGTGCTGTCTAGCCGCCTCGTGAGCCAACTGCATGCGGGAGGTCACGCTGAGCTTGGCGTAGACGTGCGTGAGGTGGGTTTGCACGGTCCGCGGTGAGACGAAAAGCCGGGCGGCGATGTCCTTATTGCTCAATCCCTCACTGACCAGCCGAACCACGTCACGCTCGGCGGGCGTGAGCGCGCCCCAGCCGGTTGCCGCGCGTTTGCGTTCACCGCGACCGCGCTGCGCATAGGCGATCGCCTCCTCGACCGATAGGGCGGCGCCCTCGGCCCACGCGGATTCAAAGTCTGCCTCGCCCAACGTATCTCGCAGGGTCGCGACGGCGGCTTGGTAGCTCGCGCCCCCGACCAGATACCGGATCGCGCCCCTGCGTTCCTGGATGGCATGCGCTGCGCCGAAGAGCCGGGTGGCTTCGCAGTGACTGCCGGCGTCGCCGGCCAGACCGCCGAGGCATTCGAGGATGTTGGAGATGAGCAGGTAAGCCTCAACTTCGGCGGCACACGCGAGCGCGTCGTGGGCGTCGCGTTCGCCTTGTTCCGGCTCCCCTTGCGCGATCGCCGCGCGGGCGCGCGTCAACAGCGCTGCCGACAGGTGATAGCCGGTGGAAGTCGAGACCGCCTCGTCGGCCCAGCGGCGGGCCGCGGCCAGATCCCCGCCCGCCAGCGCGGCCAGCGCACTTAGGCCGCGCTGCACCGCCGCATACTGGGGCACGGCACTCATGTCCGGCCACGCCTCGCACGCCTCCCGCGCCGTCGCAGCATCCCCAGCGGCCAGGGCCGCGATAGTCGACGCCGCGCAGCCCTGGGCAGCGGCAATCCCACCCAACTCGGCGGCGGTCTCTACGGCCGCGGCGGCGGCGGCCCGGGCCGCCTCAGTGTCACCCTGGTACGCCAGCACGACGCTGTGGCCCGCGAGGCTCAGCGCCTCGATGATGCCATCGTGAGCTGCCTTGGCCTCGGCGACCAGTTCGCCGAATTGTGCGGCAGCACCGACCAAATCGCCCTGATATACCTGTGCATATCCGAGGCACCAGCGGCAGAACCGGGAGTCGTACCGGTCGCCGATCGCGTCGGCGAGGTCACGCCCTTCCTCGGCGGCCGCACGTGTCGCGATCGGGTCACCGGCGTAGCTCGCTGCGCTAGCCTGCCCGGCGAGGATCTGGCTGAGCCGCCACCGATCGTCCAACGCCCGGGCCAGGCCGATCGCCTCGGCGAAGTACGGCTCGGCCGCCTCGGCGCGGAGGATGGCCACGACGCCGCCGCAGGCAGTCAGCGCCCGCGCCAGCAGAGCCGGGTCATCGACCTCACGCGCAATCGACAGGGCCTGCTGAGCCTGACCCAGGCTGTTTTCGGGGACGCCCACCCACATGGCGAGCACGGCCCTGTCGGCGAGCGCCCGCGCCTGCACCGCGGGCGCCACCCCTGCGTGCTGCGCGTCGAGGTCGGCCAGGGCGGCGTCGAACCACACCAGCCCTTCCCGGATGTGGCCCCGCGCTCGCCACAGCGGCTGTAGCGACGACGCCAGCGCCAACGCCAGATCGACGTCGGAGTTCTCTCGGCTCCACCCGAACGCGGCGCGCAGGTTGTCGATCTCGGTTTCGGCCTGCTCGACCCGCCGCTCATAGTCATGGCCTGCCGGTGCGTCGAGCAGGGCGGCCATCGCCGTGTAGTAATCGCGGTGACATGACCGCACGGCGTCGGCCTCGCGCGACTCGCCGAGTTTTTCTTGGGCGAATTGGCGCACCGTCTCCAAGAGCCGGTAACGGGTGCGTCCCGCGCTGTCGTCGACCACCACCAGCGACTTGTCCACCAGCAAGGTGAGCTGATCGAGCACTTGGTAGCGTTCCACCTCGTCATCGCCGGCGACCGCTTGGGCAGCGTCGAGGTCGAAGCCGCCCACAAACACGGCCAGCCGCCGGAACAAGACCTGCTCCGGCTGGGTCAACAGTGCATGTGACCAGTCCACCGATGCGCGCAACGTCTGCTGGCGGCGCACCGCAGTGCGCGAACCACCGGTCAACAGCCGGAACCGGTCATGCAAGCTGTCACAGATCTCGGCAGGGGACAAGGCGCGTACCCGCGCGGCCGCGAGCTCGATGGCCAGCGGCATGCCGTCGAGGCGTCGGCAGATCTCGGTGATGCGGGCGGCGTTGTCATCGGTCACCCGGAAGTCGGGCCGGGCGCGTCGGGCACGGTCGGTGAACAACTCGATGGCTTCGTCGGCCAGTGATAGTGATGGCACCCGCCACGTCACTTCACCTGTCACGCCGAGCGGCTCACGACTCGTTGTGAGCACCGTCAACCTGGGCGCGGCACCGAGGACGGAGACGCACAACGCGGCGCTCGCGTCCAGCAGGTGTTCGCAATTGTCCAGCACCACCAGCATGTGCCGGTCACGAATGAACCCCAGCAGCGTGTCCATCGTCGGGCGGCCCGGCTGGTCGGGCAGTCCCAGCGCGCGGGCCACCGTAACCGCAACCACGTCGGGATCGGTGATCGGGGCCAGATCGACATACCATGCCCCGTTGCCGAACTCGCCCGCCAGGTCGGTGGCAACGTTTACAGCCAGGCGAGTCTTTCCCACCCCTCCCGCGCCTGTAAGGGTGACCAGCCGGTTGACGTCCACCAGTCGAGCTATCTCGCTCATCTCGTCAACGCGCCCGACGAAACTGGTGAGCTGGACCGGAAGGCGTTGGACAGCAACCACTTTGGGTTCGCGCAATGGCGGGAACTCGTTGTGCAGATCGGGATGACACAGCTGCAACACCCGCTCCGGACGCGGAAGATCCCGCAGCGCATGGGTGCCAAGGTCGTTCAGCCACGCCCCATCGGGCAGCAGGTCCGACACCAGATCGCTGGTGATGCCGGACAACACGGTTTGACCGCCATGTGCCAGTTCGCGCAACCGCGCCGCACGGTTGATGGCCGGGCCGATGTAGTTGCCCTCGTCGCGCAGCTGAACTTCGCCGGTATGCACCCCGATCCGCAGCCGAATCGGCGCCAACGGCGCCCGCTGCAACGCCAGCGCACACGCCACCGCATCGCTGCTGCCGGTGAACGCGACCACGAAGCTGTCACCTTCGCCCTGCTCGACCGGGCGCACCCCGTGATGGGCAGAAACCAGCTCGGCCAGCGTGCGGTCCAGATCGGCGAAGGCCGCCGTCATCTCCTCCGACGCGGTCTCCCACAACCGGGTGGATCCCTCGACATCAGCGAGCAGCAACGTCACCGTGCCGGTCGGAACAAGCCCACTCACACCATCATCGCTCCAGCTGAACACCGGCATCTCAATGCGCGGGTGAATCTCGCTCATGCTAGCCAGCATCGGTGCGCCGCGGGCTGCAAACATCGGCATAGACGCGCAGATTCCGTGCCAACCACGACAACATCTACGCGTATTGGCCGATGATTTAGGTGGCTCGAGATCGGACGCTTGATTAACCACCCACGAGGAGGCCGCAATGGTTGAGACAAGCACACCCGCTGACGTTGCCAAGCTTCCGCCGCCGCCGAGGAACCCGCTGCCCTATCGGCAACAGGTAAAGGCGATCCAGGCGTTTCACACCGGACAAGAGGTCCTTCGCGACGCCGGCGGTCCGGTCACGCGGTTGAAGTTCGCCCCGAGGTGGCTGGTGCCGGAGGGGGTGATCGCCACATCACCGCAAGCCGCCCGCGACGTTCTCAGCCACACCGGCAACTCCGCCGAGCGCGCTCCCGTTCACGACGAAACGCGTGAGTTGCTCGGGGCGAGCCTCTTCACGATGAGACACGATCCCTGGCTGCCCCGTCGGCGCGCCCTGCAGCCGGTCTTCACCAAACAAAACGTTCGCGCGTTCGGCGGCCACATGGCTCAGGCCGCCGACATGGTCGTCGCGGGCTGGAGCGACGGCGAACAGGTCGACCTCGACGCCGAATTCCGCCGACTCACGCTGCGCGCACTCGGCCGCTCGGTGCTCGGGATCGATCTCGACGAGCGCGCCGACGCGATCGCCGAACCCTTGAGGGCGGCCCTCGGCTATGTCACAGCGCGGATGACCAATCCCGTCAGAGCACCCCGCTGGCTGCCCACTCCCGCCCGCCGGCGAGCACGCGCCGCGGCCGCCGCCTTACGCCGGCTAGCCGCAGAGGTCCTACAAGCCTGCCGCGACGACCCTTCTCGCGAAGCTCCTCTGGTGCGGGCGATGATCGCCGCGACCGACCCGGTTACCGGCCGCCCATTGACCGACGACGAGATACGCGACGAACTCATTGTGTTCATGCTGGCCGGGCACGACACCACCGCCACGACGCTGACCTACGCACTGTGGGCGCTCGGCCATCATCCCGACATGCAGGGCAAGGTTCGCGCCGAAGCCGACGCCGTCGGTGACCAGGAGCTCACCCCCGATGACGTTCCCCGACTGCGATACACAGTCCAGGTGCTCCACGAGGCGCTGCGCCTGTGCCCGCCTGGCCCGTCGATTCCGCGACTGATCACCCAAGACCTCGAGGTCGACGGTTATCTCGTGAAGGCTGGCACCTTGTGCGCGATAGGGGTTTACGCGATGCACCGCGACCCCGCCCTTTGGGACCGCCCGCTGGAGTTCGATCCCGATCGGTTCACCGCGGAAAAAGCAGCGGCCCGGGACCGCTGGCAATACATCCCCTTCAGCGCAGGCCCCCGCACCTGCATCGGCGACCACTTCGCCATGCTCGAAGCTACCCTCGCACTGGCCACCATCATCCGTCGCACCGAAATCCGTTCTCTCAACGAGGATTTCCCACTCGCTCTGCCCTACACGATGGTCGCCGCGGGCCCTGTTCGCGCGCAGGTCAACGTGCGCACCCCGCGTGCGACGGAAAGTTCCGCCCGCTAGAAGCCTTGCGACTCGGGCCATTCGCATCGGGACTCGATCAGGGTTGATGACTGCCACGCCCCTGTTCGGATTGGACGACTGAAACTTGTCGTACCCCTCTGTGATGATGACGTTATGTCCTCGACCGCCTGCCCCGACGCTGCGGCAGTGCGTCCTGACCAGCGTCTCGAGGCGCTGTTCGAGGAGTTGGCCGAGTTGGCCGGTCAGCGCAACGCGATCGATGGGCGCATCGTGGAGATCGTCGCCGAGATGGATCGCGACGAGTTGTGCGGTTCTACCGGCGCGCGGTCGGTGGCGGCGTTGGTGGCCTGGAAGATGGGCTCGTCTTCGGGAAACGCCCACACGATCGCCGCCGTGGCCCGCCGGCTGCAGGAGTTTCCCCGCTGCGCGCAGGGCATGCGGGAGGGCCGACTGTCGCTGGATCAGGTCGGCGTCATCGCGGCGCGCGCCGGCGAGGGATCCGATGCGCACTACGCGGAATTGGCGCGCAGCGCAACGGTCAACCAGCTGCGCACCGCGGTCAAGCTGGAACCGCGACCCGAACCCGATCCTCGGCCCGAACCCCAGGCCTCGATCACCCAAACCTCCGACGACGAGTTCACCTGTTGGCGGATCAAACTCCCGCACCTGGACGCGGCGAAGTTCGACGCGGCACTGGCATCTCATCGTGATGCGCTGATCGCCGAGTGGAAGCTCGATCGTGAGAACCGCGGTGGGGCAACAGATATCGCGCCGCCGTTTCCCGGCACTGTCGAGGCATTCATGCGCCTGGTGGAGGCCGGGTGGGACGCTGAGGCGGCCCGGCGGCCGCACGGACATCACACCACGGTGGTGGTCCACGTCGACGTTGAGCAGCGCGCCGCCGCGCTGCATCTGGGTCCGCTGCTCTCGGAGGCTGAACGCCAATACCTGACCTGTGACGCCACCTGTGAAGTCTGGTTCGAACGTGACGGCCAGGTCATCGGCGCCGGCCGAGCGACCCGCCAGATCAACCGGCGGCTTCGCCGCGCGCTGGAGCACCGCCATCCCACGTGTGCGGTTCCGGGTTGTGGGGCCACCCGTGGTTTGCACGCACACCATATCCGGCACTGGGAGGACGGCGGACCCACTGAGTTGTTCAACCTGGTGCTGGTGTGCCCTCATCACCACCGGCTGCACCATCGAGGCGTTATCACCATCACCGGACCCGCAGACGATCTCATCGTGACCGACAGTTCCGGCCAACCACTCATTGCAAGATCGCTCGCGCGTCCGCCGAACCGTCCCCCGCCCACGGTGGCACCGTGCCCCGGGACTACGGGCGAGCGCGCCGACTGGTGGTGGTACGAACCCTTTCAGCCGCAGCCGCCACCAACAAACAACTAGTTTGGCCACGAGGCCTGTCATTGCCAGTGCTATGGCGACGCTCAAACAGGTTGGCAAATCGAGGAATTCGTTCGCGATACGCGCAGCGTGAGAATCGAAGCTGACAACCAGACCCGCAACGCGTCTGGGTCTATCCGTCCGCCGCCACCAACGACCCCAGCTTCACGTCGGGGTTGTCCCGTTGGAAGCCCTCCAGTCGCCACGGGGTGGAGAACAGCACGAGCATCACTCCATCGGTGCGAGTCAGCACTTCCGCTGACACCTGCCTGCTCATGAACTCGGCATCCTCCGGCTCCACGACCCGCGTGACTTGGTACGGCAGCGACTCCAGCGAGATAGGGGCGCTGAGCTCGGTGGCCATCCGGTGGACGGCCACCTCGAACTGCATCGGGCCGACTGCGGCGAGCACCGGCGCCTGGTCGCCGCGACGGTCTGAGCGCAGCACCTGAACAACGCCCTCCTGCTCCAGCTGCTCGATCCCGCGGCGAAACTGCTTGTGCTTACTCGGATCTGCGCCGCGGGCCACGGCGAAATGCTCCGGGGAGAAGCTCGGTATCGGCGGATACTGCACCGGGACATCGCGATACAGCGTGTCGCCCGGACGCAGCGCAGCGGCGTTGGCCAGCCCGATCACATCACCCGGCCACGCAGTGTCCAGGGTGGAGCGTTGCTGGCCGAACACCGTCTGCGCGTACTTGGTGACGAACGGCTTGCCGGTGGCCGCATGGGTCAGCACATCGCCGCGTTCGAATGTGCCCGAGCACACCCGCGCATAGGCGATGCGATCGCGGTGCGCGGAGTCCATACCCGCCTGCACCTTGAAAACGAAGGCGCTGAACGGTGATTCGGTGGCGCGCCGGGTCCCGTCGACGTCGAGTGCTCCGCCGGGCGGCGGTGCGATGTCGACGAGCACATCGAGAAGCTGATTCACTCCGAAGTTCAACGCCGCCGAGGTGAACAGAACCGGTGTGGCCGCGCCGCTGAGGAACTGCTCCCGATCGTAGTCGGAGCCCTCCGCAGACAGCAGTTCCGACTCCTCGACCGCGTGATCCCAGTCGTCACCGGCGGCACTATGCGCGTCGCGCCGCCGCGATGTGCTCTTCGGGAGCCGCGGTGGCGCCGCCCGCGGTGCGGGTGAACCGGATGAAGTTTCCGGTCCGGCGGTCGAGCACGCCTTTGAAGTCTCCGGCGATGCCGACCGGCCACGTCAGGGGAGTGGGGCGCAGCCCGATTCGCGCCTGGATCTCGTCCATCAGTTCCAGGGCGTGGCGGCCGGGACGGTCCCATTTGTTGACGACCGTGATGATCGGGATCCGACGGTGCTTGCACACCTGAAACAGCTTCAGTGTCTGCGGCTCAAGTCCTTTCGCCGCGTCGATGAGCATCACCGCGGAGTCGACGGCCGTCAGCACCCGGTAGGTGTCTTCGGAGAAGTCGGCGTGGCCGGGGGTGTCGAGCAGGTTGATGACGCATGTGCGGTACGGGAACTGCAACGCCGTCGATGTGATCGAGATGCCCCTGGCCTTCTCCATCTCCATCCAGTCCGACACCGTCGCGCGACGGCCCGCCTTGCCGTGGACCGCGCCGGCTTCGGTGATGGCCCTGGCGTGCAGCGCCAGTGCCTCGGTCAACGTGGACTTGCCGGCGTCGGGATGGCTGATCACGGCGAAGGTTCTGCGGCGGCCCGCTTCGACGGAGATACGCCCAGGTGGCGAGGTGTCGGCGGTCGGCGGATCGGCCAGGGCATTGTCGGTCATAGCGCCAGCGATGGTATTGGCTCGCGAGGGCAAACCAGTAATCCGACGCTGCGCTCGTAGCCCTGACCGGGTCGGCAAGAGCTCGCTGCGGCTCACGCCATGGAGAACAGCTCTTGCATCACAATCACGCTCGCAACACGCTGCAGTCCGCCTTCTACCGCGATGCGTTGATCGTCCGGGCAGTCGAGCAGCTGATCGAGCGTCGTGGAGACTTTCTTCATGTCGTAGATCGGCTGGTCCTTGGCGGCCTGCGACGCGAACGTATCCCGGTAGAAGGCGAGCATCGGGTCGTTCTTGTTGCGTGTCGGCGGCGTGGTGAACGGGTGCTTCTGGCGGTCGTACACCTCGGGTATCAACACGTCCTTGGCCGCTTCGCGCAGGACATGCTTTTCCCGGATGCCTTTCACTTTCATGTTCACCGGCACCCGCGCCGCGACTTCGGCGACCTGGTGGTCCAGGAACGGCACGCGCCCCTCAATGGAGTGCGCCATCTCCATGCGATCGACGACAACTGGCGCGAGATGCTGTGCGATTTGAGGTGTCAGGCCACCGTCATCGCTTCGCGTTCCATGACTTCGGTTGCGGCGCGTTCGCCGGAGCGGACGGCGCCGTCGATGAACCCGTACATCTTGGCTGAGGTTTCGGTTCCGGCCCAGTGAATGCGGCCACAGGGTTCGCGCAGTGCGGGGCCGAACTCGGTGAGCACGCCCGGTGGGGTGTGGCTGATCATCGCGCCGCCGGAGTAGCGTTCGACGGCCCAGTTCTGCTCGAGGTAGTCGACGGGTGAAAGTGCCCTGTCGCCAAACCTTTCGGCGACGGCGTCGAGTACCGCCTTCTTGCGATCGTCCGCGGTGAGTTTGCCGATTTGGCGTGCGACGGGCCCCTCGGTGATGACGGTGAGAACGCCCGGAGTTCCGGTGTCGGTGCAGGAGTCGATGGTGAGGTTCGCCGGCGACCCTGGTGCGAAAGATTGGCCGGACAGGCCGTCGGCTCGCCAGAAGGGTTCGTCGTATACCAGGGCGATCTTGAAGCACGCGCCGAGCGGCATCCGCTGGTGCAGGAATGATCGGTCAACCGGAAGCATTGGCTCGTAGAGGATTTGGCTGGCGATGGCGATCGGGACAGCGACGACGACGCGGCGCGCGCGCACCACCATGTCGTCGGAGCGGACGACGACACCGTCGGGGTACTGGCTGATGCTGCGGACCGGCTGCGACAAATGGATCGCGTCGCCGAGCTCGGCGGCGACGGCGCGGTGGATGGCGCCCATGCCGCCGACGGGCCGGGCATCTTCGGCGGCGTCTTTGACGCCGAGCACGAAGCTCGGTCCTCCGGCCGATGCCATTTGGTAGAGGACGAAAAGCAGCGAGATCTCTGATGCGGCTGAGGTATACAGGCCGGAGACGGAGGATTCCAGGAGTTCGTGGGCGGGCTTGGACAGGGTATGGCGGTCCAGCCAGGCGGCCCAGCTGAGCTGATCCCACTTGTGCGCCTTGGGTGCTTCCCAGGGGGCTTCCACTGGAATCGACTTGCACATCTGGGTCAGTTCGAAGAAGACGGCGCCGATATTGGCGACAGCCCACGGGCTCATCGACAAAGGAATGGTGCCCTTGTAGCGGTATTTCTTGCCGTCGACGAACATCATGGCGTCGCCGTCGACGTACTGCTTGTAGCTCGGCACGCCGAACTCGTTCATGAGCGCGTAGATGGCGTCCTGGCCCGGCCCGATCCAGGCGCCACCGCGATCGATCCACAACCCGTCGTCGCGCTGCTCGGTGAAGGTGCGTCCGCCGACACGATCTCGGGCCTCGAGCAACGCCACCGAGTGCCCCGCCTGCTTCAACCGCAGAGCGGCGGTCAATCCGGCGAATCCCGCACCTACCACGCAATAGTCCAAGTCGGCCATGAGCTTGCCCCTTGCTTGAGCCAGGCCGCCCGAACGGCCGGGTGCATTTGCTAGCTAATGGTCACCGTAATTATCTCAAGTGTCAATAACTCGGATTCACGCGATGCCACAACTACGGTCGTTGACCAATACGTTAGTGACGGCTAACGTATCGACGTGTGCCTGACATGCTGGAGGTCGCGGCGGAGCCGACGCGACGCCGGCTGTTGCAGCTTCTTGCAGCGGGCGAGCTCACCGTCAGCCAACTGGCATCGCAGTTTTCAGTCACCCGCTCGGCGATATCGCAGCATCTGGGGATCCTCGCCGAGGTCGGTCTCGTCACCGCCCGCAAGCAGGGGCGGGAGCGGTATTACCGGCTCGACGAGCGCGGGGTGCAGCAGCTCCGCGCGCTATTCGATTCGTTCTGGAGCGACGAGCTCGACCGCCTCGTCGCCGACGCCAACCAACCCCAAAAGGAGACTCCGCCATGATCTTTGACAAATCTGTGGTTGTGCCGCTGGACCCGGACGCCACGTTCGCTCTCATCACCCAGCCCGACAGGCTGCGGCGGTGGATGGCCGTCGCCGCCCGGGTGGAGCTACGGCCCGGCGGTGACTATCGGTGGACGGTGACGCCGGGGCACACCGCGGCGGGCACGATCGTCGACGTGGAGCCCGGCAAGCGGGTGGTGTACACGTGGGGATGGGAAGAAGACGGCGACCCGGCACCGGGCGGGTCGACGGTGACGGTCACGCTGACGCCGGTCGACGCAGGCACCGAGGTGCGGCTGGTGCACGACGGGCTGACCGACGAGCAGGCTGCGCACCACGCGGTGGGGTGGAACCACTTCATGGACCGGCTGGTGGCCGCAGGCCGGGACGGCGACGCGGGGCCCGACGAATGGGCAGCCGCACCCGACCCTCTCGACGAATTGCTCTGCGCCGAAGCGACATTGGCGGTGCTGCAGGGCGTGCTGCGGGACATGGATTCCTCCGATCTGGCCCAGCAGACGGCGTGCACGGAGTACACCGTGGCGCAGTTGGGCGACCATGTGATGGGTTCGATAGCGACACTCGGCGGTTGCGCGGGTGCGCGGATGCCGGAGCGCGATCAGGATGCGCCGCTGGAATCTCAGGTCGCGGATGCGGCTCAGGCGGCGCTTGAGGCCTGGCGTCGACGGGGGCTGGAGGGTACGGTCGAGCTGGGTCCGCGAGAGGTGCCCGCAGTCATGCCCGTCAACATTCTTTCACTCGAATTCTTGGTTCACGCTTGGGATTTCGCCAGAGCCACCGGCCGAGATGTAGTGGTCTCCGAGCCGGTGTCGGACTATGTGCTGCAACTGGCGGGCAAGGTCATCACTCCCGAAGCGCGTGGATACGCGGGCTTCGCGGACGTGGTCGAGACTGCGCCTGACGCCGCAGTGCTGGATCGGCTCATCGCGTTCACCGGCCGGCAACCGGCCGTTGTCCAAACATTCGCTAACTAACGAAAGGTCTGTCATGCCAAAGAAAACCGAGTACGAGCAGGGCACACCGAGCTGGGTCGACCTGCAAACCACCGACCAGGCCGCGGGTAAGGAGTTCTACGCATCGCTGTTGGGCTGGAGCTATGACGACCAGCCGATGCCGCAGGGCGGCACGTATTCGATGGCGATGCTGAATGGCGAAACCGTCGCGGCGATCGCGCCGATGGCGCCGGGGGCGCCGGAGGGCATGCCGCCGATGTGGAACACGTACATCGCGGTGGACGACATCGCTGCGACGGTCGAGAAGGTCGGCCCGGCGGGGGGGCAGGTGTTCATGCCGCCGATGGCTGTCGGCGATGCGGGCACGATGGCGTTCGTCGCCGATCCGACCGGTGCCGTCGTGGGGCTGTGGCAGGCCAATCAGCACATCGGCGCGACGCTGGTCAACGAGCCCGGAGCGCCGATCTGGAATGAATTGATCACGGACAAGCCGGAGTCGGCGCTGGCGTTCTATGAGGCGGTACTGGGTGTGGGCACCGCGACCATGGAGATGGGCCCGGGCCAGACGTACAACCTGTTCAAGGTCGGGGATACGGAAGTCGGTGGCTGCATGGAACCGCCGATGCCCGGCGTGCCGAACCATTGGCATGTGTATTTCGCGGTACCGGACGCCGACGCCACTGCTGCACAGGCGAGCTCTGCGGGCGGTCAGGTCGCCGTCGAGCCGTTCGACATCCCAACGGTTGGACGATCCGCGGTCCTGATGGACCCACAGGGGGCGATGTTCAGTGTGTTGACGCCGGCGGCGCAACGGTAGGGGCCCAGATGCACGGGTCGCAGTGGGCGGCGTTCCGCCGACGAGGCCACTGTCATCGCTTCGCGTTCCATCACCTCGGTCGCGGGGCGCTCGCCGGCGCGCACGGCTCCATCGATGAACCCGTACATTTTGCCGAGGTTTCGGTTCCGGCCCAGTGCCGAACGAGACACCCATGCCGTAGGCAAAGCTACCCACGAACTCTGGAACGCATCGACTGGCCGTGCCGTGCAATGCGCGCCAGTGAGAGCTCGCTGCGGCTCACGTCATGGAGAACAGCTCTTGCATCACGATCACGCTCGCGACACGTTGCAGTCCGCCTTCCACCGCGATGCGCTGATCGTCGGGGCGGTCGAGCAGCTGATCGAGCGTCGTGGCGACTTTCTTCATGTCGTAGATCGGCTGGTCCTTCGCGGCCTGCGACGCGAACGTATCCCGGTAGAAGGCGAGCATCGGGTCGTTTACGTTCCGCGTCGGCGGCGTCGTGAACGGATGCTTCTGCCGGTCGTACACCTCCGGTATCAACACGTCCTTCGTCGCCTCGCGAGCACATGTTTCTCCCGGATGCCTTTCACTTTCATGTTCACTGGCACCCGAGCCGCCACTTCGGCGACATGGTGGTCCAGGAACGGCACGCGCCCTTCGATGGAGTGCGCCATCTCCATCCGATCGGCCAGATAGTTCAGAATGAAATTCGGCAACACCGTTTTGGCATTGACGTAGAGCATCTGATTCAGCCGGTCGCGGCCAGCGATGCGTTTCGCGAACGGCAACCGGTCCAGCGCTGACACCAGCGGCTGATACCCCCGAACGGACGCCGGCAGGTCATCGCGGAACAACGGGGCCGCGCTGTTGGCCTGGGCCGCAACCATGTTGAGCGTCGCCGGCAGCCACCCCAGCCTGCGCTCCACTGCCTGCATCTCCGGGCTGTCGACCTGCTCGGGCATCATCAACGCGCGAGTCGCCGCATTGGCGCAACGGTCAGGCTGCCGCAACGGTGATGACTTCCCCGTTGGGCCGCTGCGGCTGCCCAGTGTGGCGGTTTAACGGCATCGGCAATGGCTCCAGGGGATTACGGCGGATGTCGAGAGTCTGGTAGACCACCAGTACCACCAGTGCGGCGATGAGCACCGCGGAGGCGCCGGCGTTACCCCAGTCCAGTCCGCCGTGAGCGCGGCTCTTACTCAAGATGTTGCCCACCACGGCGCCCCAGGGCCGGGTCAGGATGAAGGCGATCCAGAACAGCAGCATGGTGTCGATGTTGGTGAAGTAGTGCGCGGCCAACAGCACCAACATGGCCGCCGTCAGAATCAGTGCTGCAGGCCGCAGTCCCACGTTCAGCCCGCCCGACAGGTAGTCGCCGGTGGAGGTGCCCAGACTGTTGGAGAAGACCACGGCGAGCCAGAACAGCACCTCGCCGGTGAGCGTGGCGACGTTCTCAACGTTGAGGGTCTGGCCGCTGCGCCACCAGATCAGCAGCACGATGGCCAATCCGCTGCCGAGGATCAGCGCACCAGTGGCCTGCCCCAGGTGCGATGTGTAGTTGATGAAGTCGGAGATCGTGGTGCCGGCGGTGCTGGTGAGCACCACGACCGTCCAAAACAACGCCGAATGAAACCGGCTGGCGCGCAACTGGATTGTCACGGCAACGATAAAGATTGCGAGTAGCAGCACCGCGGCGCGTAGGGTGCCCAGCCCCAATGTTTGGGAGAAGTAGTCACCGGCCGTCTCACCCAGGGTGGTGGCCAGGATCTTCATCGCCCAGAACAGCGCAGTGATGTGAGGCAACTTGCGCAGCACGTACTGGCCGGGCGTCAGAACCATAGCCGAACAATCGCATACGGCGCTGCGCCGGGCACACCACCACACCGAGATGGCAGCCAACACACAGATAGTGCCCGCAACTCGGTGGAGGAGACCGACACCCACTGGCAGCCGCCGGCGTCGATCGGCGGAGGGATTCCGTCCGCGCCAGGCTCACGCCATGGAGAACAGCTCTTGCATCACAATCACGCTCGCAACCCGCTGCAGACCGCCTTCCACCGCGATGCGTTGATCGTCGGGGCATTCGAGCAGCTGATCGAGCGCCGTGGCGACTTTCTTCATGTCGTAAATCGGCTGGTCCTTGGCGGCCTGCGACGCGAACGTATCCCGGTAGAAGGCGAGCATCGGGTCGTTCGCGTTTCGTGTCGGAGGCGTGGTGAACGGATGCTTCTGCCGGTCGTACACCTCGGGTATCAACACGTCCTTGGCCGCTTCGCGAAGCACATGCTTTTCCCGGATGCCTTTCACCTTCATGTTCACCGGCACGCGGGCCGCGACTTCGGCGACATGGTGGTCCAGGAACGGCACGCGCCCTTCGATGGAGTGCGCCATCTCCATCCGATCGGCGAGATAGTTCAGAATGAAATTCGGCAGCACCGTCTTGGCATTGACGTAGAGCATCTGATTCAGGCGGTCGCGGCCCGCGATGCGTTTCGCGAGCGGCAACCGATCCAGCGCTGACACCAGCGGCTGATACCCCCGAACGGACGCCGGCAGGTCATCGCGGAACAACGGGGCCGCGCTGTTGGCCTGGGCCGCAACCATGTTGAGCGTCGCCGGCAGCCACCCCAGCCTGCGCTCCACTGCCTGCATCTCCGGGCTGTCGACCTGCTCGGGCATCATCAACGCGCGAGTCGCCGCATTGGCGCCGAGCATCTCTTCGAGGAGCGCCGATTTCTCGCCGGCACTCAACGCCGCGTTGTCGTTCAGCGCGTCGACCCGGTAGTAGGGATAGCCTCCCAGCATTTCGTCGGCGCCTTCGCCGGTGAACACCACTTTGATGCCCGCGGCTCTCACCGCACGGCTGAGCAGATACTTGGCGACGCCGTGTCCGTTGAACATCTGCGTTTCGGCATGCCAGATCGCATCCTTGAATGCGTCGGCGATCTCGCGCCCGGTGATGGGAATGGGGTGATACGTCGCGCCGACGTGCCTGGCCTGAGCTTCGGCGATGCTGGCTTCGTCGTAGAGCGGGTTCTCAAACGTCAGCGTGAACGCGCGGATCGGCCGGTCCATCTCCTGCTGCGCGAGCCCGAGGACCGCGCACGAGTCGATGCCACCACTCAGGTACGAAGCGACCTCGACGTCGGCGACCAGTCGTTGCCGCACGGCATCGCGCAGAGCCTCGCGGAATTCGTCGACGATCTCGGCCTCGCTTCGCGTGTCTGTCCGCATCTGCTCAGCAGTCGGGATCTCCCAATCCCAATACGGATAGATGCGGACATCGCCGTCTCTGGCGATTGCATAGCAACCAGGCGGCACAGTACTGATCCCGGCGAACTCGGTCTTCTCGTGAGATCTGCCCATACCTCCGATAGCGCCCTCGAGGTCCCACGCCGCTGGCACCCCGAGCGCCAGCAGTGCCTTGATCTCAGACGCGAAGAACACTTCGCCGTTCACCACTGCGTAGTAGAGGGGCTTGACCCCGAAGCGATCGCGGATCGCAAACATCGCCCGTTGGCGTTCGTCGGCAATGATCACCGCGAACTCACCGCGCAGGAGCTCCGCGGCCTGCATGCCACGCTCCTGATAGAGGTGCAGCGCGATTTCGCTGTCGCTCTCGGTGGAGAAGCGATAGCCGTTCGCTCGCAGCCGCTCGCGAAGCTCGCGGTATCCGTAGAACTCACCGTTCACCACCACATGTACCGCGCCATCCGGGCTGGTCATGGGCTGACTGCCGTTTCTCAGACCGATGATCGACAACCGCGTGTGTCCGAGCGTCCACTGCCCATCACGCGACGTCCAGATGCCTGTGCCGTCCGGCCCGCGATGTTCCAAGAGCTTGAGCGCCAAATCGGACCGATCACTGGCAAGGCCGTGACGCGTCATCGCGGCGAAAATCCCACACATCGTTGTGTCCTCCGACATTCGTCGTCGCGCACCGACCCGAGAGTGTCGGCACGAAGACAGGTCGGCATCCACGATGCCGCCACCGAACTGGCAGCGCTGTTCTTTTGCGATTAACGCCCGAGGTTCTACCTGCCCTTCCTGACCGTGATCTCCCGTCGCCAAAGGACTGCCTGGCGACTTAGCGACTCACTGCACCAGACCAAGCGCCCGTCGTGCGTAGAGCGTCAGCACATCCGACTGATGGGAGAGACGTGGCACACGCGCCAGTGCGCGCAGCGTCCGGGACTCATTGCGTTTCGTCGATGAACAGCGCCATCGAAGCGGTGAACCCGTGCAACGCGTTGCGGCCCGCGATCGGGCCGATCTCCCCGGCAGCGAAGAAGCCGGCTAGCGGAATCCCGCCGAGTAGTTCCTCGATCGTCGACGCGTCGTGGTCGGCGACACCGAACATCCGCTTTCCACGCGCGTTGCAGGTGAACAAGAGCGCGCCGGCCGGACGCCCAGCCAGCTGCGCTCCCGCCCGCTCAACGGCTAGGCGCAGGTCCTTGTCGGCCCCCGCCGCATCGCGGATCTGGAACTGCACGGTCCCGCCGACCTCGACAGCCTCGCCGATCTCGATCGCCCCGGTCGAGGGGTCAGCGCCGAGCAACCCGCGGATCATAAAGTCGCCCTGACCCGGAACCGTCAGGTGCTCGTCGACGACGATCCCGATCTGCAGGCCGTGGCTGACCAGTTCCTGCTCTTCGGGCTGTAGCCCCGCGACGGTCTCGCGCAGGCGCTGAAGCGGCGGTCGGCCGCCCAGCTCGGTGACCAGTACGCCGTCCGCGCCGGTGATGACGTACGGATGGCCGATCGGCCGGCAGCCCTGCGACACGATCGGGACACTGTGCACGCCGGGCAGCCGTACCCCGACCGCGCCGGAGGTGAGTACGTCGCGGTCCCGGAACAGACGGGTGTTGCCCGGTCCCAGCCCGCCGCTCACCACACCTCCCACCACGGTCGTTCCCGGCAGGTCGGTGTTGAGGTGCTCGACGAGCAGGTTCGACGGAAACGTATACGGATCCGGCAGCAGCAGATACAGATCGTGCGCGGACCGCTCGAACCGGTAACCGGCGAGCAGGCCGCCCGAACCGGTGCGGATGTAGTCCAGCTGAAAAGTCTCGGCGTCCAGACCGGATGCCAGCCATACCGCCACCGCGGCCTCGTCCTCGATCTCATGGCTGCCGGCGACGACCGCCTGGGCGATGCAACCGATCAGCGCGGGCGGACCGACGGTCTCCTGCACCTCCTTGAGGATGTCCGCAGCCTTGCCGGTGTGTGATCGCGATCCGATCAGCACGGCCAGCGACGGCGCCTCGCCCGCGAGCTCGCTGCGCGCGTGCTCTGTGGCCACCACCGCAGCCTCCTGGGCGTCCCGCGCGGTGGAAACCCCGACGCCGATCCGCATGTTTCCATGATGCGCCGCTTGCGGCCCGACGAAACGTTCCAGGCCGCGTTTTCAGCCGTCATCTCGGTCTGGCCACCGCGCCGGTGAATCCCTGCTGCTTTCTCGCGGCGACCGTCACAATGGGCTTGATGGCTATTTACCGGAAGACTCGCAGGGCACGCTCGGCTGGCATTACGCCGGGATCGGCCTCGTGTTCGCCGTTTTGCTGCGGGCAATGATGCCGTCGCGGCGGTGAAAGGACGACACAATGAAGACGCTCGAAGGCATTCTTTCCAAGCACCCGTTCTTCGACGGATTGGATCGGCGTTTCATCGAACTGGCCGTCGGATGCGCGGCGAACGTCCGTTTCAACGCCGACGAGGTCATCTTCCACGAAGGCGAAGAAGCCAACAACTTCTACCTCATTCGCGAAGGCAAAATCGCGCTAGAAGTCTTCAGTCCCGGCCACGGCAGCTTGACAGTTCAGACCCTGCATGACGGCGAGATCCTCGGCTGGTCATGGCTGATACCGCCGTACCGCTGGAGGTTCGACGCGCGCGCGGCGGAGATGACCCGGGCGATCGCATTCGACGGAAAGTGCCTGCGCGACAAATGCGAACAGGATCACGACATGGGCTACGAGCTGCTGAAGCGAATCGCTTCGATTCTGGGCGAACGTCTCGATTCAACTCGTTTTCAGCTTCGTGGCATCTATGACGTCGCTACCTAGTCGGGGCCGCCCCCGGCCACCAGAACCAGCGCCCATCCACGGATTCACCGCCGCCACATCGACTTTCGGGTCCGGCGCGTCGATCGGGGTCATGGCACGGGCCATTCGTGTACCGGGGCACCCGTGTGCGCATGCTCGACATAGCGGCGAGTCATCTCATGGAGCGCCGCGATGCGCTCCAGCCCGTGTTCCTCGAGGTAGCGCACCGCCTGGGTCTGCCAGGCAGCGCCGGTACGGCCGCATCGAACCCGCGCTTCGATGACACCGAGGTACCGGTCGCGGTCGTCCGTATCCACGCCCCAGGAGTCGAGCCCGGCTGCGGCGGCCGGCAACAGGACCTCACGGGTGAGCTGATCGACCGGGTGGTCGACGCCGCGCCAAAAAAGTCGCGCCGCCAACCCATCCCGTGCCCCGCGGTGGAGGTCGCGCTCGGCCATCGCGAACGGCGTTTGCGTCCACGGGGCAGGGTCGGTGTCGACGATCGCGCGGACCAGTCCGTAGTAGAACGCGGCGTTGGCGATCATGTCGACGGCGGTCGGCCCGCTGGGCAGCACCCGGTTCTCGATGCGCAGCTGCGGACACCCGGCCTGCACGTCATAGACCGCACGGTTCCAGCGCCACACCGTGCCGTTGTGCAGCCGAAGCTCGCGCAGGTCCGGCACGCACCCGGTCTCGAGCGCGGCATCGGGATCATTGGCCTCGATCGTCGGAAACAGCGGCGGAAACTCGCCGACGACTTCGTCGAAGAGCTCCACGGGGTCGTTGATCCACCGGTCGCCGAGGCGAACACGCGCCGGTGCGCCCGTCCGGACCTCCTTGGGCCGGCGGGTGTCGAGCAGCTGCTCCATCAGGGTGATGCGGGTTTCCTGCCACGCCTGGTAACCGAGCAGGTACGGCGAGTTTGCGGCTACCGCCACTTGCGCTCCGGCGATCGTCTGGGCGGCGTTGTAGTAGGCGGCGAACCGGTCCGGCGGCACCCGCAGGTGCAGCTGAAGACTGGTCGCGGCGGCATCGGGGGCAACCGAGTCGGTGGTGAATTCCACCGGCTCACACCCGTCGACGATGCTCACCAGGAACGGCCGGTGGCGAGCGGCGCGCATGCGTCGCGCTAACAGCTCGTAACGCGGGTTGTGGGAGATCCGCTCGACGGTCAGCTGCTCGGCGCTGAGGGTGGGCAGCATACCGACGGCAACCATCCGAACACCGAGCCCCTCGATCCTCGCCCGGCGATGGTCGAGCACCTCGGCGAGGTCGGCTTCGCTGTCCCGCAGCACGCGGCCCTGCAGCCGGCGGGGCGCGATGTTCAACTCGACGTTGAATTGGCCGAGTTCGTGCTGCATGTCCGCCCGGCCCAGGCGTTCCAGGACTGCGTCATTGACCAGCCGCGGCCGGCCCAACGGGTCCACGAGATCAAGCTCCACCTCCATACCGATGGTGTCCTCATGGCCGACGAACCAGCCGTCGTCGACCATGCGCCGCAACACGGCAACGCTGCGCTGGAGCCTGCGCAGCACCTCGGGGTCGCGGCCGACAACCAGGGCCGAGGCTTCGACGCGGTCACCCATGGCGCACCTCCTCAGCACGGCAGATCAACACATCGCTCAGGTGACCTTTACGCCTGCCGGTCATCGGCCGCAAGGCTGGGGCGAATCCGGTCTTTCATTCTGCCGTGCGCAGGCAACTGCACCAGATGATCGCCCCTGGTGACGGACAGATCGGGCAGCCGAGCGAAATGGCTAGAATCGCGGTGACCATGACAATCCTGCGAGAATGGCGGGGCGAGCTCCGCCGAGAGTTGGCCGGCGAATACATCGCCTATATGCGCGACACCGGTCTCGCCGAATACCGCGCGACGCCAGGCAATCTCGGCGCGTTGATTGCGGTTCGCGATCTGGATGACGAACGCGCGGAGGTCATCACGTTGAGCTGGTGGCCATCGATGGACGCGATCAGGGGATTCGCGGGCGACGACGTCGAGCGCGCGGTCTACTACCCCGAGGACGACCGTTTCCTGCTGACCAAGCCGGAGAAAGTTCGGCACTACGAATCGCACGGTCTGTTCGATCCACCGGTGCCCTGAGGCCCCCGGGTCTCGGTTCAGGTGGCTGTCGCCGTCCCGCGTCGAGGCGTGCCTTCGAGAACGGCTGGGAAACAATCGGCGCTCAAGATTGATCGCAACCCCTGCGCGCGGGTGAAGGCTGCTAAGACGGAGAATGTTCTCACCGGAAAGTCGGGAGGCCGACATGGACGTACGCTTCGTCACCCCTGCGGGAGTGGAACTGTGCGACGCTTCCGAGCTGCCTGCCCTGCTGGCCCGAGCCGACGGATTGGTCTGGGTCGACATACCGGTATGGAATGAGCGAGCCGAAGAGACGTTGCGGACAACCTTCGGCTTCCACCCGCTGGCGATTCGCGACTCGGCGAATCGCAACCAAGTGCCGAAAGTCCACCGCTACGAGGACCACCTCTTTCTTGTGCTGCACGCGCCGCAGCCGGGGGTAGGCGGCCACGTCCACTACGTCGAGCTCGATCAGTTCATCGGTGAGCGCTACCTTGTGACGGTGCACGGGCCGCTCAACCCTGCGGTCGACCAAGCCGCGGCGATGGTTGAGGTGGATACAGTGCTCGGTCGACTGGCCAGCCGAAAACTCATGCCCGACAAGGCATTCGAGCTATCTTATGCCCTGCTGACCGCATTGACCGCACGGCTGCGCAGCTACACCGCCGAGCTGACCAAGGATGTCTGGAAGCTCGAACAGCGCGTCACCGCCGGCCACCTCGGCGATCCGGAGTCCTTCCTCGACGAGATGTTTCGGGCACGGCATGGTCTCCTCACGGTGAGCACCATGTCTTCGCTCAGTCACGCGGTGTACGCCCGGATGGTCACCATTGCCGCCTTCGGCCAGGGGCACGGGCAAGACCTGTTGAAAGACGCAGTCGACCAATTCCACCATCTGTCCGTGATGGCCGAGAGTCAGAAGGCGTACCTGCAGGGAACGATCGAGTTCTATCAGGCGCGCACCAATACGAAGATGACCATCGCCGCCGAACGCCTCGCGGTGATCGCAGCCGTCACGCTGCCGATCACGGCACTGTCCTCGATTCTCGGCATGAACCTGATCGTCAACGAACAGACACACTGGTTTTCACTAGCCGTCACCCTCGTCGTTATGCTCGCCATGTCGGCGACGCTGCTGGTCTGGGCGAAGCGCAAGGGCTGGTTCTAACCACGCGCGCTGCGCCGGTCCCGGACACCTGCGGCGGCTGGCGTCGGGTCGGCAACCCAGGCCCACCGGCTCGACATAGCGGATTTCTAGCCCGCCTCGACTAGGCCCGACTGGCGTAGCGCGTCGTCGATGAAATCGAGGGACATGCTGTTCATGCCGATCGGGGAGTCGGGTTCCTGCATGCGGATCCACGTGATCAGCCGCCGGACATCCGCATTGAATTTCGGCGATTGCCTTTCCTACGCGCTGGCGCGTCACTGATAGCTCCACTTGCGTAATTGTTCGGCGATCTCGTCGATAATGTGCTCGTCACCCGTGGCTACCCTGATGACCAAATCAAATCGCTGATCTTCCGATGCTTTGATCCATTGGCCATTGATGGCCAAGAACGTGCGACAAGCAGTCCACGCAAGTCGCTTGTTCCCATCCACGAGTGCATGGTTGCGAGCCAAAGACTCGAGTAGCGCCGCGGCTTTAAGGTGCACGTCTGGGTACGCGTCCTGGCCGAACACCGACGCGCGCGGTCGCGCCAGCGCCGACTCGAGCAGTCCATGGTCGCGAATCGCAACGTCCTCTCCGACGGCGCGCCGGGCGACCTCCAAGAGGTCTTCGAGATCGAGGTACTCGATCATGCGTCCTTGAGGCGCGCCAGCACGTTGGCCTCCTCGGCCACCACCCGCTGAAGCGCTTCGTCAACCTTGGCCTTGTGCGCGCGTCGTGCGATGTACTCATCGATGGCCGCCAGCGCAACGGCCTGCATCGACCGCCCCTCCGCGGCGGCCTGCCGACGCAACGCTTCCGCCTGCTCTTCACTGGTGCGCAGAGTCATTCCCATAGGCCGATGATACCTAATTGATACCACCTGCCAAACGCCAGCGCTGAACCGTCTTGAGACGTCGCGCCGAGCACTGCGCGCGATCGTGCGCCGGAAGTAAAGCGTCATCAATTGATGACGCCTTGCAATAGAAACTCCGCGCCGCAGTTGTGACAGATGATGCTGATGAGATAGCTGGCCCGCGTCGCCCGAAGAAGTTCTCGCGTTGGCGCGGCGCAAGCCGTGATCGTCCCTCATGCAGCGCGGACACCGGCCGACGATCAAGCGGTTACCCCGTGCGTTGGGGTACCAGCGGTCACAGCGATGGATCAATCAGGTTGTCAATATCTCGGCGCAACGCGTCGGGACTCACCCTCGGGAGATGCTTGCGGCGGCGAATGAGTTCGGCCGGGCCGACGCTGGGATTCGGTGGGGGGCGCAGTTCGGCCACGGGGACGCCGTCGCGGGTGACGACGATTCGCTCGCCGCGCTCGACGCGGCGCATCACGTCTCCGCCGTTTTTGCGCAGTTCGCGCACTGTTACCGATCCCATGGCGCCAGCGTATTAGGTCGAGACATGTTGCTTGCCCCGACGACGCGGCACCGCCGGCGACTTGACGCAGGCTGATTCACTTACCTGATGGAGTCAGCGTCCGACGAGACCGGCCAGCGAACTGGACAGCAACTGCCGTTCGGCCAAAGCCCCGCCGCACGCGTGCTGGGCGGCTTTGTAGTCGGGCTCGCAGCGACCGGCGTTTCTGCGTGGTGGGGTTTCTCGTGGTTCTCATTGCTGATCGGGTGGGACTTTCTCGCGCTGACGTTCATGGTGTGGACCTGGGCAGTGGTCTGGCCCTACGGCCCAAACCAGACCGCGTCCCACGCCGCGTACGAACAGTCCGGCCGTCGGACCGTGTTCGCGCTGATCCTCGGTGGCGCCCTCGCCAGCCTCGTCGGTGTCGGGCTGCTGCTGGCCAAGGCGCGTCCGAACCACCTCGAGCATGTCGCCCCTTGGGTGGCGGTGGCCAGCGTGGCGATCTCGTGGTTCGCCGTGCACACCATCTATGCACTGACATACGCCAAGATCTATTTCAAAGAAAAGCCCACCGGCGGAATCGATTTCAACTTCACAAATACTCGAGACCAGCCTCGCTACAGTGATTTCGCCTACGTCTCTTACGCGGTCGGGATGAGTTTCGCGATCTCGGACACCAATCTGACGTCGTCCAGGGATGCGAGCCACCGCCATGGGGCACGGACTGTTGTCCTACCTCTTCGGCTCGGTCATCGTGGCCTCGGTGGTCAACCTCATCGCTTCCGGACTCTGACTGTCAAACCCGTATCGCTGTCAGCAAGCTGATCACGCGAGGCGTCCCCGACGTCGCAGTGCCACCACCGCCGTCGTCAACACACTCACAGCAGCAGTCACGGCCGCTCGAGATGGGCCTAGCTCAATCGACGCTGACGGCCTCGACGATGTTCAACCGCGCCGCCCGCACCGCAGGCGCTACCGACCCGAGAAGACACAACGCCAACGCGCCCATCCCGATCAAGACCATCGTCAAGTTCGCTTGCCACGCAACGTCAATGCTCAATACATTCGTCAACGCAACGGACGTCAAATACTGAATCGCGGCCCCCAAGACAAGCCCGAGCACACCGCCGACGACACCGACACCGGCCGCCTCGGCCAGCACCGCCTTCAACGTGAATAGCCGTGTCGCGCCGATCGCGCGCAGCACGCCGATCTCCCGGCGCCTGTCCAGCACCGACAGCATCAACGTGTTCAGCAGCGTGACGGCCGAGACCACCACCACGATCCAGGCGATGATCGAGATTACGGCGATCACCTGATCCAGCGCACTGCTGACGCCCGCCAGCGCATCGTCGCCGGAGTACACGAACACATTCGGCGACACCACGTCTCGGATCGCCGCCTGCACCTTCGCCGGGTGCGCGCCGTCGGCGACATTGATCTCCAGGTCGCTGGCACCCGGTCGCTGAAACCAGGCCTGCATCGCGTTCAGGCTCATCGCGATCGTCCCGGTCATCCCCGAGAAGTACGGGACCAGCTCGAGCACCTGGACCCGGTGCTCGCCGGTCGGCGTGTTCAGCGTGATCATGTCTCCGGCGCCGACTCCCATCGCCCGGCCGAGATCACGCGACAGCGCCACCCCCTCTCCGGCCAGCAGTTGGCTCCGGTCGCGCGGCGCCATCGACGTGTAGATGTCGCGGTGCGAACCCTGCGCGATCCCCAGCAGCATCACCCGGGTGCCACCCACCGTCGCGAACGCCATCTGGTCGGGCACCACCCGCTCCACTCCCGGAACCGCACGCACCTTGGCTTCGGTGTCCGGCGGCAGCAGGGTGCTCGAATAGTCCGTCGCCGCAGCCGAACTCACCCACACGTCGGCATCGGCGACCGACGCGAACGACGCCACCGTCGAGTCGACCGCGTTGGTTGTCGCACCCGTCACCGCGACCGTCGTGACCACGGCCGTCAGCACCGTCATCATCGCCACCCACATCCGTTGCGGCGCTCGCTCGATGCTCACCGCTCCCAGCATGCCCGCCGCGCCGAACAGCCGCGTCACCCCGGCCGCCGCCCGAATGATCGGACCCGAGAAGGCGAAACACAACGCGCTGGCACCGACGAACGCCACCGCGATCGACGCCACCGCGATCCGGCCCAGATCGGCGATCACCACCAATACCGTCAGCCCTATCAAGACCACACCGAAAACACCCGCGGCGATCCGCAGTCGATTCGACCCGGCCTGCGCCGTCGCCGCACCATTGGGCGCCAGTGCCTCGACCGGCGCCACGGAGTGCACCTGGCGCGCCGCCAACGCAGAGGCCACCACGCTCGCAACCACCCCCGCCGCGATCGCCAGCGGAATGACCCACGGCTGCAGCACATATTCGATGCGTGCCTCCAGCGACTGCACCATCGTCGACGGCAGACTGCCGATCGCGAAGCGACCGATGACCACCCCGATCACCGAACCGATGACGCCGCCGATGAAAGCCGAGGAGAGCGGACTCGAACAGCATGTCCGACATGATCATTCGGCGTCGACCACCAAGCGCCCGCATAGTCGAGATGGTCGGACGCCGCTGCGCGATCGCGATGCTCATCGCGTTGTAGCTCAGGAACGCCGCCACCACCAACGACACCGATGCCGCCAACAACGTCATCGCCTGCAGGATCGCGAACGAGCTTCCCGCCTGCGCTGCGCGGAAGCTCGGCGTGGCCACCACCGCCCGCCCGCCGATCGCGGCGGTCACGGCCGCACGGACCTGCTCGACGTCGGCGCCCGGCTTGGTGAACACCAGGATCGAGTCCACCCGATGCTCGCGCCCGGTCACCTGCTGGGCCAGCGCCAGCGGCGCCACCACGAAGTGGCCGTCGTTGAGGCGTTGTGCCGCAGGGCCTTTCAGCACCTCGACGGCGGTGGCCCGCGTCGACCCCAGGTCGAACTGCTCACCCTTGGCGAGACCGACCCCGTAGCCGACGACCACCCCGTTGGGTGCCGAGGCCACAGGGCCGCCCTCCTGGTATTGGTCGCGGATCGCGGTCTCCAGATCGGAGTGCAGTGCCGCCGCGTTCTGGCCCACGCCGAGCAGTAGGTTGCGGTCAGACTTCACCGTCACCGGCGCCCGGATCAGCGGCACGGCCGCGGTGACGTTCTCCACCCCGGCGACGGCGGGAAATAGTGCCTCGTCGAACCCGTCGTCGGTGATACCCGAGACCTCGAGGTTCGCGTCACCACCGATGCTGGACGCCAGCCGATTGATCGAACCGGTGATCGAACCGGACACCCCGAGCACGGCGACCAACAATGCAGCGGACACCGCGACCACCGCGACCGACGCCAGCGCACGCCCCCAATGCGTCCGCAGCTCGCGGACATTGAGGACGATCAGCCGACTGAATGCAGCGGGAAACACTGCGCTACAACCGGTTCAAGCGGTGGCTTCCTACCCGCTTGTTGTCCAGCGCCGCCAGTTCGGAGGCCAGGTCTTTGATGACGTCGGTCACCGCCTCGGCATATGGTCTGCGCGCGTGACGCCCTGTGCTGGGCGCCTCGCCGGTGAGCACATCGGCGGTAACGGCCCCGTCGTGCAGCGTGACCACCCGATCGGTCTCCGCGGCCGCCTCCAAGTTGTGCGTCACCATCACCACCGCGCGCTCGCCGCCCACGTCGTGCGCCACGTTGTGCAGCAGTTCCAGGATCGCGGCGCCGGTCGCCGAATCCAGGTTCCCCGTCGGCTCGTCGGCCAGGATCAGCGGCGGATCCATCATGAGCGCGCGCGCCACCGCCACGCGTTGCATCTGGCCGCCGGACAACTCGGCCGGACGATGCTCGAGCCGGTTGCCGAGCCCGACCAGCCGCAGCAGCCGGATCGCGTCCCGGCGGACGTCCTTGAGCTTGTGGCCGTCGAGCAGCATCGGAATCGCCACGTTCTCCCACGCCGTCAACGTCGGCAACAGATTGAAGAACTGGAAGATGAAGCCCACCTTGTGGCGCCGGAAGGTCGACTGCTGGTCATCGGTCATGGCCGCGATCTCGGCGCCGTCGAACCGTATCGATCCCGAGTCGGGCGAATCGAGTGCTCCGAGCAGATGCAGCAGCGTGCTCTTGCCTGCACCGGACGGGCCAACAATCGCGGTGAACTCGCCGCCGTAGATCTGTAGGTTCAGTCCGTCCAACGCGCTGACCAGCTGACCGCCGGCCCGGTACTGCCGGACCACGTTGGTCAGTTGCACGCTCAGCGTCACGTCAGATCCACGTCACCGCCGGGGCAGTGCGTCCAGACCGGGAATGCTCTGCTCGCCGAAGCAGGCGCGAACCTTTTGACCGAGCTTTCGGTTTCCGCCCATGATCGCGTTGAGCAACGTCGCGACGTGTACGTAGACAGCCTGGTTGTCTGGCGCGTCCATGTGGGTGAACGGCGGTGTGCCCGCGAGCGGAACGACGGGCAGGCCGAGAATCTGTTCGGCGGCCCGAAATACTGGCGCATCCAAGACCGCGACGAAATGCTGGATGTCGTCGCGGATCGCCGCGGCGGCGACAACGCCCATGATCTGCAGGTGAATGGCCGACAGCTTGCGGCGGTAGCGTCGCGGCACGGCCGCGGTCGCCCCGTCCCAGCACCGATCGAGATCGTCGATGCCGTGGTGGCGCATGACGTCGCCGGCGGGAATCGCGATGGGCGCGATCGGGGACTTGATGCAGCAGTCCAGATCCACGATGGTCTTCAGGCCGGCCGGCGAATTCCGGATCATCCGCAGAACCCCCGCCGGTTGCTGGGCCTGCGTGTCGATGGCGAGAAAGAAAACACTGCTCTCGTCGTACGGGCCGTACTCCTGCTTCATGGTGGCGGCGTCGTTGCCCCACGATTGCTGAAACACCTCGCGCTCGAGTTGTCGGGCGATATCGGCGTGGGGGTCCGTGCCGTCGACCTCGAAACACACGAACCGGTCGCGCGTCGCGATCGTTCGAGTGCCGAGAAACTCGCGGGTCAACGCGTCGCGGTCGCAATCGGACAGGCCGTACTGCGGCCCTCGACCGGCGGCGATGCGGTGCGAGAGATCAGGCATAAACGACGGTCGACCACTGCGGCCGGTGTGAGGCACGGGAAAGGTCGTCGATCACTGAGCGGTGCTTCCCAACTGGGTCAAAGTGCTTGATCGCGGCTCGAATTGCGATCGAGATTCCGGCCCAAGAGGCCGGGCTACCCGCGACACTGCCATCAAGGGTGAACGGACGCAAACCCGTCGCTGCTCGATTAAGTCGCGCTGACCGGGTCATCCGGTGGTCGAGTTGCTGCCGCTTGTTAGCCAGCAGGCCGACGCCCGTCGCGCGCTGACGGTGGACTACCGATCCGATATTTGTCCTGCGACGGCGCCGTATCGCTCGATGCGATCCTGATCCCCGAGCGCGTTGTACAGCACGATGCGCGTCGCGATTCCGCCGTACCTTTCCTTCAGCGCCTCCGCCAATCCGTCCCACGTCGATTCGGTGGCGAACTTCGCGATGTGCTCGTCGGTGATCTGTGCCGCCATCCCCTTGAAGTCGCCCGCCTTCTGCTTCTCCCGAATCCGCGACGTCGTCCCCTCGAACCCCGCCTCGTCCCAGATGAACGCATAGTTCGGCGTGCTTCCGTAGAAGCTCATGCTCGCCCGAACAAGCTCTCGCTCGTTGTGCCGTTCCTCGTCGCTGTCACCCACGATCGTCATCACCGGCACGATCACCGCGACGTCGGACGCAGACCGCCCCGACTTCTCCGCTCCCTCAGCGATATTCGGCACCACATGCCTTGCGATATAGCCCGGCTCGCCCAGCGGATGCACATGCACCCCGTCGGCTACCTCGCCCGCCATCCGCAGCATCCACGGATTCACCGCCGCGATGTCCACCTTCGGATCCGGCGCATCGATCGGTCCCGCACTCCACTGCGGCGTGATGAAGTCGAGGTCGTAAAAGTCCCCGTGGTGATCCAGCCGTCCCGTCCGAAACGCCGCGAAGCACGCCTTCACCGCCCGCACGTAGTCCCGCAGCCTCGGCCCCGGACGCTCGAACTCCATCCCGTAGCGTCGCACCACATGCGTGCGCACCTGCGTGCCGAGCCCCAGCCGGAACTTCCCGCCCGTCGCCTCCTGCAGCTCCCACGCCGTCGCCGCCGTCACGAACGGACTCCGCGGAAACGCCACCGCCACGCCGGTCGACAGTTCCAGGCCCGGCGCCGCCTGCGATGCCACCGCCGCGTTCAGGTACGCCGTCCGGCCCGTTTCGGTGAATAGCAGGCCGGAAAAGCCCACGTCCTGCACCCGCCGCGCCAGGTCCCCGATCTCGGTCAACGGCTGCGGCACCGTCATCGCATCGACCTGCACGACCGAACAGTACTAACCCGCCGCTTGCTTCGCGCCGAGTTCGAACTCGACCGCGCGCGTCGGGAGCCGCGCCTTGGCGATATGGATGGCAACCACTTTCACGAGCAAAGTCTATGTGCCGACTTGCTCCCTACTGAGCTACGCTGGACATACGCCGATGCGCTGCCGTCGTCTCTTTTCGATCTCGGTCGGTGGTCCGCAACTTTTAGGTTCTCACCAGAGCCCACCATCGCGACCGGACGGATCACCAGGACTTCTATGGCCATTGCCGACATCGCTGCGTACACGCATCTGAGCCAGACCGATATCGAGTCGCTCGGCGACGAGCTCGACACCATTCGCCGTGACATCGAGGAGTCGCTCGGTGAACGCGACGCGGCTTATATCCGTCGCACCATCGTCTTCCAACGGACCCTCGACGTCGCCGCCCGCCTCCTCATCGCCTGCAGTCGCTCACGCGCCGGCTGGCTCCTCGGCACCGCGTCGCTGGCCTACGCCAAGAGTGTCGAGAACATGGAGATCGGCCACAACGTCGGCCACGGCCAATGGGATTGGATGAACGATCCCGAGATCCACTCGAACACGTGGGAATGGGACATGGTCGGCGTGTCTTCGCAGTGGAGGTATTCGCACAACTACCGCCACCATGTGTTCAGCAACGTGGTCGGCGTCGACGACGATCTCGGCTTCGGCGTCATACGGGTTACCCGCGACGAGCCCTGGAAAGCCGAGTACCTCATCCAGCCGCTGCGAAACCTCTTGTTGGCCGCCATCTTCGAGTGGGGTATCGGCCTTCACGGCATCCACTCCGAACGCGATCGGTTCGCGCCCGACACCGGAAAGGTCGTCCAGGCACGGCGCGCATTCCTCCGCAAGATCGCGCGCCAAGCCACCAAGGACTACCTGTTCTTCCCTGCGCTGAGCCTGACTCGCTGGCGTCGCACGCTGACCGCGAACGTCACCGCCAATCTGCTGCGAAACCTCTGGGCCTACGTCGTGATCTTCTGCGGTCATTTCCCCGACGGCGCAGAGAAATTCACCGCCGACATCCTCGACCACGAGACCCATGCCGAGTGGTACCTACGGCAGATGCTGGGTGCGGCGAACTTCAAGGCCGGCCCGCTGATGGCCTTCTCCAGCGGCAACCTCTGCTACCAGATCGAGCACCACCTGTTTCCCGACCTGCCGAGCAACCGCCTGGCGCAGATCGCCGTTCGAGTCCGGGCACTGTGCGACAAGTATGATTTGCCCTACACCACCGGTTCGCTTGCACGCCAATACTTTTTGACGTTGCGAACCATCCACAAACTGGCCCTTCCCGACGGGATGCTGTCGGCTTCGAGCGACGACGCGCCCGAAACCGCCTCCGAACGGAAGTTCGCCACAGCCGCGTCGTCGGCTCCCCAACCGGCCGGCCCGATCGTCGGGCTCCGCACGGCGTTGCGCACCCGCACACGCCGACAAGCAGGCAACCGCGTACCGTCAGTGGTATCGGGCAGCTCGGTTGCGAGCGAACATGGCCGACTAAAAAGGAAAATGTGATGGCTTCGCCAACAATGCTCCGCACGCCCTACCTATTACGCCTCGAGCTCGTCACCGACACCATCAAGTCTCACTCCAAACTGGGGGACAAGGCCGCCGGTGAACTGGCCGTGCACATCCTGCACACCTTGAATTCAATCCCCGAGAAGGTGCGCTGAGCACTACCCTTCGTTACGCCACGCGAAAGCCGTTGCGGCTCAGCGCTTCTTGTTGTCCATGATCGAGTCCATCGCCGACGCCTTGGACGCTTGCTTGGCGTGCTTGTCGGCGCGTTTCTCTTTTAGAGATTTGCCGGACTTCTTGGTCATGCCTTGCCGGGGAGACTTGTCAGACATCGCTGGCCCCTTGATCGTGGTGGGGGCCTGATTGGTCCCGATTCATCGACCATACTCCGTCGCCGCCAAACCCGGGGTGTAGCGTCGATTTGTTGGGAACCCAGCCATTCCGGGAAGCATCAGCCGTTCCCCGCTGATCTCGCCGAGCAACCGCTCACGCCGGACACGTCGGTACCAATCGTCCATCGGGATTGCTGTGAATGCTCCGCCCAGCTTTGAGTCGATCCCGTTCCCTGCTGCGCCACAACAGTTTTCCGGCATTATGCGCTTTGGGATCCTCGGCACATTTGCGCCGAGCCCATCCGGGTTGACGAGGTTCAACGCCGGCCTGTCCGCTGGCTTGCGCGCACGCGGCGCCGACGTCGGCGTGATCGGAGAAACCGACGAGCAGCCAGCCGACGAGCTGACTCCTCTAGGCGGCCAGGCAGTCGGAGCGCAGGTCAACAGCGCAGCGCCATCCGCCGCGGCGTGCGCCTATCTACTCAGCCGGGGCAACGTCGCGGTCATCCATCACGCGTTCGATAGCTACGGCACCGCCGATGGCGACGACATGGTGCAGCTCATCGACGGGTTGTCCGTCCCCTCGATCGTCGTCGTGCACGCGGTCCCCAAGAGCCCTACATCACAAAATCGTTCGATGCTCGAAGCGGTCGCGGCAGCGGCCAGTCAACTGGTCGTCATGTCCGAAGCCGCCAGCGAGCGCCTACGTCTCGATTACTCGATCGACCGCCACAAAGTCACCGTCATCCCGCACGGCGCGACGATTCCGGACACGCCGCGGATGAAGCGGCCGAGCAGGCCGACCATCTTGACGTGGGGCTGGCTGGGCCCTGGCAAAGGCGTCGAGCGGGTCATCGATGTGATGCCATCGCTCAACGACGTGCCCGGACAACCGCGGTACCTCGTTGCCGGTCCCACGCATCCCAGCGTCCTCGCCGCTGACGGCGAGGCATACCGCGACGCCCGAACCGAACAGGCCCGGCGCCTCGGCGTGGCGGGTTCGGTGTCCTTCGAGTCGGGTTACTACAGCGGCTCGATGCTGAACGAGCTGATCCAGCAGGCCTCCGTCGTCGTCCTGCCCTACGACTCGACCGACCAGGTCACCTCCGGCGTGCTCGTCGACGCGATCGCCAATGGCAGACCGGTCGTGGCCACCGCATTTCCGCACGCTGTCGAGCTGCTCAACAGGGGCGCAGGCGTGCTCGTCGACCATGACGACCCGGACGCGCTGGCATCAGCGCTGCGCGAGATCATCACCAAGCCGCGCCTCGCGGGCACCATGGCGGCCGAGGCCCGACGGCTGGCGCCGGACATGGCGTGGCCCGTTGTCGCGAGCGCCTACATTGCTCTGGCGCGGCGTCTCATCGCCAAGGAGAAAGACGCCCGCACGACCGTGACGAGCTGGCCCTTACCGACTCTGCCGTGACGGTGGGATCGCACCGTTCATTCCCGACCACACCCAGTGGGTGACGTCGGTGAGGGTGACCATCAACATCACGTCGGTCCCGCGCAGAAGCCTCGAGTCCGACACGATGGCGGCGACCGGATATCCGTCGCTGTGGTTCCAGTTCGTGACCGTGTCGCGGTCGCGCAACAGCTCGAACCACTCCCGGGGCGCTGACAGGTGGGACGCACCTATGAGCAGCGCGGCCAACGACTGCCCCTTGAGGGTCGTCGCGGCCTGGTAGCCGAGCATCTTTTCGCACGCCGAGTTGGCATACACGACCACACCGTCGGTTCCGATCGCGATTGTCGGGGTGTCCAACCGGTCCGGCAGTTCCCCCGCGGGAATCCGTTGAAGCACCTCGTCCGGGCTGCGAGCCGGAGGTTCGCGGCGCCTTTCGGCCCTCACGCCCCGAAAATTCTGGGCGCCGTCGAGGCCGTCAAGGAAAGGAACCGAAGTTAAGTGGCTTTCGTGCACGGTGCTCCCGACATGCGGATGTCACCGGGATGGTCGGAGGAAGCGAGATGCTTCTGGGAGGCGGCGGCTGACGGCGGCCACCTCTTACCGGCCTGGCTGTTGGCTCAACAGTCTGCAGACTAGCAAATTCTTTCCGGAATTGACGAACGTGTCGGCTACCAGCAACGTTGGAATCCCCGGATCTCGGCTACCGGGCTCGAGCGGTCACGCCGACCCGCTACGACGTGCTCGAGCGCGCCGCACAGCTTCGTCCACAATACGCTCGGCGACGACGACCAGCTTGACGTTTTCGGCCTGGCTCAGCCGGGTCAGTCGGTCGAATGCTTCCTCGGCGCTCGCGCCGGAGCGGCTGCGGATGATCCCGATCGCCTGATCGATCACCGCCCGGGTGCCCAACGCGCGCTGCAATTGCTTCGTCCGCTCCTGCGCGCGGTCGAGCAGCTGTCCGTTGTACACCGACACCGCAGCAGGCCCCGCGAATTGTGTCCCCAACTTCACGGCGTGCTCGTCGAACGCGTCACGGCCGTTGGCATAGGTGTTGATCGCCCCGATCACCTCGTCGCCCACCACCAGCGGAAGCGACAGCGCGGAGTGCACCGCCATGCGCGCCACCCGCCCGCCGAAATGCGGCCACCGGCCGTCGCTGCCCAGCGATCCGCTGACCACGACGCGCCGGGTCTGCATGCAGGTCAGGCACGGGCCCTCGTGCAACTCCTCGTATTGGACCTTGTCGATGTCGTCGACGAACTGTGCCGTCGCCGCCCACGAACTGATGCGCGGCACGCCCTCGGCGGACTGCACCAACGCGACTCCCGCGCCGTCGACGCCGGGGATCGCTCGCGCCGCGAATTCGGCCACGTCGCCCAGCAGATCGATCACCCTGCGCGCACCGGCCACCAGCCCGGCCACGCCCGTGAGGCCGGCGTACAGGTCCACCTCGTCGGCTTCACGCTGCTCGGCGGACAGGTCCGGCCGTGCAGGCGAGTGCCGACCAGGCTGGGGGTCGTAATCAGCCATGGTGCACCACAAATCTACTCGCCACCGGCGCGAACGCGCGGACTTGGATAACCGTGAAGGGCGGCTGACGTCGGGTTCGGCACCCTGCCGGCGGGGAGTTCAGATCGCCGCCGCGACGTTTCCGTGAGGCTGGAGAATCAACCCGGGTAGACGCTACCGGCTCGGTGAATCGTCGAGGTCTAGCGCCCTCGCGCATGTCTCGGAGCTCAACATAACAGAACTGTTATGATTTCCATGTGAGTTCGTATGGCGGAGATTTGATTCGAGAGGCTCGGCGGCGCGCCGGCCTCACGCAGGCTGAACTCGCCGACCGCGCTGGCACGGCCCAACCCGCCATCGCGCGGTGGGAGTCCGGCCGCACCGCGGTCGGCCTCGACGACGTCGTTCGCCTTGTCCGCCTCTGCGGACTCGACGTTGAGTTCCACATCGTCGACCGCGACGACAGCGACATCGCCCAAGCCGCGCGGGTCGCCCCGCTCTCCGGGCAACAGCGACTCGAGCGGCACGCACGTCTAGTGCGGCAACTCGAAGGTTTACGGGCCGCCGGCGCGCGATCCTGACATGGAACTCGATCTCGGTCGCCTGCTGTCGGTGCTCCATCGACACGGCGTGGCCTTCGTCCTCATCGGCGGACTTGCTGCGGTCTACCACGGCTCCCCGTTTCCGACCGAAGACGCCGATATCGCACCCGACACCCAGCACGCCAATCTCGTTCGCCTGGCCGCGGCGCTTCGCGAACTCAATGCCCGAATCCGCACCGAGGCCGACCCCGAGGGAGTGCCTTTCGCCTGCGACGCAGAGGGATTGGCGGCAGCGCAAACGTGTAACCTGGTCACCGACGCAGGCGACCTTGACCTGTCCTTCCGGCCGTCGGGCACACAGGGCTACCCCGATCTGCGCCGCGACGCGGTTACGACCGAGATCTACGACGTCACCGTGCAGATAGCGTCACTGGCCGATGTGATCCGCTCCAAACAAGCCGCGAATCGTCCCAAGGATCAACGCGTGCTACCGACCCTGCGCGAAATCTTGGCCAACCGCGGCAACGACGACAGCAGATAGGCGTCGCGCGGCGCCACCTCCCGTGGCGTTCGGGGCGCGTCAGTCTGCGCTCTGCAATCGGCGCGCGAGTCCCGATGCGCGTACTGCCCGACGCTCCACCGCGGCGCGCACCGACGCCTCTGGGCCGACAACCCGGATCTTCGTCTTGGCCCGCGTGACTGCGGTGTAGAGCAGCTCTCGCATCAGCAGCCGCGAATCCTCCGGCGGCAACAGCACCGTGACTTCGTCGGCCTGACTGCCCTGGCTCTTGTGGATCGTCATCGCATGCATCGTCTCGACGTCCGCCAGCCGGCTCGTCGCGAACTCGAGCTGCTCCGTCCCCGCGATCACCGCCCGCAACACACCGTCGTGCACCACCGTGACGCCCGTATCGCCGTTGTACAGACCCAACCCGTAGTCGTTGGCCGTCACCAGCACAGGCCGACCCGCATACCACGACGACCAGATCGGCTCACCCGTCTCTTCGGCCAGCCATCGTTCGACCTGATGATTCCAGTACCTCACGCCGTACGGCCCACGTCGATGTGCGCACAACAGCCGATGCTCGTCCAGGATCGCCAACCCCGCAGCCCGATCACCGACGATTGCCGCCCGCCGAAGCTCAACTGCGCGCGGTACGAGCACCTTTCGAAGATGCTCCGACGGTTGATCGGTGTCGATCCATTCGATGTGATCGCCACCTTTGCACAGCACCTCGATGGCTTGGTCGGCATCGCCGAGCCGTATCGCCGACGCCAGCGCGCCGATCGACTCACCGAATCGGTGCGACGTCTCCAGCGCTGCGACCTTCGAATCATCCAGCCCATCAACCAGATCCGCCAGGACCGCGCCCGCTTCGACCGACGCCAACTGGTCCGGGTCGCCTACCAGAATCAGCCGCGCATCGGGTCGCACCGCCTCGAGCAGCCGCGCCATCATCGTCAGCGACACCATGGACGTCTCGTCGACGACGATCACGTCGTGGGGCAACCGGTTGCCCCGGTTGTGACGGAACCGCGCCGACGTGTCCGGCCTGCTGCCGAGCAGGCGGTGCAGCGTCGTCGCGTGCATTCCCGACAGCGCCTCCTGGTCGGCGGGGCTCAGCTTGCCGACCTCCAATTGCACCGCCTCCTGCAGCCGCGCCGCCGCCTTGCCCGTCGGTGCGGCCAGCGCGATCCGCAGACGAGTTCCGCCGGTGAGCAGCGCAAGCAGCCGGGCCACCGTCGTCGTCTTGCCCGTACCCGGTCCTCCAGTGAGAACTGTCAACTCTTGCGACAGAGCAACTTTCGCGGCTGCGCGTTGTTCGTCGAACCCTTCCGGGAACAGCCTCTCGATGTCCGGCGATAGCTGCTTCGGCGCGGTCGACACCATCGTGAGCACGTCGTCGCACACCTGCTGCTCTTCGAGCCAGTACCGGTCGAGGTACAGCAGGTCCCCGTCGATCCGCAGCACCGGTGGTGATCCCGCCAGCGTGCTCGCGCAGACAGTCTGCAGCCACTCGTCGACGTCCGGCCACGGCAGTCCCTCGACGCCGACCTGCTGTTCGACCGACCTCAGGTCGACGCACACCGACCCGTTGCGCAGTGCCCTCACCGCGAGCGCGACGGCCAGCGCGACCGAATCCCCGGGCTCCTTCGCCAAGGTGGTAAGCCGCTGCGCGACGTGCACATCCGACGACTCGATCACCTCGGCGTCGGTGAATGCCCGCAATAGCCCCGTCGCGCCGATCGCCTGTCGCCATTCCACCGTGGTCATGCGGCCGCCCGTCCCTGGTCGAGCAGGTCCGACAACGCCGTGATCAACGACGTAGGCGGCTGCCAGCTGAACACGCCCGCCGGATGACCGTCGACCACGGGTGTGTCCGGCCCGCACATGCCGCGCAAGAAGAGGTACATCACCCCGCCGAGATGCGTCTCAGGCTTGTACCCGGGCAGCCGCCATCGTAAAAACCGGTGCAGGACAACGTTATACAGCAGCGCCTGCAGCGGATAGTCGGAATGCAGCATCGCCTCGACCAGCCGCGGCTGTGCATAGTCGGCGGCCGTCAGCGGTTCCGCCGGGTCGCCGAGCCAGTTCGTCTTGTAGTCGACGACTACATACCGGTCACCGATCCGCAGCACCACGTCCACCGAACCCGACAGATACCCCTTCAGCGGCTGACTACCCAGAGCGGCACCGGTCAGCCGGTCGGCATACGTCGCCAGCGGGTCATCCTTGCCCAAGTGCGCCCGCAACAGCTCGCCCACGTGAGACAGCCGAATGTCCGGAGCGGCGGCGCGCAGATCGCCACCGGCCAAGGGGAATTCGAAGTCCATTTCCCGCATCCGGTGCTGCAGCCCGATCTGCCGCAGCGTCAAGCCGTCGGCCAGCGGTCCGAGGGGGGTGTCGTGCATCGGCACCATCGCCGCCGCCAGGACGGCGGCGGACACGTCGACCGGCCACCACATCGCGTGCTCGCGGATCTGCGCCCCGAGTTCGGCGGCCAAGTCGGTCGCGAACGGATCGGCCGTCTCCAACACCGCGTGGACCAGCGTGCCGAACTTCGCGCCCATCGGAAGATGCGCCATCGGCGACGGGACGTCCGCACCGACCGGCGATGTCGTCAACGGGATGTCGGCGACCTCGTCGTCCAGCTCGATGATCTCCGGCTCGCTGCTCACGGGGGTCGACTCCGCGGCGCGGATCAGACCCGAGTAGGACGTCCGCCGCCACGCAGCGTCGATCTTGCGGTGGAAGTGCCGTGCATCGAGATCGGTCCGCGGTTCGTCTGCGGGCAGCGTAGGTATTTCCCGCGCCACGGACTTCTCGATGACCAGACCGCCCGCCGCCTCCCATTCCTCGAAGCGAGCCATCGCGTCGTCATCGGAAAGCTTGTCCGGCGAACAGCGGTCCGGCACCTCGGCCTCGCCAGGGTGACGCCCCCGCAACAGCCGCGACAATCCGCCATTCGGTTCGTCCTTCGACGGGGCCCACCACGCGACCACCTGCGCCTGGGCCCGCGTCATCGCCACATAGGTCAGTCGGCTGTCGTCGCTGGCCTCCTCGGCCTTCGCCAGCGTCGAGATGGCATTGAAGTTGGGGCCGTCGCTTCCGCCGACGTACAGGCATCGCTGATCGCCCTCGTGAAACACCACCAGTTCCCAGTCCTGGATGTTGCGGTTGAACTCGAACGGCAGATACACGACAGGAAACTGCAGGCCCTTCGCCGCGAACACAGTCATGACCTGGACAGCGGCGGCGTCATTGTCCAAGCGCCGGAACCGTTCCGCTGACGCACCCTCGTCGCGCTGTGCATGCAGCCAGTCGCGGAGCGCGGGCAGGCTGAAGTGCTCGTGGTGCGCGGCCTCCTGCAACAGCTGGGTCATGTGCGCGAGGTCGGTCATCTGCCGCTCGCCGCCGTGCCACGACAGCACCCTGTCGCCCATGCCGTTACGCTGCGCCGCCTCGAAGATCGCGGCGACGCCACGCTCGCGCGCGTGGCCCGCCCACTCCCGCAACGTCTCGGCGACGCGATCCGTCAGTGTGTCACCGCCCGCGACGAGTGACTCGGCGGTATTACCGAAGAACATCGTCGACGCGGCCGCCCGCACCATTCCGGCTCGGTGGGGTTGATCGAATGCCTCCAGTAGGCAGAGCCAGTCCTCCGCGGCAGCGGATTTGAAGATGTCGGAGTCGCCGGTGTACACCGCCGGTATACCGGCCTCGCACAACGCGTCGAAGCACGCGCGGGCGTCCTTGTGCTTCTCGACGATCACCGCCACATGGCCCGCGCCGACGGTCTCGCCGTCGAACGTGGCGCCACTCGACAGCAGCGCGCCGATGTCGGCGGCCATGTCGGCGGGTATGTGCGAGCGCAGGTCACCGATCAGTATCGGATTGGTTCCGCTGCGGCCGAACGATTCCCGGCGCACCACCCGCAGCCGGAATGGCTCGTCGGACGGAGCGCCCGAGAGGCGAGACCCCGTGTGGTGTGCGTCGACGGGGTGGACGACGATCCGCGGGTCGCCGAGCGCGGCGCCCCTCAGGATCACCTGCAGTCGCTGAACCAGATCGCCGTCGCTGCGCCAATTGGTGGCGAGTGTCTTCTGCACGCCGGCGGTCTGCGCTGCCTTCAGATACGTGACGATGTCTCCACCGCGGAACGCGTAAATCGCCTGCTTCGGGTCACCGATCAGGATCAGGGTCGATCGCCCGGTGAAGGCACGGTCGATCACCCTCCACTGGACGGGATCGGTGTCCTGGAATTCGTCGACCATCACGATCGGCCACCGCTGGTGCATACGCAGTTGCGCAGGCGAATCATCGGCCTTGAGCGCATCTGCGAGTCTGGTCAGCAGGTCGTCATAGCCGAGGATGCCGCGTTGCCGCTTGCGGACTTCTAGTTCGGTCATGACGTTTTCGCGAAGCCGACACAAACGGCGGCACGCGAGTCGGGATCGGCGTCCTTCGGCCGCAGCTTCGTCGCCGGGTGCTTGACGACCTCCCGTGCCAGCCCCAGTGCGTCCGCGTAGCTCAGCAGCGGTTCATCGCGTTCGCGGCCGAAATGGCGAAGGTACAGATCATCGACGATCTCGGTGACCAACTCATCGAGACTCTCGACCAGCGTCACGCCGGTGTCCGAATCGCCCGCCACACCGAGTGATTTCAACACCATCTGACAGAACTGATGCGTCGTGGCAATGGTGGCTGCATCGAATGACGCCAAGGCATCCCGCAGCCGTTGACGACGGAGGCGATGTTCGTCCTGCGCTGCATTCGAGTAGATGCCCGATCACCTGGTTGTCTCCGACCAAGGTCTCATCATCGAAAGCCACAACGGCATCGACGATTTGGCGACGAACACGGTCGCGTAGCTCCTGTGTCGCGGCGCGGCTGAACGTGATCAACAGCATCTGGTCCAGCGTCGCCTCGCCCTCGGCGACGTAGCGGGTGACCAGACCTGCCAGCGCGAACGTTTTGCCCGTCCCTGCGCTGGCCTCCAGCACCGTCGTCGAACGGGGTGCGGGTAGCGGGCCCAGAAGGTCGAAAGGTTCGATCATGCGTCCAGCGCTCGCAGCATCGGCAGCCAAAGCCGCCGAAGCGTAGTCGTCGAGACCCGCACGGACGAGGCCGACAGCCAGGCGCCCTCGCCCCACGCCCGCACATTGGCCTTCTCGGCGTCCTCGCCCGGATAGCGATCGGATCGCCACCTGAACCCGGCCGACCGGTCCGGGTCGCCGTGGCTGTGCTTGGCCTCCGCCCACGCGTAGGACGTCTTGGGCGGCAGCGGCAAGGGACTGCGGCGTCCCTCGTCGTACATTGCCACCAGATCTGCCAACAGCTTGAGGGCGTCGGCGGGGCGGCGCAACTCGTCCTTGCGAGGATCCGTGCCACGCTTCTTTCGGCCGATGCAGATCGCCGACCAGTCGCGGCCCGGGTCGTGAGCGGCCAACGCCAGCAACGGAATCCATGACTGCAGCAGGTGGCGTCCGTCGAGCTTGGAGTACGTCACCGAGACGAGTCGGTCGCCGAACACCGGCGAAACGGTGCCCGTCAGCCGTCGTCCGCCGAGGTCGATATCGACGTCGACAGCGCCGACATCTGCCTTGCGGAACGCGCGAGCGGCTTCGGCAAGCAGGGCCGACTGATCGCAGATCTCCTTGGCCTTCCGCCATCCGAGCTGTCCTGGCGGCAGGGTGCCGCGACGCCATTCGGCGTCCCGCGCCTGGGCGGGATCCATGTCGTGCAGCATGTCGTCGAGCATCCGGTCGCCGACCGTCCACTCTTCGAGGGCGTTGATGTCGACGGGCATGGCGTCCTCGACCCCGTCGACATCCCACGGCAGCGTGTAGTCCAGGGCTCGGAAGAAGCCCTTCACCGGATCGCGGAAAAAAGCGACGAGGTCGGCCAGCACGACATCGTCGGCCGGGGGAGCGGGCAGCGGGCCCGAGATGAATGGCGGCTTCTCGGCTCGGTGTCCGGCGCGAGCTCGCGCGGCGTTCAACACGGTTGAATCGAACGTGAACGGCACGTTGGGGATCAGTTCGCCGGGGATGACGTTGCGAGTGTCGAAGGGCTGCAACGGATGTTTGATGACGATCGTGTCGCGCACCTTGTCCGGTGTCGTCCGGTCGAGGGTGTCGAGGAGTTCGGCCAGCGGCACCGCGGGCGGCCGTTCCTGGCCGGAGTACTCGTTGGCGCCGGTGTAGGTGATGACGAGCTTCTCGGTCGCGGCGCCGATCGCGTCGAGCAGCAATTGCCGGTCCTCGGAACGGATGTCGCGTTCGCCGGTCATCGGGTCGCGGGCCAGCACGTCGTCGCCGTCGACGACGCCGAGCCGCGGGAAGACGCCGTCGTCGAGGCCGACGAGGCAGACCACCCGGTGCGGCACCGAGCGCATCGGCACCATCGTGCACACCGTCAGCGTGCCGGTGCGGAAGTTGGCGCGAGTCGGCCGCCCGGCGAGGTGACGGTCCAGTAGCGCGCGGACATCGGGCAGCCGCATCATCGTTGCCGCCCGCGGGCCCGCGGCGTGTGAGCACGTCATTGAACTCGCGTTGCAGCTGGCTGGTCTGCCAGGCGTCGTCGTCGTCGACCCGGCGCGAGCAGGTCGATGCCGTCCTGCAGCGCCGTCGAGCCACTCGCTGCAACGGCCTTGCGCCGGTGAGGGATTCGACGACGTGCTGCAGTCGGTCGACGTATTCGGCCAGCTGCCCGGCCAGTTCGACGCGGTTGCTGCTGACGTCGTCGAGCGGCAGGGTGGTGTCGAGCCAGGCGTGGGAGTCGTCGGACATCGCGACCCCGGCGAGGACGCGGTCGATGCCGAAACGCCAGGTGTTCTGGATGAAGTCGACGCCGTACGGCTGGCGGTGCTCGCGGTCGAAGCCCCAGCGGATGTTGGCCTGACGCACCCAGCGGGTGATGTCCTCGAGGTCGTCGTCGGTGAACCCGAAGCGCGCCCGGACCGGGGCGGCCTGCGCGAGGTTGAGCACCTCGCTGGAGGTGGCCCGGCCGCCGGCGAGGGCGAGCAGCTGAGATGCGCACGCCGAGCAGAGGATTGGTCTGGACGAGAGACCGGTCGGCGAGGCGCACCCGAAGCTGGTGCGCGGGATGCACGCCCTTGATCATGTCGCCGAGCCCGAAGCCGGCGACGATCAGCGGCGCGTAGGTCTCGATGTCCGGGCACATGACGAGGATGTCGCGCGGCTCGAGCGTCGCGTCGTCGGCGAGCAGGCCGAGCAGAACCTCACGGAGAACGTCGATTTGGCGGGCGGGGCCGTGGCAGCTGTGCACCTGCACCGAGCGGTCGCCGGGGCGCAGCGTTCGGCCTTCGCGCCGCACCGCATTGGCGGTGATGTCGGACTGCAGCCAGCCCAGCAGCGTGTCGGGCCGGTCGTCGGCCGCCGAGGTATTCGTCGGTCTGCGGGTCCGGCGGCAGGCCGCGTTGGAGTTCGCGGAGGTCGCGGCCGAGGGTGGCCAGCAGCGGATGTCCGACCTCGCGGTGGCTGGTGTCGTCGCGGCGGGGGATCTGGCCGTGGACGTCGGCGAGGGATCTCCAGAGGCTGTCGCTGGGGTGCGGCAGCCACAGGTGAAGGTCGTGATGGGTCGACAGCGCGTCGAGCAGTTCGATCTCGGTGCTGGGCAGCCGGGTGTGGCCGAACAGCGACAGCCGCTCGGGCAGGTCGGTGGGGGACTCCTGCAGTGTGGCAAGGGTTTTGGCGTGCCGGATGTGCGGCGGGTCGGCGTCGACGCGGTCCAGCAGCGCGCGCCACAGGGGCGGCTGCCACCGAAGGTCGGCGTGCGATGTCGCCGGCGACATCGCTTTCCCAGTCGACGAGGAGCTGCGGCCGTTGGCGCGCGTACGACGCGAAGAGGCCGGCGAGCCGGCGCGCCACCGCGTAGCGCCGGCCCTCCGCAGCTCCTTCTCCTCACCGGCTTCGAAGTGGCCGAGGTGGGTGGCCAGCGTTTTGCACCACGTCGTCGTCGCAGCTGCTGGTCGATGACTTCGAGCAGTGGCCAGACCAGCGCGTCGGGGTGCCACGGGTCGTCGTCCGTCGGTGCCGGTGATCTCGGCGATCAGGGAGTCGCGGGTTGCGGAACGAGATGCCGGCGCAGACGCCGTCCTGCCCGTTGCCGCGGCCGAGGATGTGCGACAGCCGCTGGCTCAGCCACCGCTCGACACCCTTCGCCGGGACGATGACGAGCTCTTCGGCGAAGGGTCGTCAAGCGGATCGGAGAGCAGAGCGCCGAGGCCGTCGGCCAGGAGGTCGGTGCGTTCGGCGCGGTGGAGATGCAAGGCCATCGATGGCCACCCTATGCGACAGTGAGGGTGACTGAGAAAGACGAAAAGAGGGGAAAGATGGCGAGTACGACGACCGAGCCGCGGTTAACCGAAGAGTTCGCCGAGGCGTTGCAATACACAGCCGAGCTGCACCGGACCCAGACCCGCAAGGGCGGGGACATTCCGTACCTCGGACATCTACTGTCGGTGGCCAGCCTGGTCATCGAGGCAGGCGGCAGCCAGCCGCAGGCGATCGCCGCGCTCTTGCACGACGCGGCCGAAGACCAGGGCGGAGAACGACGCTGGCCGAGATCGGCAGGAAGTTCGGGCCCGAAGTCGCCGAAATCGTCGCGCAGTGCAGCGACACCTTCGAGGATCCCAAGCCCCCGTGGCACGAGCGCAAACAGCGCTACATCGACCACCTCGGCGAGGCTTCTGAGGACACCATCCTGGTTTCGCTCGCCGACAAGCTCGACAATGCGCGGGCCATCCTGCGTGACTACCGCGAACACGGCGACGAGTTGTGGCAGCGGTTCAGCGTGCACGATCCCGAGAAACATCTCTGCTACTACTCGTTGCTGCTGAAGGTTTACAAGCAGCGGAACACCACCTGGTTGGTGGCCGAGCTCGAGCGCGTCCTCGACGAGCTGGAAACGAAGATCCGGTCCGCGGTGTAGCGCGCCTGACCCGTTACCGCCGGATCGGCCTACGTGGCCTCTGAGCCCAGCGCCGAACCCCGTAGGCGGCGGTAGCAACTCCGCGTCCGCTGAATTGTCGACACCGCTCTCGGTGGCCATTGTGCTGAAGATGGATCCGCCCTCCGCGCATGGAGCTCGCATTGTCGGAAAGCGAGTACCGGCACGACTTGGCGATGCGGTTCGGCATTCGTCGCTCACCGCCGCCCGAGTCCTGCTGCACTCCGATGGCCGATGCACCGGATGCGATTCCGCCATCGATACGACGGGCGAGCACGGTCGCGACTGATCTCATATCCGCACCGTCGACCTCCTCCGACACGTGAGGTGCCGGAGGTCCTCATCAAGGATGAGAGGGGCGCCTGCAGCGACCGGGATCCACCGATTCCAGCCAATATCTGGCGGCCGGACCCACCTACCGACTGGCCCGGTGTGTTGTGCCGTCGCTGTCATACTCGCCTGCAGGAGGACGGATACACCAACCTGCTCGACTTCCGTTTTTCACACATCCGAAATGCTCAACGGTGGAGCTGGCCGGACCCGAAGCGCGATCTTCGGTATGCCTGTTTCGCATTCCGTCTACAGAGATTCACCACCGTGGGTCGACTGGCGAGGATGCTGCGTGACCGAAGACATCTGGACCTGCGCGGCGTGTGACTACAGGTGGGGGTGACGCCGTCAGGACGATCGCCCCAGTGCAGGCGGCGATCCGTGGTTTCTTAGCGAAACTGACGGCGGCAATCGGTCCCATAGGTCGAATTCACTGCCACATAACAGTATCCGCACCGCGCACACCCATGCCGCAAAACAAGAACCGTTCGCTGGTATCGGAACAGCAACAGCGACTTCGCAAGTCCATCATAGGAATACGCGAAACCCCACACGAAATGCGTTGTATCCAAACCAAAAGACAGGTAGTGCGCTACTCGTGTCCCGCGCCAGTGAAGAGGCGATGGCGAAGGCGTCCTGCAGCTCTGCGGGGGATGAATCACGCCTAACCATTACAGAATCAGGAGGTCAAAGATGACCAAATCCTGGAGGCCCCGAACGGACTGGCCGCCGAACCCGACATCGATGTGCCGGCGAGTTCGCGACGTCATTCGCCGCCGCCATCCACACGACACCCGTTCCGCTGACCACCGTCACCAACGGCGACGAACAGCTCGACTTCGGCGGAGCCAAGTACATCGGAAACTTTCACAAGACCCTGCCGCGGCACGCCAACGGCACCGGGGAGGTCAATCCACCGTCCTACATCGCGTTCGCGAACATCTGCGACCTGAACGGCGACTATGAGTTCACTCCGGCCAGCACCGGCGCCTCGAAGCTGATCAACCCGCAGGCCGGGCGCGCCACCGAAGATCGGGCCGGACCCGACGAGCATCCACATGCTGCCGGCGCCCAGCGTGCTGTCGGACTCGACGGCAGCCGAGATGGTCGAGCTGTACTGGATGGCCAAGGTCCGCGACGTGAATTTTCACGATTACGGCACCAATGCCGATGTGTTCCATGCGATCACAGATTCAAGAAGGGCTATCAGCGGGCACTCAGCAGTCCGACCCACACCGTCGGAGATGTGCGGTTGAGTCTGGATCTACCGGTCGATCCCACCGGAACCGCGCTGCACATCAACCATCAGACCGTGTTCCGGGCAGGTCTGCCCGACGAGGACAAGGGTCCGCTCGTCAGCCAATTCTTCTTGCAGGACATCAATTACGGTGCCCGACTGATCAAGGCCACGCAGGTGCCCTACAAGGCCAAGAAGAACTATTTGACCGAATTCGACGACTGGCTGAAGGCGCAGGCGACCGGCCGGGACAACGACGGCAACGACTACCCGAACGCCAATAATTACTCGGCTGCCAACGGTCCTGGCTACTACGAGACGAAGCGCCGGCGGATCCAGACGATGCGCGATCTCGCCCGCTTCGTCAACCGCGATGCGCTGCACCAGGCCTACTTCAACGCGGCCCTGCAGCTGGGCAATCTGAGCGCCAAGGCCGATCCGGGTAATCCGTACGGCCTGTACAAGCGCCAGATACCCTTCGGCACCCTCGGCGGACCGCACTTGCTGGCGTTGGTCTCCGAAGTCGCCTCGCGCGCACTGCATGTCGTATGGCGGCAGAAATGGACGCATCGACGGCTGCGTCCCGAATCCTACGGCGGCCTGCTGCACGTCCAGCAGATCGGCGCGAACGGCATGACGCGACCCTACGGCTTGCCGACCTGGCCGTTCGACGGGTATCTCGGGCACACGAAGCCGGTCATCAAGGGCAGCGATTACTTCCTGCCCATCGCGTTCACCGCGGGCAGTCCGGCACATCCCTCCTACGGTGCCGGCCATGCGACCGTGGCAGGTGCGTGCGTCACCATCCTCAAGGCATGGTTCGACGACACGCAGTCGTACAAAGACCTGCTGAAGAACGCGGGAAAGCCGAGAGACCCGTCACCGTATTTCCCGGACCATCCGCCGCTCGAGATCTGGAATCCCGGCACCGTGGACGGCAACACCGACCGCTGCCTGCCGTATAAGAAGCCCGATGCCAAGCTGATGACCGTGGGCGGCGAGCTGAACAAACTCGCGGCCAACGTCGCTATGGGACGCAGCATGGGTGGTGTGCACTGGCGCACCGACAACACCCGCAGTCTCCGCCTCGGCGAACAGATCTCGACGATCATCTTGTCGCAGCTGCTGCCGAGGCTTCCCGAGAAGCCGAGTTTGAGTTACACGAACTTCGACGGCAATCGCGTCACCATCGCGGCGACCGGCAAGGTCACCGTCCCCAACGATCCGGCGCTGGAGGCGTTCTACATCGGTCCCTTCTGATCACCGAGCACGCGAGTCCGTCAGCCTCCGGGTCGGCGGCCTTGCGTGTGCCAGTGGGTCAATCGCCCGTGCGATCGAACCTGTCGTCGAAATCGCCGCCGCCGGTGCACGCGCCTCCCGGCGCAATGGTTTGAGTGCCACGACCGCCGAGCACCGCGATCGGGTCGTTCAAATCCGTGGGCAGCGGGTACTCCGCGGTGATCGTCATCTGCGCCGTGCCGGCGGCCGGGCAGTTCGTGGTGCCCTTCTCGTTTCGGGTCCACTTGTCTGTGGCGAATATCAGAGTGACGGCCTGATCGCCCGCATGGAACAAGCTCATGCAGCGATCACCGGTGCGCAGACAGTAGGTATTGGCCGTCATCACCTTTGCGGGAAGGACGGTGCCGTTCGTGAAGGTCGTCGTCTCGCGATACTTACCGCGCAGTCCCTCCGCAGGCGTCGTCACCCGCGGCGGCAACACGGACGGATCCGGCACCTTGTTGAGGTCGGGATCGCCGGTCCGGGTGAACTTCACGCTTCGCTTGGCGGCACAGAGGCTATCGGTTGAGTCCCTGGTGGTTTCGCCTGTCAGCGTCCCGTCGGGATGCGGTTGCAGCGAGTAGATCACCCACACCTCGGACGGCGTCTCGCCCCCGCACTGCGCCGACGCGAGACCGACCGCCACCCACGTGCCGCCCAAATGGTCGAACGTCAGGTTCGACACCAGCGCCTGCCCGCCCTCGCTGATGTTCGCCGCCGTCGCCACACAACCGCCCGCGCCACAATTCGAGCGAACCGCCCAGCTGCTCGTCGTCGCCGGCGCACCCGGCACCGGCTTGTCCGAGAGATCGGTCCCCGGTCCATAGTCCACCCGGTACGTGCCGGTGAATTCGACCGCACCGGCGGCCGCAGTCGTCGGGCCGGTCGTCGTCGAATTGTCGTGCTGAGTGACCACGACGAAGGCGACCACCCCGCCCACGACGATCAGCGTCGCGATGAACACCAACGCGCCGACCAGGAGGCCGTGGTGTCGCCCCGACGACTTCTTGGCGGGCGGCGCCGGCGGCCGCTGCAGATTCGGCGCGCTGAAATGCGTCGGCGCCGACGGCGACATCCCGTACGGGCCCGGCGGGGTGTGCGGATACGAGTAGATCGGCGCCTGCGTGCCCGGGCTCACCGGAGCCTGCTGGGTGGCTCGAGCGTGCTCGGGGGGCTGGCTGTTGGGTGAGGTGACGGCTTCCTTTGCCGCCGTGGCCATTTCGACGGCCGTGGGATAGCGGTCTTCGGGTTTCTTGGCCAGGCCGGTGGCGATCACGTGGTCCATCGAAGGCGGGATGGCGGCGTGTTGGGACGGCCTCGGCGGCGGGGTGACCATGTGGCCGACTGCGACCTGTTCGAGCGTGCTGCCAGGGAACGGCTGCAGTCCGGTCAGGCACTGATAAAGCACGCAGGCCAACGCGTAGATGTCGGAGCTGGGGTGGATCTCGCCGGTGCTGAACCGTTCGGGCGCCATGTAGGCCCATGTGCCGATGGCCGAGTTCGCCGACGTCAGCCGGGTGTCGTCCGTCGCACGTGCGATGCCGAAGTCGATGAGGTACGCGAAGTCGTTGTGGTCCACCAGGATGTTCGACGGTTTGACGTCGCGGTGTACCAGCCCGGCCTGGTGGGCGCTCGTCAGAGCCGTCGCGATCTGTTCGATGATCGCCACCGCGCGCTTGGGGTCGAGCGGTCCGGCGTCGATCATGGTCTGCAGGTCTTTGCCGTTGATCAGTCGCATGGTCACGTACAGGCGACCGTCGACCTCACCGACGTCGTAGATCGGCACGACGTGCGGATTGTCCAGCCGTGCCGCGGTGCGGGCCTCGCGACGGAACCGCTGATCGAAATCGGGGTCCTTGGCGAAGTGCGGGAGAAGCATCTTCAGCGCGACGACCCGGTCGATGGTGGTGTCGTGGGCGCGCCACACCTCGCCCATGCCACCGCGGCCCAGCAACTCAATCAGCCGGTAGCGGCCGAACGGGGTGCCCTCGTCCACCGGCTCACGATAACGGCCGATCACCGCGTTTGTGGTGGTGATCGGGGAGTCGTTTGGCCGGGCGCAGCTACATACGCCGGATCCGGAGATAACGATTCAGATCGGGCAACGAGCGGAGGAGCATTATTAACGCGGCGAGCACAATCAGTGCCACGATGACGACCGCTATCCAACCCACCACTACCACGTCGGATTCCTTTCGCTGGTAATCCTTCGTCGAGTCCAAGCTACGGCAGTTGCGCGATCACAGCGGCATATTCGCCGCGCGTCGGCTACCTTCTCCGAGTTCGCTCTCGCCGGCACGCCTCGAGACCGTGACACGATGGGACCATGCCCGACGACGAGATGGCCTCCGAGCGCGAATTCAACAAGAACAACATCGAGGAGTTCCGCCGCAACGACGGCAAGGTGGGCGGTCAGTTCGAGGGCTTTCCGCTGCTGATATTGACCTCCACCGGCGCCAAGAGCGGCGCCGAGCGCGAGAACCTGATCGGCTACTTCGACATTGACGACAAGGTCTACGTAGTCGGCTCCGCCGCGGGCCGGGACAGCAGCCCCGCCTGGGTGTTCAACCTTCGCGCCCACCCCGACGTCCGGGTCGAGATCGGCTCGGACCCGCCGAAGGCCATGGTCGCAAATGAACTGCCGCGCGACGAGCGCGACCGCGTCTTCGCCACCGTCAAAGAGCTCGCCCCGGGATTCGCCGACTACGAGAAGCGCACCGATCGCGTCATCCCCGTCTTCGAACTTGCCACCAAGCCTTAACCAATACCGTCATCGGCGCGTTATCCCGACGCCTTATCATGGGAGCCCGGTCGGGCCAGCCGTCCGACTATCCCGGCCCATGCCGACCCACACTGGAGTGCTTTTGACCTGGTCTCGTCGCGTTGCCGCCACGTTCGCCGCCATCGGCGTGGCGGCGTTGGTGCTGCTCGGTGGAGACGTCGCATCGACGACCCCCCAGTGCTCCACCCAGTGCCGGGTCGCCAGTGCCGCGCAGACGCTGTCGGCGCCCGTCCCTGCTCCGCCGCAGCCCGCCGCCCTCGGGGTCTATCCGCTTGCCCATTCCGACGACGTCAACCCCGCCGCGCCCGTGTCCGTCGCCGCCTTCTCCGGCGTCATCGACGACGTCAAGTTGGTCAACGACTGGGGCAAGACCGTGCCCGGCGTGCTGACACCGGACAAGAAGGGCTGGCATCCGACCGAGCAGCTCAGGTACGGGCGCACCTACACCATGACCGTCGCCGCCCGCGGCCCCCGCGGCATGCCGTCGCGTCAGACCTCGAGCTTCACCACGCTGTCGCCCGACTACCTGACCGCCGTCAACCTCAACACCACCGCAGGCATCTCCCTGGTGGACGGCAACACGTACGGCGTCGGCGCCGTCGTCGTCGCGCACTTCGATGAGCCGATCACCGACAAGATCGCCGCCGAAAAGCGTCTGCACGTCACCACCAACCCGCCCGTTGCCGGATCCTGGAACTGGGTTGACGACCAGAACGCGCACTGGCGACCCGAGAAGTATTACGCGCCAGGCACTTCCGTCAACGTATCCGCAGACATCTACGGCCAACAGCTCGGCGACGGACTCTACGGCGAAGAGGACGAGCACGTCGCCTTCAAGATCGGCAGCTCGCACGTCTCGATCGCCGACGATACGACCAAACAGGTCAGCGTGTTCGACAACGGCAAGCTGGTCCGCACCATGCCGACCTCGATGGGCATGGGTGGCACGGAAACCGTTGGCGGCAACACCCTTTCGTTCTTTACGCCGCCGGGTGTGTACACCGTGATGGACAAGGCCAACCCGGTGATCATGGACTCGTCGACCTTCGGGCTGCCGACGAGCTCGCGCCTGGGCTACCGGGAGACCATCCCGTACGCCACTCGCATCAGCATGGACGGCATCTACCTGCATCAGCTCAACGCGACCGTGTGGGCGCAGGGAAACACCGACACGTCCCACGGCTGCCTCAACCTCAACGGCGAGAACGCCCAGTGGTTCTTCGGCTTCTCCGTCCCGGGGGATGTCGTCGAGGTCCGCAACACCGGTGGTCCGCCTCTGCAGATTTGGCAGAACGGCGACTGGACGGTGCCGTGGGACCAGTGGCGCCGGGGGAGTGCGCTGAACGCCTGATCGTGACCGCGCCAACGCTATCCAATTGACGCAAGCGCTCATTCATGTCCTAAACACGGGCGTCATTGTTCGGAAACAAAGCCGTCCTAGCTTTGCCGAATGACTCAAGAGCTCAGCCCCGAGCCGGTGAACGAGGCCGTGGTGACCGACCTCGACACCATGACGGCCACCAAGGAGACCCTCGAGGACTACACGCTGCGCTTCGCGCCGCGCAGTTACCGAAAGTGGTCGACGCGGGTGGTCGGCATCTCGGCCCTCGGTGGCATCGCCTACCTTGCTGACTTCGCCATCGGCGCCAACATCGGCATCTCCTACGGCACCACCAACGCGCTGTGGGGCATCCTCATCTTCGCAATTGTGGTGATGGCCACCGGATTTCCCGTGGCTTACTACTCGGCGCGCTACAACATCGACCTTGATCTGGTCACCCGCGGCAGCGGCTTCGGCTACTACGGCTCGGTGGTCACCAACGTCATCTTCGCGACGTTCACCTTCATCTTCTTCGCCCTCGAAGGCTCGATCATGGCGCAGGGCCTCAAACTCGGGCTCGGCATACCGCTGTGGCTGGGCTATGCGGCGTCGACCCTCATCATCTTCCCGCTGGTGATCTACGGCATGAAAGTGCTTTCCACGCTTCAGGTCTGGACCACCCCGCTGTGGCTGATCCTGATGGTCGCGCCGTTCATCTACCTCGTGGTGAGCCACCCGGAATCGGTCGGACAGTTCTTCGCCTACCAAGGTGAGAACGGCGTCAAGGGCTTCGACATGGGCTCCACCCTGCTGGCCGCCGGCGTGTGTCTGTCGCTCATCGCGCAGATCGCCGAGCAGAACGACTACCTCCGCTTCATGCCGCCCAAGACTCCCGAGAACAAACGCAGCTGGTGGACGTGGATGTTCCTGGCCGGCCCCGGCTGGGTCATCTTCGGTGCCATCAAGCAGGTCGTCGGGTTGTTCCTGGCGGTGTACCTGATCGCCAACGTCGCCGACAGCGCGGGCATCGCCAACCAGCCGGTGCACCAGTTCCTGGAGATCTACCAGAACTTCCTGCCCGGTTGGCTCGCCATGACGCTCGCGGTCTGCCTGGTGGTCATCAGCCAGATCAAGATCAACGTGACCAACGCGTACTCCGGTTCGCTGGCGTGGACCAACTCGTTCACCCGCGTCACCAAGCACTACCCCGGCCGCGTGGTGTTCCTCGGGGTGAACCTGCTGATCGCGCTGATCCTGATGGAAGCCAACATGTTTGACTTCCTCAACACGATCCTCGGCTTCTACGCCAACTGTGGTATGGCCTGGGTCGTCGTCGTGGCCTCCGACATCGTGTTCAACAAGTACCTGCTCAAGCTGTCGCCGAAGGAGCCCGAGTTCCGCCGCGGCATGCTGTACGCGTTCAACCCGGTCGGCTTCGGCTCGATGCTGATCGCCGCGGGCCTGTCGGTCATCGCGTTCTTCGGCGGCCTCGGCGAGGGCATCCGGCCGTACTCACCTCTGGTCGCGATCGGACTGGCGATCGTGCTGCCGCCGATCTTCGCGATCGCCACCAAGGGCAAGTACTACCTGCGTCGCTCCGACGACGGCATCCACCTGCCGATGTACGACGAGCACGGCAACCCGTCCGGCGAGCATCTCAAATGCCATGTCTGCCATCACGATTACGAGCGTCCGGACATGATGAAGTGCGCGACGCACGACGCGCACGTCTGCTCGTTGTGCCTGAGCACGGACAAGGTTGCCGACCACGTGCTGCCCGCACAGGCCTAGCTCGACTAGCGGCGGGCGAAGTCCGGCGCCTGCTGGGGCAATAGGCCGACGCCGACGATGTAGGCGGGCACGACGGTCAGCTGCGGAAAGCGCTCGAGCAGTTTGATCAGCACCCCGGGCGGTTTCACCTCCTGGCCCTGCAGGACCGAGGCCAACAGCCCGCGGTGCAGGATGCGCTGCATCGTCTGCGTGACGACCGTGGGCACGAGGCGGCGACGACGCACCGCGGCGAGATGGGTGTTCGTAAGCCGGCCCGTCCGAAGCGGTTCCGCAATATGGCCCGCCGCGGCGACGGCGTCGGCGATCGCGAGATTGATGCCGACACCGCCCACCGGTGACATGGCATGCGCGGCATCCCCGATGCAGAGCAGCCCGTCGCGATGCCAGCGGTGCAGCCGATTGAGCTTGACATCAAGCACTTTGACGTCGTCCCACGACGTGATCGCCTCGGGTGACGTCTCCGGGACCAAGCTGGCGAGCTCGCGGTGAAACGCGTCGAGCCCACGCGCGCGTAACTCGGCGTCGCTTCCCTTGGGGATCAGGTATGCGATCTGGAAGTAGCCCTCGCGCGGGATCATGATCAACGCGCGCCCGGGCCTGGTGCGGGGAATCAGCGAGTACAGGCCCTCCTGCTCGCGGGGCAGCCGGAACCACCACACGTCGAACGGCACCGGGTACTCGTGAATCGGGAGCCCGGCGTCGCGGCGGACAACCGAGCTGCGACCGTCGCACGCCACCGTGAGGTCGGCCCGTAGCTCGCCGGGACCGTCCGGGCTCGTGTAGCGCACGCCGGTGATCGTGTCCTCGTCGCGCAGCAGGCCCGTGACTTCGTGCTCCAAGCGCAGCGTGAAAGTCGGCTCCGCGCTGGCGGCCTCGGCGATCAGGTCGAGCAGATCCCACTGCGGCACCATGGCCACATACGGGTGTGGCTGATGGAGGCGGCGGAAGTCCACGAGGGTGATCAGCTCGCCGCCGACGTCGAACTGACCCTTGTCGACGATGCTGTGCGGCAACGCATCGAACCGCTGGTAGAGGCCGAGCTGGTCGAGCAGTCGCATGGTGACCGGGTGCACGGTGTCGCCACGGAAGTCGCGCAGGAAGTCGGCGTGCTTTTCCAGGACGGTGACCTCGACGCCGGCGCGCGCCAGCATCAGCGCCAGAAACAGTCCGGCCGGGCCGCCGCCGACGATCGCGCATGTCGTTTTGTCGCTCACGCTCTTCATCTTTGCGCCGAAATGGCATTCCCGGTCGTTAACTCGCGCGGTCAGCGACCCTGGCTTCTCTTTCGCGGTGTGATTACGGCGCGACGGGACAGCCACCCTTCGCTGATCATTGACCAATGACTCGAGAGAAAATCACGGAACAGATCATCGCCGCCCGCCTGGCGAAGGCCCTGACATGGCAGCAGCTCGCCGATGCCATCGACAAGCCCGTCGTCTGGACCACCGCGGCTCTCCTTGGCCAGCATCCGATTCCGCCCGAGTTGGGCGGCACGTTGGTAGAGATGCTCGGTCTGGACGAGTCGGCGATTCCGGTACTCGCCGCCGTGCCGATGCGCGGCGGGCTGCCGACGGCAGTGCCGACCGACCCGACCATCTACCGCTTCTACGAGGCCCTGCAGGTCTACGGCGGTGCCATCAAGGAGCTCATCGGCGAAGAGTTCGGCGACGGCATCATGAGTGCCATCAACTTCAGCGTGACCCTCGAGAAGAAGCCGCATCCCGCCGGTGACCGTGTCGTCGTCACCTTCGACGGCAAGTTCCTGCCCTATGACTGGACGGCCGCAGAAGCGTGAAGATCAGGTAAAACCGACTCCAACTCTGTGAGACAGCTCACCGTAGGACTATATTTGTGTCTGCTGTCACAACAAAGGGGTCTTCCATGGCAGAAGCGCTCAACGGCGCAGTGGTCCCGTCCCAGGTCAGCACGCCGCGTGCCGCTCATCGCAGCCACGCGCGGATGTGGTGGGGCGTCCTTCTGCTGGTCATCGGCATCGCCGCGATCGCGGCCATCGTCGTGACGGCAGTCATGGGCCTGACCACTGAAGCCCTCATCATCGCGATCTTCACCGGCGCGTTCTTCTCGCGCTGCGCCTGCTGACGCAGGCCCTGAACTTCGACGTCAGTCTGCCGGCGAGCCCTCGGGTGGAATCGGCGCTTCCGTGTGCGACGGCACCGTGCGGGCCTTGACCGCGATGCGTCGCCCGACCTCCGTGTAGGCCGCGAACTGCGCCTCGTTGAACCACTGGTCCGAGGTCTTGTCGTTCGGGAAGCTCGCGCCGCTCCCGCCCGCCCCGTACGTCAGCACCCAGTCGGGCAGTTCCCGCCACAGCACGGCCTTCGCGACGATCAGCAGTCCCTTGTTGTTCTCACCCAGGCCCGCGGCATCTGGATACGTGATGGTTCCGCGCACTACCGCCCCCGCCGTGAGCCGGCTGTTGAGGCCGTAAAACGCGTGCCCTTCACCGAATCGCGGGGCAGACCCCGGCGCCAGGTTCGGGACGCCGTAGTCGCCACGCTCGTCGAGCTCGATCTCGACGCCGAGTTCGAAGTGCGCCAGCCGGATGGCATCAGACAAGCCGGACAGCAGTGGGGGAGTATCGCCGCCGCCGTCGATGACATAGATCAGCCGGCACCGCCGCCGCAGTGCCTCCACCAGCCCGAGGTTCTCGTAGTGGCCGCCATCGGTCACCTGGACGAGGCGCGCATGCAGCTTGTTGATCCCGAACAGTTCGCGGTAGAAATATCCCGCCCCACGCATCGACGGCAACGCCTTCGGGTAAAGCGGTTCCGCCGCATGGTCTTTCGCGTACTTGACGAACGTCGGGTTCGGCAGCCACGTGCCCAGCCGCGCACCAGACACGGCGAGCAGCGACTGGTAGCCCTTGTTCATCCGGCCCATCGCCGACGCGAACGCCGCGCCGCTGATCGCCATCGCCGCCTGCACCGTCAGGTCGCGCTTGATGCGCGGTGGCGCCACCGCGATGATCTCCTTGGTGTCCAGCCACCCGAGGGCAGGGCCGCCGATGTAGTCGGCGCTCAGTACATACGAGACCGCATTGAGCCCGGGCGCGGGTTTCGCATCGCCCGAAAGTGCCGCTGCCGCCGCGAAGACGAACTTCGGGCCGCCCTCGGCCGAATGGCCGTAGCGGTCGAGCCAGGTCCCCTCCTCCGACGGATACCCCTTGGCCTCGCCGTTGATTCGACGCACGGCCATCGCGCGCGCCAGCCGGCCGCGGTAAAACGGGTGAAGGCTCAGCGATGTGACGTCGATGATGCTCAAGACGACGACAATCATCAAGAGCCCAAGCAGAATCCATCGCCAATGCGGAACCGGTGTCACCGTCGTCGGGTCGTGGGTGACCGAGCCGAACACCTGAGCCGCGGCGATACCGAGCACCATCAGCCATCCGACGGCCAGGACGGCCAGCGTCAGCAGCACGATCCCGAGCTGAACGACACCGGCAGGGAGCATCTTTCGCAATCGCGAAACCCCTCCGGCCGTGTCCTCCTTCTTCTTGGTGACCATCGAGATGAGCGTGGCGCCGTACTGCAGGGCGGCTACAGCGGCCAGACCACCGAACGCGGCAACCGACGGCCACTTGGTGGTCTGGGTCGGTGACAGCGGTGCACACAGCCACATCAAGCCGGGCAGCGCCACCGTCACGACCGCAACGAGAACTGCCAGCAGGATGGCCACGGTGGCAGCCTGATTCAGGACGTCCTTGGCCTGGGTGAATGTTTTTGATACCGAGACGTATTCGCAAATCAGCCCTGCCAAGCCGAACAGCAACGCGAACACGATGGGAATGGCGACCGCAATCGCGACCACCATGACGTGGTGGTCCAACGCCTGGATGTGCATGGGCGCCGACGCCCGTCCGTTCCGCGACCGGGATGAAGGCGGCCAGCGGCATCCGGGCGATGAACCAGCCGAACACCCAGCCGAAGATCACCGCGACCAACAACACCATGGCCGCCGATGCCACCAGGTTCTTGAGCACCTCGGCGAGTGCCTTGACGAGACCCATCGGGGTGTCGGCGATGTAGCTTGCCCGCCGCCGGAAGAAGGCGAATTCGGGTGACCCGGGATTGAACCTCTCGGCGAGCGACGCTTCCGGCCCACCCGTCATGTCCTTCTGCACCGCAAGAAGTCTCGCGCCCGCGGTGTAGCCGCCGCCGGACACCGAGATGATGTAGTCGAAGTCGTCGAGCAGCGGTGCGTTGGCCCATTTCGTCGGCTCGCCCTCTTCGGGCTCACGGGACAGCGTCTGCATCGCGCCCATGGCCACACAGCCCGAGCGAATACCGCCGCCGGACAGGCACAGCGCCGTGGCGGTCCTTGCCGTCGTGCCATCGTCTTCGGCGAGTAGATCGTCGGCTCCGGGGACGTAATATGCCTGGCGCCAGGCACTTTCGATGTCGTCCTCTGCATTGCGCGGCGTCGTCGGCTCCGGTTTCGGCACCAGGACGCGGTCCCACCATTTCGCGCCGCGGCTCTGGCGTAGCCAGCGGGAGATGTAGGAGATCAGTACCCGCGAGGTGGCGAACGCCGCCGCGGGCACGGCGCAGAGCGCAACGATCAGTGCGCACCACTTCACGGTCGCGACCGCCGCGGGCGCGACCACCCAGAAGCGGTCGGGCGGTTGGTTCCAGTCCGGGAGATCGGGTGGGTTCGTCGACCACAGGATCAAGAGGTTCTCGAGAATGTTCATTCCCGCCGCGACGACGACCGCTCCGAGGATGGCGTAACTCAGCATTTTGCCCGAATTCGAAAACGCGGACATGATCACGAAGAAGACGAGTGCGCACACCAAAAGAATCAGGAAGTAGCCCGCAATGACCGACCAATCCCGCGCAATTGCGTCGTGGATGTCGGACGAGAGATCGGCGCCGGGGTCGGCGGGATTCGCGATGTCGCGCCCCGGGCTGAGCGGCCCGAGTGCGCGTTCACCGAAGACGTAGCGCATCAGGAATTCCGGTGCGGCGGCGCTGAGGTTGCGCTTGACCAGCCAAATGCCGAACACCACCGCGATGAGCGGGATACCGGCGCCCACTAACCATGCCGTCGCTATGGCAAGGCCGGATCGGTGCGTGCGCCTTGTGCCAGAAGGGACGGTTTCGGCGTCAGACATTTGGCCCCCTGCCACGAATTAACGTGCAGTCAGTCTGACAACTTTTTGGACCGCTTATCGGGGCGTTGCCCTAATTGTTATGCCCGACGGAAAATTGTCAGCCTTGCTCCACCGTGTTGTTTCCGCCGGAATTCTCAACGTCTGGCGAGCCGGAGTGGTAGGTGACCCGGTTGTCGAACCCGGACGCCCCGATCGCGTCGGCGATGTCGACCGTGACGACGTTGTTGATGCCGGACACCGAGACCTTCACGCAGTGGCCGGTGATATTCACGGTGTTGCGGATCCCGCTGATGTTCACAGTGGCGTCGTTGCAGGCGATCGTCTTGTTCTCGTCGATACCCGAGACCGTGACCTGTTCACCGGGCGCCGGCGTGATGACGTTCGGATCGGCGCCCGGCGCACCGGGCGGCGCGGGAATGCTCGACGGTGCAGACGGGATCGACGGCATTGACGGAAACGACGGCATCGACGGAAACGACGGGATGTGGATCGTTCCGCCATCCGACCCCGAGACCCCCGACGTCTTCATGGTCCAGGCGATGGCGCCCGCGCCGATCGCCACCAGGAAGACCGCGGCGATGATCGCGAACACCCCCCATGGAATGCCCCCGGAGATCTTGCGCGGCGGCGCGGTGTACGGGCTGCCGTACGGCTGGGCGTTGTAGGGCTGGTCGTTGTACGGCTGACTGCCATAGGGCTGAGTGCCGTAGGGCTGGGTGCCGTAGGGCGGCGTCGGGGTGCCGTCGGATGGGTTGTAGCCGGGCACGGGTGGCGGCAGGTACGCGCTGCCGCCTGCCGGCTGCACGGGTTGGCTGCCGCCCAGTTCACTGGCCTGTGCCTGGTTGGCGAGCGGGCGCTCGAGCTCCCTGATGCGGGCCTCGGCATCGTCTTCAGGCTTCATGCGCAGATGGTCCCACAGCCGGGGCGACGAAGTGGCCTACTCAACCGAGGCGCCGACGTCTGCCCCGCGTCGCCGGCGGACGACAGCCCCGGCTGCCGCCGACGCGATCACGGGCACCACCGACGCGCACGCGATCACCACGATCATCAGGTCGAGGTGCTGCTCGACGAACGGGATGGCGCCGAGCCAATACCCGACCAGCGGAAGGCCGATCGCCCACGCGATACTGCCGATGACGCTGAAGGTGAGGAACACCGAATAGCGCATCGTCGACGCCCCCGCCACCACCGGCGTGTAGGTGCGCACGACGCCGATGAAGGGCGCGATCACCAGGATTTTGGCGCCATGTCGCTCGAAGAACTCATGCGACGTCATGAGATAGCGCTTGTTGAAGAACCGCGAGTCGTCCTTCCTGAACACCGCAGGCCCCACGCGCCGGCCGATGAGGTAGGCGCATTGCGCGCCGAGCACTGCCGCCAGCGCCGTGCATGGAGTGAGTGACCAGATGTCGACGGGCGTAGTCGCCTGCGCCGCAATCATTCCCGCGGTGAAGAGCAACGTGTCGCCGGGCAGGAACGGAAACAACAGGCCAGTCTCGATGAAGATGATGACCATCACACCAACGAGCACCGCTGAGCCGAACACGCCGCCGTCGCCCAGCCAGTACATCGGATCCATCAGCGCAGGAAGCGCGATTGCCGAGGTCACGCCTGGTCAAGCTACCGCCGCGACGTTTCCAGTCGGCGAACTGAATGCAAATGTCGCCTGTCGCGTCAGGTCATCGCTTCCGCTGCAGCGATGTGGCCGTGGTAGCCAAGCGAAGTCGCCATCGCGCGGTAGCGATCCGCGAGTTCCCGGTAGCGGTCGTGGTCACCCGTCGCCTGGGCAATCAACGCGCGCAACCGGACCACATGGAGTTCGAACGCGACGAAGTCTGAACTGAACCCCAAGGCGGCCAGCCGCTCGATCGCAGCGCCCGCTTCGTCGATGTCACCGTCGCCGTCCCGGCGCAGGAGCGCATCCACCAAGACTCCCGTGGCCACCAACGACATGCTCTCTCCCGACGGGTACATGTCGGCGATTGCGGCATTCTCCAGCGCTTCGGTGCCACACACCGAGCACGCCGCCTCCGTCATCCGACCTCCCGTCAGTGCGTCATTGACATTGAACAGGGTGCTCGTTTGCCTCGACGCGATTACGGCAACTCGGTTGCCATGATCGGAAAGCTTCGCTCCGTCGTCGTCGACTGCAAAGACCCCGAAAAGCTCGCGGCCTTCTACCAGGGCCTCGTCGGCGGGAGCCTGCACAAGGAAGACGACACCTGGTCCGTGCTGACCGAGCCGACGGGGCGGCGGCTCGCGTTTCAGCTCGCCCCGGAGCACGACCCGCCGCAATTTCCCGACCCGCGCGGCTCCCAGCAGTTCCACCTGGACATCTGGGTTGACGACGTCGACAGCGCGGAGCGCGATGTGCTGGCATTGGGCGCCACCCGGGTCACCGGTGCCGTCGAGGACGGAACCTTCCGCATCTACCGCGACCCGGCGGGTCACACGTTCTGCCTGGTATGGGGAGATCTCGACGACGAGTCGGTCTGACGCTCGCCAAATATGACGAAACGGTGAATCAGGCGCCACCCGCCTGCCGAGAGGGTACTCAGAGACAGTGGTGGCTCCAGGCTTCATCGCCATCGGCAGTGGTCCGGCAGGGTTGACTGCGGCAGAAGCATTCCGCCAGAGGCATCAGAAGATCCCCATTCGGCTGCTGAGCAGCGATCCTGCGCTGCCGTACGCCAAACCCCCGCTGAGCAAGACATATCTCTGCGGCCGGGACCCCAAGCTCGACCTGCACACGCCCGGCTGGTTCATCCGGCACGCCATCCAGCTGGACCGCGGAATCACCGTCGAGCGCATCGACCCCGCCAACCGCGAAGTCGTCACGGCGGCCGGCCGTCGGTACCGCTACTGGCATCTGGTGCTGGCCTGCGGCGCCCGACCCGTCCCGCTCGCCGTGCCCGGGGGAGAAGCGGCCCTGTCCCTGCGCTCGTTCGCCGACGCTGTCGTCTTGCGGATGGCCGCGAAGAACTCCGAATCGGCGGTCGTGGTCGGCGGTGGACTCATCGGTTGCGAGGCGGCGACCTGCCTCGCCGCCGGCGGTGTGGCGACGACACTGGTGGCACCGGAATCGGTGCCCGTGCAGCGCAGGTTTGGCGTCGACGTCGGCGAGCGCGTGGCAAAGATGTTGTCCGACAGTGGTGTTCGCTTCATCGGATCGACCAGTGTGGCCGCTGTCGATCAGCGTGAAGTCACTCTGGATTCCGGTGCCGCCATAGACGCCGACATCGTCGTCTCCGCCACGGGAGTGAGACCTGACAGCAGGCTCGCGACGGCGGCGGGCCTCGACACCGAAGGTGGCCGCATCGTCGTCGACGAGCACATGCACACCTCGGCGCCCAACGTGTACGCCGCGGGCGATGTCGCGATCGCACAGAACGTCACGGCCGGTCGGCCGATACCGGCCGAGCATTGGCGCGACGCCATAGAGCAGGGGCGAGTCGCCGGCATGACCGCGGCGGGATACTCCTGCGCCTGGGGCGATATTCCCGAATTCTCTTGCGCCATTGGGCAATCGGAGTTGACGTATCGCGGCTGGGGCACGCGCTATGAGGACAGTAGCATCGTCGAGTGCCGCGGCGGATTCACGGCGACCTACCGGTCCGGCCACGAAGTCGTCGGAGTGCTGAGCGCTACAACCAGTCCCGCCGCTTGAACATCCAATACAGCCCGACGACGATCACGACGATCATGGCCGTGCTCAGTCACGAACCCGCCGACGGTGTTGATGCCGGGATAGTCCACGTTCTGCCCGTAGAACCCGGTGATCGCGGTGGGCACCGCGATGATCGCCGCCCAGCCGGTGAGCTTCTTCATCACCGTGTTGAGCCGCGCGTCCTGTAGCGACAGGTTCGTCTCGAACACCGTGGTGACCATGTCCCTCAGCGACTCCGTCCACTCCGACGCCCGCAGCACGTGGTCGTAGAGGTCTGAATACAGCGGATCGAGTTCCGGCGAGGTCTTCGCGTCCAGCCTGCGGTGCTGAATGGCGCTGACGACCTCTCGCATCGGCAGCACCACGCGCCGCAACTCGACCAGGTCCTTGCGTAGTCGGAAAGTCTTGCGCTGCAGGCCTTTCCCGGGGACAGCGTTGGCGAACAGATCGTCCTCGAGGCCCTCGATACCGTCGTCGAGCGCCTGTACCGCCTCGAAGTGGCTGTCGACGATGTAGTCGAGAAGGCCGTGCACCAGCGCACCGACCCCGTATTCCTGGCCGCCGAGTTCGTCGAACCGCTGCGATACCGCGTCGATGTCGAGGTGCGGCGACAATCGCACGGTGATCAGCCCGCGCGGAAGCACGAAACCGGAGATGCGGTTAACGTCGAGGCAGGACGCGGACTCGTCGGCAGGTTGCACGACGGCAACCGAGTAGACCGTGAAGAAGGTATGCGTCCGGTACACCACGGCCTTGGTGCGTTCCGCCTCGGCGACGGCGTCCTCGACCGCCCACGTGTTGAGCCCGAGCTCTTGTGCCAGGTCGGTCAGCGCGGCGTGATCGGGGGTGCAGATGTCGCACCACACCAGGGTGTCGTCCTCTTCGAGGTAGTCCGAGATCGCGGAGAACTCGAAATCGTCCTGCGGTTTGCCGCCGCGCCATACCCGGCCTCGAATGTCGGTCATCTCACCATCATGTCAGCGACATGTCGTCCATAGCCGGGCACGACGAACCGCGCTTGGGCAGCCCCGGCACTATCATCGGCACCTGGCGCCGGTAGGCGGCGTAGCGAGGGCCGATCGTCGCCTCCAGATCGCGCTCTTCCAGCTGCATCGCGAGCAGGATCCAGCACGTTGTGACCACCGCGAACAACAGATGCCCCGCCGTCATCGTCGGCGCCGACCAGAACGCCACGATGAATCCCAGGTTCAACGGATGACGAACCACTCGGTAGAACAGCGTCGTCCGAAAGCCGGTCTCGCCCTGCCGCTGTCCGCGCCACAGCGCGAAGACCTGTCGCAGCCCGAACAGCTCGAAATGGTTGATCATGAAAGTCGCCGCGAGGACGATCGCCCAGCCCAGCCAGAACGCAGTCCAGATTGCCAGCCGCGCAGGTGTCGGCGTCACGTCCCACACGTGTGCAGGCAGCTCCCGCCACTGCCAACACACCAGCGCCAGAACCAGACTCGCCGACAGTACATAGGTGCTGCGCTCAATCGGCTGCGGCACGTAGCGAGTCCACCATCGCTTGAATGCTGGACGGGCCATCACGCTGTGCTGTGCGGCGAACAGCAGGAGCAGCAAAACGTCGACCGCCACCGCTTGGCCGATCGGAGCCTCGATCGCGTTGTCGATACTGCGCGGCACGAGAACGCCGCCAACGAACCCTATGGAATAGGTGAAGACGGCCAGGAACACCACATAGCTGAAGGAGCCGTAAACGATTGCAAATACCCGGTTCATGGGCCTAATCGTCAGCCGACGGGACGGACTGTGGCATGGGGCGGATGCCTCATTTTCCGAGAGCGAAGTCAGCGCCCGAAGCCGTCGAGCACCGATCGCACGCCCACTTTCCACCTGCGCTCGATCTCGATCTGCGACGTGCCCAACCACCGGCCCGCCTCCTGCACCGCCAAACCCTGTGCCAGCGCGAGCAATACGTGCGCGATGTCCGTTGAATCCCCGCCGAGGATTCCCTTGTCGATGCACCGCTGGATCCGGCCGACGAACACCTCGCGGACCGCAGCACCCGCCGCCAGTTCGTCAGGCCCCGGCTCGAAATCGGCGAACGGCCGCGAGAACATCACCTGCGCCAGCCTCGGATACGCCCGGCAGAACAGCCGGAACACCGGCACCAGCCGTTCCAGATCCCCCAGCGCGTCGTCCGTCTGCGGGATCTTGGCCATCTCGTCGCCCAGCAGCCGGAAGCCCGCGAAGAACATCGCCCGCACCAGGCCGGCCTTGTCGTCGAACAGCTCGTACACGGCGGGCACCGACGTCCCCGCCCGTTCGGCCACCCGTCGCGTCGTGAAGCGGGCGATGCCCTCCTCGCCGAGCGTCGCGATCGCAACCTCGAGCACCCGATCCCGGAGTTCGGGCGTGCGCTGCTTCGCCCTTGGCATCGCGGCGACCTAGCTGGCCGTGAATTCCGCGGGCAGCCCGTCGATTCCCGCCTGGATCGCCGCCAACCCGGCTGCACGCGCCTTCAGCTTGCTGGCCAGATGCGCGCCCGCGTGCAACGTCGTCGCCGCCTCGGCCGCGACCTCCTGCGCCCGCGACAGCACCTTGTCCTCGTCGACGATCTCGTCGAGCCAGCCGCCCGCGATCGCCTCGTCACCGGTGAACGTCGCCGCCATCGAGACGCCCCGCTGGAATGCCGCGGGCGTCAGCCGCAGTCGCATGATCTCGATCGCCGAGATCGGGATCGTCATGCCGATGGCCACCTCGATGGCCTGGCACCGCGATTTCGGCGCGCCGATCCGGTGGTCGCCGCTCAGCAGCAGGAAGGAGCCCATCGCGATGGCCGGGCCCGTCGCGGCCATGATCACCGGCTTCGGGAACGTCAGGCAGCGCAGTGACAGCTCGAACCCGCCCGCCAGCATGCCCAGCGCCGCCTTCGGGTCGCCGGACTGGAACACCGAAAGGTCGAACCCACCGCTGAACACGCGGTGGTTGCCCGCCAGCACGACGACCTTGGCGTCGTCCTTCTCGGCGCGGTCCAGCGCCTCGTTGATCGCGGCCTGCATCGCCGGCCCGAGCACGTTGACCTTGCCGTCATCCAGCGTGATCGTCGCGACGGACTCGTTGAGCTGGTAGTTCACCGGGCTGGTCATCGGGCCTCCTTGACATGCGCGTTTCGTTTCAGATCGATGTTACGAAACGATGTTACGAAAGCCAAGCGCCGAGGACCGGGCGCGTCAGCGGCCCCCGCCGCCCAGGCCGCGACGGTGTCGCCCGTTGATCACCCGGGTCTGGGCATCGTCGTCGTCGTACGGCGGTTCCTCGTCGAACGGAGGCGGCGGCTCGTCATACGCAGGCGGCAGCCCGTCGTATCGCTGCTGCGGGGGCCCGGCGTACCGCTTCTGCTGCAGTTGCAGCGGAAGCTCATCGACCGCCACCGGCGCCGCGGGCGTCTCCTGCGGAGCCTCCTGCTCGGCGTGGTACTGGCTGCGGTAGCGATCGCGCTGTTCGTTGGCGGCGGCGTTGATCCGATTGATCTCGGCCTGCAGCACGTCTTGGCGGCTCTCGGTCGACGCGTAGTGGAAGTAGGTCAGCAGACCGCGCAGCAGTTCCAGCTTCTGCTTCTCCTGCCGCGCGAGGTCGTGGGTGGTGAGCAGCTGCAACCGCTCCACCGGATGGAGCGTCGCCCAGTCCAGCACCGCAGGCGTGCGGTACTGGTGCGCGCTGCGCTTGGCCTTCGCCTTCCCCTGGCGCGCGGACTTGGGCTGGTCGTAGAACGTGACGGCGCCGGCGAACCGCGAACCGATGGACTCGCCGAGCTGCTTGCGGTCCAACGCCGAATCCCACACCGTGCGCCACTCCTGCGACGGCGCCAGGTAGGGAATCTCGGCGGGGAGTTTCAGCGGGACGATGTCGACGTAATTGTCGGCGTCGGCGCTTTCATAGCGCGGAACCGTTGGCGGGGTGGCGAATTCGAGCTTGATTCCGTATGCCGGCTTTTGGCCGAAATTCTTCACCACGAGTTCGACGAGATGCCAGTCCGATGCACTGGGCTCCATGAACATCGCGACGTTCGGCTGTGACAGATCCTCGGTCTCGTGCTTGGCCTGCTGGAATTGCCGCCACGCATAGACCAGCGCCGCAATGGTGATGCACACGGCCAGCCACGCCGCCATCGCCGTCCACGCGCCGGGGGACAAGTTCGCAATATCGCTGGCGCGCTCGTCGAACCAATCCGTAATCCCCACGCGTCGTTAATATCATGGCCGGCTGCATTAATCAGCATTGGTAAAGCCCCGACCGTAAATATTTGCTGTCGCGGCAATTTCTTGTGAGTTAAATGAGGCTGAAGTGCCCTGAGAGGTTAGGCACAGGTTGCCAATTCTCGGCCCGCGGGAAGAACTAGGACGCCACCGCGGTCAGTGTGTCGCTAGTGTCGGATGCGACGTGCGCGACGGGTGCGGCCTCTTCTTCGGCCGGCGCAGCCTCTTCGATGTCGGGCAGCAGCCGCTCGGCACGCGCGACCCAGTCCACATCGCACCAGGCGAACCGCGCGGGCAGTCGGCGCCAGTAGTCGGGGTGCGCCCGCAGGTAGACATCGACGCTGGCGTGCACGAGCGCGTCCTCCGGCACCTTGCGGAAGCGCAGCGAGCGCGCACCCTCGGCCAGCGCGTCGAGCTCGGTCGGTGCGGGCGTGGGCTCGAACGCCCCGGCCCGAATCACCGCGCCCGCCTTGGCCACGCCGTCGAGCATCCAGTCCAGGGTGATGTCGGCCAGCGGCCAGTACGCGTTCGGGCCGCCGACGACGTCGCAGTGCGTGCCGCGGAACCAGGCCTCCTCGATCGCGTCCTGCCTACCGATCCGGCACTCGGCGAACGGGCCCGTTCCGCCGTCGATGGCGACCGCGTGCCGGCCCGCGAGCACGTTGTCCAACGAGTCATCCGCGGAAAGTCGCGGCGAGCCAGGCACTTTCACGGTGTCCCACAATCCGAGGAAGTGCACCGGCACCGCGACATCGCGTCGTCCCGCCAATTCGCACGCCATTCGATGGATCTGTTTCCAGTCCTCTGCCGACCGGTCGAGGCTCGGCAGCGCGAAGGCGCTCAGCGCGTAGTCGAGCAGGTAGTCGGAGTGGTCGGCCAGCATCCCCACGGTGCCCAGCATCCTGGCCAGCGCCCGCGCGCAATGGGCGCCGCGGCCCGCTCCCAGCAGGAAGATCCGGTCGTCGGACTGCCAGTGCTCTGCCAGGAAGAAGTACGCGTCGATGACGGCTTCCCGGGCCGCCGCGGCAGCCGTTTCGCGCCACTCGCGGGCCGTGGGGTTGAAGAGTTGCGGGGAGCTCAGGGCCGCTTCGCCGGCGTCGTACCAGGTCAGCTGCTGTTCGTCGGCGCTCGCGTCGAGCAGTCCGAACAGCGTCTCGGCGTTCGTCGCGTCGCGCGGGCCCGGACGGGCATTTGTGCTGTCAAAGCAGATGACGATGTTCTTCATAGCAAACTCCCTGACCACACGTCCTTATTGCTGAAGACGTTGACATCCAGAGTTTGCCAGCCGATCGTCGCGGTGTCATGCGTATTGCACTACTCGACAATCTTTCACTTCGGATTCGTGGTGGCGTGGGATCGATCGGCGCGGATTCAGTGGCGGAAAAGCCGCACGCCGTGACATATCGCGGGGTAATCGGTACGACTGGCCGAGGTGCATCGAGTATCTACCGGATGCCGACATCCCTCGGATGAGGTTGCCGCGACGACCGAGTCGGTTGCTACTGCCGGGACACTTTCTCAGGCGACGCCACGTTGTCGCAGTACATAGCAACGCCCGAACCGGATTTCCCGGAGTCACTGCAAGGGCAGCTCGACGCCTGCGCTCATCGGATCGGCATGCAGCTCAATCGATTCCGGCACGGTGCCGGGCGGGACGTCGTACGCGACGCCGACATCGGCCTGGCCGCCGGGCGGGATATCCGCGTAGCCGCCGCCGACATAGAACGACGCCTCGTCGTCGATGGAGTACACCTGGCCCGCCGCCTTCAGCTTCTGGAAAGTGCCGAGGAACGTGGCCGGGTCGGGGCTGGTGTTGACCACCGTCAGCCGGACGACGATGAACTCGCCCTGCGCGTCCTTGGTGAGGGACTCGTTCGTCGGATCGCTGACGGTGGTGCCGTTCTCGACACCGGTGACCGTGAACTGCATCGCGCCGTCGGAGGCCGTCGCACCGCTCGCCGGCGGCGGCTCGGTCGCTGTCGTCTCCTCCGACGTCGTCGCCTGCGCCTTGGTGGTCGTCGACGTCGAAGTGACCGTCGGCGCGCCGATGTCGATCTTCTCGTCCTTGTGGATGACGAACGCGTAGACGGCGGCAAGGGCGAGCACGACCAGCAGCGCGGCGACGGCACCGGCGAATCCCAGGAGCAACTTGCGGTTGTCCGGTGGGGCCAGCGGCTCGGTGCCGGCAGGTGGCTCGACTTCCTGCGGCTCGGCAGGGGTCGGCGTGGTGGCGTCCGCATAGGGCATCGGCTCGCGCAGCGGCACCCGTGTTGTCGGCTGTTCGGTGATCGGCAGGGGCGCCGGCTCATGGGCGGGCTCGTATGCCCGTTCCGGGGGCGGTTCGTGCGCTGGCTCCGGGGGCGGCTCGTACGCCGATTCCCGGGGCGGCTCGGGCGTCGACTCGAACAACGGCACCTTCGTCGTCGGCTGCTCGGTGGCCGGCTCCGACGGATCCGGGGCGCGATGGGCGCCGCCACGGTCTGCGGGCTCGGCCGACGGCGCCGGTGTCGATTCTCCGACACCGTACGGGTCGGTGGTCCCATACTCGGTCGACCCGTACGAGGGCTGCGGCGCGGGCGGCGCCTGCGCGGGTGAACGATGCTCGGTCCAGGTCGCGCCGTCCCAGTACCGGAGGCCGCTGGAGTCCTCGGGATCGGGATACCAGCCTGCGGGGGTGGGCGGTGTCGTCATGGAGTGGGTTCCCTCCCGTTTGGGCGCCCGCGGGCGCTCAGACACGGCAGCATCGCCGTGGTCAGAACCCTAACGCGAGATCAGCCGCCCATCAGCATTCGCCACTGATCCAAATTGCTCGCCTGGTAGACGTAATTCGTGCGACGCACGTCGGACAGCGAAGCGCTCGGCTCCATCGAGTACCAGTGTCCGGGGTACACGATCGGGTCGCCGGACAGCTTGGCGAGCTGTTGCAGGCTGCGGAACATGTCGTCGACATTGCCGCCGGGAAAGTCGGTGCGGCCACAGCCCTCGAGGAACAACGTGTCACCCGCGACGAGCCGGCCGTCGAGCAGGAAGCACTGGCTGCCCGGGGTGTGGCCTGGTGTGTGCAGGAGCTCGATCTCGACGTCGCCGACGTTGATCTTGTCGCCGTGCTCGTGCGCGGTGAGGTCGCTGCGCGGGACGCCGGTGACACGCGAAACCCACTCCGCCTCAAGGCTATTGACGTGCACGGGCACGCTCTGCCGTTCCAGAAGCTCGGCCAGGCCCTTGAGCTCGAAGCCCATCATCGTGCCGCCGACGTGGTCGGGGTGGTGGTGGCTGACCAGCACGCCGGACAGCCGCATACCGTCGGCCTCGATCGTGTCGACAAGGTCGTTGGCGGCGTATGCGGGATCGACGACGACGGTGTCCCCGGTCTCGCGGTCGCCGATCAGATAGGCGAAGTTGCGCATCTGCTGGGCGATCATGTCGGTCTGCGCGAAGTCGCTGCCCGACAGCAGCTGCCGAAAGTAGAGACGGTCAGTCATGGCCCCAGAGTAGGGCTAGCCGTTTTCGTCCTCTTTATGCAGCCGCACCATGCGGGTGGTGCTGCTCTCGTCGAGGTCGACGACGTCGGTGCGCGCGCGGAGGAAGTCGCTGAAAGAGCGGAAGCCCAGCGACTTCTCGGAAAACGACGGGTCCATCCGCTTCATCTGCGCCTTGACCGCCGAATTGTGAAGCCAGTCAGCGTCGTCCTTCTCGTGGCCGATGCGCAGCGCGCGCTCCAGCAGACCGGTCGCCGCGGCCTGCGCGTCCGCCGGCTCGGGCTCGTCGTCGTCCTCTTCTTCCTTGGCCTTGGCGGTTCTGGTGGCCTTCTTCTTCGGCGGCTCGGGCGCGACGGTCGGGATGCCGGGCAGTGCGTCGTAGGTGACGAACTCGTCGCAGGCGGCGGCCAGTGACCGGCTGCTGGCGCCTGCCACGCCGATGCCAACGACATAGCGGCCCAACCGTTTACACCGTTGCGCGAGCGCGATGTAGTCGGAGTCGCCGCCGACGATCACCACGTGCGTCAGGTCCGGCAGCCGGAACATGTCCTCGACCGCATCGACGGCCAGCCTGATGTCGGCGCCGTTCTTGCCGTAGGCCGCCGCAGGAAACAGCTGCACGAGGTCGACCGCGCGGCCGACGAGCTGGCCGCGGTAGTTGGCGTTGAGGTCGGCCGACCAGTCCGCATAGGCCCTCGTCAGCACCAGGGTGCCGAAGGACGAGGCGAAATCGATGATGGCGCCGAGGTCGACGGTGGCCTTGGTCACCTTGTCGTTCTCCAGCCCGCGGGCCTTGTCCTTCTGAAAGGAGTTGCGCCCGTGCACCTGGTCGTAGCGGGAAATGACGATGTTGTCGAAGTCGAGATAGACGGCGACGCGCGCCGCGTCACCCCCTGCATCCGACTCCGGCATGGGTCTGTCCTATCACAGACAGACCGCCAAACAGCTGTCCGCAAAGCGATTCGGTATTGCTGCACGGCACGCCGGACCTGGGATACTGTCCTGTCGCCGGGCTTTCGCAGTTAGCTCACAGAAAGGTCGCAACTCGTGGCCACACCTGCCGGTTGGTATCCGGACCCCGACGGCGCCGGCGGCCAACGCTATTTCGACGGCCAGTCCTGGACCGACCAGCGCGCACCCGCGGGCGCCTACGAGGCGCCGCCACTGGACGCGCCGGCACCCGCCAAGCCGTCGGGCCCGAGCGGGAAGGCCATCGCAGGCATCACCGCCGCGGTCGCCGACGTCACCGACCCCGAGTTCCCCGACCTGCAAAAGGCCGCGCAGGGGGAGTTCGTCCTGGTCAAGATGACCGTCAAGAACGTCGGCGCCGACCCGCAGACGTTCTTCGCGTCGTTCAACACGCTCTCCGACGGGACGACGGAGTACCAGGCCGACGACGAGGCATGGATCTATCTGGGCAACACCCTGGCCGACCTCAGTCCCGGCGACGCCATCGACACCGCGGTGGTTTTCGACGTTCCGGTGGGCACCGATCCCGAGTCCGTCGAACTCCACGACGGCCCTTTTTCGGAGGGCGTAACCGTCGGGCTCTAAGCGGTTTGGCGAGGCAAACCGCGAGAATGTACCCTCTTTAAGGCCCATGGGCGTGACTGCGCTGGGTCAGGCCCCCTTAGCTCAGTCGGTAGAGCGTTTCCATGGTAAGGAAAAGGTCAACGGTTCGATTCCGTTAGGGGGCTCGGTGGATACCTGGGCGAGCGGAGCGACGGGAAGAAATCTCGGTGCCACCGGTGACGCAGGGCGATGTAGCTCAGTCGGTTAGAGCGAACGACTCATAATCGTTAGGTCGCCGGTTCGAGTCCGGCCATCGCTACAAGACAAGAACGACCTGAAGAAGTGAAAGAGGGCAGCTGACGTGGCGTCCAGTACCGACGTACGGCCGAAGATCACCTTGGCCTGCGAGGTGTGCAAGCACCGCAACTACATCACCAAGAAGAATCGGCGGAACGATCCCGACAGGCTCGAGATCAAGAAGTTCTGCCCGAACTGCGGGAAGCACCAGCCGCACAAGGAATCGCGTTAAACCGAGAGCTGCGCACAGTTTGCTGACAGATCGAGTACTTAGGTAGGTTCGCTAAACGTGTCGCTGTCTAAAAATCTGGTCGGGCTGCACTTCAAGTACCCCGACAGTTACGTGGTAGGGCGGGAGAAGATCCGCGAATACGCTGTGGCCGTCAAGAACGTCGACCCGGCCTTTTATGACGAGAAGGCCGCCGCCGAACTCGGCTACGACGCTCTCCTGGCGCCGCTGACGTTCATTTCGGTGTTCGGCTACCAGGCGCAACTCGCGATGTTCAAGAGCAATAACATCGCGATCGCAGATGAGAAGATCGTGCAGGTCGACCAGGAGCTCAAGTTCCTGCAGCCGATCAAGGCGGGCGATCGTCTCTACTGCGATGTCTGGGTGCACTCGATCCGGCAGTCGTTCGGCGCGGACATCATCGTGACCAAGAACATCGTCACCGACCAGGATGGTGAAGTGGTACAGGAGACCTATACGACCCTCGCGGGTCGTTCGGATGGAGAAGAAAGTGGCTTTCGCGATGACGCTGCGTGAGTTCGACTCGGTGAAGGTGGGCGACCAGCTTCCCGAGAAGGTCATTCCCCTCACCCGGCAGGACCTGGTGAACTACGCGGGCGTGTCCGGCGACCTCAACCCGATCCACTGGGACGACGACATCGCCAAGCAGGTCGGCCTGGACACCGCGATCGCGCACGGCATGCTGACCATGGGTCTTGGCGGCGGATACGTCACCTCCTGGGTCGGCGACCCCGCGGCCGTGACGGAGTACAACGTGCGATTCACCGCGGTCGTGCCCGTGCCGAATGACGGTGTCGGCGCCGAGATCGTGTTCAATGGCCGGGTGAAGTCCGTTGACCCTGAAACCAAGTCAGTGACCATCGCGCTGTCCGCCACCAGCGGCGGCAAGAAGATCTTCGGCCGGGCTATCGCATCTGCGAAGCTGGCATAGCGGATGGCGATCAAGACCGATGTCCTTGGGATGGTGCACGAATATCCCGACTACTTCGTCATCGGCCGCGAGAAGATTCGCGAATTCGCTACTGCGATAAAGGCAGACGACCCGGCCAGCCATGACGAGGAGGCCGCCGCCGCACTCGGTCACGACTCGCTGGTTGCTCCGCTGACATTCATCTCGACCCTGGCGCTGCTGATGCAGCAGGACTTTTTCCGCAAGGTCGACACCGGCTTCCAGACCATGCAGATCGTGCAGGTCGACCAGAAGTTCCTCTACCACAAGCCGATGCTGGCCGGCGACAAGGTGTGGGGCCGAATGGAAGTCATCTCGGTCAACGAGCGGTTCGGCGCCGACATCGTGGTGACCAGGAACCTGGCCCTCGACGAGAACGGCGAGCTCTACTTGGAGGCCTTCACGACGTTGATGGGCCACGAGGGAGACAACTCCATATCTCTGGCGTATGACCGTGAAACAGGCCAGGTCGTGCGGACCGCCGACCCGAAGCCGGAGGACGCGGCGGAGCCGCCCGAATCGGCCGAGGCGCCCGAACCGGCCGAGTAGAGCCGGATTAGTAACACGGACCTGCGCCGATGTACACTCGGACCTCGGGGTTTTTCCCAATTAAGCGCGCTGTCCGTCGGTTTCTGATCGACCGAACGGGGAGCGCGCAAATTGTGTAAGCCCCGGGCGGGATAGATGTCCTGCCAGCAGGGTCATCCTTGAAGGGGCGTAGCTCAACTGGCAGAGCAGCGGTCTCCAAAACCGCAGGTTGCAGGTTCAAGTCCTGTCGCCCCTGCTCAACTGAATACTCGACAAGTGTGGACACTGGAAGGTGACTACACCAACCGGACGAAAGGCATGCGGTGAGCGACGAGCGCGAAGGTGGCTCCTTGGTGACGCAGCCGGCGCGACCCTCAGGCAAGCGGTCGCGGCGCGGTGCCGTCGCCGACGACACCGAAACCACGGCCCAGGAAGCCGCCGCGATCGAGGACGGCGGCAAGAAAGCCAAGAAGAAGGCCAAGAAGGGTGCCAGCGAGCCCCGTCGCAACCCGATCGCCTACCTGTTCCACTACCTGGGCGAGGTCGTTGCCGAACTGCGCAAGGTCATCTGGCCGAATCGCAAGCAGATGGTCACCTACACCGCGGTGGTGCTGGTCTTTCTGGCGTTCATGGTGACGCTGATCGGACTGGTCGACCTCGGCGTGGCCAGGCTCGTGATGCTGGTGTTCGGCTCCTGACCGGATTTATTGAGAGGACTGACAAGTGACTAGCTTCGACGGCGATACGGCCGCGAGCGTGTCCGACGCGCTCGCAGAAGCCGCGGACCCGGCGACCGTGATCGCAGACGAGGCCGCCGAGTCTCTGGACGAGACCACCGCGGCCGAGGCCGTCGAGGACGCGCCGCTGGACTCCGACGAGTCGGCTCCTGAGGAAGCTCCGGAGGCCAACGGTGAGGTTGTTGACGGCGAGGCCGAGGAAGAGGATCCGGCCGTCGCGCTCAAGAAGGACCTGCGCCTGCGGCCCGGCGAGTGGTACGTCATCCACTCCTACGCCGGCTACGAGAACAAGGTGAAGGCCAACCTCGAGACCCGCGTGCAGAACCTCGACGTCGGCGACTACATCTTCCAGGTCGAGGTGCCCACCGAAGAGGTCACCGAGATCAAGAACGGCCAGCGCAAGCAGGTCAACCGCAAGGTGCTGCCGGGCTACATCCTGGTCCGGATGGAGCTCAACGACGAGTCGTGGGGCGCGGTGCGCAACACGCCTGGCGTCACCGGTTTCGTCGGTGCGACTTCGCGGCCGTCACCGCTGACCCTGGACGATGTCGTCAAGTTCCTGCTGCCGCAGGGCCAGCCCAAGAAGGTCGCCAAGAGCACCTCCGGCGCTGCGTCCTCCGAGGCGAGCCTGGAACGTCCCGAGATCCTGGTCGACTTCGAGGTCGGCGAGTCGGTCACCGTCATGGACGGGCCGTTTGCGACGTTGCCCGCGTCGATCAGCGAGGTCAACGCCGAACAACAGAAGCTCAAGGTGCTGGTGTCCATCTTCGGTCGCGAAACACCTGTCGAACTGACCTTCAACCAGGTCGCCAAGATCTAGCGATTTCGGCGTGCGCAGTTGCGCTCAGCGCAACCAGCCACGCCGAAATCGCAAGAGGAACGAGAAAGGAACACCGCACCACCATGGCTCCGAAGAAGAAAGTCATCGGGCTGATCAAGCTGCAGATCCAGGCCGGGCAGGCCAACCCCGCCCCGCCAGTGGGTCCGGCGCTCGGCCAGCACGGCGTCAACATCATGGAGTTCTGCAAGGCGTACAACGCCGCGACGGAAAACCAGCGCGGCAACGTCATCCCCGTGGAGATCACCGTCTACGAGGACCGCAGCTTCACCTTCAACCTCAAGACGCCGCCCGCCGCCAAGCTGCTGCTCAAGGCCGCAGGCGTGCAGAAGGGCTCCGGCGAGCCGCACAAGACCAAGGTCGCCAAGGTGACCTGGGATCAGGTGCGCGAGATCGCCGAGACCAAGAAGGAAGACTTGAACGCGAACGACGTAGAGGCCGCGTCCAAGATCATCGCCGGCACCGCCCGGTCGATGGGGATCACCGTCGAATAGTTTTCGGCGGAGTGGGAGAGCTGGCATCGGCTCGCCAACCACAACTCTGATTAGGAGAACCAATGAGCAAGAACAGCAAGGCATATCGCGAAGCCGCGGAGAAGATCGACCGCGACAATCTCTACTCTCCGCTGGAGGCCGCAAAGCTGGCCAAGGAGACGTCGTCGAAGAAGCAGGACGCGACCGTCGAGGTTGCCATCCGGCTCGGCGTCGACCCCCGCAAGGCCGACCAGATGGTGCGCGGCACCGTGAACCTGCCGCACGGCACCGGTAAGACGGCCCGCGTCGCGGTGTTCGCCGTCGGCGACAAGGCCGAGGAGGCCACCGCCGCGGGCGCCGACATCGTCGGCAGCGACGACCTGATCGAGAAGATCCAGGGCGGCTTCCTCGATTTCGACGCCGCGATCGCGACCCCCGACCAGATGGCCAAGGTGGGCCGCATCGCCCGCATCCTCGGCCCGCGTGGCCTGATGCCGAACCCGAAGACGGGCACCGTCACGGCCGATATCACCAAGGCGGTCAACGACATCAAGGGCGGCAAGATCAACTTCCGCGTCGACAAGCAGGCCAACCTGCACTTCGTCATTGGCAAGGCGTCGTTCGACGACAAGGCGCTGGCCGAGAACTACGGCGCCGCGCTCGACGAGATCCTGCGGGCCAAGCCGTCGTCGTCGAAGGGTCGCTACCTGAAGAAGATCGTCGTCTCGACGACCACCGGCCCGGGCATCCCGGTCGACCCGTCGATCACGCGTAACTTCGCCGAGGCCTAAACCCGTTGCCCTCCCCGCGAGCTGGGGGTACCTCCCCGCGAGCAAGGGGGAGCGTGTCTGCGGGCAACACGCCGGCATTTCGGCGGACTTTGCGCACTCTCGCGGGCGGTTTGGCGCTGCTGGCGAGTAGCTTTACCGCGCCCGTCGCCAGTGCGGAGCCTGCGACTGCGGACCAGGCCGGTTTCGTGGACATTCGCAGCGTCATCCCCGACGCCGTCGTCGACCTTAGGTATGCGACGGCCGACAACTTCGTCGGCAAGCCGCTGTACCCGTCGGATGCCCGCTGCCTGGTGCACGAGTCGCTGGCGCCCGGGCTGGCCAAGGCCGCCGATGCGTTTCGGGCCCGCGGCGCCAAGCTGGTGTTCTGGGACTGCTATCGCCCGCATGCGGTTCAGGTCGAGATGTTCGAGGCGGTGCCCGACGCGAACTGGGTGGCGAAGCCTGGGACGTCTGCGCGCAGCCACGAATCGGGCCGCTCCGTCGACGTGACGCTGGCCGACTCGCACTACGGGTGGCTCATCGACATGGGCACCGGCTTCGACGACTTCTCGCCGCGTGCAAAGGCTTTCGCCACTGACGGGGTCACCGACCAGCAGCAGGCCAACAGGAAGTGGCTACGCGACGGCATGAGCGCGGGCGGTCTTTCGGTGTACTCGGGCGAGTGGTGGCATTTCGACGGCCCCGACGCCGACGTGGGTCAGCCGATCCTCGACGTGCCGCTGAATTAGCGGGCCGCCTCGCGCCGCGAGCGTGCGCTTTCTCGGGAAATTGCGCGGCGTGTCGGCCGCAGACACGCACAAAGCTCGCGGTCAAGGGAATTCAGGTGGAACACTCCGTGATGCGGCGACGCAGAAACGCTCTCGCCGGGTCGGAGCCCGCTAACGCCAGCGCCCGCTGGTACCAGATGAGCGCCTCGTCGGTGCGGCCTGCCCGTCGCAACAGGTCCGCGCGGATCGACGGCACCGTGCTCGATCTCGCCAGTCGCGGATCGTCGACCACCTCGTCGAGTGCGGTGAGGCCCGCCGGGAACCCGTCGCGAAAGCCGACGGCCAGCGCGCGATTGGCCCGTGCCACAGGCGAATCCGCGATCTCCAGCAGCCGGTCGTAGGCCGCGCAGATCGTCGTCCAATCGGTTTCCTCCCAGCCGGGCGCGGTCGCGTGCAGCCCCGCGATCACCGCCTGCGGCAGATACGGACCCGTCGCTCCGGCGGCCAGCTGAAGGCGCTGCAGGCCCGTCGCGATCCGGCCGCGGTCCCATTCGCGGCGGTCCTGCTCATCCAACGGCACCAGTGCGCCGACGGTGTCGACGCGGGTACGGCGGCGGGAATCATGCAGCAGCACAAGGGCGGCCAGTGCGTGCGCGTCGCGGGAGTCGGGCATCAGCGCACACAGCTCACCGGCCAGCCGCACCCCCTCATCGCACAGCTCGTCGCGGATCGCCGACGGCCCGGCCGTCGACCAGTAGCCCTCGGTGAACACGGAGTAGATGCAGCCCAGCACATGCGGCGTCCGCTCCGGCAGCAGCTCGGCCGGCGGCACCCGCAGCGGGATGTTCGCATGCCGAATCTTGCTCTTGGCGCGGGTGATTCGCTGTCCGACGGCTGTCTCGGTCTGCAGCAGCGCCCTGGCGATCTCGCCGACGGTCAGCCCGGAGATCAATCGCAGTGTCAGCGCCAGCTGCGACGGCCGGTCCAGCGCCGGATGAGCGCAGGTGAACATCATCCGCAGCTCGTCGTCGCGCACCAGCTGCGGATCACCCGCGCGGTCGGTGCGGGCCCGGATGTCGTCGACCACTGCGGCCAACTCCTTTCCCGGGCGAACCGATTCGCGCCGCAGCCGGTCCAGTGCGCGGTTGCGGGCCACCCTGACGATCCATCCGCCGGCGTTGTCCGGCACGCCGTCGCGGGGCCATGTGCGCAGGGCTTCGGCGAACGCCTCCTGGACAGCGTCCTCGGCGACGGTGAGGTCGCCCGACCAGCGCGCAAGCGCGGCCACGGCCGGACCCCATTCACGCCGAAAGACGCTGTCCAGGTTGGCCATTCGTGGCTAGAGCCCGGAGATACCGGCCAGCCGACGCAGCTCAACCGTCGTCGCAGGGATCATCGACGCGACCTTGATCGCCTCGTCGCGGTCGGCGGCGTTGATGTAGTAGAACCCGTTGGCGACCTCGGCGCCTTCGACGAACGGCCCGTCGGTGAACACCGCCTCGCCGTTGCGGACCCGCACCGTCGTCGCGGTCGCCGGCGGATGCAACGGCGCACCGCCCACCGCACGGTCGCCCGCGACCTTGCCGAACTCCTCGTGCGCCTTGATGCCCTGGTCCCAGCGCGGCGTGCCGGGCTCGACGGTGGCTTCCGGCGGCTCCAGCAGCAGCGCCAGCCAGCTGTCAGAGGTCAGCGGTGCGCGGGCGGGGGCGAAGTGCACCATCGGCCACACCTCGACCCCGCCGTACTTGGCGGCCGGGATGTCGCGGGCCAGCGCCAGCGCCTCGTCGAGGTTCTCCGCCTCGAACACGTAGTAGCCGCCCGCGACCTCGGATCCCTCGGCGAACGGGCCGTCGGTGACGACGGGGGCGTCGGGTCCGCCCGTGATGCGCACACCCGTCGCTGACGGCTGCAGGGCGTCGCCGGCCCGGATCGCCGACGCGGCTTTGGCGTGAAATTCCTGGTAGGCCGTCATCTCGGCGGCGCCCTCGTCGGGCGTGAGATCGCGTTCAGGGCTGATCAGCAAGGCGAAGTAGTGCATCTTCGAAACCTTCCACGTGGGAGCAGAACCCTGTGTTCCACTCTCTACCTGTCCGACGAACGAGGTGCCGCGAATCCGACAACGACAACCTGCGACATCCCGGCGCGCTCAAAGCCCATGCACCTCCCTGTCTGGGTAGGGTCGACGAAGAGTTCGTCAGAATTTTGTACTACAGGTCGTAGTGGTGCTGCACTTCGGGGAAACGAGGCATCAGATGGTCGAACATGCGCTGGGGCAGTCCCCCAAATATGGCAGAACGTCTCATGGTGTCGTTCTAAGGTTAGGCACGGGGACTGATGTGACGAATGTGAGAGGCGATGTCACGTTCTCGCACATCGGAACGTCTAAAGGAGGAATGAATTGAACTCTGACGTCCCCGCCGATTCACGGCTTGAGCGCCGTATCTCTTAGACTACGCTTATGGAAAGTGCTTCTGTGCATGGCGCACCCGCTCGGGGAGTAGGGCCGGCAACCGAGCCCTACTTGGACGAGAACGGTCAGATCGCACTGCCTGAAGGCACCAACCTGTCTGCGATGCTCGACAAGAACATCGTCGACTTCGCCAACGCGCTCGCCTACCGCTACGTCGACTACAGCCAGGATCCCGACGGGAAGGCCCTCGAACTCACCTGGGAGCAGGTGGGCATGCGCTCACGGGCCATCGCCGCCCGACTCCAGCAGGTGACGTCGCGGGGTGATCGCGTGGCGATCCTGGCGCCCCAGGGCCTCGACTACGTGACGAGTTTCTTCGGCGCCCTTCAGTCCGGGAACATCGCGGTTCCGCTGTTCGCACCCGAGCTGCCGGGCCACGCCGAACGCCTCGATGCCGTGCTCACCGATGCCCAGCCCGCCGTTGTGCTGACGACGACCGCGGTGGGCGACGCCGTGCAGAAGTTCGTGCGCCTGATGCCGCGCGACAAGAGGCCCCGCATCATCGCGGTGGACGCCATTCCCGACACCGTTGGGTCGACGTACGCGCCGGTGGAGATGCTCAACGACGAGATCGCCTACCTCCAGTACACCTCGGGGTCGACGCGGACTCCGACCGGCGTGGAGATCAGTCATCGCGCTGCGGGCACCAACCTCCTCCAGATGGTGCTCTCCATCGGCCTGGAGGGTGCCTTCGACGAAATCAACGGCGTCAGTTGGCTGCCGCTGTACCACGACATGGGCTTGATGATGATCGGCTTCCCGATTCTCTACGGCGGGCACCTCACCTTCATGTCGCCGATGGCGTTCGTGCGTCGGCCGTTGCGTTGGATCCAGGTGCTGTCCAACGAGTCGCAGACCTGTCACATCGTTTCTCCCGCACCGAATTTCGCGTTCGATTTGGTCGCGCAGCGAGGGATGCCGACCAGCAACTCGATCGACCTGAGCAACGTGGTGCTCATCAACGGCTCGGAACCGGTGAACCTCGACTCGATCTTGAAGTTCACCGAGGCATTTCTGCCCTACGGCCTGACCAAAACCGCGGTGCGGCCGTCGTACGGAATGGCCGAGGCAGCCCTGTTCGTATCGTCGATCCGTCCCTACACCGAGCCGACCGCCGTCTACCTCGACCGCGAGCAGCTGGGCCTCGGCCGTGTCGTTCACGTCGAGCCCGACGCGCCGAACGCCCTTGCGCAGGTGTCATGCGGCGAGGTCGCCGTGAGCCAGTGGGCGGCGATCGTCGACCCCGACACAGGCGCCGAGCTGCCCGACGACCACGTCGGCGAGATCTGGTTGCACGGCGACAACATCGGTCGCGGCTACTGGGCGCGGCCGGAGGAGACCGAGTACACGTTCGGCAACAAGCTGCAGTCCCGGCTGGACTCCGGCAGCCACGCCGAGGGCGCCAAACCCGATGCGACGTGGCTGCGCACCGGCGACCTGGGCTGCTACATCGACGGCGACCTGTACATCACCGGCCGAATCAAGGACATGGTGATCGTCGACGGCCGCAACCACTACCCGCAGGACATCGAGGCGACCGTCGCCGAAGCGTCCGAAGGAATCCGCCACGGCTTCGTCGCGGCGTTCTCGGTGCCGTCACGAGAGCTGTCCGATGGCTCCCCGACGGACACCAGCGAGAAGCTGGTGATCGTCGCCGAACGCGGGCCTGGCGCCGGTCGGGCGGACCCACAGCCCATCGTTGACGCCGTCCGAAAGGCGGTATCGCGCAAGCACGGCGTCAACACCTACGACGTACGGCTCGTCGCTGCCGGCGTCATCCCGCGCACCACGAGTGGCAAGTTGGCGCGACGCGCATGTCGCGCGGAGTACATCGACGGAACGCTGAGCACGCGCTAGGAGCCTGCTGAATTAATTCCGCGTGGCGGGGCTGGTTGTCCTGGGTTCTTGGGGATGATTGGTGGGTGCAGGGTCGTGCCGATGATCAGCGTGAATTGTTGGATGCCGAGTCGGTTGCCGGTCATCTTCTGAAGTCCGACAGCGTGTTTGCGTTCTTGGCGGCGCATCGCAGCGAGTTGTTTCCCGAGGAGATGTTCGCCGATCTGTTTCCCTCGCGGCGGGGACGACCCAGTGTTCCGGCCGAGGTGATGGCCAGTGTGATCACCTTGCAGGCCCTGCACGGGCTCTCCGACAACGAGACCGTTGATGCGGTGACCTTCGATCTGCGTTGGAAAGCCGCGTGTGGGCTGCCGATCACCGTGGCGGCGTTTCACTCGACGACGTTGACGTATTGGCGGCGTCGACTGGCCGCCTCGGAGCGCCCCAATCGGATCTTCGATGCGGTCAAGACGGTCGTCGCGCAGACCGGAGTGTTGACGGGCAAGACGCGCCGCGCCCTGGACTCCACCGTGCTCGACGACGCCGTCGCCACGCAGGACACCGTCACCCAACTCATCGCTGCCATTCGTCGGGTGCGCCGTGACGTGCCGGGGGCTCCCGAGGTCGTCGCAGCGCAGTGCACGGCGCATGACTATGACGATCCGGGGAAGCCGGCGATCGCGTGGAACGACCGCGAGGCGCGCAATGCGCTGGTGGATGGGCTGGTCAGCGATGCGCATCGAGTGTTGGGGCATCTGCCCGACCAGGAGTTGGGGCCGCGTGGCGCTGAGGCGGTGGCGTTGTTGGCGCTGATCGCCGGCCAGGACGTGGAACCCGTCGAGGGGTCCGATGGCACCGACGGGCGGTGGCGCATCGCCCAGAACGTGGCTGGTGATCGGGTGATCTCGACGGTCGATCCCGAGACCCGCCATGTGCACAAGACGGTGCATCGCCGTCAGGACGGATTCAAGGCTCACGTGGCCGTCGAACCCGACACCGGGATCGTCACCGATTGCGCGCTGCGCCAAGCAAATGGTGCTGAGAACCACGAAGCCGTCGTGGGGCTGGAGTTGCTCGCCGAGGAACACCCAGGGTTGGAAGTGCTCGGCGATTCGGCCTATGGCACCGCCGAGGCCCGCACCGCGTTGGTCGATGCCGGCCATATCGCGGTCATCAAGCCCATCCCGCTGCGCAGCGCGGTCGAGGGCGGATTCACCCGTGACGACTTCGACGTCGACGAGGCCGCCGGTCAGGTCACCTGTCCGGGCGGGCATACCGTGTCGATCACCACCGCACACAACGCAGTGTTCGGGGTCCGGTGCCGCAGTTGTCCGTTGCGGGCGCGCTGCACCACCGCCAGCCGTGGCCGGACGATGAAGTTGCACCAGCACGACTCGGCGCTATTCGCCGCCCGCCGAAACGCCGAAACAGCGGAATTTCAAACGACTTACCGACAACACCGACCCATGGTCGAACGCAGCATCGCCTGGATCGTGCGCGGCAACCGCAAACTTCGATACCGCGGAGTGGCCAAGAACGACCATTGGTTGCATCACCGCACCGCTGCGCTCAACCTGCGCCGCCTGATCACCCTGGGCCTCGACCACACCGGCACGACCTGGGCCATCGCTTAAAGCGATCCTTGCGTCCGTCCGAACCTAGTCGCACACTCGTTGATGGCGGGGTGACCCTCGTGCCGACCCCAGGGTCTGGCTTCACACACGCGCCACAGAGCGCTCTGAGGCACCCCGCCCCAAAACTCCCTAATTCAGCAGGCTCCTAGCCGCGCGACCGCGCTAAAACAGCGCGAAGGAATTACGCTGCGGCGCCGGGCTTCAGGTATGTGACGAGGTTGCAGTCGAGCATCTCATCGGCGAAGTAGTGCTGGCAGCCGCGCAGGTACCTCATGTACCGGTCGTAGACCTCTTCGGTGGTCACCTCGAGGACCTCGGCCTTCCTGGCTTCCAGCGTGTCCGCCCATGTGCGCAGCGTCCTCACATAGTGCGTCTGCAGCGAGAGGCACTCGGGCACAACGAATCCGGCCTTCTCGCCGTGCTCCACCATCATCTTGGCGGTCGGGATACGCCCACCCGGGAAGATCTCGGTGATGATGAACTTGATGAACCGGGCCAGATCGAACGTCAGCTTCTTACCGCGAGCAAGGTAGTCGTTGGGGTGGAATGCGGTGCTGCTCTGGATCGTCATCCGGCCGTCGTCGGGCAGGATGTCGAAGGCGTTCTTGAAGAAGTCGTCGTAGCGCTCGAATCCGAAGTGCTCGAACGCCTCGATCGAGACGATCCGGTCGACGGGGTCGCTGAACTGCTCCCAGCCGCGCAGCAGCACCTTGTGCGAGCGGTCGGAGTCGACCGAGTCGAGCAGCTGTGTCGTATGGGCGTGCTGGTTCTTGGAGAGCGTCAAGCCGATGACATTGACGTCGTATTTCTCCATCGCTCGCTTCATCGTGGCGCCCCAGCCGCAGCCGATGTCGAGCAGCGTCATGCCCGGCTTCAGGTCCAGCTTGTCGAGGTTCAGGTCGACCTTGGCGACCTGTGCCTCCTCGAGCGTCATATCGTCGCGTTCGAAATACGCGCAGCTGTATGTACGTGTCGGATCCTGGAAAAGCCCGAAGAAATCGTCAGACAGATCGTAATGAGCCTGGATTTCTTCAAAATGCGGCTTCAACCGGTCCGTCGCCTTTACGGACATTCCCGTCAACTCGCCTCCCGGTTTCATTGATCAGAATCCTGACACCCAAGATCCTGACTTGCCCGGCACCCTACCCGCACCAGGACTGCCAGAGCGTTCTATTAGCCGCTCCGCGGCTCACCAAATTAATCACTTCTCCAGCGTGAATTGATTGATGTCGACATAGCCGATCCGGAAACCGTCGGCGGTTCCCCTGAGGAACTTCATGTATCGCTCATAGACTTCTTCGGACTGAATCGCGATCGCTTCGTCCTTCTTGGACTCGAGGACGTCGGCCCACATGTCGAGTGTTTTGGCAAAGTCGGGCTGCAGCGATTGAATCCGGGTCACCTTGAATCCGGCCTTCGTCGAATGCTCCTCGACCTTTTCGATCGACGGCAAACGTCCGCCCGGGAAGATTTCGGTCAGCACGAATTTGAGGAAGCGGGCAAACGAGAAGGTGAGTGGGATGCCACGCTCGGTCATCTGTGGCGCGGTCAGCCCGCAGATCGAGTGGACCATCATCACGCCGTCGTCCGGCATCAGGTCGTAGGCAAACTTGAAGAAGTCGTCGTAGCGCTCGAAACCGAAGTGCTCCAATGCCTCGATCATCACGATCCGGTCGACGGGCTCGCTGACCTCAGACCAGTCCTGCAGCAACACCTTGTGCGACCGCGTGGTGTCGACGCCCGCCAGGAGCTGCTCGCAGTACTCGTGCTGGTTCTTCGACAGCGTCACGCCGACGACGTTGACGTCGTATTTCTCCAGCGCCCGCTTCATCATCGAGCCCCAGCCGCAGCCGACGTCGAGCAGCGTCATGCCGGGCTTAAGGCCCAGCTTGCCGAGGCTCAGGTCGAGCTTGGCGATCTGGGCCTCTTCCATCGTCATGTCTTCACGCGGAAAGTACGCGCAGCTGTAGGTGACCGTCGGATCGGTGAAGAGCTGGAAGAACTCATTGGAGAGGTCGTAGTGTGCGCGCACCTCCTCGACGCTTTGTCGTTTCTTCGTCGAGGCGGCTGACTTCTCAACCATCGGGTCTCCCGTCCTGTTCGCAGGCACCATACACGGTGCCGACGATGCTGCTTACTTCTCGAGGGTGAACTGATTGACGTCGATGTATCCCACGCGGAATCCGTCCGCGCATCCGGTCAGGTACTTCATGTAGCGCTCGTAGACCTCTTCGGACTGGATCGCGATCGCCTCGTCCTTGTGGGCCTGCAGGTTCTCGGCCCAGATGTCCAGCGTGCGGGCGTAATGCAGCTGCAACGACTGGCGTCGGGTCAGCGTGAAGCCGGCCTTGCCGCTGTGGTCGGTGACCTTCTCGATCGACGGCAGCCGGCCGCCGGGGAAGATCTCGGTGATGATGAACTTCACGAAGCGGGCGAAATTGAAGGTCAGCGGCATGCCCTGCTCGACCATCTGCGGTCCCGTGAGCGCGGTGATCGTGTGCAGCAGCATGACGCCGTCGTCGGGCATGGCGTCGTAGGCGAACTTGAAGAAGTCGTCGTAGCGGTCGAACCCGAAGTGCTCGAAGGCGCCGATGGACACGATGCGGTCGACGGGCTCGTCGAACTGCTCCCAGCCCTGCAGCAGCACACGCTTGGTCCGCGGGCTGTCCGACTCCGCGAAGACCTTCTCGACGCGGGCAGCCTGGTTCCTGGACAGGGTCAGGCCGACGACGTTGACGTCGTAGCGCTCGACCGCCCGCATCATCGTCGAGCCCCAGCCGCAGCCGACGTCGAGCAGCGTCATCCCGGGCTTCAGCCCCAGCTTGCCCAGCGCCAGATCCACCTTGGCGCGCTGCGCCTCTTCCAGCGTCATGTCGTCGCGCTCGAAGTACGCACAGCTGTAGGTGCGCGTGGGGTCCAGGAACAGTGCGAAGAAGTCATCGGACAGGTCGTAGTGCGCCTGAACGTCCTCGAAGTGCGGTTTCAGACTCGTCTTGCCGTTATCTGACATGTCGATGTCGCCTCTCTGAATACGGAAGGCGTTCCCCCGAAAGATGTGGTGGAGAAGCTGCCCCCGGGACGCGCCATGGATCCACCCCCGGGATGCCTCCCGCCTGCGAATGCTAGCCGATTTCGCGGTGAGCACCGAATCGGGAAAGTCCGCTGATCAGGGCGCTTCGGCGAAGTTCGTCTTCAGTTCGCCGACGAGCCGGTCCCACAGCTCTTCGGGTAGATCGTGGCCCATGCCGTCGATCAACACCAGCCGGGCATCCTTGACGGCGCGCGCGATCGCCCGCCCGCCGAGCGGGCGCATCAATTTGTCGGACTTGCCGTGGATCACCACCGTCGGCGCGGTGATCTTGCGGTTGTAGTGCAGCAGGCTGCCGCTGCCGAGGACCGCGGCGAAGTGGCGGGCGATGCCGGCGGGGTAGTACGCCCGCTCGTAGCCCTCGATGGCGTGGGCGCGCAACCGCTCCTCGGGAGCCGGGTAGCCGGGGCTGCCGATGACCTTGCTGACCCGGACGGCGTTCTCGATGATCGCCTCGCGGGTGCCGTCCGCGGGACGCTGCAGCAGTGCACGCAGCTGCCTGGGTGCCGGCGGCGGCAGCATCGACTGGTTGTTGCTCGAGAACAGCACGCCGAGTGTCTTGGTGCGCTCGGGGAACCTGGCCGCGAAGATCTGCGCGATCATGCCGCCCATGGACCCGCCGACGATGTGGCCGCGTTCGATGTCCAGGTGGTCCAGCAGCGCTGCGGCGTCGTCGGCCATGTCCTCCAGCGTGTACACCGCGGGGCTGCGCATCCCGAGGAACGAGCGGGCCATCCTCGGTAGCAGCGGCGCGCCGGTGTGACGGCTCTTCAGCTTGGTCGACAGCCCGACGTCGCGGTTGTCGTAGCGGATGACGCGCAGACCCTGGTTGACGAGCTTCTCGCAGAAACCCGTGCGCCACAACAACAATTGCGCGCCGAGGCCCATGATGAGCAGCACCGCGGGGTGGTTCGGGTCGCCCATGTCCTCGTAGTAGATCTCGATCGGGTTGTCCGAGCCGCCGATCCGTGCGGTTCCCGTGCGCATCTGCATCAGACGTCGACCTCGTCCTTGTGCTCTCGGCTCACCTCGACCATGAAGTTGGCGAAGTAACCGGTGAGCTGCGGGTCGCTCATCATCTGCCACTTCGGTGCCAGCAGCTTCATGTAGCGCTCGACATAGAGGAACTGCTTGCCGATCAGCACCAGCTCGCGCGGCAGCTTGACGTCGTAGACGTCGGCCAGCGTGGAGAGCTGCTTGCCGATCTCGGCGTAGGACATGTCGCCGAGGTTCTGCATCGTCAGCGGGGTGGCGAACTTCTCCAGGTCCTTGGCGGCCTGCGCCTCGGGCTTCATGGTGCCGACCGCACCCATCAGCACAACGATCTTGCCCGCGGCGGCGTGGTCCTTCTTGACCAGCAGCGCATACACGAGCTCGCGGAGCAGCCAGCGCGTGCGCGGGTCGATGCGGCCCATGATGCCGAAGTCGAAGAACACGATCTTGCCGTCGTCGTCGACGTAGAGGTTGCCCGCGTGCAGGTCACCGTGGAACAGACCGTGCCGCAGGCCGCCCTCGAAGACGCTGAACAGCAGGGCCTTGACGAGCTCGGTGCCGTCGAAGCCCTTCTTGCGGATGGCGGCGGCGTCGTCGATGCGGGTGCCCTGGATGCGCTCCATGGTCAGCACCCGCTCGCTGGTCAGGTCCCAGTACACCTGCGGCACCCGGATGTTGCGGCCCAGCGGCGAGGCGTGCATGTGCGCCACCCAGGCGTCCATCGACTGCGCTTCCAGGCGGAAGTCCAGCTCCTCGGCGAGGTTGTCGGCGAAGTCGGCGACGACGTCCTGGGCGGACAGCCGCCGGCCCAGCTTGGCCAGCTCGACCAGCTGCGCTCCGCGCTTGAGGATCTGCAGGTCGGCCGCGACGCGACGGCGGATGCCCGGTCGCTGGATCTTGACGACGACTTCCTCGCCGGTGTGCAGTGTCGCGTAGTGCACCTGCGCGATCGATGCCGACGCGAACGGCTGGTCATCGAACGTGGCGAACAGATTCTTGGGGTCGTCGCCGAGGTCCTCGACGAACAGCTTGTGGACTTCGTCGGGATCGGCGGGCGGCACCCGGTCGAGCAGGCTGCGGAACTCTCGGCTCAGCTGCTCGCCGAACGCGCCAGGGCTGGACGCGATGATCTGGCCGAACTTGACGTAGGTCGGACCCAGATCGGCGAACGTCTTCGGGATCTCCCTGATGACCTTCTGCTGTAGCGAGCCGCGGCCTGCGAGCTTGGTGACGACCCGTGCGCCGGTGCGGGTCATCTGCCAACCCGTGGCGCCGATGCGCGCGGCCTCGATCGGCAACGGCACCCGATCCAGCTTGGCCACCTCGCGGTGTTTCGTCGTACTCATAGGTAGCAGTCTCTCAAAATCCGCGGTGAGCCGCGAAAACGTGTGGACCGGGTCACTATGCCCATCAGCGCCGAAACTGCATTCCAGCAGGCCACTTCTCGCTTTCCCTGCCGGAATTCCGTTTCGCGGGTGCCAGGCTAGCGGCCTGCCATCCCGAAGTTCTCGGTGAGCGCCTCGACAACGGGGCGCCACACCGGCTTCGGTAGGTCGTGGCCCATGCCGTCGACGACGACGAACCGCGCGCCCGGAATGGCCCGGGCCAGGTTGCGGCCGTTTCGCGGTCGCACCATCGGGTCGTCGGTGCCGTGGACGACCACGGTCGGTGCGGCGATACGTCGGGTGTAGCGCAGCAGGCTGCCGGTGCCGAGGATGGCGTCGAACTGGCGAAGCATGCCCTGCGGATAGTCACTGCGGGCCCGCAGATGCTCGACCCGGCGGCGCAGCGCATCGACCGGCGGTAAGTAGTTGGGGCCGTTGATGATCGAGATGCTTCGGACCTCGGCGGCCAGCCGGTCCTCCCATGGCGCGTCCTTCGCGGGGCCGCCGAACGCCAGTTTGATCACCCGCCAGCGCGGCACCGCCGAGAGCAGCCGGTTGGAGCTGGACATGATCAGTCCCAGTGAAGCCAGGCGTTCGGGATGGCTGGCCGCCAGCACCTGGGCGATCATGCCGCCCATCGATGCTCCGACGACATGGGCGCGCTCGATGCCGAGATGGTCCAGCAGGCCCTTCACGTCGTCGGCCATGTCGACGAGCGTGTAGGGCACCTTGCTGCGGCGGCCCGTCACGTGGCGGAGCACCCGTGGGTACACCGAGCCGACGGCTTTCGCACCGTGCAGCTTGGTCGACAGGCCGGTGTCGCGGTGGTCGAACCGGATGACCCGGTAGCCCTTGTCGATCAGTTGGTCGCAGAACCCGTCGGGCCACATCGGCAGCTGCGCCCCGACGCCCATGATCAGCAGCACGGGCGGCGCGTCGAGGTCGCCGAGGTCCTCGTAGAAGATCTCGACGTCGCCTGCGCGCGCCGTGCCGCTGCGGGTTTGCATCTCACATTTCTACGCCGTCGCCTTCCACGGTTTGATCCAGTCCGTCTCCGGCCAGCCCTCGACGCCGGCCATCAGCTCGTACATCGTTGCGCCGTCGATGGATTCGCGAATGATGTCGCTGTGGCCTGCGTGCCGGGTGAGCTCCTCGATGAGGTGCAGCGCCACCCAGCGCACATTCCAGAAGTCCAGGTCCGCGGGAAACCACGGCACGTCGTGCGGAACCGGCACCGGTGTGTCCCACTCCGCCTGCTCGAAGATGCGCAGCGTGTCCTCGTTCTGGGTGCGCAGCCTGGCGAGCAGCTGCGCGAGGGTTTCGTCCTCGCGCATCACGTACTCGTCCTCATACTCGGCCACCTGCTGTTCGAACGGCCGCTCGTCGCGGGGCGGGGACTCGGGCGCCGCCGTGACGCGCGCCATCCATGAGCGCTGCACACCGGTGGCGTGCTTGATGAGGCCGCCGATCGACAAGGCGCTCACCGACGGCTTGGACCGCGCCTGTTCGTCGGTCAGCCCGTAGGCCACCGCGAAGAAGGCGTTCTGGTTGAACCGAAGGAATTCGAGCACGGTCTGACGCTCGTCCTTGGCGGGTGATGGCATTCCTGGCATCGACTACTTCTCCTTCTTCTCGGGGGTGTTCGCATAAAGGTCTCGGATGCAAGCGATTTCGGCGCCGTGATGAATCATCTCGCGATTGATGTGCAGGATCAGGTCACTGATCGGATACTCGGCGTAGGGACCTTCGGCCGGCCCGCACGGCCGGTACAGCTCGTCGTCGTCGAGCGCATGCACGCCCGCGATCCAGTCGGCGTACGCCTCGTCGAGCTGACGCAGCGCGGTCGCCGCGTCGGTGGCGTACGGCCAGCTCTGGTAGTCCGCGGGCGGCGCGCCGAAGTGCGAGTGGTTGCGCATCGCGAGGACGCCGACGATGACGTGCGCGAGCCGCCACGCGATCGTGGTGAACGGCGCCGGTTGCGGCTCGGGGTAGGTGAAGTCGATCGACCCGTCGGGCCGCACGGTCCAGCAGTTCGGCACCGGACACCAGAAGTACTCGTCGTCGGTCAGGCCGTCGAGGCGCGGCCTCATCTGGTTCGTCCAGTGGAAGTCGAGCTGTTCCGCGAGCTGGTTCGCGAGCCGTTTGTTGTTCGTCTCCGTGGTCATGACACCAACCTCTCATAGATATAGGACAGGTTCTGTCCTAGAACTGTGGAAGCCTGGACAGCATGTCCGAGACGACGAGCCGGGTGCTGCAGCTGCTGGGTCTGCTGCAGTCGCGGCGGGTGTGGACCAGCGAGGAGCTGGCCGAGCAGCTCGGCGTGACGACGCGCAGCGTGCGTCGCGACGTCGAACGGCTGCGGGACCTGGGCTATCCGGTGCATGCGAGCAAGGGGCACGGCGGCGGCTACCAGCTGGGTGCAGGCGCGGCGCTGCCTCCGCTGCTGCTCGACCCCGACGAAGCCGTCGCGATGGCGGTCTGCCTGCGGCTGGCCGCGGGCGGCAGCGTGGCTGGCGTCGGCGAGTCGGCGCTGCGGGCGCTGAGCAAGCTGGACCAGGTGATGCCGTCGAGGCTGCGCTCGCAGGTCTCGGCGATACACGACGCCACCGTCACGCTGGCCTGGAATTCCGCCGATTCGCCCGTCGAACCCGACGTGCTGATGACCCTGGCCCGCGCCTGTCGTGACCGCGAACACGTGTCGGCGTCCTACGTCGATCGCGCGGGCAGCGCCACCGAGCGCCGGTTGGAGCCGTATCAGCTGGTCACGACCGGCAAGCGCTGGTATCTGCTGGCATTCGACAGGGACCGCCAGGATTGGCGCAGCCTGCGGCTGGACCGGATGGATGACGTGCGGGCCGTCGGCAGCACGTTCGTCGCGAGGGAGGCCCCCGACGCCGCGGCATACGTGCAGCGCTCGATCAGCGTTTCCCCGTATCGCTATATCGCCCGCGTCCGGTTTCTGGCGCCCGAGCATGTTGTCGCGCAGCATTTTTCGCCGTCATCGGTGACGATCGAGGCCGACGGACCAGATGCCTGCATCGTCACAGCGGGGGCCGACGACCCGGAGCGGATGGTGTTCTATTTCGCGACGGTCGGCGCCGAGTTCGAGGTGCTCGAGCCACCCGAAGTGGTGCGAGCCGTCGAATCGGTGGCCGAGCGGCTGCGGCGGGCGGCGATCAGGCCGTGACGTTCGCGCTTGGCCGCGTTCCCGCGCAGGCGCAGGCGTAGCAGCAGCAACCGGCGATGCGCCTCAAAACCCACGGACAGCGGGTCCCGCCAGGGTGCGCCGCCCGTCGGTGTCTTGGAGTCACTAGTCATGATGTCTCCACTGTGGCACAACTACCCCGTTGATGCCCACGGCGCGCCGCGGATGTTTGCCGACGTTCATCGAAATGAACTGCGGCCCAACAACACCGGATGTACAGGCAACGAAACGGCATCGTCTGGTGTGACAAACGCCACTGGCGTTCAGACTCCGTCAATCTGTCCAGGACGTCCGGCGCGAAAACGCTGTGCTGCACGTTGTCGCCGTTTCCCACCCACGACTACGTATGGTGGCGGTCGTGGCCATCGGCGGACACGTGACCTCCGTGGAATCGACGGACCTATTCGTAGGGCCGCCGGATGCGCCGCTGCAGGTGGTCGTCGTCACCCATACCGGCGGCACGTCGCCGGTCACCGTCGAAGGCGACGGCCTGGCCACGCCCGCGCCGCCCGTGGCCGATGCCGCAGGCGGTGCGGTCGAAGTGCCGGTCGAGGTGCGCGACCCCGTTGCCGGCGCGCTGCGCGCTGCGCGCGTGCTCTTCGAGGGCACCAGCACCGAGTTCGAATTCGTCGTCGCCGAGCCCGGCTGGACGATGTTCATGATCAGCCACTTCCATTACGACCCGGTGTGGTGGAACACGCAGGCGGCGTACACCAGTCGTGTGGACGGAGGAGCCGCCCGGTCGAGCGAGGCAGACCAACGGGTTCAACCTGGTCGCCGCGCACCTCGAAATGGCGCGCAGGGAACCGGAATACAAGTTCGTGCTGGCCGAGGTGGACTACCTCAAGCCGTACTGGGACACCCACCCCGAGGACCGCGCAGACCTGCGCCGGTTCATCGGTGAGGGTCGCGTCGAGATCATGGGCGGCACCTACAACGAGCCGAACACCAACCTCACCAGCCCTGAGACCACGATCCGGAACTTCGTGGCCGGCATGGGCTTTCAGCGCGACGTGGTGGGTGCAGAGCCGTCCACCGCATGGCAGCTCGATGTGTTCGGCCACGACCCGCAGTTCCCCGGCATGGCGGCCGATGCCGGTCTGACATCGAGTTCGTGGGCGCGTGGGCCGCATCACCAGTGGGGCCCGATGCACCGCGACGGCGATGTCGAGCGGATGCAGTTCTCCAGCGAGTTCGAGTGGATATCCCCCTCGGGCCGCGGGCTGCTGACCCACTACATGCCTGCGCACTACTCGGCCGGCTGGTGGATGGACTCGTCGGCCACCCTCGAGGAGGCCGAGACCGCGACCTACGACCTGTTCTCCACGCTGAAGAAGGTCGCGCTGACGCGCAACGTGCTGCTGCCGGTCGGCACCGACTACACGCCGCCGAACAAGTGGGTCACCGAGATCCATCGCGACTGGAACAAGCGCTACACGTGGCCGCGGTTCGTGTGTGGTCTGCCGCGGGAGTTCTTCGCCGCGGTGCGGGCCGAACTGGCGGAACGGGGGATGGACCCGTCGCCGCAGACCCGCGACATGAACCCGATCTACACCGGCAAGGACGTCTCCTACATCGACACCAAGCAGGCCAACCGGGAGGCCGAGAACGCGGTCCTCGACGGTGAGCGGTTCGCTGTGTTCGCCGGTCTGCTCGGCGGCGCCACCTACCCGCAGGCAGCGCTGGAGAAGGCGTGGGTGCAACTGGCCTACGGCGCACACCACGACGCCATCACCGGCTCGGAGTCCGACCAGGTGTACCTGGACCTGCTGACGGGTTGGCGCGACGCGTGGGAGTTGGGCCGCTCGGCACGTGACAACGCACTGCGGCTGATCTCCAACGCCGTCGACGGGTCGGTCGTCGTGTGGAACACGTTGACGCACAGGCGAACCGATGTGGTGACGGCCCGACTGGACGAGCCGATGGCTGACGGTGCGAGGGTGCTCGACGCCGATGGCAACGAGCTGCCCGCACTGGTCGAGCACGGCGGACGATCGGTGACCTGGCTGGCCCGCGACGTCCCGTCGCTGGGCTGGCGCGCGTATCGCCTGAGCGCGGGGTCCGGGCAACCCGGCTGGGAAACGTTGGGTGACCACGAGTTTCCAGAGATCGGCAACGAGCGCTATCGGCTTCGTGTCGATCCCTCCCGCGGCGGCGCCGTGTTCTCCCTGACCGACGACGGCCGCGAGCTCATCGCCGACGGAAAGGTCGGCAACGAGCTGGCTGTCTACGACGAGTACCCGGCTCACCCGGACGCCGGCGAGGGCCCCTGGCACCTGCTGCCCAAGGGCCCGGTGGTGGTGTCGTCCAGCGCCGCTGCCGAGTCGGTGCAGCGCTACCGCTGCCCGCTCGGGGAGCGCGTGGTCGTGCGCGGACGGATCGGGTCGGTGCTGCGCTACACCCAGACGCTGACGCTGTGGCATGGCGTGGCGCGGGTGGACTGCAGCACCACGATCGACGAGTTCACCGGCGAGGACAAGCTGCTGCGGCTGCGCTGGCCGTGCCCGGTGCCCGGAGCGATGCCGGTCAGCGAGGTCGGCGACGCGGTCATCGGCCGCGGGTTCGCGCTGCTGCACGAGCCCGGCTCCGAGGAGTCCGTCGACACCGCGAAATATCCCTCCACACTGGATAATCCGGCGTACGGCTGGTTCGGGCTGTCATCGGCGGTGCGGGTCCGGGTCGGCGACGACGTGCGTGCGGTGTCGGTGGCCGAGGTGGTTACGCCGACGGAGGCGGAGTCCGCGCCGCTGGCGCGCGACCTGATGGTGGCGCTGGTGCGTGCGGGCGTCACGGCGACGTGCAGCAGCGCCGATAGGCCCCGCTACGGGAACCTGGACGTCGACTCCAACCTGCCGGACGCCCGCATCGCGGTCGGCGGACCCGACCAGAACGCGTTTACCGCAGCCGTTTTGGCGGAAGCGGATCCCGCGTACGCCGATGAGCTCAAGCGGCAGCTGTACGCCACCGGCGCTGCCAGGGTGTGGGTGCCCGCCGCGGCTCCGCTTGCGGCGACCTGGCTGCCCGGCGCGGACCTGCGTGCACCGCGTGCGCTTCCGGTTCTTGATCGTCGCCGGGAATGAGCTCCGCGACGCCGTCGCATCACTCGTCGAAGACCTCGCCGACGCCGAGGTCTCCGTCGTGCAACAAGCGCCGTCGGAGGTGGAACCGTTCGAACAGCGGACCGTGGCACTGCTCAACCGCGGGGTGCCGAGCTTCGCCGTCGACACCGACGGAACCCTGCACACCGCGCTGATGCGGTCGTGTACAGGCTGGCCGTCTGGGGTCTGGATGGACCCGGCGCCGCGCCGCACCGCTCCCGACGGCTCGAACTTCCAGCTGCAGCACTGGACCCACAGATTCGACTACGCACTGGTTTCGGGCGGCGGCGACTGGCGGTCGGCAGCCGTCCCTGGGCGCAGCGCGGAGTTCTCGCACCCGATGTTGATCGTCGCTGGAAATGGCAGCGCCGCAGGCGGATTGCCCGCGTGGGGCTCGCTGCTGGAGGTCGAGCCGTCCGGCTCCGTCCAGCTGGGCGCGCTGAAGGCGGCGGGCAACCCGCTCGCGTCCGGCAGCAGCCAGCCCGTCGACCCGACCGAGGCCGTGGCGGTGCGACTGGTCGAAACATCGGGAACCACAGCCGATATCGCGATCACATCCGGGCTGCACAAGGTGTCGTCGGCGTCACGGGTGAACCTGCTCGAAGAGCCGCGCCTGCAGAAGCACCGGGCATTCGAGGGGATCACCCTGCACGGCTATGAGATCGCCACGATGGTGACGCGGCTGAACATGCCGCAATTGCTCGACGCCGATCACGCTGCGCTGGCTCCCGAGGCCGAGGTGGCGCAACCGCTGTATGCGCGGTACTGGCTGCACAACCGCGGGCCCGCGCCGCTCGGTGGGCTGCCCGCCGTCGCGCACCTGCACCCGCAGGCCACCGTCGCCGAGCCCAATAGTCAAGTGGTGCTGCGGCTTACGACGGCAAGCGACTGCACCGATTCGTCGCTGCACGGCACGGTCCGCATGCTGTGCCCTGACGGCTGGACCGCCAGCCCGGCGAGCCTGCCGTTCGTACTGCCGAGCGGCGGGCACCTGGAAGCCGACATCGAGCTGACGATGCCGCCGGACACCCCGCCCGGGCTGTATCCGGTCCGTGCTCAACTCGTCGTCACGGGCGACAACGCGGAGTCGATGCCTGCGTCCTGGCGGCAGCCGGTCGAAGACGTCGCGACCGTCTCGGTGGGAACGCCGGGGGAGGACAACGAGATCGTCTACCTGGTCGGCGAGCCCGAAGACGTCGAGGTGGCGGCCGGTGAGGCGGCCCGGCTGGCGGTGAGCGTCGGCACCGCCGCGGGTGCGAGCCTGGCGTTGGAGGCGCACCTCATCAGTCCGTGGGGCACCTGGGAATGGATGGGTCCCGCCGCGCAGGGCGCGGTGGTGTCACCGGGTGAGCCGGTGGAGATCGCCTTCGACGTCACCCCGCCGCCGTGGGTACAGCCCGGCCAATGGTGGGCGCTGGTCCGCATCGGCTGCGCGGGCCGGTTGCTGTACTCGCCCTCGGTGAAGGTGACGGTTCGATGAGCCACGCACAGGTCGCCGCCACCGTCGCCGGGACGGAGGTGCTTGTCGCCGACGTCGATGCCCGTGAGGAACGGTTGCGGGAGATGGTGCCCGCCGCGTCGCTGCCGCGGGCAGGCACAAGCGAAGGCCGGCAGCTGCGCCGGTGGCTGACCCAGCTGCTGGTGACCGAACGGGTGATCACCGCCGAGGCGGCCGTCGCGGGCCTGACCGCCGTCGGCGCGCCATCCGAAGATGAACTGCTACCGGATAATTCGGCGCGACTGGAGATCGGCAGCGTCGCGGCGGCGGCACTGGCCGACCCGCTCGCACGCGCGATGTTCACTCATGTCGCGGATGCGGTTGTCGTTGACGACGACGAGGTTGCCGACTACCACGCCCGCAATCCGCTGCGGTTCGCCGCGCCGTCGGAAACCGGAAACGGTTGGCGCACAGCGACGGTGGACGCGCCGCCATTGGAACACCGTGCGCCCGCTGATCGTCGAGCATCTGCGGGGCGCCGCCAGGCGTCGCGCGTTTCGGCTGTGGCTCGACGCGCGGCGGGCCGAGCTGGTCGCGCTGGCTCCGGGCTTCGAGCATCCCGGCGACCCCCGTCAACCCGACAACACCCACAGGCACTGATGGCCGAACCGACGCTGGCCATCGACATCGGCGGAACCAAGATCGCCGTCGGGCTCGTCGACGACAACGGAGAGCTCGGCCACCACGCCCAGCTGCCGACGCCCGACGGGGACGCCGAAGCGATCTGGTCGGTGGTCGACTCGCTGGTCACCGAGGCGCTGGCGGTGGCGGGAGGCCATGTCCGCGGCGTCGGCATCGCCTCTGCTGGCCCGATCGACCTGCCGTCTGGCACCGTCAGCCCGATCAATATCGCTGCCTGGCAACACTTTCCGATCGTCGAGCGGGTGACCGGATTGGTGGGGGCACCGGCGCGACTGGGCGGCGACGGCTTGTGCATGGCGCTCGGCGAGCGGTGGCGTGGCGCGGGCCGCGGCGCGCAATTCATGCTCGGGATGGTGGTGTCGACGGGCATCGGCGGCGGGCTGGTGCTCGACGGCGCGCCATACGACGGCCGCACCGGCAACGCCGGGCACGTCGGCCACGTCGTCGTCGAACCCGACGGGGCGCCGTGCACGTGCGGCGGCCGCGGATGTGTGGAGACGGTCGCGTCGGGTCCACATATCGCGGAGTGGGCACGCCGCAACGGCTGGAAGGCACCGCCGGACGCCGACGCGAAGGAACTCGCGGACGCCGCGAATGCCGGCGATTCGACGGCGCTCGAGGCGTTTCGTCGATGTGCAACGGCCGTCGCGGCGATGATCGCGTCGGTCGGGGCGGTGTGCGACCTCGATCTCGTCGTCATCGGCGGCGGGGTGGCCAAGTCCGGAGCGCTGCTGTTCGACCCGCTGCGGGAGTCGCTGAAGACCTACGCCGGGCTCGACTTCCTGCACGGCCTACAAGTGGTGCCTGCCGAGCTCGGCGGCGACGCCGGTCTGGTCGGCGCCGCTGCCTTGGTGATTTCGGCGTGACGGGTTGCGCTCCTGCGCTCCGCGCCACCACGCACGCCGAATTCGCCGTTTTGGCTGATCGGGGGACGGCACGCTACTCTTGACGAGTTCCACCAAAGACCGTCGGTCACCGAGAAATCGGTTGAAGGTCCGGGATTATCCCGGCGGCCCACGCAGGAGGACGAGGCAGTCGTGTATCAGCGCGCCCCGACCATCTGCGTCGGGGCGTTCGTCATTTCCTGGCCCTTTTGACATCCGACCTCGGTCACCTAACAACGAGGAGGCATGCATGGCCAAGGCTGACAAGGCCACCGCGGTTGCCGACATCGCCGAGCAGTTCAAGGAGGCGACGGCAACGCTCGTCACCGAGTACCGCGGACTGACGGTGGCCAACCTCAAGGACCTGCGCCGATCGCTGGCTGACTCCGCTACCTACACCGTCGCCAAGAACACGCTGGTCAAGCGTGCCGCGGCCGATGCAGGCATCGAGGGTCTCGACGAACTGTTCGTCGGCCCGACCGCGATCGCGTTCGTCACCGGAGAGGCTGTCGACGCGGCCAAGGCGATCAAGAAGTTCGCCAAGGACAACAAGGCGCTCGTCATCAAGGGCGGCTACATGGACGGTCGCGCCGTGACCGTCGCCGAGATCGAGCGCATCGCCGACCTGGAGTCGCGCGAGGTGCTGCTGGCCAAGATGGCCGGCGCGATGAAGGCCAACCTGAGCAAGGCCGCGGGGCTGTTCGCCGCTCCCGCGTCTCAGGTCGCCCGGTTGGCGGCCGCACTGCAGGAGAAGAAGGCCGCCGAGGAAGCCGCCTAAGAGCCGCGTACATCACATCAACCCACTAACCCCAGTACACAGATAAGGAAGGACCCACACCATGGCAAAGCTGTCCACTGACGAGCTGCTCGACGCGTTCAAGGAACTGACCCTGCTCGAGCTCTCCGACTTCATCAAGGCGTTCGAGGAGACCTTCGACGTCACCGCCGCCGCTCCGGTCGCCGTCGCGGCCGCTCCGGGTGCCGCCGCAGGTGGCGCTCCCGCCGAGGCCGCCGAGGAGCAGTCGGAGTTCGACGTCATCCTCGAGGCCGCCGGCGACAAGAAGATCGGCGTCATCAAGGTGGTTCGCGAGATCGTCTCCGGTCTCGGCCTGAAGGAGGCCAAGGATCTCGTCGACGGCGCTCCCAAGCCGCTGCTGGAGAAGGTCGCCAAGGACGCCGCCGAGGAGGCCAAGACCAAGCTCGAGGCCGCTGGCGCGACGGTCACCGTCAAGTAGTTTTCACACTGTGGGGCTGGTCTGGCAAACAGACCGGCCCCACAGTCGTTTTTGCCATCATCGCTGGTGGGAACCGAGCTGTGACCTCCGACAAGTGTCGCCGGACCGGCGTCGTAAGCTACAGTGACTCAAGCCACAGGCGGGAGGCATGTGGCGGCACAACCTACCGGCGGAAGGATCTCGCGTGGGCATTGGCATTCAGGTTGAGGGACTAACCAAATCCTTCGGGCCCCAGCGAATCTGGGAAGACGTCACCTTCGACGTCCCGCCGGGCGAGGTCAGCGTTCTGCTGGGCCCGTCCGGTACCGGTAAATCGGTGTTCCTGAAGTCCCTGATCGGGCTGCTGCGGCCGGAGCGCGGCTCGATCATCGTGGACGGCACCAACATCATCGAGTGCTCGGCCAAGGAGCTCTACGAGATCCGGACCCTGTTCGGCGTGATGTTCCAGGACGGCGCCCTGTTCGGCTCGATGAGCCTCTACGACAACACCGCTTTCCCGTTGCGTGAGCACACGAAGAAGAAGGAAAGCGAAATCCGCAACGTCGTCATGGAGAAGCTCGAGCTGGTCGGCCTCGGCGGCGACGAGACCAAGTTCCCCGGCGAGATCTCCGGCGGTATGCGCAAGCGCGCGGGCCTGGCCCGCTCGCTGGTGCTCGACCCCCAGATCATCCTCTGCGACGAGCCCGACTCGGGTCTGGATCCGGTGCGTACCGCGTATCTGTCCCAGCTGTTGATCGACATCAACGCGCAGATCGACGCGACGATCCTGATCGTCACGCACAACATCAACATCGCCCGCACCGTGCCCGACAACATCGGCATGCTGTTCCGCAAGCATCTGGTCATGTTCGGCCCGCGCGAGGTGCTGCTGACCAGCGACGAGCCCGTCGTCCGCCAGTTCCTCAACGGCCGCCGCATCGGCCCGATCGGCATGTCCGAGGAAAAGGACGAGGCGCAGATGGCCGAAGAGCAGGCCATGGTCGACGCCGGTCACCACGACGGTGGTGTCGAAGAGATCGTGGGCGTGCCGCCGCAGATCCAGGCGACACCCGGCATGCCGGAGCGTCAGGCCGTCGGCCGCCGCCAGGCGCGGGTCCGCGAGATCATGCACACGCTGCCGCCGAACGCACAGGAAGCGATCCGCGACGACCTCGAGGGCACGCACAAATACGAAGCGCAGTCGTTCCCCGAAGGCGCGACGGCTCGGCACGCCGCACGCCACGATGACGAGGCGCCGACCGGGCGCATCCCGGTCGCCGACGAGCGCTGACCTCCCGCTTGCGGGCGCAGGTTTTCTGACGTCCTTTCCGTAAACGACCTTCTCCGCGTATCGGCCGCGATACCGTTACCGCCGGTCAGCGGACAGGAGAAGGCATGGTCGACCGGATCTTGCTCTGGTTGGGCGCCGGAATGGTCGCAGGCGGAGTGACGGTCGGGATGCTCGTCGGGGCGGGCATGGCCAACGCCCAGACCGAATCGGGTACCGACGACGGCGCGAAGACGTCTCAAGAGGCGAAACCCGCTGAGAACAAACCGGATTCGGTTCGTGACAGTGTTCGGCGGATCCTTCACCAGACCCGGAACGTCAACGAGGGCAACGCCAAGGCCGACGCCGTCAAGAAGGACGACGCCAAGCAGGGCAGCCGGACTGCGCCCAGGTTCGACCCGGGCGAGCGGACCGCGAAGCTGGTCAACAACGTCGTCGCCGCGGTCACCCACAGGCCCGACCGCAAGACCGTCGTCGAGAAGGCCGACCCGATCGAGAAGGCCGACCCGATCGACACGGCCGTGACGATCGACGCCATCGAGATTCCCAAGACCGAAACCCACGCGACGCCGACGGCCGCGCCGCTCATCTCGAGGCTCACCAGCGCAGCACCCACCGAGTCGACCATCACGCTCGCGAGTCCGATGCTGAATCGGACGCAGGTCACGGCCGCGGCTGCCCAACCGATCAAGGTGCCGCCGGTGGTCAGCGCGATCGGCACCGCCGTGTTCGGCCTGATCTCGTTTGCCGAGAGCGTGTTCGAAGGGCCCCCGAAGGTCCCGCCGGGCAGCAACGTGACCGTGCAACGGTCCACGCTGGACCTCGGAAACGGCAACGTCGTACCCGCGGACTGGTACTTCCCCGAAGGTTCGTTGGGCGAGGGCGCCCCGCCACCGGAGCGGATCATCTATCTGCAGCACGGCTTCCTCGCCAGGGGCGTGTTCTACGACTACACCGCCGCCTACCTGGCCGAACAGACCAACAGCGTGGTCGTTGCCCCCACACTGACGTCCAACATCTTCGCCACCGACGGCATGTGGCTCGGCGGCGACCAGATGCACCGGGCGGTGGCCGACCTGTTCCTCGACGACAACACCGCGCTGCTCGAGAGCGCTAAACAGGCCGGATACACCCACGAGGAGTTACCGACGAACGTCGTCCTCGTCGGGCATTCGCTCGGTGGAGGCCTGGTCATCGACACCGGCCGACTCATGGCCGCAGACGAGGCGAACGGCGATTCCAGCTACACGCTGGCCGGCATTCTCATGCTCGACGGGGTGTCGTTCACCGACCCGGCGCCGATACTGGCCGACATTCCCGACAGCGTGCCGGTGTACAACCTGTCGGCGACGCCGTACGTCTGGAATCTCTTCGGCACCATGGACGCCGCTCTGGCGAAGGAGCGACCAGATGCCTTCCACGGGGCGCAGCTGCTCGGCGGCCTACATTCGGACTCGATGATCGGCGGCAACCCGCTGGTCCAGTTCGGGGCCTACCTGCTCACCGGCTTCTCGCTGCCACGCAACGCCGAGGGATCCCAGATCCTGGCCGCCGGATGGATCAACGACATGTTCGAGTGCGTGGAGGTTTCCGGATGCGACCCGGACCCCAGCCTCTACGGCGAGCCCGGCTCGACGATCGTCATCCCGACGGATTCCGGCCCGGCCCTCGGACTGGTCCAGCCGACGCCGGGCGTGGTCACCTCGCTTCTGCGTGAGGTGACGGCGGCGTTCATCGGATTGTCGGCGAACATCGACTTTGCGACCTGCGCCGCGCCTGTTGCCGAAGAATCCGCACTTTTAACGCAAATCTCCGCACCAAACACGGCGTTATCTCTTGACGGAAAGCCTCTGACGCGCCACTCTGTTGGGCAGCATGTGTGCACGGGTTGAGGACGCCAGCCAGCGCCCGGGTTGACTCTGCATGCCGTGGTTGAGGAATATGCCGTCCTGCGCTATTGTTGGACGTTGCGCTGGCTGCCTCCTGCCCATCTACCGCCTCTGACACCGTGGTCCTAGGCTGAGCCCCGTTTCCGGCTCAGTGATCTAGTTGCGTGCCCGTCGTCTGGGGCCGTCTGGACTGGGAGAACGCCAGCCGAACCGACGCAAGATACAGCGGCATAGGGGCGGTGCAGGCCCTCCCGACCGTCGCATGAGGTGCTGGAAGGATGCATCTTGGCAGTCTCCCGCCAAAAGTCCGCTACTACTACTTCTAGCTCCGTACCTGGAGCACCCAATCGAATCTCTTTTGCCAAGCTCCGCGAGCCTCTCGAGGTTCCGGGGCTGCTTGACGTGCAGACCGAGTCCTTCGAATGGCTGATCGGCTCCGACCACTGGCGTGAGGTCGCCACCGCGCGTGGTGACGTCAACCCCGTCGGCGGGCTCGAAGAGGTGCTGTCCGAGCTGTCGCCGATCGAGGACTTCTCCGGATCGATGTCGCTGTCGTTCACCGACCCGCGCTTCGACGAGGTCAAGGCCCCGGTCGACGAGTGCAAAGACAAGGACATGACGTACGCGGCCCCGCTGTTCGTCACGGCCGAGTTCATCAACAACAACACCGGCGAGATCAAGAGCCAGACGGTGTTCATGGGCGACTTCCCGATGATGACGGAGAAGGGCACCTTCATCATCAACGGCACCGAGCGTGTCGTGGTCAGCCAGCTGGTCCGGTCGCCGGGCGTCTACTTCGACGAGACCCGCGACAAGACCACCGACAAGACGCTGCACAGCGTCAAGGTGATCCCCGGCCGCGGTGCGTGGCTGGAGTTCGACGTCGACAAGCGCGACACCGTCGGCGTCCGCATCGACCGCAAGCGTCGTCAGCCGGTCACCGTGCTGCTGAAGGCGCTCGGCTGGACCACCGAGCAGATCACCGAGCGCTTCGGCTTCTCCGAGATCATGATGTCGACGCTGGAGAAGGACAACACCGCAGGCACCGACGAGGCCCTGCTGGACATCTACCGCAAGCTGCGTCCGGGCGAGCCGCCGACCAAGGAGTCCGCGCAGACCCTGCTGGAGAACCTGTTCTTCAAGGAGAAGCGCTACGACCTGGCCCGCGTGGGCCGCTACAAGGTCAACAAGAAGCTCGGCCTGAACGCCGGCCAGCCGATCACGTCGTCGACGCTGACCGAAGAAGACGTCGTCGCCACCATCGAGTACCTGGTGCGTCTGCACGAGGGCCAGACCGCGATGACCGCCCCCGGCGGCGTCGAGGTTCCGGTGGAGACCGACGACATCGACCACTTCGGCAACCGTCGCCTGCGCACCGTCGGCGAGCTGATCCAGAACCAGATCCGGGTCGGCCTGTCCCGCATGGAGCGCGTCGTCCGCGAGCGGATGACGACTCAGGACGTCGAGGCGATCACGCCGCAGACCCTGATCAACATCCGCCCGGTCGTGGCGGCGATCAAGGAGTTCTTCGGCACCAGCCAGCTGAGCCAGTTCATGGACCAGAACAACCCGCTCTCGGGTCTGACCCACAAGCGCCGCCTTTCGGCGCTGGGCCCCGGCGGTCTGTCCCGTGAGCGCGCCGGCCTGGAGGTGCGCGACGTGCACTCCAGCCACTACGGCCGCATGTGCCCGATCGAGACCCCTGAGGGCCCGAACATCGGCCTGATCGGATCGCTGTCGGTGTACGCGCGGGTCAACCCGTTCGGCTTCATCGAGACGCCGTACCGCAAGGTGAACAACGGTGTGGTCAGCGACGACATCGAGTACCTGACCGCCGACGAGGAGGACCGCCACGTCGTGGCGCAGGCCAACTCGCCGATCGACGACAAGGGCAAGTTCACCGAGGACCGCGTCCTGGTCCGCCGTAAGGGCGGCGAGGTCGAGTTCGTGTCGGCTACCGAGGTCGACTACATGGACGTCTCACCGCGCCAGATGGTGTCGGTGGCCACGGCCATGATCCCGTTCCTCGAGCACGACGACGCCAACCGTGCCCTGATGGGTGCCAACATGCAGCGCCAGGCCGTTCCGCTGGTGCGCAGCGAGGCACCGCTGGTCGGCACCGGCATGGAGCTGCGCGCCGCGATCGACGCCGGCGACGTCGTCGTCGCCGACAAGGCAGGCGTGATCGAAGAGGTCTCGGCCGACTACATCACCGTGATGGCCGACGACGGCACCCGGCACACCTACCGGATGCGCAAGTTCGCCCGCTCCAACCACGGCACCTGCGCCAACCAGCGCCCGATCGTCGATGCAGGCGACCGGGTGGAGGCCGGCCAGGTCATCGCCGACGGGCCCTGCACCGAGAACGGTGAAATGGCACTCGGCAAGAACCTGCTCGTGGCAGTCATGCCGTGGGAGGGCCACAACTACGAGGACGCGATCATCCTCTCCAACCGTCTGGTCGAAGAGGACGTGCTGACCTCGATCCACATCGAGGAGCACGAGATCGACGCCCGCGACACCAAGCTGGGCGCCGAGGAGATCACCCGGGACATCCCGAACGTCTCCGATGAGGTGCTGGCAGACCTCGACGAGCGCGGCATCGTCCGCATCGGCGCCGAGGTCCGCGACGGCGACATCCTGGTCGGCAAGGTCACCCCGAAGGGCGAGACCGAGCTGACCCCGGAGGAGCGGCTGCTCCGCGCGATCTTCGGTGAGAAGGCGCGCGAGGTCCGCGACACGTCGCTGAAGGTGCCCCACGGCGAGTCCGGCAAGGTCATCGGCATCCGGGTGTTCTCCCGCGAGGACGACGACGAGCTGCCCGCAGGCGTCAACGAGCTGGTGCGCGTCTACGTGGCTCAGAAGCGCAAGATCTCCGACGGCGACAAGCTCGCCGGACGCCACGGCAACAAGGGCGTCATCGGCAAGATCCTTGCCGTCGAGGACATGCCGTTCCTTCCGGACGGCACGCCCGTCGACATCATCCTGAACACGCACGGTGTGCCGCGACGGATGAACATCGGCCAGATCCTGGAGACCCACCTCGGGTGGGTGGCCAAGAGCGGCTGGAAGATCGACGGCTCTCCCGACTGGGCCGCCAACCTGCCAAAGGAGCTGATGGAGGCCGACGCGGAGACCATCGTGTCGACGCCGGTGTTCGACGGTGCCAAAGAGGACGAGCTGACAGGCCTGCTGTCCTCGACGTTGCCCAACCGTGATGGCGACGTGCTGGTCAACGGTGACGGCAAGGCCGAGCTGTTCGACGGCCGTAGCGGCGAACCGTTCCCGTATCCGGTGACGGTCGGCTACATGTACATCCTCAAGCTGCACCACCTGGTGGACGACAAGATCCACGCCAGGTCCACCGGCCCGTACTCGATGATCACCCAGCAGCCGCTGGGCGGTAAGGCGCAGTTCGGTGGCCAGCGGTTCGGCGAGATGGAGTGCTGGGCCATGCAGGCCTACGGCGCGGCGTACACGCTGCAGGAGCTCTTGACCATCAAGTCCGACGACACCGTCGGCCGGGTCAAGGTCTACGAGGCGATCGTCAAGGGCGAGAACATCCCGGAACCGGGCATCCCCGAGTCGTTCAAGGTGCTGCTCAAGGAGCTGCAGTCGTTGTGCCTCAACGTCGAGGTGCTGTCGAGTGACGGCGCCGCGATCGAGATGCGCGACGGCGACGACGAGGACCTGGAGCGCGCTGCCGCGAACCTGGGAATCAACTTGTCCCGCAACGAATCCGCTTCTGTCGAAGATCTCGCTTAAGTAGTCAATTTTTTCTAAACCCGAAAGGGGAAAGGGAGTTACGTGCTAGACGTCAACTTCTTCGATGAACTCCGTATCGGCCTTGCCACTGCGGACGACATCCGCAACTGGTCCTTCGGCGAGGTCAAGAAGCCGGAGACCATCAACTACCGCACGCTCAAGCCAGAGAAGGACGGCCTGTTCTGCGAGAAGATCTTCGGACCTACTCGCGACTGGGAGTGCTACTGCGGCAAGTACAAGCGCGTCCGCTTCAAGGGCATCATCTGCGAGCGCTGCGGCGTCGAGGTGACCCGCGCCAAGGTTCGTCGTGAGCGCATGGGCCACATCGAGCTGGCCGCGCCCGTGACGCACATCTGGTACTTCAAGGGTGTGCCGTCGCGGCTGGGCTACCTGCTCGACCTGGCGCCGAAGGATCTCGAGAAGATCATCTACTTCGCTGCCTACGTGATCACCGCCGTGGACGACGAGATGCGGCACAACGAGCTGTCCACGCTCGAGGCCGAGATGGCCGTCGAGCGTAAAGCCGTTGAGGATCAGCGCGATTCCGATCTCGAGGCGCGTGCCCAGAAGCTCGAAGCCGACCTCAAGGAGCTGGAAGAGGAGGGCGCCAAGTCCGACGTCCGCCGCAAGGTCCGCGACGGCGGCGAGCGCGAGATGCGTCAGCTCCGCGACCGTTCCCAGCGTGAGCTGGACCGGCTCGAGGAGATCTGGACCACCTTCACCAAGCTGGCTCCCAAGCAGCTGATCGTCGACGAGGTGCTCTACCGCGAGCTCGTCGACCGCTACGGCGAGTACTTCCAGGGCGCCATGGGCGCGGAGTCGATCAAGAAGCTCATCGAGAACTTCGACATCGACGCCGAGGCCGACTCGCTGCGTGACGTCATCCGTAACGGCAAGGGCCAGAAGAAGCTTCGTGCCCTCAAGCGCCTGAAGGTCGTCGCAGCTTTCCAGCAGTCGGGCAACTCACCCATGGGCATGGTGCTCGACGCCGTGCCGGTGATCCCGCCGGAACTGCGCCCGATGGTGCAGCTCGACGGTGGCCGGTTCGCGACGAGCGATCTCAACGACCTGTACCGCCGCGTGATCAACCGCAACAACCGCCTCAAGAGGCTGATCGACCTCGGCGCGCCCGAGATCATCGTCAACAACGAGAAGCGGATGCTGCAGGAGTCGGTGGACGCGCTGTTCGACAACGGCCGTCGCGGCCGTCCGGTCACAGGGCCGGGCAACCGTCCGCTGAAGTCGCTGTCGGATCTGCTCAAGGGCAAGCAGGGCCGGTTCCGTCAGAACCTGCTCGGTAAGCGCGTCGACTACTCCGGCCGTTCGGTCATCGTGGTCGGCCCGCAGCTCAAGCTGCACCAGTGCGGTCTGCCCAAGCTGATGGCGCTGGAGCTGTTCAAGCCGTTCGTGATGAAGCGGCTCGTCGACCTGAACCACGCGCAGAACATCAAGAGCGCCAAGCGGATGGTGGAGCGCCAGCGTCCGCAGGTGTGGGATGTGCTCGAAGAGGTCATCGGTGAGCATCCGGTACTGCTGAACCGCGCACCGACCCTGCACCGGTTGGGCATCCAGGCCTTCGAGCCGATGCTGGTCGAGGGCAAGGCGATTCAGCTGCACCCGCTCGTGTGTGAGGCGTTCAACGCCGACTTCGACGGCGACCAGATGGCGGTGCACCTGCCGCTCAGCGCCGAGGCCCAGGCCGAGGCCCGCATCCTGATGCTGTCGTCGAACAACATCCTGTCGCCCGCGTCGGGCCGCCCGCTGGCCATGCCGCGTCTGGACATGGTGACCGGGCTGTACTTCCTGACCACCGAAATCGCCGGTGACACAGGTGAATACACGCCTCCTGCCAAGGACAAGCCGGAGACGGGTGTGTATGCGTCGCCGGCCGAGGCCATCATGGCGATGGACCGCGGCGCCCTGTCGGTGCGGGCCAAGATCAAGGTGCGGCTGACGCAGCTGCGTCCGCCCGCCGAGGTGGAGGCCGAGCTGTTCGGCGAGAACGGCTGGCGGCCGGGCGAGGCCTGGACCGCTTCCACAACGCTGGGCCGGGTGCTGTTCAACGAGCTGCTGCCGATCAGCTATCCGTTCATCAACGAGCAGATGCACAAGAAGGTCCAGGCGTCGATCATCAACGACCTGGCCGAGCGCTATCCGATGATCGTGGTCGCGCAGACCGTCGACAAGCTCAAGGACGCCGGCTTCTACTGGGCCACCCGCTCGGGTGTCACCGTGTCGATGGCCGACGTGTTGGTGCCGCCGAACAAGCAGGAGATCCTCGACCGCTACGAGAAGGAAGCCGACGGGATCGAAAAGAAGTACCAGCGTGGCGCTTTGAACCACGACGAGCGCAACGGCGAGCTGGTCAAGATCTGGCAGTTGGCGACCGAAGAGGTCGGTGAGGCCCTGCGGGAGCACTACCCGAAGGACAACCCGATCATCACGATCGTCGACTCGGGCGCCACGGGTAACTTCACCCAGACGCGCACGCTGGCCGGCATGAAGGGTCTGGTGACCAACCCGAAGGGTGAGTTCATCCCGCGGCCGATCAAGTCCTCGTTCCGCGAGGGCCTGACGGTGCTGGAGTACTTCATCAACACCCACGGCGCCCGTAAGGGCCTGGCGGACACCGCTCTTCGCACCGCCGACTCGGGTTACCTGACCCGTCGTCTGGTGGACGTCAGCCAGGACGTCATCGTTCGCGAGCGCGACTGTGAGACCGAGCGTGGCATCAACGTCACGCTGGCCGAGCTGGCATCCGACGGCTCGCACATCCGCGACCCGCACATCGAGACCTCGGCGTACGCGCGGACTTTGGCCGCCGACGCCGTGGACGAGAAGGGCAACGTCGTCGTCGAGCGGGGTCACGATCTCGGTGACCCGGCCATCGATGCGCTGCTGGCCGCGGGCATCACCGAGGTCAAGGTTCGCTCGGTGCTGACCTGCACGACCGGCACTGGTGTGTGTGCGATGTGCTACGGCCGTTCGATGGCGACCGGCAAGCTGGTCGACATCGGCGAGGCCGTCGGCATCGTGGCCGCGCAGTCCATCGGCGAGCCCGGCACCCAGCTGACCATGCGCACCTTCCACCAGGGCGGTGTCGGTGAGGACATCACCGGTGGTCTGCCCCGCGTGCAGGAGCTGTTCGAGGCGCGCGTGCCGCGGAACAAGGCGCCGATCGCCGATGTCAGCGGTCGCGTGCAGCTCGAGGAGACCGAGGCGTTCTACAAGATCACCATCGTCCCCGACGATGGTGGCGAGGAAGTCGTCTACGACAAGCTGCCGAAGCGCAACCGTCGCCTGAAGGTGTTCAAGCACGAGGACGGCACGGAGCGGCTGCTCACCAACGGCGACCACGTCGAGGTCGGCCAGCAGCTGATGGAAGGCTCCGCGGATCCGCACGAGGTGCTGCGTGTCCAGGGCCCCCGCGAGGTGCAGATCCACCTCGTCAAGGAGGTCCAGGAGGTCTACCGCGCTCAGGGCGTGTCGATCCACGACAAGCACATCGAGGTGATCGTCCGGCAGATGCTGCGGCGCGTCACGATCATCGATTCCGGTGCGACGGAGTTCCTGCCGGGCTCGCTGACCGAGCGCGGCGAGTTCGAGGCCGAGAACCGACGGGTGGTGGCCGAGGGCGCAGAGCCGGCGGCGGGTCGCCCGGTGCTGATGGGCATCACGAAGGCGTCGCTGGCCACCGATTCGTGGCTGTCGGCGGCGTCGTTCCAGGAGACCACGCGAGTCCTGACCGACGCGGCGATCAACTGCCGCAGCGACAGGCTCAACGGTCTGAAGGAGAACGTGATCATCGGCAAGCTGATCCCGGCCGGTACGGGCATCAGCCGGTACCGCAACATCCAGGTGCAGCCGACCGAAGAGGCGCGGGCCGCCGCGTACACGATCCCGTCCTACGAGGATCAGTACTACAGCCCCGACTTCGGCCAGGCGACCGGAGCCGCGGTTCCGCTGGACGACTACGGCTACAGCGACTACCGCTAGGTCAGTCAAGGAAAAGCCCCCGGAATCCCCGGGGGCTTTTTCGTGCGCCGAGCGTGCAATCGCTGCGAGATTGCGCCCAATTTTTCGCACTGGACGCACGTTCGCGTGCTGTCGTCGCGCCCGCCTAGACTGGGCGCCGTGCTTATTGGTTCGCACGTCCACCAAGACGATCCCCTGGCCGCCGCGCAAGCCGACGGCGCCGATGTGGTGCAGTTCTTTCTCGGAAACCCGCAGAGCTGGAAGAAGCCCAAACCGCGCGAGGACGCCGAGACGCTGAAGGCGTCCAGTATGCCGCTGTACGTGCATGCGCCGTACCTGATCAACGTGGCGTCGGCGAACAACCGCATCCGCATCCCGTCGCGCAAGATCCTTCAGGACACCTGCGACGCCGCGGCGGAGATCGAGGCGACCGCGGTGATCGTGCACGGCGGCCACGCCGACGACGACGACATGGAGGCCGGTTTCGAGCGCTGGGTCAAGGCGCTCAAGTATCTCGAAACCGATGTGCAGGTCTATCTGGAGAACACCGCGGGCGGCGACCACGCGATGGCGCGTTACTTCGACACCATCGGCCGGCTGTGGGATCACATCGGCGACAGCGGCATCGGCTTCTGCCTGGACACCTGCCATGCGTGGGCCGCGGGCGAGGCGTTGATCGACGCGGTCGACCGCATCAAGACGCTCACCGGCCGCATCGACCTGGTGCACTGCAACGACTCGAGGGACGCCGCGGGCTCCGGCGCCGACCGGCACGCCAACTTCGGCACCGGCAAGATCGACCCTGACCTGCTGGTTGCCGTCGTCAAGGCCGCCGATGCGCCGGTCATTTGTGAGACCGCCGACGAGGGCCGCAAAGACGACATCGCGTTCCTGCGGGAACACATCGACTGACGGGCACCGGATCTGATCACAGTTCTCTTACCGAACTCTGATCGAACGCACGGTTTCACCTGGGTGAACTACGCTCTTCGGAGTGTCCACGGTTGACGAGGCGCCGATTGCGCTGACGCACGTCGACGATGATCCCGCACCGCCCCGTGGCCGGTGGCTGAGGATCCTCCGGTGGGTCGCGATCGTCGTGTGGGCCGTGGTCGTGGCCTATCGGACGGTGACCGACGGCTTCGCCTTCAATCGCGAGCTTCTGTTGCTCTACATCTCCACGGGCCTGGCCGCCGCCAGCATCGGGCAGGGCCGGCGCATGTTCTACGTGATCCGCGACTGGCTGCCGTTCGCCCTGGTGCTGGTCGCCTATGACCTCAGCCGGGGCGCGGCGACGCTGATCGGCAGGCCCACGATGTGGCACTGGCAGGCCGACGCCGACCGCTGGCTGTTCTTCGGGACGATGCCGACGGTGTGGCTGCAGGAACACCTGAAGCTGCCCTACCCGCCGTGGTGGGAGGTGGTTCTCAGCACGGTCTACATGTCGTTCTTCATCCTCCCGTACGTGGTGGCCGGCGTGCTGTGGCTGCGCAACCGCGACGAATGGAAGGCGTTCGTCAAGATGTTCGTCGGCCTGTCGTTCGCGGCCCTGGCGATCTACGCACTGCTGCCGGCTGCGCCGCCGTGGGCGGCTGCCCGGTGCACTGCGGGCGATGTCGATGGCGGGCCGTCCGGTCCGCGATGCATGTTCGGGTCGGCGCGCGGCGTGCCCGACGGCGGCCTGCTGGGCGCGATGCAGACCACCCAGGACGGCGCGAATGACTGGGTGGAGCGCATCGTCGGGCGTGGCTGGGGAAAGCTGAATCTGCACACCGCGAGCGCATTGATCGACCAGGGGCAGGCCAGTGTCAACCTGGTGGCGGCCGTTCCGTCTCTACACGCGGGCCTGACGCTGGCGATCGTGGCGTTCCTGTGGAGCCGGGTCCACCGCGGTTGGCGGCCGTTGCTGGCTGCGTACGTGGTCGTCATGGCCTTCGCGCTGGTGTACACCGCCGAGCACTACGTCACCGACATCTTGCTCGGGTGGGCATTGGCCGCCGTCGTGCTCACCGCGAGCAGCTGGTTGCGATCGCGTCGGGCAGCGCAACGAGAGACCGTGACATTCGACTGAACGCCGAGGTTCATTCGTGATGTGATCCCTGCGTGCAGACACTCTCACGCGGTTTCGCGATCGACTACACAGTGGACGGCGACGGGCCGCCCCTTGTTCTCGTCCCCGGGACTCTGTGCGCAGCGAGGCACTGGGCCGACTATGGCTATAGCGCGACGCTCACCCGAAATTGGCGGGTGATCGCCGTCGACCCGCTCGGGCACGGTGCCAGCGATACTCCACACGACGCCGATTCCTATGAAGCGGCAGGAGCGACAGCCGATCTCGCGGCGGTGCTGGACGCCGAAGGAGTGGATCGCGCGACCGTGTGGGGCTATTCGCGCGGCGGCTGGCTGGCGTGCAACCTCGCAAGCCGTTATCCCGATCGAGTCGAGCATCTCGTCGTCGCCGCCTACGCGATGAGCGCCTATGAAGAGGAGGCGGGCCGGGTTCTTGCGCCCCTGGCCGACTCTCTGCGGACTGGAAACTGGACCGCAACCTGGCAGGCGCTGAGTGTCACCGACCGAGGGTTTCAGCGGATGATGGAGGACAGCAACGACGCGCTCGCCGTGGCCGCCGCCATCGAGGGCTCGCTACGGCCGACCCGATACATCGACAGCGCCTCGATCCGTTGCCCGGCAACGTATTACGTCGGTTCTGACGACTGGATCGTGCCGTACGTGAGGGCCGATGTCGCGGCGCTCGGCGCCACCCTCGACGTGATCGACGGCCAGGGTCATATGGGATCCTTCTTCGCGTCGGCGACGCCCGTGCTGACTGCGATGAGTGCGCGCCTTGGCCGGTGAAGCGCTAACACGCAGCCAACAGACACGTGCCTAGAGTGGTGCCATGGCCCGTCGGTTCGTCGTGCTGCTGGTCGCGCTGCTGGTTGCGGCCGGCTGCTTGGCACCGGGTTCGGCTGCGCCTGGTTTCACGGTCGGCTCTACAACGCACGCGCTGACTTTCGGCGGTCTTGACAGGTCCTATCTTCTCTACATTCCCGACGGGCTGCCGAAACCGGCATCACTTGTGGTGATGCTGCACGGCGGCTTCGGCAGCGCACAGCAGGCCGAAAGAGCTTACGGCTGGGACCAATTGGCTGACAGTGCGAAGTTCGTCGTCGCCTATCCCGACGGCGAGGGCCGCGCCTGGAACACCAACGGCGGCTGCTGCGGGCGGCCTGGTCGCGAGGGCGTCGACGACGTCGGCTTCATCAATGCAGTCGTCAACGACGTCGGCGCCAACGTCGGCATCGACGCCAACCACGTCTATGCCACCGGCATCAGCAACGGCGGAATGATGTCGTATGCGCTGGCCTGCAACACCGGAACATTCGCGGCCATCGGTCCGGACTCGGCAACACAACTCGACGCGTGCGCGGCGCCGCATCCGACCTCCGTCATGCACATCCACGGCACCGCCGACCGGCTCATCCGGTATGACGGGGAGACCGGCGTCGGCGTCGCCCGAATCGACGGCCCTCCGGTGCCGGACCTCAACGCCTTCTGGCGTGGTGTCGACCAGTGCGCGCCGCCGGTGACGACGACGGACGGCCCGGTGACCACGTCGACGGCGGACTGCCCCGAAAGCCGAAGTGTCGTGCTGAAGACGGTCGACGGCGGCGGGCACGAGTGGCCGTCGTTCGCGACCGCGGCGTTGTGGCAGTTCTTCGCCGCGCATCCACGACCGAGCGCCTGAGGAGCCCGGGCGACTTCCGCCGCTACGATTGCCGAATGGCGGACGACGAAGTACCCCAGCAACCTTCATCACCACCCCCACCTCCACCTCCACCACCTCCGCAGCCTGCTTCTCATGCGAGGCCTGCGGAGAATGCGGGAGGCGGTGGCGGTCGCTGGGTTTCGGTGCTCTCGCTCTTCCTGGCTTTGACCGCCATCGGTGTCGCGGCGTGGGCCATGGTGATGGCGTGGCCTCAAAAAGACGACACGGGCCAGCCGACCGCCGAGTCGAAGCAGAAGGTGTGCGCCGCCTTCGACACCGTGAGCAAGGCGGTTCAGTTGCAGACGCATGCCGATCTCGGGCCCGACCCGATTGCGCAGACGGCGGTCGCGAGCAACGCCCGGCTGTCGCTGATCGGCGGCGGCGAGTATCTGCGGAACCAGCTCGACGAGCAGACACCGAAGGAGCTGGCCGACGCCGCTCGCGCGTTCGCGAACGACCTCAGCGATATCGCGGTCAACGCGCTCGCCGGGGCCACCAACGACGACCCGCAGCAGACCGCTCGGATGACCGCGGGGGAGGCCGCCAGGACCAAGCTCGTCGACCTCTGCAAGTAGCCGCCGTCGGCGATCACCTTACGACTATTGTGCAGCTGTCGTAAAACTGTAATATCGGTGGCATGCCAGACACGCATGTCGTCACCAACCAGGTCCCTCCGCTGGAGGACTACAACCCGGCGTCGTCCCCGGTCCTCACCGAGGCGCTGATCCGCGAGGGCGGCGAGTGGGGCCTCGACGAGGTTGCCGAGCTCGGCGCGCTTTCCGGCAGCGCGCAGGCGCAGCGCTGGGGCGAGCTGGCCGACCGAAACCAGCCGATCCTGCACACGCACGACCGCTACGGCAACCGGGTCGACGAGGTCGAGTACGACCCCGCGTACCACGAGCTGATGACGGTGGCGATCGGTCACGGTCTGCACGCCGCGCCGTGGGCCGACGACCGGCCGGGAGCCCACGTCGTCCGCGCCGCCAAGACGTCGGTGTGGACGACCGAACCCGGCCACATCTGCCCGATCTCGATGACGTACGCCGTCGTCCCCGCGCTGCGCTTCAACAAAGAGCTGGCCGACGTGTACGAGCCGCTGCTGACCAGCCGCTCCTACGCCCCCGAGCTCGCGGTGCCCGCCACCAAAGTCGGTATCACCGCCGGCATGTCGATGACCGAGAAGCAGGGCGGTTCCGACGTCCGCGCGGGCACTACCCAGGCCACGTCCAACGCCGACGGCACTTACCGCCTGACCGGGCACAAGTGGTTCACCTCGGCGCCCATGTGCGACGTCTTCCTGGTTCTGGCACAGGCGCCCGGCGGCCTGTCCTGTTTCTTCCTGCCCCGGGTCCTGCCCGACGGCAGCCGCAACCGAATGTTCCTGCAGCGCCTCAAGGACAAGCTCGGCAACCACGCCAACGCGTCCTCGGAGGTCGAGTACGACGGCGCCACCGCGTGGCTGGTCGGCGAGGAAGGCCGCGGTGTGCCGACCATCATCGAGATGGTCAACCTCACCCGGCTGGACTGCACGCTGGGCAGCGCGACCAGCATGCGCAGCGGCCTGACCCGCGCCATTCACCACGCCCAGCACCGAAAGGCGTTCGGCGCCTACCTGATCGACCAGCCGCTGATGCGTAACGTGCTGGCCGACCTGGCTGTCGAAGCCGAAGCCGCCACCGTCGTGGCAATGCGGATGGCCGGCGCCACCGACGCCGCGGTGCGCGGCGACGAGCGCGAAACCCTGCTGCGCCGCATCGGCCTGGCCGCCAGCAAGTACTGGGTGTGCAAGCGGGCCACCGCGCATGCCGCCGAGGCGATGGAATGCCTGGGCGGCAACGGGTACGTCGAGGAGTCCGGCATGCCGCGGCTCTACCGCGAGGCTCCGCTGATGGGCATCTGGGAAGGCTCGGGCAACGTCAGCGCGCTGGATACGTTGCGGGCCATGGCAACTCGGCCCGAATGCATCGACGTGCTCTACGACGAACTCGCCAGGACCACTGGCCAAGACCCGCGGTTGGACCACCACGTCGACGGGCTCAAGCCGCAGCTGGACGACCTCGAGACCATTCAGTACCGGGCCCGCAAGGTCGCCGAGGACATCAGCCTGGCACTGCAGGGCTCGCTGCTGGTGCGGCACGGGCACCCTGCCGTGGCCGAGGCGTTCCTGGCCACCCGGATGGGTGGGCAGTGGGGCAATGCCTACGGCACCATGCCTGCGGGGCTGGACCTGGCGCCCATCATCGAGCGCGCGCTGGTCAAAGGATGAGTTTCACTGCCGAGCAGACGCTTAGTCGCATGATTTCTGCTCAGATTGTGCGAGTTTGCGTCTGCTCGCGCGACGAAGGTGATCGCTGATGACTCACGCGATCAGGCCGGTCGACTTCGACAACCTGAAGACGATGACCTACGAGGTCACCGATCGGGTCGCGCGAATCACGTTCAACCGCCCCGAAAAGGGCAACGCGATCATCGCCGACACCCCGCTGGAACTGTCAGCGCTCGTCGAGCGCGCCGACTTGGACGCCGCTGTCCACGTCATCCTGGTGTCCGGTCGAGGCGAGGGATTCTGCGCCGGCTTCGACCTGTCCGCCTACGCCGAAGGCTCGTCGTCGGCGGGCGGCGGTAACCCGTACGCGGACACCGTGCTGTCCGGCAAGACGCAGGCCATCAACCACCTGCCCGATCAGCCGTGGGACCCGATGATCGACTACCAGATGATGAGCCGATTCGTCCGCGGCTTCTCCAGCCTGATGCACTGCGACAAGCCCACCGTCGTGAAGATCCACGGCTATTGCGTGGCAGGCGGCACCGACATCGCCCTGCACGCCGACCAGGTGATCACCGCGTCAGACGCCAAGATCGGCTACCCGCCGATGCGCGTGTGGGGTGTGCCCGCCGCCGGTCTCTGGGCGCACCGGCTCGGCGACCAGCGCGCGAAACGCCTTCTGTTCACCGGTGATTGCATCAGTGGCGCGCAGGCCGCGGAGTGGGGATTGGCCGTGGAGGCGCCAGATCCGGCCGACCTCGACGAGCGCACAGAACGCCTTGTCGAGCGCATCGCCGCCATGCCCGTCAACCAGCTGATCATGGCGAAGCTCGCGCTGAACACCGCGCTACTGCAGCAGGGCGTCGCCACCAGCAGGATGGTGAGCACCGTGTTCGACGGGGTCGCACGCCACACTCCTGAGGGACACGCGTTCGTCGCCGAGGCCCGCGAGCACGGCTTCCGCGACGCTGTGAAGAGCCGCGACGAGCCCTTCGGCGACGCTGGTCGCAAGACGTCCGGGGTCTGATCGTGGCCACGCTCAGCCGGATGACGGCCCGGTCCGTCGTACTGAGCGTGTTGCTCGGCGCGCACCCGGCGTGGGCCACCGCGAGCGAACTGATCCGTCTCACAGACGATTTCGACATCAGGGAAGCCACCCTGCGCGTCGCGCTCACTCGGATGGTCAGCGCCGGAGACCTGGTGCGGTCCGAGGACGGCTACCGGCTCTCGGACCGGCTGCTCGCCCGGCAGCGTCGTCAGGACGATGCGATCAACCCGCAGTTGCGGTCGTGGGACGGCACCTGGACGACGTTGGTGATCACCAGCGTCGGCACCGATGCGCGCACCCGCGCCGCCTTGCGGACGACGTTGCAGCAGGACAGATTCTCCGAACTACGCGAAGGCGTCTGGCTGCGACCGAACAACCTCGAGCTCACCTTGCCTCCGGAGGTGCTGGAGCGGGTGCGCGTCATGCACGGATACGACGACAGCCCCGCCGAACTCGCCGCCCAGCTATGGGACCTTCCGGAGTGGGCGCGCACCGGCGGGCGACTGCTCGACGACATGGCTGCTGCCACCGACGTTCCCGGCCGATTCGTCGCGGCCGCAGCGATGGTGCGCCACCTGCTCACCGATCCCGTGCTCCCCGACGAGTTGATGCCCGACGCGTGGCCCGGTGCGGCGCTGCGGGCGTCCTACGCGGAATTCGCCGCCGAGCTGATGGCCAGACGAAACGAGTCCCAACTAATGGAGGCGAAATGAGTGTGCGAGTCGAGCGCAGCGGCCCGGTCACCACGGTCATCATGAACCGGCCCGAGGCGCGCAACGCCGTCAACGGTCCGACGGCGGCCGAATTGTTCGCCGCCTTCGACGAATTCGACCGCGACGAGTCGGCGTCGGTCGCGGTGCTGTGGGGCGATAACGGAACTTTCTGCGCCGGAGCCGATCTCAAGGCATTCGGCACGCCCGACGTCAACCCCGCGCATCGGACTGGGCCCGGGCCGATGGGGCCCACCCGAATGGTGCTGTCCAAGCCGGTGATCGCGGCCGTCAGCGGTTACGCGGTGGCAGGCGGCCTCGAGCTTGCCCTCTGGTGCGACCTACGGGTGGTGGAAGAGGACGCCATCATGGGCGTCTTCTGCCGCCGCTGGGGAGTGCCGCTGATCGACGGTGGCACCGTGCGGCTGCCGCGGCTGATCGGGCACAGCCGGGCGATGGACATGATCCTGACCGGCCGCGGCGTCGATGCCGCCGAGGCCTTCGCGATGGGCCTGGCGAACCGAGTCGTACCGAAGGGCCAGGCCCGCGAGAAGGCCGAAGAGCTCGCCGCCGAGCTGGCCGCGTTGCCACAGCAGTGCATGCGGGCCGACCGCACGTCGCAGCTCAACCAGTGGGGTCTTTCTGAAGCCGACGCCATGGACTTCGAATTCGGCAGCCTGGCACGTGTGGCGTCCGAATCGCTGGAAGGCGCACAGCGTTTCGCTAAGGGCGCGGGCCGCCACGGTGCAAGCGCTTAAGACTGTACGAAATGCGGTTGGTTCCTGACGAACTCGCCGATAGCATCGGCGGCCACGTCGGCCCCGTCGCGCTGCCGAATCTGCGCACCCAGTCGACCGGCCGCGTCGCGGTAGGCCGAATCGTGCAACACAGAAGCGATGGCTGATCGGATGCGTTGCGGCTTGGCGCGTTTCGGCAACAGGATGCCCGCTCCGACGCGTTCGAGCGCAGCCCCGACCCGTTTCTGGTCGATGAACGGATTCGCGGGCATGATCACCTGCGGCACCCCGAACGACAGCGCCCGCATCGCGGTGCTGTGACCACCGTGTCCCACCACCATCGACGCGGTGGCAAGAACCTCGTCATGATCGAGCCAGGCGTGCATCGACGCGTTCCTCGGCACATCCAGACCGGCGGCGTCGATTCCCGGCCCGACCGTCACCGTCGCCTCGACCGGCAGCGGTTCGATTGCGTCGAGGATGTTCTGGAGCATCCGGCGTTGCCCGGCGTAGGCACATGTGCTGAGGCTGACCAGTATTCGCGGCACGGGCGCAGGGACCGACGCACTCGGCACCCCCTGCCACACCACGCCGGTATGGCGGACGGAAGGTGTGCCGCGCAGAGGGTCGAGATCAGCGCGGGCGGCGACAATCTGCAGCAGCCCCCGGTGTTCGGCGCCGAGCGGGTCGATGCCGCGCAGGCGAAGCATCCAGCCGACCGGACTGGCCGCGAGGTCCTGAACAGCCCGGTAGAAGCAGTGCACTAAAACGACGGTCGGGATGTCGGACTTCACGATCTCGGGTATCCCGGCGGCCAGGATCATGTCGACGACGACTGCATCCACACGGTGGCGCCGCGCAGCCTCCACCACCGCGCGCCCAAGCCGGCGATCCGCGGCCACCCGGCTGAAGTCGGTCATGATGGCGGCCAGCGATCGCTGCACAGTGGGATCGAAATGTCTCCCGCCCGTGAACGGTTCGAACTCCAGGCCGGCGGCTTCCACCCGGTCACGGATACCGCGGTGACCGAGCACCTTGATCTGGACCCCGCGAGACTGCAGTGCCCGGGCAACAGCCAACTGCGGCGGAATGTTGCCGCCGCCGTCGACCGTAGCGAACAGAATCTTCACGGTGCCTCCGAGCTCGCCGTGGCGGAATGCGTTGGGGTTCCGGCCAATATCGCTTCGGTCATGAACATCATCCGGTCGTGAACGTCGTCGACGGACAGCCCCCGATCGAGCCGCAGAAGCTTCCAGCCGTAGACGTCGGTCGCGACGACGAGGACATCGATGAGGCGGGCGCGTGCGGCGGACTGCTCGGGTAGGCGGCCGCCGAAGACTTCCTCCACCCAGGCGCGATGTGCGAGTCGACCCGCATTGTTCATCCGCTGCGCGCGCGGGTCGGTCTCCTGCCCAAGCATGGTGAGCACGATCTCGCCGAGCCGTTCGTAGTGGGCGATGAGCACATCCAGTGCGGCCGCCGGGTCGTCGGGCGGCGGAGTGCGCTCGGCCATCACGTCGGCGTAGGCCCGCGCCCATGCCGCATCGATCAGGGCCTCGCGGCTGCCGAAATGCCGGAGCACCGTCTTCACCGTCACATCCGCGCGCTCGGCGACCGCGGGCAGCGTGATCGCGAACGACCGTTCGGCCATGAAGTTGTCGACCGCAGACTTGATGATCGCGTCGCGGGTAGCCGTTTTGGCTTGCTCACGCGTGCCCATGTCGTACTTGCGCGATTTCATGTCCATCGCAATGTACATCAAATATGCATTTGGTGTCCACGACTATGGACACATGAAATCGAAGGCGTCAGCCCTTGCTGATCTTGTTGCCGGAGCCGGTGTCGTTGACCTTCGGATCACCCTGCTTGTAAGTGACCGTGTTGTTGAAGCCGACGACGCTGAGTCCGTTGTCGATCCGCTCCATCGTGACCGTGTTGTCCGCGCCACCGATGTTCGCGTTGGCGCAGGTGCCCTTGACGGTCAGCTTGTTGTTGTTGCCCCCGACGTTGATCGATTTGCCGTCCGCGCAGTCGATTTCGGCCGTCGAACCCATCGATGTGTAGTTGATGGTATTGCCGATTTCGACCTGGGCGCCCGACGTCCCCACCGTCGCGGTCGGACTGTTGGTGTCGTTGCTGTCGGATCCGCAGCCGGCCAGCCCGATCGCGACGGCCGAGGTCACACCGATCAACAGGGGCATGTGCGCGCGCATGGGGTCCTCGCTTCTCGTTGTGTGTGGCGCAACTGGGCGATCAGGCCGGAACGCGGTCGATCTGGTTCATCATCCCCAGTTCCCGGCCGCGGTCCCAGACGACGGGCTCACCGTTCTTGTAGAAGACCCGCTGGTCGGAGCCGTAGACCGTGATGTCGTTGATGACGTTGTCGGCGACGATCGTGTTCGACGAGCCCTGCACCGTCACGGCCCAGCACGTGCCGAGCGCAGTGATGGTGTTTCCGCTGCCGTTCACGAGCAGCGTCGAGTCGTTGCAGTCGATCGTCTGTGTCACGCCGGCCCCGGTGATGTGGGTATCGCCGTTCTTGGCCTGTGCAGCCGGCACACCCACGGCGACTGTCGCAGACGCAGCGACCAGGCACGCCGCGAACGACCGGCGCAGTGCGTTCCAACCCCCAGCGGTCATGGGTCTAGAGCGTACGTCGTGGACCCGGCCGATGGCAGGGGTTACCAGTTCCCTCCGCGTATCGGCGTGCGCGAACGAGTCGCGGCGCCGCACTGTGCTGGGTAGCGTGTCCAACGATGCGTTGGCGTGTCAAAGCGGTTGCTATCGCGGCGGTCACAGCGATGGTGACCGCCGCAGGATGTGCGCAGACCGTCGGCGGTACCGCACAGAGGGCCCGGCCCTCCGTGCCCGATCCCGAGCGCAGCTACGGCTACGTCGCCGACCGGTGCGGGCTGCTGCAGGACAGCTCGGTCCAGGAAATGCTCGGTGCCGACAACGTGGTGCGGCCCTACAGCGGTGCGGTGTGTCAGTACGTATTGGAGAAGGACAGGGCGACGACCATCGACGTCGTCTTCTCCTGGTTCGAAACGGGCAATCTCGATCGGGAGCGCAGCCTCGCGGAGCAGCGGGGCGCGCAGATCACCGACAAGGTCGTCGAGCGGCACCAGGCCTTCCTGGCCCGTCGCGACACGGCAGGCGCGGCCTGTGCGGCCACCGCGGCGGCCGGCTCTGGTGCGCTGAGCTGGTGGGTGCAGTTCCGCGGTAAATCCGACGTCGACCCCTGCACCGATGCCGAGAAGTTGTTGACGGCCACATTGTCGTCGGATCTGTGATCATGTTTCGCGCCATGTCGGTCTCCAGGTACTGCGCCGCACTCGCCGGTGTTGCCGTGCTGGCCGCCGGGTGCGGTGCGCCGGAGCGATCGGCGTCGACGGAGGCGCCGGTCGTGCCTTCCGCGGGCGGCGGCTTCCAGAGCGGGCAATGCAACAACGTCACCGACGCGGATATCACCGCAGCGGTGGGAACGGCGATGTTCACCAAGGTCGTTGACAGCGACGCCGGCTGCTTCTGGCAGGAGAACACGATGCTCGGCTCGTTCGGCGCGGGCATGGGAATCTCGACCTGGTGGTACCGCGGCAGCGATATGGACATCGAGCGCACGTTGGAGCTGCAAGCGGGCCGCAAGCTGACCGAACTGTCCGTCGACGGCAACAAGGGCTTCAAGGCGTCCGACGCGAACGCGTGCAGCATCTACGTGTCGAAGGGCGCCGACGTCATCACCTGGTCGATCCAGACGATGAACCCGTCCAGCCTGCCCGATCTGTGCAGCATCACCGACAAGCTCGCCCGGCTCAGCCAGGACCGTGTCAACTGACTCGAAGTTAACTAGAGGTGTTAGTTTTCGCATATGGCAGCCCGGAGCCGCCCGGCCGGCGACATCAAGCACGGGACAGATGCGCATTCGTCCGGTCGACGGCCCGCCAAGCTGAGCCGGGACGCCATCGTCAACTCCGCACTGACTTTCCTGGACCGGGACGGATGGGACGCCCTGACGATCAATGCGCTGGCCACCCAGCTCGGCACCAAGGGCCCGTCGCTGTACAACCACGTCGACAGCCTGGAAGACCTGCGCCGGACGGTGCGGATGCGGGTGGTCGGCGACATCATCGCGATGCTGAACACGGTCGGCCAGGGACGCACCCGAGACGATGCGGTGATGGCCATGGCCAGCGCATACCGCAGCTACGCCCACCACCATCCCGGCCGCTATTCCGCATTCACCCGGATGCCGCTGGACGGCGACGATCCCGAGTTCACCGAGGCCACAAGGGCCGCCGCCGGGCCGGTGATCTCGGTTCTGGCGTCGTATGGGCTGGACGGTGAAGACGCCTTCCACGCCGCGTTGGAGTTCTGGTCGGCGATGCACGGATTCGTCCTGCTGGAGATGACCGGGGTGATGGGCGGCATCGCCGACACGGACACGGTGTTCTCCGACATGGTCATGCGGCTGGCGGCCGGCATGCAGAGGCGCTGAGTGTCCGTAGGGCCTGACCTGCGGTAAGGGCGTCCGTCGCGGGTTTGGAGCGACGTACTCAACCCTGGTATCGTGGATCGCCGTGCCTGGCAGATAGGCGGTTGCCGCACGCCGGGCCAATTCGCGTGTCGTGAGCATCGGAAAATGGATTGCGAAAATCCCCGGTGCGAACGCGTGCGACACTCCCGGTCGCGGGGTAAGCGAGCGGGGCATAACTGCAGTACAGAGACTTAGTACAACACGAAGAGACGACGAAGAAAGAAAGCCGGTAGATGCCAACCATCCAGCAGCTGGTCCGCAAGGGTCGCCGCGACAAGATCGCCAAGGTGAAGACCGCGGCCCTCAAGGGCAGCCCGCAGCGGCGCGGTGTGTGCACCCGCGTGTACACCACCACCCCGAAGAAGCCGAACTCGGCGCTTCGCAAGGTGGCGCGCGTCAAGCTGACCAGCCAGGTTGAGGTCACCGCCTACATCCCTGGTGAGGGCCACAACCTCCAGGAGCACTCGATGGTGCTGGTCCGCGGCGGTCGTGTGAAGGACCTGCCCGGTGTGCGCTACAAGATCATTCGCGGCTCGCTGGACACCCAGGGCGTCAAGAACCGCAAGCAAGCGCGCAGCCGCTACGGCGCCAAGAAGGAGAAGAGCTGATGCCGCGCAAGGGACCCGCGCCCAAGCGTCCGCTGGTCAACGACCCGGTCTACGGATCGCAGTTGGTCACCCAGCTGGTCAACAAAGTTCTGCTGGACGGGAAGAAATCGCTGGCCGAACGCATTGTTTATGGTGCGCTAGAACAGGCCCGCGACAAGACCGGCACCGATCCGGTGGTCACCCTCAAGCGCGCTCTCGACAACGTCAAGCCCTCGCTCGAGGTGCGAAGCCGCCGCGTCGGTGGCGCCACCTACCAGGTTCCGGTCGAGGTTCGTCCGGATCGCTCGGTGACGCTGGCGCTGCGTTGGCTCGTCAGCTTCTCCAAGCAGCGTCGCGAGAAGACAATGATCGAACGTCTGTCGAACGAGATCCTCGACGCCAGCAATGGCCTGGGTGCCGCCGTCAAGCGACGCGAGGACACCCACAAGATGGCCGAGGCGAACCGGGCCTTCGCGCACTACCGCTGGTGAGAACGGCCGGCGTGCGATGCGGCCGCCGGGCGTGACAACAACAGCAACCAAGCAACCGAAAGAGTGAGACTTCCGTGGCACAGAAGGACGTGCTTACCGACCTGAACAAGGTCCGCAATATCGGCATCATGGCGCACATCGATGCCGGTAAGACCACGACGACCGAGCGCATCCTCTACTACACCGGCATCAGCTACAAGATCGGTGAGGTGCACGACGGCGCCGCCACGATGGACTGGATGGAACAGGAGCAGGAGCGAGGCATCACCATCACCTCCGCTGCGACCACCACGTTCTGGAAAGACCATCAGATCAACCTGATCGACACCCCCGGGCACGTCGACTTCACCGTCGAGGTGGAGCGCAGCCTTCGGGTGCTCGACGGTGCCGTTGCCGTGTTCGACGGCAAAGAGGGTGTGGAGCCGCAGTCCGAGCAGGTCTGGCGGCAGGCCGACAAATACGACGTGCCGCGCATCTGCTTCGTCAACAAGATGGACAAGGTCGGCGCGGACTTCTACTTCTCCGTGCGGACCATGGAGGAGCGCCTCGGCGCGAACGTCATCCCGGTCCAGCTGCCGATCGGCTCGGAGAGCGAGTTCGAGGGCATCGTCGACCTGGTCGAGATGAACGCGAAGGTGTGGCGGGGCGAGACCAAGCTCGGCGAGACCTACGACACCGTCGAGATCCCTGCCGACCTGCAGGAGAAGGCCGACGAGTACCGCACCAAGCTGCTCGAGGCGGTCGCCGAGACCGACGAGGCGCTGCTGGAGAAGTACCTCGGCGGCGAGGAGCTCACGGTCGAGGAGATCAAGGGCGCGCTACGCAAGCTGACGATCACCTCCGAGGCGTACCCGGTGCTGTGCGGCAGCGCGTTCAAGAACAAGGGCGTGCAGCCCATGCTCGACGCGGTCATCGACTACCTGCCGTCGCCGCTGGACGTGCCGCCTGCCACCGGTCATGCACCGGGCAAGGAGGACGAGGTGATCATCCGCGAGCCGTCGACGGACGAGCCGTTCTCGGCGCTCGCGTTCAAGGTCGCCACGCACCCGTTCTTCGGCAAGCTGACCTATGTCCGCGTCTACTCGGGCAAGGTCGACTCCGGTTCGCAGGTCATCAACGCCACCAAGGGCAAGAAGGAGCGGCTGGGCAAGCTGTTCCAGATGCACTCCAACAAGGAGAACCCGGTCGAGTACGCGTCTGCCGGTCACATCTACGCGGTGATCGGGCTGAAGGACACCACCACCGGCGACACCCTGAGCGACCCGAACCAACAGGTCGTGTTGGAGTCGATGACGTTCCCCGATCCGGTGATCGAGGTGGCCATCGAGCCGAAGACCAAGAGCGACCAGGAGAAGCTGTCGCTGTCGATCCAGAAGCTGGCCGAGGAGGATCCGACCTTCAAGGTGCACCAGGACGTCGAGACGGGTCAGACCGTCATCGGCGGCATGGGCGAGCTTCACCTGGACATCCTGGTGGACCGGATGAAGCGCGAGTTCAAGGTCGAGGCCAACGTCGGCAAGCCGCAGGTCGCCTACAAGGAGACCATCAAGCGCGCGGTCGACAAGGTCGAGTTCACCCACAAGAAGCAGACGGGTGGCTCGGGCCAGTTCGCGAAGGTTCTCATCTCCATCGAGCCGTTCACCGGTGAGGATGGAGCGACCTACGAGTTCGAGAACAAGGTCACCGGTGGCCGCATCCCGCGCGAGTACATCCCGTCGGTGGACGCCGGCGCCCAGGACGCCATGCAGTACGGCGTGCTGGCCGGCTATCCGCTGGTGAACCTGAAGGTCACCCTGCTCGACGGTGCCTACCATGACGTCGACTCTTCGGAGATGGCGTTCAAGATCGCCGGCTCCCAGGTGCTGAAAAAGGCTGCGCAGCAAGCGCAACCGGCCATCCTGGAGCCGATCATGGCCGTCGAGGTCACCACGCCCGAGGACTACATGGGCGATGTGATCGGCGACCTGAACTCCCGCCGTGGTCAGATCCAGGCCATGGAGGAGCGGAGCGGTGCACGCGTCGTCAAGGCGCACGTGCCGCTGTCGGAGATGTTCGGCTACGTCGGCGACCTCCGGTCGAAGACCCAGGGCCGGGCGAACTACTCCATGGTGTTCGACAGCTACGCCGAAGTTCCGGCGCAGGTGGCGAAGGAGATCATCGCGAAGGCGACGGGTCAGTAAATCTGACCTGTTGCCTGATCCGGCCGCGAAGTACAACAACTGCAAAGATCAACACTGCTTTACAACAAGCACCAACACAGTCCAGGAGGACATAGAAGTGGCGAAGGCGAAGTTCGAGCGGACGAAGCCGCACGTCAACATCGGGACCATTGGTCACGTTGACCACGGCAAGACCACGCTGACTGCGGCTATCACGAAGGTTCTGCACGACAAGTTCCCCGACTTGAACGAGGCGTCGGCCTTCGACCAGATCGACAACGCGCCCGAGGAGAAGGCGCGCGGTATCACGATCAACATCTCCCACGTGGAGTACCAGACCGAGAAGCGTCACTACGCACACGTCGACGCTCCCGGCCACGCCGACTACATCAAGAACATGATCACCGGCGCGGCCCAGATGGACGGCGCGATCCTGGTGGTCGCGGCGACCGACGGCCCGATGCCGCAGACCCGCGAGCACGTGCTGCTCGCTCGTCAGGTCGGCGTGCCCTACATCCTGGTGGCGCTGAACAAGGCCGACATGGTCGACGACGAGGAGCTCATCGAGCTCGTCGAGATGGAGGTCCGCGAGCTGCTGGCCGCCCAGGAGTTCGACGAGGACGCCCCGGTCATCAAGGTATCGGCGCTCAAGGCGCTCGAGGGTGACGAGAAGTGGGTCAAGAGCATCGAAGAGCTGATGGACGCGGTCGACGAGTCGATCCCGGACCCGGTCCGTGAGACCGACAAGCCGTTCCTGATGCCCGTCGAGGATGTCTTCACGATCACCGGCCGCGGCACCGTGGTCACCGGTCGCGTCGAGCGTGGCGTGATCAACGTGAACGAGGAAGTCGAGATCGTCGGCATCCGCCCGGACACCACCAAGACGACCGTCACCGGTGTCGAGATGTTCCGCAAGCTGCTCGACCAGGGCCAGGCGGGCGACAACGTCGGCCTGCTGGTCCGTGGCGTGAAGCGCGAGGACGTCGAGCGCGGCCAGGTTGTCGTGAAGCCCGGCACCACCACGCCGCACACCGAGTTCGAGGGCAGCGTCTACATCCTGTCCAAGGACGAGGGCGGCCGGCACACGCCGTTCTTCAACAACTACCGTCCGCAGTTCTACTTCCGCACCACCGACGTGACCGGTGTGGTGACGCTGCCGGAGGGCACCGAGATGGTGATGCCCGGTGACAACACCGACATCTCGGTGAAGCTGATCCAGCCCGTCGCCATGGACGAGGGCCTGCGCTTCGCGATCCGCGAGGGTGGCCGTACCGTCGGCGCCGGCCGGGTCACGAAGATCGTCAAGTGATCTGACACCAACGCCGAAGTGGCGCTCACCCGAAAGGGTGGGCGCCACTTCGCTTTTCGGCTATTTACGCCGAAACTCACGTTTGGGCGCGAAAGTGCGAGTAGATCACGCCATTTCGTCGATCTCGGTGGGCATTGCGCTGCCCTAATCCATCGTGAGCACCATGCGGAAGCGGGCGGCGCCGCTCATCATCTTGTCGTAGGCCGCCTGTGCCTCGGCCAGCGGCATCGTCTCGATCATCGGCCGCACGCCGGTCAGCGCCGAGAAGCGCAGCGTGTCTTCGGAATCCTGCGACGTTCCCGACGCATGACCTTGGATGGATGCGGACTTGAAGATCAGCGCGACGCCGGGCACCTGCATCGGTTCGTCGGCTGCGCCTAGAACCACCAGCTGCCCTCGGGCCTTGAGGCCACCCAGCGTGGCGGTCATGGCGTCGGAGACGGTGACGGTCGCGAGCACCACCTGTGCGCCGCCGAGTTTGTTGAGTTCCGCGGCGACGTCGGAGGCCTTCGAATCGATGTAGTGGTGCGCGCCAAGCTCTTTCGCCAGCGGCTCCTTGTCCTTGCCCCGGGCGATCGCGGCCACCTCGAAGCCCATCTTGGCCGCGAACTGGATGCCGAGGTGGCCCAGTCCACCGACCCCGAGGATGGCAACCAGGTCGCTCGGCCGAGCGACGGACTCGCGCAGTGCATTGAAGGTCGTGATGCCCGCACACAGCAGCGGCGCGGCGTCCACGTCGGATAGGTCGTTGGGTATGCGCGCGAGGGTCTCGGCAGGAGCGACCATGTACTCGGCGTATCCGCCGTCGTAAGCGATACCAGGGACCTGGCCGTTCTCGCAGGAGATGAAATCACCACGGCGGCAGGACTCGCACGTGAAGTCGCACCCACCAAACCAGCCGACACCGACGCGGTCACCGGCGGTCCACGCGGTGACGCCCTCGCCGACGGCGTCGACGACGCCCGCGACTTCGTGGCCGGGTGCGCGTGGGAACGAGTTGCCAAGTGCGCCATGCACGGTGATGGAGTCGGAGTGGCAGACGCCGCAGGCATGAACCTTTACGCGGACCTGCCCTCGGCCGGGTTCGGGGATTTCGACATCGGTCAATTCGAACTTCGCATTCGCCGCGGGGATACGGGCGATCCTCATGGTGGCCACGTCGGCGACATTACTCCGGACACTGGCGCTCGCCCTGGCGCAGAATGGCGCCCGCTTCTTCAGCGCTGTCCGGAAAACGAAGGTCAGCACAGTACCAGACCAACACTGAGCTAATTACCCTTCCGGCAATATTATCGAAAAACGAGCGAAGTCCGCCTTCTCTCGGAATTGCCGACTGACGCCCGTGCTATTAACGCAGCTAACGAATGTGCCAGCAAGCACGCAGTCCGAAGCTGTGAAATTGCTGGTAGGTGGTTGATCGACCATCGTCCCAGCTCATGATCAATATTAGCGAAGCAAGCTTGAAGGTCTTCGCTAACATACGCCAGAGTATGTCAAGTCGAGAACGGTGTGATGCTTGACACAGTCTGTAGCAAAGATCTAGGGTCGCGTAGCGCAACGTAGGTTCCATACAGCTTTTGTCTGAGGGGTGGGTCAGCGATGACTCCGGATATGAGCGGCGCCGGTCGAGGTGTGCCCACAACAAGGGCGCGCCACCGGGCGTCGCGCAAGAAGCAACCGATACTTGTCCGCACCATCGGGGTGGGTGGGGCTGCGGCCTGCATCGCCCTGGTCGCCGAGCTGAACGCCCCGGACGCTGAAGCCCTCTCGATTCTGCTTCCCGCAGGCAATGGCAACGCGACCCAGATCAACATCCTCGAAGGCAACGTCTTCGACCCGCAGTTCGGGCTCGGCGGTAACACCAGTAGCAATTCGACTATCGGGGCCCTGATGTTTGGCCTCGGTAACAACAGCAAGGCAGGTTCTACCGGCGCCGGATTGATGGGACCGATCGCGCTCGGTGGGGCGACGGGCAATGGCAACGTCACCCAGATCGACATCCTGTCCTACAACATCATCAACCCGCAGTTGAGCCTCACGGGCAACAACCTCAGCCAGAACACGACAATCAGCAATGTTGCGATGAACAACGGCAATGGCAGCGACACCACGGTGACGTCGGGCGGGACGGGCATAGTTGGCGGTGCGGTCGGAAACGGCAACACGACTCAGATCGCGTTCCTGTCCGGCAACATCTTCAACCCGCAGTTCAGTCTCTTCGGCAGCAACGTGAGCAACAACACGGCGATTGCGAATGTGGCCGCCTACAACGGCAACGGCAGCACTACGAACGTCGCGGGTGGCGGCATGTTCGGGACAAGCATGTTCGGGATGACCGGAAACGGCAACACCACTCAGGTCGCCGGCGGCACTGCCAACATCTTCAACCCGCAGTTCACCGTTTTCGGTACCAACCAGAGCACCAACGTGTCCGACGCCAACCAAGCGACCGGCAACGGCAACAACGGTGACAGCTCGGTGGGGTCGACCGGCGGCGGCCTGGGAGACATCCTCGCCGTCGGTCAAACTGGGAATGGCAACACATCTCAGACCTCATACGGCGCGGGCAATATCTACAACAACCAGTGGCGTGTGGGTCTTGGTAGCGTCCTGCCGCCGTCGACCGGCAACTCGGACGCGACTCTTACCAATCAACAGGTGAGCACCCCCGCCCCCGCCGCCAACGGACAGCCCGGTCTCACCGAAGCCGAGCTGCTCGCCCTGGAAGGCCAACAGCAGGGCACCAGCACCGCCACGGGGACTACCGGCACTCCTCCTTCGCTGAAGGCTGCCGTCAAGAAGGTCACCGACGCGGTCGGCCAAACGATCAATCGCATCACCCAGCCGAAGAAGCCTGCGGACACAGCACAGCGGGGTCGAACTGATGGTGCACGTGGAGGCACCTGGGGAGGTGCGGATGAGGTGACTGTGGACCGCAGTGTTCCTGACTGTCGCACTGCAACGGGCCGGGACATCCAACCGACATTGATCGACCAAAACAAAGCCAAAACCTCTGAGCCACACAGAAATCAGTAAGTCAAAGGAGTTCACGAAAATGGGTAATCACCGCAAGACGCGCGCAGCCCGCACCCCGGCGAAGCTGAATCGCACCTGCGCCATTTGCGCCGTGTCCGCCGCAGCTGCCGGGTTTGGCGCGCTTTCGCTCGCGCCGATGGCGTTGGCAGACAACAGCAGCAACAACGGTTGGTGGTTACTCAGCGGCAACAACACCCCCGTCGGGAACAACGGCAACGGCAATTCCATCCAGACGGGTGCCGGTAACGGCAACATCATGAACAACCAGGTGAACCTGCTGAGCCCCGTGATCGGCGGCACGGCCGTGAACACCGGCGCCGCGACCGGTGGCGCGGGAAGCAGCGTTGCTACCAACACGGGTACGCCGATCGGCGGCGCGGCAGTCGGCACGACGACAAGCGCCAATCCGGCAGTCGCCGGAACCGGGGCCGGTGGGATCGCGGCCGGGGGCCAGAATGTCGCGGCCAACACCGGTGGCCCGGCCACTGGCGGCATCAACACCGGTACCGCGACGTCCGGTGTAGCGGCAGGCGGCAACGTCGTCGACGGCCCAGACATTGCTGGCAGTAGCCTCGGTGGCACCGGTACGGGTGGCGCCGGTACCGGCGGCCCGGGTGCCGGTGGTCTCAACACCGGCGCCGCAAACATCGGTGGAGCGGCGGCTGGTACGACTACCGGCGGCACTGCGGGCCAGGTGATCGTTCAGGCCAACCCGACCACTACCGGCACACCCGACAACTCCATCGGCGATGCTGCGGCCGGGGGCGGCATGGTCGGTGCCACGCAAGGCGGCGATGCGGCCACCATTCAGAGCAGCGGCGCAGGACAAGGCGGAGCTGGGGGAGGCGGCGCAGGCATCGGCGGCGCTGCGGCCGGCGGGAACATCACGCAAGTGCAGAACGCCGGAAACGCCGTCGTCGGCGGGAATGCGCTATCGCAGTCGGCCACCGGAGGAACCGGCGGCGCGGTTGCGAACGGTCAGCAGGCCGGCAACGCGACCGGCGGCGCAGGGATCGGCGGCGGTGCCACCAGTGGCACCACAGTCGGCGGCGACACCACTGGAGGGACGGCCGTCGCTACCGGAAGCGCCACCAGTGGCACCGGCACGGGTGGCGATGCCACTAACGAGGTCGTCGCCATCGCCGGGGGTAACTTGGCCACCAATGTCGCCAACTCGAACACCAACACCGGCAACGGGAACAACAGCGACAACGGTGTGGGGTCGTCCGCGAACAACACCAGCAACAACGGATGGTGGCTGGGCAGCGGCAACAACACCACCATCGGGAACAACGGCAACGGCAATTCCATCCAGACTGGTGCCGGTAACAGCAACATCATGAACAACCAGGTGAACCTGCTGAGCCCCGTCATCGGCGGCACGGCGGCCAACGCCGCCGCAGCCACTGGCGGCGCGGGCACCAGCGCAGCCACCAACGTCGGTGCGCCGGTCGCTGGCGCGGCAGTCGGCACGACGTCTAGCGTCAACCCGGCAGTCGGCGGAGAAGCGGTGGGCGGCACGGCAGCCGGCGGCACGAATGGCGCCGTCAATACCGCTGGCGCGGCGACCGGCGGCACCAACGTCGGCGTGGGAACCACCGGCGCCGCAGTAGGCGGCAGTGTCGCCGACACCGCGGATACCGCAGGTAACGGTTTCGGCGGCGAAGGTCTCGGCGGCGCGGGTATCGGCAACGCAGGCGTCGGCGGCTCGAATACCGCCGGCGCGAATACCGGTGGCGCGGCGCTCGGCTCCGCGCTCGGCGGTACGGCGGCGCAGGCGGTAGCGCAGGCCAACATCACCGCTGCCGGCAATCCCGATAATTCGATAGGCAACACGACCGGCTTCGGTGGGAATACCGGGAACACCACCGGCGGTGGCGCGCTGACCGCTCAGGCCGGCGGCGACGGGACCGGCGGCGACGGAACCGGCGGGCCGGGAACCGGAGGCACCGGAACCGGCGGATCCATCACCGAAACCCAGACTGCAGGCAATGCCACCGTCGACCCCAACACGATAGGGCAGGGCGCGACGGGTGGCACCGGCGGCCAGGTGACGAACTCGCAGGTGGCCGGCAATGCGACCGGTGGCGCCGCAAACGGTGGCACGGCCACCAGCGGCAACACCACCGGTGGCAAAACCACGGGCGGAAACGCCACCGTCACCGGCAGCGCTACGAGCGGTACCGCGACCGGCGGCAGCGCCACGAACCGTGTCAGTGGAACGGCTTCGGGCAACTCGTCCAACAACACCTCCAACACGAACACCAACACCGGCAACGGGAACGGCAGCTCCAACAGCGTCGGCTGACGCTGGGTGATTTAGGGACCTGGCTGGACCGCCGACCTCAGACGGCGGTCCAGCCTTCCGTTTCCTGTTTCGGTCAAGGTCTCCGGAAGGCCAAAACCGCGACGGCGGCAGGCAGCAGCGCCGCCGCAATGGCCAGCAGGATGGCGTCGATCGCTGCGCCCGTTGACATTCCGGCGTGTCGCAGCACCTCGAGCATGGTGCCGGAGACCGCGACACCGACGCCTGCCAGCGTCACCAATGACGTCAGCGCCACCCCGGCCGCCTCGCCAGCGCGCTCGGGTCGCACGACGGCCTGCGTCGCGACGGTCGTGAACGCATATGCCAGGCCCATGGTGAATCCGCATGCGGTGAGCGCGATTAGATAGTCCACCCAGCCGCGCGACACCGCCAGCGCCGCCAGCGATACGGCCGCCGCCACGCACGCGACGCCCATCACCAACACCGGCGCATATTTTGCGGCCAGTCGTCCCGACAACGGGCCGCCCAGTGCCGCACCGACAGAGGGGCCAAGGAATGCCAGCCCCGCCATCAATGGATCAAGGCCGCGTGCCTGCTGCAGGTTCAGCGTCGAGAGGTAGATCGTCACGGCGTATGCGATGTTGGCGACGGTGCCCGCGATCACCAGGACGGTGAACCGGCCGTTGCGGAACAGCGAGAGGTCGACCAGCGGCCATCGCACCCTCTTCTCGGCAAGGACGAATCCGGCCAGCACGACGACGGATGCGATGAAGGCGATGATCGTCCCCGGCGCCAGCCAACCCCACGTCGGTGCGCGGTCAAAGGTCAACGTGAACAAGCCGATTCCGACGGTGATCAATGCCAGGCCGGCGAGATCGATTCGCCGCGGGACGGTGTCATCCGAACTCTCGGCGACGGTGAACGCGCCAATCACCAATGCCACCAACGAGAACGGTACCAACAACCAGAAGATCGACCGCCAGCCCAACGTCTGGGTCAGCAGGCCGCCCACCAACGGACCCGCCGCGTTACCCAATCCCGCTATGCCGTAGGCCAACCCGATCGCATGGCTGGCCCGCACCGCGGGGAAGGCATTTGTCAGCACGCTCACCGACACCGGGAAGATCAGGGCCGCACCGATTCCCTGCAGCGCGCGGAAGGCGATCACAAGCGTGGCGGTCGGCGCCACGGCGCACAACGCCGACGCCAGACCGAACAGCGCGATGCCCGCCAGCAGTGCGCGTCGGCGGCCGAAGATGTCGCCGATCCGGCCGGCCGGAACCATGAATGCGCCAAGGGCCAGCATGTAGACGCTGATCACCCACTGCAGATCCGTGGCGTTGCTGCCCAGGTCCGACGCCATCCGGGGAAGCGCCAGATTCATCGCGAAGTAGTCGATCTGCACGCAGAACAGCGCCGTCGAAACCGCCGCGAGAATCCACCGGGATCGCACCGTGCCCGCCGCCGAGGTCACCCGCCGACGATACGACGCGCAAACCCAACTGCTGCGGATCTGTGATCTTTTCGGGCGTGTGTAACGCATGGGACTCGTGTGACGATGAATACCGCATCTAGTTGTTTTCGCTGGTCGGGTTGGGGGCTTTATGTTTCGTCGGACAAGTGTGATGGTGGGTGCGGTCGCTGTGGCCGGATCCACGTTGGTCGGACTCGGAGTCGGTGTCGCAAACGCGACGCCGGATTGCCCCGATGTCCATTGGATGGGTGCCGCGGGCTCCGGTGAGCGCACCGACTACGACATTGCCGCCTATGACGGCATGGGCAGGGTGGTCTACCAGTCGTACAAGGAACTGGAGGCGCAGCTCGCGCAGGAGGGCCGCACCATCACCGCCGAGGCGGTCGACTACCCCGCCAAGGATGTGCCTGCCGATGCCGGCGTAGGGGACTGGCTTAGCTATATGGGCAGCGTGGACGCGGGCACGAACGCTTTGGGCGCACAGTACGCCTCGTTCACCGAGCAATGCCCCAATACCAAGGTCGTGCTGGCCGGTTATTCGCAGGGCGCGATGGTGGTGCACCGGAACCTGCAGGCGATCGGTGCCAATCCCAATCTGTCCGCTGCGCTCCTGATCGCCGACGGCGACCGGATCCCGGACGACAACACGGTCAACATCGGTACCGCGTCGACGGACCCGGAGAAGACCGGCGGCGCCGCGCAGGACTGGCCGATTCTGGCGCATGCCCCCGCGAAGCTGCCCGCCAACGTCGGCGTGCGGACGATCAGCGTGTGCGATGCGGGCGACGCTGTCTGTGACTACGACCCGGATGCCGACGAGGTCTCGCCGATCGCTACCGCGATCCACACGAGCTACACCGCCGGGACCAGTGACGGGCAGATGTGGACGTGGATGGTCCACCAGCTGCTCGGGGCGACCTCGGCGACGACCCCTGAGGCACCCGTGAGCGCCACCCAACTCAGCATCAACTAGCCCGTATTCGGGCTAATCTGACACGCGAACCGCTTGGCGAAGCGAGGAGCGTGGCAGATGTTGTGGCGTTATATAAAGGCGCAGCTCTGGGTTCTGTTGTGCGGCGGTCTGGTCGGCCCCATCTTCGTGGCCGTCTATTTCGCCACCGGCCAGGAACCCATCTTGAAGTGGATGTTCTACGTCGGCCTGCTCATCACCGCCGCTGATGTGCTGATCGCTTTGGCGATCGCCAATTTCAGCGCGAAGTCGGCGGCCAAGACGCAGGCCCTGGAGCAGAGCGGTGTGCTGGCACTGGCTCAGATCACCGGGATGGGCGAAACCGGCACTCGGATCAACGAACAGCCGGTGGTGAAGCTTCAGCTGCACATCGAGGGACCGGGTATCGCGCCGTTCGACGCCCATGACCGCGTCATCGCCAGCGTCACGCGGCTGGGCAACCTCACCAACCGCAAATTGGTGGTGCTGGTGGATCCGACCACCCAGCAGTATCAAATCGATTGGGAGCGTAGCGCTTTGATCAACGGACTGGTGCCCGCCACGTTCACCGTCGCGGAGGACAACCGGACCTACGACCTCAGTGGACAGACCGGCCCGCTGATGGAGATCCTGCAGATCCTCAAGGCCAACGGCATCGGCATGAACAACATGATCGATCTGAGGTCCAATCCCGCTGCGCGCCAACAGGTGCAGGCTGTCGTGCGGCGGGCGGGAGCGCAACAAGCGCCTGCGGGGGCCGCTGCGCCGCCGTCTGCAGTCGGACCGCCTCCAGCGCAGTTCGCCGCACCGCCTCCTCCCCAGTACCCGGCCGCACCGGAGCCGTCCACCTCGCAGCGACTGCAGGAATTGGAGACTTTGCGCGCGACCGGTGCCGTCTCCGAAGAGGAGTACACCGCCAAGCGGGCGCAGATCCTGTCGGATCTCTGACATCGAGATTTAGGAGCCGTCGTGACCAATCCCTCTGCGAGCTTTGGCGTTCACTCCGAAGTCGGCAAGCTGCGCAAGGTGTTGGTGTGCTCGCCGGGACTGGCGCACGAACGGCTGACACCGACCAACTGCGACGACCTGCTGTTCGACGACGTGCTGTGGGTGCAGAACGCCCGCCGCGACCATTTCGACTTCATCGACAAGATGCGTGACCGAGATGTCGAGGTTGTCGAGCTGCACAACCTGCTGACCGAGACCATGGAGAAGCCTGACGCCAAGGCGTGGCTGCTGGACCGCAAGATCGTCGCGAACGAAGTCGGGCTGGGGCTGGTCGACGACACTCGGGGATTTCTGGACTCGCTGCAGCCGCGTCGCCTCGCCGAGCTGCTGATCGGGGGAATGGCGACGCGGGACCTGCCTGCCGAGATCCAGTCGGGCTACCGGGCACTGGCGCGGGAGGACACCGGGGTGACCGAATACCTGATGCCACCGCTGCCCAACACGCTCTATACCCGTGACACCACGTGCTGGATCTACGGCGGCCTCACGCTCAACCCGCTGTTCTGGCCCGCGCGGCACGACGAAACGCTGCTGATGAAGGCCATTTACGAGTTTCATCCCGACTACGTGGGCTCGACGGTGTGGTGGGGTGATCCCGAGAAGGTCTGGGGACTCGCCACATTGGAGGGTGGCGACGTCTTGATTCCCGGCAACGGCGTGGTGCTCATCGGCATGAGCGAGCGGACCTCACGCCAGGCGATCACCCAGGTCGCGGCCGAGCTGTTCGCACAGGAGGCGGCCGAGAAAGTGATCGTTGCAGGCATGCCCAAGCTTCGCGCGGCCATGCACCTCGACACGGTATTCACCTTCGCCGACCGCGACGTCGTCACCATCTACCCCGAGATCGTCGACAGCATTGCCTCGTTCACGTTGGTGCCCGCCGACTCCGACGTCGGAGTCGATGTCATCGAGGAGACGAAGCCGTTCGTGGAAGTCGTCGCGGCGGCGTTGGAGCTGCCGCAGCTGCGGGTGGTGGAGACCGGCGGCACCAAGTACGACTACGAGCGCCAGCAATGGGACAGCGGCAACAACCTCGTCGCCGTGGAGCCCGGAGTGGTGTTCGCCTACGACCGCAACACCCACACCAACTCCCTGCTGCGGAAGGCCGGGGTGGAGGTCATCACCATCGTCGGGGCGGAACTGGGTCGCGGCCGTGGCGGAGGGCATTGCATGACCTGCCCGATCATCCGAGACCCGATCTAGAACACGTTCCAGTTCGGCTGTTAGCCTGGTCCGCAGCCTCACGAAAGGAGCAGTGGTGACGGCATCTGGCGGGCCCCTGGAAGGGCGAGTGGCATTCATCACCGGGGCCGCGCGCGGTCAGGGCCGGGCCCATGCGATCCGGCTGGCCAACGACGGCGCCGACATCATCGCCGTCGACATCTGTCGACCCGTCTCCAACACCATCACCTACCCGCTGGCCACCTCCGACGAGCTCACGGACACGGTCCGCGCGGTGGAAGCCACCGGCCGCAAGGTGCTGGCTCGCGAGGTGGATATCCGCGACCTGGACGCGCTGCAGAAGGTGGTGGCCGACGGCGTCGAGCAGTTCGGCCGGCTGGACATCCTGGTGGCCAACGCCGGCGTGCTCAGCTGGGGCCGGTTGTTCGAGATGTCGGAAGAGCAGTGGGACACGGTCGTCGACATCAACCTCAACGGCACCTGGAAGACGATCCGCGCCGCGGTGCCCGCGATGATCGAGGCAGGCAACGGTGGGTCGATCATCATCGTCAGCTCATCGGCTGGATTGAAGGCCACCCCCGGCAACGGCCACTACTCGGCGTCCAAACACGGCCTGGTGGCGCTGACCAATGCGCTGGCAATCGAAGTGGGGGAGTACGGGATTCGGGTCAACTCCATCCACCCCTACTCCATCGAGACGCCGATGGTGGAGAAGAAGGCGATGATCGACCTCTTCACCAAGTACCCGACCTATGTGCACAGCTTCTCGCCGATGCCCTACCAGCCGGTCAATCATCAAGGCAAGAAGGGCCTGATGGAGTTCATGCTGCCCGAAGAGGTATCCGACGTGGTTGCCTGGCTGGCCGGCGACGGGTCGGCGACCATCTCGGGCAGTCAGATCGCCGTCGACCGCGGCACCGCGAAGTTCTAGCTGGGTAAGACGAGAACCGGCACCGGGCTGTGCCGGATGATCTTCGCTCCGTGCGAGCCGAGGAAGACCGTCTTGAGGGTCCGGCGCGACGTGGTGCCCAGTGCCAGCAGCTCGCCGTCCTCCCATTCGGTGGAATCGAGCGCCTCGTCCCAGCCGTTGCCCGAAATCACTTCCAGGTCAACATCTTCGCCGACGACGCCGTCCGACTTCAGCTTTGCGAGGGTCTCGCGCAACTGCTGGGCCCACGCCTCGAGCAGTGAATCCTCGGCGTGCAGGCCCACTTCGGGTGGAAACATCGTGCGGCCCCTGATCGCGTAGGTGACCACCCGCATCTTGACGTCGAGCTCGTCGGTGAGGGCCTTCACCCGCTCGACGACCTGGACGGATTCCGGTGTGCCCGAATATGCACAGGTGACGCGGATCAGCTTGCCGGACTTGGCACCCCGGTATCCGCGCGGACTGATCGCGACGGGTATCGGCGAGGAGTGCAGCAGCCAGTCGGTGGTCGAGCCGAGCACCACCTGGCCGAGCGCGCCGCTGGACGATGAGCCCGTCACCAGTACTTGGGCGCCGAGTTGTTCGCCCGCGTCGAGCAGTCCCTCACCCGCGGTGCGGCTGGCGACCTTGTGGTAGCTGATATCCAGGCCCTTGGCGATCTGGTCTAGGCACCGCTTTGCCTCGCGCTGCGAGTCCGCGCCCAATTGGTCTGCCCACGTGGCATATTCGGCGTCGATCCGAGCCGGCGACGGGGTAGTCCACGGCTTGGGTACGACCGTGAGGATGGCCAGCGACGTGTTCAGCGTGTGAGCGGCCTCGACGGCCAGGTGCAGCGCCGACCGCCCGGCCTTCCCGGCCAGATACCCGACGACTACGCTCACGGCTCATCCTTGTGCTTGGTGACGAAATGATGATCCTTAGGCTCTTCAACGAACATGACATCGTCGTCACCGGGAACCGCGGTGGGTATGTAGCCGTCGGCGCCACCGGCATTGAGCGCGCTGTGGCGACGACCCCAGAGTAGGTAGAAGACCAGCACGGCGACGACGCAGGCGCCGAACACCAACCATGTCTGCCAGCGCAGGCCGTACAGCACCGCCATGCAGGCGAGGACGGAGAGAATCGGCGTGACGGGATAGCCGGGAACCTTGAACGGACGCTCCAGATTAGGTTCGCGCACCCGCAGGACGATGACGCCGATCGATACCGTGATGAAGGCGACCAGCGTGCCGATCGACACGGCATCCAGCAGCCAGGTCAGTGGAATGAAGCCGGCCAGGATGGACGTAGCGACCGCGACGATGATGGTATTGCCGACCGGAGTCATGCTGCGCGGGTTGACCTTTGCGAACATCGACGGCAGCAGCCCATCCCGGCCCATGGCGAAAAGGATGCGCGTCTGGCCATACATCACGACCAGAGTCACCGAGAAGATCGAGATCACCGCGCCCGCGGCCAGAAGCGTGCTGGCCCACGTGCCGCCCGTGATCTTCTCCAGGATCACCGACAGCCCCGCCTCGGCTTGTTCGTCCGACCCGAACTCGGCGGCGTCCTGCGTACCGAGGCCGGCGAACGCGACCAGGATGTAGAAGCTGGTGACCACGATCAACGCGGCGATGATCGCGCGGGGCATGGTCTTTTGCGGATCCTTCACCTCGTCACCGGCAGTCGATACCGCGTCGAGGCCGATGAATGAGAAGAAGATCATGCTTGCGGCCGTGGTGATGCCCGCTATTCCCTTGTCCCAGAAGCCGTGGAAATGGTCGGCGTTGAACCCGGTGAGTGCGATGACGATGAACATCAGGAGCACGCCGAGCTTGATGAGCACCATGACGGTGTTCACCGTGGCGGATTCGCTTGCGCCACGGATCAACAGCAGCATGCACATCATGATCAGCAGCACGGCGGGCAGGTTCACGATGCCAGGGGTGGCGTCCCACGGGGCGGCCGTCAGTGCCTGGGGGAGTTGCCAGCCGAACAGGTTGTCCAGCAACTTGTTCAGGTATCCGCTCCAGCCAACCGCAACCGCGGAGATGGACACGCCATACTCCAGAAGCAGACAGGCCGCCACGCCCATGGCCACGAACTCGCCCATCGTCGTGTAGGCGTAGGAGTACGTCGAGCCCGACACCGGCACCGACGACGCCATCTCCGCGTAGCAGATTGCGGAGAGGCCTGCCGCGATGGCGGCGAGCACAAACGAGATCAGCACGGCAGGGCCGGCCTCCGGCACCGCCGCGGACAACACGAAGAAGATGCCGGTGCCGACCGTTGCGCCGACGCCGAACAGCGTCAGCTGGAAGGTGCCGATACTTCGCTTGAGATGGTCGGATGCACCGTGTGCGATCGGCGCGCCCGCGACGGGCCTGCGCCGTAGCAATTGCTGGGAGAAACTCATCGGTGGAGCGGTCATGGCGCCTCCTGTGCGGCTAGATCTCCGTGTCGGACTAGTGTGAACCGAATTCGGCCAATACGTCGGCGAACTGACCAGTAGCCCAGTCGATCTCCTCGGCGGTGATCACCAGCGGAGGCGCGAAGCGCAGTGTCGAGCCATGCGTGTCCTTCACCAGCACACCGCGCTCGGCGAGTCGAAGGCTGATCTGTTTGCCGGTTCCCAGCGACGGGTCGATGTCGACACCGGCCCACAGCCCCAGCCCGCGAACAGCGGTCACACCGTGGCCGATCATCGCCCGCAGGCGGGAGTGCAGCCGCTCGCCGAGTTCGGCTGAGCGGGACTGGAATTCGCCCCGGCGCAGGATCGATACCACGGTCGTGCCGATCGCGGCCGCGAGCGGATTGCCGCCGAACGTCGATCCGTGCTCACCGGGGTGAAGCACGCCGAGGACGTCGCGGTTCGCGACGACCGCCGACACCGGCACGACGCCACCGCCGAGGGCCTTGCCGAGCAGATACATGTCGGGCACCACGCCCCAGTGGTCGCAGGCGAACGTGCGTCCGGTGCGCGCGAGGCCGGCCTGGATCTCGTCGGCGATCATCAGCACGTTGCGCTCCGTGCACAGAGCGCGCACGCGGGGCAGATAGTCGTCGGGCGGGACGATGATGCCCGCTTCGCCCTGGATCGGCTCGAGCAGCACAGCCACGGTCTCGTCGTCGATTGCGACGGCCAATGCGTCGGCGTCGCCGAACGGCACCGAGCGGAAGCCGGGCGTATACGGGCCGAAGCCGCGGCGGGCGGCGTCGTCGTCGGAGAAGCTGATGATGGTCGTGGTGCGGCCGTGGAAGTTGTTGTGCGCCACCACGATGTTGCCGCGTCCGGCGGCCACGCCCTTGACATCGGTGCCCCATTTGCGCGACACCTTGATGCCACCTTCGACGGCCTCGGCGCCGCTGTTCATCGGCAGCACCATGTCCTTGCCGCACAGCTCGGCGAGTGCCTGGCAGAACGGCCCGAGCCGGTCGGAGTGGAACGCGCGGCTGACCAATGTCACGGTGTCCAGCTGCGCGTGTGCGGTGGCGGTGATCTCCGCGTTGCGATGGCCGAAGTTCACTGCGGAGTACGCCGCCAGGCAGTCCAGGTAGCGGCGGCCCTCGATATCGGTGATCCAGGCGCCTTCCGCGCTGGCCGCGACCACGGGCAGCGGAGAGTAGTTGTGTGCGGCGTAGAGATCGTCGACCGCGATGGCAGAGTCGGTAGCCGTCATGGCGTCAAGGATGGTCACGGATATACCTCCAGCGTGCAGCATTTGACTGATCCGCCACCCTTCAGCAGTTCCGACAGATCCACGCCGACAGGCACGAATCCGGCATCGGAGAGCTGCCCGGCAAAGCCAGTCGCGGCCGCCGGGTGGACGACGTGCAGGCCGTCGGAGACGGCGTTGAGCCCGAGCACGTAGGCGTCGGGGGTGGCTACCTCGATGGCGTCCGGGAAGAGCTCGAGCAATCTGCTGCGCGACTCGTCGCTGAATGCCGGCGGGTAGTAGGCGATGGTGGTGTCGTCGAGCACCGCCAGCGCGGTGTCGAGGTGATAGAAACGCGGGTCGACAAGTTCCAGGCTGACCACCGGCATCTGCACGGCAGCGGCGATCTCGTCGTGTGCCCGGCGGTCGGTGCGGAAACCGTAGCCCGCCAACACGATCGAGCCGACGACGAGCAGATCACCCTGGCCCTCGTTGACGTAGCGCGTCTCGACGGCCGTAAAGCCGTGACGGCTCATCCATTCGGCGTATGCGGCGGACTCGCCGGCGCGCTGCGGGTAGGCGAAGCGGGCGACGACGGCCTTGCCGTTCACCAGCAGGCCGCCATTGGCCGCGTACACCATGTCCGGCAGTCCGGCGACGGCTTCGACCAGTTCGACGCTGTGGCCGAGTTCTTTGTACGTCTGGCGAAGCGCCTCCCACTGGTTCATCGCCAGGTGGACGTCGACGGGCGTCGAGGTGTCCATCCACGGGTTGATGGCGTACTCGACGGCGAAAAAGGTGGGGGCCGTCATCGCGTAGTTACGGATCCGAGCGGAGCGCTCCCCACATATCTGGTCGGCGCCTGCGCGCCTCGGGGTTGCGGCGACATCGGATACCGGGGCCGCGGGGGCGGCGACATCTGAAATCGTCATGATCAAACGATATTGGCAAAGAAATTTGCAATCAATCGACACCCATTGCGTATATGTGCACGATCTGTTGCGCCAGGGCTACGATAACGAAGGTTTATTGCGCGAGAATGGAGCGTCAACGATTTATGGACCGTCTGGACGCAACCGACGAGCTGATTCTGGCTGAGCTGGCCGACCACGCGCGGGCGACGTTCGCAGAGATCGGGCAGCGGGTGAACCTGTCCGCGCCCGCGGTCAAGCGGCGGGTGGACCGCATGCTCGACAACGGTGTGATCCGGAGCTTCACCACCGTCGTCGATCGCAATGCGCTCGGTTGGACCACCGAGGCGTATGTACAGGTGTTCTGCCACGGCACCATCGCACCCGACGAGCTGCGAAAGGCGTGGGTCGACATCCCCGAAGTGGTCAGCGCCGCGACCGTGACCGGTACCTCCGACGCCATGCTGCACGTGCTCGCCCGCGACATGCAGCACCTGGAGGAGGCCCTGGAACGCATCCGATCCAGCGCGGACATCGAACGCAGCGAGAGCATCGTGGTCTTGTCGAACATCATCGAGCGCGCCCGTCCCTGAAGCCGCGAACCGCAGGGTGGCGCACATTCAAGAGACGCCATCGTGTAGAAAACCGACGTGAGCACATCTGGGGGCATCGTCATCGTCGGGGGCGGCCTGGCCGCCGCTCGGACGGCCGAACAATTGCGCCGGTCGGAATACGCCGGTGCGATCACGATCGTCAGCGACGAAGACCATCTGCCCTACGACCGGCCGCCGCTGTCCAAGGAAGTGCTGCGCGCCGAGGTCGACGATGTCACGCTCAAGCCCGCCGAGTTCTACGACGAGAACGACATCACCGTCCGGCTCGGCAACGGCGTGCGTTCGGTGGACCCTGCCGCCCAGTCGTTGACGCTCGCCGACGGTAGTGAGCTCGGTTATGACGAGCTGATCATCGCCACCGGGCTGGTGCCCAGGACCATTCCGTCGTTTCCCGACCTCGAAGGGATTCGGGTGCTGCGATCGCTCGAGGAGAGCATCGCGCTGCGCGAGCACGCGGGTTCGGCCCGCCAGGCAGTCGTCGTCGGCGCCGGTTTCATCGGTTGCGAAGTGGCGGCGAGCCTGCGCGGTATGGGCGTGAATGTCGTTCTGGTGGAACCACAACCGACGCCGCTGGCCTCGGTGCTCGGCGAGCAGATCGGCGCGCTTGTGGGTCGCCTGCACCAGGCGGAAGGCGTCGACGTGCGCTGCGCCGTCGGGGTGGACGAGGTGCGGGGCACCGACCATGTCGAAAGGGTCGTGCTGTCGGACGGCACCGAACTCGACGCCGATCTGGTGGTCGTCGGCATCGGCTCCAAGCCGGCGATCGACTGGCTCGAGGGCAGCGGCATCGAGTTGGACAACGGCGTGCTCTGCGACGACGTCGGCCGCACCGGCACGCCACACGTGTGGGCGATCGGCGACGTGGCGGCATGGCTGCATCCGGTGGGACACCAAGTCCGCGTTGAGCATTGGAGCAATGTCGCCGACCAGGCACGCGTCCTGGTGCCCGCGATGCTGGGCAAGGAGATTCCGGCGACGGTGTCGGTGCCCTACTTCTGGAGCGACCAGTACGACGTCAAGATCCAGTGCCTCGGCGAGCCGCAGGCCGATGACACCGTGCACCTGGTCGAGGACGACGGCCGAAAGTTCCTGGCGTTCTACGAGCGCGACGGCGTAGTGGCGGGCGTCGTCGGCGGCGGGATGCCGGGCAAGGTGATGAAGGTGCGGTCCAAGATCGCCAACGGGGCCCCGATCGCCGACGTGCTCGGCTAGTAGGGATTTCGGCGTGCTGAGTTGCGCGGAGCGCGGAGCGCAACCAGCCACGCCGAAATCACATTTCGCCGAGATAGAAGCGGCTGCCCTGGTCGTCGGTGCATAGCGCCGACTTGCCGTAGGACTGCTGCGACGGCTTCTCGATGACCGAGCCGCCGGCCTCCCGCACGCGGGCGACTGCGGCGTCGATGTCCGCGACGGTCCACATCGGGATGGTCACCTGCTCGGCGCTGCCACCCGCGACACCGGCCATCGGGTGAGTTTGTTCGACCTGCCAGCCGTCCTCGATGTGCCCGGGCTCGAAGGTCCAGAACAGCACGCGGCTGTAGAAGGCCTTGAACGCCGTCGAGTCGGACACCTGGTATGTGATGTACGAAAGTTCGCCCGGCCCAGTGCCGTTGAGCTCAGGACGAGGCGTACCTGGGTTGGGTTGGAACACCGCGAACGACGCGCCCTGTGAGTCGGTTCCACCGATCAGCGTGCCGAAGTCGAACTGTTCGACCTCGTCGATCGTGCCGCCACCGTCGAGTATCGACTTGCTCGCGCCCGCCAGATCGGCCACCGCGTAGCAGCAGAACAATGTGGGCGGGCCGTCGACGGAGTAGATACCGATGTGCTGCGTGGTATTGGTGACCTGATGGGTCTGTGGGTCGTACGTCCACCCCAGCACGTGGCCGTAGAAGGCAGCGGCGCGGTCGGCGTCAGGTGTCCACACCGAGACATACCCGACGTCGCCGTGCTGAATGGGCACCGCCGCGCCGGTAATCGGCCCGCTGAGCATCCACCGGTGCCCGAACGGATCGATGATCGTGGCGTTGCGGCTGCCGTAATTCTCATACGGCTCGCGTTGTACCAGGGCCCCGCGCTCTCGCGCCCGTTCGAGCGTGGCGTCGGTGTCGGCCACGTGGAGCATGAGGCTCACCGAAATCGCCTGCGGAGCAGGGGCTTTCAGACCGATCTCGGGATATTCGTCGGCCAGGTACAACACGCCGTCGCCGATCTGCAGCTCTGCATGCCCGATGCGACCGTCGTCCATCTCGAACATCTCGCCGACCAGCGATGCGCCGAATGCATCGACGTACCAAGCGATGGCGTCCCTGGCATTGGCGACGGCCAGGTAGGGAAGTGCGGCCGGCCTCGGCGGTGCCGCCGAAACCTCGGCGGCGGTGGGCTCGGCCAGTTCTGCGATGGCGGTATCGGTGCCACTCATGACAACTCCTCCTGTTCGATTCGGCAGCGACAGCGCCGATTCCAGGCGTGCGCGCAGGCGGGCCGCGAACGCCGGGTCGGGCTGGACCGGAAGCTCGTCGCCATGCAGCACGCTCAGCGGATCGTGACTGTTGTTCATGACTTCCCTCCTTCCGGCTCGGGGTAGTGAGATCTGAAGGCGCGACGGGCCCGCACCAGCAGCGCCTCGGTGGCGTGCACGGTCCGGCCGATCAGCTCGGCGCATTCGGGCACGCTGCGGTCGTCCATGTAGCGCAGCGCGAGCACGGTGCGGTGCTGTTCGGGCAGCCTGGCCAGCACGCTCTCTGCCACGATGCGGTCCACCGCGACGTCCCAGTCGTCGGCCGGCTCCACCGGCTCGGGCAGTTCGGCCACCGGCACGGTGAAGCGGTCATGTCGCCTGCGGTAGTGGTCGGCCAGCTTGTGCCGCGCCACCCCGATAAGCCAGGGCACGGTGATCGGTGGGGGAACATCTTTGCGAGCGGCATCCATCGCCGCCAGAAAGGTTTCCGACGTCAGGTCTTCGGCGGCTCCGCGGTCACCGCAGCGCCGGACGAAGTATCCATACACGACGGGCAGTGCGTCGTCGTACAGCGCCAGGAGCGCTGTCGGAGCGGCGCGCTGATCTGAGCTCACACCCTTATCGTCGCCTCGAAGCCCGCAACTCCGACGCCCCAATCGAAACTTTTTCCGACGCGGCTTCAGCCCAGCGCGCCGAGGCCGCCGCTGACGGTGTCGAATGCGTCGCCCAGCGCGTCGGCGAGCGACACCGACTCGTCGTCCAACCAGTGCTCGTAGGCCGACAGCGCCGCGCCCAGCATCGTCCACGCCACGGTCTGGGGGACCAAGTCGCCGGCTTTCGTGCCCAGCCGTCGCGCCACGAACGCGGCGACCACCGCACGCCAGCCGGCATACATCGTCATCGAGTAGGCCTGCAGCTCTGCGGTCTCCAGGATCACCCGCATCCGCTGCCGGTGTCGCGCCGTCTCTGTGTCGTCAAAGGTGTTGAACGCCAACAGTGCGGTGCGGAGTGCGTCCTCGATCGGCACACCGTCATCCAGGTCGGCGAGTAGATCGCGCATGTGCGCCAGATGCGCATCGAAATCTCCCCAGGGCAAGGCGTTCTTGGACGGGTAGTAGCGGAACAGGGTCCGGCGCGCGATTCCGGCGGCGTGCGCGACGTCGTCGACGCTGACCTCGCCGAAGCCGCGGGCCGCGAACAGATCGATGGCGACGTTGCTGAGTTGGTCCCAGGTCGTCGAGCGGCGCCGACCCACCCGGTGCTCGGATTCCGGCCGCATCACCACTCCGCCCTTCCATTTTGGCACTCGATGCCATATTCTTGCGATCTCGATCACAATTGTCGAGACCCTAGCCCGAGGAAAGGTGAAACCGATGGAGCCGAATCAGCAGGCCGAGAACGAAGAGCTCGTCGCCGAGATCCTGGTCGAAGAGGTGTCGATCGACGGGATGTGCGGGGTCTACTGACCATGACGTTCGATCCGGACGTCAGCTGGCGGCTGCACCACCAGGTGGCGGTGCGGCCCGAGCCATTCGGTGCGTTGCTGTATCACTTCGGCACGCGCAAGCTGTCGTTCCTCAAGAACCGCACCATCGTCGAGGTGGTCAACTCGCTGGGTGACCATCCCGACGCCCGATCCGCCTGTCGCGCCGCCGGGATCGACGACGCACAACAGGCTCCGTATCTGCATGCGTTGGGAGTACTGGTCCAGTCGAAGATGCTCGTCACGGGAGAGAGTTCATGACTGTCACGGAATCGGCGCACGCGCCGGAAATCCAACCGGTGCCGCGGCTGGTCGAGCAGTTCGAGCACGGGCTCGATGCACCGATTTGCCTGACGTGGGAGCTGACGTACGCGTGCAACCTCGCCTGCGTGCACTGCCTGTCTTCGTCGGGCAAGCGCGATCCGCGTGAGCTGTCCACGCAGCAGTGCAAAGACATCATCGACGAGCTCGAGCGCATGCAGGTGTTCTATGTGAACATCGGCGGCGGGGAACCGACTGTGCGACCGGACTTTTGGGAGCTGGTCGACTACGCCACTGCACACCACGTCGGGGTCAAGTTCTCCACCAACGGCGTGCGGATCACCCCCGAGGTGGCCGCGCGGCTGGCGGCCAGTGACTACGTCGATGTGCAGATCTCCCTCGACGGCGCGACCGCGGAGGTCAACGACGCGGTCCGCGGGCAGGGCTCGTTCGCGATGGCTACCAGGGCGCTGGAGAACCTCGCAGACGCGGGCTTCAAGGACGCCAAGATCTCCGTCGTCGTGACCCGCCACAACGTCGACCAGCTCGACGAATTCGCCGCGCTGGCAGCGTCTTACGGCGCGACGCTCCGGATCACCCGGCTGCGACCCTCGGGCCGAGGTGCCGATGTCTGGGATGAACTGCACCCGACCGCCGAGCAGCAGGTGCAGCTCTACGACTGGCTCGTCGAACGCGGCGACGGCGTACTGACCGGCGACTCGTTCTTTCATTTGTCCGGGCTCGGTGCGCCGGGCGCACTCGCCGGGCTGAATCTCTGCGGGGCGGGCCGGGTGGTCTGTCTCATCGATCCGGTCGGTGACGTTTACGCCTGCCCGTTCGCCATTCACGACCGGTTCCTCGCCGGAAACGTCGTGTCCGATGGCGGCTTCGACAACGTGTGGAAGAACGCCCCGCTGTTTCGCGAGCTGCGCGAACCGCAATCGGCGGGTGCGTGCGGCAGCTGTGGCCACTACGACAGCTGCCGGGGCGGCTGCATGGCCGCCAAGTTCTTCACCGGCCTACCACTGGATGGACCTGATCCGGAATGTGTTGAAGGCTACGGTGTTCCGGCGCTGGCGCAAGAACGGGTGAAGCCCAAGCCCAGCGGCGACCATTCCCGCGGCACCAAGCAGGGGCCGATTCCGCTCACACTGCTGACGACGCCGCCGGCCCGGCTCTGTAACGAAAGTCCCGTCTAACCATGGCACGTGATAAGTGGTTCGAAACCGTGGCGTTCGCCCAACAGCGGGCGAAGAAGCGGTTGCCGAAGTCCGTCTACAGCGCGCTGCTCGCCGCGAGCGAGAAGGGCATCACCGTCGCCGACAACGTCGATGCGTTCGGCGAGCTCGGATTCGCGCCTCATGTCATCGGTGCGATCGAAAAACGAGATCTGTCGACAACGGTTATGGGACAAGAGATCTCGCTGCCGGTGGTGATATCGCCGACCGGTGTTCAGGCCGTGCACCCGGACGGCGAGATCGCGGTCGCCCGGGCCGCCGCCGCGCGAGGAACGGCGATGGGATTGTCGTCGTTCGCGAGCAAACCGGTCGAACAGGTCGTCGCCGCCAACGGCAAGACGTTCTTCCAGATCTACTGGCTGGGCGGCAGGGATGCGATCGCCGCCCGGGCCGAACGCGCCCGCGCCGCGGGTGCCGTCGGCCTGATCGCCACCACCGACTGGAGCTTCGCCCACGGCCGCGACTGGGGCAGCCCGAAGATCCCCGAACACATGGACCTGCGCACGACGGTGCGGATGCTTCCGGAGGGCCTCACCCGGCCGCGGTGGTTCCTGCAGTGGGCTCGGACTCTGCGCCCGCCGAACCTGCGGGTGCCCAACCAGGCGCCGCTGGGCGAGCCGGGACCCCCGTTCTTCGCGGCCTACGGCGAGTGGATGGCCACCCCGCCGCCGACGTGGGAGGACATCGCCTGGCTCCGCGAACTGTGGGGCGGACCGTTCATGCTCAAGGGCGTGATGCGCGTCGATGACGCCAAACGTGCTGTGGACGCGGGTGTTTCGGCGATTTCAGTGTCCAACCACGGCGGCAACAACCTCGACGGAACGCCGGCCTCGATCCGTGCGCTGCCGGCCATCGCAGAAGCGGTTGGCGACCAGATCGAGGTGCTGCTCGACGGCGGGGTGCGCCGCGGCAGCGACGTGGTCAAGGCGCTGGCGCTGGGCGCGCGAGCCGTGATGATCGGCAGGGCCTATCTCTGGGGTCTGGCCGCCGAGGGTCAAGCCGGGGTCGAGAACGTACTCGACGTCCTCCGCAGCGGCATCGACTCGGCGATGATGGGCCTCGGCCGTGCGTCGGTGCACGACCTAGTCGCCGGCGACGTGGTGGTGCCGCCGGGCTTCATCCGGGCACTTGGCGTGCCTGCCGACACCGACGCCTGAAGCTCCGCGTCCACTACCAGCCACATTGCGTCTGAAACATGGGTGGCAGGGGAGACAGACGTGGTTAGCCGGGAGCCGCCGCGGCAAATATATGGAAAACAAATTCTGCGCATGCGCCAACAACCGGCGCACAGCAGGTGAATTCGTCCTACCATCGGCGGGTGGCTTTCCCCAGCGAGCTTGGGAACTCAACGTCGAGGCAGCTGCACGGCACTTCACCCGCGTTGGTTATCCCGGTAGGTTCCACCGAACAGCATGGACCTCACCTGCCGCTGGACACTGACACCCGGATCGCCACAGCCGTCGCCCGAGGGGTTGCTGAACGGCTGGCGGAAGCCGATCATGATTCCGGATGGATGCTTGCACCGCCGATCGGTTACGGAGCCAGCGGCGAACACGAGAGCTTTCCCGGCACCGTATCGATCGGAACCTCCGCGCTACGGCTTTTGCTGGTGGAATTCGGCCGGTCGGCCGCGAGTTGGGCGAGACGGTTGGTGTTCGTCAATGGGCATGGCGGAAACGTGGAGGCCCTGGCCGCCGCGACCGCGCTCCTGCGGTACGAGGGTCGCGACGTCGGATGGTGCTCGTGTGGCGTCGAGAACGCCGACGCCCACGCGGGGCATACCGAAACGTCTGTATTGCTACATATTTCGCCGGAGGACGTGCGGGTCGACGAGCTGGTGCCGGGAAACCGTGCTCCGCTGGCCGAGCTGCTCCCGGCGATGCGCACCGGTGGGGTGGCCGCGGTGAGTGAACTGGGCGTGCTCGGCGATCCCACGACGGCCTCCGCGACCGACGGAGCACACCTGTTTGCCGAGATGGTCGACGGATCCGTCGACCGGATACTGCGTTGGCGACCCGACCGGGACGGGATGCTGACATGAGCCAGCCCCGGCTGCCCGACGGCTTCGCCGTGCAGGTTGACCGCCGAGTCAAAGTGCTCGGCGAGGGGTCGGCGCTCCTCGGCGGTTCTCCCACCCGTCTACTGCGGCTCGCACCCGCGGCGCAGACCATGCTCAACAGTGGCCGTCTCGAGGTGCACGACGCGAGCAGCGCCGAGCTCGCACGCACGCTGCTCGACGCCACCGTGGCCCATCCGCGACCGGCCAGCGGGCCGTCACATCGCGACGTCACCGTCGTTATCCCGGTGCGCAACAACGCCTCTGGAGTACATCGGCTGGTTTCCGCACTCCGCGGCATGCGCGTGGTGGTGGTGGACGACGGCTCGGCCACACCATTGCAGCAGGCCGACTTCGAAGGCCTGCATTGCGACATCCAGGTGCTGCGCCACCCACGCAGCAAGGGACCCGCGGCCGCGCGTAACACCGGCCTGGCGGTCTGCCGCACCGATTTCGTCGCCTTCCTCGACTCCGACGTGGTGCCGCGGCGCGGGTGGCTGGAGGCACTTCTCGGCCACTTCTGTGATCCCGCAGTGGCTTTGGTAGCACCGCGCATCGTGAACTTGGCGCAACCGGACAGCCTGGTGGGGCGTTACGAGGCGGTGCGGTCCTCACTGGACCTCGGCCAGCGGGAAGCTCCCGTGGTTCCGTTCGGCACTGTGTCCTACGTACCGAGCGCAGCCATCATCTGCCGCCGTTCGATCATGAACGAGGTCGGCGGATTCGACGAGACGCTCAAGTCGGGCGAGGACGTCGACCTCTGCTGGCGGTTCATCGAGGCCGGCGCCCGGCTGCGCTATGAGCCGATCGCCATGGTTGCGCACGAGCACCGCACCCAATTGCGAGAGTGGTTCGCGCGCAAGGCCTTTTACGGTGAATCGGCGGCACCGCTGTCCGTTCGCCATCCCGGCAAGACGGCTCCGCTGGTCATCTCTGGATGGACGCTCGTGGTGTGGGTCCTGTTCGCGATGGGCTCCGGCATCGGATACATCGCCTCGATGGTGGTGGCCGCGATCACCGGACGGCGGATCGCGAACTCTCTTGCCTCCGTCGAGACCGAGCCCAGGGAAGTTGCGGTCGTCGCGGCGCACGGTCTGTGGTCGGCGGCGCTGCAGCTGGCGGCGGCGATCTGCAGGCACTACTGGCCGCTCGCCCTGATCGCCGCACTGCTGTCGCGTCGGTGCAGGCACGTGGTGCTGATCGCGGCCATCGTCGACGGGGTCGTGGACTGGGTGAAGCGGCACGGCAACGTGGACGACGACACGAAGCCCGTCGGCTTGTTCAGCTACCTGCTGCTGAAGCGCCTCGATGACATCGCGTACGGCGCGGGCCTGTGGACCGGAGTGGTTCGGGAGCGGAACGTCGGCGCCCTCAAGCCGCAGATCCGGACCTGAAGCGGCACCCTTGCACAGCGATGTACTGATAGTTGGCGCGGGCAGTGCGGGATCTGTTCTAGCAGAACGTATTTCACGTGACGGGGCGTGTCGAGTCACGGTTGTCGAATCTGGACCTGCGCCATCTGACCCCCGGGTCGGTGAGCAGATCACCAACGCGGTGCGCATGCCGATCGGTGCCGCCAGCTCGGTGGTTCGGCACTACGTGACGACACTGACGAACGAACCGAGACGGGTCGGGCACGTCATGCGTGGCGCGGTGGTCGGCGGGTCCGGTGCGGTCAACGGCGGCTACTTCTGCCGCGCACTGCCCGAGGACATCGACAGTTGGTCATTGCCCGGGTGGTCATGGGACGACGTGCTGCCGCACTTCCGTGCCATCGAGAACGACCTGGATTTCGACGGACCCCTTCATGGGTCCGACGGCCCGATAATCGTGCGCCGGGTAGCTGAATTCGACGGCTGTACAGCATCGTTCGTCGATGCCGCTACCGAAATGGGTTACGCATGGGTGCCTGATCTGAACGGTGCGGCGCCTGGGGCGCCGTTGCCGCCGGGTGTCGGCGCGGTGCCGCTGAACATCGACGGCGGAACGAGGGTCGGGCCAGGAGGGGCCTACCTGCAACCGGCGCTCGGCCGTCCCAACCTGACCCTGGTGACCGATACGCGCGTCGGCCGGATCCGGATGGCCAACGGCCGAGCGGTTGGCGTGGACTGCCACGGACCTGGCGGCCCTGTCTACGTTACTGCGGATCGGATTGCGCTGTGCGGCGGGGCAATTGGGTCGGCACAAGTTTTGCTGCTGTCCGGCATCGGCCCCGAGGCCGTGCTCTCCGCGGCCGGCATTCCCGTTGTGCTGAATCTGCCGGTTGGCGAGCGGACCAGCGACCACCCCGAATGGGTGGTTCCGGTGGCCTGGACGCCGTCGCACGATCTGCCACCGGTGGAGGCGATACTCACCACGCCCAACGGTCTGGAGATCAGGCCGTACACCCGGGGGTTCGGCGCGTTGGTGGACGGCGCCGGCCACGATCCGGCCGACCAACCGCACCTCGGCGTCGTGCTGTCGCAGCCGAGGTCACGGGGCAGGGTCAGCGTTGTCACCGCGGACCCCGATGTGCCGCCGGTCATCGAACATCGCTACGACAGCGACCCGCATGATGTGGCGATGTTGAGCGCGGGTGCGGAGCTGGCCCGCGAATTAGCCTCATCGACAACGAAAGTCGGCAATGCATCATGGTCGACGTCCCAGCATCTGTGTGGCACCGCACCGATGGGGCTGGAGGGCGACGCCTCGGCCGTCGTCGATGCGCGGTGTGCGGTGCGGGGCGTCGACGGGCTATGGGTCGTCGACGGTTCGATCCTGCCCACGATCACCAGCCGTGGCCCGCACGCCACGATCGTCATGCTCGGCCACCGCGCCGCCGAATTCATCATGGGCTGATAGGCGGCCACATTCTTTCGGCAACGACGCGAAGGTCGCCGAAACGATCCATCGACGACCCACGTAAGCTGGATTGACCATGACCGGCGGGCGAATCGATCCGCGGCCTGCGCGATCGCGGGCACGTCTGCTGGATGCCGCCACTTCGCTGTTGCGCTCGGGAGGCCCCAGTGCGGTGACCGTCGATGCGGTCACCCGTGCGGCCAACGTGGCACGGGCTACGTTGTATCGCCACTTCCCGAGTGGAAATGATCTGCTGGCCGCGGCTTTTCACGCGCTGATCCCGCCCGCACCGACGCCGCCCGCAGAGGGCTCGCTGCGGGACCGGTTGATCGCGTTGGTTCAGGCGCAGGCCGAGCTGATCGCCGAGGCGCCGGTCACGTTGACCGCGATGTCGTGGCTGACCCTCGGCGGGGACCTGGAAAGGCTGCCGGGCGCGCCTCACCGCGGCTCGCCAGACAGCCCGGAGGTGCAAACGCTCCGAGAGCGGGTCGCCGAACAGTACGCCGCGCCGTTCGAGGCGATCTTGTCCAGCCCGCAGGCAGTGGCCGAACTCGGCGAAGTCGACCGCACTCAGGCGGCGGCGCTGCTGCTCGGCCCGATCGCCCTCGGGAAGCTGTCGACGTTGCCTGACTTCGACTATCAAAAGATCGCGGTCGCGGCGGTGGACGGCTATCTGGCCACCCACCGCAAAAAGGTAATGAACATCAGCGCAGCGAATACCGGATCGGCAGGTGCTTGAGTCCGCCGACGAAGACGGTCGCCGACAACTCGGGTTCGCCCGCCAACTCGATCGACTCCAGGCGCGAGATTAGCTCGGTGAAGAGGCTGTTCATCTCCATGCGCGCCAACGCGGCACCGAGACAGAAGTGCACGCCGTAGCCGAAGGCCAGGTGCTTGTTGGGGTCGCGCCCGACGTCGAATCGGAACGGGTCGGCGAAGACGTCCTCGTCACGATTGCCGGAAACATAAGCCAGATAGACGGATTCGCCCTTGGCGATGGGCACGCCCCGGATGGTGGTGTCCTCGGCGGCGGTGCGCATGAACTCCTTGACGGGGGTGGTCCAGCGGATCATCTCCTCGACCGCCGTCGGCATCAGATCCAGGTTGTCGCGTAAACGGGCCAGTTCGCTAGGGTTTCCGATGAGTGCGTGCAGTCCGCCGGAGATGGCGTCCTTTGTGGTGTCGTGTCCGGCGCTGGCGACGATGACGTAGTAGGAGGCGGTGTCGATGTCTGAAAGCGGTTCACCGTCGATGCGGCCGTTGGCGATCGCCGATGACAAGTCTGCGGTTGGGTGTTCGCGCCGGGACGCGGTCAGTCGCGCGAAATACGCGAAGAAATCGAGCAGTACCTCCATCTGCTCCTCCGGCGTAGTGCCGCGCTTGTACTCCTCGTCATCGCCGCCGAACAACTCCTGGGTGAGTTTGTGCATGCGCGGAAAGTCCTCCTCGGGCAAGCCGAGCAGCGACATGATGACGTAGAGGGGGAAGTTGACCGCGATCTCCTCGACGAAGTCACATTCGGGGCCGACCTCACGCATCCGGTCGACGTAGCGCTTGGCCAATTCGTCAACCCGAATTGTGAGGTCCCGCATGGCCTTTGGCCGGAACCAGTCGGCGCCGATCGACCGCACTTTGCGGTGATGCGGGTCGTCCATGTGGATCAGCGTGCGCAAGCCCGTCCCAGCCTCCAGCTGCGCCACGGCGAAGTCATCGGCCTCGGCGGTGGCCAACAGTGGCCTTGGCTCCGACAGGAACAGGTCGTTGGCCCGCTCGATGGCCATGATGTCTTCGTGTTTGGTGATCGCCCAGAACGGCCGGTAGGGCGGATTGTCGACCCACGCCACCGGATTGGTCGCCCGAAGGTGGGTGAGTGCCGCATGCAGCCGGTCGTCGTCGGCATACGCCGTCGGGTCGGCCAATACCTTGGCGGCTTCGTCCATCGTCGGCGTGCTCATCGAGCCTCCTGAGGTGCGGGCTTCGGATAACTTGACGGGTGTCAAGTTCGTAGTTTAGGGGATCGGTGCCGCCTGGATCCAGCGTTTCGGCCGAAAGGCTGCGTAGGCTCGGACTCCGTGCTGCCAGGGACGGCTCGGAGCCTGCGGGTGGTGCTGCTTGTCGTCCTCGCGACGGCGCTGGTGGTCGCGCTCGGACGAGTCGCCGGGGTATCTCCGAAGGCATCAGTCCCTGACGTCCTCAAGCCGCCGTCGCCGACGATCAGTCCGTCAGAGCCTCAGACCGATCCGGCGCTGGCGCAGACTGCGGCCGGCCCGGTGCGTGGCGTGGTCGAATCGGATCACCGGTTGTTCGCCGGTGTCCCTTACGCCGCACCGCCTGTCGGACCGCTGCGATTTCAACCGCCCGCACCCGCCAAGCCCTGGACCGAGGTGCGCGATGCCACCAAACCCGGGCCGACCTGCATCCAGGATCCCGGCGCCGATCCCGAGTTCGGCAAGCAGAGCGACGAGGACTGCCTGACGCTCAACGTGTGGACCCCCGCGAAGACCGGGCCGCCGAAGCCGGTGATGGTGTGGATTCACGGCGGCTCGTTCACGGGCGGAAGCGGCAAGATCTACGACGGCCAGTGGCTGGTGTCGCGAGGCGACGTCATCGTCGTCACCATCAATTACCGGCTGGGCACGCTCGGGTTCCTGGCCCATCCGGCGCTCGGGCCGCCCGGTGATGTCGGCAACTACGGTCTGGAGGACCAGCAGGCGGCGCTGCGCTGGGTGCGGGACAACATTGCCAACTTCGGCGGTGATCCCGCCAGGGTCACGGTCGCCGGTGAGTCGGCGGGCGGCATATCGGTGTGTGACCACTTGGTGGCGCCGGGTTCGAAGGGCCTGTTCCGGGCCGCGGTCATCCAGAGCGCGCCGTGTCAGGCGCAGGCCGACCTGGCCAAGGCCGAGCAGAGCAGCCTCGACTACGCCGCGCGGGCGGGCTGCCCGGACCCGAAGACCGCGGCGGAGTGTCTTCGTGCGCTGCCTGTCGACAAACTGCGAGAACCGGTGACCTTCTACAACATCGGGCAAGACTCGCTACCCGGACCGGTGACCGGAACCGCGGCGCTTCCCGTCGATCCGGTGACGGCGATCGCGAAGGGCGGCGCGGCGCGGGTGCCCGTGCTGATCGGCACGAACCGCGACGAGTTCACGCTGTTCGTTGCGTTGCAGTATCTGCGGCTCGGAAAGAACTACACGACCGAGCAATATCCGGAACTGCTGCGAGAAACCTTCGGCGCCAACGCGGTTGCGGTCGGCGAGCACTACCCGCTGGAGGACTACGGCGGCAATGTGCCCGTGGCGTATTCGGCGGCGGTCACTGACGGGTCGTTCGCATGCGTCGCCGATCGGATGGGTGGCGATCTGGCCCGCGTCGGACCGGTGTACGCATACGAGTTCAACGATCGCGATGCACCCGCGCCGGAACCGATGCGCACACTGCCCTTTCCCGTCGGCGCCAGCCACTCCCTGGAGTTGCGCTTCCTCTTCGACGTCGGCGGCGCACCGCCGCTGGACTCGGCGCAACAATCGCTGTCCGACCAAATGATCGACTATTGGAGCCGGTTCTTCACGAACGGTTCGCCAAAGGCTGCGGGTCAACCGGAGTGGCCTGAGCTCGCCGCAGGCACCGGAGCGCCGTGGATGTCGTTGCAGCCCGACGGCAGTCGCGTCGTCACCACCTTCGGCGACAGCCACCAGTGCCGGTTCTGGGCGGCCCTGCCCGCATAGCCGTCTACAAAATCGGATTTCTTCACTGAGGTCAGCAATTACGCTGACCGGATGCCGACACCGGACCCCGAGAAGTTCGGCGACGTCTGGGTGCGCGCGTGGAACGCGCACGACGTCGAAGCAGTGCTGGCGCATTTTCACGACGATGTCGTGTTCACGTCACCCGTGGCTGCCCGCGTGGTACCCGAGACCGGCGGCGTCGTGCGCGGGAAAGACGCGTTGCGCCACTACTGGACGAAGGCGTTGGCGCTGCTGCCCGACCTACACTTCGACGTCATCGGGGTGTACCGCGGCGAGTCGACACTGGTCATCAACTACCGCAACCATCGTGGCGAACTGGTCAACGAGGTGCTGACCTTCGACGGCGACTTGGTCCGACAGGGCCACGGCACGTACCTCGAGGAGGATCGATGACAGTCGTCTACCTGGTGGTCGGGGTATTCGTGGTGTTCGTCGCGTTGGCTGCGTGGTTCGGCCGCGGCCGCGGGCGGGGTAGTGGTGACAGCAATAATTGGGACACCGGAACGAACTCCGACGGCGGGCACGGTGGTCACCACGGCGGGGCTGCAGCGGGGGAAGCGGATGCAGCGGCGGTTGTGGCGGGGGTTGCGGCGGCGGCGGCGGCGACTGACGGCTGACCGCGTCAGTGTGCGGGCGTCACCCAGCACGTGATGTCGGCGTGCACCACTTCTTTGCCCGTCCTATCCGTGACGCTGACGGGGATGACCAGCTCCGCGCCCTCGGTGATCGCCGAGAAGTCCGTCGGGTCCATGCGGGCCTGGGCGCGCAGCGATGTAGTGGCCTTCTCGAGGTATTGCACCGTCATCGCCTTCGGGATCCAGCGATGGCTCGTCGGCACGGTGGCCTCCATCAACATGCCCATGGCGATCTCCGCGGCGTTGCACGACGCGATCGCGTGCACGGTATGCAGGTGGTTGTAGACGAAGAACCATTTCGGCACCGTGACCTCGGCCAGTCCCGGCTCCATCCGGATGACGTGCGGAACGATCGACGCGAAATAGGGCACCCGCACCATCGCAGCGGTCGAGAACAAGCGGGAGCCACCGGGACGCCCGGCAAGCCTCTTCCACATCTGGTAGGTGGTGGTCGCAGCGGCCATGACGGGCTACCTTACTCTGGAGTAAGGATGCGGGTTCCCGGCGGTGTCTGCCGAGGCTGCTGCCTGCGGAGCAATCCGATGGCCAGGAATTTGGAGCAACTCGCGATCTAGGGCATACTGGTCGGGTTGCTCTGAGCCGGGTTTGCGCCTGGCCGGGCATACAACCGGCGCCCAAACGGGCGCATCCGGTTCCACCTTCGGCAGTGGCGGAATTTCCGCCGAGTCGGAGTGCGCGTACGGGCGACACACCCGACCGCGGGGATCGGTGAACATTAGACAGGTAAACAGCGGCGGCACACCCGCGCTGGAACCGTGTGGCTAGCCCACATGGACGAAGCGCAGGCACCAGGTCCGGGCACGGGCCGGCCGAAGTACGAAGTAGGAGCGAGGTAGGAGAAGCGTGGCGGGACAAAAGATCCGCATCAGGCTCAAGGCCTACGACCACGAGGCGATTGACGCCTCGGCGCGCAAGATCGTCGAAACGGTCACCCGTACCGGCGCCAGTGTGGTGGGCCCCGTGCCGCTGCCGACCGAAAAGAACGTGTACTGCGTCATCCGGTCCCCGCATAAGTACAAGGACTCGCGGGAGCACTTCGAGATGCGTACGCACAAGCGGCTTATCGACATCCTCGACCCGACGCCGAAGACCGTTGACGCCCTCATGCGCATCGATCTGCCGGCGAGCGTCGACGTCAACATCCAGTAGGAGACCCGAGAAAAATGGCTAGAAAAGGCATTTTGGGCACCAAGATGGGTATGACGCAGGTGTTCGACGAGAACAACCGGGTCGTACCGGTGACGGTCGTCAAGGCCGGCCCGAATGTTGTGACGCGTATCCGTACCCCGGAGCGCGACGGCTACAGCGCCGTGCAGCTTGCCTACGGCGAGATCAGCCCGCGCAAGGTGAACAAGCCGGTCACCGGTCAGTTCACCGCCGCCGGTGTCAACCCACGCAGGCATGTCGCCGAGCTGCGGCTCGACGATGAATCCGCCGCCGCCGAATTCGAGGTCGGCCAGGAGCTGACCGCCGAAATCTTCGCCGACGGAAGCTATGTCGACGTGACGGGCACCTCCAAGGGCAAGGGCTTTGCCGGCACCATGAAGCGTCACGGCTTCAAGGGCCAGGGCGCCAGCCACGGCGCACAGGCTGTGCACCGTCGTCCCGGTTCGATCGGCGGCTGCGCCACCCCGGGTCGCGTGTTCAAGGGCACCCGGATGTCGGGCCGCATGGGCAGCGACCGGATCACCACCCAGAACCTGTTGGTACACAAGGTCGATGCCGAAAACGGCGTGTTGCTGATCAAGGGCGCCATCCCCGGACGCACCGGCGGACTGGTGATGGTCCGTAGCGCGATCAAGCGAGGCGAGAAGTAATGGCAACCAAGAAGATTGACGTCCACACCCCCGGTGGTAAGAAAGACGGCTCCGTCGAATTGCCTGCCGAGCTGTTCGACGTCGAGCCCAATATCGCACTGATGCATCAGGTGGTCACCGCTCAGTTGGCGGCCAAGCGTCAGGGCACGCACTCGACCAAGACTCGCGGAGAGGTGCGCGGTGGCGGCAAGAAGCCGTACCGGCAGAAGGGCACCGGCCGGGCCCGCCAGGGTTCGACGCGTGCGCCGCAGTTCACCGGCGGCGGCGTGGTGCACGGCCCGCAGCCGCGCGACTACAGCGAGCGCACCCCCAAGAAGATGATCCGTGCCGCGCTGCTCGGCGCGCTGTCCGACAGGGCGCGCAACGGCCGCATCCACGCGATCACCGAGCTCGTGGAGGGTCAGAAGCCGTCGACCAAGGGCGCCAAGGCGTTCCTGGGCAACCTGGTCGAGGGCAAGCAGGTGCTGATCGTCATCGGCCGTAGCGACGAGACGGGCACCAAGAGCGTGCGGAATCTGCCTGGAGTGCACGTGCTTTCGCCTGATCAGCTCAACACCTACGACGTGCTGCACGCCGACGACGTGGTGTTCAGCGTCGAGGCGCTGAACACCTACATCAGCGCCAACAGCGAGCAGGAGGTTTCGGCCTGATGGCGACCATCACTGATCCCCGAGACATCATCCTGTCCCCGGTCATCTCCGAGAAGTCGTATTCGCTGATCGAGGACAACGTCTACACGTTCGTCGTTCACCCGGACTCGAACAAGACCCAGATCAAGATCGCGATCGAGAAGATCTTCAAGGTCAAGGTCGCGTCGGTGAACACCGCCAACCGCCAGGGCAAGCGCAAGCGCACCCGTGCGGGCTTCGGCAAGCGCAAGAACACCAAGCGCGCCATCGTCACGTTGGCCGCTGGCAGTAAGCCGATCGACCTGTTCGGGCAACCGGCCTAGCGAGAGAAGCTGAGAGACAAGAGTTATGGGAATTCGCAAGTACAAGCCGACGACCCCGGGTCGCCGCGGTGCCAGCGTCTCCGACTTCGCCGAGATCACTCGCTCGGAGCCGGAGAAGTCGCTGGTGCGTCCGCTGCACGGCAAGGGCGGGCGTAACGCGCACGGACGGATCACCACCCGGCACAAGGGCGGTGGCCACAAGCGGGCATACCGCGTGATCGACTTCCGTCGCCACGACAAGGACGGCGTCGACGCCAAGGTCGCTCACATCGAGTACGACCCCAACCGCACCGCGAACATCGCGCTGCTGCACTACCTGGACGGCGAGAAGCGCTACATCATCGCGCCGCAGGGTCTGGCGCAGGGCCATGTCGTGGAGTCCGGCCCGAACGCCGACATCAAGCCGGGCAACAACCTGCCATTGCGCAACATCCCCGCAGGCACCCTGATCCACGCCGTCGAGTTGCGGCCGGGCGGCGGCGCCAAGATGGCCCGCTCGGCCGGATCCTCGATCCAGCTGCTGGGCAAGGAGGGCACCTACGCATCGCTGCGTATGCCCAGCGGTGAGATCCGTCGCGTCGACGTGCGCTGCCGCGCCACCGTCGGCGAGGTCGGCAATGCCGAGCAGGCCAACATCAACTGGGGCAAGGCCGGCCGCATGCGGTGGAAGGGCAAGCGCCCCACCGTTCGTGGTGTCGTGATGAACCCCGTTGACCACCCGCACGGCGGTGGCGAGGGCAAGACCTCCGGCGGCCGTCACCCGGTCAGCCCGTGGGGCAAGCCCGAGGGCCGCACCCGCAAACGCAACAAGCAGAGCGACAAGCTCATCGTCCGACGCCGGCGTACCGGCAAGAAGCACCACCGGTAGGAGTTAGCCGATGCCACGCAGCCTGAAAAAGGGTCCGTTCGTCGACGACCATCTCCTGAAGAAGGTCGACGTCCAGAACGAGAAGAACACCAAGCAGGTCATCAAGACCTGGTCGCGCCGGTCGACCATCATCCCCGACTTCATCGGGCACACCTTCGCGGTGCACGACGGCCGCAAGCATGTCCCGGTGTTCGTCACCGAGGCGATGGTCGGACACAAGCTCGGCGAGTTCGCCCCGACCCGAACGTTCAAGGGGCACATCAAGGATGACCGGAAGGCCAAACGGCGATGACCTCTGTTGAGACCGAATTCCCGACCGCGATGGCGAAGGCCCGCTTCGTGCGCGTGTCGGCGACCAAGGCGCGCCGGGTGATCGACCTGGTGCGCGGCAAGTCCGTGTCCGAGGCGCTGGACATCCTGCGGTGGGCGCCGCAGGCCGCCAGCGAGCCGGTCGCCAAGGTGATCGCCAGTGCCGCCGCCAACGCGCAGAACAACGACGGGCTCGATCCGTCGACGCTCGTGGTGTCCACCGTCTACGCCGACGAGGGCCCGACGGCCAAGCGCATCCGGCCGCGCGCCCAGGGGCGTGCGTTCCGAATCCGCAAGCGCACCAGCCACATCACCGTGATCGTCGAGAGCCGCCCGTCACGTGGTGAGCGGTCCGCAGGCCGGTCGGCCAGCGCCGCCCGTTCGCGCCGCGCGCAGGGCAGCAAGGCCGCCGCCGCAAAGAAGGTTCCCGGCGCCGCAACGGCGGCGACATCAGGCGGAGCCACCAAGGCGACAACCGAGGCCGCAAAGAAGACGGCGACCGCTGAGAAGGCTCCGGCCAAGAAGGCGGCCGCAAAGAAGGCACCCGAGGCCGCAGCGAAGAAGGCACCGGCGAAGAAGGCCGCTGCAAAGAAAGCTCCGGCGAAAAAGGCTTCTGACGAAGCGAAGGGAGGCTCGCAGTAGTGGGCCAGAAGATCAACCCCCACGGCTTCCGGCTCGGTATCACCACCGACTGGAAGTCCCGGTGGTACGCCGACAAGCAGTACAAGGACTACGTCAAGGAAGACGTCGCGATCCGTCGGCTGTTGGCCACCGGTCTCGAGCGCGCCGGCATCGCCGACGTGGAGATCGAGCGCACCCGCGACCGCGTCCGCGTCGACATCCACACCGCCCGGCCGGGCATCGTCATCGGCCGCCGCGGCACTGAGGCCGACCGCATCCGCGCCGACCTGGAGAAGCTGACGGGCAAGCAGGTCCAGCTGAACATCCTCGAGGTGAAGAACCCCGAGTCGCAGGCTCAGCTGGTGGCCCAGGGCGTCGCCGAGCAGTTGAGCAACCGCGTGGCGTTCCGTCGCGCGATGCGCAAGGCCATTCAGTCCGCGATGCGGCAGCCCAACGTCAAGGGCATCCGGGTGCAGTGCTCCGGCCGCCTCGGCGGCGCCGAGATGAGCCGCTCGGAGTTCTACCGCGAGGGTCGCGTCCCGCTGCACACGCTGCGCGCCGACATCGACTACGGCCTGTACGAGGCGAAGACGACGTTTGGCCGCATCGGCGTAAAGGTCTGGATCTACAAGGGCGACATCGTCGGTGGCAAGCGTGAGGCGACCGCGACGGTTCCGTCGGGTGCCGATCGTCCGCGCCGCGAGCGCCCGTCGGGCACCCGCCCGCGTCGCAGTGGCGCGTCGGGCACCACCGCGACGAGCACCGAGGCCGGTCGCGCCGCGTCGGGTAGCGAAGATGCACCCGCTGCAGAGGCGACGACCGCACCCGAGGCCACCGTCGAAGCCGCGGCCGAGGTGCCGGCCACGGAGAGCACGGAGAGCTGATCATGTTGATTCCCCGCAAGGTCAAGCACCGCAAGCAGCACCACCCCAGGCAGCGTGGTATTGCCAGCGGTGGTACTTCGGTGAGCTTCGGTGACTACGGCATCCAGGCACTGGAACACGCCTACATCACCAACCGGCAGATCGAGTCCGCTCGTATCGCCATCAACCGGCACATCAAGCGTGGCGGCAAGGTGTGGATCAACATCTTCCCGGACCGCCCGCTGACCAAGAAGCCCGCCGAAACCCGCATGGGTTCGGGCAAGGGTTCGCCGGAGTGGTGGATTGCCAACGTCAAGCCGGGCCGAGTGCTGTTCGAGCTGAGCTACCCCGACGAGAAAACCGCCCGGGAGGCACTGACCCGCGCGATCCACAAGCTGCCGATCAAGGCACGCATCGTCACCCGAGAGGAGCAGTTCTGATGGCAGTGGGAGTGACGCCGGGCGAACTGCGCGAGCTGACCGACGACGAGTTGGCTGACAAGCTGCGCGAGTCCAAGGAAGAGCTGTTCAATCTGCGCTTCCAGATGGCGACCGGTCAGCTGGCCAACAACCGTCGGCTGCGCGTAGTGCGTCAGGAGATCGCGCGCGTATACACCGTGCTGCGCGAACGTGAGCTGGGTCTGGCTTCCGGACCCGTTGGTGAGGAATCGTAATGGCAGAGAAGACAACCAAGGGTCCCGCGTACACCCCGCGCACCGAGAAGCCGCGTGCGCGTCGCAAGACCCGCATCGGCTACGTGGTCAGCGACAAGATGCAGAAGACCATCGTTGTCGAGCTGGAGGACCGGGTGAAGCACCCGCTCTACGGCAAGATCATCCGCACCACCACGAAGGTGAAGGCGCACGACGAGAACGGAATCGCCGGTATCGGCGACCGGGTCTCGCTGATGGAGACGCGTCCACTGTCGGCCACCAAGCGCTGGCGGCTCGTCGAGATCCTCGAGAAGGCAAAGTAGTCCTTCGCACCAAAGCCCCCGAACACATTGTGTGTCGGGGGCTTTGTCGTTTTCGCTACTTCTTCTCGCGCCAGGCTCGCTCGAACGGCAGCCGCCATGCGTTGGGTGCGATCAGCTGATGAATTGCGTTGGGCCCCCACGTCCCTTGCGGGTATGGCTTGGCCGGTGGCGGGTCGGACAATAGCTCGGCCGACCGCTCCCACAGCGACTCGATGCCCTCGGCGGTGGTGAACAGCGTGTGGTCGCCGCGCATCGCGTCCAGGATCAACCGCTCGTAGGCCTCGAGTACATCGCCGACGGTGTCGATCTCCTGCGTGGAGAACTGCATCGACAGCTTGTCGAGCTTCATGCCGGGCCCCGGCCGCTTGCCGTAGAACGACAATGACACCTTGGAGTTGTCGGCGAGGTCGAAGGTCAGATGGTCGGGACCCTGGGAGCCGACGCCGGAGCCCGTCGGGAACATGGTTCGCGGCGCTTCTTTGAACGCGATCGAGATGATGCGGATGCCCTCGGCCATCCGCTTGCCCGTGCGTAGGTAGATCGGCACGCCGGCCCACCGCCAGTTGTCGATGCCCACCTTGAGTGCGATGAAGGTCTCGGTGTCGGAATCCCTTGCCACACCAGCGCAATCACGATATCCGGTGTACTGGCCACGAACCACGTTGTGCGGGTCGACGGGCAGCATCGAACGGAAGACCTTGTTCTTCTCCTCGCTGATGGCGCGCGGTTCGAGAGCTGTCGGCGGCTCCATCACGACGAACGCCATCACCTGGAACAGGTGTGTGACCACCATGTCCTTGTAGGCGCCGGTGCTCTCGTAGAAGTTGGCGCGGTCGTCGAGGCCGAGTGTCTCTGGAATGTCGATCTGGATGTGGTCGATGAAGTTGCGGTTCCAGATGGGCTCGAACAGGCCGTTGGCGAACCGGAACGCCAAGATGTTCTGCGCGGCCTCCTTGCCGAGAAAGTGGTCGATGCGGAAGATCTGGTTTTCCCGGAACGTCTCGTGAACGAAGTTGTTGAGTTCGACCGCGCTGGCCAGGTCCGTGCCGAACGGTTTCTCCATGACGACGCGTGCCTTGTCGACCAGGCCCGCGTCCCGAAGCGTGGTGATCACCGCACGGGCGGCCTTGGGCGGCACCGAAAGATAGTGCAGCCGACGGACGCTCGGCCCGAGCTTGGCCTCGGCCTCGGCCACCGCGGCGGCCAGTGCCTGCGGGCCTTCGCTCTGTGGCACATAGGTGACGGTTTCGGCGAACCGCTCCCATTGCTCCTTGGTGAGTTTGTGGGTGCCGAAGTCCTCGATTGCCTCCTTCGCCAGCTTGAGGAACTCCGCGCGCGTGTAGTCCTCCAGGGAGGTGGCGACGACTTGGATGTTGGGGGCGAGTTCGGACTGGTCGAGATATGCCAGCCCGGGAATCAGCTTGCGTCTCGCCAGGTCACCGGTCGCACCGAACAGCACGACGACGTGCGGGTCGACCGAGAAATCCTCATGGCGATGCGGGCGGGCGCCCGGCGCCGGATACGAGATCGTCTGTGCTTTGCTTGTCGCCACGTTCGGCATACTTCCACCGCCACCATCTCCATGCAGGCCTACTGGTCCGACGCCACCGCATCGTCACAGGTTGGACAACACTTCGTTACCCCGGAACCGGCCTACTCAACCGAGGCGATCCTGGCGGCGATGCCGTCGACGACCTGGGCCAGCCCCGATCGGAACTCGCCGAGGTGGTCGCTGTCGGCGTCGTCGAACACCCCGCCGTCGACGGCGGCCGCCAACGCTGGAAACCGGTCCGCGTCGAGCACCTGTCGAAGCAGGGCGGGGTAATCCGGGCCGTCGGCATGGCCGGCGTCGATCGCGAGCGCCGCCGCGCCGCGGACGAAGTGCAGCACCGCCATCACCGCCGCGAGCTTGTCCCGTTCGGCCAGGCCGGTGTCGGCGAGCGACGCGAGCCCGGCGTCCAGCCATGCCAACTGGCCCGGATCCGCTGGCGGGCCGAACGACGCGGCCTGCAGCACCCAGGGGTGCCGGTGGTAGACGTCCCACAGGCCGACGGCCCAATCGGTAAGGGCGCCAGACCAATCCGCGTCATCTGTGCGTCTGGGTGGCGGGCCGGGAGCGGTCGACAGCATGAACGTCACGAGCTCGTCCTTGTTGGCGACATGCCGGTAGAGCGACATCGTGCCGCAGTCCAACCGCTCGGCCAGCCGCGCCATGGACAGCGCCGCGAGCCCGTCGGAGTCGGCCAGTTCGACCGCCGTCGCGACAATGCGCTCCCGGCTCAGCCCGCTCGACCGGCGGGTTGGCGGGGGATCGCGCCACAGGATCTCCAGCGCTCTGGGTAGCTCGTCGTGGTCGGTCATCACTGGTGAGCGTAATCGACGTGCCGATGTTATGCGTATGACGTACGCTTCTGCGTATGACATACGCAGACATCCGGACCCGCCGCTGGCCGGCGCCGACACTCGCGCTGATCGTGGCGGTTTTCCTGGCCTATTCGGTGCCGCTGTACTTCTCCGGCGGCACCCGCGTCCCGGCCACCTTCGCGTGGCACTACCCGCTGCTGGTGGGCCATGTCATGTTCGCGAGTGTGGCGATGGTGTGCGCGGTGGCACAGATCTGGCCGGGGCTGCGTCGTCGCCGCCCCGCCCTGCACCGCCGCGTGGGGCGGGTCTACGTGTGCACCGCGATCCCGGCCGCGGTGTGTGCGATGGTCATCGGCGCGGCGAGCCCGTTCGGGCCGATCCTGGCCGTCAGCAATGTGCTGCTGGCGTCGCTGTGGCTGTGGTTCACCGTCAACGGCTATCTCGCCGGTCGCTACCGGCGGTTCGCAGCGCACCGCAGGCACATGGTGCTCAGCGGGACACTCGCGTTGTCGATCATCACCAACCGCATCTGGACTCCGATATTGTTCATCACGTTGCACCCGTTGCAGGACAGTGCCTTTGGCGGCAACGAGGAGCACTATCTCTGGGTCGTCGCGGGAATCGGCGCCTGGCTCGGCTGGACGGTCCCGACGTATGTCGTCTACCGATGGCTGACGCACAAACGGGCAATGCCGTCGTCGTCAAATTCTCAGCCTCAGCACACATCGCCCGTGTAATCTCCGGGCGGTTGGGGACCACGCGGCGACGCACGACCAGGACGAGGCTGGGCCATGTCAACCGAATTCAACGGCAAGATCGAGCTGGATATCCGTGACTCAGAGCCCGATTGGGGGCCCTACGCCGCACCGACCGCGCCCGAAGGCTCACCCAACGTCCTGTACCTGGTCTGGGACGACACCGGGATCGCGACCTGGGACTGCTTCGGTGGTCTGGTGGAGATGCCGACGATGAGCCGCATCGCCGAACGGGGCGTGCGGCTGTCCCAGTTCCACACCACGGCGCTGTGTTCACCGACCCGCGCCTCGCTGCTGACCGGACGCAACGCCACCACCGTCGGCATGGCCACCATCGAGGAGTTCACCGACGGCTTCCCGAACTGTAACGGCCGCATCCCTGCCGACACCGCGCTGCTGTCGGAGGTGCTCAACGAGCGGGGGTACAACACGTATTGCGTCGGCAAGTGGCACCTGACCCCGCTGGAGGAGGCGAACCTCGCCGCGACCAGGCGCCACTGGCCGTTGTCGCGCGGATTCGAGCGCTTCTACGGATTCATGGGTGGCGAGACCGACCAGTGGTATCCGGACCTGGTCTACGACAACCACCAGATCAGTCCGCCCGCCACCCCGGAGGAGGGCTATCACCTGTCGAAGGACATCGCCGACAAGACGATCGAGTTCATCCGCGACGCCAAGGTGATCGCCCCGGACAAGCCATGGTTCAGCTACGTCTGCCCCGGCGCAGGCCACGCACCGCACCACGTCTTCAAGGACTGGGCCGACCGCTACGCAGGCGAGTTCGACATGGGCTACGAGCGCTACCGCGAGATCGTGCTGGAGAACCAGAAGAAGCTCGGCATCGTGCCACCCGACACCGAACTGTCGCCAATCAACCCGTATCTCGATGTCAAGGGCCCCAACGGTGAGCCGTGGCCGCCGCAGGACACGGTGCGACCGTGGGAGTCGCTGAACGACGAAGAGAAGCGGCTGTTCAGCCGGATGGCGGAGGTGTTCGCCGGATTCCTGTCCTACACCGATGCGCAGATCGGCCGCATCCTCGACTATCTCGAAGAGTCTGGCCAGCTCGACAACACCATCATCGTGGTGATCTCCGACAACGGCGCCAGCGGCGAGGGCGGACCCAACGGGTCGGTCAACGAGGTGAAGTTCTTCAACGGCTACATCGACACCGTCGAAGAGAGCATCAAGTACATCGACCATCTCGGCGGTCCGCAGACCTATCCGCACTATGCGATCGGTTGGGCGATGGCGTTCAACACTCCCTACAAGCTCTACAAGCGCTACGCCTCTCACGAGGGCGGTATCGCCGACACCGCAATCATCAGCTGGCCCAACGGGATCAAGGCCCACGGCGAACTCCGGGACAACTACGTGAACGTCTGCGATATCACCCCGACGGTCTACGACCTGCTGGGCGTCACTCCGCCGGCCGAGGTCGGTGGAATTGCTCAGAAACCGCTCGACGGGGTGAGCTTCAAAGCGGCCCTTGATGATTCGTCCGCATCGACCGGGAAGGACACCCAGTTCTACACCATGCTGGGGACCCGCGGGATCTGGCATGACGGCTGGTTCGCCAACACCGTGCACGCGGCGACACCTGCGGGCTGGTCGCACTTCGACAAGGACCGCTGGGAGCTCTACCGCATCGAGTCGGATCGCAGTCAGTGTCACGACCTGGCTGCCGAAAACCCCGACAAGCTCGAGGAAATGAAGGAACTCTGGTTCAGCGAGGCCGACAAGTACAACGGCCTGCCGCTCGCCGATCTCAACATCCTCGAGACGATGATGCGGTGGCGCCCGTACCTGGTGGGCGAGCGCAAGAACTTCACCTACTATCCGGGCGGCGCCGAAGTCGGCATGGGTGCCGCCGCCGAACCGCGCGGCCAGTCGATGTCGATACTGGCCGAGGTCACCATCGACACGACGGGGGCCGAGGGCGTGCTGTTCAAACAAGGTGGGGGCCACGGCGGCCATGTGCTGTTCATCCAGGACGGACGATTGCACTACGTGTACAACTTCATGGGCGAGGAGGAGCAGAAGGTGTCGTCACCCGGCGCGGTTCCGTTGGGCCAGCACATCTTCGGGGTCAGCTACTCGCGTACGGGCACCGTTGAGAACAGTCACACGCCGCTCGGCGATGTGACCTTGTATATCGACGGTGACGCCGTCGCCTCGCTGCCGGATGTCAAGGCGCATCCAGGAACGTTCGGTCTTGCCGGCGCCACGATCAGCGTCGGGCGCAACACCGGTTCGGCGGTGTCGAGTACGTTCAAGGCTCCATACGCATTTACGGGCGGCACCATCGCACAGGTCAACGTCGACCTCTCGGGCGCGCCGTATGTCGACGTGGAGAAGGAACTCGCACTGGCGTTTTCGAAGGACTGATGAAGCGTTTTGGTTGGACGACGTCGGTCCTGCTGTGCCTGATGGTTGCGGTCGCATCGGGTTGCGTCAGGACCGACAACGGGGTGGCGGTGCGTGGCGAGGACGCGGCGACCGTCACCAAATCGGCTCCGCCGACGACGCCATCCCACAACGACTCTGGGCAGGCGGCACCCGGAATCGTTGCCACGTCCCGAGCGCCGATCCCGCCGGACACCGTCACGTGCTCCCAACCCGTCAAGCCTGCGGTCGACGCCGTCGCACAGGTGTCGGACCCGCAGGCACCCAAGATCACCGTGGCCGTCCCCGACGGCTGGTCCGTCCTGCCGGGCTCCGGCGACGTCGGCGTGCGCATGGAAGGTCCCGACGGCATGTCGGCGACGGTCACGATCACGCGCACGCCGCTGGAGCCGGCGGAAGCATTCACCGACTACGCAGACAAGGTGATGGCGGTGTCCACGGTCAGCAGCGTCAGCGTGCTGCCGGCTCAGCTCTGCGGCTACAGCGGACAGAAGCTCATGGGCACCTGGTCGGACAATCCACAGCGGTCGGTCGAGTTCCTCGACCGCATCGTCCACATCTGGACGAACTCGAACAACTATCTCGTCGCGGTGCACGCACAGGCGCCCGGCGGCACCGAGGCATTCGACGCCGCCGCGGCGGTGCTCATCGAGGACTTCTCCGTCGGCATACCCTGAAGCCATGCTGACCGAGCTCGTCGCGTTACCCGGCGGATCTTTCCGGATGGGGTCGACGAGCTTCTATCCGGAAGAGTCGCCGATACACAGCGCGCGGGTCGATGCGTTCGAGATCGAGCGGCATCCGGTCACCAATGCGCAGTTCGCCGAATTCGTCGCGGCGACAAGCTATGTCACCGTCGCCGAGCAGGAGCTCGATCCCGCACTGTATCCCGGGGCCGACCCCGCCGACCTGGTCCCCGGCGCACTGGTCTTCACACCCACGCCCGGACCAGTCGATCTGCGGGACTGGCGGCAGTGGTGGGCGTGGAAACCCGGTGCCTGCTGGCGCCATCCCTTCGGCCCGGACCGCGGGATCGACGACCTGCAGGACCATCCCGTCGTGCAGATCGCCTATCCCGACGCGGCCGCTTATGCCCGCTGGGCCGGACGTCGTCTGCCGACCGAGGCGGAATGGGAATACGCGGCACGCGGCGGCAGCACCACGACCTACGCATGGGGCGACGACGCGGCACCCGGCGGCCAGTTGATGGCCAACACGTGGCAGGGCCAGTTCCCGTACCGGAATGACGGCGCGCTCGGCTGGGCCGGTACGTCGCCGGTCGGGACGTTTCCGCCGAACGGCTACGGTCTCGTCGACATGATCGGAAACGTGTGGGAGTGGACCACGACCGAGTTCACCGGGCATCACCGGTTGGCTCAGGCAGCCGAATTCTGCTGTGCACCAACGACAACGGCTGATCCCACCGTGAACCAGGCGCTCAAGGGCGGCTCACATCTGTGCGCGCCGGAGTACTGCCACCGGTATCGCCCCGCGGCACGCTCGCCGCAGTCGCAGGACAGCGCCACCACGCACATCGGATTCCGCTGTGTGGCCGACGTTTAACGGGATATGGTCACCGCCGTGACCGACAAGAGATACCGGGTGATCCTGTGGGGGCCAGGCTCCATAGGCAGCGAGCTGCTGACGGCGATCATCGACTACCGCCACGACCTCGAAGTGGTTGGCGTGCGGGTGTATTCCGACGCCAAGAACGGCGTCGACGCCGGCGCGCTCGTCGGCCGGGACGCGATCGGCGTCGCCGCCACAACCGATGTCGACCAGGTCGTCGCACTGAACGCCGACTGCGTGATCTACACGCCGCGCAACGGCAACCTCGACGAGGTCTGCACGCTGCTGGCCAGCGGCAAGAATGTCGCCACCACCGTGTTCCTGTTCTACCCGCCGCGGCTGCCCGACGCCGACCGGCAGCGGTTGGAGGAGGCGTGCCGCAAGGGCAACAGCACATTCCATGCAAGCGGAATCAATCCCGGCAACCTGTCGGGCGTCCTACCGTTGGCGCTCTCCGGGATGAGCCGCACGATCGACAAGATCACCCTGCAGGAACGCGCCGACATGACGCTCTACGACAGCACCGACATCAGCTTCGGCAACATGAAGTTCGGCGAGCCACTCGATGTCATCGACCCCGACGTCGACGACTACCTCCGGGACATGAAATCGATGTTCGTCGAACAGATTTGGTTGCTCGCCGACGCGCTCAACGCCGACATCGACGAAGTCACCGTCGACATCGAAGCCATCCCCGCGGAACAGGACCACCAGATCTTCGATCGACTCCTCAAAGCAGGAACCACTGCGGGGCAACGCTGGAACTTGGTCGGGCGGCGCAAGGGTGAGCCCCGCGTCGAGATCGAGACGCTGTGGACGGTCGGCGGGGAGTACCCGCAGCATTGGCCAGCCCCCGAGCACGGCTGGACATTGACCATCGAGGGCGACCCGTCGATGCGGGTCCACTTCCTGACCCTGGCCAGCTTCACCAGGCAGGCGAGCATCGCCGAGCACGCCCAGGCGGCCAACATCGCCACCGGAATGCAGGTGCTCAACGCCGTGCCCGCGGTCTGCGAAGCGCCACCCGGATTCGCGACCAACGCCACGCTGCCGCTCATCCGCAGCGGGACTGGGTTCGCGCACTGAGCCTGGGGCCGAAGGCCTCGCCGCTGTACAGATCCCGCGTTCCCGCGGCGTTCGCCAAGCCGATGATGCCCGCGATGATCATCACGCCGGACAACGCGATCGCGGTCACCACGCCGCGGTCGCGCGGCATCGGCGCGTCGAAGGCCAGCATGCCTGCGAGAAAGCTGGCCACCGGGTTGGTCACGCTCATCGCGGCTACCGCCGCGGGCAGCGGCCCGCTGGCGACGGCAAGCTGACCGAGTACGAAGCCACTGACCGTCGACGCGGTCAATGCGTAGACCGGCCAGTGGACCGCCACCGCAGCGACGCCGTGCGCAGACAGATCCTCGATGATCACCTTGATGAACACCGCGCTCATCGCATGGCACAGGCCTGCGCTGACGCCCGACAGAACGCTGGCGAGCGGCGAGGCGACGAAGCGGCTGACGAGACGCAGCACCGCGATGATCGCGATCGCGCAGGCGGCCATCGCCAGCGCGCGCCCGCGATGCGGTGGAGCGCTGAGCGGCGTCGCACCCTCGGTCGTCAACAGGATCGCCAGGCCCACGCACACGGCCGCCGCAGCAGCCAGGTCGCGCGGCGAAGGCCAGCGGCGCTCCTCGGCGGAGGCCAGCGACATCGCGAACAGCAGTTGCGTCGACATCAACGGCTGGACCGCCGAGACCGAGCCCATCTTGAGGGCCACCGCCTGAACGCCGTTGCCGAACAGGTTCGTGACCCAGCCCGCCACCCACGTCCTGCTGCTGGTCAGCCGGCCGACGAACCGCGCCACGCTGCGCGGCCCGGTCAGCGACGACGGGTGCCCTCCAAGTGCGTCGTACGCGGCGCGTCGCTGCAGGAACGCCGACAGCGCGAAGAGCAGCGCCGCGGCCAAGGCCACCGCCGTCACGGCGATCATGAGGTCATCGCAACCATCCTGACCGGGGCAGACGACCGCCGCAGCGTGGGCCGCGCCCAGGTTGCGCGAACTTCTGGGTAACGCCGCGTGTCGTCCAATCGACGCACTCCCCGCGCGACCAGGTGAGCCCTGACCAGCATGGATTTTGTTCTCAGCTGGTCGTCGCCTAGAATTCACTGGTTGCCTTGGGCAGACCTCGGCCGGCGTCGCAAGACGGCAGCCCTGCGTGCCTTTCGGTGACACAGACCGCGTACGTCCAGGTCCCTGGTGGGCTGTGCCCACCAGAATGTCGGGGCCTGGCGTGCATACATAACCAGGTCGAGGAGATCGAGTGATTCAGCAGGAATCGCGGGTGAAGGTCGCCGACAACACGGGCGCCAGAGAGATTCTGTGCATCCGCGTGCTCGGTGGTTCGTCGCGGCGCTATGCCGGCATCGGCGATGTCATCGTGGCGACCGTCAAGGAAGCCATTCCCGGCGGCAACGTCAAGCGTGGCGAAGTGGTCAAGGCCGTCATCGTGCGCACCGTCAAGGAGCGTCGCCGCGCCGACGGCAGCTACATCAAGTTCGACGAGAACGCGGCGGTGATCATCAAGCCGGACAACGACCCCCGCGGCACCCGCATCTTCGGTCCGGTCGGCCGTGAACTGCGCGAGAAGCGCTTCATGAAGATCGTCTCGCTTGCTCCGGAGGTGTTGTAGATGAAGGTCCACAAGGGCGACACCGTGCTGGTGGTCTCCGGCAAGGACAAGGGTGCGAAGGGCAAGGTGCTGCAGGCATTTCCCACTCGCAACAAGGTGCTCGTCGAAGGCGTGAACCGCATCAAGAAGCACACCGCGATCTCCCGCAACGAGCGTGGCGCGCAGTCGGGCGGCATCGTCACCCAGGAGGCGCCGATCCACGTGTCCAACGTGATGGTGGTCGACTCCGACGGCAAGCCGACCCGCATCGGCTACCGCAGGGACGACGAGACCGGCAAGAAGGTCCGCATCGCCAAGAGCAACGGAAACGACATCTGAGATGACTACCGATACCCATCCCGGCGCTTCGCCTGAAGAAAAAACGCTTCCCCGCCTGAAGCAGCGCTACCGCGAAGAGATCCGCGAGTCGCTGCAGAAGGAATTCAAGTACGGCAACGTCATGCAGATCCCCGGCGTGGTCAAGGTCGTGGTGAACATGGGCGTTGGCGACGCCGCCCGCGACGCCAAGCTGATCAACGGTGCGGTCAACGACCTGGCGCTGATCACCGGGCAGAAGCCCGAGGTGCGCAAGGCGACGAAGTCGATCGCCCAGTTCAAGCTGCGTGAGGGCATGCCGATCGGCGCCCGCGTCACGCTGCGCGGCGACCGCATGTGGGAGTTCCTGGACCGGCTGATCTCGATCGCGCTGCCGCGTATCCGCGACTTCCGCGGGCTGAGCCCCAAGCAGTTCGACGGGCGCGGCAACTACACCTTCGGGCTGACCGAACAGTCGGTGTTCCACGAGATCGACGTGGACAGCATCGATCGCCCCCGTGGCATGGACATCACCGTCGTCACCTCGGCGACGAACGACGACGAAGGACGAGCGCTGCTGCGGGCGCTGGGCTTTCCGTTCAAGGAGAACTGAGCAGATGGCAAAGAAGGCTCTGGTCAACAAGGCCAACAAGAAGCCGAAGTTCAAGGTGCGCGGCTACACCCGTTGCAACAGGTGCGGCCGCCCGCACGCGGTCTACCGCAAGTTCGGGCTGTGCCGCATCTGCCTGCGCGAGATGGCGCACGCAGGCGAACTGCCCGGTGTGCAGAAGTCCAGTTGGTAGAAGGCAGTGGAGCTTCGCGATGAGCGCTTGCGCGAAGCGCCGATAACGCAGAACCAAGGAAAGTACGCGGTAGGCCTCCCCAAGAAATTGGGCACAGTGGGAACCGCCGCGAGGAAGGTGAAACCGCTGTCATGACAATGACGGACCCGATCGCAGACTTCTTGACACGTCTGCGCAACGCCAACTCGGCGTACCACGACGAGGTGTCCCTGCCGCACTCGAAGATCAAGGCCAACATCGCCGAGATCCTCAAGTCGGAGGGTTACATCAGCGACTACCACACCGAGGATGCCCGGGTGGGCAAGGCTCTGGTGGTCGAGCTGAAGTACGGACCCAGCCGCGAGCGCAGCATCGCGGGCCTGCGCCGGGTGTCCAAGCCCGGTCTGCGGGTGTACGCGAAATCCACCAACCTGCCCCGGGTGCTGGGCGGCCTTGGCGTGGCGATCATCTCCACGTCCTCGGGCCTGCTCACCGACCGTCAGGCGGCACGACAAGGCGTGGGCGGCGAAGTCCTCGCGTACGTGTGGTGAGGGGGAACTAGCCATGTCGCGCATTGGAAAGCAGCCGGTCCCGGTACCAACCGGGGTCGACGTGACGATCGACGGCCAGCACGTCTCGGTCAAGGGGCCCAAGGGCAGCCTCGACCTGGCGGTGGCCGAGCCGATCAGGGTGGCCCGCGATGACGACGGTGCCATCGTGGTGACCCGGCCCGACGACGAACGGCACAACCGTTCGCTGCACGGGCTGTCGCGCACGTTGGTGGCCAACCTCGTCACCGGCGTCACCGAGGGCTACACCATCAAGATGGAGATCTTCGGCGTCGGCTACCGCGTGGTGGCCAAGGGCAGCAACCTCGAGTTCGCCCTGGGCTACAGCCACCCGGTGCTGATCACCGCCCCTGAGGGCGTGACCTTCGCGGTGGAGACGCCGACGAAGTTCTCGATCACCGGTATCGACAAGCAGAAGGTCGGCCAGATCGCGGCCAACATCCGCCGCCTGCGGAAGAGCGACCCATACAAGGGCAAGGGCATCCGCTACGAGGGTGAGCAGATCCGCCGCAAGGTCGGAAAGACAGGTAAGTAGAAATGGCTACAGCGCAGAAAGCAAAAGGCGCACAGGCCGGCGCGGGCAAGCCGGCCGGGCAGACCGTCGCGGCGGGCCGCCGGGTCTCGCGGTTGCGCAGGCACGCGCGACTTCGCAAGAAGATCGCCGGGACGGCCGAGCGGCCGCGTCTGGTGGTGCACCGCTCTTCGCGGCACATCCACGTGCAGCTGGTCAACGATCTGGACGGCACCACGCTGGCCGCGGCGTCGTCCATCGAGGCCGATGTGCGTGGAGTGGACGGCGACAAGAAAGCGCACAGCAAGCGGGTCGGTCAGCTGATCGCCGAGCGCGCCAAGGCAGCCGGGATCGAGACCATCGTGTTCGACCGCGGCGGATACACCTATGGCGGACGCCTCGCGGCGCTGGCCGATGCGGCGCGCGAAGGCGGGCTGAAATTCTGATGACGAAGACTTACGGAAGGACTGCATGATGTCCGAGCAGCCAACAGCCGGATCAACATCATCCGGCAACCGACCCCCACGGGGCGGTGGCGGCGGAGGTGACCGCGACGGGCGCGGTCGTCGGGACGATCGTGGCGGTCGTCGCGACCGCGACGGCGGCGAGAAGAGCAACTATCTCGAGCGCGTCGTCGCGATCAACCGCGTCTCCAAGGTGGTCAAGGGCGGCCGGCGGTTCAGCTTCACCGCACTGGTGATCGTCGGCGACGGCAACGGCATGGTCGGTGTCGGCTACGGCAAGGCCAAGGAAGTCCCCGCCGCGATTGCCAAGGGCGTGGAGGAAGCGCGCAAGGGCTTCTTCCGGGTTCCGCTGATCGGCGGCACCATCGTGCACCCCGTTCAGGGTGAGGCCGCGGCAGGTGTGGTCATGCTGCGCCCGGCCAGCCCCGGTACCGGCGTGATCGCCGGTGGTGCGGCGCGCGCGGTGCTGGAATGCGCTGGCGTGCACGACATCCTGGCCAAGTCGCTGGGCAGCGACAACGCGATCAACGTGGTGCACGCCACCGTTGCCGCCCTCAAGTTGCTGCAGCGTCCGGAAGAGGTGGCGGCCCGACGCGGCCTGCCCATCGAGGACGTAGCGCCCGCCGGCATGCTGCGCGCGCGGCGTGAGGCCGAGGCGTTGGCCGCAAGTGCCGGCGCGGCGACGCGTGAAGGATCGGCATAACCATGGCAGAGCTCAAGATCACCCAGGTGCGCAGCACCATCGGGGCCCGGTGGCGGCAGCGGGAAAGCCTGCGGTCGTTGGGGCTGCGGAAGATCCGCCAGTCGGTTGTCCGTGAGGACAACGCGCAGGTTCGCGGGCTCATCAAATCGGTGAATCACCTCGTAGAGGTGGAGGAAGTCCAGTGACGATCAAACTCCATGACCTGAAGCCGGCGCCCGGCTCGAAGACCGCGAAGACCCGCGTGGGTCGCGGCGAGGGTTCCAAGGGCAAGACCGCCGGTCGCGGTACCAAGGGTACGAAGGCACGCAAGAACGTCCCCGCGACGTTCGAGGGTGGCCAGATGCCGATTCACATGCGGCTGCCGAAGCTCAAGGGCTTCCGCAACCGGTTCCGCACCGAATACGAGGTCGTCAACGTCGGTGACCTGAGCAAGCTGTTCCCCAAGGGCGGCGACGTCGGTGTCGACGAGCTCGTGGCCGCGGGCGCGGTTCGCAAGAACTCTCTGGTGAAGGTGCTCGGCGACGGCAAGCTGTCCGTCAAGGTCAATGTCACCGCACACAAGTTCAGTGGCAGCGCGAAGGAAAAGATCTCGGCCGCAGGCGGTTCCGCGACCGAACTCGCCTGAGTTCTGCAGACGCAAAAGCCCCCGTACGCCCGGCGTGTCGGGGGCTTTTCCGTCTTGTCAGCGCAGCTGCGGGATCACTTCGGCGGCAAGCCGTTCCATCTGTTCGCGGTCTTCGGCAACATCCGCGCCCGTCGGGTTCAGCAGGACCATCTCGGCGCCGGCGTCGATGACCTCGCGGACTCCGCGGACCACGTCGTCGGCTGTGCCCGACACCGGGACCGCGTCGATTCCCGGCATGTTTCCGTAGATGCGGTGCAGGCCGTCGAGCACCCGCCTGCGGGCGCGTTCAGCGTCGTCGTCGATGGTGAGATGCACCCGCTTGCCGATGGTGAATTGCGTTGCGTCCTTGCCCTGTTCGTCGAGTTCGCGGCGAACCGTCTTGGCCGCTTCGGCGAACGTCGCCGTCGTCGATGACCCTCGCGCCGAGGAACGCGTCGGCCAGCCGCACGCCGCGGGCAAGTGCCTTGGGCGCCGTACCGCCGATCCACAGCGGCGGATGCGGACGTTGCACCGGCTTCGGCTGAATGGGCAGGCCGTCGACATCGCGAAACCGGCCGTGGAACGTCACCTTCGCCTCGTCGGACCATGCGGCCTTCATCAGCTCGATGCCCTCGGTGAAATAGCTGACGAACGTCGCCTTCTGCACGCCGAACGCCGGGAACGGCCGGAAGTTGCCGCCGTGGCCGACGCCGACGTCCAGCCGTCCGTGGCTCAGGCGGTCGACCGCGGTGATGGCCGAGGCCAGCTGCAGCGGGTCGTGCAGCGATGTGATGAGCACCGCGACGCCCAGCCGCAGCCGGGTGGTGCACGCGGCGGCGTATGCGAGCATCTCCAGCGGTGCGATCCGTGGCGAGTTGCCGATGACCTGCTCCATCGTCCAACCGCCTTCGAATCCGAGTTCCTCGGCCCGCGCCAGATAGCTCTTCACGCCGGCGTCGTCGAAGCGGTCGTAGTCCAGCTGGGGGATCGAGATCGAGAACCTCACGCCATCCACCGTAGGCCTCGGCGGGAACGTGATGTGATGTGCGGATGGCCGACATAGTCGAGCGCTATCTCGATGCCATCGTGTCGCACGACTGGGACGTGGTGGGACAGTGTGTCGCCGACGACATCGTCCGCGTCGGGCCCTACGGGGACCGGTACGACGGGCGCGACGACTACCTCGCGTTCATCGCCGACACCATGCCAAAGCTCGAGGGTTATTCGATGGAGCTACACCGGGTGACGTACGCGAATGCTCGATTGGCCTTCGCCGAGCTCAGTGAGACGGTGCAGTTCGACGGCGCGCCGATGCTGACGCCGGAGGTGCTGGTTTTCGCGTTGGCCACCGATCGCCGCATCGCCCGTGTCGACATCTTCATCCAGACACTCGGGCGTTAGGCTGCGCGATCGCGTCGGTACGCTCGTGGGATGTTTGACTTCCTGCCAGGCGTTCCCGGCCTCGACGACCTGCGGTCACTGGGCCGCAAGGTGGACACCGCCCGCCACCACGGCGTGCCCAACGACTGTGTGCTGGAGCTTGATCTGCTGACGGCCCCACCCGAGACCACCGGGTTCGACCCGATGGCGATCATCGGCGGCGGCAGGCCGATGGTGCTGCGGGATGCCGTCGCAGCGATTCACCGGGCCGCCGATGACGACCGGGTTGCGGGGTTGATCGCCCGGGTGCAGCTACCGGCCGCGGCCGCCGGTCCGGTGCAGGAACTGCGCGACGCGATCGCCGCCTTCAGCGACGTCAAGCCCTCGCTGGCGTGGGCGGAGACGTACCCTGGCACGCTGTCGTACTACCTGGCGTCGGCGTTCCGCGAGGTCTGGATGCAGCCGTCGGGCACGGTCGGCCTTGTCGGCTTCGCGACCAGCGCGCTGTTCCTGCGCGACGCGCTCGACAAGGCGGGCATCGAAGCCCAGTTCGTCGCCCGCGGCGAATACAAGTCCGCCGCAAACCTTTTCACGCAGGACCGATATACCGAGGCGCACCGGGAGGCGGACAGCCAGCTGCTGCACAGCCTGCACACCCAGGTATGGCAGGCGATCGCGGAGGCGCGACACATCGATGCCGCCGCGGTCGACGCGCTGGCGAACAAGGCACCGCTGCTGCGCGACGAAGCCGTCACCGGAAGGCTGGTGGACCGGATCGGCTTCCGCGACGAGGCCTACGCACGAATCAGCGAACTCGTTGGTGCGCCGGGCATTTCGCCTGAGACCGGCGACGCGGACAGCGACCCCGACGCTCCGCCGCGGCTGTTTCTGTCGCGCTACGCCAAGGCGACCGATTCGCGTCCAGGCCCTCAGATGCCATCGATCCCTGGTCGCAAATCCAAGCCGACGGTCGCCGTCGTCACGCTGCACGGGCCGATTGTCAGCGGCCGCGGTGGCCCCCAGGTGCTGCCGTTCGGCAACTCCAGCGCCGGCGGCGACACCATCGCCGCCGCGCTGCGCGAAGCCGCCGCCGACGATGCCGTGTCGGCGATCGTGCTGCGCGTGGACAGCCCCGGCGGATCGGTCACGGGATCGGAAACCATTTGGCGGGAAGTGAGTCGGGTTCGCGACGGCGGCACACCGGTGGTCGCGTCGATGGGCGCGGTCGCCGCCTCCGGTGGGTACTACGTGTCGATGGGCGCCGACGCGATCGTCGCCAACGCGGGCACGATCACCGGATCGATCGGCGTGGTCACCGGCAAGCTGGTGGCCCGCGAACTCAAGGACCGGCTGGGAGTCGGCTCGGATTCGGTGCGCACCAACGACAATGCCGACGCATGGTCGATCAACAAGCCGTTCACCGACGAGCAGCACGCGCACGTCGAGGCCGAGGCCGACCTGTTCTACACCGACTTCATCGAGCGGGTGGCCGCGGGCCGCAACCTCAGCGTCGATGAGGTCGACGCGATCGCCCGCGGCAGGGTGTGGACGGGTGCCGATGCACTCGAGCGGGGCCTGGTCGACGAGCTCGGCGGGCTGCGGGCCGCGATCAACCGGGCCAAGGTGCTTGCGGGTCACGACGAGGACGACGACGTCCGCATCGTCAACTACCCGGGCTCGTCGTTCCTGGACTTCCTGCGGCCCAAGCCGTCGTCGCAGCCTGCCGCGGCGTCCCTGTCGCAGGCCGTGGGTGCACTACTCGGCCGCTCAGTGGCCGAGATGCTGGGGCAGGCCGAGCGGTCGCTGACCGGCGTCAGCGCGCTGTGGTTGGGCGACTACCGGTTCTGAGGACGTAGCACCTGCGCCGCAGTAGTTTGCGATCGTGGGCTTTTCGGCGGCAGGCAGGCGGGTGCTCATCACCGGCGCCTCCTCCGGTATCGGTGCGGCACTGGCCAGGCGGCTGGCCGCGGGAAACGCGGTGGTCGGGCTGGTCGCCAGGAGGCGAGACCGGTTGGCCGAGGTGCTCGCCGACTGCCGGATGACGTCGCCGGATTCGACGATGTGGGTGGCCGACCTCAGCGACACCGGGAGTGTCGCCGAGCTCGGGCGACAGGCGTGGGACACACTCGGCGGCATCGACATACTGATCAACAACGCCGCCGTCCCCAAACGCCGCGCTGTCACGGAGCTCGATCCGTCCGACGCGGAAGCCGTGATGCGGGTGAACTTCTTCGCCCCGATGCGCCTGACGCTCGCCGTCCTGCCGATGATGCTCGCACGCGACTCCGGCGTCGTCGTCAATGTTTCCAGCGTCGGCGGCCGGCTGGGCATCATCCACGAATCAGCTTACTGTGCAAGCAAGTTCGCACTGTGTGGGTGGAGCGAGGCGATGGCCGTCGACCTCCACGGCACCGGCGTGTCGGTGAAGCTGATCCAGCCGGGGCCCGTCGACACCGAGATCTGGGACCAGCCGGACAACGACGAGCCGCTCTACCAAGGGCCCAAGGTGCCTGCCGAGGAGGTGGCCGACGGCATCATCGCAGCGCTGGGCGACGCGCGCTTCGAACACTACGTGCCCGACCTGAGGGCCGTCGTCGACGCCAAGAACGCCGATATCGACGCTTTCGTCGCCGGGGCCGCCGCGATGGCTCGGCCATGAGGGCATTGGTCTTCGGTGTGGCGGGTGAGCCGTTCGATGTGCCCGAGGATGCCAACCCACTCGCCAAGAATCTGGCCCGCAGCCCCGTCGCATTGATGGACGTGCCCGATCCGCAACCGCTGCACGATGATTGGGTGATCACCCGGCCACGGCTGACGGGTATTTGCGGCTCGGATTCCAAACAGATACTGCTCGACTTAGGGGAAGGAGACACCGACAACGCGATGGCGTCGTTCTGCTCGTTCCCGCAAGTGATGGGTCACGAAGTGGTCGCCGACGTGGTGGCGATGGGTCCCAAGGCACGGGGTATCGACGTGGGACAGCGCGTCGTGCTCAACCCGTGGCTGTCGTGCGGGCCGCGCGGTATCGAACCGCCTTGTCCCGCATGCGAAAACGGTGACTACAGCCTGTGCTGGAGTTTCACCGACGGCGACATCAAGGCGGGCATTCACACCGGGGTGTCGGCGGACGTGACCGGCGGCCACGCCGAACTGATGCCGGCGCACGACAGCATGCTGCACTCGGTGCCCGAGTCGGTGCCCGACGAACTCGCCGTCTTCGCCGACCCGTTCTCGGTGTCGCTGCACGCGATCACCCGGCATCCACCACCGCCGTCGGGCCGGGTGCTCGTGTACGGCGCAGGCTCGCTCGGGTCGTGCGCGGTGGCGATCCTGCGGGCGCTCTACCCGGATGTCGAAGTGGCGGTGGTGGCGCGATTCGACGCTCAGGCACGTCTGGCCCGGCGGCTCGGTGCGGCCAAGGTGGTGGCGCCCGAGCCCCGGCTCGCGTTGATCGAGGAGCTGGTCGCGTGGGGCGGCGGCCGGCTGCGGCAGCCCTTGCAGGGCCTGCCGATGGCGTATCCCGGTGCGGTCGACGTCGTCTACGACACCGTCGGCAAGCCCGAGACCTTCGAGGTCGGGGTGCGGGTGCTGAAGGCGCGGGGCACGTTGGTGAAGGCAGGCGTGCACGCACCGGGGCGCTGGGAGTGGAGCCCGTTGTATTTCAAGGAAATCAGCTGGGTGGGCTCCAATGCGTTCGGTGTCGAGGAGGTCGACGGGGTCCGCAAGCACGCCATCGACCACTACCTCGATCTGGTGGTCGACGGGCGGGTGGATCTCGGGCCTGCGCTCACCCACACCTTCCGGCTGGGCGAGTGGCGCGACGCGTTCCTTGCCATCGCGAACCAGGAGGAGAGCGGCGCGGTCAAGGTGGCCATCGACCAGCGCTGAGATTGACGTTTTGGCGCGTTCTTCTTGCACTTTTACGCCCAAACGTGAGTTTGGGCGTATTTAGAGCGGGTTTTGGCGCAGATAGCCGTAGACCGCTGCGAAGTTCTTGTTCACGTCCTCGGGGATCGGTACCGGCCCACCGAGAGCCCTTGCACCCCAGACGATCTGGGCGGTGCGCTCCACCAGCGCGGTGACGTGCAGCGCCTTGTCGGGCCGCGGCCCGACCGCGACCAGGCCGTGGTTGGCGATCAGTGCGGCGGCCCTGCCCTCCAACGCCTTGACCGCATGGTGGCCGACATCGGGGGTTCCCGACGCGGCGTAGTCCGCGCAGCGGATCTCCCCGCCGCAGTACACGGCGAACTCGTCGATACAGGCCGGGATCGGCTGGTGCGCAACGGCGAACATGGTGGCCCACACCGGATGGCTGTGGATCACGCTGCCGATGTCGTCGAATGCGCGGTAGCACGCCAGGTGCAGTTGCATCTCCGACGACGGGGACCGACCGTCGGCCGACTGCACCACCGTGCCGTCGGCGTCGACCACCACGAGGTCGTCAATCGTCATGTCCCCGTAGTCGACCGACGACGGCGTGATGACGAGGTTGCCGTCCTCGCGGCGGGCCGAGATGTTGCCCGCAGTGCCCTCGACCAGGCCGCGCCGCAGCATGTCCTTCGCGGCCGCCAGCACCGCCGCTTCGGCATCGTCGACGAATCTCACGGCGCCAGCACCTCCGGGTTGACGATATGGGCCGGCGCGCCACCTGACAGCAGCGCTTCCAGCCCGTCGGCAACCATCTCTGCTTGCCGCGCCTCAGTGTTCCATGTGGCCCCACCGATGTGCGGCGTCAGGACCACGTTGGGCAGCCCGATCAGCGGATGGTCGACGGGCAGCCATTCCCCCTCGAAATGGTCGAGACCCGCCGCGGCGACCTTGCCGCTTCTCAGTGCGTCGACGAGCGCGTCGGTGTCGTGCAGCCGGGCCCGGGCGGTGTTCAGGAACACCACGCCGTCGCGCATCGCCGCGAACTGCTCGCCACCGATCATCCCGACGGTGTCGTCGGTGACCGGTGCGTGCAGCGAGACGATGTCGGCCTGCTCGAGCAGCTCGTCGAGGCTGTGGTGGGCCTCGTCGGTGTACGGGTCGTGAGCGATCACCGAGACGCCCAGGCCGGCCAGCCGCCACCGCAGCGCCCGGCCGACTGCGCCGAGGCCGACCAGGCCCGCGGTCCGTCCGGCGATCTCCTCGGCGCGAAACCGTTGGTAGGGGATGGTTCCATCGCGAAACACCTGGCCGGCCCTGACGTCGGCATCGGCCGGCAGCACGTGACGGGTGGCGGCGAACAGCAGCGCGACCGCCATCTCGGCGACCGCGTCGGCATTGCGGCCGGGCGTGTGCAGGACCGGGATCCGGGCGGCGGTGGCGCCGGCGATGTCGACGTTGTTGGGATCGCCGCGGGTGGACGCGATGGCCCGCAGTGGGAGATCGAAAACCGGCCCACCCACCGAATCGGACTCCACCACAAGGACATCGGCGCCCTCTGCGCTGGCGCGCTCGGCCAGCTGCTCGGCGGTGTAGATCCGCAACGGGGTTTTGTCGATCCATGGGTCATAGACCAGGTCGGCCAGCCGGTGCAGCTTGTCGAGCCCCGGTCCCCGCAGCGGGGCGGTCACCAGGGCGCGCGGTCTCGAGGTCACGCTTGCCCATGCTGGCGTACGGTGACGCGCGTGTCACGCAAAGAGGTGACAATCGGCATCGACATCGGCACGACCGCGGTGAAGGCGGTGGCCGCCGACGAGCACGGCCGGATAGCAGCCAGGACCCGAATTCCGCACCAGCTGCGGATACCCGCACCGGACAAGCTCGAGCATGACGCCGCGGAGGCCTGGCGGCACGGCCCGATGGCGGCCCTCGCGCGGCTGGATTGCCCCGACGCCCGCGCGGTCGCCGTCTCGGCGATGGTCCCGTCGCTGACGGCGGTCGACGCAGAGGGCATCCCCGTCACGCCGGGCCTGCTGTACGGCGACAGCCGCGGCCGGGTCTCCGCGCCGGCCTCCGGCGTGGGGTTCATGATCGGCGAGGCGGCCGAGTTCCTCCGGTGGACCGCACATGAAGCGCCCCACGCGGCGGGGTACTGGCCCGCGCCCGCCGTCGCCAACCACGCGCTGGCGGGCGAGGCTGTGATCGACTTCGCCACCGCGTTCACCACGCTGCCGCTGTTCGACGGCACCGGCTGGAACGCCGACGAGTGCGCCGACTGCGGTGCATCAGTCGACCGCATGCCGCGGGTCGAACCGCCGGGTGCCGTCGTCGGTCAAGTTCGCAACAGCCAGGCGGTGCTGGCGACGGGCGCCATCGACGCCGTCTGCGAACAGATGGTGGCAGGCGCCGACCGGGACGGTGACGTGCTTGTGCTGTGCGGCACGACTCTGATCGTCTGGGCGACCATCCCCGAGGCCCGCGACGTGCCCGGCCTGTGGACGATTCCCCACACGGCGCCGGGCAAGAGCCAGATCGGGGGCGCCAGCAACGCCGGCGGTTTGTTCCTCAACTGGGTGGATAGCCTTGTGGCGCCGGGCAATCCGATGGACGCTGAGCCGGGCCGGGTACCGGTGTGGTCGCCGTACATTCGCGGCGAGCGCACGCCCTACCACGATCCGGACCGTCGCGGCGTGCTCGACGGGCTTAACCTTTCTCACGACGCCGCAGCGGTGCGCCGCGCCGCCTTCGAGGCGTCCGGATTCGTTGTGCGCCAGCTCATCGAGCTGGGCGCGGCGCCGGTGTCGCGCATCCTGGCGACCGGCGGAGGCACCCGCGTCGAGCCGTGGATGCAGGCCATCGCCGACGCGACCGGACGTCCCGTCGACGTGTCGGGTGTGCCCGAGGGAGCGGCACTGGGTGCGGCGTTCCTCGCCCGGATGGCGGCAGGCCTGGAGACGTCGATCGCCGATGCGGCCCGATGGGCATCGGTCGAGCGCACCGTGGAGCCGGATCCTGCGTGGACGGGGCCGATGGAGGACCGCTACGGACGTTTCCTCGAACTGGCTCGCGGCATCAACGCTTGACCGCGGCCAGGTAGCTCATCTCGGCGAAGAAGCCGATCGCTCCGTCCTCTGGATATTCAAATCCATTGGCGGCCCACGCCTCCGGCATCGTCTGTGCCGAGACATCCCAGCCGTGGCCGACCAAGTACTCGACGACGTCGTTGCGTTCGTCGTGATAGATGAGGTCGCCCATCTGGATGTCGTGCCCGTATGTCTTGAGCCGATCCGCGATCAGTTGCGAGCGCTCATCGGAGAACATGCTGATGTCCGGGATGTGCTCGGTCGCGACCCGGCTGCCGGGGGCACTCAGTTCGTCGATCCTGTCGAACAACAGGTCTTGTGCCTCGGACGGCAGATAGATCAGCAGACCCTCGGCGATCCATGCTGTCGGCTGGGTGGAGTCGAAGCCGTTGTCCCGCAACGCCTTCGGCCAGTCGTCGCGAAGGTCGATGGCGACGGTGCGTCGGTCGGCCGTGGGCTGGGCGCCCAGAGCGGCGAGCGTCTTGGACTTGAAATCGATCACCTCGGGCTGGTCGACCTCAAACACGGTCGTTCCGTCGGGCCACGACATTCGATAAGCGCGGGCGTCCAGCCCGGAAGCAAGGATCACGGCCTGACGCACCCCGGCGGCCGCGGCATCGGTGAACAGCCTGTCGAAGTGCCGGGTGCGGACCGCCATGCCCTGCGCCGAGCGCTGCACGCTGAACCGGGGATCCACATCCTCGAGGTCGATCTCGCCGTCGAGCGCCCGGACGAAGAGTTCGAGGCCAACCGCGCGCACCAGCGGCTCGGCGTAGGGGTCGTCGATCAAACCCTCGCGGTGGGCCAGCACGCGCTGCGCGGCCACCATCGTCGCCGTCGCCCCAACGCTGGACGCCAGATCCCATGAGTCGTTGTCGGTGCGCGCCATCATGCTCCTCGCAATGTCGCCGTGAGATAGCCGGAGTCGCCCGTCAGCCTGGTCAGTTCGTCGTCTGGTAACTCGAAACCGTTGGCGGCGAACGCCTCCGTTGTCGACAGTACGGTCACCTGCCAGCCGTGCGAAGAGAGGTATTCACCGGCCACCGAACGGTCTCCCGAGTAGAACAACTCGGAGAGCTTGATGTCAGTGCCTGCCCAGCGCGAGCGCTCGTCCAGCTTCTCCGCCCAGTCGTCGGGCATCGCTTTCAGGTCCATGTGCTCGGTAGCCAGGCGGCTGCCGGGTGCGGACAGCGCGGTGATGTTGTCGAACAGGCGGTCTTGTGCGTCCGGCGGCAAGTACGGCAAGAGGCCCTCGGCGATCCAGGCCGTCGGCTTGGCCCTATCGAAGCCCGCCTCGCGCAACGCGGTCGGCCAATCGTCACGCAGGTCGATGGCGACGGTCTTCCGCGTCGCCTTCGCCGCTGCGCCCAGGTCGTCGAGCGTGGCGGTCTTGAATGCAACCACCTGTGGCTGATCGACTTCGAAGACCACGGTGCCGGTCGGCCAAGGAAGTCGGTAGCCCCGAGTGTCCAGCCCCGCTGCCAGGATCACGGCCTGCCGGATCCCGGCGTCGGAGGCCGCGGTGAAGAAGTCGTCGAAAAACCTTGTCCTGACCGCGATCTGCTCACTGACGGTCTTGCGGTTCATCAACGGGTCGTCCTCGTTGAACGCCTCGCCGTCGATCATCTTGACGAAGATGTCCAGGCCGACGGCGCGTACCAGCGGCTCGGCGAACGGGTCGTCGAGCAGAGCGTCGGGTCCCTGCGACGCGACAGCGCGCGAGGCCGCGACGGCGGTCGCCGTCGCTCCAACGCTGGAGGCCAGGTCCCAGGAGTCGTTGTCGGTGCGTGCCATTGACGTCCTTACTGTCGGACTGCGGTGACGGCGAGCGACTCTCGCATCGGCGCGAGCTCCTCGCCGTCCGGGAACTCGCGGCCGTATGCCTTGAACATTTCAATCCTCTCGCGCGCACGGACGTCCCAACCGTGCGCGGTCAGGTACTCGACGACGGGATTGCGCTCGCCGGGGTAGAACAGGTCCGCCAGGTTCACGTCGAAGCCGTGCTCGCGCCACCGGTCCCGGATTGCTTCCGCCCGCTGGCCGATGCTCGCGCCGGCGTCGGGGTGGTACTCGGTGGCCAGCCTGCTTCCCGGCGCGCTGAGCGCTGTGATGTCGTCGAACAGCCTGTCCTGCGCTTCGGGCGGCAGGTAGACCAGCAACCCTTCGGCGCTCCACGCGGTCGGCTGACTGTCGTCGAACCCGTTGCGGCGCAACGCGGCCGGCCAGTCGTCGCGCAGATCGATGCTCACCGCGCGGCGCTCTGCGGTCGGCGTCGCGCCGATCGACTCCATCGTCGCGTTCTTGAATTCGATCACCTTGGGCTGGTCGATCTCGTAGACGACGGTGCCCTCCGGCCAATGCAGCCGGTACGCGCGCGAATCAAGGCCGGAAGCCAGGATGACTGCCTGCCGGATGCCCTCGGCTACCGTGCCTGATGTCGCCGGCCCAGCGGCTCCGGTGCCTGATGTCGCCGGCCCAGCGGCTCCGGTGAAGAAGTCGTCGAAGAACCGGGTGCGCACCGCCATCACGTTGGTCATCAGCCGGGTGGCGTCTCCGCCGTCGCCTTCGGACAAGGCGATCTCGCCGTCGAGCAGCTTGTTGAAGAAGTCCATCCCAACGGCCCGCACCAGCGGCTCGGCGAACGGGTCGTTGATGATCGCGTTGGGTTCTCTGCTGGCGATCGCGCGCGCCGCGGCGACCATGGTGGCGGTCGCCCCGACGCTGGATGCGATGTCCCAGCTATCGGAGTCGGCGCGGGTCATCAGCCGCGGGTGCCGGTGACGTAGCGCAGTTCGGCGAACGGCGAATCCTCGTCGAAGGGCGTGAACCCGTTCGCGGTCATCAACTCGTTGATGCCCTTGCCCTCGACCTGCCAGCCGCGGTCGGCCATGTAACTCGCGACCTCCTTGCGGTCTTCCATGTAGATCAGGTTGGCGAAGTCGAGATCGAAGCCGTGGGTGCGCCACCGCTCTGCCGTCGACTGCATCTTCTCCACCGCCTCGTCGAGATCGGCCGGATCGATCGACGGCGCGCTTTCCGTGGCGAACCGGCTGCCAGGGGCGCTGAGCTCGGTGATCGTGTCGATCAGGCGATCCTGCGCTTCCGGCGGCAGGTAGCCGAACAGTCCTTCGGCGCTCCACGCCGTGGGCTGAGCCTCATCGAAGCCGGCCTTTTTCAGCGCGGCGGGCCAGTCGAAGCGCAGGTCGATCGCCACGGCGCGGCGATCGGTGGTGGGCTCGGCGCCGATGTCGGCAAGCGCCTGCGTCTTGAACTCGATGACCTGCGGCTGGTCCACCTCGTAGACCACGGTGCCCGCCGGCCACTGCAGCCGGTACGCGCGCGAGTCGAGACCCGACGCCAGAATCACCACTTGCCTGATGCCGGCGGCCGTCGCCTCGGTGAAGAAGTCGTCGAAGAACTTGGTCCGGACGGCCATGTTGTCGACCATCCGTTCCATGCCGACGTTCTCGTCATCGTCGAAGACGGCGGGATCGAGCTCACCGCTCGCCAGCCGGGAGAACACGTCGACGCCGACGGCGCGCACCAGCGGCTCGGCGTACGGGTCGCTTATCAGCGCTCCGTCGATGCTGGTCGCCATCGCGCGGGCGGCCGCCACCATCGTTGCGGTCGCTCCCACGCTGGAGGCCAGGTCCCATGTGTCGTCGTGCGTGCGCACCATCGATTTCCCCTGTAGGTTTCGGTGTCGGTCAATTACTTAGCTGATGTAACGAGCTGTCCCGACTCTACGCCCTGAATCTGGATAGTCGCCTGACCTCAGTGCCTGGCCCAGCGGATGCGGGATAGAAACCCGCCAACTGTTACTCTCGGAGACTGCGTGACTCCGCAGGCTGGGCGCAGGTTAGATGGCCTTGGGCTGACAAGCACCCAGGCTGCCCGGGCCCGCACATGACGTAACCGACGCTGGTAAAAGACCAGCCCCATTTGGCACGCCGCGATATGAGCCCGGCTGCGCAGGAGGAAGAGTGCTCTCGGCTTTCATCTCATCGCTGCGGACAGTCGACCTGCGACGCAAGATTCTGTTCACCCTGGCCATCCTGATCCTGTACAGGATCGGCGCCTCGATACCGGCTCCCGGGGTCAACTACCCCAATGTGCAGAAGTGCATCGAGCAGGCCGCGGGCGGCGATTCGGCGCAGATCTACTCGCTGATCAACCTGTTCTCCGGCGGTGCACTGCTCAAGCTGGCGGTGTTCGCGATCGGCATCATGCCGTACATCACCGCGAGCATCATCGTGCAGCTGCTGGGCGTGGTCATCCCGCGCTTCGAGGAGTTGCGCAAAGAGGGCCAGGCAGGCCAGGCGAAACTCACGCAGTACACGCGATACCTGTCGATAGCGCTCGCCCTGCTGCAGTCGACCAGCGTCGTGGCGCTGGCCGCCAACGGCGGGCTGCTGCCGAACTGCGAGCTCGACATCATCCAGAATTCGTCGATCTTCGTCCTCGCCGTCATCGTGATCGTGCTGACCGCGGGCGCGGCGCTGGTGATGTGGATGGGCGAGCTGATCCAGGAGCGCGGCATCGGCAACGGCATGTCGCTGCTCATCTTCGCCAGCATCGCCGCGCGCATCCCGACCGAGGGCAAGAACATCCTCGACAGCCGCGGCCCGGTGGTTTTCTCCGCGGTATGCGCCGCCGCGCTGGCGATCATCGTCGGCGTTGTGTTCGTCGAGCAGGGCCAGCGCCGCATTCCGGTCCAGTACGCCAAGCGCATGGTCGGCCGCCGGATGTACGGCGGCACGTCGACGTATCTGCCGCTGAAGGTCAACCAGGCCGGCGTCATCCCGGTGATCTTCGCGTCGTCGCTGATCTACATCCCACACCTGATCACGCAGTTGATCCAGAGCGGCAGAACTGCCCCCGCCAACGGCTGGTGGGACAAGTTCGTCGCGAACTATCTGACCAACCCCGCGAGCCCGTCCTACATCGCGATCTACTTCGGCCTGATCGTCTTCTTCACCTACTTCTACGTGTCGGTGCAGTTCAACGTCGACGAGCGGGCCGACGAGATGAAGAAGTACGGCGGCTTCATCCCCGGCATCCGGCCCGGCAAGCCGACCGCCGACTATCTGCGCTACGTCCTCAACCGGATCACCCTTCCGGGCTCGATCTACCTGGGCATCATCGCCGTGCTGCCGAACCTGTTCCTGGAGATCGGTAACAGCGGCGGGGTGCAGAACATACCGTTCGGTGGAACAGCGGTTCTGATCATGGTCGGCGTCGGGTTGGATACGGTCAAACAGATCGAGAGCCAGCTCATGCAGCGCAACTACGAAGGGTTCCTGAAGTGAGACTTGTTCTGCTCGGGCCGCCGGGGGCGGGCAAGGGGACGCAGGCTCAGAAGCTGGCCGACAAGCTCGGCATTCCGCAGATCTCCACCGGAGACTTGTTTCGCCAGAACATCAGCGCGGGAACGCCATTGGGCGTGGAGGCCAAGCGCTACCTCGACGCGGGTGACCTGGTCCCGGCAGAGCTGACGAACAAGTTGGTGGAGGACCGCATCGAGCAGGCAGACGCCGCCGACGGGTTCATCCTCGACGGCTATCCCCGCTCGGTGGCGCAGGCGCAGGCGCTCGACGAAATGCTGACCAACCACAGCACCAAGCTCGACGCGGTGCTGGAGTTCGCGGTGACGGAGGACGAGCTGTTCACGCGCCTCAAGGCGCGCGGCCGCGCCGACGACACCGAGGATGTCATCCGCAACCGCATGCAGGTGTACCGCGACGAAACCGAGCCGTTGTTGGAGTACTACAGCCACAACAACCTGCAGTCGGTCGACGCGGTCGGCGCCGTCGACGAGGTCTTCGCCCGTGCTCTGCGCGCTCTCGGCAAGTAACCGATGATCGCCCTTCCTGGGCTGCGCAACCGCAAGGTCGTCGACCCTCGCAGTCCTGGCGAACTCGATGCGATGGCCGCCGCCGGATCGGTGGTCGCCGCCGCCCTGCGGGCCGTCCGCGAGGCCGCCGCGCCCGGCGTCAGCACCCTCGCGCTGGACGAGATCGCCGAATCGGTGATCCGCGACGCCGGCGGCACCCCCTCGTTCCTCGGCTATCACGGCTTCCCGGCCAGCATCTGCTCGTCGGTGAACGACCGCGTTGTGCACGGGATACCGTCGGCCTCCGAAACCCTCGCCGCCGGCGACCTGGTGTCCATCGACTGCGGCGCGATCGTCGACGATTGGCACGGGGATTCGGCGATCACGTTCGGTATCGGGCCGCTGATCCCGGTCGACGAGGCACTCTCACAGGCCACCAAGGAGTCGATGGAGGCGGGCATCGCCGCGATGGTGCCGGGCAATCGGCTCACCGACGTTTCGCACGCCATCGAAACGGGCACGCGGGCGGCCGAAAAGCGCTACGGCCGCAAATTCGGCATCGTCGCGGGCTACGGCGGTCACGGCATCGGCAGGCGCATGCACATGGATCCGTTCCTGCCCAATGAGGGCCAGCCCGGGCGGGGGCCGTATCTGGCCGCGGGCTCGGTGTTGGCGATCGAACCGATGCTGACCCTGGGCACGTCGAAGACGGTGGTGCTGGCCGACGAGTGGACCGTGGTCACCGCCGACGGTTCCCGGGCCGCCCATTGGGAGCACACTGTTGCTGTGACCGATGACGGGCCTCGAATCCTGACTGGCTAGATCGCCCAACTGCCCAGTTGGTTGGGCATATCCTATGAACCGGAGTGGCCTCGGCCTCGTATTAACGAGGGAGGTTAGGAATGGACAACCCGGAAGCCGCCTTGATGCGTGGTCTTTATGACGAGCACGCTGCGGCTTTATGGCGCTACGCCGTGCGGCTTACCGGGGATCAGGCGCGGGCAGAGGATGTAGTGCAGGAGACATTGCTGCGTGCTTGGCAGCACCCAGAAGTAACCGACGGTGACCGGTCGGCGCGAGCCTGGCTGTTCACCGTTGCCCGAAATATGATCATCGATGAGCGGCGAAGCGCCAGATTTCGAAGCGAGACCGGAACCCCGGATCCCGAAAAGACCTACGACCGCGCCGGACCGGATGAGGTGGACTCCGCCTTGGACCGAATGTTGTTGAGTGGCGCCTTGGCGCAGTTGTCCCCCGAACACCGTGCGGTAATCCGGCGGTCGTACTACCAGGGCTGGACGACGGCACAAATCGCCGCCGACCTTGATATAGCCGAAGGAACAGTTAAATCTCGGCTGCACTACGCCGTCCGGGCGTTGCGGCTGACGCTGCAGGAAATGGGGGTGACTCGATGACGCAACCTGCAAACCGCGAAAACGATTTGCGAGACGACGACCCGTATGCAATGTGGGACGCCGCCTATGTCCTCGGCTCACTGTCGGGAAACGAACGGCGTGAATACGAGGCGCACCTTGCGACGTGCCCTCCGTGCAGGGCGGCCGTCGCCGAACTGGGCGGCATCCCCGCGTTGTTGTCGCAACTGGATGCCAAGGAAGTCGAGGGGCTCGACGGCCCGGCGGCGGAAACACCGCCGCTGCGCCCCGAGGTGCTCGACACGCTGATGCAGAAGGTGGAGTGGCGGCGTCGCCGCACCCGCAGGCTGAGTGTGATGACGATGGCCGCCGCGGCGGCTGTGCTGGCCGTCGCCCTTGTAGTCGGTATCTGGCCCGCCATCCGCGGGCAGGGTGGCGATACGGAGTCGATGGCGTCGGCAGTGACGATGAGCAAGCTGGCGCAGACGCCTATTAACGCGACCGTCACTTTGACCGGATTCGGTTGGGGCACACGGATCGACATGGTCTGCACATACGGCGACTATGAGAGCCGCGGCAACGTCACCACGCAGAACCTGTCGATGGTTGTGGTGGGCCACAACGGAACTCAGACTGACATCGCGACGTGGGTCGGCGTCAACGGCGCCACCGCGTTGCCAAGCGGGGCGACGACGCTGCAGAAGGATCAGATCAAGTCCGTGCAGCTCGTCGACACTGACACGAAAGCGGTGCTGCTCGAAAAAACTCTGTGACTCGGGCCACGTTTTGAACCGTGGTTACTCGCGAGTCGTGTTCATCTGCAGAGGGTGGAAGCAGGTGAATGAATGGCCAGGAAACATCGGGTAGTCGATCACATCGTCGGCTATCTGGCGGCGACCGGAGTCGAATACATCTTCGGCGTCGACGGTGCGAACATCGAGGATCTCTACGACGCCGCGCACTTCCGCGACGACATCACCGCGATTCTGGCCAAGCATGAGTTCTCCGCGGCAACCATGGCCGACGGATACAGCCGCAGCGGCTCCGGACTCGGCGTCGTGGCCGCGACGTCCGGCGGCGGATGCCTGAACACCGTCGCCGGCCTCGGCGAGGCGCTTGCCAGCCGGGTGCCGGTGCTGGCGCTGATCGGGCAGGCCCCGACCACGCTCGACGGACGCGGCGCCTTCCAGGACACCAGTGGCCGAAACGGCGCGCTGAACGGTGAGGCGCTGTTCTCCGCGGTATCGGTGTTCTGCCGCCGGGTGACGGCGCCGGAAGACATCGCAACGGTGTTGCCCGAGGCCATCGCCGCGGCCCAGCGAGGCGGCCCGGCCGTGCTGCTGCTTCCGAAGGACATCCAGCAGGCCGACCTGGATTACCAGGCCCCGGTGAACGGCGCACTCAACGGCATGTCTGTCGGCGCTCAGCTCGGTGATCCGCAAGCCATCGCACGGGCGCTGCGGAACGCCGAAGGCCCGATCACGATCATCGCGGGCGAGCAGGTCGCTCGCGACGACGCTCGCGCCGAACTCGCGCAGCTGCGCGCGAGGCTGCGCGCTCGGGTGGCCACCGTCCCCGACGCCAAAGACGTCGCGGGCACTCCGGGGCTCGGATCGTCCTCCGCGCTCGGGGTGACCGGCGTGATGGGACACCCCGGTGTCGCCACCGCCATCGCGGACAGCGCGCTGTGCCTGCTGGTCGGCACTCAGCTGTCGGTGACCGCACGCGCCGGCCTCGACGACGCGCTGGCGTCGGTGAAGACCTACTCCATCGGGTCAGCTGCCCCATTCGTGCCGAGCACGCACGTCCACACCGAGGACCTGCGAGCCTCACTGAGACTGCTGACGCAAGCGCTGAACGGCAACGGCCGTCCGACCCGCGTGCGGGTGCCGGACCTGGTGGAGAAGACGGAGCTGCAACCGCCTCCGCACGACGGCCCCGGTGTGCGTTACCGCGACGCAATGGCTGCGCTCGATCTGACGCTGCCGGACGGCGTCGACATCGTCGTGGACGCCGGAAACATCGGCGCATCGGCGATCCACCATCTGCCTGTGCGCCGAGACGGGCGATTCATCGTCGCGCTCGGCATGGGCGGCATGGGATACAGCTTCGGCGCGGGCGTGGGTGTGGCGCTCGGGCGCAGGCGGCGGACGGTGGTGATCGCCGGAGACGGCTCGTTCTTCATGCACGGCATGGAGATTCACACCGCTGTGCAGTACCGCATTCCCGTGACGTTCTTGCTGTTCGACAACCACGCGCACGCGATGTGTGTGACCCGCGAGCAACTGTTCTACGACGATCTCTACAGCTACAACCGGTTCGGCCCGAGCCGACTGGGCGCGGGTCTCGCGGCGATGTTCCCCGGTCTGGCGTCTGTCGATGTCGACACGATCGAGGATCTGCCTTGGGCAGTGCAAGCTGCACTCGCTGTCGACGGCCCTTCGGTCATCGCCGTCGAGTGCTCCGCCGACGAAATTCCGCCATTTGCAAACTTTCTCGGCAACGCGGCCGTGAAGAACCCTGTTATTGCAGAGGAGAACATTCCCAATGTCGTTGCCCGCGCTTGATGACATCACCGGCCACCGAGGCACAGCCGAACCGATCGACGGAGTTATCCGCGTGGAGACGGCGCCCAGGGAGAAGGCCACCCCGATCATCATGGACATGATGCGGTCGGTGTATCCGCATGACGAGGTGTTCGGAACGTATTGCACCGTCAATGATTACATCGACTGTCCACCCGACGAGCTGTTCGACTACATGGCCGACACCCGCAGCCTGGAGGAGTGGACGTACAGCCTGCGAGGCTTCACCCCGACCGAGGAGCCGGGGCTGTGGGAGGCCTTCGACAAACTCGGCGGCCCCACCGGTAGTCCCATCTACACCCGCACGGAGGCCAACAGGGCGGCCGGCACGGTCGACTACCACTGTGCGTGGGACCAGGGCAAGCACCTGTGGATGATCTACCTGATGCGGATCGTCGATGCGCAGGTGGTTTTCGACAAGCCCGGTTCGGTTGTGCTGTGGACCAATTGCCACCACCCGTTCTATGACAAGAACCCCTATCCCGAAACCGCGCCACCCAAGCGTCCGGTGTGGGTCGGCGACTTCTGGGACATGTTCGGGCCCGGCCATCTGCTGGAACTGAAGAACCTCAAGGCAATTGCCGAATATCGGCACCACAACGGCTTGCCCGTGACACCGGACTGGATGAAGTGAGGAACTGATGACCGTCAGCCTGCTCGATATTTCGACGTATCTGCCCGGAGACCCGGTGCCCGCCGACTATTACGCCGGCTTCGCCGAATCCGACGACCTGCGCGAGAACGTGATGTTCAAGGCGCCGAAGTTCCGCCACCACGTGGCCGAGAACGAAACGGCGATTGACATGGTGGAACAGGCCGCCGCGGGTCTCATCGAACGCCACGGCCAAGACACCATCGCGAACATCGACATCCTGATCACTCACGTGCAGCTGCCGGACGTGCCGTTCTACGGCGGTGGCGGCGGGATGGCGGATCGCCTTGGCATGAAACCGAATTGGGTGCTCGACCTGCACAACGGCGGGTGTGCGGCCTTCGTCCTGGGAATGAAGGTGGCCCGCACCTTGATCGAGGCGGGACAGGGGGAGACCGCGCTGGTCGCCGTCGCGCAGAACGCCGCAGGCACGATCTTCGACCAGGAGACCATCCGCCCGAAGGCACAGGCCTCGGTGCCCGGCGACGGCGCCGCAGTCGGTCTGGTTGCATTGTCGGACAAATCGCCGATCCTCGACATCGAATGCCGCACCTACGGCGAATTCGCCGGCGACATGGCGATCTCCATGAATCCGCCCCGCAAGTGGTGGCAAGCCGGTCCAGGTGAGGGTTCCATCGGTTTCACCGAAAGCAAGATCACCAAGGTGCTGGCCCGCGGCAACCGTCAGGTGCCCGAGGTGTCCTACGCGGTCTGCGACCGAATCGGCATGAAGCCGAAGGACATCGACCTCCTGGTGACCAATCAGCCCAACAGAGCCTTCCTGCGCAACTGGCGCGACGCGCTGGAACTGCCGAAGGAGCGACATCGCGACACGTTCGAACAGTGCGGCAACCTGTTCGCCGCGGGCATACCGGTCAACCTCGAGCGGGCCATCTCCGAGGGTCAGCTCAAGAAGGGTGACGTGGCCTTGATGGCCGCCTTCGCCCACGCCGGCGATTTCGCGGGCGCCGCCGCTATCAGATGGGGCGGTCGGGACTGATGAGCATCGCTAGGGGGGAGCTCCCCGAGGTGGTCTCCGCGCTGCCCAGTGCGGTGAACCCGTTGGCGCTGTCGCTCAACGAGAATCCGTTCCCGCCGCTGCCCGGCGTGCGGTCGGCGCTGTCCGAATCCGTCGACGTGGCGAACCGGTATCCGGAGTTCCTGCCCGAGAGGTTGCGGGCGTTGATCGCAGGGCACGTCGGGGTGGGCGAGGAACAGGTCGTGATCGGCGCGGGCGCGACGGGCGTGATCATGCAGGTGCTCCGGGCGGTGACCAGTCCGGGAGACAGGATGGTGATGACGTCGCCGACGTTCGACGGTTATCCGATCTTCGCCCAGATGGCGCGGCTGGTTTCGGTCACCGTGGCGCTGGACGAGCACGGCCACCACGATCTCGATGCCATGGCCGAGGCGGCCGGCCAGGCACGGGTCGTGGTGGTGTGCCGTCCGCACAACCCGACCGGGACCGTCGAACCGGCCGCGGACATCGAGCAGTTCTTGCAGCGGGTGCCCTCCGACACGGTGGTGCTGCTGGACGAGGCGTACGTCGAGTTCCTTGCTCCCGAACATCGGATCGACGCGCTCGATCTCGTCGAGCGGTATCCCAATGTGGTAGTGCTGCGCACATTTTCGAAGGCGTACGGGTTGGCCGGGCTGCGCATCGGTTACGGCTTCTGTGCGCCCGATCTGGCCAGGAGCTTGTGGACGATGCAGCTTCCGTTCGGCGTCGGCATCACCGGGCTGGTAGCGGTCGCGGCGTCCTATGACGCGGAAAGTCAGCTGCAGCAACGGATCCGAATGATCGCATCGGAGCGACGGTATCTGCGAAGGCGGTTGCACTCGATGGGCGTGTATTCCACCGACGGCCACGCCAACTTCGTGTACCTGCCCGCCAACAGCCATCCCTGGCGGCAGTTCTTCGAGGACACCGGCCTGCAGATTCGCGACTACGCCGACGGCAGCGTGCGGATCACCGTGGGGAACCGTCAGTCCACCAGAGCGGTGTTGTCGGCACTGGAGCCATTCGCGTCGCGCTGAAATCCGGTCATCTGCGGCGCTGCCTGCGGTATGAAGAGGCGTGGCCTCACAACCGCCTGCGGAGTCGCCTAAGCGGGATCCCATCAACCTGGCGCGCGCCAACTGGGAGCGCGCCGGGTGGGGTGAGGTTTCCGACGGCATGGTCGCGGTCACCTCGGTGATGCGGGCCCATCAGATCCTGCTGGCCCGCGTGGAGACGGCGCTGCGACCGTATGACCTCAGCTTCGCCCGTTATGAGCTGTTGCGGCTGCTGGCGTTCAGCCGCAACGGCGAGCTGCCGATCACCAAGGCTTCGGACCGCTTGCAGGTGCACGTCACCAGCGTCACCCACGCGATCCGTCGGCTGGAGGAACACGGCCTGGTCACCCGCCTGCCCCATCCCACCGACGGACGCACCACGCTGGTACAGATCACCGACCTCGGACGGTCCACGGTCGAGGACGCCACCGTGACGCTCAACAACGATGTGTTCGCCGACATCGGCATCTCCGACGAGGAATCGCGCGCGCTGGCGGCGTCGATCGAAACGCTGCGCCGCCACGCCGGCGACTTCTAGGGCTCGGGGTCGGGCTCGACATTCGGCAGGGGATTCGTGAGGAGATTCGTGTCGGCCGTCGGCGCTATCATTCGAACGTATATTCGAATGGAGGTGTGGCTGTGGCCGCCGATATCGACGAGGTGCAGATGCGGATGTCGCGTCTGCAGGCCGCCGCAGCCGATCTCGTCGAGTTGCCATGGGATGCCCTACCGGTCGACGTTGCCGAGGCGGTGATGGCCGGGGTGGAGTCGGTGCAACGGACGTTGTCGATGGCCGGTTATGACGCCATCAGCCGGCTGCGCGGCGATCCGTTCCTGGGTCGGGGTCGACGGCTGCGTGACCACCTCGCCAATCTGCTGCACCTATCGGCGACCGAGGCGGGTGCCCGCATCGCGACCGCGGCCGACCTTACCGGCGAGCGAGCAGTTCTTCCCGAGACCGCAGCGGCTACCCGATACGGGCTTGTCGGTGCCGAGCACGTGCGCATCATCCGCGACACCATCGCCAAGCTGCCCGATATCGCCGGCGAATCTGACCGGGCCCGCTTCGATCTGGAGTTGGCTGGCGTCGCGGTCGCCGAGCGTCCCGAGGTGCTGCGGCGCGAAGCCGCGTTGTTACTGGCCGAATACGACGCCACCAACGACGATCCGATCACCCGCGAACGCAGCCGCGCTGCCCGACGCGGGTTCATGCTCGGACCACAAGATGCAGACGGTATGAGCCGCGGCCGGTTCTGTCTGGATCCCGAAGCCCGGGCCTATCTGGAGATCTTGTTCGCCAAGCTGGCCCGACCCGGCATGTGCAACGCCGCCGACCCGATACCCGCCGTCGACGGCGACCCTGATCCGTTCGCCGTCGGGGGCGACACCAGAACCACCGCCCAACGCAACCACGACGCCATCAAGACCGTCATGCGGGCACTGCTGGCCTCCGGCGATTTGGGCACGCACCGCGGGCTGCCGGTCACCGCGATCGTGACGATGACGCTCGACCAGCTGGAATCAGGCTGCGGGATGGCGCTGACCGGCGCCGGGTCGACGGTGCCGATGGAAGTGGCGATCGGCATGGCCGCCCATGCCCATCACTACCTCTTCATCTACGACGAGAAGTGCGGGCGGCCGCTGTTTCTGGGCCGCAGTCAACGGTTGGCATCGGCCGATCAACGGATTGTGCTGCACGCTATCGACGGCGGATGCACCGTGCCGGGCTGCGACCAATCGGCCTACAACTGCGAGGCCCACCACCTCATCGAATGGGCGCTCAACGGCACCACCGACATCGACCGGCTCACGTTCACCTGCCAAGACGGCAACCAGTCCGCAGGACCGTCCGACGAACAATGGCAGGGACGTCGACGCTACGACGAAGAGACACTCGGCCAAACACTCTGGTATCCACCAAAATCCGTCGATCCAAGCCGACAACCCAAGGCGAACAGGTTCCACCGCAGACCCAAACAGTCCAGACCCGAACCCGACGCAGCCTGAGCCACGCCTGCGACTTCTAGGGCTCCGGCTCGAGCTCCACATTCGGCAGCGGGATCGTCGCTGTCACCGCCGTTCCCGAGCCCGGCCGCGACCGGATGTTGAGCCGGCCACCGACGATCTCGGCGCGTTCTGCCATCGACAGCAACCCGTATCCGCCCATCTCGTCGCTGCCCAACGGATGCTCGAACGTGTCGAAACCCACCCCGTCATCCACGATTTCGAGCCGTGCGATATCTCCGGAGTCACCGGCACCGACGGCGAACGTCAGCCGCGCCGTCGACGCGCGCGAGTGCTTGACGACGTTCTGCAGGCACTCCTGGGCGATGCGGTACAGGGCGATCTCGATGTGGTCGGGCACCCGGGTGTCGTCCAGGTCGACCTTGACGTCGATCTGACCGATCGAGCGGGCCAGGCTGGCCAGACCGCCTGCCAGACCGAGGTCGTCGAGTACCGGCGGCCGCAGTCCGCCGATCGCGGCGCGGGCTTCCTGCAGCGTCAGGTCCACGAGTTCCCTTGCCATGCCGAGCTGTTCGGCCATGGCGGCGGGGTCGGTGGCGGCGGCTCGGGTGGCCGCGTCCAGCCGGTAGGACAGCGTGATCAGCCGCTGCGAAATACCGTCGTGGATATCGCCCGCCAGCCGGCGACGCTCGAGCTCTTGCGCCTCGATGACCTGCTCGACGAAGTTCTCATGCGCGCGTTCGCGGGCCACCAGCTGGCGGTGCAGCCGTGCCTGGTGCATGGCCCCGGCGATGAGTCGCCCGATCACCAGGAGCAACTCCACGTCTCGCGCTGTGAACTCCCGCCGGTCGACGGTGTGCACGTTCAGCACCCCGACCAGGCCGCCGGGGTCGGTCTCCATCGGCACGGACACCATCGATGTGAAGTCGGAACCGCGGAGCGACTGGAACGGCAGGTATCGCGGGTCGGACTCCTTGTCGTGGCTGATCACGACGGGCTCGCGGTGACTGGCCACCCACCCGGAGATGCCGGAGCCCAATGGCAGCCTGATCTTGCCGACCTCGCTGTCGAACGGCGGCGTCGCTCCCGCCAGCGTCAACGACCGGTCGCTGTCGTCGAGCACGTGCACGAAGCAGACGTCGGTGGCGGTGGCCGCGGTGATCATCCGGGCGGCCGCGGCTGCGAGCGGTTCGACACCGGGGCCACTGGATGCCGCCTGGATCAACTCCCGCAGCAGCGCGAGCTCACGATCGGCGTCGACGAGGTCGCGAACGGCGTTGGGGCCGAACGGCGCCCCGCCCACAGGGCTCATTGGTAGATCCCTTCCCGCAATGCTGTCGCGACGGCACCGGTCCGGTCGCTGACGCCGAGCTTCCGGTAGATCGATCGCAGGTGCGTCTTGACGGTCTCGTCGCCGATCACCAGCTTGCTCGCGATGCCGCGATTGGTCAGCCCGTTGACGACGTAGGAGAGGATCTCGCTCTCACGCTGCGTGAGGCCCTGGCGCGCCCCCGGCCAGAACTCGTCGCGCTGCATCCTTGCCGCGGTGTCGACCGCCCTGGCCGCCATGCTGGGGTCGATGGCGGTGACGCCGCTGTGCACGAACTCCAGCTGGCGTACCAACTCGTCGCTGCTGATGCTCTTCAACAGATATCCCGCCGCGCCGACCCGCAGCGCCTGGAAGAGGTACTGCTCGTCGTCGTACACCGACAGCATGACGACCTTGCGGTCCGGCGTGCGCTCGCGCAGCGTCTGGCACAGGTCCAGGCCGCTGGAGCCCTGCATACGCACATCGGAGAGCACGATGTCGGGATCGAGTTCGTCGACCACGCTGAGCGCCCGCTCAGCACCGACGGCCTGCCCGACCACCTCCACCCTGTCGGAGAAGGCAGCAAGCATCGCCTTGAGACCCTCGATGACCATTTCGTGATCGTCCACCAGGACGATTCGCACTGGTCCGGAGGCGAGCGAGCTGACGGACGCCATGGCAACACCTTAGAACCGGCGTTTGTCGCGGTCTCCCAACTTGGCCTGGCCAATCCCCCTAATGGGGGAGGTTGGGCCGGCATGCGGTGGGTCACGCTTATCGACGTGCCCATGACACAGCAGAAGACTTGGCGTGCCGGTCGGTTTTGGTGGGACACCGCCTCACCCGTCGGCGCCGACGCATCCCCACTCCGTGCAGTGATCTTCGACCTCGACGCGCTCGCCGACGTCGAATGCGAGGGGCAGAGAGTTGCCTACAACGCGGCCTTCGCCGCGCACGGCCTGGACTTCGCATGGTCCGTCACCCGCTACCGGCAGCTGCTGGCCCTGAGCGACGAGCGCCAGCGGGTGTCGGCCGAACTCCGCAAGCGCAGCGTGTCGACCGAGTCCGATGTGCTGACCAAGCTGCTGGCCGACGACATCTACACGACCAAGACGATGATGATCGACGAGATCATCCTCGACGCGGACCTCGCGCCGCGGCCCGGACTGATCGATCTGATCATGGAGGCGTTCACCGCCGGTGTCGTGGTCGGGGTGGTCACAGGTGGCCAGCGAAGCTGGGCCGAGCCGTTGGTGCGACAGCTGGTCGGCGACGGAGTCGTCGAGATCGTTGTCACCGCCGACGACGTCAAGAAGCCCATGCCGGATCCCGAGGCATTCCAAACCGCACTGTGGGAGCTCGGGATACCCGCGGAGAACGCGCTCGCGATCACGGGGTCGGCCTCGGGGCTGCGCGCAGCGACCTCCACGGGTCTGGCCACCGTTGTCATCACGGGTGACGGCGCGCCGGAGATTCCCGCCGCCGCGGCGGTGCGGCCCGACTACAGCGGAAGCGAACCGCTGCGCATCGCCGATTGCCAACGCCTGCACCGTCGTTGGTATGCGGCGCGCAAGCCGGCCGACGCAGCCTAGAAGTCGGGCCGGCAGTTTAGCTGACGCCGCGCCTTTGGGCGTCGGTACATCGAAAACGTAGGGAAACCCTGCATATTTCGACGGATCTCACCCTATATCTCGGTCGACTGTGTTTGCTCTAGTGTCACCTTTGTCGGGGACGCTTAGACCAATGCGCCCACGAGGCGACCCGAGGAAGGTTTCATGATTAGAGCACGATTTATTCGCATCGCAAGCTTGGTGGCGGGCTTACTGTTCTCCATGCTGATCGCCGCGCCTATAACGCACGCCGATCCAATCGCGGACATCAGGGGCACCGTTGCCCGAGACCGAGCCAACTCGCACTGTCCGGACTTGAAATACAACCAGACACTCCAGGACATCGCTTTCGCCGCGGCCGCGCCCATCCCCGCGCCTGCCGACCAGATCGAAGGAATGAAAGCATCGTACGGCGGCCCGGTAGCAGTTTTCACAGCCGCCGGTGACCCCCAGGCGGCCACGCTCACCAAGGCCTACCGGAATGGTGGGGGAGGCGCGATCGGCGATTGCAGCATGACCGATTTCGGCGTGAGCTTTATCCGCGATGAGGCATATGACCAGAACGATTATGGCCCTGACTTCATCGGCCTCGTGTTCGGCAAGGCGGCGGCGCCCAAGCCTGCGAATTCCGGCGCCGGCGGCGGGGCGCCGGCTCAAGACACCCAACCACCGGTCATATGCCCGGCGGGTTCGACGACTGACACCGTCCCGTTCGGCCAGCAGTGCACGCCGAAGCCGCCAGAGATGAAGACGTGCCCGCCCGGCGGCACTCAGAAGGAAGTTCAGGTCGGTCAGCCGTGCCCGGCGCAGACGAACGCCGTGAAGGTGACCTTCGATCGGGGATTCGGCCAGTGGACTGTGAACGCCGCGAACTCCTCGGCTATCGGGGGTAGCTGCACCTACACCGCGAACGACAACAACGGAGGAGTCGGGCACAACGACACCTTCAACATCGGCCCGAACGGCAAAGCGAGTATCAAGGTTCCGGCTCCTCTGCCGTTCACCAGCTACCACGTGGTGACGTCATGCACCGGTACGTACGACGGGCAGCAGGTCGAGTTCGGTCACGACGAACAGGACGTGTCGCTCTAACGGATTACTGAAATAGCGCATCTGCCACGGCCCAGCACAGTTTAGGGCCGTGTCAGATGCGTTTAGTCGTCGAAAGTCAACTGCCGCGCAGCAGTTCGATGACCGCGCTGAAGTCCTTGTCGGCGTGGTCGGCGGCGTACTTGGCGTAGATCTCGGCCGCGTGGCTGCCCAGCGGCGCCGACGAACCGGTCGAGTTCACCGCATCCATCGCCAGGCCCAGATCCTTGTTCATCAGTGCCGTCGCGAAGCCGGGCTTGAAGTCGTTGTTGGCCGGCGACGTCGGCACCGGGCCGGGAACCGGGCAGTTGGTGTGCACGGACCAGCAGTTGCCGGTTGCGCCGGTGATCACGTCGAACAGCGACTGCGCGGACAGGCCAAGCTTCTCGGCGAGCACGAACGCTTCTCCGACGGCGATCTGCTGCACGGCGAGCACCATGTTGTTGCATAGCTTGGCGCTCTGCCCGTTGCCTGATCCGCCACAGTGGATGATCTTGCCGGCCAACGGTTCCAGCACCGGACGCGCGCGTTCGACGGCGTCGTCCTCACCGCCGACCATGAACGCGAGCGTGCCCGCGGTGGCGCCCTTGACGCCACCGGAAACCGGTGCGTCGAGTTGCGCGAAACCGCGCTCGGTGGCCTGCGCGTGGATATCACGGGCATCGGCAACGGAGACGGTGGAGGTGTCGATGAACAGGGCGCCGGCCTTGGCAACGGGCAGCACCTCGTCGTAGCAGGCCTTGACGATCGCGCCGTTGGGCAGCGAGGTGATCACCACGTCGGCGTCCGCCACTGCCTCGGCGCCGGTGTCGAAGACCTTGGCGCCCTTGCCTTCTGCCGCCGCCTTCAATGCCGACACCGGATCGAACCCGCGCACGGTGTGGCCGGCCGCGACGAGGTTGGCCGCCATCGGGCCGCCCATGTTGCCCAACCCCAGGAAAGCGATCGTGGTCATCGCGGACCTTTCTAGGAAGCGCGGGCCCGGGCGGCTTCGGCCCGACCGATGACCACGCGCATGATTTCGTTTGTCCCCTCGAGGATTCGGTGCACCCGCAGATCGCGGACGATCTTCTCCAGGCCGTACTCGGTGAGATAGCCGTAGCCGCCGTGTAGCTGCAGCGCCTGGTCGGCGACGTCGAAGCAGGCATCGGTGACGTACCGCTTGGCCATCGCGCACAACTCCACCTTGTCGGGGTGGTCGCTGTCGAGCGCGGTCGCCGCGCGCCACAACAGGGTTCGCGACGTCTCCAGCGCGGTGGCCATGTCGGCGAGCTTGAACCGGATGGTCGGCTCGTCGAGAAGCGCACCGCCGAATGCTTGACGGTCGGCCAGGTAGCTCGCCGCCTTGTCGTAGGCGGCCTGGGCGCCACCGAGCGAGCACGCGGCGATGTTGATGCGGCCGCCGTTGAGGCCGTTCATCGCGATCGAGAAGCCGGTGCCCTCGCCGTCCGCGCCGCCGACCATCGCCTCGGCGGGCACCCGCACGCCCTCGAAGATGACCTGGGCGGTGGGTTGCGCGTGCCAGCCCATCTTCTCCTCGTTGGCTCCGAAACTCAGCCCAGGAGCGTCCTTTTCGACGATGAACGCGGATATACCGCGTGGCCCCGGCTTGGTCTCCGGGTCGCCGGTGCGGGCCATGACGATGTAGACATCAGACGCGCCGGCCCCGGAGATGAACTGCTTGACGCCGTCGAGCACGTAGAAGTCGCCGTCTCGCACGGCCTTTGTGCGCAGCGCGCTGGCGTCCGACCCCGCGCCGGGCTCGGTCAGGCAGTAACTGGCGATGGCCTCCATCGATGCCAGCCGCGGTATCCACGACTTGCGCTGTTCGTGGGTGCCATACGAGTCGACCATCCACGCGCACATGTTGTGGATCGACAGGAAGGCGGCGACGGTGGGATCGGCGGCCGCCAACTGCTCGAAGATGCGGACCGCGTCGATGCGGCGCAGGCCGCTGCCGCCGGCGTCCTCACCACAGTAGATCGCCGCCATTCCGAGCTCGGCGGCCTCGCGCAGCTCGTCGACCGGGAAATGATGCGAGCTGTCCCATTCCAACGCCTTTGGGGCAAGCCGCTTCTCGGCGAACGCGGCCGCCGTCTCGGCGATCACGCGTTCGTCGTCGTCCAGGCCGAAGAGCTGCACGCTGCGCCTACTTCATTGTCGGGATGGAGAACTCGGCGCCATGGCTGCCCGCGGGCCAGCGCTGGGTCACGGTCTTCACCTTGGTGTAGAAGATGATCGACGCGGGCCCGTGCTGGTTGAGGTCACCGAAGCCGGAGCGCTTCCAGCCGCCGAAGGTGTGGTAGGCCACCGGCACCGGAATCGGCACGTTCACACCGACCATGCCGACCTGCACGCGGGACACGAAGTCACGTGCAGTGTCACCGTCGCGGGTGAAAATCGCCACGCCGTTGCCGTATTCGTGCTCGGACGGCAGCGCGATGGCCTCTTCGTAGTCCTTCGCCCGCACGATGCACAACACCGGACCGAAGATCTCGTCGGTGTAGATCGACATGTCCTTCGTGACGTGGTCGAACAGCGTCGGGCCGATGAAGTAGCCCTCTTCCAGGCTGTCGTCGCCGAACTGCAGGTCGTCGCTCTTGCGGTCCCGGCCGTCGACGACGGCTTCGGCGCCCGCCTCGACGCCCTGGTCGATGTAGTCGTGCACCCGCTTCAACGCGGCCTCGGTGACCAACGGGCCGTAGGTGGCCTTCGGGTCGAGGCTGTGGCCGACCCGCAACTCGTTTACGCGCTCGACGAGCCTGGCGCGCAACCGCTCTGCGGTCTGCTCGCCGACCGGGACGGCGACGCTGATCGCCATGCACCGCTCGCCTGCACTGCCGTAGCCGGCGCCGATCAGCGCATCCACGGCGTTGTCGAGGTCCGCGTCGGGCATCACGATCATGTGGTTCTTGGCGCCGCCGAAGCACTGCGCGCGCTTGCCGTTCGCCGCGGCGGTCGAGTAGATGTACTGCGCGATGTCGGAGCTGCCGACGAAGCCGACGGCCTTGATCTCCGGATGGTCGAGGATCGCGTCGACGGCTTCCTTGTCGCCGTGCACGACCTGGAACACACCCTTGGGCAGCCCGGCTTCGAGGAACAACTCGGCCAGCCGCACCGGGACCGACGGGTCGCGCTCGCTGGGCTTGAGGATGAACGCGTTGCCGCACGCCAGCGCCGGGCCCGCTTTCCACAGCGGGATCATCGCCGGGAAGTTGAACGGCGTGATGCCCGCGACGACGCCAAGCGGTTGGCGCAGCGAGTACACGTCGATGCCGGTGCCCGCGCCCTCGGTGTACTCACCCTTGATCAGGTGCGGGATGCCGACGGCGAACTCGATCACCTCGATGCCGCGCTGGACGTCGCCCTTGGAGTCCTCGACGGTCTTGCCGTGCTCGAGGGAAAGGGTCTCGGCAAGTTCGTCGATGTTCTGGTTGACCAGGTCGACGAAGCGCATCATCACGCGGGCGCGTCGCTGCGGGTTGAAGGCGGCCCACTCCTTCTGCGCCTCGACGGCAACGGCGACGGCGGCGTCGACGTCGGCCACCGAGGCCATCGGCACCGTCGCCTGCACCTGGCCGGTGTTGGGGTTCATCACGTCCGCGGTGCGCTTGGATTGGCCGGCCGTGCGCTGGCCGTCGATGAAATGGGAAATCTTTGTCGTCATGAGCGTGCCCTTCGGCAAGAATTGCTGAATACTAGGACATCCTAGTATTCAGGCGGGATGCCACGCAAGGGGCACCTGTCCTCAGGGCCGACGAAGCTAGGCGTTCACAGCCCGAGTAGCCGGACCGATTCGGCCCTCATGTCGACCTTGCGTACCTTTCCGGTCACCGTCATCGGGAACTCGTCGACGATGTGGACATAACGAGGAATCTTGTAGTGGGCCAGCGCCCCGGACGCGAACGCTCGCACCGCGTCAGCACTCAGCGGCGGACTTCCCGGCCGCATCTTGATCCAGGCGCATATCTCCTCGCCGTACTTGTCATCCGGGACGCCGATGACCTGCACGTCGTCGATATCGGGGTGGGCGTACAGGAACTCCTCGATCTCCCGCGGGTACACATTCTCGCCGCCTCGGATCACCATGTCCTTGATGCGCCCGACAATCATGCAGTACCCGTCGTCGCGCATGACGGCTAAATCGCCGGTGTGCATCCAGCCTTCGTCGTCCACCGCCTCCCGTGTCCGGTCGTCATCACGCCAGTAGCCCAGCATCACGGAATAGCCGCGGGTGCAGAATTCTCCGGGCTCATTGCGTTTCACCGTCTTGCCCGTATCGGGGTCGACGATCTTGATCTCGACGTGCGGATGCACCCGCCCAACAGTGGCGGTTCGGCGCTGCAGGTCGTCGTCGATCAGCGTTTGGCAGGACACCGGTGAGGTCTCGGTCATGCCATAGGCGATCGCCACCTCGGACATGTTGAGCTCGTTGATGCAGCGCTTCATGACCTCCATCGGGCACGTCGCGCCGGCCATGATCCCGGTGCGCAACGATGACAGGTCGCGGTCGCCGAGGTCGGGTCGTCCCAGCATCGCGATGAACATCGTCGGTACGCCGTACACGCCGGTACAGCGCTCCCTTTCGATAGCCTCCAGGGTGGCGACGGGGTCGAAGCCGGGCGCGGGGATCACCATGGTCGCGCCGTGACTGGTGCAGCCAAGGTTACCCATCACCATGCCGAAGCAATGGTAGAAGGGCACCGGGATACACAGCCGCTCCGCGGCGCCGAGCTTGATCAGTTCGGTGACGAGGTAGCCGTTGTTCAAAATGTTGTGGTGCGACAGGGTCGCACCTTTCGGGGAACCCGTGGTACCCGAGGTGTACTGGATGTTGATCGGGTCAGTCGGCGTCAAGGTGGCCATCCGAGAACGCAGGTCGTGCTCGGGCACCCCATCGGCGCGGTTGCGCAGCCGTTCCCAGTCATCGCCACCCAGGAACACGACCTCGGCCAGCTCTGGAGTGTCGGGACGAACCTCGACAACCATGGAGCGGTAGTCAGACGACTTGAACGCCGTCGCCGACACCAGCATCCGAGTCCCCGAATGCTTCAGGGCATACGCCAATTCGTGGGTACGATACGCCGGGTTGATCGCGACCAGGATCGCACCGACCTTGGCCGTGGCGTACTGGAGGATCGTCCATTCGGGACAGTTGGCGGCCCAGATGCCGACTCGATCGCCTCGTTCGATGCCGCTGGCAATCAAAGCCTTTGCAAAACAGTCAATTTCGGAGTTGAGCTCGGTGTATGTCCACCGCCGGTCACTGGCGACGTCGACGAGTGCCTCGACGTCGGGATACGCCGACGCGGTGCGCTCGAAGTTCGCCCCGATCGTCTCCTCGAGCAGCGGAGTATCGGATGGGCCGACGTCATATGAAATGGCACCGACGTGCGCGTCGCGCAGCCGGGTCTTGAGCACCTTTCCGCCTGCGTTGCGCGGCAACGCATCGACGATCGCGACATGGCGTGGTCGTTTGTAGTGGGCGAGGTGCGCGCGGCTGTGCAACTCCACCTCGGCGTCGGTCGGCGGATCGGTGGGGTCGTGAGGCACGATCACTGCCAGCGGCGTCTCGCCCCACTGGGGATCCGGCACGCCGATGATCGCCACTTCGGCGACCTTGGGATGTGCGGCAAGGACGTTCTCCACCTCTGCGCAGTAGATGTTCTCGCCACCCGAGACGATCATGTCCTTCTTCCGGTCGACCACATAGACGTAGCCGTCGGCGTCCCGTCTGACGAGGTCACCGGAATGGAACCAGCCGCCCCGAAAGGCCTCAGCGGTCGCGGCCGGTCTGTTCCAGTACTCCTTCATCACCAGCGGACCGAGATACACGATCTCGCCCACGTCGCCCTGCGGCACGTCGTTCATGTCGTCGTCGACGACCCGGACGTCGACGTTGAGCATCGGGACGCCCACCGAACCGATCTTGCGGATCGAGTCCTCGCCGCGCAGGAGGCAGGTGATGGGGCTGCACTCGGTCTGCCCGAACGCAGCGATGATCTCGGCACCTGGAAACGAGTCGATCATGGTGCGCAGCAGGGTCGTTGACGCCGGCGCCGCTCCCCACCAGACGCGACGCAACCGAGTTAGGTCGTGCGCGGCAAGGTCCGGCATCGCGCAGATCGTCTGCCATCCCGACGGGACCATCCAGCACGACGTGACCTTCTCCTCGATGATCATCTGCAACGTGGCCTGGGCATCGAACCCGCCGGAAGGCGGAATGACCACCATGCCACCGGTGAGGAACATCGGCAGCATTCCGGACACGCCCGCGGTGTGGAACAGTGGCGCGATCGCCATCCAGCAGTCGTCGTCGCTGCGGTGACCGAGCGTGGCGATGGAACTGAACGCGTGCAGGTACAGATTGCGGTGGGTGATCACCGCGCCCTTCGGAAACCCCGTGGTCCCCGACGTATACATGATGAACGCGGGTGCCTCGTCGGCCACCGCGACCGCGACGGCGACATCATCGGCGGCGCTGATGATCTCGTCCAGGTCGCCACCGATGGTGAGGACAGTTCGGACGGACGGCGCTGCCTTGCGCGCCTGCGCCACGACGGGTGCCAACGCCAGATCGACAACCACCGCCGCCGAACAGCTGTCTGCCAACACATACCCGATTTCGTCGGCCACCAGCCGGAAGTTCACCGGCACCGCGATGGCACCCAACCGCAGTACTGCGAGCCAGGACTCCACGAGTTCGAGGCTGTTGAGTCCGAGCACAGCAACCCGATCGCCACGGCGAATTCCGTGTGTGCACAACGCATTCGCCAGGCGCGTCACGCGATCGTCGAGCTCCCGAAATGTGCACCGCCGCCGCGGATCCACGAACGCGACGCCGTCGGGCCGGACCAGGGCGTGCCGGGTGAGCACGTCGCTGAGCGTGATGCCCGTCGACGCTGACACGGTCGTCGCGATGGAGTCGGTCGGTGTGGAAATCGTCCCCTCCCGGATCTACAGGCCTGCCCGATCGGCGACCAGCGCCCTGTGCTGTGCACTGCCGCCGAACAATGCCGCGCTCGTCTGGGCCCGGCGGAAATAGAGGTGCAGGTCGTGCTCCCAGGTGAAGGCGATTCCACCGTGAACCTGGATGGCCGAACCCGCGCAAAGTAGGTAGGTGTCCGCCGACTGTGCCTTTGCCATTGGCGCGGTGATTTTCAGCTTGTCGGGATCCTCGGCACCCATCGCGGCGAACATGACCATTGCGCGGGTCGCATCGATCTCGATCATCATGTCGGCGCAGGCGTGCTTGACCGCCTGGAACGAGCCGATGGGTCGGTCAAACTGACGTCTGCTCTTTGCATACTCAACCGCGCGCGCAAGGCAAGATTCGGCACCACCGAGCATCTCGGCTGCCAGCAGTATCCGCGCCACGTCCAGCACCCGATCGAGGCCGTCCGGCGCTCCCGCGGTCAGCGCGTCCGCCCGAGCCTGCGCGAACTTCAGGCTGGCTACCGAGCGGGTGCTGTCGAACGACGGCAGGGGCACCACAGTGACCCCCGGATCGTCAGCCGCCACGACGTGCAGCACGACTGTGCCACCGGTCTGCGCCGGCACGACAAAGAGGTCGGCGATATCGCCATGCAACACCGGTGAGTACTCCCCGGTGAGAACGGCACCACCGTCGAGGGAGTCGGCTCGCACTGTCGAAGCGCACGCGTCGTTCGGTCCCGCAGCCGCGAGCGATCCGATCCGTGCCCCGGAGAACAAGCCGGGAAGCAGGCGTGATCGTTGCTCCTCGTCACCCATGCGCAGCACCGCCTCGATCGCGAGTGTCGTGCTGAAGAGCGGTACGGGGGCCAGCGCGCGCCCGAGTTCCTCGAAGGCGATCGCGGAGTCGACGAGGCTGCCGCCCGTCCCGCCGGACTTCGCCGCGACGTGTAGCCCGGGCAGCTCCAACTCGCCGCACAATCGTCGCCAGAGCTTCTGATCATGACCGCCCGCGGCGGCAGCATCGCGCACCCGCGCAGGTGAGGCCTGGTGAGAGAGAAAGCGGCGCAGCGATTTTTGAAAGTCATCGTGTTCGGTGCTGTATTGGAAATCCATGTCAGCCCTCCCCGCCCCCCAGGGCGTACGCGGTGACACGATCGGCGTCGGGACCAATTGCTCTCGGTTCCTTGGGAAGCCCCAACAGCCGTTCGCCGATCACATTGCGTTGGATCTGGGAACTGCCCGCATATATCGTCGCGGCCCGCGCGTAGAGAAGTTCGTCCACCCAGCACGCCGCCGAGTTGGGGGTGCCCGCCTCGGGGGCCATCAGGGCTGCTCCGTTTCCCGGACCCTGCGGGCCAAGCACCTCGAGGCCGAGAAGTTCGACAGCGAGTTCGCTGTAGCGCCGGAAGAATTCGCTCCAGATGACCTTGGTGATCGCGGCGTCAGCGCCCGGCCGCTCCCCGTTCAGCCTGGATGTCAGGGCGCGATATCCCCGGTAACGCATGATTTGGACCCGCGAATAACACCACGCCAGCGCATCGCGGATGCGCGGATCGGTGTTGAGCCCGCGTTGCCGCGCGAGTTCACACAACCGATCGAGATCTCGGGCGAAGTGGATGGCTGCGGTTGTGACCTGAGACCCGCGTTCGAACCCAAGCAGCGTCATCGCCGTCGACCAACCGCCACCGAGCCCACCGATGATGTTGGCCGTCGGCGTGCGGGCATCGGTGAAGAAGACTTCACTGAAAGAGGCATGTCCGGCTGCGTTGACGATCGGCCGGACGTCGACACCTGGTTGGTCCATCGGCACCAGCAGGAAGGACAAGCCCTCGTGTCTGGGCGCGGCCGGGTCTGTGCGGGCCAGTACGAAGATCCAGTTGGCGGTGGGCCCGGCAGACGTCCAGATCTTCTGGCCGTTGATCACCCAATCGGCGCCTGCCTCGACTGCCCTGGTGCGCACGGCCGCCAGGTCCGAGCCGGCTTCGGGTTCGGAAAAGCCTTGGCACCAGCGATCTTCGCCGGACAAGATGCGGGGAAGGAGGTGCTTCTTCTGCTGTTCCGAGCCGAGTGCGATGAGCGTATTGCCCAGGAGCTCGATGCCGAGCAGGTCATTCTCGGTCCCCTCAGGCGCGCCCGCACGAGCGAATTCCTCGGCGAGGACGACCTGTTCGATCGCGGAAAGTCCCGCGCCCCCATACTCTTTCGGCCAGGACACGGCGATCAGGCCGCAGCCCGCGAGGGTGCGCCGCCACCGCTGCGTGAAGGCCTTCCGCTCCGTCTCCCGGAGCGCGCCTGCCCCGCGCCAGCCTTCTGGCAGATGCTCGGCCAGGAACACGCGGATCCGGACGCGGAATGCCTCGGCTTCGGGCGGGTAGTCGACGTCCATTCCTGTGTCGGCCTTTCGCCTCAGGGTCGATGCTTGGTCGCGGGCAGGATCTCGGGGGAGACGCGCCAGTCCTCGAGGCCGTTCTCCACGGTGCCGTATGACAGTGCGCCGCCAGTGACCTCACCCCAATGAGCGTGGTTGAGCTGATGGATTTTGAAGCATGCGTCGAGGGCCGTGGAGAAACCCATCGCATCGACGGTCTGGTTCACAGATTCCTTGATCAGCAACGCGGTGATCGTCGGAAGCTTGGCAATCCTGCGGGCGAACTCGACTGTGCGATGCGATAACTCGTCGTTGGGAAAGACCTTGCTGACCATCCCGAGAGAATGGGCTTCGTCGGCGTCCAGGGAGTCTCCGGTGAACAACAGCTCCTTTGCCTTGCGCGCTCCGAACTCCCACGGATGACCGAAGTACTCGACTCCACACATCCCCAGCCGGGTGCCGACGACGTCGGCGAAGACGGTGTCCTTGCCTGCGACGATGAGATCGCAGCACCATGCCAGCATCAGTCCCGCAGAGAGGACCATCCCGTGCACCTCGGCGACTGTGATCTTGCGGAGATTGCGCCAGCGCTTCGTGTTCTCGAAGAAGTAGTGCCATTCCTGCCGGTTGCGCGACTCCACCCCGCCGAACGTCCCGCCATTGCACTGATAGGTGGGGTGTTGGTCCGGGCCGGGTGTGCGCTCGCGCACGTCGTCGGAGGACCCGAGATCGTGTCCCGCTGAGAAGGACGGCCCCTCGGCTCGCAGGATCACCACGCGGACCGCGTCATCGGTCTCGGCGAGGTCGAACGCCGAGCCCAGCTGGACGAGCATCCCACGGTTCTGGGCATTGCGCTGCTTCGGGCGATCGAGCGTGATCACCGCGATACGCCCGTCATCGATGACGTCGTAGGAGACGTAGTCGAAATCCTGCACGGGTGGACTCCCTTCTAGGAGTGGAAAAGGCCGCACGGACTGTCTGTGGGCGTTGTCCTCGCACAGATCGCCGGCCATGGCCACTCCCTGGTGCGCGCGGACGGGCTGACCTCAGGAGGTTACGTGGTGCGAGGGCAAAATGTCCATAAGCGATACGCAGTAATAGAATATTTAATCACGTAAATCACCAAGAAAACTGCCACTTGCGCTTGGTGATGTATCTTGTTAGTACTGTGTTGTACGTCGCAGTCAGCGATACCGGACGTGTCTCGGGCTGATTCGTTCCCGCGGTTGCAATCGTGTTCGGCCACTACTGAGAGGGTTGACGATGGAGATCGGGATATTTCTGATGCCGGCGCATCCGCCGGAGCGCAGCTTGTACGACGCAACCCAATGGGATCTCGACATCATCGAGCTGGCCGATCAGCTGGGATATGTCGAGGCGTGGGTCGGAGAGCACTTCACCGTGCCGTGGGAACCGATCTGTGCGCCCGACCTGCTTTTGGCGCAGGCCCTCACTCGCACGAAGTCGATCAAGCTTGCGCCCGGTGCGCACCTGCTGCCGTACCACCACCCGGTGGAGCTTGCGCACCGCGTCGCCTATTTCGACCATCTCGCCCAGGGGCGTTTCATGCTGGGCATCGGCGCGAGCGGCATCCCGGGCGACTGGGCGCTGTTCGACGTGGACGGGCATAACGGCGAGCACCGCGAGATGACCCGCGAGGCGCTCGAGATCATGCTGCGCGTGTGGACCGAGGACGAGCCGTGGGAACATCGCGGAAAGTACTGGAATGCCAACGGTATTGCGCCGATGTACGACGGCCTCATGAGGCGCCACATCAAGCCATACCAAGATCCTCACCCACCGATCGGCGTCACCGGTTTCAGCGCGGGCTCGGAGACGCTCAAGCTCGCAGGCGAGCGGGGCTATCTGCCGATGAGCCTCGATCTCAACACCGACTACGTCGCGACGCACTGGGACGCCGTGTTGGAGGGGGCCGCCCGCAGCGGGCGCACACCCGATCGTCGCGATTGGCGGCTGGTGCGCGAGGTCGTCGTCGCCGAAACAGACGAAGAGGCGTTCCGATATGCCGTCGACGGCATGCTCGGGCGCAACATGCGGGAGTACGTGCTGCCCACCTTCCGGACGATGGGCATGACCAAGTTCTACAAGCACGACCCCGCGGTACCCGATGCCGACGTGACGCCGGAATACCTTGCCGAGAACACATTCGTGGTCGGGTCTGTCGAAACGGTGGTGGACAAGTTGGAGGCCACCTACGACCAGGTCGGCGGGTTCGGCCACCTGCTGATCCTGGGCTTCGACTACAGCGAGAACCCCGGTCCGTGGAAGGAGTCGATGCGGCTACTGGCGACAGAGGTCATGCCGAGGCTCAACGCCAGAATCGCGAAGAAGCCCGCGGTGGCGATCGTCTAGTCCGTGGCACCAACACCGAAGGGGCAGCCGATGGAGGCTCGACAGGTAACTGTCCGCTATTCGGACGGAACCCACAAGGAAATGCCGGTGGGTCCGGATCAGTCGATCCTGGAGGCCGCCGAGGAGCACGGCATCGCCATTGTGAACGAATGCCAGAGTGGAATTTGCGGGACGTGTGTGGCCACCTGCGCTGTCGGTGACTACGACATGGGCCGCACCGAAGGCCTTTCCGACGTGGAACGCGATGCGCGAAAGATCCTGACGTGCCAGACATTTCCCACGTCGGACTGTCTTGTCGACGTGCAATATGCCCCCGACGACAACGCAGCGCTGTTGACCACCGGCCACGGTGTTGTGACCCGAGTGCAACGGCTGTCGCCGACCACCGCCATTCTGAGCGTGGACGCCTCAGCGATGTCCCCGCTGGTCTACAAGGCGGGCCAATTCGCCCAGCTGCGGGTGCCCGGCACCGAAGCATGGCGGAACTACTCCTATGCGCATCCGTCCGACGGCCGAAACGAACTGGAGTTCATCATCCGACTCCTGCCGGACGGCGTGATGTCGGATTATCTGCGTGACCGTGCACAACCGGGTGACCGCATCGCGATGCGGTGCAGCAAGGGCAGTTTCTATCTGCGTCCGGTCGCACGTCCGGTGATTCTGGTGGCCGGTGGTACCGGACTGTCGGCAATTCTGGCGATGGCCAAGAGTCTGGATACCGAGTCCGCGCAAGCGGTCCATCTGCTGTACGGGGTGACCGCCGTCGAGGACCTGTGCAAGCTCGACGAGCTCGAGGCGCTCAAACACCGCCTACCGGGACTGGACGTACAGGTCATCGTCACGCGTCCGGACGCGGAGTGGGACGGCCCGGTCGGTCTCGTCACCGACCTGCTCGACGAGCGGATGCTCGCCGGTGGCGACGCCGACGTCTATCTCTGTGGCCCGGCCCCGATGGTCGAAGCCACCCGAACCTGGTTGGAGAACAACGGTTTCCATCGCGTAGGCCTCTACTACGAAAAGTTCGTTCCGAGTGGGGCGGGCGGTCGACGTACCCCAGATCGCGTGAATTACACCGAGCTCGATCTGGACGAGGTGCGCCGACACGGGCGCGGCACCGCGGTGGTCATCGGCGGCAGCATCGCCGGCATCGCCGCGGCAAAAGTGCTCAGCGACTCCTTCGAACGCGTCATCGTCCTGGAGAAGGACGGTCGACACCCTCGCCGCGAGGGCAGGCCGGGTGCGGCACAAGGCTGGCACCTGCATCATCTGCTCACGGCAGGCCAGATCGAGCTGGAGCGCTTCTTCCCCGGCATCGTCGACGACATGGTGCGCGAGGGAGCGTTCAAGGTCGACATGGCGGCTCAGTACCGCATCCGGTTGGGCGGCACCTGGAAGAAGCCCGCCACCAGCGACATCCACATCGTGTGCGCAGGACGTCCGCTGCTCGAATGGTGTGTGCGGCGGCGCCTCGACGATGAACCACGGATCAGTTTCCGTTACGAGTCCGAGGTCGCCGACCTCGTCTTCGAGCGCGGCGGCGAGAGCGTCATCGGCGTCGCAGTACAGCAGGACCGTGGGCTTGACGTGGTGCCTGCCGAGTTCGTCGTCGACGCCTCGGGTAAGAACACCCGGCTACCGGAGATCTTGGACCGCATCGGTATTGGCGCACCCGATGTCGAGCAGGACATCATCAACTGCTTCTACTCCACCATGCAGCACCGGGTTCCACCGGAACGGCAATGGCAGGACAGGGTGATGGTGATCTGCTACGCGTACCGACCCTACGAGGACACCTATGCCGCGCAGTACTACACGGACAGCTCGCGGACCATCCTGTCCACGTCCCTGGTCGCCTACAACTGTTATTCGCCGCCGCGCACCGCGCGCGAGTTCCGAGAGTTCGCCGACCTGATGCCGTCACCGGTGGTCGGCGAGAACATCGACGGCTTGGAGCCGGCCTCGCCGATCTACAACTTCCGCTATCCCAACATGCTCCGCCTGCGTTATGAGATGAAGCGCAATCTCCCGCGCGCACTGGTGGCGGTGGGCGATGCGTACACCAGTGCCGACCCCGTTTCGGGGCTGGGTATGACACTGGCCCTCAAGGAAGTCCGGCAGATGCAGGTGTTGCTATCGAAATACAGTCCGGGACACCCGGATCTGCCGCGTCGCTACTACCGTTCGATCGGCAAGATGGCCGATACTGCCTGGTTCGTGATCCGCGAGCAGAATCTCCGGTTCGGGTGGATGAAGGATGTAAAGAAGAAGCGCCCGTTCTACTTCCGCGTCCTGACGTGGTACATGGACCGCGTCATTGAACTCGTCCACGACGACCTGGACGCCTACCGGGAGTTCCTGGCAGTGGTCCACCTCGTGAAACCACCATCAGCTCTGATGAGACCAGGGTTCGCCGGACGTGTGCTCGACAAGTGGGCGCGGACAAGGCTCTCCGGACAGAAGACACTGATCGCTCGCAACTACGAGAACCGCACCGTGCCGTCAGTCGAACCACCGAGCCTGCCCGAAGCGGTAGCCGTCGGCGAGGTGGCGACGAGCCACCCGTCGTAAGGCTGGAATAGGAGAAGAGTAGATGCCACAGATTCATCGGATCTTGGACTGCCGGGGTACCCGGATACATGCGGTGGAGGAGGGCGAGGGGCCGTTGGTCGTTCTACTGCACGGGTTTCCGGAGTCCTGGTATTCCTGGCGGCATCAGCTCCCCGCGCTCGCCGCCGTCGGGTACCGTGCAGTCGCCATCGACCAACGCGGCTATGGACGGTCATCGAAGTTCCGTGTCCAATCGGCCTATCGGATAAAGGAATTGGTCGGCGACGTGCTCGGCGTGATCGAAGCCTACGGCGAGGACAAGGCAATTGTGATCGGTCATGACTGGGGTGCACCCATCGCGTGGACCTTTGCCTGGCTGCATCCGGAACGGTGTCAGGCCGTGGTCGGCATCAGCGTTCCTTTTTCCGGCCGGGGCGTTATCGCCATGCCGGGCAGTCCTTTTGGTGAGCAGCGCCCCAACGATTACCATCGCGAGCTGGCCGGAGAAGGCAGGGTGTGGTACCAGGATTACTTCTCCGCCCAGGACGGCATCATCGCCGAGATCGAGGAGGACCTGCGTGGCTGGCTGTTGGGCCTCACCTACACAGTCTCCGGCGAAGGGATGATCGCTGCCACCCAGGCTGCCGTCGCCGCGGGGGTCGACCTGGAATCCATGGACCCGATTGACGTGATCCGTGCCGGCCCGCTGTGTATGCCCGAGGGGGCACGCCTTAAGGACGCATTCATCTATCCGGAACGAGCACCCGACTGGTTCACCGACGCTGATGTCGACTTCTACACAGGAGAATTCGAGCGCTCAGGCTTCGGCGGTCCGTTGAGCTTTTACCACAATATCGACAACGACTGGCATGACCTGGCTGACCAGGCGGGCAAGCCACTCACCCCACCGGCGGTATTCATCGGCGGCCAGTACGACGTCGGCACCGCTTGGGGAGCCGAGGCAATCGAGCGTGCACAGGAGGTGATGCCGAACTACTGCGGGACTCACATGGTGGCCGATGTGGGGCACTGGATTCAGCAGGAAGAACCCAAGGAGACCAACCGGCTGCTGCTCGATTTTCTGCGCGGGCTGCGTTAGTGGAACGAATCGATGTGTTGTCGGTGGCCTCCCCGCCTGTTGACGAGCACGAGCTGCGGCGAGCGTTCGGCTGCTTCCCGTCGGGGGTGATCGCTGTCTGCGCGATTGTCGACGGCGAACCGGTCGGGATGGCGGCGAGCTCCTTTACCTCCGTCTCGGTCGCCCCTGCCCTGGTGTCGATCTGCGTCCAGAACACGTCGACGACCTGGCCGCGGCTGCGGGACAGGCCGCGGCTGGGTGTCAGCGTGCTGGCCGAGTGCCACGACGAGGCCTGCGTGAGCCTGTCGCGGAAGGTCGGTGACCGGTTCGCCGGCGTGTCCTGGACGGAGCTGCCCGGCGGGGGAGTGCTCGTCCTCGGCGCCAGCGCGTGGTTGGACTGCCGAGTCTGCGCCGAGGTCCCCGCGGGCGACCACACGATCGTCCTCCTGGAAATCGACGGGCTGGGTGCTGACCCGAACCGGCCTCCGCTTGTCTTCCACGGCAGCCGGTTTCGCAGACTCGCCGGGGTTGCAGCAGAGGAGCGTGAATGAGAACCCTCGATGTCCGTGTACGGCGCGCGATCGCGGCCGTAGCTGCCGGTCGTCCGATCGTCGTCACCCAGGACGCGGCGCGGGGCGGCGATGGATACCTGATGTTCGCCGCCGAGGCCGCGACGCCCAAGCTGCTCGCCTTCACCGTCCGGCACACCTCCGGGTATGTTCGCGTCGCATTGCCGGGCGCGGAGTGCGAACGGCTGAACCTGCCCCCCATGTGCCACCGCGACGGCGACCGGTTCGGTGACGCCCACCGGGTGACGGTCGACTGGTGTGGCACCGGCACAGGAATCTCGGCGACCGACCGCGCCCGTACCATCGCGGCACTCGCCGCCGAGGGATCACGCGCTTCGGACTTCCGACGCCCCGGCCACGTGGTGCCGTTGCAGGCAGACGCGAACGGCGTGCTGGGACGGCTGGGGCCGGCCGAGGCGGCGGTCGACCTGGCCCGTCTGGCCGGCCAGCGACCGGTCGGGGTGCTCTGCGAGATCGTCTCCCGCGAGCGTACCCACGCGATGGCCAATGGGACCGAGTTGATCGAGTTCGCAAGCGGATACGGTCTGAGTGTGGTCTCCATCGAGGATCTCGCCGCGTATCGGCGGCGTACCGAGCAACAGGTCGTCCGCCTGGCAGAAGCGATCCTGCCGACCGATGCAGGCGCTACCCGAGTGATCGGTTTCCACGACGTCCATGACGGCGGCGAGCACCTGGCCGTGATCATCGGTGCAGCAGACCCGGGCGTACCGATGCCGCTCCACGTCCACGTCGAGTGCCTCACCGGGGACGTGTTCGGCTCAACGGCCTGCCGGTGCGGGGGCGAACTCGACAGTGCGCTGGCGACGATGACGGCGCTCGGGAGCGGCATCGTCATTTACCTGCGCCCGTCCGGGTCCCTGCACGCCTGTGGCCTGTTCGGGGGCGGCGACGTGGCGCAGGCCGAGGTGGCACCGGGAATCGTTGACTGGATCCTGCGAGATCTCGGCGTGCACACGGTCAGGCCCTCCGATGACATGCCCGGGTTCGGCCTTGTGATGTTCGGGGCGATACGCCGGCAAGGTCTGCACGTGACCGATCGGGGCTCGGCGTTGACGGTCGCAGGGTGAGACAAGTTCTGGCGCACACATATTCGCGAGGTGACTCATGACGCATCCCGACCTGGCAGGCAAGGCAGCGATCGTTACGGGTGCAGGCGCGGGGATCGGATTCGCGATCGCGGACCGACTCGCCGCAGAGGGCTGCCAGGTGCTCTGCGCGGACATCGATGCCGCTGCGGCCGACGCCGCCGCCGTAAGAATCGGCGGGGGCGCCATCGGACACCCGGTCGACGTGAGCGACGAACAACAGGTGGTCGCCATGGTCGAGGCGTGTGTCGGCGCGTTTGGTGGTGTCGACAAGCTCGTCGCCAACGCGGGCGTCGTTCACTTCGCGTCGATTACGGACACGACCGTCGAGGACTTCGACCGGGTGATCAGGATCAACCTGCGTGGTGCTTGGCTGTGCACCAAACATGCGGTGCCGAAGATGGTCGAACGCGGCGGGGGAGCCATCGTCAACATGGCCTCGTTGGCCGGCCACGTCGCGGCGGCGGGCACCGTCGCATACGGAACGTCGAAGGCAGGAGTCATCCATCTCAGCCGCATCACCGCCGCCGAGTTCCGGTCATGCAACGTGCGTTCCAACGCGTTGCTGCCCGCGTTCGTCGACACTCCTATGCAGCAGACCGCACTCAGGACGTTCGATGCGGCGCTCGGCGAGGGAGGTGGGCAGGCCATGATCGACCGTTTGCAGGGCCGCATGGCCGAACCCGGTGAGATGGCCGGCGTTGCGGCCTTTCTGCTGTCAGACGATGCCTCGATGGTCACCGGAACCACTCAGTTCGCCGACGGTGGAACCGTCTGCGCTCTGTGGTGACCGGCTCATCAGGATCGACAGCGCGATGGCGGCCATCTCATCGGTAACGCCGGCGTAGCGCGTGAGATGCCATGTCCGCGCTACGTCTTCGATGAAGCTGAGCGCCGCCGCGACGAGCAGCCTCGCTTCGGCAACGGTCGTCGCTGGCACAAGCTTTCGGATGAGGTCTATCCACTCGGCTTCGCGGTCGGCCTGGTTTCTCGTATAGCTGTCGCGCACCTCGCTGGACGCGTGCGACAGTTCGGTGATCGAGACCGCGACGAGGTCTGGATCATCCACGCTGAGGCGAACATGACCTTCGACAAGTCGGCCAAGACGTTCGGCTTCATGGTCGTTGGCGCGCAGCGCGCGGATACATTCGAGGCTCCGCCATTCGTCGAGCCGGCGGATGAGCCCGTCGAGAATCGCCTGTTTGGACGAAAACGAGCGGTAAAGCCCTGGCCCGGCGATTCCCGCACCCTTTCCGATCTCACTCGTGCTGACCGCGGGATAGCCCTGTGCGCGGAATAGGCGCGCACCCGTCGCGAGCAGGATTTCGTGCCGGGAGAACAGCGCGGCCTCCCGGTTCGGCAGTGCATCGTCCGGCTCCAAGGAACGGATGGCCGGAGTTCGTGCGGCTGCCATGCACGCCCGGTAGAGCAGTTCGGTCAACTCGTCTCCCGGCAGGGTCAGGCTGTGCCTGCCCAGGCTGGTGAGGGTGCTGGACACCGCCCACGCTCGCAGCTCCGAATGGCGGGGACTCAGGCCCGGTATCTCCAGCCGGACGGCCTCGTCCATGCCTGCGACGATCGCATTGATCCTGAGCCGAACCTCCGCGCGGTCCGCGCCGTTGAGATAGCGGGCTTCGCGTTGCCACAACACCGTCAGCGCGCGGGTCACGACGGCCGCTGAGATCAGCTTTGGCAGCTCCAGGCGCAGTGGCGGGACCGCCGACCCGGACCCGTGATCCCTAGCGCGACGGGCGTTCTGGTACTCGTCCTGGGCATTGAGGATGGCCGCTGCCAGCAAGGCTTGCTTGTTCTCGTAGTGGCGATACAGCGCTCGCGCGGTAACCCCTGCCGCCTCTGCGATCTCTTCCAATTTGACCGAATGGAAGCCGCGTTCGATGAACAGGCGAACGGCCTGCTCGAGAATCTGCTTCTTTCGGTCCTTCGGTCTACGCCTGACCGCAGGTATGACGGGCTGCATCCTGCCACGCCCCCTTCCCGATCATCGGAAACACCAGATCCTGCCAAAAGCGGGCGTCTCATAGCCTGAAGCCGCTCTGCTGCTCGAAGTCGGCAAGGTCGAAATAGTCGCTGAATCGGGTGATCTCGCCATTCTCGACCACGAACACCCCGGTCACCGGCAGAACGACCTTTCGACCGTCTTTCATGGTGAAGTAGTCGACCCGCTCAGCGAGTACCAGGCCGGGCTCGGCGGCCAGGGTCACGATATCGAGTTCAGCTTCCTCGAACGCGCCGAGGAATGCCTCGAAAATCACGCGGATACCGGCGATGCCCGTAATCGGCTCACCGGCACGTTGTGATACACCGCGCCGTCGGCGAACGAGCTGCAGATGGTGTCGATGTCGCCTTCCGTCCACGCGCCGAGAAAGCCGCGCACCAGCTTCTCACTGGCTTCCTTGGTGTCGATCACACGGAACCTCCCTGGCATGCCACCTGTGCGCCCGCCTTCCATGACTGCAAGAGCACTGGTATCAACTAGATACATGATATGACCAAAATAGCATTTTGCATCGTCTTTTACGTATCCAAGACGTCACCAGTGCGTATTCGCTATAGACATATTAACTGCAGCCCGCGTACCCTCGCGAAGGTCAACCCATCCACTTCAACCGGTCCGGACAGCCATCGTGAGCAATTCCAGTCGTCGAGCCGCTTTCACCCCGGGACGCGTCGCACCGTCGCCGCGGCACCGAAGCGCGGTCGCGGTGACCGCTGCGCACATCGCGACGAAGCCCGTGCGCGCGATCGGCGGGTTCTTCGCGATGGCGCTGGACACGTTCGTCCTGATGGTCAAGCCGCCGTTCGCGTGGCGTGAATACATCATCCAGACCTGGTTTGTGGCAAGGGTTTCTGTGCTGCCCGCGCTGATGTTGACGATGCCTTACTCGGTGCTGCTGGTTTTCACGTTCAACATCCTGCTCAACGAGTTCGGCGCGGCGGATTTCTCCGGAACCGGCGCCGCGATCGGCACCGTCAACCAGATCGGGCCGATCGTGACGGTGCTCGTCGTCTCGGGCGCCGGGGCGACCTCGATGTGCGCCGACCTGGGAGCGCGGACCATCCGCGACGAACTCGACGCGCTGCGGGTGATGGGCATCAATCCCATTCAGGCGCTGGTGGTTCCGCGCGTGCTTGCGGCTACCACTGTGGCGCTGGCGCTTTCCGCGTCGGTGATCATCGTCGGCCTCGCGGGTGCGTTCTTCTTCTGCGTCTTCATCCAGAATGTCTCGGCCGGCGCGTTCATCTCGGGTCTGACCTTGCTCACCGGCGCGGGCGATGTCGTCGTATCCCTCACCAAGGCAACCCTTTTCGGCCTGGCCGCGGGCTTGATCGCCTGCTACAAGGGCATCTCTGTCGACGGCGGACCCGCCGGGGTCGGAAACGCGGTCAACGAGACCGTCGTATTCACCTTCATGGTGCTGTTCGCGATCAACGTGATCGTCACCGCCGTCGGCATCCAGTTCACGGTGTAGCGCGATGACCCAGATGAGCACGGACGAGCCGATCAGGCCCCACGGGCGGCTGGCCGCCGGCGCGCGGCTTCGCCGCGGCGTGGAACCGCATCGGCGGCCAGGCCCGCTTCTACGCAAGACACTGGCCGCCATACCGGATGCGGTCGTTCACTACCGAACCGAATTACTTCGGCTGATCGCTCAAATGGGGCTTGGCACAGGGGCATTGGCCGTCGTGGGCGGAACGGTGGCGATCGTCGGCTTTCTGACCATGACCACGGGTGCGCTGGTGGCGGTACAGGGCTACAACCAGCTGGCATCCGTCGGATTCGAGGCGCTGACCGGTTTCGCGTCGGCCTTCTTCAACGTCCGGCTGATCGTGCCCGGTACCACGTCGGTGGCGTTGTCGGCGACGATCGGGGCCGGCGCGACCGCTCAGTTGGGTGCGATGCGGATCAATGAGGAGATCGACGCCCTCGAGGTGATCGGCATCCGCAGTGTCACCTACCTTGCCTCCACGCGCGTGCTCGCCGGGGTGATCGTGGTGATCCCGCTGTACTGCATCGCGGTGATGATGGCGTTCCTGGCCGCCCGGTTCGGCACCACGGCCATCTACGGGCAGGGCTCGGGCGTCTACGACCACTACTTCGACACGTTCCTCAGCCCGACCGACCTGATCTGGTCCTTCTTCCAATGCCTCGCGATGACCGTCGTGATCATGTTGGTGCACACCTACTACGGCTACACCGCCTCCGGCGGACCCGCAGGCGTCGGCGAAGCGGTTGGCCGGGCGGTCCGCACCTCGATGGTCGTCGCCGCGGTGGAAATCGTGATGATCTCGCTGGCCGTCTACGGCCAGACCGGCAACTTCAACTTGGCGGGTTAGCGTGGCGACCGCGGCCGGGCGAAGCTCGTCTCAAGAATGCGTGGTGGACCGCCATGCTGCTGGCGGCGGTCGCGGCATTCCTGTTCGTCACCGCAGCGGTCTTCGGCGGCACGTTCCGCTCCTATGTGCCAGTCACATTGACCTCCGACCGCACCGGGCTGGTGATGGAGACCGGGGCGAAGGTCAAGATGCGCGGCGTCGAGGTGGGCCGGGTCAAGAGCGTCGGTGGCGGCGACGGCCGGGCCAGCTCTGGTCTGGCGATCTACCCCGACCAGATCCAGTTCATTCCGGCCAATGTGCGGGCACAGATCCAGGCGACCACCGCATTCGGCGCGAAATTCGTCGATCTCGCGATGCCGGCCGATCCGAGCCCGGTGCGACTCGCCGCGGGTGCGGTGCTGCAGTCGACGAACGTCAGCACCGAGGTGAACACCATCTTCCAGAACGTGTCCGCCCTTCTGGAGATGATCGATCCGGCGAAGCTGAACGCGGTGCTGACCGCCGTCGCCGACGGCGTCCGCGGCCAGGGAGAGCGGATGGGGCAGGCCACCACCGACCTGAATGAGGTGCTCATCGCGCTCAACGCGCGCAGCGACGACCATCCGGCAGGACTGGCGATCCTTCAAGAACTTCAACGACACCTACGCCGCCGCCGCGTCCGACATCGTCACCGTGCTCGACAGCGCCAGCACCACGAGCGCAACCGTTGTCAATCACGCCTCCGAGCTCGATGACTTGCTGCTCAACACGATTGGGCTGGCGAAGTCGGGTACCGATCTGCTCGGCTCCAGCAAGGACAGCCTCGTCGGACTCGTCAGCTCGCTGGAATCGACGACGAGCCTGCTGCTGAAGTACAACCCGGTCTACACCTGCTGGTTGCAGGGAGCGACCTGGTTCCTCGACAACGGCGGGTTCGACGTCTGGGGCGGGGGCGACGGCCGCTCGATCCAGCTCGATGTCGGTCTGCTGCTGGGAAACGACCCCTACGTGTATCCCGACAACCTGCCGATCGTCGCCGCCAAGGGCGGGCCGGGCGGCAAGCCCGGCTGCGGGTCGCTGCCGGATGCCACCAAGAACTTCCCTGTCCGCCAGCTCATTACGAACACCGGGTGGGGGACCGGCGTCGACATCCGGCCGAACCCGGGTATCGGCCATCCCTGCTGGGCCGAACTATCTCCCGGTGACGCGCGCGAATCCCGCAGCCGCCGAGCATCAGGCAATGCCTGCCCGGGCCCGCGCCGGGCCCGATCCCGTACCCGGGAGCGCCGCCGTACGGCGCACCGCTGTACGGCCCGGGCGGCACACCGCTGTTGCCGGGGTTCCCCCTGCCGAGCCCGTGCTCGCCCACACCGTGACCCCACCCCATCGAACGCAGGAGATGACACCGTGAAGGACGACTTCAAGGGCGCGGCGTGGCGCCTGCTGATCTTCCTGACGGTCTGCGTGTTCGGAACGTTCGCGCTTGCTGGCGGTGTTCGCCCAGTTCCGGTTCGGTGACGGCAAGAGCTACTTCGCCGAGTTCACGCAACGTCTCGGGCTTGAAGCGCGACGACATGGTCCGGATCGCCGGGGTCGAGGTCGGCAAGATCAGACAGATCTCGTTCAACCCCGACGCGACCGTCGAGTGGAGTTCTCCGCCGACGATTCGGTCGTGCTCACCGAGGGTACCCGGGCGGAAATCCGCTACGACAACGTGATCGGCGGCCGGTATCTCGCGTTGGAGGAGGGGGCCGGCGGACTCGCAGCACTGCGAGCCCGGCCAGACGATCCCGGTGGCCAGGACCGCGCCCGCCCTGGATCTGGATTCCGTCGATCGGCGGTTTCAAACCGCTGTTCCGGGCGCTGGATCCTGACCAGGTCAATGAGCTGAGCGGCCAACTGGTCTCGGCCCTCCAGGGTCAGGGCGCCACCATCGGCTCGTTTCTGGAGCAGGCGGCGGTCGGTCACCAACACGCTGGCCGACCGCGACCAGCTCATCGGTGAGGTCGTCAACAACCTCAACGTCGTCCTCGGCGTCGCTCGGCGACCAGAGCCGATCGGCTCGACACCGCGGTGACGTCGTTGTCGGAGCTGGTGCACGGGCTCGCCGAGCGCAAGACGGATATCTCCAACGCCTTGGCCTACACCGACGCCGCGGCCGGATCGATCGCCGATCTGCTGGCCCAGTCCCGCCCACCGTTCTCGAAGGTGGTCGCGCAGACCAGATCGGACCGCCGCGATCGCCGTCGCCGACCACGACTATCTCGACAACCTGCTCAACACGCTGCCGGACAAGTACCGGGCGCTGGGCCGGCAGGGCATGTACGGCGACTTCTTCAGCTTCTACCTGTGCGACATCGTGCTCAAACTCAACGGAAAAGGCGGTCAGCCGGTGTATGTGAAGGTCGCCGGCCAGGACACGGGGCGGTGCGCGCCGAAATGAAATCCTTCACTGAACGCAACCCGCTGGTGATCGGCGCCGTCGGCGTCTCGGTCGTCGCTGCGGTCGTCGTCGGGCGCTGCAGTACCAGAACCTGCCGCTGGTCAACCAGGGCAAGACCTACTCCGCCTACTTCGCCGACGCGGGCGGGCTTTTCACCGGAGCAGCCGTCGAGGTGTCCGGTTACCCGGCGGGCAGGGTGTCCGGCATCGAACTCGACGGAGCGCAGGTGCTGGTGCGCTTCACCGTCGACAAGGACATCCGAATTGGGCGAGCCGACCGAGGCCGCGATCAAGACGAAAAGCCTGTTGGGCACCAAGATGCTGGACGTGGTGCCCCGGGGCGACGGATCGCTCGACGGTCCGATCCCGATGAGCGCGACGGTCGTCGCCGTACCAACTGCCCGACGCACTGGGCGATCTCGCGAACACCGATCAGCGGGCTCGACACCGACCAGCTCTCGGCCTCGTTGTCGACGCTGTCGGAGGCGTTCGCCGACACCCCGGCCGAGCTGCAGGAACGCCGTGCAGGGTGTGTCGCGGTTCGCCCAGACGCTCAACCAGCGCGACGCCCAGTTGCGCAACCTGCTCGACAACGCCGCCGAGGGCAACCGGGGTGCTGGCCAAGCGCAGCGATCAGATCGTCCAGCTTGATCGCCGACACCAACGCGCTGCTGGCGGAGCTACGCACGCAGAGCAGCGCGCTCGACGAGATCTGGACGAACATCTCGGCGGTCGCGCAGCAGCTGAAGGGGTTCATCGCCGACAACCGCCAGCAGTTGCGGCCCGCGCTCGACAAGCTCAACGGCGTGCTGACGATCGTCGACAACCGCAAGGAGCGCCTGCAGGAGTCGGTCAAACTCCTGAACAAGTACGCGATGTCGCTGGGGGAGTCGCTGTCGTCCGGCCCGTTCTTCAAGGCCTATGTGGCCAACCTGCTTGCCCGGCCAGTTCGTGCAGCCGTTCGTCGACGCGGCGTTCTCCGATCTCGGCCTGGATCCCAATGTGCTGCTGCCGTCCGATCGAACCGACCCGCAGACCGGCCAGCCCGGCACCCCGGCGCTGCCGGTGCCGTTCCCCAGGACCGGGCAGGGCGGCGAGCCGGCGCTCAACCTGCCCGATGCGATCACCGGCAAGCCGGGCGATCCGCGCTACCCGTATCGGGAACCGCTGCCCGCGCCGCCGCCGGGCGGGCCGCCGCCGGGTCCGCCGGCGACTGTCCGCGCCGGTGACGCCCAGGCCGGATCCCAGCCGTGCAGGTCAGCCATGAGCGGCCGAGCGCGCCGTGCCCGCGTCGTCCTGGTCGCCGTTTGACCGTGACGCTGGCAGCCGGTCTGATCATCGTGTTTCGTCACGCCTGATCGGGTTCGGGAAGACTTGGGTGACAGCGTATTTCGAGAACAGCAACGGCCTGTTCGCCGGCGACGACGTTCGCATCCTCGGCGTGCCGGTCGGCCGGGTGGACAGCATCGAGCCCGAGCCCACCCGCGCCAAGATCACGTTCTGGGTGGACGGCAAGTACGCTGTTCCCGCAGCCGCCGAGGCGGTGATACTGTCCCCACAATTGGTGACGGGTCGGGCGATCCAGTTGACGCCCGCCTACACAGGTGGACCGGCCATGACCTCGGGCACCGTCATCCCGCAGGAACGTACCGCGGTTCCAGTGGAATGGGATGACGTCCGAATCCAACTGCAGCGGTTGACAAAACTGCTGCAGCCGACCGAACCGGGCGGTGTCAGCACGCTGGGCGCGTTCGTCAACACCGCCGCCGACAACCTGCGCGGGCAGGGCGCCAACATCCGCGACGTCGTGATCAAGCTCTCGCAGACGCTGTCGGCTCTGGGTGATCACAGCGACGACATCTTCACCACGTTCAAGAACCTGTCGACTCTGGTCTCCGCGTTGCACGACAGCGCGGACCTGCTCGAGCAGCTCAACCGGAACATGGCTGCGGTGACATCGCTGATGGCCGACGATCCAGCAGAAGGTCGGCCGGGCGGTCGAGGATCTGAGCGCCGCCATCGGCGACGTCCAGAGCTTCGCGGACGACAACCGCGAGGCGGTCGGAACCGCGACCGACAAGCTGGCGTCTATCAGCGACGTGCTGGTTGGCAGCCTCGACGACCTCAAGCAGACGTTGCACATCGCGCCGACCACGGTGGCGAACTTCTACAACATCTTCGAGCCGGCCAACGGATCGCTCACCGGGGCGCTGGCGGTCAACAATTTCGCGAACCCCGATCAGCTTCCTCTGCGGCGCGATCCAGGCGGCCTCCCGGTTGAACGCCGAGCAGTCGTCGAAGCTCTGCGTCCAGTACCTGGCGCCCATCGTCAAGAACCGGCAGTACAACTTCCCGCCGATCGGCGAGAACTTTCTGGTCGGTGCACAGGCCCGCCCCAATGAGGTCACCTACAGCGAGGACTGGATGCGTCCCGACTTCGTGCCCCCACTGCGCCGGAGCAGCTGCACCGGAGCCGTTGCCGGCCGAGGCGCCGCCAGCCGACGAGCCGGCCGCGGCGACAACCGACCCGGCTGCCGGCCTGCCCGGGCTGATGGTGCCCACCGGAGGCGGATGATGGCGACGCACGTCGGCTGGCGCCGAGTCGTGGTCAACCTGACGGCGGTCTGTGTCGTGGCCGGGATGTCCGGCTGCGGGGACTGGCGAGGCCTGAACTCGATGCCGATGCCGGGCACCCAGGGAGGTAGCGCCGATGCGTTCGTGATCCAGGCTCAGTTGCCCGACGTCAACAACATCCAGCCGAACTCGCGGGTCCGCGTCGGTGACGTCAACGTGGGCACCCTCACGAAGGTCGAGCGTCAGGGTTGGCACGCGCTGGTGACGATGCGCATCAACGGGGACGTGTCCCTGCCCGAGAACTCCACTGCGAGAGTCGGTTTGACCAGCCTCCTGGGTTCACTGCACATCGAGTTGGCGCCGCCGACCGACACTCCGCCGCAGGGCAGACTCCACAACGGCTCAGTCATCCCGTTGTCCCGCGGCGGCGCCTTCCCGAGCACCGAGCAGACGCTGGCCGCACTGGCGCTGGTGCTGAACGGAGGTGGACTGGGACAGATCCAGGACATCACCGAAGCGTTCTCCACGGCGTTCCGCGGCCGCGAACAGGATCTGCGCAGCATGATCAACCAGCTGGACATCTTCTCCCGCAACCTCAGCAACCAGACCGGCGACATCATCGCCGCTACCGACAGCCTGAACAATCTCGTCGGGAAGTTCGCCACACAACGCCCGGTGCTCGACCACGCGCTGCAGACGATTCCCGACGCGCTGGCTGTGCTCAACGGCCAGCGACAACACCTCGTCGACGTTGCGGACCGGCTTGGCCAAGTTCAGTGCGCTGACCGTCGACTCCGTCAACCAGACGAAGGAGAATCTGGTCAAGGAACTCACGGAGATCGGCCCGGTGTTGGAGTCGCTGGCCAACGCGGGTCCCAGCATGACCCGGGCGCTCAGCCTGATCCCCACCTTCCCGTTCCCGAACGAAACCATCGAGAAATGGCAGCGCGGCGATTATGCCAACCTCACCGCAATCGTCGACCTCACGCTGAGCCGGCTTGACTCCGGCATGTTCACCGGAACCCGCTGGGAAGGTGACCTCACCGAGCTGGAAATGCAATGGGGCCGCACGATCGGCCAGTTCCCCAGCCCGTACACCCAGGGTAACCCGCTGACGGTGCCGTACCGCTTTGATCAGGGACCCTAGATGCGGCTGAACGGGCGAATGCAGATCCAGCTGGCGCTCTTCACAGTGGTTGCGCTCGTGGCCATGGGCCTGATGGCCCTGCATTTCATGAAGTTGCCCGCCATGCTCTTCAATACCGGCCGCTACACGGTCATCGTCGAGTTGCCACAGACGGGCGGTCTCTACAGCGGTGGAAATGTCACCTACCGGGGCACCGAAGTCGGCCGGGTGGATTCGGTGCGACTGACCCGAACCGGCGTTGAGGCAGTGCTGTCGCTGAAATCCGGCATCGACGTGCCCTCCGATCTGCGCGCCGAGGTGCACAGCCAGTCGGCGATCGGCGAGCAGTACGTGGCGTTGTTGCCCCGCAGCGCCGACGGCCCACCGCTGCGAGACGGGGACGTCATACCGCTGGCGGACACGTCGGTGCCGCCCGACGTGAACGCCTTGCTCACCGACGCGAACGCCGGACTGCAGGCGATCCCGCGAGACAATCTCAAGACCGTCATCGACGAGTCCTACACCGCTGTCGGCGGGCTGGGTCCCGAGCTGTCGCGGATCGTCAAGGGTTCGTCGGATCTGGCGATCGAGGCCCGCAAGAACCTCGACCCGTTGATCGCCCTGATCGACCAGTCGCAGCCCGTGCTCGATTCGCAGACCCATACCTCGGAGGCCATTCAGGCGTGGGCATCGCAAATGGCCTCGGTGACGACGCAGCTGCAGGCCCACGACACTGCCGTCGCTCACGTCGTCGAAAATGGTGGTGCCGCAACAGATTCGGTTCGCAATCTGATGGACCGGGTGAAACCGACCTTGCCGGTCGTATTGGCCAACCTCGTCAGCGTCAACCAGGTCGCGGTCACCTACCGCGACAACATCGAACAGCTCTTGGTGCTCTTCCCCCAGGTCGTTTCGGCGGAGCAGGCCGGCCTGGTGGCGAACGTCAACACCAAACAGGATTACAAGGGCCAGTACTTGAGTTTCAACCTCAACGTCAACTTGCCGCCAACGTGCAGCGCCGGTTTCCTGCCTGCGCAGCAGCAACGGGTACCGACAATCGAAGACGCTCCGGACCGCCCAGCCGGTGACCTGTACTGCCGAGTTCCGCAGGATTCGCCGTTCAATGTGCGGGGTGCGCGCAACATTCCGTGTGAGACCATCCCGGGCAAACGTGCGCCATCTGTCGCGATGTGCGAGAGCGACGAACAATACTTTCCGCTGAACGACGGCTTCAACTGGAAGGGGGACCCGAACGCGACGCTGTCCGATCAGGCGATTCCACAGCTGCCACCCGATGCCGCGCCTCCAGCCGCAGGGCCACCCGCCGCACCCCCGCTGGCGGTCGCCGAATACGACCCGGCCACCGGTGGTTATGTGGGGCCTGACGGCAACCACTACACCCAGTCGGACCTCGCGCGCGGCGCGGCGGACAAGACGTGGCAGACGATGCTGCTGCCACCCGCGGAGTGAACGGTCAGGCGCTGTATGAGCTCAGCCGGCCTAGCCGAGGTCGGCGAGTTGCGGAATGGAACGCGCCATTCCGTCGATGAACGCCGCCGGGGAGCCCGTCGTCGGAGTGACGATCGCGGTCTGCACGCCGAGCTTGGCGTAGTCGGCCATCTGGCGGACGAACGCGTCGAGGGTTTCCGGGGTGTGCCGGGGGTTGTTGGCCGTCATGGTCTTGCGGATCTCGTCGTAGTCACGGCCGACGTCGTCGCAATGCCTGCGCAGCACGTTGAGCTTGTGCTCGACATCCTCGGGCGAGCTGGCGAAGAGGTTGCACGCGTCGCCGTACTGCGCCACCAGCCGCAGCGTCTTGCGTTCCCCGCTGCCGCCGATCATGACCTTGGGCCGGTTGATCGGCTGCGGCGAGCAGAGCGTCTCCTCCAGCCGGTAGTGCTTGCCCTCGAACGGACCGTTGTTGCCCGGATCCCACATCTGATTACAGATCTGCAGCGCCTCCTCGAGCCGCTCGAACCGTTCGGCCAACGGCGGGAACGGGACGCCGAGTCCGCGGTGCTCGCGCTCGAACCAGGCCGCCCCGATGCCCAGCACCGCTCGGCCGCCGGACAACACATCCAGGGTGGTGACGGTCTTGGCGAGCAGGCCAGGGTGGCGGTAGGTCACGCCCGTGACGAGCAGGCCGAGGCTGACGGTCGAGGTGTGGGCGGCCAGGTAGCCCAGCGTCGTATAGCCCTCCAGCATGTTCGCCTCTGCCGGCAGTCCGGTCGGTTCGATCTGGAAGAAGTGGTCCATGAACGACAGCCAGTTCACACCTGCGGCTTCGACGGCATCGCCGACCCTGGCCAGCTCAGGCGCGATTGCGGTCGTTCCGCCATCGATGTCGAAAATGGGCAGATGAAATCCGAGGTCCATTGACGGTCTCCTGACAAAGATGCTGCTGGCGGGTTCACGGCACAGCCGGCAGTGACCGGCCACACAGTCGCTACAAACTGGTGGTCGCTCGTATACATTCCGATCACGTCGTTTTGACACTGCTAGCGTGTCCGTCAATTACGGTGTCGAGATTCGTCACTGACCTAGGAGTGTTCAACCATGGGCGTAGCCAGTACCTACCTGTCTGCCGTCGCCGCAGGCGCGCTGACAGCGGGAGTCGCGGCGTCCAACGTCGTCGTCGCGCCGGATACGACCAACGATGCGCCCGCGGTCTCTGGCGTCGGGTTGTCCGCCATCACGATCCCGATCGTCGATATCGATCAGACCGTGGGTCCGCTGACCTTCAGCCGGCTACTCGCGCTCACACTCGGTGACGCGCCCACCCTTTTCGGGTTGGACTCGTCGGCCGGAAGCATCTGGGACTTTCCACGCTTGGCCACGAACTTCACGAACATCAGCAGCGGCAAGCAAACGCTATCGGCCATACGTACCCCCGGCGAGTCCACGAAGTTTGAGTTTGTTTCGCAGGGACCGGTGGACAGTTCTTGGTCCCTACTCGGTCTCGCCCAAGGCGCCACCGACATCGAGCAAAGTAGGGCGCTCAATTTCACGGCCTTTACCGGCGGCAGTGAGGGGATCGGCGCGGGCCTTGGCGGGACGCTGGCCGACGCGACAGTCAAGCGCAGCGTATCGGTGCTGGACAGCGGATTTACCTCTGCCTCCACTCGAAAGGTCGGCGATTTCGCCGGTCAGCTGTCACTCATGCCCTTCGACGGGTTCAAGGCCGTCGGCGGTGGCACCCTGGTCGACACGGGCGGTAATACGAACTTCAAGTTGGGGTCGCTTCAAGTCGGCGGTGGTGGTCAAGGAGCCCTCAGCGGGGGCGCCGGCCTCTGCCTGGGTTCGGCCCAGGGGACGGACGGCTGTGCCCCTAATACGTTGGCGTTTGCTTCGGTGGCCGCGCCGATAAAATTCGACGTGCATACGGGCGCTGCCATGACGGATGTCTTCAGCGTCGACTTACCCAACAACCTGGCCGTTGCAGTCGGAGACCGTCATCTGTCGGTCACGGGCGATATCGGCGGTACCGTCAACATCGGCTCCGTCGAACTCGGACGCATTCGTCATGTCGATATCCAGATCCCGGGCGGGTCGTCGATGCTGTCCGCGAGCAGCACCCAACAGAGTGTCACCAATTCGTTCTTCGCTACCCCTCGAAAGTTGGGTTCCGACAACGGGAGTAGCTCAACCGGGCGCCACGCAGCCCGCGACGCCGTCAACTCCGCGGTTGCCGGTGTCAAGACCGCTGTCGACAACGCGGTGCACTCGAAGCCGCGGCACGCCAAGCCGGACACGGCGAACTGAGTTCAGAGTTCTCCCAGCAGGAATCGGTCGAAGACGCGGTCGTGTTCGACCCCGAACGCCTCGGGGAACGTCACCCCCGCATTTGAGACGAGATAGCGCTTGGTCGCCTCGAGGGCGGGCTGCGGCGCCTCGGCCATCACCCTGGCCGTCGCCATCGCTTCGTCCTCGAGGCGGTCGGCGTCCACGATCGTGTTGACCAAGCCGATTCGATGCGCCTCGGTCGCGTCGACCCGCCTGCCGGTCAGGCACAGCTCACGCGCGATGCCCGCGCCGACGATCCACTGCAACGGGGTGAAGAGCGGAGGAGCGCCGAACTTGATCTCTGGATGAGCGAAGACGGCATTCGGCGTGGCAATGCGCATGTCGCACAGCAGGCAGAGGTCGAAGCCGCCGCCGAACGCGGCGCCGTTGACGGCGGCGATCACCGGTTTGGGGAACTGCCAGACCGCGAGGTGGTATCGGTGCGAGCTGTCGCGAATGGCCTTCGCCAGTTCGGGCTTCGCGAATTCCTTCAGGTCGAAGCCCGCGCAGAACGTGCTCCCCGCCGCGGTGAGGACGGCGACGCGCACCCGGTCATCGGTCGACCACGCGTCGAGCGTGTCGCTGATCGCATCGCGCATCGCGATGGAGAGCGCATTGCGCCGCTCCGGCTGGTCGAGCCGCAGTGTGGCAATGCCGTCCGGGTGGATCTCGACCGTCAACATGAGCCGCGGCCGCGTAGGTCTTCGACGAATGCCTTGGCCTCGTCCCACGTCGGCAGCAGGCCGGCGGCCTTCACCTCGTCGAGCGTCGGCGCCTCGGCGTCCCGGCCGGACAACACGTGATCGCTGCCGGGCCAGCCGATGTCCAGCGCCGGGTCGGTGGCACTGATGGTGTGTTCGCGGGCGGGAGAGTAGCCCGCCGAGCAGAGGTACATCACGGTCGAATCGTCGTGCAGCGCAAGGAAACCATGCGCCAAGCCCTCACTGAGGTATATCGATCGGCGGCTGCGGTCGTCGAGCACAACCGAGTCCCACATGCCGAATGTCGGTGAGCCGACGCGGATGTCGACGGCCACGTCGAACACGGCGCCGCGGACGCAGGTCACGTACTTGGCCTGGCTCGGGGGCAGCTGCGCGAAATGCAGTCCCCGCAACACCCCGGCCGCCGACACCGAGCAGTTGGCTTGCTGTAGGTCGAACCTGTGTCCGGCGAACTCCTGAAAGCCGGGGTCGGTGAACCATTCGAAGAAGACGCCGCGATCGTCGGCGTGCTGCTTCGGGGTGATCTCCCAGGCGCCGGGGACGGACAGCTCGCGTACCTCCACGTCACTGCCCCCGGTTCTCGTAGGTTGCCTCGACCGTCTCTTTCAAAGGGCCCCACCAGGATTCGTTGTCCCGGTACCAGTCGATGGTCGCGCGCAGGCCCTCCTCGAAGTCGGTGTGCTCGGGGCGCCAACCGAGTTCGTCCTTCAGCACCGACGGGTCGATCGCGTAGCGCAGGTCGTGGCCCGCGCGATCGGTGACGTGATCGAAGTCGTCGGCGTCGCGGCCCATCAACACCAGCAGCGTCCGCATCACCGACAGGTTGTCGCGCTCACCTTCGGCCCCGATCAGGTATGTGCGCCCGATCTGGCCGTCGTCCAGGATGCGCCACACCGCGCTGTTGTGGTCGTGCACGTGGATCCAGTCCCGGACGTTGGCCCCGCTGCCGTACAGCTTGGGCCGCCTGCCGGTCAGCACGTTGGTGATCTGACGCGGGATGAACTTCTCCACGTGTTGATAGGGCCCATAGTTGTTGGAGCAGTTGGAGATCGTCGCGCGAACGCCGTAGGACCGCACCCACGCTCGCACCAGCATGTCGGCCGCCGCCTTCGTCGACGAGTACGGACTCGACGGGTTGTACGGCGTGCCTTCGGTGAAGCGGCGTGGTTCGTCCAACTCGAGATCGCCGTACACCTCGTCGGTCGAGATGTGATGCAACCGCACACCGTGCTGGCGTACCGCCTCGAGCACCGAGTAGGTGCCGATCACGTTGGTGTGCAGGAACGGCTCGGGATCGGCCAGTGCGTTGTCGACGTGGGTTTCGGCCGCGAAATGCACAACCGCATCCGCCTCGGCGACGAGCTTGTTCACCAACTCTGTATCGGCGATGTCGCCCTGCACCAGCCGAATGTCATCCTCGACTGGCGCCAACGATTCCCGGCTACCTGCGTAAGTCAGCGCGTCGAGCACCGTCACCGCGTGCTCGCGCACGGCGACATCCACGAAGTTGGCGCCGATGAAGCCAGCGCCCCCGGTGACCAGCAACCGCATTGAATCACCGTAGCCGTTAGACGCCCGTTATCCCTTCAGGCCCAGGGGTTCGGCCAACTCGGTGAGCGTGGGCACCAGCGCGTCCCATCCACCGAGCACCTGAATCGCGACATGGTCGGCGCCGGCCTGCACGTGCTCGTTGAGGCGCTTGGCGATGTCGTCGGGAGTGCCGTGTGCGACCACCGCATCGATGAGCCGGTCGCTGCCGGGTTTGGCGACGTCGTCGTCCGTGAAGCCCAGCCGCTTCCAGCTGTTCAGGTAGTTCGACAGGTTCAGATAGAAGTCGACGGTCTTGCGGCCGATCTCCCGCGCGGCTTCGGCATCCCGTGCCAGCACCACCTTGTGCTCGGGAGCGAGAAACACGGTGTTGCCAACCAATTCGCGCGCCTGGCCGGTATGCGTGGGCGTCGTCAAATAGGGATGCGCCCCGGCGCTGCGCTGGGCCGCCAGCTTGAGCACCTTCGGCCCCAATGCGGCGACCACCCGCCGGCTGGTGGGGACCTTCGCGGCGTCGAGCGCGTCCAGATACTCGACCAACACGTCGTAGGGCTTGCGGTACTCCTCGGTGTGCTCCGGGTGCCCGATGCCGATGCCGAGCAGAAAGCGCCCGGGATAGGCGTCCTCGATGCGGTGGTAGGCCTTGGCCACCTCCGCCGCGTCGGCGGTCCACACGTTGATGATGCCGGTGGCGACCTGAAGCGTCTCGGTCTGGTCCAGGATCGGGTCGACGTACTTCAGATCGCCTGCGGGGGATCCACCGATCCACACCGCGCCGTAACCCAGCTTCTCGATCTCTACGGCCTGTTCGGGTTTGGGAGCCCCGAACGTCCACACCCCGAACGTGCCGAGATCGGGCTTGAGCGAAACAGCGTCAGTCATGCAGATCCCCCGTTATCGAATTTCAATTCAGGCCGAGCGGCCCGGCCAACTCGGCCAGTGCGGGCACCAGCTTGTCAGGTCCGGTCAGCACCTGGACAGCCACGTTGTCGGCGCCGGCGTCGACGTGTTCCTTCAGCCGCGCCGCGATCGCGTCGGTGGTGCCGTAGGCGACGACGGCGTCCACGAGCCGGTCGCTGCCGGGCTTGGCCACGTCCTCGTCGGTGAAGCCCAACCGCTTCCAGCTGTTCAGATAGTTGGTCAGGTTGAGGTAGATCTCGAGCGCCTTGCGCCCGACGGCCCGTGCCTTCTCAGCATCGGTGGTCAGCACCACCTTGTGTTCGGGCGCGATGAACGCCTCGGCGCCGATCAGCTTTCGCGCCTCGGCCGTGTGTTCCGGCGTCGTCAGATACGGATGCGCACCCGCGGCGCGGTCGGCCGACAGCTTCAGCATCTTTGGCGCGAGGGCTGCCACCACGCGGCGGTCCTTCGGCACGCCGTACTCGTCGAGCTTGTCCAGATAGTCGGTGATCGCTTCGAGCGGCGTCCGGTATTCCTGGGTCGCCTCCGGGTGCCCGACGCCGATGCCGAGTAGGAAGCGCCCGGGATATGCCGCTTCGAGCCGGTGGAAGGACTCGCTGACGGGCCCGGCGTCGGCGGTCCAGATGTTCACGATCCCCGTCGCCACCTTCAGATTTGTGGTCGCTTCGAGGATGGGATCCACCCACGACAGCTCAGCCGCCGGTGAACCGCCCGCCCAGATGGCCCCGTAGCCAAGGGCCTCGATTTCCCGCAGTTGCTCAGGTGACAACTGCTGCCACATCGAATGGTGACCGAACGCGCCGAACGTGCCGAGATTGGGTTTCGTCGTCATGCCTCCTCCAACCTACGGCGCGGCGGAGGCTATTCCGTGCCCGCCTCCGCGAGTTCGCCGGGCGTCGACGACAAGGGCGCGGGCGCCACCAGCGGCAGGCACACGATGAACCGGGTGTCGCCGGGCTTCGACTGCACCGACATGTTTCCGCCGTGCTTTTCCACGACGATGCGCCAAGCCAGGTCCAGGCCGAGGCCGGTGCCCTCGCCGAACGGCTTGGTGGTGAAGAACGGGGTGAAGATCCGGTCGATGATGTCCTCGGGTATGCCGGGGCCGTCGTCGCAGATCTCCACGCGGATCATCTGGTCGTTCTCCCGCGCGGTCCTGATCGTCAGGGTGCCGTGTCCGTCCATCGCCTGGATCGCGTTGTCGATGAGGTTCGTCCACACCTGGTTGAGATCGCCTGGATAGCACTGCAATTCGGGCAGCGTCTTGTCCATGTCCTTGACCAGGGTGACCGGCCTGCCCTTGCCCTCGATGCCGAGCTTGTCGCCGAACATCATGATCGTGCTGCGCAGCAGTTCGTGCACGTCTGCGGCCTGGTAGGCGCCGCGGTCCATCTGCGAGTACTGCTTGGCGCCGGCGAGCAGCGCGGAGATGCGCTTGCTGGCCTCCGCGATCTCGTTCATCCGCAGTTCGTTGTCGATCGTGTACTTCAACCACCCGATCGCGCTCTGCAGCGATGCGCTGGCGTCGACGTCGTCGACCAACGCCGAGACCCGCTCCAGCCAGTCGATGTCCAGCCCCGCCTCGACGAACGTCGGCGCGTACTCCCACGCGCTGGCGATGCCGTGCTCCTCCAGCCAGTCGCCGATCTGGTCCTCGCGGTCCGACGCCTCGAGTGCGGAGAGTTCCACGTCCTTGTTCTTGGCCACCTGTTCGGCGACCTGGTCCTGAATGTTCACCAGGACGCGTAGCGCCTCCGGGGTGAACTTGGCCTCGGCCACCATCGCGAGCTTGTGCCGCATATGACCGACCCCTTCGCGGAGGTCGGCCACCGCGCGTCCGGTGGCGGCCGCCGGGTTGTTCAGCTGATGGGTCAGCCCCGCCGTGATGGTGCCGAGCGCCAGCAGCTTCTCGCGCTGTCCGATGATCTGGCTCTGCCGCCGGCCGCCGACCTTGTGGCCCTCCAGCAGGTGTACGGCCATCGGGAACTCGGACTGCATGAACCGGGCGAAGGCGTCAGCGTCGAGTACGAAGCAGCGGGACGGCTTCGTCAGCCGCACCGACGCCTCGTAGATGTGCTCCTCGCCGGGGACGTAAGCCGACCACGCGCCGAAGTAGACGCCGCGCTGTGACGTGCGGCCGGTCTGGATGTCGACGCCGCCGGAACGTTTCGACATGACGAGTTCGCCGTCGAGCATCACGTAAAAGCAGGTGGCCGGTTCACCCTCGGTGCACAGCGGGCCCGCGGGAAAGGTCTCGATGTGGCCGTCGGCGCAGAGCATGTCGAGCTGTTCGTCGCTGAGCTTCTCGAACAGGAACAGCGTCCGTAGCTCGTCGCGAAGGCATTCCTCGCTCATGTCTGTCGATCCTTCCTGGCTGCCAATCACGCTTCGGCCAAATACCGGTGCACCAACATCACCGCCATCGACCCTTCGCCGACGGCGGCTGCCACCCGTTTGGCGGAGTCGGCGCGCACATCACCTGCAACAAACACACCCGGCACACTTGTTTCCAAATGGTGCGGTGGCCTGTCCAGCGTCCAGCCGCAGACGTCCTGCAGATCGGGTCCGGTCAGGATGAACCCCAGGTCGTCGCGGGCCACGACACCGTCGAGCCACTTGGTGCGGGGTGTCGCGCCGATGAAGCAGCACATGCGCGAGGCCATGACCGTCTCCCGCTCTCCGGTCTGCTTGTTCTCCAGGACGAGGCTGGTCAGGTGGTCGTCCTCGCCGGTCGCCTCGACGACCTCGGTGCAGGTGCGGACATGGATGTTGTCCCTGCCCTCGATCTGCTGGATGAGGTAGTAGGACATCGACGCAGCGAGCGACGGCCCGCGCACGAGCAGCGTCACCGACTTCGCCTCGCGCGACATGAACATCGCCGCCTGACCCGCCGAGTTCGCGCCGCCGACGATGTAGACGTCTTCGCCCGCACACTCCGATGCGTCCGACACCGAGGCGCCGTAGTAGACGCCGCGGCCGATGAAGTTGCAGGCGGTGTTGTCCGGGTCGTCCCAGCAGCCAGGGGCCTGCAGCTGGCGGTAGTCGACGCCGGTGGCCAGGATGACGGCCTGGGCGCCGATGGTGCTGCCGTCTTCGAACTTGATCGTGCGGGCCTGGCCGCTGACGTCGAGCCCGACCGCCTTGCGGGTGGTGATGACCTCTGCGCCGAACCGCTCGGCCTGCCTGCGAGCCGATGTCGTCAGCTCGGCGCCCGACACACCGGTGGGGAAGCCGAGGTAGTTCTCGATCCGCGAGCTGCGGCCTGCCTGGCCACCTGTCGTCGTGCTCTCGATGAGCACGGTCTTCAGCCCCTCGGAGGCGCCGTACACCGCGGCGGCCAGACCGGCGGGGCCGCCGCCGATCACGGCGAGTTCGTACATCTCCAACGACGGGGTGGTGGACAACCCGAGCATGTCGGCCAGCTCGGTGTTGGTCGGCTCGACGAGCGTCTCGCCGCCCTCGGTGATCACCACGGGCAGCCGCAGGCCGTCGAGGCCCGCGGCGTCCAACAGCTGCTTGCCTTTGGACTCGTCTGCCATGTACGACCGGAACGAGTGCTGGTTGCGGGCCAGGAACTGGCGCACCTCCCACGATCGCGGATTCCAGCGGTGGCCGATCACCTTGGTCACGGGAACCGCGCGGTCACCCTGGGCGCGCCAGGACTCCAGCAGGCCGTCGATCACCGGATAGAGCTTTTCCTCCGGTGGATCCCACGGCTTGAGCAGATAGTGGTCCAGGTCGACGACGTTGATCGCGTCGATGGCGGCGTGTGTGTCGGCGTATGCGGTCAGCAGCACCCGGCGGGCCAGGGGATAGATGTCCATGGCTTCTTCCAGGAACTCGATGCCGCTCATGCCGGGCATCCGGTAGTCGGCGACGAACACCGCAACGGCGTCGCCGCGCAGCTTGAGCTCGTTGATCGTCTCGAGCGCGTCCGGGCCGGATTCGGCACGCACGATCCGGTACCGCTCACCGTAGTGGCGGCGCAGGTCGCGGGCGACGGCCCTGGAGACGGCAGGGTCGTCGTCGACGGACAGGATTACGGGTTTGCGGGGCTGGGGATCAGGTCCAGTCATCGCCCTTAAGTATGCTCCCGCTGTCCAGCGGATATGCAGTCGAGCCGGTGGCCCTGAGGTGGCCGTTCAGCGATTTTGGGGCGCGCGGCCGAGCAGGTAGTATGGACCAACGGTGCGGTTTCCGCGCCGGCTCTTGCGTGCCCCAGTTCTGGAATTTCTAGCTACCGGCTCACGTTTTGTAGTCGGAGCGAGTACTGCGCCGCTCGGCGCCAAGAATCTAGACGGACACGGAGGATCTCCGAAAAGCAATGGCCAAGAAAGACGGTGCCATCGAGGTCGAGGGCCGCGTGGTCGAACCCCTGCCCAATGCGATGTTTCGCATTGAGCTGGAGAACGGACACAAGGTGCTCGCCCACATCAGCGGCAAGATGCGGCAGCACTACATCCGCATCCTGCCCGAGGACCGGGTGGTGGTGGAGTTGTCTCCCTACGACCTTTCTCGGGGCCGCATCGTTTATCGGTACAAGTAGTCACCCCAGACACACAGAGACAAGAACAGGATCGAAGAGCCGTGAAGGTGAACCCGAGCGTCAAGCCCATTTGCGATAAGTGCAGGGTGATCCGCCGGCATGGGCGGGTCATGGTGATCTGCTCCGATCCGCGTCACAAGCAACGGCAAGGCTAGTGATGAGCGCTTGCGCGAAGAACAGATAGCTTCCGCAAGCCTCGCACCACAACTGAATGATGAACTCCCAGTACCAGTGAGTGGATAGGCCGCTCACCTACGCCCGGCACGGAGGCCGGGCCCCGTCAACAGTCGGGATCGGACCGGGATCAGACCTCCGCAACGAAGAAGGAACACACCACTGTGGCACGTCTAGTGGGCGTCGACCTCCCGCGCGATAAGCGCATGGAGATCGCCCTGACCTATATCTACGGCATCGGCCGTACCCGCTCCCAGGAGATTCTGGAAGCCACCGGCATCAGCCGGGACCTGCGCACCAAGGACCTGTCCGACGACCAGGTGACCCAGCTGCGCGACTACATCGAGGGCAGCCTCAAGGTGGAGGGCGATCTGCGCCGTGAGGTGCAGGCCGATATCCGCCGCAAGATCGAGATCGGCTGCTACCAGGGCATTCGGCACCGCCGCGGCCTGCCGGTGCGTGGCCAGCGGACCAAGACCAATGCGCGCACCCGCAAGGGCCCGAAGCGCACCATCGCCGGCAAGAAGAAGGCCAGGTAACCCCCGATGCCACCCGCAAAGAAGGCAACAGGCTCGGCCCCCAAGAAGGGGCAGAAGAGCCGCCGCAGGGAAAAGAAGAACGTCCCGCACGGCGCCGCACACATCAAGAGCACGTTCAACAACACGATCGTGTCGATCACCGACCCGCAGGGCAACGTCATCGCGTGGGCGTCCTCGGGCCACGTCGGCTTCAAGGGGTCGCGTAAGTCGACGCCGTTCGCCGCGCAGCTGGCCGCCGAGAACGCGGCTCGCAAAGCGCAGGAGCACGGCGTGAAGAAGGTCGACGTGTTCGTGAAGGGCCCGGGCTCGGGCCGCGAGACCGCGATCCGGTCGCTGCAGGCGGCCGGCCTCGAGGTCGGCGCCATTTCCGATGTCACCCCGCAGCCGCACAACGGCTGCCGTCCGCCGAAGCGGCGCAGGGTCTAGGAGGAGACAACACAATGGCTCGTTACACCGGACCCGCAACCCGCAAGTCGCGCCGGTTTGGCACCGACCTCGTCGGTGGCGACCAGGCCTTCGAGAAGCGGCCCTACCCGCCCGGCCAGCATGGTCGTGCGCGGATCAAGGAAAGCGAATACCGCCAGCAGCTGCAGGAGAAGCAGAAGGCCCGCTTCACCTACGGCGTGATGGAGAAGCAGTTCCGTCGCTACTACGAAGAGGCCAACCGGGTTTCCGGCAAGACAGGTGAGAACCTGCTGCGCATCCTGGAAAGCCGGCTGGACAACGTCGTGTACCGCGCCGGGCTGGCGCGTACCCGCCGGATGGCCCGGCAGCTGGTCAGCCACGGCCACTTCACCGTCAACGGTGTCAAGGTGAACATCCCGAGTTACCGGGTGTCGCAGTACGACATCATCGACGTGAAGGACAGGTCGCTGAACACCCTGCCGTTCGAGGTCGCCCGCGAGACCGCGGGTGATCGGCCGATCCCGGGCTGGCTGCAGGTCGTCGGCGAACGCCAACGCATCCTGGTTCACCAGCTGCCCGAGCGGGCGCAGATCGACGTCCCGCTGGCCGAGCAGCTGATCGTCGAGTTCTATTCGAAATAAAGGACTCCCGGGCCGTCCCGATGGCGGTCTGGGCCCCCAGCGAAGCTAGGGGAATTACGCGACATCAAATAGCGGTTGTCGCGAAGGAGGAAAGAAACCATGCTGATTTCTCAGCGACCCACATTGTCCGAAGAGGTCATTGCCGAGAATCGCTCCCAGTTCGTCATCGAGCCGTTGGAGCCCGGATTCGGTTACACCCTTGGCAATTCGCTTCGGCGAACGCTGCTGTCGTCGATCCCCGGCGCAGCGGTCACCAGCATCCGCATCGACGGCGTGCTGCACGAATTCACCACCGTTCCCGGTGTGAAGGAAGACGTCACCGACATCATCCTGAACCTCAAGGGTCTGGTCGTGTCCTCCGAGGAGGACGAGCCGGTCACCATGTACCTGCGCAAGCAGGGCCCGGGTGCGGTCACCGCTGGCGACATCGTGCCGCCTGCCGGTGTGACGGTGCACAACCCCGACATGCACATCGCCACCCTGAACGACAAGGGCAAGCTGGAGGTCGAGCTCGTCGTCGAGCGCGGCCGTGGCTACGTCCCCGCCGTGCAGAACAAGGCGTCGGGCGCCGAAATCGGCCGCATCCCGGTCGATTCCATCTACTCGCCGGTGCTGAAGGTCACCTACAAGGTGGAGGCCACCCGCGTCGAGCAGCGCACCGACTTCGACAAGCTGATCCTGGACGTCGAGAGCAAGAGCTCGATCACCGCTCGCGACGCGCTCGCGTCGGCGGGCAAGACGCTGGTCGAATTGTTCGGTCTGGCACGCGAACTCAACGTCGAGGCCGAGGGCATCGAGATCGGCCCGTCGCCGGCAGAGGCCGACCACATCGCGTCGTTCGCGCTTCCGATCGACGACCTGGACCTCACGGTGCGGTCGTACAACTGCCTGAAGCGCGAGGGTGTGCACACGGTGGGCGAGCTCGTCGCCCGCACGGAGTCCGATCTGCTGGACATCCGCAACTTCGGCCAGAAGTCCATCGACGAGGTCAAGATCAAGCTGCATCAGCTCGGTCTGTCGCTGAAGGACAGCCCGGCCACGTTCGATCCGTCCGAGGTCGCAGGCTACGACGTTGCCACCGGCACGTGGAACAGCGATGCGAGCTATGACATGGACAACGACCAGGACTACGCCGAAACCGAACAGCTCTAGACCGGGTTAGCCGATCCGGGCCGTAATACAAGGAGTCACCAATGCCCAAGCCCACCAAGGGCCCTCGCCTCGGCGGGTCGTCCGCGCACCAGAAGGCGCTGCTGGCCAACCTGGCCACATCGCTGTTCGAGCATGGCCGGATCAAGACCACTGAGCCCAAGGCACGGGCGCTGCGGCCTTATGCGGAGAAGCTGATCACCCACGCCAAGAAGGGCACGCTGCACAACCGGCGTGAGGTGCTCAAGAAGATCCGGGACAAGGACGTGGTGCACACCTTGTTCGCCGAGATCGGACCGTTCTACGCCGACCGCAACGGCGGCTACACCCGCATCATCAAGTTGGAGGCACGTCAGGGCGACAACGCCCCGATGGCCGTCATCGAACTGGTTCGGGAGAAGACGGTGACATCCGAGGCCAACCGCGCCCGCAAGGGTGCGGCGAAGAAGGCCGCGCCGGTCGCAGCGGCGGTGGCACCGCAGGCTGCCGTCGAGCCGGAGGAAGCCGTCGGACCCACCGACGAGGACTTGGCCGACGAGCAGACAGCAGACGCCGAGGAATCCTCCGACGAGGCCTTGGCCGAGGAGACGACCAGCATCGACGAGGCCTTGGCCGAGGAGACGACCAGCATCGACGAGGCCTTGGCCGAGGAGACGACCAGCATCGAAGAGGTCAAGGCCGAGGACGAGGCGATCGCCGACGCCCAGACCGCTGAGGCTTCCGACGAGGCCGACTCCGACGAGGATGCCGACAAGTCCTAGGGACATGAGCGATAACGGGCCCGCCATCGTTTCCGGTGGCGGGCTCGTTCGTCTCCGCCTCGACATCGCCTACGAGGGAACGGAATTCGCGGGCTGGGCAGCGCAATCCGGACAGCGGACGGTCGCAGGCGTGCTCGATGAAGCTCTGACGACGGTGTTCCGCACCCCGGTGCAGCTGCGAGCCGCAGGCCGCACCGACACCGGGGTTCATGCCACCGGCCAGGTGGCTCATGTCGATGTGCCCGCCGACGCGATCCCGCACGCCTATCCGCGCACACCGCGACCGGGGGATCCGGAGTTTCTGCCCCTGGTGCGCAGGCTGTCACGGCTTCTGCCGTCCGATGTCAGAGTGACGCGACATCGTCCGGGCGCCTGCGGGTTTCGACGCACGGTTCTCGGCCCTGCGCCGACATTACGAGTACCGGCTCTCGACGGCTCCGCACGGGGTCGATCCGCAGCACGCACGGCACGTGACGGCGTGGCCGCGCCCACTGGACGTCGATGCGATGGCGGCCGCATCACGAGAACTGGTCGGGCTCCACGACTTCGCCGCGTTCTGCCGATATCGGGAGGGTGCCACCACGATCCGCGATCTGCAGCGGCTGGACTGGTCGCGGTCCGGCGATCTCGTCACGGCATACGTCACCGCCGACGCGTTCTGCTGGTCGATGGTGCGCTCGCTCGTCGGCGCGCTGCTTGCAGTAGGGGAGGGCCGCCGCGAACCGGCGTGGTGCGCAGATCTGTTGACGGCATCGCGCCGCTCCAGCGAATTCGCGGCCGCCCCGCCGCAAGGCCTGACGCTCGTCGGCGTGGACTACCCGCCGGACGACCAACTCGAGGCGCGCATCACGGTGACCCGCGACCTGCGTCGCCTCAACGACTAGACCCGAGCGGCGACGAAGTCGGCGGCCTGATTCACCATGCCCGCGTCGATGTAAGCCCTGGCCGCGTGGTCGGTCCAGTTCTTCTCCCACGTATTGGGGTCCGCGGGATTACAGATCGGATCGGCGCCGTGGCACAACTCGATGGTCCGCTCGGAGTAGAGCGGGCTGAAGTTCGTGATCGGCCCGGCCCATGCCGCGCCGTTGCCGAAAAGGGCGACAGCGGCGATCTTCTGATCCATGCCGTCAGGCAGCGGGTTGTCAAAACCGAAGAAGCTGAACGGAAGAGCCAGCACCACGTCGGTGACCGCTGCGCCCAGTGAATAGCCGCCCAGTACCAGGCGGGTGTCCGGGCATGTTTTCGGCCATGTTCTGAATGTGCGCGCTCATGTCGTTGCCGCCGACATCGATCTCGTTGTCGGCGGGGTAGCGCACCGCGTACACACCGATGTTCTTGTTCACCTTGGACCGCAGCGCGCTGACGAATGCGTTGCCGAGCACCCCGACACCGGGTGATTCCAGCCGGCCGCGCGCGAAAATCACCTCGACCTGTGGGCAGGCGGCCGACGCCGACGGAATGGCCTTGCCACCGGGCAGGATTAAGGGGCCGACGAGCAGACCTGCAGCTACCAGGACTGCGCTGGCCGCAGCGACTACGCCACGGCGAAGCCGATGACCCATGCTGGTGCGCTCAACACGAATGACCATCACGCCGATGTTAGCCGACGAATTCGCACATCCGTTTCAGCGCGCGGGACGAGCTACAGCCGGCCCGCGACGAAGTCGGCGGCCTGGTTGACCGGCCCGCCCGTGTATGCCCGGTGTGCGGGAACGCTTTGGCCGTCGGTCTGGCAGACCGGGTCATCGCCGTTGCACAGGTCGATGGACTTCCCACCCCATACCGGGCTGATCGTCAACGGCAGGCCGAGCTTGGCCGACGGGTTGCCGAAGACGGCGATCGCCGCGACGAAATCGGGAGCGTTGGGCGGCAACGGGTTGTCGAACCCGATCGCCGGGATGGGCACCGCCGCGATGACGTCCATCACCGCTGCGCCCTGGGAGTAGCCGCCGAGCACGAGCCGCGTATTGGGGCAGGCGCCCATCATGTACTGAATATGGGCGCTGGCGTCATTGGCTCCGCTTGCCGCGGCCAGGAAGTCGTAGCTGGCCGGATAGTTGACGGCGTAGGTGCCGACCGAGCGGCCACCGACCTTGCCGCGCAACGAGTTCACGAACGCATCACCGATACGGCCGAGTCCGGGGCCCTCGTCGGTGCCGCGGGCGAAGACCACCTCGATGTCGGGGCAGTCCGCAGACGCGACCGGCGCGAAGGCGATCGACGGTGTGATGACCGCCGCTGCGCCGACGAGTAACGCAGCTGTTTTCTCAACTACATTCATGATCTAGACCCTTCCTGCTGCAAAACCGGCCGCCTGTTGGGCCATGGCATCCTCATAACCGTGGTGAGCAAAGGGATTTCGCCCATCCGAGCAGATCGGGTCGCCGTCCTTACATAGGTCGATGGCCCGACCAGCGAACTGTCCCATCGACGATAGTGGATTGCCGAACTTCGTTGCGGGATTTCCGAACGCCGCCACCGCTGCAACGACGACAGTGGAGCCGACGGGCAGCGGCGGCGCCGAGCCGATCTCGCCGATTTTGTTGCCGAGCGGCGGAACACCGGCCAGCATGTCCATCACCGCCGCACCTTGCGAGTAGCCGCCGAGCACGATCTTGGTTGACGGGCACTGCTGGGCCATCGACGCGATGTGGTTGGCCGCGTCCGCCGCGCCGTTGGCGGTGGTGAGGAAGTCGTAACTTGCCGGGTAGTTCACCGCGTACGAGGTGACCGTGCGACCGCCGACCTGTGAACTCAACGCGTCGGTGAAGGCCTGGCCGACCCTGCCGACGCCGTCGGGCTCACCGGTGCCGCGGGCGAAGACGACCTCGATGTCCGGGCAGGGCACCGCGCTCGCGGCCGGCGCCAAGCCCACCGACAACGCTGCGACCGCGGATCCGACAGTGGCAAGGATGGCGGCCCCCCGGGCCGACCTGTGTGGCAAAGTCACGCGGACCAATATTTCACACCCGGCTGGCAGGAACTAACTCTTTGCCTCGCCGCAGGTTGACAGGTCCTCGACGCCGGCACAGTCTGGCCAGGTCGCGGCGGCAACCTTCTCGGTGCGGTCGCCCTGGCGGGCCAGCGCGAGCCCAACCAGGACAACGGCGCCACCGACTGCCTGGGCCACGGTGATCGCCTCCCCGACCAGCACCCACGCCGCCAGCACGGCGAACATCACCTCGGACAGGCCGACCAGCGACGCGAACCGCGGCCGCAGCCGGGCGATGCCCATGATGCCGAGCGTGTAGGCGAGCGCGGTCGGGATCAGCGCGAGCGCGATGACAGGCACCAACCATGAGGTCGTGAATCCGGCGATGACGGTGTCATTGGTGGAAAATCGGAACGGCATGACGCCGGTCGCGCCCAGCAGGGCCACGATGACCGCGCCGACGATCAGTCCGCCCGTGGCCAGCGTGATCGAGTTCAGGCTGCCTTCTTCGAGCTGTCGGCGCTGACTTCGTCGGACATCACGAAGTAGCAGGCCGCGCACACCGCGGCGGCGAGTCCCCACATCGACGCCGACTGCGTTGATGTGGGCGCCGGAAAATACGTCCAGCACCAACATGATTCCCGCGATCGCGAGCCCGACACCGGCAAGCGTCAGTGTGGCTGGCCTGCGGCGCGTGGTGGCCCACATCCAGCCGACCACGAGGATCGGCGGCGGTGTATTCCAGCAGCAGTGCGACGCCGACCGACAGGTGCGCGACGGCGTTGTAGTAGAACAGCTGCGCTCCGGCAACCGGGACGACGCCGTAGGCGATGACCGTCCTGCGATGCCGCAGCGCCTCGCGGACCCAGCCCCGGCGGACGATGCTGGCGAAGACGGCCATGGCGAGCGCGCCGCCGACCATCCGCGCGGTGACTGCGGCGGTGGGCGTCCAGCCGGCCTCCATCAGCGCCTTGGCGAACGGGCCCGAGCTACCGAAGGCGAACGCGGAGCCGACGGCGAGCAACAGGCCCAGCCGGAAGTGGTCGACCCCCTTGTTGAGCTGTGTCGCTGTCATCTGGCACCTCCGGCATGTAATGAGTAAAATACTCTTTGGTCATGACACTAGCCGGAGAAGGAGGTCAGGAGTCAAATGATTTTCACTCATGACACTGAGCTCACTTTGCGGGCGGCATGTGTGCTGATCAACACCGACCGGGTGGACGGCGAGCAGCTCGGCGACATTGCGGCGCTCGACGCCTATCTGGACAGCTTCGGCTGGACGGGGCGTCGTGACCACGACGAAGCCGAGCTTGGCGTCGGTGCAAGCGACTCCGCGAGCGGCTGGGCCGAGATCTGGGCGGCCGCCGACGACGAGGAGCACGCGGTCAGCCAGGTCAACGCGCTGCTGAGCGACACCAAGGCGCACGCCGTGGCTGACGCGGCACCCCGAGATGCCGGACTGGCACCTGCACCTGGCCTCGGTACACGACCCGCTGTGGCAGCGGATGGGCGCGGAGATGGCGATGGCGCTGGCCGACCTGATCCGCGCGGGCGAGTTGCGGCGACTCAAGATCTGCGCGGCACCCGACTGCGAGGCGGTGCTGACGGACCTTTCGCGCAACCGGTCCCGGATTTTCTGCGACACCGGAAACTGCGGCAACCGCCAACACGTCGCGGCCTACCGCGAGCGCCGCGCGCAGGAGCACGACGACTGACGTCGTCACGGCATGTAGAACCCGCGGATCCGGTGGTAGCGACCGTGGCCCAGCAAGGCGTTCGCCGCCTCGAGACCCGACATCACCGCGGCCTCGATGCAGCCCGCATTCATGCCGCAGTCCGTCCAATCGCCGGCCAGAACCACGTTGTCGTAACCACTTTCGTCGGGCCGCAGCCGGTATTGGTCGCTTCCGGGAACGGACTGCACGTAGCGATCCGACGGGTCGATGTTCACGCTGACGTGCTGGGTGGCCAACGCCGCAGCACCACGCAAGCCGTTGGCGCCGCACAGCTGATGCCACGCAAAACCCTGCTCCGTGAACGCATTCGGGTAGAAGAGCCCGAGATGCCGGTCGATGAATTCGGCGGCGTCGACGTACACCCCGTCCCGGCAGCGTCGGACATAGCTGTCGTGGTCCTCTGTGGTTGGCCACTGCGCGTCGAGGCTGCCGCAGAAGTAGGCAACCGCGCCGGGACGGTCCTTCTCGGGCCAGTCTTCCGCCCACAGCGTCTGCGGCATCGACGCCCACGTCTCGAATGGCCGGGCATACGCGGTGATCGTCGCGTCAGGTCTCGGCCATCCCAGCGCCTGCTCATCGGGGCGCAGCCACAGCTGGAACGCCTGCGTTGCCACGGTGCGGACGTGAGTCGTCAACTCGCGCCACTCCGGACGGTCATCGATGAGTTCCTGCGCGACGACGGGAATCATCCCGAGGGATACCGCGAGCACGACGTGATCAAAATCCTTGCCGCGCCGAAGAACCCTGGTCTCGACGTCCTGGCGCTTCCCGAAGTGTGACTCCAGATCCTCGAGTCCGTCCATGCTCTTGATCTGCTGGACCAGCGGAGCGTCGGGAAAGACGCGGAGTCCTCGGATCGTGATCAGCGGATCGTAGTCGTCGACATCGTCGGCGAGTTCTGCCTGACGACCCATCGTGATCGCGCCGATGTTCTTTCGTCGTTCGTCGAGGTGTACCGCGTCAACACGATGGAAGAACTCGAATCTGACCCCGCGCTTGCGGAGCGCCTCGTACAGCGGTGCGATCACGACGTCGCCCATGCCTGCGGTCATCTTCCAGAAGATCGCACCCTTGTATTCGAACAGGACGAAACCGATGAGGAAAACCATGACTCCCGCCGCGACGGCCGGCCGCTCGGGATCGGCGTCCTGGTAGCCGAATACGAGGTCGTACAGACCGCGGACGAAAGCGGACTGGAGCACATCGGGATGGCCGCCGTGCCGGGTGACCCAATCGCCGAATTCCTCGTTGTTGATGGCCCTGAATCCCTGCGGATGGGTGATCAGGTTATCTGCGATGAGGCCCCGCACGGCCGCCACCACCAGCGAAATCAACAGCCAGCTGCGTCTATGGTCCGGGCGATTCTCGTAGTCGATCGCGTCGCGGACCGCTTCCAGTGCCTGCTCGAGGATTTCGGCCGGCGAACCTTCTCGCGCTTGTGGATCCGCCATGCTCAGCATTGCCGCAAGCAAGCCCCGCTGCACGGCCGCGATCGCCGGCGGCGACGGCGGGTGCGGCGGCTGCGGCGTGGCGGAGAGGTGCAGGCTGCCCGGGCTTGCGTCCTTCAGCGAGTCGGTGAATGCGATGACCAGCTGCAGTGCGCGCTCGACGAATTCGACTGCGGTGATCTCGCGGCCGGTGCCGCCGGGTTCACCTGGCAGCATCTCGTTGCGGGGATGCGTGCCCAGCCAGGTCATCCATTCCCCGCCCCATTCGTCGGCCAGGCCTGGATTGTCAGCCGGGGAGATGGCCTGTGCCCACGTCTGGATGGGCGACGCGGGATCGGTTGCGGCTCTGTCCAGTTCGGCGTAGCTCTGGCGAAGGAGGGCGAAGGCGTTCTCGTATGCACCGAGCCAGACGTGTAGTCCGTGTTCCTCGATCCTGCCGTTCCTGCCACGGCTCGAGGCACCTTTGCCGCCCAGCCGCCAACCGCGTTGATAGACCGTGATCGATTCGAACCGGTCGTGCCATCCCGGCTCGCTGAGCCGCCAAGCGGCACTCAGTCCTGCCATGCCGCCACCGAGGATGGCGACCTTTCCGCCGGGGCGTCTCACCCGAGCAGGGCCTTGGCGCGCATCAGTTCCGGCCAGTCGCTGTCACCGGGGAAGCGACTGAGGGCGTCCACCAGCGCCTGCCGAGCGGGCTCGCCGAATGATTCGAAATAGTCCATGGCGGCACGCAATTCAAAGATCCGCGCGTCTTGGCCGCGCGCCAGCTCGATGGCCTCGCTGAGTGCAGCCCGACGCAGCTCGTCGTCATCGGTGGTGAAGGCGCGAAGCCTCGTCAGCTCGGCATCGTAGAAGTGCATCGTCGTGTGCTGGGCGAGATCCAACCCCGTCTGCAGCCGGGCGCGGGCTTCGTCCAGCTGTCCCGCGGCGGTCAGCAAGCGGGCAAGCAACGCGTCATAGAAGGTGATGAGTGCGATCACGCCCACGGCGCGCCACGTGTCGACGAACGTGGTGAGTGTCGCGATGTGCGGTGCCAGCGCCTCGGCATCGCCGGGGTTGTCTGCCAACGCAATCAATGCACCGACCGTGGCATGTTGCGCGGCGCCCGTCAGCTCCCAGGAGTCGAAGCCGTGTTGCTCGCCGAGGGTGCCGAGCTCGAGGGCCACCTCGGCGGCTCGCTCCAGCTCGCCGGTCTCGATACGTATCAGCACTTCGATTTGGCGTGCGTAGGCCAGGCTGAATGCGCCCTTCGGGGAAGGGCAATTGGTCACACCGATGTTCGGCGCTGCGAAGTTCGGCCTCGACCCCGGCGACGTCCCCATCCAGGCAGCGGCTCAACGCGCGATGGGTGAACAGGCCCGCCGTCGGATCGTTGGGCATGAACAGCATCGCGTCGAGTGCCTGTGCGCCGTCCTCGGTCAGTGTCTGGGCCGCAGTCTCCATTTTGGTTCGGGCGTAGTCGAATTCGCCGCGATACCACGCCAGCATCCCGTAGGCGAAGTCGTTGACGGGCATGAACTTTTCGCGTGGCCCGGTGAGGCTCGTTCGAATTGACTCGACGAGCCGCTGCGCCCGATCCAGATCGGCGTGCATCGTGTAGTACGGGTAGAGCGACATCACGGTCGACAGCAGGTCGTCGTCCTGTAAATCGCTGCTGCACAGCTGAAGACACCGCTCGAAGTCGGCGGCAGCGTTGGGGCTGAATACACCCTCGGCTGCTTGCGCGAGAAATGCGCGGCCCAGTCGAAGGTTCAGCTCGAGCCCGTCGCGGTCAGGTCCTGGTGCAGAGCTCTCGACTTGCGAAACTGCGTATGTCAAGGCGCTCAATGCCTCTCGAAGGGCTCCGCGCTGTCGTGCGTTGGCCGACGCCTGTGCGTAACTCATCGCGGCCTCGATGTAGCGCTCCGCGCGCTCGTAATGACGTGCGATCAGCGGCCAGTCGGGGTTGCCGCCCGCCGCGCCGGAAATCAGTGCGTCGGCAGTGCGACTGTGAAGCTCACGCCGAAGGCTGGGCGGTGACAGCTCCTCGGCAACCTCGCGCAACAGCTCATGGTGGAACCGCCAGGTGTCGATGTCGAGCGGGGCAAGCACACGTCCCTGCACCAACTGCTGAATCGCCTCGGTGACCTCGCTCTCGTCGAGGTCTACGACCGTCATCAGCAGGCCGCGCTCGACCCGGCTACCGATGATCGCCGCCGCCTCGGCGACCCTGATCGCGATGCTGCTGGAGCGAAGCCGCGCGTACAGCGCCTCATAGAGGGTGTCCGGCACGCCGACGGTGGTGCCCAGATCGGACGGCTGTTCCTTGAGCTTCGTGACGACTTCTTCGATGTAGAGCGGCACACCGTCGCAGCGGCGTCGCACCGCACGTCTCTGGTCGGAGGTCACATCGGGGTGCAGGGCGACGATCAACTCGTCGGCCTCGTCGTCCGTCAGCGGGTTCAGATGAAACCCCACGACCTGCGGGTTCTCAGGCAGCACCGGCTCCCGGCTGGTCATGACAACGAGGACGTGACCATTGAGGTCGGCACCCAGGAGCGATTCGACGACTTCTGCGGTGTCTTCGTCGAACCAGTGCATGTCCTCCACCAACACCAGCGCCGGCGCCTCGTGCACACATGCGAGCAGGTAGTCGCGAACCGCTTCGCAGATTCGGTCGTACAGCTTGCGGCCTTCGGCTTGCACGGGCTCGTAGCCGAACTGGGGATCGATGCCGAGAAGCGGTGCCAACAGGGGAACGACGATCGCCGGGTCAAGTGATCGGTCCTCGATCTCGGCACGCAGATGTTGCAGACGTTCAGCCGGGTCGGATGACCTGCCGATGCCGCAACGTCGTTCGAGCAGCCGGCGGATCGGGCGCAACCCCACGTCGGTGTGGAACGGCGAGCCGATCAGCTGCAGTACGACGCCATGGGATCGTTCGGCCGTGTCGACGGCCGACCAGGCCAGCCGACTCTTGCCGATGCCCGCTTCGCCCTGAAAAGCGACGCCGGGGATCCGCAGCTCGCCGGCGTTGGCCGCCGCCCATGACCGCTCGAGGTACGCGAACTCCCGCTGCCGCCCCACCAGGGGGCCGAGCGGGGTTCGGGTGACATCGCGCTCCGCGACCACCCGGTAGGGGCGAACGGGGTGCTCCACACCCTTGACGTGAGTGGGCAATTGAGCCCGCAGGACGAATCCAGCGCGGGCGAGGGGTTCTATCGCCTCCGATATGACGACGGTGCCCGGTTCGGCGAGACCGCACATTCTGGCGGCGAGGTTCGCCGCGAACCCGTAGACGTCGTCCTGTGCGGTGTCCAGGTACACGATTCCGCGGTGAATGCCCACCCGGACGTTGATGTCGAAGCCGAAGCGCCGCCGAACTCTTGCGCTCAGCGCGGCGACCTCGCGGGTGATGTCCAGGCTGGCCTGAACGGCGCGCTGCACGTCATCCTCGTGGGCCTGCGGGTGTCCGAAGAACGCCAGCAGTCCGTCACCTTTGGTCGCACCGATGTGGCCCTCGTACTGGCCGACGATGCGCAGTACGTCATCGCGGTAGCGGCCGACCACGGTTCGGTAGACCTCCGGTTCGACCTTTGTCGACAGCGCAGTGGAGTCGACAAGGTCGGCGAAAAGGATTGTCAGGCGGCGGATTTCGCCGTATTCGTCGGGCGCGGCAAGAAGCTCTTCGGCGTCCGCGTTGTTGTGGTCGACGGCTAGTACTTGACCGGCGAGGCGGTTGGCTGTCGCTCGATCGCCTTCGGAGGCAGCGCGCAGCGCCCGGTCGAGAAGCTCATCGACGCCGGCAGGTCGATCAGGGTGACTCACAATGCAAACGAAACCTCTACGGGGTCGCCATCCAGCTTGCCCGTGTCAAGGACGTACGCCTTGACCTCACCGACATAGACCCCGCTCTCGAGGCCCGCTGAGTTCGCGACCAGTTTGAATGAATCCACGCCCGCCTTCAGAATGCCGTTCGGCAGGTCGAACGCCACCAACTTGGAGATGTTTTCGTTGGGTACCCCTTTGCGGCCCATGGTCTCCACCACCAGTTTGCGGTCATAGCCCACGGCGGCGATGTGGAAAGGGTCGGAGGGCAGGACCGGGTCGGCATAAGCGCCCGGACCCGCCGCAATGGTCTGCGCGATCTCGGCGCTCCGCAGCATTCCGATTCGCGCAATCTTGACCGCCGACTTCACCAATTCGTTCCGGTCATTCTGGTCGACGTCTGCCGGGTCCTTGTCGACGACGTTCGCCGCGTCGGCAGCGACCTGAGTTGCTTCCAGGAGGCCGCGGCGCACGACCGTGGTGATGTGATCGGCGAGCAGAAGCACCCGGGGATCGGGTTTGGTCTGCAGCGGAATGCGGGCGATGTCGGCGGCGCTCTTTATGGCGATCTTGGACAGATCGAAGAAGGACTTCAGGGCGTCGGTGGTGGTATATGACGTCCTTGTCGATCTTCTCGTACGCGTCGTTCGCAACCTGAGAGGCATCGTCGATAGCCTCCTTGGCTTCATTCGCATACCGGGTCGCAATGATCTTGGGGTCATCCATTGTTCGCACCCTCCGGAGGTCTGACATTGCGTTCGGCCGTGTCGTAGACCTCGAGCGACCAATCCTTGAGGTCCTTACCCATCTGCTTGGTGACGTCCTCGACGTCGTCACGGATCAGGCCGTCCAGCCAGCGACTGGCGGCGTTTCCGACATTGGCGGTGACCTTGTCGATGAGGCTCTTCGCCAGTGCTCCCACATCCTTGACCGTGTCGGGATAGTTGATGGGAAGGGTGGCCGGGATGGCCGGCAGTTTCACCGGTGTTTCGGTGTCCACGGGATTTTGCGTAGCGGTTGGGCTCGGCCAGGCTTTGAGCGATCGCCCCTGGGGTAACGGCAGCTTGTTGTTCATCGCCTTGCGGGCGGTACCTGCCAGCATCTCCTTGCCGGAGTCCGACCAGCCGAGCAGGCAACCGAGAGCCGCTGTCGCCGTGGGACTGAGGCCATTGACCCGTTCTTCCTTGCTGGTTTGGATTCGGATGCCCTTTCCACCCGGACCTTTGTGCGTCGGGGTCACCCAGATGTAGCCGTTGTCGATCTCGACGATGCCCGCAGATTTTCCTTCGCCCGAACGATTCTTGTCGAGCTGGTAGTTGATGATCAGGCCGTCCTTGCGTTCCTCGAGGTAGAAGACCAGCGCGGTTCTCAGCAGGTACTCGTTGGGTTCGGCGGAAATCGATTCGACGATCCGGTTCCACCCCTGGGCGGTGAACTTACCCGGGGTTTGCTCTGTCATCGCGTGAAAGAACGTGGGGCAGCACAGGTCCCAGTTCAGGGGATGGATGATCGTCTTGATGTCCGCCACGGTCAGGTCGTCGTCTTCTGAATCCGTGTACAGCGTGCTGCAGTACTCTCCGCCGGCATCCTCCAGCGTCCCGAAGCACGGTTTTGCGCGTTCGGCGAACTGAGGGCTGATTTCCTCGCCGGCGACGCGCACGAATGAGTCCTGATCGACGATTTCATCGATCCTGTCCTCAAGAGCTTGGGCCTTCTGCTCGCCGCTCAGTATTTGTCCGCCCGGCATGGGCCATCCATCGAGCACCGGCGGCAGGATGCCCCACAAAACGTTGTCCCGAGTTAGTTCGGGATCGTCATCGACTCTGAACGAGTTCTTGACGCGACGGATCTTATCGAGGACCACGCACGCGTAGACCGCCCGTGCCAACGCGGGCTGGCGATCCTCGTCCAGCGGTTCGGCGTCGATCGACGTCCGGTCTATGCGAGGTAGGTTGCTCAGGGCTTCCGTCGCCTCGGCAAACGTTGGGAACGCGAACGGTTCGCTGCCCTCTCGCACCGTGGGGGCGTTCAGGAATTTTTCCAGCTCGCGATACCAACCGTGCTGGCCCAGCGCGGTGCTGTGTGGCATAAGGCTCTCGACGGTGGCGAGCACTGCATCGTCCACATTTCTGGATCGCTCGTCGGCGTCGATTACTTCCTGGTCGATTTGTCCGAAGAGCGCCAGTGAATACGCGCGTTGATTCGGCATGGCCCCCGCCTTCCGCGATAGACAGGCTTAGCATACCGTTGTGCAGGCTAAATGCTCGGCTAAATGGACAGGTAGGACAGTTGACTGAGCGGGGGCTGGGGGACGACAGCACGATCACGGATCTGCCGTGGGCAGCGGCATTCGACCCTGCGGCCAACATCCGCGCGCTGGGCGCCGTGCAATCGCAGGGCCTTCGTGCAGCAACCGAAATTGTCAATCGTTTTGTGCAATTGGCCGATGAGGGCCTGAATCGCAAAGCCGCCGATTCCAATGGAGCCCAAAAAGCAGATCGACCGACTGCGCCGCAAACGTCGGCACCGGGTGTGGATCAGGTGCTGGCGACGTGGGACTCGATCGTGGGCCGGCTCACCGGTTCACTCACCACGCCCGGCCCGATTCCCACCGGCGCTGCAACCCTGGACCTGGCCGGGTCCGGCGCAACCAGCGGTATCCACGTCGAGGCGAACGGCGCAGGGTCGCTATCCACCGAGGTGTGGCTGCACAACGGGGGAGCGACACAACCTCGGTGAAATCGGGCTGCGGTGCAGCGATTTCTTGTCTCACACCGGCGACGTCATCACAGCGGACGCCGTTTCATTCGAGCCGGAACCGGTGCCGATGCCGGCCCGCAGCAGCCGCGGGGTGATCGTGACGATTCGGGCCGAGGACGTTGCGCCCGGTGTCTATCGCGGCACGCTACTCGTCGACGGCCACCCGCACCTGTGGCTCCCCGTGGTCCTCACGTTCCAGCCTGCCGACTGATGACCGAGATCGCGGACCGCGCCACCCTTGTCACCAACGTCGAGGATCGACTGCGCGAGGTCGCCCGTGCCATCCGGCGCACGATGCTGGACGCGATGCCCGACGGCGAACCGGTGCAGTGGCTGTACGGCCCGATGCGCGAGTATCCATCCCGTCCCGGCAAGGCGCTACGCCCGGCGTTGTGTCTGTCGGCGGGTCGGGCGTTCGGCGCCAAGTCTGAAGAGCTGCTCGGGATCGCTGTGGCAATTGAGCTGTTGCACAACGCGTTTCTGGTCCACGACGACGTCGCCGACGGCAGCGAAATGCGGCGCGGCAGGCCGACGCTAGCGGCGACGTACGGGCTCGCCGCGGCCTTGAACGCCGGTGACGGCCTGGCGATCGTCGCGGGTCAGGTGCTGCGTAGGGCCACCCGGCGACTGGACCGCGACCTCGCCGATCTGGTCTGGAGCGAATTCGACACGATGGCGCTGCGCACGCTCGAAGGCCAGGCGACAGAGGTCGGGTGGCTGCTCGACAATGTCGAGGATCTGGGGCCCGAGGACTATCTGAACCTGATCATGCACAAGACGTGCTGGTACACGACGATCCATCCGTTACGCGTGGGTGCGATCGTCGGGTCGAAGGGCACGGTGGAACTCGGCCCGCTGGTGCGTTTCGGCTTTCATTTCGGCGCGGCCTTCCAGATTCGCGACGATCTCCTCAATCTCGTTGGGGACGAACGGACTTACGGCAAGGAGATCCTCGGGGACCTCTACGAGGGGAAGCGGACCCTGCCGCTCATGCACTTGCTGAGTGTCTCCAAAGGCAAGGACCGGTTGCTCGTCCGGGACTACCTGCGGCTGACGCGGGCCGAACGCTCAGCCGATTTGGTGCAGGCGATTCGTCGATTGATGGACGACTACGGCAGCGTGACCTTCACCAGCGAGTACGCCGAAGGCATTCTGCTGGTGGCCGAGGAGTACTTCGAGCAGGCGTTCGCCGATGCCGAGCCGGGGCCCGATCTCGATTTCCTGCGGTCGCTCGTGCCCTATGTCTGGGCGCGCTGGCGCTAGCTTCCCGAGCTTCACCAAGCCGGTAATTATCGCTCGCAATAGTTTGCCCGATAACGCCCATGCGTCCCGCGCCGTGATGGCAAGATGCCGACGGAGACGACGGCAAGGGAGCCTGGCGCATGCGTATTTCAGCCCGATCAGCGGTGAAGACGACGGTTGTCGCGATCTTGACGGCGCTCGTCGCCCTGATCCTCGGCGTGACTCAAATGCTCACGACGGCGATCACCGCATCACTCGGGCTGACGGCGGTACAAGCGATCATCGTGCCGGGCACGGGTACGCAGCATCCGGCAGATGTCGCTGAACTACTTGCCGAATGCCGTCGACCACTACCTGGTCCCCGGCGGCGACTGTGGGACGCCCGCCGATTGCGCCGCGCCTGTGGGGATCGAGTACGACGCCCAGTTCTGGCCCATCCCGCTGCCGGGCTGGGGCGGTCTGCAGGGCGCCAAGTGGAACGTCTCGGTGCAGAGCGGCATGGTCGCTTTGACCGGTGCGTACACCACCGCGCTCGGGACGGGCCAGCCGATCGCTATCTTCGGTTACTCGCAGGGTGCCACCGTCGCCAGCGATTTCAAGACGCTGCACGCTTCCGATCCCCAAGCCGTCAAGGACAAAACCACCTACTTCTTCATCGGAAATCCGCAGCGTCCGAGTGGCGGTATTTTCGAGCGGCTTGCCTTCTTGGGCACCGTCCCCATCCTCGACGCGACGTTCGGGAACCCGTCGCAAACCGATACGTGCCAACACACGGACGGCACTCCGTGCGCGACGGATTTCGCGCTGCAGTACGACGGCGTCGTCGACTCACCGCAATGGCTTCTCAACCCGCTGGCGGTAGGCAACGCACTTGCCGGATTCCAGTACGTGCACGGCACCTACCTGGCGCCCGACGATGGCGATGCGCCTAGCGCGACACCATACGGCTACACCGTGAATGAGGTGCAGGACGCGATCGCCGCGGCATCGGCGCCGAATGGCTGCACCCCCGAGAACTACTGCCAACGCCACGGCGACACCATCTACATCACGTTGCCGGCCCGGACGCTGCCGCTGTACCAGCCATTGCTCGACCTCGGATCCGCCACCGGCACCTCGTTCCTGGTCATCCCCGTCGTCGACCTCCTTCAGCCGGCAACGCAGACCCTCATCGAGACCGGCTATAACCGAACGGATTACAGCAAGGCGCAACCGGGGACGCTGCTTCCCCCGGCCACCTTCAACCCGATCCAAACCGGGATTGATCTCGTCAAGGACGTCCCGCTGGGTATCAACAACGCGCTCACCCCCGGCCTGCAACCGCTTCCCGGGTCGGATCCTAATTCGAACGTGGTCGAGACCAACAACCAAACGGTCACGGCAGCCGCAGTGACGGATAACAAGCCATTGGTGCGGCTGAGTCTGATCGCCAAGCCGAATGAAGGTATCGGGGCGACGGGTACCGGCGGAACGAGTTCAACTGGCCCGGTGAGCAACGCGCTCAAGGACTTCCACCCAGTCCGCGATGTGGTGAAGACGGTTTCGGGTGCGGTGAGCAAGGCACTGGGCAAGGACAGCGCCTCGGAGCCGGCCGCCTAACCGCGCCGAAACTGAATTCCGGCAGGGGAAGTGCGAGTAAGGGCCTGCTGGAATTCCGTTTCGCGGTTGGCGTGCGCAATTTTGGTGCACGGCATGACCCTCGGCCGCCCTTAGGCTGGGCGCCGGGGGAGTATGGCTGGTCAACCGACAACCCGGCTACAGGTCAGCGGGTACCGATTTCTGGTGCGGCGGATGGAGCACGCGCTGGTGCGTGGCGACATCCGCATGGTCGACGATCCCATTCGGGCGCAGTCGCTTTCGTTCGTCGCGGGCTGCGTACTTGCTACCGTCCTGGTCGCGGTGTGCGCCATACTTGCCTTCCTGCGGCCGAACGCCGGGCTGGGCGATGCGGTGATCGTCATGTCCCGCGACTCGGGTGCGCTGTATGTCCGTGTGGGTGACACGCTGCACCCCGTCTCGAATCTGGCGTCGGCCCGCATGGTCGCAGGCGGTGACGGGAGGCCACATCTCGTCAGCGCAACAGACATCGTGAAGGCCAAACGCGGTCCGCAGCTGGGCATTCCCGGCGCGCCCGCCGCCATCTCCACGCCGCTGACCGACGACGAAGCCGCGTGGACGGTCTGCGACGGGACCACGACAACCGTCATTGCCGGCCGCCGCGCCGGCATCGATCCCAACGCCCGGCAACCGAGCGTTCTGGTCAGCCCACGATCGGAGAGCGCGTCGACGACCTACCTGCTGTACGACGGCTGGCGGGCGGCGGTCGATCTTCGCAGCCCCGCCGTCGTATGGGCGCTACGACTCGACGGCGTTGAGCCACAGCCTGTTTCGAGTGCGCTGCTCGACGCCATCCCCGAGGCGCCGCCGATCGCTCCACCACACGTCCCCGGCGCGGGCATGGCCAGTGGTATCGCAGGATTGCGGGTCGGGACGGTGGTGCGGGTAACGCGGGTGGACGCGAACGACTACTTCGTCATGTTGGCCGACGGTGTTCAGCGGATCGGCGAAGTCGCGGCCGACCTGATCCGAATCAGCGATACACAGGGCGGCAGGGAGGTAGTTACCGTATCGCCGGATGTCGTCGGCGACCTACCAGTGGTGGATTCCCTTCCAGTGTCGACCTTCCCCCGGCGGGCAGGCACGCCGGTTGGAGGCGCCGGCGTGCTATGCGCACAGTGGCAGCCCAGTGGGCCGAAAACGATTCTCTGGATGCAGGACTCGACGCCCGACAAGAATTCGATTGAGCTGGCGCAGGCCGACGGGGATGGACCCAATGTCGACAACATCGTCATGCCGCAGGGGCGAAGCGCGTATGTGCGGGCGACGGCGCTCGCCGGCGGCGGGACGGGTCCTCTCTACCTGGTGGCAGACAGCGGAGTGCTCTTCGGCGTTCACGACGAGAACACCGGACGGCTGCTCGGCCTCCAGAGCGATCCCGTTCCGGCTCCGTGGCCGGTGTTGTCCCGGCTGCCGCGCGGCCCAGAACTGAGCAGGGAGAGCGCGTTAGTCGCGCGGGACGGAGTTCTCCCGTCGCCGTAACCGGCCGACCGAGGCCGTCATCGCTGCCGCGGCCACCACGATGGCGACGCAGATCCCGGCGCCGCCGAATGCGACACGTCGCGCGCCAGGATCCGGCGGGGTCGTGCCGGTGGGCGGCGAAACCGGGTGTTCTTGGTCGTTCGACGGATCGGGGTCGTTCGACGGATCGGGCGCGACGGTCATGCGTCTGGGGGTGGTGTCGCCGCTCACCGCGGCCATCGCATCGACGACGCCGTACCCGACGAACGGATCCCAGCCTGCCGGGGGCCGATGCGCGGTGTCCCTGATCCGTTGCATCACCTGGCGCGCGGTCAGGTGCGGCGAGCGTGCCCGCACGAGCGCGGCGATACCGCTGACCACCGGCGCCGCATAGCTGGTCCCGACGATCGGCATCGGCGTATCGAGGAAGGGCAGCGTATTGACCAAACCTTCGCCGTCCGCATCCAGCGATACGACCGCCTCACCCGGTGCGGCCACATCCACCCAGGGTCCCGACAGTGTGAAACGTGACGGTGCACCCTGTGGGTCGACGGAGCCTACGGTCAGGACGTATTCGTCGTACCAGGCAGGGCTCACAACGACTTTCACCGAATTCCAGTCCGGTCGCCCGGGGTGAGCCGGGTCCGCGGGAGGGTTCTGGTCGGGGCATTGCCCGAGGCCGCCGACGTTGCCTGCAGCCGCAACCACCACGACGTTCTTGACGTCGACCGCGTACGCCAACGCCGCACCCAGGGCCCGGTCGTCCAGCTCTGCCGCGTCGGCGACGCAGGCGATGGTTGACACGTTGATCACGGTGGCACCCATGTCCGCCGCGGTCCGCACCGCCATCGCGAGCGTGTTGACATCGCCGAAGCCAGGCTCCGGCCGACCCGCGGGCGCGAACTTGACGCTCGACTGACGGATGCTGATGATCGTCGCGTCGGGAGCGATCCCGCTGAACCCTGCGCCGTCCGAAGAGTCCTCTGCCGCACCGACTATGCCGGCCACGACCGTTCCATGTCCGTCGCAATCATCGGTGCCGTCGCCGGTGAAGACGTAGTCGCCGCCGGGGACGAGATGAGGAAGCAGGCGATGTCGTGCCACGCCGGTGTCGATGACGGCGACCGTCTGCCCGCCTCCTCGGCTGAGTCGCCAGATCGCAGGCAGATCGAGACCCTCCAGCTGGCGTCCCGTTCGATTGTCGCGGGTCGCCTCGGAAGAGACTAGGCACTGCTGCCGCTGCTCGGTGGGCTCCGGCGGTGCCGGTGGGCGTGGTGGAGGCAGAAGCGAACGATCGACCAATGGCGGAGTGACCGCGCCGGCTACCGGTGCACTCCACACGAGCGCTGTCACCAGAACGACGGCCCCGGTGATCCGTGTCCGCCCACCCGTCACGTCAGGCTCAATCCACGGACGATGCCGAAAACATCGGCGACCCAACAGGTCAGCGGGATGACGGACGCGACGGCGACGTAGTCGAGTACATCCACCCCGCGCCGCACCACCGGGCTGAACCGTGTGGTGACATCCCCGATCGACAGGCGCATGGCACCGACACCGAGGACGACCGCGATGAGGCAAAGCCAGTGGGCATGCCGAGGCAGGAAGAGGACAGTCAGCGCGAAAGTAGCCGAAGCACTGACCATTCCACTCCCGAAGACCACTGCGCATCGCAGCAACCCCCGTTGTCGGCGCGCTTGGAGCAGCAACACCGCGGACACAACCGAGGTGAAGACGACACCGCTGAGCGTGCTCTCGTCGCTCTGGTCCGCGGCCATCAACACCACACCCGATGCGGCAGACGCCGAGAAGCCGGCCAGTAGCCCGGTGTATGTCTGGTGGCCGCGGCGGGCCCGGACTGCGTCGCCAGCAGCGCTGGGCATCGTCGGCGACAACCCTGTCACGGCGATCGACAACCTGGCCGCCAGACCGGACAGGGCGAGCGATATGGCGGCCAGGATCGCGCCGACGGTGGCCGCCGGTGCCGGCCAGATCGCCACCAACCCCGCAGCGATCGCGGTCGTCCCCGCGAATGCTGCGACTGCGATGAAGCACGTTGCCCCGCAGGGATTGACGTACAGCAATACCATCGATGCGGCAGCGCAGATCGCCGCCGCGAGAAAGAGATTGGGCGGTGCAGGTCCGCCCGGCACCACCAGGAAGCCGGCCACTGCGGCGAACGCCGCAGCGATCACGCCCAGCACCACCGACGGGAGCGGTTCGGACTCGAGACGGCTCGCCCCGATCGACCCTGCGATCGCCGCGACCGCCACCATCGCCGCGACGACCGCGCGGCTGACCGCGGGCGAACTGCCACACGCGAGCGCCACCGCACCGCAACCTGCGGTGCACAGTGAGGCAATCGCGCTCAAGCGGCTTGCCATCCCGGGGTTGCGGCCAGCTGATGGCGAAGCGTCGACGACCGAGTGGCACAGGTCGGCCACTAACGTTTCGCTATGCGGTGGCGCGGTGCAGAGCAGCAGGATGTCGCCATTGCGAACACCGTTCTCGTGCAGCGTCATCGACTCATTCAGCACCGAACCGTTCAGCCGTGTCAGCGTCCAGCGCTCCCCGGCGAAACCGTTGTCGGCTCCGGGTCCGTCACCGATGACGTCGACGACGGACGGGATCAATTCGCAGAGCTCCAGTCCAGTCGGCAACGCGAGATCGACCGCGACCGGTCGGTCGTCGTGATATGTCTGCACCGTCAGCCGGCACAGGTTCGACACCGTCATGTAGCCCCCGCAAGTCACCGTAACCGCGTCCAGGGCCATCAAGATGCGGCAATTTTGGTGCTGTGCAAGGGGAACGAGATGCGGTGCCGGCGCGTCTATCGTCAGATGGAGTTCTGGATCGAACCGCGGATGGCGACGCCGCCGGTGGCCGAAGACGAGGTCATCGTCAAAGCGCCGCCGGACGTGCCGCGGGACGTGCCGGTCAATCCTCTCTCGAGGTTGCTTCCTGCGGCTATGGCCGTCGCGACGGTCGGAATGATGGTCATCTACTTCACGTCGGGCACGTCGGTGATGCGCAGTCCGATGTTCATGTTCTTCCCGGTGATGATGTTGATGTCTCTGGCCGGCACGGTGGCAGCAGGGACGCGAGGAAGGACGGCCGAGATCAACCAGAACCGGCGCGACTATCTCGGCTATCTCGAGTCGTTGGAGAAGGACATCGCGAAGACCGTTGAGGATCAGCGAATTTCACTTACATGGCGTGATCCTCACCCGGCTTCGCTCTGGACGCTTGTCGGCGGACGGAGGATGTGGGAGCGTCGTCCCGAGGATCCCGACTTCGGGCATGTCCGGCTGGCCGTTGGCTCGCATCGCCTGTCGACCAACCTTGTCCCACCTGATGTCGGACCGGTCGAGGAACTCGATCCAGTCACCTCGATGGAATTGCGGCGACTGGTTCTCAGCCGTTCGACGGTGCCGGGCCTACCCGTTGCAGTCGCGCTCAAGGAATTCGCCGCAGTCACCATTGATGGCGATGTGGCGACCGCGAGGAGGCTCCTGCGGGCGTTGGTCTGTCAATTGGCGGTACTGCACAGCCCGAGTCATCTTCGGCTCGCCGCCGTCGTCGATCCGCTCACCGCAGCCGAGTGGGAGTGGCTGAAATGGCTGCCACATCATCAACATCCATACACCGTCGACGACGGCGGGTCGGCACGCATGCGATACGACAGCCTCGCCTCTGCCGAGACTGGCCTCCACAGCGATGACCGAGCCCATACCGTCGTCTTCATCGACGGTGGACTCGTCACCGGTGGAGAGAAGCTCTTCTCGCCGGGTGGCCTTGCCGACGTCACCGTCGTTGAGATGGGGACAGCCTGCGACGGTGTCGCGGCCCGCGTCGGCCTTCGGCTGGTCGTCAGCGGAGAGAATCTGGCAGCACGAAGAGACGGCGACGACGAGGCGCTTGGGCGTCTCGACACGATGACGCAAGGACAAGCACTTGCTTGTGCCCGTCGGCTGTCACCGTTCCGGCCCGCCGAAGCATCGGCCGATGCGGGGCAACCCTCGACGGCGACCTGGTCGGAACTGATGGGCATTCCCGACGTTGCCCGCGTCGACCTCGCCGCGCTGTGGCGTGCTCTTGACTCCGTGCAGAGACTGCGCGTACCCATCGGCCTCGACGAACACGGCCTGCGTGTCGAGCTCGACATCAAAGAGGCAGCGGATAAAGGCATGGGGCCGCACGGGTTGTGTATCGGCGCAACGGGTTCGGGCAAGTCGGAGTTTTTGCGCACCCTCGCGTTGGGAATGATCACCGCGCATCCGCCCGAGGCGTTGAACTTGGTCCTCGTCGACTTCAAGGGCGGCGCGACGTTCCTCGGGTTCGAGCGTGCGCCGCACGTGGCCGCGGTGATCACCAACCTGGCCGAGGAGGCTCACCTCGTGGCACGGATGAAGGATGCGTTGGCCGGTGAGATGAACCGGCGCCAGGAGCTGTTGAGGGCCGCGGGCAATTTTGCGAATGTCGCGGATTATGACCGGGCTCGCGCCAGAAGAACCGGGCTTGCGCCCTTGCCCGCCCTGTTCATCGTCGTCGACGAGTTCTCGGAGCTGCTCAGTCAACACCCCGACTTCACGGAGCTTTTCATCGCGATCGGGCGGCTTGGGCGCTCGCTCGGCATGCATCTTCTGCTCGCGAGCCAGCGGATGGACGAGGGGCGACTGCGAGGGTTGGAGGGTCATCTGTCCTACCGGATCTGCCTGAAGACGTTCTCGGCCGGCGAATCCCGTTCCGTCCTGGGAGTTCCCGACGCCTACCACCTGCCGAGCACACCGGGCGCCGCCTACCTGAAGACCGGTTCGAGTGAGCCGACCCGATTTCAGACGGCATTCGTCTCGGGGCCCTTTGGGAGTTCCGCGCCCCCGGCCGCCGAGTCGGCCGTATCGCCGCCTGCGCGGCTGTTCACGGCCGCGCCGATGGGCCGCGTCAGATCGGTCGGCGAGCAGACCACGTCAGACGCCACCGCCGCGGGACGAACGCTGCTCGACACGGTTCTCGACCAGATCGAGGGCCGCGGGTCGCCCGCCCACCCGGTGTGGCTGCCGCCGATGACGGAATCGCCCACGCTCGACAGCGTGCTGCGGCGGGCGAGCAGTGGCGTCGCGCTCACCGTGCCGATCGGCCTGGTGGATTGCCCCTACGAGCAGCGGCGCGACCTGCTGGTGGCTCAACTGGCGGGTGCGGCCGGAAACGTTGCCGTCGTCGGCGGCCCGCGGTCTGGCAAGTCGACGGCGCTGCGAACTTTGGTGGTGGCGTTGGCAGAGACTCACCATCCGCGGGACGTCCAGGTCTACTGCCTCGACTTCGGCGGCGGAACGCTGGCGTCTCTGGCGGCGCTGCCGCACGTCGGGTCGGTGGCCGGCCGCCACGATGTGCAACTCGTCCGACGCACGGTCGTGCAGTTGGAGTCACTCCTGCAGCGGAGGCAGGCGCGGGGTGGCGCCGGCCACCCGAACGCCACCAACGACGCATACGGCGACGTCTTCCTTGTCGTCGACGGCTGGGCCACCGTTCGCCAAGAGTTTGAAGCCCTGGAGGCCTCGATCACAACACTTGCGGCCCAGGGGCTTTCGTACCGAATTCATGTGGTGGTGGCGGCTTCGAGATGGGCCGAGATCCGACCCGCACTGAAGGACCAAATCGGGACGCGGGTCGAGCTGCGGCTGGGGGACCCGGCCGAGTCGGAAATGGATCGTAAGCGGGCCCGGCAACTTGCCGAGAGTCCGTCCGGGCGCGGCATCACCCGCGACGGTCGCGAGCTGGTCATCGCCGTGCCGAACGTGGACGCCGCGAGTGCCGACCGGTTGAGGACGCGATACGCCGGATGCGCGGCACCACCCGTCGAGCTCTTGCCTACACGGGTGGATCGCGACGCGCTGGCGGCTCGGTTCGGTCGGCCTCGAGTTCCAACGCAGGTCTTGCTGGGGATGGGAGAGGCCGAATTGCTCCCCATCGCCCTCGATTTCACAGCGGACGCGCATCTCATCATCCTGGGCGAAAGCGAATGCGGTAAGACCGCGACGTTGCGCACGCTGTGCCGTGAAATCGTGCGCGCCAACACACAGGACGCCGCTCAACTGCTCATCGTCGATTTCCGCCGTACCCTGCTCGGCGTCGTCGAGTCCGACCATCTCGCGGGATACACACCGTCGGCGGCGGCGCTGACATCGAAACTCGCCGCACTCTCGGAGCGTCTCCAGGCGCGATTGCCCGGCCCGGACGTCAGCCAGCAGCAGTTGCGGACGCGATCATGGTGGTCGGGTCCCGAGATCTACCTCGTCGTTGACGACTACGACCTGGTCGCCGGAGCGGCTGGCGCCAACCCACTTGCGTCGTTACTCGAATTCCTGCCCTACGCCAAGGATCTCGGCTTACACGTCATGGTGGCCAGGCGTTCCGGCGGTGCGGCGCGGGCGATGTTCGATCCGGTCTTGGCGGGGCTGCGGGATGTCGGCTGCATCGGCCTCATGATGAGCGCCAGCCCTGACGAGGGAATGTTGCTCGGGTCGGTACGGCCGTCGCCGCTGCCGCCGGGCCGGGGCACACTCGTCGCCCGCTCTCGCCCGGATCAGGTCGTCCAGGTCGCCTGGAGTGATCCGACGTGAAGGAATGCGTCGTCGAGGTCGGACCCGGGACGGTCCGGGGGCCGTGCGATATCGACGAGACGTCGGTGTCGACGGCGCTGCAGTGCATCGACGATGAGATCGCGTTCTTCGAAGATCAGCCCGTCGCCGTTGCGGCGCTGTGGCGCAGGCTCTTTCGCTCGGTGTTACCGGACGGTGCTGACACCGCTGTACTGGTCTGCCCGACCTGGTGGCCACCGCATCGGATGCAACGCGTTCAAGAGACCGCAGGCACCGCGGCGACGAATGTCGTTGTACTGCAACGGTCCGAGGTGCTCACCCGTGATTTGCCCACTACGCCGACGGTCGTGGAGATCGCGGCCGAATTCGTGGTGATCTGGCGGGCGGGTGAGGTCGTAACGGCCGCGCCGCGTATCGGTGAGCGCGCGGGCGTCGCCCGAGCCGTGGCGGATGCCGTCGGCGCAGGCACCTCGGTGATAGTGGACGCACCCGTCGGTGTTCACGGCGCGGTCGAGCTCGCCAACGCCATCTCGGAACTCCTACGAGGTGACGGCGCGGCGGTGACAACGGTCCACCCGGACAGGGTGCTGGCCGCAGCGCGACATCAGCCGACGCCCGCCGTGTGTTGGGACGGGTCGCGCGGACGGCGATGGCCAAGAGCGGCTGGGCTGGCCGCCGTTGCCGTATCACTGGCTCTGGTCTGTGTCGGCATCGCCGCCGGACCCGGTGTCAATCGAAGCCAGTCGTCAGCTTCCGCAACGGTTCTCGTCGAGGGCAGGGTGGCAATGAGTGTTCCAGCGAAGTGGGCGGTGCGGCGCGTCACCACAGGACCGGGCTCGGCCCGGGTGGAGGTGACGGCGCCGGGTGACACGATCGCATTGCATCTGACTCAATCGCAGGTGCGCAACGGCGAGTCGCTGTCCGACACGGCGGCGGTGTTGCGCAGGGCTCTCGACGACCAACAGGCCGGAGTGTTCGACCGGTTCAACCCCGATGACCGCCGAGCCGGTCGATCCGTGGTCACCTATCGGGAACTCCGCAGAGAACGGCAGATCGACTGGGCGGTTTTTGCCGACGACACCGTGCGGATCGCCGTCGGTTGTCAAAGCGCCCCCGGTCACGAAGAAGCGGTGCGCGACGTCTGCGAGGACGCCGTCCGTTCGGCGCACAAAGTCGTCTGACGCGGGGAACCAAACAGGTGCGGGCGCCGTCGAACAGACAACTCGTTCGATGAAACACGGACTCGATGAAACACGGAAAGGCCCTCTATGACGACATCCGCAGGTGGATCACTTAATACAGACTTCGACCTCATGACAGCCGTCGCAGGCAAGATCGACGCGCGCAACGAGGAGATCCGCGCGATGCTGCACTCGTTCATCGGACGGATGAGCAGTGTGCCACCGTCGGTTTGGGGAGGCGTCGCGGCAACGCGATTCAAAGATGTGGTGGATCGGTGGAATGCCGAGTCGACGAAATTGCACATCGCCCTTCAGCAGATCGCCGAGACCATGCGCTTCAACGAGCGGGCGCTGCGCGAGGCAGCCGAGAGTCACTCGCAACAGATCGGTGCCGTTGGCACGAACATTCAAGGCATTTGAGGAGACTCATCATGGAACCGCTTCTCTCGTACAACTTCGACGAGATCGAGTACGCCGTCCGGCAGGAGATACACAGCACGTCGGCGCGGCTCAATTCCGCGCTCGACGACCTACGGGCGCAGATCGCTCCGCTGCAGCAGATCTGGACCCGCGAGGCGGCCGAGGCATATCGGCTCGAGCAAGCCAAGTGGGACCAGGCGGCGAGTGCGCTGAACGAGATCTTGTTCAGCCTCGGAAATGCGGTCCGCGACGGCGCGGACGACGTCGCGACCACAGACCGCAGCGCGGCCAACGCCTGGGGCGCCTAGCGCCCGCGACAGACCACTGTGCGGTCCCGTCGGGAGGGGAGCCCACGGGACCGCACAGTCACATCCCGCTAACGCTTCCGGTGACCGAGAATCTGGTCCCCACGGCAGGCGCAGACACCACGCTCACCCTCTATGAGCACGACACCGAGCAGCACGTGGTCGACTATGGATCGCCCGGCCCCGGTCCTGGCGATCAGTTCATCTTCGCCGGGGACGTGTTCGATCGTCCCGGCGGTGTGTTCCTCGGGCGGGCCAACGGCATCTGCACAACGCTCACCGGAGACGACAAGGGCGGCGAGACGACCTGCAGCGCGACGTTCAACCTCGGCGGCGGTCAGATCGCGGTGCAGGGCATGCTCGACAGCGCCGCCCTGTTCGTGAGCGGCAACCCGAATCCGATGTTCATCACGGGCGGCACCGGGATCTACCGAGACGCCAGGGGCGCCGGGACCATTCAGGTACCCGTCGATGTCCCCGACCAGACCGATGCGAATTTCGTGCTCGACATCGTCACCGCCTGACGGATCGCGGCGCAGAAGAGGCCCAAAGTCCCTGCTCGTCGGTGGCGGCATTGGGCTACTGTGGCGGCCACGTGCGAAGGCCCGCGCAATTGGGCGGGGCGCGAGGAGCGTAATCACCGGTGGCTGTGTCGAAGACCTCGAGCAGCCGGGCCAAGGCCCGGCTGTCGGCCTCGACGCTGCGTGCCGTTCACGAACGATTCGTCGGCGGCCGCGATGATTCCTACCTCGAGTCCACCCCGCTGCGGCCCGTGGTCGCCGAGAGCTGGCGGCGCAGCCTGGCTACCGGCGTCGATCCCGACAGCGGCGGGGCGCGGGCCGCGTCGGTGGGCGTCGGTCTCGACGGCATCCGGGCTGCCCACCCGCTGGCGCACGCACTTCCCGTCATCCGGCGGCTGCTGATCGACGACGCATCCGACGCCGGCGTCGTCGTCGCCGTGACCGCCGCCGACGGCACGCTGCTGTGGGTTGAAGGCGATCGCAAGGCATGCCGCAAGGCCGAGGCGATGAACTTCGTGCCCGGCGCCGACTGGAGTGAGAGCGGCGCGGGAACGAACGCGCCCGGCACGGCGCTCGCGCTCGACGCCGAGTTGCAGATCCGGGGCTCCGAGCATTTCTCCCGCATCGTCCAGCCGTGGTCGTGCACCGCGGTGCCCGTGCACGATCCCGCGACGGGAGCCCTGATCGGTGCGATCGACCTCACCGGCGGGTCCCAGGTGGCCTCGCCCCAGACGCTGGCGCTGGTGCGCGCCACCTGCGTCGCGGTCGAGAACCACCTCGCGCTGCTGCGGCTGCGCCGAACCGACGTCGCCGAGCCGACGGCGGGCGCGCGGCTGACCGTCCTCGGCGCCGACCGGCCGCGTTGGCAGCTCACGAACTCCGACGGCAGTGTCGAGGGCAACACGCTGACCGGCAGGCACGCCGACATCCTCGTTCTGCTCAGTCGGCATCCCGAGGGCCTGTCCGCAGACCACCTGGCGATGCTGCTCGACGACAAGGACCTCGACGTGGTGACGATCCGCGCGGAGATGTCGCGCCTGCGTCGCGTCATCGGGGCCGACTTCGTCGCGTCGCGGCCCTACCGGCTGCTCTCGCCGGTCAGCACCGACATGGGCGATGTCTTCGACGCGCTGGAAGCAGGCGACGTCGACGCCGCCCTCAGCCGATACACCGGCGCGCTGCTGCCGCAGTCCGTGTCGCCGGGCATCGCGCGGCTGCGCACCGAGCTCAGCGCTAGCGTGCGCGGCGCCGCGCTCTCGTCGGGGAACCTTCGCCTGCTCCGCCGTTGGCTCGAGTTTCCCGAAGGCCGCGACGACTGCCGCGGCTGGCGGACGCTGCACGACAAATCCGCGCCGGGCTCGGTCACGCGTGCTCAGGCCCGCGGCCACCTCGCCGGCTTGGATCTCGATCTCGCCTGATCCGGACGGTTGCAACGTCGTGCAACTGTGATGCAACGGTGCAGAACCTACTTTCAGTGACGACCGACACATCGACGTCGCGAAGGCAGGAGAAACGCCATGACTGTGTATGCACGACCAGGTGCCGAGGGCTCGTTGATGTCCTTTGCCGCCCGGTATGAGAACTACATCGGCGGTGAATGGGTCGCGCCCGTCGCCGGACAGTATTTCGAGAACATCAGCCCGGTGAACGGTCAGGCGTTCTGCGAGATCCCCAGGTCCACCGAAGCCGACATCGAGAAGGCTTTGGACGCCGCTCACGGCGCCGCCCCCGCGTGGGGCAAGACCGCCGCGGGCGAACGCTCCGTGATCCTCAACAAGGTCGCCGACCGGATCGAGGAGAACCTGGAATCGCTGGCGCTGGCCGAGGCGTGGGACAACGGCAAGCCGATCCGGGAGACGCTCAACGCGGACCTGCCGTTGGCGGTGGACCATTTCCGGTATTTCGCGGGCGCGATCCGGGCCCAGGAGGGGTCGCTGTCCCAGATCGACGACGACACCGTGGCCTACCATTTCCACGAGCCGCTGGGTGTGGTCGGCCAGATCATCCCGTGGAACTTCCCGATCCTGATGGCCACCTGGAAACTGGCGCCCGCGCTGGCCGCGGGCAACGCCGTGGTGCTGAAACCGGCCGAGCAGACCCCGGCGTCGATCCTGTATCTGATGTCGCTGATCGGTGACCTGCTGCCCGCCGGGGTGCTCAACGTGGTCAACGGGTTCGGCGTCGAAGCGGGCAAGCCGCTGGCAAGTTCGACAACCGGATCGCCAAGATCGCGTTCACCGGTGAGACCACCACGGGCCGGCTGATCATGCAGTACGCCAGCCAGAACCTGATCCCGGTGACGTTGGAGTTGGGCGGCAAGAGCCCCAACATCTTCTTCTCCGATGTGATGGCCGCCGGTGACGACTTCCAGGACAAGGCGCTGGAGGGCTTCACGATGTTCGCCCTCAACCAGGGCGAGGTGTGTACCTGCCCGTCGCGGTCACTGATCCAGGCCGACATCTACGACGAGTTCGTCGAGCTGGCGGCGATCCGGACCAAGGCGGTGCGCCAGGGCGACCCGCTGGACACCGAGACCATGATCGGTTCGCAGGCCTCCAACGATCAGCTGGAAAAGGTGTTGTCCTACATCGAGATCGGCAAGGACGAGGGGGCACGCGTCGTCACCGGCGGCGAGCGCGCCGAGCTCGGCGGCGACCTGTCCGGCGGCTACTACGTGCAGCCGACGATCTTCGAGGGCAACAACAAGATGCGGATCTTCCAGGAGGAGATCTTCGGTCCGGTCGTGGCGGTCACGTCGTTCACCGATTACGACGACGCCATCAGCATCGCCAACGACACCCTCTACGGCCTGGGCGCCGGGGTGTGGAGCCGCGACGGCAACGTCGCCTATCGGGCCGGGCGTGACATCAAGGCCGGCCGGGTGTGGACGAACTGCTATCACGCCTATCCCGCGCACGCGGCCTTCGGCGGCTACAAGCAGTCGGGCATCGGGCGGGAGAACCACAAGATGATGCTCGACCACTACCAGCAGACCAAAAACCTGCTCGTCTCCTACTCGAATAAGGCCCAAGGGTTCTTCTGACGAGCGCTTGCGTGAGGAGACGATAACCCTGAGCCGGGACCAAAGACCCTTCAAACAAACCTGTTTCACGATTGGAGTAAGGAAATGACACAAACACTCGGCGCCGCTGTCGCGCCCCAAACCACCAACGCCATGCGTGCCGCCGTCGTCACCGAGTTCGGCGGACCGCTCAGAGTCGAGGAGCTCGAACTGCCCACACCAGGCTACGGTGAGGCGCTCGTCAAGCTGGAAACCTCCGGCGTCTGCCACACCGATCTTCATGCAGCGCACGGCGATTGGCCCGTCAAGCCCCAGCCGCCGTTCATCCCCGGCCACGAGGGCTACGGCACCGTCGTCGCGCTCGGCGAGGGCGTCGACGACCTGAAGGTCGGCGACATGGTCGGCAACGCGTGGCTGTGGTCGGCCTGCGGCAGTTGCGAATACTGCCGGACGGGCTGGGAGACGCTGTGCGAGAGCCAGAAGAACGGCGGCTACAGCGTGAACGGCAGCTTCGGCAGCTACATGCTGGTGAATTCGGCCTACGCGGCACGCATCCCGGACAACGTCGACCCACTGGAGGTCGCACCGATCCTGTGCGCCGGCGTCACCGTCTACAAGGGTCTGAAGGTCACCGACACCCGGCCCGGCCAGTGGGTGGCGATTTCCGGCATCGGTGGCCTCGGCCACATCGCCGTGCAGTACGCCCGCGCGATGGGTCTTCGCGTGGTGGCCGTCGACATCGATGACGCCAAGCTGGCGCTCGCCACCCGCCTCGGCGCGGAGGTCGCCGTCAACGCGCGCACCTCCGACGTCGTCGCCGAGGTGCAGAAGGCCACCGGCGGTGTGCATGGAGTGCTGGTCACGGCGGTCCATCCGCAGGCGTTCGGCCAGGCCATCGGGCTGGCGCGGCGCGGCGGCACGATCGTGTTCAACGGGCTGCCGCCCGGCGACTTCCCTGCGCCGATCTTCGACATCGTCCTGAAGGGCCTGACGATCCGCGGCTCGATCGTCGGCACCCGCCAGGACATGGCCGAGGCGCTGGACTTCTATGCCCGCGGTCTCATCCACCCCACGGTGGAAAGCGCCGGCCTGGACGACATCAACGAGGTGTTCGGCCGGATGGAGCGAGGCCAGATCGACGGACGCGTCGTCATCGACTACCGCTGATCGGGCAGTTGCCCGCGACAGCCCCGCATGCCCCGGCGTGTCGGGGCTGTTGCGCGTTTTGACCTGCGGCGACGCCCGCAGGTAAGCTGCGTCGTTGGCGTGCGGTACGCCAGGAGCCTCGGGTCAATGTCGGTCGCCGAGACCACTCCGGCCGCAAACGCCTGACCGGCACCCGGGTCACACCGGGGCCCAACCCGAGAAGAGAAGGTAAGCGCTGTGCCCACATACACGCCGAAGGCGGGTGACACCACGCGCACGTGGTACGTCATCGACGCCACCGACGTGGTGCTCGGCCGGCTCGCCGTCGCTGCAGCCAATCTGCTGCGCGGCAAGCACAAGCCGACATTCACGCCGAATGTCGACGGTGGCGACTTCGTCATCGTCATCAACGCAGACAAGATCGCCATCAGCGGCGACAAGCTGCAGAACAAGATGTCCTACCGCCACTCGGGTTTCCCCGGTGGTCTGCACAAGCGCTCGCTCGGCGACGAGATGCAGCGCCATCCCGACCGCGTCGTCGAGAAGGCGATCGTCGGAATGCTCCCGCACAACAAGCTCAGCCGTCAGATCCAGAAGAAGTTGAAGGTCTACGCCGGGCCGGAGCATCCGCATACCGCCCAGAAGCCGGTGCCGTACGAGATCAAGCAGGTGTCCCAGTGACTGAACCCAACGAGACCGAGGAGACGACCGACGTGACGGAAGCTCCCGAAGCCGAAGCCACCGAGGCTCCTGAGGCCACCGATGCTCCTGAGGCCGCGGAGGCCACCGAGGCCCCTGAGGCCACCGAGGCGCCCGAAGCGACCGAGGCCGTGACAGAGGCGGCTCCCGAGCCGCGTGAGCCGCGCCCACCGATCGTCATCGACCGCCCGATCCAAACCGTCGGCCGCCGCAAGGAGGCCGTGGTGCGGGTGCGTCTGGTGCCCGGCACAGGCCAGTTCCACCTGGACGGCCGCACCCTCGAGGCGTACTTCCCGAACAAGGTGCATCAGCAGCTCATCAAGGCCCCGCTGGTGATCGTGGACCGGGTGGACAGCTTCGACATCTACGCCCACCTCGACGGCGGCGGCCCGTCCGGGCAGGCAGGCGCCCTGCGTCTGGCGATCGCCCGCGCGCTGATCGTGGTGCAGCCGGAGGACCGGCCCGCGCTGAAGAAAGCCGGCTTCCTGACCCGCGACCCGCGGGCCATCGAGCGCAAGAAGTACGGACTGAAGAAGGCCCGCAAGGCGCCTCAGTACTCGAAGCGCTGATCTGCTTCATCCACCCGCCCGGTGTGCGACCTGCACGCCGGGCGGTGTGCGTCAGCGGCCGAGGAAGTTGCCGAGGATGCCTGCGGCAGCGGAACCGGCTTGGCCTGCCTGTTGGCCGCCGCCGGTGCCGCTGACGAACGAGGCGGGCACCTCTTCGGACGGCTGTACGACCACGAAGCCCTGGCCGTTGAACGACATCGTGAAGGCCTCGCCGGTGCTGCGACCGAGGAATGTGCCGAGGCCGAACTGGTCGGCACGGTGGAACCCGGTCTGCAGGGACGCCGACCAGCACACCGCCGCCTGCGGGTCGGCGTAGGTCGGCTGGTCGACCTGAAGCACCACCGGGCTGCCCTTGGTGGTGATCGCGATGCGGCCCTGGCCCGAGAACACGCAGTTGAACAGGCCCGCGTTCGACAACATCCCGGCGCCTTGCACGCGACGGATGTCGTACGACAGCGTCGGCTCGAAGGCCAGGACGTTCTTGCCGTTGATCGTGAGGCCGTCGTGCTGGCCCTCGAGATCGATCAGGTGGATGTCGGAGGCCAGGTCGGCCAGGAACATGTCACCGGCGCCGGTGCAACTCATCAAGGGCACGCCCTCGCCGGTCAGGTGCTGCTTGACGAACTGGCCGACGCCGCTGGCGCCCAGCCCCTGGAATTGGATGTTGCCCTGGTAGGCGACCATGGCCCCCTGGCGCACCATCATCTCGCCGTTGAGCGCGACCTTGAGCATCTTGCCGTTCTGGAGCTTCATGCCCGGCTGCGTCGTCTGGGCTTCGGCATTCTGCGGGGAAAACAGGTCGCTGCGCATGGCTGATCCTTTCGACGCTGGCGACGTTATCGATCCGTGTTCGGCAAATAAATAGGGTGTTTCCCTATGGAGACCGATCCGCGGGGTCTCGGTCGGGTACCGGTTGGGCGGCGGCACGGCTGCTGACGTGGGCAGTTGCGTCATCTCGGGCCATCTGTGAGAAATTTGTCCGATGGGTCGACTGTTCGGCACCGACGGGGTGCGCGGGGTCGCCAATCGCGATCTGACCGCTGAGCTGGCGCTGGGATTGGGCTCGGCGGCCGCTCGTCGCCTCGGCAACTCGTCGCAGGCCCGCCGCCGCGTCGCCGTGGTGGGCCGCGACCCGCGGGCCAGCGGCGAGATGCTGGAGGCCGCCGTCATCGCGGGCATCACCAGTGAGGGCGTGGACGCGCTGCGGGTCGGCGTGCTGCCGACACCCGCGTTGGCCTATCTGACCAACGCCTATGACGCCGAGTTCGGTGTGATGATCTCGGCCTCGCATAACCCGATGCCCGACAACGGGATCAAGATCTTCGGCGCGGGCGGGCACAAGCTCGACGACGCCACCGAGGACCGCATCGAAGAGCTCTTGGCGGCCGGGCCCGGCGAGCGGCCGGTCGGTGCGTCCATCGGCCGGGTCGTCGACGCCGACGACGCGCTCGAGCGGTATCTGCGTCACGCGGGAAAGGCACTCACCACCCGGCTCGACGAGTTGACCGTTGTCGTGGACTGCGCACACGGCGCCGCGTCGACCGCCGCCCCGCGGGCCTACCGGGCCGCCGGCGCCAACGTGATCGCGATCAACGCCGAACCCGACGGACTGAACATCAACGACGGCTGCGGGTCGACGCACATGGAGTCGCTGCAAGAAGCGGTGGTCTCCTACGGCGCCGACCTCGGGCTGGCCCACGACGGTGACGCAGACCGCTGCCTCGCCGTCGACGCCGACGGCAGGATCGTCGACGGCGACGCCATCATGGTGATCCTCGCCCTGGCCATGCAAGAGGCCGGCGAATTGGCGTCCAACACTCTTGTTGCCACCGTGATGAGCAACCTCGGGCTGCATCTGGCCATGCGTTCGGCGGGCATCGAGGTTCTCACCACCGGTGTTGGCGACCGTTACGTGCTGGAAGAACTCCGCGCAGGCGAGTATGCCCTCGGTGGCGAGCAGTCCGGGCACATCGTGATGCCCGCACTGGGCACCACCGGCGACGGCATCGTCACCGGGCTACGGCTGATGTCGCGGATCGCGCAGACCCGCACACCGCTGGCGACGCTGGCATCGACGATGCGGACGCTGCCCCAGGTGCTGATCAACGTCGAGGTGGACGACAAGGCCACGGTCGCCGACGCGCCGTCGGTGCGCACGGCCGTCGCCGAGGCCGAGGCCGAGCTCGGCGACACCGGCCGAATCCTGTTGCGGCCCTCGGGAACCGAGCAGATGGTGCGGGTGATGGTCGAAGCGGCCGACGAGGACACCGCCCGTCAGCTGGCGATCCGGGTCGCCGAGTCGGTCAGCGAACAGCGCTGAAACGGGTGGAACCCGAGGGGTTCCGCCGACGTCCTAGCCAGCGTGGGAGAACCTGACGCCGCCCGTGTCGACGTTGCCGCGGTGCTGGGCGCCGCGCGCCAGTACGACGCGGCCGCCGACATCGTCGACACCGCCATCCGAACTCACTTGGCCGGCCTGCGCTTCGACGGGGCCGTCGCCGGTCGCGTCCACGCCGCCCAGGGCGACGCGCTGCGGCTTGCCGTCGACGATGTGGTGGACCGGCTGCGGCAGTGGTCGCGCGCGGCCACCGAGATCGCCGCCGAACTGCGCTCGTGCGCGGACCGCTACGTCGACGTCGACGCCCGCAACGCCCGACGGGTCGGCTGACGATGGCCGAACCGCTCGACGTGGCCGCGCGGCTAGCCGAAGGACGCCCGTCCGTCGACAACATCGGCGACTACGTGTGGGCATGCCACCTGCTCGGCTATCAGAATCCTGATCTGACGCTGCACGCCGCGCAGGTCCGCGACTGGTACAGCAGCGAAGACGGGCTGGACTTGCGGGCGTTGGACGCGGATCGCGCGGCGCTGGATGCGGTCGCGCAGGCGACCGAGGGTGCGTGGCAGCTGCAGGACCAACAGCTCGGCGCACTGGCGGCAGCGTGGCAGGGGCGTGGGGGCGACGCGTCGCAAGAGTTTCTTCGACGGCACGGCGAAGCGTCCGCGACCGCTGCGTCGGCGGTGCGTGACGCAGCCGACGCGTTGACTGCCCTCCGCGACGATCTCTGGCACGCGGTCGATGGGAAAGTCGCCGAGGCGGTCGCGATCGACGACCGCCGCGTGGCCGAACGCCCCGAATGGCTGGCGGCGACGCAGACGGTCACGACAGGAGCCGGAGATCGCGCGGTGGCCAGCGAACTGATCGACCGGCAGGTAAAGCCGTTCGTGGACAACGATGTTCGGTCGGACTGGCTGACCGCGATGCAGAACGCGATGACCGCCGTCGCCGCGGCGTTCGACGCCGCCACCGGTGTGTTGACGGGTGAGCACGAAGCAATGTTCGAGGTGCCCGGTGACCTCGGCCCGCTGTCCACGCCGGCGCCAGTAAGTCCTGCGCCGGAAGTGGCGGGCACCGCGCCTGCGAATTGGCCTGCCCCGGCGCCAACGGCGGCACCCGGGATGACCGCGATGACGGCTCCGCCACCCGCATTTGTCGCGCCACCAGAACCCGTCGCGGCGCCGATGGCCGCCGCCCCGGTTCCTGCGGCCACACCCGCGGCGGCCCCGCCGGCGATGCCCTCATTCGGCGAGCTAGGTGGCGGATTGCCCAGCGCCGCAGGCGGACTCGCGGGGCTGGGCACCCAGCTCGCCGATGCGATCGGTGGCCTGCTGAACCAGCCCGACGGTTCGCTGCCTGACCCGCCGGATCCGAAGGACGAGCCTAAGCCCGGCGAAGATCCTGCGCCCGGCGATAAGCCTAAGCCCGGCGAAGATCCTGCGCCCGGCGATAAGCCCAAGCCCGACGAAGAACCTGAGCCGGCTGACAAGGTAGACGACGAACCCGTGCCCGACGCGGAGGAACCCGTCGACGCCTGCACCGACACATCCGCCGACGAAACTCCGCCAGTTGAGCCGGCACCGACACCGCCGCCCGCACCGATGCCCCCACAGCCGGAGCCCATCGTGGAACCGCCACCGAACCCCGGGCCAGTTCACGTCCAAACCCCTTGCGAGATAGCGGCTGACGAACTGCCTCAGGCAGGAGCATGAAATGGACGCTACGGCCGAGATTGCACTGAGGGCTGTGAACTTATGCGGGGAACGACCGTGAGTGCGATTTCGCTGCTGGCACCGAACTCAGGGCAGCAGTCCCTGTAGCTCCTCGACGAAGCGTACGGATTCGCGGCGGTCCCCGGTGAGCGGATGCACCAGCAGCGTCGTCACCCCTGCCTCGGCATAGGCGGCCACCCGCTCCTTGACGAATCCCTTTGGCCCGATCAGGGATACATGCCGCACCAGCTCGTCGGGCACCGCATTGATCGCCTCGGTCTTCTTGCCCGACAGATACAGATCCTGGATGTGGTTGGCGACGTCGCCAAAGCCGTACCGGGTCGCCAGGTTGTGGTAGAAGTTCTTGCCGCGCGCGCCCATGCCCCCGATGTACAGCGCCAGTTGGGGTTTGGCCCACGCCAGCCGGTCCTCGACATCGTCACCGATCGCGAGGGTGGCGCTGACCATGACGTCGAGCGGTCCCAGCGACGGGTCGCGCTTGGCCATCCCAGCCCGCAGCGAGTCGCCCCACGCCGCGTCGGCCTTCTCCGGGTAGAAGAACACTGGCTGCCAACCCTCGGCGATCTCGGCGGTCAACTCGACGTTCTTCGGGCCCAGCGCGGCAATCGTGATCGGAATGCGTTCCCGGACAGGGTGATTGATCAGATGCAGCGGCTTGCCAAGACCTGTGCCGCGGTCGGCGGGCGACGGTATCTGGTAGTGCTTGCCGTCGAATTGGACGTTCTCTCTGCGCCATACCTGCCTGCAGATCTCGACGACTTCGCGGGTGCGCCCGAGCGGAGCGTCGAACGGAACACCGTGAAAGCCCTCCATTACCTGCGGGCCTGATGTGCCGATGCCCAGCCGAAAGCGCCCGTCGGACACGTAGTCGAGCCCCGCGGCCGTCATTGCCAACAGCGACGGTGTGCGGATGTATATCGGGACGACGCCGGAGCCCAACTCGATACGGGACGTCTTGGCCGCGAGAAAACCCAGTTGGCTGATCGCATCGAACGAGTACGCCTCGGCGACCAGGGCGATGTCCACGCCGACCTTCTCGAGCTCGACGACCTCGTCGACGGCCTCGAGGAAGCCCCCGGCGTAGTTCAAGAAGATTCCGGTACGCATGGAAGTCACCGTTACGTTATACACCCAACCGGTTGGTTGGTTACCTACGGCTTCAACAACGCGACGACCTTGTTCTCCAGTTCGACGGAGTCGTCGGCGAACGGGTCCACGGCTGTCGTCTTGGGCAACGCCGCCTCCGGGTCGGCGAAGTCGCTGTACGCCTTGTCGCCGGTCAGCATGTGCAACAGATAGCCCGTCATCAACGCCCGCACGATCTTCTGAGTGCCGCGGTCGGCGCCAGGCAGGCCGACCACACGCGCCAGTCGTCGGCCCTCGATCAGACCCCCAGCCTCGGCCTTCGGCACGGCCCGCAGTGTGGCCGAATCCCACGCCCGCGCCAGCTCGATTGCGTTGGAGCGCAACGACATCGGATCGCCGGGATCGGTGAGGATGAGGCCGGGCACCTTAAGCGCCGCGGCGGCCTCCTCGGCGCGCGGCTTGGTGACGGTCGGGAACGCCGAGACAACGGCTTTGGGCTTCACCGGCATCCCGGCAGCGGCGAACACCGCCGTCGACGCCCCGAAGCCGTGGCCGACGATGCCGAGCTTGGTGGGATGCACGCTGATCTTCCCGTCGCCCAACCGCACGCCGGCGATGATGTCCAACGTGGTGCCGAGATCGAACGCCAGGTTCAGCACCGACGGCGCGATGCCCTTCTCGGTGTCGGGTGCGGCCGCGACGATGCCCCAAGAGGCCAGATGCTCGAGTGTGCCCGCGTAGCGCTCCGCCCCGGTCACCCATTCGTGGGCGAACGCGACGCCGGGGAGGTTGAACCCCGATTCCGGGGTGTACACCACGCCGGGCAGGCCGGCAAAGGCCAGGTCGCCGCGCAGAACGCGGTGCGGCCCGCGCCGTTTCAGAGCGGCGAAGAGCTTCTTCGTGCTGGCCACCTGACGACCGTAGCCCACGCATACGACCGCGGCGTTATGGTCCATCCGTGAAGTTGCGCATGCCGGTCGCGGCGTTTCTCTTCGTGCTGGGTGCGGTGGCCGCCCTCGTCGGCGACCACAGCCACATCGTGACCGGCACAACCGAATACCTCTCCGACGCGGTGCCGTTCGTGTGGAGCAGCCCGATCTGGTTCCCGATTCTGGTCGGGGCGGCCACCGTCTCGTTGGCCGAGCTGCGGCTGCACCTGCCTGCACCGAGGGCATCGGTCACCGCGCGCCAAGGGCTGGCGGGAGTCGCCGCGGTCATCGGCATCTACGTGACCACCGCGTTGGTGCACACCGGCCCGGCGGTGCCGGTGAACGTCCTCGTCTACTCGCTCGCGGCGATCACGTGGTGTGCGCTCGGCGACGGTTACGGCGCACTCTGCGGTGCGATCGCCGGGCTTGTCGGGCCGCTCGTCGAGGCCGTCGTCGCCGGAGCGGGACTGGCCCGCTACGCCGACGACTCGGACGCGCTCTTCGGGGTGGCTCCGTGGCTGCCGGCGCTGTACTTCGCGTTCGGAGTGGCGGTGGCGCTGCTGGCCGAGATCGGCGTTCGCGTAGACAGCCCGGACGGTGCATCCGTTCGCGGGGATACATAAGTCCTGCACAGCTTCTACACATGTGAGCGCGAGTAGCGTCGAAATTGGACATCAGGAACGAGTCACGATGTCCGATAACGATTTTGGGGTAACGATGAAAAAGAAACTGATCAACGTCGCAGCGGGACTCGGCATCGCGGGGGCCGCCGGCGTCGCCGCTCTTGGAATTGGTACGGCCGCGGCGAACGCCGCGCCGCCGGCGCCCGTCACCCAGGTGGCATTCGCAGAATGGGGTCACGGTTGGGGGCCGAGGCCAGGCCCGTGGGGTCCGCCACCGCCACCGCCGCCACCCGCGTGGGGCTACAACAACTACGACTACGGCGGCTACTACGCGCCGCCGCCACCGCCGTGCGTCAGCGGACCGCTGGGGTTTGTCTCGGTCTGCGCGTAGCCAGCCCCCGGACAATATTCGCTCAGGGTGACAGCATGGGAACAAGTCGCACTACAATACCCATTCAGCTGTTGAGGTGACCTTAGCTGCATAGTCGTCTAGGCTGGGAACCTATGTGCGGAATCGTCGGCTACGTCGGATCGCGGGATGCCCGCGGGATCGTCGTCGACGCGCTGCGCCGGATGGAGTACCGCGGCTACGACTCCTCAGGTATCGCGCTGCTCGACGGCGAAGGCGGGCTGACCGTCCGCCGCCGGGCCGGGCGCCTGGCCAATCTGGAGGCCGCGCTGGACGCCACTGACGCGGGCAACCTGGCCGGCACCACGGGCCTCGGCCACACCCGCTGGGCCACCCACGGCAGGCCGACCGACCGCAACGCCCACCCGCACCGCGACGCCGCGGGCAAGATCGCGGTCGTCCACAACGGGATCATCGAGAACTACGCCGTGTTGCGTCGGGAGCTCGAGGCCGACGGTGTCGAGTTCGCCAGCGACACCGACACCGAGGTCGCCGTGCACCTCGTCGCCCAGCAGTACCGGCACGGCGACACCGCAGGCGATTTCACGCGATCCGTGTTCGCCGTGCTGCCCCGCCTCGAGGGCCACTTCACGCTGGTGTTCGCCAACGCCGACGAGCCGGGCACGATCGTCGCCGCCCGCCGCTCCACGCCGCTGGTGCTCGGGATCGGCGACGGCGAGATGTTCGTCGGATCGGACGTCGCCGCGTTCATCGAACACACCCGCCACGCCGTCGAGCTCGGCCAGGACCAGGCTGTCGTGGTCACCGCCGACGGCTACGAGGTCTACGACTTCCACGGCAACCGGGACGACGCGAGTGCTCGCACTTTTCATATCGACTGGGATCTGACCGCCGCCGAGAAGGGCGGCTTCGAGTACTTCATGCTCAAGGAGATCGCCGAGCAGCCCGCGGCGGTCGCCGACACTCTGCTCGGCCACTTCGTCGACGGCCGCATCGTGCTCGACGAGCAGCGCCTCTCCGATCAGGAGCTGCGCGAGATCGACAAGGTCTTCATCGTCGCGTGTGGCACGGCCTACCACTCCGGGCTGCTGGCCAAGTACGCCATCGAGCACTGGACCCGGCTGCCCGTGGAGGTCGAGCTGGCCAGCGAGTTCCGCTACCGCGACCCGGTGCTGGACCGCAGCACGCTGGTGATCGCCATCTCGCAGTCCGGCGAGACCGCAGACACGCTGGAGGCGGTGCGGCACGCCAAGGGGCAGAAGGCCAAGGTGCTGGCGATCTGCAACACCAACGGCAGCCAGATCCCGCGCGAATGCGACGCGGTGCTCTACACCCGCGCCGGACCCGAGATCGGGGTCGCCTCGACCAAGACGTTCCTGGCGCAGATCGCCGCCAACTACCTCGTCGGCCTGGCGCTCGCGCAGGCCCGCGGCACCAAGTACCCCGACGAGGTCGAGCGCGAGTTCCGGGAACTGGAGTCCATGCCCGAGCTGGTGCAGCGGGTGCTGGCGACGGTCGAACCCGTCTCCGCGCTGGCGCACCGGTTCGCCAAGTCGCAGACGGTGCTGTTCCTGGGCCGCCACGTCGGCTATCCCGTCGCCCTCGAGGGCGCCTTGAAGCTCAAGGAGCTGGCATACATGCACGCCGAGGGCTTCGCGGCGGGCGAGCTCAAGCACGGCCCGATCGCGCTGATCGAAGACGGCCTACCGGTGATCGTCGTGATGCCATCGCCGAAGGGAGCGGCCACGCTGCACGCCAAACTCCTGTCGAACATCCGTGAGGTCCAGGCGCGAGGCGCGGTCACCATCGTGATCGCCGAGGAGGGCGACGACACGGTCCGGCCGTACGCCGATCACCTGATCGAGATACCCGCGGTGTCAACGCTTTTCCAGCCGCTGCTGTCGACGATTCCGCTGCAGGTGTTCGCCGCCGGGGTGGCGCAGGCCCGCGGCTACGACGTGGACAAGCCGCGCAACCTGGCCAAGTCCGTCACCGTCGAATAGGCGCGAGTTTCAGCGTCGGGGCCCTGGACGCCCAACGGCATGCAATCCTGACTCTGATGCGGTACTACTACTCCGCTGATGTGATCCGCGAAGCCGAAGCACCGCTGTTGGCGTCGCTGCCCGACGGTGTGCTGATGCGGCGCGCGGCCAACGGGCTGGCCACCGCGATAGCCCGCGAGCTCGTCGTCCGCACCGGCACCATCGCAGGCCGGTCGGTCTGCGCGGTCGTGGGCTCGGGCGACAACGGCGGAGACGCGCTGTGGGCGGTCACCTTGCTGCGTCGTCGGGGCGCGGCGGCCGCCGCGGTGCTGCTCAATCCCGAACGCACTCACCAGAAAGCGCTGGCCGCCTTCCGGAAGGCGGGCGGTCGGGTCGTGCAATGCGTGCCGGCCGCCACCGATCTGGTGGTCGACGGTGTCGTCGGAATCTCCGGCTCTGGTCCGCTGCGGCCCGCCGCGGCCGAGGTCTTCGCCGCCGTCGACACCGCAGGCATCCCGGTGGTCGCCGTCGATATCCCCAGCGGTGTCGACGTGCAGACCGGAGCCGTCGACGGGCCGGCAGTGCACGCCGCGCTGACCGTGACGTTCGGAGGCCTGAAACCCGTTCACGCGCTGGGGGACTGCGGCCGGGTCGAGCTGGTGGACATCGGCCTCGACCTGTCGCCGACCGACGTCATGAGCCTCGACGCTGCCGACGTCGCGTCCCAGTGGCCGACACCCGGGCCGAAGGACGACAAGTACACCCAGGGCGTCACCGGCATTCTTGCCGGCTCGTCGACCTATCCCGGCGCGGCCGTGCTGTGCACCGGCGCTGCTGTCGCCGCCACCTCCGGGATGGTGCGGTATGCGGGAAGTGCTGCACAGCAAGTGCTTTCGCATTGGCCCGAGGTTGTCTCCGCGCCAAGTCCCGGCGCGGCGGGCCGTGTGCAGGCCTGGGTCGTCGGACCCGGTCTCGGTGTAGACGACGCCGGAGCGTCGTCGCTGTGGTTTGCCCTCGACACCGACCTGCCCGTCATCGTCGACGCCGACGCGCTGACCATCCTCGCCGCGCACCCCGACATCGTCGCCGACCGGAGCGCACCCACCGTGCTGACCCCGCACGCCGGCGAGTTCGCGCGGCTGGCCTCCGGAGCCGGGCTGCCGGCGACATCGGATCAAGCTGCGCCCGGCGACGATCGCGTCGCCGCCACCCGCAGGCTGGCCGACCAGTTCGGTGCGACCGTGCTGCTGAAGGGCAATGTCACGGTCGTCGCGGAGCCGGGCGGCCCCGTCTACCTCAATCCCGCCGGCGGGTCATGGGCGGCGACTGCGGGATCGGGCGACGTGCTGTCCGGCATCATCGGCGCGCTGCTCGCCGCAGGCCTGCCCGCCGGTGAGGCCGCGGCGGCGGCCGCGTTCGTGCACGCCCGCGCGGCCAACCTGTCGGCCGCCGACCCGGGGCCAAGGGCCGTCCCGACGTCGGCGTCGCGCATCCTCGCCCACATCCGCGCCTCGATCGCCAACCTCTAGAAGGGACAAACCATGTCACGAAGGCACAAGACCGGCCCATCGCTCGCGCCCGCGTATACCGGGCGGTTCTCCATGGCTCCGGTACCGACGCTGCGGCTGCCCGACGAGTGCATGGAGGCGGCTGGGGCGTATCGGTTCATCCACGACGAACTCATGCTCGACGGCAGTTCGCGGCTGAACCTCGCCACCTTCGTCACCACGTGGATGGACCCCGAGGCCGAGAAGCTGATGGCGGAGACGTTCGACAAGAACATGATCGACAAGGACGAGTACCCCGCCACCGCAGCGATCGAGCAGCGGTGCGTGTGCATGGTCGCGGATCTGTTCCACGCCGAAGATCTGAGCGACGACGACCCCAGCAGCGCGATCGGCGTGTCGACGGTCGGCTCCAGCGAGGCCGTGATGCTCGCTGGGCTTGCGCTGAGCTGGCGGTGGCGCGAGCGCGTCGGCAAGGATTGGCGCAAGCGCAGGCCCAACCTGGTGATGGGGTCCAACGTGCAGGTGGTGTGGGAGAAGTTCTGCAAGTACTTCGACGTGGAACCCGTCTACCTGCCCATGGAGGAGGGGCGCTATGTCATCACCACCGAACAGGTGCTCGGCGCGGTCAACGAGGACACCATCGGCGTCGTCGCCATCCTCGGCACCACCTACACCGGTGAGCTCGAACCGATCGCCGAGATCTGCGCCGCTCTGGACGCGTTGGCGGCCGACGGGGGAGTGGACGTGCCCGTCCATGTCGATGCGGCCAGCGGTGGCTTCGTCGTCCCGTTCCTACACCCTGAGCTCGAGTGGGACTTCCGGCTGCCGCGGGTGGTGTCCATCAACGTCAGTGGACACAAGTACGGATTGACCTATCCGGGAGTCGGTTTCGTGGTGTGGCGCAGCGCCGAACACCTGCCCGAAGACCTGGTGTTCCGGGTGAACTACCTCGGCGGTGACATGCCGACGTTCACGCTGAACTTCTCCAAGGGCGGCAACCAGGTGATCGGTCAGTACTACAACTTCCTGCGGTTAGGCCGCAGCGGCTACACCCAGGTCATGACGTGCCTGTCGCAGACGGCGCGGTGGCTGGGGGATCAACTCCGCGACAGCGAGCACTTCGAGATCATCTCCGACGGCTCGGCGATCCCGGTGGTCAGCTACCGGCTGAAGGGCGATCGGGGCTACACCGAGTTCGACGTCTCGCATGCCCTGCGGTCCTACGGCTGGCAGGTACCGGCCTACACGATGCCGGAGAACGCCACCGACATCGCCGTGCTGCGGATCGTCGTCCGCGAGGGCTTTTCGATGGACCTGGCGCGGGCGCTGCGTGACGACACCATCACTGCACTGAAACACCTGGACGAGCTCAGGCCGGGCGGGCATTTCGACGAGCTGCAGCCGTTCGCGCACTGACACCGGGCCACTTCGAGGGTCTGGGACAATCGTCGGTGGTGACATGACCATGCCGACGACCGAAATGACGACCTCCTTGACGCCCGGCGCGAACGCCGAGGCGGTGGTGGACCTCGCCGCGATCCGGCACAACGTGCAGGTATTGCGCGAGCACGCCGGCTCGTCGCAGGTGATGGCCGTCGTCAAGGCCGACGGCTACGGCCACGGTGCCGGCCACGTCGCCCGCGCGGCGTTGGCGGCGGGCGCCGCGGAGATCGGCGTGGCCACCGTCGAGGAGGCGCTGGCGCTGCGCCGCGACGGCATCACCGCGCCGGTGCTGTCGTGGCTGCACCCGCCGGGCACCGACTTCGCCCCGGCCCTTCAATCCGACGTTGCGCTGGCGCTGTCCTCGGCGCGACAGCTGCACGACCTGCTGGGCGCGGCCAAGCTCACCGGTCGCACCGCCAACGTCACCGTCAAGGTGGACACCGGGCTGAACCGCAACGGCGTCAGCGCCGCCGAGTACCCGTCGATGCTGACGGCGTTGCGCCGGGCGGTCGCCGACGAGGCGATCCGGTTGCGCGGGATCATGTCGCACCTGGCCTACGGCGACGACCCCGACAACCCCGTCAACGACCTGCAGTCGCAGCGACTCAGCGACATGCGTACGCAGGCCGCCGACCAAGGTGTGCACTTCGAGATCGCGCACCTGTCGAACTCGCCCGCGGCTCTGACCCGGCCCGACCTGGCCTACGACATGGTCCGCACCGGCATTGCGGTCTACGGCCTCAACCCGGTCCCGCAACGCGGCGACATGGGGCTGCAGCCCGCGATGACATTGAAATGCCCGGTGGCACTGGTCCGGTCGGTCCGCGCCGGCGAAGGTGTGTCTTACGGGCACACCTGGATCGCCGACCGCGACACCACGCTGGCACTGCTGCCGATCGGATACGCCGACGGTGTGTTCCGCTCCTTGAGCGGCCGGATGAGCGTGCTGATCAACGGCCGGCTGCGGCCCAACGTCGGCCGCATCTGCATGGACCAGTTCGTCGTCGACCTCGGTTCCGATGCAGGCGATGTCAGCGACGGCGACGAGGCGATCCTGTTCGGGCCGGGCACCGACGGTGAACCCACCGCGCAGGACTGGGCCGACACACTGGACACGATCCACTACGAGGTCGTCACGAGTCCGCGGGGCCGGGTCGTCAGGACGTACCGCGGCGCCCCGACGACAGGCAGCGCCGTTGAGCGATAACGACCCGAAACGGCTGCGGCGCAAGTCGAATGCCGGCTGGTTGGCGGGTGCCGCGGGGCTGGCTGCCGTAGGCACCCTCGCCGGGGTGAGCGTCGCGCGGTCGATGACACGGCGCACGACGAGCGAGGACCTCTACGAGGGTGAGGATTTCGAGCTGCTCGATGCCGACCGCAGCTCAGTGGTGACCACTCCGGACGGCGTGGATCTCGCGGTGCGTGAGGTCGGTCCCGAGCACGCACCGCTGACGGTCGTGTTCGCTCACGGATTCTGCCTGCGCATGGGGGCGTTCTACTTTCAGCGGGCGCGACTGGAGCAGCAGTGGGGTCCGCAGGTGCGGATGGTGTTCTACGACCAGCGCGGCCACGGTCAGTCTGCGGAGGCGTCGCCGCAGACCTATACCGTCGAACAGCTCGGCAAGGACCTCGAAACCGTGCTGGCCGTGACGGCGCCCAAGGGTCCGGTAGTGCTGGTCGGGCACTCGATGGGCGGCATGACCGTGCTGTCGCATGCCCGGCAGTTCCCGCGGCGCTATCCCACCCGCATCGTGGGCGCGGCGCTGATTTCCACTGCCGCCGAAGGTGTTGCGCGGTCGCCGCTCGGCGAGATCCTGAAGAATCCTGCGCTGGAGGCCGCGCGGTTCGCGGTGCGTTACGCGCCGAAAACCGTGCATCGCACCCGCGGTGCGGCCAAGTCGGTGATCGCCCCCGTGCTGCGGGCGGCGTCCTACGGCGACAAGGAGATCAGCCCGAGCGTGGTGGCCTTCTCCGAGAAGATGATGCACGGCACGCCGATCGCCACCCTGGTGGAATTCCTGCACGCGCTGGAAGTGCACGACGAGACCGCGGGCCTCCGCACGCTAGCCAAGATCCCGACACTGATCGCGTGCGGCGAACGCGACCTGCTGACACCGGTGGACCGTTCTGAAGCCATGGCGGCCGCCCTGCCGAAGTCCGAGCTCGTGGTCGTCGGCGGCGCAGGACATCTGGTTCAGCTGGAACAACCCGAGGCCATCGACGACGCGTTGGTCAGGCTGGTGGAGCGCGCCACTCCCTCCAAGCTGGTCGCGATGACGCGACGGCTCCGCGATCGGACCAGGCCCCATGGCTGAGCAGTCGGCAGGTACCGCGGAGCTGCCCACCGCCGAGGACACCAAGGCGCTCGGCGCCAGGCTTGCCGGCCAGCTCCGGGCTGGTGACGTGGTCGTGTTGTCGGGTCCGTTGGGCGCGGGAAAGACGGTGTTGGCCAAGGGAATCGCCGAGGCGATGGATGTTGACGGCCCAGTGACGTCGCCGACTTTCGTTCTGGCCCGGCTACATCGCGCGCGGCGGTCCGGCTCGCCTGCGATGGTGCACGTCGACATGTACCGCCTGCTCGACCACACCGGCATCGACCTGCTCGGCGAACTCGACTCGCTCGACCTCGACACCGACCTGGACGACGCCGTCGTCGTCGTCGAATGGGGCGAAGGAATCGTCGAGCGGCTCTCCGACCGGCACCTCGACATCAGGCTCGAACGCGGGGCGGAAACCGAAGTGCGGACGGCGATTTGGCGGTGGAGTCGGTCATGACGAACATCGTGCTGGCCATCGACACCGCGACACCCGCCGTGACGGCCGGAATCGTACGGCGCGACGGCGACCGCATCGACGTGCTCGCCGAACGCGTGACCGTCGATGCCCGCGCGCACGCAGAGCAGCTCACCCCCAACGTGCTGGCCGCGCTCGCCGACGCGGGGATCACGGTGAACGACCTGACCACCGTCGTAGTGGGTTGCGGCCCTGGACCTTTCACCGGTCTGCGGGTCGGCATGGCCACTGCCGCAGCGTACGGACAGGCGCTCGGTATTGCCGTGCACGGTGTCTGCAGCCTGGACGCGATCGGCATCGACACGGCGGGGGAGGTGCTGGTCGTCACCGACGCGCGTCGCCGAGAGGTGTACTGGGCGCGCTACCGCGACGGGCTACGGGTCGACGGGCCCGCGGTGAACGCGCCCGCAGACGTGCCGGCTGGCGTTGGCGCCGTTGCGGGTTCGCCTGAGCACGCCGCGTTGTTCGGCCTGCCGCGACAGCCGGCGATCTACCCGACGGCGTCGGGTCTGGTGCGGGTCGTCGACTGGGCGGTGCCGCCGCAGCCGCTGGTGCCGCTGTATCTGCGCCGACCCGACGCCAAGCCTCGTGAGGTGGTGGCGCCGTGACGGTCTCATACAGCGAATTGACGGAAAGCGACGCCCCGCGCTGCGCGGAGCTGGAGGCGCTGCTGTTCGACGGCGACAACCCGTGGCCCGCTGCGGCGTTTCAGCGTGAACTCGCCGCCGAGCACATCAGCTATATCGCCGCGCGCGAGGAGGACACGCTCGTCGGTTATGCGGGGATCTCGCGGCTCGGGCGAACGCCGCCATACGAATTCGAGATCCACACCATCGGTGTCGACCCCGCATATCAGGGCCGTGGTATCGGTCGAGGGCTGCTGATGCGGCTGCTGGAGTTCGCGGGCGGCGGTGCGGTCTTCCTCGAGGTGCGCACCGACAACGCAGCCGCGATCGGGCTATACAAGAGCGCCGGCTTCGTCAACGTCGCCGTGCGCAAGCGCTACTACCGTGTCAGCGGTGCGGATGCCTACACGATGAGGCGTGACCCGACATGACGACACCCATCCCCGGGTCGCTCTCGAGCTGCCAGTGCCCCAGGACGATCCTGGCAATCGAAAGTTCCTGCGATGAAACGGGAATCGGCATCGCTCGAGCTGGCCGCCGACGGCACGGTGACCCTGCTCGCCGACGAGGTGGCATCCAGTGTCGACGAACATGCCCGGTTCGGCGGCGTGGTGCCCGAGATCGCGTCGCGGGCGCATCTGGAGGCGTTGGGCCCCACCATGCGCCGTGCGCTGGATGCGGCGGGCATCGCCAAGCCGGACGTCGTCGCGGCCACCATCGGACCCGGACTGGCGGGCGCCCTGTTGGTGGGGGTGGCCGCGGCCAAGGCTTACGCGGTCGCCTGGCAGGTGCCGTTCTATGCCGTCAACCACCTGGGTGGGCATCTCGCCGCCGACGTGTACGACCACGGCCCGCTGCCGGAGTGCGTCGGCCTGTTGGTCTCCGGCGGCCACACCAGCCTGCTGCACGTGCGGTCGCTGGCCGAACCGATGGCCGAGCTCGGCAGCACCGTCGACGACGCCGCGGGCGAGGCGTACGACAAGGTCGCGAGGCTGCTCGGGCTCGGCTATCCCGGCGGGAAGGTGCTCGACGACCTGGCTCGCGACGGCGACCCGGACGCGATCGTGTTCCCCCGCGGCATGACAGGGCCGCGCGACGACCCGCATGCGTTCAGCTTCTCCGGGCTCAAGACCGCCGTCGCGCGCTACGTGGAGCGGCACCCCACCGCACCCCAGGCCGATGTGGCCGCGGGATTCCAGGAGGCGGTGGCCGACGTGCTGACCATGAAGGCCGTGCGCGCCGCCACGGAGCTCGGGGTGTCGACGCTTCTGATCGCCGGTGGGGTCGCCGCCAACTCGCGGCTGCGTGAGCTGGCTGAAGAGCGCTGTGCGGCAAATGGGTTGACGTTGCGGATCCCGCGACCGCGGCTGTGCACCGACAACGGGGCGATGATCGCGTCGTTCGCCGCGCACCTCGTGGCCGCCGGTGCGACGCCGTCACCGCTGGACGTCGCCAGCGACCCAGGCCTGCCGGTGGTGAAAGGACAAGTGACGTGAGTGCCGAGCACAAGATCGAAATCACCGAGCTGCTGTACCGATACGCCGAACTCATCGACGCCGGTGACTTCGAGGGGGTCGGGCAACTGCTGTCCCGGTCGACATTCGGCGGTCCGGCGTCAGGGTCGGTGTCGGGCGCCGAGAAAATCGCGAAACTGTTCGCGACGACCACCCGCCGATACCCCGGCCATGGCAACACCCCGCGCACAAGGCATTTGGTGCTCAATCCCATCGTCGAGCTCAACGGCGACGGAACCGCCGCGACGCGGTCCACCTTCTGCGTCCTGCAGGACACCGAGACGGTGCCGATTCAACCCATCGTCGTCGGTCGCTATTACGACACGTTCGGCCACGACGACGGCGGTTGGTTCTTCACCGAGCGCAAGGTCGAAATCCAGATGATCGGCGACGTGTCTGCCCACCTGATGGTCGATCCGTCGACGTACGAGAAGTAGCTGCGGCAGACTTCCTGCTGTGCACTACGACCTACGCCTCCGACCCGCACAACCTGCCGCACCTGCGGCGGATGCGTTCACGATCCACCGCCGGGAAGTGCCACCGACCAAGGGCCGTGACGGGCTGTCGCTCGCGTTCGTCCATGAGGGGATCGGCGGCTATCCGCTGCTGCTGCTGCACGGGTATCCCGAGACCAAACGCATCTGGTGGCGCAATATCGGCGCGCTGGCCGACGCCGGCTATGAGGTGATCGCGCCTGACCTGCGCGGGTACGGCGACTCGGATATGTCGGCCGAGGACGTCTACGACCTCGCGGCGTGGAGCCGCGACGTCTACCTGCTCGTGCACGACGTGCTTGGTCACGACAGCTGCGGCGTCGTCGGTGGGGACCTCGGCGGTGCCATTGCCTGCGACCTCCTGCACCGCTATCCGGGGTTCGTGGACAAGCTGGTGTTCTTCGACTCGGTGCCGCCGTTCCTGTTCAAGGAGTTCGCGGCGGCGGGCATCGACGTGTCGTCGATCCGGGCGATCGGCGACGGGCCGACGGCCGACTATCGCTACCGGCAGGGCGTGACGCCCGACGAGCTGGCGGCAGACCTTGATACGCCGGCCAAGCGGCGCCGCTACATCTCCGATTTCTACGGACACCGGTTGTGGGCGTCGCCCGGCACGTTCACCGCGTCCGACGTCGACTTCATGACCGAACCGTTCGCCACGGAGGAGCGGCTGCGCGCCGGCTGGGCGTGCTACCAGCTGATGCACGGCAGGCCGATGAGCGAGCCGCCGATCCTCGACCGCAAGGTCGAAGTCCCGACGCTGGTCCTGTTCGGCATGGACGACCAAGTCGTCGGCCCCGACTTCCTGCACACCTGCGAGGTGGCCTTCACCAACCGCGCGGGACCCGTCGTGCTCCCCGGTGCGGGCCACTTTCTGCAGTGGGAGCGCGCCGACCTGTTCAATCCGCTGGTCATCGAGTACTTCGGCGATATGCGCGTTCGCCACGGGCGATAGGCATGGGCCGACCTTGAGTGCTAGCACTCTCATGTATAGAGTGCTAGGTGGCAGGCGGCCACGCCCTCTCCCGGCACCCGCGACGACGGCGCGAGGGCACGGACGCATGCCGAACACCTGTTAATGCTGTCAAGTCAGTGGGTTCGGGGATGTCCCCCGGATCAACACCCGAACTAGTGGAGGGCTCCATCGTGGCGAGCGTGAACATTAAGCCACTCGAGGACAAGATCCTCGTACAGGCCAACGAGGCCGAGACCACGACCGCATCCGGTCTGGTCATCCCCGACACCGCCAAGGAGAAGCCGCAAGAAGGCACCGTCGTCGCAGTCGGCCCCGGCCGGTGGGACGAGGACGGCGAGAAGCGGATTCCGCTGGATGTGTCCGAGGGTGACACCGTCATCTACAGCAAGTACGGCGGCACCGAGATCAAGTACAACAACGAGGAGTACCTGATCCTGTCCGCGCGCGACGTGCTGGCAATCGTCAACAAGTAAACGACGAGCTTGACCGCCCCGGCGATCCCCGCGTGTTAGCGGGCGGATTTCCGGGGCGTCATGCTTAGCAAGGACGGAAACGCTTATGGCAAAACTGATTCATTTTGACGAAACCGCGCGCCGCGCAATGGAAGTCGGCGTCGACAAGCTCGCCGACGCGGTGCGCATTACGCTCGGCCCGCGCGGTCGGCATGTGGTGCTGGCCAAGGCGTTCGGCGGCCCGACGGTCACCAACGACGGCGTCACCATCGCCCGCGAGATCGAGCTGGAGGACCCGTTCGAGAACTTGGGCGCCCAGCTGGTGAAGTCGGTGGCCACCAAGACCAACGACGTGGCCGGTGACGGCACCACGACCGCGACCGTGCTGGCGCAGGCCTTGATCAAGGCCGGCCTGCGCAACGTGGCAGCGGGCGCCAACCCGATCGCACTGGGCTCGGGCATCGGCAAGGCCGCCGATGCGGTCTCCGAGGCCCTGCTGGCTTCGGCCACCCCGGTGACCGACAAGAAGTCGATCGCACAGGTCGCCACGGTGTCCTCGCGCGACGAGGAGGTCGGCGAGCTGGTCGGCGAGGCGATGACCAAGGTTGGTCATGACGGCGTCGTCACCGTCGAGGAGTCCTCGACGCTGGACACCGAACTGGAGGTCACCGACGGCGTCGGCTTCGACAAGGGCTTCATCTCCGCGTATTTCATCACCGACTTCGATTCCCAAGAAGCGGTGCTCGAGGACGCGCTGGTGCTCCTGCACCGCGAGAAGATCAGCTCGCTGCCCGACGTGCTGCCGTTGCTTGAGAAGGTCGCCGAGGCCGGCAAGCCGCTGCTGATCATCGCCGAAGACGTTGAGGGCGAGGCGCTTTCGACGTTGGTTGTCAATGCGATTCGCAAGACGCTGAAGGCCGTAGCGGTCAAGGCGCCGTTCTTCGGGGACCGTCGCAAGGCGTTCCTCGACGACCTCGCCGTCGTCACCGGTGGTCAGGTGGTCAACCCCGACGTCGGTCTGGTGCTCCGTGAGGTCGGACTCGACGTGCTGGGCACCGCTCGCCGCGTCGTCGTCACCAAGGACAGCACTGTGCTCGTCGACGGTGGCGGCACTGAAGACGCCATCGATGCGCGCAAGGCACAGCTGCGCGCCGAGATCGAGGCCACCGACTCCGACTGGGATCGCGAGAAGCTCGAGGAGCGACTGGCGAAGCTGTCCGGCGGGGTCGCGGTCATCAAGGTCGGCGCGGCCACCGAGACGGACCTCAAGAAGCGCAAGGAAGCCGTCGAGGACGCCGTCTCAGCCGCGAAGGCCGCGGTCGAGGAGGGCATCATCACCGGCGGCGGCGCCGCCCTGGTGCAGGCCCGGTCCGCCCTGGCGAAGCTCAAGGAAACCCTGTCGGGCGACGAGGCACTCGGTGTCGAGGTGTTCTCGCAGGCCCTGTCCTCGCCGCTGTACTGGATCGCGACCAACGCCGGCCTCGACGGGTCGGTCGTGGTCAACAAGGTCCTCGAGCTGCCGCCCGGGCAGGGCTTCAACGCAGCGACGCTGACCTACGGCGACCTGGTCGCCGACGGTGTGGTCGACCCGGTCAAGGTCACCCGCTCAGCGGTGCTCAACGCCGCGTCGGTGGCCCGGATGATCCTCACCACCGAGACGGCGGTCGTCGAGAAGCCCGCCGAGTCGGAGGACGACGGCCACGGCCACGGCCATCACCACGGCCACTCGCACTAAGTCATGACAGAGAAGCACCCCCGGTCCGACAGGGCCGGGGGTGCTTCGCGTTTGGTGCCCGCGTCCGCTGCGAATTCTCGCCAAGAATCCGCCAAGGCGTCCACTCCACTCTTTGGATGACAGGCCATCACGGCCCGACCAGCCAAGGAGAGGACCAACCCATGAAGATCAAAATGACCGCGGCGCTCTTGATTACGACCGCCGCATCGCTGCCCCTTGCGGCCGTCGCGAACGCCTGCGGCGGAGGTGGCGACGTCCCTGCCGACTACGAATTTGTGACTCCGTCGGGAAACATCGTCTGCGACATGTACTCCGACAACTCGGGCGCGAATTGCGAAATCCGGGAACACACCTGGGTGACACCGGCATCCACACACGGCCCCTACGGCAGAGCGTGCGATTTCAGCTTCGGAGGGCTGGAGTTCTACGTGAGTCAGGCCAAACCAGCGAAGCTCGGTTGCTACGAGGGGGCCAGCAAGTTCAATGCGCCAGACCTGGAGACGCTCGACTACGGCCAGACCCACTCACGCGGTTGCGATCACTTGCGACAGCGAGCTGTCCGGCATGACTTGCACCGATACCGCCACCGGGCACTTCTTCCGCGTCTCGCGTGAGAATTACGAGTTGGGATGAACCGGACGCTCGATCTGCCCGTTTGAACGGCTCGACTCCGGCTCGTCGGGGTCGACCAGGATCCCGGCGAAGAAGTCGAGCAGTCCGTCGTAGTCATCCAACGGCAGCACGTGTGCGACGTACTGGTCCGGGCGGACCACGACCATGCAGCCCTCCTCGCGGATCACGCCTCGCAGGTCGAAAATGTCCCCTGCTTTCGGGTCGGGGCAGAACATCTTCTCGTAGTCGATGAGTCCGAACTTGCCCTTCCTCGGCAGCATCACCGATGGCATTGTGTCGACGGCCAGTTCATGATGCGGCTGTTGGAAGACGGCACGGACGTCGATCACGGAGTCGGGGTCTGCACCGGCCGGCGTGAAGCGCTTGACCGGAGACGCGTCCGACTCCAAGAACTCGCACAGTGCCCGGAAGCGGGATTCCTCGCCCGTCGGGTCATTTCCGTCGGCGAAAATATAGATGCGCCAAGCCCCGTCGGCGCGCGCGGCGTGGCCGAGCTGGACCGGTTTGGCGTCGGCCAATCGGACCACCGGGGCGGAGTGAAAGCGCATTCCGACGGCAAAGCCCTCAGCGAGGCGTTGGTGTATCGCTTCGGCCGTGATCATCGACGGCTCGTACTTGGTCGCGACTCCCGCCGTGAAGCGGCCCTGTGCGACGAAGTACTGCTGGAACTCCTCCGGGTCGACGCCGTCTGCACCGGCATCCGCAGACTCCGTCGGATGGGCGCTGAACATCTTGGCGAACTCGCGGTCGAAATCGATGAGTTGCTTTGCGATCTTCTGGCGTTCCGCGGAGTACGTGTGCAGGAGCGCCGGCTTGGCGACCCCGCGTAGGACCGCACCCAGCTTCCACCCCAGGTTCCACGTGTCGCTCATGGACACGTTCATGCCCTGACCGGCCTTGGCGCTGTGCGTGTGGCAGGCGTCGCCGGCGATGAACACCCGCGGAAGGCGGTCGGCCATCTCCTCCTCCGGTACGTCGTCGAACTTGCCGCACAGACGCTGGCCGATCTCGTACACCGCCGACCACCCAACATGTTTGACCTCAATGCTGTACGGGTGCAGGATCCGGTTCGCCACCGTGGCCAGCTTCTCCGGGGTGACGCTGCGGTTCTCGAGCATCTCCCGGTCGCGAACGTTGTCCAGCTCGACGTATAAGCGAACCAGGTATCCGCCCTCACGCGGGATGATGAGAATGCTGCCCTGGTCTGCCGAGCGGATGGCGCACTTGAGCCGGATGTCGGGAAAGTCGGTGAGCACCAATGCATCCAGGACACCCCACGACTGGTTCATCGCGTCGCCGAGCAGTTCGCGACCGATCGCGGTCCGGGTGCTGCTGCGTGAACCGTCGCAGCCCACGACGTACTTGGCCCGGATCGTCGAAGTCTGTCCGGTCTCCTCGAATTCCTTCACGTGCCGCACGGTGACCGTCACCGGGTACTCCGACGACCCGCTGGTGTCGACCTGAATGTCGTTGGCGTGCAGTCCATAAAGCGGCTTCAACTTGCTGGCAGAACGCTCCATGTGATCAAGAAGGTAGGCGAGCATCCTGGCTTGGTTGACGATCACGTGCGGCATCTCCGACAGACCTTCTTCCGTGTCCTGGATGCGCGCGGTTCGCGTGATCTTGGCCCGGTCTTGCGAGTCCGGTCGCCAGAAGGCAACTTCGTTGACCCAGTAGCCCTCCTCGATCAGACGACTAGCTAGCCCAAACGCCTCGAACATCTCGACGGTGCGGCACGCGACCCCGTCGGCCTGGCCAACCTCGAGTGGACCGTCCTTGCGGTCGACGACCACTGTTCTGAGGTCGGGAAAGTTCGCCATTTGCGCAGCCAGGACGAGACCGGCCGCACCGCAGCCGATGATCACGACGTCCGCATCCTCGGGGAGGCCTTCCGTTCGCGTCGCGACAGACGGATGCGGGTCCTCGATGAGCGGGTCACCAGTCTTGTAGCCGTTGAGATAGAACTGCATCGCCTTAGCCTCTCGCAATGCGACGTGTCAGGTCGGGCCTTCAATCTTTCGCGTGATTCCACCTATTGTCGCTGGGTGATCGACGACGCATTCCCGTGGAAAGACGAGCTCGTCAAGGCCGCTGACCGATTGGAAGCGAAGACAAAGCAGGCGCGGTGGACCTACCGAACCGGATACCTGATCGAACGGGACTTCATGGTGAGCGCCTACGCGATGCGCAAGCTGATCGAGTCGCGCGAGGTGTCGGACAAGTACAGACACCGTCAGTTTCCGGTTAGGCGCTTCGAGCCGTGCGGAAAACCACCCGATCCGCCCGTTTCCGACGACATCTCGGATCTCTACGACTTCGAAAACGGTCGGCGAAGGACGCTTACCGTTCCCGAACTGTGCCATGAGATCATCAACAGCTCTATCTTCTCGTTCTGCTGTGGGGAGACCGCAGACCTCTTCGACGGCATATACGTGTCATCGGATCGGCACAGGAACGAATGTGTCTACCTGGTGTTGGCATCCGACTTCATCGCTCTGTGTTGTGACGTCGGCGTCGAGCCAAGATGATTCGTGCGCAGCGGATTTGACCATCACAGTACAATTGGCTCCGTAGCTCCACGTCCACGCGGCCGGCAAATCGAGCCCTGCTCTGACGATGTGAGCGAAAACACCAAAAGCTTTGGGCCGACATAGGGAACGACCGTCGGCGCTTGCGCGTTGCAAGCCCGCAGTCGTCGATGTGAGAAGGGAAGTGCTGTGCAGTTGACCCGTAATCGCGCGGGCCAGCCGTGGGGAACACGTCAACGCGAGATCTTGAGCCGAATCGTTCGGGAAACAGATCCGCCGACCGACAGCCTGCCGCGGATCACGGAATCGCAGCGCAGGGAGCGCGACGACTCCTACGACGCGCGGGTGGGTGAGGTGCTCGATCTCGCCGGGACCGTCGGCGCCATCTTGATGGCGTCCGGAATGCCTGCGACCGCCACGATGGATCAGGTGACGGCCATCACCGCCGCCTATGGCATCGAGCGCTGTGAGGTCGACGTCATCAACACGACGATCCACGTCGCCGCGTACCGTGGGCCGACGTCGCCGCCGGCCAGCACGCTGCACATCGTGCAGTCCCGGTCGATGGACTTCAGCCGCTTGGCTGCCGTCGACCGCTTGATCGCTCGTATCCGCGCGCACGAAATCTCTTCGTCGAAGGCTCGCGACGCTCTCGACGCCATCATCACCGCGCCGCACCCGTACAAGCGATGGATCGCCACCCTCGCCTGGGGCGCGCTGGCGTTCGCAACGGCCGGAACCCTGGGTGCAGGCCTACTGGTCTGCCTGGTCAGCGCTTTGAGTGCGATGACGATCGATCGCGTCAACCGGCGACTGAACAGGCATGGACTGCCGTTCTTCTTCCAGTACGCCGTTGGCGGTGCGATCGCGACCGCACCCCCGCTCCTGCTCTACGTGCTGAGCCCCAAGCTGGGGCTGCAATTCGATCCGACGGTGGCCATCGCGGCCGGCCTGGTCGTCCTTCTCGCCGGCCTGTCGCTGGTCGGCTCGGTCGGCGACGTCATCACCGGTGCCCCGGTGACTGCTGCGGCCCGCTTCTTCGAGCTGGTCATGATGACTGCCGCGACGATCGCGGGTGTGGCATTGGTACTGCACCTCGCCAACCGCTTCGGCGCGCCGTTCGTCGCCATCAGCGCGGATGCACCGCCCGCCCTGGCAGAGCTGCCTGCACGAGTCGCATTCGGCGCCGCGAGCGCCGCGGCGTACGCCCTGGCCTGCTACGCCGAACGCACCGCAGCGGTGGCTGCGGCATTCGGCGGCGCCGCAGGCACCATCGCGTTTCTTCTCGCCCAGGGCGCGGGTCTGGGTGCTGTGGTGGCGTCGTTCGTCGCGGCCGTGCCGATCGGCTTGGTCGGCCGGCTGATGGAACGCCGCAACCTCGCGCCGCCGCTCGTTGTGTCGATCGCGGGCATCGTGCCCCTGCTGCCGGGGCTGGCATTGCTGCACGGCATCTACGCGATTCTCAACGACCAGCACGCCGTCGGGTTCGGGTCGGTATTGGGCGCCCTCGCGATCGGAACCGCGCTTGCGGCGGGCGTCACATTGGGCGAGTGGAGTTCATTCAAGGTTCGGCGGCGTCGGCTTCAGGTTCGTCGCCGCGTTTCCCCGACGCGACCCGCCGAGGTAGCTCCGGAGTAGATGAAGAAGGCCCCGTCCCGGTCGCCCGGGCGGGACCTATCTCCATGCGTGAATTACGACGCGCGCCGGATTCCTCGCTTCAGAAGCATTTCGCGCTCCGCTTCCGACAGGCCGCCCCAGATGCCGTAGGGCTCCCCGACGGCAAGCGCGTGGGAGCGACACTGAGCGATCACGGGGCAGCTCCTGCACATCTCCTTGGCGCGCATTTCGCGCTGTGCACGGGCCCGGCCCCGCTCGCCGTCGGGGTGGAAGAACACCGACGAATCGACGCCACGGCAAAGTCCGTGCATTTGCCAATCCCAAATGTCTGCATTGGGTCCCGGTAGTTGTTGCGGCTGTGGCATTGGAAAACCCCTCTCTACGCACCGATTTGGGGACCGATGGGTACGTGAGTCGTGGAACCGAGTTGAGCACAAGTCGCCGATGACTACTCGTGCACACAAGCTAGGGGCACTTAGCAAAATCAGTCAATAGCCCGCACATGTGCTCAAGGACATATCCGCAGGCCCAGAATTTACATCACGTTCATCGTTGCGACCCGCACACATCGATCAGGTGATAGCCAATCGCCCGCTATCACACGATGACTCGCGTTTCCGCAGTTCGCTCGGAGCGGTGTTGCGGCGATTTTTTGCGCAACTCAGGAGGTAGTTGACATCGCTGTAACACGCGGCGCACAAACTGTTAACGAAAGTGATTCCGTATCAAACAATTACCCGTGCCCGCCGGTACCGCTATTACGGATACCGCGGTCACGGCGGTTGATAGCGTCGGCGGCTGATGTCCATGACCGACGCCGCCTTCGGCGAGGACCCCGGGCGCTGGCCCCTGCCGGCCGCCGGCTCGCCCGACGAGCTGTGGCTGCGCGCGGTCGTCGCGGGCGGGCAGGGCCGCTACGCGAGCGCCTACGCCGATCTCGACCGTCTGCGGCGCATCTGCCGCATCGGGCGGCTCGCGTCTTTGGCGCACAGCACGCAGGCGTCGTTCCTTCGTCAGCTCGGTTGGCACGACAGGGCCCGCGGCTGGGACGGCCGGGCCCTCGCGGCGGCCGACGCCGATCAGGAAGGGCGAACCGACGCGTTGATCGGCCTGGCCGCCGATGCGCTCGGGGTAGGCAGATTCGCTGCCTCCGCGGAGGCGCTTCGGCGGGCACGGGGTTTGCTCGGCGGCGGGCCGAGGCGGCTGGCCGTGCGACTGGCGTGGGTGTCGGCCGAACTGGCGATGGCGACGGGAGACGGCGCGGCGGCGATCGGTCACGCCGAGCATGCGGTCGAGCTCGCCGCGGCTATCGACTCGGCCCGCCACCGGGTCAAGTCCGAGGTGGTACTGGCCGCGGCGCTCTGCAGCGCCGGCCACACCGACCGGTCGCGCGCGGTCGCCGACGCCGCGCTCGAGACCACGCAGCGGCTCGGAATCATCCCGCTGAGCTGGGCGTTGGCCTGTCTCATCACGGATATCGGCAGCGGGACGCATTCCGCTGATCAAATCGTTGCGATTCGTGACGAGAGCGCTGATACGGTACGGCGCCGGGGTGGCGTGTTGTTTGATCGCGAAGCTAGGCCGTAGCCACCCGATCGTTATTGTTTAGCTCAGATACACAAACGCCATCTGTCCCATTAGTAACGCCGGAGAGTACTTCACCGATGACAATTTCGGGAGAACGTCTCGATGCTGTCGTTGCTGAAGCCGTGGCGGGCAACCGGGATGCGCTCCGGGAGGTGCTGGAGACCATACGCCCGATCGTTGTCCGTTACTGCCGAGCCAGGGTCGGGACGGCCGAGCGGAGTGGTCTCTCAGCTGACGATGTTGCCCAGGAGGTGTGCTTGGCCGCCATCACGGCGCTGCCGCGCTACAAGGATCAGGGACGACCGTTCCTGGCCTTTGTATACGGCATCGCCGCCCACAAGGTTGCCGACGCGCATCGCGCGGCCGCCCGGAACCGCTCTGAGCCGACAGATGTCGTGCCGGAGCGCTTCTCCGCGGAGGCCGGTCCCGAGCAGATGGCCCTTCAGGGTGAATCCGCGGAGCGGATGAACCGGCTGCTGGCTGTCCTGCCGGACAAGCAGCGGGAAATCCTGATCCTGCGGGTGGTCGTCGGCATGAGCGCCGAGGAGACCGCCGAGGCGGTCGGGAGCACGCCGGGCGCGGTCCGCGTGGCCCAGCACCGGGCGTTGGCCCGGCTGAAGGCGGAGATCATCGCGACGGGGCACGACCATGCCTGATTTCAGTCGCTGGGGCGCGAACGGGGGCGACCCGTCGCTGAACGCGATCGGGCGTACCGACCGTTACCTCGACGCGCTCGCCGCCGAGCAGCCGGTTTACGCCACGGATCCGGCCGACGCCGAGCTGGCCAATCTGATGGCCGGCTGGCGCGACGATGTCCGCAGGCCGCCCATCGCGCACGTGGCGCATCCGCACGACGCGGAGATCGTTCTGCACCGCGCGCTCGGGGCGCGACGGCGGACTCGGACGTCGATGGCCGTGCTCGGTTCGGTCGCCGCTTCGCTGTTGTGCCTCGGCGGTTTCGGTGCCGTCGTGTACGGCGCCGGCCCCGGCGATGCCCTGTACGGCCTGCGCGTTTCCTTGTTCGGTGAGCGGCAGGTCACCCGCGACGACCAGGTCGCGCTGGCCGCCCAGACCGAAATGCAACAGGTCCAGCAGCTGATCGACCAGGGCAACTGGACCGAGGCTCAGGACAAGCTCCAGACCGTCACCTCGACCGTGCAGACCGTCGAGGACCCGCAGAAGCAGCAGGAACTGCAGCAACAGTTGAACCAGCTGTCGGTCAAGGTGGAAAACCGCGACCCCAACGCCACGGTGCCTGCGGTCCCCGCCGAACCGGCTTCGCCCAATGTCCCGGTGCCGCAGTTGCCCGGCCAGGGACCTGCGGGACCGCTGCCCGAGTCGCCTGGGCCATTGCCGTTCCCGCTGCCGCAGCTGCCCGGCCCAGGGGTGCCGCCAGACCTTTCGTTGCCGTCGATTCCGCTTCCGAGGCCGCTGCCGTTGCCGGACGGGTCCAACCCGCTGCCGCTGCCGTTGCCGGATGGGCCGAAGCCAGTGCCGGTGCCCGGCGGACCGAAGCCGGTGCCGCTGCCGTTGCCCGATGGGCCGAAGCCGGTGCCGGTGCCAGACGGACCAAAGCCCGCGCCGATCCCGGATCCCGGGGATCAGAACCCAGCGCCGGGGTCCAAGCCTGCGCCCAAGCCGATCCCAGCGCCGATCCCGGTACCTGTACCGAATCCTGTGCCGGACGCACCGGTCCAGCAGGCGCCCGAACCGGCCCCCGTGCCGGTACCTGTGCCCTTGCCAGTACCCGTGCCTGCGCCGAAACCTGTGCCCGGCCTAGCGCCTCAGCAGGAGGAGCCGCCGGTGGAGGGCCCGACGACGCCGCTGTTTCCGCTTCCCGTGGAGAAACCGGCTAAACCCGGGGGCTGACGAAGTCAGCTCTTAGCGATAGCCGTCGGATTCCGACGTCGCCTCGTTGAGCGACGCATCGGCGTAGCCGCGGCAATAATCCCAGGTCACGTATGCGTCGGGCTCGGGGTCGTAGGCGGGCTCGTGCGGACGCACGGTGCCGTCGACCAGAAGCTGCAGCAGGTTGGCACGCAGCATGTCCCAGTCGTGGTAATGGTCCTGCTGGCATTCGTCACAGCACACTACGAGGCCGCGAATTCCCTTGTGCGCCAACAGCGCTTCGTAGACTGCGAGGTCGGCGAGGTCCGCCTCCACCGCGGTGCGCTCCTGCGCGTCGAGCGGTTGGCCGGGTTCCAGAGCGTCGAGCGCTCCGGACGGGTCGCACGGGTCATCGGCGAACGGATCCGGCGGCAAACCAGGCGGCAGGTGGTCACGCACAGTTCCACCCTACGCAGCCCCACAGGTATCGCGCCAGCGGTTGCCCAGCTGCCCGGGGTCTGTCGGCCGACCCGCGTGGGGCCGAGTCGTCGAGGCCGTTGCCGATAGACTTCATATAGAGATCTTCGGCCGTGCTTGTCCCGGGAGGCGTACCCATGTCGATCGCTGAAAGCGACATCCCCCTCGCCGTACCGGTGCCCACCGGCGGCGATGATCCCACCAAGATCGCGATGCTCGGGCTGACTTTCGACGACGTTCTGCTGTTGCCCGCCGCTTCGGATGTGGTGCCCGCCACAGCCGATACCTCCAGTCAGCTCACCCGGCGGATCCGGCTCAAGGTGCCGTTGGTCAGCTCGGCCATGGACACCGTCACCGAGTCGCGGATGGCAATCGCGATGGCCCGTGCCGGCGGCATGGGCGTGCTGCACCGCAACCTTCCGGTCGCCGAACAGGCCGGCCAGGTCGAAACGGTCAAGCGATCCGAGGCGGGAATGGTCACCGACCCGGTCACCTGCTCGCCGGACAACACGCTGGCCGAGGTCGACGCGATGTGTGCGCGGTTCCGTATCTCGGGTCTACCCGTCGTCGACGACACCGGCGCGCTGGTCGGCATCATCACCAACCGCGACATGCGGTTCGAGGTCGATCAGAGCAAGCCGGTTTCCGAGGTGATGACCAAGGCGCCGCTGATCACCGCGCGCGAGGGTGTCACCGCCGATGCCGCGCTGGGCCTGTTGCGCCGCCACAAGATTGAGAAGCTACCGATCGTCGACGGGCACGGCCGGCTGACCGGATTGATCACCGTCAAGGACTTCGTCAAGACCGAGCAGCACCCGTATGCGACCAAAGACAGCGACGGCAGGCTGCTCGTCGGCGCGGCGGTCGGCATCGGCCCCGACGCATGGACGCGCGCGATGACGTTGGCCGACGCCGGCGCCGACGTGCTGATCGTCGACACCGCGCACGCGCACAACCGGCTGGTGCTGGACATGGTCAACAAGCTCAAACGCGAAGTGCGGCAACGGGTCGACGTGATCGGTGGAAACGTAGCCACCCGAGCTGCGGCGGCGGCACTGGTCGAGGCGGGCGCCGACGCCGTGAAGGTGGGCGTCGGGCCCGGATCCATCTGCACCACCCGCGTGGTCGCAGGCGTCGGCGCGCCGCAGATCACCGCGATCCTGGAAGCGGTCGCGGCATGCGCACCTTCTGGCATTCCGGTGATAGCCGACGGCGGCCTGCAGTACTCGGGGGACATCGCCAAGGCGTTGGCCGCAGGCGCATCCACCACGATGCTGGGCTCGCTGCTGGCCGGGACCGCCGAGGCCCCCGGCGAATTGATCTTCGTGAACGGCAAGCAGTTCAAGAGCTACCGCGGCATGGGCTCGCTCGGCGCGATGCAGGGGCGTGCCGACGTGAAGTCGTATTCGAAAGACCGCTACTTCCAAGACGATGCGCTCAGTGAGGACAAGCTGGTGCCGGAGGGAATCGAGGGCCGGGTGCCCTTCCGTGGCCCGTTGTCGACGGTGATTCACCAACTCACCGGCGGTCTGAAGGCCGCGATGGGCTACACCGGCGCCGCAACGATCGAGCAGTTGCAGCAGGCGCAGTTCGTGCGGATCACTCCCGCGGGACTGAAGGAGAGCCACCCGCACGACATCGCGATGACTGTCGAAGCGCCCAACTACTACACCCGCTAGCGAGCCCGCATGCGCGACATGGTCGAAATTGGGATGGGCCGAAATGCCCGTCGCACTTATGAACTCGACGACATCAACATCGTTCCCTCCCGGCGGACCCGGTCGTCGAAGGATGTGTCGACCGCCTGGCAGCTCGACGCGTACCGCTTCGAGATCCCGGTGCTCAGCCATCCCACCGACGCGCTGGCTTCACCGGAGTTCGCGATCGAGCTGGGCCGCCTCGGCGGCCTCGGTGTGCTCAACGGGGAGGGACTGATCGGCAGGCACGCCGACGTGCAGGCGAGAATCCGCGAAGTCATCGAGGCCGCGGAGAAGGAACCCGAGCCGTCGGCGGCGATTCGCCTTCTGCAGCAACTGCATTCGGCTCCGCTGGATCCCGAACTGCTGGGCGCCGCGATCGCGCGTATCCGCGAGGCCGGCGTGACTACCGCCGTGCGGGTGAGCCCGCAGAATGCGCAGGCGTTGACGCCGGCACTGGTGGCCGCCGGGATCGACCTGCTCGTCATTCAGGGCACGATCGTGTCGGCCGAGCGCGTCGCCAGCGACGGCGAGCCGCTGAACCTCAAGACGTTCATCTCGGAGCTGGACGTGCCGGTGGTCGCAGGCGGGGTGCTCGACCACCGCACCGCGCTGCACCTCATGCGCACTGGCGCGGCGGGCGTGATCGTCGGCTATGGCTCGACCAGCGGCGTGACGTCCAGCGACGAGGTGCTGGGCATCAGCGTGCCGATGGCGACCGCGATCGCCGACGCCGCCGCGGCCCGGCGCGAGTACCTCGACGAGACCGGCGGGCGCTACGTACACGTGCTGGCCGACGGCGACATCCATACCTCCGGCGACCTGGCCAAGGCCATCGCTTGCGGGGCCGACGCCGTCGTGCTGGGCACCCCGTTGTCGCTGGCTGCCGAGGCGCTCGGCGACGGCTGGTTCTGGCCTGCCGCGGCCGCTCACCCGTCGCTTCCCCGCGGGGCGCTGCTGCAAGTCGCGATCGGGGAACGGCCGCCGCTCGAGCAGGTGCTCAACGGCCCGTCCGACGACCCGTTCGGCTCGCTGAACCTCGTCGGCGGCCTACGCCGGTCGATGGCGAAGGCCGGCTACTGCGACCTGAAGGAGTTCCAGAAGGTCGGCCTCAACGTCGGTAGTTAGCCGGGCAGCGCGTCGCCCTGTGCGCTTCTTAGGCCGCCCTGTCTAGCTGGTTACCAGTCGGTAAGTTCATACTGAGTCGATGCAGCCTGACTATGACGTTCTGATCATTGGTTCGGGGTTCGGGGGCAGTGTCTCCGCATTGCGACTGACCGAAAAGGGCTATCGCGTCGGCGTGCTGGAGGCGGGCCGCCGCTATGCCGACGAGGATTTCGCCAAGACGTCGTGGAACCTGCGCAAGTTCCTCTGGATGCCCAAGCTCGGCATGTACGGCATCCAGCGGATCCACTTGCTGCGCAACGTCATGATCCTGGCCGGTGCGGGTGTCGGCGGCGGATCGTTGAACTACGCCAACACGCTCTATGTCCCGCCGGATCCGTTCTTCAACGACCCGCAGTGGAAGCACATCACCGACTGGCGTGCCGAGTTGATGCCGCACTACGAGCAGGCGCAGCGGATGCTCGGCGTGGTCCAGAACCCGACGTTCACCGACGCCGACAAGGTGATGAAGGAGGTCGCCGACGACATGGGCGTCGGCGACACATTCGTGCCGACGCCGGTCGGGGTGTTCTTCGGGCCGGACGGCACGAAGACTCCGGGAAAGACGGTGGCCGACCCGTATTTCGGCGGCGCGGGCCCCAACCGTACCGGCTGTATCGAGTGCGGTTCATGCATGACGGGCTGTCGCTACGGCGCCAAGAACACCCTCGTCAAGAACTACCTTGGCCTCGCGGAATCCGCTGGGGCGCAGGTTCATCCGATGACGACGGTGACGCGGTTCAAGCAGCGGCCCGATGGTGTGTGGGAGGTCAAGACCGCGCACACCGGCCTGCTGCGCCGCAAGCGCCGGACCTTCACCGCCAACCACCTCGTCCTCGCCGCGGGCACATTCGGCACCCAGAAGCTGCTGTTCAAGATGCGCGACGCCGGCCTCCTGCCGAAGCTGTCGGACAAGCTCGGCGTGCTCACCCGCACCAACTCGGAGTCCATCGTCGGTGCCGGACGCCTCGAGGTGCGTGACGACCTGGACCTCACCCACGGTGTGGCGATCACGTCGTCGATCCACCCCACCTCCGACACCCACGTCGAGCCGGTCCGCTACGGCAAGGGCTCCAATGCGATGGGCCTGCTGCAGACACTGATGACCGATGGCGCGGGCCCCGGCGGCACGGACACGCCGCGGTGGCGCCAGCTGCTGGATCAGGCAGGCGAGGACCCGAAGAAGATGCTGCGGATGCTCAACCCGCGCCAATGGAGCGAGCGCACCGTGATCGCGCTGGTGATGCAGCACCTGGACAACTCGATCACGACGTACACCAAACGCACCAGGCTCGGCTTCCGCCGGATGGTGAGCAAGCAGGGCCACGGTGAGCCCAACCCGACGTGGATTCCGGTCGGCAACGAGGTCACCCGCCGCCTCGCGGAGAAGATCGACGGTGTCGCGGGTGGCACCTGGGGCGAGCTGTTCAACATCCCGCTGACAGCGCACTTCCTCGGTGGCGCCGCCATCGGGGACAGCCCCGAGCACGGTGTCATCGACCCCTATCACCGGGTCTACGGCTACCCAACGCTCTCGTGGTCGACGGCGCCGCGATCTCGGCGAACCTCGGGGTCAACCCGGCGCTGAGCATCACCGCGCAGGCCGAACGGGCGGCATCGCTGTGGCCGAACAAGGCCCAAGAGGACCTGCGGCCGCGGCAGGGCGGGGCTACAAGCGGCCCGGCACCGATCCCGCCCGAGCATCCCGTCGTTCCGGCGGACGCGCCCAGGAGCGCTGCGGCGTGTTCCGCGCGAGCCGAGCGAACAGGTCAGCTCCGCCGGTTAAAGCCGCGGAAATCGGGTATTTCTGCACTACGCCGGGTCGTTGTGTCCGGCGTAGAGAGGCATTGAGCGATGCGCACGGCATACCAGGAGGAACTGGCCGCACTCAGCTCGCGATTGAGCGACATGTGCGGGCTGGCCGCGGACGCCATGCAGCACGCCACGTCCGCCCTGCTGGAGGCCGACCTGACGCTGTCCGAGCAGGTCATTGCCGACCATGAGCACATCGCCGCGAAATGGCGGGCCGCCGAAGAAAGCGCGGTCAAACTGCTGGCGCTGCAGCAACCGGTGGCCGGTGACTTGAGGAAGATCGTCTGCGCGCTTCATATTGGCGCCGACATCGAGCGGATGGGCGCACTGGCCGTGCACGTGGCGAATATCGCCCGGCGGCGGCATCCGGCAGTAGCGGTGCCGGACGAAGTCCGCGGCTCATTCACCGAAATGGCCTCAGTGGCAGTTGAACTCGCGAGGACGGCGCGGGGTCTGCTGCTCGCACCCGATGCCGAGACGGCGGCGCAGTTGCGTGAGGACGACGACGTGGTGGACGCGCAGCACCGCCACCTGTTCACGATGTTGATCGACTGCAAATGGCAGAACAGCGTGGCCTCGGCGGTCGACGTCGCGCTGCTTGGCCGCTTCTACGAACGGTTCGCCGACCACGCCGTCGAGATCGGCAGGCGGGTGGTGTTCGAGGCGACCGGCGGACTGCCCATGCACAAGCAGCTGGCCTAGGTCGGCGTCTCAGTCCGTTTCGCCATCTGCGCCTCGAGTTCTTCTTCGAACGCACCCTCGTCGCGACCCAGGGCGATGGTCGCCGCTGCCATCGCTGCCACGGCGACGGCCAGCAGCGCGATGGTCACTGGGTCGGTGACCGCGAGCGCCTCGCCCAGCACGATGACACCCAACGACACCGCGACCAACGGTTCGAGCACCAACATGGTGGGCACCGAGGTCTGTAGCGCGCCCGCGTGAAATGCCGACTGCTGCAACAGGGTTGCCGCGACACCGAGGATGACGACGAGGTACGGCGCCGGCACGATGAGCGTGCCGAGCGGGCCGTCGGTGTTGAGTCGCTGCACGGTGACCTTGGTGAGCACCGAGACGACGCCGAACAGCACGCCGACCGCCGCGGCGATCAGCAGGGCGCGCCTGCGTCCGTGGCTGCGGGCGCCGCCCATCACACACACCAGCACAACGGTCACGCAAATCACGGTGGCCAGTATCCAGACGGCAGGCGGCGGGCTGTAGTTCCCGGGCTGCACGCGCGCCGTCGTCACGAACGTCGCCAGGCCGAACGTCAGCACCAGCGCCCACACCCAGTCGTGTGTCGTGACGCGGCGATGGGCCAGCCGGGCACTCATCGGCAACGCGAACAACAGAGCGGAAACCAGCAGCGGCTGGACCAGGATCAGGGAGCCCCACGTCAGCGCGAGTGCCTGGAAGCCGTACCCGGATGCCGCCACCGCCGTGCCCGCCCACCACAGGCGGTTGCGCAGCAGCTTCTTGAACATGGTGGTGGAGACGCCCTCGTCATGAGGGATTTCCAAGGTTGCGCGCTGCCGGATCACGATCCCGAGAGCCGAGGTCACCGCGGCGGCCAACGCCAGCAGTACCACCACCCACTCCGGCATGAAACTCCTCAACGGCTGTGAACGCGCTTGCTCACGGATACCCAATCACAACATGACCTGTGGTCTATGGTTTGGCGGGTGAATAGCGCGGGTGTCCTCGACGGGAAGGTCGCCATCGTCACCGGCACGAGTCGCGGCGTCGGCGTGGGGATCGCGCACGAACTGCTGCGCGCAGGCGCTACCGTCATCGGCTGCTCCCGTTCGAAGCTCGACGCCATTCCCGGCGTGGACGGCGACGAAGCGTGGCGACAGCGCTCGGCCCAGATGGTTTGCGACCAAGGCGATTTCCGCGCGATCGACGCCTTCGTCTCGAAGGTGGCAGACACCTACGGCCGCATCGACATCCTGGTCAACAACGCGGGCGGCACCGTGCCGACACCGCACGTCGAGGACGTGCCCGCGTTGGTCCAGCAGATCCAGGGCGCACCCCGCGCCGACGACGATTTCGAGCGGACCGTCCTGTTTCACTCGTTCGCCATCCAGATGAACCTGATCAGTCCGCTGTGGTTCGCCATCCGCGTCTACCGGCAGATGCGCGGGCAGGACGGTGTCGGTTCGATCATCAACATCTCCAGCGGTACGGGTCACCCGGCGGGTTCCCCCACCCTCGTCTCCTACGGCGCGGCGAAGGCGGGCCTGAACCACCTCACCCGGTCACTGGCCGAGGAGTGGGGGCCGCATGCCCGGGTCAACAGCCTCGCGCTCGGACCGACGATGACCGACAACTTCCGTTCCTTCGTGCTGCCCAAGGACGACCCGAAGGGCGAATCGTACTTCCGCAACGTCCCGCTGGGCCGCGCCGGCGAGCCCGCCGAGGTCGGCCGGACGTGCGTGTTCCTGTGCAGCGGCGCGGCCGACTTCATCAACGGCACCACGATCGAGATCGACGGCGGCATGCTGCCCGGCGTGCTGTACGACGCGGGGCTGAAGACGATCACGGATCTTCTCTGAGGGTGAACCTCCTCCACCGGCGGCGCTGAGGCGGCGTCGGCGACGCCCGCCCGTAGACTGAGCAGGTGCAACCCGCATCCCCCCGCCCTGTTTTGGTGGTCGACTTCGGCGCGCAATACGCGCAGCTGATCGCGCGCCGCGTCCGGGAGGCGCGGGTGTTTTCGGAGGTCGTCGCGCACACCGCGACCGTCGACGAGATCAAGGCGAAGGACCCGCAGGCCATCGTGCTGTCCGGCGGCCCGGCCAGCGTGTACGCCGAGGGGGCGCCGCAGCTCGACCCCGCGCTGTTCGACCTCGGCGTGCCGGTGTTCGGCATCTGCTACGGCTTCCAGGCGATGGCGCAGGCCCTCGGCGGCACCGTAGCCCACACCGGCACCAGCGAGTACGGCCGCACCGAGCTCAATGTCGATGGGGGACAACTGCATTCGGATCTGCCGGAGACCCAGTCGGTGTGGATGAGCCACGGTGACGCCGTGACGGCCGCACCGGAGGGCTTCGAAGTGGTGGCCGCCAGCGCGGGCGCGCCGGTGGCGGGGTTCGAGGACCCAGCCCGGCGACTCGCCGGTGTGCAGTACCACCCCGAAGTGATGCACACCCCGCATGGGCAGCAGGTGCTCAGCCGGTTCCTGCACGAGTTCGCGGGCATCGACTCGACGTGGACCCCCGCGAACATCGCCGACAGCCTCGTCGCGCAGGTGCGTGAGCAGATCGGCGACGGCAGGGCGATCTGCGGGCTGTCCGGAGGCGTGGATTCGGCGGTGGCGGCCGCGCTGGTGCAGCGTGCCATCGGAGACCGGCTGACATGCGTGTTCGTCGACCACGGTCTGCTGCGGGCCGGCGAGCGCGCGCAGGTGCAGCGCGACTTCGTCGCCGCGACGGGAGCCAATCTGGTCACCGTCGACGCCGCCGACCGGTTCCTGGAGGCACTGGCCGGGGTGACCAACCCGGAGGGCAAGCGCAAGATCATCGGACGCGAGTTCATCCGGGCGTTCGAGGGCGCGGTCCGAGACATCGTGGGGATACGGGCTCTGACGTCGAGTACCTCGTGCAGGGCACGCTGTACCCCGACGTGGTGGAGTCAGGCGGCGGCGCCGGCACCGCCAACATCAAGAGCCACCACAACGTCGGCGGCCTGCCCGACGACCTGAAGTTCAAGCTCGTCGAGCCGCTGCGGCTGTTGTTCAAGGACGAGGTGCGAGCGGTGGGCCGGGAACTGGGCCTGCCCGAGGAAATCGTTGCGCGCCAACCATTCCCGGGCCCCGGGCTGGGCATCCGGATCATCGGCGAGGTCACCGCCGACCGGCTCGACACCTTGCGGCGCGCCGACGCGATCGCCCGCGAGGAGCTGACCTCGGCGGGCCTGGACAACCAGATCTGGCAGTGCCCGGTGGTGCTGCTGGCCGACATCCGCTCGGTCGGCGTGCAGGGCGACGGCCGTACCTACGGCCACCCCGTCGTGTTGCGGCCGGTATCCAGTGAGGACGCGATGACCGCGGACTGGACCCGGGTGCCGTACGAGACGCTCGAACGCATCTCGACCCGCATCACCAACGAAGTGCCCGAGGTCAATCGGGTGGCCCTTGACGTCACCAGCAAGCCGCCGGGCACCATCGAGTGGGAGTGATCCCAAACGTGATCAGTCGCTGTCCGACAGGCCGCGGTCGATGAGGTCGAACACCTGATTTGTCGCGAACTTGATGCCCGCGGGGTCGGCGGGCAACGGTCCGTCGAGAAGCAGGGCGGCGAGGCCATGCACGGCGGACCAGACGGCGATCTCTGCACCCGGCCTCAGCCGCGGGTCGACGAGACCCGCGGCTAGGGCTTCGTCGAGCACTTGGCTGAGAATGTCGAACGGTTCGGCGCCATCTGCCGCCGCGCCCGGCGGCGTGTCCGCGGCGTTGCTCGATGTCGGGGGGTGCGAGCTGAACGCTGTGCGGAACAGTCCCGGTTGTGTCAGCGCGAAGTTGATGTAGGCGGTGCCCACCGCTCGCAGCCTCTTGCGAGGGTCCTTGGTGCGATTGACGTTCAGCTCCATCTCCGCGGCGAGTTCGCTTCTCGCGAAATGTGACACCTCGGCCAGCAGTGCCTCGCGGTCGGCGAAATGGCGGTAAGCCGCCGAGTGAGACACCCCGGCCGCGCGTGCCGCCTCACGAAGAATCACCCGGTCCGGGCCGCCTTCGCGTGCCAGCGCGATGCTCGCCTCGACGAGGGCTGAATGCAAAGCGCCGTGGTGGTAGCTCTTCTTGCCGGAGGGGTCGACGCTGGCGGAACTCATCCCGACAGGATCTCACGCCGATTGCAATGTTGACAGCGGTCACATGGCAGGTGCATACTCGCGGAAGTAACCATTGGTCACATTCGAGGAAAAGGGAGCTTCACATGACGCAATCACGCGTGTTGGTTACCGGCGCGACGGGCAAGATCGGTGGTGCGGTCACCGTCCAGCTGCTGGAAAGGGGCGTGCCCACCAGGGCGTTGGTGCGTCGCGCGGATGGCCGCAGCACCCGGTTGCGCGCGCTGGGTGCCGAGATCGCAGTCGCGGATATGTTTGACATTCAACAGGTTCAGGCCGCCGTAGACGGCGTGAACCGCGTGTTCTTCAACCCGCCGTATCATCCCCATGCACTCGACAGTGCTGTCACCTTTGCGGTGGCGTCACGCCGCGCGGGCGTCGAAGCGGTGGTCGCGCTCGGTCAGTGGCTCGCCAGCCCTGAGCATCCGTCGCTGATGACTCGCCATCACTGGTTGTCCGACAAGCTGTTTGAGCTGCTTCCCGACACCGCACACGTCGCCGTCGATCCGGGATACTTCGCGGACAACTACCTGCAGGTGCTGCCCTATGCGATCCAACTCGGGGTATTGCCGACGCCGACGGGTGCCGGCCGCAACGCGCCTCCATCCAACGAAGACATCGCCCGCGTCGCGGTCGGCGCATTGCTCGACCCGCATCGCCACGATGGCCGAGCGTATCGACCGACTGGGCCAAAGCTATTGTCGGGCAGTGAGATCGCCGATGCCGTCGGCGAAGCGTTGGGCAGGCCGGTGCGTCACTTGGACATCGCGCCTCGGATGTTCCTGAAGGCAGTCCGTGTGAGTGCCAAGCGACTTGGGGCCGACATGTTCTTCGAGTCCAGCTTGCGCCACTACGTGCCCGAGTCGGGCCTTGGTACGTGGGAGGTGGGTGGTCCGACGAGTCACGTCCGCGACGTGGCGGGCGTCGAACCCGAAGACTTCCTGACGATCGCGCGTCGGTACGTCAGCGCTGTGGGCAGCCGTCGTACCGCCGGAGGGATCCTGCGCCAGGTCGGTTCGTTGATGATGGCCGGAATCGTGCCTATGCACCGGCTCGACAAATTCGATCAGCGCCAGCAGCATCCGCAGCCGGCACATCCGAGGTATTCTGCGGAGTCGCTGGTGTGGCGAAGCGAGCACACCGCGCCGTTCGATTCGGCTCACCACCGGTTCGGCACGATCGAGACTGTGCCTGCGCCATGACCGACAAGATGATTTCTGACCAATACTCAACCGGGCTGTCCCGGCGCAACATCGAACAGGCGCTCGTGTCGGCGGGAATGGACATCGATCACATCGCGCCTGCGGATCTCGCTGCGCTCGAGGACTTCCATACCATGGGTCGGATAGCCACTGGCCGATTGGTCGACCTTCTCGAGATAACCACGGATACCAGGGTCCTCGACGCAGGCAGCGGCATCGGTGGTAGCGCCCGATTCGTCGCCGACCGCTACGACTGCGCCGTGACAGCCGTCGACCTGACCGAGGAGTACTGCGACACCTGTACCTGGCTGAATCGACTCGTCGGGAAGGACCAGCAGATCATCGTCCGCCAGGCGGATATCACTGATATGCCGTTCTCCGACAACAGTTTCGACGTCGTGTTGAGCCAGCACGTGCAGATGAACGTGGCTGACAAGGGGCGCCTCTACCGCGAGGCACGCCGGGTGTTGGTCGACGGAGGCCAGATTGCCCTATGGGACATCACGCGCGGTCGGGGCGGGGACCCTGAATTTCCGGTGCCGTGGGCCAATGCGGCTGACGTAAGCCAATTGGTCACCCCCGAACAGCTCGGCGGGTTCATTGAGTCCTCGGGGTTCGCCATCGAGCACTGGGCCGACCTCACGGACGAGGCGGCCTCGTTGATGCAGGCCCTGCTGACAGTCCCACCGAATCCGCTCGGACTGCACGTTTTCGTTGAGGACTTCGCCGAGAAGGCGCGGAATCTGACCAATGCCCTATCCGACGGGCGGCTCCGAGTGATCCAAGGCGTCGCGCGGGCTATCGCGTGACCGCGGTCGGTCAAGACTCCGGCGGCGCTTCCTTGTCGATCAGGTCGCCGAGGATCTGACCGACCGCCGTCTCGATCGTCGACTCGATGGAGAAGGCCAGCGTCGCCGACACCGCAGACACCGCCTGGGTGCGGAACCGCACCAGCATCGTGATCAGCTCGGCCACTTCGGTATCCGGCGGTAACGCAGAACCGGGCGCGATGCGATCGGCCACTTCCTCGATGCCAGCCTGCACCAGAAGCCCGCTGATCTGGTCGATCAGCGGCGCTATCTTCTCGTGCAGGTCGATGAGCTTGTCGGTGGCGACGCCGTACTGGCGGATGTCGTTGAACGCCTCGATGAGCTTGGGCCGCACGATCACGGCTTCGCCGTCCTCGAGCCGGATGACTCCGAGGCCGACCATCCGATCGAAACCCGGGTCGTGGTCGACCAGCCGCTTGGCGTCGGCGACGCTCATCCGCTCGGGCTTCTCCGTCGCCCAGCTGCCCGCGATCGCCGATTCAAGGCCGAGCATGTCGCCGACGTCCTTGCCCTGCTCCCAGGCCGACAACATCTCGTGCACGTGGGCGATGTTGTAGCCACGGTCGAGCAGCGAGGTGATCAGCCGCAGCCGTGTCAGGTGCGTGTCGTTGAACAACGCGATCCGGCCCACCCGCAACGGGGGATGCAGCAGGCCGCGGTCGCGGTAGACCCGGATGTTGCGGGTGGTTGTCCCTGCCATTCGGGCCAGTTCCTCGATGCGGTACTCACCCGAGGCCGCGACGCCGTGCGGATGAACGGCCGCGTCGAACAGCTGCGACACCGCCGTCTCGATGACCTCGCGCGAGCCGCGCCGGATCTGCCTGGGCGCGCGGCGCAGACCGCCGAGGATCGTCGAGATCGCCCCCGCGGGTTGCCGTGGCTGCCGGGCCCCAGTCATCTCACGCCGAGGACGTGACCGTCGCGACGGTGGCGTCACGCGCCACCGCCTGGTAGTCGCCGAATCGGAAGTCCCGCATCTGTCGAAGATACTGGGTGGCGAACCCCGGATACATCGACGCGTTGAACCCGTCCTTTGTCAGATACCAGCTGCTGCAGCCCGACATCCAGGTCGTGCGGGTGAGCCGCTTCTGGATTCGCCTGTTGTAGCGCCGCTGCACGTCCTCGCGGACGTCGAGATAGCGCAGGTTGTCTCGCAGGATCGTGGTGATCGCCGAGACGGCGTAGTCGATCTGCCCCTCGACATAGACCAGAAGCGAGTTGTGCCCGGGCCCCGAGTTGGGGCCGGTCATCAGGAACAGGTTCGGATAGCCGTGTGCATTGATGCTCTTGTAGGCCTGCGCGCCGCCGGTCCACTCGTCGGCCAGCGACCGCCCTCCGATGCCGGTGACGTCATACGGCGGCCCCGTCAGGTGCACGTCGAAGCCCGTCGCGAACACGATGCAGTCAAGGTGGTGCTCGATGCCGTCGCTGGTTCGGATGCCGACGGGGCTGATGGTGGCGATCGGCCAGTCGATCAGCTTGCAGTTGTCGCGTTGCAGCGCAGGGTAGTAGTCGCTGGACACCAGCATGCGCTTGCAGCCAGGCGTGAAGTCCGGGGTGAGCTGCCGTCGCATCCAGGGATCTTTGACCTGACGGCGCAGATGGGCCTTGCCCAACCGGGCCACCAGCCCGGTCAGCGGGCTGTTCCACACCAGCGCGGTGGCGCTGATCTCATGCCCCCAATACAGCGCCTGGCGGGCAAGCTGTTGCGTGGCAGGCACTTTCGCGAACAGTTCCTGCGCGGCCGTCGGCATCGCGATGTCCAGCCGTGGCAGCACCCAGCCGGGCGTGCGTTGGAAGACCTTGACGAACTCTGCCCGGTTGACCAAGTCGGGGATGATCTGCACGGCGCTGGCTCCGGTTCCGATGACCGCGACCCGTTTGCCGGTGAAGTCGTAGTCGTGGTCCCAGCGTGCGCTGTGGATGACCTTGCCCTCGTAGGTGTCCACGCCCCGAATGTCGGGCAGCTTGTGGTCGGGCAGCGGCCCCGACGCCAACACCACGGTGCGGGCGATGACAGTTTTGCCGGCTGTCGTATTGACCGTCCACGTGCCCGCGGTTTCGTCGAACTGCAGGCCGTTGACTTCGATGCCGAACTGGATGTGCTCGCGCAGGCCGAACTCGTCGACCAGGTCCTCGATGTGCTCGCAGATCTCTCCTGCAGGCGAGTATGCGCGCGACCAATCGGGGTTCTGTGCGAACGAGAACGAGTACAGCAGCGACGGGATATCGCATGCCGCACCGGGATACGTGTTATCGCGCCAGGTGCCGCCGACGCGGTCGCCGCGCTCGACGATCACGAAGTCGTCGACGCCTGCCTGGCGGAGTTTGATCGCCGCGCCGATGCCGGTGAAGCCACTTCCGACGATCAGCGTGTCGTAGACGTGCTTGGCCATGTCGATGGCTCCTTAAGCCGCGGGCTCGTGGGTCAGTTCCTTGAACCACGACGGGATCGGGCGCAGCAGCGCCTTCGGATAGCGGTCGGAGGCCCACACCATCGAGTTGGCCAACAGGTGGTAGGGATGACGCGGCCTGACGACGACGCTCGCGTGCCGTTTGAGCACCTGATAGGTCGGCACCCGCCAGGTGTCCTCGCCGCGCTCACCGAGCTGCCGGAACCGCTTCACCGCGTTGTACAGGCGGTCGGGCTCCATGCCCATGCCGACGATCTCGTTGCGGATGCGGTTGAGCAGCGGCGCGTACATGATGGCGCCGATGATGAGGCCGGGGGAGAGGATGTTGCCGACGAACTCGATGACGAGCTTGCGGGCTTTCGCGTTGCCGATCATGTTGAGCACTTCGAAATCGACGGCGATGTGCCGGGATTCGTCGTTGTTGATCTTCTCGAACACCTGATGGCAGACCGGGTCGTCGACCTCGTCGAGGAGGAACTTCAGCAGTGCGCCGTCCAGTGCCACCTCGAGCATCGGGATGACGGTGCCGAGTATCGACAGCGACATCCCGTCGGAGTAGCGATCCAGCCATTCGATGGCGAGCCTGATGTTGACGTTGGGCTCGGGCATCTCGCCCTCTTCGAGCATGCCCCACCGCTTCATCAGCGCCAGTTCGGCGTTGGCGTGGCGCTGCTCCTCGGCGTGGAAGTAGCGGTAGATCTCGGCGATGGTCGGAGTCGGCGCCTTCTTGGCCAGTGCCGCGAATCCGCGTGCCCCGATGTTCTCGATCCAGCACAGGTCGGCCATGAAGGCCTTGAGCTTGGGCCGCTGCTCGTCGGTGATCATCTCGGCACCCGGTGCGTCCCAGTCGATGTCGGCCAGCGCCCACTGGCGGTCCTTGATCTTCGCGAGCATGACATCCATGTCGATGGCCATCAGATCCTCCTAGGGTGCCGTCATACGCGTGGTGAGGCCGGCGGCGCGGGTGTACACCGTCGGGGTGAGACGCTTTATCCCCCAACCGATTCGGGCATCGGGTTGTGGCATGCAGTACAGGCCGCCGCGATCGAGAGTGTCCAGGCAGGTGCGGGCCACTCGCTCGGGCGAGAACCCGGTCCAGCGCATCAGCCGGTCCGCCATCTGCGTCGACTTGTCGGTGATCCGGCCCGCCTCGACGATATTGGTCTTGACGAACGTCGGGCACAGCACCGTGACGTGTACGCCGGTCCCGCTGAGCTCGGCGGACAGTGTCTCCGACAGCGAGAGCACGCCCGCCTTGCTGACGTTGTAGGCGGCCATCCCGGGCGCGGCGCCGAATGCCGCCGCCGACGCGACGTTGACGATGCCGCCGTAGCCGGCTTCCCGCAGGATCGGCGCGAACACGTGACAGCCGTGGATCGGCCCCCACAGGTTGATGCCCAGTACCCAGTTCCAGTCGTCGATGTCGGTGTCACCGATGGGGGTTCCGCCCGCACCGACGCCGGCGTTGTTGACGACCAGGGTCGGTGGGCCCCCAAACCACTCCTGCGCAGACTTGGCGAGCTGGATGACGTCGTCGAGTTGCGCGACGTCGCAGTGCAACGCCAGCGCCTCGCCCCCCGCGGCGACGATGTCGTCGGCCGTTGCGCGGGCAGCGGTTTCGTCGACGTCGCTGCACACCACCCGGCCGCCGCGGCGAGCGAGTTCGACGGCGAACGCCGCGCCGATACCGCTGCCCGCTCCGGTGATGACCGCGTCGGCGGCTCGGCTGCGCTTGCGTGACTGGCCGAAGAGTCCCATGACGTTCATCCCGCCGCTCGATTGATTCCGTTGTCGCGCAATGCGGACGAGACGTATGCGGCGATCTTTCGGATGGCGGCGGTGGCCTCCGGCGTGAGGCGGGGCAGCGCCTGGAAGACGTGCACCTGGTCGGGCCAGACCTGGAGCTCGCAGTCGCCGCCCGCGGCGCAGATGTCGGCGGCCAGATGCCGGGAGTCGGCGAGGAGCATCTCGGCCCCGCCGGCCTGGATGAGGGTCGGCGGCAAGACTCGACCCCGCGCGACATCGAGAGTCAGGCGAGGATGGCCGATATCGGTTCCCGCGCAATACAACCGGACGAGCCGTTCGGCATCGCGGACGCGAATCGCCGGGTCGCGGCGTAACTCCTCGCGGGTTCGCGCCAGCGCGAAGGTGATGTCGAACAGCGGCGACATCAGCACCATGGCGGCCGGGTGCGTGACGTCCGGTTGCAGCAGCAGGTCGACGGCGAGGTGGCCGCCGGCCGAGTCGCCCGCGATGACCATCCGCTCAGGCGCCAGCCCATACCGATCCCGCAGCCAATCCCAGCCGGCCCTGACATCGTCTGCGGCAGTGGGGAATCGGTGCCGGGGCGCGAGTCGGTAGTCGACCACGAACACGGGCAGTGCGGTGCGCCGGGACAGCCAGGACGTCAGCCTGCGGTGGGTGCGGGGCGAGCACAGCGCGTATCCGCTGCCGTGCACGTAGTAGATGCAGGAGTCACCCGGACTGACACCGGACTTGATCCCCGGGTCGCTTCGCTCCTGCCCGCCGGCCCCGTACACCCATTCGCCGACGACCCGCCTGCCATCGGGCATGCGCTCGTCGATGTGTTCGACGCGGGTGTCTGCCAGGGGCGGGCCCAGACCGTCCATGACGCCGGCGACAATCCGGCGCGACGCCCACAGGCCCCAGGCCCGCTCGGGCGGCAGCACCGCGCTGAGCTGACGCAGGGTCAGGCTGCTGACTGCGGCCGCACCACGACTCCTCATCGAGCCGCGGACGGGCAAGGTGTCCGCCACGAATCGAAGTACAACAGCAAATGATGACATTTGTCAATGTCACCATTTTTGATTGTCAGCGGGGTGGGTCGCCTCGCCAGCTGAAGCTGTTGACGTACTTGCCCATGTCGAGGGCGAGCTGGAGGTTCGCGCCGGACGGCTTGCCCAGCCCGAAGTCCGGGCCGAACTGCCGGTACGGGCCGACCGCGCCGGCGATGAGGGCAAGGTCGTTCTTCACCGCCACCATGACGATGACCCGCATCCGCATGTAGTTACTGCTGGCACCCTGCGGCCAGCAGTCGGCGACCAGGCCGTACCCGGGCACGTAGCCGACCATCGCGTTGGGGATCTCGTAGGCGGTCTTCGTGTCCGGGAAGGTCTTCTTCACGAGGGCCTTGGCGATCTGTTCCGCGGTCTGGCCGTTGGCCGGCTGGCTCATCAACTGCATGGTGCCGCCGTCGCCGCCGAGAAAATCCGCCCGCACTCCGTTGGGGCTTTCGGTGATTTTGTACGCCGTGCTGGGTGCCGGATGCGACACGGAGAAGGAGCCGTCGGGCGCGGTGAAGCGCGGATTGACGGCGACCGCTTCACCGGTCGGTGGGTGCCCGCAGTCCGGCGGGCAGACGTAGCGGGCCGGCGGCTTGTGGACGATCACCGACAGCCCGACCAGGGCGGCGGCGACCACGACGATGCCGACGCCCCAGGTTCGTAGCAGCCGCAGTGGTGAGGTCCGCCGTACCGGTGGCGAGCTATAGGTGCCCGCGGTGACGGAGTAGCCCGAGTGCGTCACGTCGGCCGGTTCGTCGGTGCTGGCCGGCCGGGTCTCGCGCCGATCTTTGCGCGACGTGCGGGACGCTGCCCTGGTGGCCACCCCGCACGCGGGGCAGAACGCCATGTCGGGCACGACGTGGTTGCAGTGCGGGCACAGCACCGGCTCGTCGGAGTGGATCTCGTCGTGCGCTTCGTGCAGCAGTGCGAGGTGTATGCCGATGCGCAGCAGCAGAAGCGAGACGGCGGCCACCGCGAGGTAGATGACCAGTTGCAGAATCTGTGGCACGTGGGCGACGTCGATGACCCCTGGCAGGACGTACACGGTCAGGACGGCGGCGGCGAACAAGGCCAGGACGGCGCGTATGTAACCGGTGTTCTGGTTGGCCTTGTTGGCCGGGCGGGTGAACCACAGCGCCGCGCCGACCAGGCCGCCGATGGATGCCGCGATCAACGGAACTGCCACCCCACGGATGCCGGCCTCGATGAGGAGCGAGCCGATGGGGCGGCCGCGCGCGATCATGCCGGTGGCGAACTGCGGTGCCAACCGCGTCAGTGTGGCCGCCGCGGAGAAGGTCAGCGCCCCCAGTGCGCCGATCATGAAGCCGTCCAACGACTCTCGGTTCTGCGGTCGGGTCAGGCGAACGGCCACAACGGGTACAAGCATCACGATCATGCCGCCGATTGGGATGCTGAGACCTTCCCGAACCAGTCGTCCCGCCGCGATGCCCGCACCCAGCGGCACGCCGTATGCGCGGGCCACCGCCGCGCCGGTCAGCAGCACCCAACCGACTCCCAGCGCGATACCCAGACCCGCGGTGAGAAGCAGTGTGCGGGTGGGCAGATCGCTCTGGGCGTCGGTCTCCTTCAGGTACAGCAGGAACAGCAAAGGCAGCCCGAGTGCGGCCACCGTGATCAAGGCCGCGGGCATGCGCAGTGTCGCGAACGTCACCAGCGCAACGAGCACGAGGATGAGGACGATGCGGAACGGCATCCTGGACTTGTGCGGCAGATTCGGGAACAGCGAGCTGGCCAGCGACGGCAGCAGCAGGTGCTCGCCCGGCGCGGCGCCGTAGTTCCGAAGCCGCAACCATGACGGCCCGCTTCCGGCCTTCGGTGTCAGATGGTCACCGCAGAGGCCGCAGAATTCGCCTGCGGGAACCTCGGTTTGACAGACCCGGCACTCCATCATGGCGGGCGCGCCATCGCCGGATTCGGGGCTGCTCACGCTGTCACTCTCTGCAGGATGAGGATGTTCCTCACCAGGTTATCGACGTCGGGAGTGCCGAGTCCGGTGACCAGGTCATAGCCGGGCGCCGCGTCAGCCACCGCGTTGCCGCCGAGGGTGATGTCGCGAAAGCCGGGCAACCGTGAGCCTTGGGCCACCTGGTACAGCAGGGGATTGAGATCGCCGAGCCGACGACCGCCGTTTTCGACGAGGTACTGGTTCATCACCGCGGCCATTCCGGCCCACATCGGTGCGGACTGGGAGGTGCCGCCCCCGACCAACTGCTTGCCGTTGAAGACGATCTTGACGCCGGTGAACTGGTCGGCGACGGCGGCGACGTCGGGGGTGAGGCGGCGTCCCGCATCCCGGTCCGGCAGCACGGCGCGCTGCCAGTCGCGGTCGGTCGAACAACGACGACACCCCACCGCCGCTGCCGATCGACAGCGGCACATCGAACCAGGCTTGTTCGGACTGCCATACACCGGCGGCATCGGTGGACAAGGTGGTGCCGCCGACGTCGGTTATCTCCGGCAACGAGGCGACCGAGTCGAGTCCGATGTCTGCGTCGCTCGGCGGCGACGACCAGTCTTGTCCGCCTTTGCATTCCAGACCCGCGAGGTCACCGCTCGCGTTGAAGGCGGCTGTGCCGTTGGCGTGTGCGGCGGAGAGTGCCGATCGCACCGGCGTCAGATCGGCCGCGGTGACCAGCTTGTCGCAGCCCCAGCCGATCGAGAAGCTCCACACCGCGCCGGGGAACTGCTCGTCGGCCGACTCCAGCATCTGCGCGATCTTCTCGTAGACACCGCCCTCGCCCTCCACCGTCGGTCTGGCGTTGATGACCACCTTCTGTGCGTCGGGCGCCATGGCGTGGGCGACCTCGAGGTCCATCGTGGTTTCGCCGCGCGGTTCGGCGGGCTGACCGCCGACCAGGGTGGGGGTGAATCTCGGCAGCTTGTACAGGGTCGCGAAGCTGTCCAGGTCGGCCTGGTCATAACCGTCGAACGCAAAGATGACGATGGTCTGGCCCTTACCGGTGAATCCGGCCGAGGCCAGCTTGCTCACGTTGTAGGTGTTGAGGAGTGCGCTGGGCTGCAATCCCTGGTCCGGCACGTCGCGCGGCAGCATCGGTGGTTTCGACGTGTGGTGCGGGATGTAGCTGAGAATGCGCCCGAACTCGACAACCTCGGGACGCAGTTCCGCGGGCACCGACGGCTGCTGCGGGGATGCGTAGAACAGTTGACCGCGCTGGCCGCGATAGTCGTGCACCTCGACGCCGAACGCGGAGCCAACCTTGTCTGCGTTGCCCTCGACGACGGCCCAGTTCTTGCCGGACTGCCACCGCACGGAGAGGCCTTGGCCACGCGCCCAGCCGACCAACTTGTCGGGCTTGGTCGAGTCGCGCAGCGCGGCTGTCAGCTGGGTGTCGTCACGATGCGATGGCCCGAGATCGGTCGAGGCGCCGAGCATCAGCGCATATGGCCCGCTGATCATTGCCGGATCGTGCACCGGCGTGATCCGCAGGTCCGATGCGAGCACCAGCACCCCCGCCGCCGCCACCGCCGTCGCGATCAGCGCCAGCAGTCGGTGCCCGGCGCCTGTTCGCCAACCGGGCACCGCGGTCTGCTAGTTGTCGCCGGGAGGAGCCGTGGGCGCCGGCGGTGCGAGAACCGATGGCGAGAACGGGTTCGGCCCGTTGGGATCGAGGCGCGGTGCCTTCTCGGTCGGGGTGGCCGACGGAGTCGTCGTCGTGGTTGTCGTCGTGGTGGTCGACGTCTCGGGGGCCTTTTGCTCCTCCTTGGCGCATGCCGCGGAAAGCCCAACCAAGGCGATGATTGCCGCAGCCCCGGCGATGGCCGGAATGCGACGAGTGTTACGACGTGAGGTCATAGATCTTCCTATCTGTCCCTCGACTTGCTGTAGAACCGCTGTCAATGCGATTCGTCGTTTGAAACTTTATCCGATCCGCGAACTTTTCTTCATTCGATTACGCGGCAGGCGTATCGGAGCCCGGACGGCCCTGCCGGCGCTTGACGGTGTCGGTGGGTGGGTGTTTACTCGTTCTATCGAACATACTTTCGAATTGATGGCGAAACGGATGGGGCGAAAGGTGCTGTTGTGACGGCGGCGATGAGCCTGGATCAGCGTCGAATCGACCGTGCTGAACAGGTAGAACACCTGCGTCACAAGATGGCGGCGATATCCGGGAAGGTGGGACCGGGGCGGCGCGGCGACATGCTGTCGAACGACGTGCTTCCCGAGTCGGAGAGTTTGCTGCAGTCCCCCGCAAGCGGGTGGTGCCCCCAGCCCGAATCGCTTGCCGATCTCCAGCCGACCGCGTTGCCGCGGGGAACGGTGGCTGTGCTGTCGGGTGCCAGGTCCCTGTCCTTGAGCATGGTGGCGGCGGTGACGGCGGCCGGCGGCCATGCGGCCATCGTCGGTCAGCCCGACGTCGGTCTTCTTGCGGCCGTGGAGATGGGGGCGGATCTGAGCAGGCTCGCCGTCATCCCCGAACCCGGGGCAGATCCGGTCGAGGTGGCGGCGGTGCTTATGGACGGCATGGATCTGGTCGTGCTCGGCCTCGGCGGGCGTGCGGTGCCCGCGACACGGGCGCGGGCGGTGGTGGCCCGAGCGCGCCAGAAGGGATGCACGCTCCTGGTCACCGACGGCGAGTGGCAGGGTGCATCGGCTCGGCTGGAAGCCAGGGTCAGCGGCTATGAGGTGACCGGCGGCAGCTGGGGGTACCGCCCGCTTGCGGGGGACGGTCGACCGGTATCGGGATGTGGCCGGATCAGCCGGGTGCGGCTGGCCATGCGAGCAAGAGGGCGATCCTTCGGGCCGGTGCATGCGGTAGGCGGATGAGGTGTCGCGGGTACTGGCCATCTGGTGCATGGACTGGCCCGCGGTCGCCGCGGCCGCTGCGGCCGGTCTGCCTCCGATCTCTCCGGTAGCGGTCACGCTGGCCAATCGGGTCATCGCCTGTTCGGCGTCGGCCCGCGCGTCAGGGGTGCGGCGGGGCCTGCGCCGTCGAGAGTCCCAGGCCAGGTGCCCACAGCTGCACGTCGTCACCGCCGACCCGGCGCGCGATGCCCGCCACTTCGAGGACGTGACCGCCGCGGTGGACGACCTGGTGCCGCGCGCCGAGGTGCTGCGGCCCGGCCTGCTGGTGCTGCCGGTTCGTGGCGCTGCGCGTTACTTCGGGTCCGAGCAGGCGGCGGCCGAGCGGCTGGTCGACGCGGTGGCCGCGGCCGGAACCGAATGTCAGGTGGGAATCGCCGACCGGCTGCCCACCGCGGTCTTCGCCGCCCGCGCCGGGCGGATCGTCGAACCCGGGCAGGATGCGGTGTTCCTGTCAGCGCTGTCCATCCGCCAGCTGGCCACCGAACCCAGCCTGGCGGCACCCGGCCGTGAGGACCTGGCGGATCTGTTGTGGCGCATGGGGATCCGCAACGTCGGACAGTTCGCGGCATTGTCCCGCGCCGATGTGGCCTCGCGGTTCGGTGCCGACGCGGTGGCGGCACATCGATTCGCCAGGGCCGAGCCGGGCCGCGGGCCGTCGGGGCGGGAGCCGCCGCCGGAACTCGACGCGGTGATGGACTGTGACCCGCCGATCGACCGGGTGGATGCCGCCGCGTTCGCCGGCCGATCGCTGGCCGGCGAGCTGCACCGCAGCCTGGAGTCGGCAGGCGTGGGCTGCACCAGGCTGGCCATCCATGCCGTGACCGCCAACGGTGAAGAGCTGAACCGGGTTTGGCGTTGTGCGGAACCGCTGACCGAGGACGCCACCGCCGACCGAGTGCGCTGGCAGCTGGACGGCTGGCTGAATCGCCGCAATCCCAGCGACCGGCCCTCCGCGCCGATCACCGTGCTGCGGCTGCATCCGGTGGAGGTGGTGTCGGCAGAGGCGTTGCAACTGCCGCTGTGGGGCGGCGTCGGTGAAGAGGACAGGCTGCGCGCTCGCCGCGCGCTGGTGCGGGTTCAGGGTCTGCTCGGGCCGGAGGCCGTGCAGGTGCCGGTGCTCAGCGGTGGGCGCGGGCCCGCCGAGCGCATTACGTTGACACCGTTGGGCGACGAGCTGGTGCCGCGGGCCGACCCGAGTCAGCCGTGGCCGGGACAACTGCCCGAGCCCTCGCCGACAGTGCTGCTCGACGACCCCGTCGAGGTGCTCGACGGCGAAGGCAATCCGGTGCGGGTGACCAGCCGGGGATTGTTCTCCGCCGAGCCCACGCGGCTGGCCGCCCCGGGCAGGGACGGCACATTGTCCTGGTGGGCAGGGCCATGGCCGGTCGACGAGCGCTGGTGGGATCCGGACCGCAAGGCCGGTCGCACCGCACGGGCCCAGGTGCTGCTCGACGGTAATCCCGGCCAGGCGCTGCTGCTGTGCTACCGGCAGCGGCGGTGGTACCTGGAAGGAATCTACGAGTAGTCAGCTGACCTTCTCGATGTCCGGCAGTTTCCACGTCTTGTCGAACAGCGGCTGCTCGGGACCATAGAACCGGAAGATCACCTCAAAAGCGGTGCACGCCTTCGTCGGAACCCAATTCGACGCGTTGTCACCGGGTGCCGTGGGACCGAACCAGATATCGACCGAGCCGTCGTCGTTCGTCGCGAGGTCCGGTGACGTGGACGCGCGGCTGGAGCACGAAGTGTCCAGGATGAGGGCATGAGTCCTGCCGTCGTAGGCGGTCGCCGACCAGTACTGATGCACCGGAGCCGAGGCCGGGACGCGGAGCCGATATGTCGAGCCGCCGTCGAGTTTGTTGCCCTTGCCGTCCTCGAGTGTCATCAAGTAGAACTGGCCGACACCAAGGTGTTTAACGCTGAAGAAGGCCAGCGAATAGGTGATCGCGCGATTGTCGACGGGGTAGCTGTCGGGGTCGGCGAAATTCGACGTCATTCCCTTGACGACCTGGTCGGAGGCGGGTACATGCCAATGGCCGCCGTCGAAGTACGGCGGCGGGAAGTAGGACGTCTCCAGCCGGCTCGTCAGCCAGGCGTGCGCCTCGTGTGCCGCCAGATTGAAGATCCGCCGCGTCTTGTCGTCGGGACTGAACGGCATGCCCTTCTCGATACCGATCGTCTTGAGCGCGTCGATCATCGTCCTGTCGCGGTCCAGCCAGGGCTCGGCCTGCACGATGCGGTTCAGTGAGTCGAAAAACCTTACGTCGTAGGGGATTGTCGCGTCGAACAAGACACCGTTCGCATCGACGAAAGTAGTTTCTGGTGGATCCGGTGCGGCCGAAAGCGGGTACACCCGAACACGTTTCCCGTATTCGACGGCGGCTGCGATGTCGGCGTCGGATGCGCTGCGGTAGTTCGACCGCAGCAGCGCGAACGACTGGAAGGTCGGCGACCGCAGGACGATGTGGCCGTCTGGAACGTCACCCGCATGGTCGGGCGGCAGGATGACGTACTGTCCGCCGCGGCCTTCGTCGGCGCCCGCCGCACCGACGTCTTCGATCGCGGTCTGCCAGCAGTCGTCCACCGAGCCCACGATCGCGCCCGTATCGGCGGGCGGAATCTCCAGCACCACCGGCCCGACGTCCTTGGTGTTGAAGAAGGGCATGAAGTAGATCGTGTCGGGGTTGGGGGTCAGCGTCTGGTTCTTCCAGTCGACCGGCCGTGACCAGAACACCACTTGGTTGGGCGCGCCCCCGAGCTTGACCACCTGACGCAGCATGAGGTCGTAGTTGACCGCGGGCATGCCCCAGATCGCCGCCTCGATGGCGCGGCGATGCAGTGCCCGGTCCGCGAGTTCAGCCGGGTTCGCCGGCGGACCCGCTGACGGCTCCGGTCGTTGCCACAGCGTTCGCATGACGCGCCTCCCACGTCGCGATGCCGCCATTGAACCCCCTAGTGCGGCATTGCGTTTGCGGTTTGAGAATCCAGGTTATCGGCGCATTAGCCGAGTTCGCGTGCGAATTGGCTGACTCGCGCGATGAACCGTTCGAAGAACGCCGAAGGGTCGACGCCAACTCCGATGAGCGCGTTGGGCTCTCGGCCCCAACGGCCGGACCAGTCTGCGATCGTCATGCCGCGGGTCAGCGTGCCGGTCAGCTCGACATCGACGGTCGCCGGTCGGACGGTCACCAGCTCCGGATCCAGTGCCACCGCGGCGGCAAGCGGGTCGTGCAGATGCGCGAGAAACCCCTCGCCCTGGTCGAAATGGAATTCGAAGTAGAACCGCATGGCGTCCTCGAGCACCCTGATCAACGGATTGGCGGCCGCCGACCGGGTGCCCCGGTCGTCCAGGACGCTCATCGGGCTGCTCGGTGAGTCGGCCTGTGCCGCGAGCCGACCCAGCAGCGCGGGCGTCATCGCGATGTTCTCGGTCAGGTTCAGTCCCAGCACGATCGGAAGGTGTTGTGCGTCCCAGCCGGCGAACACCTCGTTGGCGGCTTCGGGGTCGACGCTGATGTTCCACTCGGCGACCGGCGTGGTGTTGCCCCGGTATTCGAACGCCCCGCCCATGATCACCAGCCGCCGCAGCAACCTCGGCAACGCAGGCTCCTCCCGCAGGGCCAACGCCACGTTGGTGAGCGGGCCGGTCGCCACGCCGATCAGCTCGCCGGGATGGGCGTGTGCCGCCTCGATCCACGCGTGCACGGCGTCATACGGGGTGAGCTGGCGGTCCGTCGACGGCAGCGTGGCGTATCCGAGCCCCTGCGGCCCGTGGGTGTCTTCGGCCGTGCGCAGCGGCGAGCTCACCGGCTGGTCGGAACCCTTCGACACCGGAACACCGTCGATCCGGCACAGCTCCAGCAGTCCCAGGTTGTTCTGGCAAACCTGTTGCACGGGAACGTTTCCCGCGGTCGAGGCGATGCCGACCAGCTCCGCTTCGGGGCTGCCGAACAGGTACGCCAGCGCCATCGCGTCGTCGACGCCCGTGTCGACGTCGGCGAACACGGGGTGCGGCACGCGGGTCACCCTACCCCCGTCGTCGGGCTACCAGTGCACGCCGGGCACCAGGCGAACCGCGCGCTTCACCCGGCGCGGCACCCGCACTTTTGTCACCGCCCTGACCGGCCGCCTCGGCCGCCGCGACGGCGGGTTCGGCGGATTCTCGTCGATTCCGCGCGCCGCCGCCGAGTCCGGATAGCCCAGGTAGAGCTGGTGCAACACGCGGCGTGACAGCTTCGGCGTGAAGTAGTTGCCGACGTCGGCCAGCGTGCCCAGCGGGGTGTCGATCCTCGCCGGCTTGTCGATCAGGCCGCGCACCACCATGGCCGCGGCGTGCTCGGCGCTGATCGGTGGCACCGGGTTGAGCCTCCTCGACGGCACGATCATCGGCGTGCGCACCAACGGCATGTGGATGTTGGTGAACGTGATGTGGTCGGAGAGCGTCTCCGAAGACACCACGTCGGCGAACGCGTCGAGAGCCGCTTTGGTCGGCAGGTACGAGCTGTACTTCGGGTTGCGGGCCTGCACACCGGCACTCGACACGTTGACGACGTGGCCGAACCGGCGTTCGCGCCAATGCGGCAGCAGCGCCAGCACCATCCGGACGGCGCCGAAGTAGTTGACCGCCATCACCCGTTCGTAGTCGTGCAGCCGGTCGGTGGAGGCCACCACCGAGCGGCGGATCGAGCGGCCGGCGTTGTTGACCAGGTAGTCGACGTGACCGAACCGGCCGAGGATGTCCTTGACGGTGTGCTCCACCGACGTGCCGTCGGTGACGTCGCAGGTGAACGCGTGCGCCTGCCCGCCGGCGGCGCGGACCTCCGCGACGAGGTCATCGAGCGCCTCGGCGCTGCGCGCCAGCGCGAACACCGTTGCACCGCGTTCGGCCACCGCGATCGCCGAGGCGCGGCCGATGCCGCTGGACGCGCCCGTGATGATGACGTGCTTGCCGACCAAAGGGCCGGCCGGGTCATCCCGCCGCGCCCGGTCAGGATCCAGGTGCTCGGCCCAGTACCGCCACAGCTTCGGTGCATAATCCGCAAACTCCGGAACCGTGATTCCCTTGCCCCGCAAGGCTTCCTGAGTGTTGTCGGCGGTGAACGTCGGCATCAGGTCTACGACGTCGAGGATCTCGGCCGGAATCCCCAACTGTGTTGCAGCCATATTGCGGACCACCTTGGCGCGCCCGGTGGCGCGAAGGAACGGGGCGGCAGCGCTTTTCGGTATTGAACCGCGCAGCCGGGGCAGCCCCGCGGCTTCGGAGATTCCGCGGTAGATGCCGCGCAGCCCGATGGTGTCGGGTGCGGTGAGATGGAATGTCTGACCGTCGCGGTCAGGCGCATGCATCAGTTCGGTCAGCGCATCGACGACGTAGTCGACCGGGACGATGTTGCTGCGACCGGTGTCGGGCAGCACCATCGGAGTGAACGACGGCAACACGGCAAGCTTGGCGAGGATGGGGAAGAAGTAATAGGGGCCGTCGACCTTGTCCATCTCGCCCGTCCGCGAATCACCGACCACCACCGCGGGCCGATAGACCCGGTAGTTCAGCCCCGGCTCCGAGCGGACCAGCAATTCGGCCTCGAACTTCGTCTGGTGATAGGGCGTCGGAAGGTCCTGAGCAACGTCGAAGTCGTCTTCGGTGAACTCGCCGGGATGGGTTCCGGCCACCGCGATCGACGACACGTGGTGCAGCGTCGCGCCGAGCCGGCGGGCCAGCGCGATCACCGCCCTTGTGCCGTCCACGTTCGCTGCGCGCTGCGCCTCGTCGTCGACGGTGATGTCGTAGACGGCACCGCAGTGCACCACGTGATCGACGGCGCCGAGCTCCGCGACGGCGTCCTCGGACAGGCCCAGATTGTCTGCGATGAGGTCGCCGACCAGAGCTCTTGCCCGGTCACCCCACGGGCGTTCACCCTCGGTGGCCAGCCGCTCGAACCTCGTCAGCGACTCGCGGCGGACCAGAACCCAGACCTCGGCGTCGGGGGCCCGGTCCAGAATTCGGGACACGACGCGGCGGCCAATAAACCCGGTACCGCCGGTAACGACATAACGCATGCGGCCATGCTCGTCGCCCGTCGGGCAAACGTCAACGCAATGTGACGCGGTCGATCAGGCCAGGTCGTTGGATGCCGCTCAACCCCGCCGCAGTCCGGGCGGATATCGTCTGCAGTCAGCCTGAAGGGAGTGTCAATGCCGATCGACCCGAATGCGATAGGCGCGAAAACCGACCCGCACCTTTTCGAATGGACCGACCGAGACACGCTGCTCTATGCGCTCGGCGTCGGCGCCGGAACCGATGACCTGGCCTTCACCACGGAGAACACCCACGACCTCCCGCAACAGGTGCTGCCGACATATGCGGTGATCGCCTGCACGGGTTTCGCCGCGGCGGGCAAGATCGGCAGCTTCAACTTCGCCATGCTGCTGCATGGATCGCAGGAGATCCGCCTGTTCGAGCCGCTGCCCGCGGCCGGAAGGCTGAGTGTGGTCGGCGAGGTCGCCGATATCCAGGACAAGGGCGAGGGCAAGAACGCCGTGGTCATGCTCAAGGCGACGGGCACCGATCCCGAGAGCGGCAAGGTGCTCGCAGAGACGATGGCGACGGCGGTCATCCGCGGCGAAGGTGGTTTCGGTGGGCAGCCCGGCCAGCGGCCGGTGGCACCCGAGATTCCCGACCGCGAACCGGATTCGCGGGTGGTGCTGCCCACCCGCGAAGACCAGGCCTTGATCTACCGGCTCTCCGGTGACCGCAACCCGCTGCACAGCGACCCGTGGTTCGCACGCGAGCTGGCCGGCTTTCCGAGGCCGATCCTGCACGGGCTGTGCACCTACGGGGTGGCCGGTCGCGCGCTGGTCGGCGACCTCGGCGGCGGCGACGCGACCAGGGTCACCGCGATCGCGGCGCGGTTCACCTCACCGGTTTTTCCCGGCGAGACCTTGACCACCTCGATCTGGCGAACCGAGCCGGGACACGCGGTGTACAAGACCGAGGCGTCGAACCCGGACGGGTCGAACGCGCGGCCGGTACTCGAGGACGGCGTCGTCGAATACACCGACTGAGCGCCCATCGGTGGTACAGGATGTCCACCATGAAGCTGGTTGTCGGTTACCTGGCCACACCTGGTGGCGCGGACGCGGTCGCTCTCGGTTGCCGCCTCGCCCGGACACTGGGCGCCGAGTTGGAACTCTGTATCGTGCTGCCGCACGACCGTGCCGGGACCGCACGCCTTTCTGTCGGCACCTATGAAGAAGTTCTCCACGAGCAGGCGGAGAAATGGCTGAGCGAGGCGGCGATACCGGGCGACATCGTGGCGCGCAGCCACGTGAGTTTCGCCGACTCGTTCGCCGAAGGGCTGATCGAGGAGGTCGCGCGGCTCGAGGCCGACGCCATCGTCGTGGGCGGATCGGGTGGCGGGTTGGCGGGGCCGTTCTCGCTGGGCTCGGTGGTGAACGAGCTACTGCATTCGTCGACGGTTCCGGTTGCGGTGGCGCCGCGGGGAACCCGCCACACGGACGTCGACCGGGTCCGCGAGGTGACGTGCGCGCTCGGCGAACGGCAGGGCGCAGATCTGTTGCTGCGCACCGCGGTTCGGTTCAGCAAGGCGGCGGGGACGCCGTTGCGTCTGGTTTCGCTGGTGGCCCTGGACCCGACGTTCGGCCACCTGCGCGGCGATACCGAAGCCGTTCGGGAACGTGCCCTCGCACACGCCCACAAGACCGTGGAGGCCGCGAAAGACGCTCTACCGGAAGCTATTCCGGTGACATCGACCATCGTGGACGGCGCCACCGTCGAGGATGCGGTCAGCAAGCTCGATTGGCGCGACGGCGACCTGATCATGGTCGGGTCGAGCCGACTGAGCGCACCCAAGCGGCTGTTCCTCGGCTCGACAGCGGCGAAGATGCTTCGCGTGCTCGATGTTCCGATGATGGTCGTGCCGAGGGATCAGCTCGACGCCGACGCCCTGCCGTAGAGGTCGTTTGACCACGCGATTGGTGACTATTGGCCCCGCCGCCGTCGCATCGGCCGCCCATAGGTTATTGCTCAGTTGAGTACATGACTGAACGGGAAAGAAATGTCTGAGTCGGTGGCGTATCGGGGCGTATTGGTGGGTGTCGACGGGTCATCGGCGTCGGACGCCGCGGTGGCATGGGCCACTCGTGATGCGGCGATGCACAACCTCCCCCTCACCCTCGTTCATGTCGTGATACCGGTGGTTTCGACGGTTGCCCCGTGGCCGGAGATCCCGGTCGGCAGCGAATTCTTCAAAGAGCAGGACGAAGAAGCCGTTCGCGTCCTCACCCGGGCGCGCAAGACCGTCGCGGACTCCTCTCATGGCGCCGCGCCACAGAAGGTACACAGCGTGGTACTGCACGGCGGGGCGGTCGGAACGCTGGTCGATCTGTCGAAGGACGCCGACATGGTCGTCGTCGGTTCGCGCGGACGAGACGCGTTCGACCGGGCTCTGCTCGGTTCAGTCAGCACAGGGTTGGTGCACCACGCTTATTGCCCGGTGGCCGTCATCCACGACGACGCGCCGCCGGTACCCGCGGATGCGCCGGTGCTGGCGGGAATCGACGGCTCGCCGGCATCGCTCGCTGCGACGAAGATCGCCTTCGACGAGGCTTCGCGACGAGGAGTCGGGCTGGTGGCTCTGCATGCATGGCGCGACGTCACCATGATCGAGTTGCCGGGATTGAACGTCGAGGAGTTGGACGCGCAGGCCCACCTTGCGCTGTCCGAGCGGTTGGCGGGTTTCAGTGAGCTTTACCCCGACGTCGCCGTGGAGCGGGTCGTCGTCTGCGACCATCCGGCTCGTCAGGTGATCGAGCACGCAAAGCGCGCACAGTTGGTTGTCGTGGGCAGCCACGGGCGCGGCGGGTTCGCCGGAATGCTTCTGGGTTCGGTCAGCACCGCTGTCGTGCATGCGGTCAGGTCGCCCACGATCATCGCCAGGCAGAGTTAGAGCCCATCGCACTCGAACACATGTTCGACTAGACTGGCTGGATGGGTTGGTATACCGGGCCGCCGAGCTGGACCGAGATGGAGCGGGTGCTCACCGGCAAGCCGCGCCGTGCCGGGTGGCCCATCGATGAGCAGATCGGCGACGGCGGTGACAGCCCGGCCTGGTCACGTAAGCGCGGGAGCTATCAGCCGGTCGATGTGCGGCGGCCCGAGTCGGCGGTCCCGTATGCCGAACTGCACGCACATTCGGCGTACAGCTTCCTCGACGGCGCCAGCACTCCGGAGGAACTCGTCGAGGAGGCCGCCCGGCTCGATCTGCGCGCCATCGCGCTGACCGACCACGACGGGCTGTATGGGGTGGTGCGATTCGCCGAAGCCGCCAAGGAACTCGAGGTGCAGACGGTGTTCGGGGCCGAATTGTCCCTCGGTGGCGGCGACCGCACCGAGGAGCCCGACCCCCGTGGGCCGCACCTGCTGGTGCTTGCCCGCGGCCCCGAAGGGTATCGACGGCTGTCGCGCCAGTTGGCGTCGGCGCATCTTGCCGGAGGGGAGAAGGGCGTTCTGCGCTACGACTTCGACGCACTGACCGAGGCGGCAGGTGGACATTGGCACATCCTGACCGGCTGCCGTAAAGGCCATGTCCGCCAGGCGCTTTCCGATGGCGGCCCGGAGGCTGCGGAGAAGGCGCTGGCCGAACTGGTGGACCGCTTCGGCAGGGACCGGGTCAGCATCGAGCTGACCGACAACGGGCACCCCCTCGACGACGAGCGCAACGCCGCCCTCGCGGAGCTGGCACCCCGGTTCGGCCTCGGCGTCGTCGCCACCACCGCCGCGCATTTCGCCGAGCCGTCACGGGGAAGGCTGGCGATGGCCATGGGAGCCATCCGGGCCCGCAACTCGATGGACGAGGCGGCAGGTTATCTTGCCCCGCTTGGTGGTTCGCATCTGCGGTCGGGGGAGGAGATGGCGCGAGTGTTCGCGCACTGTCCGGAGGTGGTGACGGCCGCGGCCGACCTCGGTGAGCAGTGTGCCTTCGAGCTGGCGCTGATCGCCCCGCAGTTGCCGCCGTTCGACGTGCCCGCCGGGCACACCGAGGACAGCTGGCTGCGGCATCTGGTGATGACGGGTGCCGCCCGCCGGTACGGGCCGCCGGAGCGGGCGGGCCGGGCATACGCCCAAATCGAACACGAGCTGAGAATCATTGCCCAACTGACATTTCCGGGCTATTTCCTGGTGGTGCACGACATCACCCGGTTCTGCCGGGAGAACGGCATCCTCGCCCAGGGCAGGGGGTCGGCGGCCAACTCGGCGGTCTGCTACGCCCTCGGCGTGACCAACGTCGATCCGATCGCCAACGAATTGCTGTTCGAGCGGTTTCTGTCGCCTGCGCGAGACGGGCCGCCCGACATCGACATCGACATCGAGTCGGATCTGCGGGAGAACGCGATTCAGTACGTCTACGACCGTTACGGCCGTGACTACGCCGCCCAGGTCGCCAACGTCATCACCTACCGCGGCCGCAGCGCGGTGCGTGACATGGCCAGGGCGCTGGGGTTCTCCCAGGGGCAGCAAGACGCGTGGAGCAAGCAGGTCGGCCAGTGGGGGAATCTGGCCGAATCCCCACACGTCGAAGACATCCCGGAACCCGTGATCGACCTGGCCAAGCAGATCTCGAACCTGCCGCGGCACATGGGCATCCACTCCGGCGGCATGGTGATCTGCGATCGGCCGATCGCCGACGTCTGCCCGGTGGAGTGGGCGCGGATGGAGAACCGCAGCGTGCTGCAGTGGGACAAAGACGACTGCGCGGCAATCGGTTTGGTGAAGTTCGACCTGCTCGGGCTGGGCATGCTATCGGCGTTGCACTACGTCATCGACCTGGTGGCCGAACACAAGGGCATCGAGGTCGATTTGGCGAAGCTCGACCTGTCCGAGCCTGCGGTGTACGAGATGTTGCAGCGGGCCGACTCCGTCGGCGTCTTCCAGGTGGAGTCCCGCGCGCAGATGGCCACGCTGCCCCGACTGAAGCCGCGGGTGTTCTACGACCTGGTGGTCGAAGTGGCGCTGATCCGGCCGGGGCCCATCCAGGGTGGGTCGGTCCACCCGTACATCCGGCGACGTAATGGTCTTGACCCGGTGGTCTACGACCACCCGTCGATGGAGCCTGCGCTGCGAAAAACCCTGGGAGTGCCGCTGTTTCAGGAACAGCTCATGCAACTCGCGGTCGACTGCGCAGGCTTCACGGCCGCCGAGGCCGACCAGTTGCGCCGCGCGATGGGTTCGAAGCGGTCAACCGAGCGGATGCGCAGGCTGCGCGGCCGGTTCTACGATGGTATGCGCCAGCGGCACGGGATCACCGGCGAGGTGGCCGACCGGATCTACGAGAAGCTGGAAGCCTTCGCCAATTTCGGCTTCCCGGAGAGTCATTCGCTGTCGTTTGCCTCGCTGGTGTTCTACTCGTCGTGGTTCAAACTGCATCACCCCGCCGCGTTCTGCGCGGCGCTGCTGCGGGCCCAGCCGATGGGCTTCTACTCGCCGCAGTCGCTGGTGGCCGATGCCCGTCGGCACGGCGTGACCGTGCACGGGCCGGACGTCAACGCCAGCCTGGCGCACGCGACGCTGGAGAATGCGGGCACCGAGGTGCGGCTGGGAATCGGCAGCATCCGCCACATCGGTGACGAGCTGGCCGAGCAGATCGTCGAGGAGCGAAAAGCCAACGGACCGTTCGGTTCTCTGCTCGATTTGACCGGACGTGTTCAGCTGTCCGTGCCGCAGACCGAAGCGTTGGCGACGGGAGGGGCGCTCGGCTGCTTCGGGATCACGCGCCGCGAGGGGCTGTGGGCGGCCGGCGCCGCCGCCACGCAGCGGCCGGACCGGTTACCCGGGGTCGGCGCGTCGTCACACATTCCTGCCTTGCCGGGGATGACCGAGCTGGAACTGGCGGCATCGGACGTCTGGGCCACCGGTATTTCTCCCGACAGCTATCCCACCCAGTTCCTGAGGGCGGACCTGGAGGAGATGGGAGTCGTCCCGGCCGACCAGCTGTTGTCGGTGCCCGACGGGACCCGCGTGCTGGTGGCCGGGGCGGTGACGCACCGGCAGCGTCCCGCGACGGCGCAGGGCGTGACGTTCATCAACCTCGAAGACGAGACCGGAATGGTGAATATCATGTGCTCACAAGGTGTCTGGGCGCGCCATCGCAAGCTGGCGCAGACGGCCTCGGCGCTGGTGATCCGGGGCCAGGTGCAGAACGCCACCGGCGCGGTCACCGTCGTCGCCGAACGACTGGGCAGCATCAGCCTGGCCGTCGCCTCCCGCAGCCGCGACTTCCGCTGACGCTGACTCAGCTGCCGGGCGTGGTCCAGACCTTCTCGATGGCAATCCGCAATCGCGTGCTGTAGCTGGCGATCGCCTCGGTCAGCCCGAACTGCAAGGCATCGGCCTCGTACTTCTTCCAGTACGGCGCGTCATTGCGGGGATCGACGCCTACGTCGTCAACGACGGCGTTACCACCGACCACGATGATGCCTCCACCGTTGCCATCGGAGTCCAGGTTCAGACTGACCTGCGAATGGTTGTCGATGTGCCTGACCTTGGCGGCGGCCGGCATCGAGTACACGATCACATCGGTGCCGTCGAGATAGAACCACACGAGTCGCGGTACGGGCTGGCCGGACTTGGCGACGGTGGTAAGCCATCCGTATTGGTCGGATTGGAGTCTGCTGGAAACCTCTTGCGTCAGTTCGGCTGTCATTTGTCGAATGTAGTCTCAGCAAAATGACCACCGAGAACACGCTCGATCTTTCCGTCGACGATGTACTGACGACCACGCGCTCGGTGCGCAAGCGGCTCGATCTGGAGAAGCCGGTGCCCCGTGAGGTGCTCATCGAGTGTCTCGAGTTGGCGCTGCAGGCGCCGACGGGTTCCAACTCCCAGGGCTGGCAATGGGTTTTCGTCGACGACCCCGAGACGAAGAAGGCGCTGGCCGACATCTACCGGCACAACGCCACCCCGTATCTGGATCAGCCCAAGCCCACGTTCGGCGACGTGCGCGACGAGCAGCGGCCGCTCGTCACCGGCTCCGCGAAGTACCTCAATGAACACCTGCACGAAGTCCCGGTGATGATGATCCCGTGCCTGCAGGGCCGCCCGGACGGCGTACCCGCCGGCCTGAGCGCCAACTTCTGGGGCTCACTTCTGCCCGCCGCGTGGAGCTTCATGCTGGCGCTACGCTCGCGCGGCCTCGGCTCGGCATGGACGACGCTGCACCTCATCGGCAAGGGCGAGAAGCTGGCCGCCGAGGTGCTCGGCATCCCGTTCGACGAGTACAGCCAGGGCGGCCTGTTCCCCATCGCCTACACCAAGGGCACCGACTTCAAGCGTGCTGATCGCCTGCCCGCGGAGAACTTCGCGCATTGGAACACGTGGTAGCAGTCGTCAGACCGCACCGCTGAAGCCGTGCTGGCGCCAGGCTTCGTACACGGCGACCGCGGCGGCGTTCGACAGGTTCAGCGAGCGACGGCCGGCCAGCATCGGGATGCGCACGCGCGATGTGATGTGCGGGTCGGCCAGGGTGTCGGCGTCCAGGCCGGTCGGCTCGGGGCCGAACATCAACACGTCGCCGGGTTGGTAGGCGACGTCGGCGAACGGCGTCGTGGCGTGCGCGGTGAACGCGTGCACACGGGTCGGCGCGATGGCGGCCCAGGCGGCGGCCAGATCCTCGTGCACGGTCACCGAGGCGAGGTCGTGGTAGTCCAGCCCTGCCCGTCGCAGCTTGGGCTCGGATAGCTCGAATCCGAGCGGCTCGACCAGGTGCAGCTCGCAGCCCGTCGCGGCGACCATGCGGATCGCATTGCCGGTGTTGGGCGCGATACGGGGAGAGAAAAACAGGAGCCGGAACATCTGACGATGATTGCAGGCGGGTCCGATGGCATTTGCTCAGAGGCCTCATAAGGGGGTTCTGGCAGTGCGCCCGAACTCTGTCTGTTCAGTAAGAATTGTGGAAACGACCGCGCGCTACTGGCATACTCGATCAATTGCCAGGCGAAGAACGCCAGCCCCTACTCGGGCAAAATCAGCAGGAAGCGTTATGAACCTCGCTCAATTTGAAAAAGACGGACTAGCGGCCGGTAGCGCGGTCGGGCACCGATGACCACATTCTCGCAGCAAGAGCTGGTGGACGGATTGGTCGAAGACGCAGACGCCCGGGCGCCCGCCGCACCTAAACGACCCTCCAGGTGGTCACTGAAAAATTGGCCGGTCCGCTGGAAGGTGTTTGCGATCGTCTTGGTGCCGCTGATTCTCGCCGGCGCCTTCGGCGGATTGCGCATCTACTCGAACGCGATCGAAGCACGTGATCTACAACGCGCCGCCGACCGCGCTCAAATGGTGCCGGCGATCGTTAGCTACATGACCGCGCTCAACGGTGCGATCCTGGCGCCGACGGCCGGTGGCGACACCCAGGCCGCGATGAGCACGTTCGACGCCAGTCGGGCGGAGTTGCAGCGTCGGCTCAACGACTCGCCCGGTGTCCCGCCGGATGTCCGCAAGGGCGTCACCGGCATGCTCGACGGCGGCCAGGCGCTGCTGAACAAGGTCACCTCCAACAGCATCGGTCTCGTCGACCGGGTCACCGCCTACGCGCCCATCCTGCTGACCTCCGAGGACGCGATCACGGGGTCGGTGCGCGTCGACGACGAACGCATCCGCGCCGAAACGCAGGGCCTCACCCGCGCAGTCGGGGCCCGCGGTCAGATGATGATGGAGCAGCTGCTGGTCAACCAGGGCGGCGAGCTGTCCGAGCCCGAGCAGCGCACGCGGATGATCACCCTCGCGGGCACCGAGCCGTCGACCCTGTTCGGAATGAGCCAGGTGCTCGGCATCGGCTCGCCGGAGGCGCAGCAACTGCAGGCGGAGTACGTGCGCCGCACCGCACTCATCTCCGACCCGACCGTTCCGCTGGTCAACAACCCGGACATGACGGCGTCGCTTCAGGCCACCGACAAGATCGCCACCCAGATGATCGACCGCACCGTGCCCGCGGTGACCGGCGCGGTGGCCGACGAAGCCTCGGCCGCACGCACCGAAGCCATCCGCGACTCGGCGATCGTCCTCGGCGCGATCGTGCTGGCCCTGCTGCTCGTCATCCTGGTGGCGCGGTCACTGGTCCGGCCGCTGCGCACGCTGCGTGACAGCGCGCTGCGGGTCGCCCACGACGACCTGGCGCGCGAAATCGAGCGGGTGCGCGCGGGCAAGGAACCCCGTCCCGTTGAACCGATCCCGGTGAACACCACCGAGGAAGTGGGCCAGGTCGCACACGCCGTGGACGAGCTGCACGAGCAGGCCGTCTTCCTGGCCGGTGAACAGAGTCGGCTGCAGCTGCAGGTCGGCGACATGTTCGAGACGCTGTCGCGGCGCAGCCGGTCGCTGGTCGATCAGCAGCTGTCGCTCATCGACAGGCTGGAGCGCAACGAGGAGGACCCCGAGCGGCTGGAGAGTCTGTTCCGGCTCGACCATCTCGCGGCGCGGATGCGCCGGAACGGCGCCAACCTGTTGGTGCTCGCCGGGGCGAAGGTGCCGCGCGAACAGGCCGACGCGGTGCCCGTCGCGGCGATCATCAACGCCGCGGCCTCCGAGGTCGAGGACTACACGCGCGTCGTCACCGCGACGGTGCCCGACAGCGAGATCGCCGGGCCGGTCGCGGGTGACCTCGTGCACCTGCTCGCCGAGCTGCTCGACAACGCGCTGCGCTACTCGCCGCCGATCTCGCAGGTGCGGGTGTCGGCCGTGCACACAGGAAACGGTGGGCTGGTCATCGAGGTCAGCGACATCGGGCTGGGAATGACCGAATCGGATCTGCGGGTGGCCAACACGCGTCTGCAGTCCGGCGGCGAGGTGACTCCCTACACCGCCCGCCACATGGGTCTGTTCGTGGTCGGGCGGCTGGCGCAGCAGCAGGGACTGGTGGTCCGGCTGCGCAGCACCATTGCGGGCGAACCGAATTCGGGCACCACGGCCGGCGTGTACGTGCCGTCCGAGTTGCTCGTGCGGGCGGGGATGCGCGACCCGGTCGACACCGGTGCGCAGGGCGAGCCCGCCGATGCGCATTCCGGTATCGCGACCGCGCTGGCACTCGACGAGGTCACCGAGTACGACGAGTACGGCGACGAGGTCGGCGTGGATCAGCTCAACGGCCACTCCGAGTTCCCGGTCGCTTTATTGCCGCAGCGCAATCCTGGAGCAAGTGGCATCTCCGACTCGCCTGAGGCAGTCGAGGAGGATCTGCCGCCCGAGCCGGAACCCGAGTATGAGCCGAAGCCATGGGACGCGCCGGCCACCGGGCCCCACAGGCAGACGCCCGTCGACACCTCTTCGTTCTTCGCGTCCCGCGTCCACGCGTCGACCAACGGCGCGTACACCCCCGAAGAGCTGGAGGACCTGCAGGAGCCCGAGTATGTGGCGGAGCCCGAGGCACTCGAGGCGCTCTCGGCGTCAGAGCCCGCCGAGTCCTCGAAGACGGCCGGGGCCGACGACGCGATCTACCAAAAGATGCTTTCCGAATGGCTGATCGATCCCACCGAGCTGGCCAAGAGCAGCGACCTGAACTGGGAGTCCGTCTGGGATCACGGCTGGACGGCGGCCGAGGCAGCCGAGGATGCGCCGGTGGTGGCCCACACCGACGAGGGACTGCCGATGCGCGACCCCGGTGCCCGGCTGGTGCCCGGGGCGGCTGGGCCCGCGGCGCTCAAAGGCGCGAACGGCGGCCATTCAAACGGGGGAGCGCACCGAAGCCACGACGATGACGAGGTAGAGTCGGCGGCCGAATTCCATACCGGTGCACACGCGATCCCAGTACGTGATCCGGACGCGGTCCGGGCGAGCATCAGCAGCCACTTCGGCGGCGTGCACGCCGCGCGATCGCATGCCCAGGAGACCAGAGGAACAGATAACGAATGACCTTTCCGGAGGGCAGGAGCGATGCGACCCGGGATTCGTATAGGCCACGTTCGAAGCAGCGCGATTCGCTCGACTGGCTGGTCTCGAAGTTCGCCCGCGAGGTATCCGGCGTCACGCACGCGGTTTTGGTGTCTGCGGACGGCCTTCTGATGGCCGCCAGCGAGCACATGCCGATCGAACGCGCCGACCAGCTCGCCGCGGTGGCGTCGGGGCTCGCGAGCCTGTCGACGGGCGCGTCGCAGCTGTTCAACGGCGGCCACGTGCTGCAGTCGGTCGTCGAGATGGAGAACGGCTACCTGCTGCTCATGCGGGTCGGGGACGGGTCCAACCTCGCGACGCTGGCCACTACTGGGTGCGACATCGGTCAGATCGGCTACGAGATGGCGATTCTGGTGGAGCGTGTCGGCAGCGTCGTCCAGTCGTCGCGGCGAGCACCCCAGCACTCGTGAGCAGCGGATGGACGAACTCGACTCTCGCGACCCCGCCGACCAACCGAGCCTGGTACGGCCATACACGCTGACGGCCGGGCGCACCGACTCGCGCGTCGACCTCCCCTTGGAAGCCCCGGTCGAGGCCGTCGTATCCGACAAGCCGCGGCGGTGGCCGGGAAACGATGTGCGGGCACAGATCTGCGCGCTGTGCGCGAGCAACCCGTCGGTGGCCGAGATCGCCGCTCATCTATCGTTACCCGTCGGCGTGGCGCGCGTGCTGATCGGTGATCTTGTGGCCGCAGGACATCTGCGGGTGCGTGCCACCTTGAGCGACCGGTCGACCGTTGCCGAGCGTCGCGAACTGATAGGAAGGACCCTCCGTGGCCTACGAGCACTCTGAGGGCCGCAACACTGCGTCGACCAAGATCGTCATCTCCGGCGGTTTCGGCGTCGGGAAGACCACGTTCGTCGGCGCGGTCTCCGAGATCATGCCGCTGCGCACCGAGGCGCTGGTGACCAATGCCTCGGAAGGGCTCGACGGTCTGGACGCCACTCCGAACAAACGAACCACGACGGTCGCGATGGACTTCGGCCGGATCACCCTGGACGAGGATCTGGTGCTGTACCTGTTCGGCACCCCCGGCCAGCGACGGTTCTGGTTCATGTGGGACGACCTGGTCCTCGGTGCGATCGGCGCCATCATCCTCGTTGACTGCCGACGACTGCAGGACAGCTTCGCGGCGGTGGACTTCTTCGAGGCCCGCAACATGCCGTTCCTGATCGCGATCAACGAATTCGACAATGCGCCAAGGCATCCCCCGCACGAGGTGCGTAAGGCGCTGGCGCTGTCGGATGAGATTCCGATCATCACGGTCGACGCGAGGGATCGGCACTCATCGACGGCCGCGCTGATCGCGGTCACCGAGTATGCGTTGAACGTGCTTCCGTCGGTGCCCGGCTGATCGCGTGGCCGAGGCCGAAACCGTCTGGGCGGAACGCGAATTCACTGAGCACGATTTCCGCGACGATGATCTGAGTCGGCTGCGGACCGAACGCGTGGTGTTCACCGAGTGCGACTTCAGCGGTGTTGACCTGGGGGAGTCCGAACACGTCGGATCAGCGTTCCGTAACTGCACGTTTCGCCGGACAACGCTGTGGCACAGTATTTTTCGTCATTGCAGCATGCTGGGTTCGGTGTTCACCGAATGCCGGCTGCGGCCTGTGACGATGGTCGAGGTCGATTTGACGCTCGCGGTGCTCGGCGAGTGCGACCTGCGTGGCGTGGACCTGTCGGACTGCCGGCTCAGTGAAACCAGCTTGGTGAAGGCGGACCTGCGCAAGGCGGTCCTGCGTGGAGCGGATCTGCGGGGCGCCCGCACGCAGGACGCCCGTCTGGACGAGGCCGACCTGCGCGGAGCGCGCATCGACCCGACGTTGTGGACCACCGCCTCGCTACGCGGCGCGCGGATCGACATCGAGCAGGCGCTGGCGTTCGCCGCCGCGCACGGACTCGACGTGCACGGCGAGTGACGGGCTAGAGGATCAGCCAGGCGCCTGCGTGCAGAAGTTGCCTCGTGCCGCCCTCACCACGACGGCGGCCTGATCAGGGGTCGCGCCGTAGAGTGACGCGGTCCCATCGATAGCGCCCTGGGTTCCCGAGCCGGTGTAGAGCAGGCGGCACGCCCCGCGACCCGCCATCAGCAGCGTGTCATCGTCGGCGGGCCAGCTGCCGCGTACCGCGCCGAGGTAGTTGTTGTCCTCGGAGGTCAGCGGGATCGGCCATGCCGACGACGTGGCTGCGGTTGTGCCCAGCAGCGTTCCCGCTGCCAGGACGGCGCCAATCAAGCGAACGCACTGCTTCCCTACGGACATAGCTGTCCATCCTCTCTGTGGCTTGCCGAGTTGGCGTGGGTCCCGTGAATCGTGACTACGTAAGTCCAGCCTAGCGCGTGCGCGGCACAGCAAGGTGCACCAATTTCAGGCGACGGCGAAACGCTCGGTCTTCAGTTAGCCAGCCGGGCGCGCCAGCAAGCTAACCGGCCTTGAGCCGGATCTTCCACCGGACAAAGCTCAGGTAGCCGATGCAGATCGCCCCGAGCATGGCCATGTTGAACCACCACGCGCCTGGCGTGTGCTTCCAATGCGAGTCCTGCGGAGTCAGCGGGCCCGGTACGAGCCTGATCAGGTCGATCGTCGACGCGGTGCTGGCGAATCCCCAGCGCGCGGGTGTGATCCATGACAACTGGTCGAGCCCGATTCGCCCCGTCACCGGGATCATGCCGCCCTGGAACACCAGCTGCGACATGATCGCGATGACCAGCAGCGGCATGATCTGCTCGTTCGACTTGGCCAGCGCCGAGAGCGCCAGGCCGACCATCGCTGCGGCAATGCAGCAGGCCGCCATGTCGACGAACAACTCGAGGCTCCGGCTGGGGATCACCGCACCGCTGGTCACGGCGCCCGGGCCCCACTTCTTGCCATAGATGTTGATGGCGACGACGATGCTCGACTGCAGCACCGCGAACGCCGCGAACACGATGACCTTGGCCAACAGGTATGCCGTCGTCGACAGCCCGACGGCTTGCTCGCGAAGGAAGATCGCCCGCTCGCCGATCAGGGCGCGGATCGTCAGGGCGGTGCCCATGAAGATGGCACCGACATTGAGCAGCACGAGGATCTGCCCGGGCTCGTTCGGTGCCTCGCCACCCTTGATCGCCGGGACGGGCACGCCGAAGCCGACGTCTCCGGGCACCGACAGCGACAGCACACCCATGATGAACGGCAGAAACGCCAGGAAGATGAAGTATCCGCGGTCGGAGACGATCAGCCTCATCTGGCGGCGCGCGATCGTGGAGAACTGCCGTCGCACGCTGGTGCGCGTCGGGTTGCCCAGGTCCGCGGGCGTCTGTGCGGGCGGCTGTGGCGGCGTGGGTCCGGTCAGAGCCACGTATCGCTGGTAGGCGGCGTCCGGATCGCGCGCGACATTGCTGAAGATATCGGCCCAGTTCGTCGTGCCCATTGCCGCGCCGATCTGGCTGGGTGGCCCGCAGAACGCGGTCTTGCCGCCGGGCGCCAACAGCAACACCTGATCGCACACGTCGAGGTAGGACAGCGAGTGGGTGACGACCAGCACCACGCGACCCGCGTCGGCGAGCTGGCGCAGCATCGTCATGACCTGGCGGTCCAGCGCCGGGTCGAGGCCGGAGGTCGGCTCGTCGAGAATCAGCAGCGACGGACCGGTCAGCAGTTCCATCGCCACGGATGCGCGCTTGCGCTGACCGCCGGACAGCTTGTCGACGCGGGTTTTGCGGTGCTGCGTCATCTCGAGTTCCTCGAGCACCTGCGCGACGACCCGTTCGCGGTCTTCCTTGTTGGTGTCCGGCGGCAGCCGCAGCTCGGCCGCGAACATCAGCGCTTGTTCCACGGTCAGCTGGCCGTGCACGACGTCGTCCTGGGGCACCATCCCGATCCGGGACCGCAGCGATGCGTACTCGGCGTGGATGTCGTGGCCCTCGAAGGCCACCGTGCCGGTTGTCGGGTGGGTGTAGCCGGCCACCAGCCGCGCGAAGGTCGACTTGCCGGCGCCTGATGGGCCGATGACGGCGGTCAGCGTGCCGGGCCGTGCCGTCAACGAGATGTTGTGAAGCAGCGTCTTGTTGCCCTCGATGGTCCACGTGACGCCGTGCACGTCCAGGCCGCCGGTGCCGCTGGCCGCTGTCGTCTCGGTGCGCCGAACCAGTGTGCCGCCGGTGAAAACAAGGTCGACGTTGCCAATGGTGACCGTGTCGCCGTCGTGCAACACGGCGGATTCGACGCGGGCTCCGTTGACGAATGTGCCGTTGATGCTGCGGTTGTCGCGGATCTCGGTGCCCGTGCCTGTGGTGACGAGCGTCGCGTGGTGGCGCGACGCCAGCACGTCGGGGATGACGATGTCGTTGTCGGTGTTGCGGCCGATCTTGATCGAGCCGGGCGGAGCATCGGCCGGTCGGCCGGGCCGCAGGATCTTCAGCATGCTTGTCGCGAGATTGCCCTCGCTGGAGCGTGGTGCGGCCGTCGGCCCCATCGCCGTCACCGACTCGATCGCCGGTTGGGAAAGAGCGGGTGCGGAAAGAGCCGGTTGAGATACTGGGCTTGGCGCACGGGTGTAGTTGGGCTGCGAGGGCGTTGGGGTACCGCGGCTGCTGTGTCGACGGGAACCCCGCCTGCCCGCCGGATGGATACGGCTGCGGGCGGGACGCCGGCGGCGGCTGCTGACTCGACCACGTGCCGCTGGGGCGGTTCGTCACCGGGACTGACGTGGTCGGCGGCCGGCCGGCCGATCCTTCGTGCCTGCCGACCTCGAAACTGAGCAGCGGACCGTCGGGATTGCCGATGTTGACCTGCATGCCGTCCTGGATGTCGACGGTCGGCACCCGGCGGCCGTTGACGAACATGCCGTTGAGGCTGCCGTTGTCGATCGCGATCCATCGGCCCTGGTCGAACCGCAGCACCAGGTGTGCCCGGGAGATCAGAGGGTGGGCGATGCGGACGTCGGCGCGGAGATCGCGGCCGATGACGACATCGTTGCCAGCGGCGAAGGTGCGTGCTGATCCATCGTTCCGAACGGTCAGCGCGGGCGGGGCTGGTCGGCTCATCGCGACCAACTCTATAGGTATGCCCTCGTTCTCCGGCGACTGTTAGGGAGGTAGCCGGTCAGCCCGGCGACCCGGTCACCACGCAGTGGGTGTGGCTGTAGATGGTGGCCATGCATTTGTTGCAGTGCGTGCATGCCGAACGCACGGTGTGCGCGTCGCCGTCATCGTGGATCCGGTTGATCAGGTCGGGTTCGGCCAGCAGTGCCCGGCCCATCGCGACGAAGTCGAAACCCTCGGCCATCGCCAGGTCCATGGTTTCGCGGTTGGTGATGCCGCCGAGCAGAATCAGCGGCGTCTTCAGCTCCGCACGGAACAGCTTCGCGTCGCGCAGCAGATACGCCTCGCGATACGGGTACTCGCGGAGGAACTTCTTGCCGGTCATCCGAATACCCCACCGCAGCGGCGGCTTGAACGCGCCCGCGAACTCCTTGATCGGGGCGTCGCCACGGAACAAGTACATCGGGTTTACCAGCGAACTGCCTGCGGTGAGCTCGATCGCATCCAGGCCACCGTCCTCCTCCAACCACTTTGCGGTCTGGAGCGACTCGTCCAGAGAGATGCCGCCGCGCACGCCGTCGGCCATGGTCAGCTTCGCGGTCACCGCGATTGGGGTGCCTTCCTTCTCCACCGCCCGTCGTACCGCCATCACCATGCCGCGCGCGACCTTGGCGCGGTTCTCCAGCGAGCCGCCGAACTCGTCGTCGCGTCTGTTGATCAGCGGGCTGAGAAAGGAACTCGCGAAGTAGTTGTGACCGAGGTGAATCTCGACGGCGTCGAACCCTGACTCGATTGCGAACCGCGCGGCTGCGGCGTGGGCGTCGATGATGTCGCGGATGTCGTCGGGGCCGGCCTTCTTGGCGAACCGCATCGATAGGGGATTGAAGAACCGCACCGGTGCGTACGCCTTGGCCTTGTTGGAGCGTGCGTTGGCCACCGGCCCGGCATGCCCGATTTGCGCGCTGATCGCCGCGCCTTCGGCGTGGATGGCCTCGGTGAGTTTGCGTAGTCCGGGGATGGCCTCAGGACGCCACCAGATCTGCTTGCCCTCCGTGCGTCCGCCGGGCGACACCGCCAGGTAGGCGACCGTCGTCATGCCCACACCACCAGCGGCGGGCAGCCGGTGGAACTTGATCAGGTCGTCGGTGACGAGCGCGTTGGGCGTCGAGGCCTCGAACGTCGCCGCCTTGATGATGCGGTTGCGCAGCGTCACCGGGCCGAGCTTGGCCGGGGTGAACACATCGGGCGCAGTGTTCATGGTCAGAAGACTGCCACAGTCACATGTCAGACTGGCTGCCGTGGGTGCGATCACATTGGACGGTAAGGCCACACGGGACGAGATCTTCGTCGACCTTAAGGAACGGGTGGCGGCCCTGACCGCTGCGGGACGCACGCCGGGCCTCGGCACCGTGCTGGTCGGCGACGACCCGGGCTCACAGGCGTACGTGCGCGGCAAGCACTCCGACTGTGCGAAGGTCGGCATCAACTCGATCCGGCGTGACCTGCCCGCCGACATCAGCCAGGCCAAGCTCGACGAGACGATCGACGAGCTGAACGCCAACCCCGAGTGCACCGGCTACATCGTGCAGCTGCCGCTGCCCAAGCACCTCAACGAGAACGCCGCGTTGGAGCGTCTCGACCCCGGCAAGGACGCCGACGGCCTGCATCCGATGAACCTGGGCCGGCTGGTGCTCAACGAGCCCGCGCCGCTGCCCTGCACGCCGCGCGGGATCGTGCACCTGCTGCGCCGCTACGAGGTGGAGATCGCCGGCGCCCAGGTGGTGGTGATCGGACGAGGCGTCACCGTCGGCAGGCCGCTCGGACTGTTGCTCACCCGGCGGTCGGAGAATGCCACTGTGACGTTGTGCCACACCGCAACTCGACATCTTCCCCAGCTGACCCGCGAGGCCGACATCATCATCGCCGCTGCAGGTGTGCCGCACATGGTGACGGCCGAGATGGTGCGGCCGGGCGCGGCCGTCGTCGACGTCGGGGTCAGCCGCGACGAGGACGGCAAGCTGGTCGGCGACGTGGCGCCCGATGTGTGGGAGGTCGCGGGCCACGTGTCGCCCAATCCCGGTGGCGTCGGCCCGTTGACACGGGCGTTCCTGTTGACCAACGTCGTCGAACTGGCCGAGAAACAGCAGTTGTGACGATCCGGGAGTTCGCCCGCAACGTGTTCCGCGGCCAGTGGCCAATTCTATTGGTGGGCCTCATCTTTCTGGCTGCCTTCGGCCTGGTGATCGCCGGATACTGGCGCCGCGGTGCGCTCGTGCTCGGCATCGGGGTCGCGGTCGCGGCGGCGCTTCGGCTTGCGCTCACCGACGAACGGGCCGGCCTGTTGGCGGTGCGCACGAAGAGCATCGACTTCGTCACCACCGCCACGGTCAGCGCGGCGGTGCTCTTCATCGCGTGGACGATCGACCCGCTGGGCACCAGCTAGCGGAATTTACCCGCTAGGCAAACTTGCCTACCATGCAAGTTTTGCTAGGGTGGGCGCATGACCGGACTCCGGGAGCGCAAGAAACTCGACACCAGGCGGGCGCTCAGTGACGCCGCTTTGAAGCTGGCCCTCGACGGCGGCTTCGACTCGGTGACCCGTGAGGCGATCGCCGATCTGGCTGGTGTGTCCCTGCGCACGTTCAACAACTACTTCACGGGCAAGTACGAAGCGCTGGCCTACCGCCAGGCCGAACGGCTTCGCCGCGGCATCGTCGCGTTGCGGCAGCGGCCGGCCGACGAGCCGCTGTGGACGTCGATCACGGAAGCCGTCCTGACACCGCTCGAGGAGGACTTCCGCGACGCAGACAGCGTCGAAAACGCGATCCCGCGTCGCGAAGAGCTCGCCGAGGTCCGAAAGCTGTTGCACAGGCCTGAGATCCGCGATGCGGTCTCCAGGGAGCTGTTCGACGAGTGGATCGAGGCGATCGCCGAGCGTACCGGCACCAACGCGTCTCGCGACTTGTACCCGCGGCTGGTGGCGGCGGTCATCCGAGCCGTCGGCGACGCGGCGATGGAAATCTACGTGCGAGCGGATCCACCGGTTGCGATCACCACCCTGATGCGCGAGGCCTTCGCCGACGTGGCCGCGGGCCTGCCCGCGCCGACCAAATCCACGAGGAGGACGCGATGACCACCGAATCCGCCGACGTCGTCATTTCCGGTGCGGGGCCCAACGGGCTGATGCTGGCGTGCGAGTTGGCGCTGGCGGGCGTGCGGCCGATCGTGCTGGACCGGCTGCCGGGACCCAGCGACGAACCCAAGGCCAACGGCCTTGTCGGACAAGTGATCCGGCAGTTGGACATGCGCGGCCTCTACCACGCGTTCGGCGGCGACGACGGTCCGCCGCAGCCTGCCTACGGCTGGATGTTCGCCGGGCTGTCGCTGAACTTCCTCGGTGTCGAGGACAACCCGATGTATGTCCTGCTGCTGCAACAGCCACGGCTGGTCCGCCTGTTGGAGAAGCGGGCTCGCGACCTCGGCGTCGACGTCCGGTGGGGCCACGAACTGACCGCGCTGGACGCAGGCGACGACGCCGTGGCGTTGACGGTCGCATCGGCGGGGCGCACGTACCGCATGGACGCCGCCTACCTCGTCGGCGCCGACGGTGGCCGCAGCACGGTGCGCAAGGACATGGGTATCGGCTTCCCGGGGCATACATCGCCGATCGTGAGCCGGGTCGCGCACGTGCACCTCCGCGAGGAACTGCGGATGCCCGACGGCGGGTATCAGGTGCCGGGCTTCGGCCGGATTCCACCGGGGCACAGCAGGTTCGACAACGGCAGCCTGATCCTATTTCAGATGGAACGTGACCGGCCGCTACTGGGCACGATCGAGTACGGCTGGACGCCCGGCAGCGCCGACGGGCCGATGACGCTCGACGAGTTGCGCGACAGCCTGCGCCGCGTGGTCGGCGTTGACGTGCCGTTCGAGGCACCTCACGGCCCCGGCTCGCCTGCGCTGCGCCGCCTCGACGGGACGAACTCCCGGCAGGCCGAAAGGTACCGGGCTGGGCGGGTTCTGCTGGTCGGCGACGCCGCGCATGTGCATTCGCCTATGGGTGGGCCCGGGTTGAATCTGGGCCTGCAGGACGCCGTCAACGTGGGCTGGAAACTGGCGGGTGTGGTGAACGGCTGGGCGCCGGCGGGTCTGCTGGACACCTACGAGTCGGAGCGCTATCCCGTCGGCGAACGGGTGATGATGCACTCGCAGGCGCAGCTCGCGCTCGCCGCTCCCGGACCCGACGTCGACGCACTGCGAAAGCTTTTCGGCGAGTTGGCGAGCCAACCCGGTGTCGTGACACATCTTGCCGGATTGCTGGCCGGCTCCGACGTCCGCTACGACGTCGGCGACGACCATCCGCTGTCCGGGCTGATGGTGCCGGACCTCGTCTTCGACGACGGCCGTCGCGCCACCGACCTGCTTCACGAAGCGCGCCCGGTGCTGCTCGACCTGTCCGGTGGTGCGACGGCCTCGGAGGCCGCGGCCGCGTGGCACGACCGGTTGGACGTGGTGGTGGCGTCGATGAGCGACGGGCCAGCAGCGGTGCTGATCCGGCCCGACGGCTATGTCGCCTGGGCCGCAGACACATTCGGGCCCGATGATGCCGAGCGGCTACGGGCGGCGCTGACGCGCTGGTTCGGCTCCGGATAGCGTCGAGATCGACGAAATGGCGAGCTTTTCTCGTACTTTTGCGCCGAAACGTGAGTTTGGGCGTCAGGAGAGCGTCGCGCGGATGCTCACCGTGACGTAGGGCAGCGCCAGGCCGGTGGTGTTGGCCAGCGCGGGATGGGTCGCCAACAGCTCGCGCACCCGCTCCAGGGTTTGGGTGCGCACATCGGTCGGCGAGGTGATGCAGTAGCTGCGTGATGCGACGAGGTCGATGAGCGCCTGCGGCGTCAGATAACTCGTCCACTCCACGTGATGACGTTCGACGCCTTCGAACGGCTCCGACAGCGTCACCTGTTGGCTCAGCGGGTCGTCCTCGTGGCCGATGATCCGGCCGAGGTCCTTGACCCAGCCCAACCGCTCGTCGCGCGTGTTCCACAACAGACCGAGCCGGCCGCCCGGCCTCAACACCCGGGCGACCTCCTTGACAGCGCGTTCCGGGTCGAACCAGTGCCAGGCCTGCGCGACGAGCACGGCGTCGACGCTGTCATCCGGAAGCGGGATCTCCTCGGCGGTGCCCAGCAGTGCAGGAGTGTCGGGAAGGGAATTGCTCAGCAGCTCAAGCATTTCCGGGATCGGGTCGACCGCGACGACGCCCAGCCCTCGCTCGACGAGCCGGGTGGTCAGCTTGCCCGTGCCCGCGCCGAGGTCGAGCACGTCGCGCGCACCGGGTGGCAGCAGCCAGTCGATGGCCTCGGGTGGATAGGACGGCCTGCCGCGTTCGTAGGCCGCTGCTTCTGCGCCGAACGACAGTGAACGGTGCTGTGTCGGCTCTTCGCCCCAGCGGCTAATCGCTGTCACCTTGTGGCCAGCTCCAATGTCTCGCGGATCAGGTCACCGACCGCCTCCGTCTCGACCAGGAAGCCGTCGTGGCCGTAGATCGAGTCGACAACCTTCAACTCCGCACAACCCGGAAGCAGCTCCGCTAATTCCTCCTGCAGCCGCAGCGGGTAGAGCCGGTCGGAGGTGATGCCGCCGACGACCACCGGCACCGGACAATTGGCCAGTGCGGCCTCCACGCCGCCGCGACCCCGCCCGACGTCGTGGCTGGACAACGACTCGGTGAGCGCGACGTAGGTGCCCGCGTCGAACCGGCTGAGCAGCTTGTGGCCCTGATACTCCAGGTAGCTCTGCACCGCGTAGCGGCCGCCGTCGCGGGATCCTCGTCGCCCTGGCCGTCGTTGCCGAAACGGGTGTCCAGCTCGATCTCGCCGCGGTAGGTCAGGTGCGCGAACCGGCGGGCGATCTCCATGCCGATGTCCGGCGACCTGCCGGTGTCGTAGTAGTCGCCGTTCTGCCAGTCCGGGTCGGACTTGATCGCCGCGATCTGGCTGCACTGGGTGCCGATCTGGTCGGCGGTCGCACGGGCCCCGACCGCCAGCACCAACGCCGAACGGACCCTGTCGGGATAGCCGATCATCCACTCCAGCGCCCGCGCTCCGCCCATCGAGCCGCCGACCACGGCCGCGACCTCGGTGATGCCGAGCGCCTCGAGCGCGGCCACGTCGGCCTCTACCTGGTCGCGCACCGACACAATCGGAAACCTTGAGCCCCAAGGCTTTCCGTCGCGCGCGAGCGAGCTGGGGCCGGTCGACCCGCGGCAGCCGCCCAGCACATTCGTCGCAACCGCACACCAGCGGTCGGTGTCGATCGGCGCGCCGGGACCGGCAACGCCGTCCCACCACCCCGGTGACGGATGACCGGGACCGGCCGGGCCGGTGATATGCGAGTCACCGGTCAGCGCATGCAACACCACCACGACGTTGTCGCGGTTGGGCGACAGTTCCCCCCACCGCTGCACGGCGATGGAGACGTCGTCGACGACGGCGCCGCTCTCTAGCGTCAGCGCACCGATGTCGACGATCGCGACCTCGCCCTCGGCGGGCAGCGTGTCCGTGGGCACGTCAAAGATTGTCACGTCAGATGCCCTCAGAACGACGAAACTGCTGCAGGATCGGTGTTTCCGACGGCGTGGAACGGCTTTGCGGCGGCGAAACCCTGCTCGAGGTCGGCGAGGATGTCGTCGATTCCCTCGATGCCGACGGCCAGCCGCACCAGGCCCGGTGTGACACCGGTGGCCAGCTGCTCCTCGGGGGTCAGCTGAGCGTGCGTCGTCGACGCCGGATGGATCACCAGCGAGCGCACATCGCCGATGTTGGCGACATGGCTGTGCAGCGTCAGTGCGTTGACGAACGCCTTGCCCGCGTCGATGCCGCCCGCCAGCTCGAAGGCCAGCACGGCGCCGGTGCCCTTCGGCGCCAGCTTCTTGCCGAGCTCATGCCACGGCGAGCTGGGCAGCCCGGCGTAGTTCACCGAGATCACGTCGGGGTGGCCCTCGAGGTAGTCGGCGACCCGCTGCGCGTTGGCCACATGCCGCTCGACGCGCAGGCTCAACGTCTCCAGCCCCTGGGCGATCAGGAAGGCGTTGAACGGCGCCGCCGCCGATCCCATGTCGCGCAGCAGCTGCACGCGTGCCTTCAGGGCGTAGGCAGGCGGACCCAGCTCGGCGAACACCACCCCGTGATAGCTGGGATCGGGCGTGGTGAAGCCGGGGAAGTTGCCGTTGGTCCAGTCGAAGGTGCCGCCGTCGACGATGACGCCCGCGATCGCGGCGCCGTGGCCGCCGAGGTACTTGGTGGCCGAATGCACGACGATGTCCGCGCCGTGGCTCAGCGGCTGGATCAGGTACGGGGTGGCGACGGTGTTGTCGACGATCAGCGGCACGCCGGCGTCGTGGGCGACCGCGGCGACGTTCGGGATGTCGAGGATGTCGTTCTGCGGGTTGGAGATGGTCTCGCCGAAGAACGCCTTGGTGTTCGGCCGCACGGCCGCCCGCCAGGACTCCAGGTCGTCGGGGTTCTCGACGAAGCTCACCTCGATGCCGAGCTTGGGCAGCGTGTAGTGGAACAGGTTGTACGTGCCGCCGTAGAGCCGTGGGCTGGACACGATGTGGTCACCGGCGCTCGCCAGATTGAGGATCGCGAAGGTCTCCGCGGCCTGGCCCGACGCCAGGAACAGCGCCGCGACCCCGCCTTCCAGTGCGGCAATGCGCTGCTCGACGACGTCCTGCGTCGGGTTCATGATCCGGGTGTAGATGTTGCCGGGCTCGGCGAGCCCGAACAGGGCCGCGGCGTGCTCGGTGCTGTTGAACGTGTACGACGTCGTCTGGTAGATCGGCAGCGCGCGGGCGTTGGTGGCGCTGTCGGGGGTCTGACCTGCGTGGACCTGCTTGGTCTCGAACGACCAGCGTGCCGTCGGGTCTTCTGGCGTGCTCATGTGAAACGGGCCTCCATTTGTCTACTCTGGGGGTCCGTTATGTGCGGACCCGCGCTTGCCGTGTAGCCGATTGCGGCTACTCAACCTGGTCATCACCCGGGGCACCCCACCGCGGTTGGAGGGTTGCCGGCCAGCAAGCCGGGGCTTGACGCTGGCGCTCATGACCGAGAAAAAGGGTATCGCACGCGGCGTCCTGGGTGCTACCGGGTTGATCATGGAGTGATTCTGCGGGTGTGGGCGCCGTCGGGGCATGGGGCAAATTCCCCCATCTTGGGCACGCGTAGGTTCGTATCCGACGCGATACTGATAGCCGACACTCACGCCGGGAGACCACCACATGAGCGACGAGCAGCCAACCATCATCTACACGCTGACCGACGAGGCGCCGTTGCTCGCGACCTACGGCTTTCTGCCGATCATTCGGACCTTCACCGAGCCGGCGGGCATCAACGTCGAATCCAGTGACATCTCGGTGGCGGCGCGCATCCTGGCCGAGTTCTCCGACGAGTTGACCGACGAGCAGCGCGTGCCGGACAACCTGGCCGAGCTCGGCCAGCTGACTGCGCTACCCGAGACCAACATCATCAAGCTGCCGAACATCAGCGCCTCGGTGCCCCAGCTCACGGCGGCCATCAAGGAGCTGCAGGAGAAGGGCTACGCGATCCCCGACTATCCGGCGCATCCGAAGACCGACGAAGAGAAGGCGCTCAAGGAGCGCTACGGCAAGATCCTGGGCAGTGCGGTGAACCCCGTTCTGCGCGAAGGCAACTCGGACCGACGCGCCCCGAAGGCCGTCAAGGAGTACGCGCGTAAACACCCGCACAGCATGGGCGAGTGGTCCATGGCCTCGCGCACTCACGTCGCCACCATGAAGAGCGGCGACTTCTACCACGGCGAGAAGTCGATCACGCTGGACCGCGATCGCAAGGTCCGGATGGAACTGGTCACCAAGGGTGGCGAGACGATCGTCCTCAAGCCCGAGACGTCGCTTGACGACGGCGACGTCATCGAGAGCATGTACATGAGCAAAAAGGCCCTGTGCGAGTTCTACGAGCAACAGATCGAGGACGCGTACAAGACCGGCGTGATGTTCTCGCTGCACGTCAAGGCGACGATGATGAAGGTCAGCCACCCCATCGTGTTCGGCCACTGCGTGAAGGTCTTCTACAAGGACGCGTTCGCCAAGCACCAGGAGGTTCTTCGACGAGCTGGGTGTGAACGTCAACAACGGAATGGTCGACCTGTACAACAAGATCGAGGCGCTGCCGTCATTCCAACGCGAGCAGATCATCAAAGACATCCACGACGTGCACGAGCACCGTCCCGAGTTGGCCATGGTCGATTCGGCCAAGGGGCATCACCAACTTCCATTCGCCAAGCGACGTGATCGTGGACGCCTCGATGCCCGCGATGATCCGCCTGGGCGGCAAGATGTACGGCGCCGACGGCCGGACCAAGGACACCAAGGCGGTCAACCCCGAGTCGACGTTCTCGCGGATCTACCAGGAGATGATCAACTGGTGTAAGACCAACGGGCAGTTCGACCCGACGACCATGGGCACCGTGCCGAATGTCGGTCTGATGGCGCAGAAGGCCGAAGAGTACGGCAGCCACGACAAGACGTTCGAGATCCCGGAGGACGGCGTCGCCAACATCGTCGACATCGACTCCGGTGAGGTGTTGTTGACCCAAGACGTCGAGGAGGGCGACATCTGGCGCATGCCCGTCACCAAGGACGCGGCGATCCGGGATTGGGTCAAGTTGGCTGTCACCCGTGCGCGGGCATCAGGAATGACGGCGGTGTTCTGGCTGGATACCGAACGTCCCCACGAGGCCGAGCTGAGGAAGAAGGTCAAGGCCTACCTCGCCGACCTCGACACCGAGGGCCTGCACATCCAGATCATGCCGCAGGTGTGGGCCATGCGGTACACGCTCGAGCGCGTGACGCGCGGTCAGGACACCATCGCCGTGACGGGAAACATCCTGCGCGACTACCTGACTGACCTGTTCCCGATCCTGGAGTTGGGCACCAGCGCCAAGATGCTGTCCATCGTTCCGTTGATGGCCGGCGGCGGGATGTACGAGACCGGTGCGGGCGGTTCGGCGCCGAAGCACGTCCATCAGTTGGTGGAGGAGAACCACCTGCGGTGGGATTCGCTCGGGGAGTTCCTCGCGCTGGGCGCCTGCTTCGAAGACCTGGGTGACAAGACCGGCAACAAGCGGGCCGTGCTGCTGGGCGAGACGCTGGATTCCGCGATCGGCAAGCTGCTGGAGAACGACAAGGGCCCGTCGCGCAAGACCGGCGAGCTCGACAACCGGGGCAGCCAGTTCTATCTGGCCATGTACTGGGCGCAGGAACTCGCGGCGCAGACCGAGGACCAGCAGCTGGCCGATCACTTCGCCTCGCTGGCCAAGGAGCTGGCCGAGAAGGAAGACACGATCGTGGCCGAATTCGCTGAGGTGCAGGGTGATTCGGTGGACATCGGCGGCTACTACTACCTCGATCGGGAGAAGACCACAGCGGTCATGCGGCCGAGCAAGACGTTCAACGCCGCGTTACAAAACGCTACTGGTCAATAACGGGAAGCCGACCACCTGAAGAAGGCGATCGACTAGCCGGTGGCGCGCTTGTGGTCGACGTGGGCGTCGACGAAGTCGAGGATCTCTTTCGTGACCCGGTCGGGTGCCTCGAACATCGGGATGTGCCCGACGCCCTCGAGGTGGGTGATCTTCGTGGACTCCGGAAGATGGTTGATGAAGTGACGAGTGAAGCGAGGATGCGGTAGCACCCGGTCCTTGTCGCAGATCACCAGATGTGTGGGTGCGCGTCCCTCGGCGAGCTCCTGCAGCCCGGGCAGCAGAAGCGATTTGACCAACAGCTGGTAGTACGCCGGGCAGTGTCTGACGTCGTCGACGATGTCGGGCAGGTCGGCGTCGCTCAGAGTCCGGGGAGACGCGGTGATCGGCACGTAGGCCAGTTGTTTGGCGAAGGGCAGCCGCAGCGCCCGCTGGCCGAGTGCCTTGGTGATCAGCCACACCGGGAATCCGGCCACGAACTTGAAGACGATCTCGAACTTCGCCGGGGTGTACCAGTGCCACCCGCCGGCCGGCGCGATCCCGGTGAGGGTGCGGGCCCGTCCGCGGCGCTCCAGCTCGAAGGCCACCCAACCGCCGAGCGAGTTTCCGACGATGTGGGCGGTGTCCCAGCCGAGCGCGTCCATGCGGCGCTCGATGTCGTCGGCGAGCGACCCGGAGTCCAGGAAGAACTTGCCCCGCACCCCGCCGTTGTGGCCGGGCATGGTCGGCGCATAAACCTCGTAGCGACCGGTCTCAGCTATCTGCGGTGCGACGTATTTCCACACGTTCTGGGACAACATGAACGGATGGAGCAACAGCATCGGCTCCCCGGAACCGAGGTGAATCGGTGCGCGCTCAGTCATGGTGCCGACAGTAAAGGTGATACCGGCGGTACCGCAAGCCGCGCTTAGAGGGAACGGTTCGCGACCGCACGCCGTCATCAAATGATGACGATTGAACGGGAGGCGTCATCAAATGATGACGCCTCAGAGAAGAACACCGCTCTGACGGAGAGCGGTCAGCCGTGGTGGGCCTCTGACCCCGCGATTTTGGCCGCTCGAGACGCGACCCGGAAGTGGATCGAGGCAGCGGAACAGGAGCCAGTCCCAGACGACAATTTTGAAGCGGTCCACAACGAGCTGATCAGCGGCTCGTGCTGGCGAGAGCTCGGGTGCGCGCGCGACGACCTCGAACGCGCCCGCGTTCGCTACGCCGACGCTGTGAGGGCTGCTCGGACGGTCGGTTTTTCGTGGGGCGAGATCGGACGCGTGCTCGGGGTGCCCAGGCAATTGCTACACCGCCGTTTCCGCAACGACGTGGGTTAACGGTTCGACCAGTCCGGCCTGCGGCCGAGATGGCGCAGTATCCGCTCGAAGTCGTCGGTGCCTGCGGGCTCGACGGCCGGGGCGAACGGCATCCCGTCCCCGGTGCGGAAGTCGCCGTCGGGCACCGCAAGCGCCAACGGCAGCACGGCGGCGACCACGTCGGTGGGCAACGGGTAGGGGACCCCCAGCGACGCCGCCACGTCCCAGCCGTGCACCACGTAGTCGACGAAGTGGAAGCCCATCGCCATGTCGCTGGGAAACACCGCACCCTCGCCGAACTCGGGCAGGGCGAACGGCGCGTCCGATGTGTCCACGGCCGCAAAGGCATCCAGCACGTCGTGCGCAGCCTCGGAGTAGGCGCGACCCGGCGCATCCCTCACCGCGTCGATGACAGATTCGACGCGCCACGTGTTCATGTCGGCACCGGAACCTCTTGCGGCCGCGGCGAATCCGCGGTGCTGGACGGTCATGTGGGCCAGCAGGTCCAGCAGGTCCCAGCCGTCGCACGGGGTCGGCCGCGCGAGGTCGGCTTGTTCGACGGTGTTGACGAGGTCGACCGACTGCAGCACGGCAGTCCGGTGCAACACGAGCATTCCGGTTCCAGTAGTAGGCATATGCATATGATAAGCAGTCACATACGATAGTGCAATGCCTATCATGACGCGATGGCAGCCAAGTCGTCGTCCGGGCGTCCCGACCTGGCCGCGATGCTTGCCCCGCTTCTGCGCGAGATGGTCGCCGCCGAGGAGCCGATTCTCCAAGCGCATGGCCTGACGATGTGGGGATACATCGTCCTGCTGGCACTCGAGCGGTCATCGATGCGTACTCAGGCCGCGTTGGCCGCCGCCATCGGCGCGGACAAGACACGCATCATTCGCACCCTCGACGACCTCCAGGACGACGGGTTCATCGAGCGCAGGCCCGATCCGGACGACCGCAGGGTGCGGCTGCTGGCCATCACCGAAGCCGGCGGTCGGGTCAAAGATGCAGTCCAGGCCGAGATCCAGCGAGGGGAGGAGCGGTGGCTCGGCGAACTCAGCGCCGAGGAGCGACGGGTCTTCCTTCGGGTGCTCCAGCGTCTGACCCGACGCGAATGGGGATGACGCGAATGGAAAGATTGAATGATCATGAGCAAGCCCTCCGAGCGCGTCGTCTTCTCCGGCGTGCAACCCACGTCTGACTCCCTGCATCTCGGCAACGCGCTGGGCGCGGTGGCGCAATGGGCGGCCCTGCAGGACGAGTTCGACGCCTACTTCTGCGTCGTCGACTTGCACTCGATCACGCTGCCGCAGGATCCGGCCACCCTTCGCCGCCGCACGCTCGCCACCGCCGCGCAGTACCTGGCGATGGGGGTCGACCCGTTCCGGGCCACGATCTTCGTGCAGAGCCACGTACCCGCCCACACCGAACTCACTTGGGTGCTGGGATGTTTCACCGGTTTCGGGCAGGCGTCGCGAATGACGCAGTTCAAGGACAAGTCGCAGAAGGAGGGTAGCGACGCCACCACTGTCGGCCTATTCACCTATCCCGTGCTGATGGCCGCCGACGTGCTGCTCTACGACACGAACCTGGTGCCCGTCGGTGAAGACCAGCGACAGCACCTGGAACTGGCCCGCGACGTCGCGCAGCGCTTCAACGCGCGCTTCCCGGACACTTTCGTCATCCCCGAGCCGATGATCCCGAAGGCCACCGCCAAGATCTACGACCTGGCTGACCCGACGGCAAAGATGAGCAAGTCGGCGTCCACTGACGCCGGGCTGATCAGTCTCCTCGACGACCCCAAGGTGACGGCCAAGAAGATCCGCTCCGCGGTCACCGACAGCGAGCGCGAGATCCGCTTCGACCCCGTGGCCAAGCCCGGGGTGTCGAACCTGCTGACGATCCAGTCCGCGGTCACCGGTACCGACGTCGACAAGCTGGTCGAGGGCTATTCCGGCCGTGGCTACGGCGACCTCAAGATGGACACCGCCGACGCGGTGGTGGAGTTCGTCACCCCGATCAAGACCAGGGTCGACGAATTGCTGGCCGACACCACCGAACTCGAGGGGGTGCTCGCCGCCGGCGCCACGCGGGCCAACGAGGTGTCTGCGAAGACACTGAAGCGGGTATATGAGCGACTAGGTTTTCTACAGCAACCGCAATAGCGCTTCGGGAGGTCGGCATGACCGAACCGGCCAAACCGGGATTCCTGGACCGATTGCGGAGCCGCTACAAGTGGTTCGACCACGTCATGCGCGCCCAAGAGTCGCTATCAGGACAGCAAGGGCGACTTCTATGCCGCCGGCATCACCTATTTCACGATCTTCGCGCTCTTTCCGCTGCTGATGGTCGCCTTTTCGATCGCGGGGTTTGTGCTTGCCAGCCAACCGGAGCTGTTGGCCGACATCACCGAAAAGATCAAGTCGTCGGTGTCCGGCGATCTTGGCCAGCAACTGGTCAATCTGATGGACTCGGCGATCAAATCGAGAACGTCGGTCGGCATCATCGGGTTGGCCACCGCCGCGTGGGCCGGCCTGGGCTGGATGGCCAACCTCCGAGAGGCGTTGAGCCAGATGTGGGGCCAGCTGCGCCAGGAGCCTCCAGGCTTGCTCCGAACCAAGATCTCCGATCTCCTCGCCATCATCGGCCTGTTCGCCGCGATCGCCGTCACGGTGGCGCTGACCGCTCTCGGTAGCTCAGGGTTGATGCGCCATGTCGTCGAATGGCTCGGGCTGCAAGACCTTCCGGGCATGAGCATCGCATTGCGAGTGGGGTCCGAACTCATCTCACTGTTGATCTCATGGCTGTTGTTCACCTGGATGATTGCGCGGCTGCCACGGGAATCGATCACCTTTCGCAGCGCGGCGCGGGCCGGGCTGATGGTCGCGGTCGCCTTCGAGATCTTCAAGCTGGTGGCGTCGATCTACTTGAAGTCGGTGGTGACGGGTCCTGCGGGCGCGACGTTCGGGCCCGTCCTCGGCCTGATGGTGTTCGCCTACATCACCGCCAGGATGATTCTGTTCGCCACCGCTTGGGCGGCCACCGCACGGGAGAACCTCGAGGCGGCACCGGTCGAGGCGCCTGCCGCTGCGGTGATCACGCCGCGGGTGCAGGTCCGCGAGGGGCTGGGACCTGCCGGTGCACTCACCGCGGCTGCGGTGGGAGCCCTTGGCGCACTGGGATTCTCGCGCTTTGCCCGCCGCCGCTAGCCGTCAGTGCTGCGGCCGGCGGTTCAGCGACCGGGCGGCCAGGATGAGACAGAACACGATGATCGTCCCGACGAAGGCAACCCCCACGCGCACGGGAAGAGCATCGGCGGAAGGCAGTGCGGCGGCGGCCCTCAGTGCGTTGCCGTCGGCGGGTTTCTGCGGGGCTGTCACCAGGGAGGGGTCCGGTTCGATCAGCGTGCCCACCTTTGTGCCCGGCGCGGTAGCGAACCCGTAGTCCAACAGATGGGCCGCCTGCTCCCACGGCGCGATCGGCTGCCGGGTGCCGTGCATCAACACTGCGACGAGGCGGCGACCGTCGCGGTTGGCCGCGCCGACGAAGGTCTGCCCGGCGTCGTCGGTGTAACCGGTCTTGCCGCCCATCGCGCCCGGGTAGTTGTAGAGCAGCTGGTTGTCGTTCTCCACCGGGTAGCCGGCGTCGCCGCGGCCGGGGAAGTCGAAGCTGCGGGTCGCGACGATCTCCGCGAACGTGGGGTTCTGCCAGGCGTAGCGGTAGAACAGGCCGATGTCGTAGGCCGACGTGCTCATGCCGGGGCCGTCGAGTCCCGACGGTGTCGCGACCCGGGTGTCGCGGCCGCCCAGCTTGCCTGCCAGGTCATTGATCTTGCCCACCGTGGCATCCATCCCGCCCATCTGCATGGCCAGCGCGTGGGCAGCGTCGTTGCCTGAATGCATCAGCAATCCGTGCAGGATGTCGCGGATCGAGTAGTGGCCGTTCTCGCCGATACCGACCTTGGTGCCTTCCGCCGCGGCGTCATCCGCGGTGCCCGCCACGACTTTGTGGACCGGCAGTTCCCGCAGCGCCTCCATCGCGACGAGCACCTTGATGATGCTGGCCGGGCGGTGCCTGCCGTGCGGATCCTTGGCGGCAATGACGTCGCCGCTGTCCAGGTCGGCGACGAGCCAGGCGTCCGCGGAGATGTCGTTGGGCACCGGCGGGGTGCCCTGCGCGGTGATGATGCCGCAGCCGGACAGCGCGTCACCGCCGACCGGCGTCGCCGGCACCGGAAGCGGCTGCGGCGGGTCGCCCGCCGTCGGCACCTCGGATGAGTCGACGGCCGGCGGGGTGCTGACCTGATAAGGGCAGGCGTCGGGCGCTGGGTTGGGTTCGGCGTTCGCCAGCGCGGGGCTCGCCATCAGGAAAAGCGCCGCTGCCAGGGCGGCAGCCCGCGAGAACACATATCGAGAGGTCGCCATTGTGACCGCAGATTAGGCGATCCGCGGCCCGATTTCCGGGAGCCACGCTGTGGCTTATGTGGTTGGAGTTACAAATGTGATCCCGCCACGCCCAAACTCACGTTTGGGCGGGAAAGTGCGAGAGGAACGCGCCAAAACGTCGATCTCGGAGCTAGGGGAGTGCGAGCGCCGACAGCTCGGCCCATGCGACGGCGGGACCTCCGATCGAACCCATCCACAGCTTGCCGTTCGCCTCGACCATGCCGGTGACTTGGCAGAACCCGGCATTCGCGGTTCGCAGGCCCGCGACGGCGCCGCCCGTGTCGGGGTCGAAAGCGACCGCCCAGACAACCGACTCCGGCTTGGGCTGCAATGACGACGGCAGCCGCCAGAGCAGTTTGCGCACCAACGGAGGACGTTGCGCCAGCCGATCCGCAAGGGGGTTGGCCGGTGTCACGAAGGCGCACCAGATCCGGCCGTCGGCGCCCGTGGACAGGTTGTCGGGCATGCCGGGCAGGTTCTCTGCGAACCGTTCCACGGAACCGGCTTTAGGTCCCGTCAGCCAGTACTTCGACAGCCGTCGAGCGAGTAGCTCGGCGAACACCAGCGCCGACCCGTCTGCGGTCAGTGTCAGCCCGTTGGCGAAGTACAGTCCCGGCACGATTGTCAGCACGGTGCCGTCGGGATCGCGCCTGAACAGGCTGCCGCGTCCGCGCGCCTCCAGGATCGCTCCCATGAAATCGGCATAGGTGAACGCGCTGGTCGATTCCGTGAAATAGATTGTGCCGTCCGCTGTTTCGGTGACGTTCGAGCAGAATTGCAGTCGCCGACCGTCCACCTCGTCGACGAGCGTCTCCATCCTGCCGCTGCCTCGGTCCATCGCCAATAGCCCGCGCGGGCTGTCACAGATCAGCAGCCTGCCGTCGCGGGCCACGTGCAGACCGAGCGGGCGTCCTGCTGTGTCGCCGACGACCGTCGTCTGGCCGTCCGGTGAGATGCGCACGATGCGGCCGTCGTCGACGCCGGTCCAGATCTGACCATCGGCGTCGACCACGACGTCCTCGGGTGCATTACCCGGAACGGGGACGATCGTGATCGACGCCGACCTGAACTCAGGCAGCGGGTCCACCGGCGGCGCCTGCCACCGGACGGGATCGATCGGCGGCTTGCGTGTCTTCGACGGCACGCCGGTGAATCTACTTCCAGGCCCCTCCACGGGTCTGCAGGTGGTCCCATGCCCGGGTGAGCACGCCACGCAGAATCTGCTCGATCTCGTCGAACTCGGCCTGGCCACTGATCAATGGCGGCGCCAGCTGAACTACCGAGTCGCCGCGGTCGTCGGCCCTGCAGTACAGGCCGGCCTCGAACAGCTCGGTGGACAGGAAGCTGCGCAGCAGCCACTCGCTGAGCTCGTCGTCGAGGACCGCCTTGGTGGCTTTGTCCTTGACCAGCTCGATGCCGTAGAAGAAGCCCTCACCGCGCACGTCGCCGACGATCGGCAGGTCGAGCAGTTTCTCCAGCGTCGCGCGGAAGGCGGGCGCGTTCTGCTTGACGTGGTTGTTGATGCCCTCGCGCTCGAAGATGTCGAGGTTGGCCAGAGCCACCGCGGACGACACCGGGTGCCCGCCGAAGGTGTACCCGTGCACGAACGTCGTCGTGCCGTCGTCGAACGGCTCGAACAGCCGGTCGGACGCGATCATGGCGCCGATCGGCGAGTAGCCCGATGTCATGCCCTTGGCGCAGGTGATGATGTCGGGCACGTAGCCGAAGTCGTCGCAGGCGAACATCGAACCGATGCGTCCGAACGCACAAATCACCTCGTCGGACACCAGCAGCACGTCGTACTCGTCGCAGATCTCGCGGACCCGCTCGAAGTATCCGGGTGGCGGCGGGAAACAGCCGCCCGCGTTCTGCACCGGTTCTAGGAAGACCGCGGCGACGGAATCGGGGCCCTCGAACTCGATCGCCTCGGCGATCCGGTTAGCGGCCCACTGCCCGAACTCCTTTTCGTCCTTGTCGTGCCCCTCGGGCGCCCGGTAGAAGTTGGTGTTGGGCACCCGGAAGCCGCCGGGGGTGATCGGTTCGAACGGCGCCTTGAACGTCGGCAGGCCGGTGATGGCCAGCGCGCCGTGGGGAGTGCCGTGGTAGGCGATCGCCCGCGAAATCGCTTTGTACTTACCGGGTTTGCCGGTCACCTTGAAGTACTGCTTGGCCAGCTTCCAGGCGGACTCGACCGCCTCGCCGCCGCCGGTAGTGAAGAAAACCCGGTTCAGATCGCCCGGCGCGTAGTGCGCGAGTCGCTCGGCCAGCTCGATCGCCGGCGGGGTCGCATACGACCACAGCGGGAAGAATGAAAGCTTCTCCGCCTGCCTGGCTGCGGCCTCGGCCAGTTCTGCTCGGCCATGTCCGACCTGCACCACGAACAGCCCCGAGAGGCCGTCGAGGTAGCTCTTGCCGCGGTCGTCGAATATCCGCACGCCTTCGCCGCGGGTGATGATCGGAGGCGTGATGCCTTCTCCGTGCCGGGCGAAGTGCCCCCACAGGTGGCGGTTGGCCTTGGCGCCCAGATCGCTCGAAACTTCTTGTCTACTATCGATAGTCGTCATCTTGTACCCCAATTGTATTGCTGCTTAACGAGTCTGAGATAAACCAATGTTTCGGTGGATATCACTCCTGGCAGTGCGCGTATCTGGGTGTTGAGCAGATCGAGCAGATCGTCGTCGTCCTCGCAGACGACTTCGATGATGGCGTCGAAGGAGCCTGCGGTCAGCACTACATACTCGACCGCGTTAATCGCGGCCAACTTCTCGGCCACCAGTGTCGTATCCCCGGTGCAGCGGATGCCGATCATCGCCTGCCGGGCGAAGCCCAGCTGCATCGGATCGGTGACGGCGACGATCTGCATCACGCCGGCGTCGACCATGCGCTGGACCCGCTGCCGCACCGCGGCCTCGGACAGCCCGACCGCCTTGCCGATGCCCGCATACGAGCGACGGCCGTCCTGCTGCAGCTTCTCGATGATCGCCTTGGACAGCTCGTCGAGCTGGACCGCCGCCCCCGGACGCGTCTGTACACGCAGGGAAACGGGATGGATGCCATCAGCACCCGGGTTGGCCATGCCTGAGATTGTGCACGGAATCCGTCGTGACAAGCAACCAATCCAATGAAATCACGCGCCGACGGTTCTCGCGACTGCGGGAATGCGTAGCCGCCGGGACTGCCGTCGGTTAGCGTTGGGCCATGACTGTGGCTGAATCCCCGGGTCATCCCCCTACGCTGCGCGCGGGAGGTGCCCCAACCGCTCCTGCCCGCCGGACGACGGTTTCGGCCAGCGTGGCTGGCAGCTGGATAGACGGCGCTGCGGCGGTTACCGGCGGTGCCACCCATCAGGTCATCAACCCGGCGACCGGCGATGTCGTCACAGAGATCGCATTGGCCACGCCCGCCGATGTCGACACCGCGGTGGCGGCCGCCCGCGCGGCACTGCCGAGCTGGTCAGGCGCCACACCTGCGGAGCGGTCCGCGGTGCTGGCCAAACTAGCGGCATTGACCGCCGAGCACGCCGACGAGCTGGTCGCCGAGGAGGTCAGCCAGACCGGCAAGCCCGCGCGGCTGGCCCGAGAGTTCGACGTGCCGGGCAGCATCGACAACATCGACTTCTTCGCAGGCGCGGCCCGCCACCTCGAGGGCAAGGCCACCGCGGAGTACTCCGGTGACCACACCTCCAGCATCCGGCGAGAGGCGGTCGGGGTCGTCGCGACCATCACCCCGTGGAACTATCCGCTGCAGATGGCCGTGTGGAAGGTGCTGCCCGCGCTGGCCGCAGGTTGCAGCGTGGTCATCAAACCCGCCGAGCTGACACCGTTGACCACGCTGACGCTGGCCCGGCTGGCCACCGAGGCCGGCCTGCCCGACGGCGTCTTCAACGTGCTCACCGGGGCCGGCGGCGACGTCGGCACCGCGCTCGCGGGGCACCGCGACGTCGACGTCGTCACATTCACCGGGTCGACGCCGGTCGGCCGCAAGGTGATGGCCGCCGCGGCCGTGCACGGCCACCGCACCCAGCTCGAGCTCGGTGGCAAGGCGCCGTTCGTGGTGTTCGACGACGCCGACCTGAACGCCGCCGTGCAGGGTGCGGTCGCAGGCGCGTTGATCAACACCGGCCAGGACTGCACCGCCGCGACCCGCGCGATCGTGGCCCGCGAGTTGTACGACGACTTCGTCGCCGGTGTCGGCGAGGTGATGAGCAAGATCGTGGTCGGCGATCCCCACGACGAGGACACCGACCTGGGGCCGCTCATCTCGATGGCGCACCGGGCCAAGGTCGCGGGCATGGTCGAGCGGGCGCCGGATCAGGGTGGACGCGTCGTCACCGGCGGCGTCGCGCCCGATCTGCCGGGCTCCTTCTACCGGCCGACCGTGATCGCGGACGTCGCTGAGGACTCCGAGGTCTACCGCGACGAGATCTTCGGTCCGGTGCTGACGGTGCGGTCCTTCACCGACGACGACGACGCGTTGCGCCAGGCCAACGACACGGACTACGGGCTAGCCGCCTCCGCCTGGACCCGCGACGTGTACCGCGCGCAGCGGGCGTCACGGGAGATCCGGGCCGGATGCGTGTGGATCAACGACCACATCCCGATCATCAGCGAGATGCCCCACGGTGGCCTTGGCGCGTCGGGATTCGGCAAGGACATGTCGGACTACTCGCTCGAGGAGTACCTGACCATCAAGCACGTGATGAGCGATATCACCGGCGCCGCCGAAAAGGACTGGCACCGGACGATCTTCACGAAGCGGTAGCGGAGCTGAAGCTGAGCACGAAGCGTTAGCGGAGCGCGGCAAGCGGGTACTCGGCCCTCACTGGTCAGGATCAGACAGGAGTGCCCATGAGCGCGGCGCCGGGATTAACGAAGGCTCTGAGTCAGCGTCAGCTGCGAATGATCGCGATCGGCGGGGTTATCGGCGCCGGTCTTTTCGTCGGTTCCGGCGTGGTGATTGGCGACACCGGCCCCGGCGCATTCATCACCTACGCCCTGTCGGGGGTGCTGATCATCATGGTCATGCGGATGCTGGCCGAAATGGCGGTGGCGAACCCGTCGACGGGCTCGTTCGCCGACTACTCGCGTGACGCCCTAGGTCACTGGGCGGGCTTCTCCGTCGGCTGGCTCTACTGGTACTTCTGGGTGATCGTGGTCGGCTTCGAGGCGATCGCGGGCGCGAAGATCGTGCAGTACTGGATTCACATCCCACTGTGGTTGTGCGCGTTGATCTTCATGGTCCTGATGACCGCCACCAACCTGTTCTCGGTGAAGTCCTATGGCGAGTTCGAGTTCTGGTTCGCGGGCATCAAGGTGGCGGCGATCCTGGTCTTCATCGCGATCGGCGCCTGCTTCGTGCTCGGGCTGTGGCCGAGCAAGTCGGCCGACTTCTCCAACCTGTGGAGCCAGGGTGGCTTCATGCCGATGGGTGCCGGCGTCATCACCGTCGGCATCGTGACAGTGATCTTCTCGATGGTCGGCCCGGAGATCGCCACGATCGCCGCCGCCGAGTCGTCGGACCCCGAGAAGGCCGTCTCGAGGGCCGCCAACTCGGTGATCTGGAGGATCCTTGTCTTCTACGTCCTCTCGGTTTTCCTCGTGGTGACGATCGTGCCGTGGAACAACGAGGATCTGTCTGCCTCCCCGTTCGTTGCCGCATTCACCAAGATGGGCATCCCATACGCCGACGACATCATGAACGCCGTGGTGCTCACGGCGGTGCTCAGCTGCCTCAACTCAGGGATGTACACGGCATCACGCATGTTGTTCGTCCTCGCCGCCCGCAATGAGGCTCCCGCACGATTGACACGGCTCACTCCTCGCGGCGTGCCGGCGAACGCCATTCTGTTCTCGTCGATCGTTGGCTTCGCGTGCGTCATCGCGGCGGCCTTCGCCGAGAAGACCATCTTCGCGTTCCTGCTCAACTCCAGCGGCGCGATCATCCTGTTCGTATACATCCTGATCGCGATATCGCAGATAGTGCTGCGATACCGCAACCAGGACGGCGAACTGCGGATGAAGATGTGGCTGTTCCCCGTGCTGTCGATTCTCACGACCGTCGCCATGCTGGCGATCCTGGTGCAGATGTTCCTCGACGACGAACTGCGGTCTCAGCTGGTGCTGAGCCTTTTGTCGTGGGCGGTGGTGTTGGGTCTGTTCTTCCTCAACAAACGGTTCAACACGAGCCACCACATCGACTCCGACGCCGCGGAGGAGAAGGCGCGCGTGATGCTCAGCTGATGCGGATCAGCTTCTTGTTGACGAATTCGTCGATGCCGTAGCGGCCGAGCTCGCGGCCGAAGCCGGACCGCTTCACGCCGCCGAACGGAAGTTCAACGCCTTCTGCGCCAACCGCATTGACGAACACCATGCCCGCCTCGATCTGATCGGCGACACGCTTGGCCTGCTCGCCGTCTGTGGTGAAGACGTATGAGCCCAGCCCGAACGGGGTGTCATTGGCCAGCTGCACGGCCTCGTCCTCGGAGCCGACCTTGTACACGGTCGCGACCGGTCCGAACAGCTCTTCCGAGTACGACGGTGAATCCGGCGAGACGTTGGTGAGCACGCCCGGCGGGTAGAAGGCGCCCTTGCGCTCGCCCTCGGACACCAGCGTGGCGCCGTCGTCGACGGCCTGCTTCACCTGGCCGTCCAGTCGCTCGGCGGCCCCGACCGACGACAGCGGCGCCAGACCTTTGGCCTTTTCGAGCACCTTCTTTGTGAATTTGTCCAGGAAGTCGTCGTAGACGCCTTCCGAGACGATGATCCGCTTGGCCGCGTTGCAGGCCTGCCCGGTGTTCTCGAAACGGCCGTCGATGGCGGCGTCCACGGTGGCATCAAGATCGTCGGAGCTCAGCACGATGAACGGATCGGAGCCACCGAGTTCGAGGACGACCTTCTTCAGGTTGCGGCCCGCGATCTCCGCGACAGCTGCGCCCGCGCGCTCGGAGCCCGTCAGCGAAACCCCTTGCACGCGAGGGTCGGCGATGATGTCGGCGACCTGATCGTTCGTCGCGTAGATGTTCACGTAGGCGCCCTCTGGATACCCGGCGTCGGCGAAGATCTGCTGGATTGCCGCGGCCGACTCGGGGCACTGGGGCGCGTGCTTGAGCAGGATGGTGTTGCCCAGGGTCAGGTTTGGTCCCGCGAACCGGGCGACCTGGTAGTAGGGGTAGTTCCACGGCATGATGCCGAGCAGCACGCCGACCGAGCTGCGCCGGATCAGCGCCGAACCTTCGCCCTCGACGAGGTCGATCGGCTCGTCGGCGAGGAACTTCTCTGCGTTGTCGGCGTAGTACTCGTAGATCGCCGCACTGAAGTCGACCTCGCCCTCGGACTGGTCGATCGGCTTGCCCATTTCGCGGTTGATGATCTTGGCGAGTTCTTCCTTGCGCTGCGCGTGCAGCTCGCCGACCTTGCGGATCAGTGCGGCGCGGTCAGCGACCGTCGATCCTCGCGACCAGTCGCGGTGTGCCTTGCTGGCGGCTGCGATGGCCTGCTGGATCTGCTCGTCTGTAGCGGTCGGGTACTCCTTGACCAGGTCGCCGGTTGACGGGTCGACCACGGCATACAGTGACGCGCTCATGTTGGTTTGCTCCTTATTGCGTCATTGGTAGGACAGCTCGGCGGCAAAGCGCTTCAACGTTTTTCCGAGCCTCACAGCGCAATCCTGCACGAAATCAGTCGCCCAGTGCAACGATCGCCACTAATTCCACCCAGCCTCGGGCGGCGGTGCGTCGGGCCCGTCAGCCGCTGGTGCCCTTCGTGAATTCCTCGCCGGAGTGCGGGTCGACCGCCGTCTTCCCCGCGGGGAGGTTCGACAGGTCGGGTGCGATCACCGTCGGCATGTCACCGGAGTCCGGCAACCCGACGCGAGCGACCGTCGCATCCACGTCTTCCGACGTTTCCAGGACGAGATCGTGGCTGCGGCGAGGCAGCGTGATGCCCTTGAAGTAGGCCGGCTCGAAGGCCCGCCAGATGACCATCAGGACCAGGCCGAGCGCCAGCGCGCCGATGCCTACGACCGCGACGGCGCCGATGCCGAAGATCGTGACGTTGTTGCCGTCGTCGTCGGTCAGCCAATCAGGCCTGGCGTACTGGATCAGGCCGTAGCCGAAGATGACAAACAAAATGATCCCGCCGAACAGCGGCACCACTCCGCGCATCACGAGGTCACGGACGTTGCGAGTCAACGTCTTTCGGTAGTACCAGACACAGGCGAATCCAGTGAGGCCGTAATAGAAGGCGATCATCAGGCCGACCGATCCGATGAGGGCGGTGAGCAGATTGGAACTGATGACGGTGAATAGCACGTAGAAGAGCGCCGAGACGACGCCCATCACGATCGTTGACGTGGTCGGTGTCAGGTACCGCCGGTGGATCTTGGCGAACGACTCGGGCAGTGCCTTGTAAACGCCCATCGACAGCGTGGTGCGCGCGGTCGGCAGGATCGTCGTCTGCGTGGAGGCAGATGCAGACGTCAGGATCGACGCGGACAGCGCGAGCATTCCGATGTGGCCGATGAAGCTGTTGCCGAACAGATCCGGCCCGATCGCGGCGAACACGTCGTCGGCGTTGTCGGGGTTGCCAAGGCCGATGCCGTCGGTGCCGACACCCGCGAAGGCCACGGCCGCGACGCTGACCAGTGCGTAGGTGGCCAGCAGCAGGAAGGTCGAGATGACCGCGGCGCGGCCGGGGGTGCGACCAGGGTCGTCGGACTCCTCGTTGCACGCGACCGCGGTGTCCCAGCCCCAGTAGATGAAGATCGTCGTGAGGATCGCGGGAGCGATGACGCTGCTGAAGTCCAGGCCGCTCGGCCAGAACCACGACAGCGAGGGCATCAGCGAGTAGTCCTCGGCGTTGTGGGTGTATACCTTGATCAGCGCGACGACCGACAGCACGATCAGCACGACCACCTCGATGCTGAGCAGTGCGTACTGTATGCGCGCCGACACCTCGATGCCGCGGTAGCAGATATAGGTCATCACCGCGATCCAGATGATCCCGGCCACCGTGGACCAGAGCGTGCTGTCAGCGAGGTCGGCCACCGAGTGCCAGCCGAGGTCGCCGACGAAGGTGAACGAATACGCGCCCGCGATCTGGGCCAGGTTGGCCATCACGATGACGTCGGCGGCGATAATCCCCCAGCCGCCCAGCCATCCGACGACGGGACCGAACGCACGCGATGCCCATGTGAAGGTGGTGCCGCAGTCGGCCTCGGCCTTGTTGAGTTCCTGGTAGGCGACGGCGATCAGGTACATCGGGATGAACGAGATCAACACGATCGCCGGTGCCTTCACGCCCGACAGCAGCGCGCCGCCACTGGCGATGATCAGGCCAAGGGTCGCCGCCAGGCTGTACGCAGGCGCCGTCGACGCCATCCCCACGACGATGCTGGAGACGAGGCCGAGCGCGCCGCCCTTTAATCCCTTGCTCTCCACGTTCGTGCTACCGGGCTCTCCCGGATGGACGACGGCTTCGCCTTTGGACATGGCTCTCTCCCTGCTCGATTCCCCGCAGCCAGCCCTGGCAGAATACGGTTTCAGTTGTCGGAGCGCGCCCCAACAACGAAATTAGTGTTCGCAGGTCCTGGCAGTCGCAACGCCCGTTCGTGAGTCTCGCTGTGTGAAGGCCGTGAGCCCGGCGCGTTAGGCTCGAAGCGTGACCACCCGGGTCGACGAATTCGAGGGTCTGCGCTCACATCTGTTGGCCGTGGCCTATCGGCTGACTGGGACCGTCGCCGATGCGGAAGACGCTGTCCAGGATGCCTGGCTGCGGTGGAATGGCTTGGGCCGCAAGCGCGATGAGATCGCCGACTTGCGGGCGTGGCTGACGACGGTGGTCAGCAGGCTGAGCCTCGATCGGCTGCGTTCGGCGGCGCGTCGGCGTGAAACGTACTTCGGCCAGTGGCTGCCCGAGCCGGTGGTGACGGGGTTCGACGGCAACGATCCTCTGGCAGCGGTGGTGGCGGGGGAGGACGCCCGGTTCGCGGCGATGGTCGTGCTCGAGCGGCTGACACCGGATCAGCGCGTCGCGTTCGTGCTGCACGAGGGGTTCGCGGTGCCGTTCGCAGAGATTGCGTCCGTGCTCGGTGTCAGCGATGCCGCGGCGCGCCAGATGGCCTCCCGGGCACGGCGGGCGGTGTCGGAGCCTGAACCCGTCGCCGACCAGACACACAATGAAGTAGCCGGCGAATTGATGGCGGCGCTCGCCGCGGGAGACATGGATGATGTTGTCCGCCTTCTGCATCCGGACGTCACATTCACTGGCGACTCCAATCGCAAGGCGCCGACGGCGGCCCACGTCATCCACGGTCCGGACAAGGTCGCGCGGTTTCTGTTCGGTCTGGCGCGGCGCTACGGGCCGAACTGGCTGGCGAACAATCAGCTGGCGCTGGTCAACGGCCAGCTCGGCAGCTACACCGTCGGCGCACCGGCGGGCGACGGCTATCCGGAGATGACCCCGCGGGTGACCGCGATGACCGTGTGCGACGGAAAGGTCTGCGCCATATGGGATATCGCGAACCCGGACAAGTTCAGCGGCTCTCCGATGCGGCCGCCCCGTCAGTAGCCCAGGGCACCCGGCAGGCGTCACCGGAATTGAAGCCCTGCTCGGTGATGCCCAGCGCCGAGTACATCCGGGCCCGCATGTTCTCCACGCCGATCTGATAGGTCAGCTCGATCACGCCGTCATCGCCGAAGCGGCGCACTAGATCGGCGACCTGTTCGTCGGTGACGGTGTGCGGGTCGGTCGTCATGGTGTTGGCGTACGCGATGGCGGCCCGCTCGTCGTCGGTGTAGGCGGGCGAGGTCGCATAGTTGTCGATGTCCTTGAGCCGTTCGACATCAAGGCCTTCCAGCCGGATCAACATCGAGCCGAAGTCGACGCACCACGAGCATCCGACCGTCCGGGCGGTCCAGTAGACGGCCAGTTCACGCACGTTGACGGGCAGCTTCTTCGACCCGGACTGCAGCATGCCTTCATGCACGACGTTGGCCAGCATCAGCCGGGGATGATGCGCGGCCACGCTGAACGGCTCGGGCACCTCGCCGAACCGGCGCTTGGCCATCCGGTACATCAGCCTGGTCAGCAGCGATGCGCGCTGCGGCGGCACGGGGGCGATACGGGGTTTCTGTGTCATACCCGTTAGACGAGACAGCCCGCCAATGTGTGACTGTGCAATTCCGCGAAACTGCATTCCAGCAGGCCCGTACTTCTGCTGCCGGAATGCAGTTTCGCGTCAGAACGAAGGTGTGTGACGGGTGTCAGGGTGTCCCGACGCAAACGCCGCCCGCACAAGCTCCGGCGCCTCCGGGTCCTGCTCCGGCACCTGCGCCTGGGACACCTGCGGTGGCGCCACCGGGTCCGGCCCCTGCGCCTGCGCCCCCTGCGCCTGCGCTGGCACCGCCCGGTCCTGCCCCGGCACCCGCTCCGGGCACACCCGCAGTTGCACCGCCCGGCCCGCCTCCGGCGCCCGCACCCGGCGCGGCTGGCGCTCCGGTACCTGCAGGTGCCGACGTCGTCGCGGTCGTGGTCGCCGCGCTCGTGGTGGTCGTCGTCGTGGTCGAGGACGTGCTGCTCTCGCCGCCTTTGTCACCGCCGCCACACGCCACGGTCAGCGCACACGCGACGACGGCGGCAGCAATTCCCGCGGTGACAGAGAAACGTCGAGAAGTCCGGCTGTCGGTCATGGTTCAGTACTCATTCCTGTGAGTGGGCAACATCGCAAAGCCTGATGTACCCGCGCGCACCCCAGATCAATCGCGGTTACCGCGAGCGTCCGTGTTTGCCCACGACATGCCGGTCAAAGTTGGCATTTCTAGGACGCTCGCACAGATCGGGCGACACGATATTGACGTGGCCGAAATCTCTTGCGCAATGTGCGGGACCCAGCCATGGCCGACGTCGAGGTAATCCGGTTGATCGCCGACGCAGGGGATGCGGACACGGCGATCGAGTACGGGAATACCGTCGTCGACCTGTTCGTCCAGCATGGCGAGATGGCGTTCCGTGGTGCTGCGATCGCCGCACTCGCAGAGGTTTTCCTGCGCAGGGGAACCGACGCGGACATAACGGAAGCCGAGAAGTGGGTCGAGCAGTTGGCAGACTTGGAAACAGATCCCGGCTTCGTGCTCAACGAGATTCAGCTGCTGCGTATGCGTTCGCTACTGGCCCGGGCGAAAGGCGAAACCGCCGCATACCGCGACTACGCCGACCGCTACCTCGACATGGCGAAATCGCTTGGCTTCGAGGGTCATACAGCGATCGCCGAAGGGATGCGCTAGCGCGTCCGCCTCTCAGTGGACGGGGTCGGGTACTCCGGCCTCCGGCGGCGGTGCTGGCGGACCCGCGCAGTCTGCTCGCTGTTCTCCGCTGAAGTTGTTCCGAGTGAACAGATTGTTCTCGGTATAGCCGGTGATCGAGCCGTCGTCGTTGATCTGACCGTAGTAGGTATTGCTGAACCCAGCTCCCGGACCCTTGTTCCAGTTCATCGTGAACTTGAAGGTGTGGCCGTCACCGTTCAAGAAGCCCTGGGCAGTGCCGTCGGTGACCGTGTTCCAATCCTGTCCCTTCATGTACTGGGCGGTGCCGCGAAGCTTGTTGTTCGTCGTGGGCACAAGCACGGTGATGCCGTTGTCCTGGTCCAGCCACAGGCCTTCCGGCAGCATCCACGCGCAGGGCGGGCTCGCCGACGCGGCACCGGGGACGGTGAGGAATCCCACCACGCATGTCGCGGCTGCCGCGGCGAAGAGTGTTCCTCGGCCAGTTGTTATCGCCATCTCAGTTCCTTTGTCCGATCGGGCACGCAACCAGATATGTGCTACGGACGGAGGTTACCCAAAGGAGTTGGCTGACGAATCGGGTGTTTCCCTACATTTAGCCGCATTTAGCCGCATTTAGCCGGCGTTAGCGCGCGAACATCAACGCGCGCTTGACCTCCTGGATCGCCTGCGTGACCTGGATCCCACGCGGGCACGATTCGGTGCAGTTGAACGTCGTGCGGCAGCGCCAGACACCGTCGACCTCGTTGAGGATGTCCAGGCGTTCGGCGGCGGCCTCGTCGCGGCTGTCGAAGATGAACCGGTGGGCGTTGACGATGGCGGCGGGCCCGAAATACGACCCCTCGCTCCAGTAGATGGGGCAGCTGGTGGTGCAGCACGCACACAGGATGCACTTGGTGGTGTCGTCGTAGCGGGCGCGGTCGGTCGGGCTCTGGATCCGCTCACGGGTAGGTGGGTTGCCGCTCGTCACCAGGTACGGCTTGACCGCGCGATAGGCATCGAAGAACGGCTCCATGTTCACCACGAGGTCCTTCTCCACGGGCAGGCCGCGGATCGGCTCGATGGCGATGGTCAGTTTCTTGCCGGGGTTCTTCGGCAGCAGGTCGCGCATCAGCACCTTGCACGCCAGCCGATTGACGCCGTTGATGCGCATCGCATCCGACCCGCATACGCCGTGTGCGCACGACCGCCGGAACGTCAGGGTGCCGTCCAGATACCACTTGACGTAGTGCAGCAGGTTGAGAAGCCGATCGCTGGGCAGGCACGGAACCCGGAAGCTCTGCCAGCCGGCCGCGTCGGGATCCTCCGGGTTGAAGCGGGCGATCTTCAGCGTCACGATCACCGCGCCGTCGGGTACGGGTGGCAGCGCCGGATCTCGGGGATCCACCGCGGGGGTAACCGTCATGTCAGTACTTCCGCTCCATCGGCTCATACCGGGTCTGCACCACCGGCTTGTAGTCCAGCAGGACGTCGCTGCGCAGCTCGGTCCCCTGCTTGTACGCCATCGTGTGGCGCATGTAGTTGGTGTCGTCGCGGCTGGGGTAGTCCTCACGGGCATGACCGCCGCGGGACTCCTTTCGGTTCAACGCGCCGACGACGGTGACCTCGGCCAGCTCGAGCAGCATGCCCAGCTCGATCGCCTCGAGCAGGTCGCTGTTGAACCGTTTAGCCTTGTCGTGCACCGTGATTCGGGAATAGCGCTCCTTGAGCGCGTGAATGTCGGTGAGCGCCTGCTTGAGGGTTTCCTCGGTGCGGAACACCGCCGCGTTGTTGTCCATCGACTGCTGCAGCGCGCCCCGGATATCGGCGACGCGTTCGTTGCCGTGTTCGGAGAGGATGTCGCCGATCCAGTCCACCACCATGCCAGCCGGATTCTCGGGCAGGTCGACATGGTCATGTCCCAGTGCGTAATTCGCTGCAGCGATGCCTGCCCGACGGCCGAACACGTTGATGTCCAGCAGTGAGTTGGTGCCGAGCCGGTTGGCGCCGTGCACCGACACGCAGGCGCATTCGCCCGCGGCGTAGAGGCCCGCCACCACGTTGGTGTTGTCGCGCAACACCTGGCCGTGAACGGTGGTCGGGATGCCACCCATCACGTAGTGGCAGGTTGGGTACACCGGAACCAGTTCCTTGACCGGGTCTACGCCGAGGTAGGTCCTGGCGAACTCGGTGATGTCGGGCAGCTTGGCCTCGAGCACGTCCTCGCCGAGGTGACGCACGTCGATGTATACGTAGTCCTTGAGCGGCCCGGCGCCGCGCCCCTCCAGCACTTCGCGCACCATCGAGCGCGCCACGATGTCGCGCGGCGCCAAATCGACGATGGTCGGTGCGTAGCGCTCCATGAAGCGCTCGCCCTCGCCGTTGAGCAGCCGGCCGCCCTCGCCGCGCACCGCTTCGGAGATGAGGATGCCCAATCCGGCCAGGCCCGTCGGGTGGAACTGGTGAAACTCCATATCCTCCAAGGGAAGTCCCTTGCGAAAGATGATGCCCAGCCCGTCACCGGTCAGGGTGTGCGCATTGGAGGTGGTCTTGTACATCCGGCCCGACCCACCGGTGGCGAACACGATCGCCTTGGCGTGGAAGACGTGGATGTCGCCGGTGGCCAGTTCGTAGGCGATGACGCCGGTGGCGACCGGCCCGCCCGGCGTCTCGGTCAGCGAGATGTCGAGTGCGTAGAACTCGTTGAAGAACTCGACGTCGTGCTTGACGCAGTTCTGATAGAGCGTCTGCAGGATCATGTGGCCGGTGCGGTCTGCGGCATAGCAGGCGCGGCGCACCGGGGCCTTGCCGTGATCGCGGGTGTGCCCGCCGAACCGGCGCTGGTCGATGCGGCCTTCGGGGGTCCGGTTGAACGGCATCCCCATCTTCTCCAGGTCCAGCACCGCGTCGATGGCTTCCTTGCACATGATCTCGACGGCGTCCTGGTCGGCGAGGTAGTCGCCGCCCTTCACCGAGTCGAAGGTGTGCCACTCCCAGTTGTCCTCTTCGACATTGGCCAGCGCCGCGCACATGCCGCCCTGCGCCGCGCCGGTGTGGCTGCGTGTCGGGTACAGCTTGGTCAGCACCGCGGTGCGGGCCCGAGGCCCTGCCTCGACCGCCGCCCGCATGCCCGCGCCGCCTGCGCCGACGATGACGACGTCGTAGCGATGTTCGACAATCATCAATTGACCCCGATGTTCGCGTCGAACGTGACAAGCACGTAGGTGCCCAGCACCAACGTGAACCCCGTTGCCAGCAACAGCAGCGAATTCAGATAGAACTTGGTGACGTTCTTGCGGGCATAGTCGCCGATGATCGTGCGCATGCCGTTGGCGCCGTGGATCATTGCCAGCCACAGCAGCGCCATGTCCCAGATCTGCCAGAATGGCGACGCCCAGCGCTGCGCGACGTAGTTGAAGTCGATGCGGTACACGCCGTCCTGCCACATCAGCATGATGAACAGGTGGCCGAGCGCCAGCACCACCAGCGCAACACCGGAGAACCGCATGAACAGCCAGGCGTACTTCTCGAAGTACGGGACGCCCCGTGGCCGCCGCGGCGCGCGCGGGTGGTCCAGCGACGCCGGCCGGTCGTGCTCCTTCTCCTGGACCGGCGCCGCCCGGCCCTCGCGGTGATGAGGCGTCCAGGCTCCCCCCGCCGATCCACCCGATGCCGCGGTCACAGGAACCGCTCCGCCATGTGCATGCCGAGCACGCCCAGCGCCGGGATCATCACGGCCAGCCAGATGGCCGCCACCACCCACAGCATGAGCCGCTGGTATCGCGGACCGTGCTGCCAGAAGTCGATGAGGATGACGCGGATGCCGTTGAGCGCGTGGTAGAGCACCGCCACCACCAGGCCGGCCTCCATCAGCCCGACGATCGGTGTCTTGTAGGTGTCGACGACCTCGTTGTAGGCCTCCGGGCTGACCCGGACCAGGGCGGTGTCGAGCACGTGCACGAACAGGAAGAAGAAGATGGTGGCGCCGGTGATGCGGTGCAGTACCCAGGACCACATGCCCGGGTCGCCGCGATAAAGGGTGCGTCTGCGCGCCGGCTTCTCTCGCGGGGCCGCTATATCCGTATTCGTACTCATCGGGCCTCCAGCACCATCGGTGGATGCTTGGGCTCGGCTCCTTCTGCTGAACCGCAGCCCAAACCCCGCTATTTGTAGTGCCCGAAGCACTACCGTGTTAGCCGTTCGCAGGTGTTTGACCTCGAAGTTAGGGTTACCTATATTACGTGTCGAACCACGGGATGGAGGGTTCGGAATGCATTCAGAACCCGGTTGGCGGAATTGACGTGACAACCGATATCGACTGGAAGATGTTGCGGCACAAAGCAATCGAGGCTGCAACCAAAGCCTATGCCCCGTATTCGGGTCTCTCGGTGGGCGCGGCGGCGCTGGTGGACGATCACCGCATGGTGGCCGGCTGCAATGTGGAGAATGTCTCATATGGCCTTGGTCTCTGTGCCGAGTGCGCGGTGGTCTGTGCTCTGCACTCCGGCGGTGGCGGCAGGTTGATCGCGCTGGCGTGCGTCGACGCCGGCGGCCGGATTCTGATGCCGTGTGGCCGTTGTCGTCAGGTGCTGTTGGAGCACGGCGGACCGCAGATGCTCATCGACCATCCCATGGGGCCGAGGCCGCTGGGGGAACTGCTGCCCGACGCGTTCGGGCCCGACGATCTGCCCAACGCCGTGCCGGAAAAGCCGTGACCCAGCCCACATTCGACGCTCCGGGCCCAATGTCGCGTCCGTTCGACGCTCCGAGCCCAATGTCGCGTCCGTTCGACGCTCCGAGCCCAATGTCGCGTCCGTTCGACGCTCCGACGGTCATTCGGACGAAGCGCGACGGTGGTGTGCTGTCCGACGCGGCGATCGACTGGGTTATCGAGGCCTACACCAACGGGCGGGTGGCCGACGAGCAGATGTCGGCTCTGCTGATGGCGATCTTTCTGCGCGGGATGACGGGTGCCGAGATCGCGCGCTGGACGGCCGCCATGGTGGACTCCGGCGAGCGGATGGACTTCACCGATCTGCGTCGCGACGGGAAGCCGCTGGCGTTGGTGGACAAGCACTCCACCGGCGGCGTCGGCGACAAGATCACCATCCCGCTGGTGCCCGTCGTGATGGCGTGCGGGGGCGCGGTGCCGCAGGCAGCGGGACGTGGACTCGGGCACACGGGTGGCACGCTCGACAAGCTGGAAGCCATCCCGGGATTCACCGCCGAGATATCGAAAAGCCAGATCCGGGAACAGCTTTGCGAACTCGGGGCCGCGATCTTCGCGGCGGGTGAGTTGGCGCCCGCCGACCGCAAGATCTATGCGCTGCGCGATGTCACCGGCACCACCGAGTCGCTGCCGTTGATCGCCAGCTCGGTGATGAGCAAGAAGATCGCCGAGGGTGCTCGGGCGTTGGTGCTCGACTCGAAGGTCGGCTCGGGGGCGTTTCTCAAGACCGAGGCCGAGTCCCGCGAGCTGGCGCGCACGATGGTCGAGCTGGGCACCGAGCACGGGCTGGTGACCCGCGCGCTGTTGACCGACATGAGTCGGCCACTCGGCCGCACGGTCGGCAACGCGGTCGAGGTGGGTGAGTCTCTGGAAGTGCTGGCCGGCGGAGGGCCTGCCGATGTGGTGGAGCTGACGCTGGCGCTGGCCGCCGAGATGCTCGATGCGACAGGCCTCGACGGCGTCGATCCTGAGCAGACGCTGCGCGACGGGTCGGCGATGGACCATTTCCGTCGGCTCGTCGCAGCCCAGGGCGGTGACTTGTCGCGACCGTTGCCAATCGGTGCGCACTCCGAGACCATCACGGCGCCGTGCGGTGGCACGATGGGCGATATCGACGCTATGGCGGTGGGAATGACGGTATGGCGGCTCGGAGCGGGTCGCGCGGTTCCCGGTGAACGCGTGCAGTCCGGCGCAGGCCTGCGCATCCACCGCCGCCCCGGCGAGCCCGTCGCCGCGGGGGAGGCGCTGTTCACCCTCTACACCGATACGCCGGCGCGGTTCGAAGGCGCGATGACGGAGATGGCCGGTGGCTGGACCGTCGGCGACACCGCACCCGACATCGGCCCGTTGATCATCGATCGGATCGAGCCATGACCTCATTGTTGACGCTGGACAAGATCCGCCACGCGCCGAAGGCGCTGCTGCACGACCACCTCGACGGCGGCCTGCGACCGGCCACCGTGCTCGCACTCGCCGAGGAAACGGGTTACGAGGACCTGCCCGCGACCGATGTCGACGGCTTGGCGACCTGGTTCCGCACCGCCGCCCACAGCGGGTCACTGGAGAGATACCTCGAGCCGTTCGCGCACACGGTCGGGGTCATGCAGACGCCGGAGGCGCTCTACCGGGTGGCCTACGAGTGCGTCGAAGACCTGTCCGCCGACAACGTGGTGTACGCCGAGATTCGGTTCGCCCCAGAGCTGCACATCGATCGGGGACTGTCGCTGGACGCGGTCGTCGACGCGGTGCTGGCCGGCTTCGCCGATGGCGAGAAGGCCGCCAGCAGCGAGGGCCGCACCATCACGGTGCGCTGCCTGGTGACCGCGATGCGGCACCAGGCGCGGTCACTCGAGATCGCCGAGCTGGCCATCCGGTTCAGGGACAAGGGTGTGGTGGGTTTCGACATCGCAGGGGCGGAGGCCGGCTACCCGCCGACACGGCACCTGGATGCGTTCGAGTACATGCGAAATCACAACGGCCGGTTCACGATTCACGCCGGGGAGGCATTCGGGCTGCCGTCCATCCACGAGGCCATCGCGTTCTGCGGCGCCGACCGGCTGGGCCACGGGGTCCGCATCGTCGACGACATCACCGTCGCGGGCGACGGCGCCGTGCACCTAGGCCGGTTGGCGGCGCTGTTGCGGGACAAGCGGATACCGCTGGAACTGTGCCCCAGCTCCAATGTGCAGACGGGTGCCGTCGGCAGCATCGCCGAGCATCCGTTCGATCTGCTGGCCCGGTGCCGGTTCCGCGTCACGGTCAACACCGACAACCGGCTGATGAGCGACACCACGATGAGCCAGGAGATGCTGCGGCTGGTGGAGGCGTTCGGCTACGGCTGGAGTGACCTGGCGCGGTTCACCATCAACGCGATGAAGTCGGCGTTCATCGGGTTCGACGAACGGCTGGCGATCATCGACGAGGTGATCAAGCCGCGGTTCGCCGTGCTGATCGGCTGAGGCCCACGTGGCGAACTGGACTGCGAAGGTCGCGGCGGCGTTCCACGCCGTCGCGGGTGGCCTTGGTCTGGGTAAGAAGGTCAAGTCGACGTCGTTCGACGAGAGAAACGCAGGAGCACCGTTCAACGCCTCGGGTGTCGCCCAGGTCGGTCCTGGCCGGTTCGTGTTTGTCGACAACCATGATCCGTCATCCCTGTTCGAACTCGCACTCGACGCCGAAGGCGTTGAAGTCGAACGGATCTCGCGCCGCCCACTGGCCGGCCTGGCCGAGGGTCTGTTGGGCGATCCCGAAGGGCTGACTCGCGCCGACCACAACGGCGAGATCTTTCTCATCGTCGCGTCTTCACTCTGTGTCGAGCACGCCAATGGGTCAGGGCGGCGACACGTCAGTGACGGATTGGTGCGCGTTCGCTACACACCCCACGGTGACCTGCACGCAGAAGCGATGCTCGGATTCCGCGACTGGTTACTCGACCAGGTGCCGTCGTTCGCCGCGGCCGGCCGACTTGAACCGGACGCGGGCGGGCTGAACATCGAAGGCGTTGCCTGGGACCCGGGTTCGCGCTCGCTGCTGTTCGGCGTGCGGGGGCCCGCAGATCCCGGGAGCATGACTGTGATTCGGGTGCCCGTCGACGCGGTCGTCGCTCCTTGGACCACAGAGTCGCTTGGTGCGCCCTCGATGCTGCGCGCGCGGCTGCCGCGATCGAAGGCCAAACAGGGCGTCCGCGACATCTCGTATGACGAGCACACCGGGGACTTTGTCGTTATCGTCGGGCGGGCGACAAGCGAGGACCACGAACCCTTTCAGCTCTGCACGTGGAACGGCAGCAGCGACAGCGTCCAACTGCTGGACGTCAAATTTCATCGATCGATGAAGCCGGAAGGCGTTGTCGCCTTCGCGAGCGGCGACGTGCCCAGACTCCTCGTCGTCGACGACCGGGGCGGGTATGCGGTGTTGGACTACCCCCGGAGTGGTCAGTAGAAGTAGAGGTTGGAACCCGGTAGTTCCTGGTGGACCCGTGGCCTGCCTCCCGGCGTCATGTCGGTCCCGAACTTCGCCATCTCGGTGGTCCGCACACTGACGAGATTGAAGTAGCCCGTGAACGCGAACCGTCCCGGCGGATTGGCGGGATCGTCGACCGGCACCGGCACGGGCACGACCGTGAACTCCTCGCCATGGTCGCCGTTGCTGGGCGCACACGTATAGAGAAGCTTGTGCCCCGCCGGTGTGACCTCCGTGCCGCTTGCGTGCAGATTGCGATTGAACGCCAGGTTGGTCAGCGACTTCCCGGTACCCAGGTCGTTGAGGACCCATAGATCCGGTGGCTGATTGTTGTCGAACAACTGTTGGTGGTACACCTCGAAGTTCACCGGAGTGGGCGCGCCCGCCGGTATCGACTCGGTGTTGCTCGCATGCAGACAGTCACTGGTGTCGTGCTTGAGGATGTAGACCGGTTCCGAGGGTTCGGGCAGGCCGGTGAAGATGTAGGCGGCCGACTCGGCGAGCCGCAATTGCTGTCGGAACGCATCGATCTCGGCCACAACGTTTGGCACGCCGAAGCCCGTCAGCAGGCCCTGCATCTGGTCGAGCAACGGTTTCAGCACCGTCTGTTGATGCTCGCGGCTGAACACCGTCTCTCGGTACGCCCGAATCTGGTCCATCAATAGCTTGCGGCGTGTGTCGTCATTGCGCACAAGTTGAGCGATCAGCCCGTCTCTGCCCAACTTGAACGGCTTGTTCGGTTGAAGCGTCTGGTCGATGCCCCATGGGATGAACTTGAACTTGATGTCGCCCACGCCTGGTGCGGCGACGGCGTCGACGTCGTTGAAGAGATAGGTGTTGTTGGTGTTGTCGGCATAGCCGTCCCAGTGCTTCAGCAGAAACTCCATCGCGTAGAGCTTGAGGTACTGCTCCATGTCGATCAGCTGGTCCGCCCCGGCGAGGCCGTTCGCCTTTATGTGCTCACAGGCGAACTTCAGATCGGCTTTGTCCTCGAACTTCGAGATGCCTTCGACCCCAATGAATTCCAGCCGCTCTTCGAGAAAATCGTTCTTGTGCGCGATCTCGTACAGATTGCCGTTCATATTGCCGCTGAAATTGCGTTCGATGTACTGCTTCATGATCGGTTCGGCATTGACGAAGATGCCTGGGGCGTTGACGCCGCCGACGCCTTGGCCGATCAACGTTCCGTTCACGAACACACGGGCGTAGTTGCACCGAGAGTTGGGCAGGCTCGCCATATCCATCATGCGGTAGCCCAGCGTCTGTTTGACGAAGGACTTGTCCTGGATGGAGTTGTTCAGGGTCACGTAGCGTGTCCCGATCAGGGCTTCGGCCTGCGCCTCGCCGGCGTTGTTACCTTTGCCGAAGTCGACGTGAATGCAGGGCTTGTTGCTGTCGATGGAGCCGCAGAATGACTTCTTCTTGATGCCCACATTCGTGAATGTCGTGCGCGCGGGGAACTTGGTTCCGGAAATCTCGACCGAGTCGGCCTTTCGCCACGTGTACCGGCTGCCACCGGTCCACTCCCAGAAACAGCGGCCGCCTTTCGGCTCCTCGTTTCGCACCTTGTCCCACTCGGCCGGGTCCATTGTGATCTTGATCGTGACCACATTGTCGAGTGCGTAGAAGGAATCCATGAGTTGTTGCTGTTGAGCGGTCATTTGCCATCTCCGTCCGTCGCGGGCTTCATGCAGCATGCTGCGGACATCGCGTTTCGGCGCGAGTAGTCGAGTACTCGTTTTTCAGGAAGCGCCATGCACGGAAATAAACGGTATTCCTCTGGCGGGTGCCCGAGGCCATTTGTGCAATATTGGGTGCGGTTCTCGGCGCCCCTGTTCAGCGCCCGCCTAGGCGTCGATCGCCTTTCTCAACACGGCGGCGAATTCGGTTGGCTGACCAAGGAATCCGCCGTGATCGCCGGGAAACTCGACGGGAGTGACGCCGAGCAACTTTGCCACGGCCACCGAGGTCCTGTAAGTCAGCAGGTGACCTGAGTTTGCGCCGATGCCGACCACCACGCGGGCGGCCTTCAGCGCGTCCACGTCCGGCAGATATCGGGTGGTCGGGCGGAGTTCGTGGTCGAAGAACCGAACAGCCTCACGCAGATCCTGCTCGGACGGCTCGGGCATGGTGTCGTGCCCGGCCGAGCCGTCGTCGGGTGCCGTCATGTCGAAGCCTGCTTTGGCCATGAACTTGCCCCAGGCCGCGCCCATGCCGTCGCGGTGGAACGTCGTGATGATGTCTTCTGAGGCCGCCCGCTGATGATCGGCGTCGGGCAACAGCTCCAGCAGCGGCGGTTCGTGGGCGACGAGCGTCCGCACCCGGGTGGGATGACGGGCGATCAGGGCCAGCCCGGTGACCGCGCCTCCGCTGGAACCGAAGATGTCGGCAGATTCGGCGCCGAGCGCATCGAGGATGGCGACGAGGTCGTCGGCCCGCTGTTCGGGTGTGGCGTCGTCGTCGGGGTCGTCGATCGTGCTGAGGCCATGGCCCCGGGGGTCGAAGGTGACGACCGTGTGGTCGGCGGCGAGCGCGTCGGCGAGCGGCGCGAATTCCGACGATCCCATCGGGGAGCCGACAACGAGCAGTAGCGGCCCGGCGCCACGCACCTCGCAGTGCAGTTGTGCGCCTGCGGCGGAGACGGTGTGGACGGTGGGTGTGGAAAGCTGGGTCATGCACGTGCAGACCGTCGGCCGGCCACAAACTCATCGCACGCCGGCGCGACCGAACTCGAGGGCTACTCGGGCCGCAGGCGTGACTCCAGGAAGGTCTCCAGCGACTCCCATTGCTCGACGGCGTCGGCGTAGGGCCCCTTGGGCTTGCTGACCGTGTCGGGATCCAGCACATAGGCCACCAGCCGGCCCAGGGGCATGTCGGCGTCCAGGGTCTCGTCGACGATGTCGTCCTCGGAGTATTCGCCGACGTCCCGCAGCAACTCGACGGCGAGCTCCAGCTGGTCGCGGTCCACGGCCTCGGGGCCGTCGCCGAGGTCGTCGGCCAGTCCACTCGTCACGTACACGTTGTCCTCGGTGACGTCGACCCGCAACGAGCCGTCGGTGGCGGCGGTCTTGATGTCGTCGTAGGTCGCCAGGTCGGACAGGTCGTGGTCGTGCTCGTCGGCCAGGTAGCGGGCCAGCGACCGCTCCGACCCGAACACGCTGACCCGGCCGTTGCGGCCGAGGAACACCGGTGCGTCGTCGAGGTAGCACCGCAGCGTGTAGTAGCTGCCGCCACGGGTCATCATTCGGACCGGGTCGATGCCGACCTTGTGCCAGAAGTCCTCGTCGGCGCCGAGCACCAGCCCACCGGTGGAAACGGCGACAGCGTCGGAATCCTCGGCCTCCTCGGCCTCGGAGTCCTCGCCTTCGACGTCGTCGGCCTGGGTCTCGACGACCTCCTCGACCTCATCGGGCTCGGGCTTGGGTTCGTCGAGCTCGGCTGCCGCCTTTTCCGATGCTGCTTTGTCGACGTCGGGGGTGGTGATGACCTCGTCGATCGCGTCGACGACGTTGTCCCAGTTGCGGCCGATCACCGTCGCTATCTCGGTCCAGCGCTTGCGGCCGCTTCGGCCGCTGAAGCTGTCGATGCCTGCGCCCAACGAGCCGAGGGTCGGGTTGCCGTTGAAGAACTTGGTCACCGCGGGCAGTTCGCACACCGAGCCGACCGACGACACGATGGCCAGGGTCCGGTGCACCGTCGTCACCGAGTCCTCGGTCGGCTTCTCGGCCAGCAGCTCCTGCACGCCGATCACGTCGTACTGCCGGTCTTCCGCGGGGTCGAACCGATGCGCGTTCGCCTGCGTCAGACCTGCCCACGCCGGGTGGTCGGCCAGGTCGTTGTCGCTGTTGGTCCGGACGAAGGCGACCAAGTCGGCAACCGACTCGAAGCCGTAGAGGTCCTCGTCCTTGCCGAGGAGCGCCTCCCATTCGTCGCCGGAGTCCCGCCAGCGGGGGGCCCACAGTGTGTAGAGGTCGCCCTTGGTCAACCCGAGCCGGATCGGCACGATGTCAGCAGCCATGCGGCACAGGATAGCCACCCAGCCTCAAGGCATGGTCGCCGAGCACGTGCACGAGCCGGTCCGGTACGCCGCGGCGGCGTACGAGGAGTCTCCGGACAGGGGTCGTTACTTGGTCGAGTCGTCGCCCTTGCGCAGCGTCCGGTCCGCGCTGCGTACAACGCTGCGCAGGAACTCGTACTGCGTCGTGACGAGCCGGTCAGCCATATCCAGGGCCGCGTCGATCACGGTTTCTCGCCGCGACTTGCCGTCATCCTTCGCGGGAAGCGCCTCGTCGACGGTGTCGACGAACTTGCGCACCGCCTCAATCGCGGCCCGTTGGCCGGATTCGACCGACTTGAGCACGTCATCGGACAAGTCCGCCGCGCGCTCCACCACCGCTTGGGCAGTGCTCGCCGCAGTCTTTTCGGGCGTCTTGGTGGCCGCGTTGTTTCCTGTGGTCTCTGGCATGATGGCGCTCCTGAGATTGGATTTCGTTGGATCACTTGAGAATCCGCTTCCAGGTGTTCCACAACAAGGGTCTTTGGGCTCCGGTATGTCCTTCCTTCATGCACATTCTTTCGCGTCGTGTATCACGATTGCTTCGGCTTCGGCAGAATCCAGGTATGGCGAACGGCCGGGGCGCGGCGGTAGTAGGCATTGTCGGCGCTGCGGTTCTGGCGGCGTGTCTGCTCGTTCCCGGGATGCGCCTGGGCGCCGATCAGGCGTGGCTCGGCGTGACGATCATGATCGTGCCGGTCGCGGCACTGCTGGCTGGCACCGGTTACCGGCACTACGGGTTCGGGCGCGCGATCGCGGTCGCACTGGTGGTGACGCTAGTGGCTGGGGGCGTGAGCTGGCTTGTTGCTGTCTACACATTGGTGAAGGCGCTGAGCGGCACCGGTGTGGGAGTTGTGTGGGCGATCCTGCTCTTCGCAACGCCGGTGATTTCCGTGCTCGCATTGGGTGCGCTGGCGTTGCGCATCCTCCCGCCGCGGTCCTCGCCCGGCTAAGGTCATCGGCCATGGACGTGCGCCATCGTCTGTCGCCCGTTCGCTGCGGTGAGGGGCGCACGATGTAATCGCCGAGCAGCCAACCGCTTTAGGTTGAGCTGAACTATGCGGGCGATCAAGGTGAGGCGACCGTCGACATCGGAGCAATGGAGATCACTGACACCGAGGTCTCGTAGGGGCCGGGCCACGTGCCGGTCTGGGTGGCTTGATAGGCCTGGGTGCCGCCGGGGCTGAGCACGACACCGCCGCGCGGGGCGCCGGCGATGGGGGGCAGTCCCCACCTCTACGAGATGGACTATCTCAAGGAGGGCATCGGGCTTCGCGCGATCGCGCAGCGCGACCCGGTGGTCGAATACCAGACCGAAGGCTATGACATGTTCGTCCGCATGCTCGAGGCAGCGAAGGAGGAATGCGTCCGATCGCTATTCCACGCCGCCGTCAAGGAAGGACCGGCACCGAGCGCGCCAGCCCCAAGTGCTTCGATGACGGCGCCTTTACGGCTGGCCGAATTCGCTCCTGTGGGCGCGGCTGCAGACGGCACTGGACGTCATGAGCGAGTGAGCGGGTGAGACAACCCGCGGGCCTCCCTAGCTGTGACGGATATACCTCTTGGTGAGCTGCTGAGCGCATATCCCGTCAATACCCTGTGAAGACTCTGCGGCCGGGAGCGGGGTGGACCAGGCGGGAAATCACGAAGTACAGGGCTGGCTTCACGACGGGGCTTCGGCCGACGAACTCGAAGCCAGATTCGGGACCGATCTGCATACGGTGGCTTACCAGTGCTCGACTACCTGCTTCAGGTGCGCGAAATGGTTATGGACCAACGGTTCCCGGCGTCGGAACTTCCGGTGATAGATCTGTACATCGCTCGCGACAGGGTCCGAACGACGGCGGTGCGTCTGAAATGGCACGGTGTGTGGACGCCGTTTTCGCCAACGGGCAGTCCTTCTACAGCACTGGTGCGACTGGCCTACTGGGGGTGGAAACAACGAAGACCTTGCCCGCGCCGAAGCCGCCGTCGACACGCTGGCAGCCAAATGGGCAAGAAGGCAAAGTCTGGCGCGAGACCTCATGGTGACGCGGCTGCGCGCGCTGCTCACCCACGCCCGTGGCGACGAGGCCTCATACCGGGATCTTCGCGATCGTTATCGCGCGCTGGCGACATCGTCGGGCTTCGCGGGCCATATGAAATGGGCCGAGGCGATGCCGTGACGGGGCGATCCCAGTCTCAGTTGTTGTCCTTGTCGTCGGGCAACGGCCGATTCGCGACCACGGGGAACTGTCCAGTGAACCCCTCGCGCTCCTGCGCGACGGCCAGCACCCGGGACCGCACCGCGAACCAGCCGACAACCAACGCCGGAATGATCACCAGCAAAGACGCCACCGTCCACGTGCCGATCGGCGGATCGAACGCCATCAGCACCAGCACCGCGAGCAGGAACAACAGCGTGAGGTACCCGGTCCACGGGGTGCCCCACATCCGGAATGACGGTCGCTGCAGGATGCCCTTCTTCGACCACCGGTAGAGCTGGATCTGGCAGATGACGATGGTGCCCCACGACGCGATGATGCCGAGCGCTGCCATGTTGAGCACGATCTCGAACGCCTCGGAGGGCACGATCCCGTTGAGAAGCACTCCAAAGAGTCCGATGAGTGCGGTCAGGCAGATCCCGCCGTACGGCACGCCGCGGCTGGACATCACCGAGGTGAACTTGGGCGCGCTGCCGTTCATCGCCATCGATCGCAGGATCCGACCCGTCGAGTAGAGGCCGGCGTTGAGGCTCGAGAACGCCGCCGTCAGCACGACGATGTTCATGATCGTGCCCGCGCCCTCGATGCCGATCTTGGAGAAGAAGGTGACGAACGGGCCCTCGCCCGCTTTGTACGTGGTGTACGGAAGCTGAAGCCCCAGAAGGAACAGTGAACCCACGTAGAAAAGCGCGATACGTGCGATGACGGAGTTGATCGCGCGGGGCATGATCTTCGCCGGATGTGCGGTCTCACCGGCCGCCGTACCGACGAGTTCGACGGCGGCATAGGCGAACACGACACCAGAGGTCACGATGACCAAGGGGAAGAGACTGGTCGGCAGCAGACCGCCGTGGTCGACTGGTTGGATCTTGTAGCGCCGCTTCTCAAATCCGCCCAAGTGTCGCTTCGAGTCCCATTTTGGGTCACGGTATCGCGCATGGTCAACGGCTTGAGGTCTGACCGGCAATCGTAGAGGTGCCGGTCATTGCGGCCGCCTACGCCTTGGTGATCTCCGTGTTTGGAAGATCAGGCCGCCGCCGAAGAACGGGGACCGCAGGAGGCAGACTAGCCGACTGAACCAAGGCCCCACCCGAGCAGTGCGTAGTTCCATTTGGCGAGCGCCACCACGCCGGAAGGTGTTCACTGGTACCACCGTCATTCGGTCTATCGAGGTGGGGCTCATGGCACGCATTGATTTGTTTGCAAAGATTCCGTTGATCGGCATGTCTTTGGTGTTCCTGGCGATGTTCATCGTCGCGGTCACGGCGTACCTCCACGCCGGTTGGTATTCGATCATCGGCTACGCGATTGCGGCGGTGGTCGCCGTGTGCGGCTTCGTGATGACGTTTCGTGACGTCAGGGATACGCCAGGACCTCCGGAGCACTGGGACGCCCGGGGTAACCCCGTTGATCCTGCGTCACCCGGAAACTGACTAGAGCGAGGACTGCTTCGATGACCACTGAACCCAAGCCGTCGACGTACGACAACTCCGCGCTGCTGGCGGAGGACGAGGGGTACCACAAGGGCCTCAAACCCCGGCAGCTGCAGATGATCGCGATCGGCGGTGCCATCGGCACCGGACTGTTCCTCGGTGCCGGCGGCCGACTACACAACGCCGGACCGGGCCTGTTCTTGAGCTATGCGTTCTGCGGCGTCTTCGTCTTCCTGATCCTGCGTGCGCTGGGCGAGCTCGTGCTGCATCGGCCGTCATCGGGGTCCTTCGTGTCGTACGCGCGCGAATTCCTCGGCGAGAAGGCGGCGTTCGTCGCCGGCTGGATGTACTGGCTGAACTGGGCGTTCACGGCCATTGTCGACTCGACGGCGATCGCCACCTATTTCCACTACTGGTCGTCATTTGGGAGCGTCCCGCAGTGGCTGATCGCATTGATCGCGTTGGCGGCCGTGGTGAGCATAAACCTCATCTCGGTTACCCTGTTCGGGGAGCTCGAGTTTTGGGCTGCGGCCATCAAAGTCCTTGCGCTCCTGACATTTCTGGTCGCAGGCACCATCTTTCTTGCGGGCCGCTACCACATTCAAGGGCAGTCAACCGGTTTCAGCGTGATCGCCAACAATGGCGGGATTTTCCCCCACGGCCTCTTCCCGCTGGTGATTGTCATGTCCGGCGTCGTGTTTGCCTATGCTGCAGTCGAACTCGTCGGAACGGCAGCCGGTGAGACCGCCCACCCGCATAAGATCATGCCGCGTGCGATCAACTCGGTGATCGCACGTATCGCTGTCTTCTACGTCGGTTCACTGTTCCTGCTGGCCCTTCTTCTCCCGTACACCACCTACAAGGCCGGCGAGAGTCCGTTCGTCACGTTCTTCTCCAGGATCGGAGTCCAGGGCGCGGGCACGGTCATGAACATCGTCGTGCTGACCGCCGCATTCTCCAGCCTCAACGCCGGGTTGTACTCGACCGGCCGGATCCTGCGGTCGATGGCAATGAACGGCAGCGCACCGAAGTTCACGGCGCGGATGTCCAGCCGGGGCGTACCGTATGGCGGAATCTTCCTGACCGCGGTCGTCGGGCTGTTCGGCGTCATCCTCAACCTTCTCGTGCCCGGCCAGGCGTTCGAGATCGTGCTCAACATCGCGGCCCTCGGCATCATCGCGTCCTGGGGCACCATCGTCATCTGTCAGATCCAGCTCTACCGCTGGTCGAAACGCGGCATCCTGGAGCGGCCGTCATTCCGGTTGTGGGGCACGCCGTACACCGGCTATCTCACGTTGGCGTTCCTGTTCGGCGTCGTCGTGCTGATGGCGTTCGACCCGCCGATCGGCACCTGGACCGTCGCCAGCCTGGTGGTCATCATTCCGGCGCTCGTCGTCGGTTGGTATGCGGTCCGCGGGCGGGTGCTGGAGGTCGCTCGGGAACGTGAGGGCTTCACCGGCCAGTTCCCGGTCGTCGCGAACCGCCCGCCGCCACGCGATAAGGATGACAAAGATAAGGACAAATGACCTTAAGGGTCGGCAGCTGCGCCCAGAACCCTGGCCTGGTACCAATTCTCGATACCTTCATCGCCAGGGAGATGTCATTTTCCGATCACCGGGATCGCTACCGTGCGATGACGACAGCGCTCGGTGTCGAGGGACATATGCAGTGGGGCGAGGAGATGCCGTGACGATGACTACGCCGTCGGCGGCCAGAATTCTCAGGTGCGAGCCAGACCATGCGACGCGATTGCGAGAGATTGCCGACTTACGCAGTAGGTCGAATTGGCCCCCATCGCAATATCCCGATCTAGCATTCCGTCATAGCGATCTCTAAAGCGCGTTCGGGTGCGGCAGGGAGGGTGAGCCAACATGACCGAACTTGATTCGCGGATCCGTAAGGCACTGCTCGCTGCGCGGGATCTGAGCGGGGCAACCTCAAGAGGGCGGCGTCTTCCACAAAGCGCGCAGGTACGGGCGCTCGCCGCCGAGCAGCTCGCCCGCATGGGGTTCGACAACGCGGCGCTGGAACGTGCGATGGCGGCCGAACGGGAGGACAGCCACCGCCATCTGGAGGAGCTCAAGGCCGACGCCGTCGCCCAGTCCCCTGCACGGGCGCACTCCCTGCAACGCCTGGTCGATGCCCGGCGTGCAGCGCTGGAGGGGGTGGTGGGCTTCTGGCCCCCTGCGACGCAGTACCTCGCCATCGATAGCCCGGTCGAAATATGGGCGACTGACGGCGTGAACCTCGAGTCGACCACCATCGAGCCGTACAAGAGCCGCGCGCAGTTTCGCCTCGACGCGAGCTTGTACGAACATATTCCCGGCGCGTACTTGATCGGTTGGGAATATGAGCTCGTTCACTTCTATTTCCTCTGGAAGAACCCGGAGAGTGTGTCCGCCGTAATTTCCGTCAGTCCATATCTCATCCTCAACGGCTTCTGCTCCGCGCACTCGCAAGGCGGGTGGTTCTTCGGCGGAAAGGGGGAGCTGACTCTCGACCCAACGCTCGACCTGGTGCAGACCTGGACGCAGCCGTTATCGTCCGCCGCGCCCCAGAGCGGCGAAACCTGGAACGCCCTCGACCTCATCGCCGATTCGACAGGTTTCCACACCGACGACCAAACGGCATACGACGTGTTGTTTCGGGGATTTCTCTTGGGCTACCAGCAGGAGATCGTGCCACCCGCCCAGTACCTCATCATCGACGTCGCGTTGAAGCTGGGTTCCTATGTCGAGAACGCAGAAGTCAGCGCGGACTTTGCAACGGGTGAGTTCTACGTGATGAGCCCATTGGTCGACCTGACAATCGTGTACCCGGCGATTGGCGAAGTGTTGGCGTAGGCGCTAATTGAACGGGTGTTACGGCGAAGACGGTCCACTTTTCTCCGTCGAGTCAACGATCACGCTGTCGCTCGCCAGAATCCCTGAAAACCCTGGCCTGCGTTGGTGGTTCGAATCGGCGACAGCTGCACCGGATCGCCCGCTTCAGCCAGCAATCAATAGGGGCGCAGATCGTGGAGCTGTCGTTATGGTCCGGCGAACGGCACCCGCAGCACCTGGCCGATCTGGATCAGATCCGGATCGCTGATGGTGTCCCTATTGGCGACGAACAGCCGCGGCCACAGGTTGGCATCGCCGTACGCGCTCTGCGCGATACCCGACAGTGTGTCGCCGGCGACTACCTTGTGCGCCTGGAAACCTGCGTATGACGCTCCGACCAGGACGCGCCCGAAGGTCACGGGTACGGTCACATGAAAGTCGTTCTGCGGCAAACCGCTTGGATTGTCAGCTTCCACGGTCAAAACGCCCTCGGGAGTGGCGGGTGCACCGACCGCGACGGGAAAGTCGAACAGCGTGAACAAAAACCCGCTGTTCGGTACGAACATTGGCGAAAGTTGTGCCAGCACCGTGCCGTTATTGTCTTTCAGTACCGCGGCGCCGATCACGCCCTCGTTAGCCCTGCCGAGTCCGCACAGACTAAAGCCATCTCCCACGACATCGAATGGTTGAGGGCTACGTACTGCGATTCGCGGGAAATCCGTCATGGCACCCTCGCTTCCAACAGCGGTTCACTGTGCCCGTCAATGATCGCGCTCGGCGGCGAGGATGTCCCGACTTTGGCCGTTCGCTCCGGGTTTGCAGCGGAGTTCGATGACGGTGTCGCGATCGAACGCTGTTCAGTTCATTTGTATTCATGTGTTTGCGCGGTTGTTGCAAGAGGCTTGGTGTTTCGAAAGCCCCCTGATCGCCCGAGTGTCCGATGCGCCGAGCCGCCATGAACATAGCTGCCAACGGTGCCGAAATCGGGTCTCGCCCGAGATCGGCCACTTGGCAGCGTCTCCGGGTCTGCCGGTTCGGACTGACTCACCCGGTCGGCCGCCAGAAGCCCTGAAACCCCTGCCCCGCATTCGTCGTCCGGACTGGTGACAACTGCACTGGGTCACCCGCTTCAGCCGGGCATCAATAGAGATGCAGACTGATCATCCGATCCCATGTCGTGGTGCATGATCGCGGCACGATATGACACAGAATGTCTGAAGCGATGACACGATATTGACGTGAACGGTGGCAGCGGCGACGTGGTCGATGGACCTGATCGCGACGCCTCGATCGACGAGCTGCTGGACCAGGCGGTAGCTGCGATCAACCGGGGAGACCGCGAAAGCGCGTCCGCGCTCGCCGGGCGGGTGCTGGCCGTTGATCGCTCGAACGCCGAGGCGGAGGGCCTACTCGCCGCCGACGTGCTCGGCGCTAGCGGTTCGGCTGGTGAGATCCGGCGACTGACGATTCTGTTCGCCGATCTGGTGGACTCCACGGCGTTGTCGACGCGGGTAGATCCCGAGACCTATCGCTTGGTGGTGGGGCGGTATCGCGAGCAGGTTCTGCAGATCGTCGAGGGCCTCGAGGGTCATGTTGCCTCGACGAAGGGCGATGGTCTGCTGGCGGTGTTTGGCCACCCCACCGCACATGAAGACGATGCGCGCCGTGCGGTGTCCGCGGGAATCGAGATCACCCGCGCAGTGACCCGACTCAGTGAAGCCGCTTTGCGCCGGTTCAACTTTGAAATTCAGGTACGAGTCGGCGTGCACCGCGGGTTGGTGTATTTGGATACTGCCCAAGACGATGTGTATGGGCTTGCCGCCAACCTGGCCGCCCGTGTGTCAGGCCTTGCGCCACCTGGATCAGTCGTGGTGTCTGACGCGATCGCGCCGCTGATCCGGAAGATATTCGAGCTTCACGCCCTGCCGTCGGCCAGTGTCAAGGGCGTCGACGACCCCGTCGCACACCACCAGGTCGTCGGCGAGCGTGCCGCTCCGGTCCGATCCAGCCGTGGTCCGTTGGTGGGTCGCGAACGCGAGCTGGCGCGGTTGCACAAGAGTTGGGGACGTGCGCAGGCTGGCACGCTGACGACGCCTGGGGTGGTGTTCCGCGGTGAACCCGGGATCGGCAAATCACGTTTGGCTGCAGCGGCCACGGAGATAGTCGAGAGCTCAGGCGGCGTTGTTCTGGAGCTATTCGCCTCGCCGTTCCACACCGACGTCGGCCTGCATCCGGTCCGCAGCCTCATCGAACGTCGCTGCGGCATCGCGAAGTCGACCGATCCGGTGGATCGATTACTTCTGTTGCACGACGAGATTCGTACCCGAGGCCTAGATGAGAAATCCGCTGTTTCGCTGTTGGCGCCCGTGTTGGGCATCGCGCCCGAGCACGGTTACGAACCCGCGGCCGCCGAGGGCCGCAAGCTGCAGGAGCTCATAGCCAATGGAGTGCACGAGTACCTATGGGCGTGCCTCGGCGAGGGAGCGGCCATGGTGGTCGCCGAGGACCTGCACTGGTTCGACCCCTCCACCTTCGACGTTCTCGGCTCGCTGCTTGGCGCGAATCGAGGGACGCTGCTGGTGGTGGCCACCGGTCGGCCGGGGCGATGGCTGCCAGATGATTGGCTGGTCAAGGTGTTCGATTTGGCGCCCTTGACCGACGCGCAGGCCAATGACCTGATTGTCGCCCTGGAACCCAAGGCGAACGCCGAGCAGAGGGCGGCAGTACGTGAGCGCTGTGACGGGATTCCGTTCTACATCGAACAAATCGTGGCGGGGTTGGCGGAGACAGGCCTGCCAGAACCCTTGTACGAGCCGTTGTTCGCGCAACTGCGCACGAGTGCGAAGGTCGTGCCCCTCGTAGAAGCCGCCGGTGTGATTGGGCGCTACGTCGACCGCCGCCTCTTGCGAGAAGTCGTCGACATGAGTGATGACGAGATTGACGATGTGAGCGATCAACTCGAGGACGCGCTGGTCCTGGAGCCGTGGGGAACCGACGGTTGGCGCTTCCGCCACGAGTTGCTGCGCGAGGTCGCAGCCGAGTTGCCGCCGCCGACTGTAGCGCGTGATCTGCATGCCCGGGTGGCCGACGCCCTCATTCGAGGCATCGATGGCGGCGAGCCGGACTGGCCATTGGTCGCCGGCCACTACCAGGACGCCGATCGGTCTATGGACGCGGTCGCGGCATTTGAGCACGCGTGCGCCGATGCCCGCCGACGAGGGTCATTGACCGAGGCGCTTTCGTATCTGACACAGGCCATCGCGGAGCTCGATCGCACGACGACCGATGCGGAACGGGATCGGCGCGAGATGGGTCTGCGACTGGAACGCGGGTTCCTCGTGGCGGCCGCCGATGGCCCCCAAAGCTCCGAGGCGGGCGTCGACTTCGAGCGGTGTCTGCAGTTGGGTGGCACCGAGTTGACGGACGACGTGATTGCGATCATGACCGCACTGGCCGCGTACTACCTGGGCCGTGCCGACATGCGCCGCTGTGCTCGCATCAGCGAGATTCTGCAGGACGGCTTAGGGGGGCGGCCGTCCTTTCTTCCGTTGATTCTGGGCACTAAGGGCGTGCAAGCATGGCTCGAAGGTGAATTTGAAGAAGCCCGCCCCGATCTCGAGAAAGCCTCAATCGGCTGGGACGTAGACATGAGCGAGATCGCTTCAGTGTGGTCGGTTGCGGCCGATCCGATCGCGGCGGTCTCACAGCACCTTGGCTGGAACCGCCTCATGCAAGGAGATTTAGCAGGCGCTGAAGCGGCACTGGAGCAAGCGGCACGCCGCACCGACGATCTCGGCTTCCCCGAGGGCCCGTATACCAAGTCCTGGGGCCGCTTCGTCGAAAGCTGCATTTGCGTCGAGGTCGGTCAACTCGACCGCGCCGAAGCACTGCTCGCCGAGCTGATGGACTCCGCAGAGCAGTACGGTTTCGATTTGACTCGGCTTATGGGGTCCACCCTGCGGGCCGCAGTAGATGCTTTGAGGTTGCTCGATGTCGACGGCGAGGTTACCGCGCTGTCAGAGCGCACGCAGAGGGTGATGGCGTTGGTTGATATTTGGCGCAGCACCGAGATGAACCTCTACATCACTTTTCTCGACGCCGTTGTTGGCCGCTTGCTAACTGCTGCGGGAAAACGCGATCGTGCGCGCGAACAGCTCGATGCGGCGCTGGCATTCGCGTCCGACAGCGGGATGCACTTCTACGACGCCGAACTACTGCGGCTGCGCGCTCACAGTCACGACGACCCTACTGCCTTCCAAGCCGATATCCAGGCGGCGCTGGAGCTCGCGCGGCGCCAAGGGGCGAAATTGTTTGAACTTCGTTCCGCCCTTGATGATTTCGAGCAGCGGGGCGAGATCGCGCGTTCCTCAGTCGCGGCCGCGGTAAGCCGCATGCCGACCGAAGGTGCGATGCCGGAACTGGCCCGCGCCAGGGATGCATTGGGATCGGTCGATCCGACATAGAGCTCCGATGGTCACGCCGTCGGTCGCCAGAACCCCTGAAAGCCCTGGCCCGCGTTGCTGGTTCGAATCGGTGACAACTGCACCGGGTCGCCCGCCTCGATCATCTGGCCGTTGCCCACGACCATCGCCACATGCCCGTCCCACACCGCGAGATCACCCGGCCGCAACGAGCCTTGGTTGACGGCGGCGCCGAGGTCCTGCTCCTGGGCAAGCCGCGGAAGATCCAGTCCCGCTTCGTGATACGCCCACTGCGTCAGGCCACTGCAGTCCAAGCCGACCCCGGGCGTGGTGCCGCCCCACACGTATGGCACGCCGAGCTGTGTCAGAGCATGCCGAACGGCGTCGGCGGCCACCGCGTTCGGTGCCGTCACCGTGCTGCCGTCGGGCAGGGTGACCGCCACACCGTCGCCCAGCTGGTCGGGATCCGGAAGCGGGAGCGCGGCAAGACCCGCTTCCTCCGGTGCGGGTGCGCCGTACGCGGCCGGCATCCCGCCCAACCCCGATGGCGACCCGAGCGGAGTTCCACCGAATCCGGCAGGCGCCGTGAACCCGGCCGGCATCGCGGGCGCGGCAGACGCAGACTCGGGGGGTTGCGATGCGGCAGTGACGGCGGCGGCATGCCCATCAAGCTCGGCGCGCAGTTCGTCGACGACGTCGACGGCCTCGCCCAGCGCGCGCTGCGCTTCGGCTTGTAGCTCCTCCGCCACCCCCGGTTCGTCCAGTCGGGGCTCGAGCGCGGCCGCGCGGTCCTCGAATCGGTTGATGATCTCGCGCAGGCGAGAGCGCGCGCATTCCACCGCATCCGATGCGTCGGCGGTTCTCGCCCGAAGCATCTCGACCTGTTGCGACAGTCGGTCGGCGGCCTGTGCGGCGGTGGACACGAAGTCTGCAGCACCGTCGGCTCCCGCACCGGACCATCCGTCGGCGGTGCGGCTCCAGCTGTTGTGTGTCGCCGCCGACACGTCGGCCAGTAGTTCGCGCACTTCGACGAGGGCGACGGTCGGATCCTCCTCGTCCGTCCACCCCGGGCCGACCTGGGACGCCACCTCGTGAATCGGCGCCGCGAGCGCGGTGGTCAGGGCGCTTGGCATGTCTAGAGCAGGCGGCTGCCGCGGTGGTCGGCGTCGCCGTACGCGTCCGCCACTACGCCCGAGACCGAATGCGCGGCGGCAAGATCGGCGCTCAGCGCCGTGATCGCCTGTGCCGCGGCCGTTGCCGCATCTTCGAGCGCCGTGAGGAAACCGGCGCCGACGGACCCGAAGGCGGTGGTCGATTCGCCGGTCACCGACGTGAGGGCAGTGGCCGCGGCGGACAGGTCGGCGGCCTGGATCGAGCAGGACGTGCCAAGAGTGCGGATGGCGTCGGTGTCGACAAGCATGGCGTTAGGACGGCGAAGCGTGCCCCATGGTTCCGAACGTGGTTAAGGTCGGCGCATGGACGTGCGAGTCGTCGATCACCCCCTGGCCGCTGCGCGGCTCACCACGCTGCGTGACGAGCGCACGGACAACGCCGCATTCCGCCACGCGCTGCGCGACCTCACGCTGATGCTGGTGTACGAGGCCACACGCGACGCCGCCACCGAGAGTGTCCCGGTGCGCTCGCCGCTCGCCGACACCACGGGTTCTCGACTGGCCAATCCGCCGCTGCTGGTGCCGGTGCTGCGCGCGGGTCTCGGCATGGTCGACCAGGCGCACGCGCTGATACCGGAGGCGCGCGTCGGGTTCGTCGGCGTGGCGCGTGACGAGGAAACCCACAAGCCCACCCCGTACCTGGAGTCCCTGCCCGATGACCTGCGCACCCAGCCGGTGTTCGTGCTCGACCCGATGCTGGCCACCGGCGGGTCGATGGCGCACACGATCGGGCTGCTGCACTCGCGCAATGCCGTTGACATCACGGCGATTTGCGTCGTGGTGGCTCCGGAGGGCATCGCGGCGATCGAGAAAGTGGCACCCGACATGCGGTTGTTCACCGCGACCATCGACGACCGCCTCAACGACATCGCCTACATCGTGCCCGGGCTCGGCGACGCAGGCGATCGGCAGTTCGGGCCGCGCTAGAACTCGGCGGCGATCGCCGCCAGCTCCTCCTGGAGCCGACGGGCATCGGCGCGAGCGGTGTCCAGATCGCCGTCCACGCAGTTGCGCCGAACCTCGATGTAGGACTTGACCTTCGGTTCGGTGCCCGACGGCCGAACCGCCACCCGCACTGCGGTGTTCGTATCGCCGCCCTCGAGGATCACCGCGTCGGCGCGCCGCTGATACGGCTGCGCCGCCGCCAGGTCCGTCATCGTGACATCGAAGCCGCATAGCTTCTTCGGTGCATTCGACCGAAGCCGCGTCATCACCTCCGCCGCTTCGTCGGCGTCGGCGACGGGCCGCGTCACCGCGGTCGTGGTGTGCACACCGTGGCGGCGGGCCAGGGCGTCCAGCGCGTCGAGCACCGTGTGGCCCTGCTCCCGCAGCGCGACGACCATGTCGCAGAACAACACCGCCGCACTGATGCCGTCCTTGTCACGAATCGCCGAAGGGTCGACGCAGTAGCCGATCGCCTCCTCGTAGGCATAGACCAGTGTGCAGGCCGGTAAATCGGCGTCTGCGCGCGACAACCACTTGAAGCCGGTCAGCGTTTCGACGTGCCGAGCGCCGTGTGCGGCGGCGATCGCGGCCAGCATCCTCGACGACACCACCGTGCTCGCCACGACGGTGTGCTCGGTCACTTCGCCGGGCTCGATCTGAGAAAGCACGTAATCGCCCAGCAGCCAACCTGTTTCGTCGCCCGACAGCATGCGCCACCCGTCCGGCGTCGGAATCCCCACCGCGCACCTGTCGGCGTCGGGATCCAACGCGATGGCGACGTCCGCTTCGGCGTCAACGGCGAGTTTTAGCAGCTCGTCGGTGGCGCCCGGCACTTCCGGGTTGGGGAACGGAACCGTCGGGAAGGCCGGATCCGGCGCGAACTGACTCTCGACCACGTGCACGTCTGCCAGGCCCGCGCGGGCGAACACATCGAGTGCGTACTCACCGCCCACGCCGTGCATCGGACTCAATGCCAACCGGACGGACCCGTGAGTGTGCCGGACATGGGTCGCGCGTTCCACGTAGTGCTGGATCAGGTCTGAACCGTTGGTTTCCACCGCCGCTCTGGGAATCTCGTCTGCGTACGGCGCCCTGCCGATCAGCGCCTCGATCTCCCGGTCGGTCGGCGGGACGATCTGTAGACCGCCGTCGAGGTAGACCTTGTAGCCGTTGTCGGAGGGCGGGTTGTGCGACGCGGTGATCTGTATGCCCGCGCTGGCGGGGAGATACCGGACGCCGAAGGCCACCACGGGCGTGGGGACGGCGGCGAAGAACAGCGTCACCAGGAATCCTTCGGCGGCAAGGACTTCCGCGGTTGCCAGTGCGAACTCCTCGGAACCGCGTCTGGCGTCACCGCCGACGACGATGCTGGAGCCCTGCAGACCGCGCTCCTTGAGCAGCTGGGCGACGGCCCAGGTGGTGCGCATGACGACCGCGAGGTTCATGCCGTTCGGCCCGGCCCGCAGCGGGCCGCGCAGACCCGCCGTTCCGAACGTCAACGGCCGGGCGAACCGCTCCTCGATCTCCTCGTCGCTGCACGACTCGAGTTCCGCGGCTGTGGCCGGGTCGGGGTCGTGCGCGACCCATTCCCGTGCCGCAGATGCAGGCGAGGGCCGCGTCATACCGTGAGTGTGCCCACTTTGCCTTCCGCGTAAGCGAGCTTGCGCATCACGGGCGCCACGAGCATCAACAGGTCGAACTCCAGGTCGGAGAGGTTGTCCCGCATAGTGGCGTGCAGCCAGGCGTCACGTTCGGCGCGATCGTCGTCGAGCAGGGCGTTGCCGGCCGGGGTGATCTCGATGAGCTGGCGACGCCGGTCGTCGTCATCGGGGCGCCGGGATACCAGGCCCCGGTTCACCAGATCGTTGATGCTGTCGGTGAGGGACTGAACGCGCACGTGCAGGCGCCCGGCCAGCTCGGCCGGCGTGCTCACCCCGGTCCTGACGACCTCGCCGAGAACCTCCATCTGGCTGAGGGTCAATCCGTGGTCTGGTCGATGGCGGCGCATCTGCCTGGTCACCGCCATCATCGACTCCCGCAGCTCGGTGGCCGCGGATCCGGAGGAGGTTTCCGTCATAACCAAGTTATACCTTGGTAATTCTTCACTGTCATCGCAATAAGACCGTGTTGCGTGCCAATAATGCTAAGGGCATACTTGTAATAGTGACGAGAGACCGACTGCAGCAGACCGCCAAGTGGGCGTTGCTGGCGGTCGCGACCGTCGCGGTCACCGTCCCACTGACTTCGATCGGAGTTCCGTCCGCCGCGCTGTTCGCGGCGCTGGTGGTCGGAATCGTGCTCGCGCTTCCCGGGCTCGCTCCCACGCGGCTGCCCCGTCCGCTCGGCGTAGCTGCGCAGGGGGTGCTCGGCGTCTACATCGGCACCATGGTTCACCGCGACGCGGTCAGCGCGCTCGGAGCGGATTGGCCTGTCGTGATGGGCATCGCCGTTGCCACCCTGCTGCTGAGCGTCGTCGCCGGCGCACTGCTCGGACTGCACCGTGATGTCAGCCCGCTGACCGGTTCGCTGGCGCTGGTCGCCGGTGGCGCGTCCGGCCTGGTTGCGATCGCCCGCGAACTCGGCGGCGATGATCGGGTGGTCGCCGTCGTTCAGTACCTGCGGGTGGCGCTGGTGACCGCCTCGATGCCCATCGTCGTCACTCTGATCTACCACGCCGACCGGTCGCACCACGCCGCAGGGAACTCTCAAACCGATTCGGCACCTTGGTATTTCAGTGTCGCGATGACGGCGGTGCTGATCGTCGTCGGCGTCGCGGGCGGACGACTGGTCCGGCTTCCCGGTGCCGGATTGCTCGGCCCTATGGCGTTGACGGTGGTGCTGCAGCTCACCGGATTGTCCTTCGGTTTGAGCGTGCCTGCGGTCCTGGTTCAGGTCGGCTACATGTTGATCGGCTGGCAGGCCGGGTTGGCATTCACCCGGGATGCACTTCGGGCGGTCGGGCGGATGTTGCCCGCCGCGATCGGCTTGATCGTCGCGCTCGGCATCGCCACCGCCGGCCTTGGTGTGGTGCTGGCCGACATGACCGGGTTGACCCCGCTCGAGGGATACCTGGCCACCAGCCCCGGCGGGGTGTACGCGGTGCTGGTCACCGCGGTCGACACCGGCTCGAACGTGACGTTCATCATCGCCGCACAGGTGGTGCGAATCCTGCTCATGCTGTTCGCCGCGCCGTTGCTGGCCCGCGCAGTCATCTGGGCCAGCAAGCGTCTTACCGGTCAGAGCCGGGAAATCACCGAGGCCAACAGGGAACCCGTCCGCGTCGCCGACTGACGACCGGCCGCCAGTACCTCTTCGTGATTCAGCGGTTCGCCGGTGATGCCCGCCGCCGCGTTTGTCACCAATGACACCGCGAGCACCTGTGCGCCAGCAGCGCGCGCGGCGATTGTCTCGTGCACCGTCGACATACCGACGAGGTCCGCGCCGAGCGTCCGAAGCATCCTGATCTCGGCCGGGGTCTCGTACTGCGGCCCGGGCAGGCACGCGTAGACGCCCTCGGCGAGATCCGGGTCGACCTCGCGCGCCAGCGCCCGCAGCCGTGGCGAATAGGCGTCGACCAGGTCGACGAACTGGGCTCCCACCAGCGGCGACCGCGCCGTCAGGTTCAGGTGGTCGCTGATCAGCACCGGCTGCCCGACCGCGAAGTCCGCCCGCAGTCCGCCCGCAGCGTTGGTCAGCACCACCGTTCGGACGCCCGCCGCGCACGCCGCGCGTACCGGGTGCACAACGTGGCGCAGGTCGTGACCTTCGTAGGCGTGGATCCTGCCGACGAACACCAGCACGCGGTGGTCGCCCGTCCGCACCGACAGGAGTTCGCCGCCGTGACCCTCCGCGGTCGGCGGTGTGAAGCCGGGGAGCTCGGCCATCGGCACGACGGCCGTCGGCGCGCCCAACTCGGCGGCGGCGGGTGCCCAGCCGGAGCCGAGCACCACCGCGACGTCGTGTTCGTCGACACCGGTGCGCTCGCGGATTGCGGCCGCGGCCTGCTGCGCTACCGCCTCCGGATCGGTCACAGTTCGGGAGCTTAGCTGTCAGTGAGATACTGCGAGGATGCCCACCGCCACCGCCTCTGTCAGCGTCGAAGACGCGGTCAACCGGCGCCGTGGCGATCTGGTCGAGCTGTCGCACGCGATTCACGCCGAGCCGGAACTCGCGTTCGCGGAATTCAAGAGCTGCGCCAAGACGCAGGCATTGGTCGCCGAGTACGGGTTTGAGATCACCGCGGCACCCGGCGGGCTGGACACCGCGTTTCGCGCAGAGTTCGGCAGCGGTCCGTTGGTGGTCGGCATCTGCGCCGAGTACGACGCACTGCCGGGCCTCGGACATGCCTGCGGCCACAACATCATCGCGGCCTCAGCCGTCGGCACGGCGCTGGCGCTGGCCGACGTGGCCGACGAGCTCGGCCTGACGGTCGTGCTGCTCGGCACCCCCGCCGAGGAGGCCGGCGGCGGAAAAGTGTTGTTGCTCAACGCCGGAACGTTCGACGACATCGCGGTCACGGTGATGATGCACCCGGGCCCGATCGACATCGCGCGGGCGCGGTCGCTGGCGTTGTCCCAAGTCGAAGTCACCTATGCGGGCCGTGAGGCGCATGCCGCCGTCGCGCCTTACCTGGGTGTCAATGCCGTCGACGCGATCACCGTGGCGCAGGTGGCGATCGGGTTGCTGCGCCAGCAGTTCGTGCCCGGCCAGATGGCGCACGGCATCGTCGTCGACGGCGGGCAGGCCACCAACGTCATCCCCGCCCATTCGGTTCTGCGGTACACGATGCGCGCGAACGACGCCGAATCGCTGCGTCATCTCGAGGACAGGATGGCGAACTGCTTCCTGGCCGGTGCGGTTGCCACTGGTTGTGACTACAGGGTCGACGAGACAGAACCGCCGTATCACGAGCTGACGCCAGACAAATGGCTGGCCGACACGTTCCGCGCCGAGATGATCCGGCTGGGCCGGTCCCCGGTGGCCGAGGACGTCGAAGCGTCGGTGCCGCTGGGCAGCACCGACATGGGCAACGTGACACAGGTGATGCCGGGTATCCACCCGATCGTCGGCATCGACGCCGACGGCGCATCGGTGCACCAACAGGGCTTCGCTGCGGCGGCCGCGGGTCCAAGTGCCGACAAGGCCGTCGTCGAGGGCGCGATCATGTTGGCGCGCACGGTGGTGAGCCTGGCCGAGACGCCGGCGCAGCGGGATCGGGTGCTCGAGCAGCTGGCGGAGCGGGTGGCGTCATGACACTGTCCGGCGTCGTCGACGGCTGGCTCGCCGAGCACTACGAAGACGTGGTGGCGTGGCGCAGGCACATCCACGCCCACCCTGAACTCGGCCGGCAGGAGTTCGCCACCACCCAGTTCGTCGCCACGCATCTGGCCGACGCGGGTCTCAACCCGAAGGTTCTGCCCGGCGGCACGGGACTGATCTGCGACTTCGGCCCCGATCACGGTCCGCGTATCGCACTGCGCGCCGACATGGATGCTCTGCCGATGGCCGACCGGACCGGGATGCCGTACGTCTCGACGGTGCCCAATGTCGCGCACGCCTGCGGCCACGATGCACACACCGCGATGCTGCTGGGCGCCGCACTTGCGCTGGCGTCGGTGTCCGAACTGCCCGTCGGGGTGCGGCTGATCTTCCAAGCGGCCGAAGAGTTGATGCCCGGCGGTGCGATCGATGCGATCGCGGCCGGCGCGTTGACCGGGGTGTCGCGCATCTTCGCGCTGCATTGCGACCCGCGGCTGTCGGTCGGGCGGGTTGCGGTGCGGGCCGGGCCGATCACGTCGGCGGCCGACCACATCGAGGTCACGCTGCACAGCCAGGGCGGGCACACCTCGCGACCGCATCTGACCGGTGACCTGGTGTACGCGCTCGGCACGTTGATCACCGGCCTGCCCGGCGTGCTGTCGCGTCGCATCGACCCGCGCACCAGCACGGTGATGGTGTGGGGGGCCGTGAATGCCGGGGTTGCGGCCAACGCCATCCCGCAGACCGGCACGCTGGCCGGGACCGTCCGGACGGCGAACCGCGATACCTGGCTGACGCTGGAATCGATTGTCCGCGAGAGTGTTGACTCGCTGCTGGCGCCGCTCGGCGTCGAGCACACCCTGCACTACAAGCGCGGCGTGCCGCCCGTGGTCAACGAGGAGATCTCGACGCGCATCCTGACCCATGCGATCGAGGACATCGGGCCCGATGTGCTCGCCGATACGCGTCAGTCGGGCGGCGGCGAGGACTTCTCCTGGTATCTCGAGGAGGTGCCCGGCGCGATGTGCCGGCTTGGCGTCTGGCCGGGCCGCGGCCCGCAGCTCGACCTGCACCAGCCGACGTTCGACATCGACGAGCGTGCGCTGGCGGTCGGCGTTCGCATGCTCGTGAACACCGTCGAGCAGGCCGCCGCCTTCTAAGTGCTTTCGTTGCACCGCGAGCGACCGTGTTTGTACGCCGACACGCCGGATTCAGCCGTCAATTAGCGGTCGCTCGGTGCGGATGAGCGTCCACAGATCGCCGTTGATCCACACCGGTCTCCTCGACCCCTACCGTCGTATCGACCGCGCACCAACGATCTTGCTATGGACACAGAACTTGTTCGGCTACTCGACAATCAGCAGGGCGTTGCGACCAGCGGGCAGATTCTGGCGCTTATCAGTAGGCGCCGATTCGAGGCAGCGTTGAAATCCGGCTCACTGGAACGAGTTTGGCAAGGAATCTACTGCCGCGGCGAACCCGATGACATCCTTCGACTGCGTGGACTGGATCTGTCGTGCGGCACCAAGGTGGCCACGTGTCTCGGTACCGCCGCCGCAATGCACGGCTTCGACACCGAGGAACCGCGCGATCTCCATGTGCTCAGCCCGCCAAGGTGCCGCCTGCGGACCGCGGACGGCCTGGTGGTACATCGGCGCGATGGTGCGCCGTTGGTGATGGTTGACGGTCGTCGCGTCACATCGCCGTCGTGGACAGCGGTTGAGGTCGCGCGGAGCCTACGACGACCACGAGCACTGGCGACACTCGACGCGGCGCTGCGCAGCAGGAAATGCGGTCGCGCGGACCTGTGGCGGGCGGCCATCGAGCAGGCCGGTCGTCGGGGCATCGTTGCGGTGCGGGACTTGATTCCGCTCGCAGATCCGCGGGCGGAGTCACCGATGGAAAGCGAAGCGCGGCTGGCGATGATCGACGGCGGACTGCCGATTCCCGAACTGCAATACGAGGTCGTCGATGGGAATCGCCAGCTCAGGCGTCTCGACTTCGCTTGGCCGGACCAACGCGTGGCGGTCGAGTACGACGGCATGGACTGGCATAGCGGCCCGGATGCGATGCGGCGGGATCGTGAGCGACATGGGGCACTGTTGGATATCGGGTGGATCGTCATTGCGATCGTTTTCGAAGACGTCAGATACCGGTCGTGGGACTTCGTCGCCCGCATCAATGAACAATTACGTCGCGCTCAAGCAGCATGAGCGGCCGCAAAATGCCGCCGATTCTCGGCGTGTCGACGTACAGACACGGTCGCTCGCGGAAATACGGCCTAGGTGCCGGGGCCGATGTTGCGGGCCGGGCGGTTGCGCAGGTCGCGGACGTATTCATCTGGCGCACCGGCGATTTCGGCCGCGTCGGCCATCACACCGAGATACCGGGCGGATGGCAGTCCGCCCTCCCACGCGTCGACGACATACAGCCAGGCCAGCACCGGATCCGTCGTGGTGTCCGACGACAGCCGGTCCACCCGGCACCGGATCTTCTTGTGCACGCCGAGCTCGCCGCCCTCCCACCGGTCGAGGTTCTTCTCGTCGGCATCGGTCATGTCGTAGAGCACGACGAACACCTTCTCCAGCGGATCCTCGACCAGTGTGGCCAGCGCGCCTTCCCAGCCGATGTCCTCGCCGCCGAACGTCAGACGCCAGCCGTGCAGCCACCCGGTTCCCGCCATCGGCGAATGGGGCGCCCGCTGCAACATCTGCTCGGGATGCATATTCGACCCGTAAGCGGCGTAGATCGGCACGGAGAAACTCTAAGGCTTCGCCCCGAGCCTCGGCGATCAACGGCCAGCTTGGCTAGGTCCGGCGGGCAGGAGCGAAGCGACTCGGGGGATTACCCTGTGGCGGTGGCAACCCGCATCGTGATCATTGGCGGCGGGCCCGCCGGCTACGAGGCGGCGCTGGTCGCCGCCGGACGCGGCCGCGAGGTCGCCGAGGTCACCGTCGTCGACAGCGACGGCATCGGTGGGGCTTGCGTGCTGTGGGACTGCGTGCCGTCGAAAACATTCATCGCCTCCACCGGCGTACGCACCGAGCTGCGGCGCGCCGACGGTCTGGGCTTCGACATCGCCATCGAGGACGCCAAGATCTCGCTCGAGCAGATCCACAATCGGGTCAAGACGCTGGCGAGGTCGCAGTCGGCCGACATCGGCAGCCAGCTGCTGCGCGAGCATGTCAACGTCGTCGCCGGCCGTGGCGAACTCGTCGACAACGTGCCCGGTATGGCGCATCACCGTGTGAAAGTCACCACATCTGACGGCAAGGTCGGCGTGCTGAAGGCCGACGTGTTGCTGATCGCGACAGGTGCGAGTCCGCGCGTGCTGCCCGCGGCGGTGCCCGACGGCGAGCGCATCCTGAACTGGCGCCAGCTCTACGACCTCAACGAATTGCCCGAGCACCTCGTCATCGTCGGCTCCGGCGTCACCGGCGCCGAGTTCTGCAACGCCTACACCGAGCTCGGCGTCAAGGTCACCGTCGTCGCCAGCCGCGACCAGATCCTGCCGCACGAGGACTCCGACGCCGCCGCCGTGCTCGAGGAAACCTTCTCCGAGCGTGGCGTGTCACTGGTCAAGAACGCGCGCGCCGAGTCGGTCACCCGCGGACCCGACGGTGTGGTCGTGAAAATGGCCGACGGTCGCGTCGTCGAGGGCAGCCACGCGCTGATGACCGTGGGCTCGGTGCCCAACACGTCCGGACTCGGGCTCGAGAAGGTAGGCATCGAGCTCGGATCCGGCAATTACCTTCCGGTGGACCGGGTTTCACGAACGTCGGCGTCGGGCATCTACGCCGCGGGTGACTGCACCGGACTGCTTCCGCTGGCGTCCGTCGCCGCCATGCAAGGGCGCATCGCGATGTATCACGCGCTCGGCGAAGGAGTGTCGCCGATCCGCCTGCGCACGGTCGCCGCAGCCGTGTTCACCCGACCCGAGATCGCCGCCGTCGGCGTCCCGCAGACCAAGATCGACGACGGCACGGTTCCAGCGCGCACGATGATGCTGCCGCTCACCACGAACGCCCGCGCCAAGATGTCGCTGCTTCGCAAGGGCTTCGTCAAGATCTTCTGCAGGCCTGCCACCGGCGTCGTCATCGGCGGCGTCGTGGTCGCCCCGATCGCGTCGGAGTTGATCCTGCCGATCGCGCTGGCGGTGCAGAACAACCTCACCGTGACCGACCTGGCGCAGACGCTGTCGGTGTACCCGTCGCTGTCAGGTTCGATCGTCGAGGCTGCACGCCGGTTGATGGCGCACGACGATCTTGAGTAGCCGCACGTAACCTAGGGATGGCAGCGTCCTACCGACCAGTAACCAGAGGAGTCCCCGCGTGAGCGACCCGATCCCTGCGACGGGCACCGGGCAGACCCTGTTGGGTCCCGAGCAGCGGGAACAGGCGTGGGACCGGCTCGGCAGCGAGCAGTTCGATGTCGTCGTCATCGGCGGCGGCGTGGTCGGTGCAGGCGCCGCGCTCGACGCCGCGACTCGCGGGCTGAAGGTCGCCCTCGTCGAGGCCCGCGACTTCGCCTCCGGCACGTCGAGCCGCTCGTCGAAGATGTTCCACGGCGGGCTGCGCTACCTCGAGCAGCTCGAGTTCGGGTTGGTGCGCGAGGCGCTGCACGAACGTGAGCTGTCGCTGACGACGTTGGCGCCGCATCTCGTCAAGCCGCTACCGTTCCTCTTCCCGCTGACCAAGCGTTGGTGGGAACGGCCGTATGTGGCGGCGGGCATCGCCCTCTACGATCAGCTGGGCGGCGCCAAATCGGTTCCCGCACAGAAGCATTACTTCAAGGCGGGCGCGCTGCGACTGGCGCCGGGCCTGAAGCGCTCATCGCTGATTGGTGGGATCCGCTACTACGACACGGTCGTCGACGACGCCAGGCACACGATGACCGTCGCTCGCACCGCGGCGCACTACGGCGCGGTGGTGAGGACCTCGACGCAGGTGGTCGCGCTGCTGCGCGAGGGCGACCGCGTCACGGGTGTCAAGGTCCGCGACTCCGAGAACGGCGCCGTCACCGACGTTCACGGTCACGTCGTCGTCAACGCCACCGGCGTATGGACCGACGAGATCCAGGCGTTGTCCAAGGAGCGCGGCCGGTTCCGGGTACGGGCGTCGAAAGGCGTGCACATCGTGGTGCCGCGCGACCGCGTCGTCAGCGAGGTGGCGATCATCCTGCGCACCGAGAAGTCGGTGCTGTTCGTCATCCCGTGGGGCACGCACTGGATCATCGGCACCACCGACACCGACTGGAACCTCGATCTCGCGCATCCGGCGGCCACCAAGGCCGATATCGACTACATCCTCGGCCACGTCAACACCGTGCTGGCCACGCCGCTGACCCATGACGACATCGATGGCGTGTACGCGGGGTTGCGGCCGCTGCTCGCGGGGGAGAGCGAGGAGACGTCCAAGCTGTCGCGTGAGCACGCTGTCGCGGTGCCGGCGCCGGGGCTGGTCGCTATCGCGGGCGGCAAGTACACGACGTATCGGGTGATGGGCGAGGACGCTATCGACGCCGCATCCGAGTACGTGCCGACCCGCGTGGCGCCCTCGATCACCGAGAAGGTTCCGCTGATGGGCGCCGACGGCTACTTCGCACTGATCAACCAGACCGAGCACGTCGGCTCGATGTACGGCCTTCATCCCTACCGCGTGCGTCACCTGCTCGACCGGTACGGCTCACTGATCGGCGAGGTGTTGGCGATGGCCGAGGGCAGGCCCGAGCTGCTGACGCCGATCACTGCGGCGCCGGTGTACCTCAAGGTCGAAGCGTTCTATGCCGCGACGGCGGAAGGTGCGTTGCACCTCGAGGACATCCTGGCCCGCCGGATGCGCATCTCGATCGAGTACCCGCATCGCGGCGTCGACTGTGCCCGGGAGGTCGCCGAAGTCGTTGCGCCAGTGTTGGGGTGGAGTGCCGAGGACGTGGACAGAGAGGTGAACACCTACATCGCGCGGGTCGACGCCGAGGTCCGGTCGCAGCAGCAGCCCGACGACGAGTCCGCCGACGCACTGCGGGCCGCCGCACCCGAGGCACGCGCCGAGATCCTCGAGCCGGTCCCGCTCAATTGAGGACTCCAGGGGGCAGGAGCGCTGGGGGCACCTCCCGCGCGCAGCGCAGGGGGACGACTCGGGGGAGAATACAAGTGGCGCCGCTGCCGGTGCGTGACGGGCTGGGACCGGCACGGGTGCGGCTGCGCGGAGGTGCCGTCCTGGTCGAGCTGGCGGATCGCTTCGGTGAAGCGGCCGCGGCGAAAGTGCTTGCCGGTGAAGTGGTTTGCGCGGACGGTGCAGTGGTGACGGCGGCGACGGTGCTGCCGCCGGGAGCGCACGTCTACCTCTACCGTGACCTGCCTGACGAAGTGCCCGTGCCGTTCGACATTCCGGTGCTGCACCGCGACGACGACATCGTGGTCGTCGACAAACCGCATTTCCTGGCGACGATGCCGCGCGGCGGCCACGTTGCGCAGACGGCGACGGTACGGCTGCGGCGTGAGCTGGATCTGCCGGAGCTGTCACCGGCCCACCGATTGGATCGGCTTACGGCTGGCGTGTTGTTGTTCACCGTGCGGCGCGAGGTGCGGGGTGCGTATCAGACTCTGTTCTCCCGCAGTCTTGTCCGAAAGGTGTACCTGGCCAGAGCGGCGGTTGACCCGGCGTTCGAATTACCGATGCTGGTGCGTAGCCGAATCATTAAGGATCGCAGTCGTTTACAAGCGTTCGAGGAACCCGGCGAGCCGAATGCCGAGACACTCGTCGAGCATCTCGGCGACGGGCTCTACCGGCTGACGCCACGCACCGGACGCACGCATCAGCTGCGGGTGCACATGGCATCGCTGGGTCTGCCAATCATCGGGGACTCGCTGTATCCGACCGTCGTCGCCGTGGCGCGCGATGACTTCTCTTGCCCGTTGCGGCTGCTGGCCTACAGCATCGAGTTCGACGACCCGACCAGCGGATGTTTGCGTCGATTTGTCAGCGGGCGCAGTATCGACGCATGACGAAAGCTAGCACTGGAGCCGACGCCCGAACAGTTCGCGGCCCTGGCCGCCCGTCCGGCCGACGCGCCCGTCGTGATGGTCAACCTGCTGAAGTTCAGCGCCGACGGCGGCCGAGCCAGCTATGCCCGCTACGCAGGAGGCAGCGCCGCACCTGCAGCGGGTGGGGGGAACGGTCCGCTATGCGGGCAGCGCACCGATGCAGGTCATCGGTGACGGCGAAAAGCCTTGGTGGGATGTGATTCTCGTGGCGGAGTACCCGTCGCCAGCAGCATTCATCGACATGGTGACCAACGAGGAGTACCTCAAGATCCACGAATACCGCGCCGCCGGGCTCGACCGTGGCGATTTGACAGCCACGTCGGCGTGGGCGATGGCCGACTAGCCGTGTACCTCATCACCGGCGCAGGCGGCGGGATCGGCAGCGTCAGCCGATCCGTGGTGGAGCTGCTCCTCGACGACGGCCAACCCGTCCGCGCGATGGTGCGTCGCGACGACGACCGGGCCGGCTCACTTCGCGGGCTCGGCGCCGACGTCGTCGTCGGCGATCTCACCAACCCGCAGGACGTCGCGAACGCCATGTCCGGCGCCGACCGGATGTTCTTCAACATGAGCGTCTCGCCGGACTACCTCACCGCGACGTCCATCGTCTGCGCGGTCGCGCGCGAGGCGGCGCCCGTCGAGGTCATCGTGAACATGTCGCAGATGACCGTCTCGCAGATGACCCTCACCAGCACAACGGAATCCAAGCAGCATCGGCTGCACTGGCTGGCCGAACACATCATGAACTGGGCGGGCGTGCCCGCGGTACATGTCCGGCCGACGGTGTTCATGGAGAACCCGTTGCTCACCATGCTTGCCGCCGGCTCGATCCGCGAACGCGGCGCGCTCGTGTTGCCGTTCGGCACCGGACGAACTTCGCCGATCGCCGCGGCCGACGTCGCCCGCGTCGTAGCGACCGTGCTGCGTGACCCAGCGGGCCGTATCGGCGCGGTCTACGAGCTGACCGGACCCGAAGTGCTCGACATCGATGCCCTCGCCGAGCAGTACTCGCGCGCGCTGGGTCGGCCGGTGGTCGCCGAGGATATGGCGCTCGACGAGTGGACCGACAAGGTTCTGGTCCCGCTGGGCCTTCCGCCGCACGTCCAGCAACACATCGCGACGATGGCGCGACTGCACCGCGAAGGTCGGTACGACCGCAGCACCGACGACGTCGCGCGGATCACCGGCACCGCGGCACAAACGGTGGAGCAGTACGTGGCCGCACACGCCGACGTGTTTAGCTGACCTGGTGGATCGCACAACATTTGACCGTCTCTTCGATATGTCCGACCGCACCGTCATCGTGACGGGCGGCACCCGCGGCATCGGCCTCGCATTGGCCGAAGGGTTCGTCCTTGCAGGTGCGCGGGTGGCGGTGGCCAGCCGCAAACCCGATGCGTGCGACGCGGCCGCCAAGCACCTGCGAGATCTCGGCGGCGACGCCATCGGCGTCCCAACTCATCTGGGTGACGTCGACGCCCTCGGCGCCCTCGTAGCGCGCACCGTCGACGAGTTCGGCGGGGTGGATGTGGTGGTGAACAACGCCGCGAACCCACTGGCTCAGCCGCTGGGCGACTTCACGGTCGAAGCGTTGACGAAGTCCTACGAGGTGAACCTGCGCGGCCCGGTGTTCCTGGTTCAGGAGGCGCTGCCGCATCTGAAGGCCAGCGAGCACGCCGCGGTGCTGAACATGGTGTCTGTCGGCGCGTTCATCTTCTCGCCGATGCTGTCCATCTACTCGTCGGCGAAGGCCGCGATGATGTCGTTCACCCGGTCGATGGCCGCCGAGTTCGCACCATTCGGTATCCGGGTCAACGCGCTCGCACCAGGACCTGTGGACACCCACATGATGCAGCAGAATCCGCAGGAGGCGATCGACGGCATGGTCGGCGGCACCCTGATGAAGCGGCTGGCGACTCCCGACGAAATGGTGGGCGCGGCGCTACTGCTGTGTTCGGATGCGGGCAGCTACATGACCGGCACGGTTGTCATCGCTGACGGTGGCGGAACGCCTCGCTGAAGGCGCTCATCTCGCCGCTGGTCGACGACAAAATCTGGCTGCGGTTCTCCACGTGCAGCGCCGCCTCGAGGCTCGACGCCTCCAGGTTCGCCCACAGCACCTGCTTGGTGGACTCGAGCCCGAATTTGCCATAGCTGCAGAGGGTTTCGGCCACCGCGAGGGCGTCGTCGACCAGCGACGCGCCATCCGACAGCCGGGTGACGAGGCCGAGTCGCAGTGCCTCCTCGGCGTCGACGACACGCGCCGTCAGGATCATGTCGAACGCCGGGCCCGCGCCGACGATGCGCGGCAGCGTATAGCTGACGCCGATGTCGCAGCCGCCGAGGCCGAGCTTGATGAACTGTGTACAGAATCGCGCAGACTCGCTCGCAAGGCGGATGTCGCAGGCCAGCGCGATGCCGAAGCCGCCGCCGTAGGCGGCGCCGTTGACCGCCGCAATCACGGGTTGACGCAGTCGGTGGATCCGGGCGGTGAGGTTGGCGATGCGTTCCTGCCACCGCATGCCCGAACGCGGGAACTCCAGGCCCGCGCCGGCCCCGGGTGGATTGGGATCCGTCAGGTCGAGGCCCGAACAGAATCCGCGCCCGGCGCCCGTGAGAACCACGACCCGGCAGTCATCGTTCGCGGCGATGTCGTCGATGGTGGCGTGCAACGACTCCACCAACTCGTAGGACAGCGCGTTGAGCTTCTCGGGTCGATTGAGCGTGACGACGGCGATGTCGGGACGCGGGTAGTTCAGTTCCAGGTGTGGCATGAGCCACACGTTATCCCGTTGACGGGCAGGCTATGTCGACATAGACGGTCGTGCCGGGATGTACGCCGGTGACGGTGCATTCGGATAACGGACTGGTGGCGGCCCCGTTGACCTGCACGGTGTAGCCGTCGGCCTTCAGGCTGTTCACGGTGTCGTCCGCCGAGCCGACGCCGGTGGGGGCGGCGAGTGCGTCCGCCGCGAATCCAAGGGCGCCGCACACCAGGATGCCTGCGGCGGTGACGGAGATTGCGAACCTCATGACATCGTCAACGCCGGCGTCTCCTCAGGTATTTCTCAGGTAGTGCTTCGCCACCCGGTGACGCCGACGGTGATCATGCGCAGTTGTTTGACGGCGGTGCGCTTGATCTCCTCCAGCGTCGCCGGGTCGTTGGCATCCTCGATCGCCTCCGCGATCATGATCATCGAATTGACGAACAAGCTGGCCAGGATGTTCAGGTCCTCGGCGCTCCAGGTGTTCAGGCCGGGAAAGCGGGCCAGGTCGATGGCCAGCTCGGAGGTGATCAGCCGGATCTCGGTGCGGATCGCGTAGCGCAGCACGGTCACCCCGCTGGAGCGCTCGCGGCCGATGAACCGCCAGTATTCGCGTCGCTCGTTGACGCCGTCGATGAGGATGTCGACGGAGGACTCGATGACGCGCTTCGGGTCCAACTTCCCCGCCCGCGCACCGCGAAGCATGTCCCTCAGCGCGCGGAACGACTCGTCGATGAGAACCAGGCCCAGCGCCTCCATCGACTCGAAATGCCGGTAGAACGCCGCAGGCACGATGCCGGCCTCGCGGGTTACCTCACGCAGGCTCAACGCCGAGAAACTGCGGTCCTCCAGCAGACGCAGGGATGCCGCCACGATCGCGCGGCGGGTGGCCTCCTTGCGTTCCTCACGTGAAGGGGTATCCCGCGAACGCGATCGACTTGATCTGCGTGTACGTGAGCTAGGCGCACGACTGTTCACTCTGTGAAACATACCACAATCAGGCACGATTCTATTGACCGAGCAGGGTGTACCGGCGCACGGTATACACATGTTCACTCAAACTTTGACACGCCGAGCGCGACGGTCGCCCCTGTTGGAGCTGCTGACCGGCCCCCACGGCGTGGACCGATACACCGAGCTTGTCGACCCCACCTGGACCCGCGGCGAGCCACGCGCGAAGGTCGTCGCCGTGCGGCGACAGAGCGACCGCAGCGTCACCCTGACCCTGGAACCGAATCGCGCGTTCACCGGGTTCCGCGCCGGCCAGCACATCAACCTGACCGTCGAGATCGACGGGCGCCGCCGCACCCGCTGCTACTCGCCCGCGAGCGCCGAGAGCGCCCGCCGCATCGAGCTGACGATCGGCCGCCACGAGGGTGGCCTGGTGTCGAACTACCTCTGCGACCACGCCCGCACGGGCATGGTGGTCGGTCTCGACGCGGTCGGCGGCGACTTCGTTCTGCCTGCGATCCTGCCGCGTCGCATCCTGCTCGTCTCCGGTGGCAGCGGCATCACCCCGGTGATGTCGATGCTGCGCACGCTCAAGGCCGAGGGATTCGACGGCGAGATCGCCTTTGTGCATTACGCCCGAAGCCCCGAGGAGGCCTGCTACCGCGACGAGCTCGCGACGATGACGGGCGTTCGCGTGCTGCGGGCGTACACGCGCAGCGGGCAGGGGGATCTGGACGGACACTTCGACGCGGGCCATCTGGCCGCGGCGATGCCCGGCGCCATCGAGGGCACAGCCGTTTTCGTGTGCGGGCCGTCCGCGCTCGTCGAGGCCGTCCGCGCACTGTGCCCCGATGCGAAGTCGGAGAGCTTTGTGCCACCCGTCTTCACCACGCCGGCCGAATCCTCCGGCGGGCGTGTCACGTTCACCGACGCAGGAGTCGGCGTCAGCGACGACGGACGACCCATCTTGGAGCAGGCCGAGGCCGCCGGCCTGACTCCCGAAAGCGGATGCCGAATGGGCATCTGTCACACCTGCACCCGCCGCAAGACCCGCGGTGCGGTGAAGAACCTGATCACCGGCGCGGTGTCGAGCGCCGACGAGGAGGACGTGCAGATCTGCGTGTCCGCTCCCGTCGGCGACGTCGACATCGCGCTCTAGAAATGCACGAGAAAGGACTCAGCCCATGACTGCACCAACTGCACCAACCACTGCCCAGCAGAGGACCCTTCAGAAGACGGTCGCAGGCAAGACCGTCACCCTGACCCCCGAGGAGGCCGAGGAGCTCGGCCGTGAACTCGATGCGCTCAAGGAGCGCGTGATCGCCGATCTCGGCGAGCGCGACACCACATACATTCGCCGGGTCATCAAGGGGCAGCGCGGTTTGGAGATCGCCGGACGCGCATTGCTGTTCGGCGGCATCTTCCCGCCCTTCTGGCTCGCGGGTACCGCGATGCTGGGGCTGTCGAAGATCCTCGACAACATGGAGATCGGCCACAACGTCATGCACGGCCAGTACGACTGGACCGGCGACCCGGCGTTGTCGAGCAAGAAGTTCGAATGGGACACTGCCTGCCCGGCCGACCAGTGGCGTCACTCGCACAACTACATGCACCACACCTACACCAACATCGTCGGCATGGACCGCGACGTCGGCTACGGCATCCTGCGGATGAGCGAAGGTCAGCGGTGGAGCCCGTACTTCCTGGGCAACCCGGTGTACGCATTCCTACTGATGGTGCTGTTTCAGTACGGCGTCGCGCTGCACGAGATGGAGACCGAGCGGATCACGGCAGGCGAGATCTCGCTTTCCGACAAACGTGAGATCCTCGACGGCATCTGGCGCAAGACCAAGAAGCAGACGCTGAAGGACTACGTGGCCTTCCCGCTGTTGGCCGGTCCGTTCGCGCCGTGGGTGTTCGCAGGCAACATGACCGCCAACCTGATGCGCAACGTGTGGTCGTACATGATCATCTTCTGCGGCCACTTCCCCGAAGACGTGCAGGAGTTCACGATCGAGGAGACGAAGGCCGAGACGCGCGGACAGTGGTACTTCCGCCAGGTCCTCGGATCGGCAAACCTGACCGGCGGCAAGCTCTTTCACCTGCTGAGCGGCAACCTGTCATTCCAGATCGAACACCATCTGTTCCCCGACGTGCCAGCCCATCGCCACGCGGAGATCGCACCCGAGGTGCAGGAGATCTGCCGGCGTTACGGGATTCCGTACAACAAGGGGTCGCTGCCCAAGCAGTTCGGCACCGTCGTGCGCAAGATCGTCAAGCTCGCGCTGCCTTAACCGGTGACCGTTCGCGAAACGGAATTCCGGCAGGTCTCTTCTCGAGTAAGGGCCTGCTGGAATTGCGTTTCGCGGGTCTAGGTCTGGCATACGGGACACCAGAACGTCACCCGGTCGCCGCTGCGGTCCGTCTCGATGGCGGTCCCGCAGCGGCGACACGGCTCTGTAGCTCGGCCATACACCCACACCTGTTGGCCACGGCGGGTATCGCCCGTGGTTGTTCGGTTCACCCGAGACCTGTTCAGCCACAACATGTCGCGAGCCCGCTGCACGACCCGCAGCGGATCGGCCAGCGCACTGACCGGCGTGGTCGGCAGATGCCCGAAGACGAAGCACAACTCGTTGGAGTACACGTTTCCCACCCCGGCCATCACCCGCTGGTCGAGCAGCGCCTCGGACAGTGGCCGGTCCGGATCGGAAACCAGGTTGGCCGCCGCGACGTGCGGATCCCATTCGGTGCCAAGGAGATCGGGGCCGAGGTGGGCGACGGCATCCTCGTCGTGATCGCGTTCGAGGATCTCCAGCACGCCGAGGTCGATGCCTGCGGCCTGCACGTCGCCGGCCTCCAGGATGATGCGGATGCGGTGGCCTGCACGGCTCGGCTTGTCTGTGCCGCTGACCCGCCAGCTGCCGTCCATCTTCAGGTGCGAGTGGATGCTCGCGTTGCCGACCCGGATGAACAGGTGCTTGCCGCGGCTGACGACCTCGTCGACGCGCTGGCCGGTTAGGTCGACGGTGGCGTAGCGCGGCACGCGAACATCGCAGCGCGTCAGCGTTTTTCCCGCCAGCGCTTCGCGCAGCTTGGCGGCGGTGTGGAAGACGGTGTCGCCTTCGGGCACGGCTAGCCGCTCATCCGCAGCGAGATGTCCCACAGCCGTTCGGCATTGGCCGGGTCAACTGCGTAGCGGGCGACTCCGCCGGTTCCCGGCGCGCCTCGCCGGTCGACGATCCGCGCCTCGTTGCAGTCCTCGAAGTAGCGGCCGCCAACGCCGTCGAGCAGAGGCGACGCCGCGAGCAGCACCGAGGTCGCGGCGCCCTGCTCAACGGTCTTGAGCTCGAGTTGTTTCATCGCCGATGCGGCATGGCCGGCATCGACGTGGCGCCCGAGGCGGGTGTCGAAGATCGCGCCGGGCATCAACGCGTTCGACGTGATCCCGTCGTTGGCCCAGCGCCGCGTGGCCTCGACGGCGAACAGCACGTTGGCCGTCTTGGACTGCCCGTACGCGCTGAACGGGTTGTAGTCACGGAACGCGTAGTCGATGTCGTCGAAGACGACCGGCGATCGCTGGTGTCCGCCTGAACTGACGGAAACAATGCGGGCGTGATCGACGGCCGCGAGCGCATCGTGCAACCCGACGGCGAGCGCGAAGTGGCCGAGGTGATTTGTGGCGAACTGTATTTCGTGCCCGCCCGGTGACATCGTCAGCTCCGGGACCGCCATCACACCTGCGTTGTTCACGAGGATGTCGAGGGGTCCGGACCAGGCCCGCACGAATGCGGCGACACTGGACGGGTCGCTGAGGTCGAGGCTGCCGACGCTGACCTGCCCGTTCCCGGTACTGTCGCGGATCACCGCGGCGACGCGGTCGCCTGACAGCGTGTTCCGTACGGCCAGCGTGACCGACGCCCCCGCCGCGGCCAAGGCCCGCGCCGTCTCCACGCCGATGCCCGACGAGGCGCCGGTGACGATCGCCGACCTGCCTGTCAGGTCGACACCCTCGATGACGTCAGCTGCTGTCGACTCGAAACCGAACGGCGTGGTGACGCGGGCTGTCATGAACTAGATCATCGCAGTCGAAGACCCCGTGGGGTTCGGGCGAACCCGGCGCCGCTCAGTGCGGCCAGTACGGCCGCCCGGTCGCCCTCGGCTCCCGGCTCCAAAACCGGCACGCCGTTGATCTTCTCGACCAGCACGGACTGAACGCGACCAGTACCGACCAAGTCTGCGAGCGCTGCCGCGGCGGCATGGTGGGCCTCCGCGTCGTCGGTGAAGCTGAGCAGCGAGCGCCCGCCGCGTTCCAGGTACCAGGCCAGTCGGCCGTCGACGAGGGCCACCAGTGCCCCGGCCTTGCGGCCCGGCCGGTGCGCGACGTCGGACTCGTCGCCGCCCGCCGTCCGTCTCGTCGGCCACGGCAGTGCGGCCCCGTAGGGGTTGGCCGGGTCGGCGGCGGCCAGCACCACGGTCTGGTACTCGTGGCGTTCCGGGTCGACGCCCTCGAGATAGGACCTCAGCCGGTCGACGGTCGACGCGACCGCGAACTGCGCGCCGCCCAGCGACTCGACGAAGTAGCCGCGCTGACACCGGCCAGTGTCCTCGAAGGCGGTGAGCACCTTGTAAAGCATCGCGAAGCCGCCGGGCACACCCTCGGCCGACACTGCACCCTTAGTCAGCACGCCGTGCCGGTTGAGCAGCAGCTCGGCCTGAAAGTGTGCCCGCACAGTGGAATCCAGCTCCGCGGGTGGCAGCGCGGACCACCGGCCCGCCACCGTGGGATCGGATGCGCGGGTTTGCGCATGAGCCACGCTGTACCGGCTCAGCCGCGGCGGGTTGCGACGCTGTCGGTGTGCGGGCTTGCCGGATTTCCTGCCCATGCCCCCGAGCATCGCGCGCACGGGGGAGAACGTGTCACCGGTGATCCATCCGGCCCAAATCAGTTCCCGTAGTGCCTTTTTGAACTGTTCGGTGTCGCCACCGGCCAGTTGCCGGAAGAAGTACGCACCGCCTGCGCCAAGCATCTCCACGATCGCCCGGTGGGTGTCAGTGAACTCGATCTCGGTCGGCGGCGCGAGGGTCAGAGGCGCGGAGTCGGCTGCGTGGAACGCGATCCAGCCGTCCCCGCCGCCGATCGTGCCCGCGCCCGACCACGTCACCTCACCGGACGCCAGCAGTTCGTCGAGCATGGCCGGCTGGTAGTCGCGGACGCGCGAGGAGAACACCAGCGGTTCGATCGCCGAGGCCGGTATCGGCACCCCGGCCAGCTGGTCGACGACCGCGGCCAGGCCGTCGATGCCCGACGCCTTTTCCGCGCCGACCTGCTGCCACGCGGGCAGGAACCGCGCATATGCGGTGGTGCTCACGGGCTCGACCTGCGCCCGCAGCGCCGCCAGCGAGCGCCGCCGCAGGATCTTCAGCACACCGGCGTCACACCACTGATCGCTGCCGACGGCACCCGACGTCGCCGGCCCAGCGGCTGGGACATCGGTGAACTCGCCGCGCACCAGCCGCCCGTCGATCGCCATCCGGCCCAACACGTCGGCGGCCACGCGTTGACCGAGGCCAAACCGCGCTGCGGCGTCGTGTGTGGTGAACGGGCCGTGAGTCCTGGCGTACCTGCCGAGCAGTTCGCCGAGCGGATCGGGCACGCCCTCGGTGAAGATCGCGGGCACCCCGACGGGCACGGCCACCCCGACCCCGTCGCGCAGTAGGCCAATGTCCTCGACCGCCACCCACCACGTCTGCCCTGCGAACGACACCGTCAGCGCGCGCTTGGCCTCCCGCAACCCCTCCAGCCACCCGCCGACGTCGTCGGCAGTGCACCGCTCGCTGATCTCGCCCTCGGTCAACGGTCCCAGCAGCCGCAGCAGGTCTGCGACACCTTCGGCGTCGCGGGCTGCGCGGTCGTCGCTGAGATGCTGCAGCTGCGCCGAGGTCGTCGCGATCACCTGCGGGTCGAGCAGTTCGCGGAGCTCGACGCGGCCCAACAACTCCGCCAGTAGCACGCTGTCCAGGGACAGCGCCGCGGCTCGGCGCTCCGCCAGCGGGCTGTCGCCCTCGTACATGAACGCGCCGACATAGCCGAACAGCATCGACGCCGCGAACGGCGACGGTGTCGCGGTCTCGACTTCGACCAGTCGCAGCCTGCGCTGCGCGATGCGGTGCATCAGCTCGGTCAGCGTCGGTACGTCGTAGACGTCCTGCAGGCATTCGCGGACGGTCTCCAGCACCATGGGGAAGTCGGGGTACTTCCGTGCGACGTCGAGCAGCTGTGCGGCGCGCTGCCGCTGGTGCCACAGCGGCGACCGCTTGCCGGGGTGGCGGCGCGGCAGCAGGAGCGCCCGCGCCGAGCACTCGCGGAATCTGGACGCGAACAACGCCGACCCACCCACCTCGGCGGTGACGATCGGCTCGATCTCGTCTGCGTCGAACACGAACAGGTCGGCACCGGGCGCGGCGTCCTCGGTGTCCGGTAGCCGCACGATGATGCCGTCGTCCGACGCGGTGGGTTTCTCGTCGATGCCGTAGCGCTCACGCAGTCGGCGCGATACCGCCAGCGCCAGTGGGCCGTGCACCCGAAGCCCGTAGGGGGAGTGCAGGATGACCCGCCAGTCGCCCAGCTCGTCGCGGAACCGCTCCACCACCCACGTGGCGTCGGTCGGCACAGTCCCGGTGGCCTGGCGTTGGTCGTCGAGCAGCTGCCGCAGGTTGTCGGTCGCGAAGTCGTTGAATCCCATTGTGGTGCAACGCTTTGTGAAATCGTCCCGGCCCAGACCAGCCAGCTCGCCGGTGAACGCACCGATCGCCGCGCCGAGCTCCGCCGGCCTGCCTACACCGTCGCCGCGCCAGAACGGCAGCCGCGCAGGTTGTCCTGGGGCGGGGATGACAAGCACGCGGTCGTGGGTGATCTCGGTGATCCGCCAGCTGGTGGCGCCGAGCGAGATCACATCGCCGGGCCGCGACTCGTAGACCATCTCTTCGTCGAGTTCGCCTACCCGCGAGGGCTTTTCGGACTCTGCACTGGAAGCCAGGTAGACGGTGAACAGCCCGCGGTCGGGGATCGCGCCACCGGAAGTGACCGCCAACCGCTGCGCGCCCGGCCGTGCGGTGAGCGTGCCCGCATCGCGGTCGTACACCAGCCGCGGCCGCAACTCGGCGAACTCGGTCGAGGGGTACTTGCCGCTGAGCAGATCCAGCGTCGCCTCGAACGCACTACGCGGCAGCGTCGCGAACGGCGCGCTTCGCCGCACCGCGTCGAACCAGAGGTCGGCGTCCAGCGGTTCCAGCGCGCAGGCCGCGACGGTGTGCTGAGCCAGCACGTCGAGCGGATTCGCCGGCACCCGCATGGTTTCGATCTCGCCGGTCAGCATGCGTTGCACCGACACCGCGCAACCGATCAAGTCGGTGCGGTGCTTCGGAAACAGGACGCCCTGCGAGATCTCGCCGACCTGATGGCCCGCGCGACCGATGCGTTGCAGTCCGCTGGCCACCGACGGCGGAGCCTCCACCTGGATCACCAGATCGACTGCGCCCATGTCGATGCCCAGCTCCAGGCTGGAGGTGGCGACGACGGCCTTCAGCCTGCCGGTCTTGAGGTCGTCCTCGACCAGCGCACGCTGCTCCTTGCTGACCGAACCGTGATGGGCGCGGGCCAGCAGCGGCGCGGCTCCCGACGCCAGCCCGCTGCCCATGATGTGTGCGGGCGACCCGCCGCCCACTTGGGGATTGGGCCCGGACTCCAGTTCAATCCCGCTTCGCTCGGCGTGAATCTCGTTGAGCCGGGAGGTGAGTCGTTCGGCCAGCCGCCGCGAGTTCGCGAACACGATCGAGCTGCGGTGCGCCTCGATCAGGTCGACGATGCGTCCCTCGACGTCGGGCCAGATCGTGTTGTTCTCGAGGTTGGCCATGTCGGGAACGGGCACCTGCACCGACAGGTCGAACGTCTTGGCCGCCGGTGGGGCGACGATCGTCACGGGTGCCTGCCCGGACAGGAAGCGTGCCACCTCTTCGGGTGGCCGCACCGTGGCCGACAGCCCGATCCGCTGGGCGGGCTTCTCCAATATCTGGTCCAGCCGCTCCAGGGAGAGCGCCAGGTGGGCGCCGCGTTTGGTCGCGGCGACGGCATGCACCTCGTCGACGATGACGGTCTGCACTGCGGCGAGCGTGTCACGCGCGGCCGAGGTCAGCATCAGGAACAGCGACTCGGGCGTGGTGATCAGGATGTCGGGCGGCTTGGCGATCAGTTCCCTCCGCCGCCCAGGTGGGGTGTCGCCGGAGCGGACACCGACGCTGATGTCGGGAGCGGGAAGCCCACGCCGCTCGGCGATGCGCCCGATTCCCGTCAGCGGAGTGCGCAGGTTGCGCTCGACGTCGACGGCCAGCGCTTTCAACGGCGACACGTACAGAACGCTGGGCCCACCGCTTGCGAGGGGAGTGCCTGCGATCGCAGGCCGAGGCTCGTTTTCGGCCAGCTCATCGATCGCCCACAGGAACGCGGCCAGCGTCTTTCCCGACCCCGTCGGCGCGATGACCAGCGTGTTGTCGCCGTTGGCAATAGCCGACCACGCCTGGGCCTGCGCGTCCGTCGGCGCCGCGAAGGTGCCGGTGAACCACTCCCTGGTCAGCGCGCTGAAACGACCGAGCGGATCATCCTGCGTCGGGCTCATCCAGCCATCGTGCCAACGGGCACCGACAAACTTCAGCGATCGGGCTCTGCTTCACGTGAAAATGAGCCATGGTCGGCGCACACGCGGTCGTTCTCGGCGCCAGCATGGCCGGTCTGGTGGCTGCGCGCGTGCTAGCCGACTTCTACGAGTCGGTGACGGTGGTGGAGCGCGATGAGCTTTCCGACGCCGCGGCCAACCGGCGGGGCGTGCCCCAGGGCCGCCATGCGCACGGCCTGCTGGGCCGCGGCTCGCTCATCCTCGGCGACCTGTTCCCCGGCTTCGGTGACGAGCTCGTCGCGGCTGGCGTCCCGGCGTTCGACTACAGCGACCTGTCCAGGGCGTCGTTTTCGCTCGCCGGCCATCGGGCCAGCACCGAAGGCAGGTTCACGACAGTTCCGCCGCTGTATTTTCCGAGCCGACCGCTGCTGGAGAGCCTGGTCCGGCGGCGGGTGCGCAAGACACCCAACATCACGTTTCTGACGGGCCACGACGCGGTCGAGCTGACGTCGACCTCCTCGCAGGATCGGATCACCGGCGTTCGGGTGGCGTCCCATGACGGCGCAGGCGAACGCGCTGTGGAAGCCGACCTGGTGGTCGACGCGACGGGCCGCGCCGCCCGCACGCCCGCCGTGCTGGATGCCATGGGCTACGGCCGCCCCGCCGAAGACAAGGTGACCGTGCACGTGGTGTATTCCAGCCAGCTGCTTCGGCTGCCGCCGGGCACGTTGAGGGAGATGGTGGTGGCCACCACCCCGATCCCCGGCCGACCTACCGGGATGGCGTTGTTCGGCTACGAGGACGACACCTGGATGTTCACCGCTTTCGGCATGGCGGGCCGCGAGCCGCCGGCCGAGCCGGGCGATCGGCTGGCGTTCGTCGAGGCGATCACGCCGCCGCACGTGATGGCCGCTCTGCGAACCGGCGAGCCGCTGACCGAGATCTGTCGGTACCGCTACCCCGAGAACCGGTGGCGGCGCTACGACAAGATGAAGCGGTTTCCGGCAGGGCTGATTGTCATCGGCGATGCGGTCGCCAACTTCAACCCCATCTACGGCCAAGGCATGACGGTGGCTGCCCTGCAGGCAATTGCCCTGCGCCACTGCCTATCTCGCGGCCAGAACGATCTGGCCCGGCGCTATTTCCGCGCGGCGGCAAAACCGATCGGCGTGGCGTGGCAGTTCGCCACCGGTGCCGACCTCAGCCAGCCGGAAGTCGAGGGCCGTCGGTCGCTGGTGACGAGGGTCGCCAACTCCTACGTCGACCGACTGCTGACCGTGTGCGAGACCGACAACGCCGTCGCAGAACAGCTCGTCAGGGTGACGGGGTTCATCGACCCGCCGACGCGGCTGCTGCGGCCTAAGGTCATGTACCGCGTAGCTCGCTCGCGACCGCCTCGCTGAGTTTGCCCGGGATACCCGGAACCCGGCTCACCAAGTCGAGCAGCGCATGTGCACACGTGTCGGCGATCTGGCCGGCGTCCAGCGACGGGTCCATGATGCGCCGCCGGCACATCTCCAAGGTGAACGCCAGCCAGCCGTACATGGCGATGCGGATGTCGCGCTCCACCTTGGAGTCCAGGTCGCCGCCGAGCGTGTCGTTGATCCGGTCCATGATCCGGTTGACCTGACGCTCGTTGTCCACGTCCTCGATGCCGCGCAGCACCGGATCGGATGTGCCCATGCCGACATAGGCGGCCCATGCACCGTGCGGGTATTGCTCGTCGTAGTGCAGATAAGCGAGCACGCCCGCGCGCAACTGTTCGAAGAGTGTCTGGCCCGGCACCGGGGGCATGTTGGTGGCCTCGAACAGTCGATCACCTTCGGCCCGCACTACCGCGGCGAAGAACGCCCGCTTGTCCGGGAAGTAGTGGTACATCAGCGCGCGCGACACACCCGCCCGTTCGGCGATCTCGTCGATCCGGACGTCGTCGTACGGGCGTTCGCCGAATACCTTGGCCCCAAGCGCGAGCAGCTCACTCCGCCGATCGTCGGGCGAAAGTCGCCGCCTGGGTTCTGCCACCCCGCCATTCTAATTTGCACGTGTGCAACAGCGGTTGAGGCGGTCGGCATAGGGTGGCGTTGTGGTCGAGCTTCACGTCGAACGAACCATCGCTGCGCCGCCGGAAAGGGTGTTCGACTTCCTTGCCGATCCGAAAAGCCTGACGGCGCCTCCATTGGTCTTCCGGGCCAAGTACGCGAAAGGATCGTCGGGGCCGGGACCAGGCGCAGTGCGGGAGGTGACGGGCGCAGGTGTGTGGTTCCGCGAGGAGTACACGGCATACGACGCGCCGCGGAGCTATTCCTACCTGATTCTCCGCTCATTCCCCGTGTTCAACCACGAGGGCGGCACGCTCACCTTCTCTCCGCGCGGAAACGGCACACACGTCGACTGGGTTACCAGGTACACCCATCCGGCTTGGATGGGTGGCAAGGCGTTCGAGGTGGTGAGCTCGCGGCTGCTCCGAATGAGTTTTCTCGCGGTCCTCGCCGGCTGCGCCAACGCTCTCGAGTCGACCTAGCCGAAGTGCACGCCCTGCGCCAATGGAAGGTCGGCCGAGTAGTTGACGGTATTGGTCGCCCTGCGCATGTAGGCCTTCCAGCTGTCCGAGCCTGACTCGCGGCCGCCGCCGGTCTGCTTCTCGCCGCCGAACGCCCCGCCGATCTCCGCACCCGACGTGCCGATGTTGACGTTGGCGATGCCGCAGTCAGAGCCGTCTGCGGCCATGAAGCGCTCCGCCTCCCGCACGTCGAGGGTGAAGATCGCCGACGAAAGACCTTGTGGCACCGCGTTGTTCAACTCGATGGCCTCGTCGAGCTCGTCGTAGGTGAGCACGTAGAGGATCGGCGCGAACGTTTCGGAGTGCAGCAGTTCGGTCTGCGCGGGCATCCGCACCACCGCGGGGGCGACGTAGTAGGAGTTCTCGCCGAGGTCGTGACGCTCGCCGCCGAACACCTCGCCGCCCTCGGCGCGGGCCCGTTCCAGGGCGCCGACCATGTCGCGGTAGGCCGTCTCGTGGATGAGCGGCCCGACGAGGGTGCCGTCGGACGCCGGGTCGCCGACCGGCAGCTGCCGATAGGCCGACACGATCCGCTCGACCAGCGTGTCGGCGATGGACCGTTGCACGATCAGCCGGCGCAGTGTCGTGCAGCGCTGGCCCGCGGTACCTGCCGCCGAGAACACGATGCCTCGCACAGCCAGCTCCAGATCGGCCGACGGGGTGACGATGGCGGCGTTGTTGCCGCCGAGCTCGAGAAGCGACCGGCCAAACCGCTGCGCGACCCGTGGACCGACCTGCTGTCCCATCCGCACCGAACCGGTTGCGCTCACCAATGCCACCCGCGGGTCATCGACGAGTCGTTCGCCGACCTCGCGCCCGCCCATGACCAGCCGGCAGATATGGTCCGACGCCCCAACATCGAGCGCGGCCCGCTCGGCGAGCGCCTGGCAGGCCAGCGCGGTCAGCGGCGTGAGCTCCGACGGCTTCCACACCAGGGTGTCGCCGCAGACCAGCGCGACCGCGGCATTCCACGCCCACACCGCGACCGGGAAGTTGAAGGCGGTGATGACGCCGACGACGCCGAGCGGGTGCCACGTCTCCATCAGCCGGTGTCCCGGACGCTCCGACGCGATGGTCTTGCCGTACAACTGGCGCGACAGCCCGACGGCGAATTCGCAGATGTCGATCATCTCCTGCACCTCGCCGAGCGCCTCCGAGGTGATCTTGCCCGCCTCGATGGTGACCAGGGCGGCCAGATCGTCCTTGTGCTCGACGAGCAGCTCGCCGAGCCGCGCCACCAGCGCGCCCCGGGCCGGCGCCGGTGTCGTGCGCCAGGTGGTAAACGCCTGCGCCGCTTCGGCAATGGCCGCGTCGGCCTGCTCGGGTGTGGTCTCCGCGACGGTGAACAACACGTCCCCGGTGATCGGCGTGCTGGCGTGCACGCCGTGGGCGCCGGGCTCACCCAGTTCCACGCGCGAACCGACGGCCGCCAATGCGCCTCGGGCTCGGGCGCGAAGGTCGTCGGCGGTCGGAAGCTGCGATGTCTGAACGCTGGTCATGATGCGACTTTCTCGTAGAGGTCGTAGGGATCGTGAATGTGGTGCCCGATCTGTCCGGCCATCCAATCCGCGGTGTAGTCCGACTCATCCCGATCTTCCTCGCCGGCGGACATCCGTGCGTCGTTATCGAGGTTTGATCGGAAGATCCCGGCCGCCGATGCGGGTAGGAAATCCTCGTATACAACGGGTTTCGATGGATCGCCGCCGTGGTAGTAGGCCAAGCGAGCCGCCGCCATGTGTTCGTGCGTGGCGGGGAAGTAGTCGCCCCACACCCTGGCCGGATCCGGGTTGGCCATGGCCGCGTCGTACCGGCGCCTGCCCTCGGGCGTGAGGGCGATGCCGCGGGACTCGACTTCGCCGAAGCGCACGCGCAGCGTGCCGTCGGACACCGTGCCGTCCCGGTCGCGGAAGCGCCGCGGCTCCGAGAGCGCCCGAAACGACGTCTGCCGCAACAACACATCGGGTCCGTCGGTGCGCGGCGGACCCTGAATGGCCTCGGTCATTGCGATGCCGCGAGCCGTCATCCGCCGGTACAGCTCGTCGATGTCGAGAACGCGGGGTGTCAGGTGGTTGATGTGCGTGGTGGTGACACCTGCGATGTCGGCGGCGACGGCGGAAACCGCGCTCAGCTCCTCATACCAGCCGCGGTCGATCGGTTGGCGCGACAGCGCGAAGGCGGCCACCGCCTCGGCGACGAACCGCTTCGCCTCGTCGGGTCCTGCGCCGCCCGCCGAGGCGATGCGCCTGGCATCGGCGATCAACGCGGGATCGAACAGCTGTCGTTCGGCCAGGAACCGTTCGGCGCGGGCTCGTAGCTCGGGGGAGAAGAAGCGAGCGTCGGCGGTGGTCAGCATGGAGGTGAACACCCGGAATGGGTTGCGGTTCAGCTGATCACCGTCGATGGGGCGGAACGCGGTGGAGACCACCGGCACTGGCGGCGTCGCGTCGCGAAGGTCGTAGAACCCGACCGGATACATGCCGAACGCAGAGAACAGGTCGGCCACGTCGGCGAGTTCGCGCGCATTGCCGACGCGGATCGCGCCGTGTCGTTCGGCGGTTACTCTCTCGGACCCACCCAGCTCGTGGTTCACTTCGGCGCTGACGTCGACGAGTGTCGTATATGCGGGCACTTCGTCGGCGTACATACGGGACAGCGCCGCCGCGAATTTCGCGCGCAGCCGCCAGGTTTCGAGAGGTCGGCTCATGCGCGACCAATGCTCGGATACAGTGCGGCCATGAGCGAACCGCTCGACGACATCGACCGCATCCTTGTGCGCGAGCTCGTCGCCGACGGTCGAGCCACGCTGGCCCACCTCGGGGCGACCACCGGCCTTTCGGTCTCGGCCGTCCAGTCACGGGTGCGACGACTCGAGTCGCGGGGCGTGGTGGTCGGGTACTCGGCCCGGATCAACCCCGAGGCCGTCGGGCACATGCTGTCGGCGTTCGTGGCCATCACTCCTATCGATCCATCTCAACCCGATGATGCGCCCGCCCGTCTCGAGCACATCGAGGCCATCGAGTCGTGTCACTCGGTGGCGGGCGAGGAAAGCTACATCCTCTTGGTGCGTGTCGAGTCGGCGCGGGCGCTCGAAGACCTGTTGCAGCAGATCCGGACGGCGGCCAATGTGCGCACTCGAAGCACCATCATCTTACAGACATTTTACGCAGGACGCGAACACATACCGGAATAGTTCCGGTCAAATAGTCGGTTGACCGTAAAAGTACTGTTAAGATGGCAGCATGACCGCTGTGTTGACTCCTGCCGAAATGACAGCCGACGGCGCATCAGGCATTCGCCCCGACGACGTGCGCGAGGTATTGGCCCGCAGCATCCTCGCCGACGGCCTGGACTTCGTGCTCGACATCGAGCAGTCGAAGGGCTCCGTGCTGGTTGACGCCCGCACCGGTGAGCGCTATCTCGACATGTTCACGTTCTTCGCGTCCTCGGCGCTCGGCATGAACCATCCCGCCCTCGCCGACGACCAGGCGTTCCGCGACGAGCTGGCGACTGCCGCGGTCAACAAGCCGAGCAACTCCGATGTATACAGCGTGCCGATGGCACGGTTCGTCGACACGTTCGCCCGTGTGCTCGGCGACCCGGCGCTGCCGCACCTGTTCTTCGTCGACGGCGGCGCGCTCGCCGTCGAGAACGCGCTCAAGGTGGCCTTCGACTGGAAGAGCAGGCACAACGAGGCACGCGGAATCGACCCCGCCCTCGGCACCAAGGTGCTGCACATGCGCGGCGCCTTCCACGGCCGCAGCGGCTACACGCTGTCCCTGACGAACACCGACCCGAACAAGGTCGCCCGGTTCCCGAAGTTCGACTGGCCGCGCATCGATACGCCCTACATCCGTGCCGGCGCCGATATGGATGCGGTGGAAGCCGAGTCGCTGCGCCAGGCCCGGGCCGCCTTCGAAGCAAGCCCCGACGACATCGCCTGTTTCATCGCCGAGCCCATCCAGGGGGAGGGCGGGGACCGGCACTTCCGGCCGGAGTTCTTCGCCGCGATGCGCGCGCTGTGTGACGAGTTCGACGCGCTGCTCATCTTCGACGAGGTTCAGACCGGTTGCGGGCTGACCGGAACCGCGTGGGCCTACCAGCAATTGGGCGTAATGCCGGACGTGGTCGCGTTCGGTAAGAAGACCCAGGTCTGCGGTGTGATGGCCGGCGGTCGTGTCGACGAGGTCGCCGACAACGTGTTCGCGGTCAGCTCGCGGATCAACTCGACGTGGGGCGGCAACCTGGTCGACATGGTCCGGTCGCGGCGCATTCTCGAGGTCATCGAGCTGGATGGCTTGATGGACCATGCGACAGAGGCAGGCAAGTATCTGCACGCCAAACTGGAGGAGCTGTCGGTCGAGTTCCCCGAGCTGGTGCGTGATGTCCGCGGCCGCGGGCTCATGCGAGCGTTCAGCCTGCCGTCGGGCGAGCAGCGCGATGAACTGATCCGCAAGCTGTGGGATCGCCGCGTCATCATGCTCGCCAGCGGTCCGGACAGTGTCCGGTTCCGTCCGGCCCTGACGGTGTCGTACAGCGAGATCGACGACGCCGTGGCGGCCGTCCGGGACGCCCTTACCTGACCTCGGTCGGGGCGGTGAGCCGACGGATCGTCGACTTCAGCCTCGGAAGCTCCGCGCCGCCGACGAGTTCGCAGCCGTGCAACACCGCGAGTTTGCGTGCAGCGGGCGTGAATTCGTGATTTGTGACCACCATGGTCTTGGCGCACCCGTGCATCGGCGCGCCCGCGACGACCTCCTGAACGGCGCCCGCGCCAACGGGCCGTGACTGCCTCTTGCATTGCACCGCAAGGCGTTCGGGCCGTCTCCCGACGATCAGGTCGACGCCCCAGTCGCCGGTCACCGCAGTCATGATGACCGGCACCCCGCAGGATCGGGCGATCCGCGCGACGTGGTCTTCGAACTCCGTGCCCGACATCGCGTCGTTCGTCTCTTGCGGGCTCGGACTGAACGCGCCGACCGCGGTGGCCAATAGGAAGCGGGGCACGGCGGCCATCAGCAATGGCGTGATGGCCCCGATCGCAACGGTCCAGAGCAGGCTCGCGCCGGACAGGTAGGCCGTCACTCCCGATACGACGGCCGCGGCCACAAACACCTTTGCCCTGGTGCGCGTCACGAGGCGAATGGTAGATGCACAGGCCGACAGTCAGGCTTGTGGACAACCCGCCGGTGTGTCGGGGGATGCGTGTAGATTCGAATGTATGTTCGATAGCTTGACCGACGCCGACGTGGTCGACGCCATGGCGTCGGCGTCGCGCGAAGAGGCGGCGGGGTGTGCCCGGCGGTTGGCCGCGATCGGCGAGCTCTATGCGCGGCGCGCCCCGGACGACGACGTCGAGCGCGAGAACTGGGCGATCGACGGGCATGCCAACGTGGTCGCCGAGGTGTCGGCTGCGTTGAACATCAGCCGCGGCCGGGCATCGGCGCAGCTGAACCTCGCGATCGCGCTGCGGGAGCAACTGCCCCGGGTGGCTGCGGTGTTCGCCGGTGGTGCGATCGATTTTCGGATGATGGTCGCGCTGGTGAAGCGCACCGGCAACGTCGAAGATCCTGCACTGCTGGCCAAACTCGATGCCGCGCTCGCCCGACGGGCGCCCAAGTGGATGCGGATGTCGGGGCCGAAGCTGACGGAGCGCATCGACATGTGGGTGGAGAAGTTCGATCCGGCGGGGATGCGCGAACCCCGACTGCCGCGGGAGGACCGTTACGTCGAATTCGGGCCTACCAATCAGGCGGGGATGGCCGGGCTATGGGGCAGCCTGCCGGTGATCGACGCGACCACAGTCGATCACCGCCTGGACGCGGTGGCGGCCTCGGTGTGCCGCGACGATGGCCGCACCACGCGACAACGGCGTGCCGATGCGTTGCTGGCGTTGGCCGCCGGGCAGACGCGGTTGGAGTGCGGGTGCGGCGCCGACGATTGCCCGGCCGGCGCGGTCGACGCCAAGCCGCAGGCCCAGGTGGTGATCCAGATTGTGGCCGATCAATCGGCGATCGAGGGGCGCTCGCAGTACCCGGGTTATCTGGTCGGGTTCGGGCCCGTACCGGCCCCGCTTCTGCGTGAGTTGGCGGCCACCGCGACGATCAAACCAGTATCCCTTCCGCCGCCGGTGGCCGAGCCGGGATACCGGCCGTCGGCGGATCAGGCTCGCTTTATCCGCTGCCGCGATCTGACCTGCCGGTTCCCCGGGTGCGACGCACCCGCGGAGGTATGCGACATCGACCACACCATCCCGTATCCCATCGGACCGACCCATCCATCAAACCTTAAGCTGCTGTGCCGTTTTCACCATCTGCTGAAGACGTTTTACAACCGGGCGGGCGGCTGGGCCGACTGCCAATATGCTGACGGAACAGTGGAGTGGACCTCGCCGAGCGGGAAGGTGTACACCACCAAGCCGGGTGGCGCCCTGTTCTTTCCGGTGCTGGCCACCCCCACGGGCGAGGTCGTCGTGACGCAGCCATCCGAATTGTCGGATACTCGACGCGGCCTGATGATGCCCACCCGCCGACGGACCCGTGCCGAAGACCGCGCACACCGCATCGCCGAGGAACGCCAACACAGGATCGGCTTCGTCCGGCGTAGAGAACGCTTACTACTGTCCGCGCGCCTTGCTCGTGACGACGAACCCCCGCCCTTCTAGGCCGCACGTCATTCACCAGGTTTAACCGTGCACCACCAGGGGAATTAGGTAGTTGTGCTCGAGAGTACTCAGGAACTGCGCCAACACGCGCCCGGTCTCCGCGACGGTGCTCGCGAGGCGGTCCGCTACAGCGTTGTCGTGGCAATCGCCGCCATCGCTTTTCTGGTCTTCGCGGCGTTATGGGTCAGCACCTGTGGAGGTTCGACCGCCGACACAGTGGCGTGTGGCACCGCGCAGCGAACGCTTCTCGGTCTCGGCGCTCCAGCCATCCTGTTGTTGGGCGGCGTGCACGCCTTTATTCGGACGTATCAGGCCCGGCGTCAAGACGATGCCTACTGGCCGTGGCAGGGAGCGGGCTGGTTTCTGACGACCGCCACGCTGTTGGTGCTCATCACGAGCCTGCCCTCCATCGCAGGCACCTGACCTACTGCAGACGGCACCGGGTAGTCCTACCGTTTGAACCATGCCGTGAACGCGGGCAGTGGTATGGCGGTAGGAGTAGCCATGAAAAGTCCCAAAGATCCCATCGACCATGCGAGGACAACGCGGCCGCACGCCGGCGAGTCGATGACGGACACGAGGAACATTCCGGCGCTGATCGTCATCGGATTGGCCTGGCTGGCCGTCGAACACCGACGCATCCGCAGCATCGAAGAACGTTGGTACGCCGAATATCCCGAAGCGCATCGACAGCGACCGAGCAGCTGACGGTTTCAGTCCCCGCACAGAAAAATCCCAGCCGGTTGCCCGGCTGGGATTTTCCAATTACGCACTAAGCCTTACTGATTGGCCTCTTGGCGCTTCTCGGCAGCCTTAGCACTACCGCGGGCCGCCTCGGCCTCGGCTTCCTTCTTGGCGACATCCGACTGGGCGTCGGCCTTGTCCTGCTGGGCCTTGCCCTCGCGGACCATGTCGTCACGGCCCGTCACGGTGCCGACCGCTTCCTTCGCCTTGCCCTTGACGTCCTCGACGGCGCCCTTGACGGCTTCTTCAGGACCACTGTTCTTCTCGGTCATGCGTACCTTCCCCTCAGTGGTTGGCTTTGGGTTTGCCCGCTTCTTGGGCAGAACGTGGAGATCTCCCCACGCAGTCAGAGGGTTCCCTAGGGGCGGTGTTGTTAAACGCACACACTGGTTCCGCCGAAGGATCCGGCCAGTCTCGCGGATGCGATCAACGCGCTGCTGCGTGATTCCTTCCTGCGACGAGGTTTTGGGGCTGCGGACGAGATCGCGCGGGCCCGCTACTCCTGGGGCCGGATCGCAGAAGACATGGGGCGGATCTATGACGAAGTGGCTCGGCCTGGCGATCCGCGCATGACCACGCCGGCCTGACTAGTTCCGTGCAACCCTGCGAATCAATCGCGCGGTGCTGTTCTCCAGAATGGCCTGCCGCTCGCTGGGCTTCCTCGCGCGGCTCGCGCGCTGCGCCCCTGCGGAGATGGTGAGGCCCTGCTCATACCCCTGGACCACCCGCGGGTCGACGTAGGAACCGCGGGCCACCGCAGGGGTGTTACCGAGTTCCTCGGCCACCTCTTTCATCACCGCGGACTCGACTCGCTTGATCACCGTCTTGTTCGAAGGAGGGTCGGCGTCGACGAACGCCGCCGCCGCGAGCACCGTGCCATGCCACGTGCGCAGGTCCTTGACGGTGTACTCGTCGCCGACGAGCTCCTTGAACCGGGCGTTGAGATCCTCGGCGTGGACGTCTTGCCAGTCTGCGGAATTCCGGCACACCAGCAGGCGGTCGGTCCGATCGGGCCGACGCAGCAGTGCACGCACCGAACGAACCACCTCGGGGTCGTCGATGATCAGCGTGCGCCGTACACCGCTCTTGGCCGGATAGTCGAACTCGACCGCCTCCCGTTGCAGCGTCACGTGTTCGCACAGCAACGTCGAGATCCCGAACGAGTTGTTCTCTTCGGCGTATTGCTCGCCGCCCGCACGGAAGTAGCCGAGGTCCAGAAGATGCACGGCCAGGGCGAGGACCCGGTCCCGCTCGAGCCCGCGGCGACGCAGGTCCGTCGCGATGCGTCGTCGCATATCGGGCAGCAACTTGGACATCTCCAGCACCCGGTCGAACTTCTCCTCGTTGCGCTCCTCGTGCCATTGTTCGTGGTAGAGGTATTGGCGGCGGCCTGCGACGTCGGTGCCCACGGCCTGGATGTGCCCGTTTGCGTGCGGGGATATCCAGACCCGTTTCCATGCGGGCGGGATGACGAGGTCGCGAATTCGGGCCAGGGTAGCCTCGTCGGTGAGCACCTTGCCGTCCCGATCGTGGTACGAGAAACCGCGCCCCCGTCGCACCCGGTGCAGGCCGGGCCCGCTGACTACGCTGCGGCGGAGCCGCACAGCGACCTGCCGTTAGAGTTCAGCGGAATTGGGGTATCACACATCGATGTCATTGCATCATCGGCGCGGCATTTTTCATGCCGGAGTATTACCCGGCCTACCGCAGCGTCACACGCATGGTTAGCTGGCGAACCAACGGGAGTAGTAGTCTCGGTTCGACAATGTCGGGAGGTCTAATGACCGAGGTCGCGAACGCGGGCAACGGGCAGCACGTCAGTCCCCGTTCTGTCGAGATCCGCGTCCCGGCCCAGCTGGAGAATCTGGCCGTGGTGAGGACCGTGGTGGCCGCGATCGGCACTTTCGAGGATCTCGATTTCGATGCGGTGTCCGACCTACGCCTGGCCGTCGACGAAGCGTGCACGCGGCTGATTCGTTCCGCGTTGCCGAACTCCACCCTGGTGTTGGCGGTACATCCGCTGGAGAACGAGGTGGTAGTCGACGCCTCCACGACGTGCAAGAGCCAGGACATTCTCACCCCAGGCAGTTTCAGCTGGCATGTGCTCAGTTCGCTGACCGATGAGGTCAAGACGTTCCAGGACGGTCAGGGCGCGGAAGAGGGTCTCGTGTTCGGGATCTCCATGACGACGAGACGAGCGAGTTCGCTCAGGTGAGTCGGCAGTCTTCCCAGGGTTCGTCATCACGGCCGAACTCTGAATACGCGGATGTCGCCGACATGTTCCGCGAGTTGGCTGACGTGCCGGATGACTCGGCGAAGTTCAGCAGGCAGCGGGACCGCATCGTCGAGCGATGCCTGCCGCTGGCCGATCACATCGCCCGCCGATTCGACGGTCGCGGCGAACCGCGCGACGACCTGGTGCAGGTCGCTCGGGTGGGCCTGGTGAATGCCGTGATCAGGTTCGACGTCAACGCGGGTTCGGATTTCGTGTCGTTCGCGGTGCCGACGATCATGGGTGAGGTCCGTCGCCATTTCCGCGACAACAGCTGGTCGGTCAAGGTTCCGCGCCGGCTCAAGGAACTACACCTGAGGCTTGGCGCGGCGACCGCCGAGCTGTCGCAGCGGCTGGGGCGCGCCCCCACGCCAACCGAGCTCGCCGCTGAACTGGACATGGACCGCGACGAGGTCGTCGAGGGCCTTATCGCGGGCAGCTCCTACAACACGCTGTCGATCGACAGTGGTGGCGGTAGCGGCAACGAGGACGCACCCGCGATCGCCGACACATTGGGCGATGTCGACCTCAGCCTCGATCAGATCGAAAACCGAGAAGCCTTGCGGCCCTTGCTCGAAGCGCTCCCGGAACGGGAGCGCACCGTGCTTGTGCTGAGGTTCTTCGAATCGCTGACACAGACGCAAATAGCCGAGCGCGTTGGCATCTCGCAGATGCACGTGTCTCGGCTACTCGCGAAATCCCTAGCTCGGCTCCGAGACCAGCTGCAGTAGCCTGCGCTGTTCGGCTTGAAGCAGCGAGAGCGCTGCGGGCATTGTTGCAGCGATCGGTAGGACCGAATCCGGATCGCAGATCCGCAACAGCCGACTGACCGCCCTGCTGGGCACCAGTACCCACTCGACGCCGGCACCGGCGCACCGCACGTTGAGCGTGTGCAGTGCAGAAAAGCCTGCGGTGCCGAAGAACTCGACGCCGGTCAGGTCCAAGGTCAGTCTTCGGGTGCGTTCCGCATCGCGCAACGCGTAGTCGACGAGTTCCTGGGCATTGGATGCGTCCAACTCACCCTGTGCGGTGATGACCGCGACCGCAGGTTGTAACCACCGCGTCGCGAATGTCGCGGTGCGGCTTTCTCTGCGGTCGACGGGACGGGACGTAGTAATAGCAGTAGACATATTTTTCTGTGACTCCATCAGTCGAAGACGATCGGACTGTGGTTCACGTCATAAAGTTCAAGGCCCTGGGTCCTCAAAGCCCATCGCTGCAGGGAGTTCACCCTGCATGTCGATGACGTTTCCAGCTGGCTGTGAACTCAACCCGTCTCTGACCCTACGCTGGTCTTCGTCACAAGGACAACCGCTGCATACGCTTTTTGATAAGCCCTGTTCAGCGTGCGTGTCGGAGGCCGTTCGGGCGTGTTGACGCAGACGACCACAGCAAATTTGCTGGCGAATTCGCTTTTCGGACAGGCAGTTTACGCAATCCGGAGCACACTATTGGCGTGCCGGATCACGTCGGCGGAGTGGTGTTGGCCGCAGGGGCGGGCACCCGATTCGGCATGCCGAAGGTGCTCGCCGGTGAAGGCCGATGGCTGCGGTCGGCGGTCTCGGCGCTCGACGGCGGCGGCTGCGACGACATCGTCGTGGTGCTGGGCGCCGCCGTGGTCGACGTACCGGCCCCGGCTCGTCCGGTGGTGGCAGGCGACTGGGCCGAGGGGATGAGCGCTTCGGTGCGGGCGGGGATATCGGCACTCGAATCCGGGCCTGCGGACTACGCCGTGCTGATCACCGTCGACACTCCCGACATCGGCGCCGCCGTCGTGCGCCGCGTCGTCAGCGCCGCCCGCGACGCACCGTCCGGCCTGGCGCGCGCCGGCTACGGGCGACGGCCCGGACACCCGGTCGTGCTGGCGCGCAGACACTGGCCCGACTTCGTCGCCCGGACGGTCGGCGACGAGGGCGGACGGGCCTACCTGCGGGAGCGGACCGACGTGGTGTGGGTGGACTGCGCCGACCTCGCAACGGGCGCCGACATCGACGTCAACCCGACACCGTGATGCCGAGCGCACCGCCGGCGAACCGGCGCACGGCCTCCGCGGCGGCGTCGGCGGCGTCGGCGTGGCCGTCCCCGGCGCGGACGGACATCGTCGCCGCGACCGCATCCAGCGTCACCTCCGCCACCACCTCTCCGGTGATCGGCTCGCACACCTCCCAGAGGTAGCGGTCATCGGACGGCAGGCCGCGCAGATACCACGCCCCGGCATTGATTTCCACCGGCTCCACGAGGGCTAATAGTAGGCATGAAGATCACCATCGTCGGGGCCAGCGGCCTGATCGGAACCAAGCTCGTCGAACTGCTCACCGCGGACGGCCACGATGTGGTCGCCGCGTCCCGCAACACCGGTGTGGACGTGCTGACCGGGGAAGGCCTCGCCGGCGCGCTGGAGGGCGCCGACGCGCTCGTCGATGTCGTCAACTCGCCCTCCTTCGAGGACGACCCGGTGATGAATTTCTTCACTACGTCGACGACCAACCTGACGGCCGCCGCCAAGAAGGCCGGTGTCGGTCACTACGTCGCCCTGTCGATCGTCGGCCTGGACGGGCTGCCGAACAGCGGATACCTGCGGGCAAAGGTGGCTCAGGAGAAGGTCATCACCGAGTCGGGCCTGCCGTACACCATCGTGCGCGCGACGCAGTTCGCGGAGTTCACCGATGCGATCACCCAGTCGTTGACCGTCGGCGACGAGGTGCATGTGCCCGATGCGCTGATCCAGCCGATCACGGCCGACAAGGTGGCCTCCGTTGTGCGACGCGCCGCAGCCGCCGAGCCGCTGAACGGATTCGTGAATATCGGTGGGCCACAGAAGATCTCGTTCGAGCAGATGGCCAAAGACGCCCTTGCGCGCAGGGGCGACGACACCAAGACCGTCGTCATCGACCCCAAGGCCCAGTACTTCGGCACCGTGCTGGAGCAGCGCAGCCTGGTGACGCCCGATTAACGTCCTACTTGATCTCGGCGAGCACCGTGCCCTGCGTGATGGCCGCGCCCGCCTCGACCGCAAGGCCGGTGATGGTGCCGTCCTTGTGGGCGGTGACGGGGTTCTCCATCTTCATCGCCTCGAGCACGACCACCAGATCGCCCGCGGCGACCTCCTGACCCTCCTCGACGGCCACCTTGACCACCGTGCCCTGCATCGGGGCGGTCACCGCGTCACCGGACGCGGCGGCGCCGCCGTGCGAGCCGCGCTTGCGGGGCTTGGGCTTCTTGCGGACCACGCCGGGTGCGCCGGCCGCGGCGCCGTTGCCGATGGCGAGGTCGCCGGGCAGTGACACCTCGAGCCTGCGCCCACCCACCTCGACGACGACCGTCTGCCGGGGCATGGCGTCGGAATCGTCCATCGGCTCACCGCCGGTGAACGGCTCGATCTGGTTGTCCCACTCGGTTTCGATCCACCGGGTGTGCACCGTGAACCCGTTGTCGTCGCCGATGAACGCCGGATCGGACACGACGGCGCGGTGGAACGGGATGACCGTGGCCAGACCTTCGACGTGGAACTCATCAAGGGCGCGCCTCGACCGTTCGAGCGCCTCCTCGCGGCTGGCGCCGCTGACGATGAGCTTGGCCAGCATCGAGTCGAACTGCCCGCCGATCACCGAGCCTGTCTCCACGCCCGCATCCATGCGCACACCCGGGCCCGACGGGGCTTCGAACTTGGTCACCGGACCAGGAGCAGGCAGGAAGCCACGACCGGCGTCCTCGCCGTTGATGCGGAACTCGATCGAGTGGCCGCGCGGCGTCGGGTCTTCACTGATGTCGAGCGTCTCGCCGTTGGCGATGCGGAACTGCTGGCGGACCAGGTCGATGCCCGAGGTCTCCTCGGTCACCGGGTGCTCCACCTGAAGGCGCGTGTTCACCTCGAGGAACGAGATCAGCCCGTCCTGGCCGACCAGGTATTCCACGGTGCCCGCGCCGTAGTAGCCGGCCTCCTTGCAGATGCGCTTGGCGGACTCATGGATCTCCTTGCGCTGCGCGTCGGTGAGAAAGGGCGCGGGCGCTTCCTCGACGAGCTTCTGAAAACGCCGCTGCAACGAACAGTCACGGGTGCCTGCGACCACGACGTTGCCGTGCTGGTCGGCGATCACCTGGGCCTCGACGTGGCGCGGCTTGTCCAGATAGCGCTCGACGAAGCACTCGCCGCGGCCGAACGCCGCCACCGCTTCGCGGGTGGCCGACTCGAACAGCTCGGGGATCTCCTCGATGGTGCGGGCCACCTTCATGCCGCGGCCGCCGCCGCCGAATGCCGCCTTGATGGCGACGGGCACGCCGTACTCCTCGGCGAACGCGACGACCTCGTCGGCGTCCTTGACCGGGTCCGGGGTGCCGGGAACCAGCGGCGCCTGGGCCTTGGCCGCGATGTGACGGGCGGTGACCTTGTCGCCGAGATCCCGGATGGACTGCGGGCTCGGCCCGATCCAGATCAGCCCCGCATCGATGACCGCCTGCGCGAAATCGGCGTTCTCCGAAAGGAATCCGTACCCGGGATGGATGGCATTGGCACCGGACTTCGCCGCCGCGTCGAGCAGCTTGGCGAAGTCGAGGTAGGACTCCGCGGAGGTCTGGCCACCGAGCGCGAACGCCTCGTCGGCGAGCCGGACGTGTGGCGCGTCGGCGTCGGGTTCGGCATACACGGCCACGCTCGGCAGCCCGGCGTCCTTGGCCGCGCGGATCACCCGGACAGCGATCTCACCGCGATTGGCTACCAGCACCTTCGAGATGCGTGAGCTGGCGTGACTGGGCACTGCGCCTCCTGATCGGCAGATATCTAAGAATCGTCTTTAAGAATGTATCCCGCGCAGTTTAAGCGCCGCCGCCGTGTCGACCCAATCGACCCTGCCCGTGGCACGAACTAGCGCAAGTGGCGCTTGATCCGGGCCAGCATCGCCGACATGCCGCGCAGCCGCAGCGGGCTGATCAACGCCGCCAGACCAAGGTCGGTGTAGAAATCGTCGGGCACCGCGAGGATTTCGTCGGCCGACTGTTCGTCAAGGCCCTGCGCCAGGATCGAGGCGAATCCGCGGGTGGTCGGAGCCTCGGCAGGCGCGCTGAAGTACAGCCGCACCCGGTCGCGGTCGTCGGCGTCGACGTGAAGGAACAGCGGCGACTGGCATTCGGGCACCGGTTCCATCGCCGCCTCGTGGAGGTCGGCGGGCAGCGGCGGCAGCTCGCCTGCGAACTCCAGAAGCAGCTGCAGCTTGTCCTGGCCCTGCATCTCTTGGAAGTCCGACACCACTTCGGCAAGTGGCGCTGGCATGCTCATGGCGCGTCGCCGGGCTCTTCCCCGACGGCCACAGGTACCCGTACCGCGTTGCCCCATTCGGTCCAGGAGCCGTCGTAGTTGCGCACGCCCGGCAGGCCGAGCAGATGGGTCAGCACGAACCAGGTGTGGCTCGACCGCTCGCCGATGCGGCAGTACACAACGGTCTTATCGTCGGGCGTCAGGAAGCCGTACAGCTCCTCGAGTTCCTTGCGGCTGCGGAAGCGACCGTTTTCCTGGGCGGCCTTGCCCCACGGGATCGAGCGGGCGGTCGGGATGTGACCGCCGCGGAGCGCGCCTTCCTCGGGGTAGTCCGGCATGTGGGTGCGCTCACCGGTGTACTCCTGCGGGGAGCGCACATCGATCAGCGGCTGCGAGCCCAGAATGCCGAGCACGTCCGCCCGGTAGCCCTGATCGGCGCATCGTCGCGCTCGACGACCGGATAGCCGCTGGTCTGCTTGGCCGGCACGTCGAGCGTGGTGTCGCGGCCGTCGGAGATCCACAGGTCGCGGCCGCCGTCGAGCAGTCGCACGTCGGGGTGGCCGAACAGGGTGAAGACCCACAGCGCGTAGGCCGCCCACCAGTTGCTCTTGTCGCCGTAGATCACCACGGTGTCGTCGCGGGAGATGCCCTTGCGGTTCATCAGGTCGGCGAACTGCTCGCCGTTGATGTAGTCGCGGACGTGCGGATCGTTGAGGTCGGTGTGCCAGTCGATCTTGACCGCGCCGGGGATGTGGCCGGTGTCGTAGAGCAGCACGTCTTCATCAGACTCGACGACGGCCAGGCCGGGCCTGCCGAGGTTGCCAGACAGCCAGTCCGGGGTGACGAGACGCTCCGGGTGGGCGTAGGCGGTGAGAGCGCGATCGGGGTCTGCAGGAAGCGGCACACCACGAGCCTACAGCGGGTTCGCAGCCCAAAGTTCGGCGATCGACAGCCCTACGCGGGCCAACAATTCACGCATCGTCGGCAGGGATATGCCCACCACATTCGACGGATCGCCGTCGATGCCGTCGACGAACCAGGCGCCAAAACCGTCGATGGTGAAGCCGCCCGCCACTCGCAGCGACTCGCCGCTGGCCAGGTACGCGGTCAGGTCCGCGTCGGTCGGTCTGCCGAAATTGACCATGGTTGAGCCGAACCCGACCTCGCGGTGGGTGACCGAACCGTCGGACAGACGGATGACGCAGTGCCCGGTGTACAGCACACCCGACCGCCCCGCCATGGCGGTCCACTGCCGTCGCGCCTCCGTGACCGACGCAGGCTTGCCGCGCAGTATGCCGTCGATGTAGAGCATCGAATCACAGCCGACCACAACACAATTCGCGTTCAGCGGCGGATCTAGTTGGTCGGCGACCTGCGCGGCCTTGGCGGCGGCGAGTGCGTTGGCGACGTCGCCCGGTCGGGCCTCGGCACCCTGCGCGGCGATGACGGCGTCCTCGTCTACGCCAGAGACGACGACCACGGGATCAATTCCCGCTTGGCGCAACACCGTTCGCCTACCCGGTGAGGCCGACGCGAGCACCACGCGCGTCATCGGCGCATGTGCGTCCGCTCCACCAGCGTCACGAGCTGCCAGCTGATCGGCGAAAAACGCAGCTTGTCGACCGGGTGGCCCCACAGGTTGAGCTCCTGCGGGCCCGGCTCTACCCGGCCTCCGGTGGCGGCGCTCAGCACAGCGACCAGCGCGGCGACCTCGTCCTCGGTGGGCTCACCCTTGACGATCTTGATGTTTTCGACCGCCTGGCTTGGCGGCTTGTCGATCGTCAGCTCCCGCGGGTCGCTGACCTCGGTGATGTGGGTTTCGTCGTGTTACTCACAGTGGGATGTTCCCGTGCTTCTTGGGCGGTGTCTGGGTGATCTTGCGCTCCAGCAGCCGCAGTGCGGTGCCCACATAGCCGCGGGTGTGCGACGGGGGGATGACCGCGTCGACGTAGCCCCGCTCGGCGGCGATGTAGGGGTTGACGAGGGTGTCCTCGTAGTCCTGCTGGAGTTCCAGGCGCAGGGAGTCGACGTCCTTGCCCTCCTTCGCGGCCTCCTTGAGCTGCCCTCGGTAGACGAAGCCGACCGCGCCGGACGCGCCCATGACGGCGATCTGGGCCGTCGGCCACGCCACGTTGACGTCGGCGCCCATCTCCTTGGACCCCATGACGCAGTACGCGCCGCCGTAGGCCTTGCGGGTGATCACGGTGATCTTGGCGACGGTGGCCTCCCCGTAGGCGTAGAGAAGCTTGGCGCCGCGCCGGATGATGCCGTTGTACTCCTGATCGGTGCCCGGCAGGAAGCCGGGAACGTCGACCAGCATGACGATCGGGATGTTGAAGCAGTCGCAAGTCCGGATGAACCGGGCTGCCTTCTCCGAGGCATTGATGTCCAGGCAGCCGGCGAACTGGGTGGGCTGGTTGGCCACGATGCCGACCGGGCGGCCGTCGACGCGGCCGAAGCCGACGAGAATGTTCGTCGCGTAGCCGGCCTGCACCTCGAGGAACTCGTCGTCGTCGAGGATGCGACGGATGACCTCGTGCATGTCGTAGGGCTGGTTGGGCGAGTCGGGGATCAGCGTGTCGAGCTCGAGGTCCTCGTCGTTGAGGTTGTCCTCGATGGCGCCGTCGGGCGCCGCCACCGGGTACCGCGGTGGATCGGAATAGTTGTTGCTCGGCAGATAGCTCAGCAGGTCGCGGACGTAGTCGAAGGCGTCCTGCTCGCCGGAGGCGACGTAGTGGGCCAGCCCGGACTTCGCCATGTGGGTGTGCGCGCCGCCGAGCTCCTCCATCGTCACCTCCTCGCCGGTGACGGTCTTGATGACGTCCGGCCCGGTGATGAACATCTGGCTGGTCTGGTCGACCATGACGACGAAGTCGGTCAGCGCAGGCGAGTACACGTGGCCACCCGCGGCCGCGCCCATGATCAGCGAGATCTGCGGGATGACGCCGGAGGCCATGATGTTGTTGTGAAAGATGTTGCTGTACAAGCCAAGTGAGACCACGCCCTCCTGGATGCGCGCGCCCGCGCCGTCATTGATGCCGATGAGCGGGCGGCCGGTCTTGATGGCCAAGTCCTGCACCTTGACGATCTTCTCGCCGTAGACCTCGCCGAGGCTGCCGCCGAACACCGTGGCGTCCTGGCTGAAGATGCAGACGTCGCGGCCGTCGATGGTGCCGTAGCCGGTGACCACGCCGTCGCCCAATGGGCGGTTGTCCGCCAGCCCGAAGTTCACGCTGCGATGCCTGGCCAGCGCGTCGAGTTCGACGAAGGAGTCCTCGTCCAGCAGCGCCAGGATGCGCTCGCGGGCGGTCAGCTTGCCCTTGGCGTGGACCTTTTCGACCGCCTTCTCGCCGACCGGATGCAGCGTTTCCTCGGCCCGCTTGCGCAGATCGGCCAGCTTGCCTGCGGTGGTGTGAATGTCGACCGTGTGCTCGGCGGACGGCTCGGCAGAATGCCCGGCTGTGTCCTTGGTGCTGCTCGTCATGGTGCTCGATGCTATCGACATAAGGTGGTCGGGGTGAAAAGCGGACCGTGGCACATCGATCTCGTCGAGGAGACGGGCTCCACCAATGCCGACCTGCTGGCGCGGGCCGCCGCAGGTGAGGACATCGACGGTGCGGTGTTGATCGCCGAATCGCAGACCGCGGGCCGCGGTAGGCACGGCAGGAGCTGGTCGACGCCGCCGCGGTCGCAGATCGCCTTGTCGGCCGGAGTCGGCGTGACAGGCGTGCCCAGCGACACGTGGGGCTGGCTGCCCTTGCTCACCGGCGTCGCGGTGGTGGACGCGGTGGCCGAGCTGGCGGGTGTGGCGGCGGGCTTGAAATGGCCCAATGACGTCCTCGTGGGCACAGGGAAGCTGGCGGGCATCCTCGCGGAGGTGGCCGCACCACAACCCGTGGTGGTCGTCGGCCTCGGCCTGAACGTGACCGAGGCGCCGGATCCGGCCGCCACGTCGCTGGCGATGCTCGGCGCGGCCGTCGACCGCACCGACTTGAGCGACGCCGTCCTGCGGCATCTGGCCGCCCGAATCGCGCGCTGGCGTGGCGCGAAGGGCGCCGATGCGGCGCTGGCTGCCGATTACCGCGTCCGCAGCCTGACGATCGGCCAGCGGGTGCGCGCCGCCCTGCCCGGGGACCGCGCGGTGGAGGGCGTTGCCGTCGACGTCGACGATCTGGGCCGGCTGCGCATCGACACCGGCGCCGAGGTGTTGACGGTGTCGGCGGGCGATATCACGCATTTGCGGCCGGTCAACCCATAGAGTTTTCCTTCGTGGGTTACCCGGATAACGTGCTCGCCGCCGACGAGCAGGTGGTACTGCACCGCCACCCGCACTGGAAGCGACTCATCGGGCCGGTGCTGCTCCTGATCATCAGCACGGCCGTTGCGGCGTTCGTCGCCGCGATCGTCGACAAGCAGAACTGGGGCACTGCCAAGACGGTCGTGCTGCTGGTGATCCTGGCCGTGTGGCTGCTGATCGTCGGCTGGCTGACCGTTTGGCCGTTCCTCACCTGGCTGACCACACACTTCGTCATCACCGACCGGCGGGTGATGTTCCGCCACGGCCTGCTCACCCGTCAGGGCATCGACATCCCGCTGGCGCGGATCAACAGTGTGGAGTTCCGGCACGGGCTGCTCGACCGGATGATGCGCACCGGCACCCTGATCATCGAGTCGGCGTCACAGGACCCGTTGGAGTTTCACGCCATACCGCAAGTGGAGCGCGTCCACTCGCTGCTGTATCACGAAGTCTTCGACACCCTCGGGGGTGAGGAGTCCGACAGCCGGTCTCCCGGCAGGCGCTGACCGCGCCGCGCGCGCTGCAGCGGGGTGACGTTGGAGGAGCCGAGCGCGGCACCAAGAGACGGATCGTGCCCGTGTTCGTGCACTTCCTCCATGGCCTCGGCAAGGCCGCCCGCCGTGAAGGTGGACTCGACGGCCACGTCCGGCTCGCGGCCGAACTCGTCGGGGAACACCCAGCGCCGGAAGGCCCAGAACCGGAACGCCATCTGCAGCAGGTTGCCGATGATGTACGCCGAGATGAAGTCGGCGATGTTCTCCGCGGTCAGGGATACGTCGGGCACGCGAAGCTGCAACACGTAGCTGGAGAACCACAGCGGCGCCATCGACAGCAGCACCCCGACCCCGCTGAACGCGAAGAACATGAGTGCCTCGTGATGGCGCTCGCGACCGCCGCGATTCTGGAAGCTCCACTCGCGATTCAGAATGTAGGACGCGATCACCGCGACGATGCCGGAGATGATCTTGGCCGTCACCGGCTTCGGCTCCAGGATCGTCAGCTTCAGCGTGTAGAAGATCGCGGAGTCGATGATGAACGTCGTCGCGCCGACGATCGCGAACTTGATCAGTTCGTGATGCTGTTCGGCGTACGGCCGGACGAAGCGCGGCAGCCGCGCGATCGTGGCATCGGTGAAGGACACGACAACGGAGTCTACGGAAACAATGCACCTGACGCGCACCCGCGCAGGTCAGGGCCGACAAAGCCATGACACCATGAATGCTGTGCCGAAGACCAGGACCGCGTCTCCTTTGGTGACCATGATCGGTGGCGGGCAACTGGCCAGGATGACGCACCAGGCCGCCATCGCACTGGGCCAGACGCTGCGTGTGCTCGCCGCCACACCCGAAGACCCTGCGGCCCAGGTCACACCCGATGTGGTGATCGGTGCGCACACCGACCTCGACGCACTGCGCCGGGCCGCCGAGGGGTCCGACGCCTTCACGTTCGACCACGAGCACGTGCCGACCGAACTCCTCGAGAAGCTGGTCGCCGAGGGCGTCAACGTGGCCCCGCCGCCGGAGGCGCTCATCCACGCCCAGGACAAGTTGGTGATGCGGCGCCGGCTGGAGGCCATCGGCGCCCCGATTCCGCGGTACGCGGCGGTGACGGATCCCGCCGAGCTGGATGCGTTCGCCGCCCGCGTCGGCGAACCGGTCGTGGTGAAGACCGTGCGCGGCGGCTACGACGGTCGCGGTGTGCTGCTGGCCCGCGACCTCGACGAGGCCCGCGACTTCGCGGCCCGGAACCTGGCCGAGGGCATCCCGGTGTTGGTCGAGGAGCGGGTGGCGATGCGGCGTGAGCTGGCCGCCTTGGTGGCGCGCTCGCCGTTCGGCCAGGGCGCCGCTTGGCCGATCGTGGAGACGGTGCAGCGCGACGGCATCTGCGTGGAGGTGATCGCACCGGCGCAGGGTCTGGATCCCGACCTCGCCAGTGCGGCCGGGCAGCTGGCGCTGCGGCTGGCGGGCGAACTGGGCGTGGTCGGCCTGCTCGCGGTCGAGTTGTTCGAGACCGTCGACGGCGCCTTGGTGGTCAATGAGCTGGCGATGCGACCGCACAACTCCGGTCACTGGACCATGGACGGCGCCAAGACGAGTCAGTTCGAGCAGCATCTGCGCGCGGTGCTGGACTATCCGCTCGGCGACACCGCTCCGATCGCGCCGGTGACGGTGATGGCCAATGTGCTTGGCGCCGAGGTGAAACCCGAAGTGAGTATGGACGAACGTCTGCACCACCTGTTCGGCCGCATTCCCGACGCGAAGGTGCACCTGTACGGCAAGCAGGAGCGTCCCGGCCGCAAGATCGGCCACGTGAACATCGTCGGTGAAGACGTGGCGAAGCTTCGCGAACGGGCGACTCGGGCGGCACACTGGTTGTCTGACGCCCAGTGGACCGACGGATGGGACGAACATGGCTGACGGCTCTCGGGTCGGGCTGATCATGGGTAGCGACAGTGACTGGCCGGTGATGGAAGCCGCCGCGCATGCCTTGGCGGAGTTCGACATTCCGTTCGAGGTCGGCGTGGTGTCGGCCCACCGGACACCCGATCGCATGCTCGACTACGCGCGCACGGCGGCCGACCGCGGGATCGAGGTGATCATCGCCGGCGCGGGCGGTGCGGCTCATCTGCCCGGGATGGTCGCGTCGGCGACGGCGTTGCCGGTGATCGGTGTCCCGGTGCCGCTGGCCAAACTCGACGGCCTCGACTCGCTGCTGTCGATAGTGCAGATGCCCGCCGGGGTTCCGGTGGCGACGGTGTCGATCGGCGGGGCCCGCAACGCGGGCCTGCTGGCGGTACGGATCCTCGGTGCGTCGGATGCCCAACTGCGCAAGCGGGTCGAGGAGTTTCAACACCAACTCGGTGCGTCCGTGCTCGAGAAGGACGCCGCCCTGCGGGACCGCGTGATGGGGTCCGAGGGTAAAGTTACTGGCGAGTAGCAAGGAGTTCTCATGGCTGGTAACCCTGATTTCGATGTGTTCAAGCTGCCCGACGAGCACAACGAGCTGCGCGCGGTGCTGCGTGATCTCTGCGAGAAGGAGATCGCCCCGCACGCCGCCGACGTCGACGAGAATGCGCGCTTCCCGGAGGAAGCGCTCAAGGCGCTCAACGAGTCCGGGTTCTCCGCGGTGCACATCCCCGAGGAGTACGACGGGCAGGGCGCCGACTCGGTGGCGACCTGCATCGTCATCGAGGAGGTCGCGCGGGTCTGCGCGGCGTCGTCGTTGATCCCCGCGGTCAACAAGCTGGGCACGATGGGCCTGATCCTGTCGGGCTCCGACGAATTGAAGAAGCAGGTGCTTCCCTCCATCGCGACCGGCGAGGCGATGGCGTCGTACGCGCTTTCCGAACGTGAGTCGGGCAGCGATGCCGCCGCGATGCGCGCCCGTGCGCGCGAGGACGGCGACTCGTGGATCCTCAACGGCACCAAGGCGTGGATCACCAACGGCGGCAAGTCAACCTGGTACACGGTGATGGTGTCGAGCGACCCGGACAAGGGCGCCAACGGCATCTCCGCGTTCATGGTGCACAAGGACGACGAGGGTTTCACCGTCGGGCCGAAGGAGCGCAAGCTCGGGATCAAGGGCTCGCCGACCACCGAGCTGTACTTCGAGAACTGCCGCATTCCGGGCGACCGGATCATCGGTGAGCCGGGCACCGGCTTCAAGACCGCACTGAAAACGCTCGACCATACCCGGCCGACGATCGGCGCGCAGGCGGTCGGCATCGCACAGGGCGCGCTGGACGCCGCGATCGCATACACCAAGGACCGCAAGCAGTTCGGCAAGCCGATCAGCGACTTCCAGGGCGTGCAGTTCATGCTGGCGGACATGGCGATGAAGGTGGAGGCGGCCCGGCTGATGGTGTACACCGCGGCGGCGCGCGCCGAGCGCGGCGAGCCTGCACTCGGGTTCATCTCTTCGGCCTCGAAGTGCTTCGCCTCCGACGTGGCCATGGAGGTCACCACCGACGCGGTGCAACTGTTCGGCGGCGCCGGCTACACGCAGGACTTCCCGGTCGAGCGGATGATGCGGGACGCCAAGATCACCCAGATCTACGAGGGCACCAACCAGATTCAGCGGGTTGTGATGTCACGCGCACTGCTGAAGTAGTGCGCTAGCTTTCGTAGAAGATCCAGCCGGCCATGCCGCCTTCCAGGTGGTAAGTGTTGTGGCAGTGCGTGATCCACTTTCCCGGGTTGTCGGTGTCGAAGTCGACCTCGACGGTCTGCTTGGGCGGCACCAGTACGGTGTCCTTGCGGGCTCGTGGTCCGTTGCGGCCCACCACCTCGAAGGTGTGCCCGTGCAGGTGGATGGGGTGAAACATCATGGACTCGTTGATCATTCGCATCCGCACCCGCTGGTTCGGCTTCACCGCGATGCCGTCCTTCGTCGGGTCGTACAGCCTGCCGTTGAACGGCCACGTGTAGCCGGGCTTCGGCCCGCTCAACCGCGCCTCGATGACCTGGTCGGGGGTGCGGGCGGGCAGCGTCACGTCCGGCGTCGGCGACAGCGTCGCGGTGTCGAGCACCACCTCCTTGCGGACTGACGCGACGAAATCGTCCACCTTCACCGCGGTGGGTGCACCAGCGACGCGAATGTTCAGTTGCGCGTGTCCCTGCTTGCCCTCGGGCACGGCCACCACCGGCACCGACGAACCCACCGTGAACGTGGCATCGAACCGCTCGCCCATCCCGAGGATGACCGACCTCGCCTGTGCGGGCATCACCGGATAACCGTCGGTGGCGATGACGTTCAACAAGGCGTCGGGGACGGCCACCCGAAACGCCGTGTCCGATCCGGCGTTGACGACTCTTAGCCGGATGCGTTGTCCGGCACGGTAATCGCGCACCTGCGGGTCGGTCGGAACGCGGCCGTTGACGAGGAAGTACGGGTAGGTGACGTCGCCGCCGTCGCCGCCGAGGGGAGTCGTCGGGCTGACCCCGGGCCCGCCGGGCGCCATGGGCTTCATCCCGGTTTTACGCAGGTTCGCCAGCACCTGGTCCGGATTGGTGCCTGTGCCGTCAATCCAATCGTCGAGCACCAGAACCAATTCCTCGTCGTAGTCCACCTTCTCGTCCGGATCCTCGATGATCAACGGACCGTACAGCCCGCGGTCCGCCTGCGTTCCGACATGTGAGTGATACCAATAGGTTCCGGCGTCGGGAACGACGAAGTCGTAGGTGAAGTCCCCGCCCGCCGGGATCGGCGCCTGGGTCAATGGCGGGACGCCGTCCATGTCGTTGACGATCGCAAGCCCGTGCCAGTGAATGCTCGTGTCGGCGGGCAGTTTGTTCGACACCGCGGCGCGCAGCGTTTCACCCTTGCGGATGCGGATCTCTCTGCCCGGCACCTGGCCGTCGTAGGCCCACGTGCGCACGGACACACCACCGAGATCGATCAACGTCTCGGCGGGTGCGAACTTCAGGTCGACGGCCGGATCAGCCGGTGGCGTCGCCGTCTTCGACGAACAGCCCGCGGCAATCCCTGCCGTTCCGATGGTCGAGATCAGTAGAAAGCCTCGCCGGTCGATCATGATCGAAGCGTGGCACCCCCGGGCCGAGCCGGGGCGATTTTCTCGAACTGGCGGGTTAGGTCAGCACCCGCTGTTGAATCCGCACGGCGGTGTCGCCTTGTCGGCCGGAACCGCCGCCGACGTCACCATTGTCTCGGAGTATGAAGCGGTCTCGGTGTCACCCATCGTCATCTGACCTACCGACATCACCACCGGGGGACCGCCTGTACTACCGCCGCCCGTGAAGACGCCCACGGCGCCCAATGCAACCATGGCGCTGCCACCCACTATCGCCGCGAACGCCTTGACCCGCTTCCCGGGTCGCCCAATGACAGCCATTTCACTTCCCCAATCACTCACCTGACGGAGCGAGGCCACAAGCAATGCTCCGTGAGAAACCATGAAACTCGCTCGGAGCACTCTGTGAGCGACCCCCCAAGCGGACTTTCAGGAGACCCAACTCTGATTGACAGCGTCCGAATTCAGCCGCGGGTGGTCTTCTCCATTTGCCTGCGCCGGTCCAGCTGCGCGGGATCGGGATTGGCCACCTGCACCAACGACGCTCCCGCGACGAATATCGCCAACAGGCCCTCGGTTAGCTCGTCAGCGGTGTCCCACCGTGCGGACGACAGCACGCGGTCGTCGGCGGTGAGACCCTGTGCGGAGGCGAAACCACCGGCGGCGGCGAGGAGCTCGGACACCGAGCGGCCGTCGAGCGCGGGTCCTGGCGCGCGCTCCGGGACGATCTGGTCGCCGTGCACACGCACGGAGGTCGCGTAGTCCGTGATGCCGACCGGCAGGTCGGGAACGGGTTTGCCGAACGGGTCGAGCGACAGCACCGCGATCTCGCCAGGTCCGACCGCGGCCTCGGCCTCGTCGATCCGGTCGGCGGTGCACAGTGCCACGTCGGCCGCGAGGGCTCCCAGGACGACCTCGGCGCCGATGTACCAGATCCCGAGCAGGACCGCCGCGGTCTGCCAGTGGGCGGGCAGCAGCACCGCGACCCGGCTCTCCGGGCCGGCGCCGAGTTCGTCGCGAAGCAGGTTGGCCGTCTTGGCCGCCCAGTTGGCCAGCGTGACCGTCGACAGCTCGATCCGCTCACCGGTCGCGTCGTCGTAGTAGGTGATCCGCGGCCCGACCGGATCCCGGTCGAGCAGCGGGTCCAGCACCGCGGCGCTGACAGTTGGACTCAGTTGACGCACTCGGGGTTGTCCGACCCTGCGGTGATGACCGGCGACGGCGGGGGCACCGCATCGGTGGATTCGGTGGCCGCCGGGTCGGCCGTCGCCAACGTCGGGTCGGTGCCGTCAAGTCCGGAACCGGGGCCGGTGTAGTCGGTGCCCAGCACCACCCGGACCGTTCCCGGTGCGACGCTCGGGTCGGCGACGACGGGCAGGCCGCCCAACTCCTTGGAAACCGCCTGCGCGCCAAGGTCGTCCGTCTTGGCGGCCAATACCTGACTGTTCGGCAGGACGCCGGCGTCGTGGTTGCCGACGGGTCCCTGCGCGAAACCCTTGCCGGTCAGTACCGCCGACACCGCGGCGGCCAGGCCGTTGACGTCGGTGGCGTTGACCACCTCGGCGGCGGTCTTGCCCGGTGTGTACGCCAGCTGCTCGGTCTTGCCCTGGTCCTGCTCCTGCAACAGGCTGTCGACCCACTCGTGCACCTGGTTGGGGTCCACCCGCACCACGCTCTGCATCCCGTCGTCGCTCCAGCCGTTCTCCTCCAGCACCGGGATGGTGGCGAACGCGACGTTGCCCGCCGCCAGCTTTTGCAGCTGCTCGGCGAATTGCATGACGTCCCACCCGTCGGACAGCACGACCGATCGCTGCACGGCCTCCTGCAGCCGGTTCAGCGTGGCGGGGCTGGACAGCGTCTTGCCGGAAATGACCTCGTGGGCCAGGGACGCCATCACGACCTGCTGACGCACCACCCGGTCCAGGTCGCCGCGGGGCAGATCGTGGCGCTGGCGGACGAAGCTCAACGCCTGCGGGCCGTCCAGCTTCTGCCAGCCTGCCGAGAAGTCGGCGCCCGAAAGAGGCTCGTACACATTGTCTTTCAGGCAGACGTTGACCCCGCCGAGCGCGTCCGTGATCAACGCGAAGCCGAGCAGGCCGATCTCGGCGTAATGGTCGACGGTGACGCCGGTCAGGTTGGCGACGGTCTTGATCAGCGCCTCCCGGCCGGCTTCATTGGCTTCCGGCTCAGCCGCCGAAGGGTCGACGCCCTGCTCTTCGACCAGCTGCTTCAACTTCTCCAGGTGGACCGAGCCGTACACGCCGTTGATCTTCATCTTCCCGATGCCCGGCGCCTCGACGTAGGAGTCGCGCGGGATCGAGATGGCGGTGGCGGACTTTCCGTTGTTCGGGATTCGGATCAGGATGATCGTGTCGGTGTTGGTCGACTCGTCGTCACCGGCCCGCAGCGTGGCCAGCTCCTCCTGCGAGAGCGGGTTGCCGTGCGCGTCGGTGCGGCTGTCCAGACCGACCAGCAGAATGTCGATCGCACCGTCCTCGCCGCCGCCGCCGAGTGCTGCCGACGAGATGTGGTTGATGCCGTTCTCGAACGAGCGGATCTTGCTCCACGCCACACCCGTGCCGATGACGACCGTCGCCGCGAGCACGACGGCGACGATCCTGAACAGACGGGAGGGCATCAGCCCAGGTTACTTGGGTCGAGGGGGCAGACCCGGTAGCCGCTTCCGGCGTGCCAGACTCTGCGAGTGGGTTATCGCATCGTGATCACGGGCGCAGGAGGCCAGGTCGGGCGGTTTCTGACGCAGGAGGCCGGCAGACGCGGCCTCGATGTGCTGGCCCTGACGTCGGCGCAGTGGGACATCACCGACGCCGCCGCTGCGCAGGCCGTCGTGGCGCCTGGCGACGTGGTGGTCAACTGCGCGGCCTACACCGCCGTGGACGCCGCGGAGGGTGACGCGCAGCGTGCTCACGCCGTCAACGCGGTCGGGGCGGGCAACGTGGCGCGCGCGTGCGCCAAGGCCGGCGCGCGGATGATCCACATCTCGACCGACTACGTCTTCGATGGGGTGTTCGACGGCGAGCCGCGGCCATATGACATCGACGACGCCACCGACCCGCTCAGCGTCTACGGCAAGACCAAGCTGGCCGGGGAACAGGCGGTGCACGCCGAACTCCCGAACGCGAACGTGGTGCGGACCGCGTGGGTGTACACGGGATCGGGGTCCGACTTCGTCGCCGTCATGCGCAGGCTCGCGGCGGGAGATGGGCCGGTCAGCGTCGTTGCCGACCAGATCGGGTCGCCGACCTATACGGGCGACTTGGTCCCGGTGTTGCTGCAGATCGCCGAATCGACGACGGCGCCGCCACTGCTGCATGTCGCCAACGACGGCGCAGCCAGCCGTTTCGACCAGGCGCGGGCGGTGTTCGACGGTGTGGGTGCAGATCCCGAACGGGTGCGGCCGGTGGCCACGGCGGACGTGCCACGGCCCGCGGCCCGGCCGCCGTATTCGGCGCTGTCCTCTCGCGCCATGACGGCGGCAGGCCTGTCGCCGCTGCGACCCTGGCGCGAGGCATTGGCGGCGGCGCTGGCTGTTTGATCGCCCGCTACCCTCGACGCCGTGAGTGACGGATTGCTTTCCGTCGCATGAGCGACGAATTGACAGTGGTCACGGTGACGTATTCACCGGGACCCCACCTCGGCCGGTTCCTGTCGACCCTGTCGCACGCCACCGAGCGGCCGGTGACGGTGATCATGGCCGACAACGGCTCGACCGACGGCACGCCCGAGGAGGCCCTCGAGCGGTTCCCCAACACGCGGCTGCTCCGCACCGGCGGGAATCTGGGCTACGGAACCGCGGTGAACCGTGCGGTCGCCGAACTCCGCAAGGACACCGAGGGGCCGGGGAGTCCGGACCTGTTCATCGTCGCCAACCCGGACATTCAATGGGGGCCTGGCAGCATCGACGCACTGCTGGACGCGGCCGGCCGCTGGCCCAGCGCCGCGGCCCTGGGCCCGCTGATCCGCGATCCCGACGGTTCGGTGTATCCGTCGGCGCGCCACCAGCCGAGCCTGATCCGCGGCGGCATGCATGCAGTAGTCGGCCCGCTGTGGCGGTCCAACCCGTGGACGGCCGCATACCGGCAGGACCGGCTGCAGCCCAGCGAACGTCCGGTCGGCTGGCTGTCGGGGTCCTGCCTGTTGCTGCGCGGCGCGGCCTTCGATGAGGTCGGCGGCTTCGACGAGCGCTACTTCATGTACATGGAGGACGTCGACCTGGGAGATCGCCTCGGTCGGGCCGGCTGGCAGAACGTATATGTGCCGACCTCGGAGGTTTTGCACGACAAGGGCCACTCCACGGGGCGCGACCCCGCTCGCAACTTGGCCGCACACCATAGGAGCACCTACACTTTCCTGGCTGATCGGCACAATAAGCGGTGGCAGGCCCCGCTGAGGTGGACGATGAGAGGCGCGCTTGCGGCGCGCTCACGGCTGGTGGTTCGCAGCAGCCGACGCCAATCGAAAGGACGGCACTAGGTTGGGGAGTTCCGTCAACCCCGCGAAGGTGGATGCCGTCATCCTGGTCGGCGGGCAGGGCACGCGGCTGCGGCCGCTGACGCTGTCGGCGCCCAAGCCGATGCTGCCCACCGCCGGGCTGCCGTTCCTGACCCACCTGCTGTCGCGGATCGCCGACGCCGGTATCGAGCACGTCGTGCTCGGCACTTCCTATAAGGCCGGCGTCTTCGAGTCGGAGTTCGGCGACGGCTCCAAGATGGGCCTGCAGATCGAGTATGTCGTCGAGGATGAGCCGCTGGGCACCGGTGGCGGGATTGCCAACGTCGCCTCGAAGCTGCGGCACGACACCGCGCTGGTGTTCAACGGTGACGTGCTGTCGGGCGCCGATCTGGGCGCCCTCCTCGCCAGCCATCAGGACAACAACGCCGACGTGACGCTGCATCTGGTGCGCGTCGGCGATGCCCGCGCGTTCGGCTGCGTGCCCACCGACGCCGACGGTGTGGTGACCGCCTTCCTGGAGAAGACGGAGGATCCACCCACCGATCAGGTCAACGCGGGCTGTTATGTGTTCAAGCGCGAGGTGATCGACCGGTTGCCGAGGGGCAGGGCGTTGTCGGTGGAGCGCGAGGTGTTCCCGAAGCTGCTGGCCGACGGCCACAGGGTGTGCGGCTACGTCGACGCCTCGTACTGGCGCGACATGGGCACGCCGGAGGATTTCGTGCGCGGCTCGGCCGACCTGGTGCGCGGCATCGCGCCCTCGCCCGCGTTGCGCGGACATCGCGGCGAGTCTTTGGTCCACGACGGCGCCGCGGTGGCCCCCGGTGCGCTGCTGATCGGCGGAACCGTGGTGGGGCGGGGTGCGGAGATCGGCCCGGGTACCCGACTGGACGGCGCGGTCATCTTCGACGGGGTCCGCGTCGAGGCGGGCTCGGTGATCGAACGCTCGATCATCGGATTCGGTGCGCGCATCGGTCCGCGCGCGCTGATCCGCGACGGCGTGATCGGCGACGGCGCCGACATCGGCGCGCGCTGCGAACTGCTGCGCGGGGCCCGGGTGTGGCCCGGGGTCGCGATCCCCGACGGCGGGATCCGTTACTCCACCGACGTGTGATCCCGGTAGTGCTCTCAAGCGCCCCGCCAGCATTACCGGCATCAGGCCAGAAAGACTTTCGATTGCGTGCCGTCAACGACCGATGACGCTCGAGGAGGACCGTCATCAATTGAGGACGGCTCTTAGAGAGACACCCGGGCGGGGCGAGTTACGTATGTGACTGCTGAGTCCTCGCCGCCGCGGCCAGCTGCGCCAGCCCGAAGTCGGTGTCGTCGGGTAGCCCGTCGAGCGGCCACCAGCGCAGGTCCAGCGATTCGTCGCTGATCTTGATTTCGGCGTCCGCCGGGGCGTGGGCGATGAACTGCAAGTCGAGATGACGCGTCGGCACACCGAGCGAGCAGGTCACCGGGTGCACATGCAGCGCGGCCAGATCGGTGTCCATCCTCAGTCCGGCGATGCCGGACTCCTCCGAAGCCTCGCGCAGGGCGGCGGCGACGATGTCGGGGTCGCTGTCCTCACAGTGCCCACCGAGCTGCAGCCAGCGGCCGAAACGCGGATGCAGGGTCAGCAGGGCCTGGGTTCCGCTGTGGTCGAGCACGAGTGCCGACGCGGTGACGTGGCCGGGCACGCACGCCCTTTTGCATGCATCCTCGCGGCCGAGCACGAAGGCCAGCACGGATGCCGCAGGGTGTCCTGTGCGGGATCCGGTGCCCGCCAGGCGGTCAGCGTTTCGATCGTGGACTCGCGCAGGTTCACTTGCGCACCAGCAGGCCATCGGTCGGCGTCGGCTCGCGGGGGCCGGACGGCTCGTCGGGATAGCCGATGGCGATGGCGCCCAACGGTTCCCAGTCGTCGGGCAGATCCAGTTCGGCGCGGACCAGATCGGCGGCGAAGATCGTCGAGCCGATCCAGCAGCTGCCGACGCCACGCACGGCCAGCGCGACAAGGAGTGCTTGGACGGCCGCGCCCACCGCGACGGTGAACATGGTGTGTTCGGCTGCCGTTCTGGCAGTGTCCGGGTAGCTGTGGGCGCCGTCGGGGACCAGAAACGGGATGACGAGTTCGGGTGCGTCGTAAAGGATTTGGCCGCGGCCGACCCGCAGTTCGACGGCATCCGACGCTCTGCCGTCGCCGCTGAGGTCGGACCGCCACTTGTCCTTCATGCGGTCCAGCAGACGGGTCCTGGTCGCGATGTCGGCCATCCACACGAACCGTACCGGCCGGGTGTGGTGCGGTGCGGGCGCCGTCAGCGCCTCGGCCACCGCGGCCTCGATGAGTTGCGGCGAAACAGGCTCCGCGGTGAACCGGCGAACCGACCGGCGCATCAGCTGTGCCTGGCCGCGGCCCATCGCGATGGCCTCGTCGGTGCCCAGCCAGAACAGGTCTTCCTCGCCCGGGCGCAGCAGCGCTCGGGCGGTGGATCCGTTGTCTCTCAATGCCAGTCCGCGCACGACGGCGACCGGAATGCCGGTCAGCTTCCCCTTCACCAGGTCCGCGGCCGCGGCGATCTCGTCGGCGACCGCGACCTCGGTGACGACGAGCTCGTTGCCGTGGACGTCATGGGCGCCCGCGTAGCCGTGCAGCACCGTCACCCCTGCCGCACCGATGGCGGCATCGATCTGACCGTTGCGCCAGGCCCGCCCCATCGTGTCGGTGACGACGACGCCGACGGTCACGCCGAGCCGCTCGCGGAGGCCGGTGCGCAGTGCAGCGGCGCTGCCGTCGGGGTCGACGGGCAGCAGGGCCAGTTCCGTCGAGCCGACGTTGGAGCCGTCCACACCCGCGGCCGCCTGAACCAGGCCGAGCTTGTTCTCGGTGATCAGGGTGCGGCCCTTGCGCGCCAGCACCCGGACAGCCTCGTCATCGATCAGCTTGCGCCGCAGCGCATCCCGCTCGTCCGGATCCTGCGGCGCCGCGACGATGCGGCCCTCACACTTCGACAGCACCTTACTGGTGGCGACGACGATGTCGCCGTCACACAGCCAGGGTGCGGCGGCCGCCAACGCCGCGGCAAGATCGTCGCCGGGCCGGAACTCCGGCAGGCCGGTCACCGGGAGCAGTTCGATCGCGGCTGCCGAGCCGTGCTCGGTCACGGCTTGACCCCCGCGAGATCGAGTCCGGCACGGACCATCTCGGCCGTCGTCGCCGGATCGGTCATCAGCAGCGGCACCGACCGCACATCGAGGCCCGCGATCTCGGCGTGATCGCCCTCGTGCACCAGCCAGCCGTCGAGGATGCCGACGCCCGAGCGCGGACCGTAGTAGCCGCCGACCGCCTCCGATGTGCTGGCCACTCCGATCACCGAAAGGCACTCGTCTGCCATGCCGCGCAACGGTTTTCCAAAGATGATGGGGGAGTAGCCGATCACGCGTGCCGACGTCGACCGAAGGGCTCCGCGGATGCCGGGGAGCGCCAGGATCGCGCCGATGCTGACGACCGGGTTGGACGGCGCCAGCAGCACCACGTCCGCCGATGCGATGGCCTCCGTCACCCCCGGTCCCGCGGTGGCCGCCTCCGCGCCGACGAACGCGAAGCTGTGCGTGGGCACCTGTGCGCGGTAGCGCACCCACCACTCCTGGAAGTGGATCGCGCGTCGCTCATCCGTGTCGGGATCGGTGATGACGACATGGGTTTCGCTGCGGTCGTCGCTTGCCGGCAGTAGCCGCGCGCCGGGGGACCAACGTGCGCACAACGCCTCGGTCACCTCCGACAGCGCGTAGCCTGCGCGCAACATCTGGCTGCGGACCAGATGCGTGGCCAGGTCGCGGTCACCGAGGCCGAACCAATCGGGCTGCACGCCATAGGCGGCGAGTTCCTCCTTGGCATGCCAGGTTTCGTCGCGATGGCCCCAGCCGCGGTCGGGGTCGATCCCGCCGCCCAGGGTGTACATGCACGTGTCGAGGTCGGGACAGATGCGAACCCCGTACATCCACGCGTCGTCACCGATGTTGACGACCGCCGTCAGCGAATGATCTTGGGACGCATCGCTCGCGAACTGGCCGAGGCCCAGCAGGTGTTGCACCCCCAGCAGGAACCGCGCACCCCCGACTCCGCCGACCAGAACGGTGACCTTCACACCGACCGACATTAGGCCTTCGGTCACGGTCAGGTCTCGGCAGCCGCACGAGACGGAGGTGTGAGAGACACGCCGGAGCAGCGACGCGCCGGTTTTGAGTAACGAGATGGTATGAAATTCTGTTCTAGCGCTTGACCCCGGCAGCTAACAAGTGTGTAATCACACCAGTGTCATTTTTCGGTTGGCTGGCCGGTTCCGGTGTCGCAGACCGAGATTCGATCACTTGTTCGAATTGAGATGGCCACACATCTCCATCGTGGGGCTCCATAGCGGATCAGCGAGATCAAGGTGAGGAGGCGGAACATGTCTTTTGAGCAGGTCGATTTCGACCGTCAGGCCCGGTTCGACATTCGGGCACTCGGCTCCGTAGGCAATTTCCCGCACACCAATACCGGGCCGGCACCAATTGGATTCCCAGGACGTCCCCAATTGAGCTTGGTACCGGACCGACCGGAACTCGATGCTGTTGCCCCGGCAACTCCCGACGACCAATGGCAAGAGCGCGCTCTGTGCGCGCAAACCGACCCGGAGGCCTTCTTCCCGGAGAAGGGCGGCTCCACCCGGGAGGCGAAACGCATCTGCTTGGGATGTGAAGTTCGCGACGCCTGCCTCGAGTACGCGCTTGCCCATGACGAGCGCTTCGGCATCTGGGGTGGCCTCTCCGAGCGGGAGCGCCGCCGCCTCAAGCGCGGCATCATCTAGACCGCGCGCAGCTCACTCGTCGTCGATCGCAGGGTCGATGACCGAGGGCTCGACGCCCAAATAGGTGGCCACCTGCGCCACCAAGACTTCATGAAGCAGCTCGGCGAGTTCGATGGTGTCCTTCGCCCGTCGCTCGATTGGCTTGCGGAACAACACAATTCGCGCGCGAGTGGAATTGCCGCGGGTGTCCACGCCCGCAGGGATCAGCCGGGCCAGCGCGATCGGACCGTCGGCCACCACCTCCGCCGGCCACTGGACGCTATCTGGATCTTTAGGCGACATCCGCGGGATCTCGTCGACGGCGACGTCGAGCGCCGTCACCCGGTCCTGCCACCGCCGCTCGATCGGCTCGTAGGCCTCGAGCACGGCCATGTCGAACCGCTCGGCTCGGCTGCGCCAGCCGGGAACGGTCGGGGGAAGCAACGGACCGCGCATGTCGCGGCCGCGGCGTGATCTCCGCAGATTCCGCTCGGCCACGGGAGAACTGTAACGGTTGGAAGTCGGCCCGCCGAGCGCTGCGTGTCCGACGCCTTGCGGGGTTTAACCCGCGATAGCCTCTCGTTCGTGAATGTTCCCCGTCGCTGTTGCAGGCCCGGGTGTCCCCACTACGCGGTCGCGACGCTGACGTTCGTCTACTCCGATTCCACCGCGGTCGTCGGTCCACTGGCCACGGTCTCGGAGCCGCATTCGTGGGACCTGTGCGTCAGCCACGCGGGCCGGATCACCGCACCTCGCGGCTGGGAACTCGTCCGCCACGCGGGCCCATTGCCGTCGCACCCCGACGAGGACGACCTGATCGCCCTCGCCGAGGCCGTTCGCGAGGGTCGCGAGGCATCCGTCGGCGGGCTCGCCGCCGGTTTCACCGACCCGGTCACCGGTGCCCACGGCGGCGCGCTGATGGCGCCCCCCGCACCTCGGCCCGAGTCGAGCGGCCGGCGGCGCGGCCACCTGCGGGTGTTACCCGACCCTTCCGAGTAGCCCTCGCCGGGCGGATAGGCTGGCGCCAACAGTCCCGTCTTGTGAGGAGATCCGAGAGCGCTATGTCCCGGCCCGCCGCGGCAGTCCACCGCGTCATCAAGGCGTACGACGTGCGCGGCCTGGTCGGTGAGGAGATCGACGACCGTTTCGTCGCCGACGTCGGGGGTGCGTTCGCTCGGTTGGTGCGTGACGAGCGTCCGGCCGCTCGCCAAGTGGCGATCGGATACGACATGCGATCCAGCTCGCCGTCGCTGGCGGCCGCGTTCGCCGAAGGGGTGGTGGCCCAGGGGCTCGACGTGGTACGGATCGGGCTTGCCTCGACCGATCAGCTGTATTTCGCCTCCGGCCTGTTGGACTGCCCCGGTGCGATGTTCACCGCGAGCCACAACCCGGCCGCCTACAACGGGATCAAGCTGTGCCGCGCCGGCGCCAAGCCCGTCGGCAAGGACACCGGCCTGACCGCCGTCAGCGACGAGGTGATCGCGGGCGTGCCCGGATACGACGGTCCCTCGGGCAAGATAACCGACCGCGATGTGCTGGCCGACTACGGCGAATTCCTGCGCTCGCTGGTCGATTTGAGCGCGCTGCGGCCCCTTCGGGTGGCTGTCGACGCCGGAAACGGGATGGCCGGTCACACCGCGCCCGGGGTGCTGGGGCCGGTCCCGTCGCTGGAGATGCTGCCGCTGTACTTCGAACTCGACGGCACCTTCCCCAACCACGAGGCCAACCCGCTGGATCCGAAGAACCTCCTCGATCTGCAGGCACATGTGGTCTCGACGGGCGCGGACATCGGACTGGCCTTCGACGGCGACGCCGACCGGTGTTTTGTGGTAGACGAATTGGGGCATCCCGTATCGCCGTCAGCGGTGACCGCCTTGGTCGCCGCGCGCGAGTTGAGCAGGGAGATCGGCGCAACGGTGATCCACAACCTGATCACCTCACGAGCGGTGCCCGAGTTGGTCATCGAACGCGGTGGCACGCCCGTGCGGTCCCGCGTCGGCCACTCCTACATCAAGGGCCTGATGGCCGATACCGGCGCGATCTTCGGCGGCGAGCACTCCGCGCACTACTACTTCCGCGACTTCTGGGGCGCCGACTCCGGCATGCTGGCCGCGCTTCACGTGTTGGCCGCGCTCGGTGAGCAGCGCAGGCCGCTGTCGGAGTTGATGGCCGACTACCAGCGCTACGAGGCCTCCGGCGAGATCAACTTCACCGTCACGGACGCCGAGACATGTGTGGAGACGGTGCTGAAGTCGTTCGGCAACCGCATTCAATCGATGGACCACCTCGACGGGGTGACGGTTGATCTGGGTAACGGCAATTGGTTCAACCTGCGCACCTCCAACACCGAGCCACTACTGCGGCTCAACGTCGAGGGCCGCACCGTCGAAGACGTCGACGACGTGGTCACGCAGGTGTCCGCCGAAATCGCCTCGCAGACAAAGGCATCGACATGAGCGCGCCGCACGCCACGATCGACTTCGACGACGTCGAGAGCTTGCTCGCCGCCGACCGCGGCGGGCTGTTGCGCGCCGCGTCCATGGCAGGAGCACAGGTGCGCGCCACCGCGGCGGCCCTCGAGGAGGGTGCGCTCGAAGCCGTCGCCTCCGACGACCCGCCGCGCACCGTGGTCTGGGTCGCCGGGCGCGGCAACGCGGAGACGGCCGGGTCGATTCTGGCTGCCGCACTGGGCGGTTCGGCCGCCGCGCCCATCGTCGTCGGCTCCGAGGCGCCGCCGTGGATCGGTGCGCTGGACGTTCTGGTCGTCGCGGGCGACGACCCGGGTGACCCCGCGCTGGTCGGGGCGGCGGCCACCGCCGTGCGCCGCGGCGCCAGAGTGGTCGTCGTCGCGCCCTACGAAGGGCCGCTGCGCGACGCCACCGCAGGTCGCGCCGCGGTGCTCGAGCCGCGTGTGTGGGTACAAGACGACTTCGGCCTGTCCCGCTATCTGGCCGCCGGCCTTGCGGTCCTGCGCGTGGTCGATCCTGGCGTGCGGATCGACCTCGCCGCGCTCGCCGACGAACTCGACGCCGAGGCGCTTCGCAACAGCGCCGCACGTGAACTGTTCACCAACCCGGCGAAGACGCTGGCCGACCGCATGTCGGGGCGCTCGGTGGTGCTCGCCGGCGACAACGCGGCGACGCTGGCGTTGGCCCGTCACGGTGGCGCGATCATGTTGCGCGTCGCCCACCAGCCGATGGCCGCGGTCGGCCTGTCCGATGTCGTGGTCGCCCTGCGCACCGGGCTCGGCGGCCAGTCCGACGCCGATCGCGAGACCGCTCTGTTCCACGACGAGGAGATCGACGGCCCGCTGCCCGCCCGGGTCCGCACCTTCGTGCTGACCCTGGATACCGAACGCGCGGTGGTGGCGGCGCGGGTGGCCGGCTACGACGACGTCGTCATCGTCGGGGCCGAGGACGTGCCCGAAGTGGCGGAGTCGCCGGTGCAATCGGGGCGTCCCGAACAACAATTGGCGATGTTGGCCGTCCGGCTCGAGATGGCGGCCACCTATCTGCGACTGGCTCGAGGATAGGCGAGTGAACCTGCTACGAGGAGCGCTCCGGACCTATGCCTGGGGTTCACGGACGGCCATCGCTGACTTCACCGGAAAACCAAGTCCCACAGCGCATCCGGAAGCAGAGCTGTGGTTCGGCGCGCACCCGGGTGATCCTGCCTGGCTGGAGACGGACTCCGGAGAGGAGTCGCTGCTGCAGGCGGTTCGTGAGGATCCCGAAGGCCAGCTGGGCGCGGCGGTGCGGAATCGCTTCGGCGACGCGCTGCCGTTTCTGATGAAGGTGCTCGCGGCCGACGAACCGCTCTCCCTGCAGGCCCACCCGAGCGCCCAGCAGGCGGAGGAAGGCTTCGCGCGTGAGGACCGACTCGGCATTCCGGTGTCTTCGCCGATCCGCAACTACCGCGACCGCAGCCACAAACCGGAGCTGCTGGTGGCACTGCACACGTTCGAAGTGCTCGCCGGTTTCCGACCCGCGCCGAGGTCGGTCGAGCTGATGCGGGCACTGGCGGTGGCCGACCTCGACCCGTTCGTCGGCCTGCTGGCAGGTCAGCCTGATGCGGACGGCCTGCGCGCGCTGTTCACCACGTGGATCACCGCACCCCAGCCGGATCTCGACGTGCTGGTGCCCGCGGTGATCGACGGCGCGATCAACTACGTCCGTTCTGGGGAAACGGAATTCGCGGCCGAGGCCAAAACGGTGCTCGAGCTCGGGGAGCGCTATCCCGGTGACGCCGGGGTGCTCGCCTCCTTGCTGCTGAACCGGTTGAGCCTGCGGCCGGGCGAGGGAATCTATCTGCCCGCGGGCAACCTGCACACCTACCTGCACGGCATCGGCATCGAGGTGATGGCCAACTCCGACAACGTGCTGCGCGGTGGGCTGACCCCGAAACACGTTGACGTGCCAGAGTTGTTGCGGGTACTGGATTTCACGCCCGCCAGCGAGGACACGCTTCGCCCGACGACATCTGCGGATGGCATTGAAACCGTCTATGAGACTCCGGCTCCGGAGTTCTCGGTGTCCGTGCTCGGCCTCGACGATGACCGGCTCGGCCACGAGGTGGACGCGCCGTCGCGCCACGATGGCCCGCAGATCCTGTTGTGCACCGAGGGCTCGGCGGTCGTGCATGCGAAGTCCGGCTCGGTGACACTGGAGCGGGGCGCCGCAGCGTGGGTGTCGGCCGACGACGGGCCGATCCGGCTGGTGGCCCAGCGGCCGACCAAGCTGTTCCGCGCCACCGTCGGAATCTAGAGGGGGACAAGCAATGTCGGCCGAGGGCAGCGCCAAGGCGATCCTGGCGGCGCTGCTCGCCAACGCGGGCATCGCGGCCGCGAAGTTCGTCGGGTTCCTGATCACCGGCAGCTCGTCGATGCTGGCCGAAGCGGTGCACTCGGTCGCCGACACCAGCAACCAGGGTCTGCTGTTGTTGGGGCAGCGCCAGGCGCGAAAGCAGGCCGACCCGCTGCACCAGTTCGGCTACGGGCGCAGCCGGTACTTCTACTCGTTCGTGGTGGCGCTGGTGCTGTTCACGCTCGGTTCGGTGTTCGCGCTCTACGAGGGCTACCACAAGATCTCGCATCCCACCGCCCTCACCACGCCCCTCGTGGCCGTCGTGATCCTGGTCGTCGCAATCTGTTTGGAGAGCTACAGCTTTCGCACCGCGATGGTGGAGTCGCGACCGCTGAAGGGGTCCGGCAGCTGGTGGCGGTTCATTCACACCTCGCGCAATCCGGAGCTGCCGGTCGTGCTGCTGGAGGATACCGGTGCGTTGATCGGCCTGGTCCTGGCGCTGTCCGGCGTCGGGCTGACTGTGCTCACCGGCGATCCGGTGTGGGACGGCATCGGCACTGTCGCCATCGGCGTGCTGCTGGGCGCCATCGCCGCCATCCTGATAGTCGAGATGCACAGCCTGCTGATCGGTGAGGGCGCCACCGGAGACGAGGACAAGGCGATCCGGGCGGCACTCGAGCAGACCGACAACATCGACCGGTTGATCCACCTTCGCACCCAGTATCTGGGCCCTGAGGAACTGTTGGTGGGCGCGAAGATCGCGCTTGCGCCGTCCACCGACCTGGCCACCGTGGCGGCCACCATCGACGCGGCGGAGGTCGCCATCCGCGCTGCCGTGCCAACGGCGACGGTGATATACCTCGAGCCCGACCTCGACCGGGCGCTGATGTCCTAGTGTGGAATTCGATTTGACCACAACGACTTTCGTCGAGGCGAACGGACTGCGCTTCGAGGTCGACCAGTGCGGCGACGGCGAGCGGCTGGCACTGTTTCTGCACGGCTTCCCGGAAAGCAAAGCATCGTGGCGATTTCACATGCCGGTACTCGCCGAACTCGGCTACACGTGCTGGGCCCCCAACTTGCGTGGCTACGGGGCAAGCTCCCGCCCCAGCCGGAGGCGGGACTACCGCCTTGAGCATCTGTTGGCCGACGTCGCGGGTCTCATCGACGCCGCCCGCGCGCGCGATATCGAGGGTCCGGTCACCCTGGTGACGCATGACTGGGGCGGGATGATCGGCTGGAGCTTCCTGTTGGCCGACATGCGCCCTGTCGAACGGTTCGTCGTGATGAACTTCCCGCACCCGCGGCTCTTCCTGCGCGGCCTGTCCAGCGTGCGGCAGCTCAAGAAGTCCTGGTACATGGCCTTCTTCCAGCTGCCCTTTGTGCCGGAGTGGGCGTTGTCCCGCAAGGACGCGGAGGCCGTCGGGCAGATGTTTCGCGACCTCGGCGACAATCTCCCAACCGACTACCGGTCGAACGCGATCGCCCCCGGTGGCGTCAAGGCGATGGTCGACTACTACCGGGCGAATTTCGCCAATCGTGCGGCGCACAAGCTCTGGCGGTCATCTCGCAAGCTGACGGTGCCGACGTTGATGATCTGGGGGGAGAACGACATCGCGCTCTCCAAGGAACTGACCTATGGCACCGCCGACCTGGTCGACGACTTCACCGTGCGCTATCTGCCTGGCATCTCGCACTGGGTGCAACAGCAGGCACCGGACGCCGTCAGCGAGATACTCACCGCGTGGCTGACGGGGCGTGACGTGCCGCATCCACAGGTGCACTAGCACGTTTGTCGGCCAGCCAGAGCCGCAGGTTGTGCCGGATGGTCCGACCGACCAGCCGCATCGACGGGACCATGTAGAGGCTGTCCAGCAGGCTGAACCGACGCAGAAACCATTCGGCGAGAACCGGATCCGTTTCGGCCGCGCCGAGGAACTGGTCGAACAGCCCGCCCACCGGGCGGTACCACCACGGCATCGGTCCGGCGGCGCGATGCAGCACCAGGTCTCCGATCGCGTTCATCGTCCACACCGGATAGGTCGACTTCGCGGTCGCATCGTTGAACTCGCGGGCCAGGTTTGTGGCCGCCGACTCGAGGGCGCGCCTAAGGTGGCCTGCCTGCAGCGAGGTCATCGTCATCCCTTGGCCGAACGTGGGATTGAAGCTGGCGACGGCGTCGCCGAACGGGAGGATGCCGGCCGGGAAGCGCTCGAGCTTGTGGTATCGGCGCCAGCGGCTGGTCGGGTATTTGTGGAACGCCACATCACCGATGGGCTCGGCCCTGCGGATGGCGGCGGCGATGTGCGCCGGGACGACTTCGTCTGCCAGCGCACACATTCCGGCGAAATCTTGCGGCGGCTCGGCCTTGGCGACACCGAAGGTGGTCAGTGCCCAGGTGCCGTCCTCGTAGCAGAGCATGCCCAGCCCGAGCGGCTGCTCGCGGAAAGCCCCTGCGACGACGACTTTCTCGGAGATCAATCCCTCGGGTATGCGCAACTGATGTGTGGCATAGCTGATGCCGACATCGACGCTGTCCTCGTCAGGTCGGTCAAATCCCCACTGCTCCAACCACACCGGCAAGCCGGGTGCCCCGTCCTGCGGCATCGACGACGAGATCGGCGGGTACCGCGTCGCCGGTGTCGAGCTGCACGCCGGTCACCCGCTGTCGCGCCGCGTCGAACGTCGGCTCGGTGATCCCAGCGCGCACGATGTCCACGTTGGGGATCGCCGACACGCGGCGCCGGATCTGCCATTCCAGCTGTGGGCGGCTCGGTACGTAGGCGGTGAACTCGGCGCGCAGCCGGTGTGATGTACCGAGCACGTGGCCGGCGGCGCCGAAGTGGATGCAGTCGGGCCGGTTCTCCAGAATCGGCACACCCGCGGCGACCATGTCGTCGAGCAGACCCGGGAAATGCCCGTCGAGCTCTGCCGCGCCGCGCGCCATCAGCAGATGCACGTGCCTGCCCTGCGGCACCGCGGAGCGGTTGGCCGGACCGGCGGGAAGTTCGTCGCGCTCGTAGACGGTGACGCGGTCGTAGAAGTCCGACAGGACCCGCGCGGCGCACAGTCCCCCGATGCTGGCCCCGACTACGACCGCATGATCGCCGTTCCGCCCCATACACGCTGATCGTAATGAGTACACAACGTGCGCCGGCCCGCGCGGGAGGCTGCGATTTCGGCGTGACTGGTTGCGTCCACCGCAACTAACCACGCCCAAGTCACGGCAGCCGGAACCTCTCGAGCGCGGCGAGCGTCTGCCATTGGGTGCTGAATGACTATCTACGCCGGCATGACGGGGTGTTGACGCTCGCGCACGCCCGCCGGGCCGGAATCGACAGGTATTCCGTCCACAGACGGGTCCGATCGGGACATTGGCGGCAGTGCGCCCGCGGCGTCTACTTCGTCGACGACCGTCCATTCACGGCCGCCGCCCGCGTCCGCGCTGCGGTATGGAGCTACGGCGAGCGGGCTGCGGCGAGTGGACTTGCCGCGGCTTTCTGGCTCGAATTGACCAGGTTTGCGCCCGAGATAGTCGAGGTGACAGTGCCGCGCGACAGCAACGGCCGCAAACATGCTGGTTCACGGGTCCGACGACGGGATCTGGCCGCCGCCGATGTTGTTGTGTGGCGAGGCCTGCGCGTCACGGCCCTACCGCTGACCGTGGTCGAAGCCGCGGTGCGGGAACGGGGCGGGGCCAAGCTGATGGACTCGGCTTTGCAGCGAGATGCGACGCTGCGGGAATTGTGGTCAGCCCACCTACGCAATAAGGGACGATACGGATCGCCGGCCTCGCGCTTACTTCTCCAGGCGGCCTCCGACGGAGCGCGGTCGGCGGCCGAGCGATTGCTTGTGAAGCTACTGCGCGACGCCGGCATCACCGGATGGAAAGCGAACTATCCCGTTGGGAGATACAAGGTCGACGTCGGTTTTCCGAGCCCCAAGGTGGCGATCGAAGTCGACGGGTTCGCATTCCACAGTGGACCGGTCGAGTTTCAGATCGATCGCGAACGCCAGAACATCATCGCGCTACTCGGCTGGCAGGTGCTGCGCTTCACGTGGCTCGATTTGACCGAGTATCCCCAGCGGGTGCTGGCCGTTATTCGCTCAGCGACTTCGGCGTGACTCGTTGCGGCCAGCGCAACCAAGCACGTCGAAATCACTAAGAGGCGATTTTACAAAGAAGGCCTCTATGTATAGACAGCCGACAAAAACGGCTCTATAGTCAAGTCATCAAGGTGATGGCACTCACAGAGAGGTGGACGCCGTGGAGGCGCAGGTATCGGAAATCGAGATCGACCAGTGGCGGGACAAGAAGCGTCACCTGTGGCTGATGGGCCTGATCGCGCCGACGGCATTGTTCGTCGTGCTGCCGATCGTGTGGGCGTTCAACCAGGCCGGCTGGCAGACCGCGTCGCAGGTGTTCTTCTGGATCGGTCCGTTCCTGCTCTACGTGCTGTTGCCGGCGCTGGACCTTCGCTTCGGCCCGGACGGTCAGAATCCGCCCGACGAGGTGATGGAGCGCCTCGAGAACGACAAGTACTACCGCAGGTGCACCTACATCTTCATCACGTTCCAGTACGCCAGCGTGATCTTCGGCGCGTATCTGTTCACCGCCTCGGACCTGCACTGGCTGGGCTATGACGGCGGCCTGAGCTGGGCGGCCAAGATCGGCACCGCGCTGTCGGTCGGCGTGCTCGGCGGCATCGGCATCAACACCGCACACGAGCTCGGTCACAAGAAGGATTCGTTGGAGCGCTGGCTGTCCAAGATCACGCTGGCGCAGACCTGCTACGGCCACTTCTACATCGAGCACAACCGCGGCCACCACGTCCGCGTCGCCACCCCGGAGGATCCCGCGTCGGCCCGTTTCGGCGAGACGTTCTGGGAGTTCCTGCCCCGCAGTGTGTGGGGCAGCGCGAAGTCGTCGTGGCAGCTGGAGGCCAAGCGTCTGGACCGGGCCGGAAAGAGCAAGTGGCACCCCTCCAACGACGTCCTGAACTCTTGGGCGATGTCGCTCGTCCTCTACGGCGTGCTGGTCGCGGTGTTCGGTGTCGCGCTCATTCCCTTCATCGTCATCTCCGCGGTGTTCGGGTTCGCGCTGCTGGAAACCGTGAATTATCTGGAGCACTACGGGCTGCTGCGGCAGAAGACGGCCAGCGGCCGTTACGAGCGCTGCGCGCCGGAACACAGCTGGAACTCCGACCACCTGGTGACCAACCTGTTCCTCTACCACCTGCAGCGGCACAGCGATCACCACGCAAACCCGACCCGGCGCTACCAGACGCTGCGCAGCATGGCGGGCGCACCGAACCTGCCCAGCGGGTATGCGTCGATGATCGCCCTGACCTACTTCCCGCCGCTGTGGCGCAAGGTGATGGATCACCGGGTGCTCGAGCACTACGGCGGCGACATCACCCGCGTGAACATCCAGCCACGGGTGCGCGACAAGGTCCTCGCCAAGTACGGAGTGCAGGCGTGAGCGCGTACCGCTGCCCGGTCTGCGAATACGTCTACGACGAAGCGAAAGGCGATCCGCGCGAGGGGTTTCCGGCGGGTACGGCCTTCAGCGATGTTCCCGACGACTGGACCTGCCCCGACTGCGGAGTGCGGGAAAAGGTCGACTTCGATGAGATAGGAGTGAAGCAATGAATGAGTACAAGCTGTTCGTCTGCGTGCAGTGCGGGTTCACCTACGACGAGGAGAAGGGCTGGCCCGAGGACGGCATCGCCCCCGGGACTCGCTGGGACGACATCCCCGACGACTGGAGTTGCCCGGACTGCGGCGCGGCGAAGTCGGATTTCGAGATGGTCGAGGTCGCCCGCTCGTGAGGGCTAGTCTCGCGGCTGTGAACGAGGGTCGGACCGCGCAGCGCATCTCCTACGCCGAGGCGTCGCGGGTGCTGCTGCGCGATTCGATTCTCGACGGGATGCGCGACATGCTGCTCACCCGGGACTGGTCGTCGATCACGCTGTCGGACGTGGCAAGCGCGGCGGGCATCAGCCGTCAGACGATCTACAACGAATTCGGCTCGCGGCAGGGTCTGGCCCAGGGCTACGCCATGCGACTGGCGGACCGTCTCGTCGATGCGGTCGCCGGCGCGATCACCGGGAACGTCGGCGACATCTACGCGGCGTTCCTGGAGGGCTTCCGGGACTTCTTCACCGAGTCGGCCGCCGACCCGCTGGTCGTCTCCTTGTTGACGGGCGGCAGCAAGCCCGACCTGTTGCAGCTCATCACCACCGACAGCGGCCCGATCATCAGCCACTGCTCGGCACGGCTGACGACGACGTTCATGGAGAGCTGGGTGCGGGCCAGCGAGGAGGACGCGGGTGTGTTGGCCCGGGCCATCGTCCGGCTGGCGATGAGCTACGTGTCGATGCCGCCCGAAGCCGACCACGATGTGGCCCGAGACCTGGCACGTCTGATGACGCCGTTCGCCGAACGGTACGGTGTCATCGAATCGGATTAGCCGCGGCTTGGGAGTGTCAGGGCGCGCGGGCTAACATTAACCAAGCTAAGTAAATTGCGCGCGAGGTGAAGGACGAGCATGACTACGACTGAGCAGCGGCTGACCGCTGACGTCTCCAACGGCATCGACTACAAGGTGGCCGATTTGTCCCTGGCCGAGTTCGGCCGCAAGGAGATCCGGCTGGCCGAGCACGAGATGCCAGGGCTGATGTCCCTGCGCCGCGAGTACCACGACGTGCAGCCCCTGGCGGGCGCCCGCGTGTCCGGCTCACTGCATATGACTGTGCAGACGGCGGTGCTGATCGAGACGCTGGTCTCGCTGGGCGCCGAAGTCCGCTGGGCGTCATGCAACATCTTCTCCACCCAGGACCACGCCGCCGCGGCCGTCGTCGTCGGCCCGCACGGAACCCCGGAGGAGCCGAAGGGCGTGCCGGTGTTCGCGTGGAAGGGCGAGACCCTCGAGGAGTACTGGTGGGCCGCCGAGCAGATGCTGACCTGGCCGAACGAGGCCGCCAACATGATCCTCGACGACGGTGGCGACGCCACCATGATGGTGCTGCGCGGCGCGCAGTTCGAGAAGGCCGGCGTGGTTCCGCCCGCCGAGGACGACGATCCCGCTGAATGGAAGGTGTTCCTGTCCGTCCTGCGCGAGCGGTTCGAGACCGACAAGACCAAGTGGACCAAGATCGCCGAGTCGGTCAAGGGTGTCACCGAGGAGACGACCACCGGTGTGCTGCGGCTCTACCAGTTCGCGGCCGCCGGTGAGCTGGCGTTCCCCGCGATCAACGTCAACGACTCGGTGACCAAGAGCAAGTTCGACAACAAGTACGGCACCAGGCACTCCCTGATCGATGGCATCAACCGCGGCACCGACGTGCTGATCGGCGGCAAGAAGGTGCTGATCTGCGGCTACGGCGACGTCGGCAAGGGCTGCGCGGAGTCGCTGGCCGGCCAGGGCGCACGCGTCCAGATCACCGAGATCGACCCGATCAACGCGCTGCAGGCGCTGATGGACGGGTTCGACGTGGTCACCGTCGAGCAGGCGATCGGCGCCGCCGACATCGTCGTCACCTCGACCGGCAACAAGGACATCATCACCCTCGAACACATGAAGGCGATGAAGGACCAGGCCATCCTCGGCAACATCGGTCACTTCGACAACGAGATCGACATCGCCGCCCTCGAGCGCTCGGGCGCCAAGAAGCTCAACATCAAGCCGCAGGTCGACCAGTGGACCTTCGACGGCGGCAAGTCGATCATCCTGCTGTCCGAGGGCCGGCTGCTGAACCTCGGCAACGCCACGGGTCACCCGTCGTTCGTGATGAGCAACAGCTTCTCCAACCAAGTGATCGCGCAGATCGAGCTGTGGACCAAGAACGACGAGTACGACAACGAGGTGTACCGGCTGGCCAAGCACCTCGACGAGAAGGTGGCGCGAATCCACGTCGAGGCGCTCGGCGGCACGCTCACCAAGCTCACCAAGGAGCAGGCCGAGTACATCAACGTCGACGTCGAGGGCCCGTACAAGCCGGAGCATTACCGCTACTGAGCCGATCGGCCACGGCGCGACGAGAAGTTTGTTAGCGTCCGCGCCGTGGGTCGGGGGGTCGCGGTACTCGTCGTTGTCTTCGTCGTCTTGGCATCGGGCTTTTCGCCCACGGCGTTCGCCGACCCGAGTAACGACGGGCACGACCCGTACTTCAACGAAGACGAGTACACCGAGTTCTACACGCCGCCCGACCCGCTGCCGCCCGGTGCGCCCGGCGACCTGATCCGCACCGAACCGTCGCGGCTGGTGCTCGAGCCGTCGGGTCAGCTCGGTGCGATCATGGCCACGGGCACGCGAATCATGTACCGCAGCACTGACTCTCGCGGAAACCCGATGGCGGTGACGGGAACGTACTTCGAGCCGGACAACGACTGGCCCGGCCAGGGCCCGCGTCCGCTGATCGTCTACGGCCCCGGCACCCAGGGCCAGGGCGACCAGTGCGCGCCGTCGCGGCAGTTCAACCAGGGCATCCACTGGTCGCCGTGGCTCGACCTGGCGTTCAACTACGAGGAACTGTTCGTATCGACGATGGTGGCCCGCGGGTTCGCGATCGTGATGACCGACTATCAGGGACTCGGCACGCCGGGCCTGCACACCTACGTCAACCGGGTCGCCCAGGGCAACGCCATGCTCGACGCGGGCCGGGCCGCCATGCGACTACCGGACACGTCACTGGATCCACATGGGCCCGTGGCGTTTTGGGGCTACTCGCAGGGCGGCGGAGCCGCGGCGTCCGCCGCAGAACTCGCGTCGTCGTACGCGCCGGACCTTCACGTCGTCGGCAGCTACGCGGGCGCACCGCCCGCCGATCTCAAGGAGCTGTTCCCGTATGCCGACGGCAGCGTGCTGGTGGGTGCTGTCGGCTATGCGCTCAACTCGGTGATCACGTCGTATCCCGAATACGCCGACGCGATCCGCTCGACGCTCACGCCGCGCGGGGTCGACCTGCTCAACAAGGTCCAAGACCAGTGCGTCGCCGAGACCATCACCAAGTTCATGTTCCGGCACCTGCAGCCCTACTTCAACGAGGACATCAACCAACTCGTCAACGAGGAGCCGTTCAGCCATCTGTTCGATGAGCAGAAGCTCGGCCGCTTCAAACCCAATGCGCCGGTGATGATTTTGAGCAACCGGTATGACCCGCTGGTGCCGTGGACCGGCGCCAATCAACTCGGCCGGGACTGGTGTGCGAAGGGTGCCGACGTTCAGTTCTGGACGAACGAGGAGCCGCCGTTCCTCAACAAGGCGATCGTCAACCACGCGCTGCCGATGCTGGTCGACGGCGAACGCGCCATGCAGTGGATCGCCGACCGGTTCAACGAGCTGCCGAGCACACCGAACTGTGGCGAGTTCTAGGGCGTCGGGGGCCCAGGTGGCGCGCCGCAGCGGTTCTTCATGTCCATGAGCGGCTGCCGGATTCCGGCAAGGTCCGCTTTCGTCTGCGGGTGCGCCTTCAGGTACGCCTGGACCTTCGTCTTTGCCTGGTCGCGCGTCAGCCCTTCCAGGCTGTTGTAGAAGTCGTTCACGTCAGGATGGCCGAACAGGTACTGCGACGTCGCTTCCTGGACGCCGGCCCGCGCGAATTCCAGGTCGGCGGCGCTGCAATTCGGGGGATTGGCGGCGGGGTCTCCGTTGGCGTAGGCCGGCGGGGCAGCAACAAGCGCTGCGCCGATCGCTGCGGCGCACAGGAACAGCTTCATTCCTCACAGTTTTCGGCATGCGGTCGCACCCTGTGCGTATCGCAAGCCGTTCCACAGGAAACCTGCAGGGAATTGGGGGTTAGGCTCGCCGCGTGCTGATCGCGATCGAGGGTGTCGACGGCGCGGGCAAGCGCACGCTGACCCAGGGCCTGCGTGCGGCCTTCGAGGCCAACGGCAAGTCCGTGGCCAGCCTGTCATTTCCCCGCTACGGCAAGTCGGTGACCGCCGACCTCGCCGCCGAAGCGCTGCACGGCGGCCACGGCGACATCGCGCAGTCGGTCTACGCGATGGCGGCGCTGTTCGCGCTGGACCGCGCCGGTGCACGGCAGGAGATCGATCTCCTGACCGCCGAATACGACGTGCTGATCCTCGATCGATACGTCGCGTCCAACGCCGCCTACAGTGCCGCGCGCCTCCAGCAGGGCGCCGACGGCGATGTGGTGGCCTGGGTCCGCGAACTCGAGTACGGCAGGCTGCGGCTACCCGCACCCGACTGGCAGATCCTGCTCGACGTCCCGGCCGAACTGGCCGCCGAACGCGCCGAGCATCGCGCGAACACCGAAGCCGACCGGGCCAAGGACGCCTACGAGCGCGACGACGGTCTGCAACGGCGCACCGGCGAGGTGTACTCGGACCTCGCGGCCTCCGATTGGTGCGGGCGGTGGTTGGTCGCCGGGCCCGATGTCGACGCGACCGCCCTGGCCAACGTCTTCCTGGGCCGATAGCGAAACGCCCAGCGTGGTAGCCGGGTTTTATCTCGATCTGGTGACACCATGGAGACCATGAGGCAAAGGATTCTGGTCGTCGATGACGACCCTTCGCTCGCCGAGATGCTGACGATCGTGCTGCGCGGGGAAGGTTTCGACACCGCGGTCATCGGCGACGGCACCCAGGCACTTACCGCCGTGCGCGAGTTGCGGCCCGACTTGGTCCTGCTGGACCTGATGTTGCCCGGCATGAACGGGATCGACGTGTGCCGTGTGCTGCGCGCCGACTCGGGGGTGCCGATCGTGATGCTGACGGCCAAGACCGACACCGTCGACGTGGTGCTCGGGCTCGAGTCGGGCGCCGACGACTACGTGATGAAGCCGTTCAAGCCGAAGGAGCTGGTGGCCCGCGTGCGCGCCCGGCTGCGGCGCAACGAGGACGAGCCCGCGGAGATGCTTTCCATCGCCGATGTGGAGATCGACGTGCCCGCCCACAAGGTGACGCGGCTGGGCGAGCAGATTTCGCTGACACCGCTGGAGTTCGACCTGTTGGTGGCGCTGGCACGCAAACCACGGCAGGTGTTTACTCGTGATGTGCTACTCGAACAGGTGTGGGGCTACCGTCATCCCGCCGACACCCGTTTGGTGAACGTGCATGTCCAACGTTTGCGGGCCAAGGTCGAGAAGGATCCTGAGAACCCGCAAGTTGTGCTGACTGTTCGAGGAGTGGGATACAAGGCCGGACCTCCGTGACCTTGACCGCCCGGCGGTCGCCGTGATCTTCAGCTCGAGGCGGCGCATTCATCGGCGTTCGGCACCACTGATACGCGGTTTGAGTGCGCTGAGTCGAGCGATGGGTTTGGCCTGGCGCCGTTCACTGCAACTCCGTGTGGTGACCTTGACTCTGGGATTGTCGCTCGCCGTCATCCTGGTGCTCGGCTTCGTGCTGACCAGCCAGATCACCGACCGCATCCTCAGTGTGAAAGTGCGTGCGGCGACCGAGGAGATCGAACGGGCCCGCAACACCGTCAGCGGGATAGTCGGTGGCGAGGAGACCCGGTCACTGGACAGCAGCCTGCAGCTGGCTCGCAACACGCTCATCGACCGCAAGGCCGACGCGGGCGCCGGCCTCGCGGGCGCGTTCGACGCGGTGCTCGTGGTGCCCGGTGACGGACCGCGCGCCGCCACCGCGGCCGGGCCGGCGCAGCAGATCCCCACCGCGCTGCGGGACTTCGTCAAGGCCGGCCAGGTCAGCTACCAGTACGCGACCGTGCACACCGAGGGCTTCTACGGGCCCACGCTGATCATCGGCACGCCGACGTCGTCGCCGGTAACCAACCTCGAGCTGTATCTGATCTTTCCGCTGAGCAGCGAGGAAAGCACCATCACACTGGTGCGCGGCACGATGGCCACCGGCGGCGTGGTGCTGCTGCTCATGCTGGCCGCCATCGCGCTGATCGTCGCGCGCCAGATCGTGTTGCCGGTGCGGTCGGCGTCGCGGATCGCCGAGCGGTTCGCCGAAGGCCATCTCACCGAACGGATGCCGGTCCGCGGCGAGGACGACATGGCGCGGCTGGCGGTGTCGTTCAACGACATGGCCGAGAGCCTGTCGCGGCAGATCACCCAGCTGGAGGAGTTCGGCAACCTGCAACGCCGGTTCACCTCCGACGTCAGCCACGAGCTGCGTACCCCGCTCACGACGGTGCGGATGGCCGCCGACCTGATCTACGACCACAGCGAGGACCTCGACCCGGCGTTGCAGCGGTCGACCGAGCTGATGGTCAACGAGCTCGATCGATTCGAAATGCTGCTGAACGATCTCCTCGAGATCTCGCGACACGATGCGGGCGTCGCCGAGCTGTCGGTGGAAGCCGTCGACCTGCGCAACACCGTGCAGAGCGCGCTGGACAATGTCGGCCACCTCGCCGGCGATGCCCAGGTCGACCTCATCGTCGACATGCCGCAGGAAGAGGTCATCGCCGAGGTCGACCCGCGCCGGGTGGAACGCATTCTGCGCAACCTGATCGCCAACGCCATCGACCATGCCGAAGGCAAACCGGTGCGGATCAGGATGGGCGTCGACGAAGACACCGTCGCGGTCACGGTCCGCGACTACGGCGTCGGGCTGCGGCCCGGCGAGGAGAAGCTGGTGTTCTCTCGGTTCTGGCGCTCCGACCCGTCCCGGGTCCGCCGCTCCGGCGGCACCGGGCTCGGCCTCGCGATCAGCATCGAGGACGCCCGCCTGCACCAGGGCCGGCTGGAGGCCTGGGGCGAACCTCGTAAGGGCGCGTGCTTCCGCCTCACCCTGCCGCTTGTGCGTGGTCACAAGGTGACCACCAGCCCGCTTCCATTGAAACCCGTTGGGCGCCAACGCAAGTCACGGCGCTCCGCCATCGAACGCGAACCGGCGGGAGAAAGCGTGTGAGGCGCGTCCTCGCCATCGTGTCGGCATGCGCGATGGCGCTGCTCGTCGGTTGTGCCGGAGTGCCGAGCTCGTCGTCGCCGCAGGCCATCGGGACAGTCGATCGGCCCGCGCCGCCGAGCCTGCCCAAGCCGACGCCCGACATGGACCCCGACGTACTGCTGCGCGAGTTCCTCAAGGCCACCGCGGATCCGTCCAACCGGCATCTTGCCGCGCGCCAGTTCCTCACCGAGTCGGCGTCGAGTGCATGGGACGACGCGGGCAGCGCGCTGTTGATCGACCGGGTCGTTTTCGTCGAAACGCGTGGACCCGACCGGGTCTCGGTCTCCATGCGCGCCGACATCCTCGGGTCGTTGTCCGACATCGGGGTGTTCGAGACGGGCGAGGGGGCACTGCCCGATCCGGGCCCGATCGAGCTGGTGAAGACGTCCGGCGGCTGGCGCATCGATCGGCTGCCGAACGGGGTTTTCCTTGACTGGCAACAGTTTCAGCAGACCTACAAGCGCAGCACGCTGTACTTCGCCGATCCGACCGGCAAGACCGTGGTTCCCGATCCCCGGTACGTCGCGGTGTCCGATCCCGACCAGCTGGCCACCGAGCTGGTCACCAAGTTGATCGCCGGCCCCCGGCCGGAGATGGCCAACACGGTGCGCAACCTTCTCGGTGCGCCGCTCCGGTTGCGCGGTCCGGTGACCCGCGCGGACGGCGGCAAGATGGGAGTCGGCCGCGGGTACGGCGGCGCCCGCATCGACCTGGAGAACCTGTCCACGACCGACCCGCACAGCAGGCAACTGCTTGCCGCGCAGATCATTTGGACGCTGGCGCGGGCAGGCATCAACGGGCCGTACGTCATCAACGCCGACGGTGCCGCGCTGGACGACCGCTTCGCCAACGGGTGGCAGACCTCCGACGTCGCAGCCACTGATCCAGGCGCCGCCGACGGCGCCGCCGCCGGCCTGCACGCCTTGGTCAACGGCTCGCTGGTGTCCCTGGACGGCCAGCGGGCGCCGCGCGTCCCCGGCCCGTTCGGGGCGACGCCCAATCAGACGGCGGCCGCCATATCGCGCTCCGGCCAGGAGGCGGCGTCTGTCGTGACGCTCAACGCCGGCGCGCCGGACATGGCTTCGTCGCTGTGGGTCGGTCCGATCGGCGGTAATCCGTTGCAGGCGATGGACGGCCGCACGCTTTCGCGGCCGACCTGGTCGCTCGACGACGCGGTGTGGGTGGTCGTGGACGGTAACAACGTGGTGCGCGCGGTTCAGGATGCGTCAGGAGCGCCGGGCCGGGTTCCGGTCGACATCACCGCGGTGACAACCAGATTTCCCGGGCCGATCGCCGATCTGCAGCTGTCGCGCGACGGCACGCGCGCGGCGATGGTGATCGAGGGCCAGGTGATCCTGGCCAGCGTCGAGCAGACACCGGGCGGCGGGTTCGCGCTGACGTATCCGCGGCGGCTGGGCTTCGGACTCGGCACCACCGTGGTCTCGTTGTCGTGGCGCACCGGTGACGACATCGTCGTCAGCCGCACCGATCCACAACACCCGGTGTCCTACGTCAACCTCGACGGGGTGAACTCCGATGGTCCGAGCCGCAACCTGCTGATGCCGGTGGGAACCGTCGCCGCCAATCCGTCGACGGTGTACGTCGCCGACGCCCGCGGCATCCTTCAGCTCACCGGGTCGGCTGCCGAAAACGACCCGAGGTGGGTCGAGGTGCGCCCGCTGATGGCGCCCGGCTCGTTGCCTGTTCTTCCGGGCTGAACCAATGGCCGGGTTTCCCCGTTGTCCAGACAAACCCTCTTCAGTGGTTTTTGCTATCCCCACAGCCCAGCTCCGATCGAAAGGTTCGACCATGATCCTCGATGACGTCCAGATGCCACGCCAGCAGGTGATTCGCGGCGCCGGCGTCGTGGTGGTCGCAGGTGCACTGGCGGCGTGCTCCAAGACCGAGGAGAAGCCCGCAGCCGGCAGCGACACGTCGGCCACCGATGCGCCGTCGACCGCCGCAGCGCCCGCAGGCGACACGATCGCCAAGACCGCCGACGTGCCGGTCGGCTCAGGCGTGATCGTCGGCGAGGTCGTCGTCACCCAGCCGGCCGCGGGTGAGTTCAAAGGCTTCTCGGCCAAATGCACGCACAAGGGATGCACGGTGAACAAGGTGGCCGACGGGACGATCGACTGCCCGTGTCACGGCAGCAAGTACAACCTGGACGGAACGGTCGCCAGTGGCCCCGCGACAGAACCCCTGGCGACACAGGCCATTTCGGTGAAGGGCGATTCGATCGTCACGGCCTGAGCGCCGAACTCGGTCGGGCAGCGCGTTGACATGCTGAACGGCAACAGCTAGTTTGCATTTATGCGAAATAGCGAATCAGCAACTCGTTCCGTCGCGCTGCTCAAGACGATCAAGGCCGTATCCAGTCCAGTGCGCCTCGAGGCGCTGTCCCTACTGAAGGATCCGGTTGCGAACTTTCCGCCGCAGACCGACGGGGATCTCGTTGCTGACGGTGTCTGCGCTGATTTCATCCGCGACAAGCTGGGGATCGCCGCCGCAACGGCGTCGCGTCACCTGACGCTGCTGACCGACGCCGATCTCTTGATCGCGACGCGCAGAAAAGGCTGGACCTTCTACCGCCGCAACGAGCCCGCGATTCGACAATTCGCCGAGTTTCTGACGTCCGAGCTGTGAGCAGGATGCGATGAGTCTCGCCTACAGTCATGTCGACGTATTCAGTCAGATCCCGTTCGGCGGCAACAGTTTGCCGGTCTTTGTCGATGCTGGAGATCTGACCGCAGAACACATGCTGCGGATCACTCAGGAGATGCGGCACTTCGAAGCCATCTTTCTTCGACCGACCGATCAGTCCGAGACCGTTCGCGCCAGGATCTTCGACCTGTTCGACGAATTGCCCTTCGCCGGACACCCGATCATCGGGGCCGCGGCCGTCCTGCACAGGCGCTCGGGAGCCTGCGGTCCGCAGAGCTGGCGGTTTCACCTACCCGGCAAGACAGTCGAAGTCAGGACAGAGGCCACGGGCCGAGGCTATTCGGGCTGGCTGGACCAGGGCACCCCGGAGTTCTTCGGGACGATCGACGACCGTGATCAGATCGCCGATGCCTTCAGCCTCGCACCGACCGATGTCGTTTCCGACCTGCCGATGGAAGTGGTGAGCACCGGACTTCGCTATCTGATCGTGCCGGTTCGGCCCGGCGCATTGGCGCGGGCCCAAATCTCGCACGACCTCACGGAGTTACTCAGCGCCGCCAACGCCCAGTTCGCGGTGTTGCTCGACGAATCCGCCGTCGAGGTGCGGCACTGGAACAACGACGGAATCGTCGAGGATGTCGCCACCGGTAGCGCTGCGGGCACGATCGGCGCCTACCGCCTCCGGCACGGACTGGTCCGCGGTGGCGACACATTCGTTCTGAACCAGGGCCAATTCACCGGCCGCCCAAGCAAACTGCGCGTGCGCCCGGAAGGCAGTGCGAACCACGTCGAAACGGTGAACGTGGGCGGCGATGTCTCATTCGTCGGGCACGGCACGATCGAGGCTCTCCCATGACCGGACCTATCCGGTGAGCGTCCGCATCATCGATGCCCAAAGCATCCGCGCGAGCGTGGGTTTCGAAGATCTGACGGGGCCGGTTTCGCGGGCCTTCGAGGAATCCAGCGCGGGCCTCGCCGACAATGGGCTGATCGTGATGTTCCCAGCCGAGCGCCGCGATCTGGGCGATGTCTACGTGAAGACCGGCAGCCTGCGCGGGCATGACGCCTACATCGTCAAGGTGTCGCCCTGGTTCGGCTCGAATGTCGAAACCGGGCAGCCACAAGGCGGATTCGTCGGCGTCTTCGACAGCCACACAGGGCAGACGCTGGCTCTGTTGAACGACGAGCACTACCTCTCCGACATCCGGACCGCTGCGGCCGGAGCACTGGCCGCGCGAATGCTCGCGCCGTCGGAGGTCGGTACCGCGGCCGTGCTCGGCGCGGGCGTGCAAGCGTATTGGCAGCCGCTGGCGCTATATCGAGAACGCCCATTCACCACCCTGTTGATCTGGGCGCGCGATATGCAGAAGGCCGAGCAGCTCAAGACCCGGCTGAGTGACGCGTTGCCCGACGTCGAGGTCCACTGTTCGTCCGATGTCGAAGGCACCGTTCGCAGCGCCGACGTCCTTATCACCGCAACGCTGGCCCGTGAACCATTGGTACAAGGCGCGTGGCTGCGCGAGGGCATGCATATCACTGCGGTCGGCGCCGACGACCCGACCAAATGCGAACTCGACGCGACGGTGCTTCGACGTGCCCGCGTCTTTGTTGACTCGCGTGAGGCCGCCGAGTCCAATGGTGACGTTCACCGAGCCATTCGCGCCGGCCGGTATTCCGTCGCGGAAATCTCAGGCGAGCTGGGCGATGTGATTTCAGGCCAGACCGCAGGACGCACATCGGACAACGACATCACCATCGCGAAATTCGTCGGGATAGGCGCACAAGACCTCGTCGCCGCGGAGGTGACGCTGGACAAACTGGCCGTCCGCGGACGCGTAGAGCGCCGACCTCAGTCGGGCATCGCGGCGACGATCTGTTCCGGGCTCAACGGAAGCGATCGCACCCGCACGCCCAGCGCGTCGAATACCGCATTGGCGATCGCGGCCGCGGTCGGTCCCTGCGCGCATTCGCCGACGCCCAGCGGCGGGTTGCCCTTGCCCGCAACGAGTTCCACGTCGACCGCGGGCACCTCGGAGAACCGCAGGATCGGGTAGGTCTCCCAGCTGTCGCTGGTCACGTCGTAGCGATCGAATCGCACTCGCTCCTTGAGGGTCCAGCTGGTGGCCTGGATCGCGCCGCCCTCGATCTGATTGATGGCGCCGTCGGGGCTGATGACGAGTCCGGCGTCGACGGCGATCGTCAGCCGCCGCACAGCCACCTGCTCCACGGCCTCCACCTCGGCCACGACGGCGCAATAGGCGCTCGAATTCTTGTAGCGGGCATAGCCGATGCCGTGACCGATCGAGTTCGACTGCACACGTTGTCCCCAATTCGCCTGCCGGGCAACGGCTTCCAGCACGGCACGGCCGCGCGGGTCGGACAGGTGAGCGAGCCGGAACTCGACGGGGTCTACGCCTGAATCCGCAGCGAGCTCGTCCATGAATGATTCCGCGGCGAAGACGTTGAGGTGCGCGCCGAGGGACCGGAGTGCCGACGTCCGCAACGGCATCTCGGCGATGAGGTGGTTGACCACCTGGATCGACGAAAAGTCGTACCCGGGAACGGCATTGCGCATCGCGCCGCCCCCACGCTCGAGCGGTGGTTCGGCGTTGGACCGGATCGCGACGCGATCGCGCAGGGCGGTGCCGAGGAATGCGGGCGGCGGTGTCATGCCGGGGCGGCTGATGAAGGTGCCGCCCCAGATCTCGTGCCGCCAGGACGTCACCGTGCCGTCGCTCGCGGTGTCGGCCGAGATCCGGACGACACCGGCCGTTCCCATCGGCGCCCACCCCAGTTCGTCTGCCCGCGACCACACCACCTGAACCGGTCTGCCCGGCGTCGCCAGCGCGAACAGCGCCGCATCCATCGCGGCGTCGTCGGCGCCGTTGTGGCCGTAGCACCCGGCGCCTTCGACGTGGCGGACCACCAATTGCTCCGGCAGCATGCTCAACTCGCGCGCGATTTCCCTGCGCAGGATGTGCACTCCCTGGCTGTGGGACCAGATCTGCAGTTCGCCGTTCGATTCCAGTGCGATCGCGCAGGACGGCGCGATGGACCCGTGTGCGATGAACGGCCGATGGTAGGTCGCCGCCACGCGATGTTCTGTCGCCACGGGCGACCCGTTGGTGACGACCGTGGTGTCGGCAGGAGCGCCGGCCAAAAAGGCCGGCAGGTCGTTCTCGTCGGGCAGTGATGGGTTCTGGTCCCAGGTTGCGTCGGCGCGGAGCCGGTCCGCCGCCCGCAGCGCGACCTCTTCGCGCTCGGCGATCACGCCGAGAAAATCGCCCTCGCGCACCACGGTGACCACACCGGGCAGCGCCAGCGTCGGCCCGGTCTCGAGTGCGGTGAGCGTCGCGCCGCGCGACGGCGGCCGCACCACACGGCCGTAAAGCATGCCGTCGAACTGCAGATCGTGGACGTAGCGTGGCCGTCCAGAGAGCTTGTCCGGCAGGTCGATTCGCGCCACGTCTGTGCCCACCACGCGGTACTCCGAATCCGGCTTGGGCTTGGCGCCGCCGCTGGCGGGCCGGTCGAGCACCGTCTCGTCGGCCAGCTCCCAGTAGCTCGTTGCCGAACCGTCGGTGCCGATGATCCGGCCGTCCTGGACAACAAGATCCTCCTTGGGCGCCGCGAGCCGTTCCGCGGCGATGGTGAGGTAGAGGTCGCGCGCCTCGGCGCACACCTCCCGCAGCGCCGCACCCGACTGCTGAATGGACAGGCTGCCCGCGGTCATGCCCTCGTCGGGGCTGAGATCTGTTGCCGCCGCCGTCATTCGGATTCGGTTCACATCCACGTCGAGTTCTTCGGCAGCCATTTGCGCCAGCGCGGTGAGAACACCCTGGCCCAACTCGACCTTGCCGGACCGCACTTCGACGGTGCCGTCGGAGCCGATGCGCAGCCAGTCGGCCAGGCGCGGATTGGCTTCCAGGGTCGGCGGCAGCGCCCTGGCGCCGGTCATGTCGCGTCCCCCCGCATCTCGGCTGCGGCCGCCAGCACGGCGCGGACGACGCGGTTGTGCGAACCGCAACGGCACAGATTGCCGTCGAGTGCCGCGCGGACATCGGCCTCCGACGGATCGGCATTCTCGGTGAGAAGCCGCGCGGCAACCACGACGATTCCGGACATGCAATAGCCGCACTGCGCGGCCTGGTGCGCGACGATCGAACGGGCCACGGGATGCGGTTCGCCGTCGGCGCCGAGGCCTTCGATGGTTGTCACGTCCTTCCCGTCGACCGCCCAGATCGGTGTGTCGCACGAGTACGCCGGCGCTCCGTCGACGAGCACGAAGCAGGCACCGCACACGCCCAGCCCGCATCCGAACCGGGTGCCCTTCAAGCCGAGGTGGTTGCGCAGTACGTAGAGCAGGGGTGTGTCGGGCTCGACGCAGACCTCTCGCGAGCGGCCGTTCACCCGAACGACCGAGGCGGACGGCACCTCTTCTGCCATGAGTCCAGTATGTCGGCCACATCGCACACACTGGCGGTGTGCTCGACCTGGTGCTGCCGTTGGAATGCGGCGGCTGCGGTGCCCCGTCGACGCGGTGGTGCGACGCCTGCGTGCGTGACCTCCGCGTGCGGCCGGACGAACCGCACCTGATCACTCCACGGGTGCAGCCCTGCGTGGCCGTCTTCTCGCTCGGCCGGTACGCCGGAGCTCGTCGCAACGCGATCGTGGCGGTCAAGGAACACGGCCGCGCCGACCTGATCCGCCCGCTCGGCGCCGCGCTCGACGGTGGCCTGCGTCGGCTGCAGGCCTGGGGTGTGCTCGACACGCCGACGACCGTCGTCCCGGCGCCCACCCGACGGCTCGCCGCCCGCAGGCGTGGCGGTGATCCCGTGACCCGGATGGCGTGCGCCGCGACGGCGGAGAACCGGGGCGCGACCGTCGTCTCGGCGCTTCGGATGACGGCGATGGTCCGCGACTCTGTCGGGCTTTCCAGCGCGGCCCGACTGAGGAACATCGCAGGCCGGGTCCGTCTGTGCGGGGCACCAGAGAGGCTGGTCGGGGACGTGCTCGTGGTCGACGACATCGTGACCACGGGAGCGACCGCCGCAGAATCCGTGCACGTCCTGCAAACATCTGGAGCCCGCGTGGTCGCCGTCCTCGCCCTTGCGCACGCCTGAGGTCAACCCTTGACGGCCGGGCCAATTTCAGCGAGGTCAATCTGGCGTGAAGAACTCAAAACAGGTCGGTCAAATTACTGGCACTAGAGGGTGAACACGGACTACCGTCGGGGCCAACCACCCGTGAACGCCTCACGGCGGCGCTCAGCTCAGAAGCGCCAACCATCGCCCAGCAGCGGTAGGAGGTGAGTGATCGACACCTTGCACCGGCGAGCGGCGAAACACGCGTGCCCCGTCGGTGCATTTTCTGACTGACCGGCACGCAGCGCGCGTGCGACGCGAAAGAGAAACGAGTCGCCAAGCATGTCAATCCGTTCCGTGGAAACAGACCGCTCGATGATCGTCGAGGACGAAAACCCCGCGCCCGCGCCTCATGCCGAGGTCGTCGTCAAGGGCCGCAACGTCGAGATCCCCGACCACTTCCGCATTTACGTCTCAGAGAAGCTCTCCCGCCTCGAGCGATTCGACCGCACCATCTACCTCTTCGACGTCGAACTGGACCACGAGCGCAACCGGCGCCAGCGCAAGAACTGTCAACACGTGGAGATCACTGCCAGGGGCCGTGGCCCAGTAGTACGCGGCGAAGCGTGCGCCGACAGCTTCTACGCCGCCCTCGAATCGGCAGTGTGCAAGCTCGAGAACCGGCTGCGGCGCAGCAAGGACCGCCGCAAGGTGCACTACGGCGATAAGACGCCGGTGTCCCTGGCCCAGGCCGCCAAGGAGTCGGCCCCCGAGGCATTCATGCCCACGCCCGCCGACGACAGCGACCAACTCGACGGCGTCGAGCTCCACCAGCCCGGCCAGATCGTGCGCACCAAGGACCACCCGGCCAAGCCGATGACCGTCGACGACGCGCTCTACGAGATGGAGCTGGTCGGCCACGACTTCTTCCTGTTCCACGACAAGCAGAGCGACAGGCCGTGCGTCGTTTACCGCAGGCACGCCTACGACTACGGTCTGATTCGCCTGGCCTGACCGCTATCGACCAGCCACTTCGGCGTGTCGCCTAGGATGGACCCCGTCTAAGACGTGACGTGGTCCATCAACCCGTAGGGGAAATTAGCGTGCTCGATAAGTTGCTGCGTGTCGGCGAAGGCCGCATGGTCAAGCGCCTCAAGCGGGTGGCTGACTATGTCAACACCTTGTCCGACGACGTGGAAAAGCTCTCCGACGCCGAACTGCGCGCCAAGACCGCCGAGTTCAAGAAGCGGATCGCCGACGGCGAGGACCTCGACGACGTGATGCCCGAGGCGTTCGCGGTGGCCCGCGAGGCGGCCTGGCGCGTCCTCGACCAGCGGCCGTACGACGTGCAGGTGATGGGTGGCGCGGCGCTGCACTTCGGCAACGTCGCCGAGATGAAGACCGGCGAGGGCAAGACCCTGACCTGTGTGCTGCCCGCCTACCTCAACGCGCTGGCGGGCAAGGGCGTGCACGTCGTCACCGTCAACGACTACCTGGCCAAACGCGACAGCGAGTGGATGGGCCGCGTACACCGGTTCCTCGGCCTCGACGTCGGTGTGATCCTGGCCCAGATGACGCCCGACCAGCGTCGCGTCGCGTACGCCGCCGACATCACCTACGGCACCAACAACGAGTTCGGCTTCGACTACCTGCGCGACAACATGGCGCACACGGTCGAGGAGATGGTGCAGCGGGGCCACCCGTACGCCATCGTCGACGAGGTCGACTCCATCCTGATCGACGAGGCCCGCACCCCACTGATCATCTCCGGGCCGGCCGACGGCTCGTCCAACTGGTACACCGAGTTCGCGCGCATCGTGCCGCTGATGGAGAAGGATAAGCACTACGAGGTCGACATCCGCAAGCGCACGGTCGGCGTGCACGAGCTGGGCGTCGAGTTCGTCGAGGACCAGATCGGCATCGACAACCTCTACGAGGCCGCCAACTCGCCACTGGTCAGCTACCTCAACAACGCGCTGAAGGCCAAGGAGCTTTTCATGCGCGACAAGGACTACATCGTCCGCGACGGCGAGGTGCTGATCGTCGACGAGTTCACCGGCCGCGTGCTCCTCGGCCGCCGCTACAACGAGGGCATGCACCAGGCCATCGAGGCCAAGGAAAAGGTCGAGATCAAGGCCGAGAACCAGACGCTGGCCACCATCACGCTGCAGAACTACTTCCGGCTCTACGAGAAGCTGGCCGGCATGACCGGCACCGCCCAGACCGAGGCCGCAGAGCTGCACGAGATCTACAAGCTCGGTGTGGTGAGTATCCCCACCAACATGCCGATGATCCGCACCGACCAGTCCGATTTGATCTACAAGACCGAAGAGGCCAAGTACATCGCGGTCGTCGACGACGTCAGCGAGCGCTACGAGAAGGGCCAGCCGGTGCTGATCGGCACCACCAGCGTGGAGCGGTCGGAATACCTGTCGCGGCAGTTCACGAAGCGACGCATCCCGCACAACGTGCTCAACGCCAAGTACCACGAGCAGGAGGCCGGGATCATCGCCGAGGCCGGCCGTCGCGGGGCGATCACCGTCGCCACCAACATGGCGGGGCGCGGCACCGACATCGTGCTCGGCGGCAACGTCGACTTCCTCACCGACAAGCGGCTGCGCGAGCAGGGCCTCGATCCCGTCGAGACCGCCGACGACTACGACGCCGCATGGCACGAGCTGCGTCCGCGGGTCAAGGACGACGCCGCTTCGGAGGCCGAGGAGGTCATCGACGCGGGCGGCCTTTACGTGCTCGGCACCGAGCGCCACGAGTCGCGCCGCATCGACAACCAGCTGCGCGGCCGCTCCGGCCGCCAGGGCGACCCCGGCGAGTCCCGGTTCTACCTGTCGCTCGCCGACGAGCTGATGCGGCGGTTCAACGGCGCGGCGCTGGAGTCGCTGCTGACGCGGCTGAGCCTGCCCGACGACGTGCCCATCGAGGCCAAGATGGTCACCCGTGCCATCAAGAGCGCGCAGACGCAGGTCGAGCAGCAGAACTTCGAGATCCGCAAGTACGTGCTGAAGTACGACGAGGTGATGAACCAGCAGCGCAAGGTCATCTATGCCGAGCGCCTGCGCATCCTCGAAGGAGAGAACCTCAAGGACCAGGCTCACGACATGCTCGTCGACGTCATCACCGCCTACGTCGACGGTGCGACCGCCGAGGGCTACTCCGAGGACTGGGACCTCGAGTCGCTGTGGACGGCGCTGCGGACGCTGTACCCGATCGGCATCGACCACCACGACCTCGTCGACTCCGACGCGATCGGCGAGCCCGGCGAACTGACGCGCGAGGAGCTGCTCGACGCGCTGGTCGAGGACGCCGAGCGGGCCTACGAGGCGCGGGAGAAGCAGCTCGAGGAGATGGCCGGCGAGGGCGCGATGCGCCAGCTCGAGCGCAACGTGATCCTCAACGTCATCGACCGCAAGTGGCGCGAGCACCTCTACGAGATGGATTACCTCAAGGAGGGCATCAACCTGCGTGCCGTCGCCCAGCGCGACCCCGTGGTCGAGTATCAGCGCGAGGGCTACGACATGTTCATCGGCATGCTCGACGCGATGAAGGAAGAGGCGGTCGGCTTCCTGTTCAACGTCACCGTCGAGGCGGTACCCGCCACCCCCGCGGCGCAGGTCGCACCGGTGGCCGCGCCCAGCGGGCTGGCCGCCTTCGCCGCGGAGGCCGCCGCACAGGGCCAGGCCAGCGGCGTCGCGACCAAGGAACGCCAGCAGCCGGCACCGTCGGCGTTGCGCGCCAAGGGAATTGACGATGAGGCGCCACCGCTGACCTACACCGGCCCGTCCGAGGATGGTTCAGCGCAGGTGCAGCGTCAGGGCGGCGGCCAGGGCGGCCCCGGTGGCCCGAGGCACGCCGCGCCGAGCAGGCGGGAGCGTCGCGAAGCCGCCCGCCGCCAGGCGAAGTCGGTGAAGAGGAGCTAGACCTCGACCAGGGCGGCGATCCGCGCCAGTGTGGCGCGCATACCGTCCTCGGCCTGACGCGGCATCGAGCCGATCTTGAGCATCGGGCGCTGCCGGTCCTTGGACACGTCCCAGGTCTCGCGGACCAACGTGCCGTCCTCGGTCGGAATGAGCTCGTAGCGCCAGATTCGTCCGCCGACCAGGCCGCCGAGCGCGGTGGTCTGCCAGGCGATGCGGCGGTCCGGCTCGAACTCGATGACCGTGTTGGTGGTGTGGTAGGGCACGAAAAGGGTTTCGGGCCTGCCTCGCATTGCCATCCCGAATTTCGAGCCGAGAGAGAGCGCCTGCGTCTCCTGCGCGGAGTGGTTCACCGTGCCGGACCCGTCGAAGCTGGAATGCCGTCCGGCGTCGCCCAGTAGCGCGAAGATCTCGCGCGCCTGCGCCTTGATGAGGCGTTCGACGCTGACGGTGTTGCCCTGCACCCGTTCATTATCCGACCTGCAATGCCACCACGCGCCAGCGGCCCTCCCTGGCTTCGATACGGCCCGCAATGGCCCGGACGCGTTCCCCGCGCGTATAGGTGGCGAACACCTCGGCGGCGACGGGATCCCCGCGCAGCCGCACCCGTCGCAACACGGCCGCCTTGCCGGGCCCGGTGGTCTGGCTCAACGCGAAGACCATGTCCAGCAGCGGCGGTGTCAGCAGCGGTCGCAGCTGACTGATCGGCCTGCGCCGATCGATCACCTCCAACACGCGGCGCAGCGCGGCGTCGGCGAACGTCGCAGCGGCCCGCGGCGGCGACGCCTCGGCACTCAGGCGGGACCGCAACAGGCGTGGCGGTGTTCGGTGCAGCGCGGCAGGCGACGGCGTCGGACACGCGGCCGCCGGGGTGCCGACCGGCGGTGGTTCGTAGTCGATGACCGGGGCGGTGAAGGCGCCCGGTTCGAACGGAATCTGCGATGCGGTCAACGGGACTCTCCAGCGATCGGTACGGCGGCAACAGGCGTCTGCTGGAGAGGAACAGACACCTCCATGATCCCACGGTTCGCCGAGGTCACACGCACCCGTGATGCGCCACTACAGAATCGCCGGTTACCGTGTTCGGGGGTTGGGTGAGCGTCGACGTAAATTTCAGGGGGGTAGCACCGCCAATGGTGACCAGGTTGTCGGCGTCGGATGCGGCGTTCTTTCACCTGGAGGACTCCTCGACCCCGATGTATGTCGGCTCGCTGTCGATTCTCCGCAAGCCCCGCAACGGGCTGAGCTACGAGACCCTGCTGGCGACCGTCGAGCAGCGGCTGCCCCAGATCCCGCGCTATCGGCAGAAGGTGCGGGAGGTGACGCTCGGGCTGGCCCGGCCGGTGTGGGTCGACGATCGTGACTTCGACATCACCTATCACATCCGCAGGTCGGCGCTGCCGTCGCCGGGCAGCGATGCGCAGCTGCACGAACTGGTGGCACGGCTGGGCTCGCGCCAGCTGGACAAGACGCGGCCGCTCTGGGAGATGTACCTCGTCGAGGGCCTGGCCCGAAACCGGCTGGCGATCTACACGAAGACCCACCAGGCACTGGTGAACGGCATGACCGCACTGGAGATCGGCCACGTCATCGCCGACCGTGCGCAGAAGCCCCCCGAGTTCGGCGAGGACATCTGGATCCCGTCCAGAGAGCCGGGCACCGCCCAGCTCTTGATGGGAGCGGTCGGGGAGTGGGTCGCCCGGCCCGGCGTCCAACTGTCGGCCGTCCGCAGCGCGGTCACCGAGATGGCGACCAACTCGGGGCACCTGCTCGAGGTCGGCCGCCGGGCCGCCGACGTGGCCCGCACGTTCGCGCGGGGCAATGCGCCGTCCAGCCCGCTGAACACCACGGTGTCGCGCAACCGCCGGTTCACCGTCGCCAGCGGCCGTCTCGAGGACTATCGCAACCTGCGCGCCCGCTACGACTGCGACGTCAACGACGTCGTGCTGGCGGTCATCGCGGGCGCGCTGCGCAACTGGCTGATGTCGCGCGGCGAGCCGGTGGCGCCGACGACCACCGTCCGGGCGATGGCGCCGATGTCGGTCTACCCGGATGCCGAGCTGGACTCGACCGGCCCCGGTCAGGCGATCAGCGAGGTGTCGCCGTTCCTGGTCGACCTGCCGGTGGGGGAGGGCAACGCGGTGGTGCGGCTCTCCCAGATCGCGCACATGACCGAGTCGCATTCGACGGCGGCCAGTCTGGTCGACGCCAGGACCATCGTCACACTGTCGGGTTTCGCCCCACCGACCCTGCACGCCATGGGAATTCGGGTGGCAACCACGTTCTCCGCGCGGCAGTTCAACCTGCTCATCACCAACGTGCCCGGCGCGCAGAAGCAGATGTATGTGGCAGGCACCAAGCTGCTCGAGACCTACGCGGTGCCGCCGCTGCTGAACAACCAGGTGCTGGCGCTCGGTGTGACCTCCTACAACGGAGTGCTCTACTACGGCATCAACGCCGACCGCGACGCGATGAGCGACGTGGACGTGCTGCCGTCGCTGCTGCGTGAATCGCTCGACGAATTGCTCGAAGCGGCGCAGTAACACAGATCGATGCGCTGCGGTCGAGAAGGATCCCACCGCCGACCGTTAACCTCGCCTGGTGCGCGTATACGTTCCGGCGACCCTGGCGATGCTGCAGCAGCTCGTCGCCGACCGGACGGTGACCGCCGTCAACGGCACGGCCTTCGCGGTGACACCGACACTGCGGGAGTCCTACGCCGAGGGCGATGACGACGAATTGGCCGAGGTCGCGCTGCGCGAGGCAGCGCTGGCGTCGGTGCGGCTTCTGGCCGGGATCGCAGACGAGCCATCGACCGGGCTTCCGCCGCGGCGCGCGGTGCTGGAGGTCGAGGTCGAGGACGTAACCGCCCGTCCCGATCTCGACGACGCCGTCGTGCGGTTGTCGGGGCCGATCGCCGTTGACCATGTCATCGCGGCCTACGTCGACAACGCGGACGCGGAGGCCGCCGTGCTGGCCGCGATGGATGCCGTCGACGCTGCCGACCTGGGGGATGAGGACGCCGAACTCACTGTCGGCGATGCCCAGGACCATGACCTGGCCTGGTACGCCACGCAGGAGCTGCCGTTCCTGCTTGAGCTGCTCTAGGACTGGATACGGGACCGTAGGTTACGGTACCGTAGGTTTGTGGCCAAGAATTCGATCAAGGTCTCGGCCAATGTCGCCGATACGGTGCGGCCGAAGATCGCGGGTGCCAAGCAACACCCCGGCTGGCATGCCCTGCGCACCATCGCCGGGCGTATCACCACGCCGCTGCTTCCCGACGATTACCTGAAGCTCGCCAACCCGCTGTGGTCGGCCCGCGAACTGCGGGGACGCGTGCTGGAGGTGCGCCAAGAGACCGTCGACTCCGCGACCCTGGTCATCAAGCCCGGCTGGGGCTTCACCTTCGATTACCAGCCCGGTCAGTACGTCGGGATCGGGCTTCTGGTCGACGGCCGGTGGCGGTGGCGGTCCTACTCGCTCACTTCCAGCCCCGTCAAAGGCAGCCGCATCATCACGATCACGGTCAAAGCCATGCCCGAGGGGTTCCTGTCGACGCACCTGGTCGGCGGGGTGGCGCCCGGCACGATCGTGCGGCTGGCCGCGCCGCAGGGCAATTTCGTCATGCCCGACCCTGCGCCCGCGTCGGTGCTGTTCATCACCGGCGGGTCCGGGATCACCCCGGTGATGTCGATGTTGCGCACGCTCGTCCGGCGCGAGCAGATCACCGACATCGTTCACTTGCATTCCGCCCCAACGGAATCCGACATGATGTTCGCCGGCGAGCTGGCCGAGTTGCAGGAGAGCCACCCCGGCTACCGGTTACGGCTGCGGCTGACCCGTGAGCACGGCCGACTCGACCTGCCTCGGATCGCCGAAGAGGTACCGGACTGGCGCGACCGGCAGGCCTGGGCCTGTGGGCCCGAGGGCATGCTGAGCGCCGCGGAAAGCGCGTGGTCATCGGCGGGCCTCAAGGGGCAGTTGCATCTGGAGCGCTTCGCGGCCGCCCGCACGGCCGTGCACGGACAGGGCGGGACGGTGGAATTCGCCCGCAGCGGGAAAACCGTCACCGTGGACGCCGCCACACCGCTGATGGACGCCGGCGAAGGCGCGGGCGTGCAGATGCCGTTCGGCTGCCGGATGGGTATCTGCCAGTCCTGCGTCGTCGGACTGCTCGACGGGCACGTGCGCGATCTGCGAACAGGTGTGGAACACGAACCGGGAAGTCGGGTGCAGACGTGTATTTCCGCAGCGTCTGGCGATTGCGTGCTGGACGCATAACCTTTACGGGTTGGTAACCTACGATGCCGTAGGTTACGGTAGCGTAGGCGAAAAGGAAGGAGACAGAACGATGGCAATTACTGACGTTCCGGCGTTCGCGCACTTGACCGACGCCGACATCGAGAACCTAGCTTTCGAGCTGGACACCATCCGCCAGGACATCGAAGACTCCAGGGGCGCGCGCGATGCGCGCTACATCCGCCGCACCATCGCCGTACAGCGCGGTCTCGAGGTGGCAGGCCGCCTCATGCTGGCCGCGGGCTCGAAGCGCTCCGCCTGGTGGGCAGGAACCGTCACGTTGGGCGTCTCCAAGATCATCGAGAACATGGAGATCGGCCACAACGTCATGCACGGCCAGTGGGATTGGATGAACGACCCCGAGATCCACTCCTCGACATGGGAGTGGGACATGAGCGGGGCGGCCAAACACTGGCGCTTCACTCACAACTTCATGCATCACAAGTACACCAACATCCTCGGCATGGACGACGACGTGGGCTACGGCGTCATCCGCGTCACCCGCGACCAGCGGTGGAAGCCGTTCAACCTGTACGGCAACCTGCTCTTCAACACCCTTCTGGCGATCGGTTTCGAGTGGGGTGTCGGGCTGCAGCATCTCGAGTTGGGCAAGATCTTCAAGGGCCGCGACGACCGCGCCGCCACTATGAAGCGCGTGCGCGAGTTCGGCGTGAAGGCCGGCCACCAGGTGGCCAAGGACTACGTCGCGTGGCCCGCGGTGACCTCGCTGTCGCCGGGCGCCACGTACAAGTCGACGCTCAAGGCCAACGCGGTCGCGAATGTTATCCGCAACGTATGGGCGAACGCCGTGATCTTCTGCGGCCACTTCCCCGACGGCGCAGAGAAATTCACCAAGACCGACATGATCGGCGAGACCAAGGGTCAGTGGTACCTGCGCCAGATGCTGGGCAGCGCCAACTTCGAGGGCGGCTGGTTGCTGCGGTTCATGAGCGGCAACCTGTGCCACCAGATCGAGCATCACCTGTACCCCGATCTGCCGAGCAACCGGCTGAACGAGATCTCGTTCCGGGTCAAGGAAGTGTGCGACAAGTACGACCTGCCCTACACCACGGGCTCGTTCCTGATGCAATACGGCAAGACGTGGCGGACCATCGCCAAGCTGTCCCTGCCGGATAAGTACCTGCGCGACACCGTCGACGACGCCCCCGAGACGCGCAGCGAGCGGATGTTCGCCGAGCTCGACGCCGGTTTCACCCGGACGGACCCGGCCACCGGGCGGCGGCGCGGCCTGAAGACGGCCATCGCCACCGTGCGGGCTTGGCGACGCGACAAGCGCGCCGCCAAGAACGCCGTCGGACCCGAGGACCTCGCCGCCTAGGTCGTCGTTTGTCCGCCCGCGGGCCGCGAGAGTGGACTAGCGCGTTACAGTTAGACGGTGTCGCCGCCACCCAACCGCGGGGCGAGGTCGAAGCTGACCTCCCGCGGTGCCGCGACCCGCAACCGGATCGTGCTTGCCGCTGCGGAGCTGATGCACGTAAAGGGCGTTGCGACCACGACCATCGACGAGGTGCTGGCCTCGAGCGCGACCAGCAAGTCGCAGTTCTATCAGCACTTCGACGACAAGTCCGAGCTGGTGTACGAGGTCATCACCCTGCGGGCCGACGAGATCCTGTCCTGGCAGCGGCTGCGCCTGGAGAAGGTGGATTCGCTTCGCGGGCTTCATCAATGGCGCGACGCGATGGTGCAGCGCTGCGTGTTGCGGCGCGGGCTGTGGGGCTGTGAGCTGGGATCGCTGGCCGCAGAACTGTCCGACACCGACGACAAGGCCAGGGCGTCGCTCGCCGAGCACTTCGCGGAATGGCGGGCGATCCTGGCCGCGGCGCTGGAGCGGATGCGCGGCAACGGCGTGCTGCGCGACGACATCGACTCGTCCGCGCTGGCGACCGGGCTGCTCGCGGCCGTCGAGGGCGGCTACCTGCTGTCACAGACCGCCCATGACCCCCGCCTGATGCAAACGTCGCTCAATGCCGCGATCGCGCACATCATGTCGTTCGCCCCGGATAGCAGCGAGCGGGCCAGTCGCTGACTGGCCCGCTCGGTCCGATTCTCTAGTTGTCGCCGGGTACGGCCGTGGGCGCAGGCGGAGCCTTTATCTGTGGCGAGAACGGGTTCGGTCCGTTGGGATCGAGGCGCGGAGCCTTTTCGGTCGGGCTCGCCGGAGGCGTCGTGGTGGTCGTGGTAGTCGTTGTGGTGGTTGAGGTTTCAGATGGACCGTTTGTCTTTTCGTTACCGCACGCGGTCAACGCACCCATCGAGATGATGGCAGCGATACCGAGTGAGGCGGCGACGCGACGGGTCAACCGGCCTGATTTCATGAGCAGTCCTATTCGTGACACGAGACAATTTGAATACGTGAACTGAACTATATCGTCCAATAACCGGGCCAGTCAATGGGGATATCTGCACAAATCAGACTAGTTGGTCCAAAGCGCGACCGTGGTCAGTCGGGGATGTAGGCGAACTTGTCGGGGTTGGGCCCGGTCCGACCCTTTTCACCCCTGTCCAGTTCGCTGATGGCGTCGACGTCGTCCGGGCTCAGCTCGAAGTCGAAGATCTCGATGTTCTCCCTGATGCGCTTCGGTGTCACCGACTTCGGGAACACGATGTCACCGCGCTGGATGTGCCAGCGCAACACCACCTGGGCCGGCGACTTACCCGTCGCGTCGGCGATCCCCTCGACCACCTGGTCGTCGAGCACCCTGCCCTGCGCGATCGGTGACCACGCCTCGGTGGCGATGCCGTGCTTCTTGCCGTAGGCACGCACCTCGTCGTTGGTGAAATACGGGTGTGCCTCGATCTGGTTCACCGCGGGCACGGTGTCGGTTTCCTCGGCCAGCCGCTGGAGATGCGCGGTCTGGAAGTTCGACACCCCGATGCTGCTGGCGCGGCCGTCGTTCTTGAACTCCTCGAGCGTGCGCCACGTCGCGACGAAGTCGCCGTCGTAGAGCGTCGGCAGCGGCCAGTGAATGAGGAACAGGTCGACGTGGTCGAAGCCCAGTGCCTCGAGTGTCGCGTCGAAGGCACGGCGGGCGTCGTCCGGCTTGTGAAAGGAGTTGTTGAGCTTGCTCGTGACGTACACATCGCCACGATCGATGCCCGAGTCGCGGATGCCCTGCCCGACACCTGCCTCGTTTTGGTACATCTCGGCGGTGTCGATGTGGCGGTAGCCGATCTCCAGTGCCCTCCTGACGGCCTCGGCGGTCTCGCCGGGGTCGATCTGGAAGACGCCAAAGCCCAGTTGCGGGATTTTCGCGCCGTCGTTCAGTTCGATCATTCCTACGTCGCTCACGGTTGATCCTCCTTCGTCTCTTCAGCCTGCCCGGTAGGTCAACAGGTCAAACACCCGGCCTACGTGATCTATGTCCTCCGATCGGAGGACACGAGATTCATCCGGATGGCCGCCCGATCGCCCGACAGACCACGTCTCCCGGGTCCGGCAGTCTTAAGTCATCGCCGGAACACACCGGCGCAGAACCGAAAAACAAACTCACACAGGAGAATTGAAAATGATCAAGAACGTCTTCGCTCGCTACCTCGCCCTTCTGTTCATCGGCGGAAGCGCCATCGGCGCAGCGGCCGTTGGCCTGGCCGGTATGGCCAACGCCGCGACTGTGACCACGCCGACGGGCCCGGGCTACTCCTACGCCCCGAGCGTCAAGGCCAAGCCGGCCCCCGAGGCCACGCCGGGCTGGCACAACCACCACGGCGTCTGGCACATCAACGCCCTGCACAACAATTGATAGCCACTCCAAAGAGACCCTCCCCGAAACGGGAGGGTCTCTTTGCGCTGACCGGGCAGATTCCTAGCTTTCTCTCAGCGCCGCCAGCAGCCGCCGGGCCGCGGCGACTCGCCCCGCGGCGGGACCGGTCAGCGTGTCCAGCGCGCACTCTGGGTCGGCGGGCGCGCCGAGGTGTCCACAGCCGCGCGGGCAGTCCTTGATCGCCTCGGCCAGATCGGAGAACGCCAGCAGCACATCGTCGGGCTGGATATGGGCCAGCCCGAAAGACCGGATGCCGGGGGTGTCGACGATCCAGCCGGAATCCTCGAGCGGGAGCGCCACCGACTGGCTCGACGTATGCCTGCCCTTCCCGACACCGGAGACTTCACCGATGGCACGATCCGCGTCGGGCACTAGGCGATTCACCAGCGTGGACTTCCCGACACCGGAGTGGCCGAGCAGCACCGTGACGTTGTCGGCCAACAGCGGCGCCACGGCGTCGAGCGGGTCATCGCGGCCTGCGGTTGCGATGGTCAGGTCGAGGTCGGCGAACTGCGCGGCGAACGTCTCGGGCGGCGCAAGGTCGGACTTGGTCAGGCACAGGATCGGCGCAAGGCCGCCGGCGTACGCGGCAATCAGCGCCCGTTCGACGAACCCGGTGCGCGGCGGAGGGTCGGCCAGCGCCACCACGATGAGCAGTTGGTCTGCGTTCGCGACGACCACGCGCTCGGTCGGATCGGTGTCATCTGCGGTGCGGCGCAACACGGTTCGGCGCTCACCGCGGCGCACGATGCGCGCCAGGGTGTCCGCGCGCCCGGACAGGTCACCCACCAGGTCGACGTCGTCGCCGACCACGATCGGAGTCCGGCCCAGTTCCCGCGCCCGCATCGCGGTGACCAGGCGGTCGGGGTCGCGGCCCAGCACGCAGCCCCACCGCCCGCGATCGACGGTCACCACCATGCCCTCCTGGGCGTCGGCGTGCTCGGGGCGCGTCTTGGTCCGCGGGCGCGAGCCCCGACCCGGCCTGATCCGGACGTCGGACTCGTCGTAGTCCCGAGTGCTCAACCAGGCATCCCCGACTGGCCGGCCAGCATGTCGGCCCACATCTGCGGGAACCTCGGCAGCGTCTTGGCGGTGGTGCCGATGTCTTCCACCTCGACGCCCGCAACTCGCAGCCCGACGATCGCACCCGCCGTCGCCATCCGGTGGTCGGCGTAGGACCGCCACGGACCGCCGTGCAGCGGCCGCGCGGTGATGACCAGACCGTCGGGTGTCTCCTCGCACTGCCCACCGAGGCCGCCGATCTCGGCGCACAGCGCCGCCAGCCGGTCGGTCTCGTGGCCGCGCAGGTGGGCGATGCCCGACAGCCGCGACACCGAACCGGGTGAGGCCAGCGCGGCCAGCGCCGCCACCGCCGGTGTCAACTCGCCGACATCGTGCAGGTCGACGTCCAGGCCGCCGTAGAGCTGGGTGCCCTGCACTTCGAGATATGAACTGCTGTGCCGCACAATCGAACCCAGCTTCTCGAGGATGGCAAGGATGGCGTCTGCGGGCTGGGTGCTGACTTCCGGCCAACCGGTCACCCGCACGATTCCCCCGCTGACGACGGCAGCGGCGAGGAATGGCACCGCGTTCGACAGGTCCGGCTCGATCACCCAGTGCCGCGCCGCGATCGGGCCGGGAGAGACCCGCCACCGGTTGGCCTGTGAGTCGTCGACGTCGACGCCTGCGTCGCGGAGCATCGCCACCGTCATCGCGACGTGTGGCGCCGACGGCACCGCCTCGCCGGTGTGCACGATGGTCAGCCCGTCGGTGAACGCCGCACCCGACAGCAGCAGCCCTGACACGAACTGTGACGACGCCGACGCGTCGATCTCGACGGTGCCGCCTGCCACTGCTCCGTCCCCGCGCACGGAGAACGGCAACCCGTCGTCGTCGATGTGCACACCGAGCCCGCGCATGCCGTCCAGCAGCGGTGCGATCGGACGGGCCCGGGCCTGCTCGTCGCCGTCGAACACGACCGTTTCGGAGCCCAGCGCCGCGATCGGCGGAACGAACCGCAGCACCGTGCCCGCCAGGCCGCAGTCGACCCTGGCATCGGGGGACGGGGCGATTCGACCGCTGATCGTCAGGTCGCTGTGGTCGCCGTCGACGGTGACACCGAGCGTCCGAACCGCCCCGATCATCAGGTCGGTGTCGCGGCTGCGCAGTGCGCCGCTGATCGTCGACGTCCCTTCCGCGGTGGCCAGCGCGGCGAGCACGAGCGCGCGGTTGGTCTGCGACTTCGACCCCGGCACGGTCACGGTGGCATGCACCGGACTCGGCGTGGTCGGTGCCTGCCAGGTGCTCACCGGTCTATCCTGCCCTTTGACGTGCTCCTCGGCCTAAACCGGTCCGGGGATTCCCTACAGCCGCTTAAGCCGCCGGTAGGGTGCTTCCTGCTTCGCCGCCCACAGCCGCAACGGGTTGCGGACTTACATAGGCTCCACAGGCGTTTTGTCTCTCCGCCCGCCCGGCGGCGAGTATGACCTTGGCGGCGTTGTGGTCGCGGTCGTGGGCTGCGCCGCATTTCGGGCAGCTCCATTCCCGGATCTGCAGCGGCAACTGATCCAGTTGGTGCTGGCATGCCGAGCACGTTTTGCTCGATGCCAACCAGCGGGACACGGTATAAACCGTGCGTCCATATTGGCTGGCTTTCTCTGTAATTATCTGGACGAACTGGCCCCATGCGGCATCGCTGATGGCCCGCGCAAGTCGACGATTTCGGATCATCCCCGCGATATTGAGGTCTTCGACGTTGATCACTTGGTTCTCGCGAACCAACGCCAAAGCGTGCTTGTGGTGATAGTCCCGCCGGGCACGCGCCACCTCACTGTGCGCGATGGCGATCTTGCGCCGCGTCTTGCCCCTGTTGGCCGAACCTTTGTGCCGCCGGGACTTCTCTCGCTCCAACCGCCGCAGTCTGCGTAGCTTGCGGCCCAAGTGGTTGGGGTTTGCAATGTCAGTCCGACTGCCGTCGGTGGCGGCGACCGTCGCCAACCGGGTGATCCCCATGTCGACGCCAGCTTCTCGCTTCAATAGCGGCATTGGGGTCGGGGCTACAGCGATGACGAAGGTCGCGTAATAGTGGCCGTCGGCTTCACGGATGATCGTGACACTCGAGGGCACGCTGGGCAGGGGTCTTGACCACCGCACTCGCAGCTCGCCCACTTTCGCCAAATACACCTGACCGTTCGATCGAATCCTGAACCCGCCCCGGGTCACGCGGAACGACTGTCGTTGGTCCCTTTTCGATTTCATTCGCGGTCGCCCCATCCATCGGCCGCTGCGGCTCCCAGCGCGGGAGTCGAAGAAGTTACGCCACGCGCGCCGGGAATCGTTCACCGACTGAATCAACGCCACGCTGGGTACCTCCGCCAGCCATGCCCGCTCCTCGGTGGTCTTCGCGCGTGTGATCACGCGGCGCTGAATCTCGCTGTCCGACAGTTTTAACCCGACTCGATACGCGTCGGTGCGGAGCCGCACCGCGTCGTTGAACACCACACGGCAACACCCGAACACGCACGCCAACATCGCTTGTTGGGCCGCTGTCGGTTCGATGCGGTAACGGTAACGCCTAAGCACACCGCAACCGTAAGTACCACTACCGACAAGCGCCGAGCGACCACAGCGCTACGTGCCCTGTCACCGGTTTCTGCCACCATGGGATGTATGTGCGGGCGATTCGCGGTAACCACCGATCCAGCGCTGCTGGCGCAGAAGATCCAGGCGATCGACGAGAGCACGGCCGGCACGGGCAAGGATGCGGCGGGGCCGAATTACAACGTGGCACCGACCACCACGATCAGCACAGTGGTCAAACGCCACAGCGAGCCCGACGACCAGTCGACGCGGCGGGTGCGGTCGATGCGCTGGGGGTTGGTGCCGCCGTGGGCCAAGGAAGGCGAGGACGGGACTCCTGACACCAAGGGCCCGCTGCTGATCAACGCCCGCGCCGAGAAGGTCGCCACCTCGCCGGCGTTCCGCAACTCGGCCAAGGGCAAGCGCTGCCTGGTGCCGATGGACGGCTGGTACGAGTGGCGACCCAACGGCGAGAGCGCGTCGGGCAAGAAGGCGCCGAAGACGCCGTTCTACATGTACGGCGCCGACGGCGAACTGCTGTTCATGGCCGGTCTGTGGTCGACGTGGCGGCCCAAGGGCGCGCCGAAGGACAGCCCGCCGCTGCTGAGCGCCACGATCATCACCACCGACGCGGCGGGCCCGCTGGCCGAGATCCACGACCGCATGCCGTTGACGATCAGCGCCGCAGACTGGGACCGCTGGCTGGATCCCGACGCCCCCGTCGACGAGGGCCTGCTGCGCGGCCACGGCGACCTCGACCGCATCGAGATTCGCGAGGTGTCGCGGCTGGTGAACAGCATCCGCAACAACGGGCCCGAGCTGATCGAACCGGCAGAGCCGGAGCCGCGGCAGGCCACGCTGCTGTAGGCGGCTACCGCCGTAGCGCCGTCACGATCGCGTACGGGGCGTCGTACGACACGTTCCCGTCGCTGCCGACATGTGCGCGCATCGTGTCCTCGAACGCCGCCAACAGCTGCTCACGCTTGGCGCCGTCGAGGTTGCCGAACACGGAGACGTGCATCGGCGATTCCTGCGTCACGAAACCCATCGCCTGCTCGACGGTGCCCAAATGCCAAGTGTGGGTGCCGAGTTCGATGTCGACGCCGTCGAAGTCGATGGCCAGCCGTTCGGCGACCGTTTCGGCGACACCCCACTGGTCGGGCGAGAATTCCGACGCGGGCGGGGGGCCGAGTACAGCGACGATCGGGCTGAAGAAGGGGTTGTCCGGGTCGCGCACCCACGACGAGAACCCGAGCACGCCGCCGGGCCGCAACAGGCGGGCGAGCTCGGCGACCTGTCGCGTCGGCTCGACGAAGATGATCCCCATGTTCGACACGACGGCGTCGAACGTGCCGTCCTTGAGGCCGGTGTCGACCGCGTCTGCCGTCACCCAGGTGATCGAATGTCCGGCCGCCCGGGCCTTCTGCGCGCCGATCGCGATCAATTCGGGGGTGAAGTCGACGGCCGTCACCCGCGCGCCCGCGGCAGCCGCGGCGAGTGCGGCGTTGCCGGTGCCACCGGCCAGGTCGGCCAGGGCGGCGTCGTGCAACGGCGTCCGCTCGTTGACGGCGGCGACGAGTTCGGCGGCGATGGGTGCGATTCGTTCGCCGACCGCCTCGTAGCGGCCGGCCGACCAGATCGTCGGGGATGACATGGCCTCAGCGTGTCACGATGTCGAGGTGGCGTCTTTGGCCGGATACCCCGTCACCGCACCGCCGCTGCCCCGACCCGCGGTCATCGCCCAGCATTGGGCGGACCTGACCTTCCTCCATTGGCCGGTCCGGCCGGAGACCGTCGCGCACCTGTATCCGCCGGGCACGCGCCCCGACGTCTTCGACGGGCTGACGTACGTCGGGCTGGTGCCGTTCACGATGCGCCGCACGGCCCTGGGCACGTTGTTGCCGCTGCCGTATTTCGGCACCTTCCACGAGACGAACGTCCGGCTCTATTCGATCGACGGGGCAGGTCGGCACGGTGTGGTGTTCCTGTCGCTGGAGAGCGCCCGGCTTGCGGTCGTGCCACTGATCCGCGTCCTCCTCGGCGTCCCCTACACCTGGGCGCGAATGCGTGTCACCCGTTCCGGTGACCGCATCGCGTACGACAGCGAGCGGCGCTGGCCGCGGCGGGGCCTGCGCAACCGGCTGACCGTCGTCGTCGGCGAAGAGGTGGAGGCCACCCCGCTGGAAGTCTGGCTCACCGCCCGGTGGGGTGCACACACCCGGAAGGCTGGACGGACGTGGTGGGTGCCCAACGAGCACGAACCCTGGCCCCTGCGGGCGGCCGAGGTCATCGAGTTGGACGACGAACTCCTCGGCGCCGGCGGGGTGACGCCCGCGGGGGAGAGGCTGCGCGCCCTCTTCTCGCCGGGTGTGCATGCGCGGTTCGGCCGGCCGTCAGTGGTCTGAAACCGACACAAGTATTGCGATACGCATCCCAACGCAGCGGCGATCGACCAGGCTTTGTCACATGACGGATCTGCACGCCAAACCGCAGGTAGAAACCATTGAGGTACGCAATCCCGCCGACGGCACCGTCGTCGGCTCCGTTCCTGTCGACACCCCCGAAGCCGTCGCTGCCAAGGCCCGCGAACTGCGGTTGTTCCAGCCCGAATGGGAGGCGTTGGGCGCCAAGGGCCGAAAGCCCTGGCTGCTGAAGTTCCAGGACTGGATCCTCGACAACGCCGAGCACATCACCGACGTGTTGCAGTCCGAAACCGCCAAGCCGAGGGCGGAGGCGTCCATCGAAGCGCCCATGTCGGCCGACTTGCTGAACTACTGGGCCCGCAATGCCGAGGCGTTTTTGGCCGATCGGCATCCACGACCGCACAGCCTCCTGATGATGACCAAGCGGCTGACCACCGTCTACCGGCCCTATCCGGTCGTCGGATTGATCATTCCGTGGAACTTTCCGTTCGCGAACGCCGCACTCGACGGAATCGCCCCGCTCGCTGCCGGCGCCGCCCTGCTGCTGAAGCCCTCGGAAGTGACACCGTTGAGCGCCGTCGAGTTCGTCCGCGGATGGACCGAGATCGGCGCGCCGCCGGTGCTCGCGCTCGTCAACGGGTACGCCGAGACTGGCGCCGCGGTGATCGCCGACTCCGACTACGTTCATTTCACCGGTTCGACCGCCACCGGCCGCAAGGTCGCCGTCGCCTGCGCGCAGCGTCTGATTCCGTACAGCCTCGAACTCGGCGGCAAGGATCCCGCGGTGGTGCTGGCCGACGCCGATCTCGAACGCGCCGCCAATGGCATCGCATGGGGCGGGATGACCAACTCCGGTCAGGTATGCGTGTCGATCGAACGGGTCTACGTCGAGGCGCCCATCTACGATCAGTTCGTCGCGAAGCTCACCGAGAAGGTGAGTCGGCTGCGCCAGGGCCAGGACGACAACAAGTACCGATTCGATGTCGGCGCGATGGCCACGCCGGCGCAACGCGACATCGTCGCGCGCCACGTCGACGAAGCGGTCGCAGACGGCGCGCGGGTGACCACCGGTGGCAAGCCAACCGGGATCGGCACGTTCTTCCAGCCCACCGTGCTCGCCGACGTCGAACAATCGATGTCCTGTATGACCGAGGAGACGTTCGGCCCGACCCTGCCCATCGTCAAGGTGGCCGACGAGGACGAGGCGATCCGGCTCGCCAACGACACCCGCTACGGGCTTTCGGCGACAGTGTGGACCGGCGACCAGGCGCGCGGCGAACGGGTGGCCCGCCGAATCGAGGCGGGAGCTGTCAACGTCAATGATGTGATGGTCAACGGGTCCCAATTCGCCGTGCCCATGCCGGGCTGGAAGGACTCCGGGATCGGCGCACGACACGGCGGCGCAGAAGGGATCCTGAAATACTGTCGCGTACAAGCGATTACGACTCCCCGGATTCCCATCCAGCCGAATGAGCCTCTCTGGTACCCGTATTCACGGCGCAAATTCCGAATTGCGATGGGCCTTCTGCGTGCGGCCGCAGCCCATGGAGTCCGGCGCGTCGGCCTCAAGCCGCGTAGAGGTGTCCGATGAAGTGTCGGGGCGCCGTTCTGCGCGGCATCGGGCAGGACTGGGAGATCCAGGAGATCACCCTCGACCCACCCCAGGACGGCGAGGTGCTGGTGAAGATGGCGGTGGCAGGCGTCTGCCATTCCGATGACCACTACTCCACGGGCGACGGCGTGTTCTCACCCAACCTGGCAGCGATGGTGGAGGCCACCGGGGGTACCGTCCCCGAGTTCTTCCCGATGCTCGGCGGGCACGAAGGCGCAGGGGTCGTCGAGGAGATCGGACCGGCAGTTCGGTCGGTGAAGCCGGGTGACCGGGTCACGTTTTCATTCATCCCCGCGTGCGGGACGTGCCGGTGGTGCGTGTCGGGCATGACGTATCTGTGCGACAACGGGGCGATGCTGTTCGCCAAGGAGATGGTCACCGACGGTACCGCGCGCCGTCACCTCGGAGACGAGGACTTGACCGCGATGACGCAACTCGGCACGTTCGCCGAATACGCCGTCCTCGCCGAAGAATCGATCATCAAGATCGACGACTCGATTCCGCTCGAAGCGGCATCCTTGGTGAGTTGCGGCGTGACGACCGGCTGGGGATCTGCGACGGTCGGGGTGGGGACACAACCCGGCGACACGGTGGTCATCATCGGCACCGGCGGGGTCGGGATCAACGCCGTGCAGGGCGCCCGCGCAGCAGGCGCGATTTCCGTCATCGCGGTGGATCCCGTTGAGTTCAAGCGGGATACGGCCAAGTTCTTCGGGGCGACCGAGACCGCCGCATCCGCCGAGGAAGCCATCCCGATGGTCCAGGAACTGACCGCGGGCGTGATGGCCGACCGGGTGGTGCTCACGCCGAGCGTGCTTCCCGCCGAACTGCTCGCGCCCGCGATGATGTTGACGCGCAAGGGCGGCACGTGTCTGATGACGGCGATTCCGAAGGTCGACGTGAACATCGTGCCGCTGCTGCTCATCGACTTCATTCAGTCGTGCAAGACCCTCAAGGGCCTGCTGTACGGCGGCATGAATCCGCGCGCGAGCATGCCGATGCTGTTGTCGATGTACCGCAACGGCAACCTCAAACTCGACGAGCTGGTGACGAAGCGGTACCGCCTCGATCAGATCAACGACGCGATCACCGATATGCGAGAAGGCCGAAACATCCGGGGCATCATCGAATTCGACTAGGGGCCGTTGTCACTCGATGCGGCTTGCGGTTCGGAGTCCTCCTCGGGGATTGTGCCGCGCCGTCCCGAGACCTGCCTCAGCTTGTCCGGCAGTGTTCTGACCGTCTCCGGCGAGACCCACGCGAGATACAACACAAACATCCCATAGCTGAATATGCCGATTTGGATGTGGATGTCGATCAGCAGGTGCATCAGCACGCCAGCAGCGAGCACCCACGGGCGAAACCGCGGGAACCACACCAAGATTCCGACGGCCAACTCAATCGCGAGGGATCCCCATGTGAGCGCGTTCATCGCCAGCGCGTTGGTGACGAACCAGTGCGGTAGTGGGACACGTTGCATGTCTTCGAAGCCGCAGCACGTAGGAGACCGCGGTCCCGTTGAGCCACGGCTCGCCCGATAGTTTCACCTGTACCGCAGCGAGATAGATGAGCGAAAGCTGAACCTGCATCAGTCGCACCGGCCAGTTCGGTCTCGTCTGCGCAGACCAGAAGGAGCCCGTCCGGCGTCGGTGATCGAGCGATAACGCTGCCCCGCAAGGGGATATCGCGAGGAGCAGCGCTTCGATCCTCACCAGCGCGTCCCCAGAATTGAAGGCCCACGGATCGCGGCGCTCGAAGGACAAGACCAGGACGAAGACGAGGATGGCGGCAAGGCGACTGTGCCAGCCGACCAGCATCGCTATGGCCGACAACACCAACACGACCACGCCCGTCAGGATGGCTGCGTCGCTGCTCCAAACCGCAAATAATCCCCACGTATGTGCGATGGACGGCTGAGCGGGCGTCACCCCGTCGGCATCCAGAAGGCCATCGCGCATGGGAAGGAGCCACAGTCCCCACACCACCACTAGTGCGCCGAACGCGATTCGGACCAGACCCAGCGTGTACATCTGCTCCGGCTGAAACCAGAACGACTGCCACGCGTCGCCTGCGGCCCCCAGACGCAGCCGTACCGCACGGGTGATTTCCGTCATCGGTTCCCCGTCAGGTCCTCGCGGTATAACGACTTCACGGCCGTCTGCCCCTGCTCTTTCACGCCGGGTGCAGGAATGTCCTCGGAATGCAGGAGCATCTCGACGTGGACGGCGCGGTCGCCCGGCGGGGTCAATTCACGCACCACCCAATGGGCGAAATCCGCTCGGATCTCCGGTTCGGTGAGCAGGGTCTCCTTCAACTTGCGCCAACGGTGGGTGAAGGGAACGCCGAATATCTGATTGCCCCTCGGAAGCGTCCATACCTTGTCGGTACCGCTCGCCATCGCGACGTGTACCTCGACGTTCTCCTGGCGTTCCGGCGGCGTTGGCGCGAACAGCGACCAGTTCTGGTCGAGCCCGACCGAGAGGCCGATCGGCTCGAGAATCGGCGCGACAGCACGCTTGATCGCACTTGCCGGCATGTTCCACATCACGCCGATGGCCAGAAAAACGACGATCACCAGGCTTATCGCGGTTTCACGGATGCGTGATGGTGTTTCAGGCATTTCGCCTACCTGCGCAGGAGGGTCGCTAGAGGGGCAAATGAGCTAGAGGGCAAATGATAGGTCGATTCGCACTCGAATCTGCACAGCAGGCGAGGCGCGCCGAAAAATACAGGGAAACGCCTGATATCTCTGCACCGGGTTGCTTTGATTAGCTGATTGTCGGGGGAACGGTCAGGCGCGCGACGATGAGGGACAGCGAAGGAACGGCAATGACAAATCGGCCGATGCCACCGGGACAAGGCGACAACCCAGATTTGCCGACTCAGCGCGGTTACGCGCAGGACCCCGCGGACATGACGATGCGGGCAGACGCATCCGCATCCTCGACCGAGCGGGTCGACCAGTTGGCCTGGTCGCAGGAGGGCCCACAGCCGGCCGAACTGCCCACTCAGGATTATCAGCAGACCCCCTACCCGCAGCAGCAATACCCGCAATATCAGCAAGAACCGCAATACCAGCCTTACCAGCAAGAACCGCAGTACCAGCAGTACCCGCCGCAATACCAGCAGCCGGCGGCACCGCCACCGCCCGCGGGCGGCAGGCCGCCTTTCGGCGCGCTTGGCGTTGCGGCAGTGGTCGTCGTGGTGGCCTTGCTGGGCGGCGGACTTGCCTACACGTTGACCAGTTCCAGCCAGCAGGAGGCGCCGGCCCCGCCGTCCGCGCCGCAAACCGTGGTGCCACAGATCCAGACAGGACCGGTCCCCGAGGCACCGGTTGCGCCCGCGCCGATCAGCCCGCCCGTCGTCGCCCCGCCGAACGTCTCTGCCCCGGGCAGCGCCGGTAGGACCGGTGGCGGCGCGACGACGGGAAGGACCGGCGGCAGCACCACCGGTTCGACCGGCGGCGGCACCCTGCCCGGCATCACAACCGGCAGTACGACAAACGGCAGCACCACTAATGGGGCTGCGACGACCGGGGCGACGACCGGCACCACCACCGGTACGACAACTGGGACGACGACCGGCACCACGACCGGCACGACCGGTACGACGACCGGTACGACGACCGGCACCACCGACGGCACGACGACGGGGACCACGACCGGCACCACCGGTACGACGACCGGAACGACCACTGGTACGACGACCGGAACGACCACTGGGACCACAACCGGCACCACGACTGGGACGACGACCGGGACCACGACTGGGACGACGACCGGGGCCACGACGGGCACCACCACCGGACCGGCGAAAGAGGCGACGACCGGGACCACGACTGGCACCACAACAGGGACCACGACTGGGACTACGACGGGCACCACGACCGGGACAACCACCGGAAGTAGCACCGGTCAGTCGAGCGGGAGCAGCACCGGCGCATCTACCGGCACGACGACCGGGTCTAGCACCGGCACCACGACGGGTGGACAGTCGGCAAACGACTCACTCTGTAGCCCGTTGCCGGCGCCCTGCTAGGGCCCTTTATAACCCGGGGGATTGGGGGTATCGACCCATAGGTCGACGCCCAGGTCTGATCCCGGCACGCAGTCGTACACCGACAGGTCGGTGACGCCGGACTCGAGCAGCACGTCCTCGCACAGCAGGGCCTTGCCGGTGTACTCGCGGGCCGGCTTGTTGAGGATCACGTACGCGGCGTCGGCGTAGACGTCGGGCTTGCGGGCCCGGCCCATCGCCTCCTCGCCGCCGAGCAGGTTCTGCACGGCCGCCGTTGCGACCAACGTACGCGGCCACAGCGTGTTGGATGCGATGCCCTCATCGCGCAGCTCCTCGGCTATTCCCAAGGCGCACAACGACATTCCGTACTTAGCCATCATGTACGCGGTGGGCTTGAGCCACTCCGGCTCCAGCCGAAGCGGCGGCGACAGCGTCAGGATGTGCGGGTTCTCCCGGCCCACCATGTGCGGGATACAGGCCTGCGACACCGCGTAGGTGCCGCGCACCTGGATGCCGTTCATCAAGTCGAACCGCTTGAGAGGCACCTCGGTGATCGAGCCGAGGTTGATCGCCGACGCGTTGTTCACGCACATGTCGATACCGCCGAACTGCTCGACCGTCTTGGCGACCGCATCGGCCACCGAGTCGCCGTCGCGAATGTCGCCGACGATCGGCAGCGCGTGACCGCCTGCCTCCTCGATCTCCTTTGCCGCGGTGTAGACCGTGCCTGCGAGCTTCGGGTGTGGTTCGGCGGTCTTGGCGATCAGCGCGATGTTGGCGCCGTCGGCGGCCGCCCGCTTGGCGATCGCCAGCCCGATGCCTCGGCTGGCGCCCGAGATGAACATGGTCTTGCCGGTGAGGGACATGGGGTCACCTTAGGACGCGGAGGACGCGCGGATATCGGCGGTCACCGCATTGGTGAGCCGGACGAGGTCCTGCGGGTGCACCGCGACGTCCCAGCCGCGCTTGCCGGCGCTGCACAGCACGCGGTCCCACCGCAGCGCCGAGGCGTCGACGACTGTCGGCAGCGGCTTGCGCTGGCCGAACGGCGAGATGCCGCCGATCACGTAGCCGGTCGAGCGTTCGGCCGCTGCCCGGTCGGCCATGGTGGCCTTCGGCACGCCCAACGCAGCCGCGGCGGCCTTCAGGGAGAGCTGGGCAGCCACCGGCAGCACCGCGACCGCCAGGCCCGTGGGAAGGGCGATGACCAGCGTCTTGAAGACCTGTTCGGGGGCTGTTGGGGTATCGCCGTCGATCCCGGCGAGCTCGTTGACGGCCTCCTCGCCGTACGACTCGTTCTGCGGGTCGTGGTGGTAGCGCAGCACCTCGTGCGGAATATCGGCGGCCAAGAGAGCCGCGATCGCCGGGGTAGCCGCACGCGCCACCGGCTCAGCCTAACCAGGGAACAACCCGGGGACTCGATGCTGTTGTTGGGGGCAGTGGGCCGAAGCCGGCCAGCGAAGAAACGATGTCGCATCCAACCTCTAGGATCAGGGAAGGGGGTACCCCAGGTGCCAACACTGGCCATCGACGGCCCTGTGCGTCCGGTTGTTTTACTGGACCTTATTGGCGGCGCCTCGACGGAAGGGACGGTGTTCCCCAGGATGACCGACATCGACGGGACGGCGTCGGATACGACGCCAGAGTCGTCGGCGCCCGTGAGAGCCGAGGAATCCGACGCCGAGCTCACCGCGCGGTTCGAGCGCGACGCGATTCCGCTGCTCGACCAGCTCTACGGTGGTGCGCTGCGGATGACGCGCAACCCGGCCGACGCCGAAGACTTGCTGCAGGAAACCATGGTGAAGGCCTATGCCGGGTTCCGCTCCTTCCGCGAGGGCACCAACCTCAAGGCATGGCTGTACCGGATCCTGACCAACACCTACATCAACAGCTATCGCAAGAAGCAACGCCAGCCGGCGGAGTATCCGACCGAGGAGATCACCGACTGGCAGCTGGCGGCCAACGCCGAGCACTCCTCGACGGGGCTACGTTCGGCTGAGGTGGAGGCCCTCGAGGGGCTTCCCGACAGCGAGATCAAGGAAGCCCTGCAGGCACTGCCGGAAGAGTTCCGGATGGCGGTGTACTACGCCGACGTCGAAGGCTTCCCGTACAAGGAGATCGCCGAGATCATGGACACACCCATCGGCACGGTTATGTCCCGATTGCACCGCGGCAGGCGCCAACTCCGCGAGCTATTGGCCGATGTGGCCAAGGACCGTGGTTTCATTCGGGGACAGCTCGACACCCCCGAGGAGGTGTCGTCATGACCGACGACGAGCGCTGGACCCCGCCAGTTGGCCCCGTAGACCCGGAGCACCCCGAGTGCGCCGCGGTGATCGCCGAGGTGTGGACGCTGCTGGACGGCGAATGCACGGCCGAGACCCGCGACAAGCTCAAGCATCACCTCGAGGAGTGCCCGGCCTGCCTGCGCCATTACGGCGTCGAGGAGCGGGTCAAGAAGCTGATCGCCAAGAAGTGCAGCGGTGAGAAGGCGCCCGAAGGGCTCCGTCAGCGGCTACGCATCGAGATCAGCCGCACCACGATTTTCCGCGGCTAGCGGACTGACTTCGAGCCGGCGTTGGGCCGTTTGCCGTGATTGGCCTTCGAGTGCTTACGGTCGCGCTTCTTGCGGCCACGCTTGGCCATGGTCCTACCTCCGTCTGGTCTGGGGATGTCTGCGCCCGTATCCGGCGGGCGCGTGAGAACCAGTGTCTCATGGCCCGGTGACACCTCTGTCCCCATGAGGTTGTGGTTCGATAGAGCGGCAGGCAGCCGAACGGAATGGGGTGAAGATGGCCGAGGATGTTCGCGCCGAGATCGTGGCCAGTGTGCTCGAGGTCGTGGTGAGCGAGGGCGATCGAATCGGCGAGGGCGACACCCTGGTGCTGCTGGAGTCGATGAAGATGGAGATCCCCGTGCTGGCCGAGGTGGCGGGCACGGTGAGCAAGGTGAGTGTGTCCGTTGGTGACGTCATCCAGGCCGGCGACCTCATCGCGGTGATCAGCTAGCCGGGAGACGTAGCACCCGATGTCCACCCTCGGTGACCTGCTCGCCGAGCACACCATGCTGCCCGGCAACGCCGTTGATCACCTGCACGCCGTGGTCGGTGAGTGGCAGCTGCTGGCCGACCTCTCGTTCGCCGACTACCTGATGTGGGTGCGCCGCGACGACGGCGCCCTCGTGTGCGTGGCGCAGTGCAGGCCCAACACGGCGCCGACGGTGCTGCTGGCCGACGCCGTCGGCACCGTCTCGGGCGCCGACGAGATGCCGTTGGTCACCTCGGCCTTCAAATCCGGCGCGATCGGCCGGGAAAGCCAAGAGGGACAAGCGGATTCGTCAGGGGACGGCAATATCTCGGTAGAGGCGGTGCCGGTCCGCTACGACAACCAAATGGTGGCCGTGCTCACCCACCAGACCGCATTCGCCGCACGCAAGGCCAGCCCGCTGGAACGCGCCTACCTCGACTGTGCCGGGGACATGCTGCACATGCTCTCCGAGGGCACCTTCCCCAACATCGACGACCTGTCGATCTCGCGATCCAGCCCCCGCGTCGGTGACGGATTCATCCGGCTCGACGTGTCCGGAATCGTGGTGTTCGCCAGCCCGAACGCGCTGTCCGCGTACCACCGCATGGGCCTGACCGCCGAGCTGGAGGGGCAGAACCTCGTCGCGGTGACCAGGCCATTGATATCCGACCCGTTCGAGGCGCAGGAGCTCGCCGACCACGTGCGGGACTCGCTGGTCGGCGGTTCCAGCATGCGGATGGAGGTCGACGCGGGCGGCGCGGCGGTTCTGCTGCGCACGATGCCGTTGGTGGTGCACGGCAGCGCGGCGGGGGCGGCCGTCCTGATCCGCGATGTCACCGAGATCAAGCGCCGCGACCGCGCGCTGCTGTCCAAGGACGCCACCATCCGCGAGATCCACCACAGGGTGAAGAACAACCTGCAGACCGTCGCAGCGCTGCTGCGGCTGCAGGCGAGGCGCACCAACAACGCCGAGGGCCGTGAGGCGCTGATCGAATCCGTACGGCGGGTGTCGTCGATCGCACTGGTGCACGACGCGCTGTCGATGTCGGTGGACGAGGAGGTCAACCTCGACGAGGTGGTGGATCGGATCCTGCCGATGATGAATGACGTTGCCACCGTGGACACTCCGATCCGGATCACCCGGACCGGCGACCTTGGTGTGCTGGACGCCGACCGCGCCACGGCCCTGATCATGGTGATCACCGAACTGGTGCAGAACGCGATCGAGCACGCCTTCGATGGCGGCACCCAGGTCGGCTGCGTGACTATCCGCGCGGAGCGCTCAGCGCGCTGGCTGGACGTCGTCGTTCACGACGACGGCCGCGGGCTGCCGGACGGGTTCAGTCTCGAGAAGGCCGACCGGTTGGGTCTGCAGATCGTGCGGACGCTGGTGTCCGCGGAACTCGACGGCTCGCTGGGCATGCACGGCTCGCCCGCAGGGGGCACCGACGTGGTGCTGCGGGTGCCGATCGGCAGGCGTGCGCGGCTGGCGCAGTAGTCGCTGGCGACAATTTTGTTCGAATTGGCTATTGGTTGCGCAATACGGACAATTTGCAATAGCACACAGTTACGGCCCCGACATTTCTGTCGGGGCCGTATCCGTTAGGTCGTGGTGAGGCTAGACGCCGCTGCGGGCCTTCGTCCTGGCGTTGCGACGCTTCAGCGCGCGGCGCTCGTCCTCGCTCATTCCGCCCCACACGCCGGCGTCCTGACCCGAGTCCAACGCCCAGGTGAGGCACTCAGTCGTGACCGGGCAGCGATTGCAGACGAGCTTCGCGTCAGCGATCTGGGCAAGGGCCGGCCCACTGTTTCCCACCGGGAAGAACAGTTCCGGATCCTCGTCGCGACAGACCGCCTTGTGGCGCCAATCCATGTGTCTAACTCTCCTCACTAAAGTGCGCAGCGGGGCGCACGAGCTTTTCTTCGGCTGTTAACGCGTGCATACAGAATGTTTCTGCACTGTTGCTTGTATCCGATGCTTTCACAGGCTGAACAGATGTCAATACTCGCGAGTTAACAAGTGGGTAATCTCACTAACGAGGGTCGTTGGCCGAACCCTCATTCGTTTGTACTACACTCGACCGATCCGCGCCTTAAATGCGCACGGCGACGGCCGTTTACGCAGGTCAGGGCTTTTCCGGCGGCGGCGCGACCACGCCAAGGGCTTCGGGTACCGCGCGGAACGTGACGTCGTCGCGCCGTCCGTGAAAGTCACCGTCGATCTGGCATGCCACCGGTGTGGCACTGGTCACCCGCACCCACGGCAGGTCGTCGTCGCGGATCAGGTGCTTTGCCCGGATCTTGGGCTTTTTCGACAGCATCTGCCGGACCAGCCGCAGGTTCGCCCAGACATTCATGCTGGTCGTGGCGAACACCCCGAGCCCGGTCTCGAAGGTGGTGGTGGGGTTGGTCCACACCGGCCGGGTGTTGGCGTAGGTCCAGGGGCTGGAGTTCGACACGAAGGCGAAGTGCACGCCGGGGATCTCGTCGCGACCGGGCAGGTGCAACGTCAACGACGGTTCATTGCGGGCGGTGGTCAGCATTTCTCGTACCGCGACGCGGATATACCGTCCCGACGTGACCTTGCGGCCCTTGTCGCGCTGCGCCTCGACGGCCGCCACGACCTCGCCGTCGACGCCCATCCCGGCGGTGAACACCGCCCAGCGTTCTCCGCAGTCCACCAGCCCGATGCGCCGCCATGACCTGGTCCTACGGTGCTCGCCGAGCAGGTCGATGAGCAGGTTGGTCGCGTCGATGGGGTCTGGGCTGATACCAAGCGCTCGGGCGAACACGTTGGCCGACCCGCCCGGCACCACCCCGACGGCGGGGGCATCGGAGTGCGGGACCCCGCCGCAGCCCCCCAGGATGCCGTTGACCACCTCGTTCACCGTCCCGTCGCCGCCGTGCACGATCAGCAGATCGATGCCGTCGCGGGCCGCGTCCCGGGCGATCTCGATGGCGTGGCCGCGGTGGTCGGTGTGTGCGACGGTGAGCTTGACCCGGCTCTCCAGCGCGTGTGCGAGCAGGTCGCGAGTGGCCGCCGTGGTCGACGTCGCGTTGGGGTTGACGATCAGCACTGCGCGCACGAGCCAAGAGCCTATCGGGGTGCGCGGCTACGCCTTCAGCCGTTGACCAGAACCTTCGCCGAGTCGGGCATCTTGTCGCCGCCGAGCAGCGCGGTGGGGACGTCCTTCGTCTCCCGTGCGGTCATGGCGGCCAGCGCGGCGATGACGCAGACGACCGCGGTGAAGATGCTGATGACGACCCAGCCACCCTCGCGGACACCGCCGAGTGCGCTGACGATTGCCGGCGCGAAACCGGCCAGCACGAAGCCGATCTGGGTGCCCAGCGCCAGGCCGGAGAACCGCACCTGGGTGCTGAACATCTCGCCGTAGAACGACGGCCAGACCGCGTTGGCGGCGGCGTACCCGAACGAGAACGTGGCGATCGCCAGCGCGAAGATCAGCACGGTGTTGCCGCCGCTCATCGACAGCATGTAGAAGGGCATCAGGGCCGCAGAGGACAGCGCACCGTAGATGAACACGGGCTTGCGCCCGATCCGGTCGGCGAGCTTGCCGAACAGCGGTTGGGTGAACAGCGCCACGGCGTTGGCCACCGCCACCAACCAGAGCGTCATGTCGGCCTCGAGGCCGACCTTCTTGCCGTAGGCGAGCGCGAGGTTGGCGAACACCGTCGACACCGCGGCGATGGACGCGCAGACGATCACCCGCAGCACGTCGACCCAGTGGTAGCGCAGCAGCGGCAACAGCGGCCACTTGGCGATCGTGCCTGCTTCCTTGGCGTCGGTGAACTGCGGTGTCTCGTGCAGCCGCCGTCGAATGAAGTAGGCCACCACGACGACGATTGCGCTGAGCCAGAACGGAACTCGCCAACCCCATGACAGCTCGGCCTCGTCGGGCAGCGACACGAACGGGATCAGCACAAGCGAGGCGAGGATGAGACCGCCCTGGGTGCCGGTCAGGGTCCATGAGGTGTAGTAGGAGCGCTGATGGTCGGGGGAGTGCTCGAGGGTGAGCGAACTGGCACCCGCTTGCTCACCTGCCGCGGAGAAACCCTGTAAGAGCCGGCAGAGCACCAGTAGCGCAGGTGCGAGCCCGCCGACGGCGGCATACGTGGGCAGGCAGCCGATCGCGAATGTCGACACGCCCATCAGCACGAGGGTGAACATCAGCACGTTTCGCCTGCCGAGGCGGTCGCCGAAATGCCCGAGGATGATGGCGCCGATCGGCCGCGCGATGTACGCGACACCGAACGTCAAGAACGACAGCGTCCCAGCCGCCGCGTTATCCGACGCGAAGAACACTTTCGGGAATATCAACGCCGCCGCGGAGCCGAATAGGAAGAAGTCGTAGTACTCGACGGCGCTGCCCATGAAGCTGGCCAGTGCGGCCCGGCGCGGCGTCCGCTCGCGCGAATCACCCGCTGTGCCATCGGATTTGGTGGTTGCGATGCCGCTCATGATTCTCCTGTTTCTTCTTTCGGTGGTGGTTGCTCAGCCGACGAGGCGGCGGAAGTGTCGGGACATGCGCTCGGCGTCGGGGGTGATGCCGGTGATCAACGCGAACGCCTCGGCGGCCTGGTGCACGGCCATGTGGCCGCCGTCGCAGACACGGCATCCGGTCGCCAGCGCCGCGCGCAGCAGCGCGGTGTCCAGCGGCCGGTAGACGATGTCGGCCACCCACAGGCCGGGCGCCAGCAGCTCGGCGGAGAACGGCATGCCCGGGTGGTCGGCCATGCCGGTGGGGGTGCAGTGCACAACGCCGTCGCTTGCGGGCAGCAGGACCGCCAGTTTGTCGGGCGACGAGGCATCGACGCGCGCCTCGGGTCTGCGGGTGGACAGTTCGCGGGCGAGCGCGGTGGCGCGTTCGGCGTCGACGTCGACGATGGTGAGGTGGTCGGTGCCGAGGCGCAGCAGCGCGTCGCCGACGGCTGCGCCGGCGCCGCCAGCGCCGATCAGCACCACATTGTCGGTGGCGGCGCCGGGCAGGCCTTCACGGAACCCGAGTGCGAAACCCGTTGTGTCGGTGTTGTATCCGACGGCGCGCGCGCCGTCGAAGACGACGGTGTTCACCGCACCCAGTTCGGCGGCGACGTCGTCGATTTCATCGAGGTGCTCGATGACTAGGCGCTTGCAGGGGTGGGTGATGTTCAGCGCGTTGTAGCCGAGTGCGCGGGCCCATTCGAGCACCTCGCCGATCCGCGTCGGCGCGATGCCGAGCTCGTTGAGGTCGATGGTCCGGTACAGGTAGTCCAGGCCCTGCGCGCTCGCCTCGGCCATGTGCAGCGACGGGGTGAGGGAGGGGCCGACGCCGGTGCCGACGAGACCGACGAGGTAAGGGCCGCGGGCCATGAACTTCTCCGTAATGTACGAACTAGTACGTACGTAAAGCAGACCATAGTGGCGCGGGTCGCGTCAAGGGGTGAATGTGATCCGGGTCGCTCTACTTGGCGGAGGTCAGCCAGCCGACGACCACGTCGCCGAGCATCCGGCGCAGGTGGGCGTGGGTCTGCTGCTCGGTGAAGTCGACGTTGAACAGGTATCCGAACGTATAGCGGTTGGCCACCTGGAACACGCAGTACGAGCTGATCAGGATGTGCACGTCGAGGGCGTCGACGTCGTGGCGGAAGGCACCCTGCTCACGGCCCTGGGTGAGGATCTGGTCCAGCAGCGACGTGGCTGGCTGCGAGAGGACGCGCAGCGAATCCAGGCGGCCGATGAACTCGCCGCGGTGGATGTTCTCGATGGCGACCAGCCGGATGAAGTCCTGATGGGCGATGTGGTGGTCGAAGGTCATCTCGGCCAGCGCCCTGATGGCGTCGACAGGGTCGACGTGGTCGACCTGCAGGCGCTGTTCGGCTTCGCGGATCCCGCGGTACGCGTTCTCCAGCACGGCCAAATACAACTGCTCCTTGCCGCCGAAGTAGTAGTAGATCATCCGCTTGGTGGTGCGGGTCTTCTCGGCGATCTCGTCGACGCGCGCGCCCGAGTAACCCTGCTCGGCGAACACCGCGGTGGCCACCTTGATCAGGTCGGCGCGCGTGCGCTCGGCGTCGCGCAACGGTTCGGGGCGCGGCTCGGCGGTCACAACCCGCAGCCTATCCATTCGCGCCGAGATCGACGTTTTGCACCCGTCTACTCGAACTTTTCCTGCGAAAAGTGAGTTTGGGCGTCGCTTGTGATGTAACTAACTATTCCGTACATTAGGTCCTGGAGGTTGAGCCCATGAAGACGTCCATCGCGACGGTATCGCTGAGCGGGTCGCTCACCGAGAAGCTGCACGCCTGCGCGGCGGCCGGCTTCGACGGGGTAGAGCTCTTCGAGCCCGATCTCATCGCCAACGACCACAGCCCCGAAGAGATCCGTGCGCTCAGCCGGCGGCTCGGCCTGTCCTTGGACCTGTACCAACCGCTGCGCGATATCGAGGGCGTGGACGAGGACACCTTCGCCGACAACCTGCGCCGCGCCGGGGCCACCTTCGCGACGGCACAACGGCTCGGCATCGGCGTCGTGCTGGTCTGCAGCAATGTCGCGACCGCCAGTGTGGACTCCGACGAGGTATCGGCGGACCAGCTGCGTCGGCTGGGCGACCTCGCCCGGCAGTACGACATCAAGGTGGCGTTCGAAGCCCTGGCCTGGGGCCGGTTCGTCGACGACTACCGCCGCGCCTGGCGCATCGTCGAGCGAGCCGGCCACCCGAACGTCGGCGTGTGCCTGGACAGCTTCCACGTGTTGTCCCGCGGCCACGACCCGGCGGCGATCGAGGACATTCCGGCCGACAAGATCTTCTTCCTGCAGCTGGCGGACGCGCCAGCCTTGAGCATGGACGTGCTGTCGTGGAGCCGCCACCATCGGCTCTTCCCCGGCGAGGGCGACTTCGACCTGCCGACCTTCGTCTCCCACGTCCTGGCCACCGGCTATGACGGCCCATTGTCGTTGGAGGTCTTCAACGACACCTTCCGGCAGACCGACCCCGACCGCACCGCGGTACACGCGCTGCGGTCGCTGCTCTGGCTGCAGGACAGGACCGCCGCCCTGCACCCCGAGGGTTGGCGGCGCGACCTCGCCACCCTCACCGAGGCAAAGCCGCCGACCGGCTTCGACTTCGTGGAGCTCAAGGCGGAGGACACCAGTGAGGTCGAGGTGCTGCTGCAGCAGCTCGGGTTCACCGCGGCCGGGCGGCACCGCACCAAGCCGGTGTCACTGTGGACGGCAGGCGACGCGCGCGTCGTGCTCAACGAACAGCAGGCGCGCGATCAGGTCCCGCACGTGGCAGCCATCGGACTGCAGGTGCCCGACGCCGTCGTCACGTCCCGGCGCGCGGCCGAGCTGATGGCCCCGGGCGCCTATCGCCGAACGTATGCCACCGAACAAGCCCTTGGCGCGGCCGTCGCTCCCGACGGCACCGAGATGTTCTGGGCCACCGACTGCGCGTGGGTGGACGAGTTCGAGAACGGCCTGGAGGCCGCGTCGACGTCGGTGCGCGCCATCGACCACGTCAACCTGTCGCAGCCGTGGCAGACCTTCGACGACGCGGTGCTGTTCCTCACCAGTGTGTTCGGCCTGTCGGCGGACACGCCGACCGAGGTGCCGGGGCCCAGCGGCCTGGTGCGAAGCCAGTCCATGCGCACCGCCGACGACGGGGTGCGGCTGCTGCTGAACGTCGCGCCGCACGTTCTCGGCGAGGCGGGCATGCCCCAGCACGTGGCATTCGTGTGTTCCGACGTGGTCGGGCTGGCGCGCGCAGCGCGGGCCTCGGGGGCGGCGTTGCTGTCGGTGCCGGACAACTACTACGACTACCTGGCAGGGCGGTTCGGCCTCGCGCAGGCAACGGTGGCCCAGTTGCGCGAACTGGACCTGCTCTACGACAGGGACTCCGGTGGCGAGTTCGTGCACTTCTACACGCGCACCGTCGGCACCGTGTTCTTCGAGTTCGTGCAGCGGCGCGGCCGCTACGACGGCTACGGCGCCGACAACGCTCCGGTACGACTGGCTGCCCAGCGCCGCGCGCGTGTCGGTACCGTACGGACGTGACAGATCGGCGACGGCTGCTCCTCGTCAACGGGCCCAACTTGAATCTGCTGGGCAGTCGCGAACCCGAGAAGTACGGCACCGTAACGCTCGCCGAGATCGAGAAGCTGGCCACCGCGACGGCCGCCGAGTACGGGCTCGATCTGCGCGCGGTGCAGAGCAACCACGAAGGTGTGTTGATCGACGAGATCCACGCCGCCCGGCTGGACTGCTGCGGCGTGGTCATCAACCCCGCGGCGTTCACCCACACCTCGATCGCGATCGCCGACGCGCTCTCCGCTGTCAACCTGCCCGTCGCCGAGGTGCACCTGACGAACATCCATCGCAGGGAGCCGTTCCGCCATCATTCGTACGTGTCCGCGGTCGCCGAAATGGTCGTGGCGGGTGCGGGTGCCGAGGGCTACGTGGCCGCGGTGCGGTATCTGGCGCGGGAGAGCGTGTCGTGACGGTGCATGCGCCTGCGACCGTCCGGCAGGCCGCCGTGCTGGTGGCGCTCGAGGGAGCGGCAGGCGTGGTGGCCGCGGTGGTTTATGTGGTGCGCGGCCTCGCCGGGTCCGCGGAGCCCGGCCTGAACAACTTCGGCACCGCGGCCTGGTTCGCGATCATCGGCGGCGCCGTGCTGGCCGCGGGCTGGGCGCTGTGGACCGGCCGCCGCTGGGGCCGCGGGGTCGCGGTGTTCGCGCAACTCCTGTTGTTGCCGGTGTCCTGGTACATCGCGGTCGGCTCACACCAGTGGGTGTACGGCATACCCGTCGGCATCGTCGCGCTCGTCGCGCTGGTGCTGCTGTTCAGCCCGTCGGCGGTGCGGTGGCTAGGCGCTCAGGACTCGTCGGCCAGCGCCGACAACTCCGGGCCCGACACCCGATAGGTGATCCACTCACTCTGCTGGTGTCCGCCGACGGCGTCGTAGAGGGCGATCGCGTCGACGTTCCAGTCCAGCACCGCCCAGGACAGCCGCGTGTAGCCGTTGTCGACGCATTCGCGTGCCAGCGTGGCGAGCATCGCCCGGGCCAACCCGCGGCGGCGAAACTTCGGACGCACGAACAGGTCCTCGAGGTAGATACCCGCCACGCCGTCCCACGTCGAGAAGTTGCGAAACCACAGCGCGCCGGCCGCGGCTTCTCCGTCCACCTCGGCGATGTGCGCCTGCGCCGTCGGAGTGTCACCGAAAAGCGCTGCGCGCAGCTGACTTTCGGTGACCGTGCAATCGTGGCCGGCCCGTTCGAACTCGGCGAGCTCGTGGATCATCGCGGTGAGCTCCACCTCGTCTCCTGGCTTGGCGGACCGGATGTTCATGGTTGCGCCTCCAGGGCTGACAGTATCGTGGTGAATTTCGTTGTGGTTTCCGTGACTTCGTCGTCGGGATCGGACTCCGCGACGATCCCGCCACCGGCATGGGCGACGGCGGACCTGCGGTCGGCCGACAGCTGCGCGCCGCGGATGGACACCACCCAGCGTCCGTCGCCTCGCTGGTCGCACCAGCCCACCGCACCCGCATAGAAGCCGCGGTCACCCTCGAGCTCACCGATCAGTTCGGCTGCCGCCGCGGCGGGCACGCCTCCGACGGCGGGCGTCGGGTGCAGCGCGATAGCGAGATCCAAAGCGGTCGTTGATGTTTCCCGCAGCCGCCCGGTGATCGGAGTGGACAGATGCCACACGGCGGCGGTGCGGCTCAGCTGCGGTGTGACCGGAATCTGCAGGTCGACGCACAACGGGTCGAGGGCTTTGCGCATCGCATCGACCACCAGCTCGTGCTCGTGGCGGTTCTTGGCGGACTCGGCCAGCGCTTCACCGCTGGCCCGGTCGGCGTCCGGCTGCGGCAGTCGCGGCGCCGAACCCGCGAACGGCGCGCAGACCACCCGGTCGCCCTGGCGCGCCACCAGAAGCTCGGGGCTCGCACCGACCAGCACGGTCCCGGAGTATGCGGCGCCCGCCGCCGTCAGGTCGACCAGATACGCGTTGGCTCCCGGGTCGGCGCCGACGAGGCGGTCTACGACGGTGCGCGCATCGAGCGGGCCGTCGGCGACCAACCGCAGCGCCCGGGCCAACACCACCTTGTGCAGCCCGCTGTGCGGGTCTCGCAGCCGTTGCAGCGCGGCCTCGATGCGGGCGCGGTGTTCGTCCGGCGCCGGCAGCGTCTCCGCGATGCGCACCGTGGGCAGTGGGCGCAACGGCCACGCCGGAAGCGCCTCGAGGAACTTCACTTCCTGCGGCCGAATCAACGCGGCCGGCTTCGACATGTCAAATGGCAACGCGCCCATGATGATCGGCGAAGCATGTGATGTGAGCGCGGCCCGCGCGTCGGCTATCGACTTGTACACGGTGTGCACACCGTCGGCGACGACGGCGCTGCCGCCGGTGGCGAGTACGAAGGTCGGCTCGCGGGTCACGTGAAGACGGTGGGATGCGGGTAGCCGGTCAGCCCGAGTGCGCTGAGCTGACGGGCCCCGTGCTCGAAGCCGCACACCGCGATCGACGCCGCGGCCATCGCGAACCTGATGCCCTCGGACAACGGCAGCTCGATCCAGCGGGTGATCACCGCGCGCGAGAAGTGACCGTGGCCGACGAACACCACGTCGCGCGACTCCATGTGGCGCAGCGCCAATGCGACCGCACGGTCGGCACGCTCGCTGACCTCCTCGACGCTTTCGCCGCCCTTGCCGCCGTGTGTCCAGATCAGCCAGCCGGGCACCGTCTCGCGGATCTCCGGGGTGGTCAGGCCTTCGTAGTCGCCGTAGTCCCATTCCGTCAGCAGAGGAGAGACCTCGTCGACGGTCAGGCCCGCCAGGTCGGCGGTGACCAGGGCGCGCCGCCGAGGGCTGCTGATCACCACCGGGTTGTGCAGGTCCAGGTCGCCGAGCGCCTGCGCGGTCACTTTGGCCTGCTGCCTGCCGGTCTCGGTCAGGTCAAGATCGGTGCGGCTGGTGTGTTTTCCGCTCCGTGACCACTCGGTCTCGCCATGACGCAGCAGGAGAAGCCGGTGCTGCGAGACGGTCACGTGCTCGATTGTGCACCACGCCGGGCGGCGGCGTCCCGTGTCGCCGTGCTTGGATGAACGGTGTGACGCGAGTACTTGCGGTCGCCAATCAAAAGGGTGGGGTAGCCAAGACGACGACGGTCGCGTCGCTTGGCGCGGCGATGATGGAGAAGGGCCGTCGGGTGTTGCTCGTCGACCTCGATCCGCAGGGCTGTCTGACGTTCTCGCTCGGCCAGGACCCCGACAAGCTCGCGGTTTCGATCCACGAGGTGCTGCTCGGCGATGTCGAGCCGGCCACGGCGGTGGTGTCGACGTCGGAGGGCATGGCGCTGCTGCCCGCCAACATCGACCTGGCCGGTGCCGAGGCGATGCTGCTGATGAGGGCGGGCCGCGAATATGCGCTGAAGCGTGCGCTGGCCAAGATCGCCGGTGACTACGACGTGGTGATCATCGACTGCCCGCCGTCGCTGGGTGTGCTGACCCTCAACGGGCTGACGGCCGCGGACGACGTGATCGTGCCGCTGCAGTGCGAGACGCTGGCGCACCGCGGCGTCGGCCAGTTCCTGCGAACCATCAACGACGTGCAGCAGATCACCAACGCCGACCTCACACTGCTCGGCGCGCTTCCCACGCTGTACGACTCGCGCACCACCCACAGCCGCGACGTGCTGCTCGATGTCGCCGACCGCTACGACATGGCGGTGCTCGCGCCACCCATTCCGCGCACCGTGCGTTTCGCGGAGGCCACCGCGTCGGGTGCGTCAGTGCTGGCCGGCAGGAAGAACAAGGGCGCCAACGCCTACCGCGAACTGGCCGAAGCGCTGCTCAAGCACTGGAAGTCGGGCAAGCCGCTGGCGACGTTCGCGCCGGAGATCTAGCTACCCAGCGCGACGATTGTGCCGCCGCGCTGCTCCAGCAGCGTCGAGCCGGCGACGCCGGGCACCACCGCCGACTGCGCGGGCGGGCGGCTCACCGGGAGATAGCGCTCATTGGCTCCCGTCACCGGGTCGTACACGCCGACGCCGTCGCTGACCGGGATGATCAGCTTTCCCGCCATCATCGCCCCCGGACCGACCGGCACGTGGGTGTCTGCGGGCGGCACGGTGTAGCGGAACTGCATGCCGCTGGCGGAGAACACCAGCACCGCATCACCCGTCCACCACGTGATCAGGTCGCCGGGACGTGTCGCGGCGGCCTCCGGCGACGCCGGCTTGGGCAGCGGCAGGTTCGCGGTCGTGGCACCGGTCTCGTCGATGATCATGACCGACGGTCTCGGCGTCGGCACGTAGACGGCGGTGGTGGTGTCGGAGACCGCGATCACCCGGGCCTCGGAGTCCTCCTTGACGCCCGGCAGCGGCACGTACTTGAGGTCGGGGGTGTCTTCCTCCTTGGCGGGCCGCAACAGCGTGAGCCGCAGATCGGGCTGGTCCGGGCACGCCTCCAGCACCGAGACGGCGGCCGAGCTGGCCGCCGCGGACACCAGCCGGCACAGCACAGGGCCGGGGGTGCCGGGTTTGATCCGGGCGTCGAGCGCGCCGTAGCTGATCATTCGGACCATGTCGGAGCGCCACTCCTCGAGCCGGCTGTCGCCCGCGGAGAGCACCGTGGTGCCGTCCGAGGACAACGCGACCTCGGGGTCGGCGTAGGCGGTGCGGCTCGGTCCGCGCATCCCGGTCTGCCCGTCGATGGTGCTGACCTGGCCGCACCCGCGGCTGTCGGGATAGACCGCGACCGCGTAGTGGTACACCGAGGTCACCCCGCACAGGTCGAGGTCGCGCGAATAGCTCCAGAGCACCGCGCCGGTCGCGGGATCGCGGCCGTCGACGTCGTGACCGTTGCCGGTCACCACGGTGCCGCCTGCGATGACGGGCATGGTCGTCTTCGGGCTGGGCGCCGTCCACAGCTCGCGCAGCGACTGCGGAATGGTCTTGGCGGGCGCCTGGGTTTTCACCGGCGACACGGCGGGCCTGCTGATCGTGGCCCGCGCGTCGCTGGTCCACCAGATCAACGCGGCGACGACGGCGACCACCACGGCGATCGCCGCGGCGGCCACCAGGTCGGCCCGGGTACGACGCTCGGGTTTGACCATCGGCTGGCGGGACCTCGCTAGTTGGTGCTCGCTGTGGCCGCCTTACGGGGGCGACGGCGGCGGCGTTTGCGCGTCGAGCCGTCGGTGCCGGCAGCGGGGGTGTCGCCGTTCTCGCTGGCCGCGGGGGCCTTCTCACCCTCGGGGTGGCCGCTGACCGGCTTGCCACCACGGGTGCGGCGACGCGACTTGGTGCGGTCGCGGGCGGGGGCCTCGGCGGCATCGCGGGGCGGACGCTTCGCGGTCTTCGCGGCCCTGGCCGGGCCGACGGCGCCAGTCGCGTCGGTCGGGATGTCCAGCTCTTCGTACAGATGCGGTGAGCTGGAATACGTTTCGGCGGGATCCGGGTGCCCGAGCCCCAGCGCCTTATTGATCATCTCCCAGCGCGTGAGTTCGTCCCAGTCGACGAGGGTGATCGCGACGCCGGTCTTGCCTGCCCGGCCGGTGCGGCCGATGCGGTGCACGTAGGCCTGCTCATCCTCGGGAATCTGATAGTTGATGACGTGGGTGACGTCGTCGATGTCGATGCCGCGGGCGGCCACATCGGTGGCCACCAGCACGTCGATCTCGCCGGTGCGGAACGCCTTGAGGGCCTTCTCGCGGGCGCTCTGATTCAGGTCGCCGTGCACCGCGCCGACCTTGAAGCCGCGCTCGCCGAGCTCGTCGGACACCTTCTGCGCGGTGCGCTTGGTGCGGGTGAAGATCATCGTCGCGCCGCGGCCGCGGGCCTGCAGCAGCCGGGTGACGAGTTCGACCTTGTCCAGCGCATGGGCGCGATAGGCGAACTGGTCGGTGGTGGTGTGCACGGCCGAGGACTGCGGCGACTCGGCACGGATGTGCGTCGGCTGGTTCATGAAGCTGCGGGCCAGCGTGATGATGGGGTCCGGCATGGTCGCCGAGAACAGCATCGACTGCCGCGTCGTCGGGGATCTGGCGCAGTATGCGCTCGATGTCGGGAAGGAAGCCGAGGTCGAGCATCTCGTCGGCCTCGTCGAGCACCAGGACGGCGATCCCGCCGAGCCGCAGGTGGCCTTGCTGGGCCAGGTCGAGCAGCCGGCCGGGCGTGCCGACCACGACATCGGCTCCGGCGCGCAGCGCGTCGATCTGCGGCTCGTAGGCGCGCCCGCCGTAGATGGACACCACAGAGAGCTTCCGGTCGCCCGCGGTGAGGTACTTCGCGGCATCGGAGAGGTCGCTCGAGACCTGCAGGCACAGTTCGCGGGTGGGCACGACCACGAGGGCGCGCGGGGTACCGGTCAGCGGGCGCTCGGGGTCGCCGGTCACCTCTTGAAGCAGAGGCACACCGAACGCGAACGTCTTGCCCATGCCGGTGCGGGCCTGACCGATGAGGTCGTCGCCCGCCAGTGCCAGCGGCAAGGTCAGTTCTTGAATGGCAAATGTGTGTTCAATGCCCTTTTCGGACAGTGCGCGGACTATTTCGTCGCGAACTCCGAGTTTGGCAAATGTTGGGTTGAGTGCAGTCATGCTAAGTAGACGAAGCCTTTCGTAGTCATTCCTCGTTGCGTCCACGCGCGCACGAGTATCACTACAAATCTTCGCTGGGCCCTGCGCTGAGGTAGGCGGGCCGGCTTCGTGCACGCACATTTCTTAGGTAGCGACTCGCTGTGTGCGGCCACCGCCTACTCCCATGATACCGGTAGGGTTTGCCGACCGGTCGGCGCGTCCGCCGCCGTCTACAGTTGGGCCATGAGTTCGACGCAGCCTGCGGCATCTTCGGAGCACACCGCCACCTCGGTGACGTCAGGCGTGTCGGCCGACCATCCCGGCGTCAACGAGCTGTTCGCGGTGCTTGCCTACGGAGAGGTGGCCGCGTTCTACCGGCTCACCGAAGAGGCGCGGATGGCGCCCAACCTGCTGGGCCGGATCAACATGGCCAGCATGGCGGCGGCCGAGATGAACCACTACGAGTTGCTGCGCGACGCGCTGGACAAGCGGGGCATCGATGTGGTCCCGGCGATGACGAGATACGCGTCAGCACTGGAGAACTACCACCGCCTCACCACCCCGAGCACGTGGCTCGAGGCTCTGGTCAAGACCTACATCGGCGACGCGCTGGCCGCGGACTTCTATCTGGAAATCGCCGACGTGCTGCCCGACGACATCGCCGATGTGGTGCGGTCGGTGCTGGCCGAAACGGGTCACTCGCAGTTCGTCGTCGCCGAGGTCCGCGCGGCGGTGACCACGAGTCAGAAGCAGCGGCACCGGCTGGCGCTGTGGTCGCGGCGGCTGCTCGGCGAGGCCATCACACAGGCGCAGTACGTGCTCGCCGACCACGACGAGCTCGTCGACCTTGTCGTCACGGGCACCGACGGGTTGGGCCAGTTGACCGAGTTCTTCGACCGGCTGCAGCGCACGCACACCCGCCGCGTGCAGGAACTGGGCCTGGCCTGACCCCACTCAGCGGGTGCAGTTCGCGATCATCGTGTTGTTGTTCTGCGCCGCCAGTGTGGCGCCGGCGCCGTCGGTGATCGCGCAGTTGAGCTGACCGCCCAGGCTCGTCGCGGTGACCGAGCTGAGATCGACCCCCGGATCCAGCACCACCTGCTTCGACCACGGCAGCGCGACGTTGACGTCGGTCTGCAGTGCGCCCTGCTGGTCGGTGTAGACGATGGTGACCAGGTCGAACAGCTGGCGGTTGCCGGTCACCGTGTAGGTCACCGTGCGCGGATCGCCCGCGGCCGGCGGCGCGGCTTCGGTCGGTGCCGTGCTCGGCGCCGCGGTGGCCGTCGGCGACACGCTCGTGATCGTCTCCGGCGGCAGCGCGGTAGCCGAAGGTGACCTGCTGGCCCTCGGCGACGGTGTGGCGCTGGGATAGGGCGCCGCCCGGCTGGTCTCGGGGGAGACCGTCGCCGACGTCGTGCCACTGTCTCCGCCGGACAGGATCATCAGGGTGCCCGCCACCGCGATGAGCAGCACGATGCCAGCGACCCCGGCCACCCACAGCCAGCGCCGGTCGTCGTCGTGGCCGAAGTCCGCGTACGCGTCGAGGTCGCCGTCGTCATCGCCCTCGTAGTCGGCGTATGCGTCGTAGTCCTCGACGTCGCCGTAATCGTCGTCTGCGTCGGGGTCGTCGAAGCGGTCTGTGATCGTTCCGGTCCGCCAGGGCGAAGAAGGCCTGTTCATACTCGTAATCCCAGTCAGTTCGAGTGATTCAGGCCCTGATGCTATCGGTGCAGAAGTGACAGTTGAGGTCATCAATCTGGCGTGTCGGTAACGGTCCGGACTCAGTTCGCTAGCCTTTCGGGTGAATGCACACGAACGGAAAGGGTCCAGCGTGGAGGTCAAGATCGGTGTCACGGACAGTCCGCGCGAGCTCAGCTTCAACAGCGCGCAGACTCCCACCGAAGTGGAGAAGGCGATCACCGAAGCACTGTCGAAGGATTCGGGCGTGCTGGGGTTGACCGACGAGAAGGGCCGTCGATTCCTGGTGCAGACGGCCAAGATCGCCTATGTCGAGATCGGCGCCGCCGACATTCGGCGAGTGGGCTTCGGCGTCGGTGTAGTCGGCGCGGAGGCGATCAAGAACGGGTGAGCGGCACGTGTGACAGTCCGCCCCAGGCGAATTGGACGGTGCCCTCCACAGCGGCATCCTTGGAGATCGGCCGGTCGTTGTTCAGCCAGTACCGCGCGGAGTCGACGCTCACGGCCACCAGTCCCACCGCGATCATCCTGGCGCGGTGGGCTTCCAGCCCGGAGTCGCGGCTGATCAGGTCGAACACCGCGTCGGTGCAGGACTCGGTGGCGACCTTCACCTGCGTTGCCACCTGTGGCTCGGTGACGTAGTCGTTCTCGAAGATCAGCCGGTAGCCCTGGCCGTCATGCTCGATGAAGTCGAAGAACGCCTGCACGGCGGAACGGAGCCGCTGGCGGTTGTCGGTAGTGGTGCGCAGCGCCTGGCGCACACCGGAGACCAGATTGTCGACGTGCCGGGCCAGCACTGCCAGGTATAGCTCCAGCTTCGACGAGAAGTGTTGGTACAGAACAGGTTTGCTGACGCCCGCGCGATCGGCTATCTCGTCCATCCCGGCGGCGTGGTAGCCGCGGTCGACGAAAACCTCGCTGGCAGCAATGAGTAACTGCCCGCGGCGCTCGTCGCGGGGAAGTCGACTGCCGCGCCGGTTGCCCCCGGTACCGCGGCCCCGCGGTTCGGTGGCGTTGGCGAGTTCGCTCATCACGTCCTCATATCTGGATTCGTTCGCATCGACAGTACTACCCGTTTATGGGCGTGCGCGTGAGGAAGGGCTCCCGATGCAGGTGGCGCGCCAGAAGTGCAAGCCTGACGGTCTGTGCCATCCTGTTTCGGTGACCTACGACCCGGGGCGCCGCATGCGAGGCGCAGGGGGGGAGCGTCGCGACCCGGAAGCAAGCAGAGCGCGGGTTCCCGTGCTGCGCGACGAGTGGCGCGAGCCGCTGCGCGCACAGCGGGATCCCCTCACCGCGGATTCCGGGCGGCCGCGGTCCAACCGGGAGGACCGGCGCCGGTGGCGCAAACAGACGTGGTTGGGCCGCTTCCTGTCGACCTACGGATGGCGCGCCTACGCGCTGCCCGCGCTTGTCGCACTCACGGTGTGGGTCGTCTACTCCACCGTCACCGGAAACAGCGTGTCCACGTCCGCCGACGAGCCGGGCCCGGCGCAGGGCCCGCCGACCATCGGGGTGGCCAGCACGTCGATCGTCGGCGCACCCCCCAAGGGGCTGACCCAGTTCGACGCCAACCTGCCGACCGGCATTCTGCCCGACGGCGGCCCGTACACCGAGGCGGGAGCGAAGACTTGGCACATCGTGCCGGGCAGCGACCCGAAGGTCGGGCAGGGCACCACCAAGACATTCACCTACACCGTCGAGATCGAGGACGGCATCGACACCGCCTCGTTCGGCGGCGACGACAACTTCGCCAAGATGGTCAGCCAGACCCTGGCCAACCCCAAGAGCTGGACGCACAACCCCCAGTTCGCGTTCACCCGCATCGACGGCGGCCAGCCGGACTTCCGGGTGTCGCTCAGCACTCCGATGACGCTGCGGGAAGGCTGCGGTTACGAGATTCCCATCGAGACGTCCTGCTACAACCCGTCCTTCACGCCCGACGGCCAGCCGCGGGTGTTCCTCAACGAGGCCCGCTGGGTGCGCGGCGCGGTGCCGTTCCAGGGCGATGTGGGCGCGTACCGGCAGTACCTGATCAACCACGAGGTGGGCCATGCCATCGGCTACCAGCACCACGAGCCGTGCGGGGTGAACGACCAGCTGGCGCCGGTGATGATGCAGCAGACGTTCTCCACGAGCGACAACGACAACTCCCGCTTCGACCCGGAGTGGGTCAAGCCGGACGGGAAGACCTGCAAAGCCAATCCGTGGCCCTATCCGATCCCGTAGCGGCTGGGAAGGTCTCGGCGGTCAATGCCGTTGATCTGGGTGAGCATCTGGGGAACTGTGTGATGGAAGCAACCCCGACTTCGATTCGAGGAGGGTACCGGTGTCTACACCGTTGCCGCCGCTGGTAGAGCCCGCGGCAGAGCTGACGCGCGAAGAGGTCGCGCGCTACAGCCGCCATCTGATCATTCCCGACCTCGGACTGGACGGGCAGAAGCGGCTGAAGAACGCCAAGGTGCTGGTCATCGGCGCGGGCGGGCTGGGCTCGCCGACGCTGCTGTACCTGGCCGCGGCGGGTGTCGGCACCATCGGCATCGTGGAGTTCGACGTCGTCGACGAGTCGAACCTGCAGCGCCAGATCATCCACGGCCAATCCGACATCGGCCGGTCCAAGGCCGAGAGCGCACGCGACTCCATCCGGGAGATCAACCCGCTGGTGGAGGTGCGCCTGCACGAGGTCCGCCTGGAACCCGACAACGCGGTCGAGATTTTCGAGCAGTACGACCTGATCCTGGATGGCACCGACAACTTCGCCACCCGCTACCTGGTCAACGACGCCGCGGTACTGGCGGGCAAGCCGTACGTGTGGGGTTCGATCTACCGGTTCGAGGGGCAGGTGTCGGTGTTCTGGGAGGACGCCCCCAACGGGCTCGGCCTGAACTACCGCGACCTCTACCCGGAGCCGCCGCCGCCCGGCATGGTGCCGTCCTGCGCGGAGGGCGGGGTGCTGGGCATCCTGTGCGCGTCGATCGCGTCGGTGATGGGCACCGAGGCGATCAAGCTGATCACCGGCATCGGTGAGCCGCTGCTCGGCCGGCTGATGGTGTACGACGCGCTGGACATGACCTATCGCACGATCAAGATCCGCAAGGATCCGGACACCCCGAAGATCACCGAGCTGATCGACTACGAAGAGTTCTGCGGCGTGGTGTCGGATGAGGCGGCCGAAGCTGCCGCTGATTCGACGATCACCCCACGCGAACTGCGCGAGATGATCGACTCCGGAAAGCCGGTGGCGCTGATCGATGTGCGCGAACCCGTCGAGTGGGACATCAACCGCATCGAAGGCGCCGAGCTGATACCCAAGCCCGAGTTCGAGTCGGGCGAGGCGCTCTCCAAACTGCAGGTGGACCGCACCCCGGTGTTCTACTGCAAGACCGGGGTGCGCTCGGCCGAGGTGCTTTCCATCGTGAAGAAGGCCGGGTTCTCCGACGCGCTGCACGTGCAGGGCGGAATCGTGGCGTGGGGCAAGCAGCTCGAGCCCGACATGGTCATGTACTGAGTTAGCCCTCCCGCGGCGACACAGCTGGTCAGCGAAGCGTTTCTGGCCTGCGGCGACGGTAGCCTGACGCTGTGACTGATGACCGGCCGCCAGACCATGTGCTGGCTGCCTTCGGCGTCAGTGGCCTGCGTCCGGTGCAGCTCGGCCCCGGCTGGGAGGGCGGCTGGCGGTGCGGCGAGGTCGTGCTGTCGATGGTTGCCGACCACGCCCGCGCCGCGTGGTCGGCGAAGGTCCGCGAGACCCTCTTCGTCGACGGCGTCCGACTCGCGAGACCGGTGCGGTCCACCGACGGGCGCTACGTCGTCGCGGGCTGGCGTGCGGACACCTTCGTCGCGGGCAGCCCGGAACCCCGCCACGACGAGGTCGTCTCTGCTGCGGTGCGCCTGCACGAGGCCACCGCCAAACTGGAGCGCCCACGGTTTCTGACCCAGCCGCCGGTCGCGCCGTGGGCCGACGTCGACGTCTTCATCGCCGCCGACCGTGCGGCCTGGGAGGAACGGCCGCTGCACTCCCTGTCGCCGGGCGCGCCCGTGTCGCCCGGCTCGGCCGACGGGCAGCGCTCCATCGAGCTCATCAACCAACTCGCGGGACTGCGCAGGCCGACGAAGAGCCCGAACCAGCTGGTGCACGGAGACCTTTACGGCACAGTGCTTTTCGCGGGTACGGCGGCACCAGGTATCACCGACATCACACCGTACTGGCGCCCGAGTTCATGGGCGGCGGGGGTGGTGGTCGTCGACGCGCTGGCGTGGGGCGACGCCGACGACGGCCTCCTCGAGCGCTGGGCGCCTCTGCCCGAGTGGCCGCAGATGTTGTTGCGCGCCTTGATGTTCAGGCTCGCCGTCCACGCGTTGCATCCGCGGTCGACAGCCGCGGCGTTCCCGGGTCTGGCCCGCACCGCCGCGCTGGTGCGGTTGCTTCTCTGAGTCAGAACTCGTGGCGCACCTCGGCCAACCGAACCCGTCCGTCGACGGCGAGCACTCCCTCGGTGCGGAGCAGTTCCAGCTGGCGGGTGGTCAGGTGCCTGGCGGGCCTGCCCGATGCGCTGATCACCCGGTGCCACGGCAAATCCGACGAGTCCGTCCGCATGATCCAGCCGACGATCCTCGGGCTGGAAAGCCCTGCCGCTGAAGCAATGTCACCGTAGGTCGAGACCCGGCCGGGCGGAATAGAGGCGACCAGTGCGCGGACCGCCTCGACCTGCTCGTCGGTGATCGCGGCCACGGCTAGGCCTGCGCGAGCCGGTCTCGGATCAGCGCGGCCGTCTCTTCGGGCCGCGCCTGGGCCACCATGTGATCGCAGTCGAAGTCGACAAGCGTGAACCGAGGCCCGAGTTTCTCTTCGAGCGTGGAGATCAACGGGGCGGTCACGTATGGCGGGTCGGTGCGGGTGGCACGGACCAGCGTCGTTCGTATCCCCTTGTGCGGCACCACGAATTCGCGGGCCAGCTCGCTCCAGTACGACATCATCGCCGGGATGCTGATCCGCCAGCCCAGCCGACCGTCCGGCAACTCGACGAGGTGCTCGTCGAGTTCGGCGTCCAGTTCGCTCGCGTCCACGTCGGCCCACGAGCCCGAGGCTTTCTCGTTGCGTGCCTCGTCGCGGTCGAGGTAGAACGGCGAGGCCATCATGTCGTCGGCGATGTTCGACATCCAGGCGCCGTCGAGGCCGACGGCCGGATCGAGCAGCACCAGCGACGCGACCAGATCCGGTCGCGCGACAGCGAGATTCAGCGCCACCGCACCGCCGAACGAATGCCCGACCACCACGACGGGTCGGGTGGCTTCCCTGGCCAGCAGATCGGCGAGCGCGGCGACGTTGGCGTCCAATGTCCACGGCGCCTCCCATGACGACCGGCCGTGGCCGAGGAGGTCGGGCGCGACGATCGTGTAGTCGGGCAGGTGGTGCGTCGCCAGTGTCTTCCATCGCATGCCGTGCCCGGTCAGACCGTGCACGGCCAGGATCTGCGCCGGCTGGTCAGGGCCGTAGCGATGCACATTGAGGACTTGGCTCACGCCGTAGATGCTGCCAGCAGCCGGCTTCGGTGATTTGTCGGACCCCCGTGGTGTCATGCCCACATGTCCGCACCGCAGCCCGTTGACCGTCCAGCCTCGACGGCGTTGACCGAACCCGGCATTCGCGGCGTGGTGCGGGTGCTCGGCGGACCGGGCACCGGCAAAACCCGCGCGCTGATCGACACCGCCGCCGCGCACATCGCCGACGGCACCGATCCGGAATCCGTTCTGCTGCTGACGGGTTCGGCGCGGCTCGGCGCGCAGGCCCGCGCCACCATCACCTCCGCGCTGCTCAAGGCGGGCAGCCGCGCGGTGGTTCGCGAACCGCTCGTCCGCACGGTGCACTCGTACGCCTTCGCCGTGCTGAGGCTCGCCGCCGCGCGCAACGGGGACGCGCCCCCGCGGCTGATCACCACCGCCGAGCAGGACGGCATCATCCGCGAGCTGCTGGCAGGCGATCTCGAGGACGGCGACCGCTCCGCCGTGGCGTGGCCTCGCCAGCTGCGCCCTGCGCTCTGCACCGTGGGGTTCGCCACCGAGCTGCGGGATCTGTTGGCCCGCTGCACCGAACGAGGCGTGGATCCCGTTGCGCTACAACGCATCGGGCGGTTGCACGGCCGCCCGGAATGGCTGGCGGCCGGCCAGTTCGCACAGCAGTACGAGCAGACCATGCTGCTGCGGTCGGCCGTTGGAATGGCCGCCCCGCAGGCCACCGTGCCTGCGCTGGGCGCGGCCGAACTCGTCGGCGCCGCGCTGGAAGCCTTCGCCGTCGATCCTGAACTGCTCGCCGCGGAGCGTGGCCGGGTCAAGCTGCTGCTCGTCGACGACGCACAGCACCTCGATCCTCAGGCGGCCCGCCTGGTGCGAGCGCTGGCGGCGGGCGCCGGGCTGACGGTCATCGCAGGTGACCCCGACCAAGCGGTGTTCTCCTATCGCGGCGCCGATCCCGCGTTGCTGCACGACGACGGCGATGCGGTGGTGACGTTGACGGAGTCGCACCGCTGCACGCCCGCGGTCGTCCGTGCCATCGCGGGCGTCGCACGTCGGCTGCCCGGCGCGCAGGCGCGCGAGCTGACCGGCGACAGCGCGGCGCTGGCGGGTTCGGTGTCCGTTCGGGTGGCCGCGTCGCCGCACGCCGAAGCGGCTCTGGTCGTCGATGCGCTGCGGCGGGCCCACCTCGTCGACGGCGTCCCGTGGTCGCAGATGGCGGTGATCGTGCGCTCGTTGCCGCAGAGCGGCGAGGCGCTGTCGCGCGCGCTGGCGGCGGCGGGTGTACCCGTCGTGGCGCGCGCGTCGGGTGCGCCGCTCGCCGGACAACCGGCGGCGCGGGCGATGCTGGTGGTGCTGGCCGCGACGGCCGACGGGCTGGACGGCGATCGCGCCCTCGAACTGCTGACCGGGCCCATCGGCCGGGTCGATCCGGTGTCGCTTCGGCAGCTGCGCCGGGCGCTGCGCCGCGCCGATCGCAGTCAGCCTCCGCGCGACTTCGGCGACCTGCTCGTCGAGGCGTTGGAATCGGAACCCGCCGCCATATCGGGGGATATTGCCCGACCGCTGCGGCGGGTGCGCGCCGTGCTCGCCGCCGCACGGCGCAGCGACGCCGACGGGGCGGACCCGCGCTATACGTTGTGGCAGGCATGGCACCGCTCCGGTCTGCAGAGGCGGTGGTTGGCGGCCAGTGAGCGCGGCGGCACCGTCGGCGCGAAGGCCGATACGGACTTGGACGCGGTAACGGCACTGTTCGACGTCACCGAGCAGTACGTGTCGCGGACCGCGGGGGCATCGCTGCGTGGCCTCGTCGAGCACGTGAACGCGCTTGGTCCGCTGCCGCCGGCAGGTGACCCGCCGGCCGAGGTCGACGGCGTCACGCTGCTGAGCGCACACGCCGCGCTCGGCAGGGAGTGGGACGTGGTCGTCATCGCCGGACTGCAGGAAGGCCTCTGGCCCAACACGACTCCACGCGGCGGCGTGCTCGGCACGCAGCAACTCGTCGACATCCTCGACGGGGTAACCAGTGACGCGACCGCGGGCGTCTCGACCCGGGCCCCGCTGCTCGCCGAGGAGCGCAGGCTGTTGATCGCCGCAATGGGCCGCGCCCGCAGCAGGCTCCTGGTGACCGCGGTGGACAGCGAAAGTGGCGACGACGCGATGCTGCCTTCGCCGTTTCACGGCGAACTTGCACAGTTGGCGACGGACACTGAAACCGACACCGCCGAGCCGGTGCTCGCCCCGCGGGTGCTCGCCCCCGCACCACTGGTCGGACGGCTGCGCGCGGTGGTGTGCGCGCCCCAGGATGCGGTCGGTGACACGGTACGGGCCTGCGCCGCCGCGCAATTGGGGCGCCTCGCCGCTTCCGGAGTTGCCGGCGCCGACCCCAAGCAGTGGTATGGCATGATCCCGCCGAGCACCGACCAACCGCTGTGGTCGGGCGGTGATCATGTGGTACGGCTGTCGCCGTCGACCCTGCAGACACTGGCCGACTGTCCGTTGCGCTGGCTGCTGGAGCGGCACGGCGGCGCGGATGGGCGCGACGTGCGCTCGGCGATCGGCTCGCTGGTGCACGCCATCGTCGCCGATCAGGGCAAGTCCGAGGCCCAGATGGTGGCCGAGCTCGAAAGGCTTTGGGACAAGTTGCCATTCGAGTCCGCGTGGTACGCCGACAATGAGCTGGCGCGGCACCGCTTGATGCTGTCCGCTTTCGCGCAGTGGCGGGCGCAGACACGTCTGGAGCTCACCGAGGTGGGCACCGAGGTCGATGTCGACGGAGTCCTCGAGCAAAAGGACGATCCGCCCGCGGTGCGGGTCCGCGGCCGCCTCGACCGGCTGGAGCGCGACGGGGCGGGCCGCCTCGTGGTGGTGGACGTCAAGACGGGCAAGACGCCCGTCAGCAATGACGACGCCCAGCGCCACGCCCAGCTGGCGATGTATCAGCTGGCCATCGCCGAAGGACTGCTGCCACAAGGAGATTCGCCCGGTGGCGGGCGCCTGGTCTACCTCGGAAGGGCCGGTGCGAACGGACCGACGGAACGTGAGCAGGATGCGCTGACACCTGACGTCCGCGACAACTGGCACGAGCTGGTGCGCCAAGCCGCGGCGGCGACCAAGGGTCCCCAGTTCACGGCGCGCGTCAACGACGGCTGTGCGCACTGCCCGGTGCGCCAGAACTGCCCCGCCCAGGCGATGGCCGACGGGACGGGGGCGTCGTGACGCCGAAATACAGTCCCGCCGAATTAGCCTCCACCCTGGGGCTTTTCGCGCCTACCGACGAGCAGGCGGCGGTCATCGCCGCACCGCCGGGTCCGCTGGTGGTGATCGCGGGCGCGGGTGCGGGTAAGACCGAGACGATGGCCGCGCGGGTGGTATGGCTGGTGGCCAACGGCTACGCCACACCCGGTGAGGTGCTGGGCCTGACGTTCACCCGCAAGGCCGCAGGACAACTGCTGCGCCGCGTCCGCACCCGGCTGGCGAGGCTCGCGGGCACCGGCATCGTCCCCGGCGGATTGAACGTGGCCGACGACCCCGCCACGGTCAGCACCTATCACGCGTTCGCGGGCACGCTGCTGCGTGAGCACGGCCTGCTGCTCCCAATCGAGCCCGATGCCCGGCTGCTCAGCGAAACGGAGCTGTGGCAGTTGGCGTTTCGCGTCGTGACCGAGCATCACGGCGCCCTGGACACCGAGAAGTCACCCGCCGCCGTCACCACCATGGTGTTGCGGCTGGCCGGCCAGCTGGCCGAGCACCTCGTCGACACCGAGGAGCTGACCGACACCCACGTCGAGTTGGAGCGCCTCGTGCACACGCTGCCCGCCGGTCCGTATCAGCGTGACCGCGGTCCCAGCCAGTGGCTGCTGCGCATGTTGGCCACCCAGACCGAACGCACCGTGCTCGTGCCTTTGATCGATGCGCTGCACGAGCGCATGAGGATCGACAAGGTGATGGACTTCGGCGCGCAGATGGCGATGGCCGCCCGGCTGGCGTCCGCCTTCCCGCAGGTCGGCGAGCAGCTGCGGCGTCGCTTCCGGGTCGTGCTGCTCGACGAATACCAGGACACCGGCCACGCACAGCGAGTCGCACTGTCGTCGCTGTTCGGCGGGGGAGTCGACGACGACCTCGCGCTGACCGCCGTCGGCGACCCCATTCAGTCGATCTACGGCTGGCGCGGGGCATCGGCGACCAACCTGCCGCGGTTCACCACCGACTTTCCCCTGTCGGACGGCAGCCCCGCCCCGACGCTCGAACTGCGCACCAGCTGGCGCAATCCGCCTCGGGCGCTCTACCTCGCGAACGCGGTCTCGGCCGAGGCCCGCCGCCGATCGGTCGCGGTGCAGGCGCTGCGGCCGCGGCCGGGTGCGGAACCGGGGACCATCCACTGTGCCCTCCTGACCGACGTTGCAGTTGAACGTGATTGGGTGGCCGACCACATGGCCCGGCGTTACCACGCCGCCCGCGAGGCGGGGGTCGACGTGCCGACCGCCGCGGTGTTGGTGCGCCGCAACGCCGATGCCGCGCCGATGGCCGACGCGCTGACCGCGCGCGGGGTGCCCGTGGAAGTCGTCGGACTGGCCGGCCTGCTCGCCGTCACCGAGGTCGCCGATGTGGTGGCCATGCTGCGGCTCGTCGCCGACCCCGGCGCCGGGGCGGCCGCGATGCGGGTGCTCACGGGGCCGCGGTGGCGGCTGGGCGGTCGTGACATCTCCGCCCTGTGGCGCCGGGCGGTCGACCTCGACGATGCCGGAGGGCCGCGAGACCGCTCGTCGGTCGACGCGGTCGTGGCGCAGGCCGCCCCCGACGCCGACGCCGCCTGCCTGGCCGACGCCATCAGCGATCCAGGTCCGTCGGCTGCCTACTCGTCCGAAGGTCACCGGCGGATCGCGGCGCTGGGTCATGAGCTCACCGGATTGCGTGCGCACCTGGCCCATCCGCTGCCCGAACTGGTCGCCGAGGTCCGGCGTGTGCTCGGCGTCGACGCCGAGGCAAGGGCGGCGCGGCCACCGTCGGTCGGTTGGAGCGGTACCGAACACCTCGACGCGTTCGCCGATGTGGTGGCCGACTTCGCCGCCGCGCGGCCCGGTGCGCAGGTGTGCGACCTGCTCGCCTACCTGGACACCGCGATGGTCGTGGAGAACGGGCTGGCCCCCGCCGTGGTGACGGTCGCACACGATCGGGTACAGATCCTCACCGTGCACGCGGCCAAGGGTTTGGAGTGGGCAGTAGTGGCCGTGCCGCACTTGAGCGGACGGGTCTTCCCGTCGACGGCGTCGACACGGACGTGGCTGACCGACGCGGCCGACCTCCCGCCGTTGCTGCGCGGCGACCGGGCGACACTTGGCCCGCACGGTGTTCCGGTGCTCGACACGTCGGACGTCAATGATCGGAAACGGTTGTCGGACAAGATCTCCGAGCACAAGCGCAGTCTCGATCAACGCCGCGTCGACGAGGAGCGCAGGCTGCTGTACGTGGCGCTGACCCGCGCGGAGGACACGCTTCTGTTGTCGGGTCATCACTGGGGGGCTTCGGAGGCCAAGCCGCGCGGACCGTCGGAGTTCCTCTGCGAGCTCAAGCAGATCATCGATGACTCGGCCACTGCGGGAGACCCGTGCGGTGTGATCGAACACTGGGCACCTGCGCCGGCGGACGGCGACCCGAACCCGTTGCGGGACAGAGTCGTCGAGGCGGTATGGCCGGCCGATTCAGCGGGTGAGCGCCGGGGTGACGTGGATCGCGGGGCCGCGCTGGTGCACAGCGCGATGACGGGCCGGTGCGAGGCCCCCGAGGTCGACGTCGACGGCTGGGCCGCCGATGTCGACGCGCTGCTCGCCGAACGGGACCGGGTGGCGCCGCAACGGCCCGCGACGCTGCCCGCCGCGCTGTCGGTCAGCAGCCTGGTGGAGCTCGGCCGGGACCCCGAGGCCGCGATGCGGCGGCTGCGCCGCCGGCTGCCGGCCCGACCGGATCCGCATGCCTTGTTGGGCACCGCTTTTCACGACTGGGTGCAACGGTTCTACGGCGCCGAGCGGCTCTTCGACATCGACGACCTGCCCGGGGCGGTCGACGGCCAGCTGGCGCGTGACAATGCCGAGGACCTTGCCGAGCTGCAGGCCGCATTCATGGCATCCCCGTGGGCCGGCCGCACCCCCGTCGACGTCGAGGTGCCGTTCGACATGGCTATCGGCGAGAAGGTGGTGCGGGGACGCATCGATGCGGTGTTCGAGGACGCCGATGGGGTCACCGTCGTCGACTGGAAGACGGGTGAACCGCCCAATACTCCCGAGGCCAAACAGCATGCCGCCGTTCAGCTCGCCGTGTACCGGCTGGCGTGGGCGGCGCTGCGAGGCGTGCCGACTGCCTCGGTCCGCGCGGCGTTTCACTACGTGCGGTCCGGGCAGACCGTGACGCCCCCGTCCCTGCCGGAGGCCGACGATCTGGCGGCACTGCTGGAGTTACCCGCGGCTTAGGCGGCGCGGTAGATCTTGATCGCCTGCGTGATCATCGGGATCTGCAGCGGCAGCCGGGCGATCGCGCCGATCCGCATCGGCAGCGGCTTGTCCTTCCACAACCGGACCATGTTCACGTTGGCGGGGAACACCGACACAAACAGCGCCACCGCGGCGAGCGCGCCGAGCCTGCGGGTGCGTGGCGCCAGCAGCAGCCCGCCGGTGATCATCTCTGCAACCCCCGAGGCGTGGGTGTAGAACCGCGGCTCACCGGGCAGTTCGGCGGGAACGATCGAGTCGAACGATTTGGGCGTCGCGAAATGCAGCACCCCCGTGCCGACGAGCATCGCCCCCATCCGTCGGGCGCGGGAGGGGTTCGCGTTCTGCTGCAGTTCGGGCGACGGAGAGGTCATGATTACATAATGGCGTGCGCACCCCACCGGGAACGATGACGGGGTCTCGTGGCCAAAGGTAGGTTGCGTCGGCGGCTAGCCGCCATCGACCACAATCTGGCCGCGCGACCCGACGCCGATCTGGTCGACGTGCTGCGCATCCCCGAGCCGTTCATCAGCCCGACGCAGCGGATCATCCGGCGTGTCATCTATGCGACCGCGGCGCTGTTCGCGGCGGTGATGATCGTCTACCTGGACCGCGACGGTTATCGCGACGTCCAGGACAACGGGATGTCATTCCTGGACTGCCTCTACTACGCGACGGTGTCGCTGTCGACCACCGGGTACGGCGACATCACGCCGTTCACCCCCTCGGCGCGACTCGTCAACGTTCTCGTGATCACGCCGCTGCGGGTGGCGTTCCTGATCGTCTTGATCGGCACCACCGTCGAGACGCTGACCACGCAGTCGCGCCAGGCACTGAAGATCCAGCGTTGGAGGAGCAGAGTGCGCAACCACACCATCGTCGTCGGGTACGGCACCAAGGGCAGGACGGCGGTCGCCGCCATGGTCGGCGACGAGGTCGCGCCCGCGGACATCGTCGTCATCGACAACGATCCCGCCGCCCTCGAACGGGCCAAGAGCGCGGGCCTGGTCACCGTCCGCGGCAACGCCACCCACTCCGATGTGCTGCGGTTGGCCAGCGCCCAGCACGCGAAGGCCATCATCGTCGCCACCAACCGCGACGACGCCGCCGTCCTGGTCACGCTCACCGCGCGCGAATTGGCACCCAACGCCAAGATCATCGCCGCGGTCCGCGAAGCCGAGAACCAGCATCTGCTGGAACAGTCCGGTGCCGACTCCACCGTGGTGACGTCCGAGACCGCGGGACGGCTCCTGGGCATAGCAGTGCAGACGCCGAGCGTTGTAGAGATGATGGAGGACCTGCTGACCCCGGATCGCGGATTCGCGATCGCCGAACGCGAGGTCGAGCCGAAGGAAGTCGGCGGCTCACCGCGGCACAACCCCGACATCGTGCTCGGCGTGGTGCGCGGCGGGGCGCTGGTGCGCGTCGACGACCCGCAGGTCGACGCCCTCGAACTCGGCGACCGGCTGCTGTACATCCGCTCCGCGGAACCCGACCGATGAGCCAGCGGCCCACGTCATTCCAACTGCGCAACGTTCCGCTGCTGTCGCGGGTCGGTGCCGACCGGGCCGACACGCTGCGCACCGACATCGACGCGGCGGTGGCCGGTTGGTCGGATGCCCTTGTGCTGCGGGTTGATTCGCGCAATCAGGTGCTGATTTCCGACGGGCGGGTGGTGCTCGGGAAGGCGACGGCCCTGGGGAGCAAGCCCACCGAGCACGCCGTGTTCCTCGGCACGCTGAAGGACGGCACACACGTCTGGGCGGTGCGCAGTGTGCTGGTGGCGCCGGAGGATTCCGAGCGCGAGACCGAAGTCCTCGACCTGCGAAGGGCGGGTCACATCTTCGACGACGTCAGCGCACAGCTGGTGGCCACCGCGACCGCGCTGCTGAACTGGCACGACAGCGCGCGGTTCAGCGCGGTCGACGGATCCGCGACGAAGATGAGCAAGGCCGGCTGGTCACGGGTCAACCCGGTCAACGGTCACGAGGAGTTCCCGCGCATCGACCCCGCGGTGATCTGCCTGGTCCACGACGGTCACGACCGCGCGGTGCTGGCCCGCCAGACGATGTGGCCCGAGCGGTTGTTCTCGCTGTTGGCCGGCTTCGTCGAGGCGGGCGAGTCGTTCGAAGCGTGCGTCATCCGCGAGATCGAGGAGGAAGTCGGGCTGACCGTGCGAGACGTGCACTATCTGGGCAGCCAGCCCTGGCCGTTTCCGCGCTCGCTGATGGTCGGTTTCCATGCGATCGGTGACCCCGACCAGGAGTTCGCCTTCCACGACGGCGAGATCGCCGAAGCGGCGTGGTTCACCCGCGCCGAGATCCGCGAGGCGCTCGAACACGGCGATTGGAGCAGTGACTCGCAGTCGCGGCTGCTTCTGCCCGGGTCGATCTCGATCGCGCGGGAGATCATCGAGTCCTGGGCGGCCCTGGACTGACTATGGTGTACGCCCAAACGTGAGTTTGGGCGAAAAAGTGCGAGTAAATCGCGCCATTTCGTCGATCTCGGCGCGAAACTGACTAAGCCAGCTTGGCCTTGATCTCGCCCGCGCTCGGGTTGGTCAACGTCGATCCGTCGGCGAACTTCAACGTCGGCACGGTCTGGTTTCCCCCGTTGACCGACATCACGAATTCAGCGGCGGCAGGGTCGCTTTCGATGTCGATCTCGGTGTAGGAGATTCCTTCGGCCTTAAGGGCGGTCTTGAGCCGGAAACAGTAGCCGCACCACGAGGTGGTGTACATGGTGAGCGGGACAGCGCTGGTCGTCATAGCGACGTCAACGTATCGGAGGCCGTCGGTATTGCTCAAATTGCGCCAATTCACCGCGACGCGGGTCACGGTCACCGGCAATGTCGGTTGGCGCTGCCATGATGGACGCCATGCCGGTCGACGCCGTGTGCTCGTATCTCGACGAGCTCGATGACGAGCAGCGCGAAGCGGTGCTGGCCGCCCGCGGCCCGGTGTGCGTGCTCGCCGGTGCGGGCACCGGCAAGACCAGGACCATCACCCGCCGCATCGCAAATCTGGTGACCGCCGGACATGTCGCGGCAAGCCAGGTGCTGGCAGTGACGTTCACCCAGCGCGCAGCCGGCGAAATGCGTAGCCGGCTGCGCGCGCTGGATGACGGAGCGGGCACCGGCTCGGTGCAGGCGATGACGTTTCACGCCGCGGCCCGCCGCCAGCTGCAGTACTTCTGGCCGCGGGTGGTCGGCGACACCGGCTGGCAGCTGCTCGACAGCAAGTTCTCCGTCGTCGCCCAGGCCGCAAGCCGGTCCGGGCTGCAGGTCAGCACCGACGACGTACGCGACCTGGCCGGCGAAATCGAATGGGCGAAGGCGTCGCTGATCAGCCCCGAGAGCTACGCCACCGAAGTCGCGAAGGCCGGCCGCGACATCCCGCTCGACGCGGCAAAGGTGGCGGCTGTCTACGCCGGCTACGAAACGGCCAAGGCCCGCTCCGACGGGCTGACCCTGCTGGATTTCGACGATCTGCTGCTGCACACCGCCGCCGCCATCGAGAACGACGAAGCGGTCGCCCAGGAGTTCCGCGACCGCTACCGCTGCTTTGTCGTCGACGAGTATCAGGACGTCACACCGCTGCAGCAGCGGGTGCTCGACGCCTGGCTGGGTCAGCGCGACGACCTGACCGTCGTCGGTGACGCCAACCAGACCATCTACTCGTTCACCGGCGCCAGCCCGCGCTATCTGCTGAATTTCTCGCGGCGGTTTCCCGACGCCGCGGTGGTGCGGCTAGAACGCGACTACCGCTCGACACCGCAGGTGGTGTCGCTGGCCAACCAGGTGATCGCCGCGGCCCGCGGTCGGGTCGCAGGCAGCAAGCTGCACCTCGTCGGTCAACGCGACCCGGGGCCCAAGCCGACGTTCGCCGAGCATCCCGACGAGGTCGCCGAGGCGGCGGCCGTCGCGAAGAAGATCGTGCACCTCGTCGAAAGCGGCACACCGCCGTCGGAGATCGCGGTGCTGTACCGCATCAACGCGCAGTCGGAGGCTTACGAGGAGGCGTTGACCGAGGCCGGCGTCGCGTTCCAGGTGCGCGGCGGGGAAGGCTTCTTCAGCCGCCAGGAGATCCGGCAGGCGCTGCTGGCCATGCAGCGCGCCGCCGAGCGCGGCGCCGACGCGTCGGGCGGCGAACTGGCGCCGCTGGTGCGTCAGCTGCTCGAGCCGCTGGGGCTGACCTCAGAAGAGCCTTCTGGCACCCGCGCCCGCGAACGGTGGGAGGCGCTGACCGCACTGGCCGAACTCGTCGATGACGAAGTGGCGCAACGGCCTTCACTCGATCTGCCCGCGCTGCTCGCGGAGCTTCGGCAGCGCGCCGACGCCCGCCACCCGCCCGTCGTGCAGGGCGTCACACTGGCCTCGCTGCACGCCGCCAAGGGCCTGGAATGGGACGCGGTCTTCCTCGTCGGCCTCGCCGACGGCACCCTGCCCATCTCGCATGCACTCACCCATGGCCCCGACAGCGAACCCGTCGAAGAAGAGCGTCGCCTGCTCTATGTCGGAATCACAAGGGCCCGTGTGCATTTAGCGCTGTCCTGGGCGCTGTCTCGCAATCCGGGCGGCAGGCAGAGCAGGCGCCCGTCGCGATTCCTCAACGGCATCGCGCCTCAGTCGCAGTCCGACACCCAGAACAGGCCACGCAAGCCGCGCGGTCCGACGCCGCGCTGCCGTGTCTGCAACGGTGCGCTGACCACACCCGCGGCGGTCATGCTGCGCCGTTGCGAGGGCTGCCCGTCCGACATCGACGAACAGCTGCTGACGGACCTGAAGGACTGGCGGCTGCGCACCTCCAAGGACATGAGCGTGCCCGCGTATGTGGTCTTCACCGACAACACGCTGATCGCGATAGCCGAGACGCTGCCGACCGACGACGCCGCGCTCGTCGCGATTCCCGGCATCGGCGCCCGCAAGCTCGAGCAGTTCGGTCCGGATGTGCTGGCGATGGTCAAAGGCCGCCAATCTTCGTAAAGATCATGCCAAACGCGCAGGTCAGAAAATCGCTTGTGCCGAAGGCCTGCTACCCTTAGCCTCAAGAACATCCCGAGCGGACGAGAGGAGGGTTGCTGCAATCATGGCGATTATCAACGCGTTTAACGGCGCAGGCGTAGCCGGCATGTCGCGGACCCTCCACGTCACCCCGGCTATCGCTGCCGCGGCGCATACCGCCGCCGCTGCGATTACGCCGCCGCGTAAGCGCCGCACCGCCACCGCGATTGTCGCGTCCGTGAATCGGGGCACCACCTAGAGATATCGCCCTCGAGAAGCCGAATGGCCACGGACCCGCAGTCACAGGATCCGTGGCCATAGTTTTTGGGAGACCCCCAATCACCTGGTCGCAGATCCGCAAAGAACCAAGAGATCAACGACCAGGAAGCAGGTAGACAGAGCCATGTCTGGGACGATGAGCGCTTGCGCGAAGAGCATCGAGCTAGAGACATGCCGAAAGAGGACGCTGCCGGCCGTGCCATGTCATGTCGGAGATCCCGACTTGTGGTTCGCCGAAAGCCCCGTCGATCTGGAGCGCGCCAAGGCGCTGTGTGCCGAGTGCCCCATCCGGCGGGAGTGCCTGGCCGCGGCGCTGGACCGCGGCGAGCCGTGGGGCGTTTGGGGTGGGGAGATCATCGAACGCGGCACGATTGTCGCGCGGAAGCGTCCGCGTGGGCGTCCACGCAAGAACACCGAAGAGCCGGCAGCCGCCTAAGGGCGGTGCCGGTTCTTCGGCATCAGGCCGCTTCGTCGGCGAAGCCTGGAATCAGTTCGGTGGCAAGCCTTCTGGTTGGAATGTGCGCATCGAGCTGGCAGGAGATCGCGACGTTGGAGGCGATGACCCGCATCGGGATCGCCAACTTCGCCGGGATGTCCATCTGACGCGCAGCCTTGATCTGTGCCACCGAACGGTCCATGTTCACCGCGGTCATCTTCTGCAGCCACTTGCGCGTGTAGTGGAACACCTCGACTTCGAGCGGCTCCACGTATTGGCGCATCATGTCGTCCATGTCGCGCTTGGACACCTGCTCGCCCTTTTGGATGAAGCCGATCTTCTGCATGGTGATCAACAGGTTGTCGTAGTCGTCGTGGAGCGCGTACCGCGTCGCCTGGCCGATTTCGATGGGAATCCCGCCGGGCAGCGGTGCGACCGCGCCGAAGTCGATGACGCCCATCTTGTTGTCCGGTAGCAGCATGAAATTGCCCGGATGCGCGTCGCCGTGCATCATCTCCAGGCGCCGGGGCGCGTCATATGTCAGCTCGAAGAGCCTGGCGCCCAGCAGGTCTCGCTGTTCCTGCGTGCCCTCGCGGATGATCACCGACATCGGAATGCCCTCGATCCACTCCTGGATCACGACCTTCGGTGCGCTGGCCACGATGTGCGGGACGACGAAATGCGGATGTCCCTCATAGGCTTTCGCGAAAGCGCGCTGGTTGTCGGCCTCCAGCCGATAGTCGAGTTCCATCTCGGTGCGTTCGATCAGCTCGTCGACCACACCCTGCACGTCGGCGCCGGGGGAGAGCTGCTTGAGCACCTTGACCATCCGCGTCATGGTCTTCAGGTCGGCGCGCAGCGCCTCGTCGGCACCCGGGTACTGGATCTTGACGGCGACCTCGCGACCGTCTGACCACACCGCCTTGTGCACCTGTCCGATGCTGGCCGACGCCACCGGGACGTCCTCGAACGAGCTGAATCGGTCGCGCCACTTCGTGCCGAGCTGTCCGTCGAGCACGCGGTGCACCTTGGCGGCCGGCAACGGCGGGGCTTCCCTCTGCAGCTTGGTCAGCGCCTCGCGGTAGGGCTTGCCGTATTCCTCCGGAATCGCGGCCTCCATGACAGACAGCGCCTGGCCGACCTTCATCGCCCCGCCCTTGAGCTCACCGAGCACCGTGAAAAGCTGCTGGGCCGCCTTGTCCATCAGCTCGGCGTTGACCTCGTCGCGCGACTTGCCGGTCAGCCGCTTGCCGAACCCGAGCGCCGCGCGCCCTGCCATGCCTGCCCCGAGGCCGGCCAGCTTGGCGTTACGCGCGGCTCCGCCGCGTTTGATGTCGCTCACCCGTCCATCATCCATGACGTATCTGACGACTCGACAACCGTCTGGCAACAATCGAAGTCAGCTAGCACTGCGTGCATCGCGGATGCCGCGACCATCTGCGGGACACGGTCGAGCCGGTGTTGACGTCGAATTCCAGCGTGGTGTCCAGGGTCGACGGTGGCTGCGGCGCGCGGTCGAGTTCCACCCCGCCGCGCACGGCCGCGATGACGCGGTCGACCTGGTTGAGCGCCAGCGCCGCGGTGGCCAGCACGGTGGCCCGGTCGGCACTGCCGACGGTGTCGCGCAGCTGGGCGGCGACCGCGGGCCAGCCCGCGTCCCTGTCTGCCCGGTGAAGATCGGCGCAGCGCAGGCAGCTGGTGACGCCGGGCAGCACCAACGGCCCGACCAGGCCTGCGCCGTCACGGACCCGCACCTGCAGGTGAGGTATCCGTGCGGCGTGCAGTTCGCGCAGCATCTTCGGCTCGGCCGCCAGGGAATCCGACAGCACAACCAGGTCGGCGGTCTCTGCGGTGACGGCGGCGTGCCGCTGATTGCTGTGTGTGATCCGTGCGCCCGAGCAGCGCAGCGCGCTGGTCAGCAGGTCCGACAGCGGTCCGCGGCCGTGGATCCGGATCGACGCCGAACGGGTGCGAGGGCGAGGCGGAGTCATCGCGGTCACCACGCCCGCATCAACCAGCGCCGCAATCAGTCCGGCGACCACCGAGTCGTCGACGTCGGCGGCCAGCTCCTGAACCTCGGCGAGGGTGGCGCCGGTGTGCAGAACCCGTAGGAGGTGGCCGAGCGCCGCGGTGCTCAACCCGGACGGTGGCCGCACCAGCACCGCGCGGCGCGGATCCCAGCCCACCTGCACCACTCCGTCGGGGCGGGACAACACCGGCAGGGCCGGGTTGAGCGCATAGCGCGTCATGGACCGACTCTGCCACGCCGGCAGCGTGGGCCGATGAAGTTATCCACAGGACGGCAACAGGGCGTCGCTCAGCTAGCTACAGAACTAATCGAGCGCCAACCCCACGCGTTTGCCACGCCGAATGCCGCCCACCGCAGCGGGTGTATTCTGCCGAACGGTTAACGGCTTCGAACTATCCGGGGAACGCGAAGAGATTATCCGTTACGTCACTTCGCAGCGACGGGCGCTTGGTGATGGAGCAGGTGCGCAACAACGGCATGAATGTGGGCCACGACCTCTTGGTGGTGGGCAATGATGTGATGAAGGATCGGATGTGCAGTCTGCATGGCGCTGTCCTTTCTGGGAATTGCCCGTGGCTGGGCAATTTTTTACGCGCATGACAATTGCAGGGTAAGACGGCAGCCGCAATGGCGGCGCAAAATTGCTAATTTGCTTTGCCGCGAATTCGGATTGGGTGGGTGACCGGCAACCAGCGGTCAGTTGCCGCCGGTGCCGCGGCCGTTCTCGTCGTCCTGGTCCTTCTGGAGGTCGGCGACGGCCTCCTCGAATCCGCTGGTGTCGCCGCCGATGACGCGGTCGATGAACCCTGCGGGCTCGTCGAGGTCGTCGGAGGTCGGCAGCAGGTCGGGGTGCTGCCAGACGGCGTCGCGGCCGTCGACGCCCGCGGCCTGGGTCAGCTTCTCCCACAGCACAGCGGCTTCCCGGAGTTTGCGTGGCCGCAGCTCGAGGCCGACGAGCGTGGCGAACGTCTGTTCGGCCGGGCCGCCCGTCGCGCGACGCCTGCGCAGGGTCTCGCTCAACGCCGATGCACCCGGGATCCGTTCACCCAGTGCATCGTTGACGACGGTCTGCACCCAGCCTTCGATCAGCGCCAGCAGCGTCTCCAACCGTTCCAGCGCGGCGGTCTGCTCAGGCGTGGCCTTCGGCTCGAAGATGCCCTGGTTCAGCAGCTGCTCCATCTGCGACGGATCGGTCAGCGACGCGGGGTTGAACCCGGCCGCGAACTCCTCGATGCCGCTCATGTCGATCTTCATGCCCTTGGCGAAGGTTTCGACGGCGTTGAGCAGCTGGCTGGCCAGCCACGGCACATGGCTGAACAGCCGATGGTGTGCGGCTTCGCGGGCGGCCAGGAAGGTCATGATCTCGCTGCGCGGCTGTTCTAGGCCCTCGGAGAGTGACTCGATCGCCTCGGGCATCAGCGCGGCGACGCCCTTCGGGCCGAGCGGCAGGCCGATGTCGGTGGACGTCAACACTTCCCGGCTCAGCTTGCCCAGCGCCTGGCCGAGCTGCGAGCCGAATGCCATGCCGCCCATCTGCGTCATCATCGACAGCAGCGGGCCCGCCATGCTCCTGGCCTCCTCCGGCAGCGCTGACGCCCACACCGTCGAGATCTGTTCGGCGACCGGGTCGCACAGCCGTTTCCAGGTGTCCAGGGTGTTGTCGATCCAGTCGGTGGGCGTCCACGCGACCGCCTTGGTGGTGCCCGCAGGCAGTGCGGTCACCCCGTCCAGCCAGGTCTCGGCCAGCCGCACGGCGTCGGCGACCGCCGAGTGGGTCGCCTCGGGAACCGGCGCGACGAAGCCGATCGAGCTCGACGCCAGCTGGCGGGCCAGGTCGTAGTTGACCGGGCCGGACTGGTTGCCGCCGGTCATCACGTTGCCCGCGCCGCTGAACATCTCGCCGAGTCGGCTGAAGATCTGACCGAGCTGGGACATGTCGAATTCGCCTTCGCTCCCGCCGAAGCCGAACGGGTCCTGCCCGGAACCCGAGCCGGACTCGGGATCCTCCTTGCGCTTGTCGCGCTCAGGGTCGTCCCCGGACGAAAAGCCGAAGGGCAGGTCAGCCATGCCCCCAACGGTACTCACCACCGGCGGCCGGCGTCGCCCCCGCGGTCACGCTCTGAGTGAACCCCACTCGTACGGCCGTCTACTGTTGCTGGCGTGAACAGGCGGATTTCCACGCTGCTCGTCGCGCTCGCGCCGATTGTGGTGTTCGGGGTGCTGCTGGCATTGGTGACGGTGCCGTACGTGTCGCTCGGCCCCGGCCCGACGTTCGACACCCTTGGCGAGGTCGACGGCAAGGAGGTCGTCGACATCAAGGGCGCCGACGTCCACCCGACAACAGGGCACCTCAACATGACCACGGTGTCCCAACGGGACAACCTGACGCTCGGGCAGGCGCTGACGCTGTGGATGTCGGGTCGTGAGCAACTGGTTCCTCGTGACCTCGTCTACCCGCCCGACAAATCCAAGGACGAAATCGACGAGGCCAACAACAAGGACTTCAAGCGATCCGAGGACAGCGCCGAATACGCCGCGCTCGGGTATCTGAAATACGCGCCCGCAGTCACCGTCGAGACGGTCAGCAAGGACGGCGCGTCGGTGGGCAAGCTGAACGAGGGCGACGCCATCGACGCCGTCGACGGAGTGCCGGTGACCTCCCTGGAACAGTTCACCGGAATCATGGAGAAGACCAAGCCGGACCAGGAGGTCACGCTCGACTTCCGCCGCAAGAACGCACCGCCCGGCGTGACAACCGTCAAGCTGCGCTCCAACCCGGACAAGCCGCACGGATACCTGGGGGTCGGCGTGGTGGAAGCGCCGTGGGCGCCGTTCAAGATCGACTTCAACCTCGCCAACGTGGGCGGCCCGTCCGCGGGATTGGTGTTCAGCCTGGCCGTCATCGACAAGCTGACCACGGGCGAGTTGAGCGGGTCGAAGTTCGTCGCGGGCACCGGCACCATCAACGCCGACGGCAAAGTCGGCTCGATCGGCGGTATCACCCACAAGATCCTGGCCGCCCGCGACGCCGGCGCCACGGTGTTTCTGGTGCCCGCCGAGAACTGCGACGAGGCGAAGTCGGCGCGTGAGGACGGCATCGATCTGCTCAGGGTCGAGAATCTCGGCGGGGCGGTGGACGCCCTGAAGGCGCTTTCTGCCGGTGGCGAAGCCCCGCATTGCTGACCGGGGCGGCCTGAAAACGATGCGTAGAGTTGTGGCACGTCATGCAAGACGTGCATGGGCAAAGACCGGGAGTTGACGAGTGGGTATGCGGCCCGCGGCGAAAATGCCGAAGCTGACGCGACGTAGCCGAATACTGATCACGGTCGCGCTGGCCGTCGTGCTGTTATTGCTGATCGGGCCGCGCCTTGTCGACACTTACGTCGACTGGCTCTGGTTCGGCGAGCTGGGCTATCGGTCGGTCTTCACCACCCAGCTGGTCACCCGGCTCGTCATTTTCCTGGTGGTCGGCCTGTTCTTCGGTGTGGTCGTGTTCGCCAGCCTGGCGCTGGCGTATCGCACCCGGCCGGTGTTCGTTCCGACCACCGGGCCCAACGACCCGGTCGCCCGGTATCGCACCGCGGTGATGACGCGGCTGAAGCTGGTGGGCATCGGCATCCCCGCGCTGATCGGAGTTTTCGCCGGTGCGATCGCGCAGAGTTCGTGGGAGCGGATCCAGCTGTTCCTGCATGGCGGCAGCTTCGGCGTCAAGGATCCGCAGTTCGGCATGGACCTCGGGTTCTACGCGTTCGACCTGCCGTTCTACCGGATGGTGTTGTTCTGCTTGTTCATCGCCACCTTCCTGGCGCTGATCGCCAACGTGTTGGGCCACTACCTCTTCGGCGGCATCCGGCTGTCGGGCCGCACCGGCGCGCTGAGTCGGTCCGCCCGCATCCAGTTGATCAGCCTCGTCGGAACCCTGGTGCTGCTCAAGGCATTCGCCTACTGGCTGGACCGCTACGAGCTGCTGTCGCACACCCGCGGGGGCAAGCCGTTCACCGGCGCCGGCTACACCGACATCAACGCGGTGCTGCCCGCCAAACTCATTCTGCTGGCGATCGCGCTGATCTGTGCCGTCGCGGTGTTCTCCGCGATTGTGCTGCGCGACTTACGGATTCCCGCGATCGGCGTGGTACTGCTGCTGTTGTCGTCGCTGATCGTCGGCGCGGGCTGGCCTTTGGTCGTCGAGCAGATCAGCGTCAAACCCAATGCCGCGCAGAAGGAATCCGACTACATCAGCCGGAGCATCACCGCGACAAGGGAGGCCTACGGGCTGACCGACAAGACCGTCACCTATCGCGACTATCCCGGGAATGCCCCCGCGACCGCCCAGCAGGTCGCCGCGGACCGCGCGACAACCTCGAACATCCGGCTGCTCGACCCGACGATCGTCAGCCCCGCGTTCACCCAGTTCCAGCAGGGCAAGAACTTCTACTACTTCCCCGACCAGCTGGCCATCGACCGCTACAACGGCCCGGACGGAAACCTCCGCGACTACGTGGTCGCCGCCCGCGAGCTCAACCCCGACCGGCTGATCGACAACCAACGGGACTGGATCAACCGGCACTTCGTCTACACGCACGGCAACGGCTTCATCGCCTCGCCGGCCAACACCGTGCGCGGAGTCGCCAACGACCCCAACCAGAACGGCGGTTACCCCGAGTTTCTGGCCAGCGTCGTCGGCGCCAACGGCAGCGTGATCTCGCCCGGCCCTGCGCCGCTGGACCAGCCGCGCGTCTACTTCGGCCCGGTCATCGCGGGCACGTCCGCCGACTACGCGATCGTCGGTAAGAGCGGCAACGACCGCGAGTACGACTACGAGACCAACACCGAAACCAAGAACTACACGTACGGCGGCAAGGGCGGCGTACCGATCGGCAACTGGGTCAACCGCGCGGTATTCGCCGCGAAGTTCTCCGAGCGAAAGCTGGTGTTCCCCAGCCCGATCGGCCCCGACAGCAGAATCCTGTTCAATCGCGATCCCTCCGAGCGGGTGAAGGCGGTCGCGCCGTGGCTGACCACCGACACCAGCGTCTATCCGGCCATCGTCAACAAGCGGATGGTGTGGATCGTCGACGGCTACACCACGTTGGACAACTACCCGTACTCGGAGCTGACGTCGCTGTCGAGCGTCACCGCCGACTCCACCGAGGTGGCGTTCAACCGGTTGGCGCCCGACAAGCAGGTCTCCTACATCCGAAACTCGGTGAAGGCCACCGTCGATGCCTACGACGGCACGGTCTCGCTGTACGCGCAGGATGAGTCGGACCCGGTGCTGCAGGCGTGGATGAAGGTGTTCCCGGGAGTGGTGAAGCCCAAGAGCGAGATCTCGCCGGAGCTGCAGTCGCATCTGCGCTATCCCGAGGACTTGTTCAAGGTGCAGCGCGCGCTGCTGGCCAAGTATCACGTCAACGACCCGGTGACGTTCTTCTCGACGTCGGACTTCTGGAATGTGCCGCAGGATCCGAACCCGACGGCCAGCAGTTACCAGCCGCCGTACTACATCGTCGCGAAAGACCTTGCCCAGAACGACAAATCGGCCTCGTTCCAGTTGACCAGCGCGATGAACCGGTTCCAGCGTGACTTCCTTGCCGCCTACATCAGCGCCAGCTCCGACCCGGACACCTACGGCAAGATCACCGTGCTGACGATTCCGGGTCAGGTCAACGGGCCGAAGTTGGCGAACAACGCGATCACCACCGACACCGCGGTCTCACAGGACCTCGGTGTGATCGGCCGCGACAACCAGAACCGGATCAAATGGGGCAACCTGTTGACCCTCCCGGTGGCCGAAGGCGGCCTGCTGTACGTCGAACCCGTCTACGCCTCACCGGCCGCCAGCGACGCGGCGTCGTCATATCCCCGGTTGATCCGCGTCGCGATGATGTACGAGGACCGGGTCGGCTACGGGCCGACGGTTCGCGATGCGCTCACCGAACTGTTCGGGCCGGGCGCCGACGCCACCGCGACCGGTCCGGCGCCTGTGGCAGGACCGAACGGGCGGGCGCCCGCTGCGGCACCGTCGGCCGACGGCCAGCCCGGCGCGTCGCCGGGCGAGCAGGGCAGGGCACCGGAGGTGCCGAGTCCGATTGCCGCGGTCCCCGGCCCGAGCGGGCCGACCCAGCTGTCGGCCGCCAAGGCCGCCGCGCTGCAGGACGTACAAACCGCGATGGGTGAGCTGCGCACAGCACAGCAAAGCGGCAATTTCGAAGAGTTCGGCACTGCCTTGCAGCGCCTGGATGATGCGATGAAGAAGTACAACACCGCCAAGTAACGTACTCATCGTTTGCCAGCAGCTCATTTCTGGCGCATTATTTCGTTCTGAGCGATCAAACCTTGGAGCGGCGTCGATGAAGCACCTGATGCGACATGCGTGGCTCCGTTTCGCGATGCTGGGCCGCATCGGCGGGGTCGTCGCGGCTGTCTACGCCGCCTCGCTGGCCGTCGTCGGCGCATGGGCCCTGCGCTCGTGGGAGGACAGCTACGGCACGCGACCGGTCGACGAGGCCGCCTACCTGGTGTGCCTGGCGGTCGCGGTCTGCTGTGGGGTCCGGGCTCTGCGGTCAGCGCGGGGTCGTCGGCGCTACGGCTGGCTGACGCTCAGCCTCGCTCTTTCGGCATGGGTGCTCGCCGAGGTGATCCAGATGTTCGAAGAGGTTCACCGCGACAGCCTGTCGTGGCATCCATCGCTGACGCAGGCGGTGCTCATCGGGTTTCCGCTGGGCGCCTACGGGGCTCTGCTGCTCTTGTCGGATCTCGACAAGGCCCCCCGCAGGAGGCTGGTGCTCGACGGGGTCATCGTCGCGGCATCGTTGTTCGTCGTCTCCTGGGTGTGCCTACTGAACGACCTGCCCGGTGACGGCGCACACATGGCGACATTGCTGCAGATCGGCTCCGATGTCGTGCTGATGACGACCGCCATTCTGGTGTGGTCTCGGCCGATGGTCCGGATGAGCGTGAGCCTGATGGCAGCGGGTGTGACCACCATCGTGGTGGCGGACACCCTCAGCGTTTACGTGATCGGCGTCGGCGGCTACCACAGCGGCGGCTGGGTCGACCTGGTGCGCGTGGCCGGATTCGGGATGCTGGCGTTCGCGGCGCTGTTCAGCATCGACGAGCACGCCGTCGAGACGTCGGCGATGGACCTGGCGCCCGGTGTGCGGGTGTGGCTGCCGTACGTGCCACTCCTGATGGCCGGCGTCGCCGGTATCTCCTATGAACTGCTCGAGCACGACCACCGAACGTTGTTCGTCGCCGAGGCCATCCTCGTTGCGACGGTGTTGGCACGCCAGATGCTGGTGCTGGTGGAGAACCAGCGCCTGCTCGCTGAAGTCGCCCGAGAGGCTTTCCACGACAATCTGACCGGCCTGGCGAACCGCGCCCACTTTCTCGACAAACTCGACAGTGCGGTGGCTCATCGACGCCGCATCGCCGAACCGGTGGCGGTGCTGTGCCTTGACCTGGACAACTTCAAGGCCGTCAACGACGCGCTCGGTCATCCCGCAGGCGACGAACTGCTGATCCGGGTCGCCGGACGACTGACGACCGCGCTGGGTGACTCCTGGACCGTCGCACGCCTCGGCGGGGACGAGTTCGCGGCGCTGTCCCGAGGGCCGGTCGACGCGCTGGCGGCAGCCAACCGGGTGCTCGAGGGTCTCGACTCGCCGATCGTGATCGACGGTGTCCCGCAGATCGTGCGGCCCAGCATCGGGTTGACGATTGCCGCCTCCCGGCCGGAGCAGACGGCCGACGACCTTCTGTTGAACGCCGACCTGGCGATGTATGCGGCGAAACGCGACGGCGGTGGCTGCGTCCGCAGCTTCGTACCCGACCTGCCTGCCCCGTGGGAACTGGAGCAACTCACCAATCAACGCCTCGGGCAACAAGATTCGGCCATGCCGAGCGCGGACCCGTTGCCCGGAGCAACATCTCGACGCGAGGACGACGCACCCAGGCAGGCCAGGGGCGGGCCGCCGCGGGCGATCCGCGTCGCTCTGTGCGTGTTGGCGGCCGGCGTCGTGTTCTTCACGCTGTCGACGATCCTGCGCGACCACGCCGGTCGCATCGTGGCGTTGGACAGCGTGTTGTATCCGGCACTGAACATCTCGGCGGCGGCGCTGGTGTTCATCCGCGCGTTCCGGGTCCGCGCCGAGCGATGGCCGTGCCTTCTCATCGGCGCGGGCATGGCGAGCTTCGCGGCAGGCGACGTGGTCTATGCCGCCTGGGTTCCCGAGGGCCAGATGCCGTCGGTGGCGGACCCGCTGTACCTGGCGTTCTACCCGTTGGTCTACGCGGGCATGGTCCTGCTGATGCGGGAACGGCTGAAGCGGGTGCCGACCGCACTCCGGATCGATGCGCTGATCTGCGGACTGACGCTCGGTGCGGTCGCCGCGGCGGTGGCGACCGGTCCGATCGATGCGGCACTGCAGGGCGAACCGGTGACGGTGATGGTCGGCCTCGCCTATCCCGTCGGTGACCTGCTGCTGCTGGCACTGACCGCGGGAATGCTCCCGATCCTGGGCTGGCGGGCCGAACTGCGATGGGGTCTCATGGTCGCCGGCTTCATGGTCTTCGCGGTCGCCGACACCATTTATCTGTTCCAGGCGGCGGCGGGCACGTATCTGGAGGGCACCTGGATCGACGCCTGCTGGCCGATCGCGTCGTTGCTTATCGCGACCGCCGGCTGGCTGCCGTCCTCGGGCGTGAACCCGCGGCCGAACCCTGGGCTGGGCTCGTACGTCCCGGCAGTCGTGTGCGGCGGGGTCGCGCTCGCCGTCGCCGTGATGGCCAACCACACCCGGGTCGCGGTGGCGCTCGCCGCACTGACCCTGATCGCGGTCGCCTGGCGGTTCGCCGTCACGTTCAGAGATGTCAGCGCCACAGCCGAGGCGCATCGCCAGGCTATGACCGACGACCTCACCGGGCTTCCGAACCGGCTGTCACTGGCCACGACGCTGACGGCCCTCTCCATCGACGAGCCGTCGACGCGTTTCCGGAGCCGGTCGAGCCGTGCGCTCCTGCTACTCGACATCGAGCAGTTCAAGGAGATCAACTATTTCGCGGGCAGGCACGTGGGTGATCAGCTGTTGAGCCGTGTCGCGGCGCGACTGTCACAATCGGTGCGCGCCGACGATGTGATCGCCCGCACGGGTGGTGACGAGTTCGCCGTTCTCTTCGGCGATGCGGTCGACATCACCACGGCACGGGCCAGGGCCGGCGCCTTGCTCGAGGCGTTGCGCGCGCCGTTCGAGCTCGATCCGATCACCGTGCAGGTGGACGCCAGCATCTCAATTGCGTTGTGCCCCGAGCATTGTGCGCATCCCGGCGAACTGCTGCGTTGCGCCGAGACGACGATGCCGCACGCCAAGGGCGCGGCGAGCAATATCGTGGTCCACGACGCGGGCAGGGTGCGGTCGGAGAAGGACAACGACGACTACCTCGTCGATGAGCTTCGCACCGCCTTGGCCGGCGACGAGCTGACGTGCTACTACCAGCCCAAGATTCGCGACGACGGCCGCGTGCACAGCGTCGAGGCGCTGTTGCGCTGGAACCATCCTCGCCGCGGGGTGCTCCTGCCGGAGGAGTTCCTGCCCGTCGCCGAACGGGCCGGCCTGATGCGTCAGGTGGCCAACCGCGTGGTGAACGTCGCGCTGGGCCAGGCGCGGGCCTGGCGTGACGACGGCATCCGGATGACGGTCGCGGTCAATCTGTCCATGGCGAACCTGTTGGACCTCGACCTGGTCGACACCATGGCGCGGCTGCTGGCGACGCACAATATGTCGCCGGAGTCCCTGATCCTGGAGATCACCGAGGGCACGTTCGCCAATGACTCCTCCCGGTCCCGCAAGACGGTTTACGCGCTGCGCCGCCTCGGGGTGCGCATCTCCCTCGACGACTACGGCACCGGGTGGTCCTCGCTGGCGCGCCTGCAGGACCTGTCGGTCGACGAACTCAAGCTGGACAGGGTCTTCGTGTCGCGCCTGGCCCAAGACCCCCGCTCGATCGCCATCGTGCGGTCCACTGTGGCGCTGGCGCACAGCCTCGGAGCCGACCTCGTCGCGGAAGGGGTCGAGGACGTGGCCACGCTGAGTGCGTTGCGGCGCTACGGCTGCACGATCACGCAGGGCTTTGTGCACACCCCGCCGCTGCCCGCCGACGAGCTGCTGAGGTGGACCGCCCGCTGCACGCCGGTGCTGTCAGGCAGCGATTTGGCGCTGCACCCGGACCTTCGGTAACCTGGCGTTCACCCGTCGCGGGGTGGAGCAGCTCGGTAGCTCGCTGGGCTCATAACCCAGAGGTCGCAGGTTCGAATCCTGTCCCCGCTACCAGGTAAAACGGCCCCCGGAGATGCCTCCGGGGGCCGTTTTCATGCCGCTTGTGAACGGATTTGTGAACATTAGCCTTTGCTGACTATCGTTGAGCGCCCTCGAATCTTGCTGGTAGCGCCCGACACAGGCAAGTTTTGGGCAACCGATCAAGGTTGCTACATCGGCCCGCAAAGTCCGCGGAAGCTGTCAATGGCGACGAATGATCCTGTGATCGCTGGGTCGCCTGCCTTACTGGCCGGCGACGCTTATCGGACCAGTTTTCTGGGGTCTGGGAAGCCCAGTTTGGTGTAGCCGGGTGCGCGTTTTCGTAGTGATGAGGCGATTACTGGGGTGAGTTCGTCGTGATAGTCATGCACGGTCGCGGTGGTCTTGGTGGGGTGGGGTCGGGTGATGCGCCCGACGTATTGGATGAGTCGGTTCCTGAAGGTGATTGGGGCGGCGAGGAACAGCGTGTCCAGGGCAGGGCAGTCGAATCCCTCGCCGATGAACGAGCTGGTGCCGACGATTAGCAAGGGCTCGGTATCGGCGGTGTGGTTGGCGAGTTGTTCGGAGACCTCGCGGCGTTGGCGCGCCTTCATTTGGCCGCTCAGCACGACGACTGACTTACCAGCATTGCGGAGTCGTTCGGCAATCTCGTTGAGGTGGTCGACCCATGTGGTGAGTACGAGGATGTTGGCACCGTCAGTGTGAGCGGCAAGGACGTCGGCAACGATCTGTGTTAGCCGAGCTTCATCGGCGATCAGTGCTCGGTAGATCTCGGCCATTCCGCCCGGGGCGCTCGGATCGGCCTGCCCGGTATAGCGGAACTTGGTGGGATGCAAGCAGAGGACGGGGTGCGGTGCGAGCAGGTCGGTATCCGCTGAGGGAAGCTGGCCGGCAGCTGGCGCTTCGATGGTTACGTGATGTGATCCGAGTTGGTGGTAGATGAGGTCTTCAAGCCCGTCGCGGCGCTCGGGTGTGGCGGTGAGTCCCAGCCAGTATCGGGCGGGTATTCGATTGAGAACGTGGAAGAAGGCGCTTGCGGCGATGTGGTGGCATTCGTCGACGATAACGAAACCGTAGTTAGCGGTGAGCTCTTCGATGTTGTCGCGGCGGGCCAGTGTGGGTAGCAGTGCGACGTCAGTGACGCCGGTGGTCTTGGATCGCCCACCTCCGATCTGTCCGCACTTGAATCCCAGGTGCTTGTGCAACCGGTCACGCCATTGGTCCGCCAGGGCTTTGCGGTCGACCAGGATGAGTGTCGACGTGGCACGGGAAGCGATGGCGGCGCAGGCGATCACCGTCTTGCCGGAGCCGGGAGGTGCGATCAGCACGCTCGCATCTTCGTCAACGAGTTGGCGGGAGGCGCCGGCCTGCTCCCTCCTGAGCGCGGTTAGGCACCTGAATTCGTGACTCTCGCCGCGGGCTCGCTCGTCGGCGATGTGCAACGTACTGCCGGCTGAATCAATCAGTTCCACCAGAAGTGTGTACAGCCCGCGCGGCAGGACGAGGTCGCCGTCGGCTGTCTCGTCGTAGCTGTAGAGAAAGCGCGGAGTGTCCCAAGTGCTGCGTCGAGCGCGCTGGCGGGCATCGAACTCGGGATTGCGGATTGAGGCAGCATGTTTGACGGCCGCGATCATTGCTGGACCTAAATCGTTGGTGGTCAGGGTAAGTCGGGATGTGAAAGTCGCCCGGACGATCGTTGCGGGCCTCGGCACGATTTTCGACGAAGTGGGTAACTGCAGTTTGCGCACACGGTGGCCGAATTGCGGATCGGGCAGACTTCGAGCGAGTGTGGCCACTTCCTTATGCGACAGCCGCGCGATACTCGACAGGTAGGCCCATTGGTCGTCGAAGGGTTCCAGCGTGGCGGGGTCGAGGAATAGTGTTGTGCCGTGTTGGCGGCGTTTGCCGTTGAGCGGTGCCGCGATGAGGTTCCCCATGCCGCGGCCAGTGTGGACATCTTGGGAGGGAAACAGTCGGTCATAGCTGCTGAGGTGCATGCTGCCGCGGAGTTGGAAGGCCTCGCCCAGCAGGCTGGTCGCGATACCGCGCGCAGTTGCCGCCGACGTGGCTTGGGCGAAGAAGATCCAAACGTGCGCACCCCGCCCCGACTGCGACACCTCCAACGCAGCCGGAACTTGGTAGGCCCGTGCGGCTTTCATATAGGCCAGTGCGTCGAGCATTGCGGCCTGTTTGTCGAAGTCTGCCGTGACCCACCAACATGTGTCATCGTCGCCAAGCGGATAGAGGCCGATATGAATGTCGCCGCGTAGGTGTTGTCCGATGACGTCGGGGGTCAAAGGAAGATACGGGGCGGCGGCGCGGTTCATGCCCTTGCGCCAGTAGCCGCGAATGGCCGGCATCCAACCGGATCGACCGTCGCGGCGATTCTCCCAACGCAGCGCATAAACGTCGGAGCGACATCGAAACAAATCGAAGAAGAAGCAGACCTTGTCTTCGGGCGCCGATCTCATGTTGACCGGCGATTCCGGTGCTCCGGTCAGGGTGGCTTGATCTGGATCTGCCGCACGGGCCTGCTCTTCGCTCAGTTTGAGTAGTCGACGTAAGCGCATATTGTCGGCACGCAACGTCTCCAGCTCGCCGGGGAACCGCTTCTCCACAACCACAGTCTGCCGATGCTTGCACCAGCGATGCAGGCTGATGGGGTAGTCGCCTCGGCAAGACGCTCAGGTGACGGCGCGGATGAGTTCGACCGCTTCGGTCATCTGGTATCGCTGAACTAGCCGGCTCAAGATTTCCTCGGTGGTCAGCGGTGGAGCGGAGTATCTGGAGGCCATAGTCTGGACAGCCCGCAGCGCGTCGTCTGGTGAAACCGATACGGTGTCTGCCGCAAATTCAGCGGGGGATAGGACCTTGATGTGCGGAATCTTCGCAATCCGGAAGTCCCTTAGGTTGAGGGTGATGATGGCGCCTGCTCCGCCCACAACCGCAGCGGCAAGTACGTGCTCGTCATCCGGATCGGGCAAACCGAAGGCACCATCATGGGGTTCCCAATTTTCGACCAGAGCGTCGTCGAAAGCGGTTGTCATCTGGCGAATGAGGTGACTGGCCCGCGCAGTTGCGGCAGTGGGTGGTTCTCCTCGATTGATCAGCTTCTGCGTCTCGTGGTGTTCGAGTTCGGCCAGGATCTCGGTTGACCACAGCGGTCGATAGAGGCCTTCGATGGCGAGCGACAGCAAGAAGTCCCGTTGCAAGCTCGGCCATAGCACCGAGGCGTCGAGGAGAGCGGCGAACATCGCCGCCCATCGTGTCAGCTTGGCTGGGCCGATTTCTTTCGGCGCGCCGCCACAGCGCGCCGTGCTTCGCGTAGTTGCTTTCGGATCGTCTCGGGGTCGTCATCGCGGTCGATGTCGGCGGTCGCCGCCAATGTGTCGTATTGCCGATTGCGGCGCTCCTCGCGATAAGACAGCACGTCATCGAGCAGAAGCCGATGCCGGTTGCCGATTCTTTCGGCAGGCAGCACGTTGTCATTGATCAGCCGCACAATCGTCGGGCGACTCACGCCGAGAAGGTCGGCGGCCTGCTGTGTGGTTAGCGTCATGGTTTGCGGCGCTACGGTCACCGCCTTGCCCGCATGAAGTGCTGCCACGACCTTCGTCAAGGCTTCGTGGACCGCCCCGGGCAGCTCGATGCGGTCGTGCTCGTCGACACCGACCAGTGCGTAACTGGGAGAGGCCGCTGCCCCATGACGGCGCTCGTGAGCCGCCAGGAACCCGACCACCGGTGCGAGTTCCTCAGGATGCTCCGAGAGGAAGGTCGCGGTCTTGACCGCTTCGGCACTCACCGGAGTTCACCACCTATTCGAACGAAGCGAAACTATTTTCGGGACGTTCGAATACTATCTCATATGACAGCGCGGGTCCACCACGTCATCCGGCAGTCACGTTTCACCGTCTGTCAACTCGATTACTGTCGAGGCCCAGTGTCGGCAACAAGCGTGAACGGATTTGTGAACGAAACGCCGCGCAACGACTGTGATGGTGTGGAACGCAGCGTGATGGCATAGACGGCGTGATCGGTCCTGACCTGCACGTTAGAGACCGGGGAGAAGACGTAAGACTGTCAACGGTTAGCTCATAACCCAGAGGTCGCAGGTTCGAATCCTGTCCCCGCTACTAAATGGAACGGCCCCCGGAGATTCGTCCCCGGGGGCCGTTTTCATGCCGCTTGTGAACGGACTTGTGAACATTAGCCTTGCTCGTAGTCGCTAGTCCGGCCGCGATCACGGCTTGGGTCTCCTGGTAGTCGCTGGCCTCGATGGCGACTTTGGGCTGGAAGCCAGCGCTACGGGCACATCGGAGGAGTAGCTCCGCCGTGGGGTGTCCGCTGGCGCGCACGATCCACTCCTCCTCGGCGAGGTCCTCCATCGAGACGGTGTCCCGCCCGGCGAGGTGGTGGGACCGAGGGACGATCAGAACGGTGGAATCGAGTAGGAGTTCGTGGCTGACGAACTCGGAGGTCGGCTCGAATGAACGGCGAGCCGGATCTCGGGGTGTGACGCGCGCAGACCGATCCGAGGTCACGGTGAGACCCAGATCTGGCGTGAAGGGGTTACGGCCGTGAACGACAGCGACAACGTCGTGGCCGTCGCTCAGGGCGGTTCGTGCGAACCGTTGGCCCCATCCCTGAAGCCCCAAAGAGAGTAATTCGCATGGTGTTCCCATCTCGGATCGCGCCGCATCCACGTAGCGCACCGATGGATTCGACGTCGATCTCGACGACACTGCCTGGCCGCGGCAAGCGCGGCTCCGACCCCCGCCGGCGTGCCCATGGCAATGACGTCACCCTGCAGCAGCGTCACCGTGTCGGAGATATGGCAATCGCGTTCGCGACGCTGAGATCATGTCACCCAATAGTGCCGTTCCGCAGGGAGCGTCCGCTCAGGTCGAGTTGTCTGACGGAGGGCGGACGACATTCTCATCGGCAGTGGCCAACACTGGACCAATCGGCCAAATTTCGTTTCGGCGTTCCTGCCCAGAGTCACCTCGTTGTCTCGAATTGCCTCTGCCCCACCCTTCAGGGCGAATCGCACCGGGAAGACCGGGATGCACGCGGGCTGAAATGGTTACCGCTGATGAAGCCTATGAGGGCTCGTCGTTGGCAGGGGAGTCGTCGTCCGTGGCGAGGTGGTGCAGTATTCGTTCGTGGAGGGCGGCAAGCATGTCGAGTTCAGCCGGGGTGAACAGGTCGACGAAATTCCGGCGGACGTCCTGCACGTGCCCGGGCGCCGCCTTCTCGATGGCAGCGCGGCCGGCCGGCAGCAAGCAGACCATGGTGCTGCGGGCGTCGTCGGGATTGGGCTCGCGGCTGACCAACCCGTCGGCCTGCATGCGCCGAACCTGGTGGGAGACACGGCTTTTCTCCCAGCCCAGTGCGTTGCCCAGGTCGCGGGCGGACATCCGATCCCCGTCAAGAGCCGAGAGCACCGCCAGCACCTCGTAGTCGGCCCCGGACAGACCCGATTCCTGCAAGCGTCGGGATAGGTGAAACTCGAGTCGGTAATGCGCATCGACGAAGGCTCGCCAGGCGCGGGCTTCACGAGCGTTCAGCCAGTTCGGTTCCATTAGCCTCCACGCCTCCTGGGTTGGTTGACAACTCTACCAAACCGCCTATGGTGGAGGGGTCAACCTTTTCACCTGTGAGTCTAGGCGGGATGCGTCATGAGCATCATCAGCATCATCGGCACCGGCAACATGGCCGGCGCCCTGGCCGGCCGGGCACTCGCCGGCGGCAACGCAGTCGAGATCATCGGCCGCGACTCGACCAAGGCCGAGGAGTTGGCCGCCGCGCTCGGCGGCGCCACGGTCGGGACGACGGGTACCGCCCCGGCCGGGGACATCGTCGTCGTCGCCGTGCCGTACGCCAGCGCGGCGGCGGTGGTCAGCAATTACGGGAATGCCTTGCACGGCAAGGTCATCGTCGACATCACCAACCCCATCACCCCCGATTTCTCCGGCTTTCTCACCCCGCGAGGGCAGTTCCGGCGCGCAGGAAATCGCCAAGGCAGCCCCCGCGGGCGCGCAAGTCGTCAAGGCGTTCAACACCCTGCCCTCCGACGTCCTGGCGGCCGGCTCAGCGGCGGGTCGCCCACTTGGACGTGTTCATCGCCGGCGATGACGCGCAGGCCAAGGAGGATGTGTCGGCGTTCGTCGAGAGCCTGGGACTGCGCCCGCTGGACGCCGGGCCGCTGTCGATGGCGCGGGCCCTGGAGAACGCCACCCTGCTGCATCTGGGCCTCGCCACCCACTCCGTGAAGCACACCAACTTCTTCCTTGGCGTCAACATCCTCAACTGATCACACCCGCACCACCCACCATCAACACCCACCATCAAAAGGAGAGCACCATGCATGTTTTCGTCACCGGCGGGACCGGCCATGCCGGTTCGCACATCATCCCCGAGCTGATCGCCGCCGGGCACCAGGTCACCGGCCTGGCCCGGTCGGACACGTCCGCAGCGGCCCTGTCCGCGCTCGGCGCGACGGTGCGTCGCGGCGACCTCGAGGATCTCGACGGGCTCAAGGAGGCGGCCGCGGACGCCGACGGCGTCATCCACGTCGCGCACAGGCAAGACCTGCTTCCCTCCGGCGGGATAGACGCCGTGGCCGCCGCCGAGCTGCCGATCATGCTCGCCTACGGCGAGGCACTGGAAGGGACCGGAAAGCCGCTGGTCGCCGCAGGCAGCATCGGCTCGCCTGGAAACCTGGGCCGACCGGCCACCGAACAGGACCCGGCCCTTCCCAGCAGGGAGGAGGACAAGGGCACCCTGCGGGCTCGCAACGTCGTCGAACGCGCCGTCGTCGGCCTCGCCGAGCGGGGAGTGCGGTCTTCGATCGTGCGGCTTCCGCTCATCGCGCACGACACCACCGATAACGCTGGCTTTCTCCCAGGGCTGATCGCGCTCGCGCAGGACAAAGGCTTCGCCGGCTACCCCGGAGACGGCGCGAACCTGTGGTGCGCCGTGCACATTCGCGATGTCGCCTCCGTGTTCCGCCTGGCGTTGGAGAAGGGTCCGGCCGGCAGATATTGGCACGCGGTTCAGGATGGGGGCATCCCGTTCCGCGAGATCGCCGAGGCCATTGGCAGCCGTCTGGGCCTGCCCGCCGTGAGCATTCCCGAGGACGTCCTGATGTTGCCGGGGTACTTCGGGATGTTCACGAATCTGGTCACGGGGTCCTTCCCAGCGTCCAACCTCATTACCCGCGAGACCTTGGGCTGGGAACCCGTTCAGCCCGCACTGATGGCCGATCTGGACAACGGCCATTACTTCCCGGCTGGCTGACGGCCAAGTCACACCGAGCAAATCTCACCCACTAGGAGTAACGATGACCACGTTCGCCCCCCACCGCGCCACCATGGAAGCCTTTGTCGACTGCATCCACGGCGGCGTCGACGAGAACACCCTCACCGGTCTGCTCGCCGAGGACGTGCGGCTATACGGCCCGTTCGGCGATGAGCCAGTCACCGGCCGGGACGCCGCCGTGCAGACCATCAAGAAAGTCAACAGACTGTCCTCCGACGACACCTACACGGAGGTCCTCAGCGGCGACACCCACCACGCCGCGCACTTCCGGCTGCAAATCGGCGACGCCGCAGTCAACGGCATCTTCTTCGTCCTGCTCGACGCGGACGGCAAGATCGCCGAGGTGAGCATTTTCTACCGCACGCTGCCTGCTGGCGTTGCGCTGCAGCGCAACCTCGCGGAGGCAATCGGCATGCCGCCCTGGGAATTACGCACGAACGAGAGTGACGACCACGACCGTGCCCTGCGCGTAGCGGGCGGGCACGCGGTCCCGGTCGTGACCCCGAGAGCGCCGCCGAGATCCGGCGGTGGGTTCAGGACGGACCTCCGGCACGATTGCACGCCGAGGTGCAGCCGGGCGTGCTCGAAGCCCGCCGGGGCGCGGTGTTCACGGACCAGTTCGGTTCCATCGGCCTCCACGCCTCAGATTGGTTGACATGTACACCAATCCGTATATGGTGGAGGAGTCAACCTTTTTATCCAAAAGAGAAGTCAGGACACATCATGAGCAGCATCAGCATCATCGGCACCGGGAACATGGCCAGCACCATCGGCACGCTGGCGGTAGCCGGCGGCAACACCGTCGAGGTCATCGGCCGCGACCCGGCCAAGGCCGCTGAGCTGGCCAAGACCCTCGGCGGCAGCACGACGGCGGCAGAGTTGGGCGCCGTCCCGGCCGGCGACATCGTCATCGTGGCCCTCGGGTACGCCAACGTCGTACCGGTCGTCGCCCAGTACGGAGACGCGCTGGCGGACAAGGTCATCGTCGACATCTGCAACCCCGTCAATGCCGAGGCCGACGGGCTCGCCACCCCCGATGACACCTCGAGCGCGCAGGAAGTCGCCAATGCGGCCCCGGCCAGCGCCAGCGTGGTGAAGGCATTCAACACCACCTTCGGTGCTGTGCTGGCCAAGGGCCGGCCGCTGGACGTCCTGATCGCCGGAGACGACAAGCGGCCAAGGCGGCCGTGGCGGAGTTCATCGAGAGCCTCGGGCTGCGCCCGCTAGACGTCGGCGGCTTGAACATGGCGCACTACCTGGAAGGAACGGGCCTGGTCATGATCGGTCTCGCCCAACACGGGGTGGGGAACTTCGACTTCGCCCTCGGTGTCGCCGAATTCTCCGACTGACCTGTACTCGGGCGCTAGTCCCAAACAGGCACGGCGGCGCCATACACCCTCCAAATGGTTGATCGATCAGTGAAAGGTCTTGGTATGTCAGGAGTCACCACAGGCCCCCAATCGTCGGCGGGCAGCGGAGCCTTGCGGTGAGGCTTGGTTTCGCCATTCCCTCCGTCGGGCCCGCCGTCAGCAGCGCCGCTGGTCTGAGTGCGTTCTGCCGCGGACTGGAGGACCTTGGCTACGACACGATGTGGGTCGCCGATCGACTGCTCACCCCGGTGGACATGCAGGCCACCTATCCGGGCAAAGAGCAGCCCTACCCGCCGCAGATGACCCGGTACCTCGATCCGGTCCTGGCTGTGGACCGTCGCCGCGACGGCGACCAGCCGGGTGCGGCTCAACGCCAGCACGCTCAACACGTTCTACTACGAGCCAGTTCACCTGGCCCGGCAGCTGACCACCCTCGAGGTGCTCAGCGACGGCCGCCTCGAGGTTGGCGTGGGAGTCGGGTGGATGAAGGACGAACTCGACATCGCCCGCGGCGCGGATTGGCACCGCCGCGGGCGGATGCTCGATGACCTGCTGGCGTTCCTGCAACAGTGGTGGACAACCACCCCGGTGTCCTGGGACAGCGAGTTCTTCTCCCTGCCGGCGGTCCATGCCGACCTGCGCCCGGTCCAGGCTGGTGGGCCGCCCATCTGGATCGGCGGTGCCAGCGCGGCCACGATGCGCCGGGTCGGCCGCATCGGCACCGGCTGGCTCGGAGTCGAGGGATTGCAAGACTCAACCGACGACCTGTGGTCGATTGCGCGCCGTGCGGCGCAGGACGCCGGCCGCGATCCCGACGCCCTGAAGATCGCCATGCGCATCAACCTCGAACCCGGCATGTCCGTTGACTCGGTCGTCGACAAACTCGAACGCATCGCGGGGGACGGTGTCGACGAGGCGATCGTGGATACCTTCGCACTGTTTTCCAGCCTCGAGCAGATGCTCGACTTCGCCGGCGAGGTAATCACCGGATGGAGTAATCGTGGGAAAGCTTGACGGCAAGGTGGCGGTGATCACGGGCGGATCAAGGCCGCGATGGAGGCGCGTGAGGCATTGATCCCGCGGGGAAAGAACGGTAGGCCGGAGGAGATCGCGACGGTCGCCCTATTCCTCGCCTCGGACGACTCAAGCTTTGTCAACGGTATGGAGTTGATCGTCGACGGCGGCACCACGGCAGTCTGACCACGCACCACGCTCAGACGATTGGGCTCATGCAATTAACCCGACTCGGCAATCCGGTCGGTAATGGCCTCGGCCGCTCTGCCGAGCCTGATCAGGTCCGCCTTCGTCAACGGTTCCACCACCAGTTCACGCACCTTCGCGACGTGCAACGGGGCCGCGGCAGAGACCCGCCTCATTCCCGCCTTCGTGAGCTCGACCACGCTCACCCTGCCGTCATCGGCACAGACACGTTTGATCACCAACCCGTTGCCCGCGAGGCGCCTGACCACGTGCGACAACCGCGACAACGAGGAGTTCGCACTGGAGGCGAGCTCCGACATCCGCAGCGTCCTGTCGTCGGCTTCCGACAGATTCGCCAGCACGAGGTACTCGAACGTCGTCAGTCCGGTGGTGCGCTGCAGATCGCTCTCCAAGGCCGCCGGAAGCTCCATGATCATCGACAGGAGCTGACGCCACGCACGCTGCTGATCGTCGTCGAGCCATACCGTTTCGGGTCGACGCTCACGCTTGGGTCGCGTCATCGCGACGACCCGATGGTTTCCCATCGCCCAGCTGTCATCCGGCTCCTCCTCCGTCTGAAGGATAGTTCCACCATCAACCATTGAATGTGAGCCGCCGACCGGCGACGGCTCCGTCATGGCAACCCCTCGGCACCGGTGACGGTTCCGTGGGGGCAACCCTGCGGCATCGGTGACGGCGCCTGTCGTTGTCGAGGCGTCGCGTCTGAGTCACGCGGGCAGTGAGTGCGATGCAGACCATTAGTTGACGCGTCAAGTTAACACCAGTCTAGGGTTATTTGAAGCATCAACTGATGCCGCCCGCCGTGCCCGCGTGGATGCGAGATTCGCAGGTGCAGCCGCTCGGGTCATACCCTGTTCGCACGCATACGTCTTCGAGGAGCCCTCGTGAACATCGCGGTATGGATCGCGTCCGGATTACTCGCCGCCGCATATCTCTTTATCGGTGGCACGAAACTGCTGAAGTCCAAGGAGCGCCTAGCGGAGAACCCCTCCATGGCTGGCGCCGCCGAGGCGTTGTCCGCGACGTCGATCAAACTCATCGGCGGCGTCGAGGTCGCCGGCGCTCTCGGGCTGATCCTGCCGTGGTTCACCGGCATCGCGCGCTATCCTGACGCCTGCCGCTGCCGTGGGTCTCGCGCTGCTGCAGGTGGGCGCGGCGGTGTTCCACGGTCGACGCGCGGAGTACAAGCAAGTGGCCCGTGAACGCCGTGTTCCTGGCGCTGGCGGTCTTCATCGCGGCCGCTCGGACCTCGGAGGTCGTGCGATGAGCAGCGCTCTGCAGTACGCCATCGTAGGCACCGGCAGCGTTGGCGCGGTTCTGGCGCAACGGTTCTCCGACCACCACGTCCCAGCACTCTGGCCAACACGCGAGGTCCGGAGACGATCGACGTCACCGAACTGTCCGCCTCGATCACACCGGCCACCCTCGACACGGCCCTGGATGCGGACGTTATCATCTTGGCCATTCCGTTCCTGCAGGTCCGTGAGTTGGGCAAGCTCCGCGCAGACTGGTCCGGCAAGATCGTCGTCGACGCGACGAACGCGTTCCTAGTCCCCAACTCCGCGCAAATCCTCGGCGGACCGCCTGTCGACCGATTTCAACGCCGAGGCCTTTCCCGGGCGCCGCGGTGGTCAAGTCGTTCAACCAAACCGCCGCCAAGCATGCTCGCCGAGAAGCGCCCACCCGAATTCGGGAAACGCGTGGTCTTCGTGTCCAGCAACGACTCCGCGGCAAGCGCCGTGGTAGCCGGGCTGTGCACCGATCTCGGCTTCGCCCCGATAGAACTCGGACGTCATCGACGAGGGTGGCGTACTCATCCAAGCCCGCAATGCCCTGGTCTTGCGCAATCTCTACGAACTGCCGTCCGAACTCGAGAAGAACACTCAGGTGCACGTCGGCGGTCGGGCAGGATCTCACCCCCGGCACGTGGACGATCGACCCCGTCCACTCTTCCATCACGTTCTCGGTTCGCCACCTGATGGTCGGCAGGGTACGTGGGCGATTCGGCGACTTCTCCGGGGCGATCACCGTGCCCGAGAACGGAACTCCGAGCATTGACGGCCACCATCGCGGTCGGGTCGGTTGAACACCGGCAACCGGAACCGCGACGAGCACCTGCGGGCACCCGACGTCTTCGACGCCGACGAGTTCCCCACCGCGACCCTCGTCTCGGTCGAATGCACGCACCGGGCAGAACGACTGGGTGCTCATCATCGACTTCACCCTGCGCGGAATCACCAAACGCCTACCACTGGCGTTCTCATTTCTCGGCGTGAGCCCCGGCATGGGTCACGGTGAAGTGGCCGGGTTCGAAGGCTAATCAAACTGAAGCGCAGCGACTTCGGCGTCCTGACCGACACTCCCGTGCTAGCCGGGGGCGGCCCGTTGGTCGGAGACACCGTCGACGTCACCGTGTGCTTAGAGGCGGTCAAGGCACCCGCCGCGCCGACGGGATGAGGTGGCGACGCCACTGGGCGGCCGACGTCGCGACGGCTCCGAAACCCAAGGCATCGAAACTTCGCCATCGCCGATGTGGCGGTCACTACCGGACTGCACGAGACCTCGATCTTCTACCGACGGTAGGGGCCCGAGTCTCAGCCGAGGTTGACGCCAAGGGAGAAGTTCAAGCTGCCCACGCCATGGTTGGCTAGGCCTACTGACAGCAGGCCCGCGCCCTCCAGCCAGTGCGCCATGCTCAGGTCGCCGGTGTCCTGCGGGCGCAGTCCGAGGCTCTCGATGAACGCTGACACACTCGCCTTGGCCTGCGCATCATCGCCAGCCATGAATACATCTAGCGGACCGCCAGCAGCTAGGACGTCGCGGAACAGGGTGTTGAACGCCTTCACGACATAGGCGCTTGCGGGGGCGGCCTCGGCGACCATCTGCGCGATGGAGGTGTCGTCAGGGACGGCAAGCCCGGTGACGCTGGGGTTGAAGGGGTTGGTGATGTCGACGATGATCTTGTTGGCCAGCGCGTCCCCGTACTCGTAGACGACCGGCACGGCGCTGTCGAACAGCACCGCGAGGATCACGATGTCACCGACTGGGGCGTCGCCCCACGTTCCGGCCGTGGCGCCGTTGCCGAGCGCGCTGGCCAGGGCTGCGGCCTTGGCGTGATCGCGACCTATGATTTCGACGGTGTTGCCGCCCTTGAGGGCCAGGGCGCCGATGGCGCTGGCCATGTTTCCCGAGCCGATGATGCTGATGCTGCTCATGATGTGCTCTCTTCTGCGGTCTCGATCTTCCGCTTTGTCTCGATCGTCCCCGGTGGCCGGCGGCCTGGGCGGGTGACGTTGGGGTTGGTGGCCGAACTTGGTCCGAAATGTCCGCCCTGGAGGTGGCGATGGCAGCCCCATCCGGTGCGGTGATCACTTGCACTTGCCCGTTCGGGATCGGGCGTCGCCGTTACTTCGTATGCGTGCGCAGTTCCCAGGGCTGCATGCCGAGTCCATCCGCAAGGCGTCCTTGCATCTGGACGCCGGACGGCAGCGGGCGCCAAAATATGGTCACCTCGGCGATCTTGCCGTCGGAGTCGAGCCGGATGTAGTCCATTCCATCGACCGCGGTGTCTTCGATCTGCAGCCGAAAGTACGCGGCGTGGTGCGTCTCGCCGCTGAGGACTTCCTTGTAGGTGAGGTCGGCCGACCCGCCGACCCCCCGCATGGCTTCCAGGACTGCCTCGCGGCCAGTGGTTGGCTCATCGCCGAGGGGGCTGTACATCACCACGTCCTCGGCGAGGATTCCGGAAAGGGCGTCTTTGTCTGCGCCGCGGTGCATGTGGTCGACGAAGGCCTCCACGGTGTCGCGGTGCGGGGCGAACGTGGTCATGGTTACTCCTTCAGTAATTTATTGCTCGTGGTTGGTGAGACCTGATCGGTGCCAACCCGCTTCGAGTCGGCGTGCCAGGTCATGCAGGTGTGAGATGAACTCGCCGATCGAAAACCGATCCCGTCAGTCCCTCTGAGCGCCATGGTGATTGGATGTGGTGGGCCACTGAGCCGGGTGACCGCAAGGTCGCGGCGACCTTACTGCGGAGCCGGATCGGCGAGCACATCAGGCCGCGGGACGGTCGCGCCCAAGGGTGCGGCATTGCGCTGACTCGAATTGGCAGACGCAGGGGCTTCTCGGAACTCCGAAGCCAGTACTCTTCTGCTCTGGTGGCCGCGGTGCGGTGGGCGACGTCTTTGTCGGCGTACATGCCGTTGTCGCTCACTCAGATCACTGTGGTGCCGCCGTCGACCACCAGCTCCATGCCATTGACATAGCTTGAGTCGTCGGAGGCGAGGAACAACGCGGCCGATGCGATCTCCTCAGGGCGGCCCATCTCTCGCCGCGGGATCACGGATTCGAACTGCGCCTTCATCTCCTCGTCCATCACCTTCGCCAGCATCGGCGAGCCGACCTGGCCGGGGGTCAGCACGTTCACCCGGATCTTCCTGTCCCTCAACTCGGCCACCCACACCCGTGCGTAGGCGGGCAGCACGGCCTTGCTTCCGGCGTACACACTCCAGTTGGGGTAGCCCCGCAGCGAGGCGTTCGATCCGGTCATGAAGATCGAGCCGCCATCGTTGAACAGCGGCAGCGCCTTCTGGACCGTGAACAGCGTGCCGCGCGCGTTGAGCCAGAAGGCGTCATGGAAGTCCTCCTCGGTGATTTCGCCGAGCTTGCCCTGCGCTCCCACCCCGGCGCTTGCCCACAACACGTCGATCGCGCCCTTTTCCTGCTTGACCGTGTCGAACAATCGGTCCAGATCGTCGAGGTCGGCCGAATCACCTTGCACGCCAGTGACGTTCCGCCCGATCTGTTCGACGGCCTTGTCCAGCTCGTCCTTCCGTCGGCCCGTGATGAAGGCGTGAGCTCCTTCGTCGACGAACAAGTTGGCACCGGCCAGCGCCATACCGCTCGTCGCGCCGGTGATCACCGCGACCTTGCCCTCGAGCTTTCCCATGATCACTCCATTCGTCCGATGTGCCGATGTTATGTACACCGATCTGTGTCCTTAACGTATCGAACGATGACGCGGAGCGCAAGCTATGTACACCGATCCGTACCAAACTGGGCTACCCTTGCTGCATGACGGAGTTGGAGAAGGGGCCGCGAGGCCTGCGCCGCGGCAGGGGCGCACGAGAGCGCATCCTGGGCGCTTCACGACAACTGTTCCGCGATCAAGGAATCAACAGCACCGGCCTGGACCAGCTCTGCGCGGTGGCCCAGGTGTCCAAGCGCACCTTCTACCAGTACTTCACCGGCAAGGATCAGCTGATCGCCGAACACCTACGCCGATTCGATCCCGACATCGTGCCCGAGGTCTTCGACCGCACCGATCTCACACCCCGCGAACGGCTCCTTGCCGCCTTCGACATTCACGCGCCGCTGTGCCCGTTCATCGCGGCGGCCGTCGAAATCAACGACCCGGACCACCCGGCACGCGTACACGCCGCCGACTACAAGAAGGCATTTGCCGCGCGGCTCACCGAAACCGCGCGCGAGGCAGGCGCTACCAACCCCGAACAGCTCGGCGAACAACTGGCGCTGCTCTTGGATGGCGCCTCGGCCCGCAACCGAGTCCTCAACACCGAAACCTTCGCCACCGCCGCCGCCATCGCAGTCGTGCTCATCGACAACGCCATCCCCACGGCAGCGGTACCGCCCGACGCAGGCGGGAACTAGTCAACCGGGACGGGGCCGCTGCCAGATCCGGCGGCGAGCTCAGCGGAAGTTGACGACACGACGTCGCTGGCCTCCACTCGACCGGACAAACCAGCGGGGTGACCGCGAGTTTCGCGAAGCCGGGCCTTCTGCCATCCAGTTCCGGTGACGCCGAGGGCGGCGGCCAGCCAGCCGGCCCGCGCCCGGCGCCGCCAGGGAGCCCGGTCAGCCGTCGTCACCTGCGGAAACGAAGGGAGCCGGCGGTCACCATCGGTGGCTGTTTCACTCGCACGATGCTGAACAGCCGATCACCCGCTGTCATGCCGGCGCCCCCAAGAGCGGGTGAGGCACGGTACCGTCTTTCGGCGTTGGTAGAGCCGGTCTTCTCGACGACGCCGATCCGCAGCCACTGCGAACCAGCCCCACACTGTGCTGGCGGAGAGGACCGACGCGCAGCGGGTCACTTAGCCCGTCAAGATCCATTGCTGGAAGCGTCGTAATCGGCGATTGACGCGGAGTACAATTTTGCCGCAGCAAACATGGTTTGTGGAGCGAGAGGGACGAGTCCGCTGACAGTCCTGGGCGGCGGTGGAGGTTGCACGTGTTCACCGCGACGAAGGTGCGGCCGGCCTCGATGTGCTTGCGCAACTCGTCGAGCAGGCCGGGGACGAACACGACGTCGCCGTTGAGCCACAGCACGCCGCCGGGCGGGGCCAGCCGGAGCGCCTTGAGCAGGCTTTTGCAGGTGTTCGTCTGGTCGTACAACTCGTTGTAGACGAACGCCGCGTCGTTGGCCGCGGCCTCCATGATGAGGCCCATCTTGAAACCGACGACGATCGTGATGTGCGCGTCCGCCCCGAACTTCGCGCGCAGGTGGTCCAGTTGCTGGCGCATGATCGAGCGGCCGTCGGCGAGTGGGGTCAGCGGCTTCGGATGGGGCCGACCCACCCGCGTCCCCATTCCGGCGGCCAAGATCACGACATTGAGAGACAGCTGGACGTCCCTTCGCGTTCACCGCACATTGACCGACGAAGAATACTCCTGCGGTACGAAATACTCCTGCGGTACGAGCGGCTCACCATCCGTCCGGGAGCCTGCGAGACCTAGGGCTCTGCACCAACTTCGGAAGTGCTGCAGTCAGCGGAGTGGTGATGCCTCGGCCGGCTTTAGCAGCAGCTCTTCGACGTTGACGATGTCACTCGCGTTGAAGCCGTCCATATCCGCGGCGAATTCTGGACTGGCCATATATGCGGTGGTGACCTCGGCGGCGTCGGCCCCGTCTGGGTAGGAGATGAGGGCGAGGAGTCGGTGTGCGTCGGCCTCGTGGTGGGTCCAGATCCCGTGGGTGGTGACCCCGAAGGCGCGCAGGCTGGGGATGTGGCGAGTCCAGTGCACGTTCGCGTAGCGCTCGAGTGCTTCGATCGTGCGCAGGGTGTAGATCCTGAGTTGGTACATGATCGCGGTGAGCCTTTCGTCAGATGATGAGGGTCACGCACAGCGCGGCGATGGCGAGGCCCTGCAGCATGGCTCGAGGAACGATGACGCGGTCCCAGTTGCGTTGCAGCGCGCGGGCATTGGCCGGTGTCTGGTTGTTGTCAGAGGCGGCGGTGAGCGCCCGGTTGATCGGCGCGCTGACGCGCAGGTAGAGCGCCAGCCAGACCAATAGGAGTGCTACCGCGACTCCGGCGGCGGCTGCGGCGATGGGCTGGCCGTCGATTGCGGCGAGGACCGATGCGGCGGCGGCGCCCAGGATGCCGAGGACCCCGGGGGCGGGCAGCCGCCGGTCGCCGAAGCGATGGACGTTGCCCATGACCGCGGTAAGTGCGGCGTCGTCGAGGCGGGCCAGAGCGGGCCGTTGGACGAGCGCGCAGAACACGTCGGTGCCGTAGACCACGCCGGTGCCCAGTACTGCGATGACTGCGGCGAGCTGGGCGAGGACCATCACGCCTGTCCCTCCGCGCCGGCACCGAGTGGCGGCAGCGCGCCCATCTGCTGGAACAACTGCAGCAGGTTCAGTTCGTCCCAATGTTCGACGAACATGGCGTCCTGGACGCGCCAGATGTCGATGGAGCGCATCTCCACCGGATTGCCACTGGCGGGGATGCCCATGAATTGCCCGGTGTGGGTCCCGCGGTAGACGAAGCGGCCCACCACGCGGTCTCCGGAGATCACCAGATCCTCCAACGTCGCGGTCAGATCGGGGAGCGCGGCAAAAAACGCAGTCCAGAACTGGCGGTTCGCCTCGCGTCCGTCGGCGACGAAGGCGTTGTGGTTGCGGTAGTCCTCGGCCACGAATCGGTCCACTAGATCCGGTTCGTGGCTGTTGAGCATCGTGAGGTAGGTCTGGGCGAGCTGATGTCCGTCGGTTTGCATGTCGTAACTCCCTGGCTAGTCGGTGTTAGCAACGCTAACCCTAAAAGCTGCTCTCGTCAATAGCGCCGCTAGAATATCTATCAGTGATAGCATCGGGTATGTCCATTGCGGAGCGAAGAGCGCGCGATCGCGAGGCCCGCCGCCAGCTGATCACCTCCACAGCGCGTTCCCTGGCCGAGCGCGAGGGCTGGGATGCGGTTACCACCCGTCGGTTGTCCAACGAGATCGAGTACAGCCAGCCGGTTCTCTACAAGCACTTCGCCTCGATGGAGGACATCGTCGAGGCCGTCGCACTGCAGGGATTCGGTGAACTCGCCGAGATGCTCGGCGCGGCCCGCCGCGCGGCCGCCGCACCCGAAGAGGCACTGGGCCTGGTTGCCCATGCGTTCAGCGATTTCGCCGCCGATAACCCGGCGCTGTACGACGCGATGTTCACCCGTGCCACGCGTCTGCGGTTCGCTGCCGAGGACACCCCCGAGCCGTTGTCGGCGGCGTTCGCCGAGCTGCGAGAGGCCGTCGCTGCCGTCGTCAGCGGACCAGACGTCGACACCCTCACCGAGGTGCTGTGGGCCGCCCTGCACGGAATGACCACACTCAGCCGCAACGATCGGTTACGCCCGGGTCGCGACGCCGATCGCATCGAACTCCTGGTCGCTCAGTTCCGCGCTGCCGGTCTTTGAAAGAGCCGTCGAATCAACCGGTTTTCATGCCACCGCTACAGTGCCCGATGCGGTCCTATCGCTGCTCAGGCCGCCGCCGTAGGCTCGTGGCGATGCTGGAGAAGTCCGAGATCCGGTTCCTCCCACTCGGCGCCCGCCGCGTGGCGTACGAGATGCGCGGCGACGGTCCACCGCTCGTCGCTCCGGCGTGGTGGGTAAGCCACCTCGAACTCGACTGGCAGAACGCGGGCTTTCGGCGGTTCTGGGAAGGCGTCGCGGACGGATACACACTGATCCGCTATGACCGGCTTGGCGTCGGCATGTCGGACCGCACGCTGCGAGACTCGGATCTGACCATCGACGGGGAGGTCGCGGCGCTGCGCGCGCTCCTCGACGAGCTCGAGCTGGAGCGCGTGTCGCTCATCGGCGGCTCGACTGGGGGCTGCACCGCCATCGCATTCGCCGCGGCGTTTCCGGAGCGCGTCGAGCGCCTGGTGCTCTACGGGTCGTATGCGGATGGCGCGGCGATCACTGCTCCGGGTGTGGCCGACGCGATTCTCTCGGCGGTGCGCGCCCATTGGGGACTCGGCTCGCGCCTGCTCAGTGACATGTTCCTCGGTGGTGCCGATGCGGCGGAGCACGAACGCTTCGCACGGTTGCAGCGGGAGGCGGCGTCCGCCGAGACGGCCGCCGCCTTGTTGAGTTTGGTCTATCGCCTTGACGTACGCGCGCTCCTTCCCCTCGTGCGCAGCCCGGCGCTGGTCGTGCATCGTCGCGACGACCGCGCCGTGTCGTTCCGGCTCGGGCGTGAGGTCGCGGCCGCGATTGCCGGCGCGACGTTCATCCCGCTGCAGGGGAGCGCGCACTTCCCGTGGCACGGCGATGTCGATTCCGTCATCCGCGCGTGCCGCCAAGCGCTGGCTCCGGCGCAGTCGTCGCCACCTCACGCGGGCGAGCCGGAGTCGGTGCTGCTGTCCAGCCGCGAGCGAGAGATCCTCACCTGCGTCGCACGCGGTCTCAGCGATCGCGAGATCGCAGAGCAGCTCGTGCTGAGCCCGCATACCGTTCACCGCCACGTCGCGAACATCCGCAGCAAGCTGGGTCGTACCTCGCGGACGGCCGCCGTCGCGGAGGCCTCGCGGCTCGGACTTCTGTGAGATAGCCGGAAACGGCCATCTGTCGAAGATGGCCGCTCCGAGCGATGCGCGCACCACGCGGCCACTCGTACGTTCGCGGCATGACAGACATCGCAAGCATCGAATCAAGTACCGAGCCGCAGCCGCGACCGCCATCGGCGAAGTGGCTGCGGATTTTCGCCCGGATCTACGACCCGTCTCTGTGGCTGGGCGAGATCGCAGGAATGCGCCGCCGGCGGAGCACGCTGGTGGCCGACGCCTACGGCCGCGTCGTCGAGATCGGCGCCGGGACCGGGCTGAACATCGCGCACTATCCCGACGGGATCGCCGAGCTTGCGCTTCTCGAGCCCGAGCCCGGGATGCGCCGAAAACTCGCCCGTCGGCTGCAGCAGCATGCGCGCGTCGCGCGGATCGTCGACGCGCCTGCGGAGCGACTTCCGCTGGCCGATGCGTCCGTGGACACAGTCGTCTCGACGCTTGTCCTGTGCACCGTCGACGACCCCGAACGTGCACTACGTGAGATTGCCCGCGTTCTTCGCCCGGACGGCCAGTTGCTGTTCATCGAACACGTGCGTGCCAGCTCTCGGTTCCTGGCAGCGTGCCAGGACTATCTGCACGGGCCCTGGCGGCGCTTCGCAGGCGGCTGCCGCTGCAACCGCGCGACCGTAGAGCTGATGCGCAACTGCGGCTTTACTGTGGCAGCCGACGACGTCGTGTGGCGCGGCATGCCGCCGATCATCCGGCCGCTCGTGGTCGGACGGGCGACGCCGTGACCGCACCAATATCGAAGTCCGGTCGCGCTTAATTCTCGTCGCGTCCGGTGTCTATACCGATAGAGCACATGAAACCGCTCATCGACACCGGAAGGCGGAACGGCAGTGAAGAATCCCCCGATTGTCACGGCCCAGGAGTGGGAAGCCGCACGCGAGAAGCTGCTCGACAGGGAGAAGGAAGTGACGCGAGCCCAGGACGCGCTGGCCGCAGAGCGTAGGCGGATGCCCTGGCTGGCGGTGCAGAAGGACTACGCGTTCCTCGGCCCCGACGGCTCTGCGAGCCTGGCCGATCTCTTCGGCGGCCGTCGCCAGTTGGTGCTCTACCGCGCGTTCTTCGAACCCGGCGTGCACGGCTGGCCCGACCACGCCTGCCCTGGCTGCTCGCTGATGGCCGACCAGGTGGCGCACGTTTCACACCTGCGTGCCCGCGACACCAATCTCGTTTTCGCGTCGCGCGGGCCGCAGGCCGACATCGAACGGCTGAAGGCCAGGATGGGGTGGGAGGACATCCCCTGGTACACCATCACCGACGATTTCGACGCCGACTTCGGTGTGGACGAGTGGCACGGCACCAACATGTTCATCCGCGACGGCGACTCGGTCTACCGCACCTACTTCATCAACAACCGCGGCGACGAGAAGTTGGGAGGCACCTGGGCCTACCTCGACCTGACGGCGCTCGGGAGGCAGGAGGAGTGGGAGGACTCCCCGCAGGGCTACCCGCAGACACCGCCGTACCAGTGGTGGAATTGGCACGACGAGTACGACCACTCCTCGTGACCGGTCGCGCGCCGCGCGTCGCCGGTCGACTGGGCGCGGTGCTCGCCGTGGGTTCGGCTGCGCTGCACGGGATCATGGCCGTCCATGCCGCCGAGATCGCGCTCGCCGTGTTGATCATCGCGATGGCGTCGATGTGCCTGCTGTGTGCCCGCGAGCTGTGGGTTGCGCCGACGAAGCGGGTGTGGGGGCTGGTCGCGGCGACGAACCTGGCGATGATCGCGCTGCATCTTCAGGCGCCCGGCGGCCATCACCACGGCGGTTCCGTTGTCGCCGCTACTGCGGGTCATCCGGCGACGCTCATGGTGCTGGCCACTGCGCTTGCCGCGGTGGAGGTCGCGCTCGCGACGGCAGTCCTCTATGTCTGGAGCCGCGAGGAGGCGCGGATTCTCATTCCGGTGTCAGGACAACGACTCGTCCAACTCGCCCAGCGAGGCGATCAAGGCGCTGTTGGCCGAGTAGTCGACAGGGCACGCGATGACGCTGACGGTGTCGTCCTCCAGCGCCGCGCGCAGGGTCGGGAGCAGTTCCTCGGCCGCTGAGATGCGGTAGCCCTTCGCTCCGAAACTCTCGGCGTAGGCCACGAAGTCAGGATTTCCGAAGTGGGTGTCCACGTTGTGGCCGATTTCGAGGTCCATCTTCCAGCTGATCAGCCCGTAGGCGTCGTCCACCCAGATCAGGATCACCATCGGGGTGCCGACTCGCAGGGCGGTCTCGATCTCCTGCGAGTTCATCAGGAACGCGCCGTCGCCGGTGGCGACGAGTATCTTCGCCTCGGGCCGGGCGATCTTGGCCGCGATCGCCCCGGGCAGCGTCCAGGCCATTGTCGACAGGCCATTGGAGATCAGGCAGGTGTTCGGCTCATACGTCGGGTAGAGCCTTGCCATCCACATCTTGAGGGCGCCGGTGTCGACGAGGACGATGTCGTTGCGCTGCAGGGCCGTTCGTGTGTCGGCGACGATTCGCGCCGGCGTGAGCGGGAAGCTGTCGTCGGCGCGTCCCCGGTCCAGCTCACCGGAGAGCAGTTCGCGGATCCGTTCGCGGCGCGACGACGACGAGTGATCGCGGGTCACCGCGGCCGCCAGCGCATCCAGGCTGCGCCCGATATCGGCGTGCAACCCGACCGCGACGTCGTAGTGGGCGTCCACTTCTGCGGGAAAGCGATGGATGTGGATGATCCGCGCGTCGCCGCGCGGGTTGATCCGAACCGGGTCGAACTCCTGCAGCTCGTAGCCGACAGCGACGATGACATCGGCCTGGTCGAAACCGAAGTTCACATAGTCATGGCGCATGAAGCCGACTGCACCGAGTGCCAGAGGATGGTCGTCGGCTATCACGCCCTTGCCGTGAAACGTTGTCGCCACGGGGATGTCCAGAGACTCGGCGAATCGGCGTACCGCATCAGACGCTTCGTTGCGGGCAGCCCCGTGACCGGCCAGCAGGATGGGATTGCGTGCGGAACGCAGAATCTCCGCGGCGCGCTCCACCTTTGCGGCTGAGGGATCGTCCGGCTGCGGCACGTTGACCGGTAGGGGGCACGAGCCCGCCGGGGCGGCGGCTTCCTCGACGTCCTCCGGTACGGCGAGATAGACCGCGCCGGGGCGCTCGGTCTGTGCGAGTTTGAAGGCCTTGCGGACCATCTCCGGCACGGCGGACGGTGTCGCCACTAGTGCCGACCACTTCGTCGCCGGTGCGAACATGGAGACGAGGTCGACGCTTTGGTGCGACTCCTTGTAGCTACGGCCCATCCCGACTTGCGCCGAGAGTGCAAGGAGCGGTGTGGAATTCGTGGTCGCGTCGGCGACGCCGAGTAGAAGGTTGATCGCGCCAGGGCCGAGCGTTGCCGAACACACGCCGGCTCGACCCGTCAAGCGTCCATAAACCTCGGCCATGAACGACGCGCCCTGCTCGTGGCGTGTCAGCACGTAGTCGATCGACGACCTCGACAACGCCTCGATCAACCGGATGTTCTCCTCGCCCGGGATGCCGAAGACGTGGGTGACGCCTTCGTTCTCCAGGCACTCCACGATCAGCTCGGCAGTTGTGCGACTCGGTTCGGCCACAAACACGAGCCTAATTGTGCAGCCGATCGGCTACCGGTGCGGGTACGCCGTGGTGGAATGCTCTTCGAGCACGGATGGGTGGGTACAGGCATGAGTCACGGTCCGAAAAGGGTGTTGATCATCGGAGGTGGCTTCGGCGGCCTGTTTTGTGCGCGCAGGCTGGAGCATTGCGACATCGAGGTGACACTCCTGGATCGCGCGGCGTGCCACGTGTTTCAGCCGCTGCTCTACCAATGCGCCACGGGAACATTGAGCATCGGGCAGATCAGCCGGTCGCTGCGCGAGGAGCTTGCGCGGCACCGCAACGTCACCACTCTGCTCGGCCAAGCGTTCGACCTCGACGCCGACGCGCGCCGGGTCACCGCCCGCCGACCAGACGACAGCACGTTCACCATCGACTACGACGTGTTGATCGTCGCCGTGGGAATGCGGCAGTCGTATTTCGGTCACGAGGAATTCGCGCAATGGGCGCCGGGGATGAAGACCCTCGACGATGCACTAAGCGTCCGCCGACGGCTGTTCGGCGCGTTCGAGATGGCCGAAACGCTGCCACCGGGACCCGAGCGCGACGCGTGGCTCACCTTTGTCGTCGCCGGAGGCGGTCCGACCGGGGTCGAATTGGCCGGGCAGATCCGAGAAATGGCAACTCGGGCTCTGGCCCACGAGTTCCACAGCATCGAGCCAGAAGACGCGCGCGTGCTGCTCTTCGATGGCGGGACTTGTGTCCTCGCGAGCTTCGCGCCCGCCCTGACGGACAAAGCCACCCGGATCCTGCAGAAGCTGGGCGTTGAACTTCACATGGGCGTGCATGTCACCGATGTTCGCCAGGACGGCGTGACCGTCGTATCGAAGGCCGACAACTCCTCGCAAGAGTATTCGGCGCGGACGGTCCTGTGGACGGCCGGAGTCGAGGCGGTGCCCTTTGCGCGACGCGTTGCCGAAGTGTTGGGCGCCGATTCCGACCACGCGGGGCGTATCGCGGTGGAGCCCGACCTGTCGGTGGCGGGGCATCCGGAGATCTTCGTCGTCGGCGACCTCGTCGGCCGCGACCACTTGCCGGGGGTGGCCGAGAATGCCATGCAGGGCGGCATACACGTCGCCGCTTGCGTCCGTGACGATCTCAAAGGCGTGGCTCGTCGTCCCTTCCGCTACCGTGACCTCGGCTCGGCGGCCTACCTCTGTCGGGGTCACGCCCTGTTGCAAGCCGGCCCGGTGAAGCTCGCCGGATTCGTCGGCTGGTTGGGCTGGGGGCTCATCCACATCGCCTTTCTCACCGGGATGGAGAACCGCCTCAGCACCGTCGCCACATGGCTGGGGACGATCGCCCGTGCCCGTCGCACCGACCGGACGTTCACCCTCGGCAACACCACGTCACCCGAGCATCCCTATACCTGGCTGAAATTCGTCCACCCCAACATGCTTCACCCGAAGCGCGACCCCTAGCCCTGGTCGACCAGGACCGCTCCGCCGGGATCGTCTCCCAGCGTCTGGAGTGCGAGGTCGGCGCCTTCGGTTGTCACGCGGATGATCTGGGCCAGCTGGCCCGGCGCGTCACACTGCAGATAGTGGTCGGCGGTCGGCAGCACCCAGTAGCGGTTCCGGCCCGGTTTGTCCTTCAGATACGTCTGCCACACATGGTTCGGCACGCGTAGGGGTGCGACGGTGTCGTGCACGCCCCACACGAGCGTCACGTCGACGCCGCTCTTGGAAAGCCTTTCCAGCCAACCGGTTTCATCGGCGGCACGCTCGTGCAGGTATTGAATCGTGTCCGGCAGCACGCGGATTCCGTCGTTGTGGGCGAAACATTTCGCCAGGGCGGCGATCTCGGGGTCGGCCAGGTCCCGCCGCGGCATGAACGTGGTCGCTCCAAGGCCCGCCGCCAACAACTCCGGTGTGGTCGCCGTGGCCGTGGCGCGGCCGGTGGCGTCGTCGAGCAGCGCGGTCTGGAAGGCGGTCAGGTTGGCCAGCGGGAGGTAGATGTTGGCATTGGTCATGAAGACGTCGGCCGGCGGCCGCTCTGCCAGCATGTCCAGTGCGATCATCCCGACGCTGCTGCCGCGGTCGTGGGTGACCATCCGGTAGTCGGTGAGATTCCAGACCTCGGTGATGGCGTGTACGAGCAGACGCGCGTCGTCGTAGAGCGAGTAGACGTACGGTGCGGGCGGCTTGTCGGAGAGCCCGTAGCCGGGGAAGTCCAGCACGTAGATGTCGAACTCGTCGCCCAGTTCCTGCGCCAGCGCGTAGAAGTCGATGCTCGACGTGGGGAAGCCGTGCACACACACCAACGCCGGGGCGCCCGGGGTGCCGCAGCGCCGGCTGAACACCGTGACGTCTTGTCCACCATTGGCCTCGGTAGACGACCGCCAGCCGAAGGTCACAGCGTCAATGCGCCACTGCGCGAAGATATCCACGATGCCGTCCTTTCGGGTGATGGCCGTCACAGCAAACAGTACCCAGACACCCCGTGTAGCCAAGATCACCTCGGGAAAGTTGATTTATTCAGGATTAACAACCACGATCAATGTGTTGCAACAACGGGCGATCCTCACAAGTGGACGCCAACAGCAAATGAGCCCCGAGACCCGGGGTGGCAATCAAGGAGTTGAAAGAATGTCTTTCGCGCAGTTCCGCGCAGACGCAAAGCGCGCCCGAAATCGGCGGCGTATGTACGCACGGATCAACGCAATGCCGAGTTCAACCGTTCGCGAAGAACTGCTGGCCATCGCTCAGCGGCACGAGTTCGGCGGGCGCTGACGCGCTTATCCGGTCCAGTCCATCGCGTGGCGACTCTTGGCGACGTGGTCGAGCCTGGCCAGCGCATCGCCGATATCACCGACGACGGGCAGCTCTCCGTCGGGATCGCAGATGCGCAGGATCCGCCGCGCCGTCGGGCCGGCCACGATCATCCAATCCACGTCGCGGCGGGCGCACTGCACGCTGACGAAGTGCAAGGCCGTGAAGCCCTGGCTTCCGAAGAAGTCCACCGACGTGAGGTCGAGGACGAGTTGTTTGGAGACTCGCGAGTGGCGCTCGACGAAGCGGCCGAGCGCGTGGCGGTTCGTCGCGTCGACTTCGCCTCGCACGGCGACCACCACGCGCGCCGCCGCCTGGTCGTGCGCCAGAAGGAGGGCGCGGCCGCACCGTTGGGTTTCTTCCGCGGACGGCAGATGAACGTGACGCAGCCCAGCGCTACTGGCAATCGACACGGTGAACTCCTCTCCCCAGCGCGATACGGCGCCCGAGCGAACTCGAACGGCCCTGCAGTCTGAAGGCCGGATTAGCGGTGCTGCGAGTGCGCACCGCGACCGGCTGTAAGCTCAACCACCGTTGAGAGTACTACGGATTCCGCGTCGTGAGACGAAGCTCACAAATCTCTTACGATGCTTTGCAGTACTTCGCTTTTCGGATATCGCGGGGTCAACGTGAAGCTGCTGTGGTTGCCGAGCCGGGCGTCATCACGACGGAATCCGTTCCCTTTTCCCAAGACAATCAGGCCACATATTCTCCGGCAAGAAGCTACTACGCAGCGTAGTTGTTTTGCTGTGACACCGCGCCCTACGATCTTCAGGATGACGTCTGCACCCGAGCCGTTCGTGACCGACGGGCCCGGCGGCGTTCGCATCGTCTCCGACCGCCTCGGAGATCCGTCGGCACGAGCCGTGGTGTTCCTGCACGGCGGCGGGCAGACCCGCCGCTCGTGGACTCGCGCCGCTGCCGCTGTGGCGCAACGGGGTTGGCAGGCAGTCACGGTCGACTTCCGCGGCCACGGGGAGTCGGACTGGTCGAGCGAGGGCGACTACCGCGTCGTCGCCTTCGCCGAGGACGTCCGCGAGGTGCTGCGCCGGCTTCCGCCCGACCCCGTGCTGGTCGGCGCGTCCCTGGGCGGCTTCACCTCGATGCTGCTGGCCGGGGAGCTGTCGCGGGGAATCGCCAGCGCCGTCGTGCTGGTGGACATCGTGCCGGACATGAACCCGTCCGGCGCCGCGCGGATCCACGAGTTCATGGTCGGCCGGATGGTGGAGGGCTTCGGCTCACTCGACGAGGTCGCCGACATGATCGCCGAGTACAACCCGCATCGGCCGCGCCCGACAGATCTGAATGGCTTGCGCGCCAACCTTCGTCGCCGCGGTGACCGCTGGTATTGGCACTGGGACCCGCAGTTCATCGACGGCAGCGCCGCGAACCCGCCGATCGAGGTGACCGAGCCCGAGCGCATGCACAAGGCCGTGGCCGCAATCCTCGCCGACGACGTGCCCGTGCTGTTGGTGCGCGGACAGGTCAGCGACCTGGTGAGCGAGGACCGCGCCGAGGAGTTCCTCGCCCGCTTCCCGCAAGTCGAGTTCGTCGACGTCCAGGGCGCCGGACACATGGTGGCCGGAGACCGCAACGACCTCTTCGCCGAGGCGGTCGTCGACTTTTTGAACCGGCACGCGAACTCGCGGTGACCGTTCCATACGATCAGCCCCATGCGCGGATCCAAGATCCTGATCACCGGACCCAGCGGCCAGGTCGCCGCACCCATAGCGCGAGCCCTCGCGGCCGACAACGAGGTGTGGGGCATCGCCCGCTTCTCCGACCCGGCGGCGCGGGAAAGCCTCGAGAAGGCCGGCGTCCGGTGCGAGACCGTCAACCTGTCCGCAGGCGACTTCACCGCGATCCCGTCGGACTTCGACTACGTCCTCAACCTGGCGGTGGCCAAGAGTGGACGGTGGGACAAGGACCTCGGCGCCAACGCCGAGGCCGCCGGCCTGCTGATGGCCCACTGCCGCGGCGCAAAGGCCTTCCTGCACTGCTCGTCCGCGGCCGTCTACGACCCGCCGGACGACGAGCCCCGGACCGAGCGCTCCGCCCTCGGTGACAACCACAAGCCTTTGTTCCCAACGTATTCCATCTCCAAGATCGCGGGGGAGGTCGTCGTGCGGACGATGGCGCGTGCGCTTGGCGTGCCCGCCACCATCGCCCGCCTCAACGTCCCCTACGGCGACAACGGAGGGTGGCCTTTCTTCCACATGGAGATGATGCTGGGCGGCATCCCGATCCCCGTCCCGCCCGGCGCGCCTGCGCGCTACAACCCGATCCACGAGGACGACATCATCGCGGGCATCCCGAAGCTGCTCGAGGTGGCGTCGGTCCCGGCGACCACCGTCAACTGGTGTGGGGAACAAACCGTCAGCCTCCAAGAGTGGTGCACCTACCTCGGCTCGCTGGTCGGCAAGGAGCCGGTCTTCGAGGAAAGCGCGCAGGCGCTGCGCGGAAATCCCACCGACGCGACCCGCATGCGTGAGCTCATCGGCGGCACCACGGTGGACTGGCGGGACGGCATGCGCCGGATGGCGGCCAAGTTCCACCCCGAGCTCGTCGACTAGCGGCTCGTGGCCGAACGCGTCAGGTTCGCCAGCACCACCGGACCCGCGCTGGCGGGCCTGGTCGATCTCCCCGAGGGCGATGCGCGCGGGTGGGGCGTCTTCGCGCACGGCTTCACGCTCGGCAAGGACAGTCCGGCTGCGAGCCGGATCTGCAAGCAGCTCGCCGGTGAGGGCATCGGCATGCTGCGCTTCGACAATCTCGGCCTCGGCGACTCCGAAGGGGACTGGGGCGACGGGTCGTTCTCGAACAAGGTCGCCGACACGGTCCGCGCGGTGGAGTTCATGAACGAGTCCGGCCGTGAAATCCACTTGCTCGTCGGCCACTCGTTCGGGGGAGCGGCGGTGATCGCCGCCGCGCACGACTGTCCGACCGTCGAAGCGGTGGCCAGTGTCGGCGCGCCGTACGAGCCGGGCCACGTCGAGCGCAACTACGACGCCCTGATCCAGCGAATCGAGGCGGACGGGGAAGCGGCGTTTCTCGTCGGCGGTAAGGCGCTCACGCTCAAGCGGCACTTCATCGAGGACGTCCGCAACGCCGACCTCCGCGAGCAGATCCGCACCCTGCGCAGAGCGCTGCTGGTCATGCATTCGCCCACCGACAACACCGTCGGGATCGCCAACGCGAGCGAGATCTTCCGCGCGGCCCGCCACCCCCGCAGCTTCGTGTCGCTCGAGGGCGCTGATCATCTGCTCACCGGAAAGAACCAGGCCGCGCGGGCGGGTCGGATCATCAGCGCCTGGTCCGACCCGTATTTGTGACGTCGTCGGTAACGGTGTTTCGCTGCGGCGTGCCGGGGTAACTCCAGTTACAACGCAACGCACATCCCGACACGCGGGGAAAGGCCATGAGTGGAAGACATCGACTCACCCAGTCCAAGTCGAACCTGATAGTCGGCTCGATCGCTGCGTCCGTCGGCATCTCGAGCGTGTTGTCGGCCGCGATCGTCGAGTTGGTGTCGCCTGAGCCGCCCGCGGCCGCGCAGTCCACGCAAGTTACCTCGGTGACCCAACAGGGCAGGCTGATCGCGGTGACCGAGGACTCGCTCACGGCGCGGAGCGCCAACGGGGTGACGCGGACGTATGCGATCACGCCCAATACCGCCGGGATCACCGACAGCAGTGGTCAAAGCACCAGCACGCCAGCGTCTTTCGCCGTCAATGACCAGGTGTCCATCGTCGGCACCCGTCAGGGTGGCACCATCGTCGCCACGTCCGTCGCGGACCAGGCCCCGGTAGGCCCGGAGGGTCGGCCTATGGAGTTCGGCGCATAAGCCGGCATTCCACTCCGAAGTGGTCGGAGGGAAACAGCCGCGGTTCCTCGGCTGAGAGCGGTGCGGTGCCGAACAATTCGATGTCTGCCGCGACCCAGTGCGGGCCCTTGAGAAGTACGCGGTCGAACCGAACGTGTCGGTGCTTGTCCTTCATGTCATAGCGCATCAGGTTGATCGTGGTGTCCTCGGTGAAGCCGTCTTCGTGCGGCCTCAAGGCCGGCCACACGTCGGTGTAGGGCGCGGCGATGCGCGCGTTCTCTGCGTCGCGCATGTTGAAATCGCCGAGCACCGCCGCGCTTTCCACTTTCTTCAAGGCGCCGAATATTCTGCGCAGCTGCCAGGATCGCAGCCGCGACGAGGACTTCCCGCTGTCCAGATGTATGCAGCAGACGACTTCTCGAACGCCGTTGACGGTGAGTTCGGCCTGAAGGAATCCGCGCGACTGTCGACTGGGTAGCCGCGTATAGGTCACGCGGGTGATGGGGAGTCGGGACAGCATCAGCATTCCGTAGGTGCCGACGTCGCCGCCGACGACCGCCGCACGCGCGTAGTCGTCGCGGACCCACGGCTGGGCGAGGAAGACGTCGAGCGCGGCCGGGGTGACTTCCTGCAACACCATGATGTCGGGCGCGCGCCGGGAAAGCAGTTCCGCGATAGCGAGATGACGCCGTTCGGCGTCGAGGGGGGCGTTCCAGATGTTGTACGTCGCGAGGGTCAACACGTCGCGGTCGACGGCGCCCGAGACGCCGGCATCGGTCCACCGACCCGTCGCCGCATCGAACGTTCCGACCGCAACGTCGCGGCGTCGCCGAAGCAGCCTCACCTCAGTGTGACGACGACTTTGCCCTTGGCCGTGCGGTTTTCGAGCGACGCGATGGCCTCGCCCGCTCGCTCGAGCGGATAGATCTCGGGCTGCGGTGCCGACACCTTGCCCGACGCCAGCAGCGGTTCCAGCTCCGCCCACTGCTCGTGGAGGTAGCCGGGATGCGTTCCCGCCCACGCGCCCCAGCCGACGCCGACCGCGTCGACGTTGTTGAGCAGCAGCCTGTTGACCTTCACGGTGGGGATCTCGCCGCCGGTGAACCCGATCACCAGCAGCCGGCCGCCAGGCGCGAGGGAGCGCAACGAGTCCGTGAAGCGGTCACCGCCGACGGGGTCGACGACGATGTCCACGCCGCGTCCGTTCGTCAGTTCCTTGACGGCGTCCTTGAAGCCTTCGGCCAGCACCACGTCGGATGCGCCCGCGGACTTGGCGATGGCGATCTTGTCCTCGGTCCCGACGACCGCGATGGTGCGCGATGCGCCCCACGCCGGCGCCAGCCGCAGCGTCGATGTGCCGATGCCGCCCGCGGCGCCGTGCACGAGCACCGTCTCGCCGTCGGCCAACCGGCCGCGGGTGCGCAACGCGTGATGCATGGTGAGGTCGTTGAACAACAGACCCGCGCCGGCCTCGAACGACACATTATCCGGCAGCTTGAACACCCTGTCCGGTTGCAGCGCAACGACTTCGGCCATGCCGCCGTTCAGCATCGTCAGCCCCGCGACGCGGTCGCCCTTCTCGAAGCCGCTGTCGGCCGGCGCGCTGCGCACCACGCCGGCGATCTCGGCCCCCGGCACGAACGGCAGCTCCGCCTTGTACTGGTAGAGCCCGCGCGACTGCAGCGCGTCGGGGAATGCCACCCCCGCCGCATGCACGTCGATGAGCACCGCGCCGTCGTCGGCCGGTTCGTCGAGCTCGACGAGCTTCGCGGCCTGCGGGCCGTCGAGACTGGCTATCTGAATTGCGCGCATCGCACCATTTAACAGGCTCGCGGGAACGGGTCCGTCGACGCCTGTCGTAGGATTTGCCGGCGGCATCGTTGCCGCGATTGATCGGAGTAGCCATGCCACGTGGTCAGCGCGTCAGCGGGAGGACGCGGCGACTCGCTGCGCTGGATGAGTTGCCGCCCGGACGCCCCATGAGCATCCGCGCGGGCGACGGCACCCGCCTGCACGCCGAGGTCTTCGGTCCCGAGGACGGCTATCCCATCGTGCTGGCCCATGGCATCACCTGTGCGATCCGGGTATGGGCGCACCAGATCAACGACCTCGCCAGAGACCACCGGGTGATCGCGTACGACCACCGCGGTCACGGCCGCAGTGGCGTGCCGACGCGTCGCGCCAACTACGGCCTCAACTTCCTGGCCGCCGACCTCGACGCCGTTCTGGAGGCGACGCTGAAGCCCGGCGAACGCGCGGTCATCGCGGGCCACTCGATGGGCGGGATCGCGATCACCTCGTGGGCCGAGCGCTACCCCCGGCGGGTGAGCGAGCGCGCCGACGGGGTCGCCCTGATCAACACGACCACCGGCGAGGTGCTGCGCCACGTTCAATTGGTGCCGGTGCCCGAGCGGCTGACCGACGCGAGGGTGCGAACCACCGGAACACTGCTCAAGACCTTCGGCGCGGCGCCGCTGGTGCGCGCGGTGGACCGGCCGAGCAGGCGGTTCGTCTCGATGGTCGCCGTTGGCCGGGACGCGGACCCGGCGATCGCCGACTTCATCTACGAACTGTTCGTCGCCACGCCTGCGGCCTCCCGGGGCGGCTGGGCCCGCGCGCTGGTCGACGCGCTGGGCACGCGCAGGCACATCGGCCTGCACAACCTCACGGTGCCGACGCTGGTCATCGGCAGCGAGAAGGACCGGCTGCTGCCGATGGTCTCGTCGCGCCACATCGCGAGGACGGCGCCCAACCTGGCGGAGTTCGTCGAGCTCTCCGGCGGGCACTGCGCGATCCTCGAGCGCCCGGACGACGTCAACAGGCAGCTGCGCTGGCTCGTCGAGTCGATCGGCCATCGGGGCCGCGCCACCTCCTAGCCCGACAGCTCCCGATGCACCTCGGCGGCCGCCCGGCGCCCGGACCGCACCGCCCCGTCGAGGAACCCTGTCCACTCGTCTGCGGTTTCGGTGCCTGCCCAGAAGATCCGCTCGACGGGCTTGCGTAGCCACGGCCCGTAGCTGGTCCACGATCCCGTCGGCACTGCGGCCGTGGGTCCGCCGGGCGCGAAAGCCTCTGCCCCCCAACGGTGATCGAGATAGTCGATCGGTTGCAATGCCTCGTCGCCGAACAGGGTCGCGAACCCGGCCAGTGCGTGCTCGCGGCGCAGCGTCGGCGGCAGCCGATCGAACGTGCGCGCGTCGGTGAACCCCAGCAGGATCCCGGGTCCCTTCTCGTCGGGGCTGACGTCGAAGGTGATGAACACCGGCCCCTCATCGGACAGCGCCTCGCCGGAGCAGCCGTTCGCCCGCCAGAACGGCGTCTCGTATGCGGCGTAGGCCTTGCTCAGGTTTCCCTGTGGCCAGTGCTGCGCGAGCTTGTCGTATTCGGCCGGCAGGTCGGGGGAGAAGTCGATGGCTGCGCGGTGTGCGGGCGGGATGGCGACCACGACCGCCCTGGCGGTGACGTCGCCGCTGTCGGAGCCGACGGTGATGGTGCCGTCGGCGTGCCGCTCGATGCGGCGGACGACGGCGTTCCGTCGAACGCGCGGCCCGAGTTCCTCGGCCATCCGCAGCGCGATCTGCTGGGTGCCGCCGGGAAAGCGGTCCTGCTGGGCCCCGCCCTGCACATCGAGCATCCGCCCGAGCCCGCCTGCGGCCTTGACGTAGCGGACGGCGTGCAGCATCGACACCTCGTCGGGCTCGCAACCCCAGGTCACCCTCGCCATGATCGCCATGAGGTCACGCGTCGACGCGCTGGCGCGCAGCGTACGCAGCCAGCCGTCCAGCGACTGCTCGTCGAGGCTTTCCGCGGTGATCGCGGTCCACGGTTCCGCAACCGGGACACGGCGGCTGATCCGTTCGAAGCGCCACTGGATTCGGGACACGTCGAAAAGCTCGAGCATCGACAGCCGCGGAATGGTGCTGCGATACGCGCGGACCCGGCCGCGCCACCTGATCAGGTTCTTGCCGCGGCAGTGGGTCGGCACGGTCTCGCACCCCAGTTCGCGCGCCAGCTCCACGACCGCGTCCTGGGTCGGCCCGACGAATGTTCCGCCCAGGTCGACGGGGATGCCCGCGATCGTCGCGGTCGACGACCGGCCGCCGACCCGGTCACGGCCCTCCATGACGACGACGTCGTAGCCGAGCCGGGCCAGTTCGCGCGCGGCCGAGAGCCCCGCGAACCCTGCCCCGACGACCACGACGTCGGCGTTGGATGCCTGTGTCACGGGACTAGGCTCTCACGCCGTGAAGGTGATGACAGCGCTGTTCGGGCCCATCAATGCGATCGAGCAGGCGCGGGCGTTGCGCGACGCGGGGGCGAGCGGCGTCTTCACCTTCGAGGGGACCCACGACGTCTTCGCTCCGCTCACGCTGGCGTCGACGGTCGGTGGCCTCGACCTGATGACCAACGTGGCAATCGCGTTTCCGCGCAACCCGATTCATCTCGCTCACCAGGCGATCGACCACCAACTGCTCAGCAAGGGCCGGTTTGCACTCGGGCTGGGCACCCAGATCCGCACGCAGATCGAGAAGCGGTTCGGCGCGGAGTTCGACAAACCAGTGGCCAGGATGACCGAGCTGATCGCGGCGCTTCGGGCGATCTTCGAGTCGTGGACCACCGGCGAGCGGCTCAATTTCCGCGGCGAGTACTACCGCCACACCCTGATGACGCCCACGTTCAGCCCTGGCGAGAATCCGTACGGCCCGCCGCCGATCTACGTCGGTGCGCTCGGCCCGCGACTCACCCGCGCCACCGCAGAGCACGCCGACGGCCTGCTCGTCATGCCGTTCGGCAACAAGCGGTTCCTGCATGAGGTGACGATGCCCGCCGTGCGCGAAGGCCTGGCGGCGGCGGGCAAGGCCGAGGACGACTTCGCGGTGATCCCGGAGATCATCGTCTCCGTTGGTGACGACCACACCGCCACCCGCCGGCTGCTGGGGTTCTACGGCTCGACACCCGCATACCGGCCGGTGCTCGACGCGCACGGCTGGGGCGACCTGCAGACCGAGCTCAACGCGCTGTCCAAGCAGGGCCGGTGGGAGGAGATGGGGCGGCTGATCGACGACGACGTGCTGCACACCATCGCCGCATGCGGCACCCCGGCCGAGGTCGCTGCGCACATCCGCGATCGCGTCGCGGGCATCTCCGATCAGATCTGTCTGTATCAGCCGGGCCCGATCGCGCCGGAGACGTTGGCCGAGGTCGTTGACGCGCTGTGAAGCCGATCACATATCGTGGTACCGAAGCGGACCGAGGGAGGTCTTCATGGGCCAGGAGGCCGAGTACTCCGACGTTCTGATCATCGGTGCGGGGATCTCCGGGATCGGCGGCGCATACCGCATTCACGAGAAGAACCCGAAGCTGACGTACACGGTGCTCGAGCGCCGGGAGCGGATCGGCGGCACCTGGGATCTCTTCCGCTACCCGGGCATCCGATCCGACAGCGACATCTTCACGTTGAGCTATCCCTTCGAGCCGTGGACCCGCCCGGAGTATGTCGCGGACGGTGCCGACATCCGCGAGTACTTGACCGAGACCGCCCGAAAGTACGGAATCGACAAGCACATCCGCTTCAACACACGCGTCCTGTCGGCCGACTGGGATTCGAGCACCGACACCTGGATCGTGCAGACGGAGGTCGACGGCGAGCCGAAGACGTTCCGCGGCCGGTTCCTGTACTTCGGCACCGGCTACTACAACTACGACGAGCCCTACACGCCGGACTTCCCTGGCATTGGGCAGTTCGCCGGCGAGGTCGTGCACCCTCAGCACTGGCCGGAGTCGCTGGACTACACGGGCAAGAAGGTGGTGGTGATCGGCAGCGGCGCGACGGCGGTCAGCTTGATCCCCTCGCTGACCGAGAAGGCCGGTCACGTGACCATGCTGCAGCGCTCGCCGGGCTACATGCTGTCGATGCCGCGCATCAATCCGGTCGTGCAGTGGATCCGGAGGGTGCTGCCACTGCGGCTCGGCAATACGATGGCGCGGTTGTGGGGAACCGTCTTCACGGTGTTGTCGTATGGGATCGCCCGCAATGCGCCGAAGTTCAGCAGGAGGCTCATCCGCAGCGGCGCGAAACGCAATCTGCCCGAAGGGTATCCGGTCGACGTCCACTTCAAGCCGCGTTACGACCCGTGGGACCAACGCCTGTGCCTGATCCTCGACAACGATCTCTACGACGCGGTGAGCGCGGGCCGGGCGGACGTCGTGACCGATCACATCGACCACGTCGACGCCGACCGGCATCGTGCTGCGCTCCGGTGAACGGATCGATGCCGATGTCATCGTCACCGCCACCGGCCTTCAGTTGCAGGCACTCGGCGGCGTCGGGCTCAGCATCGACGGCGCGGAGATCAAGCCCCAGGACCGGTTCGTCTACAAGGAGCACATGCTCGAGGACGTGCCGAACGCGGCGTGGTGCGTCGGCTACATCAACGCGTCGTGGACACTGCGGGCTGACCTCACTGCGCGCTCGGTGGCAAAGCTGTTGGCGTACATGGATTCCCACGGCTACACGCATGCGTACCCGCACCTCGGCGACGTTCCGATGCAGGAGAAGCCGGCGTGGAACATCAACGCGGGCTACGTACAGCGCGCGCTGCACGCGCTGCCGAAGTCGGGCACCCGCAGGCCATGGAATGTGCGACACAACTATGTGCTCGATGCGATCGACCACCGGTTCGACCGGATCGAGGAGTCGATGGTGTTCGGCCGCGTAGGGGCTGAGTCGGCTCAGTCGGCCTAGGAGGTCGCGGTGGGTGTCGCGGTCATTGCGGTGGTCGCCGTCTTCTTTCTGGGCATGGGTGTGTTCGCCTTGGCCGCGCCTGGCGCATTGATCCGGCCGTTCGGCATGACGCCCGAAACGGCTGCGTCCCGTTCCGAGATCCGGGCCGTCTATGGCGGTTTCGGGCTGGCGATCGCGGCGGTGCTGGCGTACGCCACTCTTCGCGGAGGCGACGTCCAGAAGGGCATTCTCATCACCGTCGGCGCGGCGCTGGCCGGAATGGTGTTGGGCCGCATCGTGTCCGCTCTGGTCGATGTGCGGACACCGTTCTACCCGAACTGGTTCTACTGCATGGTCGAGGCGGTGGCCGCGGGCGCGCTCTTCGCGGTCAGCTAGTTATCCACAGTCGTACTTAACGTGCAGTTGGCCTAGTCCTGTTTCCAAGACGTTCACCTTGTGGACACATCCGATTTGCCTTGTGTACCAATGCCATCGCCCTATGGTGCAGTCATGCGGTTGTCGGAGAATACCCTCAAGAAACTCATCAAGGGCACGTTCCTCGCGACTCTCCTGCTGGCGGCCCAAGAGGGCGGTAGGCCGCTGCATGAAGCGGCGTGGATCCTCGTCGGTGCGTCGCTGACCACTGTGGTCGACGCATACGCAACACATCTCTCGAACCGCAAGTACGTCAACCTGCGGGCCTATGTTCACAGTCTTTGGGTAGGCATCGTCGAAGATTCGCCGCGCACGTTCGCCAGCTTCCCGACGGTGTTGCTTCTGTGCTGTGCGTCGATATTTCATTGGAGCCACGATCACCGGAATCCGGATGGCACCGTGGTTGCCGGCTACGAGACCATCATATTGAACGTCAACGTCCTACTGCTCTTCATGTTCGCGGTGCTTGCCGCGCGCCGAATTGGGACCTCGGCACGCGGGACTATCCTGTTCGGGTTGATGAACGCTGTCCTCGGATGGCTCATCGTCACCGTCGAACTTGCGCTCGAATGAGTGCGTTCACCATCGGTTAGACAGCACCGCCGAACAACGGCACGCCGAAGAAGCTCACACAGGCCGAGGTCGAGCAGTTGCCAGTGTTGTCGCGCGGCAGGATCGCAATGTTGATGCCGCCACCAGTGTTGTTGCCCGCGTTCTCAATTCCGTTTCCGATGAATGCGATGTTGGTGCCGCGCGCGCCGTCGCCGTCGACAGCGTTTCGGCCGGAGTTGACGTTGCCGTTGGCCAGGACAGCGAGATTCATGCCCCACCCTCCTCCCTGGACAATGTTGAAGCCGGAGCCCGTGTTTCCGTTGCCCATGACAGCCACGTTGCGACCCGTGCTGTCGGAACTGCCTACGAAGTTCTCGCCAGAACTGCTGTTGCGGTCGCCGAGGATGGCGAGGTTGCTGCCGAAGCTGTTGTCGCCGGTGACGTTGTTACTGCCGGAGAGGTTGGTGTTCTTATTGCCGAGGATGGCCAGGTTGAAGCCCCGGCTGGTGTCGCCGATAACCAGGTTCCTTGCGGAGTTCGTGTTTCCACTGCCGATGCCGAAAAGGTTGATACCGAAGCTGTTGTTACCGACGACGGCGCCGTCGCCGGGACCGGTGTTGTCTCTGCCCTGGATGCCACGGTTGATGCTTTGGCCCTGAACTGCCGGCAGTAGTGCGGTTCTCGACGCATTGGGCGACGACGACCTTTGCGTCGAAGGTGCGCTGTTGGTCAACGCCTTCTTGATGGTGTTGCGGCCGGCAACAACGCTCTGCGTGTCGCGGTATGTCGAGAAGTACGGTGTTTGCCCATGCTGACCCCCTATTTCGCGGCATCAGTGTCGCGGACTGCCGCTGACGCCCTCATCGAAATCCGAGTTTTGCGGAGAAAGCGCGAAGGCTGCTGCAAAAAAAGCGGATTTCGCGAAACAGATGCCGACCCCTTTGGGCACATGAAGGCGATCGGCGGACACTCGCCCGGCGTAACCGCCTCCGGTGGCCGATTGTCGTCGTCCCAGATCGATGTCGGCTGGCCGTTCATGGTCACGTTGCCGTAGCCGTAATTGGCGGGCCACTAGGTGTGACGATAAGTCAGTCGGCGAACGCGGTGAGCATCAGCCGTACTTCAGCCACCAGTCATGCACTGCAACCAAATCAGGTCCTTGGGCATCGCCGAGAAGTAGGTCAGCGTCTTTGGTCCAGATCACGTCGGGCTTGTCTTTATATGTCCCGCAGGCTATTGAACCGGCAGTCTCATCGGGCGTCGCGTTGTAGTGCCAGGTTCCCGGAGTGTCGCCGGAGTCCCCCGGGCACGGAACCGCCGAGTCCTCGTTGACCAATAACTGGAAGTTCCTTGCAAGCGCGTTCGGACTGGCGAAAAGCGAGTAGCGAGAATTCGTTGGTCCGCCGGGTTCGGAATTTCCGCTGCAATCGAGCGTGGACAGCGCATTTTCTACCGGGGGGCTCACTGGCGTACACGAGTCGCTTCCGTAGCCACGGGGCAACAGTGACAGCAGTTTTGCGTCGGCGTCCGACAGTTGGGTGGTGTCAGCGGCTTGCGAGGTAGTCGGCGATTCGGTTGTCCGCGGTGTCGTGCTCGACGAGCTAGCGGCCGGCGTTGCCGATGGGCTTGCTCCGTTGCTGAACACGCCTGTGGTGATCACCGTGACGACGACGGCAACCAGAACTGCAAACAATCCCGCCCCTGCTATCGCCCACTTCTTAACAGAGTTGGTTGACCCATTCCCGGCTGGCTGTGCCGGAATCGGACCTGAGAACCCATGTGCTGTGGGTATCGGTACTGGCTCGCCGGCCATCGGCGACATCGGTGCAGGGATATTGGGTGCACTTGGAGGCGGCCCGCCGTGGGATTGCGCGCTGGGAAACTGACCAGATGGCGGGCCCGAGGTTGGCGGAGGCGGCTGAGGTGGGGGAGGCGCAGAGACCGGCGATGCCTGCGGTGTGTACAGCGCACCTTGAACCACAACGGTTTTCGGATCGCCGAGCACGCCGAGTGGACCTAGCTCCGCAAGCCGCGAATGCACGAGCGGAATGTGCGAAGAGCCGCCCGTGAGATAAATCGTCGGCGTTTGAGTGGACGGCACCCGCTCGTCGGCCTCTGCCATCACCCGCTTGGTCAGATCCACGGCTCGGCCGATATCGGCGGCGATGATCTCGTCGAATTCGTCGCGAGTCAGTTGCAGCACCTGAGTGTTGGCGCCCGCCGCCACCACGATCGCCGCCGAACTCGCTTCGGACAAAGCCTCTTTGGCGTCGCGGATGCGATCGTTCAATGTCAGCCGCGTCGCAATGGATGCGGGTTCATTGACCTCGGCCAGTAGCACCGGATCGCTAACACCCAGCTGGCGACGCACCCAAGCTTGGATCCTGGCGTCCAGATCTTGGCCGCCGAGTCCGTCGAGCCCGTCAGACGCAATGACTGCGAAGGTTTGGTCCGGCTGCTTGTCGAGTACCGCGACATCGCACGTTCCTGCACCAAAGTCGAATACCACCAGACGTGAACCCGCGGGAACGTCTGCGGCCGACTTCGCGTAGAACCATGCCGCCGCCTGAGCCTCGCTCACCATCCGCATCCGGTCTGGATCGACGCCGCCGGCGAGAGCGCCCTCGGCCAGCAGCTCCTGGAGCGGACCGCTCCACTGGTCTGGGTGGGTGACCACGATGACGTCGGGCGCACCACCCATCACACCGCTCGACTTCGCAAGCACCTCCGCGAAGACCGCGGCTACCATCTTCGTGACGGGAACCATGCTGCCGGCCAAGAAGATCTCGCGGTCCGCCAAGCGGCGTTTGGGGGATGGTTCGAAGGCCTCCGGTGAGGTGAATGCCGCCTGAAGGGCGGTCCGGCCGACCAAGAAGCGGCTGCCGTCGAAGAACACGCCAGACGGCATCAGAGTTCCGGTGGCGGACAGCCGCACCTCTTGTACATGCCCGTGTCGGTCGCGGAACGCCGCGGCGGTGTTCGAGGAGCCGAAATCAATGGCGAGGGCCATGCCGCTTCCGAATTGCGCCATCAGTCAATACCTTTCGCACCTGCCGCCGCGGGCGGACTGGGGCTGGCCGGATCGGCGATCCATACTGCCACCTGTGGAGATCGCAGTACGACGTCGAGTCGACGCCATCCCGGGCGCAGCGTTTCGGCCACCCGTTGATAGCGAACCGGATCTTGAGTCATCACCGTTGACACCGCCTCGTATATGGACGGGTCGAACGCGGCACCGGCTGGCGCTTCCAGGCGTTGCACGCCCACCCGCGCCAGGACTTGGGCGATGTGGGTGTGAATCGCCTTGTTGCCACTCAAGTCGTCGGCACCGATCAAGCCGTTGATCAAGATCTCCAAACTGCGCTCCGGCGACGGCAGAACCGCCTTCGGAGACGACTCGTCATCACCAGCGGCAGCCGTTACATGCGTGCTCCGCGAGTTCGGACCGGGTGGGTTCGTCACGGCAAGAACCGATTCGATTGCGTTGATGGCATGGCTTTCTCGCTAAAAGTCATCATCGACCGCGTCGTCGCCGTCAAAGCCGGCATCGTCTGGGTCGGCGTCGTACAGCGCTTCATGGTCGATGCTGTCGTGGTGCGTGACCTCCTGGAAATGACCGGCCGGCTCGTCGTCGAGCGCATCAAAACCGCTGTCGCCCTGATCGGTGGGCAATAGTTCGTCGGCAGGCGCCGGGATGTCGCTCTCGAAGGTGGCGGCAACGACCGACTCCCATATGGCATCAGGAATCTCCAAACCGGTATCTGCGCCGCCGGTGAACAGATTCGACCACCACTTCTGTTCGTCCGACGCACCCGGCATAGTCGCCTCCCAGCCCTTCTGGCCAAATCCCTTGCCTCGTAACGCGGCCAGCATTTCGCGATTGGTTCATTCGTCGCCGCCGTCTCCGCCGCCGTCGCCGCTGTAGTCCCCGCCGTCTCCGCCGCCGTCGCCGCTGTAGTCGCCGCCGTCTCCGCCGCCGTCTCCGCCGTAGTCGCCGCCGTCTCCGCCGCCGTCTCCGCCGCCGTCGCCGCTGTAGTCCCCGCCGTCTCCGCCGCTGTAGTCGCCGCCGTCGCCGCCGTCGCCGTAATCCCCGCCGCCACCGCCATCGTCGCCGCCGTCCCCAGCGTCCGTACTGCCACCGCCGTCGCCGCTCTGATCGACGATGTCCAAGCCCGGGTACTCTCCGGGCGACCCGTCACCTACGCCCCCCTCAACGGGCTCCCAATTCGGATCGCTTGAATCGACCAGTCCCGGGATCGGTGAATCGCTTTCGTCCCCGGGGTCGACGGACGTCTCGCCGCCGGTCGCCTCTGCCATGGCGTCGCTCGGCGACATCCCTTCGGCTTCCGCCGCCGCTTCCGTGACCGTCTGATCGGCCGTTAATCCCTGCTGCGCATCCTGAATCGCCTCGTCCGCCGACACCCCTTGAGCTTCAGCCGCCGCTTCGGTGGCCGCCTGGTCGGCCGTCAGCCCCAACTGTGTGTCTTGGATCGCCTCGGTTGCCGACATCCCCTGTGCTTCGTCGGCGGCTTCGGTGGTCGCTTGGGCGGTCGTCATGCCCAGTTGGGTGTCCTGTATTGCTTCGGTTGCCGACATCCCTCTGCGCTTCGTCGGCGGCTTCGGTGGTCGCTTGGGCGGTCGTCATGCCCAGTTGGGTGTCCTGTATTGCTTCGGTTGCCGACATCCCTCGCGCTTCGTCGGCGGCTTCGGTGGTCGCTTGGGCGGTCGTCATGCCCAGTTGGGTGTCTTGTATTGCTTCGGTTGCCGACATCCCCTGCGCTTCGTCGGCGGCGACCGTGGACACCTGTGCGTCGTCGAGCGACATCGCGGTCTGCTCGGCATCCGGCGGCAACGCGTCCCGAGCCAAATCGTCGTAACCGGACGGCGGCCCCATGGTGCGCGGAGCCCCCGGGAACGGACCGAGAGTGTTGATGTCGATGGCCTCGTCCGGCGAGATGTCAGGCACGTAACCCTGGTCGGCATGGGTCTGGCTGATGCTGTTCCAGGTCTCGGCCGGATCCGTTCTCGGGAGATCGTCCAGCGACATCGCGGTCTGCTCGGCATCCGGCGGCAACGCGTCCCGAGCCAAATATCCGTCTTCGGTCGACTGGTCGCCGCCGCCAAAGTCCACGCTGTAGTTGCCGAAGTCGGCGACGTTGCCGCCGTCAGTCATGGTGTAGTCCGCGACGGGAGTTTGTACTTCGGAGTTCAGATCCCCGTCTTGAGGGGTCCAGCCAGGGGCGGGATTTTGCATGTTGTAATCCTCGAAAGGCTGACCCCCGAGCCCTTGTGTGCTCTCCGTTTCGGGCAATGTGTTTCCGTACGAGTCCACCGTGAACTGCTGAATGGGCTCGTTGAACAACGGATCGATCGTGTTTCCGGGACCGACGTCCGGGCCGCCGTCCTCGGGTACGGGAAGTTCGGTATTGGGATTCCAGTCTTGCGGGACTTCTGGTTGCTTCGGCATCTCGCTGCTTCTCTCTTCCCCTCGGCTCCGTCCCGACCGAGGCAAGGCGTGTCGTCGGACTGCTATTCGATTGGAGATGTCGGGCGACGCCAAAGTTCCCGAGCGGAAGCGTCCGATTTCATTCCCCGACCGGATCGCCGACGTATCGGAGCGGGATCCTTATTGCGCCGGGAGAGATTTCGGCTTTGCCAACCGGGCCAATTGAGCGTCGATGCCCGCGATGGTGGCCTGCAAGGACTTACCCTTGGCATCAAGCTCGGCCAGTGCGTCGGCCCGTTCGGCGAGGGAGACTTTTGCGGCGTTGTCCGCTGCTGCGATCAATGCTTTCAGTTCTGTCATCGACTCGGTCAGGTGTTGCTTGTACGCATTGAAGATTGCCGGCCGAATCGTGTCACCTCTTTCTTGAATCTCGCGCGAAACATCCTTGATAACGGCGTTGGCAGTCATGTTGAGCCACTGCTGTAGACCTTGTCTGCCCGTCTTGATGGCACGAAACCCCAGGTTCACAGCCACATACACCCCGCCGATGGCTATGCCCAACGGAATGGCCATTGCGCCGACAGCCAACACCGATGCGATCCCGATGCCTATGGAACCGATCCCCGACGATGCGACCGACATCATCTGGGGGTCGAGTACGCCCTCGCCGCGCTTACGCGCTCGTTCCACCTCGCGGACGCCAGAGGTGAGACTTTCCACCGAAATGTCGCCATTGAGCTCGAGCCCGTTGACCAGCCCGTTGACCCCCCTGATGTATTCGTCGGAGACCTCCGCGATCAGTACCTCGAGATCCGCGGTCATGTCAGCGACGAAAAGCTGCGGGGAACGCCGCAGCAGCTCGATCTTTGTCTTGTCAAGCTTCGCCCGCCAACGCGACTTCAACTCATCGACCTTATGGTCAAGCACGCCAAGGGTATTGCGCTGCACGGCGCCCAGATCGCGCGCGAGAAAGTCTCGCCAGCCCCCTTCCCATTCCTGCCGCAGCGCCTGCAGCCGCTTTTGCTCTTCGCCCAATTCGGCCGCCGCGACCTCTCCTCCGGTCACTGCGGACCGCTGCATGTCGATCTGGACCGCTATCCGCTCGAGCCCGGTTCGTACCGCTCGTAATCCGTTGGCCGTGGAAAGTGTGTCGCTCGCGGCGCACATCCGGTGCAGGTGCTGGACGACGGCGGACAACCCCGATGCGCGAAGTGCCGCCTTGCGGCGATCGCCCGGCTCCATCTTGATCGCGGAAAAGGCCGCCGTGCTTGACATCCCCAGGATCGGGACGTCGGCGAACCGCGGCGCGTACTGACGCAGCAGCGAGCGATTCTCGTCGATGATCGACTGCCAGTGACGAAAGTTCTTGTCTATCTTAGTAACTGCGATCAGCACTGAGTTCACTTCGGCGCTGGCTGATTCCAGGAACTCCAGCTCGGGCGCCGTGATCGGGGCGGTGGCGTCACACGTCATCAGCAGGATGCTCGCCGTCGTCGTCGCCGTTTTCGCCAGCCGAAGGTGGTTGGGGTTGAGGCCGCCGACTCCCGGGGTGTCGACCACCGTCACGCGGGGGAGAAACGGGCTGGCCATCGCCACTTCCGCGCCGATAGGGAGTTCGTCGACCGCGGGGTCGTTGACGTGGCGGCCGGTCATCGTCACCCAGTCGGGGAGGTCGGTGAAATCCACCGGCTGCCGCCGCCCGCCCGCGAAAAGCAACGCCGTGGCGCCCGGCGGCCTGGACTCCTCAGGCGGAACGAACCGCAGAAACGCCGACGTGGCGATGTCGACGTCGACTTGCGAGGCATTGGGGCGCGCCAGCAGCGCATTGACCAATGAACTCTTTCCGCGCTTGACCTCGCCGATGACGACGACAGTCGGGGCACCCACCGCTGTCGTCAGTTGGGACCGGGCACGGTTGGCAAGATCGGACAACCCGTTGGCCAACAGCACGCCGCAGGCCGCGTCCATCGCCTTCGTCAGGTCGGCGTCGAGTTCCGGTCGTGCCGTATCGCGGACGGCTGGCGGCGCGTCTGTCATGCGGTGCCTTCTCCCACCCTGCGGTCAACAGACTAACGGGTATGGGTGTTGCCGACCCCGTGAATGGCGACTGGGAACCTCCTGAGAGTCCTCCGTCCGGTTTGAAACCGAAGGGCCGGGGAGTTCGACAAATTCGGGTTGAGGCGGGAACAAACCAACCGTCAACGCGATCACACTGTTGAAGCTCAATCGCTTTGGGCAGTTTTGCCGATTCAACGCCCTGGCGGTGGTGAGATATTGATGTGGCGCTTGAAGAATGCGGGTGACGGTATGGTCTATCGGCCGGACACGGCGCCGCTGGTGGCCGACGTCGCATCGGCTATCGATGCGGTGGCCCCGTACCTCGCCGCGAACGAGCAGCGTGCACTGGCCGCGCTGCGCGACCGGTTGACGACACCGTTGCGCGTGGCGCTGGTCGGCAGGGTCAACGCGGGTAAGTCGACGCTTCTCAACGCTCTGGTCGGTCAGCGCGTGGCTCCGACCAATGAGACCGAATGCACCCAAGTCGCAACCTGGTACAGGTTCGGCGCGCCGGCCAGAGTCGAAGTCTTCGGGCTCGACAACACCGTTACCACCATCCCCGTGCACCACCGCCTTCCCGATGAGTTCGGCCGACCCGCCGCCGAAATCGACTACGTGATAGCGCATATCCCTTCTGCGCTGCTTCGGGAATACGAACTCATCGACACGCCTGGGTTGGCGACGATGAACTCGACGAGTTCGACCGCCACCAGGCGGGCGTTGATCAACACGCCCGCGGGCCGCGGCATCGAACGACCCGACGGCACGCTGTTTCTGTGCGATGGTGCTCCTCGCGCCGACGAGGTCGCCTTCCTCAACGAGATGGGTTCTACCCGAATCGATACTCTCGCCCTGCTGTCACATGCAGACACGTTCGGGGAGGGAGCATTTGGGACGGTCGATCCACTGGAGATGGCCGCCAAACATGCCGAACGACTCAAGCCTCAGCTGGCCCGCCTGGCCGGGACCGTGCTGCCCGTTTCGGGCCTGCTGGCCGAAACCGCTTTGACGGGCCACCTCACCGAGGCCGACGCCCGCGCACTCGCGCAACTGGCCCCTCTCGAGGAGTTCGAACTCGCAGGCATTCTCGCCGGCCAGGCCGAAGCCGACGTCGATCGCGGAGATGTCGATCGGCTGCTCGAACTCATCGGCACTTACGGAATTCTGCATGGACGCGAACTCGCCGCTCGGGGCGCGATTGCCTTGGCGCAGTGGCTATCCGACAAGTGCGGATTGACCGCTATACACGACCAGATCACCCGACGCTTCCTGCGCCGCAGCGAGGCGCTCAAGGCCCGTCACAGCCTGGCCCAACTGCAGAAACTGGCCTTGGCTTCGCCATACCGCGCCCAAGTCTGCGCCATCTTGGAGAGTGTGCAGATGCATCCAAGCCTGCATCCGTTGCGCGAATTGTCCGCGCTCGAATTGATGTTGCAATGGGATGCCACGCATCCCTTGGTTCAGGAACTGGACCACCTCGGGGTGGCCGCCTCCGCCGCCGAGGCGTTGCGGCTACCGCTTGACGCCGATGGCGCGACCGTCACCGACGCAGCACGACAGGCATGTGTGCGGTCTAAACGTGAACGCCTGACCGCATTCTCGGCCGCCGAACGGGAAGCCTGGACAGTCCTGGAACGCAGCTATCAGCTGCTCTTTAGTTCGAGATGATCAGAACCCGTTGCGATTGAATGGCTTCTCAGGCCGGCGCAAGAAGCTCTTGCATCATCGAGCGAGCGCGCCACAGCCGACTTTTGACGGTCTGCACCGGGATCCCTTGATGAACTGCAATGTCCTCGTAGCTGAGATCGCCGTAGATCCGTAACACCAAAGCCACTCGAAACGTCTCCGGCAGCGTCATCAGGGCCGTCTGCACCCGGTCGGCGTCGACCACCCGATCGCCCGGATCGCCCCCGACCCCGACAAGTTCCACGTTTTCGACGAGCTCGCAGCGCCGCCGCACAATGGCAAGCGCGGCGTTCGCAGCGATGCGGAAGAGCCAGGTCGAGAACTTTGCGTCCGCGCGAAATTGCGTGATGTTTCGCCAGGCAGCGACGAGTGCGTCTTGGAGTGCGTCTTCAGCGTCATGGGGGTTGCCCGTGATCCGCAGACACACCGCCCAGACCGCAGCGCGGTCAGTGGATATCAACTCCACGAAAGCGCGCTCGTCCCCTGCGCACGCCACGCGGACAAGCGCCGCTTCGTCGACCCCAACCACACTGGCCACCTGCCAACCATCCGGCCGACACCGCGTCCGGACGCAATAACTCGACAGGGAAACGGTAAGGGATCATCACACCGCGGGTACCGTTTCTCAGTTACTGATGGTTGGCTGTGAAGTTGCTTGGGACGCAAGGCATCCGGACCCGCTGCCGTACGGGCTCGCCGAACATTGCGGATGCAAATAAAAGCGTTGGAGCCCAGAGCAATCGACGCCAGAAGGTGAAGCTGTTTGCAAACCTGCGCTGCCGTCGATGACATGTGCCACCCTTAGGTGACACATGTCATGGAGGTGGCAGTGACGCAGCTTGAGATCGCCGACTCCGCGGGTTTTGCGTCGACGCGGTACCGGGTCATCGAGGAGCTTCGGCGCCGGAAGACTGATGTCGTCCGGCATGGCACGCAGTCGCTCGAAGCGCACCTCGCCAACACCTTTGACATCCTGGCTGCGTGGAAGCAGCCGCTTCGCGTGCAGTACGCGGGCCTGGTACACAGCGTGTACTCCACCGACGTGTTCAACCACCAGACGTTCTCGATGGACGAGCGCGACCACATCCGCGCGCTGGTCGGCGAGGACGCCGAGCGCCTTGCCCATCTTTTCTGCACCATCGACCGGCGCGAGCTGCTCTCGGCGGTGCGCGCGTCATCTATGGATGCCACCGACACATTTCGGGTAAGTGGAAGGCTCGATGGCCGTCCAGTCGATGTCACCGGCCAGGATGCGGGTGACCTTCTGGCGGTCTACATGGCTAATGCAGCCGAACAGAGCTGCCGGCCCGACCGCAGCCCCGCCCGGTGGCTATCAAATGTCTCGCTTCTCGGTCGTGACGCCAGAGCACTGGCCGAGGTGATTCCGCCGGTATTCGACCGCTGCACCACGCTGATCTCCAAGGCTGAAGAGATCCGGTTCCTCAACGGCTACCAGCAGATGATTGAGCAGTTCGCCGATCACAACACGCCCGAGCTTGGTCAGCGACGCCAGGGGCATCCCATCGACTGGCCCGTCGTCAGTGAGCCCCTCATCTGGACGGCTTTGCATTCGATGGCCCACGGCGTGGCCGTCGACGCCGATGAGCTCGGAATGGTGGCGGCTGAACGGCTACGTAGATGGGGAACGCCATGGGACAAGCGGCTTTCTCTGCATCAGTGGTTACAGCTGTGCGTCGTTCTCTGCGACGCAACGAAAGCGGACGAGCTCAAGTTCGTCGCCCGGCGGATCGCCGGCGCGGCGGAGTCCATACCGGCGTCACCCGAACGGCTGTACATGGAGTTCTCCCTCACCGGGCTGTTGTCGAGCCCTGAAGACGACCAGCTGCCTTCTGCCGGGTCGGGGGCTCAGGTACGCGCTGCGTTACCGCAGCGCTTCCAGACGTACATCGCCGGACTGACGTCGAATCACGAAAAGCCGCGTATGACAACATATCCGGGTCTACGAGCAATGCCATGGCACGATCCGCAGCAGTTCCGGCTCGCGCAAGATCTCGAGTCGGTCGCTGGCGAGATAGCCGCGGAGGTACAGGCCCTGGGGGCCGGCGGATTTCAGGAGGAGACTGAGAGAATCAAGCGCTCGGGGCGGTGGAGCGTGTTATTCCTCTACGAGCGCGGCCGAAAGAATGAGCACAACTGCAGCCTGTGCCCGCAGACCGCCGCTGTCATCGAAGCGAATCGCACCGTGCTGAGTCTCGGTGGTCTCGCCTACTTCTCGAGGCTCGAACCTGGCACACACATAGCGCCGCACAGGGGCCCGACCAACATGAGGTTGCGGTGTCATCTCGGCATCGACGTGCCCGAAGGGTGTGGGTTGCGCGTTGGCGGAATCGAGCGCACCTGGCAGGAACGGCGCTGTCTGGTTTTCGACGACAGCTTCCGCCATGAGGCCTGGAACGACGGTAGCCGACCTCGCATCGCGCTCGTCGTGGACCTCTGGCATCCGGACCTAGGCGACGACGAGGTGGCGCTGCTTAACGGTTTGCATCGCTACGCGACCGCAACCGGCGTCGGATTGGTTCGCTACTGGAACCGTAACCGATCCAAGGCAGCTCCCCAGAGCCGCCCCGAAGGGCGAATCCAGAGTTACGGCGCGACGGTGAGCCAATCGGCGAAGCCCGAGGGATCGTGACGGCCGAGTGCGCCGTGCTCGAACAGACCCCACCCTTCGGCTGGAGTGGCGTTGCTCTCGGTGCACACCGCCCTCCCGACATGGTCGATCACGCCGAAGCCGGCGCGCCCGATGATCGCGGGATCGGTCATGTCGTAGGTCAGCCGCTCGGTGAACTTGTCGCCCTTCCACATGCCGTGGATCCAGTCCGAGTCGCCGCCGTAGCCGCCGCCGACGTGAATCGGAACGGGCAGTTTGGATTCCACATCGAAGCGCACCGGCGTGCCGTCGGCCGCGGTGGCGTCGATCGTCGCGCCGGTCGGTATCCGGGTGCCGGGGCGGTAGTGGATCTTCACCCGCGGCCACCCCAGCTGCTCGACCCGGCCGTCCTTCCAGACCCGGGTGCAGTCGTTCAGTGACCGGAACCCGCTTGGCTCCTCCTGGATGATCAGTACGATCGAGAAGTCGTCGAACGCCATCGGCACGTACAACCACCACATGCCCTCGAACGGCGGATCCGCAGGCCGCCCAGCGGGTTCCGCCTCGCCGATGGGTCGAATGCCCCAGGACCGGTCCCTGGAACCGATCCACACCGACGGGTCGACGATGATCTCCTCGCCGTCGATGACGATGTGTCCACTCCACGAGCCGACCTGGGCGAATCGCTGCGCGTCCAACGTGATTCGGGTACCCGCTCGCAGAATGTGCCGTTGCTCCTGGACGACGTCGAACAGCCCGTTCCACGTCATGTCGAGGGCCATGCCCTCGGTCTCATCCATGACGATGCGCAACTGGTGCAGCGGGTCGGTGACCTCGACGCGGTAACCCATCACGTTCTGGTTCAGTCGGTCGGAGTCGACGGCGTCGGACAGGTGTACCGCGGTCTGCTCGTCGCTCGGTTCGATGTCGCCGCCGCCGCGGCTCCGGCGACGCATGAGCACGAACGCGTCCTTGACGCCGAGGTTGGGGTAGTAGCCGATACCGGAGATCAGGAAGATGTCGCCGGTCCGGTCGTGGGCATTGAAGTAGGACCGGTCGTAGAAGTTGCGGTCCGATGAACCCGGCCAGGCGATCGGCTGCGGGATCTGGTGGACCGGGAACTCATCCATTGGGCCGAGCATCAGGCTTCACCTCCGATGAGGCGCCGCAGCAGGGCGCCGTGATAGAACAGCGTCTCGACGTCGTCGGGTTTCTCGATCTCGCCGAAGCGCACCCGACGGGCACTGGTCCGCATGAACACACAACACCAGATCACCCCGGAGTAGACGTAGAACCAGTGCAGGTCGCCCAGGTCGACGCCGGTCTTGTCGGCATAGGTCGCCTTCACGTCATCCTCACGCATGAAGTCGGGCAGTCCCGGCATCCCGGCCAGGCCCGCCAACTCCTGAAACACCATGTGCGCGAAGATCATCCACGCGGCATCCATTTCACGCGGGCCCAACGTCGCCATCTCCCAGTCGAGAACGGCAACCGGCTTGAAGTCCTCGTACAGCACGTTGCCCACTCGGGAATCGCCCCAGACGAGTACCGGCTCGGTCGCGGCGACGTCCTCGGGCCAGTTCGCCTCCAGCCACTCGAGGGCCTGCTCGACAAGAGCTGACCTGCCGATGTCGGGCACCGCGAACGCATACCACGCCGTCAGCCAGTCCAGGTTGCGCCGCAACGCATTTCCCTCGGAGCCGTCGGCGAGGAATCCGAAGATGGCCCCCGCCTGGGGAATCGAGTGCAGCTTCGCTAACACGTCGACGGTGTTGTCCTGCAGTTCGCGTTGCGACTCGGCGGGCGAATCGGCGAACCAGTTGCCGCCGAACGTGTACGGCATCACGTCGGGCGGCACCACACCCGACACGTAATCCATCAAGAAGAACTGCGTGCCCAGCACGGCGCCCGTCGGCTCCAGCCACCGCACCCGCGGCACCGGAATATCGGTCTGCTCGCCGACCTGCCGGATCACCTCGAACTGCTGGTCCATCCGGTACGACGAGAACACCGGCACGTCCTCGGCGGTCGGGGCGACCCGCGCCACCCACTTCTCCTCGTGCCGTCGACCGTCGGCCTCCCAGCGTCCGGTCAGGATGATGGTCTCCGACGACATCCCGTTGGAGTCGACGCCGCTCTCGACGGTCACGTCCGGTTTCGTGCCTCCGGGCATGACGGTCGACAGCCACTGCGACATCACATCTGGAAGCGTGCTGATGTCGCGGGCGGAACGCTGGAGTCGGCCGACATCTTCGACAGCCGGTTCTGTAGCCAAGGTTCTTCCTCCGGCATAATTACGATACGGTGGGTAGCGTTATGAAAGCAGACCCGACATCGATTGACAAGGCCCCGTCGGCCGGGCGGCCCCGGGATCCTCGCATCGACGCTGCCATACTCCGCGCGACCACGGATCTGCTTGTGGAAATCGGCTATTCGAACTTGACCATGGCCGCGGTCGCCCAGCGGGCAGGCACCACCAAGACGGCGCTGTATCGCCGGTGGTCGAGCAAGGCCGAGCTCGTCCACGAAGCCGCCTTCCCCGCCGCCCCCACGGCGATCGAGACCCCTCCGGGGGACTTCCGCGCCGACATCCGCGCGATGATCGCCGCGGCCAGGGATGTGTTCACCAGCCCGGTGGTGCGGGCGGCGCTACCCGGTCTGATCGCCGACATGACCGCCGACCCCGAACTGAACGCGCGGGTGATGGACCGCTTCAACGACGTGTTCGCCGCCGTGCGGACGCGGTTGACGGACGCGCGGCGCCGCGGCGATGTGCACGCCGACGTCAATCCCGACCGGCTCCTCGAGGTCATCGGGGGCACCACGATGTTGCGCCTACTGTTGTGGCCAGACAACGAACTCGACGAGAACTGGGTCGACGAGACAACTGCGATCGTCGCCCACGGTGTGATTGCCTGAAACCGTGGTTCATCGACCTTTCCCCACTGACTGGCGCACAGCGCTGGTCCTGGTTCCTCATCCCGACGACACCGAGTACGGCTGTGCGGCCGCGGTTGCCAAGTGGACGTCGCAGGGCAAGCACGTGCACTACGCGCTGGCTTGCCGCGGCGAGGCCGGGATTCCCGGCATTTCACCGGAGGAGTGCGGCCCACTGCGGGAACGCGAACAGCGCGCGTCGTCGGCGATCGTCGGCGTGGACAATGTGGAGTTCTGGGATTTTCCCGACAGTCAGATCTTCAACACGCCTGAACTGCAGGCCAAGATCGCGGAGACGATCACCGAGCTGGCGCCCGACGTGGTGATCACCCTGTACAGCGGTCCGGAGTGGGCGCCCGGCGCGCCGAACCAGCGCGACCACATCGAGTTCTCCAATGCCGTTGCCGCCAGCTATGATTCGCTGTCGAACAAGCCGCGATGGTTCTTCGAGCACGGCCCGCACGGCACGCATGGCGAAACCGTTGACGACTTCATCGATGCCGCGGTGGCGTCTCTTGCCGCCCACGACGTATACCTGTCGGTGTACAACCCCGACGTGCCCGTTATCGAGCAGGCACGCAAGCAAGTCGACATGACCACGCTGCCGCCGCTGCCCGGGCTCGAGGGTCACCGCTCGGTCGAGTTCATCCTCAAGCGGGAGAGCTGAGCCTCACGGCACCACCGGGCGGCCCAGCCAGAGGCCGCCGTTGACGTCGAGTGTCTGCCCGGTCACCCATCGGCTGTCGTTGCCTGCGAAAAACGCGACAGCGTCGGCGATCTCGGCCGCCTCGCCGATGCGCTTCAGCGCGACGACCTGCTTGACCTCCTCCGATGCCCCCTCGCTGTTGTGCAGCCACGAGTTCATGTCGGTGTCGGTGACGCCGGGGGATACGTTGTTGACGGTGATTCCCCGTTCGCCGACAGCGAGCGCCAGCGCGCGGCCCATCACGTTGAGCGCCCCTTTGGTCATCGAGTAGACGATCTGCGGAGTGGCGAACCATGTGACACCGGAGGAGATGTTGATGATGTGGCCGCCGTCGCGGATCAGCGGTAGCGCACGTTGAGTGATGAAGAACGGCGCCCGGACGTTGATCGCGAACTCTCGGTCGAACTGTTCGCGCGTCGCCGCCTCGATGGTGGCCTCGGAGGTGGAGATGGCCGCGTTGTTGACCAGAATGTCCAGTGGCCGGCCCGCGAGGCCCTTCTCCAGCCCGTTGAACAGCTCGTCGACGTCACCGTCGACGCCGAGCTGGGCGCGAACGGGAAACGCCTCCCCGCCCGCGGCTTCGATCTCGGCGACGGTGGCGGCCGCGGCCGACTCGTTGCTTCCGTAGTGAACGGCGACGACCGCGCCGTCGCCGGCCAATCGCAGTGCGATCGCTCGCCCGATTCCCCGTGAAGCCCCGGTCACCAGCGCCGTCTTACCCGTCAAGGATGCCATGGGTGCAACAACCGCGACCGGTGGCGGGCTATTCCGTCGACTCGATCTGTCGCTTGTTGCGCTCGGACACCGCGCGGAACTGGTCGCCCAGGCCCTCGAAATCGCGATGCTGTGCGAACGCGATCTTCTCCTCGGCGGCCAGCGCCGGATCGATGACCGGAGCGGCCCCGGTGGTGTAGATCTCCTTGAGCCCCAACATGGTTGGGCCGGGCACCTCGGCGATCTGAGTGGCCAGCTCCAGCGCGCGGTCGAGCAGCCGCTCATGCACGACGACCTCCGTCACCAGCCCTATGCGTTCAGCGCGCGCTGCGTCGACGACCTCGCCGGTCATCGACAGCCGCCGTGCCATGCCGAGGCCGACGAGCTGGGGGAGCCGCGCCGTCATTCCGCCTCCGGGCAGGATCCCGACGCGGGCGTGGGTGTCGGCGAACACCGCCCGTTCGGACGCGATGAGAAAGTCGCAACCCAGCGCCATCTCCAGCCCGCCGGTGAACACCGCCCCGTTGATCGCGCCGATGATCGGGGTGTGCATCTTCGCGACCGCGGCGATGCAACTCTGCGACCGGAATTCCTCGAAATACCCGAGGCCGTCGCGTTGCGCCTCCTTGAGATCTACGCCTGCGCAGAACGCGGGATCCGCGCCGGTGAGCACCACTGCGCGAACCGACTCGTCGGCGTCGGCCTCGGTCAGCGCCGCGTACGCGGCCTTGATCAGGGCGCGGCTCAACGCGTTTCTGGCGGCGGGCCGATTCAGCGTCAGCACCCGCACCGAGCCGTGGTCGGCAGTCAGGACAAGCGATTCGTTCGTACTCACGAACGGACGCTAACGCAGGAACTGGTCGGCGATGTTGGCCAGGTCCAGCAGCGGTTGCGGCAGCGCGCCGAGCACAAACGTGACGGCGGCGGTGACCGTGACGACGGCCGTGCTCAGGATGCTGGGTACCACCACGTCGGGCGCGTCGTCGGGCGGCTCGGTGAAGAACATCAGCACGATGACCCGCACATAGAAGTAGGCCGCGATGGCGCTGGCGAGCACGCCGACGATTACCAGCGGGATCGCACCACCCTCGCCCGCCGCCTTGAACACGGCGAACTTGCTGACGAACCCGCTTGTCAGCGGGATACCCGCGAAGGCGAGCAGGAAGAGCGAAAACACTATGCCGACAATGGGATAGCGCCGGCCAAGGCCCGCCCAGCGCGCCATCGCGGTCTCTTCCTCACCCGATTTATCGCGAACGAGGCCGACGACGGCGAATGCACCGACCGTGCTGAACCCATAGGCGAACAAGTAGAACAACGTCGACGACAACCCGGACTCGTTCAGGGCGATGACGCCGGTCAGGATGAACCCGGTGTGCGCAATGGCGGAGTAGGCGAGCATCCGCTTCACATCGGACTGGGTCACCGCAGTGACCGTGCCGACGATCATCGTCAGGATCGCGATCGCCCACAGCACCGGGCGCCATTCGGCGTGCAGTTCGGGCACCCCGACGTAGAAGATTCGCAGAAGGGCGCCGAACGCGGCGATCTTGGTGGCTGCCGCCATGAACGCGGTGATCGGCGTCGGGGCACCCTGATAGACATCGGGAATCCACGAGTGGAACGGCACCGCGCCGACCTTGAACAGCACACCGACCAGCAGCAGGCCGACGCCGATCAGAGCCAGTGACGTCTTCCCGGAGCCGGCGGAGATCGCGTCGGCGATACCGACCAGGCTCAGCGTGCCCGAGTAGCCGTACAGCATCGCCGTGCCGTAGAGGAAGAACGCCGACGAAAACGCCCCGAGCAGAAAGTATTTCAGCGCCGCCTCCTGCGACAGCAGCCGACGGCGACGGGCCAGGCCGCACATCAGATACAGCGGGAAGGACAGCACCTCGAGCGCGATGAACATCGTCAGCAGGTCGTCGGCCGCCGGAAACAGCAGCATCCCGCCGACCGCGAACAACGTCAGCGGGAACACCTCGGTCTGCATCACACCGGCCTTGGTGGCCAGTTTCTCGGCGACGCTGCCGACCACCGCGGAGGCCTGCGGGGTGAACGACTCCAGTCCGCCCCCTTGGCTTTCGGACTCCGACCCGGTGCTGATGCGTCGCTCGGCGATCAGAAGAATCCCGAGAACGCCGACCAGCAGGATCGTGCCCTGCAGGAAGAGCGCGGGGGCATCCACCGCGACCGCGCCGGCGACCGCGGTGTGGCCGGCCGTGCCGTGCAGCTCACGGGCCAGTTGCACCACCGCGACGAACGCGGCCGCCAGGCCCACCAGGCTCACCAACACCTGCACGGCGTAGCGCCGTTCGCGCGACACGAAAGCCTCCACCAGCACGCCGACGATGGCGGCTCCGAACACGATCAGCATCGGCGACAGCAGTCCGTACTCGACGCTGGGCGTTGGCATGTTCATCGCGCCGGGCCTTCCGCCAGTTTGGGTGCGGGATCGGGTTGGTCGATCGTGGTCAACGTGTGGCTGACGGCCGGGTTGATCACGTCCAGAGCGACTTTCGGATACACGCCGAGCACCAGCAGCAGCGCGATCAGCGGCGCCACCACCGCGAGCTCGCGGGGGACCAGGTCTCGCAGCCGGTCGTTACCGTCGGCCAATTCTTCGGGCACGGGCCCGCCCATCATCCGTTGATACATCCACAGGATGTAGATCGCGGACAGCACCAGCGCGCTCGAGGCGACCACCGCGAACACCGGGTAACGCGTGAATGTGCCGATCAATACCAGGAATTCGCTGATGAACGGCGCCAGGCCCGGAAGCGACAGCGTCGCCAACCCGGCCACCAGGAAGGTGCCCGCCAGCACCGGCGCCACCTTCTGCACGCCGCCGTAGTCGGCGATCAGCCGGGTTCCCTTGCGGGACACCAGGAATCCGGCGATCAGGAACAGCGCTGCGGTGGAGATCCCGTGGTTGACCATGTACAGCGTGGAGCCGGACTGGCCCTGGCTCGTCATCACGAAGATGCCGAGGATGATGAAGCCGAAGTGCGAGATCGACGTGTAGGCGATGAGCCGCATCACGTCGGTCTGGCCGATCGCCAGGATCGCGCCGTAGACGATGCCGATCACCGCCAATGTGATGATCAGCGGCCGGAAATACGCTGACGCGTCGGGGAACATCTGCAGGCAGTACCGCAGCATGCCGAAGGTGCCGACCTTGTCCATGATGGCCATCATCAGCACCGCGCTCGCGGGGGTGGCCTCGACCGCCGCGTCGGGCAGCCAGCGGTGGAACGGCCATAGCGGGGCCTTCACCGCGAACGCGAACATGAACCCGAGGAACAGCGCGTTGAGGATCGCCGGGTTCACCGCGAGGGCGCCGCTGGACACCGCGGCGACGATCGCGCGGAAGTCGAAGGTGCCCGCCTCGAAGGCGTCGCTCTGTGCGGTCACCACATAAAGGCCGACGACCGCGGCCAGCATGACCAACCCGCCGATCAGGTTGTACAGCAGGAACTTCACCGCGGCCTTCGATCGCTGCTCGCCGCCGAAGCCGCCGATGAGGAAGTACATCGGGATGAGCATGGCCTCGAAGAAGACGTAGAACAGCAGCACGTCCAGCGAGATCAGCGACATGACGACCATGCCCTCGACGGCCAGGGTCAGCGCCAGGTAGGTGTGGGTGGAGCGGCCGCGCAAGCCGACCTGGGCGTCTGCGTCGTTCCAGCCGGCCACGATCAGCAGCGGCACCAGAACTGCGGTCAGCACGATGAGCGCAAGGGCGATGCCGTCGATGCCGAGGATGTACCCGGTGCCGAAAGACGGTATCCAGGGATGGGATTCGACGAACTGGTATTGCGGGCCGCTCGGGTCGAAACCGACCGCAAGCACGACGGCAAGCGCCAGTTCGACCACCGAGACCAGCAGCGCGAACCACTTGGCCAGCGCACGGCCGGAGGCGGGAATGAGCATCACCAACGCGGCGCCCACCATCGGCACCGCCCAGAGAATCGTCATCATCGGCATCGAGGTCACCACAGTTGCACCGCCAGGATCACCGCGACGACGAGCGCCGCCCCCACGAGCATCGACAGCGCGTAGGAGCGGGCGAACCCGGTTTGCAGTCCCCGCAGGCCGTTAGACATACGCCCGACCAGTGCGGCCAATCCGCTTCCTGCGCCGTCGACGCCCTTGTCGTCGACCCAGACCAGGTCCTTGGTCAGGACTTGGCCTGGTTTCATGAGCAGCTCCTCGTTGATCGCGTCGCCGTAGAGGTCCCTACGCGCGGCGACCGTCAGCGTCGAAACATCTTCGGGCGCCGTATCGGGCACCGTCCGTTGCGCATACAAGCGGTAGGCGATGAGGATGCCGACCGCGACCACCGACAGCACGATGACGGTGACGACCCAGGCCGGCACCGCGTGGTGTTCTTCGTGCGCGCCGACAACGGGTTCCAGCCAGTGCTCCAGGGTGCCGCCGATCGCCAGCGCGCCACCGGACACCACCGAGCCGACGGCCAGCAGGATCATTGGCCAGGTCATCACGCGCGGTGATTCGTGCGGGTGGGTGACTGTGCCTTTCCCCCCGGCTTCGCCGCCCCCTGGGTCCTTCCACCTCGCCTCGCCGAAGAACGTCATCAGCATCACGCGGGTCATGTAGAACGCGGTGATGCCCGCGCCGAGGATGGTCGCGCCGCCCAGCACGATGCCCTTGGCTGCGCCCGCGCCGATGGCGGCCTCGATGATTCCGTCCTTGGAGAAGAAGCCCGCCAGCGGCGGTATGCCGATGATCGCGAGGTAGCCGAGCCCGAAGGTGGCGAACGTGATCGGCAGCAGGGTGCGCAGGCCACCGTAGTGGCGCATGTTCACCTCGTCGTCCATGGCGTGCATCACCGAGCCCGCGCCGAGGAACAGGCCGGCCTTGAAGAACCCGTGGGTGAGCAGGTGCATGATCGCGACCGCGTACCCGGCGGGCCCGAGGCCGGCGGCGAGCACCATGTAGCCGATCTGGCTCATGGTGGACGCGGCCAGCGCCTTCTTGATGTCGTCCTTGGCGCACCCGATGATCGCGCCGAACAGCAGCGTCACCGCGCCGACGATGACGACGCCCAGCTGTGCGCCGGGGGCGAGGTCGAACACCGGACCCGACCGGACGATCAGGTAGACACCTGCGGTGACCATCGTGGCCGCGTGAATCAACGCCGACACCGGTGTGGGGCCCTCCATGGCGTCACCGAGCCAGGACTGCAGCGGCACCTGTGCGGACTTGCCGCATGCGGCCAGCAGGAGCAGCAGGCCGATGGCGTTGAGCGTGCCCTGGCCCAGCTGCGGTGCGGCGGCGAAGACCCCGTGGAACGAAATCGAACCGATGTAGGCGAACATCACCATCTGCGCGACGGCAAGGCCGACGTCGCCGACGCGGTTGACCACGAACGCCTTCTTGGCCGCGGTGGCCGCCGACGGCTTGTGCTGCCAGAACCCGATCAGCAGGTAGGACGCCAGGCCCACACCTTCCCAGCCGACGTAGAGACCCAGGTAGTTGTCGGCCAGTACCAGCAGCAGCATTGCGGCCAGGAAGAGGTTCAGATACGCGAAAAACTTTCGGCGCTGCCGATCTTCGGCCATGTAGCCGACCGAGTAGATGTGGATCAGTGAGCCGACGCCGGTGATCAGAAGGACGAAGCACATCGACAGCTGGTCGAGCTGCAGGCCGAAATCGACGTGCAGGCCGCCGACCGGCACCCACGAGAACAACTTCTCACCGACTGCCCGTTCCTCGCCGCCCTGGCTGAGCATGTGGGCGAACAACACCGCCCCGACGGCGAACGACGCCAGCGAGGTGGCGCAGCCCAGCAGGTGACCCCACGGGTCGCAGCGCTGCCCCGACAGCAGCAGTATTGCCGCGCCCGCCAGGGGCAGCACGATCAGGAGCCAAACCGGAATCGTCATCGGGGCCTTAGTTTTTCAGCAGGCTGGCGTCGTCGACCGAGGCCGATCGCCGGGTGCGGAAGATGGTCATGATGATGGCCAGGCCGACCACCACCTCGCAGGCCGCAACCACCATGGTGAAGAACGCCACCACCTGGCCGTCGAGGTGCCCGTGCACGCGGGAGAACGCCACGAAAGCGAGGTTCGCCGCGTTCAGCATCAACTCCACGCACATGAACATGACGATGGCGTTGCGGCGCAACAGAACTCCGGCCGCACCGATCGTGAACAACAGTGCGGACAGATACAGGTAGTTATCGGGATTCATCCCTCACCTTCCTGCCTTGCAGGATCGCGCTGACTGACAACTCAGAGCCAGAGCCGTCTGGCAGCCGCGCCTGGATGTCGACGGCGTTGTGCCTGGCGAACACGCCGGGTCCGGGCATCGGAGTCGGATGGCCGCCGGGCTGGAAGCGTTCCTCGGCCAGTTCGCGCTGAGTCTTGGCGCGCTCGAACCGTTCCCGGTGCGCGAGCACCATTGCGCCGAGGGCCGCGGTGATCAACAACGCGCCGGTCAGCTCGAAGGCCCACAGGTAGCGGGTGAAGATGAGCGCCGCCAGGCCCTCCACGTTGCCGTTCGTGTTCGCCTCGGGAAGACCCGCGAAGCCGGTCACCGACACGTTGCCGATACCGGCGATGAGCAGGGCTCCCAAGCCCACACCCGCGAGTACCGCCGAAATTCGTTGCCCGCGAATGGTTTCCACCAGCGACTCCGAGGAGTCGACGCCGATGAGCATCAGTACGAACAGGAACAGCATCATCACCGCGCCGGTGTAGACGACCACCTGCACCACACCCAGGAACAGCGCATCTTGAGCCATGTAGAGCACCGCAAGCGAGATCATCACGGTGGCCAGGTTGATCGCCGAGTACACCGCCTTGGGCGCGGCCACCATGGCGATCGCGCTCACCACCGCGACGGTGCCGAACACCCAGAACGCCACCGCCTCGGCTGTCGAGGTCACCGTGCCTCCTCGGTGAGGGGCTTGATGTTGCCCAGGTAGTAGTCCTCGTCGGTGCTGCCCGGCTGCATCGGGTGCGGGGGCGCCACCATTCCGGGCTGCATGGGCGCAAGCAGCTTGTCCTTGCCCCAGATCAGGTCGGCGCGATTGTCGTCGGCCATCTCGTATTCGTTGGTCATGGTCAGCGCGCGGGTGGGGCAGGCCTCGATGCACAGCCCGCAGCCGATGCACCGCAGGTAGTTGATCTGGTACACCCGCCCGTAGCGCTCGCCGGGCGAGAAGCGCTCGTCGGCTGTGTTGTTGTCGCCCTCGACGTAGATCGCGTCGGCGGGGCAGGCCCACGCACACAGCTCACAGCCGATGCACTTCTCCAGGCCGTCGGGGTAGCGGTTCAACTGATGCCGGCCGTGGTAGCGCTTGGCGACCGGTCCGGGCTTCTCCGGGTACTCCTCGGTGATCGGCTTCTTGAACATGGTCCCGAAGGTGACCGCGAAGCCTGCGAGGGCGTCGAGGAACTTAGGCATGAGTTTTGTCCCTGCCTTTCTGATCGCTTGCCGCGGGCAGCGGCGGTACCGGGAAGGAGTTCTGTTCGGCGGCCTGCACCGGGATCTTGCGAACGGTCCTGGCCCGCAACGCCCGCCACAGCGCAAGGGCGACAATGAGCGCCAACACGGTGCCCACGGTGATGAGGCCGGTGGCCCATGCGGTGTAGCCGTGCGTGCGCAGGCTGTGTGTGGTGGCCACGATCGCGATCCACACCAGCGAAACCGGGATGAGGATCTTCCACCCCAGGCTCATGAACTGGTCGTAGCGCAGCCGCGGCAGCGTGGCTCGCAACCAGAAGTAGAAGAACAGGAACGCCCACACCTTGGCGGTGAACCACAGCAGCGGCCACCAGCCGGTGTTGGCGCCGTCCCACATGTTGATCGGCCAGGGGGCGTGCCAGCCGCCGAGGAACATCGTGGTGGCAAGCGCCGACACGGTGGTCATGTTGACGTACTCGGCGAGCATGAACATCGCGAATTTCAGCGACGAGTACTCGGTGTGGAAGCCGCCGACCAGTTCGCCCTCGGCCTCCGGGAGATCGAATGGGGCGCGATTGGTTTCGCCGACCATCGAGGTCGCGTACACCAGGAACGACGGCAGCAGCAGGAACACGAACCAGGTGCCGTACTGGGCGGCCACGATGCCCGAGGTGGACATGGTGCCCGCATAGAGGAACACCGCGGCGAACGACAGTGCCATGGCGATCTCGTAGGAGATCACCTGCGCCGACGACCGCAGCCCGCCGAGCAGCGGGTAGGTGGAGCCCGACGCCCAGCCCGCCAGCACGATGCCGTACACCCCGATCGAGGTGACCGCGAGGATGTAGAGCACCGCGACCGCCAGGTCGGTCAGCTGCAGCGGGGTGTGGTGGCCGAACACCGATACCACCGGACCCATCGGAATGACGGCGAACGCCATGAACGCGGGCACCGTCGAGATGATCGGCGCGAGCAGGTACACCGGCTTGTCCACGCCGGTAGGAATGAGGCCTTCCTTCAGCCCGAGCTTGATGCCGTCGACGAGCGACTGCAGCAGGCCCTTGGGCCCGACCCGGTTGGGGCCGAAGCGCATCTGCATGCGGCCGAGCAACTTTCGCTCGATCAGGATGGCCGCCAGCACGGTCAAAAGGAGGAACACGAAGATCCCGAGCGCCTTGATCAGGATCAGCCAGATCGGGTCGTGCCCGAAAGCCGAGAGGTCCGTCATTGCTGCGCCCGTCCGATCGTGACCACGGCGCCCGCGGTCACACCCAGTTGTTGATTGACCGCGGAGCCAGGTGAGTTCAGCGGCAGCCACACCACTCGGTCGTCCATGTCGGTGATCTCGAGCGGCAACGTGATCTCACCGCGCGCTGTGGCGACGGTGACCGAATCTCCTGCGGCGGCGCCGATTTCGGCGGCAGTGGCCGCCGACAGTCGGGCAACGGGTGCGCGACCCGTTCCGGCGAGGTAGGGCTCGCCGTCCTGTAGCCGCCCGGCATCCAGCAGCATCCGCCAGCCGGTCAGCACGGCCTCGCCCTTTCCGGGCACTGCGGCGTTGGCACCGGCGACGTCGGGCGCGGCCGGTCGCGTGCCGCCCCACCAGCCGAGCCGGGCCAGTTCCTCGCCCGCCGCGGCCGCGTTCGGTAGGCCGAGGTCGATGCCGATCTCGTCGGCCAGCGTGTAGAGCACCCGCAGATCCGGCGTCGCGTTGCTCGGCAGCGAAGGCTCGAACGGGCGAATCCGGCCTTCCCAGTTGACGAATGAGCCGGCCTTCTCGACCACGGGCGCGACCGGGAACACCACGTCGGCGAGATCGGTGACCGCGCTCTCGCGCAGCTCCAGGCTGACGACGAAGGGCACCGCCTCGATCGCCGCCAGCGCCGCGTCGGGGTCGGGCAGGTCGGCAGCCTCGACACCGCCGATCAGCAGCGCGCCCAGTTCGCCACCGGCCGCCGCGGCGAGAATGCCTGCGGTGTCACGGCCTTCGGCCCCGGGGAGGTCGGAGATGTGCCACGCCGCGGCGGTCTGCTCGCGCGCGGATGCGTCGGCGATCGGCCTGCCGCCGGGCAGCAGGTTGGGCAGCGCGCCGGCCTCCAGCGCACCGCGGTCTCCCGCGCGACGGGGCACCCAGCCCAGCCGCGCACCTGTGGCCGCCGCCAGCCTGCTCGCCGCCGATAGCGCTCCCGGCGACGTCGCCAGCCGCTCGCCGACCAGGATGATCGCGCCCGGTTGGGTGAGCAGCGCCTCCTCGGCGAGGCCGTCGAGCGCTGCCGCCTCGCCGCCCGGTGCGGTGCGGATGAGCTTGCCGGACATCTTGGTCAGGCCGCGGGTGGCGAACGGTGCGATGGAGAGCACCTGCACAGCGTTCTTGCGGGCCGCCTTGCGCAGCCGCAGGAAAACGATGGGCGACTCCTCTTCCGGCTCGAAACCGGCCAGCAGCACCGCGGGCGCCTTCTCCAGGTCGGCGTAGGTGACCGCCATCGGCTGTCCCGCCACGCACGACGCGAGGAACTCCGCCTCCTCCTTGCTGTGAGGGCGGATTCGGAAGTCGATGTCGTTGGTGCCCAGCACCATTCGGGCGAACTTCGAATATGCGTAGGCGTCCTCGACGGTGCTCCGACCGCCGACCAGCACGCCGGCCCGCCCCGCCGCGGCCGCCAATCCGGTCGCCGCGACGCGGAGGGCTTCCGCCCAGGACGCGGGCCGCAGTTTGCCGTCTTCTTCCCGGATCTGCGGCGTGGTGATGCGGTCACCGACTCCTGCGTAGGTGAAGGCCCAGCGGCCTTTGTCGCAGTTCCACTCCTCGTTGACCTCGGGGTCGTCGCCTGCCAACCGGCGCAACACCTTTCCGCGCCGGTGGTCGGTGCGCTGGGCGCAACCCGACGCGCAGTGCTCGCACGCGCTGGGGCTCGACACGAGGTCGAAGGGCCGCGCCCGGAACCGATAGGCCGTGTTGGTCAGGGCGCCGACCGGGCAGATCTGCACGGTGTTGCCGGAGAAGTACGACGAGAACGGCTCACCCGGCGCGATGCCGACCTGCTGCAGGGCACCGCGCTCCAGCAGCTCGATGAACGGGTCGCCGGCGATCTGCTGGGAGAAGCGGGTGCATCGCGCGCACAGCACGCACCGCTCCCGGTCCAGCAGCACCTCGGACGAAATCGGAATCGGCTTGGGGAACGTGCGTTTGACGCCTTCGAACCGGGTTTCCGCCCGGCCGTTCGACATCGCCTGGTTCTGCAGCGGGCACTCGCCGCCCTTGTCGCATACCGGGCAGTCCAGCGGGTGGTTGATCAGGAGCAGCTCCATCACACCCTGCTGGGCCTTGTCGGCGGCCTCCGAGGTGAACTGCGTGCGGACCACCATGTCGGGGGTGCACGTGATGGTGCAGGACGCCATCGGCTTGCGCTGGCCCTCCACCTCGACCAGGCACTGCCTGCACGCGCCCACCGGGTCGAGCAGCGGATGGTCGCAGAACCGCGGGATCTGCACGCCCAGCAGCTCGGCCGCGCGAATCACCAAGGTGCCCTTGGGCACACTGATCGGCACGTCGTCGATGGTCAGGTTCACCATCTCGACTGCAGGTGCATCCTGCGTCGGTTCCGTCACCGTCATCAGGCACCCACCTCCTCGGTCGCCATCAGTGTCGAGGCGTGCGGATCGAACGGACAGCCACCGTCGAGATGCTCGACGTATTCGTCGCGGAAGAACTTGATGGACGACAGGATCGGGCTCGCCGCGCCATCGCCCAAGGCGCAGAACGACTTTCCGAAGATGGTGTCGGAGATGTCCAGCAGCTTCTGGATGTCCTCTTCGGTGCCGCGCCCAGTTTCGAGCCGCTCGTAGATCTGGCTCAGCCAGTACGTGCCCTCGCGGCACGGTGTGCACTTGCCGCACGACTCGTGCGCGTAGAACTCGGTCCAGCGTCGCACCGCGCGCACGACGCACGTGGTCTCGTCGAAGATCTGCAGCGCCTTCGTGCCCAGCATCGAGCCGACCCCGGCCATACCTTCGTAATCCAGTGGCACGTCGAGGTGTTCGTCGGTCAGCAGAGGGGTGGACGAGCCGCCCGGCGTCCAGAACTTCAGCGAGTGACCGGCACGAACCCCGCCCGCATACTCGAGCAGCTCGCGCAGCGTGATGCCGAGCGGGGCCTCGTACTGGCCCGGATTCATCACGTGCCCGGACAGCGAGTACAGCGTGAAGCCGGGTGACTTGTCCGAACCCATCGACCGGAACCAGTCGATCCCGTTGTTCATGATCGGTGGCACGCTCGCGATGGATTCCACGTTGTTCACCACCGTCGGGCAGGCATACAGGCCGGCCACCGCCGGGAACGGTGGCCGCAGGCGGGGCTGCCCGCGCCTGCCCTCGAGGGAGTCGAGCAGTGCGGTCTCCTCGCCGCAGATGTAGGCGCCCGCGCCCGCATGCACGATCAACTCGAGATCGAAGCCCGAACCCTTGATGTCGGTGCCCAGATAGCCTGCCTCGTAGGCCTCGGCGACGGCGGCCTGCAGCCGGCGCAGCACGGGGACCACCTCACCGCGCACGTAGATGAAGGCGTGGTGGGCGCGGATCGCATACGCGGCGATGATCGCACCCTCGACCAGGAAGTGCGGCGTCATCAGCATCAGCGGAATGTCTTTGCACGTACCGGGTTCCGACTCGTCGGCGTTGATGACCAGATAGTGCGGCTTGGCGCCTGCGCCGGTGTCGTCCTGCGGGATGAAGGACCACTTGGTGCCGGTCGGGAAGCCGGCGCCGCCGCGGCCGCGCAGGCCCGAGTCCTTGATCAGCGCGATGACGTCGTCGGGACCCATCGCCAGCGCCTTGTCCAGCGCGCGGTATCCGTCGTGGCGGCGGTAGGTGTCCATCGACCAGGGTTCGGGATCGTCCCAGTACCGGCTGAACACGGGTGTCAAAGGAGTAGCAGGTGCCATATCAGTCGCGTGAATCCGTTTTGCTCGGGTCGGTTTCTGGGGTGGCTGCTTCAGCCGGAACCGTTGCCGAAGGTGCGGGCGCCGGTTCGTCTTTGGTGGTTTCGACGGCCTCGGCCTTGGTGCCGTCGTCCTTCGGAGCCGTCGACGTCCCGTCGCCGTCGGGAGGCGGTGGCGCCTCCATGCCGAGTTCACGCGCGGCGCGCAGCCCGGCCAGTGTCGCGGTCGGTACCTGGCCGTCGGCCGTGACGGGGCGGCCGTCGGGCAGGCCCGCGAGGATGCGTTCGGTCTCGCGGAAAGTACACAGCGGCGCGCCACGGCTGGGCACCACGGACTCGCCCGCACGCAGCGCATCGACGAGATCCCGTGCGGTGGAGGGGGTTTGGTCGTCGAAGAACTCCCAGTTGACCATGACGACGGGCGCGTAGTCGCATGCCGCGTTGCACTCGACGTGCTCGAGCGTGACTCGGCCGTCGTCGGTGGTCTGGCCGGCGTGGATGCCAAGGTGGTCCTGCAGCGCATCGAGGATCGCGTCGCCGCCCATGATCGCGCACAGGGTGTTCGTGCAGACGCCGACCAGGTACTCGCCGGTGGGGCTGCGCCGGTACATCGAGTAGAACGTGGCGACCGCGGTCACCTCGGCGTCGGTCAGGTCCAGCTGGGCCGCGCAGAAGGCGATGCCCGCCTTGGTCAGGTAGCCGTCCTCCGCCTGCACCAAGTGGAGCAGCGGAAGCAGCGCCGACCGCGACCGCGGATACCGGGCGATGATGTCGCGGGCGGTGGTCTCCAGCCGCGCGGTGACGTCGGCCGGGTACGCCGAGGTGCCGCCGATCGGTGGGCCCGCCTCGTCGGGGCGCTGGCCCAGCTCGATGAACACCGGCGACCCGTTGGGCGTGATCGTCATCGATCCACCCCACCCATCACCGGGTCGATCGACGCGACAGCGGAGATGGCGTCGGCGACCATGCCGCCCTCGCACATGGCGGCCACGGCCTGCAGGTTCGTGAACGACGGGTCGCGGTAGTGCGCGCGATAGGGCCGGGTGCCGCCGTCGGAGACCATGTGCACGCCGAGCTCGCCGCGCGGCGACTCCACCGCGACGTAGACCTGCCCGGCTGGCACCCGGATGCCTTCGGTGACGAGCTTGAAGTGGTGGATCAGGCCCTCCATCGACTTACCCATGATCTTGGCGATGTGCTCGGGCGAGTTGCCGAGCCCGTCGGGGCCCAGCTTCAGGTCGGCGGGCCAGGCCAGCTTCTTGTCCTGGATGTTGACGGGTTCGCCGGCCGACCGCTCGAGCCGCTCGACGCACTGCTCGATGATCTTCAGCGCCTCGTGCATCTCCTTGACCCTGATCAGGTACCGGCCGTAGGCGTCGCAGCCGTCGTCGGTGATGACGTCGAAGTCGTAGGTCTCGTAGCCGCAGTAGGGCTGCGACTTGCGCAGGTCGTGGGGGAGTCCGGTGGACCGCAACATCGGGCCGGTGATGCCGAGCGCCATGCACCCGGCGAGGTCCAGGTAGCCGATCCCCTGGGTGCGGGCCTTCCAGATGTAGTTCTCGCTGAGAAGGTCCTCGAGGTCCTTCAACCGCTTGGGCATCAGCGTGAGCATGTCGCGGATCTGCGGGATGCCTTCGGCGGGCAGGTCCATCGCGACGCCGCCGGGCCGGATGTAGGCGTTGTTCATCCGGAGACCGGTGATCGTCTCGAAGATCGACAGAATCTGCTCGCGCTCGCGGAACCCGTAGAACATCGCACCCATGGAGCCCAGCTCCATCCCGCCGGTGGCCAGCGCGACCAGGTGGCTCGAGATGCGGTTGAGCTCCATCATCATCACGCGGATGACGCTGGCGCGTTCGGGGATGTCGTCGGTGATCCCAAGCAGTTTCTCGACACCGAGGCAGTACACGGCTTCGTTGAAAAGCGGTGAGAGATAGTCCATTCGGGTGACGAATGTGACGCCCTGGGTCCAGGTGCGGTACTCCAGGTTCTTCTCGATCCCGGTGTGCAGGTAGCCGATGCCACAGCGGGCCGAGACGATGGTCTCGCCTTCGATCTCGAGGATCAGCCGGAGCACGCCGTGCGTCGACGGGTGCTGCGGGCCCATGTTGACCACGATCCGTTCACCGGCGTCCGCCTCGGCGGCCGCCGAAACCACCTGATCCCAGTCCTCACCGCCCACCATCACGACGGTGTCGGATCCCCCGCTCTCCGGCGGGGTGTTGTCATGACTCATCAGCTGTAGGCCCTCCGCTCGTCGGGCGGCGGTATCTCGGCGCCGTGGTACTCAACTGGGATGCCGCCCAACGGGTAGTCCTTGCGTTGCGGATGCCCGACCCAGTCGTCGGGCATCTCGATACGGGTCAGCGAGGGATGGCCGTCGAAGATGATCCCGAAGAAGTCGTAGGTCTCCCGCTCGTGCCAGTCGGTGGTCGGGTAGACGGTGAACAGCGACGGGATGTGCGGGTCGGCGTCCGGTGCGCATGCCTCCACCTGAATACGCCGGTTGTGCGTGATGGACATCAGCGGATACATGGCGTGCAACTCGCGGTCGGTGTCCTGCGGGTAGTGCACGCCGGACACGCCAAGGCACAGCTCGAAGCGCAGACCGGGATCGTCCCGCAGCGTTTGCATGACCGCGGGCAGGTGCTCGCGCCGCACCTCGAGGGTCAGCTGGTCGCGGTACACCACCACCCGCTCGACCGCCGCCAGGTACGCCTCTTCGCCGAGAGTGGCGGTCAGCGTGTCGATCACCTCGTCGAAGTAGCCGCCGTAGGGGCGCGGCGAGCCGGCGGGCATCGCCACCTCGTGGACCAGCCGCCCATATCCGGAGGTGTCGCCGCTGCCCTTCGCGCCGAACATGCCGTGGCGCACGCCGACGACTTCCTGGTTTTCCTGGTTGCCGTTGGCCTCGGTCACCGCAGCAGGCCCTTCAGCTCGATCGTCGGGGTGGCCGCGAGCGCCGCCTTTTCGGCTTCGCGCACCGCCTCCTCGCGGTTGACGCCCAGCGGCATCTCCTGGATCTTGTCGTGCAGCTTCAGGATCGCGTGCAGCAGCATTTCGGGCCGCGGCGGGCACCCCGGCAGGTAGATGTCGACGGGAACGACGTGGTCAACGCCCTGGACGATCGCGTAGTTGTTGAACATCCCGCCCGATGAGGCGCACACGCCCATCGCCAGCACCCACTTGGGCTCGGCCATCTGGTCGTAGACCTGCCGCAGCACCGGCGCCATCTTCTGGCTGACGCGGCCGGCCACGATCATCAGGTCGGCCTGCCGTGGCGTGGCCGAGAATCGCTCCATGCCGAACCGCGAGATGTCGAATCGCGGGCCCGCGGTCGCCATCATCTCGATGGCGCAGCAGGCCAGGCCGAACGTCGCGGGCCACAGCGAGCCTTTGCGGACGTAGCCAGCCAGCTTCTCGACAGTCGACAGCAGAATGCCGCTCGGAAGTTTCTCCTCTAGTCCCAATTCAGGCCTCCCCGCCGCCAGACGTATGCGTAGGCCACAAAGACGGTGGCCATGAACAACAGCATCTCGACCAGCGCGAATACGCCGAGGCTGTCGAAGGCGACGGCCCAGGGGTAGAGGAACACGATCTCGATGTCGAAGACGATGAACAGCATCGCCGTGACGTAGTACTTCATCGGAAAGCGCTGGCCGGCCGCCTGGGGATTGGCCATCTCAGGCAGCGGCTCGATGCCGCATTCGTAGGCCTCCAGCTTGGCGCGGTTGTACCGCCTCGGGCCGCCAAGTAGCGCAGCGGCCACCGAGAACACGGCAAACCCGGCGGCGATGGCGCCGAGCACCAGGATGGGCAAATACAGGTTCATGCGACAGTGACCGCTCCCTCGTGGGCTTTCCGATGTGAGCTGACCCACAGCCTAGCGATGTTTGAAATGCCTGCCACAACTTGGGGTTAATATCGCGTTGCGCGGTGGGCCGCCTACTTTGTCATGCCGCCAAGAGCCAACGGCGGCAGCAGAATTGGCGAAGCGGCTATTGCACGGGTGCCCGCAGCAGCGGCACCACGGCCTCGCCCAAACGGATCGGGTCGATCGGGTGCGGAACCGCGGCTTCGGCGCGTGACCAACTGGCCAGCCAGGCGTCGTCCGGGCGCCCGGTCAGCACCAGGATCGGCGGGCAGTCGTCGATCTCGTCCTTGAGCTGCTTGGCTATTCCCATGCCGCCGACGGGGGTGGCCTCGCCGTCGAGAATCACCAGATCGAAACCGCCCGCGTCCATCTGCTCGATCACCATCGGCCCGGTGGCCACCTCGAGATAGCTCAACTCGGGCAGGTCCGGAGACACCCGCTTGCCCAACGCCAGCTGAACCTGTTCGCGGGTCCTCGGATTGTCGCTGTAGACGAGGATTCGCAGCGGCCGAGATGAATCGGGCATGCGCCAGATGCTAAACCAACCCGCTAGGACCCGGTGCGGCGGAACACGACGTCGCCCGAGATCGTCGCGTTGTCGCCGATCATCCCCATCATGTTGGCGTCGACCCCGAAGTCCTGGCGGTTGACGGTCGTCTGCGTGCTGAGCCGCATTCCGCCGTCGCCGACCGGCGTCACCTTGGTCTTCAGCTCCAGCGGCTTCGTCGTGCCCTTGATGGTCAGTTCTGCACGCAGACCGATGGTGTCGTTGTCCACGGCCTCCGCGCCGGTGACCAGGACGCTGATGTCCGGAAACTTCTCGGCTTCGAAGAAATCGCCGGAGTGCAGGTGCTCGTCACGCCTACGAATCCCGGTGCGCAGCGATGCGGCCTTGATGTCGATACGGCCGGAAACCGTTTGGGGAGCGGTGATTTGACCGTCGCCACTGAACTCGGTGAAGCGCCCCTTTACGGGCACGACACCCCACATCGACTTGGCCTTGACCGCGATGGTGGATTGATCCGGAACGACGGTCCATGTCCCGGTCGATGCTGGATCACTGAAAAACTCGCTGAGGCTCGCCATGTCACTCTTTCTGTCAGTTCGTCGAATCGAACAGTTGGGCGATCTCCGCCGGGTCGAAATACTCGTCAATGCGACTGATCAGCCCGTCGGCCCCCACTTTAATAACAATGCAGACCCGCATTGCGATCGATCCACCGTTGCGGCCGGTGGCATGCAGGATGTGCTGCTGAACGAAACCGCCGTCGAAGAACTGGCGGTCGAGTATCTCGTAGCGCCGCTCGGTGGTGGTCCCGATGAACCACGCGATGACTCGCAACGCGCGTTCCTTCGCCTGGTCCAGCGGCTCTGCGGACTTCCAGACCGCGACGTCGTCGCTCCACATGTCGCCGACGGCTGCGACGTCACCGCGCTCGATGGTGGCGAACAGTCGGTCGGCGACGGTGTCTACCGCGGTCATAGGAACCTCCTTGTGCACAGTTGACCTGAAGTTCGGTTGAGGTACAAGACTGGGTTTCATGGACACGACACCCGCCATCTCCCGATTCGAAGAGTTCTACCGGTCGAGTACCCCGCCGTGGGTGATCGGCGAGCCACAACCCGCGATCGTCGAGCTGGAACGGGCCGGGCTGATCGGCGGCAAGGTGCTCGACATCGGCTGCGGTACCGGCGAGCACACGATTCTGTTCACTCGGCTCGGCTACGACGTGCTCGGCGTCGACTTCGCACCGCAGGCGGTGGAGCAGGCCCGCCGCAATGCCGAGGCCAGGGGCGTTGGTGCGCGCTTCGAGGTCGCCGACGCGATGAACCTTCCCGATGAGCCGCGCTACGACACCATCGTCGACAGCGCGCTGTTCCACATCTTCGACGACACGGCCCGGCCCCGCTACGTCGCGAGCCTGCACAACGCGTGCCAACCGGGCGGCATCGTGCACGTGCTCGCGCTCTCCGATGCCGGCCGCGGGTTCGGGCCGCAGGTCAGCGGGGAGGTCATTCGGGACGCATTCGCCGACGGGTGGGCGTTGGAGTCGCTGGACCCCGCGACCTATCGCGGTGTCGTCACCGACCTGCACGCCGAGGCGCTCGACCTGCCGGTCGGCACCCTCGTCGATGAGCCCGCGTGGCTCGCTAGGGCTCGTCATATCCCGGATGGGCGATCGTGAGCCGATGACGCACCAGTGTGCGTAGACACGGCAGCACCTCGCCGGCCCTGCCGTCGAGATCGCCGGCGCGGATGGCGGCCGCCAGCTGGGCTTCGTCGTCGAATCCCAGGTCACCCAGCGCCCCGGTGACCTCACCCGCGGTCTGGTCGAGCAGTTCGCGCTCGACGGTGCGCAGCACATTGGCCGCGACGCGGGCGTGGAAGGACACCTGCCCGTCTGTGGCCGCCCGCACGTCGCCTTCCAGAAAGCCGGCGACGGCCGCGACGAGTTCGGCGGCGGTGGGCCGCCCGTACAGCGAGCTCACCGTGGGCCGCCTCCCTCCAGCAGGTCCAGCACGTCCCATTCGGTTTCGCTGACGCGCCGACCGATCGCGGCCAGTTCGACCGACGGGGTCTGTCCGGACAGGTGGCGCTCGGCCTGAAAGCGGCAGATGACGCCCCAGCGCAGCGTGGCCACGGTCAGCCACCACCGGAAAGCGTCGCGGTCGACGGTCACGCCTGCGGCCTCCTCGTAGGCGGACAGGAAGCTCTCGACGCTGCCGAGGCCGCCCGCGCCGAGTTCCTCGGGCGCGCCGAACCGCCAGGCCCGGATGCAGAACCAGGCCAGGTCTTCGTAGACCTCGCCGATGTGGACGAGCTCCCAGTCCAGCACGGCGGCAAGGCCGGACTCGTCGACGATCAGGTTGCCCATCCGGAAATCGCCGTGCACCAGCCGCGCCGGTGTCGGCGGTGGCCGGTGCGCGGCCAGCCACCGAAACGCCCACTCGAACGTCGCCGTGGTGTCGCCCATCTCGTCGAGCCGGTCGCGCCACTCGGCCAGCTGTTCGGTGTGCGCCAGACCGATCCCGTCCGGGTCGGCGCGGTGAATGGCCGCCAGTGCCTGGGCGCACTGCCGCAGCAGCCGGTCGCGCCCGTTGTCGTCGAGGGCGCGATGGATTCGCCTGACGATCGTCTCGCCGCCGATGGCGTTACAGATCAGGTACGGATTGCCCAGTGCGGCAGGCGAATTGTCGGCCGCCAGGATGTGGGGGACCGGCGCCCCGGCCGCCGCCGCCCGCCGTTGGACGGCGGCCTCGAGCTCCATGCCCGCGTGCACGTCGTCGGGCGGGCCGGTGCGCAGGATCAAGGCCTGCCGGGTGCCGTTGGTCACCGCGTCGAAGGCCCACGTGGTGCGGCTGGCCCCGCCTGTCAGCGTGCACAGGTTCTCGATACTCACTTCGCCGACGACCGGCCGGAGCACCTCTGCCAGTTGGGCTTTCACTTGCGGCCGAATCCGAAGAGCCGCTGTGCCACCCGGCGGATCTGGATCTCCTCTGCGCCTTCGGTGATGCGGTAGCGCCGGTGATGGCGGTAGATGTGCTCGAACGGCTCGTGCCTGCTGTAGCCGACGCCGCCGAACACCTGCATCGCCCTGTCGGCTGCCTCGCACACCAGTCGGTTGGCGCGATAGTTGGCCATCGACACCTTGTCCGACACCTCCATGTGGTGGTTGCCGTCGAGCTGGGTGGCCGCGTAGTACACCAGCAGCCGCACCATCTGCGCCTCGGTCTGCAGCTCAACCAGGGGCCACTGCACCGCCTGGTTCACGGCGAGCGGCTTGCCGAACACGCTGCGGTCTCCTGCATATCCGACGGCGCGGTCGATGCAGTATTGCGCGGCGCCCAGGCTGCTGGCGGCCTGCCGAATCCTGTTCTCGTGCAGGAACGTCTGACCGACCTCGAGGCCGCGGTCCACCTCGCCGAGCACGGCGTCGCCGGGTACGCGGACGTCGGAGAGCTCGACCTCACCGTGGTCGGTGGGCATGTTGAACGTCCACCAGTAGTACGGCACGGTGAACCCGGGTGTGTCCGTCGGCACCAGGAACGCGGTGATGCCGCGGGCCTGTCCCGGCTCGCCGGAGGTGCGCGCGAACACCAGGTCGTGGGTCGCCCTGTGCACGCCGGTGTTGAAGCGCTTGGCGCCGTTGATGACCCAGCCGTCGCCATCTGATTCGGCACGTGTCTCCAGCCAGGTGGCGTCGGACCCGTGGTTCGGCTCGGTCAGCCCGAACGCCATCGACCGTTTGCCGGTAATCAGCGCGTCGGTCCACTCCTGCTTCTGTGTCTCGGTGCCGAACCGGTCCATCATGATGACCTGCGGGAAGTTGCCGACGATCGACGACTCGTCCTGCAGGTCGTTGTGCAGCCCGAGACCCTTGTGCGCCAGGTGTTCCCGGATCACCGCCATGTCGATGTTGGTGCCGTCGCGGCCGCCGAACCGCGAAGGCAGCCCGTAGCGCAGCCAGCCCGCCGCATCGGCGCGCCGTCGCATCTCGCCGAGCAGATCCTCCCACTCCCGTCGCGGGATGCCGTCGTTGTCCCAGTCCGTGCGGGCGTTCTCGCGACGCTGGTCGAAGTACTGGATGTTCTCCCGTTCCAGCGGCTTGATCTCATCCTCGATGAACGCATCCATCTCGGCGAGCAGGCCCGGAAGGTGCTCGGGGAGAGCGAAATCCACGGTGATCTCCTAGTCTTTCGGCAAAGTCGTCAGAACCCGTACAGCGTCTTCTTCCAGATCGTCGACAGCGTCGCGATGGCGTCCTTGTCGCCGATCTCGAGCCCGAGGCCCGACCGGCCGACGAAGACCGTGGTGAAGTTCTCGAACAGCAGCGCGATCGCGGCGGCGGTGTGCTCCGGGTTGAGCTCGGCGCCGTGGCCCTGTTCCTGGGCGCGCCGCACGGAGGCCGCGACGATGTCCATGCCGAAGCGGCGGAACTCGTTCTGCACGTCGGCGAATCGCTGTTGGGTCGCGGCCAGCTGGGCGACCGCGATCATGATCCCGATGTTCTGCTTGAACATGTTCCAGTAGCCGGTGACGACGGAGGTGAAGAACTCGGTGTCGTCGGTGGGGGCACCTCCCGCTTGCGGGGGAGAGTCGGGCAGCGGCACGCTCAACCCCGACGGTGCGACGATGTCGCGCAGGAAGGACTCGGCCAACACGGCCAGCAGGTCCTCCTTGTCGTCGAAGTAGCGGTAGAACACCGCAGGCGACTTGCCCGCCGCCGAGGTGATGTCGGCCAGCGTGGTGCCGTGAAAACCGCGCTCGGCGAACAGCTTCCTGGCCGCCTGCTCGATGGCGTGTCGGGTCTGGCGGCCCTTGGGCGTGAGTGACACGGACTATCCGGCCTGCAGCCGGTCGCCTGCCCGCAGAAGGGCGCCGGGCAGCTGGTGCCCGACGGCGGCCTGGGCGACCTCGGCCGCCGCGATCGCCGCCTGCAGGTCGACGTCGACGTGAATCCCACTGTCCCGCAGCAGGTATACCAAGTCTTCGGTGGCGATGTTGCCGCTGGCGCCCGGCGCGAACGGGCAGCCGCCGAGGCCACCCACCGAGGCGTCCAGCCGGGTGATGCCTGCGCAGACGGCGGCGTACGCGCTGGCCAGCCCGGCTCCGCGGGTGTTGTGGAAGTGCGCGCCGAGCGGGGTGTCGCCGATCAGCGGGCGCACGAGCGCGACCAGATCGCTGACCCGTTTCGGCGTCGTGGTGCCGATGGTGTCCGCGATCGCCAGCCGGTCGACGTCGTTGTCGAGTGCCACCGACACGATGTCGAGCACCCGCGCAGGTGGGGTCGGACCGTCGAACGGGCAGTCCCACGCGGTGGCGACGATGACTTCGACCGTCGCACCGCTGTCGTGGGCGATGGCGATGATGTCGGGAATCAGCGCGGCGGCTTCCGCGGTGGACCGGCCGACGTTGGCGCGGCTGTGTCCGTCGGCCGCCGACACGACGTACTCGATCGATCGCAGACCGGCCGCGATGGCGCGCTTGGCGCCGTTCGGGCTGGCCACCAGCGCCGAGAACTCGATGTCGTCATACTTGGCCAGTTCTGCCGCGAGTTCGGCGGCGTCGGCGAGGGCGGGTACCTTCGTCGGCGAGACGAACGCGGTGGCCTCGACCTCCTTCACGCCGGTCTCGACGATCGCGTCGAGCAGTTTGACCTTGTCCGACAACGGAATCGGGTCCTCGATCTGCAGACCGTCACGCAGGGCGACTTCGCGAATGGTGACGGCCGAAGGCAACTCGGTCATATGACGCCCTCTGCTTTCAGGTGCTCCATCTCGGGCTCGGTCCTGCCGAGCAGGCCGCGGTACACCTCGTCATTGTGTTGACCCGGCCGTGCCGGACCGGCGTTGCGGATGGTTCCCGGGCTCTCCGAAAGCACCGGCACCACACCGGGTCCCAGAACGGTGCGCCCGATCCGCTCGTCGAAGTGCTCGGCGATCATCCCGCGCGACCGCAGCTGCGGATCCTCGACGACCTCGGCGACGGTATTGATCGGCCCGCTGATCACCCCGGCCTGCGACAGCGTCGAGATGATGTCGTCGGGGCTTCGTTCGGAAGCCCAGTCGCCGATGATCTTGTCGAGCTCGTCTTGATTACGGCCGCGGGCAACGTGATTGGCGAACCGGTCATCGGTGGCCAGTTCGGGTTGGCCCATCGCCGCGCACAGCCGCCGGAACACCGTGTCCTGGTTGGCGGCGATCACCACCCAGCTGCCGTCGGCGGTCGGGTAGATGTTCGACGGGGCGATGCCCTCGAGCCGCGTGCCCGACGGTCCGCGCACCACGCCGCCGACGTCGTAGTCGGGAATGGTCGACTCCTGCACGGCCAGACAGGATTCCGTCAGCGCGGCATCGACCACCTGTCCTTCGCCGGTGACGGTGCGCCGGTAAAGCGCCGCCATCGCGCCCTGGGCGGCGAACATTCCGGCCAGGCTGTCGCCGAGCGACAGTGCGAGCCGCGGTGGTGGTCCGCCGGGGAAGCCGTTCATGTGGCGCAGCCCGCTGGCCGCCTCGGCGACCGAGGCGTACCCCGCCTTGTGTGCCTCGGGCCCGGTCTGGCCGTAGCCGGAGACCCTGACCAGGATGATGCCCTTGTTGCGGGCCGAAAGGACGTCGTAGCCAAGGCCCCACTTCTCCAGTGTGCCGGGCCGGAAGTTCTCCACGATGATGTCGGAGCGCTCGACGAGGTCGAGGAAGAGTTCGCGGCCCGCGGGCTCGCGCAGGTTGAGCGTGACGGCTTTCTTGTTGCGGGCGTGCACCGTCCAGAAGAAGTGATGGCCGTCGAGCTCGGCCTGCCCCCACGTGCGCAGCGGGTCGGGTGCGCCCGGCGGCTCGATCTTGATGACCTCGGCGCCCATGTCGCCCAGCAGCCGGCCTGCGAACGGGCCGGAGATCAGCGTGCCGACCTCGATCACCCGGATGCCGTCCAGCGGGCCGGTGGATGTCATTCCGAGGTCCCCGAGAACCCGTGCCGACCCAGCCAGTCCGTGCAGACGCCGACGGCCTGGCGCAACGTCCCGCGTTGTTCCGGACCGGAGTAGTAGTGGTTGGCACCGGGTATTTCGTGCATCTCCTTATCAGGATGCCCGATCGCGTCGAACAGCCGGCGGGTATGGCTGGGAGTGCACGCGTCGTCGGCCATGTTGCCGATGACCAGGGCGGGCACCGCGATGTCGGGCCCGCACTTCACCGCGTCCCCGTGGGCGTCGTCGTAGCTCCACTGGGACAGCCAGCTGCGCAGGGTGCAGAACCGGGCCAGCCCGACGGGGCTCATGTTCACCCACTGCGGGTCACCGAGGTAGGTCATCCGCGGCGCGCGTTCGTTCGGATCGACGGTGGGATCGAGCCAGCGCGGATCGGCCATGGTGCCGTGCACGACGAACGAGAACTCGTCGTCGGGGCGGCCCGCGGCCTTCAGCTCGGCGAGTTTCTCCTTGACCCACTTGGTGATTCGCCGGTTGCGGGCGATCTGTGCTTCCCGGTAGCGCGCAAGGAATTCGGCCGTGTACGGCGGCTGGTTGGGGTTGTCGGGGTCGTAGAGGTCCAGCTCGGGATCGCGCTTGGACGGGTCGGATTCATCCAGGATCGACGCGTCCATCCACTCGGTGAGCGTGCCGTGGCGGCTGACGTGTGCGGCCAGCAGCATGATGCCGTCGGCCGGGATGAGGCCGAGCTTTGTCAGGTCGGGGCCGTCGCCGGACGGGCTCGCGGTGATCGTCGGCTTCTGCGCCTGCTGCTGGTAGAACACCGACAGCGAGCCGCCGCCGCTCCAGCCGGCCAGCACCACCTTGTCGTAGCCGAGCCGGTTCTTGGCGTCCTTGATGCACTCGCCGAGGTCCTCGACGACCTTCTCCATCAGCAGCGCGGAGTCGGTGCCGCGGAAGCGGCTGTTGCAGTAGATGACGTGATGGCCCGCGCGGGCCAGCGCGTTGATCATCGGCAGGTAGGCGCCGCCGCCGATGGGGTGCATGAACACCAGCACGGTGTCGGATGGTTTGGTCTTGGGCCGCAGCAGGTAGCTCTCCAGCACCACCAGCTCCGCCACACCGCCGTACACGTCGCGAACAGCCGAATTGTTCTGGTAGGCAACAAGATAGGGGATTCGATCGTACTCGTGCTTGACCGGAGCCTCGGTCGCGGTCATCAGTGTTGCTCCAGATCGTTGGCCAGCACCTCGTCCGACGGGACCAGCCGTCGACGGGTGTCGATCGCGATCACCGACCAGTCGACCCTGTCGTAGTCGTCGAACTTGCGCCGCGCCCGTTCGCGCGCCTTCTCCGGCGCACCGTGGTGAACACCTTGCGGCGCATGGGAAATCAGGCCGGGCGGCATCGGGATGCCGTACAGCGATCCGCCGTGGAAGAACGCGATCTCGTCGTAGTCGACATTGCGGTGATACCAGGGTGTGCGTTCGGTACCGGGCACGCCCTCTGCGGGCTTGGGCAGGAAGTTCATCACGTAGACGCCGGTGGCCTGCATGAAGAGGTGAACGGTCGGCGGCAGGTGCACGCTGTCGGAGGTCACGACGTTGTAGTCGGCGATGTTGAACGTGAACGCGAAGTTGTCGCCACGCCAACCCTCCACGTCGAGCGGATGATGTTGGTAGAACAGCGTTGTCGGGCCGCCGTCATGGATCAGGCGAACCTCGTAGGAGTCGCGGTCGTCGTCCGCGATCGGCGCGGGGTCGGGGATGACGACCTGCGACGGGTCGAACGGGAAGTGGCGCCCGAGGGTGCCGGGCGGCGGCACGCGGAGTTCGTCGGTGGCCTGGATCATCAGCAGCGTCGACTCGTCATCGGGCACCTGACGGAACGTGGTGGCCTTCGGGATGTACACCCAGTCGCCCTCGCGATAGCGCAGCGGGCCGAACTCCGTCTCCAGCAGCCCCGAACCCTTGTGCACGAACGACAGCAGATCCCCGTCGACGTAGCGGACGAAGAACGGCATCGGCTCACTGCGCCGGGACAGCAGCACCTGGCAGTCGGCGTTGGAGAACAGCAACATGCGGGCCGCCTGCCGCATCGGTGGCGTCGCTGGGCTTCAGCTCGCTTGCCAGCACGTCGACCGGGCGCAGCGGCCCGGAGCTGCGGTAGGCGGTCGGGTCGTTGCGCCGGTACATGTTGGCGGTGCGGCCGGTGAAGCCGCCGCGGCCCAGCTCGTCGTCCTTCAGGCCGTCCAGATCGGCGTGCAGTCGCCGCGGCGTCTTGCCTTTTCGCAGGTGGACAAACGATTCCATGGTCGCTCCTACCGGGGTACGGGCGGAAAAGTAAAACTGACTTTAGTTTTATCGGCTGGTGGCGTCAACGCCGCTAGTCGGTCAGATCCACCCGGATCGTGAGCAGGTTCGTGCCGAAGGTGCGCACGCCGAAGCTGTTGAATTGCGGCAGCGAGCGCAGCCGTTCGCGGGGGTCGTCGTCGGGCACCAGGTGGGCGGTGCCGTTGTGCCACCGCCCGCGCAGCCTGACCCGCACGTTCGGGTTGGCCTTGATGTTCTTCACGTACTGCGACTTCTCGCCGAACTCCGACACGAACCAGAACTCGTCGCCGACCCGGCTGCCGCCCAGCGGGGTGCGGCGCGGCTGGCCCGACGCTCGTCCCGTCGTCTCGAGCAGGGTCTGGATGGGCAGCCGACGCATCAGCGGGTTGGCCACCCGTTTCTGGAACTCGTTGGTGATGCGGTCGCGTAGCTCGCCGGCCATGGGGACTCCTTTCACACCATTGCGGTCCGCGGGACATCCATTCCCAGTATCAGCGCGCCCGCAAGCTCACGGCTGGTGTCGTAGTCGAACACCACATGACCGGACAGTACGTCGACGTCCCGCTTGATCCGCTGCAGGGGGTTGTCCAGGAAGTGAGCACTGGCTCCCGACGCCCCGAGCAGGCGGCCGATCAGCGCCCGCGACTCGTGCACGATGTGGGCCGCCGCCAGCCGTGCCTCGCCGCGCACCGGCCGAGGCACCGGATCGCCTGTGGCAACGATGGTTTCGAGCTGGCCGACGGTGTCGTCGAGCAGGCCCCGCAGCGCCCGCAGCCGCACCCGCGCCTCGCCGAGGTGGGCCTGTGCGAGGGGTTTGTCCTTCTGGGTGATGCCCTCGTAGGCGAGCACGCGCTTGGATAGCCGCTCGGCGTAGATGTCGACGACGCGCTCGGCGCTGCCGAGTGCGGGCATCGCCGCCAGCAGCGCGAGCGCGGGCACCATCGGCCAGCGGTACGTGTCGGCGTCGTGCAGGGCCGCGCCGGGCGCGGTGCCCTTGTAGATGTCGGAGACTTTGACCAGGCGATGGGTGGGGACGAAGGCGTCGGCGATGACGACGTCGTTCGAGCCGGTGGCGCACATGCCGTCGGTGTGCCAGACGTCCTCGATGTGGACGTCGCCGATAGGCAGCAGCGCCAGCGCCGGGTAGAGGCCGTCGTCATGCCCGCACAGGGCGCCGACGATGATCCAGTTGCCGTCCATCACGCCGGTGGCCCACGACCACCGTCCGGACACCCGCACGCCGCCGTCGGCAGGTATGCCACGGCCCGTCGGCGCCAGGGGAGCGGGCGCCAGGAACGGCCGCGTCGCGAACGCTTCCTGCTGGGCCTGTTCGCCGAACAGCGCCATCATCCAGTTGTGCAGGGCGTAGAAGCCCAGCGTCCAGGCGCTGGACGCGCATCCGTGCGCCATCCGGCGGACCGGATCGAGAATCGCGGGCCACGGCGCCTGCACGCCGCCATAGCGCGCCGGGACGAGCAACTCGGCGAATCCTGATGCGACGAAGTCGTCGACGGTGGCGCTCGGCAGCCTGCGCAGGTCCTCCGCTTCCTGCGCGCGCTCGGCGAGCCTGGCGACTAACTCCGGGCTGATGTCCGGCGACGTGGCCGGAGCAGCGGTCATAGCGCGAACGTACCATACTTTTTAGTATGGAAGCTCTGGGTCAGGGCGCCAACATGAGATCGAGAAAGGCCTCCCGCCGGGCGGCCCCGCGGGCATTCGGCATTTGTCCGGATAGATGGAGAAACCCGATTCCGGCGGCGAATGTGGCGTTGGCGCGCAGGTCGGCGTCCTCGGCATCGAACCCGTAATCCACGAACGCCCGGCGGACGGCATCCAGAATCCGTTGGTCGGCGGCTCGGACGCTGGCGGCGACGACGTCGTCTGTTCTGGCCCACTCCCGCATGGCCCGTTCCAGCGTCCAGTGGCGGGCGCTCAACAACGACGACATCATTTGCGAGAGCCGTTCCCGAGGCGGGATGCGCGACAGTTGACCGAAATCGCGGCGGTCGTCGTCGCGCAATTGCGCCCACGCTTCTATCAACGTCGCCCGATAACCGGCGATATCGGTGAAATGCCAGTAGAAGCTGCCTTTTGTGACCGTCAGACGGTCGCACAACCGATCGATCTTGAGCGCTTTGATGCCGTCCTCGGCAAGGATCGCGAAACCAGCCTGAACCCAGTCGTCGACAGTTAACCGGCTGGTGGTGCCCCCGCGATCGATGGCCATCAGCGCCCACCCTACGGCGGATCGGACACGTCCTGAATTGACTCTGGCGTCACCATAAATTTCGCTTACGAATAAGGCACAGAGTGACAGCCGGGGTTTTCCCTGTCCTGGTCACATGTTTTACTCAACTTCGCACAACTGAAATTACTCGGTCCGCTCTACGCCGACGAAGACGTACGTCGAGCGGGCGCGACAGCGCAGTGAAGACGTGGCTGCGGTGCCGGGGCGACGGTCGCTCTCGGGACGTAGGCGTGTGTGACGCGACAACCGAAAGATGGATGGACTGCAGTTATGACGTTCGTTGAGAAAATCCGAGGCCACTGGGCGCGCAGGCTCACTATCGCCGCGCTGGCGGCGGTCCTGTTGCCGGGCATCATCGGCTTCGCGGGAGGATCGGCGACGGCGGGTGCGTTCTCCCGTCCAGGGCTGCCCGTCGAATACCTGATGGTTCCGTCCGCGTCGATGGGCCGTGACATCAAGATCCAGTTCCAGAAGGGCACCGGGCCGCATGTGGCGTACCTGCTCGACGGTCTGCGCGCGCGCGACGACTACAACGGCTGGGACATGGAGACCCAGGCGTTCGAGTGGTATTACCAGAGCCCGGTCGGGATCGTCATGCCGGTGGGCGGCCAGTCCAGCTTCTACACCGACTGGTACCAGCCTGCCTGTGGCAACAACGGCTGCCAGACCTATAAATGGGAGACGTTCCTGACCGCCGAGCTGCCGCAATGGCTGGCCGCCCAGAAGGGCACTTCAGTCACAGGCAATGCCGCCGTGGGCCTGTCGATGTCCGGCAACTCCGCGATGATCCTTTCGGTCTACCACCCCGAACAGATCATCTACGCCGGGTCGCTGTCGGCGTTCCTGAACCCGTCAGAGGGCCAGTGGCCGTTCCTCATCAACATGGCGATGGGCGACGCCGGTGGCTACAAGACCGACCCGATGTGGGGCCCGGCCGAAAGCGACCCGGCATGGAAGCGCAACGATCCCATGATCCAGATCCCCGCGCTGGTGGCGAACAACACCCGGCTCTGGGTCTACTGCGGCAACGGCACACCTAACGAACTGGGCGGTGCCAACCTGCCGGCGACCTTCCTGGAAGGCCTGACCATCCGCACGAACCGCACGTTCCAGGACAACTACATCGCGGCCGGTGGCAAGAACGCGGTGTTCAACTTCCCGGACTACGGCACGCACAGCTGGGAGTACTGGGGCGCGCAGCTGCAGCAGATGAAGCCCGATATGGAGAAGTACCTCGGGTAATCAGCGCCTGACCGTTGGGCTGTGACCAATCCCCGTCGAGGGCTTCCTCGGCGGGGATTGGTTTTGCGCCATCGAGATGCATGTGCCGAGATGGCCTGCGACGCAGGGCACCCCATTCATCGTCGGCACCGGGCCGCCGGAAATGACCGTCGGCACGCCGTCGCCGTAGGGCTGGTAACCCGAATTGCCCCCTGCCGGATCGGCCGTCGCCGTCGGCGCGGTGGCGATAGCGACCGTGGCCAGGACGACGACAATCAGGCGCACTAGAAACCCCCGGCCACCCGAACCACGGCCCGGCCGGAGTACCGGCCCTCGCGGATCTCGTCGAGCACACCGACCACGTCCTTGACGTCGACGTTCTGCGATATCTCCGAAAGATGCTGTGGCCGTAGTGAACCGGCCAGCTTCTCCCAGAGCTCGCGGCGCGGCCCGATCGGCATCAGCACCGAGTCGATGCCCAGCAGTGCGACTCCGCGCAGGATGAAGGGCATCACGGTGGTGTTCAGGCCGGCGCCGCCGGTCAGCCCGCTGGCCGCCACCGCACCGCCGTAGCGAATGGTGCTGAGCACATCGGCCAGCGTCTTGCCGCCGACGCAGTCGACGGCGCCCGCCCACCGGGTCTTGCCCAACGGGCGCGGTTTGGCGTCGGGGTCTTCCGGCAGCCGGCCGATGACCTCGGCGGCGCCCAGCGCCTTCAACCGCTCGGCCGCGTCCGGCTTTCCCGTCGACGCCACCACCTCGTAGCCCGCGGCGGCCAGCAGGTCGACGCTGACCGACCCGACCCCGCCGGTCGCCCCGGTCACCACGATCGGCCCGTCGTCGGGCGTGATGCCGCGATCCATCAGCGCCTGCACGCTCATCGCCGCGGTGAAGCCGGCCGTGCCGATGGCCGCCCCGTCCCGGGGGCTCAGCGAGCCCAGAGAGACGACCCAGTCCGCGGGCAGGCGCGCGTACTCGGCGTAGCCGCCGTTGCGGGCCGTGCCGATCTCGTAGCCGTGTGCCAGCACCGCGTCACCAACCGCGAAATCCGGTGACTGCGAGTCGACCACCTCGCCGGTGAGGTCGATGCCCGGCACGATCGGATAGTCGCGCACCACACCGCCGTTGGGCGTGACGGCCAGCGCGTCCTTGTAGTTGACGCTGGAATAGGCGACACGGATAGTCACCTCACCGGGCGGAAGGTCGGACTCGTCCAGGGTTTCGACCGCGCAGTCGATGCGGTCGTCGTTCTTGCGGGCGACGAGGGCCTGAAAGTTGTCCATGCCCCGACATTACGTCGCGGCCGTTTGAGCTACTTCAGTTCGGCGGATGACAGGCCTAGCAGCCTGCGCGCCACCACCAGCTGCTGAATCTGCTGGGTGCCCTCGAAGATGTCCAGGATCTTGGAGTCGCGCGACCACTTCTCCAGCAGTGTCTCCTCGGAATAGCCTGTGGTGCCTGCCATTTCGACGGCCTTGAGGGTGATGTCACTGGCCACCCGGGCCGCCTTGGCCTTACCCATCGACGCTTCCTTCGAGTTCGGAATGTCGTTGTCGGCCTGCCATGCCGACCGCACGGTCAGCAGGTATCCCGCCTCCCAGTCGGCCTCCATCCGCAGGAACTCCGCGGCGGCGGCGCTCTGTGCGTGCGCGGGCTTGTCGTAGGAGATCTCCACGCCGGCGTCGACGAGGATCTTGCGCAGTTCCTCCAGTGCGGCGCGGGCGATGCCGACCGCCATGGCGGCGACGACGGGCCGGGTGTTGTCGAAGGTTTCCATCACCCCGGCAAAGCCCTTTTCGACCTGGATGTCGGGGCTGCCGAGCAGGTTGTCCTTCGGGATCCGCACGTTGTCGAAGCGGATGACGGCTGTGTCGGACGCCTTGATGCCGAGCTTGTCCTCGAGCCGCTCGACGGTCACGCCGGGGTAGTCGCGCGGCACGATGAACGACTTGATCGCCGCGCGGCCCAGCGACTTGTCCAGCGTCGCCCACACCACGATGTGGGTGGCGCGCGATCCGGCGGTGACGAAGATCTTCTCGCCGTTGATCACGTACTCGTCGCCGTCGACCTTCGCGGTGGTCGACACCGCGGCCGAGTCGGAGCCGAAGCCGGGCTCGGTGATGGCCATTGCGGCCCATACGTCCTTGCCGAGCCGCTCCAGTTGCTCGTTGGTGGCCACCCCGCTGATCGCTGCGTTGCCGAGGCCCTGGCGTGGCACCGACAGCATCAATGCGACGTCGCCCCAACTGATTTCCATCACGTTGAGCACGGCCGACATGTTGCCGCCGTTGTGATTGGTCTGCTTGGCCTCTTCGGCGTCGCGGAATGCCTCTGCACCAGCGAAAGCGACAAAGTTCGCCTCCGAGATGCCTTCGAAAAGCGTTGCCAGGGTATCCAGTTCGACCGGATACTCGTGCTCGCGTAGATCCCATTTGCGGGATATCGGCCGCAGCATCTCGGCGGCGCCCTGATGTGCCTTGTCGATCACCGCATTCAGCTTGCGGGGCAGTTCCAGATTGATTGCCATGAGCGTGGTTTCTTCTTTCCCGGTTTCTGGATGACTTAGATGACCACAACGCCCTCGACGACGCCGATTGCGCGCAAGTCGCGATACCAGCGTTCGACGGGATGTTCCTTGGTGTAGCCGTGGCCGCCCAGCAGTTGCACGCCGTCCAGCCCGATCTGCATGCCTTTGTCGGTGCCCAGGCGTTTGGCCAGTGCGGCCTCACGGGCGAACGACAGACCCTGGTCGGCCCTCGCCGCCCCGCGCCAGGTGATCAGCCGCAGGCCGTCGAGTTCGATGGCGATGTTGGCGCACATGAAGGCCACCGACTGGCGGTGGGCGACGGGCTCACCGAACGCACGCCGCTCCTTGACGTAGGGCACCACGTGGTCGAGCACCGCGTGGGCGGTGCCGACGGCCAGCGAGGCCCAGCCGAGCCGCGACAGCGCGATGGCTTCGGAGTAGTCCGCGTCGGTCGCGCCCTCTTCGCCGAGACGGGCCGACAACGGAACGCAAACGCCATTTAGTTCGACCCGACCGAGAGCCGCAGCGCGGATGCCCATGCTCGGATCGGCTTTCACGGTCAGGCCCTTCGCCGACGACTCGACGATGAAGAGCGCGGGCTTGCCGTTCAATTGCGCCGCGACGATCAGCAATTCGGTGTCGGCGGCGGCCACCACCAACGACTTCACGCCGTCGAGGCGGTATCCGCTCGGGGTGCGGACGGCCGTCGTCTTCAACGATGTTGGATCGAACAGCGGGTGAGGTTCGGTGATCGCCAGGCAGGCCTGGGGGACGTTCTCGCCTGCGAACTCCTTGAGATAGGTGGCCTGCTGGTCGGCGCTGCCCCAATGCGTGAGGGCCGACGCGACGCCTGCGGGGGCGAGGATCGGCAGAGCCAACCCCATGTCTCCGTAGGCGAGAGCCTCGGCGACCAACGCGTTGGTCACGGCGGCGCGGTGTTCGGCGATCCCGTCGAAACTCTCCGGGATGTTGATCGCCGTGATGCCCAGTTCGTTGGCCTTCGCGACGAGATCCTTTGGATAGCTTGCGCTTTCGTCGAACTCCCGGGCGGCGGGCCGCAGCACCTCTTCGGCGAACTCGCTGACGGTCTCGACGATCATCTTCTGGTCGTCGTCGGGCGTCAGGTCGAAGTAGTCGGCGCCGCTTGCCTTCAGGCGCGTCGGGCCACTCTTGCCGCCGGACACCTTCTTGAACTGCCGGTTGGTGGCGCCGACCACGGAGAAGACCTGCTTCACGCCGTACCTGAGCCCGCGGTTGAGCGGGTCGCGCAGGTTGTGCTTGTCCAGGAACTCCTGGCCGACTATCGGAGTAATGATCGCCAGCCCGATATCGGTCGGGGTTCGCTTGTGCTTCTGCAGTCCGACGGCGCTTTCGCGCCCGCCGCGCTTGGGCGCGCGAGCGGATTTGCGATCGATCGTGTTGGTCATGTCAGCAGCCTTGGGTGGTAGGGGGCTTGTGCCAATGACCGTATCTTACTCCGGAGTAAGATAGAAACCCAGTGTTGCGTGGTTCACACCTCGCTGAGGCTGCTCAAGACCGCCTCGTGGAGCAGTCCATTGGTGGCCACCGAACCGCGGCCGTGGGGCCCCGGTCGACCTTCGAGGTTCGTGAACGAGCCGCCGGCCTCGCGCACCAAGATGTCGAGCGGCGCGACGTCCCACAGGTTTACCTCGGGCTCGGCGGCGATGTCGACGGCACCCTCGGCAACCAGGCAGTAGGACCAGAAGTCGCCGTAGGCGCGGACCCGCCACACGGAGTCGGTCAGCTCGACGAACCGCGACCGCTGCGCACCCCAGCCCGTGGTCAGGTCGGAGAACGACAGGCTTGCCGAGCCGACGTCGTCGACGCCGGAGACCGAGATGCGCCGCGAGGCGCCGCCGAACGACGTGAACGCGCCCTCGCCGTCGCCGGCCCACCATCGGCGGCCCAGGGCGGGTGCACTCACGACGCCGACGACGGGGACGCCGTCGAGCATCAGCGCGATCAGCGTCGCCCACACCGGCACACCGCGGACGAAGTTCTTGGTGCCGTCGATCGGGTCGATCACCCATTGGCGCCCACTGAAAGCCACTGTGCCACCGAGCTCTTCGCCGAAAACCGCGTCGTCGGGACGATGCGTCTGTAGTGACGAGCGAAGTAGCTCCTCTGCCGATCGGTCGGCATCGGTCACCGGCGTCAGGTCGGGCTTCGTGTCGACGCGCAGATCGAGCGCGCCGAATCGGTCCAACGTCACCACGTCGGCCGCGTCGGCCATTTCGAGAGCTAGTGAGATGTCATTCGCGACCGAGGTCATGGCAGCAGTCCTACCATGGCCGGGTGTGGGAATTCGCGACGCTGCTGTTGCTCGTCGGCGCCGTCGTCGTGGTCGCTGGGCCGTGGATCATGCGGCGACGCGGCGCCGGCGGCGTCCGAGGCGAGGTGGCGCACGGTCAATTGGTGGTCACCGGCGTCAGTCCCCGGCCTGATGCCATTGGTGAGCAGCTGGTGACGATCACCGGCGTCATCAACGGGCCGACCGTCAACGAGCACGTCGTCTATCAACGGCTCGCGGTCGATGTGAACAACTGGCCGACGATGGGCGAGTTGTTCCCAGTGGTGTACTCCCCGAAGAACCCGGACAACTGGCGCTTCGCGCCACCGGACGGGTCCCCGCCCGGCTAGCTAGGCGGCGTCCTGTTCGGCGATGGCGATGCCGATGCTCACTTCGAGTTCGGTCATGTCGATGTGTGGCGAGTACAGCAGCGGCGGGGCGGTTGATCGGTATCGCGCGCCGCTGGGTGTCACGAATTCCGCTGTGTGGACGACATTCTGGGTACCTGCCGTCACCTCCCAGCCCGGTGACTCCTTGACGTAGTTGCAACGCTCGCAATCGCCAAGGCCGTTCTCGGCGCTGGTGGGTCCGTCGCGGTGATGCGGTCGGGCGTGATCGCAGTGCCGAATCGGCGCGTCGCAGTAGGGCGTGCGACACGTCTGGTCGCGCAAACCGATGAACATCGCCAACCCTCGCGGGAAGAACCGCGACCGCGACTCCATCGCCACCAGCTGACCCGCCTTCGGGTGGCGGTAGAGCCGCCGCAGCGTGCACCGCGACCGCTTGTCGCCGACCGCCTTGTCCACCAGCCCGCGGGCCACCGACGCGGGAATGGGCCCGTAGCCGTGCACTGCGGCGGGAGTGTCATCGCCACCGAGCAGCGTCTCGTCGGTGATCACCAGGTTGACTGCCACCGGCTCTGCCGCGTCGGCGGGCCGCCCGGTGACTCGTTCGACCATTGTGTCGGCCATGACCGCTCCGCGTGAGCGGTCGTCGAAAGTGGTGTCGGCGGCACGCTTCAACGCCGCGTAGACGCCCACACCCTGGGCTACCGGCAGCAGAGCGGTTACATACGTCATGGTGTCGGGGGCGGGCCGGATGGTCACCGTGCGGTCAGCCTCCGCCTTGGCAGCCCGATCCACCACCGCTTGCGGATCAAGCCGGTACGCAATTGCCTTGGCATCGGCGATTATTCGCGCATCACCCTTGCCGTCCAGCCTGGTGACGTCGGCACACATTTCGGTATCCAGCCTGCGTCGGTCCTCGACGTCCAGGCAGGCCGATTCGCGCACGATCAGCGTCGCCCGCCACTCCGACAGAGCCCCGCACTCCAGCGCCGCCAGGGTGTGCGGCATCTCGTACACCAAGGCCTTCGCGAACCCCAGGTGCCGGCCGCCGCGCGCGGGGGAGTCCCGCCGCGCCAACGCCACCTCGCTGGCCACCCCGCGACCTTGCCGGGCCTTTGGCACTCCGGAGGCGGCCTCATCGGTCCGGCGCAGCTCATCCAGCGCCACCGAGGCACGGGCCTGCTCGGCCGCCGCCGCCGACTTGTCCCGCTCCAGCTCCGCGATCCGCGAGACGAGCACGGCATCACATTCTTCGAACATGCGTTCGACACTACGACACCGGTCCGACAATATGCTCGACGCAAGAAAGAGATGGAGGAACCGAGTGCCCACACCCCTGCCCGAAGACCTGATCGGTCTGTTGCGGCGGCCGAGCCCGTGCTTCATCGCCACGCTGATGCCCAATGGAGCGCCGCAGCTGACGAAGACGTGGGTGACCACCGACGGCGAGAACATCGTCATCAATATCGTCAACGGCATGCAGAAGGCGCGCAATCTGGGCCGCGATCCGCGCGTCGCCGTCAACATCGTCGACCCCGACAGCGGCGACCGGTACTACGCCGTGCGCGGGCGCGTCGTCTCGATGACGTCCGAGGGTGGCCGCGAAAGCATCGACGAGATCTCACAGAAGTATCTCGGCATCCCCTATCCGAACTTCACCGGCGAGCAGGAGACCCGAGTGCTGATCACCATCGTCGCCGACTCGGTGACGCCGCCGCTGCGGGATTAGGCTCGCCCGGCTTCAGCCGTGAGCGATCCGCAGTAGCTCCGCCACGCTGGTCACCTTCACCCGCGGCCTGCCGCCCGACCCGCCCGCGGTGCGCTCGTGTTCGTCGATCAGCTTCCAGTGGTCGTCGGTGACGACCTTCGGCTGCCGCTCCACCAGCCACTCGGCGATCGCCTCGGAATGGTTGTCGGCGAAATCGGCCAACTCCGCGGTGCTCAGGTCCTCGATCAGCGTGTCGACGGTCTCCTGCGAGTCGCTCTTGTTGCTCCCGATCACACCCGTCGGCCCGCGCTTGATCCAGCCCACCACGTACATATTGCGGGTGCCGTCCACTCGGCCGTGGGTGTGCGGAATGGTGCCGCTCTTGTCGTCGAACGGCAGACCCGGCGTTGGCACGCCTCGGTAGCCGACGGCCCGCACCACCAACTGGGCGGGCACCTCGTCGCGCTCACCGGTGTCCTTCGCGACGACCCGCCCGGTGTCGTCAGCCGCAAGCTCGTTGCGGCCCAGCACAATCGACTCGACGCGGCCGTCGCCCTTGATTTCGATCGGCGAGGTGCGGAACCGGAACACGATCCGGCGCTTGGCCCCTTTGGGCGCCTGGTCGGCGTATCCCCGCAGCACCTTGATGTTGTTGCGCACCGTCTTGCCGGCGGCTTCCAGGTCGTCATCGGAGATGTCGGCGAAATCGGCCGGGTCGACGACCACGTCGACGTCGCCGAGGCCCTCGAGCTGGCCGAGCTCGCGCAGCTCGAGCGTGGTGAACGGCGCCTGCAGCGGCCCGCGCCTGCCGATGATGAGCACCTCCTCGACGCCGCGGTCGTGCAGGATCTGCAATGCGTGGTCGGCGATGTCGGTGAGGGCCAGCACGTCGGGATCGGTGACCAGGATGCGCGCCACGTCCAGCGCCACGTTCCCGTTGCCGACCACCACGGCCCGCCCGGTCGACAGGTCGGGCGCCATCTCCTCGAAGTGCGGGTGCGCGTTGTACCAGCCGACGAAATCGACCGCGGGGACACTGCCGGGCAGTTCCTCGCCGGGGATACCCAGCGACCGGTCGGACTGCGCCCCGACCGCGTAGATCACCGCGTCGTATCGCTCGGCAAGCTCGGCGGCCTGCACGTGTTGTCCGACCGCGATGTTGCCGAAGAACCGGAACCGGGGGTCCAACGCCGTCTTCTCGAACTGTGCGCTGATCGACTTGATCTTGGGATGGTCCGGCGCCACGCCCGAGCGGACCAGGCCCCACGGTGTGGGCAGCATCTCGAGCATGTCGACCCGCACGTCGGCGGTGTCGTCGGCGTCGGCGAATTTCAGCAGCGAGGCCGCCGCGAAGTACCCGGATGGGCCTGAGCCGACGATCGCCACGTGGTAGGGGCGCCCTTGGGGCATATGTGTGTGCCTTACTGTCTCTGCCCGGCGACGCGCAAGGGGCTGTCGCACCGTCGCCAAGCTGGTTGCCATCCCGATGTTGCCACGCCGGTACCCTGAACTCCCGTGGATCCCGACCGTCAAGCCGATATCGCTGCCCTCGACTCCACCCTCACCACGGTGGAGAGGGTGCTCGACGTCGAAGGGCTCCGCAGCCGCATCGAAAAGCTCGAACACGAGGCGTCCGACCCCAACCTGTGGGACGACCAGGCCCGTGCGCAGCGCGTCACCAGTGACCTATCTCACACGCAGGGCGAGCTGCGCCGCGTCGAGGAGCTGAGGCAGCGCCTTGACGACCTGCCGGTGCTCTACGAAATGGCTGACGAAGAGTCCGGCGCAAGCGGCGACGACGCGCTCGCCGAGGCCGACGCCGAGTACAAGAAGCTGCACGAAGACATCGAGGCGATGGAAGTGCGCACGCTGCTGTCCGGTGAGTACGACGAGCGCGAAGCGCTGCTCAACATCCGCTCCGGCGCCGGCGGGGTGGATGCGGCCGACTGGGCCGAGATGCTGATGCGGATGTACATCCGCTGGGCGGAGAAGCACAGCTACCCGGTCGAGGTGTTCGACACCTCCTACGCCGAGGAGGCGGGCATCAAGAGCGCGACGTTCGCCGTGCACGCTCCGTTCGCCTACGGCACGTTGTCGGTGGAGCAGGGCACGCACCGGCTGGTGCGCATCAGCCCGTTCGACAACCAGAGTCGCCGCCAGACGTCCTTCGCCGAAGTCGAAGTCCTTCCCGTGGTCGAGACCACCGACCACATCGACATCCCCGACAGCGACGTGCGCGTCGACGTCTACCGGTCCAGCGGGCCCGGCGGGCAGTCGGTGAACACCACCGACTCGGCGGTTCGACTCACCCACATCCCGACCGGTATCGTGGTCACCTGCCAGAACGAGAAGTCGCAATTGCAGAACAAGGTCTCGGCGATGCGAGTTCTTCAGGCAAAGCTGTTGGAACGCAAACGTTTAGAAGAACGTGCTGAGTTGGATGCGTTGAAGGGTGACGGCGGCAGCTCGTGGGGCAACCAGATGCGCTCCTACGTGTTGCAGCCGTACCAGATGGTCAAGGACCTACGCACAGACTACGAAGTCGGCAATCCCGCTGCGGTACTGGACGGAGACATCGACGGATTCCTCGAGGCCGGAATCCGTTGGCGCAATAGACCTGATGACGAATAGCACCGTACTTGCAATAAACACATCCGATCGCTGGGGCGGCTTCTGGCGAGGCGATTTCGGCGTCTGGATTCTCGATCGGGGCGTGCGGATCGCCCTGCTGCTGATCGGCGGCTTGCTGGCCGCACGGCTCATCAGCTGGGCGGCCAACAGGATCGTCCATCGCATCGACGCGAAATACCGGGACAGCGACCAGCTGGTCCGTTCCGAGAGCACCAAGCACCGCCAGGCGGTGGCGTCGGTGATCTCGTGGGTGTCTGTGGCGATCCTGTTCGTCATCGTCGCGGTGGAGATCACCGACGTCGTCGCGATACCGGTGGGCTCGTTGGTGGCGCCCGCCGCGGTGCTCGGTGCGGCACTCGGTTTCGGTGCCCAGCGCATCGTGCAGGATCTGCTGGCCGGGTTCTTCATCATCACCGAGAGGCAGTACGGCTTCGGTGATCTGGTGTCACTCACTGTCGCGGGAATTGCGGCCCCGGCAGAGGGCACGGTGGAGGACGTCACGCTGCGCGTCACCAAGCTGCGGTCGGCCGAGGGCGAGATGTTCACCATCCCCAACGGCCAGATCGTGAAGACACTGAACCTGTCGAAGGACTGGGCGCGCGCGGTCGTCGATATCCCGGTGCCGACGTCGGCGGACCTCAACGTCGTCAACGACGTGCTGCACGAGGTGGCGGAGAACGCGACGGACGACCCCGCCCTCAAGGATCTGCTGCTCGACGCCCCGCAGCTGATGGGTGTGGAGAGCATCGAGTTGGACACGATGAACCTGCGGATGGTGGCGCGCACGCTGCCGGGCAAGCAGTACGAGGTCGGTCGACGGATCCGCGTGCTGGTCGTGCGGGCGCTGCGTCGCGCAGGCATCGCGTCATCCGACGGAAGCGCCCCGATGGTGGCCGCGATTCCGCATCCCGCGGAGACTCCGGCCGCCGAGGAAGCAGAAGCGCAGGCCGCGCAGGAGCACAAGCAATGACCTCGTGGTTCAAGGCGAGGCTGGGTCGCATCCGGGTCTCGACCGCGGTGCTCGTCATCGCGTTCGTCGCGCTGTTCTGGGTGCAGCAGAACTTCCAGCCCGAGCCGGCACCCGAGGCGCCCGCGCCCGCGGTCGTCCCGCCCGGTTTCGTGCCGGACCCGAACTACACCTGGGTGCCGCGGACGAACGTCCGACGGCCCAAGGAGTCCGACGCCACGACGACCACGACGCCGCCGACGACGACCACCGAGACGACGACTCCGCCGGAGGACACCACGACCAGCCCGACGTCTCCCACGTCGCCTACGCCGACGACGACGGTGCTCGATCCCGACGGTCCCGGTGGCCCGCTGGGGCCGGAGACCTTCACGCAGACGCCGAGCCCGACAACGCCGACGACGGCCCCGCCCGTACCGGGTACGGCGCCCGCCTCGCCCGCGGCGCCGAGATAGCCCGACCGGCCCTGCGTTGTCTCACCGCTACACTGGCGTGCCGTGATGATCACGCTCGACCATGTCAGCAAGCAGTACAAGTCGTCGGCGCGGCCCGCGCTGGACAATGTCTCGGTCAGAATCGACAAGGGCGAGTTCGTCTTCCTCATCGGCCCCTCCGGTTCGGGCAAGTCGACGTTCATGCGGCTCCTGCTGGCCGAGGAGTCGCCGACCAACGGCGACGTGCGGGTGTCGAAGTTTCACGTCAACAAGCTGCCGGGCCGGCACATCCCCAGCCTGCGGCAGGTGATCGGCTGCGTGTTCCAGGATTTCCGGCTGCTGCAGCAGAAGACGGTCTTCGAGAACGTGGCCTTTGCGCTCGAGGTGATCGGCAAGCGGCCCGACGTCATCAACCGAGTGGTGCCCGATGTGCTGGAGATGGTCGGGCTGTCGGGCAAGGCCAACCGGTTGCCCGGCGAGCTGTCCGGCGGTGAGCAGCAGCGCGTGGCCATCGCCCGGGCCTTCGTGAACCGCCCGCTCGTGCTGCTGGCCGACGAGCCGACCGGAAACCTGGATCCCGAAACCAGTAAGGACATCATGGATCTGCTCGAGCGCATCAACCGCACCGGGACGACGGTGCTGATGGCCACCCACGACCATCACATCGTCGACTCGATGCGCCAGCGCGTCGTCGAGCTCAGCCTGGGCCGGCTGGTCCGTGACGAGCAGCGCGGTATCTACGGAATGGATCGCTAGTGCGCTTCGGCTTCCTGGTCAACGAGGTCTGGACCGGCCTTCGTCGCAACGTGACCATGACGATCGCGATGATCCTGACCACCGCGATCTCCATCGGTCTGTTCGGCGGCGGCCTGTTGGTGGTGCGCCTGGCCGATCAATCGAAGGCCATCTACCTGGATCGGGTTGAGAGCCAGGTCTTCTTGACCAACGACGTCTCGGCCAACGACCCCACCTGCGACGCGGACCCCTGCAAGGCGCTGCGGGCACAGATCGAGGGGCGCGACGACGTTCGCTCCGTTCGCTTCCTGAACCGCGACGACGCCTACAACGACGCGATCAAGAAGTTCCCGCAGTACAAGGATGTCGCGGGCAAGGACGCGTTTCCCGGCGTCGTTCGTCGTGAAGCTGGATGACCCCGAGCAGCACAAGGACTTCGACGACGCGCTATCGGGCCAGCCCGGCGTGCTCAACGTGTTGAACCAGAAAGAGCTGATCGACCGGCTGTTCGCGGTGCTCGACGGGATCAGCAACGCCGCGTTTGCGGTGGCACTGGTGCAGGCGATCGGCGCAATATTGTTGATAGCCAACATGGTTCAAGTCGCGGCGTACACCCGCCGAACGGAGATCGGGATCATGCGACTGGTCGGTGCGAGTCGCTGGTATACGCAGCTGCCATTCCTGGTGGAGGCGATGGTCGCCGCATTCATCGGGGTGGTCATCGCGATCATCGGGCTGATCTTGGTGCGCGCGTTGTTCCTGGAGAACGCGCTCAACCAGTTCTATCAGGCGAATCTGATCGCGAAGGTGGACTACGCGGACGTCCTTTACTACAGCGCCCCGTTGATGATGTTCCTCGGTCTGGCGATGTCCGGCGTCACCGCCTACATCACCCTGCGCCTCTACGTCCGCCGCTAGCCGTGTCCAAGAAAGCCGCCGACCCGTCGAGGTCAAGCAACAACCGAGTGGTTGCGACCAATCGTAAGGCGCGGCACAACTATTCGATCCTCGAGACGTTCGAGGCCGGGGTCGCGCTGATGGGCACCGAGGTGAAGAGCCTGCGCGACGGCCAAGCCTCCATGGCCGACGCGTTCGCAACGGTCGACGACGGCGAGATCTGGCTGCGCAACCTGCACATCCCCGAGTACCACCACGGCAGCTGGACCAACCACGCACCGCGGCGCAACCGCAAATTGTTGTTGCACCGCAAGCAGATTGACGCCCTGGTCGGCAAGATCCGCGACGGCAACCTGACGTTGGTGCCGCTGTCGCTGTACTTCTCCGACGGCAAGGTGAAGGTCGAACTTGCACTGGCCCGCGGCAAGCAGGCCCATGACAAGCGCCAGGACATGGCCCGCCGCGACGCGCAGCGGGAGGTGACCCGTGAGCTGGGTCGGCGCGCCAAAGGCATGACCTGATCGGGATTGCCCTCGCGCTGGCGTCGGCGCTGGGTTACGGCATCAGCGATTTCGTCGGCGGCATCGCGTCGCGACGCGTGGCAGCGCTGCGCGTGGTGCTGGTGTCCTACCCGCTCGCACTGGTGTTGCTGTTCGTGCTGGCGGTGATCGTCGGCGGGGACATCTCCCACGGCGCCATGTTCTGGGGCGGACTGTGCGGTGTCTCGCAGGCGTTCGGGATTTGGTGGTTCTACGCCGCACTGGGCGCGGGCCCGATCTCGGTGGTCTCGTCGCTGACGGCGATACTCGTCGCCGGAATCCCCGTCGGCGCAGGTCTGGCGCTGGGGGAGCGGCCCGGTGCGATCGCAGGCGTCGGCGTCGTGCTCGCGCTGGTTGCGGTCGTCCTGGTCAGCCGCGAGGCGACCGATGAGGACCCGACCCCGCACCGGTTCACCGCGACGGTCGCGTGGCTTACGGTTGGCTCAGGCCTGGCGTTCGGGTTGAACTTCGTGATGATCGCGCAGGCGCCGGTCGCCGCCGGCCTGTGGCCGCTGGTTTTCGCGCGGTTGGCGGCGAGCGTGGTGGTGTTGGCGATCGCCGCGGTCTCGGGCAATCTGCGCGTGCCGACCGGCACGCCGCTGCGGCTGGCCCTGCTGGCCGCGGTGCTGGACGTGGCGGCCAACGTCGCGATGCTGTTGGCGCTCCACGCGTCGCTGCTGTCGCTGGCGGGTGTGCTGATGTCGCTGTACCCGGCGGCGACGGTGCTGCTCGCGATCGTGGTGCTGCGGGAAGGCGTGACCCGCTGGCAGGCGGTCGGCATGGGGCTGGCGCTGATATCCGTGGCGATGATCGCGGCGGGGTAGTCGTCTAGACGCTGCCAATTCCGTTGATCACCAAGAAGACTCCGATCACGGCGACGATGGCGGCCAGCAGTTGCCGACGGCGTGCGCCCACCCAGTCGTGCACCTGCAGCATGACTTCGTGAGTCCTGGCAGGCGCCACCATGTGGCTCACGAGCGGGATCTCGGCGAACGTCAGCGCCACCAAGTTGTAGACCACCACTGCGCCGATCTGCATGCCTGCCGCGGCCCCGGAGGCCAGGATGGCGGCGAGCGCGGCCACGTACTGAAGCGGGGTCGCCAGCCAGGCACCGGCCAGGAATGCCACCCACAGTGACTCGCCCCGCAACGCAACCCCGGCGCGCGTCGACAGTCGCCACAATGCCGTCGGTGTGTTCGGCCGCAGCGCCGCGGCCGAGTGTTCGGCGTCAGGCGTCGGCACCCGCGCCCGTCGCCGCGCGAAGAAGCCCACGGCAATCAGCGCGGCGACCACCAGTGCAAGCACGCCCATGACGATCTGAGCCAGCCCGACGGTAGAACTCGCGGTCGCGGACGCCACATGTTGCATGAGTACCAGCGCGAAGTCGCGCAGCACGAACAGCACACCGAGGCCGACGGCGAGGCCCATGGCCATGCCGCCGAGCCAGAACGCGGACAGCTGGCGTTCGGGCCGTGGGCGCGAAATCACGAGAACGGTGATCCCGATTCGCAACGGGTCGGCCATCGCAGCGAGGGCCATCACAAGCACGGCGCCCCACACCACGGGCACGCTACCCCGCTGCGGCGGATACTGCCCTTCGTCGCCCGCGGATTGATCTGCAGCCATTATCGCCGCTGGCCAACCCACAGGTTCCGAGTTTGCTCGGTAAGGCATCATGGCAGGAGCGTGTTGCCAGACGGCGTGCGTGGAAGGAGGCGTGTGTCGGTCAAGGGCTACCAATTGCGCCTCGGTCTGTTTGCCACGGTGGCGGTCCTTCTGGCCGTCAACGCGCTCGCGCTATGGGGCGATACTGTCGCGCGCTGGGGTCAGTTGGCGCTGCAGTCGATCGTCGGCGCCGGGGCGCTGCTCTGCGCGGTGGTGGTCGCACGCAGGGTGAGCGGCTTGGCGCGCACATGGCGACTTTTCGTCATCGCGGCGTTCGTCAGTTGGCTTGTCGGCGAAGTGAGCTGGTGGTCGGTGGGCGGCGCTACCGGCGACGGCGGTGCGATGCCGTGGTTCGGTATCGCGGCGTATTTCGGGCCGCCGCTGTTTTCCGTGCCCGCAATCCTGTTTTTGACGTGGTCTGGCGGCGGACTGACCGCGGGCAAGGACGGCCCGCTGCGGAGTTCGTGGGCCATCGCTCTGCTCGACGGGTTGGTGGCGACCATATCGTTCGCGATGCTGGTGTACATCGCCGGATTCGGCGACAAGACCGGCACGGCATCACCCCGGTCGCAGAACACCGGGGTGCTGGTCGCGTATTCGGTGATCGAACTCGTCGTCGTGGTTGTGGCGGTGTTGATCGCGATCGTCTACCGGCCCGATCGTCCGTATCGGGCGAACTACCTGCTGCTCTCCGGTGGCATCGTGATCGTCTCGGCGTCGGACAGGGTGGTCGCGTACCTGCGCACCATCGGGGTCGACGGCGCCGACCTGTGGGGCGCCTTCGGATTCACCCTCGGGCCCTTGATGATCGCCTTTGCGCTGCTCCAACTGCCCGCCCAGTCGGCGACTGGGCGCGGCCGGGACGTCATGGACCTGGTCCAGCTCGGGCTGCCGTACCTCGGCTTCCTCGGAATCTCGGTGTTGTTCGCCTTCAACCTATCTGATCGGTCGGGAGTTGAACACGATTTCGCTCAGCGCGGCGATCGTCCTGATCTTTCTCGTCGCCGTTCGGCAGGTGGTCGCGATACGGGCGCAGCGGCGGCTGACCGCGCGGCTGTACGAGGTGCAGCGCAGCCTCGCCCACCAGGTGCACCACGACTCTTTGACCGGACTACCCAACCGGCTGCTGTTCGCCCAGCGACTCGACGAGGCGATCCGCAGCGGCCCGTTCGTGTTGATCTTCGTCGATCTCGACGATTTCAAGGAGGTCAACGACCGGTTCGGCCACGCAGGGGGCGACGAACTGCTGTGCGCGGTAGGCGAGCGGCTCAAGCGTTGCGTCGGCGAGTCCGACACGCTGGCCCGCATCGGGGGAGACGAGTTCGCGATATTGATCGACGGCGAAGCGGAGGAGCCCGAGGTGGTCGCCGACCGCGTCCGCGTGGCACTTCGAGATCCGTTCGCGATCCACGGCTCCTCGATTCGGGTCAGGGCCAGCATGGGACTGGTCCGTCCCGGTGCCGGCGAACCTGCGCCGACATCGGACGATCTGCTGAGGCAGGCCGACGTCTCGATGTACGCGGGTAAGCGGGTGGGCAAGGACACGGCCGTCATCTACCGGCCGTCGCTGGGCGTGTCGACGGACTTCCCAACCGCAATGCGCCAAGCCAAGGGCGGCGTACCTCCTGGCTTCAGCCTCGCGTACCAACCCGTCGTGCGGCTTCCCGACGCCACGCCGGTCGCGGTCGAGGCGCTGGCCCGGTGGACTGCACCGAACGGAACCGAGATTCAGCCCGACGCGTTCGTCGCCGCGGCAGAAGCCGCCGGGCTGGGAGCGGCGGTCGACGCCATGGTGCTGAAGATGGCCTGCAGGGAGGTCCAGGCCGCGGGTTTGGACCTCGTCTTGCATGTGAACATCGGCGCGGCCCGGCTGGGCAGCCCGGGCTTCGAGAGGCAGGTGCGCCGGACGCTCTCGGAATGCGGCATGACGCCGAGCCAACTCGTTCTGGAAATCACCGAGACGGTGCCGGTTGTCGATCTCGCCGAGGCGGCCGCGCAGATCGCCCGGCTCAACGCGACCGGCATCAAGGTCGCCCTCGACGATTTCGGTGCGGGCTACAACTCGCTGACTTATCTGCACGCATTGCCCGTACAGATCATCAAGCTCGACCGTGGGCTGACGGTCGGGCCTGAACCCGATCGTGTCGAGACCTTGTACCGCTCGGTGATCCGGCTGTGTGATGCGCTGGGGCTGGACGTGATCGCCGAGGGCATCGAGTCGGCCGCGCAGGCCGATACGGTCTTCGCCGCGGGATGCCGTCAGGTCCAGGGGCACCTGTTCGGCCGCGCCGTCCCGATCTCCGACTTCGTCCCGCGAGCGACCGTGTCTGCACAGCGGCACGCCGACGATTAGTGGCAGTTCGCGGTCGCTCGCGATCCCGGCAGCGGTACCGTCGGCCCGGTGAACAGCCCATCCCGCCCCGTCACCCAGCTGGACAAGTCCGACGTACTCAGTGGACTCTTCGCCAGCTGGGACAACATTGACTCGCTGGTGGGCGAGCTGCCTGACCCGCAATGGACCAGGCCGACGTCGTTGCCGGGCTGGGATGTGCATGACGTCGTCGCGCACGTGGTCGGCACCGAGTCGATGCTCCAGGGTGCCGGGACGCCGGAGGCCGACGTCGACGTGTCGACGCTCAAGCACGTCCGAAACGACATCGGCGTGCTGAACGAGCGGTGGGTGCGCAAGTTCCGCAAGCTCACTCACGCCGAGCTACTGGATGCGTTCCGTGCGATGACGGCGCAGCGGCGTGAGGCGTTGTCTGCGATGGGCGAGGCGCAGTGGGTCGAGCTCACGGCAACACCGGCAGGCCCCGACAGCTACGGCCGGTTCATGCGGGTGCGAGCATTCGACTGCTGGATGCACGAACACGACATCCGTGATGCGCTGGGGGAATCGGCGGGCGATGTCGACCTCGACGGCGACGACTCGCGGTTGGCGCTCGACGAGATGGCGGCGAGCATGGGATTCGTCGTCGGCAAGCTCGGCGGCGCGCCGGACGGGTCGCGGGTGCGGATCGAGCTGACCGGTCCGTTGGCGCGCACGATCAACGTGGCTGTCGACGGGCGCGCGAAGTTGGTCGACGACTTCGGCGGCGACGATCCGACGGCGACGATCACGCTCGACGGGCTGCTGTTCGCCCGGCTGGCCGGCGGGCGGATGCTGGTGGACCATGACGCGGTTTCCTACGGCGGGGAGGAAGCCGTCGGGCGGCGGATCGTCGAACACCTCAATTACGTGATCTGAACTGGGAAAAGACGCCGAAACGGGATGAAATCCTTCGCTTCGGCCGTTGTCGCTGGCGTACCATTGATTGTCCCGCCGAAAGTCGGTGGGGATGCGAGGGGCTGAACGGTTTCGACTTCGCGCATCGAATCAAGGGAAGCGTGCCGGTGCAGGCAAGAGACCACCGTAAGCGTCGTTGCAACCAATTAAGCGCCGAGTCAAATCAGCGCGACTTCGCACTCGCTGCCTAAGCGACTGTGAGTCTGTCAGACCGGGAGCTCCCTCGGCCCGGACCCTGGCATCAGCTAGAGGGATCAACCGATGAGTTCGGTCGCGGGACTCATCGGGACACCAAACAGCGACTGGGATCGTCATCCTGACTTGTTCGCGTGAGCAGGAGATCCGAGTAGAGGCATAGCGAACTGCGCACGGAGAAGCCTCGAGGGAATGCCGTAGGACCCGGGTTCGATTCCCGGCAGCTCCACCTATAATTGCAGCTCACAGGATGCGAGAATCTCTCAGAACAGCTATCCGACAGGAATCCAACACCATGGGCGCAAAGTGAGGCTCCATGGCGAGTATGCGGCCGCGCACCCGCAAAGACAGTTCGGCGTTTTGGGAGGTGCTGTTCCGGCATGACGGACGTCAGCGGTCGCTAGCCCCCGGTGGGGGTCGGCGATGCCAATTCGCCCCCAGCGGGGGTCGACCAGCCGGCTTACTCCCGATGGGGGCACCGATAACTGTCTAGCCCCCGACGGGGGCACTGACAAAGAGCTTTTCACAGCTAGACCGGGCTTGCGGCGTTCTGTTGGTGTGGTCACCCTCGACCTGACTGCCTGAGGGTCAACCCTGCGGGGCGGCGCTGAGCGTCCCTTATCCGCTCCGCCGCCCGCTGGGTCACTTCTAGCGAAACACTGTGTCGCAGCCGCGCTGTCGCAGTGGTGCGGTGAATCGACAACTGAGAGTGGTTCGCGCCGCCGGGTTTGTCCGGAACCGTTGGTTACTCGTTGATATTGGGCCACTCCGTTTCGATTGCAGGTCGCCGATCCCCTAAACGGTCCGCGGCCAACCGCTCCGCCAGCAGCCCGGCGAACTTCGCCGGATCCTCCAGCGCGCCGCCCTCGGCGAGAAGTGCTGTGCCGTAGAGCAATTCGGCCGTCTCGGCCAGCGCGATCGTCGCCGCCACGGCTGTCTGAACGCCTCGCGCAGCCCGGTGATCAGCGGATGGTCCGGGTTGAGTTCGAGGATGCGCTTCCCGGTCGGGACCGCCTGCCCGGAGGCCTGGTACATGCGCGCGAGCGCCGGCGTGATGCCGAAAGTGTCGGTGATCAGGCAGGCCGGCGACTCGGTCAGCCGGGTGGACAACCGCACCTCCTTGACGTGCTCGGCCAGGGTCTCGTTCAGCCACCCCAGCAGGTCGGCGAACTCCTTCTCCTGCTCCTCGCGCTCGGCCTCGTGCGCCGCCTTGTCCTCCTCGGAGTCGAGGTCGACCTCACCCTTGGCGACCGACTGCAGCGGCTTGCCGTCGAACTCGGGCACCGATCCACCCAGACCTCGTCGACCGGGTCGGTGAGCAGCAGCACCTCGTAGCCCTTGGCCTTGAACGCCTCCAGGTGCGGTGAATTCAGGAGCTGCTGACGCGATTCGCCGGTGGCGTAGAAGATCTGCTCCTGACCGTCCTTCATCCGCTCGACGTACTCGGCCAGCGTGGTGGGCTCCTCGTCGCTGTGCGTCGAGGCGAACGACGACACCGCCAGCAGGGTGTCCTTGTTGTCGACGTCGGACAGCAGGCCCTCCTTGAGGACCGCGCCGAACTGCGCCCAGAACGTGCGGTAGTCCTCCGGGCCGCTCGGACTGCATCTCCTTGATCGTCGAGAGCACCTTCTTGGTGAGCCGGCGGCGGATCGCCTTGATCTGCCGATCCTGCTGCAGGATCTCGCGAGAGACGTTGAGCGACATGTCCTGCTGCGTCGACGACGCCCTTGACGAAGCGCAGGTACTCGCGGCATGCAGCTCGTCGCAGTCGGCCATGATGAACACCCGCCTGACGTACAGCTGCACGCCGACTGTGGCGTCGCGGTTGAACAGGTCGAACGGCGCGTGCGACGGGATGAACAGCAGCGCCTGGTACTCGAAGGTGCCCTCGGCCTTCATCGGGATGACCTCGAGCGGGTCGTCCCAGGCGTGCGCGATGTGCTTGTAGAACTCCGTGTACTCCTCGTCGGAGACCTCGTCTTTGGACCTGGCCCACAGCGCCTTCATCGAGTTGAGGGTCTCGCGTCTCGACGGTGACCTGCCTCCTCGCCGCCCTCCTCGGTCGCCGGGCTGCGTCGCTCGACCTGCATCCGGATGGGCCAGGCGATGAAGTCCGAGTACTTCTTGACCAGCTCCCGGATCTTCCACTCCGAGGTGTAGTCGTGCAGCTCGTCCTCGGAGTCCTCGGGCTTGAGGTGCAGCGTGACCGACGTGCCCTGCGGCGCGTCGTCGACGGATTCGATGGTGTAGGTGCCCTCGCCGCTGGACTCCCACCGGGTGGCCTCGCTCTCGCCGGCCTTGCGGGTGAGCAGCTTGACCTTGTCGGCCACCATGAACGATCGAGTAGAAGCCGATACCGAACTGGCCGATCAGCTCCTCGGAGGCGGCGGCGTTCTTGGCCTCCCGCAGCTGCTGGCGCAGTTCGGCGGTGCCGGACTTGGCCAGCGTGCCGATCAGGTCCGACCACCTCGTCGCGGGTCATCCCGATGCCGTTGTCGCGGATGGTCAGCGTGCGGGCGTCCTTGTCGATGTCGATCTCGATGTGCAGATCGGAGGTGTCGACGTCGAGGTCCTTGTTCCGGAACGCTTCGAGGCGCAGCTTGTCCAGCGCATCGGAGGCGTTCGAGATCAACTCCCGCAGGAATGAGTCCTTGTTGGAGTACACGGAGTGGATCATCAGATCCAGCAACTGGCGGGCCTCGGCCTGGAACTCCAGCTGCTCGACACCCGCGTTCATAAGACTCCATTCGTCGCCATAACCTTCGAATTTAGCGGGATGCAGATCGTGCACGGCCTAGAAGCGATGTCTGGGCCGTCGTATCG
>CAWBXH010000010.1:0-40813 GCA_963792745.1 uncultured Actinomycetota bacterium | reverse complement strand
CAGGTCGCGGCGCACCAGTCGGCGCCGGCGCGGCTGACCATACCGGGCAGCTCGCGCCCCAATTGCCCGGCGAGCCAATGCGCCGTCCCCACAACGCCGTTGAGGTCGATCCCGGTCTGCCTTCCCATGCCGTCGAGCATGTACACCAGGTCTTCAGTGGGAATGTTTCCGGTCGCGGCCGGTGCGAACGGGCAGCCGCCGGCACCGCCAACAGACGCGTCGAGCACACTCGCTCCGGCCTGCAGCGCCGCGAAGGCATTGGCAATACCGGTGTTTCGGGTGTTGTGGAAGTGGAATCCGATCGAAACCGGGGTGCCGCTGATCTGATCGGACACCAGCGCGAACAGCTCTTGCACCTGGGTCGGCACGCCCACGCCGATCGTGTCAGCCAACGCGATCTCCGCGACTCCGGCTGACGCGAAATGGGCGGCAAGGGCAGCGACGGCCGATGGGGCCACCGGTCCTTCGAACGGACAGCCGAAGGCGGCGGCAATCGACACCGTGACCGGCACCGACGTCCGCGCGGCCAAGGCGATGACCGCGTCCAATTCGGCGACCGTGTCGGCCACCGCTTTGCCCTGGTTTCGCATGTTGAAGGTCTCGGTAGCCACCACCACACAGTTGAGTCGGTCAACGCCGCAGGCCAACGCACGCTGGGCGCCCTTGAGGTTGAGCACGAGGCCGCTGTATTCGACGCCTGGCCGACGGACGATTTGGTCGAAAACCTGCTCGGCGTCGGCCATTTGCGGCACCCGACGGGCGCTGACAAAGCTTCCCGCCTCGATTCGGGAAAAGCCGCATTCCGATAGCCGGTTGACGAACTCGACGCGAGCCGCCACGGACAAAACGCGGTCTTCATTCTGAAGTCCGTCGCGAGGACCTACCTCGCAGACCAGTACCGGTGCCACTAGATCACCCCCTGCTCCCGCAGCGTCGCGAGTTCTTGATCGGCCAGTCCTGCAGTGAAGTCAATACGGCACCGTTGTGCTGTCCTACCTGCCCGGGGCCCGTCCAGCGGTGCGCGCCGGGGGTGTCGCTGAATTTCGGCACGAATCCGGGCACGGCGAGCTCGCCGATCTGGTCATCCTGCACGCGCATGACCATGTCGCGGGCCTGGATGTGTTCGTCGGCGACGATGTCGGCGACGGTGTAGATAGGACTGGTCACCACCCCGTGTGCGGTGAGGACTTTGTCGATCTCCTGTGCCTCGAACCCCGCGGCCCACTGGGCGATGATGTCGTCGAGCTCTTCGGCGTTCGCGCCGCGCGCCAGATGGGTGGCGAACCGTTCATCGGCGGCCAGGCCGGGCTTGTCCATGGCCGCACACAGTCTGGCGAACAGCGTATCGGCGTTGGCGGCGATCACGACCCACTTGCCGTCCAGCGACTTGTATATGTTCGACGGCGCGATGTTGCGCAGCCCTGTTCCGCTCGGCTGTCGAACGATCCCGAGTTTGTCGTATTCGGTGATCGCACCTTCTAGCATCGCGATGCATGACTCGAGGATCGAGGCATCGACTACCTGGCCGGTTCCTGCCTTCAGTCCGTCGCGGCGGTAGAGAGCCGCCAGCAACCCTTGCACGGCGAACATTCCGGCGAGCATGTCCCCCATTGAGATTCCTGCGCGTGGCGGTGGCTGATCGGGATAGCCGTTGATGTAGCGCAGGCCGCCCATCGCCTCTCCTGCACTGGCGAAACCGACGCGGTCGGCGTACGGACCTGTCTGGCCGTACCCCGACACTCGCACCACCACCAGCCGAGGGTTGAGCTCACGTAGCTTGTCCGGCCCGAGATTCCACTTTTCCAGCGTTCCTGGGCGGAAGTTCTCGATCAACGCGTCGCTGCGCTTCACGAGTTCACCCAGCAACCGTTGTCCCTCTGGGTGAGCCAGGTTCAAGCTGACGGACTTCTTGTTGCGGGCAAGAGAAGGCCACCACAACCCGTGGCCACTTGCGTCGTGATGTCCCCACTCGCGCATCGGGTCGCCGCGCCCAGGCGGTTCGATTTTGATCACTTCGGCGCCCATGTCGGCCACCAGGTGACCGGCGAAGGGGCCGGCAAGGAGTTGTCCCAGTTCCAGCACCCGCAGGCCCTCGAGGACACCGCCGTTCGTACCGGCCATCACTGTCTTCCTTCCTTTGCCAATGTGCTCACCTTTCAGTGGATTCCACTGCGGGACAACGTGTTCGCCGTGGTGACCGATGCGCACTGGCTCACACTGCACATGAGCTTGCTGATCACGCGGTGCGCACGAGCAGACGCCTGGGCCCGCGCAGTGACAGATTCGGCGGGTAATCGTCCGCGCTGACGTCGCCCTCCAGCCGCAGGCGCGGCGCGTGCTGGGTCAGCGCCTCCAGGCACACCTTCATCTCGAGGCGTGCCAGCGGAGCACCTTTGCAGTAGTGCGGACCCTTGCCGAATGTCAGGTGTTCGGTGGCGTTGGGCCGCGCCAGGTCCAGTTCGTCGGGGTTCGCGAACTGGCTGCCGTCCCGGTTGGCCGCAGCAAACAGCAATGCCACCTGGGCTCCGGCGGGGATGGCGACATCTCCAATTGTGGTGTCCACGACGGCTTGTCGCCGCCATGTGGTTACCGGCGGGTCGTATCGAAGCAGTTCTTCGACCGCGCGCGGGATCGCGGCCGGATCATCGACGAGTCGCTGCCAACTATCGGGTTGGCGCAACAACGTCAGCACCCCGTTGGCGATGAAGTTCGTCGTGGTTTCGTGCCCGGCCAGCGCCATCGAGTACACAATGCTGACCAGATCCGTCAGGTCGGGAGTGTCTGGATCTTCCTGGTGCAGTCGAATCATGTCGCTGGTGAAATCGTCGCGCAGATCCTCGGCGCGGCTAGCCACAAATTGGTCGCAGAAGCGCCAAAAGTCGACGACATCCCTGGCAGCCTGAACCTGTTCGTCGGCAGTCAGGCGACCATAGGTCAGTTGCGCACGGTTGCCCGCCCACGCCTTGATCTGTTCGAAATCCTCCTCAGGAAATCCCAACAGGCCCAACCCGGCGTATGCGGGCAGCGGAAACGCGAGGTCGGCCACGAGGTCGGCCATGGGTTTGGCGACCATCGCATGAACGAGTTCCTCGCCCTTGGCGCCCACCATCGGTTCGAGCAGTTTCAGGCGGCGCACCGACATGCATTTGCGAACCCCCGCGGCGATCATGGTGTGCCGCGGCGGATCTGCGTTGGTGAGGGCAGGCAGGCGACGGTAGCCGCCCTCGGCCAGCACGGCCTGCGCCGCCTCGGTGATCGGACACACCGGCGCAGATGCGTTGCCGGCCGAGAACCGCTTGCCGTCGCTGGCGGACAGCACCTCAACGATGTCGGCATGGCGGGTGACGAAGTACATCTGCATCTCGGGCGAATAGAAGACGCGGTGCTCGTCGCTGAGTTGCTGAAGCAAGGGGTACGGATTCTCCCGCGGGAACCCGTCCGACAGGGGATCGAAGCCAGCTACGACTGGACAGCCCACGTACTTTCCCTTCAGCCGTTGATTGCGGCGGCGAACTTTCCTCCGACCGTGCCAGTCAGCGGCTGTCGGCAGCATGTCGATAGCCTCAGCGCGGCAGGCCGAGTACACGGTCACCGATGACCTTTTCTGTGGGGCGCCGACCTCTAGTCCTCGCCGGCATACTCCCGGGGAAGTCGGCCACGGGCCTGCAAGTCGGCTCGAAGCGCCTGGGCGTCAGAGGTGTGCTCCAGCACCGACATGAGGTCGGCCGACAGCTGGAGGTGCTGACGCATGCCCATCTGTTCCCAGGCTCGCACCAGCATCGTCTTGGTCGCCATCAAGGTGGACAGCGGTGCGCGGGTGATCTTGGCCGCCACTGCCTCAGTCACATCCTCGAGATTTTCGCGGGCCACGACTCGGTTCACCAAACCCATTCGCAGGGCGTCATCGGCGGACAAGGTTTGGGCGGTGTAGAGGTACTCCGCGGCCCGCTTGTAGTTCATGAACACCCACGGTTCGATCATCGTCTCCCCACCGGGGAAGCCGAGGCCGGGCACCAACGGCATCTGGAAGTACGCGTCCTCGGATGCGATCGTGATTTCGGGCAGCAGTGCCCAGTATGTGCCGCCGCCGATCGCGTATCCGTGCACCTGAGAAATCATCGGCTTCGGAAACTCCCAGAACCGCAGGGTGGGCCAGAGGAAGAGTTCCTTGCTGCCCTGGAAGTTGTTGCCCATATGGGCCTTCGATTCCGCGAATTCGGGATAGGCGTCGGGGGCGATGACATGTCCGGCGCAGAAGCCCTTGCCGCTGCCCTTGACGATCACCACTTTGACCCCGTAGTCCTGGCGGGCTTCATCGAGGCAGGAATCGACCTGGTGCACCATTTCCGAGGACTGCGCGTTCGCGCGTGCCGGCCAGTTCAACACGATGCGAGCGACCGCCCCGTCTCGCTCGTAGCGCACGACGCCAAGATCGCGGGTTTCGTTGCCAACCATCACGAGCCGCTCGAACGGTGAATCAGACGTGAGGCCAGCACGTCGACGTCGGTGCGAAAGTCGGTGAAGCTCCTACTCATCGGTTCGATGGTGAGCCAGGTGACGCCGGCTTCGGCATAGGCCGCCAGCCGGGGCCCGACGGCCGCACAGAATGCGGCGCAGTCGCCGCTGACGAGCAGGTCGGCCTCGAACGGAACGAACGCGACGTCGGCAGGTTCGCGGCCCAAGTCTGCCCGCCGCTTGTTCACCGTCGCAATCCAATCACCGAGTGTCTCGAGGTCCGCGAGTGGTCGCATGCCGGTGATCGCTGCCAGCTCGGCTGAGGTGGCCATCGGCATCCAGCCGTCGGCCACCTCGACGACGCGGCGCTGCGCCGCTGCACCATTGCCGCCGATCCATATAGGGGGGCCATCGGTGGTCATTGGTGGCGGCAGGGCGATGTGACCGCTTACCCCAAACGCCGGACCGGTGTGGTCGACGCCGGCCCAGGTCGCCTTCCATGCCGTGATCGCCTCGTCGAGCAGGGCGCCGCGGCGGCCGAAATCTGCACCGAGCGCCTCGAATTCGGATTTCAGGTAGCCGACGCCGGTGCCCAGCGTGAAGCGCCCGCCTGACAGCAGGTCGAGGCTCGCGGCCCCTTTGGCCGTCAGGTACGGGCTGCGGTAACCCGACACTAGGAGACATGTCATCAGCCGGATCCGGGTCGTCGCCGCCGCGGCGAAGCTCAGCGACACGAACGGATCGAACGCATGGTGGCCGCCCTTGGACAGCCAGTCCTTGTCCGGATACGGGTGTTCGGACATCGAGAATGCGTGAAAGCCAGCCTCTTCCACCAGTTTTGCAACTTCTCCGATACTTGCACCCTCACACCACCGGTTCCAGTGTTTGACGGCCCGCATCGGAAAAAGCATGTTGTAGCGCACGGCACACCTATCTCTCGCGGAAACGTCTCAGTGCTCGGACCTAGATCAGCGGCTGTCGGGAGCATGTCGATAACCTCAGCGTGGCAGGCCGAGCACCCGATCACCGATGATGTTGCGCTGGATCTCGGAGGTGCCGCCGCCGATACCCTGGGCGAACGCCCACAAGTAGCGACCGGTCCAGTTCCCCGCAACGGAGTCGTTGACGGGTACTCCAGGATTTCGGGTCCGAGAATGTCCAAGGCCAGACGGGTGACTTCTTTCACCAGATCGGCGTAGTACAGCTTGAGCATTGACCCTTCAGGTCCCGGTGTGTCCGCCCGCAGATTGCGACAGATTCCGGCGTAGGTCATCGCCCGCAGCGATGCCACCTCGGCGCGAGCGGTGGCCAATCGCCTTGCGACCTCGCGGTCGTCGATCTCGGCGGGCAATCCGTTCCTACCGAACCCACCACTGGCCAGCGCGATGAGGTCTTCTACCATGACCGCCAGGGACACCTGGTTGGCAGTGAACGCCGTGCCCCGTTCGAACGACAACGTCGACATCGCCACGGCCCATCCCGAGTTGATCTCACCGACCACATTGCTCAATGGGATGCGGACGTTGTCGTAGAACACCTCGCAGAAATCTGCCGTGCCATCGATCGTCTCGATCGGACGGACCTCCACGCCGGGACTGTGCATATCGCAAATCACCCAGGTGATGCCGCGGTGTTTGCTGTCAGGCTCCCCGGTGCGTACCAGCAGTTCCTGGTAGTCGGCGGTGTCGGCGAAGCTGGTCCAGATCTTCTGGCCATTCACGATCAACGCGTCACCGTCGACCGTGCCGCGGGTGGACAACGATGCCAGGTCCGATCCTGCACCCGGCTCGGAAAACCCCTGACACCAAAGTGATTCGCCACGAAGGATTCTCGGAAGGTGGAAGCTCTTCTGCTCGTCGCTGGCCATGGCGATCAATTGAGGGCCCGGCATGACGCAAGCCGACGAAGCAGGAGTCCATCGACTGCCAGCCCGCAGCGGGCGTACTCCTCATGCCAGATGAGCTGTTGCAACAACGTAAGGCCCCGGCCGCCGTATTCTTGGGGCCAATCGATGCCGGCCCAGCCGCCGACCCACTGTGTGTGCTGCCAGGCCAGATCGTATTCGCGGATGGCCTTGGCTTCGCGCGGACGCTCGTCGCGAGGTGCGTTTTCGCCCAACCAGGTACGAACCTCCTCCCGAAACTGCTGCAACTCGGGCGGGTATTGCAAGTCCACGATGCGTCTCCTCGAACTGTCGACCGGCCAGTGGCTCGGGATCGAGCCCAGTCCGACGTTTCTGACACCACGTATAGGTTAGTGCCCGGGGTGTCCAGTAGCCCCGTCCAGCGGTGTCGTGGACATGGTCTCGAAATGCTGGCCTCGATAGCGTTCGACAAACAACGTGGCGCACGACCGTTGGGAGCCCTGCCGCATGCCCCTTGAGCAGACGTTTGCACACAGCTGGTCCCGTGCGGTGCTGACGTGGCCAGACCGGCCCTTCTTGGTGTGGGAGTCGTCGTCTGGCCAGGTCACGCAGTGGAGTTATGCAGCCTTCGACCGCCTGGTCGACCGGATCGCGGGAACACTGCACGCGGCCGGGGCCGGCCCGCAAGCCGGCGTCCATCTGGCCTTGACCAACTCACCGGCGTTCGTGGCGATATGGCTGGCCGCGGTACGCCTCGGGTCGTTCGTGATTCCCTGCGATCCCCATGCCGCGGCTCCGGAGATCGCGCACCAACTCCAACGCACCAAACCGGCCGTCGGTGTCGCCTCCATGCGCCGCCTCGAGGACTACCGCCAGGCGGCGTCGGTGAATATCGAGATGTTCAGCCTGGATGAGGACGATGTCGCGCTCGAAATGTTCGACGGTTCTGCGCCCACCGCGCTCGAAGATCCCGCACTGCTGGACACCGCCGCAATCATGTTCACGTCGGGGACGACGAGTACCCCCAAGGGTGTGGTCATCACGCAGGCGAACTACGCCTTCGCGGGCGAAATCATGGCTGCCGCCGCCGATTTGGGCCCTGACGACCGCCAGTTGGTGGTATTGCCACTCTTCCACGCCAATGCCCAGTACTACTCCTTCGCCTCCGCCATTGCGGTGGGCGCCAGCGTCGCGCTGATGAGCGGGTTTTCTGCCTCGCGCTTCACCGCGCAGGCAGCGCGGCATGGCGCCACCCATGCCAGTCTGTTCGCCGCGCCGATGCGCATGATCCTGGCACGGGGCGCCTTCGGTCGCGACGACCTCAGGTTGCGCCACGTCTGGTATGCCCAGAACGTGACCGGCGAGCAGTATCGGTCGCTCAGCACGCTTCTCCGGTGCCGGCCGCGGCAGCTCTACGGCATGACCGAAACCATCCCCGCGGTCTTGACCGCATCGGCCCAGGACGCTGATGGGGACGGCTCGATGGGTCGGCCCACACCCGGGTGCGCTGTCACGCTCACAGACGTCGACGGCGATGGCGTCGGGGAACTGCTGGTGGGGGGCAGACCGGGACTGGAGTTGTTCCGTGAGTACCTCGACGACCCCGCTACCACAGCACAGTCGTTCACCGAGGACGGCTGGTTTCGCACCGGAGACCTGGCCCGATGTGAGGCAGGTCGGTACTACTTCGCCGGCAGACGCAACGACGTGCTGAAAGTCGCCGGTGAGAACGTGTCGCTACCCGAAGTGGAAGCGGTGCTCGCCGAGCATCCATCGGTCTTCGAGGCGGCCGTCGTAGGACGCCCCGACCCGATCCGCGACGAAGTGCCAGTGGCCTACGTGGTCACCCAGGAAGATATCGCCGACCCGACCGCCGACGAACTGGCGCAATGGTGCGCCGACCGGCTGAGCCCGCTCAAGCGCCCACGCGAATACATCTTCGTCGACGAACTCCCCCGCACCTCGGTCGGCAAAATCCGAAAGTTCCTGCTCCGCTGATCCCTTCCGTTAGCACGTTGCGCTTAACCGGCTAATGAGTTCTCCGCAGTCAGTACGCTGTCCAGGGGTGAAGGTGATCGGAAGATGGCGTACCGCGTACACCGGACCGGCATCGTCATAGCGAACCACTTCACTTGTGCGAACGGCCAAATCCGGTGCCCGCGTGAGTAGCTCGGTGATCATGGTCTTGAACATGACTCTGGCCAAGTTTGATCCCAGACACCGGTGCACGCCCAGTCCGAATGCCATGTGACGAGTCGCTTTGCGGGACAGGTCGATCGTCTCAGGATCCTCGAACTGGCTCGGATCGCGGTTGGCCGCGGCCCACATGATGAGGACCTGTTCACCCTTCTTGAGCTGTCGCCCGTGAAACTCGGTGTCTTCGGTCACCGTGCGCGGCAGTGACAACACCGGAGTTGCATAGCGCAGGAACTCCTCGGTGCCCTGGTCCAGTACCGACGGATCGGCCAGGATCTGCTTGCGCAACTCGGGCTGCGCATCGATGAGCAGCAACGAATTCCCGGTCAGACCGGCCGTGGTGTCCATGCCGCCGAGGATCAGGAGGAACACCGTGTTGGCCAGTTCGTCGTCGGTGAGCGCGCGACCGTCGCGTTCTGCGGCGACCAGCTCGCCGAGCAGCCCCGGCTGGGGCTGTGCCCTCGCCGCGCCGATTGCTTGGTAGATCTCGGCGAACATCGCCATCACCTTCGTCACCGCGCCTTCGGGGTCCACGGCCGGGTCGTGAACGAAGCCGTGTACCCACACGACCCACTCCGCCCATCGCGAGGCGTCAAGCCCCAGGAGGCGCAGAATCAACTGAGCCGGCAGCGGGGTGAACAACTCCTGCGTCACGTCGGCTGTTCCTCGCTCGATGAACTGATCGATGAAGTCATTTGCCATCTCTCGGATCATCGGCTGCATCTCACGAGCCGAGCCCGGCGATAACGCCGACAGCAGGAACGAGCGGTACACGCCCACGTCGGGCTGCGTCGTAATCGATGGGCACCAGACTGCCCGCGCCGGGCTGCGGTGGTACCCCGCGCACGCCCTGCTCGTCGGGCCTGCTGCTGAAGATCTCCGGTGTGTGCAGCAGCTTCGAACACCTCGTCATAGCCGGTCAACAACCAAAATCCACCCCAGTGGCTGGATTTGGCGACCGGGCACCGAGATTGCAACTCCGAGAGCATCGGAAACGGATCCTTTGCAAACTCCGCAGAGTGATGGTCCAGGTCGGTGTCGAACTCGTCGGCTTCTCGCCGCGGCGAACTCTCGGTTGATGTCATCGGTTGACTCCGTAGTGTTCTCGTGTCGTCGTCGATGGTTAGGAGAGGGTGAAGACGCGTTCTGGGCAGGCTTCGGCACCCTGACGGGCTCTGTCGACGTCTTCTGGGGGCACCTCACCCGATGTCGAGGCGATGTGGCCGATGTCGTCGAGGGTGAAGTAGTCATCAGACATCAGCGCACACAGCGCGTGCCCCTGGCACTTTGAGCTATCGATCTCGACGTGCATCACCACTCCTTCGAAACGTGACCGCCGACAGCAACGCGATCTGCACAAATGTAGAAAACAAAGGATGTCTGTTGGATGTCGATGCAGCCGTCATCGGGATGGCGGGATCGCTGCAGGTCTACACGCAAGCGACATCACCGCGCCCATAGCCTTGACGAGCGATCGGCAGTGCGCACGCAGAGAGGAACAGCCATGACTCGGGCCCTGAGCGGGATCCGCGTGATCGACATGACCTCGACCGTGATGGGACCTTCGGCGACGCAGATGCTCGGCGACCACGGAGCCGACGTGATCAAGGTGGAGTCAGCGGCGGGTGACACCACCAGACAAGTGCCTCCGCACAAGAGTCCCGACATGGGCGTGGCATACCTGCAGCTGAACCGCAACAAGCGCAGCGTGGTGCTCGACCTCAAGCGCGACGCCGATCTGGATGCGATGCGCGCACTGCTCAAGACCGCCGACATCTTCATCTACAGCGTTCGCCCCGCCGCGATGGCGCGGCTGGGATTATCCCCCGAAGAGGTGGAATCCCTTAACCCGCAACTGATCACGGTCAGCTTGGTCGGGTTCGGTGAAGGAGGTCCCTACGCTGGCCGACCGGTATACGAAGATCTGATTCAGGGACTCACGGCCGTGCCTTCCCTGCTTATGCAGGCCGGTTCGCCACAGCCGCAGTATGTTCCCGTCGCGTTCAACGACCGCGCGGTCGGGTTGTACACCGTTGCGGCGATACTCACCGCCCTGTTTCACCGCCTCCGCACCGGTGAGGCCCAACACATCGAACTGCCGATGTTCGAGTCCATGGCCCAGTTCGTGCTCGGGGACCACATGGGGGGCCGCTCCTTCGAACCTCCGTTGGGCCCCCCGGGTTATGCCCGCACGCTGACTCCCGAGCGTCGCCCGTACCAAACGGCAGACGGATATGTGTGCGCGATCATCTATACCGACAACCACTGGCGGGCGTTCGGCAAGCTGGTTGGCAGGCCCGACCTGGTCGACGAGGACGAGCGGTTCGCGACGTTGCGGTCACGGACCATCTACGCCCACGACACGTACTCCTTCGTTCGCGAGATCATGCCGTCACGGACGACGGCGGAATGGCTGAAACTGTTCGAAGAAGCCGATATTCCGGCAACACCATTGCACACGCTGGAAACGATCTTCGACGATCCGCATCTCAACGCCACCGGGTTCTTCCAGCGCACGGAGCACCCAACCGAGGGGACCCTGCTGAGCGTTCGCGGGCCTGCCAATTGGTCGAAAACGCCGCCCGCCATGATCACGCCCGCTCCCAGGCTCGGCGAGCACACCCGGCAAGTGCTGTCGGAGCTGGGCTATTCGCCCGCCGACGTAGAGAAAATCGTCGGCTCATGTGATGAGCCGACGCCAACCGAGCATGGCGACGCGTAGCGGCGCCACCATATCCGGCCCCAGACAAAGATCAACGGAGATACCCATGACCCCATCGCACAAAGACCGTGTCGCAGTAGTCACCGGCGCAGCTCAGGGATTCGGCCAGGCCATCTGCCGCGGCCTGGCCGAGCGCGGCGCGCAAGTTGTCGCCATCGACATCACGGAACCGACAGAAACTCTTGCCCTCGTCGAGCAAGCCGGCCAGAAGGGCACCGGCCTGCTCGTCGACGTCTCCGACCCAGAACAGACCCAGCAAGTCGAGCACGAGGTGCGCGACCGGTATGGCCGCTGCGACATCCTGGTCAACAACGTCGGCGTCTATCCCTCCATCCACACGGACGACATGACCTACGACGCCTGGCGCAAGGTCCTCGCGATCAACCTCGACTCCCAATTCCTGATGACTCAAGCCGTCCTACCATTGATGAAGGAAGGTGGCTGGGGGCGCATCGTCAACCTCACCTCCAACTCGATCAGCATGACGCCTCCCGGCATGACCGCCTACTTTGCCAGCAAAATGGGCGTCATCGGTTTCACCCGCGGCCTCGCCAATGATCTTGCTTCCTATGGCATTACCGCAAACGCTGTGGGCGCGACTCTCTCACGGACACCGGGAGTGGAGGCGGGGCCTTCTTCGTTCATGCTGGAACAGGTCGCTGCGATGCAGGCCATCAAGAAGATCGGCGAGCCCGACGACGTCGTCGGCACCATCCTCTTCCTCACTAGCCATGACTCATATTTCGTGACCGGCCAGACGATCATGGCCGACGGTGGGCTAATGAGGCTGTGACCGCCCCTACGGGATACGCAGCTAGGCCGGTTCCGGAAACAGCTCTCGGCGATATCGACTTCGATATTCGGGACGGAATGGCGCGTGAATTCAGCTGTCACTGAGCCGATTTCATCCTCAGTGCTGGCATGTGCGACGGATCGGCTGTTTGCTGGCCTGGACACAAGTGCTGCCTTCACGGGGCAGCCGGTGCGGCCCTGGGAACCAAAACGGCTACGCCTGCGACTACGGCCGTTCCGGACGCATCGTCAGGTCCGGACGCCGCTGCCACCAACGCCTACCCACCAACCCCCGACCGAGGCCCAGGAGCACCGGCGACCCGCAACGCCGGAACCCCATGCTGCCCAACGGCGATCACTCACCCGACACCCAACTGAGCCACCACCGACCGGCCACACGAAAGATCGAGGCTAACCGCCGTTGAACAGCGAGCGTTGAACGACGTCCTGCATCACCGATGTGATCCGCTCGTCGGAAACGTCCGGGTCGATCTCCATCAGGGCCTCAGGCAGTCGGTCGAGCATGGCGACGAACACGGCCGCCGCGACGTCGACATCCAAGGGATATCGTCGCTGCACCCGTCCTAACAGTGACCGCGCGGTCTGGTGGGTCACCGCCATGCCGTAACGGTGCCTTTTCAGCAGGTCCGCATCGGCAACGACGCCCTGCGCGATGGTGCGAAGCACCCCGATGTAGCGGCGGCTGAATACGACGAAGTCCGACAGCCATTCTCGCAGTTGGTCATTGGGTCCGCTGGTCGGCTCGATAGTCAAGAGTCGCTCGACGAGTTCGGCGGCGGCCGCGCTGGACTCGCGGGCCAGTGTGTGCAGAAGAGCGGGTTTGTCGCCGAAATAGCGGTAGAACGTGGCACGGCCGACCCCCGCCGCCGCGGCCAGATCATCGATACCCGTGCCGTTGTACCCGCGCTCGGCAAACAACCGAGCCGCTGCAGTGAGAATCCGCCCAACGGTCTCACTGGCCCGGGGTCCCAGCGTGGACTCGGCCGCGGCAGCCTCGGCGTCAGGCACCACCACCGGTGGGCGTGAAATCGTTGGGACAGTGTGGACGTTACTGAACACCGCGGCCGGGGTCTCCGGAAACAGCATCAGCTGCATGCATACCGCCAACCCGTCGATGGCGTACTCGGCGCCCGGTAGCGGCACGAGTTCCTCACAGCGCAGGTAGTTGAAGTGGTGCACGAGACTCGTAAGCGCCGACGCTGCTGTATCAGCCTCTGGGCCCGACATGCCGCTGGCGACCAAACGTTCCGCCACGCGCGCACAATAGGAGCGGATGAACCCCACCACCATCGCCCGAACGCCAGCGTCGGAGGCCTCCACCTTTGCCGCCTCGACGAACATCGTCACGTAGCGGTCATAGACCCATGCCCATGCGCCAATCCACCAGTGCAGCGTTTCGAAGCCTTGCGGGGTGGGACCGAGCGGCCCAAGCCGGCGAGCCAGCCGCATCAGCTCCGCGCCACATGTCTCCAGCAGCTCGGTGAAGATCTCTTCTTTGCTGCCGAAGTATTGGTAGAGGGTGGCACGCGATGTTTCGGCGGCATCGGCGATTTCGTCCACCTGCGTGCCATAAAAACCACGCTCACCAAACAGCCGAAGCGCCTCTGACAGCACGCGCTGCCGGGTGCGGACGCCCTTGCTACCCACGACTGGATTACTGGGCCAGTATCCCTCGCGGCGCAACAGCGGACGTTCTGACATCACGTGCAGGATACGGTAGCCGCGCGGACCGCGGAGGGGGTGCACACGTCGGAACCGGTGGAATCGCCGCGTCAGCTGTCGTGGGAAGGCGGTGGCTCTTGCTGCCGGGTGATCATCGCCGACAACTCGGGGCCGACGGCGGTCCCGTTCTCCGCGGCTAGTTGAGCAGCCGAACGTTTTGCGGCGGCCCACTCGGTCAACGCAGCCGCGGCTTCGACTTCTTGGTCGTTCCAATCCGGTGTCAGCGGAGTGGTGATCTCCAGCCGGAGGTTGTTGATCGGGTCACGGAAGTAGATGCTGTAGGCGATGGGATGGCGGGTTGGACCGACAACCTCGAGCCCGAGCGCAAGCAGATGCCGGTGCCACTCATCTACCTCGGCGACCGAATCGGCGTGCAACGCTAGGTGGTCGAACGTGTCGTATGCGGGATGGGCATGAGGCTGGCGGTCAGGCAGGCCCGGCGCTTCGAAGAATGCCAGGGTCGACCCGTCTGCCATCCGGAGGAAGATGTGGAAGTAGGGAATCGGCTCGCCGGTCGACGGAACCACGGGGCCCACGAGCGCTTGGACGAACTTCATGTTCAACACGCGGGTGTAGAAGTCCACGGTGGCCGCGGCGTCGGGCGTCACAAGGGCGAAATGGTTGAGCATGCGAGGCGGGGTGGTGAACAGTGAGGGCGCCGCGCTGCGTGGGGAAGAATCGATTTGGGTCATCGGTCATCCTTCTCGATGTAGGGACAGGTGCAATGACTCGACGGTAGGAGCCGTGACGTGTCGTGAAGATGTCATCGTTGACGTGACCGCCGTATAACTGGGGCCACCGAGATCGCTGTGGGTGCGCCGGGCTCACCGGTGTAGGCGCATACTGCGATCGAGGGGCACTTAACCGGTCAGTGATTCTGACAAGCCCCATGCATCAACAGACGGCGACCGCCGGTTCGTCGACGCCGTTGAATACGGTTCCTAGTACCGCCGCTGCAGATTCCAGCACGATCGACTCCTGACTTGTGAACGCATTGCCGCTGCGGCGGGCGAAGCCAATCTGTCCCCACGCCGAGTTATGGTCGATCAGCGGTAGCGACAAGTAGAATTGACACTCGGCTATACGCATCAAACGCGACGAGCGACGGTATCGCGTAGCGGCCTGCGACGTTTCAACGTAGCTATGTATCTGCCGGGAGTTGACGGTTTCGGCCGCGAGGAATGGTTCGGTCAGCGGAATGCCCGCGGCGACGGCATGTTCCCACTCAGGAGGCATCCCCTGTTGAACCACAAGTCGAAGCTGATCGACACCCACGCCCCTGGTGAAGACAGCGGCGCCGTCGCAAACGCCCGCGTCGACCACGGCCGAAACCAGCAAGCTGCACGCGTGGGGGCGGTCGTGCGCACCGATCAACGACTTGTTCAGGCTGCGTAGCATCCTGGCTAACACCAACGTGGTGCTCTCCTGCGCGGTGCCAGCCCGCGCGGAACCGCCGTCGTCACCGAACTCCACTACCGGCCTGTCGAACATGTATCCGAGTCCGCGAACCAATTTGATGAAGCGCACTTGTCCGCAATCGTCAGCAAGTTTGTTGCGCAATCGATTGATCTGCAAGCGCAGCGCATTCCGTTCGTGGGTGTACTTCCAATTCCATACCGACTTCAGGATCTCGTCATGTTTGACCGCGACTTGGGGTCGCGTCATGAGCAGTCGGAGAATGTCGAATTCGGTCGGGGTGAGATCGACTTCCCGGCCCTCGACGAACGTGCGTCGCGCCCACAGGTCGATCGTCAGATCTTCGGCCTCCAGAAACCGCAGCGTTGGTTCGTTGATTCGGGCATGGCGGACCAGCGCTTGCGCAGCAGACTGCACCAGCTCTGATCGCGAGGTGGACGCCAACACCATGTCGGCACCCAGGCGCAACATGGTCGCTTGCCGCTGCTCCAGCTCAGGCGACAAGGCCAGGACGGGCGCCATGGTCAGCGGCCGCAACTCCGTGACTACCTGCGATAGCCACCGCAAACTGTGCCCACACACTACGATCAGGCCGAAATTTCGGATCGAAGCCAACCATTGAGCGCGCTCAGCATCGCAGGTGACAATTGGATTCCAACCGGCACTGCCGAGCTGCCGCGCGGTGTCGCTGAATTGCACTGCGGACTCGAGGACTACTAGCGCGTTGCCGCCCTGCGGTGCCGCACCTACTGGCTGCTGGGCCGTCGCGCCTTCAATGCGTCTCATCGGGGTTCCAACCCTGGACTCCGATGTCCAAAGACTTCGCTCACGCTCACACCACTCCCTGTTTCGATCTTTCGATCCACCGGCATTTCTGACACAGAGTATCGGTACGGAGGGAATATACCCCCGTTATGGGGGCTCGTCCACCACTATGCAGAGCCTCATTCATCGAGGCTGTGCGGCAGGGAGGCAAGGCGGTGGAATCCGTCATGACCTCTGGCTGCAAGCCGCACTGTGGTCGGCAGCGGCCTGCCGGATCTGAGGTGATCACTGCCGCGCACGACCCGCCGGGACCGTCGTCCGCCTTCGGAGATCGCGCGACCTGGATCAAGGCCTAGACTCCATGTCTCGGTCAACCCAGGGACAGCCGATGACTTTCCTCTGCAGATGCTGCTCGAAGGCTTCGATGCCGTTCCGCCTACGATGCTGCTCATCTCGAAGCCGCCGATCGCCGAGTCAGCGCACTATGAGTCGGCGCTGTGCACCATGAACCGGTTTCGAAGCGGCGGGCGTGATCAACCGCTTCGATGATGCATCAGTCGCATCTCAGTGCTAGAGGTCCGGAGTCGACCACTTGGCCTAGCAGGCCCGGGTCAGCGCCCGCCATATGCGCCGCCTCCAGGGCGGCAGCAATGTCCTTGCGCAGGAACGGTCCGGTAGCCTCGGCGAAGCGGTCCATCCCGCCGACGCGGTGGGCATAAGCCGCAGCATTGCTACCGGCGCTGCACACCTGCAGCGTCGAAAGCAGCGCTTCCGGGTTCACACCCAGTTGGTCGCCCAATCGCGTTGCAGCCGCGAGAAGTTGCGCGTTCGCAGCGAACAATAAGTTGTTGACGAGCTTGAGCGCTAATGCGCTGCCCAGGTCGCCTGTCGGAACGATCGGATCGGTCGCATAGGCGGCCAGCACAGGCGTCACCATCTGCACTGCATCGCTCGGTCCGCCGAGCAGCACGGTTAGCGTGCCCGCGACGATGTCGTCGACCGTGCCGCTGACCGGAGCGTCAAGGATGACCGAGGCCGAAGCCGAGCTGTTCGCTAGCGCCTTCAAGGCGGCGACGTTGCCGGTCGTGTGAGAGACGAACAGCGCCCCCGGTTTCGCGTTGGCGATCAAACCGTTTGACGCCAAGCCAATTTCGCGCAGTTGCGCGTCGGAGAACAGGCACGAGATCACGATGTCACTGTGCCGGGCCAGGTCGGCGACCGAATCGGCCAGGACCGCGCCCTGCGACGCCAGCCGATCGCGCACATCCGCTCGGCAGGCACACAACAGCACGTCATGGGACGCCGCGAGTAGCCGCGAAACCATCGGCTCCCCGAGTTGCCCCGCACCGATGAACCCGATGACCTTGCTCATTCACACTCCCGTCTGTGAGCACCGACATGTAGGGCTCCCCGGACCGCGAAGGACGAATCAAGTAGCTGCGCTACGTCGTCAGCGATATCCGTAGTCGACTTTGGTTGGAACCGGTCAAGCAAGGCGGCTTCGAATGCTGCGCGTATTGATCTGGCATCCGCCTCCGGGCTAGAGGCCATGGGCGCGCCGTCGACGCATCCCCGGTGCAGGATCGCGGCGCCACCAACTCCTCGGCGTAAGAGCGCGGTACTGCCAAGGCAACGTTAAGAGTCACCGGATGTCGCGCACGTGTCATTCATCTCGACACACCGACGACATTCGGCGGCGTCGATGCTGGGCGTCATGGACGACTTGCTCAACGAACGGTTACTTGGCATCCCCATGGCCAGCAGTGGCGACGTCGATGTGTATTCGGGAGTCGCGAGGCTCTCTGGCCGGATATGGGCCCGCGAAGTACGCCCCGCGGGCAAGAGCTGCCGTACTGCGGTGCTAATCAATCACCCCACGTCAAACTTCCTTGGGCACTACCTGCTCGATTCGCTCGCCAAGACCGGTGTCGCGGCGGTCGGCATGTGTACTCGCTATGTCGGCAATGACAGCACCTTGATGCTGGAGAACTGTGTGCTCGACGTCGACGCGGCGGTTAAGTATCTGCGACGTGACTACGACCATGTCGTGCTGCTCGGCAACTCCGGCGGTGGCGAACTCAGCCCCCTGTTTCAGGGGCAGGCCGAAAACCCGACGATCACCGGTTGCCCGGGTGGCGGCGGACCAGACCTCACCAAGGCGGGACTGGAGCCTGCCGACGCGATGATCCTGCTCAACGCGCATCCCAGTCGAGCGATGATCCGGACCCTGTGGCTAGATCCCTCGATCGTCGACGAGGATCGGCCGTTCGATCGCGATCCGGCCCTTGACATGTTCAACCCGCAGAACGGTCCGCCGTACTCCGACGAGTTCGTCACCGCCTATCGGGCAGGGCAGCGACGCCGCGCCGAAAAGATCACCGCATGGGTGAAAGCCAAGATGGCCGAAGTCAATCAGCGTTTCGATGGAGCGCTCAACGACATGCCCTTCGTCGTGCACGGGACGACCGCTGACTTGCGCTCGCTCGACGGATCGATCGATCCGAGTGACCGGCCGCTGGGCAAGACCTTGTGGGGCCGTCCGGACATCTCGAACTACATGCCCACGTCGCTGGCACATTTCAGCTCACTGCGGTCCTGGCTCAGCCAGTGGAGCCTGGCTGACACGAACGGAGGTGCCCATAATCTGCGAAGCGTGTCAGTGCCCATCCTCATCCTGCACGGCACGGCTGATGAAGCGGTGCCTCCCGTGCATGTGCAGGACTTCATCTCCAACATCACCCACGACGACTGGGAATACCACCAGCTGCCGGGGGTGACGCACTACTTCGAGGGCAAACACGACATGTTCGACCCAGTGGCCAAGCAGATGCACCAATGGTTGGACGAGCACAACTTGGTCTGAGACGAGACGGGCTTTCGTCTTTCACTTGGCTCACGTTGGCGTAGAAGGGCGCTGCATGCTGACCTCACACACCACACATTCATCGGCGACCGATGCCATCGATGCGCTCGATGAGATCGCCGACCATGTCCTGTGGCTTTCCACCGCAATCATCCATCACGCCAACAGGATTCGCTCTAATCCGAGCGGGATGAAGGTCGGAGGCCACCAGGCCTCCTGCGCATCGATGGTCGAAATCATGACGTCGCTGTACTTCGAGCACCTGCAAGCAGGCGACAGGGTGTCGGTCAAGCCGCATGCCTCACCGGTGCTGCACAGCATCAACTATTTGCTCGGCGCCCTCGATGAGAACTATCTGTGCCGACTGCGCGACCTTGGCGGACTGCAAAGCTATCCCAGTCGAACCAAGGACCCCGATCCGGTCGACTACTCGACCGGATCGGTCGGAATCGGGGCGACCGCGCCGATTTGGGGTGCGATCGCGCGCCGTTATGTCGACACCGTATTCGGCGGCGCGGGCGGGGGCCGGCAGTACTCCCTTGTCGGTGATGCGGAATTGGATGAAGGAGCCGTGTGGGAGGCGGTTCTCGATCCTTCGGTGAGCGAACTCGGTGAGATCGTGTGGATCATCGACATGAACCGTCAGTCGCTCGACCGCGTCGTGCCCAACATCGCAGCCGGTCGGATCGCAGCGATGTTCTCGGCAAATGGCTGGCAGGTCATCGACCTGAAGTTCGGCAAGCTCTTGGAGGCGCTGTTCGAGCAACCCGGCGGTGAATGGCTGCGACAGCGGATCCTAGATATGCCGAACTCCGAATATCAACGCCTCTTACGCTGCTCTGCTGAGGATCTGCGGTCACGGTTGCCCGGCGAGGGCCCCCATGCCGCGGCCATTGCGGGATTAATCGCCGATCTCGACGACGAGGCACTGGTCCGCACGTTCGGGAACCTGGGTGGGCACGATCTGCGGTCACTGCGGGAAGCGTTTACCCAAATCGACGACACGCGGCCGACGGCCATCATTGCTTACACGATAAAGGGCCACCGGCTGCCTATTCAGGGGCATCCACAGAATCACTCGTCGTTGCTTACCGCGGAACAGTTCGACGAGCTGGCGACGCGGCTGGCCAGGGATCCGGCACGGCCGTGGGTTAGGCCCGCTTCCGACTCGCCGGCCGCAGGCATCTGCCGGACCGCCGCGGAGCGCCTGCGCCGCAGCGCAATTGATACTGTCGCCCCACCCGCCGTTCCCGTGGCACTGGGACGAAAACCATTGGCCGTCACAACCACCCAGGCCGCCCTCGGCCGTACACTGCTGGACCTTTCGCGGGAGGCTCCGGAAGTCGCAAGCCGGGTGGTCACGGTCAGCCCCGATGTCACCTCCACTACCAATCTTGCCGGGTGGCTGAACAAGGTCGGCGTCTGGTCTCCGAGCGAGCGACTCAACTGGTTTGACGACGACGCTGAGACCATCATGCACTGGCGCGAGCGGCCCACCGGTCAGCACATCGAGCTCGGCATAGCCGAAACCAACCTGGTCAGCTTGTTGGGTGAGCTTGGTGCGACATGGAGTCGGTGGGGCCAACCCTTGTTTCCTATCGGCGTTGTCTATGACCCGTTTGTTGAGCGTGCCCTGGAGCCATGGTCTTTCGGGATCTACTCCGGAGGGCAGTCAATTCTCGTCGGTACGCCTGCCGGGGTGACCTTGTCGGCCGAGGGTGGCGCGCACCAATCGATCAAAACGCCGTCGATCGGCGTTGAGCAACCCGGATGCACGGCATACGAACCGGCATTCGCCGTCGAGGTCGAGTGGCTACTGCTTCACTGCCTATCGCGGCTGGGCCGCGTCGATGGACGCTCAGCGTATCTCCGACTGTCCACCCGCCCGGTTCAACAACAGCTGTGCGCCTTTCCCGGTGATCCGGCCGCGGTCGAACGGCGTAGGCGCCAGGTGATCGCCGGCGCCTACGCGGTGCGCCCGTGCCCGCAGCCGGCGGTGACGATTGCTGTCGTGGGCTCTCTGGTCACCGAGGGTCTAGAGGCCGCAGACCGATTGGAACACATGGAGGTTGCCACAGAAGTCATCTGCATCACCAGCCCGGGATTGCTCTTCGAGGCCATGCAGGCCCGCTGTGGCCCTAGCGACTCCCCTACCTGGATCCTCGATCAGGTCTTCCCGGCCGAGCGTGCCGCTCCGATGGTGACCGTTCTCGACGGACACCCGCATACGTTGGCATTTCTGCCGTCGATCAACAGGGTGCCCGGCAGGTCGCTGGGGGTCAGCGGGTTTGGGCAGTCCGGCTCGCTGGAGCAGGTCTTCAGCTGGCATGGCATCGACACCGACAGCATCGTGCGCGCCGCGCTCGACATGGTCGTTTGACCGCGCACCAAGGTAGAAGTGAAAGGGGAATCCTCGAGTGAGGGGTGGACCGTCGATCAAGCATCTCGATGACGTACCGGCCGAGGAGATGCTGCGTTATGAATTCGCTGATGGCCGTACGGCGTCGATATGGGAAAAGTGGATCGAGTTGTCACCCAGATACGTTGCGTTCTGGAACAAATGGGATCCTGGCGCTATCTCGCCTCGCCATGGCCACGTCGGCGATCACAGCAACTTCATTTTGGCGGGCGAGCTCCGCTGCGGTGACATCGTCGCGCGCGCCGGAACACACATCATGCTCGAATGGGGCGACGTGTTCGGCCCCTGGGAGGCCGGCCCAAATGGCTGTGAGTTGTACGGGTTCATCGCCGGCGAGGGCCAGCCGTTCAGCGGTGACACTGCCGCCTACGAGGAGCTACTGAAAGCCCGAGGGGCCCGGTCGGTTCCGCTGCCCATGCCCAAACACCTGCCACCGTGGATGCTCGCCAAGCTCGGCGGCGACTTCACGACATCGGTCACGCAGTGGGATGCCGATGACCGCATCCGGTGAGCTGGCCCCGTCGGAGCAAACGCACGTATACCCGATGACGCAGAGTCCCTTTGGAGAATCGTCCGCAGAGTCTGGACAACGGCGGTGGTCTTCTTTGGTCGACAGCACGGGTTCGTCCCTGCGCGTATCTAGCGGCCATTGCTACCCTGGCGCGGTTGGCTGCGCGACGGATCAGCCGTGTCGGTGGGCTTACCCCAATACCCTTCTGCTGCAGGGCAGCTTTATCGCGGGCCGGGCTGATCTTGGCGCGCGCCGAACGCCCACTGAGGCAGGTAGCCAGTCGGACTTCCCTTCTCATGAAGAAGGGCAGTGCAGGTTGATCGGACCAGCGATATCCATATTGTCTTATGCGCCATACCAAGACAGCGAAAGAGAGGGCCCGCCGTGGCTAGCACCGTCGTAATCGACAACGTCGAAATCGAATACAAAGACATGGGATCGGGGCCGCCGTTGGTTTTCGTCCACGGCCTCTATGTAACCGGCGCGTTGTGGGACGACGTGGCAGCGCGGCTGTCGGGAGCGCACCGCTGCATCTTGCCGACCTGGCCATTCGGCGCGCAACGTGAGCCTGTTGGGGGCGTGGATGTTGGCGTGGAGGCGGCCGGCCGACGAATCCTTAAACTGCTTGAGGTGCTGGATCTTTCCAATGTCACGTTGGTGTCCAACGACACCGGCGGCGGTATCGTGCTGGCAGCGCTGGGCAACAACCTGCACGACTTCGACAGGGTCGCGCGGCTGGTCTTTACCAACTGTGACAGTTTCGAGCACTTCCCGCCCTCCGGCTTCGCGCCCTTCGTGCGGCTATGCAGATTCAGCCCAAAACTCGGCGCAGGGGTCTTGCGGCTCTTGGCGACCAAGCGGGGCCTGGACCAGTTCGCGTCGATGGTCACCCGGCACGGCATTGACAAGGCTCGCCGCAGCGAAATATTCGGCGGTTTCGTCAGTTCGGCTGAGGTCCGGCAGGAGTCGGTGCGGCTGACTGTAGACCTGAACCCCCGCTACACGCTGGCTGCCACCACGGCGATCAATGCCTGGGAGAAGCCGGTGCTGGTCGCCTGGGGCAATTCCGACAAGCTATTTCCGATTAGCCACGCCGAACGGCTCACCGATGCGTTTCCGCATGCCGTGCTGCACACCATCGACGACAGCTCAACCTATGTGATGCTGGATCAACCAGATGAAACCGCGAGCGCTATAAGCGAATTCATTGAGGGCACCACCAAGTGACCCAGCGGCGAGCGGTGGAGCTTCGCCGAAGTCGCAAACCGCGTGAATCAGTCGGTGAACAGCGCAACTTTGGCTAGTGCCATTCACTTCCCGTCGAGAATGGTGGCCAACTCAGGACAGGCCGACACGCCGTCGCGAGTGCGCTGCTCGTGCTCTGATTGCACCCGAGCCGGGATTGGTCATCGACGAGCATTTGAGGAGACGCGATGTTCGACAGTAAAGATCTCATCACGCTTGACCGCGATCACCTCGACATCAGCTTCCGGGCCAAAGACGCCTGGCCGTCGATGACCCCAGCGGGGTCGATCAAGTATTACGCGTTCGGCATCGGCGACCCTTAGTCCGGCACGACAATCGACGTCGCCCGAGTGACCAGTTCCGCATTCGGTCCTGTCGAGAAGGTCTGTGAGATGCGGGCGCTCGGGTCGCGCCCGATTGCTGTCTGACCTGTTAGGTGACGGCTCCAGCGATCTTGAGGTCGATGATCTGTTCGTCGGAACGGCCCAGTTCGCGCAGGATGTCGTCGGTGTGCTCGGCGAACAGTGGCGCCCGGGTGATCTGCGGCGGAGTCCGGTCGAACTGCACCGGGCTGGCCACCAATCGACGCGGCACACCCTCGGCATCGGTGACCTCGCAGATCTGGCCAAGCGCCCGCAGCGTCGGATCGTTGCCCACTTCCCAGTCGTTCTGGACAACGGCCCACTGACCCTCCATTCCGGTAAAGGCCTGCACCCAATCGTCTTTCGTCCGTCCAGCGATGATGTGCGCGACGATGTCGCTGGCCTCCACCGCGTTGGCCATGATCTTTTCGGCGGAGTCGAAACGCTCGTCAGTCGCCAATTCCTCGCGCCCGACGGCGCGACAGAACTCCGGCCAGTATCGCCCGGGCTGCAGCATGGTCAACATCAGCCACCGATCGTCGGCGGTCCGGTAGGCCGCCGCCAAAGGGTTGCTGGCTGAACCATGCTTGGGCGCGACCACATTCGGCAGCGGTCCGCCCGCCATGAGCGAGAGGTTCGTCTTGAACTGCGTCGCCCACGCGCCCACCCCGAGCAGCGACACGTCGACGACGGAGGGTTGCCCGGTCTGGCCGCGGGCGAACAACGCAGCAGCGACACCGCCAGCGATGGTCATTCCACCTATCGAATCGCCGTACGCGCCGGTGGGCATGCCGATGAACGCATCGGAGCCCGGTGGTGTCACCGCGTCGCCGCTGCCGCCCCGTGCCCAGTACGCCGTGCTGTCGTAGCCTCCCTTGTCGGCTTCTGGACCGGTGTAGCCAAATCCACTGCCCAGCACGTAGATAATGTCTGGGTTCACCGCCCGAATGTCTGCGACGTCGATGCCGAGTTTCGCCCGCGCCCGTGGCAAGAAGTTCGTCAGGAACACGTCGCTGGCCTTGACCAACTCGTGCAGAACCGACATGGCCTCCGGCTTATCGAGTGCCAACCCGATACTGCGCTTGCCCCGGTTTGGACCTTCCATGATCGGCACGAATGACGAGCCCTTCACGACGGTGTCCAAACCCAGCACCTTCACCAAACCGCGCTGCGCATCACCGGTTTCGGCGTGCTCGACCTTGATGACGTCCGCGCCCCAGTCCGCCAGGACCGCGCCGGCAGCCGGCACGAAGGTGAATTGAGCGACCTCCAGAACACGGATACCTTCCATCGGTTTTGGCGGCATAACCGAAACCTCGCTATCTATGTGCCTGCTCTGCGCGGCAGGATGATCGTGACAACTGGCGAATGACCAGGCCGTATCGGTACCAAAATGGGTGTGCAGACGAGTCGGTTTCCGCCGTCAGGCGGGGTAGCCGATGGTTCTGATAGTCAGGTATTCGTCGAATCCCTCTGTGCCGCCCTGTCGGCCCCAGCCGCTCATCTTGCAGCCGCCGAACGGCCCGTCGGCGCCGTACGCCACACCACCGTTGACAGACATGATTCCGGATCGGATGCGCCGGGCCACCTTCATCGCTCGCTCCGGCGATGCGGACGCCACGCCACCGGCTAGGCCGTACTTGCTGTCGTTCGCGATCCGCACCGCGTCATCCTCGTCGTCGTACGGGATGGCGCAGAGCACCGGTCCGAAGATCTCCTCGCGGGCGACGGTCATGTCGTTATCCACATCGGCCAGAAGCGTTGGTGCGACGTAGTAGCCGCGCTTCAGGTGTTCCGGCCTGCCTCCACCGGTAACCACACGGGCGCCCTCAGCCTTGGCCTTCTCGATGTACTGGAGCACTACATCCAACTGGCGGCTATTGACCAGCGGGCCCGAAACCGTCTGCGGGTCAGTCGGATCGCCGTAGGGCACCTGCCCTACCGCGGCACCGAGGATTTCTACCGCCTCCTTGTAGCGGGAGCGCGGGAGCAGCATCCGGGTGTTGATCACACAGCCCTGCCCTGCGTGCATGTTTCCCACGAGCGCGGCCTGCTGCAGCACCGCGTCCAAGTCCGCGTCGTCGAGCACGATCAGCGCCGACTTTCCGCCCAACTCGAGGAACGATCGCTTCATCGTGTCGGTCGCTAGCCGCGCAATCCGCTGCCCAACCCCGGTAGAGCCGGTGAAGGACACCATATCCACCCGCGGATCGGTCACCAGCCGTTCGGCCACCGTGTTGTCCGACGTCGGTACTACGTTGAGCACACCGGGGGGCATGTCGGTGCGTTCGACGGCAAGTCGTCCTAAGCGGGTGGCGTTCCACGGCGTGTCCGGCGCCGGCTTCAGCACGACCGTGTTCCCCGTCGCGAGGGCCGGGCCGAGCTTGTTCAGGGTAACCTCGAACGGGAAGTTCCATGGAGCGATGGCGGCGACCACGCCCACCGGTTCGCGCCACACCACCCGGCGGCTGGGCGCGAAGAAGTTGGTGTCAGGAAGCGGGCGCTCCCACGCGAAGGTGTCCATCATCGCGATCGGCGTCTTGAGCGCTTCCGCCAGTGGCCATTCCAGTTGGGCGGTGTATGTGACCGCGACGGGGGAACCCACCTCGGCCACAAGTTCTGCGCGCAACGCCTCCTTCTCGTCCTCGAGGGCTTGCTGAAGCTGGCTCAGGCACCGCTTGCGCAACTCCCGGTCGGTGGCCCAAGACGATTCGTCGAAGGCCCGCCGTGCAGCGGCAATGGCGCGGTCCATGTCATCGGCGGTTGCATCCGCGGTCTGCCCAAGCACTTCCTCGGTAGCAGGATTGATGTTGTCGTAAAGTCGGCCCGAACTGGCCGGAGTTAACCTGCCGTCGATGAGCATCCGACTCTCGCCGGTCAAGATCGCCGTCACGCGTGCCTCCGAGTGTAAGTTGCTGGTGAGGCGCACAAGCTGACCAAGAACCACATACGACGCGGATTCCTTCCGCCGGCTTTGGGCCCGTAGATAACCCCTGCTGTTTAGCCGACGCTACGGGCGTAAGGATGTCACTTGAATGTCGATGGTCAAGGCGCGCTGGCCTCGCAGGTCAGAGTTCGGCACTCTCAACCGACACCGGGCTAGACCTCGCTCTTGGAACTTGTCCACTTGCGTACCGGGCCTATCTCTGATAGTCGGCACGGAGGTGGCGACGGCCAGTGTCGATCCCGCAACCGATCTGCTTGCCGACCTCGATGGCGCCCCCTTGCGACTCTCCGCCGTCGGGACCCGACAGCTTGCCCTGAAAGATGGCGGCCACCATGCACTCGCGAGACGACAGGGCCGTCATGAGCGGGGCATTCGGAATCTGGATCTCGTCCTTGGCGACCAGCGTCAAGTCCAGCCAGCGGGTTTCTCGACCATCTGGGGCGGGGGCGACGCGACCCTCGTCGACCGGCGGCGGTGTCGCGGCCCCCGCGGGCTCGACCGTCTCGGTATCCGGTCCGCCGTCGCGGCAGCTAGTTCCGCTTAACTTGCCACCGGTTCTCGAGGCAACCCGAGAATGCGTTCGGCGATGAGATTCCTCAGGACTTCGGACGTCCCGCCCGCGATGGTCAGGCACCGGCTGAACAGGTAGTCGTGCAGGACTTCGCCTTCACCTCCGGTGAGCAGAGAACCCCCCGCAATGCGGAGCGCCAGTTCGGCGACTCGCTGGGCGTGCTCGGCGCCGAACAGTTTGGCGATGTTGCCCTCTATCCCGGGTCCGGTGTCGAACACCGCGCGGGCAGCCTGCCGAAGGTTCAGTGCGCCTGCGGCATACGACTCGATGAGCAGTGCGCCGACGTCGCGTGCCAGCCCGCCGTCGGAGGGCCGGTGACGTGCGAGCAAGTCGAGCAGCGCATCGGCGGCGATGGTGACCGAACCGCCGCTGATCGACACCCGCTCATTGCCGAGCGTCGCCATTGCGACTTTCCAGCCGCCGTTCACGGCGCCGACGACGTCGCGGTCGGGCACGAAAGCGTCGTCGAGGAACACTTCGTTGAACAATGTCTCGCCGGTGATTTCGGTCAGCGGCTGGATTCTGACACCGGGGTCGGCGAGGTCGATGACCATCGCGGTGATGCCCTTGTGCTTGGGCGCGTTCGGATCGGTGCGCACGGTGGCCAGGCCCCGCTGGCAGTTCATGGCTTCGCTCGTCCACAACTTCTGTCCGGTAACTGACCAGCCGCCGTCGACCTTCTTGGCCCTGGTGGACACCGCCGCCGCATCCGAACCCGCGCCCGGCTCACTGAAGAGCTGGCACCACCGCAGGTCGCCCTCCAGACTGGGCCACATCAATCGCTCGATCTGCTCGTCGCTGCCGTGCTGCAGCAGCGTGGGCAACACCCACATCCCCAGTCCGATACTGGGCCTCTCGAGTCCGTCGAGCACTTCCTCGATGATCAACTGTCCGGCGGAGTCCGCCGCTCTGCCATAGGGCTTCGGCCAATGCGGCTGGAGATATCCGCTGTGAGCCCAGAGTTTCTGTTGTCCGGCTGCGTCGGTGCGCATCAGCTCCGCCCGAAATTCCTCAGCAGCCCTGCGATACTGCTCGGCCTCTGGTGGCAGATCGACTGAATGGCGTCGACGTTGGCCGCCCTTCTGCTGGTCAGCTACTTTCTCGCGCAGCGTGTCCTGCCCGCCCGCGAACGTGAGCAGCACCGTTGCCCGCCGGACATACAGGTGGGCGTCGTGTTCCCACGTGTAGCCGATGCCGCCGTGCACCTGCACGTTCTGCAGCGCGACCCGCTGATAGGCGGGCAGCACCTGCCCCGCGGCCATCGTCGCGGCCAATTCGGCCTCGGAACCGTTGGCGCGCGCAGCATCCCAGGTGACGGCAACCGACAGTTCGGTGTCGAGCAGCATGTTCGCGCAATGGTGCTTGACGGCCTGAAAGGAGCCGATCGGACGTCCGAACTGTTCGCGGGTGGCCGCATAGGCCGTCGCCATCTCCGTGCAGGCGGCGAGACCACCCACTGCCTCGGCGGCCGCAAGTAGCCGGACGAGCCGGGCCGCGATGGGAGCGGCTCCGGGAAAGACGTCGGCGAAGGGGGCCGACGACAAGCCCAGCACCGTGATCGGGCGCATCACCTGGTCGGCGGTCTCGATGCTTCGCGTCACGATGCCGGCGCCCGACTCGACCAGCACCAGATCGTCACCGACGGGTATCAAGAAGATATCGGCGGCCGATTCAGCCAGAGCGGCAACGGCATTCGCAGTTACGACCGACTCCGACCGAGTGGCATCGCTGGTCGTGCCGATGCCAGCCACGATGTCACCGGACGTCAGCCCTGGCAGCCATCGCCGACGCTGCTCGTCTGTACCGGCCTCGGCGATCACCGCCGACGCGGCGACAGTCGGCAGAAACGGGCCGCCGATGGCGGCGCGGCCCAGCTGCTCGAGCACGATCGTCAACTCGGGCAGTCCGTAGCCCTCGCCACCGAACTGCGCGTCGACGTGCAGGCCGAGCCATCCTGTGGAGACGATCTCCTTCCACAAGCCGTCGTCTAGCCACCAGCGGCCCTGCGTCTTTGGCTCGAGCAGGATGCGGCGTGCACCCGCCGTGCCGGAACGTCCGGCGACCATCGCCTTCGCGACGTCGGCGAGCGCGCGGTGGTCCTCGGTTATCGCCAAAGGCATTGTTAGTACTCCATTCTCCTCGGGGCCAGGGCCTCGCCCCCTTCACTCAGAACTTCAGCATTGCCCCGGCGTCGACCTTGAGCTGCACGCCGGTCACGAAGCGGGACTCGTCGGAGGCCAGGAAACACACGGCATTCGAGATGTCCGATGGTTCGACGTATGGCGTGGGCATCGCCTGCATGGCGGGGAATGCCGGCAGTGCATCCTCGCGTGTGGGGGCCTGAAGGTCCGGGCGGAACTGCCGGTACATGGGCTCGCTGTTCAGCATCGCGGTGTTGACGTTCGTGGGGTGAATGACGTTGGCGCGAATCGACTGTGGGGCCAGTTGGCCGGCGAGTTGACGAGTGTAGGAATCCACCAGCTGTTTGGCGTAGCTGTAACCGGCTCCGCCTGGTCCTGTGGGGCCGGCCGCCCCTGGGGGCTGAGACTCTGCGATGAGCCCGGCGACCGACCCGGTGGTGATAATCGACGCGCCGGATTTCAGGTAGGGCAACGCGGCGTGCACGGTGTTGACGACGCCGATGAAGTCGACGTCGAACGCGTCGGCGAAGGCCTGAACCGGGAGGTGCGCGCCGAGTGGACAGATGCCCGCATTCGCGACCACTACGTCCAGTTTGCCGAATTCTGCTATGGCACTTGCGAGTTCACGGGCCAGCGCGCCGCGATCCCGAACATCAACCTCCGCGGTGTAGGCCTTTCGCCCGGTCTTCTCCACCTCCAGACCGGCCTCTTCAAGATCGCGCGACGTCGCCAGCGGATATTCGTTCATCTCGATGTCGTGACAGATGTCGAACAGGATGACATCCGCACCCTCCTCGGCCAACTTGACCGCGTGGCTGCGGCCCTGACCGCGGGCGCCGCCGGTAACCAAGACCACTTTGTCCTGAACTCGTCCCATCGATCTGCCTTCCATTCGTGGTTGATGCAATGTGTCCGCGTGCGATGCTGCTTTGCTCGATACGGGCGCCGGGTAGGAGTGAAGCTGGACGCAACACTCGAACACTCCCTCGACGCACTGCGATGCAGGGACTTTCGCGCCGAGGGAGCCGCGTAGCGCTAGACGCCGGCTGGCCGCCGGTCCGCGCCCTACGTCCGCGGGAAGCTCAGCATCCGGCGAGCGTTCTCCTCGACCATCAGCGCGCACTCCTCGTCGGGTACATCAGCGAGCATCTCGGCGGCACGCTTACGCGAGTTCGGCCAGTTCGAGTCGCTGTGTGGAAAGTCGATTTCGAGCATTATTCGGTCGATTCCGACCTCGTGCCGGTTCTTCAGCCCATGCTCATCGTCGATGAAGCAGCCCCAGAAGTGCTTGTGGAACAGGTCCGACGGCCGGGTGTCGAAGTCGATCGCCTGGTAGTAGCGGTGCCGCTCCCATACGTAATCGGTGCGCTCCAGGATGTAGGGCACCCAGCCAATACCGCCTTCGGCCAACGAGAACTGAAGGTTCGGGAACTGTTGCAGCTTGCCGGAGAACAGCAAGTCCACCGTGGTCCACATCAGATTGGTGGAGAACAGTGCGGTCGCCACCGCGAACGGTGCGTCAGGCGTGACCATCTGACCCGGAATCGCCTTGGTCATCGAAAACGAAAAACCTGGGACGTAGGATCCTGACCCGAAGTGCAGCGACACCGGGATGTTCGCGTCCGAACAGACGTGCCACAACGGATCCCAGTGATCAGAGTGAAACGACGGCAGCCCCAGTGGAACAGGGCTATCCGGGAAGGAGATGGTCCGCGCACCTTTGTCCGCCACCCGTTTGGCCTCCTCGACGGCCGCGTCGATGTCCCACGTCGGCAGAATCGCCAACGGGATGAACCGATCGGGTGCGGTGGCACACCACTCGTCAATGGAGAAGTCGTTCCATGCTTTAAGGCACAGCAGCGCCAGGTCCTTGTCCTTGGCCCGCTGGAAAGTGCCACCGCCGAAGCCGGGGAAAGACGGGAAACACAGCGCCGCCTGCACCCCATCGAGGTCCATGTCGGCGACCCGGGCAGTCGGGTCATAACAGCCGGGGATCATGTCCTCGTAGCGGACGGGGTCCATGCCCCACTCCTCGGGTGGCTTGCCTGCGACGGCGTTGAGCCCGATGGTCGGGAACATGTCGCCGTCGTAGTTCCAAATGTGCTTGCCGTCCATCTCGACGATGCGCGGGCCAGCCTCGCGCATCGCGGCCGGTAACCGGTCGTGCCACACGCGTGGGTGTTCTACCAAGTGGTCATCTACGGATACGATCTGGTGCTCATCCAGAAGCGGCATGATGCTCCTTTGTGTTCGGCTAACTGCGAAGTTTCAACTTCCGTCTTGTTTTCTGACGGGCCGTCTCACACACTATATGACACACATTACAGTCGTCTACGGGCTGAAAGGCATCACATGACCGCCAAGGACATCCCCACCAGCACCCCGCGCGAAAAGATGGATGAAGACGACCACGATTTATTGACTTTCGGCGAAGCGGGCGAACGACTACGACTCGAGATCGACGAGGCCGTGGCATTGGTCAAGCGACTCGAGGAGCAGGAGTGCTCGGCGAGCGAACTCCAGAAGGCCGTTGCGCGTCTCGATGCGCTACGCGCGGCGGCGGGACGCAACAGCGCTCAGCCGATCAACGATGCCAACTTCGAAAAGTTCTTCGGCTATCCCGGCACGGCCAAGCGCAATCTGCCGGGGCCGTCCAGCGCTCAAATCTGACAGTGCGTATTACCTCGCCATGTCATCGACCCACGCCGGGTCCTGCGCCACGGTGAGTCGCTAAGCCTGCGTTATGTGAGGGGCCCCGCCAACGAGTTCTCCGGCATCCGACGTCTTTCCGAAGTCGCCCGGTCGACCGTGAGTCCGGTGAGCATCCCGCCGGTGTGGCGTGTCTGAAATTGAAGCAACCCGAATCGCGACACCGCATACGTTGGCATTTCTGCCGTCGATCAACAGGGTGCCCGGCAGGTCGTTCGGGGTCAGTCCCGACACGCGCCCTCAGGCAGCGGAATCAGTGGTGCGGGGTGTTCCAGCCGAGACATCGCGTGACGGGTGGCGATCGGTGTGATCAAACGATGGGAACCGTTTGGGGCGCCGTGAACGCGCGCGTCGGGACCATCAGTGAGTGCCATCCCGCGACGCCTCCGGCCACCAGGATGTGCACGCGGTCTTCGGGCATGGGGATCGTCATCGGCGGCTCGTGCGGGTCGCGGCCGCGGTTGATGAGCTCGAGCTTCTCTGCGATCGACGGCAGCTCGATATCGTAGTGGTCGTTCATGACCGCGGTCAGCTCGTCTTCCACGCGCGCCTTCGTCCACCCTTGCGCGGAGAAGGCCCGCGCGTGCTTCGGCGAGAGCACGAACAGCGCGCTCGTGTCCGGCCACGGACCCAGCCGGTTACCGCGGACGTAGTCCAGGCACTTGCTGAGGATCAACAACAGCTCCTCGACTCGCTGCGGTACCTGGTGGTAGTTGACCGGCATGGTGCCACAGGCCGCAAATACGGTGACAGCGCTACCGCCTCCGGCGAACGGCGCCCACGGGCTCTCTTCCTCGTGCTCGCCCATCACCATCGCCGTGCGCCCCGGCATCCCGAACTGCACGTCGAACAGGCGGTCAGGGGTGGCGCCGCCGACGTTGCGCAGCACCAGACGTACCGCCCGGCCGATCGTGGCATTGGCGCGGTGCACCATGCTCAACATCTCATGACTCGAGCTGATGCCCAGCTCGTGGCGGACGGGACCGTTGAACACGAGCAGCGGTGCCGAGCTTGCGAGGAAGGCGGCCCCGTTGCCCGACGCCGTGATCGCCTGCAGCGAGGCGAGAACGGCGGGAAAGTACTCCGGCCGGCAACCGGCCATCACTGCGTTGGCGGCGATCTGGCCGTTGTTCGCGGGAGTGCCGACGTTTCCGAAGCTGTACATCGCGCCGGGCACGTCACCTCCCAGCGTCACATGCACCTGGCTCGGATCGCGCCCACCGAGCATGGCCTCGACACGTTCTGGCGTCGGCGGCACGACCGGCAGTCCGTCGGACCAGCCCTTCTCGAGGAGCGCCTCCCAGACAGCGTCGAAGTCGTTGCCGTCGACGCCGAGGTCGACCGTGTTCATCGCCGCCGTCACGGGACTACTGTCCAATCGGGGTGGTCAGTGCCGCGATGATCTCCTCGTACTTCTCCTCCGCGAGGATGCGGACATCGTCGTCGGTGAGGTCGTCGAGGTACTGCGGCAGGGTCACGATGCGCAGGTCGGGCCATCCGCGCTCCTCCGCTGTGCGTCGACCGAGTGCGACGAGGTCCGGCGTGATCAGCGTGACCGTCGGCACGCCACGGGCTTCCAGCTCGCATGCGTCCATGACGGCCCATGGTGTGCAGCCGCCGCACCCGCCGAGGCCGGAGATCGCCCAGTCGACGGTGCGCCCGAACTCGTGCCACCGCTCAAGCACCGCCCCGGAGCGTGGGTGGGTGCCGTCGACCCGCTCCGAGCCGAGCACGTCGTACTTGGCGGAGACGAGCTCCTCGAATGCCCGCGTGAACACGTCGAACTTGGCCCAGAACTCGCGGAAGCCGACGACCATGCCGTTGACGGTGGAGGGACGATCCGCCATCTGGTGGCGCTCGACGGTCACCCGCGGCGTGGTCGGGTCGACGACCTTCAGGCTGGGCATCGCGTCGGCTCGCTCGCCAGTGCAGCTCTCCCGGTAAGGCGCATTCTCATCTTCTATACCCCTCAGCATTTCAGGGGTATGTCCATCTCCGTTCACCCTCGAAAGAACGGATCGCGACCAACTACTTGAGCCGGGCGTTCTCCGCTTCGAGCTTTACGCCGTTTGGCTTCGTTGGCCTTCATGCCGCCCAGTCTCGGCCGAGCTACCGACGTCTCGTTGTGCTAACGCACCGATCAGCGTCCGACCTGTGCGTTGACCAAATCTTCAATCTCAGCCACGTGGGGATGGTGCGCAAGAAGGCCACCGTCGCAGCATATGAGTTGACCAGTGATATAGCGGGATTCATCGGAGGCCAGAAAAGCGGCCAGAGCCGCTATGTCCTCCGGTTCGCCAAGGCTTGGAGTCAGAATATGCCGGCCCATGATGCCGACAAGCTCAGGGGCGTTGCGTTTTAGCGTGTCGGTCAGGATCAGGCCAGGGGCGATCGTGTTGCAACGAACGCCCTTCTTCCCGTATTGCGTCGCAACATATTTGGTGAGCGCCACCACCGCTGCCTTTGACACGCCGTAGGTGGTCCGCACAGCCTCGCCCGCGAGGGCAGCGCCGGACGCCGTATTGATGATTACGCCGCCACCTCTAGCCAGCATGTGGGGAATGGCAAACTTGCACGCGGCGAAATAGCTTCCTGCATTCACCGCCATCAGGTCGTTCCACACGTCCAAGGGCGTGTCCACGACGGTGGTGTCCTGGGTCATAGCCACCTCGGTGAGCAGCGCGAGGTTGTTGTAGAGGATGTCTATCTTTTCGAAGCGACTGGCGACGCCATCGATCATCGTCCGCACCGACTCGCTATCGGCCGCGTCGAACGCAAAGGCGAACGCCTTGTCACCATGCTCGGCCGCGACCTCGTTGGCGCGCGCCTCGTCGATATCCGCAACGACAACGCGTGCACCTTCGGAAACGAACCTGGCAGTCGTCGCCGCGCCGAGGCCTCCGGCGCCGCCGGTGACGATCGCCACTCTTCCTTCAAGCCTCTTCATTTCCCCTCCTCGGCCAACTTGACCGCACGGTTGCGGCCCTGGCTACGGGCGCCCCCGGTGACCAGAACTACTTTGTCCTGTCCTCGTCCCATCAAACTGCCTTCCATTCGGGTTGACGCTTCTCACCCAACGCGATCGAGCATTCCCTCGCGGACGAATGCTCCCGCTTCCGTCTAATTTCTGACGGGTCGTCTCCCAGACTAAAGAACGCACAGTGCAGTCGTCTATGGGCTGACGGTTGCCGCATGGCTGCCATGGACCAGCGCCGAACACTGCCGAAGTCGCGATGATTTGATGCCTCTATGGCATATGTCTAACCTGATTGCCTAGCTCAGGTTTCACGCGGACAGACGTATCCGCTCCACGCAAGTATCCCGAACGCATCGACAATCGGCTATGCGATCCTGCAGCGGCATGATCCACAACTTCGACCCAACAGGCCGGACTCTGATACTTTCTGACAATACGTCTCACATCTTAGGCGAGGCCGTACCAACCGTCGCGACCGGCAACAGCGTGAGCAGTACTTGGGTGGGGAAGAGCTCGGCGAGGTCGGTGACGGCATCGCAACGGCCCTGAGCAACAAGGGGTTCGCCGCCGGGCGTGCCGCAGTCAGGGACCGCGGCATTGTCACGGTAAATCGCGCCCCTCACACCGACAGGTAGTCGCCGGGCAACAGGGCGGACACGTCTTCGCCGGTCATCATCTTCATGGGCAGGCCGGTGTCCCAGTAGTCGGTCCAACGGGCGATCTTGCCGTCGCGGACCACGAAGGCCCCCATCACGGGAACGCCCATCACCTCACCGGTCGGGGTCTTGATCATGTCGAGACGCTCGGTGAGCACGGTGTCACCCGCGGCGGCGATGTTGATCATCTCGTAGGCGTAGGAATCGGGGAACATCGCGAACTGCTGACCGAGGTTCTCGGCGATCGCGTCGGGACCCACGGCCGCCGGCATGCCCACGTTTTGATAGACCGCATCGCCGGTGAGATACGGCTTGAGGGCCGTGGCGTCGCGCTGCTCCATCAGGCCGCAAAAGTCGGAAACGATCTGGATGGGATCGGTCATGGTGTGCCTCTTCTCAAGGAGATTTTGACGTACTGGTTGAATGTAACTCACATACAGACTGTATCGGAATATACTGAACGGGTGCCCCACGGTCAACAGCCGGCGAACGCCGCGAAGGGCCCTCGCGCGGCCCAGGCCGAAGCCACCCGCGCGGCGCTGATCACCGCGGCCCGAAGACTGTTCGTGGAGAAGGGCTACTTCAACACCGGAACCGAAGAGGTCGTGGCTGCGTCTGGCGTCGGGACCCGCGGCGCCCTCTATCACCACTTCGAGGACAAGCGCGCCTTGTTCCAGGCGGTCTTCGAGCAAGTGGAAGTGGATCTGCTGGCCGCGGCCGGCGGCCTAGAAGAGACTGGCGACGCGCTCGGACGGTTGCGCTCGGGCCTGCTCAGTTTCCTTGATGCCTCACTTACTCCCGAGGTACAGCGCATTTTACTGATCGACGGTCCCGCCGTATTGGGTTGGCAAACCTGGCGTGAACTGGAAGGTCGGTACGGCGTCGGAGCCATCCACGGGCTACTCGAACGCGCCGTCCTGGAGGGCTCACTACCGGCCCAGCCGCTGATCGTGCTCGCTCATGTCCTGTTGGCGGCCGTGGACGAAGCAGCACTAGTGATCGCGAACTCGCCCGAACCGATGGCCGCCCGCGACCAGGGCATCGCCGCAATCAGCCAACTGCTCGCCGGACTGGGGGTTTCGCGGCCCGCACGATGATCCGCCGGTCGGCGGTCGTTCGCCGCTCCTACCGATCCGCGGTGCGCCGTTGACTCCTCGATGCAGATCTGAACATACTCGAGCGCATGCAGTCGGCATACATCCGGTATGTGTAATTGCGACCGGGGCGACAAGAGTTGCGTTTTCGCGGCGGCCCACCGAGATGGTTCACCCGACCTCGCTGTGCCTCTCTGCTCGTCCACTCGGCTTCGTCTTGACAGCCATGCTGGTTCACATGCATGCTGCATGCTGCATGTCAACCGGCAGGCGGGTCGTCGAGGAGGCCCGGGCGGGTCCGAAGACGGCGTCGCCATCACCTGCTGACATCCCGCCTGGGCGCTCCGCCGCAATGACAACCCTGAGGAGACTCGTGAGCACCAACTTCATCGAGAAGATCGACGACGACCTCCTTCCCGAGCGGTTCGCGCCGCTGACGGTCACGCAGCTGATGCCCAACTTCGGCGCCCGGATCTCCGGAGTCGACCTCACAGCGGACCTCTCGGACGACATGCGTGCGCTGTTACGCCAGGCGTGGCTCACCTACGGGGTCGTGATCTTCACCGATCAGCAGAAGCTGTCGGGAGAACAGCACCTCGAGATCGCCACCATCTTTGGCACGCCGGACTACGGCAGCCGGCTGGTGGAGAAGCTCGGCCCGCAGGTCGACGTCATCACCACCGACAGTGCGCGACCACCGGTCACCAACCTGTGGCACAGCGACAACACGACGCTCGAGCAGCCTTCGCTGGGCACGTTCATCCAGATCCAGGAGTGCCCGCCGGTCGGGGGCAACACCTCGTGGGCCAACACGGCCAAGGCGTACCGCTGCCTGTCGCCGTCGATGAAGCAGTACGTCGACGGTATGACCGCCGTGCACTACTGGGACGGCCGCGGCTACAAGGAGCCCGGGTACCTGCAGGCGAACTGGGACCACGAGAAGTACTCGGAGCTGGTCAAGAACAATCCACCGCGGCACTGGCCGATCGTCAGCATCCATCCGATCACTGGCGAAAAGGCGTTGTACGTCAACGAGACATACACGACCTACATCGAAGGCGTGCACCGCTACGAGAGCGACGCGATCCTGCACTTCCTCTACAGCTGGATCCGGATGCCAGAGTTCTACACCACTCACAACTGGGCGCCGAACGACATCGCCGTGTGGGACAACTTCCAGGTGCAGCACTACGGCCTGGCCGACTACACCGAGTTCCGCGTGAACCAGCGAGTCACGTTCCTCAAGGAAGGCACCAACCCGGTCTGAAGACCCACACGGGGGACGGACGCAGCCGGCCCCCTGTGCACCTGACGAGGGACGACCTGCCGCGAGCAGATAGGGAGTCGACGATGACGACAGAGCAGGCGCCGTTCACGGGATTGGCCCGACGAGAACGGACCGGTAGCCAGAAGCGGCCCATCGGGGTCAAAAACATCCAGCGGATGCTGCCAGGCGCCGCGCACGGTCTGCATGGTGGCGACATCCCACCGGGCTCGTGGTCCGGGGACACCGCGCTGATGGCGATGGAGGACTCGTACTGCGACATGTGGGACCGCACGGAGGTGATCGACCTCCGGACGCGCAGCCTGTTCAACGTCAGCCTCATGATCGGAGTTGGCAACGTCGGCAACCAGTTTGAACTGGAGTACCACTGCCCCGGGGCGATCTACAACGGCGCGACACTGGCCGAGCTCGAAGCGGTGATCGTGCACGCGCGCCCCTACGTCGGCTCGCCCTGTGCCGCGTGGGCCATGCAGTCCATGATCGCCGCCCTGACCACGCACAATCTGCTCGAGCCGATCCCTGAGGCGGACGTCGCCCGCAAGGAACGCACCGGGAGCGAGAAGCGCGCCATCGCCCGCGACGTGCTGCGGGACATGGACCCAGACTCCCCGCTCCTCAAGATCAGCGAACAGGCGATGGCCGACGATGTCTTCGCTCCCGAGCTCGACTACATGGAGCTCGAGAATGTCTACTTCGACCTCTGGGAACGGACCGAGGTCCTGGACCGTCGTACCCGCAGCGTGGTCACGCTCGGCATGATCATGGGATTGGCCAATCACGACGCGCTGCGCGAGCACGTCCCCGTCGCGCTGCGCAACGGCGTCACCGTGCCGGAGCTCGAAGAGCTCGTATACCAAGCGGCGACCTATCTCGGCTACGTGTCGGGCAAGTCTATCCGCGCCACCATTGCAGGCGCCCTCACCAAGAGCTGACACGTCACGAGAACATCGCCGAGGATGGCCGGCGGGGTGGCGCCACAACCGCCATTCCGCCGGCGCCCAGACATCGAGGAGCGCACATGCACGTCGGGTGGATCGGATTGGGCCGTGTCGGCATGCAGATGGCACTGGTGACTCTTGCCGCGGGTCACGAGGTCACCGGACACTCCCGCTCCTTCGACCGCCACGCCGAGGTGGAAGCGGCGGGGGGAAAGCTGTGCGCGTCGGCTACGGAGACCGTTCGTGATGCTGACATCGTGTGTGTGAACGTGTTCTCCGAACAGCAGCTGCGTGACGCCGTCATCGACAGCGGCGCACTCGCGGCCATGCCCGCTGGAGCGGTGCTCGCGATCCACAGCACGGTGCCGCCGTCGCTCATCGCCGAACTGGCATCGCTACGCCCCGACATCGACGTCGTCGATGCGGGATTCAGCGGAATGCCCGCCGACGCGCGCGCGGGGACCCTGACCCTCATGGTTGGCGGCACCGCGGACGCCGTCCACCGGGCAGAGCCGGTGTTCTCCTGCTACGCCGACACCATCTTTCATCTCGGCCCCACGGGCGCAGGCATGACACTGAAGATCGTCAACAACCTGCTGTACGCCGCTCACATGAGCCTTGGCCGCGAGGCCATCGGACTCGCCGTGCAGAACGGGATCTCCGTTCACGACGCACTCGCCGCGCTGCGGCGAGGAAGTGCCGAGAGCTTCGCCCTCGGTGTCTACCAGGAGGGCGACGATCCGGACAGGGTATTCGACACTGTGCGCCCTTACCTCGAGAAGGACGTTGCGATCGGACTGGACGCTTTCCCCGGTCTCGTGGACATCCGCGGCGCGACGACCCGCTTCACCGCCTGAGATAGATTTACGGACGTGGCAGGGATGCGGGCGGCGCAGGCACAGCTGACCCGCGATCGCGTGGTCGCCGCCGCACGAATCCTCTTCACCGAACGAGGCTACTTCGACACGACCACCAGAGACGTCGTTAATGCCGCCGAGGTGGGCACCCGCGGCGCGTTCTATCATCACTTCCCCGACAAGCGGTCATTGTTCGACGTCGTCTTCGAAGACATCGAACGCGATCTGGTCGTCCGCGGCGGGACGACCCTCAGCGGCTCGACCGGGTTGGAGCGCCTCACGACCGGCCTGGAATCGTTCCTCGACGCGTCACTTGAGGCTGACGTACGTCGCATCGTCCTCATCGACGGTCCGGCCGTTCTCGGATGGGAAAGCTGGCAGGAGATCCAGGGCCGATACGGCCTCGGCGCGATCCGCGGCCTCCTCCGTGAAGGCGCCGCGGACGGCAGCGTGTCAGCGACGGCCAGCGAAGCCCTGGCGCATCTCCTCTTCGCGGCGTGCAACGACGCCGCGCTCTTCATCGCCAACGCCGATCAGCCGATCAAGGCCCGCGCGGAAGCGGGTGCCGCGCTGCGCGCACTCCTCGCGGGTCTGCACCAGAGCTAGATGACCACTCACACCCTCCCGACGGGCTGGTCCGCGTTCACGACGGTCCCGCCGCATTGCCCAGAACCATCACCGCGACTTGTGGAGGTTGATACCGAAAGATGGCCAACAGCCCCGTAGATCACCACGACGGAGGCCGTGACGACCCATCGGCGGGACGGACGGAGATCCGCCGGGGCGGGACCAGCTCCCCCGGTCCGGCGCCGCCCGACGGGCCCGGCCGGACCACGGAGGTGGACCGTTCCGATGAGAACGGCGTCCGGACGCTCGTGTTCAACCGGCCCGCACGGCTGAACGCCTTCACCGCCGCGTCCTACCGGATGCTCGCCGCCGCGCTGAACGAAGCGGCCGACGATGATTCGGTCCGAGTGGTGGAGCTGGTGGGCGCCGGTCGCGCGTTCTCCAGCGGAGTGGATCTCGACGCACTGGCCGCCGCCGACACCGACGAATACGCCGACGCCTTCGCCGTACTCCTGCCGGCGCTGACCGAGTTCCCGAAACCGCTGCTCGCCGGGGTTCACGGCGCGGCGGTCGGTTTCGGTACCACCATTCTGCTGCACGCCGACGTGGTCGTCGTCGCCGACGACGCCCGGCTGCGGCTGCCGTTCGCCCAGCTCGGGACGGTGCCCGAGGCGGCGAGCAGCGTGCTGCTTCCCGCGCAGGTGGGCCTGCAGCGAGC
>CAWBXH010000009.1:0-21909 GCA_963792745.1 uncultured Actinomycetota bacterium | reverse complement strand
ATCTTCACGTCCGCGTCGGGCAGCACGACCGTGCCGATGTCACGCCCCTCGACAACCACGCTGCCCGGGCCCGCAGCCAGTTCACGCTGTAGACCCACCAAGCGCGCCCGAACGGCGGGCACCGCCGAGACCGCGGACACGGCCTTGGTCACCGCATCGCCACGAATCTCTGCCGAAACATCTTCTGCGTCAAGATAAGCACGATCCTCATCGGGGTTGTAGCCGACGGATAACGGAACGCCCGCGGCGGCCGACTCGATCGCCAGAGTGTCGCCGAGATCGGCACCCGCCCGAAGCACAGCCAGTGTCACGATCCGGTACATCGCCCCCGTGTCGAGGTAGCGCGCCTCCAGGGCACGCGCCAAACCCCTTGACACCGAGGACTTTCCGGTTCCCGCAGGCCCGTCGACCGCGATCACCACCGCGGTCACAGACCCACCGCCTTGTACAGTGCGCCGATCTCGTCACGGCGCAGTGGGCGAATGCTGCCCGGGCGCTGATCCCCTAGCGATACGGTCCCGATGTCGGTGCGCACCAACTCCTGAACCGGAAAGCCGGCCGCCTTCAGCAGCCTTCGGACTATCCGCTTGCGGCCCTCGTGCAGAGTCACCCGCACCAACGTCTTGCCCGGCACCGCGTCGACCACCGCGAACTCATCGACGCGCGCAGGGCCGTCGTCAAGGTCAATGCCCTCGCGCAGCTTGCGTCCCAGGCCACGCGGCACGGTCCCCACTACCGTCGCCAGATAAGTCTTCGGCACCTCGTAGGAAGGATGCATCAGGCGGTGTGCCAACTCGCCGTCGTTGGTCAACAGCATCAGACCTTCGGTGTCGGCATCGAGGCGTCCGACGTGAAAAAGCTTCTTGTTGCCGCGGACTCGGTGCTCGACCACATCGCCGATGCATGGTCTGCCGCGGTCGTCGGACATGGTCGAGTGCATTCCGCGCGGCTTGTTCAACGCGAGATGCACCAAGGTGTCGTCGAGCATTACCCGCGCCCCGTCGACCCGGATCACGGAGATGTCGGGGTCCACCCTGGTACCGAGTTCGGTCACCACGCGGCCGTCGACCTCGACACGACCGCCGACGATCATCTTTTCGGCGACGCGCCGCGAGGCAATCCCGGCCTGCGACAACACTTTCTGCAGTCGCACGCCCTCCGAATCGGCCATGTCAGTCTGTGTCCACGTCGAAGGACATCGGTTTCTGATCGCTGGGATGCGGGGCACTGAGCTTGACGAAACGCGGTTCGTCGCCCAGCGATTCACTCAGGTCGTCGATGACGTCGACATCGGGCAGCAGCGGCGCGATGTCAGGAAGATCTGTCAGCGATGACAACCCGAGCCGCTCCAGGAACAATTCGGTCGTCGCGAAAGTCGTTGCGCCGGTGTCAGAGTCGGTACCGGCTTCGGTGATCAGCCCGCGGGCCAGCAGCGTCCGCATCACCGCGTCGACGTTCACGCCACGCACCGCGCTGACACGCGCGCGGGTTACCGGCTGGCGATACGCCACCACCGCCAAGGTTTCCAGCGCCGCGCGGGTCAGCTTCGTGCGCGAGCCGTCGAGCAGCAGCCGCTCCACGTAGGGCGCGTACTGGGACCTGGTGTACATGCGCCATCCGCCGCCGGCGTCCCGGAGATCGATGCCGCTGTCGCGCGCGGAGAGCTCCTCGGCCATCAGCGCCAGCTTCGCCGCAACGCGGTAGGCAGGCTGTTGGATCGCCGCGGCGAGGGCGTCGACGGTCACCGGGGTGTCCACCACCAGCAGCAGTGCCTCGAGCACCGCACCGAGCTCGGCGTCCTCCAGCTCGGGCGGCTCTGCGACGTCGATGCCCAGATCGAGAGCCGGGATGTCGCCGTTCACCGGCTCGTGTACATCGCCGTTCACCGGTTCGGGCGTGTTTCCGTTCATCGGATTGGAAAATTCGTCAGTCATCGTTTAGCTCTTCCACCGTCTCAGTGGCCTCGATCTGGTCGCTGGCCGGCCGATCTCCGGTCCACGAAATCTGCAGCACACCAAGCGGTTCTGATTGCTCGAATGCTACCGCCCGGGCCCGATACAGTTCGAGCAGCGCCAGGAACCGGCCCACGATCACGATGGACTCGCGGCAGTCGGCGACCAGCTCCGAGAACGTCGCCCACTGGCCTGGCCCGCGGCGTTCCAGTTCTGCCAGCAGCTGCTCGGCCTGCTCGGGTACCGACACCATCAGCTCGTGCAGGTGCTCGGTGGCCACGGTGGGCACCGGCCGAGGCCGGAACGTGCTGGCGGCGATCTCGGCGAACAGCGCCGCGTCCACGCCGAGCATCACCTCGGGCAGCAGGTCCTCGTAGCGGTCCTCGAGCGACACCGCGCGCGGATAGCTGCGCAACGCGGCGGCCTCGAGCTCGGCGAACATGACCGCGACGTGCTTGAACGCCCGGTACTGAAGCAGCCGGGCGAACAGCAGATCGCGGACCTCCAGCAGCGCAAGGTCCTCCTCGTCGTGGATCTCCCCCGCGGGCAGCAGTCGGGCCGCCTTGAGATCGAGCAGGGTCGCAGCGATCACCAGGAACGCCGTCGTCTCGTCCAGCTCGAGCTGTCGCCCGATTGCCTTGGTGTAGGCGATGAAGTCGTCGGTCACCTGATGCAATGCGACCTCGGTGACGTCGAGGCGGTGGGCGAAGATCAGCTGCAGCAGAAGGTCGAACGGACCCTCGAAATTACTCAGCCGAACCTGGAAGCCTGCCTGCTGCGACTCCGTCGGCTGTGTCTGGATGTTCACGAACCGAACCGGTCGATGACCTCACGGGCCAACGAGCGATATGCCTGGGCGCCACCCGATTTCGGCGCCCAGGTGGTGATCGGCTCACCCGCCACGCTGGTTTCGGGGAAGCGCACGGTACGGGTGATCACGGTGTCGAACACCAGGTCACCGAACCGCTCGAGGACGCGGGCCATTACTTCGCGGGCATTGACGGTGCGCGGGTCGTAACGGGTGATCAGGATGCCGCTGATGCTCAGCTTGGGGTTCAACCGGTCGTGAACCTTGTCGACGGTGTCGGTGAGTAACGCCAGCCCGCGCAGCGAGAAGTATTCGCACTCGGTCGGGATGATCACTCCGTCCGAACAGGCCAGCCCGTTCACCGTGAGCAGGCCGAGTGACGGCTGGCAGTCGATCAGGACGTAGTCGTAGCGGTCCAGCACGGGATGCAGTGAGCGGGCCAGGGACTGTTCGCGGCCGACCTCGTTGACCAGCTGGATCTCCGCCGCCGACAGGTCGATGTTGCTCGGCACGAGGTCCATGTTCTTGACCCGCGTGTGAATGATGACGTCGTCGATGGAAACCCGTGGCTCGACCAGCAGGTTGTGGATCGTGTGGGCGAGCTCGTAGTGCGGAACTCCGAGGCCTGCGGACAGCGCGCCCTGCGGGTCCAGGTCCACCAGCAACACCCGGCGGCCGTATCCGGCGAGGCTGGCGCCCAGGTTGATGGTCGACGTGGTCTTGCCGACGCCGCCCTTCTGGTTGCACATCGCGATCACCTTCGCCGGTCCGTGCACGCTCTTCGGCTTCGGGTCGGGAATCGTCCGAGGTGGACGACCGGTCAGGCCGGCCTGTGGGGGTGGGTCGGCACCGCTGCCGTCCTCAGTCATTTCTCGGCTCCCACTCGCGAGGTCATGCCCCACCGTCGGTGGTCAGGCAATGCGGGGCCATGGCGAACATCCGGGCAAGTTTAACGGGCACCCCGGGCCTGAACAGGCAGACCCGCGGGCAACGAGTAGCTCATTCGCCTCGGGTGGCCGCCTAGGCTGGCAGCCATGAGCTTGAAGCAGCGGCTGCCGTTCCTTCGGACGTCGGTATGGCGGATGGGATTGGGTCTGCGCCGCTTCATCGACACCGGCCAGATCGGCGACGGCAGGGAGGAGGCCTGCGCTGCGTACGTCGAAGCCAACGCGCGGCGCGGCGACCTCGACGACGTACTGGCCACCATCGACCGATTCGCGACCCAGAAGTCGATGCTGGTGAATGTCGGCGATGAGAAGGGTGAGCTGCTCGATGCCGCCGTCCGCCGTGCCGACACGAAGCTGGCGCTGGAGCTTGGCACATACTGCGGTTACAGCTCCATGCGCATCGCCCGGGCGGCGCCGTCGGCGCGGGTCTACAGCGTCGAGTTCGCGGCGGCCAATGCCGAAGTGGCCCGCCGGATTTGGGCGCACGCCGGCGTCGACGACCGCATCACATGCGTTGTCGGGACCATCGGGGACGGCGGCAAGACGCTTGACGCGCTCGCCGACGAACACGGTTTCGGCGCGGGCAACGTCGATCTGCTGTTCATCGACCACGACAAGAGCGCGTACCTGTCCGATCTGCAGAGCATCCTGGACCGCGGCTGGCCGCACCCGGGAACGATCGCCGTCGCCGACAACGTCCTCGTTCCCGGCGCCCCGAAATACCGGGCTTACATGCGCGAGCAGCAGGGCAAGCTGTGGAACACCGTCGAACACAAGACTCATCTCGAATACCAGACGCTGGTCCCCGACCTGGTGTTGGAGTCGGAGTATCTAGGCGCCTGACAGTTCCTCGGCGATTCGCTTGGCCATCCGGCGGGACTGCTTGGCGACGAACCCGATGAACGACGGCCGGGCGGTGTAGCCGACAAATCGCAGGCCCTTCGCGGCTGGTTTCACGCCCACGGCGACCGGCGTACCCCGGTCGTCGACCAGGCCGAGGTGACCGACCAGCGGTTCGAGCCCGGTGCTGTACCCGGTCGCGTAGATCACCACGTCCAGTTCCAGCTGGGCGCCTCCGGTGATGCGGGCCTCCGAGCCGTCGAACCGCTCCACAGTGGAAACGATCCTGATCGAGCGGTTCTTGATGGAGTCGATGACCTCCATGTCGACCACCGATGGCGCCTTGCCCAGCCGGTTCAGCCGGGTGAACGGCCCCTCGGCGGGAAGGGGCAGGCCGAACTCGCTCAGGTCGCCCAGGTTCGCGATGCGCCCGCGCCTGCTCAGCGCGTCTGCGATCCAGGCAGGGGCGTGATACATCGGCACCGCGAGGAGGTCGCCGGGCAGACCGCGGGGCAGCGACCTCAACAAGATGTTCGGCGGCGTCCGAACCGACAGCCAGACGGTGGCGGCTCCGCCGGCGGCTAGGTCGTAGGCGATCTCCATTCCCGACGAGCCCGCCCCGACCACCAGCACCCGCTTGCCGTCGTACGGCGCCGGGTTGCGATACGCCGACGAGTGCACCTGCTCGCCGGTGAAGCCGTTCGCGCCGGGCAGGTCGGGAATCACGGGCGCGTTCTGGTTGCCGGTCGCGACGACGACCTGCGCCGCGTCGATGTCGCCCGTCGACGTGCTCAGCCGCCAGCCTGCAGGCGCGCGGTCGATGCGGTGCACGGCAGTGTCGAGCCGTAACTCGATGCCGTCCTCGTGTGCGTGGCGATCGAGGTGCGCGACGACGTCGTCGCGGCTGGGAAACATCGGAGTTCCACTGGGATACGGGCGCTTTGGCAGATGCGAGAACGGTCTACCGGTGTTGAGCTTGAGCATGTCGTACCGGGTCCGCCACGACGAGGCCACCGCATCCGCGCGGTCGATCAGCAGAGGGCGCAGGCCGCGGTCGCGCAGGCTGAGTGCCACCGAGATCCCGGCCGGTCCGGCACCGATGACCGCAACCGTTTGTTCGCGCATCCCTCTCCTGTCAGCGCGCCCGCGGATGGGCTCCCGCCCAGACCTCCCTCAACGCGTGCACGGTGACGAGCGTATATATCTGCGTCGTCGTGACAGACGCGTGGCCGAGCAGCTCCTGCACCACACGGACGTCCGCACCGCCGTCGAGCAGGTGCGTCGCGAACGAGTGCCGCAGGGTGTGCGGCGACACCGCGGCGGTGATGCCTGCCCGCTCGGCCGCGTCCTGCAGCACCTGCCACGCGCTCTGCCGCGACAGCCGGCCACCGCGAGCGTTGAGGAAGATCGCCGGCGTGCCCTTGCCTCGCCGGGCGAGGTCCGGCCGCCCGCGCACGAAGTAGGCGTCCAGCGCGCTGACCGCCGGCCGACCGATCGGCACCAACCGCTGCTTACCGCCCTTGCCCCGCAAAAGCACCGAGCGGGCATGGGTGTCGATGTCGTCGACGTCGAGGCCGACCGCTTCGGAGATCCGGGCGCCGGTGGAATACAGCACTTCGAGCAAGGCCCGGTTCCGCAAGGTCAGCGGGCCGTCCGCCTCGCTGTCGCCGCCTGCGCCCTCCAGCAGGGCAAGCACCTCGTCGATGGTCAGGCTCTTCGGCAGCCGCCTGCTCGGTGTCGGCGGCTTGACGGCACGGGCCACGTCGAGCTCGGTGAGGCCTTCCGCTGCGGCGAAGCGGTGCAAGCCACGGACCGCGATCAGCGCCCGCGCCGCCGAGACCGCCGACAGCGGCACCGCCCCGGTGTCCGCATCGCCGCGGCGCAGCGCAGCCAGAAAATCGCTCACGTCGGCCTCGGTGACCTTGCCCAGGTCGTCGATGCCGCGCAGGCCGAGGTGCGCGGCGTACCGGCGCAGATCCCGCCGATAGGAGCTCAGCGTGTTGGCGGCGACACCACGCTCGATCGTCAGGTGGTCCAGGTAGCCCTGCAGTTGGTCCTCGAGCGCCGCGCGGAATGTCGTCATCCGAGTCCTTTCCTGCGGATGAAGGCGGTTGGCCTGTCGACCCAGGCGGCGTCGACGGGCCGCAGCGACTCGGTATCGCCGCGCTTAGCGTGCGCGGCGAGAATCCCGCTCACCGCGATGGCGTTGACGATCTCGCCGCTCAGCACCATCCGCACCGCCTCGTCGAGGGGGAACCACCGGACCACGAGATCGGCCTCTTCGTCGTGGGCGTCGGGCCTGCCGACGTCGGACACGCCGGTGGCGAGGTACACCCGCACGCTCTCGTCGCTGAACCCCGGCGCGCTCACCAGGTCGACCAGCACACGCCAGTTCTGGGCGGACAATCCGGCCTCTTCCTTCAGTTCGCGCCCGGCGGTGACGTGCGGCGGCTCACCGCCGAGGTCGAGGAGGCCCGCAGGAAGCTCCCACAACCGCCTGCCCACCGGGTGGCGGTACTGATACACCAGGACGACGTTGTCGTCGTCGTCCATCGCCAGGATGGCCACCGCGCCGTAGTGCTCGACGACCTCACGTCTGGCGGTGCTCCCGCCGGGCATCCGCACCTTGTCGGCGCGCAATGCGAAAATCTTTCCGACGTAGACGGTTTCGGATTCGATGGTCTCGAAATCGTGTTCAGCCACGGACTTCGGATTTTTCCCGAGAGTCACCTTGGACTCGCTGCCCCGCGGTGTCCTGCCGCTCGGATCCGTTCGCACGGTGCTCGGGGATCTCGACCGGAAGCCGCTCGCCGGCCTTGTAGTCCAGCGCCGCCCCGATGAATGCCGCGAACAGCGGATGCGGCCGGGTGGGCCGGCTCTTGAGCTCCGGATGAGCCTGCGTTCCCACCAGGAATGGGTGGACGTCGGGGGCGTATTCGACGAACTCCACCAGGTGCCCGTCGGGCGACGTACCGGAGAACCTCAGCCCGCTTTCGGCGATGCGGTCGCGGTAGGCGTTGTTCACCTCATACCGATGCCGGTGCCGCTCGGATACCTCGGTGGCGTCGTACGCTTGCGCCACAAGGGAATTCGGCTCCAGCACCGCTGGATATGCGCCGAACCGCATGGTCCCGCCGAGGTCCGCCTCGCCCGCGACGGCGTCGCGTTGGTCGGCCATGGTCGAGATCACCGGGTCGGGAGTGTCGGGATCGAACTCCGCGGAGTTCGCCTCGGCGATCCCGACCGAGCGGGCCGCCTCGATGACGATGCACTGCAGGCCCAGGCACAAGCCGAGCACCGGCAAGCCGCGCTTGCGCGCGTATCGGATCGCGCCGATCTTGCCTTCGATCCCCCGGATGCCGAAGCCGCCCGGGATCAACACCGCGTGCGCGTCGCTGAGCACCGCCGCCGCGCCGGCGTCGGTTTCGCAATCGTCGGAGGCCACCCACCGCATCTCGACCTTGGCGCGGTGCTTGAAGCCTCCCGCACGTAGCGCTTCGGCCACCGACAGGTAAGCGTCGGAGAGGTCGATGTACTTGCCTACCAGAGCGATCCGCACGGTCTCCTGCGGCTCGTGGACCCGCTGCAGCAGGTCGTTCCAATGCGTCCAGTCGACGTCGCGGAACGGCAGGCTCAGTCGCCGCACGACGTAGGCATCGAGTTCCTCACGATGCAGCACCTTCGGGATGTCGTAGATCGACGGCGCATCCGGGGTGGAGATCACACCGTCGATGTCGACGTCGCACATCAACGCGATCTTGTTCTTCAGCGGTTCGGGCACATCCCGGTCGCAGCGCAGGATCAGCGCGTCGGGCGTGATACCGATGCTGCGCAGCGCCGCGACCGAGTGCTGCGTGGGCTTGGTCTTGAGCTCGCCCGACGGCGCCATGAACGGCACCAGCGAGCAATGCAGGAAGAAGCAGTTGTCCCGGCCGACCTCGTGACGGACCTGACGGGCGGCCTCGAGAAACGGCAACGATTCGATATCTCCGACGGTGCCGCCGATTTCGGTGATCACCACGTCCGGTCGATTGCCGTCTGCATCAGGGGTTGCCATCGCCAGGATGCGGCTCTTGATCTCGTCGGTGATGTGCGGGATGACCTGGACGGTGTCGCCGAGGTATTCGCCGCGGCGCTCCTTGGCGATCACCGTCGAATACACTTGTCCGGTAGTCACATTCGCAGATCCGGAAAGGTTGCGGTCGAGGAAGCGCTCGTAGTGACCGACGTCGAGGTCGGTCTCGGCGCCGTCCTCGGTAACGAACACCTCGCCGTGCTGGAACGGGTTCATGGTGCCCGGATCGACGTTGAGATACGGGTCGAGTTTCTGCATGGTGACCTGCAGGCCGCGCGCGGTCAGCAACTGTCCGAGGCTCGACGCCGTGAGTCCCTTACCAAGCGAAGAAACCACGCCGCCACTGACGAAAATGTGCTTGGTAGCGGTTTGCGGGTGCTTGCGTAGCGCTGGCAAGAGCAACCTCCGTGACGACGGGCAGGGCTTACTTTCCTAGGGAAATTCCTAGCTTGGGGCCTGCCGACCCACGGAACCCCACCCTAACACCGACCCCGACAAGGCGTCGCTGACGCGCCGACGACCGACTATTGCGGGATTGTTACCGAGGTGGCGCCCTGCCCGACGCCGTACTGGCCGGGCCGCCCACCGCTGATCAGGTCTTGCAGGGCCAACACCGAGGTGATCCGGCCGGACGCGGCGTCGATGTCGTCGACCGTGCTGACTGCGCTCGTCAGTGCAGCATCTGACCTCGTTACCGCCACCGCCGCGGTCCCGGAGGCGGAGCCGTCACTGCCCGCGATGACGGTTCCGGAGCCGTGGGGGGCAAGGCCGGCCGCGAACCGGGCGACCGTGGCGCCCCTGTTCCCCGCATCGTCGGCCAGTCCACCGCCGGAGACGACAAGGGCGGTGTTGGCCGCGCCGATTCGTTCGCTTCCGTACGTGATGAACCCGGTGTCACGCAGTGCGGTCAGCACGGTGTCTCGCTGCTGGTCGTTGACGGCGGGGACGGCGGGATTCCGGTTGATCAGCAGGCTTATGCCCAGCAGGTCGCCGGCCTGCGAGCCCTGGTCCATCGACTTGGTGCTCAACTGCGCGCCGGCGGGCACGATCGGCGAATTCACCACCGAAAGCAGCTTCTCGGCGGAGTTGGCGTCGACGAACTCATCGGTCAGCGACACCGTTCCCGTCACAGCACCGCCTGCCTGCTCCACCGTGCGGGTCAGCGCATTGACGTCGTCGTCCGTCGCATCGGGAGTGCGAAACACCAGGACTGACTTGCCTGCCATGGCGTCTCGCAGAATCCGCGGCGACATCTGCGCATCGAATTCCCCTGCGGCGTTCAGCTTCTCGTTGAGTGCGTTCTTCTGGTCGGAGAGCCCGTTGATCTGGTTCTGCAGCTCCTGCTTGTCGTCACGCAGACCGGACAGGACGGTGTTGGACAGCAGCCCTGAGCCCAGCGCGACGCCTATGGCGAGGGCGAGGAAGACTGCGGCCAGCGAAATCGCATGTGTGCGAAGAGATATCACCGCGCCACGCTCCTTAGGTAACCCAGCCCTGAACCCACAGAGAGAAACGGTTCCAGTAGTTGACGACCCAATCGACCAGCGCGCCGTCGGCCCGCGACACCCACAGCGCGACGATGACGGCGATCAGCATCGCCAGCACCAGCATGGCGATTGCGCCGCCGGAGATCCGGCTCCGGTACAGCGTCGCAACGGCCTTGGCGTCCACCAGCTTCTCCCCGACCTTGAGGCGGGTCAGAAAGGTCGACGGATTGCTGTGCTGGCGGGACCGGTCGAAGAACTCTTCGATGCTGGCGGTGTGGCCGGCGGTGACGATCAGCGAGGCACCGTGGTGATCGGCGAGCAGCAGCGCAAGGTCGGCCGCCGAGCCGGCAGCCGGGAAGGTCATCGCCCCGACTCCGAGGTCTTGGATGCGCTCGAGTCCGGCTGCGTGTCCGTCGGCGTCGGCCGGCAGCACGACCTGTGCACCGCAGCGCAATGCGTCGGCGCTGATGCGCTCCGGATCGCCGACGATGAGCTGTGGCCGGTAGCCGGATTTGCGCAACACATCGGCACCGCTGCCGACGCCGATGAGCACCGGCTGGTACTCCTTGATGAACGGCTTGAGGGCCTTCAGGTCGTATGCGGCGTCGGGTTCCTCGGCGACGATCACGACGTGTCGGCGATTGAGGTCGACATCGATGTCGGGGATTCCGATGCCGTCGATCAGCAGCGGGCTCTCGCTGCGGATGAATTCGATGGTGTTGCCCGCGAATGCCTCGAGGTGCGCGACCAGCCCGCTCTTGGCCTCGTGCATGAGCTCGTGGATCTCGTGGTCGGTCCGCTCGGTGCCGTGCACGAGCCTTCGGTCGCCGGCGTACACGCCGCCGTCGTAGAGCCGCACGCGGGCACCGTCCTTGATGCGCTTGAACACCTCGGGGCCGGTCTCGTCGATTAGGGTGACGCCGTTGTTGACCAGTACTTCGGGCCCCAGGTTGGGGTAGCGACCCGAGATCGACGGAGACGCGTTGACGACGGCGGCGATGTTGGCTTCGACCAGTGCGTCTGCCGTGATGCGATCGAGATCCAGCGCGTCGAGCACGACGATGTCTCCGGGGCCGACGCGCCGCAGCAGCCGATCGATGTCGCGATCCACGCGGGCCGTGCCGGTGATACCCGGCCGTGTGCTGGCAGTACGGGATAGCAGCGCTGACATCTTCATGGGGGCGATTCTGTCGGGGAACCCTCAAGTAAAGGTGGAGGCGCGCCGTAACACCAGCCTCAGAAGTTAGCTTCTGTCACATCTGCCACAGCTAGGAGACCTGTGCGCGGTCATCCTGCGCCGCGCTGAGCAGCTCGCGGGCATGCGCCCGCCCGCTGTCCGAGTCGCCGAGGCCGGCGAGCATGCGGGCCAGCTCGTTGACCCGATCGTCGTCGTCCAGTCGCCGGACGCCGCTGGAATTGTTCCGGCCGGCGCTGTCGACCACGAGGTGAATATCGGCGTAGGCGGCGACTTGCGGCAGATGGGTGACGACGATGACCTGGTGCGTGCGCGCCAGCCGCGCCAACCGCCGTCCGATCTGAACCGCGGCGCGGCCGCCGACGCCTGCGTCGACCTCGTCGAAGACCATCGTGGTGCCTTCGGCGGAGGCGGCGAGGACGACCTCGAGCGCGAGCATCACGCGCGACAGCTCACCGCCGGAGGCGCTCTTGTTCAGCGGCAGCACGTCGGTCCCGCGATGTGCGGAGAAGCCGAACTCGACGGCGTCGGCCCCGTCGGATCCCGCATGCACCGTCGCACCCGACGGAAGCGTGATCGGTGCGGAGTCGTCGCCTCGAACGGTCAGTGGGGACACCCCGACAGTGAACTCCGCGTCAGCCATCGCCAGTCCCGACAGCTCCGTCGTCACCGCCTTGGCGAGGCCTTTGGCTGCCTTTGTGCGCCCCTTGCTGAGTTCGGTTGCGGCGCTGACGAGTTCGGATTCCAGCTCGGCGACCTGATGTTCCAGCCCCGCGAGTGCCTCCTCCGAGACATCCAGCTGGTCGAGACGTTCACGCGACTGACGGGCCCATGCCAGCACAGCGTCGATGTCGGCGGCATACTTGCGCGTCAGCAACCGCAACTCTGCCTGCCTCGCCAGCTTTGTCTCCAAAGTGCTGGCATCGCTGGGTAATTCGGTCAGGTAGTCACCCAGTTCGGTCGAGACGTCGCCGATGACGGCCATCGCCTCCGTAAGCCGGTCCCCCAATGCCCGCAACGCGGCGTCGTCGGTGGCCTCCAGTGCGGACTTCGCCTGCGCGACTTCGCGGGCCGCAGACGCCGCATCGGCGTCGCCGGGGTCGTCGAGAGGACCTGACAATGCGAAGCGCGCGGTCTGTGCGGCCTCCCGCAGCGCGTCGAGCTCGGACAACCGCCGGATGTCCTCGACGAGTGCGTCGTCCTCGCCGGGCTTCGGATCGACCGCGTCTATCTCCCCGAGGCCGAACCTCAGCCGGTCGGCCTCCTGCGCCAATTCCCTTGCCCGCTGCGTTCTGTCGGCTAGATCGCGCCTGGCGGCCTGCCACGAATCACGTGCGCTGCGATACCTCTGCAGCAGTCGGCCGACGTCGGCGAACCGGTCCAGCGCCGCCCGTTGTTCGTCGCCGCGCATCAGACGAAGCTGGTCGTTCTGGCCGTGCAGGGTCAGCAGTTCAGTGGTGAAGGTGCTCAACGACTTTGCCGGAACACTGCGGCCACCGAGATATGCCCGGGACGGTCCGCCGCGGCTCACCGACCGCGTGGCGATCACGCTGCCGTCCTCGTCGCGCTCGGCTCCCGACGCGTCGAGGATTCCGTCGACCTGGGCGCAGACTCCGTCGCCGAGCTCGCTTGTACTGAACCGGCCCTCGACCACAGCGCGGCCGGCACCCGACCGTATCCGGGTCGCGTCCGCGCGCGCACCGCCGAGCAGGTGCAGTCCCGTCACCACCATGGTCTTGCCGGTTCCGGTTTCGCCGGTCAGCACGGTCAGTCCCCGGTCGAACTCGGCGGTCGCCGTGCTGATCGCACCCAGCGACTCGATGCGGATCTCGGAGAGCACTACTGCCCGCGCCATCCCGTGACCGGCAGCCGGAACTTGCGCACCAGACGGTCGGTGAACGGGGCGCTGTCCAGTCGCACCCATTTCAGCGGGGTGCCGCAGCGCGTCACCTCGAGTCGGCCACCGGCGGGCACCACCATCTCACGGCGGCCGTCGCAGAACACCAGGGCGTCATGGCCGTCCGCCTCGATCTCGATCGCGATCGCGGCGTTGGGGCTGGTGACCATCGGCCGTGCGAACAGTGCGTGAGCATTGTTGGGCACCACCAATATTGCGTCCAGATCCGGCCACACGATGGGGCCGCCTGCGGAGAATGCCCACGCGGTGGAGCCGGTCGGGGTCGCCACGAGCACTCCGTCGCAGCCGAACGACGACACCGGCCGGCCGTCGACCTCGAGTACGGCGCCCAGTACGCCGAGGCGTGGGCCTTTCTCCAGGCTCGCTTCGTTGAGGGCCCAGCCGCGACCGGCGATCCGGCCCTCGGCACGAACCACGACGTCGAGCGTCATGCGTTCCTCGACGCGGTAGTCGCGGTTGACCACGTGGTCGAGCACGGTGTCGATCGAATCGGCCTCGGCTTCGGCGAGGAATCCGATGCGGCCCAGATTGACGCCAAGCACCGGGATCTCGACGTTGCGCGCGAGCTCCGCCGCGCGCAGGAACGTTCCGTCGCCGCCGAGGGCCAAGACGAGTTCACAGCCTTCGGCCGCGCGTTCGTCGGCGTCGACGACCTCGATGTCGACACCGAGAGCGCGCATGTCGTCCGGTGTCCAGGTGCAGCTCCCCGCGGTCCACCGCCTCTGCGGACAGCACCCTCAGACCAATACCGTTGTCGCCGAGCATCTTTTGCACGCGACGGGCGGTTTCGGTGGCCTCGTCGCGTCCGGTGTGCACCACCAACAGGACCGTGCGTTCAGTCGTCACTGCGGTCCCTCCGCGACGGCGTGTGCCACGGCCTGTTCGAGCCGTTCTCCTGTCAGCGGTTGTTCGGGGCGACTACGCAGATGCAGGAAGTACTCGACGTTGCCCGATGGACCGGGCAGCGGGCTGGCAGTGATACCGACGGTGTGCCAGTCCAGTTCGGCGGCCCGGGTTGCGACGGCGAGGACGGCGTCCGCGCGCAGCTGCGGGTCGGACACGACCCCACCGGCGCCGACACGATCCTTGCCGACCTCGAACTGTGGTTTCACCATGGGAACGATATCCGCGTCGTCCGACGCGCACGTAACCAGCGCGGGCAACACCGTCGACAGCGATATGAAGGACAGATCGGCGACCACCAGGTCGACGGGTCCGCCGATGGCCGCAGGTGTCAGCGTTCGCACGTTGGTGCGTTCGAGCACCGTCACCCGTTCGTCGGACCGCAGCGTCCATGCAAGCTGCCCGTATCCGACGTCCACGGCAACCACCTCGCGGGCGCCGCGGTCCAGAAGCACCTCGGTGAACCCGCCGGTAGACGCGCCGGCATCCAGGCAGCGGACATCGTTGACCGAGATCCCGAAGGCATCCAGCGCGCCGATGAGCTTGTGTGCGCCGCGCGACACCCATGAGCGAGCGTCGCCTTTGTCGACGGTGAGGGCGGCGCTGACCGCAATCGCCGTCGCGGGCTTGGCCGCGGGCATCCCGTCGATGCTCACCCGGCCTGCTCCGATCAGTTCGGCGGCCTGTTGCCGCGAGCGCGCCAACCCGCGCCGAACGAGCTCGGCGTCAACGCGAGCGCGCCGTGCCATGTGCGCTCATCCGTCCTGGGTCTCGGAGGCGGCAGGGCCCTTCTCGACCGACTCCAGCGCGTACACCAAGAGGTCGTGCGCCTCCTCCAGTCGCGCGGCGAGGCTGTCGATGTCGATGTCAGCGGCGTCAACGGCTTCGACGTCGGGCAGCGAGGCCAGCAACGCCGCGATCCGGGCGTGGATCTCGTCAGGTTCGGTACTCATATCGGTGTTCACGCTAGTCGATCGGGCGACGTCAGCAGGGACCACCGCTCCAGCGCCCTTCGGGCAATGTAGTCGCCCGCGACGATCGCGAACGGCTGGCCGCTGAGGGTCGAGTTCCACACCGCGCTGGCGGTCGCGCGCACCACCGTCAGCGAATCCCGCGGCTCACTGCCGGTGTTGTGAACGGTCACGGCGGCCTCGCCGATCTCGATTCGCCAGGCCTGATTCGGTCCGACGCGGAGGAGATCGGCGCGGTCATACAACGATCGAAGGTCGGCCGCGATGTAGTTGGGCCGCTCGCTGATGACTGCGCGCACAGCCTCGGCAGCGGTGCTGACCCCGCTGAGCACCAACAGGCTGGGCAGGCCTGCGGCGTTGGCACCCGCGATGTCAGTGTCGAGCCGATCGCCGACGACCAGCGGATTACGAAAGTTGCCGCGGGACAACGCATCCGTCAGCAGTAGCGGTTTCGGTTTTCCTGCGACCGTCGGCTCGCGATCGGTGGCCGCCTCCAACGCCGCGACCATCGAGCCGTTTCCGGGCAACAGTCCCCGTTCAGAGGGCAGCGTACGGTCGACGTTGGCCGCGACCCACAGCGCGTTGCCCCTGATAGCCAGGGCGGCCTCGGCCAGGTCAGGCCATGCGGTCTCGGGTGAATGACCCTGGACGACGGCGACGGGGTCGTCCGACCACTGCCGGACCGGTTTGAGGCCGACATTCCTGATCTCCGCGGCCAGTGATGCGGTGCCGACGATGAGGACTGCGGCCCCCGCCGGTAACCGGTCGGCCAACAGGTGGGCGGCACTCTGTGCACTGGTGACGACGTCGTCGGGTGCGGCGGCGAAACCCATAGCGCGAAGATGCTGGGCAACCTCTTCGGAGCTGCGCGAGGCGTTGTTGGTGACGTACAACGTGCGGGCGGTCACCGCTGCGAGCGTGTCGACGGCGCCCGGCGTGGGTTCGTGGCCACGGAAAACCGTGCCGTCGAGATCGAGAAGCAGGCAATCGTGTTCTTGCGCAAGGGTTGTCACGTCAGCCAAGCTCCGTGATTCGCTCTTCGGCATCGGTGACGCCCTCGATGTCCGCTGCTGCAGCATTGATGAACCACTGCAGGGCCTCTTCCTCTCTCCCGAGTGCAAGCAGCGTTTCAGCGTAGGCGTAGAAGAGTCGGGCGGTGGTCGGACCGGTCTGTGTCGGATCGAGTTGCGGCGTGGACAGGATCGCGAGGGCCTGGTCATTCTCACCCAGGTCGGATCGGGCGCCGGCAGCGACGATGCGCAGTTCATCGGCGGCGTCGCCGGTGAGCTGGGCGGCCTCGGGGCTGCGGGCTAATTCGATCGCCCGCTCGGGCCGGCCCGACGCCGCGCTCGCAGTCGGCGATCAGCGGCAGCAGCGGCGACTTGCTGCCGAGCCGGCGCGCGGCTCGCAGCTCGGCGAGAGCCTGCGCCCAATCTCCGCATCGGTACGCGGCGATACCGACGGCCTCGCGGACGGCCGCGATGCGGCCTGAGCGCGACCGGGCGGCGCGGGCATGCTCGAGGGCGGCCTCGGGATCCTCGTCGAGGAGTTCGCCCGCTGCTACCAGGTGGCGCGCGACGAAGTCGGCGGTATTGCGGTCCAAAGTGGTTAGCTCACCACGGATTTCGGGCGAGAGCTGTCGGGCCTCGATGTCCGGCGACAGCGTCGGTCCGTTCTGTTCGGGCGACGTCCCCGCTGCGTGTTCGGGCTGGGACCGGCGAGCGCGGCTAGGGCCCGATGACCGAGGTGGCGCCGACCGTTGACGAGGTGGCCCGTGTTGGGGCCCGCTCCTGTTGGCGGAGCCGCGGGCACGCCGCTCGTCGTTGCCGCCTTGCCTGTCCTGCGCCACGTATGTCTTTCTACCCTGGATCGTTTCGGGACGAAAATTGGCTCATTCCAATGACATCCAAAACAAGTCGATTTCGAATATAGAATCACCCCCCACGCAATTGTGGGGGGTGATTCTATATGTGTGTTCGGCGGTGTCCTACTTTTCCACCCGGGTTGGGTAGTATCATCGGCGCTGGCAGGCTTAGCTTCCGGGTTCGGGATGGGTCCGGGCGTTTCCCTGTCGCTATTTTCGCCGTAACTCTATTTTTTTGTGGGCCCCTGTTGTTGTGGGGTTGGTGTGTTTGGTGGTGGGGTGTGGGTTGTTTGTGGGTGTGTGTGGTTGCGGGTTTTGGTTGTGTGTAAGTTTTCGGCCGGTTAGTGCCAGTTCCCTGTCGCATTGCTGCGGTTGTAGGTCTGGTCTATCGATCCCGTGGTCTGCGGGGGGCCTTATCCCACTTGATGGGTGAGAAGCCTGGTCTTGGAGGGGGTTTCCCGCTTAGATGCTTTCAGCGGTTATCCTGTCCGAACGTGGCTATCCAGCGGTGCCCCTGGTGGGACAACTGGTGGACCAGAGGTTCGTCCGTCCCGGTCCTCTCGTACTAGGGACAGGTTTCCTCAAGCTTCTGACGCGCGCGGCGGATAGAGACCGAACTGTCTCACGACGTTCTAAACCCAGCTCGCGTGCCGCTTTAATGGGCGAACAGCCCAACCCTTGGGACCTGCTCCAGCCCCAGGATGCGACGAGCCGACATCGAGGTGCCAAACCATCCCGTCGATATGGACTCTTGGGGAAGATCAGCCTGTTATCCCCGGGGTACCTTTTATCCGTTGAGCGACACCCCTTCCACTCGGGGGTGCCGGATCACTAGTCCCGACTTTCGTCCCTGCTTGACGTGTCTGTCTCGCAGTCAAGCTCCCTTGTGCACTTGCACTCAACACCTGATTGCCGTCCAGGTTGAGGGAACCTTTGGGCGCCTCCGTTACTTTTTGGGAGGCAACCGCCCCAGTTAAACTACCCACCAGGCACTGTTCCTGAACCGGATAGACGGTTCGAGGTTAGAGGCCCAATACGATCAGAGTGGTATTTCAACAATGACTCCACACACACTGGCGTGTGCGCTTCGTAGTCTCCCACCTATCCTACACAAACCGTATCGAGCACCAATACCAAGTTGTAGTGAAGGTCCCGGGGTCTTTTCGTCCTGCCGCGCGTAACGAGCATCTTTACTCGTAGTGCAATTTCGCCGAGTCTATGGTTGAGACAGCTGAGAAGTCGTTACGCCATTCGTGCAGGTCGGAACTTACCCGACAAGGAATTTCGCTACCTTAGGATGGTTATAGTTACCACCGCCGTTTACTGGGGCTTAAATTCTCCGCTTCACCCCCGAAAGGGTTGACGGGTCCTCTTAACCTTCCAGCACCGGGCAGGCGTCAGTCCGTATACATCGTCTTGCGACTTCGCACGGACCTGTGTTTTTAGTAAACAGTCGCTTCTCACTGGTTTGTGCCACCCCTCACCGCTGCCGGCCGCTAGAGCCTTGACGGTGGGGGGTCCCCCTTCTCCCGAAGTTACGGGGGCATTTTGCCGAGTTCCTTAACCATAGTTCACTCGTACGCCTCGGTATTCTCTACCTGACCACCTGTGTTGGTTTGGGGTACGGGCCGTGTGTGCACTCACTAGAGGCTTTTCTTGGCAGCATAGGATCACCGAATTCACCTCACTCGGCTATGCATCACCTCTCAGGATTTAGTGACATCCGGATTTGCCTAGATGTCTCCCTACAGGTTTACCCCAGTATTACCACTGACTGGTACGGCTACCTTCCTGCGTCACCCCATCGCTTGACTACTACCAATCCGGGTCCCACGCAGCCGGTGGTCCCCATCCCCTCGAAAGGGTTTGGTGAACCACCCTTTGGGTGGTTAGCAGAATTGATTCATCACGGGCGCACACACACGGGTACGGGAATATCAACCCGTTGTCCATCGACTACGCCTGTCGGCCTCGCCTTAGGTCCCGACTCACCCTGGGCGGACTGGCCTGGCCCAGGAACCCTTGGTCTTTCGGCGGGCAAGGTTCTCACTTGCCTTATCGCTACTCATGCCTGCATTCTCACTCCCACACCCTCCACCACTCGATCACTCGGCGGCTTCACCGGATGCAGGACGCTCCCCTACCCATCAACTATAAGGTTGATGCCGCGGCTTCGGCGGTGTGCTTGAGCCCCGCTACATTATCGGCGCACAATCACTTGACCAGTGAGCTATTACGCACTCTTTCAAGGGTGGCTGCTTCTAAGCCAACCTCCTGGTTGTCTTCGCGACTGCACATCCTTTTCCACTTAGCACACGCTTAGGGGCCTTAGCCGGCGATCTGGGCTGTTTCCCTCTCGACGCACGGAGCTTATCCCCCGCCGTCTCACTGCCACGCTATTGACTTACCGGCATTCGGAGTTTGGCTGACGTCAGTAACCTAGTAGGGCCCATCGGCCATCCAGTAGCTCTACCTCCGGTAAGAAACACGCAACGCTGCACCTAAATGCATTTCGGGGAGAACCAGCTATCACGGAGTTTGATTGGCCTTTCACCCCTACCCACAACTCATCCCCTCAGTCTTCAACCTAAGTGGGTTCGGGCCTCCACAACATCTTACTGCTGCTTCACCCTGGCCATGGGTAGATCACTCCGCTTCGGGTCCAGAACACACCACTACACCACCTCACGGTGGATACGCCCTATTCAGACTCGCTTTCGCTGCGGCTACCCCACCCGGGTTAACCTCGCGACATGTCCCTGACTCGCAGGCTCATTCTTCAAAAGGCACGCCATCACCCCACGATAAATCGAGGGCTCTGACGGCTTGTAGGCACACGGTTTCAGGTACTCTTTCACTCCCCTCCCGGGGTACTTTTCACCATTCCCTCACGGTACTAATCCGCTATCGGTCACTGAGAAGTATTCAGGCTTACCGGGTGGTCCCGGCAGATTCACAGCAGATTCCACGGGCCCGCTGCTACTCGGGGACACTGCGACAACAGGCAGCATGTTTTCGGTTACGGGGCTCTCACCCACTACGGCAGACCATCCCAGGCCACTTCACCTAACACACTGCTTTATCACTGCTGCCCTAGCCGGCGGGCTAGAGAACACAGACCCCACAACACCGAACACACAACCCCCGCCGGGTATCACATGCATCCGGTTTAGCCATCCTCCGCTTTCGCTCGCCACTACTCACGGAATCACAATTGTTTTCTCTTCCTACGGGTACTGAGATGTTTCACTTCCCCGCGTTACCCCCCAACACCTATATATTCAGTGCCGGGTGACGCGACATCACTCGCGCCGGGTTTCCCCATTCGGACATCCTCGGATCCACGCTCGGTTGACAGCTCCCCGAGGCATAACGCAGCCTCCCACGTCCTTCATCGGCTCTCAGTGCCAAGGCATCCACCATGCGCCCTAAAACACTTACAACACAAAAAACCAAAAATATTTGAGTTAACAAACTCTGAAATTGCACATCAAACAACAAAACACACCCCAGCCAAACCCCACAAAACAGGATCCCACCAGAGCATGCCCACATGCTGCTTAGATGCTCGCAACCACTATCCACAAATCAAACACCACACCCCACCACCAAAGCAGGGCGACAACCAAGTCCTATCCCCGGTTTCCCACACGGGACGAAGAGATAGCGGGCCTGTTGCCTCAAAGCCCAATAGTGTGTCCGATGATTTCCTCGCGCCAGTGTTTCCCCACCAGCCCAACGCTTGCTGTTGCACCGTCCGAACACCCACTACAGGTGCCGGAACTGATATCCCAACCGCGAACCCCTCACAGACGTGAGGCACGGGGGAATGAATTGGTGCTCCTTAGAAAGGAGGTGATCCAGCCGCACCTTCCGGTACGGCTACCTTGTTACGACTTCGTCCCAATCGCCGATCCCACCTTCGACGGCTCCCTCCCACAAGGGGTTAGGCCACCGGCTTCGGGTGTTACCGACTTTCATGACGTGACGGGCGGTGTGTACAAGGCCCGGGAACGTATTCACCGCAGCGTTGCTGATCTGCGATTACTAGCGACTCCGACTTCACGGGGTCGAGTTGCAGACCCCGATCCGAACTGAGACCGGCTTTACCAAGGATTCGCTCCACCTCACGGCATCGCAGCCCTTTGTACCGGCCATTGTAGCATGTGTGAAGCCCTGGACATAAGGGGCATGATGACTTGACGTCATCCCCACCTTCCTCCGAGTTGACCCCGGCAGTCTCTCACGAGTCCCCACCATAACGTGCTGGCAACATGAGACAAGGGTTGCGCTCGTTGCGGGACTTAACCCAACATCTCACGACACGAGCTGACGACAGCCATGCACCACCTGCACACAGACCACAAGGGAATACCTATCTCTAGGCACGTCCTGTGCATGTCAAACCCAGGTAAGGTTCTTCGCGTTGCATCGAATTAATCCACATGCTCCGCCGCTTGTGCGGGCCCCCGTCAATTTCTTTGAGTTTTAGCCTTGCGGCCGTACTCCCCAGGCGGGGTACTTAATGCGTTAGCTACGGCACGGATCCCAAGGAAGGAAACCCACACCTAGTACCCACCGTTTACGGCGTGGACTACCAGGGTATCTAATCCTGTTCGCTCCCCACGCTTTCGCTCCTCAGCGTCAGTTACTGCCCAGAGACCCGCCTTCGCCACCGGTGTTCCTCCTGATATCTGCGCATTCCACCGCTACACCAGGAATTCCAGTCTCCCCTGCAGTACTCAAGTCTGCCCGTATCGCCCGCACGCCGAGAGTTAAGCCCCCGGTTTTCACGAACAACGCGACAAACCACCTACGAGCTCTTTACGCCCAGTAATTCCGGACAACGCTCGCACCCTACGTATTACCGCGGCTGCTGGCACGTAGTTGGCCGGTGCTTCTTCTATAGGTACCGTCACTTACGCTTCGTCCCTATTGAAAGAGGTTTA
>CAWBXH010000008.1:0-10440 GCA_963792745.1 uncultured Actinomycetota bacterium | reverse complement strand
CGCCCGCCAACGGCAACCAGCCACGAGCGCCGGGCACAGCGCGATGCCTACGGACCGCTAATACCCCAGAGCTGAAACAGAATTCAGGCGATGACGGAGGCTTGCGCGCCCGGCGTGTTTCAATAGGCCGCGGCGGTCAGGCGATCCGCGACTTGGGCACGCTGAACCTAATCAGCTGAGACCTCACACGTCGCCGGTGAAGTCGGCGCTGATCCAGCGGTCGGGGCGGATGGTGTACATCACCAAGTTCTCTCGCCACGCTTCCGCGCTACCTTCCATGATGCGGAGGTGTGCGCGTCCACGTTCCTCGCCGAGGTACCGGATGGCGGAGGCTTCTAGCATGTCCGCTGGGGCGGGACAGGTGGTCTCAACGACGGTGCCCTCGACTGCCACGTACTGATAGGGCGGCTCCTCGCGCTGCACCACCAGCGTCACCACACCGGCCCGGTCCATCAGCCGCGCCTTACGGGTTCCCTTCCCGGTCATGATCCGGATGTTCCCGCCCGGCTCGTAGTCGTACCCGAGCGGGGCGCTGGCGGGGGCCCGGCCGTCGGTAGCGGCGACCGACAGCACCGCGATATGCGGGGCGGCGAGGAACTGCTGGCGTTCGGTTTCACTGAAAGTTCTCACGACGGGAAAGCTAACCAATTCGTTATGTCACGTTGATGTCATGACATCGCGGATGTTTCAGGCGAGCTGTCTTCCCACGCCTGCGGACCCGCGACCCCGGCGACGATGATCCGCCGCCGATCAATGCACGCTCATTGCCCAGCATCGCCATCGCGAAGGTCCAGTCGGCGTTCACGGCGCCGACCACGTCGCGGTAGGGGCAGCGGCGGCCCGCTTTCTGTGGGGCGCCGAACTCTAGTCCTCGCCGGCGTGCTCTCGGGGAAGTCGGCCACGGGCCTGCAAGTCGGCTCGAAGCGCCTGGGCGTCAGAGGTGTGCTCCAGCACCGACATGAGGTCGGCCGACAGTTGGAGGTGCTGACGCATGCCCATCTGTTCCCAGGCTCGCACCAGCATCGTCTTGGTCGCCATCAAGGTGGACAGTGGTGCGCGGGTGATCTTGGCCGCGACTGCCTCAGTCACATCTTCGAGATTCTCACGGGCCACCACTCGGTTCACCAAACCCATTCGCAGAGCATCATCGGCGGACAGGGTTTGGGCGGTGTAGAGGTACTCCGCGGCCCGCTTGTAGTTCATGAACACCCACGGTTCGATCATCGTCTCCCCACCTGGGAAGCCGAGGCCGGGCACCAACGGCATCTGGAAGTACGCGTCCTCGGATGCGATCGTGATCTCGGGCAGTAGTGCCCAGTACGTGCCGCCGCCGATCGCGTATCCGTGCACCTGGGAGATCATCGGCTTCGGAAACTCCCAGAACCGTAGGGTGGGCCAGAGGAAGAGCTCCTTGCTGCCCTGGAAGTTGTTGCCCATATTGGCCTTCGATTCCGCGAATTCGGGATAGGCGTCGGGGGCGATGACATGTCCGGCGCAGAAGCCCTTGCCGCTGCCCTTGACGATCACCACTTTGACCCCGTAGTCGCGGCGGGCCTCATCGAGGCAGGAGTCGACCTGGTGCACCATTTCCGAGGACTGCGCGTTCGCGCGTGCCGGCCAGTTCAACACGATGCGAGCGACCGCCCCGTCTCGCTCGTAGCGCACGACGCCAAGATCGCGGGTTTCGTTGCCTACCGTCACGAGCCGCTCGAATGGTGAATCAGACGCGAGGCCAGCACGTCGACGTCGGTGCGAAAGTCGGTGAAGCTCCTGCTCGCCGGTTCGATGGTGAGCCAGGTGACGCCGGCTTCGGCATAGGCCGCCAGCCGGGGCCCGACGGCCGCACAGAACGCGGCGCAGTCGCCGCTCTTGAGCAGGTCGGCCTCGAACGGAACGAACGCCACGTCGGCAGGTTCGCGGCCCGCGTCTGCCCGCCGCTTGTTCACCGTCGCAATCCAATCACCGAGTGTCTCGACGTCGGCGAGGGCGTGCATGCCGGTGATCGCGGAAAGCTCGCCTGATGCGGCCATCGGCATCCAGCCGTCGGCAACCTCGACGACGCGGCGCTGCGCCGCTGCACCATTGCCGCCGATCCAGATAGGGGGGCCATTGGTGGTCATTGGTGGCGGCAGGGCGATGTGACCGCTTACTCCAAACGCCGGGCCGGTGTGGTCGACGCCGGCCCAGGTCGCTTTCCATGCCGCGATCGCCTCGTCGAGCAGGGCGCCGCGGCGGCCGAAATCCGCACCGAGCGCCTCGAATTCGGATTTCAGATAGCCGGCGCCGGTGCCCAGCGTGAAGCGCCCGCCTGACAGCAGGTCCAGGCTCGCGGCCCCCTTGGCCGCCAGGTACGGGCTGCGGTAACCCGACACCAGGACATATGTCATCAACCGGATCCGGGTCGTCGCCGCCGCGGCGAAGCTCAGCGACACGAACGGATCGAACGCATGGTGGCCGCCCTTGGCCAGCCAGTCCTTGTCCGGATACGGATGTTCGGACATCGAGAATGCGTGAAAGCCAGCCTCTTCGACCAGTTTTGCAATATCGCCGATACTGGCGCCCTCACACCATCGGTTCCAGTGTTTGACGGCCCGCATCGGAAATATCAGGTTGTAGCGCACAGCACACCTATCTCTCGCGGAAACGTCTGGTGCTCGGACCTAGGACAAGACACTTCACGTTTCCCTCGCTCTCCGTTCGGTGATCGGACACACCGGCACAGACGCATTGGCAGCCGAGAACCACTTGCCATCGCTGGCCGACTGCACCTCAACGACGTCGGGATGGCGAGTGACGAAATACATCTGCAACTCACGCGCAAAGAAGACGCGGTGCTCGTCGCACAGTTGCTGCAGAAGCGGGTATGGATTGTCCCGCGCGAACCCGTCCGACAGAGGATCGAAGGGTTACAACCGGACAGTCCATGTGCGTTCCCTTCAGCTGTGCCGCGGCGGATTCCGTGATCGAGGGTGTCAGTCAGCGGCTGTCGGCAGCATGTCGATAACCTCAGCGTGGCAGGCCGAGCACACGGTCTCCGATGATGTTGCGCTGGATCTCGGAGGTGCCGCCCCCGATCCCCTGGGCGAACGCCCACAAGTAACGCCCGGTCCAGTTCCCCGCCGTAGTGTTTGACGGGTACTGCAGCATTTCGGGTCCAAGAATGTCCAAGGCCAGACGGGTGACTTCCTTGACCAGATCGGCATAGTACAGCTTGAGCATTGACCCTTCGGGTCCCGGTGTGTCCGCCCGCAGATTGCGACAGATTCCCGCGTAGGTCATTGCCCGCAGCGATGCCACCTCGGCGCGCACGGTGGCCAATCGCCTTGCGATGTCGCGGTCTTCGATCGCGGCGGACAATCCGTTCCCACACAACCCACCACTGGCCAGCGCGATGAGCTCTTCTACCATGACCGCCAAGGTCATCTGGTTGGCAGTGAAGGCCGTGCCCCGTTCGAACGACAACGTCGACATCGCCACGGCCCATCCCGAGTTGATTTCACCGACCAGATTGCTCAATGGGATGCGGACGTTGTCGTAGAACACCTCGCAGAAATCTGCCCCACCATCGATCGTCTCGATCTCACGCGCCTCCACGCCGGGACTGTGCATATCGCAAATCACCCAGGTGATGCCGCGGTGTTTGCTGTCAGGCTCCCCGGTGCGTACCAGCAGCTCCTGATAGTCGGCGGTATTGGCGAAGCTGGTCCAGATCTTCTGGCCGTTGACGATCAAGGCGTCACCGTCGACCGTAGCGCGGGTGGACAACGACGCCAGGTCCGATCCCGCACCCGGCTCGGAGAAGCCCTGACACCAAAGTGATTCGCCACGAAGGATTTTGGGAAGGTGGAAACTCTTCTGCTCTTCGCTGGCCATTGCGATCAGGGTCGGACCGGCATGACGCAAGCCGACGAAGCAGGAGTCCATCACTGCCAGCCCGCAGCGGGCGTACTCCTCATGCCAGATGAGCTGTTGCAACAGCGTAAGGCCCCGACCGCCGTATTCTTGGGGCCAATCGATTCCGGCCCAGCCGCCGACCCACTGTGTGTGCTGCCAGGCCAGATCGTATTCGCGGATGGCCTTGGCTTCGCGCGGACGCTCGTCGCGAGGTGCGTTTTCGCCCAACCAGGTACGAACCTCGTCCCGAAACTGCAGCAACTCGGGCGGGTATTGCAAGTCCACGATGCGTCTCCTCGAACTGTCGACCGGCCAGTCGCTCGGAATCGAGCCCAGTCCGACGTTTCTGACACCGCGTACAGGTTAGTACCTCGAGCGTCCAGTAGCCCGTGCAACGGCGTCGAGGACATGGTCTCGAAATGCTGGCCTCGATAACGTTCGACAAAACACGGGGACGCACAAACGTTGGGAGCCCGCCCGCATGCCGCTTGAGCAGACGTTTGCACACAGCTGGTCCCGAGCGGTGCTGATGTGGCCAGACCGGCCCTTCTTGGTGTGGGAGTCGTCGTCTGGCCAGGTCACGCAGTGGAGTTACGCAGCCTTCGACCGCCTGGTCGACCGGGTCGCGGGAACACTGCACACGGCCGGGGCCGGCCCGCAAGCCGGCGTCCACCTGGCTCTCACCAACTCGCCGGCGTTCGTGGCGATATGGCTGGCCGCGATACGCCTCGGGTCGTTCGTGATTCCCTGCGATCCCCATGCCGCGGCTCCGGAGATCGTGCACCAACTGAAACGCACCAAACCGGCCGTCGGTGTCGCCTCGATGCGCCGCCTCGAGGACTACCGCCAGGCGGCGTCGGTCCAGATCGAGATGTTCAGCCTGGATGAGGACGATGTCGCGCTCGAAATGTTCGACGGTTCTGCGCCCACCGCGCTCGAAGATCCCGCACTGCTGGACACCGCCGCAATCATGTTCACCTCGGGCACGACAAGTACCCCCAAGGGTGTGGTCATCACGCAGGCGAACTACGCCTTCGCGGGCGAGATCATGGCTGCCGCCGCCGACTTGGGCCCTGACGACCGCCAGTTGGTGGTCTTGCCACTCTTCCACGCCAACGCCCAGTACTACTCCTTCGCCTCCGCCATCGCGGTGGGCGCCAGCGTCGCGCTGATGAGCGGATTTTCTGCATCGCGCTTCACCGCGCAGGCAGCGCAGCACGCCGCCACCCATGCCAGTCTGTTCGCCGCGCCGATGCGCATGATCCTGGCACGGGGCGCCTTCGGTCGCGACGACCTCAGGTTGCGCCACGTCTGGTATGCCCAGAACGTGACCGGCGAGCAATATCGATCGCTCAGCACGCTTCTCCGGTGCCGACCGCGGCAGCTCTACGGCATGACCGAGACCATCCCCGCGGTCTTGACCGCACCGGCCCAGGACGCTGATGGGGACGGCTCGATGGGTCGGCCCACACCCGGATGCGCTGTCACCCTCAGCGACGTCGACGGCGATGGCGTCGGGGAACTGCTGGTGGGAGGCAGACCGGGACTGGAGTTGTTCCGTGAGTACCTCGACGACCCCGCCACCACAGCACAGTCGTTCACTGAAAACGGCTGGTTTCGCACCGGAGACCTGGCCCGATGTGAGGCAGGTCGATACTACTTCGCCGGCAGACGCAACGACGTGCTGAAGGTCGCCGGTGAAAACGTGTCGCTGCCCGAAGTGGAAGCGGTGCTCGCCGAGCATCCATCGGTCTTCGAGGCGGCCGTCGTAGGACGCCCAGACCCGATCCGCGACGAAGTACCCGTAGCCTACGTGGTCGCCCGAGAAGCCGTGGCCCGCCCGACCACCGACGAGCTGGCACAATGGTGCGCCGCCCGGCTGAGCCCACTCAAGCGCCCACGCGACTACATCTTCGTCGACGAACTCCCCCGCACATCGGTCGGCAAAATCCGAAAGTTCCTGCTGCGCTGACCCTTCCGCTAGCCGTTGCGCTTAGCCGGCTAACGAGTTCTCTGCGGACTTGCGCTGTCCAGGGGTGAAGGTGATCGGAAGAGAGCGTACCGCGTACACCGGACTGGCATCGTCATAGCGAACCACTTCACTTCTACGAACAGCCAAATCCGGTGCCCGCGTGAGTAACTCGGTGATCATGGTCTTGAACATGACTCTGGCCAGGTTTGATCCCAGACACCGGTGCACGCCCAGTCCGAATGCCATGTGACGAGTCGCTTTGCGGGACAGGTCGATCGTCTCAGGATCCTCGAACTGGCTCGGATCACGGTTGGCCGCGGCCCACATGATGAGTACCTGTTCACCCTTTTTGAGGTGTCGCCCATGAAACTCGGTGTCTTCGGCCACCGTGCGCGGCAGTGACAACACCGGCGTTGCATAGCGCAGGAACTCCTCGGTGCCCTGGTCCAGTACCGATGGATCGGCCAGGATCTGCTTGCGCAACTCGGGCTGCGCGTCGATGAACACCAACGAATTCCCGGTCAGACCGGCCGTGGTGTCCATGCCGCCGAGGATCAGTAGGAACACCGTGTTGGCCAGTTCGTCGTCGGTGAGGGCGCGACCGTCGCGTTCTGCGGCGACCAGCTCGCCGAGCAGTCCCGGCTGGGGCTGTGCCCTCGCCGAGCCGATTGCTTGGTAGATCTCGGCGAACATCGCCATTACCTTCGTCGCCGCGCCTTCGGGGTCAACGGCCGGGTCGTGAACGAATCCGTGTACCCACGTGACCCACTCCGCCCATCGCGAGGCGTCAAGCCCCAGGAGGCGCAGAATCAACTGAGCCGGCAGCGGCGTGAACAACTCCTGCGCCACGTCGGCTGTTCCTCGCTCGATGAACTGATCGATGAAATCATTTGCCATCTCTCGGATCATCGGCTGCATCTCACGAGCCGAACCCGGCGACAACGCCGACAGCAGGAATGAGCGGTACACGCCCACGTCGGGCGCGTCGTAATCGATGGGTACCAGACTGCCCGCGCCGGGCTGCGGTGGTACCCCACGCACGCCCTGCTCGTCGGGCCTGCTGCTGAAGATCTCCGGTGTGTGCAGAGCTTCGAACACCTCGTCATAGCCGGTCAACAGCCAAAATCCACCCCACTGGCTGGATTTGGCGACGGGGCACCTAGATCGCAACTCCGAGAGCGCCCGCAACGGATCCTTCGCAAACTCCGCAGAATGATGGTCCAGGTCGGTGTCGAACTCGTCGGCTTCTCGCCGCGGCGAACTCTCGGTCGATGTCATCGGTTGACTCCGTAGTCTTCTCGTGTCCTGGTCGGGTTAAGAGATCGTGAAAACGCGCTCTGGGCAGGCTTCTGCACCCTGTCGCGCTCTGTCGACGTCTTCTGGTGGCACCTCACCCGATGTCGAGGCGATGTGGCCGATGTCGTCGAGGGTGAAGTAGTCATCAGACATCAGGGCACACAGTGCGTGCCCTTGACACTTTGAGCTATCGATCTCGATGTGCATCACAACTCCTTCGAAAAGTGACCGCTCACACAGACGATCTGCCCAAATGTAGAAAACACAGGATGTCTGTGGAATGTCGATGCAGCCGTCATCGGGATGGCTGGGATCGCTGCAGGTCTACACGCAAGCGACATCACCGCGCCCATAGCCTTGAAGATCATCGGTTAGTGCGTGCTCGGAGAGGAACAGCCATGACTCGGGCCCTGAGCGGGATCCGCGTGATCGACATGACCTCGACCGTGATGGGACCCTCGGCCACGCAAATGCTCGGCGACCACGGCGCCGACGTGATCAAGGTGGAGTCAGCGGCGGGTGACACCACCAGACAAGTGCCTCCGCACAAGAGTCCCGACATGGGCGTGGCATACCTGCAGCTGAACCGCAACAAGCGCAGCGTGGTGCTCGACCTCAAGCGCGACGCCGATCTTGATGCGATGCGCGCGCTCCTCAAGACAGCCGACATCTTCATCTACAGCGTTCGCCCCGCCGCGATGGCGCGGCTGGGATTATCCCCCGAGGAGGTGGAAACGCTTAACCCGCAACTGATCACGGTCAGCTTGGTCGGGTTCGGCGAAGGAGGTCCCTACACTGGCCGACCGGTATACGAAGATCTGATTCAGGGACTCACGGCCGTGCCTTCCCTGCTTATGCAGGCCGGTTCGCCACAGCCGCAGTATGTTCCCATCGCGTTCAACGACCGCGCGGTCGGGTTGTACACCGTTGCGGCGATACTCACCGCCCTGTTTCACCGCCTCCGCACCGGTGAGGCCCAACACATCGAACTGCCGATGTTCGAGTCCATGGCCCAGTTCGTGCTCGGGGACCACATGGGGGGCCGCTCCTTCGAACCTCCGTTGGGCCCCCCGGGTTATGCCCGCACGCTGACTCCCGAGCGTCGCCCGTACCAAACGGCAGACGGATATGTGTGCGCGATCATTTACACCGACAACCATTGGCGGGCGTTCGGCAAGCTGGTTGGCAGGCCTGACCTGGTCGACGAGGACGAGCGGTTCGCGTCGCTGCGGTCACGGACCATCTACGCCCACGACACCTATTCCTTCGTTCGCGAGATCATGCCATCACGGACGACGGCGGAATGGCTGAAACTGTTCGAAGAAGCCGATATTCCGGCAACACCATTGCACACGCTGGAAACGATCTTCGACGATCCGCATCTCAACGCCACCGGGTTCTTCCAGCGCACGCAGCACCCAACCGAGGGGACCCTGCTGAGCGTTCGCGGGCCTGCCAATTGGTCGAAAACGCCACCCGCCATGATCACGCCCGCTCCCAGGCTCGGCGAGCACACCCGGCAAGTGCTCTCAGAGCTGGGCTATTCGCCCGCCGACGTCGAGAAAATCGCCGGCTCATCTGATGAGCCGACGTCAACCGAGCATGGCGACCGTTAAAACCAGCGGCAGTCTCCACGCGAGCTTCCAAATTCCGTTGTCCGTTAGGCAGATAGGGCAGGCGTGTGAGCCGTACCGCGGCGACGCCGCCCAGGTCGACCATGCCGAGTACCGTCTCCCTGCTGGCTCGCAGTCCACGCCGCCTAGGAGCGCAGACGGCCTAGGCGCAGGATCGTCAAACAGTTCACGCAATGCGTAGCGGCGCCACCATATCCGGCCCCAGACAAAATCAACGGAGATACCCATGACCCCATCGCACAAAGACCGTGTCGCAGTAGTCACCGGCGCAGCTCAGGGATTCGGACAGGCCATCTGCCGCGGCCTGGCCGAGCGCGGCGCGCAAGTTGTCGCCATCGACATCAGGGAACCGACAGAAACTCTTGCCCTCATCGAGCAGGCCGGCCAGAAGGGCACCGGCCTGCTCGTCGATGTCACCGACCCAGAGCAGACCCAGCAAGTCGAGCACGAGGTGCGCGGCCGGTATGGCCGCTGCGACATCCTGGTCAACAACGTCGGCGTCTATCCCTCCATCCACACGGACGACATGACCTACGACGTCTGGCGCAAGGTTCTCACGATCAACCTCGACTCCCAATTCCTGATGACTCAAGCCGTCCTACCATTGATGAAGGAAGGTCGCTGGGGGCGCATCGTCAACCTCACCTCCAACTCGATCGGCATGACGCCTCCCGGCATGACCGCCTACTTTGCCAGCAAAATGGGCGTCATCGGGTTCACCCGCGGCCTCGCCAATGATCTGGCTCCCTACGGCATTACCGCAAACGCTGTGGGCGCGACGCTCTCACGCACACCGGGGGTGGAGGCGGGGCCTTCTTCGTTCGCGCTGGAACAGGTCGCTGCGATGCAGGCCATCAAGAAGATCGGCGAGCCCGAGGACGTCGTCGGCACCATCCTCTTCCTCACTAGCCATGACTCCTATTTCGTGACCGGCCAGACGATCATGGCCGACGGTGGGCTGATGAGGCTGTGACAGCCCCCCTACGGGATACGCAGCTAGGCCGGTTCCGGCTTGCGATTCGCCGGCCTAGCGGGTGCAAGCCTCGGCACACAGGGCCGAAAGCTGGCTAGATGCAACGTGAATCGGGTGCGCGGGGACGGCGGATGGCGGGCAGCTTGGCCGTGCCAACACCGCCGTCGCTCCGACGTCGAGTGTCGCCGACGACACTGCCGCTCGCGTAGTGCGATTGCGGAACCAGCTCTATCACCTGCCTTGCCACCAACACCCGCGGCTGGTCGATCCCGGGTCTGGAAGTCCGGCACCGTCAGCGCGCCCGCGCCGAGGATCGCATCCGCAACCTCAAGGACACCGGCCTGACCAACCTGCCCTTTCACGGATTCGACCAAAACCAGATCTGGCTCGAGATCACCATGCTGGCCGGCGACCTGCTGGTCTGGACACAAGTGCTGGCCTTCACCGGGCAGCCGGCGCGGCGCTGGGAACCCAAACGGCTACGCCTGCGACTACTGGCCGTGCCCGGGCGCATCGTCAGATCCGGACGCCGCCGCGACCTACGCCTACCACGTGGCTGGCCGTGGGGTGACCTCATCGAAACCGGCTGGACCGCACTACAAACCGCATAGCCATCCACCAACACCCCCACGACCAAGGCCCAGGAGCACCGGCGACACGCAACGCCGGAA
>CAWBXH010000007.1:0-14939 GCA_963792745.1 uncultured Actinomycetota bacterium | reverse complement strand
CCGGCCCAGGACGCTGATGGGGACGCCTCGATGGGTCGGCCCACACCCGGGTGCGCTGTCACGCTGACAGACGTGGACGGCGATGGCGTCGGGGAACTGCTGATAGGGGGCAGACCGGGACTGGAGTTGTTCCGTGAGTACCTCGACGACCCCGCTACCACAGCACAGTCGTTCACCGAGGACGGCTGGTTTCGCACCGGGGACCTGGCCCGATGTGAGGCAGGTCGGTACTACTTCGCCGGCAGACGCAACGACGTGCTCAAAGTCGCCGGTGAGAACGTGTCGCTACCCGAAGTGGAAGCAGTGCTCGCCGAGCATCCATCGGTCTTCGAGGCCGCCGTCGTAGGACGCCCCGACCCGATCCGCGACGAAGTACCAGTGGCCTACGTGGTCACCCAGGAAAATATCGCCGACCCGACCGCCGACGAACTAGCCCAATGGTGCGCCGACCGGCTGAGCCCGCTCAAGCGCCCACGCGAATACATCTTCGTCGACGAACTCCCCCGCACCTCGGTCGGCAAAATCCGAAAATTCCTACTCCGCTGACCCTTCCGTTAGCCGTTGCGCTTAACCGGCTAACGAGTTCTCCGCAGTCGTACCGCTGTCCAGGGGTGAAGGTGATCGGAAGATGGCGTACCGCGTACACCGGACCGGCATCGTCATAGCGAACCACCTCACTTGTGCGAACGGCCAAATCCGGTGCCCGCGTGAGTAGCTCGGTGATCATGGTCTTGAACATGACTCTGGCCAGGTTTGATCCCAGACACCGGTGCACGCCCAGTCCGAATGCCATGTGACGAGTCGCTTTGCGGGACAGGTCGATCGTCTCAGGATCCTCGAATTGGCTCGGATCGCGGTTGGCCGCGGCCCACATGATGAGGACCTGTTCCCCCTTCTTGAGCTGTCGCCCGTGAAACTCGGTGTCTTCGGTCACCGTGCGCGGCAGTGACAACACCGGAGTTGCATAGCGCAGGAACTCCTCGGTGCCCTGGTCCAGTACCGACGGATCGGCCAGGATCTGCTTGCGCAACTCGGGCTGCGCATCGATGAGCAGCAACGAATTTCCGGTCAGACCGGCCGTGGTGTCCATGCCGCCGAGGATCAGGAGGAACACCATGTTGGCCAGTTCGTCGTCGCTGAGCGCGCGACCGTCGCGTTCTGCGACGACCAGCTCGCCGAGCAGCCCCGGCTGGGGCTGTGCCCTCGCCGCGCCGATTGCTTGGTAGATCTCGGCGAACATCGCCATCACCTTCGTCGCCGCGCCTTCGGGGTCCACGGCCGGGTCGTGAACGAAGCCGTGTACCCACACGACCCACTCCGCCCATCGCGAGGCGTCAAGCCCCAGGAGGCGCAGAATCAACTGAGCCGGCAGCGGGGTGAACAACTCCTGCGTCACGTCGGCTGTTCCTCGCTCGATGAACTGATCGATGAAATCATTTGCCATCTCTCGGATCATCGGCTGCATCTCACGAGCCGAGCCCGGCGATAACGCCGACAGCAGGAACGAGCGGTACACGCCCACGTCGGGCTGGTCGTAATCGATGGGCACAAGACTGCCCGCGCCGGGCTGCGGTGGTACCCCACGCACGCCCTGCTCGTCGGGCCTGCTGCTGAAGATCTCCGGTGTGTGCACAGCTTCGAACACCTCGTCATAGCCGGTCAACAACCAAAATCCACCCCAGTGGCTGGATTTGGCGACCGGGCACCGAGATTGCAACTCCGAGAGCATCGGAAACGGATCCTTTGCAAACTCCGCAGAGTGATGGTCCAGGTCGGTGTCGAACTCGTCGGCTTCTCGCCGCGGCGAACTCTCGGTTGATGTCATCAGTTGACTCCGTGGTGTTCTCGTGTCGTCGTCGATGGTTAGGACAGGGTGAAGACGCGTTCTGGGCAGGCTTCGGCACCCTGACGGGCTCTGTCGACGTCTTCTGGGGGCACCTCACCCGATGTCGAGGCGATGTGGCCGATGTCGTCGAGGGTGAAGTAGTCATCAGACATCAGGGCACACAGCGCGTGCCCCTGGCACTTTGAGCTATCGATCTCGACGTGCATCACCACTCCTTCGAAACGTGACCGCCGACAGCAACCGGTGTGCACAAATGTAGAAAACAATGGATGTCTGTTGGATGTCGATGCAGCCGTCATCGGGATCGCTGCAGGTCTACACGCAAGTGACATCACCGCGCCCATAGCCTTGACGAGCGTCTGCAGTGCGCACGCAGAGAGGAACAGCCATGACTCGCGCCCTGAGCGGGATCCGCGTGATCGACATGACCTCGACGGTGATGGGACCCTCGGCGACCCAGATGCTTGGCGACCACGGAGCCGACGTGATCAAGGTGGAGTCAGCGGCGGGTGACACCACCAGACAAGTGCCTCCGCACAAGAGTCCCGACATGGGCGTGGCATACCTGCAGCTGAACCGCAACAAGCGCAGCGTGGTGCTCGACCTCAAGCGCGACGCCGACCTTGATGCGATGCGCGCACTGCTCAAGACCGCCGACATCTTCATCTACAGCGTTCGCCCCGCCGCGATGGCGCGGCTGGGATTATCCCCCCAGGAAGTGGAATCCCTTAACCCGCAACTGATCACGGTCAGCTTGGTCGGGTTCGGCGAAGGAGGCCCCTACGCTGGCCGACCGGTATACGAAGATCTGATTCAGGGACTCACGGCCGTGCCTTCCCTGCTTATGCAGGCCGGTGCGCCACAGCCGCAGTATGTTCCCATCGCGTTCAACGACCGCGCGGTCGGGTTGTACACCGTTGCGGCGATACTCACCGCCCTGTTTCACCGCCTCCGCACCGGTGAGGCCCAACACATCGAACTGCCGATGTTCGAGTCCATGGCCCAGTTCGTGCTCGGGGACCACATGGGGGGCCGCTCCTTCGAACCTCCGTTGGGCCCCCCGGGTTATGCCCGCACGCTGACTCCCGAGCGTCGCCCGTACGAAACGGCAGACGGATATGTGTGCGCGATCATTTATACCGACAACCATTGGCGGGCGTTCGGCAAGCTGGTTGGCAGGCCCGACCTGGTCGACGAGGACGAGCGGTTCGCGTCGCTGCGGTCACGGACCATCTACGCCCACGACACGTACTCCTTCGTTCGCGAGATCATGCCGTCACGGACGACGGCGGAATGGCTGAAACTGTTCGAAGAAGCCGATATTCCGGCAACACCATTGCACACGCTGGAAACGATCTTCGACGACCCACATCTCAACGCCACCGGGTTCTTCCAGCACACGCAGCACCCCACCGAGGGGACGCTGCTCAGCGTTCGCGGGCCCGCCAATTGGTCGAAAACGCCGCCCGAAATGATCACGCCCGCTCCCAGGCTCGGCGAGCACACCCGGCAAGTGCTCTCAGAGCTGGGCTATTCGCCCGCCGACGTCGAGAAAATCGTCGGCTCATCTGATGAGCCGACGTCAACCGAGCATGACGACCGTAGCGGCGCCACGATATCCGGCCCCAGACAAATCAACGGAGATACCCATGACCCCATCGCACAAAGACCGTGTCGCAGTAGTCACCGGCGCAGCCCAGGGATTCGGACAGGCCATCTGCCGCGGCCTGGCCGAGCGCGGCGCGCAAGTTGTCGCCATCGACATCACGGAACCGACAGAAACCCTCGCCCTCATCGAGCAAGCCGGCCAGAAGGCCACCGGCCTGCTCGTCGATGTCGCCGACCCAGAGCAGACCCAGCAAGTCGAGCACGAGGTGCGCGACCGGTATGGCCGCTGCGACATCCTGATCAACAACGTCGGCGTCTATCCCTCCATCCACACGGACGACATGACCTACGACGCCTGGCGCAAGGTTCTCGCCATCAACCTCGACTCCCAATTCCTGATGACTCAAGCCGTCCTACCATTGATGAAGGAAGCTGGCTGGGGGCGCATCGTCAACCTCACCTCCAACTCGATCAGCATGACGCCTCCCGGCATGACCGCCTACTTCGCCAGCAAAATGGGTGTCATCGGGTTCACCCGCGGCCTCGCCAATGACCTTGCTTCCTATGGCATTACCGCAAACGCTGTGGGCGCGACGCTCTCGCGCACACCGGGAGTGGAGGCGGGGCCTTCTGCGTTCGCGCTGGAACAGGTCGCTGCGATGCAGGCCATCAAGAAGATCGGCGAGCCCGACGACGTCGTCGGCACCATCCTCTTCCTCACTAGCCATGACTCCTATTTCGTGACCGGTCAGACGATCATGGCCGACGGTGGGCTGATGAGGCTGTGACCGCCCCTACGGGATACGCAGCTAGGCCGGTTCCGGCTTGCGATTCGCCGTCCTAGCGGGTGCAAGCCTCGGCACACGGCACCGAAAGTTGGCTAGATGCAACGCGAATCGGGTGCACGGCGACGGCGCATGGCGGGCAGCTTGGCCGTGCCAACACCGCCGTCGCTCCGGCGTCGGGTGTCGGGTGTCGGGTGTCGCCGACGACACTGCCGCTCGCGTAGTGCGATTGCGGAACCAGCTCTGGGCGATCTCGACTTCAGTATTCTTGACGGAATGGCGCGTGAATTTAGCTGTCATCGAACCGATTTCACCCTCAGAGGGTTAAGTTGAACCCGTCGTCTTCGTCTGACGAGCTCCGAACGGAGCGATCTGACGTCATTGTCGCGATAGGCGATCGCAAGGGAAGACTGAGCCACCACTTACCGGCCACACGAAAGATCGAGGCTAACCGGCGTTGAACAGCGCGCGTTGAACGACGTCCTGCATGACCGATGTGATCCGCTCGTCGGAAACGTCCGGCTCGATCTCCACCATGGCCTCAGGCAGTCGGTCGAGCATGGCGACGAACACCGCCGCAGCGACGTCGACATCCAAGGGATATCGTCGCTGCACCCGTCCTAACAGTGACCGCGCGATCTGATGGGCCACCGCCATACCGTTACGGTGCCTTTTCAGCAGCTCTTCATCAGCTACGACGCCCTGCGCGATGGTGCGAAGCACCCCGATGTAGCGGCGGCTGAATACGACGAAGTCCGACAGCCATTCTCGCAGTTGGATATTGGGTCCGCTGGTCGGCTCGACAGTCGCGAGTCGTTCGACGAGTTCGACGGCGGCCGCGCTGGACTCGCGGGCCAGTGTGTGCAGAAGAGCGGGTTTGTCGCCGAAATAGCGGTAGAACGTGGCACGGCCGACCCCTGCCGCCGCGGCCAAATCATCGATACCCGTGCCGTTGTAGCCACGCTCGGCAAACAACCGAGCCGCTGCGGTCAGAATCCGCCCGACGGTCTCACTGGCCCGGGGTCCCAGCGTGGACCCGGGCGCGGCGGCCTCGGCTTCAAGCTCCACCACGGGTTGGAGTGAAATCGTGGGGACCGTGTGGACCTCACTGAACACCGCGGCCGGGGTCTGCGGAAACAACATCAGCTGCATGCACACCGCCAACCCGTCGATGGCGTACTCGGCGCCCGGTAGCGGCACGAGTGCCTCACAACGCAGGTAGTTGAAGTGGTGCACGAGACCCGTGAGCACCAACGCCGCCGTATCAGCCTCCGGACCCTCCATGCCGCTGGCGCCCAAACGTTCCGCCACGCGCGCACAATAGGAGCGGATGAACCGCACCACCATCGCCCGAACGTCGGCGTCGGAGGCCTCCACCTTTGCCGCCTCGACGAACATCGTCGCGTAGCGGTCATAGACCCATGCCCAAGCGCCGATCCACCAGTGCAGCGTTTCGAACCCTTGGGCGGTGGGCCCGAGCGGTCCAAGCCGGCGAGCCAGCCCCATCAGCTCCGCGCCACATGTCTCCAGTAGCTCGGTGAAGATCTCTTCCTTGCTGCCGAAGTATTGGTACAGGGTGGCACGCGATGTCTGCGGCGGCATCGGCGATTTCGTCCACCTGCGTGCCATAAAAACCGCGCTCACCGAACAGCCGAAGCGCCTCTGACAGAACACGCTGCCGGGTGCGGACGCCCTTGCTACCCACGACTGGATTACTGGGCCAGTATCCCTCGCGACGCAACAGCGGACGTTCTGACATCACGTGCAGAATACGGTAGCCGCGTGATACGCGGAGAGTGTGCACACGTCGGAACCGGTGGAATCGCCGCGTCAGCTGTCTTGGGAAGGCGGCGGCTCCTGCTGCCGGATGATCATCGCCGACAACTCGGGGCCGACCTCGGTCCCATTCTCCGCGGCCAGTTGAGCAGCCGAACGTTTGGCGGCGATCCACTCGGTCAACGCAGCCGCAGCTTCGACTTCTTGGTCGTTCCAATCCGGTGTCAGCGGAGTGGTGATCTCCAGCCGGAGGTTGTTGATCGGGTCACGGAAGTAGATGCTGTAGGCGATGGGATGGCGGGTTGGACCGACAACCTCGATTCCCAGCGCGAGCAGATGCTGGTGCCACTCATCTACCTCGGCGACCGAGTCGGCGTGCAACGCCAGGTGGTCGAACGTGTCGTATGCGGGATGGGACAGTGCCGGGCGGTCAGGCAGGCCCGGCGCTTCGAAGAACGCCACGGTCGACCCGTCGTCCATCCGGAGGAAGATGTGGAAGTAGGGAATCGGCTCGCCGGTCGACGGAACTTTGGGGCCCACAAGCGCTTGGACGAACTTCATGTTCAACACGCGTGTGTAGAAGTCCACGGTGGCCGCGGCGTCGGGCGTCACAAGGGCGAAATGGTTGAGCATGCGAGGCGGGGTGTTGAACACTGAGGGCGCCGCGCTGCGTGGGGAAGAATCAACTTGGGTCATCGCGCATCCTTCTCGATGTAGGTACGGGTGCAATGACTCGACGGTAGGAGCCGTGACGTGTCATGAAGATGTCATCGTTGACGTGACCGCAGCTGCGACAGGCCCCATGCATCAACAGACGGCGACCGCCGGCTCGTCGACGCCGTTGAATACGGTTCCCAATACCGCCGCTGCAGATTCCAGCACGATGGACTCCTGGCTTGTGAACGCATTGCCGCTGCGGCGGGCGAAGCCAACCTGTCCCCACGCCGAGTTGTGGTCGATCAGCGGTAGCGACAAGTGGAATCGACACTCGGCTACCCGCATCAAACGCGACGAACGACGGTATCGCTTAGCGGCCTGCGACGTTTCAACGTAGCTATGTATCTGCCGGGAGTTGACGGTGTCGGCCGCCAGGAATGATTCGGTCAGCGGAATGCCCGCGGCGACGGCATGTTCCCACTCCGGAGGCATCCCCTGTTGAACTACAAGTCGAAGCTGATCGACACCCACGCCCCTGGTGAAGACAGCGGCGCCGTCGCAAACGCCTGCGGCGACCACGGCCGAAACCAGCAAGCTGCACGCGTGGGGGCGGTCTTGCGCACCGATCAACGACTTGTTCAGGCTGCGTAGCATCCTGGCTAACACCAACGTGGTGCTCTCCTGCGCGGTGCCAGCCCGCGCGGAACCGCCGTCGTCACCGAACTCCACTACCGGCCTGTCGAACATGTATCCGAGTCCGCGAACCAATTTGATGAAGCGCACTTCTCCGCAATCGTCAGCGAGTTTGTTGCGCAATCGATTGATCTGCAAGCGCAGCGCATTCCGTTCGTGGGTGTACTTCCAATTCCATACCGACTTCAGGATCTCGTCATGCTTGACCGCGATTTGGGGTCGCGTCATGAGCAGTCGGAGAATGTCGAATTCGGTCGGGGTGAGATCGACTTCCCGGCCCTCGACGAACGTGCGTCGCGCCCACAGGTCGATCGTCAGATCTTCGGCCTCCAGAAACCGCAGCGTTGGTTCGTTGATTCGGGCATGGCGGACCAGCGCTTGCGCAGCAGACTGCACCAGTTCTGATCGCGAGGTGGACGCCAACACCATGTCGGCACCCAGGCGCAACATGGTCGCCTGCCGCTGCTCCAGCTCAGGCGACAAGGCCAGCACGGGCGCCATGGTCACCGGCCGCAACTCCGTGACTACCTGCGATAGCCACCGCAAACTGTGCCCACACACCACGATCAGGCCGAAATTTCGGATCGAAGCCAACCATTGAGCGCGCTCGGCATCGCAGGTGACAATTGGATTCCAACCGGCACTGCCGAGCTGGCGGGCGGTGTCGCTGAATTGCACTGCGGACTCGAGGACTACCAGCGCGTTGCCGCCCTGCGGTGCCGCACCTACTTGCTGCTGGGCCGTCGCGCCTTCGATGCGCCTCATCGGGGTTCCAACCCTGGACTCCGATGTCCAAAGACTTCGCTCACGATCACACCACTTCCCTGTTTCGATCTTTCGATCCAACGGTATTTCTGACACAGAGTATCGGTACGGACGGAATATACCCCCGTTATGGGGGCTCGTCCACCACTATGCAAGGCCTCATTCATCGAGGCTGTGCGAAAGGGAGGCCGAGGCGGTGGAATCCGTCATAACCTATGGCTGCAAGCCGCACTGTGGTCGGCAGCGGCCTGCGGGATCTGAGGTGATCACTGCCGCGCGCGACCCGCCGCGCCCGTTGTCCGCCTTCGGAGATCGCACGGCCTGGATCAGGGCCTAGACTCCATGTCTCGGTCAACCGATGGGACAGCCGATGACTTTCCTCTGCAGATGCTGCTCGAAGGCCTCGATGCCGTTCGGGCCTACCATGCTGCTCACCTTGTAGCCGCCGATCGCCGAGTCGGCGCCGAATAACACGGCCTGAGCACCATGAACCGGGTTTCGATGCGGCGGGCGACGAATACGTCGGCTGTGACGACCGCGAAGAGCGTCGGCGCGACGAAGTATCCGCCCCACAGCCCGGTCACATCGTTCGGCAGAGATCAGTAGACCGCAGAAGAGCGGGTCGGTGGGGTCACCGGCATCAGTCGCATCTCAGTGCTAGAGGTCCGGAGTCCACCACTTGGCCTAGCAGGCCCGGGTCAGCGCCCGCCTCCTGCGCCGCCTCCAGGGCGGCAGCAATGTCCTTGCGCAGGAACGGTCCGGTCAGCTCGACGAAGCGGTCCATCCCGCCGAGGCTGTGGGCATAAGCCGCAACTTTGCTGCCGGCACTGCACACCTGCAGCATCGCAAGCAGCGCTTCCGGGTTCACACCCAGTTGGTCGCCCAATCGCGTTGCGGCCGCCAGAAGCTGCGCGTTCGCAGCGAACAATAAGTTGTTGACGAGCTTGAGCGCCAATGCGCTGCCCAGCTCACCGGTCGGCACGATCGGATCGGCATAGGCGGCCAGCACGGGCGTCACCATCTGCACTGCATCGCTCGGTCCGCCGAGCAGCACGGTTAGCGTGCCCGCGACGATGTCGTCGACGGTGCCGCTGACCGGAGCGTCAAGGACGACCGGGGACGAAGCCGAGCTGTCCGCTAGCGCTTTCAAGGTGACGACGTTGCCGGTCGTGTGGGAGACGAACACCGCTCCCGGTTTCGCGTTGGCGATGAAACCGCCTGAGGCCAATCCAGTTTCGCGTAGTTGCGCGTCCGAGAACAGGCAGGAGATCAGGATGTCACTGTGCCGGGCCAGGTCGGCGACCGAATCGGCGATGACCGCGCCCTGCGACGCCAGCCGGTCGCGCACATCGCCTCGGCGGGCATACAACAGCACGTCATGGGACGCTGCGAGCAGCCGCGAAACCATCGGCTCTCCGAGTTGCCCTGCACCGATGAACCCGATGGCCTTGCTCATTCACACTCCTAACTGTGAACACCCAGATGTACGGCTTCCCCGCCCCCGACGGGCTTGACTTTGGGGAATCCGCCTCAGTCATTGCTGGCTTCTTCGGGGTAAGAGTGCGGTGCTGCCAAGGCAACGCTAAGAGTCACCGGATGTCCCGCACGTGTCATTCATCTCGACACACCACCGACATTCGGCGGTGTCGATGCTGGGCGTCGTGGACGACTTGCTCAACGAACGGTTACTTGGCATCCCGATGGCCACCAGTGGCGACGTCGATGTGTATTCGGGAGTCGCGAGGCTCTCTGGGCGGATATGGGCCCGCGAAGTACGCCCCGCGGGCAAGAGCTGCAGTACTGCAGTGCTGATCAATCACCCCACGTCGAATTTCCTTGGGCACTACCTGCTCGATTCGCTCGCCAAGACCGGTGTCGCGGCGGTCGGCATGTGTACTCGCTATGTCGGCAATGACAGCACCTTGATGCTGGAGAACTGTGTGCTCGACCTCGACGCGGCGGTCAAGCATCTGCGACGTGACTACGACCATGTCGTGCTGCTCGGCAACTCCGGCGGCGGCGAACTCAGCCCCCTGTTTCAGGGGCAGGCCGAAAACCCGACGATCACCGGTTACCCGGGCGGCGGCGGACCAGACCTCACCAAGGCGGGACTGGAGCCTGCCGACGCTATGATCCTGCTCAACGCGCATCCCAGTCGAGCGATGATCCGGACCCTGTGGCTAGATCCCTCGATCGTCGACGAGGAGCGGCCGTTCGATCGCGATCCGGCCCTTGACATGTTCAACCCGCAGAACGGTCCGCCGTACTCCGACGAGTTCGTCACCGCCTATCGAGCAGGGCAGCGACGTCGCGCCGAAAAGATCACCGCATGGGTGAAAGCCAAGATGGCCGAAGTCGATCATCGTTTCGATGGAGCACTCAACGACTTGCCCTTCGTCGTGCACGGGACGACGGCCGACTTGCGCTCGCTCGACGGATCGATCGATCCGAGTGACCGTCCGCTGGGCAAGACCTTGTGGGGGCGTCCGGACGTCTCGAACTACATGCCGACGTCGCTGGCACATTTCAGCTCGCTGCGGTCCTGGCTCAGCCAGTGGAGCCTGGCTGACACGAACGGAGGCGCCCATAATCTGCGAAGCGTGTCGGTGCCCATCCTCATCCTGCACGGCACCGCCGACGAAGCGGTGCCTCCCGTGCATGTGCAGGACTTCATCTCCAACATCACCCACGACGACTGGGAATACCACCAGCTGCCGGGGGTGACGCACTACTTCGAGGGCAAACACGACCTGTTCGACACAGTGGCCAAGCAGATGCACCAATGGTTGGACGAGCACAACTTGGTCTAAGACGTGATGGGTGTTCGCCTTTGCACCTGGCTCACTTTTTGGCATAGAAGGGCGATGCATGCCGACCTCACAGACCACGCATTCACCGCCGACCGATGACATCGATGCGCTGGAAGAGATCGCTGACCATGTCCTGTGGCTGGCCACCGCAATCATCCATCATGCCAACAGGATTCGTCCCAATCCCAGTGGGATGAAGGTAGGAGGCCACCAGGCTTCCTGCGCATCGATGGTCGACATCATGACGTCGCTGTACTTCGAGCACCTGCAAGCGGGTGACAGGGTGTCGGTCAAACCGCATGCCTCACCGGTGCTTCACAGCATCAACTACTTGCTCGGCACCCTCGATGAGAGCTATCTGAGCCGACTGCGCGAACTTGGGGGACTGCAAAGCTATCCCAGTCGAACCAAGGACCCCGATCCGGTTGACTACTCAACCGGATCGGTCGGAATCGGGGCGACGGCGCCGATTTGGGGTGCGATCGCGCGTCGCTACGTCGACACCGTATTCGGCGGCGCCGGAAAGGGCAGGCAATTCTCCCTTGTCGGTGACGCGGAATTGGATGAAGGAGCGGTGTGGGAGGCGATCCTCGATCCTTCGGTGAGCGAACTCGGTGAGATCGTATGGATCATCGACATGAACCGTCAGTCGCTCGACCGCATCGTGCCCAACATCGCAGCCGGTCGGATCTCAGCGATGTTCTCGGCAAATGGGTGGCAGGTCATCGAGCTGAAGTTCGGCAAGCTCTTGGAGGCACTGTTCGAGCAACCGGGCGGTGAATGGCTGCGGCAGCGGATCCTTGACATGCCGAACTCCGAATATCAACGGCTCCTACGCTGTTCTGCCGATGATCTGCGGTCACGGTTGCCCGGCGAGGGCCCCCATGCCGGAACCATTGCGGGTTTGATCGCCGACCTCGACGACGATGCACTGGTCCGCACGTTCGCCAACCTGGGCGGGCACGATCTGCGCTCACTACGGGAAGCGTTTAGCCAAATCGACGACACCCGGCCGACGGCGATCATCGCTTACACGATCAAAGGCCACCGGCTGCCGATTCAGGGGCATCCACAGAATCATTCGTCGTTGCTGACCGCCGAACAGTTCGACGAGCTGGCGACGCGGTTGGCCAGAGATCCAGCACGGCCATGGGTCAGGCCCGCCTCGGACTCGCCGGCCGCAGGCATCTGCCGGGTAGCCGCGGAGCGCCTGCGTCGCAGCGCAACCGATCCTCTCGCCCCACCAGCGGTTCCGGTGGCGCTGGGACGAAAACCATTGGCCGTCACCACCACCCAGGCCGCGCTCGGCCGTACACTGCTGGATCTTTCGCGGGAGGCTCCCGAGGTCGCAAGCCGAATCGTCACGGTCAGCCCCGATGTCACCTCCACTACCAATCTTGCCGGTTGGCTGAACAAGGTCGGCGTCTGGTCTCCGAGCGAGCGACTCAACTGGTTTGACGACGACAGTGAGACCATCATGCACTGGCGCGAGCGACCCACCGGTCAGCACATCGAGCTCGGCATAGCCGAAACCAACCTGGTCAGCTTGTTGGGTGAGCTCGGCGCGACATGGAGTCGCTGGGGTCAACCCTTGTTTCCTATCGGCGTTGTCTATGACCCTTTTGTTGAGCGTGCGCTGGAGCCGTGGTCCTTCGGGATCTACTCCGGAGGCCAGTCCATTCTCGTCGGTACACCCGCCGGGGTGACCTTGTCGGCCGAGGGTGGCGCGCACCAATCGATCAAGACGCCGTCGATAGGTGTCGAGCAACCCGGATGCACGGCATACGAACCGGGATTCGCCGTCGAGGTCGAGTGGATACTGCTGCACTGCCTTTCGCGGCTGGGCCGCGTCGATGGACGCTCAGCATATCTTCGGCTGTCCACCCGCCCGGTCCAACAACAGCTGTGCGGGCTTCCTCACTGATCCGGCCGCGGTCGAACGGCGTAGGCGCCAGGTGATCGCCGGCGCCTATGCGGTGCGTCCGTGCCCGCATCCGGCGGTGACGATTGCTGTCGTGGGCTCTCTGGTCACCGAGGGTCTAGAGGCCGCAGACCGACTGGAACACATGGGGGTTGCCACAGAAGTAATCTGCGTTACCAGCCCGGGATTGCTTTTCGAGGCAATGCAGGGACGCTGTGGCCGGAGCGACTCCCCGACCTGGATCCTCGATCAGGTCTTCGCGCCCGAGCGTGCTGCCCCCATGGTGACCGTTCTCGACGGACACCCACACACGTTGGCATTTCTGCCGTCGATCAACAAGGTGCCCGGCAGGTCGCTGGGGGTCAGTGAGTTCGGGCAGTCCGGCTCGCTGGAGCAGGTCTTCAGCCGGCATGGCATCGACACCGACAGCATCGTGCGCGCCGCGCTCGACCTGGTCGATTGACCGCGCACCGAGTAGAAGTGAGAGGGAATCATGAGGGGTGAACCGTCGATCAAACACCTCGATGACGTACCGGCCGAGGAGATGCTGCGCTATGAATTCGCTGACGGCCGTACGGCATCGATATGGGAAAAGTGGATTGAACTCTCACCGAGATACGTTGCGTTCTGGAACAAATGGGATCCTGGCGCCATCTCGCCTCGACATGGCCACGTCGGCGATCACAGCAATTTCATACTGTCGGGCGAGATCCGCTGCGGTGACATCGTGGCGCGCGCCGGAACACACATCATGCTCGAATGGGGCGACGTGTTCGGACCCTGGGAGGCCGGCCCACACGGGTGTGAGTTGTACGGCTTCATCGCCGGCGAGGGCCAGCCGTTCAGCGGTGACACCGCCGCCTACGAGGCGCTACTCAAAGCCCGAGGGGCTCGATCTGTTCCGCTGCCCATGCCCAAACACCTGCCACCGTGGATGCTCGCCAAGCTCGGCGGCGACTTCACGTCATCGGTCACGCAGTGGGATGCCGATGCCCGCGTCCGGTGAGCCGGCCGACTCGCTCGCTGGAAAGCGCTGCGATACTGAGTGTTTGGATAACACAGGCAACGAACGACGTGCGGGGCTAGGCCGCGATCGGCCCGACGTGGCGTTCGTACCCTTCGAGGCTGCCCTTCCGGTGTCATGCGGTCAACTCCCCCTTGCCATGGAGAAAGGTAGAGCAGGTTGCTAAATCAGCTACATAGATATCGCTTTATGCGCCATACCAAGACAGCGAATGAGAGGGCCCGCCGTGGCTAACACCGTCGTAATCGACAACGTCGAAATCGAATACAACGACGTGGGATCGGGGCCGCCGTTGGTTTTCGTCCACGGCGTCTATGTAACCGGAGCGTTATGGGACGACGTGGCAGCGCGGCTGTCCGGAGCGCACCGCTGCATTGTGCCGACCTGGCCATTCGGCGCGCAACGCAAGCCTGTTGGTCCGGGCGTGGATATTGGCGTGGAGGCGGCCGGCCGACGAATCCTCAAACTGCTTGAGGTGCTGGATCTTTCCAATGTCACGTTGGTGTCCAATGACACCGGCGGCGGTATCGTGCAGGCAGCGCTGGGCAACAACCTGCACGACTTCGACAGGGTGGCGCGGCTGGTGTTCACCAACTGTGACAGTTTCGAGCACTTCCCGCCCTCCGGCTTCGCACCCCTTGCGCGGCTATGCAGATTCAACACGACACTCGGCGCAGGGGTCTTGCGGCTCTTGGCGACCAAACCAGGCCTGGACCAATTCGCATCGCAGGTCACCCGACACGGCATTGACAAGGCTCGCCGCAGCGAAATATTCGGCGGCTTCGCCAGCTCGGCCGAGGTCCGGCGAGAGGCGGTACGGCTGACCGCAGACCTGAACCCCCGCTACACGCTGGCTGCCACCACGGCGATCAATGCCTGGGAGAAGCCGGTGCTGCTCGCCTGGGGCGATTCCGACAAGCTATTTCCGATCAGCCATGCCCAACGGCTCGCCGATGCGTTTCCGCATGCCGTGCTGCACACCATCGACGACAGCTCAACCTATGTGATGCTGGATCACCCGGATGAAACTGCCAGCGCTATAAGCGAATTCATT
>CAWBXH010000006.1:0-48308 GCA_963792745.1 uncultured Actinomycetota bacterium | reverse complement strand
GGCGTCAGGTCGCGGCGCACCAGTCGGCGCCGGCGCGGCTGACCATACCGGGCAGCTCGTGCCCCAGTTGACCGGCGAGCCAATGTGCCACCCCCACAAGGCCGTTGAGGTCGACCCCGGTCTGCCTTCCCATGCCGTCGAGCATGTACACCAGGTCTTCAGTGGGAATGTTTCCGGTCGCGGCCGGTGCGAACGGGCAGCCGCCGGCACCGCCAACAGACGCGTCGAGCACGCTAGCCCCACCTGCAGTGCCGCAAAGGCATTGGCAATACCGGTGTTTCGGGTGTTGTGGAAGTGGAAACCGATGGGTACGGGGGGCCGCTGATCTGATCAGACACCAGCGCGAACAGATCCTGCACCTGGGTCGGCACGCCAACGCCGATCGTGTCGGCCAACGTGATCTCCGCCGACGCCGCCTGCGGCGAAATGGGCGGCAAGTGCAGCCACGGCCGATGGGGCCACCGGTCCTTCGAACGGACAGCCGAAGGCGGCGGCAATCGACACCGTGACCGGCACCGACGTCTGCGCGGCCAAGGCGATGACCTCGTCCAATTCGGCGACCGTGTCGGCCACCGCTTTGCCCTGGTTTCGCATGTTGAAGGTCTCGGTAGCCACCACCACACAGTTGAGTCGGTCAACGCCGCTCGCCAACGCACGCTGGGCGCCCTTGAGGTTGAGCACGAGGCCGCTGTATTCGACGCCGGGCCGGCGGTCGATTTGGTCGAAAACCTGCTCGGCGTCGGCCATTTGCGGGACCCGCCGGGCGCTGACAAAGCTGCCCACCTCGATTCGGGAAAAGCCGCATTCTGATAGCCGGTTGACGAACTCGACACGCGCCGCCACGGACAACACCCGGTCTTCGTTCTGCAGTCCATCGCGAGGACCTACCTCGCAGATCAGTACCGGCGCCACTAGATCGCCCCCTGCTCCTGCAGCGTCGCGAGTTCTTGATCGGCCAGTCCTAGCAGTGAAGTCAATACGGCACCGTTGTGCTGTCCCACCTGCCCGGGGCCCGTCCAGCGGTGCGTGGCCGGGAGTGTCGCTGAATTTGGGCACGAATCCGGGCACGGCGAGCTCGCCGATCTGGTCATCCTGCACGCGCATGACCATGTCGCGGGCCTGGATGTGTTCGTCGGCGATGATGTCGGCGACGCTGTAGATAGGACTGGTCACCACCCCGTGTGCGGTGAGGACTTTGTCGATCTCCTGTGCCTCGAACCCCGCGGCCCACGCAGGCGATGATGTCGTCGAGCTCTTCGGCGTTCGCGCCGCGCGCCAGATGGGTGGCGAACCGTTCTTCAGCGGCGAGGCTCGGGCTTGTCCATGGCCGCACACAGTCTGGCGAACAGCGTATCGGCGTTGGCGGCGATCACGACCCACTTGCCGTCCAGCGACTTGTATATGTTCGACGGCGCGATGTTGCGCAGCCCTGTTCCGCTCGGCTGTCGAACGATCCCGAGTTTGTCGTATTCGGTGATCGCACCTTCTAACATCGCGACGCATGACTCGAGGATCGAGGCATCGACTACCTGACCGGTGCCTGCCTTCAGTCCGTCGCGGCGGTAGAGAGCCGCCAGCAACCCTTGCACGGCGAACATTCCGGCGAGCATGTCCCCCATTGAGACTCCTGCGCGTGGCGGTGGCTGATCGGGATAGCCGTTGATATAGCGCAGGCCGCCCATCGCCTCTCCCGCACTGGCGAAACCGACGCGGTCGGCGTACGGACCCGTCTGGCCGTACCCCGATACTCGCACCACCACCAGCCGAGGGTTGAGCTCACGTAGCTGGTCCGGCCCGAGATTCCACTTTTCCAGCGTTCCTGGGCGGAAGTTCTCGATCAACGCGTCGCTGCGCTTCACGAGTTCACCCAGCAGCCGTTGTCCCTCTGGGTGAGCCAGGTTCAAGCTGACGGACTTCTTGTTGCGGGCAAGCGAAGGCCACCACAACCCGTGGCCATTTGCGTCGTGATGTCCCCACTCGCGCATCGGGTCGCCGCGCCCAGGCGGTTCGATTTTGATCACTTCGGCGCCCATGTCGGCCACCAGGTGACCGGCGAAGGGGCCGGCAAGGAGTTGTCCCAGTTCCAGCACTCGTAGGCCCTCGAGGACACCGCCGTTTGCACCCGCCATCATTGTCATCCTTCCTTTGCCAATGTGCTCGCTGTTCAGTGGATTCCACTGCGGGACAACGTGATTGCTGTGGTGACCGATGCGCACTGGCTCACACTGCACATGAGCTTGCTGATCACGCGGTGCGCACGAGCAGACGCCTGGGCCCGCGCAGTGACAGATTCGGCGGGTAATCGTCCGCGCTGACGTCGCCCTCCAGCCGCAGGCGCGGCGCGTGCTGGGTCAGCGCCTCCAGGCACACCTTCATCTCGAGGCGTGCCAGCGGAGCACCTTTGCAGTAGTGCGGACCCTTGCCGAATGTCAGGTGTTCGGTGGCGTTGGGCCGCGCCAGGTCCAGTGCGTCGGGGTTCGCAAACTGGCTGCCGTCCCGGTTGGCCGCAGCAAACAGCAATGCCACCTGGGCTCCGGCGGGGATGGCGACATCTCCAATTGTGGTGTCCACGACGGCTTGTCGCCGCCATGTGGTTACAGGCGGGTCGTATCGAAGCAGTTCTTCGACCGCGCGCGGGATCGCGGCAGGATCATCGACGAGTCGCTGCCAACTATCGGGTTGGCGCAACAACGTCAGCACCCCGTTGGCGATGAAGTTCGTCGTGGTTTCGTGCCCGGCCAGCGCCATCGAGTACACGATGCTGACCAGATCCGTCAGGTCGGGAGTGTCGGGATCTTCCTGGTGCAGTCGAATCATGTCGCTGGTGAAATCGTCGCGCAGATCCTCGGCGCGGCGAGCCACAAATTGGTCGCAGTAGTGCCAAAAGTCGACGACGTCCCTGGCAGCCTGAACCTGTTCGTCGGCAGTCAGGCGACCATAGGTCAGTTGCGCACGGTTACCCGCCCACGCCTTGATCTGTTCGAAATCCTCCTCAGGAAATCCCAACAGGCCCAACCCGGCGTATGCGGGCAGCGGAAACGCGAGGTCGGCCACGAGGTCGGCCATGGGTTTGGCGACCATCGCGTGAACGAGTTCCTCGCCCTTGGCGCCCACCATCGGTTCGAGTAGTTTCAGGCGGCGCACCGACATGCATTTGCGAACCCCTGCGGCGATCATGGTGTGCCGCGGCGGATCGGCGTTGGTGAGGGCAGGCAGGCGACGGTAGCCGCCCTCGGCCAGCACGGCCTGCGCCGCCTCGGTGATCGGACACACCGGCGCAGACGCGTTGCCGGCCGAGAACCGCTTGCCGTCGCTGGCGGACAGCACCTCAACGATGTCGGCATGGCGGGTGACGAAGTACATCTGCATCTCGGGCGAAAAGAAGACGCGGTGCTCGTCGCTGAGTTGCTGTAGCAAAGGGTACGGATTCTCCCGCGCGAACCCGTCCGACAGGGGATCGAAGCCAGCTACGACTGGACAGCCCACGTACTTTCCCTTCAGCCGTTGATTGCGGCGGCGAACTTTCCTCCGACCGTGCCAGTCAGCGGCTGTCGGCAGCATGTCGATAGCCTCAGCGCGGCAGGCCGAGCACACGTTCGCCGATGATGTTGCGCTGGCCGGCTTTGAGCGCGCGCCGCTCGGTGCGTGCCAGATGGCGGTCGACACGACGTGCGGCATTGCGGCCCGGGATTCCGCAGACCGCGCCACCCGGGTGAGATCCCGCTGCGCCGAGAAAGAGACCATCGACGGGAGTCTTGTAACCTCCGAACCCGATTGCCGGCCGAAGCGGACCCGCACGGAAAGCGGCGAAGTCAACGTGCAAGATGCATCCGTTGTGCGCCCCCGTGCGTGCCTGCATGTCGACCGGAGTCTCGACCCAGCGGCCGATCTCGAGTTCATTGATATCGCTGAACAGTTCGGAAGTGACTGCCATGACCCGCTTTTCGGCTTCCACGCGCACGTTATCCCAACCACCGAGCGGGTTCAGGGGCATGATCAGGGGATAAAGGTATAGAACGTCCTGGCCGGGAGGCGCCAGCGACGGGTCCGCAGCGCTGGTAACGGTCGCCCACACGACGGGCCGCTCGGGAATCTCGCCCCGCCGGGCCGCGGCGAAGTTCTCGCGAACCTCCTCGGCGGTCCCCGACATCATTCCGGCGCCGCGGAAGTCGACACCGGCCTCGGAGTGCCTGGCCATGTCGAGTCTGCCGGACAGCGCGACGTCTACCTTCATGACCCCAACCTGCGCGCCGTTGCTGGGAATGTGATCGACACGAGCGCGCGCTTGCTGATCCAAAACCCCGCCCGGCAGGAGACCTCGTAGGGCGGTGTGGGGATCGCATGCCGCCACTACCGCCCGCGCCCGAATCTCGTCGCCCTCGGCGAGCCGCACACCGACGGCACGGTCCCCCTCGATGAGAATCTCGTCGACTGGGCATCCCGAGAAAACGGCGCCACCGGCGTCGGTGAGTGTTTTAACCAGCGCATCGACAAGCCGTTGCATACCACCGACCGGCCGCGCGAACCCTACGGTGTGCGCCAGCGCCAGCAGAATGAAGCAAAGCCCCGACGCATCGGTGTCGATGGTGCCGAATCCGGCGGCGATGTTGAACATCGCGTTTATCACCATCGGGTGCTCGAATCGCTCGGCGATGACCTGCTCTGCACTTACGGCCGCGATTGAGGCCACGCTACGTAGCACAGACCGGTGCTTGACTGCCGCCGCAGCGGAACGCAGCACTTCCATGGGCTGCGGCCGCAGCGGGTCAGCGCGCATCAGCGGCGCTGCGACCGCGAGTAGGCCCGTCAGCTCGCGCACAAACTGGGTGTAGGCCCGGGCATCGCGGGGCGAGTACCGCTCGATCATGGCGGCGGTCTTCACGGGGTCGCGCCAAAACGTCAGTGTTGCCCCGTCCGGGTGCAGGTACGCGTAGGACGGCGCGGGTTCGATAAAGCGCAGCCCCCAGCGTTCGAGACCCAGTTCGCGGACTATGGGCGTCAGCATCATCAAGGTGAGGTCCACCGCGCAGGGGTGAATGATGTGGTTTGGCGCCTCCGGGATGAGCGGGCCGGACGCCGTCATCCCCCCGGGCCCGGGCGCCCTCTCGACGACGGCCACCCGATGGCCAGCGCGGGCAAGATAGTTTGCGCAGATAAGGCCGTTGTGGCCCGCGCCGATCACGACAACGTCGGCTTGTCGCTGATCGCTACGAAGTTTGGTTGACGCGGTCGGCGTTTCGTCACCGGGCGCACGTTATCGACGCCCGCATGTCAGGAGGCTGTCAATATTCGCGCGCCGGCTGAACAGATAGCCGCCAAACACTTTTCGCCTCCGGTAGGCAGGGCCAGCACCCGCCATGCGGAGTGCCAGCTCAACAACCCGTTGGGCGTACTCGGCGCCGAACTCTAGTCCTCGCCGGCATACTCCCGGGGAAGTCGGCCACGGGCCTGCAAGTCGGCTCGAAGCGCCTGGGCGTCAGAGGTGTTCTCCAGCACCGACATGAGGTCGGCCGACAGCTGGAGGTGCTGACGCATGCCCATCTGTTCCCAGGCTCGCACCAGCATCGTCTTGGTCGCCATCAAGGTGGATAGCGGTGCGCGGCTGATGTTGGCCGCCACTGCCTCAGTCACATCTTCGAGATTTTCACGGGCCACGACTCGGTTCACCAAACCCATTCGCAGGGCGTCGTCGGCGGACAGGGTTTGGGCTGTATAGAGGTACTCCGCGGCCCGCTTGTAGTTCATGAACACCCACGGTTCGATCATCGTCTCCCCACCGGGGAAGCCGAGGCCGGGGACCAACGGCATCTGGAAGTACGCGTCCTCGGATGCGATCGTGATCTCGGGCAGCAGTGCCCAGTATGTGCCGCCGCCGATCGCGTATCCGTGCACCTGGGAGATCATCGGCTTCGGAAACTCCCAGAACCGTAGGGTGGGCCAGAGGAAGAGTTCCTTGCTGCCCTGGAAGTTGTTGCCCATATTGGCCTTCGATTCCGCGAATTCGGGATAGGCGTCGGGGGCGATGACATGTCCGGCGCAGAAGCCCTTGCCGCTGCCCTTGACGATCACCACTTTGACCCCGTAGTCCCGGCGGGCCTCATCGAGGCAGGAATCGACCTGGTGCACCATTTCCGAGGACTGCGCGTTCGCGCGTGCTGGCCAGTTCAACACGATGCGAGCGACCGCACCGTCTCGCTCGTAGCGCACGACGCCAAGATCGCGGGTTTCGTTGCCTACCATCACGAGCCGCTCGAACCGTGAATCAGACGTGAGGCCAGCACGTCGACGTCGGTGCGAAAGTCGGTGAAGCTCCTGCTCGCCGGTTCGACGGTGAGCCAGGTGACGCCGGCTTCGGCATAGGCCGCCAGCCGGGGCCCGACGGCCGCACAGAACGCGGCGCAGTCGCCGCTGACGAGCAGGTCGGCCTCGAACGGAACGAACGCGACGTCGGCAGGTTCGCGGCCCGCGTCTGCCCGCCGCTTGTTCACCGTCGCAATCCAATCACCGAGTGTCTCGACGTCCGCGAGGGGGCGCATGCCGGTGATCGCTGGCGAGCTCGCCTGACGCGGCCATCGGCATCCAGCCGTCGGCCACCTCGACGACGCGGCGCTGCGCCGCTGCACCATTGCCGCCGATCCATATAGGGGGGCCATCGGTGGTCATTGGTGCCGGCAGGGCGATGTGACCGCTTACCCCAAACGCCGGGCCGGTGTGGTCGACGCCGGCCCAGGTCGCTTTCCATGCCGTGATCGCCTCGTCGAGCAGGGCGCCGCGGCGGCCGAAATCCGCACCGAGCGCCTCGAATTCGGATTTCAGGTAGCCGGCGCCGGTGCCCAGCGTGAAGCGCCCGCCTGACAGTAGGTCGAGGCTCGCGGCCCCTTTGGCCGCCAGGTACGGGCTGCGGTAACCCGACACCAGGAGATATGTCATCAACCGGATCCGGGTCGTCGCCGCCGCGGCGAAGCTCAGCGACACGAACGGATCGAACGCATGGTGGCCGCCCTTGGCCAGCCAGTCCTTGTCCGGATACGGGTGTTCGGACATCGAGAATGCGTGAAAGCCAGCCTCTTCCACCAGTTTTGCAATATCGCCGATACTGGCGCCCTCACACCATCGGTTCCAGTGTTTGACGGCCCGCATCGGAAATATCAGGTTGTAGCGCACCGCACCCCTATCTCTCGCGGAAACGTCTGGTGCTCGGACCTGGGACAAGGCGCTTCACGATTCCGAGGGTGCCAGTCAGCGGCTGTCGGCAGCATGTCGATAGCCTCAGCGTGGCAGGCCGAGCACACGGTCACCGATGATGTTGCGCTGGATCTCGGAGGTGCCGCCGCCGATCCCCTGGGCGAACGCCCACAAGTAACGCCCGGTCCAGTTCCCCGCCATAGTGTTTGACGGGTACTGCAGCATTTCGGGTCCAAGAATGTCCAAGGCCAGACGGGTGACTTCTTTCACCAGATCGGCGTAGTACAGCTTGAGCATTGACCCTTCAGGTCCCGGTGTGTCCGCCCGCAGATTGCGACAGATTCCCGCGTAGGTCATTGCCCGCAGCGATGCCACCTCGGCGCGCGCGGTGGCCAATCGCCTTGCGACGTCGCGGTCTTCGATCACGGCGGGCAATCCGTTCCTACACGAACCCACCACTGGCCAGCGCGATGAGCTCTTCTACCATGACCGCCAAGGTCACCTGGTTGGCAGTGAAGGCCGTGCCCCGTTCGAACGACAACGTCGACATCGCCACGGCCCATCCCGAGTTGATTTCACCGACCACATTGCTCAATGGGATGCGGACGTTGTCGTAGAACACCTCGCAGAAATCTGCCGCGCCATCGATCGTCTCGATCGGACGCGCCTCCACGCCGGGGCTGTGCATATCGCAAATCACCCAGGTGATGCCGCGGTGTTTGCTGTCAGGCTCCCCGGTGCGTACCAGCAGCTCCTGATAGTCGGCGGTGTTGGCGAAGCTGGTCCAGATCTTCTGGCCATTCACGATCAACGCGTCACCGTCGACCGTGGCGCGGGTGGACAACGACGCCAGGTCCGATCCCGCACCCGGCTCGGAGAAGCCCTGACACCAAAGTGATTCGCCACGAAGGATTTTGGGAAGGTGGAAGCTCTTCTGCTCTTCGCTGGCCATGGCGATCAGGGTGGGACCGGCATGACGCAAGCCGACGAAGCAGGAGTCCATCGACTGCCAGCCCGCAGCGGGCGTACTCCTCATGCCAGATGAGCTGTTGCAACAGCGTAAGGCCCCGACCGCCGTATTCTTGGGGCCAATCGATGCCGGCCCAGCCGCCGACCCACTGTGTGTGCTGCCAGGCCAGATCGTATTCGCGGATGGCCTTGGCTTCGCGCGGACGCTCGTCGCGAGGTGCGTTTTCGCCCAACCAGGTACGAACCTCGTCCCGAAACTGCCGCAACTCGGGCGGGTATTGCAAGTCCACGATGCGTCTCCTCGAACTGTCGACCGGCCAGTGGCTCGGAATCGAGCCCAGTCCGACGTTTCTGACACCGCGTACAGGTTAGTACCCCGAGTGTCCAGTAGCCCCGTCCAGCGGCGTCGAGGACATGGTCTCGAAATGCTGGCCTCGATAACGTTCGACAAAACAACGTGACGCACGACCGTTGGGAGCCCTGCCGCATGCCGCTTGAGCAGACGTTTGCACACAGCTGGTCCCGTGCGGTGCTGATGTGGCCAGACCGGCCCTTCTTGGTGTGGGAGTCGTCGTCTGGCCAGGTCACGCAGTGGAGTTATGCAGCCTTCGACCGCCTGGTCGACCGGGTCGCGGGAACACTGCACGCGGCCGGGGCCGGCCCGCAAGCCGGCGTCCATCTGGCTTTGACCAACTCGCCGGCGTTCGTGGCGATATGGCTGGCCGCGGTACGCCTCGGGTCGTTCGTGATTCCCTGCGATCCCCATGCCGCGGCTCCGGAGATCGCGCACCAACTCCAACGCACCAAACCGGCCGTCGGTGTCGCCTCCATGCGCCGCCTCGAGGACTACCGCCAGGCGGCGTCGGTGAAGATCGAGATGTTCAGCCTGGATGAGGACGATGTCGCGCTCGAAATGTTCGACGGTTCTGCGCCCACCGCGCTCGAAGATCCCGCACTGCTGGACACCGCCGCAATCATGTTCACGTCGGGCACGACGAGTACCCCCAAGGGTGTGGTCATCACGCAGGCGAACTACGCCTTCGCGGGCGAAATCATGGCTGCCGCCGCCGATTTGGGCCCTGACGACCGCCAGTTGGTGGTATTGCCACTCTTCCACGCCAATGCCCAGTACTACTCCTTCGCCTCCGCCATTGCGGTGGGCGCCAGCGTCGCGCTGATGAGCGGATTTTCTGCATCGCGCTTCACCGCGCAGGCAGCGCAGCATGCCGCCACCCATGCCAGTCTGTTCGCCGCGCCGATGCGCATGATCCTGGCACGGGGCGCCTTCGGTCGCGACGACCTCAGGTTGCGCCACGTCTGGTATGCCCAGAACGTGACCGGCGAGCAGTATCGGTCGCTCAGCACGCTTCTCCGGTGCCGGCCGCGGCAGCTCTACGGCATGACCGAGACCATCCCCGCGGTCTTGACCGCACCGGCCCAGGACGCTGATGGGGACGGCTCGATGGGTCGGCCCACACCCGGGTGCGCTGTCACCCTGACAGACGTCGACGGCGATGGCGTCGGGGAACTGCTGGTGGGGGGCAGACCGGGACTGGAGTTGTTCCGTGAGTACCTGGACGACCCCGCTACCACAGCACAGTCGTTCACTGAGGACGGCTGGTTTCGCACCGGAGACCTGGCCCGATGTGAGGCAGGTCGGTACTACTTCGCCGGCAGGCGCAACGACGTGCTGAAGGTCGCCGGTGAGAACGTGTCGCTGCCCGAAGTGGAAGCGGTGCTCGCCGAGCATCCATCGGTCTTCGAGGCGGCCGTCGTAGGACGCCCAGACCCGATCCGCGACGAAGTGCCAGTGGCCTACGTGGTCACGCAGGAAGATATGGCCGACCCGACCGCCGACGAGCTGGCGCAATGGTGCGCCGACCGGCTGAGCCCGCTCAAGCGCCCACGCGAATACATCTTCGTCGACGAACTCCCCCGCACGTCGGTCGGCAAAATCCGCAAGTTCCTGCTGCGCTGACCCTTCCGTCCCTAGCCAGTTGACAGCCAGCCATCGCTTAGCCGGCTAATGAGTTCTCTGCAGACTTGCGCTGTCCAGGGGTGAAGGTGATCGGAAGATGGCGTACCGCGTACACCGGACCGGCATCGTCATAGCGAACCACTTCACTTGTGCGAACGGCCAAATCCGGTGCCCGCGTGAGTAGCTCGGTGATCATGGTCTTGAACATGACTCTGGCCAGGTTTGATCCCAGACACCGGTGCACGCCCAGTCCGAATGCCATGTGACGAGTCGCTTTGCGGGACAGGTCGATCGTCTCAGGATCGTCGAATTGGCTCGGATCGCGGTTGGCCGCGGCGTACATGATGAGTACCTGTTCACCCTTTTTGAGCTGTCGCCCATGAAACTCGGTGTCTTCGGTCACCGTGCGCGGCAGTGACAACACCGGAGTTGCATAGCGCAGGAACTCCTCGGTGCCCTGGTCCAGTACCGATGGATCGGCCAGGATCTGCTTGCGCAACTCGGGCTGCGCGTCGATGAGCAGCAACGAATTTGCGGTCAGACCGGCCGTGGTGTCCATGCCGCCGAGGATCAGTAGGAACACCATGTTGGCCAGTTCGTCGTCGGTGAGCGCGCGACCGTCGCGTTCTGCGACGACCAGCTCGCCGAGCAGCCCCGGCTGGGGCTGTGCCCTCGCCGAGCCGATTGCTTGGTAGATCTCGGCGAACATCGCCATTACCTTTGTCGCCGCGCCTTCGGGGTCCACGGCCGGGTCGTGAACGAAGCCGTGTACCCACGTGACCCACTCCGCCCATCGCGAGGCGTCAAGCCCCAGGAGGCGCAGAATCAACTGAGCCGGCAGCGGCGTGAACAACTCCTGCGCCACGTCGGCTGTTCCTCGCTCGATGAACTGATCGATGAAATCATTTGCCATCTCTTCGGATCATCGGCTGCATCTCACGAGCCGAGCCCGGCGATAACGCCGACAGCAGGAATGAGCGGTACACGCCCACTTCGGGCTGGTCGTAATCGATGGGTACCAGACTGCCCGCGCCGGGCTGCGGTGGTACCCCGCGCACGCCCTGCTCGTTGGGCCTGCTGCTGAAGACCTCCGGTGTGTGCAGAGCTTCGAACACCACGTCATAGCCGGTCAACAGCCAAAATCCACCCCACTGGCTGGATTTGGCGACGGGGCACCTAGATTGCAACTCCGAGAGCGTCCGCAACGGATCTTTTGCAAACTCCGCAGAATGATGGTCCAGGTCGGTGTCGAACTCCTCGGCTTCTCGCCGCGGCGAACTCTCGGTTGATGTCATCGGTTGACCCCGTTGTCTTCTCGTGTCGTCGTCGGCGGTTAGGACAGGGTGAAGACGCGTTCCGGGCAGGCTTCTGCACCCTGACGCGCTCTGTCGACGTCTTCTGGTGGCACCTCACCCGATGTCGAGGCGATGTGGCCGATGTCGTCGAGGGTGAAGTAGTCATCAGACATCAGGGCACACAGCGCGTGCCCCTGGCACTTTGAGCTATCGATCTCGATGTGCATCACAACTCCTTCGAAAAGTGACCGCCCACACCAAACGATCTGCACGAACCTAGAAGACACAGGATGTCTGTTGGATGTCGATGCGGCCGTCATCGGGATGGCTGGGATCGCTGCAGGTCTACACGCAAGTGACATCACCGCGCCCATAGCCGCCCGCCCCGCTCGAAGATCCGGCACTGCTGGACACTGCCGCGATCATGTTCACGTCGGGCACGACGAGTACCCCCAAGGGTGTGGTCGTCACGCAGGCGAACTACGCCTTCGCGGGCGAAATCATGGCTGCCGCGGCCGATTTGGGCCCTGACGACCGCCAGTTGGTGGTATTGCCACTCTTCCACGCCAATGCCCAGTACTACTCCTTCGCCTCCGCCATTGCGGTGGGCGCCAGCGTCGCGCTGATGAGCGGGTTTTCTGCATCGCGCTTCACCGCGCAGGCAGGGCGGCATGCCGCCACTCATGCCAGTCTGTTCGCCGCGCCGACGCGCATGATCCTGGCACGGGGCGCCTTCGGTCGCGACGACCTCAGGTTTTCGCACCGGAGATCTGGTCCGATGTGAGGCAGGTCGGTATTACTTCGCCGGCAGACGCAACGACGTGTTGAAGGTCGCCGGTGAGAACGTGTCGCTGCCCGAAGTGGAAGCGGTGCTTGCCGAGCATCCATCAGTCTTCGAGGCGGCCGTCGTAGGACGTCCAGACCCGATCCGCGACGAAGTGCCCGTGGCCTACGTGGTCGCCCGAGAATTTGACGACTTGCGCTGTCCAGGGGTGAAGGTGATCGGAAGATGGCGTACCGCGTACACCGGACCGGCGTCGTCATAGCGAACCACTTCACTTGTGCGAACGGCCAAATCCGGTGCCCGCGTGAGTAGCTCGGTGATCATGGTCTTGAACATGACTCTGGCCAGGTTTGATCCCAGACACCGGTGCACGCCCAGTCCGAATGCCATGTGACGAGTCGCTTTGCGGGACAGGTCGATCGTCTCAGGATCGTCGAATTGGCTCGGATCGCGGTTGGCCGCGGCGAACATGACGAGTACCTGTTCACCCTTTTTGAGCTGCCGCCCATGAAACTCGGTGTCTTCGGTCACCGTGCGCGGCAGTGACAACACCGGCGTTGCATAGCGCAGGAACTCCTCGGTGCCCTGGTCCAGTACCGATGGATCGGCCAGGATCTGCTTGCGCAACTCGGGCTGCGCGTCGATGAGCAGCAACGAATTTGCGGTCAGACCGGCCGTGGTGTCCATGCCGCCGAGGATCAGTAGGAACACCATGTTGGCCAGTTCGTCGTCGGTGAGCGCGCGACCGTCGCGTTCTGCGGCGACCAGCTCGCCGAGCAGCCCCGGCTTGGGCTGTGCCCTCGCCGAGCCGATTTCCTGGTAGATCTCGGCGAACATCGCCATTACCTTTGTCACCGCGCCTTCGGGGTCCACGGCCGGGTCGTGAACGAAGCCGTGTACCCACGTGACCCACTCCGCCCATCGGGAGGCGTCAAGCCCCAGGAGGCGCAGAATCAACTGAGCCGGCAGCGGCGTGAACAACTCCTGCGCCACGTCGGCTGTTCCTCGCTCGATGAACTGATCGATGAAATCATTTGCCATCTCTTCGATCATCGGCTGCATCTCACGAGCCGAGCCCGGCGATAACGCCGACAGCAGGAATGAGCGGTACACGCCCACTTCGGGCTGGTCGTAATCGATGGGTACCAGACTGCCCGCGCCGGGCTGCGGTGGTACCCCGCGCTGGCCGTGCTCGTTGGGCCTGCTGCTGAAGACCTCCGGTGTGTGCAGAGCTTCGAACACCACGTCATAGCCGGTCAACACCCAAAATCCACCCCACTGGCTGGATTTGGCGACGGGGCACCTAGATTGCAACTCCGAGAGCGTCCGCAACGGATCTTTTGCAAACTCCGCAGAATGATGGTCCAGGTCGGTGTCGAACTCGTCGGCTTCTCGCCGCGGCGAACTCTCGGTTGATGTCATCGGTTGACTCCGTAGTTCTTGTGTCAGTGTCTTGTGTCCTGGTCGGGTTAAGAGATCGTGAAGACGCGCTCTGGGCAGGCTTCTGCACCCTGACGCGCTCTGTCGACGTCTTCTGGTGGCACCTCACCCGATGTCGAGGCGATGTGGCCGATGTCGTCGAGGGTGAAGTAGTCATCAGACATCAGGGCACACAGCGCGTGCCCCTGACACTTTGAGCTATCGATCTCGATGTGCATCACAACTCCTTCGAAAAGTGACCGCCCACACAAACGATCTGCACAAATGTAGAAAACACAGGATGTCTGTTGAATGTCGATGCAGCCGTCATCGGGATGGCTGGGATCGCTGCAGGTCTACACGCAAGCGACATCACCGCGCCCATAGCCTTGAAGACCATCGGAAAGTGCGTGCTCGGAGAGGAACAGCCATGACTCGGGCCCTGAGCGGGATCCGCGTGATCGACATGACCTCGACCGTGATGGGACCGTCGGCCACCCAGATGCTTGGCGACCACGGCGCCGACGTGATCAAGGTGGAGTCAGCGGCGGGTGACACCACCAGACAAGTGCCTCCGCACAAGAGTCCCGACATGGGCGTGGCATACCTGCAGCTGAACCGCAACAAGCGCAGCGTGGTGCTCGACCTCAAGCGCGACGCCGATCTGGATGCGATGCGCGCACTGCTCAAGACCGCCGACATCTTCATCTACAGCGTTCGCCCCGCCGCGATGGCGCGGCTGGGATTATCCCCCCAGGAGGTGGAAGCGCTTAACCCGCAACTGATCACGGTCAGCTTGGTCGGGTTCGGCGAAGGAGGTCCCTACACTGGCCGACCGGTATACGAAGATCTGATTCAGGGACTCACGGCCGTGCCTTCCCTGCTTATGCAGGCCGGTTCGCCACAGCCGCAGTATGTTCCCGTCGCGTTCAACGACCGCGCGGTCGGGTTGTACACCGTTGCGGCGATACTCACCGCCCTGTTTCACCGCCTCCGCACCGGTGAGGCCCAACACATCGAACTGCCGATGTTCGAGTCCATGGCCCAGTTCGTGCTCGGGGACCACATGGGGGGCCGCGCCTTCGAACCTCCGTTGGGCCCCCCGGGTTATGCCCGCACGCTGACTCCCGAGCGTCGCCCGTACCAAACGGCAGACGGATATGTGTGCGCGATCATTTACACCGACAACCATTGGCGGGCGTTCGGCAAGCTGGTTGGCAGGCCCGACCTGGTCGACGAGGACGAGCGGTTCGCGACGTTGCGGTCACGGACCATCTACGCCCACGACACGTACTCCTTCGTTCGCGAGATCATGCCGTCACGGACGACGGCGGAATGGCTGAAACTGTTCGAAGAAGCCGATATTCCGGCAACACCATTGCACACGCTGGAAACGATCTTCGACGATCCGCATCTCAACGCCACCGGGTTCTTCCAGCGCACGCAGCACCCAACCGAGGGGACCCTGCTGAGCGTTCGCGGGCCTGCCAATTGGTCGAAAACGCCGCCCGCCATGATCACGCCCGCTCCCAGGCTCGGCGAGCACACCCGGCAAGTGCTCTCAGAGCTGGGCTATTCGCCCGCCGACGTCGAGAAAATCGCCGGCTCATCTGATGAGCCGACGTCAACCGAGCATGGCGACCGTTAACTCGAAGTTTCATGAAATGGCCGGGGACACGGGCCGTTAATGCATGGAAGTGCGTAGCGGCGCCACCATATCCGGCCCCAGACAAAATCAACGGAGATCCCCATGACCCCATCGCACAAAGACCGTGTCGCAGTAGTCACCGGCGCAGCTCAGGGATTCGGACAGGCCATCTGCCGCGGCCTGGCCGAGCGCGGCGCGCAAGTTGTCGCCATCGACATCACGGAACCGACAGAAACTCTTGCCCTCATCGAGCAAGCCGGCCAGAAGGCCACCGGCCTGCTCGTCGATGTCGCCGACCCAGAGCAGACCCAGCAAGTCGAGCACGAGGTGCGCGGCCGGTATGGCCGCTGCGACATCCTGATCAACAACGTCGGCGTCTATCCCTCCATCCACACGGACGACATGACCTACGACGCCTGGCGCAAGGTTCTCACGATCAACCTCGACTCCCAATACCTGATGACTCAAGCCGTCCTACCATTGATGAAGGAAGCTGGCTGGGGGCGCATCGTCAACCTCACCTCCAACTCGATCGGCATGACGCCTCCCGGCATGACCGCCTACTTTGCCAGCAAAATGGGCGTCATCGGGTTCACCCGCGGCCTCGCCAATGATCTGGCTCGCTACGGCATTACCGCAAACGCTGTGGGCGCGACGCTCTCACGCACACCGGGGGTGGAGGCGGGGCCTTCTTCGTTCGCGACTGGAACAGGTCGCTGCGATGCAGGCCATCAAGAAGATCGGCGAGCCCGACGACGTCGTCGGCACCATCCTCTTCCTCACTAGCCATGACTCCTATTTCGTGACCGGCCAGACGATCATGGCCGACGGTGGGCTGATGAGGCTGTGACAGCCCCCTACGGGATACGCAGCTAGGCCGGTTCCGGCTTGCGATTCGCCGGCCTAGCGGGTGCAAGCCTCGGCACACCGGGCCGAAAGTTGGCTAGATGCAACGTGAATCGGGTGCGCGGCGACGGCGGATGGCGGGCAGCTTGGCCGTGCCAACACCGCCGTCGCTGCGACGTCGGGTGTCGCCGACGACACTGCCGCTCGCGTAGTGCGATTGCGGAACCAGCTCTGTCACCTGCTTTGCCACCAACACCCGCGGCTGGTCGATCCCGGGTCTGGAAGTCCGGCACCGTCAACGCGCCCGCGCCGGAACCCCATGCTGCCCAACGGCGATCCACTCACCCGACACCCAACTGAGCCACCACTTACCGGCCACACGAAAGATCGAGGCTAACCGCCGTTGAACAGCGCGCGTTGAACGACGTCCTGCATGACCGATGTGATCCGCTCGTCGGAAACGTCCGGCTCGATCTCCACCATGGCCTCAGGCAGTCGGTCGAGCATGGCGACGAACACCGCCGCAGCGACGTCGACATCCAAGGGATATCGTCGCTGCACCCGTCCTAACAGTGACCGCGCGATCTGGTGGGTCACCGCCATACCGTTACGGTGCCTTTTCAGCAGCTCTTCATCAGCTACGACGCCCTGCGCGATGGTGCGAAGCACCCCGATGTAGCGGCGGCTGAATACGACGAAGTCCGACAGCCATTCTCGCAGTTGGATATTGGGTCCGCTGGTCGGCTCGACAGTCGCGAGTCGTTCGACGAGTTCGACGGCGGCCGCGCTGGACTCGCGGGCCAGTGTGTGCAGAAGAGCGGGTTTGTCGCCGAAATAGCGGTAGAACGTGGCACGGCCGACCCCTGCCGCCGCGGCCAAATCATCGATACCCGTGCCGTTGTAGCCACGCTCGGCAAACAACCGAGCCGCAGCGGTCAGAATCCGCCCGACGGTCTCACTGGCCCGGGGTCCCAGCGTGGACCCGGGCGCGGCGGCCTCGGCTTCAAGCTCCACCACGGGTTGGAGTGAAATCGTTGGGACAGTGTGGACCTCACTGAACACCGCGGCCGGGGTCTGCGGAAACAACATCAGCTGCATGCACACCGCCAACCCATCGATGGCGTACTCGGCGCCCGGTAGCGGCACGAGTGCCTCACAACGCAGGTAGTTGAAGTGGTGCACGAGACCCGTGAGCGCCAACGCCGCCGTATCAGCCTCCGGACCCTCCATGCCGCTGGCGCCCAAACGTTCCGCCACGCGCGCACAATAGGAGCGGATGAACCGCACCACCATCGCCCGAACGTCGGCGTCGGAGGCCTCCACCTTTGCCGCCTCGACGAACATCGTCGCGTAGCGGTCATAGACCCATGCCCAAGCGCCAATCCACCAGTGCAGCGTTTCGAAGCCTTGAGGGGTGGGCCCGAGCGGTCCAAGCCGGCGAGCCAGCCGCATCAGCTCCGCGCCACATGTCTCCAGTAGCTCGGTGAAGATCTCTTCCTTGCTGCCGAAGTATTGGTAGAGGGTGGCACGCGATGTTTCGGCGGCATCGGCGATTTCGTCCACCTGCGTGCCATAAAAACCGCGCTCACCGAACAGCCGAAGCGCCTCTGACAGCACGCGCTGCCGGGTGCGGACGCCCTTGCTACCCACGACTGGATTACTGGGCCAGTATCCCTCGCGACGTAACAGCGGACGTTCTGACATCACGTACAGGATACGGTAGCCGCGTGGTCCGCGGAGGGGGTGCACACGTCGGAACCGGTGGAATCGCCGCGTCAGCTGTCGTGGGAAGGCGGCGGCTCGTGCTGCCGGAGGATCATTGCCGACAATTCGGGGCCGACGGCGGTCCCTTTCTCCGCGGCTAGTTGAGCAGCCGAACGTTTGGCGGCGGACCACTCGGTCAACGCAGCCGCGGCTTCGACTTCTTGGTCGTTCCAATCCGGTGTCAGCGGAGTGGTGATCTCCAGCCGGAGGTTGTTGATCGGGTCACGGAAGTAGATGCTGTAGGCGATGGGATGGCGGGTTGGACCGACGACCTCGAGTCCGTGCGCGAGCAGATGCCGGTGCCACGCATCTACCTCGGCGACCGAATCGGCGTGCAACGCTAGGTGGTCGAACGTGTCGTATGCGGGATGGGGAGGTGGAGGGCGGTCAGGCAGGCCCGGCGCTTCGAAGAATGCCAGGGTCGACCCGTCTCCCAGCCGGAAGAAGATGTGGAAGTAGGGAATCGGCTCGCCGGTTGACGGAATCTTGCCGCCCACAAGCGCTTGGACGAACTTCATGTTCATCACGCGGGTGTAGAAGTCCACGGTGGCCGCGGCGTCGGGCGTCACAAGGGCGAAATGGTTGAGCATGCGAGGCGGGGTGTTGACCACTGAGGGCGCCGCGCTGCGTGGGGAAGAATCAATTTGGGTCATCGGGCATCCTTCTCGATGTAGGTACGGGTGCAATGACTCGACGGTAGGAGCCGTGACGTGTCATGAAGATGTCATCGTTGACGTGACCGCCGTATTACTGGGGCACCACGATCGCTGTGGGTGCGCCGCGCTCACCGGAGTACGCGCATACTGCGATCGAGGGGCACTTAACCGGTCAGTGATTCTGACAAGCCCCATGCATCAACAGACGGCGACCGCCGGTTCGTCGACGCCGTTGAATACGGTTCCCAATACCGCCGCTGCAGATTCCAGCACGATGGACTCCTGACTTGTGAACGCATTGCCGCTGCGGCGGGCGAAGCCAACCTGTCCCCACGCCGAGTTGTGGTCGATCAGCGGTAGCGACAAGTGGAATCGACACTCGGCTACCCGCATCAAACGCGACGAACGACGGTATCGCGTAGCGGCCTGCGACGTTTCAACGTAGCTATGTATCTGCCGGGAGTTGACGGTGTCGGCCGCTAGGAATGATTCGGTCAGCGGAATGCCCGCGGCGACGGCATGTTCCCACTCCGGAGGCATCCCCTGTTGAACTACAAGTCGAAGCTGATCGACACCCACGCCCCTGGTGAAGACAGCGGCGCCGTCGCAAACGCCTGCGGCGACCACGGCCGAAACCAGCAAGCTGCACGCGTGGGGGCGGTCTTGCGCACCGATCAACGACTTGTTCAGGCTGCGTAGCATCCTGGCTAACACCAACGTGGTGCTCTCCTGCGCGGTGCCAGCCCGCGCGGAACCGCCGTCGTCACCGAACTCCACTACCGGCCTGTCGAACAAGTATCCGAGTCCGCGAACCAATTTGATGAAGCGCACTTGTCCGCAATCGTCAGCGAGTTTGTTGCGCAATCGATTGATCTGCAAGCGCAGCGCATTCCGTTCGTGGGTGTACTTCCAATTCCATACCGACTTCAGGATCTCGTCATGTTTGACCGCGACTTGGGGTCGCGTCATGAGCAGTCGGAGAATGTCGAATTCGGTCGGGGTGAGATCGACTTCCCGGCCCTCGACGAACGTGCGTCGCGCCCACAGGTCGATCGTCAGATCTTCGGCCTCCAGAAACCGCAGCGTTGGTTCGTTGATTCGGGCATGGCGGACCAGCGCTTGCGCAGCAGACTGCACCAGTTCTGATCGCGAGGTGGACGCCAACACCATGTCGGCACCCAGGCGCAACATGGTCGCTTGCCGCTGCTCCAGCTCAGGCGACAAGGCCAGCACGGGCGCCATGGTCACCGGCCGCAACTCCGTGACTACCTGCGATAGCCACCGCAAACTGTGCCCACACACCACGATCAGGCCGAAATTTCGGATCGAAGCCAACCATTGAGCGCGCTCAGCATCGCAGGTGACAATTGGATTCCAACCGGCACTGCCGAGCTGGCGCGCGGTGTCGCTGAATTGCACTGCGGACTCGAGGACTACTAGCGCGTTGCCGCCCTGCGGTGCCGCACCTACTTGCTGCTGGGCCGTCGCGCCTTCAATGCGCCTCATCGGGGTTCCAACCCTGGACTCCGATGTCCAAAGACTTCGCTCACGATCACACCACTCCCTGTTTCGATCTTTCGATCCAACGGTATTTCTGACACAGAGTATCGGTACGAACGGAATATACCCCCGTTATGGGGGGCTCGTCCACCACTATGCAAGGCCTCATTCATCGAGGCTGTGCGAAAGGGAGGCGAGGCGGTGGAATCCGTCATAACCTCTGGCTGCAAGCCGCACTGTGGTCGGCAGCGGCCTGCGGGATCTGAGGTGATCACTGCCGCGCGCGACCCGCCGCGCCCGTTGTCCGCCTTCGGAGATCGCGCGGCCTGGATCAGGGCCTAGACTCCATGTCTCGGTCAACCCATGGGACAGCCGATGACTTTCCTCTGCAGATGCTGCTCGAAGGCTTCGATGCCGTTCGGCCTACCATGCTGCTCATCTTGTAGCCGCCGATCGCCGAGTCGGCGCCGTATAACACGGCGCTGTGCACCATGAACCGGTTTCGATGCGGCGGGCGACGGATACGGCCCCTAGTCGTCACCTCCGTCGTAAGCGTGATCGTTAAGACGGGACCGAATATCTTTACCTGGAGGATCCGCACGTCAGCTGTGACGACCGCGAAGAGCGTCGGCGCGACGAAGTATCCGCGCCCACAGCCCGGTCACATCGTTCGGCAGAGATCAGTAGACCGCAGAAGAGAGCGGGTCGGTGGGGTCACCGGCGCCGACCGCACCGAGACACAGCCGTTTAGGTCATCCGCGTTGGCTCCGGCGTGATCAACCGCTTCGATGATGCATCAGTCGCATCTCAGTGCTAGAGGTCCGGAGTCGACCACTTGGCCTAGCAGGCCCGGGTCAGCGCCCGCCTCCTGCGCCGCCTCCAGGGCGGCAGCAATGTCCTTGCGCAGGAACGGTCCGGTCACCTCGGCGAAGCGGTCCATCCCGCCGACGCGGTGGGCATAAGCCGCAGCATTGCTACCGGCACTGCACACCTGCAGCGTCGAAAGCAGCGCTTCCGGGTTCACACCCAGTTGGTCGCCCAATCGCGTTGCGGCCGCCAGAAGCTGCGCGTTCGCAGCGAACAATAAGTTGTTGACGAGCTTGAGCGCCAATGCGCTGCCCAGCTCGCCGGTCGGCACGATCGGATCGGCATAGGCGGCCAGCACAGGCGTCACCATCTGCACTGCATCGCTCGGTCCGCCGAGCAGCACGGTTAGCGTGCCCGCGACGATGTCGTCGACGGTGCCGCTGACCGGAGCGTCAAGGATGACCGGGGACGAAGCCGAGCTGTCCGCTAGCGCTTTCAAGGTGACGACGTTGCCGGTCGTGTGGGAGACGAACACCGCCCCCGGTTTCGCGTTGGCGATGAAACCGTTTGAGGCCAATCCAGTTTCGCGTAGTTGTGCGTCGGAGAACAGGCAGGAGATCAGGATGTCACTGTGCCGGGCCAGGTCGGCGACCGAATCGGCGATGACCGCGCCCTGCGACGCCAGCCGGTCGCGCACATCGCCTCGGCGGGCATACAACAGCACGTCATGGGACGCTGCGAGCAGCCGCGAAACCATCGGCTCTCCGAGTTGCCCTGCACCGATGAACCCGATGGCCTTGCTCATTCACACTCCCGTCTGTGAGCACCGAGATGTACGGCTTCCCGGCCCCCGAAGGGCGAATCCCAGCAGCTGCTCTATGTCGTCAGCGATATCCGTAGTCGACTCTGGTTGGAACCGATGGCTGACTCCGATGATGTCGGTTGCTTGACTTTGGGGAATCCGCCCCAGTCATTGCTGGCTTCCTCGGCGTAAGAGTGCGGTGCTGCCAAGGCAACGCTAAGAGTCACCGGATGTCGCGCACGTGTCATTCATCTCGACACACCACCGACATTCGGCGGTGTCGATGCTGGGCGTCGTGGACGACTTGCTCAACGAACGGTTACTTGGCATCCCGATGGCCACCAGTGGCGACGTCGATGTGTATTCGGGAGTCGCGAGGCTCTCTGGGCGGATATGGGCCCGCGAAGTACGCCCCGCGGGCAAGAGCTGCCGTACTGCGGTGCTGATCAATCACCCCACGTCGAATTTCCTTGGGCACTACCTGCTCGAGTCGCTCGCCAAGACCGGTGTCGCGGCGGTCGGCATGTGTACTCGCTATGTCGGCAATGACAGCACCTTGATGCTGGAGAACTGTGTGCTCGACGTCGACGCGGCGGTCAAGCATCTGCGACGTGACTACGACCATGTCGTGCTGCTCGGCAACTCCGGCGGCGGCGAACTCAGCCCCCTGTTTCAGGGGCAGGCCGAAAACCCGACGATCACCGGTTACCCGGGCGGCGGCGGACCAGACCTCACCAAGGCGGGACTGGAGCCTGCCGACGCTATGATCCTGCTCAACGCGCATCCCAGTCGAGCGATGATCCGGACCCTGTGGCTAGATCCCTCGATCGTCGACGAGGATCGGCCGTTCGATCGCGATCCGGCCCTTGACATGTTCAACCCGCAGAACGGTCCGCCGTACTCCGACGAGTTCGTCACCGCCTATCGAGCAGGGCAGCGACGCCGCGCCGAAAAGATCACCGCATGGGTGAAAGCCAAGATGACCGAAGTCAATCAGCGTTTCGATGGAGCGCTCAACGACTTGCCCTTCGTCGTGCACGGGACGACGGCCGACTTGCGCTCGCTCGACGGATCGATCGACCCGAGTGATCGTCCGCTGGGCAAGACCTTGTGGGGGCGTCCGGACGTCTCGAACTACATGCCGACGTCGCTGGCACATTTCAGCTCACTGCGGTCCTGGCTCAGCCAGTGGAGCCTGGCTGACACGAACGGAGGCGCCCATAATCTGCGAAGCGTGTCGGTGCCCATCCTCATCCTGCACGGCACGGCTGATGAAGCGGTGCCTCCCGTGCATGTGCAGGACTTCATCTCCAACATCACCCACGACGACTGGGAATACCACCAGCTGCCGGGGGTGACGCACTACTTCGAGGGCAAACACGACCTGTTCGACACAGTGGCCAAGCAGATGCACCAATGGTTGGACGAGCACAACTTGGTCTAAGACGTGATGGGTGTTCGCCTTTGCACCTTGCTCACTTTTTGGCATAGAAGGGCGATGCATGCTGACCTCACAGACCACACATTCACCGCCGACCGATGCCATCGATGCGCTGGAAGAGATCGCTGACCATGTCCTGTGGCTGGCCACCGCAATCATCCATCACGCCAACAGGATTCGCCCCAATCCCAGTGGGATGAAGGTCGGAGGCCACCAGGCTTCCTGCGCATCGATGGTCGAAATCATGACGTCGCTGTACTTCGAGCACCTGCAAGCGGGTGACAGGGTGTCGGTCAAGCCGCATGCCTCACCGGTGCTGCACAGCATCAACTACTTGCTCGGCGCCCTCGATGAGAGCTATCTGAGCCGACTGCGCGAACTTGGTGGACTGCAAAGCTATCCCAGTCGAACCAAGGACCCCGATCCGGTCGACTACTCGACCGGATCGGTCGGAATCGGGGCGACCGCACCGATTTGGGGTGCGATCGCGCGCCGCTATGTCGACACCGTATTCGGCGGCGCCGGAAAGGGCAGGCAGTACTCCCTTGTCGGTGACGCGGAATTGGATGAAGGAGCGGTGTGGGAGGCGATCCTCGATCCTTCGGTGAGCGAACTCGGTGAGATCGTATGGATCATCGACATGAACCGTCAGTCGCTCGACCGCATCGTGCCCAACATCGCAGCCGGTCGGATCGCAGCGATGTTCTCGGCAAATGGGTGGCAGGTCATCGAGCTGAAGTTCGGCAAGCTCTTGGAGGCACTGTTCGAGCAACCGGGCGGTGAATGGCTGCGACAGCGGATCCTTGACATGCCGAACTCCGAATATCAACGCCTCTTACGCTGCTCTGCCGAGGAGCTGCGGTCACGGTTGCCCGGCGAGGGCCCCCATGCCGCGAGCCATTGCGGGATTGATCGCCGACCTCGACGACGATGCACTGGTCCGCACGTTCGCCAACCTGGGCGGGCACGATCTGCGCTCACTACGGGAAGCGTTTACCCAAATCGACGACACCCGGCCAACGGCCATCATCGCTTACACGATAAAAGGCCACCGGCTGCCGATTCAGGGGCATCCACAGAATCATTCGTCGTTGCTTACCGCCGAACAGTTCGACGAGCTGGCGACGCGGTTGGCCAAAGATCCGGCACGGCCGTGGGTTAGGCCCGCTTCCGACTCGCCGGCCGCAGGCATCTGCCGGGCCGCCGCGGAGCGCCTGCGCCGCAGCGCAATTGATCCTGTCGCCCCACCAGCCGTTCCCGTGGCACTGGGACGAAAACCATTGGCCGTCACCACCACCCAGGCCGCGCTCGGCCGTACACTGCTGGACCTTTCGCGGGAGGCTCCCGAGGTCGCAAGCCGGGTCGTCACGGTCAGCCCCGATGTCACCTCCACTACCAATCTTGCCGGTTGGCTGAACAAGGTCGGCGTCTGGTCTCCGAGCGAGCGACTCAACTGGTTTGACGACGACGCTGAGACCATCATGCACTGGCGCGAGCGGCCCACCGGTCAGCACATCGAGCTCGGCATAGCCGAAACCAACCTGGTCAGCTTGTTGGGTGAGCTCGGTGCGACATGGAGTCGCTGGGGCCAACCCTTGTTTCCTATCGGCGTTGTCTATGACCCGTTTGTTGAGCGTGCCCTGGAGCCATGGTCTTTCGGGATCTACTCCGGAGGACAGTCAATTCTCGTCGGTACACCCGCCGGGGTGACCTTGTCGGCCGAGGGTGGCGCGCACCAATCGATCAAGACGCCGTCGATAGGTGTTGAGCAACCCGGATGCACGGCTTACGAACCGGCATTCGCCGTCGAGGTCGAGTGGATACTGCTGCACTGCCTATCGCGCCTGGGGCGTGCCGATGGACGCTCAGCATATCTTCGACTGTCCACCCGCCCGGTCCAGCAACAGCTGTGCGCCCTTCCCGGTGATCCGGCCGCGGTCGAACGGCGAGGCGCCAGGTGATCGCCGGCGCCTATCCAGTACGTCCGTGCCCGCAGCCGGCGGTGACGATTGCTGCCGTGGGCGCTCTGGTCACCGAGGGCCTTCAGGCCGCGGAACGATTGGCCCACATGGGGATTGCCACAGAAGTCATCTGCATCACCAGCCCGGGATTGCTTTTCGAGGCCATGCAGGGACGCTGTGGCCGTAGCGACTCCCCTACCTGGATCCTCGATCAGGTCTTCGCGGCCGAGCGTGCTGCTCCGATGGTGACCGTTCTCGACGGACACCCGCATACGTTGGCATTTCTGCCGTCGATCAACAAGGTGCCCGGCAGGTCGCTGGGGGTCAGTGAGTTCGGGCAGTCCGGCTCGCTGGAGCAGGTCTTCGGCCGGCATGGCATCGACACCGACAGCATCGTGCGCGCCGCGCTCGACCTGATCGATTGACCGCGCACCGAGTAGAAGTGAAAGGGGAATCATCGAATGAGGGGTGGACCGTCGATCAAGCACCTCGATGACGTACCAGCCGAGGAGATGCTGCGTTATGAATTCGCTGATGGCCGTACGGCATCGATATGGGAAAAGTGGATTGAACTGTCACCGAGATACGTTGCGTTCTGGAACAAATGGGATCCTGGCGCCATCTCGCCTCGACATGGCCACGTCGGCGATCACAGCAATTTCATACTGGCGGGCGAGCTCCGCTGCGGTGACATCGTCGCGCGCACCGGAACACACATCATGCTCGAATGGGGCGACGTGTTCGGACCCTGGGAGGCCGGCCCACACGGCTGTGAGTTGTACGGGTTCATCGCCGGCGAGGGCCAGCCGTTCAGCGGTGACACCGCCGCCTACGAGGCGCTGCTCAAAGCCCGAGGGGCCCAGTCTGTTCCGCTGCCCATGCCCAAACACCTGCCACCGTGGATGCTCGCCAAGCTCGGCGGCGACTTCACGTCATCGGTCACGCAGTGGGATGCCGATGGCCGCATCCGGTGAAGCCACGGTCACCCACAGTCGCTCGCTGGAAAACGCTGCGATACTGAGTGTTTGGATCAACACAGGCAACGAACGACGTGCGGGGCTAGGCCGCGATCGTCATGCGGTCGACTCCCCCTTGCCATGGAGAAAGGTAGAGCAGGTTGCTAAATCAGCTACATAGATATCGCTTTATGAGCCATACCAAGACAGCGAATGAGAGGGCCCGCCGTGGCTAACACCGTCGTAATCGACAACGTCGAAATCGAATACAACGACATGGGATCGGGGCCGCCGTTGGTTTTCGTCCACGGCCTCTATGTAACCGGAGCGTTGTGGGACGACGTGGCAGCGCGGCTGTCGGGAGCGCACCGCTGCATTTTGCCGACCTGGCCATTCGGCGCGCAACGTAAGCCTGTTGGTCCGGGCGTGGATATTGGCGTGGAGGCGGCCGGCCGACGAATCCTCAAACTGCTTGAGGTGCTGGATCTTTCCAATGTCACGTTGGTGGCCAACGACACCGGCGGCGGTATCGTGCTGGCAGCGCTGGGCAACAACCTGCACGACTTCGACAGGGTAGCGCGGCTGGTCTTTACCAACTGTGACAGTTTCGAGCACTTCCCGCCCTCCGGCTTCGCGCCCTTCGTGCGGCTATGCAGATTCAGCCCAAAACTCGGCGCAGGGGTCTTGCGGCTCTTGGCGACCAAGCGGGGCCTGGACCAGTTCGCGTCGATGGTCACCCGGCACGGCATTGACAAGGCTCGCCGCAGCGAAATATTCGGCGGTTTCGCCAGTTCGGCTGAGGTCCGGCAGGAGTCGGTGCGGCTGACTGTAGACCTGAACCCCCGCTACACGCTGGCTGCCACCACGGCGATCAATTCCTGGGAGAAGCCGGTGCTGCTCGCCTGGGGCAATTCCGACAAGCTATTTCCGATCAGCCATGCCCAACGGCTCGCCGATGCGTTTCCGCATGCCGTGCTGCACACCATCGACGACAGCTCAACCTATGTGATGCTGGATCAGCCGGATGAAACCGCGAGCGCTATAAGCGAATTCATTAAGAGCGCCACCAAGTGACCCAGCGGCGGGCGGTGGAGCTTCGCCGAAGTCGCGAACCGCGTGAATCAGTCGGTGAACAGCGCGACTTTGGCTAGTGCCATTCACTTCCCGTCGAGGATGATGGCCAACTCAGGACAGGCCGACACGCCGTCGCGAGTGCGCTGCTCGTCCTCCGATTGCACCCTCGTGCTCCTCGAGGACGCTGTAGCCAGAGTCGTAGTCGATGACAAATCCCGGCTCTCTTGTCGACTGGAATCTGCTGCGCGACAGGCCATCCTCAACATGTCGACAACATGTCGAAGTCCGGATGTGACAGCCGTCTGATGTCGCCAGGTGTTTCCATGATGCTCTTGACCCACATGGACTCTTCGTGTTCACATCGTAAGGGCCGCTCAGCAGTTTGAGGAGACGCGATGTTCGATGGTAAAGATATCCTCACACTTGACGGCGATCACCTCGACATCAGCTTCCGGGCCGAAGAGGCCTGGCCGTCGATGACCCCGGCGGGGTCGATCAAGTATCACGCGTTCGGCATCGGCGACCCTCAGTCCGGCCCGGTGGTTCAGCTCGGCCTGATAACCACCCTGGCCGATGAACCACTGGACTGGCGCCACGTTGTCGATCCGCCGCACTTTCACGGCTGCGATCAGTTCCGGGTGCTTGTCGGCGGCGAATGGAACGTCGCCGGCAGACCGTTGCACGCCGGCGGGTTCGTTTTTCAGGAAGCGGGCAAGGTTTACCGGGAGCATCCCGCATGCGATGACCCCGCCTGGCTCGTCCTGGTGATGGGCGACCGCCGGGGCGCACTGCCCACGATCATCAACGATGCCGACCGCGAGTCGATGATCGACGGTGGCGAGTACTTGCAGCCCGCCGAGGCGGACGCCTACGCGCATCCTGCGGGGCCCAAGGGAATTCCGGCGATCGCCACCAGCGACGGCGCCTGTTCGCGCGGATATCTGTTCCGATCGCTGGCCGACCTCGACGACGGAACATCGTTCACCGGCGAGTTGGGCGATGCCGAGGTGGGCCCATCCGTCGAGATGGTGCGCGCCGCACCTTGCCAGACGATTCGTCCGGCCAGTGTCTGCGGCACCGAGCAGTTGATGGTCGTCATCGCCGGTAGCGCTGCCATCGGCTCTGACGAGTACGCCCGCGGCGACATGCGAGTACAGGCCACCGACGAACCGATGGCTGCGATCGTCGCGGGTCCCAACGGCTGCCAGCTGGCGATCGTCGTCGCCGACCGCCGGCACCAACCGTTGGCTGCCGAGATGGTCTAGGTTCGCGCACCTACTCGCGCGACTGGCACTTTGCTCTGCTCGCCACGCAATCTTCACCACACGAGGCCGCGGATGATCTCGGCCTGAGGGATATCCTCCGCCGCAATCAATCCCGCGGGCGCACGGCAGATCCAGTCGATGGTGTTGACGATGCGTGCCGCGGTAGATACACAGCCCGCCTCGGTGACGTCGAGCGTCGGGTGCGAAACGTGTGTGTTCAGCTCGACACGCGGTTCGCCCTCGACCACCACACGGTGCACACCGGGCTTGCCGTCGGGCGGGGGCTGCTCGGGCTTGGCTTGTCCCTGAGCGACCCCGCCCTTCGGGAAACACGCGACCAGTCCCCGCTCGGCCTCATGGGCCCCGACGATGTTGCCTGGACGGTTCGGTACCTGGCCAGCGACGCCGCGCGATTCGTCACCACCGGTGCAGTGGGTGTCTTTCTCGTCTTCACAAACCGCGAATCATGCCCCGGCAACCGCGCCAACCTGCGCAAACACGCCGATCAGCCTCACCAAAGCCAATCTACGGCTAGCACTAGCCGGGCAATCAGTCCTTTGAAGACTTGCGCTGTCCAGGGGTGAAGGTGATCGGAAGATGGCGTACCCCGTACACCGAACTGGCATCGGCATAGCGAACCACTTCACTTCTACGAACGGCCAAATCCGGTGCCCGCGTGAGTAACTCGGTGATCATGATCTTGAACATGACTCTGGCCAGGTTTGATCCCAGACACCGGTGCACGCCCAGTCCGAATGCCATGTGACGAGTCGCTTTGCGGGACAGGTCGATCGTCTCAGGATCATCGAATTGGCTCGGATCGCGGTTGGCCGCGGCGTACATGACGAATACCTGTTCACCCTTTTTGAGCTGTCGCCCATGAAACTCGGTATCTTCGGTCACCGTGCGCGGCAGTGCCAACGTCGGAGTTGCATAGCGCAGGAACTCCTCGGTGCCCTGGTCCAGTACCGATGGATCGGCCAGGATCTGCTTGCGCAACTCGGGCTGCGCGTCGATGAGCAGCAACGAATTTGCGGTCAGACCGGCCGTGGTGTCCATGCCGCCGAGGATCAGTAGGAACACCATGTTGGCCAGTTCGTCGTCGGTGAGGGTGCGGCCGTCGCGTTCTGCGGCGACCAGCTCGCCGAGCAGCCCCGGCTGGGGCTGTGCCCTCGCCGAGCCTATTTCCTGGTAGATCTCGGCGAACATCGTCATCACCTTCGTCGCCGCGAGTTCGGGGTCAACGCCCACGTCGTGAACGAATCCGTGTACCCACGTGACCCACTCCGCCCATCGCGAGGCGTCAAGCCCCAGGATGCGCAGAATCAACTGAGCCGGCAGCGGGGTGAACAACTCATCCGACACGTCGGCTGTTCCTCGCTCGATGAACTGATCGATGAAATCATTTGCCATCTCTCGGATCATCGGCTGCATCTCACGAACCGCGCCCGGCGATAACGCCGACAGCAGAAATGAGCGGAAAAAGCCCAATTCGGGCTGGTCGTAATCGATGGGTGCCAGACTGCCCGCACCGGGCTGCGGTGGTACCCCGCGCTGCCCCTGCTCGTTGGGCCTGCTGCTGAAGAGCTCCGGTGTGTGCAGAGCTTCGAACACCACGTCATAGCCGGTCAACAGCCAAAATCCATCCCACTTGCTGGATTTGGCGACGGGGCACCTAGATTGCAACTCCGAGAGCGTCCGCAACGGATCTTTTGCAAACTCCGCAGAATGATGGTCCAGGTCGGTGTCGAACTCGTCGGCTTCTCGCCGCGGCGAACTCTCGGTTGATGTCATCGGTTGACTCCGTAGTGTCTTGTGTCAGTGTCTTGTCGTCCTGGTCGGGTTAAGAGATCGTCAAGACGCGCTCTGGGCAGGCTTCTGCACCCTGACGCGCCCTGTCGACGTCTTCTGGTGGCACCTCAGCCGATGTCGAGGCGATGTGGCCGATGTCGTCGAGGGTGAAGTAGTCATCAGACATCAGCGCACACAGCGCGTGCCCCTGGCACTTTGAGCTGTCGATCTCGATGTACATCACAACTCCTTCGAAAAGTGACCGCCCTCACAAGCGATCTGCACAAATCTAGAAAACACAGGATGTCTGTTGAATGTCGATGCAGCCGTCATCGTGATGTTGGGATCGCTGGAGGTCTACACGCAAGTGACATCACCGCGCCCATAGCGTTGAAGACCATCGGAAAGTGCGTGCTCGGAGAGGAACAGCCATGACTCGGGCCCTGAGCGGGATCCGCGTGATCGACATGACCTCGACGGTGATGGGCCCCTCGGCGACCCAGATGCTTGGCGACCACGGAGCCGACGTGATCAAGGTGGAGTCAGCGGCGGGTGACACCACCAGACAAGTGCCTCCGCACAAGAGTCCCGACATGGGCGTGGCATACCTGCAGCTGAACCGCAACAAGCGCAGCGTGGTGCTCGACCTCAAGCGCGACGCCGACCTTGATGCGATGCGCGCACTGCTCAAGACCGCCGACATCTTCATCTACAGCGTTCGCCCCGCCGCGATGGCGCGGCTGGGATTATCCCCCCAGGAAGTGGAATCCCTTAACCCGCAACTGATCACGGTCAGCTTGGTCGGGTTCGGCCAAGGAGGCCCCTACACTGGCCGACCGGTATACGAAGATCTGATTCAGGGACTCACAGCCGTGCCTTCCCTGCTGATGCAGGCCGGCGCGCCACAACCGCAGTATGTTCCCGTCGCGTTCAACGACCGCGCGGTCGGGTTGTACACCGTTGCGGCGATACTCACCGCCCTGTTTCACCGCCTCCGCACCGGTGAGGCCCAACACATCGAACTGCCGATGTTCGAGTCCATGGCCCAGTTCGTGCTCGGGGACCACATGGGGGGCCGCTCCTTCGAACCTCCGTTGGGCCCTCCGGGTTATGCCCGCACGCTGACTCCCGAGCGTCGCCCGTACCAAACGGCAGACGGATATGTCTGCGCGATCATTTACACCGACAACCATTGGCGGGCGTTCGGCAAACTGGTTGGCAGGCCCGACCTGGTCGGCGAGGACGAGCGGTTCGCGTCGCTGCGGTCACGGACCATCTACGCCCACGACACCTACTCCTTCGTTCGCGAGATCATGCCGTCACGAACGACGGCGGAATGGCTGAAACTGTTCGAAGAAGCCGATATTCCGGCAACACCATTGCACACGCTGGAAACGATCTTCGACGACCCGCATCTCAACGCCACCGGATTCTTCCAGCACACGCAGCACCCAACCGAGGGGACCCTGCTCAGCGTTCGCGGACCTGCCAATTGGTCGAAAACACCACCCGCCATGATCACGCCCGCTCCCAGACTCGGCGAGCACACCCGGCAAGTGCTCTCAGAGCTGGGCTATTCGCCCGCCGACGTCGAGAAAATCGCCGGCTCATCCGATGAACCGACGTCAACCGAGCATGACGACCGTTAACCGGCGTTGAACAGCGCGCGTTGAACGACGTCCTGCATGACCGATGTGATCCGCTCGTCGGAAAGGCAGGTCCGCCCCCTCGTTAGCGGGAGAGGGGGTGGGGGACACACATCCCCTCCTCCTACGAGTTCGGCGGTCGCCTCCAGCGGCTCGCGCGTCCGTCCGCACACCGCCACGTGAACGCCCTCACGCGCCAACGCCACCGCGATCGCCTGGCCTATGCCACGACCGCCGCCCGTGACCAGCGCGGCTTCGTTACTGAGTTGCAGATCCACAGCTCTCCTCTTTCTCGGCGTCGATACCTAATACCTACGAGGCGCACCATTTCGCCGACGTTTCCATGCACGTTCGCACGGCAGCCCGACCGCCGCGGCGGACCTGGCGAGGACGCCCTGGCGCAGGTGGGATCGACTCGGCCTAGCGGCGATCGTAGCGATGAGCAGCGGCTCGGACGTGGGTCAATCGCCACGCACGATCGAAAGACACACGAAATGTTCCCTCTGCCAAAGTGGCACCATGATGCGACCGCTCGATCGTCACGACCGGGGGAACCCGCACGAGGACCAACGCCAGCTGGACGATGCCCTCCGCCGTTTCTTCAGCCTCGACTGCGGTGGGACGCGATGACTGTCACCGCCGGAGCCCGGCTGCGCGTCGGGATGCACATTGGCGGCGAGGAGGTGTCGGCCGTAGGCGGCCGGTGGTTCGACAGCATCGACCCGTTCACCGGCCAGGCGTGGGCCGAGGTCGCTCGGGGCGACGCCCGCGACGTCGAGCGGGCCGTCGCGGCCGCGCACGCCGCCTTCGTCGACGGCCCATGGTCCGAGATGACCGCGACCGCCCGGGGCAGGCTCCTGCATCGAGTCGGTGACCTCGTGCTGGACCACCTCGACGAGCTGGTGGCGGCCGAGAGCCGCGACAACGGAAAGTCGTATGCCGAACTGCAAGCGGCGCTGCGGACGATGGCTGGCTGGTACCACTACTACGGCGGCCTGGCCGACAAGATCCAAGGCGACGTCATCCCGGTCGACCGGGCCGACGCGCTGAACTACACGCTGCACGAGCCGTACGGAGTGGTGGTCGCCATCCTCCCGTGGAACTCGCCGCTGCGGCTGGCGTCGTGGAAGCTGGCGCCGGCCCTGGCCGCCGGCAACACGGTCGTCGTAAAGCCCTCGGAGCACACCTCGACGTCGATCGTCACGATGATGGGCCTGCTCGCCGAGGCGGGCTTGCCGGACGGCGTCGTGAACGTTGTGAGCGGCTTCGGTCCCGACGTGGTGCCGCCGCTCGTAGAGCATCCGCTCGTCCGTAAGGTTTCGTTCACCGGCGGGGCGGTCGCCGGCACCGTCGTCGCCGAGCTCGCCGCTCGCGCTGGCAAGCCGGTCACGCTCGAGCTCGGCGGGAAGTCTCCGCATCTCGTCTTCGCCGACGCCGATCGGCGGCGGGCGGCTGCCGGTGTCGCCGCGGGCGTGTTCTCCTCCGGCGGCCAGACGTGCCTCGCAGGATCACGACTCATCGTCGCGCGGTCGGTGCACGACGAGCTCGTCGAACGGGTGGTCGCCATCGCCGAGAAGGTCCGCTTCGGCGATCCTTCCGACCCCGCCACCGACGTCGGGCCGGTGGCGACCGAGAAGCAGTTTGAACACATCATCGGCTTCATCGACCGGGCCCGCGCCTCGGGGTCCACGCTCGTCACCGGCGGGCGCGCGGTCGAGGCGGCCGGGTGCCCGCGCTTCGTCGCACCGACGGTGTTCACCGACGTCGACCCCGCCAGCGAGCTGTTCCAGGAGGAAGTGTTCGGTCCGGTCCTGGCCGTGACCGCGTTCGACAGCGAAGCGGAGGCGGTAGCGCTCGCCAATGGAGTCGCCTACGGTCTCGCCGCCGGCGTCTGGACGCGCGACCTCAGCCGGGCCCACCGGGTCAGCCGCCGGTTGCAAGCAGGGACGGTATGGGTGAACGGCTACCGCTACACCACGCCGCAGTCGCCGTTCGGCGGCTACAAGGCCTCGGGCCTCGGCCGGGAGAGCGGTGTCGATGCCATCGGCGAGTACCTGCAGACCAAGAGCGTGTGGATCGACCTCGGCGACACCGGGGAACCAGAGGCGACCAGCGATGAGTGATGATGTGTATGAGTTGTACGCCATCCGGTACGGCACGAACCCGCGTCGGCGGCGAGTCGAGAATTTCATGTGGGTCGCGCCTGACGATCCCCACGACACGCCGATGCCGATGGACTTCTTCGTCTGGGCGGCCGTCTCGTCATCACGCGTGGTCGTCATCGACACCGGCGCCGACGAGCGCACCTGTGTAGCCCGCGGGCACCAGTTCCTCCGTTGCCCGACGGAGGGCCTCGGCCTCATCGGCATCGACGCCACCGAGGTCCAGCAGGTGGTGACGACACACCTCCACTGGGATCACGCCGGCAACCTGGCCTCGTTCCCGAAGGCGCAGCTGCACGTGCAGCGCAATGAGCTAGCGCACGCGTCCGGCCCGTGCATGGCCCGGCCGTTCCTGCGACGCCCCTACGACCCGGAACAGGTCGCCGCCTACCTCCGACGCGCCTACGCCGGGCGCGTCACCTTCCACGACGGCGCCGACGAGATCGCGCCGGGGCTGTCGATCCACGCGGCAGGCGGCCATACGCCCGGCATGCAGGTGGTGCGGGTCAACACCCGGCGAGGCCAGGTCGTGCTGACGTCCGACGCGGTCCACTTCTACGAGAACCTCGACGCCGAGAACCCGTTCCCGGTGCTGGTGAGCACCATCGACTACGTCGAGACGTTGCACCGCTTGCGGGATCTGGCCGATGGCCCCGACCACCTGGTGCCGGGGCACGACCCGTTGGTTCTCGCGAGCTATCCGCCGGCTCGGCCTGAGCTGGCGGGCCTGGTCGCCCGCCTCGACGTCGACCCGACGAAGCCTACGGATACGGTCCCGGCGTGAAGGTCCGGGCAGCGATCCTGTGGGAGCAGGGGCACCAGCCCCACGAGAACGGCCCACTCGTCGTGGAGGAGGTCGACCTCGACGGTCCCGGCCCCGGCGAGTTGCTGGTGCGAATCACGGCTGCGGGACTGTGCCACTCGGACTTGTCGGCCATCACCGGAGACCGGCCGCGCACCATGCCCGCCGTCATCGGCCACGAGGCGGCCGGCGTGGTGGAGGAAGTGGGAGCGGGCGTCGATGGGCTGGCCGTCGGTGACCAGGTGGTGATGGTCTTCGTCGCCAGCTGCGGCCAGTGCGAGTTCTGCGGCTCCGGCCGGCCGAACCTGTGTCAGTCATCGTGGTCGGCTCGCACCGCCGGGACGCTCCAGACCGGGAGCCGGCGTCTTTCGATCGACGGCCGGTCGCTGCACCACTACAGCGGGATCTCCGCCTTCGCCGAGCGGGCGGTGGTGGTGCCGAGTTCGGTCGTGCGGATCGATCCGGACGTGCCGCCGGAGGTGGCCGCGATCTTCGGCTGCGCGGTGATCACCGGCGTCGGTGCAGTGGTCAACACAGCGCGCGTGCCGGCCGGTGCGTCGGTGGCGGTGGTGGGCCTCGGGGGCGTCGGCCTGAGCGCGCTGTTGGGATCGGTCGCCGTCGGCGCAGGACGCATCGTCGCAGTCGACACCAACGCGGCGAAGCTCGAGCTGGCCCGCACGCTGGGGGCCACCGACGTCTTCGACGCCACCGACCCGTCGTGTGCGGAGGCGATCGTCGATGCGTTGGACGGCGGTGTTGAGTTCGCGTTCGAGATGGCGGGCGCGGCGGCCGCCGTCGAACTGGCGTGCGCGGTCACGAGACGAGGTGGCACGACGGTCACCGCGGGCCTGGCGAAGCCGAGTGAGCGGCTCTCGGTCCAGTTGTCCGCGATGGTCGCAGACGAGAAGGTGCTGCGCGGCAGCTACATGGGGAGCTGCGTGCCGCGTCGTGACATCCCTCGCTTCGTCGAGCTCTACCGGCAAGGCCGTCTGCCGGTCGACCGGTTGCGCTCCGCCACATTGCCACTCGACGAGATCAACGCCGGCTTCACTCGGCTGGCGGCCGGCCAGTCGGTGCGCGACGTGGTGGTGCCCTAGCAATTCCGGGCGGCCCGGCAGACACCGACAGGGGCGAACGTGACCCGAAACGAAATCCAGCGGACATAGATGCGTAGTTACGGTCGCAGGGCATAGGACTCGTCAGGGTGACGGTCGAGCGTAGGAGGCATGCTGAGATGGACCATCTCGACGAACGTGGGGATCTGATGGGAGTGGTCGCGTGCGATCCCTTCGTCCGCCGGGTGGCACCCGAGGCACTCGCGTGACGGGCGATCCGCAGATGACGTCGTGGTCCGACGACCTGGCTGCCGACGTCGTTGTCGTCGGCGGCGGCAACGCCGCCATGTGTGCCGCCCTCGCCGCCCGCGAGCGCGGTGCCAAGGTGCTCGTGTTGGAGCGGGCGCCCGAACACGAGCGGGGTGGGGACACGGGGTTCACCGCCGGCGCCATGCGCGTCGTCTACGAGTCCGTCGATCAGCTGCGGGAACTGGTGCGCGACCTGAGCGACGCCGAGCTGGCCACCACAGACTTCGGCGTCTACTCGGCGTCGGCGTTCTACGACGACATGGCGCGGGTCACCAAGTACCGGGCCGACCCCGACCTCGTCGCAGTGCTGGTGGAACAAAGCCACGCCACCCTCCGGTGGATGGCCGACCTCGGCATCCGGTTCGTCCCCGCCTACGGCCGCCAGGCATTCAAGGTGGGCGACATCATGCGATTTTGGGGTGGACTCACGATCGACGCCTCGGGCGGCGGGCCGGGGCTCGTCGAGGCGGAGCACACCCTGGCGGCCAAGGCAGGCATCGAGATCCGCTACGGTACGCCGGCGCTGCATCTCCTCGCCGACGGTGACGGCGTCCACGGTGTGACGGCGATGATCGACGGGCGAATCGTCGATGTGCCGGCCGCCGCCGTGGTACTGGCCTGCGGCGGCTTCCAGGCGAACGTCGAGTGGCGCACGCGCTACCTCGGGCCCGGGTGGGACCTGGCCAGGGTGCGGGGCACGCGGTTCAATACCGGCGAGGGGCACCGCATGGCCTTCGAGGTCGGGGCGTCGCCTGCCGGCCACTGGTCCGGCTGCCACGCCGTGGGCTGGGACCGCAACGCCCCCGAGTTCGGCGACCTCGCGGTCGGGGACGGTTTCCAGAAGCACAGCTATCCGCTCGGGATCATGGTCAATGCCGAGGGCCGCCGTTTCGTCGACGAGGGCGAGGATTTCCGCAACTACACCTACGCCAAGTACGGCAGCCGCATCCTGGCCCAGCCGGATCAGTTCGCGTGGCAGGTCTTCGACGCCAAGGTGTTGCACCTTCTGCGAGATGAGTACAGGATCCGGCAGGTGACCAAGGTGCAGGCTGACACGCTCGAGGAGTTGGCCGCCAAGCTGGAGGGCGTCGACGGTGAGGAGTTCCTCGCCCACATCGCGGAGTACAACGAGGCGGTGATGACCGAGGTGCCGTTCGACCCCTCTGTGAAGGACGGGAGAGGGACCCGTGGCCTGGCGGTGCGGAAGTCGAACTGGGCCAACCGTCTCGACGAACCGCCATTCGTCGCCTTCCAGGTGACGTGCGGCATCACCTTCACCTTCGGCGGCCTGCGCATCACGCCTGACAAGGCGGCGGTGGTGTCCAACGAGGGCGTACCGATCCGCGGACTCTACGCCGCGGGTGAGATCGTGGGCGGGCTGTTCTTCCACAACTATCCGGGCGGTACGGGTCTCACCGCCGGGTCGGTATTCGGCCGTATCGCCGGCGAGGCGGCCGCCGAGCACAGCGGGCGCTGACCGACAAAGGTCGGCCCGCCGTCAGCGTCTTCGGGAGAGGTTGATTTCGGTTGACTGACGGCGGTGATGATCTGCCACCCGACAACTTCCTCAGGCATTACGCGGGCGAGTCGACGTGGAGAACTCGCATTCGTGTCAACCTTCCGCCGTGCGACGACGGTCGCTTTCCAGGCGTCGAGCAGGAGGGCGACGGCCGCCGCCGGCGACGACGTCGAGTCGAACGCCTCGACGAGCGACGGGCACTCGGCCCGTGCCCAGGAGCGGCACCTTTTGGCGATATCGTCGCTCGACCAGCCGCTCGAGTCGCCGTTGCCCTCGAGTTGCAGCACCCGCCCGCCCGCCATGTGCAGTTCGAGCCGGGCCTGAAGTGCAGTGAGTTCAGCGGCCGGATGCACGACCACGGCTTCGGGGGGGACCCGCCGACGTGTGGGAGGCTCCGCGATGGCGGCGCTGACGAGGTCGGGAATGCTGGCTACCCCGAGCTGGCGCCCCGCGCCGTCTGTTGCGTATCCCGCTGCGAACGGCGCCACGTGGACGACGACCTTGTTCACCGGCTCGTCGATATCCCCGGCCCCCTCGAGCGCTGCGATGATGGCCTGGGCGAACATCGGCGCCGCGTACTGCTTGAACGTCACGCGCATGATGGCCGGTATCGGGTCGTGGTGGGGCGGCTCCCATGGCTCCCCGAGCACCTTCGCCGCCATGGATTCGAGTGCACCCACGGAGCCACGCACGCCCCCTCCGCTGGCGGCGCGGGCGGCATAGACGCCGGCAAGAGCGAACAGTCCAGGCTGGAGTCGCCAGTCGTCTCCGGCGAGAGATCGGATGTCTCCACCCATACATGCGGCAGCGGTGCGCAACGCGGAGACGGCGTCGTCGTCGTCGAGGTCGAGGACCACCGCGGCCACAGATGCGGCTGTGACGGGTGCAGTGAGTGCCGCCAGACGCCAACCGGCTTCCGACGCTCGTGGCGTCAGGCCGTCGGTGAGGCTTCCGGCGATCGCATAGCCGACGGCCACCGCCTCCAGCAACTGTGCGGCGTCGTCGGCGCGTTGCAGCGCGAGCGCCGTCGGGACCACCACGAGCCCCGGGTGGGCCGCGACTCGGTAGGAGTCCTCCCGGTTGAAGGCGTGCATGAGCAGGGAGTTGGCAACGATCGCCGACGTGGTGTCGGTGCTCCGCTCGAGCCCGCTGACCTTCGCGTCGCCGTCACCGGCGCTCAGCGCCCGTGCGACGTTTCGCCAGCGCGGGTCACGAGCCGAACGGACCATCTCCATCACGCCGACCCGCAAGCAGTCGAGAGCTCGCCATCGGACCTGGTCGGCCGTCGAATCCTGTAGCGCCTGTTCCCACAGGGCGCGGAGTGCGTCGGCGCTCATCGGAGGCCGTGTCGATGTTCGATGCTGCTCCAGAGCGTCGCCAACGTCGCACCGGCCTCGGACTGACCACGCGGCTTGCCGGGCGGGAGGCTCACAGTACCGGCTCGGTCGCGTCTCCGTGGCGGCGATGGCTCAGCGCAGCGAGCGCCGACGACAAGCTCGTGCCGGTGTTCTTTGCGGTCGCCTTCATCTCATTCCAGTCGGCGAGGGCGGAGTAGGCCACCGGTGCATCGTCGTTCCAGCGGTCGTCGGTCGGCGTCGCGATCTCGAGTCGGTTGCCGTCCGGATCACGGAAGTAGATGCTGTACATGATGCCGTGGTCGACCGGACCGATCACGTCGATGTCGTGGGCCAGTAGCCGCGCGTGCCACGCGTCAACCTCCTCGGTCGAGGAGACCTGCATGGCGAGGTGCCGGAACGTGTCGTAGGCGGGGTGGGGCGCATCGGGTAAGGGCGGCAGGTCCGGGGCCTCGAAGTACGCCAGCGTGGACCCGTCCGCCATGCGGAAGAACGAGTGGAAGTACGGAACGACCTCGCCGGTCGACGGGATCTCGTCGTTGAGGACTGCAGCGACGAACTCCATGCCGAGGACCTTCGTGAAGAACTCGACGGTCGCTGCAGTGTCGCTCGAGATGAATGCCGCATGGCTCAGCATCTGTGGCAGCACCGCTTGCGGATGTTCCGCCTCTCCAACTGGTGACGCCGATCGAATCGTTTCCATGTTCCACCTCCGGGGTGTCGTTTAACGTGTGACCAGGATATTGCTCGGTACATGTCCGAACGATGTGGTCTCGATCGCGCCGATGCCGACCACTCGAGCGGGGGTTGTGTGTTGGTTCGCCGCGCGACGACGCTGGAGATCATGTCGACGATGAACGCTGCGAGGAGCAGAACGGCGTTCAACGCAGAGCCAGCCCTGGGGTGTGCCGGAAAGGCAGCCGAAGGGAGCCATGCGAGAGTCGCGTGATGCCGACGAGGGGCAGGCTGGGGCGCACGTTCGCGCAGGTCCCAGAGCTCGAGGGAACGGGCGCTGATCGTTGCTATCACCACAACGACACCGCCGGTGGAAGGGCTTCGACGTCGACCGAGGAGCTGAGGTCGTTGAGGGGATCAGCGGATCGGTCGCTTCGCTCCCTTCCACTGATTTCCCCGGTCTCCATGGGCGTCGCCCAGCGGACAGACTCGGCTAAGCCTCGCCTGTCCGCTGGGGGCCTTAGTCGCGTGGGATCCCGACTGCCTCTCCGGCGAAGCACCGGTCGATGACCTGCTCTGCGGGCACGGGCTCCTCGTAGTCGGCCACGCCGGCGTCGAGGAAGAGCTCCTGGAGTCCCTCGACCATCCCATTCGGGATGTCCCAGTCACAGACGAAGCTGGGCGTCTGTGCCAGGAGACCCGCGTTCCATGGATGTTTCCTCTCAGCTCGTCGATCTGGTCATCGTGTAGGGGCGTTTTGCTTGACGACCAGGCGATTTGGCTGATTACGGCTATCGGGTGGGTGGGACGCGGCGCGCCGTTCACTGCTGGCCCTTGGGCCTTGTCGCCGGGCGTGCCGCAGTCAGGGCCCGCGGCATTGGCACGGTAAATCGCGCCCTCACACCGACAGGTAGTCGCCGGGCACCAGGGCGGACACGTCTTCGCCGGTCATCATCTTCATGGGCAGGCCGGTGTCCCAGTAGTCGGTCCAACGGGCGATCTTGCCGTCGCGGACCACGAAGGTTCCCATCACGGGAACGCCCATCACCTCACCGGTCGGGGTCTGGATCATGTCGAGACGCTCGGTGAGCACGGTGTCACCCGCGGCGGCGATGTTGATCATCTCGTAGGCGTAGGAATCGGGGAACATCGCGAACTGCTGACCGAGGTTCTCGGCGATCGCGTCGGGACCCACGGTCGCCGGCATGCCCACGTTTTGATAGACCGCATCGCCGGTGAGATACGGCTTGAGGGCCGTGGCGTCGCGCTGCTCCATCAGGCCGCAAAAGTCGGAAACGATCTGGATGGGATCGGTCATGGTGTGCCTCTTCTCCAGGAGATCTGACGTACAGATTGAATGTAATTCACCTACAGCCTGTATCGGAATATACTGACCGGGTGTCCCGAGGTCAACAGCCGGCGAATGCCGCGAAGAGCCCTCGCGCGGCCCAGGCCGAAGCCACCCGCGCGGCGCTGATCACCGCGGCCCGCAGACTGTTCGTGGAGAAGGGTTACTTCAACACCGGGACCGAAGAGGTCGTGGCTGCGTCTGGCGTCGGGACCCGCGGCGCCCTCTATCACCACTTCGAGGACAAGCGCGCCTTGTTCCAGGCGGTCTTCGAGCAGGTGGAAGTGGATCTGCTGGCCGCGGCCGGCGGCCTAGAAGAGACTGGCGACGCGCTCGGACGGTTGCGCTCGGGCCTGCTCAGTTTCCTTGATGCCTCACTTACTCCCGAGGTCCAGCGCATTTTGCTGATCGACGGTCCCGCCGTATTGGGTTGGCAAACCTGGCGTGAACTGGAAGGTCGGTACGGCGTCGGAGCCATCCACGGGCTACTCGAACGCGCCGTCCTGGAGGGCTCACTACCGGCCCAGCCGCTGATCGTGCTCGCTCATGTCCTGTTGGCAGCCGTGGACGAAGCCGCACTGGTGATCGCGAACTCGCCCGAACCGATGGCCGCCCGCGACCAGGGCATCGCCGCAATCAGCCAACTGCTCGCCGGACTGGGGGTTTCGCGGCCCTCACGATGATCCGCCGGTCGGCGGTCGTTCGCCGCTCCTACCGATCCGCGGTGCGCCGTTGACACCTCAATGCAGATCCGAACATACTGAGCCCATGCAGTCAGCATACAGATTGTATGTGTAATCGCGACCGGGGCGACGAGAGTTGCGTTTTCAACGGCGGCCACCGAGCTGGTTCACCCGACCTCGCTGTGCCTCTCTGCTCGTCCACTCGGCTTCGTCTTGACAGGCATGCCGGTTCACATGCATGCTGCATGTCAACCGGCAGGCGCGTCCGCGAGGAGGCCCGGGCGGGTACGAAGAGGGCGTCGCCATCACCTGCTGGCATCCCGCCTGAGCCCTCCGCCGCGAAGACAACCCTGAGGAGACTCATGAGCACCAATTTCATCGAGAAGATCGACGACGACCTCCTTCCCGAGCGGTTCGCGCCGCTGACGGTCACGCAGCTGATGCCCAACTTCGGCGCCCGGATCTCCGGAGTCGACCTCACAGCGGACCTCTCGGACGACATGCGTGCACTGTTACGCCAGGCGTGGCTCACCTACGGGGTCGTGATCTTCACCGATCAGCAGAAGCTGTCGGGAGAACAGCACCTCGAGATCGCCACCATTTTTGGCACGCCGGACTACGGCAGCCGGCTGGTGGAGAAGCTCGGCCCGCAGGTCGACGTCATCACCACCGACAGTGCGCGACCACCGGTCACCAACCTGTGGCACAGCGACAACACGACACTCGAGCAGCCTTCGCTGGGCACGTTCATCCAGATCCAGGAGTGCCCGCCGGTCGGGGGCAACACCTCGTGGGCCAACACGGCCAAGGCGTACCGCCGCCTGTCGCCGTCGATGAAGGAGTACGTCGACGGTATGACCGCCGTGCACTACTGGGACGGCCGCGGCCACACGGAGCCCATGTACCTTCAGGCGACCTGGGACCACGAGAAGTACTCGGAGTTGGTCAAGAACAATCCACCGCGGCACTGGCCGATCGTCAGCACCCATCCGATCACTGGCGAAAAGGCGTTGTACGTCAACGAGACATACACGACCTACATCGAAGGCGTGCACCGCTACGAGAGCGACGCGATCTTGCACTTCCTCTTTAGCTGGATCCGGATGCCAGAGTTCTACACCACTCACAACTGGGCGCGGAACGACATCGCCGTGTGGGACAACTTCCAGGTGCAGCACTACGGCCTGGCCGACTACACCGAGTTCCGCGTGAACCAGCGAGTCACGTTCCTCAAGGAAGGCACCAACCCGGTCTGAAGACCCACACGGGGGACGGACGCAGCCGGCCCCCTGTGCGCCTGACGAGGGACGACGTGCCGCGAGCAGATAGGGAGTCGACGATGACGACAGAGCAGGCGCCGTTCACGGGGTTGGCCCGACGAGAACGGACCGGTAGCCAGAAGCGGCCAATCGGGGTCAAAAACATCCAGCGGATGCTGCCAGGCGCCGCGCACGGCCTGCATGGTGGCGACATCCCGCCGGGCTCGTGGTCCGGGGACACCGCGCTGATGGCGATGGAGGACTCGTACTGCGACATGTGGGACCGCACGGAGGTGATCGACCTCCGCACGCGCAGCCTGTTCAACGTCAGCCTTATGATCGGAGTTGGCAACGTCGGCAACCAGTTTGAACTGCAGTACCACTGCCCCGGGGCGATCTACAACGGGGCGACACTGGCCGAGCTCGAAGCGGTGATCGTGCACGCACGCCCCTACGTTGGCTCGCCGTGTGCGGCGTGGGCCATGCAGTCCATGATCGCCGCCCTGACCACGCACAATCTGCTTGAGCCGATCCCTGAGGCGGACGTCGCCCGCAAGGAACGTACCGGGAGCGAGAAGCGCGCCATCGCCCGCGACGTGCTGCGGGACATGGACCCAGACTCCCCGCTTCTCAAGATCAGCGAAGAGGCGATGGCCGACGATGTCTTCGCTCCCGAGCTCGACTACATGGAGCTCGAGAATGTCTACTTCGACCTCTGGGAACGCACCGAGGTTCTGGACCGTCGTACCCGCAGCGTGGTCACGCTCGGCATGATCATGGGATTGGCCAATCACGACGCGCTGCGCGAGCACGTCCCCGTCGCGCTGCGCAACGGCGTTACCGTGCCGGAGCTCGAAGAGCTCGTGTACCAAGCGGCGACCTATCTCGGCTACGTGTCGGGCAAGTCTATCCGCGCCACCATCGCAGGCGCCCTCACCAAGAGCTGACACGTCACGAGAACATCGCCGAGGATGGCGGGGGGTTGCGCCACAACCGCCATTCCGCCGGCGCCCAGACATCGAGGAGCGCACATGCACGTCGGGTGGATCGGATTGGGCCGTGTCGGCATGCAGATGGCACTGGTGACTCTTGCCGCGGGTCACGAGGTCACCGGACACTCCCGCTCCTTCGACCGCCACGCCGAGGTGGAAGCGGCGGGTGGAAAGCTGTGCGCGTCGGCTACGGAGACCGTTCGTGATGCTGACATCGTGTGTGTGAACGTGTACTCCGAACAGCAGCTGCGTGACGCCGTCATCGACAGCGGCGCACTCGCGGCCATGCCCGCTGGAGCGGTGCTCGCGATCCACAGCACGGTGCCGCCGTCGCTCATCGCCGAACTGGCATCGCTACGCCCCGACATCGACGTCGTCGACGCGGGATTCAGCGGAATCCCCGCCGCCGCGCGCGGGGACCCTGATCCTCATGGTTGGCGGCACCGCGGACGCCGTCCACCGGGCAGAGCCGGTGTTCTCCTGCTACGCCGACACCATCTTTCATCTCGGCCCCACGGGCGCGGGCATGACACTGAAGATCGTCAACAACCTGCTGTACGCCGCTCACGTGAGCCTTGGCCGCGAGGCCATCGGACTCGCCGTGCAGAACGGGATCTCCGTTCACGACGCACTCGCCGCGCTGCGGCGAGGAAGTGCCGACAGCTTCGCCCTCGGTGTCTACCAGGAGGGTGACGATCCGAATAAAGTATTCGACACTTCGCGTCCCTACCTCGAGAAGGACGTTGCGATCGGACTGGACGCTTTCCCCGGTCTCGTGGACATCCGCGGCGCGACGACCCGCTTCACCGCCTGAGATAGATTCACGGACGTGACAGGGATGCGGGCGGCGCAGGCACAGCTGACCCGCGATCGTGTGGTCGCCGCCGCACGAATCCTCTTCACCGAACGAGGCTACTTCGACACGACCACCAGAGACGTCGTTGATGCCGCCGAGGTAGGCACCCGCGGCGCGTTCTATCATCACTTCCCCGACAAGCGGTCATTGTTCGACGTCGTCTTCGAAGACATCGAACGCGATCTGGTCGTCCGCGGCGGGACGACCCTCAGCGGCTCGACCGGGTTGGAGCGCCTCACGACCGGCCTGGAATCGTTCCTCGACGCATCACTTGAGGCTGACGTACGCCGCATCGTCCTCATCGACGGTCCGGCCGTTCTCGGATGGGAAAGCTGGCAGGAGATCCAGGGCCGATACGGCCTCGGCGCTATCCGCGGCCTGCTCCGTGAAGGCGCCGCGGACGGCAGCGTGTCAGCGACGGCCAGCGAAGCTCTGGCGCATCTCCTCTTCGCGGCGTGCAACGACGCCGCGCTCTTCATCGCCAACGCAGATCAGCCGATCAAGGCCCGCGGGGAAGCGGGTGCCGCGCTGCGCGCACTCCTCGCGGGCCTGCACCAGAGCTAGATGACCGCTCACACCCCCCCGACGGGCTGGTCCGCGTTCGTCGACGAGCCCGAGGACAGAGATCTTCGCCCAGAACCATCACCGCGACTTGTGGAGGTTGATACCGAAAGATGGCCAACAGCCCCGTAGATCACCACGACGGAGACCGTGACGACCCATCGGCAGGACGCACGGAGATCCGCCGCGGCACGGAGGTGGACCGTTCCCCCGGTCCAGCGCCGCCCGACGGGCCCGGCCGGGGCACGGAGGTGGACCGTTCCGATGAGAACGGCGTCCGGACGCTCGTGTTCAACCGGCCCGCACGGCTGAACGCCTTCACCGCCGCGTCCTACCGGATGCTCGCCGCGGCGCTGAACGACGCGGCCGACGATGATTCGGTCCGAGTGGTGGAGCTGGTGGGCGCCGGTCGCGCGTTCTCCAGCGGAGTGGATCTCGACGCACTGGCCGCCGCCGACACCGACGAATATGCGGACGCCTTCGCCGTACTCCTGCCGGCGCTGACCGAGTTCCCGAAACCGCTGCTCGCCGGGGTTCACGGCGCGGCGGTCGGTTTCGGTACCACCATTCTGCTGCACGCCGACGTGGTCGTCGTCGCCGACGACGCCCGGCTGCGGCTGCCGTTCGCCCAGCTCGGGACGGTGCCCGAGGCGGCGAGCAGCGTGCTGCTTCCCGCGCAGGTGGGCCTGCAGCGAGCGACCGAGCTGCTCCTGACCGGCCGATGGATGGACGCGGAGGAAGCCGTGCGCCTCGGCCTGGCCGTCCGGCGCTGTGCCCCCGAGGATCTCCGGCCGGAGCTTCGGGCGATCGCGAACCAAATCGCGCGGCATCCACCCGCGGTCGTCATGGCGGCCAAGCGGCTGCTCAGAACGGGCCGCGCCGAGCTGATCCGGGACGCGCTGGCGCGGGAGAACGAGGCAGCGCGCTCGCTGTCCATGACGTTCGGACCGTTGACCCGCGGCGGCCGGGACACCATCCCGACCTCGCCGGAGTCCGGCACCTAGCAGTGGAGGAGGACCGGACCAGGGCCTCTGACCGACGTGTCCATGGGCAAGATCTCGTGGCCGCCGACAACGTCGACGGGAGTCCCGGCACTGTGGTGTCGTGGCTGAGAAGACTCCTACAGATGCACGGGCAGCCGCGCCACGCGCCGCTGCCCGTCATCGTCGCCGCCCCGTCCACGCTGCCCCGCCCTGCCTTCCGCCGTCGAGATCCCCGCCTGCCGCATCGTCACCGAAGCCGTCACCAACGTCGCCCGGCACGCCGGCGCCGCCGGGTGCACGGTGACCATCACCTGCGATCTGGCGCCGACCATCGACGTCCGCGACGACAGTGGCAACCCCGACCCCTACTCAACGGGCGTCGGCCTGACCTCGACCCGGGAATGCGCGACCGCGCTCGGCGGCGCCTGGATGGCCGGACCGACCCCGACCGGGCGGATCTTCTGAGGTGTATCGCGGCGCTGAGCACTCCGCGACGTCGTGCCCAAGGTTCGAGTCGAGGTCGTGGTCGATGATTCCGCTGTGGACAAGGTGGTGGACGTGGTCGTCCAGGCCGCACGCACCGGAAAAATCGGTGACGGCAAGGTATGGGTCAGCCCAGCTGACACGGTCGTGCGGGTCCGCACCGGCGAACGTGGAACGGATGCCCTTTGATCAATCTGAAGTGATCAGAAGTCTTCGCCCGGCCGTTGCACCGTGAGCCTTTACAGGTTTCAGGCGGGGAGGACACGAAATGACTGGCCTGTCCGGTCGAGTCTCCATCACCGCGCACGACGGGCTCCACAACGGCGACCGACAAGAGCCGCCATCAGCGCGGTCAGCCGCACGACTCCTTAGTTCGGTCGCTGCGAGCGGGCCACTCTCTCGCTGACCAATCGATGATCAAGCCGTCCATTCACCCGGGTTCATGGGCTGCGACTGGTGCGCTGATCTTCAGATCGAGGCGCTCGAGTGAATGTGTGGACTTTCCAGGCCATTTCACGTGGGGAACCCCGTTGGCCAATGAGTACTCGGGTACCCGCTTGTGCCACTCCTCAATGACCAGGCGCATTTCCAGCCGGGCAAGGTGGGAGCCCAAACAACGGTGCGGTCCACGCCCGAAGGAGAAATGCGTTGCGTTGCGCTCAGCATTAAACGTGTCGACATCGGCGTAACGCTTCGCATCCCGGTTGGCCGCGCCGAACATCACCAGGCAGTTGGAACCTTTGGGAATCGTGGTCTCGCCGACGGTGACATCCGCGGTTGTCTTCCTGGCGAGCATGGGCACCGGGGCGTCGACCCTGAGCGACTCCTCGATGAAGGCGGGGATCAATTCGGGATTCTCGACCAGTCGTCGACGCAACACCGAATCTTGGGCCAAATTCGCGAACGCAAACCCCAGCGCCGCCGTAACGGTGTCAAGGCCGGCCAAAATGAACACGAAGCTCAGCCCGAGCAGCTCCTCATCGGACAACGTCCCCTCGTCGTTATCGCGGATGAGTTCACTGAGCAGGTCTGTTCCTAGGCTGGCGCGTCGGTCGGCGATGGCTTGGGTCAGATAGGTGTACACCTCCGTAGCCACTGCCAAACCTTCGGATGTTGGCTCACCGGAGTCGAGATCCATAACCTCGAGCAGGGCGTCCTTCCATGCGACGAGGCGATCCCGATCTTCTAACGGCAACCCGTACAGAGTGAGAAACACCTGAGCCGGGAATGGGCCCGCCAAACCGCTCATAAGTTCGCAGGTGTCGCCCTCGGCGACCAACCTGTCGATCAGTACTCCAGCCTGAACTCGCAGTTCGTCTGCCCGTGCAGCCACGCTGCGCGGGCTGAAGAACTTGTCAAGCATTCGCCGATAGCGGGCGTGCTCCGGTGGATCGGTTTCAATCGGCACCATCGGTATCGGACTGGCCATCATCTCGCCATTTGCCTTCGAAGAGAAGACCGCTGTGTTCTTGGCAACTG
>CAWBXH010000005.1:0-1119406 GCA_963792745.1 uncultured Actinomycetota bacterium | reverse complement strand
TGAACCTCAGTCTCTGGGCTTGCCTGACGATACTCACTGGTGTGCTGGGACTTGTATTCGCGGTCTGTGCATTCGTGTTCGTGAAACGGCTGGAGGATCGGACACCCGCCCCGCTGAGCGAACAGGTAGGGGCCCACAAAGCGGTTCTGCGCAAACTGCGCAAAGGCGAATCAATGTCGCAAGATGAGTTCGACTACGCGACGGAAATGGTTTCTGACGCGCGATCATTACTCGCGTACTCGATACCCGCCGTCATCTTCACAATCGGGGCCTTCTACGTGGTTGGGTGTCTCGAAGTGTTGCATGGAGCCAGGCCTTCGGTGCGCACCTTCATCGGGGGGATCCCCATGTTGACGTCCACAAACCTGGCCGCGCAGCTACTGCGGGTCGCGCGGTTGAAAGGACGTCTGCAGAACGTTTCTGTGACGGAGCCCGCGGATGATGGCGTGCTCGCCGCACAGTCCTGGCGGGTGATTATGGAGTCATGGTCGCGCGCGTGGCGGTGGTTCGGACGTTACCGCCGAGTCCTCGTCTTCCCACAGGAGCAGTTGCCGAACCGCCTGGCGTGATCCGTAGGGCTGAAGCATCTGGCTGGCGGGGCGGGGGCGCACTCGTAGCGGCCACCAGAACCAGCGACCGAGCAGCACTGCGATTGACGGTGTCATGAACGACCGCACGATCAGCGTGTCGAACAGCAGACCCAGCGCAATCGTGGTGCCGATCTGACCGAGAATCCGCAAATCGGCGAACACGAAGGACGCCATCGTGGCCGCGAACACCAGGCCGGCGGATGTCACCACCACACCGGAGCCGGCCATCGCGCGGATGATGCCGGTTTTCAGACCGGCGCCGATCTCCTCTTTGAACCGCGAGATCAGCAGCAGGTTGTAGTCGGACCCCACGGCCAATAGCAGGATCACGGCGAGTGCCAGCACGATCCAGTACAACTCGACACCGAAGATGTCCTGCCAAATCAGCACGGAAAGCCCGAAAGAGGCGCCCAACGACAATGCCACCGTGCCGACGATGACGACCGCGGCCACCAGACTCCTGGTGATGAACATCATGATGAGCAGAATCAGGCTCAGCGCGGCGATTCCTGCGATCATCAGGTCGTATTTGGCGCCGTCTTGGATGTCTTTGTAGGTCGCCGCGGTGCCGGCCAGATAGATGTTGGACCCCGCCAGCGGTGTGCCTTTGACGGCTTCGGTGGCCGAGTTCTTGATCGCGTCGATGTGTGAGATGCCTTCGGGGGTGGCCGGATCGCCGTCATGGGTGATGATCATCCGAGCGGCTTTGCCGTCGGGGGAGAGAAATAGTTTCAAGCCCCTTTCGAACTCGGGGTTGGTGAAGACCTCGGGGGGCAGGTAGAAGGAGTCGTCGTTTTTTGCGGCGTCGAATGCTTGCCCCATGGCGGTCGCGTTTTGCAGTGCAGCAGCGGTCTGGTCGTTGATCCCGGACGTGGTCGCGTAGTTGGTCAGGACCAGGTCCCGATTGGTCTCCTGGGAGTCGATTTGGGGTGGCAGCAGCGCGAGCAATTTCGGCTGGAGCGCATTCAATTGGTCCAAACTGCTTGTGATCCGCCCAAACTGGTCGGTCAGTGCGTCGATACCGTCGAGTGAGTCGAAGACGGATCGCAGCGCCGCGCAGATCGGGATGTCGAAACAGTGCGGCTCCCAATAGAAGTAGTTGCGCAGCGGCCTGAGAAAGTCGTCGAAATTTGCGATCTCGTCGCGCAGCGTGGTGATCGTGGCGACGGTTTCGTGAAACGCCTCGGTCTGTTCGGAGGTCGCGGCGGAGGACTGCTGTTGCAGGGCATACTGCTGCTGCAGGATGGCGATGGATTTACTGATCACGTCGGCCTGCTTCAACAAGTCAGCGCCGCGGTCGTGCTGGAATTTCAGGTTCTCGATCTGACCGGTGCTTTGCGCGCTGATCTGGAACGGTATCGAGCTGTGGTCCAGCGGGGTTCCCAAAGGCCTTGTGATGGACTGCACTTGGGCGATACCCGCGGTGTGGAAGATCGCTCTGGCCACCCGTTCCAAGATGATCATGTCGGCCGAATTACGCAGGTCGTGATCGGCCTCGATCATCAGCAATTCAGGGTTCAGCCGGGCCTGGGAAAAGTGCCGCTCCGCGGCCGCATAGCCGATATTGGCCGGTGCGCTGGCGGGCATGTAGTGGCGGGCGTCGTAACTCGTCCTGTAACCGGGCAGGGCAAGTAGACCGATGAGTGCCACACCGATCGTCACCACCAGGATGGGGCCGGGCCAGCGGACGATGGCCGTGCCGATACGTCGCCAGCCCCTGGTGCGCATCGTGCGGTTGGGGTCGAACAGACCGAAATGTCGGCCGACGGTCAACATCGCCGGCGCCAAGGTCAGCGCGGCCACCAACGCGACAAGGACGCCAATTGCGGCGGGGATGCCCAGGCTCTGAAAATACGGGAGCCGGGTGAAGTTCAGACAAAATACAGCGCCGGCAATTGTCAGGCCCGAACCCAAGATGATGTGCGCGGTCCCCCGGTACATCGTGTAAAAAGCTGATTCCCGATCCTCCCCGGCAAGGCGCGATTCGTGATAGCGGCCGAGGATGAAAATCGCATAGTCCGTGCCCGCGGCGATGACAAGTAACGTCAGCAGATTGGTCGAATACGTCGACAGCTTGATGATCCCGTAGTTCGCCAGAACTGCGACGACTCCGCGTGTCGCGGTTAATTCGATCATCACCGTGAAAAGGACGAGAATCACTGTGACGGAACGGTAGTTGAAGAACAGCATTATCAAGATCACCGCGATAGTGATCAGGGTGACCTTCAAGGTGCCTTTGCTACCCACCTCGAACTGGTCGGTGACCAGCGGCGCGGGGCCGGTGACATAGGCCTTGACCCCCGGCGGCGGCGGTGTGCGGTCGACGATGTCGCGCACAGAATCGACGGACTGATTGGACAACGACTCGCCCTGATTACCGGCGAGATATACCTGCACCAACGCCGCCTTGCCGTCGGTGCTCTGCGAGCCCGCGGCCGTCAGCGGATCTCCCCAGAAATCCTGAATGTGCTCTACGTGCTTGGTGTCCTGGGAGAGCTTCTTGATCAAGCCGTCGTAATAGTGGTGCGCGTCGGCGCCGAGCGGCTGATCGCCTTCGAGCACGATCATCGCGGAGCTGTCGGAATCGAACTCCTGAAACACCTTGCCGATGCGTTTACTGGCCTGCAGCGACGGCGCATCCTGGGGGCTCAGCGAAACATTGTGTTGTTTGGCTACGTTCTCCAATTGCGGCACGAAGACATTCGTGACCGCCGCCAGGGCCAGCCAGAACACCGCGATCGGCACCGAAAGCTGCCGGATCGTCTGCGCAAACGAACGGCGTGGGACGTGATGGTTGCTCATCCGGACTTGTCCAGACAGTAGGTGTACGCGTTCGTCGTGGTGACCGTTCTCTCGTCTTTGACGACGTCGTCGATGACGATTCGGCAGCCGATCGAACCGCTATCGCCTTGGGCCATCACGTTGACGAAGACTGCGGGGTCGGTGGTGGTCTTGTCGTAGGACCAGGGCAGGGTCGCGTTGTCGACGTGCTGTGGTTGAGCCTCGACGTCCAGGTAGCTGATCGTGGCGACGGTGCCCGGCGGACCGAACACCTCGAGGACGACATGTTTGGGGTTGAAGGGAACGATTTCGTTGGCAAACCCGTTGGCTGTTGCCGTGGTGTGGTGTGAGCCGAAGATGCCGTGCAGCCGGTAGACGGCGAAACCTGCGACCGCCACCACCGCCACCGCAACCAGCACCATCCACCATCGTGTGGCAAGGCGGCCGATCGAAATCCGTTTCACCCCTTAGCCTTTTCGATGAACGGTGACACGATCGCTCGGGCGAGGTCCACCTTCCTGCGCTGAGCTGGCTTGACTCAAGAACAGTACGGTACCGGACCGGTCCGGGCAAGGCATGACGGCCGGCCCCATCCGTGAGGCTCAGTGCTTGTGGGTCATGTCCTCGCCGGGCGGCAGGATCAGGAAGTTCGACATCATGCCGGTGTCCTCGTGCGGAAGTATGTGGCAGTGGAAGACGGACTTGCCCACGTGCTGTTTGTAACGCTGGCGGATGACGACCGTCTGACCCGCGCCCACCCATACCGTGTCCTGAATGGTTCCCGGCGGCACGGGTTTTCCAGCGACGGAAATTACTTCGAAGCTGTTGACGTGGATGTGGAATGGGTGTCCCTCGTCTCCACCTGGGTGTCCGGTGCCGACCTTGATCCACCACTCCTCGACGTCGTCGAGGTGGGTGACGACGGGTACCTCTTTCTCGTTGTAGATGGCGTTGTTGACCAGATAGTCGCCGCCGGTGACCAGGTTGATCATCCCGGGTGTCGAGCTCATGAACTCGATCATCCGGACATGCTTGACCTCTTCGGGCTTGATCAGCGGATAGAACCGGCTCGGTATGGGCAGCTTGGTCGGCAGCGCCATGTCCTTCGGCGGGCCGGTGACCTCGATTTCGGCGATGACTTTCTCGTCGCTCTTGAGGAACTGCGCGGTCTGTGCCAACTGTCGGATGCGGTAGATGCCCGGCTCGGCGTTGCCCTTGATGAGGAAGTCCGCGCGGTTGCCAGTGGCGACGATCACTTGCTCCGCGGTGTCCCCGGGCCGGCGCGCCGGAATGACACGAGTTTCAGGAAAATTCACCCCGTCCATTGCGGTGAGGTACATGTCGTGACCGTCGACGACGATCGGCATCATGCTGTCGGTCGCGCCGTTGAGCATCCGGAACCGAACCACTTCGCCCGGTGCAATCGTGAAGCGCTGCGGCGGCAGCTGGGTTCCTTTGGGCTCGGTCTCTTTACCCGGCGTGTAGTCGTGCTCTTCTTTGAAGAACGGCTCACCGTTGAGCAGGAAGTAGTGCAGCGCGTAGTCGCCGGTGGTGAATCCGCCGCGCAGGTTGGTGCGCTTGCCGAAGATCGTGACGAACCCGCCGAACGTCTGCCAGATGGCGTTCTGAACCGGCAGGTACTGCCAGACATTGGGATCGTCCTCGCTGGGGAATAGCCCGATATCCTGTACTGCCAATACGATTTCGCGCGCCGCCTTGATCTCGGGCACCTCGTCGATGGCACCGCGAATGATGATCGGACCGGCCAACCCGCTGCCCACCTGCACCGACGTGGAGCCGTGTTTGTGCGGATGGTAGAAGTTGAAGCCCGGTGGGTGATCGGCGGGCAACTCGAAGACGTACTCCTTCGTCTCGCCCGGTCCCACGACGATCTGCGGCGCAAGAGGGTCCGACGTGCCGACCGGCTCGAAGATGTGGGGCACCACATCCAGGCCGTGGACATGCAGGTTCGTCGCGTCCAGACCGTGCGGCACGTTGTGGTCGCCGGTCCACGCCGACGAATCGTAGGGCGGCAGACTGTTTTTCAGACGGATGCGCAGCGTGTCGCCTGCGCGTGCCTCGATCAGCGGGCCGGGAATCTTCCCGTTGTACGCCCGCAGCCGCACCTTGTGCCCGTCGAGTGTCGTTTCCTTCATCGCCGTCTCCAGCACGACCCAGTCACCGGACCCGGTCGCGGCGGCGTCTGAATGCTTGCTACAGCCTGCGACCGCGGGCGCCGCAGCGGCGCCTAGTGCCACGACGGCAGTACCTGCGAGCAGCCCTACGACTCAGTTCCCCCATGAGACTTCTCCTTCCCCGATGTCGGCACGTGGTCCGGCGGACTCGGGCCCCCGCGCAGCAAAGGTTACGGCACCTCGGGGGCGGCTGGGAGAAAAATGCGGCAAAAGTGCTGGCCGATGTCAAAGGTACTGCCCCCAAGGTCTATTGAGCGTTTTCACAGAAATCGCGCCGTCGGCGGCAACGTGCGGTGAGAGATCGGACGGCTATCGGGGCCATCCACCAGCGCACGGAGCTTCGTCGCGGCGAGAATCAACCGGCGCCCCACCATTTCTGTGGCCTTGCTTGTAACACGCTGTACGTCATTTGCACTCAGATAGTTATCGCTATCGCCCTGGGGACCCAACGAGCATCGCAAGAATCTTCCAAGGCGTCCGTCGCAGCCTTTACGCAACTGGCTACCACAGCCCGACAAACGAAGGAAGGATTATCGAGATGATTACGACGCGAAAGACGCTCGTCACGGCGTGGATGGCGGCCGCCGTGGCGACAGTCGGTTTGGCCGCTCCGGCGAGCGCCGACGACTCAAGACGTCAATTTTCTATCACCGTCGGGAAACATCAACTGCTCCATGATGTTAGAGCCGCCCTTCGATGTGAATGGGGTCCATAACTCGGGCAACAACGACGTGCAATGCGAGGTCGTCGACCACACCTGGCAGCCACCGGAAGGGTGCCCACCATCGGTTGAGGTCGTCGGGGCGTCGATGCGGGCGGACGCGACCGATCCGCCTGTCGTCGTATGCGCGAAGTACCCCAACCAGCTTCCTTTGCCCTGGCCGACGCTCGACTATGGCCAGAAACAAACCCTCGGCGCGATCAGCTGCGACAGCGAGCTGTCGGGGGTCACGTGCACCAACGCCAACACAGGCCATTTCTTCCGCCTGTCGAGCGAGTCCTACGACGTGGGCTGACGGCACGGTCAGTCTGGGTTCGAGTGCCTGACGCACACCATTGGCCTGGCGCTGGCGCCCACTCTGCCATTGATCGACGCATGTCGTGCGTCGGCGTTTCGCCACCCTCGTCGGTGTGTATGCGGCCGATAGCCGATCCCTCGTGCGCCCAATCCCATGGCCTCCCGTCCCTGGCGAATCGGGTGCCATCGGTGGTCGGCAGGACCGTCCAGCCAAGGGGGTACGTCTGGCGCCAATCAAAAACTTTGCCGCGGCAGATGCTCGCACGGTTAGTGGGGGATCCGATCGTCAAGCCGCCGCCGGAGAACATGTGAAGCAATCCGTGCGCTGGGCTGAGATCGGTAATCTGGCCTGCCATGCCGCGTTCATTCGATTTATCGGTTGAATCCCCGGCCAGCGTCGAACACGTCCATGCGACATTCGCCGACGAAGAGTACTGGCTCGCGCGACTGGAGGCCTTCGGGGGCGTCGGCAGGCTGGACTCGTTGATAGTCGGGGACGACGGCACCGTGACGGTGGCCATCATTCAAGACCTCCGCCACGATCTAATGCCAGGACTGGTCGCCAAGTTCTATCCCGGTGATCTTGAGGTCCTACACGACGAGAAATGGCGCCCGGTCGGTCGCGGCCGGATGCGCGGAGAGATCAGCATCTCGGCGAGGGGGTTTCCGGGCACCGCCGTCGGCGCGGCTCTGTTGGCGCCGGCTAAGACGAACGGCTCGCGCCTCGAGTTCGTCGCGACAGTGGAATTCAAGATTCCGCTGGTCGGCGGCAAGATCGAGAGCATCGTCGGTCGCCAGGTGATCGAGCAGATCGCCGCGATCCAGCGTTTCACCACGGCGTGGATCACGCAGAACGGCTGACCCCGCCAGCTCTAGTGGGCCTAACAGCACCGGTTCGCCTGGGGGTCTGATCTGCCGATTTCGTCACCGAATCGGCCGATTTTACGCCTGCGTCAACGGAGGCGACTACGCTTTCAGCATCGCTTCAAGTAGTGGATTTTGTGGTGATGCCCTGGCGGGCGACGTGCAAGCGGCGATGCGAAAAGTATTGGAGCGCACCGCGATTCGACCATGTGAGTGATTTCCCGGCTGAGAAGGAGTAACGGCCGTGGGCAAAGGGTCTGTCATTCCAATTGCGGTGATCGGTATGGCCTGCCGGCTTCCCGGGGGCATCGACTCGCCGGAAAAGCTGTGGACGTCGTTGCTGCGCGGCGACGATTTGATCACCGAGATCCCCCCTGAGCGCTGGGACGCCGGCGAGTACTACGACCCCGAACCCGGTGTGCCGGGCCGGTCGGTGTCGCGCTGGGGTGGCTTCCTGGAGAACGTGACGGGCTTCGACGCCCCGTTCTTCGGTTTCGGGGAACGCGAGGCGGCAGCTATCGATCCGCAGCACCGGCTCTTGCTCGAGACGTCCTGGGAGGCCGTCGAGCATGCCGGTCTCGACCCGGCGTCGCTGGCCGGTTCAATGACCGGCGTGTTCGTAGGTCAGTGTCATGACGACTACCTGATCGTGACCAGGGACGCGGGAGCCTTGTCCGACCCTTACGGCTTCACCGGCACCGCGTTCAGCATGGCTTCGGGGCGCATCTCCTACCTATTGGGGCTGCAGGGTCCGGCGATCACGGTGGACACGGGATGTTCGACCGGTCTGCTCACCGTGCACTTGGCGTGTCGCAGCCTGGATCACGGAGAGAGCGACCTCGCGCTCGCAGGCGGCGCATCGGTGATGATGTCACCGTCGATCTCCTCCTCGGCGTCGGCGCAGGGCATGCTCTCTCCGCGGGGGCGCTGCCGCACCTTCGATGTCGGCGCCGACGGCTTCGTCCGTTCAGAGGGTTGCGCAGTGGTGTTGCTCAAGCGATTGCCCGACGCGGTTCGGGATGGCGACCGGATTCTGGCCGTGGTGCGCGGGACGGCCGCCAACCAAGACGGCCGCACCCCGAACATTTCGACGCCCGCGATGGATGCGCAGACCCAGGTGTTCCGCGCGGCGCTTGCCGAGGCGGGTGTGGACGCCGACACGGTCGGCGTGGTGGAAGCGCATGGAACCGGCACGCCGGTCGGTGACCCCATCGAGTTTGGCAGCCTGTCACGCGTCTACGGCGCCGGTGAACCTTGTGCGCTCGGATCGGCGAAGAGCAACCTCGGACATACCGAGTCCGCTGCGGGCGTGGTCGGGCTCATGAAGGCGGTGCTTTCGCTCCAGAACGCAGTCGTCCCGCCGATGGTGCACTTCACGGGTCTGCCCGATGACCTCCAGCGAATCGACACCGGACTGTTCGTACCTGTGGCGGTCACGCCTTGGCCGACACGAAAGACCCAGACGGATCGACGGGCGGCGGTGTCTTCGTACGGGATGTCGGGAACCAACGTCCATGCCGTCCTCGAGCAGGCTCCACAGACCGCCACAGCGGACACCCCATCACCGGCGGGTCCACTGCTGTTCGCGATCTCGGCCACCTCGGCCGACGAATTGCGCAACACCGCGCGGCGGCTGGCCGACTGGGTGGGCGACCACGCCGACGACGTGACACCATCCGACCTCGCCTACACGCTGGCGCGTCGGCGTGCGCACCGCCCGGTGCGCACGGCCGTGATCGCCTCGACCCTGGCCGATCTGGGACAGAAACTGCGCGACGTCGCCGAGGATGAGATCCCGTATCTGCCCGCGGTCGGCCAGGACGACCGCGGCCCGGTCTGGGTGTTTTCCGGTCAGGGTTCGCAATGGCCGGCGATGGGCGCTGGCCTTCTGGAGACTGAACCGGAGTTCGCGGCATGTGTCGCAGAAGTCGAACCACTGATCGCCCGTGAGGCGGGATTCTCTGTGACACGGGCGATGTCGGCCCCCGAGACGGTCACCGGAATCGACCGGATCCAGCCCGTGCTGTTCACGATGCAGGTTGCGATGGCCAGCGCCATGCGCTCCCACGGCGTGCACCCCAGCGCAGTCATCGGACATTCCCTCGGCGAGGTCGCGGCCGCCGTGGTGGCGGGCGGTATGACCCTTGAAGACGGGGTGCGCGTCATCTGCCGCCGCTCTAGATTGTTGCGTCTCGTCGCCGGCGGGGCGATGGCCGCTGTCGAGCTACCCGCCCAGCGCGTGCGTGAGGAGCTGGCCGCTCGCGGTGCCGAGGATGTCGCATTGTCGGTGATCGCGTCTCCGCAGTCTGTCGTTGTCGGCGGTGAGACAGAAGCGGTTCGGGACATGGTCGCGGCCTGGGAGCGGCGCGGGGTGATGGCCCGCGAGATCGCCGTCGATGTGGCGTCACACTCGCCGCACGTCGATCCGATCCTCGCCAAACTCGCCGACACGTTGACCGAGCTGAGTCCTACGGCGCCGACGGTCGGGTACTACTCCGCGACCCTCGACGATCCGCGTGCCCGGCCGGCCTGGGATGCCGCCTACTGGGTGGACAACCTGCGTCATCCGGTCCGCTTTGCGGCAGCGGTGCAGGCCGCGCTGGACGACGGTCACAGGGTATTCGCTGAACTGTCCCCCCATCCCTTGCTGACCCGCGCGGTGGAGCAGAACGCCGAGGCCGCCGACATCCTTTTGCAGGCGCTGCCCAGCCTGCGGCGCGGGCAGGAAGTGCCCCACGGGTTACTCGAATTCGTGGCCGACCTGCACAGCGTGGGCGCCGCAGTCGATTTCTCGGTGCTGTATCCGAGCGGGAGGCTGGTCGACGCACCATTGCCGACCTGGACGCGTCGCAAGCTGCTGGTGGGGTCGAACGGCCAGCGCCGGCAAGCCCAGGATGCCTACACGGTTGCAGTGCATCCATTGCTGGGCGCGCACGTTCGACTCCCGGAGGAGCCGGAACGCCACGCTTGGCAGGGCGAGATCGGCCTCGCGGCGCTGCCCTGGCTGTCTGACCACCAGGTGCACGCGGTGCCGGCCTTCCCGGGCGCTGCCTACTGCGAGATGGCGCTGGCCGCATCCCGCACGCTTCTCGGGGAAGCGGCAGAGGTTCGTGACATCTGTTTCGAGCAGATGCTGCTGCTGGACGATCAGACGCCGGTAGCGGCCGTCGCGTCGGTCGAGGCGCCCGGTGTCGTCGATTTCTCGGTCGAGACACACGACGATGGGGAGCAGTCGCGATGGGCCGCCGCAGTTCTACGCGCCGCCGACGATGAGCCGCCGCCGCCCCAGCAGCGAATCTCCACCCTGCTCGCCGCGCACCCGTTCTGTACCGACGGGGCCGAGATCCGCCAATGGTGGGACCGTCGTGGGGTTCAGTTCGGTCCGGCCTTCGGCGGTCTCGTTGCCGTCCATACCGCCGAAAACTCCTCGACCCTGGTTGCCGAAGTCGCGCTGCCCCCGTCGGTTCGCTCGCAGCAGGGTGATTACCGCGTGCACCCGGCCCTGCTCGACGCTTGTTTCCAGTCCATCGTCGCGCATCCGTCAGTCAAGGACATCGGCGACGGTTTGCTATTGCCGTTGAATGTGCGACGGCTGCGCATTTTCGGCCCGTTGCGTAACGCCAGGTACTGCGCCGTCTGCGTGACCGCGCACGATCGGTCGGGCGTGGAGGCCAACCTCGACGTGCTGGACGATTCCGGGGCCGCAGTGCTGATCGTCCGGGGGTTCCGGATGGGCCGTGCCAGCGAGAGCAGCGAGCGCGAGAGTGTGCTGGGTGAACGGCTCCTGACGGTCAATTGGCTGGAGAAAACGCCGACGGTCCCCGACGACAGCGAGCCAGGTCACTGGCTCCTGATCAGCACCGCAGATGCCGAAGAATCCCTCGCCACCAGACTCGCTGACGCGCTGAAAAGTGAAGGCGCTCAACTCGATTTGCTGCACTGGCCGCAAAGCGCCGACCACGGGGCGGTCGCAGAACGGCTGACCAGACTGCTGCGCGCCGGCGGCATCACCGGCCTGGTGGTGCTACTCCCTCCGGCAAGCGGGACCGACGACGAAGAAAGCTTGGCGAGCGGCCGAGACCATGTCCGTCATCTCGTGCGGATTGCCAGCGAACTGCCTGAGCTGGACGGGGAACCTCCTCGGTTCTACGTCGTGACACGGGCGGCTCAGGCCGTGCTGGCCGGCGACGAGGTGAACCTGGAACAGGCTGGGTTGCGCGGACTCCTGCGGGTCATCGGTGCCGAGCATCCGCAACTGCGGCCGACCCACATCGACGTGGACGAGAACACGGACGCCCAGCACGTGGCGACGGAACTGTTGTCAGGCTTGGAAGAGGACGAGACCGCCTGGCGGAGTGGGCAGTGGCTGACAGCCCGGCTCAACATCACACCGTTACGCCCGAACGAGCGCCGAACTACCACCGTGAACCACGAGAGCGACGGCATGCGGCTGGAGATCGGAAATCCGGGTGACCTGGAAACACTGGAACTCGTTGCACTCGAACGTATTCCACCGGGACCGAAACAGATCGAGGTCGCGGTCGCCGCGTCCAGCGTGAACTTCGGCGATGCCCTCATCGCTTTCGGCCGCAACCCCCGCTTTGACGGGCGTCGGCCGCAGCTGGGGTATGACTTCGCAGGCGTGGTCACCGCGGTCGGGTCGGAGGTGACCCAACATCACGTCGGTGATCTCGTTGGTGGTATTGCTTCCAACGGTTGTTGGGGCACGTTCCTCACCTGTGACGCCCGGCTTGCGGCAGCGGTTCCGTCAGGTCTGACCGCCGACCAAGTCGCCGCCGTGTCAACGGCTTACGGCACCGCGTGGTACGGGCTGGAATATCTGGCCAGGATTGCGCCAGGCGATCGGGTGCTGATCCACTCCGCAACCGGCGGCGTAGGGCAGGCCGCGATGGCCGTGGCTCGCCGGGCGGGTGCTGAGATTTTCGCAACGGCAGGCAGCCCCCAGCGTCGACAACTGCTGCGCGACATGGGTATTGAACACGTCTACGACTCGCGCAGCGCCGAGTTCGCCGACATGATCCGCCGCGACACCGACGGATATGGCGTCGATATCGTGCTCAACTCCTTGACGGGTGCCGCTCAGCGCGCGGGGCTGGAATTGCTTTCGTTCGGAGGACGATTCGTCGAAATCGGCAAGCGCGACATTTACGGCAACACGCGGCTGGGCATGTTCCCCTTCAGGCGCAATCTCACGTTCTGCGGCTTCGACTTGGCGCAGCTGTGCGATACCCACCCTCAGCGGATCGGCGACCTGCTGCGAACGGTGTACCGGCTTGTTGCCGACGGTGAGTTGCCGGTACCTGAGCACGCCTGCTACCCGCTTGCCGAGGCGGCCACCGCGATCCGAGTGATGAGCGCGGCGGAGCACACCGGCAAACTCGTGCTCTCGGTTCCGCGGCCGGGGCACAGCAGCGTGGCGGTGCCGCCGCAACGCGCCAGGATCTTCCGCCGCGACGGGGCCTACATCATCACCGGCGGCCTGGGTGGCCTCGGGCTGTTCCTCGCAGGCGGGATGTCCGCGGCGGGCTGTGGCCGGATCGTGCTGACCGGGCGCTCGCAGCCGTCGACCAAGGTGGAGAAGACAATTGCCCGTATCCGGGCCGCCGGAGCCGAGGTCGAGGTGGTCTGCGGCAACATCGCAGAGCCGGACACCGCGCGAAAGCTGGTCGCAGCGGCCACGGCTACGGGGCTTCCGGTTCGTGGAGTGCTGCACGCCGCGGCGGTGGTCAAAGACGCCACACTCACCAACATCACCGACGAGCTCGTCGAAACGGACTGGGCGCCCAAGGTTTACGGCGCTTGGCACCTACACCAAGCGACGGCAACACTGCCATTGGACTGGTTCTGCTCGTTCACGTCGGCCGCCGCCTTGCTGGGCTCGCCCGGACAGGGCGCCTACGCCGCGGCCAACAGCTGGCTCGACGGCTTCACGCAGTGGCGCCGCAGCCAGGGCCTTGCGGCGACGGCGATTGCCTGGGGAGCGTGGGCCGAGATCGGGCGCGGTGCCGTGCTGGAACAAGGCGGCGACACAACCATGATCGCGCCGCAGGAGGGCGCATACGCATTTCAGGCACTGCTGCGCCACGACCGCGGCCACAGCGGCTATGTCCCCATCATGGGTTCACCGTGGCTGACCGCTCTCGCTCAGCGGACACCTTTCGCCGAAGGATTCAAAGCGTCGGCGCAAAATCGAACGGCTGACAACACATTCCGAGCCGAGCTCAGCGCGCTGACGCAGGAGGAGTGGCCCACTCGGTTCCGGCATCTGATCGCGGAGCAGGTGGGCTACATTCTGCGCCGCGCGATCGACCCCGATCGGCCGTTCGTGGACCACGGCCTGGACTCGCTGGGCAATCTCGAGCTGCGCACCCACATCGAAACGGAGTCCGGAATACGCATAACGCCAAAGGCGATTGCCGCCCACAACACCGTACGGGCACTTGCCCAGCACCTGTCCGACACGCTGGCGGCGCAGCAGACCGCTTGAGTCACTCTGATATCCAGTCATCTGCAGGGCACAGGGAGGGAAGGGCACAGAGCAGCGTGCGGACTGCCTCGATCGTCCTTCCCGGTGCCGGTGAGTGCGAATGATGATCGATTTGCAGTCGATCCCCAAGGATCCACGAGGTGTACAGATCGACGCCTGCGGCGGATGCGGTATGTAGTTCGGTCTGCAGCGCGTTCAGAGTGATATTCGGAGGGGTCGGCATGTCGGGCACTGATCCCGAATACGTTGCTATGACAAGATCGGGCAGGCCTGGTGGAGTCCCTGCGTATTGCAGGTTGAAGTGAAGCAACGACTGCTGGATCACGCCGTCGGACAAGTCGGCCCTGAAGGTGTCGACGATGTCGTTTGCGAGATCTGAAAGATCTGTATTTGGCCTGATCTCAGCGAGATACGTGGCCAGTCCTAAGGGATTAGTGCTCGCCGTCGCGTCCACCGGTGGTGTGATCAGAAGTCGCAAATCGACGGGACTCACGTACGGGATCGGTATGTTCGGTGTGTCGCGGGCCTGCCACTCGGCCAGCAGGATGGCTGCCGCTATCACGGCGCTGACGCTCAGCCTGCGGTCGCGAGCGAATTCGATCACTGCTTGGGTCTCCGGCTTGGTCAACCGGCATCTGGCTGCGGGAACCAGTGCGGGAAACGACGGATTGCCGCCTGCGGTGTTTCTTGCCGAAGGAGGTAGATCGTAGGCGAACATGGCCGACATCAGCCGCTCGAATCCGGAGCGCGACTGCTTGCGTATGCCACGTGCCGCGAGCACGACTTCGAGTGGTTCTGGTGCGGGCTGCGGGACAACGGGCTCAACATGGCCTGCACACACCGCGTCGGTGTAGAAGGAAAACAGCTCCCAAAGAAGTCGGAGGTGGTGTTGACCATCGGTGAGGCTGTGATGGGTGTAGAAGGTGAGCTCAGCCCCTGTGTCGGTGATCTTCAGTCGCAGATTCGCAAGCGATGCGCCTTGGTCGAGTAATACTCTGGGCGAGGATGTCCCGTCTTCTCCGCCGGCCACCCAAATGCCGGGTTGAACGAAATCGTCGACAACAATGCGGTGCGAGCCATCGGGTCCTCGCTCGAGGTGACAAGCGAGCACCGGGTGGGCCTGCAAGACCGTATCGAAGGCGACCGACATCGCATCGATGTCCACTGAACCATTCATCTGCACTGTGCTGCCGAAGAAAGTCTGACTCTGCGCAAACATTTCCTCGCTGGGGGCCAGCTTTCGAATGACGGAAGTGGGAAACATATCTGTCACCGACGCATACTCGCCCGTCGATATCCGTGGGCCATCGGCACAACACATACGGCGATGATGCCACTTGCCCAAAGGGCGGTCGCGACCATCGGCCACAAAACCTGACCGCCTTGAGACACGCCGCGCATGGCCTCGATGGCGTAAGACATCGGCTGGTGCTCGACTATCGGCCGAATCCAATGCGGATACTGTTCCAGCGGTACGAATCCCGTGCAGAAGAAGATGCCCAGCGTGATCACCAATGCAACGGCCTCAACCAAGGTTGTGGTCGCGGAATAGAGGGCAGCCGTGGTGACCACGGTCGCGAATCCGATTCCGAAGACCATCGGGATCAAGACCCACGCAAGTCCGCCGAGCAGGCCCTGCTGGAATCGGAACCCCAGAACCATTCCGGCACAGAGGATCACCACAGTGGTGACGAGGATCCGAACGGCCTCTGCCACAAGACGCGACAACAGACCGGACGCACGGTGCACGGGAAGAACCCAGAATCGAGCGAGCAGGCCGTCGGTGCGCTCGCGGATGAGGCCGATGGCGCTGACTGACGATCCAGACACTATTCCGACGACGACGACCATCGGAACGCTGCCGAACAGGGCGCTATGCCCGGTGATCGACGAGATTCGTTCGCCGAGGACAGTATTCACTGTCAACAGGAGGAGGATCGGCACAACGAGCGTCTGAACGACAGTCGGTAAGTCGCGGCTCCACCAGACAAGGAGCCGCTTCGACTGGACGAGCGTCTGCGGAACCAGCACGCGAAGGGAATTCTCCGGGGGTTGTGCGTCGGATCTCACGGGCGCACCGTCAAGAAGCTCCGCGCCGCTCGCTACGTCATCGGCTGCAATGGTCATTACCGCCGCCTCGCGAGAACGACGGCCGACACCGGCAGCATGACCACGAGTAGGCCGACCAGCCACAAGAACGTCGGCCTCATCACCGTCCATGTCACAGATCCTGCCGCTGGGGTCGTATCGCCTGCCAATGCACGCAGCGCGTAAACGAATTGGGAGATGGGCTGATTGCGGACAATCGGCTGGATCCACCGTGGAAACAACTCCACCGGTTGGATGCCGACGGACAACAGTCCGAAGATCAACTGCGGTCCCAGGAGCACAGGTGTGGTGGCCTCCGGACTTCGGGAACTCGTACCGATCAGATCGCCGAGCAACGACAGCACCGCGCCGATCAGCAGCACCAACACGCAAAAGCCGACGGCGTACAGGACGCCCCGGTGGAAACGGAAACCAATGATGTGGCCGCATATCAGCGCTACGGTCAAACCGATCACACACCGGTACACGCTGGCCGACATGCGAGCAGCCAGCGGTGTCGGGGTGGCGATCGGCATGGACCAAAATCGTCGATTGATTCCCTGCGCTGCGTCGGTTGCTGCCCGGAGTGCGCCTGTGATAGACGCGAACGATATCCCCTGCAGTGCGATCAGAGGTGTCATGAACTGCGCATAGCTGCTCATTCCGCCTGTCGCGCCGCCCATCACGTTGTTCAGCGGAATGTAGAAGCCGGCGGTGAAGATCGCCGACGCGGCGATCGCGGTGACTAATTCCCCGGTGCGCAGATTCTGCACGACCGCGCGCACGGTCAGCACCCACCACTGCTGCAGCCCCGACGGACGCGGCCGAAGCGCAATCGGAACAGTCATGTCATCACGTCGGTCGTCGACTGGTTGGGTGCGCCGGGTTTCGCGGAATTCTTTGTCAGAGCGAGGAAGACGTCGTCCAGGGACGGCCGCCGCAGCCCGACGTCGACCACATCGATGTGCGCCGCCTCCAACCGCCACATCGCCTCGACGAGCGTATTCGGTCCTCTCGGCGCCGGTATGGTGATTCGATCCGAGGGCAGTGTCAGTGTGGCGCCACTGTTGTCCGGCATCAGCGGGCCCAACACCTCGACCATAGTGGGCAGGTCCCGAACATCCCGCGGAACTATCTCGCAGCAACTGCCCCCGGTGTGCTCCTTGAGTTCATCCGGAGTTCCTTCAGCGATGATGGCGCCGAAGTCGATCACAATGATCCGATCGCTGAGCGCGTCAGCTTCGGCGAGATACTGAGTCGTCAACAGCGTGGTGATGCCAGCGCTCTTGAAGCGGGACACCAGGTCCCAGATGCTTTGCCTGCTCCTCGGGTCAAGACCGGTGGTGGGCTCGTCCAAAAACACCACCTCGGGACGGACGACCAGACCGCAGCCAATGTCTATCCGCCGACGCATCCCCCCGGAATAGGTGGCGACACGGCGATCCGCGGCATCAGCCAGGTCGAACTCGCGGATGAGTGTTCTCGCGCGGCTTTGGGCGGCAGCCTTACTCAGCCCCTGTAGCCGGCCGAACATCACGAGATTCTCCAGACCTGTCAGCATGTCATCGACGGCCACCTCCTGACCTGTGAGCATGATGACTCGGCGGACCTTGGCCGGGCTCGTGACCACGTCGTGGCCGCCGACCCATGCGCGCCCTCGGTCCGGCCGCGTTAGGGTTGACAGAATGTCCAGCATCGTCGTCTTGCCTGCTCCGTTCGGACCCAAAAGGCCGATGACCTCACCGTGCCCGACTTCGAAGGAAACGTCGCGGAGGGCTTGAACATTTTCGTAGGATTTGCTGATCTCCTCGACGATGACGCCCTTGGCAGCCATGGGAATTCGCCTCTTCCGCATCAGGAACCTGCTGGCTCGGGGTCCATGGACGACAGATCGACCAGAGCGAAGTCCTCGTAGTCTTCGGTCGTTTCGTCTTCCGCCCGGGCCGATGCGATCGCTTCGGAGATCATCTCGCTGAGCGCAATTGGGAAGTGCTCCATGAGCGATGCCACAGTGGTCGATTCGAGCCGGCGGGTGTCGAACCACCAATCCAGATGCAGCAAGCCGGAAGTGCGGTAGACCCGAAGCTCGATGGCGTGGCCCAGACCAGGCAGCGTCTCCCGCGTCGGCATCGCGGTGTCGATATCGAACTGCACTGGTCCCTGCGCAGGCGGCAGCTCGGGAATCGTACCGACGTACGACAAGAAGATGTCGGGTGGAGGTTCGCCGGCGAGCTGGACCGCTGTCGGCGCGTAGACGTACTTCAATAACCCGTGTCCGATTCCGTAGTGCGGCACCGCACCAAGGGCGTGGTGGACGCCGTCCAACAACTCCATCGCAGTGGCCGTGTCGCGGTCGGCACAGGTGAGCGGAACCGGGTAGATGGTTGTGAACCAGCCAATGCTTCGATGCAGATCAACATCTGGTCTGAAGATCAACCGGCCATGGCCGTCGAGGTCAACCATGACGATACCGGCACCGATCGTGCGCCCGATCGCACGACCCAGCGCCGCAAGCAATATCTCGTCTGTGGCCATCCGGAGGCTGCGCTGCGCCTCGTCCACCTCGGATGTCAGGTCGCCTGTAAGCACGGAGGACAGTTTTGCCAGATCACCGGCATGGGGTGGTTCCCCAATGTCACGCGCTAACCGCAATGCTGATCTGTCGGGTTGTTCGAGCCAGAAGCCGCGACTTTCCAGCACTGCGGGGTGGGTAGCGAGCGCGGCGCATCGCTGCGACCACTCGCGCCACGTGGTGGTGGCCGGTTGCAGCGCGATTTCTTCGCCCGCCAGCCGTTGACCGAACGCGGTGAACATGTCGGTGATCAGGATTCCGCGAGATTCGTTGTCGCAGACCGAGTGGTGCACAGTGATCGCGACGTGGGATGGACCGCCCTGGTTGCCAACGATGAATGTGGCTGCCAACGGTTTGTGGCCGGTGTCTTGGCTCGTGACGAGCTCGGTGAGGATCGCCTCGACAGCCTGTCGTTCGGCAGGGCTGCATGCCGGCACGTCGTGCGGAAGCGAGCGAGTGGACAGTTCGGTGAATTCCTCTGGCGCCGCGATGTGTTGTTCCCACGTTCCCGCGCGTTCGACGATCTGCAGGCGCAAGGCGTCGTGATGATTGGCCACGGCCGTCAGCACCGCGCGGACGTCGTCCGCCGTCACCTCGGGGCTGAGCCGAAGGACGAGGGGCACGCACCAGCGACCGGTCTCACGCAGACCTTCCTCGAGGAAGTACGTGATGTTCGGTGGAACAGGGGGATTCCCAACGTCGCTGTAGGAGCTGGCCAGCCCTTCGGCACCGTATCGAGCGGTGAGCGCAGCCGCTAACCCGGCCACACTGTGGTGCTCGAACAGGTCCTGCGGAGTCAGGTCCAGACCTTCCCTGGACAAGTTGGTCGCGATACTGATTGCGCTCACCGAATCGCCACCGAGCTCGAAGAAGTCGGCGTTGTGATCGATCGAGTTGACACCCAACGACTCGCCCCAGATACGTTGCAGCGTCGCTTCGATCTGCGCCTGTCGACTGCCGGCCGCATCCGCGCCTCCGCTGGAGCCGTTTGTGGACACGACAGCCGGTGCGGGTGCGGTGTCGGTCGGAAGGGGTAGGTCCGGCTGATCGGGGATTGGTTTGGGGTCAAGCCAATGCCTTTGGTGCGCAAATGGATAGCCGGGTAGGGAGACGCATCGGGGCGGCTCGGCGGTGCGCAGACGTGTCCAGTCGGCGTCCACCCCGGCGGACCAGAGTTGCCCCAGCGCGAGCAGGAACGCATCGCGGTCGTTCCGGTTCTGCAGTTGGTGACGCATGAGCCGAACCGCCCGGTGCTGGCCTGACCACTGTGGCTGCCGTGTCGCCGATGCCGTCAGGCTCCCGCCGGGACCAACCTCTACCAATACGCGGTGCGGATCGGCAAGCACGGCATCCAGTTCGTCGGAGAACTGGACCGCGGCTCTGATCTGCCGCGCCCACCTTACGGGGTCGGTCGCCTCGTCGGCCGACATCCACGTTCCGGAGATGTTCGAGAGCAATCGCGTGTGCGGCGCATGAAGCTCAAGCCGCGAAAGGACTTCCGTGAATTCGGGCACCACGGAATCCATCGAACTGGAGTGGAATGCGTGCGATGTCCGCATCCGTCGTGCCGTCAACCCTTCCTCGGCAAGCCGATTCTCGAACTCGCGCACCTTCTCCTCGGGTCCGGACACCACACAGTTGCCGGGGTCGTTGATCGCAGCGAGGTCTAGGCCGGGTGACAGATATTCGACGACGTCATGGGGGTTCAGCGCAACGGCGACCATAACGCCGGGTGGTGACGCGTGCATCAGACGTGCGCGTGCGGACACCGCGGTGATCGCGGTCGGGAGGTCGAACACCCCTGCGAGGGTGGCCGCGACGTATTCGCCGATGCTGTGTCCGGCGAGTGCCGACGCATGAACGCCATAGGAGTTGACCAACGCGGCGAGTGCGTATTCGACAGCGAACAGTGCAGGCTGCGCACGGTCGGTGCGAGAGAGGTCGGCCCCCGGCCCGTCGAACACTTCGGCGCGCAGGTCGATGTCGAGCTCGTGGCCGAATCCGTCGGCGCACAAGTCGAATTGCCTTGCGAACACGGGCTCGGACTCATACAGCCCGCGGGCCATCCCGGCATGTTGCGCGCCTTGCCCCGGAAAGAGGAACACCGCTCGAGAATCCGATTCGGCGCCGTCGACGGACTCGCCGACGAAGACGTTGTCGTGCTCAGCCGCTTCCAGCACGCGGGCGGCATGCTCCTGATCGTGGACAACGGCCGCCAGTCGAAACTTGTCCGCTCGTCGGTTCGCGAGGGTGAAAGCGACGTCGGTGAGATTGAACGGTTCAGGACCGGACAACTCGGTTGCCAACTCAGACCGTAGTTCTTGCAGACCCTCGGTGGTGCGGGCTGACAGGAGAAGTACCTGCGGGCCAAGGCGCCCCTCCCGCGGCGGAATGGGCGGTGCCTCTTCAACGACGACGTGCGCGTTGGTACCACCCACACCGAATGAACTGACTCCTGCCCGCCGGACACCGTCGCATTCCCAGGGGCCGCACTCGGTCGGCACGGTGAACGGGCTCTCGTCCAGATGGAGTTCCGGGTTGGGCCGAGTGAAGTGCAGTGTTGCTGGAATAACGCGGTTCTTCAGGCACAAGACCGTCTTGATCAGACCGGCGATCCCTGACGCAACCTCCAGGTGGCCGATGTTCGACTTGACCGAACCGATCAGGCACGGGCTCCGCCTCGGTGTGTCAGAGACACCGAAAGCCCTTCGCAGAGCGTCAAGTTCGATCGGATCGCCGAGCGGCGTGCCGGTGCCATGCGCCTCGACGTAACTGATACTGGACGAATCGACACCTGCTACCGCGTGCGCCTCGGCGATGACGTCGGCCTGCGCGGCTGGATTTGGTGCCGCATACCCGATCTTGGTCGATCCGTCGTTGTTGACGGCCGATCCTCTGATGACTGCGTGAACGCGGTCCCCGTCATCCAGCGCCGCCTGCAACGGTTTGAGCACGACGAATCCGACCCCGCTGCCGAAGATCGTCCCGTCGGCCCGCACATCGAACGGTCGGCAGTGCCCGACCGCCGACACGATCGACCCCTGCTCGGACCAATAGCCGACACCGTGCGGGACGCGAAGCGACACACCGCCGGCAAGGGCCATGTCGCATTCACCGTTGAGCACACTCTGGCAAGCCAGGTGCACCGCAACCAAGGATGACGAGCACGCTGTTTGAACGGTGATGCTCGGCCCGCGGAGGTTGAACTGGTGAGACACCCGCGTCGCCAGAAAGTCCTGCCCGTTCCGGAAATACAGGCTGACCAGATCGATGTCCAAACCGCCTCGGCCCATGATCGCGTTCAAATTGCGGTGCGAGAACAGGTTGACGAAGAGATACCCGCTGGCAGAACACGATCCGTACACACCGATTGAGCCGTCGAACCGTCCTGGGTCGCAACCGGCGTCCTCGAGCGCATGCCAGGCGCACTGCAGGAACAGCCGCTGCTGCGGATCTGTCGTTCGAGCGGCCTGCGGGGAGAAACCAAAGAACTCGGCGTCGAACTCGTCAAAGCCGTCCAGGACCGGTGCGCGACGGACGTACGCCGGGTTGGCGAGGACGTCGTCGCAGATACCAGCTGCGGCAAGCGCTTCGGCGGATAAGGTCGTTATCGACTCCTCGCCGCGGCACAGATTGTGCCAGAACGCCGACACCGAATTCGCGCCGGGAAAGCTGCCGGCCATGCCGACGACTGCGATCGCGTTGGCGGGCACCTCATCCGTACCAGTCGGCGATTCTGCGGGGCTGGCGATCATGAGCTTCTCCAATCAGCCGGTGAGACGACACGCGGTGTGAAAGATGGTCCGTGCAAACGCAAATTGCAGAATTCGATTGTCCGGTTAGCCACTTCGTCCTCCCTGCAACGATCGGAATCTGGTCTCGACATCGCGCACAACCTCAAGTAGATGTTCGGAGAAGTAGAAGTGATTACCGGGAAAGACCCGCAGAGCGAACTCTGAGGTCGTGTGGTCCGACCACGCGGACACGTTCTCGTAGGGGGCGAGCCGATCGTCAGTCCCCGTGAATGCATATATCGGGCAGGAGACCGTCGCTCCCGACGCGCATGTGTAGTCGGCGATGGAGCCGAAGTAACCGCGCAACGCCGGCAAGAACAGGTCCGAAAACTCCTTGCTATCAAGAATCTTCGGGTTGGTGCCGGCGAGCTCGGCCACGTGCTTGAGAACTCTGTCGTCGGACATATCCCGGAAGAACTCATTTCTGACGTGACCTGGCGCGGAGCATCCGGATACGAAAAGGGCGCTGATGAGATTGCCGGCTGACTCGAACCGGCGGATCACTTCGAACGCCACGAGCGCACCCATGCTGTGGCCGAAAAACGCGACAGGGCAGTCAAGTGCGGTCCGGCGTGTCAAGATTCGGTAGATGGTGTCGGCAAGCTCGTGAATGCTCGGTACGCGTGGTCCGCTCGGTCCTTCTTGCGCCCCGGGGTATTGCACGGCGATCCTTCTCACGCCGTTGGAAAAGCCCCGGGAGAACGGAACGTAATAGCTCGGCGACCCGCCGGCGTGCGGGAAAATGTAGAGCCTGGGTGTCTTCGCACTCAGGTCCACTGCGCCGGAACGGAATTCGGTCATGATGATCGTCCCACCGAAACGGTGACGGCTTGCCGCATTCCGACGGTGCCGCTGACGATACGGAAGGCAAGTCTTATCAACCCGTCGAACACGCGGTCGGGCAGCACACGGCGAGCGAGGAGGATCGGCTTGGCGCCTATGCCGGCTGCATAGCGCGTCCGGGGCCGGCGGGCCCGAACCGCGCGGACGATCGCATCGGCGATCACCTCTGGTCGCGATGCCAGGTCGGCGGCGGACAGTGCCCTGACAACCACCGTCGCTTGGTCGGCATAGGCACTGTCAACAGAACGGCGAAGCAGATGGTCGGCAGCGAGACGATGCCACTCGGTATTGGTCGCGCCGGGCTCGACGACGACAACTCGTATGCCGAATGGAGCGAGTTCCAGGCGAAGCGCATCACTCAGGCCCTCGACCGCGAACTTTGCGGCGTGATACCAACCGCCCAGCGGCGTGTGGAGTTTGCCTCCGATGGAGGAGACGTTGATGATGCGACCGCTGCGCTGGCCGCGCATGTGTGGCAGGACTAGTTGCGTGAGCCGGGCCAGCCCGAAAAGGTTCACGTCGAGTTCACGTCGGGCCTCGGTCATCGGGACGTCTTCGATGGCGCCCAGACAGCCGTAGCCGGCGTTGTTGACCAGGACGTCGATCCGCCCTGTCTCTTCGATGACGTGCGAGACGAAGGCGGTCAGTGCCGCATTGTCGGTGATGTCGACTCGTGCGGTGCGGACACCGATCTCATCGAGGGGAGCCATCAGATCGATCCGCCGCGCTGCGGCATACACGATGTAGCCGAGATCCTGCAAGCGCTGTGCGGTGGCGGCCCCGATCCCAGACGAGGCTCCGGTCACGATGGCGACTTTGCCGGTCATGATGCCTGCTCGGGGAAGTCCAGCGGGATCGCCAGGGCGCTGATCGTCGCTGCCAGCCCATCGTATTGCCCTGCGAGCATGCAGAACTCGATGAGTTGACGCGGATTCAAGTGCCGCGATAGCGCATCCCATGCATCGCCGCCGATGGTCCGTTTCTCGACGAACTCGTCGGTGGCTTTCAGCAACGCTCGGCGTCGTGACGAAAGGCCTTCTGCGTCCGGCCAGTTGAAGATCTTCTCTTGAACGTCTGCGGGGACGCCTCGGCGTTGGGCAAACCTTCGATGCTGCTGCAGCTCGTACTCGCAGCCGCGCAGATGCGCCACCCGTAGTATCACGAGCTCGGTGTCTGGTCTGGGCAACCTACCCGCGTACAACACCGCACCGAAGACCAGCCATGCCCAGAACAGCCGCTTGTGCTGGCCCAGCGTGGCGGTCAGGTGCATTCTCGGCGCCCGGATCACCCAGGCGGCGATCTTGTTCACCACCCAGTTGATCAAACCAAGCGTGCGAAAACCTCCGTCGGGGATGCGGCCTTCGGACACAACGAAGGCGCCCTGATTGCGCGCGGAATTCATACGCGTTCTCCTCGTTTGCGCCGCAATACGGCTTCCTGGCGAGTGGTGGCGCGCTGTTGGGCACGAGTGCGGACCCCGTCGGTGTGTCGGTCGACATCGAGGCCGCGCAGGCCGAGTTGACGAACCAGGTTTGCGGTGATGTCTTGCAACGATGCGCCCTCCAGCAGCAGCGCAACCGGCGGCTCGACGCCGAAGTCGGCGCGAGCGGTGTTCCTGATTCGCACCGCCATAAGGGAATCCAGCCCCATCTCGGTCAGCGGCTGCGTGGACTTCACGGCCGCGTGCTCGCCATAGCCCATCACCGCAGTGATACGTGTGCACAGCCGATCGGTGATGATGCGCTGCGCCTCAACGGGTTCCAGATCACGCAGCGCATCCGGACCGGCCCAGTCACCGCCGTCGCTGGCTGTGTCCAATTCGCCGATGACCGTGGTGAAGTAGCCCAATCCACCGATCTCGGGAAACGCCGCTAGGGCCCGATCGGCCCGTAGGCGTGCGACACCTGTCATGGGGCGGTCAGTGGCCAGCAACGATTCGAGGGCCTCGATACCTTCGGCGGGAGTGATGGGATCGAGCACAGTTGCGGTCAGCGACCGGGCGACGCCCACTTCAGACCAAGGGCCCCAGTTGATCGCGGCGGCAGGCAGACCGGATGCCCTACGCCACGCTACGAGACCATCGAGCCAGGCGCTTGCGCATGCATATGCCGCCTGCCCCGGCGAGCCGAGTAGCGAAGCGACAGAGGAGAACCCAACCCACCAGTCCAGTGCCCGGCCGACCGTGGCTTCGTGCAGCCGCAGCGCGCCTGCGGCCTTGGGCGCCCATACCCGCTCGAGGCTTTCCCTGCCCATCGTGACCAGCAGGCTGTCGTCGATCACCGCGGCCGCGTGGACGACGCCGCGTAACTCCAGTCCCGACTCCTCGGCCGCAGCCACCAATCCATCGGCCACACCCGGCATCGCGATATCCCCTGTGACTACTGCGATGTCGGCCCGTCCCTCCAGTCCGGCCAACACCTTGCGATGCTCATCCGACGGGCTGTTGCGGCCGTTGAGGACGATGCGGCCCGCGCCGCCGTCGACCAGCCACCGGGCGACGACCATACCGAGACCACCGAGCCCACCGGTGACGACGTACGCGGCACCAGCCTTCACCACGGGCTGGCGTTCGACCGGCTTCAGGGTTGCGCGCGAGAGTCGTTCGGCGTGCCTTCGGCCGGACCGCCAGGCGACTACATCGTCGAGCTCAGGTGAGCAGAGCTCGCCTATCAACGTTTCGAGGTCGTCCGGGCTCCCGTCCTGGTCGACCAATGTCGCGCGCAGGTCTGGATGCTCGTAGGCGAGGACGCGAATCAGTCCCTTGAGGGCGCCGATGGCGGGGTCGCCCGTCTCGTCGCTGTCGACGACTAGGCCCCTTCGGGTTACCAGCCAGAGCCGTGGCGATCTCTCGTGCCAGCCGGCGACGACGCCCCGGATCATCGAGCAGATCGACCAGATCGAGTCTCTCGCGCGTGTCACCGCTTGGCTGAGGTCGGTTGAGCCGCCGCCGACGAAAACGACGATCCCGGCAGGTGGACGGACAGCATCCGCACCACACTCGGCAAAGGCGGCCAGCACCGCGGACTCGTCGGCGAGCTTGGCGGTGATGACACGCCGGATCGGCGATCGCCATCGGGCCGCGAACTCGTCCGCCATAATATCGACATCGGTATCGTCGGTCAGCACAAGCCAGCTTCCCGGCGAGGCCGCACGCGCATCTTCGGGTAACACTGGGCTGTGCGCCCACGCAGTGTCGAAGATCTTCTGTGCCAGCGGTAGCGGTACCGCACGCCGTTCGACACGACGAAGGTAAATGCCCGTGAGCTCGGCCGCAGGGTTGCCGGCGTCGTCCGTCACGATGACCCTTCCGAGCTTGCCGCCGCCATCGAGGTCCATCACTTCGGCGTGACAACGCGCATGCCGAGCGACACAGCCGAATATCGTGATCTCTTCGAAAGAGACAGGGAGATAACTGACCTCGGCGGCCTCTGCGATCGTTCGGTCCGACATCGCGGCAGCGATACTCTGCAGTGCCGCGTCGAGCATGACAGGATGAATTCGGAAACCGGGGTGCCTGGAAGCTTCCTCAGGGAGCGTGATTTCGGTTTCCGAGGAACCGTTGGACCGCCGAACGATTCGTGTCAGCGCAGTGAACGCGGGTCCGTGGTGTTGCCCGGACTTACGCAGGGTGGCGTAGAAATCGGCAGGCGACACCTCGGTATCCCAGGACCCGACGGGCGCGCCTCGCCTGCCCAGCGGGGTATCCGTCTGTAGCTCGGCCACTCTGGCGACGGCGTGCCGGCGCCAGTTGTCATTGACGGAACGCGAACATACCTCGACCGACGCGATGCCGTCCGGACCGTGATGGAGCTGGGTCGTTATCTGGGTATGGCCATCGATGGGCAGCATCTGCTCGACTTCAAGTTGCGTCACGGATAGGGCGGGAGCAGGCAACCCGAACGCCTCACTGCCTGCCGCCAAGGCGATCTCGATGAAAGCTGCGGCCGGCAGAATGGGTTGGCCGTGGACCTTGTGATCGGACAGCCAGGGGCACACGTCGGTTCCGACGTCGGCCTGCCAGACGTGGTCACGTCCGGACGGCAATTCCATGTGTACGCCCAGCAGCGGGTGCGTACTCTTCAACTCCCCCAAGCCCGATCGATCTGCGACCCAGAAGGTCGAATGCTGCCACGGTGGGTGCGGGATGTCCGCGAGCCGGCCCGTGGCGACGCCCGACGCTATGACCCCGACCTCGGCGAGTTGGGTGTGGAAGAAGACGGTTTCGTGCTGATCCCGGTTCATTGCCGAGGTCACCCGCACTGCGCATGTGGGCTTTACGGATTCGACTGTCTCGGTGATGGCGTGGGTGAGTAGTGGGTGGGGGCTGATTTCGATGAAGGTGTGGTGGTGTTGGGCGGCTTGGGTGATGGCCTGGTGGAATCGCACCGGGTGGCGCAGGTTGTCGGCCCAGTGGTTGGCGTCGAATACCGGTGGGGTATCTGCGTGGTCGTAGGTGGTGGACAGCACCGGGATGGTCGGGGCGCGGGGCATCAGATTGCTCAGCGCCTGGCGCAGCGGCGCCAACACGGGGTCGATGATTCGATGGTGGGAGGCCACGTCGACGTCGATGCGCCGCGCCAGCCGATCCTGGGCGGCCACCGTGGCGATTACCGCATCGACTTGTTCGGGGGGGCCGGCGATCACGGTTTGGCGTGGGGAGGCATGCACCGCCACACTCACCTCGGGATGATCGGCGATGACCGCCTCGGTGTCCGTCGCGTCGAGTTCCAGCAGCGCCATGGCGCCCTGACCGGACAACCGTGACATCAACTGCGAGCGGGTGGCGATCACCTGCAGCCCGTCGGCCGGTGTCAGCGCCCCGGCCACCACTGCGGCGCTGACTTCGCCCATCGAATGCCCGATCACCGCATCCGGGCTCACCCCGTAGGAGCGCCACAGCGCCGTCAACGCCAGCTGCATTCCCACCACCACCGGCTGAATGTGCGCGATGCCGGTCACCGGCTGCCCAGCGGCCAACGTCTGCTGCAGCGAAAACCCGGTCTGGGCAACAAAGTCTGGCTCCAACTCGGCCACTGCCGCGGAAAACGCCGGCTCATCGGCCAGCAACTGCTGTCCCATCCCGGTCCACTGCGATCCCTGACCGGAATACACGAACACCACACCGGGCCCGCACAGCCCCTCATGCGGGCCGGCCACGCCCACCGCCGGCTGCCCGGCGGCCAACGCCCGCAACCCCGCCACCGCCTCCGCGCGATCACGGGCACACACCGTCGCGAATCGGCCATGCCGGGGCCGATGATGGTTGAGCGTGTGCGCCACATCGGCCAACGCCACCCCCGCGCCGGGCTCCTCCATCCAGTCGGCCAACACCGACGCCCACGACGCCACCCGCTGCGGCGTCTTACCCGAGACCACCAACGTCGTCACCGCCGGCCCGGCCGTCTGCGCTGGCGCCGCAACCACATCCGGGGCCTGCTCAATCACCACATGCGCATTCGTCCCACTCAGACCGAACGACGACACCCCCGCCCGCCGCGGCCACCCCGAAACCGGCCACCGGGCGCCCTCGGTGGGAACGAAAAACCGGCTCGACGACGGATCGATCGCACTGTTCCACCGGGAGAAGTGCAGATTCGGCGGAATGTCTTGCCGGCCCACCACCAAGGCCGCCTTGATGAAACCGGCGATTCCCGCCGCTGCCTCCAAGTGACCGAAGTTCGTCTTCACCGCTCCTAGCGCGCACGGGGCGTCGCCACGGCCATACGTGGCCGCCAAGGCCTCGAATTCGATCGGATCACCCAGAACGGTTCCCGTGCCGTGCGTCTCGACATAGTTCACCGTCTCGGGCGCGATGTCAGCAGCCCGCAGTGCGTCGGCGATCACGTCGCGTTGGGCCAGCACGTTGGGCGCAGTGAGCCCGTTGGAGCGGCCGTCCTGGTTGACCGCCGACCCGCGCACCACCGCCAGCACCCGGTCCTCGTCGCGTAGCGCATCCGCCAGTCGCTTGAGCACCACCACCCCGGCGCCCTCGCCCCGCACAAACCCGTCCGCGTCGCCGTCGAAGGCCCTGCACCGACCCTGCGGTGACAGCGCCGACCACTTGGCCAGCGCGATCCCGGTGAACGGTGACAGACTCAGCTGAACCCCGCCAGCCAGTGCAAGATTGCTCTCACGCAGCCGGAGGCTTTGACAGGCCAGGTGCACCGCCACCAGCGACGACGAACACGCCGTATCAACCGCCACGGCCGGACCACGCAAGCCCAAGAGATACGAAATCCGCCCAACAGCGGTGCTGTGCGGGTTTCCGGTGCTCAAGTAAGCGTCGATCTCTGCTCGGCGCTCGATGTTGATGATCGTGTAGTCCCACGATGATAAACCCATCATGACGCCAGTGCGGGTGCCGCCCAACGAATCCGGTGGGATACCGGCATGCTCGAGCGCTTCCCAGGCGACCTCCAAGAGCATCCGCTGCTGCGGGTCCATCGCCGCCGCCTCACGCGGAGTGATGCCGAAGAACTCGGCGTCAAACCCGGTCACATCCGAGACGAAACCGCCCCACTTCGTGGTCATTCGGCCCGGCGCGAGCGGATCGGGGTCATAAAATGCATCGGCGTCCCAACGGCCTTGGGGCACTTCGCTAATCGCATCGGTGCCGTTAACCAACAAGTCCCAGAAACTGTCCGGCCCAGCAACATCACCCGGGAAACGACAGCCAATCCCCACCACCGCCACCGGCTCCGCCACAGGCTCCACGGGGAATACCGTGCCCGCGCGAATCAGCTCACGCGCCAATATCTCTCGCGCCTGCGGCGGGAGTTGGGCCGCGCGTTCGGCCAGGGTTGTCACGACTCGACCGCCCCCGTCTTGGTTTCTAGGCTTGCAGTAAACAGATCGTCCAGCAACGTCATCACCTCATCGGTCAACGCCGGTTCCCGATCGGAGGCTGGTGTCTTGGGGCTTTCGGCAACGGGCTCGTAACCCATCCGTTCACACATGGCACCCGCGAGTCCCGAGATGGTCGGGTACGCCCACACGAGCGCGACGGGCAGCGGAAGACCGATGCTTGCTTCCAGTCTGTTCCGCAATTCCAGGGCCATCAGCGAGTCCAGGCCCATCGATTCCATCGGCTGCTCGTGATCAACCGGTTCGGCCGAGCGAAGCACCGCTTGTATCTCGTCGGCAATCGCTGATGCGAGGCGCGCGGGGCGATCGGCCGGCTCGGCCGCGTCAAGTTCCGCGCGGATCCGGCCGTCGCTGCGCCGGTCGATCGTCGTCGACTCTGCCAGCTTGGCGAATAGCGATGACCGCTCCGCCGCCGGAAAAGATTGAAACCATTGCCGCGCATCGAGACTGAACACCCCTGTGCGCGCCCTGTCAGCCGCGAGCACTGCCTGCATGGCCGCCAGCCCCTGCTCGGAGGTGATCATCGAAAAGCCGAGATCGGCGAAGAACTGAGCCCGCCCCACCTCGGCCCATGGACCCCAATTGATCGCGGTCGCGGGCAGATCCCGCGACCGCCGGTAGGCAACAAGGCCGTCGACCCACGAATTCGCCGCCGCGTAGGCGCCCTGGCCGGGCGAGCCGAGAAGCGAAGCGGCCGAGGAGAATGTCAGCCACCAATCCAAGTCCAGGCGCGCCGTCGCCTCATGCAGGTGCCAGCTGCCCACGACCTTCGGGGAGAACACACGCGCCGCCGCGGATTCCGACATGTTGAGCACAGTCTCGTCGGCCAACACCGTAGCGCTGTGGAGCACGCCGGCGGGCCGCAATCCCGCCTCCTCGACAGCATGGACCAGGCGAGCGGCGGTGCCGGGCTCTGCGATGTCGCCGGTGACCACCGCTACTTGGCGGCCTTCGGCATTCATTTTCGCAATCGCCGCGCGCATTTCTGCGCCGGGAGCCGAACGCCCGTTGAGGACAACCATTCCCGCGCCTTGCTCCGCCAGCCAACTTGCGACGACGAAGCCGAGGCCGCCCATTCCGCCGACGATGATGTACCCGCCGTCAGGGCTCACCAATGGCTGCGGCGGTGGCGGTGCGACAGCTTCGACGCTGCCGTCGGCCGGTATGGAGATGACGATCTTGCCTATGTGACTTCCGGACGCCATGAGCCGGAACGCGTCGACGGAGTTGTCGAAGCTGAACTCGGTGACCGGCAACGCTTGCAGTCTGCCGGCCAACGCATGCTCAAGGATGTCCTGAAGTAGCCGGCCGTAACGCTGCGGCTGCAGCCGCAGATTCAAGTCGAGGTCCACCACCGCGAACGAGGCACTCTTCGCCAGCGAGGCCATGCCCAGATGGGCATCGGCATACACGTCCTTCTTGCCCAATTCGACGAACCGTCCGCCGGGGGCGAGGATCTGCATCCCTCGTCGAATCGCTTCTCCCGTCAGTGAATTAAGAATGACGTCCACACCGTAGCCCTCTGTGACGTCGAGTATCTCGTCAGCGAACTCGACGGTTCGGGAGTCGCCGATGTAGTCGACGCCGAGCCCGGCGAGCAGCTCGCGTTTGGCCTGCGAGCCGGCCGTGGCGTAGATGCGAGCACCGATCATCTTGGCAATCGAAACCGCTGCCAGTCCGACGCCGCCGGTGGCGGAGTGGATGAGAACGCGTTCGCCGGCAGCAAGTCGGCCGACCTCACGCAGTGCGTGCCAAGCGGTGAGGTAGGCGACGCCGAACGTGGCCGCTTCGTGATCCGGCAACGCATCCGGGACGGGGACGACGAGGTCTGCAAGCGTTGTCAGGTGGGAACCGAACGTGCCAGGGCCAAAAGCGATTACCCGCTGGCCGAGTTTTACCGAGTCAACGTCCGGGCCCAGAGCGGTCACGAAGCCGACACACTCACCGCCGATCACGGGGGCGTTATCGCCCATTCCGGGGTATACCGCCATGGCCTTGAGCACGTCGCTGAAGTTGAGCCCTGCTGCTACGACACGAATCTCGACCTGGTTGGCCCCCGGCGGTGCCCGCTTCACCGCGTGCACCGTGAGTGCGTCCAGCCGTCCGGGCTCATTGGTCTGTAATCGGAACGAGCCGGTGCCACCACAATTGACTACGGTGCGGCGAAGCTCGGGCACCAGACCACCATTTGTCGCCGTGGGGACGGGCACCAGCCTGTGGACGTGCCGCCGACCGTCCCGCAGAGCGACCTCGTCGTGGTCTGCACCGGCGAGTAGCTCATCGATGAGGGCAGCGGCCGACCCGGTGTCCTCGGCGTCGACGTCGACGATCGTGGTTTTCAGTTCCGGGTGTTCGAACGTAAGTACCCGTGCGATTCCACGAAGTTGTGTCTGCGCCAGTGTGACCCGATCGCTCGGATCGACCTGCTGCGAGCCGCGCGTCACGATCCACAGCCGTGGACTGTTTCTGGCACCGATTTGTGACACCGTCTTCACGACCTCGGCGACGAACAGCGTCCGTGACCGCGCCAGGTCCAGTTGTCGACCGTCTGGCAGCGCCTCATCAGCGGACCGCGGCGCACACACAACCACGACTGCGTTCCACGAGACGTCTTTTCGGGTCAGCGCGTTTCGCACCTGTTGCTTGTCATCGGCCGGCACCGCCGTGCAGTGCTTTGTGCGCTCGGCCAGCCCGGACTGCAATTGGGCGAGGAGCGGATCACCGGTGGCGGGATCTCCGATCAATAACAGCGCGTCGACGGCGCTGGCCGGTTTGTCCAGGCCTACCGGCTCCCACTCCAGGGTGAATAAACGGCTGGCGAGTCCTGTTGCGGCATCAGATGTCTGGAGTAACACCATCTCGATTTCGTCGATTTCCAGAAGGACGCGATCGTTTGAGCCGAGGAGGATGACATGACCGATGAAGCGGTCCGGGCTGGAGGTCGCCCGCAGCGAACCGATCGCGCGGGCACCCTCGGTCACATCTCCGTGAACACTGATGCCGGACAAGCGCACGGGAAGCACCACAGCCGGCTCGCCGCCGCTCTTGGTGAGTTCCGTGGCCACCTTGGTCGCGCCGAGTGCCTGCAATGCGACGTCGACCATCACCGGGTGGAGGAGGAACCGCCGCGCCCCTTCTTTTGCCGCTGAAGGCAATCGGACTGAGGCACAGGCCGCGCCGGAGCGCAACACCGTTACGCCAACGATCCCCTGAAAGGCCGGTCCGTGTTGCTGGCCGGCGCTTCGCAGCCGCCGGTAGAGTTCGTCCGGATCGAGCGCCGCTACCGGCGCGTCATCGAATACCGGTGGCTCGGGTGGGTGCTCGATGCCGCGCTCCAACGTTGCGCTCGCGTGTCTGGTCCAGGCGGATATATCACTGCGCGAACGGATTTCGACGCGAACATGGGACTCTGTGCTCTCGAGGGTCGTGACGACGACCGTGTCGTCCGTGATGTGCATCAAGTGGTCCAGGCACAATTCACGGATCGCCCATGGCTCGCTGGGATCCGCGCCGAATGCGTCTGTCACTGCAGCGAGCGCCAGTTCGGCGTATGCCGCGCCCGGCAGGACACAGGCCTCGTCGACGCGGTGGTCGCCGAGCCAGCGAACGTCTGGCCCGGGTGTGCTTTCCCACACCCGGGTGCCGTTCGTTGGATCCGTGACACCGTTGCCGAGCAACGGGTGCGTTCCCGCCGGGATGGTCGCCGTGCCGGTGAGCCAGTGGTGGGTGTGGTGCCAGGGGGTGGTCGCGATGGGCGGGTGTGGTTCTGGTGGGTGTGGGGTGCTTGGTGGGTGGGCGGTGTGGGTGGTGTTGAGGTTCGTTTGGAACGTGAGCGTGTCGTGCGTGTCGCGCTGCAAAGTTCCGATGCTGTGGTGATGTTTTTCGAGCAGGGTCTCGGTGATGGCGTGGGTGAGTAGTGGGTGGGGGCTGATTTCGATGAAGGTGTGGTGGTGTTGGGCGGCTTGGGTGATGGCCTGGTGGAATCGCACCGGGTGGCGCAGGTTGTCGGCCCAGTGGTTGGCGTCGAATACCGGTGGGGTATCTGCGTGGTCGTAGGTGGTGGACAGCACCGGGATGGTCGGGGCGCGGGGCATCAGATTGCTCAGCGCCTGGCGCAGCGGCGCCAACACGGGGTCGATGATTCGATGGTGGGAGGCCACGTCGACGTCGATGCGCCGCGCCAGCCGATCCTGGGCGGCCACCGTGGCGATTACCGCATCGACTTGTTCGGGGGGGCCGGCGATCACGGTTTGGCGTGGGGAGGCATGCACCGCCACACTCACCTCGGGATGATCGGCGATGACCGCCTCGGTGTCCGTCGCGTCGAGTTCCAGCAGCGCCATGGCGCCCTGACCGGACAACCGTGACATCAACTGCGAGCGGGTGGCGATCACCTGCAGCCCGTCGGCCGGTGTCAGCGCCCCGGCCACCACTGCGGCGCTGACTTCGCCCATCGAATGCCCGATCACCGCATCCGGGCTCACCCCGTAGGAGCGCCACAGCGCCGTCAACGCCAGCTGCATTCCCACCACCACCGGCTGAATGTGCGCGATGCCGGTCACCGGCTGCCCAGCGGCCAACGTCTGCTGCAGCGAAAACCCGGTCTGGGCAACAAAGTCTGGCTCCAACTCGGCCACTGCCGCGGAAAACGCCGGCTCATCGGCCAGCAACTGCTGTCCCATCCCGGTCCACTGCGATCCCTGACCGGAATACACGAACACCACACCGGGCCCGCACAGCCCCTCATGCGGGCCGGCCACGCCCACCGCCGGCTGCCCGGCGGCCAACGCCCGCAACCCCGCCACCGCCTCCGCGCGATCACGGGCACACACCGTCGCGAATCGGCCATGCCGGGGCCGATGATGGTTGAGCGTGTGCGCCACATCGGCCAACGCCACCCCCGCGCCGGGCTCCTCCATCCAGTCGGCCAACACCGACGCCCACGACGCCACCCGCTGCGGCGTCTTACCCGAGACCACCAACGTCGTCACCGCCGGCCCGGCCGTCTGCGCTGGCGCCGCAACCACATCCGGGGCCTGCTCAATCACCACATGCGCATTCGTCCCACTCACGCCGAACGACGACACCCCCGCCCGCCGCGGCCGCCCCGAAACCGGCCACGGGCCCCCCTCCGATGCGATGTTGAGGCGAGATGCGACTTCGCTCGCGTACGGGGTCAGCTGTTCGAAGTTCAGATGCTTGGGGATATATCCGTGGTGCACACTCAGGACGGTCTTCATGAAACCGGCGATTCCCGCCGCTGCCTCCAAGTGACCGAGATTCGTCTTCACCGACCCAATCAACAGTGGTTGTGCGCTTTCCCGATCGGAAAAGACCTGGCTCAGCGCATCGAGTTCGATCGGATCACCGAGCGGAGTACCCGTTCCATGGGCCTCGACATAGTCGATGTCGGCAGGCTTCATCCTCGATGATGCCAACGCACGACGCATCAATGCCTGTTGGGCCGGTCCGTTCGGTACGGTTACCCCGCTACTGGCGCCGTCCTGGTTGACCGCCGACCCGCGCACCACCGCCAGCACCCGGTCCCCATCGCGTAGCGCATCTGCCAGTCGCTTGAGCACCACCACCCCGGCGCCCTCGCTGCGCACATACCCGTCCGCGTCGCCGTCGAAGGTCTTGCACCGCCCTTCCGGGGAGAGCATCCCCCACCGTGAGCACGCGATGCTGGTTCCGGGGCTGAGGATCAGGTTCGATCCGCCCACCAGCGCTGCATCGCTTTCCCGAGCGCGCAGGCTTTGACAGGCCAGATGCACCGCCACCAGCGACGACGAACACGCCGTATCCACCACAACCGCCGGAGCCTGGGCACCGAGGAAGTATGCCAATCGCCCCGCCGCGAAGTTGGCCGCGTTGCCCGTGGGTATGTAGGCGTCGAGATCCTCTGGCCGTAATTCGGCCGAAAGCGTGAGCATGTAGTCGTAGGCGGTCAAGCCGACGAAGACCGAGGTTTGCGTTCCCCGAATCGTGTGCGGCTGAATGCCCGCGTCTTCCAACGCTTCCCAGGCGACCTCGAGGAGCAACCGCTGCTGCGGGTCTATCGCCGCCGCCTCGCGCGGGGATATCGCGAAGAACTCCGCATCGAACTCGTCCGGTTGCCAGGAGGTGAGGAACCCTCCTTCTCGGTTGCAGATCGTTCCCGGAACCGTGTGATCGTCGGTGTAATACATGTCCGCGTCCCACCGTTCGGGTGGTACGCGGACAATGCCGCTGCGGCCGGCTTTCAGCAGATCCCAGTACTGTTCCGGATTGTTGACTCCGCCGGGGAAACGGCAGGCCATCCCGACGACGGCTATGGGCTCAGTGCTTGACTTCTCGGCCACCTCCAGACGCGCGGACAAATCGTCGATCTTGCGCAGCGCGTCGGTGATGATGGCGCGGCGCTCCGACGTTGCGCTGGTCATCTTCGGTCCGCCAGTCTCTGCGAAAGTTGCTGCAACAACTCGTCTTCCGTCAGATATTCATAGTCGTCGTCGACCTGCCGATTTGCCTCGGCAAGTTCTGGAAGGATCATGGTCAGGTAGTCGGCGAGGGCTTGAACCGTCGGATAGTCGAAAACCACGGCCGGCGAGAGCTCTTCGCCGAGGGTCTCGCTGAGGTTGCGCTGGAGGGTAACGCTCATCAGGGAATCCATGCCGAGTTGGAAAAAGCCCGCGGACGGGTCGAGTGTCTCCGACACAGACAGGCCCATTACTGCAGACGCCAGGGCCGAGATCCGATCGACCAGAGCGTCACGACGCCGTTCGGGTGCGCATTCGCGCAGTGTTCTGCGGAATGCGGTTTCGGTCGTCGACGGGCGGACCTTGTCTTGGCTCAGCAGATCGTCCAGGATGCGCATCGATCCGCGGGTGCGATACGCGGCGGCGAGCCGTGGCCAGTCCGCATCGACGACCGTGAGGCGAACGGGTGCATCCGGATTCGTCGCCCATGCAAGCGCTCGGATTGCCACCTCGTCGACCATCGGCTGAAAGCCGGACTCCGAGGTCACCCGCAGCGCTTCGGATTGGTCGTCTGCCAGGGCCTTCCATACTCCCCAATTCACAACGGTCGCGGGGAGCCCAAGAGCGCGACGCGCATACGCGAGGGTATCGAGGAAGGTGGTGGTCGCCGCATAATGTCCGAGCCACCGTGAACCGAGAAGTCCGGAGATGGAGGAAAACAGAACAAACTGCCGCACGGGGATTTTGAGGGACAGGGTGTGCAGCAGCATCGACACGTCGAGCTTCGGACGGAACATCGCGTTGACGTCGTCGTCGGACATGTCGCGAAGTGTCACGGGGCCTCCGGCGAAGGCGGCCAGGTAGATTCCCTCGAGCGCGGGAAGATCGGTTCCGAACCTCCTGAACAGCGCCGCCATTGCGGCGGCGTCGGCGGCGTCGGCCGCGACCGCAATCAGCCGTGTCCCAGTCGATGAGAGCCGTCGGGCCAGTTCGTCAAGCCGCGAACCGGGGTTTCGCGAAACTGCGACGATGGTTCGGGCGCCCATGTCAGCCAGCTGCCTGATCAGGTGGGGGCCGATATGGCCGGTCGCTCCGACGACGAGATGGCTGGTGTCGTCCCCGAGCACGGCTTCTGTGGTTTTCGGAGGGTTTCGCCGCACGAGACGAGGAACATGGCGGACTCCGCCGCGATACACGACCTGGTCCTCGGGATCGTCGGCCCGCATTTCGGCCACGATGTACTGGGCGGCCAGCGCGGGGGGTACTGAGTCGTCGAGATCGATGACACCTCCCCAGATCTCGGGATGTTCCAATGCGAGCGTGCGGCCCAGACCCCATAGAGCGGCATGAGGCGGGTTGGCCCGGTCGCCTTCTGAAATGGGCTGGGCATTGCGAGTCACGATGAATAATCGTGGTGACGCCTTCGCTGCGGCGAGCGTCGCCGCAAGCCTTCTCGCACCGTTGAACAGCCGGTAGGCCGACGCGACGTCGCCCTGGGTGCCTGTCACAGCCGGCGCGTAGAGCACGTATTCGGCGCCTCCGACGGCATTGAGAAGCGTGGACTGGTCGGGGGACTCGTCCACAACGGCGGGCGGAAGTACCGTCACGCGTGCATCAACGACGCGGTCCAGCTCGGCGCCGAGGTCCCGTTCCGCCAGCACCAGCCACGTGCCCCCGCTCGCGGTGCCGACGGTTGGCAACGGGCGAGTTCTCCATTCCAGCTCGTACAACCAGCTTGCCGGGGCCACTGCGCCGGTCTCAATTCCATTGCCGGAGTCGGCTTGCGGTCGCGGTCGGACCGTCGGTTGCACAGCAGGGGTGGCGTCGAACCAGTAGCGGGTATGACGCCATGGGGTGGTGGGGATCGAAGCGCGCGGCTCGGCGGGGTGGTGGGTGCGGGGGGGATGGGTGGTGTGGCCGCTATTGAGATTGGTGTGGAAGGTGAGCGTGTCGTGGGTGTCGCGTTGCAGGGTGCCGATGCTGTGGTGATGCGCGCTGGCCAGGGTTTCTGAGATCGCTTTGGTGAGCAGCGCATGCGGGCTGATCTCGATGAAAGTGGTGTGGGAGGCGCCGGCAGTGGCGATCGCCTGGCTGAACCGCACCGGGTTGCGCAGATTGAAAACCCAATGATCTGCATCGAATAGCGTTGTGGGGTAGGCATTCTCGGTGGTGGCGATTACCGGGATCCTCGGGGCTCTCGGCTTCAGACCTGCCAGCGCTGTCCGCAGCTCCGGCAAGATCGGGTCCATGATGGGATGATGAGACGGGACCTCGATGTCGACTCTGCGGGCGAAGCGGTTCAGCTGGTTGGCGGCCGAGATGACGGCGTCGATGTCGGAGGACGGGCCGGCGATCACTGTCTGGCGTGGTGACGCATACACCGCGACACTTACCTGCGGGTAGTCGGCGATCAAGTGGTCGGCGCTGTCGTCGTCCAGCCCCAATAGTGCCATCCCGCCCTGACCTGCCAGGCGAGACATCAACCGCGATCGCGTGGCGATCACGCCCAATCCTTCTGCGGCGGTGAGGGACTCCGCCACTACGGCCGCGCTGACCTCGCCGATCGAATGACCGATCAACGCATCGGGTTCGACTCCATACGAGCGCCACAATGCGGTCAGCGCCAGCTGAATCCCGACAAGCACCGGCTGAATACGCACAGAGCCGACGAGCGGCTCGCCGGCGGCCAACACGCCGCGCAGGGAGAACCCGACCTGGTCGACGAAGGCCTGTTCCAGATCGGCGATCGCAGCGGCGAATGCCGGCTCGTCCGCGAGCAGTTGGCGGCCCATCCCCGCCCACTGCGAGCCCTGTCCGGAGTAGACGAACACGGTCCCGGGACCGCACGGCCCGTCGTGCGGACCCACCAACCCCATGGCCGGGCACCCATCCGCCAAGGCTCGTAACGCGGCCACCGCCTGCCCGCGATCGCGCGCGCACACCGTCGAGAACGTCCCATGACGGGCGCGGTGGTGGTTGAGCGTGTGCGCGACGTCGGCCAACGGCACGTCGGCGCCTTCGCCCTCCATCCAGTCGGCCAGCGTTGCCGCAACCGACGCCACCCGCTCGCGCGTCTTACCCGACACGACCAGAGTGCTCACCGCCGGCGCGGCCGTCCGTGCCGGTGTCGCGACGGGATCGTGCCCCTGCTCCAGCACGACGTGTGCATTCGTCCCCCCGAAGCCGAATGACGATACCGCGGCCCGGCGCGGGCGGTCTGTCGACGGCCACGTGGTGGGTTCGATCGGAACGAAGAATCGGGTCGGGGCAGGGTCGACGGCCGGGTTCCATTGGGAGAAATGCAAATTGGGAGGAATGAGCCCGCGCTGCACGGCCAGGGCTGCCTTGATGAAGCCCGCGATGCCCGCGGCTGCCTCCAGATGACCGATATTGGTCTTCGACGACCCGAGGGCACACGGCACATCGCCGCGGCCGTAAGTGGATGCGAGCGCCTCGAATTCGATCGGGTCACCGAGGATGGTGCCGGTGCCGTGGGCCTCGACATAGTCGACGGAGGCCGCGGCGATGTCTCCGCTCCGCAGCGCGTCCGCGATCACGATGCGCTGGGCCATTGCATTCGGCGCGGTCACACCGTTGGAGCGACCGTCCTGGTTGATCGCCGAGCCGCGCACCACCGCGAGCACCCGATCTCCGTCGCGCACCGCATCCATGAGACGCTTGAGCACGACCACCCCGCAGCCCTCACCCCGCACAAACCCGTCTGCGCTCGCATCCATGGTCTTGCAGCGACCTTCTGGTGACAGCAATCCCCATGCGGAGATGGCGATCTGGGTCTCGGGACTCAGTATGACGTTGACGCCGCCGGCAAGCACGAGGTCACTTTCACGCAGCCGCAGACTTTGACATGCGAGATGCACCGCCACCAATGACGACGAACACGCCGTGTCAACCGCAACCGCAGGACCCCGCAGCCCGAGCAGATACGAAATGCGTCCCACCGTGACACTGTGGGCGTTCCCGGTTCCGGTGTAGGCGCTGACCGTCTGGGGTGAATCGACCGAAAGACTTTGGTACTCGTTGTAATACACACCCATCATGACGCCGGAGCGGGTGCCGCTCAACGAATCTGGCGCGATGCCAGCGTGCTCAAGCGCCTCCCACGACACCTCCAACAGCATCCGCTGCTGCGGGTCCATCGCCTCGGCCTCACGCCGGGTGATGCCGAAGAACTCCGCATCAAACCCCGCCACATCCGCGACGAATCCACCATACTTCGTTGTCATCCGCCCCGGCGCCAACGGATCGGGATCATAAAACGCGTCCGCATCCCAGCGATCCGCCGGCACCTCACCGATCGCATTAACCCCATCGACCAACAACCGCCAAAAACTCTCCGGACCAAGAACATCACCCGGAAAACGACACCCGATTCCCACCACCGCCACCGGGTCGGCCATGGCGACGCGGGAAGCTTTGTCGAATTCGTCGGCCAGAGCGTTACGCTGCTGGTTGCTCAAGTCGGATATCCTGCTGTACGCGGTCTTCATAGAATCCTGGTTTCCGCGTCGCCGGAACTGGATTCGACGCAGTCGATCAAGGTCTCCAAGACGCTGCTGCCCGTTGAGTCGGACGGATTCCCAACGTCGTCGACCAACAGTTCATCGTGCGCCACCTTCTTCGCGAGATGCGCCGCGAGCATTGTGATCGTCGGGTGATTCCACAGCATCGTCGCTGACAATTCGAGATCGAGGAGCTCCTCGATCTCGCACCGGATCGACAGCGCCATCATTGAGTTGAGTCCGAGGTCGACGAACGGCCGGTCGACTTCGACGTCGGATTCCGCCGTGCGCAGTTCACGGGCGATGATGGCACGTAGCATCGCCCTGAGCTCGCTGTCCACGGCGGCTGCCGACATCTGCGACCAGCCGCGCGGTGTGACACGGGACGGCCGGTCGTTGGGTGACCGGCCCTGGCCCCCTGAGGACGACACGGGGACGACAACCGATTGCGCAACGTCGCGGCGGTAAACGTGTTCCCAGGCGGTGAAGGCCTCGCCGGGTGTGAGCGCCCGGGAGCCCAATCGCTGCAATTCCTGAACGACAATCTGAGCGTCGGAGGCGAATCCCTGACCGTGCCACGCCGCCCAGTCGAGGCTCAGGGTATGGCAACCCTGATGGCTCCGCGCCCGGGCCAACGCGTCCAGGTAGGCGTTGGCCGCCGCGTAGGAGCCCTGGCCAGGAACGCCGAATACCGAAGCGGCCGAGGACATCAGGAAAAGGAAGTCGAGGGTGCCACAGGGGAACGCCTCGTGCAACACCTGCCCGCCACCGACCTTTGGCCACATGACCTGTCGGATCGAATCCTCTGCGGCAGAGGTCATCAGTTGGTCGCCGGTGATGCCGGCGGCGTGGATGACGCCGCGAATCGGCGGGGCGCCATCGCGGTCTCGCCGCGCAAGTAGGGCATGCACGTCGTCGGCGGATCCGATGTCGAGAGTGACCACCTCCACCGAAATGCCGCGCCTTTCGAGTTCACGAATCGCGATGATCCTCGCGCGGTCCCGGGTTTCGACATCGCCGTTCCAGTCGCGCCTCGGTGGTAGCGGTGTACGGCCCACAAGCAGGAGGCGGCGTGCGCCCCGGTCCGCAAGCCAGTTGGCGGTCAGCAGGCCGAGGGCTCCGAGCCCTCCGGTGATCAGGTATGCCGCATCCGCTTCGCACCGCAGGGCGTCACGTACCGGCTCGCGGGTCACTGTCACCAACTCCGGCCTGTGGAATACGCCATCACGCAGCAGCAGGATCGTGTTGTGCTGCGTGGCAAGTACTTCGGTCAGGGCCTTCGCGGTTTCGCCGATCTCGGACGCGGAAGCGACGTCCACCAGACCACCCCAGATCTCGGGATGCTCTGCGGCGATGACGCCCGCAAGCCCCCACAGGCAACTCTGCCGTAGCGCCGCCGGGTACGCAGCTTCGTAGACGTTCGCGGTGATGATCCACAGCGTGACCGGATCGTGCTCGTTGCGCTCGGCAAGCAGCCGCACCAGGCCCGTCACTTGCGCAGAAATCCTCACGGCACAATCGATATCCGGCTCGGCGTGAGCAATTGGCTCGGCATCCGCGATGTACAGGACGTAGCGGGCATCGGTGAGGCCGGCGGGCGGGTGGCCGGTGTCGGCGAACCGCTTCCGAAGATCGTCGGCGACGCGGGGTACGCCGCCGACGACTGCGACAGTGCCCGAACCGCCCGTCGCGGTTGGCGCACCGCCCTCGTGCTGCCACGGCCGCCACTCGATCGTGTGCGCGAAGCTTCTCGGATCGGCGTCGAACGTGTCCGGCGGTGGGCCGCCCGCCTCCAGCGCCGCGTAACGCAGCCCAGTCAGTGAGATGACCGCATCACCGTCGGGGCCGCCAACGGTGACGTCGACAATCACTTCATCGGCACCGCCGCCGGTGTGCCGTACAGACACGTAACCGTGTCGCTGCGTGAGCGCACCGCAGAGCCGCATGTGCTCGACGGCTGCCGGCACATACAGCCGGGAGTCGGTGGCACCGGCCATCGGCGCGACGTGCAGCGCCGCGTCGAGTAGAGCCACCGCGGATTCCTCGGTCAGGTCGATGTCAGCGATGAGGCCTTCCGACGTTGGTGTGCACGAATCGATCGACCACGGAAACGGCTGACCCTCCACACCCCTCGTCCGAAGGAACTCGGTAACCGAGCCGGCGTCTCCGCTCACCGTCTCGCTGTTGGTCTGACCGTCAGGTTCCCGAGCGCCGTCCGCCTGTAAAGCTGTGACGGACGGTGAAAATCGCGCTGTTGCATGCCTTGTCCATAGATCGGCGCCCGAACTTGACGCGACAGTGACGGATTCGTGGTCAGCGGCCACCTGAATTAGCTTCGGCCGGTCAACGACGATGGGATGGTCGAATCGAATGTCGCATAGCGCGCGGGCGCCGAGTTCGGCGGCGACGCCCAGCATTGTCTGCAACAGAACCGACGCCGGGACGACTTCCACCCCTTGCAGTCGGTGGTAGCCGGGATACGGCTTGGCCTTTGGAGCCAGCCTCGCCTGCCAGAGGTGCGCAGGTGACGTCGACAACACCCGGATATGTTGGCCCAGAAGTGTTCCGGCTTTAGGCGCCGATGCGGGAACCGCCGGGGTTGTTGTGGTGCCAGTGATCCAGTGATGGGTGTGGTGCCAGGGGGTGGTGGGCAGGGTGGGGTGGGGTTCGGGTGGATGGTCAGTTTGTGGGGGGCTAGTGGTGTGGGTGGCGTTGAGGTTGGTGTGGAACGCCAAGGTGTCGGGAGTGCCGCGTTGCAGGGTCGGGATGCTGTGGTGATGGGCGCTCCCCACGGTCTCGGTGACGGCGTGGGTGAGCAGGGGATGGGGGCCGATTTCGATGAAGGTGGCGTGGTGTTCGGCGGCGGCGGTGATGGCCTGACTGAACCGCACCGGATGGCGCAGATTATCCGCCCAGTAGTCCGCATCAAAAGCCGGTGTCGGGCAACGTGTGTGATCGTAGGTGGTGGTGATCAACGGAATAGCGGTGGCCGTGGGCTCCAAATCGGCTAGCGCCGTGCGTAATTCGGGCAGCACCGAATCAATGATCGGATGATGGGAGGCCACATCGACATCGATGCGCCGAGCCAACCGGTTCAGCGCGGCCACCCGTCCGATAACGGCATCGACCTGCTCGGGAGGCCCCGCTATCACGGTCTCGCGCGGCGAGGCATACACCGCGATACCCACCTGCTGATAATCGGCGATCACCGCCTCGGTGCTTTTGGCGTCAAGCTCCACAAACGCCATCGCGCCCATACCTGACAACCGCGCCATCAAACGCGACCGGGTGGCGATCACCCGCAGGCCTTCGGCCGGCGTCAGCGCGCCCGCCACTACTGCCGCGCTGACCTCGCCCATCGAATGCCCCACCACCGCGTCTGGCTGCACCCCATAGGAACGCCACAACGCCGTCAACGCCAACTGCACCCCGACCAACACCGGTTGAATGCGCTCAATACCGGTTAGCGCTTCACCAGCGGCGAGCACCCGCCGCAGCGAAAACCCGGTCTGGGCAACGAACTCCGGCTCCAACTCGGCGACCGCCGCAGCGAACGCCGGCTCATCAGCCAACAATTGCCGACCCATGCCGGCCCACTGCGACCCCTGTCCCGAATACACGAACACCACGCCGGGACCACACGGGCCCTCGTGCGCAGCCACGACTGCAGGCCCCGAATGCCCGGCCGCCAACGCCCGCAAACCGGTCACTGCCCCGACCCGGTCAACAGCAGCGACCGTGCCAAACACCGCGTACCGGGCGCGATGGTGATTTACCGTGTGTGCGACATCGGCCAATGCCACCCCCGCGCCGGGCCCCTCCATCCAGTCGGCCAACACCCCTGCCCATGCGGCCACGCGCTCCGGCGTCTTACCCGACACCACAAACGTCGTTATCGTCGCGGGAACACTCCGCTCAACCACCGGGACTGCATTTGGAGCCTGCTCAATAACCACATGCGCATTCGTCCCACCAAATCCAAACGATGACACCCCGGCTCGGCGCGGGCGGCCCGACACCCCCCAGTCAGTAGTCGCTGCAATGACTTTGAGGCGTATGTCGTGGAACGGTATGTGCGGGTTGGGCGCTTCGAAGTGCAGGTTCGGTGGAATATGGCCGCGCTGCACGGCCAACGTCGCCTTGATGAAGCCGGCAATCCCGGCGGCCGCTTCGAGGTGACCGAGATTTGTCTTGATGGCGCCGATGAGCAGTGGAGAGCCTTCCGGGCGTCCGCGGCCATAGACAGTCCCAAGCGCGCGTGCCTCAATAGGATCGCCCAGTAACGTCCCGGTCCCGTGGGCCTCAACATAATCGATCTCGCGCGGGTCGACACCGGCGTTGGCGCAGGCCGCACGAAGGACTGCTATTTGGGCGGCTGGATTCGGCGCCATCAGTCCGTTCGAGCGGCCGTCCTGGTTGATCGCCGAGCCGCGCACTACCGCCAGCACTCGGTCCCCGTGGCTCAGCGCATCGGTCAACCGCTTCAGTACCACGACCCCGCAGCCCTCACCGCGCACAAAGCCGTCCGCGCTCGCGTCGAACGCGTGACAAGCACCTGTCGTCGACATTGCGTCGACCTGATCGAAACTTCTCGTGACCGCCGGGGACAGCAGTAAGTTGACTCCTGCGGCAAGTGCGAGATCAGAATCTTGTGTTCGCAGGCTCTGACAAGCCAGATGCACCGCGACAAGCGATGATGAACACGCCGTGTCAACGGTTACCGACGGGCCACGCAAATCGAGGAAGTAAGAGAGGCGATTGGCGATGATGCTCAAGGCGCCGCCAGTGCCTGTCCATGCGTTGACCTGGCTGAGATCGGCAGAGGCTAGGTAGCCGTACTCGCTGAGACATGCTCCAACGAAAACCCCCGTCGATGTACGGCGTAATGAATCAGCGGGAATTCCGGCGTGCTCCAGTGCTTCCCAGGCGACCTCGAGAAGCAACCGCTGCTGCGGATCCATCGCCGCCGCCTCACGGGCGGAAATATCGAAGAACTCGGCATCGAACGCGTCGATCTCGCTCAAGAACGAGCCCCAGCGTGTTGTGCTTGCCAGCGCAGCCGCGACCTCCGGCGACCCGTCGTCGAACGCCCGCCACCGGTCTGGGGGCACCTCTCCTACTGCCGAATGGCTGTCAATCAGAAAGCGCCACAACGCTTCCGCCCCGTGGATGTCCCCGGGGAAACGGCAGCCGAGTCCAATGACGGCGATCGGCTCGTCGAGCGAACCACCGCCGACACCGGACAATGACGCGTCGGCTGCGGCTTCGGGCTGGGGTGAGATGAGAAACGCTGCCAGCGCATTGATTGTCGGATGCTGCCAAAAGTCCACCGGCGAGACGGGCTGCCCAAGGAGCTCGGACAGCTCACCCGAGAGCACGACAGCATCACGGGATCGCACGCCCAGATCGTTCAGCGCGAGATCGACGTCGATGTCGTCCGGATTGCAGCCGATGTTCGTGACCAGGTAATCGATCAACCAGTGGCGAAGCTCGGCCTCGTCACGAACGGTCATGCTGACACGTCCAACCTGGTGAATTCATCGTGTTGGTAGCGTTCGATGCAGGCGGAACGTCGGACCTTGCCGCTCGTAGTGATCGGAATCGAGCCGGGCGGTACAAGCACAAGGTCGGCGACACGCAGGCTGTGGGATTTTGAGATTGCAGAAGTGACTTCACGTTTGACCGTGCGGAGCTTTTGCACGAGCTCCTCGTTGGAGTCGCCCCGCTTCTTAAGTTCCACGATCACGACGAGCAGCTCCGTGTGGTCATCCGGAATCGAGATGGCCGCGACCCGGCCGCCGGTGATCTCCTGGATAGTGGCCTCGATGTCGTCGGGATAGTGGTTGCGCCCATCGACGATCAACAGATCCTTGATCCGCCCGACGACGAACAACTCGCCATCAGACATGAACCCGAGATCTCCGGTACGCAGCCACGGCCCTTCGGGCGTGCCGGGCAGGGGGCGGACAAGCTTCGCGCCGAAGGTGCGCGCCGTCAATTGGGGATTTCGCCAGTAGCGCATCGCGACGTTGGCCCCATGCACCCAGATCTCACCGATTGTCCCCGCGGAGTTCTCGATCCGGTTATCGGGATCGACGATCCGTACGGTGGACGCACGTTGAGGGCCATAGCTGACGAGCGCCGTCCCGCCCTCGTTGCCGCAGCGCTTGGCATGGCCGGCCGACAGTTTCTCATAGTCGAACCGGACTGATTTCGGTGGCTGGCCCGGCGGCGGTGACGCTACGTAAAGCGTTGCCTCCGCGAGTCCGTACGAGGGTCGGATCACGTTGTCGCGGAGGTTGAAGCGGGCGAACCGCTCTGTGAACCGCTTGATCGTCGCGGCGTGTATCCGTTCGCTGCCGCTGATGATGCCCAGCACATTGCCGAGATCGAGCCCACTCAGGTCGTTGTCGGATGTGCGTCGGACCGCCAGCTCGAACGCGAAATTCGGGGCCGCGGTGAATGCGTGACATTGCTTGGCAAGCAGTTGCATCCACCGGGCCGGTCGTTGCAGAAATGCGATCGGGCTCAGCAGCACTGCGCTTGTGCCGGCCATCATCGGGGCGAACAGCCCGAGAATCAGACCCATGTCGTGATAGAGGGGCAGCCACGAAACCACGGTTGTGTCGAGCGGGGGAACCTTGCCATAGTCCTCGAAGTAGTCGGACGTGATCTGTTCGAGGTTGGCCGCGACGTTCTGGTGCGAGACGACGACACCGGTCGGCTGGCGGGTCGAGCCCGAGGTGTATTGCAGATACGCCGGGCCGGGGTGAGGACGAACAATCGGAGCAACCTCACCGGAAGTATCCAGATTCAGCGCGTCGATTTCTATGACCCGAGTCGCAGAATATCGCGACTGAGCAAATGCATATTTAATGACATTGGACGCAACCAGCGACGTCGTGAGGATCACGGCGGGTGACGCGTCCCGCAGAACGGCGGAAACGCGATCATCGTCACTGCCGAATTGTGGGAGAGGAAGCGGGATGACAATGAAACCAGCTAGTAATGTGCCAAGGAAGGCGGTGATGTAGTCAAGCCCTTGCGGGGCTATTATCGCGGTCCGATCGCCAATTTCCCCGCAATGTTTGAGCTCCTCGGCAACCACGCCCGCGCGCTGGAAAAGCTGACGCCAGGTCAGGCTCTCAGCAAACCCGTCATCGCCAAGGTCGTAGTCGATAAATGTGAACGCCGTCGCATCTGGTTGCCGGTTGGCACGCTCCTGAAGCAGGCCGGGAATGGAAAAGTCACTCGGTGCCATCGCGTCACGCTCTCGTCGGGCTGGTGTGCTGGATCGGCGCGCCGGCGGTTACCCACCGCCGTGACTTATCTCTCGCGGAGAACCCCGCACAACGAGGGCGGGCTAGTACTACGAAGTACCGCTTGCCTTGCCCTCGCGGCCCAATATCGGCGTGTCGTCGCTGTCATGACCACTCCCGAACTCCCGTCAATTCAGGACCGTACGCTTTTTTGACGCTCGCGTAGGTGAATCACTGCGATTGATGTGCGGCACCTGACCGGCCCACGTGGGATGCCATGGTGGTGCCCTCACCAGGTAGCTGTGCCGCAGGCCTCGACGATCGAGGCCGTGCGAATAGTGGCGGTTATTCGTAAGCCGCCAAAGGGTCTACGCCAATGCCGAATGGGGAATCCCGATTAAACCAAAGCGGATGAAATCGCCGAACTTTAATCATGTTGAAATAGAAGGCCCCGTGCGGGGTAAGCCGGGCCGAAGGAGCTGGCGCTGGTGGCCTCAATAAGGAGTGATTGCCTCGCTGTTCTTCACGCGCTTCGGCAAACATTCAAGCTGTCATTCCAGCAAATTCCGCGTCACGAGCAGGCCCAAATGACGTTTCTGTCGCCTCCGGTGTTGCCCCCTCCATGAGAGCCTCGTTCTTCGGTACCGTGACAAGGGCTCCAGACGTTAAGTTATGGGCATGACATGGGGCCTGACTTCAGTCACCGACATCCTTCACTTTGTCCAGGGTGATTTGGTGAACTGGGCGGTGGCGACGGGGGACGATGGCGTCACATTGTTCGATGCGGGGCTGCCGGGCGACCGCCACGACGTGCTGGCGTCGTTGTCCGAACTCGGTGGTGGTGTCGACGACGTCCGCGCGATCGTGCTCACCCACGCCCATGCCGACCACTTCGGTTCAGCGATCTGGTTCGCCAAAACATTTGGCACACAGGTGTTTTGCCATCCCGATGAGGTGGGCCACGCCAAGCGCGAGTATCTGGAGCAAGGGTCGCCGGTGGACGTCGCGATGAATATCTGGCGGCCCGGTTGGGCACCGTGGGCAGTACGGCTACTGCTTAAAGGCGGCGGCGTGCGAGCCGGCATCCCGACCGCAGAGCCGTTGACCGCCGAAACGGCCGCGACGCTGCCCGGGCAGCCGATGGCCGTTCCCACGCCGGGCCACACCAGCGGGCACTGCAGCTACATCGTGGACGGGGTGCTGGTCAGCGGCGACGCGCTGGTGACCGGTCATGCGGTTAGCCGTCGCAAGGGACCGCAACTGCTGCCGTCGGTCTTCAACTACGACGATGCCGGCTGCCGCCGCAGCCTCGGCGCGATCGCCCTGGTGGAGAGCGACGTGCTGCTGCCCGGTCATGGGCCACTGTGGCGCGGTCCCATTCGAGAGGCAGTCGAGGAGGCGTTGCGATGAGCGCTCGCGCAATGGTGACCCCGACGCCCTCGTATGACCCGTACCTGCGATACGTGCCCGCAGAGGCAATCCATGCGACCTCTACTGAGTACCCTGAGACGCTTTCAGTCGTCGAGCATTTCGACGGCGACGTCGCGCACTTTGATATTGCGCCTTTGGGATTCGTCCACCAGTCTGGGTCTTCGGCGGCGAAAAAAGTTCCTCGTAACTCCACAGGCACTCCCGTAACCCGCCCTGCGAGGTGCTAGTAGTCGATGAGCCCGATGGTGTAGTCGCTGTTTGTATAGCCCAAGATCTCCGCTCCGTTGTCGCGTGCCAGGAACAACGTCTTGATGAAATTGAGGTCAGTCGTGTAGCCCACATAATCTGAGTTTGTCCCTGGGTGCTTGTAAGCGAAGATTCGCCCGTCCTCGTAGATGCGTAGTCGGGCAATCCGACCGCTCCACGGGCCACCCGGGAGTGTTGGCGGCGGGTCAGGAACATTCAGATAGTCGACATCGGTGATTTCGATCCCAGTCAAGGTGTCACGCGCCATCGTTGCCTCTCTCGTTGTCGATGCGTCCGCCCTTGCGGACTCCCGCCGAGCCCTTGGCGGTACGGCCGAACCGTATCTAGGCCGACGACGTGCTGACACGCGTAATTGCGTACGTCATCGCCAAGGCTAGATTCGAACGTCGTGGCCACCTTTCACGACCCCGCGGTCCGCGGCTTCGCCTCCGACAACTACTCCGGTGTGCACCCCGAGGTGCTCGACGCGATCGCCGCCGCCAACGGCGGCCACCAGGTCAGCTACGGCGAAGATGCCTACAGTGCACGCCTGCAGGAGGTCTGCGCACGGCACTTCGGCGAGGATGCCCAGGCCTACCCGGTGTTCAACGGCACCGGCGCCAACGTCGTCGGCCTGTCGTCGATGCTGCCTCGCTGGGGCGCGGTCATCTGCGCCAAGACCGCCCACATCCACGCCGACGAGGGCGGAGCACCGGAGAAGGTCGCCGGCCTCAAGCTGCTCCCGGTCGGCACGCCCGACGGCAAGCTGACACCTGACCTGATCGCCCAGGAGGCCTGGGGCTGGGACGACGAGCACCGGGCGCAGCCGCTCGTCGTCTACCTCACGCAGTCCAGCGAGCTCGGCACCGTCTACACACCCGACGAAGTGCGCGCGGTCACCGACTACGCGCACGAGCGCGGGATGCGCGTCTTCGTCGACGGCGCACGGCTGTCCAACGCCGCTGCGACGCTTGACCTGCCGCTGCGGGCCTTCACCACCGACGCCGGTGTCGACGTCCTGACCTTTGGCGGCACCAAGAACGGCGCGCTCGGCGCGGAGGCGATCGTCGTGCTCGACGCCGACGCCTCCGACGGACTCATCCGCCTGCGCAAGACCCAGATGCAGCTCGCATCGAAGATGCGGTTTGTTTCTGCGCAGCTGCTCGCGCTCCTCGACGGAGACCTGTATCTGCGTAATGCTCAGCAGGCGAACGCGATGGCGACGCGGCTGAGGTCGGGCCTGGAGGCCGGCATCGCCGACGGCACGATCCGCGGCGTCGACTTCACCCAGCCGACGCAGGCCAACTCCGTCTTCGCCACCCTGCCGCCAGGGCTCGCCGGCGAGTTGCGCAAGCACGCTCGCTTCTACGACTGGGACGCGGCCAGGGGAGAGGTGCGCTGGGTGTGCAGCTTCGACACACAACCCGCCGACGTCGACGCATTCGTCGGGGAGGTCAGCCGGCTGACAGGTTTTCGGGCGTAGGAAGGAGTGGGCGGGTCAACTCCCGCTCGTCCGTCGTTCGGAGATCTGAGGAAGTCCAATGCGAATCATCACCGTCGAAGAGCATTTCCATCATCCCGAGGCCGTTGCCCGTGTCCTGGAGCTAGGTGGGCCGCCGCCTGTCGCTCCCGATGCCGGCTTCGGCGGGTTCCTCCAGCGTTTCGCGCCGGACCAGGATTCGGCGGAGCGGCTCGGCGGAGAGCGACTGGCGCACATGGATCGCGTCGGTATCGACATCCAGGTGGTGTCGCACGGTGCTAACAGCCCCAGCACCCTGGACCACCCCGCAGCGGTCGAGCTGTGTCGTAACGTCAACGACGGACTGGCAGAACAGATTTCGCAGCATCCAACCCGATTCCGCGGATTCGCCACCATCCCGTTGCAGGACCCGGCAGCGGCGGCCGACGAGATGCGGCGATGCGTCAACGAGCTGGGCTTCGTCGGAACCCTTATCGCGGGGACCTGCGGCGGGTTGTTTCTCGATGACGAGCGGTTCGATCCTGTGCTGGCCGCCGCTGAAGAGGTGGACCTGCCCATCTACGTCCACCCGGGAGTCCCGCCGAGTCCGGTGCAGACTGCCTACTACGCGGGGAATTGGCCTGCGGCCGTGCAATTCCTGTTCTCCAGTCCCGCGTTCGGCTGGCATTCCGAGGCGGGTATCCACGTACTGAGACTCGTTCTGTCGGGGGCGCTGGACCGTCACCCGCGCCTGAAACTGCTCAGCGGTCACTGGGGCGAGTTGGTCGCATTCTGGCTCGGCCGGCTCGACGAGACGATTGGCTGGGGGGATTACTTTGAGCGCCCGGTCAGCGAGTACTACCGCGAACACGTGTGGGTGACGCCCTCCGGCATGTACAGCGACAATCAACTGAAATTCATTCTCGCCGAGGTCGGTTCGGAACGGATCATCTACTCCGAGGACTTCCCGTACGTCGTCCGCGACAACGTCTCGGAGTTTCTCGAGGAGGCCGACATCGCCGACGACAAACGCAACGCCATCGCCCACGGCAACGCCGAGAACCTGATGCGGATCTAGCCCAGGAAGAGGTTTCCGGCGACGAGCACACCGATGGTCGCGACTATCAAGGTGTGCTTACGAGCCACGGTTGTTTCCTTCAACGATGGGCACCTGCAGGTCGCCGACGATGTCTGCAACGAGACTGCCGGCCCCGGTCTCCGCAAACTGCGTTGTTTCCGTGTTAGAAGTCTTTGCGAGAAGTCATAATCAGCAGATACGTGGGTCTCATTCAAGGTCACGCGACCGGCCTACGGGGCGAGCAGCAAAGGGAGGAACCGAGATGGAACTGCGAATCACGGCGATAGCTGCGACAGCATTGGCGTCGGGCGGCGTGGCCCTGGCTGTTCTTGGGTTGGGGGCGGGTACCGCGCGGGCTCAAGACGGCTGCGAAGTCCCATACGGCTGTTGGTGTCCGGGCAAAGCGCTACCCAGTACCAGCGAGACGATCGATTGGGATATGACGGTCTGCCACAACTATCACTATTCGCCGATGGGCGGATATGGCGAGTTTCTGCCGGAACCTCCGGGCTACTGCTGGAACCCCTTCTCGGACAACTACCCCGGGGACCGCTGCTAGGTAGCCCTAGCCCTGCGCCAGTGACGACGCGGGCGGCGGCGCAACTGGAGAGGGCGCGGGAAGTGGTGCCGGGCCGGGCAGCGTCGGAGACGTCGCCCCGAGGTGTACCGACGGCGCGCTGGCCGCGGGTGCGGACAACGGTGCGGGCGTAGGCGTCGACGGTGTCTGCGGTGCCGGGGCCGCGGTGGAGGTTGCTGCCGCCGCAGCCGCCGCGTCCGCGGCCCAGCTCGCCTGCAGCCTGTTCGCGACGAAGACTGCTCCCTCGTCGACCATGCCGGTCTCTGCGTATTTGTCGTGCACCGAGAAGCTCTTGCCCGAGGGGTCGCAGACGAGGTCGTTGTCCACGCACAGGTCGGCGGTCTTGGCCACATACCGGGGGCCGACGACGATCGACGGGTCGTTGATCGCCTTCATGAAGCGGGTCGAGGGCTTTCCGAAGAGCGCAACCGCCACGACGTGGTCGGCCACCTCGGGCGGCATCGGTGCGGGCACGTCCAAGGGCGAAACGCCGTCGGGCACTTCGTTGGCGGTGACGAACCCCATGACTGCCGCGCCTTGGGAAAACCCGCCGAGCACCAGCTTTGTGTTCGGGCAGTTCGCGACGGTGCTGAGGATGTGTGCACGCGCGTCGACGATGCCGTCGAGCGCGGTGGCGAAGTCCATGTTGGCGGGATAGTCGACGCCGTACACCCCGACGGACTTCGCGCCGATCCGGGAGCGCAACGAGTCGACGAACGCGTCCCCGGTAGGACCAGCGCCTGGGGCTTCGGTGGTGCCACGGGCGAAAATCACCTGCGCGTCAGGGCAGGGCGCCGCGTGTACGGTCGGCATTTGCACAGCTTCCAGCGTCGAAGCCGCTACTACTACTGCGGCCCCCACGAGACCCGCGAGCCCCAATTTCCCCACGGGCCCATGCTGTCACGACAGGCCGTCCCGCGCGCCCGAAGTCTTTAAGGGTTTGGACAAAAACACCCTGCCGTTCTCAAAGTCCGCCCTCTGTCGGTTGGAGTCCGAATGGGGGCACAAGATAGGTACCGGATGGGCCCGACGGCCCAAGCGGCACCTGGTAGGGCGACGGCGAAGTTACCGGAATTGGCGCCTGCAGCGAAGGCGCCGGGGTCCACTGCGGATTCATTGGCGCGGGAGTCCACTGAGGAGCCATTGGCGCGGGAGTCCACTGCGGGACTAGCGATGGCGCCTGTTGCGGCGCAGGTGATTGCAGTTGAGGCAGGAAAATGTGCAGCAGAGGCGAATGTTGTAGTGGCCATTGCCCGGCTTCTTGCTGAGGTCCGAAGGGACTCGGCACCCACTGCCGACTAGGGACAGGCTGAGAGGCTTGCTGTTGAGATGGCGTTGTCCCAAGCGGCAGCCACGGTGGGGTCCACGGCGACGACGCGAACGGCGGGGACTGTGCGGCAGGGCTCAGATCCGGCGCGGTGATGAGCGGCGGTGACGAGGCCGGCGGCAATGGCGGCGCGATGATGGCCGGGGGCGGCGCGAGGAAGCGCTTCGGCGACCTCAGGCTCGACGGCGACGGGGGTGTCGTCGATGGGCTTTTGGACCGCAACCGGCGTTGGTTGAGCGATCGCCCGTGACGGGGCGGGTTGGCGGATCTGCACCACGGGTTTCCGAGTCGGGACTGCTGGCGCCAGTGGCGGGGCGGGTGCCGGCTGCGCCACCGGTATCGCCTCGGGGATGTTCTGGGGTGCGGGTGGCTGTGCGGGCGCCGCCGCGACGGCAGGCGCAGCAGCCGCTGCGGCAGACTCGGTGACGGGCAGCTCGGGCACCAGCGCGCTTGACTCGGCCAATCCGGCTGGGGCGGAGTCCCGGTCGGCGTGTTGGATATTGGCGGCGACCAACATCGCCAGCGTCACCGCACCGACCACGAGGGTCACGGCCGCCGCGCTCCCGATGGGGATTCGCACTCTGGTGTCGACTTTGCGGTGCGGGGAGCCCACGTCGCCGATGTCGTCGAACAGGGCCGCCTGGGTATCGGCGTCGGCCAGTTTGACTGGGGCATGGTCGAATGCGGCTAGCTCGTCTGGGTCCTGCGAGTAGGCAAGACCATGGGTCGACGCGTCCGGATCCGGCACATTGGCCGCGGCCAATGCGGCGCCGCGGGCGAGCGCGAACTCTGGCTCCTCGGGAACGATGACTGGCTGACGTACCAGTCTTTCCAGGCTCGATTTGACCGAACAGACCGACGACCGTGAACCCACCACGAATACGCTGCCGGGCTTGGGATTTGCGTTTTCCAGGGTCGTCGCCGTTGTGACCAGGATGTCCGATGCGTCGCCGTCGCCCATCGTGCATGTTCGCGCTTCGGAAATGGACCCGTCGCCGCTGTCGACGAAGGACAACGTCGCGGTGTCCGGTTTCATCACCAGCACTGCAGTGGTCTCGTAACCGAGTGCTCGACCGACGGTCCGGGCCAACGCGCCCGCGGCGTTCTGCTCTGCCACCAGCACCACGGTCTGCAGATCGCGTGCGGCGACGCTGTCGATCAAGTTTGCTTGCGCCGCCTCGTCATCGCACGTAATGCCGCTCATCACCAAGTGGTGGCCGCTCGAGACGGCATTCTGCTGGATAGCCAGGATTCTGGCGCTGATCTGTTCTGACGGGCTGGTCTTCGCGTCGCCGTTGGCCGTATCGAAGGTCGAACATTCTATGAGTACGCCGTCGGCCTTCTCGCCCTCGATGAGCACCATCCGGACGGTCGTGGTCATCACCGACACGCCGAGCACAATGTCCATTTGGCCCTCCAGGACGTCCGTCGCCATTTCCCTATTCGGAGGTGTTGATTCGACGCTACGCTTCGGGTTCAATTCGCATGGCGGATCGGTGGACTATTATTTGTGCACCTCTTTCTGGCATCTTCTGCCGCATCAGCGCATGTAGTGCTATCAACCGCGGCAGCGGACTTTCGCACCGAGCCCTGGTGGCCCGACGTATGAGGCGAGTGAATGCAGCTGAATTCTTCGGTGTTTTGCTTTGTGCATCGCCAATACTGAGTCGCGGCTCGTTATCGGAAAACACTAAGAGTTCTCGAATTTCGGACATCTGCGCCCGCCGAAACCGCCGAAATGGTGAAGACCTGAGCCCCTCAGTCCACCGGGAACGACGCGGCGACCTCCGTCAGCGCGGCGAGATGCTCGTCGACGGTTGCGAGCCCGGCGTACATGGTGTTGATCGAGACGTGAGTAGCGCCCGCCTCGGCCCATTCCGCGAGCCCCTTGGCCACCTCGTCACTGTCACCATGCCAATCCACCCGGCCCTCCATCCCGATGGCCGCGGGATCCCGGCCGGCCTCGACAGCTGCGCGTTCGACGATGCCGCGGGCTTTCTCGAACTCGGGTCCGGGACCGGTCATCGGGAACCATCCATCGGCGATACGTCCCGCTCGCTTGAAGCCGGGGGGTGACGCGGCCCCGATCCACACCGGAATCGGGCGCTGCACCGGCAGCGGCGCGATACCCGCGCCGGTGACATGGTGGAACTCGCCGTCGAATGTCACCGTCTGCTCGGTCCAGAGTCGTCGCAGCAAGGCGATCTGCTCGGCCGACCTCTTGCCGCGGTTTCCGAAATCCTCACCGAGCGCTTCGTATTCGACGGCGTTCCAGCCCACGCCGATACCGAGACGCAGCCGGCCGCCGCTGAGCAGATCGACCTCGGCCGCCTGCTTCGCAACCAGCGTGGTCTGTCGCTGCGGCAGGATGATGACGCCGGTGACGAGCTCCAACTTCTGGGTCACGGCGGCGAGGTAGCCGTACATGACGAACGGCTCGTGAAATGTCGTGTGCACGTCGTAGGGGCCATTCCAACCCTTGTGAACCTCCGGATCGGCGCCGACGACGTGGTCGTAGACGAGAATGTGGCTGAAGCCCAGTTCCTCGACCCGCTCGCCGTACGCGCGCACAGCGCCTGGATCTCCGCCGAGTTCCGTCTGCGGGAACGTCACGCCAACTCGCATCCTGGTGTCCTTCCGAAAGTCACTGGCCCGAATAGCTAGGACAACGGGTGTGCTCGCGGCATTCCCGAGACATCATGGCTGCATGACGGACGACCGTAATTACCCCCAGATGGCTGCCAGTCGAGGACGCATCGAGCCCGCGCCGCGGCGGGTCCGCGGATTCCTCGGCCATGAGCTGGTCTTCGACACCACCGCCGCCCACTACGTCTGGGAAGTGCCCTACTACCCGCAGTACTACATCCCGCTCGCCGATGTGCGGACGGGGTTCCTGCGCGACGAGGACCATCCGCAGAAAGTGCAGTTGGGGTCGTCCCGGCTGCATTCGTTGGTCGGGGCCGGCCAGACACACGAGAAGGCGGCCCGGGTGTTCGACGACGGACCCGTGACGGGCATGGTGCGCTTCGAATGGGATCGGCTGCACTGGCTCGAGGAGGACGAGCCGATTTACGGACATCCGCGCAATCCCTATTCGCGCGTCGACGCACTGCGCTCGCACCGCCATGTCCGCGTCCAGCTCGACGACATCGTGCTCGCCGACACCGTCGCCCCCGTTCTGCTCTTCGAGACCGGTTTGCCCACAAGGTATTACATCGACACATCGGACGTTGCGTTCGAGCATCTCGAGCCCAGCCCCACCGAAACGCTGTGCCCGTACAAGGGCACGACGACGGGCTACTGGTCTGTGCGCGCGGGCGACACTGTGCATCCGGACCTGGCCTGGACGTATCACTACCCGCTGCCTGCCGTTGCCCCGATCGCGGGCATGGTGGCGTTCTACAACGAGAAGCTCGACATCGTCGTCGACGGCGTCGACGTGGGGCGCCCGAAGACGCAGTTCAGCTGACCGCGTCCAGGCGGTCGAGCTGCGCCTGGAACAGCGCGGGCAGCTTTGATGCCAGGGTCGAGTCGAACGGGCCACCGCGCGGGCCGGGCGTGTACTCCGCCGTAACCAGAACGCCTCGGTGATAGCCGGCGACCATTGCGATGTCCCAAGACACCGACTTTCCTGCGGTGCTGGTTTCGGAGTGCATCAGTGTGCTGATCGCTCCGTCAGCGAGTCCAGCGAGGCACGTCGGTTCAACGCGCACGCTCGACCGGATACCCGGAGCATCCAGGCTGAATGAGGCGCAGTCGTCGCGCACTTTCACGAGGTCGACTCGGTGATCGTCGATGGCGAGCTCGACGCCGATCGCAGCACCCTGGGACGACCGCATGGCCAATCCTTTCTGGAGGGCGTCGCCCTGTGACAGGAACAGCGCGCACTCCGGCGGCTTCACCGGCGGCGCAGCCCCCCGAGGCACCGCGACCATGCGACCCCAGGTCGTGCCGTTCAACGCGGGGACGACGCGTTCGTCGACGAGCATCGATTCCGTGAGGTACGGCAGGTCGCTCGGCGGTGGCCTGCGGGCGGTAGCAGTATGCCCGCCGGAAAGATGAAGCAGCGTAAAGAAACCCGCAACGGCAATCAGTGCGTTGAGAATCGCGGTGAGTAGCCGGATCGCGGGTCGTCGGCTCATCAGGAGTCCGAGTTCGACGCGACAAGTGCCTCCGCGACGAAATCGCCTGCGAGACGGTGCCATTGCCTCCGCTGCCGGACCATGTAGTGGCCCGCCCCGTCGAGGCCCACATATTTCACGTCCAGCCCGCGCTGCTGCGCGCGCTCGGTTTGGGCCCGGGATGCGCGCGGGTCGGTCCAGGTGTCCGCTGTGCCGTGCACGACGAGCAGCCGGGTGCTCGCCGGAATGAGGTCGCCGTCGTCGCCCACCCACCACGGCGCCAGTGCCACTACAGCGCCGACGTCACCACGCGCCGCCAAATGCGCGGCGACCCGGCCTCCCATCGAATGGCCGACGACCGCTATCTGTGCGGGGTCGAATCGTTCCCGTGCCGCGTCGAGAACGGCACCCGCGTCGTGCAGCGCGTCCAACCGCGGACTGTTCCACCCACGCAAGCGGTACCGCACCCGGCGCACATCGATATCGGACCCGAGTTGACGTCGCAGCGCACGGGTGAAGATCGCCATCCGGAGATTGGCGAGCTGCCAGCAGCGCGCCTGGCGATCGCTGCGCACCTTCCCGCCGGGCAGTACCAGCACGCAGCCGCTGTGATCCTTGTCCATACCCATAAGAGAGTATTCGGCGCCGAGCGGCCGCCGGATGGTCGCGCCACGGCTATTTCAGCCCGTTGAGGACGGACACCATCTGCTTCTCGGTGTCGTTCGCCAGCTTCTCGAAAACCAGCTTCATCACGGGGTTGAGCAGTTTGGCCGCTTCGTTCATCTCCAGGTCGGCGTGGTAGGTCAGTTTCGAGCCTGTGCCATCCGCCGCAACTGTGATCGTGTCCGTCGAGGTCGACGACTTGTTCGTGCCGACGAACACCAGCTTGTCATCGGTCAGTTCGCGCAGCACATAGGTGAGTTCGGCTTTCACCCCGAAGATGTTCGACACGTTGTGCCACGACGCGCCTTCGGCGACCGCACCGCTGTCGGATCGGGTACACGCCTGGGTGCCTGGATCCCATTGCTCCGCGTTGGCGAAATCTTTCAGATAGTCGACGACCGTGGCCGGGGGCGGGCTAACAGAGAACGTTCGGGAAACGGTTGGCATAGACGCGGGTTACCCGATTGCGATGCCGATATCTCTGACGAAAGGATTACGCTCGCTTCGGCGAACGGAGGATCCAATGGCACGCATCCAGCCGTCTGACGCTTTTGCCGGGCTACCCACCGTGGACCTGGGCCAGGGCGACCGCATCAACCTCGGCGTGGCAGCCATCATGGCTCGCCTGCCCGACGTCGCCGCCGCCGTCGGTGGAGTCACCGCGGCGGTGCACGACTCCGGCGCCTTGTCGCCGCGGCTGATGGAGCTCGTCCGGCTGCGCATCGCCTTCCACAACCAGTGCCGCAGCTGCATGTCGATCCGCTATCAGAGTGCGATCGACGACGGGCTCACCGAAGACACGGTGTGTTCACTCGAACGGCCTTCCGAGGCACCGGATCTGACGGAGTCCGAGCGCAGTGCATTGCGGTTCGCCGACCTCTTCGCCACCAACCACTTGGCGATCGACGACGCGGTGTACGACGACCTGCGAAAGCATTTCAGCGAGGACCAGCTCGTTGCGTTGGGCTTGCATTGCGCCCTGTGCGTCGGTCTGGGGCGTCTGGCCGCGAGCTGGCATGTCGTCGAGAACTTGCCCGAGGAGTTCCGCGCGGACAGCGACACACCGCTGGCGCCTTGGAGCGCGAATTCCGTTGTCGCGTCTGGTTGAAACGTAATCCGCCCCGCTCGCGGAGACGAGCGGGGCGGATCTCGGTGCTAGCCCGTCAGTTAGGGCACATTCTGGCTGGCCTCGCCGACCACAACCGGCTGGCCGTTCCAGGTACCTGTGCACTTCACCGACGCGTTGTACTTCGCTCCCAAGATTGGGAAGAGAAGGTCGCTGTTCGTGGCGGTGCTGTGCGGACCGACGCTGATATTCAGCGTGACTTGGTCGTCCCCGGGAGTGAACCCACCGCTGGTCTTGTTGGCGACGTAGGCGCAGTCAACAGGCAGGCCGGAACTGTTGGTGATTTTGATGTCGGCGTTCGAACCGCCCTTCGTGATATTCATCGTGATCGCCTTCGACGGCGGCTGGCACTGCTGACCAGCAGGGACTTCCGGCGTCACCGACCCGTCGGGGCATGTCTTCGGCGGAGCTGGAGCGCACTGGTCGAGACTCACAGCGTCGGTTGTCGGTGAACCCTCAGGACATTTCACCTTTGCTACCGCCTCGCATTGTGCCGGGGGAGTAACGGTCGGCGTCTTCGAGCCCGCAGGGCAGGGGGTAGTTGCAGGCGCCGGCGGGTGATAGGTGTAGTTGTTGTACGCAGTGCACCAGTCGTCCTCCGTGTCCTTCTTGCGGCAACCCTGGAACCCGAGTGTGTACCCGCCAGGGCCGATGCCGGAGATGATGATGGGAATGCTGTGTGTGACGGTCGCACCGTTGATACACGACCAGTCTTTGTACTCGGTTTGATACCCGTTATCCATCACGTGCACGGCGTCCACGACGTAGTTGCCGTTCACTCGGGGGCAGCCGCCAATTACGCAGGTCAGCTGGTTGTCGCCGACCGCGCTGCAGGTCACGGTGAGCCCATTGGGCAGGTTGTCGGCGCTGGCGGTCGGCGTCGCAGGCGTCAACATCAAAAACCCAAAGACGCAGGCCAGGGCGGCGGCACAGGCGAACAGCCTCGGTATTCGTTTCTTGATCATCTGATCTCCTTGGTGCCGGAGTGGCATTTCGACCGGCCGGGTGACTCGAAGGGAATGCCCAGCAAGCTCATAGGAGCCTAGGGCCGAAGGAGTCTCAGGAATATCGGGTGTTTCCCTATGTTTTGGCGAACGCCTGCGTTAATTGTCCGTTTCCGGTGGTAACAGACACCGGCTCGTCGGACGGCGTGGTAACTGCGCTAGCGGTCGAGGACCGAAATCGAGTTCTCCACGAAGTTCACCACCCAGGCGGTGTGCGTTGACGGGTCCGCGGCCACCGTCTGCGGTCCGTCGCCGACCTCGACGGTGTCGGTGACGGCACGTTTGTCGGAGTCGATCACCGATACCGACCCGCTTCCGTTGTTCGTGACGTAGACCGTGTGGGCATCGGAGTCGACCGTCGCCGCCGAGGGTTGACGTCCGACTGCGATCGTCTGCGTGACAGCCCGGCGGTCAAGATTGAGCACCGAAACAGAGCCGTCGTCGCTGTTGGGGACGAAGGCCGTGTGAGTGGGCGGATCGATTGCCACGTCGTTCGGATTTCGGCCCACCGCGATGGTTTCGACGACTGCAGACTTCGCCGGATCGACGATCGAGATCGTGGCGTCTCCGCGCTCGGATACATAGAGGAGATGGCTCGTCGGATCCACCCCCATCTTTCCCGGCCGAGCGCCGACTTTGACTGTCGCCGTGACGGTTCGGGATCCGGCGTCGATCACCGACACCGTATCGTCTCCCGCGTTTGCGACGAAGACCTTGCGCGTCGAGGAATCGACCTCGATGCCTTCTGGGCTGGTACCCACTCCGATGGAGCCCGTGATGGATCCCGACCCGAGATCGACGACAGACACGGAGTTTCCGCTCGTGACGTATGCGGTCTGCGTCGTCGGATCTATGGCGGCGAAGGTGGGCGCCGTCCCCACCTTGATGACGGCGACACGCGATGTGGCGTCGGCGACGTAGAGCGAATCGTCTCCCTCGCTGGTCACATACGCCTTGTGAGTCGAAGGGTCCGTTGCGACGTCGTGCATCGGGCCGGCGCCCAGACCGAACGTCGCTGCGACGAACGGCGGTCCCAGTGGCTCGTCGGCCGATGCGCTTGCCCCCGTAGCTAGACCCACGATGAGCACCCCGACCGACACGCCAACAGCTCTGAACACGACTTCCCCCGGATCGTCTCGAATTCCCGTAGCCGAGAGTCTGCCAGCTCAGCAGCCGCGCAAGGGATCTACCGGCAATCTCCATCGAATCTCCACATGGCCTCCAAGCGCCGGTATGGCCGCGCGAAGCAGCATGAAGCCGTCATGCAAGAGCGAGCGTCGGCTCGCCCGAACAAGGGTTTTCTCATGAAGCACATCATCGGTTCTGCACTTGTCGGCGCCAGCCTGGCGGCGGCGGCGCTGACGCTGGCCACGACGGCGCACGCCGAGTCGGCAGCCATCACCATCGGCCAACTCGAGGCGCAAGGATTCGACGTCAAGCTTGACCGGGTTGGCAGCGCGCCGCTCGACCAGTGCGAGGTGACCGATGTTCGCAACCCGCGGGAGCGGACGGAGCTCGTGCGCGTCGGCGGACGGGGCGACCGTGACTTCATCCCCGTCGTGGTCAAGCGGACGATCACGGTGTCGCTCGACTGCTCGCGCTGACCACGCTGTTCGCGAATGCGTCAACCTGTTGTGGCGTCCAATATCGCTTTAAGCGTCGCGTTTGCGCCTTGCTCTCCAAGAGCTGTTCGGTAGCGCCCAAAGGCGGCGACGAAGTCGGCGTTCTCGGCGGCGCCGCTCGCCAGCAGCGGCTCGACCCTCAGCGCCTCGCGTGGATTTCCTGATATCAGTAATCGACGGGCGGTCTCGTCGAGATGCGGCTCGGTCACTTCGAAGGTCTTGCTGTTGTCATCCTCGCCCTGCAGCACGCGGCTCCAGGCAGCGAGGATGAACGCCGGGATCCGGTGGTCTGCACCGCGCGCGAGCACCTGCTGAATGGTGGTGGTCAAGAACACCGTCACCTTGGATGCACTGTCGGAAGCGATGCGAGTCAGCTGGTCGTGCATGGCTTCGTTGGAGAAGCGGTCGAGCACCGTGTTCTTGTAGTCCACCAGGTTCACACCGCGCGGCGCCTCGAGCAACGGCAAGACAACGTTGTCCAGAAAGCGTTCCAGCAGTACGGGTATCTGCGGGTCGCGCATGGCCTCGGCCACCTCGTGGTAGCCGAGCAGCAGGGCGGGATACGTCAGGGTGAGGTGGCCGGCGTTGAGCACGCGGACCTTCACCTGCTCCCACAGCTTCACTTCGTCGCTGAACTGAACGCCCACATCTTCGAGTGCCGGGCGGCCGTCGGTGAACCGGTCCTCGATGACCCACTGGCTGAATTCCTCGGCAACGAGTGGGATCTGGTCGTCCAGACCGCTTGCCGCGTTGAGGCGCGCTGCGTCTTCCGCCGAAACCGAGGGCGTGATGCGGTCGACGAGAGAGTTCGGAAAGGCCACATTGGAATCGATCCATGCGCCGAGTTCCTTGTCCTTCGCGCTCGCGAAGCCGACGAAGGCGGACCGCGCTACTTCGCCGTTGTGGCGCAGGTTGTCACACGACACCACGGTGAACGGCTTGGTGCCCGCAGAACGTCGCCGCGCCAGCGCCTCGGTGACGAAGCCGAACACGGTGTGCGGAGCGCCATCTCCGCACAGGTCGTCGAAAACGTCAGGGTGGTGGGTGGCGAACGCGCCCGACTCCGGGTCCACGTGATACCCGCCCTCGGTGATGGTCAGCGTCACGATGCGAAGGGCTGGGTCGGTCAATAATTCGAGCACCTCGGCCGGCTGCTCCGGGGCGAGCAGGTAGTCGAGCTGGGCGCCGATGACGCGCACGCTCGTGTCGCCCCTGGCCGGCGCGACGGTGAGCGAATATAGACAGTCCTGGGACCGGAACTGATCGGCCTTCTTCCTGCCCCGTTCGCCACCGGCAAGGCCGATGCCCACAATTCCCCAATCCTGTTGGTCGGGTAACGCGAGACAGCGATCGATGTAGAAGGCCTGATGCGCACGGTGGAAGTTGCCCACGCCGAAGTGGGCGATACCGCGCTTGAGCTGGGTTCGGTCATACGGCGGCGTGGCGACATTGGATGGCAACCGCGAAAGCGTGCCCTCGTTGAGCTCGATCATGGTGGACCCTCCAAACAATCAGTGCTTACTTCTCGCGGAGCAGCCGAAGGTCGGAGGGTTCGCGCAAGAGGTCTTCGAGAACCTTGTTGCCTTCGGTGTTGTAGGGCTGCCGCATGTGCTCGTCCCACGCGGCGCGCGAACGAAACATCTCGAGCATCACCCACGTGTCCGAATCATCCTGAGGCTGCAGGAGATGCATGAACACACAGCCCGGCTCGGTCAGGGTGTTCTGGCGCATCGACTGCAGTTGGGCCTCGGCCTCCTTGAGGCGGTCGAGTCGCGGCTTGATAGTGACGACCAGAAACAGCGGTCCGTCATGCTCGTCGCGGTTATCGTCCGACAATTGGCACCTCGATCGAGTTCTGCAGCGTGTCGATGAATGCGTTCGTGTTCTTGCTTCCCACAAACGCGGCGACCGCGTCGTAGACGGCGTGCTGAAAGTTTGTCGACATCAACTCGCCGTGGGTGATTGACAGCAGAATCCTGTCCTTCCACAACGACTCTGAAGCCTGTCGCTGATAGGCGGGCAGTGATGACACGTCGACGTCATTCCGAATAGGCACGGATCCCTTCAGTTTGTTGAACTCCAGCGATGTCTTCGGATCCGCGATCGTCGCCATGAACTTCATTGCGTTCACGCCGTCTTTGGCATCCGACGACACCACGAACGTGTCGACGATCGCTAGGTACGCGCCCGTGGTCCCCGGATAGGGCACATACCCGAAGTCCTTGCCTTCGACCGATCTGTTCGCCACGAGTTCGCCGTAGACGGAATCGTTCATCGAAAGGAAGGCGCACTGCCCCGTGGCGAGCTTCTTTGCCGCCTGATCCCAGGTCAGGCCGCCTGCGTTCGGGTCAGCGAGAGAAACGATCTGCGCGAACTGCGAAAGCGCCTGCCTGAGTTGAGATCCCCGCCAATCGAACGAATCGTCGTGAATCCTGGACCAGCCATCGGTACCGACGACGCCGAGCAGTGTGTTCTCGAACAATTCGGTTGCGGTGAACCTGTCCTTGCCGCCAAGGCACAACGCGGTCTTGCCGTTTGCCGCCACCTTCGCGAGATCTGCCTCGAAGGCCGCGGTCGTGTAGCCGGGACCGGGTACCGCAACGCCGGCGTCGTGCAGCATCCGCTGGTTGAACCACAACACATTTCCGCGATGGGACCCGGTCGGCACGCCCCAGGCTTTGACCCGATAGGTCGCGGCGTCGAGCAGTGCCTGCGGCATGGTCTGATCCAAACCCGAGCTCTCGTACACGCCGGAGACGTCGGTGATCCGGCGGGCGTCGACCCACGCGCGAAGCGAGCTGCCCAGGAACGTCTGCCAGACATCGGGCGGATCGCCCGCCTGCAGCCGCGCGGCGAGCGCGACCTGGACGTTGCTCCCGCCACCGCCTGCGATGGCGCCGTCCACGACCTCCACATCGGGATTCCCTGCCTTGAAGGCGTTGAGCAGCGCTTCCAGCGCCGGATGCTCCGAGGGTGAAACCCACCAGGAGACCACTTCGAGTCGTTTGGTCGGTTCGGAGAAATTGGCCTTCTGGCCGCCGCCACCGCACGCCGCGAGCCCGAGCACGAAGGCCAGCGCGATGATCAAAAAACGCCTCATGCTGCTCGTTCTCCAACCTTTTCGGGTGTCGCCTTCAGGTCGAAGACGGCGAAACTGGTGACGACTGCGAAGCAGAGAGCGGGCACGATGAAAGAGATCGCCGGGCTGGTCGCGTCAAGAAGGCGTCCCTGGATCAGCGGCATGATCGCACCGCCGACGATCGCCATCACAAGCCCCGCCGCGCCGAATTTCGTTGCGGGACCAAGTCCTTGGAGAGCGACGCCGTAGATCGTCGGGAACATCAGGGATAGGCAGAAGGACAACGCGACGACGGCAGCCACGCCCGCCACGTTCGGTGAGAACATCGCGAAGACACACAGCACGACCGCGAGTGCGCCGAGCACCAAGAGGACTTTCGTCGCGCGGATCCGCCCGATGACCCATGTCATGACGAATCGGGAAATGAGGAACACGATCAAGCTGACCTGCAGAAGGTACCCGCCCAACTGCAATGACCCGTTGAGCGCCTGTTGCGAGTATTGGATCAGGTATGTCCACGTGCAGACCTGGGCGGCGACATTGAAGAACTGCGCGACCACGCCGTAGACGTAGCGCTTGTTCGACAGGAGGATCTTGAGCGGCCGTTGGCCTTCCAGATCTCCCGACTCGAACTCCTCGACGATCGGCGGCGACTTCTTGATGGCGATCACCAGTCCGATGGCGATGAGGACGAATCCGAGGCCGAGATACGGGCCCATCACCGCACCAAGCTGGCCGGCGCGGATTGTTTGTTCCTGGGCCGGTGTCAGATTGGCCATGTTCACCGGTTCGTCCAACTTCGGCAGGATCAGGGTCGCGGCCAACAGCACACCGATGTTTGTGCCGACAGGGTTGAAGGCCTGTGCGAAGTTGAGCCGTCGGGTCGCTGTTTCTTCCGGGCCGAGCGAAAGCACATACGGATTCGCGGATGTCTCGAGAATCGAGCACCCGGCGGCGATCGCGAACAGCGCGACCAGGAACGCCTCGTAGGTCATGATCTTGCTGGCCGGATAGAACGCGATCGCGCCTGCTGCGGCGAGGAGTACACCGGAGAGAAGGCCGGCTTTGTATCCGAATCGCTCGTTGATGAACGCCGCCGGGATCGCCAGTAGGAAGTACGCACCGAAGTACGCCAACTGAACCAGCGAAGCCTGGAAGGTGTTCATATCGAAGATATGCTTGAATCCCGCCACCATCGGGGTGGTGAGGTCGGCGGCGATGCCCCATGCGGTGAAGCAACAGATGAGGACAACGAACAGCAGTCCCATCCCCGGGTAGACCAGACCTCCCTTTGCCGTCGAGGCGGGGGGTGTGTCGGCGGGCTGATCGGCGTGCGCAGTCGTCGTCATGATCAGTACCTCTCGTCGGCTGAGAAGAGTTCAGCCAATATGTGATCTGGATCACGCTACTCAGATGTCACGACCGATGTAGCAGCTTTCGCATGTGGGTTGACGTGGGTATTTCCCCGTTTGGACCCGTTTGTAGACCCTTGCGTGAGCTGTCGCGCATCGGCAGGCGCGGCGTCCGTGACCTCATCCCGGTCATCGTCAAGCGGACGCTGACGGTGTCACTCGACTGCCACGCTGACCCGAACCTCACAGTCTCGGAACTTGTCGATAACAAGCCGATCACGTGCCGCGCTGCGTCGTGAGATCTGACGCGGGTGGTTGTTAGCTTGCCGAAGGCGGACCCGAGACGGGATGAGGTGTGGTGGCGGTGGCGAAACGATTGGTCAGTCGACCCTTTCGCGCGTGGACGTACACAGTGGTGGCGTTGTTGTCATTGGCGGTCATCGTGATTCAGTCCCCGACGGCTGGGGCGTATTCACGCGAGGGCCTGCCGGTTGAATACCTCCAGGTTCCGTCGCCTTCGATGGGCCGCGACATAAAGGTTCAGTTCCAGGGCGGTGGCCCGCATTCGGTGTATCTGCTCGACGGGCTGCGTGCACTGGAGGATGCCAGCGGCTGGGACATCAACACCGAGGCATTCGACTGGTTCTACAAGTCGGGGATATCGGTTGTGATGCCCGTCGGCGGCCAGTCCAGCTTCTACACCGACTGGTATCAACCGGCGGAAGGTAGCGCCGGCACCACGACATACAAGTGGGAGACCTTCCTCACCCAGGAGCTGCCTGCGTGGCTCGCCGCCAACAAGCAGCAGGATCCGAACAGCAATGCGGTTGTCGGACTGTCGATGTCGGGCGGCGCCGCGCTCACGCTCGCGATCTGGCACCCGGCGCAGTTCATCTTCGCCGCGTCGCTGTCGGGATTCCTGAATCCATCACAGGGACTTTGGCCCACGCTGATCGGTATCTCGATGAAGGATGCCGGCGGCTACAACGCTTCCAACATGTGGGGACCGACGAGCGATCCGGCATGGCGCCGTAACGATCCACTGGTCAACGTCGCCAGGTTGGCGGCCAATAACACGGCGGTGTGGGTCTACTGCGGCAACGGGGCGCTTTCGGATCTCGACGCCAACGACGGAAACTTCGGCACCCAGTTCAGCGCCCAGTATCTGGAGACCATCACCCTGTCGACGAACAAGGAATTCCAGCAGAAGTACGTCGCGGCAGGCGGACGCAACGCGAAGTTCAACTTCCCGGACGACGGCACCCACAGTTGGGGTTATTGGGGATCGCAACTGCAGGCGATGAAGCCCGACATGCTGCGGGTGCTCGGCGTGCAACCGGCGTGACCACGCGGTTTACAGCGGAGCGAGGGTTGTCTGCGTCTCGGGTGTGATGAGGGTGTTGCGATCGGTGTGGTCCCACAGCTCGACGGTTTGGAACGCCCAGAACACCGCGAATTCGATGAGCAAGGCGGTCTCGAGCGCGAATAGCGGGATGTTCCAGGCGTCGCCTTTGGAAAGCCAACCCATGGTTGCAAAGACCACCGCGCCGAGCAAGGAGCCCAGCATCATCCACCCGATTAATCGATAGACCTTCCTGTACCGTTCTCGCGTCTTGGGATCCTGCTGGTCCTGGTTGCTCACCAGATACGCATTGATGAACACGACCGCAATGATGATCGCGAAAATCGTGATCGCCGCGGCGTAGTGGGCTGTCGCCTCAAACAGCTTGGGCGCGAAGATGAACGCCGCGACGAAGCAGGCAAGAATGACCACGGACAGCATCCGTAGTCTGTTTCCCAATCGCGTGGTTTGGCTGCGCGACTCCTTGTCGACGAAGTAAACGAAGGCAATGATCGCTGCTGCGACGATCAACGCCACGATCGTGGAGCCGATGTTGTTGTTGATTGCGCTCAGTTTCTCCTCAGCCGTTGGCAGGAACAGTTGGCAGCCGCCGGGTTCGGGCATTTTGGCGGGGACGAATGCGACGAAAAATGCGAGCGTGCCCGCCAGGTCGAGCAGCACGTCTTCGGTGTCCTTGCTGCCCTTGTACACGATCAACATGACGCCCAGGCAGCAGAGCGCCGCGACGAACACGTTGCGCGCGGCCGTGTAGTAGTACTCGCTGATCGATCCCTGCCAGCAATCCGTGGGCACACTGTCGATGAGAACCGCCGCGAACAGCAGGACGATCATCACGACCATGCCGCCTCGTAGGTACCGGTACGTGAACCGCCCCGTCTGCAGTGACTTGTCCGATGAAGCAACCATTGCGGCCCCCGAAGTCGTATGCCGTCGTTCTAATTCGACGGTATCGCCGGTATTGACGCTTGTGCCGCAAGCCGCGCCGAGTGAACGGGATCGCTCGACTTCGGGTTGGCTAAGCGCGGACCGGTAGCTTTCGATACTGAAATCGCATTTCCGCCGCAGACGGGGCCGGGTCGGTCGCTTCGATAAATATCAACTGTGTCATGAACCGGCAAATAAGGTGCAGGACGGCCGATTTCGTTGCACAAGCGCGGAGGCAGCTGTCAGAATCACCCCGTACCATCCGGATATGCCACAGACGAGGATCTGGACCGGAGACCCTGTGTGGATCGCCGATGTGCTGCGCGCCGAAGGCGTGAAGCTCGTCGAGTATCCCGGTTGGCAGAACCGCGGCCACGGCGATTTCAAGGACATCCGCGGCGTCATGGTGCACCACACCGGATCCGACAACGCCACGGCGGCATCGATAGCCAACGGCTGACCGGATCTCGCCGGACCGCTGTCGCAACTGCACATCGGGCGCGACGGCACGGTGACCGTGGTGGCGGTGGGCGTCGCCTGGCACGCTGGCGTCGGGATGTACCCGTGGCTCTCCACCAATATGGGCAATTGGCACAGCCGGTCAATGAGTTACTTCGCATGACCGATGCGGCGTCGTAGGCGTGTTACCGTGCCCGCTTACCCACGGTGCCGGTTGCGCAGGGTCGGCGAGTAGGGCGCCGGATCGATATCGGGGCGGCGTTCGTCGACGAGGTCGGCGAGAACGCGAGCTGATCCACACGCCATCGTCCATCCGACGTGTCCATGTCCGGTGTTGTAGTACAGGTTGTCGTGTCGACCGAGTCCGATCAATGGCGGCCCGTCCGGCGTCATCGGGCGAAGCCCGGTTCGGTAGCGCGCTGTGTCCCAATCGATTGCGCCCGGGAACAGCTGGTCGCCGGTGTCGATGATGTCTGCGTAGTCGCCGGGCGTGCTGCTGCGGTCGTAACCGACGAACTCTGCCGTCGCCGACATCCTCAGCTCGCCGCCGAATCTCGACCACGCCACCAGCGTGCGCTCGTCGATGCCGCCCACGTGCGGTGCGCGGTCGGGATCCTTGACCGTCGCCGTTAGTGTGTATCCCTTCGCCGGGTAGATGGGCACATGCACGCCTGCCGCTCGCATGAGCAGCGGACTCGCCGCGCCCGCAGCGAGAACAAAGGCGTCGGCATCGACCGCCCCCTTCGGCGTAACGATTCGAGTGATCGACGAACCGTCGGTTTGGAATCCGTCGACGGATGTGCCGAGATGAAATGTCACTCCGATCCTTCGGCACACTTCCGCCAGCCCGGCAGCGAACAGGTGCGGATCGCCCGTGCCGTCGGACGTATCGTGGATCGCGCCCGCGAACCGAGTTCGACTGTGACCCAGCGCGGGCTCCATTTTCACCGTCTGGTCGAAATCCAGAACCGCTTGATGTCTGCCATGGTCGATGAGCAACCGTGAATTCCGCTCGGCCGCTTCGAGTTCAGCTGCTTCGTGGAACAAGTAGAGCACCCCGGAGTGTGTCTGCCAGTACTGCAGGCCCTCGCGTGCGGCGAGCTCGTCCATCAACTGCTGGCTGTAGCGAGCAAGGCCCAGCTTCGACAGGGTGTTGGCGCGCGACCGCGATGGCGTGCACTCCCGGATGAACCGCAGTCCCCAGCGCAGCAGTTCGACGTCGGCGCGTGGACGCACCCGAATCGACGTCGCCTCGCCGAGCAGCGACTTCATCAGCATCACGGGCGCTTTCGGTGACGCCCACGCGTAGGAGTGCCCGGGAGCGATGAGGCCCGCCGTGCTTGCACTGGTGTCGGACGCGACGTCGCAACGCCGGTCGTACACGTGGACGTCGTGACCGCGTTCGGCGAGGGCGTGGGCCGCGGTGACACCGACGATGCCGGCGCCGATGACGACGATTCTCACAGCGCGGCCTCGGCCCGTCCATCTCCCACGACGGTCCTGGTGGAAGCGGGCACCGCGACCGCACTGGACTCAGTCAGTAATTGACCGTTGGTCTCAGGTGCGAGCAGGTAGGTAACGAGCCAACCCAAGCCGGCGACTCCTGCGCCGACGAGCATCGTCAGCTGCACCGAGTAGTTGAGCAGGTGCGGTGCACCGTAGACACCGATCGCTGCACCGACTCTGCTTGCGCCGGTGGCGAATCCGTTGGCGGTGGCGCGCACTCCGGTCGGGAACAGCTCGGAGGGATAGATCGCCTCCAGACACTGTCCGGAGTACATCGCGACACCGAACACCGCGAACAGCAGCAGCACCAGCCACATTGGCGGGTTCGCTGCGACTGCAAGACCGATCAGCGGGATCGCCGAGATCGCGAAGCTGTACAGCAGCAGCTTGCGTCGGCCCCGGTTGATGAACAGCATGCCGGACAGCGAGCCGACGACATAGAAGATCTGAATGATCACCGCGCCGAGGTATGCGGTGTTTCCTTCGGCAAGCCCGAACTGCTTGAGGATGGCGGGCTCGTACGTCGCGATCGCATAGATCGGCACTAGTTGGCACGCCCAGAAGAGGGCGACAAACAGTGTCCGGCGCCGGAATTCGGGGCGGAAGATCGTCATGTAGCCCTTCGGGCTGCCCTCTGGCTCTTCGATGTCGGCCAGCGTCGCGCCCGGACCGAGCATCTGCTTGAGCACGGCTTCGGCTTCCTCGTGCCGCCCTTGGCTCAACAGCCAGCGCGGTGATTCCGGTGTGCCGAGCCGCATCGTCAGAATCAGCAGCGCTGGGATCGCGCTGCTGGCGAGCATCCAGCGCCAGGCGTCGGGGCCGAGGCTCAGCATGAAATACCCGACGGCGTAGGCGATCGCGGCGCCCACCGAGAACATCGTGACCAATACGACCAGCAGCGGGCCGCGCGACTTCTGCGGTGCGAACTCCGAGGCGATGGTGCCGGCGATCGCCAGGTCCGCGCCGACCGCGACGCCCATCAGCGTGCGCAGCACGATCAACTGCCAGGGCTCGCTGGCGAAGAACTGTAATGCGGAGAGGACCACGAAGCAGGCGAGGTCGGCGATGTAGACCTTCTGCCTGCCGAACCTGTCGGTCACGGCGCCGAAGATCAGGCCGCCGAAGAACATGCCGACTAGGGATGCCGCACCCAGGAGGCCGGCGGTCCCGGGTGTCAGGGAAAACGCGGTGGTCAACAGCGGCAACGCGACGCCGATGATGCTGAGGATGTAGCCGTCGCAGAACTCGCCGCCACCCGCATAGAGGGTGATCAGCCACTGGGTTCGCGAGGCAGGAGCGTGCTCTAGCGAGGTTTTCGTAGTGGTCATGAGGCCAAACCGTAGTTCGGAATGTGCTCCAGGTCACTGTATGCTATGTACGAATTCGACGGCGAAATATGAGCAATTACTATGCACTTCATATAGGACGTGTGATGGATACACCGGTTCTGACCCCGGAGTTGGCAGCGGAAATCGCCGACGAGACCACCCGCATTCTCGGCCACAACGTGCTGATCACCGACGAACATGCGCACGTCATCGGCAGTGGCGACGTCTCCCGGGTGGGCTCGACGCACGAGGCCTCGTTGGCTGTCGTGAAGTCGGGCCAAGCGCAGAGCCACGACACGGAACAGGCCGCCGCACTGGTCGGCGTTCTTCCGGGGATCACGATGCCGATCGTGCTCGACGGCGCAGTCGTCGGCACCGTCGGGATCACCGGATCTCCGGACACGGTCGCTCAGTTGGGGCGGCTCGTGCAACGGCAGACCGAGATCCTCTTGCGTGAGTCCCTCTTCCAGCGCACCCGCCTTCTCCGCGAGAACCGGCTGACCCAACTTGTCCGCGACATCGTTGTCTTCGACCCGCGACTCGTGGACGAACGCATCGTCATGGCCAGCGGTGCCGAACTCGGTTACAACCTGAACGAAACGCGCGTCGCGATCGTCTTCGATGCGCAGCCCGGACCTGACACCTATCGCTCGTCCGTGCGGGCCATCGGGGAAGTCTTCGATTCGCGGATGGACATCGTCGCCGAGCTCTCCGCCGGTAAATACGTTGTGCTCCATCATCTGTCGCCCGAGGACGACGAGCACCTGCGCGAACGCGCTTTTCGGGCCGCCGAGCTACTGCTCAGCAGGCACGGCATCATCATGCACGTTGGTGTCGGCGAAGCGGCCGACGACGTCTCGTCATTGTCTGCGTCTTACGACGACGCGTCCGCTGCGGTGCGCATCGGCTGCCGTCGGCCCGGCGTCCAGGTCTGCGAGATCGCGCATCTCCGTGTTCGGCAGCTACTCGACTCGACCAGCGCGGCGGCACGTGCGCGATTTACGAGTTCCCAACTGGCGCACCTGAGCCAGGAGAACGATTTCGCGGCGTTGCGGGACACCCTGACCGCTTGGTGCGAGAGCGGTTTCAACCTTGTGGTGACCGCTCAACGCCTCGCGATCCATCGCAACACGGTGGTCTATCGATTGGACAAGATCTCACGCACGACCGGTCGTGATGTGCGTGCGCCCGCGGTCGCCGTCGCCATGTACCTTGCGTGCATCGTCGGCGACTAGTGGCGGTCAGCTGATGCACTCTCCGGTGCCGGACGCCCGCGTTCCGCCGGCGAGGGCCATCTGAGGTCTCACCTGGGCGGCGGTGATCGCGAAGCCGGTCGTCGAATCGTTGCTCTGCGCACCGAAATACACGCCGAGAACCTGGCCGTTGAAGTCGACGACAGCACTGCCACTCGAGCCCGACTGCGGAAACGAGCCGATGAGTACGTACACCTGGCGCGTCACCGAAGTCGAACCGTAGATGTCGGGGCCGTTGAGTTCGGTAACCTCGCGAATCTGGGCCGGGGACACTGTGAACGACGCGGCGCCGGGGTAGCCGAGCACCAACACGTCGGTGCCGGCGCCGGCCGTGTACTGAGCGAACGGCAGTGGCCCCGCCGACAGGCCGGGCACGCCGAGGATCGAGATGTCGGCCTCCGGATCGTAGGAAACCACTTGGGCGTCATAGGTTTTCCCACCGGCGTCCACCGAGAAGCCATCGGCGCCTGCGACGACGTGGGCATTGGTCATCACCCTGTTGGGTGCCACGACGAAACCGCTGCCCTCCGTGATCTTCTCGCAGCTGTGTGCCTCGCCCCGGACCTTGACAACGCTCGGCTGTGCCTTCGCGGCGACGTCGTCGGCCGACGCCTCGGGATTCGGCGCCTCGACCGATGTGGACGATCCTCGGCCGAACTCGCCGATGCCACCGCAGCCCGCCAGCAGAACCGTCAACGCGAACATCGCCGCGACGCGCACCCGGCTCATCTGTGCGACATCTCTAGGCCGGTGTGGGTTCGCTGACCTTCACCAGCATCTTGCCGATGTTCGCCCCGGTGAACAGCCCGTTGAGGGCTTCGACGCAGGATTCGAGGCCGTCGAACACGGTCTCTCGGTGGGCCAGTAGACCCTCCTGCTCCCAGCCCCGCAGCGCGTCGAACGCCTCGTCGAAACGGCCCCATTCGTCCAGCGCGTTGAACCCCTGCATCGTTGCCGTCTTGGCAAGCAGGTTCACGTAGTTGGCCGGCCCTGGATGCTGGCCGGTGAGGTAGCTCGAGATGACGCCGCAGAGCACCACCCGCGCCTTCGGTGCCAAGCGGCCCAACACCGCATCGAGGATCGGTCCGCCCACGTTGTCGAAGTAGACGTTGACGCCGCGCGGGCAGTGCTCCTTGAGTGCGGCAGGCAGGTCACCCGCCTTGTAGTCGATGCACGCGTCGAAACCGAAGTCGTCGACCACGGCCCTGCACTTGTCCGGCCCGCCGGCGATTCCGACGACCCGGGCCCCGGCGATCCGTGCGATCTGTCCCGCCACCGAGCCCGTCGCCCCCGCGGCCGCCGACACGACGACCGTCTCGCCGGGCTGCGGTCGGCCGACACCGGTCATCCCGAAATACGCTGTGGCTCCGGTCGGTCCGTAGATCGACATCACGGCCAGCTGGTCGGTCAGCCCGACGACGGGGGTGGCGAAGATGTCGTCGCGAATGATCACGTAGTCCTGGAAGCCGGTCAACGTGGTGACCACGTCGCCGACGGCGTAGGCGTCACAGCGAGATTCCACGACCTCGCCGATCCCGGCCGCGCGGATGACCTCTCCGAGTTGCACTGGCGGCAGGTAGCTCGGCTGGTCGTCCAGCCAGGTGCGGGCGGCCGCGTCGATCCCCACGTACGTGGTGCGCAGCAAGGCCTCACCCTCGGCCGGTTCCGGAGCCTGCGATGAGACCAGCTCGGTGTCGTCGGGCTGAACCAGTCCGGTGGGACGGCGGCGGAGCAGGATCTGGCGGTTCGTCGGGGCGGCCACGTCGCCGAAACTAGCGAACGCCGCCGCCGTTTGAAGCCTCTACGCGCCAACGCGTCGCGCGGCGGATTTCGTCATTTGGTTGCGAGCAAACCAAATGAGTCGCAGAATTCACATGAGTCACATTTACGTGGCTCAGCGCGCGGGGACGTTCCAACTGCAATAACTGCCTCTGGGGGGCTTGCCGTGCGCCGTCTGTTTCATTCCGCCGGTGTCGTCGTGCTATCGATCGCCGCTACCGTCCTGCTGACCAGTGTTCAGACGATGACGGCCTTCGTCGCACTCACCGCGACCGCGTTGATCATGGGTGGCACGGGCCATCCGCTCAGCACTCCGCAGGACAGCCCGGAGTTCATCAACGGCTACACCGCCGACGCCAACAACGACTACATCGTGTTGACCGGATTCTGTGGCGCCGACTCGTGCACGCCCACAGCGGTCAGCACGCCCGAGCAGTTCATGCCGGTGTCGGGCACCATGCCGTTCGACCAATCGGTCGGCAGCGGAGTGACCAACCTCAATCAAGCGATCAATGCGCAACCGGCGGGCGAGTCGATGGTCGTCTTCGGGTATTCGCAGAGCGCGCGGATCGCTTCGATCGAGAAGGGAAACCTCGCTGCGGCGGGCTCGACGCTGCCGGTGTCGTTCGTGATGATCGGCAACCCGAACCGGCCCAACGGCGGCATCCTGGAACGCTTCGAAGGCCTCAAGATCCCCATTGCCGGAATCACTTTCGACGGGGCCACACCCACGAACACCGACTTCAAGACCGTCGACGTCACCCGCCAGTACGACGGCTGGTCGGACTTCCCGAACAACCCGCTCAACCCGTTCGCCACCGCGAACGCGATTGCCGGGATCAATTACCTGCACAGCGACTACCAGAGTGTGGGTCTCGGCGACGCGCTGTATCAGGGGTCCTATGGCGACACCGACTACTACATGATCCCGAGCCAGCGGCTGCCGCTGCTGATGCCTCTTGCCGACGCAGGAGTACCGAGTCCGGTGATCACCATCCTCGACGCGCCCGCGCGGGTGCTGGTCGAATCCGGCTACGACCGGACGATCAGCCCGGGTGCGCCGACGAAGGCGAGCATTCTGTATTTCCCGAACCCTGTGCAGACCGGCGTCAACTTCATGATCGCGATCCCGACCGGGCTGGACGACGGCGCCCAGGAGGCCGCCAACATCCGGCCGTTCGGAACGCCGCCGATCGATCAGCGCAGTCCCTATGGTGTCGGCGGTCCGCCCGTCAACGCCGGCTCGTTCGACTCCACCGGTGCGCCGATCGCGTCGGCGCCGGCCGCCGCGCCGAACACGCAGCCGCTGGCCGCCACACAGGGCCCGGCGCTGCCGTCGGCGGCTCGGCCTGCGCCATTGCAGCCGCTCGCCCCGGCGGCCGCACCGCCTGCTCCGACCGCGGCCGCGCCGTCAGTCACGCCGCCGGTGCCACCGCTGGACAAGACGACCCCGGCCAAGCCGGCGACCGGTATGACGGCGCCGTGGTGGAAGCCCGCCGATCTGCCCAAGCCCGCGCCTGCCGATGTGCCGAAGCCCGCGCCTGCCGATGTGCCGAAGCCCGCGCCTGTCCCGGTCGACCTTCCCAAACCGGTGCCGCCGGTCGAGCTTCCGAAACCAGCACCGGCCGAGCGTCCTGCGCCCGAGCTGCCGCGGGCGGACTTCATCCCGAAGATCGTGCCGCCGAAGCTGGATCCGCCCGCTGCGGCACCGATCCCGGCCGACTTGCCCAAGCCCGTCGACATTACGGCGCCGGTGTTCAACCCGCCGGATATCCCTGCGGCAGTGCCCATTCCACCGCCCTTGCAGGCGCCGGCGTTGCCTGAGCTGCCCGCCCTGCCCGCGGCGCCGCCACCGCAGATGCCTGTATTGCCGCCGATGCCCGCGCTACCGCCACCGCCGCCCATGCCGGCCCTGCCGAACCTCGCCAATGTGCTCGGAGGGCTGCGCCTCCCGTTCTGAGTCAGCCGAGTTTCGGAAGCACAGCCGCGGCAACCTTTTCCGCCTCGGCCTGGTTCTGCGCGTCGTCGCCGGCGCGGCTGTACACGTCGACCTGCGTCGTGCCTGAAAGCACGAACAGATGCCCGTCCTTGAAGTAGGCGTCGTCGCCGACGCCGGGAATCGACGCAGCGCCGGCCTTCGCAACGGTGAAGTCATTCGCGGTCGTGCGGGAGATGAAGACCGCAAGCTGGCCCGACGACTGCTGCCACTGGCAATAACGGGTCGATGCGTTGGCGTCCGCCCCGTCCTTGTCGATCTGGGTGATGTCACGACCCGTCAGTTCGGTGACTTCGGCGTCGCTCAACAACGTGCAGGGGTCGGGGAGGTTGCCGCCCTCGCCCTTGGGGTTCTCGACCGCGCTGGACGTCGAGCCCTGTGCGGCCGTCGTTTCCGGGACGGCAGGAGGCGACGCATTGCGGCTGCAGGCGGCCAAGACCAAGACCAAGACAACGACGATGCCCAGACGGCGGTTCATGTGTTCCCCTCGGTAGACGCGGCGGCGATTCGAATACAACACCGCAGAAGGCGCGGCCGTGGCCCGAATCCGGAGATTGGATCGAGAGGCAACCCACGCGGCGTCAGCTAACGCCCGCACATCGTCGTAGGGGGCCCGGTAGGCGCTCTGTTGTTGCCGCCGGGGGTGCTCAGTGGGCCGGCGCAGGGCCGACACGAGTTTGCTGGCGCGACACGATGTGATTTGTAGCTCACTTTTCCATCGAAAACTAAGAATCCGTAATTCAACCTCATTCGTCACATCGCTATGCATCGCTTGCCTAGGTCAGAACTTCGCAGTTCAAACGGGATTTAGCAGGTTGCCTGATTGGGATAACGAATTCATAACGAATAGTTTTCTAAGCGGCACCTGAGACAGTTAAGGGCAGCGCCGGCAATTGGCCCACAACGCTTCTCGGCGGCCGCTTTTCCGTCGCTACACTCGACCAAGACCTGCGCCCGACTGGCGCAGCTGGACGTACATCCTCGCCGGACGTAGCCACAACCGGCGCAAGCACTGATGAACAGGGCAAATACTGTCATGCATAAGAACACTGTCCATGAGGACGGCACCGAGGCCACGGTCGTAGAACCGGACTTCGTGGTGCTCGGCACCGTTGACGTCGAGCGCGGAGCCATCGCCGACCTGGCCGTCAGCACCGACGGCACCACCGTCGTCGCGACTCACTACGGCGACGACAGTGTCTCGATCATCGACGTCGATGCCATGACCGCAGGCACCGCTGTCTACGTGCCTGGTGAGCCGATGCTGGTCACCGCCGCCGAGCGGCGTGCCTACGTGACGGTCACGGACCAGAGCTATGACTCGATCGCCGTCGTCGACACCGAAACCAAACGAATCGTCTCGAACCACCAGGTCGCGGGGAACGCGACCGACGTCGCGGTCAGCCCGGACGGCACCCGAATCTTCGTCGGCCAGGTCGAGCGCGACGGCGTCAGCCTGGCTGTGATCAACACGTTCGGTCGGATCAACACGATCGCCGTTGCCGACGGTGTGGGCCGGAGCGTGGATGCGGTGCGGGTCAGCCCCAACGGTCGCCTCGTCTACGTCGCCACCTCCGACGCCGACAGCGGCAGGCTGATGGTGGTCGACGCGGTCGAGGGCTGCGTTGTCCGTGAGGTCCCGATCGCATCGCCGATCAGGGATGTCGCGCTGAGCCGCGACGGCGCCCTGGCATACGTCGCCAGCTTCGATACGCACTGGGGCGGCTCCGTCGACGTGATCGACACCGCGATCAACGAGATCACCGCCAAGGTCGGTATCGGCGGCGCACCCATGCAGATGGTGGTCAGCTCCGACGGCGCGCGCGTCTACATCGCCGACTACGAGCACGTCGCGGTGCTGTGCACGGAAACGAATTCGGTCGTCGACACCCTGACCGTGACCGCGGAACCGTCGTGCGTCGCGGTGAGCCCGGACAGCAGCCGGCTGTACATCGCCGACCACGCCGGCGCCATCACGGTCTTATCGGTTGCAGTCGATACGTCCGATCTCGACTCGGAGTTCGTGGCGAACGTCAGCACCGCGCCCGCGCTTCGCAGGCTGGAACCCGCAGGCGTCTAGGCCAGGGCGTCAGCGCCACTGGTAGCGAGTCTTCGGCCGGCCCGCCTTGCCGTAGTCGGTGTGCCGGGTGACGGTGCCCTCTTCGGCGAGGCGCTCGAGGTAGCGCCATGCCGTCACCCGCGAGACTCCCACGAGTTTGGCGACTGCGTCGGCGGTGACCCCGTCGTCAGAATCCCGTACGGCGCGCGCGATCTCGTCGTTGGTACCCACCGCCGCACCCTTCGGTGCCGTGGATCTGTCGGTGCTGACCCGCAGTTCGGCCATCGCGCGATCCACCTCGGCCTGACTCGCCGCATCGGTGCCCGCGGGCAGGGCCTCGCGATAGCGCTGATAGCGCTCCATACGGTCGCGGAACGCCGCGAACGTGAACGGCTTCAAAAGGTACGCCAGCGCGCCGTGGCCGACCGCCGCGCGCACCATCTCCAGGTCCCGCTCGGATGTGATGGCAATGATGTCGGGTGTGGGTCGCAGGCCCGACAGACCCGACGCCAGCGCGATCCCGTTGGCATCCGGGAGCCCGATGTCGAGCAACACGAGATCGATCGGCGCGTCGGTCGCTGCGGCGTCGGCCGCGGCGCGCATCGCATCACGGGCGGAATGCGCGACCGCGGCCACCGAAAATCCTTTCAGCCGTTGCAGATACGCGTGATGCGCTTCGGCGATCAACGGCTCGTCCTCGACGATCAGCACGTTGATCATGAGTCGCTCACCGTCACTGTCACCACTGACCCGTACGTCATGTCGGCGGTCAACGTGCCGTTGTGGCGATTGACCACCTGTGCGACGAGGGCCAGCCCGAGGCCGTGTTGTTTGTCGTCGGTGGACTTCGTCGAATAGCCCCGCTGCATGGCCCTTTCGAATGTGGCCGCGTCCATCCCCTGGCCACTATCGGCGACCCGGATCAGCAGCATGTGCTCGTCCTGGGTCACGGTGACCTCGACCCATGGATCGTCGCGATCGCAGGCGTCCATCGCGTTGTCGATCAGATTTCCCAGCACGGTGACCATTTCCTGGCCCGACAACGGCACGTCATCGGCGTTCGAGGGCAGGTGCGTGTCTTCGGTGACGGACAACTCGATTCCGCGTTCGTCGGCCTGTGCGGTTTTGCCGAGAAGCAATGCGACGAGCGCGGGCTCGCCGACATCGGTGGACAGTCGGTCCACCAGCCGCTGAGACAGCTCGAGCTCGTCGGTCGCGAACTTGACCGCGTCGTCGGCGCGGCCCATCTCGACCATCGTGATCACCGTGTGCAGCTTGTTGGCGGCCTCGTGGGCCTGAGAGCGCAGCGAATCCGTGAGTAACTGCAACGAGCTGAGTTCACCCAAGGCGCCCTGCAGTTCGGTGCGGTCGCGGATCGTCACGACTTCAGAGTCCTGCGAACGGTTGTCGACCTGCGACCGGTTCACGACGAGCACCCGCTCGTCGGTGACGTGCACTTCGTCGCGGGCGCCGGGGTTGTAGGTGCGCAGGAACTCGGGCAGGTCGGACGGAGCGACGGGACCAGGTGGCAGGCCGAGCAACCGCCGCGCCTCGTCATTGACGAGTGCCACCCCGTTGCGGTCGAGCACGACCAACCCCTCAGACACCGAATGCAGGATCGCGTCGTGGTGTTCGTACATCACCCGCAGCTCGTCGGGGCGCAACCCGTGGGTCTGCCGCAGCAGCCTGCGCCGGATAGCCCAAACCCCGATCAATGAAAGCGCCAGCGCGCCAACGCTGACCGCGGCGATCGTCGGCCATTGGGATCGCCAACGCTGCACGAGGGTCTGCTGGGTGATGCCCGCCGACACCAAGCCGACGATGTTGCCCGAGGCGTCGCGGACGGGAACGATGGTGCGGATCGATGGCCCGAGTGTCCCCGTGTACACCTCGGTGAACGTCTCGCCGCGCAGGGCGGGTTCGATGGTGCCAAGGTAGTGGCCACCGATCTGATGTGGATCGGTGTGCGTGAAGCGCGTTCCGTCGGGCGACATGATCGTGATGAACGCGATGTCGGTGTTGGTCCGGACGGCCTCGGTGACCGGTTGCAGAATCTCAGTGGCCCTTCCGGTTTCGATCGCGGCAGCCGTCGACGGTGAGTCGGCGAGCGCGGTGGCGATGGCGACGACCTGTTGGCGGGCGGCCGCGTCGGCGTCGCCCCGGGCATCCAGCAGCGCCAGACCGCTGCCTACCAGCACGACCACGGCGATCACCAGGATCTGCAGCGCGATCGCTTGTCCGGCCAACGAGCGTGGCCACCATCTGCTCAAGCGCCGACCTCCGCTGAACGTAATGAACTAAAACGTGACCTGGCTCACGTATTCGCAGAACCTACTTGCAGATCACATTCGATGTCGACCTGGAGGTAGCCCGCACATGTCCCTTCTTGACCGCCAACCCCCGGTAGCAGAGCCGCCGGGTCCGCCGCGCCGCCGCGACCGCACGCACTGGCTCTACATCGCCGTCATCGCCGCCGTTTTGGTCGGCATCGCGGTCGGCATCCTCGCTCCCGAGGTGGGCAAGAGCGTCGGCGTGCTCGGCACGATGTTCGTCGCGCTGATCAAGATGATGATCGCGCCCGTGATCTTCTGCACGATCGTGCTCGGCATCGGCTCGGTGCGTAAGGCAGCCACGGTCGGCAAGGTCGGCGGTCTCGCCTTCATCTACTTCGTGGCGATGTCGACGTTCGCGCTCGCGATCGGCCTCGTCGTCGGAAACCTCATCCACCCCGGCAGTGGCATGCACCTCTCGCCGAGTGCCGCGGGTAAGGGCGCCGAGCTTGCCGAAAAGGCGCACGAGTCGGGCGGGCTGATGGACTTCGTCCAGCACATCATCCCCGAGACGCTGCTGTCGTCCTTGACCGAAGGCAATGTGCTGCAAGCACTTTTCGTCGCCTTGCTGGTCGGGTTCGCGTTGCAGGCCATGGGCAGCGCGGGGGAGCCGATCCTGCGCGGCATCGAGCACCTGCAGAAGCTGGTGTTCAAGATCCTCGTGATGATCCTCTGGCTGGCACCGATCGGCGCATTCGGCGCGATCGCCAACGTCGTCGGCCAGACCGGGTGGACCGCGGTGACACAGCTGCTGACCCTGATGCTCGGCTTCTACATCACCTGCGTGCTGTTCGTCTTCGGTGTGCTCGGCACCCTGCTGCGCGCGGTGTCGGGTGTGTCGATCTTCAAGCTGGTGCGCTACCTGGCCCGCGAATACCTGCTGATCTTCTCGACGTCGTCATCCGAGTCCGCACTGCCACGGTTGATCGCCAAAATGGAGCACCTCGGCGTCGACCGCAGCACCGTCGGCGTCGTCGTCCCGACCGGCTACTCGTTCAACCTCGACGGGACGGCGATCTACCTCACGATGGCGTCGCTGTTCATCGCCGACGCGCTGGGCAGTCCGCTGGCGGTCAGCGAGCAGATCGGCCTGCTGGTGTTCATGATCGTCGCCTCCAAGGGCGCGGCGGGTGTGACCGGCGCCGGACTAGCGACGCTCGCAGGCGGCCTGCAGAGCCACCGCCCCGATCTGCTGGACGGCGTCGGCCTGATCGTCGGCATCGACCGGTTCATGTCTGAGGCCCGCGCCGTCACGAACTTCTCCGGCAACGCCGTCGCCACGGTGCTGGTTGGTTCGTGGACCAAGACCATCGACAACGACAGGGTCGACGCGGTGTTGCGTGGTGACGATCCGTTCGACGAGTTGACGATGGTGGACGACGACAACCCCCACCGCGCCGAAGAACCGGCACAGGAGGAGCGCGTTCCTGCGCCTGCATAGGGGCGCGTATGACGAAGGCCCGGCCGGTACCGCACCCCGGCCGGGCCTTCTTCCGTCGTTACGTGCGTTGAGTCAGTGCCGCGAGCAGTCAAGCGTGACCGAGATCGACTGGCTGATGGTCTCGAGCACCAGCGCGCGGTCGCCACCGAAACCGTTGCGGCCAGGCCCGATGTAGGGCACCCACTGCTGCACCGACTTGGGGTTGCGAACGTTGGTCACCGTGCACTGGTCCATCGGTGCCGTGCCGATCCGGTCGATGTTGACCGTATAGCCCTGGCTCTGAAGGTCGGCGATGACTTGCTGGGCCGACCGATCATCGGCCGATGCGGGCCCACCGGGCGCAGCCACCGCAGCGAATGCACCCACGGCCGCAGCTGCGAGCATCCACTTCTTGCGCATAACCGCACCTCTTCTCGTTTGTCCGCTCAATGATCCCCCAAATACAGCGCCGGGGATACTCGTTTCGTTCCCAGGTCGCACTGCGTGGTACGGATCGGTCTCGAATATGACGTCGAACACAGGTCGTGACGTTCATCGCAGGCGAGCCCTCGCGTAACCAACCCCACAGCCGTCTGGTTGGTCTTCGGTCTCGTCCGTGGTTAACCATGAGGGTGTGAGTCAGACATCGGTGGTCCGCCAACCGGCCACGGCCACCAGGGTCCGGCTCTCGCACCACGTGATCACGCTCGACGACGGGCACAGGGTGGGCGTCACCGTGGGCGGCCAAGGTGTCCCGCTGGTCTTCCTGCACGGCATTGCCCTCAGTGGCCAGGCCTACGTGCGGCTGCTGAGCCGGCTGGCGGGAATGGGTTTTCTGGTCGTCGCCCTGGACGCGGCGGGCCACGGATTCACGCGCGACCTACCCCGCAAGTCGGCCGACCTGAGCCATCGGGTCGACCTGACGCTGCGTGCGCTGGATGCGCTCGGCGTGCGCGAGGCCGTCTTCATGGGGCACTCCATGGGCGGCCGCATGATCGTCAGATTGGCGGCTGTCGCACCTGAGCGTGTACTGGCGGCGGTCCTCCTGAACGCCGCCGCGGGGGCCCCTTTCGACGACTCCATCCGGACGCCGACCCGATCGCCTCGGCGTGCGGCACGGACGTTGTTGAACGCGGCGTACGACGCTCCGGGCGACAGCCGACGCCTGCCCGCGCCCGATCGCAAGCGCTACCTGCGGCAGATGTCGTCGGCGCTGGCTCGCAATGTGCGCACCCCGATGGGACTGCCGGGTGCGGTCCGGGCCATCATCGGCTCAGGCGACTACACACCGATGCTCGAGGCGATGCGCGAGCACAAAGTGCCGACGATCATCGTGCACGGCGAGAACGATCTGGTGGTGCCGTTCGAGAGCGCTCACGACATGGCTGAGCGCGCCGACGCCACGCTCTACAAGGTCCCCGGTGCCTACCACTCGTGGATGCTGGCCCATCCGCGTCAGGGCGCCGACATGATGCGTCAGCTGCTCGACGCTGAGCTCGGCGATGCGCTGCGTGCCGCGGCGGGGCGGCGCGGGGTCACGGCCGAGAGCTGGCAGGACTCGCTGTTGACCGCCGACTCGCCGTTGCGCTCGCTGGACAGTCCTCTCGACCTGGGGACCGAGGAGGCGGATCCCGTCGAACTGGACCGGCTGCGCTGCGCCGCGCCCGCGCAGTCAAGGGTGATCGGCCGCGGGCGTCGCAGGCGCTGGTTCCATGTCTGGCGCAGCAATCGCCGGCGTCGGCAGGCATCGGACGGAATCGCCGACATCGCATAGCCGGCGGATTAGCATCGCGACCATGGACAGCACGATGCAGAACTACCCGCTGACCATTACCACCATCATGCGATACGCATGCGGCGTGCACGGTGACCGCACGGTCACCACCGCTACGGGGAATGGATATCGGCACACGACCTACCGCGACGTCGGCGAACAGGCGGCCAGGCTGGCGAATGCGTTGCGTCGTCTCGGTATATCGGGCGACCAGCGGGTGGCGACGTTCATGTGGAACAACGCCGAGCACCTGACCGCATACCTGGCCATCCCGTCGATGGGCGCCGTCCTGCACACGCTCAACATCCGGCTGTCGCCCGACCAGATCGCCTTCATCGCCAACGAGGCCGAAGACCAGGTGATCATCGCCGATCTCTCCGTGGCCGGCCTGCTCGCCCCCGTCCTGCCGATGCTCGAGACAGTGCACACCGTGATCGCGGTCGGCAACGGTGACGTCGACTTGCTGAGGGAATCCGGCAAGGTCGTGCTCCATTACGACGACGTCCTCGCGGCGGAAGCGTCCGAGTTCGGTTGGCCGGAGCTCGACGAGACGTCGGCGGCTGCGATGTGCTACACCAGCGGAACCACTGGGCATCCGAAAGGCGTTGTCTACAGCCATCGTTCGAGTTATCTGCACGCAATGATGACCAACACCGCCAATGCCGTCGGCTTGGGCTTCGCCGACAAGGTGCTGGCCATTGTTCCGATGTTCCACGCCAATTCGTGGGGGATGCCGTACGGCGCCATGATGGCGGGCGCCGAGATGGTGCTGACAGATCGGTTCCTCGACTCGAAATCGCTGATCGACCTCATCGAAACCCAGCGCCCGACGGTGGCCGCGGCGGTGCCGACGATATGGAACGACGTCTTGCATTGTCTGGAAGCCGCTCCCGGCCGCGACATCTCGTCGTTGCGATTGGTGACCTGCGGCGGCTCGGCGGTGCCGACGTCGATGATGAAGACCTTCGAGGAGCAGCACGGTGTCCAGATCGTGCAGGCGTGGGGGATGACGGAGACCTCGCCGCTGGCGACGATTGCCCGGCCGCAGCCGGACGCCGTCGGCGATCAGTATTGGGCGCAGCGGTCCACGCAGGGTCGGGCGGTCTGCGGGGTCGAGGCGAGGATCGTCGACGACGACGGCAAGCCGCTTCCGCACGACGGCGAGGCGGTCGGCGAGGTGCAGGTGCGCGGGCCGTGGATTACCGGCGCGTACTACCGCAACCGTGACGAGTCGATATTCGTCGACGGCTGGCTGCACACCGGCGACGTCGGCCGGATCGATCCGCTCGGGTTCATCACGCTGACCGACCGAGCCAAGGACGTCATCAAATCGGGCGGGGAATGGATTTCGTCAGTGGAGCTGGAGAACCATTTGATGGGCCATCCCGCGGTGTCGGAGGCCGCAGTCGTCGCCGTGCCCGATGAGCGCTGGGACGAGCGGCCGCTTGCAGTTGTGGTCGTCACCGAGGGAGCCGAGGTCTGCCCGCGGGAGTTGCGGGAGTTCTTGTGCGACAAGGTTGTCCGTTGGTGGCTGCCGGAGCGGTGGGCGTTCATCGAGGAGGTTCCGCTCACCAGCGTCGGCAAGTTCGACAAGAAGACGATCAGGGCCCGCTACGCCGAAAACGCCTACGAAATCATCGAACACCGCGACTGACGTTTCGCCTAGCGAGCACCTTTCCCTCGCGAGCAGACGCTAACTCGCACATATTGGGCTTGATTTGTGCGAGTCCACGTCTGCTCGCCGTCTAACTTGCGATGTCTGCACGAGCCAAGTGACCCGAAATCCGATCGGCGAGGCGCCAGGGGTGCACACGCACGTCGTCGACGAGTATTGGGATCACTGTCCAGCCAAGCTCTTGGATGTTGGCGACTCTCCCCTTGTCTCTGAGCATTTCTCGCCGACCCACATGCCACGCGATGCTTTCGTACTCTGCGGCCACCCGGTGATCCGGCCACGCGAAATCGACACGCCAACTTTTGCCGTCACCGCCACGAATCGCGTATTGCAACTCAGGCCTTGGCAGCCTGTAGTCGATCATCACTAAGCGCGCTTCGCTCTCCATTGCTGACTCAGCGCGTGCGTCGGCATAGTCCAACAGCTCGCGAACGGCGACTATGCCCCTGCGTCCGCGTTGCTCGCGAACAGCGTTTTCGAGGTCGGCACGGCTGCACGACATGGAGTGAAGTGCGGCATCGAGAACCGCGAGTGCTCGCGGCCGGCGAAGCGTGCGAGCGACCTCGACCGCAGTCCAGGCGGGTGTCGTCGCTAGCCGGCCCTCTACCCGTCGAAGCGGTGCACCGAGTCGCTGGTGGACCATGAGGCCGGTGGTGGGCCGCATGCGTACTCCGGGATCCAGGATGTGGATGGCGGTCGAGTTCTGCACATCGAATCCATACAGCGCTGCCGCTGTGCCCATGCAGCACACCGCCTTCTGCCCCATGAACACGTCGAGCGCTGCCAGTCGGCCCAAGAGGTCCGGTGCTTCCCTGGCGTAGACGCCGCGCCATACGCGAAAGAGAATGCCCTTCTTCACTTGTACGTCGATCTGTTGGCGAGTCATTACTGTCAGCAGCTGCGAAGTGGTCGCGATGCCTCCAGCTTTCGCGATGAACGCCAGCGCGTCGGTTTGCACAGGCCGATAGTGAGCTCACTGCGAGGTTGTGTGCACCAATGCGGCGGCCAACTGGGGATGAACCCGCGTCTGTGGGCAACGGTCTCTTGCCGAGCAGACGCAAACTCGCACAAATTGCGGCCAGAATGTGCGAGTTTGCGTCTGCTCGCGGTGGGAAGTCTCCCGCTCCTAGCGCTCGGCGCGTTGGTAGGCCGTCACCACCGCCGCACCGCCGAGACCGATGTTGTGCTGCAACGCCGCGGTGACGTTGTCGACCTGACGCTTGTCCGCGGCTCCGCGCAGCTGCCAGGTCAACTCCGCACACTGCGCGAGGCCCGTCGCCCCGAGCGGATGGCCCTTGGAGATCAGGCCGCCGGACGGGTTGACCACCCACCGCCCGCCGTAGGTGGTGTCGTTGTTGTCGATCAGCTTCGGGGCCTCGCCCTCGCCGCACAGGCCCAGCGCCTCGTACAGCAACAGTTCGTTGGCGGAGAAGCAGTCGTGCAGCTCAATCACCTGGAAGTCGGACGGCCCGAGACCCGACTGGTCGTAAACCTTCTGTGCGGCCTGGACATTCATGTCGTAGCCGATCAGGTTCTTCGCACTGCCGTCGAAAGAGCTGTCGAAGTCGGTGGTCATCGCCTGCCCGACGATCTCCACCGCCTGGCCCGCCAAACCATGCTTGTCGACGAACGCCTCACTGGCCACTATTGCCGCGCCCGACCCATCGGACGTCGGGGAGCACTGCAGCTTGGTCAGCGGATCGGAGATCATCTTCGCCGCCAGGATGTCGTCGAGGGTGTACTCGTCCTGGAACTGCGCGTACGGGTTGTTCACCGAGTGCCTGTGATTCTTGTATCCGATCTTGGCGAAGTGCTCTGCGGTGGACCCGTGCTGGCGCATGTGCTCTCGACCGGCGGCTCCGAACATCCACGGCGCCACCGGGAATGCGAACTCGTCGATCTCGGCCATCGCCTTGACGTGCTTGCCCATCGGGGATTCGCGATCCTCCGCGCCGCCCTGAAGCGGGCCGGGCTGCATCTTCTCGAAACCAAGCGCGATCGCGCAGTCGGCCAACCCACCCCGGATTGTCTGCGCCGCAAGGAAAAGTGCCGTCGAACCCGTCGAGCAATTGTTGTTGACGTTGGCGATCGGGATGCCGGTCATCCCGAGTTCGTAGAGCGCCCGGTTTCCGGACGTCGAGTCACCGGCAACGTAGCCGACGAACCCCTGCTCGACCTCGGAGTAGTGAACACCCGCGTCCTCGAGCGCTTTTGTGCCCGACTCGCGCGCCATGTCGGGGTAGTCCCAGCCCTCGCGGCGGCCGGGCTTCTCGAACTTGGTCATCCCGACCCCGACGACGAAAACCTTGTTTGGCATCTCACGTATCCCTTCGCTGTTATCTGCGATCGACAGAAACACAAAGCGAGCGAACTGTCTAGATGCTCTATCGACGAAGGAGGCTCATCAGCCGAAGTCGTTCCACCACTTGTGCAGGTCTTCGAGGTTTGGGCCCTGCGCGTCGGCCAGCAGCAGGTCCACGTCCTTCGTCCACGTCACGTCGGGGCTGCCGTTGTAGGTGCCGCAGGCAACCTGACCGGCCGGCTGGTCAGGGGTCGCGTTGTAATGCCACGCAGTGGGCGAGTCGAGGTCGCTGCCGGGGCACTTCACCAACTCCGAGTTCTCCGCGATGGCGTCCCTGAAATGCTGGTCCAACGTCGCCTGATCCGCGAAGAGCGAATACCGCGCGGCCTTGGGGCCGGTGGACAAGTTGGTCTCGCCGCAGTCCACCGTTGCCAGCGCGCCGGTGGACGGCGGATTCACCGGTTCGCAGGCGCCGTCGTCGTAGCCGGCGGGCACCACGGCCAGCAGCTTGGCCTCGAACGAGTTCGGGTTCTCCGACGGCGTCGTCGTCCTTGGTGTCCTGGACGCGGTGGTCTCCCGGGTCGTCGTGGTGCTGGTCGGCATGCTCTTGGTGGCCGAGTCGTCGCCCTTGAAGGCCCACCAGGCGCCGAAGGCGCCGAGTACGAGGACGAACACCCCGGCCGCGGCGGCCAACGCGATCCACGTCGTGCTCTTCTGCCGGGGCGCGCTGCCTGTTGGCGGTGTATTCCATTGCGGCGAATGGAAAGCGGCCGGGGTCGCTGACGGAAACGCCGGCGGCGTCGGGGGCGGCCCAGGCGGCGCCGTGTGATGCGGCGGCGGTGTCGGCGGTGGCGTCGGTGGCGGTGTCGGATAGGTGCTCGGCGCGACGATGGCCCCGGGAGCGTAGCCGGGCATGGTCGCATCCTGACTCCGCTGCAGGATGTTGGCGGCCTGGTCCTGATCGCGTTGTGTGAGTGCTTCATTGGCGGCCACCGCGAGGTCGCCTGCGCTGGCGTAGCGCTCCTCGGGCTTCTTCGCCATGCCGCGCGCGATGACCTGATCGAAGGCGGCCGGAATGCCCGGCCGAATCACGCTTGGCCGGGGTATCGGCTGCATCAGATGCGACGTGATCACCATGCTGACGCTGTCGGCGGGGTAGGGCTGCGACCCGGTTAGGCACTCGTGCAGCACGCACGCCAGCGCGTAGATGTCCGCGCGGTAGGTGACTTCGTCGTTGGTGAACCGCTCGGGTGCCATGTACGCATAGGTCCCGACGGCCGTGCCCAACTCGGTCAGCTTCTCGTCGGTGGCGGCGTTGGCGATTCCGAAATCGACCAGATAGGCGAAGTCGTCTCGGGTGATCAGAATGTTCTCGGGCTTGACGTCGCGGTGCATGATGCCGGATTCGTGCGCGGCATCGATTGCCGACGCGATCTGGCGAACGATCGCCACCGCCCGTGCCGGCGTCATCGGCCCGTAGTTCTTCAGTATCTTGCGCAGGTCGGTGCCGTCGATCATCCGCATGTCGACGTACATCACGCCGTCGATCTCGCCGTAGTCGTGGATCGGCACCACGTGGGGTTCCAGCAGCCGGCCCGCCGAGTGCGCCTCCCGCTGCAGTCGCTTGCGGAACACCGGATCGTGGGAAATCGCCTCTGGCAACAGCTTCAGCGCCACGATGCGGTCCTTTTCGGTGTCCTGGGCTTCGTACACCTCGCCCATGCCGCCGCGGCCGATCAGGCGTCGCAAGCGGTAGCGGCCGAAGTCGGTACCCGCTCGGGAGTCCCCTTCGGTGCCGCTCATCGGTCGCTCCTCCATATGGATTGCCAGCGAACACACCCTAATACCGGGACTCGTCCGTCACACAGCAAACAGCGCTACACCTCGGGAGCCTGGATCTCGAAAACGAACTCGTGATTGCAAATGCGGATGGGGTCGCCGTCGGCGAGTGTGACGCTGGCGCGGATCCGTTCGCCCCTCACCTCGACTCCGTTCGCCGACCGCAAGTCGGTCACCACGAAGTTCGTGCCGGTGTCGATGATGACGGCGTGGTGGCGGCTGACGTTGGGGTCGTCGAGCACGATGTCGTTGTCGGGCAGTCGGCCGATCCGGGTCGCCGCCGCTACCAGTGGGTATTCGTCGCCGGAGGCGTCGCGCAGCCGGGCGACGGATGATGCGGCGCCGACGGCGGTGCGCTGGTCGAGGGAGTTGGCGGTGTGGATCGCGGTGGTCCTTGCGACCCGTTTCACGTCCAACGGTTGCTGGCGCAGAATCCGCTCGTAGAGTGCCTGCACGGTCGGGCCGGGGTCGATGCCGAGATCGTCGGCGAGCGTGACCTTCAGCCGTCGGTAGGCGTCGAGCGCATCGGATTGGCGTTCGGCGAGGTAGTAGGCGGTGATCAGCTGCGCCCACAGCGGCTCGCGGTAGGGATGTTCGGTGGTCAGCGACTCGAGTTCCCCGATGATGGCGTAGGCGCGGCCGCAGGCGATCTCGGCTTCCGCGAGCGCGGTGTGCGCAAGCATCTTGTCCTCAACCAGCGCGGTGGCGAACGTGTCGACGAACTGGAAGTCGCGCAGGTCTTCCAGGACGGGTCCGCGCCATTCGGCGAGTGCGGCGGAAAGGCTTTCGCTTGCCTGCTCGAACTTGCCTGCGGCGGCCGCCTGTACACCCGCGTTTTTTCCCAGAACGAATCGGCCTATATCGCAACCACTTTCGGGTACGGCCAGCCGATACCCGGGCGGCGCGCTGACCAATGCCGTGCGGGCGTCGACCCCGACACCGCCGAGCAGCTTGCGCAGGTTGGACACGTAGGAATGCAGGCTGGCCCGCGGGTCCGGCGGCGGGAACTGCTCCCACGCCGCTTCGATCAGCGTATCGGTGGCGACGGGCCGGTTGCGGTTGATCACCAGCATGGCGAGCACCGCGCGCTGCTTGGGCGTGCCGAGCGGCACGGGTGCGCCGTCGACGCAGATCTGCAGCGGTCCCAGCACGCCGAACTCCACAGCCATCACTGGAGGATTTTTACCGCGAACAGACGAAAAAGCCCCGCTTTTCGGTACGAATCGGGTGCTTTTGCTTCTGCCCGCCCAGAAAAGTGGTGTACACCTAAGTAGAACGTGTTCTAGTTTCGCGATCCTTGGAGGAAAGACATGGGCCTTCGGGTCGTCCAGTGGGCCACCGGCGGCGTCGGCGTCGCCGCCATCAAGGGCATATTGGAGCACCCCGACCTCGAGCTGGTCGGCTGCTGGGTGCATTCGGCCGACAAGGCCGGCAAGGACGTCGGCGAGCTCATCGGCACCGACCCGCTCGGCGTCATCGCGAAGGACAGCATCGACGACATCCTTGCCCTCGACGCGGATGCGGTGATCTACGCGCCGCTGATGGCCAATCCCGACGAGGTGGCCGCGCTCCTGCGGTCCGGCAAGAACGTGGTGACGCCGGTCGGATGGCTCTATCCCAGCGAGCGAAGCGCCGCGCCGATGCGGGAGGCAGCGCTGGAAGGAAACGCGACGTTGCACGGCACGGGCATGGCGCCCGGCGGCATCAGCGAGAAGTTCCCGATGCTGTTCTCGGCGTTCTCCACCGGCGTGACATTCGTTCGGGCCGAAGAGTTTTCCGATCTGCGAACGTATGAAGCGCCCGATGTGCTGCGCCACGTCATGGGGTTCGGCGAGGTCCCGGAGAAGGCGCTGACCGGGCCGATGCAGAAGATGCTGGACAGTGGGTTCATCCAGGCCGTGAAGATGTGCGTGGACAAGATGGGGTTCAACGCCGACCCGAAGGTGCGCGGGACGCAGGAGATCGCCGTCGCGACTGCGCCGATCGATTCTCCGCTGGGCGTCATCGAGCCTGGCCAGGTCGCGGGCCGAAAGTTCCACTGGGAGGCACTCGTGGGCGGGGAGTCCGTCGTCCGCGTCACGGTGAACTGGCTGATGGGTGAGGAAAACCTGGACCCCGCGTGGAAATTCGGCCCCGCCGGGCAGCGCTACGAGATGGAGGTCCGCGGCAACCCGGACATCACGATCGTCGTCAAGGGTTTCCACTCCGAGGTCGGCGGCGAGGGCCCGGAGTACGGCATCGTCGGCACTGCGGCACACTGCGTGAACTCGGTTCCGGCCACCTGTGCGGCCGAGCCCGGCATCCTGACCTACCTCGATCTCCCGCTGATCAGCGGGAAGGCGGCCGCACGGCTGGGTTAGTCTCGGGTGATGACGAAGCCGTTGGTTCTCGAGCAGTCCCGCACCATTCCCATGGGCCGCGACGACGTGTTCCGCGACATGGTCCCGATGCCGCTGCCCGATCTGTTCCGCCGTTGGTACGGGCCCATCCCGCCGATCAAGGAAGTGCGTAACCAGACCGGCGATTGGGACGGCATCGGTCAGTCACGCACCGTGGTGCTGGTCGGCGGCGGCAGTATGCGCGAGGAGCTGACCGCCTACGATCCGCCGCATTCGTTCGGATACACGCTCTCGGAGGTCAAGGGTCCACTCTCGCCGTTGGTCGGACGCGTGGAGGGCGAATGGGTCTTCGAGCCCAGCGGTGCCGGCACCGACGTGACCTGGCGGTGGACCATCCACCCGCGCAGCGGGCTCACCGCTCCACTGCTGCCGGTGTTCGGCCGCCTGTGGAAGGGATACGCCCGCCAGTCATTGCAAGAGTTGTCCAAGCAGCTGGTGCACTGACCCGTTCGCCGAGATCGACGTTTTGGCGTGATCTACTCGCACATTTACGCCCAAACGTGAGTTTGGGCGTTCATCGTCAGAACCGAATGAGGCCGCGCAGGTTCAGCCCGCTGCGCATGTCGTCGTAGCCGATGTTGATGTCGGACAGGCTGTACTCGCGGGTGACGAGCTCGTCGAGCATCAGCTGCCCGCTGTCGTACAGGTCGAGCATCCGGAAGATGTCACTGCGTGGGTTCGACGAGCCGAACAGTGAACCGCGGACCTGCTTTTCGAACAGTGTCAGGTCGACGAGCGACAGGTTCACCTGCTTCTCGTTGGGGTGTGCCATCGCGGTCATCACCACCCGGCCGCGCTTGCCGACCAGGCTGAGCGCCTGCGCGACGTAGGCGCCCTCGGCGACGTCGGTGGTGACGACGCAGACGTCGGCCTTCTCGCCGCGGGTAAGGCCGATCACCAGTGCGGCCGCCTCCTCGAGGGTCGCCGCGGTGTGGGTAGCACCGAATTCCATTGCGCGCGTGCGCTTGTACTCGACGGGGTCCAGCGCGACGATATGCCGGGCGCCGACGATCCTGGCCGCCTGCACGGCGTTGATACCCACGCCGCCCACACCCATCACCACCACCGTGCTGCCCGCGGTGGCTTCTCCGGTGTTGATCGTGCTGCCGTAGCCGGTCGTAACGCCGCAACCAACCAGCGCCGCCTTGTCAAGCGGGACGCTCTTGTCGACCTTGACGACCGACGCGGTCGGTACGACGGTGTACTCCGAAAACGTTCCGAGCAAACACATTTTGGCCCACATCGTGACCACGGGCGTGGAAGCGGTGGGTGCCGTCGAGCTGTGGGCCCTTTAGCAGGTACATCCCGAGTTCGCACAGGTTACTCATGCCGCGCACACACGGCCCGCAGTGGCCGCACGCGGGGATGAAGCTCAGCACCACCGGGTCGCCTTCGGCGACATCGGTGACTCCATCGCCGACCTCCACGACGATGCCCGCGCCCTCGTGTCCGCCGACCACCGGCATCGGCGTCAGCAGATCGCCGGTGACGAGATGTTCGTCCGAGTGGCACATGCCGCTGGCCGTCATCTTGACCATCACCTCATCGCGCTTGGGGCCATCGAGGTCGATCTCCTCGACCTCCCATTTCTGGTGAAGTCCCCACAGCACGGCGGCCTTCGTCTTCATCGACGTCTGCTCCTCGAGGGTCGGTGTACCCGCCGATTATCGCCAACGGGCAGACTTCCGTCTGTGACATCGAAGCGCGGCCTGGTGTTGGCGGGCGGGGGACTGGCGGGAATCGCCTGGGAACTCGGCATCTTGCGGGGGATCGAGGACCATTCGGCGGCGACGGCGCGTGCCCTGCTGGAGTCCGACGTCGTCATCGGTACGTCCGCCGGGTCGGCGGTCGCCGCACAGCTCGGCAGCGGCTTGAGCCTCGACGAGCTGTACGACCGGCAGATCCGCGGCGCATCCAAAGAGCTGACGCCCGGCGTCGATATCGATGACATCACCGAGCTGTTCCTACAGGCGCTGTCGGACCCCGAAGCCACCAAGGAGCAGAAACTGCAGCGCATCGGTGCGGTGGCGCAGTCGACGGCGACCGTATCCGAGGCGGTCCGTCGCGAGGTGATCGCCCAGCGGTTGCCGTCGCACGAGTGGCCGGACCGCGAGTTGCGGATCACCGCGATCGACATCGGCACCGGCGAGCTGGTCGCGTTCGAGGCAACGTCCGGTGTCGAGCTGGTCGATGCCGTCGCCGCGAGCTGCGCTGTGCCCGGCGCGTGGCCGACGGTGACGATCGGTGAGCAGCGGTATATGGATGGCGGCGTCGGAAGCACCATGAACCTGACGTTGGCAGGCGACTGCGACGCCGTCGTCGTGCTGGTGCCGTCGGGCCGCGGCGCGCCGTCGCCATTCGGGCCTGATCCGGCCGTCGAGGTCGACACGTTTCCCGGCCGCTCGCTCGGCGTGTTCGCCGACGCCGATTCGTTGACGGCGTTCGGGAGGAACCCGCTCGACCCGGCGTGCCGGGAGCCGTCTGCGCGCGCGGGTCGGGACCAGGGGCGCCGCATCGCTCCCGAAGTCGCTGAGTTCCTCGCGAGCTGAAATCGCTCTGACCAGCGCCGATGCGCTCGCAAAACTTTTTCGCAAAAGTTTTTCGGAAAAAGTGTGCGAGTGACTGGGGGCTGTCGCTCCTACCTGTGAAAGCGGCCGCAAGGGCCACTCACACAACCAGGAGAGATCATGTACACCACCTACCCGCAGAACCAGAACTACGCCCCTCAGTACAACGGCTTCCAGGGCCACGCCCCGATGCCCCAGCCGATGCCGATGGCCGCCGCACCGGTGGCCGCGTCCTCAACGGCCAACGTGGGCCTGCTGGCGATCGCCAGTCTGGCCGTCGTCGGTGCCGCCGCCTTCGGCGGTGTCTACCTGATGAACTCCAGCCACGACGTCCAGCCCACGACCGCCGCCGCCGCTCCGTCGACGACGATCAACCTGCCCTCGGAGATCAACATCCCCGGGCTGAACACCAACAGCGATCCGGCCTCCCCGGTCATCGTCAACAACCCGGCCCCGGTCACCAAGGTGTTCACCCCAACTGGCCCCCGCACCAACAACAACACCTCGGTCCCCGCACAGGGACAGGCTCCCGTTCAGGGTCAGGCACCTGCCAACACCGGCACCACGACACCAGCCGACACCGGCAAGCCCGCCGACACGAAGCCTGCTGACACGACCAAGCCTGCTGACACGACCAAGCCTGCTGACACGACCAAGCCTGCTGACACGACCAAGCCTGCTGACACGACCAAGCCGGCTGACACGACCAAGCCTGCTGACACGACCAAGCCTGCTGACACGACCAAGCCGGCTGACACGACCAAGCCTGCTGACACGGGCGCCGCGCCCGTCGACAACGGCTTTCCCGGCGGCGTGATCGATTACGGCGGATGTGTGTGCGGCTGACCGCACCACCAACTCAGCCCAGGCCAATAGGCCTGGGCTGAGTTGCGTCTGTCAGCCTTCCAGTTCCTTGATCGCCTGGGCGGCCAGGTCGTGACCGATGTCGATGACCTCGGCCGCGCGGTGGAATTCCAAGCTGCGGCAAGCGGTTCGGGGCACTTCGATCAGCAGATCAGGTGGATAGGCGGCCAGTGTGTGTCGGGCCAGCGCGGCCTGGGCGATGTCGATGGTGCGGTTCATCACCTCGAAGCTTCCCATCTTGGGTATCGACGGTTCCCTGTCGTCTTTTTCGGCGTCGACGAGCTCGTCGTCGGCTCCATCCTGCGCCGTCCCGAGCCTGGTGAGCATCGTGTTCGCCTCGAACAGCGATGAGGTGCTGCGCCACATCCTGTTCAACCATTCCGTTGATGCGCGTGGCTCGGAATCCGTTGGCTGATAGCGACCGTCGCCTTCGCTGCCGCTGAGGCTCACCGCGATGGTCAGGTCGGCGTTGACGGCCGCAATGGGCGCCATCGGCAGCGGATCGAGAATGCCGCCGTCGGCGAGCAGCCTGCCGTCGAGGATGTGCGGCGTGATCACCCCGGGAATCGCGATCGACGCCCTGATCGCCTCATCGACAGGGCCGCGCTGCAGCCACACCGACTTGCCCGCGATCAGGTCTGTCGTCACCGCGGTATACGGGATCGGCAGGTCTTCGATGGTGACCTCGCCGAGGATGTCGCGGACCGCGTCGAGGATCTTGGCAGCGCGCAGCACGCCCGCCGCGGTGATCTTCGGGTCCAACAGTCGAAGCACCGCACGTTGGGTCAACGACCTTGCCCACTCGGCGAATTCGTCGAGCTTCCCGGCCGCCTGCAGGCCACCCACCAGCGCACCCATCGATGAGCCTGCGATTCCGACGATCTCGTAGCCCCGCTCCTGCAGCTCGCTGATGACCCCGATGTGGGCGTATCCGCGGGCACCCCCACTGCCGAGGGCAAGCGCGACCCGATTGCCAGCCATGCGCCTATACTGCTCCGTCAGCGCAGTTGCGAGCGTGAAAATGGGGGGTGTCTGCGCCGGAGACCAAAGTCGCTTCCGCTGTGCGACGGCTCGGCAGGCGGACGCCCCGCGACGTGCTGGCGGGTTTGGTGACGGGGTTGTTCTCGATCCCCGAAGGCATGGCGTACGCCAGCATCGGTGGCTTCAACCCGGTCGTCGGCCTGTACTCCGGCGTCGTTCCCGGCATCATCGCATCGGTTTTCGCGCGGACGGTGCTCATGGTCACCACGCTCACCAGCGCGATCGCGTTGTCGTCGCGCAGCGTGCTCAAGGAGGCGGGGCTCGACCCGACCGATCCTGCGAATGTCGCGGCCCTGGCCGTCGTCGTCGGCGTGGTGATGTTGGCGTTCGGGCTGCTGCGCTTCGGAGCGATCATGAATTTCGTCTCCAACGCCGTCATGACCGGTTTCAGCACAGGCATTGCGCTTCAGATCATCGCCGGAGTGCTGAACGACGCCACCGGCTATAGGCCGCAGAACGGCAACACAATCGGCAAGTTCATCGACGCGTTTGCCCACATCGGCCTGTGGCAACCGACCACGGTCGCCGTCGCGGCAGGCACCGTCGCGGTGCGGGCGGTGTTCCATTTCGTCAAGCCGCTGAAATCGTTCGCGATCCTGCTCGCCCTCGTCGCGGTGACCGCCGTCGTCGCAGTCGCTCACGTCGACGTCGAGACGGTCGGCGACATCGCGTCGATTTCGAATTCCCTTCCGCCACTGACCATTCCGAACTTCGCGGTGATGCCCGAACTGCTGGTCGGTGGCGTCGCGGTCGCACTCGTCGCGTTGGCGCAGGCCGCCGGGATCTCTGCGGCCGTGCCGAACCCGGATGGCAGCCGCAGCAACATGTCCGGCGACTTCACCGCACAGGGGGTGGCGAATCTAGCAGGCGGCTTCTTCGGTGCGCTGCCCGCCGGCGGCTCCCTCTCCCGCACCGGTGTCGCGACATCGGCTGGGGCGCAAACACGTTGGGCGGGCATCTTCGCGGGTATCTGGCTGGCGCTGCTGGTCCTCGTTGCCGGTTCCCTTGCCGAGATCATCCCGATGCCGGTCATCGGCGGACTGATCCTCGTCATCGGCCTCGAGCTGGTGGCGGGCCGGCTGCCCGACATCAAGCTCGTGCTGCGGGTGGCGCCGATCCCCGCGGTCGCGATGCTCATCACGTTCGCCGCCACCACGGAGCTGCCCCTGCACACCGCGATCCTGATCGGCGTCATCACGTCGCTGGTGCTCTACTGCGTCAAGGCCTCGCAGTCCGCCGGCTTGGTCGGTCTTGAGCAGACCGACGACGGGGGATTTCGGATCATTCCGGTGCCCGAACAATGCGCGAGTAACGACGTGACCGTGCTGCACTACGCCGGCGTCGGGCTGTTCGCGGAAGTGGCCCGCATCGACGAGGAATGGCCCAAGGCGGCGGGCACCACCAACGCCGTCGTCGTGCTGAGCCTGCGCATGCTGCCGGACGTGCCGTCCTCGGTCGCGATCAAGGCGCTTCGACGGTGGGAGGGTGGACTGCAGGCGCACGGCGGCCGGCCTCATCGTCGCGGGCGTCACCCCGGCCGCTGAGCGCATTCTCCAGCGCGGCGGGCTACACGACGTGCTGGGCGACGACGGCATCGTGCCCGCCACCGACCAGGTCTTCGCCGCGACAGGGCCGTCGCGCGGGGCCGCGAGTGGATCGCCGACCGCGGGTAACCGACTTTCTCGCAGCCGTGATTCGAATTGTCAGCAGAGGGAGTCGGCGCCCGCCTGGGCTGCAACGATGACGGCCGCCTGGCGCGGCGGTGTCAGCTGCGCCCACGCAGTGTTGTACGTACCCGGGCCGGGTGGCGTATCGGGCGACTGCAGCATCTTCAGATACGGCTCGACTTGCGATTTCCGGTCGCCGCCCTGCTGGTCTATCCACGTCTTCGCAGCCTGGCAGGCCTGGGAGTATTCCTCTTCGGTCGACTCGGCGTCAGCGCCGACGGCGGTCGTCACGCCACCCGGTGAGACCTCGATCGCGCCGGGCGCCGGGGTGTGGGTTTCCGAGCTGGTCGCGGTGGTGGTGGGCGCCGCCGACGACGATTGACCGCCTTCGCCGCCGGACGAACAGCCTGCCAGTGCGACGGCTGCTCGCTGCGGCCACGATGCCAAGAGGGTAGGAGCGCATGCCGCCAATCTATGCAACACTCGGCGGCGTGATGGAGCTGACCGGAATTCGGGGTTGTTGTCAGGCATAGCCGCCGCCCCCTGTCCGTCTGTCACTTCTGGAGCTTCCATGGTTTCCGCCGTCTCCGCCCCAACCCGTCTGCGCGTGCCCGATCTGCTGTGCGCCGTCGATCGCGTCGCCGACGACGTGCTCAGCGGCCGCCACGACCATCTGCTGCCCGCGGACGGCCCGCCCACCGACGATCGTTGGTACACCCGCATCCACGGCGACGACGAGCTGGACATCTGGCTCATCAGCTGGGTCAAGGACCACGCCACCGAGCTGCACGACCACGGTGGGTCGCTGGGCGCGCTGACGTTGGTGTCCGGCGCGCTCGACGAGTTCCGGTGGGACGGCGACGCATTGCGGCGTCGTCGGATCAACACGGGCGACCAGGCCGCGTTTCCGCTCGGATGGGTGCACGACGTGGTGTGGGCGCCGCCTGCCACCGGTGTGGTGACGCCTACGCTGAGCGTGCACGCGTACTCGCCGCCCCTGACCGCGATGTCATATTATGAGGTTACGAGCCGGAACACGCTGCGCCGCAACCGAACCGAACTCACCGATGGCCCGGAAGGGTAGTGATCCGATGACCAGCCGCATCGAGAAGGTGCTCGACGCCGCGCGGGCACGGCTACGGCGAATGCCTGCTACCGACGTCCCCGACGCGCTGCGGCGGGGTGCGCTGCTCGTCGACATCCGCCCGCAGGCCCAGCGTGACCGCGAGGGCCACGTCCCGGCCGCACTGGTGGTCGAGCGCAACGTGCTGGAGTGGCGCTGCGACCCGACCAGCGACGCCAAGCTGCCGCAGGCCGTCGACGACGACGTGGAATGGGTGGTGCTGTGCTCGGAGGGCTACACCTCGAGCCTTGCCGCCGCGTCGCTGATCGACCTGGGGCTGCACCGCGCCACCGATGTGGTCGGTGGATATCACGCGCTGAAGGCCGAAGGCGTTCTGGTTTAAGCGTTTTCGTCGTTGCTCAGAAGTGGGCGCAGCTTTTCGGTCTTCTCCGGTGTCCAACCCGGAGGCTGAAGTATTTGCGCCCACGCGTTGGCCACGTCCTTGACGTAGACGTGGCCGTGCCCGTCCGGAACGTCTACGGCCACCGCCATGTCCGCGGACACCTGAAGGAAGGTGACCACCGGAATCCATTGCATCCGTCCCGACAGGTCGTAGCCGCGGGGCTCGCGGAGCCAGTCCGGCTCCGTGAACAGCAGATCGGGGTTCCACCAGGCGATCGGATCGGACGCATGCTGCAGGTAGACCACCCGTGGCATGCCCCACGGATCCGCCGGGCGGCCGAGATTGTCGGGCCGGGCGACGAAGCGGGCGTTCTCGCCCTTGTCGTAGATCGGCAGCCACTCCGGCGAGCCCTTGTCGCGGTTGCGGGTGAGATCGGCCCAGATTGTGTTGTTGAACGTCGGGCCGGAGTAGAGGGCGCCGTTGGTGCGGGCGATGACGTTGTTCAGCGACAGGAACGGTGCCTCGCCGCCGAAGGAGCCAAGGCTCTCGCCGAACACCACCAGCTTGGGCCGCTGCGCCTCGGGCATTTCGCGGATCAGCGCGTCGACGGCTTCGAACAACGCCTGCCCTGCCTGCCGCGCGTTCTCCTTGTCCACCAGGAACGACAGCCAGCTCGGCAGGAACGAGTACTGCATCGACACGATCGCGGAGTTGCCGTTGTACATGTATTCCAGCGCCGACGCTTCTGCCTCGTTGATCCAGCCGGTGCCGGTCGTGGTGGCGACCGCGACCACGTCGCGGTTCAGCCCGCCGGTGCGGAGCAGCTCTTCGGCGGCCAGGGCCGCGGTGGCCTTGATTCCGTCGGCGGAATGCAGTCCGGCGTAGGCGCGGATCGGCTCGATTGCGGGCTTGCCGTTGAACTTCGAGAGCTCGTCAACCGACGGGCCGGCCGACACGAACACCCGGCCCTGGTGACCGAGTGACTCCCAGCTGGCCAGCGACTCCGGGCCGCCGGACCGCAGCTTCGACGTCGGCGCGGGGAACTCGGGGTCCGTCTCGTCGTTGACCGCGGCGAAGGTCTTGTTGAGGTAGTCCATCCCGACGCGGACGACCACACCGTTGAGCAGCGCGATGCTCAACGCCAGCAGTAAAACCACAACGACAACGGACGAAACCCGCGGCGGTGCAATGTGATTGAGCTGCCGCACCAGGAAGCGCACCAGCTTGCCGATGAGCTGACCGATCTCGACGAAGACGAACAAGACGACGATCGAGAGCACCGCGGTCAGCGGGTGGTCCCAGAACTTGAGCCGTGGCACACCGTTGAGGTCGCGCACCTCGTTCTGCCAGACGTGGAAGTAGATGATCATCAGGATCTGGCCGATGACGCCGACGACGACCACGGCGAGCCACGCCCAGCTCGGTGCGTGCGGACTGGCATCCTTCGACCGCATGTACTGCACCAGCCACACGGCTAAGACGCCGAGCCCATAACCGATCGCGCCCGCCGACCCGCTGACCAAGCCTTGGAACAGAGGGCCGCGGGGCAGCAGAGACGGCGTGAGCGACAACCAGAGGAACACCAGAGAGAGGACGGTTCCGGTGAACGTGTAGCGCCGCTGCCACCAGGACGGCTTCTTCTCCGGTGGTTCGGGTTGCGGTGGGGATTCTTCCGTCGCCTCCGCGGTGTCTGTCACGAAGGCAGATTAGCGGTGCGTGAAGTTCGGTGGGCGTTTCTCGGTGAAGGCGTTCATGCCCTCGGTTTGGTCGGCGGTGGCGAACGCCGAATGGAACAGCCTGCGCTCGTACAGCAGCCCCTCCGACAACGACGACTCGAAGGCACGGTTGACCGCCTCCTTGGCCATCCGCGACGCCGACAGTGACATCTGCGAGATCGTGGTGGCGACGGCCCTGGCTTCGCGGATCAGTTCGTCAGCGGGCACCACGCGGGAAACCAGGCCACTGCGGTCGGCTTCCTCGGCGTCGATGGTGCGTCCGGTCAGGATCAGGTCCATCGCCTTGGCCTTGCCGATGGCGCGCGTCAGCCGTTGCGAGCCACCCATTCCGGGCAGCACGCCGAGCTTGATCTCCGGCTGGCCGAACTTGGCGGTGTCGGCTGCGATCAGCACGTCGCACATCATCGCCAGCTCGCAGCCGCCGCCGAGGGCGTAGCCGGCGACCGCGGCGATCAGCGGTGTGCGCACCGCGGCCAGCTTCGCCCACGTTGCGAAGAAGTCCTGGCCGAACACATCGCCGAACGACAACTCCGACATCTCCTTGATGTCGGCACCCGCCGCGAAAGCCTTCTCGTTGCCGGTGATGACGATGGCGCCGATGCCGGGGTCGCTGTCGAATTCGGCTGCGGCGGTGGTGACTTCGGTCATCACCTGGCTGTTCAGCGCATTCAGCGCCTTTGGCCGGTTCAGCGTGATGGTGCCGACGCGCTCGTCGCGCTCGACGAGGATCGTCTCGTAGTTCGTCATGAGAACTCCAATTCGCGGTCGGCCGGCGCGAAGTAAGCCTCGACGTCGGCGGGGGTGACCGCCGCCAGCGACGGCGGCGACCATTTCGGGTTGCGGTCCTTGTCGATGACCAGCGCGCGGGTACCTTCGACGAAGTCGTGACTGCGCGAGCATGCGCATGACGTCCGATACTCCTGGCGCAGTACGTCTTCCAGTGTCTCGAGTTTGGCGGCCCGCCGGATGGCCTCCAGTGCCACCGACAGCGAAATGGGGGAGCGCGTCATGATCAGGTTGGCCGCGTCGTTGGCCGGGCCCGCGTCGTGGCCACGGAGCGCGGCGACGATGTCTTCGACGGTATCGCCCGCGAAGCACTCGTCGATCCAATCTCGTTGAGCCAGTAGTGGACTCGGCGGAGCCTCGACGGCGTGTGCTGACAGCGCGGCGTCGATGCCGTCGGCGATGACGGCCTCCTTGAACTCGCCTAGGGTGGCGTGCTGCACGAAGTAGTCGGCGAAGCCCATGACGATGGCGTCGGCGGCGCCGAACGGAGCGCCCGTCAGCGCGGCGTGCAGGCCCAGTAGCCCCGGCGCACGCGACAGGATGAGCGTGCCACCCACGTCGGGAATGAGTCCGATGCTCACTTCGGGCATCGCCATTTTCGTGGTGTCGGTGACCACCCGGACGCTGCCATGGGCGCCGACCCCGACGCCGCCGCCCATCACGATGCCGTCCATGAGCGCGACGTACGGCTTGCTGAAGCGGCCGATCTGCGCATTCAGCACATACTCGTCGTACCAGAACTGTCGGGCTTCGGACCCGTCGGCGCTGGCGCTGTGATGCAGCGCTACGAGGTCGCCGCCCGCGCACAGGCCTCGCTCGCCTGCGCCGTCGACGATGACGGCGTGGATGTCGTCATTGCGCTCCCAGTCGGCTAGCACAGGCGACATTGCGTTGACCATCGAGTGGGTCAGTGAGTTGATGGCCTTGGGCCTGTTGAGGGTGATCAGACCGATGTGGCGGTCGACGGTTACTAGGACATCCTCGTTTTGACCCACGGTTATGCAATGTAGAACGTCGCCCTCACCTGCCCTGCTCCGGGTAAGGTTTCCTGTGAAGGACCTGGGAAGTTTCCACGGGAACCGAATCCAGGTGGCGAATCGTTGAGAGTGTGTTCGTCAGTAGGCGAACCAAAGCATCAGGAGAGGAACCGACGGTGCGGGAGACCAGCAACCCGGTATTTCGATCCCTGCCTAAGACGCAGGGTGGATATGCACAGTTCGGTACCGGAGCCGCCGGCTACGGTGCGCAGGCGGCGCAGGCCGAGCCCTATGTGACGCAGTACCCCGACAAGCAGCAGGCCGGCGTCTCGCGGCCGATGACCATCGACGACGTGGTCACCAAGACCGGTGTCACGCTCGCGGTGCTGTCGCTCGTCGCGGTCGTTTCCTACTTCCTGGTCTCGGGCAACCCCGGGCTGGCCATGCCGTTCTTCATCGTCGGTGGGCTGGGCGGCCTGGCGCTGGTGCTGATCGCCACGTTCGGCCGCAAGCAGGACAACCCGGCGATCGTGCTCAGCTATGCCGCGCTCGAGGGGTTGTTCCTCGGTGCGATCTCGTTCGTGCTCGCCAACTTCTACGTCTCCGGCGCCAGCGCCGGTGCCCTCATCGGGCAGGCGATCCTCGCCACCATCGGCGTGTTCGCGGGCATGCTCGTGGTCTACAAGACCGGCGCCATCCGCGTCACCCCGAAGTTCACCCGCATGATCATCGCCGGCATCTTCGGCGTTCTTGTCCTCGCGTTGGGCAACTTCGTGTTGGCGCTCTTCGGTGTCGGCGGCGGCGAGGGCCTCGGCCTTCGCGGCAACGGCCCGATCGCGATCATCTTCTCGCTGGTGTGCATCGGGCTGGCAGCCTTCAGCTTCCTGCTCGACTTCGACGCCGCCGACCAGATGATCCGCGCTGGTGCGCCGGAGAAGGCCGCATGGGGTGTCGCCCTTGGCCTGACCGTCACGCTGGTGTGGCTATACATCGAGATCCTGCGGCTGCTCAGTATCTTGCAAAGCGATTGACGGCACTTACTACGAGAAAAGCCCCCGGTTCGCCGGGGGCTTTTCCTATTCGGCGTATTGGCGCCGAGTGTGCTGTTTCGTACGCGAACACGCCGTGCGGTGCGTACAAATTCGCACACTCGGCGGGAGACGCGGTTACGAGAGTCGCTCGATGATCATCGCCATGCCCTGACCGCCGCCCACACACATGGTCTCCAGGCCGAACGTCTTGTCCTGGGTCTGCAGGTTGTTCAGCAGCGTGGCCGTGATCCGCGCGCCCGTCATGCCGAACGGATGGCCCAGCGCGATCGCGCCGCCGGAGATGTTCAGCTTGTCGTGGTCCATCCCCAACTCGCGGGCCGAACCGAGGACCTGCACCGCGAACGCCTCGTTGATTTCGTAGAGATCGATGTCGTCGATCGTCATCCCCGCGTTCGCGAGCGCCTTGCGCGTCGCCTCGATCGGACCCAGGCCCATGATCTCCGGCGACAGACCGCTCACGCCTGTCGCCACGACGCGGGCCAGCGGCGTCAGGCCCAGCTCCTTGGCCTTGTCGTCGCTCATCACGATCACCGCGGCCGCACCGTCATTCAGCGGGCACGCGTTGCCCGCCGTGATCGTGCCGTTGGGCCGAAACACCGGCTTGAGCTGGCTGACCTTCTCGTAGGTCGTGCCTGCCCGCGGCCCGTCGTCGGTGTCGACCTTCGAGCCGTCCGGCAGTGTCACCGGCGAGATCTCGCGCCCAAAGAACCCGCTGTTGATGGCCTCCTCGGCGCGGTTCTGGCTGCGCACGCCCCAGTGGTCCTGATCTTCGCGGCTGATGCCGGTGAACAGGGCGACGTTCTCGGCCGTCTGGCCCATCGCGATGTACACGTCGGGCAGCACGCCGTCCTGCACGCGGGTCGTGCCACTCGTCGGCGCCCGCCGCGGCGTTCACCGACCGCTCCTCGGCGTCGGAGAACAGCGGATTGTGGCTGTCGGGCCAGCCGTCGGAGGTGCCCTTCGGGAACCGCGACACCGTTTCCACGCCCGCGGAGATGAACGCGCTGCCCTCGCCGGCCTTGATCGCGTGGAACGCCATCCGGGTGGTCTGCAGCGACGACGAGCAGTACCGGTTCACCGTCGTCCCGGGCAGGAAGTCGTAGCCCAGCTCGACGGCGACGGCCCGGCCGATGTTGAAGCCCGCCTCGCCGCCGGGCTGGCCGCAGCCCATGATCAGGTCGTCGATGTCCTTCGGGTCCAGCGCAGGCACCTTGTCCAGCGCAGCGCGCACCATCTGCGCGGCCAGGTCGTCGGGCCGCATGTCGACCAACGATCCTTTGCCGGCTCGACCGATCGGCGAGCGTGCGGTCGCGACAATGACGGCTTCAGACATGACGGCTCCTGGAGTAGTGGCTACTGCAGAGAACCTAACTCGCTGGCACCACGATGGGTGCGGGGACCCCAGTCGAGCGCCGCCACAGCCGGCTGACACCGCCGAGCCGCGACAACAGTGAGCTGACGTCGGCCGTCCGCGTTTCCAACGCCGACTCCGGTTCGCAGTCAGCGGTCATGTCGCCCAACGCATTACACAGTGCGGGCAGCAGCTGCTTGGCGGCAAGCGCATAGCCGGCGCCCGACGGATGGAACATGTCCTCGGAGAACAGCACCTCCGGCGCCTGCCGAAACTCTGGCGTCAACAGGTCGGCCAGCGGGACCGGAATGCCGCCCGACGACCGCACCGACGAGGCCTGCGCACGGGCCAGCCGCAGCCCGATGGTGCGGGTCACCATGCGTAGCGGCTGCGGAATGGCGGTGATGACACCGAAGTCGGGGCAGGTGCCCACCACGACGACGGCTCCGCTGGCCCGCAGACGGCGAACCGCAGCGCCGACCCGCCGTGCCGACGGGCCGATGCCGTTGAGCCTGGTGACGTCGTTTGCGCCGATCATGATCACCGCCGCATCCGGCGGCGGGCCCGCGACGAACATGGCGTCGATCTGACCCGACAAGCCCTTCGAGGTGGCGCCGACGATCGCCTTGGTGCTCAGCCGGATGCGCTTGCCCGACGTCTCGGCCAGCCCGCGGGCGATCAGCACGCCTGGTACCTCCTCGGCGCTCTGCGCGCCGTAACCGGTCGCGGTGGAGTCGCCGAAGACCATCAGGTGCAGGTCGAACGGCACCCCGCGGTACCAGCGTTCGACGGGACCGCCGCCATGGGTATAGACGCCATCGGCGCGGGGCGGCACGTCCCAGGACTTCGGAATGACGCGTCGGGCCTGGTCAGCCTGTCCGCTCAGAAATGTGCGGGCGCCGACGTAGGCGGAGCCCGTCGATGCGAGCGTGGCCGCCGCGGCCAGTGCGACCGTCGAGCGACGAGGTGCACGAATCCTCACAGGAACAGTTTATTGGCGAAGTTCCGAGTTATCCGCGTGGCGACGCATATCCAACGGTCACGGTGCGGTATCAAGTCCGGTATCGAATCAGTTTCTTTGATTGTTGAACGTATTAACGGTGTCAAGCTAAGTTATCGGGGTTGGCCGAGCAACGAGCCACCCCTGAGCAAGAGAGCGGCGTAGGAAGTGGTGGCGATGACGGCACCCAGCAAGGCCCCAAGCACGCCTCGTGCTGCGGTAAGCGCAGCTAGAGCGCATAAACCCCGTAAATTTCCGGTCAGCGACGGCGGCCCGTTAGAGGTCGTCGAGGATGGTGCAAGCCTGGCGGGCCGGCTGATTGCGCTGGCCGCAATGTTGACGGTCAAGCCAACTCTGGCTATCGGTAGCTACGCTCCGCGCCTGCCGTGGCCGTTCGGCCTCGTCGACGTCGCGTGTCGCGTGCTGCGACCCGCCCAGGGCACGGTGCGGGCAACGATCTCGCTGCCGAACTGCAACGCGCAGCTGGTCCGGGCCGCGGGCGTGCTGCCCGCCGACGGTAACCGCCGCGTCATCGTCTACATGCACGGTGGCGCGTTTTTGACCTGCGGCGTGAACTCGCACGGCCGGTTGGTGGAGACGCTATCGAAGTTCGCCGACAGCCCGGTTCTGGTCGTCAACTACCGGATGATCCCGAAGCACTCCGTCGGCCAGGCGCTCGACGACTGCTACGACGCCTACAAGTGGCTGCGCCTGAGGGGCTACGACCCCGAACAGATCGTGCTGGCCGGCGACTCGGCGGGCGGATACCTCGCGCTGGCGCTGGCCGAGCGGTTGCAGCAGGAGGGTCTGGCGGGCGAGACGCCCGCGGCCATCGTGACCATGTCGCCGCTCTTCGAGATCGACAACGAGTCGCGTGCCAACCATCCCAACATCCGGTCTGATGCGATGTTCCCGCCCAAGGCGTTCCACGCGTTGGTGGAGCTGGTGGAAAAGGCCGCCGAACGCAACGTCGTCGATGGCCAGCCCGAGCAGGTGTACGAGCCGCTCGATCACATCGAGCCCGGGCTGCCGCGGACGTTGATCCATGTCTCCGGGTCCGAGGTTCTGCTGAACGACGCCCGCAAAGCCGCGCACATGCTGGCCGCCGCGGGGGTGCCGGTGGAGCTTCGGGTGTGGCCGGGCCAGATGCACGTGTTCCAGATCGCCGCCCCCGCGGTGAAAGAGGCCACCCGGTCGCTGCGACAGGTCGGCGACTACATCCGAGAGGCCACCTGGTAAGCATTTCCGCGGCCTGAGACCATTGACGCATGCGGATCGCGCGACACGTCAGTGAGCTCATCGGCAATACCCCCCTGGTTCAGCTGAACTCGGTCGTGCCCGAGGGTGCCGGCAGGGTCGTCGCCAAGATCGAGTACGTCAATCCGGGCGGCAGCGCCAAGGACCGCATCGCGGCGAAGATGATCGATGCCGCGGAGGCCAGCGGTGAGCTCAAGCCCGGTGGCACCATCGTCGAACCGACGTCAGGCAACACCGGTGTCGGACTGGCGCTGGTCGCCCAGCCGCGCGGCTACAAATGCATCTTCGTGTGCCCGGACAAGGTCAGCGAGGACAAGCAGAATGTGTTGCGCGCCTACGGCGCTGAGGTCGTGGTGTGCCCGACGGCCGTGCCGCCCGACCACCCGGACAGCTACTACAGCGTGTCCAACCGGCTCGTCGAGGAGATCGACGGCGCCTGGAAGCCCGATCAGTACTCCAACCCGATGGGGCCGGTCAGCCACTACGAGACGACGGGCCCCGAGGTCTGGACCGACACCGACGGCACGGTCACCCATTTCGTCGCGGGGGTCGGCACGGGCGGCACCATCACCGGTGCGGGCCGGTATCTGAAAGAGGTGTCCGACGGGCGGGTGCAGATCGTCGGCGCGGACCCCGAAGGCTCCGTGTATTCGGGTGGCACTGGTCGGCCGTACCTCGTCGAGGGCGTCGGCGAGGACTTCTGGCCATCGGCATACGACCCGACCGTGCCCGACGAGATCATCGCCGTCTCCGATGCCGACTCGTTCGACATGACCCGCAGGCTGGCCCGCGAGGAGGCGCTGCTCGTCGGCGGATCCTGCGGGATGGCCGTCGTCGCCGCGCTGAACGTGGCCGAACGAGCGGGACCGGATTCGTTGGTCGTCGTTCTGCTGCCCGACGGCGGACGGGGTTACATGTCAAAGGTTTTCAACGACGCGTGGATGTCGTCGTACGGCTTTCTGCGCAGCAGGCTCGACGGGTCGATCGAGCAGGCGACGGTCGGCGACGTACTGCGGGGCAAGTCCGGTGCGCTGCCCGACCTCGTGCACACCCACCCGTCGGAAACCGTGCGTGACGCCATCACCATCCTGCGCGAATACGGGGTCTCCCAGATGCCGGTCGTCGGCGCCGAGCCGCCGGTGATGGCCGGCGAGGTGGCGGGCAGCGTGTCCGAGCGCGAACTGCTGTCGGCCGTTTTCGAGGGCCGGGCGAAACTCGCCGACGCGGTGTCGCAGCACATGTTGCCGCCGCTGCCGTTGATCGGCGCGGGCGAAATGGTCAGCCATGCCGCGAAGGCACTGCGGGACTGCGACGCCGTCATGGTGGTCGAAGAGGGCAAGCCGGTCGGCGTCCTGACCCGCCACGACCTGCTCGGATTCCTGTCCGACGGCAACGTGCGGCGCTAGTCGTCGGGCCGTGGCAAATACGGGCGCGAAACCTTGCCGAAGGCGCTGCTGAGGGCTGATTCTCAGGTACATTAAGCACGCTTAGTCCCAGCTAATGAATCTGGAAGGCGTCCATGACCGATCCACCGCCACCTCCCCCTGGTAACTACCCGCCTCCTCCGCCGCCGACCGGTGGGTACCCACCGCCGCCCGGACAGCAGGGCGGCTACCCGCCACCACAGGGTGGGCCCGGCTTCCCGCCACCGTCGGGACCCGGCGGCGCGTTGCCGAAAGAGGCTTATACGCCGTGGCTTACGCGTGTTTGGGCGTACCTGATCGACTACATCCCGGTCGCGATCATTGAAGGCATCGGGTGGTTGCTGCTGATCGGCACTCGCGAGACGGCGTGCGTCACCGACACCTCGGAATACGACCTCGGTGAGTTCTGCGCGACGGGCGCGTCAACGGTCGGGCAGTTGTCCATCGGGCTCACCGGCCTGCTCGCACTTGCCTACATCATCTGGAACCTGGGCTATCGCCAGGGCACCACAGGGTCCAGCATCGGCAAGGGCATCATGAAGTTCAAGGTGGTCAGCGAAAAGACCGGACAGCCAATAGGTTTCGGTATGTCCCTCGTCCGCGAGATCATCTACCTCGTGGCCGCCGCCCTGTGCGGCATCGTATGGCTCATCGCCGTGCTGTTCCCGCTGTGGGACCCGAAGCGGCAGTCGTTGGCGGACAAGATCATCAGCACGATCTGCGTGCCGCTGTAGACATTCACCGACGGGGCCTCCCCGTCGCATCACTGCTGCGAGCCGGCCCCATTTACCACCGTCCTAGCAAACTCCTACCCGTGGAAGCATGATGACAAATCAACCCCCGCCCCCGCCAGGGAACTACCCGCCCCCGCCGGGCGGCTATCCACCTCCACCTCCCGGCGGCGGTTACGGACCACCTCCAGGGGGTGGCTACGGACCACCTCCGGGAGGCGGCTACCCCCAACAGCCTCAGCAGGGCGGCTATCCACCGCCCCCGCCGCCCGGGGGATACCCGCCGCCGCCTCCACCGCAGGGCGCGCCCGGCTATCCACCATCTCCACAGGGCGGATATATGCCCGCCCCCGGTGGATACCCGCCGCCCGGTGCACCGGGTTACGGTGGCGCACAAGGGTTCAACGTCGGTGAGGCGTTCTCGTGGGCGTGGAACAAGTTCAGCAAGAACCCGGGCCCGCTGATCATTGCGACGCTGGTGTTCGGCCTGATCCTCGGCGTCCTGTACGGGATCATCTACGGCATCGCGCTCGCGTTGGCGCCGGACACCGTCAGTTCGTACGACTCCTACGGCGGCGGCTTCTCGTACTCGGCGAGTTCGTCCCTCGGCGCCGCGAGCATCGCCGTGCTCGTGCTCGGCGGTTTGGTGCTCCTCGTCGTCGCAGGCGCGATCCAGTCGGCCTATCTGGGAGGGCTGCTCGACATTGCCAATGGACAGCCGGTAACGGCCGGCTCGTTCTTCAAGCCGCGCAACGTCGGAAGCGTTGTCATCGCGAGCGTGATCATCGGCATCCTGACCGCGATCGGCAACTTCCTCTGCGTCATTCCCGGCCTGATCGTGGGGATCTTCACCGTGTTCGCCACCGTCGCCATCGTCGATCGCAATCTCAAGCCGATGGATGGGATCAAGGCCAGCTTCGAGCTCGCGAAGGCGAACTTCGTCCAGGTTCTGCTGACGTGGTTGTTGGTCGCCGTCACCATCGCCGTCGGCGCGCTGCTGTGTGGTGTCGGTCTGCTCGTTGCCGTTCCGGTGGCGACGCTGTTCCTGGTGTACTCGTGGCGCAAGCTGAGCGGAGGCCCGGTCGCGCCGCTTACCCCGTAGTTCGGTTCATCGGAAGGCGCTGACGCCCGTCAGCGCCTCACCGATGACCAACTGATGCACCTCGGACGTGCCTTCATAGGTCAGCACCGATTCGAGGTTGTTGGCGTGCCGGATCACCGGGTACTCCAGGGTGATTCCGTTGGCGCCGAGCAGAGTTCGGCATTGGCGTGCGATCTTGATCGCTTCGCGCACGTTGTTGAGCTTGCCGAAGCTGACCTGTTCCGGCCGGATCTTCCCGCTGTCCTTCAGCCGGCCCAGGTGCAGCGCCAGTAGTTGCGCCTTGCCCAGCTCGACGGCCATGTCGGCGATCTTCGCCTGTGTCAGTTGGTATCCCGCCAGCGGCTTGTCGAAGACCTCGCGGGTGCCGACATAGTCCAGCGTGGTCTGCAGGCAGTCGCGCGCGGCGCCGACGCTGCCGAACACGATGCCGAACCTCGCCTCCGACAGGCAGGCGAGCGGACCCGCCAATCCCCGTGCCTCGGGCAGCTGCGCCTCGGCGGGCAGCCGTACGTCGTCGAGGTGCAGCTCCGAGGTCACCGACGCCCGCAGCGACAGCTTGTGCGTCATCTCCCTGGCCGTGAACCCGGGGGTTTCGCCAGGCACCAGGAAGCCGAGGATGCCCTCCTCGGCGCGCGCCCACACCACAGCGATATCGGCGACCGAGCCGTTGGTGATCCACATCTTCGAACCGTTGAGGATCCAGTCGGAGCCGTCGCGGCGCGCGGTGGTGCGCATGCCGCCGGGATTGGAGCCGAAGTCCGGCTCGGTCAGCCCGAAACAGCCGATGACGTCGCCCGTGGACATCGCAGGCAGCCACTGCGTGCGCTGCTCCTCGCTGCCGTGCCGGTGGATGGCGAACATCGCCAGCGAGCCCTGCACCGAAACCAGGCTGCGCAGGCCGCTGTCGACGGCTTCGAGCTCCTGGCAGACCAACCCGTAGGCGGTGGCCGTCGAGCCGCCGCACCCGTAGCCCTCCAGGTGCATCCCCAGCACGCCGAGCTTGCCCAGGTCGGACGCCAGCTCACGGACCGGCACCTCACCCGCCTCGAACCACTCGGCGATGTGCGGACGCAGCCGCTGTTCGCCGAACCGTCGGATGGTCTGGCGCAGCTCGATGTCCTCAGGGGTCAGCAGTGAATCGAGTTCGAGCAGGTCATCGATGCGGGCGGTAGTGCTCATGGTCCATGTCTACACCTTTGGTCAACGGCGGCTGGGGGAGTGACGTAGTCGATTACGCTCTCGTGCCCGGCGGCAACCGCAGACAATGACGAAGTGCCGAACCCGCGCAAGCGGGCGGGGCGTGTGCTGCAAAGGGAAGGGGTCACCGATGACCGATCAACCATCCGCCGCCGCCCCACCCGACGTCGGCGTAGAGAGCTGCGACGTCTGCATAGTGGGCGCAGGCATCGCTGGGCTCAACGCTCTTTTCGTCGCGAGCCGATACCTTTCTCGCGACCAGAAGGTCATCCTGATCGACCGACGGCCGCGCGTCGGCGGTATGTGGGTCGACACCTACCCGTACGTGCGACTGCACCAGCCGCATCCGATGTTCACCGCAGGCAACATCAAGTGGACCCTCGGGCAGGATCGCTCGTACCTGGCGACGAAGGGCGAGGTGCTCGACCATTTGTCGTACTGCCTCAACGTGATCAAGCAGAGGGTGCGGGTCGACGAGTACTTCGGCTGGGACATGGAGTCCGACGAAGAGATCGGCGGGAACCCTCGCATCACGTGCAGATCCTCGGATGGCCGCGTCCTATTCGTCGAGGCGAAGCGACTGATCAAGGCCTACGGCTTCCGGGTCACGCCCAACGACCCGCTCGAGGTTTCCAGCACGCGTGTCCACTCGGTGTCGCCCGACTACTGCGACGTCCGATCGGCGGACATGCGGACGAGCGACGCCCCGGTGTGGATCATCGGTGGCGGTAAGTCTGCGATGGACACCGCCCACACACTGATCACGCACTACCCCGGTCGTGAGGTGCATCTGGTGGCGGGTCGGGGAACGTTCTTTACCAACCGCGACCTCGCGTTTCCCTCCGGTGTCCGGAGGTGGTGGAGCGGCGTGCTCGGCGCCACCATCGGTGAGGAGATGGGCAGGAGATTCGACGGCACCAACGAGGCCGAAGTCCAAGACTGGTTCCGCTCGGCCGTCGGCACCGCCGTGACGCCCGATGCGGAAAACTTCTTCGCCGGCGTGCTGTCCGCAGCGGAGAACAGGACGATCGCCGAAGGCCTCAGCGACGTCGTGATGGACTACTTCGAGGATGTCGTCGACCGCAACGGATCGACCGAGATGGTGTTCCGCAGCGGATCGACCAAGACGATCCAACCGGGAAGCTGGATCGTGAACTGCACGGGATACATCGGCCGCGACAGCGGTCACCCTTACGAACCGTACGTATCCGACAGTGGGGCGGTGGTCTCGATCCAGCCGCGGTCGTCCACGCTGCACTTGCCCGCATTTCAGGGCTACTTCCTGGCCCATCTGCTGTTCCTGGACAGGATCAAAGACGTCCCGCTGTACGAACTCGACCTCGAGGAGCTGCGGCAGAAGTCGAGCACGGTGTTTCCGTACGCGCTCTTCACTCTCGTCCAACACAATCTGAGCCTGATCTACGACAACGTCCCGACCCGAGTGTTCAGAGACAACAGGCTCGATTTCGACACCTGGTACCCGCTGGCGCGCCGCGCGCCGAGTACCGCAAGGTTCATGCTCACCCATCGCCGCACGCGCGAGCGTTCGCGGCGCGTCCTCGACACCGTGCGCGAACGGTTCGATGTTCGATGCGGCCCGCTGGATCGAGGCGCCCGGGTGGGTGGCGAACGAGTCCAGCAGTAGATCGGCCGCCGATATCTCACCTGGCGGCCCTCGTTACGCTGGTCGATCATGAGTGAGCAGAGCAGGTGGCAGGGCTTGGCCACCAAGGCCATCCACGCGGGATTCCGGCCCGACCCCCAGACGGGCGCCGTCAACGCGCCGATCTACGCCAGCTCGACATTCGCCCAGGACGGTGTCGGCGGACTGCGCGGCGGCTACGAGTACGCCCGCACCGGCAACCCGACCCGCGCGGCGCTGGAAGCATCTCTGGCAGCGGTGGAGGAGGCGGCGTTCGGGCGGGCCTTCAGTTCGGGGATGGCCGCTACCGATTGCGCACTGCGGGCGCTGCTGCGTCCCGGCGACCACCTGGTGATGCCCGACGACGCCTATGGCGGCACCTTCCGCCTCATCGACAAGGTGTTCAGCAAGTGGGGGATCGACTACACCGCCGTTGCGCTGTCCGATGTCGACGCGGTACGTGCGGCCATCACGCCCCAGACCAAACTGATCGTGGTCGAGACGCCGACCAACCCGCTGCTGTCCATCGCCGACATCGGCGCTATCGCCGCGATCGCCGGACCGGCGGTGAAGGTGTTGGTGGACAACACCTTTGCCTCGCCGGCGTTGCAGCAGCCGCTGACGCTCGGCGCCGATATCGTGCTGCATTCGACGACCAAGTACATCGGCGGCCATTCCGACGTCGTCGGGGGAGCGCTGCTGACCAACGACGGCGAACTCGACGAGGCATTCGGATTCCTGCAGAACGGCGCGGGCGCGGTGCCGGGCCCGTTCGACGCCTATCTGACGATGCGAGGGCTCAAGACGCTGGTGCTGCGCATGCAGCGGCACAGCGACAACGCCGCACTCGTCGCCGAGTTCCTCGAGAACCATCCGGCGATCGACACGGTGCTGTACCCGGGCCTCCCGAGCCATCCCGGCCACGACGTCGCCGCCAAGCAGATGAGTGCATTCGGCGGCATGGTATCGGTGCGACTGCGTGGCGGTGTGCAAGCGGCACGCGACTTCTGCTCTCGGACAGAGGTTTTCATTCTTGCGGAGTCGCTGGGCGGAGTGGAGTCGCTGATCGAGCACCCGGGTGCGATGACGCACGCGTCTACCGCAGGCTCGCAGCTCGAAGTGCCCGACGATCTCGTCCGGCTCTCGGTGGGAATCGAGGATGCCGCGGACCTGCTCGCCGATTTGGAGCAGGCCCTACGTTAGCGCCGCCCGCATCGCCGACGCGGTGACCGCGAGGTTCATCTCTGGCAGTGCCGCTGTCGCATTCTCGTCTACCCAACTGCCGCTGGCAATTTCGCCCGCGCGCATGTGGACCCATCGCCAACCGCGGTCGTTGAGACTCAGCAGCGCCCCGAGCCCGTCAACGGCGTGCAGCAGCGAGACGATCGCGGCCGTCGGCGGCGTGGGCGGCTCGCGGTCGAACAACGCGGACAGCAATGCGCCGCGGGCAAGCGTCACCCGCTCGCGGTTGACCACCGGCCACGCGGACGGATGATGCAATCGCTTGCTCTCCAACCGAACACGCCGGATCTGGCCGGTGTGTTCGAGATGCTGGGCGATGATCTCCTGGGTGTGCCGACGCATTCTGGAGACCGCGGCCGACGGCGTCAACGGTCGGCGGGCCAGCAGCGCGAAGGCGGGGTCCATGATGGGGTCCAGTGGCATCGGGCCTGCGAGCGCGACCAGTCGTCCGGGCCGAACGGGTTCGCCGTTCATCGCCGGCCGGATGCGGCACAGCAGCGCAAGATCCAACAGCACCGCCGCCGAGAGCACTCGCTCACGTCGTGACCGGTCGAGCCCGGGCTGCGAGTCAGCGTTGTCCAACAGCAGCAGGAACAAGTCCTCGGCGATCTGCGCCATGAGCCTGGACTGTAACGCTATGGCGCCGTGGTGGTCGCGTCAGTACCGGTTCAGGAGTGGTACGGCTCGGCCTTGACCAGGGTGACCTTGACGGTGTTTCCGTTGGGCACCGTGTAGCTGCGGCTCTCGCCTTCCTTAGCGTCGATCAGCGCAGCGCCCAACGGTGAGTTCGGCGAGTACACCTCGAGCTTGCCGTCGCTGACGCCCTCCTGGCGGGTCGCGATCAGGAAGGTTTCCTTATCGGACTTGTCCTCGCCGTAAAAGACGGTGACGACCGAGCCGGGCAGGGCCACACCCGACTGTTTGGGTGCCTCGCCGACCTTGGCGTTGTTCAGCAGCTCCTGCAGCTGGCGGATGCGGGCTTCTTCCTGGCCCTGTTCCTCGCGTGCGGCGTGATAGCCACCGTTCTCGCGCAGGTCGCCTTCCTCGCGCCGGTCGTTGATCTCGGCGGCGATGATCGGCCGGTGGGCGATCAGCTGGTCGAGCTCCGCCTTCAGCCGGTCGTGTGCCTCCTGGGTCAGCCAGTTGACCTGAGTGTCAGTCATGTCGTCGCGCTCCTGTCGTCGTCTTCGCGCTTCCGCGCGACAAGTTCGTGTCTGTTCTGCTGGGAGCTTCGTATGTATTGCCACATTGGCCAGCGCCCAATCAGCGCGCCAAAAGCAGCAATACACGGTCCCAGCGGGGAACCGTGTATCGGCCAATGCTACCACCGCGCCGTCAGCGGGTTTTCACGTATTGGCTGTTCGCCGTTTGTTGCTTCGGCGGCCTGACGCCGCTATCAGGACGCCACGAGGTAGGGGGGCACGTCCATCCCGCATCCGTACACGTCGCCGACGACGGGTGGCCTGGTGGACTTGACGACGGTGGTCAGGTTCACGGTGTCCTGCGTCGACGGCGGCACCAGCACCTCCCGGCGTCCGGTCTCGCTGCCGTCGATCGCCCGGGCCCGCACGATGCATACCGCAGGACGCGACGGGTCGGCGCGGGTGACCTTGATGGTCAACGACAGCGTCTCGTCGTCGACCAGCTGGTATCCGCCCAGTTCGCCCTGCACGTCGCCGCTGCCGAGCCGCTGCGACGCCACGATCGCGACCACCACCCCGGCCACCAGGACCAGCACCGTCAGGCCGATCGCCAACCTGCGACGGGCCCGGCGCGACAGGCGCTGCCGCCCGTAGCGGGCGGTGGGACGATCAATCATCTCGGGTTTTCGGAGCCCCATCGGTCGGATACATCTACTAGGACTGGAACTATAGGGCTACTGATTCGGTTGAAACGTCTTGACGTGATGAGGGACCAGTTGAAGCAGCTGCGGATGATGGCGGTGCACGCCCACCCGGACGACGAGTCCAGCAAGGGTGCCGCCACCACGGCCCGGTACGCCGCCGAGGGTGCACGGGTGATGGTGGTGACCCTTACCGGTGGCGAGCGTGGAGACATCCTGAACCCGGCGATGGACCTGCCCGAGGTGCACGGTCGGATGGCCGAGATCCGCCGCGACGAGATGCGCAAGGCCGCCGAGATCCTCGGCGTCAAGCACCACTGGCTGGGCTTCGTCGACTCCGGGCTGCCTGAAGGCGACCCGCCGCCTCCGCTGCCCGACGGGTGCTTCGCGCTGGAACCGCTGGCGGTACCCACCGCGGCGCTGGTGAAGGTGATCCGCGAGTTCAAGCCGCATGTGCTGACCACCTATGACGAGAACGGCGGCTACCCGCACCCGGACCACATCCGCTGCCACCAGGTGTCGGTTGCGGCATATGAGGCCGCCGCCGACCACCGGCTCTACCCCGAAGCCGGCGAGCCGTGGGGCGTCAAGAAGATGTACTACAACCACGGCTTTTTGCGGAAGCGCATGCAGTTGCTGCAGGAGGAGTTCGCCAAGAACGGCCAAGAGGGGCCGTTCGACAAATGGCTCAAGCACTGGGATCCGGAACTCGACGTGTTCGCCGGGCGAGTGACCACCCGCATCGAGTGCTCGGATTACTTCTCACAACGCGACGACGCACTGCGCGCCCATGCCACCCAGATCGACCCGCGTGGCGACTTCTTCGCCGCACCCATCGAATGGCAGCAACGGCTCTGGCCCACAGAGGAATTCGAGCTCGCCCGCTCCCGGATCCCGGTCAACCTGCCGGAGTCTGACCTGTTCGCCGGAATCGAGCCCGACCGTGACTGACACATTCATCATGGCCGTCGGCCTGTTGGCCGACCAAGCGCCCAACGACACCGGACCGGATTTCGGCAAGGCGAGCCCGTTCGGTCTGCTGATCGTCGTGCTGCTGCTGATCGGCACGTTTGTGTTGGTGCGGTCGATGAACCGGCACCTCAAGCGGCTACCGGAGTCGTTCGACCGCGAGAACCCCGAGCCCGATCAGACCGTCGGCGACGAAACCACCACACCGGACAGCGAGCGCAAGGCGCCGGAATGAGCACACGGCGTAACGCCCTCGTCGACGCGACCAGCCCTTACCTGCGCCAGCACGCCGACAACCCGGTGCACTGGCGGCAATGGACGCCCGACGCACTGGCAGAGGCCGCGTCGCGCGACGTGCCCATCTTGCTGTCGATCGGCTACGCCGCCTGCCACTGGTGCCATGTGATGGCCCACGAATCGTTCGAGGACGACGACGTGGCCGCCGCGATGAACGCCGGCTTCGTGTGCATCAAGGTGGACCGCGAGGAGCGTCCCGACCTCGATTCGGTGTACATGAACGCCACCGTCGCGCTGACCGGCCAGGGCGGTTGGCCGATGACCTGTTTCCTCACCCCCGACGGGCGTCCGTTCTTCTGCGGCACCTACTACCCGAAGCCCAACTTCCTGCAGCTCCTTGCCGCCATCACCGACACCTGGCGGACCCGGCGCGACGACGTCGAGAAGGCCTCCGACCAGATCATCGGGGAGCTGCGGTCGATGGCGTCTGGGCTGCCCGCCGGTGGGCCCGAGGTGCAGCCTGCACTGTGTGACCACGCGGTCGCGGGAGTGCTGGCCGACGAGGACACCGCACGGGGCGGATTCGGCGGCGCGCCAAAGTTCCCACCGTCGGCGCTGCTGGAGGCGCTGCTGCGCAGCCACGAACGCACCGGCGACCCTGCGCCGCTGGCCGCCGTCGAGCGTACGGCCACCGCCATGGCGCGCGGCGGCATCTACGACCAGCTCGCAGGCGGATTCGCCCGCTACAGCGTCGACGCCTCCTGGGTGGTTCCGCACTTCGAGAAGATGCTCTACGACAACGGGCTGCTGCTGCGGGCCTACTCGCACTGGGCACGGCGTACAGGAAACCCGTTGGCGCGCAAGATCACTGATGAGACCGCCCGCTTCATGATCGACGAGCTGGGCGTCGACGGCATGTTCATCTCCTCACTGGACGCCGATGCGGCGGGTCAGGAGGGCTCGACATACGTGTGGACCCCCGCGCAGCTGACCGAAGTGCTCGGTGGCGACGATGGCCGTTGGGCCGCAGACGTTTTCGGTGTGACTGAAGCCGGTACCTTCGAGCACGGCAGCTCGGTGCTGCAACTCCCGCGCGACCCCGACGACCCGGAACGGTTCACGAGGGTCCGCACCGCGCTGCTGGCTGCCCGGATGACGCGGCCGCAGCCGGGCCGCGACGACAAGGTCGTCACCGCGTGGAACGGATGGGCGATCACCGCGCTTGCCGAGGCTAGTGTGGCGCTTGGTCGTCGCGAATTCCTCGACGCCGCAACACGTTGCGCGCGCACCCTGCTCGACCTGCACGTCGTCGACGGACGACTGCGCCGCGCAAGCCTTGGCGGGCGGGTCGGCGACAGCGCCGCGATCCTCGAGGACTACGCGACGTTGGCCACCGGGCTGCTGACGCTGCACCAGATCACGGGCGAGGTGCAGTGGTTGGACGCCGCCACCGGGCTGCTGGACACCGCGGTGGCACACTTCGCCGACGCCGACCGTCCCGGCAGATGGTTCGACACCGCCGACGACGCCGAACAGCTGTTGGTGCGGCCGGCCGACCCGCTCGACGGCGCGACGCCGTCGGGCGCGTCGTCGATCACCGAGGCGCTGCTCACCGCCGCGCACCTCGTGCCCGCGCCGCGGTCCGACCGGTACGCAACCGCGGCCGCCGAGGGGTTGTCCGCCGCGACCCCGGTGCTGGCCAGGTTGCCGCGCTCCGGCGGGAATTGGCTGGCGGTGGCCGAGGCCGCTGTGCGGGGCCCGATCCAGATCGCGGTGGCCACCGACGACTCGGAGTCACCACTTCTGACCGCCGCCCGCACGCTGGCGCCGGGTGGGTCAGTGGTGGTCGGCGGCGCGGTGAACTCCTCGGAGCTGCTGATCGACCGCGACCGGATCGACGGCGCCGACGCCGCCTACGTGTGCCGCGGCCGCGTGTGCGACCTGCCGGTCACGACCACCAGGGACCTCGCTTCGGCGTTGATCGCTGCCGTGTAGCCTTCGGCGCATGTCGACCCCCGAAGACAACGCCAAGACCGTCAACCGCTACCTCGAGCTCCTTGCCAAGGGGCAGGCGGACGCGATTGCCGAGCTGTACGCAGATGACGCGACCGTCGAGGATCCGGTCGGCGGAGAGGTGCACATCGGCCGCCAGGCAATCCTGGGCTTCTACTCGAACGTCCCGGGCTCGAACAACGAGACCGAAATGATCACCCTCCGCGCTCTCGGCCACGAAGCCGCGTTCTTCTGGGGCCTCATCGTCGACCTCGGCGAAGGCGGCAAGATGCGCATCGACATCCTCAGCGTCATGACGTTCGACGACGACGCCAAGATCGCGTCGATGAAGGCCTATTGGGGCCCGGAGAACATCACGCAGCTCTAGCCGCTGAACACCGCGAACCACATCGCGATGTAGTGGCAGATCGCCGCGACCGCCGTGCACGCGTGGAAGAACTCGTGGTGCCCGAACGTCGAGGGCCACGGGTTGGGCCACTTGAGGCCGTACAGCACGCCGCCGATGCTGTAGAGCGCGCCACCGACGATCAGCAGGACGAGTGCCGCCACGCCCGCGCCGTCCAGGATCGGCCCGACGAACCACGCCGCCACCCAGCCCAGCAGCAGGTAGAGGGGCACTCCCACCCATCGCGGCGCCGATGGCCAGAACATCTTCAGCAGCACGCCCGCAACCGCTCCGCTCCAGACGATCCAGAACAGCACCATGCCCTTTTCCGACGGCAATGCCAGCAGGGCGAACGGTGTGTAGCTGCCCGCGATGAACACGAAGATCATCGAGTGGTCGGCGCGCTTCATCCACTTGCGAAGCGTCTCCGATTTCCAATTCACCCGGTGGTAGGCGCCGCTGACGGCGAACATCGCCACGATCGTCAGCGTGTAAATCAGCGTCGCGATGCCCGCCCGGGTGCCCACCATCGCCCAGGACACCGACACCAGGGTGGCGCCGCAAATAAAGGCGACCACGGCCGAGTAGACGTGAATCCAACCGCGTAAACGCGGCTTGCCGATGGCATGGGCTACGCGGTCGACGACCGCCTCGGGAAAGTCTTCTGCGCCGACGCCCGGTCGGTGTGTGCGATCCGGTTCGTCGGTGTCGATTGAGGCGGTCACGTCACCTCCATTGCCTCTCGGTGAATCCCGAGCGCCACAGTAGTCTGGATCCTCGTGGAGGTCATTCCAGCTCGCCTCAAGGAGCCGATGTACCGGCTCTACGAGATGCGGCTTCGGCAGGGACTCGCGGCCTCGAAATCCGAACTCCCCCGCCATATCGCGGTCCTGTGTGACGGCAACCGGCGGTGGGCCCGTGATGCTGGTCACGATGACGTGAGTTACGGCTACCGGGTGGGTGCGGCCAAGATCGCAGAGATGCTTCGCTGGTGCCAGGAGGCGGGCATCGAGATGGCCACCGTCTACCTGCTCTCGACGGAGAACCTGGACCGCGATCCGGACGAGTTGTCGTCGCTGATCGAAATCATCACCGATGTGGTGGAGGAGATCTGTGCGCCGGCGAACCGATGGAGCGTGCGCACGGTCGGCGACCTGGAACTGCTCGGCGAGGAGCCGGCGCGTCGGCTCCGTGATGCCGTGGAGTCGACCAACGGCCACGGGGGCTTCCACGTCAACGTCGCCGTCGGCTACGGCGGCCGACAGGAGATCGTCGACGCGGTGCGGGCGCTGCTCGGCAAGGAGCTCGCCAACGGTGCGACGGGTGAGCAGCTGATCGAGGCCGTCACCGCAGAGGCGATCTCGGAGAACCTGTACACCTCCGGCCAGCCCGATCCCGATCTGGTCATCCGCACCTCGGGGGAGCAGCGGCTGTCGGGCTTCCTGCTATGGCAGAGCGCGTATTCGGAGATGTGGTTCACGGAGGCCTACTGGCCGGAGTTCCGGCGCGTGGATTTCCTGCGTGCGCTTCGTGATTACACCGCGCGGCACCGCCGGTACGGCCGCTGAGCTCAGGCCGTGCCGTGCCACACTTGAGTCATGGCTGCGCTGTCGGCGCTGGTTTTCTCGCTCAGCTGGTGGTTGGGCCTGTACCTGCTGGCCCGTGATCCTCGCAAGCCGGTGCTCGCGCTGGCCGCGATCGGTCTGACGAGCTTCGCGGCGGTGGTGGCGCTCGACGCTGTGCGGGTCGTCAGCGGTCTGCACGTGCTGAGCCGCGTCGAGATCTATCTGGTCGCGGTGCCCGGCATCGCCTGGTTCGCCGTCCTGCTCGAGCTGTCGCGGCCGCACGACACGTTGCGCAGCCGCGCGGGCGAGCTGATAGCGGTCACGGTGGTGGCGGCCGGCGCCTTCGTCGGCGCGGCGATGGCAGGCACCGTCGACGGCCCGCTGCGGACAGGCCACTGGGTGATGTTCGCGGTGATCTCGCTTTCGTCGCTGGGGGCGATGCTGCGGGCGGTGTTCGGCCCGTGGCAGCCGAGGCCGGTGGTGGGCTACCTGGTGGTCGCCACGCTGTTCTTCGCGCTCGGCAACGCGATCATCGTCATTCCGCTCGGACTCGTGCCCAGTTGGCTTGCGTTGGCGTCCACCGGGTTTGACGTCGCTCTGCTCGGTGTGGCGGTCGCGATGTGGGACGCCTTCGACGAAGGCCAGGCGCTGCGCGCCGACATGCTTCGTTCCTTCGTCGCGACGGGCGTGGTGGTCGTGTTGTTCGGCGGGCAGGCGTTGATCGGGATGGCGCTGACGGGGGAGCAGACGGCGCTGACCGTACTGTTGTTCACCAGCGTGGCGATCGCGATCGCGATCAACGTGCTGGCCGACCCGCTCGCCGGTCTGCTCGACCGGCTGGCGTTCTCCCGCTCACCAGATCTGCGTGCCGACCGCGCGACGCTGCGTCGCACCGAGTCCGCTCTGCCGCTGAGATCGGCCCACCCGCTCTCCAACGTCGACGACGAGACTTTCGTGCGGCTCACCCGTCGCGCGCTCGGCCACTACGGCGACCTCTCCAAGCTGGTGGCCAGCCCGTTGACCGCGTTGCCGATGGTCGATGAACGGCTGGCCGCCCGCGGCGCACCCGATGCGCCCTTGGAGCGGGCCAACGAGCTCAAGGCCCTGCTGGCCGATCACGTCGCCCGGCTCAAGCCGCGCGACGGCGGCGACTTCGGCACCACCGAGCAGTGGCGTCACTACAACGCGCTGTACTTCCCGTACGTCGTCGGGGTGCGGGCCTACGCGCAGAACGCGACGGCTGCCGGCCTCGACCCCGTCGCCCGCCAGGCCTGGCAATGGTTCGTCACCGAGGTGCCGCAGCGGTCTCTGCACAACTGGCAGAACGCCGCCGCCCGGCTCATCGCCGCCGATCTGCGCGGCAACTTGGTCACCGCCCAAGACTGACAACACTTTGACCTGCGCTTGGCAGTAGCTGGCAGCGTCTGGCGTCGATCTGGCAGTGGCTTGGCGCGCAACATCAGTGCCATGACCGCAATCACCACCCGGCCCGTCCGGGATAGCACAGATTCTCTGCTGCGTTTCGCGCTCCGTGCCGACGCCACCTTGTGCGCCGCGCTCGGTCTTCTCATCGCCATGGCCGCCGATCCGCTGTCGCGGCTGTCGGGCCTGTCCGCCACGTCCGAATGGATATCCGGTGCCGCCCTCGTCGGCTACGGCGTCGCGCTCTACGCCGCCGCGGGCGTACCGGACGTCAGACGTGTCGGTGTCGGCGTGCTCGTCGGCAACATCGGGTTCGCCGTCCTGGTCGCGGTCGTGCTGACCGCCGGCCTGCTGCCGCTGACCACCTTCGGCGTGGTGTCGACGATCGCGTTCACCGTCGCCACATTGGTCTTCGCCTACGCCCAGTACGTCGGAGTGCGCCGAATCGCGTGACTCCCTCATGACTGGTCCGGAGTCGCCGTCGACAGAGGTTGCGGCGTCGACTCCGGCACCGGTCGCAAGGAATCCCAACGAAGAAAGGAACAACATGACCGCCATTTCCAACCGACTGAGGGAATCAACCGACTCGCTGTTGCGCTTCGCGATGCGCGCCGACGCCACGCTGACCGGCCTCGCCGGTATCGCGGGCGTGCCGTTCGCCGGCTGGCTCTCCGAGATCTCGGGCACGACGCGTGCCTTCGAGTACTCGATGGCCGCGTTCTTCGTCGCCTACGGCGTGGTGGTATTCGGTCTGGCATCGCTGCCGTCGGTCCGGGTCCCTGGCATCGCCGTGATCACCGCCAACCTGCTGTACACGGTGGCCGCCGTTGTCTTCGTGCTGACCGATTTCATGCCGTTGACCACGACCGGTGTGGTGCTGACTCTCGCCAGCGGTGTCTACACGCTGGTGTTCGCCGAGTTGCAGTACCAGGGCCTGCGCCGGATCAAGGCGTAAACCATTGCCGCTCAGACCCGCTCGGCGACGCCGGGCGGGTCTAGAGCTTGCGGAGGCGCAGCCGGTTGATGGAGTGGTCGGCGTCCTTGCGCAGCACCAGCGTGGCGCGGGGCCGCGTCGGCAGGATGTTCTCGATCAGGTTGGGCCGGTTGATCGAATTCCAGATGTCGCCGGCCGCGAACACCGCCTGTTCGTCGGTCAGCGTGGAGTAGTGGTGGAAATGCGAGGCCGGGTCGGCGAACGCGCCCGCACGCATGGACAGGAACCGCGAGATGTACCACCCCTCGATGTCCTCGATGCGGGCGTCGACGTAGACCGAGAAGTCGAACAGGTCCGAAACCATCAGCGCCGGACCGGTTTGCAGGACATTGAGACCCTCGAGGATCAGGATGTCCGGGTGGCGGATGATCTGCTTCTCGCGGGGGACGATGTCGTAGAGCAGGTGCGAATACACCGGCGCACACGCGTAATCGGAGCCCGATTTCACCGCGGTGACGAACCGCATCAACGCCCTGCGGTCGTAACTCTCGGGGAAACCCTTACGGTGCATCAGGTTTCGCCGAGTGAGCTCGTCGTTCGGATACAGGAAACCGTCGGTGGTGACGAGGTCGACGCGGGGATGGTGTTCCCAGCGGGCCAACAGTGCCTGCAGCACACGGGCGGTGGTGGACTTGCCCACCGCCACGCTGCCCGCGACGCCGATGATGAACGGCACCGGCCGGTCGGGGTTCTGCTGGGGCTCGCCGAGGAACTCCGCGGTGGCGGCGAACAGCCGCTGCCGGGCGGCGACCTGCAGGTGGATCAGCCGGGCCAGGGGCAGGTAGACCTCTTCGACCTCGAGCAGGTCGACCTTCTCGCCGAGACCGCGCAGCCTGATCAGTTCGTCCTCGGCCAGCTTCAACGGCGTGGACATTCGCAGCGCGCGCCACTGACTCCGGTCGAACTCCACGTAGGGGCTCGGCTCGCTCAGCCGCGGCATGGGTCAAGTCTTGCAGTTAGCGTGGTGGCCATGGACTCCGGCACCCTCATCCGCGAATATCTGCTGCTCGGCCTGCGGTTCGACCGGATCGAGGACGGCTACGTCGACTCCTTCACCGGTGACCCCGCGCTGCGGGAGACCGTCGCGTCCGAACCGGCTCCCGACCCCGCCGACCTGGCGCGGCAGGCCGACCGACTGTTCGCCGAGCTGCCGAATGTGCCACGCACCAACGGGTCAGGGGGGTTCGACGACGCGCGCGCCGACTACATCGGTGCTCATCTGCGCGCCCTCGCCTGTGCCGGAAGGAAATTCGCCGGTCAGGCCGTCGGCTTCGTCGACGAGGTCGAGGCCTATTTCGACGTGCACATCGCCAAGGGCGACCAAGAGCGGTACCGCGCCGCGCATGTCCGGCTCGACGAGGCGCTGGGCGGGACCGGGCCGCTGGGCGAGCGGATGGCTGCCTATCGCAGCGCCGAGGAGATACCGCCGGAACGCCTCGAGGAATGCATCCATGCGTTCTCCAGCGCGCTGCGCGACCGGGTGCGCGCCGAGTTCCCGCTGCCCGACAGCGAAACCATCACCTACGAGGTGGTGACCGACAAGCCGTGGTCGGGATTCAACTACTACCTCGGCGACTACCGCTCGACCGTCGCGGTGAACGCCGACCTGCGCCAGCAGATGTCGAACCTGCCCCGGCTGGTGGCCCACGAGTCCTATCCCGGCCACCACACCGAGCACTGCCGCAAGGAAGCCGGTTTGGTCCACGCGCACGGCCAAACAGAGCAGACGCTGTTTCTGGTCAACACCCCGCAGTGCCTGATGGCCGAGGGATTGGCCGACCTCGCGCTGTACGCCGCGATCGGCCCGAAATGGGGTAGTTGGGCCAGCGAGATCTACGCCGACCTCGGGCTTCGCTTCGACGGGGAGCGCGCGGAGGCGGTTTCGGAGGCGACCGCGGCGCTGGCCGACGTCCGCCAGGATGCCGCGCTGATGCTGCACGACGAGCATCGCGACGTCGACGACGTGGTGGCGTTCCTGCGGCGCTGGCTGCTGGTCAACGACGAACGGGCCCGGCAGAGCCTGCGCTTTCTGTCGTCGCCGCTGTGGCGGGCCTACACCAGCACGTATGTCGAGGGATACCGGCTGCTGCGGGGCTGGCTGGACGGGCGTCCGGCGGAGGTCAGTCTCACCTCGCGGTTCGGCAGGCTGCTGGATGAACCGCTGATCCCGTCCGCGCTGCGCGCCGCGTAGCCGAGCGTGCGGTTTCGTCCGCGACACGCCGCCCGGACCGCATGAAACCGCACACTCGGTGAAGAAACCGGGGACGTAGGCTGAATCCCATGACTGCAGACTCCACCGTCACCGCAACTGCCGCTCCTGGCGCCGAGTACGCCGATACCGCCAGTGCCGCCTACCGGGACATCCTGCAGATCATCGAAACGGTCGAGCCGCGCATCGCCGCGGCGACGCGCAAAGAGCTTGTCGACCAACGAGATTCGCTCAAGCTGATCGCCAGCGAGAACTACGCCTCGCCCGCCGTGCTGCTGACCATGGGCACCTGGCTGTCCGACAAGTACGCCGAGGGCACCATCGGGCACCGGTTCTATGCCGGCTGCCAGAACGTCGACACCGTCGAGGCGGTGGCCGCCGAGCACGCCGAGCAGCTGTTCGGATCGCCGCACGCCTACGTCCAGCCGCACTCCGGCATCGACGCGAACCTCGTCGCCTATTGGGCCATCCTGGCCACCAGGATCGAGGCGCCCGGCCTTGCCGAAGCCGGCGTCAAGAACGTCAACGACCTGTCCGAGGCCGACTGGGAGCAGCTGCGCGGCAAGCTCGGCAACCAGCGGTTGATGGGGATGTCGCTCGACGCGGGCGGGCACCTCACGCACGGCTTCCGCCCGAACATCAGCGGCAAGATGTTCTATCAGCGCAGCTACGGCACCGACCCGACGACCGGCCTGCTGGACTACGACGCGCTGGCCGCGGCCGTCCGCGAGTTCAAGCCGCTGGTGCTGGTCGGCGGCTACTCCGCCTACCCGCGGCGGGTCAACTTCGCCAAGCTGCGTGAGATCGCCGACGAGGTCGGCGCGACGCTGATGGTCGACATGGCCCATTTCGCGGGCCTGGTCGCGGGCAAGGTGTTCACCGGCGACGAGGATCCGGTACCGCACGCCCACGTGACGACGACGACCACGCACAAGTCGCTGCGCGGGCCGCGCGGCGGTCTGGTGCTGGCCACCCCGGAGTACGCCGACGCCGTCGACAAGGGCTGCCCGATGGTGCTCGGGGGTCCGCTCTCGCATGTGATGGCCGCCAAGGCCGTCGCTCTCGCCGAGGCGCGTCAGCCCGCGTTCCAGACCTATGCGCAGCGGGTCGCCGACAACGCCAAGGCGCTCGCCGAGGGCTTCCTGAAGCGCGGCGCGACGCTGGTCACCGGCGGCACCGACAACCACATCGTGCTGCTCGACGTGCAGTCGTTCGGGGTGACGGGACGCCAGGCGGAGTCCGCGCTGCTGGACTCCGGCGTCGTCACCAACCGCAACTCGATCCCCAACGACCCGAACGGCGCCTGGTACTCCAGCGGCATCCGGCTCGGCACCCCTGCCCTGACCACCCGCGGCTTCGGCGCCGCCGAATTCGACCGGGTGGCCGAGCTGATCGTCGACGTGCTGAGCAACACGCAACCGGCGCAGGCGTCGTCGGGACCGTCGAAGGCCAAGTACTCGTTGGCCGACGGCACCGCGCAGCGAGTGCATGCGGCGGCCGCCGAAATGCTGGCCGCCAACCCGCTGTATCCCGGGCTGACGCTCTGACTCGTGACACGCCACGCCCGATTTCAAAAAAGGTGTGAACGTGGGTTACATTTACTTTCATGGCACAGAAACCTGTTCCTGACGCACTGATCCGCGAGCTCGAGCCCGTTGTCGCGGAGAACTTGGCCCGACATCTGGACACCGAGGAGCTCTGGAACGCGCACGACTACGTGCCGTTCGAGCAGGGCGAGAACTTCGCGTTCCTCGGCGGCCGCGACTGGGACCCGTCGCAGGTGACGCTGCCCAAGCACATCACCGATGCGCTGGAGATCCTGCTGATCACCAAGGACAACCTCGCCGGTTACCACCGCGAGCTGGTCGAGCATTTCATCCTCGAGGAGAAGTTCGGCCGCTGGCTCGGGCGATGGACCGCCGAGGAGCACCTGCACGCCATCGCGCTGCGCGAGTACCTGGTCGTCACCCGTGAGATCGACCCGACGGCGAACGAGGACGTCCGCGTCGAACACGTGATGAAGGGTTATCGGGCCGAGACGTACGGCAAGATCGAGACGCTGGTCTTCATGGCCTTCTACGAGCGCGAGCACGCGGTGTTCTGCCGCAATCTGGCCGCCCAGATCGATGAGCCGGTACTGGCGGGCTTGATGAATCGGATCGCCAAGGACGAGGAGCGCCACGAGGAGTTCTTCGCCAACCTGGTGGCGCACTGTCTGGGGTCCAACCGCGACGAGACCATCGAGGCGATCGCGAGCCGCGCCGGTGACCTCATCGTCGTCGGCGGAGACATCGACGCGTACAAGGACAAGATTGCGGTCGTCGCCGACGCCGGCATCTTCAACGAGGCCGCACTGCGCCAAGCGGTTTCCGACCGGATCACCGCGTGGGGCGTGGCCGATGAGCCGCGACTTCGCGAGTTCGTGAACGCGGGGTAGACCCGCGGTTTCGCTCGACGTTGCTGGGCGGTTAAACCCCGGCGCGCCTGCACGACACGCTTGCTATTTCGGGAGTAGCGTCGTTTGCGATGGCTAGCGACATGCTCTGCTGTCCGGGCGGTACCGATCGATTCGATTCGAGAGGGCCGGCCCCGGCCCTTGTGCCGCAGTGTCCGCCGAGAGGTTCGTGCGGGGCCGCGCGGGCTCGAGGAGCGCTACGTGACCGATTCCTCCACCAGGACCTACGTGCTCGACACGTCCGTGCTGTTGTCCGACCCCTGGGCCTGTACGCGGTTCGCCGAGCATGAAGTGGTCGTCCCGCTGGTTGTCATCAGCGAGCTGGAGGCTAAACGCCATCATCACGAGCTGGGCTGGTTCGCCCGCCAGGCATTGCGATTGTTCGACGATCTCCGCCTCGAACACGGTCGGCTGGATCAGCCGATTCCCGTTGGCGCACAGGGCGGTACGCTGCACGTCGAGCTGAATCACAGCGACCCGTCGGTGCTGCCCGCGGGCTTTCGGACCGACAGCAACGATTCGCGAATCCTGACTTGCGCGGCGAACCTTGCCGCCGAGGGCAAGCGCGTCACGTTGGTGAGCAAGGACATCCCGCTGCGCGTCAAGGCCGGTGCGGTCGGGCTGTCGGCCGACGAGTACCACGCCCAGGACGTCATCACGTCGGGCTGGACCGGCATGGACGAGATCGACGTGTCCACCGAGGTGATCGACACCTTGTTCGCCGAAGGCGAGATCGATCTGGAGGCGGCACGGGATCTGCCGTGCCACACCGGAATTCGGCTGCTCGGCGGTAACTCGCACGCACTGGGACGGGTCAATCCCGACAAGCGATTGCAACTTGTCCGAGGTGATCGAGAGGTGTTCGGGCTGCGGGGTCGTTCCGCCGAGCAGCGGGTGGCGTTGGATCTGCTGCTCGACGAGTCCGTCGGCATTGTGTCGCTCGGCGGCAAGGCGGGCACCGGCAAGTCCGCGCTGGCGCTGTGCGCCGGCCTGGAAGCCGTACTGGAACGACGCACGCAGCGCAAGGTGGTGGTCTTCCGGCCGCTGTACGCGGTCGGCGGCCAGGAGCTCGGCTACCTGCCCGGCAGCGAGAGCGAGAAGATGGGGCCGTGGGCGCAGGCCGTCTTCGACACCCTCGAAGGGCTGGCCAGCCCCGCGGTGCTCGAAGAGGTGCTGTCGCGCGGCATGCTCGAGGTGCTGCCGCTGACCCACATCCGCGGGCGCTCCCTGCACGACTCTTTCGTCATCGTCGACGAGGCGCAGTCGCTGGAACGCAACGTGCTGCTGACGGTGCTGTCGCGGCTCGGCGCCGGTTCGCGGGTGGTGCTGACCCACGACGTGGCCCAGCGCGACAACCTGCGCGTAGGTCGGCACGATGGTGTCGCGGCAGTGATCGAGAAGCTCAAGGGCCACCCGCTGTTCGCCCACATCACCCTGCTGCGCAGCGAGCGCTCGCCGATCGCGGCGCTGGTCACCGAGATGCTGGAGGAGATCAGCCCCGGCGCGTTGCCGTAGCGATTTCGGCGTGGCTGGTTGCGCTGCGCGCAACTGCGCACGCCGAAGTCACTCAAGGTTCGCCCGGTAAGCTGCACCAGTGACGAAGCGAAGCGACAGCCGGGCCTGGCAGTACGGCCTGATGGTGCTGGGCGTCGTCGCCGGTGTCGCTATCGTCGTGGTCGCGTTGCTCACCGGCCATGCCAAGCGGGAAAGTCCCGGCGACGTGGACTGCGCCCAAGTCAAATGCGTTGCGCTGACATTCGACGACGGCCCGGGTCCCTATACGGACCGGCTGCTGCAGATCCTGAAGGACAATGACGCCAAGGCGACGTTCTTTCTGATCGGCAACAAGGTCGCCGCGAATCCAGAAGGTGCCAAACGCATCGTGGACGCGGGCATGGAGGTCGGCAACCACACCTGGGAACACCCCAACATGACGACGATTCCGCCGGAGGACATCCCCGCACAGTTCACCAGGGCCAGCGACGCCATCGAGGCGGCGACGGGTCAACGCCCGAGGTTGGTCCGCACCGCCGGCGGGCTGATAAACGATCAGGTGCTGGCGGAGGCCAAACGGCAAGGCCTGGCCGACATCAACTGGGACGTCATCCCCTTCGACTGGATCAACGACTCCAACATCGCGGCGACGCGCTACATGCTGATGACGCAGATCAAGCCGGGGTCAGTCGTACTGTTCCACGACACCTATTCCAGCACAGTCGATCTGGTGTACCAGTTCATCCCTGTGCTGAAGGCCAACGGCTACCACCTGGTGACGGTCAGCCAACTTCTCGGGCCGCGTGAGCCCGGCAGCAGCTACGGCGGACGCGACAACGGCCCGCCCGTCAACGGCCTTCACGACATCGCAGTCGAAGAGATCCCGTCGCTGCGCGATACGCCGTCGCCCGCGCCGATGCCGAACTTCCCGATTACCGACATTCCCAGCGCCAACTCCGGCGGACCCAACAACGGCGCCTGAGCTTCGTGGACACCAACACCGTCCTCGTGCTCACGGTCCTGGTGCTGTGCTACGCGCTGGTCTCCGGTCTGGTCAAGAAGTGGTACACGGCGCCTGCGCTGATCTTCGTGCTGTTCGGAATCGTGTTGGGGCCGTACGGGCTCAAGCTCATCGACGGTGCCACCGACACCGCGAACTTCACCGTCGTCGCCCAATTGGCGCTGACGGTCATCCTGTTCACCCAGGCGGCCGAGCTCGACCTCGGTGGGGTGGTGCGCCGCCGAGGCGTCACGTTCCGCCTGCTTGTCATCGGAATTCCGCTGGCGCTCGGCCTCGGGACGTTGACCGCACTCCTGGTTCTGCCCGTCATGCCGCTGTGGGAGGCGGTGTGTCTGGCCGCGATCGTCGCGCCGACCGAGGTCGCGCTGATCGATGCATTGCTCGAAGACGAGCGCATCCCCGAACGCATCCGTCACGCGCTGTCCACCGAAAGCGGCTTCTACGACGGCTTTGCGCTGGCTGCCATGTTGGCGGCGCTCGCGTTGGCTTCGGACCGCACCAAACCCGATCTGGGACGGTGGGGGCTGTTCCTGGTCCGCACCGAGGTGGTGTCCGTGGTGGTCGGCGTCGCCATCGGGGCGCTGGGTGGATGGCTCATGGCGGGGTCACGACGCCGCGAGTGGATGAGCGAGGTGTGGGCGCAATTGGCGACTCTTGCGATCGCACTCGTGTGCTTCGCAGCGGGAGAACGCTTGCACGGCAGCGGTTTCGTCGCCGCCTTCGCCGGCGGCCTGGCGTTCGCGTTCATCGCTCGGCGGTCGGGAGCCAAGCCCGAGACTCAGGTATCCGATGCCGCCGGGCAACTCCTGGAGCTCATGGTGTTCGCGATGTTCGGCGGCTACGCGGTGATCGTCGGATGGCGCGACGCCGATTGGCGGGTAGTGGTTTTCGCGATTCTCGCGCTGTTCGTGGTCCGACTCGTCGCGGTGCTGGTCGCGCTCATTCGCAGCGATCTTCGAGCACACGAGCGGCTGTTCATCGGCTGGTTCGGCCCGCGCGGCATCGGAACGCTGGTGCTGGGCCTTCTGATGGTCCAGCGCGGCGAGATCGAACAGGCGCCGCTCATCACGCAGGTGGTCGCCGTGACGGTGACGCTGAGCCTGGTTGTGCACAGCGCGACCACGTGGGCGGGCATCCGATGGCTCGGTGCCCGTGAGCCGGCGCGCGAAACAGCCTAGCTGTCACCATCTTTGACCTTGGCCATCGCCAAGACGTCGAGACGCTTGTCGAGTTCCTCTTCGGAGAGCTTGTCGCCGATGAGCCCGCGGTCGATGACGGTCTGCCGGATCGTCTTCTTCTCTTTCAGTGCCTGCTTGGCGACTGCGGCCGCCTCCTCGTAGCCGATCGCCGAGTTCAGCGGCGTCACGATCGACGGCGACGACTCTGCCAGCTCACGGAGGTGCGCCTCATTGGCGACCAGACCGTCGATGCAGCGCTCGGCGAACAGCCTGGAGGAGTTCGTCAGGATCTTGAACGACTCGAGCAGGTTGCGCGCCATCATCGGGATATACACGTTGAGCTCGAACGCGCCATTCCCTCCGCCCCAGGCGATCGCGGCGTCATTGCCGATCACCTGCGCCGCCACCTGTGTCACGGCCTCGGGGATCACCGGGTTGACCTTGCCCGGCATGATCGAGCTGCCCGGCTGCAGGTCCGGTAGCTGAATCTCGCCGAGACCGGTCAGCGGGCCGGAGCCCATCCACCGGATGTCGTTGGCGATCTTGGTCAGTGACACGGCGATGGTGCGCAGTGCGCCAGACGCCTCGACGAGCCCGTCGCGCGCGGCCTGCGCTTCGAAATGATTGGCCGCGACCCGCAATTCGGGCAGGCTTGTTTGCTCGGTCAGCACGGCGACCACCCGCTCGTCGAAGTCGTCGGGCGCGTTGAGCCCGGTGCCGACCGCGGTTCCGCCGATCGCCAGCTCGCCGAGCCGCGGCAGCGTGGCCTTCACCCTTTCGATACCGGCCTCGACCTGGCGGGCGTAGCCGCTGAATTCCTGGCCCAGCGTCACCGGCACCGCGTCCATCAAGTGCGTGCGACCGGACTTCACGACCGTGCGCCACTGGCGCGCCTTGGACGCCAGCGACTCATGCAGGATCTCGAGAGCCGGAATCAGGTGCCGCACAGCTGCTTCCGTGGCCGCGATGTGCGTCGCCGTCGGGAAGGTGTCATTGGACGACTGCGACATGTTCACGTCGTCGTTGGGGTGCACCGTGACGCCGTTTTGCGCAGCGATGCCGGCGATCACCTCGTTGGTGTTCATGTTCGAGCTTGTGCCAGAGCCGGTTTGGAACACGTCGATGGGGAACTGGTCATCGTGCAGGCCGTCGGCGATCTCCGCGGCGGCGGCGATGATTGCGTCGGCCTTCTCCGGGGCGAGCAGCCCGAGGTCCTTGTTCACCTGCGCGCACGCACCCTTGAGCAGACCAAGCGCCCGGATCTGGGTGCGCTCGAGGCCGCGTCCCGAGATCGGGAAATTCTCCACCGCCCGCTGGGTCTGAGCGCGCCACAGCGCTGCGACCGGCACGCGGACCTCGCCCATGGTGTCGTGCTCGATGCGGTAGGAGCTCTGGTCGGCTTTCGTGTCGACGGCACTCTCGGCCATGTGTGGTGATCCCTCGCTTGTCGTTGTCTTACGGGAGTGGGTGCCTGGCGGTGATGTCACCGGTGAAGTCGACCGCCGAATATTCGTTGAGCTTCGAAAGCCGGTGGTACGCCTCGACCATTCGCACCGTTCCGGACTTCGACCGCATCACGATCGACTGGGTGGTGCAGCCGCCGCCGTAGTACTGGACGCCCTTGAGGAGGTCGCCGTCGGTGACCCCGGTGGCGCAGAAGAACACGTTCTCACCGGATACCAGGTCCTCCGTGGTGAGCACCTGATCGAGGTCGTAGCCGGCGTCGAGCGCCTTCTGACGCTCGGCGTCGTCGGTCGGCGCGAGCTTGGCCTGTATCGCGCCGCCCATGCACCTGATGGCCGCCGCGGCGATGATGCCTTCTGGGGTGCCACCGATGCCGGCCAGTATGTCGGTGCCGGAGTTGGGCCTGCACGTCGAAATCGCACCCGCCACATCGCCATCGGTGATGAGCCGGATCCGGGCGTTCGCCGCACGGACGTCTGCGATCAGCTTCCTGTGACGGGGGCGGTCGAGGATGCAGACCGTGATGTCCGAGGCGGTGGCATTGCGGACCTTGGCGACCCGCGCGATGTTCTCGCCGATCGGTGCGGTGATGTCGATGACGTCCGCGGCGTCGGGTCCGACGGCGATCTTATCCATGTAGAACACCGCCGACGGGTCGAACATCGCGCCGCGCTCGGCCACCGCCAGCACCGAGATCGCGTTCGGCATGCCCTTGCTCATCAGCGTGGTGCCGTCGACGGGATCGACGGCGAAATCGCACTCGGGGCCGTCGCCGTTGCCGACCTCTTCGCCGTTGTAGAGCATCGGCGCCTGGTCCTTCTCGCCCTCGCCGATGACCACCACACCGCGCATCGAGACCGAGTTGACCAGCTCGCGAATCGCGTCGACGGCGGCACCGTCGCCGCCCTCCTTGTCCCCTTTGCCGACCCACCGGCCTGCGGCCATCGCACCCGCCTCGGTCACCCGCACGAGTTCGAGGGCCAGGTTGCGGTCTGGGGCTTCGCGTCTCGTTGGGCTCATGGCTCTAGATTCTCCCATTCGCTGTTCAACATGTGGGAGCTGGGATACTGGCGGTTGTGACCCCAGAGCCGCAGCCCGTGCCGCAGGGTCCCGATGTCGCCGGCCCGTCACCGGCTCCGGGTCCCGATGTCGCCGGCCCGCCGCCGCCTCCAGCCGCCAAGCCGCGGCTGCTGCAGGACGGCCGCGACATGTTCTGGTCCATTGCGCCGCTGGTCGTGGCCTGTGTCGTGCTCGCAGGCATCCTCGGGATGTGCAGCTTCGCCCCCGGTGGCCCAGGTGCCGGCCCGGTGCCGGACTACGACGCTCCGGCCGCGTTGCAGGCCGACGCCGACGCGCTTCGAATCCCGATCCGGCTACCCGTGCTACCCGACGGCTGGAAGTCCAATTCCGGTAGTCGCGCCGGCATCGAAGGCGGCAGGACGGACCCGTCCGGGCAGCCGGCGCGCGCCGTGTTGTCGACCGTCGGCTACCTGACGCCGACCGGGATGTATCTGGCGTTGACGCAGAGCAACGCCGACGAGGAGAAGCTGGTCGGCTTCATCGACTCCAACCTGGTGCCGACCGGTACGCAGGACGTCGACGGCGTGCAGTGGGTGGTCTACGAGGGCGATGACGGCGCGGAGCCGGTATGGACCACGCGGCTGAGCGGTCCGACCGGACCGGCGCAGATCGCGATCAGGGGTGCCGGTGGTACCGATGAGTACCGTACGCTGGCGGCGGCGACGCAGACGCGGCCGCCACTGCCCGCGAAGTAGGACGGAGACGCGATGACGGCGCCGGACCCCAATGTCGCCGGCCAAGCGGCTCCCGAAGCCGACCTGACCGGATGGACCGCCGCACCGTTCACGGCGGCCGGATTCACCTACGACGTGTATCGCAAGGGTGAGGGACCCGGTGTCGTGCTGATCCCCGAGATGCCGGGCATACATCCCGGCGTGCTCGCCCTGGGAAATCATTTGGTGGACAACGGATTCACCGTTGCCTGCCCGTCGCTGTACGGCACGCCGGGCGCGCCCAGTGTCAGGCCCGGCGCGGTGCCGGTGATGCTGCGTGGTTGTGTGGCAAAGGAATTCGCAGCGTTCGCGACGAATGCAGACCGGCCAATCGCCCATTACCTTCGCGCGCTGGCCCGGGACCTCAACGAGAAGACGCCGGGCAAAGGAGTCGGGGTGATCGGCGAATGCTGGAGCGGCGGCTTCGCGCTGGCGGCCGCGGTGGATGACAGCGTGCTGGCCCCGGTGCTGAGCCAACCGTCGCTGCCGGTGGGGCTGACAGCCAAACAGCGTAGCGATCCGGGTCTGTCCGAAGCCGAGTTGAAGGTCGTCGAACAGCGGGCCGCCAACGAGGGACTGTGCGCACTGGGCCTGCGGTTCAGCGAGGACCGCCTGTCGCCGGGAGCACGCTTCAAGACGCTCAAGGATCGCCTCGGCGACGCGTTCGAGGTGATAGAGATCGACTCGAAGCCGGGCAACGAGCACGGATTCGGCAAGATGGCCCACTCTGTGCTCACTCTGGAGGTGCGCGAGGTCGACGGCCACCCCGCTTATGAGGCGCGTAAGCGGGTCGTCGAATTCCTCACGGAGAGGCTGGTTTAGCTTCCGCGTCCGGTTCCGGTGCATCGGTCTTGGGTGCCTCTGGCTCCGCGCGCCTGGCCCTGCGTGCCAACCTCTTGAGCCGACCCCGGTTCTTGGACCGTGTTGTGTCGTCGTCCTGTGTCTGCATCGGAACGCCCTTGTACACCGCGAGGTAGACGCTGATCGTCGTGACGATGACGATCATCAGCACCGGGCCGATGACGATACCGAACGCGCCGAACATTCCGATGCCGGCGAACACCGACAGCAGCATCAGCGCCGAGTCGAGGCGGGCCTCTCGCGGCACCAGTATCGGCCGGAGGAAGTTGTCGATGTTCGTCACCGCGATGACGTGGAACAAGACGACGAACGCACCGCCGAAGACGTTGCCGAACAATATCATTCCGATGCCGAACGGGATCGTGACGATGCCGCTGCCGAGCGGGATGACGGAAAGGGCGCTCAGCAGCACGGCGAATATGAAAAAGCCTTCGTGGAAGCCGGCGATGTAGATCGAGACCGCTCCCGCGACGCCTTGGCAGATGGCGATGATGAACTGCCCTTTGACAGTGCCGCCCACCATGGCGCCCATCTTGGCGAGGTAGAGGTCGGTGACTTCTTCGCCGAGCGGGTTGAGCTGGCGGATCAGCCGCTGCACCGCGTCCTTATTGGTCATCAGCGAGATGAACACGTACAGAAAGAGAATCAACGCGGTTATCCCGCCGACGAGACCGCCCGCGGCGCCCTGCAGAACATGCAGCAGCCACTGCCCGACGTTCTGCGCGACAGTCGTCATCGCCTTGCGAATCATCTCCGGGGTCACCGTGACGTGGGTGAACGGCACCCGCCCAAGGAGTTCGTTCACGAACGTAAGCGTCTTGTCGCCGAGTGTCGACAGGTCGGTTCTCTCCACCCAGCCGGCGACGCTCTTCACCATCTCGGTGATCTGAACGACCGCCAGCAGCCCGATCAGGCCGAGCGGGATGATGACGCTTGCGAAGACCGCCAGCAGGGTCACCGTGACGGATAGGCCGGTGCCCATTCGTTTGTTGAGTCGGTTGTACAACGGGCTGAACAGATACGCGACCACCGCGGCGACGACGATGAGAATGAAGTACGTCCGCAGGAAGTACGCGGCGAACAGGATGGCGATGACCGTCGCGACCGCCAGCGCACGCTTCTGGGTCAGCGTGAACTCGGTATTCATTACGGCCACTGGCCTACCGTAGCCAGGTTGGCCGGCCGGCAGCCCGATTTGCTCAGCGCTTGTCCGAGCGCGCCTGCGCCTGGTGGGATCGCTGGCTTGCGATGAACCGAATCGACGCGCGCTGCATCAGCCCAGGCGCCAGCCGCGCGAACAGCCATTGGGCGTGGGCGCTGCGCGGTCTGACCAGCAGTGCCTTGTTCCGTTCGACGGCCTTCAGCGTGTCCTGCGCCAGACGGTCGGCGGGGTAGGCGGTCTTCGCACCCGCGCCCTGCAGGAAGTAGTTGCGGCCGTCGAATCCGCCGACCGCGCCCTTGTCGAGGAGAGGGGTCTCGATGGCAGACGGGCAGACGGCGAGCACGCCGACACCGTGCGCGGCGGCCTCAGAACGCAACGCCAGCGACAGCCCGACGATGGCGTGCTTGGTCATCACGTAGCTGGTGATCTGCCCGGCCGCGGTCAGCCCGGCCATCGATGCGGTGTTGACGATGTGGCCGTGGCCCTGCGTCACCATCTGCGGGTACGCCGCCGCCACGCCGTGCACGACCCCGCGGATGTTCACGTCGATGATCGCGTTCCACTGGTCGAGGGTCAGCAGTTCGGTTTCGCCGCCCCAGACGATGCCGGCGTTGTTGAACATCAGGTCGAGGCGGCCGGTGCGGGCCACCACGTCGTCGACCGTCGACTGCACGGCCGCGGCGTCGGTGACGTCGAGCCTGGCGGCCCGCGCGCGAGCGCCGAGCGCCGACGCGGTGCGCTGCGCGGCCTCGCCGTCGACGTCGGTGCACACCACATCGGCACCGGCGCCGGCGAGGGCCCGGCACAACGCCGCACCGATCCCGGATCCCGCACCGGTCACGATGGCCTGCTTGCCGCTGAAAGTCACTACGCCTCCGCCAGTTTCATCACGTGCCCCAACACATCGGGGTAGCGCTTGAGGTGGGCTCCGCCGTTGAGGTCGAGCACTTCGCCGGTCAGCCACGACGACTTCGGCGAGCACAGAAAGACGACTGCGTCGGCGACCTCCTCGGGCTTTCCGGCACGGCCGAGCGCGGTGTTCTCGAGATAGTCCTCGACGAGGCCGGGCACGAGATAAGACCCTTCGGTGAGGGGCGTGTCGACGAAGCCGGGGGAGACCGCATTGACGCGAATGCCCCGCGGCCCCATCTCCAGTGCGGCGACCTGGGTCAGCATCGACAGGCCTGCTTTCGCGGAGCAGTACGCGCTCATGCCGACGGCCGCCTGCCGCCCGTTCAGCGAGCTGATCGACACCAGCGACCCGCCCTCGCGCAGCTTCTGGCCCGCGTACTTGGCGACGATGAACGACCCGGTGAGGCAGACGTCGACGACGGAGCGGAACTCGTCGACCGCGAGATCGGTGATGAGTCCGAGGCTGCCGAAACCCGCACAGTTGACGACGACATCGAGCGGGCCGATCTGCTCGAATAGGCGTGACACCGAGGACTCGTCGGTGACGTCGACGTCCGCCGCGGCGTGCGGCTGACCGAGTTCGGCGGCTCTGGCGCGCGCGCCGTCGCCGTTGCGGTCCGCAACCGTCACGCGGCACCCGTCGGCGGCCAGGGCACGCGAGGTCGCCCAACCGATCCCGGACGCCCCGCCGATGACGACGGCGATCCGCTCGCTACTGTTGCTCATCCGGTTGGCCTTTCGACGGCGATGGAACGCGTTCTAACCTCACACTCACGCGCCGAAAGCGCAATAGTCGCGCGGTGGCAGACTCGACTCGTGACCGAGTTGAAGTTGTCTGAGTCGATTTCAGTGTCGGCGACACCTGACGAGCTCTACGCCTTGGTGTCGGACGTGACCAGGATGGGCGAGTGGAGCCCGATCTGCCGAGCCTGCTGGTGGGACGACGGGGCCGCCCCGCGGGTCGGCGCCTGGTTCACCGGCCGCAACGAAACCCCCGAGCGGACCTGGGAAACACGAAGTCAGGTGGTGGCCGCCGCCCCCGGTAGGGAATTCGCGTGGGAGGTCAACAACGGCTGGGTGCGTTGGGGATACACCTTCGAGCCTGAGAACGGTGGCAGCCGGCTGACCGAGTCGTGGGAGTTCCTGCCCGCGGGGATCGCCGGATTCCACGAGCGCTACGGTGCCGACGCCGATGCCCAGATCGAGGGACGCCACGATGCGGCGAGGACTGGTATCCCCGCCACGCTGGCGGCGATCAAGAAGGCAGCCGAAGCCTCATAATCGGCTCTGCCGTCGAGCGAGATGAATGAACCTGGGTTCAGACCAAGAACTCATCGGAAGTCCTACTGCCGAGATCTACCCCAGGGCTGCCCAGTAGCCGCCCTCGTCGAAATCGAGGCTACGCGCCCGGCGCTATACAGATCGGTCAAGAGCGCACGGGCGTTGTCGACACCCGGAACACTTCGACGTCCTCGGCGATCCCCTTGAGGTGTTGCGCGCCGAGACTGTCGAAGCGCAGGCCCGATCCCGCCGACAGGTCGCGGACGGTTCGGCTGGCGAGCACTTCATCGGCACCGGCCATCGCACCGATGCGGGCGCCGACATGGACGGCCAGCCCGCTCCACTCGTCGCCACGCCGCTCACATTCACCCGTGTGCACCCCGACCCGCATACGGATACCCCTGGCGGCGAGTGCGGGCACCAGGTCCAGACCGCAGCGCGCCGCCCTGGTCGGGCCATCGAAAAGCGCGAACACGCCGTCTCCGGTGTGCTTGACGCGACGGCCGCCGTACTTCTCCAGCAGCCACTCCACCAGCTTGTCGTGCGAATCGAGCTGATGACGCCACTGCGCATCGCCCTGTGCGACGAGTTGCTCGGTGGAACTGACAATGTCGGTGAACAACACGGTGGAGAGAACGCGCTCACCCGTGTCTTCGACGGGCGTGCCGCGCGCAAAGTTCACCACAGCCCCCATGAGCTCATCGTCCAAGAGCGCGTGTGGACCCGGCGTAAGCTGCTGAAACTGTGCGTTCGGCATGGCGGCCGCCATCGCCCTTGCACCGTCGATAGGTGCCACCTCGTCTCCGGCTCTGCCCAGGACAAGGGTCGGCGTGTGAACGGCGCTCAGCACGCCACTCACATCACACTCCAGCAGCGCCTGCCACAGCATGAGGCACATCGTTGGGCTGGCCCCAGCACGCTGGATGCGCCCGTACATCTCTCTGAAGCCCGGAACGTCGGCGATCGGGCCGAAGAACAGATCGGCAAGCGCACCTTCACCCCAGTGCGTTTCAATCTCCTCGATGATCGATCGTGCCTGATCGTCGGCCCAACCCCATGGATGGTCCGGCAACTCCGGGGTGAAGCGCGCCATGGTGCCGTACAGGGCGAGGGACTGCACGCGCTCTGGATAGGTCGCGGCGAACAAGATACTCATCGGGCCCCCCTCGGAGACGCCAAACAGTGGCGCCGAGTCAATCCCGACCGCATCCATCACTGCCTGCAGGTCGTCCATCCGCTCGTCGAGCGGCGGCACGTGAGTCACCGGATCGGACAGTCCGGTGCCGCGCTTGTCCCACATGACGAGCCGTGTCGCACCGGCGAGCCCTTCGACGAACGACACGAACGGCAGTGACGGGTCGTCCCACAGATCGACATTGCTGATCCAGCCAGGGATCCAGACCAGCGTAGTGTCTCCGTCGCCGAGGACCCGGTAGGCGAGTCGCACCGAGCCGTTGCGCGCGTAATGGACTCCGCTGTCGTACACGATCACATCTTCACAGGTTGTGTGCGCGTTATGCAGCGAAATCCGATGTGGCTCATGCCCGTGTCGACCATCTGCGGGCGACGGGCAGCGGGCCGGTACCGCAGGCAGTAGTTGTCCGCGCAGAGGAACGAGCCGCCCTTGATGACCTTCCGCGGCACTCGGAACTGCGGCTGTTGCGGGTCGTAACTGGCTGCCTCACAACAGGGATCACCTTCCCGTGTGTCTCCGTACCAGTCGGTGGTCCACTCCCAGACGTTGCCCGCCATGTCGAACAGGCCGTACTCGTTGGGCGGAAAGCTGCCGACGGGGGTGGTGCGGCCGTATCCGGGGTCCGGTCGCCACGGGAAGTCGCCGTGCCAATAGTTGGCCAGCCGCCGGCCTTCCGTCTCCGGCTCATCGCCCCAGGTGTATGCGGCGGCGCTGAGGCCGCCGCGGGCTGCGGCCTCCCACTCGGCCTCGGTCGGCAGCGCCAGACCCGCCCACGATGCATACGCTTCGGCGTCTTCGTACGCGACGTGCACCACGGGATGGTCGGTGCGCTTGTGGATCGACGAGTGTGGCCCCACCGGATGCCGCCATGACGCGCCTGGCGTCCACGCCCACCACTGGCTCAGATGGCGCAGGTCGACAGGGCCGGGCGTGCGGTGAAACACCATCGATCCCGGCTGCAGGTTCTCGGGCGGTGCGTCGGGGTAGTCGGCGGGGTCGAGGGGTCGCTCCGCCACCGTGACATACCCTGTGGCGTCGACGAATTCGGCGAACTGCGTGTTGGTCACCTGACAGGGCATGATCGAGAATTCGTCGATGCCGACGGGTCGCGCAGGTCCCTCCTCGGGGTAGTGCCGATCGGATCCCAGCACGGTGGTCTGCGACGGAATGCGGACGAGATCGTCGCCGAAATCGACGTTTTGGCGACTTTTACTCGCACTTTCTCGCCCAAACGTGGGTTTGGGCGAACCTTGGTCAGTCACTGAAGACGGTCGTCCAATCGTTCTTCATGCTGACGACGGTCCAGCCGAATGTCTCGGCATGCTCCAAGGCACGTTCGGCACCTGCGGTGTAATCGAATTCGCGCTCGGCGTCGTCGTGGAGCACAAGCAGCCTCAGGGCAGCCGCTCCCGGTTGTCCCGAGTACATCAGCATCTCGTCATCGCCGTTGGAGTTGCCCGCGGAGAGGATGGGGCGCCGCCCGATGCGGTTCCAGATGCGGACCGGCTTCTCGGGACCATCGTCGAAGACGTCGAGCGCGGGCTGGATGAGCAGGTTGCCGTGGCCGTCCCCGCCGTCGAACTTCAGGCCCTGTGAACTACCGACGACGCGCTCGGGCGGGATGCCGTAGACGGTCCCGGTGACGGGTCGCATGAAGTCGCGGCCGCCGCCGGAGACGATGTAGCACGTGAAGTCGTGCTCCTCGAGATAGCGCAGTAGCTCCACCATCGCCGGGTAGATGCATTTCTGGTAGGGCCGCTTGAGCGTGGGATGCGTCGCTTCGGCGAAGAACTTCCCGATGAGCGCGGCGTGGTCTTCGACGGTCATCGACTCATGCAGTGACATGACCGCGCCGGCAAGAACTTTCAAGTCTGAGTCGTCGCCCTGGTAGTGCTTGGTGATCGCACCGCCGAACCAGTCGAGGTCGCCGCTTGCCGCTGCCTTGTACGGCTGCTGGTCGGCGAGCGTCGGGTCTGCCGCCGCTTTCTCGCTGAGCCTGCGGACGATGAAGTCGAGTTGGATGTACATCGGCTTCTCACACCACAGCGTGCCGTCGTTGTCGAAGACCGCGACACGCGCCTCCGGCGCAACGAAATCCGCGCCTTCCCTGGTGACGCGGCCCACGAAGTCGACGATCGCCGACTTCGTGGGCCCGTCAGCCCAGGAGCTGAGCTCATCCACGCTCAGCCGCCGCGGCTGGCGAGGAACTTCTCGAGCTCCTCGACCGCGTTGTTGATCGTGAACGACGCGGGTTCCTGACGAGGGGGGAACTCCTTGAACGTCTCCAGGAACTGGTTCACGATCGCAGATCCGTAGAACATCAGGTAGAGCCGATCAATCAGCCAGTCCCAGTAGGTGTTCGATGTGACATCAGCGTGCTCGTAGGGATCGGTCCGCAGGTTGAACAATTTCGGCGCACGCAGTTTCGTGAACGGCTCGAACCACACCTGCAGCGTGCCGGGGCAGCGCTGCTCCATGAACACGACTTTCCAGTTCTCGGCCCGGATGCCGAGCACGTCGCCGTCGTCGGAGAAGTAGATCATTCCGCGGCGCGGGCTCTTGTCGACCTCGCCCGTGAGATACGGCAGGAGGTTGTAGCCGTCGATGTGCACCTTGTACTTCATGTCGCCGGCTTTATGGCCCGCCTTGAGCTTATCCACGATGTCTGGATCACCGGCGGCTGCCAGGAACGTCGGTAGCCAATCATGATGCTGCACAATCTCGTTGGACACCGACCGGGGCTTGATCTTTCCAGTCCAGCGGATCATCTCCGGGATCCGGAACGCGCCTTCCCAGTTGGTGGCCTTCTCACTGCGGAAGGGTGTCGTCGCGCCGTCGGGCCAGCTGTTGGCATGCGGACCGTTGTCCGTCGAGTAGATGACGATGGTGTCCTCGGCGATGCCGAGTTCGTCGACCAGATCGAGCAGCTGTCCGACGTTACGGTCGTGGTCGATCATCGTGTCGTGGTACGGCGACTGCCAACGACCCGACTGACCGAGACTCTCCGGCTTGGTATGTGTCCGGAAATGCATGTGCGTCATGTTCATCCACACGAAGAACGGGGTGTCGGCTTCGTGTTGTCGCCGGATGAAGTCGATGCAGGCGGTGGTGGTTTCGTCGTCGATGGTCTCCATCCGCTTCTTGGTGAGCGGTCCGGTGTCCTCGATGCGTTGCTTGCCGACTGGGCCGTATCGGTCGTCTACCTCACCGGAATCCGTGTCGGTCGCCCATGAATGGATGACGCCGCGGGGGAGGAGCGCCTTGCGCAGCAGCGGCGCCTCCTCGGCAGTCGGATAGTCCTCGTGTTCAGGTTCTTCTTCCGCGTTGAGGTGATACAGGTTGCCGAAGAACTCGTCGAAGCCATGCGCGGTCGGCAAGAACTTGTTCAGGTCGCCGAGGTGGTTCTTGCCGAACTGTCCGGTGGCGTACCCCATCGGCTTGAGCAGTTCGGCGATCGTCGGATCTTCCTTTTGCAGACCGACGTCGACCCCCGGCATGCCGACCTTGCTCATGCCGGTGCGGTAGACGCTCTGGCCGGTGATGAACGACGACCGGCCCGCGGTGCAACTCTGTTCGCCGTAGGAATCGGTGAAAAGCATTCCCTCGTCGGCGATCCGGTCGATGTTGGGCGTGAAATAGCCCATCATTCCGCGGCTGTAGCAGCTCAGATTCGAGATGCCGATGTCGTCGCCCCAAATGACGAGAATGTTCGGTTTGGATTCAGGCATGAGTCAGTCCTTCGCTAGGAATTTATGGAGCTTTTCGACGGCCTGGTCGACGCTGAAGCTGGCCGGCTCGTGCCGCGGCGGGAACTCCTTGAAGGTCTCGAGGAACATCGTCGCCATCGCCGTCATGTAGAAGATGAAGTAGTCGTGGTGCAACAACCAGTCGTAGTACGTGTTCGACGTGATGTTGGCGTATTCGTAGGGGTCGGTGCGCAGGTTGTACAACAGCGGGACGCGGAGTGTGGTGAAGGGCTCCGCCCAGATCCGCAGCGTGCCCTGGCAGCGCTGCTCCATGAACACGGCCTTCCAATTCTCGAACCGCATGGCGACCAGATCGCCGTCGTCGGAGAAGTAGAAGAAACCGCGTCGCGGGCTGGTCTCGACCTCGCCGGTCAAGTAGGGCAGCAGGTTGAAGCCGTCGATGTGCACCTTGTATTCGGTGTTTCCGTCGGCGCCCGCTTTATGGCCCTTCTTCAGCTTTTCGATGATGTCGGGTTCACCGGCGGCGGCCAGGAACGTCGGCAGCCAGTCGTGGTGCTGGATGATGTCGTTGGACACCGTGCCCGCTTCGATCTTCCCGGGCCAGCGGATCATCTCAGGCACCCGGAAGGCGCCTTCCCAGTTGGTGTCCTTCTCGCTGCGGAAGGGCGTGGTGCCCGCGTCCGGCCAGCTGTTGCGGTGCGGCCCGTTGTCGGTGCTGTACACGACGATGGTGTCCTCGGCGATGCCGAGTTCGTCCAGGCAGTCCAACAACTGACCGACGTTGCGGTCGTGGTCGATCATCGAGTCGTGGTAGCCCGACTGCCATAACCCGGCCTGCCCGCGGCTCTCTGGCTTCGTGTGGGTGTAGAGGTGCATGTGCGTGGTGTTCATCCACACGAAGAACGGCGTGCCCGCCTCGTGCTGCCGCTTGATGTGGTCGACGCACGCAGCAGTGGTGTCGTCGTCGATGGTCTCCATCCGCTTCGTGTCCAGCGGCCCGGTGTCCTCGATGACCTGCTTGCCGACCGGGCCGAACTTCGGGTCGTCGGGTTCGGAGGACACCTTGTCGGTGGCCTTGCACTTCAGCACACCGCGGGGAAGGGCGAAATCGTGGAGCTTGGGGAACTGGTCTGCGTGGGGGTAGTCGAACTGCTCGGGCTCTTCTTCGGCGTTGAGGTGATAGAGGTTGCCGTAGAACTCGTCGAAGCCGTGCACGGTCGGCAGGTGCTTGTTCTTGTCGCCGAAGTGGTTCTTGCCGAACTGGCCGGTGGCGTACCCAAGCGGCTTGAGCAGCTCGGCGATGGTCGGATCTTCTGCGGCCCAGCCGACGTCCGCGCCGGGTACACCGACCTTGCTCATACCGGTGCGGTAAACGCTTTGCCCGCTGATGAATGCCGCGCGACCCGCCGTACAGCTTTGCTCGCCATAGGAGTCGGTGAAACGCATGCCCTCGTTGGCGATGCGGTCGATGTTCGGCGTGCGATAGCCCATCAAGCCATCGCTATAACAACTGAGATTGCTGATCCCGATGTCGTCGCCCCAGATGACTAGGATATTCGGCTTACCGTCAGGCATGGCCGTGCTCCTCCTCTTTCCGTCCCGACCGAATTAGTTGTGCGACTTGACCATATTGCGGTGGCGATCAACCATGGGGCGCTTCAGCGGCCTGCCAGTAAAAACTTACTGAACTGCCGATAGATACGTCGCTGCTATCGTCATGAAGTCGTGGGTTCGTCGCGTGTCCGGCTCGCTGGTTACCGTCTGCGATTGCTCGGCTAGCTGACGGGAGCACCGCTGATGGTGCAACTCCCTTCCCATACTTCGAATGCCTCGCGGTTGGCATTGTGCGAACGTGCGACGACGGTCGCGGGCGCGGTGGACGGTGCCTGGTGGCCCAACAGCACCTCGTTGAGAATCGAGCTGCCCGACCTGATCGCCGTAATCAGCCTCACCATCGGCCCGGTGAAGCGCGTCGTCTACGACCCGAGCAGTTGGCCGGACGCACCGTCTCGGATCATTCGCGGGTCGACGGTGATCTCCGTCGACCCGTACACGCTGGTCGCCGCGGACACGATCTACCTGGTCGGGACGCATTCGCGTGATGCCGTGCTCTTCATCGTGCCCCCGTCGACCCCCAGTTGGGCGGTGCATCGCGTACTGCGTGCGGTGTCGAGAGCCACGCAGTCGATGAGCGTCGCCGTGCTGCGTCACCTTCTTGCCCGCTTCGCCGCCGAGGGCGACCGCTAGAGCAAGCTTGCGAATCCCCCGCGGAAGCGCCGCGAACAGCGCACGCTGTTAGGCGGAAAGGTGACGCCCATGCACGACGATTTTCTGGACGAGTCTTGGCACCTCGACATCGAGTTCGACGAGGACGCGACGCACACGCATGCGACGATCCGCGCCCGACTCGGCGATGGCGAGACCATGACCGCGATCGGTGACGCCTTCCGCAACCCGAAGGACACCAGCCAACCGATGATCGGCGAAGAGATCGCCGCGGCTAGAGCGCTGATCTCATTGGGGACGGACCTGCTTCACCGCGCGGGCGCCAGGATCGAGGCGGTGACGCGACACCCAGTGCATCTGATCACTTGAGGCGCGAGATCAGACGGCGGGTGCCGGTGCGACTGGCCTGACCGGCGCTACGTCGGTTGACGGCGCTTTCATCTGCTCGAACAGATCCGTGTAGTACGGCAGGCATTCGCGCATGGCCTCGTCGGTGCTGAAGCGCGGCCGGTAGCCCAGGTCGCGTTGCGCTTTGGCGATGGAGAAGTAGTTGTCGAGGTAGAGCCGTTCGACCGCGAGCGGCTCGAACGGTGGCTTGGCCAGACCGAACCGGAAGTGCAACCACTGCCACACCGTCATCACGAAGCGCACGAACGCTCCCGAGATGCGCAACCGTGGCCAGCGCTGGCCGCACGCCTCGACGACCGGCCGGGAGAAGTCGAACATGTTGATCGGCTCGCCGTCATTGATGAAGTACGCCTGTCCCGGCGCTGTGCCGCCGGGCACCAGATGCTGGCCGGCCAGGATGAACCCGTGAATCAGGTTGTGCACGTATGAGTTGTCAAGCTTGGCGTGCTTGCTCCCGACAAGCACCTTGACGTGCCCGGCCAGAACGCTCTCGAAGAGCTTGCGGAACATGGTCTGGTCGCCGCGGCCCCAGATGCCGCTGGGTCGGATCGAACAGGTCAGCAAGCCGCGAACACCGTTCTGCGACAACACGAATCGCTCAGCGATAACCTTGGTCTCGGTGTAGAGATCGTTGAATCGCTCGGTGTAGGGCAGGGTTTCGTCTCCGCCGGAAATCCGCTTGCCGCCCATCACCACACTGTTGGATGCGGTGTAGACGAACCTCTTCACCTGTGCGTCCTGAGCGGCCTCCACCAGGTTCTCGGTGCCGCCCACGTTGACCTCGAAGCTGCGTTGGCGGTACTCGTCGGTGACCGACGCGCCACCCATCAGGTCGATGATCGCCGCAGTGTGGAAGACGGTGTCGATGCCCTCGACGGCGGCGGCGACGGTGTTCTTGTCGCAGATGTCACCTTGAACAACTTCTAGCCGCGGATGTGCGGGCAGCGGGGAGGGCATGCGGTCGAAGGAGCGCACCTGGTGGCCTCGTTCGAGCAGTTCCGCCACCAGGTTGGCACCGACGAAACCGGAGCCCCCAGTGACGAGCACGCAGCCGAGTTCAGTGGTCAGCGTTGAATCACCCATGCGGCGAGCATAAATGAAACGTGTTCCAGTTTCGAGTACCAAGGCGAAAAAAGCTTGCGTTGTCAACTTTTCTCGTCGTCGCGGGCGGCCAGCGCATCCTCGATTCGCTTACGCGCTCCAGCTAAGTGCTCCTCACAGCATTTAGCCAGCTCTTCGCCCCGTTCCCAGAGTTTCAGCGATGCATCCAGGTCCAAGCCGCCCTGTTCGAGCTGACGCACGACCTCGATCAGCTCGTCGCGCGCTTCTTCGTACCCCCATTGACTAATAGGCTTCATTGGATTCCCTCGCTGACGGCCGTGACGGCGCCGTCGGACACCCGTACCCGCAGCCGCGTCCCCGTTGGCGCGTCGGCCACCTTGTGCAGCACTGCGGGTTCGCCCGCGGTCGACAGCGTCTGCACGACCGCATAACCGCGGGCCAGAGTCGCCGCGGGTCCCAGTGTGGTCAGCCGCGCCGACAGGTGGCCGACCCGCTCCGATTCGGCTGCCACCAGTCGCGAGATGTCGCGCCTGCCGGCGGTCCTTGCGCGGTCGACCTCATCGGCGCGTGCGGTCAGCGCGGCCAGCGGCTGGGCCAGCACCGGCCTGCTGCGCAGTTGGCTCAGGACGTGCTGTTCGCGATGGACCCAGTTGCGCAGTGCCCCCGCGCTGCGCCTGCGCAGGTCGACAAGCAGCGCCTGCTCGGCGGCGGTGTCAGGGACGATCCGTTTCGCCGCATCCGTCGGGGTGGCCGCCCGCAGATCGGCGACCAGGTCGCACAACGGGGTGTCCGGCTCGTGCCCGACAGCGCTGACCACCGGCGTGGTGCATGCCGAGATCGCGCGGCACAGCGTCTCGTCGGAGAACGGCAACAGGTCCTCGACGCTTCCGCCGCCGCGGGCCACGACGATGACGTCGACGGAGGGGTCGGCGTCGAGTTCACGCAGCGCCTCGACGATTTGGGGAACGGCGTTCGGGCCCTGGACCACGGTGTTGCGGACGGCGAACCGAACAGCGGGCCACCGACCCGTGGCGACCGACACGACATCCCGCTCTGCGGCGCTGGCCCGTCCGGTGATGAGCCCGATGGTGTTGGGCAGAAACGGAATTGGCCGTTTCAGTCGGGGATCGAACAGGCCCTCGGCGGCGAGCAACTTCCGCAACCGGTCGATCCGGGCCAGCAGTTCGCCGACGCCGACCGCGCGAATCTGGTTGACCCGCAACGAGAATGTCCCGCGGCCGACGAAGAAATTCGGCCGGCCCAGCATGATCACCTGCGTACCCTCGGTGAGCTTGACGGGGGCATTCATCACCAGGTCGCGTGGGCAGGTCACCGACAGTGACATATCGGCGGCCGGATCGCGCAACGTGATGAACGCCGTACTCGTGTTGGGCCGCAGCGAAAGTTGGGCGACCTGGCCCTCGACCCAGACCGTGCCGAGCCTTTCGACCCAGTCCTTGACCATCATCGCGACGCTGCGGACGGGATAGGGATTGTCCGCGGACTTGCCTTGCTCGGCGGCGCTCACTTGGCGTTCGCGCGGGTGATCCTGTTGGCCAGCAGGGTCTGGAACGGCGCGCGCGACTTAGTGGCGTCCTCGTAGGCCAGCAGCGCCTCGAGGTCGCCGACACGAAGCGACGACATCCGGGCCCGCAGCTGGGCCAGCGTCAGCGTCTCGTAGTCCAGCCGCGCGACGACCTCGGGTAGTGCGGTCGTCACTGTCGCGACGTCGTCGGTCGACGGTTCCGGCTCGCCGTCGGTGAACAGCGCGAACCGGCCCTCGGTGAGCCGCTCACCATCGTGTTCTGGGGGCTCGGACACCTCGTCGGTCAGGTCCTCGTCGAACGTCGCCCACTCGGGCTGCTCGTCCTTCGGCGGAAACAGGTTTTCGAGCGTCTCGTCACCCCTGTTGACCAGATCGGCCACGTCCTGCTGCATCTTCATCACGAGGTGTGCGAGCTGGCTGACGACGGTCATCGGATACGTGAGGATGGTCTGCGGAAGCTTCCGTGTTTCCTCGATCGCGGTTACCGCTGCTCCTACCAGCAGACGGACCCCATACGGTGCAGTAGCCATGCGCCACAGCCTACGGCTGGCCTCGGTGCAGTGCGGGTCAGTACCCTGGGAACCATGCCGCCGACTATCAACATGGGGATTCCGGGTGCCTCGAGCTCGGCGTCGAACGGCGTGGCCGGTAAGCGGGTGCTGTTGGCCGAACCACGCGGGTACTGCGCAGGCGTGGACCGCGCGGTGGAAACCGTCGAACGGGCGCTGGAGAAGCACGGTGCGCCGGTGTATGTGCGCCATGAGATCGTGCACAACCGGCACGTGGTGGACACCCTGGCCAAGGCAGGCGCGGTGTTCGTCGACGAGACGGACGAGGTGCCAGAAGGCGCGATCGTGGTGTTTTCCGCCCACGGCGTCGCCCCCACCGTCCACACGACTGCTGCGGAGCGGAAGCTACAGGTCATCGACGCGACCTGCCCGCTGGTCACCAAGGTGCACAACGAGGCGAAGCGGTTCGCCCGCGACGACTTCGACATCCTGCTGATCGGTCACGAAGGCCACGAGGAGGTCGTCGGCACCGCCGGCGAGGCGCCCGACCACGTGCAGCTCGTCGACGGCCCGGACGCCGTCGACGACGTCACGGTCCGCGATTTGAACAAGGTGATCTGGCTGTCGCAGACGACGTTGAGCGTCGACGAGACGATGGAGACCGTGCGGCGGCTGCGGGAGCGCTTTCCGACGCTGCAGGATCCGCCGAGCGATGACATCTGCTACGCCACCCAGAACCGCCAGGTCGCGGTCAAGGCGATGGCGCCCGAATGCCAGCTGGTGATCGTCGTCGGTTCGCGCAATTCGTCGAACTCGGTGCGGCTGGTCGAAGTCGCGCTGAACGCCGGCTCCGACGCCGCTTATCTCGTCGACTACGCCGGCGATATCGAGCCGGGCTGGCTGGACGGCGTCACCACCGTCGGCGTCACGTCCGGCGCGTCGGTCCCCGAGGTACTGGTCCGCGGTGTGCTGGAGCGGCTGGCCGAATACGGCTACGACATGGTTCAGCCGGTCACGACCGCCAACGAGACTCTGGTCTTCGCGTTGCCCCGCGAGATCCGCCCGGCCCGCCGCTAGGGCCGGTTAGACGTCGTACTCCCAGGCGTCGGCCTGATGCCTGGCGGCGCGGGGCCTGGCCCGGTACTGCGGATGCTGATCGGCGTCGTCTCCACCGCGATAGCGCACCCGGGAAATCGGGTGGTGGCTGCCGTTGCGCGCTCCCGACCCGTTGGTGCCCTCGCTGGCGCGCGGTTCGAATGGCTCGAAGCCGTCGAACCGGCTGTGCCGATCGGGGCGCGGGTGGGAGGATCTGCGCTCACTCGGCGGCGGTTGCTTGCGCGCTTCGCGAGCCGTGGGGGTCCTGGGCCGACGACGGGGCTCCGCGGGTGGAACGGTCGGGTCGGCCGTGCGCTTGGTGGGGCGGGGCCGACGGGGACGCTCGGCGACGGGCTCGATGATCTCGGTCTCCGGCGGGCGCGTGTGACGCGAGCGTGACGGCGCCGCACGCTTGACCGGCCGTCCGTTGCGGGTTCGAGCCCCTCGCGCTGTGCCGGCAGCCGTCTTGCCTGCCGCTTTGGCTCCGCGGTCGATCGAATGCTGCCTGCCGCGTCGCGGCGCAGGCACCTCGTCGGCGTCGTCCTCGTCGGAATCGCGCGTCAAGAGCGCCGCGATCTTGGCTGTGACGGCGGACAACCGGCTTTCTGGTGCTGCAGCTTCTGCGGTTTCCGCCGGCGCGGCCCGCCGCCTGGACATGCCCTGATACCAGCGGAGCATGCCGATCAACAGCACGATGGCCGAGGTGAAGAACATCAGCGGGAAGCGCTCGATCAAGGGATAGCCGCAGTTGATCAGTATTTCCTTGAAACCGTCCACGGTGCCGCCGTGAAAGAGGAAATAGGCGCCCGGCACGGTGATGAAGAGGATCAGCGGCGGTTGAATGACCGCGGTGAACACACCGGACTGACGCACGAGCACAACCGCGGCGACACATCCGACGATGTACGCCGCAGCAAAGGCCGTCGTCAGTTCCTTGCCGCCCGAACCCGCGTCAAACGCGAAGCCGACGGCGGCGAAAGTGATCGCAATCAGCACAGCGCCCCACGACGGCACACCCGGCACGGTGGGGATCATCGAGCGATGCTCGGCCGCTACTGCAGACCTCGCGCGCTGTGCTGGCACAAGATGACCGTACCGGCTCTCGCTGAAAGTGGCTGCCAGCGCACGCTGGCGTCGTTTGGGGTGTCTCCTAGACTTTTGACCCTGTGAGCCTGAACCTGGGAATTGTTGGCCTGCCGAATGTGGGGAAGTCAACACTATTCAACGCGCTGACACGCAACAACGTGCTGGCGGCCAACTACCCTTTCGCGACGATTGAGCCGAATGAGGGTGTGGTTCCGCTGCCGGACCCACGGCTCGACGAGCTCGCGACGATGTTTGAATCCGAAAAGATCGTGTATGCACCGGTGACGTTCGTCGACATCGCAGGCATCGTGAAGGGCGCGTCCGAGGGCGCGGGCCTTGGCAATAAGTTCCTGGCGAACATCCGCGAGAGCGATGCGATCTGTCAGGTGGTGCGCGTCTTCACCGACGACGACGTGGCGCACGTCGATGGGCGGGTGGATCCGAAATCCGACATCGAGGTGATCGAAACCGAGCTCATTCTGGCCGACCTGCAAACATTGGAGCGGGCCGTGCCGCGGCTGGAGAAGGAAGCCCGTACCCACAAGGACCGGCGTGCCGCCCATGACGCGGCGCTGGCCGCCCAGCAGATCCTCGACGGCGGCACGACGCTGTTCGCGGCGGGCAAGTCGGTCGACGCGGCGTTGCTGCGTGAGCTGAACCTGTTGACGACGAAGCCCTTCCTCTATGTATTCAATGCCGACGAGGCGGTGCTGACCGACACCGATCGGGTCGCCGCGCTCCGCGAGATGGTCGCCCCGGCCGACGCGGTCTTCCTCGACGCGAAGATCGAAGCCGAACTGCAGGAGCTCGACGACGAGTCGGCCGCCGAGCTCCTGGAGTCGATCGGGCAGACCGAGCGCGGGCTCGACGCGCTGGCCCGAGCCGGCTTTCACACGTTGCGGCTGCAGACGTTCCTGACCGCGGGCCCCAAGGAGTCCCGGGCGTGGACGATTCATCAAGGCGACACCGCGCCGAAGGCCGCCGGGGTCATCCACACCGATTTCGAGAAGGGCTTCATCAAGGCCGAGATCGTCTCCTACGACGACCTGGTCGCCGCGGGTTCGATGGCCGCCGCCAAGGCCGCGGGCAAGGTCCGCATGGAAGGCAAGGACTACGTGATGTCCGACGGCGATGTGGTCGAGTTCCGGTTTCAAGCAACGTCTGGCCAACCGAAGAAGTAGTACAAGATGCGATGATTGGTCGTTGGTGAATTCCCCTAGAGAGCGAATGCAACATGCATGACGACGACATGCGGGACGCGCTACGGCAACACTGGGCGGCATCAGACGCCAATGACTTCGAGACCGAGCATCGGATTTATCGAGACGACGCAGTGCTCGAATATCCGCAATCGGGCGAGCGCATCCGTGGTCGGCACAACATTCAGGCGTCGCGCGAAGCGCAGCCGAATATGAAGCGATTCACTGTGCGACGCGTGCTCGGTGGCGGCGACCTCTGGATCAGCGAACTCGTCCTCACCTACGACGCGGAGCCGTTTTACGTCGTGAGCATCATGGAGTTCGAGGATGGGAAAGTCGCCCGCGAGGCGCAGTACTTTGGCGAAGCATTCGAACCTGGCCCGTCCCGTGCACAGTGGGTCGAACACTGAGCCACTGGCGAGAGGAATCACTGCAGCCGATGGTGACGTGGTCGAATTCCGGTTCAACGTCTAGAGCTTGAACTCGAACTTGGTAAGGAACGCCGCACGGCATCGCGGGACGCTCGGCGTGCACGCGGGCAGTCCATCGGTCGTCCCAAGGCACTCACCGATGAGAAGGCAGCCCTAGCCCGTCGCATGCACGACAGCGGCGAGTCGGCGGGCACAATCGCCTCGACTCTCGGAGTGAGTCGCGCGACTGTTTACCAGGCGCTTGGCGCCCATGACGCTGAGACGTCGTAGGCGGAGGTAGCGCCGAGTGGTCAGCGTGGTAGTTCGTGGCGCGGCGACGAATCGGCAAGGATGATTTCGGCGCGACGGATGGATCTCTATCTCATCGTGGTTTCGGTGCGGAGAGTTCGCGGAGGGACGAAAGGAACAGTTCATCCATCTGCGGGCTTAAGTCGGCTAGCGTCGCGGCGCTCGCGAAACTGGCTGAGCCGAAAGCGCTTTTGGGCGCACCTGCTCCAGTTGCGGTGCCGATGGAAAGACACAGACATGCAACGCCGTCCGTGCGGAGTTCTTCGAGGGCTTTCCTGGTGTCGGCTTCGGCGTAACGGCCTTCATAGCCATCGTCATACGGGAATCCATCCGAGAGCACGACGAGCAGCCGATTCGGAGTCCCGGCTTCCTTCTTGAGGATTTCGCCTGCTCCACGGATGCCAGCACCGAGGCGGGTGAAGCATGCTGGTCGGGTCTGATTGAGTCGGGCTCGCTCGGTCGGCACCTAGGCGTTGCTCGAATCTTGATCGCAGGCAGATGGACGGCATGTCGGCCCTGGGACCGGAACGCATAGACCGCGACGCGGTCACCGAGCTCTTCGAGAGTGGCGGCGAGCGTGGCGGCTGCCCGACGCTGGTGGTCGTGTACTGCCAGTCCATCCGGGTCGGTGTCGGTGCCGGATCCCGAGACGTCCAGCAGGATCAGAACGCCGAGGTTGCGCGCGAGTTTGCGGCGTCTGCAAATAGACGTGCTCTAGCGGTGAGTAACCGGAGCGCAAGTCGACGCAGAGATCTATGACGGCCTCGATGTCGACGTCGTCGCCATCGGGTTGTCCGCGAAGTCGTTTGGGGCCCAGGCTGACACGGGACAGGCGTCGGCAAAGCACGTCGTCCCGCGGGGCGAGGGCGGCGTGTCCGGTATCAGCCGCGGCGATCATGGGATAGTCGATGACCCGGCACCATTGCGGTCGATACCGTTCGTTGTATACGTCCCACTCGGGGTAGTGGGCACCGCCCACGCCAAGGGTGGCGCCGGGCTTGTCATTGTCGGTGAACCGGATCCGGACAGGCAACGGTCGCACGTCGGTTCCGACTTGCTGTGCCCGGCGTATCGGAGCCCACCCGTAACTCTGCGCCCGCAGCGCCGTCCCCGGGTGCACCTGAGGAACTCCAACAGTTTTCGCAAGAAGTTCGACAAGACCTGTGAGGCGGGAATGGGAGTTTCAAACAGTTTGAGGATTGTGCTCTTTTCGGATTGCTCGTCCTCGTCCTCGTCTTCGCCGTTCAGGTCGAAGGGATCAAAGTTCAAGCGCAGATCGTCATCGCTTGCGGGCGTGCCCGGTCCAGTTGTTCGTATGAGTAACCGAGAGGGCTTGATGACGCCGAACCAATCTGGAGGGTCGGCGATTCCCTTTCGGCTGTGGGCTCTTTCAAGTGATTCGGCGGCGGTTGCCGTGTCCGCCTCCATATTGGCAGCGAGCGAGGCTGCGAGAGGGACCTTCCCGGCCAACTCCGTCAGCACTCGGCGGCCTTCAAGGGCTAGGTAGCGGCGCCCCAGCCCGGGACGGCCCCTGAGGACTTTCACCAGCCGCTGATCGAGGCTTCCCGCGCCGAGGAGTGCGCTCTGTACTAGCACCTCGCGGCGGTGCTCCGCCGAGGTGCGACCTGCTGAGACGAAGATGACCTGGCCGTTCGTGTGGGCAGCGTGGCCGCCCGATGCTTCGGCAATGCCAACGGACCGACCGGCGACGAAGGTAGCGAGCAGCCGAAACCGTTCAGGTCCTTCCTGATTCGAAGCGTTCACGTCCGAGACAGCATGGCGTCGACCAGTTCGCCCAAGGCGCGGACGACGTCTTTGTCGTCTGAGAGCACCTGGACGATGGCCGCCTGTACCGCAGTGCGGACGGTCAGCCCTTCGGCGATGAGGCCACCGGCCAATATCAGCATCCGGGTCGAGGCGACTTCACGCAGGGGAGAGCCGTCGAGGTGCCGGATGGCGTTGCCGAGTGTGACCAGTGTGCGCGCCGTCTCGGCGTCGATTCCGGCTTCGTGGGCAACCACCTTGGTCTCGATCTCCACGGGCGGGAAGTCGAGCGCGATGGCGACGAAACGTTGGCGGGTGGACTCTTTGAGATTCTTCAAGATGCTCTGGTAGCCGGGGTTGTAGGAGATCACTAGTTGGAATCCGGGTGCCGCGGGCAATGTGGTGGCGAGCCGGTCTATTGGGAGCTCGCGGCGATGATCGGCCAGCGGATGGATGACCACGACGGTGTCTTGGCGCATTTCCACGATCTCGTCCAAGTAGAAGACGGCGCCCTCGCGCACGGCCCGGGTCAGTGGCCCGTCCACCCACACGGTTTCTCCGCCCTTGAGCAGGAAACGACCCACGAGATCTGCTGAAGTCATGTCTTCGTGCCCGGCTACGGTCACCAGTTTGCGACCGCGTCGATGGGCGATCGCCTCTACGAAGCTTGTCTTTCCGCATCCCGTGGGGCCCTTCAGAGCACGGGGAGCCCGCGGCGCGCCGCAGCCTGGAAGACCTGCTGCTCGTCGCCGACCGGACGATAGAACGGTGCTGACGCCGAGGAACGCGACGCGGCTGTTTCGCTGGTGGTGAGCAACCTCAGTTCCCTTTTTGAAAGGGAACTACGGGTGGGATCTGCGCACCGTCGGGCAGCACCAATTGGCCGTCATTGTTGATGAAGCCCGACCGCTTCGTCGGTATGGGTAGTACCGGATCCGGGCAAGGCACGTCGGTTCCGTCGCCGCAGATACCACCATTGAAGTACGAACGCTTCAAGTGGTCTTGGGGCCACGGGTCGGAGTGCATGCCAACCCATTGCGCCGGAACGTTATAGATGAAGAAGAAGCAAGAGCTGACCGCAGCGAAGATCGCCAGGAATCGGACCAATTGCTGCTTCGCGGCTCCTCCGCGAACGTTGTCGAGCCCACGTTCGACGATAGTGCGGCCACGGTCGTCGGTGAAGTAGCGCAGGCAACTCAGCGCGGTCATGACGCCGCCCCACATCAGTCCCTCGTTGATCGGCCATTGATGGTACGTACCGGCGAAGACGGTGACCGAACTGATCGCTCCGGGGTACTGGTAGAGCCCGAACGGCAGGATGAAGCCAGCTTCCATCACGAAGTCGGCGACGAAGGCGGCGACGTAGGTGACCAGGATCAGTCGAACGTTGCTGATGCCGGGCAACGTGCCTTGATCTTGCGCATGATCCAGCAGCCGCCGATGGCCAGAACCACCACCATCCCGTAGCCAGTGCCGTTGATCAGCAGTGGTTCTGCGACCTGACGGCCTGGGGACTCGGGAGACACCCAGCCGGGGATCTGCGATGACCAGGAGCCGCGATTCCACAGCCAGGTGTTGTAGGTACACCACGTGTTGAAGTAGTTCAGCAGCGGGGGCGGGAAGACGAAAATCGCGCTGGACAGAAATGCATGCCGTCCACTGATCGCGCCGCTCGCGGACGCCAGGGCCGAATGATGAACCACCAGATGACGAATGGGAGGCCGACGCACATCAAGGCACCGTTGAACGTCAGGAACGCCTTCATGTACATCGGCGGATCACTCGGGCCCGACGGCACTCGCGTGAAGTACGGTCCGGTGATCCATCGCACCCACACGTAGGTCTGAAGTAGCCAGAAGGGCAGCGCCGATGGCGGCCCACACCATCACCGGCTTGACCTTGGTTGCCACGTCTTCGCCGAGCGCGAGGGCTCCGTCGAGTGGTTCGGTGACGAAACTCGGCTTGTTCCCCGTCAATTCGCTCATGACACTGCTCCTTCTGTCGATGGTGGAGCGTCCACGCAATCGCTGAAATCCGTTGCCGTGAAGGCGCGGTGGCTCACGGCCAATGACTCCCCCTTATGAGCCACTAGCTCCGCACATCCCTCGGGTGCCACCGAGCACAATATATACCTAGTGGTATCTAAGAGGGGAAGGGGATTCTTGGAATCCGTGGCACAATCTTGTGATGGTTGAGCGTTGGACGCGGGAACGACGCCTCGAACACACCCGTGTCTCTTCTGCTGGACGCTGCGGAAGCAGGTCTTCGCCGAAAAGGGATTCACTGCGGCGGCGCTCGATGACATCGCGCACGCAGCGGGCTACACGAAGGGCGCGATCTACAAGCACTTCACCGCGAAGGAAGATCTCTTCCTGGCAGTCAGTGACCGGTACTGGCGGCGCTACTTCGACAACTTCGCCGAGGTGATGTCGACGGCGAATCAGATCGGGGCGCGCGAGCTCGACGAGATCGCCGAACGATGGCGTCAGCTCAGTCGTGACCGCGGAGCCGAGCATGCGGCTCTAGGCCATGAGTTCGCCTTGTATTTGCTACGCAACCCAGACGCGCGGCAACGGGTCGCGGCGAAGCGATCAGAGGTGGTCGAGGCTCTCGGCAAGTTCATCGTCGAAGGCATCGACCGGCTCGGCGGCTCCCTGCGAATCCCCGCATCGACCTTCGCCCAAAGTCCTCATCGCCACCAGTGACGCGGTCGTCCTGGGCAGCGAACTCGACGACGTCGACCTCTACCGACCCATCATCGAGATGTACATGTCGGCAATCAAACTCGCCTGACCGGGTTCGCCAAACCCATTCGGCAGCCACGTTCTCGGTAGTGGTCCGCCGCTTCTCCTGGACAGGGGGCGGGGTGCGCCTTCTCGACTTCTCGCTCCGTCTCGCACTTCCAGCACCCGCTCTCTCTCCGCGGACGTTGACGGCACACTGCGTCCACAATCCGTCCGCAGTAGCTTCGGCGGCGGGCTCGACTAGCCAACGTCGCCAACCTCTTGACCTGCGGATTGTTAACGTCCCCAACGGGATCAACGGTCACAAACGCACAGTTCTTCTCGTTCGCATCGAGAAGGGCGGAGTTCACTCGCGCGATTGTCTAAGAGTTCGCCGATGACGTCGAGCGACGCCGACCATGCCGGACAATCCTGCGCCGTATCAATGATGCGGTTAGCTCGGCAGGGGGAGCCAGTCCGTAGAACCGAGCTCGATGGACCCGCTGCCATCGATCACTGACAGCGAAAGCCTTGTGTGCCGTGTCGGTGGTTCTTGCGCCTCTCGAACTCAGGTGCGAAGGGGTCCCCGTAGATGGTCTCGGTCTCTGGTTCCTCTGCCACCGCTTCGACCGTAGGGCCACGTACGGACCCGGTTCAACGCTTCCGGGGATCGACCCAGTTGGTACGCATTCGGTACGCAGCGGGACCGTATACCGCCAATGTCAGCCATCGGCTTCCAACGATAGTTTCTGCTGTTCAGGGGCATGAATCAACGCCAGCCAATCCTAACCATCAGCTACCAGCTAACCAGGTGGACGTTCCGGTTCAACGTCTAAGCCTGAAAATCCCACGCAAAAAACTGTGGGATTTCGGTTGGCTGCTTGCTCCTAGCAGGTGAACGCGTCCCATCCCGGGCCGCGACAACCTGAAGGAGATTTTCATGAACACCAACCACAAGTCGTCCCTGGGGCGTCGAATCACAGCTGCCGCGCTGCTTGCCGGTGCCATCGCTGCGGGCGGATTGGGCGCAGCGGCATCCGCAGGCGCTCTGCCGCCCATCAAGCCCATTCCGCTGCCGCCGCGTCCGGCTGCCGGCGCCCAAACCTCGTCGATTGCCTATTCGCCGGAGACCGGAATCTGGACGAATTGGACCAACGCGCCGTCGTACGAGAATGCCGACTCCGCCGCACTGAACTTGTGCCAAGACCGCAACGGCACTCATTGCCAGGTCGTCGGGCGTGCCGGTATCAACAAATGCGTCGCCCTTGCCGTTGACGCCGTCGACTCGACGCTCTGGCACACTGCGGTCGGGTCGAGCGTGGTCGCCGCCGAGACGGCAGCCCTGCAGGGGCCCAACAGCCGTATCGCAACGGTGGCCTGCACAACCCCCAACGGGACGGGCGCCGGCGTTAGCGGGCACGTCAACGAACCGGCGGTGTCATAAGCCTGGTTTAGATGGTGGGTCGATCACGCAAACGCCCGGCTCGGGGAAACTCGGCCGGGCGTTTCGCGCGGCCACGAACTGGCCTTGTTGCGCGGCTGCCGACGTAGCATTCCCAGATGGGTTTTGTCGTCCCGCCGGAGGCCTATGGAAGTTTCATGGGCCGGTATGCCGAGCCTCTTGCGGAGGTCTTCGCGGCATTTGCCGGGGTCGGTGTGGGCGATGAGGTGCTCGACGTGGGCTGCGGGCCTGGCGCGCTGGCGGCCCATTTGCTGTCGATCGGAGCCGAGGTCGCGGCGATCGATCCTTCACCGCCGTTCGTCGATGCGATCCGTGTGCGCTTCCCAGACATCGACGCGCGTCTCGGTACGGCAGAGGAATTGCCTTACGAGACTGCCACTTTCGACGCTGCTCTAGCGCAATTGGTGGTGCATTTCATGACGGATCCAGTGGTCGGCGTCAGACAGATGGCGCGCGTCACTCGGCCTGGTGGTGTCGTCGCAGCATGCGTGTGGGACGGGCCGACCGGCGCACTCGCGCCGTTCTGGGATGCGGTTCACCTGATCGACCCTGAAGCTGAGGATGAAGCGCTGCTCTCCGGGGCGCACGAGGGGCACCTGTCGGAGCTGTTCGAAGCCGCTGGCCTGCGCGATGTGGAAGAAGCTTCCATTGCGGTCGATGTTGTGCATCCGACCTTTGAGGAGTGGTGGGAGCCCTACACATACGGTGTCGGTCCTGCTGGTGACTACGTCCAGCGACTCGATGACGACGGTCGCGCGCGTCTCGAATCGGTGGCTCGTGAGCGGCTGGGTAGTGGGCCGTTCACCGTTACCGCTACCGCTTGGGCGGCCCGCGGGCGAGTGTGATCACAACGTCGCGGAGTTCCGCTTCGCACATGAGGACCTTCGGCCCGGTATTCGTGCCGATGGACCTCAGCGGCTAACCGGGGCGCGGACATAGCGTGACCCCGTCAGGGCAATGGCCCTGCGGCAAGAGTGCTTTCAGCCCAGCACCCTACCCGTGCAAGCTTACGAGGAGTGGCAATGAACGACGGACGGCGCTATCGCAACGCACTGATGATCGCCGGAGTGGCGGCGACAACCGCTTTGATTGGCTACGCGGCGCCTGCCGGCGCTGAGGGACTGGACGTCGGATCGGACTGTCCCCCAGACCAAATCGGCAATGCCGCGACCGCGAACGACGGCACGGCGGTTCGGTGTATTGCCGATGAACGGGGTGCCATCCACTGGCTGCACGACACCGGTGCGGTGGCAACCCTTGCCCAGCTGCAAGCTCAGGGATATACGTTGACAGTGGACCGGGTTGGCAACAACCCAATCGATAGCTGCGTGGTGACCGAAGTTCACAATGCGATGACCACCACCGAGCGGGCCGGGTCGGGGGGATCAACTCCCGGTGGGCCCGGGTCAACCGGGAACAAGCACGCTACGACCATCGTCTTGGTGAAGAAGATAGACGTGTCCCTGGACTGCACGGGTAGCTGATCCCGCGTCGGCTGACGCGGCACCACCAATGCGAACCCCGGTCGGGCGTAGTGCCGTCAACAAATGTTGACGGCCCCCACAAGAAGGCGGTCGAGAGTCGATCGGGGATAGTGGGGGCGGCGTGGGGCGTACCGCCGGGGATCTCGGCGAAAGACCATGAGGCAGAGATGAATTCGTCGCTCGATAACCTCGAGGCGTACCTCCCCGACCCGCAGAACGACCGGGATTGACCGCGGGCACGGTTTGCGCACTGCCCGCGGGCGCCGTCCCCGTGCGATCGTTTCGGTCTCGACATGCTTGTGATCGTCGACTAAGGGCGCGGCGAGCAGGGACCATCGGCCCTAATTTGACGCCGCGGTGCGGCGCATGCTGAGCCCTGTAGTCAAGGCAATGGAGGCCAGATGGCAGAGAGCGCTGATAAGCAAACGGCTGCAACGGCTACTTGACGAAGTCGACCTGTTCGCCGGCAAGGTATTAGGCGGCGGTTGTTGACGCGCCCCGAGCCGTGAACGAGCACCATACTGGTCGCCCCCAGATCTTTGTGAGATGCCGAGCCGATGCCGAGCACGCTGTGTGATCGCTTGGACCACAACATGATCCGAGCGGATGAGCGCTTTCCTCTGCCCTTTCTGCGGCGATTACGACACGCTCCGGGCCCGCACAAAGGCTGACGCATCAGGGAAGGAACCGAATTGATGACCACGAACGTCGGCCTGGACCGAGACGCGCTCGACATGATGTTGGACTCGCTGGACGAGTTCGTTGCCGAGGTCCTGCCCGACGAGCGTCTGCTGGAGTTCGACCACGAGGACATCTGTCCGGAAGAAACAATCCGCGCGATGTGCGGTGAGGGCCTCGGTGTGCACCTCGTGTTCATCCCTGAGGAGTACGGGGGCTTCGGAGGCGGCGCGTTCGACTCCTATCGGGTGTGTGAACGGCTCGCCCGAGTCGACATCGGAATTGCCACCTCGGTGTTCGCCACGTTCCTCGGCACCGACCCCATCCTGGTCGGCGCGACCCCCGAGCAGCGCAAGGACTGGCTGGGGCGCCTCGCCGAGCAGGGCATCCTGTTCGCCTACGGCGCCACGGAGCCCGAAGCCGGCAGCGACCTGGGTGCCATGAGGACGACAGCCACCCCGGTGGAGACCGACGGGCAGGTGACCGCCTACCGACTCAGCGGGCGTAAGCAGTGGATCAGCAACGGCTCGATCGCGGACGTCTACTCGATTCTGGCGTTGGCCCCGGGCGGGCCGTCCTGGTTCATCGTGGAGAAGGGCACCGCCGGCTTTGCGACGGCGCCACCAGAAGACAAGCACGGTATCCGGCTGTCCAATACAGCCGCTCTGTTCCTCGATGACGTGGTGGTCCCGGCGGAGAATCTGATCGGCCGAGAAGAAGGCCGCGGATTCGTCCAGGCCCAGCAGGTCTTCGGATATACGAGAGTGATGGTCGCCGCGTTCGGCCTGGGCGGCGGCTGGGAAGCCTTGGACCGGGCGATCGCCTACTCGCAGACGCGGATCCAGGGCGGTGCCCCGCTGTCGGAGAAGCAGGGTTTCACCCACAAGCTGATCGTGCCGCACGCAGTGCGTCTCGAGGCGGCGCGCGCGTTCTTGGAGGAGACCGCGGCACGCATCGACGCGGGCGAAGGCGCCGACGGCGCGCTGAACACCGAAGGCGCGGTTGCGAAGTACATGGCCACCGAGGCCGGCAACGCCGCCGCCGAAGCGGCGATCCAGGCCCACGGCGGCTACGGCTACACCCGGCCCTACCTGGTCGAAAAGATCAAGCGCGACGTCCGGATCACCATGATCTATGAGGGCACCTCGGAGATCCTGGAGATGACTATCGCCCGCGACCGATGGCAGCAGCACCTCAAATCGGCCGGCGCCTACTACCGCGACGCCGCCCGCGCCCTCGATGGCGTACCCGAGGATTGTGGCGGTCCCACGGCAGCATTGGCGCTGGAGTGCTTGGCCGGGGTGATGGAGGCGTGCCGGGTCGGTCGGTTGACCCGCAATCAGCACATCCTGCTGCGGCTCGGCGAGCTCGTGGCCTACGCCGAGTGTGCCGGCGCGCTGGCGCGCCGGGCGGCAGCTGCGGCCGCAGGCGCACTGCCTGACAAGGCCGACCGACGCTTCGAGCCGGCCGGGCTCGCCGCGGTCAGCAGGGTCTTCGCGCGGGACGCGGCGCACAAAGTCGCCGAGGAGGGCCTGCGGTGGGTGGTCGGGGCGGGCACGGGTACAGACCTGGCCGCCGCCCTGCCGCTGGAGCGGGTACGGGCCGCGCAGACCGGTCTGCTCGCCGACATGGACGCGGTCGCGGACGCGCTTTACGGACGGGAGGCCGGATCGTTATGACGACCACGATCCAGGAGCCGGTCGCGGTGGTCGGCGTCAGCGCGATCATGCCCGAGGCGCCCGACGCGCCGACGTTCTGGAACAACATCAAGTCCGGTCGCTACAGCATCAGTGACGTGCCGCCGGAACGCTGGGATCCGGAGTTGTACTACGACCCCGACCCGCACGCACCGGACAAGACGTATTCGCGTATCGGCGGATGGGTTCGTGAGTTTCCCTGGGAGCCGTTCGCGTGGAAGCTACCGATACCACCGGCGGTCGGCGCCCAGCTCGACGATGGCCAGAAGTGGGCGGTGGCGGGCACCCGAGCGGCGCTGCTCGACGCTGGCTGGCCAGACTGGACCGTCGACCCCGAGCGTGTCGCCGTGATCATCGGGAGCGCGATCGGCGGCGACAAGCAGCACCGGAGCAACCTGCGAATCCAGTTCCCCAAGTTCGCCCGTGACCTGGGTGCCGCACCGTCCTTCGCGGCGCTGCCCGAAAAGGTGCGCGACGCGGTGATCGCCGAGACCCGCGCCGAGTTTCTCACCGGGTTCGAGGAGATCACCGAGGACACGATGCCGGGTGAGCTGGCGAACGTGGTCGCCGGCCGAGTCTCGAACCTGTTCGACTTCCGCGGCCCCAATTTCAGCACCGACGCGGCGTGTGCCTCCGCGCTGGCCGCGACGTCGACCGCGGTGCGCGGATTGCAGGCCGGCGACTTCGACGCCGCGGTCACCGGCGGCGTCGACCACAACATGGACCCGTCGGGGTTTGTGAAGTTCTGCAAGATCGGCGCGCTGTCGGCGACGGGCACCCGCCCGTTCGACGCCGGTGCCGACGGGTTCGTGATGGGTGAGGGCGCCGCGCTGTTCGTCCTCAAGAGACTGTCGGACGCCGAGCGCGACGGCGACCGGATCTACGCGGTGCTGCTCGGTCTCGCCGGTTCCAGCGACGGTCGCGGCAAGGGCATCACGGCGCCCAACCCCGTCGGTCAACGGCTGGCGGTGGAGCGCGCCTGGCACGTCGCCGGTGTCGACCCGGCGTCGGCCACCTGCATCGAGGCGCACGGCACGTCGACGCGCGTGGGAGACGCCACGGAGCTGGCCAGCTTGACCGACGTGTTCCGCAAGGCGGGCGCGGAGAACGGGTCGATCGCCCTGGGCTCGGTCAAGTCCAACATCGGCCACCTCAAGGGCGCGGCCGGGGCGGCCGGCCTCTTCAAGGCGGTGCTCAGCCTGCACGACAAGGCGCTGGCACCCAGCCTGCACTTCGAGCACCCCAACGAAAGCGTCGACTGGGACGACATCCCGTTCCAGATCAACACCGAACTGCGCGAGTGGTCGGCGCCCGAGAGCGGCGTGCGCTGTGCGGGGGTCAGCGCATTCGGATTCGGCGGCACCAACTTTCACGCTGTTCTCGAGGAGTACGTGCCCGGCAGACACCGCGCCCCGGATGCGAGCAGGTCCTTCGCGGGCGCCACGATTCAGCACCAATCCACGCCGACGCGGGTATCGACGCCCGCCGGACGGAAGGCGCCGCTGCGGGGCGCCGCGGTCGTGGGCGGCGCAGACGAAGCCGAGGTGGCCGCCCGGCTCGAGGGGCTGGGCGCCGAGGCGTCGGCGGGACGTGTGCCTGCCCCGGTCGCACCAGACCCCGCCTTGGCGGGCGCGGCGGTGCGGGTCGCGATCGACTACGCCGACGCGGGCGACCTTGCGGCCAAGGCGGGCAAGGCGGTGCAGGCGCTGCGGGGCGGCAGCCCCGCCATGTGGAAGATCCTGCGCGCCCAGGGCGTATTCGTCGGCCGCGGCGCACCGGGCAAGGTCGCGTTCCTTTACACCGGCCAGGGCTCGCAATATGTCAACATGCTGCGCGACCTTCGCCAGCATGAGCCGCTGGTCGCCGCGACATTCGACGAGGCCGACCGGGTGATGGCGCCGCTGCTGGGGAAGCCGCTGACTGAATATGTCTTCGCGGACAGCGCCGACGAGCCCACCGCGCGACGGCTCGAACAACAACTCATGCAGACCGAGATCACCCAGCCGGCGGTGCTGACCGCCGACCTGGCGCTGACCCGCATGCTCGACGCGTATGGCGTGCGGCCGGACATGGTGATGGGTCACAGCCTCGGCGAATACGGCGCTCTGGTCGCCGCCGGTGCGCTGTCCTTCGACGCTGCGCTGGAGGCGGTCAGCGCCCGGGGCCGCGAGATGGCGAATCTGGCGGTGGGAGACAACGGCGCCATGGCGGCCGTGCTTGCCCCGCTCGCCGAGATCGAGCGCATCGTCGCCGAGACCGACGGATACGTCGTCGTCGCAAACCTCAACAGCACCGGCCAGGCCGTCATCGGCGGTGCCACCGACGCGGTGGAGCGGGCCGTCGCGGCGTTCCAGGCCGCCGGCATGAACGCCTCGCGAATCCCGGTCAGCCACGCGTTTCACACCGAGATCGTGGCACCGGTTAGCGAACCACTGCAGGGCGGTGCTGCGTCGGCTCAATGTGCGGCCGCCGAGTCTGCCGATCGTGTCGAACGTGACCGGCGACTTCTACCCAGAGAACGCCGACGCCGAAGAGATGCTGGATCTGCTGGGCCGCCAGGTGGCCTCACCGGTGCGGTTCATCGACGGCCTGCACACTCTGCACGCGGCAGGCGCCCGGGTGTTCGTCGAGGTCGGCCCTAAGAAGGCGCTGCACGGATTCGTCGAGGACGTGCTCGGCGACGACGTACTCGCGTTGTTCACCAACCACCCCAAGATCGGCGATGTCGTGTCGTTCAACCAGGCGCTGTGCGGGCTTTACGCGGCCGGGCTCGGTTATGCCGAGGGCACGTCGAAAGCCGCCGCGCCCACCCCCATCGCAAGTACGGAGACCCCGATGACCGACACACAGTACGCAGATTTGGGTCGGCACCTCGTCGACGTGGTCCAACACGGCCTGCATGCCGAAACCGCCGGGGCCGTCACGGCCCGGCGGCCGGCGCCGGCCGCTGCTGAGCCGGTGGTGGTGACCGGCGCGGCACTCGGCCTGCCGGGGGTCGAGCGGGTCTTCGATGACGAGAACGTCGCCCGCATCCTCGATGGTCAGCAGTTCATCGACACGATTCCGCACCGGCTGCGCCGCGAGATGCTCGACCGACACATCACCCGCCTGGTCAAGCGCGCGTCCGGCGATCCATCGTTCGAGGCGATCGACAACGAAGCCGAGGTGATCAAGCTGGCTGGCCGCAGCGCACCTCTGGATGTGGTCAGCGAGTTCGGTGTCGACACCGCGCGCGACGCGGCGCTGGACTCCACGACCCGGCTCGCCATCGGGGCCGGTTTCGACGCGCTGCGCGACGCCGGCATCCCGCTGGTGTTGCACTACAAGACCACGACGCTCGGCACCAAGCTGCCCGACCGGTGGGGGTTGCCGGAGTCGATGCGCGACGACACCGGCATCATCTTCGCTTCCGCGTTCCCCGGACTGGACAACTTCGCCCATGATCTCGAGCGCTACTACATCGATCGCAACAACCGCGAACAATTGAGCGCCCTGGAGGCGGTGCGCGCGCGCCTGAACGACGACGAACCGGCGGCGGCGGAGGCGGACCGGCGCATCCACGAGCTGCGTCACACCCTCGAGACCGATCCGTTCGTGTTTGACCGTCGGTTTCTATTCCGATGCCTGTCGATGGGCCACTCGCAGTTCGCCGAAATCATCGGCGCGCGTGGACCGAACACGCAGATCAACGCCGCGTGTGCGAGCACCACGCAAGCGGTCGCCGTGGCCGAGGACTGGATCCGCGCCGGCCGCTGCCGGCGGGTGGTTGTGGTGTCCGCCGACGACGCCAGCTCCGACGCGCTTCTGCCATGGCTCGGGTCGGGATTCTTGGCATCCGGCGCGGCTGCCACCGACGACCTCGTCGAAGAGGCGGCCACACCGTTCGACCAGCGCCGGCACGGGATGATCCTGGGCATGGGGGCGGCGGCTCTCGTCGTGGAGTCGGCCCAATCCGCTTCAGAACGCGGGTTGCAACCGATCTGCGAAGTCCTCGGCACAGTCATCGCGAACAGCGCGTTCCACGGCACCCGGCTGGACGTCGAGCACATCGGCGGTGTGATGGACAAGCTGCTGGAGCAAGTCGAGGCGCGCGGTCTGGACCGGCACGCCATCGCGGGCAGCACGGTGTTCGTCTCGCACGAGACGTACACGCCCGCGCGCGGCGGAAGCGCCTCGGCCGAGATCCACGCGCTGCGTAGGGTATTCGGCTCCGACGCCGACGCGGTCGTCATCACGAACACCAAGGGCTTCACCGGCCACGCGATGGGCGCAGGCGTGGAAGACGTCGTCGCGATCAAGTCGCTGGAAACCGGAACTGTTCCGCCGGTGCCCAACTACAAGGTGCCGGATCCTGAGCTGGGGCATCTCAACCTGTCGACTGGCGGCACGTATCCGGTCCAGTACGCGCTGCGGCTGGGTGCTGGATTCGGTTCGCAGATCGCGATGACGCTGATGCGCTGGACGCCGGTGCCCGACGGTCGCCACCGCCTGCCGGACGAACTCGGGTATGAGTACCGGATAGTCGACCAGGCGGCCTGGCGGCGCTGGCTGGCGCAAGCCGCCGGTACGGCCGACCCACAGCTGGAGGTCGTGCAGCATCGGCTGCGAATCATCGACGCCGGTCCATCGGCGACAACCGCGCCCTCGCCCGTCGCGGCGCACGCTCCGGCGGTCCAGCCGGTGCAGGTGGCCGCGCCCGCGGCCGCGGAGGTGCCCGAGGTTGTGCCGGTCGAGGTGGCGGCGGCGGGTGCTGGTGATGACGTGACCGACACGGTGGTGGGCATCGTCTCGGAGTTGACCGGTTATCCGCCTGATCTGCTCGATGTGGATCTTGATTTGGAGGCCGACCTGGGTGTGGACACCGTCAAGCAAGCCGAGGTGTTCGCGGCGATCCGCGAGCATTACGGCGTTGCCCGCGACGACAGCGTCAAGTTGCGCGATTTTCCGACTCTCACCCACGTCGTGGGCTGGATCCGCGATAAGGCCGGGGTTCCCGCTCCGGCGGCGGCCGCCGAAGCACCTTCCGCCGCCGAAGCACCTTCCGTCGCGGAGGTTCCGGAGGTTGTGCCGGTCGAGGTGGCGGCGGCGGCGTGCTGGTGATGACGTGACCGACACGGTGGTGGGCATCGTCTCGGAGTTGACCGGTTATCCGCCTGATCTGCTCGATGTGGATCTTGATTTGGAGGCCGACCTGGGTGTGGACACCGTCAAGCAAGCCGAGGTGTTCGCGGCGATCCGCGAGCATTACGGCGTTGCCCGCGACGACAGCGTCAAGTTGCGCGATTTTCCGACTCTCACCCACGTCGTGGGCTGGATCCGCGACAAGGCCGGGGTTCCCGCTCCGGCGGCGCCGCCGAAGCACCGTCCGCCGCCGAAGCACCTTCCGTCGCGGAGGTTCCGGAGGTTGTGCCGGTCGAGGTGGCGGCGGCGGGTGCTGGTGATGACGTGACCGACACGGTGGTGGGCATCGTCTCGGAGTTGACCGGTTATCCGCCTGATCTGCTCGATGTGGATCTTGATTTGGAGGCCGACCTGGGTGTGGACACCGTCAAGCAAGCCGAGGTGTTCGCGGCGATCCGCGAGCATTACGGCGTTGCCCGCGACGACAGCGTCAAGTTGCGCGATTTTCCGACTCTCACCCACGTCGTGGGCTGGATTCGCGACAGAATCGAGGCGACCACAGGCCCAAAAGCGCGAGTTGACACCGCCGCTGTGACACCTGACGCAGTGGCGGTGACATCCACGGTCAAAGGCGACATCGCCGCCACCGACCGGATCCAGCGCCGGGTGCCGGTGCCCGTGCTTCGGCCACCGCTGATGGCCTGCCTGCCGACCGGAGTGACTCTCGGCTGCCGGCACCCGGGTGGCGGTGATGCGCGACCACGGCGGCGTCGGCGACGCGCTGACCACCCGGCTGACCCGCCTCGGTGTCGACGTGGTCGAGATACACCCCTACGACGATGTCGACGCCGTGCTCGCCGACACCACGGTGGACGGCGTGTACTGGCTGGCCGCGCTCGACGACGAGGGGCGTCTCGAGGACATGGACCTCGCCGGCTGGCGAGAGGCGTTGCGCCGCCGGGTACGAAACCTCTACCTGACGATGCGACGGCTGTACGATCGCAGCCCCTTCCTGGTGGTCGCGACCCGCCTTGGCGGTTACCACGGCTACGACGCGGCGGGCGCGACGTGCCCGCTCGGCGGCGCCGTGACGGGGTTCGCCAAGGCGTATCGACGCGAGCGGCCCGACGCATTGGTCAAGGCCGTCGACTTCCCGGTCAGCCACAAGACCTCGTCGCTTGCCGATGTGCTTGTCGACGAGACGCTTCTCGATCCCGGCTGTGTCGAGGTCGGCTATGCCGCGGGCCAGCGCTGGGGCGTGGGCCTGGCGGACCGCCCGTTCCCGATCGTCGACGAGGGCGGCGAATTCCTCGGCCCCGACCCGGTTTTCGTCGTCACCGGCGCCGCAGGCAGCATCGTGTCGGCGATCACCGCCGACCTTGCCTCCGCGTGGCGCGGCACCTTCCACTTGTTGGACCTCACCCCGGAGCCCAATCCGGCCGACCCTGATCTGCGCCGGTATGTCGAAGACCGCGACGGCTTCAAGACCGAGATAGCCGCGCGGCTGCGACAGCGGGGCGAGCGCCCGACGCCGGTGCTGATCGAACGAGAGCTGGCACGCTTCGAGCGGCTGCAGGCCGCGCTCGCGGCCGTCCGCGCCGTCGAGGATGCGGGCGGCACAGCCCACTACCACAGCGTCGACCTCACCGACGCCGACGCGGTTGAGAAGGTGCTCTTCCAGATACGCGACATCAGCGGGCGCGTCGACGTCCTGCTGCATGCGGCGGGGATCGAGATCAGCCACGCGTTGCCCGACAAGGAGCCCCGCGAGTTCGACCTCGTGCTCGCCGTCAAGGGTGACGGTCTGTTCAACGTGCTGCATGCCGTCGGAACGATGCCGCTCGGCGCCGTGGTGGCGTTCAGTTCGGTGGCCGGGCGGTTCGGCAACGTCGGGCAGACCGACTACAGCGCCGCCAACGACCTGCAATGCAAGCTGCTCAGCAGCTTCCGCCGCACGCGTCCCGACGTGCGCGCGCTCGCGGTCGACTGGACCGCGTGGGGCGGCATCGGGATGGCGACCCGCGGATCGATCCCGAAGATCATGGCAGCGGCCGGGGTGGACATGCTGCCCGCCGAGGCGGGCGTGGCGTGGATCCGGCGTGAGCTGAACACCGGCATTCCGACGGCGAGGTCGTCGTCGCCGGTGCGCTGGGCGCGATGGCCGGCGAGTTCCATGACACCGGCGGAATCGACCCAGCGTCGCTGCCGGTGGACGGACCGATGCTCGGCGAAGTCGCCAGCGCCAGCGTCCACGACGGCCTGGTGGTGCGCACCACGCTGGACCCCGCCGCTCGACCCTTCCTCGATCACCACCGCATCGACGGCACCCCGGTGCTGCCGGGCGTGATGGGAATGGAGGCGTTCGCCGAGGCCGCCCGGCTGCTCGCGCCCGACTGGCACGTCGCGGCCGTCGAGAACGTGGACTTCCGCGCGCCGCTGAAGTTCTACCGCGACGAGCCACGCACGCTGACGATCACCGCGCTGCTTCGCCCCGACGGCGACGACTTGGTCGCCGAGTGCCGGCTGTCGGCGGAGCGCATGGTGCCCGGCGCCGAAAAGCCACAGCGGACCGTGCATTTCACCGGCTCGGTGCGGCTGACGGCCGAACCGTCGGTCATCGACGACGACGGCGGCGCCGGCGCCGGTGACGGCGCACCGGCACTGACCCCCGATCAGGTGTACCGGCTGTACTTCCACGGTCCGGCCTACCAGGTCGTCAGCGCGGCATGGAAGCAGGACGACGGTGCGGCCGCCCGGTTCGCCTCCGACCTGCTGGCGCAGGTGGATGGCCCGGTGCTGATCGGCCCTCGATTGGTCGAGTTGTGCTTCCAGACCGTCGGGCTGCTCGAGGCCGGCACGGACGGGGTCTTGGCCCTGCCGCTGCACGTCGGCGCGGTGCGGCTGAACGGGAGGCCGGAGGAACGGGCCGGCCTCGTCGCGATCGCGCGCCGTGACGGGCACGGCGGGTTCGACTGCATCGTCCGCGACGATGACGACGGCTCGCTCGTTCTGCGGCTCGACGGATACCGCACGGTGCCGCTGCCGGACCCGCCGCCCGCAGGACGTCGTATCGCCCCGATCCGCGATGTGATGAGCGGTTGAGGAGACGTACCGGCATGGACAGACAGATCCGGCGGCTGGGCATCGTCAACCGCGGCGAGCCCGCCGTCCGCGCGCTGACCGCGGTGGCCGAACTCAATCAGCTGGGCGGGCGGCCACCGATCCGCACCGTCGTGCTCTATACCGATCCGGACGCCGACTCCTGGTTCGTTCGAGAGGCAGACGACGCGGTGCCGCTCGGGACGGCGACATTCGTCGACCCGGCCGACGGCACGCGCCGATCGCGCTATCTCGACGAGGCGGCGGTGATGGCAGCGCTGCTGGGCGCCGACGTCGACGCGGTGTGGGTCGGCTGGGGCTTTGTCGCCGAGCATGCGTCGTTCGCGCAGGCCTGCGAGGAAGCCGGCATTACGTTCGTCGGCCCGAACAGCGACACAATCCGCCGGCTCGGTGACAAAGTGGCCGCCAAGCGCGTCGCCGAACAGGCGGACGTGCCGGTGGTGCCGTGGAGCGGCGGACCCGTCGAAGACGTGACCCAGGCGACCCGCATCGCCGCACAGCTCGGCTACCCCGTGGTGGTGAAGGCGGCGTCGGGCGGTGGCGGCCGTGGGATCCGGATGGTCCGCGACGACGACGAGTTGGCCGCCGCGCTGCCGTCGGCACGCGCCGAGGCGCAGCTTGCCTTCGGCGACCCCACCGTCTTTCTGGAGAAGCTGGTACCGGCCGCGCGTCACGTCGAGGTGCAGGTGATCGCCGACGGTCACGACACCGTATGGGCGGTCGGCATCCGTGACTGCAGCCTGCAGCGCCGGCATCAGAAGGTCCTCGAGGAGTCGGCGTCGACGGTGCTCGATACCGCCGAGGAGCAGGCGATCCGCGACGCGGCCGTGCGTTTGTGCGCCGCCGCCGGCTACCGCAATGCCGGCACCGTGGAGTTCTTGGTCGACCCGGAAACCGGCAGCTTCCAGTTCATGGAGGTCAACACCCGGCTGCAGGTCGAGCATCCGGTGACGGAGGCGACCACCGGGTGCGACTTGGTCAAGCTGCAGTTGCACATCGCAGCAGGGCGGCCGGCTGACCGGCACACCGCCGGTGGTCTCCGGGCACGCGATCGAGGCGCGGCTGAACGCCGAGGATCCCGAAAACGGATTCGCTCCTGCGCCGGGCCGGCTGGTCCGCCTGCGGCTGCCAGCGGGTAGCGGCATTCGCGTCGATGCCGGCGTCCGCGAGGGCGACCGGATCCCCGCCGACTTCGACTCGATGATCGCCAAGATCGTGGCGTGGGGCCGCGACCGTGACGAGGCGATGGCCCGGCTACGACGGGCCCTGCGGGAAACCACCGCGGTGGTCGAAGGCGGCACGACCAACCGCTGCTTCCTCTTGACTCTGCTCGATCGGCCGGAGGTACGCAGCGGGCACTTCGACAACCACTGGCTGGACCGGCTGACGGGCGAGGCGGCGCATCTGCCCACCCCCGACCCGGTGGCGCTGCTGGTCGCCGCTGTCGAGTCCTACGACCTCGACGAGGCCGCCGAGCGCGCCGCCTTCCACGCGCGCGCCGCGCGCGGCGGCGCCGAGTCGGCGGCCGGCGTCGGCCACCGCAGCAAGCTGCGCTACCGGGGACAGCAATACGACCTGCACGTCTACCGCACGGGCGGCCAGACCTACCGAGTCACGTCCGGAATCGCCACCGCGGATGTGGTGGTCCTCCACCGCGACGGGTACGAGCGGCGGCTCGTCGTCGGTGACCGGATGCACCGCGTGGTCGCGGTCGTGGAGGGAGCCATGCTTCGCGTCGACGTCGACGGTGCCGCGCACGCGGTGTTCCGCGACGACGGCGGCGTTGTGCGCGCCGGCGGGCCGGCGTTCGTGCTGTCGGTGCTCGTCCAACCCGGAGACCGGGTCGCCGAGGGCGACCCGCTCGCCGTCGTCGAGAGCATGAAGATGGAGAACACCATCACCGCGCCGTTCGCCGGCACGATCGCCTCGGTCGAGGCGGCGGCGAACGTTCAGGTCGACACGGGCGCGCCAATCGTCCGCATCGCGACCTCCGACATCGATGAGGGCCACGCGGCCGGCGCTGTCGACATCGCCGGCCTCGCCGCCGAGCCCGCCGGCGCCCTTTCCTGTGAGCGGATATACGACGCGCTACGCAGCTACCTCCTCGGCTACGACCTCGACCCCGGCTCGGTGGAGACGATGCTGAGCCAACAGCGCGAGCTCAGCCAGACGGCGGCGCCGGCCGACACCGATCTGATGCGGTGCGAAGACGAGCTGCTGGATCTGTTCGCCGATGTCAGTTCGCTGTACCGGCCGCGCGGAGAAATCGATCCCGAAATGGCGCTGCTCACCGGCAGCACCCGGGAGTACCTGCTGTCCTATCTGCAGTGGCTGGATGCGGATCGGGCGGGACTGCCGGACTCGTACCGTCGGCGGCTGGAGCATGCGCTGCTGCGATACGGCGTGCGCGGGCTGGACCGCACACCCGAACTCGAGGAAGCGGTCGTCTGGATGTTCCGCTCTTTCCGCCGGGTCGCCGAGCTCGTGCCGGCGGTTACCGCCGTCCTCGAGCGCCGGCTGCGCCACCTCGACAAGCTCGCGCAGCAGGCCGACCCAGAGATGCGGGCCCGGCTTGATCGCTTGGCCGCCATCCAGGGTCGCCAGCGGGTGGTCGCAGAGCTTGCCCGCGACGTGCGGTTCCACTACTTCGACGAGCCACTGCTGGCGGTCGCGGTCGCCGACGAATACGCCGGGGCGGAGCGCGATCTCGATGCGCTGCGCGAAGATCTCGACGCCGCCGACCGGGCCGACCGGATCGACCGGCTCGTCGCCTGCGCGCAGCCCCTTCGCGCAGCGCTGATGCGCAGGTGGCGCAGCAGCGACGACCCCAGACTGCGCCGAATTTTACTGGAGGTCTACACCCGCCGGTTCTACCGGATCAGAGAACTGCACGGCCTTCAAATCAGCGAGCACGACGCGAGGCTCCTCGGCGCCGCCGACTACGACCACGAGGGCCGGCCCATACACCTCGTCACCGGGTTCGCGCGGCTGGAAGAGCTGCCCGAGCTTTCTATGACGATCGCCCGACACCTGGCCACGGCGGGCACCGGGCGGGATGTCGTGGTGGATCTGGCGCTGTGGCGGCACGGCGAGAGTTCCGATGACGACGCCATCGTCGCCGAGGCCGAGAAACTCCTTTCCGACTGTGACTTCGGCCGCCTGCTGCACCGGCTGGACCTGACCGTGACGACCGTCGACGGAGCGGCACCGGAGCGATTTCGCACCCATCACGTGACCTACCGCCAGCGGGATGGCCAATTCGTCGAGGATCCCCTCTACCGCAATCTGCACCCGATGCTCGCCAAGCGGCTGGACCTGTGGCGGCTCGCGAATTTCGAGTTGCGCCGACTGCGCTCGGCCGAGGACGTGTACGTGTTCCACGGTGTGGCTCACGACAACCCCGCCGATCACCGGCTGTTCGCGCTCGCCGAAGTGCGCGACCTCACCCCTGTCCGGGCCGCTGACGGACCGCTGCGATACCCGCGGCTGGAGCTGATGGGTTTGCTCGCCCTGTCCTCGATGCAGGAAGCGCTGGCCACGTTCGACCGGCGGGACCGGCCGGCGGCCAACCGGATCGTGCTGTACATCCGCCCGCCGTGGGATGTGCCGCGCGACGCCTGGGACGAACTGGCTCGCTCGCTGGCACCACTGGCGGTCGGCGCCGGCCTGGACAAGGTGGTGCTGCGCGTACGGTTCCCCGACGGTCGTGACCGTGTGCTGGAGGTGGAGGGCCTGGGCGAAGGTGTGACGGTGCGCGAACGCCCACCGGGACAAGATCCGATCCGGCCTTGGACACCGTATCGGCAGAAACTGTTGCGCGCCAACCGCTTTGGCACCCCCTACCCGTACGAGATAGTGCGGATGCTCACCCCGCCGGCCGAGGCGGTAGCGCGGTTTCCGACCGGCCAGTTCGTCGAGCACGACCTCGACGAGCAGGGCATCCTCATCCCGGTGTCGCGGCCGTACGGGATGAACACCGCGAACATTGTGGTCGGACTTCTGCGAAACGACACGGAGAAGATGCCGGAAGGCATGACCCGGGTGGCGCTGCTAGGCGACCCGACCCGCGGGCTGGGCAACTTGGCCGAGCCAGAGTGCAGACGCATCATCGCCGCGTTGGATCTGGCCGAGCGGATGGGTGTACCGGTCGAATGGTTCACGCTGTCATCCGGGGCCAAGATCGCGATGGACAGCGGCACCGAGAACATGGACTGGATCGGTGCGGTGCTGCGCCGCGTCATCGAGTTCACCCAGCGCGGTGGCGAGGTGAACATCGTCGTCACCGGGGTGAACGTCGGCGCCCAGCCGTATTGGAACGCCGAGGCGACCATGCTGATGCACACCCGCGGCATCCTGGTGATGACTCCCGCAAGCGCGATGGTGCTGACCGGCAAGCAGGCCTTGGACTTCTCTGGCGGCGTGTCAGCGGAGGACAACTTCGGTATCGGTGGCTTCGACCGGATCATGGGCCCGAACGGCCAGGGCCAGTACTGGGCGTCAACTCTCGCCGACGCATGCGACATCCTGCTGCGCCACTATGAGTACACGTACCTGGCGCCCGGCGAAAGGTGGCCGCGCCGGCGCGCCACGACCGATCCGGTAGACCGTGACGTGCGCTCCGCGCCGCACACCGCGGACGGGGGCAGCGACATGGCAACCGTCGGAGACATCTTCTCCGCCACCCACAACGCCGAGCGCAAGAAGCCGTTCGACATGCGGTCGGTGATGCGCGCCACGGCCGACACGGATTGCGTGCCCCTGGAGCGCTGGGAGCAGTGGCGCGGTGCGGAGACCGCGATCGTGTGGGATGCCCACATCGGCGGAATCCCGGTGTGTTTGCTTGGGATCGAATCGCACACGGTGCCCCGGCGCGGATTCGTGCCGGCCGGCGGCCCCACGTCATGGTCCTCCGGCACACTGTTCCCGCAGGCATCGCGCAAGGTGGCACGCGCCATCAACGCCGCAAGCGGCAACCGGCCACTCGTAGTGCTGGCGAACCTGTCCGGGTTCGACGGCTCGCCGGAGTCGATGCGCCGGTGGCAATTGGAATATGGCGCCGAGATAGGCCGCGCGGTGACGAACTTTCGCGGCCCGATCGTCTTCGTGGTGGTCTCTCGCTACCACGGTGGAGCGTTCGTGGTCTTCTCCAAGAAGCTCAACGAGCGGCTGGAGATCGCCGCACTCGAGGGCTCGTTCGCGTCGGTGATCGGAGGTGCGCCGGCGGCTGCCACCGTCTTCGCTCGGGAAGTTGACTCCCGCACGGCGCAGGATCCTCGCGTGCGCGAGGCGGGCGAGCAGGTGCACGCGGCCACGGGATCTGTTGCCGGCACGGCGCGAGCCCGACTGGCCGAAATCACGGCCTCAGTTCGGGCCGCGAAACTCAGTGAAGTCGCCGACGAGTTCGACCGGGTCCACACTGTGCAGCGCGCGCGTGCGGTGGGCTCGGTGGACCGCATCATCAGCGCGGAAGCGTTGCGGCCCTACATCGTTGACGCCCTGAACCGCGGAATGTCAGAGGTGTAGCGGTCGCTGAAGCCAGGTATGTCGAGGTTCCGCGGGCGCCAGTACTCCCGGGTCGCCTAGCGCGACGGGCGGCGGACCGGCCACTTCCGCCGCGAATGTGAGCAGGAACCGGCCTTCCCGCCGCCACCAGCCGGGAAAAACGGTCCCTTCGACGGCCCGCACCGTCAATGCGCCCCAACCGTCGGCGCGTGGCGCGGCCGGCGTCACCTCAATTGTGCGGGTGTCGCGGCGCAGCCCCACGCGCAACACCTTCAGCGCACTCTCCTTCGCCGACCAGATCAGATTGGTGACCGCGTCCCGCTCGTCGCCGGCCGCGCAGGAGGCGACCAGATGTTGCTCGGCCACGGTGAGGAAGTCGCACACGAAGCCCGGCGAACGCGGCTCTACCAACTCCAGATCGCAGCCGAGCGCCGGCGACCCCGCCGGCGACGTAACACACACCGCCCAACCGGCACGATCGCTGATCGACACTCCCACCCCGATCGGGGCGCCGTCGACGCACACGTACGGGGCACCGCTCGGCGCATTGCGGACCTCGATGCCTGCCAGCGCGGCCGGGTCGGTGGGCCGGCCGGTGACCGAGGCGACGGCATGCTTGGCAACCAGCCGGCGTAGCAGGAACTCGGTGCGCCGCTTGGTATATCGCAGTACCGCGACGCTGGCTGCCTCGCCGGGCGCCAGCCACTGTTCTCCTGCCGGAAGCGCGTCCTCGCCGAGTGCGAGCCACCAACGGCCGCCGGGATCGGCCGAGAGCTGTGGCATGGGTACCTCCCCAGAATGGTCCCGGTGCCGGATCTACTGCGGATACCGGGAATCGCTCGAATCAGCCCAGCACCGGAAACCGCCGCTGGCGGCCCAGCCGGTCGAGGGCGGTCTGCATCACCGAGCGGACGTGGGCGTCAACCTCGTGGACGTCGGGATCCTCGCCGAACTGGGCGGCGATATCGATCGGCTTCAGCACCTGATAAATGATCTTGCTCGGCAACGGAAAATTGGCCGGGAAGAACACGCTCATGCCGAAGGGGACACCGATGGTGACCGGCAGGATCTCCGCCCGCATGCGGGTAAGACCCAACCGCTTCGCAAGCCCGGTGCCACGGGTCACGAACAGCTGCGTCTCCTGGCCCCCGATCGACACCGCGGGCACGATCGGCACGCCGGCTTCGATTGCGGTTCTGACGTATCCGGTGCGCCCGTCGAAGTCGATGACGTTCTGGGTCAGCGTCGGCCGGAATGCGTCGTAGTCCCCGCCGGGAAACACCAGCACGACCGCATCCGAGTGCAACGCCTCCGCAGCCTTCTCCCGGCTGGCGTGGACAACGCCGAGCTTGCCCAAGTATCGGCGGAACGGCGTGAAGAATATGAAGTAGTGGGCCAGCGTGTGCAGGGGGCGGTCGAATCCGAACTTTTCGTAGAAGGCCGGGGCCAGGACGAGAACATCGGGTGTCAGCACGCCGCCGGAGTGATTCGAAACCATCAATACGCCGCCGACGGGCGGAACGTTCTCCAGCCCCCTTACCTCTGCCCGGAACCATCGCTTGACCAAGGGCGCGATCAGGTTCCCAAACTGCTTGATGAAGTCCGGATCCCACTTCGCGAGCTCCGGATCACCAATTTCGTTATCGTTCATGGTTTCCCCTGCAGTGTCGGTCGTGCACCAGCCGCCGCCATGTCGAGGACGTTAGCCCCTGGCAGGCAGGTCTACATGGGGCGTTCGTCACCTCCGGAGCGCCAAAGGACCTCCATTGCCGCAGCCGGGTATGCGCGCCGTGGAACTGCGGGCAGAATGCGGAAGCAGGTGCGGTTCAATCAATCCGCTTTGGTGAGGAACGTGGGTATGAAGCCCGTGACGATTGACCCGCGTTACCACGATGCGGTGATCTTCCAGTTCGACGATTCCGTCGCCGACATCGCGGCGATCGAGGCCGCGGCCTGGAAGGCGACTTTCGACGACTATCTGGCCAGAAGACCGGCGAACGAGAACGAGGACCACTCTCCATTCGCCGGTGACGACTATCGACGGCACGTCGACAACAGGCCGAGCCTTGACGGAGTCGCCGACTTTCTCGCCTCGCGGCGTATCTCGTTGCCTCGCGGCGCGCAGAAAGACACCTTCGAGGAGACGATATGCGGGCTTGGCAACCGCATGCACGACGTATTCCTCGACCTTATGGACGAGGCGATGCCCGCGTTGGAATCGACGGTCGATCTGCTGCGAGAACTCCAAGGGGCCGGCCTGGCGACGGGCGTATACACGCCGGGTCACAACTGGCATCGCATGCTGCGCGCCGCGGACATCGAGAATCTGTTCGCCGTTCACGTCGACGGTGTGACTGACGGGGGGCTCGCGCGCGACGGCAGGCCCGAACCCGCCGTGTTGTTCGAAATAGCGCGCAGACTCGCCGCGAATCCGAGCCGGTCCGTCCTCGTCGTAGACGCCGAGGCAGGGGTCGAGGCTGGCCGTGTAGGCGGCTTCGCGGTCGTCATAGGTGTGAGGCGCACCGGCGATGCCGATGAGCTGCTGGCATGCGGTGCCGACGTCGTAGTCGATGACCTTTCCCACGTCGAGATCCGAAAGGGTGACAAACACGTAGCGCAGCTTCCAGACGCGCTCGACTCCTACGGTCAGCTGCTGGGCGTTATCGCCGGCCGGGAGCCGTTCGTCTGTCTCGACTACGACGGGACGCTGTCGGAGATCGTCTCGGACCCCGACGCGGCCACGCTTGTCGACGGCGCGGCCGAAGCCTTGGAGCACTTGGTGGCGCTTCATCCGGTGGCGATATTGAGTGGCCGGGATCTGGCGGACATCCGCGACCGGGTCGGCATACCGGGGCTCTGGTACGCCGGCAGCCACGGCTTCGAGCTCATAGGACCCGACGGCACATACCATCAGAACGACGTGGCAGCCGCCGCGCTACCCGCCTTGGAGAGCGCAGCTGCGGAACTGCGCGACGACCTTGAGTCGATCCCCGGAGTGCGCGTGGAGCACAAGCGCTTTGGCGTTGCCGTCCACTACCGCAACGTCGCGGCCGAGCACGTTGCCGAGGTCGCGGCGGCCGCGCACCGACGCGGACGACAGCATGGGGTTCGAGTGACCAACGGCCGCAAGGTCGTCGAGCTGCGGCCGAATGTCGACTGGAACAAGGGCGACGCGCTGCGTTGGATCAGTGACAGCATCCATCAACCGGGTCGTGTGGTTCCCATCTACGTCGGCGACGACCTCACCGACGAAGACGCCTTCGATGCGATCCGATACACCGGCGTGGGGATCGTCGTGCGGAACGACGAGGACAGCGGGCGCCCCACGGCCGCTCAGTTCACTCTGCGAGGTCCCACGGAAGTAGTCACGTTTCTGCGCCGTGGAGGGAACTGGGCGGCATACGAGAAGCAGAGCCTGGACGGCGGATGGGCGGTCACGTTCGAGGGCTATGACCCGCACAACGAGAAACTGCGGGAGGCGTTGTGCACGGTCGGCAACGGCTACTTCGCCACGCGCGGAGCCGCACCGGAATCGAAGGCGGGTCAGGTTCACTATCCGGGCACCTACGCCGCGGGCGTATACAACCGTCTCGAGGACCTCGTCGGCGACACCCGGACGCAGCACGAGAGCCTGGTGAACCTGCCCAACTGGCTTCCGCTGACGTTCCGCGTCGACGGCGGCGACTGGTTCGACGTCGACGAGGTCACGTTGTTGTCTTATCGTCAGACTTTCGATCTTCGCGGCGCGGTGCTCACCCGCGAGTTGCGCTTCCGTGACGATGCCGGCCGTACCACGTCGGTGACGCAGCACCGGTTGGTGGCGATGAACCAGGCCCACGTGGCCGCCCTTGAGACGACGATCGTCGCTGAGGACTGGTCGGGAGCGATTGAGATTCGCTCGACGCTCGACGGCGACGTCCGCAACAGCTTGGTGGAGCGGTACCGCGACTTGGCCAGCAATCACCTGCAGGGGCTGGAAAAGCGTGCGTTGTCCGAGAATTCGGTGATCATGACCGCCGAGACGACGCAGTCGCAGATCCCGGTCGCAATGGCCGCGCGGACCAGTCTGTGGCACGGCGACACGCCTGCATCGGCGACGTATCGACTGGTGGACAACGAATTTGAAATCGGTCACGACATTTTCACCGAGCTCGTCGCGGGTCGGTCGCTGAGCGTTGAAAAGGTGGTGACGCTGGTCACCGGCCGTGACGTTGCCACGTCCAAACCTGCTGAGGGGGCCGAGCGCAGGCTCGTGCGCCAGGGACGATTCGCAGAGATACGTCACGCGCACATGCTCAGTTGGGCCCATCTTTGGCAGCGGCTGGCCATCGATGCCGATAGCCAGGCCGACGAAATGCGGATCCTGCGGCTGCATTTGCTGCACCTGTTGCAGACGGTGTCCTACAACTCCGAGGATCTCGATGTCGGGGTGCCGGCCCGGGGTTTACACGGTGAGGCGTACCGCGGCCACGTCTTCTGGGACGAGCTGTTCATCTTCCCGGTGCTGAACCTGCGGCTGCCCACCATCACACGGGCATTGCTTCGATACCGGTACCGGCGGCTGCTGGAGGCGCGCCGAGCCGCAAAGCTGGCCGGGTATCGCGGCGCGATGTACCCATGGCAGTCCGGCACCGACGGCCGCGAGGAAAGCCCAGAGCTGCACCTTAATCCGCGATCTGGACGGTGGCGGACGGATCCCAGCCATCTCGCTCATCACATCGGCATCGCCGTTGCGTACAACGCATGGAAGTTCTATCAGGTCACTGCTGATTTGGCTTATTTGATCGACTACGGCGCTGAAATGCTCTGCGAAATAGCGCGATTCTGGGTGAGCAGAGTCACCTACGATCCCGAGCGAGATCGGTACTCAATCAACGGTGTGATCGGGCCCGACGAATTCCATTGCGGCTACCCGGATCGGCCGTACGAGGGAGTTAACAACAACGCATACACCAACGTGATGGCAGTCTGGGTGATCCTGCGTGCGATGGAGGCGCTCAGGTTGATGCCGCTGCCGAATCGGCTGGACCTTCGTGAGAAGCTGGGCCTTACGGACAAGGAGTTGTCGGAGTGGGATCACGTCAGCCGACGCATGTTCGTTCCATTCCACGACGGTGTGATCAGCCAGTTCGAAGGCTATGAGCAACTGGCCGAACTGGATTGGGACGCCTACCGCGAGCGGTACGGCAACATCCAACGCCTCGATCGCATCCTCGAGGCCGAGGAGGACGACGTCAACCGCTACAAGGCATCCAAACAGGCCGACGCGCTCATGCTGCTCTACCTGATGTCGTCAGATGAACTGCGCGAGTTGCTCGATCGGCTCGAATACCACTTCGGCCATAGACAGATCCCGAAGATGGTCGATTACTACATGGACCGAACCTCACACGGATCGACGCTGAGCACTGTCGTGCATACGTGGGTGCTGGCCCGGGCCAACCGCCATCGCGCGATCGAGTTCTTCGAGCAGGCGCTCAACTCGGACATAACCGACATCCAGGGCGGCACCACCTCCGAAGGCATCCACCTCGCGGCGATGGCTGGCAGCGTCGACCTCGTCCAGCGGTGCTTCACCGGTCTGGAAACCCGTCAGGATCGCATCATTTTGTCCCCGCACTGGCCGGAAAGCGCTCCAGCGCTGGGCTTTCCGATTCATTACCGCGGCCACCGCCTGTACCTGAGGGTGAGCGGGAAGGGCGCGGAGGTCAGCGCGGACCCTCGCGACGTGCCACCGATCGATATCGAATGCCACGGCCGCGTGGAACGGCTGGAGTCGGGAAACACGATTCGGTTCCCCTGACTGGGCTACTGGTGCGAGCCCGTTGCTCCATCTCCAGAACGTGCCGGGTCGTCTTCACCACGTCCTGCAGCGACTTCATCAGGCGCTGGCTTCGCGCCGCGCTCGTCCAGCGCCCCGACCGTGCTGCGCACCAACCCGGCCACGAACTCGTTCGTCGTCGTAGCGAGCTGCTCGTAGTAGTCCCCGATGGCGTCGACCACCTTCTTGCGCACTGACGGGTCATCGACGATGTTGGGCATCGCGTCGTCGAGGCGGTTCAGGAACTGGCGCAGAGCCTGGATTGCGGCACGCTGTCTGGCTTCGACCCGTTCCAGCACCTCGTCGGACAGGTCTGCCGCCCGTTTCGCCATCGTCTGACGCTCGGTGCTCTCTGCCATGGCCCCTCCTAGGACTCTTGGATGCTCAATCGGAATGAGCGTTCATTGAACGGGTGCCAGCTGTTGCTCCACTGTCAGGATTTGCCGAGTCGTCTTCACCACCGTGTCGGGATTGAGGCTCATCGAGTCGATGCCGACCCGGACCAGGAACTCGGCCATATCCGGGTAATCCGATGGCGCTTGTCCGCACAGCCCGGAGTGGATTCCGTTGCGGCGGCAGCCCTCCACCGCCAAGCGAATCATCTCCTTCACACCCTCGTCGCGTTCGTCGTAGTCAAACGCCACGATCTCGCTGTCACGATCGACGCCGAGAGTGAGCTGAGTGAGGTCATTGGAACCAATGGAGAAGCCGTCGAAGCGCTTCGCGAATTCATCGATCAGCAGCACGTTGTTCGGGATCTCGCACATCGCGTACACCTTGAGCCCGTTCTCGCCGCGCCGCAGACCATATTTGGCCATCTCCGCCAGCACCAGGTCCGCCTCGGCCACTCGGCGGACGAACGGGATCATGAGGACGACGTTCGTCAGGCCCATCTGTTCCCGCACGCGCTTCATCGCCTGGCACTCGAGCTCGAAGCCCTCGGCATAGGCGGGATGGGCGTAGCGCGATGCGCCGCGGAAGCCGATCATCGGGTTGCTCTCTTCTGGCTCGAACGCTGCTCCGCCTACCAAGGTGGCGTATTCGTTCGTCTTGAAGTCCGACATCCGCACCACCACGGGCTTCGGCCAGAAGGCGGCCGCGATCGTGCCGATTCCCTCCGATAGGCGCTCGACGAAGAAACTGGCTCCGTCCGAGTAGGCGTACGTCAGCCGATCGATGGTCCGCCGGGCTTCGGGGTCGTTGACCTTCTCCGGGTGGAGCAGGGCAAGAGGGTGCACGCGGATGTACTCGTTGATGATGAACTCCATCCGAGCCAGTCCCACGCCGTCGTTCGGGAGGAACGACGTCTTGAAGGCGAGATCAGGGTTTCCGAGGTTGATCATGATGTCCGTCCGCGGTCGCGCCAGGTCACCCACATCGGTGCGATCCACGTGGAAGGGCACCTCGCCCCGGTACACACGTCCCGAATCGCCCTCGGCGCACGACACCGTGACGAGCTCGCCGTCGGGCACGCTCGTGGTCGCGTCGCCTGCGCCAACCACGGCGGGGATGCCGAGTTCGCGAGCGATGATCGCCGCGTGGCAGGTGCGCCCGCCGCGGTTCGTGACGATCGCCGCAGCGGTCTTCATCACCGGCTCCCAGTCGGGTGTGGTGGTGTCGGACACCAGTACCTCGCCGGGCTGGAAGTCGGACAGGTGAGCGACGTGCTCGATCCGTCTCGCCACGCCGGATGCGATCCTCTCGCCGACCGACCGCCCCTCGGTGAGTACCTCGGCTCGTCCGTCGAGCACATAGCTCTCCAGCGTCGTACCGGTGCGCTGGGAGGCCACCGTCTCCGGGCGTGCCTGGACGATGTACAGCTTTCCGTCGATACCGTCCTTGGCCCATTCCATGTCCATGGGCCGGCTGTAGTGCTGTTCGATCGTGCACGCGTAGCCGGCCAGCTCCAAAGCGTCGTCATCGGTGATACAGAAGCGGGCACGGTCGGCTTTCGGAGTGGGGATGTTCCGAGTCGTGTCCTTCGTCCCACCTTCGGCGAAGATCATCTTCACCGCCTTGTCGCCGATGAGGCGGCGCAGCACCGCGCGATGCCCGGCAAGGAATGTCGGCTTGTGGACGTAGAACTCGTCCGGGTCGACCGCGCCTTGCACCACGTTCTCGCCGAGACCGTAGGCGCCCGTGATGAACACCGCGTCGCGAAAACCCGACTCGGTGTCGAGGGAAAACATGACGCCCGAAGAGGCCAGGTCGGAGCGCACCATCTTCATCACGCCGATCGAGAGCGACACCTTGAAGTGGTCGAACCCCTGGTCGATCCGGTAGTGGATGGCGCGGTCGGTGAACAGGCTGGCGAAGCAACGACGGCAGGTGTCGAGGAGGCTCTCTTCGCCCGTGACGTTGAGAAACGTGTCCTGCTGCCCGGCGAAGCTCGCTGTCGGCAGGTCCTCGGCGGTCGCCGAACTCCTGACCGCGAGACTCACATCCTCCCCGTACTCGTCCTGAAGCTTGCGGTACGCGTCCAGAATCTGTGCGGCCAGGTCGTCGGGGAGCCCGGCGCCATAGACGATCTCCCGGGCGCGCTTGCCTTTGCGCGCCAACGCGGCGACGTCGTCGGGGTCGAGTCCGTCAAGCTCGGCGTGCAGAAGGTTCCAGGCGCCGGCTTGGTCGAGCATGTAGCGATATGCGCCGGCGGTGATGGCGAACCCGTGCGGAACGCGGACGCCCTGCCCTGACAGCTTCTGGAACATCTCGCCGAGCGAGGCGTTCTTTCCACCCACGACCGGCACGTCCTCGATGCCGATCTCCTCAAAAAAACGGACGTAGCCGGATTGGCTCATGATGTGTCCCTCTCCTAGTGTCATGCGCTTGGGCGGCCCTCGAGCCCGGTCACACGGTCGTTGGGTTCGCGGCCGTCGAGGGCACTGGAATCGGCTCGAGCGGGTTGCCCGGCGCGATCGACAAACAGTTCTGCACCGCTGGCAGGCCGATGAAGCGCTGCCTGATCCATACGATTGCGTTCCGCAGCCAAATCCCGATGCTGGTGATGTGGCTGAGCGCGTCGTACTGCTCGTAGTGCACCTTCGTGCCCTTCGCGCAGTAGCCGCGGGCCAGCGTGCGCACGTCGCCGGCGATCATCACCCCGTCGCCGGCGCCAATGCCCGGCTTGTCGCCCGGTGTCCACTCCAGGTCGCTGTGGGCGCCCTGGCCGATGAACAGCGGGGTCGTCGGTGTCCCGCCGGCGTCCATGATCAGCTTGTTGGCCAGCCTGGCGTAGAGCGGGATGCTCTCGGGGGTCGGGTACTCGGGCCTGACCAGGTCGGCCCACTTCAGGCCCCCGTACCGGCCGAGGACGTTGACGATCGACGCGGTCTGCAAGTCGTGAAAGACCTTCGCGCCGTAGGGACTCAGATAGGGCGTGAAATCGATCTCGAACGCGCGCGCGATACCGATGAGCGCCATCGGCATGACGCCGGCCCAGAAGTAGCTGCCCTCGACGTACAGCAGGTTTCGCGCGGGGTGGACGAGCACGCCGCCCATCGCCGCGCCGATCAGGCGTCTGTCGAGATCGGGCGCGTACGCCGGGGCGAGCTCGGCGGCCCACTCGGTGGCGGTCGCACCGCCGGAGTACCCGAGCATCGCAACCCGTGCAGTGTCGGGGAGCCCGACGGTCGATGAGTTGAGCGCGGCGCGGATCGAGTCGAGCGTGTTCATTCCGTATTCGGGGCCTGCGGCGAAGTCCGCCCGCTGGCCCTCGGTGTCGGGGACGATGACCGTGTACCCGTCGGCGAGGAACAGGCCGAACACCGACAGTTCGACGCTGGGCACAACGCCGCCGAGCGTGAATCCGCCCGAGATCGCATACGACGGCTCGTCGTCGCGGTTGAGTGAGTCGTAGGCGGACTGGTACGAGATCACCTTCGTCCCGTTGCGCTGGCTCAGCGGCTGAATGACCGAGGTGACGTTGACGGTCGGGTTGCCGGTCTGGCTGGTCGACCGGTAGAGCAGCTGTGTGGTCTTCAGCGACGTTGGGACGCCCAAGATGTGGTAGGCGATGCTGCGAGTCTGCAACACCGTTCCCGGCGCGATGCTCTCGAGCGGAGTGCTGCCGACGTACGAGTAGAACGGATCATCCTTCGGTGGGAGCGCCACTTTCCGAGCCGGCGCGCGACTCGGATCGGGATACCAGCCCGTTAATTGCAGTGGTGTAGTCATCGCTCCCCTTGGTCGTGGGCACCATGTTGCTCTCCGTGGAGACCCGGGCACCAGGGACTTTCGACCTGCGATACGAGGTCCGAAATGACTTTTAGAAGGAGCCCGGGCACCGAAGGTGCGCCTGCGGAGGTGGCGATTTTGGCGTCGTGGTGGACTTTCGCCGCAGCGACGCGGTGGCGCAGGTTCATGGTCTGCATTCACCCAATGTGTCTCGCTGTAAGGCAGAATCGCGCAGGTGACTACGCCGCCGCAGCCTCCAGGGCAGCCTGGTCGGCAGGGGCGGAGCAATCCGTCATCCGATCCTGCAACGCAGCGGCTCCCGCGGCGTCCCGGGCCGCCCGAACCGCCGACCGAGCAGATTCGCGCCCGGCGTCGGCCCTCGGATGCGGCGCCGACGGAGCAGTTCCGGGCACCACCACCGCCACCACCCCGGCCGCTCGCCGGGGGGTCGCCGCCACCGCCTCCTCCCGGGCCGCCGCCTCCCCGGCCACTCGCGCCCCCGCAGCCCCAGCCACCGGCTCCGCCCGCTGCAACCGAGTCTCAGCCACCCAAGGTCAAGAAGAAACGCGGCCATGGCTTCCGCAACAGGCAGTCGATCATCCTCATCGCGGTCATCGTCGTGGCACTCGTGGCCGGCGGCGCGGCCGGAGCCGAGCTGTATGCGCGGCACCGCGCCGACAACGTCCTCGTGGGCATCGCCGAATGCGTCGTGAAGGACGGTGTCAACATCTCCTACGGCGTGAACCCGCCCTTTCTGTGGCAGCACATCACCGGCCACTACACCAACATCACGGTCTCCACCGCGGGGAACAACGTCCAGGACGCCAAGGGAATGACGGCCGACGTGACCCTCAAAGACATCCGGCTGCAGGACTCCGGCGACTCCAAGGGCACCATCGGGTCTTTGGAAGCGACGCTCGCCTGGAAGTCCGCCGGCATCAAGGACACCCTTGCGGCCAACCTTCCCGGGGTGGGCAATCTGATCACGGGTGTCAGCACAGACTCCGCGGCGGGCACGATCATCGTCGACGCCGGCGACAACAAGGTGACGGCCAAGCCCGTAGTGACCGACGGAGACCTCAATCTCGAGGTAGTCGACGTCGCCGGCCCGTTGCCGAAGGACGCGGTGCAGTCTGCGCTCAACGACCTGACCAAAAAGCTGAACGACAACTATCCGCTCGGAATCCACGCCGACAGCGTCGAAGTGACCGGGACGAGCGTCGTCGGCAAGTTCTCCAGCCAGCACGCGTCGATCCCCAAGGCTGATGCGAACCCCTGCTTCGCAGGGCTCTGAGGACGGTTAGCGCGGCGTGAGGCGAAAGACCGGAATCCGACGCCCAACCGACGCGGTCTTCGCGCGATACTCCCCGTAACCGCCGAACACATTCTCGGCGAGCACATACAGGCGCTCGTACTCGTCAGGTTCGGTGACTTCGGTCGCGACGAATCGCTCGAATCCGAACTCGCATTCGGGATTCGCCTTCAGGTTGTGGTACCACTGCGGATGTTTTGATCCCCCGGAGTTGGACGCGATCAGAATCGGATCGGGCCCGTCGTGAAAGTAGCTGAGCTGATGCTCGCGACGCTGGCCGGATCTAGCGCCGGTGGTGACCAGAGGAGCGCTGGCAATGCTGCCGAGGATCGCTGGGTATCGGCCGCGGGTCACGCGGAACAACCACGGGTCGATGTGAAACAAAACATGGCGAGCCAGGAACTGCATGGGGCGGGTGCGGGCATTTCTCTCCATTGCCCGGTACCAGCGGCCGTACTTCTTGCGCGGATCCACGTAGTGCAGCGGCATGGCCGGAACATAGCCCGGCAAACCCGCCCGAAAGATCTGATTCGCCGATTCAGCTGTTCGGGAAGGCGCTGCCCGCCACCACGTGAATGTGCAGCGGCAGGACGATCCGATCCTCGTGACCTTCGAGCCGGACGGTGTAGGCGTGCTGGCCGCCGTTGGGCTCGATCGGCAGTGCAATCGGGGGCGTGACCATGAACGTGATCCGGCTCGGCACCGTGAAGTGTGACGAGCGCGCAGGTGTCCACTGCTGGCCGGTCGGGCCGGCCGCATCGATGTTGAGGATGAAATGCTTGCCGCGGTCCTGCCGGCTGACCTCGCAAAAGATGACGCAGCGAGTGCCAAACGCGGTCGATCCGTCCGCGACGGTGGTGGACGTCCAGCAACCGCCGGTCACGTTGAGCATGTCGTCCACGACTTCTGCATGGTTGGCGAAGAAGGCGTTTGTCAGCCGCATCTGACGAAAGCTATCCGATCAGCGCTGCGGACAGTCGGCTAATCGAGCACGACGGCGATCTCATTGCTGAGCTGGAATCCCTCGTTGAGCCCCAGCGAATCTCCGCTCCAGAACTTCCCCGGGTCGAACCAGTTGTAGTGCTTGTCGGTGGTCAGCAGTCCCATCTCCTCGTAGGTGATGGCGACGGTCTCGGCGCAGTACGCGGTTTCCAGCCCGACCGCACGCTCGTCGGCTTTCCTGCGTTGCGTCGATTCGCGAACTCTTTTGTCCAGAAACGGAATACCTCTGGTCCAATCGCTGGCCGTTGGGACCCGGCCGCGAAACCAGCGTCCCGTCAGCCGCGCCGTGCTCGGGAACGGCGTGCCGTCCATGCGTGCGATGACCCGCAGCACCTGATCTTCCTGCTCCCGCGTCGCATACGGGGTGAGCTGCCGAAGCCAGCAGCGCTGGCCGTAATTGTTGATCCAACGTTCGATCGCCGCGCGCGCGTCGTTGAGCTGGACACCACGGTGGTTGTTGCCCGTCCACATGTCGGTCAGCTTGTCGCCGAGTTCGGCGTGCCACATCAGCGGCGGCAGATCGTCGATCGCGACCGTCATCCCGACGTGGTTGACCGGAGCGTTTGTCATGGCCTGAATCGCGCGATCCGGCCGGGACCCGCCGCGAAAAAGCCAGATATCGCCGGTCCGAGTCTCGTCGAGAGCGCGCTTGAGGGTGACCGTGTTCGCATCCACCAGCGCAGCTTAGGCACACTGACATACATGCACAGCATCTGGAAGTGGGTTGGGCTAGCCGGCGCGGCAGGTGTCGTCGCCGGAGGCGTGCTCGTCGCGCGCGATCAGCGGCGCCGCAATTCCTACACCCCCGACGACATCCGGTCTCGCCTGCACCAGCGGCTGGCCGAGTCCGAGACGCCGAGAAAGTAACCCGCGGCAGACCGTTTCGATCCGCCCTCGATCCCGCTGACCGAAGCGAATTGGGCACCGGCGCAGGCGAGTTGATCGCCGCGCAATCGAATCCAGGTTAAGCGACGCGGACCGCGTATAGCCGGTGCTTGCCCGTCAAGCCCTTCAACTCGGCGTCGCGGCCGTCGTCGAAGTTGAATCCGTCGATTCCGCCGACGGCGCCGCGAACCGCCTCGCTGACCAGGATCTGGCCACCGTCGGCCTCTGCTGCGACTCGAGCGGCCATCGCGACGTTACGGCCGAACAGGTCGTCGCCGCGCCGCACCGACGTGCCCGTGTGGATACCGATCCGGACGCGGATTCCGTTCGGCCGCTTACGAAGTGCCCGTTGCAGGTCAAGTCCGCATCGCACCGCCTGATCGGGATCGGCGAAGGCGACCATGAAGCCGTCACCCTGACTCTTGACGACATGACCGTGATGACTCTGCACGTGCCGTCGGACCATCTTGGCGTGGCTGCCGATCAGGCGCGCCCAGGCGCGGTCCCCGATGCGCTCGTTGAGCGCCGTGGACTCCTCGATGTCGGAGAACATGATCGTCACATTGCCGTCCGGCGCCAGCCGGGCCAGGTCGGGCCGCTCCACCTCGGCCCAGTCGGCGAGGTCCTCGATCGACGTGCGGACCGCGGCGCCGAATCCCTCCTTGCGGATGATGTTCGCGGTCTGCCAGACCTGCTTGACCGCCTCACGCCCGCCCGATAGCAGCGCGTTGCGGGCGTCGACCCGGCTCCGTAGCTCGTCGGCCTCGCGTCGTACGCGGTTGAGGTGGACGGCCACCACCACGATCACGACGGCTTCGATCGCGGCAACACCGGCCAGGACATAGGCGACGATCTGCATACCGGACACCCACCAAGTATTGGATGCTGGTCTGGTGAAGCCTCGGGCGCCCTACTACGAGAGCAGATTCATCCGCGCGAACAACGCCGACCGCGCCCAGGCGCTGTGGATACGCTGGACCTTGTTGCTGCCGACGGCGGGCGCCCCGGTCGCGGACACCTGGGTGATGGTTTTCGACCCGGACGGTGGCGGCAACCGCGCGCTCAAGCAGCCCCATCCGATCGACCAAGCGGCCTTCGAATACGACGAGTGGACCGCCCGGATCGGCACGACGACCATCGACGACCGGTCGGCGATCGGCTCGCTCACCGGTGTCGACCGGTCCGCGCGCTGGGACCTGCGCATCACACCCGGCGACGACCGGGCGGTCAAGCTGCTCACCGAGCGCGGGTACAAGGCGAAGTTCCCGACCGCAAAGACGATGGTGCGCCATCCGTTGGCCCGATTCGACGGCAGCCTGGAACTCGACGATGCTCGGCTTGACGTCGAGAGCTGGACCGGAAGCGTCAACCACAACTGGGGTCGTCGCCACACGCCCGCCTATGCGTTCGGCCAGGTGTGTGGGTTCGACGGGGCGCCGGAATCGAGCCTGGAAATCGTGACCGCGCACACCGCGGTTGGCCCGATCTCGCTGCCGGCGGCCACCCTGTTCGTGTTGCGCCACGACGGGCGGGAGATCGCCGTGCGCTCCGTCGTGGCCACCCGCCACACCCGCGGCGAGTACCGGCCGTTCAGCTGGTCGTTCGGAGCGAGCGTCGAGGGCGTCACGCTGGACGGAGAGATCAGTGCGCAGTCGGGCGACGTCATAGGATTGACCTACACCGACACCGACGGAGAGTCGAAGTACTGCTACAACTCCGCCCTTGCGACGTGCCGAATCCGGTTGTCCGGCAGCGGCGTTACCACGACCGAGCTCACTGCGATCAGGCGCGGGATGTTCGAGATTCTGACCGACGAGCGAAACAGCTCGGTCCGATTGCTGGCCTAAGTCATCTGGTTCGTGACGGTGGCCATGTCGAAGTAGTCCCGCCAGCCCTTGATCTTGCCGTCCTCGATCTCGAAGACCCCCGTCACGGGGAGCTTGATCGGCGGCTTCCCGTCCTTGCGCCGCATCACGTCGGTGCGCTCGTTCATGACGAGGTTTCCGTCGCTGACCTGCCGGTGCACCTGGAAGTCGATCCCGTCGAACGCGGCGGTGAAACCGGCGATGAACTGCTTGATAGCTTCGGGACCTTGTACGGGGTCCATCGGAATATTGTGGTAGACACCGTCTTCGGTGAAATAGCCGGCCAGTTCCTCCGGGTCGGGCGAGGCCCACTTCTTGCAGAATTCGGTCACCAGTTCGTCGGCTGAGCGTGTCATGCTTCGATGAAACTGTCGGAGGCGACGTAAATCAACCCCGCCAGGGCGGCCGATCCGATCGTGCTCAGGTCCACCCCGCCCGCAATGTCGGCCAGCGGTCCGACGTACAGCGTGGTATTCACCGTCAGCAGGCCGAACGTGGCGCCGACCGTCCACGCGATCACCGCAGGTAAGTTCCAGCCGGCGCTGAACCAGTACTGCCCGCCACGTCGACCGTGCGCGAACGCCTGCAGATCAACGGGGTCATAGGTTTTCGTGCGCAGCGCGCCGATCGCCAGGATCGCCACCCACGGCGTGATGACGGCGTTCAGCGCGATCGTCATCGCGGTCACCGAGTCGATGGCGTCGAACACGAACACGCCGATGTACAGCAGCCCGATGGCGACGGCGGCGGTGATGATCGTGGTCTGCGTCCGCTTCAGTCGCGGGGCGAGGCCCTCCAGGTCCAGGCCGCTGGCGTAGATGCACAACACGCCCTGGCTCATGCCGCCGAACAACGAGATCACCACGATCGGCAGGACGTACCAGGTGGGGGAGGCGGAGACCAGGTCGTCGATGTAGGAGTCGGTCGGGTTCGCGAACGTCAACGCGGTGAATGCGCCGAAGAGGCTCGGCAACAGCACGCCGATGAACATTCCGATGCCGAGTGCGGTGCAGATCTGCTTGTCGCTGAACCGGATTGACGAGATGCGCCGGGTGTAATCGCCGATGGTCGGCCCGTAGGAGATCGGTGCGGCCGCGAACAGCGCCGCCGACAGCGCCCAGGTCTGCCAGAACCCGCCCAGCGCGTATTCGCCGCCCGAAGCGCTCGGATCGAAGCCGGCGGCGAACGCGAACGCGCCGATGATCATCAACCCGCCGACGACGGGGACGACGACCTTCTGGATGGCGACGATGGTGGCGTGGCCGTAGAGCGCCACCGTCACCATCAGCGCGGCCACCGCGGCGTACGCGACGGCGTGCACGATGTCGCTTTCCGGAGTACCGAGCAAGCGGTGCCCGGCCGCCACGATCGCGTCGCCGCTGGTCCACACCGTCACTGCCGCGAATCCGAGCGCGATGGCCAGCGCCAGGCCGGAACCGATGAAACGACCGCGGATGCCGAAGAACGCGCCACTGGAGACGGTCATGTTGGTGCCCGTGCGGGGCCCGACGATCGCGGTGGGCAGCACGGCCAGGGTGCCGACGGCGATCCCGACGGCCATTGAGGTCACGGTCTGCCAGAAGCTCAGCCCGAACACGATCGCGAAGGCGCCGAAGACGACGTTCGTCCAGGTCAGGTTGGCGCCGAGGAAGACCGCGGACAGGTTGCGCGGCCCGGAGTCGCGGGCGTCTTCGGGGAGGTACTCGACGCCGGCCGCCTCGACCGCGCCGACGCGGTCCTCGGTCGACTCGGCGGCGGGCGCGGAGAGTGTTGCGGTCATGAGCAGCTCGATTCGGCTTGTTGATGGATAGCTCAATAGTGTTGATGTAGTGTTCAATAAGAATCGGCATTCGTCAAGAGATGGAGTGGAAATTGACCGTCGAGATGCGGGACGCGAAGCGGAAGATGCCCGCCGAGCGTCACGGCGAGCTGCTGGCCCGGGCCGTCGAGATCAGTGCGGCGGAGGGTTTGTCGGCGGTGACGCTGCGTCGGGTGGCCACCGACCTCGGAGTGACCCCTGGACTGGTCAGCCACTATTTCTCGTCGGCTGAGCAGCTCATCACCGCCGCGTTCAAGACTGCGGCCGAGGCCGATATGAGCGCCGCGCGGTCACACCTGGCTACCGCTGACACGCCGACCGCCAAGATGGAATTGCTGGTGGACTATCTGCTCGACGACTCCAGCGAGGACGCCAGCGCCCTGTGGCTCGACGGGTGGAGCCTGGGCAGGCGCAACGCCGCACTGGCGGCCGAGGCCAACGCGCTGACCGCCGAGTGGCTGGAGTTGATCGCCGACATCGTTGGCTCCGGCGTCGACGCCGGTGAGTTCCGCGTGACCGACACCGATGTCGCGGCGCGGCGACTGTTGACCATGATCGACGGGCTCGGTGCGCAGATGGTCGTGCGGGCCGTCCCCTCCGACGAAGCCAAGTACATCGCACGGTCTTACTTCGAGTCCGAGCTCGGCATCGGCAAACAGAACTGGCCGCACGACTAATTGCGTCGTCAATTACCGGCCGCGGCATCGGTCGCGCCCTATGCTAAGCGCGTAAAACAGTCCATACCCAGCGGAGGGGCGCATGGTCTGGGCGGAGGCGATGACAATGACCGGCGATCTGCTGACGGGGCGCGACAGGGAACTGGGCGCCATCCGTCGCGCGCTGAGCGGGGCGGGCAACTACTCGGGTGTCGTGATCTGCGGCGCGGCCGGGGTCGGCAAGACTCGGCTCGCAAGAGAAGTGCTGTCCCGTGCGCAGGCCGCGGGCGAACGCACGAATTGGATCACCGGAACCGAGTCCGCCAGGCCGCTGCCCCTCGGCGCGTTCACCGGGTCCATCACCGAAACGGGGTCGGAGTCGATGCCCGATGTGGGCCGGCTCATCAATTCCTTTGTCGCACAACAGCGTCAGGGCCGCGTTCTGATCGGCGTGGACGACGCCCATCTGCTGGATGGGCTGTCGGCCCACGTCGTGCACCAGCTTGCGCAGTCGCGGGGGCCGCGGCTGGTGGTCACCGTGCGCACGGGTGAAGCCGAACCCGACGCGGTGACGGCGTTGTGGAAGGACGGTCTGCTCGCCCGGCTCGATCTCGAGCCCCTGTCCGAGCCGGGGACCCGCAGCCTGATCGAGTCGGCACTCGACGGCTCGGTGGACGCCCGCAGCGCACACCGGTTCTGGAAGCTCACCGGCGGCAACGCCCTGTTCCTGCGCCAACTGCTGAAGGACCAGGTCGATGCGGGACGAATGCGGCAGGTGGCCGGCGTGTGGATGTGGGACGACCGCGTTGCGGTCTCCCAGAGCATCACCGAAACGGTGGGCCGTCAGCTGGGTGAACTCTCCGAAGGCGTTGCGCTGGTGGTCGACACGCTGTCACAGTGCGAGCCGCTGGCCGTCGACGTGCTGTGCAAAGTCGCCGAGCGCTCAGATCTCGAGGTCGCCGAGCGGATGCATCTCGTCACCGTCGAGCGCTCCGGTAACCAGCGGATGGCCCGCTTGGCCCACCCGCTCTTCGGTGAACTTCGGCGGGCCAGCGCCGGCGAGATGTACCTGTCCGGGATTCGGGGACGGCTCGCCCAAGGGCTCGGCGACGAACCCGACGGCGACATGCAGTCCACGGTGCGAAGGGCGCTACTCACCCTGGAGTCGGATCTCCCGCCCGATCCGGAGCTCTTCGTCGACGGCGCGCGTTTCGCTATGACGCTGTTGGATCTCGAGCTGGCGGATCGCTTCGCCACCGCGGCGGTGGCGGCCGGCGCGGATGACGCGCCCGGCGTACAGGCGCTGAACATGGTCCTTCGCGGCCGCGGCGACGACGCCGAGAAGTTCCTGCGGGAGATCACCACCGCCGGTCTCGAGGACACCCATCGATGGTCGACCGTGCGGGCGGCCAATCTGATCTGGATGCTCGGCAGGCCTGACGAGGCATCGGCAATCCTCGCCGGATTGCAGAACGGGCCGGAGTCGCCCGCCCAAGCCGCATCGCGTGAAGCCGTGCAGGCGTGCGTCGAAGCGGTGTACGGACGCTGCGAGTCTGCCGCCCAAAAGGCCTCTGCAGCACTGGATTCGCAGGAACTCGGTGACTTCCACGCGATGATGGCGTCGTTCGCGTTGATGATGGCGCTTGGCGCACTCGGCCGGGCGGACGAGATCACGACGGTCGCAGATCAGGCCCTCGAACGGGCCTCGACGTCGTTTCAGACGGCGCCCCTGCGTTTCTGGTTCGGTGGCGTGTACGCCCGTGCATGCCGACTGACCGGGCGTATCGAGGAATGCGGGCAACTGGCCAAGCGGATGGCCGACTCGGCCAAAGACGTTCCCGGGCTTGCGTACGCCAACCTGGTCTTCGTGCTCGGGCAGGCCGAGCTGATGAAGGGCGACATCCCCGCCGCGGTCAAACTGCTCCACGAAGCGCTCGCCGGCGTCGAGCATCACGGCATCACAACGGGTTTGCGCCCCGCGAGCTGCTTTGCGTTGGCCGAGGCACACGCCAAACTCGGGCAGTCGACAGAGGCCAATGACGTGCTCACCGAGGCGCGGGAAAACGTGCCAGACGACTACGTCTATATGCATACCGCGCTCGCCGTTGCCAGCGGGTGGGCGTTGGCATCCGGCGGGTACCTGACCGACGCCGTTGCGGCTGTTCGCGAAGCGGCGATGCAGGCGCGCGAGCGCGGTCAGCCGACACATGAGTTGATCTGTCTGCAGGTGGCGGCGCAGTGGGGCGACGCGTCCATGGCGGCGCGGGCCCGCAAACTGGCGGACGAGCTGTCGCTGCCGCTGGCCGATGTCGTTGCGCGCCATACCGAAGCGCTGGCGGCCAAGGACGGCGAGGGACTGCTCGACGCGTCGAACGGTTATCGCGCGCTCGGCGACAAGGCAACGGCCGCGGATGCCGCGGCGCAGGCGGCGGTGGCGTTCTCGCAGAGTCAGCAGCGCAGGCGGCGGCTGTATGCCGCCGCGATCGCGCAGGGACTATCCGACGAATGCGGTGGCCTGAGCACTCCAGCGCTCCGCAGTCCGACGGGCCATCCGCTGACCGAACGCCAACGGGAGATCGTCGAGTTGGCCGTGGCCGGGCTGTCGAACAAGGACATCGCGACGCGGCTCGTGATGTCGGTGCGCAGCGTGGAGGGGCACTTGTATCGCGCATGCCAGCGAGTGGGCGCCAACTCGCGCGAGGAATTGGCTGCGATCATCCGAAAAGGCCCCGCCACCAACGACTAGTGGTGGGTGGTTCTTCGGCTTCGCTGAATTCACTTGTGTCACTTTGGTTTCAGGTCGGATGTGGTGCGAATTGTCGGTGGGCGGCGATAGCATTCGAACATGGGTTCGAGTGATGATCGGGAGGCCATCGCACAGGCCTACGACGCGCTCGAGGCCGCCTATGACACGGTCGCGGGGCTGTCGTATGCCGCGCTGACCGGTCCCGAATTGCGCGACATGCTGGTGCGCCGCGAACGGCTCCATCGACGCCAGCCCGCCCAGGACCACCAGCTGATCAACCAACTCACTGCGCAGAGCACCCCGCAAGAACTGGGCGGCACCTCGTGGGTCAATGTGCTGTCGATCGTGCTCGCCATCTCGGCGACGGACGCGCGTCGCCGGCTCACTGATGCCGAGGAGCTGGGCCCGCGTACAGCAATCTCGGGTGAGCCGCTCGAACCGCTGCTACCCACTACCGCGAGAGCGCAGGCCGCGGGAAGCATCAATGCCGAGCACGTGAGAATCATCCGGTCGTTTTTCGCCAACATGCCCGAGGCTGTCGACGCCGAGACCCGAACTCTGGCCGAGACCCAACTCGCGCAACTGGCATCGGAATTGGGCCCTACGCAATTGCGCCAGGCCGCTGATCGGTTGGCCTATCTGCTCAACCAGGACGGGAATGCGCCCACCGACGCGGATCGGGCTCGGCGCCGCTACCTGACACTGGGCAGGCAGGGCATCGACGGCATGAGCGAGCTGCGCGGTCTGCTTGACCCCGAAGCACGCGCCACCTTGGATGCAGTGCTGGCAAAGTGGGCGGCACCCGGCGTCTGCAACCCCGACGACGAATCGCCGTGTGTCGATGACGAGCCAGATGGACAACGGGTTCAGAGCGATCTGCGCACCCAAAGTCAGCGCAACCACGATGCCCTCAAGGCAATGGGTAGCAGTGTACTGGCGTCTGGAACGCTGGGACAACACAATGGACTTCCGGCCACCATCGTCATCTCCACCACATTGAAGGAGCTGGAATCCGGTGCCGGACAAGCTGTCACCGCCGGCGGCAGTCTGCTGCCGATGCCGGACGTCATTCGGATGGCATCCCATGCTCATCACTACCTGGTGATCTTCGACAACCACACCCGCCTCCCGCTTTACCTCGGCCGCAGCAAGCGCATCGCCTCAAGCGGCCAGCGCATAGTGCTGCACGCCCGCGACCGCGGCTGCACGTTCCCTGGCTGCACCGTCCCCGGCTACGGCTGTCAGGCGCATCACGGCAAACGAGGCTGGTCCAAAGGCGGACGAACAAATATCGACGAGGAAGTTCTAGCCTGCGGCCCACACAACCGACTCGTCGAAGAGGGCGGCTGGACGACCCGTATACGTAAAGACGGCCGCACCGAATGGATCCCACCACCACACCTCGATACCGGCCAAGCCCGCACCAACGACTACCACCATCCCGAGCGCTACCTCGTCTACGATTCGGGCGACGATCAGTAACCCGCGCTAGAAGCCTTCGCCCAGGACGCGGTCCAGTGCGTCGACGTAGAAATCGGCGGCTTCGATGTCGATGCACAGCGGCGGCTTGGTCTTCAAGATGTTCATGTAATCGCCGGTCGGCTGGATCACCACACCGAGGTCGAGCATGCGATCGCAGATCGCCGCGGTCTCTTCGACAGCCGGTTCGAGGGTGTCAAGATCGCGAACCATCTCCACACCCAGATACAACCCGATGCCGTGCACCGTGCCGATGATCGGGTACTTCGCCTGCAGCGCTTGCAATCTCGTCTTCAGATGGGTGCCCACCCGTTTCGCGTTCTGCTGCAACCCCTCGTCGCGGAGCACGTCGAGGACCGTGATGCCGATCGCGCACGACACCGGGCTCCCGCCCGTCGACGAGAAGAAATAGCCCTGACTGGAGAACCTGTCGGCGATGTCGCGGCTGGTGATCACCGCGCCGAGCGGCGAACCGTTGCCGGTCGACTTCGCGACCGACACGATGTCGGGGACCACATTCTGCTGCTCGAATCCCCAGAACCAGTTGCCGAGCCGGCCGTAGGCGACCTGGACCTCGTCGGCGATCGCCAGGCCGCCGCCGCCACGCACCGCCGCATACACCTGTTCCAGATAATGGTCGGGCAGCGCCATGCCGCCCGCGTTGCCGTACACCGGCTCCGCGATGAACGCCGCGGGCGCGCGGCCGTCGGCGATCAGCCCCTCGATCTGGGCCACTGCCTCGCCCGCATAACGGCTGGCGTCGGCGCCGCGGAACTTGCCGCGGAAGCTGTTGGGCGATTCGACGGTGTGCACCCAATCCGGCCGAGTCGCCAGGGCGTTCGGATTGTCGGCCACCGACGTGGAGACGGCATCGGTGGCGTAGGTCCACCCGTGGTAAGCCTCGCGAACCGCGACGACATCGCGTTTGCCGGAGGCGACCATCGCCAGGCGCAACGCCAAATCGCTTGCCTCCGAACCGGAATTCACCAGGAACACGGTGTCGAGGGGCTCGGGAAGCATGGCGGCCAGCCGCTCGCTGAACTCGACGACCGCCTCATAGTTGAAGCGCGAGTTCGTGTTCAGCTTCCGGAGTTGCCTCACCGCGGTGTCCGCAACCCTCGGGTGAGCGTGGCCGAGCACCGTGACGTTGTTGACCATGTCGAGATACGAGCGCGCGGCGGTGGACATCAGGAAGTGCCGCCAGCCGCGTTCGATCTGAGGCGGCTTGGCGTAGTAGTGCTCCTGCACCTTCGCGAAGCTCTTCTGGCGGCGCGCCAGCAGCGCGTCGGATTCCTCGGTGTCGGGCAGGGCGGCCAGCCCGAGCACCTGGCGAGGATCGCGCGTCAACGTCAGCCAGCCCTTGGCGAGTTCCACCGAAACAAGCCGCGGCGCCGACGGTGCCCCGACGGGCCGGACACCCAGTTCGGCCCACTGTCCCGCGGCGATGGTCCCGAGCTGCGCCCCGGCGCGCAGCCGTGCGCCGACAGGTGGCGGTGACGCGACGCCGACCAGCGTCAGCTCGTAGTCGCTTCCACGGAGAGTGAGGTCGTCATCGCCGCGATCGACGACCTCGCCCTCCCACGGTGCCACCACCGCTGTCGTCGTCGACGGCCACAGGCTGAGGCCGGTCGCGACCACATCCGGGCTGTGCTGGCTCAGCGGCCGGGCTCGGCTCAGTCGCGGCTGACCGAACCGGGTGATGACAAGCTTGGCACCGTTATCGACTGCGCACGTTGCCAATTCGTTCTCGATGCCGGGACGGAGCCAGCCGCCCGGCACGAATGCTTCGTCGTACGTGTCGGACTGCACCGACAGGTCAAGGGTGACCACGTCGTCGGGATCGAGGCGTTCGACGAGAGCAGTGTCTACCGTCACCGCCTGCGGGTCGTCGGCCAGCCCAAGCTCCGCCTTGATCAGTGAGGTCATCACGTCGACCGGCAAGGACGTCGCCTGGTCGAACATCCGTATCTCGCCCTCGGTCTGTTCGGTGACGTATGCGTTGTCGGGATCGAGTGCGGCCTGCTGTGCACCGCTGACGATCAGGACCGCGGTGCGAAGCACCAGCATCGGCCACAGTGCCTCCGCCTCCGCGCTGGACAACGGGCGGATGGCGTGAAAAGCCCGCACGCCCGGAAGGATCGAGGTAGGACCTGTGCCTGCATGGCCGAGCACGGACGACACCGTGATCGCCAGCTCCGACACCGCCCAGCTGTACGACAGGTCGCCGAAGTCGATGACGCCATCCGGATGCGCGGCTCCATCCGCGCCGCGCATTACCACGACGTTGGCATCGGTCAGGTCGAGATGCGTTGCCTGAAGGGGCAGTTCGGCCGAAACGAGTGCAATCCGCGCCCAGGCAGCTGTCGCGAACTCCTCGACCCGCGCCCGCTGCGAAGCATCACCGACGTGCGAAATCAATTCCGCCACAACGTCGGCGCCGTACCGGAGGTCCCACTGCAGGGCACGGTCGAGGCCGGGGTGCTCGAATCCCGCCAACGCGCGGCTGACGCGACCGGCCGCGCTGCCCAGCTCCGCGACAGCAGCCGGTGGCAGGTAGCCGGACTCGTACAGGGTTCCGCCTGGTAGGAATCGCAGCAGCCGCACGTAGGCGGTGCCATCCAGCAATCCCGTTATCGCGGTGCACTTTTCGCCCGCAAGATTCGGCATTGGCACGGCGATCCGCAGCGACGGTTCCGCCTCGGCGATGCGGTCGGCGGCGACATCCTGTGCGTCCAATTCGGATGCGTTGAAGGCGGGATTGGCGATTTTCAGGACGCCGAGGATCTCGTCGTCGCCACCACGGATGATGAAGTTGCAGTCCTGGTTGCTGCCCAACAACTCCGCCCGGGCACGCAGGCCGTAGTGCTCCGCAACGATCTGTTCGGCCTGCGCCTCGGTCACCTGAGGTCCGGGCAGTTCAGGTTCTTCGAGAAAGTTGAAGCCGACTGTGCGGCGCGGCGTGCTCACCTGTTGACGAACTGGACCACGACTTCACTGAACGCGTCATTGTCGTCGCCGGCAGCGGTGTGTCCGGCATCGGACAGCTCGACGAACTCCGCGTGGCGGACCGTTTCCAGGAAGTGCTTGACGCCCTGTTCGCTGACCACGTCCGACAGCCTGCCCCTGATCAGCAGGATCGGAATCGTCAAATCGATGGCGGCCTGCTCGAGTTTCTCTTCGCGGACGAAGGAATCGTCGGGCGGCTTGGTCAGGAAGGCCGGGTCCCAGTGCCAGAACCAGCGCCCGTCCCGGAAGCGCAGGTTCTTCTTCAGGCCCTCGGGACTGCGCGGCTTCTTCCGATACGGCAGGTATGCGGCCACGGCCTCGGCGGCGTGTTCCAGCGACTCGAAGCCGTGCAGGCCGCTGGCCATGAACTCGCGGATGCGCGCACTGCCGTGCTTCTCGTAACGCGGGACGACATCGACCAGAACCAGCTTCGTCACCTTGTCCGGTCCGGCCTCGTCGGCGGCGAGGATGCCGGTCATGCCACCCATGCTGGCCCCGATCAAGATCACCGGCCGGCCGATCTGCTCCAGGACGGCCATGGTGTCGGCGCACAGCGCGTCGACCGTGTAGTTCGCGTCTGGGGAGCGGTCGCTGTCGCCATGGCCGCGGGAGTCGAGCGCGACCACGTGCAAACCGTTGTCGGCGAGGATCTGGCCGGTGTTCTTCCAGGAGTACCGGTTCTGGCCGCCGCCGTGCAGGAACAACACGGACGGCCGACCGGAGGCTGACGCGGCGTCGCGGTTCCACTCGTCGGCGACGAGGGTCAGCCCTTCGGAGCCCTGCAACTTCACCGTTTGCATTTCGCTTTGCCCAGTGCTCACGGACGTCCTCTCCGGCCAACCCCCGCGCTCACGTTACCCAGCGGAAAACCGCTCATTTACGGATGGTGACCAAAGTCGGGTCACCGATCCATAGACTCTGCGATCGTGGCGCCCGATTCTCCGATCGCCGACGACCGTCAGGGCATCATCGAAGCTGCGTACGGCTGCTTGTTCGAGCCGCACAGCGGCGCCATCCCGGTGGCCGAGATCTTGGCCCGCGCCGGTCTGTCCACCCGCGCGTTCTACCGGCACTTCGCGTCGAAGGACGAGCTGTTTCTGGCGATGCTGCGGCAGGAGGCCGACGAGCTGGCCGGTCGCCTTGACCACATTGCCGACGAGCTGCCCGGCGATCCGGTGAAGCAGCTGGCGGCGTGGGTGGAGACGATGTTCGCGCTCGCGTTCGACCCTCAGCGACGGATGCATCTCACCGTGATCGACTCCGATGAAGTCCGCGCGGCGAAGGGATACCGCGAGACCCGTGAGCGTTTGCACGCCGAACGGGAACGCTCGCTGGAGCGGATACTCGAGCGCGGCCGAGACGGCGGCTCGTTTCCGCTGACCGACCCGCATCGAGACGCCGTGGCCATCAGCGCAGTGGTCAGTCGTGAGTTGACGATTTCGGCCCCCGGCAGCGAGCAGGATCTGCTGCGCGCACGGGCCCGCGTAATCGATTTCGCGCTACGCGCGTTGGGCGCCCACGAATCTCGCTAGATGACTTCCGGCCGGCGGCAGAGTCTTTATTGATGACCACTGCATAGAAGAAAGGAAAGCCCGATGCCGGCCATCACCACGTCGCTCTGGTTCGACCACAACCTCGAGGAAGCCGCCGAGTTCTACACGTCGATCTTCCCAAACTCGTCGATCGAGGAACTCCACCGAACATCCGAGGCCGGCCCCGGCGAGCCCGGCGATGTGCTGTCTGGCTTCTTCGTCTTGGACGGCACGCGGTTCATCGGAATCAACGGCGGGCCGCACTTCCAGTTCTCCGAAGCCGTGTCGTTCATGGTCCATTGCAAGGACCAGGCCGAGGTTGACTACTACTGGGATCGACTGGTCGACGGCGGCGAGGAGTCGCAGTGCGGCTGGCTCAAGGACCGCTTCGGGCTGAGCTGGCAGATCGTGCCGGACCGGTTGTTCGAGCTGACGAACGATCCGGATCCGGCCCGTGCGGCGGCCGCCACCAAAGCGATGCACGGAATGCGCAAGATCGTTGTCGCCGAGCTGGAAGACGCCACCGCGAACGCCTGAGACGGCTTGAGCCTCAAGCTTTCACAATTTCTCAGTTGTGCGACCCACACGATCGCCACTGGCACGATCGCAATAAGAACGCGCGAGGGAAGCCGGGCCCGCTTCGATGAATTCACATCGAGCACCGCCATTCAGCGCTGGAAGTAGGCCAGCGTGTTCTTGCGGCGTGCGCCGCGAGTGTCGTCAGGGTTGCTTGTTGCCACGCGGCTGCGGTCATGGGCGCCACGTATTGCACCTCCCACCGCACGTCATGAGCATTTTCATGTCCGTCGACTGTGGCGTACGACGTGTTTGCTGACGTGTTTGCTGATATTGCGGACACGGTCGACGCACGAAAGCTTCGCCCATCGCTGTTGCCCGCCCAAAAATCGCTGATCGGGTTCTGCAAAGTCGTCCCGGCTGTAACGTCAGCAACAACTCGACCGGGCCCACGTTGTTCGTCGGAAGGATCAGCGGCCAGATGGTGGGGAGAACTACGCGAAGAACGGTGGCCCGCTGATGGTGGCTTCCACGGCAATTGCCAAGCCGGTGCACGCATTTGGCGGCTTCTATGCAATGGCGCTCGACACGTTTGTGGCGATGTTCAAGCCGCCGTTCGCGTGGAAGGAATTCATCTCGCAGGCCTGGTTCGTCGCCCGGGTGTCGATTCTCCCGACATTGCTGTTGACAATCCCGTACACGGTGCTCCTGACCTTCATCGAGAACATCCTGCTGACCGAGATCGGCGCTTCCGACTTTTCCGGTACCGGAGCGGCACTCGGCACGGTGCGGCAGATCGGACCGATCGTGACCGTTCTCGTGGTCGCCGGTGCCGGCGCCACCGCTATGTGCGCCGACCTCGGTGCGCGGACAATTCGTGACGAGCTCGACGCGTTGCGGGTGATGGGGGTCGATCCCATTCGGGCGCTGGTGGTTCCCCGAGTTCTGGCAGCCACCTTGGTGTCGCTCGCGCTGTCCGCCACGGTCATCCTCGTCGGCCTCTCCGGCGCCTACTTCTTCTGCGTCTACATCCAACACGTCTCGCCGGGTGCCTTCGCCTCCGGTCTGACCCTGATCATCGGCGGCACCGACGTGGTGATCGCGCTGGTGAAGGCGGCCCTGTTCGGTCTCTCTGCGGGCATGATCGCCTGCTACAAGGGAATCTCCGTCGGCGGCGGCCCTGCCGGCGTCGGCGTCGCGGTGAACGAGACCGTGGTGTTCACATTCATGGCGCTGTTCGCCATCAACATCGTCGCAACGGCGGTCGCGATAAAGGTGACGGTGTGACGGTCTCCAAGCCCCACTCCCAGTTCCCGTGGCTGAAAAGCCAGTATCGCCGCGTCGCTGAACCCTGGAACCACATCGGCAGGCAGACGAAGTTCTACGGCCGAACATTGGCCTCGATCCACTGGGCGTTCACCGAATACCGCGTCGAACTCATCCGGATGATCGCGCAGATGGGACTGGGGGCAGGCGCGCTGATCGTCATCGGAGGGACAGTCGCGATTGTCGGCTTCCTCACCGTCACCACCGGCGCGCTTGTCGCGGTGCAGGGTTACAGCGACTTCTCCGAGATCGGCGTGGAAGCCCTGACCGGTTTCGCGTCGGCCTTCTTCAACGTTCGGCTGATTGCACCGGCCACCACCGCGATCGCGCTGTCGGCCACCATTGGTGCCGGGGCCACCGCACAACTCGGTGCGATGAGAATCAGCGAGGAGATCGACGCGCTCGAGGTGATGGGCATCCGCAGCGTCGCCTTCCTCGCGTCGACTCGCGTGGTCGCGGGCCTGCTCGTGGTGATTCCCCTGTACTGCATCGGTGTGCTCGCCTCGTTCTGGGCCGCGCGGTTCGGCACGACGGTCCTCTACGGCCAATCGACCGGGGTCTACGACCACTACTTCAAGACCTTCCTCAACCCGACCGACTTGATCTGGTCGTTCGCTCAGTGCATCGCGCTTTCGGTGGTGATCATGCTGATTCACACCTACTACGGCTACACCGCCACCGGCGGGCCCGCCGGGGTCGGTGAAGCGGTCGGGCGGGCGGTGCGCAGCTCGCTGATCTTTTCGGCCCTCGTTCTCGTCATGATGTCGCTGGCCGTGTACGGCCAATCGGGCAACTTCAACCTGGCGGGTTGATCGTGGACGAAAAGGACGGCGGACTGCACCCAGCCTGGTACACGCTCATCCTGCTGGTGATCTTCGCCGTCTTGATCTGGCTGACGTACGCCTTGTTCGTCGGCTCGTTGAGGCCCGTCATACCCGTCACGTTGACGTCCGACCGTTCTGGGCTGGTGCTGGAGACGAATTCCAAGGTCAAATTGCGAGGGGTACAGGTCGGGCGGGTCACCGCGATAAAGGGCGGCACCGAACCCGTCGCCCTGGCGCTGGAGATCGACAAGGACAAAGTCCGCTACATACCGGCCAACGTCGGGGCCCAGATACGAGCCACCACGGTTTTCGGCGCCAAGTTCGTCGACTTGACCTATCCCAGTGACCCCAGTTCGCAGCGGCTGAGCGCGGGCCAGGTGCTGAAGTCGAGCAACGTTACCGTCGAGGCCAATACCGTTTTCCAGAACGTCGTCAAAGTGCTCGATCAGATCGACCCGGCGAAGCTCAACAGCACGCTGTCGGCGCTCGCCGAGGGCGTGCGCGGTCAGGGCGAGCTGATCGGACAAGCCACCACCGACGCCAACCAGGTTCTGCTCGAGCTGAATCCGCGCAACGAAACGATCCGCTCGGACTTCCGCGCGCTCAAAGGGTTCAACGACGCCCTGAGTCCTGCGGCACAGGACATCCTGGCCACACTCAATGCGGCGAGCACGACGAGCGTGACGGTCGCCAAAAACGCCGATCAGCTGGATGCCTTGCTGCTGTCCACCATTGGGCTCTCCAACGCCGGTATCGAACTGCTCGCACCCAACCAGGCCAACCTCATAAAGGCCATCAACGTGCTCGAGCCGACGACCAACTTGCTCTACAAGTACAACCCCGAGTACACCTGCCTGCTCGTCGGCGCGAAGACCCTGCTGGACACGGGCGGCTACGAAGCGCCCGGCGGCAACGGGCGAACACTGGTGCTGGACACCTCACTGACGCTCGGAGACGACCCGTACCACTATCCGGACAACCTGCCGGTCGTCGGCGCCAAGGGCGGACCGGGCGGCAAGCCGAGTTGCGGCTCGCTGCCCGATGTCGCACAGAACTGGCCGGTGCGCAATCTCGTCACGAACACCGGGTTCGGCACCGGCATGGACTGGCGGCCCAACCCCGGCATCGGGTTCCCGGCCTGGGCCGACTACCTCCCGGTCACCCGAGCCGTGCCGGAGCCGCCGAGCATCCGCAATCTGTTCGGCGGGCCCGCACCGGGACCGATTCCGTATCCCGGTGCCCCGGCCTACGGTGCCGACCTGTACGCGCCGGACGGCACCCCGCTCTGGCCGGGACTGCCGCCCGCGCCTCCGCCGGGCGCACCCCGTGACCCCGGCGCGACGCCGGGCTCCGAACCGTTCGTGGTGCCCGCGCCCGCCCAGATGCAGCCGACCCCGCTGCCACCGGTCCCGCTGCCCCGGGAAGCGGCGCCGTCACCATGACCTTCGATCAAGGAATCAGCCCGTGGCCAGCTCGATGAACGCCAAGCTGCGACGCGACGCATTGCGTCTCGCCGTGTTCTTGGCTGTCTGTCTGCTCGGCGTCTTCGGGTTGTTCGCCGTGTTCGGCAACCTGCGCTTCGGCGAGGAGACCAACGGCTATCGAGCCGAGTTCACCAATGTGACAGGGCTCGAGGAGGGTGACTTCGTCCGAATCGCGGGAGTCGAGGTCGGACAGATCAAAAAGGTGGAGATCCAACCGGATACCAAGGCGCTGGTCGATTTCACAGCGGATCGTTCGGTGGTACTGACCGAAGGCAGCAGAGCCGTCATCCGGTACGACGACCTGATCGGCGGCCGCTATATGGCGCTGGAAGAGGGCGCGGGCAGCACCACCAAGCTCCGACCGGGGGGCACCATTCCGGTGGACCGCACGGCGCCAGCGCTGGACCTGGACGCGCTCATCGGCGGGTTCCGACCGTTGTTCCGGGCGCTGGATCCCGAACAGGTGAATGCGTTGTCCGGCCAGCTGATTAAAGCGCTGCAGGGACAGGGCGGCACCATCAACTCCTTCTTGGCCCAGACCGCAGCCCTGACCAGTACGCTGGCCGACCGCGATCAGCTGATCGGTGAGGTCATCGTCAACCTGAACGTGGTGCTGGGATCGCTCGGGGACCAAAGTGACCAGTTCGCGAAGGCTGTCGACGCACTGTCGGAACTGGTGGGCACGCTGGCATCCCGCAAGCAGGAGATCAGCAACGGCCTGGCGTACACCAATGACGCGGCCGCGACCATCACCGATCTGTTGGCCGAGGCGCGCCCGCCGTTCACCAAGGTGATTCATGAAACCGACCGCACCGCAGGCATCGTGGTGGCCGACCACGACTACTTCGACAACCTGCTCAACACTCTGCCGGACTCGTACCAAACGCTGGCGAGGCAGGGCATCTACGGTGACTTCTTCAGCTTCTACCTCTGCGATATCGTGCTGAAACTCAACGGCAAGGGCGGACAGCCGGTGTATGTCAAGGTCGCGGGCCAGTCCACCGGAAGGTGCGCGCCGAAGTGAAGCCCTTCAGTGACCGCAACCTGTACGTCATCGGCGCGATCGGGCTGCTGGTGACCGTGGCCATCGTGATCGGCGCGGTGCAGTTCGACAAGCTGCCGATGTTCCAGGGCAAGGAGTACTCGGCGTACTTCGCCGAGGTCGGCGGGCTGACGACCGACGACGACGTTCTGGTCTCGGGATTTTCCGTCGGCAAGGTCAAATCCATCGAACTCGATGGGCCTCGGGTGCTGATCAAGTTCACCGTCGACAGAAAAATCCGACTGGGTGATCGCACCGAGGCGGCGATCAAGACCAAAGGCCTGCTGGGTACGAAGATGCTCGAGGTCAACTCGCGCGGCGGCGGCCAGCAGGAGGGCACGATTCCGATGGACCGGACCACCTCGCCGTATCAATTGCCCGACGCGCTCGGCGACTTGGCGACGACGATCAGCGGCCTGAACACCAATCAGTTGTCGGATTCGCTGCGGGTGTTGTCGGAAACCTTCGCCGATACCCCACCGCAGCTGAAGATCGCCGTCGAGGGTGTGGCGCGGTTCTCGCAGACGCTCAACGAACGAGACGCAGAGTTGCGTGGTCTGTTGACCAACGCCAACAAGGCGAGCACGGTGCTGGCCGAGCGCAGCAACCAAGTCGTCAGCCTCGTCGGCGACACCAACGCGTTGCTGGCCGAGCTGCAGAATCAAAGCGCGGCAGTCGATCAGCTGCTGGGTAACGTGTCCGCGCTCAGTCAGCAGCTGAAGGGTTTCATCGCCGAGAACCGGGACACCATGCGGCCGGCCCTCGACAAGCTCAACGGCGTGCTGACAATCCTCGACAACCGCAAGGATCGCCTGCAGAGGTCGATCAAGCTGCTCGGCGAGTATTCGATGTCACTCGGCGAGTCGGTGTCGTCTGGGCCGTTCTTCAAGACGTATGTCGCCAATCTGCTTCCGGGGCAGTTTCTCCAGCCGTTCATCGACGCCGCGTTCTCCGACCTCGGTCTCGACCCGAATGTCCTGCTCCCCTCGCAGCGCACTGACCCGCAGATCGGCCAGCCGGGGACGCCTGCACTGCCCGTGCCCTATCCGCGGACCGGCCAGGGCGGTGAGCCACATTTGACGCTGCCCGATGCCATCACGGGAAACCCCGGCGATCAGGGGTGCGGTCCGCCCGGCTTGCCGCTGCCCGGCCCTACTGGCTGCTATCCCTACCGCGAGCCGCTGCCCGCTCCGCCGCCCGGCGGACCGCCGCCAGGACCGCCCGCGCTGTCGCCGCCTGAACTGGCGTCCACGCCGGAGCCGACTCCGAAACCGGTGTACGTGCCCGCACCGGGCGAAGTGCCGCCCTCGCCGCAGGGGGAGGTGAGCCCGTGAGCCGCAGACTCAGAGGCGGACTCATCATCGGTCTCGTCGCACTGTTGGTCGCAGGAGTGATTGTGCTGCTGCGGACGACGGACACCATCAACCGCACCAATGTCGTCGCTTATTTTGAGAACAGCAACGGCATCTACCCGGGTGACGACGTCCGCATCCTCGGCGTCACCGTCGGCAAGATCACGAGCATCGAGCCGCAGCCGCAGCGGGTCAGGATCGCCTTCTGGTACGACGACAAATACAAAGTGCCTGCCGACGCCAAGGCCGCGATCCTGTCGCCGACGCTGGTGACCTCGCGCGCCATCCAGCTCGTGCCCGCCTATACCGGGGGGCCGGTGATGGCCGACAAGGCAGTGATTCCGCGGGAACGCACGGCGGTACCCGTCGAGTGGGACGAGGTGCGCCAGCAGTTGGAGAAATTGGCCGACACCCTGCAACCCACCGAACCCGGCGGAGTGAGTCCGCTGGGCTCGGTCATCAACACCGCCGCCGACAACCTGCGGGGCCAGGGCACCAATATCCGCGAAACCATCATCAAACTGTCGCAGGCGTTTTCGGCCCTCGGCGACCACAGCAGCGACATCTTCTCCACCGTGAAGAACCTGGCGATCCTGGTGTCGGCCCTGCAGGACAGCACCGACTTGATGCGACAGCTCAACCAGAATCTGGCGTCGGTGACCGGCCTTCTCGCCAACAACCCGAACGAAGTCGCCGACGCCGTCAAGGACCTCAACAACGTGGTCGGCGACGTGCAGACGTTCGTGGCCGACAACCGCGAGGCGCTGGGCACCACATCGGACAAGCTGGCCGGGGTCACTCAAGCGCTGACCGACAGCCTTGATGACGTCAAGCAGTTCCTGCACGTGGGGCCCAACACATTGCAGAACTATGTGAACATCTGGCAACCCGCCCAGGGCGCCGTCAGCAGTGTGCCGATGATCAACAACTTCGCCAATCCGATTTCCTTCCTGTGCGGTGCCATTCAGGCGGCGTCACGGCTGGGCGCCGAGCAGTCGGCGAAGCTGTGCGTGCAATACCTGGCGCCGATCATGAAGAACCGCCAGTACAACTTCCTGCCCGTCGCGCAGAATCTGTTCGTCGGGGCCACCACGCGGCCGAATGAGCTCACCTACAGCGAGGATTGGATGCGGCCCGATTACGTTCCGCCGCAACAGCCCCCGGGCGCCCCCCCAGTCCCTGAGGCACCGCCACCCGCGTCGAGCGGGCCTCCCTTGGCGGCCGAGGCGCCGGTTACGCCGAACCCGGCCGACGGTCTCACCGGCATGATGGTGCCGCAAGGAGTCGGGCCGTGATGGCGTCGAGGGCGGTACGCGTCGTGGCCGGTGTGGCCGTGCTGGCCGCGGCGGTGTCCGGCTGCTCCGACTGGCGCGGGCTGAACTCCATTCCCTTGCCGGGTGTCCAGGGCGCGGGGCCCGGTGCATTCACGATCCAGGCCCAGATGCCCGACGTGGACAACATCGAGCCGAATTCCCGCGTCCGGGTCGGCGACGTCAACGTCGGCACCATCAAGAAGATCGAACGCCAGGACTGGCATGCGTTGGTCACGATGGAGCTCAACGGTGATGTCCAGCTGCCCGCCAACGCAACGGCCAAGGTCGGCCAAACCAGCCTGCTCGGTTCCGAGCACATCGAATTGGCGCCGCCGACCGACGTGGCGCCCGAGGGCAGGCTGCACGAAGGCTCGATGATCCCGTTGTCCTCGTCCGGTATTTACCCCACCACCGAGCAGGCACTGGCCGCGATTTCGCTGCTGCTCAACGGCGGTGGAATCGGCAACATCCAGGACATCACCGAGGCATTGAGCACCGCGTTCGCCGGCCGCGAGAACGACCTGCGCAGTCTGATCGAGCAGCTGGACAAGGCCATCGGTTACCTCGACGACCAAAAAGACGACATCATTGCCGCGACTCAGAGCGTGAACGACCTCATCGGTCAGTTCGCGGCGCAAAAACCCGTAGTGGACAAGGCATTACGGACAATTCCCGATGCTCTGTCCGTGCTGAGGGATCAACGCGAGAATCTGACTGACGCGGTGGCGCAACTCGGCAGGTTCAGTGCATTGGCCGCCGACTCGGTCAACCAGACCAAGGAAGCGCTCGTTGCGGAACTGAAAGACCTTGGGCCGGTACTCGAATCACTGGCCAACGCCGGGCCCGCTCTCACCCGCGCGCTCAGTTTCCTGCCCACCTTCCCGTTCCCGAAGGAGACTCTGCAGAACTGGATGCGCGGCGACTATGCGAACCTCACGTTGATCCTCGACTTGACACTGAGCCGGATCGACTCCGGATTCTTCACCGGATCGCGATGGGAGTGCGATCTGACCTGGTTGGAGTTGCAGTGGGGCCGCACCATCGGCCAATTCCCCAGCCCATGCCTCGCGGGCAACGCGAACACCCCAGGCAACCCGTTGGTCGCGCCATATCGGTGGGATCAGGGGCCGTGACATGCGACTGACACGACAGATCATCATTCAGATGGCGATTTTCGCGCTGATAGCTACCACTGCGCTGGCGATCATGGTCTTCGGGTACATGCGGCTGCCCGCGCTGTTGGGTGTCGGCGAGTACCGGGTCACCCTCGAGCTGCCCGAGACCGGCGGGCTGTACCCGCGGAGCAACGTCACCTACCGCGGTGTCGAGGTCGGCATCGTGGACAGCGTCTCGCTCACCGACACCGGTGTCGCGGCTGTGCTGTCGCTGAAGTCGAACACCGAGATCCCCGCCGACGTAGAGGCCGAAGTGCACAGCGTGTCCTCGGTAGGCGAGCAGTTCGTCGAGCTGATCCCGCGCAGCGACAAGGGTCCGGCGTTGAAGGACGGCGATGTCATATCCCGTGACCGCGCCACCGTTCCCACCGATATCAACACGGTCTTGGACATGACGAACCGCGGTTTGGAGGTGATCCCGCGCGACAACCTGAAGACCGTCATCGACGAGTCCTACCTCGCGGTCGGCGGATTGGGGCCGGAACTACGCCGGCTCGTCACCGGCAGCTCGACGTTGGCCATCGACGCCAGGAAGAACCTTGACTCGCTGACCACCCTTGTGGACCAGTCGAAGCCGGTGCTCGACACGCAGACCGACACGGCGGGCTCGATCAGGGAATGGGCGGCGAACCTGGCGAGCATCACCGGGCAGTTGCAGAGCCAGGACCCGGCCGTGGCGGGAATCTTGAACAAGGGCCCGGGGGCCGCCGACGAGGTGCGGGCGTTGTTAGACAGGCTGCAGCCCACGCTGCCGATCGTGCTGGCCAACCTGGTCAGCATCGGAGAGGTGGCCGTCACCTACCAGCCGAGCCTCGAGCAGCTGCTAGTGCTGCTGCCTCAGGGCACCGCGGTCACGCAGGCCGTCGGTGTGCACAAGCGGAACACGAAACAGGACTACAAGGGCGATGCCTTGGTCTTCAACCTGAACCTGCTCCTGCCCTTGCTGCCGGCGCCGCTGCCGCTGCCGCCGCAGCAGATACCACCACCGTGCACGACTGGCTTCCTGCCCGCCCAGCAGCAGCGGGTGCCCACCTTCGAGGACTACCCCGACCGGCCACCGGGAGACGTGTACTGCCGAGTCCCCCAAGACGGGCCGTTCAACGTGCGCGGCGCCCGCAACCTGCCCTGCGAGACGGTTCCAGGCAAACGCGCGCCGACGGTGAAGATGTGCGAGAGCAACGAGAACTACATCCCGCTGAACGACGGCTACAACTGGAAGGGCGACCCCAACGCCACGCTGTCCGGACAACCGGTTCCGCAGTTGCCACCAGGGGAGTTACCTGCAGAACAAGCTCCTGCGCCCGGGCCGGCGCCGCCGCCGGTAGCGGCCGCCGAATACGACCCCGCCACTGGCACGTACGTTGGACCCGACGGGCATGTGCACACACAAGCCGACCTGGCCCGTGGCGCCAAAGAGGAGCAAACATGGCAGACGATGCTGCTGCCCCCGACGGGGAACTGAGCGAGGACATCCAGGAGGGCGAAGCCGTAGCCGAAGAATCGACCGAAACCGCCGCCGACGACGAATCGGAAGCCGTCAGTGACGGGGAGACTGAGGACGGCGCAGGCGAAAAACAGCCGTCAACCAAGCCTCGGATGTCACATGTCCGGCTCGCCACGATCCTCGGGTTGGTGGCCGTGGTGGCGCTGGCGGGTCTGTGCGGCTGGCTCGGCTTCCGCGCCTACGAGTCGCGCAAGGCGGCCGATCAGCGCAACCTCTTCCTCGAGGTCGGCCGGCAGGGCGCGCTGAACCTCACGACGATCGACTTCGAACACGTCGATGACGATGTGAAGCGCATCCTGGACTCGTCGACGGGCACCTTCTACGACGACTTTCAGGCGCGGGCACAGCCCTTCACCGAGGTCGTGAAGCAGGCGAAGTCGAAATCCGTCGGAAGCATCGCCGAGGCCGGCGTCGAATCCGAAACCGGCGACGGGGCGGAGGTGCTCGTTGCCGTCACCGTCAAGACGTCCAACGCCGGTGCCGCCGAACAGGAGCCGCGGGCGTGGCGGATGAAGATCACCGTGCAGAAGGTCGGCGACGAAGCCAAGGTAGCCAACGTGAGGTTCGTATCGTGACCGAGAACAAGCACGCCAGCGAAGAGACCCTGGAAGACACGGCGGTGAGGGTGGACGCCGACACCGCCACGGAGCCGACGACCGACGCGGCGGGCAAGCACGCCGCCGCCGACGAGCCCGAAATGGTCGACGAGGCCGACATCCCCGAGCCCACCAAGACCAAACGGCAGACGGGCTGGTCGCGCATCGTTGCCTTCGCGGTGCTGCCCGCGCTCGCGTTCGTGCTGGCGCTGGGGGCCGCGTTCCTCAAATTCGTCGACTCCGGGGTGCGCGACAGCGATACCGCCCGCGCCCAATCGGTACAGGCGGCCAAGGACAGCACCGTTGCGTTGCTGTCGTACAAGCCCGACACCGTCGAGCAGCAACTCACCGCGGCGCGGGACCGGCTCACCGGCAGCTTCCGCAACGAGTACACCGACCTGACCAACAACGTCGTCATCCCCGGCGCCAAGCAGAAGCAGATCTCAGCGGTGGCCAATGTGCCCGAGGCGGCTTCGGTGTCGGCCAATCCCGGTCACGCCGTCGTCCTCGTGTTCGTCGACCAGACGGTGACCGTCGGCAACGACGTACCCACCGACACCGCATCCAGCGTGCGCGTCACGTTGGACAAGGTCGGTGACCGCTGGCTCATCTCACAGTTCGATCCCGTGTAGCCTGCGGCGATGAGCGAGCCGTCGGACTGGATTGACGTCGCCACACCCACGGTGCAGCTGCGTGCCCCCATCTGGGGGCCGCGAGACGGCCCGATTGCGTTGTGCCTGCACGGCTTTCCCGACACACCCTATGGCTGGCGAAAGATCGCGCCGATGCTCGTCGACGCGGGCTGGCGTGTCGTGGCCCCGTTCATGCGCGGCTACTCGCCGTCGTCGATTCCGACCGACGACGTCTATCACGTCGGCGCGCTGATCGACGATGCACTGCAGGTGCTCGAGGCCGCGGGCCCGACGGGCCGCGACGTCGTCATCGGACACGACTGGGGTGCGCAAACTGCGACCGGGCTGGCTGCGATGCCGGACAGTCCGGTGACCAATGCCGTGCTCATGTCGTTTCCACCATTCGCGGCGTTTCAGCCGTGGGGCCGGGCTCCCGACCCGCTTCGCCTTGCCGCGCAGGTGCCGCGGCAACTGCTGCGCAGCTGGTATGTCATGTACTTCCTATTGCCTTGGCTGCCTGAGCTTTCCGGTTTTCGGTTGGTGCCGACGCTCTGGCGGCAGTGGTCACCGGGTTATGACGAGGCCCAGGACATCCCGTTCGTCGAAGCGGCGATCGGCACAGAAGACAATTGGCGCGCCGCACTCGGGACCTACCGGGCGAACTTTCGATTCACCGCGCCGCCGCCACAGTATGCGGAGTTGCATCAGTGGTATCTGGAACGCCCGGCGATGCCCACCCTGTACCTGCACGGGGACGACGACGGCTGCGTGGCACCGGATTACCTCTCGTGGGTCGAGCGCATCCTTCCTGACGGCAGCGACGCTTTCCTGGTCGAGGGGGCCGGCCACTTCGTTCAGCTCGAGCAGCCGGACGTGGTGGCAGGGCACATCATCGACTTCATCGGACGAGCCTGATCGCTGACGTCATGACGGTGCGCCGGCTTGCAGCGGTCGATGCGCAGACGTATTGGATGTCGGCCAGGATTCCCAACGACCAGTTCCTGCTGTACGGATTCGACGGTGTGCCAGCGAATCTGGACCAGGCAATCGACGCCATTCGCGCCAGGGCGAACGAATGCGCGGAGCTGAAGCGGCGCGTTCGCGACGGTGGTGCTCTGACGTATCCGGAATGGGTGAGCGGCGGTGTCGACGCCGCCCAGATCGCGGTCGGTGAACTCGAAGACAACAGCTGGGCGGGCTGCCTGGCAGCCGTCAGCCGGTTGGCCGACAACCAACTCGACGCGGGCGTGTGGCCGTGGCGGCTGCACGTCTTCACGCCGGTGGATGCCGTGCCCGCCGCCGCCGGGGCGGGGACGGTGGCCGTGCTGCAGATCGCGCATGTGCTGGCCGACGGCGGTAGGGCGTCGGCGTTGGCGGCGCTGCTGTTCGGCCGCCGGGACGATGTCGCACCGGTGACGACTCCGCGGATGCGGGGTGTCATGCTGCCCTGGCGCAGCGTCGCGGCAGCATGGGCACACCGTCAGTTGGTCCGGGACACCGAAGCGGGATTGGTTCCCGCACAGGCAGAACCGGTGCCCGCGCTGCGGACCAACGCCCGACCGACGGGACACCGAAGCGTACGTACCCTGACTCGGCGCCGCGATCAACTGCCCGGACCGACCGTGACGATCGATGTGCTGTGCGCGGTATCCACGGCGTTGGCGGCCCATCTGCGTGAGCTGGGCGACGATCCGTCGACGTTGGGAGCCGAGGTCCCGATGGCGAAAGCAACTGTCCGACGAGCACATAACCACTTCGGCAACGTCGGTGTCGGGCTGTACCCCGAGCTTGACGGCGCAGAGCGAACCGAGCGCATCGCGGGGGACCTGGCCCGCCGGCGCCGGCGTGCGCAGCACCCCGCCATGTTGGCCGACAGCGGGGCCTTCGCTGCCGTGCCCGCGCCGCTGCTGCGCTGGGGCGTGGCCCAGTTCGACCCGACCCTGCGGTCGCCCACCGTCACGGGCAACACCGTGGTCTCCAGCGTCAACAGGGGACCGGCGGACCTTCGCTTCGGCGAGGCGCCGGTGGTGGTCACTGCGGGCTATCCCGCGCTGTCGCCGATGATGGGGCTCACCCACGGCGTGCACGGCATCGGTGACACCATCGCGGTCAGCGTGCACGCGGCCGAGTCGGCCATCGGTGACGTCGACGCTTATGTGGCCCGGCTAGACGCCGCACTCGGCACCGGCGATTAGGCGTCGCGGATCCGCGAACCCTATCCGCACGGCTAGAACACGTTCTAGTCTTTGGGACCATGGGATTTCTGAAGCCCGACATGCCCGTCGTGGATTTCGCCGAATGGAGTAAAGGCACGCGGTCCGAGAAGATCCGCCCGATGGCCGAGCACTGGGCCGAGGTCGGCTTCGGCACACCGGTCGTGATGCATCTCTTCTACGTCGTCAAAATCCTGCTCTACGTCCTCGGCGGTTGGCTGTTCGCGCTGGCGACCAACGGCATCGACGGCTTCACGAACGTGGCGCAGTGGTGGACGGAACCGATCGTGTTCCAGAAGGTCGTGCTGTACACCATGCTGTTCGAGGTCATCGGCCTGGGGTGCGGGTTCGGCCCGCTGAACAACCGGTTCTTTCCGCCGCTGGGTTCGATCCTGTACTGGTTGCGGCCCAACACCATTCGGCTGCCACCGTGGCCGAAGCGGATTCCGCTGACAAAAGGTACCGCCCGCACGCCGCTGGACGCCGCGCTCTACGGGGCGCTGATCGTGGTGCTGCTCGTCGCCCTGTTCTCCAACGGCACGGGACCGATGCCCGCACTCGGCACCACCGTCGGGGTGTTGCCGCTTTGGCAGATCTGGACCGTCCTCGGCCTGCTCGCGGTCCTCGGGCTGCGGGACAAGGTGGTCTTCCTGGCCGCCCGCGGCGAGGTATACGCGTCCTTCACGGTGGCCTTCCTGTTCGTCGGCTACGGGGTGGACATGTTCATCGCCGCCAAGCTGGTGTGCGTGGCGATCTGGATGGGCGCGGCCACATCGAAGCTCAACAAGCACTTCCCGTTCGTGATCTCCACGATGATGTCCAACAATCCGTTGGTCCGGACGAAGTGGCTGAAACGCAGGTTCTTCGAACGTTTTCCCGACGACCTGCGCCCCGGCCCGGTGTCGCGGTGGTTGGCCCATTTCAGCACCGCGATCGAGATGCTGGTGCCGTTGGCGCTGCTGTTCTCCCACGGCGGCTGGCCGACCGCGATCGCGGCGTTCGTCATGGTGTGCTTCCACCTCGGCATTCTGTCGGCGATCCCGATGGGAGTGCCGTTGGAGTGGAACGTCTTCATGATCTTCTCGGTGATTGCGTTGTTCGTCGGCCATGCAGAAGTCCGCCTGACCGACATGACGACGCCGCTGCCCGTGCTGCTCTTCGCGCTTCTGGCCACCATCGTGGTGTTGGGCAACCTGTTCCCGCGCAAGATCTCGTTCCTGCCCGGCATGCGTTACTACGCAGGCAATTGGGACACCTCGTGGTGGTGCATCAAGCCGTCCGCCAACGAGAAGATCGAGCGTGGACTCGTGGCCATCGCCAGCATGCCCGCTTCTCAGCTGGAGAGGTTCTACGGCAGCGAAGAACAGGCGATGATCTACCTGTACAAGGGATATGCCTTCCGCGGGTTCAACTCTCACGGCAAGGCCTTGCTGACACTGGTGCATCACGCATTGGCCGGACGCAACCAGGACGACTACGTCATCACCGAGGGGGAACGGCTGTGCAGCACCGCGGTCGGATGGAACTTCGGTGACGGCCACATGCACAACGAGCAGCTGATCGCCGCGATGCAGGAGCGCTGCCACTTCGAACCGGGCGAGGTGCGGGTGATCCTGCTGGACGCGCAGCCGATTCAAAAGCAGCGCCAGGAGTACCGGTTGGTCGACGCCGCCACAGGGGAGTTCGAGCGAGGCTATGTCAACGTGTCAGACATGGTGACCGGCCAGCCGTGGAGCGACGACATACCCGTGCACGTCGAATGGTCGGCCAGCGACGGGATCAATGCACCGCGTACCTGACCGCGCCAGTGACGGAAAGGAAACCGCCGTTTTAGTAGCTACGAACCCGCTAACATCTGCTTCATCTGGCCGATCTCGGCCTGCTGTGTGTCGATGATCCTGTCGGCGAGGCTCTTGGCATCGACATTTGCGCCATTGGCAACTTCGGCTTTCGCCATCTCGATGGCACCCTGGTGATGCGCGATCATCGAGGTCAGCCAGAGCTGGTCAAATTCGTTGCCCTCCAGCGAAGTGAGTCGGCTGATGGTGGCCTCGTCGACCATTCCCTGCATTGCGCCGTGAACGCCGTGCCCGCTACCGGTATCTAGATCCGGATTCTCGTTCCACTGCACCAGCAAGACCTTCATGGTCTGGATCTCGGGTTCCTGCGCGGTCGCAATGTTTGACGCCAGCGTTTGCAGGTCGGGGTTGGGGGAGCGCTCAGGGACCAGGGCTGACAGGTCGACGGCCTGCTGGTGATGCGGAATCATGTTGGTCGCGAACGTGATGTCATCGGCGTTGTGGCCGGCGGGCTCCGCCGTCACGAGGGGTTGTTGCTGCTGACCGGTGTCGTTGGCACTGTCCGATGTCGACGTCGTGCAGGCGGCCAGAAACATGACGCTGACCAAGCAACCAAGCGTGACCCGAGCGATCGTGGAAACCATGACAGCACCCTACCGAGTACCCCTCCTGGGTATCAGTGCTGATGCTTGACGGACGCGACGCTAGCCGACGACGTCGCGGACCTTGACGCTCTCGAGCCCCTTCAGCAGCAGGTTGCGGGTCGTGTCGAGGTGCTTGCGCCAATGCGCTTCGGCCGCAGCCCCATCGCCGGACCGCATGAACTCCATCAACCGTCGGTACGACCGCATCACCTTCTCGTAGTCGGCCTTCGAAACGGGTCGACGCTCCTTGAAGACGAATGCCGTGTGGCGCACCGTGATCTCGTGCAGCATGCCCGCGATCATGCCGAGCGTTGCATTGCCGGACAGCTCGACGAGCCGGCGGTGGAACTCACCCGTGGTCTCGGCGAGCCGACCCGACTGCCATCCTGCGGGGATGTCCTCATCCAACATGCGGTCGAGCTCGTCGAAGGCCTTCTGCGGGCCCGCTTCGGTGAGCAACCGCACCGCCATCGGCTCGATCCCCGACCGCGCGGTCATCACATCCGAGATGGTCGCCCCCGACAGCTCGAGCAAGAGTCCCGCCGGGCGGGCGACGATTTCTGGGCCGGGCACCCGCACCCGCGCGCCCGTCCGTGAGCCGCGGCGCACCTCTACCAGCCGCTCGGACTCGAGCACGCGGACCGCCTCGCGCAGCGTCGGCCTGCTCACCCCGAAGTGGGCCATCAGCTCGGCTTCGTTGGGCAGGAAGTCGCCCTCTTTGAGCTGGCCGTCGACCACCATGCGGCGCAGAGTGCCCGCGACCAGTTCGGCGGTCTTCGGGGACCGGATGGGTGCACCGGGGGCCGACGTGACGGCGTCGGGCCCGATCATCGGTGCCAACGGTGTGCTTCGAGCCACCCAATACTCCCGGTAAGAGGTCACACCAGCCGTGCAGCCAGGTATACAACTCAGTAAACCATGTCGCCAGATGGCGGAGTGGAGATTGCGAAGCGATGCCGCAGGTCGCGTAGCGGTATCTCTACCAACCAGTAGGTTGACCTAGTTTACCTTGTTCCTCTACGTTCGAGAGTGGACCTCTGTGGGAGAACCCACCACAACCTTCGAAGGAGAAATGTCATGGCTGAAGCCGTAATCGTCGAGGCCGTACGGTCACCTGTCGGCAAGCGCAACGGCGGACTGTCGGGTGTACACCCCGCCGAACTTTCGGCGCAGGTCCTCAACGGCCTCGCCGAGCGCACCGGCATCGACCCCGGCATCGTCGACGACGTCATCTGGGGCTGCGTCATGCAGGCCGGCGAGCAGGCGCTCGACATCGGCCGCACCGCTCTGCTGACCGCCGGCTGGCCGGAGAGCGTCGCGGGTGTGACCATCGACCGCCAGTGCGGTTCGAGCCAGCAGTCGATCCACTTCGCGGCTGCCGGTGTGGTGGCCGGGCACTACGACGCCGTCGTCGCCGGCGGTGTCGAGTCCATGTCGCGCACGCCGATGGGCGCGTCGCTGGCAGGGGGCGGCAACCCGTACCCGCAGGGCTTCAAGGACCGCTACAAGAAGACGCCGAACCAGGGCATCGGTGCCGAGATGATCGCCGAGCAGTGGGGCTTCGACCGCACGGCCGTCGACGAGTTCTCGCTTGGCTCGCACGAGAAGGCCGCCGCGGCACAGGATTCCGGCGCGTTCGACGACCAGATCGTGGCGATCAAGGACCAGGACGGCAACCCGGTGCTCAAGGACGAGGGCATTCGCCGCGGCACCACCATCGAGAAGATGGCCACCCTCAAGCCCGCGTTCAAGGAGGACGGCGTCATCCACGCCGGCAACTCGTCGCAGATCTCCGACGGCTCCGCCGCACTGTTGTTCATGTCCGCCGAGAAGGCGAAGTCGTTGGGGCTCAAGCCTCTTGCCAGGGTGCACACCGCGACGCTGGCAGGCGCAGACCCGGTCATCATGCTGACCGCGCCGATCCCGGCGACGCAAAAGGCGCTCAAGAAGTCGGGCCTGCGGCTCGAGGACATCGGCGTGTTCGAGGTCAACGAGGCGTTCGCCCCGGTTCCGCTGGCCTGGCTCAAGGACATCGGCGCCGACGAGAAGAAGCTGAACCCCAACGGTGGTGCGATCGCTCTGGGCCACCCGCTCGGCGGGTCGGGCGCCCGCATCATGACCACGATGCTGTACCACATGCGGGACAAGGGAATTCAGTACGGGCTGCAGACGATGTGCGAGGGCGGTGGCCAGGCCAACGCCACCATCATCGAGCTGCTGTGACCACTGACGTGACGGCCCCGGCCGCTCTCACCGAGCGGCGGGGCAACGTCCTGGTCATCACGATCAACCGGCCCGAGGCGCGCAACGCGGTCAACAGCGCGGTCAGCACCGCGGTGGGCGATGCGCTGCAGCAGGCGCAGGACGATCCCGAGGTGCGTGCCGTCGTCATCACCGGGGCCGGTGAATCCTTCTGCGCCGGAGCCGATCTCAAGGCGATCTCGCGCCGGGAGAATCTTTTCCACCCGGACCACGGCGAATGGGGCTTCGCGGGCTACGTCCACCACTACATCGACAAGCCGACCATCGCCGCCGTCAACGGCACCGCGCTGGGCGGCGGAAGCGAGCTCGCGCTCGCGAGCGATCTCGTGGTGGCCGAGGAACGGGCGAAGTTCGGACTGCCCGAGGTCAAGCGGGGGCTCATCGCCGCCGCGGGCGGCGTGTTCCGCCTCGTCGACCACCTGCCGCGCAAGATCGCGATGGAGCTGATGTTCACCGGCGAGCCGATGTCGTCGGCGGACGCCCTCAAGTGGGGCCTGATCAACCAGGTCGTGCCCGATGGCACCGCAGTGGATGCCGCCCTGGCCTTGGCGGAGCGGATCACCGTCAACGCGCCGCTGGCCGTGTGGGCGAGCAAGCGCGTCGCCATGGGCGTCGACGACGGCGTGATCACCGGTGACGAGCCCGGCTGGGACAGGACCATGCGCGAAATCGGGACGCTGATTCGTTCCGAGGACGCCAAGGAGGGTCCGCTCGCGTTCGCCGAGAAGCGTCAGCCCGTGTGGAAAGCCAAGTAGGCGCTATCCGGCGGGCGCTTCGGCCCCTGGAACCACCTCGGCGTTCGGCTGGTCGGCCGGCTTCGTCGTCGTGGTTGTGGTCGTCGACGAGGAGCCACTGACCGTCGGGGTGAGCGGCTCGGGTGGAGACGCAGGATCGAGCACCGTGTCGATGATGTAGATGCGTGCGTTATCGGCTTGGATCCCCCCGCAGATCAACTTGGCTGTGTCGTTGACCTTGATATCGCCGTTCTTGCCGGTCACCTTGATCTCGGCGCCCTCCTGGGTGGGACGCTGTCCGTGCACGTCCTCGGGGCCAAGCAGGCCCAGGAAGACGTGGTAATAGTCCAGCTTGGTCAGCGCAGCCGGATCGGCCTTCAGGGCGTCGAGCTTGCCGGGATCGAGGGCGGCGAACGCGTCGTTGGTCGGCGCGAACACCACGTAGGGGCCGTTGTCTAGCACCGAGGTGATGTTCACCGCGGGATTGAGCCCGCCGGATACCGCGGAGTTGAAGGTGCTGATGTCCGGGATGCTGGCCAGCACCTTGCTGACCGGCATGTCGTTCAACGCCTTCCAGTTGGGCACCGCCGCCTTGAACGGGTCACAGTTTCCCTGCGGATCGGGGATGTCCACGGTCTTGATCGTCGGATCCGGATCGGCGTACGCGTTGACCGCCAGCGGTACCGATGCGGCGATCGCGGCGAATGCCGCCGCTGCGCCCATAGTCTTGCGGGTGAGAGTCTTCACTGTTCGGCTCCTCAGCTCTTCACGTCGCTAGGCATGTTAGGGGCAGTTATCCGCCGATGCCAAAGCCGCGGTCGGCCAGAACCTACGCCGCAGGGGTGCTGACCTGCGCTTTGCGGACATTCCCACAGAGTGCCGCAGCGGCCAGGCAAAGGCCCGCGGCGAGGTAGAACGCGAGGTCGTAGTTGCCCTGCACATCGCGCAGCCGGCCCGCGCCTGCGGCGGCGATCGCCGCGCCGATCTGGTGCGATGCGAACACCCAGCCGAACACCACCGGGGTGTTGGCACCGAAGTAGTTGCGGCACAACACGATCGTCGGCGGCACGGTCGCGACCCAGTCCAGCCCGTAGAAGATGACGAACACCCAGGTGCTCGGCTCGGCGTGCGGCGAGAGCAGCGACGGCAACAGCAGCAGCGAGACACCGCGGCCGGTGTAGTAAACGACCAGCAGAATCCGCGGATCCACCCGGTCGGTGAGCCAGCCGGAGAACACTGTGCCCGCGACGTCGAGGACGCCGATGGTGGCCAGCAGGCCCGCCGCAACGGTGGTCGGCATGCCGTGGTCGTTGGCCGCGGGGATGAAGTGCGTGCCGATCAGGCCGTTGGTGGTCATGCCGCAGATCGCGAAGCTCCCCGCCAACAGCCAGAACGCGGGCACCCGCGCGCCGAGCAGCAGCCCGTCGAACGCCGCGCGGAAGCTGGATGCGGGCACCACGGCCTCGGTTGCCTCGGCAGTGGTGGCGCCGTACGCCGTCAACCCCTTGTCCTGCGGGTAGTTGCGCATGAACACCACGACCAGCGGCACCACCGCAAGCGCCGCGCCGGCGACGATCAGCGACGCCCAGCGCCAGCCGTGGCGGGTGGTGACCTCGGCGACGATCGGCAGGAAGATCAGCTGGCCCGTCGCACTCGCCGCGGTCAGCACGCCGGTCACCAGCCCACGGCGCGTTTCGAACCAACGGGTTGCCACCGTGGCGACGAAGCCCATCGAGATCGACCCGGTCCCGACGCCGACGAGCACGCCCCAGAGCAGCACCAGCTGCCAGCTGGCCGTCATGAACACGCTCAGGGCCGATCCCGCCGCGATCAGCATGAGAGCCGCCGAGAGCACCGGACGGACGCCGAACCGGTCCATCAGGGCCGCCGCGAACGGGGCGGTCAGCCCGAACAGGGTCATGTTGACCGACATCGCCAATCCGACGGTGCCGTGCGACCAGCCGAACTCGTGGTGCAGCGGGCCGATCATCACGCCGGGGACCGAGCGGAAGCCCGCCGCGCCGAGGATCGCGACGAAGCTGACGGCGGCCACCACCCACGCCCAGTGGATGCGGCTGACGGGCGTGCGTTTACTGGCGGCGGCGAGCGTCACCCGAACACCGTGGCCGATCGATCCGCGCAGCGACTAGTGGCAAGAATGACAACAGTCGTTAAAAACATGCCAATATGGGTGTGTGCACCGCGTCGCCGTCCTGCTGCTGCCGCCCGTCGTCGGCTTCGACGCCGCGATCGCGCCCACGTTGTTCTGCAATGCCCTCGGACCCGATGGCAGTCCGCTGTACGACGTGGTGACGTGCGGCCTGACACACGGCCCCGTGGAGGCGACGACCGGCTTCGACGTTCTGCCCGCCGCCGGCCCCGAGGTGCTGGCCACCGCCGACACCGTGGTGATCCCGGGCACGCGCTACCCACCCGCCCGAGTAGACGGTGTGCTGCCCGCCGACGCGTCGGCCGCACTGGGGCTGATCCGCCCCGGCACCCGGCTGGTGTCGATCTGCACGGGCGCGTTCGTCCTCGCGGCAGCGGGTCTGCTCGACGGACGACCCGCGACGACCCACTGGAAATTCGCCGACTCGATGCGCAGGCTGCATCCCGATGTCCTCGTCGATGAGAACGTGCTCTTCGTCGACGACGGCGACGTACTGAGCTCCGCGGGCCTGGCGGCCGGAATCGACTTGTGCCTCCACATCATTCGGCGTGACCACGGTGCCCAGGTGGCCAACGCCGTCGCCAGGTACTGCGTGGTGCCGCCGTGGCGTGAAGGCGGTCAGGCTCAGTTCATCGATCGGCAGATCCCGACTCCGGACCACTACTCGACGGCGGCGACGCGGGAGTGGGCGATGGGGCATCTGGACGAGGAGCTGACGGTGCAGCGGTTGGCCGGGCACGCGAAGATGAGCGCGCGCACCTTCAACCGGCGCTTCCGCGAGGAGACCGGGCAGTCGCCGGGAGCGTGGATCCGTAGCCGCCGCGTCGACCGGGCCCGCGAACTGCTCGAGTCGCGAGACCTACCCGTCGACGAGGTCGCCCGGCTGTCCGGTCTGGGCACGGGCGGCAATCTGCGCCACCACCTCCGCCGCGGGATGGGCATGTCCCCGTCCAGCTATCGCAAGGTCTATCAGGGCGCCTGATTCGCGTTGTCCACCAGTAGATCTGACAGCGCGACGGCCAGGTCGTGCAGGCCTGTCTCGAGCGAATACGTCCTGTCCACAGTCCAATTGACGATCCCTCCCGTCAAGGCCCCGACGATGATGTCGGCGAGCGTTTGCGCGTCGTGTTTGACGCCCACCTCGCCTCGAGCCACTCCTTCCTTGATGAGCTCGAGGAAGGTGTCGTGCAACGCGAAGCCGCGCTGAATGCCGTAACCGGAACTGGCCAGCATCTCGGCGATCACTTCCCGATACGTGTCGCTCGACTTCACCAGCACCGTGGCGATGTCGTCGAACAGGCCGACGAGTCGCGCGGGTACCGGCTCGGTGCGGCGGTCGACCACGACGTCGTGCAGGTTGAGCAGGCGGCTCTCGGCCAGCGCCCGCATCATGTCCTGCCGGGTGGGGAAGTGGTTGAAGAACGTCCGATTCGCCACATCCGCCCGCTCACAGATCTCTTCGATCGTGGTGGCCGAAACACCCTGAGACAGAAACAGGTCGAATGCTGCGCCCAGTATCCGGTCGCGTACTTCCCTCTTTCGCCTGTCCATCCGGTTCATGACGCCGGCTCCGACCCGCACAGGTCTTCAGAGAGCTTCCACAGTTCCAGCGCACGCCGCTGGTCGACGGCGTACGGCAGCACGTCGTCGCGCACCGTGCAGTCTGCGAGGTACACCGACCCGACGTCCGCCAAGTCCGGACTCACCGACGCCCACACCTGAGTGGCCGCGCCCTGCTCGGGCAGGGTGAAGTCACGGCGCACATCGATGGTCTTTGTGCCCGGATCGGTTCGTGGCAGCGACATTTGGCCCAGCGCCCTGAAGTCGTCGCGATGCATGTGCCGCGCCAGCGAGGTCGCGACCACGCCGGGATGCACCGCGTACGCCCGCACCCCCCGATCGCGTAGGCGACGGTCGAGTTCGACCATGTGCAGGATGTTGGCGGTCTTCGACGCGCCGTATGCAATGAACTTGTCGTATTCGCGATGCCGCCAGTTGGGGTCATCGAGATCGACATCACTCAGCTGATGGCCGTCGGAGGACAAGATGACGATCCTGGCGCCGCCGGCGGCGATGAGGTGCGGGCTGAGCAGCCGGGTGAGCTCGAAATGCCCCAGATGGTTTGTGCCGAATTGCATTTCGAAACCATCGGAGGTCCTGCTGAACGGGGTGAACATCACGCCGGCGTTGTTCATCAGCACATGGATCGCGGGGGTGATGTCGCCGATCGCCGCGGCGGCGGCGCGCACGCTGGCCAACGACGTGAGGTCCAGGACCACGGTGGACGTCGTGGCGTGCGGCACCTCGGTGCGCACCCACTCCTCGGCGTCGGCGAGGGCGTCGGCATTGCGCGCGGCCATGACGACGTGTGCCCCCGTCATGGCCAGCGCCCGCGCCGACTCTTTGCCCAAACCGGCCGACGCTCCGGTGATCACGCAGGTCTTGCCGGTCAGGTCGACACCCTCGACGACGTCGCTTACCGTGGGGGAGTCGGTCACGCCCGTGCCGCCGGTTCCCCGAGACGCCAAAGTGGTGTCACCACGTCGGGATCGCACGACTCCTCGACGATCCACTTGCACATCCTCCGCATCGGCTCGATCGCATCCTGCGGCGCGGCGATCGGGACGCTGCACGCGTAGCCCAGAGTGGTCAGCCGCTGGGCGCCGAACAACGGAAGCGTGTCGCGCAGTTCGCGTTTCAGCGATTCGGGGTAGATCCCGATCGTCTGCGTGTACGCGGTCACGGCCTCGGTCACCTTGTCGATGCTATCGACCGGCACGATGTTGGCCACCCGCCCGGACAGCATCGCGGAGTAGTCGACCGCGGAGTCGAACTGCGACACGATGATCGCGCCCTCGCGGTCCTCGCCGCCGATCACCCGGTACCAGTCGTCGGTCATCCGAGACGCCTCCACGTGCTCGTACAGTTCCCGGCTCGGATGCAGCGGCGGGGTGCTGACGAAGGAGGGAAGGTGTGTCAGCTCTTGGTAGATCATTTCCCCGAGCTTGTTGGCGTTCGCGATGCCATCGGGGTCGGTGCCGCTCAGCACGTAGATGACTCGGGCGTTGGCGCAGCCTTCCTGGTTGGCCGCGCCGATGTCGACGGCGGCGGCGCGGGCGACCTCGCGCGTCGTCTCTTCGTCATCGAACGCCTGGTGCCCGATGATCGTCGCACTGCGTTTCGGATCGAGCGCGATCATCTCCAGGCCCGGCTGGAGGTAGCGGGTGACGTGCTTGACCGACGCCAAACCGCCCCAGGCGACGATCTTTTCGATGTGTTCGGGCCGGTAGAGCTTCTCCTCGACGGCCGTATCGCCGCCCTTCCAGTATCCGACCACGAGGTGCTTGGTGATCGGGTGATCCGGTGCGACATCGGCGAGCGTGCGGGCGATCGCAACGGCGGTCAGCGGGTCGTTCGACGGGGCCTTGATGATGGTGTCGCAGCGGGTGATCACCGACCGCAGGATCGTCACCGCCGAAACAAGACCTCCATTTCCCGCCGGGATGTGCAGCACCCTGGCGCCGAATGCCCGCACCCGAAGCTCGCGCCCGTCGGCCTGCTTCTGTGGCACCCAGCCGTTGAGATAGCCGAGCCCGACCTGGGTTTCGGCGACCTCGAGCACGTTGGCGCGGGAGAACAGCGGCCGGAGGATCTGATAGCTGTTCTTCAGCATCTCCGCCGGCAGCGGGTTCGCCGACAGCGCTGCCTGGTATGCCTCCTGCAGGTGCGTGTTGCGGTCGAAGTCGAGCGCATCGCCCAATGCCTCGAGGACATCGAGGATCTCGTCGAAGGCGAGGTCGTTGAGGTCGCCCATCGCCATCGGAGAGGCGAGCGGCAGCCGGTCGACGTAGCGGGCCATGTCCGGCGCGTGGAACTGGCTTTCACCACCGCGGGTGCCGAAGGACACCAGGTCGTCGGTGATGAGCTCGCCGCGGAGGAAGAGCGGAACAGTGAAGGCGCTGTTCACGATTCGAACGCCTTCATGAAGTCGACCGCCTCGTTGTGCACCTCGTGGGTGGCCGCGCAGGTGATGCGGTCGTCGTCGACTCCCTGTTTCTCGCTGTAGCGGATGATGTCGTGCTCGAACGCGACGCTGGTCTGTCCACATGGGCACTGCAGGTCCCAGTCGATGGTGACCTCGTCGCCGGAGATCACACCGCCCCAATGGGCCTTGAGAAGGACGTCGTAGACGGCGGCGCGGCCCGTTTGTCTGCCCTTCCGCGGAAGCGGTTCACTGGTCTGGGGGTCCAGCACGAACGGAATCACCCACGGCTGCACGTGATATCGGCCCGCACTGCAACCCCAATGGAACGCGCTCTGCTCCGAGAAGCCGTAGCCCTCCTGGATGCGATCGACCCCGAGGAACGCGTGGATGACGTCCATGTAGCCGTCGGGCAGGGCGACACCCTTCAGGCCGCCGCCGGTCAGGATCGCCGAGTCCTTGGCGAAGACGTCCTTTACGCCGCGCTCGAGACCGGCCTTCGCGACGTCGTACATGATGTTGTAGGCGCCGATCATGAAGACCCGCTTGCCGCGCAGCTTTTCGGCGATCGTGGCGAAGAAACGGTCGAGATCCTCGGGTTGACGGGCCTGCATCGCGATGAATTCGTCCTTGCGGGCGGCCAGTGCCGGGTCGATGACGAGGCGGTCCAACTCACCGCGCGACGCGGCGGCCCGCATCTTGGAGGCCAGGAACATCAGGTCGGTGTCGATTGCGTCGGGGTAGAGCGCGTGGAACTTGCTCTCGTCGCCGCCGGTGAATCCGCGCTTGATCATGTTGGCGATGCGCAGGTGGCCCAGCTTGCCCTTGGCGTAGTTGGGCCAGATGACGTCGACCGCGGGATTGAGTTCCGCTTCGGTGGGTTCGGTGCCGAACGTCTGAAACAGGCAGATCTTCCACAGCACCATGCCTTCTCGCGCGCCGTGCTTGTCCTTCGGGATGATCGACAACGTTCCCGTCGTCCCGCTGGAGGTGATCACTTCCAGCGGTGTCTGCTCGTCGAGCCGGTCGATCCACTCGTCGATGCTGTCGCAGCCGTCGGTGTTCACCCCTGACAGGTCGTGGCTGGTGAGTTTGTCCAGCCACTTGGTCATCAGGTCGAAGCGCTTGTTGTCGATCAGCGCTGCGGGATACGACTTGAAAGCGGTGTGCGAGAAGAGCAGCGGGACAAGATCGTTGAAATCGTTCACCTCCGTGACGCCGAGCCGGTTGGCCAGCTTGCGCACGATCTCGATGCTGTGGCGGTGCTGCTGGAACCGGATCGCCATCGCCTGGCGCTGAAGCTCCTCCAACTCATCGCGGGGAATGCCGTGCATCTGGGTCAGCGACTCGCCGAAGAACGCGATCGGATCATCCATGAACTGCTCGACCGTGCGCGTCGACTGCGGTGTCGTCATGGCCCGAGGGTAGCGAATATTGCAGTTGACTGCAACTCTGTAGTTGTATGCAATATTGCGCGTCGAGATCGACGTTTTGGCGGTTTCCTCTCGCACTTCCTCTGCGAAACGTCCGTTTCGGCGGCACGTGGGATGCATACGATGACGCATGCCTGAGCCGCTGATCATCGCCGTCCGTGGTCGTGCGCCGGAGCTGCACGCCGAAAGCTGGGTCGCGCCGAACGCGAGCGTGATCGGTCAGGTCAGCCTCGCCGCCAGAGCGAGCGTCTGGTACGGCGCGACGCTGCGCGCGGAGGCCGAACCCATCGAGATCGGCTTCGGCACGAACATCCAGGACGGCGTCACGATCCACGTCGACTCCGAGTTCCCGGTGACCGTCGGCGTCGGCGTCAGTGTGGGTCACAACGCCGTGTTGCACGGCTGCACGGTCGAGGACGATGTACTGATCGGCATCGGGGCCGTCATCCTCAACGGCGCGCTGGTGGGCAAGGGCTCTCTGATCGGCGCGGGCGCGCTGGTGCCACAGGGTGTCGTCGTGCCACCGCGGTCGCTCGTCACCGGGGTGCCGGGAGCGGTGCGGCGCGAACTCAGCGACGCCGAGATCGCCAACAACCGCTACAACGCCGACGTGTACCAGCGGCTGATCGATCTGCATCGGGCTGCCCTGGGCTAGACGTGTCGATTCCGATCAGCCGGGCGCGGGTAACACCGTACGGTGAATCCAATGCGAATTCTGGTCACCGGGGCCACCGGCTATGTCGGATCCCGGCTCATCACCACGCTGCTCTCCGAAGGCCACGACGTGATCGCAAGCTCACGCAACGTCGACCGGGTGGCGGAGTTCGGCTGGCACGGTGACGTCACGGCCGTCGCATTGGACGCCCACGATCCGGAGTCGGCGCGGGCGGCGTTTCGTGATTCGGGACCGATCGAGGTCGTCTACTACCTCGTGCACGGCATCGGCCAGCCGGACTTCCGCGAAGCCGACAACGAGGGGGCTGCGAATGTCGCTGCGGTTGCGAAGGACGCGGGCGTGCGGCGCATCGTCTACCTCGGCGGGTTCGTGCCGGAAGCCGACGAGTTGTCGGAGCATCTCACCAGTCGCGCGGAAGTCGCCGCCGCGTTGAGCGTCGACGGCGGACCCGAGGTGGTGTGGCTGGGCGCGGCGATGATCATCGGGGCGGGTTCGACGTCGTTCGAGATGCTGCGGTACGTCGGCGATCGCTTTGTGGTGATCCCGTCGCCGGAATGGATGACCAACCCGATGGATCCAATCTCCGTCAGCGACGTCCTTTACTACCTGGCTGCCGCGGCCGACGGTGACCGGGTTCCGGCCGGCGCCTACGACATTTTCGGACCCGAAACCACCACATATCGCGATCTGCTGCTGTCATATGGCCGCGCGAGCGGCAAGTGGCGGGCTAGTGTGCCGATCCGTGGAGTGGATACCGGCTTGGTGTCGATAATGACGTCGGTCGTGCTACCGGTGCCCGGTGGACTCGCGGCCGATCTGGTTGAGTCGCTTGACCATCCGATGACGGCGTCCGAGGACGGATTGCGACGACTGGTGCCCGACCCGCCGGGCGGCCTCGTCCCCATCGCTGAAGCGATCGAGCGGTCCCTGTCCAACGGGCGGGCCCGCCCCGTCAACGGACTCGCCGACCCGCACCACCTCGCCGACACCGACCCGGCCTGGGCGGGCGGCGACACGCTTCGCATCCAACGGCTGGCGAGTACGGTCACCCCTCCCGTCGTCCGGCCCGCGCTCGGACTGCTCAACCTCGTACCAGGACCCGTCGCCGCAGCGTTGCGGACCGGGCTCGACACTCTGATCACTCTCACACCGAAGGCGCGTCCGGCATGACTGAACCGACTACCCAGACGCATCCGCCCTTTCTTCGGGAAGTAAGAGACAACCTCACCAGGGTCGCGATCCCGTACCACGAACCGCCCGGTGTGGTACTGCGACGTCGCATTGTCGTCGCCGTCGTGGTGGTGGTCGGCGCTGCGCTGCTCGGGTATTCGCTCGCTCGCGAGCCCGGCGACGAATCGTTCTACGGGCTCACCTTGGCGCTGGCCGGGGTGTGGGCGCTCGGCGCCCTCCTTTCGCGTCCGTTGCATCTCGGACACGTGCGGTTCTTTGGCCGTAATCAACGGCCGGTCATCAGCGGCACTGTCATCGGCCTCGCACTCGGCGCCGCCTTCGTAGTCGGCGGCCTGGCGGCCCGTGAGATCCCGACGCTATCGAACTACGCGGCCGACATCTTGGAGTTCGCTTCGCGCGGGAGCCTGCCGTTGGTGGTTTTCATCACCATGATCAACGGACTCGCCGAGGAACTCTTCTTCCGCGGCGCGCTCTACTCGGCGCTCGAAAAGCACCATCCTGCAGTCATTTCCACGGTCGTCTACGTCGTCGCGATAGTAATCTCTACCGCGTAAACCCCATGCTGACGTTCGCCGCGCTGATGCTCGGCGCCGTGTGCGCATTCGAGCGCCGAGCCACCGGCGGAGTGCTCGCACCGATCCTCACCCACATGGTGTGGGGGCTGATCATGGTGCTCGTGCTTCCGCCGGTCTTCGGCGTCTAGCGCAGCGGGTTCGCCAGTTCGTCGCGCCGCATCCGCGCGGCCCGCATCGCGACCGCCGCGAACGCGATCGGCGCGATGCCGGCCACCAGGAAGATCGTCTCCATCGACACGACCTTCGACAACGGGCCGACGATCGCGAACGACACGGGCATGAACGCCAACGAGACGAAGAAGTCCAGGCTCGACACCCGGCCCAGCATCTCGGTCGGGACCCGCCGCTGCAGCAGCGTGCCCCAAATGACCATGCCCGCGCCGTCGGTGACACCGATGACGAAGGTGGCGACAGCCATCAATGGAAACGACGAGGTGACGCCGACGACCACCAGCGGAACGGAGCCGAGGCTCCACATCGCCATCATCACCGAAAGGTACCGCCGGGGCAGCCGTCTCGACGACACCGCCAGCGCACCCAGCGCGCTGCCCATCCCGAAGAACGCCAGGATGAAGCCGTATGTCCGGGCACCGTCTGCGAACCGGTCCTTGGCGATGAACGGCAGCAGCACCTCGATCGGACCCAGCACAACGAGCACGAACATGCTCGCGAACAACAGGGTCCACAGCAGCCACGGGGTGCGCAGCATGAAGACGAAGCCGTCCTTCAGGTCGCCGAGCAGCTGTGGTCGCTCGTCATCCGGTTGGCCGACAGGGGTTTTCATCGCGGGCCTGGTGGTCACCAGCAGCAGCAGACCGACTGGCGAACAAGGCCGCCACCGCGACGGAGCCCACCGCCGGGAACGTCGCACCAATCAGCATGCCCGCGACGGCGGGGCCGACGGCGCGCTGGAAGACAGGACGCACGATGCCTTCGACGCCGTTGGCGGCCAACAGCTGTTCGGCGGGCAGGATCCTGGGCAGGATCGCGCTGTAGGCCGGGAAGAAGAACGCCGCGGCGATGCCCAACGCCGCCGCGGCCACCGCCATGTGCCAGATCTGCAGCGCACCAACGAGTCCCAGCACCGCGATCGCCGATACGACGACCACGTTTACGGCCTCGACCGCGATGATGATCATGCGCTGATTGATCCGATCGGCCGCAATCCCGCCGACGAGAAGGAACGCGACCAGGCCCGCGCCCAGACACGTGGCGACCAACGACAGCGAAGCCGGATCGTTGTCGAGCTCGATGACCTGCAGCGCCATCACGACGGCCCACATGCCCTCGGCGAAGATCGACAACGATACGGCGGCGATCAGCAGGCTGTACTCGCGGGACCGGAATGGTGCGAGCACGCGCCACCGGCCGGCGTCGACCACCGGCTTCTCAATGTCGAATTGCGTGCTCACACCGTTGATGGTGGCCGACCGGGCACGCCCGCGTCCAACCAATTTCGCGGCGAAACCGACGAAATGGCGCGGCGCACTCGCACTTTTGCGCCCAAAAGTGAGTTTGGGCGCAAAGAGTCAGGAGTCGGTGAAATGAGCGGGCCGGCGCTCCTGGAAGGCCTTGATACCCTCGCGGTAGTCGGTGCCTCGCAGCAGCGCCGCCTGACCCGCGTGCTCGCGCTCCAGCGCCCCTTCGAGTTCGGTCAGCGTGGTCGCGTTGATGGCGTCCTTCGTCTTCGCCAGTGCCACGACCGGACCGCGAACCAGCGTGGCGACCACCTTGTCGACCTCGGCGTCGATCTCGCCGGCCGGGTGGACCGCCGTAACCAGACCGGCCTGCAGTGCCTCTGCGGCGGGAATCTTCTCTGCCAGCAGTCCCATCCGCATTGCCCGGATCCGACCGACGGCCGCGGCCACCAGGGCCGACGCCCCGCCATCGGGCATCAGCCCGATCTTGGTGAAGGCGAGCATGAAATACCCGTTCTCCGAGGCGATTACGACGTCACACGCCAATGCCAGGGAGGCGCCGACGCCTGCGGCCGGGCCCTGCACGACGGAGACCACCGGTCGTGGGCACCCGACGATCGACCGCACCGCGCGGTTGGCCGCGTCCAGCACCGTGAGACCGCCGGCCTTCTTGGCCTGATCGTCTGCGCTGATCCCCGCGCCGGAGCTGAAGCCGCGACCTGCACCGGCCAGCCGCACCACCTTGACGTGCGGATCGGTCGCCGCCTGCTCGAGCGCATCGGCGATGCCGTTGAGCATCGTGGCCGTCAACGAGTTCAGGCTCTCCGGGCGGTTCAGCGTCAACGACAGGACCCCATCGCCGAGAGTCACCACGAGTCCGTCGACGCTCACATACGCTCCGGTGCTGGAATCGATGGAAGTCATTGGTGAACCTTAAATCGGGCCGGCCAAAGGGCCGCGGCTGGTCCACTTGGTTATACAAGTAAGCTATGTCGCGGTCAACTACGGGAGGCGGGTTCTGATGGCGGGACCACTGCAGGGATTGCGAATCGTCGAACTGGCCGGCATCGGCCCCGGACCGCATGCGGCGATGATCCTCGCCGACTTGGGCGCCGACGTCGTGCGCGTCGAACGCCCGGGCGGAACCGGTGGAGTGCCGAAGGGCAGCCATGAAGCGATGAACCGCAACCGGCGCGCGGTGGCGGCCAACCTGAAATCCGACGAGGGCCGCGACCAGGTGCTCGAGCTGGTCGCGAAGGCCGACGTGCTGATCGAGGGCTACCGGCCGGGTGTCACCGAGCGGCTCGGGCTGGGACCCGACGACTGCGCCAAGGTCAACGAGCGACTGGTGTACGCCCGGATGACCGGATGGGGCCAGGACGGTCCGCGCAGCCAGCAGGCCGGCCACGACATCAACTACATCTCCCTCAACGGCCTGCTGCACTCCATCGGCCACGCCGGCGAGCGCCCCGTGCCGCCGCTCAACCTGACCGGCGACTTCGGCGGGGGCTCGATGTTCCTGATCGTCGGCATCCTCGCGGCGCTCTGGGAACGGCAGAGCTCCGGCAAGGGCCAGGTGGTCGACGCGGCGATGATCGACGGGTCCAGCGTGCTGATGGCGATGATGTGGGGGATGCGCGCCGGCGGCCTGTGGTCCGACGAGCGCGGCGTCAACATGCTCGACAGCGGGGCCCCGTACTACGACACCTACGAGTGTGCCGACGGCCGCTACATGTCGGTGGGTGCGATCGAGCCACAGTTTTACGCCGAATTGCTCAAGGGGCTCGGCCTGGACGGCGAGGATCTGCCCGCACAACAGGACGTCAGCCGCTGGCCCGAACTACGGGCCCGGTTCACCGAGGTGTTCGCGTCGGCCGATCGCGACCATTGGGCCAAGGTGTTCGAGGGAACCGACGCCTGCGCCACTCCGGTGCTGTCGTTCGCCGAGGTGCAGTCCGAAGCTCACGTCACCGAGCGCGACACCTTCTATACCGACGGCGATGTGTTGCTGCCGTCACCCGCGCCGCGGTTCTCCCGCAGCGTGCCGCCCACACCCAAGCCGTTGGGAGAGCCGGGCACAGACATCGAAACCGTTCTGCGCGACTGGAATTAGAGAGGAAACACATCAAGTGGAGATCAAAGACGCCGTAGCCGTCGTCACCGGGGGAGCCTCCGGTCTCGGCCTGGCCACCACGAAGCGGCTGCTCGACGCGGGCGCCCAGGTGGTCGTGCTGGACATCAGGGGCAAGGAGGCCGTCGACGAACTCGGCGATCGCGCCACCTTCGCGCAGACCGACGTCACCGACGAGGCCGCGGTGACCGCCGCGCTGGACGCCGCCGAGGCGCTGGGCCCGCTGCGCATCGTGATCAACTGCGCGGGCACCGGCAACGCGATCAAGACCCTGGGCAAGGACGGCCCGTTCCCGCTCGACGCGTTCCGCAAGGTCGTGGAGATCAACCTGATCGGCACGTTCAACGTGATCCGGCTCGGCGCCGAGCGCATCGCGAAGACAGAGCCGATCGGCGAGGAACGCGGCGTCATCGTCAACACCGCCTCGGTTGCGGCGTTCGACGGGCAGATCGGTCAGGCCGCGTACTCCGCGTCCAAGGGCGGCGTGGTCGGCATGACGCTGCCGATCGCCCGCGACCTGTCTCGTGATCTCATCCGGGTGGTCACGATTGCGCCCGGACTGTTCGACACACCGCTGCTGGCGGGGCTGCCGGAGCCGGCCAAGGAGTCGCTGGGTAAGCAGGTGCCGCACCCGAGCCGACTGGGCAAGCCCGACGAGTACGGCGCGCTGGCCGTGCACATCGTCGAGAACCCGATGCTCAACGGCGAGGTCATCCGCCTCGACGGCGCGATCAGGATGGCGCCGCGATGACACTGACGACGAAGTTCACCGAGACGTTCGGTGTCGAGCATCCGGTTGTGCAGGGTGGCATGCAGTGGGTGGGTCGCGCGGAACTCGTTGCCGCCGTGGCCAACTCGGGTGCTCTTGGTTTCATCACCGCGCTGACGCAGCCGACGCCGGCGGACCTGGCCAACGAGATCGCCAAGTGCCGGGACCTGACCGACAAACCGTTCGGCGTGAACCTGACGATCCTGCCGACCATCAATCCGCCGCCGTATGACGAGTACCGGCAGGTGATCGTCAAGGCAGGCATCAAGATCGTCGAGACCGCGGGGTCGAACCCGGCGCCGCACCTGCCGATGTTCCACGAGAACGGCATCAAGGTGCTGCACAAGTGCACGTCGGTGCGGCATGCGATCAAGGCGCAGAGCCTCGGCGTGGACGGCATCAGCATCGACGGCTTCGAATGCGCGGGCCATCCCGGTGAGGACGACATTCCCGGCCTGGTGTTGATCCCTGCGGCCGCCGCCAAGATCGACATTCCGATGATCGCCTCCGGCGGCTTCGCCGACGCCCGCGGGCTGGTGGCCGCACTGGCGCTGGGCGCCGACGGCATCAATATGGGCACCCGGTTCATGTGCACGGCCGAATCGGCGATCCATCAGAAGGTCAAGGAAGCCATCGTCGCGGGCAGCGAACTGGACACCGAGTTGATCTTCCGGCCGCTGCGCAACACCGCGCGCGTCGCCAGTAACGCGGTGTCGCGTGAGGTGGTGGACATTCTCAACAAGGGCGGCCAGTTCGAGGACGTGAAGGATCTCGTGGCGGGTTCGCGCGGCGTCAAGGTCTACGAGATCGGCGACCTGGACGCGGGGATCTGGTCGGTCGGCACCGCGATGGGGCTGATCAACGACATCCCGACCTGCGGCGAGTTGGTGTCACGCATCGTGGACGAGGCCGAGGAGCTCATCACCGAACGGTTGGCAGCCATGGTCGAGCCGTCGGCGGAAGAGAACGTCGCATAACGGATCGAATCAGATTTCGAACAAAAGGAAGACCAACGAAGGCCCCGAACTGGGGCAAACTGTCTGATGCGTCAGCGCGCTCGTCGCGAGCGCGCTGCGTCAGACCGCGGTAGGCAGCTGCTGCTCGTCGTCAAGCTGCTCCGAGGTGTCGCCCTCAACCAGGACATCGCCGTGGTAGAGCGCCTCGAAGTCAACCTTGATGACATCAGCACTGGTGTCGTCGATCCACATGCCACTGAGACTATGGGTCACCTTTAAGGAATCTTTGAGTCACGATTCGGAATATCGTGGCAATTCTTACCGCCGGGTAGGGTCCTTAGTTACCCGCGAGTAGCTGACCTGCGGTTACGCCGCTGAGCCGAAATGGATCGGATTCGAGCCGTTGAGCGCGATCCAGGTCACGACGGCGGCCGCGACGGCCAGCGCGAGCAGTGCCAGCGCGATTTTCGGCGACCAGTTCGGCCGGCCGAGCACCCTGGCGTCCACGCTGTACGACCCGGCGCCGGCAAACAGCAGCGTCGTCGCGCCGATGGCCAGCAGGAACGGCACGTTGAACGGCTCCGACCAGACCGCGCCTGCGGAGACGTTCACCGCCCACGCGCAGATCATCGCCCCGACGACGGCGCACGCGGCCAGCGGTGTCAGCAGGCCCAAGATGAGCCCGACTCCGCCCGCCGTCTCGGCAGTGGACACCAAGATCGCGGCAAATGTCGGCAGCCGCCAGCCGCCGGACTGCATGAAGCCGACGGTGGTGCTGAGGTCCAGGAGCTTGATGAGCCCGGCTTGAATCATCGCGGCGCCGACGCCGATACGCAGGATCAACAGGCCGAGATCGGTCAGTGTTGCAGAGGATTCGACGGTGGATTCGGTGGTCGTCATGGCGCCGAGGGTAGGGGTCTGTGAAGGCCCTGTGAATGCGTTGGTCATGTACTGCAGACCAGCGGACGTGACCTAACTCATCGCTTTCTGACATCTCCGGCATGAACGCTTCGACCTCGTGCGACGTGGTTATCGGCAGAGGGACGTGTTGACGGATCTGAATTACCGCTGATAAGTTACCGTCGATATCTTCTGGTGTGCTGCGGAGGGATTACCAATTGCTTGAGCGGATCGCCCGGCTGGCCCTTGTCGCGCCGAAACGCGTCGTCGTCATCGCGCTGCTGGTGATGGTCGCCACCGGCATCTTCGGCATTCCGGTACCCAAGAGCCTGTCCGCCGGCGGATTCCAGGACCCGACCTCGGAGTCGGCCAAAGCCACCCAAATGCTGGTCGACAAGTTCGGCCAGGGCGACATGGAACTCATCATCAGTGTGACGTCCGAGAGTGGCGCCCAGAGCCCCGAGGCGCGGGCGGTCGGCGCCGACATCGCCGGGCAGTTGCAGGCCTCGGCCCATGTGGCGCAGGTGACGTCGGCATGGACCGCCCCGCCGACCGCCGCCCCGGCATTGGTCAGCAAGGACGGCAACACGGGACTGATCGTTGCGGGCATCACCGGTGGTGAGAGCGACGCGCAGAAATACACCAAGGAGCTCACTGAACGGCTGGTGCACGACCGCGACGGGGTGAAAGTGCGCGCGGGCGGCGCCGCGATGGTCTACGTACAGATCAACGGCCAGAGCGAAAAAGACCTGTTGCTCATGGAGTCCATCGCGATTCCGCTCAGCTTCCTGGTGCTGGTGTGGGTGTTCGGTGGCCTGCTGGCCGCCGCCCTGCCGTTGGCCGTCGGCGCCTTTGCGATCCTGGGTTCGATGGCGGTGCTGCACGCGATCACGTTCGTCACCGATGTGTCGATATTCGCGCTCAATCTGAGTGTGGCCATGGGTCTGGCGCTCGCCATCGACTACACGCTGCTGATCGTCAGCCGGTACCGGGATGAACTTGCCGCCGGATCGCAGCGGGACGAGGCATTGATCCGCACCATGGCGACCGCAGGACGAACGGTGCTCTTCTCGGCCTTGACGGTCGCGCTGTCGATGATCGCGATGGTGCTGTTCCCGATGTACTTCCTCAAGTCCTTCGCCTACGCGGGCATCGCGGTGGTGGCTTTCGCGGCCGTCGCCGCGATCGTGGTCGCACCCGCCGCCATCGTGCTGCTCGGCGACCGGCTTGACTCGCTGGATGTGCGCCGCCTGCTGCGGCGGATACTCGGGCGTCCCGAACCGGTTCCCAAGCCCGTTGAGGAGAACTTCTGGTACCGGTCCACCAAGTTCGTTATGCGCCGGTCGATTCCGATCGGGCTCGCGATCATCACGCTGCTGCTCCTCCTCGGCGCACCGTTCCTGGGCGCCAAGTGGGGATTCCCCGACGACCGCGTGCTGCCCCAGTCGCTGTCCGCCCGCGAAGTCGGTGACCAGCTGCGCACCAGCTTCGCCGTGGACTCGGCGCGCAACGTAACCGTCGTCGTTCCCGACGCGACAGGAATTACTCCAGATGAGCTCGGCCGCTACGCCATGCAGCTATCGCAGGTTCCCGACGTGGCGTCGGTGTCCTCCCCGGCGGGGACGTTCGTCGACGGTGCATCCACCGGGCCTCCTTCGGCCGCAACGGGATTGAAGGACGGCAGTGCATTCCTGACGGTCGGCAGCAATGCCCCGCTGTTCTCCGATGCCTCCGAGGCTCAGCTTGATCGGCTACGCGCGGTGAGCCCGCCCGCAGGCAAGCCGGTGGAACTGACCGGAGTTGCGCAGATCAACCGTGACAGCTCGGTGGGCATCACCGAACGGCTTCCCCTCGTGTTGTCGGTGATCGCGGCAATCACGTTCGTGCTGCTGTTCCTGCTGACCGGCAGCGTGATCCTGCCGCTTAAAGCCTTGCTGCTCAACGTGTTGTCGTTGACAGCGGCATTCGGCGCACTGGTGTGGATATTCCAGGAGGGCCACCTCGGCGCGCTTGGCACCACGCCCACCGGGACGTTGGTCGCCAACATGCCGGTGCTGCTCTTCTGCATCGCCTTCGGCTTGTCGATGGACTATGAAGTGTTCCTGGTCAGCCGGATCCGCGAGTACTGGTTGTCGCTGCCGGGCAAGACAAGGGCCGACAACGACGAAGCAGTCGCGATGGGCCTGGCGCGCACCGGCCGCGTCGTTACCGCGGCCGCGGTGGTCATGTCGATCTCGTTTGCCGCTCTGATGGCTGCCCAGGTGGCGTTCATGCGGATGTTCGGCGTCGGCCTGACGTTGGCGATCCTGGTCGACGCCACCCTGGTGCGCATGCTGCTCGTGCCGGCATTCATGCATGTGCTGGGCCGCTGGAACTGGTGGGCGCCGAAACCGCTGGCCCGGCTGCACGAACGCATCGGCATCAGCGAGTCGACCGACGACCTGATTCCTCCGGCCGACAAGCAAGAGCGGGCCGCGGTATCGGCGACGGAGACTGGTTGACGTGTCTTTGCAGCCTCTGAAGCGGCGGCGCGCCCCTCGCGGCTCTGGTGAACAGCTGAGGGACGAAATCCTCGACGCCACCACCGAGTTGCTGCTGGAAACCGGTCACGCCAAGGCGGTTTCGATCCGGTCGGTGGCGCAGCGGGTCGGCGTCACGCCGCCGTCGATCTACCTGCACTTCGCCGACAAGGACGCGCTGCTCGACGCGGTCTGCGCACGGTACTTCGAGAAGCTCGACGAGGAAATGGAGCAGGCCGCCACCGATCAGCCCTCCACCATCGAAGTGCTGCGCGCCCAGGGTCTGGCTTACGTCCGGTTCGCCACGCAGACGCCCGAGTTGTACCGCATCGCCACCATGGGCGAGGGCAGGCCCGGCAGCGACGTCGACATGACGTTGAACAGCAGCGCATTCCAGCACCTGCGCAACTCGGTGGAGTTGTTGATGACAGAGGGCGTCTATCCGCGTGGCGACCCGACCACCGCTGCGCTTCAACTGCTGACCGCTGCTCACGGCGTTGCTGCGCTGCTGATCGCCAAGCCGTATCTTCCATGGGGTGACGTCGAAGAGTTCGCCGACCAGACGTTGTCGGCGGCGTGCCTGGGCCACATCGTGCTGGGGCTCGTCGAAGACGACGACGCCTCGCCTCAGCAGACGGTCGACTGGCTGCTGAATCGCCAACCACCCGAGAGGAAGTCGTGACCGAGGCCCCCGATACCACTGACAATCCGTTCTTCGCTCGACTCTGGACGTTCCTGTCCAGCCACGAAACCGACGAGATGCACCGGCTGCGGACCGAAAACCTCGCAGGCCTGTCCGGGCGCGTGCTGGAAGTCGGCGCCGGGACAGGGACGAACTTCGCGTTCTATCCGGACACGGTGACCGAAGTCCTCGCCGTCGAACCCGAACGGAGGCTGGAGCCACTGGCTCGCGACGCCGCGGGAAAAGCGTCTGTTCCGGTGACGGTGGCGGCGGGCACCGTCGAGAAGTACATGAACGACACCGGCGGGGAGCCGTTCGACGCCGTGGTGTGCTCGCTGGTGCTCTGTTCGATCGACGACCCGGACGGCGTTCTGCGGCAACTGCATTCGCTGTTGTGCCCCGGTGGTGAATTGCGGTTTATCGAGCATGTCGCCAGCCCGGGCGTCCGGGGACGGTTGCAGAAGGTTGTCGACGCCACGGTGTGGCCGCGGTTGATGGGCAACTGCCATACCCATCGCGACACCGAATCGTCGATCGTCGGTGCCGGCTTCTCGGTGGAGAGTGCCCGTCGCGAGCCCGCCCTGCCCGCATGGTTTCCGACGCCGGTGACCGAGTTCACCATCGGCCGCGCCGTCAAGCGCTAGCCGAGGAGGGTGGGGAGTCGCTGCAGCAGCGTGGGGAGCGCGCCTGCCGCGGTCTCGCGCACCGTGGCCGTCGCGGCGTCCGACAGTGGCGTGCGTTCCGGATTGACCTCGATGACCGGAATACCGTTCGCCAGCGCCAGTTCGGGCAACCCGGCGGCGGGGTAGACGATCGACGAAGTGCCGACCACGATGACGACGTCGGCGTTGCTGACCGCCTCGATCGACTTCTGCCACGCGGTGTCGGGTAGCGGCTCGCCGAACCACACCACATTGGGTCTGATCAGGCCACCGCACGAACACTGCGGCGGGTCGGCGACCTCGACGGGCTCCGGCATCTCGGGGAGTTTTCCCTGGTAGGTGGTTTGGCAACGGTCGCAACGAAATTCGAACAGGCTGCCGTGCAGGTGATACACGTGTTGGCTGCCCGCCCGTTCGTGCAGGTTGTCGACGTTCTGGGTGACGACGTGCACCTCGGCATGGTCCTGCCACGCCGCGACGGCTCGATGGCCGTTGTTCGGCTCGACATCGCGCATGAGGTAGTGCCGCCACAGGTACCACGCCCATACGCGTTCCGGGTGCCGGCTCCAGCCCTGGGTGCTGGAGATCTCGTACGGGTCGACCTTCGCCCACAAGCCGGTCTCGACGTCGCGGAACGTCGGAACCCCGCTCTCGGCGGAGATACCAGCCCCGCTGAGCACAGTGACTTGCACCTCACCAAAGTAGCCGGTCGTGCGCGATACTAAGCACGTGACCGATTTGGGGGAGTGGGTTCGCGCTGACCCACAGGCGGGCAAGCCGCTGTTTGACCAGCTCAGGAGCCAGATCATCGAGGGGATTCGCGGCGGCAGGCTGCGGCCGGGAACGAGGCTGCCGACCGTCCGTGAACTCGCGGCGCAGCTGGGCATGGCGGTGAACACCGTGGCCCGCGCATATCGCGAGCTGGAGTCGGCCGGGGTTCTCGAAACCCGTGGGCGCTTCGGCACTTTCGTGGCACGCAACGACCCCGCAGACGCGGCGATGGCGACCGCCGCGCACGCCTTTGCGACGGCGGCGAGGGCGCTCGGCGTCGGCAAGGACGAAGCGCTGAAGTATGTCGAATCGGCGTTCGGTTAGCCGAATTCGAGCAGGGTGACGAGGGGCCGAGCCCGGTCCAGCAGCGGAATCCGCTGCGCCGTCCACATCAGTGCGTTCAGCACTTTGCCGCGGCCGGGCATCATCGGCAGGTCATGCACCGCGCGGATGCCGGGCACCGTGTCGGCCAGGTTTGCGATCTCGGACGGTGCCAGCGTGAACGGCATCGGCGGCACCCGATAGCGCAGCGAGGTCCGCGAGCCTTTGCGTATCCACGCCGCGAATAACACCGGCGGTAGATCGAACATCATCTGGCCGCCGGGAAACCGCCTGGCGCATTCGGTGATCAGCCCGAGGGCCTCGTCGGGCTGGAGATACATCAGCAGTCCCTCGGCGGTGATGAACACTCCCTCGGACGGGTCGACCCGGTCCATCCAGCCGTAGTCCAGCGCGGACTGCGAGCACACCGACACCCGATCCGACGACGGTAGCAACCGTTGGCGAAGACCGATGATCGGCGGCAGATCAACCGTGAGCCAACGGAACCCGTGGCCTACGCCGGCTGCGTCCATACGGTAGAAGCTGGTCTGCAGGCCTTCGGCGAGCGCCACCACGGTGGCCGTCGGATGATCTGCGAGGTACCGCTTCGTGTACTTATCGAAGGTCAACGCCCGCAACGCCATGTCCTGACGGCGGGTGTAGCCGAACTTGGCGGTGTCGAAATCGATCTCGTCGACCAACTTGATCGCCATCGGGTCGTCGATGATCGAGTCCGGTCGGCGCGCTTCGTTGGCTCGTACGAGCAGCGTCATGAGCGCCGTCTCGGACACCCCGGTGAGAGCGGTCCCGTCCGCCTTGCTCATTTCAACACCTTGTCGACGGTGCGCAGGTTGCGCGTCGTCGTCGACGACTTGTAGCGCTTCTTTCCCATCGTTTTCCCGATGGTGGTGTCCAGCGTGCCCTTGCTGGGGACCTGCCAGTAGATGACGCCCTTGCCGCGCTCGATCTTCTCGTGCGAGCCGGCGTCCTTGCCGAGCGCCGCCAGCTCGTCGAGCACGTCCTTGTCGGTGACGAACGTGACGTAGCTGTGGTGGCCGTCGACTTCGCGGTCGAACGGGAAGGCCTGCGAGATCGCCCGCACGGTGTCGAGGTCGTAGGCGAGCACCCAGGCGTCGTAACCGAATTCGTCGCGCAGCGCCTTCTCGGCCTTCTTGCGCACGGCGTCGACGCCGGATCGGCTGTCCAGCAACACGTTGCCGCTCGCCAGGATCGTCTTGACGTTTGTGAAACCCGCGGCCTCCAATGCGGCGGCGACCTCGGCCATCTTGAGGTTGACCCCGCCGACGTTCACCCCGCGCAGGAACGCGGCGTACCGCGTCATCGCTCGAACTCCAGCAGCGTCATGCTCGGGCGGAGGCGACGGAAGAAGCCGATCCGGTCCAGCGGTGGCCAGGCGGCCAATTTGAACACCCCTCGGCCGGGCGCCAGCGTGATGTCGCGTGCGCTGTGCACCCCCGGGACCGTGTCGGCCAGCGCGACGCCCTCATCCGGTGTCATCGCGAACGGCATCCGGGGGGCGGTGTAGCGGTCGGACAGCTTCGCGCCCTTCAGCGTGCGGCGGCTGAAGAAGGGTGGGATCGAATCGAACATCATCCTGCCGCCGGGGAACCGGGTCGCGCAGTCGCGGATCAACCCCAGCGCAACGTCGGGTTCGAGGTACATCAACAGGCCCTCGGCCGTGATGAAGACGCCGTGCGACGCGTCGACGCGGTCCATCCAGTCGCGGTCAAGTGCTGACTCGGCGAGCGGAACGATGCGCTCGTCGTGCGGTAGCAGCTGTTCGCGCAGCGCCATGACGGGCGGCAGATCGATGGAGTACCAAGTCAATTCGTCGGCGACACCCGCGGCGTCCAGACGCCAGAAGGTGGTCTGCAGTCCCTCCGCAAGGGCCACCACCGACGCTTTCGGGTTATCCCTGAGGTACTCACGCAGCACGGCGTCGAATGCGACCGCGCGCAGAGGATGCGATTGGTTGGGGTCGCCGAACTTGAGGTAGTCGTAGGAGATCGAGTCCAACAACGTGACCGCCCACGGATCCCGTATCGCCCCGTCGGAACGCTTGGCTTCGGTGGCGCGGTTGTGCAGGGTCCAGAGCGTGGTGGCCGAGACACCTTCCAGGGTGTCGCCGCTGATTGAGGCCATTGGTTCATAGTAGGGAGGCCGGTCGAATCGGCGTCGGCCCCGCTGGTGGCCGACGTAGGCTCGTGGAATGACGCGCCAGGTGTTCGACGACAAGCTGCTCGCGGTGATCAGCAACAACTCGCTGGGCGTCCTGGCCACGATCAAGCAGGACGGCAGGCCGCAGCTGTCCAACGTGTCCTACCACTTCGACCCGCGCACCGTCACCGTGCAGGCGTCGATCACCGAACCGCGGGCCAAAACCCGCAATTTGCGCCGCGATCCCAGGGCGTCGCTCCATGTGAGCTGTGACGACGGCTGGTCCTATGCGGTGGCCGAGGGCAACGCGATCCTCACCCCGCCCGCCGCCTCCGATCACGACGACACGGTCGAGGCGCTGATTGCCTTGTACCGCAACATCGCTGGCGAGCATCCCGACTGGGACGACTACCGTCGGGCGATGGTCGACGACCGCCGGGTTGTGATGACGTTGCCGATATCGCACCTGTACGGCATGCCGCCGGGTATCCGCTGACCCTCGAAAAGGCCGCGACGACGCTGGGTTGCTCGCGCTAGGCTGCCGCTATGGCTAAATCACCGGAAGACGACACCAAGCGGAAGTTCCGGGAAGCGCTGGAACGCAAGAAGGCGAACGCGGGCGGCGGTGCCGAGCACCGGGACGGTGGAAACAAGCAGCCCAAGGCTCACGGGCCGCTCGAGAGCCGACGGGAATTTCGCCGCAAGAGCGGATAAGTCGATGAGTCCCGAGTTCCTGCTGACGACGCTGGTCGTGGTCGCGACGCCGGGCGCGGGAGTGCTTTACACCGTGTCGGCCGGGGTGGCGCGCGGCTGGCAGGCGAGCCTGATTGCCGCATTCGCCTGCACCCTCGGCATCGTCCCGCACATGATCGCCGCGGTCACCGGGCTGGCGGCGATCATGCATGCCAGCGCGGTGGCGTTCTCGATCATCAAGTGGCTCGGCGTGGCCTACCTGCTTTACCTGGCGTGGAAGACGTTCCGCGACAAGTCGGCGTTCGCGGTCGAAACGGAGCGGGTGAAGGCGTCGCCGTGGCGGGTGATCGTGTCGGGGATCCTGGTCAACACCCTCAATCCCAAGCTGACGATCTTCTTCTTCGCGTTTCTGCCGCAGTTCGTACCGTCCGATCGGGCCGGCGCGGTGCCGCTGATGGTGTACCTCAGCGCGATCTTCATGGCGGTGACGCTGGTGGTGTTCAGCATCTACGGCGTGTTCGCCGCCGCGGTGCGCCGCCAGGTGTTCTCCCGTCCGCGCATCGTGGCGTGGACCCGCCGCAGCTTCGCCGCCACTTACCTCGTGCTGGCGGGCAGGCTGGCGGCCCAGACCCGCTGAGCCGACGGTTGCGGGTCGCAGGCCAATAACCGGGCGCCGACCAGCGCCGCCAGCATCACCGCGACGCAGTACAGACCGAAGCCCTCGAGACCCCAGCCGACCGATGCCAGCGTGGCCGCACCGGCCACGCACAGCAGCGTGCCGATCGCGGCACTGCGCGGACCCGTCTGCGGCCACGTAGCCGCCGTCCCACAGTGGCAGCGGGTTGTTCTCCAACGGGCGCAGCATGACGAACGCGGCCGCGACGAGCGAAGCCATGATGAGCAACTGCAGAATGCTCAGCGCGATGAAGCCGCGAGCGGAGGGGTCGAAGCGCGGATGGCCGAGGTAGTCGAAGACCAGATGCATCGCCAGCAGTGCCGGGATGTGCCACAGGTACAGCGTCATCGCGCCCGAGTTGCCGATCGCGGCCAGCCACCACACCCGCGGCCGCCGAGCCCACCGCGCGATCGCGGGTGCGGCGGCAATCGCGAAGGCGCACATCATGATTGCGTGACCGGCCAGCAGTAGCGACGGCGGCGTCATGTTCTTCAGCTGCTGGGTCTCGATGCCGACCAGGCTGAGTTCGTAAGGGCCGAGCCACATCAACGCGAGGTTGACGGCGAACATCACTGCGCCGAGCATCAATGCCGCGCGGCCGGCGAGAAGCTTTCGTCGATATGCCACGCCGAGCATGCCCGGGATGAGCCACGCGACCAGGTTGAGGTAGCCCAACGCGGACAGTCCGTCGATGTTGATCCGGACGGCGTCGACGACGGCGATGAACCCATAGGCCCCGGCGACGGCCCCGAGCAGGCGTCCGGTGGTGGTGATGCGCGCCAACAGCGGAACGGCCGCCAGCACAAGGACATAGGCACCCAAGAACCACAACAGCTGGATCGAGATTCCGGCGACGGGTTCATAGACGTGCTCGGGCAGGTAGTACCGCAGGATCGCCAGCGCCGACACCCAGAACGCCAGGTAGTAGAACACCGGCCGGTACAGCCGGGTGCAGCGCCGCATCAGCCAGTTGCCCCAGCTGTCGCCGGAATGCCAACTGTCGACGCAGGCGGCGACACCGGCGAAGAAGAACAGCGGCATGATCTGGAACACCCAGGTCAGCGCCTGAAAGATGACGGAGGCGGTGAGCAGGTTGCTCCAGATGAAGACGTCGTCGCGGATGGTGCTCGTCGCCATGATCGTGTGTCCGACGACGACGCCGACGAGTGACACGATCCGGATGACGTCGATCGCGCGGTCCCGCGTAACAGGCGTGTTCGCCTCGACCTCAGCAGTGCTGGGGAACAGTGCTGCAACTGTCATGGCCCAAATCTAAGGCCTGAGCTGGCCCGATGGATCTGAGTAGAAGCACTCAAATCTGCTCGCTCAGTCCTGGCGGGCTTCCCGTACCACGATCGCGACCAGGCAGACGACCGCCAGCACCGCCACGGCCGCCGCGAAGGTGACACCTGCGGTGCGCAGCCCCCAGTGCTGTGCGGCCAGACCCTCGCCGATCACTGGCAGCGAAATCGCCACATAGGCGACGACGAAATAGGCGGAGCTGATCTCTGCACGCCGACCCGCCGGTGTGAGTTCGGCGACGGCGGCCAGACCGCGGCTGAAGGAGACGCCTTGGCCGACGCCGCCCACGATTGCGGCGGCGATCAGGCCCCACAGAGACGAAAGTTGCAGTGCGACAGTGAGGATGACCATTCCGACGACGAGGATCCCGCAGCCGAGCACGAGTGCGCGCTTCGGCGCGATTCGGCCCGCGAACAGTTGGCTCGCCGCCGACGCGACGAATACCGCAGACGCGACGGCTCCTCCCACCGCATGGTTGGTGATACCGACGACACCCGACACGAACGCGGGTGCGACCGAGGCGAACAATCCGGTCACGGCAAAGCCGGCGAACGCGGCGATGGCCGCGATGGTGAAGACCCCGCGAACCTCGGGCGGTACGGCAAGCCGTTGAAATCCAAGGGTTCCCGTGCGCTCCGAGGTTTCCGGTACGACGGCAACCGCCACCGCGGCCAGCAGAACCAATCCGATGTGCACGATGAACGTCAGATGAAGCGGCTGTGGTGCGTACTGGACGAGCATCCCGGCCAACAACGGCCCACCGCCCAGACCGCCGACATTGGCTGCTGTCGCCACTGCGGCCGCGCGATTGTGCCAATTCGGCGGCGCCGCTTCGATGACCGCTGCTGTCGCCGTGCCGGTGAAGATGCCCGCCGACAGTCCGGACAGCACTCGGCCGACCAGCAACAGCGGGACTGAGTCGGCGGCGAGGAACACCGCCGCACTGGCTATCGCGAAGGCGGTGCCTGCCAGCAACAGCGGCCGCCGGCCGACGGCGTCCGACCATCGGCCGAAGGCCAACAGTGCGAACAGCACGCCGCCCGCATACGTCGCGTAGATGACCGTGGTTGTCAACACACCGAAATGCATGCGATCCGCAAAAAGCGCGTACATCGGCGTCGGCAGCGTGGTGCCGACCATGATCGCCGCGAACGCATACGCCAGCAGGATGAATGCATAACGAGTTCGGGGCAAGGTCTCGAGCACGTGGTTAGACAGCGGAATAGGTGGTTGGCTTATTCCGCCGACTCTAATGCGCGGTGCCGCCGATCTAGACTGTCGAGGTGGCGAAACTGCAACTCGTTCAGGATCCGGCGGCCGACGCGCTATTGGAGTCCAATCCGTTTGCACTGCTGGTCGGCATGTTGCTCGATCAGCAGATTCCGCTCGAGGTGGCGTTCGCCGGGCCGAAGAAGATCGCCGACCGCATCGGCGGCGTGGACGCCCGCGAGATCGCCGACTACGACCCCGATAAGTTCGCTGCGCTGTGTTCGGAACGGCCTGCCATACATCGGTTTCCCGGCTCGATGTCAAAGCGTATCCAGACGTTGGCGCAGATCATCGTCGACCGTTACGACGGTGACGCCGCAGCGGTGTGGGCGTCGGGCAAGCCGGACGGGGCAGAGGTGCTTCGGCGGCTGAAGGAGTTGCCCGGGTTCGGCGAGCAGAAGGCGCGGATCTTCCTGGCGCTGTTGGGCAAGCAGTACGGCGTGACCCCGAAGGGCTGGCGCGAGGCGGCCGGTGACTACGGCAAGGCCGGTACCCACCTTTCGGTTGCCGACATCGTCGACCCCGGATCGCTGCAGAAGGTGCGGTCGTACAAGAAGCAGATGAAGGCCGCGGCGAAGGCGGCCAAGGCAGGGGGCTAGAGCGGCTCGCCGTCGAAGCGTTCCTTGGTGGCGAATTCGGCGACGGGATTGCGCGTGAGCTTGCGGACCTGCTTGACCGGCCTTCCGATCGGCAGCAGGGCGGCGACCGCGTAGTCGTCCGGTATGCCGAGCAGCGCCTTGACTCTCGGCTCCTCGGCGACCGCCGCGGTGGTGAGCACGCCGCCGAACCCTTCATTGCGCGCGGCCAGCAGGATGTTCCACACGAACGGGTACACAGACGCCCCCGCGATCAGCCCGACGCGATCCAGATCCTGGTCGAAGGCCGCGACCACCCCGAGGTCGACGCACACCACGAGCACCACCTCGGCGTTGCGCAGTGGTGACTGCCGCGGCACTTCGACGGCGTCGATCGTTTCGGCGTCGACCCCGCACGGCCGCAACGGGTTCCACGGTCCCTCGCCGTTGCGTAGCTGGGCGATGTAGCGCTTTGCTCCCGGGATCGTGCAGTCGGTCAGCCTCTCACGGGTTTCCGGGTCGCGGACGACGACGACGTGGTTGCCCTGCCGGTTGCCGCCGCTGGGTGCGAACCTCGCATTGTCGAGGATGCGCTCGAGGACTTCGTCCGACAGCGGGTCGCCGGTGTACTCGCGGACCGCACCCGTCGTCCGCATGACGTCGTATATCTCCATGCCCTCCATCTTGACTGTGGGATCGTGAAGGAATGAAGACACACCTGAACTGCCCGTGCGGCGAGTCGATTACCGGTAAGGACGAGGACGACCTCGTCGAGAAAGCGCAGGCGCACCTGTCCGAGGCGCATCCCGGCCGCGACTACGACCGGGACGCCATCCTCTTCATGGCCTACTGACCCGGCGAAACCCGGGTCAGGGCACCACCGTCGAGCCGATGGTGGGCATGAACTGGCACTGCTTCTCGGTAGTGGTCACCTGGCCGAAGATCGTCGACATGATGCTGCCCGACCCGGTGTCGACGATGGCGGACAGCGTCGTCGGGCCCTCCGGATTGATGTCGGACCGCGGCTTCAGCGTCGCGCTGCCCGACTTGCCGGTCGACAGGTTGACCCAGGTGACGTTGAGCGGCAGCTTCTGCTCGGCGGCGGGACCCGGCGTGCCGACCGCGGTGAACACGTAGGCGGTTTGACCCGCGGTGGGGCCGGGTGCCGGGATCTTGGCGGGCCCGGCCACCGAGATCGCCGTCGCCAGCACGTTGCCGCCGTCCTTCAGGCACCCGTTGCTGATCGACGGGTAGATGAAGTCCTGTGTCGGCGGGGCGTCGGGACCGAACTGCGGAATCCCGGCGTCGGGAGCCGGTGGCGCGCCCTCAGGAGCGGGTGCCGGTGCTGCATCTGGTGCAGGCGCCGCGTCGGGTGCCGGAGCCGGAAGTGCTTCCGGTACCGGGCCGACGGCGTTGGCGGGGTCGACGCCCGCGGGCAGGTGGGCCTCGAGGCCCGGCACCGCACCGGGTGCGGGCACATGGGCGGCCGCGGGCTGGGCGACGAATTGGTTGACCGCCGATGCCACGTTCTTCGAGTCCGTGGGTGCCGTCGAGTTACCGGTGAACGCCGCCGCGGCCGCCATCAACATCGACGCCGCGTTGTACGGGTCCGCGGCCGCCTTCTGAATCGCCGGGCTCAGGCTCTCCACCGCCGACATGCCCGGCGCCTGCACGGCGTCGATCGGCAACGGTGCCGGCGGTTCGGCGTTCGCGGTACCTGTCAGACCCAACAGCATTGCCGCCGAGGAGCCGACCGCGACGGCGGCGTTGGCGAACAGCTTCCTGGTCGATGACATGGTTCTCCCGTGGCTCGAGGGTGTGCGGTGGTCTTCAGATGTCACGGCAGGGCGCTGAGCACCGACGCAGGCACGAGGCCGGCGGCCGGCAGCGCAGACGCGGGCGCCGCAGCCGCGGGTGGGCCGGCAAGCGGTGCGGCCGCGAGCGGTGCGGCCGCAGAGGTGGCGCGAGGTGCGGCGGCCAGCGGTGCCGTGGCGGCCGCAGCGGGTGCCGTCGCCGCGGGCGCATTCAGGCCCGGCAGGGAAATGCCGCTCGGGAGCAGCTGGGCCAGCCCTGCGGTGTTGGAAAGCGGCGCGGGCAGCGCCGAGGTGAGTGACGAAAGCGCATTGGCCGGAGCGGCCGCCGCAGCGGGAGCCGCCGGGGTCGCGGCGGTCGGAAGCGCGGGCGTCTGCGGCAGAGTCAGCGAGGCGGTGGCGCCGGGGGGAGGCGTGGCCGGAGCTGCTGCCGGGGTCGTGGTGCCGGACATGCCGGACATGGCTGTCGCGAGGGTCTGCATCAGCTGCGGCGCGGCGGAACCTACGGTCGACAGCTGGGTGAGCAGTTGGGCGCCGGGGTTCACCGGGGCGGGCGCAACCGGATCGGCGGCGGCGGTGGTGCTCAGTGCGAGCGCTGTCGAGACCGCGCCGACGGCGGCGATCGTGGACGAAACGAGCAGTTTCCCGGTGCGGTTCATGGTTCTCCCAATCGTTGGAGGTGAAGGCCTGAAGCCGAAGCTAGCCCGTTACTAGAGTTACTCAAGTGACACGTGTGGTGTTTATGGAACCGTTACGGATGCGAACGCATACGGTGACCCGCCACTAGAGTCGGCGCTATAGGAGCCGAACCCGCCTCGACACCGACAGTCCCGCCGCTGCCAGCGCGATTGGCGGCCGCGGCGCCTTGGTTATTGCTGGTGAGCATCGCCGCGCGGCTCGCGTTGACCTATCTGATTCCCCACGGCGCCAACTTCGTCGACCTGCACGTCTATGTCGGCGGCGCAGACACGCTGGCCAACGGCGGGACGCTATACGACTACGTCTATGCCGACCAGACGCCGGACTTCCCGCTGCCGTTCACCTATCCGCCGTTCGCGGCGGTCGTCTTCTACCCGCTGCACTGGCTGCCGTTCGGCCTCCTCGCGCTCGCGTGGCAACTGGGCACCATCGTCGCGCTGTACGGCGTGGTGCGGATCAGCCAACGCCTGCTGCCGGCGACTGACGGGCTCGGCGGCAGCAGAAGCGTCGGGATGCTGTGGACGGCGGTCGGCATCTGGCTCGAACCGCTGCGCAGCACGTTCAACTACGGCCAGATCAATGTGCTGCTTGTGCTGGCCGTGCTGTACGCCGTCTACAGCACGCGATGGTGGATCTCCGGGCTGCTGGTCGGCCTGGCGACCGGGGTGAAGCTGACGCCTGCCGTCAGCGGGCTCTACTTCCTGGGCGTACGACGCTGGGCCACAGTGGTTTTCTCCGCGGTGGTGTTCTTTGCGACGATCGGCGTATCCGCGTTGGTGATCGGCGACCAGACCCGTTACTACTTCACCGAACTGCTGGGCGACGCCAAGCGAATCGGGCCGATCGGGACATCGTTCAACCAGTCATGGCGGGGCGGCATCTCCCGCATCCTGGGGCACGACGCCGGCTACGGGCCGCTTGTCGTGGCGGCGATCGTCGTCACGGCCGTGGTCGCGTTCCTGGCGTGGCGGGCCGTGGGACCCAGCGACCGGCTGGGCGGAATCCTGGTCGTGCAGCTGTTCGGCCTGCTGCTCTCCCCGATCTCGTGGACGCACCACTGGGTTTGGCTGCTGCCGTTGATGATCTGGCTGCTGCACGGCCCGCTGCGGGAGCGACTGGGCGCGCAGATCCTCGGTTGGGGGTGGCTGGCGCTCACCGTCGTCGGCGTGCCGTGGCTCCTGAGCTTCGCGCAGCCGACCATCTGGGAGATCAGCAGGCCGTGGTACCTGGCATGGGCCGGGCTGATCTACATCGTCGCGGCGTTGGCGACGCTGGCGTGGATCGGGACTACTGCCCGACGATCCCGTTGATCTCCCGGGCCATCTCCACATCTTTGTCGGTGATGCCGCCCTCGGAATGAGTGACCAACGCGAAAGTCACTGTTCGCCAGCGGATGTCGATGTCGGGATGATGGTCCTTCTGTTCGGCCCGTTCGCCGACGCGACGCACCGCGTCGATGCCGTCGAGGAACGCGGGAAATTTGATCGACCGGCGCAGGGCCCCGTCGCTGCGCTCCCAGCCGTTGAGGTCGGGCAGTGCGGCGTCCACTTGTTCGTCCGTTAACACAGCCATCTTTCGAAGGTATACCGTCAGCCGCGATGTCAAACCAGATCGTCGTTGCGGGCGCGCTCATCAGGGGGGCGACGCTGCTGGTGGCACAACGTGCCCGCCCGCCGGAACTGGCCGGATTGTGGGAGCTGCCGGGCGGCAAGGTCGCGCCGGGGGAGAGCGACGCCGCGGGTTTGGCGCGAGAACTGCACGAGGAACTCGGCGTCGACGTGACGGTCGGTGAGCGGCTGGGCGAGGACGTCGCGCTGAACGACACGATGATCCTGCGCGCCTACCGGGTCACCCTTGCTGGCGGGGCCGCCGTTCGGCCGCACGACCACCACGCGTTGCGATGGGTGACTGCCGACGAGCTCGAGAGCCTTCCGTGGGTGCCGGCCGATCGGGCGTGGCTCGGCGAGCTGGCCGCGGCGATGGGTGATGCGGCTCAGTAGTGCAGGCGATCGCCCACCACGCGTACCTGCGAGAGGCTGCGCGGATGGTGCAGGGCGTAGAGCGGGTGCGCGATCACCGGGTGGCGGCAGTGCGGGCAGGAGGGTTGCGCGCTGTTGGCCGAGGAGAACGTCAAGTGGTGACAGGCGGCGCACCGGACGACGAAGAACGCGCCGGCCCAATTCAGCAGGCCGACATAGATGGCTGCGGTCGCGGCCATCCCGACGACGGCGATCACAACGATGGTGAGTACTTCGTAGACCGACATATTCGTCACCTCCACTCTCGGCTGACAAATCCACGGTACGCCCGCGCGGGGTGCCTGATTAGGACTTTCGCGCCTGCTTGAACACTTTTACGAGCTCCTTGCCTCGCGGGCCGTTGCGCTCGGCCATGCACACTTGGTGCAGGACGACAGGGCATTTCTTGCAACGCGGCTTGCTGCGACAGCACTTTTTCTTCGGTTTCAGGTCGGCGAACTTGCTGGATTTCACAGTGACGGGCGTCTCCCGTTTTCGTGATCGATGCATTGCACTGCGACAATTCGGGCGTGGATTTCCGGAATGTCGCCATCGTGGCACACGTCGACCATGGGAAGACGACCCTCGTCGACGCGATGCTTCGGCAGTCGGGGGCGCTGACCCACCGTGGCGACGACTCCACCGAACGGATCATGGACTCCGGTGACCTGGAAAAGGAAAAGGGCATCACGATCCTGGCGAAGAACACCGCCGTGCACCGTCATCACCCCGACGGCAGCGTGACGGTCATCAACGTCATCGACACGCCCGGCCACGCCGACTTCGGCGGTGAGGTGGAGCGCGGGCTGTCCATGGTCGACGGCGTGCTGCTGCTGGTCGACGCGTCGGAAGGCCCGCTGCCGCAGACTCGCTTCGTGCTGCGCAAGGCGCTGGCCGCCCATCTGCCGGTGATTCTTGTGGTCAACAAGACCGACCGGCCCGACGCCCGGATCGCCGAAGTCGTCTCGGATAGTCACGATCTGTTGCTGGACGTCGCCTCCGACCTCGACGAGGAGGCGCAGAAGGCCGCCGAGGACGCGCTTGGATTACCGACCTTGTACGCGTCGGGTCGCGCTGGCATCGCCAGCACCATCGAACCCGCCAATGGCGAGAACCCCGAAGGCGAGAACCTCGACCCACTTTTCGACGTGCTTCTGGAGCACATCCCGCCGCCGCAGGGTGACCCGGAGGCCCCGCTGCAGGCGCTGGTGACCAACCTCGACGCGTCGGCGTTCCTCGGCAGGCTCGCGCTGATCCGCATCTACAAGGGCCGGATCCGCAAGGGCCAGCAGGTCGCCTGGATGCGCGAGGTCGACGGGCATCCGGTCATCACAAACGCCAAGATCACCGAACTTCTCGTCACCGAGGGTGTGGACCGAACCTCGACGGATGAGGCCGTCGCCGGGGACATCGTTGCCGTTGCGGGTCTGCCCGAGATCATGATCGGCGATACCCTCGCCGACCCCGACCACGCGCATGCGTTGCCACGGATCACCGTCGACGAGCCAGCCATCTCGGTCACGATCGGCACCAACACCTCGCCGCTGGCGGGCAAGGTGTCCGGACACAAGTTGACGGCCAGGATGGTCAAGTCGCGGCTCGACACCGAGCTGGTCGGCAACGTGTCGATCAAGGTCGTCGACATCGACCGGCCCGATGCGTGGGAGGTGCAGGGCCGAGGCGAGTTGGCCCTTGCCGTCCTTGTCGAGCAGATGCGCCGCGAGGGTTTCGAGCTGACCGTCGGGAAGCCACAGGTCGTCACTCGCACGATCGACGGCAAGCTCCATGAGCCGTTCGAGGCGATGACCATCGACTGCCCGGAGGAATACGTCGGTGCCATCACCCAGCTGATGGCTGCGCGCAAGGGGCGGATGGAGGAGATGACGAACCATGCGGCGGGCTGGGTCCGGATGGACTTCATCGTGCCCAGCCGTGGGCTGATCGGCTTCCGCACCGACTTCCTGACGCTGACCCGCGGCACCGGCATCGCGAACGCGGTGTTCGACGGCTACCGCCCATGGGCGGGGGAGATCCGGGCCAGGCACACGGGTTCGTTGGTGTCGGACCGGTCGGGCTCCATCACGCCGTTCGCGATGATTCAGCTGTCGGACCGTGGCCAGTTCTTCGTCGAGCCGGGTGACGATACGTATGAGGGTCAGGTTGTCGGAATCAATCCTCGCGCAGAGGATCTCGACATCAACGTCACCCGCGAGAAGAAGCTGACGAACATGCGCTCGTCGACGGCCGACGTCATGGAGACGCTGGCCCGTCCGTTGGAGCTGGGCCTCGAGCTGGCCATGGAGTTCTGCGCCGAGGACGAGTGCGTCGAGGTCACCCCCGAGATCGTGCGGGTGCGCAAGGTCGTGCTCGACGCGACTCAGCGCGGCCGCGAAAAGGCCCGGGCGAAAGCGCGCGGGTAGCAATCGGCCGGACGCCTCGCCGAGTGTGAATCTGTCGCGAGTTGTCAAGAGACTTTTTTCGCAGAGGTTTCACGCTCGCGGCTACTGACCGTTGCGACGGCCGATGATCAGATCCTTGATTTCGGCGAGCTGCTCGTCGACCGAGCGGAACGTAGAGCGTGTTTCTCGGCGAAAGTCGCCCAGCTCCGTCCTGAAGACAGCGAGGTCTTTCGTTGCGGCCGCAAGATCTGTCGTGACTGCCGCCAGACCCAGCCCATGTTCCCGTTGATTCGCGCCAAGCGCATTGACCGCGGCCAGCACCGCGCGGTAGTCGGCCTGTGAAGCTTCCAGCGCCGCTACCCGCGCTTCCAGGTCTTCCAGGTTGGCCACCGCATCATCCTATTAGCCGTGCGGTCGCCTGGGGAGCGCCGATCCACAGATGCTGGGGATTGGCATTTACTCCCCGTCGCCCGCGCGCCGGCGAGGTAGTGGGGCTGCTGTGTTAGGGAATGGCGACCGCACTCGCGGAGACTTCGATTTCGCGGCCGATACCCTGAGGGCGTGCCGGGTAGCCGCAAGTGCGTGATCGCCGCGATCTCCGCGCTGATGCTGATGACGTCCGGTTGCACCGTCAGCCCGCCGCCGGCCCCGCAGAGCACCGACACGACGGAGACGACCACTCCGCCGCCGCCGAAGGCGACGCAGATCATCATGGCCATCGACACCATCGGTCCCGGCTTCAATTCGCACCTGCTGTCCGATCAGTCGCCGGTGAATGCGGCCATCAGCTCGCTGGTCCTGCCGAGCTCGTTCCGGCCCGTTTCCGATCCGGCGTCGCCGACGGGATCGCGGTGGGAGCTCGACCCGACGCTGCTGATGTCGGCGGAGGTGACGAACGACAATCCGTTCACCGTCACGTACAAGATCCGGCCGGAAGCGCAGTGGACCGACAACGCACCGATCGCTGCGGACGACTACTGGTACCTGTGGCGGCAGATGGTCAGTCAGCCCGGCGTGGTCGACCCCGCCGGCTACGACCTCATCACCGGCGTGCAGTCCATCGAGGGCGGCAAGACGGCGGTGGTGACGTTCTCTCAGCCCTATCCCGCGTGGCGAGAACTCTTCAACGACATCCTTCCCGCGCACATCGTCAAGGACGTCCCGGGCGGCTTCGCGTCGGGCTTGGCCCGTGCACTGCCGGTGACGGGAGGTCAGTTCCGGGTCGAGAACATCGACCCGCAGCGCGAAGAAATCCTGTTGGCGCGCAACGACCGGTATTGGGCCGCACCCGCGAAGCCCGACCAAATCCTATTCCGACGCGCGGGCGCAACGGCGGCACTGGCCGACTCGATCCGCAACGGCGACACACAGGTGGCACAGGTGCACGGCGGTCAGGCGGCGTTCGCGCAACTGTCGGCGATCCCCGACGTGCGGACGGCGCGGATCGTCACCCCGCGGGTGATGCAGCTGACGATGCGGGCACAGCAGCCAAAGCTCGCTGATTCCCAAGTGCGCAAGGCGATTCTGGGCCTGCTCGACGTCGATCTACTAGCCGCCGTCGGCGCTGGAAGCGACAACACCGTGACACTGGCACAGGCGCAGGTACGCTCACCATCTGACCCCGGCTACGTGCCGACTGCACCGCCTGCGTTGACGAAGGAGGCGGCGCTGGAGTTGTTGGCCGGCAGCGGTTACCAGCTGTTGCCCGTCGAGACTTCGGTGCCGCCGACGCCGGGGACCCCTGTGCCGGACAACAACCGCGGGCGAATAACCAAGGACGGCGTGCCGCTCTCGCTGGTGATCGGTGTGGCGACCAACGATTCTACGGCGGTGGCGGTCGCCAACACCGCGGCCGACCAGCTGCGCAACGTCGGCATCGAGGCATCGGTTCTTTCGCTGGACCCCGTCGCCCTGTACGGAGATGCGCTCGCGCAGAACAAGGTTGACGCGATCGTCGGCTGGCATCAGGCCGGTGGTGATCTTGCGACATCGTTGGCGTCGCGGTACGGCTGTCCTGCATTGCAGGCGACGGCGGTGTCGACGGCCGCGTCTCCGGGCGCCTCTACGACGTCGACGCCCACGCCGACGCCCAGCACCAGCCCGTCACCTTCGACGGGCACAACGACGGCGACACCGACCACGAAAAGTCCTGCACCGGAATCAGATGCGCTCGTCCAGGCCCCAAGTAACCTCACCGGAATCTGCGACCGCAGCCTCCAGCCCAAGATCGACGCTGCGCTGAAGGGCACCGAGGCAATCGGTGACGTGATCAATGCGGTCGAACCGCGGCTTTGGAACATGTCGACCGTCTTACCGATCCTGCAGGACACGACGATCGTCGCTGCCGGTCCCCGAGTGCAGAACGTCAGCCTGTCGGGCGCCGTGCCGGTGGGCATCGTCGGCGACGCCGGCACGTGGGCCAAGGAGCCGCAGTAAGGTGCATGACAATCGGCCCCCTGCCGGGCGGGAGGGGGCCGATTGCTGAGCGGTGGCGGTGACGGTTACCTGCTTCCGGTGCCTCCGCTGGGGCCGGAACCAGAACTGGCAGAGCCGCTTTCGCCCTTGCTGGAGGTGCCGGCCGTGGAGTTCTCAGACTGAGCGCCGCGACTGAGGCCGGTGAGCCCCTTGATGGTCTTGGCGGCTGCGTCCCGTAGCTCTTGACCGAAGCTCGGGCCGTTGTCGGCCCGATGCCTGCCGCCCTTTGTGGCGTCACCGCCGGGCACGAACAGATTGCCGCCCTTGAGGTTTCCCTTGGTTTCGGCGCTTGTAGTCGCGTTGGCCGGGTCTTTCGTGGCACTCGAATCCAGCGTGCCTAAGTCAACCGCACCGGAGCCCGATGGAGTGGTGGCCCCCGGCGCCGGCGCCTTTTCCAGGGGCGCAGTCAACGTGAACGACTGAGCCCCGCCACTGGGCACCTTCGCCACGTCGGCGACGGCTAGCGGTGTGCCGATTGCTGTTCCGATCTCCTCGCGAAGGTGTTGCAGCCCACCGAGCAGTCCGAAGTTCGGGTCCGCTAAGCCGTTCACGATCGCCGACGCTGCCAGAGCTGCTTGAGTGATAACAGCGTTGAAGGCGGCTTCCGGGTCGCCGTTCTGTACGGCCTGCACCAGCCCGGAGAGAGTGTTGCCGGCCGCCGTCGCCACCCCATTAATTGCTAGAAGCGGGCCGATACCAACAAGCAGAAGAGCTGTCGGATCATTGGCGAACACGCTTACCACTTGTTGTGCCGTAGTCAGCGGTCCTTGTGCGATGGGAAGCAACTCCTGCACGTTGGCCAACTGTTGTTGGAAGACTCCTGCGATCTGCGGTAAGAGCATGAAGTTGTTGAGAAGGGGGTTCAGGATCGGTGCGAGCGGCAGAACGGAGAGATCACCAAAGGCCGTCCCGAAGTCGCCGCTCTGTAGTGCCGTGAGGATAATTTGCAGTTGAGGCACCAGGACGCCGCCCGCGTTGGGATCAGTCGACGTCACCGCCGTTATGACGTCTTGTAGAAATGTCTGGATTGGCCCAACGAGGCTCTGTATGCCAGCGAGCGTGTCGCCGATTTGGCCTGGGAGCTGGCCGGGGATCTGGGGTATCTCGCGGAGTTGATCTATCAGGGCCTGGGGAAGTCCGGCGGTATTGCCCGGCGCATTGGCCAGGATTGCCGCCAAAATCGGTACGGGGTTGGCGCGGATAGCCTCACCCAGCGCCTGCAGGTCCGCGACGGTGGCGTCGAAGACGGGGCGGAATGCGTCGATGGGATTTATCAGTGCCGAAAGTTCCACCGCGGTGTCGCGGAGCTCCTGCTGGATCGCACTTGGTGGCACCGTGACCGGTGAAACAGCGATGACGCTGGCCCCCACCAGCGCAACGCCCGCCGTGGCATAGGGACGGAGGGCTTGTTGCATAACGACTCCCTTCAAGCCGCAAAACGAATGAGACGAATCAGAACTTACTCGCGCGTAAGGAAGATTTATAGCCGTTTTAGCGAATCTCAATGCAGTCAATTAGGAACCCTATGTGTTGGCAAATACGCTGGTAGTTAGGGTGAAGTAGCTCCTTTGTTACCTAACTAGGTTAGGTTAACACGGCGGCAGCTAACTCAGCGATTTCAGCGAATTAGCTGGGCTAATTTGGACGAGACTATTTGTCTCTAATTTGCTGCAATCTGAAAGGACGGTCATGTTAACGCCGGGTTAACGGGCCATAGTGGTTCGAAAGCTATTTGCGGTCTCCGGTTCATCGCCGGGGGCTGCACTCGGATCTCGCAGCAGAGGTACGCGGCATCTTCTTTGCGATGGCAAACAGTAGGCCCGTTTCGTGTCGCAGTCTGACAGGCGTTCGCTCGAGACCCGGCTGAGCTACTCGTCGGTAAGTTCGATAGGCCGCAAGCCGAATGACGTCGGTTAGATTCGGCACGGAGATAGCCCCCTTCAGGGCGCTGAGGAGGGCGACAGTGCCAACTTCGATTGCCTTGGATTGGTGGCAGCCGGCCATCATGCTCCCGATGAACGTGCGACTGGAGCCGCCGGTGGCGTTTACGTTCCTCCTTCCGATTTGTTGGCCATCGGCCTCGAGAGACGATCGCGACGCCACGCAGTTTCCCGCCGCTCGACGAGCAGCCTCAGCAAGTGCGCCATGACCGCGGCGACCAGAAATGGTGCCAGCAGCCACCACGGTGGGTGCGCAAGTTCCCATACGAAGATCGCGGCCCAGATCGGTGCGCGCTGGGTAATCGCGAGTACACCGGCAGCACAGGTCAGCGATACCGCGGGAACGCTGACGTGATGTTCGGTCCATGTGTTGATCGACAACGCCACCACGGATCCCATCGCCGCACCGGTCGCAAGCGCGGGAGTGAGCATGCCGCCGACCGCACCCGCACGCAGGAACACCGCCGTGAGAACTGGTTTCAGGAACAGAATGACCGCGGCGGCACCTAGTGTCAGGCCGCTGTTGAGACTTATTGTCAGGATGCTCTTGCCGTTGCCGGGCAACTCGGGCCATCGGATCGAACAGAGCCCGATGAGCAATCCCGCGGCGGCGATCGCAGGTATCAGCACCCAGGACTTCATCGTCGTCGCCGGCCGTGCATAGGCCATGACGCGGTTGAATGCCAAACCCACGATGAGAGCGAGCGGCGCCAGTGCAAGCGCGAAAAGCGCAAGTAGATAAGACAATTGGGGATTCGGCCAGTCCAATGGAGCGGCCTCATGAGTGACCGGCGACGCGACGGCCACCGCAAGGCTCGAGGTGATCAGGGCTGTGCCGACTGCGCGCGGATGCCAGGTTTTCAGCATGATGGCGGTGGCAAAAAGTGCTCCGCCCACCGGAACGCTGTAGACCGCGGCCAAACCTGCCCCGGCCGCGCATGCCAGGAGGATCTCGCGGTCGCGCTCGGTCAGCGACCATCGCGATGTGCCGAGATCGCCGAGGGCCGCGGCGAATTGGCGGGGTGCACCTTCGCGGCCCAGGGATGCGCCCGAGCCGACGATCAACACCTGCAGTGCGGCGTCGAGCGTCATCGTCAGGCGGGGGATGGGCCGATGGTTGGCGATGGTCTCCGCCAGTTGCGGCACCACGGTACGTCGCCGCAGCATCCACCAGCCGAACCCCGCGAGCGCTCCGCCGATCATCGGGCCGACGGCACGTCGAACCGGGCTACTGCCGGTGACGCCGGCGAGGAGAGTGCCGAACGAGTAGTGGTAGGTCAGATGCTCGACGAAGCGCAGGAGCAGAGTCGTGCAAAGACCGGCGACGCCGGCCAGGAGTCCGACGACGACGATGCCGCAAGCGAACTCGAGGGCGCGTCGACTCACGCAGTGAATCTATGTGCGATGGGCCCGGCATTCCATCGGAATCCCGGGCCCATCATTGGAGACTTATCCAGCGTGCAGCGGTCGTCTAGCTCTTCGCCTCGGCCGGTGCGGGGTCGTTTCGGTTTTTTGGTCATGTCCGGTGATGCGCTTGATGACGTCGTGAACGCTGACCCCGCCGATCTTTCCGTCGCCCAGACGATGGCTGTTGACGGGCTTGATGTCCGTCCCTGTAGTAGCACCCGATTCAGGCTTCTGGTCTTTGTGGAAGATGTTGCCGCCACCGAGTGGGTTGCCGTTGCCGAGCACGTCGATATTCACCAAATGCTTGTGAGGCTTAGGCGTGAAATCTGGAGCTTCCTCTGGAGCTTGTCCGTCAAGGTCGGTCCAGAGTCGGCGTTGTCCTGCGCATTATTGATCTTGAGAGCCGGTCCGGGGGCCGGAGCTTGGAACGTGCTCGCGGCCGTGGGCAATGCGCCAAAGACCTTTTCGACCAATCCTTGAAGCACAGCGATGGTGCCGGGAGGGAGGACCGTTGCGCTAGGACCAGCGCCTATCTTGAAGCCGATTCCCTGCAGCGCCGCGAGATAGGTGAATCCCGGGTTCGAGGATAAGCCCAGGGGCGAAAACTCCCGTTACAGGTACAGGTAGAGGTTTCAGCGCCGCAAGGGGTGAGGGTATGAATTCACCGATCAGCAGGAGGTTTGGCCCATAGCCTCCGTTGACCGCACCGTCGATGATTGTCCCGGGCGCACCGATGAGGTTGGTAGCGAGTTCTTCCAGCGCCGTCGGAGTTGATGATGTTTTGGAGGGCAGTCCCGACTGCGCCTGTGCCGCTGATCACTGGCCCGAGGAGACCGACAGTTCCGAGCGCCAAGAAGACCTGCGGCTGCTGCTCCGACACGCCCAGGATTGGTGCCACCAGGGGAGCTGCGAGCTGTAACGACGGACAGGGTTGCCTTGGTGAGGGTGAACAGCAGTGAGTTGATTCCGTCTTCGACCGTGGTGTCGGGAGCGGGCGCTAGCTGGGCGCTTGCGCTGAACGGAGTCACCGCCGCAGCGGGGCTGAATAGCCCGAAGAGCTGTTCAATGAGCCCCTGAACCGTGGGGATCGTGACCGGGCGGAATGTAGTCACCAGGAATTGGAAGGTTTTCAACGTTGCCCGGGTTGATCAGTCCGCCGGCCAGGAGGCTGTGAAGCGTTGTTGGTAGTCCCAACAGAGAGGCGAGTTCGGGTCCATACCCTCCGTTGACGAAGCCGTCGATGATTGTGCCAGGCGCGCCGATGAGGTTGACGAGGAGATCTTCCAGACCGTTGGAGTCGACGACGTCTTGGAGTGCCGTACCGATGGCCCCGGTGCCGCTGATCAGCGGACCAAAAAGTCCGATTGTGCCAAGCGCGAGAAATGCCGCCGCCTGCGTTTCCGAGACTCCGAGGATCTGTGCGACGAGCGGCGTTGTGAGTTGGGCGATGGAAACCGATGCCTTGGTGGCAGCGAACACCAGCTGGTTTACCGCATTCTCAATCTCATTCGCCGTCAGCTCCACCGCCCGTTCGACCTGTGCCACTGGATTGGCTATTTCAATATCAGGTGGCGTCACCGTCATGGGCGCGGCGACGAGAACACTCGCCCCTACGATGGCCACACCGGTCGTTACGTACGGGCGTAGTGAGAGTTGCATCGGGTGGAGCCTCCTTGCTCGGGCTGATCTGCAGCACTCAGGAATCTATGTCACTAAATTCATCTAATTCTCAGGTTCTTGGCGCGGCGCATTGAAGGTATTTGCGTTTGCAATAAGTCCGCCTATGGTGAAGAAATAGCTGATCATGGGCCACGCGAGCGCTTCGCAAACATCCCGGACCGGCAATCAAGATTTTCAGTCACGAACCTCGGCGCCCACCGTCGAGCGGACTGAATTACCCATATTGCACGGTGATTTAACGAGATAGAGAAATTGCCACCAGCGGTGTTCATGCAACAGGGCGGCGCATCTACCGCGGCCGTGGCTGGACACGTCGGCCGGCTCAAGATGCGGCACCGGCAAATCTCGAGCCGGCCGTCTGAAACACGCGACCCCGTGCGCACCATGGCCGCAAAGACCTTGGCGATACTTACCGAAGAGTCAGGAGTTAACTAACGAAATCGTAAGTTGTTCCGCCCCCGCCCACATTGCACCGCAATCGTCGCCCGACACGCCACGGTCCAGCACCACCGCGCCCACAGCGGCAGCTCCTCCCCAAACCGCCTCTCGACCAGCACCCCAACCCACAGCACCGGTATGTTCGGGTCGATGCCCTCGCAGGAAAAGCCACGCCTTCTCTTCGTCCACGCCCATCCGGACGACGAAACGCTGACGACCGGCGGCACCATCGCGCATTACATCGCCAAAGGGGCCGACGTCCACGTCGTCACCTGCACCCTCGGCGAAGAAGGCGAAGTCATCGGCCAGCGCTACGCCCTACTGGCCGTCGACAAAGCCGACCAACTGGGCGGCTACCGCATCAACGAGCTCACCGCCGCCTTGACCGCCCTCGGCGTCTCAGAGCCGAATTTCCTTGGCGGCCCGGGTCGCTGGCGTGACTCCGGCATGGACGGCACGGAGTCTCGACGCCATCAGCGATTCATGGACGCCGATATGCGCGAGGCCGTCGGCGAGCTCGTCGCCATCATCCGGGACCTGCGTCCCCATGTCGTCGTCACCTATGACCCCGACGGCGGCTACGACCATCCCGACCACATCCAGGCCCATCGCGTCACCACCGAAGCCGTCGCCGCGTCCGCCGGCGACGACTACCCGGGCTCGCCGTGGCACGTGCCAAAGTTCTACTGGACCGTCAGCGCCACCAGCGCCATGGGAACCGGCCTGGCGAACCTGGACGATGTTCCCGACGAATGGATGCGTGTGTCGATCGACGACGTCCCGTTCGGCTACCCCGATGACAAGATCGACGCCGTCATCGACGCCGACGACCAACTCCCCGCCAAAGTGGCCGCGCTGCGGGCGCATGCCACCCAGGTCACCGTCGCGCCGAACGGCCGCTCCTGCGCGCTCTCCAACAACATCGCGCTGCCCATCCTCACCGAGGAGCACTATGTACTCGTCGTCCGGCGACCCGGGCGAACGCGACCACCGTGGCTGGGAGACCGATCTCCTCGCCGGATTGCATCTCGGATAACCAACTCCCGCGGGGTACGCTTCGACCGAGTGGCCGCAGAGACGAAGGACAGTCATGGACCAAGATCTGGACCCCAACCTGCAGCATTGGCAGGACCGCTTCGACAGCTACCAGTGGGTGGTCGGTTCGATCGTGTCGGTGCTGGACAGCATCCCGACCTGAGTCCGTCGCCCGACGACCCTCGGGTTCTGCGCGCCGTCGTCCTCACGCTGCTTGCCCTCGACGGCGTCATCTCAGCGATACTCGCCGCCTTCTTCCTCTCGCTCCGCCTCGGTCCCGTTCCGTTTCCCGATCAGCGCGCTGATCAGCGGCCTGCTCAACGCCGCGCTGGTATGGGTCGCGATGCAATGGACGTCATCCCCGCGGGTTGCCGCCTTACCGCTGTGGACCTGGCTGGCGACGGTCGCCGGGCTCACCTTTCCCGGCCCCGGCGATGACGCAGTGTTCAGCGCGGAGTACCTAGTACTCCTGCTGATCGTGTTGGGCGCGCTTCCGGCCGCGTTGCTTCTATATCGGCGAACCCGACCGCGCTGACACTTACTTCTCGCCGGCAGCCGCCTGACGCGCGTCCTTGGCGGCCTGCCGCACGTTGTTGACGACCTTCTTAGCGGTGTCGCCGAAACCCCCTGACACAGTGGTCGAGGCGGTTGCGCCGTCCGCGGCGGTTTTGCCGGGCTTTCCTGCGCGCAACGCGTTGGCGATGTCGTTGGTCACCTTGGCGCCGCCGCCGCGTACCTCTCCCTGAGCCTGGACCACGCCATTGGTTCCGGCTCCGTCGGTCAGGCGGTTGGTGGCGTTGAAGTTGGTGCGAATTTCGTTATGCACGTTTCCCACCGCCTTGGCCACCTCGGCGAGAGGCAAAGACTTGAGCGGCGCGAACGGGGTCTTGACCATCGGCGGGACTGTGCTGATTTCCGACGTCTTCTCCAGTTCGCCCGACTGAGCACTCACTTGCGGCGACAACGGAACACCCAAGAGATCACCGATGTCTGCGATTCCGTTTCTAAGCAGGGAACCCAACGAACCGACACCACCGAACGCACCGTCGACGCCTCCGCCGGCGGTGAGGGGGTTGGTAACGCGGTCGAGTAAGCCACCCAATACGCCGGCATTCCCAACCCCAGTTGTCGCCGTCGGGCCCATCAGCGTCACCGCCTGCGCAGAAGTGGTGAAGATGCCGGGCAGCGGCGGTATCGGGATACTCGGCAACCAGAAATGCCACTGGTCAATTCCGAATTGAATAAACGCGTCGATGGTGTCGCCGCCGACATTGATCAAGCCCTGACCGAAGCTGATGTTCCCATCGAGCCAATTGGCAATGTTGAAGACGATGCTTTGGACGATGCTTTCGCCCAAGTTGTAGCCGATGGGCCAGATCTGCGGTGCTAACCAGCCGATCCATGGAACCCAGCCGAACGCCCAGGCGCCGACCTCGAACCCGTAGTTAACCCAGGGCTCGACCGCGTTGTAGATGTTTATGATGCTGCTGCCGATGGACCCCGGCGTAGGCACCACAATTGGGGGTGGCGGAGTCGGGAACGGGGCACCCAGGCTTGGTGGTAAGCCGATCAAAAAGGCGACCGGATTGAACTGTGGTTGCGCCACCGGTTGCGCCAGCGGCTGGACCGCCGCCGCCAGTTGGATCGCGGGCCTTGGGGGCGGGGGAGGTTGCACCGACGGGGCGATCACGACGGCGCTTGCGGTGAGTGTCGCGACGCTGGCCATCAGTGCTGAACGTGCAGAAATAAGCATAGGGTCCCCTCCTCGATAAACGCCCCGACCTCGATGAACCTACGCCGGTGTTGACGTCTGCGTCAGGCAAATGACGGCAAGGCGCGCGCCGGTGGGCACCTGCTCGGCGGCAGCACGCCACCGCGGCCAACGCGCGGACTACTGTGGCCGATATGGCATGCGCCGATGTTTCAGAATGTGAGACGTGCGGATGATCCTCGACGAACGCGGGGTTACACGGGAGTGGCTCTGAACCCCCAGCGCGGCACTGCTCTGCCCAGCCCGGTGGTCCCACCGAAATCCGACGCGCCCAGCGCAACCGCATTGCGGCGGGTGTTGCGACGCGCCCGCGACGGCGTGGCGCTGAACGTCGACGAGGCCGCCATCGCCATGACCGCCCGTGGCGGCGACCTAGCTGATCTCTGCGTGAGTGCCGCCCGCGTCCGCGATGCGGGGTTGAGCTCTTCGGGCCGACTAGGCCCCAACGGTCGACTCCCGATCAGCTATTCGCGCAAGGTGTTCATCCCCGTCACCCATCTGTGCCGAGACACCTGCCACTACTGCACCTTCGTCGCCGTTCCAGGCAAGCTGCGCTCAGAGGGCCTCGGCATGTACATGGAGCCCGACGAGATCCTCGAAGTCGCCCGCCGGGGAGCCGAATTGGGTTGTAAGGAAGCGCTTTTCACCCTCGGTGACCGCCCCGAGACGCGGTGGGACGAGGCTCGCCAGTGGCTCGACGAGCGCGGCTACGACTCGACGCTGGACTACGTGCGGGCGATGGCGATCCGCGTTCTCGAAGAGACCGGTCTGCTGCCACACCTGAATCCCGGCGTGATGACATGGTCGGAGCTGTCGCGGCTCAAGCCGGTCGCCCCCTCGATGGGGATGATGCTGGAAACCACCTCGCGGAGGCTGTTCGAGACCAAGGGCCTGGCCCACTACGGCAGCCCGGACAAGGATCCCGAGGTTCGGCTGCGCACGCTCGCCGACGCCGGGCGGCTGTCCATTCCGTTCACCACCGGCCTGCTGGTCGGAATCGGTGAAACGCTGACCGAACGCGCCGAGACACTGCACGCGATCCGGCGCTCCCACAAGGAGTTCGGCCACGTTCAGGAAGTGATCGTGCAGAACTTCCGGGCCAAGGACCACACGGCGATGGCGTCTACCCCCGACGCCGGCATCGACGACTTCATCGCGACGGTCGCCGTGGCCCGGTTGGTGCTCGGACCCAAGATGCGCATCCAGGCTCCCCCCAACCTGGTGTCCCGCGACGATTGCCTGGCCCTGATCGGCGCAGGCGTCGACGACTGGGGCGGCGTATCGCCGCTCACCCCCGACCACGTCAACCCCGAACGCCCATGGCCTGCACTGGACGAGCTGTCTGCGGTCACCGCCGAGGCGGGTTACGACCTGGTGCAGCGGCTGACCGCCCAGCCTCCTTACGTGCAGGCCGGCGCCGCGTGGATCGATCCCCGCGTGCAGGGTCACGTCGCAGCATTGGCCGATCCCGACACGGGCTTCGCCCTGGACGTCAATCCGGTCGGGCGGCCCTGGCAGGAGCCCGACGAGGCATCCGAGTCGCTCGGCCGGACAGACCTGCACTCCGCGATCGATGCCCAGGGCCGGCTGACCACCACCCGCAGCGACCTGGACAGCGCGTTCGGCGACTGGGAGTCCATCCGCGAGAAGGTGGGGGAGCTCGCCGCCCGGGCGCCAGAGCGCATAGATACCGACGTGGTCGCGGCGCTGCGCTCCGCGGAGCGGGACCCGGCCGGCTGCACCGACGACGAGTACCTGGCGCTGGCCACCGCCGACGGACCGGCCCTGGATGCGGTTGCGGCACTGGCCGATTCGCTGCGCCGCGACACCGTCGGCGACGACGTCACTTTCGTCGTGAACCGCAACATCAACTTCACCAACGTCTGCTACACGGGCTGCCGGTTCTGCGCATTCGCCCAACGCAAGGGCGACGCCGACGCCTTCTCGTTGTCGACCGCCGAGGTCGCCGACCGCGCGTGGGAGGCACACGTCGTCGGGGCCACCGAGGTGTGCATGCAGGGCGGCATCGACCCCGAACTGCCCGTCACGGGTTACGCCGATCTTGTGCGCGCGGTGAAGCAGCGGGTGCCGTCGATGCACGTGCACGCGTTCAGCCCGATGGAGATCGCCAACGGTGTCACCAAGAGCGGGCTGTCCATCCGGGAGTGGTTGATCGGGCTGCGCGAGGCCGGGCTGGACACCATCCCCGGCACCGCCGCCGAGATTCTCGACGACGAGGTCCGCTGGGTGCTGACGAAGGGCAAGCTGCCCACGTCGATGTGGATCGAGGTCGTCACCACAGCGCATGAGGTCGGGCTGCGGTCGAGCTCGACGATGATGTACGGCCACGTCGACACGCCGCGGCACTGGGTGGGGCACCTGCGCGTGCTGCGCGGCATTCAGGATCAGACCGGCGGGTTCACCGAGTTCGTGCCGTTGCCGTTCGTGCACCAGTCCTCGCCGCTGTACCTGGCCGGCGGGGCCCGTCCCGGCCCGACCCATCGCGACAACCGCGCCGTCCACGCATTGGCACGGATCATGTTGCACGGCAGGATCTCTCACATTCAGACCAGTTGGGTCAAACTCGGAGTCGAGCGGACTCAGGTGATGCTCAACGGTGGTGCGAACGACCTCGGCGGCACGCTGATGGAGGAGACCATCTCACGGATGGCCGGCTCGGAATTCGGCTCCGCTATGACCGTCGAAGAGCTGACGGCGATCGCCGAGGGCATTGGCCGCCCCGCTCGTCAGCGCACCACCACGTACGCGCCGCTTGCGGCGTAACCCTGGCAGGGCTTCGGGAAATCCGAGCGCCGCAATGAACTGAGTGTCACGCTTGGCGCGTATCAGTAGTGAATGGCCGTCCTCAGCCCAGGAGCGCGCTTTGACCACAATCTTCGGATTGCCTGCCCATGCTCTTCTTGTCCACGCCGTTGTGGTGCTGGCCCCCCTGACTGCGATGCTCGAAATCCTCTGTGCGATATGGCCTGCTGCGCGACGCCGACTGGTGTGGTTGGTTCTCGCACTAGCCGCTTCAGTAGTGGCGCTGACGCCCCTGACCACTTCAGCGGGTAAGTGGCTCTACAACGAACTGCCGCGACCCCCTGCGATTCTGCAGACGCATGTTGTCCGCGGTCAGTGGATGATCTATATCGCCATCGCGTTGCTGGTGGTCGCCGTCGTCCAGGTGATCCAGCACCGGATGGAGTCGCGGTCGCAGGAGCCAAAGCGGGCATTGGCCGTGGCTGTCGCGGTGCTCGCATTGGTGGTCGGCGCTGCGTCGACGGCAGGCGTCGTGCTGATTGGCGATACGGGCGCGCGAGCCGTCTGGAGCCAGCGACTGTAAGCGTCGGGAGAATAAATTCGGACTGCAGTCCGTTTAGAAAGGGGAGACGGGCATCGTGGCCCGCTCATACGCAACTCCCGAAGGAGACATCGATATGACCACAGCCACTGCTACCAGCCAGCTCACCGGCACCTGGGCCATCGACCCAGTTCATTCGTCCATCGCGTTCTCGGTGCGCCACCTCATGGTGAGCAAGGTGCGGGGCCACTTCAACGAGTTCAGCGGCGCGGTCGTGGTCGGCGCCGACGGCACACCGTCGGTGAACGCAGAGATCGCCATCGACTCCATCGACACGCGCAACGAGCAGCGCGACGCACACCTGAAGTCCGCCGATTTCTTCGATGCCGAGAAATACCCGACCGCCACCTTCGCCTCGACGGGCGTACGGGAGAACGGAGAGGGCTACGTGCTCGACGGTGACTTCACCGTCAAGGGCATCACCAAGCCTGTCAGCCTCAACCTCGAGTTCAACGGCGTCAATCCCGGCATGGGCCACGGAGAGGTCGCCGGCTTCTCCGCGTCGGTCGTATTGAACCGCAAGGACTTCGGCATCGACATCGACATGCCGCTGGAAACCGGCGTCGTCGTCGGCGACAAGGTGACCATCACGCTGGAGATCGAAGCGCTCAGGCAAGCCTGACGTTCACGTTGGCGGGGTATACCGGTGTCATGACATCAGAAACGTCGGGCACCGGTCCCGTCACGTTCGTCAATGTCTTCGAACTCAACCCCGACGACGTCGACGAGTTCATCCAAGGATGGAAAGAGCGCGGCGAGTTCATGAGCCGACAGCCGGGATTCCGATCATTCCGGCTGCACCGGGCACTGTCGCCCGATGCCTCCTATCAATTGATCAACGTCGCGGTGTGGGAGAGCTTGGATGCCGTGCGCGCCGCGACCGCACAGCCCGAGTTCCAGGCCATGATTGGTGAGGTCGGCACGCGGTTCGACGTAACCGCCCATCCGGGCGTCTACACGACGATCGTCGAGGCGACCGCAGACTAGAGACGGGCGCTCACCACCGCGCGAGCGACCGCAGAGTGCCGTCCGATTGCGGCGTGTCGTGGTGCAAACACGGTCGCTCGCGGTGCAAAGCGATTACAGCCTGGCGGCGAGTTCGGTGCCCTGCTTGATCGCCCGCTTGGCGTCGAGCTCGGCCGCCACCGCCGCCCCGCCGATGATGTGCGGCTCGACGCCGTAGCGGCGCAGCCCGTCCTCGAGTTCACGCACCGACTCCTGGCCCGCGCAGATCACCACGTTGTCGACGGCGAGTACCCTCGGGTCAGTGCGATCGGACCCGAAGCTGATGTGCAGGCCGTCGTCGTCGATGCGTTCATAGTTGACGCCCGAGAGCTGTTGCACACCTTTGGCTTTCAGCGAGGCACGGTGCACCCAGCCCGATGTCTTGCCCAGTCCCTTTCCCTGCGGGCCCTTCGTCCGCTGCAGCAGATACACTTCGCGGGCCGCCGGCGCGGGTATCGGCGTCGCCAGCGCACCGCGGGCCTCCTGCGGGTCCGCCGCGCCCCACTCCGCCTTCCACTCCTTCAGGTTCAGCGTCGGAGACTCGTCGGTCACCAGGAACTCGCTGACGTCAAAGCCGATGCCGCCGGCGCCGACGACGGCCACCGTCTTGCCGACCGGCTTGCCCATGATCGCCTCGGCGTAGGAAAGCACCATCGGGTGGTCGATGCCCGGGATGTCGGGGATCCGTGGCGCGACGCCGGTGGCCAGCACAACTTCGTCGTATCCGGTCAGTTCGTCGACGCCCGCGCGAGTGTTCAGGCGCACGTCGACGCCGTGCTTGTCGAGCATCCGCGTGTAGTACCGGATCGTCTCGCTGAACTCTTCCTTGCCGGGAATCCTTCTGGCCATGTCGAATTGGCCGCCAATGACATCGCCGGCCTCGAACAGAGTGACCTCGTGGCCGCGCTGCGCCGCAGACACCGCGGCGGCCATCCCGGCCGGACCCGCCCCCACCACCGCGATGCGTCGGGTGCGTCGGGTCGGTGCGAGCACCAGGTCGGTCTCCCGTCCAGCTCGCGGGTTGAGCAGACACGACACCTTCTTATGCACGAACGCGTGGTCCAGGCACGCCTGGTTGCACGAGATGCACGTGTTGATCTCGTCGGCCGCGTCGGCCTGCGCCTTGTTCACCCAGTCCGGGTCGGACAGCAGCGGACGCGCCATCGAGATCAACTGCACGTGCGTGTCCGCGAGGACCTGCTCGGCAGCCTGGGGCATGTTGATGCGGTTCGACGCCACCACCGGGATGTCGACATGTTCGGCCACCGCACTGCTGATGTCGACGAATGCGCTGTTGGGCACGGACGTGACGATCGTCGGCACCCGCGCCTCGTGCCAGCCGAACCCGGAGTTGATCATCGTTACGCCAGCCGCCTCGACTTCGGTTGCCAGCGCGATGATTTCGTCCCAGCTCTGGCCGTCCTCCACGTAGTCGGCCATCGACATGCGGTAGCAGATGATGAAGTCCGGCCCTACCTCCGCACGGGTACGTCGCACGATCTCGACCGGAAACCGGCGGCGCTTCTCGGGCGAACCGCCCCACGCGTCGGTGCGCCTATTGGTCCGAGGCGCCAGGAACTGGTTGACCAGATAGCCCTCGCTGCCCATGATCTCGACACCGTCGTAACCGGCGTCGCGCGCAAGTTCGGCGCAGCGCGCGAAGTCGCAAATGGTGCCGTTTACATCGCGCAGCGCCCGCGGTTTGAACGGATTGATAGGCGCCTTGAGCGCCGACGCGCTCACCGAAAACGGATGGTAGGCATAGCGTCCCGCGTGCAGGATCTGTAGCAGGATCTTGCCGCCTTCGTCGTGCACCGCGTCGGTGATGGCGCGATGCCGGCGGGCGTCCGACGACGAGACCATCTGCGACGCGAACGGCAGCAGCCACCCGGTGCGGTTCGGCGCGTAGCCGCCCGTGATGATCAGCCCGACGCCGCCGCGGGCGCGTTCGGCGAAGTAGGCGGCGAGCCGGTCCGTGTCGCGGGCGCGATCCTCCAGGCCGGTGTGCATCGAACCCATCACGACTCGGTTGCGCAGCTTGGTGAACCCAAGGTCCAATGGAGACAACAGGTTTGGATACGGGTTGGTCAAGAGGTCTCCTTCAAGCTCGTCGTCACCTCGTCGAGCCATTCCACTGCGCTCTCCTCGGCCCGGATGCCGCCGCGCAGCACGAGATATTGGTGCAGCGTGCTGCCGGTGAGCGCGCTGGGGTCGGGGAACTGCTTCTTCTCGAATCCGCGGTAGGTGTCGAGCAGTTGGGCGCGTTCGGCGCGCAACGCGATGACCTGGTCCCGCAACGCCGTGATATCTCCATGGGCCGCCGCGCGGATCTTCAACGCCAGATCCCGGGTGCGGTTGTCGGTGACCGAACTGCCGCGTCCGGTCAGCGGTTCGGCGATCCAGCGGGCCAACTCGGCGCGGCCCGCGTCGGCCACCGTGTACAGCTTCTTATCGGGCCTGCCCTGCTGGACGACGGGCGTGGCGTGCACCCAGCCGTCGTCCTCCATAACCCGCAGCGTTCGGTAGATCTGCTGATGGGTGGCACTCCAGAAGAAGCCGATCGACCGGTCGAATCGGCGTGCCAGCTCGTAGCCCGAGCCGGACTGCTCGGACAGCGACACCAGGATCGCGTGGGGGAGTGCCACGCCGGCAGCATAGAAGCGCTGGCGATCCATATGCAACTTGTTGCACTGCACCTGAATGCATAGCAGGGCCGGAATGGTTAGCGATAACCAGTCGGTAGACGACCAATCAGGTCAGCACCAGCGCACGTCGACATCGGTACCTTGGTGATTGACGTGCACCGAGCAGTCGACGGCCTGATAAGTCACGGTGTGGCCATCCGCTACATAGACCGCGTCATTTTGGCCGACGTCGCGTGGCGCCGCCACGGCAGGGCTGGCCAACCCGATGGTCATCGCGGCGAAGGTGCCGGCAGTGGCTATGCCGAGGGCTAACTTCTTCATTTCGACTCCTCAAAACTAGGCTTAGCTGAGCTAAGCGACTGCTAAAACGGTCAACGCGCCCAGGGATGGCGGATCTTCCCGGCGACCAGGTTTTTTCCGGCCTCGCACGAGATCACACGTAGGTCCGGAAGATGTGCCAACTCACAGCACTCCCGAGCACTCGTGTGAAGCGGCCGAGGTATGCATAGCGGGGTGCCGACTAGGCACTTGTATATGCAACGTCTAGTATCAGTTACCACGCGTCCACCACATCGGTGGGCGCAAAAAAGTTAGGGCACACTGAGACAGCCGTCCAGGTATCCCCATCGGATACTGGCAGGCAACTTAGCTGCTGCCCTACCCACAGGCAGCCCCACTGATCAGGTAGCTCGAGAGGACTTGAGGAGTACTCAGTGACGTACACGATTGCCGAACCCTGCGTCGACATCAAGGACAAGGCCTGCATCGAGGAATGCCCTGTCGACTGCATCTACGAGGGCGCACGCATGCTGTACATCCATCCCGACGAATGCGTCGACTGCGGCGCGTGCGAGCCGGTCTGCCCCGTCGAGGCCATCTACTACGAAGATGACGTGCCGGATCAATGGAACGGATACACCCAGATCAACGCCGACTTCTTCGCGGAGCTGGGCTCACCTGGCGGCGCGTCCAAGGTCGGAATGACCGAGAACGACCCGCAGTCGGTCAAGGATCTGCCGCCTCAGGGCGAGGACTGATAACGGCCAGACCCGACGTGGCACGTCGCGGCATCTCTGCGGGGCTGCCGGTATTTCCTTGGGACACCCTCGCCGACGCGACGGCACTCGCGCGTTCCCATCCCGACGGCATCGTCGATCTATCCGTCGGCACGCCGGTCGATCCCGTTGCGCCACTGATCCGCGAGGCCCTGGCCGCGGCGAGCGCCGCGCCCGGCTACCCGACCACGGCGGGCACCCCAGCGCTGCGCGCCTCGGCGGTCGCTGCACTGCACCGCCGCTACGGCATCACCGCGCTGACCGACGATGCCGTTATCCCTACGATCGGCACCAAGGAGCTCATCGCCTGGCTGCCGACGCTTCTGGGTCTGGGCGCCGGGGACATCGTCGTGGTGCCCGAATTGGCCTATCCGACTTACGAAGTGGGCGCCCGGCTGGCCCAAGCCCAGGTGCTGCTGGCCGACTCGCTGACCCAGATCGGCCCGCGGTCACCGGCATTGGTCTTCCTGAATTCGCCGAGTAATCCGACCGGCGCGGTGCTCGGCGCCGACCACCTTCGCAAGGTCGTCGGATGGGCGCGCGAGCGCGGCGCCGTCGTCGCGTCCGACGAGTGCTATCTCGGCCTGGGCTGGGACGCCGAGCCCGTCTCGGTACTGCACCCCACCGTCTGCGACGGCGACCACACCGGTCTTCTGGCGATTCATTCGCTGTCCAAGACCTCCTCGCTGGCCGGCTACCGGGCCGGCTTCGTCGCAGGCGACCGCGCACTGATCGCCGAACTACTCGCGGTCCGTAAACACGCGGGAATGATCGTGCCGACGCCGATCCAGGGTGCGATGGTGGCCGCGCTCGACGACGACGCGCACGAACGCGAACAGCGTGCGCGCTACGAGCGCCGCCGTGACGCACTGCTGCCTGCGGTGCGGGCGGCGGGACTGACGGTCGACCACTCCGAGGCAGGGCTTTATCTTTGGGCCACCCGCGGCGAGCCGTGCCGCGACACCGTGGCGTGGCTGGCGCAGCGCGGAATCCTCGTCGCACCCGGCGAGTTCTACGGGCCCGGCGGCTCGCAGCATGTGCGCATCGCGTTGACGGCCACCGACGAACGGATCGCTGCCGCCGTCGAACGGCTTGCCGCCTAGCTGCTATTGGCCCACCGACTTGGTGTCGGAATGGACCACTGACGACTCGGTGTGCGGCGGTAGCGTTCGGGGCATGCTGCGGATCGGACCGTCACCGACGAACACGCTCGAGGTGCTGTTGCACGAAAGTCCGTGTATCGCACCGAATTCGGCGGGGATGATCGCGACCGTCACGATCCCGCCGGGCGATCCCGGTTCAGGCCCGCATCGGCACTCGGGTCCGGTGTTCGGTTACGTGCTGGAGGGCGAGATTCTTTTCGAGCTGGAAGGCGAGCGCGCGTATCCAATCAAGGCCGGCGAGGCGTTTTGGGAACCGGGCTTCGAGGTCGTGCACTATCAGGCGGCGAACCTGCGCGCGGACATCGCCAGCAAGTTCGTGGTGTTCATGCTGTGCGCCCCAGACGTGCCGATGATGACCTACCTCGACGAAGCCGAGGTCGAGGAGCGCGCGCACCTGCGTGCGCTAATCGAGGTGCCGCCAAGTCCTGCCGTTAACCGCGTTGAATATTGACGCATTGGAAACGTTGAAGTTTGCGTGCGGTGACCGGGCTGCCATACCTCTGCGTTCACTATGAACCGAGTGGCCACGCGGAATGTGTCGCTACAACGACAACCGGTGTTCGAGGAACGCGCAGGCGGTGCTTCTCCTGACGCCGAACCTGCAATACCGTCGCGACATGAGCGATTACGACGTGGAGGCCGTCGACCGGCTGCCCTTCACGACCCCGGAGAAGTCGGCGCGTTACCGCACCGAGGACTACCAGGGCGCGACGGGTCTGAACTGGTACACGACCGATCCCACGTTGCAGGCCACGATGGCCTACTACCTGCAGCCCGACGAGCTGGCCGTCGCCGATCCGCACCTGACGCGTATCGGCGCATTGATGGGCGGACCGGTGACACGGTGGGCCGAAGAGACCGATCGCAACCCGCCCCGGTTGGAGCGCTACGACCGGTGGGGGCACGACATCAGCCGTGTCATCATGCCGACGTCGTTCAATGACTCCCGGCGTGCCGTGCTGGACGCCCAGCAGGCGTTGAAGAGCGACGCAAAGAGTGCGGGCGTGAACTATTCGCTCGCGGTGTTCGCATCCAACTATCTACTGAACCAGGCCGACATCGGGATGGGGTGCGCGCTGGGCACCGGCGGCGGCATGGTGAAGGCGTTGGTTGCCGCGTACGCACCACCCGATGTGCGGGATCACGTTCTCGCCAAGTTCGCGTCGGGTGAATGGGAAGGCGAGACCGCGCAGCTGCTGACCGAGCGGACCGGCGGATCCGATCTCGGCGCACTGGAGACGACCGCGATGCGCAACGGAGATGCGTGGCTGCTCAACGGATTCAAGTGGTTCGCGTCCAACTGCAATGGCGAGGCGTTCGTCGTGCTGGCCAAGCCCGAAGGCGCGCCCGACTCCAGCTCGCGGCGTCGCGTCATTCCTCGTGTTGCGAACCCGCCGCGACGGCTCCCGAAACGGCGTGCGGGTCCGTCGCCTGAAAGACAAGCTCGGCACCCGCTCCGTCGCCTCCGGTGAAATCGAGTTCGTCGACGCCGAGGCGTTCCTGCTGTCCGGCGAAGCGAGCGGCGACGCCGGCCCGTCCGACGGCAAGGGCCTGGGTCGCATGATGGAGCTGACCAACGCGGCGAGGCTCGGCATCGCGCTGTTCGCGCTCGGGAACGCGCGCCGGGCGCTTGTCGAGTCACTGTGCTACGCCCGTCGACGGCAGGCGTTCGGCGACGCGCTGATCGACAAGCCGTTGATGCGGCGCAAGTTGGCCGAGATGATCGTCGACGTCGAGGCCGCGCAGGCGCTGGTGTTCGACGGCACGGGAGCCGCCAACCACCGGCAGCCTAGACAGGTTCGCCAGCGCATCGCCGTACCCGTCACGAAGCTGAAGGTCTGTAGGCTCGGCATCTCCATGGCCTCCGATGCGATCGAAATCCACGGCGGCAACGGCTATATCGAGACGTGGCCGGTGGCACGGCTGCTGCGCGACGCGCAGGTGAACACCATCTGGGAGGGCCCCGACAACATCCTCTGCCTGGATGTGCGGCGCGGGATCGAACGGGCTCAGGCTCACGAGTCGCTGCTGCAACGCCTGCATGACGCGGTGTCGGTGTCCGACGCGGACGACACGACGGCCCTCGTGGCACGGCGCGTCGAGGACCTCGACGCGGCCGTCACCGCGTGGAGCAAGTTCGACGGTGCGGTCGCCGAGGCCCGTCTGTTTCCGCTCGCGCAGTTCATGGGCGACGTGTACGCCGGCGCGCTGTTGACCGAGCAGGCCGCCTGGGAACGCGCCGAAAATCGAACGGACCGAAAGGCTCTCGTGGCGAGGCTGTATGCGCAGCGGTATCTGGCCGATGCGGGTCCGCTTCGCGGGCTCGACGCCGACGGCGACGAAGCCATCGAACGCTTCGACGAACTTCTCGACGGCGCGTTGATGGTCACGTAATTCGCGCGAGCAGTCGCAAGAGTACGCGACACGTCGAGGTTTTCGGGATTTTTACGTCTCGCGGGTTCCGGTCCGGACGCCGCGCGCGATCGTCACCAGGTCATCGACCGACCACTGGTCGTAGGCGTGCGTGCCGTAGTTGACCGCAATGACGCGCCCATCTCCGGCGATCAGCAGATCGGCGGGTAGGCCGAGGTTGCCGTTCGTCGGCGTGGCCGGTAGCGGTGCGCGGCGTTTGGTGATGGCGGTTCTCACAGCCTGACGCCATCCGCCTGGCAGGGCCCGCCATGCCCCGGGCTTGAGGATTGCCTTAGCGGAGGCTTCGACGCCGAACCGGCGATAGAGGTTCTTGTCGGGATCCCCGATTACGGAAAAGGGCATGTCGTCTTGATACTTTTGCAATTCCGCCCGGGTGGAATGGAACACGACGACTTCACGGATCCCGGCGGCCCGGATCTCGTCCAGCCGTGTGCTGATTGAGTGCAGATGCAGGTTGCAGATCGGGCAGCCTGCGAAACGGCGGAACTGCAAGTGGGTCAGCCCATTGCCGGGATCGGGGATGACGACCGTCTCGTCGTTGATCGTGGTGAGGGTCAGCTTGGGAAATTGATCACTGACGCCGACGCGGTTGGGTGTTTGCTTGGTCTTTCGCATCATCAACTTCTCCTGTCGAGTAATCGCGAGTGGTTGCGTTATCGGAGAGCCGCCACGAGCTTTTCGAACGTCTCCCAGGACGTGCCGGGGGTCTTGTTGAAGCTGAAGTAGCTAATGCCCAACTCCTCGTTCAATCGCTGGATCCGCTCGACGGCTTCGGCCACCGGCCTATCCAGCACAGTGGCCAGCTTGCGAACCTTTTCTTCAGGGGCGTCGGGTTCGAGCATGCGAATCAACGACAGGTCGCTTGGGTCGTCCATCGAGACCTGGAAGAAGCCGAACTGCAGCTCGATATCCTCGAACCGGTCGCCCGCCTTTTCTTTGACAAACTCGACACGCTCGGCAAGTTCGGCCTCGGTGCCCATGCAGGCGATCGCGACGATGTCGGCCTGCTGCGCCGCCAAGGTCAGCATCTTGTTGCCTCGTGCAGCGACCATGATCGGCGGCGGCGTCTGCACCGGTGGCGGGATGTGTGCCGGGTCGGACAGCAGGCGGCGGATCTCGCTGATGTGTTCGGCCACGAGCTTGACTCGGGCTCCCGGGCTGGGGAACGGGATTCCGGCGGCGTCGAACTCCTCTTCGACATAGCCCGTCCCAAGCGAAATGATCAGCCGGCCGCCGGTCGCGGAGTCGAGGCTGGCCAGGTCTCGGGCCAGCAGGGCGGGTCGGTAGAACGAGGAGTTGAGCACGAGATTGCTGACCTGCACCGACGGCGCGGACTCGGCGATCGCGACCAGCGGGACTAGCGGCGCGGTGAACCCGAGATGATCAGGCAGCAGGATCACGTCGAAGCCCACGGCCTCAGCTTTGCGGGCTTCCTCGACCATCTCCGGCACTGTGTTACGGCCGAGCAGTGTCAGACCGAGCTTCAGAGGACGCGACGTCATGATGCGCGCCCTTCGGTGAGGCGCGCGATCTTTGGCGTGGCGGAAATCGTGGACATGAACTACTCCTTAGGCAGGGGACGCACCAACATTTAGTCATACTTCTAATACAATCAATACATGGAGGGTCTGATGAATTCCCGACCTGCGAAGAAAAATCCATATCGGTCTCCACTTCGGGCCGAACAAGCGGCCGCGACCTGCCAGACGGTGCTTGATGCGGCTACGCATCTGTTCACCGAACGGGGGTACGCTGCCACGTCGATCGATGCCATCGCAGAGACAGCGGGGGTGGGGCGATCGACGGTGTTCTCCGCCGCCGGCGGTAAGCCCTGGCTGTTGAAAACCGCTTACGACCGTGCCATCGTCGGTGACGACGAGCAGGTGCCGCTAGCCGACCGTCCGGAAGGCCGCAAGCTGTTCGAGATGACAGATCCGGTCGGGATAGTCACCAGCTACGGAAACATCATCAGCGACGCCGCCCGGCGGGTGTCCGCACTATATGAAGTAGTGCGGTCGGCGGCAGGCGTGGATCCCGAAGTTCGCCAACTCTGGAGCGACATCGGCCGGCAGCGCCTCAGCGGGGCGCAGCGCATTGCTTCATTCCTGAAAAAAAGAGGTGGTCTGCGCACAGGCTTGTCCGTGGACAAAGCACGCGACATCGTCTGGATTCACAACGATCCCGGCCTGCATCACGCGCTGGTCGGCGTCCGCGGCTGGAGCCAAGCAGCCTATCGCGACTGGGTAAGCGACAGCCTTCAACTCCATCTGTTGGCGTGAGTGCAGGCGCAGCGCCGAATCAAGGTGACCGCTCGGTGGCGCGCAGGCCCAGCGCGAGGACGAGGCGGTCGGCGGGGTCGTCCAGCGACGTCGACAACAGCTTCTCGATGCGACGGACGCGGTAGCGCACCGTGTTCGGGTGCACGTGCAGTCGCCCGGCCACCGCGGCGATGTCGCCGAAGCCGTCCAGGTAGGCGCCCAACGTGTCGGCAAGCATCGGGTCCTGCTCCCGCAGCTCGCGCACCCGTGGGTCGACAAGTCGCTGTTGACCCGCCACATGCGCGACGATTTCGTCGAGCAGCACCGTCGTATGCGCTTCGTCCAGCGACGTGACCTGACCGATGGCGCCGGGATGCCGCTCGGCGCTTTCGAAAACCCGGTCCATTTCGGCGCGGGCCGCCGCGGCACCGGCCAGACCGGCCAGCGGGGCCGCGATCACCGCTCGCAGTGTCAGGCCCAGCTCGCGACGCAGCGCGCCGACCATGCCCCGCACCCACGACGTCAGCGACGAAGCCGCTCCGGTCTTCGGCAACAGCACGTACACCCGTTCACCGGTCGACGCCACCTGCGCGTCGGCGCGAAAGGCGCTTGCGCTCAACGCGATAACGTTGGCAGGCACCGCCGTGCCCTCGGCGCGGAACCCCACCAGTGCCGCACGGCCGTCGGCGCTGATGCCAAGTTCGCGGGCGATGGCGCCGATGTCGGGGTCATCCTCGCCGAGTCCGAGTAGGTCGGCAACCAGCACCGCGTGCGTCGACGGTGCAGCCGCCAGCCGCGACATGATTCGCGCCGCCAGCACCGCCCCGCCGCGCAGCACTTCCTCGACGTCGTCGGCCAACGGTGCCGAACCCTGCTGCAACCAGATGGTGCCTGCGAACCCGGGCGGTCGACGTGGATCCGTCGCGGGCAGATGGATGCCGACGGCGAGCCGCGGCCGTAGGCCCAACTCCGGGCGTTCTGCCACGCGGACGACGTCGCCGCTGGCGTGCAGCGCATCGAAGATGCCCCACTGACCGATCCACTCCAGGTGCTCGGGCGGGCCCGCGCGGCCGAGGATGGTCAGCCGGCGAAGTTCGTCGGCCTCTTCGTTGGACGCCGAATAGGCCAGCACATGCGATTGGTCGTCTTCGATGCTGATCATCCCGTGGGTTCGGTCGGCGATCGACTGCGCGAGCCCGAACAGGTCGGTGCCGGAGTCGCCGCGCGGGTCGTCGCGGCCGCCGTGATGCTCGAACGCGTGGTTGACGAGTTTGTACAGCAGCTCCCAGCGGGCGCGCGGTTCGACGGCGACCACCGCGGTGCCAAGCGCCGCCGCCTGTTTCACCGCGGCCGGCGACGGCTCCTTCACGAAGATCGCGGCGGGCGTAGGGAGCCGCTCGGCTGGCGACATTCGGCGTGAGCCCGCGCCCTGGATCTGCTGCGCGATCCAACCGACCGCCTCCTCATCCGACACTCCGAGCAGGAAGAACAGGTCCGCAGAGCCGGCGCCGACGGCCAGGCCGAGCCGGATGTCGTCGACGTCGACCAGCGCGACCGACCCCACCGGCATGTCGAGCCCGCGGGGCGCCTCGACCAGCGTCACCATCGTGCGGTCCAGTGCCAGCAGCAGCTGCCCGAGTGACAGGCTGCCCGTCCGCTCCGCCATCGGAACCTCCCTTTGTCTGATTCGACTATAAATCGCCGGGGGCGTTGTCCGATTGGCCATCGGTTAACAACGCCCGAAAAGGGGATCCTTACTGCATGGATGCCGTCACCGAGGTTCCCACGCCGGCCAACGAGCCGGTCGCAGAATACGCACCGAACAGCCCCGAACGGTCTCGACTCGTCGCGTCACTCGACGAGCTCGGTGACACCCCCATCGACCTGCCGCACGTCATCGGCGGCACCCACCGGATGGGCGGCGGCGAACGCGTCGACGTGGTGCAGCCGCACCGCCACTCCGCCACACTGGGCACCTTCACCGTCGCCGAGCACTCCGACGCGACCGCCGCCATCGAAGCCGCCATGGCGGCGAGAGACGGATGGGCCAACACCCCGTTCGACGAACGCGCCGCGGTGTTCCTGCGCGCCGCCGATCTGTTGGCCGGGCCGTGGCGGGAGAAGCTCTGTGCCGCAACGATGCTCGGCCAGTCGAAGTCGGCCTATCAGGCCGAGATCGACGCGGCCTGCGAGCTGATCGACTTCTGGCGGTTCAATGTCGGCTTCGCCCGGCAGATCCTGGCGCAGCAGCCGATCAGCGCTCGTGGTGTCTGGAACCGCTCCGACTATCGCCCGTTGGACGGCTTCGTCTACGCCATCACGCCGTTCAATTTCACCGCGATCGCGGGCAATCTGCCGACCGCTCCCGCGTTGATGGGCAACACCGTGGTGTGGAAGCCCTCACCGACCCAGACGTTCGCCGCCTACCTGACCATGCAGTTGCTGGAGGCCGCGGGCCTGCCACCCGGCGTGATCAACATGCTCACTGGCGACGGAATCGCGGTTTCCGAAGTGGCGCTGTCCGATCCGCGGCTGGCCGGCATCCACTTCACCGGATCCACGGGCACGTTCCAGCACCTGTGGCGCGAGGTCGGCACCAACATCGACCGCTATCACGGCTATCCCCGGCTCGTCGGTGAGACCGGCGGCAAGGACTTCGTGCTGGCCCATCCGTCGGCGCGGCCAGATGTGTTGCGCACCGCGCTGATCCGGGGTGCGTTCGACTATCAAGGGCAGAAGTGCTCGGCGGCATCGCGGGCGTTCGTCCCCCGATCGGTGTGGCAGAAGATGGGCGACGATTTCCTGGGTGCCACCGAGGCGCTGCGCTACGGCGACGTCACCGATTTGACGAACTTCGGCGGCGCGCTCATCGATGACCGCGCGTTCGCCAAGAACGTCAAGGCCATCGAACGCGCCAAGGGCGCATCCGGAGTCACGGTCGCCGTCGGCGGCGAATACGACGACAGCGAAGGCTATTTCGTCCGGCCGACGGTGCTGTTGTCCGACGACCCCGGCGACGAGTCATTCTCCACGGAGTACTTCGGCCCGATCCTCTCGGTGCACGTCTATCCCGACTCGGACTACGAGCGGATGTTCGACGTGATCGACACCGGCTCGAAGTACGCGCTGACCGGGGCCGTGATCGCCGACGACCGCGACGCCGTGCTGCAGGCCGAGAACCGGCTGCGCTTCGCGGCGGGCAACTTCTACGTCAACGACAAGCCCACGGGCGCCGTCGTGGGTCAGCAGCCGTTCGGCGGCTCGCGTGCGTCGGGCACCAACGACAAGGCCGGTTCGGCGCTCAACCTGCTGCGGTGGACGTCGGCCCGGTCGATCAAGGAGACGTTCGTCCCGCCCACCGACCACAACTACCTGCACATGGAGACGAAGTGATGGCGGAGCTCTTTCACCGGGTCGCGCGCCCGGCGATCCTGGCGGCCAGTCGGTCGGACCCGTTGCGGCGCACCGCCGAGCGGCTGCCCGTAACCCGAGACGTGGTACACCGGTTCGTCCCGGGCGAGACGGTCGCCGACGCGCTGAACTCCGTTGCGCAACTGCGGGATAGCCACCGCCTGGTCAGTATCGACTATCTGGGCGAGGACACCACCGCGGTCGAGGACGCCGAGAAAACGATGCGCGCGTACCTCGACCTGCTCGATGCGCTCGGTGCGCGCGCCGAAACCCGCAGCAATGCCGTGCGACCGCTCGAGGTGTCGCTGAAGCTGTCGGCGCTCGGCCAGGCCCTGCCTCGGGACGGCGAGAAGATCGCCCGTGACAATGCCCACACCGTGTGCGAGCGGGCGCAGCGCGTCGGCGCCTGGGTGACCGTCGATGCCGAGGACCACACCACCACCGACTCGACGTTGTCGATCGTTCGGGACCTGCGTGGCGAGTTCCCTTGGCTCGGCACCGTTTTGCAATCGTACTTGAAACGCACGCAGGGCGACTGCGAGGAATTCGCCGCCTCCGGTGCTCGAATCAGGTTGTGCAAGGGCGCCTACGACGAACCGGCCTCGGTGGCATACCGCGACCGTGACGACGTCACCGACGCCTATCTGCGTTGCCTGCAGGTCCTGATGGCCGGATCCGGCTACCCGATGGTGGCCTCCCACGATCCCGAGATCATTGAGGCAGTGCCTGCACTGGCCCGCGAGAGCAAGCGCGGCGTGGACGATTTCGAATATCAGATGCTCTACGGAATACGCGATGCCGAGCAGCGGCGGCTCGCCGACGAAGGCAACCACGTCCGGGTCTACGTCCCGTTCGGCACGCAGTGGTATGGCTACTTCGTGCGCAGGATCGCCGAACGCCCCGCAAACCTGACGTTCTTCCTGCGCGCGCTCGCCGAGCGTCGACACTGACTCCCGTGTAACCCGCGCGCCTATCTCTTGGTGAGACGTTCCGCAGCAGCGGATCGGTAACCACCACGGAGGTATGGCAATGAAAACGTATGCGATCGCGATCGCTGTCGGCGGTGCGATGACGGCCGCGGCGCTCGGATTCATCGGTGTGGCCACGGCCGCACCGAGCGGAGCCGGTTCGGCGAGCGACGTCGTGCAGAGCCTGAAAGCGCAGGGCTACAACGTCATGATAAACGGCGCAACGCGAGGGCCCTTGTCGGAGTGCACCGTCACGGGGGTCCACAATCCCGACACGACGGGTCTTGCTGTGGGTTTCACGACGGTGTACGTCGATGTGGATTGCCCGCCCACGAATAGTTGATCGGCTCAGCGGACGGGAAACGCCGCGACATCCATGATGACGCTGCCGTCGCACGGACCGCCGGAGATGTCGGTACGCCAGCTGCCGCGCAGCGTTCCGTCCGACTGAGGTGTGTAGTAGGCAACCGACTTGGCAGGGCTCCACGCCTTCGGAACACCCTCGCCCATATAGCAATCCCACTGCCACTCGTAGATATGGACCCAGGTTTGGCCGTTCCAGGAATATCGCGGCGGCAGAGGGAGCGTCGGGTTGGCGGGCTTGGGCCCGTCGACCACCGTCGCGACGCACTGGCCGCTGGAGCAGTCGGTGACGAAGGTGTACACGTCGCTGAAGTCCGGCTCGGATTGGCGGGCAGCCATGCTGGTGCCCGTCTTCTCACCGGCGTATCGCAGCAGCGAGTATTTTCCGTCCCAAATCTGGCCTGCGGCAGCGGCGATTGGCACGACAAGGATGCTCGCGCCGACCAATACGGCGGCGAGCAGTGGCATGAATATTCGACACAGCCCGGTCTTCACCAGGGCCACAGCGTAGCCGCGACAAACCGCAATACCGCGGATTACGAGGACGTGTCCACCATCGGGAACGAATGATGTTCGTGCACAACGATCCAGCGGTCCCCGTCCTTACGCAGGCCGACGGTGATCCGCAGCCGGTTTTCGGGGTTGGCCGCGAAATCGTCGGCTGTGCCACATCGCAGCAGTGCGTGCGCGAATGCGACGTCGGCGCCCGGCGTGACCTCCAGCTCGAGAAGTTCGAACGACGCTCCCTGGCGCAGCCACTCGAAGAACGGTGGCCACGACCTGCGGTACTCGTCGATCCCGCGCACGCCGTCGTAGGGCGGGGGCACGTCGAACATCACGATGTTCGGGTCATGGTCGGCCAGCACCCCGTCGAGGTCCTGCGCGCGCACCGCGTCGACCCAGCCGGTGATCACGCTGCGGATCGCGGCTTCGTCAGACATCACCATCGACCTCGAACTTGGTCGCGCCACCCGGCTCGGCAGTGCCGAACGCGTATACGGTGGCCGGTTTGATCCGATAGACGTGCCACGGTGGCGGTCCTGCCGACGGTGCGCTGTATTCCGCGGTGAGTGCGTGACCGTCGACCTGTGCAGGCCAACCATTCCTGTTGAATGCGGCGGCGACGGTGTCCAGTTCGGCAGCGTCGGTCACACGTTCGGCCGAACCCTCGACAACGAGGTCGAACGGTTCGGTCCCAATGCTCATGACACACCGTGGGTTCGCCGCGATGTTGCGCGATTTACGGGTTGCAGGACCGGAGTTGAAGTACCACACGCCGTCGACTTGGACGCGTCCGACGGGTGTCACGTGCGGCGTGCCGTCGGGATTGACCGTCGTGAGCCATGTGGTGTGCCGATTCGGTCCGCCGGTGCCGGGCGCCTGGGTGTGGTCGGTGGCCATCGTCTCGCGCACCTGCTCCCACTCGATGGGCGGTAGGTCGTAGCCGCTGAGATTGCGTTGAGAAATGGACATGCCTAAATAGACCGCCCTCGGTCGCCGAACTCATCGCACCGCTTCTGTAACGCTTCTGCACCCGCCACGCACTGCACCGTAGATCGAAATGGTCAGTAGAAGCTCAGAAAGGAACCGACAATGAGAATTCAGAAGATCGCTATCGCCACCGGTGTCGCCGGTGCACTGGCCGCGGTGTCCCTCGGCTTCGCCGGTGCGGCCGCCGCCGCTCCAGGCGGTCTCGGCCCGGCCGATGACATCGTGAGCAGCCTGCAGGCGAAGGGCTACGACGTCGTGATCAACGGCACGCAGGTCGGATCGCTGTCGCGATGCTCCGTCACCGGCGTGCACAATCCGGCCGGCCCTGACGATATTGACGCCATGGGCCGGGCCACCGAGTTCACCAGCGTCTACGTCGACATCTACTGCCCGAAAAACAACTGATCGCGGCGGCCTGCGCCCGCTGCAGCCTGTCCGGAATCGCGGTATAGATGGGTCATGACAGCCGATCAGCAGCGGGTATGGCTCATCACCGGCGCGAGCTCGGGGTTTGGTCGAGCGATCGCCGAGGCCGCGCTGAGCGCCGGTGACATCGTCGTCGCGGCGGCGCGCAGGCCGGAGGCAATGGCCGAGCTCGTCGAGTCGGCGCCCGACCGCGTGACCGCGCTGCAGCTCGACGTCACCGACGCCGAGCGCGTCGAAGCGGCCGTCGCCGAGGTCCTCGACCGACACGGCCGCGTCGACGTGTTGGTGAACAACGCCGGCCGAGGACTCATCGGTGCGGTGGAGGAGACCACCGATGGTGAACTCCGCGACCTGATGGATCTGCATTTCTTCGGTCCCACCGGCCTGACCCGGGCGGTGCTGCCGCACATGCGGGACCGCGGTACCGGCGCGATCGTGCAGATGAGCAGCATGGGGGGCCGCTTCACGTTCCCCGGCGCCGGTGCCTACTCGGCGACGAAGTTCGCGCTGGAGGGGTGGTCGGAGGCGCTGGCGAAAGAGGTTGCGGGGTTTGGTATTCGGGTGCTCATCGTCGAACCCGGCGCGTTCCGGACTTCGTTCAACGGACCGGGGGCGCTGCTGATGTCCGAACCGATCGCCGCATACGACGACCAGATCGGGCCTGTCCGCACGGCCATGTCCAAAGACGACGGCGCGCAGCCCGGTGATCCCGCCAAGGCTGCCGCGGCCGTCCTGCAAGCGTTGGATTCTGCGGACCCGCCGCTGCGGCTGGCGCTCGGCAACGACGCCGTCGACTCGATATCCGAAACACTCGACAACGCGAAGGCCGAACTGGCCGCCTGGGAGCGGGTCGGCCGCGCGACGGTGTTCGACGACTAGCGCCTGACGAAACTGCCCGAGAGTAAGCCGGTGAAGCGTCGCGAGGGCGAGAGCGCCGCCATCACCCGCATCGCCTTGGTGCCTGCTCCAGGGATCACGTTGACGCGCCCGGCGCGCAGCGCGTCGTAGCCCGCCTTGGCCACCGGTGCAGCATCCATGAAGTACCTGTCGAGCCGTGACGTGCTGGGCAAACCGGCGGTGGTCATGAACTGGGTGCGGGTGGGGCCCGGCGCCAGGTGCGTGCACGTGACGCCGGTGCCGCGCAGGTCGTCGGACACGCACTCGGAGAAGCTTCTGACGAACGCCTTGCTGGCGGCGTATCCCGCTTCCAGTCCATGCGGGATGACGTAGCCCGCGATCGAGCCGACGTTCAGGATCGCGCCGCGACCGGCCTTCACCATCCGGTTGGCGTAGAGGAGCGTCAGGTCCGTCGTCGTGACCACGTTCAGCTGGACCATCCGCGATACCGCGGCAGGGTCGGAGTCTTGGACCGTCAGTCCAAGGATCCCGACGCCCGCATTGTTGACCAGGTAATCGATGTCGACGCCGAGCGCGTCGACGCGGGCCACGAGGTCGTCGCCGGCGCCGGGCTGCGCCAGGTCCATCGTGATCGTGTCCACCCGGACCCCGTGGCGTGCCCGCAACTCCTCGGCGAGCGCGGTGAGCTCGGCGACGCTGCGGTCGCTGGACACCGCGACCACGTCGACGCCGTCGGCGGCGAAAAGGCCAGCGAGTTCCCGGCCTATGCCGGTGGATGCGCCGGTGATGAGGGCTGCTGTCACGGCGTCAGGTTAGCGCTCGCGCAGCAGGAACAATGCCCATGCCGCCAATGACTGGGCGTCGGTGATGTCGCCGTCGCGCATCATCTGTTCGACCTCGACCCGGTCGAACCACTCGCTGTGCATGTCCTGCTCGGTGTGCTCGCGGTCATGATCGCCCTCGGTGATGCCGGTGGCGACGAACACCGTGCCGCGCTGGCTGCTCATCCCGGCCGCGACGTCCAGCAGCCCGATCGCAACCATCGACTCGGCGCGCAGGCCGGTCTCCTCGCGCAGCTCGCGGTGCGCCAGCTCGTCGGGTGGCAGGTCGGCCCGCCCCGGCGCGGTGCCCTGCGGGAACTCCCAGCGCCGCAGGCCGAGCGGATACCGAAACTGCTCGACGAGCCGGAACCGGTCGCCGTCGTGCGCGATGACCAGCGCATAGCCCGGCTTGTCGACGACGCTGTAGATGCCGGCCGATCCGTCGGGGCGGCGGACATCGTCCTCGCGCACCGTCATCCAGTCGTTGCGGTACACCTCGCGTGACGCGATGCGCTGGATCTCGTCCACGCGCCAAGTATGCCGAGGCGATGCGGGTAGCCTCGCTGACGTGCTTCTGGCCTCGCTGAACCCCACGGCAGTCGCCAACGGAGCCGACATCGGCGACGCGGTGCGCATCGATGGCGCCGTGCTCAGCCGCAGTGATCTCGTCGGCGCAGCGACGTCGGTGGCCGAACGGGTCGGCGGTGCCCAGCGGGTGGCGGTGCTGGCCACCCCGACCGCCACCACCGTGCTGGCGGTGACCGGATGCCTGATCGCCGGTGTGCCGGTGGTCCCCGTGCCCGCCGACGTCGGCGCCGCCGAACAGCACCACATCATCAACGACTCCGGCGCGCAGGCCTGGCTGGGCGAGCGGCCCGAGGATGCCGAGGGGCTGCCGCATGTCCCGGTACGGCTGCATGCCCGTTCGTGGCACCGCTACGCCGAACCACCGCCCGAGGCCACCGCGCTGATCATGTACACCTCCGGGACGACAGGACCTCCCAAAGGCGTCGTAGTGAGCCGACGGGCCATCGCGGCCGACATCGATGCGCTGTCGGAAGCCTGGCAGTGGACGCCCGACGACACGTTGGTCCACGGGCTCCCGCTGTTCCACATCCACGGCCTCGTGCTGGGGTTGCTTGGCTCGTTGCGGATCGGAAACCGCTTCGTACACACCGGAAAACCCACACCGGCCGGTTACGCCGAAGCGCGAGGGTCGCTGTACTTCGGGGTGCCGACGGTGTGGTCGCGGGTGGCCGCCGACGCCGACGCCGTGCGGGCGCTGTCGTCGGCCCGGCTGCTGGTGTCGGGCAGTGCGGCACTGCCGGTGCCGGTCTTCGACAGGCTCACCGAGCTCACCGGCCACGCGCCGGTGGAGCGGTACGGCGCCTCAGAAACGTTGATCACGGTGAGCACGCTGGCCGACGGCGAACGCCGCCCGGGCTGGGTGGGACTGCCGTTGCGGGATGTGCAAACCCGGCTGGTCGGCGACGACGGCGCGCCAGTACCACATGACGGCGAAACCATTGGGGCGCTACAGGTTCAGACGCCGACGATATTCGACGGCTACCTGAACCGGCCCGATGCCACCGCCGAGGCATTCGACGCCGACGGCTGGTACCGCACGGGGGACGCTGCCGTGATCGACGGCGACGGCATGCACCGCATCGTCGGTCGCGAGTCGGTGGACCTGATCAAGACCGGTGGCTACCGCGTCGGCGCGGGCGAGGTGGAGACGGTACTGCTCGGACATCCGGGTGTGGAAGAAGCCGCGGTTGTCGGGCTTCCCGACGACGACCTGGGCCAGCGCATCGTCGCGTTCGTAGTCGGCGATGCCGATCCCGATGCGCTGATAGGGTATGTGGCAGAACAGCTTTCGGTACACAAGCGGCCGCGCGAGGTCCGCGTGGTGGACAGCTTGCCGAGAAACGCGATGGGCAAGGTGCTCAAGAAACAGTTGGGAGTCGAGCATTGAGTCTGAAATTCGACGAGATCTGCATCGACGCTCACGACGCCACCGCACTCGGGGCGTGGTGGTCGAAGGTGCTGGGCTGGCCACACGACATCGACGACGACGGCGACGTCGTGTTGCACGCGCCGCCCGGTGCGGGCCCCAACTGGATCTTCATCGCGGTGTCCGACGAGAAGGTGGTCAAGAACCGGATCCACCTGGACTTCAGGCCCGACGACCAGCAGGCCGAGGTCGAGCGGGTGATCGGGCTGGGCGCACAACACGTCGACATCGGCCAGACCGGCGACGAGAGCTGGGTAGTGCTGGCCGATCCCGAGGGCAACGAGTTCTGCATCCTCGCCGCCGACGACTGATTTCGTACCGCGAGGGTGCGCAAACTGCTGTGCAAAAGCGGCGTGTCGAGCCGCAGACGCGCACGCTCGCCGGGACTTAGAGTGAGTTGATGTCGTCACCGCCCACCGACGCCCGGCTCGAGGAGCTGTTCGAGGAGATCCCCGTGCTGGCCGGACGGCCGCGGGAGCTTCAGGAGCTGTCGGGCGGCCTGACCAACCGAAACGTCAAGATCACCACTCCGGACGCGGTGTATGTCGCCCGCTGCATCGACACCGCAACCAACATGTTGGGCATCGACCGTGACCGCGAATACCACAACACCAAGGCCGCCGAGGAAGCAGGCGTCGGGGCACGAGTGATCGACTATCGGCCCGACCTCGGGATCCTGCTGTTGAGCTACCTCGAGGGAAAGACCCTGTGCAACGACGACTTCCAACGGCCCGGCATCCTGGCTCAAGGCTGCCGCCGCGATCCGGGCGCTGCACTCCGGCCCGCGATTCAAGGGCCGCTTCGACATGTTCGAGAGACAGCCGGCCTACTTGAAAACGGTGACGGACAACGGGTTCCGGCTCCCGGCCGACTACCTCGACCACGCGGAGACGTTCAACGAGATAGCCCGGGTGCTGACGGCGACCGATCAGACCACCGTCCCGTGCAACAACGATTTGCTCGCGGGGAACTTCATCGAAGACGGCGACACGATGTGGTTGATCGACTACGAGTACTCCGGCAACAACGACCCGTGTTTCGAGCTGGGCAACACGTGGTGCGAGTGCGGCTTGTCCACCGAGCAGCTGGACGAGTTCGTCACGGCGTACTACGGGCGGGCGCTGCGTCACAAGACCGCGCGCGCCCACCTGCAGGGGATGGTGGGCAGGTATGGCTGGACGCTGTGGGGCTGCATTCAAAATGGTTCCAGTGCAATCGATTTCGACTTCTGGGAATGGGCGATGGAGCGTTATGAGGCCGCGGTGGCCGAGTTCAAGGGACCGAACCTGGCCCGGCTGCTCGACGACGTGCAGGCGACCGACTGATGGCCACCGAGCTTCCCGACCGCGCCCGGGCCGTCATCATCGGCGGCGGCGTCATCGGCACCAGCGTCGCCTACCACCTCACCAAGCTCGGCCTCACCGACGTAGTGCTGCTCGAGCAGGGCCAGCTGTCCAGCGGCACCACCTGGCATGCTGCCGGACTGGTCGGCCAGCTGCGGGCCTCGGAAAGCGCGACGCGGCTGGTGCAGTACTCCACGCAGCTCTACGCCGAACTCGAAACCGAGACCGGACTATCCGCCGGCTACAAGCAGTGCGGCGGCGTGACGGTCGCCCGCACCGAAGACCGGATGGTCCAACTGCGTCGCACCGCCGCAAGTGCGGCGGCGTTCAACATGGAATGCGAGCTGCTGCGCCCCGAGCAGGCGCTCGAGCACTACCCGGTGATGAGGGTCGACGACCTGGTCGGGGCCATCTGGCTGCCCGCCGACGGCAAGGCCAACCCGACCGACCTGACGATGGCGCTGGCCAAGGGCGCACGCATGCGCGGCACCCGGGTGGTCGAAAAAACCAGAGTCACCGGCATTCTCAGCGACGACGGCCGGGTCACCGGTGTCCGCACCGACGCAGGCGACGTCGAGGCGGAGATCGTCGTCAACTGCGCCGGGCAGTGGGCCAAGCAGGTCGGCGCGATGGCGGGCGTCAACGTGCCGCTGCATTCGGCCGAGCACTTCTACGTCGTGACCGAGCACATCGACGGTGTGCACCCCGACCTGCCGATCCTGCGCGACCCCGACGGCTACACCTACTTCAAGGAAGAGGTGGGCGGCCTCGTCATCGGTGGATTCGAGCCGGAGGCCAAGCCATGGGTATCACCCGACGACATCCCGTACCCGTTCGAATTCCAACTGCTGGACGAGGATTGGGATCACTTCGAGATCCTGATGAACAACGCCCTGCTGCGTATCCCCGCGCTCGAGGTGACCGGTATCAAGAAGTTCTACAACGGTCCGGAGAGCTTCACCCCCGACAACCAGTTCATCCTCGGCGAGGCGCCCGAACTCGACAACTACTTCGTCGGCGCCGGATTCAACTCGGTGGGCATCGCGACCGCGGGCGGCGCCGGCCGGGCGTTGGCGGAGTGGATCGTCAACGGCGCCCCCACCAGCGACCTCACCGGCGTCGACATCCGCCGGTTCGCGCCGTTCAACGGCAACACCCGCTGGCTGCATGACCGGGTTGCCGAGGTTCTTGGCCTGCACTACGAAATCCCCTGGCCCAACCGGGAAATGAAGACGGCCCGGCCGTTCCGCCGGTCACCGGTCCATCATCTGCTCGAGGCCGCCAACGCCAACTTCGGCAGCAGGATGGGCTGGGAGCGCGCCAACTTCTTCGCTCCCGACGGCGTCGATCCGACGATCCAATACACCTGGGGCAAGCCGAACTGGCTGCCCTGGTCGGCGGCCGAACAGACCACCACCCGCACCGCCGTCACCGTTTTCGACCAAACCTCGTTCTCCAAGTATCTGATGGTCGGACCCGACGCCGAGTCGGCGCTGCAATGGCTGTGCACCGCTGACGTCGGCGTGGAGGTCGGCAGGGCGGTCTACACCGGCATGCTGAACGAACGTGGCACCTACGAATCCGACGTCACCGTCACCCGCAGCTGGAGCCGACGAGTTCTTCATCGTCAGCAGCGCTGCCACCACCGAACGCGACCGGGACCACATTCGCAGAAACCTCCCTACGGGTGCACGCGCGTCGCTGGTGGATGTGACGTCGGCGTACGCCGTATTCGGTGTGATGGGACCGAATTCGCGTGACCTGTTGGCCACGCTGACCGAAACCGAGCTGTCGGACACGGCATTTCCCTTCGGCACCAGCCAACAGATCTCGCTGGGGTATGCGACTGTCCGGGCGACGCGGATCACCTACGTCGGCGAATTGGGGTGGGAGCTCTACGTGCCGGCGGAATTCGCGGTGGGCGTGTACCAGGACCTGATGGAGGCCGGCCGACAGTTCGGTATCGGCCGCGGCGGTTACTACACGATCGAGTCGATGCGCCTGGAGAAGGGCTACCGTGCGTTCGGGCGTGAGCTGACGCCCAGCGAGAACCCCGTCGAAGCCGGCCTGTTGTTTGCGTGCAAACTCAAGACCGACATCGCGTTCCTTGGTCGTGAAGCCGTCGAGAAGGCCAAAGCCGAGGGCGCACGCCGCAAACTCGTCGGGTTCAGCGTCGACGATCCCGACGCCATGTTGTGGGGTGGCGAGTTGGTGCTTCGCGACGGCGCGGTCGCAGGTCAGGTGACCTCGGCGTCGTGGGGTGAAACAGTCGGCGCCTGCGTCGGTCTGGCCTACGTTCGCGCGGCCGACAACTCCGTCGTCAACGCCGACTGGGTGAAGGCGGCCAGCTATCAGGTGAACGTCGGCGGCCGGCTGTACCCGATATCGGTATCGCTGCGGCCGATCTATGATCCAACCAACGCAATGATTCGTCCTTAGCCATGGCGCTCAGCGTCTTCGATCTGTTCAAGATCGGCATCGGACCGTCGAGTTCACACACCGTCGGCCCGATGATCGCCGCCGATCGGTTCGCCCGCGGACTGGCGCAGGACGGCCTGCTCACCTCGACCGAGCGGGTCACCGTCGAATTGTTCGGCTCCCTCGGCGCCACCGGCAAGGGCCACGGCAGCATCCCGGCCGTCGCGCTCGGGCTGATGGGGGAGCGGCCGGACGCCGTCGATCCCGAACGCACTCCCGAACGAATCGCCACCATCACCGACACGGGTCAGCTGTCGCTGCTGGGCGAGCATCCGATCACCTTCAACCTGGCCGACGACATCGTCCTGCACACCACCAAGACGGCCCGATTCCATTCCAACGCCATGGTTTTTCGGGCCTTCGACCGTGACGGGGCGGTGCTGTCAGAGCGCACGTTCTACTCGATCGGCGGCGGCTTCGTCGTCGACGACACCCAGGTGTCCGATGGCGACGACCCCGTCGTGGTCGCCGACCAGACGGCCGTGCGGTACCCGTTCCGCACCGGCGACGAACTGCTGTCCCACGCCACCGAAACCGGCCTACGGATCAGCGACATCGTCATGGCCAACGAAATGACTTGGCACACCGAGGAACACGTCCGCGCCGGGCTGCTGCGTATCTGGGCGGTGATGGGCGAATGCATCCAGGCGGGGATCGCCGCCACAGGCGTGCTACCCGGCGGACTGAAGGTGCGCCGCCGCGCCCACCAACTGGCCGGGAAGCTTTCCGGCACAACGCATTCCAGTGACCCACTGATCGCGATGGACCGCGTCAACCTCTACGCCATTGCGGTCAACGAACAGAACGCCGCAGGCGGGCGCGTGGTCACCGCACCGACCAACGGCGCCGCGGGCATCATTCCGGCCGTGCTTCGCTACTACCACGATTTCGTGAACGGCGCCGACGACGACTGCACGGTGCGGTTTCTGCTCGTGGCGGCCGGCATCGGCAGCATCATCAAGGAAAACGCCTCCATCAGCGGCGCGGAGGTGGGCTGCCAGGGCGAGGTCGGTTCGGCCTGCTCGATGGCGGCCGCCGGGCTCACCGAACTGCTCGGCGGAACACCCTGGCAGGTCGAGAACGCCGCGGAGATCGGCATCGAACACAACCTCGGGCTGACCTGTGACCCGGTCGGGGGCCTGGTGCAGATCCCGTGCATCGAACGCAACGCCGTCGGCGCGGTGAAGGCGATCAACGCCGCGCGGATCGCGCTCAGCGGTGACGGCATCCATCAGGTGTCGCTGGACAAGGCGGTCAAGACCATGCGGGAGACCGGTGCCGACATGAAGGACAAGTACAAGGAAACGGCACGCGGCGGCCTCGCGCTCAATGTTGTTGAGTGCTAGTTGGCGTGCAGCGCCTCGTTCAGCGCGATGCCCTGGCCGTCGCGGGCCGATACCTCGACCGCCCCGGTAACCGAGTTGCGGCGGAACAACAGGTTGTTTCCGCCGGACAGGTCTTGGGCCTTGATCGCCTCACCGTCGGGCATCGTGACCTTGGTGCCTGCCGTGATGTAGAGCCCGGCCTCGACGACACAGTCGTCGCCGAGCGATATGCCCAACCCGGAATTCGCGCCCAGCAGACACCTCTTGCCGACCGAGATCACCTCTTTGCCCCCGCCCGACAGCGTCCCCATGATCGACGCCCCGCCACCGATGTCCGTGCCGTCACCGACCACCACGCCCGCCGAGATCCGGCCCTCGATCATCGACGCGCCCAGTGTCCCCGCGTTGTAGTTGACGAAGCCTTCATGCATGACCGTGGTGCCGGAAGCCAGGTGGGCGCCCAGTCGCACCCGGTCGGCGTCGGCGACCCGTACGCCCGCCGGTATCACGTAGTCGACCATCCGCGGGAACTTGTCGACTCCATAGACATTCACCGGCCCGAGACGGCGGAGCTTGGCCCTCACCAACTCGAACCCCGCGACCGCGCACGGGCCGTGGTTGGTCCACACCACGTTCGTCAGCACGCCGAAGAAGCCGTCGGCATTCAAGCCGTGCGGCACCACCAGCCGGTGCGACAGCAAGTGCAGCCGGAGGTAGGCGTCGTGAGCATCGATGGCCTGGTCATCGAGCGACTCGATCACCGTGCGCACGGCAACGGTCTCGGTGCCGCGGTCATCGTCGCGGCCGACCATCGTGGCCAGTGCCGGGGGAACCTCGGCTGCAGACAGCCGGACGGTGCCCGACGGGCCATTCCCGCCCAACTGCGGCTCGGGAAACCACGTGTCCAGGACGGATCCGTCGGCGGCAATCGTCGCCAAACCGGTGCCTGAAGCTGACGTCACGCCGCTAAGACTAGCCTCTAGCGTTGTGAGCCTGGATCTGCACGGCGACCCGATCGCACTGACCGCGGCGCTGGTGGACATCCCCAGCGAGTCGCGGAACGAGGCGCGCATCGCCGACGAAGTCGAGACCGCGCTGCGCGAGCAGACCACGGGCTTCGAAATCGTGCGCAACGGCAACACCGTGCTGGCCCGCACCCACCACGGACTGCCGTCGCGGGTCATCCTGGCCGGCCACCTCGACACCGTCCCGGCCGCCGACAACCTGCCCAGCCGCCTGCGCGACGGCGAGCTGCACGGCTGCGGAACATCCGACATGAAGGCCGGCGACGCGGTGTTCCTTCACCTGGCGGCCACCGTCGACAAGCCCGCCCACGACATCACCCTCGTCATGTACGACTGCGAGGAGATCGAAGCCTCCGCGAACAGTTTGGGCCGCATCGAACGCGAACTGCCCGACTGGCTGCACGCCGACGTCGCCATCCTGGGTGAGCCGTCTGGGGGACTCATCGAGGCGGGCTGTCAGGGCACCATCCGCCTCGTCGTCACGGCCAACGGCACCCGCGCGCACTCGGCGCGGTCATGGCTGGGTGACAACGCCATTCACAAGTTGGGCGCGGTGCTCGACCGGCTGACGGCTTACGACGCCCGCAGCGTAGACATCGACGGGTGCACCTACCGGGAGGGGCTGTCGGCGGTGCGCATCGACGGCGGCATCGCAGGCAACGTCATCCCCGACGCGGCGTCGGTCACCGTCAACCTCCGGTTCGCGCCCGACCGCAGCATCGAGCAGGCCGATCAACACGTACGCGAGGTGCTCGGCGGCCTCGATGTACACATCGAGCGGACCGATGCGGCCCCGGGCGCGCTGCCCGGGCTGACCAAACCCGCCGCCGCCGCACTGGTCGACGCCGCGGGCGGCCAGGTGCGCGCGAAACTCGGCTGGACCGATGTGGCCCGATTCGCTGCGCTGGGGGTGCCTGCCGTGAACTTCGGCCCCGGCGACCCCAACCTCGCGCACCGCGCCGACGAGCGGATCGAGGTCGCCCAGATCACCGCGGCGACCGACATGCTGCGGCGCTATTTAACCGGTTGACCCGCTGCATAAGCTGTATGCATGTGAGTTGACGACGTCTCCGGGTGACTGCCCGGATCGAGTCCGTCGTCCCCTTCCGTGCAATCACGAGAGACCTCTCGCATGTCTGCTACGTCCATTGTCTGTTCGAATCTGTCGTTCTCCTGGCCCGGCGACACCCCGCTGTTCGACGGGCTGTCCTTCTCCGTCGGCGACGGTCACACCGGCCTGGTCGCGCCCAACGGCGCTGGCAAGAGCACGCTGCTGAAGCTGATTGCAGGCGAATACCGGCCGTCTGCGGGCGCGGTGACCGTCGAGGGGACGATCGGCTATGTACCGCAGACCCTGCCGTTCGTCGCCGAACGAGCCGTGGCCGACGTGCTCGGTGTCGCTCGGGTCCTCGGCGCGCTGAATGCCTTGGCTGCAGGCGACGCCGGCGACGCGGTGTTCGCCGCCATCGGCGACGAGTGGGACATCGAGGAACGCACCACCGCCCAACTCGACCGGCTCGGCCTCGGGCACATTGCGCTGGACCGCGATTTGGGTTCGCTGAGCGGTGGCGAGGCCGTCTCGCTCGGCCTGGCCGCCGAACTGCTGAAGCGCCCCGATGTGCTGCTGCTCGACGAACCGACCAACAACCTCGACGCCGATGCGCGCGCCAAGCTCCACCGCGTGCTCGATGACTACAAGGGATGCCTGCTTGTGGTCAGCCACGACAGAATGCTGCTGGACCGGATGGACCGCATCGCCGAACTGCATCGCGGCGAAATCGCCTTCTACGGAGGCAATTTCACCTCGTACGAGGATGCGGTGAACGAAGCGCAGCGCGTCGCTCAAGACGCCGTCCGCAATGCCGAGCAACAGCTCAAGCGTGAGAAACGCCAGATGCAGCAGGCACGCGAACGCGCCGCCCGGCGGTCGAGCACCGCGGCGCGCAACGTGAAGGACGCCGGTCTGCCGAAGATCATCGTGGGCGCGATGAAGCGCAGGGCCCAGGAGTCCGCCGGGCGCATCGACGGGGTGAACGCCGCAAGGGTCGACGATGCCAGGTCCCGGCTCGGCGACGCCGAGCGCACGCTGCGCGACGACCCGACAATCGTGCTGGACCTGCCCGACACCGAGGTCCCTGCCGGGCGAATACTATTTGCGGGCACCGGATTAGAGATGAGCCGCGACGGCCGCGAATTGTTCGACGACCTCGATCTCGCTGTCCGCGGGCCTGAGCGCATCGCGCTGGCTGGACCGAACGGCGCAGGTAAGTCGACGTTGCTGCGCATCATCTCCGGGGAACTCGAACCGGATGCGGGGACGATTCAGCGCGCCGACGGGCGGGTGGCCTATCTCTCGCAGCGGCTTGACCTGCTCGATCCGCACCGGACCGTGATGGAGAACCTGACAGCGTCCGCACCGAGCCTGTCGGTGACACGACGCATGCATCTGCTGGCACAATTCCTGTTCCGGGGCAACAGTATTCATCTGCCGGTGGCGGCGTTGTCAGGCGGCGAGAGGCTGCGCGCCACGCTCGCGTGTGTGCTCTACGCCGAACCTGCGCCGCAGCTGCTGCTGCTGGACGAGCCGACCAACAACCTCGATCTCGTCAGCGTCGGGCAGCTGGAGTCGGCGCTGGACGCCTACCGAGGTGCGTTCATCCTGGTTAGCCACGACAACAGGTTTCTCCCAGGGATCCGATTGGATCGTTCTGTCCGGCTGGCCGCCTGAAAAATCGCGAATGCTGCCCGTCAGCTAATTTGCCATTAGGTAAAATTTCGGGTCAAAACGGCGGACAGCGACGCGGCGCGGTGTTAGCTTGCTGTCACGCGCGTCGTTAGGTAGCGGCGCCAGAGGGGTAGGCGAATCACGTGGCGAAGAATTCGATCATTCAGCCGTTGGGCCCGTCCTGGTTCACCGGGGCTTACGACCCGCTGACCGCACGGTGGCCGGCGGGCAACAAGATGCGGGCGACTGTGGTCGACGCACTCGACCTGAAGCCGGGCATGCGTCTGCTCGAACTCGGGTGCGGTTCAGGGCGTCTCGCGATTCAGATCAAACGTGACCATCCGGATGTCGACATCACTGCGGTGGACGGCAATAGCGACATCATGAAGGTCGCAAAGAGCCGCGCCGGGCAGGCCGGAGTGAATATCGACTTCGTGCTCGGCGACTTCACGACGTGCCCGCTCGAGGGCATCTACGACAGGGTGTACAGCACGCTGGTGCTGCATCATCTGAACCTCGAGGCCAAGCAGGAAGTGTTCGCTCGGATCCGTGACCTGCTGGCCAAGGACGGAAAGTTCGTGGTTGCGGACTTCACCGGCCACCACCACGGGCCCGGCCAGTTGATCCTGTCGAAGCTGTCGGCGTTGTCCGATCCTCTCGGCGGGAAGCGGAGTAATCACGACGGGAGCTTCGAGGCCGCGATGCGCGACACCTTCCCCGTCGTTCGCTCGGTGGCTCGGATCCCATCCGTGTTCGGCACCATCGAGGAGTGGGAGTGCGGTCAGTGATCAGGGGGCAACAGGAGGGGCTGCGCGATGGACCGGTGGGCACGGCTAGTCACGTCTAGGCCGCTGCTCGTCGTCCTGGTGACGGTGGGCGCGGTGCTGGCGTCGGGGCTGTGGGGGTTGGGTGTCTTCGATCGGCTCAACCTGGCCGGATATGCGGATCCGACGAGCGAGTCGGCTCAAGCCGACCGATTGGTCGACGAACACCTGGGACGTCGAACCCCTGACATCGTCGTCGCGTACACCGCCCCCGAGGGCAAGACCGTTGAGGACATCCGTGGGCAGGTCGTGGATCGCCTTGCCGCAGTGGACAAGTCGGTGTTGGCGAAGCCGATCGACTCATATTGGACGTCCCCGCCCCAACAGGGCCTCCGGCTGGTGTCACCCGATCACCGCAAAGGACTCGCCGTCTTCACCCTCAATGGGGATGACAGCACGCGGTTGAAGACGTTCAACGACGTCAGCCCCGGCCTGCAGGTGCCGGGAGTGCAGACCGAATTCTCCGGACAGAGCGCCACGACCGGCGCATACAACTCCGAATCCAAGCACGACCTGGCGCTCGCCGAGTCGATCGCGATCCCGATGACCTTGGCACTGCTGGTGCTCATCTTCGGTGGGTTCGTCGCCGCGGCCATTCCGGTGTGTGTTGGCGGCTTGGCGGTCTTCGGGTCGTTGGGGGCGCTTCATGCGCTGTCGATGCTGACCGACGTGAGCGCCTTCGCCCTCAACACCGCCTCGATTCTTGGCCTCGGGATGGCCATCGACTACGGCTTGTTGACGGTGTCCCGATTCAGGGAGGAACTTCGTCACGGCTTGGAGCCGGTCGACGCCGCGCGCCGCACAATCGCCACCGCAGGACGAACCGTGCTCTTCTCGGCCCTGCTGCTCGCCGTCGGGCTCGCAGGGATGTCGGTGTTTCGGCTGTCGATGGTTCGTTCCGTGGGCTTCGGTGCTATCGCCGCCGTCGGCATCGCTGCCTTCTTGTCCTTGGCGGCGGTGCCGGCGCTGCTGACGATCCTCGGCCACCGGGTCAATGCGCTGCCGTGGCGCCACGGAGCCGCCCAACGCGGTGAGGCCCGCGCCTACAAGTTCTGGTCCGCGATCGCCACCAAGGTGACACAACGACCCGTCCTCGTTGCCGTGCCGATCGTGATCGGGCTGGCGCTGATCAGCTCACCGATCCGCAATATCACCTTCGGCGGCCTCGACATTCACGATCTGCCGAAGAGCAATACCGTGCGGGTCACGCAGGAGATGATCACCGCCGAGTTTCCGCTCGTCAACAACGGCGCGACGGTCGTGATCAAGGGCGATAGCGGACCGCCGTCAGAGATCGCCGTCGCCCAGTTCGCGGCGGGGGCGCGGTCGGCCGAGGGTGTCACGCGGGTGGATCCGCTGGCCTCCGGCGACGACATGACGATTCTGCACGCGGTGTTGTCGAGCGACGACTTCTCCAACGAAGCCCGCCACTCGGTCGAAGGGTTGCGCGCGCTACCGCCCCCTCCGGGCACGACTGTGTTGGTCGGCGGCGAGAACGCGGTCCGTGCCGACAGCAACACCGCTGTCCTTGACGGCCTGCCGATCATGCTCGCGATCATGATCGCCGCGACGTTGGTCCTGATGCTGATCGCGTTCCGCTCGATCGTGCTCCCGATCAAGGCCGTCGTCATGGCGGGCCTCAGCCTCACCGCCACTCTCGGCGTGCTCACCTGGATATTCGTCGACGGCCACGGCACGGGGTTCCTCGGCGTCGACCCACGGCCGCTCCCGGCGGCAGCGATCGTCATGGTCATTGCGGTGATCTTCGGCCTGTCCACCGACTACGAAGTCTTCCTCGTCGCCCGGATGGTGGAAGCACACGAAAACGGTGCCGACACCGTCGAATCGGTGCGCGAAGGGCTGGCTTCCACCGGTCGGGTGATCACCGCAGCCGCCTCGCTGCTGGTCATCGTCACAGGCGCAGCCGGCCTGTCTCAAGTGGCACTGATGAAGATCGCCGGGATCGGCATGGCGTTTGCCATCATTCTCGATGCCAGCATCGTCCGGATGCTTCTTGTTCCTGCCTTGGTCACCCTCATGGGCCCTGCCAACTGGTGGATGCCGTTCGCTGCGCGCCGGCCGAAACCTCGGCACCGGCGGCGACCTCAACGGGAGAGCGATGCCCCGGCCGAGCCGATAGGTGCCGAGGTGACAGTGGGCACGTCAGACCCCGTGACCACGCCGGCGGTGAGTTCCCAGGCGTCCGTGTTACCGAGCGATTAACGGAGCATTAAGGATTTTGAGGCACAACAGCAAATGTCATCGCGGTGATGTTGGCGATCTCTGCAAACTCAAACGAAATTGTGTGTCGATTCGCCTGCGAATCCGCCGAGTTAGCCGTACTCTGCTAATACAGCGCTGACACTGACGTCAGTTTCGAAGGAAATGCCCAGGTGGGTGCGTCCTCGAGACAACCAAACATTCTTAACTCAGCTAACAGGGGAGCCGGGTGTGACATACGTCGACGAATCCGACACGATCATTGCGCCACGCTTGACGCGTGTTCACCGCCCACGGGCCTACATCGGCGCGCAGGCGCCGGTCGAGACCGTCCTCTATGGCGAGGACGATCCCTACCGGTGGGACGAGGCGAGAACACGCATGTTCCAGTCGCTGGTGTTCGCCGAAGCGTTCCGGTTCCACTACACCAACTGCCGCGTCTATCAGAGGTATTGCGCCCTGGAGGGTGTTAGCCCGGAGACGCTGACGTTGCCGGAAGACATCGCGCGGGTTCCGTTGATCCCTGCGTCGATGTTCAAAGAGCAGATCATCCGCAGTGTGGACGAGGACGCGGTCGCGAAGGTGTGCCGCAGCAGTGGCACGCAGGGCGTCATCAGCAGGGTCAATCGCGACAACACCAGCCTCGAACGGTTCGTCGGCTCCATCCGGTTGTCTGCTGAGCAGCTGCTGGATCTGCGTGTGCGGGCGCAGGTATTCAACCTGGGCCCGGACACCGATGCGGCAGGCGACGTCTGGTTCCCCTACGTCATGAGCCTGATCAGCCTGCTGCGGCCGGCAACGCACTACGTCCACGACGGCGTGTTCGATCCGCGCAAGGTGGCCGACGACCTGATGGCATTGGACGAGGAGATCCAGCCGATCATCGTGGGACCGCCGATCTTTGTCGCGTACCTGCTGCAATATCTGACCGATCAAGGCATCACGCTGGATCTGGGTGCGCGCCGCGGTCTGCTGGTAACCGGCGGGGGCTGGAAGACACATACCGACGAAGAGGTCGATAGCGCGGAGTTCAGGGCCTGGTGCACAAGGCAACTCGGGCTCGACGGGCACCGCCGTGCGCGATGCCTACAACATGGTCGAACTCAATACGGTGGTGTTCGAGTGCGAGGCCGCACACAAGCACATTCCGCCATGGCTGATCGTCGAGGCGCTCGACCCGGAAACCCAAGAGCCAGTGCCTGCGGGCGAGATGGGTGTGCTCGCGTACTGGGACGCCCTGCCAACTGGCTACCCCGGCTTCGTCATCTCCGACGACTTCGGTGTCGTCGACCCGAGTGGATGTGAGTGCGGACGCGCGGGACCGACGATGAGTTTCATGCGGCGCGTGACCGCAGCCGACGACCGTGGCTGCGCTCGCGCCATGGATGCCGAAACCGAGGTCGCAGAGGAGGACCTGTCATGACCACCTTTGAATCGCTTGGCACGTTTCTCGATACGCAGAACTCGGAAGGCCGATCGATCAGATGCCTTCTGGAAGTTCCGGATTCCGGAGACCAGGACGCACCCCTTGTCATCGTTGCTCCCAGCTATGCGCTATCGATGCGCCATTTCGGGCCGCTGTCACTCTTTATGACCCGCAATGGCTTTCGCTGCCTGCGCTTCGACTACACGAACCACGTAGGGGCCAGTGAGGGCGATGTTTACGACTACAAGCTGTCTACGGCCGCAGACGATCTTCGCGCTGTGATGGGCGCACTCGCGGATTGGGGAGTGCAGGGACCGGTCGGTGTCATCAGCGTGAGCATGGGCGCCCGAATCGCATTCCGCGCACTGCAGCAGCGGTCCGATGTCGCCGCGCTGGTGTCGTTGGTCGGTGTGGTGAACTTGCAGGACACGCTGAACTGTGTGGTCGGCGAGGACGTCGTCGCTGAAGGCCTTTCCGGAAGCGTTCCACACCCCCGAGAGGTACTCGGATACCACATCGGCGGGCAGATCGTCATGGACGCGATCGAGCATGATCTGCATTCGCTCGAATCGACGAAACACGATGTGGCGCAATGTCGATTCCCGATCACGCATGTGTTCGCAGAAGACGATGCGTGGACCAACCTGGAGGAAGCGGAGACGGTGTTCGGTGAGGATTCCGACACCGCGCCGCGGCAGCTTTACATCCTGCCTGAAGCATCCCACAAGCTCGAGTACAACCCGGTGGCCGCACGCACCGCATTTTCACTGGCGACCGCCGTAGTTGCGCGCGAGCTCAGCGGTGCGGATCTGGCTGTCGAACAAGTGATCTCGCCGTCATTCAACGACGTCGTGGAAAAACACCGGCAAGAAAAATCGCTAGATGGAGGGGCAGTTTAATGACCGATCAACTGGAACGCACCGTCACAGAGCAGGGGTTCACGATCCGTGACGAACCCTCAGGGAAGGTTCTCGAACTTCCGATTGTGGTTTGCGGGGAGGTGAAGATGCCGACCCCGGAGAACACGATCACGTTGAGCTATGGCGACGACATGGAGGTGCGCATCCCGCGGCTGGACGCCGCTGATGTCGCCCGTATCCGGGAGGCCGACAACCGCGACATTGCCGCATTGTCGATCGACGACGTCGCGATCTTCTTGAACGATCTGTGCAAGAAGTGGATCGACGAGGACTTCGAGTTCCGCAAGCTGGTGACCGAGACGATCAAGGAGACCGCCGGATACGTCGGTCCGAGCATCTACTACGACCTCGGGCTGCTGTCCACCGCATTGCGGCGCATCAAGGTCTACGACATGCTCGAGAGCGAGATCGGCGATCCCTACCTGCTCGACGAATGGTTGCCGCGCAAAACCGTTTACCTGCACGCCGAGCCGCGCGGCAAAGTCACGCACATCATGGTCGGCAACATCCCGATGGCCGGGCTGTTCTCAATTGTCCGCAGTGTGATGACCAAGAACATGACCATCGCCAAGCTGCCGAAGCGGGACGCGGTGACCAGCTTGCTGTTCGCGCTGAGCTTCGTCGGAATCGCGCCTGATCATCCGATCACGAAGTCCTTGACCGTCGCCTATTGGGAGCCGGGCTCAACGATCGAGGACGAGATTCTGGACATGTCTGACGTGGTATGCGCCTGGGGCCACGAGGCGTCGATCGAGCCGATCAAGCGCCGGATCCGCTATGGAACCGAGTTCGTGGAATTCGGCCCGAAGCGCAGCCTGCATCTGATCGGCAAGGACTCGGCCGATCTCGACTACGTCGCCATGAAGGCCGCCTACGACATGAGCATCTACGACCAGGTGGCCTGCTTCAGCCCGCAGGAGACGTTCTGTGAAGCCGATACGACCGAGTACGCCGAGGCGCTGAGCAGATGGTTGGACATCAACCTGAAGCGCATGCCGAAGACGCCGGCTACGACAGACGAGAAGGCGGCGGTTGCGCGAACGCGCCGGGAGTGCGCCTTCCGCGGCTGGGAGGTCATCACACCGGAGGACGGCGGCACGGACTGGACCATCATTGTCACCGATGGGCCATGCCGCATCGCGTCTCATCCTCTGAGCCGGACGATGTTCATCCACCCGGTGAAGGACCTGAGTGAGGCGTTGCCTTGGACTGACAAGCACACTCAGACGATCGCCATCCATCCGCCGGAGCGGGCAATGGAACTTGCCGACGAACTCGCGTTCCGCGGCGTTGCCCGCATCACCGAGGTGGGCCGGGCTGGGCGGCCTCGACCGGGCTTTGCCCACGACGGCATGTTCCCGCTGGCGCGCCTGGTGCGCTGGGTCACGATCGAACGTGGCGTCAAGTTCAAGTACAAGTTCTGGGGCATCCCCGTCGAGGAGGACGACCGACTGTTCTACGGTCGCGGCGAGGACAACGAGAACCCGGACCCGATGGAGGTCTGGAAGGTGTACGAGGAAATGAACCTCAAGTAGCACCGATGTCTACGCACGCTGAGGCACCGCTTCACCCGGCACACGACGTGCCGGGTGGGGCGGTGCTTACCAGAGGGGCAGCCGCGACGGGCTTGGCGACGCTGAGCCCGCGCGGTGCCGTGCTTGACGTGTGGTATCCGGAACCGGAGCTGGGCAGCCACTCTCACACTGCCAGCGAGCGGCTCGCACCGGACGCGGTCCCAATGTGCTTGCGGCAATTGACCGGAATCGGCGGGTGTGAGGCCGAAGTCGTCGCGATCCGGACTACTGTCGCGAATCTCGCCGAGCCTCCGGTGGACGCCTACGACGTGTATTTGCGTCTACACCTGTTGTCGCACCGCATGATTCGCCCGCATGACGCGAATCTCGATGGGGTGGAGGAGCTACTCACCGACGTGGTGTGGACGAATCACGGCCCGGTGGCTGTCGAGGACTTCCCAAGTGTTCATCCGCGCCTGCGGGCACGTGGACCGTTCACCGTCCACGGAGTCGGCAAGATTCCGCGGATGGTCGACTACGTGATCCCAACGGGTGTGCGCATCGCCGATGGCGCTCGCGTCCAGCTGGGCGCATACCTTGCGCCGGGGACCATTGTGATGCCCGAGGGCTTCGTGGACTATGACGCCGGCACCTTGGGCAGTGCCATTATCGAAGGTCAAGTCGCCGCGGGCGTCGTTGTGGGAGACGGCACCGATATCGGTGGCGGCACTGGAGGGGCCACGATCAGCGTCGGCAAACGCTGCCTTGTCGGAGCCAATGCCGAACTGGAGATTTCCCTCGGCGACGACTGCGTCGTCGAGCCGGGCCTGCACGTCGCGCCGGACACCCTGGTGACGCGAGGGGACGGCACGACGGTGCCCGCGTGCACCATGGCGGGCACGAACAATCTTCACCTGCACCGCAATTCGGTATCCGGCGCCATCGAGGCCCTGCCCTGGCAGGGCAAGGGCATCGACCTCAACGCCGAATTGCTTGCCAACGACTGAAGGTAGATGAGGTAACCGCGATAGGCGCTCAGCAGTGCGCACACCTCGACGAGCCAGTCGCTTGGCCCTGGTAGCTGATTGCTGAAATCAGTGGCTTTTTCGAATTTAATCTTTGCTGAGAAATTTGCCTGTGGCGACCAGGCTCGCTCGCGGAATGTCTTCATAATAAGCTGATAGATCTATTTCAGGTGTCGCCGCCAATGTTTGTCCGAGAGACACGTCGAATTTGCTGCAAAATCGCGCTCAGAAGTGCATAATCGTTTGCGGACCGCGAAGCGGTGAACTGGGGTGGCAGATGCACATCAGCACCGTTTCTCGTTGGGGAGAGGCAGAAATGCGAAAGACAGTCCGCACGATCGTCGTAGTGCTAGTCGCGATTTTCAGCGTTGTCGTGATAGGCGCGTCCGGGACGTTCTCGACGATGTCGGCAGCGGTGCGGCTGATGGGGTCATGGGCCCTGAAGGGCGCCCAGGTGCCGGTCTTCAACATCGAGAGCGACCCATCGATCCAAGCCTTGGCGCTGCAGTACGGCGGTGGCTACGGAGTTGTTCCGCCGGTTACAGGGCCGGTCAATGTCGTGAACTACCCGGCCAGTTGGCGTCCGTTCTCGCCGGGCGGCTGGACTTCCCCGTCGTGGGACCAGTCGGTCCGTGAGGGAGTGACTGATCTGCAGACGATCACGGCAACTGATCCAAATGCGGTCATCTTCGGATACTCGCAGGGTGCAGTCACCGCCAGCGAATTCAAGAAACAGTGGAACGTAGACAATCAGGGTCTGCTGACTGGCAGCGACCATCCGACTTTCGTGCTTCTGGGGAACGGGGACCGGCCCAACGGCGGTGCCATGGCACGATTCCCCGGCATCTACATACCGGGACTGGACATGACGACCACCGGCGCCACCCCGACCGAGACCGCAGGGGCGGGTCCCGGCGAGATCACCACCGTCGACATAGCAGGCCAATACGACCCCATCGCCGACCTACCCACGAACCCGGGGAACTTGATAGCGTCCGCGAACTCCGCGATGGCGTTGTTCTACGTGCACCTCAACTACGCCAACCTCGACCCGAACTCAGCGGTGCTTCAGGATAAGTACGGGGATACCGCGTACTACCTGATCCCGACCTACCCTGTCCCGCTGCTCATGCCGGTGCAGATGATTCCTGTCGTCGGCCCGATCGCCGCCGATATGCTCGACCCGCTGGTGCGCATGATGGTCGAGGCGGGCTACGACCGGACGATCAGTCCCGGCCAGCCGACGACGGCCAACTTCCTTTACTTCCCCAACCCGGCCACGTTCGTCAGCAACATTCCTTTGGCGATCGGGACGGGACTGGATAACGGGTTGCAGGACATCGGCGCCGGCCGGGTGCTGAACACCACGAGGCCGGACATTGGCCCGGGCTCGACAGGGCAGGGCGCGTACGGGATCGGCGGGCAGCAGGTCACCAAGACCCCGACCACGAACGACACGCCGATGATGCTGACCGCGGCCAACGTGAATGGCCCAGCGCCCCAGTTGGTTCCACCGCCGCAAGAGCCGCCACCGCCGCCCGTGGTCGAATCCGGTTCGACCAACCGGTTCAACGTGAACAGGCCGCCGTTGTTCGCCGTGCCCGGTCAGACCGGAACGTTGGGGACGAATTCGTCGCAACCGAACGCCGGCACTCCCGTTAAATCAGCACTCTCCGGCGTGACCCAGTCGATCAAGGCCGTGACGACGGCGATCAAGGACGCGGTGAACTCGCTCAAGCCCAAGAAGGATGTGGGCGCGACTACCGCCGACGCGTCGGCGGCGACTGGCTAGCCCCTCAGCCCATTCGCCTGCGCCGACGCGTCGGCGGCCGCGCCCATCATGCCGATGTCTGCGAACGCCGCCGCCGCCTCGTCCAAACCCCTTGCGTCGCCTGCAACAAGGGCGCGAACGTGTTGCAACGCCAGCCTGCCGAACACGCAGTCGACATCCGCCGTCAGCCGGGCCAGCCCGTCGACGGAGCGGGTGTCGCCGAGCCGCACCGCATCGTGGAAGGCACGCAGCGCGATGGCCGACTGGCCGCCGCGCTCGGCCGCCCTGGCCGCGTCGCGAGCCGCCGACCGCGCCCCCACCGGGTCACGTCGCGCCGCCGTCGTCCAAGCCCGGGCCAGCAGCAGCTCGGGGGCGAACAGCATCGACTTCAACCCGTGCCGAGAGTCGGCGCGCGACAAGATCTTTGACGCCTCCGCCGTGTCGTCCAGCTGACCCAGCGCCTGGGCCAGCAGCATCCACGCCAGCGGACCCCACGAATACCCGGTCAAGGCCAGCGCCTCGGCCGCCCCGCGCAACAACTTCGCCGCACCGGCCAACTCACCGCGGGCGATCAGCACGTCGGCCACCAACACCTCACCGATCGCGCGGCCCGGCTGCTGCATCTGCGCGTAGTCGGTCAGCTGCTGTGCCAGCTCCTGCGCCCGGTCCAACTCGCCTGCCATCAGCAGCGCGGTCGTCTGGCCGAACCCGCTGGTGAATCGGAGCAGCCCCGGATGCTGCGCCTCCGTCGCCCGCTCGGCCAGCGCGTCGACGTCGGCGAACTTGCCCATCCGCGCGCAGCTCAGCGCTGCCGCCGCCGCGGACCAGCCGACGGCGGTGTCGTCGGCGTCCGGCGAGGCCAGCACCGCCTCCGCGAGCTCCATCGCCCGGCCCGGTTGGCCCGCGTTCATCGCGAAAGTGGCAGACAGCGCATCGACGGTGGTCTGTGCTGCAGCTGAGGACACCCGGTTGCGGGTGGTCCGCAGAAAGGCCGTCGCACGCTCCGGCTCGGACAGCATCCAGAACTGGTTGGCCGCGCGGGGCAGCGCCCACGCCATGAGCTCAGACTCCGACAAGCCGGCCGGGTCGACGGCGGCCAGCACGTCGTCGGCCTCGCGGCCGCGGCCCTGCCAGGCCAGCGCCTGGGCCAACGTCAGCCGCGCATCCAGGTCGGGATCGCGCTCGAGCACCGCGGCGCCCAGCCGCTCGCTCAGTGGGAGATCGCCGAGCCGCAGCGCGTCGCCTGCGGCGGCCACCACGTCGGCGACGGGCTGCGCGTTGTCGCTGTCCAGCGCCAGCACAGCCAGCCGCAACCGGTCGACGACATCACGCGGGCGTCGCGCTGCGACCCGCTCGAAAAGCGCGCCTCGCCGCGCGCCCAGCTCCTCCGGCGACAGCCGCGCCCGTACCGCGTCGACATAGAGAGGATGGGCCGCCCGCACCTCGTCGCCGGCGACGGTGATCGCCCCTTCGCCCCCGGCCACCCGTACCGCGTCGTCGCCCGCCAACGACGACAGGTCGGCCAACGGCATCGGGTCGGACACCGCCAGATACTCCAGCGCCACGCGGGCCTCGGCGGGAAGCGAATCGACGAACGACTGCACCGAGGCATCCATCTCGCCGGTGTCCGGCGAGCCGAGTTCGACCCGCGGCAGCAAGTTGTCGAGCTGCAACGCCCGGATCGAATCGGGCAGGCCGGCGTCGGCGTCGACCGTGACGATGAGCCGCGCCGCCCCGCCGACCGCGAGCTGGTACACCACACTGGCCGACAGGTTGTCGAGCAGGTGTGCGTCGTCAACGACCAGAAGCAGTCCGTCGGCCACCGACTCGCGGGCGGCCCGCAGCACGGCCGCCGTCTTGCCTGTGTCGGGCACCTCGATCAGGTCCTGCAGCGCCGCGAACGGAACCACGCGATCCGACGCCGTGCCGGTCACCCACGCCGACGGGCCGCCGAGACGCTCGCCGGCGGCCCTCGCCACCGTCGTCTTGCCGGCTCCGACAGGACCGACGATCACCGCCCCGCCGCGCTCCCGGACCGACGCTTCGACGTGTTCGGCCGCCGGTTGCGGCGGGTCGGTCCTCCACTCGACGGGCACCCGCCGGAGTTTAGGGTGTGCGCGCGGCGGCCGGAGCGGACTCGTCTACGTTGTCGTTTGTGTCCCGCGATCCCGGCCGCGAATGGGCGGTTTGCGTCTACTGCGCGTCGGGGCCAAGACATCCCGAGCTACTGGACCTGGCGGGCCGAGTGGGCGAAGCGATCGCCGCGCGCGGCTGGACCCTGGTGTCCGGCGGAGGGAACGTCTCGGCCATGGGCGCTGTCGCCCAAGGTGCGCGCAGGCGCGGCGGCCGCACCGTCGGGGTGATCCCGAAAGCGCTCGTGCATCGCGAGTTGGCCGACGTCGACGCCGACGAACTCGTCGTCACCGAGACGATGCGCGAACGCAAGCAGGTGATGGAGGATCGGGCCGACGCGTTCATCGCGCTACCCGGCGGCATCGGCACTCTCGAGGAGTTCTTCGAAGCGTGGACGGCCGGCTATCTGGGTATGCACGACAAGCCGGTGGTGATGCTCGACCCGTTCGGGCATTACGACGGTCTGCGCGCCTGGTTGCACAGTCTCATCGACAGCGGATACGTCTCGCAGGGCGCGCTTGACCGGCTCGTGGTGACCGACGAGATCGACGGTGCCCTTGCGGCCTGCGCACCGGCCCCGTGACGGCGATCACCCGCATGGTTTTAGGGTGTCGGTCAACGGAGACCTGAGGGTCAGAGGGGATGGGGCCGCATGACAGACCAGAAATCGGGGACCCGAAGCAGCGTCGGCCTGCTCGACATCGCCACCCGCGTGCCCGGCCTCATCGCCGACGCGCCGACGATCCTGCGGGGCGTCATCACGGGCTTCGGGGCCCGCCCGTCGGCGAAGACGTCCATCGGCAAGGTGTTCCAGGACCGCGCCGCTCAGCACGCCGACAAGGTCTTCCTCAGGTTCGGGGACCGGGACATCACCTACCGGGAGGCCAACGAGACCGTCAACCGCTACGCCGCGGTGCTGGCCGCCCGCGGGGTCGGCCATGGCGACGTCGTCGGCATCATGCTGCGCAACTCACCGGAACCGGTGATGCTCATGCTGGCGGCCGTCAAGTGCGGCGCGATCTCCGGGATGCTGAACTACCACCAGCGTGGCGATGTGCTCAAGCACAGCCTCGGCCTGCTGTCGGCCAAGGTCGTCGTCGCCGACCCTGACTTCGTCGAACCGATCAAAAAGAGCGGCGCCGACACCGACGGGTTGGTGACCCTCGACGAGTTCAAGGGTCTCGCCGAAACCGCGCCGACCGGGAACCCAGCCACCACGTCGGCCGTGCTCGCGAAGGACAAGGCGTTCTACATCTTCACGTCGGGCACCACCGGCATGCCGAAGGCCAGCGTCATGACGCACTACCGGTGGCTACGGGCGCTGGCCGGCTTCGGCGGCCTCGGAATGCGGCTGAACAGCAATGACACCCTGTACTGCTGCCTGCCGCTGTACCACAACAACGCGTTGACGGTCGCGCTGTCGGCGGTGCTCAACGGGGGTTCGACGCTGGCGCTGGGCAAGTCGTTCTCGGCATCGAAGTTCTGGGACGAGGTGATTCGCTATCGCGCCACCGCATTCGTCTACATCGGCGAGATCTGCGCGTACCTGCTCAACCAGCCGGAGAAGGACACCGACCGCAAGCACAAGGTTCGGGTGATCGCGGGAAACGGTCTGCGCCCGGCGATTTGGGACGAGTTCACCCAGCGGTTCGGCATCGACCGGGTATGCGAGTTCTACGCAGCCAGCGAGGGCAACACCGCCTTCGTCAACGTGCTGAACGTCGACAAGACCACCGGCATCTGCCCGACGCCCGTGGCGTTCGTCGAGTACGACGACGAGACCGGCGACCCGAAGCGCGGCGACGACGGCAGGGTCCGCAAGGTCAAGAACGGCCAGCCCGGGCTCTTGCTGTCGAAGGTGAGCAGTTTCCAGCCGTTCGACGGCTACACCGACAAAAAGGAATCCGAGAAGAAGTTGGTGCGCGACGCCTTCAAGGAGGGCGACGTGTGGTTCAACACCGGTGACCTGATGCGCTCGCAGGGCTTCGGCCACGCTGCGTTCACCGACCGGCTGGGCGACACCTTCCGCTGGAAGGGCGAGAACGTGGCCACCACCGAGGTGGAGGCCGCGGTGTCGACCGATCCGCAGGTCGAGGAGGCCACGGTGTTCGGCGTCGAGGTGCCCGACGTCGGCGGCAGGGCCGGCATGGCCGCGATCCAGCTCAAGGAGGGCTCGGAGTTCGACGGCAAGGCGTTGGCGAAGGCCGTCTACGAGCATCTGCCGTCCTACGCCGTCCCGCTGTTTGTGCGGGTGGTCAAGGAACTGGCGCACACCTCGACGTTCAAGAGCCAGAAGGTGGACCTCCGCAAAGAGGGCTACGGCGGCAACTCGGGCGAAGGCGACGAGGAAGCCGAGAAGATCGAGGACCCGATCTACGTGCTGTCCGGCCGCGACGAGGGCTACGTCGAGTTCTACGACGAGTACCTCGCCGAGGTGAAGGACGGCAAGAAGCCGAAGTAGCGATTCGGCGCGCGATATGCCGGCGTGTATGGGCCAGCCCGGTGTCGCAATCGGACTGGTCAAAGCCGTTAGAGCGGCGGCGAACCCTGCTAGCGTCAAGAGATAGCTATGAGCTGGGTGGGGGGTGTACGAAAATGGTGAAGCTGTTTTCTACAACACTGGTTGTCGCGTTTGGCGGTCTGGTGATGTCGTTGACCTCGGGAGCCGGGGTGGCGTCCGCGCAACCCGATATGGACACGCTGATCAACACAACGTGCACCTATCCACAGGTCGTGGCGGCGTTGAACGCGCAATCGCCCGAACTTTCCAGCCAGTTCAACACGCAACCGATGGCACAGGTCATGCTGCGCACATTCCTCGCCTCGCCGGTGGATCAGCGCCAGCAAATTGTCCAGGCGCACAGTGGGCATTGGGGGCAACAGTTCACTGGATCACTCCTGCAGGTCGCCGACGTCTGCAACAACTACTGAGCGACCTGCATGGACGTAGCCTCGATGCTGCAGTCGATCCCACCTATTGCCGTGTATCTGCTTGTCGTCACCGTCGTAGGGATCGAGAGCGTAGGCATTCCGGTCCCTGGGCACACCGTGCTCGTCGGTGCGGCATTGCTGGCCTCGCGTCCCAACCTCGATATCAGCCCGATAGCGGTGGGCGCGGCCGCGACCACCGGGGCGATCGTCGGAGGCACCATCGCATTCACCGTCGGGCGCCGATTCGGCATGTCGCTCTTCGAACGGCTCGGCAGACGCTTTCCCAAGCACTTCGGCCCCGGACACGTCGCGCTCGCCAAGCGGCTGTTCGCCCGCTGGGGCGTGTCAACGGTGTTCTTTGGGCGTTTTATCCCCTTGCTTCGCATCTTGGCCAGCCCTCTCGCCGGTGCGTTGAAGATGCACTACCCGCACTTCGTTGTCGCCAACGCCGTGGGCGCGCTGTGCTGGGCCGGGGGCACGACAGCCGCCGTGTACTACGCGGGCGTGGCCGCCGAGCGATGGGTTTCCCGGTTCGGCTGGGTGGCGCTCGTCGTTGTTGTCGTTTGTGGCATCGCGATGACACTGCTTCTGCGGGAACGTACCAACCGTCTGATCGTCGGACTCGAGTCAGAACACGACTGGGAAACGCTGAGACACCAATAGATGCGTCCCTACGTTTCACCCGACTGGGTAGGACGACAACTCGAAATCGGCGCGGCTGGTCGCGCTGAGCGCGACTGAGCGCGCCGAAATCGCAGGCCCGTAGCCTTGAGGGGTGCAGTCCACCTTCTGCGGCCGTCCGGTGGCCGGCAATCGCGCACTGATCATGGCGATCGTCAACCGCACACCGGATTCGTTCTACGACCGCGGCGCAACCTTCACCGATGAGGCGGCCAAGGCCGCGGCTCACCGGGTGATAGCCGACGGCGCCGATGTCGTGGACGTCGGCGGGGTGAAAGCCGGGCCAGGCGACGACGTTGGCACCGACGAGGAGATCGCGCGGGTGGTGCCGTTCATCGAGTGGCTCCGCGCCACCTACCCCGACCAGCTGATCAGCGTCGACACCTGGCGTTCCGCCGTCGCCAAACAGGCCTGTGCCGCCGGTGCCGACCTGATCAACGACACCTGGGGAGGTCACGACCCCGGGCTGGCCGAGGTCGCCGCGGAGTTCGGGGCGGGGCTGGTGTGCTCCCACACCGGCGGCGCGACGCCGCGCACGCGCCCGTTCCGGGTCAACTACGGCATCTCCGAGCGTGGCGTCGTCGACGACGTGATCGCCGAGGTCACCGCAGCGGCCGAGCGGGCGGTGGCCGCAGGAGTGTCCCGAGACGCAGTGTTAATCGATCCGACTCACGATTTCGGCAAAAACACTTATCACGGTCTTAGTTTGTTGCGCCACGTAAAAGAGCTTGTAAAAACTGGATGGCCGGTCCTGATGGCGCTCAGCAACAAAGACTTCGTCGGGGAAACTCTGGGTGTGGACCTGACAGAACGCTTGGAGGGCACTCTGGCAGCGACGGCCCTGGCCGCCGCGGAGGGCGCCGCGATGTTCCGGGTGCATGAAGTCGGGCCCACGCGGCGCGTCCTCGAAATGGTCGCGTCAATCCAGGGCGTGCGTCCGCCCTCGCGCACGGTTAGGGGACTGGCATGACACTCACACCAGAACTGCCCGGCACGGAGGTGGTAACCGGGAGATGGCTGACCGACCACAGCTTCAGCCGGCCCACGTGGACGGTTTCCGAGCTGGAGGCCGCCAAGGGATCGCGCACCATTTCGGTCGTACTGCCCGCACTCAACGAGGAAGAAACCGTCGGCTCCGTCGTGGAAACCATCAATCCGCTGGTCGGCGGGCTGGTCGACGAGCTGATCGTGCTGGACTCCGGCTCCACCGACGACACCGAGATCCGTGCGCTCACCGCCGGTGCGCGGGTCATCAGCCGCGAGGTAGCGCTGCCCGAGGTCCCGCCGCAACCCGGCAAGGGCGAGGTCCTGTGGCGTTCGCTGGCGGCCAGCACGGGCGACATCGTGGTGTTCGTCGACTCGGACCTGATCGACCCCGATCCGATGTTCGTGCCGAAACTCGTCGGCCCGCTGCTGACCACCGAGGGCGTGCACCTGGTGAAGGGCTTCTACCGCCGTCCGCTGAAGATCAGCGGCAGTGAGGACGCCAACGGCGGCGGCCGGGTCACCGAGCTGGTGGCGCGTCCGCTGCTCGCCGCACTCCGGCCCGAGCTGAGCTACCTGATGCAGCCCCTGGGCGGCGAGTACGCGGGCACCCGCGAACTGCTGACCTCCGTGCCGTTCGCCCCCGGCTACGGCGTGGAGATCGGGCTGCTCATCGACGCCTACGACCGCCTCGGCCTCGATGCGATCGCCCAGGTGAACCTCGGCGTGCGGGAGCACCGCAACCGGCCGCTCACCGAGCTCGCCACGATGAGCAGGCAGGTCATCGCCACCCTGCTGTCCCGCTGCGGGGTCCCCGATTCCGAGGTCGGGCTGACGCAGTTCTTCGCCGACGGCAACGACTACACGCCCCGCACATCCGAGGTGTCGCTGGCGGACCGGCCGCCGATGATGACGCTGCGTCCCCGCTAGCCCCGGGGTCGTCCCGAGGCCTCGTCGGACCGGTGAGGCAATATCGACAACGTGACCCTGATCCTGATGTACCTCGTGGTACTGATCCTGGTGGCCGTCGTGCTGTTCGCCGTGGGCAGTGTGCTGTTCGGCCGCGGTGAGGTGCTCCCGCCGCTACCGCGCGCCACCACCGCCACCGCGCTCCCCGCATCCGGCGTCACCGGCGCGGACGTCGACGCGGTCAAGTTCACCCAGGCGCTGCGCGGCTACAAGACCAGCGAGGTCGACTGGGTGCTCGACCGGCTTGGCCAGGAGCTCGACTCGCTGCGGGGTGAGCTGGCTGCCGTGCAGGGCGTCGCGTCCCACAGCGACGACACCGCCGAGGAGGAACCCGTCGAAGGCGGCGCGCACGCGCTGCCGTCAGAGGACAGGGCCGATTCGTGACCGAAGCGCCAGCGGACGACGGCCGGATCCGCTGCGGTTGGATCGACCAATCACGTTTGGCTCCAGTCGATTTCATCCTCTACCGCGATTATCACGACGCCGAGTGGGGCCGGCCGCTGCGTGACTCCACCGCGCTGTTCGAACGAGTCAGCCTCGAGGCGTTTCAGAGCGGGCTTTCCTGGCTGATCATCCTGCGCAAACGGGAGAACTTCCGGCGCGCGTTCCACCGGTTCGACATCGAGAAGGTCGCCCGCTACACCGACCGCGACGTCGCCCGCCTGATGGACGACACGGGGATTGTGCGCAACCGCTCGAAGATCGAGGCGACCATCGCCAATGCGCGCGCGACCGCCGACCTGGACGTCGACCTCGCCGAGCTGCTGTGGTCGTTCGCCCCGCCCGATCGGCCGCGGCCGGCGGACCTGTCGCAGGTCCCCGCCGTCACGCCGGAGTCGACGGCGATGTCAAAGGAGCTGAAGCGCCGGGGGTTCAAATTCGTGGGCCCGACGACGGCGTACGCCTTGATGCAGGCCACCGGCATGGTGGACGACCACGTCGCATCCTGCTGGGTGCCCGCGGCGGGCTGAACCGCCGCGGAGGTGCTCTTCGCCGGGTCTTTGTACACCGAACGCCGCGGATAGGGAAGAATGGGGTCAGTTCAGTAGCAGTTCAGTGCCGGGAGCTGTCGACGGGTGGGCAGCCGGCTCATGTGGAGGGAGCGCTCGATGGCGGCGATGAAGCCCCGGACCGGCGACGGTCCATTGGAAGCAACCAAGGAGGGGCGCGGCATCGTGATGCGAGTACCACTGGAAGGTGGCGGCCGCCTGGTCGTCGAGTTGACTCCTGACGAGGCAGCCGCCCTCGGCGACGAGCTCAAGGGCGTCACCAGCTAGATCCGGTGGGCAAAAGCGCTGGCCCACCGCGTAGCGACGGGATGACTCCGGGATTTATTCAATCAGCTTCCGGTAGATCTCCAGGGTCTGCTCGGCGATATGCGCCCAGGAAAACTCCTCGATGCAGCGCTGCCGCCCGGCCTGTCCGTACCGACGCGCCAGCTCCGGCTCGGCGACCAGCGAGTTGACGGCGTCGGCCAGCCGGGTCTCGAAAAATCCAGGATCGGTCGAGTCGTAGTGGACCAGTAGCCCGGTCTGATGGTCGGCCACCACCTCGGGGATGCCGCCGACATCCGATGCGACCACCGCCGTCGCGCACGCCATCGCCTCGAGGTTCACGATGCCCAGCGGTTCGTACACCGAAGGGCATACGAAAACTGTTGCCGCCGAGAGGATTTCGCGAATCTTGGCGATGGGCAGCATCTCCCGGACCCAGAACACGCCGGTTCGGGCCCGCGACAGCTCCTGCACCGCCGCAGTCACTTCCGCGGCGATCTCCGGGGTGTCCGGCGCGCCCGCGCACAACACCAACTGCACCTCAGGGGCGAACTTGTGCGCTGCGGCGACCAGGTGCGCGACGCCCTTCTGGCGCGTGATCCGGCCGACGAATGCGACGATCGGGCGCGTCGGGTCGACGCCCAGCTCGGCCAGCACCGACTCCGTCTGCGTCGACTCCTCACCCACCGGGTACCAGACGTCGGTGTCGATGCCGTTGCGCACCACATGGACCCGGCTGGGATCCAGCGCGGGGTAGGTGTGCAGCACGTCGTCGCGCATGCCCGCACTGACCGCGATGACCGCGTCGGCTGCCTCGACCGCGGTGCGCTCCACCCACGACGAGATGCGGTAACCACCGCCGAGCTGTTCGGCCTTCCACGGCCGCATCGGCTCCAGCGAGTGGGCCGTCAACACGTGCGGGATGCCGTACAGCAGCGCGGTCAGGTGTCCGGCCAGACCGGTGTACCAGGTGTGCGAATGCACCACCGTCGCGTTCTCGGCGGCGTTGGCCATCACCAGATCGGCCGACAGCGTCGCCAGCGCCGGGTTGGCGCCCTTGAGCGCCGGGTCGGGCTGACTGACGAATGCGCCGTCGCGCGGTGCACCCATGCAGTGCACGTCGACCTGGCACAGGTGTCGTAACTGAGCGACCAGTTCGGTGACGTGTACGCCCGCGCCGCCGTACACCTCGGGCGGATACTCACGCGTCATCATCGCCACCCGCATGCTTACGACCGTAGTGTCCGTCGCTTCGCGCCGCAGCCGTGTGGGGCACGCATTTCGAGGTCGTCACCAATTACCTTGACGGGCAATCGCGGATGTCCAAAAGTGCGAATGCCTGGTCATGGTGGGAACCTGCGGATAGGTTTGAATCATGAGGGAGTTGCCACACGTCCTCGGCATCGTCCTGGCCGGTGGGGAAGGCAAGCGGCTGTACCCGCTGACGGCGGACCGAGCAAAGCCGGCAGTTCCCTTCGGCGGCGCCTACCGACTGATCGACTTCGTGCTCTCCAATCTGGTCAACGCTCGATACCTGCGCATTTGTGTTCTCACTCAATACAAATCGCATTCACTGGACCGCCACATCTCGCAGAACTGGCGACTGTCGGGCCTGGCCGGCGAATACATCACGCCGGTGCCCGCCCAGCAGCGGCTCGGGCCTCGCTGGTACACCGGCTCGGCCGACGCGATCTATCAGTCGCTGAATCTGATCTACGACGAGGACCCCGACTACATCGTGGTGTTCGGCGCGGACCACGTGTATCGGATGGACCCCGAGCAGATGGTGCAGTTCCACATCGAGAGCGGGGCGGGCGCGACGGTCGCGGGTATCCGGGTGCCGCGCGCCGAGGCCACCGCGTTCGGCTGCATCGATGCCGACGAGTCGGGGCGCATTCGGGCGTTCGTCGAAAAGCCGGCCGATCCGCCGGGCACGCCCGACGATCCCGAGCAGACGTTCGCATCGATGGGCAATTACATCTTCACCACGAAGGTGCTCATCGACGCCATCCGTGCGGACGCCGACGACGACCACTCCGATCACGACATGGGCGGTGACATCATCCCGCGGCTGGTGTCCGACGGGATGGCGGCCGTGTACGACTTCAGCGCCAACGAGGTGCCAGGCGCCACCGAACGCGATCACGGCTACTGGCGTGACGTCGGGACACTCGACGCGTTCTATGACGCCCACATGGACCTGGTGTCCGTGCACCCGGTGTTCAACCTCTACAACAAGCGTTGGCCGATTCGCGGCGAGTCGGAGAACCTCGCCCCGGCCAAGTTCGTCAACGGCGGCTCGGCCCAGGAGTCGGTGGTCGGAGCGGGCAGCATCATTTCGGCTGCGTCGGTGCGCAACTCGGTGCTGTCGTCCAACGTGGTCGTCGACGACGGCGCGATCGTCGAGGGCAGCGTGCTGATGCCCGGTGTCCGGGTGGGCCGCGGCGCGGTGGTGCGGCACGCGATCCTGGACAAGAACGTCGTGGTCGGGCCCGGCGAGATGGTCGGCGTCGACCTGGAGAAGGACCGGGAACGGTTCGCGATCAGCGCGGGCGGCGTGGTGGCCGTCGGCAAGGGCGTCTGGATCTAGTACCCGCCGAAAGGGAATTCCCGGTCGCTAATCGCGCGGCCTGACTGCCCTCTGTTCTGTTTCGGCGTTTCGGCGGCGCCGTCGCCGGAGCAGTTTGATGAAGCCCCACACCATCAGCGCGAGCACCACCAGGACCACGACCGGTATCAGGATGGCAAGAAACACCAGCCCGACGCTGAGGCCGTCCTCGATTGTGGACAGCACGGGGGCCGCCACCCCGGCCGTCGCCACGTTGGCAACCGGACGCACCGTCGATTTCGTCAGCGACACCACCAGGGCGACGACCGCGCCGACGGCAATCGGAATCCACTGACCCGACTGTGCGAATGCGCCGGGATCGGTGACCGCGTGCGTCTGTGCCGCCGTGCCGGAGCCGAACACGATGCCGCCGGCGGTCGGCCGGACGAACGTCTGGATGGTGTCGTTGACGCTGTCCAGCGCCGGGATCTTGTCGGCGACGATCTCGATCACCAGCAGCACCGCGACGATCGTCATCACCCAGCCGTTCTCCAGCCAGGCCCAGCCGTGTGGCAGCGTGATCAGGTCGGTGAACCGGGACAGCAGGCCGAGCGCGAGCATCGGGATGTAGGCGTTGAGCCCAGCCGCGGTCGCCAGCCCGAGGCCGGTCAGCAGTTCCATCAAACAATTATGAGCGCTGGTCAGTCCAGGACGGCCAAACTGAGCCTGCTCAACCGGTCCGGGTCGGCCTCGATGTCGATCTCGGTGATCTTGTCGCCGGCGACGCCGAAGCGCAGGACCAACGCCAGCCTGCCCTCGGGCGCGACGACGATCCCGACGGCGCCGTCGACCAGGGCGGGCTCGGCGAAGCGGGCATTGGCGGAGAAGGCGCGTGCGTTGGCGGCCACCGCCCGCGCGCCGCGAATCGTCGTCGCGGCACCGGCCGCTGCGGCGTCGACCCGCAGCACCACATCGGTGTCCAGCGCGGCGAGCAGCGAGTCGAAGTCGCCGTCGCGGGCGGCGGACAGAAACGCCTCGACGAGTCGGCGGTGGTGCACGAGATCCATTGCCGGGGCTGGGGTTTTGCCGCGCACCCGGCGGCGGGCGCGGGCCGCGAGCTGGGCGGCGGTGTTCTCCGACCGGCCGACGATCGGTGCGATCTCGGCGAACGGAAGGTCGAACATGTCGTGCAGCACGAACGCCAGCCGTTCGGCGGGCGACAACCGCTGCAGGATCACCAGCAGCGCCGCGCCGATGGAGTCGGCCAGCAGCGCCTCCTGTTCCGGGTCGACGACATCTGCGGGCGCGACGCGCGGGGCGGGCGTCGTCTCGTCGAGCGGCTGCTCGGGGTGGGCACTGCGGGCCCGCAGCATGTCGAGGCAGATGCGCGCGACGACCGTGGTCAGCCAGCCGCGCATGTTGCGCACGTCGCTGATGTCGGCGCGATCCATGCGCAGCCAGGCCTCCTGGACGGCGTCCTCGGCCTCGGTCGGTGAGCCCAGCATGCGGTATGCGACCGCACGAAGATGCGCCCGGTGCTCCTCGAACTCATCCACCCGCGTCTCCTTCCCCGACGTCATAGTCTGCTGCCGCGGTGCGTCATAGGAATGACGACACGGAAGGACGGCATATGACCGATACGACGATGCAAGCACCATCGCTGCTGCGTGCGGTGTTCGTGGTCCATGGACTGATCACCCTCGCTGGCGCCATCGTGCTGACGGTGTTCCCGACGGCGATCCCCTCGATGGTGGGGATCGCGATCGAACGGGAGGACTATCTGCTTGTCTACCTCGTCGGGGCTGCGGAGCTCGCCGTCGCGGTGCTGTCGTTCGGGGCCACCCGCATCACCGACCCGGCCGCATTGCGGCTCATCGTGACGACGTTCGTCGTCCTGCACGGGGCGAGCGGGATCCTCGATCTCGTCTATATGGGCGTGACGCAAGCGAACGCCACGATGATCGCGAACACCGTGCTTCGCTTCGTCGTCGTCGCGGTGTTCCTGGCAGTGTGGCGGGCGACGCGCCCTCACCACACGTAGGGCACCAGCCGGTAGTGCACCTTCTGCATGTAATCCCGGTATCCGGCCAACTCCTGCGTCAACAGAGACTCCTCGTCGCGGATCCGGAGGGCCAGCACCGCGAGGCCGGCGATGACGATGAGCAGACCCCAATACGAGCCGAGCGCGAGCGGGACGCCGATCATCAGGATGACGTTCCCGAAATACATCGGGTGCCGGACGAACCCGTACCACCCAGTCGATGCGAGCTTCTGGCCCGCCTCGACGGTGATATTGGCTGCGGCATAGCCATTTTGGATGGTCACCAGCATCGTGATGGTGAGACCGGCCGCGACCAGCACGAGTCCTATCACCGAGACGGCGGCGGGCACCGTCGACCAACCGAAGCGGAAGTCCAACACGCTGATCACAATCATCGCGACCACCGACCCGAACGCGACCGCGATGATGAGCTTCTGCAGCGGACGGGTTTCCGCTGCGGGACCCGCCTGCATTCGTCGGCGCAGGGCCGCCGGATTCCTCACCAACAGGTAGATGCTGGGTATCAGCGTCGCGAGGGCGAACACGGCGATGAAGGCCCAGCCACGCCAGTAGTCGAACGTGCCTGCGGGCCAGAACACCATCAGGCCGAATGCCAGCAGACCCGCAAGAGACGTAATTGCCATCTGGACAAGCGTTTTCATCGCTTCACCACAGCCCCGGCACCAGGCGGTAGTGCACTTGTTCGGTGTACTCGTCATACCCGTCGAGTTCCTGACGCAGTGCCTTTTCCTCGTCGGTGATACGGGCGGCGAAGACCAGCACGCCGGGGATGATCATGAGCAGGCCCCAATAGGAGGCCAGGGCTAGCGGCACGCCGACCATCATGACCAGCGCTCCGACGTACATCGGGTGACGCACAACGCCGTACATGCCGGTGGAGACGACCGGCTGCTCCTTCTCCACGGTGATCGTCGCTGCAGCGTAGTTGTTTTGGATGACCACCATTTCGGCGATCCCAAGGCCGACTGCGACAAGCACGTTGCCCAGTACGACGACCGGTATCGGAACCGCCGACCACCCGAACCGGTGGTCCAGGGCACTGATCACCGCCTGCGCGACAACCGCAAGGACGATGCCGACGTTGATGAGCTTCTGCACCATTCGGGTCTCTGCAAACGGCCCGGAACGCGTGCGCCGCCTGAATGCATCCGGGTACGCCACGGCCAGATAGATGGTCGGGATCATGGTAAAGACGACGAACACGGCGATGTAAACCCACGCCTGCCAATAGTCGAACGTGCCTGCCGGCCAGAACAGCAGCAGCCCGAAGAACACAATGCTGGAGACCGTGTAGGCCAACATTTGAAGAGTGGTCTTCATGATTCCTCCCTTGGATTCTCAGATTGCGTCGCGGCGGCGATAGATCACGCCCGCGACGAGGGACAGCACGGCCGCGGCCACGACCATGGCGGTCAGTGCAACGGCCGAGTACTGAGACGGCGCCTTGGTCTGGCCGACCGGCGACGCGTCGAGCAGCCACTGCGGCAGTCTCAGCAGCGCACCGAGATACAGCGAGACGACGACGAATGTCACTGCCAGCCAACCGATCCACGTGTGGCGCACCGCAACGGCGACCGCCGCAACGGCCGCTGTCACCGCCAGCGCCGGTACAAAGGCCAGACCGGCGAGCGTCAGCCGCCATATGGTGCCCGGCTCGCCGATGGTGACGGCTGCGCCGATGCCATTGCCGAGGCCGGCGAAGAACATCAGCACCGTCGCGCCGATCACCGCGGCCGCGACCGACGTGAGAAGCCATCGCCAGCGAGACACCGCACCCGCCAGCACGGCCTCGCCGAGACCGGACTGCTCGTCGTTGAACACGCGCAGAACGGCGCTGACCATGTAGGCGGTGGCAGCAGCGGCGAGGAACTGCGTCAACGTCATGTAGACGCTGTCGATGCCGCCCTGTGCAAGCACACGCTGAAGCAGTTCATTGCTCTTCGCGGCGTCCAGCAGTGACTTCGTCATCGAACCGAATGCCAAGCCGGACAGAAACAATCCGACGGTCCAGCCGACCGTCTGACCGCGTTGCAGCGTCAGATGCAGGCCGAGCACGCTCTTGATCGCGTGGGCGTTCGGGTGCTCGCCCGTCGAGGGAAGCACGCCGTCGTCGTACTGGCGCCTGTTCTCCAGCGCCGCAGCCAGCACCATCAGCCCGATCGCGAGCACGACCAGCAGGGCGAACGGCCACCACCGAAGATCGACGAACGCGCGCATCTGCTGGGCCCATGCGATGGGGGAGAACCACGACACGACGCTGCCGGAATTGTCGATCACGTCGCCGACTCCGCGGACCAGCGTGGCCAGTGCAAGCACTCCCATCGCGGCCCCGGTCGCGGCGCGGGCCTGCCGCCAGAGCTGCGCGGTGACCGCCGCGACGGCGCCGAAAACCATTGACACGCCGGTGATACCGAGGCACATTGCGGCCGTGTCGAGCACGCCGAAACCGGTCGAGGCCATCGCCACCGTCATGGTCACCGCGAGTATCGCGTTGACACCGCCGACCACGATCAGCGCGGCAGCGGTGCGGGCGTAGCGCCCGACCACTGAGGAGAGCACCAATTCCGCTGTGCCGCCCTCCTCCTCGGCGCGAGTGTGGCGAATCACCGTGAGGATCGACATGATTGAGGCCGCGATGATCAGGGTGAGCATCAGCTCGTTGGCCATCATCACGCCCAGATCGGTTTCCCTGACGCCGAACATGGGGCCGCCCAGGATCATTCCGGCGGGCGTCTTGAGCAGATTGACACGGGCCACCCGCTGCGCCTCGTCGGGGTAGGCGAGCCTGACGGCATTGGGGGCGTACACCATCATCAGCGTCAGCACTGCGATCCATACGCTGAGCCGCACCCGGTCGCGGCGCAGCGCCAGCCGGACAAGGCTGCCGACGCCGGTGAACCGCGAGGCGGTATGGACCACCTCATGCCGGCCTGCGCGCGGTGCGACGACGGTGGCGCTCATCGCTGCGTTCCCTGGTACTCACGCAGGAACAGGTCCTCGAGCGAGGCCGGAGTAACCGTCAGGTCGATGATCCCGAGATCGGTGAGTTGGGCCATCGCGCGGTCCAGATCGTTGCGATCGACCGAAAAGCGGTAGTGCCCATCGCTGATCGAGAAATCATGCACGAAAGGAGCGCGTTGCAGCGCTTGGCCGTCATGGTGGGTGCGTACCGTCACGGAGGTTCGCATCAAGTGCCGCAGCTCCTTGAGCGTGCCCGACTTCACCGCGCGCCCAGCGCGGATGATCGTCACTTTGTCGCAGAGCTTCTCGACCTCGGCCAGTATGTGACTGGACAGCAGCACCGCAGCGCCGCGGTCGGCGACCTCCTGGACACACGTTTGAAATGCCTTTTCCATCAACGGGTCCAGGCCCGAGGTCGGCTCGTCGAGGATGTAGAGCTCGGCGTTGGTGGAGAACGCCGCGACAATCGCCACCTTCTGCCTATTGCCCTTGGAGTAGGTCCGCGCCTTCTTGTGCGGGTCGAGTTCGAACCGCTCGATGAGCTGGTCGCGGCGCCGGGTGTCGACGGTGCCGTCGCCGCGCAGGCGCGCGAGGAAGTCGATGGCCTGCAGACCGGTCAGGTTGGGCCACAACGTGACATCGCCCGGTACGTAGGCGATGCGCCGATGCAGCGTCACCGCGTCGCGCCACGGATCGCCGCCGAGCAGCCGCACGGTACCGCTGTTGGCCCGCAACAGGCCCAACAGCACGCGAATCGTCGTCGACTTGCCCGCGCCGTTCGGACCGAGAAAGCCCGTGATGTCACCCGGCGCAACCGTCAGGTCCAGCCCGTCAAGCGCCAACGTGTGGCCGAATGACTTGTTGAGCCCTCGGATTTCGACAGCGGGCTGGGCACGTTCGGATGTGCTAGCCCGTTGCAGGGACGGTGCCGTCATCGTGATCTCCTTCAGTCGAATTGCTGAACGGAATGCCTTGTTCGCGTTGCGCGAGGAACGCCTCGTACATGCTCGAGTCCGCCATCAGGCCCTCGGAGTAGAGCTCCAGCGCGGGCAGCATCATCTCTTCGGCGTAGTCGCGAAGCACCGCGCGCAGGTCGGTGGGGTTGTCGTGCATCTGCAGGTACAGCAAGAGGCCGCCGCCGTTGTTGATGCTCAGGAACTTGGCCCTGGCCTTCGGGTCGTGGCTTGGTTTGAGGGTGCCCGCGCGAACGCCCTCCTCGAGGTACTGCTCGGCGTTGTCGACCATCTGCTGCCAGAACGCCTTGGCCAGGTCGCTGCCGGACTGCATGGCGCGCACCAAGTAGGCCGTCATCGGCGCGTACGACTCGATCTCGGCCATCGCGCCAAGCCAGTTCGCCGGGTCGGAGGCGGTGGTCAGCGACTCGCTCTTGGCCTGTCGAATCTCCTCGGCGACGTAGTCGTCGCACGCCCGCAGCAGTCCCTCCTTGGACCCGAAGTGGTGGATCACCAGCGCGGCGCTCACACCGGCGGCCTTGGCGATGGCCCGCAGCCCCACGTTGAAGCCGTGTTGGCCCACCTGCTCGATCGCGGCGTCGCGGATCCGGGCGACGGCCGTGAGATCGTCAGCTGAACGCATGTTTAGTACGCTAAACGCGCGTTCAGCGCGGAGTCAAGCAAGAAACGGTCAAAATGCCGTAAAGATCGCGCCGGTCTACTCGTCGCGAGACGGCCAGTCGCGGGCCGCGGCCAGCAGACCATCGCCCAGCGGCACCAGCACCGGCGTCAGCCGCTCGTCCTCGGCGATCAGCCGCGCGGCCTCGCGCACCGCAACGACCTCAGGGTCGTGTGCCTTCGCGTCACCGGCCCGGCCGCCCAGCGCAGCCCGGTGCACGACGATCGCACCGCCGGGGCGCAGCAACCGCACGCCTTCGGTGACGAACGCCGGCTGGTCTGCCGGATCGGCGTCGATGAACACCAGGTCGTAGGACTCGTCGGCGAGCCGGGTGAGGACATCCTGGGCCCGCCCGCCGATCAGCCGGGTGCGCGACGGCCCGATGCCGGCCTCGGAGAACGCCTGCTTGGCGATGCGCTGGTGCTCGGGCTCGACGTCGATCGTCGTCAGCACACCGTCATCACGCATCCCGGACAGCAACCACAACCCGCTGACGCCCGCTCCGGTGCCCACCTCGACGACCGCCTTCGCGCCGCTCAGCTTGGCCAGCACGCTAAGCAGGGCCCCGACCGCAGGGGTGACGGCGCCTGCTCCGGTCTCGACCGCCCGGTCGCGCGCGGCGGCCACGATGGCGTCCTCGGAGATCGAGTTCTCGGCGTGGTTGACGATCGACTCGGCGCGGCTTGGTTGCGGCTGGCTTGCCGGCTCATCGGCCATGCCCGCAGCGTAGAGCCGCGCTCAATCTGCCACCACCTCGACACGCCCGCGCCGGAGCGGCCAAATCGCGTGGAAATCGGCTGGTTTGCCCTGGTTGACGGTGGGGTAATCCGCTTTCTCAGGGAAAGTTCAGTTAGCTCATATGCCAGCCACACCACGGTCGGGGACGGTATCCGCATGGAACACGGCGGACGCTGGCGCTCTGGGAATAACCACGTCGACCGTCGTGTTGCCGCGGATGTCGTGATACCGACACGCGACGAACTGTGCGATAGGCACTCTGATCTGGAGGATCCGACGACCACAACGACTACCGCCCCTCATCTGGCGCCCGTTTCGATGCCCCATCTCGAGCGGTTCACCGAAGGGGAATGGATAGAGACGTCCGATGAGCCACAGGGCACCGCGGTGTTCGACGCCACCGGTGACCAGGCCACCATGCCGTCGTGGGATGAGTTGGTGCGCCAGCATGCCGACCGGGTTTACCGCCTGGCCTACCGGCTGTCCGGCAACCAGCACGACGCGGAAGACCTGACCCAGGAGACATTCATCCGCGTTTTCCGGTCCGTACAGAACTATCAGCCGGGCACGTTCGAGGGCTGGTTGCACCGGATCACCACGAACCTGTTCCTGGACATGGTCCGCAGGCGCGGCCGCATCCGGATGGAGGCGCTGCCCGAGGACTACGACCGAGTGCCCGCCGACGAGCCGAACCCGGAGCAGATCTACCACGACTCGCGGCTGGGTCCTGACCTGCAGGCCGCGCTCGACTCTCTGCCGCCGGAGTTCCGCGCCGCGGTGGTGCTCTGTGACATCGAGGGTTTGTCCTACGAGGAAATCGGCGCCACTCTCGGTGTGAAACTGGGCACCGTGCGCAGCCGTATCCACCGCGGTCGGCAGGCGTTGCGGGATTACCTGGCCCGTCATTCGGCCGACACGGCCAGGTCCGCCTGACCGTTCACGGGTGTCGGGCGGTGTGTCCCGCGCTACATTCAAGTAGGTACCGTCTATCGCGATGGTGGTAGGCCGAGAGGAGCGGGGTGATGGTCGACCCGGGGCATGTGTTTCGCCGCGCGTTCTCCTGGCTGCCCACCCAGTTCGCTTCGCAGAGTGATGCACCGGTAGGGCCGCGGCAGTTCGGCTCCACCGAGCACCTGTCGACCGAGGCGGTCGCCGCCTTCGTCGATGGGGAACTGCGGATGACCGCGCACTTGCGCGCCGCCCATCACCTTTCACTGTGCCCGCAGTGCGGCGCCGAAGTGGATGCCCAGAAGCAGGCCCGCGCCGCGTTGCGCGATTCCTGCCCGATTGCCATTCCCACGTCACTTCTCGGCCTGCTTTCCCAGATTCCGCAGGACACCCCGCAGGCTCAACCCGACGACCACGACCAGGCCCAGTTTGCTGACGACACGATCCGTGGGCGGCGCAAGCGCCGGTAGTCTGGATGCAAATCACGCAGCGACGCGCGCCCGCCGATGGCGGCGACCAAATAGCGACCAAATGACCACACAGAGAGTGATACACGGGTGACCACACAGGACCGAACCGAAGACAGCCAGCGGGTGCCGCCGCGCCCTGTCTCGCGCCCGCCGGTCGATCCGTCCACCACCCGGGCGTTCGGCAGGCCCGACGGGTTCAACGGCTCCTTCCTGGGTGCGGACCGCAAGCGCGACCAGGGCGAGTACACGCCGACAGACCAGCCGCCCGACCCCGTCCTCGAAGAGGCTTTTGGCAGGCCCAACGGCAGCGGCGACCCATTGCAACGCCACCCCGCGGACATCGGTGCGCTCGACGCCGAACGCGACAGGGACAAGCCGGATGAGCCCGACGACCCGTGGCGCGATCCCGGCGCCGCGGCCGCACTCGGTACGCCCGCCATGCCGCAACCCCAACTCATGCCGGCCGCGGCCAACGTCGGCAAGCTCGGGGTGCGCGATGTGCTGTTCGGCGGCCGGGTGTCCTATGTCGCGTTGGCGGTGCTCGCGATCATCGCGCTGGTGATCGGTTTCGCCGGCGGCTGGGTGGGCCGCAAGACCGCCGAGGTGGTCGAGGCGTTCACCACCTCCAAGGTGACGCTGTCCACGAATGCCGGCGCCGAGGAGCCGACCGGCCGCTTCGCCAAAGTCGCCGCGTCCGTGGCCGACTCGGTCGTCACGATCGAAGCGACGAGTGATCAGGAAGGCGCGCAGGGCTCCGGCGTCGTCATTGACGGCCGCGGCTACATCGTCACCAACAACCACGTCATCTCCGAGGCCGCAACCAACCCCAGCCAGTACAAGCTTTCGGTCGTTTTCAACGACGGCAAGTCGGTGCCTGCCAACCTCGTCGGCCGCGACCCGAAGACCGACTTGGCCGTGCTGAAGGTCGACAACGTGGACAACCTCAGCGTCGCGCAGCTCGGCGACTCCGACAAATTGCACGTCGGTGACGAAGTGATCGCGGCAGGCGCTCCACTCGGCCTGCGCAGCACAGTCACTCAGGGCATCATCAGCGCGCTGCACCGGCCGGTCCCGCTGTCCGGCGACGGCTCCGACACCGACACGGTGATCGACGGTGTGCAGACCGACGCGGCGATCAACCACGGCAACTCGGGCGGTCCGCTGATCAACATGGACTCCGATGTGATCGGTATCAACACGGCCGGAAAGTCGTTGTCGGACAGCGCCAGTGGGCTCGGCTTCGCAATCCCGGTGAACGAAGTGAAGAACACCGTCGAGGCGCTCATCAAGGACGGCAAGATCGCGCACCCGACGCTGGGCCTGACCGCCCGGTCGGTGAGCAACGACCTCGCGTCGGGCGCACAGGTGGCCAACGTGAAGGCCGGCGGCCCGGCCGAGAAGGCGGGCGTTCTCGAGAACGACGTCGTGGTGAAGGTCGGAGACCGCACGGTCGCCGACGCCGACGAATTCGTTGTTGCGGTGCGGCAGTTGAAGATCGGTCAGGACGCCCCGATCGAGGTCGTCCGCGACGGCCGTCACGTGACGCTCACCGTCAACCCCGGTTCCGACAACAGCACATAATGTTCGCCAACGTCGGCTGGGGCGAGATGCTGGTGCTGGTGGTCGCCGGGCTGGTGATCCTCGGACCGGAGCGGCTGCCCGGTGCCATCCGCTGGACGTCCAACGCGCTGCGCCAGGCGCGGGAGTACATCAGCGGGGCCACCAACCAACTGCGCGAGGACATCGGGCCGGAATTCGAGGACCTGCGCGAGCCGCTGAGTCAGTTGAACAAGCTGCGGGGGATGACGCCCCGCGCGGCGTTGACCAAACACCTTCTCGACGGCGACGACTCGATCTTCACCGGCAAGTTCGACGAGCCCCAGAGCGCGCCGGCCCAGCCTCCGCCCGCCGAGCCGACACCCCCGACACCCACAGCGTCGCCGGCGCGCCCGGCTGTGACGCCGTTCGACAGCGACGCCACTTAGGCCGCGACGCGCCCGGCAACCGCGCGGTCGTTGAGTGATGCGGCCCAATAGCGGAGCCCGATCGCCCAGCCGACCCATGCGACGAACCCAACGAGGTTGGACGGCAACGACCTCGGGTCGTCGACGCTGCTCAGCACCGTCGCGATGACGATCAGCACCATCAGCAGCACCCAGCAGTGGAAGACGAAACGGGCGAACAGGGCCCTCGGCCCCTTGAATCGGTACAACAACAACGCGCGCCGAAGCGTCATCCGGCCGCCGGGCGCAGCCGTGGCCTGAGATTCCTCGGCACGCAGCGACCAGAAGCGAAAGCCCATCGCGATGAGCGTGTACAGGACGATGCCGATGAGGTCGGTGTAGATCCGCCCGCCCGAGAAGTAGTTGGGGATACCGAGCGTGTCCGACCTGCCGAACGCCGACCCGAGCGCCCCGCTGACCTGCAGAACCACCACACCGAGGAAGAAGTAGTAGAAGCCCCGCAGGACCCTCGCGGCCCGGCGGTGCATCGGGTAGGCAAGCAGCAGCCGCCGGAGGGTGACCGATCTCGTCTCTTCGGAGGCCGGTGGTGGCTTGGATTCGGCGAGGAGGTCGGCGGCTTCGTCGAGCCAGGCCTGTGCCCGTTCGGCGGCCCGCTCCTGCGCGTCGGGTGAGTCGGCGATCAGCTTGCTGGCAGTGAACCAGTCCTCGGCGAACGTGACCTGCCTGCCGGCGTCCTCGACGGCCAGCTTGCGGCGGCCGTGTCGGGTTCTGCGTTCGCGCCAGTCCCCGATCACCAGGGCGACGATGCCGATCCCGGCGGTCAGGATGGGCGTGACGATGGTCAGCGTGATGCGGACGACTTGGTCGGAATCCACCGCACGCTCCTTCGTTCGGTGGCCTCAGCGGCCCGCCGGATCCAGACCCAACGACATTCCCGCCAGCCCACGCTTGCGGGCCGACAGCGCGTCCGCAACATCGCGTAATACCTTGCCCGCGGCCGAGTCTGGCGCGCTGAGCACCAACGGCACACCGGAGTCGCCTGCAGCCACCAGCGCGGGATCCAGCGGCACCTGACCGAGCAGTGGCACGTCCGCGCCGACCGCCGTCGTCAGCCGCTCGGCGACCTGTCGGCCGCCGCCCTCGCCGAAGATCTGCATCGTGGTGCCGTCGGGCAAGACCAGTCCCGACATGTTCTCGACGACGCCGACGATGCGCTGGCGGGTCTGCAGTGCGATCGCGCCTGCGCGCTCGGCCACCTCGGCGGCGGCCAACTGCGGCGTCGTCACGACCAAGATCTCTGCACCCGGAATCAGTTGCGCCACAGAGATTGCGACGTCGCCGGTGCCCGGCGGCAGGTCGAGCAGCAGCACGTCGAGGTCGCCCCAGTAGACGTCGGCGAGGAACTGTTGAAGTGCCCGGTGCAGCATCGGCCCGCGCCACACCACCGGCGTATTGCCCTGGGTGAACTGGGCGATCGAGATGACGCGCACGTCGTGGGCGATCGGCGGCAAGATCATCGCCTCGACCTGGGTCGGCCGTTCGGTGGTGCCCATCATCCGCGGGATCGAATGGCCGTAGATGTCGGCGTCGAGCACACCCACCGACAGCCCGCGGGTCGCCATGGCGGCGGCGAGGTTGACCGTCACGCTGGACTTGCCGACGCCGCCTTTGCCGGACGCCACCGCATACACACGGGTCAGCGAGCCGGGTTGGGCGAACGGAATGACGGGTTCGCGGGCATCGCCGCGCAGCTGCTTGCGCAGTTCGGTGCGCTGCTCGTCGCTCATCACGTCGAGACTGACCTTCACCGCGCCGGTGCCGGGCACGTCGGCGACCGCGGCGGCGACCCGCTCGGAGATCTCGGTCTTCTTCGGGCAGGCGGAGGTGGTCAGGTACACCTCGACGTGCACGCCGTGGTCGGCGTCGACGGTGACGCTCTTGACCATGCCGAGCTCGGTGATCGGCCTGCGCAATTCGGGGTCGATGACCTTGGCCAGGCCGGCGTGGACCGCGGCCTCCAGCTCAGTGCGAGTTTCTGACATCACCGCCGAGTCTAGGCGGAGCGGGCGTGGCCGATTCGCGTGCGGGGCCGCGCGGCGCGGTATCCGGTCAGGCAGGCGGGCCTGGCGCGGGTCCGACGATGCCCTGCGGTTCGACCGGCCCGGGCGCCGGTCCCTGCGGCACATCGCTCGGCGGCGGCGCCAGTTCGGCCATCGGCGGCCCAGGGATTTCGGCGGGTGCCGCCGGCGGCCCGACCACACCCGGCGGAAACGCCTCGGGCGGCAGCTGCGGCTGAACCGCCGCGGGCGGGTTCGTGCCGAGGCAGAACACCGCGCAGTTCTGCTGCAGAGGCTGCGGCATCCACGCCGGCATGCTCGCGGCCGGACCTGGCTGCATCATCGCCTGCGCCGATGAGTCCGCAGGCCCCGGCAGCGGACCGAACATCTGGCTCGCGACGTCCGTGCGGGTCGCGTCGACCAGGGGCATCACGGCCAGCGGGTCGTCGGCGGGCAGTCCGAGGGCGTTCATCGGCAGGCCAGGCCCGAGGCCCTGGTAGTTGTCCAGGTGCATATCGGCGATCGGCGGTATCGGCCCGGTGATCGGCGGCAGGTCGACCGGAACCACGCCGGTCGCATAGGCGGCCGCCCAGCCCAGCACGTTCTGGGCGTAGGCCATCGAGTTGTTGTAGCGCAGGATCGCGGTGATCACCTGCGACTGGTCACGCAGGTTGAGCCCGCCGCTGCACAAGTAGCGCGCCGTGGCCAGTGACGCGTCGTACACGTTCTGCACGTCGGCCTTGCCGTCGCCGTTGCCGTCGGAGGCGTACCGCGACCATGTGCCCGGCAGGAACTGCATCGGACCCATCGCGCGGGCGTAGGTGACACGGCCCGGGGCCCGGCTCAGCTCGATGACTTCGTTGCCCGGCAGTGTGCCGTCGAGGGCGGGCCCGTAGATGGGTCGCACCGCGGAGCCGGCGGCGTCGGTGGCTCCGCCGTTGGCGTGCATGGACTCGATACGTCCAATGCCGGCGAGCAGGTTCCAGCTGATACCGCAGCCCGGGAACGCGGACGCCATCATGCGTTCGGCGTTCTGGTAGGCGTTCAACGCCATCATCGGAATGCGAAGTGTGCCAGGCGAACTGACCACCACAGCGGGCGGCGGCCCGGAGATGTTGGCGGTCGAAGCGATGTGGAACGCCGACGGTGCCTTGGTGACCGCGACCACCGAGGCGCCGGAAGGGTCGGCGGGCGAGGGAGCGACGGCGGCCAATGGTGTCACCGCGGGATCCCGGATGGGTGTCGGCGACGGCGCTGTGGCGCCGACGGCTCCGGCGAGGACGAGGGGGGTGATCGCGACAATGCCGAACGCGGGCGTACGTACTACGCGCGTCGCGTGTCGTCGCACTGCCTCGAGTGCGGCTCCTCCCCCAATGTGCACTCAACCGTCCTAAGTCTTCGGTGGCGTGTGGACCAAGTCACCATACCCACTCGTCAAGACGCGTGTTACAGCAATGCCTGACCTGGTCTAACCGAGCTTTTTGCTGCGGCGCTCGCCCGCATGCGGTTTGCTCGCCCCGTCCCTGCTGTCGGCGGGTTCTGAAGGCTGCAAATCGACGAGCAGGTCGCGTAGCTCGTCGAGTTCGCGACGCAGGTAGTCACGGGTGGCAACCTCGCCGACGGCCAGCCGCAGCGCGGCCAGTTCGCGCGCCAGGTACTCGGTGTCGGCCTTGGTCTGTTCGGCGCGCCGACGGTCCTCCTCCAACGACACCCGGTCGCGGTTCTCCTGGCGGTTCTGGGCGAGCAGGATCAAGGGCGCGGCGTACGCCGCCTGCGTGGAGAACGCCAGGTTGAGCAGGATGAACGGGTAGGGGTCCCAGCGCAGTGTGACGGCGAACAGGTTCAGCAGGATCCAGACGATGACGAGGATGGTCTGCCAGGCCAGGTATCGCCCGGTGCCCAGGAATCGTGCGATCGACTCACTGAACTGCCCGACGGCCTCGGGGTCGAGGTTGAAAGCGAACCGGCGGCGCGACGTGCGAGGAGTGTCCAGCCGTTGCCGTGCCGACAAGTCGCTCATGTCCCCCCTTCGGGAGCCGCTCGGCCGGCGACATCAGGCACAGCGCCGGACAGTTCGGATAGTTCGCGCTGCCGCCAGTCGTCGGGCAGCAGATGGTCGAGCACGTCGTCGACGGACACCGCGCCCAGTAGATGGTTTTCCTCGTCGACCACCGGACCGCAGACCAGATTGTAGGCAGCGAAGTAGCGGGTGACCGCAGCCAACGAGTCCTCGGGGCTCAGGCTGGGCAGATCCCTGTCCAGTATGCCGCTGACCAATGCCGCCGGCGGCTCACGCAGCAACCGCTGCAGATGCACACAGCCCAGGTAGCGACCGGTCGGGGTGGCCGTCGGCGCACGCACTACGAAGACCAGCGACGCCAGCGCGGGCGTCAGATCCGGGTCACGAACCCGGGCCAGCGCCTCGGCGACGGTGGTGTCGGGGGCGATCGCCACCGGATCGGAGGTCATCAAGCCGCCCGCGGTGTCTGGGGAGTGGCTCAGCAGCCGCCGCACCGGCTCCGAGTCCTCGGGGTCCATCCGACGCAGCAGCAACTCGGCGTCGGCAGGTGTCATCGTGCCGAGCAGGTCGGCGGCGTCGTCGGGATCCATCGCCTCGAGCACGTCGGCGGCGCGCTCGGTCTCGAGCTGGCGCAACACGTCGGCCTGCTCGTCTTCCGGCAGCTCCTGCAGGACGTCGGCGAGGCGCTCGTCGTCGAGTGCGCCGACGACCTCGAAGCGACGCTTCAAAGGAAGCTCGCGTATCGCTTCGGCCACTTCGATCGGTCGTTGGCCCTGAAACTGTTCGAGCAGCTGGGCTACCCCCTGACCAGGCATCGCAAGGCCCGATGGCGTCAGGCCCTGCACGTGTTGCCAGTCGACGATGTCGACGTTTCTGCGACGGCCGAGCCTGCGCGCCAGCGGCCGCACCGCGACCCTGGTCACCACCCAATCCCTTACCCGTGTCTGCTCGATACCCAGGTCGACCACGACCACGTCGACCTCGGCGAGCTCGGGCAGCTCGGGGTCGTCGACACGCACCCGGGTCTCGATCACCTGACCCAACACCAGTACCTCACCGGGGCGCTGCGAGAACCTCCGGAGCGATACATTGCCGGTGGTCAATGTGACGGCGCCGGGTTCGATCGCGGTGACCCGCCCGATCGGCACGAAGATGCGTCGACGGGTCAGCAGTTCGACGACGAGGCCGAGCACCCGTGGCTGTTGGCGGACGATGCTGATGCTGATCACCACGTCCCGGACACGGCCGATGGACTCGCCGTCGGGGCCGAGCACCACCATCCCCGCGAGGCGGGCCGCGTAGACCCTGTTCACCGCCGCCATGGTGAAAAGGGTAGGAGTGTATCCATGAATAACGCGTATCGACCCCGCCGAACGTGTCTTTCGGTTCCGGGAAGCAACGCGAAGATGATCGAGAAGTCCAAGACGCTGCCCGCCGACGAAGTGTTTCTCGACCTCGAGGACGCCGTCGCACCCGATGCCAAGGCCGAAGCGCGCACACAGGTGGCGGCCGCGCTTGCGGAGCCGGGTTGGTCGAATCAGCTGCGGGGCGTTCGCGTCAATGACTGGACCACGTCGTGGACGCATGCCGACGTGATCGAGGTGGTGTCGGCCGCAGGCGCGTCACTCGATCTGATCGTGCTGCCGAAGGTGGCCGACGTCTCTCACATCCACGCGCTCGATCTGCTGCTGTCGCAACTGGAGACCACGCACGGGCTGCCCGTCGGCCGCATCGGCATCGAGGCGCAGATCGAGAACGCGCAGGGCCTGACGAACGTGGACGCCATCGCGGCCGGCCCGCGGGTGCAGGCGCTGGTGCTCGGGCCCGCCGACATGATGGCGAGCCTGAACATGCGCACGCTGGTGGTGGGGGAGCAGCCCGAGGGCTACGACGTCGGCGACGCCTACCACCACGCGCTGATGACGATCCTGGTCGCCGCCCGCACCCACGGCGTCGCCGCGATCGACGGGCCGTACCTGAAGGTCCGCGACGTCGACGCGTTCCGGCGGGTGGCGGGGCGGTCGGCGGCGCTGGGCTACGACGGCAAATGGGTGCTGCACCCGGACCAGATCGCCGCGGGCAACGAGATATTCAGCCCGCGTCAGGAGGCCTACGACCACGCGGAGCTGATCCTCGAGGCCTACGAATGGCACACCTCACGCGAAGGCGGGGCCCGCGGCGCGGTGATGCTCGGCGACGAGATGATCGACGAGGCCAGCCGCAAGATGGCGTTGGTGATCGCCGGTAAGGGCCGCGCGGCGGGGATGACACGTGAGGCCGGGCCGTTCCAGCCGCCGAGCTAGCTGCGAAAATCTATGGCGCCCACTGGAATCCGCTGGCGGCCACGCCCACAACCAAAACCAGATACAGCACGAGCAGGGCGGTCAGCACGCCGCCGATGATGGTGCCGGCCAGCGCGATCCCGAAGCCGTCCTGGCCGGTGCGCCTGCACTCCCGCATCGCGATGATGCCGAGGATCAGGCCCGCTATGGACGGCAGTCCGCAGAACATCAGCCCGGCCAGCGCGGTGACGAGCGCCGCGATCGCCTTGCCGTTGGTGCCGAGCGGCTTGGCCGGACGGTATGGGTCGTACGGCTGGTAGCCCGGATATCCGGCCGGGTATCCGCCACCGAAGGGGTAGACGGGCGGCGGCAACGGCGGATAGTTCGTCGGGTAGTCAACCGGCGCATACGGATCCCGCTGCTGCGCCGACTGCTCCAAGGGTGGGTACTCGGCGCCGCGAAACGGCTGTTCGGGCGGCGTGGTCACGTCAGGCGTTGAGGGCGAAGATGAACCAGATGAGGCCGATGATCAGCGACGCGGCACCGACCGCGATGCCGGCCACCGCCAGCCCGTGGCCGCCCTGGCCCTTCTCCTTGATCTGGTTCAGGGCGACAAAACCGAGCGCGATGCCCACCGGCCCGCCCAGCCAGCAGAGAAAACCGACCAGCGAGCTCACCAACGACCAGATCGCCATCTGGTTGGTTTCAGGCTGCGGCTGCCCGTAGCCGCCGCCGTACCCACCGGGATACCCCGTTGCCGGATACGACGACGGCGGCGGGTATCCCGGCGCACCGCCGTACTGCGGTGGCGGCGGCGGGGGATAGGACGGGGCGCCATAGGACGGCTGCCCGCCGTAGGCCGACGGATCCGGGTAAGGCGGCGGGTAGGCCTGCTGTTGGGCACCGGGCGGCGGGTAGCTCGGCGGCGACGGATATGTCGGCGGGGGCGCGTAGCCGGGCGGCGCGTAGCCCGGTTGCTGATAGTCGGCGGGCGGTTGATAGCTCGGTGGTACGTCGTACCCGGTGCTCGGCGGGACGTCGTACCCGGGTGACGGCGGGGTGTATCCCGGAGGAGTGAACTGCTCCGTCGGCGCGGGCTGCTCAGGAACCTGCAACGGGGCCTGCATCGTCGGCGCATCCTGTGGCTCCGACTGCTCGATCGGCGGCGCCTCGTAGCCGCCGGATGACGGCTCCGACGACCCTGCGCTCGAGTCGGATGCTGGCGTTTCGGAGGAGTCCCCACCCGGATTTGTCATGCTGTTCAACCTAGCGTATGTGCTGGTCCCCGTCCCCGAGGTGGGCGTGGGGCACCAACGCCCACGCCTGCTCGTTTAGCGTGAGAGGCCGAGAGAATTCGCGGCGCGAATAGAGGAGATTGAGGATCGATGACCAGCCCGTTCCAGCCTGGACAGAATCCCGCCGGGACACCCGGTGCGCCGACATCTCCGGCACGCGGTCGGCCGGCAGGCCTACCGACCCCGCCGAAGGGATGGCCGATCGGCTCGTATCCGACCTACGCCGAGGCGCAGCGGGCGGTGGACTACCTGTCCGACCAAGAGTTTCCGGTCCAGCAGGTGACCATCGTCGGCGTTGACCTCATGCAGGTCGAGCGCGTGACCGGACGGCTGACCTGGCCCAAGGTCCTCGGCGGCGGGGTGCTCACCGGCGCCTGGCTGGGTCTGTTCATCGGCCTGATCCTGGGCTTCTTCAGCCCGAGCCCATGGGGTGCGTTGATCACCGGCCTGATCGCGGGCGTCTTCTTCGGCCTGATCACCTCCGCTATCCCGTACGCGATGGCACGCGGCACAAGGGATTTCAGCTCCACGATGCAGCTTGTCGCCGGCCGCTACGACGTGTTGTGCGACCCGCAGGGCGCCGAGAAGGGCCGGGATCTGCTGGCGCGCTTGACCATCTGACGCGTCTGAAACGGCGCTGCCGCAGGTCACGATCGTGATGCGGCCGCCGACGCGCCGCGGCGAAGTGTTGCAAATCACGCACACCTGGCTCTACGGTTCTGGCGCGGGAGATTCCCCGCGGACGGGAGGCGGGTCGTGCGCGCACGTCGGCTGTGTGCAGCGGCGTTGGCCGCCGCGACGACGGCATCCGTGGTGACGGCGTGCAGTTCGGGTGGTGGCGGACTCGTCATCAACTACTACACACCGGCCAGCGAGATGGCCACGTTCACCGCAGTCGCCAAGCGGTGCAACGAAGAACTGGGCGGACGCTTCAAGATCCAGCAGATCAGTTTGCCGAAAGAGGCCGACGCACAGCGCCTGCAGCTGGCTCGCAGGCTCACCGGCAATGACAAGACGCTCGACCTGATGGCCATCGACGTGGTGTGGACGGCCGAGTTCGCCGAGGCGGGCTGGGCGCTGCCGCTCTCCGACGACCCGTCGGGCCAGGCCGAAGCCGACGCCACCAGCAACACGTTGCCCGGTCCGCTGGAGACGGCCAAGTGGCAGGGCAAGCTGTACGCAGCACCGATCACGACCAATACTCAATTGCTTTGGTACCGCGCAGATTTGATGGACGAGCCGCCGGCCAACTGGGACGGCATGGTGGCCGAGGCGACCCGACTGCACGCCGCGGGCGAGCCGAGCTGGATCGCGCTGCAGGCCAAGCAGTACGAGGGCCTGATGGTGTGGTTCAACACGCTGCTGGAAAGCGCTGGCGGGCAAGTGCTTTCCGACGACGGCAAGTCCGTGACCCTGACGGACACGCCCGAGCATCGGGCCGCCACCGTCAAGGCGCTGCAGATCATCAAGTCCGTCGCCACCGCACCCGGCGCGGACCCCTCGATCACGCAGACCGACGAGGGCACCGCGCGGTTGGCGCTCGAACAGGGCAAAGCGGCACTCGAGGTGAACTGGCCGTTCGTGCTGCCTTCGATGCTGGAGAACGCGGTCAAGGGCGGAGTGGGCTTCCTGCCTCTCGACAAGGATCCCGCGCTGGCGGGCAGCATCAACGACGTCGGCACCTTCTCGCCGACCGATGAGCAGTTCGAGGCCGCCTACGGCGCGAGCAAGAAGGTCTTCGGGTTCGCGCCCTATCCGGCCGTGGTGCCGGGCGAAGCGGCCAAGGTCACGCTCGGCGGCCTGAACCTTGCGGTGGCCCGCACCAGCCAGCATCGCGCCGAGGCGTTCGAGGCGGCCCGGTGTCTGCGCAACGTCGAGAATCAGCGCTACACCTCGGTCGAGGGTGGGCTACCCGCCGTGCGCACGTCGCTGTATGACGATCCGGCTTTCCAGACGAAATACCCGCAGTACGCCATCATTCGCGAGCAGCTGACCAACGCCGCGGTGCGCCCGGCCACGCCGGTCTACCAGGCGGTGTCGACCCGGATCACCGCGACGCTCGCGCCGATCACAGACATCGATCCGGACAAGACGGCCGACGAGCTGACCGTACAGGTCCAGAAGGCCATCGACGGTAAGGGGCTGATCCCGTGACGGCCACCGTGGACGTACCCAAGACGCCTGCGGCACCAGGCACCCGCGCCGGCGACGACCGAAAGTCGGACCGCCGGCTGGCGTTCGTGTTGGTCGCCCCCGCGGTGATCCTGATGCTGGCGGTGACCGCATACCCGATCGGCTACGCGGTGTGGCTGAGTCTGCAGCGCTACAACCTGGCCGCGCCCGACGACACCGCGTTCGTCGGCCTGGCCAACTACCAGACCGTGCTCACCGACCGATACTGGTGGACGGCGTTCGTCGTCACGTTGGTGATCACCGTCATCTCGGTCGCGATCGAGTTCGTGCTCGGAATGACGCTGGCGCTGGTGATGCACCGGACCATCTTCGGCAAGGGCGTCGTCCGCACCGCGATCCTGATTCCGTACGGGATCGTCACCGTCGCAGCCTCGTACAGCTGGTACTACGCGTGGACGCCCGGCACGGGCTATCTGGCCAACCTACTGCCGGAGGGCAGCGCGCCACTGACCGAACAGCTCCCGTCGCTGGCGATCGTGATCCTCGCCGAGGTGTGGAAGACCACACCGTTCATGGCGCTGCTGTTGCTCGCCGGGCTGGCGCTGGTGCCGCAGGATCTGCTCAACGCCGCACAGGTCGACGGTGCAGGCGCGTGGAAGCGACTGGTCAAAGTCATTCTCCCGCTGATCAAACCGGCGATCCTGGTAGCGCTGCTGTTCCGCACGCTCGACGCGTTCCGCATCTTCGACAACATCTACGTTCTCACCGGCGGCGCCAACAACACCGGTTCGGTGTCGATCCTCGGCTACGACAACCTCTTCAAGGCCTTCAACCTGGGGTTGGGATCGGCGATCAGCGTGCTGATCTTCCTGTCCGTCGCGGTGATCGCGTTCATCTACATCACGCTCTTCGGTGCGTCGGCTCCCGGGTCCGACGAGGAGAGGCGCTGATATGGCCGAACGGGTCGGTGCCGGCAGGGCGACGGGATGGACCGTCGTCAACATCCTGGTCGTCATCTACGCACTGTTTCCGGTGTTGTGGATTCTTTCGCTTTCACTCAAGCCGACGTCAACGGTGAAGGACGGCAAGCTGATTCCGTCGGGGATCACGTTCGACAACTACAAGGGCATCTTCTCCGGCGACGCGTTCACCTCGGCGCTGATCAACTCGATCGGCATCGGCCTGATCACCACGGTGATTGCGGTGGTCATCGGTGGCATGGCGGCCTACGCCGTCGCCCGGCTGAACTTTCCGGGTAAGCGAGTGCTGGTCGGTATCGCATTGCTGATCGCGATGTTTCCGCAGATCTCGCTGGTGACACCGATTTTCAACCTGTGGCGCCGCATCGGCCTGTTCGACACCTGGCCGGGCCTGATCATCCCGTACATCACGTTCGCGCTGCCGCTGGCCATCTACACGCTGTCGGCGTTCTTCCGCGAGATCCCTTGGGATTTGGAGAAGGCGGCCAAGATGGACGGCGCCTCACCGGCCCAGGCCTTCCGCAAGGTGATCGCCCCGCTGGCGGCGCCGGGAATCGTCACCGCGGCGATCCTGGTGTTCATCTTCGCCTGGAACGACCTGCTGCTGGCGTTGTCGTTGACGGCCACCCAGCGCGCTATCACCGCGCCGGTGGCGATTGCGAACTTCACCGGCAGTTCGCAATTCGAGGAGCCGACCGGATCGATTGCGGCGGGCGCCATGGTGATCACGATTCCGATCATTATCTTTGTTTTAATCTTCCAACGACGGATCGTCGCTGGATTGACGTCTGGTGCGGTGAAGGGGTAGTTCGATGGCCGAGATTGTGTTGGACCGGGTGACGAAGAGTTACCCAGACGGCGCCACGGCCGTGAAGGATCTCTCGATCAACATCGCCGACGGCGAGTTCATCATCCTGGTCGGTCCGTCTGGCTGCGGAAAGTCCACGACGCTCAACATGATTGCCGGGCTGGAGGAGATCTCGTCGGGCGAACTTCGCATCGGCGGCCAGCGGGTGAACGAGAAGGCGCCCAAGGACCGCGATATCGCGATGGTGTTCCAGTCCTACGCCCTTTACCCGCACATGACGGTCCGGCAGAACATCGCCTTCCCGTTGACTTTGGCGAAGATGAAGAAGGCCGAGATCGCCTCGAAGGTCGACGAGACCGCGAAAATCCTTGATCTGACCGAACTTCTGGACCGCAAGCCCGGTCAGCTGTCGGGCGGTCAGCGTCAGCGCGTAGCGATGGGCCGGGCGATCGTGCGCGACCCCAAGGCCTTCCTGATGGATGAGCCGCTGTCCAACCTGGACGCCAAACTGCGCGTGCAGATGCGGTCGGAGATCGCCCGCTTGCAGAACCGGTTGGGCACCACCACGGTGTACGTCACGCACGACCAGACCGAGGCGATGACGCTGGGCGATCGCGTCGTTGTGCTGCGCGCGGGGGAGGCCCAGCAGATCGGCACGCCGGAGGAGCTGTATGCCAGGCCGGCGAACCTGTTCGTCGCGGGCTTCATCGGATCACCCGCGATGAACTTCTTCCCGGCGACGATGACCGATGTCGGGCTCAAGCTGCCGTTCGGTGAAATCACGCTGACCCAAGAAGTGCATGATGTGCTCGCGCAGCACAACCGGCCGAACAACGTGATCGTCGGAATCCGGCCCGAGCATCTCGAGGACGCGTCGCTGATCGACACTTACGCGCGCATCCGGGCGTTGACGTTCGAGGTGAAGGTCGACTTCGTCGAATCACTCGGCGCCGACAAGTACGTGCATTTCACCACCGAGGGCGCGGGTGCTCAGGCCGCTCAGCTGGCCGAGCTCGCCGCCGATTCGGGGGTGGGCGAAAACGAGTTCGTGGCAAGGGTTTCCACCGAGTCGAAGGTGACCCCGGGCCAGACGGTGGAGCTGGCGTTCGACACCACCAAGCTGGTGATCTTCGACGCGGACACCGGCGCCAACCTCACCATCCCGCCCGAAGAGCAGCCAACACCTCCTGCGGAGTGACCGACGTCGTCGACGAGGTCCGCGCTCACCTGCGTGCGCACTTCGCCCTGGCTGGGATCAGCGCTGAGCCCGACGCCGCAAGCGTGACGTTTCTCGGCACCGAACCCATCGACGTCCTGCGGTTCGGGCCCGATGATGACGGCGTCGTTCACTATGTGTCCGTTGGCTGTTCGCGCCATCCGATGACCGACCCGAGCGAATTCGCCGCCGATCCGGTGCGCGGGCCGCGCGCGGAGGTGACGGTCGCGCTGCGCGGATCCTCACCGGCCGGGCTCGCCCGCAATCTGGCGGTGCTGGCCGCCGCACCCGCCGTAGAAGGACTGGTTCTGGCGCCCGATGCACTCGTCGATCTCGGCTCCCCGTTGTGGAGCGGTGCCGCATTCACCGCATTCCTGTTGGGCAGCAGTGAGATCGACGATGTTTCGCTGCCCGAACCACATGAGCCGGTGGCCGTGCTCGCCGCGGTCCCGATCACGCCGACCGAGGCGGCCTGGGTGCGGCTCAAGGGTGCCGAGGCGATGCGTGAGGCGTGGCGAACCGACGGTGTGGACGTGCTCGACCCCGGCCGACCCGCGTCAGCCCCGAGCCGAGGTCCGCGTCGCTAGTTTCGGCGAAACGGCATTCCAGCAGAGAAAGTGCCCGAGAAGAGACCTGCCGGAATTCCGTTTCGGCGAACTAGAGCCAGTTGTTGCGACGGAATGTGCGGTACAGCAGGAAGCAGACGCAGAACATCAACGTCAGCACCGCCGGATAGCCCCAGGTCCATTTCAGCTCCGGCATGTGGTCGAAGTTCATCCCGTAGATGCCTGCAATCGCGGTCGGCACCGCGGCGATCGCCACCCACGCCGAGATCTTGCGCATGTCGACGTTCTGCTGCATCGCCACCTTGCCGAGCGCGGCCTGCACCAGTGAGCTGAGCAACTCGTCGTAGCTGGTGATCCGGTCCGAGGCCTGAATGTTGTGGTCGAGTACGTCGCGCATGTAGCGCCGCACCTCGATCGAGATCAGGTCGTTGTGGTCGGTGCCGATCCGCTGCAGTGCCAGCGTCAGCGGGGCGACGGCGCGGCGTAGTTCGACGACTTCTCGTTTGAGGAGGTAGATGCATTCGATGTTGGTCTGCTTCAACGGCGAGAAGATGTCCTCTTCCATCGCGTCGATGTCGGTCTCGATCAGATCGGTGACGTCGAGGTAGCTGTCGACGACATGGTCGGCGATAGCGTGCATCACGGCATATGGCCCGAGTTTGAGGGTTGCGGGTGAGGCGTCGAGACGCTTGCGCACTGCCGCCAGCCCGCTGTGTTCGCCGTGACGAACGGTCACCACGAAATCGGCTCCGACGAAGATCATGATCTCGCCGGTCTCGACGATCTCCCTGGCGTTGATCATCGATTCGTGTTCGACGTAGTTCACCGTCTTGAGAACGAGGAACAGCGTCTTGTCGTAGCGTTCCAGCTTTGGTCGTTGATGGGCGTGCACCGCGTCCTCGACGGCCAGCTCGTGAAGGCAGAACACGTCGGCGACGGCCTGCATCTGGTGGTCGTCGGGCTCGTGCAGGCCGATCCACACGAAGGCTTCCCTGCCCTCTTGTTCGAGTTCGCGCACCTTGTTCAGGGCGGCGGCGTGGGTGTACTTGCCGGGCAGCCGTTTGCCGTCGGCATAGACGCCGCAATCCACCATTGCGCGGGCCACCGGGACATGGATGGACCGCGCATCGGGGTGGGTGTGCTTGGTTCGCGCGGATCGAAGCGATGAAGGCAGAGCGCGAAACGATGGCATGCGTCAACCTCCCGTCCCAGCGAGGGCCCAATCCAGCCTCGGCCAATGCTACGCGCGGGACGTTCTGGACCGCCGGTTTCGCCGCTGGCGCAGTGCGCTAGTTTCAACCCCGGAAACCTCTCTTCCCAAGGAGCCTGAAGACGTGAGCACATCTCCCCTGAAGGTCGCGGTCACCGGCGCCGCCGGCCAGATCGGCTACAGCCTGCTGTTCCGCTTGGCGAGCGGCTCATTGCTCGGGCCCGACCGGCCGATCGAGCTTCGGCTGCTCGAGATCGAGCCGGCGCTCAAGGCGCTCGAGGGGGTCGTGATGGAACTCGACGACTGCGCGTTCCCCTTGCTGGCCGGTGTCCAGACCGGTGCCGACGCGAACAAGATCTTCGACGGCGTGAACCTCGCCCTGCTTGTCGGTGCGCGTCCCCGCGGGCCGGGCATGGAGCGCAGCGACCTGCTCGAGGCGAATGGTGCGATCTTCACTGCCCAGGGCAAGGCGCTCAATTCGGTGGCAGCCGACGACGTCCGCATCGGCGTCACCGGCAACCCCGCCAACACCAACGCGCTCATCGCAATGAGCAACGCGCCCGACATCCCTCGCGAACGGTTCTCCGCGCTCACCCGTCTCGACCACAACCGGGCGATCTCACAGCTGGCGCACAAGACCGGCGCCAAGGTCACCGACATCAAGAAGATGACGATCTGGGGCAACCACTCGGCCACCCAGTACCCCGACATCTTCCACGCGGAGGTCGGCGGGAAGAACGCCGCCGAGGCCGTCAACGACCAGGACTGGATCGAGAACGACTTCATCCCGACCGTCGCCAAACGCGGTGCGGCGATCATCGATGCGCGTGGCGCCTCCTCGGCCGCGTCGGCCGCGTCGGCGACCACCGACGCCGCCCGCGACTGGCTGCTGGGCAGCCCGAAGGACGACTGGGTGTCGATGGCGGTGTTGTCCGATGGCAGTTACGGCGTGCCCGAGGGCATCATCTCGTCGTTCCCGGTGACCACGAAGGACGGCAACTGGACGATCGTGGGTGGGCTGGAGATCGACGACTTCTCCCGGTCCCGGATCGACAAGACCACCGCGGAGCTGGTCGACGAGCGTAAGGCCGTCACCGAACTGGGTCTGATCTGAGGCGGTCGAAGCCGTTCTGCGTCGAGCGGTACCGACAAGCGCAGTCCACCCGGCTAGCCACTGGGCGGCCCAGCAGAACTGAGTAGCCATGTGGATCACGCTGCTGGCGATGGCCGTTGCCGTCAGCCTGGAGCCCTTCCGGATAGGCATGACGGTTCTGATGATCAACCGGCCCCGGCCGCTGCTGCAACTACTCGCCTTTCTCACCGGCGGATTCGCGATGGGCATCACCGTGGGCGTGATCGTGCTGTTCATCCTGCGGCCGGCATTGGGGTCAGCCCATTTCACCCTGCCCAGAGTGCAGATCGTCGTGGGCGCGGTGCTGCTGGTCAACGCCGCGGTGGTGGCCACGGTGGGTAAGCGGGGCGACGGATCTGCGGGCATCGGACTCTCAAAGATTCGAACCGCTCGCGGCGCGCACCCGGCAACTGGTCAACGGCCGCTCACTGTGGACGTCGGGCGTCGCGGGCCTCGGCATCGCGCTGCCGTCGGTCGACTATCTCGCCGTGCTTGCGCTCATCGTCGCCTCTGGCGCCGCGGCCTCGGTCCAGGTCGGCGCCTTACTGCTGTTCAACGTGGTGGCGTTCGGGTTCGTGGAGATCCCGCTGATCTGCTATCTGGTGGCTCCGGACCGCACCCGCGCAACGCTGTCGGCGCTGCAGGACTGGTTGCGGACGCGGCGCCGCCGCGCGGTCACCATCTTGTTGGTCGTAGTCGGCTGCGTGCTCCTCGTCGCGGGGCTTGCCGGACTCTAGCCGCCTGGGTGGTTCAGCACGTACTGGAACCCGGCCAGCAGCTGCGACACCGGATCGGCGCCGCCGCCGAAGGCGGCCTGCGTGGCCGGTGCGGTGACGGCAGCCGGGTCGTAGCCATGTACCGGATCCACCGAGATCGGAGCGGTCAGCGGATCGTCGTTTCGTGAATATCCCGCGTCCACCATCGGCTTGAGCACGCCGTCAAGCTGATTGAGCGTGCCTTCATCTACTCCGAGGTACTTGAAGGGCACCACCAGGGGAAGGTGCTGCTCGGGGATCAGATACGTCGTCGTCTTCGCACCCTTGGAGTTGACGGTCGTTCTGATGTTCTGCGGCGGCACGTTACTCGGGTTGGTGAACGCCACCGCGGTGTGACCGGTCGCCAGACCCACGACCGCATTGGCGAGGGCCATCCAGTTGTCCGGCCTGTCCGGCCAGTCGGCGATGCTGTCGTATGCGGAGACGAATTGGTAGGTGTCGTACTGGCTCTCCACCGGAGGTGGCATGCGGAAGTCGAGTGAGGGTACGACGCTACCGACCGGGAACATCTGGGTCAGGAAACTCTCACCGAAGGCGTGCTTCGCTAAGCGGGTCGCCATAGGTCGCGAAGCTCAATGTGGCCGGCGGCGGCGCGGTCGGATCGTTCGCGAGCTTCGCCTGCACGGCGTCGAGCACCATCGCACCCTCGGACAAGCCGATCGCGGTGCCGGGACCACCGTTGCGGATCGCCGTTTCCAGGTTGCCCTCACCCTCGTCGACCGACTCGCCGATGCTGGGGCCGTCGATGCCCAGGCCCGGAAAGCCGTCACCCAGCCGGCCGATGCCCGGAAACAACCGTTCCAGGGTGTGCCCCTGAACCTGACCAGCGGGATAGTCGACGATCTGTCGATCCAGTCCCGGGAACCACTCGGCGCCCGTGCGCTTGATGTACTCGTCGTAGGGAATGCCCAGAACGTGCGCGCCCCCTAGGGCGTAGCCCCGCCCCGGCGTCCCCAGTGGTGGTGGCCCATTGCCCGGTGCCCCGTGGTCCGGCGTCCAGCCGGCCTGCGTGTCATCGGCGGCCGCGATTCCGGACCCGAAACACGCTGTGGCGCCGACGGTTACCAGTGCAGTGACCACTGCGAGCAGTCTCCGCATTTCCACTCCCGTCTGCTCCGACCACGCGTCTGGGCTGAACCAGACCCTACTCCGCCTACCCGGCCGACGCCTGTGGCCGCGGCTGCTGCCGCGCAAGCTCAGTCGTGACGACCGCCAGGTCTTACGCGTCCAACCGAACGAATTGGTCTTGCCGATACTGCTCGACGCAGGCGGCGCGCTGAATCTTGCCGCTCGTCGTGGTGGGAATCGATCCGGGCGGCACCAGAACGAGGTCGCCGACATTCAGGCCGTGCGCATTGGATATCGCGGAGGTGATGTCGCTCTTGATCCCGCTGAGCCAGTGGTGCATCGCCTCTACCGTGGAACTTCCTCGCTTCTTGACCTCGATGACGGTGACCAGCTTCTCGGTACTGTTCACCGGAACCGAGATCGCCGCGACCCGACCACCTGTGATCCCTTGCACCGTCGCCTCGATGTCCTCGGGATAATGATTACGACCACGAATGATGAGCAGGTCCTTGATGCGGCCGACAATGAACAGCTCACCGTCGGAGATGAAGCCCAAATCGCCGGTTCTCAGCCAGGGCCCGTCAGCCGTGCCCGGCGAAGCGTCGACGAGCGTTGCGCCAAAGCACCGCTGCTCCTCCGGTGGCCTGCTCCAGTAGCCGGCCGCGACATTGTCACCATGGACCCAGATCTCGCCAACCACGTCCTGCGCGCATTGCCGGTTTGTGTCGACGTCGACGATTTGCACCACGGGTGACTGCGGCAGTTTGTATCTCACCAGCGCCGAGCCGGCTCCGGCCGCACACCGCTGAGCGCGGCCCGCAGACAATTCGTCGATATCGAAATGGGCAGCCTCCGACGAATCACTCCAGATGCCGGATGTCACGAAGACGGTTGCCTCCGCCAGGCCGTATGAGGGACGCAGCATGTGGTCCCGAAAATTGAAGTGAGCAAACCGATCTGCGAAGCGTGCCAAAGTGGCCGGCTCGACACGTTCGGCGCCGTTGATGATGCCCAGCACCCCGCCGAGGTCGAGCCCGGCGAGGTCACTGTCGGTGGTTTTGCGGGCGGCCAGATCAAAGGCGAAGTTAGGCGCCCCCGAAAAAGCATGAGTATTCTCGGCCAGAGCTCGTATCCATCTCGCCGGCCTTTCCAGGAACGCAATCGGGCTTGTCAGCTCGGCGGCCCAGCCGCTCAGGATGGGTGCGCAGACGCCCAGCACCAAACCCATGTCGTGGTAGAAGGGCAACCACGACACTAGCGTGGTATCTGCAGTGGATTTGATTTGGGTTTCCGCGAAAAAGCTGCGCATCAGCTGCTCGAAATTCACCTGAAGGTTGCGGTGCGAGATCATGACTCCGGTAGGCAGCCGCGTCGAACCCGAGCTGTACTGCAAATACGCCGTGCTGGGAAAATCAGCTGTCGAAAAGCTGGGTTCGCCGTCGACGTCCAGGTTCATCGAATCGATTTCGATGATCTTCGGAATAGCGTTCAAGCATGCTCGATGGAGATACTCGGCGATGTCGTCCGCGACCGCAGACGTCGTGAGGACAACCGAGGGCGACGTGTCGTCGAAGACGGCACTCACACGATCGTGACTCGAGCCGCGGTGCGGCAACGGGAGCGGAACCGCGATCAGCCCGGCCTGCATGGATCCCAGGAATGCTGCAACGTAGTCAAGGCTCTGCGGAGCCAGGATCATTGCCCTGTCTCCGACCGACGCATGGCGGCTGAGTTCGCTTGCCACATTTAATGTTCGGCGGGATACCTGCGACCAGGTGAGACTCTCGGAAACACCTGCCGGGTCGTGGGCGTAATCGGTGAAGGTGAATGCCACATCGCCGGGGCGCAGGCTGGCACGTCCGTGCAGCATCGAGAGAATTGATGACTGGGGCGTAGGGGTCACATTCCATCCGTATTAGCTCGTCGAATCCGTCGGCTCGAGGTCGTTGAAAGGACGGCCGCTCGGTTCGTTCGTAGTTTCACATACATCACGTGTGTGCGCTGACTCGGTCGCTGCTAGGCCCGTTTGGCTGGTTGCATGCTCAGTCGTGAGGGCCACCAGTTCGCCCGTCCCACCAAGGTCGCCATGGCGGGCACCGTGAGGGTCCGCACCAGGAAAGTGTCCAGCAGGACACCCACACCGATCACGAATCCGCCCTGCACCACGGTGGTGATGCTGGAGAACAGCAGACCGCACATCGAAGCGGCAAAGATCAAACCAGCCGCGGTGATCACCCCGCCGGTCGACGTCAGGGTGCGAATGACGCCGTAACGCATGCCGTGCGGAGACTCGTCACGCATTCGCGAGACAAAGAGCAGGTTGTAGTCGGCGCCCACCGCGACCAATACCACGAAGGCCAGTGGGGGCACGCTCCAATGCAATTGCTGGCCGAGTAGGTATTGAAATGTCAGGACGCTGATGCCGAGTGCCGCAAAGTACGAGATGATCACGGAGCCGATCAGATAGAGCGGCGCGACGATCGCCCGCAAGAGCGCCATCAGGATCAGCAGGACCACGACGAGGGTCACGACGATGATGAAACGGATGTCGTGCTCGTAGTAGTCGCGCGTATCCCGTAGCGCGGCTGGGAATCCGCCCATCGATATCTTGGCGTCCGCCAGCTGGGTGTTCGGTTGGGCGCTGTGGGCGGTGTCACTGATCTCGTTCACCTGATCCATCGCATCGGCGCTGAACGGATTGAGTGTGGTTTGCACCAGGTACCTGGCCGTGTGGCCATCTGGCGAGATGAATATCTTTGCGGCCGCCTTGAACTCGTCGAGTTGCAGAATTTGGGCCGGGAGATTGAACCCCGCCATCGACGGATCTGCCGCGTCGTTTCGCATCGCCAACAGAAACGCGGCCGCCTCATCGAGTCCGGCACCCATCATCTTGACCTGACCGACGAGTTGATCCACTCCGCCCGCCACCTGCTTGCTCCCGTCGGCCAAGCGGTTGGCGCCCTGCCTGACCTGGGTCAGGCCCGCCTGCAGGCCGCCAGGTCGATCGAGACCCATGGAGCGCACCGCCGAGCTGAAGTTGGAGAGCGTGTCGTTGAGTTGTTTCACCGTTGCGTTGAGTGTCTGTTTGTCTCCGAACCCCTGCAGTTGCCCGGCCAGAGTATTGATCTGGTCGAGTCGGCCGTCATTACGAGCATCGACCAGTTTCTGAAACTGGATGCGGGTGGCGCTGCACGATGGATTGGCATCGCAGATTGCGTTGCCGTCCAGCGCCGCCAGCACGGGACCCACCCAGCCGAACATGTCCCTGACCGCGGAGAAATTCACGCCCATTTCATTGCCGAGCGCATTGATGCTCTGCACGAGCTGGGCAGCGGCTTGAACGTCTTTGACCAACTTGTCGCCGCCCAGTTGGCTTCGCATCGACGATAAGGCGTCGATCAGCCGCTGCATGCTGGGAGCGATCCGATTGATCTGGGCGCGCACATTACCCAGGCTGGCGGCCAGCGTGCCTGCCCCGTTCGTCAGTCGGTTGAGATCCTTGGTGCTGTCGCCGATCACAGCCGACCCGGCGGCCATCCGATCACCGACAATGCCCGCTTGATAGGTGGCTCTGAACTCCTGCGGCACAACTCCGGTGGGTCGGGTGAGGCCGCTGACGAGACCGATGTTGGGCAATTGGCTCACCCTCTGCGCCATCTGCTCCAGGTCTGCGAGGGCCTGCGGTGTGCGCAAGTCGCGCGGTGACTGAACAAGGATGTATTCGGGGACCGCCTGACTGACGGGGAAATGGCGTTCCATCGCGGCGTACCCGACCGAACTCGGGGCCGAGGGTCCGAGGGCCTTGCGATCGTCGTAGTTGTAGTGCACCAAGGTCGCGCAGCTGGCGAGAAGGGCCAGGACGAGCAGGCTGCCAACGAGATGCGCCTTCGGCCGCCTCACGATGCGTATCCCCGAACGGCGCCAGAACCGAGTGGTGAGTTCACGCCGCGGCTTGACCCAGCCACGAGGCCCGGCCAGCACAAGAATGGCAGGCAGCAACGTCATCGCGGCCAGGTATGCCACCCCGACCCCGATCGCGCACGCCACACCGGCCGTGGAGAACACCCCCATCCGGGCGAAGCTGATCCCGAGAAAGGTGATTCCCACCGTGGCGGCGGATGCAGTGATCACCTTGCCGATCGAGATCAACGCCCGCCGCACCGCGTCGTCGAGATCTGCCCCTTGTCGCAGATAGTCGTGATAGCGGCTGATGAGAAAGACCGCGTAATCCGTTCCGGCGCCCGCGATGATCGCGCTCAGAAGGATGACCGACTGATTTGAAACACCCAGTCCGAAGAGTTCGGACACCCCGGCCACCGCAGCCTGAGCGACGATCAAGGACGTCCCGATCGCTGCCAATGGCAGGAGCATGGTGACCGGGTTGCGGTACACCACAAGCAGCACGAGGAGCACCAGGACGGCGATCGCAATCTCGATGGGCATGCGGTCCTGTTCGCCCGCGACGGTGAGGTCGGCGACGGTGGCCGCGGGTCCGGTGACGTGCACGGTAAGTGGCCCGTCGGCGGCGGCGTTGTGTTTGACGATGTCGCCGACTCGGTTGTAGGCCTCGTAGGCGCGCGGCGTGCCCAACTCGCCCGCGAGGCCGACCGGCAGCACCCAAGTCGTCTTGTCCTTGCTGGTCAGGAACGGGCGCAACTGCGGTGTGGTGAAAAAGTCCTGAATCATCACGACGTCTGTCACGTCGTCGCGCAGCGCGTCCACCACCTTGCGGTAGGCGTCTTCGTCGGCGGGCTTGAGCCCGGTTTCGTTGATAAAAGCAACGACAAGAAGGTTGTCTGAACCCGATTCGTGAAACGCTTCGGTCATCTGCCGGGCGGCGACGCTGGACGGGGCGTCGATGGGCAGGATGGCGGGCGGATGCCTCTGGGCCATCTCGTTCAGGCTCGGGAACGTCAGCGGAAGTGCAACCGCGATCGCGATCCAAACCCCTATCACCGCCCAGGGCCACCGCACCACGAGATCGGCTAGCCGTCGCATATCGCCCTCACCCTCGCCCGGAATCGCTCCACGCTATGCGACGCGTCCCCAGTGTCCGCTGTCAGCGACCTGTACGGACACGGACTTCATCGCAAACATGTAGCGCGCAACTGATTTCTTGGCGACCGGATTGTCGGGATGCATGATCGCCATCACCGTGCCCTCGCCATACCGAAAGATATAGATGGTCAGCTGGTACGAAAACCGGCCGTCAGGGTAGATACCGATATTGTTCGCAAGGCCCATGTCGGCTGCCGCAAGAATGGCGTTGAGGGGAGCGGCGCCGCCGTGCAAGAAGTTCGACACCGGAAAGTTCGGCTGCGGCCATTTCAACCACGGTGCCAATTCCAACACGCGGTAATACGGCACCTTTGCCATGTTGAGGCCCGAGTCGAAGGAAGCCTGTGCTGCCCCCGCGGCATCGCCGAATGCGGCCGCGCCTATCGGGACGGTGATCGGGATCAAGCCGGTGAACCAACCCTGCGTCATGAAATTATCTGTGCCGGTGCGTGAATCCCTCGGCGTAAGCCCGTAATACGTGAGCGCACCCGTTAACTCGTGCTCCACCTGGGCGAGGCAGGCGAACACGCCGCCGACGAAACGCGCGCCGGCCGCCGTGCAGGCCGATTCGAAGCGTTGCGTCTGTGCCGGGTCCATCAGGACTTCAGAGGTCATGTCACTGCTGGTCGACTTCAGGGGGTTGCCCAGCGGCAGCGGGAATTCGGGAAAACAACCACTGTTGTCCTCGGCGAAGTCGATCCACGCCCGGACCCCGGGCGAGTCCACAGTTAACTCTGACGTGTTCTCGCGCTCGCGGACACAGAAATCGTCGAAGCTACCGGCATCGGGAAGCGTGAGGGCATCACCGCCTCCGCTCAACGCCGAGTACATTCCATTGGCTTCCAACATTGTTGTGCCGATCAGCGTCGCGTCCCCGTGGACATGATCCATGGCGGCAAAGAAAGTGAAGTGGCTCTCGTTCTGGATGATTCCGAATGTGAAGCACCCCCACTCCAACGGATTCGGGATGGCCACGACATGAGCGTGTATCTCGTCGATTGTCATGTGCCCGTGATCGACCGGCACGAATTCGATGTCGGCCGGATCGTTGATGGCATGCCGGATGAACTCTCCGTCATCGGCCTGTTCGAACCAACTGCGGAATGTGTCGTGTCGACGCAGGTATGCGTTGACGGCGTGATCCATTGCGGTGATATCACACTGACCGGCCACGTCACAGCTGGCGATGATCTGCCGGGAAAAGTTCAGCCCCGCGGCATTTCGTTCACAGTAGTTTCGAAGGTGCTGGCCCTGCATGTAGCTGATCGGCACAGAACTGACCGGTGCGTGTCGGGCTTTTTCGGCAGCCGAGACTGTCGGGTGCCACGAGGTAACCGCGCCCGGGGTCAGCGTCCATTCATCCAGTGCGCCAACAGTTATTTTCCCGATGCGCAATAGCTCCTCCAAGGCTTGGTCGGCTGCGGTCCGACAACACTCCTGGTGAGACCAACATAGCCCTCGCCGCGGTCACCTTCTCCCAGTAGCCGCGGATGTGCTTGCACGACTCGCGAGTTCGGAAGGCGGTTGTGATGATGGAACGACCCGACAATACTGGCCGTCGGGTTCCACCCGGGGGGCTGGGAGGACAACCGCATGGGTTCTGCCGAAGGTCCGATCAAACCGGCTTCGGGTTTTGCAATCGTCGGCTACGCGGCGCGTTTTCCGGGTGCCCCGGGTACCGATGAATTTTGGGACGTGCTGCGCGAAGGCCGCGACGCGATATCGGAGGTGCCCAAGGACCGTTGGGATGTCGACGAATTCTTCGACCCTGAACCCGGTGTGCCCGGCAAGGTTGTGACCCGTCGTGCGGGTTTCGTCGATGACGTGACGGGGTTCGACGCGCCGTTCTTCGGTATGTCGACGCGCGAGGTCAGGTTGATGGACCCGCAGCATCGGCTCTTGCTGGAGACGGCGTGGCGCGCGGTGGAGCATTCGGGCACTGCGCCAACGGCATTGGCTAACACCAACACCGGTGTGTTCGTGGGTTTGGCCACCCACGACTACCTGGGAATGGCATCCGATGAGCTGACTTATCCCGAGATCGAGGCCTATATGGCCATCGGGACGTCGAATGCCGCGGCAGCGGGACGGATCAGCTATCGGTTGGGGCTGCAGGGTCCCGCGATCGCCGTCGACACGGCGTGCAGCTCGTCGCTCGTGGCAATTCATCAGGCGTGCCAAGCGCTGCGCTTGGGAGAATGCGACCTCGCGCTGGCCGGCGGCGCGAACGTCCTGCTCACACCGGCGACCATGATCACGTTTTCCAGTGCGCACATGCTCGCGCCCGACGGCCGGTGCAAGACGTTCGACGCGGCCGCGGACGGCTATGTGCGTGGCGAGGGCTGCGGCATCATAGTCATCAAGCGCCTCGAGGACGCGATTCGCGACGGTGACCGTATTCGGGCCGTGATCCGGGGCAGTGCGATCAACCAGGACGGCGCATCCGGTGGATTGACGGTGCCGAACGGCGTTGCCCAGCAAAGGGTTATCGCCGATGCGCTGAAGCGCGCCGACCTCGAACCCAGCGACATCGGATACCTGGAAGCACACGGCACCGGGACGTCGCTGGGCGACCCGATCGAGGCCCAGGCCGCAGGTGCGGCGTTCGGCATCGGACGCGAACCCGGCCGGCCGCTGTTGATGGGCTCGGTCAAGACGAACATCGGCCACCTGGAAGCCGCCGCCGGTATCGCGGGTGTCATCAAGGTCATCCTGTCGCTCGAGCACGAGACTTTGCCGAAACACCTGCACTTTCAAAATCCGTCGCCGCACATTCCCTGGGACCGGCTCGCGGTGGAGGTTGTCAAAGAGGCGACCGCATGGGAGCGCAACGGTCGGCCGCGCATCGCGGGTATCAGCTCATTCGGGTTCGCCGGGACCAACGCACACGTCATCCTCGAGGAAGCGCCCGAGGCAGCGGCGCGGCCCGCCACGGCTGGGAGTCCGGTCGAGCAGCCCGGAGCGGCTCGGCGGTTGGATGTCGCCGCCGGGGCGGCTCGGCGGTTGGATGTCGCCGCCGGGGCGGCTCCGAGGTTCAGCATTCTCCCTCTCTCGGCCCAGACGCCCGCCGCGTTGGTGCAGGTCGCCGATCAATACCGCAGCTGGTTGAGTGCGCACCCAGAGGCCACCTTGGCCGACGTGTGCTTCACCGCCGGGGTGGGGCGAGCACACCTGGAGCACCGGGCCGCGTTGGTGGTCAATTCGAGAGAATCCGCAGTCGAGCTACTCGGCGTGGTCGGGGACGACCGCCCGGCGCCCGGTCTGGTTCGCGGAGAATCCCATGACCCACCGAAGACGGCGTGGCTGTTCACCGGTCAAGGCAGCCAGTACCCCGGCATGGCCCGGGAGTTGTACGACACCGAACCGGTGTTCGCCGAGACGTTGAATCGTTGCGCGGCGGTGGTCGCCGACAGCCTTGAAAAGCCCTTGCTAGACGTAATTTTCGATACGGACAGCCCGGACAGCGAAGAGACGCTGCGGCGGACCTCCAACGCGCAGCCCGCCTTGTTCGCGGTGGAGATGGGCTTGTCTCGCCTCTGGCAGTCCTGGGGGTTCGAACCCGACGTGGTACTGGGTCACAGCGTCGGCCAATATTCGGCGGCCTGCGTCGCGGGCGTGTTCAGTCTCGAGGACGGCGCGCTGCTGATGGCCGAACGCGGTCGCCTCTTCGGCAGTTTGCCTGCGGGCGGTCGAATGGTCGCGGTGTTCGCCGCTGCCGAGCGTGTCGAGAGCCTCACCGACGATTTCCCCAGTCTCTCGGTCGCCGCCTACAACGGTGCCAACACCGTGCTGTCGGGACCTGCGCACGATCTGGACCAGGCGGTGGCCACGTTGACTGCCGACGGTGTCCGGTGTGATTGGCTGGACACCAGCCACGCATTCCACTCGGCGCTGCTGGACCCGATCCTCGACGAATTCGAGTCGTATGCGCAGCGATTCGATTTCGATACGCCACAACGGATACTCATTGACAACCGCACCGGCAGCGCGCTCGGCAGGAGCGTGAAACTCGATGGCGCCTATTGGCGCCGTCACGCGCGCCAGCCGGTGGAATTCGCCAAGAGCGTCCGCACCCTTGCCGATCTGAGTTGCAAAGTGTTGCTCGAGATCGGCCCACAACCGGTGCTCACCGCCGCAGCCTTGCGGGCATGGCCTGACCCGGCCACCGCACCGCGGGCGATCGCGTCCCTGCGCCGAAACGCCGCCGACCACCGACAGATCACCGAGGCCGTTGCCGACGCGTACGCATTGGGGCACCTGCCCGATTTCGGCGCATTCCGGCAGGCGCATGCGCGAAAGCTCGACCTACCCACCTATCCGTTCGAGCATCGCCAGTACTGGTATAGCGACAATCGGCAGGTCCCGAACGACCAACAGCAGCTTGGCGGACCGCGTACCGAAGCCGTCCGTCTTCTCGAGGACGGGCGGATCGAAGAGCTTGCGGCCCTACTCGACGGTGCGAGCGGCGACCGTGACACCCTGAATGTGCTGACCAAGCTTGCGGCACAACACAACCAGCAACGTAGCTCCCAATCCATCGCCGATGACCGCTACGAGATTCGCTGGGAGAAATCCCCCACCACAGTCTCGGCTGCGCAAGCCGGCGAGGAATCTACGTGGCTGCTCATAGGTGATGATTCTCCGGCGGTTCAGCCGTTGGTCGACGCGCTGACCGCGCGAGGGCAGCAGCATCGGATCCTCGCGTTGCCGGCATCCGACGCGGACGAACAACGGCTCGCAGACGCGTTACGCGCTGCGGCAGTAGACGATCCGACGCTACGCATCGTGCATGTCGCGGCGCTCGACTCTGACGGTGCACCATCGATGCGGTCACTGTTGCGAATGCAACACCAAATCCTTCGTGGAACGCGGCGGCTCTTTCGCGCCGCGATCATCGCGGAACTGCGCAGACCCATCTGGGTGGTGACCCGTGGCGCGCAGCGAGTCACCGAAACGGACACCGTATCGCCGGATCAGAGTTGCCTCTGGGGATTCGGTCGTGCCGCCTCGCTGGAGCTTCCGCACGTGTGGGGCGGACTGGCGGATCTGGGTGAAGGCTCTGCCGACGAATGGTCGCGGTTCCTCAACCAGGTGGTAGCGCAGCAGCGTGGTGAAGACCAAATCGCGTTACGTGATCAAGCGCTCTATGTTCCCAGGCTGGTTCGACGGGATGGACCGGCGAGCGCTACACCACTGGAATTGCGCAACGACGCAACGTATTTGGTGACCGGCGGGTTGGGGTCTATCGGGCTGGAAATTGCCGGATACCTGACTGCGCACGGCGCCCGACATCTAGTGCTGACCGGCCGACGCCCGCCCAGCGATGATGCACAACGGCGTATCGACGCGCTTCGCGAACAGCACGGCTGCGAAATACGGGTCGTCGCTACCGATGTCGCCGATGCGCATGACGTCGCACGCCTATTGGCCACCGTGCAGGCCGAGCTACCGCCGCTGGCCGGAATCGTCCACGCCGCGGGCGAGATCGGTACCACTCCACTGAGCACCCTGGACGATGCCGAAGTAGATCGGGTCTTCGCCGGGAAGGTCTGGGGTGCTTGGCATTTGAGCGAAGCAGCCGCTGACCTGAAGTTGGATTTCTTCCTCAGCACCTCCTCGGTCGCATCGGTGTGGGGCGGCTTCGGTCAGACCGCCTACGCCGCCGCCAACGCCTTCCTCGACGGCCTGGCCTGGCGCCAGCGCGAGCAGGGCATCTCTGGAATCAGCGTCAATTTCGGTCCTTGGTCGGCGGGCATGGCTGACGCAGAGTCTCGTGCGCGACTGGACAAACGAGGCGTCCGGGCATTATCGCCTGGCGATGCACTAGCGGGTCTGGCCGATGTGGTGGCGGCTTCCTCGGCGCAGAGGCCCGCTCAAGGAATAGTGGCCCGAATCGACTGGGCCCGTTTCCTGCCGCTGTACCAGCAGGCGGGGAGGCGAGCATTCCTGGCTGAGCTGGAGCGTGAGGTGCCTGAAATAACGCAGGCGCCAACGGCGTCCGGGAAGACCCCGTTCGTCGAGCGGCTCACCAATGCTCCAGTGCAGCAGCGCAAGAAGCTTCTGACGGATTATCTGCGCGACGCGGTGGCAGAGGTGACGCGTGTCGATGCCGCGGAGATCCGCGAGGACGCGGGCTTCTTCGACCTCGGCATGGATTCGTTGATGGCAGTCGAACTGCGGCGCCGCATCGAACAAGGAGTGGGCCGCGAGATTCCGGTCACCCTGGTGATGGATCACCCCCGGCTGTCCGATGCGGCGGACTATCTGCTCGGCGAGGTGCTCGGGCTCAGCGAGCAGGCATCCGACAAATCGGCGCCTGAGCCGGCGTCAGCGGCGACGACGCGCACGGACGAACCGATCGCGATCGTCGCGGTGTCGTGCCGTTTCCCGGGCGCACCCGACCCGGAAGCTTTCTGGGAGGTGCTGGCCGGCGGTGTCGATGCGATCCGGGAAGTCCCGGATGACCGATTCGACATCGACGAGTTCTACGACCCGGATCCAGAGACTCCGGGAAAGACCTACACGCGCTTCGGCGGATTCCTCGACGGAATCGATGAATTCGATCCCGAATTCTTCGGCATCTCCCCGCGCGAGGCTGTCTGGATCGAGCCACAGCAACGGCTGATGCTCGAAACGGCATGGGAGGGCTTGGAACGCGCGGGGCTTTCGCCAGGGGCGCTGCGCGGCAGCCGAACCGGCATCTTCGTGGGTGTCGGTGCAAACGAGTATTCGCATCTGCTGTCGTCGGAGTCGATCGACAAGATCGAGCCCTACTTCATCACCGGCAACGCGCTCAACGCCGTTTCCGGTCGGGTTGCCTTCGCGCTGGGACTCGAAGGACCGGCGGTGGCGGTCGACACCGCATGCAGCTCGGCGTTGGTGGCCGTCCATCAGGCCTGCCAGGCTTTGCACTCCGGTGACTGCGACATGGCGTTGGCCGGCGGTGTGAACGTCTTGCTGAGCCCCGTCACGGTCATCGCCGCCTCCCGCGCCAGGATGCTTTCGCCGGTCGGGCGATGCAAGACGTTCGACGCTTCGGCCGACGGCTACGTGCGCAGCGAAGGCTGCGGAATCCTCGTGCTCAAGAGGCTGAGCGACGCGGTGCGCGATGGCGATCGGGTCTGCGCGGTGATTCCCAGCAGCGCTGTCAACCAGGACGGCGCATCCAGTGGTTTGACCGTGCCCAATGGTGGTGCACAGCAACGGCTTATCGGGGCGGCGCTGGCCCGCGCCGGTCTGGCAGGCGGGGATGTCGACTACCTCGAGGCGCACGGGACGGGCACCCCGCTGGGCGATCCGATCGAGGTGCAGGCTGCCGCGGCCGCCTACGGTGCCTCGCGTGACGCGGACCGACCGTTACTGATGGGATCGGTGAAGTCCAACATCGGTCACCTCGAGTCGGCATCAGGGGCAGCAGGTCTGATCAAAGTCGTCTTGTCGCTGCAGCACGAACTGTTGCCGCAGAGCCTGCACTTCGACAACCCGTCGCCGCACATCCCGTGGGACTCGCTGCCGGTGCGGGTCGTGGACAAGGCGATTCCGTGGCACGCCAACGGCAGGCCGCGGCGCGCAGGCGTCAGTTCCTTCGGCTTCACCGGCACCAACGCGCACGTGCTGATCGAAGAGGCACCGGCACAACCGGCGACCGCCGACGAGGAACCAGCAGGCCCGGAAAACGATGTCGCGGTAACCCCGGAACCGGTCACTCCCGAGCAGCCCGTCAATGTGCTGGCGCTGTCCGCGCGGACACCGGAAGCACTGGTGGCGTTGGCTCGCCGTTATGAGTCCTGGTTGAACGCACACCCCGATGTCGATCTCGCCGACGTGTGCCTCACCGCCGGCACAGGCCGTTCGCATTTCGAACATCGCGCCGCGCTGGTCGTGGATTCGGTCGAGGATGCGCGCGACGGCTTGGCCGAGTTGGCCGAGAACCGTCTGCGACCCGGTGTCGTGCGCGGCGAGCACACGCACCGCCCGACGACGGCGTGGTTGTTCACCGGGCAGGGCAGCCAGTACCCGGGGATGGCCCGTGAGTTGTTCGACACCCAGCCGGTTTTCGCCGAAACCGTGACACGTTGCGTGGACGCGATCAGTGACATCCTGCCGCGTCCGCTTCTGGAGGTGCTGTTCGCCACCGATCGCGAAACTGGTGGCGAGGCCGGAAAAACGCTGCGGCACACGTCGTTTGCTCAGCCGGCGCTTTTCGCCGTCGAGATGGGGCTGGCCCGGCTGTGGCAGTCGTGGGGCATCGAGCCAGACGTCGTGCTGGGGCACAGCGTGGGCCAGTACGCAGCGGCATGTGTGGCCGGAGTGTTCAGCATCGAGGACGGCGCCCGGCTGATGGCCGAGCGCGGCAGGCTGTTCGGCAGCCTGCCCGAAGGCGGGCGAATGGTCGCGGTGTTCACCGACGCCAAACACGTCGAGGACCGCGCCAGCGCATTCCCGCGAGTGTCGGTCGCGGCCTACAACGGACCCAATACCGTGCTCTCGGGTCCGGGTGAGGAGCTGGAGAAGATAGTCGCCGGATTCGGTGACGAGGGGATCCGCTGCACCTGGCTGGATACCAGCCACGCCTTCCACTCGGAATTGCTGGATCCGGTGCTCACTGAATTCGAGTCGTACGCAGCGCACTTGGAGTTCGCTGTCCCGACGTTGCCGCTGGTCTGCAACCGCAGCGGCGCCGTGCTCACGGCCCAAACCCCGCTCGATGCTCAATACTGGCGGCGGCATTCCCGCCAGCCGGTTCAATTCGCCGAAAGTGTGCGTACCGTCGCGGCGCTGGGATGCTCGGTGTTGATGGAGATCGGTCCGCAACCGGTGCTGACCGGGGCTGCGGTGCAGGTCTGGCCGGAGCACTTGGCCGCGCCGCGGGCGATCGTCTCGCTGCGGAAGGGCGTCGGCGACCGGCGCCAGATCGCCGACGCGCTCGCCTCGGCCTACGTCGGCGGCCACCGGCCCGATTTCGCTGCGCTGCATCGACAGCCCCGTCGCAGACTCGAATTGCCCACCTATCCGTTTCAACGGCGTCGTTTCTGGCCCAAGACGTCCGGTATCGCCGTCGACGGTCATGCGGTGTCCGGGATCCTGGGTAGTGCAAAAGATCTCGCGTCGGGTGACTGCGTCTACACCAGCAGGTTGTCCGTCAAATCGCAGCCGTGGCTGTCCGACCACGTCATCTACGGCACCGTTGTGGTCCCAGGGGCGACGTATGCAGCGATGGCGTTGGCCGCAGTCGGTCCACCTGCGCGGGTGAAAGACGTCTTCTTCTACGAGCCGATCATCCTGCCCGAGAGGAGTTCTCGCGAGGTACAGCTGACGTTGTCTCCACTCGAGGAGAGCGGCGAATCGACCTTTCGGGTGCACAGCCGCCCCTACGGTGTTCGCGATGCCGAATGGTCGCTGAACGCCGATGGCACCGTTGTCACCGGTGTCGATGACGAGACGTCAAGCCAGACTGCAGAAGCCGTCGACACGATGATCGAGCGGTTGAACCGCATGCGTCCACAGGAGCTGTTCGAGACCTTCGCCGACATGGAGCTGGCATGGGGTCCCAACTGGTCGGGTTCCCTGAAGTCGCTGTGGCTTGGCGAGGGTGAGGCGATCGGCGACATCACCGTCGGCGAAGAGCTGGCCGAGCACCTTGGATCCGAGCCGATGCATCCGGTGCTGATGGACCTGTGTACCGGAGTAGCCTTCCCCGCATTCCCGGCACTTCTCGCGGCCGAACAGGGCGTGAACGATCTGTTCTTGCCGTTGCGGTACGGGCAGGTGATGCTGCGGGAGAAGATGCCTCGACGGTTCTACTGCCACGCGAAGTGGCACACCAGTGGCCTCGACAGCGAAACGCAGGTCTTCGACCTCGATTTCGTCGACCGGGATGGCCGCCAGCTGGGCGGGATTCGCGAGTTCACGGTCAAACGCGCGCCGCGGGAGGCGTTGTTGCGCGGGCTCGGTGGCGACACCACCAGGCTGCTGTACACCCTTGGTTGGCAAGAGGTGCCACCGCCGGCGGTGAGTGACGACGCCGGAGATGCGAACGGCACCTGGCTTATTGCCGGGTTCGACGAACTCGCGGCCAATGTTGCCGGCTGCATCCCGTTCGACCCGACTACCGATCCCGAGCCCTTGGGGCAGGTGTTGGCACAAGCTCACGAGCGCGGTGTGCCGTTTGCCGGCGTCGTCTGGCGCGCCGCAGCGCCGGGCCCACAGGAGTCGAGCGCCGCTGCCGCCGCGCGGCTCGAGGACGAGATCGCCAACCTGCTCGGTGCCGTGCACGCCGTGCAGGGCGGTGAGGTGAAACTGCCCGGCGGACTGTGGATCATCACCGAGCACGCCGTGGCAACCGAGTCCGGCGAGCCGGTCGATCCAGTGCAGGCAGCGCTCTGGGGGTTCGGGCGCACCACGGTCAACGAGGAACCGGCCCTACGCTGCAAACTGGTCGATTCCGACGGATCGCAGGAGGCGGTGCAGCTACTGACGGACCTGCTCGCCGCACCGATCGAGGAGCCGGAACTCGCATTGCGGCAAGGAAAGTTGCTTGTGTCGCGCTTGCTGCATTGGGCGCGCAGCGGTCACCTCGCGGTACCGCGCTCGCGCGACTACGTCCTGGCGCCCACCGAACGCGGCGCGATCGACAACCTGCGTCTGATGGAGTCGGACGTGCCGCCACCGGACGAGGGGTACGTCCAGGTCCGGGTGGAAGCCGCGGGCCTGAACTTTCGCGATGTGCTCAATGTGCTCGGTCTCTACCCGGGTGATCCGGGCCCCATCGGCGGGGACTTCGCCGGCATCGTCACCCAATTGGGTGACGGCGTAACGGGACTCGAGGTCGGCCAGCACGTCTACGGCTTCATGCAAGGCGCATTCTCCAGCCGGTTCAACGTGCCGTCGCAGTTACTGGCGCCGGTGCCCGACGGAGTGGGCGCGGTTGCCGCGGCCACCATTCCCGCTGCGGCGCTCACTGCCCGACTCGCGTTCGACTGGGCGCAGCTGCAGCCCGGCGACCGAGTGCTCATTCATGCCGCCAGCGGTGGCGTCGGGCTTGCCGCGATCCAGATGGCACAGCAGCACGGCGCCGTCGTCTTCGCGACCGCCAGCACCTACAAACGCGCGACGCTGCGGAAAATGGGGGTGAAATTTGTTTATGACTCGCGCACTACGGATTTCGCCGAGCAAATCCTTGCCGACACCGACGGCGAGGGCGTCGACGTGGTGCTCAACAGCCTGACCAACGAGGGATTTCTCGAGGCGACCGTGCGGGCCACCGCCCAGAACGGCCGTTTCGCCGAGATCGCCAAGCGCGACATCTGGACACCGGAGCAGATGGCGGCGGCCCGTCCAGACATCGCCTACGAGATCGTGGCGCTGGATGTGACCACGCTGCAGAACCCCGATCACATCAAGCGTTTGTTGAACGAGGTGTCCGACGGGTTGGGCACTGGCGAGTGGACACCACTGCCCGCCGAGATCTACCCGCTGACGGAGGCGAGGGCCGCGTTCCGCCGCATGCAGCAGGCACGACACATCGGGAAGATCGTGCTGCAGATATCGAAACCGCTGCAGCCACAAGCCGATCGGAGCTATCTGATCACCGGTGGGCTCGGTGCGATCGGTCTGCACACGGCGTCGTATCTGGCCCAACTCGGTGCCGGTGACATCGTGTTGACCAGCCGGCGCGCGCCCGATGAGGACGCGCAACGGGTAATCGAGGAGATCACCGAGCGCTCCCGGTGCCGCATCCACACCTTCGCCGCCGATGTCGGCGACGAGTCCGAAGTTGCCAAACTACTGGACCGAATCCGCGCGGAGCTGCCGCCGCTCGCCGGCGTCGTGCATCTGGCCGGCGTGCTCGACGATGCACTGCTGTCGCAGCAGAGCTTGGAGCGATTCCGAACGACGTTGGCGCCCAAGGCATTCGGTGCCTGCTACCTGGACCGATTGACGAAGGACGACGATCTGGACTTCTTCATCGTGTCCTCCTCGGTGTCCAGTTTGTTCGGTTCACCCGGTCAATCCAACTACGCGACTGCCAATGCGCTGCTCGACGGGCTGGTCGCGCAAAGAAGGGCGCAGGGCCTGCCGGCCACGGGCATCAACTTCGGTCCCTGGGCCGACGGTGGCATGGCTTCTTCGGAGGCCGCGCGCGCCAATCTCGGTGCGCAGGGCCTGGTGCCGCTGGAGCCCTCGGCCGCACTGAGCGCACTCGCCGAGGTCGTCGCGAACGGCACCGGGCAGGCAATCGTCATCAAAGCCAACTGGCAGCGTGCCGCGAAGTTGTTGGGCGCCTCTCGCCCACCGATTCTCGACCAGGTGTTGCCGAGTGCAGTCGAGGAGGCAACCGGTGACAGCGAGTTGCTTCGGCAGCTGCAGGAGATACCGGTGCCGCAGCGCGCCGGTTTCGTGACCGAATTCCTTCAGCGGGAAGTGCAGAACTTCCTGCGCCTCGCGCAACCGCCCCCCGCAACCAGTCGGTTCCTGGACCTGGGTACGGATTCACTGATGGCGATCGAACTGCGCAACCGGTTGCACAGTCAGTTCGGCGGCGCGTTCACGATCAACGCGACCGCGGTATTCGACTATCCGACCATCGGGGGACTCGCCGAGTATCTCGTCGCCCAGCTGCCCGAGCTCGACGCACAGCCCGGTGACGTGGAATCCGTCGATGCGTCCGGGCCCTCATGATGTCCGGTTTCTGCTGAGTCGATCAATGACCAACCGCGGGGCGGATTCTCGCACCACCTCGAGGTCTGCGGTGTTGGCGTGGGCTCTGTGGGATTGCGGCGCAACGGGCGTAAATGCCGTCGTCATCACCTTCGTCTTCTCCGTCTACCTGACCGAGCAGGTCGGTTCGGGTTTGCCCGGCCCCACGACACCGGCGAGCTGGCTCGGCCGGGTGCTGGCGATCGCGGGGCTGTGCGTCGCGCTGCTGGCGCCGGCCACCGGGATCTGGGTCGACGCCACCCACCGTCGCCGAACAGCACTCGCCGTGCTCACCGCCGCGGTCGTCGCGGTGACATCGGCGATGAGCCTGATCCGGGCCGACTACCACTATCTGGGGCCGGGCTTGGTCCTACTGGCATGCTGCGCGGCGTGCAGTGATCTGGCGACGGTGCCCTACAACGCCGTGTTGGGGGACCTTTCGACGGGGAAGACCTCGGGCCGGATCTCCGGGCTCGGCTCGGCCTCGGGATACCTCGGCAGTGTGCTGTTGCTGCTGGTCCTCTATTTCGGCTTCATCAAGGGCGACGGCGACACCCGCGGCCTACTGGGCCTCCCGGCGGCCGACGGCCAGCACGTGCGAGCGGCGATGTTGCTCGCCGCGGCTTGGTTCGCTCTGTTCGCGCTACCGCTACTGATGTCGATGCGCACGCCCGCCCCCGTCGACCGTCGACCGATCACCGGGGTTCTCGGCGCCTATCGCGCGCTCTGGGACGAGGTGAAGACAGAGTGGCGACGCGACCACAACGTCGTCTACTACCTATTGGCCAGCGCAGTGTTCAGGGATGGGCTGACCGGCATCTTCGCGTTCGGTGCCGTGCTCGGCGTGAACGTGTACGGCGTCTCGCAGGCGGACGTGCTGGTGTTCGGCATATGTGCCAGCAGCGTCGCCGCTATCGGTGCGGTGGCGGGCGGCCGGCTCGACGATCGTGTCGGCTCCAAACCCGTCATCGTCGGCTCGCTCAGCGCCATGATCGCCACCGGACTGGTCTTGCTGACTCTCTCCGGCGCGCGGGCGTTCTGGATCTGCGGGCTGCTTCTGTGCCTGTTCGTCGGGCCCACTCTGGCGTCCGCGCGGGCGCTGATGCTGCGAATGTCGGCGGAGGGAAAGGAAGGGACGGCCTTCGGCCTCTACACCACCACCGGGCGCGCAGCGTCCTTCCTGGCGCCGTGGATGTTCTTTACGTTCATCGATCTGTTCGGCACCGACCGGGCCGGAATGGGTGGGCTGTGTGTGGTGCTGGCTGCGGGCCTTGTGGCGATGGCCGCGGTACGGGTACCTCGGGTGACGGCCCAGCAGGGTCACCGAACCGAGTCTCATTCGAGACAAGGCTGATTAGGTTACCTACCAGTTCGTCGCTAACCTGAGGGCCGTGTCTGAGAAGCCTAGAAACTCCGCAGATCGTCGTCACCGACGAGGAGATTTTCGAAGCTCACGTAGCCGGCAAGCTGTCCGTTGAGCTAAAGGCACCGCTGCACACCCAGCGCGCATTGTCGATCGCCTACACCCCGGGCGTCGCGCAGGTCAGTCGCGCGATCGCCGCCGACCGCACCCTGGCCGCCCGCTACACCTGGGCAAGCCGTCTGGTGGCCGTGGTCAGCGACGGCAGCGCGGTGCTCGGCCTCGGCGACATCGGACCGGCCGCGTCGCTGCCGGTGATGGAGGGCAAATGCGGGCTGTTCAAGGCATACGCCGGCCTGGACTCGATTCCGATCGTGCTGGACACCAAGGATCCCGACGAGATCGTCGAGACCCTGGTGCGGCTTCGGCCGACGTTCGGGGCGGTGAACCTCGAGGACATCTCCGCACCGCGCTGCTTCGAGATCGAACGGCGCCTCATCGAGGCGCTCGACTGCCCGGTGATGCACGACGACCAACACGGCACCGCGATCGTCGTGCTCGCCGCGACGCTGGGCGCCACCAAAGTGCTCGGCCGTGACATCGCGTCGCTGCGCGTGGTGATCTCCGGCGTCGGCGCGGCGGGCATGGCATGCGCAAACATTCTTCTGGCTGCCGGTGTCTCGGACATGACGGTGCTGGACTCCCGTGGAATCCTGCATCCGCATCGCGAGGACCTCACGCCGGTGAAGCTGGACCTGGCGCAGCGCACCAACCCCGACGGTCTCTCGGGCGGAATGGTCGAGGCGCTCAAGGGTGCCGACATGTTCCTCGGGCTTTCGGGCGGCGTCGTGCCCGAGGAGCTCATCGCGACGATGGCGCCCGAAGGCATCGTGTTCGCACTGTCCAACCCCGACCCGGAGATCCATCCGGAGGTCGCCGCCAAGCACGCCGCCGTCGTCGCGACCGGCCGCAGCGACTTCCTGAACCAGATCAACAACGTGCTGGCGTTTCCCGGTGTGTTCCGCGGCGCGTTGGACTCGGGCGCCCGCCGCATCACCGAGAAGATGAAGGTGGCCGCCGCGGAGGCGATCTTCGGGGTGGTGGGCGTCGATCTCTCGACGGAATACATCGTTCCGAGCCCGCTGGACCCGCGCGTCGAGCCCGCGGTGGCCGAAGCGGTCGCGGCGGCCGCGGACGTCTGACCACGCCGATGGGCGCGCGTCGGCTCGCGATCGCGCTGAGTTCTCTTGTCGCGCTGTTGCTCGCCGGGTGCGGTGGCACCGGCGGCAGCCAGACGCTGGCCGTCGCGGCGCGTGACGATCCGCAATCACAGGTGTTGGCCCAGCTGTATGCGTCGGCGTTGCGGGCCTACGGCACGGCAGCCCGTGTCGTGGTGGTGCCTGACCCGCTGGCCGGGCTGGACTCGGGGGAGGTTGCGGTGGTGCCCGGCTTCACCGGCCGACTACTGGAAACCTTTGCGCCGGGCGCGAAGGCGCGCGCGCCCGCGCAGGTGTACCGCGACATGGTGTCGGCCCTACCCGAAGGTGTGGCCGCGGGCGACTACACCGAATCGGCGGAGGACAAGCCTGCGCTCGCGGTCACCGAGGCCACCGTCGACGCCTGGGGCGGACGGGATGCGTCGGCGGCGGTGCGTAACTGCGCCCGGCTCGAGCCCGGCCAGGTCGTCGGTGTGCCCCGACCGGCGACGCTCGGCACGTGCAAGAATGACGTCCGCGGATATGCCGACGCCACAACGCTTTTCGGGGCGCTGCGAACCGGGCAGGTGAACGCGGCGTGGACGTCGACGGCCGATCCGAACATCCCCGGCGACGTGGTCGTGCTGGCCGACCGCACGGCGTTGATCCGGGCCGAGAACGTGGTGCCGCTGTATCGCCGAAACGAGCTGTCCGAGATGCAACTGCTTGCACTCAACGAGGTGGCCGGAGTGCTCGACACCGCGGGGCTGGTGCAGATGCGGCGTCGGGTGGCTGACGGCGCCGACCCTGGCCAGGTCGCCGACGAGTTTCTGGCAGACCACCCGCTGGGCGCGACCAGCCGCTAGGGCCGGCTACTGCTAGTTCGGTAGCGCGCGCGATGTCACCGCGGCAACCAGCCGCTGATAGCCCGATCCAGTCGCCCGGACGAGGACGTCGAGGGCCTTGGCGTCGTTGCCGACCAGCACGCGGGCCTTGTTCTTGCGCACGCCGTCGAGGATGATCCGCGCCGCCTTCTGCGGTGACGTGCTGGCCAGCCTCTTGTCGAACGTCTTGGCCAGCTCCTCTTTGTCCAGGCCTTCCGCCGCTCCGGCGTTGCGGGCGATCGCGGTCTTGATGCCGCCGGGGTGCACACACGTCACTTTCACGGGATGCCCCGCGATGATCATCTCCTGGCGCAGCGCTTCGGTGAACCCGCGCACCGCGAACTTGGCCGCGTTGTAGGCGCCCTGACCGGGTACCGAGAGCAGCCCGAAGATGCTCGAGATGTTGACGACGTGGCCGTCGCCCGATGCGATCAGGTGCGGCAGAAAGAGTTTCGTGCCATTGACCACGCCCCAGTAGTCGACGTCCATCACCCGCTCGAGATCCTTGAACTGGCTGATCTCGATGTCGCCCGTGAAGGCGATGCCGGCGTTGTTGTAGATCTGGTTGACGGTGCCGAAGTGGGCATTGACAGCGTCGGCATACAGCGCGAACGCCTCCCGCTCGGTGACGTCGAGCCGGTCGGATTTGACCGGCGCACCGATGGCGGCCAGCCGCTCCTCCGTCACCGCGAGCCCCTCGGTGTCGACGTCACTGATCGCCAGCTTGGCGCCGGAACGCCCGAGCTCGATCGCCAGCGCCTGGCCGATCCCGGACCCGGCGCCCGTGACCACGGCGACCTTTCCGTCGAAGCCCTTCATGTCCGCACCCCTCGATGTCGACCGACCCGGACGAGGCTAGCCGGTACCGCCGGTAGCGCGTACAGCGGCCTCCCGTCCGCCGCGAGCGTGCGCAAAATGCCGTCAACTTGCGGCGTGTCGGCCGCAGACACGCACGCTCGCCGGAATTTGGCTAGCCGAACGCCTCGTCGATGATCTCCTGCTGCTCGACCGCGTGCACCTTCGAGCTGCCCGACGACGGCGCCGACATGGCGCGCCGGGAGATCCGCTTCAGTCCGGTCAACTTGTCGGGCAGCAGCTCGGGCATCGTCAGCCCGAACGTCGGCCAGGCGCCCTGGTTGGCAGGCTCCTCCTGCACCCAGAAGAACTGCTCGGCGTTGGGATAGCCGTCCAGCGTCTCGTTCAGCCGCCGCCGCGGCAGCGGTGCGAGCTGCTCGATCCGCACGATCGCCACGTCCTCGCGGTTGTCCTTGGCCTTGCGCGCCACCAGCTCGTAGTAGATCTTGCCGCTGGTCAGCAGTATCCGCCTGACCTTGCCGCGGTCACCGTCACCGTCGGTGTAGGTCGGCTCCTCCATCACCGAGCGGAACTTCTGCTCGGTGAAGTCGCGGATGTCGCTGACGGCAGCCTTGTTGCGCAGCATCGACTTCGGCGTGAACACGATCAGCGGACGATGGATGCCGTCCAGAGCGTGGCGCCGCAGCAGATGGAAGTAGTTCGCCGGCGTCGACGGCATCGCGATGGTCATCGAGCCCTCGGCCCACAGCAGCAGGAACCGCTCGATGCGGCCCGAGGTGTGGTCGGGGCCCTGGCCCTCGTGGCCGTGCGGCAGCAGCAGCACGACGTCCGACAGCTGACCCCACTTGGCCTCCCCCGAGGAGATGAACTCGTCGATGATCGACTGCGCCCCGTTGACGAAGTCGCCGAATTGCGCCTCCCACAACACAACTGCCTCGGGGTTGCCGACCGAGTAGCCGTATTCGAAGCCCACCGCGGCGTATTCGGACAGCGCCGAGTCGTACACCATCAACTTGCCACCGGTCGGTTGACCGTCGGAGTTGGTGGCCAGCAGCTGCAGCGGGGTGAACTCCGCGCCGGTCTTGCGGTCGATGACCACCGAGTGCCGCTGCGTGAAGGTGCCTCGCCTGGTGTCCTGGCCGGACAGCCGGATCAGCTTGCCCTCGGCGATCAGCGAACCCAGTGCGAGCAGTTCCGCGAACGCCCAGTCGACCTTGCCTTCGTAGGCCATCTCCCGGCGCTTCTCCAGCACCGGTTTGACCCTCGAGTGCACGGTGAAGCCGTCGGGCACGGCGAGGTGGGCGTCGCCGATGCGGGCAAGCATCGACTTGTCGACGGCGGTGTCCATGCCGGCGGGCAGCATCTGGTCGGACTCCACCGACTCGCTCGGCTCGATCTCGTGCTTCTCGAGCTCGCGGACCTCGTTGAAGACCTGCTCCAGCTGGCCCTGGTAGTCGCGAAGGGCGTCCTCGGCTTCCTTCATCGAGATGTCGCCGCGGCCGATCAACGATTCGGTGTAGGTCTTGCGGACGCCGCGCTTGGTGTCGATGGCGTCGTACATCGCGGGCTGCGTCATCGACGGGTCGTCGCCTTCGTTGTGACCGCGCCTGCGGTAGCACAGCATGTCGATGACGACGTCCTTCTTGAACTTCTGCCGGAAGTCCATCGCCAGCCGCGCCACCCACACCGCGGCCTCGGGGTCGTCGCCGTTGACGTGGAAGATCGGCGCGCCGATCATCTTCGCGACGTCGGTGCAGTACTCCGATGACTTGGCGTCGGAAGGCGAAGTGGTGAAACCGATCTGGTTGTTGACGATGATGTGGATCGTGCCGCCGGTGCGGTACCCCCGCAGCAGCGCCAGGTTCAGCGTCTCGGCTACCACGCCCTGACCGGCGAACGCCGCGTCGCCGTGCAGCATCATCGGCACCACGGGAAATTCTTCCGACCCGTCGGCTCCCCGCTCGATGTCCAGCAGGTCCTGCTTGGCCCGGACGATGCCCTCGAGAACCGGGTCGACCGCCTCCAGGTGCGAAGGGTTGGCGACCAGCGAAACCGCAATGTCGTTGTCGCCGAACATCTGTAGATAGGTGCCGTTGGCGCCCAAGTGGTACTTCACGTCACCGGAGCCGTGCGCCTGCGACGGGTTCAGGTTGCCCTCGAACTCGCTGAAGATCTGCGAGTACGGCTTGCCGACGATGTTGGCCAGCACGTTGAGCCTGCCGCGGTGTGGCATGCCGATGACCACCTCGTCGAGCCCATGCTCGGCGGCCTGGTCGATCGCCGCGTCCATCATCGGAATGAGGTTTTCCGCACCCTCGAGCGAGAACCGCTTCTGCCCAACGTATTTGGTCTGCAGGAAGGTCTCGAACGCCTCAGCCGCATTCAGCTTGCTCAAGATGTACTTCTGCTGCGCGACGGTGGGCTTCTCGTGCTTGACCTCGACGCGCTCCTCGAGCCACTTCTGCTGCTCGGGCTCCAGGATGTGGGTGTACTCGACGCCGACGTGGCGGCAGTACGAATCGCGCAGCAGGCCGAGCACGTCGCGCAGCTTCTTGTGTTCGGCGCCCGCGAAGCCGTTGACCATGAACACCCGGTCCAGGTCCCACAACGTCAGGCCGTGGGTGTTCACGTCGAGGTCGGGGTGGCTGCGGAACCGGCTCTTGTCCAGCCGCAGCGGGTCGATGTCGGCCATCAGGTGCCCGCGGTTGCGGTAGGCCGCGATCAGCTCGATGACGCGGGCGTTCTTGTCCTCGATCGAGTCCGGGTTGTCGGTGCGCCACCGCACCGGCTCGTAGGGGATGCCCAGCTCGCGGAAGATCTCGTCGAACAAGTCGTCGGAGAGCAGCATCTCGTGCACGGTGCGCAGGAAGTCACCGGACTCGGCGCCTTGGATGATGCGGTGGTCGTAGGTGGAGGTGAGCGTGACCAGCTTGCCGATGCCCAGGTCGGCGATGCGTTCCGCGCTGGCCCCTTGGAACTCCGCGGGGTACTCCATCGCACCGACGCCGATGATCGCGCCCTGGCCGCGCATCAGCCGCGGCACCGAGTGCACGGTGCCGATGGTGCCGGGGTTGGTCAGCGAGATCGTCACGCCGGAGAAGTCCTCGGCGGTCAGCTTGCCGTCGCGCGCGCGCCGCACGATGTCCTCGTAGGCGGCGATGAACTGGCCGAACCGCATCGACTCGGCGCCCTTGATGCCCGCCACCACCAGCTGACGCGCACCCTCTTTGCCCTGCAGGTCGATGGCAAGGCCCAGGTTGGTGTGGGCCGGGGTGATGGCGTTGGGCTTTCCGTCCACCTCGGCGTAGTGCCGGTTCATGTTCGGGAACTTCTTGACCGCCTGCACGATCGCGTAGCCGAGCAGGTGGGTGAACGAGATCTTGCCGCCGCGGGTGCGCTTGAGGTGGTTGTTGATGACGATGCGGTTGTCGATCATCAGCTTGGCCGGGATGGCGCGCACGCTGGTCGCCGTCGGCACGTCCAATGACGCCGACATGTTCTTCACGACGGCCGCGGCCGCACCGCGCAGCACCTGCGCCTCGTCGCCGTCGGCGGCGGGAGCGGTCTTCTCGGCCGGTTTCGCCTCTGCCGCTTTGGGTTTGGCGGGGGCCGCCTCGGACTTGGCTGGGCTCGGCTCGGGCTTGGCTGGGGTCGGCTCGGTCTTCGCGGGTGCGGACTCGGTCTTCGCGGCTGGGGCGCCATTACCCTCGACGGGCTTCGGTGCGGGGGCAGGCCGCGGCTCGGGGGGTGCGGTGGGTGCCGATGCCCGTCCGTCGCCGGCGCTGCTCGATGAATTGCCTGAGTTGCCAGATGTCTCTGCGGTCGATTCGGGCGAGTAGTCGACTAGAAATTCATGCCAACTCGGATCGACCGAGGAGGGATCTTCGCGAAATTTGCGGTACATCTCCTCGACCAACCACTCGTTCTGTCCGAATGGTGAAGTTGAACTGCTCACGGCAGCTACTCGCCTCGATTCCTTCTGTTCGGCAAGTGTCCGCACGGACGCTCGCCCGTATGTATTCCTTTCAGCCTGCGGTTACCCGCATATACGCCGCCTAAAGGCTAGCGCTTTCGCGATCGCCCGGACGCCACAAGGGCGCTAATCGCTGAGGGGCTCTCAGCCCTGCGGCGACGGCAACACGTGCAGTTTCGACGGCCACCGCGGCGGCGGGGACCCGAACGCCGCGCGGGCGTTTTCGATGATGCGCTTGCCCATCAACCGGTTACCGACACCGCCCACGACGGCGCCGATGCCGACGGGGAGCAACTTGCCGAACATGATCGCCCCGCGCTTGAGCGCATATCGCTTGACGAAGTAGCGCAGCAGGCGCGTGTTCAGTTGCGACACCGCAGGCAGCGGCAGCGTCGCCGCGCCGTCGCTCAGCCACGCGCCCTTGGTCCGGCCGGGACCGAGCAGCTCGGCCACCGCATGCCTGCTGTCCTCGCCGACCAGCACGGCCAGCACGAGAGCGCGCCTGCGTTCGCGGTGGTCGGCCGGTATCCCGTGCACCTCGGCGACGGCGAGCACGAACAACGCTGTCGCCTCGAGGAACACCACGGTTTCACCGGCCACCGCCGACAGCGCCGCGAGCGTGCCGATCCCGGGGATCGCGGCCGCCGAGCCGACGGCCGCACCGCTGGCCATCACCGCGGCCAGATACTGCTTCTCCAGCTTGGTGACGATCTCGGCGGGCGGCGCGTCGGGACGGCCGTCTCGCACCCGATCGACGTATGCCCTGACGGCAGGGCCCTGTACCCGAGCGCCGCGCTCGATGATCTCCGACAGCACGCGCGCGGCGGCGCCGGGATTCTCGTCAACGCCGTTTCTGGCAGCCGGGAGCTGGCTCTTGGCCTTGGACCGAGCGCTCATTGCGGCCTCCTGGTGCGGTGATGTTGCCTTCAGGCTAACGCTTGTCCAACGCGCGACCGCGGACGCTTGTGCCCGGCCGTGACAGCGGTCACTGCGGCGCTCTGGGAAGAAATTATTGATTTAGCGTGCTAACCATTTGCATGGCAATATCCCAGGCTGTGGACGTGAAGACCCCCAGCCGCGCGCGGATGATCGTGCTGCTGGGTCTCATGGTCGCGCTGGGTCCGCTGACCATCGACATGTATCTGCCCGCGCTGCCCAAGATCGCCGACGACCTGTCGGTCTCCTCGTCGGTCGTTCAGCTGACCCTGACCGGGACGCTGGCCGGGTTGGCGCTGGGCCAGCTGATCGTCGGCCCGCTGTCTGACTCACTGGGCCGCAGGCGGCCGCTGATGGCGGGCATCGTGCTGCACATGGTGGCGTCGGTGGTCTGCATACTGGCGCCGAATCTGGTGACGCTGGGCCTGGCCCGCGTCCTGCAGGGCGTCGGCGCGGCCGCGGCCATGGTGGTCGCGATCGCCGTGGTGGGCGACCTGTTCGCAGAGTCGGCGGCGGCCACGGTGCTGTCTCGGCTGATGCTGGTGTTGGGGGTGGCGCCGGTCGTGGCGCCGTCGCTGGGCGCGGCCGTGCTGCTGCACGCGTCATGGCATTGGGTGTTCGCCGTCCTGGTCGTGCTGGCGGGCGCACTGCTGCTGTTGGCGGCGCTGGCGCTGCCCGAGACGCTGCCGCTGTCGCACCGCAGACCCTTGCGGGTACGCGGCATCGCGGCGACCTATGTGGAACTGCTGCGCGATGCGCGGTTCGTCATCCTGGTGCTGGTTGCGGCGTTGGGGATGTCGGGCCTGTTCGCCTACATCGCGGGCGCGTCGTTCGTCCTGCAGGGCCGGTTCGGGCTCGACCAGCAGGCCTTCGCGCTGGTGTTCGGCGCCGGTGCGGTCGCGCTCATCGGAGCGACGCAGTTCAACGTCGTGCTGCTGAAGCGGTTCGCGCCGCAGACGATCGTGCTGTGGGCACTGTCCGCTGCGCTGCTGGCCGGCGGTGTGTTCGTCGCGCTGTCGGTGGCGCACGTCGGCGGGCTGGCCGGCTTCGTCGTGCCGGTGTGGGCGATCCTGGCGGCGATGGGCTTGGTCATCCCCAATGCGCCTGCGGTGGCGCTGTCCCGGCACCCCGACGCCGCGGGCACAGCGGCCGCGCTGCTGGGTGCCGCGCAGTTCGGCCTCGGGGCGGCGGTGGCCCCTGTGGTGGGCGTGCTCGGGAACGACGAGATCGCGCTGGCGGTCGTGATGACCGCGGGCGTTCTGATCGCGCTGCTGGCCTTCCTCGGGGCGGGCTTCGTGGCCGCTGACGACGCCGACGAATCCGTCGTCGAGGACGCGGTCGCCGAACCCGCCTAGTTGTTACTGCCGCGGTTGATCCGTACCGTCGGGGCAAATTACCCGTCAAAGGGGTAATAGAGATCGAAAATTGGGACATCAAGCTTCGTGGCTCACGGTCGCATAGCTGCGTCCAACGAGCGAATTGTCGATCTGGCGGCGTTGAAGCAGCTCAGCGCCGTGTCGGCCCAGCAGGGCCGAGGCCGGACAATTTGCTGTCGGCCGCGTGGGTGCGGATTGCCTGGCTGCGAAGCTTTGTAGAGTCCCTGCGAACAGGCCAACTTCGGTGGCGTCGAGGCTCAGAACTCGACACCATCGAGGGGAGCCGAAACGAGGTGGGGATATGACCACGGCGCTGCGAGGTCGGCCAGCGGGTGGGGCCGCGCCGACCGCGAACCCGTGGCATGCGCTCTGGGCCATGATGGTCGGCTTCTTCATGATCCTGGTCGACGCGACGATCGTGGCGGTGGCCAACCCGTCGATCATGACGAAGCTGAACGCCGGCTACGACGCGGTGATCTGGGTGACCAGCGCGTATCTCCTGGCGTTCGCGGTGCCCCTGCTGCTGGCCGGGCGGCTGGGCGACCGCTACGGGCCCAAGAACCTCTACCTGATCGGCCTCGTGGTGTTCACCGGCGCATCGCTGTGGTGCGGACTGTCAGGCACCATCGGGATGCTGATCGCTGCCCGCGTGGTGCAGGGCGTCGGCGCGGCCCTGCTCACCCCGCAGACCCTGTCGACCATCACCCGCATCTTCCCCGCCGAGCGGCGCGGCGTGGCGATGAGTGTGTGGGGCGCCACCGCTGGGGTGGCCACGCTGGTCGGACCGCTGGCAGGCGGCGTGCTCGTCGACGGGCTCGGCTGGCAGTGGATCTTCTTCGTCAACGTCCCGATCGGAATCGTCGGGTTTGGGCTGGCCTTCTGGTTGGTCCCGATCCTGCCCACCGAGAAGCACGGCTTCGACCTGCTCGGTGTGCTGCTGTCCGGCATCGGCATGTTCATGATCGTCTTCGGCCTGCAGGAAGGGCAGTCACACGACTGGGCGCCGTGGATCTGGGGCACGCTGGCGGGCGGTGCCGGCTTCATGGCCGCGTTCGTCTTCTGGCAGCAGGCCAACCGCAACGAGCCGCTCATCCCGCTGGGCATCTTCCGCGATCGCGACTTCAGCCTGTCCACCCTCGGCGTCGCGACCATCGGCTTCGTCGTGACGGCGATGATCGTGCCGGTGATGTTCTACGCGCAGGCGGTCTGCGGGCTGTCGCCGACGCGCTCGGCGTTGCTCACCGCGCCGATGGCGATCGCCACCGGGGTGCTGGCCCCCTGGGTCGGCAAGATCGTCGACCGATCGCATCCGCGTCCGATCGTCGGCTTCGGCTTCTCGATGCTCGCGGTCGCGCTGACGTGGCTCTCCGTTGAGATGACGCCGACCACGCCGATCTGGCGAATTGTGTTGCCGCTGACTGCGACCGGTGTAGGCATGGCGTTCATCTGGTCACCGCTGGCGGCCACCGCGACGCGCAACCTGCCGTCGCATTTGGCGGGCGCCGGTTCGGGTGTCTACAACGCCACCCGTCAGGTCGGATCGGTGCTCGGCAGCGCCAGCATGGCGGCGTTCATGACGACGCGGATCACCGCAGAGATGCCGCTGGAGGCCGACGGGCCGAGCGGCGGCGAAGGCTCTGTCACGCAGCTTCCGGGGTTCCTGCACGCACCGTTCGCATCGGCGATGTCTCAGTCGCTGCTGCTGCCCGCGTTCATCGCCCTGTTCGGCGTCGTGGCGGCGCTGTTCCTGCTCGGGTTCGCCAGCCCGGCCCGTGCCCGGCGTCTGCCCGACGCGGAAGTCGGTGATGCCGAAGACTATTGGGACGACGCATACGTCGACGACGACGATTACATCGAGTTCACCGTGCCGCACCACGATCCGGAATCCAGCCCGCCCGTCCCGGCCGCGCCTGCCGTCCCGGTCGCGCTGGTGGCTCCTCCGGTCGCCGACGTCCACGCCGCAGAGGAGGACGACGACGACACCGAGCCGATCGCGGTGCGGCAAGAGCACCTCCTCACCCCTCCCGCGGAGGCCTGGCATGACGAGCCCGTCGAGTCATGGCACAGTTTGTTCGACGATCACCCGCCCGAGCCGATGCCCGCCGCCGAGCCGTTGTCCGCGCTGCCCGTCGAGCCGGCGGAGGAACCCACCTATAGGCACGACACCGGCCGCAGCCTGTTCGACTTCCTTGCCGACGTGCCGCCACCGAAACCGTCCGTCGAGCCGATCGGTTTCGCCCACAACGGCTTTCACACCGACGATGAGGAACGATTCCAGCCGCTGAGCAGCGTTGAGCCGCATCGCGAGCCGGAACCGCCCAGCGAAACGCGCAGGCCCGACATCCTCAGCCCCGACTTCCCGCTGGACTTCGGCAGCCACGCCCATCACGAGAGCCCGGATGAAGCCGCCTTCGAGCGTCACTCGCGCCATGGGTTGACCGACGACGAGCCGGAGCGCTACCCGTTCCCGCCCAACGGCAGGCATTCGCGCGCCGAGCCCGACGACGCGTCCAGCCGCGGGCGGCACTCCAGGCCTGGCGACTAGCCGAACAGCACCGCCGCATTGAGGTAGCCCGCCGGATCGAATGCGGTCTTGACGGTGCGCATCGCCGCAATGTCGGTGTTCGTGCGGGACATGCCGACGTAGTCGCGTTTGCGGCTGCCGACCCCGTGCTCCGAGCTGACGTTGCCTCCGGACTGGGCGATCAGCGTCATCATCGCCGAATACAGTGCGGCCTCCCGGTCTCCGTCAAGCGCGCACCGCAGCACATTCAGGTGCAGGTTGCCCTCGCCGATGTGGCCGAACAGCACGGGGATGGCATCCGTGGCGTGTGCGGCGATCAGCTCGCCGGATTCGCGGGCGAACGTCGCGATCGCCGACAACGGAAGCGACACATCGAATTTCAGCGGCGGCCCGTATGCGCCGAGGATCTCGGCAACCGATTCGCGGACCTGCCACAGTCGCTGCTGAGCGTTGACGTCGATACCGACCGCCGGTTCGCCGGTCAGCTTCGCGTGTTCGAGCGCATCGGCCAGCTGCTCGGTCTGGTCGGTATCGCTGGCGAGTTCGATGAGCAGCTGCCAGGCGCCGTCGACCGGAGCCCCCACGCCGAGGTGTTCGGCGGTCAGCGCACTGGCCCGCGCGTCGATCAACTCCAGCGCGGCGATCCCGTCCATGTCGCGGAACACGCGGCCCGCCTCGACCAGGTCGTCGAGGTCGCCGAAGCCACAGACCGCGGTCACCCGGTGCGTCGGGGTGGGGTGCAAGCGTAGGTCGAGCCCCGTGATCACGCCGAGGGTGCCTTCGGCGCCGACGAACAACGCCGCCAGGTCGTATCCGGTGTTGTCCTGACGAACTTGACTGTGCCGGTGCACTATTGAGCCGTCGGGCAGCACGACATCGAGGCCGATGACCTGTTCGCCCATGTTGCCGTAGCGCACCGTGCGCAGGCCGCCTGCGTTGGTCGACGCCATGCCGCCGACGGTGGCGGAGTCCCGCGCGCCGATGTCGACGCCGAACACCAGCCCGGCCTTGATCGCTGCCCGCTGTACATCGGCCAGCGTCGCACCCGCGCCGACGCGTATCCGCCGCTCGACGACGTCGACCTCACCGACGTCGTTGAGCCGCTCGGTGGACAGCAGCACGTCGTCGTGTTCGGGGACCGTTCCGGCCACCAGCGAGGTGCGGCCGCCCTGGACGGTGACATGCGCGCCCGCGTCGCGGCAGGCGCACAGCACGTCGGCGACCTCCTGCGCGGTGCCGGGCCGCACCAGCGCGCTGGCGTGCCCGCGGTAGCGGCCGGTGTGGTCGACGCTGCGGCCGTCCAGAATGTCGGGGTCGGAGCTGACCTGGGCGGCGCCGACGATCGCGGCCAGCCGGTCGGTCAGCGTTTCGGTCACCCCGTGGGTGTATCACACGGTGCGAGTGACAGAAACGCGCCCAGCTCGATCAGCCGGTCCGGGGTCGACGGCAGATACTCGGTGAGCGATTCGGAGCGCACGATGACGCTGGCGTACTTGGCCCGGCTGACCGCGACGTTGAGCCGATTCCGATTGAGCAGGAACGCGATTCCGCGCGGTACGTCGTCGATCGACGAGGCCGTCATCGAGATGAACACCACCGGCGCCTGCCTGCCCTGGAATTTGTCGACCGTGCCGACGTCGACGCCGTCGAGGCCCGCCGCCACGAGGTGTTCGCGCAGCAGAAGCACCTGCGCGTTGTACGGCGCGACCACCAGTACGTCGTCCTGGCGCAAGCGGCGGGTGCCGTCCTCGTCGGTCCAGTCCGTCCCGATCAGCCGGCCGATCTCGGCGACGATCGCGGCGGCTTCCTCGGGGCTGCTGGTGGAGTTGCCGTCGTGGGGCACGGCCAGCACCCGCACGCCCGGCGGATTGCCGTCGAGCCGACGCGAAGCGGTGAGGGGTTCCTCGGAGCGCAGCCGGCCCTCGTAGGACAACCGCGACACCGGTCCGCACACCGCGGGATGCATCCGGTACGAGCGGTCCAGAAAGTAGCCCAGCTCTTCGGGCAGGGTGCGGTGGCCCTGGACCAACCAGCCGAGTGCCGACGCGTCGACCGGCTCGGGGTGATGCCCCTGGCTGACCTGCGGCAGCTGCTGAGGGTCGCCGAGCAGCATCAGGTTCTTGGCCGCTCGGGCCACCGCGATTGTGTTGGCTAGACAGAACTGGCCGGCCTCCTCGATGACGAGCAGCTCGAGACTGGCCGCAGCCACGCGGTTGTCGTTGGCGAAATCCCATGCGGTACCGCCGATTACACATCCGCGGTTGGTCGCGATGAAGGCGGCGTAGTCGTCCTTGTCGATCACCTGCCAGGTGGCGTCGGCGGGGGAGTCCTTCTTGGCGATACGCGCGGGGTCGACGCCGGCCTTGATCAGGTCGCGGAACAGGTTCTCCACCACCGCGTGTGACTGCGCGACGACGCCGACCCGCCACTGGTGGGCGTTGACGAGCGCCGCGATGATCCGTGCCGCCGTATAGGTCTTGCCGGTGCCGGGTGGGCCGTGCACGGCGACATACGAGGCGTCGAGGTCCAGCAGCGCGGCAGTGATGTCCGCGGGGGTGTCGCCGGTGTGCGGCAACGGTGTGCCGCTGCGGGTACGTGGTGTTCGGCGCAACAGGAGGTCCACGATCGCGGTGCCGGGCAGTGCGGGTAGGCGAACGCCGACTTCTGCCGCCGCCGCATCGATGGACTCGCGCAGCTTTTTCGTCGGGACGATCGAGCGGGGCGTCAGCGCGAACGGCAGCTGCGTGAACGGCCCGTCGGCCGGCTCCCGCTCGCAGATGGTGACCTCGGTGGGCAGGCTCGGGTCGTCGACGACGGTGATTTCGGCGTTGCCTGCGGCACGTCGGTCGGGGTTGTCGGCGAGGCCGGCCGGTGACGGCGGGTTGTACAGCGCGAACACTTCACCCTTGAGCCCGCCGGCCTCCAGTGCGCCGGTCAGCTTGACCCAGCGCTGGTTCTTCCTGGCGCGCGACGACGGCAGATGCCAGTCCTTGACGACCTCGGCCTTCTCGGCCACGAACACGTCGCTGGTGTCGCCCCACTCGTCGACCGGATTGTTGAGCCGGTCGAAGTGTGCCCACCAGAACGGCTTGTCCTCGCGCCGGTGGTATCCGCGGGCCGCGGCCATCAGCGCGACGGCCGTCTGCTCCGGGGTGCGGCTGTCGACCCCGTCACCCGCGAACGCCATCAAGGTGCGGGCGAGCTCGTCGGTGTCCTCGACCGCGACGCCCTCTGCGACCGGCTGCGGCCCCAAGGGCGGAACGCCCGACTCGATCGCGATCTTGATGAGCCAGTCGCGCAGCCGGTGTGTCGACCGGCAGTCGTAGCGGTTGTACTCCTCGATCTCCTTCAACGCGATGTCGGCCTCGTCGCCGCGACCGTCGGCGCGCAGGTCGCAATAGCGTGCGTATTGGTTGATCGAGTCGGCGGCGGTCGTCACATCGCCGGTCCGCAGCTCGGCGCCCATGTAGAGCGGCTCGAGCGTCTTGAGGCTGTAGTTCTCGGCGCCGACCCGAATACACTTGCGCACCAACGGAAAAAGGTCGACGAGGGTGCCGCTGCGCAGCAGGTCGTCGACCTCGTCCTCGCCGACGCCGTAGCGTCCCGCCAGCCGCAGCAGCGCCGTCTTCTCGTACGCCGCGTAGTGGTAGATGTGCATGTTCGGGTAGCGCTTGCGGCGCTTGCGGACCATCGCCAGGAAGTCGACGAGTGCCTGGCGCTCGCTTTCCCGGTCGTGGGCCCACAGCGGCCGGAAGGCACCGCCGACCTCGAGCACACCCCAGAGATACTCCAGGCCCCAGTCGCGGCCGTCTGCCGTCCACAGCGGGTCGCCCTCGAAGTCGAAGAACAGATCACCCTTGTTGGGGTCGGGCAACAGGTTCAGCGGCTGCGTATCGGTGACCTCGAACGGCGGCTTGCCGTCGATCCTGGGCATGGTCTGCAGCCGGGCCTGCGCAGTCAGCGCGGCGACGGTTCTCGCGGGCAGCTCGGCAACCGGCCCGTCGTGGCGCGACAGCTCCGTCATCGTCGTCACGCCTGCGTCGATGAACCGGGCGCGCTGGCTGGCCCGCATGCCCGCGACGAGCAGCAGGTCGTCACGCGCGCGCACCGCAAGGGCGCACTCCGGGCACCGGAAGCAAGCGCGGACATTCTCGTCGTCCCAGCTCACCGCGGTACCACCGGCCAGATGCCCGTCGAGCAGGCGCTGCAGCGCCGCGCGCCGCGGCCGGTACACAGGGACCAACTCGTCGACGCGGTAGCCGACGGTGGCGGTGTCGCCGAGCACCAGCTCCACTTCGTCCGACACCGGCACGCCGGCGGCGGCCAGGGTCTCCGCGTACGCCGCGAGCTGCAACAGCGCCTCGACCTTGACCGACCGGGCCAGCTTGGTGTCGCGCAAGCGGTAGCGCTCGCCGTCGAACACCAGGAAGTCGGCGAAACCGACGAACCGGCCGTCGAACATGGCGGCCTGATAGATCACCGGCGCCCGGCGTTCGACCGCCCACAGGGTCGCCTCGGCGGCCGCGGTCAGACCCGCGACGGTGTAGTCGGGCCTGCCGATGACGGCGACCGTCTCGTGCGTCATCGCCCGCAGCTCATCGAGGTGGCGCTGCTCGTGTTCGCCGCCGAGTTCGACCGTGCGGGCGAGCAATTCGTCCTCGACCGCGACCGGCGGCCCCCAGCCGAGCCGGGCATCGAACGAGCGCAGCAGCGCGTACTCGCAGCGGGCGGCGGCCGCGAGGTCGGAGGCGCTGTAGATCACTCGATCGTCGGCGACGAACACGCCCGCAACTGTAGGCGAGCCACCCGACACCGAGCCTCCACTCAGCTACGCCCAAACGGACGTTTGGGCGTAATTTCGCGGCGTGTCGTCGCCCGTTTGTCCGTTTGGGCGAAAGGTGAGGCGGCGAGTCAGCCGGGCGTGTTGCCGATCAGCTCAACGCCATTGCCGTTCCAGCGGAATTTCACCACGCTGGTAAGCCCGGGAACGCCACCGGAGTAGACCAGCGCGACGGTGTCGCCGGTGGAAAGCGTCTTGTCGATGCCGTTGTACCCGTAGGTGTCGGGCACGCCGGTCGGAATGTACTTGCCGAGGTGAAACAGCACGGCGCGGGTGTTGGGGTTGGTGGCGTTGGTGTTCGCTTTGACGATGACCGCCGACAACTGGGCGCACTCGTTGTAATTTCCGGCCAGCGGCTCCGGGCTCCAGGGCTGGTCGCTGCGCGGGTCACGCGGCAACGTGGAAACCGCCTTAGCGATCGTGGGCGCCGCCAGGTTCACCGCGCACGGATCGGGCGCAGGCGCGCTGGGCGCGGCGCTGGTTGCAGGCGGCGGACCGGGCAGCGCGGTCGCGGGCGCCGCGGTGGTCGTGCTGGCCTCCGGCGTCTTGGAAACGGTCGAATCGCCGGCACCGCAACCGGCCAACACCACCGCCCCGACCGATGCCACCCAGACCCATTTCACAAATGCGCACCGTACCGCCATCGCCTGCGCCGAACCCGCAGGCGGCGCGGCGGGTCGAGACGCCGCGGGCATCTAGACTGGCAACCCGATGACGCCGCCTGAACCGGACGCCACCAGCGTCGACCTGACTTTCGCTGACCTGCAGATGCACCCTTCGGTGCTGCAGGCGGTTTCCGACGTCGGATACGAGACCCCGTCGGCCATCCAGGCGGCGACGATTCCGGCGATGCTGGCCGGTTCCGACGTCGTCGGGCTGGCGCAGACCGGCACCGGTAAGACCGCCGCGTTCGCCATCCCGATCCTGTCGAAGATCGACACCTCCAGCCGGACCACGCAGGCGTTGGTGTTGGCGCCCACCCGCGAGCTGGCGTTGCAGGTCGCCGAGGCGTTCAGCCGATACGGCGCACATCTGCCCGTGAACGTGCTGCCGATCTACGGCGGCTCCTCGTACGGACCGCAGCTGGCCGGGCTCAAGCGTGGCGCCCAGGTCGTCGTCGGCACGCCGGGCCGCGTGATCGACCATCTCGAGAAGGGCACCCTCGACGTCAGCCACCTCGACTACCTCGTGCTCGACGAGGCCGACGAGATGCTGCAGATGGGCTTCGCCGAAGACGTCGAGCGGATCCTGGCCGACACCCCCGAGTACAAGCAGGTCGCGTTGTTCTCCGCGACGATGCCGCCGGCGATCCGCAAGATCACCAGCAAGTACCTGCACGACCCCGTCGAGGTGACGGTCAAGGCGAAAACGCAGACGGCCGAGAACATCACGCAGCGCTACATCCAGGTGGCCGGACCGCGCAAGATGGATGCGCTCACCCGGCTGCTGGAGGTCGAGCCGTTCGAGGCGATGATCGTCTTCGTCCGCACCAAGCAGGCCACCGAGGAGGTCGCCGAAAAGCTGCGCGCCCGAGGGTTTTCCGCGGCCGCCATCAACGGCGACATCCCGCAGGCGGTGCGTGAGCGCACGATCGCATCGCTCAAGGACGGAAAGCTCGACATCCTGATCGCCACCGACGTGGCGGCCCGCGGGCTCGACGTCGACCGCATCTCGCACGTGCTGAACTACGACATCCCGCACGATCCCGAGTCCTACGTGCATCGCATCGGACGCACGGGCCGCGCAGGCCGATCCGGCACGGCGCTGCTGTTCGTCACCCCGCGTGAGCGCCATCTGCTCAACTCCATCGAGCGGGTGACCCGGCAGAAGCTTGTCGAGGGCCAGCTGCCGTCGGTCGACGACGTCAACGCTCAGCGCGTCGAGAAGTTCCGCGATTCGATCACCTCCGCGCTGGCGGCACCGGGAATCGACTTGTTCCGCAGGCTGATCGAGGGTTACGAACGCGACAACGACGTGCCGATGGCAGACATCGCGGCGGCATTGGCGCTGCAGTCCCGCGACGGCGAGGAGTTCCTCATGACGGAGCCCGCGCCGGAGAAACGCCGCGCGCGCGACGACCGCCCGCCGCGCGAAGGTGGCCCGCGCAAGCCTCGCGAGCGGCGTGCGGACCTTGCGACGTACCGCATTGCCGTTGGCAAGCGACACAAGGTCATGCCGGGCGCCATCGTGGGCGCGATCGCCAACGAGGGCGGGTTGCACCGCAGCGACTTCGGGCACATCACGATCCGACCCGAATACTCGCTCGTCGAGCTGCCGAAGAATTTGTCGAAGCAGACACTGAAGGCGCTGGCGCACACCCGGATTCAGGGTCAGCTGATCAACCTCGAACCCGACCGCGGTCCGGGAAAGCCACGCCACAAACCGAAATGACGGTGTCGAAGGGGACCAAGGTCCCACCCGCGCAGGGTGGCCTCGAGTCGGTCGCGACCCCCGAGCGGGTGGCGTCGCTCACCGGAATCCGAGCCGTCGCCGCGCTTCTGGTGATGGCCACCCATGCGGCGTACACCACCGGCAAGTACACCCATGGCTACGTCGGTCTGGTGTATTCGCGGATGGAGGTCGGCGTCTCGATTTTCTTTGTGCTGTCAGGGTTTCTGCTGTTCGGCCCGTGGGTCAAGGCGGTGGCGGCGGGTGGGCCTGCGCCGTCGGTGCGCCGCTACGCCTGGCACCGGGTGCGCCGCATCATGCCCGCCTACGTCGTCACCGTGCTGGTCGCCTATCTCGTCTACCACTTCCGCACCGCGGGCCCCAATCCCGGGCACACCTGGATGGGACTGTTTCGCAATCTCACGCTGACGCAGATCTACACCGATCACTACCTGTACTCGTATCTGCATCAAGCGCTGACCCAGATGTGGAGCCTGGCAGTGGAAGTCGCGTTCTATGTGGTGCTACCGTTGCTGGCCTACCTGTTGCTGGTGGTGCTGTGTCGCCGCCGCTGGCGACCCGGGCTGTTGCTGGCGGCCTTGTGCTCCTGACCACGGCCACGCCTGCGTGGCTGATTTTCGTCCACACCGCCGACTTGTTGCCCGACGGGGCGCGCCTGTGGCTACCCACTACCTGGCCTGGTTCGTCGGCGGCATGCTTCTCGCTGTCCTTGCGGCCGATGGGCGTCCGCTGTCTACGCATTGCCTGCTACCCGTCGCGGTGGCGAGCTACTTCATCGCCTCGACACCGATTGCGGGGGAACCGACGACGTCCCCCTAGCCTTGGCGCCTGCGATATGGAAGGCGGTCTTCTACGCCGTGATCGCGACGCTGGCGGTCGCGCCGCTGGCGCTGGGTGACCGCGGCCTGTACGCGCGGCTGCTTGCCAGCCGTCCGATGGTGTTCCTCGGCGAGATCTCCTACGAGATCTTCCTGATCCATCTGCTGACGATGGAGACTCGTGATGGTCGAGATCCTGCACTTTCAGATCTACACGGGCTCGATGCCCATGCTCTTCGTGGCCACGTTCATCGTGACGGTGCCGCTGGCTTGGCTGCTGCACCGCTTCACCCGAGTGCGCCCTTCGTAAGTTCGCGCGAAACGGAGTTCCAGCAGGCCCTTACTCGGGCAATGTCAAGGGGCCAGTGCAACTTTTAGGCGGCTTGGCTAATCAGGGTGGCGAGGCGTTGGGCGGGTGTGTCGAGGTCGAGTGTGGGTCGTGGTCGCGTGTTGAGTTTGTCGGCGACGCGTTTGAGGTCGGCTTTGGTGTAGCCGCTGAGGTCGCTGCCTTTTTCGAACCAGAACCGCAGCAGCCGGTTGGTGTTTTCGTTGGTGCCGCGCTGCCACGGGGAACTTGGATTGCAGAAGAAGACCGGGGCTTGCAGCTGCAGTTGGATGCTGCGCCAATCGGCCATTTCGCTGCCGCGGTCCCAGGTGATCGAGCGGCGTAGGTGCTCGGGCAGCTCACCCATGGCCTCGATCATCGCGGTGGCCACCGATTCGGCGGTGTGATCGACGGGCAGGTGCAACAAGATGGTGAACCGGGTGGCCCGCTCGACCAGGGTGCCGATCGCGCTGCGGTGACCCGCGCCCAGGATCAGGTCGCCTTCCCAATGGCCGGGTACGGCCCGATCTTCGGCTTCAGCCGGGCGGTCGCGGATGGTGAAGATCTCGCCGGGGGTGTAGACCCCGGTGCGGCCGCGATGCCCGCGCGGTCTGCGCGTCGCACGTTTGGTTGACAGGCACTTGTGCAGATCGGCGCGCAGCTGGCCACGGGTCTGCACATACAGACTCTGGTAGATGGTTTCGTGGCTCACTTGCATCAGCTTGTCATCGGGATGGTCATGGGCCAACATCTGCGAGATCAATCTGGGGCTCCACCCGTCATCCATCCAGGTTTCGATCGCCGAACACAACCGGTGATTGTTGACCCGGAAGGCTTTGGGCCGGCGGGCTTCTCGCGTTGCACGAGCATTGGCCATCAGGGCGTGATAATCCCCGTCAGGAAGGCGGTTGCGGCGGTATTCCCGCCAGACGACCGAGCGGTCGCGCCCGAGGCGTCTGCCGATCTCGGCGAAGCTCAGCCCCACGTCGCGGCCGCGCATGATCTCCACGCGCTCTTCGAAGCTGACCCGATGGCCCGGGCCGCCGGGCCCAGTGAGATCCCCTGGGCCGGCCAACCCACCCAGACCGTTCTTGCCTTTGCGTAGCTTCATCCCGTCAGCGTCGCGCCACCAATGCCAGCCGGTGCGACGCGACACGCCCAGATTCACCGACGCCTCTGTCGTGGCCACACCCAGGCAGACAAGATCGAAGAACTCCCGCTTCACCGCTCTCGAAAACCGAACCCCAGACGTCACGGCAACCTCCTAGATCATCGGATGTTGCACTGACCGTATGAATCCGCCTCGTGACTTCCGCTGCTGGAATTCCGTTTCGAGTTTTTATCGTCCGCGGCAAAAACACACGGGCTCTCGACGCATCTCCATAGGCTGGCGGTCTCGGACCCGAGAAATGTGGCCCGAGAAAGCCGAGAGGATCCCTCATGCCCAGCTCGTCAGCTCAGAACAACGGCCAGTCGGACGCGGCGGGGGGTGAGGTCCGGCGGGACATCCTGCCCATTCCCGATCCCCAGTACGTCGGCCTGACGACATACGACGCCAAGGATCCGAACACCAAGTACCCGCCGATCACGACGGTGAAGCCGCCCGCAGGGGCGCCGAACGTGCTCATCGTGCTGATCGATGACGTCGGCTTCGGCGCGTCATCGAGCCTTCGGCGGCCCCTGCAACACGCCCACCGCCGAGCGGCTGGCCGCAGGCGGCGTCAAGCTGAACCGCTTCCACACCACGGCGCTCTGTTCGCCCACGCGGCAGGCGCTGCTGACCGGCCGCAACCACCATTCCGTCGGAATGGGCGGCATCACCGAGATCGCGACGTCGGCACCCGGCTACTCCAGCGTGCGTCCGAAGGACAAGGCGCCGATCGCGGAAACCCTTCGGCTGAACGGCTATTCGACGGCTCAGTTCGGCAAGTGCCACGAGGTGCCGGTGTGGGAGGTCTCCCCGGTCGGGCCGTTCCACCAGTGGCCCACCGGTTCGGGATTCGAGCACTTCTACGGGTTCATCGGCGGCGAGGCCAACCAGTACTACCCCGGGCTTTTCGAGGGCACGACGCCGGTCGAGCCGGAGAAGACGCCCGAGGAGGGTTACACGCTCAACGCGGATCTGGCCGATCGGGCCATCACCTGGGTGCGTCAACAGAAGGCGCTCGCCCCCGACAAGCCGTTCTTCATGTACTACGCGCCGGGCGCCACCCATGCCCCGCACCACGTGCCAAAGGAGTGGTCCGACAGGTACCAGGGCAAGTTCGACGACGGCTGGGATGTGTTGCGCGAGCAAATATTGCCGAAGCAGAAGTCACTCGGAGTCGTCCCGAAGGACGCCGAGTTGACGGCACGCCACGCCGAGATTCCCGGCATGGAACGACATGCCCGCCGAGATGAAGCCGGTGCTGGCCCGTCAGATGGAGATCTACGCCGGCTTCCTCGAGCAGACCGACTTCCATGTCGGCAGGTTGGTCGACGCAATCGATGACCTTGGGGCACTTGAGAATACGCTGATCTACTACATCATCGGCGACAACGGCGCATCCGCGGAGGGCACACCGAACGGCTGCTTCAACGAGATGTTCACGCTCAACGGTTGCCGGGCATCGAGACGACGGAATTCCTGCTGTCCAAGATCGACGACTTCGGCACCCCCGACGCCTACAACCACTACGCGGTCGGCTGGGCGCACGCGCTGTGCGCCCCGTACCAGTGGACCAAGCAGGTCGCGTCGCACTGGGGTGGCACCCGCAACGGCACGATCGTGCACTGGCCGAACGGCATTGCGGATAAGGGCAAGACCCGCAACCAGTTCCACCATGTGATCGATGTTGCTCCAACCATTCTCGAGGCTGCCGGGCTACCCGCGCCGACGGTGGTGAACAGCATCCAGCAGGCGCCGCTAGAGGGTCACAGCATGATGCCGACGCTGCGTACCGCCGAAGCACCGGAGAACCACGACGTCCAGTACTTCGAAATGTTCGGCAATCGCGGCATCTATCACAATGGCTGGACAGCGGTGACCAAGCACCGCACGCCATGGTTTTCGACAGCCCGTCGCTCGACGACGACGTGTGGGAACTGTATGCGCCCGACGACTGGACGCAGGCCCACGACCTGGCGGCCGAGAATCCGGAGAAACTCGCTGAGCTGCAACGCCTCTGGCTGATCGAGGCGGTGAAGTACAACGTTGTACCCCTTGATGACCGGTCGGTCGAACGCTTCGACGCCGATATCGCCGGACGGCCGAAGCTGATCACCGGAGACACCCAGACGCTGTTCTCGGGAATGCGACTGCTGGAAAACTGTGTGGTCAACATCAAGAACAAGTCGCATTCGGTCACCGCGAAAGTCTCGTCCCCGATGCGGGCGCTGCCGGCGTCATCGTCAGCCAGGGCGGCGGCGTCGGTGGCTGGTGCCTTTATGTGCACGAGGGCAAGCTGAAGTACTGTTACAACTTCTTCGGCATCGAGTACTACTACGTCACGGCCGAGGAGCCAATCCCCGCAGGTGAGCACGAGGTGCGCATGGAGTTCGCCTACGACGGAGGCGGATTAGGCAAGGGCGGCGACGTGACGCTCTTCTACGACGGAAAAGCCGTCGGGACCGGCCGAGTCGAGCAGACCGAACCGATGGCCTTTTCGTGCGACGAGGCCTGCGACGTTGGCTCAGACACAGGCTCGCCGAGCTCACAGGATTACGGCCCGCGCGGGAACCAGTTCACCGGCACGATCGACCGGGTGGTCATCGACATCGGCCAGGACGGCCACGATCACCTGGTGACCGCGGAGGACAAACTCAACATCTCGATGTCGCGGCAGTAGCCAGCCGCTAACCCGTCGGCTGTGTCGGCACCACCATCGGGACGACGAACTGCTCGATCATCGCCCGCTCGTCGGCCTCGTCGTGTCCGGGAAAAACCAGCAGCGACGTCATCACGCGCACCAACCAACGCGCCTTGCGCTCGACCACCTCGGGAACGTCGGGCGCCATCGAGATCAGGAACGCCTCGGTGAGTGCCGTGATCACCTGCGACTGCTCGGCGATCTCGGCGCCGATCGGTCGCTGCGCAGTGGCGAACCACGATGACAGCGCGGGGCTTTCGCGCACATTCCGCAATGACGAGACCATGCCCTCGATCAGTCGCTCCCGTGGCTCGTCGACGCCGGTGAGCTGCTCGGTCATCTGGTGGAAGAGCCGGTAGCTTTCGCGGTGCACGTACGCCGTGTAGAGCGCTTCCCGGTTCTCGAAATAGCGGTACAGCGTCGCGCGCGAACACCCAGCGGTCTTGGCGATTTCATGCATTCCGACGGTCGCGGCGTCCTGCCGCGCGAACAACGCGTCCGCGGCGTCGAGAATGCGGTCGGCCGCCACCTCGGTGCGGCGGGCTCCCAGCCAGTCGTTGCCGGCCATCAGGCCGTCACCCGGAACGGAATCGAGAGAGGTCTGCGCACGTAACTTCCGCCCGCCCAGACGATTCCGGATTCGTCGACCTCGAAATTCGGGCAGCGGGCCAGCAGTTCGGTGAGCGCGATGCGCGACTGCATCCGGGCGGCGGCGGCACCCAGGCAGAAGTGCGCGCCGTGGCTGAACGTCATGATGTTGCGCGGCCGCCTTCGCACCTCCAGCTCACCCGCGTCGGCTCCGTACTCGCGCTCGTCGCGATTGGCGGACCCGTAGAGCAGCAGCACCTTTCGCCCGGCGGGGATCGTGGAGTTGCCGATCTTGACATCGCGGGTGGTGGTGCGGGCCAGACCCTGCACCGGCGACGTGAGCCGGAGCAGCTCGTCGATCGCATCGGTGAGCAGGTCGGGGTTGTTGATCAGCAGCCGGCGTTGGTCGCGCCGCTGGTGCAGCAGCTGGACCGCGCCGCCCAGCATGCCCGTCGACGTGTCGTTGCCGCCGGTGACCATCGTGAACGTGAAGGCCAGTATCGACAGCATTCCGGCCATGTCTCCGTCGGCGCCCATGCCCGCCGCGACGAGATGGCTCACCGTGTCGTCTTCGGGCTCGCGTCGGCGCCGCTCGATCAGCTGGGTGAAGTACGCCATCATCGACGCCACCGCCTCGCCGACGGACTCTGCCGCGCTGGTGATACCGCCGTCCTGGGTCTGGGCGGCGACGATCGCCTCGGTCCACCCGTCGAACTGCGCGCGGTCCTCCTCGGGGACGCCGAGATAGTGCGCGACCACCATCGACGGCAGCGGCTTGAACAGCTCGGCGACGATGTCGCCTTCTCCCGCGGCTCGCAGCCGCTCGATCCGCTCGATGACGAACTCGCGGACCTTCGGCTCCACCGCCTCCACTTGACGGGGGGTGAACCCACGGGCCACCAGCTTGCGGAACTCGGTGTGCACCGGTGGATCCTGCATCACGAACGGCGGGTTATCTTGCAGGCCAATCATTTCCAGCTCGCGATAGTTGACCGTAAGGCCCTGGGCCGACGAGAATGTCTCGTGGTCACGCGCGGCGGTCCACACGTCGGCGTGGCGGGACAGCACCCAGTAGTCATGGTCGGGGCGGTCCTCGGGCACCACGTGGTGCACCGGATCCTTGTCGCGCAGCGCCTGGTACATCGGCCACGGGTTGACCCATGTCTCCGCTGTGGCGAGTTCGAACCGGGCCGGCGAGCGGTGAGACAGAGTCGCGGTCATGTCTTATGCGTACGACAGGATCCCTATGCCGTGTCAACACTTCGGCGGAAATGTTCCTAAATTGCGGCGCCGGGATTGAGGATGCCCTCGGGGTCGAGCGCCTGCTTGATGCGACGGTTGAGCTCCATGGCCTCGGGTCCGATCTGGCCGGCCAGCCAGGGCCTTTTCAGCCGGCCGACGCCGTGCTCGCCGGTGATGGTGCCGCCCAGCCCGACCGCCAGATCCATGATCTCACCGAACGCGCGCTCGGCCCGCTGCGCCATCGCGGCGTCCGTCGGGTCGAACACGATCAGCGGATGGGTGTTGCCGTCGCCGGCGTGGGCGATCACCGAGATCATCACGTCGCACTCGGCGGCGATGTGCTCCACACCCGCGACAAGGTCGCCGAGCCTGGGCAACGGCACGCCGACATCCTCGAGCAGCAGGGTGCCCTTCGCCTCGACCGCGGGTATCGCGAAGCGGCGGGCGGCCACGAACGCCTCGCCCTCGTCGGGGTCGTCGGTGGTGAACACGTCGGTCGCGCCCTTCTCGCCGAAAATGTCGGCGATCCTCGCGGCGTCCTCGGCCGCCGACCGCCCGCGCTCGTCGGAGCCGGCCAGCAGCAGCGCGGCGGCGTCCCGGTCCAGCCCCATCTTCAGCTTGTCCTCGACGGCGTTGATCGCGACGGCGTCCATGAACTCCAGCATCGACGGCCGCATCTGGCAGGCGACGCCGAGCACCGCGTCGGTGGCCGCCTCGACCGAGGCGAAGTTGGCCACCACGGTGCTCGACTGGTGTTGCTTGGGCAGCAGCCGCAGCGTGATCTCGGTGACGATGCCGAGGGTGCCCTCGCTGCCGACGAAGAGCTTCGTAAGACTGAGTCCCGCAACGTCTTTCAGCCTGGGGCCGCCGAGCCGCACCGCCGTCCCGTCGGCCAGCACCACCTGCAGTCCGAGCACATAGTCGGTGGTGACGCCGTACTTGACGCAGCACAGCCCGCCCGCGTTGGTGGCGATGTTGCCGCCGATGCTGCAGATCTCGAACGACGACGGGTCCGGCGGATACCACAACCCGTGCTCCGCGGCCGCCTTCTTCACCTCGGCGTTGAACAGTCCGGGCTGGCAGATCGCGGTGCGCGTGACGGGGTCGACGGCGATGTCGCGCATCTTCTCCGTCGACACGACGATGCCGTCGTCGATGGCGGTCGCGCCGCCGGACAGTCCGCTGCCCGCGCCGCGCGGCACGACCGGAATCCGGTGGGCGCTGGCCCAGCGCATGATGACCTGCACCTGCTCGGTGGTCTGGGGCCGCACGACGGCCATCGGCTTGCCCGCCGACGGGTCGAGCGCCCGGTCCTGCCGGTACCCCTCGGTGATGGCCGGGTCGGTGACGACCGTGCCGTCGGGCAGGTCGGAGATCAGGCTGTCGAGAACGCTCACGCTTTGATGCTACGAGCGGTCACGACGGCACCATCCACGAGAGCACCGGACTGGCCTGCAAGGCGGACAGCACACACAGCAGGGCGAGGAACGCCAGACTCCACACCACGACGCGGCGGAAGATGTCGCCCTCCTTGCCGTCCATGCCGACGGCCGCGGCCGCGATCGCGAGGTTCTGCGGCGAGATCATCTTGCCCAGCACGCCGCCGGAGCTGTTGGACGCGGCCATCAGGACATCGGAGAGCCCGGCCTGGTTCGCCGCGGTGACCTGAAGGGCGCCGAACAGCGAGTTGGCCGAGGTATCGGATCCGGTGACGGCGACACCCAGCCACCCGAGGATCGGCGATAGCAGTGCGAACGCACCACCGGCCGCCGCCATCCAGGTGCCCAGTGTGATCGTCTGACCCGACAGGTTCATCACGAACGCCAGCGCCAGCACGGCCATCACCGTGACGATCGCCCAGCGCAACTGACGCAGCGTCGTCCCGTACGCCTTGACGGCCCTGGGCACCGACAGCTTCAGCACGAGCATCGTCAACACACCCGCGATCAGCATCTGGGTGCCCGGCGTGGTGAGCACGTTGAAGGTGAATTCGGTGAGCGACACCGGCTTTCCCTTGGGGCTGACGACGTCCAGGCCCGGCCAGTGGAACTTCACCGTCGCCGTGTCGAGGAGTTTCTTGACCGCCGTGATCTGGCAGATGACGAAGACCGCGATGATGATCGCGTAGGGGGCGTATGCCTTGACGACGTCGGCCCGCGAGTCGGGATGCTCGACGCGCCTTGCGAATTCGGGCGTCGGTTCGTCGGCGGCGCCTCCGGCCACCACGGCGGGCTCGGTGTAGGGCCTGCTCGGGCGCCAGACGCGGACCAGAAGGACCACCGCGGCGGCCGACAGCAGCGACGCGACCACGTCGGCAAGCGGCACCGAGATGAAGTTGGAGGTCGCGAACTGGCCGATTCCGAAGACGATCCCGCACACCAGCGCCGCGGGCCATGTCTCCCGCACACCGCGCCAGCCGTCGACGATCGCGACCAGGGCGAGGGGAACGAGCACCGACAGGAGCGGCGTCTGCCTGCCGACCATCGCGCCGAGTGTGTCGCTGGGCAGTTCGGTCACCTTGGCCAGCGTCAGGATGGGCGTCGCCATGGCGCCGAACGCGACGGGCGCGGTGTTGGCGACGAGCGCGAGCACCGCGGCCTTCAGCGGTTTGAAGCCCAGCGCCATCAACATCACCGACGTCACCGCCACCGGTGTGCCGAAGCCGGCCAGCGCCTCCAGCAGCGCCCCGAACGAGAATGCGATCAGCACGGCCTGGATGCGTTGGTCGTCGCTGACCTGCGCGAACGATCGCCGCAACACGTCGAAGTGACCGGTTTCGACGGTCAGTTGGTACACCCAGATCGCGTTGATGACGATCCACAGGATCGGGAAGAACCCGAATGCGGCGCCTTCGGTGCCCGCGAGCAGGGTCTGCCCGATCGGCATGCCGTACACCAGCACGGCGACGACGATGGCGACCGCGAGGGAGATCAGCGACGCCACCCATGCGGTGACTCTCAGGACGCCGAGAAGGATGAACAGCAGCAGCAGGGGTATCGCCGCGACCAGCGAACTCCATGCGAGGGAATGGGCAACCGGATCGAGAACTTGCTGGTACACGAGCGACCTCGATGTTCGTTTTGTGGCTTGCGTCACAACGGGTACCCAGCCGGCGCCCAGGCTTAACGGGCGAGTTCTACGACGCGGCCTCCGGGTCGACGGCGGGTGCGCGGTCCAGGTCGCGAAGTGCGGGCAGCCCGAGGGCGACGAGGCCGAGCAGCAGCATCGGTAGAGACAGGGCCAGGAACGTGACATGCAGTCCGGCCGCATCGGCCAGTGGGCCGGCCAGCACGAGCCCGAGCGGGCCCGCGGCATAGGCCAGCGACCCCATCACTCCGACCACGCGTCCGCGCAGGTGCTGGGGTGCCCGGGTCTGCATCACGTAGTTGTAGATGGGCGCGATCGGGCCGTAGACGAAGCCGACGACCGCGCAGAGCACCAGGATCAGGGGCAGCGGCGGCAGGAACGCGATGATCGTCATCGCCACGCTGAGCGTCAGCAGGGCGGTCAGCATCGTGGTGCGCCGCTTCATTCGCTTCGACAACACCGCGTAGCCCAACGCGCCGACCAAGCCGCCGACGCTGAGCGCCATCAGCACCCAGCCGAGCTGCGCGGGCTCGTTGCGGTCGGTGAAGTACTTCGGGAAAAGCACGCTTTCCATGGGCATGTACAGCCCGGTGGCGGCCAGGTCCACGAAGGCCAGCGTCCGCAACACGGGCATGTTCCAGACGAAGCGCAGGCCTTCGACGACGCCGGCCCACACTCCTTCGGTCAGCTTGCTGCGGTCGGGCTTGCCGGTGCCCTCGAGGCGCAGCATCGAGATGACGGCGATCGACAGGCAGAACGCCCCTGCCGTCACCCACATCGTGTTGACGCCGCCCAGCGTGGCGATCAGCAGGCCGCCGATGCCGGGCCCGACGATGTAGGACAGGTTGAATGTCGCCTCGTACACGCTGTTGGCGTGGTCCAGCGTCCACCCCGCCCGCGTGGCGGCCTCGGGCAGCATCGTCTCGCGCGCCGTCATGCCCGCCGGGTCGAAGAACGCCCCGAGCGCGGCCAGTCCGGCCAGCACGCCGACGCCGACGACGTGCACCCCGAAGCTCAGCGCGAGCACCGGGACGGCGGCCACCGACAGCGCGGACAGTGCGTCGGAGATCATCGAAACGCGCTTGCGCCCCAGGTAGTCCACCGCGGCGCCGGCGATCAGGGTCGCCACGAGAAGGGGAAGGGTGCCTGCCATCGCGACGATCGATGCGTCGAGGGCGGATCCGTTGCGCTGCAGCACCAGCCACGGGAACGCGACGATCGAGATGCCGTTGCCCGCACCGGCCATCAGCGCGGCGAACAGGATGACGAAGAGCGGACCGCGCTTGCCGTTGATCATGGGTTATCTCGGCCGAATCTAACAGCGCCCCGGCCCGGTCGGCGATGGAATTTGTGGCGCAGGCACAGTGGAGCGGTGAAGCTGGCCCATCCGCGCACCGGGGAGCGGTTCGAATCGCCGGTTCCCGCGGGCGCCGGCTGGCCCGGTGATCCGGCCACGTCGGGTACTGCGGTCGCGGACACCGCTGCGCAGGTCGTCGCGATGGCTGACGCGACGGTGTCGGTCGATCAGGTGGACGCCGAGCTCTCGGTGTGTCGCGCATGTCCGCGACTGGTCGAGTGGCGGGAACGCGTCGCCGTCGAGAAGCGCAAGTCGTATGCGGGGGAGCCGTACTGGGGCAGGCCGATCCCCGGCTGGGGCGCCGACCGGCCGCGGTTGATGGTCGTCGGGCTGGCGCCCGCCGCTCACGGCGGCAACAGGACCGGGCGGGTGTTCACGGGTGATCGCTCGGGCGACTTCCTGTTCGCGGCGCTGCACCGGGCCGGGCTGGCGAACCAGTCGCTGTGCGTCGACGCCGCGGATGGCCTGGCGCTCAACGGAACTCGTGTGGTGGCCGCCGTGCGGTGTGCGCCACCGGCGAATGCACCGACGCCTGCAGAGCGCGCGACGTGCGCGCCGTGGCTGGACGCGGAATGGCGGCTGGCAGGTGTCGATGTGCGGGTGGTCATCGCGCTCGGCGGGTTCGCGTGGCGGGCGGTGCTCGACATGGTCCGTGCGGCGGGTGGATCGGCCGGGCGTCCGGTGCCGAAGTTCGGGCACGGCGCGACGGCTGTACTGCAGACGCCGCACGGCGAGGTCACGCTGATCGGCTGCTATCACCCGAGCCAGCAGAACACGTTCACCGGCAAGCTCACGCCGGCGATGCTCGACGACGTCTTCGGCAAGGCCGCTTCATTGGCCGGCATATAGCGATTTCGGCGTGCGCAGTTGCGCTCAGCGCAACCAACCACGCCGAAATCGCGGGAAGGAAGGGGTGATGGCAGGCGTTGACGCCGTTATGCGGCTTTCCGTTCTCGACCTCGTCCCCGTGCGCACCGACCAGTCGACGGCCGACGCGCTGGCGGCGTCGACCCAACTCGCACAGACCGCCGACCGACTGGGCTACACCCGCTACTGGGTGGCCGAGCACCACAACATGCCCTCGGTGGCGGCCACCAGCCCGCCAGTGCTGATCGCCCATCTGGCCGCACACACCTCGCAGATCCGGGTCGGCTCGGGCGGCGTCATGCTGCCCAACCACGCGCCGCTTGCCGTCGCCGAACAGTTCGCACTGCTGGAGGCCGCGCACCCCGGCCGCATCGACCTCGGCATCGGCCGGGCGCCCGGCTCCGACCCCGTCACCTCGATCGCGTTGCGCGGCGCGGCGGGCAGGGACGACACCGACATCGAGCAGTTCCCGCAATACCTCGACAACGTCGTCGCGCTGATGAGCAGCCGAGGCGTTCGCGTTGCGCTGCCACGAGACTTGATGCGGGACGACTACATCTTGAAGGCGACGCCTGCCGCGACAACCGAGCCGCGTATGTGGCTGCTCGGCTCGTCGATGTATTCGGCGCACCTGGCTGCGGCCAAGGGGCTGCCGTATGTGTTCGCGCATCACTTCTCCGGGCAGGGGACCGCCGAGGCGCTGGCGGCCTACCGGTCGGAGTTCGTGCCGAGCGACCTCGCCGCCGAGCCCGTGACATTCCTGACCGTCAACGCGGCCGTGGCCGAAACACGCGAGGAGGCAAATGGCATTGCTGCTGCCGAACCTGCAGATGATGGCGCGGCTGCGCACCGGTCAGCCCCTGCGGCCGCTCGATCTCGTCGAGGATGCCGAACAAAACGTCATCACGCCGCAGGAGCAGGCGGTCGTGGATTCCGGGTTGCGTCGAGCCGTCGTCGGCGATCCGATCGAGGCGGCCGAACAGGTGCGCGCGCTGGCTGCCGAGTTCGACGTCGACGAGGTGATGGTCCACCCGGTGGCGTCGGCACACCGCGGCACCGACCCGGCCACCGCGCCCGCGCGCGACAAGACGTTGGAGTTGCTCGCGAAAGAGCTGTTCTGACGGCTAGCTTGCGTCCATCTCGAGCACCAGCTTGTGCCCTGGTGCCAGCGTGGCCAGTTCGCGGTGTGCCTCGACGACATCGCCGAAGGGCACCGTCGTGACGGTTGGGCCGCGAAGACTGCCGTCGGCGATGCGGTTCAACTGGTCGTGAAGGAACTTTCGGTACTTGCCCGGCTGCAGTGCGACGAGGAGGGGCACTGAGCACAGCCGTTCGCGCGGACGGGCATACCGCCGGATGTTCGCGACGAGCCCGCCGAGTGCGGCGTCGGAGCGTCCATGCCCGGAGCGCCCGCTCCACGCGGTGCGCACCACGGTCCCTTTTCGGTTGACCACGCTGCGCACCAGCGGGCCGCCGGTGTGGTCGACGGCGGCGTCGGTGCCCTCGGGCGCCAGGTTCCGAACACGTTGCGGCCAGGTCGGATCGCGATAGTCCACCACGTCGGCGCCCAGCGATTCGGCGAAGGCGCGCGTACGATCCGACGCGGTGCCGATCACCCGCATCCCGTCGGCGGTAACGGCCTGCGTTATCAACGCACCCACGGCGCCCGAAATCCCTTGCACGAAAATCGTTGCACCGCTTGGTGGATCGGCAAGTTCGACCGCGAACGCCGCGGTCACCAGGTCGAGCGGCAGTGCGGCGGCCTGTGCCGAATCGAGCCCGTCCGGTACCGCTACCAGGCGGGCCGACGGGACGTCGAGTTGGCTCGAATAGCCACCCATTCGCGCGAGACATCCGGTTACCCGGGTTCCTGGGAGCAGTCCCCTTTTCTCCGCGGCGGTATCCGCGGTTTCGAGCACGCCGACGAAGTCATAGCCGGGCACGAAGCCGGGCCGCGGCTGCAACAGGTAGTCGCCTGCGCGCGCGGTCGCGTCGGTGGACCCGACCGATGCATGTGTCACCCGCACCCGGACCTTGCGACGAGGGCTCTCCGGTGGCGTGAAATTCTCGACCTGGAGCACCTCGGGTCCTCCGAAACGAGTGACTCGAGCGCGCACCGCCGTCGGTTCTGGCATGGCCATCTATCTGACTTTCGGCGTCAGCCTGACGATGGGAATCGGCCGACTGGTCTTCTTCTGATACTCGTTGTACCCCTTGTTGTACTTGGTGACGATCCTCCACAACCGTTCGCGGTCCGGATCTCCTGGAAGCACCGGCTGCGCGGTCACGCCGAAACGTCTTGGGCCGACATTGATTTCGACGTTCGGATTAGCTTTCAGATTGTGATACCAGCCGGGCGAACGCGGGGATCCACCGTGGGACGCCACGATCAGGTAGTCGGCACCGTCGCGGGCATAGGTCAGCGACGTGGTGCGGGCCAAGCCCGTCTTGGCCCCGACCGTGTGCAGTAGCAGGCTGGGCAGAATCAGCACGCGGTGGCCGATCCAGCCGTGTGTCCGCTGATAGACGTTGTTGTGCAGCCGAATCAATCCGCTGAACACGTTCGCCGCGAGGGAGGCCATGGTGATCAGTCTGACGCAGCGGCGTCGAGTTCCGCCAGCGCCTCCCGCAGGATCCGGCCGGTCTCTTCGCGGTCCGGGTCGCGACGCAGCAGCATGCCCTTGGCGAACGACAACTTGTCGCCGGCTCGTCGAGGCAGGACGTGCAGATGGATGTGAAACACGCTCTGGAACGCGGCCTTGCCGTCGTTGATCACGACGTTGTTGCCATCGGCGTGCAACCCGGAGTGGCGGGCGGCCTTGGCGACGCGCTGTCCGATGCGCACCATGTCGGCGCAGGTCTGTCCCGGGGTGTCGGTGAGGTCGACGGTGTGGCGTTTCGGGATAACGAGTGTGTGGCCGCGGGTGAAGGGGCGGATGTCGAGGATGGCCAGGAAGTCGTCGTCCTCGTAGATGCGGATGGCGGGGGCTTCCCCGGCGACTATGGCACAGAACACACAGGACATCCCGCCAGGCTAACCGGTCGCAAACCAACCAGCCGAACTGGCCCTTTGCTCTAACTAGACATAATTTCGACGGACGCTTCGCCTGTGACCGGCGACACACGCCAAAAGTCTTGGTCTGTATAGATGTCCCTCTCAGTCCAGTCTCAGCCAGGCAGTGCACAGTTTGGCTAACAAATTTGCCATCCAGGTCGAGGGAAAACACACTTCATGAACAAGCAGTATTCGGGGCGGCCGCCGCACGGCGCCTATCAGCAGCCCTACGATTGGCGTTACGCGACTCAGTCGCCGCAGCCGAATTTCGATCCGCCGACCGCACCGATTCCTGTGGTGCGGAAGCGTTCTCGGGCCGGCACCATCATCGGGGCCGCGACCGTAGCCGTGGTGTCCGCAGGTGTCGGGGCGGCAGTGATCGCCATCCAGCCTGACAGGCCCGCGGTGCCCCAGACCACCGCCGCACCGGCGGCGTCGGCGCCCAGCCAACCCGTCGCCGCGCCGCCGGCCGGCTCGGTCGAGCAGGTCGCCGCGAAGGTGGTGCCCAGCGTGGTGAAGCTGCAGATCGAGATGGGACAGGGCAGTGAAGCGGGTTCGGGCATTGTGCTGAGCCCAGATGGCCTGATCCTGACCAACAACCACGTCGTGGCCGCGATCAGCGCCCCTTCGGATGGTCAGGAAATGCCGAGTGGTCTTGGCGGGCTTGACGATCAGGACACGCCCGGTGGCCCGGGAATGCCTGGCGGCCAGGGAATGCCCGGCGGAGACGCGCAGGCAACCGTGTCCTTCTCCGACGGCCGCACTGTGCCGTTCACCGTGGTCGGCACGGACCCGGCCGATGACATCGCCGTTGTTAAGGCCCAAGGTGTTTCGGGCCTGACCCCGATCGCGCTGGGGTCGTCGAAAGACCTGAAGGTCGGCCAGAATGTGGTGGCCATCGGTTCGCCGCTTGGGCTGCAGGGCACGGTGACGACGGGCATCATCAGTGCCCTGGACCGTCCCGTCACGACCGGCGACCAGAGCACCGGCCAGCATTCGGTGATGGACGCGATCCAGACGGATGCCGCGATCAACCCGGGCAACTCGGGCGGCGCGTTGGTGAACATGAACGGCGAACTGATCGGCGTGAACTCGGCGATCGCGTCACTCGGCGGCGGGGGTGGGCAGGATTCGCCCGGCGCGCAGAGTGGCTCGATCGGGCTGGGCTTCGCGATCCCGGTGGACCAGGCCAAGCGCATCTCCGACGAATTGGTTTCGACGGGCACCGCCACTCACGCGTCGTTGGGGGTGCAGCTCGGCGACGACGCCAGCGCTCACGGGGCTGCGGTCGCCGGAGTGGTCGCCGACGGCCCGGCCGCGGCTGCCGGTCTGCCGAGCGGCGTCGTGGTGACCAAGGTCGACGAGCGCCCGATCGACAGCGCCGATGCGCTGGTCGCGGCGGTGCGCTCGAAGGCACCAGGAGACAACGTGACGCTCACGTACATGGACGCGTCCGGTGCCTCCCAGACCGTGCGGGTCACCCTCGGCCAGTCGCAAGCGTGATCGAACGTTCTAGCCGGCTGCGGCTAGACGTTCTCCTTGGCCCATTCGGCCATGCGGCGGTCTCGCTCTTCGGGTGAGACGTCCTCGACGCGGGTCATCACCGTCCGGCGTTGGCCGAATGAGTCAAGCACCGATGCGAACCGGTCACCCGTGACGAAGGTCTGCGCCGGTTCGCGGAAGGTGCCGTCCGGACCATCCATGCGGTCGGCGAGCTTGGCGCCGAACACCAACACGTAGAACAAGTCGACCGCCTATGAGTGCGCGGTCAGCGCGGGGGGCCAAGAATAATCTGACCGAACTTGTCCGCTCCCTCGGCCAAACGCGAGGGCGAAATTTCAAAGCCCTCCGGACGCGGCGTCGCTTTGTCGCGACCGGAGTAGCGAAACATTCCTTCAATTCCTGCCGGTGTGTTGATCATCAGTAAATCTGCTGTCTTTGACGTGATGCGATATGCGTGCGGAATGTTCTTGGGCAAGAACACAATTCCGCCCTCCGCCAACTCCATCTCCTGGTCGTCTACCCAGACCAGCGCGGTTCCCTTGATCAACATGAACACTTCGTCTTCCCGCGTGTGTTTGTGGTAAGGCGGGGCTTCACCTTCGCTCACATCGAAGCGACCAATCATCAACTGGCCATCTGTGGCCTTGCCGTCTAGCAAGATTGCCAGTGTGCCGCCGTCGAGCCATTCCAATTGCTGCTGCTGCTCCGGTCGCGCCAGGTATGCCATGCTCATGAGTCATCCCTCTTCGTTGTTGGCTGGAGCACCAATCTGCACCGGAGTGGGTCGGTTGGGCGACTTGAATGTCGGATGGCCGGAGAATATCCGTATGCGCCCAGGCGCGTCGATCTTGTCGGCGCGAATGTCAGCAAGCATCCGCTCGTAGGCAGGCCTGGGTTGGCCGGTGGACGCCGAGGTATCGTCGTCCGATACTCAACGGGTGCGCCCCAACCCCTCTTCGCGCACAGCGCCAGGCATTCCTTCCGCTGGCCGCCCACCGATCTCTCGTCGCCGCGCCGCGTTCAGCCGTAGAGCTCCTCGAACCGCTCGATCGAGCGCTCGATGTCGCCCTTGACCAAGCGGGCAGCGGTCGCGCCGATAGGCCCGAACAGCGGCCGGCCGCCCAGCTCGATCTTCACGGTGAAATCGCACCCCGAATTGGTCGGCTTGACGGTCATCCGCAGTCCGTACTTGGTGCCGCCGACGCCGTCGCCCTTGACCGCCAACAGACGTGGCACTTCCATCTCGTGCACCGTCCAGGTGACGCGGTTTCGCATTCCCTTGACGCCCGCGACGCCGACGAGCGTCGTGCCGACTTCGAGCTCATCCGGAAGCTCACTGCGCCAACCCTGGTGCATCTTCAGCCAGTCGCCGAGCGTCGAGAAGTCCGACACATGCTCCCAGGCGTCATCCGGTGACATCGACAGGCTGCGGGACAACTCCAATTTGGCCATCTGCGAATCGTATTAGGTAGCGATTGCTGCCAACCGCCGATCAATTTCTGCCATCGGAATTAACCGCCTGAGCACTGTGTTTAGGCACTCAGAGGGCCCGCCAAAGAGCCCGAAGAGAAACGAAGAAGGCACCAAGATGAAGAAGTTCGGATTCGCAGGAATCGCTGGGTTCGCCGCAACCGGCCTCGCCGCCGCAATCCTCGGCTTCGCCGCACCGGCCCAGGCAGACGTCATTCACAACAACTGGATTCATGACATCCAGCCCACCGTGAACGTGCCACAGGTCGATATGAGCGTTCAGCAGAGCCGCTGACGACCACACCGAAGAGGGCGCCCGGAAGCGGGTGCCCTCTTTTCATGTCACGGGGTTGTGCCCAGACGTGGCGGTCCGCCTCGGCCGGTATGACCTGGCGCATTTCATCAACGACTTCCGCTCGATGCTGGGCAGCACGCCGGGCGAATACGCCAACGCCCACGGCGGCTAGGCCGTTACGCTGCCGCGAATGGACACCACCAACCTGGCCTTCGTCGGCGCCGCCGAGCAGGCGCGCTTGCTCGCGGCAGGGACCATCACCGCGCCCGACCTGCTCGACCTGTACTTGGGACGAATCGCCCGGCTGGACCCGGGACTGCGGGCCTACCGCGTGGTGCTGGCCGATTCCGCGCGCCGGGAGGCGGCCGCGGCACAGGGGCGGCTCAAGTCCGGCGAGCGGCTTCCGCTGCTCGGCGTTCCCATCGCGATAAAAGACGATGTCGACGTCGCAGGGGAGGTGACGACGTACGGCAGCGCCGCGTACGGGCCTGCGAAGGCGGACGACGCGGAGGTGGTGCGCCGGCTGCGTGCGGCGGGCGCTGTCATTCTGGGCAAGACCGCGGTGCCGGAGATGATGATCTGGCCGTTCACCGAGACGGTGGAATTCGGTGCGACGCGCAATCCGTGGAACACCGACCGCACGCCCGGCGGCAGCAGCGGCGGCAGCGGCGCTGCCGTCGCGGCGGGCCTGGCGTCGATGGCTCTCGGCTCCGACGGCATGGGGTCGATACGGATCCCGTCGACGTGGTGTGGCCTGTTCGGCATCAAGCCGCAGCGCGACCGGGTTCCGCTCGCCCCGCACGACGGCGCGTGGAACGGTCTGTCCGTCAACGGCCCGATGGCCAGGACCGTCGAGGACGCCGCCGTGTTCCTGGACGCGACGGCCGCGACGTCCGCCGACGAGAGTTTCGCGGCGGCGGCGGCCCGTGATCCCGGGCGACTGCGAATCGCGTTGAGCACCAAGGTTCCTCCACTACTGACGGCCAGGCTCGGCAAGGCCCAGCGCAGGGCGGTCGACGAGGCGGGGGCGTTGCTGCGCGAGCTCGGCCACCACGTCGTGGTGCGCGACCCCGACTATCCGACCGGCGCGGTGTACGGCCACCTGCTCCCGCGCTATTTCCGCGGTGTCTACGACGATGCGAAGGTGCTCCCACGCAAAGAACGTCTGGAGAGGCGCACGCGCAGCTTCGCCCGCATCGGCGGGTTCGTCTCCGATCGCCGGTTGGCCTCGATCCGCGAATCGGAACGCGAACTGGCCCAGCGTGTTCTGTCGATCTTCGACGACGTCGATGTGGTTGTCACGCCGGGCACGGCCGCCGGCCCGTCCCGCATCGGGGCCTATCAGAGACGCGGTGCGGTCACGACGCTCGCACTGGTGGCTGCCCGGGTGCCGTTCCAGGCCATGTTCAACGGAACGGGTCAGCCCGCCGCGGTGGTGCCGTGGGACCTCGACGGGGATGGGGTGCCGACGTCAATCCAGTTGGTGGGCAGGCCCTTCGACGAGGCGACGCTGCTGTCGCTCGGTGCGCAGATCGAGAAGGCACGCCCATGGGCACACCGCCGCCCGCAGGTCTCGTGACCACCGCCGCAGTCAGTGCCCGATGCCGTCTCGCCATGCGCGCAGCTTGTCGTCGCGGGGGATGGTGTGTTGCGAACTCGTCGAGGGCAGCAGCCGGGTCTCGATCGCCCCGGTGTCGACCAAGCGCTCGTAGGTCCGCGCGGCCGTCGCGCCATTGAAGAGGACCCTCGTCAGCGACGGATACTTTGCGAACAGGCGGCCAAAGTCGTTGACTACGATGCTCTTCGGGTCGATCTCGGAATCCGAGCTACCCGCCCGTCGGCAGCTATGCAGCACGTCCCACAACGCAACTCCGTGGGATTGCAGTGCCGCCAACCGCTTTTCGTAGGACACCGTGATGTCGAAGCCGAAGAGCTCGCCCATGATCCGCCAGAAGGCGTTCTGCGGGTTGGCGTAGTACTGGTGCGTGGCCAGGGAAATCACACTCGGGAACGACCCGAGGATCAGCACCCGCGCGCGGTCGTCGACGACCGGCGGTAGACCGTGCAGCAGCGATTCTGTCATGCCAACAGGTATACGTTGAGGCGGTGGCCGACGACATCGATATCGAAGCCATCGAGGCTTCGGGGCTGCTCGACGGTCTCGACGGGGTGGCACGGGCGGAACGGGCCGAGCTGATCGAATGGCTCTTCAGCGAGGGCTTCACCGTCGAGCACATCCGGTCTGAGTTCGCGCCGATGTTGATGCCTGCCGGCCGTGTCGTCGGCGACGACGGCGTGTACGTCTCGGCGCGGCAGATCTGCGAGGACACCGGCATCGACCTGGAACTGCTGGAGGCCTTCCAGCGGGCGCTCGGTCTGCCGCGGGTCGACGACCCTGACGCGCCGGTGCAGCTGCGGGCCGACGTGGAGGCCGCGGCGCATGCCAAGGTGTTCGTCGACGCGGGGTTCACCCGCGAGCAGGTGATCGCAGTGGCGCGGGTGCTCGGCCAGGGCATGGCGCAGACCGCCGAGGTGATGCGCCAGGTCGTGCTGGAGGCGGTGATCGAGCCGGGTGCCACCGAGCTGCGGATCGCCAAGGCCTATGGAGAACTGGTGCAACGTGTTTCGCCGTTGCTGGGGCCGATGGCCGAGGACGTCCTGCGGCTGCAGCTCCGTCACGGACTGGAGACCGAGGCCGTGAACGTCGCCGAACGTGCGGCGGGCAGCCTTCCCGGTGCCCGCGAGGTGGCCGTCTGCTTCGCAGACCTCGTCGACTTCACCCGGCTGGGCGAAGCAGTGCCACCGGAGGAGTTGGAGAACCTCGCCAACCGGTTGTCCGGTCTCGCGCGGGACGTCGCGTCGCCGCCAGTGCGGTTCATCAAGACGATCGGTGACGCGGTGATGTTCGTCAGCACCGACGCGGCGGCATTGCTGCGGGCGGCGCTCGAGCTCCTTGCGGCCGCGGAGAAGGACGACCTGCCACAGCTACGGGTCGGGCTCGCCGCCGGTAAGGCGGTTGGACGGGCCGGAGACTTTTTCGGCAGCCCGGTGAATCTGGCCAGCCGGGTGACTGCGGTTGCCCGGCCGGGAGCGGTGCTGGTCGCCGAGTCGGCGCGCGAGGCGATCGGTGACGGCGACGAGTTCACCTGGTCGTTCGCGGGCGGGCGGCACCTCAAGGGCGTCAAAGAAGAGGTGAAGCTGTTCAGGGCCCGTTCCGCAACACCGGAATAGTCCGCCTCAGCCGAAAATGTCGATGACGGAAGTGTTAATAAACCACAAAAGCGGGTAGTCCGCCGGTGACGGAAGGGCCCCGATGCACGGACGAGACGCCAGCACAGAGGTGGTTTCTGAAATACCGCTCAGGGCATCGGACTTGTTGACCCTATCGTCCGTTTGCCCAGCCTGCGGTTATCCGACGCTCGGCATAAGCCTGTGTGCCTACTGCCGTGAATCAGCGCAATACCCTCAATCAATGCCTACCGGGACGGTGTGAACCGGCGTAGCCGCAGGCTGTTGCTCACAACGAACACGGAGCTGAAAGCCATTGCGGCACCGGCGATCAGCGGATTGAGCAGGCCGAGCGCGGCCAGCGGTAGCGCCGCAACGTTGTAGGCGAACGCCCAGAACAGGTTTCCCTTGATGGTGCGCAGCGTGGCGCGGGACAGCCGAATCGCGTCGGGTGCGGCGCGAAGATCACCGCGGACCAGCGTGAGATCCGAGGCCGCGATCGCGACGTCGGTCCCGGTGCCGAGCGCCAGCCCGAGATCGGCCTGGGCCAGCGCGGCGGCGTCGTTGACGCCGTCGCCGACCATCGCCACCACCTTGCCCTCGTTCTGCAATCGCTTGATGTGCTCCACCTTTTCGGCGGGCAGCACCTCGGCGAACACCTCGTCGATGCCGAGCTGCCGTGCGACCGCGGACGCCGCGCGCCGGTTGTCGCCCGTCAGCAGGACCGGCGACAGACCGAGACCGCGGAGTTCGTCGACAGCGGCACGCGAGCTCTCCTTGATGGTGTCGGAGACGACGATGACCGCGCGGATCTCACCGTCGACGGCGATCCAGACCGCGGTCTTGCCATCGGCTTCCGCCTTCTCCGCGGCGTCGCGCAGTTCGGCAGGAGCCTCGAGCGCCCAGGTTTCGCGCAGCCAACTGTGGCGCCCGGCGGCGAGTGCACGGTTGTCGACGACGCCGGTGACGCCGCTTCCACCGTGGTTCTCGAAGCTGGTGACCGGCGCCAGCGCGCCGGCCTCGGCGGCATGGGCCGCTATCGCACGCCCGATCGGATGCTCCGATGCGTGCTCGAGAGCGCCTGCCAACCGGAGTATTTCGGCGCTGGACGTGTCGCCGGTGGCATGCACCGATGTGACCGACATCCGGCCCGTGGTGACTGTGCCGGTCTTGTCCAGCACGACAGTGTCGATGCGCCGAGTCGACTCCAGCACCTGCGGCCCCTTGATCAGGATGCCCATCTGGGCGCCGCGTCCCGTTCCCACCAGCAGCGCCGTCGGTGTGGCCAGGCCGAGCGCACAGGGGCAAGCGATTATCAGCACGGCGACGGCCGCGGTGAAGGCGGTGGCGGCCGACGCGCCGAGCAGCAGCCAGCCGGCCAGCGTCAGCAGCGCCAGGCCGATGACGATCGGGACGAACACGGCCGCCACGCGGTCGGCCAGCCGCTGCACCTCGGCCTTGCCGCTCTGCGCCGCGGTGACCAAGCGCGCCATCTGCGCGAGTTGGGTGTCGGAGCCGACGCCTGTGGCCCGGATCTCCAGTCGGCCACCCACATTGACGGTCGCGCCGACGACACCGTCGCCGGCACCCACTTCGACGGGCACGGGCTCGCCGGTGAGCATCGACGCGTCCACCGCCGACGTGCCCGAGACCACGACGCCGTCGGTGGCGATCTTCTCGCCGGGCCGCGCGACGAAGACGTCGCCCACCGCGAGTTGGCCGATCGGAACACGGGTTTCGGCTGAGCCGTCCCGCAGCACGGAGACGTCCTTGGCGCCCATGTCGATCAGGGCGCGCAGCGCCGCACCGGACTGCCGTTTCGCGCGCGCCTCGAAATAGCGCCCGGCCAGGATGAAGGCGGTGACCGCGGCGGCGACCTCGAGATAGAGGTGCGTCCCGCCAGTGTTGTTTGGCAGCAGGCGCATGGTCATCTTCATGCCCGGCATGCCCGCATCGGTGAAGAGCAGCGCCCAGAGAGACCACAGGTAGGCCGCGGCCACGCCGACCGACACGAGGGTGTCCATGGTCGCGGCGCGGTGGCGCAGGTTGGCCAGCGCAGCGCGGTGGAACGGCCATGCGCCCCAGACCGCCACGGGTGTCGTGAGGGCCAGGGCCAGCCACTGCCAGTAGTCGAACTGCAGCGCGGGAACCATCGACAGCAGAACCACCGGCACGGCGAGCGTCGCCGAGACCAGCAGCCGTCGTCGCCACGTCGTGGTGGCGTCCGAGTCCTCGGGCGCTGCCGGCCCGTCGATTCGCGCGGGTAGCGTCGCGGTGTAGCCGGTCTCCTCGATCGCGCTGACCAGGTCTTGCGGGGTGACGCTGCTGGGGAAGCCGACCGTGGCCTGTTCAGTGGCGAAGTTGACGGTCGCCACGACGCCGTCGACCTGATTGAGCCGTTTCTCGACCCGGGCCGCGCATGACGCGCACGACATCCCGCCCACCGCGAGGGTGAGTTCGCGCCGGTCAGTGGTGTTGGCGGGGGATGTCACCTTGCCAGGTTATACCCATAGGGGGTATAGGTAAAGGTGACGACGAAGGGATCACAACAGTGTGGAAACGAACGATTCTGATCGGCGCAGGCGCCCTGGCGGCGCTCGTGGTCTCGGCCGGCTGTAGCGGCGGCGATTCCGGCGCCCAGCACCCGGCCGAGCACAGCACATCGGCAACCGCGGCGCCGAGCGCCGAGGCCCACAACGATGCGGACGTCTCATTCGCCCGGCAGATGATCCCGCACCACCAGCAGGCCGTCACGATGAGCGACGTCCTGCTCGGCAAGCAGGACATCGATCCCCGCATCACCGGTCTGGCCCATCAGATCAAGGCCGCGCAGGGGCCGGAGATCAAGCAGATGCAGGACTGGCTCAGCCAGTGGGGCAACCCGGCCATGCCGTCCATGGCTCCCGGCGACGACCACAGAAGCCACGACATGGAAGGCATGGAGGGCATGTCGGGCGGTGCGATGGGGATGATGTCGCAAGAGCAGATGACCGCGCTGATGAACGCCGAAGGTGTCGAGGCGGGCAGGTTGTTCCTGACCGGCATGATCACGCACCACGAGGGTGCAATCGCGATGGCGCAGACGGAGGTCAAGCAAGGTCGATTCAAGCCCGCCGTCGACCTCGCGCAGTCGATCGTGACGAGCCAGCAGCAGGAGATCGACACCATGAAGCACATCCTGGCGACGCTGTAGCGTCGTCGCCGTGCGTGTTCTCGTACAACGCGTCTCGTCGGCGTCGGTAACCGTCGACGGCGAGACCGCCGGCGCCATCCAACCGGACGGCCAGGGACTGCTCGCGCTGGTCGGCGCCACCCATGACGACGATGCGACGAAGGCTGCGCGGCTGGCCGAAAAGCTATGGCAGTTGCGCATTCTGGACGACGAGAAGTCGGCGGCCGATGTCGACGCACCGATCCTGGTCGTCAGTCAGTTCACCCTGTACGCCAACACTGCAAAGGGCAGGCGGCCGACCTGGAACGCGGCCGCTCCCGGCGCGGTCGCCGAACCGTTGGTAACCGCATTCGCCGACGCGCTGCGACAGCTCGGCGCGCATGTCGAGACCGGTTTCTTCGGCGCGCGCATGAAGGTCGCACTCGTCAACGACGGCCCGGTAACCGTCCTGCTGGAGCTGTGATTACTGAGTTGCCGGGAATGAGTCCAGCAAATATCTGCTTCGCTAAATGGATAGGTGAATCTTATTGGGCCCCACCAAAATCATAAATGAATTCATCTGTGAAATTCCCGTGAGTAAACATCGGGTAAGCATTGCATTTGCTGTGAAGAAAATACTGACACCCAAGAACTGTGAATCCAACGCTCAAAGATGGAAATTCGCACCCTTGTGCTCTCTGACCAGTGAAAAGCTATCGAGATTCGTTGCCGATGCAAATATTCGGAAGTTGCTTGCGAGAATTCTTGTCAAGTTCATCATCGAATCCTCGGCGAGTTATAGGTTGATCGCGAAAAAAATATGTTGATCGCGAAATCTCCCGCGAACATTCGGATTCGGTTGCTCAACATTCGAGTCTAGTTACCGGGCAGCCAATTGACTCCAGCATCAACTGTAGGAGGGGCATCGATGTCCAAGCATCGGAAGATTAGCGATCGCGCCGCTCGGCGGCGGGACTCAGGCAAGCCGGCTCGTCCGGTGCTGGCAACCACGACCGTGTTCGGAGGGGCAGGAATCGTGGTCGCTGCCCCTGCCGTGGCGTTGCTGGCCGGTGTCCCCCAAGCAAGCGCTCAGCCGCTCTCGCTCTGCTCGCTTCTGTCGTCGTGCAGCACTGCCGCGGACACAACCGGATCGGCCGCCGTTACCAGCCTGATCGGTTCGGCGGCGGCGCCGAATGCGGGAGCTGCCTTCGGAAGCGTCCTCACATCCATAACCGATAGCCCAATCTTGGACATCGCCGGCCAGATCCCGATTCTCAACGACTTCGTCGGCAACGGCGCCGACGGTACCGCGAGCCACCCCGACGGTTACAACGGGGGAATCCTCATCGGTAACGGCGGCGACGGTTATAGCCCCACCACGCCGGGCGCCAACGGAGGTAACGGCGGCAACGGCGGGATGGTGCTCGGTAGCGGCGGCCGCGGCGGTGACGGCGCCAACGCGATCGCCGCAACGGGCGATGTCACTGGCGGAAAAGGCGGGAACGGCGGTAACGCCGGGGCCTTGGGCGGCAATGGCGGCCGCGGAGGTAACGGCGGCAATGCCGTAACCGGTGACAACGACTCCGCCACCGTAGGCGGCGGCAATGCAACCGGTGGCGCCGGCGGTGCAGGCGGCACCGCCGGGATGAACGGTACCGGCGGACGCGGCGGAAACGGCGGCGACGCGACCGGTGCGGCACAACAGGTCCAAACGAGCGCAGACGGTGTCGTTTCGACTCAGTTCACCCCGAACACGGTGACCGGCGGCGCGGGCGGTGCCGGTGGCGCCGGCGGCGCTGGCGGCGGAAACGGCGGCAGCGGTGGCAGTACCTTGAGCTACGGCGGTACCGCCATCGCCGGGAGCGGCGGGGCCGGCGGGGCATCGAGCAACGGGCCCGGCGGCAACGGTGGCGCGGGAGGCGGAGCCGGCGGGTTAAACGAATTCAACTCGGACGGCACCACCTCGACCCCGGTCGGTGGTGACGCGTTCGGCGGCGATGGCGGCGCCGGGGGGTTCTCCAGCGGCGGGCCCGGCGGCGATGGTGGTGCCGGCGGCCCCGCGCTAGCGTCCGGCGGCGATGCGACCGCCGGTGATGGTGGCGCGGGCGGATCGTCTGTGGGGAAGGCTGGCGCCGGCGGCAACGGCGGCGAAGCGATCGCTACCGGTGTATTCGCCAGTACCAATTCTTCCACCAACGGGGGCCACGGACCCCTGGAGAAGGGCGTTGCCACCGGCGGCAGCGGCGGCGCTGGCGGCACCGGCCTCATCGGTGGCTCAGGCGGAGCCGGGGGGAAGGGCGGAGCTGCGACCAGCAGTGGCCCACTGTCGTTCACGTCGCCGCCGTCCCCCTTTAGAACTGGCCCCAACGGCAAAGTCACGATCAACCTCGCAGCCATTGACACATCTGGCGGCATTCATGGGACGCAGGCGACCGGGGGCAACGGGGGCCGCGGCGGTAACGGCGGTACATTCGGCGGGTCCGGCGGTCGCGGCGGCGCCGGCGGGCGGGGCACGGTCTTCAACCCGAGCCCGATCGGCCCTTCCGCGGGCGGCCGCGGTGGTGACGGTGGCAACGGAGCCCCGGGCGGTCCCGGCGGCAACGGCGGAACCGCCACCGGTGGAACAACCCAAACCAACGGCGCTCACGGCACCGACGGAACGTAGCCCTGATTCCGGTCCTTCTGCCGATCGCTTGATGACCTACGCGGTGGTGGAGATCTGGATGCCCTCCGACGGCTGGACGATCACGAAGCCCTGCCCGTAGAACGAAACCTGAACCGCCTCACCGGAACCGCGCCCGATCAATGCACCGGCCTTGAAGCTCGTCTTCAGCTGTGTCTGCAGGTTCGCCGACCACGCGACGACAGCGTTGGTGTCGGCGAACGTCGGCGCCTCCGCCGCATTGAGCACTACCGGCGGGCCGTCGGTCGTCAGCGCTACCCAGCCAGTGCCGCGCAACGTGGTGTTGAACAGCCCGCCCGTCGCGATGCTGCCGCCCTTCACCCGCTCGATGTTCCACTGCAGGCTCGCGGAGAACGCCAGCACATTCTTTCCGCTGATCGACAGCCCGGCATTGTTCAGATTCAGCAGATGGACGTCGTGCGCCAGCTCGGCGAGGAACACGTCGCCCTGGCCCTGGCATCGCATCAACGGCACACCCTCGCCGGTCAGCGCCTTCTTGATGAACTTCGAGGCGCCACCGCCCTCGAAGGCGAAGTCGACGTTGCCCTGATAAGCGACCATCGAGCCCTGGCGCGCCATGAACGGCTCGCCAAGGCGCACGCGCAGCAGCTTCGAGTTCTGGTTGGCGACTGCCTTGGCCTCCTTCTCGCTGAACCGCCCGTCGACGAGATCGCCGGTGATGCCTGCGAAGCCGTCACCCTGCGCGGGGGCCGCCTGCGCCCCCTGCGGCGGGCCACCCTGTTGGGCCTGCGCCTGCGATGGGCCGCTCGCGCCGGGCACGGGCGCTTCGCCCATCGGAGCGCGGCTGACCTGCCCGCGATGAGAAACCTGATCCGTCCAGCGCTGCCCGTCCCACCACCGGTACTCGTAGCGGCCTTCGGGATCCGATTGCCAGCTGCCGGGTCCGGGTCCAGTCACGATTCACTCCTTTGTGCGTCGGGCGTGCGGCGACCGCCGCGATAGACATTGCCGACACTATGCCGTGTCCAAGACGGCACTGGCATCCTTAGTGAATGGCAAAGGAAATCGACCGGGTGCGGGCACAGAGCGCCGTCGCGGTCATCAAGCAGCACCCCGGCATGGTGCTGTTCGTGGCCTCGCCGGCGATCATTGCGCTGGCCGCCGTGTGGTGGTTGTTGGGCGCGGGCTGGGCCGCGCTGCTTCTGGTGTTGATGGTCCTCGGCGGGGGAGCCGCGGTCCTGATGAAGCGCAAGTAGGGCTCAACGAACATCCTTCTGTTCGCTGCGGGTGAAAGCCGTCCCATCTGCGTTGTAACGGTGTAATCATGTAATCATGAGACAACATCACGCACATGGCCGACGGTCGGGCCGCCCAGGCGGCTGGCAACAGGCCGACCAACCAGATGCCGGCGATGCCGCCGAGTGGTTCGCAGGCCGCCTGCCCGACTGGTTCGAGGGCGACCCCACCGTCGTCGTCGACCGCGAGGAGATCACTGTCATCGGCCGGCTGCCCGAGCCCGATGGCGAGCAGAGTGAAGCGCGTTCGTCGGGCCGCGTCTCCCGGTTCCGGGAGGAGACCCGGCCGGAACGCATGCGCATCGCCGACGAGGCGCAGGACAAGTACGGACGCAAGGTTTCCTGGGGTGTGGAGGTAGGCACCCCGGATTCGCCGGAGCGAATCCTGTTCACCCACATCGCCGTTCCGGTGATGACGCGGCTGCGGCAGCCGGAGCGCCAGGTGCTCGACACGCTCGTCGATGCCGGTGTGGCGCGGTCGCGGTCCGACGCACTGGCTTGGTCTGTCAAGCTGGTCGGCGAGCACACCGAGGAATGGCTGACCAAGCTGCGCGACGCGATGCGCAACGTCGACGATCTCAGGTCCGAGGGCCCGCAGGTCTAGAACTCAGAACCGACGCGCTCGACGCCCACGTACGACGAGCTCAACGCCGAGGTCTGCGACAGCGGGTCGACAGGCCCGCCGTCGATGAGCAGATTGCGATTGGCGCCGAACGATTCGGGCGCGCCGCCGCCGCGGGGGTCGAAAATCCTTGAGCCCCAGCCGTGGTCGACGATGACCACGCCGGGACGGGGTCGCTTGTCGACCGCCGCGGGCAGCTCGATTTCGCCGACTTCTGAGAACACCCGGACGCGGTCGCCGTCCCCGATGCCGAGCGCCGCCGCGTCATCCGGGTTGATCAGGACCTCGTTCCGCTTGCCCGCCGGGTGCAGGCCGGGGAGCTCGTTGAGCCAGGAGTTCATCGAGTGCCGGTTGCGCCGGTTCGACAACTGGAACGGGTAGCCGTCGGGCGCCGCCGGCGGCGGTTCGGCGAGCAGCTCGCGCGCGCGAGCGACGAACTCCGGCGGAGCGGCGTGCACCAACTTGTCGTCGGTTCTCAACGCGTCCTTGAAATGGCCGAACTCCCGCGGGCCCAACACCCATCCGTGCGGGTGGGCCATCACATCGCGCCATTTGATCCTGCGGCCGTTGAACTTTCGCCCGGTCGCCACCACCAGCCGGTCGATCCAGTGCGGCCCGAACTCGAGATGCGGCCGCCGCGTGAAGCGGGCGACCCGCCGCGTGGACTTGATGAAGCCGTTGAGTCCCTTCGCGCCGAACAGCGGCTTGCGCATGGCGATCGCGAGGTCGGTGAAGATCCGCCACTCCTGACGCGCGCCCGGTGGCGGCTCGACGGCCTTGGCCCCGAACTGCACGTAGGGCTCGTCGTGCATGTTGCTCGTGAATGCCAGCAGGTCGTCGCGTTCCAGCCAGTGCACGGCAGGCAACAGCCAGTGCGCGTGCCGGTGGCTCTCGCGCTGCACGAAGTCGATGGCCACCAACAGATCCAGTTGTTCGAGCGCGTTGTCGAGTTTCGCGCCGTCGGGCCCGGAGACCACCGGGTTTCCGCAGTTGATCACCATCGCGCGGATCTGGCCCGGCCCTGGCGTGGTGATTTCGTCGGGTAGCTCGCTGAGTGCATGTGCGCCCGCGACCATTTCGCGGCCGAGCACTCGGCTCTTGTGGGGACTGGACTTTGTCATGGCGGCCAGTCGCAGCGCGTCCACATACCCGGGTTCGTAACGCCGGCCGCCGGGACGGTCCATCCGGCCGGTGATCACGTTGAGCACATGCCCGAGCCATTCGGCGACGGTTCCGGCGAGATGCAGCGAAACCCCGGTCCGGGTGACGACCATCGCCCCGCGGGCCGCCGCGAAATCGCGTGCGACGCGCTCGATCTGTTCACGAGGAACATCGCACCGAGACGCAAGGTCGTCGAGATCGGCGTCGATGACGAGCCTGCGCAATTCCGATACGCCGGTGGCGAGTTCGGCGCAGTCCTGTTTGTGCTCGAGTCCCTCGTCGAGGATCACCTTCGTCATGGCCAGCAGCAGCGCCCAGTCCTGGCCCGGCCGCAGCGCCAGATGCACGTCGGCGTGTTCGGCGGTCTCGGTGTGTACCGGGTCGACGACGACGATCGTGGCGCCTTGCTTCTGCCGCTCGAGCGCGCGCCGCCATCCGCCAGGCACCGTCTCCAGCCAATTCCACGCGCTGACAGCCGGATTGGTGCCGACGAGCACGAAGTAGTCGCAGTTGTCGATGTCGGACACCGGTGCCATCAGCATCGAGCCGTACATCGCCGTGGCGACGACGTGCATCGCGTTCTGGTCGACCGACCCGACGAAATAGCGGTTCTGGGTGCCGACGGCGTCCAGCCAGCCGTTCATGAAGATGATGTTCGACGAGGAGAATCCCGACGGATTCCCGTAGTAGATGCCCACCGCGTCGGGCCCGTCGGCGTCGATGAGCGCGTTCATCCGTGCGGCGATGTCGGTGATCGCCTCGTCCCAGGTGGCGTCGACGTAGGAGTCGCCGACGCGCCGCATCGGGTTCAGAATTCGACGGGGATGCTCCACGAGTTGGTTGGCCGTGCGTCCCTTCGCGCAGAAGTCCTGCCAGGTGTGCGGGTTCGCCTTGTCGGCCGAGATCTTCGTGACGCGGTTCTCCTCGACCGTGACCTCGATGCCGCACGAGGCGAGGCAGTACCGGCAGAACGTATGCACTGTCCTGGTACTCATGCAGCCATAGTGCCCGACGGATTTCCGCACGACTCCCCGAATGCAATTGAGCGAACTGCCTAATTACGGGTCACCTTTTCTCGCGAGCAGACGCAAACTCGCACAAATCCGAGGGAAACAATGCGACTTTGCGTCTGCTCGCGGGACTACGCCTGCGCCATCGCCCAGTATTCGCCGTGCCGCGCCAGCAGTTCGCCATGGCTGCCGCGTTCGACGATCCTGCCCTCCTCCATCACCAGAATCTGGTCGGCGTCCCGGATGGTCGACAGCCGGTGGGCGATGATGAAGCTGGTCCGGTCTCGGCGGAGCTGGACCATCGCGTGCTGGATCAACAGCTCCGTTCGGGTGTCCACCGAACTGGTCGCCTCGTCGAGGATCAGCAGCTGCGGCCGGGCCAGGAACGCCCGGGCGATGGTGATCAGCTGCTTCTCGCCTGCGCTGATGTTGCCGCCGTCGTCGCTGACCCAGGTGTCGTATCCGTCGGGCAGCGTGTGCACGAACCGGTCGACGTAGGCGGCCGTCGCCGCCTCGATGACTTCGTCCTCGTCGGCGTCGGGCCTGCCGTAGGCGATGTTGTCGTAGATCGTGCCGCCGAACAGCCAGGTGTCCTGCAGCACCATGCCGATCCGTGACCGCAGCGACTCCCGGCTGATCGTCGCGATGTCGACGCCGTCGACCAGGATCGCGCCCGAGTCCACGTCGTAGAACCGCATCAGCAGGTTGACGAGTGTGGTCTTGCCTGCCCCGGTCGGGCCCACGATCGCGACCGTGCTGCCGGGCTCGGCCACCAGCGACAGGTCTTCGATGACCGGAGTGCCGGGTCGGTAGGCGAAGTTGACGTTCTCGAACTCGACGCGGCCACGGCGCCCGTCGGGCGACCGCAACTCCGGCGGAGCGTCCGGCGCCTCCTCGTCGGCGTCGAGCAGGTCGAACACCCGCTCCGCGCTGGCCACCCCCGACTGCAGCGTGTTGTACATGCCTGCGACCTGGGTCAGCGGCTGGTTGAATTGGCGCACGTACTGGATGAACGCCTGGATGCTGCCCAGCGTGATCTGGCCCGTCGCCACCTGGATGCCGCCCACCACCGCCACCGCGACATAGCTGAGGTTGCCGACGAACGTCGTGGCGGGTCCGACGAGGCCGGAGAAGAACTGCGCGCCGAAGCTGGCGTGGTAGACGTCGGCGTTGCGTTCACGGAACTGCTCCTCCGCCAGCGCCCGGTGACCGAACGTCTTGACCAGATTGAACCCGCTGTAGGTCTCCTCGATGTGGGCGTTGAGCCGTCCGGTATTGGCCCACTGCGCGACGAACATGCGCTGTGAGCGGCGCGCGATCTCGCGGGTGACGAGCAAGGACAGCGGCAACGTGACCACCGTCAGAAGGGCAAGCAGCGGTGAGATCGTCAGCATCATCACGAGCACGGCGACCACCGTCAGCAGCGACGTGAGCAGCTGGCTGATCGTCATCGACAGCGACGTCGAGATGTTGTCGACGTCGTTGGTGACCCGGCTCAGCACTTCGCCACGCTGCCGGGTGTCGAAGTACGACAGTGGCAGCCGGTGCAGCTTGTCCTCGACGTCGGACCGCAGCGCCACCATGGTCCTTTGCAGCACCACATTGAGCAGCCGGGCCTGAAGCCAGACCAGCAGCGCGGCAACCAGATACAGCCCAAGTGCCAGCAGCAGCGTGCGGCCGACGGCGGCGAAGTCCACGCCGTGGCCCGGGACCACGTTCATGCCCGACAACAAGTCGGCAAAGGTGTTGTCACCGCGGGCGCGGGCGGCCGCGATGGCCTGCTCCTTGGTGATTCCGGCGGGTAGTCGACGGCCGATCACGCCGTTGAACAACAGGTCGGTGGCGTGCCCGAGGATCCGTGGGCCGATGACGCCGATTGCGATGCCCGCAACCCCGAGCAGGATCACCGCCACGGTCGGACCGCGTTGCGGGGTCAGCCGTTTGACCAGCCGGACCGCGGAGCCCTTGAAGTCGCGGGAGCGTTCGGTGGGCGCCTGCACCATCCCTCGGATCGGTCGCCCCATCGCCCCGGTCACGGTCCGCCTCCGACGCCCGCGCCGATGCGTTGCGAGTCGGCGAACTCGGCATAGGTGGGGCAGTCGGCGAGCAGCGACTCGTGAGTCCCGCTGCCGACCACCCGGCCGTCGTCGACGACGATGATCTGATCGGCGCCGGCAATCGTGGAAATCCGTTGGGCCACAATGACAACGGTGGCGTCGGCGGACACCTCGCTCAGTGCGGACCGCACTCGCGCGTCGGTGTGCACGTCGAGGGCCGAGAACGCGTCATCGAATAGGTAGACGGCGGGCCTGCGGATGACGGCACGGGCGATCGCGAGCCGCTGCCGCTGCCCACCCGAGAAATTGATGCCGCCCTGCGCGACCCGCATGTCGAGCCCGTCGGCATGCGCGCGGACGAATCCGTCGGCCGACGCCACCCGCAGCGCTTCCCACATCTCGTCGTCGGTCGCGTCGGCCTTGCCGTAACGCAGGTTGTCGGCGACGGTCCCGGAGAACAGGTATCCGCGTTGCGGCACAAGCCCGATCGCCGACCACAACTGCTCGGTGTCGTACTCGCGCACGTCGACGCCGTCGACATGCACCGACCCCGAGGTCACGTCGTACATCCGGCAGATGAGCGCCACCAGCGTCGACTTGCCCGACCCCGTGGAGCCAACGATCGCGGTCGTGGTGCCGGGCGCGGCGGTTAGCGAAACATTTTGCAGCACAGGACGTTCGGCCCCCGGATAGCTGAACGTGGTGTGCTGCAGGCTGATCGCGCCGTCGATGGTGGACGGACGGACGGGGTTGGCCGGGCTGGTGATCACCGGATCGGTGGATAGCACCTCGGTGATCCGTTCGCCGCATGCCGCCGCACGCGGCAGCAGGATCAGGATGAACGTCGCGAGCAGCACCGCCATCAGGATCTGCATGAAGTAGGACAGGAACGCGACGAGCGAGCCCACCTGCATCTGGCCGGCGTCGATACGCAGGCCGCCGAACCAGATCAGCGCGACGCTGGAGATGTTGATGACCAACGTGGTCACCGGCAGCATCAGCGCCTGCCAGCGGCCGGCGGTCAGCGCGGTGTCCGACAATGCCTGGTTCGCCTCGGCGAATCGGTTGCGTTCGAAGGGCTCCCGCGCGAAGGCGCGGATCACCCGGATGCCGGACAGCTGTTCACGCATCACCCGGTTGATGCTGTCGATGAACCGCTGCATGGTGCGGAAGATCGGCAGCAGGTGCGACACCACCCAGTAGTTGGCGATCGCCAGTACCGGGACGCTGACGAGCAGCAGCCAGGACAGCCCTGCGTCCTGGTGCACCGCCATGACGATGCCGCCGATCGACATGATCGGGGCGGTGACCAGCATGGTGCACGTCAACTGCACGAGAAGCTGGATCTGCTGGACGTCGTTGGTGGTGCGCGTCAGCAGCGACGCGGCGCCGAAGCGTGCCGTCTCGGCGGCCGAGAAGCCGGTCACATGGTGAAAGATCGCCGACCGCAGGTCGCGGCCCACACCCATGCCGGCGCGCGACCCGAAGTACACGGCCCCGACGGCGCACACGACCTGCAGTCCGGTGACGGCGAGCATGATTCCGCCGAGCTCGACGATGGTCTGCGTATCGCCCTTGGCAACACCGTCGTCGATGATCGCGGCGTTGACCGTCGGCAGGTACAGCGAAGCCAGCGTGCTGATCACCTGAAGCACTGCGACCACAGTGAGCAGCCAGCGATACGGCCGCACGTACTGCCTCAGCAGCGCCAGGAGCATCCAGCTACTTTCGCACACGGCCCTGTTCGGTTGCGGATGGACCGACCCGTCCGGTGACCGATAAAACGCGAGGTCAGGGTCCTTCTCAGGATTGCCTTGGGTGGCTGCCGCTACAGTGTGCGCTGTGATCCCCAGCAACGCGAAGGTGCTGGCCGTGGCAGCTGCGGCCATGATTCCGGTGTTGGCGGCGTGCTCGAACTCCCAGCAGACCTCGCCCGACTCGCCGTCGAGCCCGCCAGCCGCGCAGGGCGTCAAGCACGGACCGTTTTTTCCGCAGTGCGGCGGCATCAGCGACCAGACGATCGCCGAGCAGACCCGGGTGACGGGATTGGTCAACACGGCCCAGAACTCCGTCGGATGTCAGTGGCTGGCCGGCGGCGGCATCCTCGGACCGCATTTCTCGTTCACCTGGTATCGCGGCAGCCCGATCGGGCGTGAGCGCAAGACCGAGGAGCTGTCCCGCACGAACGTGGAGGACGTCAACATCGAAGGCCACAACGGATTCATCGCCATGGGCGACGATCCGACGCTGGGCAGCAATTTGTGCGAGGTCGGCATCCAGTACGACGACGACTTCATCGAATGGTCGATCAGCTTCTCCGAGAAGCCCTTCCCGGATCCGTGTGATATTGCCAAGGAGCTGACCCGTCAAACGATTGTCAATGCGAAATGACGGTCAGCGTGCGCCGGATCGTGGCCGGAATCGTCGCCGTGCTGGCCGCGGTGACGATGCTGGTGGGTTGCTCGCGGACGGTCGATGGCACGGCCGCCAAGGCGGGCTCGGGCGACGTGCCGCGCAATGACAACTCCGAGAAGCAGTACCCGAACCTGCTCAAGGAGTGCGAAGTCCTGACCGAGGACATCCTGGCCAAGACCGTGGGGGCCGATCCGCTGGACATCCAGAGCACGTTCGTCGGCGCGGTGTGTCGCTGGCAGGCCGCCAATCCCGGGGGCCTGATCGACATCACCCGCTTCTGGTACGAGCAGGGCAGCCTCGACAACGAGCGCAAAGTCGCCGATCAGCTCAAGTACAAGGTGGAGAGCCGCGCCATCGCGGGCGTTCCCTCCATCGTCATGCACCCCCAGGACGCCAACGGCGCGTGCGGTGTGGCCAGCGACGCCGGCGGCGTGGTGGGCTGGTGGGTCAACCCGCAGACGCCGGGGATCGACGCGTGCGGGATGGCGATCAAGCTGATGGAGCTGACGCTGGCCACCAGCTCTTAGCGGGGCACGTGGAAGGTGACCAGCGCGGCGCTGCTCAGTGTCAGCTGGTCCCAGGGGTTCGCAGTGCGTAACACCGCGATCGCCGATGTCGGGTACTTGGTCGAGATGTGTTCGGCCGCAGTCGTGTTGCTGCCGTCAGGGGTGGCAAGTCCGAGCGCCACAGCCGAGATGGCGGGCTCGTGCCCGATCACCAACAGCGTCTCCACGTCCGGATCCACAGTGTTGATCTCGTCGATCACCGCCCCCGGCGTCGCGTCGTACAGCCGGTCGACATAGCGCACCGGCGCCTCGATCCGCGTCCGCGCCAGCGTCTCACGGGTGCGGGTAGCCGTGGAGCACAGCACCGCGTTGACGGCCGGGGTATGGGCGCGCAGCCAGTCGCCTGCCAAAGCGGCTTCCCGCATCCCGCGAGGGGCCAGCGGGCGCTCGTGATCGGCCACTCCGGCCGGGTAGTCCGACTTCGCGTGCCGAAGCAGCAACAGCGTCCGATAGCGGTCGGTCACGGTCTCACCGTAAGGCATGCCGGTGCACGTCCCGGGAGTTGTCGGCATCCGGACCTACACTCGCCACACCTAGCAAAGAAGCAGGCGGGAAGGAGGGTTTCGAGATGCGATTCGTGCACACCGCCGATTGGCAACTCGGGATGACCCGGTACTTCCTCAACGGCGAGGCGCAGCCACGGTATTCGGCCGCCCGCCGCGACGCCGTGGCGGGTTTGGGCCCGCTAGCCGCCGACGCGGGCGCGGAGTTCGTGGTGGTGGCCGGCGACGTCTTCGAGCACAACCAGCTGACGCCTCGGGTCGTCGGCCAGTCGCTGGAGGCGATGCGGGCCATCGGTGTCCCGGTGTACCTGCTGCCGGGCAACCACGACCCGCTGGACGCGTCGTCGGTGTACACCAGCGCGCTGTTCGTCTCCGAATGCCCGGACAACGTCACGGTTCTCGACCGGCCCGGCGTGCACGCGGTGCGACCTGGCCTGGAGATCGTGGCCGCGCCGTGGTCATCGAAGGCGCCCACTACCGACCTCGTCGCCGACGTGATCACCGACCTGCCTGCCGACGGGACCACCCGCATCGTGGTCGGCCACGGCGCGGTCGACATCCTCGTTCCGGACAAGGACCGGCCATCGCTGATCGCACTCGCGGCTCTCGAAGCCGCGATCGACCGGGGCGCGGTGCACTATGTGGCGTTGGGCGACAAGCACTCTCGCATGCAGGTCGGCGCGTCGGGCCGGATCTGGTATTCCGGTTCACCCGAGGTCACCAACTACGACGACATCGAGCCCGATCCCGGTCATGTGCTGGTGGTCGACGTCGACGAGGATGACGCGAGCCGGCCGGTCAGTGTCGACGCGCGACGGGTGGGCCGGTGGCGGTTCGTCACGATGCACCACTCGGTGGACAGCAGCCGCGACGTCGCCGACCTCGACATCAACCTGGACCTGATGCCGGACAAGGAGCGCACCGTCGTGCGGCTCGCGCTCACCGGGTCGGTGACCGTGACCGACAAGGCCGCGCTGGATGCCTGCCTGGACAAGTACGCGCGGCTGTTCGCGGCGCTGGGTCTCTGGGAGCGGCAGTCCGAGATCGCGGTGATCCCTGCCGACGGCGAGTTCGACGACCTGGGCATCGGTGGCTTCGCCGCCGCCGCCGTTGACGAGCTGGTGGCCGCCGCGCGCTCCGACGGCGAGGACGCCGACGACGCCAGGGCGGCGCTCTCGCTGCTGCTGCGTCTCGTCGACAGGGGGATCGCATGAGGCTGCACCGGCTGGTGCTGACCAACTACCGCGGCATCACCCACCGCGAGATCCAGTTCCCCGATCATGGCGTCGTCGTGGTCAGCGGCGCCAACGAGATCGGCAAGTCGTCGATGATCGAGGCGCTCGACCTGCTGATGGAGGCCAAGGACCGCTCGACCAAGAAGGAAGTCAAACAGGTCAAACCGACCCACGCTGACGTGGGTGCCGAGATCATCGCCGAGATCACCACGGGCCCTTATCGTTTCATCTATCGAAAGCGATTCCACAAGCGCGCCGAGACGGCAGCTGACCGTGCTCGCTCCCCGTCGTGAACAGCTCACCGGAGACGAGGCGCACGACCGGGTCCGCGCGATCATCGACGAAACCGTCGATGTCGGACTGTGGCAGGCACAGCGCGTGCTGCAGGCGGCGTCGACGGCAGCGGTGGACCTGTCCGGATGCGATGCGCTGTCCCGGGCGCTCGACGTGGCAGCCGGTGAGGCGGTGCAGTTGTCGGGTGCCGAGCCGCTGCTGATCGACCGCATCGACGCCGAATACCTGCGGTACTTCACACCCACCGGTCGCCCGACCGGCGAGTGGGCCACCGCGACCAAACGGATGAGGGACGCCGACGACGAGGTGGCCCGCTGCGCGGCGGCGGTCGCCGAGGTCGACGATGCGGTCCGGACGCACGCCACGCTCACCGCCGACCTCGAGCGACTGTCCGGCGAGCGCTCGGAGGCGGCCAACTGCCTGGCGACCGCGCGGACGGCAGCCGAACAGGTCGCCGCGCTGAGCCAACAGCTCAAGCAGGCGGAGGTGGTCGCCGCGGCCGCAGACGCGACGCTGGAAGCGAGCGTCTCTGCGTTGACGGAGCGGCGCAGGCTGCGTGCCGATGTCGACGAGCGCACCGCCGCGGTCGCAGAACTGGAAACCGCTGCGGCACAAGCCCACGAGGACGAGCTGACCGCGCGCGACGTGCAGGAGGCCGCCGAGACGGCCGCCGAAGAGGCCCGGGTGGCGGTTCAGGCGAGTCAGGGCCGCGTCGACGCCGCCCGCCGCGCCGTCGAGCAGATGTCCGACCGGGACGAGGCCGACCGCCTGTCGAGCCGGCTCGCCAAGATCGATGCCGCACAGGCCGACGTCGAGCGCGTCGAGCGAGAACTCGCGTCGATCACGCTTACCGACTCGTCGATGCGGGACATCGAGACCGCTGCCGCGGCGGTCGAGCGCGCCACGTTGCAGGCCGAATTGGCTTCCGCCCACATCGAACTCGTCGCTGTCGCCGACGTCGAGGTGCGTGTCGGCGGCGAGCCGGTCGCACTGCACGCCGGTGGCACCTGGTCGGCGAACGCCACCACGCCGACCGAGATCGACGTGCCTGGTCTGCTGACCGCACGGGTGGTGCCCGGCGCTCCCGCTTCCGAGACCCAGGCCAAACTCGATGCCGCACAACAGGTTCTGGCAACGGCACTGGCGGCCAGCAACGTCGACGACGTCGCGGCAGCGCGTGTCCTCGACCAACGCCGCCGAGAGTTGGTGAGCGCGCGCGACACGTCGACCGCGACCGCCCACGGCCTCATCGGCGACGACGACGTCGACGTGCTGCGGGCCCGGCTCACCCACCTCCGCCACCCCGAGGCAGTCGGCGCAGTCCGGGAAACGGCCGGACCCCCCGATACGGGCAGCGCCCGCGCCGAACTCGGAGAAGCCACCGCCGCCCACCAGCAGGCCATCGCCGACTGCGAGACGCATCGCAAAGTTGCCGAGGCCGCCGCGAAACGGCTGGCGGAGAGGGCTACACAGGCCAGCGTCGCGCGCGAGAAGCTGACGGCGTGCTCAGCCGAGCTGACGGTCGGACGCGATCGACTGGTGCTGCAGCGTGCGACCGCAACCGACGACGACCTCCTCGTCAGGGCCGAGGCCGACATGGAGAAGGCGCGCCGCGCCACGGGGCTGGTCGCGGACCTGGGCGGCGAGCTCGCCCGCTGTGCGCCCGACGCCGTCGCCGCAGCCCTCGACGAGGCACTGCGCCGTGTCGAAACGCTGAGCCATCGCCACGACGAGGTCGCCGACGCCCTGCGTGAGGTCACCGCTGCCCTGAGGGTGTACGGCACCGAGGGGCGCAAGTGCCAGCTCGACGCCGCCGAAACCGAACGCGAGCATGCCGAGGCCGAGTACCTCCGGGTACATCGGCGGGCCCGGGCCGCGCAGCTGCTGCGCTCGGTGATGACGCGGCACCGCGACGCCACCCGGTTGCGCTACGTCGACCCGTTCCGCAACCAAGTTGAGCGGTTGGGCCGCATCGTGTTCGGCGACACCTTCGAGGTGGAGATCGACAGCGAGCTGCGGATCTGCAGCCGCACCCTGTCCGGCCGCACGGTCCCCTACGAGTCGCTGTCGGGCGGTGCGAAGGAGCAGCTGGGCATCGTCGCCAGGCTGGCGGGAGCCGCGTTGGTCGCCAAGGAAGACAGCGTGCCGGTCGTCATCGACGACGCGCTCGGCTTCACCGATCCCGACCGGCTGGTCAAGATGGGCGCGGTGTTCGATGCCGTCGGCGGCGACGGCCAGGTCATCGTGTTGACGTGCAGCCCGCAGCGCTACGACAGCGTCGGCGCCGCGCACCACATCGAACTGTCCGCCTAGCCCAGGACCGCCAATCCCGGGTCCGCGGTGAGCTGAAATCCGATCCTCATGGCGTCGATCTGATCGCCGTCGCCGTCGAACTTCACCCCTCGCAGCGCGGCCTTGCGCTCCGCCGCCGTGGCACCGACCCGGGCACTGATCAGGTCTGCTGCCGTCGCGGTCACCGTCACCGCGGGTTCGGCGTGCGCAGCGGCGAGATTGCGGTCCCGCACTGCGAATTCGAAACGGCGGCCGTCGATGTCGACTCGGTAGGTGGCATCCATATCGGCAGCGCGCACCGGATCGAAGGCCAGCAGGATGCCGGCGAGAAAGCCGTTCAAGGGAGTCAGCGCGCTGACATCCGGTTCGATGAGATCCAGCCCGAACATGGCAATGGCCTGGATGACGGGCGGAACCTTGCGCCACCCGACATCGCTGAGGGTGTACACGGTGCGGGCGATTGGAGGCGGCAACTCGCTGCGATCCACAATGCCGGCCTCCTCCAATTCGCGAAGCCGATCGGCCAGCAGATTGGTCGCGATGCCCGGCAACGTCGCGCGCAGATCGCTGTATCGGCGGGCGCCGCCGACCAACTCGCGCAGGACCAATAGAGTCCACCGCTCGCCGAGGACGTCCAGCCCCCGGGCAATCGGACAGTTCTGCTTATAGCTCTTCCGTGCGGACATGAAGAAACTCTACCATCTAAACAAGTATTTAGTGTCATTACTTGAAAAACTTGTCTAGTGGGTTTACGGTTCGACCATGACTACGTACCGCCTCCCGGTTTTCCGTGATCGTCCGACCGCAGCGCTGATCGTCATCTGTCTGAGCGTCTTCGTGATCAGCGTGGACGCCACCATCGTCAACGTGGCCCTGCCCACGCTGTCGCGCGAACTCAACGCCGACACCGCACAACTGCAGTGGATCGTCGACGCCTACACACTTGTCATGGCGGGTTTGCTGCTCTCGGCGGGCAGCCTGAGTGACCGCTACGGCCGCCGCGGCTGGCTCAGTTCCGGGCTGGCGCTCTTTGCGCTCACCTCGGCGGTTGCCGCGCAAGTGAATACGGCAGACGGCCTGATTGCGGCGCGCGCCGCGATGGGCGTCGGCGCCGCGGTGATCTTCCCGACCACGCTCGCATTGATCACGAACATTTTCACCGACCCCGTCGCGCGCGCGAAGGCCATCGGGCTGTGGGCTGCCATGGTGGGTGTCGGCGTCGCAGCCGGACCGATCACCGGTGGTTGGCTGCTGGAACATTTCGCCTGGGGCTCGATCTTCTGGGTGAACGTGCCGATCGCCCTCGCGGCCATCATCGGCGGATGGCTGTTTGTCCCGACATCGCGGGATCCAGCTACGCCCACTGTCGATATGGGCGGGTTGATCCTGTCGGCACTCGGAGTAACCGCCCTGGTCTACACCGTCATCGAGGCGCCGACCTGGGGGTGGAGTAGCGCGCACACAATCGTCGGGTTCGCTGCTGCCGGGGTGGTGCTGATCGCATTCGCGGCGTGGGAGCGGCGCCGCGCTCACCCGATGCTCGACGTGTCGGTGTTCGCGAACCGGCGGTTCTCGGGCGGCAGCCTTGCCGTCACTTCCGGGTTCCTCACCCTGTTCGGCTTCATCTTCGTCATCACCCAGTACTTCCAATTCATCAAGTCCTACAGCGCATTCGAGACCGGTGTGCGGCTGCTGCCGGTGGCCGTGTCCATCGCGCTGGGGAGTGCGCTCGGACCCCGCATCGTCGAAAGGATCGGTACCACCGTGGTCGTCAGCGGCGGGCTGGCGATGTTCGCCGCGGGCCTCGGTTGGGCGTCGACCGCCGACGCAGCCACGCCATATCTGGTGATCGCGATGCAGATGGTCCTTCTCGGCGGAGGCCTCGGACTGACGACCGCGCCTGCAACGGAGGCGATCATGGGCTCGCTGTCCGCGGACAAGGCGGGGATCGGCTCGGCGGTCAACGACACCACCCGGGAACTCGGCGGCACCCTCGGCGTTGCGATCGTCGGAAGCGTGTTCGCCTCGATCTACTCGGGCCGGCTCGCGGGAACCTCTGCCATCGCGGCATTGCCCGCCGAGGCGCGGGCCACGATGGAGAAGTCGATGGCGGCCGCGCAGAAGGTCATTGCCGAACTGCCTGCCGCCAGGATGGCCGATGCGCGCGATGCCGTGAACGCCGCGTTCCTTCACGGGCTTCACATCGGAACGCTGGTGTGCGCCGCCATCGCACTGGGTGCCGCTATCGCGGTAGCAGCGCTGCTGCCCGCGCGGGCGCCGTCGCAGGCGAGCGAGGCGCGTAGAGGCGAATTAACCGCAGACGACTACGTCGCCTCCTAGACTCCGGCGGGTGGACGCCGACTACATCGTCGTGGGAACAGGCTCTGCCGGATCGGTGCTGGCCAATCGGCTCAGCGCCCACCCGGCCACCTCGGTCGTGGTGCTCGAGGCGGGGCCCAGAGACAAGAACAGGTTTATTCACATCCCCGCCGCGTTCGCGAAGCTCTTCCGCAGCGAGGTCGACTGGGACTATCTGACCGAGCCGCAGAAGCAGCTCGACGGCCGCGAGATCTATTGGCCCCGAGGCAAGATGCTCGGCGGGTCGTCGTCGATGAACGCGATGATGTGGGTGCGGGGATTCGCCGCCGACTATGACGAGTGGGGCGCCCTCGCCGGTGAGGACTGGGACTTCGCCCACATCGGTGAGTACTTCGCCAAGATCGAAGCGGGCCCGCTGGTCATCTCGCCGCAGCGCAGCCCTCGCAGCTCGACGACGGCGTGGCTGAAGGCCGTACAGGAGTGCGGCCACGACGTCGAGAATCCCAATTGCGATGCACCGGAAGGCTTCTGCGAGACATACGTCACCCAGCGCAAGGGCGCCCGATGGAGCACGGCCGACGCCTATCTCAAACCGGCCCTGCGCAGGCCCAACCTGACGCTGCTCACCGAGGCCACCGCAACCAGGGTGATAGTGGACGGGCGGCGCGCGGTCGGCGTCGAGTTCGACCAGCTCGGCCAGGGTCGCGTGGTGCGGGCTCGTCGTGAGGTGGTACTGGCCGGCGGTGCCGTCAACAGCCCGCAGCTTCTGATGCTCTCGGGTATCGGCGATCGCGAGCAGCTCGCCGCGCACGGCATCGACGTGGTGGCCCACGCTCCGGACGTCGGGCAGAACCTGATGGACCACTTGGTGGTTCCGCTGGGCTTCGACATCTCGCACGACACCCTGTTCGCCGCCGAAAAGCCCGCGGAGTTGCTCAATTATCTGATCCGCCGACGCGGCATGCTCACGTCGAATGTCGGCGAGGCGTATGGATTCGTGCGCAGCCGAGAAGAATTGGACCTGCCGGACCTCGAGCTGATATTCGCGCCCGCGCCGTTCTTCGAGGAAGGCCTCGGCGATCCCTATGACCGCCACGCCGTCGTGATGGGACCCATCCTGCTGAAGCCGCGCAGCCGCGGCAGCGTCACGTTGCGCTCGTCGAACCCGGCGGACAAGCCGATCATCGACCCGCAGTACCTCAGCGACGATGCGGGGGAGGATCGGGCCGCGTTGATGTCCGGGCTGCGCATGTGCGCACAGATCGCCGACTCGCCTGCGATGCGTGGGCTCATCGGAAAGATCGCCCGGCCGCGGGGTGCCGCGAGCCTTGACGACGAGACGCTTCAGACGGCGCTCAACACGTTGTCCCACACGCTTTATCACCCCGTCGCCACCTGCCGCATGGGCAGCGACGATGGCAGCGTGGTGGATCCGCAGCTCCGGGTGCGCGGCGTCGACGGATTGCGGGTGGCCGATGCGTCGGTGATGCCGGCGATCATCCGTGGACACACCCACGCCCCCAGCGTGCTGATCGGCGAAAAGGCCTCCGACCTGATCCGCGGAGGCTAGCCGCCGGTCAGTCGTTGGCCGGCTCAGCGCCAGACCGGTTGGCCTCGCGGGTGGCCCGCGCCAGCACCTGTGGACCCGACGTCAGCGCCTTACGCCACGGGGCGACGCCGTCGATTTCGACCTCGATGGTGAAGCTGAGCACCGTGCGAATGAGCACGATCACCCCGAGGATCTGCGGCATCGGTCAGCGACGGTTTCGACGTAACCGTCTTGACGATGTCGGCGGCAACGAGCAGTTCCAGACCCAGCAGAATCGCGCCGCCGATGGATGTCCGAAGTGTCTTGAAGGCGCGCGCACCGTCGGTTCGCCTCAAGGTGAAAAGGGCCAGACCGATGGCGTAGCCGGTGCCCAGCACCATCGACGTAACGCCCAGCACCTCGAACGCCTGCGTCGCCCGCTCGAAGAACACTTCCAAGTTCACCGGAAAATCACACCGTCTCCGTCGCCGACCTGTCCCGCGACTCTATTACCGCCGGGGGCAGAATGGTTGGCGATGACGATGAACGCCAAGCGTCGCCGCGCGCACGACAAGCTGGCCGCAATGCCAGGCGTGCGCCCTGTGCGGCGACCGGTGGCGCCGGATGGAACGGACGAATTCGACCTCTACTACGTCCGGACCGGCCGGAAGTCGATGAATCCACTGGTCATCATTCCCGGCGGACCCGGCGCGGCTTCCGTCGCGCTGTATCGCGGGCTGCGCAGGCACGCGGCGGCCAGGGGCTTCGACGTGATCATGATGGACCACCGCGGGGTCGGGATGTCGCGCCACGACGACAGCGGTGCCGACCTGCCGCCCGAAGCCCTCACGATCGACCAGGCCGTCAACGACATCGTCGGTGTGCTCGACGACGCGCAGGTCGACAAGGCGGTGATCTACGGGACTTCGTACGGGACATATCTGGCCGCGGGAGTTGGTGTGCGCCACCCGGATCGGGTGCATGCGATGGTTCTCGATTCGCCGTTGCTGTCGGCTCATGACATCGACGCCGTGCGGGATGAAACTCGCCGGGTGCTGTGGGACGGCGATGACCCCGATGCCGCTGAAATTGCGCCCAAGGTGCGAAAACTCGTCGATGACGGCGTGCTCACGCCCGCGGCGGGACAGCTCACCGCTGCGGTATACGGCCTGGCCGGACCGTCGGTGCTGCTTCGCCAACTCGACCTCCTCCTCGAGGGCCGACGTGGACTGTGGACCGTACTGGACCAGGCGGCGCGGTTCCTGTTCGAGCGAAAGGCGCCATATCGCCACGAGCCAGACCTGGTCGGTCGTATCGGCTTCCGGGAACTGAACTACGGCGCAGTACCCGACGGCAAGCCGCTGGACCCCGCTCTCGCATTCCGCGAATTGGCCGCGCATCCCCTGGAATTCGAAGCCGAGCCCTACGACCTGGCCGCCGAGATGCCGAAGTTCACGTGGCCGACCGTCGTCATCTCCGGTGGTCGTGACCTGATCACGCCGCGCGCGGTCGCCGAGGAGATCGCCTCCCTGGTTCCCGAGTCGGTGCTCGTCGAGCTCGCCACCGCGGGTCACAGCGCGATCGACGTGCGTGAACGCGCCGCGCTCGACATCGTCGATGCGGTGTACGACGGCGACATCGGCGTCCTGCCCGCCCGTGCGAAGGAGCTGGACGCCGTGCCTGCCGGCCTCGGGGTCCGGCTATTGGTCGGGGCGCTCGGCGCCGCCGCGGTCGTCGAGTCCGTGCTGCCCGCGGCGATTCCACGTGCGGTGCAGCGGGTTACGTCATGAATGCGATCGTGATTTCGCCGAAGTCGCCGATACGCGTCGCTGGTGCCGAATAGATCGTGAAGCGCGTTCGCTAGATTCAAACTCCGGCGATGGGCAGAATGGTTCAGATGACCAGTATTTCGCAGGCAATGGAGTCTCCAGTGCCGCTGCGCGATTTCATCGTCTCGCCTGGCTTCGCCGGTGCGGCAGCAGTGGTCGCGGCCCTCATCGTTCTGTGCGCCGTGCTCTATGCGGCCAGGCGGGCGGGTAAAAGGCTCAATCAGGAGCTCGAACAGCGTGAGCGCCATCTACAAGAGGAGCGCGATGCGCAGCAGCACGCGTTGGCGTCTCAACAGTGCTGGGAGACGCTCAAATGGCTGGTGAAGACTGCAGGCATTGAACCGGCAGCCAGTGAGGGCGCCACGCTTGGCCTCGGCCCGGAACTCGCCATGGCGACTCTGCGGGGATTGCTTCGCGATGCCGAGCGGCTCAAAGACGAAACCCTTGCTGACGCCGTGACCGTTTATCAAAATCAATTCGCGCTGGTATTGGCGCAGCAGGGCGGCCCGCTTTCCGAACTCGCCGCAGGCGCGCCGTCGGCGACGGGCGCGAGGAACGCCCAGCCGCAGGCAACCTCGACGAAGCAGCCGACCAAGGCAACGGAAGACAAACCGGACAAGCAGCCTGCGCGCGATGAAACTCCCACCTCGACAACCGAACTGGCAAGCGGCGGGCGGCGTCACCAACAATGACGGCGACCATGAGCCATATCGAGGATCTCAGCGTTGACGGGTGGGCAGCGCTGACCCGTCGCGCCGCGATGGAGGCGGTGGCGGCCGCCGAGCGACGCGGGAAGACGCCACCGGCACAGTTGGTCGCGGTTGCGGCGATGACCGAGCGTCAGCTCGTCGAGCGCCGCGCACGAAATGGACCGGCCAGACAACGGCTTTCGCCGGTCATGCAGCTCGTGGAGGCGGATCACCTGCGCCGCGTGGCGGAAGGCCTTGCCCGAGAGGCATACCAGGACAAGCTGGATGCCGAGGCAGCAGCGGCGGCAGCCCGGGCCGAAGCCGAGGAGTCCTCACGCACGGCGTCTGCGGCGCGCGCAAACCTCCGCACGGTGCAGCAACAGGCTGCCGAACAAGGCGTTCAACGAACGGCCGAGCGCGCGGCCGCGGCAGAGGCGCACGAACGGGGCCTGCAGCAGCTGCGTGCCGAGCTTGAGCAGCTGCGCGCCGATGCCCAAGCCGAGATCGCGGCAGCGCGCGAGCGGGCGTCCGCAGCGGAAGCGCGCGCCCAACAACGGGCCACCGAGCGCACGGCCGCCAGCGAGGCGGCCGAACAGGCAGTGCAGCAGTTGCGCGGCGAGTTCGAACAGGTCCGCGCCGATGCCGAAGCCGTGATCGCGGCAGCGCGCGAGCGGGCGTCCGCAGCGGAGGCGCGCGCCCAACAGCGGGCCACCGAGCGCACGGCCGCGAGCGAGGCGGCCGAACAGGCGGCGCAGGAGCTCCGCGGCGAGCTGGCCCGCGTCCGCGCCGACGCGGACGCGGAAATCGCCGCGTCGCGAGGGTGGGCTGCCGGTGAGGCGGCGGCTGCGCGGGAGGCTGCGGACGCCGAGGTGGCGCGAGCCTATGCCTCTGCCGGCGATACTATCCAGCAGGCACAGGCTCAGGTGGCACGCACCATGTCGATGCAGCCGTTGTCGATTCCGGTCCCTCCCTTCGAGTTTCGCTCCGAAACCGGGCATATCGAAAACGCACTCAACGCGGTTCAGCGGATCGACTATGTACTGGAAGTCGACATGGCCAATGACGGCGACCCCGACGTGCCGCTCGACATCGACCTGATGCAGACGCTGGCCTGGATAGTGCAGGATCACGCCAGGAACCTGTCCAGCGAATCCCAAAGCGCTACCAACACTTCGCCCCGCGACGAGGCCGCGGTGTATGCAGCGGCCGCCGCAGAGGCGTTTCGTGCCCTTCTGCAGCGCATCGAGAAGGCCGCGCGGCGGATGGGAGGCCTCGGTCGAAGTCCCGACGCCGAAATCGTGCACGTCGTCACCGCGATGCTTGCCGACCCGTGGGTGAAACGCGTCCGCAATCTCGACTCGCACGAAACATGATCTAGCGTGCAGCGGATTACTTCATGAACCCGATCTTGGTCACGTCCAGGTCACCGATGCCGGCCGGGCCGAAGTTCGCGAGGTTGCTGCGCACGGCGAGGTTGCCGGGGGATTGGAACAACGGCAGGCTGAATCCCACCCCGAAGATCAGCTTGTCGAGTTCGTTGGCCAGTTCGCGTGCCTTCGCGGGGTCGAGTTCGTCGAAGGTCTCTTCGACCTTCGCGTCGATGTCAGGGCTGCTGATCTTGCCGAAGTTGCTGTCCGCGTTCGTCGTATAGATCTGGTTCAGGCAGCACAGCGAGAAGGCGTCGCCGACCCAGGAGAACTGGGCGATGTCGAAGTCGCCGGGGATGATGTAGTTCGTGAAGAAGCCGCCGCCACCTTTGGTGTCGAGTTCGAGCTTCACACCGATCTGGGAAAGGCTGTTCTGCGCGATCTGGCCGACCTGTTTCGTCGTGTCGGCGTCATAGAGCACGTCGCGGATCACCAACTGGCGGCCGTCCTTCTCGCGGAACTGGCCGTTCATCCGCCATCCGAGCGCATCGAGCTCCTGCTTGGCCTTCTCGGGGTCGTAGGCGACCACTTCGCTGTTGTCCTGATAACCCTCTTGACCTGCCACATAGATGTGGTTGTTCAGCGGAACCGGTTTGTCGACAAGGCCGCGCTGGGTGACGTTGGCGATGGCCTGTCTGTCGATGCCCTTGGCCAACGCGAGCCGTAGGTCCTTGTCCGCGAGTATCGATCCCGGCGCCCCATTGAACGTGAAGTGATACCAGCTGGGGCTGGGGGCGCGCCGGATCGAGATGCCCGCGGTGTTGCGCGCCGTGGTCAGCTCGGAAAGCGAGGCGACGCCCGTGGCGTCGATGGTGTTGTTCTGCAGCGCTGGCAGCCGCGCCTTGTCGTCGAGGACCAGATAGGTGATGGTGTCCAGCAGCGCTGGCGTGCCCCACCATTTGGGGTTGCGCGTCAACGTGATTCGCTGCGCGGTGCGGTCCAGCGACGTGATGGTGAACGGTCCGGCCGAGGGACCGGGATGGTCGAGTTGTCCCTTGTTGAAGACCTCGGGATCGGCGGTCATGCTCTTGGGCAGCAGCATCGTGTTTCCGGCGAACATCCCGCGCCACTCCGAGAACGGCTTGGCGAACGTCACGACCGCCTGGCGGTCGTCGACGCCCCGGGTCACTTTCTCGACGCGGTCGGCCCCGTTGGTGCTCGCGATGTGAAAGTCTTTGTTCTTACCGCTGGTCGCGTTGATCTGAGACGCGATGTCTTCCCAGGTGATCGGCGTGCCGTCGCTCCAGACCGCCTTGGGATTGATGGTGTAGGTGACGACCTCCGGGCTTTCACTGGTCAGTTCGACGTTGGTGAAGAAGTCGGTGTTGACGGTCGTCGACCCGTCCGACCCGACCCGGAATGCCCGCGGCATCGTGGCCCGCAGCATCGCCCCGGAATCGGCCTCGTTCCCATCGATGTGCAGCGAATTGAAGTTCGACGGGTAGCCGGTCAGCGCCAGCCGCAGGTTGCCGCCCTGCCGTAGCGTCGCGGGGTCCTGCGGGTTGATGTCGTTGGTCTTCCCGATCTCCGCGTTGCCGCCGGCCGAGGGAACTTCCTGGTCGCCCTTCGAGCAGCCGGTGATGGTGAGGCCGACGACCAATGCGGCCGCAGCGAAGCGTCGGATCATCATCCGACCGACTCTAGCGGTGCTCCGGGTCCGGTTGCGGCACAGCGGCCAGCAACTTGCGGGTGTATTCGTGGCGCGGGTCGGCAAACACCTGGTCGCTGTCGCCGTGCTCGACGACCTTGCCTTTGAACATCACCGCCACCTGGTGGGCGAGGTGCTTGACCACCGACAGGTCGTGCGAAACGAACAGATAGGACAGCCCGAAGCGGTCCTGCAGATCCAGCAGCAGATTGATGATGCCGGCCTGAATCGACACGTCGAGCGCCGACACCGGCTCGTCGAGCGCCAGGATCTTGGGCTGCAGGGCTAATGCCCGCGCGATGCCGATGCGCTGCTTCTGGCCGCCCGAGAACTCGGCCGGGTACCGGCTCGCGTCGGCGTGGCGCAAGCCGACGACGTCCAACAACTCGGTAACCCGGTCGGCGATCCGCTCCTTTTCGAAGCCGTTGGCGGCCAACGGCTCTGCGAGCACTTCGAAAACGGGTAGTCGCGGGTCCAGGGACGCCACCGGGTCCTGGAACACCACCTGCAGGTCGCTGCGCAGCGCGCGACGCGATTGCGAGTCGAGCGTCGCGACGTCGGTGCCGAGCACTTCGATGGAACCCGACTGCGGCGCGGCCAGATCCAGGATCTGGTGCAGCGTCGTGGATTTGCCCGATCCGGACTCGCCGACGATACCCAGCGTCCGACCCTGCTGCAGGTCGAAACTCACGCCGTCGACGGCCCGCACTTCGCCGATCGTGCGTCGCAGCACCACGCCTTTGGTCAACTTGTACGTCTTGACCAGATCGTGCACCCGCAACACCACCGGCGCATCGGTTGTGGTCTGGTCCACGGCGCTCGGCGCGGTGGAGACGCCATAGATGTCTGCGGCACTTCGTCCGGCGACGTCGTCGGTCCGGATGCAGGCGGCGTGATGGTTGGCTGTACTCGATGTCTCCGGCTCAGCGGCTCCGGCGACCGAGATCAACTCCGGCTCGGCGGCCCGGCAGTCGTCGATCGCCAGCGGGCAGCGCGGCGCGAACGGACATCCGGGCGGCAACGCGGCCAGCGACGGCGGCGCACCGGGAATCGGCACCAGCCGCTCGCCCTGCGCGGCGTCCAGCCGCGGAACCGAACCGAGCAGCCCGGCGGTGTAGGGCATTCGACGGTCGCGGTAGAGTTCCGCGACCGGGGCATCCTCGACGGCACGTCCGGCGTACATGACAAGCGCACGATCGGCGAATTCGGCGACCACCCCGAGGTCGTGGGTGATGATCAGCACGCCCGCACCGGTGACGTCGCGCGCCGTCTTGAGCACCTCGAGGATCTGCGCCTGCACGGTGACGTCCAGCGCGGTCGTTGGTTCGTCGCAGATGAGCAGGTCGGGGTCATTGGCGATGGCGATCGCGATGACCACGCGCTGGCGCTCGCCGCCGGACAGTTCGTGCGGGAATGCACGCGCACGCTGTTCGGGTTTCCCGATGCCGACCAGGTCGAGCAGTTCGACGGCGCGGGCCCTGGCCGCTGACCGGCTGGTGTCGCGGTTGTGCACTCCGATCGCCTCGGCGATCTGGTCGCCGACGGTGTAGACGGGCGTGAGCGCCGACATCGGGTCCTGGAACACCGTGCCGATGGCTTTACCGCGGAAACGGGACATCCGTTGATCGGATAGCCCGAGCAGTTCGTCGCCGTGCAGCCGCACCGACCCGGAGACCTCGGCATACTCCGGCAGGAGTCCCACGACGGCCATCGCGCTCGCCGACTTACCCGCACCGGATTCACCGACCAGCGCGACGACTTCGCCCGCCTCGACGTGGTAGTTCATCCCGCGCACGGCAGTTACCCGCTCGGATTCGGTGGGGAAGGTGACCGCGAGATCGCGGACCTCCAGCAGGCTCACGTGCGTCTCCGTCGCAGCGGGCGGGCGCCCGGGTCGAGTGCGTCACGCAACCCATCGCCAACCAGGTTGGCGCACAGGATGATCAGCACCAGAACGCCGGCGGGGAACAGGAACACCCACGGGAAGGTCGTCGCCGCATTCGTGCCGTCGGCGATCAGGGTGCCCAGCGATACGTCGGGCGGTTGGATGCCGAAACCCAGAAAGCTCAGCCCGGTTTCACCGATGATCGCGGTTCCGACGTTCAGCGTGGTGTCGATGATGAGAAGCGACGCGACGTTCGGCAGGATGTGCCGAACGATGATCCGCCAGTCGCGCACGCCCATATAACGCGCCGCCACCACGAATTCGCGTTCCCGCAGGCTCATCGTCATCCCGCGCACGATGCGCGAGCTGATCATCCAGCCGAACACGGAGAACAACACGATCAACCAGAAAACCCGGTCTGCCGAGCCAAGGCTCGGAGTGACGATGGCGACGACGATGAAGCTGGGCACCACCAGCAGCAGGTCGACGATCCACATCAGCCTGCGATCGCGCCAGCCGCCGAAATAGCCGGCGATCGAACCGATCGTCGCCGCGAGAGCGGTAGAGATGATCGCCACGCAGACGCCGATCAGCATCGACTTCTGCATACCGCGCAGGGTGAGGGCCAGCAGATCCTGGCCGAGTGCGTTGGTGCCGAACCAGTGGTCGACGCTCGGCGGCTGCTGCAGCGCGTAGTAGTCGAGGTCCGTGTAGCTGTAGGGCAGCAATGGTGGCAGCGCATAACAGCCGACGAAGAACAGCACCAGCAGCACCAGCGCCGCGACCGCAGGCTTGTTGCGTAAGAACCTGCGCCACACCAGGGTTCGTCGCGACGCGAACTTCTGTGCGTCCAGCCCGGACTTGGCCGACGTGGCGCTTTCCGTGGTGATCGGTTCGGTCATGACACCCGCACCCTCGGGTCGAGGGCGGCGTAGATGACATCGGACAGCAGGCCGGCGAACAGGACGGCGGCACCGGTGAACACGGTCACCGCGGCGATGACGTTGGTGTCCTGGGTCGCGATGCCCTGCACCACCCACTCGCCCATGCCGTGCCAGCCGAAGATCTTCTCGGTGAACACGGCCCCGGTAACCAATCCGCCTATGCCGTAGGCGAATAGCGTCGCCATCGGGATCAGCGCAGTGCGAAGGCCGTGCTTGAACAGCGCCTGACGCCGGGTCAATCCCTTGGCGCGTGCCGTACGGATGAAGTCCTGACCGAGCACGTCCAACATCGCATTGCGTTGATACCGGCTGTATCCGGCGGTGCCGAGCAGCGCGAGGGTGAACGACGGCAGCACCAGATGCTGCAGCCGGTCGACGAATCCGTCCCACCATCCGGTGGTCGGGTTCGGCGACGTTTCGCCGATGTACTCGAACAGCTGCACGCCGAGTATCGAATTGACCCGTGTCGCAGCGAGGGTCAACAAGGTGGCGATGACGAACACGGGTGTGCTCAGAAGCAGCAGCGACAGCACCGTGATGACGCGGTCACTCAGGTGGTACTGCCGGATCGCCCCCCAGGCTCCGACGACGACACCGATGAAGGTGCCCAGCACCGAACCGATGATCAGCAGCCGCAGGCTGACGCCGACGCGGCGCCCCAGCTCGTCGGAGATCGGTTGGCCCGTGATCGTCGTGCCGAAGTTGCCACGCACGGCGCCGGACGCCCAGCGCACGTATCGGATCGGAATGGGCCGGTCCAGGTTCAGCTCGACCTTCTTGGCGGCGATGACCTCGCGCGGCGGCCGGGGATTTCGCGACTCCAGGCTGTCCAGGGGCTTGAACGAGAAGGAGGTCAGCGTGAACGTCAGGAACGACGCCAGAATCAGCAGCACGATGTAGTTGAGCAGCCGGCGCGCCAGGAACCGCGTCATAGGCGAGGTCCCACAGGCATGCGCACAGGGTATGAGATGGCGGGCTGTGAGGCGGCGAACGCGCAGTTCGGCGCGGCTAGCCAATTCCTACGTAGCGCCCAGCCTCGCTACAGATTGCGCGAGTTCACTCGGTATCACCTGCACTTTCACGGTTCGTCGCGCTGCCGGGGCGAACCGATAAAGCCATGGAGGGAAGTACCGACAATGGATACAAGTAACCGAAACAGGCGAAACTGCTGGGTGCGATCGTTGGTGGCAGCGCGGTGGTGACGATGGGTGCGCTGGCCATGGGCATCCACCAGCAACCGTCTGCGCCGGCCAACCTCGCAGTGGGCAAGATGACCATGGCGGCGACGTCGACAGAATCGGGTAAGGCCGACACCGTCGAGGCCACGTCGATGGCAGTACCTGCCATCAAGGGCCCGGCGCCGCTGCCGACCGAAGAGCAGGCCGCCGAGTAGCGGCCGACACACCGTCTGACGTTTCACCTCCGACCCTTCCGGCTACCCATTTGGCCGGAGGGGTCGTTGGCGACCTCCCGATGCACTGTTCGACCGGCCGTCCGGGCTGGATGGGATGGCTGACCAGAGACCGAAATGGAGTGGTCAGAGATGAATTCGCAGAAGTTGAAAATTGCGTCGGCCGCACTCGGCGCGAGCGCCGTGGTCGCAATGGGGGCCTTGACCGCGGTCCTGAGCAGCGATACCGGCTCGGCCACCGTGGTCTCCGGCCCCGAGATGACGCTTGGTGAGACGAGCACAATCGAGAAGGCAGCGACGACGCCCGCGACGTCGGTGGCAGTGCCAGAGGTCACGGCCGAAGTACCTGACGGCTTCGGGCCGTAATCCGTAGTAAGGACCGACCTAGTTCCCGCGCGCCGGCTCGTCGCCGATCCTGTTCAGGGTCACCGTCGGGCCGGTGCGTGTGGCATCCACGGTGACGGTGTCGTTGGCCTGTACCGAGTTGGTGGCGGCACCCGGCGGAAGTGCATAGATCTGGGTATATCCGTCGTCGCTCCGTACGACCACCGACGACAGCGTGACCTCGTCGACGGTTCCCGTCTGCGTCAGTTTCGTGGTGAAGCCGCCGTGGCCGTCGGACACGACGAATTCGGAGTGCAGCACGCCGTTCGGCGCCGGCTGGGCAGCTGCGGGTGATTGGCCGGCGGGCGGTGGCGGGCCCTGATGTATCGGCGCTGCCATGCCGCGCGGTCCGGCCGCGAACGTGCGCGGCGACTCCGCCGTCGCGGCATAGATGGCGGCTCCGCCCAGTCCGCCGATCGCCGCGGCCACGCCGACGGCGAGTAGCGTCTGGCGTGCGCTCCAGCGAGGTGAGGGTCGCTGGGGTGCAGTTTCGGTCGTCATGGGACCAATGTGGCGCCTCAACATGTGAGTCGGCTGTGGGGGCGATCGGTATCTCGTGGGTAAGGCCTCTTCACAGCCCGCACACAGAAGCGGCACAGCGTGCGCTCACTGCGGCCGCGAATAATGGCCGGCGTGGGTATCCCGAACGGATCTGTGTGAACTCGAACGTGAACGACCCGCAGCGCGCAGCGATGCGCCGGGCCGACGGCAAGCCGATCAATGTGCTCGTCGTGGACGACGAGCCCGTGCTCGCCGAGTTGGTCTCGATGGCGCTGCGGTATGAGGGCTGGGAGATCGCCACCGCCGGCGACGGCGCGACCGCGATCGCGTTGGCCCGGGACAACCCGCCGGATGTTGTCGTGCTCGACGTGATGCTGCCGGACATGAGCGGCCTGGAGGTACTGCGCAAGCTGCGCGAACGGATTCCCCACTTGCCGTTGCTGCTGCTGACGGCGAAAGACTCGGTTGAAGACCGGATCGCGGGCCTGACCGCAGGCGGAGACGACTACGTGACGAAGCCGTTCAGCCTGGAAGAGGTGGTGCTGCGGCTGCGTGCGCTGCTGCGGCGGACCGGCGTGACGAGCGAAACGGGCGGCGCCAAGATCGTCGTCGGCGACCTGGCCCTCGACGAGGACAGCCACGAGGTCACCCGGGGCGGGGACCCGATCTCGCTGACCGCGACGGAGTTCGAGCTGCTGCGGTTCATGATGCGCAACTCGAAACGCGTGTTGTCCAAGGCGCAGATCCTGGACCGGGTGTGGAGTTACGACTTCGGTGGGCGGTCCAACATCGTCGAGCTGTACGTGTCCTATCTTCGCAAGAAGATCGACAGCGGCCGCGAACCGATGATCCACACCTTGCGGGGGGCAGGGTATGTCCTCAAGCCCGCACAGTGACCCGCCGGGGCTGCTGACCCGCATCCGGTCGCCCCGGACATGGTCACTGCGAGCGCGGCTGCTGGTCACCCAGGTGGTGCTGCTCGCAGTGGTGTGCGCGAGCATCGGGGTGGCGACAGAGTTTGCGTTGCAACGCTTTTTGATGCATCAACTCGACCAGCAGGTGTTGGAGGCCGGTCGCCGTTCCGCGGGGATGTTCTTCGGACCGCCGCCTCCCGGCTTCGGACCTCCGGGCCTCCCGGCTTCGGGCCGCCGCGATCTTCGCAGGGGCCGCCGTTCGGACCGCCACCGCCAGACTTTCCGCGGCACCTCATCATTCGCGAAGACCACGGGCCAGGGCCGGCGTTCTTGAACGCTCCCGGTCAGGCGACCCGCACCGTCGGCGCGGTCATCGCCGAGGGCGTCCCCGTCGACGCTGGCGTGATCACCTCCGACGGGGCACGAGCCGAAATCAGCACCGCCGCAACAGCACAACTCGCCAAGGCCGCATCGAGTCGCCATCCGACGACGGTCGATCTGGACGGGCTCGGTCGCTACCGGGTCATAGGCAATCATTCGCACGGGCCGGAGGAGACGATCGTCATCGGCCTGCCGACCTCCGATGTGGACGACACGTTGCTGTGGGTGTTGGTGATGTTCTGCGTCGTCGGTGCCATCGCGCTGATCGCCGCGACGACGGCGGGCATCCTGGTGATCCGGCGCCAACTGGCCCCGCTGTCAAGGGTTTCCGCCGCAGCGCGGCAGGTGGCCGACCTCGAGCTCGACCGGGGCGAGGTTCGGCTACCGACCCCGATCGTCAAGGTGGACCCGGCGAGCGCGCACACCGAGATCGGCCAGCTGGGCTCCGCGCTGAACCGGATGCTCGATCGCATCGCCGGTGCGCTGTCCGCGCGGCACGCCAGCGAGATGCGGGTCCGGCAGTTCGTCGCGGATGCCAGCCACGAACTGCGCACCCCGCTGGCGGCGATTCGCGGCTATACCGAACTGGCACAGCGCAAACAGGACGACCTGCCCGACGACGTCGCACATGCGATGAGCCGGGTGGAGTCGGAGACCGAGCGGATGACCCAACTCGTCGAGGACATGCTGCTGCTCGCCCGCTTGGACACGGGGCGGCCGTTGGAACGCGAACAGGTCGACCTCACCCGGCTCGTCGTCGACGCGGCAAGCGATGCGCACATCGCGGGCAAGGACCACGAGTGGACGCTGGACCTGCCCGAAGAGCCGGTCGTGGTGCGGGGCGATGAGGCCCGCCTGCATCAGGTGCTTGCGAACCTGCTCGCCAACGCGCGAACGCACACCCCGCCGGGCACTTCGGTGACCGCGTCGCTGGCTGTCGACGACGGAAGCGCTGTGCTCACGGTCGCCGACGACGGGCCGGGAATCCCGGTGTGGCTGCAGCCCGAGATCTTCGAACGGTTCGCGCGCGGGGACTCGTCGCGATCCCGGCGCGGGGGCAGCACCGGGCTCGGCCTCGCCATCGTCGCCGCGGTTGTGCGGGCACACCACGGCACCATCGACGTGCGCAGTGTGCCGGGCAACACCGAATTCGTGGTGAAGCTTCCGGTGAACTCACAGTCAAGCCACAGCGGCGCCAAATCCGACGCCTAGCCGCGTAGATGAGGATTGCCTCGGTGACCCTCGTTCTACCTGCCGAGCGGCCACCGCAGCCGGGGACGCAAACTCGCACAGAAACCGCGCCCCGGGTGCGCTTCCGCGTGGGCTCGCACAGGGTCGGGTTGGGTGCATTGCTTGCGCTGACCGCCCTGTTGTACCTGTGGAACCTGTCGGCCAGCGGGTGGGCGAACAGCTTTTATTCGGCGGCGGCACAGGCGGGGGCAAGCAACTGGACCGCCTTCCTGTTCGGCTCGAGCGACGCCGCCAACGCCATCACCGTCGACAAGACACCGGCGGCGCTGTGGGTGATGGACATCTCTGTGCACCTCTTCGGGCTGAACCCGTGGAGCGTGCTCGTGCCGCAGGCGCTGGAAGGGGTCGCCGCGGTCGCCCTGCTCTACGCCGCGGTGCGACGGGTCAGCGGGCCTGGCGCCGCGTTGCTCGCCGGCGCGGTCCTGGCCCTGACTCCCATTGCGGCGCTGATGTTCCGCTTCAACAATCCCGACTCGCTGCTGGTGCTCGCCCTGGTCGCGGGTGCCTATTGCACACAGCGCGCCTGCGAAAAGGACAGCAGCCGTTGGTGGTTGGTCGCGGCCGGCGCCGCGGTGGGCATCGGCTTTCTGGCCAAGATGCTGCAGGCCTTCCTGGTGTTGCCGGGATTCCTCGCCGCGTACACCGTGGCGGGCAGTCGCCCGCTTCGCCACCGCTTGCTCGATGTGGTCTACCTTGTCGCGGCGATGGTGGTGTCGGCAGGGTGGTATCTGCTTCTCGTCGAATTGTGGCCGTCGGCCTCGCGGCCGTACATCGGTGGATCGCAACACGACAGCATCGTCGAATTGACGTTGGGCTACAACGGCATCGGCCGGCTGACCGGCGACGAAACCGGTGGGCTCGGCAACATGAACTTCGACGTCGGCTGGGCGCGGCTGTTCGATCATGGAATGGGTGCCGACATCGCATGGCTGCTACCCGCCGCGGTGATCTGCCTCGGCGCCGTCGTGGTGGCAACCAGGCGGGCGCCGCGAACCGATCAGACCCGTGCAGCCGCGTTCATCTGGGGTGGCTGGCTGCTGGTCACGGCGGTGGTGTTCAGCTTCATGAACGGCATCGTGCACCCCTACTACACGGTGGCGCTCGCCCCGGCGATCGCCGCAGTGGTGGGTATCGGCGCAACACTGTTGTGGCACAACCGTTCCGCGCTTCCGGCCGTAACAGCGCTGTCGGGCGTCGTTCTGGTCAGCTCGATCCTGGCGTGCGTATTGCTGGCTCGGGCCGACGGGTGGCTGCCCTGGCTGAGGGCCGCGGTGGCCGTCGGGGGAGTGGCAGCCGCGGCCCTGCTGCTCGTGATCGACCGGTTGAACACACCGACGGCCCGGGCGGTGGCCGGCCTGGCTGTGGTGGCGGCGCTGGCGGCGCCCGCCGCGTATTCCATTGCCACGGCCGCAACTCCACACAACGGCGCGATACCTTCGGTCGGCCCGGCAAGACATGGCTTCGGGCAAATGGGCCCCGGTGGGCTGTTGAGTGCGCCCACTCCGGGTGCCGGCCTGACCGCCGCGCTGAGCGCCGACGCCGACGATTTCACCTGGACGGCCGCAGCACTGGGGTCGAACAACGCCGCGGGCTACCAATTGGCCGGTGGAGCACCGGTGATGGCCGTCGGCGGGTTCAACGGAACAGATCCCTCGCCGACGCTGGCGGAGTTCCAGCGCTACGTCGCCGACAAGCAGATCCACTACTTCATCCGTGGCCGGCTGACGATCGGCCGATGGGGTGGCGACGCCACCGGCAGTGACGAAGCCTCGAAGATCTCGGAGTGGGTGGAGAAGCACTTCGCGCCGACGACCATCGACCGCTCGATCATCTACGACCTCACCCAGACGCCGAAGAACTCATAGCTCAGACATAGCTTCGCCCAACGGGGCGGACAGGCTGCTGCTCGACGATTGGATACATGACCGACATCGCCCTCGAGCGGGACGCAACCCCTACTCGGCCCGCCCGCTTCGAATCACGGCCGAACGCGGCCATCGCGGCACGCGCCGCCGGCGTGCCCGTACTCGATGTGGTGATCCCGGTGTACAACGAGCAGGCCGCACTGGCGGATTCGGTGTATCGGCTGCACCGCCACCTGCGTGACCAGTTCCCGTTTCCGGCCCGCATCACGATCGCGGACAACGCCAGCATCGACGACACTCCCCGGATCGCCGAAGCACTGGCCGCCGAACTCCCCGATGTTCGGCTGGTGCGGCTCGAGCAGAAGGGCCGCGGCCGGGCGCTGCACGCCGTGTGGTCGACCTCCGACGCGCCGGTGCTCGCCTACATGGACGTCGACCTGTCGACCGATCTGGCTGCGCTCGCCCCGCTCGTCGCACCGCTGATCTCCGGGCATTCGGACCTCGCCATCGGCACCCGGCTGAGTCGCGGCGCTCGGGTGGTGCGCGGCCCCAAGCGCGAGATCATCTCGCGCTGCTACAACCTGATCCTGAAATCGACTCTCGCAACGGGGTTCTCCGATGCGCAGTGCGGTTTCAAGGCGGTCCGCGCCGATGTCGCGCAGCGCCTGCTCCCGCACATCACCGACACCGGCTGGTTCTTCGACACCGAGCTGCTGGTGCTGGCCGAACGCACCGGTCTGCGCATCCACGAAGTGCCGGTGGACTGGGTCGACGATCTCGACAGCCGGGTCGACATCGTGGCGACCGCAACGGCTGACCTCAAAGGCATCGCACGTCTGCTGCGGGGCTTCGCCAAGGGCTCGGTCCCGGTACACACGCTTGCGGCGCAGCTCGGTTCCTCACAGGATGCCGCAGCACCGGGCTCGCTGCTGCGCCAGTCGGTGCGGTTCGCGAGCATCGGGATCGCCTCCACGGCCGCCTACCTGCTTCTGTTCATGGCGCTGCACGGCTGGCTCGGCGCACAGGCGGCGAACCTGATCGCGCTGCTCGTCACGGCGATCGGCAACACGGCGGCCAATCGCCGCTTCACGTTCGGTGTGGCCGGTCGCAGCAGGGTCGGGCGCCATCACGTCGAGGGCCTGATCGTCTTCGGCATCGCGCTTGCCATCACCAGCGGTGCACTCGCGACCCTGCACGCCGTCGTCCCTGAGCCAGGAGGTTACGTCGATGCGACCGTCCTGGTCGCCGCCAATCTGCTCGCCACCGCCGTTCGATTCGTGCTCCTGCGCGGCTGGGTGTTCCACCCGCGGCGAAATCGATGACCGCCCCGAATGACGAAGGAATCCAATCGATGACGATCACTGCTGACTTACCGACGCCTGCGGCGGCCGCGCCCGATGAGGTGCCGACCGGACGGCCGCGCTGGGTCACCCCCGCGCTGCTCGGGCTGCTGGCCGCAACGGCGCTGCTGTATCTATGGGGTCTCGGCTCGTCGGGCTGGGCCAACAGCTACTACGCGGCCGCAGCGCAGGCTGGCACCCAAGACCTGAAGGCCTGGCTGTTCGGATCACTCGACCCCGGCAACGCCATCACGGTCGACAAGCCGCCCGCCGCGATGTGGGTGATGGCGTTGTCCGGCAGGCTGTTCGGGTTCAGCCCGTTCACCATGCTGCTGCCCCAAGCATTGATGGGCGTCGGCGCCGTCGCGCTGTTGTACGCCTCCGTCCGGCGGTGCAGCGGAGACGCCGCCGGCCTGATCGCCGGTGCCGCGCTGGCGCTGACGCCCGTGGCGGCGTTGATGTTCCGGTACAACAACCCCGACGCATTGCTTGTGCTCTTGCTGATCGCGGCCGCGTACTGCGTGGTGCGCGCCACCGAGACCGCGAGCAGCCGGTGGATGGCGTTGGCGGGCTGCGCCCTCGGGTTCGCGTTCCTGACCAAGATGCTGCAGGCCTTTCTCGTGGCTCCCGGCCTCGCGCTGGCCTTCCTGGTCGCCGCACCCGTCGGGCTGTGGCCGCGCATCCGGAAGTTGATGGTCGGAGCACTCGCGCTGATCGTCTCGTCGGGTTGGTATGTCGCCCTGGTCAGCCTGTGGCCTGCACAGTCACGGCCGTACATCGGTGGCTCGCCGAAGAACAGCCTGCTGCAGCTGGCATTGGGCTACAACGGGATCGAACGCATAGCCGGCGGCGGCCACAACGGGCCGGGAGGCGGCCCAGGCGGGGACATGCTCGGGGCGGCCCTCGGCAGCGGCCCTGCCGGTGGCCCGGGCGGGCCCGGTGGGGGTGCGGGCCATCTGTTCTTCGGTGGCGATCCCGGCGTCGGCCGAGTGTTCGGGATGTCGATGGGCACCGAGGCGTCGTGGCTGCTGCCCGCAGCGTTGATCGGGTTGGTCGCGGGACTGTGGCTCACCCGACGGGGTGCCCGCACCGACGCCGTCCGTGCGAGCCTGTTGTTGTGGGGCGGCTGGTTGTTGGTGAGCGCAGCGGTGTTCAGCTTCATGGACGGCACGGTCCATCCGTATTACACGGTCGCCCTCGCGCCTGCGATTGCCGCGCTGGTGGGTATCTCGCTGCGTGAGCTGTGGCGGGTCAGGGATCGGCTGGCGGCGCGCCTCGTGCTTGCGGTGATGTCGGCAGGCTCCGGTGTGTGGGCGTTCGTTCTCCTGGACCGTACGCCCGACTGGATGCCTGCACTGCGATGGATCGTGCTGGCCGGAACACTGGTGGCAGCGGCTCTGCTTGTCGTCGGTGCGCACCGACGAGACCGGTTCGCTGCGGTATTGGCCAGCAGCGCAATCCTTTTCGCAGCGGGCGCGTCCGCGGCCTACACCATCGAAACCGTCGCGTCTGCGCACAACGGGCCGATGACGACGTCGGGTCCCGCCAAGGATCTCGGTTTCGGCGGCGGCCACGGGCGCGGCGGCCCCTTCGGCGAGCAGGCCGAGAATCCCGCATTGGCCGAGCTCGTCGAGGGTCTGCCCAACCGGTGGGCGGCAGCCGGCGTCGGCTCGTTCACCGCCAGCAGTCTCGAACTCAAGACCGGCGCCTCGGTCATGGCGATCGGTGGCTTCACCGGCGGCGACGACTACCCGACACTCGAACAGTTCAAGGACTACGTCGCCAACCACGAGGTGCGGTACTTCATCGCGGGCGAACGCTTCGGCCCGCCCGGCCATCGCGAAGGCAGCGCCAGCGACATCACGGCGTGGGTGAAGGAGAACTTCGCACCCGTCAAGGTCGGCGATACCACCGTCTACGACCTCAGCGCGCCGATCCAATCGCCGTGATTCTGACGCATGGCGCTGCGCCGCCGTGTTGTTATCGTCGGGTGGTTTGCCATCGAGCAAGGAGGTCGGAATGTCGGTGACCGACGAGTACCTGAGGAACAACGAGGAGTACGCCAAGAGCTTCTCCGGTCCGTTGCCGTTGCCGCCGAGCAAGCATGTCGCGGTGGTCGCCTGCATGGACGCGCGGCTCGACGTATATCGGGCCCTCGGGTTGAACGAGGGGGAGGCCCACGTCATCCGCAACGCCGGCGGGGTTGTCACCGACGACGAGATCCGGTCGCTGGCAATCAGTCAACGGCTCCTCGGCACCAAAGAGATCATCCTCATTCACCACACCGACTGCGGAATGCTGACCTTTACCGACGACGAGTTCAAGCGCTCGATCCAAGACGAGACCGGCCTGAAACCCGAGTGGGCCGCCGAGGCGTTCCCTGACGTGGAAGAGGACGTGCGTCAGTCGCTGCGCCGGATCGAGGCGAGCCCGTTTGTCACCAAACACGAATCGTTGCGCGGGTTCGTGTTCGACGTCGCCACCGGCAAGCTCAACGAGGTCAACGCGTAGCCGCGGGCGGTGTCGGGTAGCGACTAAACGCGTACGCCGCGGGGGCCGACGGTCAATGATGGCAACATGGTGCTGCGGCATGCGACGCCCGCCGACGAGAATGGCTCGGTCGTGCAGCTCAACGAGACCGCCCCGGTCCCCTACGCGTCGAGCAGCCTGCGCAACCCCTTTCCGCCCATCGCCGACTACGCCTTCCTTTCCGACTGCGAGAACAGCTGCCTGATCTCCTCGAGTGGATCGGTGGAATGGCTGTGCGTGCCACGGCCCGATTCGCCCAGCGTGTTCGGGGCCATCCTGGATCGCGGCGCCGGGCACTTCCGGCTGAGTCCCTACGGCGTCTCGGTCCCTTCCGCCAGGCGTTACCTGCCGGGCAGCCTGATCCTGGAGACCACCTGGCAGACCCACACCGGTTGGATGATCGTCCGCGACACGATGGTGATGGGCCCATGGCGCGACATCGAGACGCGGTCAGGCACGCATCGCCGCGTACCGATGGACTGGGACGCCGAGCACACCCTGCTTCGCACCGTCCGCTGCGTGAGCGGCACCGTCGAGATGGTGATGGACTGCGAACCGTCGTTCGATTACCACCGGGCCAGCGCGAATTGGGAGTACTCGGCCAGTGGCTATGGGGAAGCCGTTGCGCGGGCAAACCACGACCCGGACGCGCACCCGACGCTTCGGCTGACCACCAACCTGCGCATCGGGCTGGAGGGCCGCCAGGCGCGGGCGCGCACGAGGTTGAAAGAGGGCGACAACGTCTTCGTCGCGCTGAGTTTTTCCAAGCATCCCGCGCCGCAGACATACGACGACGCCGTCGACAAGATGTGGACGACCAGCGAGTGCTGGCGGCAATGGATCAACATCGGCAATTTCCCGGATCACCCGTGGCGGTCGTATCTGCAACGCAGTGCACTGACGCTGAAGGGATTGACGTATTCGCCGACGGGGGCGCTGCTGGCGGCGCCGACGACGTCGCTGCCGGAAACGCCTCAGGGCGAACGTAACTGGGACTACCGGTACTCCTGGATCCGGGATTCGACGTTTGCGCTGTGGGGCCTGTACACATTGGGCCTGGATCGCGAGGCCGACGATTTCTTCTCGTTCATCGCCGACGTGTCCGGCGCGAACGACCAGGAGCGCCATGACCTTCAGGTGATGTATGGCGTTGGCGGGGAGCGCAGCCTGGTCGAGGAAGAGCTGGGCCACCTGTCCGGCTACGACAACGCCCGACCGGTGCGGATCGGCAACGGCGCCTACAACCAGCGGCAGCATGACGTGTGGGGTTCGATGTTGGATTCGGTATATCTGCACGCCAGGTCCCGCGAGCAGATTCCGGAGGCGTTGTGGCAGGTGTTGAAGCAACAGGTCGAGGAGGCGATCGAGCACTGGCGCGAGCCCGACCGCGGCATCTGGGAAGTCCGCGGCGAGCCGCGGCACTTCACCTCGAGCAAGATCATGTGCTGGGTCGCGCTGGACCGTGGGGCCAAGCTGGCCGACCTCCATGGCTGGACAAGACACACCAAGGAGTGGCGCGCGATCGCCGAGGAGATCAAGGCTGACATCCTCGCCAACGGTGTGGATTCGCGCGGGGTGCTGACGCAGCGCTACGGCAGTGACGCGCTGGATGCCTCGCTGCTGCTGGCCGTGCTGACCCGGTTTCTGCCACCCGACGACCCACGGCTGCGCGCGACGGTGCTGGCGATCGCCGACGAGCTCACCGAGGAAGGGCTGGTGTTGCGGTATCGCATCGAGGAGACCGACGACGGCCTGTCCGGTGAGGAGGGCACGTTCACGATCTGCTCGTTCTGGCTGGTGTCGGCGCTAGTCGAGATCGGCGAGATTCACCGGGCCAAGCATTTGTGTGAGCGCCTGCTGTCCTTCGCCAGCCCACTTCATCTGTACGCCGAGGAGATCGAGCCGCGCACCGGACGCCACCTGGGCAACTTCCCGCAGGCGTTCACCCACCTGGCCCTGATCAACGCCGTGGTGCACATCATCCGCGCCGAAGAAGACGCGGACGGGTCCGGGGCGTTCCAGCCCGCGAATGCTCCGGCCTGACGGCGCGGCCGTCGAGGACCAGGGCAAGGTCAACGAGTTTGGCCTGCAGACTCTCGACGCGCCGAAGCGAGTCGGCCAACTCCAGGGTCATAGCGGCTGCGCCTGTGGTCGCTTGGCCGTGGTCCTCCCACCCAGGTTCGTTCGCGGGCGTGGCGTCGCCGCGGGCCGCGGCCGTCGCGGCGGTGATGGCGTCGCGCAGTCGCTGGATACCGGTTTCGACTCGGTCATCCGTCCAGCCGTGCAGGATTCGTGAGGAGTCGGACAACAGCGGCGTGAGGCGCAGATACGCCTCGTGCACGGCATCAACGAGGACGGCTTCGGAACACATGACGCGTTCGGGCTGTGCGAAGAGGTTGGTCTCGGTCGCGGCCGACGCGGCTGTGGCGGCCAAAGTGGCATGGGCGCGATCGAGTTCGGCCTGCGAGGTTGAGGTGGTCTCGGCCCGGCCGGGCAGGTGTGACTCGAGCGCCTCGTCGAGAGCGTCCAGATACGTCAACACAGCCGGACGAATATCACGTGAGGTGCGAATCGGGACGATGGTGAGCGTGACCACCGCGGCGACGCATCCGCCGATCAGAGCCGCGACCGTCTTGTCTTTGATCAGATCGAGATAGCGGCCCTCGGTCGCGAAGAGCGGGACGAACGCGATGCTCATCCAGAACACCATTGCCGGATACGAGACGAGTGCGGACACGATGGTGAAGAAGACGCCCGCCGCAACGACGGCGACGGTCAAGAAAAGGTTGTCCGGAACACATGCCGCGATCGCTACCCCAATGACGGCTCCCAGGATGGTGGCCGGCAGCCTGACCCAGGCCCGGCGCGTTGAGAGCCCGGCTGATCCAGCGATGACGACGAACGCCGTCCAAGCGACCACGAGGCTCTGCTCGTTTCCCACCGCCTTGGCGATCAGGCCGGCCGCCACGGCGGCGATGACCGCCTGGATCGCAAGCGCCATCGTCGGCGAGAGGGTTTGACTGCCCGGTGGCGAACCTGTGTCGGCCTGCGTGGTGGCGCTGTCGCTCTTTGGCTGCACAGCGCCGACGACGCGGGGTGCAGCTGCGGCCAACTCCTTTTCCTGCGTGACGGATTGGGCTACAACCTCGCCACCAGCGAGCAGCGTCAGTGCCGCCAGAAGAGCCTCGGGCGCGAACGGCGCCTCTCCAGTCTTGGTTGTCTGCGTCAGCGCCTTGTGAATGTGGCCGCGCAGTACCTGGGCCTTACGCGCGACGATGTCCCTTGATTCCTTGTCGGCGTCGTCGCGCAGGGCGACGGCAAGTGCGCGCAGAGTGTCACTGATCGACGAGGCGATCTGGTCAGGCAGTGCCCGCATCCACTCCGCCGAATCGGCCTGATCGGCCATGTCATCCAGTCCCTTCTGCGCTGAGTGCATTACGACGCGCATCTGGTCGACATCGTCCTGACTCAAGCCGCGCACGATGGCGCCGGGGAACTGCCTTTCGATGGCGCTGCGACACCACCTCGCACGGTCGAGGTGCCGGCGCATTGCCCTTCCGGCACCGTCCGACGACGTGCCGTCCCGGGTTGTGTTCAACGCGTCGGCGATTCCGGAGACGGTGTCCGCGGCACGCCGGGAGAACGCCTGCACCGACAAGTTGAGGGACCGCAGCGCATCATCCGGCAGGATCAGGGCTTCCCAGAGCGCCAACCAGCCGAAGCCCACGACCAGTGCGAGGACGAACCAACCGATCCGGCCGATCGTGATGTAGCCGGCGCTGGTGATATAGACGGTGATGGCGCCCATCAGCGCCAGGCTCGCGGCACGCGGACTCCAGGACCGCCGCGCGTATGACAAAACATCAGCAGGACAAGCAGTATCGCTGCGAGCCACACCGCGCGCTGCGTGAGCGCGACCGTCACAACAACGGCGACCGCTGCGACCACCGCCGCCCACCCGAGGGTGCGAACACGGTCTCTGGGTTGCGGGTCGGGGGCCAGCAGCGCGCCCTCGAAGGTAGCGCCCGCGGCAAACAGCGTGATCCGCACGGGGTCAGTGACGTCGAACGCGGACGTCACCGCGACCATCGTCGCCCATGCCAGGACGGTCGCGCACACTGCTCGCACACCACGCCGACTCCGGACGAAACCTGGATCGAAAACTTCAAGGCGCACGACGACATGGCTCGTTACGGAAATGACGGCAACCCCATCAGCAATCCTCACAATCGCGGTTGGGTCACCGTATCCGAAGCCGGTCTATTGATAGCCGGACGGCAACGCCTCAAAAGCGTCATTTACGAGTGTGTAAGGGGTACTGTCGGCCCCTCCCATGGAATTCGGGAGTAGCGCTGAGGGGCCCTCAGCGCCGCTCGAGATGGAGCCGAAAAGCATGCGCATTGTGGTCGATCTGAATCGGTGCCTGGGGTACGCGCAATGCGTTCCGCTCGCGCCCGAAGTGCTCCAACTGCAGGGTGAGGAGGCACTCGCATACGACCCGAATCCCGATGACTCGCAACGCCAGCAGGTTGCGCGGGCGGTGGCGTCCTGCCCGGTACAGGCGATCATCGCGGAGATGGACCCGCCATCGGACAGGACGACGAAGTGAGCACGCACCCGATGATCGATGAGCTCGTCAGCACCTTCAAGGCGGAGGGCCGGATCGTCATCGTCGGCGCCTCGCTGGCGGGGCTGCGCGCAGCGGAGGCGTTGCGCGACGAGGGCTTCACCGGCTCGCTGACCATCATCGGCGACGAGGTGCACGAGCCGTACGACCGTCCGCCGCTGTCCAAGCAGGTGCTCAAGGGCTGGGTGCCCGCGGGCAACACCAAGCTGCCGCGGTTGCGGGCCATCGACGCCGACTGGCGGCTGGGCGTGGCGGCGACCGGACTGGACCGCGACAATCGAGAAGTTTTGCTGGCCAACGGCGACAAGGTGCCCTACGACCGATTGCTGATCGCGACCGGCGTCCGGTCCCGCGCATGGTTCAACCCCGAAGAGGCGAAACTGAAGGGCCTATACACCTTGCGCACCAGCGATGACGCGGCCGAAATTCAGGCGGCGTTCAAAGCCAAGCCGAAGCGGGTGCTGATCGTCGGTGCGGGCTTCATCGGCTCCGAAATGGCATCGGTCTGCCGCGATCTCGGGTTGGACGTGACCGTCGCGGAGCGGTCCAGCGCACCGCTGGTGGGCGCGCTCGGCGGTGTGATCGGTGACATCGCCGCCAAGATGCAGCGTGACGCCGGGGTCGACCTGCGTACCGGGGTTGCGGTGGAGGCCCTCGAAGGTGACGCAGACGGACATGTCCGGCGCGCAAAGCTCTCCGACGGCACCACGCTCGACGTCGACGTCGTCGTGGCGTCGTTGGGCTCCATCCGCAATATCGAGTGGCTCGAAGGCGCCGAACTGGCGACCGGCTTCTGGGGGGTAGCCTGCGACGCGGGCTGCCGCGCCTTCGACATCAACGGCGTCGTGACCGACAACATCTTCGTCGCCGGTGACATCGCACGGGCCCCGCACGTGCTCTACGAGTATCAGTTCATGGCGATCGAGCACGTGGACGCCGCAGTGCTGGGCGCCCAGACCGCTGCGCACAACATGGTCCACCTCGAGAAGGGTCGCCGCCCACACCTGCCGCTGCCGCAGTTCTGGTCCGGCCAATTCGGCGTCAACATCAAGGGCTGCGGCGTGTGCTCCTTCGGCGACGAGATCGTCTTCACCCAGGGCTCCGTCGAGGACCTCCGGTTCGCCGCCGCCTTCGGCAAGAACGGCCGCATCGTCGGAGCCATCACGTTCAACCACGGCAAATGGCTGGAGTACTACGGCGCGATGATCGAGCGGTCGGCGCCGTTCCCCCCGCCGCCTGCGGGCTACGACGTGCCCAAAAACTCCGAGCCGATGTCGGCTCGCTTCCCGGATCCGCGCGAGCCGACCGGAATTCCCGATGTCGTACTGACCGGCCACGATCCCACTTCAAGGGGCGCCGAGTTCCGCCCTAAAGCCCGCTAGAACGGAGCACGATGACAACCGCAGAAACCGCCTGGACCGAGGCGATGAAGTATGAGAACCGCCACGACCCGTACCGGTTCTTCGACGAGCTTCGGAAGACACCCGTCGTGCAGGTCGCCGACAAGGTCTACGTCGTCACCGGCTACCGCGAGCTACTACAGCTCGCGCACGACCCGCACGTCAGCTCGGACATTTCGAAGAGCCCCATCTCGGCCCAGCCTGCGGCTGATGCGCCCGACGTCGGTGCTGACCACATGCAGGCGTACGGCCGGGAACCGAGCCTGATCGTGTCCGATCCGGCCAAGCACGACAAGCAGCGCCGACAGGTCATGCGGCACTTCGCGCCGCCGCACTCGGCGAACGTGATCCCCGCCATGGCAGCTGACATCCAGACGTTGTGCGACGACAACTTGGACGCAATCAAGGCCAAGGGCGGCAACACTTTCGATGTCGTCGACCAGTACGCCTATCCGGTGCCGGTGGCGGTGATCTGCAAGATCCTGGGCGTTCCGCTGAAGGACGAACCCACCTTCCATGGCTGGATCTTCGACTTCATGGCCGGTGCGGACATGGGACCGGACGCCAAGACCGAGGAAGGCCAGGCCCGCCTGCAGAAGGGCAAGGAAAGCACCGCTGCGCTGACCGCGTACATGGCCGACCTGATCCAGGGGTTCCTCAAGGAACCGGGCGACAACGTGTTGTCCAAGCTGGTGAACGACAAGGACGGCCCCGACGGGCCGATGACTCCGAAGGAAGCCGCGGCGAACGCGCTGCTGCTGCTGATCGCCGGACACGACTCGACGGTCAACACCATCGCGCACTGTGTCCTGACACTGCTGCGCAATCCGGAGTCGATCGACCTGCTGCACGAGAAGCCGGAACTGGTCCCGAAGGCGATCGAGGAAGTCCTGCGGCTGCAGTCGGCCGTCCAGTTCTTCCCCAGCCGCAGCGTTACCGCCGACATCGAGGTTGGCGGAACGGTCATCCCCGCGGGCTCGGCCGTGCACCTGCTGTACGGCGCGGCCAACCGCGATCCCGAGCGATTCCCCGACCCCGAGAGGTTCGACATCCGGCGCCCGGACAACCAACATCTGGGTTGGGGCCGCGGGGTACACAGTTGCGTCGGCGGCCCACTGGCGCGCCTGGAGGTCAACATCGCGCTGGAGACGTTCCTGCGGCGGGTCGAGAACCCGCGGTTGGTCGTCGACCCGCCGCCATACCGGGTGAACCAGGTGTTCCGCGGTCCGCTGCATCTCGAGGTCGAGTTCGACCGGATCACGGATTGAGGTCGGGCCATCAAGGCTTTCCAGTTCGTCGAATGGCAGCAGCCGGGGCAACTCCGGGACGTGCCGGTGCCGGAACCGGGGCCTGGGGAGGTGTTGGTCAAGGTCGGCGGCGCAGGTGCCTGTCATTCGGACCTCCATCTGTTGGAGGCCCCCGCCGGAACGAAGTCGATGACGCTGCCCTTTACGCTCGGGCACGAGAATGCCGGCTGGGTCGAGACCATGGGGTCGGGCGCAACGGGTTTCGCACCCGGCGACCCCGTCATCGTGTACGGCCCATGGGGTTGTGGGCTGTGCATGAATTGCCGCCAGGGGATGGAGAACTACTGCCAGACACCGGGGAAACCCAGCCCGGGCGGCCTCGGCGGTACCGACGGCGGCATGGCCGAGTACCTCCTCGTCCCGGCGACGCGCTACCTGATTCCGTTGGGCGACTTGGACCCCCGTGAGGCGGCACCGCTCACCGACGCGGGGCTCACCAGCTACCACGCCGTGAAGCGCTCGGTGCACCTTTTGGGGCCAGGCTCTACCGCGGTGGTCATCGGCGCAGGCGGCCTTGGTCAAATGGCCATCCAGGTGCTCAAGGCGCTGGCCTCGGCGACAACCGTTGTCGCGGTGGATACTTCGGAAGACAAGCTGAAGATCGCCCAGCAGATGGGCGCCGACGAAGTACTCATCTCCGGCGATGATGCGGTCAAGACAATCACGGACATCACCAAGGCGCAGGGCGCCGAAGTAGTTCTCGACTTCGTCGGCATCAACCCGACGCTGACCATGTCGGCACGTATATCACGGGTACTTGGGCACCTCACCATCGTCGGACTCGGCGACGCAGCCCTGCCGGTGAACTTCCACAGTCCGGCGAAGGAATGCGCTGTCGCGTCGCCGTTTTGGGGATCCATTCCCGAGCTGATCGAGGTCATCGAGCTGGCTCAGACCGGCAAAATCGAGATGCTCGTCGAACACTTCGCCCTCGACGATGCGGCGCACGCTTACCACCTATTGCATGACGGCAAGATCCAGGGGCGCGCCGTCATCACACCGAACGATTAGGAGGACGCTATGACCCGGCTAGATGCCGGTGCACAGCGACACGAACGGAATGGGCGCGCAGATGCCCACCGAGAAGTATGGCGTGAGGTCGCCGTTCCACGCTGGCGGTGGGGGTGGCGGAGGTGGGGGCGGTGGCAACGCTGCTGCGACGCAGGTGTTGGACGGCGGATCGAACACGGTGCCCTGCCCGCATTCGACCGCGTGACTGATCGCTGGCGAGACCAGTGTCACGAATGCAAGTGGTGCCAACGCGGCGACGCCGGCGATTGCGGCGCGATGAAGGATGGAGGTCATCGCACACCCCCTTTGGTCTTCCCCGACCCGGGCTTAGTCATGATGTTACGACCGTCGGCGACCCGTTTCACCAGAATTTACGATCGCGGAATTTTCGTTCGCTTTTCCGGCATCTGTGCAGGTGAGCCGGTTAGCGATTGCGCGAACCTCGCTGACACTGCACCGTGAAGGCCAGCGGTTGGTCGAACATCCGCCATGCCGCCCGACGGCAACCATGTCAGCACTTACATGTTGACCTCGGATCAATTCAACGGTGGTAGCTAGCCCACTTTGTAGGTGGCGATCGCCTTCGCCACCGCCTCGCCGTCGGGCGTGACGATGTCGACGTCGCAGTTGACCAATGTCTTGCCCCGCCGCAGTACGCGGCCGACGCCGATGAGATCGGTCGACCGCGCCGGCGCAAGGAACTGCATCGCCATCGATGTGGTGACACCGCGCAGCGAGCCGGGCACCTCGGCGCCCACCCAGGCGGCGGCCATCACCGTCATGTCCGCAAGCGAGGCGATCGCTCCGCCGTGCACCATGTCGCCGAGCGTGACGTTGGTGGGATCAAACGGCATCCGCAACCGCACCTGGTCGCCGCCGAGGACTTCGGCGACGATGCCGAGTTTGGCTGCGAACGGGGAGGCGGGGATGAACTGGGCCATGACCTCGGCGCCGGTCTGCGCACCTGCTCGAAGCGACATGCCTCCAGTATCGGCGGCCGATCAATTACGTCCGAGGTAATCGGTCTCGCGGGGCATCGAGCGTTGACATCGCAGGCCCGGAGCTGGTTTTATAGACGACAATATTTGTAAATCTGGTCAAATGTACCAACTTAATGAGGAAGCGATGACAACCGCACAAGAGTCGAGGCAGACTGCGGGACGCTACGAGCTCAGCCACCTGAGGGCGCTCGAGGCCGAGGCGATCCACATCATCCGCGAGGTGGCCGCCGAATTCGAGCGGCCGGTCCTGTTGTTCTCCGGCGGCAAGGACTCCATCGTCATGCTGCACCTGGCGCTCAAGGCGTTCCAGCCGGGTCGGCTGCCGTTCCCGGTCATGCACGTCGACACCGGGCACAACTTCGAGGAGGTCCTCCAGACCCGCGACGAGCTGGTCGAGGCGGCGGGCGTGCGGCTGGTCGTCGCCAAGGTGCAGGACGACATCGACGCGGGCCGCGTGGTCGAGACGATCCCGTCGCGCAACCCGATGCAGACCGTCACGCTGCTGCGGGCCATCCGCGAGAATAAGTTCGACGCCGCATTTGGCGGCGCTCGTCGCGACGAGGAGAAGGCCCGCGCCAAGGAGCGGGTATTCAGCTTCCGTGACGAGTTCGGCCAGTGGGACCCGAAGGCCCAGCGGCCCGAGTTGTGGAACCTGTACAACGGCCGTCATCACAAGGGCGAGCACATCCGCGTCTTCCCGCTGTCCAACTGGACCGAATTCGACATCTGGTCCTACATCGGCGCCGAGAAGATCAAGCTGCCGTCGATCTACTACGCACACCGCCGCGACGTGTTCGAGCGCGACGGAATGCTGCTGGCCGTGCACAAGTACCTACAGCCGCGCAAGGACGAAGAGGTCGTCGAGAAGACCGTGCGATTCCGCACCGTGGGCGATGTCACCTGCACGGGCTGCGTCGAGTCGCTGGCCGGCACGGTGTCTGAGGTGATCGCCGAGACTGCGGTGTCACGGCTCACCGAACGCGGCGCCACCCGCGCCGACGACCGGATCTCCGAGGCAGGCATGGAAGACCGTAAGCGAGAGGGCTACTTCTGATGGCGACGCTGCTGCGACTGGCTACCGCCGGATCCGTCGACGACGGCAAGTCCACCTTGATCGGCCGCCTGCTGTACGACTCGAAGGCCGTCATGGAAGACCAGCTGGCCTCGGTCGAACGCACGTCCAAGGAACGCGGGCACGACTACACCGACCTGGCCTTGGTGACCGACGGCCTGCGCGCCGAGCGCGAACAGGGCATCACCATCGACGTCGCGTACCGCTACTTCGCCACGCCGAAGCGGAAATTCATCATCGCCGACACCCCTGGCCACGTCCAGTACACCCGCAACATGGTCACGGGCACCTCGACCGCACAGCTGGCGATCGTGTTGGTCGACGCCCGGCACGGGCTGCTCGAGCAGTCGCGTCGGCACGCATTCCTGGCCTCGCTGCTCGGCATCCGGCACGTCGTGCTGGCGGTCAACAAGATGGATCTGATCGGTTGGGACCGCGAACAGTTCGAGAAGATTCGCGACGACTTCCATGAGTTCGCGGCGCGTCTCGACGTTCAGGATGTGACGACGATTCCGCTGTCGGCTCTGCTGGGCGATAACGTCGTGACCAAGTCGGAGAACACGCCGTGGTACGACGGGCCGTCGCTGCTGTCTCACCTCGAAGAGGTCTACATCGCCGGCGACCGGAACCTTACCGACGTCCGCTTCCCGGTCCAGTACGTCATCCGGCCGCAGACGCACGACCACGCGGACCACCGCAGCTATGCGGGCACGGTCGCCAGCGGTGTCATGCGCCCCGGCGACGAGATCGTCGTGCTCCCAACGGGGAAGACCAGCCGCATCACCGCGATCGAAGGCCCGACCGGCCGGGTCCAGGAAGCCTTCCCGCCGATGGCGGTGTCGGTCAGCCTCGCCGACGACATCGACATCTCCCGCGGCGACCTGATCGCTCGGCCGAACAACCAGCCGCGGGTGGCGCAGGACTTCGACGCCACCGTCTGCTGGATGGCCGACGAAACCTCGCTCGAACCGGGCCGCGAGTACGTGATCAAGCACACGACGCGCACCACGCGGGTCAAGGTGACCGCGCTCGACTACCGCCTCGACGTCAACACGCTGCATCGCGACAAGACGGCCACTGCGCTCAAACTCAATGAGCTGGGCCGGATCTCGCTGCGCACGCAGGTGCCGTTGCTGCTCGACGAGTACAGCCGCAACGCGGCCACTGGCTCGTTCATCCTGATCGACCCGAACACCAACGGCACCGTAGCGGCGGGCATGATCCTGCCGTTCGTCACCGCGCGCACGGCGAGTCCCAACACCGTCCGTCACGAATCGCTGTGCACCGCAGAGGACCGGCTGTCGAAGGGCCGTACGGTGTGGTTCACCGGCCTGTCGGGATCGGGAAAGTCGTCGGTGGCGATGCTCGTCGAACAGAAACTGCTCGAAAAAGGCGTGCCCGCATACGTTCTCGATGGCGACAACCTGCGCCACGGCCTGAACGCCGATCTGGGGTTCTCGATGGGCGATCGCGCCGAGAACCAGCGCAGGCTGGCTCACATCGCCGCCATTCTCGCCGACTCCGGTCAGGTCGTGCTCGTGCCCGCGATCAGCCCGCTCGATGAGCACCGCGCCTTGGCGCGCCGGGTCACCACCGAAGCGGGCCTCGACTTCTTCGAGGTGTTCTGCGACACTCCGCTCGAGGACTGCGAGCGTCGTGACCCAAAGGGCCTGTACGCCAAGGCCCGAGCAGGTGAGATCACCCACTTCACCGGAATCGACAGCCCGTACCAGCGGCCGAAGAAGCCCGATCTGAGGCTCACCCCCGACCGCTCGACGGACGACCTGGCCGACATGGTCATCGAAATGCTGGAAACCCGTCGGTGAGCGACCACCTGGTGGCCTCCCGCGCCGCAGAACGTGCGGGGGAGTTGCTGCTGGCGCTGCGCGAGGAGCTTGCCGACGCTAGCGCCGATGAACGAAAGGCGGAGGGGGACAAGCGGTCCCACGACTTCCTGATGAAGGAGCTCGCCGACGAGCGCCCCGGCGACGTCGTGCTGTCCGAAGAGGGCGTCGACAACCCGGCCCGGCTCACCGCCGAGCGAGTGTGGATCGTCGACCCGCTGGACGGCACCCGTGAGTACTCCGAACTCGGTCGCGACGACTGGGCCGTGCACGTCGCGCTGTGGCAGAACGGCGACCTCGTCGCGGGCGCGGTGGCCCTTCCCGCACGAGGCGTGACACTCGCGACCCCGACGGTTGCACCGCCCCCGCCCGCCCCTCCCGCGCCGCGAATCATCGTGTCGCGCACCAGGCCTCCGGCCATTGCGCTCGCGGTCCGCAACGCGCTGAACGGCACACTGGTCGAAATGGGATCGGCAGGAGCCAAGGTCGCCGCGGTCGTGCAAGGCCGCGCCGACGTCTATGTGCACGCCGGCGGCCAGTACGAATGGGACTCCGCCGCGCCGGTGGCGGTCGCGCGCGCAGCCGGGCTGCACACGTCGCGCATAGACGGGTCGCCGCTGGTCTACAACCAGGCCGATGTCTTGCTCCCCGACCTGGTGGTGTGCCGACCCGAACTGGCCGCGCCGGTGCTGACGGTCACGTCCGGCAGCTAGCGGGGCACCGCATTGGGTTGCTCGTCCCAAATTGCCGGAGGGCGGGGTATCGTTGCTGGCAAATGGCAGCAGCTGCAGACTCGCCTGAAGTACAGGGACTCACCGCCAAGGGACGGGCCACCCGCGAGCGCATTCTGCGGTCCGCCGCACAGGTGCTTTTGTCTCAGGGGCTCTCCGGATTCAACATGGAAAGGGTGCGGCAGGAAGCCTCGGTCAGCGGCTCGCAACTCACCCATTACTTTGCCGACAAGCCGGCGTTGATCCGAGCAGTCCTGGATCGCCAGATCGAGGTGGTACTGGACTTTCACCGCCAGCCGTCGCTGGGTGGCCTGGATACATTCGACGACTTCGAGCGTTGGATCGAACAGAATATGCGTTATCTGCGCCAGATCGGCTACACCAAGACGCCCACCTATCACACGCTGGCCGGTCAGCTCGCGAAATCCGACGACGCCACTCGGGAAACCCTCGCCGATGGCTACTGGCGTTGGGTAGACCTACTCGAGCGGTCGATGCAGCGGATGAAAGACCGTGGCGTGCTGGTGACTTCGGTCGACCCGCGCCAGTTGGCGTTTGTCGTCGTCGGAGGGCATCAGGGCGCGGGCACGCTGACCTTCGCCTACCGCCAGGAATGGCCGCTGGCCGACGCATTGCGATTCGTGGTCAATTATCTGCGGAGCTTCGCCGCTGACCCTGCCGAACGGATAGCCCGTAAGCCGCGCCGACCCCGTGATCGGCGCACGCGTGACGCCGGTACCACAAAGGCAGAGACAGAGCCGCGATTCACCCGCAAGGGACTGGAGACGCGGGCGCGCATCGTCGGCAACGCCGCCGAGCTGGTGTTCGAGCGAGGGGTCAGCGGAACCAGCCTCGAAGATGTGCGTACCGCTGTGAAGGTAAGCGGATCACAGCTTTCGCACTATTTCGAGGACAAGCGGGACCTCACCCGCCAGGTCATCGCGTTCCGTACCAACGACGTGATCGCCTTTCACACGAGTCCGCAACTCGGTCACCTCGACAGCATGCAGGCGCTCCAGGCGTGGGCTGACGCATGTATCGCCGATGCCCCGGCGGTGTACCTGCGTGGCGGATGCGTCTACGGTTCGCTCGTCGGTGAGCTCCTCGAGGCCGACGAAGGCATCCTCGATGACCTGGCCGCCGGATACGACCGGTGGCTGCAGCTGTTCCAGGACGGACTGACGGCAATGCGCCGTCGCGGCGAGCTCGCTGAAGATGCCGACCCGCGTCACCTCGCCGTCGCACTGGTCGCTGCTCACCAGGGTGGAACCATGCTTGCCCATGCGACTGGGTCCGAAGAACCGCTGCGCGCCTTGGTCAACGCTGCTGTCGCCTACGTCGCCTCGTTCCGCCCGGCGCGCATGGCACACACACATCCCGTTCGGCGTCTCGGCCGAAGAGCAAGCGGTAAGCCATAACCCACCCCGGTATCGGATGGTCAGCCGCGCAAGATTCACAGCATTCATTCAGCGCGACCCCTGGACAAGTCTGGGTCAGATGACCCAGAATATTGGGTCAAGCCGCCCAGTAGCGTGCGGCGCCCATCGCGACGCGTGGGTGGTGTGCTACCGGGGCCACCGCGGTATCGGCGTAGGCGGTGCCGCATTCGACGCCGCGGTTGAGCGTTCTACGAGAAGGGACTCGAACAATGACCACGCCATCCGTTGCGCAGACACCAGACGCTTACAGCCGTGGCCACGATGTTTACGACGTGATCGTTTTGGGGGGTGGCCCCGTCGGACAAACGGTCGCGGCGCGCACCCGGGCAGCCGGGCTTTCGGCGGCCCTCGTCGAACGCGAGCTCGTCGGCGGTGAATGCTCGTATTGGGGTTGTGTGCCAAGCAAATCGCTACTGCGGCCTGTCCTGGCGATCGCCGATGCCCGCCGAATCGACGGCGCGCGCGAAGCAATCGGCAATCCCATTGCCACAGCCGGGGTGTTCGGCCGGCGCGATCGCTATGTGACCAACTGGAACGATGGTGGCCAGTCCGACACGGTCGCCGCGATGGGTGTCGATGTCATCCGTGGCCACGCCCGCCTCGCGGGCCCGCGCAGAATTGCCATCGCCACCGCCGACAATCGCCTCCGTACGATCATGGCCCGGCACGCGGTCGCGATCTGTACCGGCAGCACGGCCGTCGTACCCGATATTCCCGGCGTCGCCGAGGCGAGGCCGTGGACGAACCGTCGGGCCACGGACAGCAGCGCGGTGCCAGCGCGATTGGCCGTCGTGGGTGGCGGTGGTGTTGGCGTGGAGATGGCCACCGCCTGGCAGGGTCTGGGTTCGCAGGTGAGCTTGCTGGCACGCGGGCACCGCCTGCTGCCGAAGATGGAACCGTTCGTCGGCGAGTTCGTCGCCCGCGGCCTCTCCGAGTTTGGGGTTGATGTACGCACCGGTGTCACTGTCACCCAGATGAAACGCCGCCAACACGGTGATGCGGTCAGCGTCACCCTCGACAGCGGTGAGCACATCACCGTGGATGAAATCCTCTTTGCCACCGGCAGGGCCCCCAACACCACCGACATCGGGCTGGAGACAGTCGGATTGACTCCGGGTTCCTGGCTCGACGTCGACGACTCCTGTGTTGTCCGCCACGTCGACGGCACATGGCTGTACGCCCTCGGCGACGCCAACCACCGCGCGCTTCTCACGCACCAGGGCAAGTACCAAGCCAGGATCGCCGGCAGTGCTATCGGTGCACGCGCAGAAGGACGGGCGCTGGACACCACACCGTGGGGTGCCCACGTCGCGACGGCAGACACCTACGCGATACCTCAGGCCTTCTTCACCGACCCCGAGGCCGGATCGGTTGGCTTGACCACGGAGGTCGCCAGGCAGATGGGCTACCGGATCAAGACCGTTGACGTCAACATCGGAGAATCCGTACCGGGGGCGAACTTCTTCGCGGACGGCTATACCGGGCAGGCCCGCCTCGTCATCGATCTCGACAGGGGCACCGTGGTGGGTGCGTCATTCGTCGGGCCCGGGGTCGCCGAACTGCTGCACTCGGCGACAATCGCGGTCGCGGCGCAGGTACCCGTCGATCGGCTCTGGCATGCCGTGCCCTGTTTTCCGACCATCAGCGAAGTGTGGCTGCGACTTCTGGAGGCCCACCGCGACGCCCCGGACGCGGCGGCCTGACCCAACCTCTGAACAGCCTATGCGTTGGCTGCGAATTACCTCTGAATGCAACAGTTTAACTAGTGAGCGGTCACAGCTGTTACCTAGTGTGGGTTGAGCATCCCAGAAATGAGTGTTTGCACCCGGGATGCCCGCGATGAACTGCGCGCAGCGGATTTGTGGCTGCGACCAAAACCGTCCACGGACAGGATCTACATCATGAGTTCGAACTTGTTTACTCGTCGCCTGGTCGCCGCAGCCGGTGGTGGGGCCCTGATCGTGATGGGCGCATTCATAGCGGGTTGTGGCAACAATGGAGGGCAGGCGCCGTCCACGACTACGACCACCATCACGACTACAACGACTACGCCGCCGCCATCGAGCGCCGCGCCGCCGTCCCCGACGGAGAAGGGCATCAATCCCACCGGCGGCAACTTGTTCTCGCCTCAGATTCTGGCTCCGCCCGCGCCCACCGAGCCGCCCGGCGTCCACCGCAACAATTGATCCACTTCCACGGCTGCTCGAGATGAATGGGATGAAACTGTGACTACCGGCCGAATCAATCGTCCTAGGACAGCGCTCGCCAGTGTCGCCGCATTGATCGCGGTAGGCGGCTTGGCCACGGGCTGCGGCAAGAGCGGCCAGCAGGCGCCGTACTCGACGACGACCACCACGACGACGACATCGTCGTCGAGCGCCACGCCGCCGTCCCCGACCGAGAAGGGCGTCAGCCCGACCGGCGGCAACCTATTCACCCCGGGCGTGACGGCGCCCGGAGCACCGAATGTCCCGCCAGGTCAGCACCCCGGGATCAACGGCACTCCCTAGCGATCGGCCCCAGCTTGGGCAGAGTGCCCGTTGAGTCTCCGGTTCCCGTGCTGACCCTGGCCTGACGGCATACGCTCGGCGGCGTGTCAGAACCCCAGACCCTGCGCGCCCTGGCCGACCTGCCCCTATCGCCGGTCAGCCTGGCCGAGTCGACGCTCATCATGATCGACTGCCAGAACACCTACACCCGCGGCGTGATGGAGCTCGACGGGGTGCAGCCGGCGCTTGACGAGGCGGCCGCACTCCTCGACCGGGCCCGAACCGCAGGCATCCCGGTCATCCACATCCAGCACTCCGACGGCCCGGGATCGCTCTACGACATCGAGGGGGAGAGCGGCGCGATCGTCGCGCGCGTCGCCCCGCGCGAAGGCGAGCCGGTGGTCGTCAAGCAATACCCCAATTCGTTCGTGCAGACCGACCTCGAAGAGCGACTCAAGGCCACGAACTCCTCGAACCTCGTCCTCGCCGGTTTCATGACGCACATGTGCGTGAACTCGACGGCGCGTGGGGCGTTCAACCTCGGCTACGCGCCGACGGTGGTGGCCGCCGCCACCGCGACCCGCGCGCTGCCGGGCGTGGATGGCCCGTCGGTGCCTGCGGCGGTGATCCACTCCGCGAGCCTGGCCGCGATAGCGGACCTGTTCGCCGTCGTGGTGGCCGACGGCTCAGGCATCCCGGACTGAACCGGGCGGGCGATCAAGATGACACAGCCTTCGACGCAAGTCAGCCGGCTCGGCGAGAAGCAGAGCACGTCACGCGACCAGCTCGACGAGCTTCTCGACAGCACACCGCTGGCGACGGTCGCGCTCGTCCGCGATGGCCATCCGGTGATCTTCCCGACCGGGTTCGCCAGGGTCGACAACGAGTTGGTCATCCACGGCTCGACGGGTTCGCCGTGGATGCGTGCGCTCGCAGGCGGCGCCTCCGCCGCCGTCTCGGTCACCGGGTTGGACGGAGTCGTGGTGGCGCGCAGTGGATTCGAGTCGTCGTTCCGCTACCGCAGTGCCGTCGTCTTCGGTGTCTTCGAGCCGGTGCCGGACGCCGACAAGGTCCGATACCTCGAGCGGCTGACCGAAGCGTTCATCCCCGGCCGCAGCGCCGAATTGCGGCCCAGCACCAGCAAGGAGCTTGCGGCGACGCTGCCGCTGCGGCTGCCGATCGGCGAGCACAACTGGTCGCTGAAGATCAGCGGCGGCTGGCCCGACGACCCCGACGAGGACATCGCGGGCGACGCATGGGCGGGTGTCGTGCCGATGTCGGTCACCTACGGCGCACCGCTACCCGCCCCCGATCTGCGGCCGGGCATCCCGGTGCCCGAATCGGTGCTGGCGATGACGGCTGCACCGCCGTCAGTCCAGTAGCGCGGTGCGGCGGTAGAGATCGACGCGACGGTCGCCGTGCACGTCGTTGTTCGCATTGATCCGCTTCACCCGCGACTCGGTGAGGTCCAATTCGGCGGTGATGATCCCCGGCTTGCCGAACTCGGCGATCGCGACCGGGTAGCCGTCGGCGTCGATGATGACGCTGCCGCCGATCCAGTCCTGACCGCGCTCGGTACCCACGCGGTCGCACACCGCGATCGGCATCCGGTTCATTCCCGCACCTGCCAGCGCCCGCACCATCTCCGTCGGCCGCTCACCCTCCGGCCGCGGTAGCAGCGGCCAGTTCACCGGCGCGCACAGCAGATCCGCACCGGCCAGCGCCACCGCGCGAACCCACTCGGGAAACTCGACGTCGTAGCAGATCATCACGCCGATGCGGCCATGGGCGGTGTCCACCACCAGCGGCAGATCGTCGCCGCGGTCGAATACGGCGTTCTCGCTGTCCCAGAGGTGTGCCTTCCGGTAGACGCCGCGCAGACCGCTCGGGTCGACGACGGCCGCGCTGTTGTAGATCGCTTCACCGGCCGCCTCCGCGAATCCGGCGACGATGGTGAGCCCGAACGACTCCGCGAGGTTGGCCCACTCGGTGATGGCCGGGCCATCGCGCGTCTCGGCCAGCGAGGCGAGTTCGGCGCGGTCGGCGAACACATACCCCGAGGACGCCAGCTCGGGCAGCACGACGATCTGCCCGCCGCGGGACACAATCGCCTGGATCGCGGCCTTGATTGTGGTGCGGTTTCCCGCGGTGTCCCCGATGGACAGCGGGATCTGGGCGCAGGCGACGCGGGTGGTCATATGTCGATGGTGCTGCACGCTTGCCGGGTTCGCACCCATGTCGATGGCAGAATTCCCGGCATGCGGATGTCGGCCAAGGCGGAGTACGCCGTCAGGGCCATGATCCAGCTGGCCGCGGCGGGCGAGGGCGCGGTGGTCAAGACCGACGACCTGGCCAAGGCGCAGGGCATCCCGCCGCAGTTTCTGGTCGACATCCTCTCCGATCTGCGCACCGACCGGCTGGTCCGCAGCCGACGCGGCCGTGAGGGTGGCTACGAGCTCGCCCGGCCGGCCGCCGAGATCAGCATCGCCGACGTGCTGCGGTGTATCGACGGCCCGCTGACCAGCGTGCGCGACATCGGGCTCGGCGACCTGCCGTACTCCGGACCGACCGCCGCGCTGACCGACGTGTGGCGCGCGCTGCGGGCGAGCATGCGATCGGTGCTGGAGGAGACCAGCCTGGCCGACGTCGCATCGGGCGAGCTACCCGGACACGTGGCGGGAATGGCGGGGGACTACCGCACGCAAGAGGAAAACCGCGGGCACTAATGCCGGCGCCCTCGCCGGGGCCGCGAGCGCGTCGCGATGCCGTCGAGCAGCATGCGCAGGCCCGTGTCGAAGTCGTCCTCGACCGACGTTGCCACCGCGACCTCGGACAAGGCCCCGACGTGCGGATACTCCGAACCGGCTACCGCTCCGATTCGCGCGGCGGCCATAGGACCCGCCAGATCGGCCTGCGCAGCACCGGTGACGAGCCCCAGTAGCGCGTGGAAGGCGGCGAGCCGGTCGCGGTCGTCGAGGCCGGCGCGGTTCAGCGCGGCGATGAGTGCGTCTGCTGCGGCGAAACCGGTCGCCGACGACATCCTGCGGATCAGCACAAGCGGAATGGCCGCCGGATGCGCGCGCACGCCCTGCCACATCGCGGTGGCGATCGCGTACGCATCCTGCTGCCAGTCGTCGGTCGGTTCGGGCAGTTGCACCTTCGCGACGATCGCTGCCACCACAAGCTCCTCGAGGCCCTCTTTGTCGGCGACGTAGTTGTAGAGCGTCATCGGCCCGGTCTTCAACGCCGCCGCCAGAGACCGCATGCTCAACGCGCCGACGCCTGACGCGTCGACGATGCGCAGCGCGGCGGCGGCGATCTCGTCGGTCGTGAACCGTGCCCGCATGACCGCTCGGCCTTTCGCTCTTCGCGCAAGCGCTCATCGCGCTTGACAAGTACAGCGTACGTAAAGCAGGGTAGCTATACGTACATCGTACCTGTAAGGAGATCGGTATGCCCGTGACGCTCCCGACCCAGCGGGTCGACTTTCGTTCCGACGGCACAAGCTGCTCGGCCTGGCTGACGCTGCCGCCCGGCGCGGGGCCGCATCCCGCCGTGGTGCTGGTGCACGGCTTCGGTGCGACGCACGACATGATGCTCCCGCAATACGAGCAGCACTTCGCCGCAGCGGGCATCGCGACGCTGGCCTTCGACTACCGCTATACCGGCGCCTCCGACGGTGAACCGCGGCAACACATTTCGTTGCGCAAGCAACGCGCCGACGTGGCGGCGGCGTTGGCGTTGGCGATGTCGCGACCGGAGATCGACGCAACCAGGGTCGGCCTGTGGGGCACCAGCCTCGGCGGAATGCACGTGCTGCGGGTGGCCGCGGCCCGTAAAGATGTCGCGGCCGCGGTCGTTCAATGCCCTGTCGTGCACGGCCCGGCCGCTGCGCGCACGCTCGGTGTGGCGGCGCCGCTGCGGCTCGCTCCCATGATCGCCGAGGATGGGCTGCGGGCACTGTTGCGCCGGGGGCGGCGCTACGTGCCGATCGTCGGCCCGCCGGGCAGCGTCGCCGTGGTCACCGTCGCAGGCGCCGAAGCCGGATGGAATTCGACGGTTCCGCCCGGCGAGCAATTCGATAACCGGGTCGCCGCCGCCGACGCCGTCGGGTTGGTGGTGACATCGGCACTTCGGCGCGCCCGAAACATCGCCGCGCCGCTACTGGTGTGTGTGTGCGACCGCGAGAACCTCATCGACCCGAAGTACGTCGAGCTGGCGGCCCGGCGGGCGCCCCGCGGCGTCGCCCGCCACTACGACTCCGACCATTTCGAGATCTACCATCCGCCGTTGGTCCAGCAGGCGCTCGCCGACCAGACCGCCTTTCTGCGAGAGCATCTCGATGTCCGTGCGTGACCTTCTGCAGGAAAACGACCAGAGATTCCTGGCCCTCGCGCAGGGCTTCAGCGCCGACGACTGGGCGCGCCCCAGCCTGTGTGAGCGCTGGACCAACCACGAGCTGCTCGCCCATCTGGTGGTCGGGCTCAGCGCGCCGCTGGGCTCCGTCATGCGCGCGATGGTGCGCCACCGCGGCTCGTTCGACGCCGCGAACGTCGAGCTGGCGAGGGCGCTGGCGGCCGTGCGCAGGCCCGCCGAACTGCTCGACGACTTCGAGCGGCGCAGCCACGAACCCCGGGGGTTGGGTCGCTACTTTCCGCCGCGCCTACACCTGGGCGACCACGTCACACACTAACTCGACATCGTGTATGCGCTCGACCGGAAGCCCGCGATATCGGCGGATGCCTTGGTCGCCGTGCTGAATACCCAAGTGGCTGTGCCCAATCCCTTCGTGCCTGCATTCCGCAACTCGAGGGGCCTGCGGTTGCGGGCGACCGATGTCGGGTGGCACCACGGTGGGCGCGGTCCCGTGGTCGAGGGCCGTGCGGCCGAACTCGTCTCAGTGCTCGGCAACCGCCCGAAGGCGTTGCCACGGCTTTCCGGCGACGGGGTCGCTGTGCTCGAGTCGCGACTCAGTTGCCCGACCCATACGGCCGGGTGAGGATCTCCATGTAGTGGCCTGCGGGGTCCTGGAAGTAGACGCCGCGGCCACCGTCGTTGTGGTTGATCTCGCCCGGGCGACTGCGACGCGGATCGGCCCAGTGGTCGAGGCCTCGATCGTGGATCTTGCCGTAGATGGAGTCGAACTCGTCCTCGGCCACCAGAAACGCGTAATGCTGCGGACGGATCTCCTCACCGTCGGGAACCTCGGCGTAGTCCAAGCTGACGTCGTTGGCGACGGTGACTGTCAGAAAGTGGCCGAACGGAGCCGGACTCGGCAGGTCGAACAGCTCGGTCAGCCAGGTCGCGGACTGTTCCTTGTCCTTTGCGGCCACAATGGTGTGGTTGAAATTGATGCTCATGTGTTGCCAGTCAACCACTTTCGCTGGAACAGCGACAAAGGTGCAGGATGAGGGCATGGCGGACGTCAGGGTGCTTACCGGACAGCGAGTCACACTGCGCGCGCCCAGGCTCGAGGACGCCGACGAACTGTTTGCCTCCGTCGCATCTGACCCCGAGGTCACCCGCTACATGTCGTGGACACCGCATCCAAACGTCGACGAGACCCGACGGGTGATCTCCGAGCTGTTCAATGTCGGAGGCGAGCGCAGCTGGCTCATCGAACTGCGCGAAACCGGCGAGATCGTCGGCACGTGCGGGTTCCGGCCGGTGCAGGTCCACAGCATGGACTTCGGCTACTGCCTGGGCCACCGGTGGTGGGGCCGGCGGCTCATGCCTGAGGTGGTAGAGCTCTTGCTCGCCGAGATGGAAAGCGATCCGAGGGTGTACCGGATCTCTGCGATCTGCCATGTCGACAACACCCGGTCGGCGCGCGTGCTGCAACGGGCGGGCCTCTCGTTCGAGGGCAGACTCGTGCGCCACACCGTCTTCCCGAACATCGGCCCCGAGCCGCAGGACGTCCTGTTGTGGGCCAAGGCGGTCAGGTGAGGGCGCCGGCTGTCCAGGTTCGCGTGGTACGAATGACCCATTGAACCGATGGGGGGCGATGATGCCGAACGGTTTTGATGTCCGCGGCCTTGCGGTTCCCGTGGTCGTCGCACCGATGGCAGGCGGTCCGTCGACGCCCGAACTCGCCGCCGCCGGTACGAACGCGGGCGGACTGGGATTCATTGCGGCCGGCTACCTGACCGCCGACGCGCTCGCCGAGCGCCTCGTCGCGGCACGCAGACTGACCACGGGCCCGCTCGGTGCCAATCTGTTCGCGCCGCAACCCAGCGCCGCCACTGCGGAGGCGATCGAGAAGTACTCCGCGGCGCTGGCGCCCGATGCGGAGCGCTATGGCGCAGAACTCGGTGACCCGGTCTACAACGACGACGCCTGGCCGGCCAAGATCGACGTGTTGCTCGATCTGCGGCCCGAGGTGGCGTCGTTCACCTTTGGCCTGCCGAGTGCGGCCGAACGCGAGCGGCTGCGGGACGCCGGCATCACCACCGTCGGCACCGTGACGTCGGTGTACGAAGCGGACGCCGCGGCGGACTGTGGTGTGGATGTCATCGCCGTGCAGGGGCCGTCGGCGGGCGGGCACCGCGGCACCTTCGACCCGGTCGCCGACCCCAACCCGCAACCACTGGACCAGCTGCTCGCCGCTGTCCTAGCCCGGGTCAGCGTCCCGGTCATCGCGGCAGGCGGCCTGGTGACCGCCGACGACGTGAACCAGGTGATCCGGGCCGGTGCGGTCGCTGCTCAACTCGGCACCGCCTTCCTGCTCGCCGACGAGGCGGGCAGCAGTCCGGTCCACCGGGCGGCGCTGCAGGACCCGGAGTTCACCGAAACCGTTGTGACGAAATCTTTTTCGGGGCGCTACGCCCGTGGGCTACGCAACCGCTTCATCGACGACCACGAGGCGCAGGCACCGTTCGGATACCCCGAGGTCCACTATCTGACCGGGCCGCTGCGACGCGCGTCGGTGCAGGCGGGCGACCCGCACGGCACCAATGTATGGGCAGGCACGGGCTTCAAATCGATCAGGGCCGGGTCCGTCGCCGACATCATGAAGGTCCTTACCTAGCGATTTCGGCGTGATTGGTAGCGCTGAGCGCAACTAATCACGCCGAAACCGCTTACTTGGGTGCGATGAGCTCGAGCGCGATGTTGTCCGGGTCGCGGAACTCCATGATGAACATCACGCCGATGTCCTTGATGGGTTCGTGGGCGATACCGAGCGAATCGAGATGCTCTGCCGCATCATCGAGTTCGGATTTACTGCCGAGACGGAACGCGAGGTGGTCGAGGCCGGTGCGATCCTCGTCGAACCTGTCGGTGGCGACGGGGCGCAGCGCCACCCGTAAGTCGCCGACGTTGTAGATAACGCCGTCGAACAGAAACGCCAGCCGTTCACGCGTCGCTTCATCTGCATCGTCGGGCACCTCGAGGTTGACTGGCCAGCCGAAGACGCTCTCGTAGAACTTCCGCGATCGCTCGATCTCGGTGACGGTGAGTCGGATGTGCGCGACGGAGGTGTTGGTGATCGCCATGGCTTCATGCTGCCAGCGGTCCGGGAACACCGGCGTGCCAGAATCGCCGTCGTGCGGATAGGGATGACGATGCCGGTGATGGAACCGGACCTCGACGCGGCCACGCTGAAGGCATGGGCCACCGCCATCGACGACGGACCGTTCTCGTCGCTGTGCTGGGGGGAGCGGATCGCATTCGACAATCCCGAGGCCATGACGCTGCTCGGCGCGCTGGCGGCGTGGACCGATCGGGTGCGGTTGATGACCACCGTGGTGGTGCCGCAGCTGCACGACCCCGTGCTGCTGGCGAAGTCATTGGCCACCGGCGACATGCTCAGCGGCGGCCGGCTGACCGTCGGGCTCGGTGTTGGCGGGCGCCACGAAGACTACCGGGCGGTGGGTGCCGATCCCGCGACCCAGACCATGCGCGCGATGGCGCAGCGGGTAGGCGTGATGAAGCGGGTGTGGGCCGGCGAGAAGGTGACCGAGTCCGTCGTCCCGGTCGGACCAGCCCCGCTGCAGGAGGGCGGCCTGCCACTGCTGGTCGGCACCATGGGGCCCAAGACGGTGCGCAGCGCGGCCGCGTGGGCCGACGGGCTGGCCGGCACCACGCTGGACCTCGACCCCGCCAAGCAGAACGAGCTGTACGACGTCGCACGCGAGGCGTGGGCACAGGCCGGCAAGCCCAAACCGCTTCTCGCCACGTCGTTCTGGTTCGCACTGGGCGACGGCGACGAAGCCCGTGCACAGGTCCACCGGCACCTGCGCCACTACATGAACTGGATACCGGCCCACTACGTCGACGCCATCGCACCCGGCACAGGCTGGGCGGGTAACGAGGACGAATTGGTAAGCGTATTGCGCAAGTTCGACGACATCGGCACCGACGAGATCCATCTCATCCCGACGAGCTCGGACGTCGGCCAGCTTCGCGCGATCGCAGATATCGTCCGCGACACGCAGCGACCGTGACGCGGAGCGTCACGGTCGCTGAAGACGAGCTGCTACGCGGCCACCGGAACCACGCCTGCGGGCAGCCGCAAGGAGCGGCGGCGCCGCCAGTTGTCGTAGACGTCGAACAGGGTGACGCCGACCGGGATCACCAGGGGGGACAGGGTCATCAGGAACAGGATGATCGGGAACAACATGGCTTCACTCACCTTCTCCGCGGGGCGGAACCGTTCGATTTGTTGTGGGGTGGGAACTCGTCGCTGAATTCGTGGCATGAATCTACGACCGAAAACCCCAGCTCAACGATGTCGCGTCGCGACCATCTTTGGACAAGGTGTTGTCGCCGGGAGACAAACCGGCGCGGGGTGAGGATCCGCTATCAGGGCGTGGTTGCGAGCACAGGCTTACGAACGCTCAGCGATGTTTCTGCGCATGGAAAGCCGACAGCCGGTCCGGGTCGCATTCAAGCGCGCTGCGGTCCCAATTGCCGAGTTCGGCGGCGGCCTCGTAGGTTGTCTGCAAGAACCGGGTGAGATCGCGGTCGGGGTCATCTGCGGTACGCACCGCCTCGTAAGGCAGCAGGAATTCCCCGTGCTCGTCGCTGTAGTAGGCGGTGTTCGGTTCAACGCGGCGGGCCGAGTAACCCTCCGGAGCGGGGTATGCGTAGGAGTAGAACGCGCCCTCCTTTCCGCCTCCTGGCCAGAAGCCGGCACTGCTGAGCTCTCGCGAGTATCCCTCGACCATCACCCAGTCCGGGCAGTTGGGCGCGCCTCCGGGATGCACGGGAGCGGTTCGGCCGGAAAAGCGTGTGCATGCCAAATCCATAGCACCCCAGAAGAATTGGACAGGACTCACCTTGCCGATGAATGCCCCTCGAAAGTTGGTCATGACGCGGTGGGCGGCAACCAGTTGCTGCCAGAAGGCCAGTACCGCATCGGGATCGTAGTCGGCGTGCTGGTAGTCCTTGGCGAACGGGACAGCGGGGTCCACCTCGTTGGGCGTGGCTGCGATGCGCGTTTCGATGCCCAGTTTGTCGAGCGCCCGCAGGGTCGCTTCGTAGAATTCGGCGACAGGTTTCGCCGCCAATGGAACCGCCTCCTGGCGGCCGTCACTCTTCCGGATCGCAAGTATGTGATTGACGAAGTCGAACTCCATGTCGAACACCGAATTCCGGTAGGGAACCGCGCCGGTCGTCAGCCCCCGGGGACTCACGTACAACGACACCTGCCACCAGTGGTTTATCAAAGGCATGTGGACCATCCGAATCTTGCCGACGATCTGAAGCCACATATGCAGCGTTTCGCGGGTCGCCGTCCATTCGTCCACTGCCAAGGCCGGCCATTCGAAGGCCGGCGCGGGACCGTTCATATCGTCTCCTCCAGCGGATCGCCCAGAATGGGCTACAGAAACTATGCCTTGCAGGGTCGCGTTCTGGGCAGACACCGTTGATGTGCGGGGGAACAAAAGCGCGACGGTTGTCGTCTCGTACAGCCACCAGCCTTCGATGTTGTCGCCCATCACATCGACTGCGCCGTGCCCGCGCACGAGGGTGGACGCAGTGCACCTGTGGGACGCGAATAACAATATCCAACCGCGCGAAGGGAATTCACAGGAAATGTCCACCCAGAGAACTGTCCGCGAAACGACTTATGACCTGCTGCGCTCGCTCGGGCTCACGACGATCTTCGGTAACCCCGGATCCACCGAGGAGACATTCCTGAAGAATTTCCCTGACGACTTCAGCTACGTGCTCGGGCTGCAGGAGGCGTCGGTGATGGCCATGGCCGACGGGTTCGCTCAGTCGACCGGCAAGCCGGCACTGGTGAACGTGCACACCGGAGCAGGCATCGGCAACGCGATGGGCAGTCTTATCGCAGTGGGGCATACTGAACCCGCGCGCGCACAGGACGTTCCTGCGGCGATCATGCGGGCCTACGCGATTGCCCTCCAGCCGCCAGCGGGTCCGGTGTTCGTGTCCATCCCGCTCGACGACTGGGATCAGCCGGCGCTGGGTCCGGCCGCGTTGAGAACGGTCAGTCACCGCGTCAGCCCGGATACGGATCGCCTCCGCGGCTTCGCCGACCGCATCAACCGTGCGCAGCGCCCCATGCTGGTCTACGGTCCCGAGGTTGATCGCAGCGGCGCGTGGGACATCGGTGTGGCGTTCGCAGAGAAGGTTGGGGCGCCCGTGTACGCCGGCCCGCTTCCGGACAGGGTGTCGTTTCCCGAGGACCACCGTCTCTATCAAGGTCCCCTGCCGATGACGGTCGCCGGTGCAGCACAGGTCCTGCGCGGTCACGACCTGGCGATCGTCATCGGGGCACAGGTCTTCCGCTACTACCCGTATGTGGCAGGCGAATATCTGCCCGAGGGTACGGATCTGCTGCAGATCACTAACGATCCGGCGCTGGCCGGGGCGGCACCGGTCGGCGACAGCGTGCTGGGCGACTCGCTGTTGGCACTGGAGCAACTCGTCGACATGGTCGACGATCACAGTGATCGGAAAGTGACTGCCGCACCAGGCAATAAACCCGCCGTCGACCTGTCAGCCTCCGCGCCGCTCGCCCCTGATGCGGTGTGGTCGACCCTGGCGTCGGTGAAGCCCGCTGAATCGCCGTTGGTCACCGAGTCCACATCGACCATGGCCCAACAACTGCGCTGGATACCCACCACACGCCCGGCTTCCTTCTTCGCGACCGCCAGTGGCGGAATCGGTTGGGGACTTCCTGCCGCAGTCGGCCTTGCGCTGGGAGATCGCGCCCGTGGAGTCAAGCGCACTGTGGTGGCGACCATCGGCGACGGTTCATGCCAGTACTCGGTGCAGGCGCTGTACACGGCGGCCCAACACCGGTTACCGGTCGTGTTCGTCGTCATGCGCAACGGGGAGTACTCGATCCTCAAGTCGTTCGCGGTGCTCGAGGAAACGCCCGGCGTTCCTGGACTGGACCTGCCTGGGCTTGACATCGCCTCTCTTGCAACAGGATTCGGGTGCCGGGCGGTCAATGTGGACAGCTGCGAGAAGCTCGCGCGCGAGTTCACGAACGCGTTAGGCGCCGACGGACCCACCGTGATCGTGGTGCCGACCAAACCCGAACCCGCGCATCTGGGCTGACGCTGCCGTGGCGGATCCGAACTCAGGTCCTAGCCGTTCGCGATTCAGGAGACCCGTGCCGATCTACACCTGAACTGTCGGCGTATCCACGCTCAGCGCCATCCGAAGCGCGCGCTGGCCGGCGAGATCTCAGGTCTGCGAGAGCAGGACGACCATCGACCGCGACCCAACGACGACGTCATGGCCGATCGCGTCACGGCTGGCGGGGTCATGGGTGTCGCACACGACGCTCCACTGGCGCGCCGAGAGGTCTGCCGGGACCGCGAACGTAAACGGCTCCCACCAGGCGTTGATCAACACGAGAAAGTCGTTGTCGACCATTGGCGTGCCGTCCACGCCGATATCGGGATCCGTTGAGCCATCGATGAACAACGCGACAGTTCGGGCGCTCGGATCAGCCCAGTTCTCAGCCGTCATCCCGGTACCCGACGGTGTGAACCAGCGCAGGTCCGCGGCGTCTTTGCCGGTGGCGTAACGGCGCCTGCGGAAGACCGGGTGACGACGGCGCAACGCGATGAGGTCCTTTGTGAACTGCAACAGCTCATTGTCGGCCGTCGACCAGTCAAACCACGTGATCTCGTTGTCCTGGCAGTACGCATTGTTGTTGCCCAGCTGGGTGCGGCCAAGCTCGTCACCGCCCAGCAACAGCGGGACACCGGCCGAAAGCAGCAGGGTCACAAGGAAAGCCCGCTTCTGCCGCGCCCGCAGGGCATTCACGTCGGTGTCGCCGGTCGGGCCCTCTACTCCGCAGTTCCAGGAGCGGTTGTCGTCGGTGCCATCCCGGTTGTTCTCCGTGTTCGCCTCGTTGTGCTTGCCGTTGTAGGAGACGAGGTCATTGAGGGTGAACCCATCGTGGACGGTGACGAAGTTGACCGAAGCGCTGGGCCTGCGCCCTTCGTCGGGCCGGTGGTAGATATCGGCGGATCCGCACAGGCGCGTTGCGAAATCCGGCAGCAGACCATCGTGGCTGCGCCACCAGTCACGTACGGTGTCGCGGAAACGTCCGTTCCACTCGGACCACAATGGCGGAAACCGGCCGATGTCATAGCTGTCCATGCGGCCGACATCCCATGGCTCCGCGATAAGCTTCACCTGCGACACCACCGGATCCTGCCCGACGGTGTCAAAGAACGCCGAAAACGGGTCGAAGGCACCATCTTCCCGGCCGAGGGTCGGCGCCAGATCAAAACGGAACCCGTCGACGCCCATCTCGGACACCCAGTAGCGCAACGAGTCCATGATCATCCGCAGCGTCGACGCGTCCGCGGTGTTCAATGAATTGCCGCATCCGGTGGTGTCCACGTAGCGACTGGGGTCACCCGGCTCGAGGCGGTAGTAGGCCGCGTTGTCCAGCCCGCGATGAGACAGCGTCGGGCCACCGGCACCCCCTTCAGCGGTGTGGTTGAAGACGACGTCCAGCACCACTTCCAGACCCGCCGCGTGCAACGCGGCGACCATGTCGCGGAACTCCTCGACCTGCGCTCCTGGCCGCCCGGCCCGCACGGCCGCGGAGTAGGCCGCGTGCGGAGCGAAGAAGCCGATCGTGTTGTAGCCCCAGTAGTTCGTCAATCCCCGCTCGACGAGGAATGACTCCGGCACGTTGTGGTGGACTGGCAGCAGTTCGACCGCGGTGATGCCAAGGTCGACGAGGTGTTGCACCGCCGCCTCGTGCGCCAAGCCCGCGTACGTGCCTCGCAGTTCCGTAGGGACGCCAGGATGGCACGCGGTGAACCCGCGCACGTGCACCTCGTAGAGGATCATGTCGGCCAGGGCATGTCCCGGCCCTGGCGGTAGCGGCGTGGAGGCGGTCGCCGTGACCAGGCTGCGGGGCATCCAGCCCGCTGAATCCAGCGGGCTGGGCGCATCGGTGTTATCCATTGCGTAATCGAGCAATTCGGGTCCGAACCGGACATTGCCGTCGATCGCCCGCGCATAGGGGTCAAGCAGGAGTTTGGCAGGGTTGTAACGCTCGCCGCGCCCGCGATCGTACGGTCCGCTGACCCGATAGCCGTAGGCCTGTCCCGGCGCCACACCGGGCACGAACCCGTGCCAGACGTCGCCGTCGCGCTCCGGTAGCAGCAACTGGGTTTCGCTGCCGTCGCCGCTGAAGAGGCACAGCCTCACCTCATCGCCGTTGGACGACACGGCGAAGTTCGTGCCTTGCGGGGCCGGCGTCGCGCCGAGCGGGGCGGGGCGGCCCGGAAGGATGGTGGCGTTCACCCCGTCTCCTCTCCCTGAACCAGCCGCTGGATGACTTCCGACGCTTTGGGGTAGGCGTGGTGACGGCGCCTGATGACGTCGGCGACCAGCCCGGTCCACCCCGTCTGGTGCGACGCGCCGAGGCCGGACCCGTTGTCGCCGTGGAAGTACTCGTAGAACAACAGGTTGTTCCGCCATCGCGGGTCGTTCTGCATCCGCTGTACGCCGCCGAAGCAGGGCCGTCGTCCGCTGTCGTCGACGAGAAAGATCGAGACGAGACGTTCCCAGAAATCGGCTGCGACGACATCGAGGGTGACCTTGTTTCCCGATCCAGTCGGGTATTCAACCGTGAGCTCGTCGCCGAAGAATTCGTGGTAGCGCTGCAACGCCGTAGCAGCAAGATAGTTCAAGGGAAACCACACTGGGCCCCGCCAGTTCGAGTTGCCGCCGAACATCGCCGTGGTCGACTCCGCAGGCTCGTAGTCGATGCCCGCGTGCACACCTTCCACGTCCAATACGTACGGATGGTCGCGATGGTAGGCCGACAGGGAACGGAGGCCGTGCGGCGACAGGAACTCCGCCGGATCGAGCAGGGTTTGGCATAGCCGCCGGACCCTGTCCAGTCCTGTCACTCCGACTAACAGCCGCCGCTGTCCCGGCGGCCCCCGCAGGATGCCGGCATCGGCCATTTCTGTGGTTCCCCCCAGCCCGTGGCGTCGCAGGTAGTCGGCGAACATCTTGTCGGTTGCAAGCGTCCGGTCGATGGCCTCCTCGTTAACAACTGCCGCGGCCAGCAGCGGGATCATGGCGACCGCCGAGCGCACCCGGACGGGTACGGCACTGCCATCCGGCAGCAGGATGCGGTCGTAGAAGAAGCCGTCCTCGTCATCCCAAAGACCAACCTCCTCAAGGGCTTCCGCGATACCGGCGAAGTGCTCGAGGAACTTCTGCACCAGGTCGAGTGCGGGGCGGTGGCCCGACCCGTGGAGGATCGCCGCGATGGTGGCCATCGACAGTGCGTAGCCCGCCATCCAGCCCGTGGCATCGGACTGCTCGAGGAGTCCGTGGACAGGAAGATGCGACCGGTCGACGGGGCCGATGTTGTCCAGACCCATGAATCCACCCTCGAAGAGGTTGGAGCCGTTAGCGTCTTCGCGATTCACCCACCAGGTGAAGTTCACCAACAGCTTGTCGAAGATCCGGCTGAGGAAGTCGAAGTCGCGCCCGCCGTCGATGGCAAAGACTTCCAGCGCAGCCCACGCCTGTACCGGCGGGTTGACATCGTTGAAGTCCCACTCGTACGCAGGCAGGGCCCCGTTGGGGTTCTGGAACCACTCGCGGCACAACAGTGACAGCTGATACTTCGCGAACGCGGGATCGACGTGCACAAGTGCGATGCAATGAAATGCCAAGTCCCAGGCGGCGAACCACGGATACTCCCACGTGTCGGGCATCGACATGACGTCGAACGCCTCAAAGCTACGCCACCGCGCGTTGCGGCCGTCCCGCCGCTGCGCCGGAGGCGGCGGCTGGCTGGGGTCGCCGTCCAGCCAGCGGGCAACGCCGTAGTTGTAGAACTGCTTGTTCCACAACATGCCGGCGAACGCCTGTCGCATGACCGCCGCTTCATCGGACGATGCCGAGGGAGGCGTGAGCTCGGCGTAGAACTCGTCGGCCTCGTCCCGGCGTTGCGCCACTACCCGGGTGAAGTCCGCGCCAAGCGCGGTCGCCGCATCTAGGCCCATCCCTTCCGGTCGCAGGCGCAACCGCACATCCACAGTCTCGCCGGGCCTCACCGTCAGGCGGTACCACGCTGCGCACTTGGTGCCGCACCGCTCCGGATTGACGGTGTCGGCTCCGGTAACGACATGGTCGTTGATTCCGTCCTTCGGCCATCGGGAGGTGGACGGAACTCCGTAGAGCCGTTCAAGATTCGTGCCGTTGTCACAGAACAGCAGCTCCGGGTTAGTGCCCTGTGGGGCCGGTCCGGGCAATAGCTCGAGTCGGCCTAGGAACGGATGGTTCGCGGTCACGCTACCGGTCGAGGTGGCCATGACCATCGGTCGGGTTCCATCGGCGTCCCAGGACCAGGTGTTGCGGTACCACATGGTCGGAAGCACGTGCAGCAGGCTCGGTGTCCGGCCCGGCGTTGGTCACGCTGATCGTCATCAGGATGTCGGTCGGATCCGCCTTGGCATACTGGACGTCGACGACCCAGTAGCGGTCGTCGTCGAAGATCCCGGTGTCAAGCAACTCGTACTCGGGATCCAGCCTTCCCCGCCGCCGGTTCTCATCGAGTAGTTGTTGATAGGGGTAAGCCCGCTGCGGGTAGTGGTAGCGACAGCTGTTCCAGACATGGCTGGGCACGGCATCGAGGTACCACCAGTACTCCTTGACATCCTCGCCATGATTGGCCTCCGCGCCGGTCAACCCAAACAACCGCTCCTTGAGGATCGGGTCACACCCGTTCCACAGGGCCAGTGCCACGCACAGCCGCTGCTCGATGTCACAAAACCCGCGAGCCCGTCCTCGCCCCAGCGGTAGGCGCGGGAGCGCGCATGGTCGTGCGGCAGATAGTTCCAGGCGTCCCCGTCGGGGCTGTAATCCTCGCGGACTGTGCCCCATTGCCTTTCGCTGAGGTACGGGCCCCACATGTACCAATCGCTGGCCTGGTGCAGACCGAGGTCGAGGCGACCAAAGCCGCTGATTCGCGTCCGCTCCGCCCCTACGGTCGGTGTCATGTCGCTCGCCGTCCTCCCGACGTCTTTGACGCATGTTTGCGCCTGCGGCGCTCGGTGTCACTATCGGAGCGAACAACTCGAGAACGGTGATGCTGTAGCGGCGAACACAAGCTGGCCTCGACCTGCATCAGTCCCGAGGGTGACAGTGACTGTCCTGGCGTCACCCGACGGATCGGAGAATGCCATCGTCACACTTCACCGCGGCTTCCGCACTGATTATCGGTGCGACTAACTTCGGGTCGCGAATCGTGTCTCGCTGAACAATGACTTCGGGCCGTACGCCGCCGATGCTCAGTGAGGCGGACGGTCCGCCCCGATGACGAAGGAGCGTTCGATGGCCTACTCGAATGTGACCGCAGAGTTCGACCAGATCCCGGATAGGGCGACGGCGGCATCTGAACAACTAAAGGCCGCCGCAACAGCGACCAGGGATCAGCTTGCCCGCGATCTCGCTGACGCGCGGCGCAGGGCGGCCGCCGGGTCCGATCGGCTCAAGGCTAAGGCGGATGACGCACGTGACGACGCGTCATCGCATTGGCGGGAGATCCGCCGCAAATGGCAGGCCCACGTGGCCGAGGCACGCGCCCGCGTCGACAGGGCTGTGGACCAGATGGACACGGACGGGGTCGTTGCAGAGGCCGACCTCGCAGAGGCCTACGCGTCCGCTGCGATCGACTTCGCGCTGGATGCAATCGACGAGGCGCAGTACGCGGCGTTGGACGCGTATTCCGCACGTGCCAACGCGGTCGCCGCTGGCGCGTGACCCTGCCCGCAGTGTCTTGACGATCGTGTGACACTTGAGCGTGTACGCGTCCCCAAATGAGCGGCACGAGTTCGGACGGGCGCACCGATCGGTGTTTCCGAGGTCGGCGCTAGCGGACTTCACGGCGGATCCCGCGAGGCCGGATCCGCTCACATTGCTGAGTTCGCAAAACGGTTCGCGCATCAGTGAGTTGATCCCGATCCGGTACGGTCGAATGCTGGCGTCGCCGTTCGCGTTCTATCGCGGCGCGGCACAGATCATGGCAGGGGACCTTGCGGCGAGCGCGCACAGTGGACTCACTGTCCAGCTATGCGGCGACGCGCACGTGTCCAACTTCGGGCTGTTCGCCTCGCCCGAGCGCAGCCTTGTTTTCGACATCAACGACTTCGACGAGACGTTGCCCGGCCCGTGGGAGTGGGACGTCAAGCGGCTGGTCGCCAGTCTCGCTGTGGTGGGGCGGCTGAACGGCTTTACTCGCGCGAACCGCGAGCGGGTGATACGCGCTTGCGCGAAGGCGTATCGGGAGCGCATGCGGACGCTCGCGCAGATGGGTGAACTCGACGTGTGGTACGCCCACACGGTGATCGACCACGAACTCGAGGTCAGCGTCAACCGCACTTACGCACAAGCGATCCAACGCACGGCCGTCAAGGCGCGCTCGCGCGACAATCTCGACGCTCTGTCGAAGCTGACTCGGGTTGTCGACGGGCAGCGCCAGCTGGCCAGCGATCCGCCACTGCTCATTCCGATCGATGAGCTTGTCGGTGAGGCGCAGGCGCGACGGTACGAACAACAGATGAGTGTCCTGATCGACGAGTACCGGCAGAGCCTGTATCCCAGCCGTCGCGGCCTTATGGGCAGATTCCGCTACGTCGGAGGTGCCAGGAAGGTGGTCGGCGTTGGCAGCGTCGGCACGCGAGCGTGGGTGGTACTGCTGTTGGGGCGCGATGACAACGATCCGTTGCTGATGCAGGTCAAGGAGGCCCAACCTTCGGTGCTGGAGTCGTGCCTGGGTCCAAGCGAATACACCAACTCAGCAGAGAGAGTGGTGGACGGTCAACGGTTGATGCAATCCAGCAGCGACATCATGCTCGGTTGGCTGCACTGCGTCGGGCCCGACGACCACGAGGGCGACTATTACGTACGCCAACTCCGCGATTGGAAGGGCTCGGTCACCCCGGAGTCGATGACTCCGCAACTGCTCGCCGACTACGGGCAGTCTTGCGCGCACGTCCTGGCCCGCGCGCACGCCCGCGCCGGTGATCGCGTCGCGATCGCCGGTTACCTCGGCGGCGGTGACGTGGCCGACATCGCGCTCACCCGGTTCGCCGAGGCGTACGCCCGACAGAACGAGCTCGACTACGCGACACTGCATGAGGCTGCGGCGAGCGGCCGGGTCACCGCCGAGATCGACCTGTGAAACATATGGCTATTCGGCGCCTTCGAGATCTGTCAGCTCGTCGTCGAACCACGCACTGACATAACGCATCCTGTTGTTGACATTCTCCTTGCGCAGTCTCAGCTGCGCGACGATGTCCTCGGCTACCTGGTGGGCGTGGTCGGACTCCCCGTACGGATGATGGCGTTCGAGGATCTGTCGAATCCGCTCGATCGGGTCGGTCATGTTGTCGTCCTATACAAAAGCACTCACCCCGGTGATGGAACGACCGACGATGAGGGTGTTCATCTCTCTGGTGCCTTCGTACGAGTAGATGGCTTCGGCATCGGCGACAAAGCGGCCGACGTTGTGCTCCAACAGAATTCCATTGCCGCCGAGGAGTTCGCGGGCAAATCCCACCGTCTCGCGCATCCGCACGGTGCACCACGCCTTCGCCAGCGACGAATGGCGGTCCTCCGCGCAGCCTTTGTCCTGCAGCTGTGACAGCCGCGCGCACAGGGCCCACGACGACGTGATGTTCCCGAGCATTCGCACCAGCAGATCCTGTACGAGTTGGAAGCCCGCGATCGGCCGGCCGAACTGCTCGCGAGACACCGAGTACGCCAACGCGTTCTCGTACGCGCCGCGTGCGCAGCCGACCGACATCCACGCCACGCCGGCGCGGGTCATCCGCAACACCTCCGCGGTGTCGCGAAACGAGTTGGCGTTCGCGAGCCGGTCGGCCTCGTCGACGCGGACGTCTTTCAGCGTGATGACCGCATTCTGCACGATGCGCAACGCGATCTTGTCCTCCAGTTTCGTCGTCGAGAATCCCGGTGTGTCGTTAGCGACGACGAATCCCTTGACCTGGCTGTCGGCAACATCCCTGGCCCAAATCACCGTGAGATCTCCGAATGTCGCGTTTCCGATCCATTTCTTCTGGCCGTTGAGGACCCAGGTATCGCCTTCCCGCCTCGCCGTTGTCGTCAGGCCGCCCGAAGCACCCGAGCCGACGTCGGGCTCGGTCAGGCCGAACGCGCCGATGCTGTCGAAGCGAGCCATGGCAGGCAGATAGCGTTGCCGCTGCTCGTCACTACCGCACAGGTAGATGGAACCCATCGCCAGCCCGCCGTGGACGCCGGAGAAGGTGGCAATCGAGGGGTCCGTGCGGGCGAGTTCCATCGCGACCATACCGTCGAGCAGGAATGACCTTCCCGGACAACCGAATCCGTGGTAAGGCAGCCCCGCCAGTCCCAGGTGTCGGAATCCCGGAACGATCTCGAACGGAAAGCTGCCCCGTTGCCAGTGCTCGTTGACGGTCGGCTCTACTTCGGACTTCATGAAGTCGCGGACGCGGTGCAGGTACTCTCGCTCCTCGGCGTCGAGCAGGCCCTCCAGCGCGTAGAAGTCGGCACTGTCGGTGGTAGTGGCGGTACTCATCGGTGCTCTCTCAATCGGGTTGGGATCGGAAGTTTTCGATCACCGGCGCCAGTTCGGAGGCGTTGGTGATCAGGTCGACGTGGCCGCCGCCGTGCAGGTGCACCGTTGCGTGCGGGAGCAACCTGCCCAGGATCCGCGCGTTCACCACCGGGACGATCGGATCGTCGAGTCCGGCCATGACGAGTGCCCGTTGGCGTATCAACGGCAGCGCGAACAGGCTGGTCCACACCGAACCGGCAAGCAGTTGGTGCAGGTAACCCACCCGGGAGCCCGCCATCAATTGGCGGTCGAACAACTGCTTGATCATCGACGGATCGCTTCGCACGGTGCCGCCGTAGATGGCGCCCGCGATCGATGCGGCGTACTCGTGATCCAGGAACCGGCGGGGCGTCAGCATCTTCGCCAGCACCGCGGGGTTACCAGGCACCATGATCGTACCGGTGCCGGTGGATACCAGGATCAATCGTCTGCAACGCCGTGGATTTTGAAACGCGAACTGCTGAGCGAGAGCCCCACCCCACGACAGACCGAGAACATCCACCTCTCCGTTGAGCCCAACCTTCCTGAGCAGCCGGCCGAGCACGGCCGCCAAGTACGGAAACCCATACGGCAATGGCGAATCCGGTGAGCCACCGGAGCCTGGCACGTCGAAGCGCACCACGGTCGTATCGGGATGCAAATGCTCGACGAGCGGATCAAGCACTTCCAGACTGGCTCCGATGCCGTTGCACAACACCAGTGGCACGCCCGTCCCCGCGCGGACGTTCACCCGGATCTGCTGGCCGAGGACCGGAATCAGTCGTTCCATGCTCGTGACCGTCGACGCTTCGGCGGTCACGGGTACAACACGATGACGTCGGCGACACATACGGGGCGGTCGTCACCGTCAACCTCATACGTCAGCGTGAACACCGACTCGACGCCTGAGGTCTTCTGCCGCGCGCTTGCTACCCTTACCGCCGCCCGGACTTGCGCGCCGACGCGCACCGGTGCCGGGAACCGTACCCTGTCCAATCCGTAGTTCAATGCCGCGGTGAGTTCGCGTATCTCCAGGACCTGTGAAATCACCGAGGGTGCCAGCGCCAGTGTCAGATACCCATGCGCAATGGTTCCCTTGAACGGGCCTTTCGCAGCACGCTCAGCGTCGGTGTGTATCCACTGACGGTCGCCAGTGGCATCGGCGAACATATCGACCTGATGTTGGGTTACCGTCATCCACTCGGTGGTGCCAATGGTCTGGCCCACCAAACCTAGCAGGTCCGCCGGCTCATCGAGAACTGTTGTCATGGGTGACCTTTCATGTCAAGAGTCAGCGGTCCAGCACGTAGCTGCCCGGCGCCGGTTCCAGTGGCTCCATCCCAGCGCCGCCGAGAGAATCGGGTGCACGTTTTTTCTTGCCGCTGCGTTTTTCCAGCCAGGCGACGAAGTCGGGCCACCACGAATCCGTATGCTGCTCGGCCGATTCTGCCCAGAAGGCAGGGTCGGGCTCGTCGACGCAGCCGATGCGATAGCTGGCCTTCGGGTTGCCCGGCGGATTGACCAGAGATGCGATGTGGCCGCTCGACGACAGCACGAAGCGAACGTCCTTGATGCCCAGGAGTCGCGCACTGCGATAGCAGGCTTGCCACGGTGATATATGGTCGGAGATTCCGGCGACAACGTAGGCGTCGGTGGTCAGTTGGTTCAGGTCAACGGGTGTGCCCAGCATGCTGACGGCGCCGGGCGTCACGAGCGAGTTGTGCAAACCCGTCATGACCATGTCCCGATGAAGTGTTGCCGCCATCCGAGTCGTGTCGGCGTTCCAGAAGAGCACGTCGAACGCCGCGGGCGACTTGCCCTCGATGTAGTTGTTGACCCAGTAACGCCACACCAGGTCGGTCGGCCGCAGCCATGCGAAGACCTCCGCCAACGACCGGCCGTCCAGATAGCCCTTCCTCGCAGACAGCGCGATCGCGATGTTGGCAGCCTCCTCGTCGATGGCGGCCGAGGCGAAGCCGGCCTTCCGCTGATCGAGAACCGTGACCATGAGCGCAAGGCTAGCCAGCCGCTGGCCCTGCCCGGTCGCGTTGAGATGGGCCGCCGTCATCGCGGCGAGGATGCCCCCAGAACAGGACGCCTGGAGGTGCGTGCGGTCGGACTGCGAAATCTTCTCCACCGTGTCGAGCGCGGTCACGATCGCCTGGCCATACGTGTCGAAACCCCAGTTGCGTTGCTCCGCACTGGGATTACGCCATGAGATCGCGAACACCTGCACACCCTGGCGCAAGAAGTACTCGATCATGCTGCGGCCCGGCGAGATGTCCATGATGTAGAACTTGTTGATCACCGGCGGCGCCATCAGCAGCGGCACCGTGAGGACCTCGTCCGTCTGCGGCGTGTACTGGATCAACTCGAATTCCTCGGTGCGGAACACCACCGATCCCGGTGTGACCGCGATGTCCTCGCCCAGCGTGAACGCGTCCGGCTCCACCATCGACGGCACGCGTGGCGCTGCGATCATGTCGTCGATGAGGTGTCGCATGCCGCGAACCGCACTCAGCCCTCCTGTGTCGATCAACGCTTTCCAGCCCAGGGGGTTCAACAATGGGTTGTTGGTAGGTGACAGTCCCTCGGTCAGGACGTCCAGGACGAACCGGATTCGTTCACCGTCACGCCAATCCAGGGTGGCGTCCGAAAAGAGTTGGTCGACTGTGTTATTGGTCGCCAAGTAGGCCTGCATCGCCCGTCGCAGCAGCGGATTGCCTCGCCACGCTGGATCAGCGAACCTCCTGTCGCCCTTGGCAGGTGCCAGCTCCGAACGGCCTTCGGCGACGGAGATCAGCTCTCGGCCCAGCCCCGCGGTTCGTGCCGCCACAGTGCGGGGTTGTTTGGCCAGGTTGAGCGCGAACCTGCTCCACGCGACGTTCGGCATCATTCGCTCCGCGACACCGACGGCGGAGCTGGTCAACAGCAGATCCAGCGGGGCCGCCAGCTCGTCGGCGCTCCGGCTCGTGGTTACCACAGTGTCAGGCCTCCTCGGGTGGTGGTTTGACTTCGCGGCGCAGCAATTTCCCCGTCGGGCCGGTCGGCAGCCTGTCCACAAACCAGATCCGGCGGGGATACTTGTAGGCGGCGACACGTTCTTTCACGAATTGGCGTAGTTCCTCCACGCCGATTGAGGCCGCCGCCTTCAAAACGACGGCGGCGCCGACTTCCTCGCCGAGGGACTCATGGGGTATCCCGATCACCACGACGCCGGCGACTGCGGGGTGCTCGTGCAGCGCCTCTTCGACCTCGCGCGGGTAAACGTTGTAACCGCCGCGGATGATGAGGTCTTTCTTCCGGTCCACCACGTAGTAATAGCCGTCCTCGTCGACAACGCCGATGTCGCCGGTCGCGAACCAACCGTCCTTGATCGACTCCCGGGTGGCATCGGGCAGATTCCAATAGCCCTTCATCACGTTGGGGCCCTTGATCTGAATCTCACCGGCCGCGCCGTTCTGCACCTCGTTGCCCTTCTCGTCGACGAGGCGCAGCCGGACCCCCTCGATAGGTGTGCCGATCGAACCTGGGCGTCGCTCGGCGTCGGGATGGTTGAAGGTGGCGGCGGGGGAGGTTTCGGAAAGGCCGTACCCCTCGAGAATCACTGCGTCGAAGGCCTTCTCGAATTCGTTGAGGACTGCAACGGGCAAGGCCGCGCCGCCCGAGATGCACGTGCGAAGGGTCGCGGTCGCCTCCGGCGGAAACTGATCCGCCACGGATAGCAACGCGGTGTACATCGTGGGCACTGCCTCGAGCACGGTCACCCGGTCACGTTGTATCCGCTCAATCGCCTTGCCGGGGTGGAAGCGGGCGACCAGCGAAAGCCCGGCGCCTGCCGTGATCGCCGCGTTCATCGCACACGTCATCCCGAAGACGTGGAACAAGGGCAGGCACGCCATCACGACGTCCGCGTCGGTGAGTTTCAGCAGGCTGCGCACGATGACGTCCTGGTTGCTGCCCAGGCTGCCGTGGGTCAGTTCTGCGCCCTTGGGCGTGCCGGTGGTCCCCGATGTGTGAAGAACGACAGCGGTGTCGGACTCTTCGCGCCGCACCGGTTCGCCGAACTCCGGTAGGTGGCTCGTCATTCCCGCCAGTTCGGCGTCGTCGACGACCCACACCCTCGCGCCGGCGGCCTCGGCACCCTGTGTCGCCGCCTGGGCGAAATCGAGGCTGCCGATCAGGGCAACTGCTCCGGTATTTGACAGATAGAAGTCCACTTCGCGGGCCTTCATGAGGGGGTTCATCGGCACCGCGATGCCACCCAGCCGCCAGATGCCGTAGTACGCAATGACGGCGGCCGGGATGTTCGGCAACATCACCCCGACACGGTCGCCGACGCCGACGCCCTCCCGGTCGAGAAATGTCGCGAGCCGAGACGACGCCGCGTCAAGCTCGGCATAGCTCATCGCATGCTCTTCTGAGATAGCGGCGGTCCGTTCAGGGATACGACCGGCGGTCGCAACGAGGTTGAGCGCAAGATTGGACATGTCGGCTCCGTCTGTGCGGCAAACTGACCACCTAATGGTCGCGACCGCCGGACCCAGTGTCGTTGTTCGGCACAACACCGTGCCGCACGCCACGTTGTACCCACAGACAACAACGCGATTGCCGCGCGGCGCAACAATGAATTGCCCCTGATCACAGATCGCTTGGGAGAAGCAATGACTAATACGCGACAGACCCCTACCACAACGGGTGGCCTTTTTCACGATGTGCTCGACAACGTCGTGTCGAGCACCCGATATTGGTGGCTGATGCTCATCACCGGAGTGGCGTGGATTGTGATTGCCGTCGTCATCCTGCGGTTCGACTACAACACGGTCGCGGCCATTGCCACGCTTTTCGGAGTCTTCAGTTTTTTCGCTGCAGCCAATGAAGTGATGGTCGGTGCCGTCTCCACCACGGGCTGGCGAATACTGCACTGGCTGTTGGCCGTTCTCTTCGTGGTGGTCGGCGTGTTTGCCTTCATCCGACCGGACAACACCTTCGTTGGCTTGGCCGCGGTGATGAGCTTCTACTTCATCTTCCGCGGGTCATTCGACATCGCGATGGCGTTCGTGGGAAGCCGAACACCGGGGTGGTGGGTGCTTCTCCTGGTCGGCCTTGCCGAGCTGGCGATCGGGTTCTGGGCCGCCGGATCGTGGAAGGTTTCCGTCGTGGTGCTGGTTTCCTGGGTTGCCGCCGGGGCGCTCATCCTTGGGATCGGCCAGATCGCCTCGGCTTTCCTGGTGCGCAAAGTCGGCCACGGTGCGGCCGCTCTTGACAACCGGTCGACACTCGCGTCGAGTGCCTAATTCGCCAATGGGCCTCCGGCACAACGAACTCGGCAGACTGATACCGCGGCGCCTGCTCAAGGGCGGCGCGGTTCATAACCCGGTGGTGATCCAGGAGGCGGTCCGGCGCAACCAAAGCCTCCAGCTTCGGATAGCCGATCAGATCACCGCATTTGCGGGTTCGATGAGCTTCGTGTTCCTCCATGCTGTGCTGTTCGCGGTGTGGATGGTCTTTTTCGAACGCAGCCCGTGGCCCACGTTGACATTGGCGGTCTCGCTCGAAGCGATCTTTTTGTCCACGTTCGTGATGATCGGGCAGAATCGCCAGGCCGCATTCCAACAGTCCAAGGCGGACCACGACTTCGAGACCGAAGAGCTCGAGCTGAAGACCAACACGGAACTGACGCGCCAAATTCATTTGCTCACAACGGAATTGCACAACAGAGTCATGGGAGCGCAGCCGGGGACTCCCGACTCTCCGCCTGCCACATGAGTCGGCGATGTACCTCGAATGCCAGACACAGTTCGGTCACATCACGAGGTCGCGTCAACAAGCGTCCGGTTCGTTGCTCAATGCGGTGTAGGCGGTAGCGGACGGTGTTGGGATGGCAGAACAGCAATTCGCCTGCGGTGCGCAAGGACCCGTCGTTCTCGAGCCAGACCCTGAAGGTCTCGAAGAGAACGTCTCGCTCGCCGTGGGAAAGACCCGCGAAACATTCGATGACGGGAGTCGCCAGCTTCACCATCACTTCGGGAGCGCTTACTGCGGCCGTGACCAGGATCGAGCCGTCGAACAACGTGACCCGCAGCCCCGGGTCCGGACGTCCGCGGAGGGTCACCCGCGCATACCTCAGCGCTTGCGCGGTCTCCCGCAGATCGTCGAACTGCGCACTCACGCCGACCCGGCCCGTGGCCATTCGCGACACCAGGGCCAGCACCTTTTCGAGGTGTTTGTCGGTCGCGTGCACTATCCCGACGTGCAGATCGGGTTGCATCCGCCAGGCCGAGAACACGTCTATGCCGCGCATCTTGGATTCGATACCCGGCAGGGGTTCCTGGCCGATCACGTTGACCTCGGCGGCGACTACCACGTAAGGGCCGTGGGTGGGGAGCCGCAGACAGTCGGCGGCTTCCCACACGCTCCATTGTTCGAACAGCCGTCCGTGCAACACCGAGTCGATGAGGACTTCGCGTTCGGATTCGCCACCCTTCAGCTGCCGATCTTGCTCTTCGCGATAGGCGAGCGCCATGGCTGTGGTGAAAACATCCTGGGCCGCATGTATTTTCGTCGTCAACGTGCGCACCGCCTCGCCATTCAACCGAGCTCGGCTCGCGGCCTCGTTCACCGTCGCGTCCCACAATCCGCGGAATCCCACCCGGTAGGCCTCCATCACCGAGGCGAGCGGAACGCCTTCGTGCGCGCGATCCATTCCCACGCCTGCGGCCTCGCTGGTGTCGAAGTCACTGTTTGCCGCGATTGCGCCCAGAACGTCGCGCATGTTGGACTCGCACGCACCGACGATCACCTCGAAGGGCACGGGCGTCGTCGTTTTGTAGAGCCAGACCTCCCGGGTGATCGCACGCGCAACCGTGTTTGCGAGTTCGTCGGTCCGTCCGTAGAGCGTCTCGGCAACCTCTGCGACCTGTCTTGCCACCACGTCGCTTTGCATACGCGGAACACTAGGTCGGAACAACGGAGTCGCCTTTGTCCTCGGGCGACGAAGAATGCCGTCGTCGTTGTAGGCGCGGGATGACCACATCCGCCGACCTATTCCTGATCTGCCCTAAGGACGGTCGGGCCGTACCAGTGGCAAATGAGCAGGGCGAGTTCGACGTCCAGCCGGTCGCCCGCGATAGGGCGGCCACGCCGGGTGACCGCCCGGCCGACCCGGTACTTCACCGAGTTGAAGTGCAGGTCGAGCTCCTCGGCAGCCTGCTTGTAGCTAGACCCGCTGCGCAGGAAAACCCGCAGCGTGTCGCGCAGGCGCGCGTCGTTTTCGGTGTCGGCCGACAGGTCACCGAGGACGTCGTGCACCCACTGCCGCGTACCGCTGACGTCGCCGCCGATGAGCGCCGCGGCGGACAGGCCGGGATCGCTGGCGGCGACGACGGTCGGTTCGGGCCGCTCACCCGCGACAGCGACCTCGCGCGCGGCCTCCGCCGCCCGGTGCGACCAGCGAAAACCGTCCACCCCGGCCCCCAACGTACCGATGGCCACGCTCGGGCAATCGGGTCGCTTCTGCGCGAACTGGCGCACCGTTGCGACGGGGTCGTTCGGCGCGGAGCGGTACGGCAGCCACGCCCATGCGCTTGTTCGGTCCGCGGCGACGAAAAGCGGGACAGCGCCCGCGTTCGCCCCTTGGCCCAGTTCGCGGGCGAACCGTTGCAATCGCGCCAGCTCGTCGCCCTCGCTGTTTGCGTCCGGGTACCACATCACGACGGCGAGGTGATGCCAGCGGAGCGGATAGCGGATCGATTCCGTCGCGGCGTCGACATCGACGGCCTTCTTGCCGGCGAGCACCTCGCGGACCCGAACGGCTCTCACGCTGTTCTGGTTCTCCAGCCAACGCTCGCGTTCGTCTTCGTAAACCTCGACAACCTGTTGCGATATCCAGTCGATGTACTCGAACAGGGTTGCCGTAATCGCCTCGAGCACGCTGACGCACATCTCCGCCGGAACTTCGGTCTCTCGCACTTCGCGAAACACCACCTCGTTCATCCGCCGCTGGCCCAGCCGATAGGCCCTGACCAGGGCATTGACCGGTACGCCGTGTTGAGCCAGCCGTCGGGCGTATTCCAGCGCCGCGGTCGGCGCCTCGACCCGCTCCACCGCGATGTCGTGCCGCAGGGCGTGCAGCAGCGTGTCGACGTTCCCCTCGACGCTCGCACCGAGGAGTTCAACGAGCCTGGCGTCTCCACGCAGCTCCGGGATCTCGTGTTCGAGCGAGTCTCGGATGAACCTCGACAGGTCGGCGAGACGGTCGTTGAGCCGCGAGCCGATCTTGGCCACGAACGGGCCGATGTCCAGGTCGGCCGCGAGATCCGCTTTCGCCACACTCTGACGGTAGATCGCGAGGGCTGCATTTTGGGCAATTCGACACCGCGAAATTGTCTCCGGAGAACAACACCGCCGACATTGTTCATCGGCGCGCGACGGTGCTCTGGTACCGCTCCGATTCCTACGGTCAGAGCACTCACAGACACGACCTACCGAGGAGCATCCGGGATGAATCTGTCGGACATGCCTGACCGCCGCGCCGCCGACGACCCGTCCGGCCCGGCGGTTTCAGACGATCTCACCGACCTGAGCAACACGCAGTTTCTGGTCGCCGTACAGCGCGCCGCCGCATCGATGCGTGTCAACGGCGTGACGGCGGGGGACGTCGTTGCGGTCATGCTGCCCAACTCCGCGGCGTTTGTCGTCTCATTGTTCGCGGCATGGCGGCTGGGCGCTGCGGTCACGCCCATCAATCCGTCGCTCCGGCCTGCAGAGGTGCGCTATCAGCTTTCCGACGCGGGCGCCAAGGTTCTCATCGCCGACGACCTTTTGCCGTACGACACGGGCGTGGCCACAGTGACAACCGGCGAACTCGACAAGGGAGCGCCCACATCGGATCTCACAGCACCCTCCAAGGGTGCGGACCACGCGCTTGCCTTGCTTATCTACACCAGCGGGACAACAGGGCGACCGAAGGGCGTGATGCTGGATCACGCCAACCTGGTCGCGATGTGCCGCGGAGTGATCGACGCGTTCATGCTGAGCCCGGCCGACCACAGCCTGCTCATCCTGCCGCTGTTCCACGTCAACGGGATCGTCGTCGGAACACTCTCGCCGCTATTGGCGGGCGGCAGGGCGACGATCGCGGGCAGGTTCAAGCCGACTACGTTCTTCGATCGGATCGAGCAGAGTCGCGCGACGTATTTCTCAGCCGTACCAACGATTTACACGATGCTGTGTGGTCTCCCCGATTGTGTGAAGCCTGATACCTCGTCGGTCCGGTTCGCGATCTGCGGTGCGGCACCGGCCAGCGTCGAACTGCTCGAAGGATTCGAAGCCCGCTACGGCATACCGTTGATCGAGGGGTACGGCCTGTCGGAGGGCTCCTGCGCGAGCACCGTCAATCCACTCGACGGCAAGCGCAAGGCGGGCACCGTGGGGCTGCCGATACCGGGCCAGATGGTCCGGATCGTCGACGCCGCCCGTCGCCCTGTTCCCGACGGCGAAGCCGGCGAGGTTGTGATCAAGGGCCCCAACGTCATGCGCGGCTATTTGAATCGGAGCGAGGAGACCGCCAAGACACTCGTCGACGGCTGGCTGCACACCGGTGACGTGGGCCGGTTCGACGAGGACGGCTACCTGGTTCTCGTCGACCGCGCCAAGGACATGATCATCCGCGGAGGAGAGAACATCTATCCCCGCGAGATCGAGACGGTGGTGCATCAGCTACCGCAGATCGCCGAGGCCGCCGTCGTCGGTCGAGCCGACCCGGTGTACGGCGAAGAGCCTGTGCTGTTCGTCTCGCTGCAGCCCGAAAGGTCGCTCACCACCGGAGAAATTCGTGATCACCTCAGCGACTCATTGTCGAAATACAAACTCCCCGTGGAGATCACGATCCTCGACGACTTGCCCAAGAACCCAGTGGGCAAGATCGACAAACCGACTTTGCGGCGCCTGCTCCTCGACGCACGCTGAAAACACCGACCTGCCAATGAAAAAGGAGTACTGACCATGGGATTCATCAAGCCCGATTTCCCGGACGTCGATCCGGACGCCTTCATGCGGAAGCCGCTCATGGAACGTATGCAGATCCTCGCGACCGACTGGGTCGACAATGGGTTCGGATCCCCCCGCATGGTGCACACCATCTACATCGTCAAACTCGTCTTGTTCTACGCGCTCGGCGGCGTGGTCGTCGCGACGATAACGTCGGGGCTCCCGGCGTTTTGGCATGTCTCCGAATGGTGGAACCAACCCATCGTCTACCAGAAGGCAGTGCTCTGGACCGTCCTGCTGGAGACCATCGGTGTCGCCGGGTCATGGGGTCCCTTGGCAGGCAAGGTCAAGCCGATGACCGGCGGAATCCTGTTCTGGGCTCGCCCCGGCACGATCCGGTTGCGGCCGTGGACATGGATCCCGTTCACCAGCGGGGACCGGCGGACCTGGTTTGATGTCGGCCTGTATATCGTGCTGCTGATCAGCGTTGGCGTTCCGCTGTTCTCGCCTGGGGTGCATAGTGATTCACTCTCCGCGGCGATCCCGGACAACACGTCCGGGCTCGTCGATCCGGCCCTGCTGATCGCGCCGATCGTGCTCCTGGTGCTGATGGGCCTGCGCGACAAGGTGGTCTTCCTCGCTGCGCGCGGCGAGCAGTATCTTCCGGCGCTGATCATGTTCGCGGCGTTCCCGTTCGTCAACATGATCATCGGGCTGAAGCTGTTGATCGTGGTGGTGTGGGTCGGCGCCGGGGTGTCCAAGTTGGGGCTGCACTTCACCAACGTGATCCCGCCGATGGTGAGCAACAGCCCGTTCGTGCCATTCAAATGGCTGAAGCGCGCGCACTACCGCAACTATCCCGACGATCTTCGGCCGTCACACCTGGCCGGCTTCATGGCGCATGGGCCGGGCAGCGTGGTGGAGATCATCGCGCCGCTGGCGCTGCTGTTCTCGACGAACAAATGGGTCACGATCGCTGCGGTCGCGATCATGGTGTGCTTCCACCTGTTCATCGTCTCGACGTTCCCGCTCGCGGTACCTCTGGAATGGAATGTGCTGTTCGCATACGCGACCACGTTCCTCTTTCTCGGGTTCCCCGCGTGGAGTGGCTACTCGGTCGTCGGCATGACCCCGCCGTGGCTCGCGCTAGTAGTCGCCGCGGCGCTGCTGTTCTATCCGATTCTCGGCAACTTCCGGCCCGACAAGGTGTCGTTCCTGCCGTCCATGCGGCAGTACGCGGGCAACTGGGCATCGGCGGTGTGGGCGTTCGCCCCTGGCGCCGAGGCGAAGCTGAACAAGGTCACCCGGACGGCGAAGAACCAGGTGGACCAGTTTGTCGATTTCGGCTACGACCCGGAGTGGGCCGACGTGACAATGCAGCGTGTGATCTCGTGGCGGACGATGCACAGCCAGGGCCGTGGACTGTTCTCGGTGCTGCTGAAGACGTTGCCGGACATCGACGCTCGCAGTGTGCGTGAGGGTGAGTTCGTCTGCAATTCGCTGGTCGGGTTCAACTTCGGTGACGGTCATCTGCACAACGAGGACCTGATCGCCGCCGTGCAGCAGGCGGCGGCCTTCGAACCGGGCGAGCTTGCGGTGGTGTGGGTGGAATCGCAGGCATGGGGGAGCTCCGTACAGCACTACAAGGTGATCGACGCGGCCCTCGGTGTCGTCGAGCGGGGGACGTGGAAGGTCGCCGATGCCGTGGCCGAGCAGCCGTGGCTACCCAACGGGCCGATTCCCACCGAGGTCACCTGGTCGCTGGCCGGCAAGAAGGCGACGATGAGGCCGGCCCGCGACGCGGAGGACCACGGCCACGGGGCGCTGGCATGAGACCGCGGCAGACCGGCTCCGCGGTCGTCGTGGGGTCCGGGCCGAACGGGTTGGCCGCCGCGGTCGCCCTGGCCAAGGCCGGGCTCGAGGTCACAGTTCTGGAAGCGGCCGACGAGATAGGCGGCGGTACCCGAACCAGCGAAGCGATCGTTCCCGGCCTACTGCACGACCACTGCTCGGCGATCCACCCGATGGCCGTCGGGTCGAAGTTTCTCGCCGGCCTCGGCCTGGAGCGATACGGATTGTCCTGGCGGCTGCCGGCGGTCGACTGTGTTCATCCGCTCGACGGTGGCACCGCTGGCGTCCTGTACCGGTCGGTCGAGGCCACCGCCGACGGGTTGGGCGCCGACGGATCCCGCTGGCGGCGGATGCTCGGTTGGACATCGGCCAGGTTCGACGAGCTGTCCGACGACATCATGCGGCCGCTGGTGCGCGTGCCGCACCACCCCCTGATGCTGGCCCGGTTCGGCGCGCCCACGGTGCTGCCGGCTTCCACGCTCGCCAAGGGCTTCCGGACCGTGGAGGCACGAGCATTGTTCGGAGGTGTTGCGGCGCATGCCTTTCGACCGCTCCACTATCCCATGACCTCCGCCATCGGCCTGGGCATCCTCGCCGCGGGCCATCGGTACGGATGGCCGGTCGCCGCAGGCGGGTCGCAGGCGATCAGCAATGCGTTGGCGTCGGTGCTCGGTGAGCTGGGCGGCAAGATCGAGACGGGTGCCCGCATCGAAACGGCCTCGCAGCTGCCGCCTGCCGATGTGACGATGTTCGATCTTGCGCCGTCGGCGGTCGCTGCCATTCTGGGCGACCGCGTGCCGTCGCGTGTTGCCCGAGCGTATCGGCGATTCCGGCGCGGGCCCGGCGCTTTCAAGGTGGACTTCGCGATCGAGGGAGGCGTGCCGTGGACCAACCCCACCGCCCGGCACGCAGGCACCGTGCACGTGGTCGGCGACTTTGGCGAGCTCGCCGCGACCGAATGCGATATTCATGCCGGACGGATGCCCGAGCGACCGTTCGTGTTGGTCGGCCAGCAGTACCTCGCCGATCCACAGCGGTCCGTCGGGAATATCCACCCCCTGTGGACGTATGCCCATGTGCCGAACGGGTATTCCGGCGATGCCACCGAGGCGATCATCGCCCAGATCGAGCGGTTCGCCCCGGGATTCCGCGAGCAAATCGTCGGGATGGCCGTCCGGGCCACCGAGCAGATGGCTGTCTACAATCCCAACTTCGGCGGCGGCGATATCATGACCGGCGCCAAGGACATTCGTCAGTTGGCATTCGGCCCGCGGATCACCTTGTCGCCCTACAAGATCGGCGTGCCAGGGATGTACATCTGCTCGGCCGCGACCCCACCGGGACCTGGCGCGCACGGGATGTGCGGTGCCAATGCGGCCGACGTCGCACTCAAGGATTTCGGCTAGGCGGCGTGTAGTCGTCGTAGACCTTCTTGTAGTACGACGTGAGAAAGCGCGGGCCGATGAACCGCATCACCGTCACGGCGATCAGCCCACTGACGTTCTTCGACGACTGATCCCACACTGCGTGCACAGCGCTGCCGCCCTCGGCTCGGGGCGTCGCGGTCAGCCGCATGAAGCCGCCCGGCCGCAGCGCGTCGGCCTCCGTGATTGTCAGCGTCACCGTGCCGGGGACCGACCAGTCGTAATGCCATTTCGCCCACAGCTTTGGAAAGTCCTGGCCCTCGCGGATATCGGCGTCGGTATCACCGACGTGGTACACCTCGAGCGCCTTCTGCGACGACGCGGGCCATCGCTGCGCCCGGTTCGGTGAGAAATCGGTCATCAACTCGATCACCTGGTCCGGCGTCGCCGTGGTGACAAAGTCGAATTCGAACGTGGTGCGCACGGCCAGAACGTATCAGCGGCGGGCGGCAACCATCGGCCGCCGCAACTGTCGGGGAATCCGTAGAAATCGTCGCAGGTGTCAATTATGCTTAGCCGGTCATTTTGCTCATTTCTACAAGACGGCGTGCTGAGCAGGAAGTTCGTGATGATCAAACTTGTTGTCGCGATCGCCGGAAGCGCGACTATGGTTTGCGCGCCGGTCGCTTGGGCGGACGCTCTTTACCTCGGCGGGACAGGTCAGCAAGGGGAGCCGAGCCAAGACCAGATGGCCTGGTTGGTCAACGACGGCATCGTCGCGCCGGACCGACTCATGGGTGTCGCGTACCCGGCGCAGTTGTGGCCGGTGGTCGGCACGACGAGCCTGGACAAGTCCGTTCGCCAGGGCACCAACACCCTCGATGGGGCCATCGGCGACGCAACCGGTCCGGTGACCGTGGTGGGCGTCAGCCAGGGCGCGGTCGTGATCAATTACGAGAAGCAGCGGCTGATGGCGGAATCGGCTCCCCGTAGCGACATCTCGTTCGTCACGTTGGGCGACCCGACGAACTCCGACGGGGGGCTGCTCGCGAAGCTGCCGCCGGTGCACATTCCGCTGCTCGACTTCACGATCACACCCGCGCCCGTCGACACGCCATATCCCACCAAGGAGATCGTGCGCGAGTACGACGGGTTCGCCGACTGGCCGGACCGTCCGTTCAACGCCGTGGCCGATCTCAACGCACTGGCCGGGACGGTGTACGTGCATCCGAATTACGGAGGACTCGACCTCGACGACATGGACAACGTCGTCGTCACCACGAACGGGAACACCACGCACTACCTCGTCAAGACCGACAACCTTCCACTGACCGAGCCGTTGCGCGCAATCGGGTTGGACGACAACGTCGTTGACGCGATCGACGTACCACTGCGCAGAGTCATCGACCGCGCATATGACGGCGCGAGACCCGGCAAGCCCGCAAGTTCACCGCCCGTCAACGGTCTTCGGGCCAAGGCAGGCGAAAATTGTTCGGGGCTCAACAGTATTCGGTCCGGTCTCAAGCAAGTTGGTTCGAACCTGCGACAACTCCGCAGGCAGCACCACGCCGTAGGCGACGACCATGACTAGCGCGCGCGAGCCGGCGTCGACGCCGGACGAGCCGGCGGACGTCACGCCTGTAGAACCTGCCGATTTGCTCAAGCCCGTCGAGCTGATCGAGCTGCTGCAGCGACGTTCGGCCAAGCGAAAGCGGGCCGACGCACCGACCTTGTCGCCGTTCTACGACGCCGACTTCGTCGCCAAACACCGCAAGAGGAACGACGCGACGTCCGACTAATCCTCGTCGGTCTCGTCGGTGTTGTCCTCGTCGAGGTCGTACTCGTCTTCGTCATCGAAGTCTTCGTCGTAGTCGTCCTCGTCCTCGTCGACCTCGTCGACATAAGGGGTGTTCAGCCCGGCCAGGTGGTCCGGATCGGCGCTGACCTGGTCCCATTTGGTCGGCGGATGGAACTCGGACCACCGTGTCTCGTCACCGAAGTGGATCGCGAGCACGCCGCCTTCGAGGAACTCGAACCCGTCGTCGTCGCCGTAATCCTGTGATTGCCCCTGCCCGCTGAAACGCACTTGGAACGCCATGGCGGCCAGTCTTGCATGAACCCTCGGCGACTAAATTCGTGCGCCGATGGGTATGCCGATCCATTGACTGCTCTGCCGGAACCCGAGTAATGGTGACTCAATGACAACAGTGGGACAGACGGACGAAAAGCCGACCGGACGCACCCTCTTCGGTCACCCCATCGGCCTTGCCAACCTCTTCGGCGTCGAGCTCTGGGAGCGGTTCTCGTTCTACGGGATGCTCACGATCCTGGCCTATTACCTGTACTACTCGCTGACCGACGGTGGGCTGGAGCTGCCGAAGGCGACGGCGACCGGCATCGTCGGCGCTTACGGCGGGCTCGTCTACCTCTCCACCGTGCTGGGTGGCTGGATCGCCGACCGCCTGCTCGGCATGGAACGCACCGTCTTGTACGGCGGCGTGGTCGTGATGTGCGGCCATATCGCGCTGGCGGTGCTCCCTGGCCTGGCCGGCGTCGCCGTCGGCCTGATACTCGTGGCCCTGGGCTCCGGCGCCTTGAAGGCCAACGCGTCGTCGCTACTGGGCACCCTGTACGAAAAGGACGACCCGCGCTGCGACGGTGGTTTCACCCTGTTCTATCTCGGGATCAACCTCGGCGCGTTCATCGGGCCACTGATCACCGGCCTGCTGCAGACGCGGATCGGGTTCCACTACGGCTTCGGGGCCGCCGCGGTCGGAATGGCGCTGGGGCTCGCGCAGTACGTCTTCTTCCGGAGGAACCTCGGGGACCACGGTCGCACCGTGCCGAACCCGTTGCCGCGCAGCGCTATCAAGTGGTGGATCCTCGTGGCGGTCGCGGTTGTTGCCGTGGTGGTGATCGCGTTCGTCACGGGCCTGGTCAAGCTCGCGAACCTGTCGCAGGTGACCACGGGCGTCATCATCGTGGCCTCGATCGCCTACTTCGCAGTGATGCTGACCAGCTCCAAGGTCGACGCCGTCGAGCGCACGCGGGTGCGCGCGTTCATCCCGCTGTTCATTGCCAACGCGGTGTTCTGGTCGCTGTTCCAGCAGATCTTCACGGTGCTCGCGGTGTACTCCGACGAGCGGATGAACTGGTCGATCTTCGGGTGGACGGCGCCGTCGAGCTGGATCGGCTCGATCGAGCCGGTGTGGATCATCCTGCTGTCGCCGTTGTTCGCGCTGATGTGGACGCGACTTGGCAGACGCGCGCCGACGACTCCGCGCAAATTCTCCTACGGCGTGATCGGCATGGGTATCGCGTTCCTTCTGTTCTTGCCGATGGCGGGAACGACGGGCAAGGCCGTGCCCGCGCTCGTCGTGCTCTTCATCCTCGCGGTTTTCGCGATTTCGGAGCTGTTGCTGTCGCCGATCGGTTTGTCGGTCACGACAAAGCTTGCACCCGAAGCGTTCCGAGCCCAGATGATGGCGCTGTACTTCTTCTCGGTCGGGCTCGGTACCTCGATGTCCGGCGTGCTCGCGAAGTACTACGACCCGACGCGGGAGTTCGCCTACTTCGGCATCATCGGCGTAGTCGCGATCGTTGTGGGCGTGGTCGTGTTCGTCGTCTCGCCATGGATCAGCCGTGAGATGGAAGGTGTGCACTGACAGGGGCGAACGACTGGCTGACTTCGGCTATGGCGTGACGGCGTCCGGCGATTCGGGCAGCACCTGTCCGCCGTCGACCGCGATCGCTTGGCCGGTGATGTACCCGGCTTCATCGGTGGCGAGGAACGCTGCGAGATAACCGATGTCGGCCGGCGTGCCGAGTGCGCCCGCCGGGATCGCGCGCGCCATCCCGGCGATGTAATCGTCGCCCAAATCGGCCAAACCCTCGGTGAAGATGTTGCCGGGCAGGATGGCGTTGACGGTGATCGCATGCGGCGCGAGTTCGATCGCGGCTGTCCGCATGAACCCGAGTTGGGCCGCCTTCGACGCGCCGTAATGCGACCACCCGGGAAACCCGGTGATGGGGCCCGTGATCGACGAGGTCAAAATGACACGGCCGCGCTCGGAGGCGATCAACGACGGCAGGCACGCTTGCACCGCGAAGACGGTGCCCTTGACGTTGACGTCGAGCACCTCGGCGAGTTCCTCCGGCGTCATCGTCGCCAGCGGGGACTCGGGGAAGATACCGGCGTTGGCGCACAGCACGTCGATCCCGCCGAAGGCGTCGACCACCTCGGCGGCCATTGCCGTACAGGATCCGGGATCGCTGACGTCGGCCGTCACGCCCACGACGTTTCCCTCGCCGACTCCGTCAAGCGCCGCCACGGTCGCGTCTATATCGGCTGACGACCGTGCGGCCACAGCGACATTGGCACCCGCTTCGGCGAACACCGAGGCGATTCCGCGACCGATACCCTTGCTACCGCCGGTCACCACGACTGACTTTCCTGCGAGCGAGAACACAGACACAGTGTGGGGCAGCGGCGATGTTCACGCAGCAGATCCGTGGCACCCGCCGCAAGCAGTTGTCGGGCCTCTCGGTCCATGCTGGGATGAACGACGACGAAAGAAGGCAAGTGACCGACGATCGCCCTCGAGCACGTGACCTCGGCATCGACCTGCAAGGAACGCCGGGGGCGTTGAACGCGATCACCGACGTCAGCGGCGTCGAAGTGGGTTACGCCACCCTGATCCAGGGCGACGGCACGATGAGAGTCGGCGAGGGGCCGGTGCGCACCGGGGTCACCGCGATCTTTCCCCGTGGTCGAGGTGGAGTCGGAAGACCTTGCGCAGCAGGGCGTTTCAGTCTCAACGGCAACGGCGAGATGACGGGCTCCGCGTGGATCGACGAAGTCGGCGAAATCTCGCTGCCGATCACCATTTCGAACACCCACGCCGTGGGCGCGTGCCACACGGGTGTCATCGACTGGGTCAACACCCATCATCCGCTGCTGGCTCGGCAATGGCTGTTGCCGGTCTGCGCTGAGACGTGGGACGGCTACCTCAATGACATCAACGGCGGCCATGTCACCCCGTCGATCGTGGGCCAGGCGCTCGATGCCGCCAGCGGGGGACAGATCGCCGAGGGGTCGGTCGGCGGCGGCACCGGCATGAACTGCTATGGCTTCAAGGGTGGCAATGGCACGTCATCGCGCCTCGTGAACATCGGCGAGACGACGTACACGGTGGGTGTGTTCGTGCAAGCCAACTTCGGTTCGCGTGACGAACTGACCGTCAACGGCAGACGAGTCGGGCAGACGATGACCGTCGGCAACCCGATGGAGGACACCGACTGGTTGCGCCGCGACCTCACTCCGTCGGCGGGTGCGGGATCTGTCATCGCGGTCGTCGCAACAGACGCTCCGCTGAACGCCGCACAGTGCAGCGGGCTGGCTCGGCGGGTTCCACTCGGTCTGGCCCGGACGGGAACGACGGGCAGCCTATTCAGCGGCGACATATTCCTGGCCTACTCGACAGCCAACGACGGCCCTTCTCGTACCGGGTTCCCGAGTCGAGAACCGATGGACGACGAGCCATTCACGGTGCGCCAACTTCCCTGGAATCGCATTGACCCGCTGTACGCCGCCGTTGTGTACGCCGTGGAGGAGTCCGTCCTCAACGCGTTGATCGTCAACGAGACGATGACCGGACGGGACGGTCACGTCTCCCCAGCGTTACCGCACGACCAGCTCCAGGAGCTGTTGCGGTAGACCCCGTTGATCGGCAGCCATCGGTCGAGTTGCCGGGCTGGTAGCGAGGCGCGAGGATTCCGACTTGATGGACTCCACACACGCTTTGGAACTGGCCGGCATCGACGCGATCGGGCAGGGCGCACTCGTCGCCGCCGGCGAGCTCTCGGCGGTGGAGTTGCTCGAGGCCGCGATCATCCGGCTCGAGGCCGCCCGCGACCTGAATGCCGTGATCGCCGACCTCTTCGACCGCGGGCGTGCGCAAGCCGACGAGTTGGATGCGTCGGGCCGCGCACGCGCCGACGAGTCGGGTCCGCTGGCCGGGGTGCCGTTCCTGCTCAAGGACCTCGGTTCGTCACTCGCGGGGACGGCCGAGGCGATGGGTTCACGTGCGCTGCGGACCCATGTCGCATCGGAAACGGCGTGGACCGTCGAACGGTATTTGTCGGCTGGGCTGGTGGTATTCGGCAAGACCAATACCCCGGAGTGGGGCAACCATTGCACCACCGAGCCGTCGCTGTTCGGTCCGACGGTCAATCCGTGGTCGCCGTCGATAACCCCTGGCGGGTCCAGCGGCGGATCCGCCTCGGCGGTCGCGGCCGGCGTCGTCCCCGCGGCGTCGGGCGGCGACGGCACCGGCTCGATCCGTGTACCCGCCTCGTGCTGCGGACTGGTCGGCCTCAAACCGCGCCGTGGCCGTAGCTCGTTCGCGCCAGGGGCCGGGCACTCGCTGGAAGGTCTGGTCAACGAACACGCCCTCACCCGAACCGTGCGCGACAGTGCAGCTCTGCTCGACGTCGTCGCGGGCAGCGTGCTCGGTGACCCCTATTTCGCGCCGCCGCCGACCGTCACGTATTTGGACGCGATCGCCAAAGAGCCCGCCGCACAGCATATCTTGATGACGGCTGCATCGCCCTTTCCGGGCCCGCCGACCGACCCCGCAGTGGCGGCCGCTGTCGAGGCCACTGGAACGCTGCTCGCCGAGTTGGGTCATACCGTCGAATCTGGTTCTCCTGCAATCGATCCGAATGTCGTTGCCGACGCCATCGCAGTTCTCCACACGGTCAGCAACGCGCAGCTTCACGCCCTCGCCACCAGCCACCTCGGCCGCGAGCCCGACGAAGACGAGTTCGAGCCGAGCACGTGGGTGATGGTCCGCGAAGGCTTCACCACCACCGCCTCCGCCTATGCCGGTGCGATCGAAGCGGTGCACGCTCAGACGCGGCGCTTCGCCGCGGGCATGACCGCGCACGACGTGCTCCTGGTACCGACCCTGCTGACGCCCCCGCCGCCCTACGCGCTACTGGATCAGCCCCGAGGCACCACCCGCGCATTCTTCGACGTCGAATTCGCCACCACGGGATGGACGTCGCTGGCGAATGTCACCGGCTGGGCGGCGATTTCACTTCCCCTGGGCAGCACCGCCGACGGCCTGCCGATCGGCGTGCAACTCATGGCGCCTGACGAGACGGTCTTGTTGCAACTCGCCGCCCAACTCGAAGCAGCTGCGCCGTGGGCGGACAGACATCCGGCGGCGGCGTGGGTCGGGTGAGCTTCAGGAACCGCCGTCGCTCGCTTTCGGTGACGGCTCGTCATCATCGGCGGGCTGCTCATCGGTGCTGTCCGTGTCCTCGACGGTGTCGGTGTCGTCGCTCGGCGAGGTGGCCTCGTCGGGTGTGTCGTCGTCGGCTTGGGTTGCGTCACCGCCGATGACGTCGTCGCCGTCGCCGTCGCCGTCGCCGTCGTCGTCCGAGTCCTGGGACTCGTCGGTGTCCTCGACTTCGTCGGTTTGATCCGCATTGTCGATGGTCGCGTCATCGTCGTCGTCCGGGGCATCCGCGTCATCGTGGTCGGCGGACTCGGTTGCGTCGTCGACCACGACCTCGGTGTCGTCACTTGCGTCGTCCTCGGGTTCGGTGTCCGAGTCCTGCGACGCTGCGGTTGAGTCGTCGTCGCCCGAGCCGCCGCCGGATGGGGGTCCGTCGTCCGCTGGTTCGTCGGCGTGGCCGTCAACGGTCGGTATCGGCATGGTCGTCGTGATCGACGGTGCTTCCGCCAAGGCCACTGCGGAGCCGCCACCTGACGGGAGAGCAGCCCCGACGGGCGGATGAGGAGGCGGCGTCCTATCCGGTGGGGAGACGACAGTCCCGAAGGCGAATGCTTCGTCCAGCTGCTCGACCGTCACCGCGGGCTTGTACTCTCGTTCGTCCTCCAGGGTGATCTCACCGAGGCCGATCCGCTCCTGCAGCCGCTTCATCCACTGCGGCGCCCACCAGCAGTCGTTGCCGAGCAGCTTCATGACCGACGGCACCAGGAACATCCGCACCACGGTCGCGTCGAGCAGCAGCGCAGTCATCAGTCCGATCGCCAGGTACTGCATCATCACCAGATCGGAGAAGGCGAACGCGCCTCCAACCACGACGAGCACCAGCGCCGCCGCGCTGATGAGGCGGCCGGTGGTCGCCGTGCCGGTGCGGATGGCCTCCTCGGTGGTCATGCCGCGCGCGCGGGCCTCGACCATCCGGGACACCAGGAAGACTTCGTAGTCGGTGGACAAGCCGAAGATCACCGCGATGATCAAACCGATCACCGGCGCCGTCAGCGGGGTGGGCGTGAAGTTCAGCCAGCTGGAGAAGTGCCCGTCGATGAATATCCACGTCAGCACGCCCAGCGTCGAACAGAGCGTCAATGCGTTCATCAGCGCAGCCTTGATCGGCAACACCAGTGATCCGAACGCCAGGAACATCAACACCGTTGTCATGGAGACCGCGATGAGGATCATCGCGGGTAGCTTCGCCGAAATGGTTCGGACGCTGTCCTGTTCGAGCGCCGGCGTGCCACCGACCATCACTTGCAGACCGTGAGGTTTCGGAATCGCCCTAAGCGCATCGACCTTCTCCTTGGCGTCAAGGCGGTTGACCAGGCCGTTCTGAATGACCCGAACCGAAGGGTCTTTCGACGCGCCGTCGAGGTAGGGGCGTTCCTTCCACATGTTGGCCTGGTCGTTGTTCGGCTCAGCGAATCCCGGGATCGCCAGCGCCTCACTGCGGACCTGTGCAACCTCGGCGTCGCTGATCGGCTGGCCGTTGGTGCTCTGCATGACCAGCGTGATCGGTTCGACGCGGAAGCCGGGGAACGTCCGGTCGAACTCCTCCTGCGCCTGGCGCACCGAGTTGTCGGGCGGGAGGTACTTCTCGCTGATGCCGCCCAGCGCCAGATTGCCCAGCGGAAGGATGAGCACGATCAGACCGACGATGATCGGGACCGCGAACAACAACGGTCGTTTCATCACGCGGTCGGCCAGTTTGCCCCAGAACCCGTTCTCGACCTCTGCGGTGGTCTTGGTTTTCTGCAGCTTGTCGCCCAGCCAATTGATGAACCGGTTGCTGAACTCCCAGTCCCGCAAGAACGGCACCCGCAGCAGCGTGCGCACGGTGAGGGCGTCGACATTTGGGCCCAGCATCCCAAGAATGGCGGGCAGCACCGTGATCGACAGCAGGGCAGCCAGCGTGACCGAGGCGATCATGGCGTAGGTCAGCGATTTGAGGAAGCCCTGCGGGAAGAGCAACAAGCCACCCACCGACGCCGAGATCAGTACCGACGAGAACGCGATGGTGCGCCCCGCTGTCACCACGGTGCGGCGGACCGCGGTTTCGGTGTCGTAGCCTTCGGCGATCTCCTCGCGGAAGCGGCTGACGATGAACAATCCGTAGTCGATGGCGATACCGAGGCCGATCAGCGTGACCACCGGCTGCGCGAAGTAGTGCACCGGCACGGATAGCGCCGTCAGCCGCATGATGCCGAGCGCGCCCGCGATCGTCAGCCCGCCGATGATCCCGGGCAGGAACGCGGCCACCACACCGCCGAACACGAAGAACAGCAGGACCACCACCAACGGCATGGCGAGCAGCTCTGCCCGCTGCTGGTCGGTGGCGATGGTCCCGGTCAGCTCGTTGGCCAGCGGCAACAACCCGGCCAACTGCACGTTGACGCCGGGGTCGGCCAGGTCCTCCCGGACCGCCTTGTAGTTCTTCAGGATGAGGTCGTCGTTGTCACCCTTGAGCTGGATGGACATGAACGCGTGCTTCTTCGACGCGTCGGTCATGTTCTTCAGCAGTTCGGGGGTTTTGAAATAGCCGATCGACCGGAGGATCTGGTCGGGGTGGTCGCTCTCGACCTTTGCGAGGTTGTCGAGAACCTTCTTGCGGAAGGCGGGGTCGTCGACGGTCTTGCCATCGGGAGCGGTGTAGATCGCGACGATGTGGCTGGAGGTGTCCCTGCCGTAGGTCTTGTCGCCGAGTCGCGATGCCTGCGCCGATTCGCTGTTGTCGTCGAAGAAGCCGCTCTGCGTAACGTGCTCGCCCAGGCTGCTGCCATAGATGCCGCTACCCAGGCACAACGCCACCATTACTCCGACGACGACGAATCGGTAGCGGTAGACCATACGACCCCACCAAGCGAAAACGGCTAGCCCCTAACTGGTGTCGCTCCGCTTCGGCGGATCATTGAAATGAAACCATTTGCCATGCGTGAGGTTACAAGCAGAACACCGGCTGCGGTGGCGGGGTCAGGCCTTCTGCTGCGGTTTCTTCCGAAGTGCTGGGAATCGGTCCATTTCCTGAACACATCGTGTCCCTGGCCCGTGACTTGTATATGGATGTATCAACCCGCTCACACACCGGAGTAGCGGCGACGGGCATTGCCGTCGTGGGGATCGCCGCCATGGCGGCAGCAGCGCTGGCTCCGGCAACTCCGACTCAATCGCAGGCCGGCGCGTCGCACGAAGTCCGGTTGGCCGCTGCGGCGGTTCCTCCCGGTGGTCTCATCACCAGTTTCCTTCGCAACCAGGTGACGTACTGTGCGGCCATCTGCCCGCCGTTGGCAGGGACCGCCCTGACGGCCGCCACAACGACGCTGCAGACGCCGGTCGTGTTTGTTGCCGGTCTGCAGTCGGGTGACCTCTTCAAAACCATCGGCCTGACCGCCGCGTCGGTCACCGGGCCGACGAAAGCCGCGCTGGGGGCGGCCATCGATGCCGATACCACCGTCGCGGTCCCCAAGGCATCGAACACGTTCGAGGTCGGTGTACTCGGCCTGCTCAACGTCGTGCCTGCCGCGGCGGGTGGATTGCCGGGAATCGTCACCGCCCTGCAGACCGCCCGCCAGAACACCTTTGAGGCGCTCAACTTGCCGATCCCGGTTACCGGGCCAACCGTCATGCCTCAAGGCGTCGTGCAGGTCGCTGCGCTAGGCGCCATCCGAGTTGGCGAGGCCATCGTCTTCCCCGCGTTCAACGATGTCCTATTTGCGACCGTTAGTGTCCCTGACGCAGCGGCGCAGGAATTGGCGGCGACGGGCGATCCGGTACGAGCGGCGGCGGCAGGTGTCAACGCCGCCGTCGGGGCCGCGGCCGCCGCGGGCACCGCCGTCGCGGACTCGGTCGTCACCGCCGTCGGCAGTATCCGCAACGCCGCCGCGCAATCGCATACTGGGAGCGCGACGGTGCAGATCCAAAAGTCCTCTGCTGCAGTGAATTCCGCTGGCGCCAACGGGGGGCCGCATCTCCTGTCGGTCGCGACGACCAAGCACGCCAGCGCCGACCTCGGCGGCCCACGCCCGTTGCGCGACGCCACATCTCAGGTGCGGCACCCCGCGCTGAACGGCGTCAAGAAGGCCTTCGACCACCCTCATCGCGCTGCCTCGGGTAAGCCCTGAAGTTGCCGAATGCCGAAGCTGACCGGCTGACGAGTCGGCGGCCGGCGCTCTGGCAAACATCACTCCAGAATCAGCACGTCGCGCGGGGGCAACAGATACGCTGCTTCGGCGAACCGCACACAGTGCGTCAGGCCCGACTCTGGAGGTAAGCCTCATGGGGCTCGTCATCGGCATCATCGTCGCCGTCGTCATCGTCCTCTTCATCATCCTCGTGATCGCCGGCTACAACGGATTGGTCCGCGCGCGCAACGCCTACAAAAACGCCTTCGCGCAAATCGACGTTCAGCTGCGGCGCCGCTTCGATCTCATTCCCAACCTGGTCGAGACCGCCAAGGCGTACATGGCTCACGAGCGTCAGACGCTCGAGGCTGTGGTCGCGGCTCGGGGTGCGGCGATGAACGGCCTGGCGGCCGCACAGGCCAATCCCGGCGACCCGGCAGCGATGCAGCAGCTGGCCGCCGGACAACAGGCGCTCAACGGCGCGCTGGGCCGGCTCATCGCAGTCGCCGAGCAGTACCCCGATCTGAAGGCCAACCAGAACATGATGCAGTTGTCCGAGGAGCTGACCTCCACCGAAAACAAGGTCGCGTTCTCCCGGCAGGCGTACAACGACGCGGTGATGATCTACAACAACCGTCGCGAAACGTTCCCGGGCAGCGTCTATGCAGGCATGTTCAACTTCGCCCCTGCGGCGCTCCTGGAGATCCCGCCGGAGCATCCCGAGATGAAGGACGCGCCGAAGGTGCAGTTCTGAGCAACCGGCAACCGGCGGTCATGAACTTCTTTGACCACCAGCGGGCGGCCAAGGGGACCACGCTCAAGCTGGTGTTCCTCTTCACGGCCGCCGTGGTGGCGATGGTTGCGGGCATCGACGGTGCCGTGGCGATCGCGATGGGATACAAGCACGCCGACGCCCCGGCCATCCTCGCCGTGGTCATCGTCGTCACGGCGATCACGCTGGTGCTCATCGCGGGGCGGATGTTCTTCAAGATGCTGTCGCTCCGGCAGGGGGGTGCGGCCATTGCCGCATCCCTCGGCGCCGTGCCCGTCGACCCGACGACGACGGACCCACAGCTGAGGCGGCTGGTCAACATCGTCGAGGAGATGTCGCTGGCCTCGGGTGTCCCGACGCCGCGATTGTTCGTGATGCCGCGTGAGCCCGGCATCAATGCGTTCGCGGCCGGTTTCACCCCCGCCGACGCGGCGATCACGGTCACCGGGGGAGCGCTGGCCCAGCTCAACCGCGATGAGTTGCAGGGTGTGATCGGCCACGAGTTCAGCCACATCCTCAATGGCGACATGCGGCTGAACATCCGACTGATCGGACTGCTCGCCGGAATTCTGCTGATCGGGATGATCGGTTTGCGGTTCCTGCAGTTTGGTGGCCGCGGGAGCAGCGACAGTAAGGGCGCGGCACCGATAGTCGTCATCGCGTTCGCGATGATGGTGCTCGGTTTCATCGGCGTGGTTTTCGCGAACCTGATCAAGGCCGCGGTCTCGCGTCAGCGGGAGTGGCTGGCCGACGCGTCCGCTGTGCAGTTCACCCGGCAGACCACCGGGCTCGAAGGCGCGCTGAAAAAGATCGCGGGCATACCGACCGGCTCGCGGCTGCGCGACTCCCGTGGCGCGGCCGAGGTCAGCCACATGCTCTTCGGTGAAGGAGCGAAGCGGTCGTTCGCCTCGTTCTTCGCGACGCATCCGCCGCTGGTTGACCGGATCAAGGCGCTCAATCCCGGCTTCGACCCCCGCGAGGTGGCCGAGCTGCAGGAGCGGTACGGCACGCAGGCGCCGGATGGGTTGGCCGAGGACATGGCGGCCGGATTCGCTCCCGCCGGAACGGCTCTCGGCCGTCCCACACCGGACCGTTCGGCGCCCGCGCCGGGGCGACGTGCCATCAGCCCAGAGGAAGTCGTCGCCCGCGCCGGCACGATCACTACAGCCGACCTCGACTACGGCGCCGCACTGCATGCGCGGTTGCCTGCCGATGTCCGGCAGCTCGCCTCGCAGCCGACCACAGCCCCGGTGGCCGTGCTCGCTCTGCTCCTCGCACCGCCCCGCGACCCGCTGCAGTCTCGCCAGCTCTCGTCGGTGGCTCAGCGACTGGGGCCCGCACAGGCTCGAGACGCCGCATCGCTGGCCGACCGCATGGGTCGGTTGCCGCAGGAGCTGCGGTTGCCCTTCGTCGCGCTGGTGCTGCCGCAGCTGGCCGGCCACCCTCGCGACTACCAGGATGCGCTGGTCGCGGCGCTGAACGACCTCGCCGTAGCCGACGGCACGGTGACGATGTTCGAATACTGCGTGACACGGCTGGTGTGGAACTACCTGCTTGACGCTGCCGACCCTTCTCGTCGTAGCAAGGTGGGCAAGGGCTCGCTGAGTGAGGTGCGCCAGGTGGTGACAACTCTCCTGGCGACGCTTGCGGTCGCCAGCGGCGGCGACCAGAACGCGTCAGCGCAAGCGTTCCATGGTGCGTTGCGACGCCTCTATGGCGATGCTGGCACCGCTGACGACCCGCGCCGCCTGAGCTGGCAGCAGACGCTCGACGAAGGCTGGGCGGCACTGGACGCGCTGGAGCCGAAGGCCAAACAGGCGCTCGTCGGGGCAATGGTCGAATCAGTGACTCACGACGGCACTGTCACGGCATCGGAGGCCGAATTGCTGCGCGCGGCTTGCGGTTTGATGCATGTACCACTGCCCGCATTGCTCGCCTGATTACTGACACGCGCCGAGTTCCCGAGGTGCTGCCGATGGCGCCAACAGTCGCGTAGGGCGGCGGCCCATCGGTTGAGTGCGCCCTAAGGGGCGGACCGGACTTACCCGTGGCGCCGTCGTGCCTGGTGGAGGGAAGTCCGCCCGTGGCATTTCCGCCGCCGCCGCCACCGCCGCCCGGGGTGCCTGCGCCTCCGGCACCTCCGTCGCCGCCCGTGGAGGTGCCGGCCTTGCCCATGAAGTTGGGTACGGAAGCGGCGCCACCATTGCCGCCGCGACCGCCTGCCCCGGACATCGAACCGCCGTCGCACAAGACGTCGGTGCGGCATTGCGCTGTCAGCACAGCCAAGACGGCAGAGACGCTATCGTGGCCGCAAGTCTGTCGGCCAACGCGTTGGCCGAGCTGGCAACTGCCGTCGAGGGGGACTAACAGTGACACAGCAGGTGCCGTTGTGGGCGAGCTTTCTATCTGCTGTGCTGGGCGGTCTGCTCGGCGGCATCGCCACCGTCTCAGGTCAGTTCCTGGTAGCGCGCACTAACAAGGCGCTTTCGCGTCGTGAACAAGTATCTGCACTGCGTGCAGACCGGCGCGATGCAATTTACGCGTTTCTCGAGGCGGCTCAAGAGTTCGACAAGCACGTCGACCGGAGAATTCGAACCGACGTGCTAGACGAAGACCTGGCGAGGTCCGCGATGCATAAATTGTGGTACCGACGGAATTGCCTGAGGATTCTGTGCAGTCCGCAGCTCGGGGAGGCGGCGAATCGGTTCACGTGGAGAATGCATCACGCGCTCTGGGAGAACTGGCAGAAACTACCACCTGGGTGCGCGGACGTTTATGAGTATATGAGCAAGGAACGCGACCCTTTCATCACACTGGCGACGAATGAGCTGTACTCGCGTGGAGTTTACGAAGATGCACAACCGAATAGGTAGCGGAGGTGGCAGCGGCATCGGCAGCGCTATTTGCTCAGGTCAGCGCCAACCCCCGCAGGTTTGGTAACTGCGGACCTACCGGCAAGCAGCGGTCAGTACGACGCCGATACATTAAATGGCTTGTGCTACAGGCTATTTCGATTGACCGCGCGGTAACGCTCGGTGACGCCTGCGGACTGTCACACGCCCCGGCAATGTGCGCCTCGCGGCCGCCGGTTGATCTGTGCCGCGCGGATCACTGCCTCATCGCCGTCGGCCCGGTACGGGTCGCCAGCTCCGAGCACATCCTGTTTGATCAGGACGCCGTTCACGCAGAGAGATGACGAGTTAGCTCTCTGACGCAACTCGATAGCACCGGCAACGAAGTCTTCGCCGCTGATCGCCTGCGGTGCGTACTTCGTCGTCTGCTGCTTCGATTGCTTACCGCTCTTAGCCATCACGGGCGCTTCCACGACGGCAGATCGAGTAGCGGGTCGCGGACCAGACCCATTTCACGCCACCATTGCTGCGCGAGTGCCGGGCTGGTCTTCCAGGACCACTCAGCCATATCCGCAGACAACGCTTGATGTGGAAACCACGGATTACATTGTGCAACGCGAGCATTCACCGGCATCCGCTTGCGCAGCTCAGCGAACAGCGGCTCAGAGTTATCGCCCTGTCACTCCGGCTTGTAGTGCGTCAGGCTGTCACGAAAGTCGATAAGTAGCTTCACGCTCTGCGCTGGCTCGCGCCCCAAATCCAGTGATTTCCCCACACATTCGACCGCAATCTTGAATTTCGCCAGGATTTTCTGCCGTTCGACTGACGGGTCGGCGTTCCATCGGTCGGCCATCGCCGTCGCGGCGTCGTCGCTGATGCCTTCCAGAAGGCCGGCCTTCCGCAGCAACGGATCGGCGGCGTCGAGGTAGACCTCGTTCACGAGCGCCTCAAGGAACGCCACCGAGGAACTGACTGCGACCATCGCCATACCGTTCAATTCGACATCGGGCAGCCGGTAGTCCAACGCCGTCAGGTCGTCTTCTCGGTCACGGCACAGGCGCGCCGCGTGCTGGGCGTTCCAGAGGTGATGCTGGATCAGGTTGTGCCAGGACTCTACCGAGGCCGTGAGGCCCACGCTAACGTCCAGATTTGCCTCACCTTGGTGTTCCGCCATTCCTGCCCCGCTCTGCTCCCATCGTCGCGACCGAGTATCCGCGTGGGCATACACAGCCAATTGATCTTCCCGACCCTAGCGGCAGCGGCAGACTAGAACGATGGCTTGTGACGACGACATGAGAATGGAGTAGCGATGTCCTGGCAGTACCGCAAGTCCAAAAAAGTCGGGCCGTTCCGCTTCACCGCCAGCAAGCGGGGAGTCTCAAGCAGCGTCGGCTTCGGGGGATACAGGATGACGCGCCGCGCTGACGGTAGCTACCAGCGCACCGTCCGCATCCCCGGCACCGGCATCTACAACACCACCAGGATCGGCTCGCCGCGCCAGCCACAGTCCGCCATGTCGGGTGGTGTCGGGTTCGGCGTCGGATTTATGCTCGGCCGACTCCTGTTCTGGCCGCTGTTAATAAGCGGCATCCTTCTTTTGATTTTCGCGTGGAAAGGCCTGTTGGTTTGGGGCCTCATCATCATCGCCATCGTCCTGACGCGGCGCTATATGCGGCAACGGGCGGATGGGTTCGCCGACATCAACATTTCCGGCCCACTCGCCCAGGCTGTCTGCCAGATACTTGACTCCAGTGTGAAGGCCAATGGCACGCTCAACATCAAAGATGCGCTCAACACGGTGTTGGATGCCAACCCGAGCCTCCCGGTAGTTGAGGCAGGGTCTTATATCGGCGGGATCATAGGCACCTACCGCCCGCAGTACGGGCCGCTGGTACCGGCCAACGTGGGCACCATTGCAGAAGACGCATACCGGGAACGGGTGTTCTTGCAAACAATCGCGAAGAACGGTGTCAACATTCGCCAGCCACTCGACCAGGCGGATACCGTCTGCCAGGCGATGGATACCGGCGCGACATTCGAACAGATGTCGCTTCGGGTGGCGAAACTCAATGGCATTTCACAACTCGACGCTGCGCGCTTCGTGGGCACAGCCATAGCCGCCTACTGCCCACGGCACAACTCATTGATGGAAGAGCCCAAGTAGAGATCGAAAGACCTTGGTCGGGGCTGTTCTTGCGCGACTGAAGCCAGACGATGGCACCGCAGGGAAGGCCGCAAGTTTCCTGTCGGCCGCGTTGCGAAGCCCCCAGCGCCGCTGAGCGAGCGAGGCGCAGCGCACCCCGGTGGCAACCCTGTTCGGCCGGTCGCTTCGACGCTCACCGAGCCGCTGGCTCGCGATGGCAGCCGCTAGGAAAGATCACACGCAGATCGCACGAACCGCCTAGCAGAAGCCGTCAAAAACAGCTTCTGACCAGGCAACAAGTACCAGTGCCCCCGGCAGGATTCGAACCTGCGGCCTTCTGCTCCGGAGGCAGACGCTCTATCCCCTGAGCTACGGGGGCGCATGCAGACAGCTGCGCCGTTGGGCGTGGACAAGACTAACCCATCACAGCAGGCGGAAGGCCAGCGGAATGGATTCGGGGCCTGACCACCCGAGACCATAGGATGGACCCTCGTGACCCCCGCCGACCTGGCCGAGCTGCTCGAGATCACCGCCGCCGCGGTGCTGGCCGAGCATGACCTCGACGCGTCAGCGCTGCCGGCCACCGTCACCGTCGAGCGCCCCCGCAATCCCGAGCATGGCGACTACGCGACCAACCTGGCGCTGCAGCTGGCCAAGAAGGTCGGCGTCAACCCGCGTGAGCTGGCCGGATGGCTGGCGACGGCGCTAGCCGCCGCCGACGGAATCGCCACGGCAGAGGTGGCTGGGCCTGGCTTCGTCAACCTGCGGCTCGACGCGAGCGCCCAGGGCGTCATCGTCGACAACGTGATCGACGCGGGCAAGAAATATGGACACTCCGACGAGCTCGCGGGTACGAACATCAACCTGGAGTTCGTCTCCGCCAACCCGACCGGCCCCATCCACATCGGCGGCACCCGCTGGGCCGCCGTCGGCGACGCGCTCGGACGGCTGCTGTCGACACAGGGTGCCGACGTCGTGCGGGAGTACTACTTCAACGACCACGGCGCCCAGATCGACCGGTTCACCAACTCATTGGTCGCTGCCGCGAAGGGCGAACCCGCTCCCGACGACGGATACGCGGGCGACTACATCCAGGAGATCGCCGGACAGATCCTGGCCAAGGAACCCGACGCGCTGAGCCTGCCCGACGCGGAGATGCGGGAAACGTTCCGCTCGATCGGCGTCGACCTTATGTTCACCCACATCAAGTCATCGCTGCACGACTTCGGCACCGACTTCGACGTCTACACCCACGAAGACTCGATGCACAGCAGCGGCCGGGTGGATCAGGCCATCGCCAAGCTGCGCGAGACCGGCAACATCTACGAGGACGATGGCGCAACCTGGTTGCGCACCACCGACTTCGGTGACGACAAGGACCGCGTCGTCATCAAGAGTGACGGCCAGCCCGCCTACATCGCCGCCGATCTCGCCTACTACCTGGACAAGCGACAGCGCGGATTCGACCTCTGCATCTACATGCTCGGCGCCGACCATCACGGCTACATCGCTCGGCTCAAGGGGGCTGCCGCCGCGCTCGGCGACGACCCCGACACCGTCGAGGTGCTGATCGGCCAGATGGTCAACCTGGTCCGCGACGGCCAACCGGTCCGGATGAGCAAGCGCGCGGGCACCGTCATCACCCTCGACGACCTCGTCGACGCCATCGGTGTCGACGCCGCGCGCTACGCGCTGATCCGGTCATCGGTAGACACCCCGATCGACATCGACCTTGCCCTGTGGTCGTCGGCATCGAGCGAAAACCCGGTCTACTACGTGCAATACGCGCACGCGCGGCTGTCCGCGCTGGCCCGCAATGCCGCCGAACTCGGCCTCGTTCCGGACACCTCCCACCTCGAGCTGCTCACGCACGAGAAGGAGGGCACGCTGATTCGCAACATCGGCGAGTTCCCGCGCGTGCTGAAAACCGCCGCGTCGCTGCGTGAGCCGCATCGGGTGTCCCGCTACCTCGAGGATCTCGCGGGCGACTACCACCGGTTCTACGACTCGTGCCGGGTGCTGCCGCAGGGCGACGAACAGCCCAACGAGCTGCACACCGCGCGGCTCGCACTCTGCCAGGCCACCCGCCAGGTCATCGAGAACGGACTCGTCATCCTCGGCGTCACCGCACCGGAGCGCATGTGAACGCCCATCCCGCCGGTCCGCGACACGCCGAGGAGACCCACCACGGTGGATCTCCGTCGCGCCCGCAGTCGCCGAATCAGCTGCTGGCGCTCGCACCGAATGTGTGGCCGCGCAACACTGTTCGCGGCGACGACGGTGTGGTCTCCATCGCGGGTGTCAAAGTGACGGACATCGCCGACGAGTTCGGCACGCCGGTCTTCGTCATCGACGAGGATGATTTCCGGGCACGCTGCCGGGAGATCGCCGAGGCGTTCGGTGGCGGCGAAAACGTTCACTATGCGGCCAAGGCGTTCCTGTGCACCGAAGTCGCGCGATGGATCGATGAGGAAGGCCTGTGTCTCGACGTATGCAGTGGCGGCGAGCTTGCCGTTGCTATGCACGCCAACTTCCCGGCCGAACGAATCGCCTTGCACGGCAACAATAAATCCGTCGACGAACTGACTGCCGCAGTGAAGGCCGGCGTCGGCCATGTCGTGCTGGACTCGATGACCGAGATCGAGCGGCTCGACGAGATCGCCGGCGCGGCAGGCGTTGTGCAGGATGTCCTGGTGCGGGTGACGGTCGGCGTCGAGGCACACACGCATGAGTTCATCTCCACTGCGCACGAAGACCAGAAGTTCGGGCTGTCGCTGGCGAGTGGGGCCGCGATGGCGGCCGTGCGCCGGGTGTTCGCGACCGACAATCTGCGGCTGGTCGGGCTGCACAGCCACATCGGTTCACAGATCTTCGACGTCGACGGTTTCGAACTCGCCGCTCACCGGGTGATCGGCCTGCTGCGCGATGTCGTCGCGGAGTTCGGTGTCGACAAGACCGCGCAGATCTCCACCGTCGACCTCGGTGGGGGCCTTGGCATTTCGTACGTGCCACAGGACGATCCGCCGCCGGTGCAGGATCTGGCGGCCAAGCTTTCAGCGATCGTGCACAACGAGTCCGCCGCAGTGGGTCTGCCGACCCCCCGGCTGGTGGTCGAGCCCGGACGCGCCATCTCAGGTCCCGGAACGATCACCGTGTATCGGGTCGGCACCGTCAAGGACGTCGCCGTCAGCCCCACTGAACACCGCCGCTACGTCAGTGTCGACGGCGGCATGAGCGACAACATCAGGACCGCCCTATACGGGGCCGAATACGACGTGCGGCTGATCTCCCGCACCACCGACGCCGCGCCGACGCTGGGCCGCATCGTCGGAAAACACTGTGAAAGCGGCGATATCGTTGTCCGCGACGCGTGGGTGTCCGACGATGTCGAGCCGGGCGACCTGCTGGGAGTGGCGGCGACCGGTGCGTACTGCTATTCCATGTCGAGTCGTTACAACCTGATCGGCCGCCCCGCGGTGGTGGCCGTGCGCGACGGGCGGCCCCGCCTGATTCTGCGCCGGGAGACGGTCGACGATCTGCTCAGTCTGGAAGTGAGGTAGGTAATGGTGAACGAGAAGGCAATCGGCGTAGCAGTATTGGGCCTGGGCAATGTCGGCAGCCAGGTGGTGCGGATCATCGAGGACAGTGCAGACGACTTGACGGCGCGCATCGGTGCGCCGCTGGTTCTGCGCGGCGTTGGCGTCCGGCGGGTGGCCGATGACCGTGGCGTGCCGGTCGACCTGCTGACCAACGACATCGAAGCCCTGGTCTCGCGTGACGACGTCGACGTCGTCGTCGAGGTGATGGGTCCCGTCGAACCCGCCCGCAAGGCGATTCTGTCCGCCCTGGAGAAGGGCAAGTCAGTCGTGACCGCCAACAAGGCGCTGATGGCGCAGTCCACCGGCGAGTTGGCGCAGGCCGCCGAAAGTGCCCATGTCGACCTGTATTTCGAGGCGGCAGTCGCCGGTGCCATCCCGGTCATCCGCCCGCTTACCCAGTCGCTCGCCGGTGACACCGTGCTGCGGGTGGCAGGCATCGTCAATGGCACCACCAACTACATCCTCTCGGAGATGGCCAGCACCGGCGCCGAATACGCGGACGCGCTTGCCGACGCGAGCGCGCTGGGCTACGCCGAAGCGGACCCGACCGCCGACGTCGAGGGATACGACGCCGCGGCCAAGGCCGCGATTCTGGCCTCGATCGCCTTCCATACCCGGGTGACAGCCGACGACGTCTACCGGGAGGGCATCACCAAGGTGACGCCAGCCGACTTCGCGACTGCGCGAGCGCTCGGATGCACGATCAAGCTGCTGTCAATTTGCGAGCGGCTCACCAACGACGAAGGGCAACAACGTGTTTCGGCCCGTGTTTACCCGGCACTGGTACCACTGACGCATCCATTGGCCGCCGTCAACGGCGCATTCAACGCGGTCGTGGTCGAGGCCGAGGCCGCCGGGCGGCTGATGTTCTACGGCCAAGGGGCCGGGGGAGCGCCGACGGCGTCGGCGGTGATGGGAGACCTGGTGATGGCGGCGCGCAACCGTGTGCAGGGCGGCCGCGGCCCGCGCGAGTCGAAGTACGCCAAGCTGCCCATCGCGCCGATCGGTTTCATTCCCACCCGCTACTACGTCAGCATGAACGTCGCCGACCGTCCCGGTGTATTGGCCGCTGTGGCAGCCGAATTCGGCAAACGCGAGGTCAGCATCGCCGAGGTCCGGCAAGAGGGAGTCGTCGACGAAGGCGGCCAGCGGTGTGGTGCACGGATCGTCGTGGTCACCCACGAGGCCACCGACGCAGCCCTGTCCGACACGGTGGGCGCGCTGGCCGACCTCGACGTCGTGCTGGAAGTGACCAGCGTCCTACGGCTCGAGGGAACCAGCGAATGAGCGCAACCCGCGCCGAGCCCGTACACCGTCCATGGCCGGGCCTGATCGCGGCCTATCGCGACCGCCTGCCGGTCGAAGACAACTGGACGCCGATCACCCTGCTCGAAGGCAATACGCCGCTGATCCGGGCCGATCGGCTGTCCGAACTCACCGGCTGCACGGTGCACTTGAAGGTCGAAGGCCTGAACCCGACCGGCTCGTTCAAGGATCGCGGCATGACGGTCGCCGTCACCGAATCGCTGGCCCGCGGCCAGCAGGCCGTGCTGTGCGCATCCACCGGCAACACCTCGGCGTCGGCGGCGGCCTACGCCGCGCGCGCAGGCATCACCTGCGCGGTGCTGATCCCGCAGGGCAAGATCGCGATGGGCAAGCTTGCTCAGGCCGTCATGCACGGCGCCAAGATCCTGCAGATCGACGGCAATTTCGACGACTGCCTTGAATTGGCGCGCAAGCTCACGGCCGACTACCCGACGATCGCGTTGGTCAACTCGGTCAACCCGTACCGCATCGAAGGGCAGAAGACCGCGGCCTTCGAGATCGTCGACGCGCTGGGCGCCGCGCCCGACGTGCACGCCCTGCCGGTCGGCAACGCAGGCAACATCACCGCGTACTGGAAGGGCTATACCGAGTACCACCGCGACGGGCTCTGCGACCGGCTGCCGCGGATGCTGGGCACCCAGGCGGCGGGCGCCGCACCCCTGGTTCTCGGTGAGCCGGTCAAGAACCCGGAGACCATCGCCACAGCGATCCGGATCGGCGCGCCCGCCTCGTGGAACTCGGCCGTCGAGGCCCAGCAGCAGTCCGGCGGCCGCTTCCTCGCCGCCACCGACGAGGAGATCCTGGCTGCCTACCACCTGGTCGCGGCGAAAGAGGGGGTATTCGTCGAGCCCGCGTCGGCCGCCAGCATCGCCGGCCTGCTCAAGTCGGTCGAGGACGGCTGGGTCGCGAAGGGTTCGACCGTGGTCTGCACGGTGACCGGCAACGGCCTGAAGGATCCCGACACCGCACTCAAGGACATGCCGACGGTCACACCTGTCCCGGTCGACCCTGCCGCTGTCGTTGCACAGCTGGATCTGGTCTGACGGAGACGAGCGTCGGTGACCCAGACTCTGCCTGCTGGACTGACGGCGACCAGTGTCGTCGCGGCGTCCAGCGCCAACCTCGGGCCTGGTTTCGACAGCCTCGGTCTGGCGCTGAGCTTGTACGACGAAATCCTGGTCGAGACAACCGTATCCGGTCTCAGTGTCGAGGTCGAAGGTGAAGGCGCGGGGCAAGTGCCGCTCGATTCGACGCACCTCGTGGTGCGAGCGATCCAGCACGGTATGCGTGCCGTCGGGGTCACCGTCGGAGGCCTGAATATCCGCTGCCGCAACAACATCCCGCATTCACGCGGACTCGGTTCGTCCGCGGCCGCGGTCGTGGGGGGATTGGCCGCGGTCAATGGCCTTGTCACACAAGCAGGTTTGAAGCCGTTGACCGAAGCGGAGTTGATCCAGCGGTCGTCGGAGTTCGAGGGGCATCCCGATAACGCGTCTGCCGCGGTGCTCGGCGGCGGGGTGGTGTCGTGGATGTCGACCGGCGCTGCGGGGCCTCGCTATGCGGCTGCGGCGCTGCGGATACACCCCGACATCCATCTCTTCTCGGCAATACCCGAGCAACGGTCGTTGACGGCGGAGACACGGGTGCTGCTGCCCGGATCGGTCAGTCACGGCGATGCGAGGTTCAACGTCAGCCGCGCGGCGTTGTTGGTCGTAGCCCTTACCGAGCGCCCGGACCTGCTGATGGAGGCCACGGAGGACGTGCTGCACCAGCCCCATCGCGCGGGTGCGATGAAGGCCTCGGCGGAATATCTGCACACACTGCGGCGTTGTGGGATTGCAGCGGTGCTTTCGGGGGCTGGGCCTGCGGTTTTAGCCCTCACACCCCAGTCTGAATTGCCCCAAGAGGCACTGGACTTTGGCACCGCGAATGGATTCACCGTCAGTGAGATGTCCGTCGGCGACGGCGTTCGATGGACGTCTGGCGTGGCTGTTCGGAGTTGACAGGTGTCACACGCGGATCAGTGGGTTTCTTGCTTCCAGCACCGAAGCGGGTTATTCTCGCTCTCGTCCAGCAATCGCATGGTCTTCGCCTGCGCCGACACTAGGACAACCACCAATTCTCCTTGTGGATGACGGTTCGCCATATGCCGCGAATCCCGGCCATCGCCGTTGCAGACACAGCGGTGAGAGCTTCGCAGCCAGCCATTTGGCTGGGTGCAACGACCCCTCCCTGACGTGATCAGCGAGGGAAGGAAAGGAAATCCGTGACTGAAACGGACCTTGTCACGGCTGGTGGCAGCCCCGAACCGGTTGATCTGCCAAGCACCGTGAACTCACAATTCTCGTCTCCCGCGACCCCTGACGTGCCCATCGGCATGCCAGCCGCGGACTCCCCAAAGACAGACCCCAATGCCCCCAAGGCAGACTCCGCGCCCGCGGCAGAGGCTCCGGCCGCTACCGCGTCGGGCTCACTGTCGGCCATGGTGCTGCCCGAACTGCGCGCACTCGCCAACGAGGTCGGCGTCAAGGGCTCCTCGGGCATGCGTAAAAGCGAACTCATCGCCGCCATCCGCGAGCAGCGGGGCGAGTCGAAGAGCAGCTCCACCGGGGCCGTCAACGGCACCGACAGCGGCTCCGGCGACATCGCGACCGACGCGTCGGCCGACGCCGGCAGCGGATCGTCGCCCGCCGACACCGCGACCGACGACAGCGCCCCCGCCGAGGCCGGCGGGCAGCAGGGTCAGCAGCGCCGCGAGCGCCGCAGCGCCTCCCGCGACACCGGCGCTGCAGGTGAGCGCAACAAGCAGGACGGCGGCCAGGACGCCACCGACGGCGCAAGCCAGGACAAGAACGACAAGAACACCGACAAGAACACCGACAAAACAAGAATCAGCAGGACACCAAGCAGGACCGTGGTGACCAGCAGCAGGGCGATCAGCAGGGCAACCAGCGCGGCAACCAGCAGGGTCGCAACGACAACAACCGCAACGACAACAACAACGACGACGACGGCGAAGGCCGCCAGGGACGCCGGGGCCGGCGCTTCCGCGATCGCAGGCGCCGCGGTGACGGCCCCCGTGGTGAGGGCGGCAACGGCGAGACCGAGCTGCGCGAGGACGACGTCGTCCAGCCCGTCGCGGGCATCCTCGACGTGCTCGACAACTACGCGTTCGTCCGTACCTCGGGTTATCTCGCCGGTCCCAACGACGTCTACGTGTCGATGAACATGGTGCGTAAGAACGGCCTGCGCCGCGGCGACGCCATCACCGGCGCGGTCCGCGTTCCCAAGGACGGCGAGCAGCCCAACCAGCGGCAGAAGTTCAACCCGCTGGTCCGTCTCGACACCGTCAACGGCGGTCCCGTCGAGGACGCCAGGAAGCGGCCCGGACTTCACCAAGCTCACCCCGCTGTACCCGAACCAGCGGCTGCGCCTGGAGACCACATCCGAGCGGCTGACGACGCGCATCATCGACCTGATCATGCCCATCGGCAAGGGGCAGCGCGCCTTGATCGTGTCGCCGCCCAAGGCCGGTAAGACCACGATCCTTCAGGACATCGCCAACGCGATCACCAGGAACAACCCGGAATGCCACCTCATGGTCGTCCTCGTCGACGAGCGACCCGAGGAGGTCACCGACATGCAGCGCTCGGTGAAGGGTGAGGTCATCGCCTCCACCTTCGACCGGCCGCCGTCAGACCACACCCAGGCCGCCGAGTTGGCCATCGAGCGCGCGAAGCGCTTGGTCGAACAGGGCAAGGACGTCGTCGTGCTGCTCGACTCGATCACCCGCCTCGGCCGCGCGTACAACAACGCGTCGCCCGCCTCGGGCCGTATCCTCTCCGGTGGTGTCGACTCCACCGCGCTGTATCCGCCCAAGCGGTTCCTCGGCGCGGCCCGCAACATCGAGGACGGCGGCTCGCTGACGATCATCGCGACCGCGATGGTCGAGACCGGGTCGACCGGCGACACGGTGATCTTCGAGGAGTTCAAGGGCACCGGCAATGCCGAGCTCAAGCTCGACCGCAAGATCTCCGAGCGCCGTGTGTTCCCGGCCGTCGACGTCAACCCCTCCGGCACCCGCAAGGACGAGCTGCTGCTCTCGCCGGACGAGTTCTCCGTCGTGCACAAGCTGCGGCGCGTGCTGTCGGGGCTGGACTCCCACCAGGCCATCGACCTGCTGATGAGCCAGCTGCGCAAGACGAAGAACAACTACGAGTTCCTGGTGCAGGTCTCCAAGACCGCACCGGGTTCGATGGACGACGTCGACTAACTTGGTGATTTCGGCGTGATCAGTTGCGGTCAGCGCAACCAGACACGCCGAAATCGCGGCTACTGGACAGCCGGGGCCGCCTGCAGCGCCGGCATCAGGTACCGACGCACATGCGTGCACACCTGGTCCGGATCGCTCGGGTCCAGGACCTCGCCGGGCACGGTGACGAGTGAAATGATCACGCGCGCCACCCACTCGGACGCCTCCGCGACATCGACGTCCGGATGGATCTCGCCGCCGTCACGCGCCGCCTCCAGATAGCGTCGCCAGAAGGCGGACAGGTCGGGCACCAGCCCGAGCACGCCCGCCCCCGCGCAAGCCGCGAATTCCTCGGGTTCTGCCATCCGCAGTCGCATCAACAGGGTGCCCGGGTCGTCGTAGGCGGTTCGGCCGTGCACGACGCCCGCGGCGATCTGCCGGTCAAGACTCTCGAGGGGCGCGAGCATCGCATGCGCCTCCGACCAGTACACCTCGTTGAGTCGCACGATCGCGGCGCCCAGCAGCGAGGCCTTGCCTGGGAAGTGCCGATACAACCAGCCCCGCGACACCTTGGCCACCTCGGCGACTTCCGAGACAGTCGTCGAGCGAATTCCCTTGGCGCGCAGGCACACTTCCGCCGCATCGACCAGTCGATCGCGAACGCTTCTGGCAGCCGTGCTGCTCGTCACCGACTGCTCTCCTTGTCGTTTGGGCGCCTCGACAGGCTCGGTCAGAGCATTCTGTCAACCGGCAGGCGGATACTATCGGCCAGGGCAGAGATGGTAGACAGGTTCGCAAATCTGTTCACTGCGCGCGACGAATCGGGGTGAGGCATGGCGGACACACTTCAGCAGCTGTTTCGTGACCGGTCCGACCTGGACACGGTCGCGGTGAAGTACGGCGACCGCACCTGGACCTGGCGCGAACACGTCGCCGAGGCCCGTGCCCAGGCCGCCGCGCTCATCGACATGGCCGATCCCAATCGGCCGCTGCATGTCGGCGTCCTGTTGGCCAACACCCCGGACATGCTGACCGCGATGGCCGCCGCCGCAATCGGTGGTTATGTGCTGTGCTGCATCAACAACACTCGACGCGGCGAGGGCCTGGCGCGCGACATCGCACTCGTGGACTGCCAGATCGTGATCACCGACTCCGCACACCGCCATCTGCTCGACGGACTCGACCTACCGAATGTCCGGGTCCTGGACACGTCCGGCCCGGAATGGGCTGCGCTGGTGGCCGAGCCGAGAGAGCTGACGCCGCACCGCGAGGTCGGCCCCGACGACACGTTCGTGATGATCTTCACCTCGGGAACCAGCGGTGACCCCAAGGCCGTGCAGGTGCAGCACATGATGCCGATCTTCTCGGGAGGTGCACTGGCCGAACGGTATTCGGTGACGCCCGACGACGTCTGTTACGTGTCGATGCCGCTGTTCCACTCCAACTCCATCTACGCGGGCTGGGGTGTTGCGCTGGTCACCGGCGCGGCGATGGTGCCCGCGGTGTTCTCGGTATCGCGTTTCCTCGATGACGTCCGCAGCTACGGCGTGACGTTCATGAACTACGTCGGCAAGCCACTGGCCTACATCCTGTCCACCCCGGAGAAGCCCGACGACCACGACAACCCGCTACGCGTGGCATTCGGGAACGAGGCCAGTGACCGGGACATCGCCGAGTTCGCCCGTCGATTCGATTGCACGGTCTGGGACGGATTCGGCTCCACCGAGAACGCGGTCATCATCACCCGCGAAGACGGCTGTCCGCCGGGTTCGCTCGGCAAGGGTTTCCCGGGAGTGGCCATCTATGACCCGGAGACTCTGCAGGAATGCGAGGTCGCGACGTTCGACGACAGCGGCAACCTGCTCAACCGCGAGGCGGCGGTCGGGGAGTTGGTGAACACCGACGGGGGTGGCCTCTTCCGCGGCTACTACAAAGACACCGGCGCCACCGATCAGCGGCTGCGGCACGGCATGTACTGGTCGGGGGACTTGGCCTATCGCGACGCCGAGGGCTGGATCTACTTCGCCGGCCGCACCGCCGACTGGATGCGCGTCGACGGAGAGAATCTCGCTGCCGCACCGATCGAGCGGATCATGATCCGGCTGCCGGAAATCAGCCGCGTCGCAGTGTATCCGGTGCCGGACGAGTCCGTCGGCGACCAGATCATGGCGGCGATCGTGCTGCGCGAGGGCGCGACGCTGACGCCGGCGGCGTTCGAGGAGTTTCTCGGCGCCCAGCCGGATCTGTCACCGAAGGCCTGGCCGCGCTACGTCTGGATCGCCGCGGACCTGCCGTCGACCGCGACCAACAAGATCCTCAAGCGGGAGTTGGTCGCGCAGGGGACGACGCCGCAGGGCGGTGCGCTCTGGAAGCGAGACGGCACCACATTCCAGCCGCGTGCCGTCAGTGGTACGGATCGGTGATCTCCCGCAGCGATACCAGCGAGGCGCGCAACTCGTCGTAGGCCTGGGTGCCCAGGTGGGCTCCGGCTGGACGGTCCGCCAGGTGGCCGCGCACATCACCCACTCGACGACGAAGTGGGGACGACTCACGGTCGGACTGCTGCGCTCGGGGCTTCGGTTCAATGCGTTCACACTGCGCTTCGCGCGCGAGGACGCACGGAGGCCGGAGGAGATCACCGCCGCCATGCGCGCGATGGTCGGCGGTCGCCGCAGGCCGCCCGGGGCAGCAGTGGCGGACCCGCTGATGGACGTCATGGTGCACGGACAGGACATCGCCATTCCTCTCGGCATCACCAGGACGATGCCGATCCCACCTGCGCTGATCGTCGCCGAGCGGGTGTGGAAGATGGGCTTCCCGTTCAATGCGCGCAAGCGATTCCCGAACGTCACGTTCACCGCCAGCGACGCCGACTTCACCGTGGGCGACGGCGAAGTGGTCCGCGGGCCGCTGCAGGACGTCGTCCTGACCTTGGCAGGCCGCCCTGCCGGTCTGCCCGTGGAATAGCGGGCCCCGCCCGGGCGTTTAGGCTGCTGGCGGTTGACCTGGCATAATGGACCGCTGACCCTCGGTTCCGGTTCACGCCCGATAGCTCCAGGTATGGCACGGGCGACCCGGCGGCCAACGATTGAAGAGGACACCATGAAATCGGGTATTCACCCTGACTACAACGAGACCACCGTGCACTGCGGCTGCGGTAACACCTTCACCACACGCAGCACCAAGAAGAGCGGACAGATCCACGCCGAGGTCTGCTCGCAGTGCCACCCGTTCTACACCGGTAAGCAGAAGATCCTCGACAGCGGCGGCCGCGTCGCCCGCTTCGAGAAGCGCTACGGCAAGCGCAAGTCTGCAGACGCCGACAAATAGCTGTCTCACTGACGCCCGATCTGTCGCGCAAGCGCAGGCCGGGCGTCAGTTTGCGTTTAGCGACCAAATGGCCCGAGTGCGTTAGGGGAAGGAGGGCGACATGACGGACACCGCGCCGGCGATTGACGCCATCCTCGCCGAGCACGCCGACCTCGAGCGGCAGCTCTCCGATCCCGACCTGCATTCGGATGCGGGCAGGGCCCGCCGGGTCGGCAGGCGGTTCGCGCAGCTGGCGCCCATCGTCTCGACGTATCGCAAGCTGGAGACGGCCCGAGGCGATCTCGGGGCCGCCCGTGAACTCGCGGCCGACGACGACTCCTTCGCCTCCGAGGTCGACGAGCTCGCCGCGACCGTCGAACAGCTCGACACCCACCTGACCGACCTGCTTGCCCCGCGCGACCCGCACGACGCCGACGACATCGTTCTGGAAGTGAAGTCCGGTGAGGGTGGCGAGGAGTCCGCGCTGTTCGCCGCCGACCTGGCCAGGATGTACATCCGGTACGCCGAACGGCACGGCTGGAACGTGACGATGCTCGACGAGACGACATCGGACCTGGGCGGCTACAAGGACGCGACGCTGTCGATCCGGAGTAAAGGCGACTCCGCCGACGGGGTGTGGTCGCGGCTGAAATTCGAGGGCGGGGTGCACCGCGTGCAGCGCGTCCCGGTCACCGAGTCGCAAGGCCGGGTGCACACCTCGGCGGCCGGCGTGCTCGTCTACCCCGAACCCGAAGAGGTCGAGGAAGTCCAGATCGACGAGTCGGACCTGCGTATCGACGTGTACCGGTCGTCGGGCAAGGGCGGCCAGGGCGTCAACACCACCGACTCGGCGGTGCGCATCACGCACCTGCCCACCGGCATCGTCGTCACCTGCCAGAACGAACGCAGCCAGCTGCAGAACAAGGCCCGCGCGCTACAGGTGCTGGCCGCCCGGCTGCAGGCGTTGGCAGAGGAGCAGGCGCAGGCGGACGCGTCGGCCGACCGCGCCAGCCAGATCCGCACCGTCGACCGCAGCGAGCGGATCCGGACGTACAACTTCCCGGAGAACCGCATCGCCGACCACCGGATCAACTTCAAGGCGCACAATCTCGACCAGGTCCTCGACGGCGACATGGACGCCTTGTTCGACGCGCTGGCGGCCGCGGACAAGCAATCTCGGCTGCAGCAAGCATGACCCCGATCGCGCGGCTGCGACGCGAAATCGAGCACGCCGCTTCCACTCTCGCCGAGGCGGGAGTCGGATCGCCACGGGCCGACGCCGAAGAGCTGGCCGCCTACGTTGCCGGAACCACCCGGGGCCGGCTGGCGGTGCTCGATGACGTCGACGACGAATTCTGTAGCCGCTACACGGATCTGGTCGCCGCCCGATCACAGCGAATTCCGTTGCAGCACATCGTCGGCACCGCGGTGCTCGGTCCCGTTACGGTGCACGTGGGACCAGGCGTGTTCATCCCACGGCCGGAAACCGAGGGACTGCTGGAGTGGGCGTCGGCCCAGCCGTTACCACCGAACCCGGTGATCGTGGACCTGTGCACGGGCTCGGGCGCGCTGGCCCTGGCGCTGTCCAAGTTCTGGCCCGATGCCCGCATCGTCGCGGTCGACGACTCGCGCGATGCGCTCGACTATGCCCGCCGAAATGTCGCAGGCACCCCGGTAGAACTCCTACAGGCCGACGTCACCGAATCCGCGTTTCTGCGCCAACTAGACGGTCAGGTCGACCTCTTGGTCGCCAACCCTCCCTACATCCCCGATGGCGCAGCGATGGAACCCGAAGTGGCACAGCATGATCCACCACACGCGCTGTTCGGTGGCCCCGACGGGATGAGCGTCATCAACGCAGTCGTCGAAGTCGCGGGCCGCTTGCTGCGCGCCGGTGGCCGGTGCGCCGTCGAGCACGACGACACCACGTCGGATGCCACCGTCGAAGCGTTCACCGTGGCGCAGCGATTTGTCGACGTCACAGCCAACCGCGACCTGGCCGGCCGACCCCGCTTTGTCACCGCGGTGCGAGCCAGGTGAGGCTAGGCGGGGGAGGAGAGAGATGAGCGAGCTGTTCGACTGCTCCGACGCTGAGTCCCGCGCGACCGGAATCGCGTCGGCGATCAGCGCGGTCAAGGGTGGACGCCTCGTCGTGCTGCCCACCGACACCGTCTACGGCATCGGTGCCGATGCCTTCGACAACATCGCGGTGGCGGCGCTGCTGTCGGCGAAGGGCCGCGGCCGCGACATGCCCGTCCCGGTCCTCGTCGGTTCCTGGCACACCATCGAAGGCCTGGTGTACACGGTGCCCGACGCGGCCAGAGAGCTGATTCGTGCATTCTGGCCCGGCGCGCTGAGCCTGGTCGTCCAGCAGGCGCCGTCGCTGCAGTGGGATCTCGGCGACGCCGCGGGCACCGTGATGCTGCGGATGCCGCTGCACCCGGTCGCGATCGAAGTACTGCGCGAGGTCGGCCCGATGGCCGTCTCCAGCGCGAACATCTCCGGCCAACCCGCGGCGGTCACCGCCGAGGCCGCCCGCAACCAACTCGGCGACCTTGTCGAGGTCTACCTCGACGCCGGACCGTCCGAACGGCAGGCGGCCTCCACCATCGTCGACCTCACCGGTGGGGATCTCCGCATCCTTCGGGCCGGGCCGGTCACCGCCGAGGCGATCGCGGACGTGCTCGGCGTCGACGCCGAAGGCCTGACCGCGACTACTTGACCCGCACGCCGAGCATGTGGAACACGTACTCGGGGGTCACGTCGAATGCCAACGACCGTCGCGGAAGGGCTTCGAGCACGACGGCCGCGAGCGGCGTCTTGAATTCGAGCGACAGCTGGCCGCGAAAACGGGGATCGACCCGGTTCACTTCCAGGTCCAACTGCACGCCGGAGTCATCGATCGCGACCCTGGCGGCGCCTCCTTGTGGTGCGTCCCAACGGGCGTCGATCGCGGGTCCGTTCAGCCTCGGAATCGTGGGGAGCAACGCGAGAAGCCGCTCGCGCGTGAAGACGAGGAGGCCGATGTGGCGGTTGACGCTCCAGCTGGACACCAAGCCCGGTATCGACCCGCTGAAGGTTTGACGAACCCGAACCCGCTCGGCGACTGCGATGATGCCCTGCGTTTCCAACTGCTCCCGGAGGAGCCCCGGCAACCGACCGGTTCTGGTGAACACGCTGAATATCGATCGCATGCGCGTACGGTAAGCGACCGTCGTCCCGCGGTGCGGTGTTCGCCGCCGTCAGACAGGCCATTCACAGCCGGGTGCTCTCAACATCGTCCAGTACGGTTCATTCAGTGGTGAGCGATGTCCGGGATGTGGCGGCCAGCGGGCTGCTCGCGCTCTCCGAACGGGGCGCAGGCGTCCCGCTGCGGGAGCTCGCGCTCGTCGGTCTGACCGCGGCGATCATCACCTACTTCGCGACGGGATGGGTGCGTGTGCTGGCCACCCGGGTCGGCGCGGTGGCCTACCCCAGGGAACGCGACGTACACCTGCAGCCGACGCCACGCATGGGCGGCCTGGCGATGTATATCGGTGTGCTGGCGGCCGTGCTTCTCGCCTCCCAGTTGCCGGCTCTCACCCGTGGCTTCGTCTACTCGTCGGGTCTGCCCGCCACCGTCGTGGCCGGCGGCCTGATCATGGCCATCGGCCTGATCGACGACAAGTGGGGACTGGATGCACTCACCAAGTTCGCCGGCCAGATCACCGCGGCGAGCGTGTTGGTGACGATGGGTGTGGCGTGGAGCGTGCTGTACATCCCGATCGGCGGCGTCGGCACGATCGTGCTCGACCAGGTCTCGTCGATCCTGCTGACGCTGGCGCTGACGGTCGCGATCGTCAACGCGATGAACTTCGTCGACGGCCTCGACGGACTCGCCGCGGGCCTTGGCCTGATCACCGCCTCCGCCATCACCATCTTCTCCATTGGACTGCTGCGCGACCATGGTGGCGACGTGTTGTTCTACCCGCCCGCGGTCATTTCGGTTGTGCTGGCCGGGGCGTGTCTCGGCTTCCTGCCGCACAACTTTCACCGGGCCCGCATCTTCATGGGCGACTCGGGTTCGATGCTCATCGGGCTGATGCTGGGTGCGGCGTCCACCACCGCGGCCGGACCGGTTTCGCAGAGCGCGTACGGCGCCCGCGACGTCTTCGCCCTGCTATCACCGTTCTTGTTGGTGGTCGCCGTGATGTTCGTGCCCGCACTGGACATGCTGCTGGCCATCGTCCGGCGCACTCGGGCCGGCCGCAGTCCGTTCAGCCCCGACAAGATGCACCTGCACCACCGGCTGCTGCAGATCGGGCATTCGCACCGCCGGGTGGTGCTGCTCATCTACCTCTGGGTCGGCATCGTCGCACTGGGCGCCGCGAGCACGATTTTCTTCGACCCCCGCTACACCGGCGGGGTGATGCTGGCGGCGATTCTGGTGGCGATCGTCGTGACGCTCATTCCGCTTCTGAGGCGCCGCGAAGAGTCGTACGACGGGCTGTACGACAAAAAGTAGTAGACCCCGTTTATGCCCGCCTACCATGTGGTACGGTGCAGGCAGAACCCGAAAAACCTCGCGGGTTGCCGGCCCCCCGGGCCTTCGGTTCACTGCCGATCGGCACGGATAAACGACCGACATAGGGAGCTACCCCTTGGGTGATTCCAGCGCGACCCGCGCCCTCCGATACGCTCGGGGCGCCACGCACAGGATCATTGGGATAGCACTCGCGACCGCGGGATTGAGGTGACGCCGTGACGACGCCAGCGCAAGACGCGCCGTTGGTGTTTCCGTCCGTTGCATTCCGGCCTGTGCGGCTGTTCGCTGTCTGCGTTGTTTTCGCCGGGTTGGTGACGCTGGCCGCAGGCCTGCTGGGTCATGTGATGATCGGCGTCTTCTTCGGCATCGGGCTCCTGCTGGGTTTGCTCAACGCCATTCTCGTGCAGCGCTCGGTCGAGTCGATCACTGCGCAAGACCATCCACTGAAGCGCAAGATGGCACTGAACTCTGCCACCCGGTTGCTGGTGATGACGGTGATTGGGCTGACCATCGCGTTCGTATTCCGGCCCCAGGGGCTCGGCGTGGTGTTCGGGATGGCGTTGTTCCAAGTGCTGCTCGTGATTTCGACGGCGATACCCGTGATGAAGAAGCTGCGGGCCGGCAGTCAAGAGGGTGAAGTTGACGGCCCCGAAGGGGAGGCGAAATGACTGAATCGACTCTCGCCGCAGGCGCGATCGAAGTCGGCCACCATGAGACGGCTCACTGGTTCGGCCTCACCGTCAACACCGACACGGTGCTGGCCACCGGGATCGCCGCGGTGATCGTGCTCGGGCTGGCATTCTTCCTGCGCGCCAAGGTGACTTCGACCGGCGTACCGAACGGTGTGCAGCTGTTCTGGGAAGCGATCACGGTTCAGTTGCGCAACCAGATCGAGGCGGCGATCGGCATGAAGATCGCCCCGTTCGTGCTGCCGCTGGCAGTAACGCTGTTCGTCTTCATCCTGGTCTCCAACTGGCTGTCCGTGCTGCCCGTGCAGTACACCGACTCGAGCGGCGCGATACACGAGTTGCTGAAGCCGCCCGCATCCGACATCAACTTCGTGCTGGCCCTCGCGCTGTTCGTGTTCATCTGCTACCACGCGGCGGGCATCTGGCGCCGCGGCATCATCGGCCATCCGGTGAAGCTGCTGAAGGGCCATGTCGCGCTGATGGCGCCGATCAACCTTGTCGAGGAGATCGCCAAGCCGATCTCGTTGTCACTCCGACTTTTCGGCAACATTTTCGCCGGCGGCATCCTGGTCGCCCTGATCGCTTTGTTCCCGCCGTGGATCATGTGGGCGCCCAACGCGATCTGGAAGAGCTTCGACTTGTTCGTCGGCGCTATCCAGGCGTTCATCTTCGCCCTGCTGACGATCCTGTACTTCAGCCAGTCGATGGAACTCGATGAGCACCATGACTAGCAGCCACACCCTGCTCGACCCACGTCCTGGTAGGGCTCCTACCAGTTATCAAGGAGGATAAGTAATGGATCCCACTATCGCTGCCGGCGCGCTCATCGGCGGTGGACTCATCATGGCCGGCGGTGCTATCGGCGCCGGTATCGGTGACGGCATCGCGGGTAACGCCCTGATCGCCGGCATCGCCCGCCAGCCCGAGGCGCAAGGCCGACTCTTCACACCGTTCTTCATCACGGTCGGTCTGGTCGAGGCGGCTTACTTCATCAACCTGGCCTTCATGGCGCTGTTCGTGTTCGCCACCCCGGTCAAGTAACTATCGCGATGGGTGACCTCAATGTGAGCGTCCTCGCGGCCGAAGAAGGCGGGCAGAGTAACTTCCTCATCCCGAACGGCACGTTCTTCTTCGTGTTGCTCATCTTCCTGATCGTGCTTGGCGTGATCGCCAAGTGGGTCGTGCCGCCGATCTCCAAGGTTCTGCGCGAGCGGGATGCCATGGTGCACAAGACGGCAGAGGACAACCGGCGCGCCGCACAGCTGAGGGCTGCCGCGGACGCCGACTACCTGAAGGTGATGGGCACCGCACGCCGCGAGGCGACGGACGTTCGCGATGAGGCCCGCGCTGAGGGACGAAGGATCGTCGACGAGGCGCGGGCACGTGCCAACACGGAAGTGTCATCGGTACTCCAGCAGGCGAATTCGGAGCTGACGGAGCAATCACTTGCGGTGACGGCCGACCTTCAGTCTTCGGTCGACAACCTCGCGTCGAGCCTCGCGAGCCGCGTGCTCGGGGTCGAGGTGACCACTCGCACGGTGCCCGCGACGACAGGACAGAGGCGGTAACACCAGTGTCGACCTTCATCGGACAGCTGATCGGATTCGCGGTCATCGTCTTCCTGCTCTGGAAATACGTTGTGCCGCCGGTGCGCACGATGATGAAAAACCAGCAGGAGACGGTCCGCACGCAGCTCGCCGACCACGCTGACGCGGAGAAAAAGGTCGCCGACGCCGACAAAGAACACGCCAAGGCGTTGGAAGAGGCCAAGGCAGAAGCGGCGAAGGTGATCGAGGAAGCACGGCACGACGCGGAGAAGATCGCCGAGCAGCTACGGGCCACCGCTGATACGGAGCTCGAACGCATCAAAACCCAAGGTGCTCAACAGGTTCAGCTACTGCGGCAACAGCTCATCCGCGAACTCCGGCAAACTCTCGGTGCCGAGTCAGTGCATCGCGCAGGGGATATGGTGCGCAACTTCGTGGCCGATCCGGGTGAGCAGTCCGCAACCGTCGACCGCTTTCTCGCCGAGCTGGACGAGATGGCGCCGTCGGACCGGGTGTTCGAGGACGCCGCGACAGCCAAGCTGCGTGCGGCCAGCCGGGACTCGGTGGCCAAGGTCGTCGAGCAGGTCGACGGCGACGTCGCGAACCTCGACACCGCTCAATTGACCACCCTCGCAAACGATCTGGTGTCGGTTGTGAAGTTGCTGTACAAGGAGCCGGCGCTGGCGCGGCATTTGGCGGACCCGTCCAGCCCGTCGGCCTCTAAGGTGCAGCTGGTCGAGCGACTGCTGTCGGGCAAGGTCTCCGATGCCGCCCTTGGCGTGCTCAACACTGCAGTGTCGCAACGCTGGTCGTCCACGTCCGATCTGATCTACAGTGTGCGGCACATCGCGAGGCTGGCTCTGCTGGTGCGCGCGGAGGGTGAGGGTCAGATCGAAGACGTCGAGGACCAGTTGTTCAGGTTCAGCCGGATCCTCGACTCCGATCCGCGATTGATCACTTACCTCAGCGAGTACACCGCTCCGGTGGAGGGCCGAATCACGTTGCTCACCAACGTGCTTCATGGTCGTGCCAGCCGCAATGCCGCTGACCTGCTGCGCCAGACGGTCGAACTGCTGCACGGTGAGCGCGCCGACGAGGCCGTCCGGGAGCTGGCGAACCTCGCGGTTTCGCGGCGCGGTGAGGTTGTCGCACACGTCCGCGCCGCCAGCGAGCTCAGCGACGCCCAAACGCAGCGGCTCACCGAGTTGCTGACCCGGATCTACGGCCACCCGGTTTCCATCCAGCTTGACATCGACGCGGCGCTCCTCGGCGGGCTGACCATCGCCGTTGGTGACGAGGTGATCGACGGATCACTCGCGTCCAAGCTGACAGCCGCCGAAACCCACTTGCCCGATTGATTCGTAACACCAGACCCAACACGAAGTAGGAAGACGAAAAGCCATGGCAGAGTTGACCATCTCGGCGGACGACATTCAGGGTGCGATCGAGGAGTATGTCGCCGGGTTCGAGGCCGACACCGCGCGGGAGGAGATCGGCACAGTCATCGATGCCGGCGACGGTATCGCGCACGTCGAAGGCCTGCCCTCGGTGATGACCCAGGAGCTGCTGGACTTTCCCGGCGGCGTCCTCGGCGTCGCGCTGAACCTCGACGAGCACAGCATCGGCGCGGTGATCCTCGGCGACTTCGAGAAGATCGAGCAGGGCCAGCAGGTCAAGCGCACCGGCGAGGTGCTCTCGGTCCCGGTCGGCGACGCGTTCCTCGGACGCGTGGTCAATCCGCTGGGGCAGCCGATCGACGGCCGTGGCGACGTCGAGACCACGGAGCGGCGTGCCCTCGAGTTGCAGGCACCGTCGGTGGTGCAGCGTCAAGGCGTGAGCGAGCCACTGCAGACGGGGATCAAGGCGATCGACTCGCAGACGCCCATCGGTCGCGGCCAGCGGCAGCTGATCATCGGCGACCGCAAGACAGGTAAGACCGCGGTCTGCGTGGACACGATCCTCAACCAGCGTCAGAACTGGGAGACCGGCGACGAGAAGCAACAGGTACGTTGCGTCTACGTGGCGATCGGCCAGAAGGGCACCACGATCGCCAGCGTGCGTCAGACTCTCGAAGACGGCGGCGCGATGGACTACACGACCATCATTGCTGCCCCCGCGTCCGACTCGGCTGGCTTCAAATGGCTTGCGCCCTACACCGGTTCGGCGATCGCCCAGCACTGGATGTACGACGGCAAGCACGTGCTGATCGTCTTCGACGACCTCACCAAGCAGGCCGAGGCGTACCGCGCCATCTCCCTGCTGCTGCGTCGGCCGCCCGGTCGCGAGGCATACCCCGGCGACGTTTTCTACCTGCACTCGCGGCTGCTGGAGCGCTGCGCCAAGCTGTCTGACGAGTTGGGCGCCGGCTCGCTGACCGGTCTGCCGATCATCGAGACGAAGGCCAATGACATCTCGGCCTACATTCCCACCAACGTCATCTCGATCACCGACGGTCAGTGCTTCCTGGAGACCGATCTCTTCAACCAGGGCGTGCGGCCGGCGATCAACGTCGGTGTCTCGGTGTCGCGCGTCGGCGGCGCCGCGCAGATCAAGGCCATGAAAGAGGTTGCCGGTTCGTTGCGACTGGATCTGTCGCAGTACCGCGAACTCGAGTCCTTCGCGGCGTTCGCCTCCGACCTCGACGAGGCGTCCAAGGCGCAGCTGGATCGAGGCGCGCGGTTGGTCGAGTTGCTCAAGCAGCCGCAGAACAGCCCTATGCCGGTCGAGGAGCAGGTCGTCGCCATCTTCCTCGGCACCAGGGGCCACCTGGATTCCGTGCCCGTTGAGGATGTGCAGAAGTTCGAGCGAGAGTTCCTGGAGCATGTGAAGGGCAGCCACGACGACATCCTCAAGGAGATCCGGGAAAGCAAGAAGCTGTCCGAGGAGCTGGAGGGCAAGCTCGAGAACGTGGTCAACGACTTCAAGAAGGGGTTCGCGACCACCGACGGCAGCTCGGTCGTACCCGACGAGCACGTCGACGCCATGGACGAAGGCGACGTCGAGAAGGAATCGGTGAAGGTCCACAAGCCCGCACCGAAGAAGAAGAAGTAGGCCGGAGACCAAATGGCTGCCACACTGCGCGAACTGCGCGGCCGCATCCGCTCCGCCGGGTCGATCAAGAAGATCACCAAGGCCCAGGAGCTGATCGCGACGTCGCGCATCGCCAAGGCGCAGGCCCGAGTCCAGGCGGCTCGGCCATACGACCGCGAAATCACCCATATGCTTACCGAACTCGCCAGCGCGAGCGCATTGGACCACCCGCTGCTGGTGGAACGCGAGAACCCACGGCGCGCAGGCGTGCTGGTGGTGTCGTCGGATCGGGGACTGTGCGGCGCTTATAACGCCAACGTGTTCAGGCGCTCCGAGGAACTGTTCTCGCTGCTGCGTGAAGAGGGTAAAGAGCCCGTTCTGTACGTGGTAGGACGAAAAGCCCTCGGTTACTACAGCTTTCGCAACTGGGACGTGACCGACTCATGGACCGGCTTCTCCGAACGGCCCGAGTACGAGAATGCGCAAGAGATTGCCTCGACACTGGTCGACGCGTTCACGGCCGGTATCGATGACGAAGGTGACGATCCAGGGGCCGACAACGTCCTCGGCGTCGACGAATTGCACATCGTGTTCACCGAATTCAAGTCGATGCTGTCGCAGTCGGCGGTGGCCCGCCGGATCGCACCGATGGTGGTCGAGTACAGCGAGGAGGACACCGGACCACACACGCTGTTCTCCTTCGAGCCCGACGCCGAGACCCTGTTCGGTGCGCTGTTGCCGCGTTACGTCTCGACCCGTATCTTCGCCGCGCTGCTCGAGGCGGCGGCGTCTGAATCGGCATCGCGTCGACGTGCCATGAAGTCGGCGTCGGACAACGCCGACGACCTCATCAAGGACCTGACTCTGATGGCCAACCGCGAACGGCAATCTCAGATCACCCAGGAAATCAGCGAAATCGTCGGTGGCGCCAACGCGCTTGCGGACGCCGCCAAGTAGCCCTTAGGAAGCGAACAGACATGACTGCTACTGCCGAAAAAGAGACCAGCACCGACACCGCAGGCCGAGTGGTCCGGGTCACCGGCCCGGTCGTGGACGTCGAATTCCCGCGCGGCTCCGTGCCGGAGCTGTTCAACGCGCTGCACGCCGAGATCTCCTACAAGGACCTGGCGAAGACGTTGACCCTCGAGGTCGCCCAGCACCTCGGGGACAACCTCGTTCGCTGCATCTCACTGCAGCCCACTGACGGCCTGGTGCGTGGCGTTGAGGTGACCGACACGGGCAACTCGATCTCGGTGCCGGTCGGCGACGGCGTCAAGGGCCATGTGTTCAATGCGCTCGGCGACTGCCTCGACGATCCCGGTTACGGCAAGGACTTCGAGCGGTGGTCGATCCACCGCAAACCGCCGGCCTTCGATCAGCTGGAACCGCGCACCGAGATGCTGGAGACCGGTCTGAAGGTCGTCGACCTGCTCACCCCGTATGTCCGTGGCGGAAAGATCGCGCTGTTCGGCGGCGCCGGCGTGGGCAAGACGGTGTTGATCCAGGAGATGATCAACCGCATCGCCCGCAACTTCGGCGGCACGTCGGTGTTCGCCGGCGTGGGGGAGCGCACCCGTGAGGGCAACGACCTCTGGGTCGAGCTCGCCGACGCGGACGTGCTCAAGGACACCGCGCTGGTGTTCGGCCAGATGGACGAGCCGCCCGGCACCCGTATGCGTGTGGCACTGTCGGCGCTGACCATGGCGGAGTTCTTCCGCGATGAGCAGGAGCAGGACGTGCTGCTGTTCATCGACAACATCTTCCGGTTCACGCAGGCCGGTTCCGAGGTGTCGACGCTGCTGGGCCGCATGCCGTCGGCGGTGGGTTACCAGCCGACACTGGCCGACGAGATGGGCGAGCTGCAGGAGCGCATTACGTCGACCCGTGGCCACTCCATCACGTCGATGCAGGCGGTGTACGTGCCCGCTGACGACTACACCGACCCGGCCCCGGCGACGACGTTCGCACACCTCGACGCCACCACCGAACTCAGCCGTGCTGTCTTCTCCAAGGGCATCTTCCCTGCCGTGGACCCGCTTGCGTCGTCCTCGACGATCCTGGATCCGAGCGTCGTCGGTGACGAGCACTACCGCGTCGCACAGGAAGTCATCCGAATCCTGCAGCGCTACAAGGACCTTCAGGACATCATTGCGATTCTCGGCATTGACGAGCTGGCCGAGGAGGACAAGCAGCTGGTTCAACGGGCGCGCCGGATCGAGCGTTTCCTGTCGCAGAACATGATGGCGGCCGAACAGTTCACCGGTCAGCCCGGCTCGACGGTCCCGCTGAACGAAACCATCGAGGCGTTCGACAAGCTCTCCAAGGGCGATTTCGACCATCTGCCCGAGCAGGCGTTCTTCCTCATCGGCGGGCTGGAAGATCTGCAGAAGAAGGCCGAAAGCCTTGGCGCCAAGATGGAGGACAAAGGAAGCGACGGCGCTCCGGTGTCTGACGACGAGGAAGAGACGAAGGACGATGACGCCGCGAAGGACGATGGCGAAGACAAGAGTGAGTAGACATGGCTGAACTTGACGTCGACATCGTCGCCGTAGAACGCGAAATCTGGTCTGGGAAGGCCACGTTCGTGTTCACCCGCACCACGTCTGGTGAGATCGGTATTCTGCCGCACCATATTCCGTTGGTGGCGCAGCTCGTTGACGACGCCATGGTGCGCGTCGAGCGCGAGGGCGAGGACGATCTGCGTATCGCGATTGACGGCGGGTTCATGTCGGTCACCGAGGAAGGCGTGATCATCCTCGCCGAGTCCGCTGCACTCGAGTCCGAAATCGACGCTGATGCCGCGAAGCGCGATTCCGAGTCCGACGATGCAGACACCGCGGCCAAGGGTCGCGCCAGGCTTCGCGCCCTCGGTCAGATCGACTAGAGGCGCCGATGAGCGTGACCATGATTCTCATGGCCGCGCTGGTCGGTGTGCTGGGCCTTGTCGTTGTCGCCCTTTGTTATCGACTCTGGAAGCTCCGTCAGGTCGGAGGAACCGCGGCGATCCTGCGCGATTTCCCCGCCGTCGGCGGCCACGGCTGGCGACACGGTGTAATGCGTTACCGCGGTGAGGAAGCCGGGTTCTACCGGCTGTCGAGCCTGCGGTGGTGGCCCGATCGACGGCTGAGCCGCCGAGGCATTGAGATCGTGTCGCGCCGCTCGCCCCGCGGGGACGAGTTCGACATCATGACCGACGAGATCGCGATCCTCGAACTTCGTGACACCAGCCCTGAACGCAAGCGAGGCTATGAGGTCGCCTTGGACCGCGGCGCGCTGACGGCTTTTCAGTCCTGGCTGGAGTCGCGTCCGTCGGCGCGGGCACGCCGCCGAACGGCTTAATCCGTTGTGGGCCCGCCGGGTTGCCAGAGCACATCGCCCCCGGGGTTGGCGACTCTGCACAGAATGAAGAGCAGATCCGAAAGCCGGTTGAGGTACTTCGCCGGCAGCACGCTGACACCGGCAGGATAGGCCTGCACCGCCTGCCACGCGGAGCGCTCCGCGCGTCGTGCGACGGTTCGGGCCACATGCAGCAAGGCCGACAGCGGCGTACCACCGGGCAGCACAAACGAATTCAGCGCAGGAAGCGGCTCGTTGAACTCGTCACACCAGGACTCCAACCTGTCGATGTAGTTCTGGGTGATTCGCAGAGGCGGGTGCTCAGGGTTCTCGACGACCGGAGTGGACAGGTCCGCACCCGCGTCGAAAAGGTCATTCTGAATCTGCCGCAGCACCTTGAGAATCTGCTCACCCGGCTCGCCGAGGGCGACCGCAACACCGATGGCGGCGTTCGTTTCGTCACAGTCGGCGTATGCCGCCAACCGGGCATCGTTCTTCGAAACCCTGCTGAAGTCGCTTAACCCGGTGGTCCCGTCGTCGCCGGTGCGGGTGTAGATGCGAGTCAGGTGTACAGCCATGGTCAAACGGTACCGGGCAGGCTGCCAGGAGATTCTGACACCGCCCGCGTCGCTGTTTACACTAACCCGCGTGAGCGAGCGTTTCGTGGTCACCGGGGGCAACCGCTTGTCGGGCGACGTTGCCGTCGGGGGAGCCAAGAACAGCGTGCTCAAGTTGATGGCGGCCACGCTGTTAGCCGAAGGCACCAGCACGATCACGAATTGCCCAGACATTCTTGACGTGCCGCTGATGGCTGAGGTTCTCCGCGGGCTCGGCGCCAACGTCGAGATGGAAAACGGCACGGTGCGCATCACGTCGCCCGACGAACCCAAGTACGACGCCGACTTCGCCGCTGTCCGGCAGTTCCGCGCCTCGGTGTGTGTGCTCGGGCCGCTGGTCGGCCGCTGCAAGCGGGCCAAGGTCGCGCTGCCCGGCGGCGACGCGATCGGGTCACGGCCACTGGACATGCATCAGGCCGGCCTGCGACAGCTGGGTGCTCGCTGCAACATTGAGCACGGCTGCGTGGTCGCTGAAGCAGATCACTTGCGCGGTGCGGAGATTCAACTCGAGTTCCCGTCGGTCGGTGCCACGGAGAACATCTTGATGGCAGCGGTCGTCGCCGAGGGCGTGACCACGATCCACAACGCCGCGCGTGAACCGGACGTGGTCGACCTGTGCACGATGCTGAACCAGATGGGCGCCCTGATCGAAGGCGCCGGCTCGTCGACGATGACGATCACCGGTGTCGACCGGCTGTATCCGACGGAGCATCGGGTGATCGGCGACCGTATCGTCGCCGCCACCTGGGGTATCGCCGCGGCCATGACCCGTGGGGACATCTCGGTCACCGGCGTTGACCCCCAGCACCTTCAACTCGTGCTGCACAAGCTGCACGACGCCGGGGCCACCGTCACGCAGACCGACGACGGGTTCCGAGTCGTGCAGTACGAACGGCCAAAGGCGATCAACGTCGCCACCCTGCCGTTCCCCGGATTCCCGACCGATCTGCAGCCGATGGCGATCGGCCTGGCCTCGATCGCCGACGGCACGTCGATGATCACCGAAAACGTCTTCGAGGCGCGGTTCCGGTTTGTCGAGGAGATGATCCGGCTGGGCGCCGATGCCAGGACCGACGGGCATCACGCGGTGGTCCGGGGGCTTCCCCAGCTATCGAGTGCGCCGGTGTGGTCGTCGGATATCCGCGCCGGCGCCGGGCTGGTGCTGGCCGGTCTGGTCGCCGACGGAGACACCGAGGTGCACGACGTGTTCCATATCGACAGGGGCTATCCACTCTTCGTCGAGAACCTGGTCAGCCTGGGCGCGGAGATCGAGCGCGTCGTTTAGGCGGCGAAAACAACTTGGGGGTCGGGACCGGAAAGGCGTACTCTGGCTTCAGACGCCCACGGCCCCAGTTTTCCACTGGCGGACGGGGTTTGACGTCTCTGTCCATGTGGAGTACAGTGGCAGGGTTGCCTGTTGAACGGGTGTGTTGTTTGAGAACTCAATAGTGTGTTTGGTGGTTTTTGTTTGTTGTTTTTTGTTGTGTCCGCGTTTTCCCGTTTGGGGGCATGACTTTTTTGTTTTTTGATGCCAGTTTGTTTGGTGTCTTTTTGTTAGGTCAGATTGTTCTGATTCGAATTCTGCCTCGGCTGTGGTTGAGGGGTTTTTGTTTGGAGAGTTTGATTCTGGCTCAGGACGAACGCTGGCGGCGTGCTTAACACATGCAAGTCGAACGGTAAGGCCCTTTCGGGGGTACACGAGTGGCGAACGGGTGAGTAACACGTGGGTGATCTGCCCTGCACTTTGGGATAAGCCTGGGAAACTGGGTCTAATACCGAATATTCCTTGCTGGTCGCATGGCCTGGTGGGGGAAAGCTTTTGCGGTGTGGGATGGGCCCGCGGCCTATCAGCTTGTTGGTGGGGTGATGGCCTACCAAGGCGACGACGGGTAGCCGGCCTGAGAGGGTGTCCGGCCACACTGGGACTGAGATACGGCCCAGACTCCTACGGGAGGCAGCAGTGGGGAATATTGCACAATGGGCGCAAGCCTGATGCAGCGACGCCGCGTGAGGGATGACGGCCTTCGGGTTGTAAACCTCTTTCAATAGGGACGAAGCGCAAGTGACGGTACCTATAGAAGAAGCACCGGCCAACTACGTGCCAGCAGCCGCGGTAATACGTAGGGTGCGAGCGTTGTCCGGAATTACTGGGCGTAAAGAGCTCGTAGGTGGTTTGTCGCGTTGTTCGTGAAAACCGGGGGCTTAACTCTCGGCGTGCGGGCGATACGGGCAGACTTGAGTACTGCAGGGGAGACTGGAATTCCTGGTGTAGCGGTGGAATGCGCAGATATCAGGAGGAACACCGGTGGCGAAGGCGGGTCTCTGGGCAGTAACTGACGCTGAGGAGCGAAAGCGTGGGGAGCGAACAGGATTAGATACCCTGGTAGTCCACGCCGTAAACGGTGGGTACTAGGTGTGGGTTTCCTTCCTTGGGATCCGTGCCGTAGCTAACGCATTAAGTACCCCGCCTGGGGAGTACGGCCGCAAGGCTAAAACTCAAAGAAATTGACGGGGGCCCGCACAAGCGGCGGAGCATGTGGATTAATTCGATGCAACGCGAAGAACCTTACCTGGGTTTGACATGCACAGGACGTGCCTAGAGATAGGTATTCCCTTGTGGTCTGTGTGCAGGTGGTGCATGGCTGTCGTCAGCTCGTGTCGTGAGATGTTGGGTTAAGTCCCGCAACGAGCGCAACCCTTGTCTCATGTTGCCAGCACGTTATGGTGGGGACTCGTGAGAGACTGCCGGGGTCAACTCGGAGGAAGGTGGGGATGACGTCAAGTCATCATGCCCCTTATGTCCAGGGCTTCACACATGCTACAATGGCCGGTACAAAGGGCTGCGATGCCGTGAGGTGGAGCGAATCCTTGGTAAAGCCGGTCTCAGTTCGGATCGGGGTCTGCAACTCGACCCCGTGAAGTCGGAGTCGCTAGTAATCGCAGATCAGCAACGCTGCGGTGAATACGTTCCCGGGCCTTGTACACACCGCCCGTCACGTCATGAAAGTCGGTAACACCCGAAGCCGGTGGCCTAACCCCTTGTGGGAGGGAGCCGTCGAAGGTGGGATCGGCGATTGGGACGAAGTCGTAACAAGGTAGCCGTACCGGAAGGTGCGGCTGGATCACCTCCTTTCTAAGGAGCACCAATTCATTCCCCCGTGCCTCACGTCTGTGAGGGGTTCGCGGTTGGGATATCAGTTCCGGCACCTGTAGTGGGTGTTCGGACGGTGCAACAGCAAGCGTTGGGCTGGTGGGGAAACACTGGCGCGAGGAAATCATCGGACACACTATTGGGCTTTGAGGCAACAGGCCCGCTATCTCTTCGTCCCGTGTGGGAAACCGGGGATAGGACTTGGTTGTCGCCCTGCTTTGGTGGTGGGGTGTGGTGTTTGATTTGTGGATAGTGGTTGCGAGCATCTAAGCAGCATGTGGGCATGCTCTGGTGGGATCCTGTTTTGTGGGGTTTGGCTGGGGTGTGTTTTGTTGTTTGATGTGCAATTTCAGAGTTTGTTAACTCAAATATTTTTGGTTTTTTGTGTTGTAAGTGTTTTAGGGCGCATGGTGGATGCCTTGGCACTGAGAGCCGATGAAGGACGTGGGAGGCTGCGTTATGCCTCGGGGAGCTGTCAACCGAGCGTGGATCCGAGGATGTCCGAATGGGGAAACCCGGCGCGAGTGATGTCGCGTCACCCGGCACTGAATATATAGGTGTTGGGGGGTAACGCGGGGAAGTGAAACATCTCAGTACCCGTAGGAAGAGAAAACAATTGTGATTCCGTGAGTAGTGGCGAGCGAAAGCGGAGGATGGCTAAACCGGATGCATGTGATACCCGGCGGGGGTTGTGTGTTCGGTGTTGTGGGGTCTGTGTTCTCTAGCCCGCCGGCTAGGGCAGCAGTGATAAAGCAGTGTGTTAGGTGAAGTGGCCTGGGATGGTCTGCCGTAGTGGGTGAGAGCCCCGTAACCGAAAACATGCTGCCTGTTGTCGCAGTGTCCCCGAGTAGCAGCGGGCCCGTGGAATCTGCTGTGAATCTGCCGGGACCACCCGGTAAGCCTGAATACTTCTCAGTGACCGATAGCGGATTAGTACCGTGAGGGAATGGTGAAAAGTACCCCGGGAGGGGAGTGAAAGAGTACCTGAAACCGTGTGCCTACAAGCCGTCAGAGCCCTCGATTTATCGTGGGGTGATGGCGTGCCTTTTGAAGAATGAGCCTGCGAGTCAGGGACATGTCGCGAGGTTAACCCGGGTGGGGTAGCCGCAGCGAAAGCGAGTCTGAATAGGGCGTATCCACCGTGAGGTGGTGTAGTGGTGTGTTCTGGACCCGAAGCGGAGTGATCTACCCATGGCCAGGGTGAAGCAGCAGTAAGATGTTGTGGAGGCCCGAACCCACTTAGGTTGAAGACTGAGGGGATGAGTTGTGGGTAGGGGTGAAAGGCCAATCAAACTCCGTGATAGCTGGTTCTCCCCGAAATGCATTTAGGTGCAGCGTTGCGTGTTTCTTACCGGAGGTAGAGCTACTGGATGGCCGATGGGCCCTACTAGGTTACTGACGTCAGCCAAACTCCGAATGCCGGTAAGTCAATAGCGTGGCAGTGAGACGGCGGGGGATAAGCTCCGTGCGTCGAGAGGGAAACAGCCCAGATCGCCGGCTAAGGCCCCTAAGCGTGTGCTAAGTGGAAAAGGATGTGCAGTCGCGAAGACAACCAGGAGGTTGGCTTAGAAGCAGCCACCCTTGAAAGAGTGCGTAATAGCTCACTGGTCAAGTGATTGTGCGCCGATAATGTAGCGGGGCTCAAGCACACCGCCGAAGCCGCGGCATCAACCTTATAGTTGATGGGTAGGGGAGCGTCCTGCATCCGGTGAAGCCGCCGAGTGATCGAGTGGTGGAGGGTGTGGGAGTGAGAATGCAGGCATGAGTAGCGATAAGGCAAGTGAGAACCTTGCCCGCCGAAAGACCAAGGGTTCCTGGGCCAGGCCAGTCCGCCCAGGGTGAGTCGGGACCTAAGGCGAGGCCGACAGGCGTAGTCGATGGACAACGGGTTGATATTCCCGTACCCGTGTGTGTGCGCCCGTGATGAATCAATTCTGCTAACCACCCAAAGGGTGGTTCACCAAACCCTTTCGAGGGGATGGGGACCACCGGCTGCGTGGGACCCGGATTGGTAGTAGTCAAGCGATGGGGTGACGCAGGAAGGTAGCCGTACCAGTCAGTGGTAATACTGGGGTAAACCTGTAGGGAGACATCTAGGCAAATCCGGATGTCATTAAATCCTGAGAGGTGATGCATAGCCGAGTGAGGTGAATTCGGTGATCCTATGCTGCCAAGAAAAGCCTCTAGTGAGTGCACACACGGCCCGTACCCCAAACCAACACAGGTGGTCAGGTAGAGAATACCGAGGCGTACGAGTGAACTATGGTTAAGGAACTCGGCAAAATGCCCCCGTAACTTCGGGAGAAGGGGGACCCCGCACCGTCAAGGCTCTAGCGGCCGGCAGCGGTGAGGGGTGGCACAAACCAGTGAGAAGCGACTGTTTACTAAAAACACAGGTCCGTGCGAAGTCGCAAGACGATGTATACGGACTGACGCCTGCCCGGTGCTGGAAGGTTAAGAGGACCCGTCAACCCTTTCGGGGGTGAAGCGGAGAATTTAAGCCCCAGTAAACGGCGGTGGTAACTATAACCATCCTAAGGTAGCGAAATTCCTTGTCGGGTAAGTTCCGACCTGCACGAATGGCGTAACGACTTCTCAGCTGTCTCAACCATAGACTCGGCGAAATTGCACTACGAGTAAAGATGCTCGTTACGCGCGGCAGGACGAAAAGACCCCGGGACCTTCACTACAACTTGGTATTGGTGCTCGATACGGTTTGTGTAGGATAGGTGGGAGACTACGAAGCGCACACGCCAGTGTGTGTGGAGTCATTGTTGAAATACCACTCTGATCGTATTGGGCCTCTAACCTCGAACCGTCTATCCGGTTCAGGAACAGTGCCTGGTGGGTAGTTTAACTGGGGCGGTTGCCTCCCAAAAAGTAACGGAGGCGCCCAAAGGTTCCCTCAACCTGGACGGCAATCAGGTGTTGAGTGCAAGTGCACAAGGGAGCTTGACTGCGAGACAGACACGTCAAGCAGGGACGAAAGTCGGGACTAGTGATCCGGCACCCCCGAGTGGAAGGGGTGTCGCTCAACGGATAAAAGGTACCCCGGGGATAACAGGCTGATCTTCCCCAAGAGTCCATATCGACGGGATGGTTTGGCACCTCGATGTCGGCTCGTCGCATCCTGGGGCTGGAGCAGGTCCCAAGGGTTGGGCTGTTCGCCCATTAAAGCGGCACGCGAGCTGGGTTTAGAACGTCGTGAGACAGTTCGGTCTCTATCCGCCGCGCGCGTCAGAAGCTTGAGGAAACCTGTCCCTAGTACGAGAGGACCGGGACGGACGAACCTCTGGTCCACCAGTTGTCCCACCAGGGGCACCGCTGGATAGCCACGTTCGGACAGGATAACCGCTGAAAGCATCTAAGCGGGAAACCCCCTCCAAGACCAGGCTTCTCACCCATCAAGTGGGATAAGGCCCCCCGCAGACCACGGGATCGATAGACCAGACCTACAACCGCAGCAATGCGACAGGGAACTGGCACTAACCGGCCGAAAACTTACACACAACCAAAACCCGCAACCACACACACCCACAAACAACCCACACCCCACCACCAAACACACCAACCCCAACAACAACAGGGGCCCACAAAAAAATAGAGTTACGGCGAAAATAGCGACAGGGAAACGCCCGGACCCATCCCGAACCCGGAAGCTAAGCCTGCCAGCGCCGATGATACTACCCAACCCGGGTGGAAAAGTAGGACACCGCCGAACACAATTTAAGACCTTTGCCCCCCAATTCTGTTGGGGGGCAAAGGCATTTCTGGGGAAACCGGATCAGTCGAAGAGCGTCGGCACAGCCGGGTTCCTGCTCTTCTCCAATGCGAGCAGAGCGCGCTTACGGTCCAGGCCACCGCCGTATCCGGTGAGGCTGCCGTTGGAGCCGATCACCCGATGGCACGGGACGATGATGCCAATCGGGTTGTGGCCATTGGCTAAACCCACCGCACGGAAAGCTCCCGGCGAGCCGATCTGGGCCGCGATCTCGCCGTAAGACCGGGTCTCCCCATACGGGATGGTCAGCAGAGCCGCCCATACGTTTCGCTGGAACGGGGTGCCCATCAACTCGAGATCGAGCTCGAAGTCGAAAAGCTCGCCGGCGAAATAGGACTCCAGCTGCTCGACGGCATCGGGGAACGCCGCGTCGTCGCGCTCCCAGCCGTCGTGGCTTGGCTCGTAGGTCTGGTCGACCATGCGCAGATGCATCAATCGACGATCGCGTCCGGCCAGCGTGAGCAGACCGACAGGGCTGTCGACGGTGCGAAACTGGGTAGCTGACATCACTTCTCCTTCGGAGGCCAGTGGTTCACCTCGTGATCGAGGGCGGTCCAGAGATGTTGGGCGGCATAGGATCTCCACGGCCGCCAACGAGCGCTGTGCCCGGTGAGGGCGCGGGCCTCCGCCGGCAGTCCGACCTGCTTGGCGGCCAGCAGGACACCGAGGTCGGTGGCAGGAAACGCGTCAGGGTCGCCGAGGCCACGCATTGCGATCACCTCCGCGGTCCACGGACCGATCCCCGGCAGCGCCAGCAGTTGTTCTCGGGCGCGGTTCCAGTCGCAACCGGCATCCAGCAGAACATCGCCGTTGGCCAGTGCCCCGACGAGAGCGATCAACGATCGCTGCCGTGGCTTGGGGAAGGCCAAATGAACCGGGTCGATCTCGGCGAGCTGTTCGGTGGCAGGGAACACGTGTGTCAGCCCGCCCGCGGCATCAGCCACCGGTTGGCCATATGCCGACACAAGGCGCGCGGCGTGCGTACGGGCAGCCTTGACCGACACTTGCTGACCCAGCACGACGCGCAGTGCGAGCTCCGGTTCGTCGACGGTGCGCGGGATGCGTTGCCCTGGTGCCTTCGCGACCAGGACACTCAGATCGGGATCGGCGCCAAGCGCATCGACGACGGCTTCGGGATCGGCGTCGAGGTCCAGCAGGCGGCGGCATCGGGCGATCGCGGTCGCGAGGTCGCGGAAATCGTCCAGTACCAGCGTGCATCGCACATGGTCGGGTTCCGGTGCGAGACTGACGATTCCGCTTCCGCTGGGTAGTCGCAGAGTCCGGCGGTAGGCGCCGTCGCGCACTTCTTCGACTCCGGGTATGGCGCTGGCGGCCAGGTGTCCGAACACTCCCTCATAAGCGAACGGGGTCCGTATCGGCAGTCGCAGCGACAGCGCGCCCGAGGCCCCGATGTCGCCGCGCCCGAACCGGGTGCGCGCCCGTTGGCGCAGGGCGGTCGGTGTGAGCGCACATACGGTGCGCACGGTGTCGTTGAACTGGCGGATGCTGGAGAAGCCCGCTGCGAACGCGACGTCGCCGAACGGCAGTTCGGTGGTCTCGATGAGCACCCGCGCGGTCTGGGTCCGTTGCGCCCGCGCCAGCGCCAGTGGATTCGCCCCGACCTCGCTCTGCAGGAGCCGTTCGAGCTGGCGTGTGGTGTAGCCGACACGGGCGGCCAAGCCGGTCACGCCCTCTCGGTCGACCGTGCCGTCGGCGATGAGCCGCATCGCACGCGCGACGACGTCGCCGCGCACATTCCACTCCGGGGAGCCCGGCGAGGCATCCGGGCGGCAGCGCTTACAGGCCCGGAAGCCGGCGTGTTGCGCGGCCGCGGCCGTTGGATAGAACCGCATGTTGCGGGCGAACGGCGGCCGGACCGGGCAGCTGGGCCTGCAATAGATCCTGGTGGTGAGCACGGCCGTGACGAACCAGCCGTCGAACCGGGCGTCCTTGGACTGGACGGCCCGGTAGCAGCGGTCGAAGTCTTCGTGCATGCCTCGACAATTACACGCACCCACCGACAAGACTGGCGGAAAACCGACATCGACGTGGCGGCGCCGCGTTCTCGCAGCTCGACGCGCCTCGGTGGCGTTCGCGCGGGAGATACCATCCGGACCGTGGCCCAACTCGTGCAGCGCTACCTGGACCGGATCCGCGAAGAACACGCAGGCGTGACCGACGGTGCGTTGGCCGATTACATCCCAGAGCTCGCCCGCGTCGACCCGGATGGATTCGGGTTGTCGTTGTCATCCTCGGATGGGTTTGTGTATGAATCCGGCGACGCAAAAACGCAATTCACCATTCAGTCGATCTCCAAGCCATTCACCTACGCGCTCGCCTTGGACCTGATCGGACCGGCTGCCGTCGACGCGAGAATCGGCGTCGAACCTTCCGGTGAGGCATTCAACGAGATCAGCGTCGACCAGGCCTCGAATATCCCGAAGAATCCCATGATCAACGCCGGGGCGATTGCCGCCGTGTCATTGATCCCCGCGAGCAGCCCCGACGAGCGGTTCGCCATGATCCAGGATTTCTACTCCGCGTTCGCCGGACGCCGGCTCGAACTGGATCGCGAGGTGTACCTGTCCGAAACCGCCACCGGCAGTCGCAACCGCGCCATCGGCTACATGCTGCAGAGCTTCGGCGTCCTCGACGACGATCCCGACGAGGTTCTCGATGTCTACTACCGCCAATGCTCGCTCAACGTGACGGCGACCGATTTGGCCAGAATGGGTGCGACCCTGGCCCGCGGCGGTATCAACCCGATGACCGGCCGTCGGGTGACCGATCCGGTGGTAGTGAAGCGGACGTTGTCGGTGATGGTTACGTGTGGAATGTACGACGCGGCCGGCGATTGGGTCAGCGCCGTCGGGATGCCCGCCAAGAGCGGGGTGGGCGGCGGCATCGTTGCAGTCCTGCCCGGCCAACTCGGAATCGGTGTCTACTCGCCGCTACTGGATGCCAAGGGCAACAGTGTCCGTGGAGTTCGCCTGTGCCGCAGCCTTTCTGAAGAGCTAGGCCTGCACTTCCTGACGGTGTCACGTGATTCACGGGCCACCCTGCGATCCGTCTACCGCCCTCGCGACAACATTCGCGTCTACGCGACACACGGCGATCTCCTGTTCTCTGGTGCCGAGCAGGTGGTGAGGACCGTCGACCGCGAACGCGACAGCTTCGACGTCGCCATACTCGACGTATCGCGCGTCGACGACATCGACGACGCTGCCCGCGCCCTGCTGTCCGACATGGCTGGCGCACTGCGCGCCGAGGGGAAGGTCGGATACCTGGTCGACCCCGACGGTGTCGTCATCCGCGATCCAACCGAATTCGAGGCCATCCGTCACTTCACCGTCGACGATGCGGTCGCAGCGGCCGAGGAGTGGCTGAGGCTGCAGTAGGACAGCGTTACCGGCCGATTTCCCCGAAACGCGCAGGCGAGTCAACGCGCGTGCGAACATCGGTGCGTGGCTGCTCGGCGCAACGACTTGATGACACCACGCGTCATGTGGGAACGCGTGCGAGGGTTCCTCGCGGGCCCGCTGACCCCGGTCAAGCTGCTGGAAATCGCGTTGTGGATTGCGTTGCCTTACACAGTGATCGGCGTGGTCTATGCCGGCTTTCACATCGAGCTCATGGGACTGATCGAAGACGCTTTCAGTGCCAAGATGACCTTCCTCGCGGCCCATGCCGCGTTGTTGGTCATGGTGGCGTGTTGGCCGCTACTCCTGGCGAGTTCGCTGGTGTGCGGCGTAGCAGGCTGCGGCGTGTTCTAGAGACGCCCTCGGAATCAGACCGGCTCGGCCAGCCGAGTCGGCTCGTCGTACCCGCGAAGCGTCACCGTATCGCCCAGCGACCAATGCGCTCGTTCACCGTCGCTGGCGTTGGACACGGCGTCCGACGACGCCAGTAGGCGGCTCGCGGTGTCCTTGGCCAGTTCAGACAGCCGCGCGGCCTCATTGACGGGCTCGCCGATCACTGTGTATTCGAACCGCTCCCGTGCCCCGACGTTGCCCGCCACCGCCGTGCCCGCCGCCACTCCGATGCCGGCTTCGCATTCGGGCACCTCGGTGCGGATTCGCTTCGCGATGGCGCGGCCTGCGGCGAGCGCGTCGTCCTCGGGGTTGTCGAGGCGGATCGGTGCACCGAACACCGCAAGGGCGGCATCGCCCTCGAACTTGTTGACGAAGCCGCGGTGGCGATCCACCTCCTCGACGATCACGGCGAAGAACCGGTTGAGGAGATCGACGACTTCCGTTGCGGGCCTGCCGGTTACCAATTGTGTGGAGCCGATGATGTCGACGAAGATGACCGCGACGTGGCGCTCTTCACCGCCCAGCTCGAGTCGCTGCTGTTCGGCTGCGGCGGCCACCTCGCGCCCGACGTGTCTGCCGAAAAGGTCTCTGACACGTTCGCGTTCGCGCAGACCGGCGACCATCGAGTTGAAGCCGCGCTGCAGCTCGCCCAATTCGCTGCCGTCGAACACCACCAGGTTGGTGTCCAGATCGCCGTCCTCGACGTGTTTGAGGGCCGACCGCACCACCCGCACCGGTGTCGCAGTCAACCACGACAGCAGCCACATCAGCACGGCGCCGAAGATGAGGGTCGCGGCTGAGATGCTCAGTACGGCATAGGCGAGTTGAGTCTCGGTGAGGTTCTCCAGCGTGAGGGCGAAGAGCGCTGTCGCGGCAATGCCCAGTACCGGTACGCCGGAGCCGAGCAGCCACACGAGCATCGTTCTACCCATCACTCCACCGGTGAGCCTTCGCGGCGGGGGACCGGCTTCCAGTGCCTGCGCGGCGACGGGACGAAGTGCGAACTCGGTGATCAGGTAGCAGGCGGTGGCCACCACGACACCGGAGAAGCTCACCGCGAACAGGAACCGCGGGATGAAGTCCGTGTCGTGCAGCCCGTACAACGTGGTCAGCAGCGCCGTCCCGACGCCCCACAAGACGAGCACCATCCTGGCCACCCGCCACGGGGCCACGAAGGTGTTGCGCTGGTCGGTGCGGTTCGGCGCGCGCCCCTCGATGGCCCACCGTAGAGACCGCACGATTCGCCGGGTAACCCAGAATGTGCCCAGCCCCAGCGCCACCGCGATGTAGGCCGGCGCCACACCGAACGTCAGCCACACCGGGACATCGGTGAAGACGCTCGGCACAGGAAAGACGAAGGCGACCAACACCACCGCCACCGCGATGCCGAGCAGGTTCGTGAGCAGGATGAAGACCGTCAGGATGACCTGAATGCGCACCCGCCTGCGCAGCTGGCTCTCGCTGACCTTGCCCAGCAGCCACGAGCCGTACTCGGGTGTCGTGGACAGACGGCCGCTTTGCCGGGTCACCGTCTCCAGGACCCGGCCCAGCCTCTGCGCGACGCTCTTTTCCACGTTCATCCGGTGTCAGCCTAATTTGCCGGTGCTCGGGCCCTAAGGTGTACCGGTGCGTCTCGTCATCGCCCAGTGCACGGTTGACTACGTCGGACGCCTGACCGCGCATCTCCCGTCGGCTCGCCGCCTCTTGCTGATCAAGGCCGACGGATCGGTCAGCGTCCATGCCGACGACCGCGCCTACAAGCCGTTGAATTGGATGTCCCCGCCCTGCTGGTTGACAGAAGAGCCCGGCGGCCCATTGCCGGTGTGGGTGGTGGAGAACAAGTCCGGGGAACAGTTGCGGATCACCGTCGAAGAGATCGAACACGACTCGAGCCATGAGCTCGGGGTTGATCCCGGCTTGGTCAAAGACGGTGTCGAGGCGCATCTGCAGGCATTATTGGCCGAACATGTCGAGCTGCTCGGCGCCGGCTACACCCTGGTGCGCCGCGAGTACATGACCCCGATCGGGCCCGTCGACCTACTCTGCCGCGACGAGGAGGGTCGCTCGGTTGCGGTTGAGATCAAGAGGCGCGGGGAGATCGACGGGGTGGAACAGCTCACCCGTTACCTCGAACTGCTCAATCGCGACAGTGTGTTGGCGCCCGTCAGCGGCGTCTTCGCGGCACAGCAGATCAAGCCGCAGGCGCGCACTTTGGCGATCGACCGTGGGATCCGTTGCGTGACTTTGGACTACGACGAGATGCGCGGCATGGACAGCTCGGAGTTCCGGCTGTTCTGAACGCCTACACTGGTCATCGTGGCCAGGCGTCGAACCGCAGGTCGCCGGCAGCCCTCGCGCACACCGCTGCCGGCGCCGCGTCGTATCGAGACCGGGCCCGACGGCTATGACTACGAGGTTCGGCCGGTCACCGCGTCGCGGGCCACCAAGACCTACCGGTGTCCGGGCTGTGACCACGAGATCCGTTCGGGCACAGCGCATTTAGTGGTATGGCCAACTGACGTCGGGGAGCAGGCGGTCGACGACCGGCGGCACTGGCACACACCGTGCTGGCAGCACCGGGCAACACGCAGCCCGACGCGCAAGTGGTCGTAGGTGATCAGTGATCGGTGGCCGGCTCGACGAGCTCGATGAGCACGCCGCCGGCATCCTTGGGATGGATGAAGTTGATCCGTGAGTCTGCAGTGCCGCGCCGCGGGGCTTCGTAGAGCAGCCGGACACCCTGCTCGCGCAGGCGTTCGGTCAACGCGTCGATGTCGCTGACGCGATACGCCAGCTGCTGCAGGCCGGGCCCGCGCTTGTCGAGGAACTTGGCGATCGTCGAGTTCTCGTCGAGCGGCGCCATTAGCTGGATCTGCGCGCTGCCCACCGGCGCTCCGCGCACCGACAGCATCGCCTCGCGGACACCCTGCTCTTCGTTGACCTCTTCGTGCAGCACAATCATGCCGAGATGGTCGTGATACCACTTGATCGTGTCGTCCAGGTCGGCGACCGCGATGCCGACGTGGTCGATTGCTGTCACCAGGGCGCTGCCCAGCACGGGGCGGGCATCGACTTGCTCGGTGGACATAACGTAACGGTAACCTGACGGGAAAGATTGCGCCTCTCCGATCTCGCGGGCGGGCTGTTCTTGATCGTTTCTGGAGGTATGTATGACGACGTCGGTGATCGTTGCTGGAGCCCGGACTCCGGTCGGCAAGCTGATGGGATCGCTGAAGGACTTTTCTGGCAGCGATCTGGGGGCGATCGCCATCTCGGGCGCGCTGGAGAAGGCAGGCGTACCCGCGTCGGCCGTCGAATACGTGATCATGGGCCAGGTCCTGACGGCGGGTGCGGGGCAGATGCCTGCGCGCCAGGCCGCAGTGGCGGCCGGGATCGGCTGGGACGTGCCGGCCCTCACGATCAACAAGATGTGTTTGTCCGGAATCGATGCGATCGCACTGGCCGACCAGCTGATTCGCGCCGGTGAGTTCGACGTCGTCGTCGCGGGCGGGCAGGAGTCGATGACCCAAGCGCCGCACCTGCTGATGAACAGCCGGGCCGGCTACAAGTACGGCGATGTCACGGTGCTCGACCACATGGCCTACGACGGCCTGCACGACGTGTTCACCGACCAACCGATGGGCGCGCTGACCGAGCAACGCAACGAGGCCGACCAGTTCACCCGTGCCGAGCAGGACGAGTTTGCCGCGCGCTCGCACCAAAAAGCGGCTGCGGCATGGAAAGACGGCGTCTACACCGACGAGGTGGTGCCGGTGAAGATCCCGCAGCGCAAGGGCGACCCGCTCGAGTTCGCCGAGGACGAGGGCATCCGCGCCAACACCACCGCAGAGTCGTTGGCCAGCCTGAAGCCGGCGTTCCGCAAGGACGGCACCATCACCGCCGGATCGGCGTCGCAGATCTCCGACGGTGCCGCCGCCGTTGTCGTGATGAACAAGGCCAAGGCCGAGGAGCTCGGTCTGCGCTGGCTCGTCGAGATCGGGGCCCACGGCGTGGTTGCGGGCCCGGACTCCACACTGCAGTCCCAGCCGGCCAACGCGATCAAGAAAGCCATTGCGCGCGAAGGCATCACCACCGACCAACTCGACGTCATCGAGATCAACGAGGCGTTCTCCGCGGTCGCGTTGGCCTCGATGAAGGAACTCGGCGTCAATCCCGACATCGTCAACGTCAACGGGGGCGCGATCGCCATCGGCCATCCAATCGGCATGTCGGGTGCGCGCATCGCGCTTCATGTGGCGCTTGAGCTGGCACGACGGGGATCCGGCTACGGCGTTGCGGCGCTGTGCGGGGCAGGCGGTCAGGGCGACGCATTGATCCTGCGGGCGGGCTAACGCCTACGACGCTTTGTAGTAGCTGGTTCGGAATTCGGGCACAATGGCGTCATGACAAGCGCCTTTGATCTCCGCACCTCGGTCGGATGGTTCCGTTTGATCGCACTCGCCGAGGCCGTCAGCTGGGTCGGCCTGCTGGTCGGGATGTACTTCAAATACCTGGGCAGTCCTCGGACCGAGATCGGCGTGAAGGTCTTCGGCATGGCCCACGGGCTGATCTTCGTCGCCTTTGTGGTGACCGGTCTTCTGGTCGGGATCGTCTTCAAATGGGGCGTCCGCACATGGTTGCTGGCGTTGCTGGCGAGCGTGGTGCCGCTGTGCAGTGTGATCTTCCTCATATGGGTCGATCGGACCGGCCGTTTGGGCCTCGCGAGCGTCCCGACTCGAGTCGTGCGACCGGGCCGATCTATACCGGAAACGACGTGACAGACTTGGGGACGTGACTCGTCCTCGCCCTCCAGCCGGGCCCTCCATCGCCGGCGCGGTTGACCTTTCCGGCCTCAAGCAGCGCGCGACCGCGGCGGGCGACGGCGGCCCGTCCGGGCCAGGCTCCGCCGTCGCACCCGGCGGCGTCGAGATCACCGAGGCCAACTTCGAAACCGAGGTGTTGGTTCGCTCCAACCAGATGCCGGTGGTCGTCGTGCTGTGGTCACCGCGCAGCGACGCAAGCGTGCAACTGGGCGACATGCTGGCAGGCCTGGCCGCCACTGACGCCGGCAAGTGGGCGCTCGCCAGCGTGAATGTCGACACGACGCCGCGGGTGGCGCAGGCCTTCGGCGTGGAAGCCATTCCGACCGTGGTGGCATTGGCCGCGGGCCAACCGCTGTCGAGCTTTCAGGGGATGCAACCGCCCGAGCAGCTACGGGGATGGATTGACTCACTGCTGAAAGCGACGGCCGGAAAGCTCGACGGCACAGGCGATCCCGAACAGCCGGAGCAAGTCGACCCCGAATTGGCAAAGGCCCGTGCGCATCTGGACGCCGGTGAATTCGACGCCGCGCAGACCGCATACCAGGCGATCCTCGACGCCAATCCCAATCACGAAGAGGCGAAAGGCGCGGTGCGCCAGATTGCGTTTCTCGCCCGCGCATCGGCGCGGGACCCCGGCGTCGTGGCGACCGCCGACGCCGCCTCCGACGACATCGAGGCCGCCTTCGCCGCAGCAGATGTCGAGATCCTGCAGCAGAACGTCGCCGCGGCGTTCGACCGGCTGATCGCGCTGGTGCGGCGCACCGCCGGCGACGAGCGCACGTCGGTCCGCACACGGTTGATCGAACTGTTCGATCTCTTTGATCCGGCCGACCCCGAGGTCATCGCCGCCAGACGTAAGCTCGCGAACGCGCTCTACTAACGCCGAGATCGACGAAAAGGCGAGTCCCACTCGCACTTCTACGCCCAAACGTGAGTTTCGGCGTACTCAGGCAGGCTCGAACCACAGCGCGGACAGCGGCGGCAACACCATCACCGCCGAAGCGGGCCGCCCGTGCCACGGCTCGTCGGTGGCATCCACGGCGCCGTAATTGCCGATCCCCGTGCCGTTGTAGATCGTGGCGTCGGTGTTGAGCACCTCGCGCCAGGTACCCGCGTGGGGCAGGCCGAGTTGGTAGCGGGTGTGCTCGGAGCCCGAGAAGTTGAACACGCAGGCCATGATCGAGCCGTCGGCGCCGAACCGCAGGAAGCTCAGCACGTTGTTGGCCGAATCGTTGGCGTCGATCCAGGAGTACCCCTCGGGGCTGCTGTCGCGCGTCCACAGCGCGGGCCGGCTGCGGTACACGCCGTTGATGTCCTGCACGAACCGCTGGATTCCGTTGGAGAAGCTGTTCTCGCCCAGCTGATACCAGTCGACCCCACGCTCCTCGGACCATTCGGCGCGCTGGCCGAATTCCTGGCCCATGAACAGCAGCTGCTTACCGGGGTGTGCCCACTGGTAGGCCAGCAGGCTGCGCAGGCCCGCTGCCTTCACATGGTCATTGCCCGGCATCCGGCTCCACAACGTGCCCTTGCCATGCACCACCTCGTCGTGGCTGATCGGCAGCACGTAGTTCTCGCTGAACGCGTACAGCATGGAGAACGTCATCTCGTGATGGTGATAGCTGCGGTGGATCGGGTCACGGCTGATGTAGTCCAGCGTGTCGTTCATCCAGCCCATGTTCCACTTCATCGAGAAGCCCAGCCCGCCAATGTTTGTCGGCCGAGACACTCCGGGCCACGACGTCGACTCCTCGGCGATCGTGACGATGCCCGGCGCCACCTTGTGCACGGTGGCATTCATCTCCTGCAGGAACTGCACCGCCTCCAGGTTCTCCCGGCCGCCGTGGATGTTGGGCGTCCAACCGTCCGCGGGCCTCGAGTAGTCGAGGTACAGCATGGATGCGACCGCGTCGACCCGTAACCCGTCGATGTGGTATTCCTGCAGCCAGTACAGCGCGTTGGCCACCAGGAAGTTGCGCACTTCGGGCCTGCCGAAGTCGAAAACATAGGTGCCCCAGTCCAGTTGCTCACCCCGGTGCGGATCGGAGTGCTCGTAGAGCGGCGTGCCGTCGAAACGGCCCAACGCCCACGCGTCTTTCGGGAAGTGCGCGGGCACCCAGTCCATGATGACGCCGATGCCGGCCTGGTGCAGCGTGTCGACCAGGTGGCGGAACTCGTCGGGCGTTCCCAGCCGCGACGTCGGCGCGTAGTAGGACGTGACCTGGTAACCCCACGAACCGCCGAACGGATGCTCGGCGACGGGCATCAGTTCCACGTGGGTAAAGCCCTGCGTCACTACGTATTCCGTCAACTCGTCGGCGAGCTGGCGGTAGTTGAGGCCGGGCCGCCACGACATCAGGTGCACCTCGTAGGTGCTCATCGGCTCGAACACCGGATTGACTTGCGCGCGACGGGTCATCCAGTCGGCATCGCGCCAGGTGTAGTCGCTCTTGGTGACCCGGGATGCCGTCTGCGGCGGTACCTCGGTGGCGAACGCCATCGGGTCTGCGCGGTCGGTGACCGAGCCGTCGGCGCCGTGCACGCGGAACTTGTAGTGGCCGCCGACCGGAAACCCGGGCCAGAAGAGTTCCCACACGCCGGTGGATCCGAGCACCCGCATCGGTGCCTCGTTACCGTCCCAGTGATTGAACTCGCCGATCAGGCTCACGCCCTTGGCATTTGGCGCCCACACTGCGAACGACACACCCTCGACGATTCCGTCGGCGGTCCTGAAGCTGCGGGGATGGGCACCGGTGATTTCCCATAGCCGTTCATGGCGGCCCTCGGAGAACAGATGCAGGTCCAGCTCACCCAGCGTGGGCAGGAACCGGTAGGGGTCGGCCACGGTGTGCACATCCGGCGCATCGGCGCCGCCCTGGTAGCCCACCTGCAGCCGGTAGTCGATGAGATCGGTGAACGGCAGCGCCACGGCGAACAGCCCGGAATCGATGTGGCTGAACACATATCGCTCGTCACCGACGACAGCCGCAACCTCGACTGCGTGCGGCCGGAATGCCCGTATCACGGTGTGATCGCCGTACTCGTGCGCACCGAGGATTGCGTGCGGGTTGTGGTGTTCGCCCGCGAGCAGCCGGTTCAAGTCGGCGGGATCCGGCCGCAGGTGCGGGCTGGTGAGTGGATTGGTTCTCGTCATTTCGGCGTCACTTCCTCATTTCCTGCGAAGCAGGTTCGGTCGTTGTTCGGCTGGTATCCGCGGCATGTTCAGCACGTGAGCCACCGCCTTGGCCGGCTCGAGGCGGATGTAGTTCGACTGTCCCCATTGGTATTCCTCGCCGGTGATCTCGTCGCGCACCCAGAACCGGTCGTAGGGCTGCATGCCTAGGGCGCCCATGTCCAGCCACAGGGTCGCCTCCTCGGGGCCGTACGGGTTCAGCGTGACCACCACGAGCACCGTGTCGCCGGTGATGGGGTCGAACTTGCTGTATGCCAACAGTGCGTCGTTGTCGGCGTGGTGGAACCTCAGGGTGCGTAGTTCCCGGAGCGCGGGATGGGTTCGGCGAATGTCGTTGAGCCGAGTCAAGAATGGCTCGAGCGACTCGCCCTTGGCCGCAGCCGCCTCGAAATCGCGGGGCCGCAACTCGTACTTCTCCGAGTCCAGGTACTCCTCGCTGCCCTCTCGTACAGCGCGGTGTTCGAACAACTCGTAGCCGGAGTACACGCCCCAGGCCGGACTGAACGTGGATGCCAGCACCGCGCGGATGGCGAACATGCCGGGCCCGCCGTATTGCAGGCTCTCGTGCAGGATGTCGGGTGTGTTGACGAACAGGTTGGGCCGCGCGTAGTCGGCGTGCTCGACGATCTGCTCGCCGAACTCGGTCAGCTCCCACTTGGCTGTGCGCCAGGTGAAGTAGCTGTAGGACTGGGTGAATCCGAGTTTCGCCAGGCCGTAGAGGCGGGCGGGCCGAGTGAACGCCTCGGACAGGAACAGCACGTCGGGGTCGCTCGCCTTGACCTCGCCGATCAGCCATGCCCAGAAACTGGGTGGTTTGGTGTGCGGGTTGTCGACGCGAAAGATCTTGACTCCGTGGCTGATCCAGTACCGCACCACCCGCAGCACCTCGTGGTAGATGCCCGCGGGGTCGTTGTCGAAGTTGATCGGGTAGATGTCCTGGTACTTCTTGGGCGGGTTCTCCGCATAGGCGATGGTGCCGTCGGGCAGCACGGTGAACCACTCCGGATGCTCCTTGGCCCACGGATGGTCGGGCGCGGCCTGCAGGGCAAGGTCCAGCGCCACCTCCATGCCGTGGTCGCGCGTCGCGTTCACGAAGTCGTCGAAGTCCTCGATCGTGCCGAGCTTCGGGTGCACAGCGTCGTGGCCGCCCTGTTCGCTGCCGATCGCCCATGGCGAACCGACGTCCCTCGGCCCGGCGGTGACGGAGTTGTTTCGGCCCTTGCGGTGCACCTTGCCGATCGGGTGAATCGGTGGCAGGTACACCACGTCGAAGCCCATCTTGGCGATGCGGGGCAGCGCCTTCGTCGCGGTGGCGAACGTGCCGTGCACCGGCTTGCCCTTCTTGTCCCAGCCGCCGGTAGACCGCGGGAACATCTCGTACCACGCGCTGAAGCGGGCCGCCGGGCGGTCCACCCAGACGCCGTATTGCTCGCCGCGGGTGATCAGGTCGCGCAGCGGATACTGCTCGAGCAACTCGGCGACCTCCTCGGACAGCGCCCCGCCCGCGCGGGTGAACGCGTCACCCGGCTTGCGCAGCGCTTCCGCGGCCTCGATGAGCGGGTCGCGTAGCTTGCGGGGCACGCCGGTGATGGCCCGCTCCAACAGCCGCGCCCCGACGAGCAGGTCGTTGGACAATTCGGTCTCGCTCTGTCCGGCGTCCAATTTGGCGGTGACGCCCTTCCGCCAGGTGGCGATCGGGTCGCCCCAGCCGTCGACCCGGAAGGTCCACAGGCCGACGGTGTCGGGGGAGAACTGGCCGTGGAACACGTCGGGGGTCCGGCCCGTCGACATTCGGATGATCTGCGGCTTGATCCTCGGCGTGGGGGTGACCACGGTCTCGATCGGCACCGGTGGTAACGATTCCCGCGTCGGTCCCTCGGCCAGCTGCGGGTACGCCGTGCCGTGATAGCGCACGACCAGGGTGGCCGAGACGGCGTCGTGCCCTTCGCGCCAGACGGTGGCGCACACCGGCACCACCTCGCCGACGACGGCCTTGGCGGGAAAACGTCCGCCGGACACCACAGGGGCGACGTCATCGATCCCGATACGACCGGCCACGTACCCACTCCTTCGATGCGCGGCCCGTGGTAGGGCCGCCTGTCGTCTGGTCTCGTTTACAGCCTCGTCGCGCCCTATACCCACCGTAGTGCGCAGCCCAATCACGCGTGGGTGAAGCGTTCACCTCTACCGGACTGCAAGCACGCCGATCATCAGTAAGGTTGTGTCGCGTGAAAGCCCTTCGTCGGTTCACCGTTCGCGCGCACCTACCCGATCGACTGATCGCGCTGGAGCCGCTCGCGGTCAACCTGCGCTGGTCGTGGGACAAACCGACGCAGGACCTGTTCGCGGCCATCGACCCGAAGCTGTGGACGCAGGTGGGCCGCGATCCGGTCGCGCTGCTCGGACAAGTCGACCCGAAACGGCTCGACGAGCTCGCCGTCGACGAATCCTTTCTCGGGCGCCTCGATGGACTGTCCGCCGCGCTGAACGACTATCTGACCAGGTCGCTGTGGTATCAAGACCGAGCCGCCGAAGGGGCTGAGCTACCCCACGGAATCGCGTATTTCTCGATGGAGTTCGGCGTCGCCGAGGTGCTGCCGAACTATTCCGGAGGCCTCGGCATCCTTGCCGGCGACCACCTGAAGTCGGCATCCGATCTGGGTCTGCCACTGATCGCGGTGGGCCTGTACTACCGGTCTGGGTACTTTCGCCAGTCACTGACCGCCGACGGCTGGCAGAAGGAGAACTACCCGTCGCTGGATCCGCAGGGCCTGCCGTTGCGGTTGCTCACCACCCACGAGGGCGACCCCGTACTGGTCGAGCTGGCCATGCCTGATTCCGTCCAGCTGCGGGCCCGGGTCTGGGTGGCACAAGTCGGCCGAATTCCGTTGCTGCTGTTGGATTCCGACATCCCGGAGAACGAACACGATCTCCGCGGCGTGACCGACCGGCTGTACGGCGGTGATCAGGAGCACCGGATCAAGCAGGAGATCCTGGCCGGCATCGGTGGGGTGCGGGCGATCCGGGCGTTCACCGACATCGAAGGCCTGCCCACGCCCGAGGTGTTCCACATGAACGAGGGCCACGCCGGGTTCCTCGGTGCGGAGCGGATCCGCGAGCTGATCGACTCCGGGCTGGATTTCGACACCGCCCTGACCGTGGTGCGGTCCTCCACGGTGTTCACCACGCACACCCCGGTGGCTGCGGGTATCGACCGGTTCCCGGTGGAGATGGTGAAGCGCTACTTCGGCAGTGGCGAAGGCGGCCCGGCGGGCGCCTCCTCACGGCTCCTGCCGGGTGTCCCGCTGGACCGGGTCATCGCCTTCGGAGCTGAGGACGACCCGTCCAAGTTCAACATGGCCCACATGGGCCTGAGGCTGGCGCAGCGTGCGAACGGGGTGTCCCTTCTGCACGGCCGGGTCAGCCGCGAGATGTTCAACGAGCTGTGGCCCGGCTTCGACGCGGCCGAAGTGCCGATCGGGTCGATCACCAACGGCGTGCACGCCCCGACCTGGGCGGCGCCGCAGTGGCTCGAGGTGGCCCGCGAGCTGCTCGGCGGCGAGCTGCCGAGTGGGCCCGCCATCTGGGAGCCCGCGGTCTGGGAGCGGCTTCAGCAAGTCGATCCGAGCCATCTGTGGTGGATTCGGTCCCAGCTTCGCGAGCAGCTGGTCGATGACGTGCGGGCGCGATTGCGCCGGTCCTGGCTGGAAAGGGGTGCCTCGGAAGCCGAACTGGGTTGGATCGCAACGGCTTTCGATCCTGGCGTGCTGACGATTGGGTTCGCGCGCCGAGTTCCGACCTACAAGCGGCTGACGCTGATGCTGCGTGACCAGGACCGGCTCGAGAAGTTGCTTCTCGATGAGAAGCGGCCCATTCAGCTGATCGTCGCAGGCAAGTCGCATCCCGCCGACGAAGGCGGAAAGGCACTGATTCAGCAGGTTGTCCGGTTCGCCGATCAGCCCGAGCTGCGGCACCGCATCGCATTCCTGCCCGACTACGACATGTCGATGGCCCGCCACCTCTACTGGGGCTGCGACGTGTGGTTGAACAATCCGCTGCGTCCGCTGGAGGCGTGCGGCACGTCGGGCATGAAGAGCGCGCTCAACGGCGGGCTCAATCTCTCCATCCGCGACGGCTGGTGGGACGAGTGGTACGACGGCGAGAACGGTTGGGAAATACCGACCGCCGACGGGCTGGCCGACGAGGGCAGGCGTGACGATCTGGAAGCCGCCGCGCTCTACAGCCTGCTCGAGCGGTCTGTTGCCCCCAAGTTCTATGACCGCGACGACCGCGGCATCCCGATGCGCTGGGTCGAAATGGTCCGTCACACGTTGCAGGTGCTCGGGCCGAAGGTGCTGGCATCGCGCATGGTGCGCGACTACACCGAGAAGTACTACGCGCCCGCTGCGCAGTCGCTGCGCCGAACCGTCGAGCCCACAGAAGAGGGTGGCGTGCCCTTCGGCGCCGCCCGCGAGCTGGCCGTCTATCGGCAACGCGTGCATGACGCGTGGCCGAAGATCCAGATCACCGACGTCGACAGCACGGGGCTACCCGACACGCCGCTCCTGGGCTCCGAGCTCACGCTCACCGCGACGGTGCAGCTCGCAGGACTGCGTCCGGACGAGGTGGTGGTGCAGGCGGTTCTCGGCAGGGTCGACGCCACCGACGGGCTGCTGGATCCCGTGACCGTCAACATGCCGCATACCGGCACCGCCGACGGCGGCAACGAGATCTTCTCGACGACGACGCCACTTCCGGTGGCCGGGCCCGTCGGTTACACGGTGCGCGTCCTGCCTCATCACCCGCTGCTGGCGTCCGACGCCGAGCTGGGACTGGTGACGCTCGCCTGAGTTGCCGCTGGGCATTTCGCCGGAGTAGGTCGAACGACCATCCCGCCGATGTAGGTTCCGGGAATGTTGCGTTCGCTTGCGTTCCTGGCCACCTGCGCGGTGGCGTGTGCCCTCAGTGCGCCGCCGGCTTCGGCCGACCCGGACACTGATCCCGTCGTCGACGCGCAAGCTGCGGCCGCACCCGTCGACGCGCCGCCGCCGGACGGCGTCGCACCGGAGCCCGTGCCGGAGCTGGTCGAGTCGTCACCGCCGGCGACGACGAAATCTCCGGACGGCTGGACGCTGACCGTGTCGGCCAAGGACGAAACGCAGGCGGTCATCGCGCCGTTGACCACCGCGATCTCGACGCGAGAGTACGAGGTCGGCGGTTTGTTCAACGCCGAGATGACGGGACCCGAGGAGGACCAACCGCCGCAGGGCACGCTGGAGGTCGGCTACCAGATCGGCTGCGGCATCGACATGAGCACGTCGAACGGCGTGGTGATGAGCGGCACTCTTGGATTCAGTCCGGGCCTCGGCCTCGGAGGCCTTGGTACTGCAGCGATTACAGGTATCCCGACTGCTCTCGCGCCCATCAGCGGGTCTCTCGCGGTGGCGCTGAAACCGGGCATCATCAATATCGTGCCGGTCACGAAGAAGCAGTTCGAGGGCGCCAAACCATGGGTGCAGATCACCGGATTCCGCATCAAGATCGACGGGTGCGTCGGCGAATCGTTCATCCGCTCATATGCGTTCTTGACCCGGTCGACGAAGATCTCCGACGCGATTGTCGGCTACTACGGCGTGACGAAGAAGGTCTAGCGATTTCGGCGTGGTTTGCGCTAGCGCTGAAGTAAGCGCTCAGCGCCACAAACCACGCCGAAATCGCAATTACGGGAAACGCTTGAAGCACCCGTCCTCGTCGCCGAGTACGCCGGTGCGGAAGGCGTCCATCCGGGAGAAGCCGGACGGCACCGTCTCGCCGTTGACGTCGCTGGCCGCCAGCCCATTGGTGAGCAGGCCTGAGACCGCCTCGTCGAGGTCACCCGCGCTGAGCGCCACCGTGTTGCCGTCCGATGTGGTGACCGCCTCGGTCATCTTCGTCGTCGCGACCCCGGACAGGCACGCGGTGCGCAGCGCGGCCTCGGCGTTGTCCAGCGCCGAACCGCGCTCGTGCTGAAGCGCGAGCATGTACCGCGAGACGAGCACCGAGTACGCGGTGTTGTCTCCCGACACCAGTCCGCCGTTTTCGTCCTGTCGCGACGGCGTACCCAGTTTCTCCAGCCCGCGGATGTCGACGGCGATGGTGTTGGTCGCCGGACAGTACGAGACCGGCGGGCTGGACCGGGCGTCTGGGCAATCGTCGGACGCGTCGAGGCGCAGCTTCGGGGGATCGGCAGGCGAGAACAGCGTGCCGAGCGCCTCGACGACGGCCCTCACCGATTCCTGGCTGACCGCCCAATCGCCGGTCTGGTTCTGCTGCAGCTCGACGGGTAGGTCGCCGCGGCGCTGCTCGATTTCCTTCTCGTCGATCGTCGTGCACGACGAGGCGCCGTCGGTGAAGCCGAATTGGAAGGCCGTGATCCGCTCGAAGGCCGAGCCGTGCTCGTTGGCGCCGACGCTGGAGTCGTCTTCGCTCAGCAGTGGGTCGCGGAATGAAATCACTGCTGCCAGAACGCTATTGAGGCCATCGCCGGTGCTGAGGGTGAAGCGTTGGGAGTTGCCCTCGGCCACCCAGCGCATGTACGCGCCGGCGAAACAGTCGGCCTGCTGCTCGGCGACCAGCGTCGGGGTGTCCTTGCGATTCAGCTTCGCCTGGTGCTGAATTGCGTGCCCGTACTCGTGGGCCAGCACGTTGGTCACGGCGATGTCTCCGTAGTTGTCCTGCAACGACGGCAGCAATTCGCCGCGGTCCCAGCCGATGGTGTGGTCGAGGAAGCAGTAGCCGGCGTTCACCAGGCCGTAGGTGTCGTCGCCGCAGAACTCCTGGCTCTCATACCCGCCGGCATCCCACGAGATCAGCGCCTTGACCGGGGTGAAGTCGCCGCCGTCGAACGTCTCGCCGTATTGGGTCTGCCAGAAGTCCTCGACATCACTGACCGAGGACGCGGCGAGTTCGTCGACCTCACCGCCGTCGCCGTTCTCGACGTCGCGCGACGGCTTCTTGGCGTCTGGCCGTAGTCCCGTCGGGCCGTCCACCGCAGGCATGCCCGCGACGCTGAACGGATCGTTGAAAACAGAGACCGCGGTGCCGTTCACCGTTGTCGAGCAGGACGCCACCAGCAGCGCGACGCCGACGGCGACCGCGACACGGGTGACGGGTCGTCGGCTCATGTGCGGCGCCTTTCCGCGTCGTCAGGTGGCCGAGATCGGCGCCCTAGAATTGCGCCTCAGGATAATGCGGCGTTTGCGTCGCGGAGCCGTTCCAGTGCATGCCGGACCCGGATCGGGTCGGTGGTGGCCCAGAACGGTGGCAGCGACGCGCGCAGATAGCCGCCGTAGCCTGCGGTGGCCATCCGCGAGTCCAGCACCGCCACCACGCCGCGGTCGTCGGAGCGACGCAATAGCCGGCCCGAGCCCTGGGCCAGCAGGAGCGCCGCGTGGCTGGCGGCGACGGCCATGAACCCATTGCCACCGCGGGCGGCGACAGCGCGCTGGCGCGCCGACAGCAGCGGATCGTCGGGGCGCGGGAACGGTATGCGATCGATCAGCACCAGCGACAGCGAAGGGCCGGGTACGTCGACGCCCTGCCACAGCGACAGCGTGCCGAACAGCGATGTCGACGGATCGTCGGAGAACTGTTTCACCAACGCCGACGTGGTGTCGTCGCCCTGACACAGCACCGGCGTCGACAACCGCTCGCGCATGATCTCGGCGGCTGCCCGCGCGGCCCGCATCGACGAGAAGAGGCCAAGTGTGCGACCGCCCGCGGCACCGATCAGCGCCTCTATCTCGTCGAGCTGCTCGGCGGACCCGTGCCGTCGCGCCCCGGCGGCGGCAGATGTGCTGCGACGTAAAGGATCCCGGCTTTGGCGTGCTCGAACGGTGAGCCGACGTCGATGCCGCGCCATTCCGGCGGGCGCATCGCCGCCGGTCAGGCCCCAGGCTGCGGCCATCGCGTCGAAGCCGCCGCCGACCGTCAGCGTGGCGGAGGTGAGTATCGCTGTGGACTGCTCGAAGAGCCTGCCGCGCAACAGGCCTGCCACCGACAGCGGTGCGACCCGCATGACCGCCCGGATGCTGCCCCGGTTGTCCTCATGGTCCAGCCACACCACGTCGTCGCGGTTCGGAATCTCGGGGACGAACGACGCGACGATGCGTGACGCGGTGTCGCTGATGTCGGTCAGTGCGGTCACCGCCTCGGCCCGGGCCGAAGCGGCCTTGGGGTCCGACGGTGCCGTGTCGATCGCCGAACGCGCCCTGCTTGCGGCGTCTCGCAGCGCGGTGAGGTACGTCGTCATCTCATCGTCGAGGCGGTCGATGCGTCCGGGCGTCGCATCATGAATCGCGGAAGAGAACGTCGCCGTCGCGGCTTCCAGCCGTTGCGCGAGTTCGGGTTCGATGAGCCTCGCAACGCGCCGGCCGGCCGCGCTGAGAATGGCGTTCGACAGCTCGGCGGTGGCCACGCTGGTGACACGGTCGGCCAGCTCGTGTGCCTCGTCGACGACGAGCAGCCGGTGCTCGGGCAGCACGGCGGCATCGGAGATGGCATCGATGGCCAGCAGTGCGTGGTTGGTGACCACGACATCGGCGTGCCCCGCGATGTCGCGCGCCTTCTCCGCGAAGCAGTCGGTGCCGAACGGGCAGCGTGCCGCGCCTATGCATTCCCTGGCCGAGACGCTGACCTGGGCCCACGAGCGGTCGGGCACGCCGGGTGTGAGCTCGTCGCGATCGCCGGTCTCCGTCGTCGACGACCAGGCGGTGAGTCGTTGGACGTCGCGCCCGAGTGCGGTGCTCGCCGCCGGGTCGAACAGCTCCTCCTGCGGCCGATCGTCGGGTTCGGCCGCCGAGCCGTTGTGAATCTTGTTCAGGCACAAGTAGTTTCCCCGGCCCTTGAGGAGGGCGAACTTCGGCGCGCGTGGCAATGTGTCCGCCAGCGACTCGGCGAGCGCAGGCAGGTCGCGGTCGACGAGCTGGCGTTGCAGAGCGATGGTGGCGGTGGAAACCACCACGGGCTCGTCGGAGGCGACGGCACGGGCGATCGCAGGCACCAGATAGGCGAGCGACTTGCCTGTCCCGGTGCCTGCCTGTACCGCCAGGTGCTCGCCGGTGTCGAACGCGTGCGCCACGGCGTCGGCCATCTCGACCTGACCGCGGCGCTCGCTGCCGCCCAGCGCGACGACCGCGACGGCGAGCAGGTCGGTGACCGGCGGCACCTCGGACGTGGCTCCTCCTAGGTGTTTCGGCCCGCAGGCGGAGCCATCCGGGTCGGTATGGCGGGTTCTCCTCGGGACAGCTTCAGCCCGTCCCACGGCAGGCTGTGCAGCCCGGCTGCCACTCGGTCGCGGGCCGCGGCAAGGCCGAGCTCGGCGAGGGGCTCTCCCCCCTTGACGAGCGGGACCGTTAGCTCCCGCGCCACGAGCTCGGTCTGCGGGGCGGGTCCGCCGGCCTGGTAGACGAGCTCCTCGACGATGGTGCCGGACGGCTTGGCCAGCCGCGTCGCCTTCTTGCGGCCGCCGTGCGACTCCTTGTGGACGCTGCGCTTCTCCACCGGTATGCCGTCCACCTCGACCAGCTTGTAGACCATGCTCGCGGTCGGCGCCCCGGAGCCGGTCACCACCGAGGTGCCGACGCCGTACATGTCGACGGGCTCGGCGCGCAGCCCGGCGATCGAGAACTCGTCGAGGTCGCCCGACACCACGATGCGGGTCTTCGGCGCACCCAGCTCGTCGAGTTGGGCGCGGACCTGTCGCGCCAGCACGCCGAGATCGCCGGAGTCGATGCGGACCGCGCCCAGCTCGGGGCCGGCCACTTCGACGGCGTTGGCGACGCCGGTGGTGATGTCGTAGGTGTCGACGAGCAGGGTCGTGCCGACGCCGAGCGCGTCGACCTGGGCGCGGAATGCGGCCACCTCGTCGGGTCCGGTCGCGGAGTTGTGCAGAAGCGTGAACGCGTGCGCGCTGGTGCCCAGCGCGGGCACGCCGTGACGGCGTTGCGCCTCGAGGTTGGACGACCCGGCGAAGCCGGCAAGGTAGGCGGCTCGGGCCGCGGCGACGGCGGCCTGCTCGTGGGTGCGCCGTGACCCCATCTCGATCAGGGTTCGGCCCTCGGCCGCGCTCACCATCCGGGCCGCGGCCGACGCGATCGCGGTGTCGTGGTTGAAGATCGACAGCGCGAGCGTTTCCAGCACCACGCATTCGGCGAAACTGCCGTGCACGGCCAGTACGGGTGAGCCGGGGAAGTACAACTCACCCTCTGGGTAGCCGTCGACGTCGCCGCGGAACCGGTAGTCGGCGAGGTAGGCGAGTGTGTCGCCGTCGAGGAAGTCGGACAGCGACGCCAGCGCGGCGTCGTCGAACGTGAACTGCTCCAACGCATCCACGAATCGCGCGGTCCCGGCGACGACTCCGTACCGGCGGCCCTCGGGCAGTCGACGGGCGAACACCTCGAACGTGGTGCGCCGGTGGGCGGTCCCATCGCGAAGTGCCGCAGAGAGCATGGTGAGCTCGTATTTGTCGGTCAGCAACGCGGCTGTCACACCGCAACCGTAACTGGTCTCCTGGCCTATTTGGCCCCGGCTATTCTGGGCACATGGTTACGCCAGCGAAGACCCGACCGGGAACTCGCGAGGAACGGCACGTCGAGACCGTCGAGGCCACCGATACCCCGTGGGTGACCATTGTCTGGGACGATCCCGTCAACCTGATGACCTATGTGACGTACATCTTCCAGAAATTGTTCGGCTACAGCGAGCCGCACGCCACCAAGCTCATGATGCAGGTGCACAACGAAGGTAAGGCGGTCGTGTCGGCGGGCAGCCGCGAATCCATGGAGGTCGACGTATCCAAGCTGCATGCCGCCGGCCTGTGGGCGACCATGCAACACGACCGCTGATCATCGGAGCCGGGACGCAATAGTGCGCAAGTGGAAGCGGGTCGACACCGCAGACGGCCCGCGCTTTCGTTCGACGTTGGCGTCCCATGAGGCCGCTCTCTTGGAGAGCCTCGTGACGTCGATGGTTGGAATGCTCGATGAGCGCGAAAATTCTTCGCCTGCAGATGAACTCGAAGAGATCACCGGTCTGAAGACCGGAAACTCGCGTCCTCCCGAAGACGAGACGATGAAACGGCTGCTGCCCGACTTCTACCGGTCACAGCACGACCACCCGGCCGGTTCCGGGGCCGCCGACAGCCTGAACAGCGCACTACGCAGCCTTCACGAGCCGGCGATCATTGCCGCCAAACGTGAAGCCGCGCAACGGGTGTTGGAGACCGTGCCGAACGGCGGCGGACGGTTCGAGCTGACCGAGGACGATGCAAACGCATGGGCCGCTGCCGTCAACGATGTCCGTCTTGCCCTCGGCACGATGCTCGATATCGGTCCGGAAGGACCCGATCGGCTGGCGCCCGACCATCCGATGGCAGGCCACTTCGACGTGTATCAATGGCTCACAGTGCTGCAGGAGTATCTGGTCCTGGGTCTCATGGACAAGAGATGAGCGCGATCACCGATGTCGGCGGAATCCTCGTCGGCCAACACCAACGAATCGATGCCGACGCGACGCTCGGATCCGGCTGGGCGTGCGGCACGACGGTTGTGCTGACTCCGCCGGGGACCGTGGGTGCCGTCGACTGCCGGGGAGGTGCGCCCGGCACCAGGGAGACCGACCTGCTCGATCCGATCAACTCGGTGCGCCACGTCGACGCAGTCGTCCTCAGCGGCGGCAGTGCCTACGGGCTGGCAGCGGCCGACGGCGTGATGCGCTTCCTGGAGGAGCAGAACCGCGGCGTGGCGATGGAGGGCGGCGTGGTGCCGATCGTGCCCGCTGCTGTCGTCTACGACCTTCCCGTCGGCGGCTGGAAATGCAGGCCGACCGCCGAGTTCGGATACGCCGCCGCCGAGAATGCTACGTCGCACGTGGCCGTCGGCACCGTCGGCGCGGGCGTCGGCGCGCGCGTGGGGGTGCTCAAGGGCGGCGTCGGGACGGCTTCGGTGACCCTCGACTCGGGGGCCACCGTCGGCGCCATCGTGGTCGTCAACGCCGCCGGTGAGGCCGTCGACACCGCGACCGGACTGCCGTGGCTCGCCTACCAGATCGAGGAGTTCGGCCTGGTTTCCCCGCCTGCCGACCAGATCGCGGCCTACGCCGGCCGGCATGCCGAGTTCAGCCCCCTCAACACCACGATCGCCGTCGTCGCCACCGACGCGGCGATGAGCCCGGCCGCATGTCGTCGGGTGGCGATCGCCGCCCATGACGGGCTGGCCCGCACCATCCGCCCGTGTCACACGCCGCTGGATGGGGATACGGTATTCACGCTGGCCACCGGCGCCGTCGAGATGCCACCGGATCCCGAGACCCCCGCATCGATGTCGCCCGAGACGCGGCTGGTCACCGACATCGGAGCGGCCGCCGCCGATGTGCTGGCCCGCGCGGTTCTCGTCGGGGTGCTTGCGGCAGAGTCGGTCGCCGGAATACCGACCTACCGGGACATGTTGCCCGGAGCGTTCACAGATAAGGGGAAGTGACCGTGCTGGTGATCCGTGCCGACCTCGTCGACGCCATGGTCGCGCATGCCCGCGCCGACCATCCCGACGAGGCGTGCGGCGTTCTCGCCGGGCCGGAGGCATCGGACCGACCCGAGCGGCACATCGCCATGCTGAACGCCGAACGGTCGCCGACGTTCTATCGGTTCGACTCGATGGAGCAGCTCAAGGTGTGGCGAGCGATGGACGAGGCCGACGAGGCCCCGATCGTCATCTACCACTCGCACACCGCGACCGAGGCCTATCCCAGCCGCACCGACATCTCGTATGCGTCCGAACCCGATTCGCACTACGTGTTGGTGTCCACCGGCGACCCCGACGAGCACGAGTTGCGCAGCTACCGCATCGTCGACGGCGTCGTCACCGAGGAACCCGTCAAGATCGTCGACAAGTACTAGATCCGAAGAAGAAAGAGCTCACCCCATGACCGTTACCGTTTCCGTTCCGACCATCCTGCGCACCCACACCGGTGGCGAGAAGCGCGTCACCGCAGCGGGTGACACGCTGCAGGCCGTGATCAGCGACCTGGAGTCGAACTACTCCGGCATCTCCGAGCGCCTCGTCGACAACGGCAAGCTGCACCGCTTCGTCAACATCTATGTCAACGACGAAGATGTGCGGTTCTCGGGCGGGCTGGACACCGAGATCTCCGACGGCGACTCGGTCACCATCCTGCCCGCCGTCGCTGGCGGCTGACCTTGACCCGGTACGACTCGCTGCTGCAGGCGCTGGGCAACACACCGCTGGTGGGGTTGCAACGGCTGTCGCCCCGATGGGACGACGGCGAGGACGGCGCACCACATGTGCGGTTGTGGGCCAAGCTCGAGGACCGCAATCCGACGGGCTCCATCAAGGACCGGCCCGCGCTGCGGATGATCGAGGATGCCGAACAAAGCGGCATTCTGCAGCCCGGCGCCACCATTCTGGAGCCGACGAGCGGCAACACCGGCATCTCGTTGGCGATGGCGGCCCTGCTCAAGGGCTACTCGATGATCTGCGTGATGCCGGAGAACACGTCGATCGAGCGGCGCCAGCTGCTGGAGCTCTATGGCGCGCGGATCATCTTTTCGCCCGCCGAGGGAGGGTCCAACACGGCGGTCGCGCGTGCCAAGGAGTTGGCCGCGGAGAATCCCGACTGGGTGATGCTCTACCAGTACGGCAACGCGGCCAACACCGAGGCGCACTACTTCGGCACCGGGCCCGAGCTGCTGGCCGACCTGCCGGAGATCACGCACTTCGTCGCGGGCCTGGGCACCACGGGCACGTTGATGGGCACCGGGCGCTATCTGCGCGAGCACGTGCCCGACATCCAGATCGTCGCCGCAGAGCCCCGATACGGCGAAGGGGTCTATGCGCTGCGCAACATCGACGAGGGCTTCATTCCCGAGCTGTACGACCCGAAGGTGTTGACGACGAGGTATTCGGTCGGGTCGTTCGATGCCCTTAAGCGGACCCGCGAACTTGTTCAGGTGGAAGGAATCTTCGCGGGCATCTCGACCGGGGCCGTGCTGCACGCGGCGCTGGGGATGGCGGCGAAAGCGGTCAAGGCGAACCAGCGGGCCGATATCGCCTTCGTGGTCGCCGACGCCGGGTGGAAGTATCTGTCGACCGGCGCGTACGCCGGTAGCCTGGACGAAGCGGAAGAAGCGTTGGAAGGGCAGCTATGGGCTTGAGCGGACCGGGGTATCCGGGCACGCCGGCCGAGCCGAAGAAGCGGCCGGCATGGGTGGTCGGCGGCGTCACCGTCGTCAGCTTCGTCGTATTGCTCTACGTCATCGAGCTGTTCGACTCGCTGTCCAATCACCGCTTGGATCAGAACGGAATCCGGCCGCTTGAAGCCGACGGCCTGCCGGGCATCATCTTCGCGCCGTTGCTGCACGCGAACTGGGACCACCTGATCGCCAACACGGTTCCCGCACTCATCCTGGGCTACCTGATGACGCTCGCGGGGCTGTCCCGGTTCATCTTCGCCACCGCGATCATCTGGATCCTCGGCGGCCTCGGCACCTGGCTGATCGGCAATGTCGGAACGCACTGCCCCTATGTGGGCGTGACCTGCGAGTCCAACCACATCGGCGCATCCGGGCTGATCTTCGGGTGGCTCGCGTTCCTCATCGTGTTCGGGTTCTTCACCCGCAAGATATGGGAAATCGTCGTCGGCGTCATCGTGCTGTTCATATACGGCGGCGTGCTGCTCGGCCTGCTGCCCGGCACCCCGGGGGTGTCGTGGCAGGGTCACTTCTGCGGCGCCGTCGCAGGCGTGATCGCCGCCTACCTGTTGTCCGGGCCCGAACGCAAGGCACGTGAAGCCCGAAAGCGCGGTACTCCTTCGCTGCCGACGACGTTCCAGTCGTGACCTCGCCGTTGGCGCCCGTCGGGATCTTCGATTCCGGTGTCGGCGGACTCACCGTGGCGCGGGCGATCATCGACCAGCTGCCCGACGAGGACATCGTCTACGTCGGAGACACCGCCAACGGCCCATATGGTCCGCTGACCATTCCCGAGATCCGTGGGCATGCGCTGGCCATCGGCGACGACCTGGTGGAGCGCGGCGTCAAGGCGCTGGTGATCGCGTGCAACACCGCGTCGTCGGCCTGCCTGCGGGACGCCCGCGAGCGCTACGCCCCGCTGCCGGTGGTCGAGGTGATCCTGCCCGCGGTGCGACGCGCGGTGGCGACGACCCGCAACGGCCGCATCGGCGTCATCGGAACCGAGGCGACGATCGCGTCGCGTGCTTATCAGGACGCGTTCGCCGCGGCCCGCGACACAGAGATCACCGGGGTCGCATGCCCACGGTTCGTCGACTTCGTCGAGCGCGGAGTCACGAGCGGCAGGCAGGTGCTCGGGCTGGCCGAGGGTTATCTCGAGCCGCTGCAACGGGCCGGGGTCGACACGCTTGTGCTGGGCTGCACCCACTATCCGATGCTGTCCGGGCTGATCCAACTGGCGATCGGAGATCAAGTCACGCTGGTATCCAGCGCCGAGGAGACCGCCAAGGACTTGCTGCGAGTGCTCACCGAGCGTGATCTGCTTCGCCCGCATGACGCACCGCCTGCGCGGCGGGAGTTCGAGGCGACCGGCGATCCTGAGGCGTTCGCCACACTTGCGGCCCGATTCCTCGGTCCCACTCTTGACGGGGTTCGACCTGTTCAGCGTCACGTCCGCGCCCAATGATGACCTTCGTCGCCTAATGCGGTGATGTTTTCGTCATCGGGATAGTGGGCATGGCAAGCTAGTGGGCGTGCGAATCACCGTACTCGGTTGCTCCGGCAGTGTTGTCGGGCCTGATTCGCCAGCGTCCGGGTATTTGTTGAGCGCGCCCGACACCGCTCCGCTCGTCATCGATTTCGGGGGCGGTGTGCTCGGCGCGCTTCAGCGCCACGCGGACCCCAACGCCGTCCACGTTCTGCTTTCACACCTGCACGCCGACCACTGCCTCGACTTGCCGGGCCTGTTCGTGTGGCGCCGATACCATCCAACGCCTGCGCAGGACCGCGGGCTGATGTTCGGCCCACAGAAGACATGGGCTCGACTCGGTGCGGCGTCGTCGCCGGAGGGTGCCGAGATCGACGATTTCAGCGACATCTTCGACATCCGCCACTGGGAAGACAAGAAGCCCGTGCAGATCGGTTCGTTGACCATCGAGCCGCGGCTGGTGTGCCACCCGACCGAGTCCTACGGGATGCGGATCACCGATCCATCGGGGGCGACGCTCGTCTACAGCGGCGACACCGGGTCGTGCGACGCGCTTGTCGAACTGGCCCGCGGCGCGGATGTGTTCCTGTGCGAGGCGTCGTGGACGCATGACCCGTCGCGTCCGCCGAACCTGCATCTGTCGGGAACCGAGGCCGGCCAGGCCGCCGCCCGCGCCGGGGTCGCCGAACTCCTGTTGACCCACATTCCGCCGTGGACGTCACGCGAAGACGTGATCAGCGAGGCGAAGGCGGAATTCGACGGACCAGTGCACGCGGTGGTGTGCGGAGAGTCGTTCCCCGTCACCCGGCATTGATGACGGGGGCAACGGCTAGGGTTGGCCCGTGTCCAGACGAGAAGACGGACGGCTCGACGACGAGCTGCGTCCGGTGGTCATCACCCGCGGCTTCACCTCTCACCCGGCGGGATCGGTACTCGTGGAGTTCGGTCAGACCAGGGTCATGTGCGCGGCAAGCGTCACCGAGGGTGTGCCGCGCTGGCGTAAGGGTTCCGGGCAGGGCTGGCTGACGGCCGAGTACGCGATGTTGCCCGCGGCCACCCATGAGCGATCGGACCGGGAGTCGGTCCGCGGCCGCATCGGCGGGCGGACTCAGGAGATCAGCCGGTTGATCGGACGGTCGCTGAGGGCCTGCATCGACTTGGCGGCGCTGGGGGAGAACACGATCGCGATCGACTGCGACGTGTTGCAGGCAGACGGTGGGACCCGCACCGCAGCCATCACGGGCGCCTATGTGGCGCTGGCCGACGCGGTGACGTGGCTGGCGGCGGGCGGCAAGCTCGCCGACCCGCGGCCGCTGTCATGCGCGATCGCCGCGGTGAGCGTCGGTGTGGTGGACGGACGCATCCGCACGGACTTGCCGTACACGGAGGATTCGCGCGCCGAGGTCGACATGAACGTGGTCGCGACCGACACCGGAACGCTCGTCGAGATTCAGGGCACCGGCGAGGGCGCGACGTTCCCGCGCTCGACGCTGGACAAGCTGCTCGACGCCGCGCTCGTGGCCTGCGACCAGTTGTTCGTCATCCAGCGCGAGGCGCTGGAATTGCCGTATCCCGGGGTGCTGCCCGAGTCGGACGCACCGGCGAAGAAGGCGTTCGGAAACTGACCGAGGTTGCCCCGCACAGCTCTCATCGCTGCTTACTGCGTGGGGAAGTTGGTACCGGTTCCGCAGCGGTTCCGTAGGTCGGCCAGCGGCTGGCGGATGGCCTGGAGTTCGGCCTGCTCCTGCGGATTGGCCGCTAGATAGTCCTGCACCTGGGTCCGGATCTGGTCACGCGGCTGGCCTGAAAGGCTTGTGAAAAAGTCGTTCACCGACGGGTGAGTGAACAGGTATACCGACGTTCCCGCTGAGACATTTGCCCTTATCTGCGCCACGTCACCGGCGGTGCAGCCAGGAGGGGAATCGGCCAGCGCTGACGGGGCCGCGGAAAAGAATATCGCACCGGCAACTGCGCCGGTACCGATCGCACCGGCAACTGCGCGACGGGCCAGACGGGCGTTGAGCAACATGGTTGGACTCCTTTAGTTGGGTATGAAGAGCCATTCGGACGCTGTTAGTGGCCCACCTGCGCCGGCCTACCGACGGCCGCCGCCGCCACCACCGCGGCCGCCGCCACCACCACCGCGAGGGACGTTGACGTTGGGGACGTTCACGTTGGGGACGTTGACGTTGGGGACATTGAAGTCGGGGACGATGTCCGCGACATCGGGGACGTCGAAGTCCGGAACGATGTCCGCGACATCGGGGACGTCGAGGTTCACGTTGGGGACGTTGACGTTCGGGACATTGACGTTGCCCGGAACGTTGGGGAGGTTCGACGTTGGGGACATTGACGTTGGGGACATTGACATTTGGGGCGTTGACGTTGGGTATATCAATGTTTGGCCCAGGAATGTTTGGGCCCGGAATATCCGGGCCCGGCGCGTTGGGGAGCGGCGCCTGAGAAATGAACCACGCATCGCCCGGACTTGCCGTCACCGGGGCGGCGAGAACCGCGCCGGCTGCAGCGCACGCTGCAGAGATGCACGCTGTTGCGACGAATGTGTGAAACATCTTCAGCCCCCCGGGAGGATTTGTCGGTCTCCTGTTTATTTACGCCGCCGTCAAGGCCGATAGGTCGAAACCGACATATTGGGTCACCCGCCCCGTAATGAGGCCGGAGATCCGATGGGCTTCCCGGGTAGCCTGCATAAGCTTGCTGGTCACGGGGTTTGACCTCAGTGACACCGCTCGCGCCGCCACGGCCTTACTGAATCATGCTTAGGAGTGACTGGTGACCGACCTGCTGGTGGCCAGCCGCAACCGCAAGAAGCTGGCCGAATTGCGGCGGGTACTCGATGCCGCGGGAATCTCGGGGCTGACGTTGTTGTCATTGGACGACGTGCCGGCGTTCGATGAGGCGCCCGAGACAGGCGCGACGTTCGAGGACAACGCGATCGCCAAGGCGCGCGACGCGTTTCGCGCGACCGGACTGGCGACGGTGGCCGACGATTCCGGGCTGGAAGTCGACGCTTTGAATGGAATGCCCGGGGTTTTGTCGGCGCGGTGGTCGGGGTTTCACGGGGCCGACCTTGCGAACACCGGCCTGCTGCTGGCGCAAATGTTTGACCTGCCCGACGATCGGCGCGGCGCCGCGTTCGTGTCAGCGTGTGCACTGGTGTCTTCGGTGGGCGAGGTCGTGGTGCGCGGGACGTGGCCCGGCAGCATTGCGCGAGAACCGCGCGGCGACAGCGGATTCGGTTACGACCCGGTGTTCATCCCCGAGGGCTCGTCGCGGACGGCCGCCGAGTTGACTCCGGAGGAAAAGGACGCGGCGTCGCATCGCGGCCGGGCGTTGGCGGCGCTGCTGCCGTCGCTGCGGAAGTTGGTATGAGTCGCAGCCCGGCGTAGTCGGGTCAGCCGGTGAAGCGCCCAGGCCAGTGGGATCGTCACGACGAGCGTCGTCGCGTACAGCCCTGCCATCGACCCGGTGAACAGCGGCCAGTGGAGCAGCAGATTCATCGTCGTCGCCATGACGACCACGTGCACCAGAAAGACCTCGTACGAGATCTCGCCGAGCCACACCATCGACCTACTACCCAGCGTTTTTGCATACCGGTCGGACGAGCCGAGGGCCAGGGGCGCTACGACGAGCATCGCGATGGCCGCGTACAGCAGCGATTTGGTGACCGGCACCCAGGCGGGGTCACTGCCGACGATCGCTCCTCCGACCCGTGTCGAGACGATCAGATACAGCGCCACCGCCAACGGCAGTGTCGCGCCTGCGTTCCAGCGTGCGCCCGCCACCCCCAGAACGGCCAGCGCCATGCCGGCGGCGAAGCACGCAAGATGTGCGGGCAACCACATGCCTGCCGCGCTCGGAAGCGCATCGGTGGTGTGGGCGACCACGAGCCACACTGGGGTGACTGTGCCGAGCGCGGCCAACCCCGTCAGCGTGCGACCGGACCGCCACGCAGCATGGCGCCGCGCGCGCAGCAGCAGATAGGCAAGCCCGGGCAACACAACGTAGAACGAAACCTCGACCGCCAGGCTCCACATCTGGGAGAGCCCAGTGTGCAGGTAGGTGATCAGGTAGTTGTCGGTGTAGATCTGCGTCAGCGTGAGATAGCGAAACAACCCGTGCCACGTCTGGCCGGGATTGGGGCCCGGGGTGAACACGGTGTACACCGTGAAGGTCGCCAAGACGGCCACCACATAGCCGGGCATGATTCTGCGCAGCCGGTGGCGCGCGTAGCGCGCCAGCCGTGGTGGCGGGGACCCGGAGGCCGCGGCAAGCACCCACGGGCGGAACAGCAGGAAGCCGGAGAGCACGAAGAAGATCGCAACGCCGATCTCGAGGCGCGCGAAGATCGCACCGAGGTAGCCGTGCGTGAGCTTGCCGGTCGCGAAGGCCGCATGAGTGCCGACCACGAGCAGAGCCGCCACGGCCCGCATCCCAGTGAGGGCAGGGACACGCTGCGAGATCTGGTACGGACCGCCCTCGAGGGTGCGATTGCCGCGCACCTGGGGGCTGGCTAACACTGCGTCGAGTGTAGCTAAGTAAGTGCCTAGCTTAGCTAAGCTTACTGCCGAGTTGACTGCAGGTGACCGGCTCGTCGACCAGACCCGTTACGTTTCGTCCATGACTTCAGAGGTCTTCCGAACACCTGAGGAACGCTTTCGCGATCTGCCCGGCTACGGCTTCGCACCGAAATACGTCGACGTCGACGGGTTGCGGATGCACTGTCTGGACGAAGGCCCCGCTACCGGGAGGCCGATCGTGTGTTTTCACGGGGAACCGAGCTGGTCCTACCTGTACCGCAAGATGATCGGACCGTTTGTCGACGCCGGGCATCGGGTGATCGTTCCCGATCTTGCGGGCTTCGGCCGGTCGGACAAACCCACCGATCGGCGTTGGTACACCTACGACCGGCACAGCGAGTTGACGAGCCGGTTGCTCGCCGGCCTCGACCTGCATGACGCGATCGTGGTGGTCCAGGACTGGGGTGGTGCGATCGGCCTGCGGTGGGCCGTCGACAACGCCGATCGCGTTGCGGCGTTGTCGATTTCGAATACGGGCTTGTTCACGGGTCGCGTCTCGAAGGGTTTTCTCGCCTGGCGTGCTTTCGCGGAGAAGAACCCGGACCTGCCGGTGGGTTTCGTGATCCAGGGTGCGACGGCGACAGAGGTGCCGGACGACGTGATCGCCGCCTACGAGGCGCCGTTCCCGAATGTCGAGTCGAAGGCTGGTGCCGCGCAGTTCCCGTTGTTGGTGCCGACGTCGGAGGATGCGGTAGGTGCCGACGTGATGCGCGCGGTCGCCGACCAACTGTCGCGGTGGCAGAAGCCGGCGCTGGTGGCGTTTTCCGACCAGGACCGGATCTTCCCGTATCCAAAAGCCGGTGAGGTGTTCTGCGATCTGATTCCGACCGCCGGAGATCAGGTGAAGATCGACGGCGCCTCGCACTTCCTGCAGGAGGACCGCGGTCAGCGACTGGCCGAAGAAGTGCTCAAGCACCTCACTTGACGGCGGCCGGTTAGATGCCGAACTTCTGCTTGATGTCCCTGGTCTGGAAATGCTCGACGATGATGCCGACGAGCGGGATGGTGCCCGCGAGCAGCACGCCGATGGTCTTGGCGATCGGCCACCGGACCTTCACCGCGAGGTTGGCGGTGGCCAGCAGGTACACGAAATACACCCAGCCGTGCACGACGCCGATCCAGGTGGGCGGATTATCTACTTTGACCACGTACCGGAGCACGATCTCGTAGCACAGGGCGATCAGCCAGATGCCGGTCGTCCAGGCCATCACGCGGTAGCCGAGCAGTGCCTTGCGGATCGTCTCGACGGGGGTTGTCGGTGCGGGTGTTTCGGTCACGGTTCCTTGTCTTTCTCGGCCAGGTCGGCAAGGTAGGCGTTGTACTCCTGCAGCGCGGGGTCGTCGTCGGATTGTGCTGTGGGTTTGGGTCTTTCGGGAAGCAAGCCCGCGGGGATCTCGGTGACGGCGTCGTGGTCCTTTGGCTCGGGAGGCGCGTCTTCGTAGCGGACGAACTTGTAGTAGCCATAGACGCAGAACCCCGCGAACAGCGGCCACTGCAGCGCGTAGCCGAGGTTCTGGAAGGTGCCCGACGTCGACTCGAAGCGGGTCCACTGCCACCAGGCCAGGGCCAGGCAGCCTGCGGCGGCGACGATCACCAACGCGATGAGCGCTGGTCTCCTACGCCGTGTAGTGGACACCATTCAACGGTACCGCGCGGCTCTTCGGACCGATGAACTCGTCCAGGCGGGCAGTCGCGGCTTTGCGGTAGATGGAGACGATCTTCTTACTCGACCGCGTCCATGGGATCTCGAGGGCGTCAAGGGCGGCGGTGAACAGGCCGATGATGTCCTCGGACATGTTCGAGAAGTGGTAGCGGATGCTCATGACGCCGCGGTCATTGGCGACGACCCGGCAGCCGTCGCTGTGAATCAAGCCCATGACGAACTCTTCGGTCTCTTGGTCGACGATGGCTTGCTGCCAGGGCTCGAGAGCGATGCGCCTGTCGTGCTTCTTGCCGGGGCCATGTTGAGGAAACAGGCATGGCCAGTGCTTGGAAAGGAGATACACATCGACGCATCCCACCCTGTTGACGATCCCGGCGCGCTGAGTGGGCATCAAGATGTCGATCGCCCGTCGGCAGCGGTTGATGATTGCCGGGTACTTCTTGTCGAGTGTGATCCTCAAGTGCCAGACCCGACCAGAGCGCGATATATATCCATCGCCGAGGTACAAGCCCAGCAAGTAGGAATACGGCGCAGCTGCGATGGCCGTGACGTCGTGGTACGTGCCGCAACTCGATGACCCCGCAACAATTCGTTGTGCAAGCGCGGGCTTGGCTCGCATGTCCCTCACAGTTCGGCGCGGTATGCCGGTGCGCCGCGCTATTGCGCAGTCATTTAGCCCCTCCGCTACAAGACGCTTCACTTCGCTGAACTCTTCCAAAGATCGCATCGGTAACGCCCCTTGTGCCTGTGAAGGTCCACGCTAGGGGCGGCTGCCGACAAATTTTCGGGTGTCGCGGCGCGGTACGATCGCCACGCTGCGGGCGTGATGTAACTGGCAGGCATGCGGGCTTTAGGTGCCCGTGCTCGAGAGAGCGTGTGGGTTCGAGTCCCACCGCCCGCACTCTTACCGAAGGCGTCAATTGTTGACGCGTTTAAAACCGGAGCCGACAGGAAAAACTCAGCACATGAAAAAGCTCGCTCGTCGTTTAGCGACCGTCGCCGCGGCCGGGGTCGCCCCGCTGGCCTTCGTCACCGTCATCTCGCCCGCCGTCAGCCACGCGGACTGTGCCCCCGGCACCGAATGGTGGGATCCGGTTGCCAACCTGTGCCGTCCGACCGGTGCCCCTATGAAGAACTGCTTGCCTTCCGGTTGGTGGGATCCGACGATCAACGATTGCCGCCCGTTTTAGCACCGCCACCGCCGGTGTGATCCGCGGCTAGACCTTTATCTCGCCCATCTCGCCCCATCCGTCCGCGTCGATCGTGTGGCTGATGATCAACGGCGTGGAAGCGAGCACCTTCGGCGCCTCGGCGACGAACTTCTTGAAGTGCTCGCTGGTGACATGCGCTTTGCCTGCATCGCCATCGCGGAACCCTTCCACCAGAACGTATTCCGAGGGATCATCCAAACCGCGCGACCATTCGAAGAACATGTTGCCCGGCTCGTTACGGGTCGCGGCGGTGAACTCGGCGACCTTATCGGGAAAGTTCTCGAGGTACTCCGGCTTCGGCTTCCACTTGACCACAATGAAAATCATCTGAGTACTCCTTAAGGCGTGAGGATGGCTCGGCCGCGGACATTGCCCGAGTCGAGATCGTCTATGGCGGATTGGAAGTCGTCAAGCGCGTACTTCTGGGTGTGCAGGTTCACCGCACCGCGTGCGGCGAGCGCCATCAGGTCGCACAGGTCGTTGTAGGAACCAACGAGGTTTCCGATGAAGTTGATCTCGGTGGAGATGATGTCGATCGTCGGCACGTTGATGTTCTCGCCGTAACCGACGACGTGGTAGTCGCCAGCCCGTCGCAACATCGCCACACCTTCTGTGGTGGCTCCACCCTCGCCGACGAAGTCGACAACAGTCTCCGCGCCGTTCCCGCCCGTCAACGACAGCACCTGATCCACCTGAGTGCCGTCGGCCGCCACGCCGTGATCGGCGCCGATCGCCTCGGCCAGCTTGAGCGCCTCAGGATTGCGGTCGACGACGATCAGCTCGGCGGGGGAGAGGGCTTTGAGCACCTGAATCCCGATGTGGCCCAAGCCGCCCGCACCGATGATGACGCATTTGTCGCGCGGAGTCAGCCGCCGCGCCGCCTTGGCCGCAGCGTGGTACGCGGTCAACCCAGCGTCGGCCAGCGCAGCGACGTCGGACGGCTCAAGCGCGTCATCGATCTTCACCACGCTGCGCGCTGACGTCATCAGGTAGTCCGCGTAGCCACCGTTGGTGTCGATGCCCGGGAACGCGCTGGCCTCGCAGTGCACGTCGTCACCCGACCGGCACGCGCGGCACAGCCCGCACGTGATCAGCGGGTGCAAGATGACCTTGTCGCCCTCAGCGACATTGGTCACCGCGGATCCCACCGCGTGCACCCATCCGGCGTTCTCATGGCCGATCGTGTACGGCAATTGCAAGTCGGGATTCTTCTCCGCCCACTGACCCTCGAGGATGTGCAGGTCGGTCCGGCACACCCCGGCGCCCCCGATCTTGACCACGACGTCGAACGGTCCGGTTGGTGTCGGAACGGGCACCTCTTTCATTTCAAGTTGCTTGTGATAGCCGACTACCTGGACGGCTCGCATGGTGTTCATGGGAGTGCTCCTTCTTTCGTCATCAGGGTGTTCAGCGGGATGAAGGTCTTGACGTCGGCTTGGCCGTAGCGGGTCTTCAACAAACCGCGGCAGAAGTGGGCGTTGCCCTCGATGGAGATTCGAGTCGATCTCGCTCGCCGCAGCGCCAGCGGCACCTCGTCGGCGGCATAGCCCCGGCCCAGGTGGTCGACCATCACCAAAGCATCTGGCGCCGTGGATAATCCGACCGCGCGGCGGCGTTTCAGCAGTGCCTCGGTAGTGGCGTCATCGGGCAGATCGGCCAGCCGCACATCGGCCAACGACGATTCCTGACGTTGTGCTTGCGCACGAAGCAGTGCCGTCAGACACCGCTCCATCGCGGCGGTGTGGGCCTTGCGCCGGAACGTCTCGCGCAGCTCGTCGAGGCTGTCCTCCGCCTCATGGCGGAACGTGCCGCGGTACCCCGCGTCGGCGGCCAGGCCGGCGTTGATGATCGCCGAGTCGTGATGGTCGTCGAGCTCGACGACCACCCGCCGCGTCCAATCCAGCTTGCCCAGAACGTCCTTCGCGTCCGACGCCATCAGGTACGCGAAGTTCGGCGAGCAGAACGACGTCGGCAGCCGCAGGTGCACCTTCACGTTGCCGCCCGGCGATACCACCAGCGAGCGGACGAACCCGAGCGACGTGATCGGTTCGTCGAGCTCGGGGTCCATCACCGCTTCCAGTGCGGTGAAGGCCATTTCGTGCCGACCCACGTCAGGCCCCCACCAGATTGTCGGCGCCGCGCGGGCCCACCGCGGGGTCATCGGCCGACGGCAGCTGCAGCTCCGCGGGTACCGGGATGTCGTACATCTTCGCGGCGTTGAGCCCGAGGATCTTCTTCTTCTGATCCGTGGTGATCTGCGCGTACTCGCCGAGGTCCTCGGGGATCTGGAAGTCGACGAACGCCTCCACCAGCCAGCGGGGCGTCCAGATCGCATAGTCCGACGCGAACTGAATGCGGTCTTCGCCGATCCAGTACAGCAACTCGCCCATGATCTGCCCGAAGTACTTCGGCCGGGTGTGGATGAACGGCATCGCCACCGCGAGCCCGGCGTGCACGTTGGGTTCCTGGGTGGCGATCCAGCAGAAGTCCTCCAGCCTCGGCAGCCCGCAGTGCTCGACGATGAAATTCAGATCGGTGAAGTCAGAGGCGACGTGGTCGACATCAGCCACGTCGAACGCGTCCCGGTCCAGCGGCCGGATGGTGGGGCCCTTGTGCACATGGATGTTGCGGATGCCCAGTTCGCGGCAGAGCTCGAAGTAGCGGTACGCCCACGGATCATCGAGCCGCCAACCGCGTGAGTTGCCGTGCCACTCGGCCGTGTAAAGCTTGACGCCCTTGAGCCCGAATCGCTCGGCGTCCACCCGCAGCTGATGCATGCCCTCCTCACCGTTGCGGGGATCCCAGTTGTGGTTGTAGGTCAGCTTGTCGGGGTGCTTGGCCGCGAGATCCGACGCCTCGTCGGTCTGACCGAACCCCTTGTAGTAGAACTCGCCGAGCTGCGCGGGCTGGAAGATCGCGTGGTCTACATACCCGTCGGTGAACAGATCCTTCATCAACCGGTCGCCGCCTTGGTAGAGGTACTCCTCGTAGCTCCACACCTCCGATTCCGGCGACAGATTGCGGTGGTAGTCGTAGAAGCAGTCGATGAACTGTTTGCCGTGAATATTGCGCTGGTTCTCCGGGCGCGCATCCCACAGCGCTACGTGGGCGTCGACGATGAAATAGCTCGTGTCGTCCTTGCGGTACATGAAAAGGGTCTCCCTTCGGACTGGGCCGGCGTGGGCAGCGTGTGACCGCTGTCACAACCTGCGGGCGACTTTAGAACCGCTCATGCGGCCTGCCGATGGCTCGGCTGTCTCAATCTGAGACGGCGACCGGCTGATTCGGCCCACGCGGGCTGCCACGCTGCTTGTAACGTGGATCACAGCGAGGGAGCAAGTGTCCGACAACTTCGTCGATCGAGTGCGACTACACGAACTGGCACACCGCGAGCCGGGTGGCGTCCCGCGGCGGCTGCTGGCGTCGTGGCAGCGCAGCGAGGATTACGGCGTTCCGCTCGACGATGTCGAACCAGTCTTCACCGGTACAGATGACATCAGCTCCCTGTTCTTCCAATGCGGCAATGAAGTGCTGGCCGATCTGCACAGCACGCTCGCCGGTGAGCCGGTCAGCCTGATGCTCACCGACGCCGAAGGCGTGGTGCTGTCGCGGCTGTCCGGTGATCGCAGCCTTCTCAAATCGCTTGACGATGTGCACCTCGCACCAGGGTTCGCCTATTCCGAACGGGAGGTCGGCACCAACGGTCTCGGTTTGGCGTTGGCCGACCGCGCGCCCACGCTGGTGCGGGCCGACCAGCACTACGCGCTCAGTCTTTGCACCTTCACCTGCGCCGCGGTGCCGGTGTTCGATCCCGCCTCGGGCCGACTGGAGGGCAGCGTCAATCTCACCACCTGGTCGCAGTCGTCGAGCGATCTACTGCTGGCGCTAGCCCGCTCCGCGGCGAGCAACACCACCGCGCTCATGGTCGCTCGCTCGAACGGACGGCGGCCGCGCCAGGCGTCGCGAGGACAGGTGTTCCGCGTCGAGGTGCCGCGCCTCGAGCCGGGGTCGGGCACCCTGCACGAGCTGTCGGAAGCCTGGAACGACGCGGTAGCACGCGCCGAGCACGCGATGGCGGAGGGCGCCATCGTCGCCGCGGTCGGGGAGACGGGGGCCGGCCGGGCCACCCTGCTTGCCCAGGCCGCCCGCCACACATATCCGCGCGATCGCATTCTGTCGGCGAGCGCACCGTCGCCGACGGACGTACAGACGTGGCTGGGGCTGTGGGCGCCGGAGCTCGGCAAGTCCCACACCGCCGTCATTGTTCGTGACGTGGACATGTTGCCGACGTGGGTGGCCGAGCGGCTGCGCGATCTCATCCAGCGCAGCTCGGGGTCGGGCTCTGTTCCGTTCGCAGTGACGGCCGAGCGGTTCGAAGACATTCCGGCGGCGTTGGCCGGCCTGGTCGACACGGTCGTGCCGGTGCCGCCGCTTCGTGACCGACCCGATGACGTGCTGCCGCTGGCCGATCACATCGCCACGCGGACCCGCGGTCGTCAGATCGATTTCAGTGCTTCCGCATCGCGGGCGCTGAGGTGCTACGACTGGCCGGGAAACGTCGACGAACTCGTCCGGGTCGTGTCGGCCGCCGCCGGCCGGACAGATGTGGTCGATATCGGTCATCTGCCGCCACAAGTGTTGGCGGGCAACACCCGTCACTTGTCCCGTATCGAAGCGTTCGAGCGAGGCGAGATCGTTCGCGTACTCACCACCGACGGGCTGACGATGGCTGAAGTCGCCGGCGAGCTCGGTATGAGTCGAGCCACGCTTTACCGGAAGATCGCCCAATACAACATCGAAGTCCCACGCGAACGCGGTTAGCCGTCGGCCGTCAGTTGACGGGTTGAGGGTCGTCAGCCTGCAGCCTGAAACAGATGATGCTGGCAGCGAAGGCGAGCATGGCACCGGCGCCGGCAGCGGTCGCGAGCACGGCATCGGACGCTCCCCAGCTCGCAAGGCTCACCGCGATCGCGATCACCGCCGTGAAGTTCAGCAGCAGCCCCGTTGTGGCGATGGCCTCCGACGCAGGCTCGGCGATAGAAGCGGGACGCTCGCTCATGGGTCTCCTTGCCGCCAATCGAAACTGATGCACAGTCTTTGCCCCGATTGGCCGCTGTTGAAACCCGGAACTACGCCTAGCCGCTGACGGGAAATCCGTTCTGCTCTGCCAGTTCGCGCAGCTGCTTGAGTGCGTGACGGCGGCCGCGGCCGGCCTCTGGTATCAGAATGCCTGCCCACACCCCCTCTGCTCCCGGCGTTTTGCAGGCTTCTTGGGCGCAGCGCCATCGGCGGGGGCACTCACGGCACAGTGCCTTGACGCCCTCATCGGCACTCGTGGTCCAGCGCTCGGGATCGCTTGAACACGCGAACGTCGACTCGTCTTCCAACACCATCGCGAACACGGACTCTCGACCTCCCGACATGCTGTGATCGACAATACGTTTGTATCGTAGACACGATACAAACGTATTGTCTATTCTACTTGGGTGACCACCAGGAACGATCAACGATGACGGTGCTGCCGGACGCTGACCGGACCGGCGCGGCGGAACCCTCGGCCATCGAGCGAATTCGCGATGCGGCGTTGAAAAGCTTTGCCACCCAAGGTGCTTCCGGAACCTCGCTACGTGCGGTCGCCGCCGATGCTGGAGTCTCCCTCGGTTTGGTGCAACATCACTTCGCCACGAAGGCCGGCCTGATCCAGGCGGTGGACGATTACGTTCTCGCACTGGTCATCACCCAGATCGCGCAGCCCGTGCCGGACTCCGCATCGGACTCGGTTGCCGAGATCGGCGACAGGGTGACCCGGATGATCGCCGAGCTCCCCGATATCGCGGACTACGTCGGCCGCGCCCTCATCGACGGGAGACCCGTCGGATACATGATCTTCGACGCGCTGCTGAACTCGGGCACAGCGCGCTGGATCCGGCGCACCGAGCGCGGCGAAACGCGCGCTGACCTCGATCTCACGTGGGCCGCGATCAACTCGCTGGTGTTGGCGCTCGGCACCTTCATCCTGCGCGGTCATATCGAGCGGCACCTCCCCGAGCCGTTTACCGCATCCGCTCAGCTCAAGCGCTGGCAGACATCCGTGGACACACTGCTGCGTGAAGGGCTCTTCCGGCACACCGATTAGGCATCAAACGCGTTCGCCGGCAACCCTTTTGCGGTAAGTGGACGGCGTCTCCCCGCTGAACTGGGTGAAGGCGCGGGTGAACGAACTCAGGCTTTCGAAGCCGACAGCCGTCGACGTTTCCTGCACCGACTGTCCGGGGGATGCCAGCAGCGCCATCGCCCGCAGCATGCGGGCGTGCAGCAGGTAGGTACGCCACGAAAGGCCGAGCTCGTCGCGAAAAAGGCGGCGCAGCGTCCGCTCCGACACCGCGACCGCCCGGCTCACCTCGTCGGCCGTCACCGATTGCAGATGCTCCTTGGTGTAGACCATCGCCGCGGCGACGATCGAATGCTCGGAGGTCGGAAGACTCAGCGGCGCTTCATGATCCAGCGCCTCGACGACCAAGTCGGCAAGCGTGGAGAAGAATCCGTCGGACACCTCGTCTCCCTGCGGGCGGTCGATCGGCCATCGCAAGGCATAGATCATCATTTCCCGAATCAGCGGTGACACGGCCAGGATTCGGGCACGGTCGCCGGCGTTGGGAATCAGCGTCGCGTCGAACATCACCGCGACGGTCCTGACATCGGGAGCCATCGTGGCCTGGTGCTGGAGGCCGGCCGGAATCCACGCCGCCTGTTGAGGCGGCAGCAGGTAGTGCGCCGAGGCCGTCTCGACCTCGACGACGCCACCGGTTGCGTACTCGATCTGGTGCACCTCGTGGCTGTGCCAGCCGGTGATCAGCCCTTCGCCCTCGTAGAGGTAACTACCGCCGAGCGCCCGCCCGCCGCGGCGCAGCTCGATGACGCGGTTGGCCGATTGGGCGCGCAGGCCGTTGTTGGCCGTTCCGGCCAAATCTCTGTCCGATAGCGCAGAGCCGGTCACACCTCTAGACGGTACTACTGGACTATGCAGACCGACGACCTGATCCTGGTGAGCATCGACGACCACGTCGTCGAACCGCCTGACATGTTCCTCAATCACGTGCCTGCCAAGTACAAGGAGGAGGCGCCGGTCGTCGTCACCGATGACAAGGGCGTCGATCAGTGGATGTATCAAGGCAGGCCGCAGGGCGTGAGCGGGCTCAATGCCGTGGTGTCGTGGCCGGCCGAGGAGTGGGGCCGCGACCCCGCGGGCTTCGCCGAGATGCGGCCCGGGGTCTACGACGTCCACGAACGCGTCCGCGATATGAACCGCAACGGCATCCTCGCGTCGATGTGCTTCCCGACATTCACCGGGTTCTCCGCCCGGCACCTCAACATGCACCGCGAAGAGGTCACGCTGGTGATGGTGTCGGCCTACAACGACTGGCACATCGATGAATGGGCGGGCTCCTACCCGGACCGCTTCATCCCCATCGCAGTGCTGCCGACGTGGAACCCCGAGGCCATGTGCGCCGAGATCCGCCGTGTCGCGGCGAAAGGCTGCCGCGCGGTCACCATGCCGGAACTGCCTCACCTGGAAGGCCTTCCGAGCTACCACGACGACGAGTACTGGGGCCCGGTGTTCCGCACCTTGTGCGAGGAGAACGTGGTGATGTGCCTGCACATCGGCACGGGATTCGGGGCGATCAGCATGGCGCCGAACGCGCCGATCGACAACCTCATCATCCTCGCGACGCAGGTGTCGGCGATGTGCGCACAGGACCTGCTGTGGGGTCCGGCGATGCGCAACTACCCGGACCTGAAGTTCGCGTTCTCCGAGGGCGGCATCGGCTGGATCCCCTTCTACCTCGACCGCAGCGACCGGCACTACACCAACCAGAAATGGCTGCGCCGCGACTTCGGCGACAAGCTGCCCAGCGACGTGTTCCGCGAGCACTCGCTGGCGTGTTATGTCACCGACAAGACCTCGCTGAAGCTCCGTCACGAGATCGGCATCGACATCATCGCCTGGGAGTGCGACTACCCGCACTCCGACTGCTTCTGGCCCGACGCCCCAGAGAAGGTGCTGGCCGAGCTCGACGCAGCAGGCGCCGACGACTCGGATATCAACAAGATCACCTGGGAGAACTCCTGTCGGTTCTTCAGCTGGGACCCGTTCGCCCGCACGCCGCGCGAGCAGGCGACGGTCGCCGCACTGCGCGCCAAGGCCACCGACGTCGACGTGTCGATCCGGCCGCGCAAGGAGTGGGCGCGGCTGTATGCGCAGAAGCAGCTCGCCAAAACCTAGCGATTTCGGCGTGCTGGGTTGCCTGCAGCGCGCAGCGCAACCAGCCACGCCGAAATCACGCGGGCACGACGACGATCGTCAGTTCGTTGCCGTCGCGCTCGACCCGCATGCCCGCGCGCCGGGCGATGGCGGCCACCTTGGCCGCGTCGTCCGGCTCGGCCCTGCTGCTGACGAGCGCCCGGGCGAGCCTGCCCTTGTGTGCCTTGTTGAAGTGAGTAACCACGGTGCGGCGGCCGTCGGTGTGCTCGGAGACCACGTCGACGCGCACCGCATCCGGTAGCCGACCCAGCGCCGCGTAGGAACCTGACCGCAGATCGACCACCAGCTCGTCCGTCGCGATGTCGGCCAGGACCGGTTCCAGCACGGGGCGCCAGCGCGCCGCCAGGGTCGGCTGGCCCGGGAGCTTCGCCGCCGCAGACAACCGGTATGCGGGTATCGGATCCTCGGCGCGCACCAGCCCGAACAGCGCCGAGCCGACCGCGAGCCTGGCGCGGGCTCGGGAAACCGCTGTGCCGCGCAGGGATTCGACGTCGAGCGCGTCGTACAGCACGCCGGTGTACCGGTTGATCGCGGGCAGCGTCGGCGAGTCGCAGAGCCGGGCATTGCGGTCGATTTCGTGATCCTGCGACGCGGAGAGCCCGAGCGCGCGTCTGCACGCGGCAGGATCCGCAGCCAGCGTCACCAATTCGCCGACGAGCTCAGCACGCAAAGGCTGCAGTGCCGGGAAGCTCAGCGCATCGAGACGCAGCGGCGGGCCGTCACCTCCGGCGCGTTTGGTCTCCGATGGCGGCAGCAGCACGATCACGATCGCAAAGGCTATCGGCCCTGGCAGCCCGCGCCGTATCTTTACCAAGATGCGGATCATCGACGCCGACGGTCATGTCGCCGAGGGAGCATCACTGGCGGTCGAGGCGATGCAGCGCTGGCCGGACCACATCGTGCCGCGCACGGATTCGCCGGGTCTGGTGATCGAGGGCCGTAACTATCCGGAGTCCAGCGGGCCCGGGGCGGGCTGCCCGACCGAATACGGCCTGTCCGCCGCGGACGGGATCAACTGCAGGTCGGCCGACGGTGTGATCGGTGACGCCGACCGCGACCAGATCGACACGATGGTGCTGTACCCCAGCCTCGGGCTGTGCACGCCGACGCTCGAGGACCCCGAGTTCGCGGCGGGATTCGCCCGGCTCTACAACCAGTGGGTCGCCGACTACTGCAAGCCATCGAACGGCCGGCTACGTGGCATCGCCGTCACACCGATCGAACACGGCGAGGTGGCGATCGACATCATGCGCGAGGCAAAGGATCTCGGGCTGGTGGCCACGCACGTCCCGCCAGCGCTGAAGAACCGCAACCTCGACCATCCCGATCTCGACCCGTTCTATACGGCCGCCGTCGAGCTGGCGATGCCCCTCGGCATCCACGGCGCGCCGGGCGTGCACCTTCCGAAGATCGGCGTCGACCGGTTCACCAATTACATTCAGGTGCACTGCATCAGCTTTCCGTTCGATCAGATGACGGCGATGACCGCATTCGTCTCGGGCGGCGTCTTCGACCGGCATCCCGGCCTGCGTGTCGCTTTCCTCGAGGCCGGCGTGGGCTGGGTCCCGTTCTTCATCGACCGGCTGCACGAGCATTTCGAGAAGCGCGGCGACTGGATCGAGGGCGGCTGGCAGCGGGATCCCGAGGAGTACCTGAGGGCGGGCAACATCTGGGCGACGTGTGAGCCCGAGGAGCCGATCCTGCCCGGCGTCATCGATGTGCTCGGCGACGACTTCATCATGTTCGCCAGCGACTACCCGCACTGGGACGGCGAATGGCCGGAAAGCACAAAGCATTTGCGCACCCGTCCCGATATCAGCGAGGAGACGCGCGCCAAGATCGGCGGGCTAAACGCGCAACGCTTCTACGCGCTCAACTGAGTCACCAGGTGACCGGCAGCTCGTGGATGGTGTAGATCTCCTGTTCACCAGCGAAGCTGAGTTCCTCCGGCGGAACCGCCAGCCGGAGGCCGCGGAAATCGACGGGCCAGTGTCGCGAGAGCGCAACCTGCAGTTCGACGCGGGCGAGGTTCTGTCCGATGCACTGGTGCACGCCGAACCCGAAGCCGAGGTGCCCGCGGGGGTTGCGGTCGATGTCGAATGTCTCGGGGTTGTCGACGAACGCAGCGTCCCAGTTTCCTGCGGGAAGGTTCATCAGCACGTGCTCGCCCGCCCTGATGAGCTGACCGTTGATGGTGAGATCTTCGAGCGCGACACGATCCACCTGGGTGTGCACGATGGTCAGGTAGCGCATCAACTCCTCAACGATATTGGCGACCAGGGCAGGGTCGTCTGTTCGGCGCAGCCGTTCCAGTGCGTCGGGATGCTGAAGCAGTGCAACGGTTCCCAGCGAGATCATGCTCGCCGTGGTTTCGTGGCCGGCCTGAAGCAGGATCACGCAGTTCATCACCGCGGTCTCGCGGCTGAGCTCGCCCTTGGCGACGTAGTCGGTGATCAGGCGGCTCATCAGGTCGTCACCCGGTTCGCGTTCCTTGAGCGCCGCCAGTTCCCACATGTAGTCGAACATTGCTCCGATCGCCGCGGCCTTCTCCTCGTCCGTCGATCGGGCGTCGAGTCCCTTCGTACTGTTGTGTTGAAAGAATTCATGCTTCTCGTAGGGGACGCCGAGCAGCAGGCAGATCACCAGCGACGGCACGGGCAGTGCGAAGTCGCGGACCAGATCGGCCGGCGGCCCCGCCTCGATCATGTCGTCCAGGAATCCGTCGACGAGATCCTGGATCTGGGGACGCATCGCCTCGGCCCGACGGAAAGTGAAGTCCCGAGTCATCATTCGACGGAGCCGGTTGTGCTCGGGATCGTCGATGCGGGCGAAGATCACCGGAATGTTGTCGTCCTCTGACCTCGCTTGTAAGGCGTCCGGGAGGGTGTTCGCGGACAGACGCGGATCGGTGAGCGCCGCCCTGATGTCCTCGTAGCGGCTGATGAACCACGTCGGCTCATGCCGCCATAGAACCATCTGCAGGCCGTCAGCAGCCCGCCATTTGTCGAACTCAGGCGGGGGCTTCAGCGGACAACGGGCATCTCGCGGAATCGGGACGGCCGGTAGGGCGGCGCTATCGCCCTTCACCGATGTCGTCGTCATTGGCGCTCCTCTAATCGACAGCCGGCTGCCATTTCGACCCGAGCCTAAGGTGGGCTTTAGTGGCAGTCAACTGTCGGTTACAGTGACCGGGTGACAGCGGTAGCGGATCGTCCACTGCGTGCGGATGCAGCGCGCAATGCCGAACGCATGCTGCGCGCGGCGCGCCAGGCGTACGCCGAACTCGGACCGGACGCGCCGATGGACGTCATCGCCAGCAGGGCCGGCGTCGGGGAACGGACGCTGTACCGCCGATTTCCCACCAAGGGTGAGTTGGCCAGGGCGGTCATCGACCAGACCATCGCCGAAACACTCACTCCTGTCATCGAGCGCGCGATGCGCGCTCGAAACCCACTGCGGGGGCTGACCGACCTGATCGAAGCCGCCGTTGCGCTCGGCGCCCGCGAGCACAATGTGCTGGCTGCCGCACTGAAGGCAGGCACGCTCACCGATGTCTCCGCGCAGCTCGATGCGGCGCTCGAAGACCTCGCCCGGCGCGCACAACTGGCCGGCCTTGCCCGCGCTGACCTCGTCGCCGCGGACCTTCCGCGAATCGTCGCGATGCTCAACAGCGTGCTCCCGACGATGGATCCGGGATCCGACGGTTGGCGCCGATACGTCGTGCTGATGCTCGACGCGATAACCACGACGCATCCGCGTCGGCTGCCGCGAGCGGCCGAACTCCGATATCCGCCGCGCATGGAGGAGTGGCCGAGATAGATGAGCGAGTTGCGATTCGACGGCCAAGTCGCCGTCGTCACCGGCGCAGGCCGCGGGCTGGGCAGGGAGCACGCGCTTCTGCTCGCCTCACGCGGTGCGCGGGTGGTCGTGAACGACCTCGGTGGTTCGGTCACCGGCGACGGCGCGGGAGTCGATGCCGCCCAGTCGACCGTCGAGGAGATCAAGGCCAAGGGCGGCGAAGCCGTCGCCGATGCCAACAGCGTCTCGACGCCAGGAGGCGGACAGGCGATCATCGACGCTGCGCTCGACGCGTGGGGGCGCATCGACATTCTCGTCAACAATGCGGGAACCGTGGGCGACGCGGCGTTCGAGGATATGACCGAAGATCGCCTCAGCCCATTGGTGGACGTCCATTTCAAGGGCGCCTTCTTCGTGACCCGACCGGCGTGGAAGGTGATGCGGGAGCAGAACTTTGGCCGCATCGTCAACACCTGTTCGGCGGCGGGGATCCTTGGCGCGCCACGGATGAGCAACTACGGTGCCGCCAAGACCGGGCTCATCGGTCTAACCCGGGTGCTCGCCGCGGAGGCTGTGGGCCTCGACATCAAGGTCAATGCGATCGCTCCGGTCGCCGCCACCCGGATGATGGACTACTCGATGGGCAGCGCCGCCGAGGTCGACAATCCCGAGGCAGAAGAACTCATGCGGCCGTTCCTCGACCGCCTCGACCCCGCGTTGGTGGCGCCGGTGGTGGCTTACCTCGCCCACGTGGACTGCCCGGTCTCCGGCGAGATCTACACCGTCGGCGGCGGCCAGGTCTCCCGGTTCTTCATAGGCAGGACTAAGGGCTACTACAACCCGGCGTTGTCGGTAGAAGACGTGCACGCCCATTTCGGCGAGATTCGTGACCCGACGGACCACACCATCCCCGCTGGGCCCGCGGACGAGATGGTCGATCTCTACCAGGCGATCACTGCCGGCTGATTTGTCGACTTGCTATTTTTGCTAAGATAAGCAACCAGTCGCTGCGGCAGAAGGGTGATCAGATTGCCCGAAATCGACTGGACACCGCTTCCGGTGCCATGGGCGGTGCAGGCCGTCGACCGGATTCCCAAGCAGCGGTACTACGACCCCGAGTTCTACGCGCTGGAGACCGAGCTGTTCTGGCCGCGCGTGTGGCAGATGGCTTGCCGGCTGGAGGAGATTCCCAAACCCGGCGACTTCGTGGAATACGAGATCCTCGACCAGTCGGTCATCGTGGTACGCGTCGACGCCTCCAACATTCGCGCGTACTACAACTCCTGCCGCCATCGCGGCATGAAGCTGGTGGAGGGCAGCGGCACTCGGCGCAGCTTCGTCTGCCCGTTCCACGGATGGTGCTGGGGGCTCGACGGCAAGAACACGTTCGTGCTGCGCTCCGAGGAGTTCGACGAAAGCAACATGTGCGCCGACGATCTCGCGCTCACCGCGGTCAAGTGTGAGCTTTGGGGCGGCTGCGCGTGGATCAACCTCGATGACGGCGCTCCACCTTTGCGTGACTGCATCGAGCCGTTCGCGTCCAAGCACGACGAATGGAAGGTCGGGGCGCTGCGCACCGAGTGGTGGAAGTCGTGCCTGCTGCCGGTGAATTGGAAGCTCGCGACGGCCGCCTTCATGGAGGGCTACCACGTGCCGCAGACCCATCCGCAGCTGCTGCCGTCGTCGCACAGTCCGGACTCGACGTCGGTGAATCCCCTCATCGAGACGAGCCTGCATTTCATGCGGACGCTCGGGTCAGGGATGGGTGGCATGACCCACGAGAACGACATCCGGATTGCCGAAGGGCTGCAGCACATGTCGCTCCCGGACAATCCGGCAGAGGCGATGGCCGCCTGGCGTAGCGCGGTCAACGAGGCGGTGACGAACTGGCACCGGGCCCGCGACTGCGACTTCCCCGACCTCAACGACCTGGAGCGGCGCCGCGTCATCGACGCGATCGGGTTCTGCTTCCCGCACTACTTCATCCTGCCGCAGTACAGCAGCGCGTCGTCATACCGGATCCGTCCGCTCGGGCCAGAAGAGACCCTGTTCGAGGTCTGGTCGCTGACCCGCTACCCGAACGACCGCTCGCAAGGAAAGCCGACGGCACCCGAGCCGCTGGCGCCGGACGACCCGAGCTGGCCGATGATTCCCGCTCAGGATTTCTCCAACTTGCCGAAACAGCAGAAGGGTTTGCACGCCAAAGGGTTTGAGTACATGCGGCTGTCGGATCAGATCGAGGGGTTGATCTCGAACTTCGAGCGTGTCATTGACGGCTTCCTCGCCGGGCTCCCGAACGAGCGGCTGGTGCCCGCGATCCAGCGCACCAACACCACCATCGACGTGCCCGTCGCGGATCTGGGTCTGACCGAGACCGTTCCCGCGTCATGAATTGGGACAAGTCTGTCGACCTGCTGATTGCAGGAAGCGGCGGCGGGGGAATGGTCGCGGCGCTGGCTGCCGTCGACTCGTGGGATCGAGCCGCTGGTGGTCGAAAAGCAGGACCTGGTCGGTGGGGCTACGGGAATGTCGGGTGGCATGGTCTGGCTGCCGAACAACCCGCTGATGGCTGCCGAAGGCATACCCGATTCGCATGAAGAAGGTCTGGCCTACTTCGACGATGTCGTCGGCGACATCGGTGCAAGCGTCGTCGCCCGCGCGCCGCGAGATGTTCCTCACCGCCGGCAACGAGATGATCGATTTCCTCGTGGTAAAGGCGTTCGGCTAGTGCGATGCCCCGGCTATAGCGACTACTACCCGAACCACAAGGGCGGCAACGCAGCAGGACGTTCGGTCGAGGGCGTCCCCTACGACGCGGCGGCTTTAGGGGACTGGAGCGACAAGGTCCAGCGGATGGACGAAGAATTGGAACCGCGGATTCGTGGTCAAGACCAACGAGCTGCGCTCGGTGCAGTACTTCAACCGCTCGCCACGGGCGTTTGCCGTGGCGATGCGCGTGTTCCTGCGCACCAACATCGCCAGGCTCCGGCGTCGCGATTTGATGACCAACGGTGCATCGTGATCGGCCAGATCCTGAAAGCGCTGATCGACGCCAAAGGCGAGCCGCCGGTGTGGACGAACGCCGCGATGGACGACCTAATCGTCGAGAACGGCCGAGTCGTCGGCGCGCGTGTCACCCACAACGGCTCGACGATCAACGTCGAGGCGCGCAAGGGAGTCCTGCTCGCCGCGGGCGGCTTCAGCCGCAATGCGGACATGCGCCGCCGCTACAGCGGCGACCAGCCCAACGAGGCAAAGTGGTCGATCGCCGAATCCCGGCGACACCGGCGAAGTGCTGCAGACGGCGATGAAGCTCGGTGCTCAAACCGATCTCCTCGACGAGGCCTGGTGGCTCCCATCGGTTTTCGTCGCAGACCCCCGTGCCCGTGCCATCGGCCCGGCGCGGCAGCGACCAGGGGCCATCTACGTCGACGGAACCGGCAAGCGATTCTGCAACGAGTCGAACTCCTACGTCGAAGTCGGCAAGGCGATGTACGCCAACAAAGCGGTGCCGTGCTGGCAGATCTTCGACGAGGGGTATGTCGGCAGATATGTCTCGGGCGCAAACCCATTCCAGAAGCGCACCATTCCCGACGAAGCGGTGATCGAGCAGGGGGCCGTCAAGCGGGCCGACACGATCGGCGAGCTGGCTCGCCAGATCGACGTTCCTCCAAAAGCGTTGGAGGAGACGGTCCAGCGCTTCAACGAGTTCGCGGCCACAGGGCCTCGACCCCGACTTCGGCCGCGGACAGTCGGCGTACAACATCTGCCTGGGCGATCCGGGACACAAGCCCAACGCCGCGCTCGGGCCTATCGATCGGGCGCCGTACTACGCGACCCAGGGTGTTCCCGGCCGACGTCGGCACTTGCGGCGGAGTGATCACCAACGAGTACGCGCAGGTGCTCGACGAGCACGACCAGGTGATCGAGGGGCTTTACGCGACCGGCAACATCACCGCCACGGTGATGGGCCGCACGTATCTCGGTGCGGGCGGCAGCATCGCCAACACGATGATCTTCGGCTACGTCGCCGCTCTACATGCCGCAGGCCGCTAACTTTCCCCTCGCGAGCAGACGCAAAATCGCATATTTGCGCCCTGATTTGTGCGAGTTTACGTCTGCTCGCCGGGAGAAATCTCCCCGTCGGCGACGAAATCCCTTGGCTTGAGGCCTGACTGGATGAGCTCGGCCCGGCGGGTCTGCACGTCGGATGCCGCCCCGACCATGTTCGTCAGGATGTGGCTCACCTGAAGGTGCACCCGCATACCCATGAGCTCATAGGCCCGTTTCACGTTGTTCTTCACCGCCATCGACGTAGTCAACGGGATCTGACCGATTTTGCGGGCCATCTCCTCGACGGTGTCCTCGAGCTGGTCACGCGGCACCACCTTGTTGAGCAGTCCCCATTCGAGCGCCTCCTGCGCGGAAAGCGTCGGCGCCAGCAGCAGCCAGTCCATCGTGCGGTGCCAGTTCATCAGCAGCCACGGCTCGATCATGGTGTGACCCCCGGGCTCGCCGAGGCTCTGCGCGAGCGGCATCTGGAAGTATGCATCTTCGGATGCGACGCAGAAGTCGGTGAGCAGCCCGAGGTAGATCCCGCCGCCCATGCAGTAGCCGTGGATCGCCGAGATGGTCGGCTTCGGGAACTCCCACAGATATAGCGTCGGCCACAGGAACAGGTCGGCGGTGCCCTTGTATAGATCCTCGAACGTGTCTCCGAAATCCGGGTAGGGGTTCTCGTCGGGACCCCAGCGCGCCACGTGTCCACCGCAGAAACCCTTGCCGTTCGCCTTGAGGATGACGACCTTGATCTCTTTGTCACGGTCGGCTTCGTGCAGGCATGCGTCGACTTCCTGCACCAGGGTCGCGTCCTTGGTGTTGGCCCTGTCGGGCCGGTTGAGGATGATCCGCGCGATCGGCGGTTCACGCTCGTAGATGACCGCTTCGAGTTCGCGCCGCTCTATCGTCATTGGGCTCTCCCTTTAGAGAATCGCGCCGCTGTCCTTGGCCGCCGAGATGTCGTCCCAGTCGAGGTCGAGCTCCAGCAGGATCTCCTCGGTGTGCTGTCCATGTTCCGGAGCGCGTGCCGGTGGCGGAGGCGTTTCGTCGAATTGCACTGGCGCGGCAACGATCTGGTATTCGACTCCCTTGTCGTCCACGTTCGGTATGACGTAGCCGTTCGGCTGCACCTGCGGATCGTGCAGCGTCTCCTTCGGCGTGGCCAGCGCCGCCCACACGCCCGGCTCGTCTGCAAGCGCTTTGCGCCAGTACTCCAGGTTCTCGCTGGCGAGCCTGTCGCCGACGAGCCTGCACGCCGCTTCTGCGTTGGCGATCAGGTTGCTCGACGGGACGAAGCGCTCGTCGGTGGCCAGCTCGGGCAGGCCGATCCGCTCGCAGAAGCCGGCCCAGAAGCGGTCGGGCTGCAGGAAGACCATCTGGATCCACCTGACCGTCGCGCGTCTTGTAGCGGTTGACGAGCGGATTGATCGCCAGTCCCGGTGGCGCACCGGGGATTCCGTCGATGCCGAAGAGGTCGGCGACCGAGATCGACGGGGCGATGGTCCACATCGCCTGGGCCAGAAGCGACGAGTCGACGACGGACGGCTCACCGGTGCGTTCCCGGTGGAACAGCGCGGCGCACACACCGCCGGCGAGGGTTATGCCGCCCTGCAGATCGCCGAAACCCGGCCCCTGTACGGCAGGCGTCTCCGTGCCGAAAGGCGTCATCGTGTAGGAGACTCCGCCGCGGGACAGGTAGGTCGCCGCGTCGAACCCGCCCTTGTCGCGGTCCGGTCCGCGGACCCCGGTGCCCGTTCCGCGCGCGATGATGATGTTCGGGTTGAACGAGCGAATGTCCTCGACCGTCAGCCGCGCGCGTTCCAGCGGGGCGGGCAGCCAGTTGGTCAGGAACACGTCCGCGGTGGCCAGCAGCCGACCGAAGTACTCGCGTCCCGTGTCGGATTTGATGTCGATCGCGACGCTGCGCTTGCCGCGGTTGCCGATCTCGAGGATGAAGTCGACGTCGGCCCTGGCGTTCTGCCGGGTGAAACCGCCGATGACCAACGCCCGCCCGGGGTCGCCCGCCTTGACGTCCTCGACCTTGATGACGTCGGCGCCCCAGTCCGCCAGCGCGGCACCGGCTGAGGGCACATAGGTCCAGGACGCCAGCTCGACAACCCGGACCCCGCTCAGAACTTGGCTCAATGCAACACCTTTCGATCGAGTTCGCTGACGAGTTGTGCGCCGACGTCCTCCAGATACCGGTCCGGCCCGCCGAGGAATGCGCTCCAGCCCAGCAGCCGCTTGAGATAGAGGTGGGCGTCGTGCTCCCAGGTGAAGCCGATACCGCCGAAGACCTGGATGGCGGTGTCGCCGACGGAGGCCAGTCGGCCGGCGAATGCCTTGGCGCGCAGCGCGGCACGGTGGCGCTCCGCGGGCTCGGCCGAGTCGGCGGCCCACAACGCGTGGATGACCCCGCTGCGGGCGAGCTCGACCGCCTCGTACATGTCGACGCACAGATGCTGGACGGCCTGGAAGCTGCCGATCGGCTGGTTGAACTGCGTGCGCACCTTCGCGTATTCGACCGCGAGCTTCATCACCGCATCGGCCGCCCCGAGTGCATCTGCGGCGTACGCGATCATCACGTCGTCGACGAGCCCCTCGATCGCGTCCGCCGGTGCGGCGGCGAGTCGCCGGGCAGGGACCCCATCGAGGACGACGTCGAACAGCTTTCGTGTCGGGTCGACATGGGGCCGTGCGGTCACGGCCACCCCGGCGGATGTCGGATCGACGGCGTACAGCCCCGCGCCGCCGCTCTCCTGGGCAAGGATCAACAGCACGTTCGCCGCGGCCGCATCGGGCACGGCGCTGATCTCGCCGCGGAGCAGAACGCCGCCGTCTGTCTCGTCGGCCGCAGGCATCGTCCCGTCCAGTGGGCCAACGGTCGCGATGGTGGACCCGTCGGCGATTCCGGCCAGCAAGGCGGCGGCCGCCTCACCGTCGGCACCTGTCCGCGCCAGGGCGCGAGTCGCGGCGACGGCGCTCGACAACCACGGCCCGGGGTTGAGCGCAGCACCGAGCTCCTGTGCGACGACGCCCGCCTCGACCATCGTCATTCCCGCGCCGTCGTGGTCCGCAGCAACGAGCACGCCCGTCGCGCCGAGACTCGCCAGCCCGCGCCACACGTCGTCGGTCGTGCCCGACGCATCGTCCAACATCGGCCGGACATGTGCGGCCACACTTGCCTTTTCGGTGAGAAACTGCCGCACCGTGTCGCGCAGCGCGAGTTGCTCTTCTGTGAGCTCGAGGTTCATCGCTGTCCTCTGTCCCCCTGCCCTTCGGGCGGGAGGTGCCCCCACTTCGCGCGAGCGCTCATCGCCGGGGCAGTCCTAGCACTCGAGTGGCGGTGATGCCTTTGTTGATCTGGGTGGTCCCGCCCGCGATGGTCAGTGATCGTGACGACAGCCGGCGGTCCACCCACCGTTGGCTGCCGCGCTGGGTGCCCAGCACGTCGAAAGCGAGCTCGGCGAGATCCTGCCCCAGCTCTGCCCACACGCTCTTGGCCAGGCTGGCCGACCCGAGCGCATCGCCGCCGTGCAGCGTCGCCGAGATCGCCCGCTTGCACAGCAGCTCGAGGTATTTGATGCGCACCGCGACGTCGCCCAGACGGCGCAGCGTCGCGCTGTTCTCGAGCACTGGCTTGCCGTCGATGCGGTGATTGGCCAGGTCCGCGACGAGGTCGGACAGCTGGACCTCCATCTGTGCGTACAGCCGCGCCGCGCCCGCCCGTTCGTGGCTCAGCGTCGTGGTGGCGACCTGCCATCCCGCGTTGAGTGGGCCCAGCAGTGCATCGGCAGGCACCCGGACGTCGTTGAAGAACACCTCCGCGAAATCGGCCGCGCCGTTCAGGGTGACCAGCGGGCGGGCCTCGATCCCGGGCAACCTCATGTCGACGATCAGGCAGGAGATGCCCTTGTGCTTGGGGGCGTCGGGGTCCGTGCGCACGTAGAGCTGGCACCAGTCGGCCCGGTGCCCGAGCGACGTCCAGATCTTCTGGCCGTTGACGACGAAGTCGTCGCCGTCGCGCACGGCGCGGGTGCGCAGTGACGCCAGGTCGGAGCCCGCCTCCGGCTCGGACATGCCCTGGCACCAGATGTCGTCCGCGCGCACCATGCGGGGGAGCAGCTCGCGCTTCTGCGCGTCGGTCCCGTAGTGCATGATCGCCGGCGCGATGTTGTTCATGCCGATCACGTTGAGCGGCATGGGAGCTCGGGCCCGCGTGGTCTCCTCGGCGTAGACCAACTGCTCGAGAACGGTCGCTCCGCGGCCACCGTATTCCTGCGGCCACGACACCGCGCCCCAGCCAGCGTCGGCCAGCGTCGCATCCCATGCCCGCAGGGTGTCGAAGGCATCGGGGTCGCGCCCGCGGCTCTTGTCGGCGTCCCTGACCCGGTCGCTCAGATTCGCCGAGAGCCACGTGCGCAGCTCCTTGCGGAACTGCTCAACCTCCGCCGGATATGAGAAGTCCACGGTGTCCTGTTCGAGATCGGGCCGATTGGCATCTTTATAATTTTAGGTAGTATAGCTACCTCTGCGAGGTGACTCGAAGGTTCCCAATCCGGTTCGTGTGGGTGACGATCTGAAGGAGGGCGCGATGGGCAGGGTCGAGGGCAAAGTAGCGCTGATCAGCGGTGCGGCGCGGGGGCAGGGCCGCTCGCACGCGCAGCTGCTCGCCGCAGAGGGTGCCGACATCATCGCCGTCGACATCTGCGCCGACATCGAGACCAACGAATATCCGCTCGCCCGGCCCGAGGACCTCGACGAGACCGCGCGGCTGGTGGAGAAGGAGGGCAGGCGTGCCCACACCGAAATCGCCGACGTCCGCGACCGGGCCGCGCTGTCGGCCGCGATCGACCGCGGCGTGGCGGAGTTCGGGAGGCTCGACATCGTCGTCGCGAACGCGGGCATCTGCCCTCTGACGGCGGGCCTGCCGCCGCAGGCATTCGCCGACGCCGTCGACGTGGACCTGGTCGGTGTGCTGAACCTCGTACACACGAGCCTCAAGCACCTGCAGGCAGGCGCATCGATCATCGTGACGGGGTCCAACGCGGCATTCATGTCGTCGATGAACACCACCGGCATCGACGGCGGTCCCGGCGGTGCCGGATACGCATTCGCGAAACTGGCCGGCGCACACTACGTCAACGACTTCGCGCTCGCACTCGCCCCGTTCTCGATCCGGATGAACGCCATCCACCCGACCAACGTCAACACCGACATGCTGCACAGCCCGCCGATGTACCGGGCCTTCAGACCCGACCTCAAAGAGCCCACCCGCGAGGAGGCCGAACTGGTTTTCCCTGTCGTGCAGGCGATGCCGGTTCCCTACGTCGAGCCCGAAGACATCAGCGAGGCGGTCGTATTTCTCGCCAGCGACGGCGCCCGATACATCACCGGACAGCAGTTGCGTGTCGATGCAGGCGGGTTCCTCAAGGTCAAACCGTGGTCGGCGTAGAGAAGGGTTGAGTGTGGCCAGAGGCATCATCTACCTGGAGACGAGGCCGGTGTCGCCGGACCGCGAAGAGGAATACCACAAGTGGTACAACGACACTCATCTTGCTGAGATCTGCTCGGTCGACGGGATCGTCTCGGCGCGCCGCTTCGCGCCGACCGACGGCGAAGGACCGTTCATCGCGATCTACGAACTCGAGTGCGACGACCTCGACGCGGTGGTGGGCAGGCTGCGCGACCTCGGCAGGAGCGGCAAGATGTCCTCGATAGAGTTGCTCAACTTGGAGACGCCGCCGATCCCGAAGGTGTACCGCGAGATCGGGTCGTACGAGAAGTGACTCATTCAGTGGATCTGCAGCGGCGCATCTACGCGCTGATGGTGTTGATGAAGGCCGCCGATGACCGGCTGTCCAAGGGCATCGGCACCGGCGAGTTCATGTGCGTGTACTGGCCGTCGCGCGGGCAGGAGGCGATCGCGGCGGCGATGGGCGTGACGCTGCGCGAGGACGACCAGCTGGTCACGACGTACCGCGGGCTGCATGACCTGATCGGCAAAGGCGTTCCGCTGGAGGAGATCTACGGCGAGATGATGGGCCGCGTCGTCGGCGCCGGCCGCGGCAAGGGCGGCACGATGCACATCGCCAAACCCGAGAAGGGCGTGATGCTCTCGACGGGCATCGTCGGCGCGGGCCCACCCGTGGCTGTCGGGCTCGCGATGGCCGCCAAGCGCAAGGGCCTCGACCGTGTCACCGTGGTCAGCTTCGGCGACGGCGCGACGAACACCGGCTCGTTTCACGAAGCGGCGAACATGGCTGCGCTGTGGGACCTTCCGGTGGTCTTCGTCTGCCAGAACAACATGTATGCGGAGATGACGCCGACGACCGACACGATGAAGCTCGAGCATGTCGCCGATCGGGCAGCGGGATACGGCATGCCGGGCATTCGCGTCGACGGTAATGATCCATTGGCGGTTACGGATGCGCTGGCCGAGGCAATCGGCAAGGCACGCAACGGCGATGGGCCCACCTTCATCGAGTGCGTGACATTCCGCTTCCGTGGCCACTATTTCGGCGATCGGACGCCATACATCCCCAAGGAACAGCTGGAGGCGGCGCTGGCCGCCGACCCGGTACCCGCGTTCCGCCGTCACCTCGTCGACAGCGGCGCCTGCACTGACGACGAGCTCAGCCGCATCGACGAGGGTGCGCTGACGAAGGTGGAGGACGCATTGCAGACGGTGTTGAGTGCGGACACCCCGTCGGTCGACGAACTCGACCGAGACGTGTACGCGACCCCGATCCGCTACCCCGTCTGAGGAATGGCCATGGACGAAAAAGAGATGTCGATGCGCGAGGCGCTCAACCTCGCGCTCGATCAGGCGATGGCCGCCGACGACCGGGTCTTCCTGCTGGGCGAGGACATCGCCGATCCCGGCGCATCAGGCCCGACCGCGGGCCTCTCGACGAAGTACGGCCACGACCGCGTGCTGGACACACCCATCTCGGAGGCGGCGATCCTCGGCGCCGCCGTCGGGGCTGCGATCGACGGGCTGCTGCCGGTCGCCGAGATCATGATCATGGACTTCATCGGCATCGCCGCAGACCAGCTGATCAACAATGCCGCCAAGCTGCGCTTCATGACCGCGGGCCGGACCACCGCGCCGATCACCGTGCGCACCCAGGTTTACGGCGGGCTCGCGACGGGGGCGACGCATTCGCAGACGCTGGAGGCGTGGTTCATGCACATACCGGGGTTGAAGGTGATCGTGCCGTCGACACCGCGCGACGGTAAGGGCCTACTGACGTCGGCGATCTTCGACGAGGACCCCTGCCTGTTCGTCGAGACGATCCGCTTACAAGGCCAAAAGGGCCCAGTCCCAACAGATCCTGGATTCTCGATCCCGCTCGGCCAGGCCGACGTCAAGCGTCCCGGCACGGACATCACCCTCATCAGTTACGGCCGCAGCGTGCTCGAATGCCTGGCAGCGGCACAGACGCTGTCCGAGCACGGCGTCAGCGCCGAGGTCGTCGACCTGCGCACGCTCGTACCGCTGGACGTCGACACCATCGTCGACTCGGTTCGCCGCACCAGCCGTGCCGTAGTCGTGCACGACGCGGTCCAATTCGCCGGTCCCGGAGCAGAAATCGTCGCCACGTTGCAGGCCGAGTGCTTCGGCGAGCTCGCCGCGCCCATCGAACGGGTGGCGGCGAGGTTCGTCCCGACACCCGCCGCGGCGGCGCTCGAAGCACACATCTATCCGTCGGCGGCCCGCGTCGTCGAGGCTGCGCAGCGCACGCTCGAGAAGGCGGGTGCGGGTGGCTGACTTCATCATCCGGATTCCACGCGTGTCGGTTGCCGTTTCGGAGGCCGAGCTCACCGAGTTCCTCGTCAGCGAGGGCGAGCGCGTCGAGGAAGGAACGCCCATCTACGTCATCGCCACCGAGAAGGTGGAACAGGAAATCGAAGCGGGTGCGTCGGGCACCGTGCAGTGGACCGGCGAGGTCGGAACCACCTACGACATCGGCGCCGAAATCGGCGTCATCACGTCATAACGAAATACGAGGAGGACGAATGGATCTCAACGAGACCCGCGAGAGAATCATCTACCAAAAAGACGGGCCGATCGCCAAGATCACGCTGAACTGGCCCGAGAAGGCCAACGCGCAGGATCAGAAGCTGGCCGAGGAGGTCGACGCCGCCCTGCTGGACGCCGACCGTGACTACGACATCAAGGTCTTGGTGCTCAAGGCCAATGGAAAGGGCTTCTGCTCCGGACACGCCATCGGCAACAACGCCGTCGACTATCCGGCCTTCGTCGAGAACGCCATGGTTACGGGTCACCCGTGGAAGGCGCAGTCCGACCTGTTCGTCAAGCCGACATTGAATCTGTGGGAGTTCTCCAAGCCGACGATCGCCCAGGTGCACGGTTACTGCGTAGGTGGCGGTACGCACATGGGCCTGACCACCGATATCGTCATCGCCTCCGAGGATGCCTACTTCTCCTACCCACCGCTACAGGGGTTCGGCATGCCCTCGGGTGAATGTTCCATCGAGCCATGGGTGTTCATGAACTGGCGGCGCGCCGCCTACTACCTGTTCACCGCCGAGGTCATCGACGCCAAGAAGGCCCTCGAGGTCGGTCTGGTCAACGAGGTGGTCAAGCGCGAGGACCTCGACGATCGCGTGGACGCGATCGCCCGCCACATTGCCCAGGCTCCATTGACGACGCTCATGCTCACCAAGGCCAATCTCAAGCGGGCATGGGAGCTGATGGGCATGCGGGTGCACTGGCAGAGCTCCAACGACCTCGTCGCGCTCGCGTCGATCAGCAAGGACGTGCAGGAGCTGATTCAGCGGGTGTTCAAGGACAAGGTGCTGCCGTCCGAGATGGCCAAGCGGCAGGCGGCCGCATCAACCGACGGCGCCGCCACGTAGGAGCCCCGCTCGTGAACATTGGCGACCACGCGGACGGTGAGCCGAACTCGCCCGCCCTGATCGTCGCCGACGGTGGGACGGTTTCGTACGGCGAGCTGTATGAGCGCAGCCGACGCGTCGCCGCCCTGCTTCACCAGGCGGGGTTGCGCCGCGGTGACGGGGTCGCCCTGGTGCTCCCGAATCGTCCGGAGTTTTTCGAAATCACTTGGGGCTGCCAGCTTTCCGGGCTGTACTACAGCGCCGTCAACACCCATTTCACCCCGGACGAGGTGGCCTACGTCATCGACGACTCCGAAGCCAAGGCGGTTTTCATCGACGCGTCGATGGCAGCGCTGGGGCAGCGGATCCTCGAGGTGAACGATGGCGTCGATGTCCACATCAGCGTCGGCGGCGCGCTTTCCGGATGGCTGTCGTACGAGGATGCCCTGGCCGAAAGCGGCGACGCGCCAACGATATCCGACGGGTCGGAGATGCTCTACTCCTCGGGCACCACCGGGCGGCCCAAGGCCGTTCGGCGGCCGCTACCCGACGACGGCCAGGGATCCTGGGCGCAGAAGGTCTTGGAGTACTCGCTCGCCCAGCGCTACGACATGACTCCCTCGAGCGTGTACCTGTCGCCGGCGCCGCTGTATCACGCGGCGGGCGTCAACTACACGATGGCCGTACACCGGGTGGGCGCCGCATCGATCCTGATGCGCAAGTTCGACGCCGAGTCCGTGCTGCGGCTCATCGAACAACACCGGGTCACACACGCCCAGTTCGTGCCGACCATGTTCGTGCGCATGCTCAAGCTGCCCGACGCGGTTCGTGAGAAGTACGACGTGTCGAGTCTGCAATGCGTCATCCACGCGGCCGCCCCGTGCCCCGTCGACGTCAAGCACCGGATGATCGACTGGTTCGGCCCGATCATCCATGAGTACTACGGGGGCACAGAGGGTTTCGCGGGCACGATCATCGGGCCTAAGGAGTGGCTGGCACATCCGGGATCGGTCGGCAAGCCGTTCAGTCCCGTGCATGTCGTGGGCGAGGACGGAACCGAGCTCGGGGTCGGCGAGTCCGGGGAGCTGTTCTTCGAAGGCGGCCCGGTGTTCCAGTACTTCAAGGATCCCGAGAAGACGGCGTCGGTGTCGAATGACCGCGGATGGCGATCGCTGGGCGACATGGGCTACGTCGACGCCGACGGCTACATGTACCTCACCGACCGCTCGACGTTCATGATCGTCTCCGGTGGCGTGAACATCTACCCGCAGGAGGCCGAGAACCTTCTCGTCATGCATCCGAAACTCGTCGACGCCGCGGTGTTCGGGGTGCCGAACGACGAGTTCGGTGAAGAGGTCAAGGCCGTCGTGCAACCGGTCGACGGAGTCGCACCGGGACCCGACCTCGCGGCGGAGCTCATCGAGTACTGCCGCGCGACCCTGGCAACCTACAAGTGCCCGCGCTCGATCGAATTCGATTCCGATTTACCGCGCGACCCCAACGGCAAGCTCTACAAGCGACGGATCCGCGAGCGCTATTGGCAGGGCCACGCGTCCCGCATCATGTGACAAGTACGCCGAAACGTACGTTTGGGCGTAAAAGTGCGAGTAAATCGCGCCAATTCGTCGATCTCGGCGGTCAGCCCAGAGAGAAATCGATGACGCCGCGCACGATCTCGCCGTTCAGCTGATCGTGATAGCCCTCATTGATGTCGTCGAGCCGGTAACGCCGGGTGATCATCTCGTCGAGTTGCAGTAGTCCCGCCTCGTAGAGCCGGGCGAAACGAGCGACGTCCACCCGCGGATTGCACGACCCCAGCACCGTGCCCACCAGGCTCTTGTTCCACAGGATGAACTCCTGCAGGTTGATGGCGATGGAGTTCGTCGTGGTTGCGGTCATGCCCGTCAACACACAGGTCCCGCCCTTACGCGTCAGGCTCAAGGCCGCCTGCACGTCGTTTTCGGAGATGAGTGACGGCGACACAATGACACTGTCCGCCATCACGCCGTGTGTCAAACCGCGGACCAGATCGGCCGCCTCCTCGGTACTCGAGACACAGTGCGTGGCACCGAATCCCAGAGCCGACTTCTGCTTGAACTCGACGGGATCGACCGCGATGATCTGCGCGGCGCCGTTGATGCGTGCACCCTGGACCGCACCGGTACCGATTCCGCCGACACCTATGACGACTACCGTGTCCCCGGTTTTCACCTTCGCGCGGTTCTCCGCGGAGCCGTACCCGGTGGGAATCCCGCACGACAACAGGGCCATTGGCAGCAACGGCAGGTGGGGGTCGATCTTGACTATCGAATCCGTGGAAACCACAGTGTGTTTCGAGAACGCGCCGACCTTGGACAAGTGGCCGAGATTGCGGCCGTCGGCGGTGTGATGGCGGAAGGTGCCGTCCGTGGGCATACCGGGAATCATCACCTGCGCGCCCATGTCGCAGATGTATTCCATCCCGGAGTTGCACCACCGGCATTGACCGCAGACCGCGACGAACGACGTCACGACGTGATCACCCGGTGCGAACTCGGTGACGCCCTCGCCCACTTCGAGCACCACGCCCGAGCCTTCGTGACCACCGATCATCGGGAACATCGAGGGTAGGCCGAACGACTCCATCACCTCGTTCGGCGCAGACATATCGCCGTTGCGGATGTGCTCGTCGGAGTGGCACAGACCGGCAGCGGCCATCTCGACGAGCACCTCGCCAGCCCGAGGCGGGTCGAGCTCGAATTCTTCGACCGACCACTGCTGACCCATGTCGTGCAGGATTGCCGCTCGGCTCCTCATGACACCGCGCGGAAGGTCACGGGGAGGTGCTTGGGGGAGCGGAACGGCATGCCGACGATCTTGCAGTCGTCGTCGGGCACCAGTTCGATGTCGGTCACGCGATCGAAGAGGCTCGTCAGCATCGCTTTGGTTTCGACCCGGGCCAGGTGCATCCCGAGGCAGCTGTGAATTCCGCCGGCGAACGAGATATGCGCCCGGCGGGGTCGGCGGATGTCGAACGAACCCGCGTCGGTCCATCGCGCTTCGTCGCGATTCGCCGACCCGATGCACAGATTGACCTGTGCGCCCTTCGGGATCGGTATGCCGTGAATCTCCACGTCTTGATTTGTGTTGCGCGGCACCATGACCAACGGGGTCTCGTAGCGCAGCCCTTCTTCCATCGCCGCGGGAATGAGGCTGCGATCGGCCTGCAGCGCCTCGAGCTGATCGGGATGGGTCAGCAGGAGGTACAGCAGGTTGCTCGACGAGCGGTAGGTGGTCTCCAGACCGGCGGGCAGCAGCAGCCGCAGGAACGAGATGATCGCTTCGTCGGTGAGCTTCTCACCGTCGATCTCCGCACCGACGAGGTCGCCGATGATGTCGTCGGTCATCGAACGGCGGCGCTGGTCCACCTGCTCTTGGAAGTAGGTACCCAGCTCGACCGACGCCGTCAGGCCGGCCTCGATGTCCTCGGTAATCGAGATCAGTTCCAGCGACAGTTTCCGGAACAGCTCGAGGTCTTCCTGCGGCAACCCCAGCAGTGCCGCGGTGACCCGGGTGGGAAACTCGAACGTCACCGCCTTGACCAGATCGGCCTCGCCGTCGTTCTTGATCTCGTCGACGAGCCGATCGCAGATCGGGTCGATCACCTCGGGTTCCCATTGCGTCAGTGCGCTCTGCCGGAAGGCCTTTGCGACCAGGCTGCGGTGGTCGTGATGCTGCTTGCCGTGCATGCCGAGGATCGTCGGACCGAAAACCAGCCCGATCGTGTTGTTGTACATCTCGGAGCCGTAGACGTCGTCATCGCGAAATGCCGCGAAGACGCTCTCGAAGTCGAACAACGTCCACTCTTCGCCCTCGGACAGCTCCGGCGGCATCATCGCGTTGTCCATGAGCGTGCCACGCCACACCGGCTCGGTCTCCCGCATGTGCTCGAAGAAGCCGTAGGGGTCGGTCGCAAGATCGGGGGCGTTGGGCTGGTCGTGCGAATCGGTGCTGATTGTCACACTTGCCTCCCGGCGCAGCGTCTAGCGAGTCGGTCGCTCTATCTTTACTATTTTAGTATCCTAGGTCAAGGAAAACTGAAGGGACGTGGATGCAGCGCCGTCCGGTGTGTGCGATCGAGGACCTGCCTCCGGGAAGCATGAAGCTTGTAGAGGCAGGCAAGTTCGGCGTGGGCGTCTACAACATCGACGGCAGGTTGTATGCGATCGCGAACTACTGCTCACATGAGGGCGCCCCGCTGTGCGCGGGCTATGTCAGGGGCACCACCGAATTCGCCCCGGAAGCGCCGGGCCAGGTCAGGTACGTCCGCGAGGGCAGCATTGCCCGGTGCCCGTGGCACAACTGGGAGTTCGACATCACCACCGGAGTGAACCTCGCCGACGCGCAGAAGCGGGTCCGCACTTATGAAGTCGACGTCAGCGACGGGCAGGTGTACCTGACCGCATGATCATCGATGCCAATGTGCAGCCGCACTTCCGCTACAACGCGGAGATTCGGCGCTACCTGGCGCCCGCGCACAAGCTGCGTTCGATACCCGATGTCGAACAGCAGTGGTACCAGGCGCCGGGCGGGGACTACCGCGAGGACCTCTACGGCGACGGGTATCCGGGTTCCGACCCCGAGACAGTGGCCAGGCACCTGTTCGACGAGGGCGGCGCGTCGCACGCGATCCTCAACCCGCTGACCCGCGGCAACATCGCCGACTACCTGCTGAACAGCCGGATCTGCGCGGGGGTCAACGACTGGCTGCTCGACCGCTGGCTGGAGCCCGACGCCACGGGGCGCTTCCGTGGCACGATCCGGGTCAATCCCGAAGACGTCAGGGGCGCGGTCGAAGAGATCGAACGGCTGGCCGACCACCCGAAGATGGTGCAGGTCGGTGTCCCCCTTCAGTCACGCGAGCCCTACGGCAAGCCGATGTTCGAGCCGATCTGGGAAGCCGCTGCCGCACACCGACTGCCGGTCGCGGTACACATCAACGGCGGCAACGGCGTCGACCACGCGCCCACCTTCGCGGGCCACGCCTACACCTATCCCGGCTACGCGGCGTTCATGCCGTTGAACTCGTTCGTCCATCTGGCGACGCTGATTATCGACGGGATGTTCGGCAGGCACCCGGATCTGAGGTTCGTCTTCGCCGACGGCGGTTACGACCTGCTCACCCCGCTGATGTGGCGGCTCGACACATTCTGGATGTCGATGCGGGACCAGACCCCGTGGGTCGACCGCTATCCGAGCGAGTACCTACCCGACCACGTGCGGTTCTGCTCGTCGGCGTTCGACGGGCCGACCGACGAGAACCAGGCGGAACGGTGGATGGACTACACCGATAAGGCGGACCTGCTCATGTACGGCTCGAGCTACCCGCACTGGTCGACCTCGAGCCCTGACGCCGTCGTCGCGGGCCTTTCCAGCGCGCAGCGGGAGAAAGTGCTGTGGCGCAACGCAAGTGACCTGTACGGGGTTGCGGCCGAAGTAGAAGGAAGTTTGACATGACGACCATCGAGCGCGCGAAAGACGATGTCGCCCAGGATATCGCGGTCACGATCGTCGACACCGATGTGCACCCACTGCCGGTGTCGGGTGAGGTGCTCAAGTCCTATGCGCCGTCGGAGTGGAAGGACACGCTCTGGCCGACCGGCAACGGCGTCTCACCGACGTCGCACTTCTACGACACTCCGGATTCGTACAAGACGAATTCGCTGCGCGTCGACTCCGCACCGCCCGGCGGTGGTGTCGCGGGCAGCAATCCGGATTTCGCGGCTAAGCAACTGCTGGTCGACGCGGGCGTGAGCATCGCGGTGCTCGAGCCGATGTGCGACGCGCAACTGCCGCAGGCCGAACACGTCCTCAAGGCGACCTACAACGACTGGCTGGCAGATGTGTGGCTCGGCGAGACCAACTGGCACGGGCGTTGGCGCGGCGCGATCAGCGTGACCGCACAGGATCCCGGCCAGGCGGCGCGGGAGATCGAGCGGTGGGCCGGCCACCCGTATATGGCCGAGGTACTGATAACGCCGCAGACACGCGGAATACCATTCGGCAGCCCGCATTTCGATCCGCTTTACGAAGCCGCCGCCCGCAACGGCCTTCCGGTGGCCACCCATTTGATGGGGCAGACCCCGTTCGAACTGATTCCGATCTATCCCGTCGGCAACCCGGCGCACTGGCATGACTTCTTCGCGTCGTGGCCGCTGCTGTACGTGTCACATCTGATGAGCCTGGTCTTCGACGGCGCATTCGACCGGCATCCCGACCTGCGGGTGGTTTTCGTCGAGGGCGGCTTCACGTGGGCGATGCCGGTGATGTCGCGCATGGACCGGATCTGGGAGCACCGCAAGGCAGACCTGCCGCATGTGCGACGCCGGCCGTCGGACTACGTGCGCGAGCACGTGCGGTTCACCACGCAGCCGCTCGAGGAAGTGAATGTGAGCGTGTACCGGGAGTACATCGAGATGATGGACCTCGGCGACTGCATCATGTTCTCCACGGACTATCCGCACTGGAGCTACGACGCACCCGACTGGGCGATCAGACGGTTCCCGGCCGATCAGCGCGAGCGGATCATGCGGGGCAACGCGACCGCCCTGTACGGGTTGCCGTCGACGGTCAAGGCGCTCCCCGGGGAACGGCCGAGCGCCGGTGACGCCGCCGTCTGACGACGAGGCCGTCGAGTCGGCCCTGGCAGATCTGGTCCGCGACTACGACAAGCGGTGGTGTGGACTGGATTTCGTCGGCCTAGGGGATCTGTGGGAACGTGACGACCCGCAACCGATCTATGTCGGCGACGAGTACGCGGCGCCGTTGATCGGCACCGACGAACTCGACAGGCACTGGGCCAGGATCGCGGGCAGGCTGAAGGCGGCGACCGTGTCGTCGACGCTTCACGAGTTCGACGTTGTCGACGACACCGTCGTGCGTGCCCTACTGCTCAGTCGATGGCGCTTGACGTCCAGGGAGTCCGACGTCGAACACACAGGTGCCAGCTGGGTGACCTGGCTGTTGGTTCGGCGCGGCGAGCGGTATCGGATCTTTCACCAGATGGAGTCGCAGGTCCATATCGCCGACTGACTTGCGATTTCGGCGTGCGGAGTTGCGCTGAGCGCTACCCAGCACGCCGAAATCACTTGGTACGCATGGTGCGCCGCTCGACCTCCAGCGGGACCACCGGGCGTCGCGCCGAGGGCCCACGGGTGACGGCGTGCAGCCGGATCTCCGGAAGGTCGACCGACGGGTCGAGGGTGTCCAGCCACACCACCGCCTCGGCGACGTCGGCCGCCCGGATCGCATACATCTCGAACGGCACATCGGTGAGCATGTCGGTCTCGACCGGGCCCGGCGTGACGATGTGAACGTTGATACCGTCGCGGTCGACTTCCTGGGCCAACGCACCCGCAAACGCGTTCATGCCCGCCTTGGACGCCGAGTACGCCGTCCGCGCCATCATCGGCTCATGGGCGGCCGACGACGAGACGAACACGAATCGGGACCCTGCCTTCATCCGCGGCAGCGCCGCCGAGGTGACGACGAAACACGAGTCCAGATTGGCCGATATCGTCGCCCGCCATTGGTCGAAAGTCTGCTTGCGGGCATATGTCCCGCCGAGAATTCCCGACGCGTGCACCACGAGATCGATCTCGCCGGCCGCCTCCACCGCGGGTGCGAACTTGCCCGGATCGGTTGCGTCGGCGACGACGTAGCGCGCGCCGATCTCCTCGGCCGCGGCGCGCAGGGGTTCCTCGCGGCGCGCGGTGAGGATCACGTCGTAGCCGCATTCAGCGAGCTTGCGGCCGCATGCCTTTCCGATGCCGCCGCTTCCGCCGGTTATCAACGCCGTACGCACACAGCACCTTTCAGCGTTGACGCCGGGCCAACGCTTGCGGTGAGAGCGCCACGATCCGCTGCTCCGGGTCGCCCGCGCTGAAGTAGGTCTGGGTGTCGGCGATATGGCGGGCCGCCAGCTTGCGGGCCCGGTCGCCGTCACCGGCTTCGATCGCGTCGGTCATCTTGGTGTGCACCGTCAATGCGATGCGGCGCTTGCTCATCGACGGGTATTCGCCCTTCGCCGCGGTTTCCCTGGCCCACAGGTTCAGGTGGCCGGTCCACAGCGTTTCGAGGCTGCCGACCACCGCGATCATCGTGTGATTGCCGCAGCCGCGGACGACCTCGTCGTGGAACTCGCCGCCGATCTCGGTGAACCGGGCGCCGTCCTCGATATGCTCGGCCATCGAGTCGTTGATCTCTCTGAGCCTGGGGATGAGCGTCTTCCCGCGATCGACACGCCGCGCCGCGAGTGCCGCACACATCGGTTCGAGCTCCTGAAGTGCGGTGCCGAGATCGGCCAGCGGCACGGTGTCGCTCTGCAGCAGCAGGCCAAGCATGTAGGCCGCGCTGGCCTTGGCGGGCGCATGCACCACGGCCCCGCCGCGGTTGCCGCGGCGCACCGACACCAGGCCTTCGGTTTCGAGTATTCGCAACGCTTCCCGTAGCGACACCAGGCTGACGTTGAACTGCTCGACAAGCACTTCCTGGCGCGGCAACAGGTCACCGTCGGACAGCTCGCCGTCGATGATCTGCCTGCGCAGCTCGTCGGCAACGATCTCGGCCGTCCGGCGCGCCCCAAGCCTGCGTCGGGCCTCGGGGCCGATTCCCAGTGTTGTCATTGCCAGGCAATGTTAACAGCGATAGGCGTGCTACCAGGGGTCTACGAGGCCGCTATCCGACAAAAGTTACTAAGATGGCTAAAAAACGGCCTCGGGAGGATGTGCGCGTGAGCGACAGGGCACCCACTCCGCTCTGTGACCTGCGCGTGGTGGAGATCAGCGACCGTATCGCGGGCAGCTACTGCGGCAAGCTGCTGGTCGACGCCGGCGCCGACGTGGTCAAGGTCGAGCCCGCATCCGGGGACCCGCTGCGCCGCTTCACCGCCACCGGCGCCCAGCCGCCCGCAGGTGCGGACTCACCGCTGTTCAGCTACCTCAACGCCGGGAAGCGCAGCATGACAAGCCTTTCCGATGGTCTGCTGGCAGGCGCCGACATCGTGGTGATCACCGGTGGCCGGCCGGCGGCCATCCAGCGGGGTCTCGACCCCGACCGCCTGCTCGAGGCGCGAGCGGACTGCATCGTCGTGACGATCTCCGACTTCGGCTGGACCGGACCGTGGTCGGAGCGGCCAGCGAGTGAGTTCACCCTGCAGGCCGACTCCGGGCTCACCGGCTTTCGCGGCGATCCCGCAGGCCCGCCCATCTCCATCGGTGGCGAGCTGGGGGAGTACATGGGTGGCGCCTGGGCGGCGCTCGGTGCGCTGGCACTGCATCGTCGCGTCGGAATCGGCGGCCCCGGTGGCCACCTCGACATGTCCATGCTCGAGGCGATCACCTTGATGCAGAGCAGCGAATGGCTGCACTCGCAGTTGCTCCAGCGGCCGCCCGTCAAACGCTCGGTCGAGGTGCCGTCGATCGAACCCGCGAAGGACGGATACGTCGGCATCAGCATGGTGACGGGTCAGCAGTGGCTGGACTTCGCCGCGATGGTCGACTGCCCCGAGTTCACCGAGATCCCCCAATTGCGTTTTCAGATCGGGCGATGGGACTACCGCGACTGGATTCGTGAGCGGATCGGCCCGTGGATGCGCGAGCGCACCGTCGAGGAGATCGTCGAACTCGGACAGCTCTTCCGGCTGCCGCTGGCTCCGCTCGGCAACGGCTCGACCATCCCCGACATGGACCACCTGCAGGCGCGTGGGGTGTACGTGGACAATCCGGCCGGTTTCAGGCAACCGCGCGCCCCGTGGCTGATGTCGGTCGCCGGTCAGGCGCCGGTGCGCGAGGCGCCCGCGCTCGGAGGCGATGATGGCGAATCTCTTTGGCAGCCAAGACAATCGTCGCGTTCGGAACGATCTGCGGGGCCGCCGCTCGACGGGGTGCGGGTGGTGGATTTCACGGCGTTCTGGGCAGGGCCCGCCGCGACGCATTCGCTGGCGGCGTTCGGGGCGGACGTCGTCAAGATCGAGTCGGTCACGAGGCCCGATGGCATCCGCTACTCCGGCGGGATGCGCACCGACGTCGACGACTGGTGGGAGTACGGCTGGGTGTTCCACGCGATGAACACCAACAAGCGGTCGGTCACGCTCGACCTGCAATCCGAGGACGGCCTGCGGCTGGTCAAGGAGCTGGTGCGGCAGGCCGACGTGGTCATCGAAAACTTCTCGCCGCGGGTGATGGAGCAGTTCGGGCTCGGCGCCGACGCGCTGCTCGAGCTCAACCCGAAGGTCGTCGTGGTGCGAATGCCCGCATTCGGGTTGACCGGACCGTGGCGGGACCGGGTCGGGTTCGCGCCGACGATGGAGCAGATCGCCGGGCTGGCCTGGGTGACCGGCCTGCCCGACGGCCCTCCCGTCGCGCCGCGCGGTGCGTGTGACCCGCTGGCCGGGGCGCATGCGGCGTTCACGACGCTCGCGGCGCTGGAGTACGCCGACCGCACGGGCCACGGCCAGCTCGTCGAGATACCGATGATCGAGACCGTTCTCAACGTGACCGCCGTTCAGACAATGGAATTCGAGGTTTTCGGGTCGGTGATGGAGCGCCGCGGCAACCGCGGGCACACCGGCGCGCTGCAGGACATCTACCGATGCATGGGCGATGACGACTGGGTTGCGGTCAGCGTGCGCACCGCCGACGAGCGCGACGCCTTGGCGAAGCTGGTGGGCGGACCGGATATCCGTATCGAGGACTGGCTGGCCTCGCAGGACGCGGGTGCTGCCGTGGAAAGCCTTGTCGAAGTGGGGATTCCGGCGGCTGTCGTGATATCGCCGACTCTCGTCACCGAGAATCCACAACTCGAGCACCGCGGGTTCTTCGAACGCCTCGAGCATCCGCGAACCGGGTCGGGCCTGTATCCGTGCCCGCCGTTCGCCAAGCTCGACGGTGCCGGCAAGTGGCTGCTCCGCACGCCCCCGACATTGGGTCAGCACAACGGTGAGGTGCTGAGCGAGCTGTGTGGGCTCACCGCCGACGAGCTGGAGCGGCTGGCCGCCGCACAGGTCATCGGCACGCGCCCCAAGGGATTGTGACCTCGCGCCCAAACGTGAGTTTGGGCGCGAAAAGGCAGCAATTTCGCACCCAAACGTGAGTTTGGGCGTCGTGTGTTGGGCTAGCGGGGCTTCAGGGTTATCGGCATTTCGTCGTAGATCGACATGTTGTTGGTGAGGTTCGGGTAGGCGACCTTGGCCGGGCCCAGCCTGATGTCGTCGGCGCGACAGAGCAATTCGTCGAGCACCGCGCGGATCTCGGCGCGGGCCAGCATTGCGCCCAGACAGTGGTGTGGTCCTCCGCCGCCGAACGTGACATGCGGGTTCTCGGTGCGGCCGATGTCGAACGTGAACGGATTGTCGAAGACCTCTTCGTCGCGATTGGCCGATCGCAACATCGCCACCACGCGCTCACCCTTCGGGATGGTGATTCCGTCCATCTCGACGTCGACCTTCGTGCTGCGTGTCCAGAACGCGACGGGCGAGGCCCATCGCAGCACCTCTTCGACCGCGCTCGACCGGATCGCCTCGTCCGCCCGATACCGCTCGATCTCCCCGGGGTTGGCGACGAACGCCTGAAGCCCGGACGCCAGCGCGTTCTTCGTCGTGTCACTTCCCGCGAAGGCGATCACGAAGAAGAAGATCTCCAATTCGTCGCCCGGTATCGACAGTTGCTCGCCGTTCTCGTCGGTGACGACCGCGGACGTCAGCGTGCTCCAGATGTCGTCGGTGGGGTTGCGCCGCTTCTCCGCGGTGAGCTCGAGCGCGTAGCCGAAGATCTTGCCGAACAGTCCCATTGCGTCCTGTTGGGCCGCTGGGTCGTCCACCGCCGCGACCTTCAGGATGCGATCGAGTGTGTCGAAGATCTCCGGCCGGTCCTCCTCGGGGATGCCGATGATGTCGCCGATGACCGACATCGGCAGCACATCGGCGACGTCTTCGATCCAGTCGCCGCCGCCGGCCGCGATCAGCCGGTCGATCATCGCCGCCGCGCGCCTGCGGATTCCCTCCTCGAGCTTGCCGATCGCCTTCGGGGTGAAGGCGTGCGACATGACCCGTCGCCGCTTGAGCAGATCGGGGGGATCCATGTTGATGATGGTCGGTGCGGAGCCGACGATCCCGACCCCCTGAATGAGTGGGCCGTCCGTCGCGGTGAAGGAGTCGGTGTCGCGGTGAATCCGCTGGGCGTGCCGGTGCTTGGTGGCCATCCAGAAGTCGCGCTTGACGGTTTTCGCCACGCCGTCGGTGAGCTCGTGGTGGAAGAGAGGCCGCTCGCGGCGCAGCTCGGCGAACAGATCATCGGGAAATCCGTTCCGCCACAAGGCGGAATCCGACAAATCGACCGGAGTCGTCGTTGGCATGCCCCGTCCTCATTCCGCTCGCCTTGACCTAGAATGCTTAAAATAGTAACAATAGACGTTGGACAGGGTCTGACCTGCCCCGATTGTGTGCGGATGGAGTAACCATGACGGAGACGATTCCCGACTCGACTTCCGACTCGACGATCGATCCGTCGGAGCGGGAGTTCGGGCCAAGCGGGATCAGCCTTTCGAAGTACCGCTACCCGACGGGTTGGTTCATCGTCGGATTCGCCTCCGAGCTGGCGCCGGGTCAGGTGAAGCGGGCCCATTACTTCGGCGAGGAGCTGGTCATCTTCCGCACCGCCTCCGGCAAGGTCAACGTGCTCGACGCATACTGCCTGCACCTCGGCGCGAACATGGCCGTCGGCGGCACCGTCGAGGGTGAGCACATCGTCTGCCCGTGGCACGGCTGGCAGTGGCGGGGCGACGGCACCAATGCGTTGATCCCGTACAGCAAGATCGGCTGCAAGCAGAACGTCAAGATCAAGACCTACCCCACGCAGGAGTGGTACGGCTTCATCGTCGTCTGGCACGAACGTCACGGCCGCGCGCCTTACTGGCAGCCTCCGGTGCTGCCCGAACTCGAAACCGACGAGTACTACCCGCTGCACCCGCACTCGCGGATGCTGAACCGGGTCAAGGTGCACGCGCAGATGATCATCGAGAATGCGGCCGACCCGTATCACGTGCAGTTCGTGCACAAGGCCGACAGCGCCGCCAACACCACGTCGTTCGACGCGAACGGCTACCACCTGCACGCGACGGTCACCGCGAACTTCGGCGGCGGCAGGGCGTCCACGTGGCTTACCCCGGACGGACCCGTCGACGCCAACATCATCTACGACAACTACTCGCTTGGCCTCGGCATCGTGCGCTTCCCCAAGGAGCTCGTCGCCACGATCGAGGTGACCGGACAGACGCCGGTGGACGAGGACTATACCGACTACTTCTACACCCAGGCGTCGGTGCGCGAACCCGGCGACACCGGCGACGAGCCGGCCGGCCGCGCTGCGAAATTCCTTGCACTGCAACAGGAAGTCATCAAGCAGGACTTCTTCACCTGGGAAAACATGAAGTACCTGGAGAAGCCCAATTTGGCGCCCGAGGAAGCCCGCGACTATGCCGCCCTGCGGCGGTGGGCGCACCGGTTCTACCCAGGCGAGGAGGCGTCGCCGATCGACTTCGGTTACACCGCCGACGGTGAACCGGATCCGGCGGCGGCGGGTGCCTGAAGCCCGCCGACCGGACGGGCCCATCGGCCCGTCGAAGTTCGGTGTCGAGCGCTTCACAGTACCGGCCGTGCTCGACGCGCGCGCCGGGCAGTTCGGTGAGCGCTTACTTGATGTCGATCGCCGGGACGCCGGTGACGTTCGAGCAGATGCGAGCTCGTTCGTGTGCCGCCGCGAATGCGTTGACCGACATGGGCATTGGCCGTGGCGACACCATCGCGCTGTTCACCGCGACATGCCCCGAGTGGGTGTACTTCTGGCTCGGCGCCGCTCGGATCGGCGCGGTGACCGCCGCGGTGAACGCGGCCTACAAGGACGACTTTCTGGTGCACGCGCTGCGGCTGTCGCGGGCCAAGGCCGTCATCACCGACACCGAACGCCATCCGCGCCTGCGCGAGGTGATCGATCGCGTGAACACAGTGACCACGGTTCTCGTCGTCGGCGATTCGCTGTCCGAGGTATTGGTGGACGCATCGACGAGCCCACCCGACGTCGCGCCGACAGAACCCGGGGAAGTCGGGGCACTGTTCTTCACATCCGGCACGACCGGTCCGTCGAAGGCGGTCGCGACGACATGGCATTACCTGTTCTCCGCGGCGGCAGGCGTGGCGACCGCCTGGGAACTCGGCGAGGGCGACGTGGTGTGGAGTGCGATGCCGCTGTTCCACCTCAGCGCCGCACCGTCGGTGTTGGCGCCGATGCTCGTCGGCGCGACCACGGTGTTGTCCGCGGCGTTCCGGCCGAGCGAGGTGTGGAACGAGGTGCGCGCCTGTGGTGCAACGGGTTTCGCCGGAGCCGGCGCCATGGTGTCGATGCTGTGGAACCAGCCGCCGGATCCACGCGACGCGGAGCTACCACTGAGATTCCTCTCGGCGGCGCCGATCTCGGCCGACATGTACCGCGGCATCGAGCAGCGATACAACGTCAGCGTCGTCACGATGTACGGCATGACCGAGGCGTTCCCGATCGCGTTCAAGACCGTCTCCGAGAAGGGCGTCCCCGGGACGTCGGGCCGGGCGAACCCCGCGTTCGATCTTCGAATCGTCGACGGCGACGGGCGGCCGTTGCCCGCGGGAACGACCGGTGAGATCGCGTGCCGGGCCAAGTCCGCGCACGCGATGAGCGAAGGATATGTCGATGGCGACGCGGTCGGATCGCAGCTCGAGGTGAAACCGCACGAGGAGTGGTTCCGCACAGGAGATCTCGGCTCCCTCGACGAAGACGGCAACCTGACCTACATCGATCGGGTGAAGGACTCCCTGCGGCGGCGCGGTGAGAACGTGTCGTCGGTCGAAGTGGAGGCGACGGTGATGCGCCACCCCGCCGTGCTCGAGGCCGCTGCCGTCGCGGTACCGAGTGATCTCGGCGAGGACGACATCATGGTCGTCGTCACCCTCAAGCCGGACGCCAACCTGGACCACGCCGAGCTGCTGGATTTCTGTTCGTCGCGGATGCCGTACTTCTGCGTGCCCAGGTACCTGGAAGTCCTCGACGACATACCGAAAAACGTGATCGGGCGGGTCCGCAAGGACCTGCTCCGCGACAGAGGTCTCGGCGAAGGCGCGTGGGACCGCGAAGCACACGGCTACATCTTGAGTCGTTAGGACGGGAGAAAAAATGTCGATGACCTACCAGCAGGAGTTCGTGCTCGCCGGCGTGGCCGGGCGCGCGGCCATCCTGAATTTGAACGCCCGGCACAACCGGTTGTACTCCGCGGGTGACCTCGCCGGCTGGATCGCAACCTTCCGGCACGCGGGTGCCACGGTTGTCCGCGCGGGGGAGACGTTCACCAAGATGACCGATGCGTTCGACGGGGGTAACGGCCAGCGGCTCGTTACCGTCGACCACGAGATCTCGGTCGACGGCGTCGACGCCACCCAGCACTGTGTGGCGCTGCTATTCGTGGGGGCCGAACTCCGCGCCACCGGGACCTACCGCGACCGGCTCATCTACGAGCGAGGTGGCTGGTACTTCACATCGCGTGAGCTCGAATGGGATGTCGTGCCGAGCAAGAGACGCGCTCCCGGTATGAGCCGGTGACCGCGGGCATCCGCTACGAGTTTGCGTTCGGCACCTACGAGGATGCCCTGCGCATGGTCGGGGTGCGCAGCGAGCCGAGGTTCGCGGGCACCGCGGTAAGCGCTTCGCGCATCCAGCATTTCGCATCGATGGTGCAGGACGGCAACCCGTCGTACTGGGACGCCGACTTCGCCACCGAAGTATGGGGCGGCCTGGTTGCGCCGCCGGCTCTGCTGATGGGCTGGCTCATCCCGCCGCCGTGGCTGCCGAACGGCGAGCGGCCGGTTCCGTCGATCGCGATCCGGGTCCCGCTTCCCGGCACCACGTTCATCAACGCGTCGAACGACGTCGAACTCGTGAGGCCGATTCTCGAGGGCGACCGGCTGAGCGTCGTCGAGGAAGTGGTCTCGGTGTCCCCGGAGAAGCGAACGCGGGTCGGCGTCGGGCACTTCGTCGAGACCTGTGACAGCTACTACCGCGAGGGCGACTCGCTGCTGGCGACGAACCGAAACACGTTGTTCCGCTTCACTCCTGCGGAGTCGTTCTGATGTCCTACCGCAAGCTGGCGTGGAGCGATGTCACCGTCTCGACCGAGCTCGCCGAGGTCGTCGACGAGATCAGCTATCAGCGTGTGGTGATGAACCCGGGCGCGACGTGGGACTACTTCCCCGGCCATTTCGACCCCGCCTACGCCAAGAGCCACGGACATCCGACGATCTTCGTCAACACGATGCATCTCGCCGGATTCATCGACCGGATCGCGACCGACTGGGCGGGCCCGTACAGCCGGGTGGTCCGGCGCAAGGTGTCGCTGATCGGTTCGGTCTACGCGGGCGACTCCATGGTCGGCCGCGGCCGGGTGGTGAACAAGCGACGCGAGACCCTCGACGGCACAACCAGATACCTGGTCGACCTCGAGATCGCCATCTTCAACCAGCGCGACGAACTGTGCTGCCCGGCGGAAGTGACCATCGAGCTGGCGACTTAGTCAGAAGGGCGGTGGCTTGTTGCGTTCGGCGATGAGGGCGGAGACGTAGTCGTCGTTGAGTCGGCGTTCGGCCATAACGGCTTTGGCCGTGTTCTCGGCGCGGGTGTGTCGGCGTTTAGGCATCATCGCGCCGCGGTCGCCGGTGGACTCGGCGACTGGTGGTTCGCCAGGCCACAAGATGGCGGTGGGTTGGCACAGTTTCGGGAACAGGTGCATGCTGCCCGGATGGGTGGTGTATGTGTGCCCGGTCGGTGAGGTCCAGATGAGGGTGCCGTCGGGAAGTTGACGGTCCCGCCACCCGCGCACGCCGTTCCAGAAGGTTTTCAGAAGGTGGTGAAACCGGCACAGACACTTGAGGTTTGACGGATGGGTGGGACCGACCGGATAGGCCACGGTGTGGTCCAGATCGCAGAATTGGGCGGGCTTGTCGCAGCCGGGGAACCGACACGTCAGATCGCGGCAGCGCACGAAGTCCGCCGTCGTGCGTGACGGCGTGTAGCGTGACTCGACCGGCGCCTCACCCGGGTGACGAACCTCGCGCAGCGTCGCCCGCTCCGCGATGCCCGCGAGCAAGGGCGCCGGCATCACCCCACCGCCGAATACGAACGCCGGCGGTGCCGGGCATGGCACCGGTTGGGCAGATGCGGCAGCGCTTCTCGCAGCCGCCACAGATTTCTCCTCGGCGACGACATACACCACAGCGTTCTTGGCGGGCCGCTCATCGGCCGATGACCGCGCCGTGCAGTCGGTCTCCCCGCAGGCACAAGCCAATTCGGCCTCGGCACCCAGAGCGGTCAGCGCGTCGGCGCGCCGTTCGCCGATCGTGCGCGGGTCGGCGTCGCAGACGCTGCGGGCCGCGTCCTCTACTCGCTGTTCGATGAGGACGGCGTCGGTGGCGTACAACCGGGCCCACATGCTGGTGAACCCCGCTTCGTCGGAAGGTGAGCCGAACTCCACACCACGGCCCCGACTCCCTGGGCGGTTGCGCCGCAATGCGCCAGGATCGATCTCCTCGACGAGTTCATCGATGGCCTGCTCGGTCTTCTTCGCCGACAGTGCGCCCCAGCGGATCACCCGGTCGGCCAGTGCCCGGTCCAGTCGGGCCATCGCCGAGGGGGAGATGACCAATGCGGTGCGCCACACGATGGTGCGCACCAGGAGATCGCTGATCGTGCCGGCCTCGAACAACGCCGCAACGCTCGGGAGCCGATCGCGCAACGCCACAGCGCGATGGCTTTGCGACAACGCCAGGCCCTGGCTGATGCCCGAAACGGCGGCCAGTTCGGCCGCCACCGCGGCAACCGGGTCGAGCCACCAGCTGTCGCGCTCGTCGGCATCGTCGAGGCCGGTGCGCCGGACGAACAGCTCGGCCATTACCGCCAGCTTGCGGGCGCACATCGCGTTCTCGGCCCGCGAGTAGCAGCCCAGCGCGTCAACGAGCGCGGCATCACTCACCGATGCCAGCTCGCACGCCTCAGGCAGCAGACCATCGAACATTCATTCGAATATAGTCACGCAAGCCGCCCCAAACCACCTCGTCAACCATTACCTGTGGATGAAATAGCGACTGTGGATAACTACGGTGCCTGGCCCACTGCCCGGCTAACCGGCCGGCAGCTTGCCCGCGGTCACCGTCGACTGCACCTCGACGTACGCGGAGAGACCCTCCGCGCCGAACTCGCGGCCGATGCCAGACTGTTTGAATCCGCCGAACGGCGCGCTGGTGTCGAGCTGGTACATGTTGATTCCGTAAGTACCCGTGCGGATTTCGGCGGCGATCTCCAGACCGTGCGCCACGTCCGCCGTCCAGACGGATCCGGCCAGCCCGTAGTCGCTGTCGTTGGCGATGCGGATCGCATCGGCTTCGTCGCGGTACTTCAGCACCGTCAGCACCGGGCCGAAGATCTCCTCGCGGGCGATCTTCATGTCGTTGGTCGCGTCGGTGAACAGGGTCGGCTGGACATACCAGCCGCGGTCGTGCGGCTTGTCGACGCCACCCACCACGATCCTGGCGCCTTCGTCGACACCGGACTGAATGTAGCCGTTGACGCGCTGCTGCTGGCGTTGTGCGACAAGGGGTCCGATGTCGGTCGACTCGTCCGCCGGATCGCCGACCTGAAGGCCGGACATCATCTCGGCGAGGGCATCGACGACCTCGTCGTGCCCACGCTCGCTGACCAGGATCCGGGTCTGCGCCACACACGCCTGCCCGTTGTTCATCAGGCTCGCCGTCTTGAGGTGCTTGACCGTGTGTTCGATGTCGGCGTCGTCGAGGACGATCGCGGCCGACTTTCCGCCGAGCTCCAGGCTCGCCCGCTTGAGCTGCTCACCGCACATGGCGGCGATCTTTCGGCCCGTGGCCGAGGAGCCGGTGAACGAGATCTTGTCCACGCCGGGGTGGCGCACCAGACTTTCGCCGGTCTCCCTGCCGCCGGGAACGATCGAGACCACGCCTTCGGGAAGGTCGAGGCCCTCGAGCATCTCGGCCAACCACATCGCATCGAGCGGGGTTTCCGGCGCCGGCTTGACGACCACAGTGCAACCGGCGATCAGCGCGGGGATCATCTTCGGCATGATCAGCACCTGGGGGACGTTCCACGGCACGATGGCGCCGACGACACCGACGGGCGCACGCCGTACCTGGACGTCGCCGAACAACCCCTGACGCACTTCGACCCAATCGAACTCCTTGGCCGTGGCCAGGGTCAAATACATCTGCGACAGTGCCCCGTTCGCCTGGCCCAACCTGCTGAAGCTGCGCGGTGACCCCATCTCGGCGGTGATGAGGTCCGCCATCTCCTCTGCGTGGGCGGTGTAGACGGAGGCGAGCTTCTCGATCTTCTCCATTCGCTCCGACACCGTGAGCCGCGGCCACGGGCCCTCGTCGAATGCCTTGCGCGCGGCCGCAACCGCAAGGTCGACGTCCTCGGGGGCCGCCTCCGGCGTCCCGCCGATGGGTTGTTCGGTGTGCGGGGAGATCACCGAGAGCCGTTGCGCGGTAGCGGGGGCCCGCCAGCGCCCGCCGATGAACAGCTCGTCGTAATTGAGCGATCTCACGCGTTTGGCCTCCCGACTGTTGCGACCTGAAAGCCGCTAAAGTTGCTATTGCTGCTAACATAGCAAAAAAGAAATCGGGAGTGCCGCGTGGGTGAAGACTGGCGTCAGTATCCGTTCGAGTTGGTGCCCGGCGACCCGCAATTGATGTTCCCGGCCGCCGAGGCCAATCATCCGGATCAAGAGTCGGACACCTGGTTCATCGCCGGCGAATTGACCGGCGAATCCGATCGCAAGTTTGCCTTCCTGACGATCTTCAACAAGAACCGACCCGGGCAGGCAATAGTCGCCGACTTCTACACGCTTGCGCTGTTCGACCTCGACAACGGCACCTACGGCACGTACACCGATTACGACATGCCGGGCACGAACAAGAACGACGCATCGCACCCCAAGATGTCCTTCTGCGACGAACACCTGGACATCTCGTACGACAGTCGTGCGGGTATGTCCCTGTGGCGGACCTGCCGCGACGAGCAGGACCAGTTGTTGCCCTACACCTACGACGTGAGGTTGTTCGGCATCGACCAGCATGGGGCTCCGATGCAATTGGACCTGCACGTCACGCCGTCGCGGGCGCCGGTGCCGCTGGGCGCCGCCGCCTACAACGGGGCCATCGAATGCTTCGGGCAGGAGAACACGTACTCCTACTTCCAGACCGGCATGACCATGACGGGCACGTTGTCGTGGGGCGACCTGACAGAGGCGGTCGCGGGGTCGGCGGGACACATCGATCGGCAATGGTTTCCAAAGGTCGCCAATGACGGTGGAACGACCGGCGACATCCGCTCGCTCGCCCACGAGTGGCGCACGATCAATCTGGACAACGGTGTCGACATCAGCATATGGCGGCAATTCGACCGGACGAATCACAATGCGATACAGCCATTTTCAGGTGCAACGACGAGCTCTCTCGGACTCCGATCCGGAGTACGCCGACGACGTGGAGGTCACCGTCACCAGCTACGTCCGCTGGCCCGACTCCATCCGCACCTTGGTTCCGCCGCCTGCTAAGGCGCGGTACATGCCCGACCGGCATCGGCTGACGTCGCAGAAGCTGGACCTCGACCTGACAGGGGAGCCGTTGGTGCCCGCTCCCGCACATGGCCTTCCGCTCGAATACATGGAAGGCCCGTATCGGTACCACGGAACAATGCGCGGAGAGCAGGTCAGCGGGTTCGCGTTCTACGAGCGGTCGCTGGCGCTGTACCGGGACTGGGAGCTGGCCGACGTGCTCGCAGCGGCCGGGCCGGGGCAGCGCGATGAGGTGGCGCGGGCGATCGAAGAGCTCAGCTCGTGACCGCCTCCGTCCACGCCTCGTGACGGTGTTGTAGCCCGGGTTCGTTGCGGCCGAACACGAGGTGTTCCCTGACCCCGGACGCGAGGTTGGCCTGTAGCTTCTCGACCAGTGCGTAGTCCTCGTCGCGGACGGTGCCGTGGGCGTAGTCGAAGACGGCCTGCGCGCCCGCCGCGATGGACTCTTCGGACAGATCGAGCGGCGTCGAGTTCTGGTGCACCGTGATCGAGCGGCCAGGGATGTCGCCCGGATACACGCGGAACAGCTCGCCGTTTGCGATCGTCGCCGAGAGCACGATGTTGGGGAACAGCGCGTAGATCACGACCATGGCCTGCAGCGGATCCCACTGGTCTTCTGGGACGTTCTCGAGGTCGAGGATGCCGTTGAGCGGGAACACCAATCGGTGGTGTGGACCGAACGAGTCGAAGACGGTGCAGTTGCTGCGGGCGATGGTCGCAAAGGTCGTCTTGTGCACGGTCGCGAAGTGGTAGTTCTCCGCGAAGGTGTCGATCGCGAGTTTCCAGTTGATCGCCGTGTCCAGCACTTTTTCGCCCAGTGGCGCCCAGCGCCCGATGCCCCACGCCTCGAGCTCGTCGGCCAGCGGTCCCAGGAAGCCCGGGATGTCGAGCGTGGCGTCAGGTTCGAGTGCCACCCAGAGGAAGCCCGCGCATTCGGTCGCCGGCAGTTCGGCCAATCTCGCACCGCCGGTGGAACTTTCGGGGAATCCCTCTTTGCCCGGTACCCCGACAAGGTTGCCGTCGAGGTCGTAATTCCACGCGTGGTACGGGCAGACCAGTCGGCGCGCGGCACCGCATCCCTCGGCGATCTGTGATTGCCGGTGCAGGCACACGTTGTCGAACGCCTTGACCGACCCGTCCGCCGTTCGGGTCAGCAGGATCGACCGGCCCATCACCGTCTTCGTACAGTAGGAGTTCGGCTTGGGCAGTTCGGACACGTAGCCAACGAGTTGAGGGCTGGCCAGCAACATCGCAGTGTCACGGGCATGGCGCTCGGCCGACGTGTAGGTGTCGGCCCGCACGGAGTACTCGGCGGGGGCCAGGTCGGTGGTCTTGTCTCGCGCGAGCTTGAGCGCACGGCGGGTGAGGTCGACGAGCTGATCGCGATCCATAGCGCGTATTTTACTATTTTTGTAAAGATGGTCACAACCTGGGCTGAGGATCGATAACTGACGGATCTCGTCAGACGGTTAGTTGGCTCGGCGCACGTTCTGGGCAACTACGGTGGAACCGTCCCAACGCAGGTCGGCCATCATCTTCATTGTCGGACAACATGCTCCATCATTCGGACCGTTGGCCATCCACGTCACATGTGCGACACCGTCCGAGATAGACAGATCGGTCACGATTTCCGAGCCGCCGTGGGTAAGGTCGCCGAGGTCGATTCCACCCAGCCGCGTGGGCCCGGCGGTTGAGAGCTGCGGGCCCGCCGTATAGAGCTGCACAGTCTCCGGCCACCCAACCCCACCGGCATTGCAGTGGATGACCATCGCGGCGTCGCCTGCGCCCCCCGTCAGGTCGCCAAACGCCACTTTATAGGCGGCGGTGTTGTAGTTCAACGCGATCTCGACGTTTCCGGGATGCCCCTCTTGTGGCGGCAATTGCCCGTTTCTCAGTTCGCCTGGATCGTGCTCGCACAGCGCCGGCACGGGCGCGCGCTGCAAGTACTCGAACGTGACCGCGCCCCTGCCGGGCGTGGGCTCCGGGGTCGCCGGACCGGTTTTGGACATCTCTGTTGTGTGCGCGGTTGTGTGGGCGCAGGCGGCCACTGCGACGGCCGACAGAAGGCCAATCAGCTTGACGGCCCGGGACTGAAGCAGCACCCGCCGATGCGAAACCGGGGCCGTCGCCGTGCCGATCAGCGCGAGCTTCCTAAACTTGGTCGTTTTCATTGGCTTGTGTTCCTTCTTGGTCTGTCGGGCCCGGCTGTGGTGGCCCGTCATGTAGAGGCTGCCGTGGACGGCTTGGCGGATTCTTGGCGGATTCTTCTCGAAATAGACAACATTCGGGACACGCGAGTCATCGAGCGCCGATGTACGGACGAGATCCTCGGTTTTCAGATCGCCGTCAAACATTCTGGTCGAACGCGCTTGCGCCACCGAACTCCATCGGCAGGCTGGTCGGCCCACTCATGCCGAGCAGCGGCTTCCACGGTGCGGGTCCGACACGGCGAGGATTCGGCAGCCGGTGAGAAAGTATCTTGAGTGCTTCTGCCAGTTCCAGCCGCGCCAGATTGGCGCCGAGGCAGTAGTGCGCGCCGCCGCCGAAAGTCAGGATCGGGGGTGGCTCATCGCGGGTGATGTCGAAGCGGCTCGGGTCGTCGTAGATGGCCGGATCACGGTTGGCCGCATAGGTGTTCACGATGATGAAGGTGCCGGCGGGGAACGTGTAGCCGCCGATCGAGATATCGTCGGTCGCACTGCGGACCGTGCTGCACATCGACGGTGAATGGCGCATGGTCTCTTCCACGGCACGCATCGCCAATTCGGGCTGGTCTCGCAGTAGCACCCACTGCTCGGGGTGATCGCATAGCACTTGCATGGAGGCCGCCAGCTGGCTGCGGGTCGTGTCGGTTCCAGCCACCAGAATGCTGAAGGCCAACATGCGCAACTCGCCGGTATCGAGGCGGTCGCCTTGGTCTTCGATGCGGATGAGCTCGGAGAGCAGATCGTCCTTCAGATGTTTGCGCCGCACGTCGACCATGTCGTCGATGTAGTCGTCGAACTCTCCCCACGCCTTGAGGACGACGGGCTCCTCCTCGGCCAGGTTGCAGTCGAAGCTGACGATCTTGAAGATGTCCTCGGCCCACCGGGAGAACTGTTGCCAGTCTTCCCGCGGTGCGCCGAACAACGCGCAGATGATCGGAATCGGGTATGGCCGCGCGATGTCGGCGACGAATTCGCAACTGCCCGAGTCGACGACGTGATCGATGAGCTCGTTGACCACGGTATGGATGCTGTCGTGCATACGTGCCGTCGCTCGCGGCGTGAAGGCCTTGGACACCAGGCTGCGCAGCCGCCGGTGTTCGTCGCCTTCCATGTTCAAAATGCTGCGGGTCACCCTGTCCCACAGCGGACCAGACGTGATGCCGTGGGCAGAGAGATGAATTCCCTGGGGAACGACGAACTGCGGATCACGAAGGATCGTCCGCGCCAGGTCATACGAAAGCACTTCGGGTCCAATGGGTCCCAGTGCAATCGGCGCGACCTGCTGCGCGTTCCGAAACTGCGGATAGATCTCCTGCGGAGTGTCGGTGACGTCGTAATCAAGGATCGGTAGTCTCGCGTCGAAGACACTGGGCTTCGTAGTGTCGACGGTCACTTGCGCACCAGCCCCCTGGGTCTGACCAGTCCGAGATCGAAATGCGTGACCCAGCCGGGCGCGGCGTCACATACGTCGGGGATGGCGTTGATGGCGCCCATCGCGGTCCAGTTGTAGCCGGGGTGTGCCAGAATTCCGTCCGGGTTCTCGACACCTTCGAGCGTGAGTTCTGTCGGCGGATCGCCTTCGATCACAATCCGGTACCGCGTCTTGCCCCAATGCCACGCCGGCTCGATGGTGTCGGGGCCGCCGGTGAGGTAGATCGCATGGAACACGATGAGCGGTTGGCCGTCCACCCAGGCCGTCCACTCGTGATGCTGTGCCGCGACCGTTCCGCGCGCGATCGATCCCTCCGCGTGCGGTATGTCCTCGGTCGCAGTAGCGGCTTTCAGATCGGCGGTCACCTCGTCGATGCGCACTCCGAGGCCGTCCGCGATCATGTGCATCGACTGTGCAAAAAAGGGCACGCCGAGTCCCAGAATGGTTGGCTCGGAAAGAAACTTGTCCTTGTCCTTACCGAACCCCATCCAATCGATGTGGTCCAGCGGAGCGTCGGTGAGGACATTGACCACCTCGTACACCTGGATCTTCTCGATCTTGCTGACGACGCGCGCAAGCGTGAGCGGCAAGATGTCTCCCGCGTACCCAGGATGGATTCCGCCGCCGTGGAACGACGTGCCGCCTTCCTTGCAGGCCGCGCGGATCTGGTCGCCGGCCGCGCGGAAGTCCGCGGTCGGGTGGAAGAACCCGCTCGTGGTCACGACGTTCTTGCCCGAGCGCAGAAGTCGGCACACCGTTTCTACATCCATGATCACCGGCGTGTAGAACACGCAGTCGGCGTCCATGGCGACGATCGATTCGATGTCGTCGGTCGCGACGACGCCTGTCGGTGCGATACCGGCGATGTCGCCCGCATCCTTGCCGACCTTTTCCGGACTGTGCACCAGGACGCCGACGAGATCGAACACGGGGCAGTCGGCGAAGTGTCGCACTCCGACCTGACCGACATCGCCCGTCATCCATTGGATGATCCGATAAGTCTTCTCAGACAACGAAGCTCACCCTTTCAGCTGGCTGCCAGTACTCCGCGTGGTAGTAGCAGCGGCAGGTTGTTGTACGTCGCGATGCCGGGAGGCGCCGCCACGACAGCGGGTATCGCGGTAATGGCAGGCATCGCAGTGATGGTCAGCCCGAGCATGATGAAGTCGTCGAGTGTTTCGGCCTGAAAGTCCGGTGGCGGCTCGAAGCTCAGTGTGCTCTTGATCGTCGGGCGGCCCTCGACCGTGACGGTGTAGCCGAAGGCAGTCGACCAGGCGGGATCCAGCGATTGACCCTTGGTCCAGACGCCACGGACCTCCACGGCTTCCCGCTCACCCAGGAATCCCTTCCACCGAACGTCGATGCCGGCAACGCATCCGGCGCCGATGGTCCAGTCACCGGGTAGCTCGAGGTCCTCGGTGGTCTGGGCATACTCGACCTCGCAGCGCACGTCGTCAAGTTCGGTTCCGAGGGCGTCGGCGACCAGAAGAACCGCCTCCCGAAAGATGCCGGACCCCTTCTCTGTGATCGCGCGAAGATCCGGCTGGTCGATGGGATAGCCGAAGCCCATGGGGATTTCGGTGGCCGGAGAGTTGTAGATGGAGGTGTCGAACGACTCGACGATGGATATCCGGTCTACCCGGTCGGAGATCCCGGCCGTGACGATTGCGAAGAGCTGGATGAAGCCCGGGTTGATTCCGCTGCCGAAGATCGTCGAGCCACCCCGCACACATGCTTCGGTGATGCGGTCGCGGTCCGTACCGAGCTGGTGTCCGGTGATGAATTCCGACGTGGTTACCACGTTGATGCCGGCACCGAGAATGCGAACGACTTCGTCGATGTCGGCGAACATCGGGTTGTAGACGACGCAGTCCGGCTTGAGCGCAAGAAGTGCATCGACATCGTCGGTGGCCGTCACCCCCAAGGACTCGATGCCGCAGAGCTCTCCCGCGTCGCGGCCGACCTTGTCCGGTGACCACGCGTAGCACCCGACGAGTTCCAGGTTCGGGTTCAAGGCGATCGCATGTATCGACTTTTTCCCTACATTCCCCGTCGTCCACTGAACGATTCGATAGGTCATCCGGCAGCTGCCCACGTCGATCGCTTGCCAGGGCTGAACACAACGGGAATCTGACGGAATCCGCGCGTGACGGAGTTGCCGTGGAAATGCGCCGTGGCACCGGGCGTGAGAGCGCAGTCCGGCATTCTCGACAGGACCTGTTCGAGACCGATGTGGAACTCCAGGCGCGCCAGATTCGAACCGAGGCACCGATGGACCCCCGCACCGAAGCCGAGGTGTCGGTTGGCCTGGCGATCGAGGATGCAGCGGTCAGGCTCGGGAAATTCTGCGGCGTCGCGGTTTGCGGAGGCGTAGTTGACGATCACCGATTCACCGGGGCAGAAGCTCTGCCCGCTCAGCTCGACGTCCCGCGCGACTGTCCGCGGTATGCCGTGAATCGACCCCGCGAAGCGGATGAACTCCTCGACAGCCCGAGGGAGGATCTCGGGTTCGACGATGAGCCGGTCGCGCTCCTCGGAATGAGTTGCGAGATAGTGGAATGCGAAGGACATCGCGCTTGCCGTTGTTTCGAGACCGGCCTGCACGAGAAGCATCGCGTTGGACACGACGTCTTGGAACGGCAGCTTCTCCCCGTCGATCTCCGCCGCGAGAAGTACATCGATCATGTCGTCCTGCGGCGGCTGGGTGGCGCGCGCCGAAACCGCGTCGTGAATGTGCTGATAGAGCCCACCCCAGGCGGCCATTCGGTCCTGCTCGGTGGTGCCGTTCAACGCCGTGTCGGTCAACTCGATACACAAGGGCACGTCGTCGATGGGCATGCCGAGGAGGTACTTGAAGAAGACGATACCCGGCTGTCGCCACGCGACCTCGGCAAGATCCCCGGTTCCCTGCTCGATGAAGGTGTCGATCAGTCGGTCTGTCTCCCTGCGTATCTGCGGTCGCAACGCCTTCATCCGGGCGGGTGAGAAGTACGGGTTGAGGACCTTGCGGAATTTCTGCTGCCGTGGCGGGTCCAGCGTGATCACGAGGTCCCCCGCGAGCTGTTCGGCCCCTTCCGGCGTCGGATTGCTCGAGAAGTGCTCCCAGTCCTGCAAGATCTTGTAGCACTCTCCATAGCGGGTCGCCACCCACGCGCCACCCGGCGTGGCACTGAGAAACGGTGTGTCGGTGTGAGCGAACGGCGCGTTCTGTCGCATGATCGCGTAGACGTCGTACAAGAAATCGTTGTCTTGGAAGTCCTCGTGCCGGAGATCCCAGTTCTCCGCGTGTTCTTCGGGCTTCAACTCCTGAGTCCTTTCGACAGCACGCCGCGGCCGACGATCGTCGGTAGGTCCAGGAATGTGCGGATACCCGGTGCCGCCGCGCAGACGGGGGCCACAGCATGCACCGAATGCATGGCGGTGCCCAGGCAAGCCTGGTCGGTGTCGTCCTCGCCGTTGATGGCGATTCGCGATTCGAGCACCATCGACGGAAGGCCTTCGACTGTCACCTTCCAGCCGCGCCCGTTCGGCCAGTGCGGAGCCTGGTCCGGCCCCAGTCGAGTGATGTGTTCGACGGTCAGCGCCCGGCGTCCGTCGATGATGGCCGAGTAGGCGAATCGCACCGCCGACACGGTGCCGGCCTCCACCCGGCCCGCCTTGACCTCGATCGGTTTGTCGGTCGTGGCGACCCGGCGCTCCCAGACGTAGTCCTCGATGGTGGCGCCGAGTCCCTCGGCCACCAGCATCAGCGGTGCCTTGAATGACAGTGCGCCGATGGCGGGTTCATCCATTGGCACTCTCGTATCGGGCGGCTTACCGAAGCCCATCACGTCGAACAGCACGAACGGCTGGTCGTAGGTGCTGTAGTCCATCAGCTCCTGCACCACCAGCGAGTCGATGCGGCGGAACAGACCCGACATGGTCAGCGGCAGCACCTCGGAGCCCCAGCCTGGTTCGATACCGGTGCCGTGAAAGGAACTCTGCCCTTCGTCGCAGGCCGCTTCCAGGCGTTCCACGACGTCATCGGTGCTGCTCTCGGGATAGATCCATGCCGTGACCGCGGTCGACACCACGTTCTTGCCCGAGGCCAGGATCCGGCAGATGTCGTCGAGGGCGACCGGCGGGTTCCAGTCACCCTGGGCGTGGTAGAGCACACAGTCGGCGTCGAGCGTGAGAATCTTGTCGACGTCCTTGGTCGCGATGACGCCGACCGGGCCGATGCCGACGACCTCACCGATATCCCGTCCTTCTTTCTCGTCGCTGTACACCAGCGCCCCGACCAGTTCGAGATCGGGATGGTTGTGCACGGCTTCGACAGAGTGCTTGCCGACATTGCCAGTGCCCCACTGGATCACGCGCAGTTTCTTCGTCACGGCGTCGGAGCTCCTTGCTGCTGTGCGGCCTCGCGAGCCACCCGCGCGTCGTGGATGCGCACCAGTTCGCGGAAACCGAGCCGGTGATACTTCGGCGTTGGCTGGATGCCCCATACGTCCTGGGCGGTGTCCTTGCCTTCAGCACCCTCGGGGGGTCCCAACGGCGGGTAGGGGACCTTGCACTCCAAGGTGTCGTCGGAGTAGCGGACCTTCAACAGTTCGCTGCAGATCTGGGTGAGGCTCAGTGTCGGGTAGCCGTAGTAGACCGCCATGAAGGGCAATGTGAACGCGCCTTCGATGACTAGTGCGACCAGGCATACGAGGACTGCCCGCTTGATCCACTTGTGCATGTTCGCGTAGTAGGGCGTGGTTCCGGGCGGAAGGTCGGCGGCCGGGTCCTTCTCCTCGGTGGGTGACGGCGACGAAGATGTAGTCACAGTGGTGCTCCTTAAACCTGTTCAGTCGGAGAAGATTTCGCGGTTGACCGTGTGCAGATACGGGATCGCGAGGAATGGGGTGATGTAGAAGATGTCGTAGAGCCACCAGCCGATGACGGGGAACACCACACCGGCATAACGGACGTCGGCGAACATCGTCATGTTGAATACGTAGGCGGCCCAGATCACGACGCCCATCCAGCAGGTGACGATCATCCACTGCTGACCCCAGCGCTTCATCTGCAGGAACCCGATCGCCGCGGCGACCCGCATGGAGAAGACGGTGAAGATCAGCCCCGCGACGTAGGCTTTCTCGCCCGGCCCTGCAGCGCCGCCCACCCACAGTTCGTTGTAGTGCCAGAAGTAGCCCGCGTCGAACATGTTGCCCCAGCCGACCATCAGCACCCGGTTGATCAAGGTGTGATTGGCGACGAGGTCCAATGCCCAGCCAAGACTGTTGAGCATCCCGTCGATCAGGACGAGGTAGCCGATCAGCGTGACGATCATGGGTCTCACCGAGAGGCCGGCGCGCAGAGCTTGGCGTTGCAGCCACACCCCGCGCATGAAGATCGGGAAGCCGATGAGGCCGGGGGCCCACATACCCATCAATGCGGCGCCGACGATCATCCACTTGTCGGCCCGGCGCTGAGCCAGGCGCGACTCGTCGTGGTGATCCTCGAGGCTGACAGAGCCATCAGGAGGCGCAGGCGCCTTTGCCCCCGAAAGACGGTTGAGCAACGGAAGATTCACAGATCCCACCAGCCCCTGGCGAAGGACATGTACAGCTGAATGAGGAACATCGCCAGCAAGTAGCCGTAGATGACGACCTGCAGAACAATGAGCGCCCTCTTGCGCTTTCTTTCCTTTTGATCCATGTCGATGGACTCCTTCCTAGCGTGGCGTGTTCGAGCTGTCGGCCGCGGCCAGGCTGGCCACCGCCACTTCGCGTAAGCCATCGGTGATCGCACCGTCGGTGGACAGTGGCGCGAGGATGCAGGCCTCAGCGGCCTCCAATTCCGTTGCGCCGGAGGAGATCAACTGTGCCGCGGTGACCAGTACCCTGGTGGACGGGGGTTCGAAGTGGAACGCCTCGTCGGCGGTGCGAATGGCCGTCGCACACTGGACAAGCCGCGTGGCCATCGACAACTCGATACCCGCTTCGGCCACGATCACGTCGGCCTCTCGGTCGGGTGGCAGATATCTCATCGGAAGCGTCACAAAGCGCTGGCGGAAGGACGGCTTCAGCTCCTTAAGAGAGCTGCGATAGGCGGGGTTATACGAACACACGAGCATGAATTCAGCTGGCGCTTGGGCCACTTCGGCGGCCCGGTCGAGATACAGCGCGCGGCGGTGGTCGGTGAGCGAGTGCAGGATCGCCAGCGAATCGTGGCGTGCTTCCACAACTTCGTCCAGATAGCAGATCGCACCGGCCTTGACCGCTCTGGTGAGAGGACCGTCGGTCCACACCACGTCGCCACCGGTCACCATGAACCGGCCGACGAGATCCGAGCTTGTCAGATCGTCGTGACAGCTGATGGTGACGACCGGACGTCGCAGGAGTACACCCATGTGCTCGACCAACCGAGTCTTGCCGCACCCCGTCGGACCGGTGAGCATTACAGGTAGGCGTCGGTGATATGCCTGCTCGAACAACTGGATCTCGTTGCCGTTCGAGTAATAGGTATCAGTGGTCATCTGTTCCTCGGCTGGTTGTCGGTCATGCGGCGACGAGCTCTCGATGGACGTGGGCCAATACCCGCGGAAGTTCCTCCACCCGCCGGATGCGTTGGGACCGTCGAGGTCCGAAAACCTCTGGAAGTGGGTCGACCCGGGTAGGCCCGACGCCGACGTAGTAAATCGAGACGCCTGCGTCGTTGGCCTCCTCGACTGCGTGTGCCGCGTCGGCCCAGGCATAGCGTCCCTCGTAGCCTTCATCGGAGATCAAGCCGTCGCCGATCACGATGAGAAGGCGCCGCTCGGAGGGCCGCGCCAGAAGTCGGCTCGTCAAGTGGCGCAGCGGTGCACCGAGCCTGGTGTATCCGCCAGTAGCCAAGCCGAGCCGGCTTGGCGGCACGAATCGGCGATCCTCGAAGTCCTTGAGGCAGTTGACTTCAACCCGGTGTCGGGTATTGCCGGTGAACGCGAAGATGCCGTGGCGCTCGCGGGCGAGCGTCATGGCCCCCGACAGCGCATCGGCACACGCCAACTCCAGCTTGAATATCCTGCCGCCGTGCACGCCCAGCGACGAACTCCCGTCAAGCAGCAGCGCCGTGGTTACGTCGCGATTGCTCGGTAGTAGTTCGCGAAAGATGCGCGGCTCGACCGCCTCGCCCGTCGTCAAGTCGATGTAGTGGCTGACATACTGCTCGACGTCCAGATCGGAACCGTCCTCGAGGCGATTCTTCATCGCCCGATGCGTGTGCTCCTCGAACCATTTTCGTAGATCGGAGGAGGCCGAACCCGGCTGGCGCGTGCGGCTGCCGTGCGAGCGCTCGAGCACCGCGACATGGTTCGGCATGAAGCTCTTTGTCCACTGGTTCCACTCGGGATACGGGATGCCCGGTCGGTACTCCGGAGTGACGTCGAGATCGTTGTCCTGAGGTCGGCTCGGGGGCGGCAGGTTGGGGTTTCGGACCCCACCATCGCCACCCACGGGCACGGAGTACGGCCGTGGCACCCGCTTCTGCGTTGTGGTCCAAGGCATTCTGCCGAAGCTGCGTCGCAGTTTGTCCGATAGTCCCCGCGGCATCGTGTACGCCAACGGCAGCCTGCCGAGCAGAGAATGAACGCTGAGAGATTGCCCCCCGCGTGCCAGCGCGACTGCACGGTTGAGCATCTCCTCGGCGTCCATGTCGCCGGGCAACGTTTCGAGTTCGGGTACCAGCCGCTGCACTTCACCCAGCAGCCCAGGCCAGTCGGACGCAATCCATCCGAGGGAAACTCCGCTCTCGACGAGGGTAAGGGCACGGAGTTCGCGCGCCGAAAGCTCATTCAATCGATACTCGAGCAGGCGATCCTTGGACGGCGAACACTGAAGTGCAACACCACATGTCAGGGTCCGTCGCGTCCAACCGCGGCCGAGTGACGGATATGGAACGTGGACAAAGTCGAGCGATGCGTTCAAGCTGAATTCGCGGTGGCCGCCGGTCACCAGGCGCACACCCTCGCGACGCCGACCGCTCAATGCGACAGCCGTCACGGCGCAACTGCGTTCGATCGCCGTTGCGTGTGCGTCGGAGAGCTCGGTCATCGACTGCTCAGAAGGTGCCGATGTTGGAGAACATCCAGTACCAGAACCAGATAATCAGACCCGTGCCGCCCCACGCTGCGACATAGCGGAGGATCTCCCAGATCCAGTCCATTTCAGACCTCCTCATTGATGGGTTGTTGCATGCGTGACGGGATCATCGGACCTCCAGGCCGCGTACGGCAGACGCGACCAACTTGGCCAGCATCGTGTCCCGGGTCGCGGGGCTGTCCGTGGTGGTCAGCAATCCGTAGATGCCGAGGAGAAAGAACGTCGCGCTGTAGAACGCATCGACTTCCGGGTGCACGTGACCGGCGCCTCGTGCCCGCTCGATCTCGCGGACCAGCAACACGATCACGGGATGATCGGTCCAGTCGTCGGACTCGGGTCGCGACGGCGAGAAATGCAGCGCCAGTAATTCTTTGAAGAGTTGCCGTCCGAGTCGTTGCTCCAGCCCCGTCACCAGGTGGACCACCTCGCTCAACCCCGTGGCCAGGTCCTGTGCTGTTTCCAGGAAGCGTGCGAGTTCGGCTGCGACGCGCGCCTCCTCGCGACACTCCAACTCGAGCAGAACGTGCTCTTTGGTGGGGAAGTGAAAGTAGAAGGTGCCGTGCGCGACGCCCGCGGCAGTCACGATCGCACCCACATCGGCGCCGGCCATTCCCGAGCGCTTGAACTCGGCGATCGCCGCGCCCAGGATGCGTTCCCGCGTCCGTAGCCGGCGCGCTTCGCGCGCCGAAGGCTTGACTTGAGGAGTCATCGTCCGCTCTTTGTAACGCACTGACTGACCGAAGTCAATAATTAGCCGCTCTTGGCATCGTATCTGGCCTGCTTAAAACAGATGAAACACTGTGTTACGCCGCGGCTCTACCAGGCCGGGTGCGTCGCGTTCCTGACAATAGTCAATGAGCATAGTCATTGACAATGGCATTGGCCTGGGGCTATGAAGACAACGCTCGAGTCAAGTGCAAAGGCGTGGCGGAAGCCCAGCGCCGCAATCATGAAAGAGGACAGCGATTTGGGCGGTCATCTGGACGGAAGGGTCGCTCTGGTTACCGGTGCTGCGCGTGGCCAGGGGCGCGTGCACGCGGTCCGGTTGGCCGGTCACGGTGCGGACATCATCGCCGTGGATCTCGCCGGACCGCTTTCCGACCACGTACCCTACGCCTCGGCCACGCAAGAAGACCTTGACGAAACGGAACGTCAAATCCGTTCCCTCGGCCGCAACGTGGTTGCCTCGGCGGCCGACATTCGCCATCTTGACCAACTCCGCGATGCGGTCGACGCCGCGGTCAATGAACTGGGCAGGCTGGATGTGATCGTCGCCAACGCCGGAATCTGTATCCCTGAAGCCTGGAACACCATCACCGAGAAGACTTTTCGTGATGTCATCGACACCAACGTGGTGGGCACGTGGAACACCGTCATGGCGGGGGCTCCGCACATCATTTCAGGCGCCCGCGGTGGATCCATCGTCTTGATCGGTTCGGTTGCCGGGCTGAAGATGCAGCCATACATGGTGCACTACACGGCCAGCAAGCATGCCGTGACGGGGATGGCACGTGCCTTCGCCGCGGAATTGGGCCCATACAACATCCGGGTGAACAGTGTTCATCCCGGACCGGTGGTGAGCGACATGAGCGGCGAAGAGTTGGTACGCGCGATGGCCACGGCGATCGAAACCAATCCGACACTGAACCACATGGGCACACCGTTTCTGCCCCAATGGGTGGTGTATCCAGAGGACGTCGCCGCCGCCGTGTGCTGGTTGGCCAGTGACGAATCCCGCTTCGTCACCGCGGTCGCGATGCCCGTCGATTCGGGCATCGCACAATTCTGATTCAGCAGTGGAAGGAAACGCATCATGCTCCAAGACCGAAAGATTCTGGTGACCGGAGCGACCGGGCAGATCGCCGGCCCCATCGCCGAGAACTTCGCCGAGGACAACGAGGTGTGGTGTGCGGCACGGTTCAGCGATCCGAAACGCAAGGCAGAACTCGAGGCGAGAGGCGTCAAAACCTGCCTATGGGACATGGATTCGGGTGACGCCTCGATGTTGCCCGACGACTTCACCCATGTGGTGCACTCGGCGCTGCACGTGAGCCCCGACTATGACGAGTCGATCACCAACAATGCCGAGGCATCGGCCCTCCTGATGCAGCACTGCCGAAAAGCGGAGGCCTTCCTGCATGTCTCGAGTTCTTGCGTTTACAAGCGGCACGAGGATCATCCGCACCATGCGTATGCCGAGACAGACCCTCTTGGCGGACTTGCCAGCTACGCAGAGGTGTACCCGGTTATCAAGATCACGTCCGAGGGCGCGGTTCGTGCGGCCGCCCGGATGCTCGAACTGCCCACAACCATCGCCCGCATGAATGTCGGCTATAGCTGGACCGGCCACGGCGGGTTGCCCGTCATGCAGTACAACACGTTCAAGGAAGGGCGACCGTGGCTCGCCCCAGTCGGCTACAGCAATGTGAGTTCGCCGATCGGCGGAGTGGACATCGGCACACAAGCGCATTTGCTTCTCGAGGTCGCCTCGGTCCCGACGACGATTGTGAACTGGGCTGGGAATGATCAGGTATCGGACCGCGAAATGGCCGACTACGTGGCTGAACTCACCGGCGTCACGCCTGACTTCGTCGAAGGTCCGATCAGCTTCGACTCTTTCGCATCCGACAACACCCGCCGCGAGCAGCTGATCGGTAAGTGCGCGGTGCACTGGAAGGACGGCGTCCGAGACACATTTGAGAGGCTCGGGATCATTGGTGCGCAGCAGCCGGCCGCGCGATGAGCAGCGCCTTCTGAGGTTCTTAGTCGGAGAAGATCTCGCGGTTGACCGTGTGTAGATAGGGAATCGCGAGGAACGGGGTGATGTAGAAGATGTCGTAGAGCCACCAGCCGATGACGGGGAACACCACACCGGCATAGCGAACGTCCGCGAACATCGTCATGTTGAACACATAAACGACCCAGATCACGACGCCCATCCAGCAGGTGACGATCATCCATTGGTGGCCCCAGCGCTTCATCTGCAGGAACCCGATCGCCGCGGCAATTCGCATCGTGAACACCGTCAAGATCAAGCCCACCTCCAGGGCCTTCTCACCCGGCCCCGCGGCGCCGCCGAGCCACAGCTCGTTGAAGTGCCAGAAATATCCGGCGTCGAACATGGCGCCCCACCCGTTCAAGAGAATTCGCGCCAGGATGGTGTGGCCGGCGACGAGGTCCAGCGCCCAGCCCACCGTGTTTATCGCCGCGTCGATGATGACCAGGTAGCCGATCAGCGTGACGATCATGGGTCGCACCGACAGCCCGTCGCGCTGCGCGCGCCGCTGCAGCCACACTCCGCGAAGGAAGAGGGGAAGTCCGAAGACACCGAGGGCAGCCGTGCCAATAAGCAAGCTGCCCGAGATCAGCCACTTGTCGGCCTGCTTCTGCGCGAGCCGAGACTTCTCCATGTGGTCGTCGAAGCCCAGCCCGTCGCGAATGCCGTCCGATGTTGGTGCGGTGTCGGCCTTGCCGCGACCGCCTGTTCGGCGAAGTTTGATCGTGGGCAGGTTCATGGCCGAGCCTCCAGGCTGCGATTTGCCCTCGCCACATAGTCGGCGAGCATGGCGTCACGCATCGGCCAGGCGTTGGTGGTGGTCAACAGCGCGTAGAGACCCAGGAGGAAGAACACCGCGCTGTTCATGGGCTTGACCTCGGGATCCACCCGACCGTCCCGTTGCGCACGCTCGATCTCTTCTGCGACCAACACAATGACTGGGTGATCCTTGCCATCCTCGGCAGGAGGTCGGGTTTGGGAAAAATGAAGTGCCAGAAAGTCTTTGAAAAGTGAATCGCCTAAGCGACGCTCCAGTCCGACCACCAGTCGCACTGCCTCGTTCAACACGGAAGCAAGGTCGTGTCCCGAATCGAGATAACGGCCGAGCTGTTTCGCGATGCGCTCCTCTTCGCGATGCTCCAACTCCAGAAGCACATGCTCCTTGGTCGGAAAATGGAAGAAGAAGGTGCCGTGTGCCACGCCGGCGGCCGCCACTATTGCTCCGACATCGGCATCCGCCATTCCCGACCGCTTGAACTCCGCGATCGCCGCGCCCATCAGACGTTCCCTGGTTCGCAACCGCTTGGCCTCGCGGGCCGTCGGCTTGTCCACCACTGCCATGTCTCTGTCACCAGCCCAGCGGCCGGAACTGCTGGAACGCCAAGCGCATCCCGTGAACCTCGTCGAACAGCCCGCCCGTCAGTTCGAAGCCCGGCGCACCATCGACTGAATCGCCGTCCCCCGTGTTGACACCGTTCGGCAGCGGGACACCTTCTATGACAGCCTCCTCCGGATGCACGAGCCTGGAGCCGACCGCCTTCATTCCTGTTTCGGCCGATTCGAAGTCGTCGGTCAATAGGACCGCCGCGTATACGCCCTCACCGCGCTCATCGAGATGCGTCCGGGCCATTTTGCCAGCGGGCCCGGGTATTCCGTGTGGCGAGATGAGCTCCACCCCGGCATCCCAGGCGAGCAGCACGCGCAGACCGTCGGCCTCGAGAACGAAGTCGATGAGCTCGACGCCGAGCCGCTGCTCCCACATCTCCTTGGCTGCGTCCATGTTCTCGGGTTCCAGACACCAGCTCACATGGTGGACACGGTTCATTCTGCCCACGATACCGTCGGGCGCCCAGCTTCGGCTGACCATAGTCAACACTGTGGCGCCTTCACCGAATGTTGACTCAAGCGAACACTCTTGTCCGCTTGGAGAAGCCGCCGTCGTGACCAAGAACAACATCGTTGACTTCAGTCAATAATCGTCGTTAGATGACATGGCGAATCACGTCACCGCTGATCTGGAGGAGCTTGTATGGCACTGGAGCAGTTCAAGCTGGACGGCCAGGTCGCAATCGTCACCGGCGCTGGGAAAGGCGTCGGCCAGGGCATCGCGCGCGTCCTGGCGGAGGCCGGCGCGACGGTCGTCGGCACTGCGCGTACGCAATCGGATATCGAAAACACCATCGCAGATATCGAGACCGCGGGCGGTAAGGGGCTGGCGCTCGTCGCCGATGCGATGAGCCGTCCTGACGGCGAGCGCGTCGTCAACACAGCGATGGAGCGTTTCGGCCGCATCGACATTCTCGTCAACAATGTCGGCGGTTCCACCTACGCACGGTTTCTCGACATCACTGACGAGGACTTCCGGCATACCTTCGACTGGTGTGTGACGTCCGCCTTCATCATGAGTCAACTCGCCGCCCCGCACATGATCGAGGCGGGACACGGCTCCATCGTGAACATCTCCTCAGGCTCAGCCCGTTTTGGAATCCGCGCGTTGACGGCCTACTGCGTCGCCAAGGGCGGACTGGAAGCGCTGACCAGGGCCATGGCGCAGGAACTCGCACCCAAGATCCGGGTCAACGCCATCGCCCTTGGCTCCTTTGCGACCGATGGTCTGCAGGGAAGCCTTGACCTGATGCCGGGATCACGCGAAAAGATGGAGGAGACCACTCCGCTGCATCGGCTCGGCAATGTGGAAGACCTCGGGCGGCTTTGCGTTTATCTTTCGACCAAAGACTGCTATGCCACCAACGCGATATTCCACGTCGACGGCGGAATCGACTCGAACAACTCGCCGCTGCCGATTCCCGACTACTGAGCGAGAACGGACGTTGAAATGCGAAGAGTAGTCCAGTTTTCCACCGGCAACGTCGGCCAGCATTCGCTTCGCGCCATCATCGGACGCCCCGACCTGGAGCTGGTGGGTGTGCACGCCGCCAGTCCGAACAAGATCGGGCGAGACGCGTCCGAGCTATGTGGGCTGACAGAGCCGACCGGCATCATTCGCGACCGACGACATCGACGCACTCATTGCGCTAAAGCCGGATTGCGTCGTCTACACCGCGCAGGGTGAGACACGGCCGATGGAAGCTCTCGAGCAGATGTCGAAGTTCCTCGCCGCGGGCATCAACGTCGCGGCGACGTCGATGGTGTGGCTGGTGACGCCCAGCCAGGCGGACGACTGGTTGCGGGAGCCACTTGAGAAGGCCTGCCAGGCGGGCAACGCGTCGCTGTATGTGAACGGCATCGACCCCGGCTACTCGGGCGACACCGAGGTCCACTCCGCACTGAGTCTGGTCACCCGCGCCACGTCAGTTACCGTCCAGGAGATCTTCGACTACGCCAACTACGACGACTACGAGTTCACCGGCAAGTCGATGGGTTTCGGGATGAGTGCCGATGAGGACCCGCCGATGCTCTTCCTGCCGGGCGTCCTCACGACGATGTGGGGCGGTCCGGTGCGCAATCTCGCCGACCAACTCGGCGTGGAACTCGACGAGGTTCGGCAACGCATAGAGCCGTGGTATGCCGACCAACGGATCGAGTGCAAGATGGCGACGGTCGAGCCCGGCCAGATGGCCGCGGTCCGCTTCGCGGTCGAGGGAGTGCGCAACGGGGTTCCGGTGATCACCATGGAACACATCACGCGCCTCACCCCGGCCTCGGCGCCCGACTGGGAGTATCCGCCCGACGGCAAGACGGGTGTCCACCGCGTCGTGGTCGAGGGGGACCCACGCGTCGAGCTGAATACACACGTCTCCGACCCGCTGCTCGACGTCACCGAGGCGGGATGCGTCTCCACCGCGGCCCGGGTGGTCAACGCGATCGACTGGATTTGCCGCGCTCCACAAGGATTGATCGCAGTGGAGGACATCCCGCAATCCGCGATCATCCGCGGCCTGATGTGGGGCGACTAGAGCTTCTCCGAAACGAGCTTGCGGAGTGGGCGTGCCGCGGTTTCGCGCATCGTCATCACCGTTGCGAGTGAGACGACCGCCGCGATGATCACGTAGTACGCAGGCGCGAGCGGATTGCCCGTGCGGTCGGTCAGCCAGGTCGCGACATACGGTGCCGTGCCGCCAAAGATCGCGACCGACATGTTGTAGCCGATGGAGTAGGCGCCTGAGCGCACCCTGGTGGCGAACAACTCCGCCGCTGCGGCCAGCGATGCCGACACGAAGACCGCCTCGACCGCGGCCAGGCCTGCGTGCCCGGCGATCGCCGCGGCCAGTGAGCCGGAATTCAGCAGCAGGAAAAGGGGATACGCAAACACGATGAATCCCACCGCGCCGGCGATCAGCAGCGGTTTGCGCCCGATTCGGTCGGATAGGGCGCCGAGCGGCGGGATGAGGACCAGCGCCACGACGCTGGCGACGGTGATCGAGACGAAGGCATCCATCTTGGTGAAGCCCAGTGTCTTGGTGAAGTAGCTCGGCAGGAAGGTGAACACCGTGTAGAAGCCGACGTTGTGAATCACCACCAGCCCGAAGATCTGGAGGATGGGCCGCCACGACGTGGTGAGTGCCTCCTTGAGCGGCGACTCTGAAATCTCACCTTCGTCGCGAAGCTCCTCGAATTCAGGGGTGTCGCGCAGGCGCAGCCGGATGTAGAGCCCGACGCTGCCGAGCACACCAGCCAGCAGGAACGGAATGCGCCACCCGTACGCGCTCATCGAGTCCTCGGAGAGAATCGCCTGCAGCACAGTGACGGTGATCGAGCCGAGCAGGAAGCCCACGACGACCGACCACACCAGGAACGAGACGACGAAGCCGCGGTGCTTATCCGGCGCATACTCGGCCAGATAGCACGCACCGCTACCGTATTCGCCGCCCGCCGAAAAGCCTTGCAGGCAACGGAGAAGCAGAAGTATCAGTGGGGCGGCCACACCGATGCTGTCGTAGCTTGGCACGAGACCGATGGCGAATGTCGACGCCGACATCAACAGAATCACGATCGCCAGCACGCGCTGTCTGCCGATTCGATCCGCGAGCGGTCCGAAGAAGAAGCCGCCGATCGGGTCGCATGAAGAACGCCGCGGCGAAGATCGCGAAGGTGTTGAGCAGCGCGACGGTGTCGTTGCCGGACGGGAAGAATTTGTCGGCGATGAAGGTGGCCAGCACGCTGTAGATCGCGAAGTCGAACCACTCGACCGTGTTGCCGATCGCGGCGCCCTGTCACTGCCATTCGCACGGCCGACGTGTCGGGCTGCCGTCGCGAGACCTGCTCATCATGGACGGTCATGGCGCCTCCTCGGAGTCGAATTGGGCGTGCGGTCGATCGGTGACGAACATGTGGCCTGGCGCGTGGAATATGGCCAGCGACGGCCTGGCCTCGATGACGACGACCTGTGGCGTCACCCCACATGCCCAGAACACCGGCACTTCGCCGGGCGCGACCGCCACCGGATCACCGAAGTCGGGTTCCCCGAGATCCGTGATGCCAAGGGCTGCGGGATCCCCGATGTGGACGGGTCTGCCGTGCATCGCAGGGAAGCGGGACGAGATCTCGACGGCTCGCGCGATGGTGTCCGGCGCGAAGGGTCGCATCGACACCACCAACGGACCCTCGAATGGACCTGCGCCGACGCAGCGGCGATCGGTGATGTACATCGGAACGTTGACGCCCTGTTGCTGATGTGCTATCGGCAGACCGGCAGCAGCGAGCGCCCACTCGAATGTGAACGAGCAGCCCAGGAGAAAGCTGACCAAGTCGTCGCGCCAGTGCCGCGTCACGTCCGTCGGCTCGTCGACCAGCGAACCGTCTTCGAAGACGCGGTAGCGCGGTAGATCGGTGCGTAGGTCGGCGTCGCGCGAGAACACTGTCGGATTCGGTGATCCGGTGTCGGTGACCTCGAGCAGCGGACACGGCTTCGGATTCCGCACGCAGAAGCGCAGGAAATCGAGCGCATTCTTCGCGGGCAGCATCGACGAGGTTGGCCTGGGCGAATCCGGGGGCGAGCCCACTGGTCGGTCCGGTGTGCGCGCCGATGCGGATGCGGGCGCGGGCACCGGCCAGATCGGACTCCGAAACCTCCGCGGTCAGCGTGCCGTGCCCACCCATTGGGGGAGGATGCCCGGTTGCGCCGGTTAACTAACTTTCAACGACTAACTAGTCGGCAGGCCGACGCCACCTGGCTCAGTCGCTGGCAGGAAGCGGTTTGGCTTCCTTCACCGTCAACGGCGTTGCGCCGACGGACAACGTGCCCGCACCGGCCTTGGTCACCAGCACCTCGGCGCCGCTCTCGTCGACGTAGCGCTTGCCCATCAGGTTCCCGTCGGACAGCGCCGGGTCCAGCGTCGCGTCGGCGGCCTTCTCTGAATCCTCTAGGCTGCCTATCGGCACCATGGGCGCGCCGCCGGCGCGCAGGTCGTCGAGGCTGTCGGAGGTCCTGACGACGATCACCTGGGTGTCGCACACCTGGCTCTGCAGACGCGTGCCGTTCTTGATCATGTTCTGCTCCTTGATAGTTCGTCGACCAGCTCGCGGCGCAGCACCTTGCCGGTCGCGGTGGTCGGCAGTTCCTCCCGGAATACCACGAGGTCGGGCGTTCTGGATCCGCGCAGGCTCTTGCGGACATGCTCGCGGAGTTCGTTGGGATCGGGGTTGGCACCCTCGCCGGGCACCACGACCGCGACGATGATCTGGCCCCACTCCGGGTCCTCCGAGCCGACGACAGCGCAGGCGTGTACATGGGGATGCTCGACGAGGACGTCTTCGATCTCGGCTGGCGCGATGTTCTCGCCGCCGCGGATGATCGTGTCGTCGGACCGGCCGCCGATGAACAGGTATCCGTTCTCGTCAAGCATGGCAACGTCTTTGGTCGGGAACCAGCCCTCGGCGTCGAGGACCGAGCCGATCTCGGCATAGCGGCCCGACACCTGGTCTCCGCGCACGAACAGTTCGCCGGTCTCTCCCGCACCGAGAACGGTGCCGTCGTCGGCGCGGATCTGCACCTCGATGCCGGGGACCGGCTGGCCGACCGAGCCGAGCCTGCGGGCGACCGCCGAGTCCGAAGACCCGAGCGCGTCACGGTGGTCGTCCGGGGTGAGCACCGCGATCGTCGAGCTCGTCTCGGTCAGGCCGTACGCATTCACGAACCCGACGCCGGGAAGCAGTTCCAGTGCCTTGCGGACGAGCGGAAGCGGAACCTTGGATCCGCCGTACGCGAGGTTGCGAAGCGTCACCAGCTCCGAGGGCGTGCGTTCGAGCGCAGAAACTATCCGGTCGAGCATCGTGGGGACCACGGTCGCGGTGGTGATGCCCTCGCCGGTCACCAGGCTGATCCACTCCTGCGGGTCGAACTTGCTCAGGTACACCATCTTTCGGCCCGCATAGAGATTCGACAAGGCGGCACCCACACCGGCGATGTGATACGGCGGCACACAGATCAACGCGGCGTCCTCGGGTGACGCCGACGCGAACTCCACGGTGCCGGTCACGTAACTCGTCAGGTTGTTGTGCGTCAGCTCGACGGCCTTGGGTCGCGACGTGGTGCCCGAGGTGAACAGCACGACCGCGACATCGTCGGGGTCGGGAAACTCGGCGACCGGCTCGGCGGAGCGGGCGGCGGCGACGAACTCCTCGGAGGTCATCACCTGCTTGCCGACGCCCGCGACCACGTCGGCGTATTCGGCGTCGGCGATGACCAGGGGGGTGGGCAGCCTGTCGATCAGCTCGCGCAGCCCGTCGGCGCTGAGCCGGTAGTTCAGCGGCGTGACCGCTACCGAAGCCCTCGCCGAGGAAAAGAGCAAAAGCGGCAGCATGACACCGCCGGCGCCGACGTAGGCGACGTGGCCCGCGCCGGACGCGGCGATGACAGCGGCACCGCCGTCCGCAAGCGCGCCGAGTTCGCTTGTGGTCAGTCGTATATCGCCGGAGACCACTGCCGTCCGGTCCGGATCGCTCGAGGCAGCCATCTCGAGCAGCAAAGAGATGCTCATGGTTTGTCGACGAAGATATCAACTATGGGGTCGTCGCCGCCGCCATAGGGGGACAGATCCGTCACGCCGGCCTCGGCGAGCAGCTTGGAATCGATGTAGCACCGACCGTTCACGTCGGCCGGCGGCCGGGACAGGATCTTCAACGGCGGCGTCGCTCATGATCTCCGGGCTGCGCGACCTCGCGAGCATCGCCTTGGCATTGGGCGAGTTCGCCACCGCCGCGGTGGCGATGTAGGTCTCGGGCCACAGGCAGGCGAAGCCGATGCCCGCGTCCGCATACTCGGCAGCCCAGCCAAGTGACAGCAGCGTCATCCCGTACTTGGACAGCGTGTAGGACGGGTGCGCGCCCAGCCAGTGCGGGTTCATGTTCATCGGCGGCGCCAGCGTCAGCACGTGGGCGTCGGGCGACTTGCGCAGATGCGGCAGACACGCCCTGGTCAGCAGGAAGGTGCCCCGGACGTTGATGTCCATCATCAGGTCGAACTTCTTGGCCGCGAGCTGCTCGGTGGGTTCGGTGGCGATCGCGCTGGCGTTGTTGACGCAGATGTCCACCCCGCCGAAGTGTTCCACCGCGGTGTCGACGGCGCGCTGCACGTCGTCCTCGTTGCGGACATCACCCACCACCGCGACGCCCTTGCCACCCGCGGCTTCGATATCCGCGACGGCGGTGTGCACGGTGCCGGGGAGCTTCGGGTGCGGCTCGCCCGTCTTGGCCAGCAGCACGACGTTCCCACCCCGCCTGGCCGCGCCGATCGCGATCGCCAGCCCGATGCCGCGGCTGGCGCCGGAGACGACGAGGGTGCGGTCGGCGAACGACTTGTGGGTCTGGCTGGACATGAGCCTCCTCCGAAGGTCCCCTATCCTAACAAATCGGTATTGGCGTTCTCATTTTAGGCAAGTGTCATATCCACTGTGTACCGGGTATTCGCCCAGTGTCCAGGACTCACTGCAGTGGGCCTTGCTCCGTGCGCATTTCCGGCATGCGGTATTGGCATTCTCATTTTTTGCAAGTACGTTATCCATTGATGAGCGACCCAGTTCAGACCCCCTCCGGCATCCCGCTGGAGCCCGTTTACGGACCGGCCGACCGGCCGGGTGAACCGCCTGCTCCTGGCACCTATCCGTTCACCCGTGGCAACTTCGCGAGCGGATACCGCGGCAAGCTGTGGACCTTCCGCCAGTACTCGGGCTTCGGCACCGCTGAGGAGTCCAACCGCCGCTACCGCTATCTGCTGGACCAGGGCGGAACGGGGTTGTCGGTGGCCCTCGACCTGCCGACGCAGTGCGGCTTCGACTCCGACGATCCCGAGGTCAGCGAGGAGGTGGGCCGCGTCGGCGTCGCGGTCGACACGCTCGCCGACGCCGAGATCCTCTTCGACGGCATCCCGCTGGAAGCGATCAGCACCAGCTTCACGATCAATGGCACGGCCGCGATCCTGCTGGCCTTCTATGTTGCGGCCGCGGAGAAGAAGGGTGTGCCGCGCGAGAAGCTCACCGGCACTATCCAGAACGACATCCTCAAGGAGTACGCGTCCCGCGGCACCTGGATCTGGCCGCCCGAGCCGTCGCTGCGGCTGATCGCCGACACCATCGAGTTCTGTGCCGCCGAGGTGCCGCGGTTCAACGCGATCTCGGTGGCGGGCGCACACTTCCGCGACGCCGGGGCCAACGCCGTGCAGGAGATGGCGTTCACCCTCGCAGACGGTGTCACGTACTGCGACACGGTCGTCGAGCGCGGCCGGATGACCATCGACAAGTTCGCGCCGCAGATCTCGTTCTTCTTCTACACGCACGGCGATTTCTTCGAGGAGATCGCGAAGTACCGCGCGGGCAGGCGGCGCTGGGCGACGATCGTGCGCGAGCGCTACGGCGCCACCAACGACAAGGCGTCCATGTTCCGCTTCGGCTGCGTGTCCGGCGGCGCCTCGCTGTACGGGCCGCAGGCGCGGAACAACGTCGTGCGCGTCGCCTACGAGGCCATGGCGTCGGTGCTTGGCGGGGTCCAGTCGATGTTCACCGCCGCCTGGGACGAGCCGTTCGCGCTGCCCAGCGAGGAGTCTGCGACGCTGGCGCTGCGCACCCAGCAGATTCTCGCGTACGAAACCGGGGTGGCAGCGGTCGCCGACCCGCTCGGCGGCTCCTATTTCGTCGAGGCGCTCACCGACGCGACCGAGGAGAAGATCATCGAGATCATGGGTGATCTCGAGGCCCATGGCGGCATGGTGCGCGCCATCGAGGACGGCTACCTGCAGGGGCTCATCGCCGACGAGGCGTTCAAGATCCATCAGGAGGTCGAGTCCGGCGCCCGGCCGGTCATCGGCGTCAACAAGTTCGTCTCCGACGAGCCGCCGCCGGACGTGTCGATGTACGAGCTCGACGCCGAGGGGCGCGACGTCCAACTCAAGCGGCTGTCGAAGGTGAAATCCGATCGCGACGCCGGCGCGGTGGCGGCCAGCCTGGCGGCGCTCTCTCGCGCGGCCGAGGGTGAGGACAACCTGATGCACCATCTGATCGACTGCGCCAACAACTACTGCACGGTGGGGGAGATGGTCAACGCGCTGAAAGCGGTGTGGGGCGAGTTCCAACAACCGGTGGTCTTCTAGTGGCTACTCGAGTGCTCGTCGCGAAACCGGGTCTGGACGGCCATGACCGTGGCGCCAAGATCGTCGCCCGAACACTGCGCGACGCCGGGTTCGAGGTCATCTACACCGGAATCCGTCAGCGCATCGAGGACATCGTGTCGATCGCGCTGCAGGAAGACGTGGCGCTCGTCGGGCTGAGCATTCTGTCGGGTGCGCACGTCGCGCTGACCACACGCACGGTCGAGGCGCTGCGCGCCGCCGACGCAGGCGACATCGCCGTGGTGGTCGGCGGCACCATCCCAGAGGCCGACGTGCCCAAGTTGCTGTCCGCCGGTGCCGCGGCGGTCTTTCCGACCGGAACCCCGTTGGACGTCCTCGTTCGCGACGTGCGCGCCTTGACGTCGCAGACTTCAGAGAAGGTGGCTGACTGATGCGCCTCGGCGTGATGATCGGGGCCGAGCGCGGCGACATGGCGCGCAAGGTCACCAAGCTGGTGTCCGACATCGAATGGGCCGAGGCCGCGGGGCTGGACACTGCATGGATGCCGCAGGTGCCCGACGACTTCGACGCGCTGACCATGGTGGCGCTGATGGCCGCGCACACCTCCCGTATCGAGTTGGGTACTGCCGTGGTTCCATTGCAGGCACAGCATCCGATCGCGCTTGCCCGCCAAGCGCTTTCGGTACACGCGATGGCGTCGGGACGGTTGGCGCTCGGCGTCGGTCCGTCGCACCACTGGATCGTGCGCGACATGCTCGGCCTCACCTACGACAAGCCCGCGGCCTATACCCGCGACTACCTCGAGGTGCTGAACGCCGCGATCGCCGGTCCCGGGCCGGTCGACGTGCAGAACGACTCGTTCACCGTGCACAACCCGACCGTGCTGGGCGCCGAAACGCCGATGCCGGTGCTGGTGGCCGCGCTCGGCCCGGTGATGCTGCAGATCGCGGGCGAGCGCGCCGACGGCACGGTGTTGTGGATGGCCGACGAGAAGGCCATCGGTGATCACATCGCACCGAAGATCAACAAGGCCGCCGCCGAGGCGGGCCGACCCGCTCCGCGCATCGTCGCCGGCATCCCGGTCTGTCTGTGCGCCAACTCGGAGATCGACGCGGCCAAGGACCGGGCCAATCGAATTCTCGCCGAGGCCGAGACGTCCCCGAACTACCAACGGCTGCTCGACCGCGGTGATGCTCGCGACGTCGGTGACCTCTGCGCGGCGGGTGACGAGGAAGCGATCCTGGCGCGGTTCAATCAGTTCGCCGATGCAGGTGTCACCGATCTCTCGGTGCGGCTACTGCCGATCGGGGACAACCGCGACGAGCTGATCGCGTCGAAGTACCGCACCCGCGAGGTGATCGCGGAGCTGGCCAAGGCCGTTCGGTGAGCTCGCCGGGACCGCTGACGGGCATCCGCATTCTCGAGGTCGGCGTCATGCTCGCCGGCCCGTACGCCACGATGCTGCTCGCCGACCTCGGAGCCGAGGTCATCAAGATCGAGCCGCCGGGGGGTGAGATCTCCCGACAGGTCAGCGACAGCTACTTCGCGAGCATCAACCGCAACAAGCAGAGCGTCTGCTTGGACCTCAGGTCGGAGGCCGGCCGACACCGGCTGGGCGAGCTCGTCGCGAAATCCCATGCGCTGCTGGTCAATATGAAGCCCTCGGCGATCCGCAGGCTCGGCCTGACCTACGAAGACCTGCGGCGCTACAACGAGAAGATCGTCTGCGTCGCCTTGACCGGTTTCGGGATGGACGGGGGCGACGACCCGGCGTTCGACTATGTGATCCAGGCGGCGACCGGGGTGGCGGCGATGACCGGTGATCCCGACGGCCCGCCCACCTTGCCCGGGTACTCCGCGGCCGACAACTCCACCGGACTTGCTGCGGCGCTGGGCCTGCTGGCCCAGGTGGTATCGGGCCGGGGTGGGCAGGTCGATGTGTCGCTTCGCGATGTGGTGCTGTCGCAGTTGAACTATCGTGCCTCGGCCTACCTCAACGACGCGGTCGAGCCGCATCGGCATCCGTTCGGCGCACACTCGTATTACGTTCCGGCGCAGCTATTCTCAACGGCCGATGGCTACCTTGCACTGTTTATCACCCACGACGCGTTTTGGCGCTCGTTCGCCGCGGAGGCCGGCATCACGGGCTTTCCGACAATGGCCGAGCGCGCCGTGCAACGCGTTGAGGTGCTCGCCGTCGTCGCCGCGGCGCTGGCCACCGACAGCGCGAAGAGCTGGGAGGCGCGGCTGCGTCCGCTCGGGATCCCGGCCGCAGCGGTGCGCACTCTGCCCGAGGCGCTGGATGCCACGCCCGAGGTCGTCGTGACGGCGGGGGACTATCGGTTGGTGGGTAGCCCGATACACGTCTCGGGCTACCAGCCCGACTACCGGCCGCCTCCCGGTCTGGACGAGCACGGTGCGGTTCAGTCGTACTCGACCGTGACCGACGGCGTGTCCGGCACGGCCTGACAGGTGAGGATGTACCCCTCAGCCACCTCGTCGTCGTCCAATGCGTCGTTGACCCGCATGGTCGCCTTGCCCTCGGTCAGCCGGGCCATGCAGGTGCCGCAGTTACCCGCCTCGCAACTGAACGGCGGAGACAGACCCGCCCGTCGGGCGCTCTCCAGCAGGGTCTCGTTCTCGGCGCGCGGCACAGAGGCCTTTTTCCGGTCGAGCAGGATCGTCACGGTCCCCTCGACGGTCATCCGACGACTCCTCACGCCATTGAGATTCTGTTTATACGAGAATACTATTCTCGCTCTAGGATAATATGTTCTCGGTGCGTCGTGCAACGGCTGGAAGGGGTGGGTGAGCTGACATGAGCGAGCCGGCCGCCCTCGCCTTCGACGACCGCGAATACAGCCTTGCCCAGCTAGACGCCTTCGCAAACGGCATGGCGACCACCCTGGAGCACCGCGGCGTGCGTGCGGGGGACCGGGTGGCACTGATGTCGTCGAACCGCCCCGAATTCGTCGTCGCACTGCGGGCGATCTGGCGGCTGGGAGCCGCTGCGGTCCTGCTCAGCCCCGCCTGGCGGGAGACCGAGGTCAGGCACGCCCTTGCGCTAACCAAGCCCACGCACGCCGTCGGGGACCATCCGGTGCTCGCGGCCATGATGCAGATGCTGTCCCTGGACGACCCGATCACTCCCGGGCGTCGCGAGTTCGATGCGCCGGAGCCGGAGTCCGACGCGCTGTTCGTGTTCAGTTCCGGAACGACCGGCATGCCCAAGGCCGTCCGTCACACCCACGCCGCGTTCGCCGTGGCCGTGCGGCAGTGGCGTGACGCGCTCGGACTGACGTCGGCGGACCGCATGCAGATCGTGACGCCGCCGTCGCACATTCTCGGTCTGCTCAACATCGTGATGGCGCTCGAGACCGGCGCGTGGATCCGGCTGCACCGGCGCTTCGACATCGACCAGATGCTGCACCACATCGAGGCCGACCGGATCACCATCGAAATGGCCGTAGCCCCGATCGCACTGGCGCTGGCCGCCCATCCGAAGCTTGATTCCTACGATCTGTCGTCGCTTCGGTACATCATGTGGTGTGCCACGCCGGTCACGCAGAGTGTCGCCGAGGCGGTCGCCGACAGGGTCGGGGCGAACTGGGTGACCGCGTACGGCACCAGTGAGCTGCCCGTGCTCACGTGCAATTCTCTCGAAGGGGCGCGGCTGGACACCGTAGGACGCGCGGTGCCAGGGGTCGAGCTGCGGGTGGTTTCGTTGGTGGACGGCACGCAGGCAGGTCCGGGCGAGGTCGGTGAGATTGCGGCCCGTTCGGACTCGGTGATGGCTGGCTATCTGCCCGATGAGGCGACAGCACAGGCGTTTTCGGACGGCTGGTATCGGACCGGAGACGTCGGATACCTCGACGCCGACGGCTGGCTGCACATCACCGACCGCGCCAAGGAGATGATCAAGGTACGCGGATTTCAGGTCGCCCCCGCCGAGATCGAGGCCGTGCTGCACGGCCATCCTCTGGTCGACGACTGTGCGGTTTTCGGCGTCGACGATGAGGCCGACGGGGAAGCAATCGTGGCCGCGGTGGCGATGCATGGTTCGGTGGATCCCGACGAGCTGGTCGCCCTCGTCGCCGGCCGGCTCGCGTCGTACAAACAACTGAGCCGCGTGGTGGTGGTTCCCGAGATTCCGCGATTGCCTTCTGGAAAGGTATTGCGCCGAGTGCTGAAGGAGCGGTGTGGACGTTCGTCTGACAGCTGAGCAACGGCAGTTGCGAGACGCCGCAGCCGAATTGGCCGACGACCTCGGTCCAGGGTCGGTCGCCGCGTTGGACGACGACAACCGCGTGGCGCGGCTGGAGAAGGCGATCGACGGGACGGGCTTTCGGACCCTGCGCAGCGACGGAGCCTCCGGCGTCGAGGTGGCCATCGTCGCCGAGGAGTTCGCAAGGGGACTGGTCGACGTCCCGTTCCTCGGGCCCGTTCTCGTCGACGACCTCGGGCAGCGGCTCGGCCGCGAGCCGTCGGTGGCGGGTACTGAGGGCGAGTCGGTCGATCTGACGAATAGCGTTGCGGGAGTGGCCGAGTCGCCAGCCGAGCTGGATGAGCTCGGCGACGAGGACAGGGGACGCTGGCGGGCGCTGGCGCTGACGGTAACCTGTGCCGACCTCGTCGGCGCCGCCCGCGGTACGCATGCGCTCGCCTGCGAGTACGCCAAGGTTCGCGAACAGTACGGCGCGACGATCGGGTCGTATCAGGCCGTCGCGCATCTGCTCGCCGAGAGCCTGGCGCTGATCGAAGGTTCGATCAGCGTGGTGCGCCATGCCGCGTGGGCCGTTGACGAATTACCCGTGGCCGAAGCCATCGAAGCGGCGCGGGTGGCCAAGATCTACTGTGCGCGTGCGGCCATGACGGTCTGTGAGACGTCGATCCAGGTGCACGGCGGCATCGGTAACACCTGGGAATGTCTCGCGCACGTGTACCTGCGCCGGGTGCTGGCGGCCAGCGAGATGTGGCCCGTGAAGCTGTCGGAGGTGTCCATTGGATTTTCGTGATTCGCCGGAGGAAGCTGCCTTCCGGGAGCGGCTGCGCACCTGGCTCGTGGAACAGAAGGGGAAATTCCCCACCTCGGGCGACGACTACTGGGCCAAAGCCGGTGACTGGCACGTCGCGTTGTACGAGGCCGGTTTCTTCGGCACGTCGTGGCCCAAGGCGTATGGGGGTCAGGATCTTCCGCCGGTGTACGACGTCATCGTCGACGAGGAGATCGCGAAGGCAGGAGCGCCGGCGCGACCCAGCTTGGGGTATCTCGTCGTCGGGCTGAGCCATCACGGAGACGAGGAACTGCGGCAGCGGTTCCTGCCCGGAATGATCAACGGGACCCAGCGCTGGTGCCAGGGCTTCTCCGAGCCCGGTGCCGGGTCGGACCTCGCCTCGCTGACCACCACGGCGACCCGTCAGGGTGACGAGTACGTCATCAATGGGCACAAGGTCTGGACGAGCTACTCCGACGTCGCCGACTGGTGCCTGGTGCTGGCCCGCACCGACAAGGACGTGCCCAGGCACAAGGGCATCTCGGCGTTCATCGTCGACATGCACCAGCCCGGGATCGAGCAGCGCCCGCTGAAGATGATCAGCGGTGTGACCAAGGAGTTCGGCCAAGTGCTGTTCGACGGCGCCAGGGTTCCGGCCGACAACATGGTCGGCGCGCCGGGAGAGGGCTGGAAGCTCGCGATGACGGTCGTCAGCCACGAACGCGAGCCGTCCACCCTGGGGTTCTCGGCCCGTTACGGAAAGCTGGTGCGCCAGTTGGCTTCCCGCACCGACGGACCAGCGCCCGAAGAGCTGTCATGGGCGTGGGTGCAGACAGAGATGCTGCGGTTGCACGTGCGCAGGCGGCTGTCCGAGCAGCTCGACGGCCTCACCCACGGCCCGCAGGGGTCGCTCGACAAGCTGTTGATGACGTGGGTGGAGCAGTCGGTCGGCCACGCCGTGCTGGCCACCGTCGGCACAAGCGACCCGGAGTTGCTCGGCGCCTACATGTACAGCCGTGCGCAGAGCGTCATGGGCGGTACTAGCCAGATTCAGAAGAACATCATCGCTTCGCGCATCCTCGGATTAGGAGTCTGAAATGTACGACATGCCAGACGAAATCGACGTCAAGGCCGACGGTGCGCTGCGCATCATCACGCTCAACCGGCCCGACGCGCTCAACGCGGTCAACGACAACCTGCATGTGGGGCTGGCCAAGATCTGGGAGGCGCTAAACGAGGACACCGGTGCACGCGCGGCAGTCATCACCGGTGCGGGCCGGGCGTTCTCGGCCGGCGGCGACTTCAACTACCTCGACGAGCTTCGCAACGACGAGGCGCTGCGGCAGAAGACGATCAAGCACGGCCGCGACCTCGTCATCGGCATGCTGCGCTGCCGTATCCCGGTGATCGCCGCGGTGAACGGCCCGGCCGTCGGGCTGGGCTGCAGCCTGGCCGCGCTGTCCGACATCGTCTACATCGCCGAGACCGCGCACTTCGCCGACCCGCACGTGCAGATCGGGCTGGTTGCCGCCGACGGTGGCCCGCTGGTGTGGGGTTCGCAGATCAGCCTGCTGCAGGCCAAGGAATTCGCCTTGACCGGAGTGCGGATCAAGGCCCAGCGGGCGGTCGAGCTGGGGCTGGCCAACCATGTCGTGGAAGATCCGCTGGCCGAGGCGATCGCGTGCGCGCAGAAGCTCCTGACGCTGCCCCAGCAGGCCGTCGAGGCCACCAAGCGGTTGATGAACATTCAGTTGGAGAAGGCGGTGATGGCATCGCTGGACTACGCCAACCTCGCCGAGTACGTGTCCTTCGGAACCACCGACTTCAACAAGATCGTGGACGGCCTGATCGCCAAGAACTAACTCCCGCGAACGTGCGTGTCTGCGGCCGACACGCCGCCCAAAACCACGATTTTGCGCACGCTCGCGGCGGTCGATGGCGCGCTATTGACGCTCAGAGTGCGCCCATTCGGATGCGAGCGTGCGTGTTGTCGGGTAAATACGCGGCGTGTCGCCCGCAGACACGCACGCTCGCGGTAGTGGGGAAGTGGTGATGCGCGGTTAGAAGGTGAGCGCTTCGGAGCGTTGGATGGTTCCGGTGACGCCATCGGCATCCTGTTGTGCCAGAAGGACAGCCGCGTTGGCCATCGCTTCGGGCGGCTCGACCATCTCGGCTGGAATCTCCATACCAGCTCCGCCGGCCTGCCAACCCTCGGTGAGCACCACCCGCGACGGGCTCAGGCAGTTGACGGCGATGTTGTCGGCCTTCAGGTCGGCGGCAAGGCCCAGGTAGAGGCGCTCGACGCCGGCCTTGGAGACCCAGTAGGCGTTCGCGCCGTGGTCGGTCATCGTGACGCCGGTCGTGGTGATCGCGATCAACGAGCCGCCGCCTCGCGCCCGCACATGCGGGATCACCGCCTTGGTGACCAGGAAGACACCGGTCAGGTTGACGTCGAGGCACAGCTGCCAGCGCTTGAGGGGCGTCGACTCGATCGGGCCGAGCCACAACACTCCGGCATTGGCGACCAGTATGTCGATCCCGCCGAACTCGCCGACGGCGGCTGCGACCGCCGCCTCCACCGAATCCTCCCTGGTGACATCGCACGGCACCGCCAGTGCGCGTCCTCCCGCCGACGAAATGGCCTCGGCGACAGTATGAATCGTGCCGGGCACCTTGCCTTCGTTCTCGGAACGAGCTGCGACCGCGACAGCAGCGCCTTCACGGGCGAGCGCGGTGGCGATCGTCGCGCCGATGCCACGACTGGCACCGGCCACGAAGGCCACCTTGCCGTCAAGCGTCACTTCGGCGGGAAGCGCAGCGCTCCGTCGAGGCGAATGATCTCGCCGTTGAGGTAGTCGTTCTCGATGATGCTCTGTGCCAGCTGGGCGTACTCCGTCGACCGGCCCATGCGCTTGGGGAACGGCACCTGCGGGCCCCAGTACTGCTCGAGCTGGTCGGCCGCCTTGCCGTAGGCGGGGGTGTTTATGGTGCCGGGGGCGATGGTGTTGACGCGGATGCCCAGCGGTGACAAGTCGCGGGCGGCCACCAGCGTCATGCCGAGCACGCCGCCCTTGGCCGCGGAGTAGGGGAGCTGGCCGATCTGGCCTTCGTACCCGGCGATCGATGCGGTGTTCACGATCGCGCCGCGGGCGCCCTCTTCCAGCGGCTCGGACTTCGCGATCGCCGCCGCGGCCAGCCGCATCACGTTGAATACCGCGGTCAGATAGAACTCGATCGTCTTCTTGAAGCCCTCGAGGTCCAGCGGTGAACCGTCCTTGCCGATCAGCCGGCCGCCACTGGCGGGACCGCCGTGGGTGTCGACCGAGATCCGCAACGGAGCCAGCGACACCGCCTCGGCGATCGCCGCGTTGACGGACTCCTCCGACGTGGCGTCGGTGGGCACATACCGCACACCGAGCTCGCTCTCCAGCGCCTTGCCCTTGTCGTCGGCGAGGTCGGCGACGACGACTTTGGCGCCTGCACCGTGCAGTCTGCGGACGGTCGCCTCACCCAGGCCTCCTGCGCCGCCGACCACGATCGCGGAGCTACCGGCGATTTGCATATGATTCCCCTTCTTGCAACTGGCACTCTCAATCAGAGAGAATAGCATTCTCACGTCGATCGAAATGGAGTCACCTCATGCCAGAAGCCGTCATCGTGTCCGCCCTGCGTACGCCGATCGGGACCGCGATGAAGGGCACGCTGCGCGATACCGATGCCTACCAACTCGCCGAGCACGTCGTGGGCAGCGCCGTTGCCGACCTGGACGGGAATGCGATCGACGACGTCATGCTGGGCGAGGGGCTCTACGGCGGCGGCGTCGTCGCCCGTCACGCCGCGATCACCGCGGGCCTGACATCGGTGCCGGGGCTGGCGCTGAACCGGCACTGTGCTGCGGGTCAGGCCGCTGTGCAGAGCGCCGCGGCCAGCGTGCGCGCCGGGATGGACCAGCTCGTGATCGCCGGCGGGGTGAACTCGGCGTCGACGTCCCCACGGTTCAAGCGCCGGGCAGGCAGCCAGAAAGACAGTGAATGGGTCGACTGGTTTCCGCCCACGCACCCCGACCGTCCCGACGCGCCCAACATGGACATGTCGATCACGGTCGGTTGGAATGCCGCGGTCAAGGCCGGTGTGACCCGCGAGGAGATGGACGAGTGGGCGCTGGGATCACACCGCAAGGCGATCCAGGCCATCGACGAGGGGCGCCTCAAGGAAGAGATCGTGCCCATCGACACGCCGCACGGCCTCTTCGACGTCGATGAGCACCCGCGCCGCGACACCAGCATCGAGAGACTCGCCGCGCTCAAGCCGTTGCATCCCGAGATCGAGGGCTTCTCGATCACCGCCGGCAACGCCTGTGGTGCCAACGACGGCGCGGCCGTGCTGGCCATAGCCAGCGACCGCATCGGGCTGCCTGCCCTCGCCACGGTCAAGGCCTGGGCGTCCGTCGGTGTCGACCCCGCATCGACGGGTCTGGCACCGGTCGAGGCCATCCCGAAAGCCCTTGGCCGCGCCCGGCTTTCACTGTCCGATGTCGATCTCTTCGAGATCAACGAGGCGTTCGCGTCGATGTGCGTGGCGACGATCAAGCTGCTCGACATCGATCCCGGCATCGTCAACGTCAGTGGCAGCGGCTGCTCGCTCGGCCACCCGGTCGCTGCGACCGGCGCCCGCATGCTCGTCACGCTGGTGCACGAACTGCGCAGGCGTGGCGGCGGAATCGGGGTGGCCGCCATGTGTGCAGGTGGCGGCATGGGATCGGCGACCGTCATCGAGGTTCCGGCACCGTAGGCTCGGCCTGACGATGACCATCGACGAGCTCATCACCGCGGCGCGCGGCGGGTCGACCCGAGCGGCCGGCCGGTTGTTGAGTCTGGTCGAGAGCTCGCGCCGCGACGAGGTGCTCACCGCGCTCGGTACGACGACGCCGCCCCGCATCGTCGGCGTCACGGGCCCGCCGGGCGCGGGCAAGTCGACGACGGTTGCCGCTCTGGTTAGCGTGTATCGCGCGCAGAACCTGCGGGTAGCCGTGCTCGCCGTCGACCCGTCCTCGCCGTACAGCGGCGGCGCACTGCTGGGTGACCGCATTCGGATGGCTGCGCACATCAACGATCCCGACGTGCTCATCCGCTCGGTGGCGACCCGCGGCCATCTCGGCGGGCTCGCCGCGGCCGTACCCGCGGCAACGCGCTTGCTCGCCGCACTGTCCTACGACCTGATCGTGCTGGAGACCGTCGGCGTCGGGCAATCCGAAATCGAGATCGCCGCCATTGCCGACCCGACCATCGTCATCCTCAACCCCGGTGCAGGCGATGCGGTCCAGGCCGCCAAGGCGGGCCTGCTGGAGGTCGCGGACATCGTCGTGGTGAACAAGGCCGACCGCGACGGTGCCGACCAGACCGTGCGCGATCTTCGGGCCGAGACCAAGGCGCCGATCCTGAAACTCATCGCCGCGCAGGGCGATGGCATCCCCGAACTGGTGGAGGCCATCGAGGCGCATCACCGTGCCGACAGCCCAGAACGCCGGAAGGCCCGGGCGCGCGCGCAGATTCTGTCGTTGGCACAGACCCGACTGCGAAGCCATTCCGATCTGGACCGCGTGGCGGAGTTGGTCGCCGACGGACGGACCGACCCCTACACCGCGGCGGAGCAGCTATTCGCCATCCCCGTAGAGCCATGACCTGCTACAAATTTGCACAACGGAACGGAGCTGTCTTGTGAGCGTATCGAGTCCAACTGTGTCGGGTGGCCCCGTCGTCTTCGATCCGTACTCGGACGACTACTTCGACTCTCCGTTCGAGACATACCGGCGGATGCGTGACGAAGCGCCGCTGTACTACAGCGAGAAGTACGACTTCTGGGCGCTGACCCGCTACGAGGACGTCTCGGCGGCCATCAGGGACCACGAGACGTTCTCGTCGGCCAAGGGTGTCACGCTCGACATGGTCAAGGCGGCGGCCAAGGGCGATGAAGGCAGTGCCATCGGGAAGATCATCATCAGTTTGGATCCACCCGAACACGAGGTGATGCGCAAGCTGGTGAATCGTGTGTTCACGCCGCGAGCGGTTGCTTCGTTGGAATCGCTGGTCTCAGAAACCATCGATCGCTATGTGGCGCAACTCGATCCGTCGTCGTTCGACGCGGTCGCCGACTTCGCGGCGCTGTTCCCGGTGGAGATCATCACCTCGATGCTCGGTGTGCCCGCCGAAGACAGACAACAGCTGCGGCTGTGGCTCGACAAGGGCCTCGAGCGCGACGAAGGCATCGGCATGTCAGCCGAGAGCATGGACGCGATAATGAAATCCGCCGCATACTACTACGACCTGATTCAGCAGCGCCGCGACAAACCCCAAGACGACATGATCAGCCGGCTCACCGAGGTGGAGATCGTCGAGGACGGCGAGACGCGGCGACTCGACGACATCGAGATCACCGGATTCTGCACGCTGCTCGGCGGTGCCGGCGCGGAGACCGTAACCAAGCTCGTCGGCAACGCCGTCGTCGTGTTCGCCGACAATCCCGACCAATGGCAGAAATTGCGCGACAACCGCGAGAAGATACCGGCGGCGTTCGAGGAGTTATTGCGATACGAGGGTCCGTCGCAGTACCAACTCCGCACCACCACACGCGATGTCACCATGCACGGCAAGACGATTCCGGCCGGCGATGCCGTCATCCTGATCAACGGCGCCGCGAGCCGCGACGAGCGATTCTTCCCCGATGCGGACCGGTTCGACATCGATCGCGAGCGAAAGGTCGGTTACAACCTGAACTTCGGCTACGGCATCCACAGCTGTCTCGGCGCCGCGCTCGCGCGGATGGAAGGCCGGATGGCGCTGGACACACTGCTCGACCTGATTCCGCGGTACGACATCGACCGCTCCGGCCTGAAGCGGGTGCACATGACGAATGTGTTGGGCTGGTGCAACGTGCCCGTCCACGAAATGAGTAGCGTAACAGGTTCATCACTCAGACGACGGGCGAATGCTCGAGATGACCAGTTCCATGAAAGGTCGGTAGAGGTCCTCACCGTCGACGTGACTGTGCAGCGTGACCCCCTCGTTGGTGGCAAGGATGACCCGGGCCAGCGTCGTGGCGGGAATTGTCAACGTACCGCCCAGCCGTTTGGACCCTTCGGTGATGTAGTCGGCAAGCCAGCGGACTGTCTCCAGCCGCTGGGCTGCTACTCGCTCGCGAGCTTCGGGATGGCGCACCAAGAACAGGGTGAACTCATGCCCAAGGGCGGCCGCCTGCTCGGCATCCCCGCTCATCAGCTCGCGCCACCGCAGCGAGAGCTCATCGAGATCCAGGTCGCCGAGTTGCTGAAATGAGGAGATCACGTCGGCGAATCCGTCGAGGAACCGCTGCCGCTGGCGTTCGATGACGGCGAGAAAGAGTTCCTCCTTGCTGCCGAAGTGTGCGTAGATGGCGCCTCGCGTATAGCCGGCCGCGTCGGCAATGTCTTCCAGCGAGGCGCCACCCAAACCCCGCTCAGCGAAGAGCTTCTCGGCCGCGTCGAGCAGGAGGTTCCGAGTGTGCTCGACACGACGTTCCCTCGTCCAGCGCTCCGGCAGCGGATTCTCCCACACCCGTCGCCGTGCCTCTTGCCTATGATTGCTCATGATGGCAGGGCGGCTTGTAACTGCCTGAGGCTTAATCACTTCCACGGATACTTCCGCAGATGGTCTGTCCGAGGAAGAGCGTTTCGCGTGTATCCGGTCATGGTTGCTATCCGCGCGGCGATGAGGGCCTGTGCCTTGAAAAGGCGCGCAGCCGCGCTCAACCGATGCTCAACAACCTCCGTTGCCGCTGCGTCGTCCAAAAAGACCTGTGGCGCAGGGCGTTCGGAACCGATCGCCTCGTGCTGACGGTAGCGCCGAGTATCTCCATCGGCCGCGTGTCGCCTGGCCTGCGGCACGACGACATTCACGGCCCAGCCCTGCATGGTGCGGTCAAAGATCCAGCCCCCGGCGCCGCGGACGACGTCGGCGACGCTGGCGGCACACCACGTCGACCCGGTAGCTGCAGGAGTCCATGCCTCTTCTCCTCCAGCTGCGATGCTCGATCAACGACCTCGCCGCCCTGATATTCGGTATTGTATCTAATATACAGATACTGTATATTAGTAGCGTCGCCCTGCAGCCGGCGGCGTGGAAGGACTGAATCGATGACAGCAGCGACACGACCCGGCGAGTGGGTAGACACAGCGAAGGGCCTTGCGGACGTCGGTCCGGACGCCTTCGAGATGCGCATCTCGACGGATCGCTACACCTCCGCGAAGTACCCGGATCGCGAACGGGAAGCGATCTGGATGCGCGTATGGCAGATCGCCGGCCGAGTCGACGAGCTACCCAAGGCCGGCGACTGGAAGGAGTACCGGATCTTCGACCAGTCCTTCCTCATCGTGCGGGGCAAGGACGACGAAGCTCCGCGGCTTCGTCAATGCATGCAGGCACCGCGGCAATGTGCTGTGCCGGCGGCCGACCGGAAACGTCAAGCGCGGTTCCTGTGCCACTACCACCTGTGGTCCTACGACCTCGAAGGACGACCTGCGCGGCGTGTCTCCGTGACGACCTGATCGGCGACGTCGACAAAGACGAGAACGGTCCCTGCACCACGTCTACCGTCGACACCTTCGCCGGGTTCATCTTCCTCAATCCCGACCCCGACGCGCACCACTCGCGCGAGTTCCTCGGCACGAGATCGCGAGATGCTCGAGCCCTACCACCTCGACGAGATGGTCACGGTGATGAACGTCCGCGAGCCCCTCGACTGCAACTGGAAAGTCGTCGATGGACGCCTTCCAGGAGGGCTACCACATCAACGGCATCCATCCGCAGCTCCTCAGCGTGATCGCGATCGATCCCGACCACGAGCCGTTACAAGCTTCTTCGAGCAACCACAGCGTCGCCATGGCGCCGTTCGAGGTGACCGGGTGCCAGCCCCGGAGAAGCAGGTCGAGGGGATCATGGCACTCCCCGAGACATTCCCGTCGACCGTTGCGGCTGCCTGCCTCGTTTCGAAGAGCTGGTCGACGGAGTACCGCCACGACGATCGGTTCCGTCGGACTTTCCCGACGGCGTCAATGCCCGAACCCTGCTACAGCAGGCCACGCGCGACACGTTGACCGGAATGGGTCTGGATGTCAGCGGATTGACCGATGCGCAGATGAGCGACAACCACGGCTGGGTGCTCTTCCCGAACTTCTTCATGACGATTCGCGCGGGCGAATGCCACGTCATCATGGCTGTGCCGCACCCCGACGGCGACCCGAACCGGTGCATCTGGCATGTCGCCAGCTTCATGTGCCTGCCCGAAGGAGATGCGCGACGCCTTCGAAGCGTCGACCTGATCGAGGTCGACGAACCGGGCAGCTACAAGTACTTCGAGGCCCTTCATCAGGACTACGTTCAGATGCCTCGCCAGCAGCTCGGTCTGCGCAACAGCCGTCTCGACCACATGTCGTTGGTGAAAGAGGAAGTCGTGATTGCGCATTACCACTCCGTCATCGACCGCTACATGGAAGGGCAGCAGTGAATCTCGAAGACCGCATTGCGCTGCACACGCGGATGGCCAAGGCATACGGCGACGCTTACCTGCGCCAGGGAATCCAGGATGGCGAGGCCTTCGTCGAGCTGTGGAAGTTCGCTGAAGACGCGGTCTATGTCTCTCCCTATTTCACCGGCGACGAAGTGTACAAGCTCACTGAGTTTCCAGAGGAGTCGGCGCGAGCCTCCACCATCGAAGCGAAGGTCTACTCGCTGCGCTTCCCGGACTGGAAGCCGGTGGACTTCAAGTACTGGGCTGCCGACAACGGCTTTGTCATGAAGACTCGATGGCAGGGTCATACCACGGACGGCATCGAAATGGGGTTCTACTCCTACAGTTTCGTCGAGACAAACGACGACGGCGAGGTCACCCGTTGGGAGACTCACGTCAACGACGAGTACAGCGCCTTCCTCGACGTCGCCATCGGGGTGCACGGACCGTTCCGCGGGACTCACGAGTACACGGATGCGCTGGAACGGCGTCTCGAGGAAGAAGGCGTGAAGATCTGATGGCGCTGCGAGACGTCACCGACATCATCGATGACTACACCGGCCGATCCCGCACGGTGCTGGACTATTGCGTGACCACCAAGCGTCTGGTGGACGAAGCGAAGAAGCCCGGCTTCTCCGTCGAGAGTTGGGCGCCGCTGGCCGATCTGGTTGCCATTGCAGAGTTCGAACGGATCGGCGCGTTCAAGGAAACGATGAAGTGGCCCGATTACGTCGACTTCCTCACCGGCTGGGCCACATCGGCGCAGTGGGAATGCTCGTTTCGGCGAATTACCGAAACTGATGATCGCGTGTTCCTCGAGCTTGAAGAGCGCAGCACGGTAGGCGATTTCAGCAATGTGGTGAATTCGCTATCGGTATACGAGTTCGACGGCGCCGGAAAGATTCGGCATATCGACCTGTATCTGCAGATGGAGCTGCCGCCAAGCGACATGCTCAAAGGCTTCGAAGACGTCGAGAGCTCGGAGCAGGCGTGACCCGGCCCGAGGAAGAAGCAGCTGCCTCAGACAATCGCGACGACTACGGCGGCACGGTCTTCTCGGGAACAGGGAGCGCGATGGTCCGGGATCCACAGACGGCCTACGCGCAGATGCGGGCGTCCGCCCCGGCGACGCGCGTCAACGAGGCGGGAGTCATCGTCACCACACGCGCGGCGATGACCGAAGTCTTCCGTCACCCCGAGACCTACTCGTCGCGGCTGACGGCGGGCCACCTCGGCAACGTCCGGCCGCTTATTCCCATTGAACTGGACCCACCAGATCAGCGGAAGTTTCGAAAGATCCTCGATCCGCTGTTCACGCCGAAGGCTCTCGAACGTCTCGCGGAGCCGGTTGAGCGGCTGGTGAACGAGCTCATCGACGGCTTCATCAATGAGACCGAGATCGACTTCGCACAGCGGTTTTCGGTGCCGTTCCCTTCGCACGTGTTCCTGACGATGTTCGGTCTACCGCCCGGAGACCTCAGCCGCTTCTTGAAGATGAAGGACGGGATCATCCGCCCGTTCCATGTGCTGGGCGTACCGATGAACGACCCTGAAGTCGCGGCGTACAAGGCGCAGACCGCGCAATCGATCTACGACTATTTCAACGACGTGCTCGACGAACGCGAGCAGGACCGCCGCGACGACCTGCTCAGCCACTTCCTTGACGCGCAGATGGATGGTGAACGGTTGACTCGCGAGGACATCCTCGACATTTGCTTCCTCTTGCTGATAGCTGGATTGGATACCGTCTCGGCGTCGCTGGATTGTTTCTTCCGCCACCTTGCTGAGCACCCGGATGCACGGGCCGCGCTTGTCGAGGACCCATCCATCAGTCCATTGGTCGTGGAAGAGCTCTTGCGCTGGGAAACACCGGTCATGCTAGTCACCCGCGTCGCCACACGGGACACTGTGCTGTCGGGGTGCCCGATCCGCGCGGGGGACAACGTGCATCCATTCCTCGGATCGGCCAACACCGACGAATCCGAGTTTCCAGATGCGGATATCGTTCAGTGGGGCCGTAAGGCCAACCGCCACCTTGCGTTCGGCGCGGGAATTCATCGCTGCCTCGGGTCCAATCTGGCTCGGCTCGAGTTACGCATCGCGCTGCGTGTGTGGCATAGCCGGATACCTCATTATCGCGTCAAGCCGGGCACCGAGTTCGACTACACCATCGGCGTTCGATCGGTGGATACATTTCCGATGCTGCTTGGCGAGTCCTCATGACGCTGCAGGAACAAAATCTCGATAGAGAGCAGAGACCAACACACATGACCGGCAAGACGATCCAAATCGTGTTCTCCAATCCAGCTGAGGGCATGGACAACGAGTTCAACGAGTGGTACGACAACGTGCACATTCCAGATTTGCTGGCGATCCCCGGCATGCTGTCGGCTCAGCGTCATGACCTGCGCGATGCCGCCATGTACCACGCTGACGGCGGACGCCTGCCTGAACAGCGCTATCTGGTCGTCTACGAGATGGAAGGCGATGTCGACGCCATCATGGTCAAGATTCGCGAAGCGGTTGCCGAAGGCCAGATTGTGATGAGCGACAGCCTCGATATGTCGAGCTGGAAATTGTCCTTCTGGAGTGCCCGGGGCCCGAAAGTCGAGGCGCCGTAGTCGAGTCGATTCGGTCGCCCGAATCAGCGATCAGCGCCGGAAACCGCGAGCCCAGCCCGATAGCCGAAAACCATTGCCGGGCCGATAGTTCCGCCTGCACCGCCGTAGGCCTTCCCGGTCGCACCCGCCATCGCGTTGCCCGCGGCATACAGCCCCGGGATCGGATCGCCACTGACGTGCAGGACGCGGCCGTCGCGGTCGGTGCGGGGGCCACCCTTGGTGCCCATCGTGCCCACCGTGACCGGCACCGCGTAGTACGGCGCCGTATCGATCGGGCCGAGCGTCTTTCCCGCGGTCGTCGCGGCGTTGTTGTCGCCCCAGTACCCGTCGTACGCGCTCGAGCCACGGCCGAAGTCGGGATCGTGTTCGTGCGCGACGTTCTCGTTCCACTCGCCCAGCGTGCGGGCAAGGCCGTCGGCGTCGATGCCGGTCTTCTCGCCCAGTTCGGCCAGGTCCTTCGACTCGCAGAACCAGTGCGGAACAGGGCCGTCCGGGTCGACACCGAGGAAGCCGTACCGCTTGAGATGTTGCGAGTCGAAGACGATCCACGCCGGGTCGTTGAGGTAGCCGTGGCGAGGATCGAGGTGGTGGAACGGACCCGCCATCGAGTTGTATTCGCCCGCCTCGTTGAGGAACCGCTTGCCTGCCCGGTTGACGATGATGCTCCGCGGCCGGGTCCGCTCCAGCCGGACGCTGCGGCTGCGCGGCTTGCCGCCGAAGGTGTCGCCGGGGATCTGGATGATCGGCACCCACCACGCCTCACCCATGTTCGCCAGGTCGGCGCCGTGCGCCATCGCCATCCGCAGGCCGTCGCCTGTGTTGTTCGGAGGTGACACGGGTCCGTGCATCGGGCCGCGCAGAAACGCCTCGACCAGTGCGTCGTCCCATTCGAACCCGCCGGTGCCGAGCACGACACCGGCCCGGGCGCGGATACGAATGTCTTTGCCGTCGTGGTTGATTCGTACTCCGACGATGGCGCCGCCGTCGGCGATCAGTTCGACGGCCCTGGCGTCGGTGTGAAGACTGACCCCACGATCCAGCAGTCCCTTCAGCAGCCCGGCGATCAGGGCGGTGCCCGCGACGCAGTAGTTGCCCGCGTCGTTGTCGACCGACGCGTGGATCCTGGCTCGGGTTTCGGCGTCGATGCCGACATTGCTGAAGTCGGCGGGGAACGAGGTGATCCGGTCCCGCCATTCGCCGAGCCGGTCCAGGTCGAACGGCTTGGCATTCAGCGAGCGGCCGCCCGTCGGCCGTCCCCCCGGAAGTTCGGGCTTGTAATCGGGGAATCCCTCTGCGATTTCGAACTGCAGCTCGCTGTGCTCCTCCACGAAGTCGAGCATCTTCGGGCCGGTGTGCACGAACGTCTCGACGAGCTCGCGATCCATCACGCCCAGCGACTGCGCCTCGAGGTATCGCAGCGCATCGGCCTCGGTCAGTTCGCCGTCGGGCGAGCGGCGATGTGCGGGTATCCACACGATGCCGCCGGACACCGCCGTGGTTCCGCCCACGGTCGCGGCCTTCTCATAAACGGCCACCGATGCGCCGTCGGCCGCGGCAGCCAGGGCGGCCGTCAGGCCTGCGCCACCACTGCCAAGCACGACGACGTCGACTTCATTGTCCCAATCGGTCACCGATGCTCACCCTTTCGGCTGACGGACCCTCAAGCGAGGATCGCGGATAATTCGTTGGCCGCCTTGACGACTGAATCTCTTCCGTCCATCACCACGTCCTCGCGATGGGAGATGAGATTGATGCACGTCGGCGGCGACGGCGGACTGCGTTTCACGGGCACGGCGAGACCGTAGGTGTTCGGCTCGACCTCGCCGTGCGTGATCACCCAGCCTTGCTTGCGGGTCTGCGGCACGAGGTCGCGCTCGCCGGGCCGCGGCGGCATGCTTGCCAGCAGCGCGATTCCGGCCGCCCCGCGGTCCAGCGGGTAACGGCTGCCCTCGTGGAACGACAGTTGGTAGAACACGTTGGTCGGCACGATCACCGCGATGGCGACCTGTTGGTCACCCTCGGCGACGAGCAATGACACCGTGGTGCCGAGCTCGTCCGCCAGCGCGCGCAGGGTTGGCACGCTCAGCTGCCGCACATTGTTGTCGAACGACGCGCCCAGCACCGCGAGCGCCGATGCCGACCGGTACCGGCCGTCCTCGCCCTTAACGACGAACCGATACTGCGCGAGCGTGGTGAGCAAGCGGTACGCGATCGTTCGGTGCACCCCGATGTCGTCGGCGACCTGCTGCGCGGTGAGGCCGGCGGGGGAGGCGGCGACCAGTTGCAGGGCGGCAAGACCCCTCGCCAGGGTCTGCGAGCCCGGCGCACCATTGCCGGCCTTCGGCATGGCGCCCTCCTTGACAGACGGAATTTCGAGAGTGATGCTCTGACTATAGTGCACGTGCATGTGCGATAAATGAGCAGAGTGCTTACAAATTACGAGAATTCAGTTCTCGTCGTCGAGAGAGGTGACGGGGTGTCGGAGCACGAAAGCGTCTGGAGTGATCTCCAGGGCGTCGCGTTCACACAGGGCTACCTCGACGTCGGCGGGGTCCGCACCCGATACCTGCACGCCGGCGACACCGGCAAGCCCGCGCTCGTGCTTCTGCACGGGTCGGGCGGCCACGCCGAGGCTTATGTCCGCAACCTCGAGGCGCACGCCGAGCACTTCTCCACCTGGGCGATCGACATGCTCGGACACGGCTACACCGACAAACCCGGTCACCCCCTCGAGGTGAGCCACTACGTGGCGCACCTGACCGCGTTCTTCGATGCGATCGGCGCGGAGCGGGTCCATCTGAGCGGAGAGTCGCTCGGCGGATGGGTGGCCTCCCGCGCGGCCGTCGAGCACCCCGACCGGATCGACCGGCTGGTGCTCAACACCGCGGGCGGGTCGCAGGCCGATCCCGAGGTGATGAAACGGATCATCACGTTGTCGATGGCCGCTGTGGAGGCGCCGACATGGGAAACCGTCCAGGCCAGGATCAAGTGGCTGATGGCGGACAAATCGAAGGACTACGACGACATCGTCGCCAGCAGGCAGCGGATCTACCGCCAGCCGGGCTTCGTCAACGCCATGCGCGACATCATGGCGCTACAGGATCCCGAGATTCGGGCCCGTAATCTGCTGGGCCCGAAGGAGTATGGGGCCATCACCGCGCCGACCCTGGTGGTGTGGACGAGCGACGACCCCACCGCCGACGTCACCGAGGGCCGGCGGATCGCGTCGATGATCCCCGGCGCGCGATTCGAACTGATGTCCGGTTGCGGGCACTGGCCGCAGTACGAGGACCCGAAAACGTTCAACGGGCTCCATCTGGACTTCCTGCTGGGGCGTTGACGTGGCCGAGAAGGTGGACATCGTCATCGTCGGGGCCGGCCCCGTCGGGCTCACGCTGGCCAATATCCTTGGGCTGCAAGGTGTTCGCACGCTAGTGGTGGACGAACGAGACAGCCTCATCGACTACCCGCGCGGGGTCGGCCTTGACGACGAATCGCTGAGGACGTTTCAGGGAATCGGCCTGGCGGAGGCGGTTCTGCCGCACACAGTGCCCAACCAGATCCTGCGGTTCTTCGACGCGAAACGGAAGCTGCTAGCCGAGATGGCGCCCCCGGACGCCCGCTTCGGATGGCCCAAGCGCAACGGCTTCGTCCAGCCCATGGTCGATGCCGAGTTGTATGCCGGCCTAGCCCGGTTCGACAACGTCGAAGTGCGGTGGGGTCATCGCATGGAGAACTGCGCCGAAAGGGCCGACGGCGTCACGGTCGAGTTCGCCGACGGCCACAAAACCGTCGCCGCCCGCTACGTCGTCGGCTGCGACGGGGGCCGCAGCGTCACCCGGGGACTGATGGGGGTGTCGTTCGACGGCACCACCTCCCCGACCCGGTGGCTGGTCGTCGACTGCGCGAATGATCCACTCGGGCATCCGAACAGCGAAGTCGGGGCGGATCCCGCCCGACCGTACGTGTCCATCGCGATCGCGCACGGCATCCGCCGATTCGAGTTCATGATCCACGGCGACGAGTCCGACGAGGAGGCCGACGACCCGGCGTTCGTCAGGCGCATGCTCGCGACGATGGTTCCCGACCCGGAGCGCGTCGACATCATCCGCCACCGCGTCTACACCCACCACTCGCGAATCGCAGGCGCGTTCCGGCACGGGCGGTTGATGATCGCCGGCGACGCGGCCCATCTGATGCCGGTCTGGCAGGGGCAGGGCTACAACAGCGGCATCCGCGACGCCGCCAACTTGGGCTGGAAGCTGGCGGCGGTGGTGAACGGCCACGCCGAAGACGCGCTGCTGGATACCTACGACGTCGAACGCCGCAAGCACGCGAGGGCGATGATCGACCTGTCCACGATGGTCGGGCGCGTCATCTCACCGACGAATCGGCGGGTAGCCGCCCTGCGGGACAAAGTGATTCACGCCGCGACGGTGGTACCGGCGCTCAAGCGATACGTGCTCGAGATGCGGTTCAAACCGATGCCACGTTACGAACAGGGCGCGGTCTTTCACGCCGAGCCTCGCGCCGAGAGCTCGCCGACGGGCACCCTGTTCATCCAGCCCCGTGTCGACACCCGCGACCAGCAGAACGTGCTTCTCGACGACGTGCTCGGCGGCGGCTTCGCCGTGCTCTGCTGGAGCAACAACCCCCGCGCGCTGCTCGGCGAGGCAGCCTTCGAGCGGTGGAAAGCGCTGGGCGCCAAGTTCGTTGCGGTGCGGCCTATGACACAACTGCGCTGGCCCGGGCACGACGACCCGGACGTCGTCATCGTCGGTGACCGCACGGGCGCCCTCAAGGCCTGGTTCGACGCACACACGGACTCGGTGCTGTTCCTGCGCCCCGATCGGTGCATCGCCGGCGCATGCATCGCCCAGCGAGCACCCGAGCTCAGCGCATCGCTGTTCAAGGTACTTCATCTGACGCAGGGAGGAGGCGCGAGTTCCCATGGCGACACTGACGCTGTGCTGTATGTCCCACAGCCCACTGCTGAATCTTCCGGGACCGTCGCAGGATCTCCTTGACGAGATCAACTCCGCACTGGCGGATGCCCGCGAGTTCGTGCGCGCATTCGACCCGGAGCTCGTCGTCATCTTCTCTCCGGACCACTACAACGGGGTCTTCTACCGGATGATGCCGCCGTTCTGCATCAGCACCAAGGCGGTCGGCGTCGGCGACTACGGCACCCAGGCCGGTCCGCTCGACGTCCCGGCGGACATCGCCACCGATCTGGCCGAGGCGGTGCTGGCCGCTGACGTCGACGTCGCCATCTCGGCGAACATGGAGGTGGACCACGGCACGGTACAGCCGCTGCAGACCTTGTTCGGCGACGCCACGGCCCGCCCGGTCATCCCGATCTTCATCAACTCGGTCGCCACACCGCTTGGGCCACTGCGTCGTTCGAGAGCTCTCGGCACGGCGGTGGGCGACTACCTCGCCACGTTGGACAAGCGGATCCTCATCGTCGGTTCGGGCGGTCTCTCGCATGATCCGCCGGTGCCGACGCTCGCGACCGCCCCGCCTGCCGCGCTGGGCCGAATCGTGCTCGGCGAGCCGATGTCGGAAGAACAGCGGCAAGCGCGCCAGGTCGCGGTGATGGAGGCGGCACAGAGCTTCGCCCACGGAGAGAGCAAGCTCCGAGCGCTGAACCCGGAATGGGATCACCGCTTCCTGGAAATCGTTGACAGCGGCCACCTCTCCGATGTCGACGGATGGTCCACGTCATGGATGGCGCACGAGGCGGGCAACTCCGCACACGAGGTCCGCACCTGGGTAGCCGCTTTCGCCGCACTGGCGGCACACGGCCCGTATGAGACCGGTGACCGCTTCTACCGCGCGGCTCCCGAGCTGATCGCGGGATTCGCCGTGCGGACGGCGGTGCCTGCCTCATGACCGCGGTTGAATTCGACCAGACGGTCGACGTTCTCGTCGTCGGCTCGGGCGGCGGAGGTATGACGGCCGCGCTCACCGCCGACGCGGCGGGACTCGACGCGCTCGTCGTGGAGAAGTCGGCACACTTCGGCGGGTCCACCGCGTTGTCCGGGGGCGGCATCTGGGTGCCGGGCGCGCCGTCCCAACGCAAAGAGGGATATGTTCCGGACCCCGACGGAGTCTTCGAGTATCTGCGAACCATCACCGACGGCCTGGTCAGCGACGCGCGGCTGCGTCAGTACGTCGACTCCGCGCCGGAGATGATGGAGTTCCTCGAGCAGCGCAGCCCCTGGTTCGAGTTCGTATGGAAACCCGGATACGCCGACTACTACCCGGAACTGCCCGGCGGTTCCGAGCTCGGCAGCACGATCAACGTGCCCGCCATCGACCTGCGCAAGCTCGGCGACGAAGAGCAGAACCTGTTGCAGCCACTGGCTTTGGCGCCGAAGGGAATCTGGTTCGCCCCCAAGGATCTTCGGCTGTTCTACCAGGTCCGGCAGAACTGGCGCGGCAAGGCCGTCCTGCTGAAATTGATCTGGCGGATGTTCCGGGCGCGGGTGTTCGGCGACCGGATGGCGGCGATCGGGCAGTCGCTGGCCGCGCGTCTGCGGTTGGCGATGAAGGAGCACGGGATCCCGCTGTGGCTCAACTCGCCGATGACCGAGCTGATCACCGATGTGGACGGCAGGGTGGTCGGCGCTGTGGTGGAGCGCGACGGCAGGCAGCTGCGCATCGGCGCCCGTGGCGGCGTCGTCATCGCCGCGGGCGGATTCGACCACGACATGGCGTGGCGCAGAGAGCACCTGCCGCGTGCTCGAGAAGGACTGGAGCTTCGGCAATCCCGCGTCCATGGGTGATGGCATCCGCGCAGGGGAGAAGGTCGGCGGCTCCACCGACCTGCTCGACGAGGCGTGGTGGTTCCCCGCCATCTGCTGGCCCGACGGCCGGCTGCAGTTCATGCTCAACGAGCGGATGATGCCCGCGCAGTTCGTGGTCAACGGCGACGGTAAGCGCTTCATCAACGAAGCGGCGCCCTACATGGACTTCGCGCACGCGATGATCGACGGCCAGAGCTCCGGCATCACACACATCCCCTGCTGGCTCGTCACCGACATCCGCTCGTTCCACCGGTACGTGGTGGGGGGCCATCTGCCGATACCGAAGGTGCCGTTCGCGCCGGTGCCCACCGGGTGGAAGGTCCCGAAGGCGTGGCTGGACTCCGGTGTCGTGAAGGAGGCCAACAGCTTCGAGGAGCTCGCGACGAAGATCGGTGTGCCGCCCGCTCAGCTCCGGCAGACCGCGGACCGGTTCAACGAGCTGGCGCACAAGGGTCATGACGACGACTTCGACCGCGGGGATTCCACGTACGACAACTATTACGGCGACCCCACGCTGCCCAATCCCAATCTGCATCCACTGGGCAAGCCGCCGTACTACGCGTTCCAGATCATCCTCGGCGACCTCGGCACCTCGGGCGGTCTTCGTACCGACGAATTCGCCCGCGTCCTGCGCGCGGACGACAGCGTCGTGAAAGGCCTATACGCGGTGGGCAACTCGTCGGCGGCGGTCATGGGTCGCAGCTACGCCGGTGCGGGTGCGACCATCGGCCCGGCCATGACGTTCGGCTATGTCGCCGCCAAGCACATCGAAGACCAGCTGCCGAAATCCGGTGGCGTCCAGCCTGATTCGACGCTCGATTCACATCGAAAGGTAACCAAATGAAGATCTCGCTGTTCTACGAATTCCCGCTGCCGCGGCCGTGGAGTGACGACGACGAGCACAAGCTTTTCCAGGACGGCCTCGACGAGGTGGAGGCGGCCGACAAGGCAGGCTTCTCCACCGTGTGGCTGACCGAGCACCATTTCCTCGAGGAGTACTGCCACTCGACCGCGCCGGAGATATTCCTGTCCGCAGCCAGTCAGCGCACCAAGGACATTCGGCTCGGATTCGGCATCATGCATCTGCCGCCCGCGGTCAACCATCCGGCCCGCGTCGCCGAGCGAGTGTCCACGCTCGACCTCATCTCCAACGGTCGCGTGGAGTTCGGCACCGGCGAGTCGTCGTCGGTGGGTGAACTCGGCGGGTTCGGCATCGATCCCGCGGACAAGCGCAAGATGTGGGAAGAGGCGCTCGAAGTCTCGATCCGCTGCATGATCGAGGAGCCGTTCACCGGCTTCAAGGGCGAGCACATCGAAATGCCGCCGCGCAACGTGGTGCCCAAGCCGCTGCAGAAGCCGCACCCGCCGGTGTGGGTGGCGTGTACCAGGCCGGCGTCGGTGTCCATGGCTGCGCAGAAAGGCCTTGGCGCCCTGAGCTTCGCCTACACCGGACCCGGCCCGCTGACGGAGCGGGTCAACGGGTACTACAAGGAGTTCGAGGAGAGCGCGGTGCCCGTGACGCCGCAGATGAACCCGAACATCCTCGCCATCGGCGGCGACCTGTCGATGATGGTGGCCCCCACCGACGAGCAGGCCATCGAGCGGCTCGGCAAGGGCGGCGGATTCTTCGCGTTCGGCATCATGCACTACTACATGACCGGTATGCACACGCCGGGACGCACCGGAGTGTGGAAGCGCCATCTCGAAGAGATCGAGAAGGATCCCAGCATCGTCTACGGTCCCGACCGGGGACCCATCGGCAGCCCCGCCACCGTGCGCGAGTTCCTGCGCGGCTACGAGGAAAGCGGTGTCGACGAGCTGATCCTGCTGCTCACACCGCGGCGTCACGAAGAGACGATGGAGTCCATCGAGCTGATGGGCTCCGACGTGCTGCCCGAGTTCATCGAGCGCCATGAGAAGTCGGCCGCCGAGAAGGCCAAGCGGATGGCGCCGATCCTGGAGAAGGCCGAGGCCCGCAGGCCGGCGTCGAACGCCCCGACGTTCGATGAGACATACGCGTTCGGCGGTCTGCCCACCGGTCGCGAGAACTACACCGCCAACGAGGTGTCCCTGGCGATGGACGAGATGAACGCGGGCATCGAAGCGGCTGCGGCCAAACTGAAGTCAGGGCAGGGTTGGGACAGCAGGAATCCAACCGCCGACAAGAAATAGGACATGGGACAGATCGACGACCTCTGGCGCTACGACGGCCGCCGCGTAGTCGTCACGGGCTGCGCATCGGGTATCGGCGAGCACGTCGCCCGACAGCTCACCGAACTTGGCGCCGATGTCGTCGGGCTCGACCTGAAGCGCCCCGCCGTGCAGCTCAAGGAGTTCCACGAGATCGACCTGTCCGATCCCGCATCGATCGACAGGGCGGTCGCGGCGATCGGCGGTCGGGTCGACTCGCTCTTCAACATCGCCGGTGTGTCGTCGGGCATCGGTGACCCGCTGCGGGTCGTGACGATCAACTTCCTCGGAACCCGGCATTTCACCGAGGCGCTTATCTCCGCAATGCCGCCGGGCTCGTCGATCGCCACCGTGTCCTCGCTCGCCGGAGCGGAGTACCGCACGAACGCCGTGGTCACCATGGGGCTCCTGGACACCGCGACGATGGCCGAGGGAATCGAATGGTGTGAGCGCAATCCGGAACCGGTCGCCGACGGCGGGGGCTACCGGCTGTCGAAGGAGGCGATCATTCTCTACGGGATGGCCAACGTTGCCGCGTTCGGCGCCAAGGGTATTCGGATCAACTGCACCGGACCGGGTGTCACCGACACGCCCATCCTCGACCAACTGCGCACCGCGTTCGGCCAGGAGTTTCTCGACTCGTTCCAGACACCCCTCGGCCGCGTCGCGGGCCCGGACGAGCAGGCGCGCGTGCTGGCATTCCTCAACAGCGGTGCGGCGTCCTATATCACCGGACAGGTGATCTGGGTAGACGGAGGGTCGGTCGCGGAGCGGGTCTTCGGCGACGTGTCGGACGAGAGGAAAAGGGCGGAACATGGCCAGCCTGAGTGATTTTCGACGTGTCGCCGACGATGTCCGCAACTGGGGTCGGTGGGGCGACGCCGACGAACTCGGCACGCTGAACCTCATCACCGCGGAGAAGGTTCGCGAAGCCGCAAGTCTGGTCAAGCACGGCAAGGTATTTCCGCTCGGCGTGGACTTCGGCTCGTCGGGACCGCAGGGCGCGTTCCATTACCGGCAGAACCCGGTGCACGTGATGACGATCGACGGCGGCGACGCCAGCACATTGCTGGAGTACGGTCCCAAGTGGCTGCAGAACCCCAGCGCCGTTCAGCTCGCGCGGCTATTCCAAGAGCGGCCCGATGCGCTTCAACGACGACATGATCATCATGCCGCTGCAGGCGGCCACCCAGTGGGACGCCCTGTCCCATGTCTACTACGAGGACAAGCTTGTACAACGGGTTTCCGGCGAACTCGGTGACCAGCCTCGGCGCGGTCCACTGCGGTATCGACAAGGTGGACGGTAAGGGCATCACGTCACGTGGGGTGCTGCTTGACATCGTGCGCCTGCGCGGCGCGCAGACCTTCTGCGAACTCGGCGACCCGATCACCCCGGCCGAACTCGACGAAGCGGCCCGGCTGCAGGGAGTCGCCATTGGCCGGGGTGACATCGTGCTGGTCCGAACCGGTTGGTGGGCAAGGTTTCTCGAGACCGGCGACGGCACCGAGCCGGGCGCAGGCCTTGACTGGACGTGCTGCATCGTGGCTGCACGATCACGAGGTCGCAGCGGTTGCCGCCGACAACCTGATGGTCGAAAACCCCGTCTCGGACGTCGACGGCGCGATCCTGCCGATGCACATGCTGTGCCTTCGCGACATGGGCCTGATGCTCGGCGAGTACTGGGACCTGACCGCACTGGCCGCCGACTGCGCCGCCGACGGGGTCTACGAATTCCAGCTCATCGCGCCGCCGCTGCGCGTGACCGGTGCCGTCGGGTCGCCGGTGAATCCCATTGCAATCAAGTAGGTGTCAATGATGACCGCAACCACAACAACCGGCGGCACGCCGCTGGTCGTCGGCCTCGGCGGAACGCTGCGGTCCAATTCGTCGACCGAACGGGCGCTACGGTACTGCCTGGCGTCGGTCGAACGACAAGGCGGGCGGACGAGGTTGTTCAGCGCCGAAGACCTCGACCTGCCGATGTACGCACCGCACGAGTTGGAGCGAACCCCGAAGGCGCTCGAGTTGGTCGGCGCGTTGCGCGACGCCGACGCCGTCGTCGTCGGCTCGCCCGGTTACCACGGCGCGGTCTCGGGTCTGGTGAAGAACGCGCTCGACTACATCGAGGACCTCCGCGAAGACCCGCGCGTGTATCTCGACAACACTCCTTGGGGCTGCATCAGCTGCGCGTACGGGTGGCAGGCCGCGGTCGGCACGCTCGGCCAGCTGCGCAGCATCGGACATGCGCTGCGTGCCTGGCCGACGCCGCTCGGGGTGGCGATCAACTCGGCGGACGAGATCTGGGATGACGCGGGCGGACTTACCGACTCCGCAGTGCAGAACCAACTCGACATGCTGGCCACCCAGGTGCTCGCCTTTGCCCGCGCTGCTTGGGAAACTGCGTGACTGAGCCCGCGCGGAGAACACTGCTCGTCGATGGCCTTGCCACCAGCTATCTCGAAGCGGGACAGGGCGATCCGGTCGTCCTGCTGCACGGAGGTGAGTTCGGTGTCAGCGCGGAGTTGGGCTGGGAGCGCACCATCGGCGCGCTGGCGGCGCGCTACCGCGTGCTGGCGCCCGACATGTTGGGGTTCGGGGAGTCGGCGAAGGTGATCGACTTCAACGACGGCCGCGGCATGCGGATCCGGCACATCGCGCGCTTCTGCGAGGCGGTCGGGGTAAATTCCGCACACTTCGTCGGCAACTCGATGGGCGCGATCAATCTGCTCGTCGACGCCACGTCGGATTCACCGGTGCTGCCGATGCGCAGCATGGTGACGATCTGCGGCGGCGGTGAGATCCAGCGCAACGAGCACTCGGCTGCGCTGTACGACTACGACGCCACGCTGCCCGGCATGCGGCGGATCGTGCAGGCGCTGTTTCACGACCCGGCGTACCCGAACGACGACGCGTACGTGCAGAGGCGCTACGCGTCGAGCATCGCGCCCGGCGCGTGGGAGGCCTTGGCGGCGGCGAGATTCCGCAGGCCCGGACTCGAGCCGCCGCCACTGCCGTCGAGCAAGCGCGCCTACGAGCGAATCGGCGTGCCGACGCTGGTGGTCGAGGGTGGGTGCGACAAACTCCTGCCCGATGGCTGGGCGGCCGAGATCGCCAAGCAGATCTCGCGGGGCCGCTGGGCCGTCGTCGAGAAGGCGGGCCACTGCCCCCAGATCGAACAACCCGACGCCGTCAACGAGCTGCTGGTGGATTTTCTTCACGAGGCCGGTGAGTCGTGACGGCTGACCACAGCGCGTCGAGATCGACGTTTTGGCGCAATTCACTCGCACTTTTGCGCCCAAACGTCCGTTTGGGCGGGAAGGGATAGAGCCAAGTGGGCAATGAACTCGAGGGCAAGGTCGCGATCGTCACGGGCGGCGCGTCGGGCCTGGGCGAAGGCCTGTCCCGGCGCTTCGCCGCCGAAGGTGCCAAGGTGCTCATCGGCGACATCGACCGCGAAGCCGGTGCCGCGTTGGCCAAGGACATCGGCGCAGGCGCACTTTTCATCGACGCCGACGTGTCCGAGCTCGACCAGGTCAGCGGGCTGGTGTCGACGGCCGTCGAGAAATTCGGCGGCCTGCACGTGATGGTCAACAACGCGGGCGTCTCTGGCACCATGCACCGCAGCATTTTCGATGACGACCTCGCGGACTTCGACAAGATCATGGCGGTCAACCTGCGGGCCGTGATGGCGGGCACGCGGGACGCCGCCCTGCACATGCGGGATGCCGGCGGCGGATCGATCATCAACATCACCTCGATCGGCGGCATCCTGGCCGGCGGCGGTGTGATGACCTACCGGGCATCGAAGGCGGCCGTCATCCAGTTCACCAAGTCGGCCGCCATCGAGCTGGCGCACTACGAAATTCGCGTCAACGCGATCGCTCCCGGCAACATCAGGACCGGCATCGTGCGGAAGTCGGCGGCGGGGGAGGACCTCGCAAAGCTCGAGGAGTTCGAGGAGAAGATCCGTGACCAGATGCGCAACGACCGCCCGCTCAAGCGCGAAGGCACGGCGGAGGACGTCGCCGAGGCGGCGCTCTACTTCGCCACCGACCGGTCCCGCTATGTGACCGGAACCGTGCTGCCCGTCGACGGGGGCACCGTCGCGGGCAAGGTGATCGTTCGCAAGCCGAAGCCATGACCGTTTTAAATCAGTCGCTTGACTTAATGAGCTCCTGCGGGTTGACTGATCCCGTGACGACGGCCAGAGCTGTGCGCGCCGACAGGGCGAGCGGTACACAAGAGGCGATCCTGAAGGCAGCCGAGCGGCTGTATGCCGAGCACGGTGTCTTCGCGGTGTCGAACAGGCAGGTCAGCGAGGCGGCGGGCCAGGGCAACAACGCCGCTGTGGGCTACCACTTCGGCACCAAGACCGACCTGGTGCGCGCGATCGAGCAGAAGCATCGCGCGTCGATCGAGCGCCTGCTCGAGCGGATGGTGGCCGACGTCGGCGACTCGGCCGAGCTGAGGGACTGGATCACCTGCATGGTGTGCTCGCTGACCGAGCACCTGGCCCAGCTCGGCAACCCGACGACCTACGCGCGCTTCGCGGCCCAGGCGCTGGCTGATCCCGCCTATCAGAAGATCGTGGTCCGCGACGCACTCGCATCGCCGGCGCTGGTTCAAGTCGTCGAAGGCATCACCCGCTGCCTGCCCGATCTGCCGATGGCCGTCGTGACCGAGCGCAACATCATGGTGCGCAACCTGATGATGCACACCTGCGCCGACTTCGAACGCGCCTTCGCCGAGGGCGAAGGCCTACCCCGAACGAGTTGGACCGCAGTGGCATCCGGTCTGATCGACGCGATCGTCGGGCTGTGGCGCGCGCCAGTCACGGAGCACCCATGACATGAAAGTCACTGTGGACCAGGACAAGTGCGTGTCATCCGGTCAGTGCGTGCTGAACGCTTCAGAGGTTTTCGACCAGCGCGACGACGACGGGGTGGTCGTGCTGGTCACCGACAGCCCAGCCCCCGAGCAAGCGGACAACGTCCGCAACGCAGCCGCGGCCTGCCCGGCCCTGGCCATCGACATCGAGGAATGAACGAACGCTTATGTCCGAGACAATGACCGCCAAGACATCAGGCGTCACCGCCGACATCCCCGAGTACCCGATGGACCGCGACGCCCGCTGTCCGTTCGCGCCACCGCCGCAGATGTTGAAGATGAACGAGACCAAACCCCTGTCCCGGGTGCGGATCTGGGACGGCAGCACGCCGTGGCTGATCACCGGGCATGCGGTGGCACGGGAGTTGTTCGCCGATGCACGCGTGAGTGTCGACGACCGGCGCAACGGCTTCCCGCACTGGAACGAGCACATGCTCTCCACCGTGAACAAGCGGCCCCGGTCGGTGTTCACCTCCGACGCCGAGGAGCACACCCGGTTCCGCCGGATGCTGTCCAAGCCGTTCACCTTCAAACGCGTCGAGGGACTGCGCCCGGCCATCCAGCAGGTGACCGACGAGTGCATCGACTCGATCCTGGCCGGCCCGCAGCCCGCCGACATCATCACCAAGCTCGCGCTGCCGGTGCCCACCACGGTCATCAGCGAAATGCTCGGCGTCCCATACGAAGACCACGAGTTCTTCCAGCACCACGCGAACGTCGGACTGGCCCGCTACGCCACCGCGGAAGACGGCCAGAAGGGGGCCATGAGCCTTCACAAGTACCTGATCAACCTCGTCGAGTCCAAGATGGAGAACCCGTCAGAGGATGCGGTGTCCGATCTTGCCGAGCGCGTCAGCGCCGGCGAGATCAGCGTCAAGGAGGCCGCGCAGCTGGGCACCGGGCTGCTGATCGCGGGTCACGAGACGACGGCGAACATGATCGGCATCGGCGTGCTGGCCCTGCTCGAGAACCCCGAACAGGCTGCGCTGCTTCGTGATTCCGACGATCCCAAGTTCATCGCCAACGCCGCCGAAGAGTTGATGCGCTACCTGTCGATCATCCAGAACGGCCAGCGCCGGGTCGCCATCGAGGACATCGAGATCGGCGGTGAGACCATCCGCGCCGGCGAGGGCATCATCATCGACCTGGCCCCCGCGAACTGGGACGCCGCCGCCTACCCCGAGCCCGACAAGCTGGATCTCACCCGCGATGCGGGACAGGAGCTGGGCTTCGGCTACGGCCGCCATCAGTGCGTCGGGCAGCAGCTCGCGCGTGCCGAACTGCAGATCGTGTTCCACACACTGCTGCGCCGCATCCCGACGCTGAAGCTGGCGATCCCGCTCGAAGAGGTGCCCGTTCAAGCACGACCGGCTCGCCTACGGCGTCTACGAACTTCCCGTCGCCTGGTGAATTGTCAGCTCTCATACAGCCTGATTGGAGTATCAACGATGTCAACCCACAACTGCCACGCTTGTATCCGCCCGGGGGATTCGGCGCGCCGAAGTACCGGCGCGGCCACGCCGCGGGCGATGTCGGGCTGCCTGCGGGAACCGAGGTGTTCTCCGCCGACAACCACATCTCGGTGGCCGAGGACATCTTCTACGAGAAGATTCCCGGAGGACCTGAAGGAGCAAGGCGCCGCGGATCTGGTACGAGGACGGCGCGTACATGGTCGGCAGAAGCAGGGCCAGACCTTTCTGCCGGCGTGACTTCAGCAGGGTGCTCATGCAATACGACGACCTGGCCGGCGCCGCCACCAACAACATCGAGGCGCGCATCCGCGAGCTGCACGAGGACGGCGTCGACAAGGAACTCGCCTTCCCCAACGCGGTGCTGGCGCTGTTCCATTACCCCGACAAGGAACTTCGCGAGCGGGTGTTCCGCATCTACAACGAGTACATGGCCGATGCTGCAGGAGCGCTCGAACGGGCGCTTCTACGGCTGCCGGGCTGATCAACTGGTGGGATCCGAAGGGCACCCGGCGGACGCTTGACCGAGCTGAAGTCGTTGGGCCTGAAGACGTTCCTGATGCCGCTCAACCCGGGCAAGGACGACGACGGCAACGTGATCGACTACGGTGCCACGTCGATGAACGCGGTGTGGGACGAGATCGAAGACGCCGGACTGCCGGTGACGCACCACATCGGGGAGACGCCGCCGAAGACTCCGTGCGAGTTCAACAGTGTCGTCGTCGGCATGATGATCAACGTCGACGGCTTCCGGGAGATGTTCTCCAAGTACATCTTCAGCGGCATCCTCGATCGTCACCCGAAGCTGAAGGTCGGCTGGTTCGAGGGCGGGATCGCGTGGGTGCCGTGGGCACTGCAGGATGCCGAACACCTGCTGGCTTCATATCAGCACATGTTCAACCATCAACTCGAGCATGACATCCAGTCATTACTGGGACACACCACATGTGCGCGTCGTTCATGGTCGATCCGCTGGGCCTGCAGTTGATCGACCGCATCGGTGTCGACAAGGTGATGTGGTCGTCGGACTACCCGCACAACGAAAGCACGTTCGGCTACTCGGAGAAGTCGCTGGCATCGGTCGTCGAAGCGGTTGGGCCCGAGGACGCAACGAAGATCGTCAGCACCAACATCAAGAAGTTCCTGGGCGTCGAATGACCACGTTTCGCGGCGGCGGGCAGTTCCGCCATCGAGATTCCCGAACTACCGGACATGGCGCGCATGTATCGCGAATGCGGTGCCAGGCTGCGTGATTCGATGAAGGACAAGGGCGTCGACGCGCTCGTCCTGCTCGGCAACGGCAACGTGGTGTACGCCACCGGTGCCAGTTGGCCGCTGCTCGACGCCGGGCTTTCGCACGTCGAGCGTCCGGTGGCGATCGTGTTGGCCGACGACGAACACCCCCACCTTTTCATGCCGATGCGCGAGGGCTCGGCATCCGAGTGCGAGGTGCCCGCCGACCACATTCACGGGCCGCTGTATCTCGAATTCGACGAGGGCGTAGAGCATTTCGGCAAGGTGCTGGCGGACCTGATGCCTGCCGGGGCGAAGGTGGCCGTCGACGAGCTGACCGGGGCCATGCGCCGAGCGCAGGCACGGTTGTTCCCTTCGGGTCCGCCGTCGGATGCCGCGCAGATCGTCGGCCCCGCGAAGCTCGTCAAGACGCCCGATCAGACCTCGTGCGTCCGCAACGCGTGCCGCATCACCGAGCAAGCCATGGTGGACGTGCAGAAAGCACTGGCTCCCGGGGTCCGGCAGGTCGACCTGTCGGCTGCATTCGTACGCCGCGCGTTCGAATTGGGCGCGACCGCCAACATGCTCGAGGCGATCTGGCAGGTGATGCCGACCACGAAAACCAGTGGCGCCGTGTGGACCACGACCGGCGACCTGGCGTTGCCGCTGCTGACCACGGAACGTGAGTTGGCGCGCGGCGACGTGTTGTGGACGGACGTCAGCATCACCTATCACGGTTACTGCTCTGACTTCGGGCGCACCTGGCTCGTCGGCGAGGAGGTGTCGGACCGCCAGCAGGCGCAGTACGAGAAATGGCGCGAGATACTCGATGCGGTGCTGGCGGTCACCAAGGCCGGCGCGACCTCGGGTGACCTGGCCCGCGCTGCGATCGCCGCCAACGGCGGCAAGAAGCCGTGGCTGCCGCACTTCTATCTGGGCCACGGAATAGGCACCAACGCCGCCGAGATGCCCATGATCGGCACCGATCTCGGTGCGGAGTTCGACGACAACTTCGTCTTCCCGGCCGGAATGCTGTTGGTTCTGGAGCCGGTGGTCTGGGAGGACGGCACCGGAGGCTATCGGAGCGAGGAGATCGTGGTGATCACCCAGGACGGCAACACGCGGATCACGGACTATCCCTACGCCCCCTACGGGCGGGCCTGATGGCGCTCGAGATCCAGCCTGACTCAAAGGCTTTGCGTAGCGGACGCCGCGAACGGGTACTGAACCAGATGGCCGTCGACGACCTCGACATCCTGGTCCTGGGCCGACAGGCCAACGTTCGCTATGTGACGGGTGCGCCGCAGCTGTGGGTGGCGGGCACCAGACCGTTCGGCCCGATCTGCGAGGTGATCCGTTCGACCGGCGAGATTCACCTCAACAGCACATGGGACGAGGGCATCCCCGATGAGATCGGCCACGACCATCTCTACGGGTTGGCGTGGAACCCGATGACACTGATCGACGTGCTCAAGAAGCTGCCGGGTGCGGCCACCATTCGGCGAGTCGGAACCGATTCGCTGACACCGACATTCGTGCAGTTGCTGCCCATGGCGTTTCCCAACGCCGAACTCGTCGACGCGGAGCCCGCGCTGCGTGCCGCCCGGCGGATCAAGACCGCAGACGAGATCGTCGTGCTGCGGGGTGCGCTCGGCGTCGCAGAGCACGCGCTGGAGGCGGCCCGTTCGGAGTTGGCGCCCGGTGTCAGCGAGCAGTCTCTGACGGGCGCGATGATGCAGGCGATGGCGGCAGGTGGGGTCACCACACCCGCGACGCAGGACGGCGCGTGGATCACGCCCAAGGACCACTCGTGGCGTCGCGATTCGAGTGACGGCCGGGTGGCCGACGGTGACCTGGTTGCGCTGTCAGCGGGCGCATTGGCCGACGGCTATGTCGGCGAGGTCGGCCGGACGTGGCCAGTGGGCGACGTCGCGGGAGCCGATGCGTTGTTCCGACGTTCTCGTGAGCTATGGGAGCGTCTCATTGCCGCTTGCAGGCCCGGCGGCCTCGCCAGCGACCTGCTCGCGGCATACGAGGCGGCGGGGGAGCCCCTGCCCGCGACGCCCGTGGCCCACGGTCTAGGTCTCGGGTTCGACCCGCCGGTGATCTCGGCGGACCTGCCGAACACCTGCGCAGAGGAGCGCCTCGAGCCGGGCATGGTGCTGGCGGTTACGGGTTATGTATGGCAGTCCGGTGTCGGGGCGGTGTTCTCCAGGGACGCCGTACTGATCGGCGACGACGTCGCCGAGGTCCTGACGTCCAGCCCGACCTACGGCGCCGTCGAAGCGACGGCCTGAGCCGGCGTCGATGGCGTCAGGCGAACGTCCGTCGCCCGAGGAGATCGTCCTCTACGACAAGGACCCCGAGACCAAGATCGCGACGATCACCTTCAATCGTCCCGAATATCTGAACGCGCCGACGTCGGCGGCCAGGTTGCGCTACGCGGACCTGCTACGCGGTGCGACGGTGGACGACGACGTGAAGGTCGTCGTGATCCGCGGCGTCGGCGACGATTTCGGCAGCGGTGCCGATCTGCCCGACTTCATGGCGGGCACGGAGGAGGACCGGCTGGCGGAGCTTCGGGTGGACGATCCCACTGTCTCGTATCCGCCGAAGGAGAGCTTCCGGCACGGGGCGACGATGGGTCAGTGGTATGCCAACGTGGCGGCGGGCAACAGGGCGCTGCAGGAGCTCAAGAAGATCAGCATCGTCGAGGCGAAGGGGTATTGCTATGGGTGGCACTTTTATCAGTGCGCCGATGCGGACCTCGTGATCTCCAGCGACGACGCGCTTTTCGGCCACCCGTCGTTCCGCTATTACGGCTGGGGTCCACGCATGTGGACCTGGGTGCTGACGATGGGCTTGCGTCCGTTCCAGGAGATGGTGTTCACCGGTCGGCCGTTCACCGCCGACGAGATGCTGGCCTGCAACTTCCTCAACAAGGTGGTCGCGCGGGACCAACTCGAGGCCGAGGTCGAGAAGTACGCACTGGCGTGCGCCCGTAACCGGCCCGTCGACACCGTGTTTCAGCAGAAGGTCTTCTTCGAGGTCGTGAAGCAGTTCCAGGGCGAGTACATGGGCAGCGTGTTGTCGGCGATGTTCGAGTCGATGGGCAGCACGGTCCGGTCCGACGGAGGCGACTTCATGCTCGGCGATGCGATCGACGCCGGACTCGCCGATTCGGTCAACGACAACGACGCGAAGTTCCCGCCCGAGTTCCGGTTGAGCAAGTCGAACCGCAAGAAGAAGGACTAGCGTGGCGCCGCTGAACGGTTACACCGTCATCGATCTGTCGGTCGGCATTGCCGGCAGCTACTGCACGAAGCTGCTGGCAGACGGTGGCGCACACGTCGTCAAAGTGGAACCGCCGGAAGGGGATCCGCTGCGGAGCTGGTCGGCATCGGGAGCCGAGATCGAGGCCGCCGACGACGGAGCGCTGTTCAGTTTCCTGGCGTGCTCCAAACACAGCGTCGTGGTCGATCCGGAGAGCCCCGATGACATCGACCTGTTGCTTACGCTGCTGAGTTCGGCGGACGCGGTCGTCTGGTCGCAGGGGTCCGCCCTCGCAGCCCTCGACGAGTTCACGCCCGCGGCACTTGCCGAGACCCATCCCCAGCTGACCGTCACGTCGATCACCCCGTTCGGCCTCGAGGGGCCGTGGGCCGACAAACCGGCGACCGAGTTCACCACGCAGGCATGGTCCGGCGGTGTGATCGGCCTGGGCCGGGGAGCGCAGGACCGCGCTCCGCTGTTCGTCGCGGGGCAGATCGGGGAGTGGCTGGCGGGAGCGTTCGCCGCGGCGGGCACGATGGCAGTGCCTGCCGGCCTCGTGGACGTGTCGATGCTGGAAACGCAGATCCTCTGCCTCACTTACTATTCGGTGTCGTTCTTCGATGCGCTGGGCCGCCCGTTTCGCGATCGTCGCCGGCTCACGATTCCCGGTGTCGCGACGGCGGCCGATGGGCTGGTTTCGCTGGGATGCGGCACCGCACAACAGTGGTTCGATCTGTGTGCAATGACCGGGCACGAAGAATGGATCGACGAGGAGTCGGAACTCTCCATCACCGAACAGGCCAATATCCACGCCGAACAGATCTACCAATGGGTGCGCGAGAATCGCCTCGAGGACATTCTCGACCTGTCCAGTGCATTCCGAATCCCGAACGCGCCGGTCGGGAACGGCGCCAACGTCACGTCATTCGATCACTTCGTCGCGCGAGGGACGTTCGTCGACAACCCGCGCGACGGGTTCACCCAGCCGGGACCGCCATACCGCACGACTCCGTCGCTATTGCGCGCACCGGAACCCGCCCCACGCCTTGGCGAGCACACTGACCACTACCGCCGAAACGGACATTTGGGCGTGAAAAAGGCCAGAATTCACGCCCAAACGGACGTTTGGGCGGGGTTGCCGTTCGAGGGTGTGCGCGTGCTCGACATGACGAGCTTCTGGGCCGGCCCGTCGTGCACACACGTACTGGCTCAGCTGGGAGCCGAGGTCATCCACGTGGAGTCGACGGCGCGTCCCGACGGCACGCGGCTGATCGCAGGCGTGCCGATCACCGAGGACCAATGGTGGGAGCGGTCCCCGATCTTCTCCGGGTTGAACACCAACAAGCAGAGCGTCACGCTGGACATCCGTACGCCGCGCGGTGTCGAATTACTCCGCGAGCTCGTGAAGACGTGTGACGTCATCGTCGAGAACTACACGCCTCGAGTGCTAGACCAGATCGGCCTCGACTTCGACGCCGTGCGCGAGTTGCGACCCGACGCCATCATGATGCGCATGCCCGGCTTCGGGCTCGACGGTCCGTGGCGGGACAAGCCGGCGTTCGCGTACGTGATCGAGGACGCGTCCGGGATCACCTGGCTCACCGGCCATCCCGACCAGAACCCGGTGGAACCGTACGCGGTCGGAGACCCGAACGCGGGGGTGCACGGCCTCAACGCGTTGATGCTCGCATTGGCCCATCGCAGGCGCACAGGGGAGGGCGTACGGATCGAGGCGGCGATGGTCGACGCCGCGCTCAACATCGCCGCCGAGCAGGTCATCGAATACTCCGCGTACGGCAACCTGCTGCAGCGCGAGGGGAACCGCGGTCCGACCGCCGCACCCCAAAACCTATACCGCACCAGCGAACCCGATGAGTTCGGCCGACCCGACGACTGGGTGGCGATCGCGGTGGCCACCGATGAGCAGTGGACGAGGCTGGTCGGCGCTCTCGGCAACCCGGACTGGGCAACCGCCGATGAGCTGGCGACCCACGCCGGCCGACGGCGAGATCACGATGCGATCGACGAGCGGTTGGGCGCCTGGTGCGCCACGCGAACCGGTGACGAGATCGTCCAAACGCTTTGGGACGCAGGCGTGCCCGTGGCCAAGGTGATGCAGCCACATCGGGTCGCCGACCTGCCGCAACTCGCCCATCGCGGGTTCTACGAACGCGTCGACCATCCGGTGAACCCGACCGCCAGGCACAGCACACTTCCCATGCGGATCTCTCCCGGGCCGCAGCGCTTCCACCGGACGGCCGCACCGCTTCTCGGGCAGCACAACCACGAAGTGCTGGCCGGACTCGGGCTCGGCGAGGACGAGATCGCCGAGCTCGAAGCGCAGGGGATCATCGGGGGGTCCCCGGCCGGGCTTGGCATTCGCACCACCAAGACTGGTTAACTCGACCCATGGCCATCGACCCGTCGAACATCATGCTGACCGGGCGGGTCGCGGTCGTCACCGGTGGGGGAGAGGGCATCGGGCGTGGCATCGCAGAGGGATTGGCCGCATTCGGTGCGAAGGTGGCGATCTGGGAGCGCACCGCGGAAACCTGCGCATCGGCGGCCGAGGCCATCGGGGCGCTGGGCATCGTGACCGATGTCCGCGACAGCGCTCAGGTCGATGCGGCGCTCGATCGGACCGCCAACGAGCTTGGCACAGTGAGCATTCTGGTCAACAACGCCGGCGGCGTGTTCGCCTCACCGCTGCTCGAGACCACCGAGAACGGCTGGGACGCCCTGTACAAATCGAACCTGCGCCACGTACTTCTCTGCACGCAGCGGGTGGCGAAGCGATTGGTCGAGGCGGGTCTGCCGGGAAGCATCATCAACGTGACGTCCATCGAGGGCGTACGGGCGGCGCCCGGCTACGCGGCATACGCGGCCGCCAAGGCCGGCGTCATCAACTACACCAAGACGGCGGCCCTCGAACTGGCCACTCAGCGAATCCGGGTCAACGCGTTGGCACCCGACCTCACCGTCACCGAAGGGTTGTTGCGGGTGGCGCCGGACGGCCTGCCCGCCGGCGCGGGTCACATGATCCCGATGGGGCGGCCGGGACGCGTCGACGAAATGGCCGGCGCGGCAGTCTTTCTCGCCTCCGACATGTCCAGCTACATCACCGGGCAGACGATCCACGTCGACGGCGGAACGCAGGCCGCCGGTGGGTGGTACCACAACCCGCAGTCCGGCGACTACCAGCTGGGTCCGGGCTAGGCACCCTGATGCTGGGTCTCGCGGCCCGGGTCGCCCAGCCGGGCCGCGATCGCTCCCCAGAAGTCGGCGTACCGGCCTGGTGCATTACGGTAAGCGGCGCGGCGCGCGAGGAACACCCTCGCGAGCGGAGCGACGAGCCGCAGCGGGTAGCGCTTCCAGCCCATTCGTTGGCTCATCTCGGCGAGCATGTCCGGCCATGAATGACGCTGGAATGACAGCGCTTGCTGTGCCCGCTCGGTGTCCATCCAGTCGGTGAGGAACCAGCCGTCGTCATCGGCGGGATCGCCCGGCCGCCCTTCCGGCAGCACGCCGGGAAGTCCCAGCGCGGCGGCCAGCGCGGATCCGACGTCCCTCTGCAACAGCCTGTGTGAGTCGTCGCCGGCGATGAGCAGGATCTCGCCCGCGACGTCGGCAGTGGTGGCCGCCGCGAAGGCTCTGGCGACGTCGCGGACGTCGACGGTGTGAATGCGCCCGTCGGTGGGCAACGCACTTTCGACGAAGATTCCGTCCCGACTGAGCGGGAGTGCGCTGAAGTTCGGGCCGAGCACGGCACCGAGCCGTAGCACCACCCACTCCAGACGCGAGTCGCGCACGTGCTTCTCGGCTTCGTACTTGGTAAAGCTGTACAGCTCGAAAGGCCGGGGCGGGGTGTCGGCGCGGACCACGTCGGTCACGCGGTTCGGATTGCGCGAGCCGTAGACGGCGTTGCTCGACGCCTGCACGAAACGGGGCGATTGCGGTTGCGCCTCTGCGGCGCGCACCAGCGCCACCGTGGCGCCCACGTTCACTTTCCGGGCGAGGGCAGGGTTCCGGTACAGCGGCGGCGGGATGATGGCGGCAAGGTGCACGATCGCCGCGGGCGAGACGTCCGCAACAAGGCGGTCGACCGCATCCCCATCGGTCAGGTCGACCCATCGCGTCGCCACGCCGTCGGGCAGCGCCCGGGCCTTCTTGCGATTGGCGGCGCTGTCGAGATCCGCGACCACCACCTGGCGGCCGTCGGCGGCGAGCAGCTTGACCGTTTCGGACCCCACCAGGCCGAACCCACCCGTGACGAGTACGGTCCCCGTCATTTCATCCCCCTCCGTGCGGAAATGACATTCTCGCAATCAGAGAGTATCATATCCGCAGGTTACGGTGCTAGGTGGATATTCGGCGTCCACGTTGGGTATGCGACAGCGAAGACAATCAAGGGAAACACATGGGCGACAGCGACGTCGGCAAGGACCTCGGGATGGAAGAAGCCACGAAGTGGGATCCTGCCTTCACTGAGCAGGTAAAGAACGTCGTGGGCCCACTGATCAAGCGGTACTTTCGGGCCGAGGTGAAAGGGCTGGACGCCATCCCGTCCGCGGGTGGAGCGCTGTTGGTGTCCAACCACTCAGGCGGCATGTTCACGCCCGACGTGCTCGTCTTCGCGCCCGCGTTCTACAACAAGTTTGGTTTTGACCGGCCCGTCTACACGCTCGCCCACTCCGCCATCTTCGCCGGACCGCTGGGCGGGTGGCTGCGCCGGGTCGGTGTCATCGAGGCCAATCGCGAAAACGCTGCGAAGGCGCTGCGCAGCGGAGCGCTTGTGCTGGTGTTTCCCGGCGGCGACTACGACGCGTACCGTTCAACGTTCTCGGAGAACAAGATCGACTTCGCCGGCCGGACAGGATACGTCAGGACCGCAATCGAATCCGGCGTGCCGATCGTGCCGGTGGTGTCCATCGGCGCGCAAGAATCACAGCTATTCCTCACGCGCGGCAACTGGTTGGCTAAGCGCTTGGGGCTGCATCGGCTTCGAGCCGAGATCGTGCCGGTCACATTCGGCTTCCCGTTCGGACTCAGCGTGTTCTTCCCGCCCAACGTGCCCCTGCCCACCAAGATCGTCACGCAGGCGTTGGACCCGATCGACGTGACGGAAGAGTTCGGCGAGGACCCCGATGTCGATGCGGTCGACGCGCATGTTCGCGAAGTGATGCAGACCGCCCTCGACCGGTTGGCGAAGAAGCGCAGGTTGCCTGTCCTCGGCTGAGCTCAAGCGACGGGCCTGGCGGGCGCCATCGCCGTGACGACGGTGCTGAGCTCAGCGGGAAGTCCTGCGGTACGTCGGATCTCGGCAAGGCTATGAATCATCGCGTTGGTGGCTTCGTGGACGTCGTCGAATGTCTTGTCGTCGGAGAGTATCGAGATGTCCACCTGGTCGACGTAACTCCAGACGGTCATGTTGAATGCGCTGCCCGCTGAGATCACCCCGATCGAATAGATCTCGGTCACCGGAGCGCCACCGATGTGTCCCCGTTCGCGCGGACCGGGCACATTGGAGACCGCGACGTTCATGATGGGGCTGCGCGCGGCGCGTTCAGACTGCCACCGGAAAAGCGCAGGGGCCAACGGGGGCGGCAGGTATTCCATCATCCGGCCGTGCAGCTTCGGGCCGAGAAGCTCGTTGTCCTCCTTGGCCCTTGACGCGGCCAGCGATGTCAGCCGCACCCGCTCCAACGGATCATCGATGTGCACGGGCAGCGACACCGGCAGCCCGCTGATCTCGTTGCCGGTGATGCGCTCCGGTGACCTGTCGGTTGCGACCGGCACGGACGCGATGATTGGCCTGTCCGCCCGTCCGTCGTAGCGCAGCAACAGTTCTCGCAGTCCGCCTGCCGCCATCGCCAGCACGATGTCGTTGAACGTCACCCCCAAGTGTTTGGCTGTCTCCTTGACCTCGGCCAGTGACAGCGACGCCGTTGCGAACGTACGACCCGGGGAGATGACGTGGTTGAGGAACGTGGGCGGCAACCTGAACATCTTGGCCATGTCGGGTTGGTCGCTGCGCTCCCGCGACCGGCGCCGAACCCGGGCGAATCCGCGGACGGCGTCGCGAATCAAGCCCGGCAGCGCCGCGACGTGCGCAACGTGGTCACGGCCGGCTGCCCGCAGCAGCTCGGACCTCGACGGCTCCGCGCATGTGGTGTAGTCGTCACACTCATTTTGATCCGAGCCTGCGAGGTCCATCAGCCGCGCCAGGAGGTTGGCCGATGCCACGCCGTCGGCCAGCGTGTGGTGCACCTTGCCGATCAGCGCGAAGCGGTCGTCGGCCATTCCTTCGGCGAAATGGAACTCCCACAGCGGACGGTCGCGATCCAGCGGAGTGCTGGCGATTTCCCCGATGACCTGGTCGAGCTCGCGACGGCCGCCGGGGCTCGGGACCTGCACCCGGCGCAGGTGGTAGTCGAGGTCGACGTCGCAGTTCTCCATCCACATCGGATGGTGCAGCTTCCACGGGATGTCGACGAGCCGATAGCGCAGCGGGTCGAGCAGGTGCAGGCGGCGCTGGATCGTCCGGCGGAACACGTCGAAGGTGAACTCGCCGTCGTAATCGGCGGCATGGATGACCGCCACCTTCAGGGTGTGCGTGTGCAGGTTGGGCGTCTCGCTGTACAGCAGCATGGCGTCCATGCCGTTGAGTCGCTTCACGCCCCGCCCCTCCTCCCGAACCCGGTTCCATGCAACCACTCGGGCGATTGCGGGCTGGGCGGTTTCGGCCGACTCAGTGAGTCCAGCCTCCGGCGGCCTGTTCCTCGAAGGTGCGGTCGATGCGCTCGAACCGCCGCCGAATCGATTCGCGCGAGGCGCTGTGCGGCAGGATGTACAGGCGGTTGGCGAGGACGGCGTCGGCCGTCAGCCGCGCCACATCGTCGACATGCACGCTCTCGTCGGTCGGCGTGATGACCGCCGCCAGCCCTTGTACGGCTTCTTCGGTCTGATGGGTGCGGGCACCGTAGTCGTTGCTTCTGGTGCGTTCGGAGTTGGCCATGATCGGGGTGTCGAGGATCATCGGGCACAACACAGAGACGCCGATGCCCTCACCCTTCAATTCGCGCGACAAGCTCTCGGCGAGCGCGACGACACCGAATTTGGCGACGCAGTACGGGCCGAGTCCGGCATTACCCACCATGCCCGCGAACGACGACGTGAACATGATGTGGCGGTCCCCGCCCTGCTCGATCATGCGCGGCAGGAACGCCTCCACGCCGTGGATCGGCCCCCACAGGTCGACGTCGATCACCCAGCGCCAGTCGCCGTGGGTGACGTCGGCGATCGGGCTTCCATAGGCGATGCCCGCGTTGTTGAACACCAGGTTCACCTCGCCGAGCAGGCGGAAGGATTCGTCGGCGAGGTGCTCGACGGCGTCCAGCTTCGTGACGTCGCAGATGACGCCGTGCGCTTCGGCACCGTCGGCGCGCAGCCGCTCGACGGCTGCATCGAGCGCGCTCTGATCGATGTCGGCCAGTACGACCCGGGCACCTCGCCGGGTGAACTCCTGCGCGCAGGCAAAGCCGATGCCGCTCGCGCCGCCGGTGATGACCACTCCGCGTCCCTCGAATGTCTCCACGGCGCGAAGACTATCGGGTCGATCTAGGCGATGGCGTCGATCGCCGCACGGCTGTCGAGGTCGACGAAAGCCGCCGCATACCGCTGCACCAACGCGAGGCAGACGTCCGGACTCTGCCAGGCATCACCCCCGGACAGTGTCGCCATCCAGATTGCCAGCCCGTGGGCCACCGACGCGCGATACCGCAGCAACACCTCTTCGGTGCTCGGCATCCCAGCGGCGGGCAGCATCAAAGCGGCGCGGTATTCATCGAGCAGTTCTCGTTCGCTTCGGCGCCTCTCCTCGATGGTCAGCGCACCCTGCAGGAAGTAACCGAGGTCCAGCGACCAGTTGCCCCGGCGCGCCATCTGCCAGTCGAGGAACCCGACATCGTTGTTCGGCAGCACGTAGGTGTTGCCGATGTGCGGGTCGCCGTGCAGCAGGGTCTGCGGTGAGGTCGTCAGCGTCCCGATGTAGCGCGCCCAGATGTCGATGAACAACTGCTCGCCGCTCAGCGCCAGGATCTCGGCGGCGACGGTGTCGCCCGACCGCTCGCGCGCGATGTGCAGTGGGGCATACTGCATGCCTTCGAAGGCGACGAAGGGCTCGACCCAGCCGAGCGCCGGATTCTTCGTCAGTCGATCGCCCCAGTACGCGCTGTGCAGCCGGGCAAGTCCACGCACCCCGTTGGCCACCTGCTCGACCGTCATCGGCCGGGTGGAGTCGCGAGGGTCGCCGCCACGCGCGACGACGTCCTCCATGATCATCAGGAAATCGGAGCGCTCCTCGTCGATGAGCGCCGTGTAGACCGTCGGATGGTCAAGTGGGAGCGGCACTCCCGACGCGAAGAGCCGCGGCTCGTGGTACAGGCCGCTGGTCAGTGCGACGAGCTCCGCGTGTGCCGGGTCGACGGCCTTGGCGAACACCGTCGCGGGCCCGGAGCCGGCCGAGTAGGTCAGCTCGAGCCGAGCCCGCCGGTTGGTGCCGTCATCGCGAAGCGCGACGCGCACGCCGTCCACTGTTGCGCCGGGATGGTGTGCGGCAAGTGCTGCCGTCATCCAGTCCGGGGTGATCGCATCCCAGCCCTGTGGGATCGACAACTCCGCAAGGGTCACTTCAGGCAGCTGCCGCCGTCGATCGGGAGCGTCACGCCGGTGACATAGCGCGCCTCGTCGGACGCCAGGAACAGCACCGCATTGGCGATGTCTTCCGGCTCGACCCAGCCGATCGGCAGCGTGTGCATCATTTGTCCGACGACCTTCATGTCGTCTGGGCCCGGGTTCTCCAGGTCGGGGCGGAACAGCTTCATGGTGCCGTCGTTCATGAACAGCGGCGTGTTCACGTTGGTCGGGTGCACGGAGTTGACGCGGATGTTCTGCGCGCCGAGCTCGACCGCGAACGTCCGCATCAGGCCCACCACACCGTGTTTGGCGGCCACATAGTGGCCGGTGTGCGGGTAGGCCTTCAGGCCGCCGACCGAACTGGTCAGGATGATGGACCCACCACGACCGCCCGCAAGGATGTGCGGGACACCGGCTTTCACGGTCTTCCACACGCCGCCGAGGTTGACGTCGATCATGTCCGTCCAGTCGCCCTCACTGGTCTTGTCGAGGGTCGCGCCGCCATTGCCGATGCCGGCGTTGGCGACGATGATGTCCAGCCTGCCGAGCTGCTCGACGCCCGCGTCCACCGCGGCCTTCAACGCGTCGAAGTCACGGGTGTCGACCTCGGCGGTGTAGATGCGCCGGTTGTGGCCCTTGACCAGATCCGCGGTCTCCGCCAGGTCTTCGGGGGTGGACAGCGGAATCCGAACGCTGTCGATCTGCTTACAGATGTCGACGGCGATGATGTCGGCGCCCTCCTCGGCGAGTCGCACAGCGTGTGCGCGACCCTGTCCGCGTGCGGCACCGGTGATGAAAGCGACCTTGCCTTCAACACGTCCAGTCATTGTCAAACCTCAATTCGTCGTTGGCGGAATAGATTTCACTTGATAAGAGCGGGCATCGCGTCCCAGCCGCGGACGGTCGACGTCGGCGACAGTGACGCATTGGCCATGTCGACGTCCCATTCGGGAAACCGCTTCAGGATCTCCTCCAGGGCGACGCGTCCCTCCAACCGGGCCAACGCAGAGCCAAGGCAGTAGTGCGTGCCGACGCTGAACGCGAGGTGCTGGCGGACTTCCCGGTGGATGTCGAAGACGTCGCCGTCGGGCGGGAACTGACGGTGGTCGCGCACGGCGGCGCCGATCAGCATCATCATCACGCTGCCCTCGGGCACCGTCTGTCCGTAGAACTCGACATCGCGTGTGACGTACCGGGCGACGTGCGGCGCAGGCGGTTCGAAGCGCAGCAATTCCTCGACAGCCTGCGGTATCAGCGCCGGGTTCTCGACGAGTTCACGGCGCTGGTCGGGGTGTTCGGCCAATACCTTGCCCGCCCAACCGATCAACCGAGTGGTGGTCTCGTTGCCCGCGCCGGCCACCACGTTGAGATAGGTCAACAGCTCTTGACGAGTCAGGTTCCTGGTGGTGCCCGTCTCGTCGACGAATTCTGCGTTGAGTAACTCCGTCATGATGTCGTCCGACGGGTGCTCTGCGCGCCAGTCGATGTAGGTCTCGAACATTTCGCCGAGAACCATCGCGCCGTCCTCGGCCTGCTTCATGGGCTGGCCTGCCTCGGTGCGCATCTGCGCGTTGGCGTGGTCGCGGATCGTCTCCTGGTCGTCCTCGGGGATGCCAAGCAGTGCGCTGATCACCTTCATGGGCATCTGCGCGCCGAGGTCGGCGACGAAGTCGAAGCGGTCGGTCCCGACAAGCGGGTCGAGGCTCTGCGCGCAGTACTCCCGGATCACGGGCTCGAGTGCATTGATCTTGCGCGGCGTGAACATCCGCGCCAAGAGCTTGCGGTGAATGTCGTGGATCGGCGGATCCTCGAAAATCACTGTGCCAGGTGGGATGTCGATGTTGGCCTTGATCAATTCGATGATCGCGCCGCGGGCCGAGCTGAACGTCTCGTGGTCGACCAGGGCCTTGTTCACGTCGGCGAAGCGGCTGAGCGCGTAGAAGTCGTGCTGCGCGTTGTAGTACAGCGGTGACTCATTGCGCAGCCGGCGAAATGTCGGGTAGGGATCAGCGTTGATCACGACGTCATACGGATCGAAGTAGACGTCGCTTGTTGGCGCTTCGGTGGCGTCGACGGTCACGGTGTCGCCTTTCGCAGAGACCAGGGCGGCATAAGACAGATGAATGGCAACTGTCTCACAAACTCTGGCACCAGCGTCGCATGGGTGTCAATGGGACAATCATTTTTCGCGATTTATACTCTCCGCTTAGTAGAACCGACTTCTCGTAGTTGCCGGGTCACGTCGCGACCCGCAGGAGGGCCTCCTGACCGAAGGAGGCGACCAGGCTGCCGCTCTCGGTCAGGACATCTCCACGCCCGAAGCAGCGGCCGTGTGCCAGCAGCGGACTGTGCTGGCGCAGCAGCAGCCATTCGTCGGTGCGGAAGGGCCGGTGAAACCACAGCGTGTGGGAGGTCACCGCGGACGTGAACTGGGTTCCGTTACCCCGTTGGCCCAGCCCGTCCATCGGTCGCAACGCCGTACCGATGAGGGTGAGGTCGGTGGCATACGCTAACAGGGCCGGTGCCAGGTCGGGATCGACTTGCGGTGTGCGCATCCAGAATTCGAACTGCGGCGGACCGGTTGTCGTCGCGTTGAGGTCGTCGACCGCGCGGGTCTCCCAAGGGACGAGATCGAGCGCCAGCCGATGCTGCCGCTCGAGCACCGGTGGCACGTCGGCGACCGCCTGATGTTCGGGTCCGTCCTCGAACACATGCATGCAGATCGAACTGGTGGCGAGGATGCCACGGCTCTGTCGCGCGGTGATCGTCAGGGTCGCGAACGAGCGGCCCTCGTGGTGCCGAATCGCCTCATAGGTGACCGGGTCGTCGGCGCGCCCCTCGCGGGCGAAGACGGCATGCAGCGACTTGACGGATTTGTCCGGGCAGACCCGGCGAGCCGCCTGGATGAACTGGCCGAGCAGCTGGCCGCCGAACACGCGGTGGTACTCGAGCTGCTGGTTGCGGCCCTCGAAGGCGGCGACGGCGGTTGCTCCATCAGTGTCGTCTGATCGCGCCGACGCCAGCTCGAGGCACTCGAGAAGGTCGGTCCACAGATCGGGCACGCCCGCCAGTGTAAGCAGAGTTCTTCTGCTGAGAGAACCGAGTTCTCCGCTAGGCTGCGAAGCCGTTCGCGCAGAAGTCCCACACTTCGTCGGCGGTGATGGGGTGGGTGGTGTCCTCGTCGGTGTCGCCGCTCGACTGAGCGACGAACATCACGGTCTGCATCGTCATCGCCGCCATCCGCTTCGGATTGATGGTCGCCCGCAGGTGTCCGGCGGCCGCGGCATCCTCCATCAGCTCCGTGAGCAGGGCGAGCAGGGGTGCATGGGCGACCTTCACCTCGGACGGATGCGACACCAGCAGGCGGGGCGCGAAGTCGGTGAACAGCGGCCTTTTCGCGGCCGGATCGGGGCGCGAGGACTCGAACAGTAGCTGGATCGCGACCTTCAGCCGCTCGATGGGATTGTCGTGGTTGTTGGTGGCGGCGCGGATCTGGTCCGCGGACCGGCTCAGCGCGTCTTCGAACAGCGCGAGCAGAAGCTCGTGTTTGCCATCGAACTGCAGGTAGAAGCTGCGCAGCGACTGGCGCGAGCGGTCGACGACCTCTTGCACCGTGAAGTCGGTGCTGCCCTTTTCGATGATGATCGCCTGGGCGGCGTCAAGGAATCGCTGGACGCGCTGGGCCGCGCGGAGCTTCGCTGTCTTGATCGAGCGTTCGACCGCGCGCTGCTTCCAGGCGGGTTCTTCGCTAGGGGTTGTCACCGGCGGCTCGGATGCTTGCCGACTGGTGACAACATGAACTGACTGTACCGGAGAACGCCTTGCCATTGCGGTCCTCGACCCCCTCGCGGCCAACGTGTCGGAGATTGTAACTTTCTCACGATGAGAATACTATTCTCATCCAGTTGATAATAGAAGTCCTTCCAAATTTTGCGGACCGGCCGGGAGCGCAGTGCAGCTGACATTTGACGCCGACGTCGAAGCCTTCTGCGCCGAGTTGGTCGCCTTTCTGGACCAGAATTTGCCGGCCGAGGCCGAGGCGCTCGATCGGTCCTTGTCGAGCAGTCACGTCCCGGATTGGGCCCGTCGCTGGCAACGACTGATGTTCGACAACGGCTGGCTGGTTCCCGGCAACCCGCCCGAGTTCGGTGGGCGCAACGCCACGATTTTGCAGCAGTACGCGTATCAACTGGAGCTATCGCGACGGCGGGTCTACCAGAGCTACAACCCCCAGGGCGTGGGCATCATCGCCGCGTCGCTGATCTCCTACGGCAGCACCGAGCAGCAGCAGAGGTGGGCCGTGCCGATCCTGCGGGCGGAGATGACCGCGTCGCTGGGCATGAGCGAGCCGGGCGCCGGATCCGACCTGGCGTCGCTGGGGACGCGGGCAGTGCTCGAGACGGATGGCGACGGCGACCATTTCGTGGTGAACGGCCAGAAGGTGTGGACGTCGGGCGCACACGACGCGGATGTGTTGCTGGCGTTCGTGCGAACCGATCCGGAAGCGCCGAGGCACAAGGGCATCAGCGCGCTGATGATCCCCACCGACCTGCCCGGCGTGGTGCGCAGGCCCTTCGCGTCGGCGTGCGATCGGCAGGACCTCGACTTCAACGAGGTGTTCTTCAACGATGCGCGGGTGCCCGCGGAGAATCTCGTCGGCCCACTCAACGAGGGCTGGCGCGTCGCCAACGGATCTCTCGGCCACGAACGGAATATGTTGTGGCTCAGCTATGCCGACCGCTTACAGGAACTCGTCGAGGACTACCCGGGCACGACGCGGCTGGACCGGGATCGGTACGCCACGCTGGTGATCGACAACCAGGCGCTGCGGTTACTCGGCTCGATCGCGCTGGCGCGGGCGGCGCGCGGCGATGAGGACGCGGGGGCGCTGTCGGTGCTGAAGCTCTTCGGTTCGGAGGCCTCGCAGATCGCCACCGAACATGCGCTGGCCGCCGCGGGGCCGGAGGCGCTGGCGCACCCGGGCGTCACCGGCCCGTACTCGCCGTTCCACCTCGACCTCTACCGGTCCGGCTGGTTCGAGCGCTATATCCGGTCTTTCGGCGGCACCATCGCCGGTGGTACCTCCGAGATCCAACGCAACATCATCGCCCAGCGCCTGCTCGGGCTGCCCCGCAACTAAGCGACAAGGATTGACCGTGTACATCGACTACGAGGTCCGCGACCGCATCGCGACGATCACACTCAACCGGCCGGAGGCCGCCAACGCCCAGAACCCGGAGCTGCTCGACGAACTCGACGGTGCGTGGACCCGCGCCGCAGAGGACAGCGAAGTGGGGGTGATCGTGTTGCGGGCCAACGGGAAACACTTCTCGGCCGGCCATGACCTGCGGGGCGGCGGGCCGGTACCCGACAAGATCACCCTGGAGTTCATCATCCAGCACGAGGCCAAGCGGTATCTGGAGTACACGCTGCGCTGGCGCAACGTGCCGAAGCCGTCGATCGCCGCGGTGCAGGGCCGGTGCATCTCGGGCGGGCTGCTGCTGTGCTGGCCGTGTGATCTCATCGTCGCCGCCGACGATGCGCAGTTCTCCGACCCGGTCGTGCTGATGGGCATCGGCGGTGTCGAATACCACGGCCACACTTGGGAATTGGGACCCCGCAAGGCTAAGGAGATCCTGTTCACGGGCCGGGCGATGACGGCCGAGGAGGCGCAGGGCACTGGGATGGTCAACAAAGTCGTGCCCCGCGACGAGCTCGACAGCGAGACGCGCGCGCTGGCCGAACAGATCGCCAAGATGCCGCCGTTCGCTCTGCGCCAGGCCAAGCGCGCCGTGAACCAGACGCTCGACGTGCAGGGTTTCTACGCGGCGATCCAGTCGGTGTTCGACATCCACCAGACCGGCCACGGCAACGCGCTGAGCGTCGGCGGGTGGCCGGTGCTGGTGAACCTCGACGAGATGAAGGCCAACATCAAGTAGAAGGCCAACATCAGGTAGTACCAGTAGTAGGTATTACCAGTAGTAGGTAGTACCAGTAGCCCCTCACCCCCTCCGCGACCGTGCGTGTCTGCGGGCGACCCGCCGGCAAAATGCCGAAGTTTACGCACGCTCGCGGGCGTGCGGATGGCTGCACAAGAGCCGGCGCAATGACTTACTCGACTCGGCTTATCGCCGCGAGCGTGCGCAAAATCGCGTGGATTACCGGCGTGTCGCCCGCAGACACGCACGCTCGCCGGTAGTGGGTCAGAGGTTGACGAGGCGGGGCGCCGAGCCGCGGGCCCGCAGCCCCGCGCCGGCCTTGCGGGTGAGTTCCCTTGAGCTGCCCATCAATCCGTCGAGCACCAGGGCCCGCTTCACGTGGTGATGCAGGTCGTGCTCGGCGGTGAAGCCGATGCCACCGAGCACCTGCTGGCAGTGTCTGGCCGCGGTCAGCGCGGCATTGCCCGCGGCGGCCTTGGCCAGCATCGCGGTCAGATCCGGGCTGTCGGCCCCGGGCAGGTTCAGCGTTGCCTCGGCGCCTTCGATGGCCACCAGCGTGTCGGCCAGCCGGTGCCGCACCGCCTGGAAGGACGCGATCGGCCGGCCGAACTGCACCCGATCCAGCGCATGACGGCGGGCCAGCGCCAGCATCGCCCTGGCCGTACCCACCAGCCACCAGCCCAGCGCCCGGCGGGTTTCGGACATCCGCATCAGCTCGCCCTCGGGCACGCGCCGCAGTGGCAGCCCACCGAGCGTCGGGCTGTTGTCGCTGTTCTGGCGTTCCCACACCACCCAGCCGCCGCCGGTGTACGGCATGGGCGGGGTGCCGCCGGGTAGAGCGCCGATCGTCTCCAGCAACACGTCGTTGAGAACTGAAGCGTGCGAACCCGTTTCGCCCAGCAGTCGGAACACCAGCGGTATCGCCAGATCGGGCATGTCCGAGAGCATGTCGGCCCAGCCAAGCTCGGCCAGCGCGCCGTCCAGCTCGGCACCGGAGGTCGACAGCATGGTCTTTCGCAGCGCGTCTTCGAGAAGCTCGAGCGATGCCGGGTCCAGCTCGGGAGCCATCTTCACTCCTTTCCGAGGTCCAGCAGGCGGCGGGCGATGATGTTGCGCTGCACTTCTGCGGTGCCGCCATAGATGGTGGCCGCCCGCGAATACAGGTACTCGGTGCGCCATTCCGTGTCGTCGAGTTCGATGACGCCCGGCAGCAGATCGCGTGCGGTGTTGTAGAGCTGCTGCTCGGCGCCGGCCAGCAACACCTTGTCGATCGACGTGTCCGGACCCAGCTTGTGACCCTCGGCCAGCCGGAGCTGGGTGGCCCGCGACCGGCAGCGCAGCGTGTGCAGAGCCAGATACGCTTCGCCCAGATCCGAGTCCACGGCCTGGCCGCGCCCTCTCACCTCGCCGATCAGTGCGTCGAAACGCGCGTAGAGGTAGGCGATGCGCTGCCAGAAGCAGGTCGATCGTTCGTAGGGCAGCAGGTCCATCGCCAGCCGCCAGCCGTCGCCGGGCTTGCCGAGCATGCGATCCGCGGGCACCACCACATCGTCGAAGTAGACCTCGCAGAACTCGTCGACATCGTGCATGGTGCGCAGTGGGCGCACCGTGATTCCAGGGGTGGCCAAGTCGACGAAAAACGCTGTGATCGCTTCGTGATTCGGGGTTTCCGGCGCACCGGTCCGGGCCAGCAGCACGCAACGCGTCGCGTACTGCGCGAAGCTGGTCCACACCTTCTGGCCGTTGATCACCCAGTCGTCGCCCCGCGGCTCGGCGCGGGTCGTCAAGGACGCAAGATCGCTGCCCGAGCCGGGCTCGGAGAAGCCCTGGCACCACGACTCGCGGCCCGACAGCAGCCTCGGCACCATCTCCGCGGCGAGTTCGGGTCGCGCGTAGTCGATCATCGTCGGGGCCAGCACTTCGAGCATCGAGTACGGCCCGGGATGGTCGAGCCCGCGGCCGACGATCTCCTCGCCGACGACGGCACGCAGGATCGCGGGGCCGCCCAGCCCGCCCGCCGATTCCGGCCACCCGTATCGCATCCAGCCCGCGTCATACAGCGCGCTCAGCACGCGCAGGTGCTGCGCCTGGTGGGCGTCAAGCGAATGGTCGTCGGGCGGCGGCGCCAGGTCGTTCTCGTCGAGCCAGGCGATGAGATCCCGCCGAAATTCGGCAGTGGTCGGGGTTTCGGCCGCCGCTGTCATCCGGCTTCGGGCCGTCCGATCGCGTGCGGACGGCCGGAGTCGTGCTCGCCACTGCGCCGGATGAACGTCATGGCACGGGTTTTCAGCCGCCAGCCGTCGGCGGTCCGGACGTAGGTGTCCTTGTAGTAGCCGATGCGCATGTCGTGCTTGGAGTGCTCGATGAAGCACAACGGCTGTGTGCCCGTCGCCTTGTCGGAGTCCTCTTCGTCCAGATGCACCAGCGCCGTGCCCGTCATGAACAGCCCCTTGGGGGCAGCGTCGACGAGCTCCGGGAAGCGGGCCAGCGTGTAGGTGGAGCCGAACGCGCTGTACGTGCCGTCGGGCGTGAACACCGAGATCAGCCCGTCGATGTCGCCCTGCGTGATGGTGACGGCGTACTTGGCGAGCACCTGCTGGATCTCGACGAGGTCTTCAATTCGTGACTGCGTCATGTCGGTAGACCTTACCGCCCTTCATTACAAATCGGACATCCTTTGTAACGCTGATATCGGCCAGTGGGTCGCCCGGTACCGCGATGATGTCGGCGAGATAGCCCTCGGCGATGCGACCCAGGTCGGGCTTGTTGATCAAGTCCGCGGCCACGACGGTCGCCGCGCGCAGTACCGCGTCGGCCGGCATCCCCCAATCCACCAGCGTGACAAGCTCATCGGCATTGCGGCCGTGCGGGATCGCCGGCGCGTCGGTGCCGACGGCGATCTTCACGCCCGCTTCGTAGGCGGCCTTGATCGACGTGCGGGCCTTGGGGAACATCTGGGCGGCCTTGTCCTGCAACTCCTTCGGGGCCTTCGACACGTCCATCGCCTCGGCCAGTCGCCTGGTGGTGACCAGGAACCGGTCGTTGTCGACGAGCATCTTGATGGCTTCGTCGTCCATCAGGAAGCCATGCTCGATACAGTCGATCCCGCACTCGACGGCGTGCTTCACCGCCTCGGCGCCGTGGGTGTGCGCCGCCACCCGCAGCCCGCGCCGATGTGCCTCGTCGACGATGGCGCGCAGCTCCTCATCCGAATAGTGTTGTGCGCCTGCTTCTCCGGTCAGCGACATGACGCCGCCCGAACAGCACACCTTGATCAACTGTGCGCCGTGCTTGATCTGGTAGCGCACCGCCTTGCGGATCTCGTCGACGCCGTTCGCGATGCCCTCCTCGACCGTCAGCTCGAGCACGCCCGGCATGAACGCGGCGAACATCGTCGGGTCGAGGTGCCCACCGGTCGGCGTGATCGCGTGACCCGCAGGCACCACGCGCGGTCCTTCGATCCAGCCCGCGTCGATCGCCTTGGCCAGGGCCACGTCGAGCAGGTAACCGCCTGTCTTGACGAACAATCCGAGGTTGCGGACGGTGGTGAAGCCCGCGCGCAATGTGCGGCGGGCATTGCCGACGGCGCGCAGCATCCGGGTCGGGGGATCGTCCTGCACCTGCGACAGGCCGGGGTTCTCGCCCTTGCCGCCCATCAGGAGGTTGACCTCCATGTCCATCAGGCCGGGGAGCAGGATGGCGTCGCCGAGGTCGATCACCTCGCCGTCTTGCGGACCGTCCGGGCCCTCGCCGACGCCGACGATCCGGTCGTCGTCGATGCGAACGATGCCCGGCCGAACGATCTCGCCGGCGTCGACGTCGAGCAGACCCGCTGCTTTGAGGGTCAGCACCGTCAGACCACCGGCTCCTTTGTGCATTCGATATATGCCGCGCCACTATCGAGTACCCGCGGCTGCTTCCACACCTCGATCGGGAACGACACGTTCACCAGCGACTGCATCATGTGGATGAGTGCCTTTGCGTCGTCTGGCATTCCGTCCAACGGGAACCTGGCGTCGCAGTAGGCCATGACGTCCTCGAGCCGAGGAAACGCGGTGTCGTAGAAGTCTTGCATCTCCGCCATGGTGGAGGACAGCCGCTTCTGGTAGCGATCTTTCTCGTCGGGCAGGCACCAATCGGTGAACTGCTCGAGGTCGGAGAACTCTTCTGGCAGCTTAGGCATTGATCGCATCCTTCTGACCGGCCGTGGCCTTGCCGTTGGCCAGGCCCTTTTCCTTCTTGTACGCGTTCACGTAATCCCATGCGGTCTTGTGTAGGTGACGGAGCAGGATCTCCTGGTCGCACAGTGGGAATTCCTTGACCACACCGGTGTTGATCATCGTCTGCGTGGCCTCCAGGGTGTTGGCGTCCTGGAACGCGTACTCCTTGAACGTCACCGCCGCCAGTTCGTGGGCGAGTCGCTCACGGGTGCTCGTCGCAGGCACGAAGTACAGGCTGCATTCGAAGATGTGCTTGTTCACGTCGGTGGGCCAGTAGTGGTAGGTGAGGTACCAGCCCGGCGCCCAGAGCAGCAGCGTGAAGTTGGGGAAGAACTCGAACGAGTCCTGACCCCAGGCGCGGTGGCGCGAAGGGTTGACCGCAGGCGGCAACTCGTCGGGCAGGATGCCCTTGATATTCGGCCGGTCCCAAGGTCCGAACAGCCCGCTGTGCAGCACCCGTTCGATGGGCTTGACCATGTTCTCGTCCTTCGGCGGGCTCATACCGCCCCACGACGAGATCATCGAGTGCCTGCCCTTGATGTCGTAATGCAGCGCCTCGAAGCCGAAACCGGCCAGCTTGTCGGCTTCTTCCTTGACCGCCTGCTTCATGTGCAGGACGGGCGCGTGATAGAACTCGACGAACGCGTCGATGAACAGTTTCCAGTTCGAGTTGACTTCGGCACGATACGAATAGGTTTCGGTCATCTCATGGAACGGATAGCCCTCAAGGCCCTTCGCGAAGTCACCGAGATAGTCCACCAACGGCTCGGCGTCATTGTCGAAGTTGATGAAGATGAAGCCCTCCCAGACCTCGCAGCGCACCGGAACCAGTCCGAAGTTTGCCTTGTCGAGGTCGAAGAACTCGCCCTCCTGCTGCACGAAGGTCAGATCACCCTTCAGCGAGTAGCGCCAGGCGTGGTACTTGCAGGTGAACTGACGGCATGTGCCGGACACCTCCTCGCCCGGATAGTCGTTCCACACCAACTTGTTTCCGCGATGGCGGCACATGTTGTAGAACGCGCGGACCTCGTTGTCGGTGTCCTTGACGATGATCACCGACGTACCGGGGCCCGCCGACGGCATCTCTCTGGTGAAGTAGCTGCCCTTGCGGGGTAGCCGCTCAACGCGCCCGACGTTCAACCAGCATTTCTTGAAGATGGCCTGCTGTTCGAGCTTCCACTGCTCCGGATCGATGGAGTCGGTGTAGTCGACTGGTTCAGTACCCAGTTCGGGCCAGTTCTCGGTCCAACTGCCCACGGCGGGCTTCGGGAAGAACGCCATATCGTTATCTCTCCTTTTCGAGCTCAACGCCAAAGGTTTTCAAAGCCATCGACACGGTGACGTAGCAGCCGACCGTGAAGACCAAGTCCATCCGCTGTCGATCGTCGAAACGCTCACCCAGCGCCGACCACGCCGCATCCGACAGCTCGTATTTGTCGAGAAGCTCGTCCACGGCAGCCAGGACAGTGCGGTCGAACGCGTCGGCCGCTTCACCGCGCTGCACGCCGGCGATCTCGTGCTCCGTCAGTCCTTCCCGCATGCCGAGCTTGACGTGCTGCATCCACTCGTATTCCGATTCGGTGTGGTGCGCCACCCGCAGGATGGCCAGTTCGCGCAGCCGAGGCGGCAGTGTCGAGTTGAACAGCAGATGCACGTTGAACCGCAGGAACGCCTTCGTCAGCTCGGGATGGTTGACGAAGGTGCCGAGGATATTGCTCGCGTGCTCGGGGGTGCGCCGGTCTTCGGGGAGCATCACGGCGAGCGCGCGGTCGACGGAGTCGTCCCACTGGTCCGCGGGCAGCGGGGGCAGTCGCACGGGCTCTCCTCTCGGCTGTGAGAATCATGTTCTCATTTCCGACTAATACATTTCCATCTTTTGTCCCGATGGTCAATGGCCAGTGGTCGGACACTGCCCGACGGGCGCCTCGCCACCTGCGGTATCGTGGGAAAAGCCCGTTCGGACATTGATTCTCTAATGGCGAGAAGATAGTTTCCCTAGATAGAGAACCTTGCGGATACTACGGTGAGGCTAAGAGGGAAGGGAGTCCCATGAACAAAGACGACATGATCCTGATCAGCGTCGATGACCACATCGTCGAACCGCCCGACATGTTCGCCAACCACCTGTCCAAGAAGTATCTCGACGACGCCCCGCGCCTGGTGCACAATCCGGACGGCTCGGATACCTGGCAGTTCCGCGACGTGGTGATCCCCAACGTCGCGTTGAACGCGGTGGCCGGGCGGCCCAAGGAGGAGTACGGCCTGGAGCCCCAGGGTCTCGACGAGATCCGGCCGGGTTGCTACAACGTCGACGAGCGCATCAAAGACATGAACGCGGGCGGGATCCTCGGCTCCATGTGCTTCCCCTCGTTCCCCGGCTTCGCCGGGCGCCTGTTCGCGACCGAGGACCCGGAGTTCTCGTTGGCGCTGGTGCAGGCCTACAACGACTGGCACGTCGAAGAGTGGTGCGGTGAGTACCCGGCGCGCTTCATCCCGATGACGCTGCCGGTGATCTGGGACGCCGAGGCGTGCGCGGGCGAGATCCGGCGCAACGCCAAGCGCGGCGTGCACTCGCTGACGTTCACCGAGAACCCGTCGGCGATGGGCTACCCCAGCTTCCACGACTTCGATTACTGGAAGCCGATGTGGGATGCGCTCGTCGACACCGACACCGTGCTGAACGTGCACATCGGGTCGTCGGGCCGGTTGGCGATCACCGCGCCAGATGCGCCGATGGATGTGATGATCACCCTGCAGCCGATGAACATCGTGCAGGCCGCGGCGGATCTGTTGTGGTCCAAGCCGATCAAGGCCTACCCGGACCTCAAGATCGCGCTTTCCGAGGGCGGCACCGGATGGATTCCGTACTTCCTCGAGCGCGCCGACCGCACCTATGAGATGCACTCGACGTGGACGGGGCAGGACTTCGGCAAGCAGAAGCCGTCGGAGGTGTTCAGGGATCACTTCCTGACCTGCTTCATCTCCGATCACGTCGGCGTGCAGCTGCGCAATGACGTCGGCATCGACAACATCTGCTGGGAGGCCGACTACCCGCACAGCGACTCGATGTGGCCGGGTGCGCCCGAACAGCTGGACGAGGTGCTCAAGGAGCACAACGTTCCCGACGACGAGATCAACAAGATGACGTACGAGAACGCCGTGCGCTGGTACCACTGGGATCCGTTCACCCACATCACCAGGGAACAGGCCACCGTCGGGGCGCTGCGCAAGGCGGCTGAGGGCCACGACGTGTCGATCCAGGCGCTGTCCAAGCACGAGCACGGTGGCGCGAGCTTCGCCGACTTCGCTGCCAACGCCAAGGAATTGACCGGCAACAAGGACTGAGCCGGTCCGCTGGCCGACAGTGCGCCGGTGTGGCGGATTCCGCTATCGCACCGGCGCACTCGGCTGTGTGCCGACGATGTAGTGGAGGAGTGAAACAGTGTCCGACGTTTCTGCCGGGATGAGCTTCGAGCTGACCGACGATCAGCAGCTGATCCGGAAGTCGGTCGCAGAGCTGGCAGGCAAGTTCGACGACCACTACTGGATGGAGAAGGACCAGGCGCACGAATTCCCGCAGGAGTTCTACGACGCCATCGCCAGCGGCGGCTGGCTCGGCATGACGATTCCCGAGGAGTACGGCGGGCACGGCCTCGGCATCACCGAGGCCACCCTATTGCTCGAAGAGATCTCGCGCTCCGGGGCGGCGATGAACGGCGCAAGTGCCATCCACCTGTCGATCTTCGGCATGCAGCCCGTCGTCAAGCACGGCTCCGAGGAACTCAAGGCCGCCACGCTGCCCCGCATCGTCAACGGTGACCTGCATGTCTGCTTCGGCGTCACCGAACCGGGCGCCGGCCTGGACACGTCACGCATCACCACGTTCGCGAAGCGCGAGGGCGACCACTACCGCGTCAACGGCCGAAAGGTCTGGATCTCCAAGGCACTCGAGTCCGAGAAGATCCTGCTGCTGACGCGCACCACGCCGTACGACGAGGTGACCAAGAAGACCGACGGCATGACGCTGTTCATGACCGACCTCGACCGAGATCACGTCGACATCCGGCCGATCAACAAAATGGGTCGTAATGCGGTGAGCTCCAACGAGTTGTTCATCGACGACCTGATGGTTCCGGTCGGGGATCGGGTCGGCGAGGAGGGCAAGGGCTTCAAGTACATCCTCGACGGCTTGAACCCAGAGCGGATGCTGATCGCCGCCGAGGCGCTCGGCATTGGCAGGGTGGCGCTCGAGAAGGCGGTGAAATACGGCAACGAACGGGTCGTGTTCAACCGGCCCATCGGCATGAACCAGGGCCTGCAGTTTCCGCTGGCGGACTCGCTGGCCCGCCTCGACGCGGCGGAACTGGTGTTGCGCAAGGCGACGTGGCTCTACGACAACGGGAAACCCTGTGGGCGCGAGGCGAACACGGCCAAGTACCTGTGCGCCGACGCCGGCTTCGGTGCGGCAGATCGCGCGCTGCAGCTGCACGGCGGAATGGGCTACTCCGAGGAGTACCACGTGTCGCGCTACTTCCGCGAGGCGCGATTGATGAAGATCGCACCCGTCAGCCAGGAGATGATCCTGAACTTCCTTGGCGAACACGTGCTCGGCATGCCGAGGAGTTACTGATGGGCTACTTCGACCTGACCGGGCGCTCGGCGCTGGTGACCGGCGCGGCGGGTGGCATCGGCTCCGCAGTGTGCGTCGCGCTGGCCGAGGCGGGTGCTGCCGTGCTGGTGACCGACCTGGACAAGGACGCTGCCGCCGCTGTGGCCGAACAGATCTCGGCTGCGGGAGGGCGTGCCGAGGCTGCCGCGCTCGACGTCTCTGACCGCGATTCCGCCGACGCGGCTGCCGCGCAGGCGGCGGCACTGGCCGACGGCGCGCTGCACATCGTGATCAACAACGCGGGCGTCACGAAGCCTGCGATGTTCGACAAGACGACGCAGGAGTCGTTCCGGCTGCTGTTCGACATCCACGTGATGGGTGCTTTCAACGTCACGCAGGCGGCGCTGCCGTACATCCCGACCGACGGTACGGGCCGCATCGTCAACGTGACGTCGGCGGCCGGGCTCACCGGAACGCTCGGCCAGGTCAACTACTCGGCGGCCAAGGCGAGCATCATCGGGTTCACGAAATCCCTTGCCCGCGAGCTCGCCACCAAGAAGATCACGGTGAACGCACTTGCCCCGCTGGCGGCCACCCCGATGACCGAGACCATCCGCACGAACGAGAAGTTCGCGGCGAACATGATGAACCGCATCCCGATGAAGCGCTGGGCCGAACCGTCCGAGATCGCGGGCGCATTCGTGTTCATGGCGTCCGATGCGGCGTCCTACGTCACCGGGCAGGTGCTGCCCGTAGACGGGGGCATGGTCATGTGACGTCCTCACAGGCACCCCTGGCCGGCATCACGGTGGTGGCCATGGAACAGGCAGTGGCCGCCCCGATGTGCACCCGCGTGCTCGCGGACTTCGGGGCGCGCGTCATCAAGGTGGAGAACCCCAACGGCGGGGACTTCGCCCGCGACTACGACGACGTCGTCAACGGGCCGGGTGGCCTCGCCGCACACTTCGTCTGGTGCAACCGCGGCAAGGAATCGGTCACGCTGAACCTGAAGTCGCCCGCGGGTATGGACATTCTCCACAAGCTGCTCGACCACGCGGACGCGCTCGTCTCCAACCTGGCCCCGGGATCCACTGCCCGTCTTGGTCTTTCGCCCGCTGACCTCGCCGTGCGCCATCCCAATGTCATCCCTGTCGAGATCGACGGATACGGACCGGGCGGGCCGATCTCGCACAAGCGCGCCTACGACCTGCTGATCCAGGCCGAGGGCGGGTCGTGCGCCGTGACGGGGTATCCGGACATGCCGGCCAAGCCGGGCCCGGCCATGGCGGACTTCACCACGGGGCTCTACGCCGCGCTGTCGATCCTCGCGCTGCTGTTCTCCCGGGACCGGCGCGAAGGAGCCGCACCCGCGGTGGGGGTGAGCCTGTTCGATGTGCTGACCGACGTGATGGGCTATCAGCTGACCTACACCCAGCACTCCGGCATCGACCAGCAGCCGCTCGGCGTCAGCTCGCCCGCCGTGGCGCCCTACGGCGCGTTCCCGACCCGCGACGGGCAGACCGTGGTGCTGGGCACCACCAACGACCGGGAGTGGCAGCGCGTGGCCAGGGAGATCATCGACCGTCCCGACCTGGCCGACGACGCACACTTCGCGACCAACACCGGCCGCTGCGCGCACCGCGACATTCTCGACGAGGCGATCGGATCCTGGTGCGCGCAGCACGATCTCGCGCATATCCAGACGGTCGCCGACCAGGCGGGCATCGGCAACTCGCGCTACAACCTGCCCAGTGAGGTGGTCGTTCATCCGCAGCTGAGCGCCCGCAACCGCTGGCGGGAGGTCGCGACCGCCAAGGGCCCGATCCAGGCGCTTCTGCCCCCGCCCGTCATCGCCGGTTACGATCCGCCGATGGGGGCGATCCCCGGGCTGGGCCAACACACCGACGCCGTCCTGGCCGAACTCGGGCTGGGCCCCGTCGGGATCGCGGAGTTGCGCGAACAAGGGGCCATCGGACCGGCGTATCGCCTATGAGAATGGAGACGACAAATGCGTGAAACGGTAATCGTCGAAGCGGTTCGCACCCCGGTCGGAAAGCGCAACGGCGGGCTGTCCGAGATGCACGCCGCCGACCTGTCCGCCCTTGTCCTCACCGCACTGGTGGAGCGCGCGGGCATCGACCCCGGAATCGTCGATGATGTGATCTGGGGCTGTGTTTCACAGGTCGGCGACCAGTCCAGCAATATCGGCCGGTACTCGGTGCTCGCCGCCGGGTGGCCGGAGACCATTCCGGGCACGACGGTCAACCGCGCGTGCGGGTCCAGCCAGCAAGCGCTGGATTTCGCCGTGCAAGCAGTGATGTCCGGCCAGCAGGACGTCGTGGTGGCGGGCGGTGTCGAGGTGATGAGCCGGGTTCCGCTCGGCGCAGCCCGGGCCACCGGAATGCCGTACGGACCCAGAGTGCTTGCGCGCTATGGCGATTTCTCGTTCAACCAGGGCATCTCCGCGGAGATGATCGCGGAGAAGTGGGACTTCTCCCGTGGCCGGCTCGACGAGTACTCGGCGTCCTCGCACGAGCGCGCGGCTGCCGCCCAGGACAGCGGAGCCTTCGAAACGCAGATGATTCCGGTGTTCACCGGCGGCGAGCCGGTTGTTGCCGACGAGGGCGTACGCCGGGGCACCAGCGTCGAGAAACTCGCCGGACTGAAGCCGGCATTCAAGGACGACGGCGTCATCCATGCCGGCAACTCGTCGCAGATCTCTGACGGCGCGGCGGCGCTGCTGGTGATGGCGGCAGACAACGCTGCTGCGCTTGGTCTCATGCCGCTCGCGCGTTACCGCGCAGGCGCCGTCACCGGGGCGGATCCGGTGCTGATGCTCACCGGGCCGATTCCGGCCACGGAGAAGGTTCTGCACAAGGCGGGTGTCGGCATCGACGAGGTCGGCGTGTTCGAGGTGAACGAGGCATTCGCCCCGGTGCCGCTGGCGTGGCTGGAAGAGACGGGTGTGGACGAGAAACGCCTCAACCCGCTGGGCGGCGCGATCGCACTCGGACATCCGCTCGGCGCGTCGGGTGCGGTGCTGATGACCCGGATGCTCAATCACATGCGCGACAACGGGATTCGCTACGGGCTGCAGACGATGTGCGAAGGCGGCGGTACGGCCAACGCGACATTGGTGGAACTCGTCGCGTAGAAACCTCACGACAGGAGGGCGCCACGTGCGTCGAGATCTATTCACCGAAGACCACGAGGCGTTCCGCGAACTGTGCCGCGACTTCGTGGAAAAGGAAGTGGTGCCGCACTATCCGGAGTGGGAGAAGGGCGGCCGGATGCCTCGCGAGGTGTTCGAGCAGATGGGGTCGCTCGGCATGTTGGGCATGGCGATCCCCGAGGAGTACGGCGGTGGTGGGGCACCGGACTACCGCTTCAATGTGGTGATGCAGGAGGAGGCGGCGAGCGCGCTCGTCACGCTGTCGACGGTGCGAACGCAACTCGAGGTGATCCTGCCGTACTTCCTGCACTACGCGAACGAGGAGCAACGCACGCGGTGGTTCCCGGGGTTGGCTGCGGGTACCTTGCTCACCGCGGTCGCCATGACCGAGCCGGGGACGGGTTCGGATCTCGCAGGCATGCGCACGACCGCGGTGCTCGATGGCGACGACTGGATCGTCAACGGCGCGAAGACGTTCATCACCGGGGGCATGCAGGCCGATCTGGTGATCACCGTCGCCCGTACGTCCACCGATCCGGACAACCGGCGCAGAGGGCTGACGCTGCTGGTGGTCGAGGACGGCATGCCCGGTTTCACCCGTGGCCGCGAGCTGGACAAGATGGGCTGCAAGGTGCAGGACACCGCCGAGTTGTCGTTCGTCGACGTGCGTGTGCCCGCGGCCAACGTGCTGGGGGAGGTCGACGAGGCGTTCGGCTATCTCGGCCACAACCTTCCGCAGGAGCGGCTGACCGTAGCGGTGGGCTCGGTGTCGCAGGCCCGCTCGGCGATCGCCGCGGCGATCGACTACACCAAGAACCGCAAGGCCTTCGGCACCCCGGTCGCGTCGTTCCAGAACACCAAGTTCGAACTGGCCGCCTGCTCGACGGAGGTCGAGGCGGCACAGGCGATGCTCGATCGCGCGATCGCGCTGCACGTCGACGGCGACCTGTCCGGCGCTGACGCCGCCAGGGTCAAACTGTTCTGCACCGAGATGCAACAACGTGTCGTCGACCGGTGTCTGCAGCTGTTCGGCGGCTACGGCTACATGATGGAGTACCCGATCGCCCGGCTGTATACGGACGCCAGGGTGGCCCGGATCTATGCCGGGACCAGCGAGGTCATGAAGGTGATCATCGCCAAATCGCTCGGCCTGTAGGCCGGCGCCGGCACGGGCATCTGTGACAGGTGTCAAGAAATTTTGCCGCTGAGGCGGTTGTCACAGCAGCCAAACCTACCTACTGTGTGTTCACTAGGTTGGTTTGAACGAAGGAGTTCGGTGGCAGCCCCACAGCCCCAGCGCCCCTATGCGACTCTCTTCGCCAAGGGCGAAGACCGCAGGCAGCGCATTCTCGGTGTGGCCGAGCGGCTGCTCGCGCGCAACGGCTGGCGAAACACCTCGCTGGCCCAGATCGCGAAGGAAGCCGGCGTCACGCCGGCCGGGCTGCTGCATCACTTCGAGTCCAAAGAGCAATTGCTCAACGCGGTGCTCGACGCCCGCGACGCCGATGATGCGTCCCACGCGGACTACCGCTCCGGTGACCTGATCACCGAGCTGATCCGCGTGCCAGAGCGGTTCGACCGGGCACCCGAGCTGGTGGGCACCTTCACCGTGTTGCTTGTCGAGAACATCGCCCCCGACGCTCCACTGCACGATCGCCTGCACGAGCGGTATCGCGGCGCCATCGACATTCTGGTCCAGATCATCGAACGCGGTCAGCAGTCCGGGCGGTACCGCACAGATCTCGATGCGGCCGACAAGGCCGTGGAAATACTCGCCTTCATCAACGGAATGGAGACCCTATGGTTGCTCGATCCATCAATACGGCTGGCCGAGGTATTCAAGGGATACGCGGAGTCGTTGGGTCGCGAGCTGGCGCAGCGGAGCGAGGCATGAGGTACCGGCTCGATGTGGTGGCGGCCAGCGTCACCGACGTCGTGCGGTTCGCGGGCGGCTGGATGTACGACCGGGTGATGGCCGGCTGGGACGTCACCGTTCTGCTCGCCGATGGCGCCGACGAGCGGCCGTTGCACATCCTCGGTGTCGAGACGACGGATCTGGAATCGGCGCTGGCGTTATGGGCCGAACGGCCCCATCCGCAGACGGTCGCCGTCGCGGCGGATCTGTTCATCAGCGACGAGCGGGTGCGCCGGGGCGTGCTCGGCGCGCTCGAGCAGGGTCTGACCGAGGTGACGCTGTGGGGTGACAGTTGCCCCGCCGAGCTCGACGACAGCGTCGGCCCCGTGCGGCATCACCTGACCGCGGCCGCGCGCGCGTTCAAGGCCCAGGCGCTGACGGCTGCGGCCGACGGCGACGCCGGCTCGGTCGGCGAGACCGAGACATTCCGCTGCGGCGTGATGGCCACCCCGTCGGTCGCCGCGGATCTCGTTCCTGCGGGCTGAACGGCACTCACTCCGCGCCGAGGTCGATGACGACCTTGCCGACGGCCTTGCCATCGGCCACCTGCCGCAATGCGCGCGACGTCTCGGCGAGCGGGTAGACCGCACCGATGTGTGGTGTGACCTTGTGCGTGGCGAGCAGGTCGCGCAGTTCGTCCTCATTGCGGGCGAACTCGTCGGGCGCAACGTCCTGAAACTGGAAGCCGAGCACGGAAACGCCCTTGACCAGAACGAGATTCAGCGGGATGCGCGGGATCACCCCCGACGCGTAGCCGATGGTGACGAAGCGCCCACCCCGGCGCAGAGAGCGCAGCGCGGGTTCCGACAGATCACCGCCGACGGGATCGATGACGGCGTGCGCGCCGTCGGGAAGTGCGTCGCGCAGTGCGGTGCGCAGATCGCCCGACCGGTGATTGACGAGGTGCTGTGCACCGTATGAGGCCGCCACATCAAGCTTTTCGGGTGACGACGCGACAGCGGTGACGTCGGCGCCCAGCTGGACTCCGAGCTGCACCGCCGCGAGACCGACGCCGCCGCCTGCGCCCAGCACGATCACGGCGTCACCGGCCCGCACCCGCGCGACCGAGCGCAACGCGTGGTACGCCGTCCGATGGGCCACACCGAAGGCCGCCGCGGTGCGGTCGTCGATACCGTCCGGGATAGGGGTCAGCCCCGCAACCGGAGTCACCACTTCCTCCGCGAAGGCGCCGTACATGCCGGTGCCGGTGACCCGGTCGCCGACGGTGAGATCGACTGCCCCGTCGGCAACTTCGACGACGACGCCGGCGAACTCGCTGCCGACCACGAAGGGCGGGGGCACGCTGACCTGATACCGGTTGGCGACGAGCAGCACGTCGGGATAGTTGACCGCGGCGGCGCCGACCCGCACCCTCGCGTGCCCGGGCTCGAGCACCGGCGAGGGACGCTCGTCCACGCGGACGACTTCGGGCGGGCCGTATTCCGGGCATACCGCGGCGCGAATCACGTGTAGTCGGTGGATTCGGCGAGGTCGGCGGCCGACCGCATCAGGGAGACGATGACGGGGCCGTAGGCGAGCAGCTTCTCGTTATCGCCTGCGCGTTGGAAGCCTTGTTCGAGGACGATCGCGAGTTTCCACTTGGCCAACACCAGGTAGTAGTCGAGGTCGTCGACCTGGCGCCCGGACACCTTGGCGTAGTGCTCGACCACCTCTGTGCGCGTAGGCATTCCACGCATATCGACGTAACTCATCGCCGACGGCGCATCGGTGTCCTCGGGCCAGCTCTGCACCATCCACCCGAGATCCAGTTTCGGGTCGCCGACCGTGCCCATCTCCCAGTCGACGATGGCGGCAAGCTTCGCGGGTGCGCCGTGTTGGTACATCACGTTGGCGAACTGGTAGTCGCCGTGCATCAAGCCGGGGATGAAGTCGAGTGGCCGGTGGGTGCGCAGCCATTCGGTTGCCTCCGCAAGGCCGTCGATCTCCCGGCCTTTGATCCGCTCGAAGAAGCCGATCCACCGGTCGACCTGGCGTTCGTGGAAGCCGTCCGGCCTGCCGAGATCGTGCAGCCCCTTGGCTTTCCAGTCCACCTTCGACAGCAGCGCGATGCCCTCGGCGAGTTGATAGGCCAACCCCTGGCGTGCTTGCGGGTCGGTGTCGAACGGCGCGGGCCACCGTCCTTGGTCGAGGTCCATCGGCGACCAGCCGTCGACGAAGCCCATCAAATAGAACGGGCGGCCGAGCACCGAAGCGTCGGAGCAGACGCCGATCGCGGCGGTGTGCGGCACCTCGGTGCCGTCGAGCGCCTCGATGATCCGCCACTCGCGCAGGATGCCCTTGTCCCGGTCCGGCGGCGCACTTGGGGGCGGCATGCGCAGCACGCAGACGTCCTCGCCACGGCGGATCCGGTAGATCACGTTCTGCGTACCGCCGGAAAGGAAATCGGCTTCCAGCGGCTCGCCCTTGCTCCCCCTTGCACGCGGGGAGGTACCCCCAGGCAGGCCCGCGCCGTCCATCCACTCGGCAAGGCGCGCGGTGTCGATCGCTTCCTCGGTCACAGGTTGCCCACCTCGTGCTCCAGATACTGGGCGTACTTCTGCTGTGCCGCTTCGCGCTTTCTCGGTATCCACTCGCTGGGCCAGGTGTCGTCGCTCGGCTGGTAGTCGCGCAACACCTGCTTGGCCACCGTTGCCTTGTGTACCTCGGTCGGCCCGTCGGCCAGCCCCATCACCGCTGCGCCCGTCACCATTCCCATGAACGGCACATCGTCGGTGACGCCGAGTGCACCGTGTACTTGCATTGCCCGCCAGGCGATGTCGTGCAGTACGGTCGGCATGACGACCTTCACCGCGGCGATATCCTTGCGCACCTTCTTGTAGTCGTTGTACTTGTCGATCTCCCACGCCGCGTAGAGCACCATCAACCGGAACTGCAGCAACTGGGCGTAGGAATCGGCGATATAGCCCTGCACGAACTGCTTGTCGGACAGCCGGCTGCCCTGCGTTTCGCGGCTCAACGCGCGCTCGCACATCATGTCCAGCGCCTTTCGTGACAGCCCGATCGTGCGCATCGCGTGGTGAATCCGGCCACCACCGAGGCGGGTCTGGGCGATGACGAACGCCTGACCCTCACCACCGAGCAGCGCGTCGGCGGGCACGCGCACGTTGTCGTAGTGGATCAGCGCGTGTGAGCCCTCGTCCTCGCGCTCGCCGTGCAGTCCGAAGTTGCGCACGATCTTGACACCCGGCGTGTCGGTCGGCACCAGGAACATCGACATGCCTTGGTAGGCACTCACTTCGGGGTTCGTCACCACCATCACGATCAGGAAGGACGCGGTCTTGGCGTTAGAGGAGAAGAACTTCCAGCCGTTGATCACCCAGTCGTCGCCGTCGCGCACCGCCTGCGTGGTGAACAGCGTGGGATCGGCGCCGGCATGCGGTTCCGTCATCGAGTAGCAGGAGAAGAGCTCGCCGTCGAGCAGCGGCTTCAGGTAGCGCTCCTTCTGCGTGTCCGTGCCGTAGTGGGCGATGATCTCGGCATTGCCGGTATCTGGTGCCTGGCAACCGAAGATGATCGGCGCCCACTGCGAGCGGCCGAGGATCTCGTTGAGAAGGGCCAGCTTGAGCTGTCCGTAGCCCTGGCCGCCGAGGTCGGGCCCGAGGTGGGTGGCCCACAGCCCTCTGCTCTTGACTTCGTCCTTGAGCGGGTCGATCACCTTGCGACGGTTGTCGTCCAGCGGTGTGAACTGCAGGTGCGGAAACGCCAGATCAAGTGGCTCGATTTCCTCGCGGACGAACTCGTCGGCCCAGTCCAGCACCTTCTGGTACTCGGGGTCGGTTTCGAAATCCCACGCCATTGTGCGTCTCCTTCGATCTATTCGGGCTCTCGGTTGAATCCTGCGATCAGGGCGGTGATGTCGCCGGCCACCGCCTCGGCGAAGGGCCGGTCGCCGCTACCACCCGAGGCCCAATGCCGAACACCTTCACTGACGTGCATCTGTGCCAGCCTCGAAAGATGTGCCACGTCGCTGTCGGTCAGGTGCGGGGCCAGCTTGCCGTCGGCCTTCGCCCTGGTGAACAGCTCGCCGAACATGTCGGCATCGGCGTCGTCCGAGCGATCACCGGCGAGGATGCGGTGCTCCTGGCGGTAACCCTCCAGGATCGTCTCGATGATCAGCTCGCGCGGGTTGCGGGCCATCGAACGCTCGAGGCTGCGCAGTGCTTGCGTGATGACCGACCGCATGTCGTAGTCACCGGCCAGCAACTCGTGCACTTTCTTCTGTGCCGAGCGCGTCGACAGCAGGCCGACCTCGAAGAGAACGTCCTCCTTGGCGGGGAAGTAGAAGTAGAACAGGGCGCGCGAGACGCCGGCCGCCCGGCAGATGTCCGCGACCGTTGTCTTCGCGTAGCCGTTGGTGCGCCATAGCGCCATCGCCGCCTGGACCAGGGCGCGCTTGGTCTGATGGGACCGCGCTCTCTGAAACGAAGCCCGGCGCTGACTACCGTCAGCAACGGCTGCTCCACTGGTCCTTGGCACACGCGCACTGTAACAGCCAGATTGGCAGTTGCAAATAGTTGACGAATGTCTAACTATCTACTGATGCCCGATACGCTCCATCACGTCGTCATGCGAAGCCACTCCGCGAAGAACTTCATCGCGTTCCTGACCGATGTCGTGGGGATGGCGGTTCAGTTCGAGATCCGGGTGCCCGGCGAAGTCCTCGAGAAGACGCTGGGTTGGCCGCCGTCCGACGGCGCGGATGTGACCATGCTCGGCAGTGGCGACTCGGGCCTGATCGAGGTGCTCGACGTGCCCGAGCACCTGCGTGGCGTCGCACCGGAGGGTCTCGCCGCGCTGTCGTTTCTGACCGACGACTTCACCGGTGCGAAGGACAGGGCGCGGGCGTTTGCCGATGACGTCACGCAGTTCGACGCCGGTGGATCGGGCGTCGAGTTGTTCTTCTGCACGATGGGCGGCGTGCCCGTCGAATTCATGGGTGGCTATGCGCCGGAGGAGAATTCGGATAGAAGTGACGCGACGAATTCCTGAGTGCGACGCCGAGACTCGCTTCGCGCACCCGAGTCGAGGCCCAGCGGAACGACGCGCACGGCGAGGTCTGTGACACCCGCGTCGCGGTAGCCGCGTAGCCGGTCGAGCACGGCGGCCTCGTCGCCGGCCGCCATCGTGTCGCCCACATCCTGTGCGTCACCGTGTTCGAGCAGTCGGACGTAGTTGGGGGAGAAGTCGGCATGCCCGAGCACCGCGCTGGCGTAACCGCGAGCCTCGGCCACCTCGCTGTCGGAGCAGAGGGCGACGGGAACGCCTGCGACGACGCGAATTCCGGACCGCCCGACGGCGTTCGCCGCTTCGGTGAGGCGAGGGACCACGTAGTCGCCGATCGCGCGCTCGTCCGCCATCCACAGGATGGTTCCGCCGGTGCGCTCTCCGGCGATCCGGAGCATGGCCGGCCCCAGTGCGGCCAGAAGCACCGGCATCTCGACGTTTTCGGTGACATCCACAGGGCTGCGCACGCGGTAGCTGTCGTTGTCGACGTCCACCACGCCCGGGCCAGCGAAGGCCGCGTCGAGCACATCGAGGCAGTCACGCACCAGCCGCGCGGGGCGGTCATACGGCAGCCCGAGCTGATCGGAGACGATCCAGTGGTGCGACGGGCCGATGCCGAGGGTGAACCGGCCCGAGCACGCGGCCTGCGTCGTCAGGGCCTGCTGCGCAAGGATCATCGGATGGCGGGTCTGGATCGGGACGACCGCCGTTCCGATCTCGATGCGTTCGGTGGCTTGCCCGAGAAGCGCGACGGCCGTCATCGCATCGAGGTAGCCCGGAACCTGCGGGAACCAGAACGACGAGAATCCCTGCGCTTCCGCCGCTTGTCCGTCGGCCAGTAGACCTTTCAACCGATCCGCCCGTGCACGCTCCTTGTCGGAGCCGACCATCAAGCCGATCCGCATCCAAACCCCCTAGGGCACATAGCGATCCCACTGGTACGGCACGACCGGGTAGAAGGGTGCGGCCAGCAGCGGTTTGACGCCGCCCCGCTTCCATCGAGCGGAGAGTACGGGCCGTAACCGTTCCGCCGTCGCGACCGGGTCGTCGTCGAGGAAGCAATACGTCAGCACCTGACCCGCAGGCGCACTCGCGAGGCGCCCGTCGACATCCTGTGACGCCACCGACCAGATGCCACCGACTCCGTCGACGTCAACGAGGTCCGCGGGCGGCGTCGTGCCCGACTCCATCAGCAGGTAGACGCCGAGGGCGGGCCACCACGGCAGCACGTCGGCGCCGATCTTGATCCGCGGCGCCGCCGCTTTCTGCGCCACCCGGTAGACGCCGCGCTGCACGGGGGGCAGCAGAGCCAGCTTGCGGTCGGCGCCGCCAAGTGCCGACGAGAGTTCGAGGAACGCCGTCAATCCGCTTTGCTCGGTGAAGAAGTACGTCATCACGTGGTCGATCGCGTCGAAGCGCTCGTCGCTGTACGCGCGGGCGGCCCGGCAGGCCGGCGTCGACACCAACCGCAGCGATGCGCGCACGCCCGGCAGCCGGTGCTGCTCGGGCCGGTGGTCGAGGGTGTGCCAGCGCAGATACTCGGCGTCGCGGCCCTCGGGATGACGCCTCGCCATGGAGACGAATAGCGTGCCGATTTCACCGCGCCCTGTGGCGAGAACGCCGGGAACATCGTCGGAAGGGCGTCCTGGAAGCATCAGTGCGTCCCTTCGTGCAGGGTGAGTTCTGGGTGACGGGCAGCGATCATGCGCCGAAAGCCTTCCCGCCATGGCACTTTCGTCTTGCCGAGTACCTCGTGCATGTAGCTGACGTCGGGCCACAGAGGAGTGTGCGCGTCGGGCGTGTATTCGAAGATCGGCTTGACGCCGACGAGTTCGCCCATGTATGCGCAGTAGTCCTCGACGCTGACGGTCTCGCTGCCCGCCCAGTTCACGACGACCGGGGGAGTGGCGGCGACCTCCATCGCGCGGATGCCGAGTTCGACGTAGTCGTCTTCGTAGATCGGGTTGTAGTTGTTCGGCTTGTCGGGATGGAGCCGAATCGGCTTGCCGGCCAGCATCGCATCGAGGCGGTCGGCCGGTGCTCCGCCCTCTGGGCCGTAGGTGGAACAGATCCGGATGATCGTCAGCGGTATGTCGTAGTGGCCGGCGACCCAGGTGCACACCGACTCGGCGGCGATCTTGCTGAAGCTGTAATTCGGCCGCAGCGGTACCCCCGGCGGGTCGGCCTCGCGCAGTGGGCGCCTGCCCTGGTAGCCGTAGACCGAACCGGTTGAGCAGAAGACGAATCCGCTCGCGGTGCGGCAATGTGCAAGCAACTCGCCCGTGTTGTGTGCGTTCGTCTGGACGCACCGGGGCCAGTCGTCGGCGCCGGGATCGACCGCGGCGTGAAAGACATAGCCGAAATCGTTTGGCAGATCGGCGAAGTCCGGGTCTGCCATGTCCAGCACGACCGGCTTGACTCCGGCCGCCGCCAGTTTGTCCCTGTCGGCAGGTTCCCGCAGGCGCGCCGCGCCCCACACCTCGTTGCGTTCCGCGAGTGCGCGCGCGATGGGAAAGGCGATCTTGCCGGTCGCGCCGGTGATCAGGACCTTCTCGCCATCGAGCACCCACTAGTCATAGCGCATCGCCACCCCAAATGTTAAGTACTTGATATGTTGGGGCTGTGCAGCTGCGGTTCGATGACGACGTCGAGGCGTTCCGCGCGGAGTTCATCGCCTTTCTCGACGCCCATCTGCCCGCCGAGGTCGAGGCGGCAGCGGAGCGATCGCGCTCGACGTCGCATGTGCCGGACTGGTCACGGCGCTGGCAGCGGCTGCAGTTCGAGCACGGGTGGCTGCTGCCGGGAAACCCGCCGGAGTTCGGTGGCCGCAACGCGAACATCCTCGAGCAGTTCGTGCACCGCGAGGAACTCTCGCGCAGACGCATCTACCACGCGTTCAACCCCCAGGGCGTCGGGATCATCGCCGCGTCGCTGCTGTCATTCGGCACGGACGAGCAGAAACAGCGATGGGCAGTGCCGATCCTGCGCGCCGAGATCACCGCTTCGCTCGGCATGAGTGAGCCGGGCGCGGGGTCCGATCTTGCGGGGCTGACCACCCGCGCGGTTCTCGACGGCGACCACTTCGTGGTAAACGGTCAGAAGGTCTGGACATCCGGCGCACACGACGCCGACGTGGTGCTCGCCTTCGTGCGGACCGATCCCGACGCGCCCAAGCACAAGGGGATCAGCGCACTGCTGATTCCCACCGACACTGCAGGTGTGACCTGCCGGCCGTTCGCCTGCGTGTACGACCGAGACGACCTCGACTTCAACGAGGTCTTCCTCAACGACGTCCGCGTGCCCGCCGAGAACCTCGTCGGTCCGCTGGGCGGTGGGTGGAAGGTGGCAGGAGGATCGTTGGGCCACGAGCGCACGATGATGTGGATGGCGTTCGCCAACCGGTTGGGGCAGACGCTGAACAGCCATCGGCCCGACAGCGCCGTGGACCGTGACGCCTACGCGAGCATCGCCATGGACTATCAGGCCCTGCGCCTGCTGGGGTCGGCCGCACTGGCGCGCGCGGCTCGCGGCGAGGGCGACGTCGCCGGACTGTCAGTGCTCAAAGTCTTTGGGTCCGAAGCGGAGCAGAAGGCCTACCGACATGTCTTGGAGGCGACGGGCGTCGACGCTCTGGCCGATCCCGCGATGACCGCGCCATACAACGCCTACAGCCCCGGCCAGTTCACCGCGGGCTGGTTCACGCGCTACATCGGCAGCTTCGCAGGCACCATCGCGGGCGGCACCTCGGAGATCCAGCGCAACATCATTGCCCAGCACGTGCTCAAGCTGCCCGCGCGCTGACCCCGGCTCGACCGGGCCGTTCCGTAAGATCGGCGACCTCGCGACGCCTCCTGTGAACTACCATCCAGGGATGATCCGGTCGATGGTTCTCACAGTCGCGGTGGCGTTCGCGCTTGCGGGAGCCGTGCCGGCGAAGGCGGACCCTGCGCCTCCAGCTTGCTCGTACACGCTGGCCGGACCACAAGTCATACAGCTGTCCGGCACCAACGTGGTCAGTGCGACGCTGTCACCCGCCGCCTGTGACCGTTCCGTCGTGTATCAGGCCGTCGCGTGTGTCCAAATGCAGGGCGAAGACGGTCCGGGCCAATGCGCGCAGCAGAACGGAATCCTGATGGCACAGGTGTTCTACCAGCCGTACCGACCCGGCGCGACGTACATCGCGACCGGTAGGGGATGCGCTAACACGGGCAATCCACCGCGGGCAGACTGTCAGTCGAAGGGCCCCATCGCCGCGACGCTGTAAACGTCACGGCCGGCGAGCACCTGCAAACTGAATCCCTTGGGCTGCAGGGCCTATGCTCCGCGAATTATGGTTGCCGCCGAGCTATATACCCTCATGACTCCGCCAGTGAGGGTGTACTTGCCGATGCCGCGGCCGAGCTGCCAGGTCGACTCCGCCCACCGCATCAGTCCGCGAAGTCGAGGTCAGGGTCAGGCATCGCGCTGGTTGAACACGCCGCCGCCTGGGCCGCCACTGAGTAATATCAACTACTTGCGATTGCTCGGCGGAGGGGATACGGTCAGCCCTGCAGGCTCCGCCCCGAGTCGACAGGAGTAGGCAATGGCGCGATTCCCGAAACCGGCAGAAGGCAGTTGGACGCAGCACTATCCGCAACTGGGAACCGAGCCGGTGTCCTACGAGGACTCGATCAGCCCCGAGTTCTACGAGGCCGAGCGCAAGGCGGTGTTCAAGCGCGCGTGGCTGAATGTCGGCCGTGTCGAACAACTCCCGCGCAAGGGCAGCTACTTCACCAAAGAACTGAAGGTCGTCAACACGTCGATCATCGTGGTGCGCAACAACGCAGGCGAGGTGAAGGCGTTCCACAACATCTGCAGGCATCGCGGCAACAAGCTGGTGTGGAACGACATGCCGCTGGAGGAGACCAGCGGGTTCTGCAAGCAGTTCACCTGCAAGTACCACGCGTGGCGCTACGACCTGGACGGCAACCTGACGTTCGTTCAGCAGGAAGGCGAGTTCTTCGATCTCGACAAGAGTCGCTACGGGCTGGTGCCGGTGCACTGCGACGTATGGGAAGGCTTCATCTTCGTCAACTTCGCGGCCGAGCCCGAACAGAGGCTGCGCGATTTCCTCGGGCCGATGATTCTCGGGCTGGAGGGCTATCCGTTCGGTGAGATGACGTCGCGGTTCTACTACCGGTCGGAAGTCAAGGCGAACTGGAAGCTCTACATGGACGCGTTCCAGGAGTTCTATCACGCACCGGTTCTGCACGCGAACCAGTCGCCCTCGAAGTATTCGAAGGCTGCAGCGGAGGCCGGTTTCGAGGCCCCGCACTACCGCATCGACGGACCGCACCGGTTGGTCAGCACATCGGGCATCCGCGCCTGGGAGATGGATTCCGAGATGCGCAAGCCGATGGAGGACATCTGCCAGAGCGGACTCTTCGGGCCCTGGGACAAACCCGATCTCGGCGAGATGCCCCCGGGGCTGAACCCGGCGAAATGCGACCCGTGGGGCCTTGATTCGTTCCAGCTGTTCCCGAACTTCGTGATCCTGGTCTGGGGCCAGGGCTGGTATCTGACCTACCACTACTGGCCGACGTCGTTCAACTCCCACATCTTCGAGGGCACGCTGTACTTCCCGCAGCCCCGCACACCGCGCGAGCGAATCGCACAGGAACTGGCCGCGGTCTCCTTCAAGGAGTACGGCCTGCAGGATGCGAACACCCTCGAGGCGACGCAGACGATGGTCGAGTCCGGGGTCGTCGACAGGTTCCTGTTGTGCGACCAGGAGGTGCTGATCCGTCACCTGCACCAGGAGACCGCCGCGTGGGTCCATGACTACCAGCGCAAGACGGCGGGAGTGTGAGCAGGGTGACGTCGATGCTTCCGTCCGAATTCGCCGACCTGGAACCGTTTTCGGACTGGTGCCTGCCGAGTGAGCCAGAACGCTTTGCGAAGCGGCTGGCTACTCCCATGCCTGCGATGCAAGCCTTCTACGACGCCATCACCCCGCGCGCGGAGGAGGCGATCTCCTACTGCGACAAGTTTCCGCTCGACGATATGCCCGATGACGTCCTCAACCTGATGCACCTGCTGTATTCGATGATCATGGTGTCCTTCCCCGTCGAATGCTGGAAGCAGCCACGTGTTCCAGACTCCGGCGCCGCCACTCTGGACTGCCTGTCCGAACCTGTGCCATGACGAACCCGACCGTCCTGCGCGCTAAGCGCTGGGCCGACGTGGAGGCAGGCGAGGTGCGCTCGCCCGCAGTCGTGGTGGTCGATGGGAACCAAATCCAGGCGGTGAATCCCGCTGAGCTGCCTGCGGATTCGATCGAGATCGACCTCGGCGACGTCACACTGTTGCCCGGGCTGATGGACATGGAGCTCAACCTGCTCATCGGGGGACCGGGCGGCCCAGAAGGCCTACCCAACCCGATGCACGGCGTGCAGGACGACCCTGTCTACCGAACTTTGCGCGGCGCAGTGAATGCGCGCTCCACGCTGGAGGCCGGATTCACCACCGTGCGAAACCTCGGCCTTATGGTCAAGACGGGCGGCTACCTGCTCGACGTCGCGTTGCAGCGCGCGATCGAGGCGGGCTGGCACGTCGGGCCGAGGATCTACCCCGCCGGACACGCGGTCACACCCTACGGCGGGCACCTCGATCCGACGGTGTTCCAGCGCCTCGCGCCGGGCATCATGCCGCTGTCGGTCGCGGAAGGCATCGCCAACGGCGTCGACGAGGTCCGCGCGTGCGTGCGCTACCAGGTTCGCCACGGCGCCAAGCTGATCAAGGTGTCCGCGTCCGGTGGCGTGATGTCGCACAGCACCGCCCCGGGCGCACAGCAGTATTCGGACGACGAGTTCGAGGCCATCGCCGACGAAGCGCACCGGGCAGGGGTACGGGTCGCCGCGCACGCGGTGGGGGACAGCGCCATCAGGGCCTGCATCAGGGCCGGCATCGACTGTATCGAGCACGGCTTCCTGGCCTCCGACGAGACCATCCAGATGATGGTCGACCACGACACGTTCCTGGTGTCGACGACCTACCTCACCGAGGCGATGGCCGTGGACCGCATCGCCCCGGAACTCCGCAAGAAGGCCGAGGAGGTCTTTCCGCGCGCACAGGCGATGTTGCCGAAGGCGATCGCCGCGGGGGTGCGGATCGCATGCGGGACCGATGCACCGGCAATCCCGCACGGGCAGAACGCGAAAGAGCTGCGCGCACTTGTCGATCGAGGCATGACGCCGATGCAGGCGATTCGAGCGGCGACTATCACCAGCGCTGAGCTCATCGAGGCCGACGACGAGCTCGGCCGACTCGAGGCAGGCTATCTCGCCGACATCATCGCCGTGCCGGGTGATCCGTCGCGTGACATCGCCACCACCCTCGATGTGCGGTTCGTGATGAAAGACGGCGTGGTCTACAAGCAATGACTTCCAGGCTTGCCGAGAGGAGTGCAGTGACCATGGAACAAACCGACAATATTCTCTGGCTGCTCAAGCAGGCGTGGTACTTCTCGCTGACGACGGTGAACGACGCGGTGAGCGAGCACGGCGTCAGCACCGCGCAGATCGGCATGCTGCGCCAGCTCGCGACCGAGCCCGGACTGTCCGGCGCCGACCTCGCGCGCCGGCTGCTGATCAGCCCGCAGGGCGTGCAACTGGCCCTCAAGGAACTCGAGCGACGCGGGCTGGTGGAGCGCAAGCAGGACCCGCAACACGGCCGGATACTGCAGGCGTTCCTCACCGATCAGGGTCGCAAAGTCGCCGAGGCGGTCGTCAGTGACGCGATCGCCGCGCACGCGAAGGTGTTCGGCGTGCTCAGCAGCGACGACCAGAAAACGCTGCGTGAGCTGCTCGGCCGCGTCATCGAGCAGGGCACCGGCCATCAGCTGCACACCGATCACATCGGGCCCGAGTAGTAAGTAGTTGATATTAATGACAAGTACTTGATAATGTTGGTCTCGATGAGCGAGGACACCGGGCGGGCGTCGCCGTCGCCGCGACCGAAGAGGTCGTCATCGAACTCGATCGACGGACCACGACAGCGACCTACCGGGACGGCGACACCCTGCTGCAGACGGCGCGTTCGGCCGGATTGCAGGCGCCGTATTCATGCGAAACCGGCTCCTGTGGAACATGTATGGCGCGCATCGTCTGAGGCAGCTGCCCGCATGGTCAATAACGACGCGCTCGAGGATGACGAGGTCGCCGAGGGTGGGTGCTGACCTGTCAGGCCCTGCCGACCAGTGCAACGGTGCGGGTGAGTCTATGACTTCTGAAAGCAGGTCCGGCATGACCAGAGTGGCGGTGGTGACCGGTGGCGCGTCCGGCATGGGCGAAGCGACCTGCCATGAGCTGGGCAGGCGCGGACACAAGGTCGCCGTGCTGGACATCGACGGCGAAGCCGCACAACGGGTTTCCGAGGAGCTGCGCGCCGACGGCGTCACCGCGCTGGCCGTCGCGGCCGATGTCAGCGACCGCTCAGCGGTCGAAGAGGCGTTCGCCAAGATGCGTAGCGAGCTCGGGCCGGTGACACATCCTGGTCACCAGCGCGGGTCTGGTGGATTTCGCACCGTTCACCGAGATCACCACGAGGCCTGGGAGCGCCTGATCGCGGTGAACCTGACCGGCACGTTCCACTGCTGTCAGCTCGCGGTGCCGGACATGCTGGAGGCGGGATGGGGCCGCATCGTGATGATCTCGTCGTCCAGCGCGCAGCGAGGTTCGCCGAAGATGGCGCACTACGCGGCGAGCGAAGGGCGCGCTGCTCTCGCTGACCAAATCGCTTGCCCGCGAATACGGCCCGATGGGCATCACCGTCAACAATGTCCCGCCTTCGGGCATCGAGACCCCGATGCAGCACAAAGGGCAGGCCGCCGGTCACCTGCCCACCAATGAGCAGATGGCGGCCGGCATTCCGGTCGGCCACCTCGGTACCGGTGACGACATCGCCGCCGCGGTCGGGTTCCTGTGTTCGGAGCAGGCCGGCTTCATCACCGGCCAGGTCCTCGGCGTCAACGGCGGTCAGGTGCTATGACACGAAGGAGGTTCGCATGGCGAAGTGGCCTAAACCTGCGGAGGGCAGCTGGACAGGGCACTATCCGGAGTTGGGCACCGGTCCGATCTCCTTTCGCGACTCGGCGTCGCCGGAGTTCTACGACCTCGAGCGTGAGGCCATCTTCAAGCGTGCGTGGCTGAACGTCGCACGGGTGGAGGAACTTCCCCGCATCGGCAGCTACCTCACCAAGGAGATCGACGCCGCCAAGACCTCCGTGATCGTGGTGAAGGGCAAGGACGAAAGGATCCGCGCCTTCTACAACGTCTGCCGTCACCGCGGAAACAAGTTGGTGTGGAACGACTTTCCCAACGAAGAAGTCAAAGGGTCCTGCCGGCAGTTCACCTGCAAGTACCACGGCTGGCGCTATGATCTCGAAGGCGCGCTGACCTTCGTGCAGCAGCCCGGTGAGTTCTTCGACCTCGACATCGCCGAGTACGGCCTCAGCCCCGTGCACTGCGATATCTGGAACGGCTTCATCTTCATCAACCTCGACAAGGAACCGCGTCAGAGTCTGCGCGAGTTCCTCGGTCCCATGATCACCGCCCTCGACGACTACCCGTTCGAGAAGATGACCGAGCGTTACGATTTCGTCGCCCACAACAACAGCAACTGGAAGATCTTCGCCGACGCTTTCCAGGAGTACTACCATGTGCCGTCGCTGCACTCCCAGCAGGTGCCGAGCGAGGTGCGTCAACCCAACGCCACGTTCGATTGCGGGCACTTTCAGATCGATGGCCCGCACCGATTGGTTTCCACCGCGGGTACCCGGCGCTGGCTGCTTGCACCCGAGTACATGTACCCGGTCGAACGCGCGACACGGAGCGGTCTGGTGGGGCCGTGGCGGACACCCGAGACCCACGAGTCGGCCGGGCTCAACCCCGGTGGCATCGAGCCGTGGGGCATCACCAACTTCCAGATCTTCCCGAACCTCGAGATTCTGATCTACCACGGTTGGTATCTGCTCTACCGCTACTGGCCGACCTCGCACAACACCCATAAGTTCGAGGCGTACAACGCGTTTCATCCCGCGTGCACCGTGCGTGAGCGTGTCGAGCACGAGGTCGCCTCGGTAGTGCTCAAGGAGTTTGCGCTGCAGGACGCGGGCATGCTCGGCGGCACGCAGGCGGCGCTCGAGTACGGCGTCGTCGACGACTTTCCGCTCAACGACCAGGAGATCCTCGTCCGCCACCTGCACAAGGTGGCCGTCGACTGGGTCGAGGACTATCAGAACGAACGTCGCCCGGCGGGGGTGTGATCATGTCCGATATGCGACTGCCAAGTGCCTTCGCCGAATTCGAACCGTTCGCCGAGAAGTGGTGCTTGGCAACCGAACCGGAGCGGTGGAATACGCGGCTGACCACGCCGATGCCGGAGATTCACGCCTTCTACGACGCATTCTCGCCACGGTTCGAAGAAGCGATCGAGTACTGCGACAAATTTCCGCTCGACGACGTACCGGACGACGCGCTCAACCTGCTCCACCTCATCTACTCGATGATCATGGTCTCGATGGCCGTCGAGGTCTTCGGGACGCAGAGGCCCGCTGACTCCGCCGACGCCGTCATCAATCGAATAGGAGAGCCGGTTCCATGAGTGTGCTGACGATCAACAAGCTCACCGACTCGGTCGGCGCCGAGGTTCTCGGCGTCGACTCCGAACGGCTGGCAGGCGACGAGGCGCTCGGTGCGGCGGTGCTCGAGGCGCTCGAGGACAACGGCGTCCTGGTGTTTCCCAACCTCGGACTCGATCCCGAAGCGCAGGTGGCGTTCTGCCGCCGCCTCGGCGACATCGACCACTCCTCCGACGGTCATCACCCCGTCGCCGGCATCTATCCGGTCACACTGGACAAGAAGAAAAACGCGTCAGCAGATTACTTGCGTGGCACCTTCGACTGGCACATCGACGGCTGCACCCCGATCGAGGACACGGTCCCCCAAATGGCCACCGTGCTGTCGGCGAAGCAGGTCGCCGACAGTGGTGGCGAGACCGAGTTCGCGAACTCGTATGCGGCCTATGACGCGTTGAGCGGCGCCGAGAAGGAGTCGTACGGGTCGTTGCGGGTCGTGCACTCCCTCGAGGCCTCCCAGCGCCGGGTCACCCCCAACCCGTCGCCCGAGGTACTCGCGAAATGGAGGTCGCGGCGCACCCACGAGCATCCCCTGGTGTGGACCCATCGCACCGGCCGCCGGTCGCTGGTGCTCGGGACGTCGGCCGACTACATCGTCGGCATGGACCACGACAAGGGCCGGGCCCTGCTGGCCGAATTGCTCGACCGGGCCACGGTGCCGGACAAGGTGTACAGCCATACCTGGTCGGTCGGCGACACCGTCATCTGGGACAACCGGGGTGTCCTGCATCGCGCGGCGCCCTATGACCCTGGCTCGGCACGGGAGATGCTGCGCACAACGGTGCTGGGTGACGAGCCGATTCAATAGTCGGCGCGCACGGCCCCCCTCGTTGACGGCGGCGGGGCACTATGGAAATCTAATACCCGAAGATGAGAATCACGTTCTCTTCATCGGAGATCGGCGAAACGGAGCAGTGTATGGCGGAGGACCTGACCTCGGTCGACTTCTTCAGGGATGGACGTCTGACAGACGATCCGTACCCGTTCTACCAGGCGCTTCGCGACAAGTGCCCGGTCAGCCGGGAGGACCATTACGGCGTGACGATGGTGACGGGCTGGCAGGAGGCCGTCGACGTCTACAACGACGCGGACACGTTCTCGTCCTGCATCTCGGTCACCGGCCCGTTTCCGGGTTTTCCGGTATCCCTTGAAGGTTCGGAAGACGGAGACATCACGGCGTTGATCGAGCAGCACCGCGACGACATTCCCTTCTCCGACCAGCTGCCGACGCTCGATCCGCCGACGCACACGAACCACCGCGCGCTGCTGATGCGGCTGATCACGCCCAAGCGCCTCAAGGAGAACGAGGACGCGATGTGGCAGCTCGCCGACGACATCCTCGATGATTTCCTGGCTCCGGGTGAGGGCGAGTTCGTCAAGGGTTTCGCCGGTCCTTTCACCCTGCGCGTCATCGCCGACCTGCTGGGTGTGCCCGCCGAGGACCGCCCCGAACTGCTCGAGCGGCTTGCCCGCGGAACCCACGGGAGCGGGATCGGCAACGCCGACAAGACGCTGAGCAAGACGCCGTTGGAGTACCTCTACGAGGTGTTCGCGACGTACATCGAAGACCGGCGGCGCGAGCCTCGTGACGACGTGCTGACCGGGCTGGCGACGGCGACCTTCCCGGACGGGTCGATGCCGGAGGTGGGTGACGTCGTTCGGGTGGCCACCAACGTCTTCTCGGCCGGACAGGAAACGACGGTGCGGCTGCTTGGCACCGCGCTCAAGGTCATCGGGGACCGTCCCGACATCCAACGCCAGCTGCGCAACGACCGCAGCCTGCTGCCGAACTTCATCGAGGAATGCCTGCGCATCGAGAGCCCGGTCAAGGGCGACTTCCGGTTGTCCCGGGTGCCGACCACCGTCGGGAACGAAGCGCTCGGGGCCGGCTGCACGGTGATGGTGGTCAACGGGGCGGCCAACCGCGACCCGCGCCGGTTCGAAGACCCCGACTCGTTCGACCCCGAGCGCAAGAACGCGCGCCAGCATCTGGCGTTCGGCCGCGGAATCCACAGCTGCCCCGGCGCCCCGCTGGCGCGGGCCGAGACGAGGGTCGGACTCGAGCGCCTTCTGGACCGCACCACCGACATTCGCATCAGCGAGGCGCACCACGGCCCGGCCGGCGACCGTCGCTACCAGTACATCCCGACCTACATCCTGCGCGGGCTCACCGAGCTTCATCTGGAGTTCTCGTGAAGGTCACCGTCGACGACCAGCGGTGCCGCGGGCACGGTATGTGCCTCACCCTGTGTCCCGAGGTGTTCGACCTGACCGACGACGGCTATGCGGTTGCCGATCCGGAGGAGGTGCCCGCCGGGCTGGAGGGCGCGGCCAGGGAGGCCATCGAGAACTGCCCCGAACAAGCCATCAGCGAAATCGGATAAAGGTCAAGGAGATTTTCAGTGCCAAAGGCTTACATCGTCCTCACCGAGGACGTCAAGGATCCCGCGGGAATGGCCGAGTACGGCAAGCTTGCCGGCAAGGCGATGGCAGGCGCGACGTTGCTGTCGTTCGACCAGTCGCCTCAGCCGCTCGAGGGTGAGTGGCACGGCACCCAAACCGTTCTGATGGAGTTCGATTCGGTGGAAGCGGCGCGGGCCTGGTACGAGTCGGAGGACTACCAGAAGGCGGTCAAGCTCAGGCAGGCCGCGGCCGACTGCCACGGCGTCATCCTCACCGGCCTCTAGACCTTTCGCCGAAACTCACGTTTGGGCGGAAAAGTGCGAGTGGAAGCCGCCAAAACGTCGATCTCGACGACGCGGCGGTCAGTGGGGGACCAGCGGGCCGGTAGGCGTGGTGGCCGTCGCGGCCACCAGTAGCTCGGCCAGCTCGCGCGGACGGCTGAGGAACGGCGAGTGCGACGTGTCGATGGTCAACTGCTCGACGCCGAGCCTGCGCGTCACCGTGTCGGCCAGCCAGCGTGGCATCGACCGGTCCTGCAGGCATCTGATGAAGCTGCGCGGAAGATCGGCCGCCCAGAAGTTCGGCACCGACACCGGCGTGACCGTGGTGTCGCCGAACCGTTCAGGGCCCAGCCGGTCGAACGCCCAGCGCGCGGTCGCCTCGTCGCAGTCGTGGTAGAAGTACTTCCGGGCGCCGTCGAAGTCCGCGAACCACATGGCACCGTCGTCGTCGAACTTCAAGTAGCCCAACATTTCCCCGACGTCGGCGTCGAACTCGCCCTCCTCGGAGTCACGCATCGCCATCGCCTCCGGATAGGTGCGGCCTTCCCGGGGCAGCGCGGCGGCAAGATAGACGATGTGGCTGACGTGTTCGGAGGCGGCGTCGGCGGCCAGGGTGGCGTCGAACCCACCCCCGGAGTGCCCGACGAGAACACTCCTAGTCTGGCGGCCGGGCTGCAGCGCGGCGACAATCGCAGCGCGACGGTTGGCCAGCGTCGACTCCTCGTCGACCAGGGTGCCGTGGCCGGGGAGGTCGACGGCGACACCTTCGTGACCCAGCTGTTCGAGCTTGGCAATCGTTTGGTCCCAACACCACGCTGCGTGAAAACCGCCGTGTACGAGGACGAATCGCATTATGGCGCGCGCTTCAGTCTTCGCGAATGAAGATGGCCTGCCGCGGGCATTGCCTGACCGCCTCGCGGATCCGATCCTCGTTCTCCGGCGTCACCTCGTCCTGCAGCACATGCAGGTAGTCCTGGTCGTCGAGGTCGAACACCTCCGGGATGATGCCCATGCATATCCCGTTGCTCTCGCACAAGCCGAAGTCGACTTCCACCTTGCTCATCGGTGCCCTCCGCTCTTCGCGCAAGCGCTCATCGCAACACCTTCACGGGTACGTGCTTCCAGCCGACCACATTCTGCATCTGCACACGACTGCAGTTGTCGTAATCCACTTCGAAACGAGGCATGAACTCGAGCAGCTTCTCCAGTGCGATCGCGCTTTCCAGGCGGGCCAGTGCGGCGCCGAGGCAGCTGTGGATGCCGTAGCCGAGGCCGAGGTTCTGCGCCTCGGCGCGGTCGCGATTGATATCGAACTTGTCGGCGTCGGTCCATGCGCGTTCGTCGCGGTTGGCCGAGCCGCCGATCAGGAACACCGGGCTGCCCTCGGGGATCGTGGTGCCGTGCAGGTGCACGTCGCGCATGTTGCGGCGGACGTTGTACTGCGACGGCGCCTCGTAGCGCAGCAACTCCTCGACGGCGCCGGAAATCTTGCTGCGGTCCTCCTGCAGCTCCTGCCACTGGTCCTGGTGCTTGCCGAACAGGTACACCGCGTTGCCGACCAGCTTGGTCACTGTTTCGGCGCCTGCTCCGCCGAGGAGGCTTGCGAACGCGGCGATTTCGAGATCGTCGAGCTTGTCCATCTCGCCGTTCTCCCGCTCGAGCTCGGCCTGCACGAGCTTGGTGAAGAGATCGTCCTGCGGGTCGGCACGCCGCTTGGCCACCAGGTCGAAGTAGAACATGGCCTGCTCGATGTTGGCCTGCATCGCGTGCTCGCTGGTCTCGACCTGTCCGACTTCGCGGTGCAGCGAGTCGTCGATCCAGTGCCGAACCTGCTGCGCCATGTCTTCGGGTACGCCGAGCATGGTGGTGATCACCTCGACGGGGAACGGCGCGGTGAACTCCTGTACCGCGTCGAAGCCGTCCGGGTCCAGGCGGCCGAGATACTTGTCGACCTTGTCGATCACGTTGTCCCTCTGCGCCTGAATCGCGCGGGGCGTGAACACCTTGTTGAGCAGGCTGCGCATGTTCCGGTGCGACGGCGGGTCCATGAAGATGATCATTCGGGGCCCCGTGTCGGTCGGCAGCCCGTTTCTGATCGTGTGGAGATCGATGCCGTAGGCCGACGAGTACGTGTCGAAGTCCTTGAACGCGGGTGCGACGTCCTCGTGCCGGGTCAGCGCGTAGAAGTCGTGTTGTTCGTTGTAGTAGACCGGCGCCTCGTCACGCATTCGGCGGTACGTGTCGTATGCCCCGTTGAAGAAGTCGAGCGAGAACGGGTCGAATACGAGTGTCGCCTTGGTCATTAACGCTCCTGAGCTGTGCGGATCATGCGAAATCCATTACGAATGGCCGTTGACTTGTAACCATAGCGGTAATGGCGTTTCCCTAAAAGAGAATGAGACATTCAAGGAATTTGTCTCATTGCTTGAGGCCGGCATTGACCATGCCGTCCAGGGCGCCGAGGTCCCCGCCCAGCTCGGCGACCGTCTCCCGGACCCCCGTGACGTCCTTGCCGATGAAGTCGCCGACGGCGTCGATGAAGGCCGCGGCGGAGCCTGCCCTGGCGATATTGCCCAGCGCGCGGCTGTCGGCGCTGCCGTGCGTCAGCGCTTCGAGCAGTGCGGGTTCGGAGATGCCGAGCACGCCGCCCAGCCGCACGCCCTCGGCCACCAGCCCGATCTGCGCCGCGAAGAGCGTGTTGTTGATCAGCTTAACCAGCTGGCCCGCACCGGTACGGCCGACATGCAGGATCGGGTCACCGTAGGCGCTCAGTACCGGGTGCGCGCGCTTCACGGGTCGTCCTCGCCCCCGACGAACAGCGTCACCCGGCCCGCTGCGATGTTGTGTGGGCCGCCGCTGACCGGAGCGTCGACCACGTCGATCCCGCGCGCCGCGATCGCCTCGGCGGTGCGCGGGCTTCCCGTGGTGTGGATGACGAGGACCGCGCCGGGCGTCATGGCGGCGACGAGATCGCCGTCCAGGCAGACCTGTTTCACCTCGTCATCGGTGAACACGCAGACGATGACGGCATCGGCTCCCTCGGCGGCGGCAACAGGCTCCGTCACCGCCTGCGCACCCAATTCCCTTATCGCGGAGCACTTCTCGGGGGTGCGACCGAGGACGCGGACGTCGTGACCGGCTTCGACGAGGCGGCGCACCATGGGGCCACCCATACGCCCCGCACCGACGAAGCCGACCCGCGTCATCGAGGATGCTCCATCGCGTTCAGCGCGGCATCTGCGGCGTCGAACGCCACGCCCGTGGGAGCCGAGGCGTCGTCGGCGATGCTCTTGGCGAGTCGGACGTCCTTCTGCAGCAGCGCCCCGGCGATGGACGCCAATTGGTCCAGGGTGCCCCCCATGCCGGCGATGCTGTTCACTGCCAGGCTTGTCGCCGACCCATTGGTGAGAACGTCGCAGAGCCGGCCGCGGTCGACTCCAAGGGATTCGCCCAATTCGAGGGTGCTGATCGCGCTGCCCACGTTGGCGGTGAAGAGAAGGTTGTTCAGGATCTTGGTGACCTGACCGCTACCCAGCGGACCGAGATGGACGACGCGATCGGCATACGTTGCGAACACCGGGCGGCACCGCTCGACCACCTCGTTGTCGCCGCCGGCCATGACCAGCAGCGCGCCCTCTTGCGCGGCCGCCCCGCCACCGCTGACCGGGGCGTCGATCACCGAAACACCTTGTTCTGCAGCCGCATCGGCGATCTCCCGACAGCTGTCGGGGTGCACAGTGCTGTGGATGGCGACGATCCCGCCCGACGCCAGCCCGGCCAGCACTCCGTTGTCTCCGCTGACCACTTCCCTGATGTCGTCGTCGCCGACGACGCACAGGCAGACCAGATCGCTGGCGGATGCCAACTCGGCGGGTGATTCCGCAGCCTTTGCGGCGGTGTCGGCGAAGGGGTCAAGGGTGGCGGGCCGACGGGCCCACAGCGTCAGGTCGTAGCCGCCCTCGACGATCCGCCGTGCCATTGGGGCGCCCTGATTGCCGAGACCGATGAATCCAACGCGCATCAGCCTGCCTCCAGTTCCGTGCTCGCGGCAACACATTCGTCGACAAACGACAACACCCGTCGGTGATAGACGTCGGCGCTCCAGCCAACGCTGAGATTGTGTCCACTGTCGGGCATTTCGCTGACGACGACTCGGGGTGACGAGGTGAACAACGCCGCGACGGCGGCCGCCGCCTCCGATGTCGACTCCCAGACGCGCTCGTGCTCGGCCACGCTGAACTCGACAGGCACCGTTACCCGCGTGGCGATGTCGGGGAAGTCCCGTCGCGGCCAGTTCGCCGTGACTTCGGATTCGTACGGCGCGCCCGGCGCCGAGAGGCCACTGGTCAGTACCTCGGGTGGATACAGGTTCGTCGGCTCCCACAGCAGATCCCGCAGGCCTGCGGGACGGGAAGTCGCGGTGGCCTGGCTGATCACGGTTTTCGCCTCGGGGCTGTACCGCAGCCCGGTGCCCGACAGTTCGACGCCCAGCACATCGGTGGCACCCTCGTCGACCGCCATGCGGAGGCCGAGCTCACACCCGGCCGAGTGGGCGAGCAGGAAAAGGCCTGCGCCGCGGGAACTCTCGCCGAGGATCTTGTCCACGGCACCCAACGCGAAGCCGACGCGCTTGTCGGGTTCCGTCATGTCCTCGTGGTAGAACGCCGACGCGCCGTAACCCGGGCGGTCCAGTGCGATCGCGGTCAAGCCGTTGGCGGCGGCCGCCCGCAACAGCGACAGTTGGGGATGACCGGGGCAGTCGAAATAAGCCGCCGAGGTGGCTCCGCCGTGAATGGCGACGAGCACCGCGCTTGGCTCCGGCACCGACGCAACCAACGCCGACATCGGCACGCCGTCGACGAGGACGACGCGCGGACGCGGTTGCGCGTGGCTCATGTATCCGTCCGCAGCAGGATCGCTCCGCTGGGGGTCAGGCCGCCGCTGCTGACCACCCCGACGCGGGCATCTTTGACCTGGCGTTCGCCCGCCTCGCCGCGCAGTTGCACGACGGCTTCGTGGATCAGCCCCATCCCGTGCGTGCGACCGTGGGAGAGCTGGCCGCCGTGGGTGTTCAGCGGTATCACGCCGTCGCGGGCGATCGCCTTGCCGCCGTCGAGGAATTCCTTCGCCTCACCGATTCCGCAGAATCCCAACCCCTCCAGCCACGACAGGCAGTTGAACGAGAAACCGTCGTAGAGCTCGGCGACGTCGACGTCCTTGGGCCGCAGCGATGTTCGCGTCCACATGTGGGCGGACTGGCCCAGCACCTGGGGCTCGTGGGTCATCGTGGTCTGGTCCCAGTCGGTGCGTTCGACGATCTGGGTGCCGACGGCCTCGAACAGAACCGGCTTTTTCGGCATGTCCTTGGCCACGTCGACGGCCGAGACGATCACCGCGATGGCGCCGTCGCACGGCACGTCACAGTCGTAGAGCCCGAAGGGAGTGGTGATCATGCGGGCGTTGAGGTAGTCGTCCATCGTCATCGGGTCGCGGTAGATCGCGGTCGGATTCAGCGCGGCATTGGCCCGCTGGTTCAACGCGATCCAGCCGAGCGTCTCCCTCGTGGTGCCGTAGCGATCGAAGTGACGTTGCGCGTTCAGCGCGAGCGCGTGTGCCGCCGACGTCGCGCCGAAAGGCATCTGCCAGCTGGACGTGCGCGCGCCGCCGGGTGGCGACGTCTTGCCCTCCTTCATCAGCTGCTGGAACGTCGCCTCCCACAGGGTGCGGAAGCACAACACGTGGCGGGCCATGCCGGTGGCGATGGCCATCACCGCCGCGATCACCGAGCCGCCGGGGCCGAAGGTGTCCATCCCGCCGTTGATCCACGTCGGGCGAAGGCCCAGCGCACCTTCCAGTGCAGAGACGCCGCCTTCGCCCATGCCCGCGATGTCGAGCCCGGGATACGTGGACAGCCCATCGATGTCGTCGAACGTCAGACCCGCGTCGGCGACCGCGGCCTCGCAGGCGTCGATCGTCAACGACAGGGGCGGCACCATCTGCCGTCGCCCGATCTTGGACATGCCGATCCCGGTGATCGCCGCCGCGTCCTCGAACTTCTCCTTGGTGAGCATCGGGCTGACATGCTTGCCGAAGTCCTGCGGGGCGATCTCGTCGACGGCCTGCGGTCCCGTCTTCTTCTCTGCCGTCGGCTTGAACACCGGCAGCCAGACCGCTCCGGCTTTGTCCTCGGCCTTCTCGAACAGGACCTCGACCGTCTGGCCCAGCTCTAGCTCGTCGGGTTCGCAGTCGACGATGTTGGTGGTCAGCCGAACCCGGGGGTCTTCGACGACGGCCACCTGCGCAACGACATAGGGCGGCGGCAGGTCGGGAAAGCCGAAGCGGTGGTTGACCGTGAATGCCGACAACGTGGCTTCGCCCGACACGTCGCGCACGCCCATGTTGCGGCTACGGCAATACCGGCACACTGGTTGTGGCGGATGGATCAGCGCACTGCAGTCCCGGCACTCCTGGATGCGCAGCACGCCGTCGGCGCCCGCGGTCCAGAAGAATTCGTTCTGTGCATTGACCTCCGGCAGCGGTCTGGTCAACGGACGAAACCCCAAATCGCTTCGCTGTCATCGGACTTCGGGTCGGGTTCCGGCGTTTCGTGTGGTGCGTCATGCGTTGTGCCGTCCTCGGAGGGCCGGTGCTCGCCCATGTAGATGATCGCGTGCACCGGGCAGTCCATCAACGCCCTCATCACCGCGTCGCGATCCTTTTCGGGCACGGTTCCGTCGCCGATGAGCGACGCATATCCCCAGTCGTCGAGCGAGAAGTAGTCCGGCGCGTGCTTGGCGCAGACGCCGAACCCGTCGCAGACCGTTCGATCGAGCCGAATCCTCAAGCCTTTACTCATCGTTGGGTCAGCGCCTCCACTTCGTACGGCCGATCGGCGGAGTATGCCCCGCCTCGGCACGCCTCACAGTTGTTCGCCAGATGGTGCGCGACGACCTGGGGGAACTGGCTCAGCAGGGTGGCGGCGACATACGTGGCGCCGTCGAGTGTCGCGCAGGCGCCGCGACCACGCAGCACCACCGACCATCGCTCCAGTCGCGCAAGATCTTCGTCGGTCGCCACGCCGTCCCGAAGCGCGCCCGCGGCCGCGGCCATTGCCGCGGTGCCGTTGAAACAGGAGCCGCACTGCCCGGCGTTCTCGCGGTCGAAGTACGCCAGCACTGACGCGGCGACGGCGACCGGGCAGTCATCGGTCAGGATCGACATCGCGCCGCATCCCAGCCCGCTGCCTAGCCTGCGAATCGACTCGTGGTCGAGTGTGACGTCCAGGACGTCGCTGTTCAGTAAGCCGGCGAAGTAGCCGCCCATCAGTACGCCGTGCACGGAGTCGGCGGCCACCCCGTGTAGCTCCAGCAGCTCGGAGAAGGCGGCGCCATGGGGAATCTCGTACAGCGTCGCGGGCCGTCCCGCCCCGGTGATCGTCGCGAGGAAGGTGCCCGGCGACATCGGCGTTCCCACCGCCCGGAAGCTCTGCGCTCCATGCGCCTGGATGAACGGCAGGTTGGCAAGCGTCTCCACGTTGCTCACCAGCGTTGGCACGCCGGCCACTCCTTCTTCGAAGGGTCGCGGCGGCTTGTCCGTGGGTTTCGCGGGACCACCGTTGATCACCCGAACGGCGGCGGTCTCCTCACCGGCGACGTAGCCGGGCTCGACCGTCACGACCGTCACCTCGGTGTCGCCGAACGCGTCGGACCCCAGTTCGGCCAGCGCGGATTCGACCGAAGTGGCCGCGTCTGCATCCGACAGGTACACGTACGCACGGCGCGCACCCACGATCCGCGCGGCCAGTCGAAGGCCGTCGAGCACGATGTGCGGTCGATTGCGAAGCAGCCAGCGATCTTTCACCGAGGCGGGTTCGCCTTCTTCGCCGTTGGCCACGACGACGGTTTCGGTAGCCCGGCGTCCGGCATCGCGGACGGTGCGCAGTTTGGTCCCCATGGGGAAGGCGGCGCCGCCGCGGCCGAGCAGCCCGGACAGGTCGACCTGCTCGAGAAGCGCGTCAGGATCGTCGAGCCGCCGGTAGCCCCCGCCCTGCAGGTACTCGGCGTGATCTTCGGTCCCAGCCGACGAGCGCAGCAGTCGCGGCGCACACGCGGGCCACGTCGCCACGGTGAGTTCGGTTGCGGTGGAGGTCATGTTCTACTTCCTGCGCGGGATAGGCTCGGGGCCATGAGGACTGCGGTGGTCCGTGTCGGCGTCGACGCCGCAGGCGAGCTTGTGCCCACACAGCTATCCGACGGCATGGCAAGACTTCGTGAGCTGGCCGGTGCGGCCGGAATTCAGCGTGGTGGACAACAATCTTGCGGCCATGCCGGCCCAGCGGCGTGAGGTGGAGCTGCTGATCGCGGGCGACGATCCTGCGGAACTCGAACGCTGTGCAGTCGAATTGTGCGCCAAGGCGTTCGGCACGTCCCCGGTGCCCGGAGTGCTCACCTACATCAGTCGCGGCACGGACGACGACGCCCACGGCGTCCTTGCCGGCTTCGGTGTGGCCGGCGAAATCACCCGCATCCCGGGCGACGACGGCCTCGACGTCGTCCATGTGACACTGCGCAAGGCCGACCTCGACCGCATCCCGGAAAGCCGAATCCACACCGCGCTGGAGGCGTCCCTCAACTGCGAAGTGCACATCCGAATGACGTAGCTTCATCGCTTACCCAGGAAGTCCAGGATCGCGGGCGCCGCCTGCACCCAGGTGTCGAACATGTTGAAGCGCTTGACCTTGCCCTGGGCGCGGGCCTCGCTGGCGCGCTCCCAGGCGTCCTCCGGCCAGGGTGGGTCGATGAGCTTGGCGCCCTTGATCAGGCAGCTCACTTCGAGGGAGGTCCGCTTGGGGTGGTCCCAATCATTCTCTCCGCCACGGATTATCAGTGTCGGCACCTTGATGTCGTCGAACATTTCGTCCGGCACCCCGGGGATCGTCTGTCCCGGCTTGGACACATACGCGTTGAGCCAGCGCAGCATGACCTTGAGGAACTCGTCGTTGTCCTGGGCGAGTATTCGGTCCTTGTTTCGGGGGTTGTCGGCGATGAGCTCTTTCCACTCGGGTAGCCGAAGCAGGCCGGCCATCCCAAGGGCGCGGGCGGCGTGAATGGTCGGCATCACGTAGTAGGAACCGAGCGCAAAAGCTCCGTACACACCGCCGACGATGTTCCACACCACGAGTTTTCGCACGATCTCGGGATAGAGCATCGTGGTCAGCATCGAGTCCCTGGCGCCGCCGGACCCGCCCGCGATGATGCACGGCCCGATGTCGAGTCCCGTGATCAATGCGTGCAGCGTTTCGGCGCGCATGTGGGATTCACTCTGCCCGTAGAACTGGACGTCGGAGCGTCCGCAGTTGGGCCGGTCCCATAGCAGTACCCGGTACCCGCCTTTGACCAGGGCCTGCGCCAGCGGCCGCAGGCCCTCGATGTCCTTGCTGTATCGGCCACCGGGTGTCAAGGCGATGAAATCGCCTTCCTTACCCAGGATTTCGTAGACGACGTTGCCGCCGTTGACCTCGAATGTCTTCTCGCCGCGTTTCAGTTTCGGGCCGGCCGACTCTGCGATCGTCATGCCATCACCAACACTTCGTTGTCGACGATCCGGACGGGATAGGTGCGGATGCTCCACTCCGGCTTGACCGCGGTGGTGCCGGTGGCGAGCTCGAAACCCCATTGGTGCCATGGGCAGTAGATGAACTCGAGGTCGCGGACCATGACGGCGTCGCCGGGCACGTTCTCGTCCACGACGGTGCGTCCGCGTGCCCGGCCCGAACACAGCGGGCCGCCCTCGTGCGGGCAGTAGTTCGCGATCGCATAGAACGTGCCGTTCACGTTGTACACGCCGACGCCGTGACGTCCGATCGGCACCAACTTGTGTGTGCCGGGCGGGATCTCGTCGACGGTGGCTACGACGTGTTCACGCCCCTGCGCCAGCCGGGGCGGTTTTGCCTCTGAACTCATTCCCGAGTCGCTCCGCTCCTGCCCTCCGAAGTCAACTCAGAACACCCGTACTTGGCCCTCGAGGGCCGGAACCGTCTCCGGAAGGTGGTAGGTCGCGATGCCGTTGCGGAACATCACGGCCTCACGGGCGTGCTCCGGAAGGTGCTTGACCAGCCAGCGCGGATCGTCGAACGTCCAGTGCGGGTAGTCCGAGCTGAACAACAGGATCTTCTCGCACTCCATCCATTCGAACGCGCGGGACAGTTCGGTCTTGTCCTCGGGGTAGTCCAGCGGCTGGGTGGTGAACTTGATGTGGTCCTTGACGTACTCCGACGGCTTGCGCTTGATGTCCACCCAGGACTTGCGGGCCTCATAGATGGCGTCCATCCGCCACATCAGCGGAAGGATCCACGTGAAAGCGTGTTCCACCAACACGATTCGCAGGGTGGGGAAGCGGTCGAAGACTCCGTCGAAGATCAGGCTCATCACCTGGTTGGCCGCCAGCAGTGAGTAGGTGACCATGAAGTCGTGGTTGTAGCTGGGGAAGCCGACCGGCGGGATGGGCAGCTCCTCGTGATGCCCGCGAGACAGGTGGCAGCTCACCGTGATGTCGTGCTTGGTGGCCGCGGCCCAGATCGGGTTGTACTTCGGGTCGCCCCATGACGGGCGCGGCTCGGCCTTGATCAGGATCTGGCCCATGTAGGGATGCCCGGCCCAGCGTTCGATCTCCGCGGCGCCCGCCTCGGGCTCCTCGATCGCGACACAGATCGAGCCGCGCCACCGCTCGTGCCAGTTGTTGTGGCTGTCCAGCCAGTGATTGGCCTGCCAGTCGTTGAGTCCGCAGCTGATTGCGTGGTTGGCCTCACGGAAGCGGGCGGGGTAGGCCGCGGGCTCCAGGATCGCGATGTCGGCGCCCGCCTCCATGATCAGCTGCTTGAACGCCAGATCGGGATCGCTGCCGGGGAACTGGCCATCGGCCGGAAATGTGTCGGCGCGCATGGCGTATGCGTGCGCGTAGTCGGGGGCGTCGTAGTAGATCTGGTCGCCGATCCGCCGGGCCAGGAAGTACTTGCTGCGCCACGGCTCGGGGATGTACTGCGTCAGCTCGCCGCCGCGAGGGGTCGGATGGACGTCGGAGTCGACGCACCGCACAGCGATGCGCTCGGCAGCGGGCTTGCGCTCCGCGGTGGTCACCGTCATCGTGCTCTCCCTTGGTCGAAACCTCTGTTGTTACTGTGCGCCGACACCGGCCCCGACGTCTATCCCGTAGAGCTGCGCGGCGTTGCGCCAGCACAGCTTGTCGCGCTGGTCGGCCGAGAACGCGCTCGGCACCGTCAGCTCGTTGCACTGCCAGTGCGGATAGCTGGAGCCGTACATCACCATGTCCTCTTTGCCGGTGAAGCCGAACCATTCGCCGGCGAAGTCGGTGTCGCCCGGGCCGTCCATCGCGCCCTGGATGAAGAACACATGGCCGGGCAGGTAGTCGCTGGGCATCTTCGGCGCCCACGGCGTCTGCTCGAGGTGCGGGCGACCGAAGCAGTCCATCCGCCAGATGAACGGCGTCAGCAGGTCGGCGGCGCCGTCCGCCCAGACGAACTTCAGGTCGGGCATCCGTTCGAATACCCCTTCGGCGATCATGTTCATCAGGTGATACAGATAGTTCAGCGCCATGAAGCTGGCGTACTGCTCGTAGGTCCTGGTCGTGCCCGACGGCGTCGGTGCGAACGACAGCCCCGCGCCGACCTCGATGTGCACGGCGACCGGAAGGTTCGCGTCGACGGCCGCCTCCCACAGCGGCCAGTACTGCGGTTTCCCATACACCTCGCGCGATTGCAGCGGGACGCCGATCTGCACCACCCGCGGGTGGTCCTTGTACTTCGCGACTTCGCGAAGGGCGCCGGTGATGTCGTCGGGGTTGACCCGGATGGTGCCGCGGAACCGGTCTGCGTAGGAGCCGTCGTCTAGCCAGCGCGACACCATCATCTCGTTGTGAGCCGCTGCGATCGCCGTCCCCAGGTGACGGTCGGGCATGATCCCGCGCGTCATCGGATGCAGGATCGCCACGTCCACGCCGCGCTCGTCGAACAGGTGACGTCCGACGAACTCCGGGTCCGAACCGGGGTACTGCCGGTCGTGGCCCTCTGTCCCCTTCGCGTACTCGCCTCCCGGCGCGCCGTACCAGTCCATCTCGTAGTCGGGGAAGCCGCGACTGCGGTACGGCTCGGACATGAAGTTCTTGCGCAGGTCCTTGTTCGACTGGGCGAAGATGTGCACGCTGGCGTCGATGACGGGGGTCTTGGTCCCGTCACTGAGTTCGATCACGAAAGTCGCCTCCGATGCTCACCCGACGACCCGTCGGCACACTGCGTAGTCAGGGGCGCGTTGAGCGCCGCACATATCCTCAGTGTAAAGGGTAGTTCTTCAAAGGCAAGAATAGGGTTCTCAAGCGGTTCGCTTATCTCTGCGCAGGTCAGAGTGTGCGCTGGTCACGTGCACGGCTACGGGTGACCGAAACGCGGTAGTAGCATTCTGAGAACGATTACAACACCTAAGGAGAATGTTATTCTCCTATCCGACGCGACATCGCACAGGAGGCGCCCGGATGCTACTCGAGTTCGACGCTGATCAGCGGCTGTGGCAGGACACCGTGCGCGACGCCGTCGGCAAGCAGTGCCCGGCATCTCTGGTTCGCGAGGTCGCGGAGAACGGAGTCGACCCGACGCCGTTGTGGCAGGCCTACATCGATGCGGGCTGGACCGAGCTGACCGACCCGGAGAACGCGGTCGAGCTCGCGATCGTGCTCGAGGAACTCGGCCGGGCAACCGACCCGACCCCGTTTCTTGCGACGCTGACGCAGTTCGCGCCGCTGGTCGGCGACCGCTTCGATCCGCAGAAGGCGGGCGCGGCGGTCTACGACGGAATCACCGCCCACCGCGACGCGGACGGGTGGGTACTGGACGGCACGGCACGGCATGTGCTCGACGCCGACCGTGCCGAGAGTCTCGCGGTGGTGACCGCGGGTGGAGTGTTCCTTGTCGACGCCGCGCAGGTGAGTATCCGGCGCAGCGCGGTCTTCGATCCGGTGCTGCACATCGCCGACCTGTCCTTCGACGGTGTGCGACTGCCCGATACCGACAGGCTGCGCACCGATGCCGAGAAGGCCCGCCATCTGGCGCTCACCGGGATGGCGATCACCACCGTCGGCGCGTGTCAGCGCATTCTCGATCTGGTGCTGGAACACGTGAAGCAGCGCCAGCAGTTCGGCGTCGCCATCGGCTCGTTCCAGGCCGTCCAGCACAAGGCCGTCGACATGCATGTGGCCACCGAGCGCGCCCGCGCGCTGTCCTACTTTGCGGCGCTGACCATTTCGGCCGACGATCCGCGTCGACGCCTGGCCGCGGCGATGGCGAAGGCGGCCGCCGGAGAGTGCCAAGCGGTGGTGTTCCGGCACGGCCTGCAGCTCTTCGGCGCCATGGGATTCACCTGGGAGAACGATCTTCAGTTCGCCTTGAAGCGCGCCAAGGCAGGCGAGTTGATGCTCGGCGGCGCGGCGGAACATCGCGCGATGATCGCGGAGGAATTCAATGCAGCTGACTTTTGATTCCGACGTCGAGGAGTTCCGCGCCGAGTTCGCGGCGTTCCTCGACGATCATCTGCCGTCGGACACCGAAACGCTGGAGCGGCCGACATCGGTGTCGCACATGCCGCAGTGGGCCCGCGCCTGGCAGCGGCTGTTGTTCGACAACGGCTGGCTGCTGCCCGCCCAGCCGCCGGAGTTCGGTGGACGCAACGCGACGCTGCTGCAGCAGTTCGTGCACTTGGACGAACTTTGCAAGCGGCGCATCTACCACAGCCTCAACCCGCAGGGCGTCAACATCGTTGCCGCATCACTGATTTCGTTCGGATCCGACGAGCAGAAGCACCAATGGGCCGTGCCGGTGCTGAGGGGCGAGATGACCGCCTCGCTGGGGATGAGCGAGCCGAGCGCCGGCTCGGACCTCGCGTCGCTGCGCACCCGTGCGGTGCTCGACGGCGACGGCTTCGTCGTCAATGGTCAGAAGGTGTGGACGTCGGGCGCCCACCACGCCGACTTCCTGCTGACCTTCGTGCGCACCGATCCGGATGCACCCAAGCACCAGGGAATCAGCGCGCTGATCATCCCGACGGACACACCGGGTGTGGTGTGCCGACCGTTCGCCGACATGTGCGGTGAGGACAACCTGGACTTCAACGAGGTGTTCTTCACCGATGCGCGGGTCCCGGCGGCCAACCTCGTCGGTCCGCTCAACGGTGGCTGGGGTGTGGCCAACGGGTCACTCGGGCACGAGCGCACGATGATGTGGCTGGGCTTTGCCGACCGGATCGACAACATGATCGCCGACTTCCGCCCACGCAGTGAGCTGCAGCGCGACCAGTACGCCACGACGATCATGGACTACCTCGCGCTGCGGGCGATGGGCTCGGCGGCACTGGCCCGGGCCGCGCGTGGAGAGATGGACACCGCGTCGGTGTCGGTGCTCAAACTGTTCGGCTCCGAAGCGGAGCGCCAAGCGTTCGAGAACGCGCTGAGTGCGGCGGGGGACGACGGGCTGCTCCATCCGTCCACCACGGGACCCTACGAACACATGAACCTCGACCACTACTTCGCGAGCTGGTTCGAGCGCTACGCCCGCAGCTTCGGTGGCACGATCGCTGGCGGTACTTCTGAGATCCAGCGCAACATCATCGCCACCCAGGTGCTCGGCTTGCCCCGCCGCTGACTCCGGTGACCGAGACGCTGATCGTCGAACGGCCGCAGGCCGGCGTCGTTGTGGTGACCCTGAATCGGCCGAAGCAGCTCAATGCGATCAACGGCCTCATGCGGGGCGAACTCATTGCGACCCTCGGTTCTCTGGCCGGTGACGCATCGGTGAACGCCGTCGTCGTGACGGGCAGCGGGCGCGGATTCTGTTCCGGCATCGACATGCGCGACTTCGGGCCGGGTGTGCCCGAGGCGGCCGACCCGGCCATCGACCGGCTGCGGTTCCAGGAGTCGATGGCGGCACTGCCGCAGGCGATCTGGAGCCTGCCGCAACCCGTCGTCGCCGCGGTCAACGGCCCGTGCGTCGGCGCAGGGCTCGCCCTGTGCCTGGCCGCCGACATCCGGATCTGCTCCACGGCAGCAACATTCGGCAATGCCGCCATCCTGCTCGGGCTCTCCGGAGCCGAGATGGGCATGAGTTATCACCTCCCGAGGATCGTCGGGACCAGCGTCGCCGCCGACTGGATGCTGACGGGTCGCACCGTGTCGGCAGGGGAAGCCGACCGCCGGGGTCTGGTCAGCGAGCTGGTCGAGCCCGGCGAGTTGGCCACCCGTGCGACCGCGATCGCGGCCAGGATTGTCGAATTGTCGCCGCTTGGAGTGCAACTGACGAAGCGGGCACTGCAGGTCAACACCGATGCGGCGGGGCTCGACTCCGCGCTGGAGCTCGAGAACCGCAATCAAGTACTCAGCCACGCCAGCGACGACGCTGCTGCCCGACGGCAGAAGTGGTCACAGTGAGCCGATGCTGAAATCCAGACGGAAGGACGACCGATGGCGTGGGACTTCTCGACCGACCCCGAATGGGCGGAGCAGCTCGCCTGGGTGGAGGCGTTCGTCCGCTCGGAATGCGAGCCGATCGATCTGATCGTCAAGGAGAGCCACGACCTGGGCGACCCGGTTCGCCAGGCGCTGATTCCACCCCTGCAGCAGACGGTCAAGGAGCGCGGCCTGTGGGCCACCCACCTCGGCCCACATCTCGGCGGGCCCGGCTACGGTCAGGTCAAACTGGCACTGCTCAACGAGATCCTGGGCCGGTCCGAATGTGCGCCGATCGTATTCGGTTCGCAGGCACCCGATTCGGGCAACAGTGAGATCCTCGCGCATTACGGGACGCCGGAGCTCAAAGCGCGCTACCTCGAGCCGCTGCTGGACAACCGGATCGTGTCCTGCTTCTCGATGACTGAACCGCAAGGCGGCGCCGACCCCAAGGTGTTCACCACCACGGCTGTGCAGGACGGCGATCACTGGGTGATCAACGGCGAGAAGTGGTTCTCGTCGTTCGCCTCGATGGCGTCGTTCATCATCGTGATGGCGATGACCGATCCGGATGCGTCACCCTACGAGCGCTATTCGATGTTCGTCGTGCCCGGCGACACCCCGGGCATCAACGTGCTGCGCGACGTCGGCCTCGGCTACCAGCCGCTCGGCGGCGGGGGCCGCGAGGGCTACGTGCGCTACGAGAATGTCCGGGTGCCAGACGATCACATGCTCGGACCCCGCGGCGGCGCGTTCGTCGTCGCGCAGACTCGTCTTGGCGGTGGGCGTATCCACCACGCCATGCGGACCGTTGGCCTGGTCCGGCGGATCTTCGACATGATCTGCGAGCGGGCCGTTTCGCGCTACACCCAGGGCGAGATGTTGTCGGCCAAGCAACTCGTCCAGGAGATGGTGGCCGACTCGTGGATGGAGATCGAGGCATTCCGGCTGCTCACCCTGCAGACCGCGTGGAAGATCGACCGGCACAACAACTACAAGGAAGTCAGGGCCGACATCTCGGCGGTCAAGGCGATGATGCAGAAGGTGCTTCACGACGTGTCGGCCCGTGCACTGCAGCTGCACGGGTCACTGGGCACCACCCACGAGATGCCCTTCGTGCAGTACCTGGTCGAGTCGTTCGTGCTCGGGCTCGCCGACGGTCCGACCGAGGTGCACAAGGTCACGTTGGCCCGATTGCTGCTCAGGGAGCACAAGCCTGCACCCGACGTCTTCCCGTCTGAGCACCTGTTGCGGCTGCGCGAAGCCGCCGAGGCGAAGTTCGCCGACAAGCTGGCGGGAATACCGCGCACCTGAGCAGGGAGGTTGTCCATGTCATGTGACGGCAAGGTGGCCCTGGTCACCGGCACCAGCCGCGGGCTCGGCAAGGCGATCGCGCAGCGGCTGGCCGCAGAGGGTGCGACGGTTGCGCTGACCGCGCGCACCATGGAGCCAGACCCGAAATATCAAGGCTCCCTTCGTCAGACCCTCGACGAGATACAGGGCTCGGGCGGGTCGGCCATCGCCGTGCAAACCGATCTGTCCAATGCCGAGGGCCGCGAGCAGCTTTTCGCCGAGGTCGTCGAACGCGTCGGCGCACCCGACATCCTGGTCAACAATGCCGCGGTCACGTTCCTGCGGCCGCTCGACGAGTTTCCCGACCGGCGGGTGCGCCTGATGATGGAGATGCACGTGCTGGCGCCGCTGCACCTGACCCAGCTGGCGATCCCCGCGATGCGCGAGCGCGGCCGGGGATGGGTGCTCAACGTGACATCCGTCGGCGGCGACCTACCCGACGGCCCGCCGTTCTCCGAGTTCGACCGCACCGCCGGCTTCGGCATCTACGGAACGGTCAAGGCCGCCCTCAACCGGCTGACGAAAAGCCTTGCGGCCGAGCTGTACGACGACGGGATCGCCGTCAACGCGGCCGCGCCGACGAACCCGGTCGCCACGCCGGGCGCGGGCACGCTGGATCTCGCCAAGACCGACACCGAGGACATCGAGCTGATCGTGCAGACCGCGCTGCTGCTGTGCACCGGTGACCCGAAGACGCTAACCGGTCGCATCGCCCACACCCAGGCCTTCCTGCGCGAGGTCGGATGGTTGACCTGAATCATCGGCTAGCCGACTGCCGCGTCGAACGTGCAGTCACTGCGATTTCCGAGTCAATTTTTCGCAGTGGCCGCACGTTGGAAGAGGAGCAGCAGCGCGCACGCCCTCGGTTCACCAGGTCTGCTCGGCGGAGCGAACCAGCATCTCGTTGACTGCCACCCGCCGGTCACGCGTCACCATGTAGACCACCGCATCGGAGATGTCCTCCGGTTGCAGCTTGACCATTCCAGCCGTCCGCTCGCTCTGCGCCTTTTGCGCCTCCGGAGGCAGACTCTCAGTGATCTCGGTCTGGACGGTGCCGGGCTCGACGATCCCGACGCGAACCCGCTTGCCGATCAGCTCCTGCCTGATGCCCTCGCTGAATGCGTTCACACCGAACTTCGTCAGCGAGTACACGGCGGTGCCGGGCCTGGCCACGCGACCACCGGTTGAGCTGATCATGACGATGTCGGCGACGCCGCGGGGAGAGTCGGCCGCGGCCGAGATCAAGTGGGGGAGCGCCGCGCGGGTGAGGTAGAGGACACCGGTCACGTTGACGGAGACGAGGTCGTCCCAATCCTTCAGCGGTGCGTCTGCGGCCTCGCCCACTCGCAGCAGTCCCGCATTGTTCACCAGGGTGTCGAGGCGACCCCATTCATCGACCGTTCTCCGCACTGCCGCGGCCACCTGTTCGGCGTCGGTAACGTCTGCCTGGGTGACTGACGCCCGGCCACCCGCGGCCTCGATTTCCGATTTCAGCGCGGAGAGCCGCTCGGCGCGGCGCGCGAGAAGCGCAACCGCGGCACCGTAGCTGGCCAGGGCGCGCGCCGTAGCCGCACCGATACCGCTGCTGGCGCCGGACACCAGTGCCACAGTCCCAGCAAGTATCTCCGTCATCGGTTCGCTTCCAAAGTAATTCGTCAATAAGCGAGCCGGTTCAGGGTTTGTTGCGACCCGAGCGGCTCAGTCGCCATTCGGGCGGGAAGTTCATGTCGTTGTCCTTCACCACGTTGTTGAGGCCCTTCTCGAACGTGCCCTCGGTGAGGTCGACATCGTTGTCCTGGTCGTTCTGGATCAGCGGCAGCATTCCCTCGATCATGCCCGTGAGCAGGCTGCCGAAGTATTCGCCCTTGTGCTGCTTGTAGAGCTCGAGGAAGGTCTTCTGCACCGCGACCGTGTCGGTGGGACGGGACCGCGAGCAGGCAAGCGCGTACTTGAGCGTCTCGGCTTCCAGATCCTCGCGGGCAACGACGCTGTTGATGAAGCCGCACTCGTACATCTCCTTGGCGCTGAAAGGCCGTCCGGTGAACAGCATCTCGGAGAACTTGCGCAGGCCCATGGTCTCCGCCCACCACCACAGCCGCGGTCCCCACCCGACGTAGCGGAACGCCGGGTGCCCGAACAGCGCATCGTCGGACGAGATGACGAGGTCGGCGTCGCCGGCCTGATAGAAGTGCCAGCCGTAGCAGTAGCCCTTCGCCTCGACGATGCTGATCTTCCGCAGCTCCTGCAATGGCCGGTTTCCCGCGCGAGTTTTGGCGTAGAAGTCGGTGACCGTCGACAGATACCGGTAGGAGCCCCCCGGCGGATACTTCACGTCGTCGTCGTTGATCGCCAGCTCGTGCAGCAGCGGCATGCCGGGGTTCTCCAGCATGCCCCGCTGTTCCGGGAGGTCGCCGCCGCTGCCGAAATCCTGGCCCTCGCCGCGGATCACGACCACCTTGACGTCGTCGTCCACGTTGCACTTGTGAATCAGGTCGGCATAGTTCTGCCGCATCCCGAGCGTGGTCGAGTTCTGTGCATCCGGCCTGTCGAAGGTGATGTAGGCGATCCTGTTCTTCTTGTCCTTCTCGAACTTGATGAACGGTTCGGCTTCCTTCTTCATCTCTTCGTAGTCGTAATCAGGCATCTCGCTCCATCTATCTGGTGTCTACTTCGACCGCAATCGATCCTGCGGCCAGTCTCTCAGCGTCGGAAGACGTTCGGGCAGTTTGTACTCTTTGCTTAAAGAAAGGGCGTCTGGATGTCCGACATCGCTTTACAGCCCGCACATGGGCTGGCCGAGGCCATCCGGCGCCGCGAGGTGTCGAGCCGCGAATTGCTGGAGCACTACCTCGCCCGCGTCGATCGGCTGAACCCGCCGCTGAACGCCGTCGTCACGGTCGACGCTGCCGGTGCGCGGCTGGCCGCGGACGCGGCGGACGCGTCGCTGGCGCGAGGCGAGACAATCGGCCCGCTGCACGGCGTGCCGATGACGATCAAGGACACCTACCAGACGGCTGGCGTGCGGACGACCTGCGGGCTGGCGGCGTGGGACCACGTGCCGGAGCGCGACGCCGAGGCGGTCCGACGGCTGCGCGGTGCCGGCGCGGTGATCTTCGGCAAGACCAACACGCCGACGCTGGCAGGCGACTGGCAGACCTACAACCCGATCTTCGGGACGACCAACAACCCGTGGGACACCACGCGCACCACCGGCGGGTCGTCGGGCGGCGCCGCCGCCGCCGTTGCCACCGGGATGACCGCCCTGGAGCTCGGCAGCGACATCGGCGGCTCAATCCGCTTCCCATCGAGCTGGTGCGGCGTGTGCGGGCACAAGACGACCTGGGGCATCGTGTCGCAGGCGGGTCATCTGCCGCCTGCGCCCGGCACGCTTGCGAGCACCGACCTGTCCGTCGTTGGACCGATCGCCCGCGATGTCGCCGATCTCGAACTCGCGCTCGGGGTGATCGCCGGCGCCGCGGGCCCCGCGGCTGCCGGGTGGCGGCTGGAACTTCCTCCGCCGCGCGGCACAACCCTGCGCGATCTGCGGTTGGCGGTGTGGCTCGACGACCCGGCCTACCCGGTCGACGCAGAGGTGGGGCCGGTGCTGGAATCCGCGGCCAGCGCGCTGCGGGGCGGCGGCGCGCAGCTGGTCGATGCGCGGCCGGCCGTCGTGCTGCCGGACGTGGTTCGGCTGTATCAGCAGTTTCTGTACCCAATCCTGCTGTCCACCACGGGACGGCGCTCCTTCGACAAGATGGTCGGTCTGGCGGAGTCTTTGCCCGACGACGACGACCGCCCGCTGGCACGCACGGCGCGCTTCGCCACCCAGCGCTACCGAGACTGGGTGTTCGCCAACGAGAAACGCGAGCAGTTGCGCGCGGTGATGGCGGAGTTCTTCACCGGTGTGGACGCGCTACTCATGCCGGTGGCGATGGTGTCCGCCATCCCGCACGACCACAGCGAGCCATTTCCCAACAGGGTCATTCGAGTAGACGGTGCCGATCGGCCGTACACCGACTTGATGGCCTGGATCGCATTGGCGACGCTGACTCACCTGCCGGCCACCGTCGTTCCCGTCGGCCGCACGGCTTCGGGCCTGCCGGTCGGAATCCAGATCGTCGGGCCCTACCTCGAGGACCGCACCACGCTCGCAGTCGCGCACCTGGTCGAGGAACTGCTCGGCGGGTTCGTCCCGCCGCCCGGGGTGTGAGCCGCCGTCACAGCCTCTGCAGCGCGAAGGTCCAGAACTGCGTCCCCGGCGGGCCGCCGAAGCAGCCGACGTCGTAGGTGGAGTTGATCTCTCCGGCTAGCGTGTTGGTGTCCCACGTGTAGACGTCATGCGACGGCAGGACTTGGCCGGGACACCGCAGACCGTCGGGCACATCCACGGTCAACGTCCACTGGTTGCCGGAGAGGTGGGCCTTGGCCTGGTATTCGTAGTAGTACTTCAGTCGCGCGATCCCCTGGATGTCGCGGCAATCTTCCGACTTCTCCGGGATGCACCCCGCGATCATCCACACCCACGACGCTTGCGTGTACCGGTTGGTGAGCAGGTCGTAGTTGCCGATCTGCATGGTGGCGTTGGCGGGCGGCGAGAGTACGCCCGCAGCCGCGACAAGAGCAGCCACGATCGCGGTCACGACCTTCGACTTCATCGTCGTCCCTTCTGATCAGCCCGACGGGTGCCTATCAAACCACCCGGTTGGGGTTTTTGGTCGGTATCAGTCGATGACCGCGGCTTCCTTGCGTTCGGTGATTGGGCGAGCGAGTTCCTGTTCGTCGCAGATCCGCTGCAGGTTCTCCAGTGTCTCGGCCAGCCCGGGACCGAGGGGCTTGCTCGGCGTGAACGTCGCAGGCAGGTGCTTCATACCCTGAATGACACCGATCGTCTCGTAATGCACGGTCCCCTCGGGATCGCACACGTAGTCGGGCATCCGGTCGAGTACCGCCGTCAGCATCGACTTGAACACCGTCCTGGCAACGTTCGAGCCGACGCAGCGGTGCACGCCGATGCCGAAGCTGAAGTGCCGGTTGCCCTTGCGGTCGAGGACGATCTCGTTGGGGTTCTCGAACACCGACGGGTCGCGATTGGCCATCGCCCAGGAAATCCACAGTCGCTCACCCTCTTTGAAGCGGGTGCCCTCGAACTCGGTGTTCTCCGAGAACGTGCGGCCGTCGCCCGGCGCAGGCGTGTAGTAGCGCAGGAACTCTTCGGTCGCGGGGTTGAGCAGGGCGGCGCGTTGGCGGCTGAGCAGCTCGCGCCGATCCGGATTCTCCGACAGCCACTCGAGCGAGTGCGCGGTCAACGCGGTGGTGGTATCGAAGCCGCCGCCGATGATCAAGCCGAGGTTGCCGAGAATCTCCAGATCGGGTGCGGGCTCGCCGTCGATCCGCAGCTGCAGCAGCGCGTTCACCAGTCCCGGCCGCGGGTGCTCCCGGATCTGGTTCATGGTGTTGATCATGTCGATGCCCATCTGCCGGTTCATCTCGGCGACACGCGGAGCGTCGGGCGAGTGCTCCGGGGTGGACACGGACAAGTGGGCAGGCTCGCTGTAGACCGGCCACTTCTTCAGCTCGATGCCCATCATCGCGAGGGTCAGTACCGCGGGCACGATGTTGGCGAGATCGTCGACGAAGTCGATCTGGCCGGACTCGACCTTCTCATCGAGCGCCGCGCGCACGATCTCGTCGACGAACGGCTCCCAGCGCTTTACCGCGGCGGGGGACAGGTAGGGGTTCAGCGCGCCCCGGTAGAGGCTGTGTTCGGGCTCGTCCATCTCCAGGATGCCGCCGCGAACTACGGTGGCCCGTTGCGCCTTGGGAATGGTGATGCCCTGGTACGGCGTCTCTCCCGTGAGGTCGTGATGGTTGGACACCACGGGGCAGCGCGCGAGTTCGAAGACTTCCTTACTGCCCGCTGCGACCCAATGCCCGTTGTAGGTCTCGGACCACGCCATCGGGCACTTGGCCTGCATCTCCTCGGTGATCTTCTCGAACTGAAGTCGATACTCCGGGGTGTGCCGGTCGAAGTAGTACTGCGGCTTCTCGGTCATCTCACTCTTCGATCGAAATGGCTTGCTCGGGGCATGAATGCACGGCCTCGCGCACCGCGTCCTCCTGGTCAGCCGGAACCACTTCGTTCACCGGCGACGAGGTGCCGTCAATGTCGTTGAGCGAAAACGATTCCGGCGCGATCATCGCGCACAGCGTGTGGCCCTGGCAGCGCTCCGAGTCGACATAAACCTTCACAGTGACCTCCGTTAGACGTGGTAGTCGTACCACTTGAGGTAGCCGCCGGCGTCGACGCGCTGCTGCGTGCCCGTGATGTAGCGGGCCTCATCCGACGCCAGGAACAGCACCATGTTGCTGATGTCCTCGGGCTCGACCCACGGAACCTTCATGGCCTGCTGCACGTAGAACACCGGTTCGGCGTCCGCCTGGGTGGGGTTCTCCAGGTCGGGCCGGAAGGACTTGTACATCGGCGCGCTCTGCAGCATCGGGGTGTTGGTGTTCGTCGGGTGCACGACGTTGGCGCGGATACCCAGCGGCGCGAGCTCGGCCGCGAGGCTGTGCACGTATTGCGACAGCAACCTCTTCGAATGCAGGTATGCGGCACCGCCCGGGTCGGCGCCGGGGTTGTCGTTCTTGCCGACGTCCATCAGCGCCGCGGTGGAGCCGGTGGCGATGATCGAGGCGCCTTGGCCGAGATGCGGCAGCGCGACCTGGATGGCGTTGATGGTGCCGATCAGGTTCGTGTTCATCACGTCGATCCAGGCCGCCAGATTCGCCGAGCCCTTCATGCCCGCGATTCCGGCCGCCGTGACGACGATGTCGAGCTTGCCCAACTCGGCGATCCCGTTGTCGAGTGCCGACTTCAGCTGGCCGCCGTCGCTGACGTCGACCTTCGCCGTGACAACGCGCTGGCCCGTCTTTTCGACGAACCGGGCGGTCTCTTCGAGGTCTTCCGGGGTGGCCATGGGGTAGCCGACCGTCTCGAAGTCCTCGCACCGGTCGACGGCGATGATGTCGGCGCCCTCCTCCGCCAGCCGAACCGCGTGGCTGCGGCCCTGCCCGCGCGCGGCGCCGGTGACGAAGGCGACTTTTCCTTGAACGCGTCCCACTCCAGATGTCCTTTCGATGTCCTTGTGATCCGTCAGGTGTTTCGTCCCCCGTTGACCCCGAGGATCTGACCGGTGATGTAGCCGGCCTCCTCGGAGATCAGGAACGCGCATGCGGCGGCGATGTCCTCGGGCTTTCCGACCCTGCGTACCGGCGTGCGGGCGATGTGCTCTTCGACGGTTGCTCCCAGCCGCCCGCGCTCCTCGGACTTGCGCAGCATCGGGGTGTCGATGAAACCCGGCGGTACCGCGTTCACCGTGATGCCCATCGGCCCGTACTCGAGCGCCAGTGACTTGGTCAGGCCGTTGACCGCCGCCTTGGCCGCGACATAGGCCGACATGAAGGGCTGGCCGGAATGCGCGCTGGAGGACGAGATGTTGACGATCCGGCCCCAGCCGGCGTCGATCATGTCCGGCAGCACCGCCTGCACGCAGTGGAACACGCCGTTGAGGTTGACGTCGATGACGTGTCGCCAGTCGTCGAACGAGAGGTCGGTGAACCGCTTGAAGCGTTCCATCCCGGCCGCGTTCACCAGGATTGTGACCGCGCCGAGCTGTTCTCGGACGGCGCCCAGCGCAGCGTCGACCGCAGCGCGGTCGGTGACGTCGGCGGTGTGGGCGAACTTGTCGTCGGACGGAACCAGGTCGAGGGTGGCGACGTGGTACCCGTCGGAGCGCAGTCGATTCGCGACGGCCTGGCCGATGCCCGAGCCGCCCCCCGTGACGACTGCGGTCTTCACAGCGCCGCGCCCGTCTCAATCACCAAGAATCTCCCTTTCGATTATGAGAACCGTACTCTCGCATCTGACGGTCTCGCAAGACAAATGAGGTGCGATTGTCGCATCCCTTTTTAGTGCTATCGCCGTCATCAGGGCGCATGACTAGGTAATCTACGATTTCTTGAGTTCTCGTGCCGCGAATGTATGATTCGCGGCGGATGAGAATGAAGTTTCCATCACAATTGGAGCGTGGATGACGGAAGCGTCGACGATCTCGAAGGACACACCGCAGGGGCCCGCCGACCGGCGGATGCTGATCGACGGTCAGCTGGTCGAGACGCCACACACGTTTTCTTCGATCAATCCCGCCACGGAAGAAGTGGTCGGACATGCCCCGGACGCGACCGTGGCCGACGCCGAGGCCGCGGTCGCAGCGGCGCGGCGGGCGTTCGACACCACCGACTGGGCGACCAACACCGAGCTGCGCATCCGTTGCCTGGACCAGCTGCACCAAGCCCTGGTCGACCATCGTGACGAGCTTGCCGAGCTGACCATCGCCGAAGTCGGTGCGACGCCTGCGATGTGCGCGGGTGCCCAACTCGACGCACCGATCTCGATCGTGGCCTACTACGCGGATCTGCTGAAGACGTACCCGTTGACCGAGGATCTCGGCAACAGCGAGAGCCACGGCATGCAGCACCACCGCTGGGTGGAGAAGGAGGCTGCCGGGGTGGTCGCGGCGATCATCGCGTACAACTACCCGACGCAGCTCGCCCTCGCCAAGCTCGCGCCCGCGCTCGCCGCCGGATGCACCGTCGTGTTGAAGGGCGCCCCGGACACGCCGTTGATCACGCTTGCCCTCGGTGAGCTGATCGCCGAGCACACCGATATCCCGGCCGGCGTGGTCAACGTGCTCTCGGGTACCGACCCCGCAGTCGGTGTCGCCCTGACCACGAGCCCCGATGTCGACATGATCACGTTCACCGGTTCGACCCCGACCGGTCGGGCGATCATGGCCGCGGCCAGCGAGACGTGCAAGCGAGTCTTCCTGGAACTCGGCGGCAAGTCGGCGGCGATCGTGCTCGACGACGGCGACTTCGACATGGCGGCGCTTTTCACCGCGTTCGCCACGGCCAGCCACTCCGGTCAGGGCTGTGCGATCACGACACGGATTCTGGTGCCGAGCGCCCACCACGACGAGATCGTCGAGAAGTTGAAGAACAACTTCGGAGTGGTGAACTACGGCAACCCCACCGATGAAGGCACCTACACGGGTCCGTTGATCAGCGAGAAGCAGCGTGACAAGGTCGACGGCATGGTCAAGCGCGCCGTCGAGGCGGGTGCGACGCTGGTGACCGGCGGCGAGAAGGTGAGTCCGGGCTTCTTCTATATGCCGACACTTCTCACCGACGTCGAGCCGGACAGCGAGATCGCCCAGCACGAGGTCTTCGGGCCGGTGCTGGTCGTCATCCGCTACGACGATGACGACGACGCCGTCCGCATCGCCAACAACTCCATCTACGGTTTGTCCGGCGCCGTGTTCGGCAGCGAGGACCGCGCCATCGCAGTGGCGCGCCGCATCCGTACCGGCACCCTCTCGATCAACGGCGGCATGTTCTTCGCACCCGACAGCCCGTTCGGCGGCTACAAGCAGTCCGGGATCGGCAGGGAGATGGGTGCCGCCGGGCTCGAGGAGTTCCTGGAGCGCAAGACGATCGCGACGGTCGTCTCGTGAGCAGGCCCTTAGAAGGCATTCGCGTTCTGGAAGTCGCCATGTACGGCTTCGTCCCCTCGGCCGGTGCGGTGCTCACCGAGTGGGGCGCCGACGTCATCAAGGTCGAGCACGCCGTGACCGGCGACCCGCAGCGCGGGCTGCGGCAGACCGGGCTGCTGCGGGTCGAGGGCGATCCCAACCCCAACATCGAGCACGCGAACCGCAACAAGCGCAGCATCGGGCTCGACATGTCGGTGCCCGAAGGCAAAGAGGTCTTGTACGAGCTCGCCAAGCGCAGCGACGTCTTCCTCACCAGCTTTCTGCCTGGGCACCGTGCGAAGTTCGGCATCGACGTCGACGACATCAGGGCTGTGAACCCCAAGATCGTCTACGCGAGGGGCAGCGCACTGGGCCCGCGCGGCGAGGAGTCGGTGAAGGGCGGCTACGACATGACCGCCTTCTGGTGTCGTGCGGGCACCGCGGCCACCATCACCCCGCCCGGTATGCCCGGCATGATCGGCCCTCCCGGCCCCGCCTACGGCGACACCATCTCCGGCACCAACCTCGCCGGCGGCATCGCCGCCGCATTGCTCAAGAGGGAGCGCACCGGCGAGCCGTCGATAGTCGACGTCTCGCTGCTGGGTAGCGGGTTCTGGTCGTTGGGGCACACAGTCGCCCTGACCAAGCACCTCGGCCAGCGCATGGAGGCGTTCCCGCCCGGTGTGCACGGCTCACCGATCAACCCGCTGGTGGGGCTGTACCCCACCTCCGATGACCGCTACATTTCCTTCGTCATGATGCAGCCCACCAAGTTCTGGGCCGACGTGTGCAGGCACATGGACCTCGACGAGCTCGCCGACGACCCACGGTTCGCGACGGTCGAGTCGATCGCCGAGAACACGGCCACGGCCGCGGAGATCCTCACCGAGACGATGGCCAAACGTCCGCTCGCGGAATGGAGTGAGCGGTTCTCGACCCTGCTCGGGCCGTGGGCGCCGGTCCAGGACACCCTGCAGGCGGTCGAGGACGCGCAGATCCGGGCCAACGAGTACCTCGTGCAGGCGGGCGAGCTCGAACTGGTGGCGAATCCGGTGCAGTTTGATGTCACCGCACCCCATTCCGGCCCCGCGCCGGCTTTCGCAGAGCAAACTGACGAAATCTTGCTGGAACTCGGCTTTGATTGGGACCGCATCATCGAGCTCAAGACGGCCGGCGCCGTCACCTAATCGCGAAGGACCACATGCGCTACGTTGCATCGATCGGCACGCACCTGCCGTGCTGGAATGTGCCCCAACACTGGGTCGCCGACGACGATGTCGCACAAGTTCACGATTTTTTCACCTGCGTCGATTTGATCAGCTATGAAGATCTAGGCTTCGCCGAGGTCACGACCGTCGGCGATGGTTTGAGGGTGGACGCTAGCGACGTCACGATTCTGGAAGGAGCCGTTGCCCATGGCGGATAGATGGTCTCCAGGTGTGACGTTCGGCCGCAATCTCGCCGGTCCCATGCAGGCGGTCGGCGGCCTGTTCGCGATGTCCAAGGATGCGGTGCGCTTCATCTTCAAAAGGCCGTTTCAGTGGCGGGAGTTCCTCGAGCAATGCTGGTTCATCTCCCGTGTCGCATTGGCGCCGACGCTGTTGGTGGCCATTCCGTTCACGGTGTTGGTGAGCTTCACCCTCAACATCTTGTTGCGCGAGCTCGGTGCCGCCGATTTGAGCGGTGCAGGTGCGGCGTTCGGCGCGGTGACCCAGATCGGCCCGCTGGTCACCGTGTTGATCGTGGCCGGTGCGGGCGCCACCGCGATGTGCGCAGACCTGGGTTCGCGCACCATTCGCGAGGAGATCGACGCGATGGAGGTGCTGGGCATCAACCCGGTGCAGCGGTTGGTGACTCCGCGGTTCTTGGCGTCGGGCTTGGTGGCGTTGTTGCTGAACTCGTTGGTGGTGATCATCGGGATCCTGGGCGGCTACATGTTCTCGGTGTTCATCCAGGACGTGAACCCGGGTGCGTTCGCCGCGGGCATCACGTTGTTGACCGGGGTGCCCGAGGTGATCATCTCGTGTGTGAAGGCCGGTCTGTTCGGTCTGATCGCCGGTCTGGTGGCCTGCTACCGCGGGTTGACGATCACCGGCGGCGGTGCCAAGGCGGTGGGTAACGCGGTCAACGAGACTGTGGTGTACGCGTTCATGGCGTTGTTCGTGATCAATGTGGTCGTGACGGCCATCGGCATCCGGATGACGACGGGCTAGCGGCGATGGGCACCTATACGACTCTGAAGTCGACGTATCCGCGGGTATTCCGGGGAGCGCGGCGGCCGGTTGATTTCTTTTCCCGCATCGGCGACCACATCATCTTTTACGCCAAGGCGCTGGGCGGCATCCCGCATGCCGCGGTGCATTTCCGCAAGGAGATCGTGCGGCTGATCGCCGAAATCAGCATGGGCGCAGGCACGCTGGCGATGATCGGCGGCACCGTGGTGATCGTCGGCTTCCTCACCCTTGCCGCGGGCGGCACGCTGGCGGTGCAGGGTTACAGCTCGCTGGGCAACATCGGCATCGAGGCGCTGACGGGCTTTTTGGCCGCGTTCATCAATGTGCGCATCTCCGCACCGGTGGTCGCCGGCATCGGCCTGGCGGCCACGTTCGGTGCGGGCGTGACGGCTCAGCTGGGCGCGATGCGGATCAACGAGGAGATCGACGCACTCGAGTCGATGGCCATTCGCCCGGTCGAGTACCTGGTGTCCACCCGGATCATCGCCGGGATGATCGCGATCACGCCGCTGTACTCGATCGCCGTCATCCTGAGCTTCGTCGCCAGCCAGTTCACCACCGTCGTGCTGTTCGGTCAGTCGGGCGGACTGTATGACCACTACTTCAACACGTTCCTCAACCCGATCGACCTGTTGTGGTCGTTCCTGCAGGCCGTGCTGATGGCGATCACCATCCTGTTGATACATACCTACTACGGCTATTTCGCCACCGGTGGGCCTTCTGGTGTCGGCGTGGCGGTTGGCAACGCGGTGCGCACGTCGCTCGTCGTGGTCGTGTCGGTGACACTGCTGGTCTCATTGTCCATCTACGGTGCCAACGGCAACTTCAATCTGTCGGGATAAGGGACCAAGTCGATGAAGGGTAGTGCGGTGCGGCCACTGGCAGGGCTGGGCCTGTTCGTGGCGATCGCGTTGATCGTCGCGCTCGCCATCGCACTGTTCCGCGACAGCTTCTCCGACACTGTTCCGGTTACGGTCATCTCGGACCGCGCAGGACTGGTGATGAACCCGGACGCCAAGGTGCGGATGCGCGGCGTACAGGTGGGCAAGGTCAAGTCGATCGAGGACCGCTCCGACGGCACGGCCGCCCTTCACCTGGACATGGACCGCTCGCAGATGAATCTCATCCCGTCCAACGTGGGAGTGGACATCACGTCGTCGACCGTGTTCGGCGCGAAGTTCGTTCAGCTCGTCCCGCCGCCGGATCCGTCGCCGCAAAAACTGCGCGAAGGCCAGGTGATCCAGGGCCAGCACGTGACGGTCGAGATCAACACCGTGTTCCAGCAACTCGTCAACGTGCTGGACAAGATCGACCCTGCGAAGCTCAACGAGACGCTCGGCGCGATCTCGACGGCCTTCAACGGCCGCGGCGAGCAGATCGGCCGGACGTTGGCGGACTTCAACGCGCTGCTGGGGAAGATCGAGCCGAGCCTGCCGAACCTTTCGCATGACATCGAGGCGTCCGTCCCGGCGTTCACCGCGTACGGCGACGCGGCGCCGGACCTCATCTCGATAATTCAGAACACGACGACGTTGAGCAACTCCATCGTCGACCAACAGCAGAACCTCGACGCGTTCCTGGTGAGCGCTACCGCTTTGGCGGATGTCGGCAACGACGTGGTCGGCTCCAACCGCCAGGGAATCACCGATGTGACGCACCTGCTGGTGCCCACTTCCGGCCTGCTCAACGAGTACCGCGACTCGCTGCGATGTGGCATCGGGGGGCTCATACCGTTCGCGAAGACCCAACCGCAGTTCTCCGGAATTCTCGTGTCGGCGGGCCTCACACTCGGCGTCGAGCGCTATCGCTATCCAGGAGACCTGCCGAAGGTCGGCGCCAAGAGCGGTGGCGCCAACTACTGCGACGCACTGGGCCTTCCCGAGTTGTCGCCCGGTTTCGTGCCGCCGTTGCTTATCGGCGACGTCGGCGCCAACCCGGCGCAGTACGGGAACTCGGGCATCCTGCTGAATTCAGAAGGGCTCAAGAACTGGTTGTTCGGTCCGCTAGACGGGCCGCCGCGCAACACCGCGCAGATCGGAATGCCGGGATGACGGGATCACGAAGCACGCTCATCAAATTCACCATCTTCGGGCTGGTGATGGCGCTGCTGACCGTGTTCCTCTTCGTCGTCTTCAACGAGACCAGGACCGGTTCGACGAACGGGTATTCGGCCGTCTTCGCCGACGCGTCGCGGCTCGAGGCGGGGGATACCGTGCGGATCGCGGGTATTCGCGTCGGCACCGTGGGCGCCGTGTCGTTACAGCCCGACAGGAAGGTCCTGGTCAAATTCGACACGGACCGCAACATCAAACTGACCGACGGCACCAAGGCGGCGATCCGCTACCTGAACCTGGTCGGGGATCGCTATATGGAACTCGTCGACAGTCCGGGATCGACGAGGCTCCTGCCCGCCGGTGCCCAGATACCCCTGGACCGCACGGCGCCCGCTCTCGACCTCGACCTGCTGCTCGGCGGCCTCAAACCCGTCATCCAGGGCCTGAATCCGCAGGACGTCAACGCGCTCACCACATCGTTGGTGCAGATCTTGCAGGGTCAGGGCGGAACGCTGGAATCGCTGTTCTCGAAGACCTCGTCGTTCACGAACTCGCTTGCCGACAACAACCAGGTGATCGAGCAGTTGATCGAGGACCTCAAGAACACCCTCGACACGCTGTCGAAAGACGGCGACGAGTTCGGCGGCGCGATCGACCGTCTCGACCAGTTGGTGAAGGGTCTCGCCGCAGACCGTGATCCCATCGGCACCGCCATCGAGTCCCTCGACAACGGAACGACGTCGCTGGCCGACCTGCTCGGTCGTGGGCGGCAACCGCTGGCAGGCACGATCGACTCGCTGAACAGGCTTGCCCCGCTGGTCGATTCGGGCAAGGACCGCCTCGACGCCACCATCCAGCGCCTGCCCGAGATCTACCGCAAACTCGCGCGGGTGGGCTCCTATGGCGCCTTCTTCCCCTACTACATCTGCGGGATCAGCTTCCGCGCCAGCGACCTTCAGGGCCGCACCGTGGTCTTCCCCTGGATCAAGCAGGAAACGGGAAGGTGCGTGGACCGCTGATGCTGTACTACCGCGAGTCCAACCTCATCAGGGCCGGGATCATCGGCATCGTCCTGGGTATCCTCGTCATCGCTGTCGGGCTTCAGCCGGAACGGCTCGTGCAGTGGGCGACGTCCATCCGCTACCAGGCGCTGTTCTCCGAGGCCGGTGGTTTGACCCAGGGCAACGACGTAACCGTGTCCGGCATCAAAGTCGGTACGGTGGACAAGATTTCACTGGACAACGGCGATGCGCTGGTCAACTTCACCATCGCGGGAAAGTACGCCCTTGGGTCGGACACCACCGCACACATCCAGACCGGGACGCTGCTCGGTGAGCGGGTGTTGGCCTTGAAGTCTGAGGGAAGCGGCACTCTCGACCCGCGCAAGGCCATTCCGACTTCGCGGACGTCATCCCCGTACTCGTTGACCGATGCTGTCAACGACCTCACCACCAACACCGCCGGCACCGACACCCAGTCGCTGAATCAATCGTTGGATACGTTGTCTGCGACGCTCGATCAGGTCTCCCCGCAGTTGGGACCGACGTTCGACGGCCTGTCGCGAGTCTCGCAGTCTCTCAACAACCGCAACGCGAGCCTGGCTGAGCTGCTGAAGACCGCCGGTGACGTCACCGGGATCCTCTCCGAGCGCAGCGAGAAGGTCAACGCGCTGATCCTCAACGCCAACGATCTGGTCGCCACCTTGAACGAGCGTCGCTACGCGATCACCAGCCTGCTCGCCAGCACGTCGGCGGTATCGAAGGAACTGAGCGGCGTGGTGGCCGACAACGAAGCGAAACTGCGTCCGGCGCTGGAACATCTGAACTCGGTCACCGCGGTGCTCGAGAAGAACCGAGACAACCTGGCTAAGATGCTGCCCGGATTGGCGAAATACTATCTCACACAAGGTGAAATCGTTTCGAACGGCGCCTACTACAACGCGATCATCCCCAACATCTCGCCCGCACAGATTCTGCAGCCGTTCCTCGATTACGCCTTCGGGTTCCGCCGCGGTGTCGATGCCGGCCAGCCGCCGGACAACGCCGGGCCGCGCGCCGAGATACCGTTCCCGGTCAACAGCATTCCGCAACCAGGAGACCTTCCGCCGCGATGAACAGACGCAGACTCGCTACCATCGCGGCCATCGCCCTGGCCGTTGCCTTGGTTGCTGGCACGGTGTTCCTGGTGCGCCAGGTGTTCTTCGGGCCAAAGACGATCACGGCGTACTTCCCCACTGCCACGTCTATCTATCCGGGCGACGAGGTCCGGGTATCAGGTGTGAAGGTCGGCAAGATCGATTCGATCAAGCCGGAGGGCACGCAGACGAAGATGACGCTGCGGGTCGACCGCGATGTGCCCGTGCCCGCCGATGCCAAGGCCGTGATCGTTGCGCAGAACCTGGTGGCGGCGCGTTACGTCCAGCTCACGCCCGCCTACCGAGACGGTAAAGGCCCGAAGATGGGCGACGGCGGGGTGATTCCCAGCGACCGGACGGCCGTCCCCGTCGAGTGGGATGAGGTCAAGACCCAGTTGATGCGCCTGTCAACCGACTTGGGCCCCCAGACCGGGGTTTCGGGTACCTCCGTCTCCCGCTTCATCGACAGCGCGGCAAACGCACTGGGGAACGGCAACGGCGAGAAGCTGAGGGAGACGCTCGCTCAATTGTCCGGCGCGGCAAGAATTTTCGCCGAAGGCAGCGGCAACATCGTCGACATCGTCAAGAACCTGCAGACCTTTGTCACCGCCCTTCGCGACAGCAAGCAACAGATCGTCCTGTTCGAGAACCGGCTTGCGACGCTGACCAGTGTCATCAACGACAGCCGGTCGGATCTCGACGGGGCACTGTCTAACCTGTCGGTCGCGATCGGCGACGTGCAGCGCTTCGTCGCGGGCAGCCGGAACCAGACCTCCGAACAGATCGCGCGACTGGCCGACCTGACGCAGATCCTGGTCAACAACAAGACATCGGTCGAGAACATTCTCCACATCACGCCGAATGCGATCGCCAACTATGCCAACATCTATTACCCGAACGGCGGCTCGGTCACCGGAGCATTCTCGCTCGCAAACTTCTCCAACCCGGTCTTTTTCTTCTGCGGCCTGATCGGCGGGGTCGCGAACACCACAGCACCCGAAACGGCGAAACTCTGCTCGCAATACCTTGGTCCCGCGCTGCGGCTGTTCAGCATCAACAACCTCCCGTTCCCGACCAACCTCTACTTGAGGCCTGCCATCGATCCGGACCGGCTGATCTACACCGACCCGAAGCTGGCCCCAGGGGGCGCAGGGCCGGGCGACCCGCCCGAGCCACCGCCGACGGTGTCGGCCTACACCGGCATGGGCGATGTGCCGCCGCCCCCCGGCTGGTACAACCAGCCCCCGCCGCAGGGTCTGTACAGGCCCAACGACGCGCCCGCGACTCCTTCGCCCGCGCTGTTCCCAGGCGCGCCGATTCCGGGTCCGCCCAACATCGTGTCGAACATTCCTGCGGGACCGACAAGTGTCGACAACATGCTGCTTCCGCAGACTGCGCCGCCACCAGCAGACCCCAATGCGCCGCTGCTGCCGGCCGAAGGGACGCCGCCATCATGATTCGCGGGATGACGCGATTGACGATCGTCGGGTCGTGCGCTGCGATGACGCTGACCGGCTGCGCCTTCCAGGGTCTGAACTCACTGCCGCTGCCGGGAGCGGTGGGGCGGGGACCCGACGCCGCCAAGTACCACGTCGAGGTCGCGAATGTCGCGACCCTGGAATCGAATTCACCGGTGCTGATCAACGACGTCGTCGTCGGCAGCGTCGGCAAGATGACGGTCGAGGCGAGCCCCCAGTGGCATGCCGACGTGGAGATCTCGGTCAAGCCCGATGTTGTGGTGCCCGCGAATGCCGTTGCCACGGTCGGGCAGACCAGCCTGTTGGGCTCCATGCACCTGGCGCTCAATCCGCCACTCGGCGAAAAGCCGAGCGGCCGACTGCAACCCGGTGCCACCGTCCCGCTGAACGATTCCTCGACCTATCCGACCACCGAACGGACGCTGTCCTCCCTGTCGGCCGTCGTCAACGGCGGCGGTCTGGGACAGATCGGCGACGTCATCCACAATTTCAGTACCGCGGTGTCCGGACGCGGACCCGAGATCCGCGAACTGCTCACCCGGCTGGACAATTTCGTCGGAGTCCTTGACGCGCAACGGGATAACATCATCGCGTCCATCCAGCAGCTGAACCGTGTCGCGGGGACGTTCGCTGGGCAACGCGACACCATCGACAAGGCGCTCAAGGACATCCCGCCGGCGCTGGATGTGCTGATCAAGGAACGGCCGAAGCTGACCACCGCGCTCGAACGGCTCGGCACGTTCAGCGACACCGCCACCCAATTGGTCAACGACGCGGGCGACGATCTGGTGACCGATCTGAAGAACCTGGGACCGGCCCTCGGTGCGCTCGCGGACATCGGGCCGGACCTGAATATTGCGCTGCTATGGGCGACCGCGTTTCCGTACGGCCCGACGTTCGCCGACCGGATCACCCGGGGCGACTACATCAACCTGTATGCCACGTTCGACCTCACCTATCCGCGACTGAAGAAGACGCTCTTGCTGGGGACCCGGTGGGGCGACGAAAACGCCAAGCTCATCCCGGCTCCTGGTGATCCGTATTACCTGAACTACTCGTACGATCCGATGAAGTTCGGTATCTCGCCGCCGCCGGATGAGGCTGTGTCTGCGGCTGCACCGGCGCCGGGCGAGCCGGTGCAGCAGGCGAGCGGACCGCTGCTGCCGGTGTCGCCACCGCCGGTGATTCCCGGTACCCCTCCACAGATCATGGGGTTGTCCCAGATCTTCGCCGGGCCTTACGGACTCGGAGCGCAGGCGCCCAACGATGTCGCGCCGCCGCAGGCGGTATCTGCGGTTGCAGCGCCACCTGACGAGCCGATGCCGCCGGTGACCGAACCGCTGGTGCCGGTCGCGCCACAGTCGGACTCTCTTTTGGGCCCGCTACAGACCACGTCGCAGATCTTCGCCGGTCCGTTCGATGTGCAGCCGCCACCGGTGCAGCCCGCGCCGGCCGCGGCACCTGACGACGCCGCACCGACAACGGGAGGTGGTGGCTGATGATGACCCGCTTCGTCCGCAATCAGTTGATCATCTTCACGATCGCGTCGATCGTCGGCGTGGCCGTCATGCTGTTCACGTATATGCAGGTGCCGACCTTATTGGGTATCGGCCGCATCAACGTGAAGCTGGAGCTGCCCGCGGCAGGAGGGTTGTACAACTTCTCGAACGTGACCTACCGCGGGGTTCAGATCGGCAGGGTCACCGACGTCAAGCTGACGGAGAACGGGGCGGAGGCGACCCTGACCCTCGACACGTCGCCGAAGGTTCCCGCAGACCTGCAGGCCGAAGTCCGCAGCGTCTCCGCAGTGGGCGAGCAGTACGTGGACCTGCGTCCGCGCACCGACTCCGGCCCCTACCTGAAGGACGGTTCTGTCATCTCCAAGGAGAACGCCACCATCCCGCAGGCGGTGGGCCCGATGCTGGATCAGGTCAGCTCGCTCGTGGACAGCATTCCGAAGGACCGGCTGTCCGATCTTCTCGACGAGTCGTTCAAGGCTTTCAACGGAGCCGGCCCCGACTTCCAGTCACTCATCGACTCCGGAAGCAAGTTGACGGGCGACCTGAACGGTGTGTCCGATCAGACTCGGGACCTGATCGATAACAGTGGGCCACTTCTGGATTCGCAGGCCGAGACCGCCGACTCGATCCGGACGTGGGCGCGCAGCTTGTCCGGCGTCACCGCGCAGATTGCGCAGAACGACCCACAGGTGCGTGCGATCCTGCAGCAGGGACCCGGCTTCGCGCAGGAGGTTTCGACACTTCTGAACGACGTCAAGCCGACGTTGCCGATCTTGCTGGCGAATCTCACCACCCTGGGTCAGATCCTCGTCACCTACAACCCGTCGCTGGAACAACTCTTGGTTTTGTTGCCGGAGGTCATCGCGAATCAGCAGTCATTCGGACTGGGGCACAACAACCCCACGGGGCTTCCCGCGGGCGATTTCGCGCTCACCGTCGCCGACCCACCGGCGTGCACGGTTGGATTCCTGCCGCCCTCGCAATGGCGCTCGCCGGAGGACCAGACCGCGATCGACACCCCGGACGGGTTGTATTGCAAACTGCCGCAGGACTCCCCACTCAACGTGCGTGGCGCCCGCAACTACCCCTGCATGGCGCATCCAGGAAAGCGGGCAGCGACGGTCCAAGTTTGCGATGATCCCAGGGGCTATCAGCCGTTGGCGATGCGCCAGCACTATCTCGGCCCAACTGCGTTCGACCCGAATCTGATCGCGCAGGGCGTCCCGCCGGACGATCGCGTCGACGCCAACGCGCGGATGTATGCGCCTGTGCAGGGCACGCCCATGCCACCGGGTGCAGTTCCTGCGGGAACGCCGCCCGGCATTCCGCCACCCGGCGGACCGCTGCCGGGCCCGCCGCCTGCGGCGCCGATTCAAGCGCCGATCGCGCCGCCACCCCCGCCAGGTAACTCACTCAACGGGGCGCCGATACCGGAGGCTCCGCCGGCCGAAGCGGCACCTATCGAACCGGCTGCCGGTGATGGTGCTGTGCCCGCCGCGCCAAGCGCGTTGCGCAGCAACGATTCTGGCGGACCGTCAGTCGCGGTAACGCACTACGACCCGCGCACGGGCGACTACATGACGAGCGACGGCCAACTGCTGCACCAGACGAATCTGGCTGCCGGAGGCGCGCCCAAGTCGTGGGAAGACCTGATGCCCACCTGACCGCGTCGGCCAGGACAGGACGTCAGGACAGTTTTTCGATATAAACGGGCAGCTCGATGACGAGGGGCTTGTTGACACCGCACGCACCGCTTGCGGTCCTCGTGATGTCGCGGCCCGCCATGTACTTGATGTCCTTGGTGACCCGTTCCTCGGAGGCGGGGTTAATCCCCCAGAGCAGGAACATCTGGTGGCCTGAGGCGAGGCTGCCGTCGGGGCACGGCGCCCACTGGGCGATGTCGTGGTCGACGTAGTAGAAGTCATCGAGCCGCAGGGATGCGGTCCAGCCCTGGTCGCTGCGCACCTCGCCGGTGCATTCGATCGGACTGACGCAGGCGGAGGATATGGTCCAGGTCTGGACCACCGTCTTCTCGTCCATCAAGACATCGTTGGTCCTGGCCCACTGGCCGTTGGAGGACACGCGATAGGTCCCGTTGAGCTCAGTTCCGAAATCCGAGGCCTGCGCCGACGGTGCGGCGCCTAGACTTCCGAGCACGGTGACTACCGTCGCCGCGACACCGCCGATGACACCCGCTGCGCGCATGGCACTCAGCTTAACGGCGCCGGGAGCAATGCTCTCCGAAAGCGAGAATTTGGTTCCCGCCTTATGTCAGAATGGCGGCGTGCGATCAATCGTCGTGGCGGTTTTTGCTGCATTGATGACAGTCGGCATGGTGTCCGTTGCGCCTCCGGCCGCCGCCGAACCGGTGCCACCGGCTCCGCCGGAATGCAACTATCCCGATTGCACGCCAGGCATCCAGCCGAACGTCGTGCTCGGTTCCTACTGCAACAACTTCACCTATTACGCCTTCGGCGTCACCGACTGGGGACGGCTGGTGTTCTGCGGTTCACCTCGTAGGTACGACGCCCGCTGGTTCCGCTCACCCGAGATGCACGGCATCAAGAACGAGAACGACCTCTGCCCCGCGTTTGACGGCGAGGTCGCCCAAGCTCCCGACGGATTGTTCCTGACGTGTGTGTCCCGAGACGGGGCGTCTAAATGGGAGCGCGGCGACCTCTGAGCGTCACCCGGCGGGCGTGAATTTGATGTTGATGTTGGTCAGCCCGCGCAGGATGAACGTCGGCTCGTAGCTGTACGTCCGAGCGTCGACCGTGCCGTGCTTGTCCTCGTCGATCGTGATGTCGACCATCCGGTCGAGGATCCGCTCAATCGAGACCCGGCCTTCCACCCGGGCCAGCGGTGCACCGGGGCACGAGTGGATTCCGCGGCTGAAGGCGATGTGCTCGCGGACGTTCTTTCGGTCGAGCGAAAACTCGTGCGGATTCTCGAACCGGTTGGGATCCCGGTTCGCCGCGCCGGGGCTGACCATCACCGTGGTACCGGCGGTGACGGCGGTGTCGCCGAGCGTCGTGGACTTGCGGGCCAACCTGAACACGCTCTTCACCGGGCTGTCCATGCGCAGGCATTCCTCGATGAAGATCGGGATGAGGCTGCGGTCGTCCCGCAGCTGCTGCTGAATGTCGGGGCGGTCGCCGAGCACCCGCAGCGCCGCGCTGAGCAGCTTGGCGGTGGTCTCCTGGCCCGCGCCGAACAGGAAGGTGGCGGTGCGCACCACGTCGACGACCTCCGGGGTCGAGCCGTCCGGATAGAGCGCGGTGGCCAGCCCGGTCAGCACGTCGTCTCGCGGGTTCTCTCTGCGGTCCTCGATGTAGTGGGAGAACTTCTCGTCGGCCCACTCCAACGGATTGGCCGCGATCGGCTCGTGGTCCAGGCCGCCGATGTTGCTCCCCGGTCGCTGTGCCCCGAAAGCCTCGCGGAACTCTTCGTGGTCCTCTTCCGGGACGCCGAGCAGGTCGGCGACCACAAGCAAGGAGAACGGCCGGGCATATGCGGCCAGAAACTCGCACTTGCCGTCCTTGATGAACTCGTCGATGTGGCGGTCGGCCAGCCGCCACATGAAGTCCTCGTTCTCCTTGAGCCGCTTGGGCGTCAGCAGCCGGCTGAGAAGCGAGCGCGCATCGGTGTGGTACGGCGGGTCCATCGTGACCATGTGCTCGTACATCGGGATCTCGGCGCGATGCTCCACGAGCTGGGCGCAGATGTCGTCGCCCTCGGGCGTGAACGGGATCGGCGTGAACGGCCCGGCAACCGCGACGCAGGACGAGTAGCTCTCGGTGTCTTTGTAGACGGCGTTGGCCGCTTCCCATCCGGTGACCGCGAGCACCCCGTTGTTGATGGGGCAGCACGTCGGGTCCTTCGTCCGCAGGTGGTCGAAGTACGGGTGCGGGTCGGGCACGATCGACGGGTCGGTGAAGTAGTCGACCGAGTCAAAGTCTGTGGTCATCGTCCGCCTCCAAGGTCAACGCCGCCGTGCGCGCTGGTTTCTGGTTGATGTCGCGTTCCGGGATGCCGGATCGACGAATATGCTGAGCACCTGCTTAGCATGGGGCTAAGGTCACGGTCAAGGCGACAAGCCCGGCTGCCGCTACGATCGGCGTTTCGAGCAGTCCAGGTGCTGGTGGGCGGTCGGGAAGGCAGAGAACAGGCATGGCATCGGAGCGCAGGATCGGGGCGCCGGACGCGAAGAACCGCACGGTGCTGCTCGACGCCGCCGAGCGGCTGATGCTGGAAGAGGGCTACGCCGCGGTCACCTCGCGACGCGTCGCGGAGAAGGCGGGTCTGAAGCCTCAGCTGGTGCACTACTACTTCCGCACGATGGAGGATCTGTACCTGGCGGTGTTTCGCAGGCGAGCCGAACAGGGGCTCGAGGCTCAGGCCCTGGCGCTGAAGTCGGCGCAGCCGCTGTGGGCGCTGTGGCGGTACAGCTCGGATCCGAGAATCACCGCATTCACCGTGGAGTTCATGGCTTTGGCCAGCCACCGCAACGACCTGAGAGCCGAATTCGCGCGCTACGGCGAGCTGTTTCGCGAAAGGGAACGCCAGGCGCTGGCCGACGCGCTGGCGCGCTACGGCATCGACACATCCGAAGTGCCGCCCGTCGTGTGGGCGGTGTTCGCCACCAGCCTTTCTCGCGTGCTCGTCATGGAGACGGCGCTCGGCATGTCGGCTGGGCACTCCGAGACGCTGGAGTTCGTGGAGACCTGGCTGCGCCAGCTCGAGGGCGAACCGGTCGAGACGGACGCGGCCGTGACAACCCGACGGGGCTGAACGGCTCACCAGTTGCGTATCGAGCAGAGCGCCCCTTTGGGTCCCTGGGCCGTCTTGACGACCTGGCCGTCCACCGCGAGCACGCAATGGATGTTGGGAGTCGCTGTCGACTCGCCGCTGGTGCCCACGGTGACCATGGCCCACTCGTCCGGGTTGGCTAGCCAGACGTCCAGGTTCCACTTCTGGTCCGGGCCGATGCTCGCCTCGACGTTGGGGCTGTAGAGGTATGGGTTGTGGCTGTATTCGGCCCAGTTCGGCGGATCGGTGTCCCGGTAGTAGATCTCTGCGTTGGCATAGGGCTGCTCGGAGAAGACGCTGTACTGCACGTGACGCAGCGGCGGGGGAGGCGGCGCAGGCGGGTCATCAGCGCGCGCGACCGCGGTGGGCAGCAGGACGGTGGCCGCCGTCAGCATCGTCAGTGCTGCTGGTGCCAGCAGCCGGGCACGCACCATCGCGCTTCCTGCCGGAAACATCATTTCCGGATTTTAGAACAATATTTTCATCCGCCGTGGGCGAATTGGCCATCCCGCCGGACCGCACGGGGTCAGTACAGGTAGGTGCCCAGTATCGCGGCCCACAGCACGATGAGCCAGGCATCGGTGGTGATTTTCAGCCAGCGGGGTGCGGTGCGGACTTCCATGAAGCACCGGATGATCATCCGCCCCTTGACGAAGCCCAACAGCACCACCGCGACGGTGATCGGCACGCTGGCCACCGCATGGCCGTTGGAGTGTCCCGGTGCCAGCCACCACGAGATCACCGTGATCGCCGACAGGATGAGCCATACATAAGTGGTGGTGCGTGTAGAGACGATGGCGGGCCGGCCCTCGGCGGCCACGGTCGTGGTCATTGAATCACCTCATCACGTACAGCAGGCCGAAGATGACGATCCAGAGCAGGTCGACCATGTGCCAGAAGATGGCACCGGACTCAACCATCGACATGCGCCGACGCCGGGGGTTGCGCAGCTCGCGCACCACGATCCCCAGGATCAGCAGGCCCAGCCCGACGTGGAACAGGTGCACGCCGGTGAGCATGTAGTAGAACAGGAAGAATTCGTCCCGCGGCATGGTGTAGCCCGCAGCAACTTTCGACGACCACTCGTAGGCCTTGATCAGGATGAACAACACCCCGCAGGCCCCGCCGAGATAGGTCAGCCGCAGCGCCCGCTCGTGGTCGCCTGCCCGGGCCGTCTGCACGCTGCGCGCGATGAACCACGAACTGGTAAGCAGCACAAGGGTGTTCACCACCCCGATGGTGAGATTGAGGTGCTGCTGTGACTGCAGGAATTCCTCTGGCTTCATCGCGCGCTGGATCATGAAGATGATGAAGTAGGCGCCGAAGAACACGAAGTCGCCGAGCACCATCACCCACATGGCGCCGTCGCCCGGCATATGCGCCGTGCGACCGGACTGGCCGACAGGGGCGGCGGTGTCCGGGTCGGCCGCCGTCTGCTCTGTGTTCGTCATGGCAGCGGCGCCTCGTCGGACGGCTGGAGTTCGTTCGCCTTCTTCAGTAGCACGATCAGGCACGAGATCCAGATGCCGAACATGACGGTGCCCTCCCAGAAGGCGATCGACCCGTTCCACGCGAACGGCCCCGCCTTCGAGATGAACACGGGAATCGCCATGACCTCGGTGACGATCTGCCAAACGGTCACGTAGGCAAACCATTTCGGGAAGATCTGGTTCTTGTCGTAGAAGATCGCGATCGCGAACGCGATCCACGCGGTGGTGAAACAGCCGAGCGATCCGACGTATGACAACAGCCCGAGGTCGTAGAGAAGGGCCATCAGCTGCGGATCGCGATCCGGTCGGAACACCGCGACCAGGAAGCAGAACGCCACCAGCAGGCACCCAGGCAGCGCGCCGACCGCTAACGACGCCATGTACGCATACCCGAGCACGGAACCGACCGTCATCCGCTTGATGTGGTACATGACGATGCCGTTTGCCATGCCCGCACCGCCGACGATGAGGACCAGAATCCCGAAGCCGATCTTGATCGTGGTGGAGTGCGCGTGGAAGAAGTGCACCATCTGATCGGTGGTGACGTCCGGCCGGGGCGGCGGCATCACGCGAGCAAGCGCAAAGAAGATGACGCCGAATGCGGTGTAGAACGCGGGCACGATCCAAAACACGATCCAGACGTCGCGTTTGCCTGCGCGGGCCGGCGGCTCGGTGCCGGCGGCTTCGGCGCTCGAGGTGTTCGGGGTGGTGACCGCACTGCTCACTGCCCCGTCACCCCCTCCTCGACGGCCTGGCGGTGCAGCACGCGCCTCAGCACGAAGAACATCACGAGCACGAAGAGCGCGAAGGCGACATTGCGCACCCAGAACGAGATCACGCCGTCCCACGCCAACGGGCCGGTTCGAAAGATCGCGGCGCCGACGGCCGGTGCCATGGCGACGGCGGTGGCAAGCGAGTAGTGCCCGACCCAGCGCGGAAACACCGGATCGGGACTTCCCTGCGAACCGGTGTCGAAGTAGATCGCGATCGCCAACAACAGGTTCATCGCGACCCACGCGCCGACCGGCGCGACGAAGATGATCCACGCCATGTCGTTGAGCAGCATCAGGAGATCGGGGTTGCGGCCGGGCCGGAAGGCGGCGACAAGGTAGAAGATATCGGCGAGCGCGAACAGCGTCGCGCCACTGACCGCCGCGGTGAGATAGCAGTAGGCAAAGACGTGGCTTTGGGTGGCCATCCGCTTCATCTGGACGACGATCACCATGAACAACGGGAGCAGCATGATGCCGCAGATGTTGAAGGTGATCATGGTGAACCAGACCATCGCCTTGTTGTCGGCGTAGAACGCGGCCACCTGATCGGCCGTCATGTCGGGCGACATCGGGGGGAAGAACCCCGGAAACGCGAGGAAGGCGATCAGCAGCACCCCGCCGAAGATCGGCACGGTCCACAGGCTGATCAGCTGCGTCTTGATGTTCGCCGTCTTCGGCAAGTCCTCGGCCTCGGCCAGAATCTGCATCGAGTCTCCTTAGGTGACGAGGACTAATCGGCTAGCCGATCGGCTATCGGTGAGAGTAGCCGATCGGCAAGCGTTGTCAATGATCTGCCGCCGGCCCGGCGCGGTTCATAAACGCCGGAGCGCACGGACCACTTTCACGTACGGCGCGGTGCTTGCGGCGCTCTTGCCGAGACTGGGCTGGATGGCACCTGCATTTCCCACGACGAGATACCGCAATCCGTGGTCTCGGAACTCCGCTATCTGGTCGACGACCTCGTCGGGTGTGCCTACCGTGAACAGTTCGGCAACCAGTGACCGCGGTGTCTTCGCGGCGTAGGACAACGCGGTCTTTTCGTCGATCAGTTGGGGTATCAGTTCCTGCACACCGGTGAAGTCCGCGCCAAGCGGATGTTCCGCCCCGTGGCGTGCCCAGGCTTCCGCGGTGCAGTTGAGTGCGAAAACCTTGGCGATATTGGAATCGATCACCTCGTCGACCTCGGCGCGCGAGCGACCGGTCACGATGAAGCGGATCAGTGCGGGCTTGATAGCCATGGGATCGCGGCCCACATCCGAGGCCGCTGCGCGCAACGCGGTCAGTTGTTCGCCGTACTCCACCGCCCGTGTCGTGCCGGGAAACCAGCCGTCGGCGTACCGACCGGTGGCGCGAATCATGCGGGGTCCGTGCGCGGCGACCCAGATCTCCGGCCACTTGCCCTTGTATGGCGGAAGCGCGAAAGGCGCCTTGTGCAAAGGAAAGAACGGCGAGTCCCTGGTGACCAATTCTCCGTTGGAATTCCACAGCGCACGAATGGTGGCCAGCGCTTCCTCGAAACGCGCTACCGGCTTGGACCAGTCCACGCCGTACGGTGCGTTGCTTTCCTTCTCGCCTGTCCCGATGCCGAGCACCGCCCGACCGCGGGTGAGCAGATGTAGGGTGGCCGCCGCCTGTGCGGTGACGGCCGGATTCCGGCGACCGGTGTCGGTGACGGCCACCCCAAGGCGCATCCGGCGAAGGTTGTTCTTGGCGGCCAGGTAGCCCAGCATCGTCCACGGCTCCAGATGGGCGTCCATCTTCGGGATGACGCGGGCGGCGCCGACATACTTGGGTGTCCACATCGACGGTGGCAGCACGGAGTTGAGATGGTCGGCGACCCAGAACGAGTCGGCCCCGCAAGCGACCGCGGTCAGATAGTCCGCTTGAATCGGCGGCTTGGGTCCGAACTTCGAGTTGATGGTGTTGTTCATGATTCCGACACCGAAACCGGGCATGGCCGTTCCTAGCGTGGGTCGATTTGCGGAGTGGACCAGAACGCGCGCATCGACGTGATCCGCGCATCGTCGTCGAACGTCATCACGTCGATCCCGTCGATGCGTGTGTGGGTGTCTCCGGCGATGACGGTCAGGCGGGCCAGGAACGCCGCCTCGTTGGCGATGACGTGCAACGAGAGCAGTTCGGCTGTGCGATCGAGCTTTTCGAAGCGGCTGTACAGCTTGCGGATGGCGTCGTGACCGCGGCGCACACCGCTGCCCACCGGATCCTCGACGGTCGCGTCGAGCGTGTAGAGCGCGGCCAGTTCCTCGCCGCTGCCCGTCGCGAGCAGTTCGATGTAGCGGTTGACGGTGTCGGCGACGGTGGGCATCGACGTCGGCCGGTCGGCTCGCCGCTACCGCGACAGGATGGTTGCCGAGGCTGTGCCCGGAGCACCATAGACCTGGGCCAAGCCGACCTTCGGCTCGCCCGGCACCTGGCGCTCGCCCGCCTCACCGCGCAGCTGGCGCACCAGCTCGTGCACCTGCCGCAGCCCCGAGGCGCCGATCGGCTCGCCGTTGGCGATGAGCCCGCCGTCGGTGTTGACCGGGATCGAGCCGTGGATCTCGGTGGCGCCGTCGGCCAGCAGCTTCTCCTGCTCGCCGTCGGCGCACAGACCGGTCTCGGCCATGTGGATCACCTCGGCGCCGGCGTCGGTGTCCTGCAGCTGCGCCACGTCGATGTCCTCGGGACCGATGCCGGCCTCCTCGTACGCCGCGCGGGCGGCGTACACCGTGGGCGACGAATCCTCTTCCAGCGGTGCGAAGGTGGCGTGCACCTCGTAGGCGCCGTAGCGGCGGGTGCGGATCTCGGTGGCCTTCACATACACCGGTTTGTCGGTGAAGCGGTGCGCGATGTCGCCACGGCACATGATGACGGCCGCCGCGCCTTCGTCGGGCGTGCAGAACATGTACTGGGTCAGCGGGTAGTTCAGCACCGTCGAGTTGAGGATCTCTTCCTCGGCAATCGGCTTGCGCCGGAACGCGTTCGGGTTCATCGCCCCGTTGCGGAAGTTCTTGGCCGCAACCTTGGCCAGCGTCTCCTGCGAGATGCCGTGCTTGTTGAGGTAGTAATTGGCCTTCATCCCGAAGAACTTCGTGGTGACGAACTGTCCGTTCTCGGCGTACCACTGAGGCAGTGCGAGCTTGGCCGGGTCGTCGGTGAACGCCCCGCGGGGGTGCTTGTCCATGCCGATGGCGATGCCGATGTCGTACTTGCCCAACCGGATCGTGTCCGCCGTCTGCTGAATCGCCGACGCCGCGGTCGCGCAGGCGTTGAAGACGTTGGTGAACGTGATCCCGGTGAGACCGACCAGCCGCGTCACCGCGTCGGGGTTCGACACCTCGTGGCTGCCGCCGAAGCCGAACTGAATGTCCTTCCAGTCGACGCCCGCGTCGGCGAGCGCGAACTGGATCGCGTCGGCGCCCATCTCCATTGCGGTCTTGTCGAACCGGCCGAAGGGATGAAGCCCCACGCCGATGATCGCGACGTCGTTGGTCATGGCTACTCCTCTAGGCCGGCTGGAAGGCGAAGGTGACGAGTTCGTTGCCCTCGTCATCGGTGGTGAACGGGATCATGGTGAGCTCGACGTCCATACCGAACTGCAGTTTCTTCGGGTCGTTCTCGGTGAGCCGGCCCTCGACGCGGATCACGTCGTCGAGTTGCACGAGCCCGACGCCGAACGGCACGAAGTCCTTGCCCGTCGGGCCCTTGTAGGGCGCTCCCGGTGGAAAGCCCTGGGTCGTCCAGGCCACCAGGGTGCCGCGGCGGGGCAGCTTCACCTCGGACATCTGGCTGGCGCTGCACTTGGGGCAGTGCTGCTGGACGGGGAATGTGGTGGCGCCGCACGCGCCGCAGCGGCTTCCGATCAGCTGCGGGTTCTCGTCGGGCCAGGTAGAGATCTCGGGCGCGAGCGCCTTCTGCGGTGTGGACACTCGATTGACATTAATCGGAAATGGCATTCTCGTCTAGAGAGAACAGATAGCCGCAAATGCCACTTCGGCTACACGTTCCCGTCGGCTACCGTTCCTCTCGGGATCAGATGATGAGGTGCTGTGTCGATCGATCCGCGCGACCGTCTGCGGCGGACGGGTAGATGGGCCGCGAGTGCGTCACTGGCGGCTGCGTTCGTCTGCGCATTGGCCGTGTCGCCGCCGGTGGCCTCGACCTCGACCGACTGCCCGCCCGCGGAGTCCCTGGACTTCAGGACGGGGGTCTGTGTGCCCACTCAGCCGACGGGCATCGTCTCGATCAAACCCGATCCCTACGACGGCTTGCCTGTGGTCGACGGCGTGGAATGCACGGGCCACAACTCATACGAGTGCATCGGCCTTGCCGAGGAGAACCAGGCGGCCGGTCCGACGCCGACGCCGCATTCCACGTTCAGCGCCGAGGCGACCCCTGCGCCATCGCCTCCTGCGGGCTGAGCCCGCGATTCAGTCGCGGCGGGTGTGGCCGGCGACGAGCGCGGCGATGTCGCGGCCGACCACATCGGCGAACGACCGGCCCTGGTAGCGACCCGCTGCCCAGTGCCGGGCGCCCTCGCTGACCAGCGACTGGGCCACGGTCGCGACGTGTTCGGCATCGAAGTCGGCGGGCAACTTGCCGTCGGCCATCGCCCGCGCGAACACCTCGGCGAAGATGATCGACGTGCGTTCGAGGTGGTCGTGGCCCGCCAGTTCCTGGCGGTAGCCCTCGAGAATCGCCTCCGTCAGCAGTTCCGGCGTGCTGGCGCGCATTGAGGTCTCCAGCGTCTCGAGGGCGGCGGTGATCACGGCCGGCACGTCGTATCGCTTGCGCAACAGTTCGGTGGCCGTGCGATGCGCGGCATCGGTCGACACGATGCCGACCTCGAAGAGCACGTCCTCCTTGCGCGGGAAATAGAAGTAGAACAACGCCTTCGACACGCCCGCCGCGCGGCAGATGTCGGCGACCGTCGTGCGCGCATAGCCGTTCGCCCGCCACAGCGCCGTCGCGGCCTGAACGAGAGACTGCTTCGTCGCGTGTGAGCGTGCCTGTTGAAATGAGGCTCGCCGCTGACCTTGGTCAGCAGTTGCTGCCCGGGCAATGTTCGCCATTCACACCGCTTTTCCCGCGAATGTCATTGTTGACCCGAGTCTAACTTATCGGTTAGCCTTCCCGCGTGGATGCCGACAAGGCGCAGATCACCGAGGTGCTGATTCGCTACGCCACCGGCATCGACTCGAAAGACTGGCCGCTCTTTCGCAGCTGCTGGGCCGACACCGTCGATCTCGACTACGGCGAGCTCGGACAGTTCACCGACCCCGGCGCATTCACTGACCTGTTCGCCGAGGTGCACGATCCCATGGGCCCCACCTATCACCGGCTGTCGAATTTCGTCATCGACGTCGACGGCGATACGGCGACCGCGCGGACCTATGTACACGCCGTGATCATGGTGACGCCCGACGACAACGCCCCGTGGGTCGACGTCGTCGGCCACTACGACGACGAACTGGTGCGCGCCTCCGATGGATGGCGAATTCGCCGTCGCGCCACGTTCACCCCGCGGATGCTCACCGGCGGTGGCGGCACCCCATCATGACGGGCGAATTCGCACAGAAGTACGGGCGTTGGGCCGTGATCGCCGGCGCGTCGGAGGGGGTCGGCGCCAGCCTGGCCGACCAATTGGCCGCGCGCGGACTGGATCTCGTGCTGATCGCGCGCAACCAGGCCCTGCTGGAGCAGGTTGCGGCCGGGGTGCGAGAGCGCCACGGCGTCGAGATTCGGCCGGTGGTGTTGGACCTGACGGTCGCCGACGTCTCCGATCGGGTGGCCGCAGCGACAGAAGGACTCGAGGTCGGACTGCTCGTCTACAACGCGGGTGCCGCCAACCGGACGACGGAGTTCCTCGACGATTCGTTCGAGGACTCGCTGCAGCAGATCAAGCTGGCGTGCGTCGGGCCGGTCGCGTTGGCCAGACATTTCGCGCCGGCGATGAAGGAGCGCGGGCGGGGCGGCATTGTGTTCGTGGGATCGCTCGCGTGCCTGGCGGGGTCGTCTCTGCTGGCCGTGTATTCCGCAGTCAAGGCTTTCAACGTCAACCTCGCCGAAGGGCTGTGGGCAGAACTGGGGCCGCACGGCGTCGACGTGTGCTGCACCCCGCTGGGAATGACCTACACGGAGGCGCTGGCGCGGATGGGTTACGCGTACGACCCGGAAACCGTCATGCTTTCTGAAGATGTTGCAAAAGAAATCATCGAGAACATCGGCAACGGCCCGACTTACCCTGTGGGAGAGAGTAATCGGAGGATAGCGTCGATGGTATGGACGGTCGACCGGCGCACGCTGGTCGAGCTCATGAGCGCCGCGTCGCGCGACTCCGCGACCAAGCATGGGGGAAGCTGATGCGCGCGGTGGTGCTGCGTGGCGGCAGGCTCGAGGTTCGCGAGACCGCCGACCCGGAGCCGGGCCCTAAGGAACTGCTCATCAAACCGCTGTCGGCGGCGATCTGTGCCTCCGATGTGCACTACATGGACCACCCGAACTCGGCGGAGCGCTTCGTCTGGGACTCCGATCGCGACACCGTGATGGGCCACGAGTTCATCGGCGAGGTGGTCGGCCACGGAGCGGATTGTTCGGACGCATTTCCTGTCGGTACTCGGGTCACCAGCCTGCCGCTGCTGATCCGCGCCGGCGTCGAGCCGCTCGTCATCGGGCACAACCCCGACGCTCCCGGTGCGTTCGGCGAACTGATGCTGGTGTCGGAGATGATGTCTCGGAAGGTGCCCGACGGCGTGCCGAACGACTCTGTTGCGGTGGTGGACGCGTTCGCGGTGGGAGAGTTCTACGTTCGCTGTTCGGGTATCGGTCCCGGCGAGCTGCCGCTGATCATCGGCGCGGGCGCCATCGGCCTGTCGACAGTGGCGGCGTTGGCCGCGCGGGGTGTCAGCCCGATCGTGGTGTCGGACTACAGCGACGACCGGCTCGCCTACGCCAAGACGTTCGGCGCCGACGTCCTGGTCAACCCGTCGTCTCGAGACCCGTACGAGGTGTGGCAGGAGACCTTCCGGGCCAACGATTTCCAGACAACGCAGGTGATCTTCGAATGCGTGGGCCGCAACGGGCTGCTGCAGAGCATCGTCGACTCATGCCAGTTCATGGCACGGGTGTACTGCGCCGGTGGCTGGTATGACGCGGGCACGATCGACTGCACCGCTGCCACCCACAAGGGCATGACGATCCAATTCGGTGGCGGCCCGCATCCGCAGGACTGGTACGGCACGCTGGACGCGGTCGTCGAGGGCCGGTTGGACCCGTCGCCCAGCATCGGCGCAACGATCGGCCTCGACGACGTCCCCGAGGCGATCGACCGGGTGCGCAGGGGCGAGGGCCCGCCGCGCGTCGTCGTACACCCGAGTGCGTCATGACGGTTCTGCCGGGCCCGATTCGCCAAATCGGTTACGTCGTCGATGATCTCGACCACGCGATGGCAAGCTGGGTGGCGCTCGGCGTCGGCCCCTGGTTTGTGCTGCGCGGGATGCCCATGCACGCGACCTACCGCGGTGAACCGTGTGAAACGACACTGTCGGTGGCATGGTCGAACAGCGCTGAGCTACAGATCGAGTTGATCCAGCAGCTCGATGACACGCCAAGCGTTTTCACCGAGTTCCTGTCGGGTCGCGGCGCCGGCTTTCACCAGTTGGCTTACTGGACAGCTGATTTCGAAGACACAATGCGCACCGTGGAGAAGGCCGGCTGGCCGGTGGTGTGGTCTGGCGGCGAGGGCTACGGTGTGCGGTTCGCCTACGTCGAACCGCCGGACGCGCCCGCCGCGGTCATCGAGATTTCCGAGCTCACCGAGGCGACGGCGGCCAATGCGATGTTCATCCGCGACGCCGCGGCCGAATGGGACGGCGACAATCCGGTGCGCGACCTCCTCGCCGGCGGCTAGACGACTTCACTTGCCGCGCTTCATCACCTTGTCCGCGGCGGCCCAGTGCTCATCCGAAACCCACAGCCGGGCAAAGGCGGCGACCGCCTCGGTGGTGGACACCCCATGCACGACGCGCTTGATCTCGCCGGCCGGGCGGCTCGCCAGTGCGCGGGCGATCGCGCGCCAGTCGTCGTCGAACGAGGCGCGCGGCAGGACCCGGTCGATGAGGCCGACCTGTTCGGCTTCGGCCGCGCCGAGCACGGTTCCGGCGCCCGCCAGCAGCAGCGCCCTGCTCTTGCCGACCAGCGCCGCGAGCCGCTCGGCTCCGCCCCACGCGGGCATGATCGCCAACGACACCTGGTTGAAGCCGATCTTGATGTCGTCGGCGGCGAGCCGGATATCGGCAGCCACCGCCACCTCGGCGCCGCCGCCGAGCGCGTGCCCGTTCAGCACCGCGATCGTCGGAGTGGGGAAACCGGCGATGCGATCGCAGATCGACCGCATCCGCCACGCCATGGCGCCGGCCTCTTGCTCCGTCCGCAGCGCGCTGAGCTCCTTGAGGTCGCCGCCCGAGACGAACGCCCGGTCGCCTGCGCCCGTGACGACGAGCGCGGCGGCACCCTGGGCCCCGTCGAGCGCCTTGTCGAACTGGTCCATCGTCTCCAGCGAGATGGCGTTGCGGGCGTGCGGACGGTCGATGGTGATGACCGCCAAACCGTCATCTACTTCCAGGTCGACCATCAAGCATTCTCCGTGTGCGGTATTGGCATTCTCTGTATCGGAGAATAGCATCGCAACGAACGGAGGTGCGGCGGCGCGCAATGCGAAAAATCCCGGTAGAGCTGACAAAACGCTACGCGGACGAGGGGTGGTGGACGCCCGAGACCATCGGCGATCTCGTCGCCGGCGGACTGCGGGCCAACCCCGAAGCCGGCTTCCGTGTGCATTCCGATGTTCGGCCGTTCGCGGGCACCTTCGCCGACGTCGAATTGATGGCCCGCCGGCTGGCCGCCGGCCTGCGCAACCGAGGCGTCCAACCGGGCGATGTGGTGGCGATACAGCTGCCGAACTGGGTGGAAGCCGCCGCGTCGTTCTGGGCCGCGGCGCTCCTCGGCACCGTCGTGGTACCGATCGTGCACTTCTACGGCCGCAAGGAACTGACACACATCATCGCGACGGCGCGGCCCAAGGTGTTCATCACCGCCGAGGAGTTCGGGCGGATGAAGTACCAGCCGGACCTGTGCGCGGACGTCCCGATCGTGGGCCTGGTCGGAAGCTCGTTCGACGACCTCCTGGCGGACGACCCGATGGAAGGCGTCGTCGCCGCCGACCCGGCAGGGCCCGCGCTGATCGCCTTCACATCGGGCACCACCAGCAACCCGAAGGGCGTCATCCACAGCCACCAGACGCTGGGCTTCGAGACGCGACAGCTTGCGGAGAACTATCCGCCCGACCGCGGCAGGCAGCTGACCGCCACTCCGGTCGGGCATTTCATCGGCATGCTCGGTGCCCTTCTGATCCCGGTTCTCGAGGGCGCGCCCATCGATCTGTGTGACGTCTGGGATCCGGCTCGGGTGCTGGAGTTGATCGAAAGCGACGGCCTGGCGATCGGGGGAGGGCCGCCCTACTTCGTCACCAGCGTGCTCGACCACCCGGACTGCACCCCCGAGCACGTGCGGCATTTCACCACCGTCGGCCTCGGCGGCTCGGCGGTCCCGGCGGCGGTCACCCAGCGGCTGGCCGACCTGGGCATGTTCGTATTCCGTTCGTACGGCAGCACCGAACACCCGTCCATTACCGGCTCGCGCCGCACTGCCCCGGAGGAAAAGCGACTGTTCACCGACGGCGACGTCCGGCCGGGAGTGGAGATCCGGCTGGGACCCGACGGCGAGATCTTCAGCCGCGGTCCGGATCTGTGCCTCGGCTACACCGATGACGAGATGACCGCACGGGCATTCGACGACGACGGCTGGTATCGCACGGGCGACGTCGGTGTGCTCGACGACGACGGCTACCTGACCATCACCGACCGCAAGGCCGACGTGATCATCCGCGGCGGCGAGAACATCAGTGCGCTCGAGGTCGAGGAGGTGCTGCTCGGTATGCCCGCGGTTGTGGAGGCGGTCGTGGTGGCCGCGCCCGACAACCGGCTGGGTGAGCGCGCGGCCGCGGTGCTGCGCCTCCGGGATGGCCACGACATGCCCACCATCGAGGAGGTCCGTGACCACTTCAAGGGCGCGGGCATGGCAATGCAGAAGTGGCCGGAGGAACTGCACCGGGCGGACGATTTCCCGCGCACCGCAAGCGGCAAGGTGCAGAAGTTTCTCGTCAGGCAGGACATTGCTACCTGCCCGAGATGAGAATAGGATTCTCTCAAGAGGAAAAGGAGTGTTTCATGGGCCAACTGTCGCATAGGGTCGACGTCCCGTTCCCGCTGTTCGATGCGGACAACCACCTGTACGAGCCGGAGGAGGCGCTGACCAAGTTCCTGCCCAAGGAGTACAAGGACGTCGTCCAGTACGTGCAGGTCAACGGCCGCACGAAGATCGCGATCCGCGGGCAGATCAGCAACTACATTCCCAACCCCACGTTCAACGTGGTCGCCAAACCCGGCGCGTGGGAGGAGTACTTCAAGTTCGGCAACCCGGACGGCAAGAGCAAGCGCGAGCTCTTCGGCGAGCCCATGCGATCGATCCCGGCGTTCTTCGAGCCCGCTCCGCGCCTCGAGCTGATGAACGAGCTGGGTCTCGACCGCTCGCTGATGTTCCCAACGCTTGCCAGCCTGGTCGAGGAGCGGTTGCGCGACGACCCGGTCGCGATTCACGTCATCGTGCACGCGCTGAACGAGTGGCTCGACGAGGTGTGGGGATTCAACTACCAGAACCGCATCTTCACCACTCCGGTGATCACGCTGCCCATCGTCGAGAAGGCCATCGAGGAACTCGACTGGGTGGTCAAGCGCGGCGCCAGGGCCATCCTGATCCGCCCGGCTCCCGTGCCCGGTTACCGCGGTCCGCGGTCATTCGCGTTGCCCGAGTTCGACCCGTTCTGGCAGAAGTGCGTCGAGTACGACGTGCTTGTCGCGATGCACTCCAGCGACAGCGGCTACTCCCGCTACACCTCCGAGTGGGACGGCGCGACCCAGGAGATGCTGCCCTTCCAGACCAACGCGATGAACATCCTCAACGAGTGGCGCCCGATTCAAGACGCGGTGGGCTCGTGGGTGATTCACGGCGCGCTGTTCCGGTTCCCGACACTCAAGCTCGCGGTCATCGAGGCCGGGTCGAAGTGGATGTTCCCGTTGCTCGACAACATGGCCGAGGTGTGGAAGAAGGCACCGGAGGCGTTCCCGGGCAACCCGATGGAGGAGATCAAGAACCGCGTCCACGTCAGCCCGTTCTACGAAGAGGGCATCGACGACCTGATCAACCTCATCGGCGTGGAGCGCGTGCTCTACGGCTCCGACTACCCGCATCCCGAGGGTCTTGCAGAGCCGACGCACTACGTGACCGCGCTCGAGCATCTCTCCGTGGAGGATCAAGCGAAGATCATGGGCGGCAACCTGAGTCGGCTTGTCACGGTGTGACCTACGCGCTGCGACGATCTAGGGCGCTGCGCCCGCTGAGGAGCAGCGCACGTGCCTGAGCGACGCTGGGAGACCATCCCCGAGATGGTCGTGAGCGCGGCGGACCGGTTCGGCGACGCTGAAGCGGTAGTCGATGGTCGGCTGCGTCTCACCTTCATCGAGCTTGTCGACCGGATCCGTTGCGCTGCAGGCGCATTCGCTGACCTCGGTGTCGAGAAGGAGGATCGGGTCGCGATCTGGGCACCCAACTCCGCGGAATGGATCGTCGCCGCATTCGGGTTGCTCACCGCCGGCGGCGTCCTTGTCCCGGTCAACACGCGGTTCAAGGCCGAGGAAGCGGCCGACGTCATCACCCGTAGTCGGGCCAAGGCGGTGCTCGTCCAAAAGGGCTTCCTCGGCCAGGAACACCCGGTGCCTGCGGGTGTTCCCGCGATCGACCTGAGGTCGGACTTTCTGTCCAGCGGAGAGCCGTTCGAGCGCACGGTAGAAGGCACCGACATCTCCGACATCATCTACACGTCGGGGACGACCGGGCGTCCCAAGGGCGCGATGATGAACCATCGCCAGACGCTGCGGATGTATGAGGAGTGGGCAACGCTCGCGGATCTGCGTGAGGGCGATCGCTATCTGATGATCAACCCGTACTTCCACACCTTCGGGCTGAAGGCTGGTCTCATCGCGTCGTTTCTTCGCGGTGCGACGATGCTGCCGGTGGCCATGTTCGACATCGATCGGGTGGTGGAAATGATTGAGGCGGAACGGATCACCATGCTGCCCGGCCCGCCGACGCTGTACCACTCGCTGCTCACCGTCGGTGACAAGCACAAGCTGTCGTCGTTGCGCGCGGGCGTGACCGGCGCCGCCGACATTCCAGTCGAACTGGTGCGTCGGATTCTCGAGGACCTTCCGTTCCAGACGCTGATGACGGGCTATGGGCTCACCGAGGCGGGCAACGTGACGTTGTCGCGCCCCGGGGACTCCTTCGAAGACGTCGCGGCCACGGCTGGCCTGCCCTGCGAGGGCATCGAGGTGCGCGTCGCAGGCGACGGGGAGGTGCTGGTCCGTGGCTACGGCGTCATGGCGGGTTATTTCGACGATCCGGCCGCCACGGCCGAGGCGATCGACAGCGAGGGCTGGCTGCACACCGGCGACCTCGGCAACTTCACTGAGTCGGGCCGACTGTGCATCGTGGGCCGTAAGAAGGACATGTTCATCGTCGGCGGCTTCAATGCCTACCCGGCCGAGATCGAGGGCTTTCTTCTCGAGCATCCGGCCGTGGCTCAGGCGGCGGTGATCGGGGTGCCCGACGACCGCCTCGGACAGGTGGGTAAGGCGTTCGTGGTGCTCAAGAATGACCTGACCGTCGACGACTTGATCTCGTGGAGCCGCGACCGGATGGCTGGTTTCAAGGTGCCGCGGTACGTAGAGTTTCTGGACGAGCTGCCGCTAAACGCGACGGGCAAAGTGATGAAGGACCGGTTGATCAACAGATAGCGCTAAGCGCCTGCACAGCGTGTAAATAGCATTTCCGCAGGACATGCTTGATTTAGGCAGATTTGCCGATCCTGTATCGTCGCGGCGATACCGAAAATAGAAAATGCCATTCTCATTGAGCAACGTGCTTACCGGACAGGAGGTTGCATGCGGTCCCGGAAGCAGACTCCGCCGGAACTGAACGGCGACCACGTCGACGACACGGTCAAGGCGACAGATCCGGCCGGCGTCGACGCGCTCGCGCTGGCGGAGGAAGCGGAGGCCGAGGCCGACGAGGCCGAGGCGGTCGCCGCCGCCGCCCGCGCCAGGGCCCGCGCCCTACGGCTGCGCAGGGAGGCCGAGGCATCCGCTGCGGCAAAGGCAACCCAAGCAGCCGAAGTGACGGCGGCACCGGAGGCGGAGGAGACCGTCGACGAGCCCGTCGATACGGACGACGAAGGCGCCGCCGAGGACGACGAAGACGCCGAGAAGAAGACCGCCGTTGCCGAAACCGACGATGCGGATGTCGACGAAGACGCAGTCGGTGACGACGATGAACCAGCCACGAAGCGTCGACGTCTGCGGATACCGATGCCGTCGTGGAAGGCCGTCGCGGCCGCGCTGACAATCCTCGTGATCGCCGCGCTGCTGGCCGGCAGCGGCTACATGTACTGGAATCACCGGCAGGCGCAAGCAGAACAACAGCGCAGGGCCGAATTCACGGCGGCGGCCCGTCAGGGCGTCGTGACACTCATGTCGCTGGACTACAACAAGGCCAAAGAAGACGTCCAGCGCATCATCGACAATTCGACGGGCCAGTTCAAAGACGACTTCCAGAACACCGCCGACGATTTCATCAAGGTCGCGCAAGATTCGAAGGCCGTCACTGAGACCAATGTGACCGGCGCCGCCGTGCAGTCGATGACCGACGACACCGCGACCGTCATCGTCGCCGCGTCGTCGAAGGTCACCAATTCCGCAGGCGCCAAGCAGGAGCCGCGCGCCTGGCGGCTTAGCGTTGACCTGGCCAGAGACGGCGGGCAGTTGAAAATGGCGAAGGTTGAGTTCGTACCGTGACCACTGAGCACGACATCTCCGACATCGACGTCGCCGACAGTGACGAGCCGACCTCGACGGGCACCGAGGCCGACGCCATCGAGACTGATTCGTCGCCGGCAAAGAATCGCGGTACCGGCGCGCGATTGTCTGCGGGGCTTAGGGAGTACTGGATTGCCATTGCGCTGGCAGTGGCGCTCGTCGCCGCCGCGGGATTGGCCGCGTGGATGTTCTTCTTCACATACCAACCGGATCGCGAGACCGACGACGCTGCGGCCAAGTCGGCGCTGCAGGCCGCGTCCGACGGCACCGTGGCAATCCTGAGCTATGCGCCGGACACCCTGGACAAGGACTTCGCGACGGCGAAGAGCAAGCTCACCGGCGACTTCCTGTCGTATTACACGCAATTCACCGAACAGATCGTCACCCCGGCGGCCAAACAGAAATCCGTGAAGACCAAGGCGTCGGTCGTCAAGGCCGCGGTTTCTGAAATCCATCCAGACTCGGCAGTCGTGCTGGTGTTCATCAACCAGACCACCCAGAGCGCCGACCGGCCGGACGCAAGCTTCATCAACAGCGCCGTGCGGGTCACGCTCAAGAAGGTCGACGACTCCTGGCTCATCTCGTCCTTCGACCCGGTGTAGTGCGGTGCTCGGTCGTGCGCGTCGTTGACCTCGGCGACCTACCGAGCTGTTCGCCGACGCAGACCGGGGTGCTGGTCGCGGTGGGATCCGCCACCGACATCGCGTCATCGTCCGCGCAACCGTGGCTGGAGCACGCGACGTTCACCCTGAGCGAGGACGTCGTTTCCGACCGCCGCGTCGTTGCCGTCGAGTCGACGACCTCCGCGATGGCCGCGCTGACAACTCGCATGAACACCTGGCCGCAGGCGGCCACCGTGTGCGACGACGTTTTGCGGGCGGTCGATCCCGACGCGAACGCACTCGCCGGCGTCATCACGGAGTCGCTCGCCTATTCGACACTGCAGTCGGGCAACGAGTTCGCCACCTGGCTGCAGCGGCGGGGACCGGCCACCGCGCCCGCGCTGCCCGATCCGGTGATGGCCGACCGCGACGGCAACACGCTGCATATCCGGTTCAACCGGCCCGCACGTCACAACGCGTTCTCCAACGATGCGCGAGCCGCGCTCCTCGACGCCCTCGACGTGGCCCGCTACGACACGTCCGTCGAAGAGGTGATCCTGAGTGGCAACGGACCGTCGTTCTGCAGCGGAGGTGACCTCGCCGAATTCGGCTCGTTCACCGATCCCGCGAGTGCGCACGTCGCGCGTGTGCGGCACAGTCCCGCCCTGGTGTTCGACGAACTCACCGCGCGGCTGGGCAGCCGCTGCCGGGCGCGCGTGCACGGCCAGGTCCTCGGCAGCGGATTGGAGATGGCCGCGTTCTGCGGATGGGTTGATGCACATGTTGATTCGGTACTGGGCCTACCCGAACTCGCCCTCGGCCTCATTCCCGGCGCGGGCGGGACGGTCAGCGTGACGCGACGCATCGGCCGCTGGCGCACGGCCTACCTGGTGATGTCGGGACAGACCATCGATGTGACCACCGCATTCGACTGGGGTTTGGTGGACGCGATTGAACCGGGATAGTTCGTTGCACAATGTCTCGGTGGGGTCGTTGGGGATACCCGAGGCCGTGCTTGCCCGGGCGCGGCAGGTGTCCCACGACATCGGCCGGAGCGCCGCCGAGCTCGGTGGCCTGTTGAGCGCCGACGCCGACCTGATCCTCACGGGGCGGGCCGGACTACTCGGTCTTGCACCGGCCGGACTGGTCTCGGCGGGCGGCTCGACACGTTTGTTGGCCAGCCGCGACGGCTGGTGCGCCGTGACATTGTCACGCATCGACGACATCGAGACGGTCCCCGCGCTTCTCGAATTGACCGAACAGCCTGCCGACCCCTGGGCGACGTTGGCGGCCGCGGCCGCGGGTCGCGACGCGGTGGAATTCGTCGCACGGGCACGGCTGCTCGACCTGCCTGCCGCTGTGCTCGGCGAAACATCCTCGGCGCCAACGCGATTTGTCTCCTCCGGACCCAGAGCCACCAGGGCACTGCCTGAGCTGTTGGTCGCCGACCTGTCGTCGATGTGGGCCGGACCGCTGTGCGGGCATCTGCTCGCCGCCGCCGGAGCCACCGTCGTCAAGGTCGAAGGCCGCAACAGGCCCGACGGGACGCGGCGGGGTGACCCGGCCTTCTTCGACTGGATGAACTCGTCAAAGCTGTGCTACGCCATCGATTTCCGCGACGACGACCTGCGGTCGCTACTCGAGGTCGCCGATGTGGTGATCGAGGGTTCACGACCCGCCGCGCTGAGCCGGCGCGGCCTCGGCCCCGAGCAGGTGCGGGGTCGTCCTGGCCGGGTATGGCTGCGGATCACGGGCTATGGCACCGAGGGGGAGCGCGCCAACCGCGTCGCATTCGGAGACGACACCGCGGTTGCCGGCGGCCTCGTCGGTGCCGGTCCGGTGTTCATCGGTGACGCGATCGCCGACCCCCTGACCGGGTTGGCCGCGACAGCGTCGGTGTTGGACGCATTGGGGCGTGGCGGCGGCGAGATCGTCGAGGTGGCACTCGCCGAGGTGGCGGCGAACTACGCTACGACGGTTTCGGCCGCCGAAGCTCCGAAATCCCATGAGCTTCCGAAGATTCCGACCACCCCACAGCGCCCTACCGCCGGGCTCGGCGCCGACAACCAGCGCGTCCGGGAGCTGATCGAAGCCAGGCTGGCCACATGCTGATTCGCCGCGGCAGGTTGCCCGACGGGCGCGTCGCCGACATCCGCGTCGACGACCGCATCGTCGAGATCGCCGATCGGCTCGACCCGCGGGGCCCCGAGCACGTGCTCGACGCGCAGGCAGGTGCGGTGCTGCCCGGGCTGCATGACCATCATCTTCACCTGAGGGCGATGGCCGCGGCGCTCGACTCCCTTGCGGTCGGTCCGCCGCGAGTCCGGACCAAAGCTCAACTGGCACAGGCACTTGCGACGGCCATCCCGGGACTCGACGGCTGGATCCGGGCCGTCGGCTACCACGCCTCGGTGGCGGGCGAGCTCGACCGCCAACAGCTGGATGCATTGGTCGCCGACACGCCGCTGCGGGTCCAGCACCGCAGCGGGGCCATGTGGATCCTGAACTCAGCTGGGCTGGCTCGGGTCGGGCTGGCCGACCATCCGAACGGCCGGTTGCACAGCGCCGACGACTGGGCGGACGCGTTGCCGCGCCGCGTTACCGAGCTCGCAGAGGTCACGCATCGTCTTGCGGCATACGGGGTCACAGGTGTCACCGACGCGACTCCGGACCTGACCGCCGAGGATGTGGTCATGCTGACGGTGACCCATCGGCGCGGTGAGATTCCGCAGCGGCTGCACTTTCTGGCGCCCGGCAAGCGCATCCTGCACGACGACCGACTCGACGTCGACGAGCTCACCGCCTGGGTGGGCGATCACCATGACGACGACCTCCCGGTCGCACTGCACTGTGTGACCCACGCCCAACTGGTCGTCGCGATCGCTGCCCTGCGGTCGGCGGGCGGCCACCCGCGGGACCGCATCGAACACGCCGCAATTGTCGATGAGGACATGGTCGCCGACCTGGTCGATCTCGGGATCACCGTCGTGACCCAGCCCAACTTCGTCGCCGAGCGCGGCGAGCACTACCTGCGCGACGTGCCCGCCGACGAGCATCCCTGGTTGTGGCGGGTGGCGTCGCTACTGCGGGCGGGCATCCCGATGGCGGCCAGCACCGACGCCCCGTTCGGTGGAATGGACCCGTGGGCGGCGATGCGCGCGGCCGTCGACCGCAGCACACCAGAAGGCGAGGTCCTCGGTCCCGACGAACGCATCTCCGCCGACGAAGCGCTGCGGTTGTTCCTCGGCCATCCGGACCGCCCGTCGGTGCTGCGCACTGTCGAGGTCGGTCAGCCGGGCGACCTGATCGTGCTCACGCCGACGGCCGAGGTGCAGACGCTGGCTTCCGACATGGTCGCCACGACCATCGTCGGCGGACGGATCAGCTAGCCTCTGCCGGTTGCGGAGGCCGATAGAAGAGCACGAGCTGGCCGATTCCGCCCGCCAGTCCCAGCCCCAGCGAGATGAGCAGGCCCGCCCAGCCGTCGAGCCAGTTGTGCCCGAAGATCAACCAGTCCAGGCTGAATCGGCCCGCGCCGAGCGTGGCGACCGCGACGGCGCTGATGGCGAGGATGAGGTTGTACTCCCAGCCCTCCTTGACGATGAAGAACCCGTTCGGCCGGTGCACCGTCCATGCCGCCACCAGCATCAGCGCCACGAAACCCGCCGCCGGAATCGGGGTGAGCAGTCCGACGGCCAGGCCGAGGCCCGCCGACATCTCCGTGGTCGCGGCGATGCGGGCGTGCAGCGTGCCCGGCTTCATCCCGATACTTTCGAACCACCTGGCGGTGCCGGGTATCCGGCCGCCGCCGAAGAACTTGTTGTAGCCGTGCGCTGCCATGGTGAGGCCGAGGCACAGGCGCAGAATCAACAGCCCGGTGTCGTAGGCGTAGCCATTCATAACCACTGAACCTAGTTCATCCTGTGGGTCATGGCGCCAGCCACCGTCGGCGGCGCACGCGCGTGATGGCGCGACCGAAGCCGTGATCCGCGGTCACAACCGCATTCGCTCGCGCAAGACCAGCGAGGACTCGTAGTAGCTACGCGACCGCGGCGGGACGACCGGCGCGTGGGAACGCGGATTCGGCATCGAGAACACACTGTGCACCGCCGCCGCCACCCCGCGAAACGCGTCGGCCAGACGCCGGGAGGCAGTCGGGCGTCGCACGGCGGCGGCGGTGCTGAGCAGGACCTGCTGCTCGGTGACGAGCACCGGAGCTTCGGTGGGAGCTGGCGCTTGGCTGGTAGCCGCGAGCCCGGCGGGTTGCGTCGTCGTCGACTCGGCCGTCGTTTCCATGTAAGGCAACGTAAGTCGGCCTACGCCGGTCGGCACGAGTGGTGGACTACCCCACCTATTCGGCCAGGTCGAAGGCCGCCGGTATCTTCGTCGGCCTGATGCGGACGACCAACTCACCCGGCACGCCGTTTCGGCAGCCGTACTCCTCGGCCCGGTCGGCGCCCATGTACCGGGCGCCGGTACGGGTCGCGATATCGAGAAGATCCGTAGGATCCTCGCTGATCGAAGCGACTCCCTGAACCTGCACGAACGATACGGGGACGCCTGGTGGTCCACGCAGATCACCGTTCGCGAGTCCCTCGCCAGCGCGCGGCCCTTGGCGGTGTTCTTGCCCGTGTTGAAGGCCAGCGCGCCGTTGTCCACGACAAACCAGATGGGGGCCACCAGCGATCGCGAGGCGGGTGTTAGTCCTCGGCGTGCCGCTCGTAGTCCCAACGCTCGAGCCGCGCCTGCAACTCGTGCACACCGAGCGCGGCGAGTGGTGCCGCCAAGCTCAGGCCGGTCACGAATAGGGCGTTCATGGCTCACTTTCCGTTCGTCGAGATCTATATCTATTTGACGATGAAATAGTAGAAATCGTTCACAGCGACACGCACGAGTAGTGCACTACCCGTTCTGCGCGCATGGACCCACGAGTACGTCGAGGGCGTCCAACCGCAGCTCGTGGTACGTGCTCCGGGCGTAGGAACTCCACTCGTCGGTCCAGCCCTCGAGCAGTCCGCCGGCCCGCAGCAGGGGTAGCAGCTCGACGGCGATGTCTCGATCCGGGCCGGCCGGGTCGATGTGACCCAGCAGCTCCCCGGCCAGGTCTACCGCGTCGTACCAGTCCACCCAGATGTCGGGCGCGATGGCGATCGACTGCGGTTTCACGGCCAGCAGGGCCTCCGCACCCACCGGACGCAGCCGCCACAGCGTCGTGCGCAGCCTGGCCGCGGCGCGGTCGGGTCGCGTTGTGGGCCACAGCATCCGGCACATCCACCCGCGGGGCACCGCGCGGCGCTTCAGCGCGGCAAGCGCCACCAACCGTCGGCACGAGGGTGGCAATTCCAGTCGCTGACCGTCGCGGTAGACCTCGAACTCACCCAGCAGACTGACTGCGAACTGTTCTGACATTGCGCCACCGCTTTCGGTCGGTTCGATTGGTCCGGCATCTGCGGTTGATGATGCGAACCGGGTGGCGCGACGGCATGCGTAGTCGACTACCTGTCTCTGCATTCCTCGCGGTTGGCCGTTGCGCAGAATTGGGCGACAGCCTGGACAGTGCTGCCCTGGCTGGGCAAACTCTGCAGGTCATGAGTGAGGTTGAGCCGCATCGACCCGACACGAAGGTCGAGGTGCATCGCATTCGCCGGATGTCAGGTCGCGATCCCGATGAGTCGCACCGGGTCGCCACTCCGCTCGAGTTGCTGTTCGACCTGACGTTTGTGATCGGCTTCGGCATCGCGGCCTCCGAGTTCGCCCACCAACTGTCGGAGGACCACGTCGCATCCGGGTTGGCCGCGTTCGTCTTCGCGACGTTCTCCATCTGCTGGGCATGGATCAACTTCAGCTGGTTCGCGTCCGCCTACGACACCGACGACTGGATCTACCGCCTGATGACGATGCTGCAGATGGTCGGCGTCATCATCCTGGCGCTGGGCCTCCCAGCGATGTTCGCCTCGATCGAGGAAGGTCGCCACGTCGACAACCGGGTGATGGTGGCCGGCTATGTGGTGATGCGAATCGGCTTGGTGGCGCAGTGGTTACGCGCGGCCAAGCAGGATCCGGACCGCCGGTCGGCATGTCTGACCTACGCCACGGTCGTCACTGTGGCGCAGATCGGCTGGATCGCGATGATCATCGTCAGCTCGTCGGTGGCGACCACGTATCTGTGGGCGGTGGCACTGATGGCCTTCGAGATGTTCGGCCCGTGGCTGGCCGAGAGGCGCATGGGCGGGACCCCGTGGCACGCCCACCACATTTCCGAGCGCTACTCGCTGCTCACCATCATCGCGCTGGGGGAGGGTGTGGTCGGAACCGTCGCATCGTTGTCGGCGGTCGTCGGGGCACAGGGCTGGAGCGTGGATGCGGTCCTGGTCGCGGTGGCGGGCACCGGATTGACGTTCGGCATGTGGTGGGTGTACTTCATCCTGCCGCAATCGCGCCTGTTGGAGGCCCACCGCGAATTGTCGTTTCGGTTCGGGTATCTGCACCTCGTGGTATTCGGGGCCATCGTGGCGACCGGCGCGGGGCTGCACGCCGCGGCCTACTACATCGATTACCACTCGAAGCTCAGCGCTGTGGGCACGGTGCTGTCGGTGGCGATACCCGTGGCGATCTACCTCGCCGCGGTATACCTCATCTACATCTTTTTGGTCGGGGCGACGGACGTGTTCCACCTGCTACTTCTCGTGCTGACCGCAGTTGTTTTGATCGCCGCGGTGGTTCTCGTCGGCCGCGGCATGTCGATGGCCAACGCGCTGCTGATCGTCATGCTGGCGCCCGCGGTGACGGTTGTCGGCTACGAACTGCTCGGGTATCGGCATGCCGAGGAGGCCATCGCGAGGCGTTTAACCGAAGGTGACGTGGGTACCTCCACTACCTAAGTCGTCCGAAGTCGCGCGGATGTGGGCGAGCGGCACCACGGTCTCGCGATGGCGGGCGAGCGACAGGTCGGGTCAAGAAGCGGCCGCCTTTGACATGGGTCCGACGGACATGACCGTCGCGACTTCGGCGGCGTTGACGTGTCAACGCGTCGGCAGCGTGTCACCGGCGTGAGCGTCGAAGCCCTCCAACAGGTTTCGTTCCTGCTGCATCAGCCTGCGGGCCTTCTTCCGGGTGATCAGGATGCCGATGACCGACAGCGCCCAGATGGCGTACTGAACCGACCACGCCAGCCGGAACGACTCGAACGAGTATCCGCCCGCAGCATCGATCACCAGGCCCATCGCCTGCACCACCAGAAGGCACGCCAGAAAACCGCCCATGTTGACCATGCCCTGCGCGGTGCCGAGCGTAGCGCCCGGGTTGAACGTGCGAGCGAAGTCGAACCCGACCATCGAACCGGGACCGCCGACCGAGATGACGATCACCAGTAGTGAGAGCAGCCAGAGCGGCGCCGGACCGGGCAACGCCAGCACGACCGTCCACACCGCGGTGTTGCTGCCGATGATTCCCAGCACGAGCCACGACCGTCGGTGCGGGCGCCGCCCGGTGAAGATACCGATGACGATGCCGGACAGGATCGCGGCGACCACCGACAGAGTCAGCAGCATGCCCGCGATGTGCACCGAGAGGCCCTGCGCGACAGTCAAATACGGCACGCCCCACATCAACGCAAAGACGGTGACCGAGAACTGGGTGCCCATGTGGGTGAAGAAGCCCAGTCGCGTCCCCGGCCGCAACCACACCGTCTTGACGCTCGCCAGAATCTCACCGACCGAGCTGGATTCCGGATCGGAGACATCGCCGTTGGGAGTGTTCTTGACCAACGCCAGCGTCAGCGCAATAGCCAGAGCGCCGAGGGCGACCGCGGAGACGTAGGCCGTCGTCCAGCCCGCGCTGGTGAGCAGCGCGAGGAACGGTACTGCCGAGAGCACTTGGCCCAGCTGACCGCAGATCCCCGTCAGCTGTGTCACGAGCGGAACCTGCCGCGGGGTGAACCAGTGCGGCACCAGCCGCAGCACAGAGATGAAGGTCACCGCGTCGCCGAGGCCGACGATTGCCCGCGCGGCGAACGCCGCGGGCAGTGACTCGGTGAAGGCCAGCGTCAGCTGGCCCGCCGCCATCACGGCCGCTCCCGACACGATCAGCGTCTTGGACCCGAACCGGTCGAGCAACAGGCCCGCGGGAACCTGCGCGGCCGCGTAGACGACGATCTGGAGAACGACGAACGACGACACCACGCCGGGACTGGCCAGGAACCGCTCGCCGGCCTCCAGCCCCGACACGCCGAAGGTGGTGCGGTTGAGGACGGCGACGATATACGCGAACAATCCGGTGGCCCACACGATCCAGGGACGCACGCGGAACCTCTCGCTGTCGATTTGTCTTAATGTCTGTCGCCATCCTCCCGTAGCTGGTGGGTGGGGCGCCAATTCATTACCGGTGAGATCACTCACCCGGCTTCGGCGGATCGCCGGTCACGGACCCTGGAAGTTGGCTGAGATCGCGCATCCGCGCGGTCACCCCGATAACGGCCCGGCCATATGTCCAGATGGGTGGCGTGGCTACCCTTACTCTGAGAATTTGACCGAACCAGTCACGACTTCGCTCAAAATCGCATCGGCGGTATTACAGTGTCGGCATGCCAGGTCGCCGACCACTTGGACTCACCGGAGTGCGCCGGCTTGGCTGAGTACCGACTCGACGACCTCGCGCGGATTTCGGGAGTCAGCTCCCGCAATATTCGCGCCTATCGTGAACGCGGCCTGCTCGACCCTCCGCGGAGGCAGGGGCGGTCCGCGATCTACGACGACTACCACCTGTCGCAGCTGAAGACCATCAACCAGCTGCTTCGCAAGGGTTACAACTCCGCGCACATCGCCGAATTCTTCGAGCGCATGCGCGAGGGCCACGACCTCGCGGCGATCCTCGGAGTTCAGCAAGCGATTCTCGGCCGGCGCGCGGCGGGTCCCGGGTCCGTCCCCGTCGCCCTCGATCTCGACCCCGGCTGTGACGAGGCCCAACGGCTGGTGTCGTGCGGGCTTGCCGAGCGCAGCGAGGGCAGGGTCGCGCTCGTCCACCCGGAGATCGCGGAGATCGTCACGCGCTCGAGCGACCAACTCCACTACGTGCAGACGATTCTGCGGATGGCCGAATCGACCACGGGCACCATCGACGAGCTGGCCGCCACGCTGGTCGCCGTCGTCGAAGAGACGGTCGCAGCCCGGTATGGCACCGATTACGTCCCGAAGCCCGATGAGACGAGCGCGGTGGCGGGGCTCATTCAGGACTATCGTGACCTCGGCATCGCCGTCGTCACACATCAGCTCGACAAGGCGCTGCAACGGCACATGGTGTCGGCCGTGTCCAACTACAACACGGGAATGGTGGCGCGCGGAGACTGGGAGCCGACGGGCTAGCTGCTCACACCCGCGTTGTCGCGGGGTCGCCGCCGAACCGCTGGGCCAGCCAAACCGGGATGACGGCAACCAGGGTCAGCGCCGCGGCCACCACGTTGATGACCGGTGCCTGATTGGGGCGGAACAGGTTTCCGAAGATCCAGATCGGCAACGTCTGCACCGTCGGACCCGCGGTGAACGTGGTAACCACGATCTCGTCGAAGCTGAGCGCAAACGCCAGGATCGCGCCGGCCACCAGTGCGCCGCGCATCATCGGAAAAGTCACGAACCCGAATGTCTGCCATGGCGACGCGCCGAGGTCGGCGGAGGCATCCTCCAGGCTGGCGCCCAGCCGTCGCAGCCGCGCCTGCGTGTTGTTGAACACGATGACGATGCAGAACGTGGCATGACCGATGATCACCGTGGCCATGCCCAGCGTGATGCCAAGGGCGGAGGTGAACGTCGCGTTCAGCGCGATGCCGGTGACGATGCCAGGCAGCGTGATCGGCAGCACCACAAGCAGACTCACCACCTCGCGGCCGAAGAACCGGTAGCGCGACACCGCGAACGCAGCCATGGTCCCGAGCAGCAGGGCGATCGCGGTCGCGCCGAGTCCGACCACCACCGAATTGGCCAGCGATTTCCACATGCCCTCGCTGTTCCACGCGACCACCCACCACCGCGTCGTGAATCCGCTCGGTGGAAATGCGAACGAACGCGATGCGTTGAACGCGTTGATCAGCACGAGAAGCAAAGGCACATAGAGGAACAGCAGTATCAACAGAGTCCACGCCCGGACCGACCGCCGCGTACCGCTCGACAGCATCAGACATTCTCCAACGCGCCGGTGCGCCGCATCGCCAACAGGTACAGGATGATCGCAGCCAGCGGGATGATCGACAACGCCGCGGCCAGCGGCTGATTGTTCGCGGTCACCAACTGGCCGTAGATGATGTTGCCGAGCATTTGCGTCTTGCCGCCGACGATTGTCACCGCGATGTAGTCGCCGAGCGACAACGAAAACGTGAAGATCGACCCGGCTGCAATCCCCGGAAACACCATGGGCGCCACGACCATTCGCAGTGTCGAGTAGTCTGACGCACCGAGGTCGGAACTGGCGTCGATAAGCGAGTCGGGCACTCGGTCGAATGCCGCGAACACCGGAATGACCATGTACGGCAACCACAGATAGGTCAGCGTGATGACGGTGGCCGCGAGGCCGTATCCCGGTGTGTAGCCGGTGGCCCAGGACAGCGGCCCTTCCGGCGACAGCAGCATCCGCCATGCATATGCCTTCACCAGATAGCTGGCCCACAGTGGGGTGGTCACCGCGATCACCAGCAGCAGGCGCACGCGCGGCGACGCCACCTTGGCCATGTACAACGCCAGCGGCACCGCGAGCACCATGCAGATCACGGTGACCAACAGCGCTACCCCAACGGTGCGCACGGTCGCGATGCGGAACACCTCATCGGTGAACACCCGGACGAAGTTCTTCGTGGTGAACTTGCGCACCACCGCTCCGGTGAAGGTGTTGGTGCTCCAGAACGCCGAAACCAGCAGCACTGCAAGCGATCCCAGGTAGGCCAGCACGAGCCAGGCCATCGGCGGGATCAAAAGGAAGGCAAGGCCGATCCGGCGACTCGCCGACACCGATATCGGCGCTTTCAGCTCGACGCGCGAGCGTACGTCGCCGCCCAGCGTTACCCCTTGATCTGCTGCCACTTGTCGACCCACGCGTCGTAGGCCGTGCAGTTGTCGCCGCTGCCGTCGACGCACTGCGTTTGCGGCGTTGTCCAGTAGTGGATCTGGGCGGCATAGTCGGAGTCGGTGGCGTGGAAGATGTCGCAGAAATCCTTCTGCGTGGTGTGCTCACACGCCTTCGTCTGGGCCGGGGCCTCGCCGAAGTACTCGGCCACCTGCGCGTTGACCTCGGGCGAGGTGATCCAGTTCATCCACTTGTACATGCAGTTGGGATGCGCCGCCTTCGACGAGATCATCCATGTGTCAGACCATCCCGTGGCGCCTTCCTTCGGCAGCACAGTGTTGACCTGAACCTTGTTGTCGCCACCGATCGTGTTCGCGATCACCTGCCAGGTGGTTCCGATCACCGAGGTGCCGGATTCGAAGGCCTGCACCTCTTTGGTGTAGTCCGACCAGTACTCGCCGACGTTCTCCCGCTGCTTCTTGAGCAGATCGGTTGCGGCGTCGAGTTGTTCGGTGGTCAGCGAGTACGGATCCTTGATGCCGAGCTCGGGCTTGGTCTTCGACAGGTACAGCGCCGCATCGGCGATGTAGATGGGGGAGTCGTATGCGGTCACCTTGCCCTTGTACTTGTCTCCGCCGTCGAACACCGCGCCCCACGAGTTCGGCGCGTCGCGCACCACGTCGAGGTTGTACATCAGCAGGTTGGCGCCCCAACCGTGGGGGATGCCGTACATCTGGCCGTCCACGGAGTTCCACGACTTCTTCTTGAGGAAGTCCGAAATCGTCGCGTAGTTTCCCACCAGGTCGGTGTTCACCGGCGCGACGTCGCCGGCGTAGATCAGCCGCAGCGTCGCATCGCCCGACGCCGAAACGCCGTCGTACTGGCCGGTGCGCATCAACTGAACCATCTCGTCGGATGTGTTGCCCAACTTGACGTTCACCTGGCAGCCGGTCTCCTTCTCGAACGGCGTGACCCAGTCGACGGTCTTGTCGTTGGAGCCGTCCTCGGCGTAGCCCGCCCACGCGATGATGTTGAGCTGGCCTTCGCCGTTGCCGACGGCGCTCAGTGGCTCCATCTTCGGCGGGGACTGACCCGAATTGCCGGATTCCTGGGAACTCGAGCAGGCGACGATCAGGGCTGCGCATGCGCCCAGAACGAGTCCGACTCGCGCAACGGTTGGTTTCATGGCTACTCCTCGTTTGACAGTTGGTGGAGGGCTTTTTCCGGCCACGCCAAGGTGATTGGGGTGCCGTGCTGCAGGTCCGACGGCAGCCAGGTGCTGGCCGTCAGGACGGTGGCGGTGAGCGCGACGCCCTGCTCTGTCGTCGCGGCGATCTTGGTGGTGGGGCCGGCGTAGATGACCTCCGAGACCGTGGCGTCGACGGTGCGGACCCCGGGCACCGGGTCGGTTCCCTTCGCGAAGACCGCGATCCGTTCGGGCCGGACGACGAATGTGCCCGGCTTGCCGGCGAGGGCCTCGGCCGCGGGTCCGTCGAGCACGTTGGAGGTTCCGACGAAGTCGGCGACGAACCTGTTGGCCGGGCTCTCGTAGACGTCGCGGGCGCGGCCGATCTGCTCGATGCGGCCCTGGTTGAACACCGCGAGCCGGTCGCACAGGGTCAGCGCCTCGTCCTGGTCGTGGGTGACGATGACGAACGTGATGCCGACCTCGCGCTGGATCTCCTTCAGCTCGATCTGCATCTGCTCGCGCAGCTTCAGATCGAGGGCGCCCAGCGGTTCGTCGAGCAGTAGCACCCGTGGTCGTCCGACGAGTGCACGAGCCAACGCGACCCGCTGACGCTGGCCACCCGACAGCTGCGCAGGCTTTCGCGCCGCCTCGCCGCTCAGCCGCACCATGTCGAGCGCGTCGGAGGTGCGCCTGCGGCGCTCGTCGCGTGCCACTCCCTTGACCTTCAGCCCGTATTCGACGTTCTGGGCCACGCTCATGTGGGGGAACAGGGCGTATTCCTGGAAAACGGTGTTGACGTCGCGGCGCCGCGCGGGCAGGGCGGTGACGTCGACGCCGCCGAGCCGGATCACCCCGGCCGTCGGCTGCTCGAATCCGGCGACCATGCGCAGGACTGTGGTCTTCCCCGAGCCGGACGGGCCGAGGATCGCGAACAGCTCGCCGTCGGCGACGGCGAGGTCTGCGCCCTCCACGGCCACGACCTTGTGCCGGGTGTCGCCGAATTCTTTGCGCACACCGGCCAACTCGATCTGCGGATCGTCAATGGCGGCGGCGGAGTCAACGCGCTGCTGCGCACTGGCCATCCCCGAGGGCATTGCCAGATCCTACGAATTCCGCGGTCCAACCGCAGCCTCATCAGCGATTTCGGAGCGCTGCCAACGCTGAGCGCGCGTTTCCGCGCCGAAATCGCGATTCAGGTCACCGTCGCGAAAAACGTCCGGATGTCGTCGACGAGCACCTCTGGCGCCTCCATCGCGGCGAAGTGACCACCGGTGTCGTAGTCACTCCAGTGCGTGATGTGGTGCCACTTCTCGCCGTATCGCCGGATGGCCAGGTCCTCGGCGAACACCGCGACACCGGTCGGCACTCCCGACGGCGGCGGCATCGTGCGGGCATGGGTGGTCTCGTAGTAGAGGTTGGCCGACGATCCGGCGGTGCCGGTAAACCAGTAGACCGACACGTTGGCCAGCAGGCGATCGCGGGGGACCGCGTCGTCGGGAAGGTCCTTCGCGGCGTTCGTCCACTCCTTGAACTTCTCGACGATCCAGGCGAGCTGGCCCGCGGGCGAATCGGTCAGGCCGTAGCTGAGGGTCTGCGGCCGGGTGCCCTGAAGCCTGAAGTAGCCGGCTTTTTCGGCGGACCAATCCGCTGCGCGCGCCACCCGGTCGCGCTCCAGGTCGGTCATCGCCGCCAACTCTTCTTCGGTCACGCCCTTGCCGGGCATGAAGCCGAAGGCGGTCGCATTGACGTGCACGCCGATCACACGGTCGGGCGCAAGGCTGCCCATCACCGGGCCGATGAACGAGCCGTAGTCGCCGCCCTGCACGCAGTAGCGCGGGTAACCCAGGCCGGCCATCAACGCCGTGCAGGCCTGCGCGATCCGGATCGCGGTCCAGCCCGCACCCGACAACGGCGTGGAGAAACCGAATCCGACGAGGGACGGGATGACGAGATGAAACGCCTGCGCGGGATCGAGGCCGTGGGCGCGGGGATTGCTCAGCGGGCCGATGATGTCGAGGAACTCCACCACCGAACCCGGCCAGCCGTGCAGCAGGATCAGTGGTGTTGCGTGCGGTTCGGGCGATTCGACATGCAGGAAGTGCACGGTCTGGCCGTCGATCTCGGTGCGGAACTGCGGATAGGAGTTGAGCTCGGCCTCTTGCGCGCGCCAGTCGAACTCGTGTGCCCAGTAGTCGGCCAGTCGCCGCAGATAGTCGACGGGCACTCCGCGCTGCCAGGGGGTGCCCGGCAGCTGCTCTGGCCAGCGGGTTGCGGCCAGCCGGGCCGTCAAGTCGTCGAGGTCGGCGCCGGGAATCGCGATGCGGAACGGCTCGATGCTCAACGGCGTAGTCACACCGTGATCATGCGGCAACGCGCGCGAGGGCGGTACCTCTGAGAATCTTGATGCAGATGTGACCAGTGGCGTTGAAGTGATATACGAGGTTTCTGTCATATCCTGTGGCACGTGTCGGCGCGCTATTCGACCTCGCGGTCGGTGTCCCGGCGGGACCTGCTCAAGTACGCGGCCGCGGCCCCGGCGGTCCTCGCCGCGTCGTCTCTGGTGCCGCCGCCGGCCAACGCCGCGCCGCTGGGAATCCTGCTCGATTACGCCGCGGGCGTGATTCGCGCCGCGGATATCCGCGCCGCGGGTGCCCACGGAGCTATCCGCTATGTATCGGACCGCAGGCCGGACGGCGGCTGGATGCTGGGCAAGCCGATCCAGCTGCCAGAGGCCCGCGATCTCTATCAGAACGGCCTCAAGATCGTGTCCTGTTACCAGTACGGCAAGCAGGACACCGCGGATTGGCTGGGCGGCCAAAACGCCGGTGTTCTGCACGCCAAGCGGGGCTGGCAGCTACACGTCGCCGCGGGCGGTTCGTATGGCGCGCCGATCTATGCGTCGATCGACGACGATCCGAGCTATGACCAGTACAAACAGCAGGTCGCGCCGTACCTGCGCGGCTGGGAGTCGGTTCTGGGGCACCAACGGGTGGGCGTTTACGCCAACTCCAAGACCATTGACTGGGCGCTCCAGGACGGCCTGGGCTCCTTCTTCTGGCAGCACAACTGGGGTTCGCCCAAGGGCTTCACCCACCCGGCCGCGCACCTGCATCAGGTCGAGATCGACAAGCGCAATGTCGGCGGCATCGGCGTGGACATCAATGAGGTCCTCAAGCCCCGATTTGGTCAGTGGGACTGAAAAACTTACCGAGTAGTAATGATAGCTAGCAAACTTTTTTGCTCGGCGGAGTCTCGCGACAAGACAAAATCGACCGAGTTGTCGCGTCTCACCCAGGCGACTCGACGCCAAGGATGAGGCGAAATTTTTACATAACGATTTGATAACAGTCATGCTTTGATCTGCACTGTTATGGCTACTCGACCGTAACCACTTACATGCAGGACGTTTGTCCCGGATACCTTCTGCCGGTCTTGAAGCCGGTGTTACCCAACTCGTGGTTACCCGAGCGTAGAACTCGCCAGTAACCATTTAAGGCGGAATGATCATGCTTGCTCTTATGACACTCTTAGTGCGGCTGGAGTTGTCCGCTGGACGTGTCCAGAGCCAGTCGGGATTCGACGCCGAATCGTAGGTCACCGCGCAGGGGAGCGCAGGTGACACCGCCGAGAGACGACAGCCCACATACGACGAGCGAGCACGACAAGCGAAACGTGCGATTGCAAGACCGAGGAGATTACGAGACGTGACGATCAATGAGAAACATGACTGGGGAACCCCGGCGCAGCCAGGGGAGGTGTCCACCGGCCGCGACGACGAATCAGGAGCGCCTCAGTCCAGCCATGCTCTTGTCGATCGTCTGACCGCAGGCGAGCCCTACGCCGTCGCGTTCGGCGGCCAGGGCAGCGCCTGGCTGGAGAGCCTCGAGGAGCTGGTGTCCTCCGCCGGGATCGAGGCGGAGCTGGCGACGCTGGTCGGAGAGGCCGAGTTCCTGCTCGAGCCGGTGGCCCGCGAAATGATCGTGGTGCGCCCGATCGGGTTCAAGCCGATGCAGTGGGTCCGCGCGCTGGCTGCCGAGGAGACGGTGCCGAACTCCAAGCAGCTGACGTCGGCCGCCGTGTCGGTACCGGGCGTGCTGCTCACCCAGATCGCCGCTGTGCGCGCGCTGAGCCGCCAGGGCATGGATCTGGCCGAGACGCCGCCGGTCGCCGTGGCAGGCCACTCGCAGGGCGTATTGGGCGTGAAGGCGCTCGAGGCCAAGGGCGCCAAGGATGTGCAGCTGCTCGCGCTCGCGCAGCTGATCGGGACCGCGGGCACGCTGGTGGCCCGGCGCCGGGGCATCTCTGTGCTCGGTGACCGTCCGCCGATGGTGTCGGTCACCAACGCCGATCCCGAGCGCATCGCGGAGCTGCTCGAAGAGTTCGCGCAGGACGTCCGCACCGTGCTGCCGCCGGTGCTGTCCATCCGCAACGGCAGGCGGTCGGTCGTCATCACCGGTACGCCGGAGCAGCTGTCGCGCTTTGAGCTCTACTGCGCGCAGATCGCGGAGAAGGAAGAGGCCGAGCGTAAGAACAAGATTCGCGGCGGTGCGGTGTTCAGCCCGATGTTCGACCCGGTACAGGTCGAGGTCGGCTTCCACACCCCGCGGCTGTCCGACGCCATCGACATGGTCGGCAACTGGGCTGAGAAAGTCGGCCTCGAAGTCGGCGTGGCCCGCGAGATGGCCGAGGCCATCCTGGTGCGCCGGGTGGACTGGGTCAGCGAGATCAACGACCTCCACGAGGCGGGGGCCCGCTGGATCCTCGACCTCGGACCCGGCGACATCCTGACCCGCCTGACGGCGCCGGTCATCCGCGGCCTCGGCGTTGGCATCGTGCCCGCAGCCACCCGCGGCGGTCAGCGCAACCTGTTCACCGTGGGCGCCGTGCCCGAGGTGGCCAAGCCCTGGTCGAGCTATGCGCCCAGCCTCGTCAGCCTGCCCGACGGCTCCGTGAAGCTGTCGACGAAGTTCACCCGGCTGACCGGCCGGTCACCGATCCTGCTCGCGGGTATGACCCCGACCACCGTCGACGCCAAGATCGTCGCGGCCGCCGCGAACGCGGGCCACTGGTCTGAGCTGGCCGGCGGCGGGCAGGTCACCGAGGAGATCTTCGACGGCCGCATCGCCGAGCTGACGAAGCTGCTCGAGCCGGGCCGCGCCGTCCAGTTCAACTCGCTCTTCCTTGACCCGTATCTGTGGAAGCTTCAGGTCGGCGGCAAGCGGTTGGTGCAGAAGGCGCGCCAGTCGGGTGCGCCGATCGACGGCGTCGTGGTCAGTGCGGGCATCCCGGAGCTCGAAGAGGCCGTCGCACTGATCGACGAACTGAACGACGTCGGCATCAGCCACGTCGTGTTCAAGCCGGGCACCATCGAGCAGATCCGCTCGGTCATCCGAATCGCCGCCGAGGTGCCGACCAAGCCGGTCATCATGCACATCGAGGGTGGCCGCGCAGGTGGCCACCATTCCTGGGAGGACCTCGACGACCTCCTGCTGGCCACCTACTCCGAACTGCGGTCGCGGTCGAACATCACCGTGTGCGTCGGCGGCGGTATCGGCACCCCCGAGCGGTCGGCCGAGTACCTGTCCGGCCGTTGGGCGCAGGCCTACGGCTTTCCGCTGATGCCGGTCGACGGCATCCTCGTCGGCACCGCCGCGATGGCGACGCTGGAGTCGACGACCTCGCCCGCCGTGAAGCGGATGCTGGTCGAGACCGGCGGCACCGACCACTGGATCAGCGCCGGAAAAGCGCAGGGCGGCATGGCCTCCAGCCGCAGCCAGCTTGGCGCGGACATCCACGAGATCGACAACACCGCTTCGCGTTGCGGTCGGTTGCTCGACGAGGTGGCCGGTGACGCCGAGGCTGTCGCGGCTCGCCGCGACGAGATCATCGCCGCGATGGCCAACACCTGCAAGCCGTACTTCGGCGACATCGGTGAGATGACATACCTGCAATGGCTGCAGCGCTATGTCGAACTGGCCATCGGCGACGGCGACAGCACCGCCGACACCGCGGCACCCGGCAGCCCGTGGCTGGCCGACACCTGGCGTGACCGGTTCGCCGAGATGCTCAAGCGCGCCGAGGCCCGCCTGCACCCGAAGGACTTCGGCCCGATTGACACGCTGTTCAATGATGAAGCGCTGCTTGAGAAGCCGGAGCAGGCGATCGCCGCACTGCAGGGCCGCTACCCCGACGCCGGCACCATCAAACTGCATCCGGCCGACGTTCCGTTCTTCATCCAGCTGTGCAAGACGCTGGGCAAGCCCGTCAACTTCGTGCCCGTGATCGACAAGGACGTCCGGCGCTGGTGGCGCAGCGACTCGCTATGGCAGGCCCACGACGCCCGCTATGACGCCGATCAGGTGTGCATCATCCCCGGCACCCAGTCGGTTGCCGGCATCACCAAACTCGACGAGCCGGTCGGCGAACTGCTGGACCGGTTCGAGAAGGCCTCGATCGACGATGTCCTGGCGTCGGGTGCCGAGCCCGCCTCCGTGGTCAGCCGCCGCCAGGCGCGCGCCGACGTCACCGGCCCGCTGGCCGTGGTGCTCGACGCGCCCGACGTGCTGTGGGCCGGCCGCACCTCCATCAACCCGGTGCACCGCATCGGTGAGCCGCGCGAGTGGCAGGTCAACCAAAACCGCACTGCCACACATCCATCCACGGGTGCCCGCTTGGAGATCGCAAGCGATGAGACGGTCACGCTGAGCGTTCCGCTATCCGGCACCTGGATCGAGATCCGGTTCACGCTGCCGTCCTGCACGGTCGATGGCGGAATGCCGGTGGTCACCGTCGAGGACGCGTCGAACGCGATGCGCGTTGTGCTGGCCATCGCCGCGGGTGCCGACGGTCCGGCGAATCTGCCTGCGGTGCACGACAACACCGCCAGCGTCACCGTCACGTGGGACCCGGAGAAGGTCGCCGACCACACCGGTGTCACCGCGACGTTCGGTGCACCGCTGGCGCCCGGCCTCACGTTGGTGCCCGACGCGCTGGTGGGCCTGTGCTGGCCCGCGGTGTTCTCGGCCATCGGCTCCGCCGTCACCGACGAGGGCTTCCCCGTCGTCGAGGGCCTGCTCAGCCTGGTGCACCTGGACCACGCCGCGCACCTGCTCTCGCCGATGCCGAAGGCGCAAGCCGAATTGACCATCACCGCAACGGCTTCGGCGGCCACCGACACCGAGTACGGCCGCGTCGTACCGGTCTCGGTCGCCATCAAGAGCGCCGACGGCACCGCGCTGGCCACCCTGGAGGAGCGGTTCGCGATCCGTGGCCGCACCGGCGCCATCCACCTCACCGACCCGCCGCGCGCCGGCGGCGCGATGACCAACAACGCGACCGATACGCCACGGCGTCGGCGTCGCGACGTCACCGTCACCGCGCCGACCAACATGAGCGCGTTCGCGGTGGTGTCCGGTGACCACAACCCGATCCACACCGACCGGGCGGCCGCGCTGCTGGCCGGCCTGGAATCGCCCATCGTGCACGGCATGTGGCTGTCGGCCGCCGCGCAGCAGGTCGTCACCGCCACCGACGGCAAGGCCGTCCCGCCCGCCCGGCTGGTCGGCTGGACCGCCCGCTTCCTCGGTATGGTGCTGCCCGGTGACGAGGTCGACTTCCGCGTCGACCGCGTCGGAATCGACCGTGGCGCAGAGATCATCGAGGTCGCCGCACGGGTCGGATCCGATCTGGTGATGTCGGCGACGGCACAGCTCGCCGCGCCGAAGACGGTGTACGCGTTCCCAGGTCAGGGCATCCAGCACAAGGGCATGGGCATGGAGGTGCGTGCTCGGTCCAAGGCCGCCCGCAAGGTGTGGGACGACGCCGACAAGTTCACCAGGCACAACCTCGGCTTCTCTGTGCTGCACGTGGTGCGCGACAACCCGACCAGCTTGGTCGCCGCCGGGGTGCACTACCACCATCCCGAAGGCGTGCTGTACCTGACGCAGTTCACCCAGGTCGCCATGGCGACCGTCGCCACCGCCCAGGTCGCCGAGATGCGCGAGCAGGGTGCGTTCGTCGAGGGCGCGTTGGCCTGCGGCCACTCGGTCGGTGAATACACCGCGCTTGGTTGCGTGAGCGGTGTCTACGAAATCGAGGCGCTGCTCGAGGTGGTGTTCCAGCGCGGTTCGAACATGCACGACATCGTGCCGCGCGACGCCCAGGGCCGGTCGAACTACCGACTTGCCGCGATCCGCCCCTCGCAGATCGACCTGGACGATGACGATGTCACCAGCTTCGTCGCCGAGATCGCCGAGCGCACAGGGGAGTTCCTGCAGATCGTTAACTTCAACCTGCGCGGCTCGCAGTACGCCATCGCCGGCACCGTCCGCGGTCTGGAGGCGCTCGAGGAAGAGGTCGAGCGACGCCGCGAAATCAGCGGCGGGAAGCGGTCATTCATTCTGGTGCCCGGCATCGACGTGCCGTTCCACTCCTCGGTGTTGCGCGTCGGGGTCGCCGACTTCCGCCGCTCGCTGGAGCGGGTCATGCCACGGGACAAGGATCCCGACCTGATCGTCGGCAAGTACATCCCGAACCTGGTGCCCAAGCCGTTCAGCCTGGATCGCGAGTTCATCCAAGAGATTCGGGATCTGGTGCCCGCCGAGCCGCTCGACGAGATCCTCGCCGACTACGACACGTGGCGGAACGAGAAGCCGGCAGAACTCTGCCGCAAGATCGTCATCGAGCTGCTGGCCTGGCAGTTCGCCAGCCCGGTGCGCTGGATCGAGACACAGGACCTGCTTTTCATCGAGGAGGCCGCAGGCGGCCTGGGTGTGGAGCGGTTCGTCGAGATCGGTGTGAAGTCCGCTCCGACGGTCGCCGGGCTGGCCACCAACACGCTGAAGCTGCCCGAATATTCGCACAGCACAACCGAAGTGCTCAACTCCGAGCGTGACGCTGCGGTGTTGTTCGCGAACGACACCGATCCCGAGCCCGACCACGAGGATGTGGACGACGAGCCGGCTGCCGCGCCCGAGGCGGCCGAGCCCGCCACCGAAGCCGCGGCACCGGCACCCGCTCCGGCGACCGCCCCCGTCGGGCGCTCCGAGGCCCGACGACATTCCGTTCGATGCCTCCGATGCGACGCTGGCGCTGATCGCGCTGTCTGCCAAGATGCGGATGGACCAAATCGAGGCGCTGGATTCCATCGAGTCCATCACCGACGGTGCTTCGTCGCGGCGCAACCAGCTGCTGGTCGATCTCGGCTCGGAGCTGGACCTCGGTGCCATCGACGGCGCGGCAGAGGCCGACCTATCCGGGCTGAAGTCGCAAGTGACCAAGCTCGCCCGGACGTACAAGCCTTATGGCCCAGTGCTTTCCGATGCGATCAATGACCAGTTGCGCACCGCGCTCGGCCCGTCGGGTAAGCGCCCCGCCGCGATCGCCGAGCGGGTCAAGAAGACCTGGGAGCTCGGCGACGGCTGGGCCAAGCACGTCACCGTCGAGGTCGCGCTGGGTACCCGCGAGGGCAGCAGCGTCCGCGGCGGGAGCCTCGGCGGACTGCACGACGGCGCGCTGGCGGACGCCGCGACGGTGGACAAGGTCATCGACGCCGCGGTCACGGCCGTAGCCGGACGACGCGGTATCGCTGTGGCGCTGCCTTCCGCAGGCGGTGGCGCGGGCGGCGGCGTGGTGGATTCCGCGGCGCTCACCGAGTTCGCCGACAAGGTCACCGGCCGCGACGGTGTGCTGGCCTCGGCCGCCCGGATGGTGCTCAACCAGCTTGGCCTCGACGGTGCCGTCTCCACCCCGGAGGCCGCGACCGATGCCGAGCTGATCGACCTGGTGACGACCGAATTGGGTTCGGACTGGCCGCGTTTGGTGGCTCCGGTGTTCGACGGCCGAAAGGCGGTGCTGTTCGACGACCGGTGGGCCAGCGCACGCGAGGACCTAGTGAAGCTCTGGCTGATGGACGAGGGCGAGATCGACGCCAACTGGCCGCAGCTCTCCGAGCGGTTCGAAGGCGCAGGCCACATCGTCGGCAAGCAGGCCACGTGGTGGCAGGGCAGGGCCCTGGCCGCGGGACGCAACGTCCACGCATCGCTGTTCGGCCGCGCCGCAGCCGGCGCGGAGAACCCGGGCAAGGGCCGCTACAGCGACGAAATCGCCGTCGTGACAGGGGCGTCGAAGGGATCGATCGCCGCATCGGTGGTCGCCGGGCTGCTCGAGGGCGGCGCCACCGTCGTCGCGACCACGTCCAAGCTCGACGACAACCGGCTGGAGTTCTACCGCAACCTGTACCGCGACAACGCCCGCTTCGGTGCGGCGCTGTGGGTGGTGCCCGCCAACATGGCGTCCTACTCCGACATCGACGCGTTGGTGGCTTGGGTCGGTAACGAGCAGACCGAAAGCCTTGGACCGCAGTCCATTCACCTGAAGGACGCGCAGACGCCGACCCTGCTGTTCCCGTTCGCGGCACCGCGTGTCGCAGGCGACCTGTCCGAGGCCGGCTCACGCTCCGAGATGGAGATGAAGGTCTTGCTGTGGGCCGTGCAGCGGCTCATCGGCGGCCTGTCGCACATCGGTGCCGAGCGTGACATCGCGTCGCGGCTGCACGTGGTGCTGCCCGGCTCGCCCAACCGCGGCATGTTCGGCGGCGACGGCGCGTATGGGGAGTCCAAGTCCGCGCTCGATGCCGTCGTCACGCGGTGGAACGCCGAGTCGTCGTGGGCCCAGCGAGTCAGCCTGGCGCACGCGTTGATCGGCTGGACCCGCGGCACCGGGCTGATGGGCGCCAACGACGCGATCGTCAGCGCCGTCGAGGAGGCGGGCGTCACCACGTACTCGACCGAGCAGATGGCCGGCATGTTGCTCGACCTGTGCAACATCGAGTCGAAGGTGGCCGCGGCACAGGCGCCGCTCAAGGTCGACCTGACCGGTGGACTGGGCGATATCGACATCGACATGTCCGAGCTGGCCGCCAAGGCCCGCGAGGAGATGGCCGCCGAAGCAGCCGAGGAGGCCGACGAGGACGACGGCACGATTCCCGCACTGCCCTCGCCGCCGCGTGGATTCACGTCGGCGCCCCCGCCCGCGTGGGACGACCTCGACATCGACCCCGCCGACATGGTGGTCATCGTCGGTGGCGCGGAGCTCGGCCCGTACGGCTCGTCGCGGACCCGCTTCGAGATGGAGGTCGACAACGAGCTGTCGGCGGCGGGCGTGCTCGAGCTGGCCTGGACCACAGGCCTGATCAAGTGGGAGGACGACCCGAAGCCGGGTTGGTATGACACCGAATCCGGCGACCTCGTCGACGAATCGGAGTTGGTCGAGCGCTACCACGACGCGGTGGTGGAGCGGACCGGCATCCGGGAGTTCGTCGACGACGGTGCGATCGACCCCGACCACGCGTCACCGCTTCTGGTGTCGGTGTTCCTGGACAAGGACTTCAGCTTCGTGGTGTCGTCCGAGGCCGACGCCCGCGCGTTCGTCCAGTTCGATCCGGAGCACACCGTTGCCACGCCGGTGCCTGACAGCAGCGACTGGCAGGTCATCCGCAAGGCGGGCACCGAGATCCGGGTGCCCCGCAAGACCAAGCTGTCGCGGACCGTCGGTGGCCAGATTCCCACCGGGTTCGACCCGACGGTGTACGGCATCAGCGCGGACATGAACACCTCGCTGGACCGGGTGGCGGTGTGGAACATCGTCGCGACCGTCGACGCGTTCCTCAGCGCCGGCTTTACACCGAACGAGCTGATGCGCTGGGTGCACCCCGCAATGGTGGCCAGCACGCAGGGCACCGGCATGGGCGGCATGACGTCGATGCAGACCATGTACCACGGCAACCTGCTCGGGCGGAACAAGCCCAACGACATCCTGCAGGAAGTGCTGCCGAATGTTGTTGCGGCCCACGTCATCCAGTCCTACGTCGGCAGCTACGGCTCGATGATCCACCCGGTCGGCGCGTGTGCGACAGCGGCGGTATCGGTGGAAGAGGGCGTCGACAAGATCAAGCTCGGCAAGGCCGAACTCGTGGTCGCGGGCGGCTTCGACGACCTGACGCTGGAGGCGATCATCGGATTCGGTGACATGGCGGCGACCGCCGACACCGAGATGATGCGCGCCAAGGGCATCAGCGACTCGAAGTTCTCGCGCGCCAACGACCGTCGTCGGCTTGGCTTCCTCGAGTCGCAGGGTGGCGGCACCATCCTGTTGGCCCGTGGTGACCTGGCGCTGAGGATGGGACTGCCGGTACTGGCCGTGGTCGGGTACGCGCAGTCGTTCGCCGACGGTGTGCACACCTCGATTCCGGCTCCCGGGCTCGGCGCCCTCGGCGCAGGCCGGGGCGGCAAGGGCTCGCTGCTGGCGCGCTCGCTGGCCAAGCTGGGCGTGGGTGCCGACGACATCGCTGTGGTGTCCAAGCACGACACCTCGACGCTGGCCAACGACCCGAACGAGACGGAGTTGCACGAGCGGCTCGCCGACTCGCTGGGACGCTCGGACGGCGCACCGCTGTTCGTGGTGTCGCAGAAGAGCCTCACCGGCCACGCCAAGGGCGGCGCGGCGGTGTTCCAGATGATGGGGATGTGCCAGATGCTGCGCGACGGGGTCATTCCGCCGAACCGCAGCCTGGACTGTGTCGACGACGAGCTGGACGGCTCCGAGCACTTCGTTTGGGTGCGCGAGACGCTACGGCTGGGTGAGAAGTTCCCGCTGAAGGCGGGCCTGATCACCAGCCTGGGCTTCGGCCACGTCTCGGGTGTCATCGCGCTGGTGCATCCGCAGGCGTTCGTCGCCTCGCTCGACGCCGAGCAGCGGCAGGCCTATCAGGAGCGTGCCAACGCGCGGGTGTTCGAGGGGCAGCGACGGCTGGCTTCGGCGATCGCCGGCGGCGCGCCGCTGTACGAGCGGCCCGCGAGCAACCGTCGGCTGGACGAGGCGGCTCCGGAGAACCGCGAGGAGGCCGAGATGCTGCTGGATCCGGCGTCGAGGCTGGGCGAAGACGGGGTGTACATCCGCTAGTGTGCGCAGCGTGAGCATCGTGGGCGTCGGCATCGACCTGGTCTCGATCCCAGATTTCGCGGAGCAGGTCGACCGGCCGGGCACGGTGTTCGCCGAGACGTTCACGCCGGGTGAGCGCCGCGACGCCGCGGACAAGAGTTCGTCTGCGGCGCGGCACTTGGCGGCACGGTGGGCGGCCAAGGAGGCGGTGATCAAGGCCTGGTCGGGCTCGCGGTTCTCGAAACGGCCCGCGTTGCCCGAGGGCATCCACCGCGACATCGAGGTGGTCACCGATATGTGGGGCCGGCCGCGGGTCCGATTGACCGGCGCGATCGCCGAGCACCTGGAGAACGTCACGATCCATCTGTCGCTGACCCACGAGGGCGACACCGCCGCCGCCGTCGCCGTGCTGGAGGAGCGCTAGAGGCCAGCCCGCCGACCTCCCTTCCCCCTTCCGGCGACCGTGCGTGTCTGCGGGCGACACGCCGCCGTCAAACCGAAGTTCATGCACGTTCGTCGTTCCCGACTGCGCCGGAAGCTGTTCGCGAGCGTGCGCAAACTCGTGACGTTTCTCGGCGAGTCGGCCGCAAACACGCACGCTCGCGGGGAAAGGTGAGCGGCTAACCTCGTCAGCATGAGCGATCTCGTGGAGCGGGTGCGTGACGTGCTGCCGTCGGTGCGGCGCGACCTGGAAGACCTGGTGCGCATCGAGTCGGTGTGGGCCGACCCGTCCCGTCGGGACGACGTGCAGCGCAGTGCCGAGGCGGTGGCAAAGCTGTTGTCGCACGCGGGTTTCGAGGACGTGCAGATCGTCAGCGAGGGTGGCGCGCCCGCCGTCATCGCCCGGCATCCGGCGCCACCTGGCGCGCCGACGGTGCTGCTGTATGCCCATCACGACGTGCAGCCAGAAGGCGATCCCACCCAGTGGGTGTCGCCGCCGTTCGAGCCGACGGAGCGCGACGGCCGCCTCTATGGTCGTGGCAGCGCAGACGACAAGGCAGGCATCGCAACGCATCTCGCGGCGTTCCGTGCCCACGGTGGCCAGCCGCCGGTGGGCGTGACGGTGTTCGTCGAGGGCGAGGAGGAGTCCGGTTCGCCGTCGCTGGGCCGACTGCTGGCCGCCCACCAGGACACGCTGGCCGCCGACGTCATCGTCATCGCCGACTCCGACAACTGGAGCACCGAGATCCCCGCGCTGACGGTGTCGCTGCGGGGGTTGGCCGACTGCGAGGTGGAGGTGGCCACGCTCGATCACGGCCTGCACTCGGGTATGTGGGGCGGTGTCGTTCCCGACGCGCTGAGCGTGCTGGTGCGAATGCTCGCGTCGCTGCACGACGACGACGGCAATGTCGCGGTCGAGGGTCTGCACGAGGCGACCGCCGCCGACGTGGACTACCCGCAGGAGCGGGTGCGGCAAGAGTCGGGCTTGCTCGACGGGGTCTCCGAGATCGGGTCCGGCTCAGCGCCGCAACGGCTTTGGGCCAAACCCGCGATCACCGTCATCGGGATCGACACCACGCCGATCGCGTCGTCGTCGAACACCTTGATCCCACGGGCGCGGGCGAAGGTCAGCATGCGGGTCGCGCCGGGCGGCGACGCGCGCGCTCACCTGGATGCGCTCACCAGGCACCTGGAGAAGCACGCCCCGTGGGGCGCACACGTCACCGTCACACCCGGCGACATCGGCCAGCCGTACGCGATCGATGCGAGCGGACCGGTGTACGACGCCGCCCGCGCAGCGTTCCGGCAGGCGTGGGGTAGCGAACCGATCGACATGGGCGTCGGTGGCTCGATTCCGTTCATCGCCGAGTTCGCCGACGCGTTTCCGTCGGCGAAGATCCTGGTCACGGGCGTGGAAGATCCTGGGACACAAGCTCACAGCATCAACGAGAGCCTGCATCTCGGCGTGCTGGAGCGGGCCGCGACGGCCGAGGCGTTGCTGCTGGCCAACCTGGCGTCAGACCGATAGGTCGCGTCGCAGTTTGACGACGTGCTCGGTCGCCTTGATGTTGCACCGCGCCGGAAGCAACCCCTATACATGCCGGATGCAACGGCGGATAATCCCGGATTTATGAAGCGACTCACCGCAGGGTGGGCAGCGACGGTGTTGGCATTCGGCGGTTTGGGGCTGGCCGGCCTGGGACTGGGCGCTGGCGCCGCTCAGGCCAACCCCCCGGGTTGCAGTCAATATTCGGCCTGTTGGTGTCCAGGGCAACTTATGCCCGCTGGGGGCAATGTAGTAGGCGATTGGGACACGACCGGCTGCCACGACTACCACTTTTCCGATGAGGACTACCCACCTGGGCCACACATGCAGGCGGAGACTGGTCCGGCGCCGCGTGACCCCAGTTGCCCTCCCTGGGCCACGATCTTCATTGGCCCGGCACAGTGCGGCGGCCTCTAAGTAGGCGTTGACGAGTTCGCCGCGAGCGCCAGTGCGCCTCTCACTCCGACGATGCAAGAACCTTCTGAATAAGCGTTGTCGTATGTGCAGCCTTGATGTTGTACCGCGCGACGGCGATCTTGCCCTTCTCGTCGACGACGAACGTCGACCGGATGACGCCCTGCACGGTCTTGCCGTACATCATCTTCTCGCCGTACGCGCCCCACGCCGTCAGCACTTTGCGGTCGGGATCGGACAGCAGGGGGAACGTGAGGTTCTCGTTGTCGCGGAATTTGGCCAGCTTCTCAGGCTTGTCGGGGGAGATGCCGACGACGTCGAGCCCGGCGTCGTTCAGTTCGGCCAGGTTGTCGCGGAAGTCGCACGCCTCCTTGGTGCATCCAGGTGTCGACGCCGCCGGATAGAAGTAGACGACGACCTTGCGGCCCTTGAATTCGGCCAGCGTTACCTTGTTGCCGTCGGCGTCGGGCAGGCTGAACGAGGGGGCTTTGTCGCCGACCTCGAGACGTGGGGTCTGTGCCACCAGGGGGTCCCTTTCTTTTCCACCGGCGCGTCAGGGTTGGCGCCGGCTGATCTAGGGTAGTTCGGCAGGGCAGCGGCCCACGCGGACGATGGAGGACGACAGTGGCGGACCGAGACCCCGACACCATCCGGCAGGAGATCGACCAGGCCCGTGACCAGTTGGCGGTCACCGTCGACAGCCTCGCCGAGCGCGCCAATCCGCGCAGAATCGCCGACGACGTGAAGTCGGCGGTGGTTCGATTCGTGAAGAAGCCGGCGGTGGCGATGTCGCTCGCCGGGTTGGGTGCGGTGGTTGTGGTGGTCGCCGTACGCAGAGTCAGGCGCTGATCAGCCCGCGCTCAGCGGCTGCGACGATCCCGTAGCCAGTCGGAAAACGAGAATCCGGGTGGATTTGCGCTGCGACCGAGCCGACTGCAATTGCGTATAAGCGCTGGTTCGAGGGTGTCGGGCAGTTGCACAGCAACCCGATCAGCGGCGGGGTGGGATGACGGATCTGACGGGCGCATCGCCCCAGACGCTAACATCAGCTAAGCCTCCCTTCCAACCCTCGAGCTGCAAGCTGTTGCAATCGCAATCATCTCCAGCTAACAGAAGACTAGCACGCCGCCCAGCTTTTGTGCAGCTTAGACGCGCGAATCGCCGATCATCGATACATGTCCGTTACTTGCTAGCGGTTCGCCATCTGGATAGCCCACTTTTACCGCCGGTGATCCGTAGCACATATTGACACGGGCGCCCCCATTTTCGCCGAGGTCGAGCCCGTTCGAATCGCTGGCAACCATTGGTCAATGGCAAGGTCGGCGAGAGCGGCCAGCCGGCGCGTGCGGTGTGACCGTAGAGCGCGATCGATAGGGTCGATCAGCGGAGTTGATAGGGAAACACCCGATTCCTCTGCGTTCAAATGCGGTTAGCGTTCATTTAATGACCGCTCCTGTGCCCTGCTATCTCGTCGAGTGGTATCACTCGGCGGCGACCGAGGAGCCGCTCGATGACACCGCGGCGCGGCTGACCGAGTGCGCGGTGTTGATGTCGGCACAGGGCTCACCGGTGCAGCTGCTCAACCTGCTCGCCGTGCCGACCGATGAGGTCCTGTTCGCCGTCTTCACCGCCGACTCGGCCACCGCCGTCGCGCAGACCTGCGACCGCGCCGGCATTCCCGCCCAGCGCGTCTCCACCGCTACCGAGGTTGACCTCGAACGTCGGCGGTAGGTCAGCGGCTCGTCAGGCGACATGGCGAACACCGGCCAGCCCGCCGAACCAGCGAGCCGAGGAAATACAGGAGTATGGTGCGCCGTCAGGGTTTCGAACCCCGGACCCGCTGATTAAGAGTCAGCTGCTCTACCAACTGAGCTAACGGCGCGCGTGAGCGACAATAACAGGCTGATGGCGCGGGGGTGAAATTCCTTTCGGCCCCCACGGAGAAGTCTGACGCTGCGTTCGCGTTAACACTCAGGTTGCCCTTAGACTATTGCCAAGAATCCCGTCGTGTGAGCACCGTAACGAGTTGGAGCAAAGTATGTGGCAGGTGAAGGACGTGGCACGTCCGCGTCGTTTTCGTGCCTGTTTGATGGCCATCGCCATGGTGCCGGCCCTGGTGCTCGGCCTCAGCGCGTGTGGCGGCAACTCGGCTCCGCCTCAGCCTCAGGTCATCAACGACAAGGGCACGCCGTTCGGCGACCTGCTTGTGCCCAAGCTCACGGCATCGGTGAAGGACGGCGCCGTCGGCGTTACGGTCGACCAGCCGGTGACGGTCAGCGCCGAGGACGGTGTCCTAGGGCCGGTCACGATGGTCGACGACGACGAGGGCACGCCGGTCGCCGGTGAGCTCACCCCCGACGGCCTGACCTGGCGCACCACCGAGCCTCTTGGCTACAACAAGCGCTACACACTGAACGCACAGTCGCTGGGCCTGGGCGGAGCGACAAGCCAGCAGATGACCTTCCAGACCCACTCGCCCGAAAACCTGACGATGCCCTACCTGCTGCCGAACGACGGCGAAGTCGTGGGCATCGGTCAGCCCGTGGCGGTCCGCTTCGACGAGAACATCCCCAACCGCCTTGCGGCGCAGCGGGCCATCACCGTCACCACCAACCCGCCCGTCGAGGGTGCCTTCTATTGGCTCAGCAACCGCGAAGTACGTTGGCGCCCAGCTCAATACTGGAAGCCGGGCACGACCGTCGATGTCGCCGTGAACACTTACGGCGTCGACCTCGGCGACGGACTGTTCGGCCAGGAGAACGTCACCACGCACTTCACCATCGGCGACGAGGTGATCGCCACCGCTGACGACAACACCAAGACGTTGACCATCCGGCGCAACGGCGAGGTCATCAAGACCATGCCGATCTCGATGGGCAAGAACAGCGCGCCCACCAACAACGGCATCTTCATCGTCGGTGACCGCTTCGGGCACATGGTCATGGACTCCTCGACGTACGGTGTGCCGTCGAACTCACCGAACGGCTATCGCACCGAGGTGGACTACGCCACGCAGATCTCCTACAGCGGAATCTTCGTGCACGCCGCGCCGTGGTCGGTCGGCAGCCAGGGCTACAGCAATGTCAGCCACGGCTGTCTGAACGTCAGCACCAGCAATGCGCAATGGTTCTACGACAACACCAAGCGCGGCGACGTCGTGGAAATCTCCAATACGGTGGGTCCGATCCTTCCGGGCACCGACGGCCTCGGCGACTGGAACATCCCCTGGGATCAGTGGCGGGCAGGCAACGCCAACATCTGACGCCGCAACGTCTTTCGCATCATCTGGTCGTGGTCGGAGTGGGCGACGGAGCCAGCGACAGCCCGGTATAGATCTCGTCGAGAACGGTCGGCAGAAGAGCCTGCGCCGTCGTCTTGTCGTCGGGCGAAATGGTCAGGTTTGTCCAAATGACCAGGGACACATCGTTATCCGGGTCATAGCCCATGAACGAGTTGAAGCCGGGCATCTCGCCCCCGTGGTAGTACATGGCGGCGGTCGGGCTGAAACGCTGATACGAAATGCCGTAGCCGTACTTCTGCCCGTCCGGATTCTGCGGATCTTCGGCCTGCACGCTGTCCAGCCATATCCGTTGGTAGTCGGCGTTGAAGACCTGTCCCGACACCAATGCCCGAATCCAGGTCGCCATGTTGTCGGCAGTGGAGATGACGCCGCCTGCGGCATGGGCGTAGGACGGGTTCTGGTGGGTGTAATCGGTGGGCTGTAGCGTTCCTGCCTTCGCTGCAGCTTTGATGTCGGCGGGGTAGGGGTCGTCGACCATCGCATAGGCCGAATTCCCATACATATAGCCGTGCGAGTACGGAGCAGGGATCGCCGTGTCGTCAGTCGCCGGCAGCGACGTCTGCTGCAGGCCGAGCGGTCCGAAGAGACGGTCCCGGAACTGCTCCTCCAGTGAACGGCCGCCGACCTTCTCGGCGATCAGCCCGAGCAACGCGTAATTGGTGTTGTCGTACTCGTATTCGGTGTTGGGTGCGGCGTTCTGTGGATGCGCGAACGCGATTGCCAACACCTCCTGCGGAGTCCACGCCTTCGCCGGGTCGGCGTCGAGCGCGGCGGAGAACTCCGGTGCGTTTGTGTAGTTGTAGAGCCCGCTGCGCATCTTCAATAGATCGGCGATCGTGATGTGGGCGCCATTGGGCACGTCGGGCACATAGTCGGACACCGGGTCGCTGAACGTGAGCTTGCCGTCCTGCGCGAGCAGCACGACGATTGCGGCCGTCATGGTCTTCGAGTTCGAGGCGATCCGGAAGTGCGTGTTCACATCCGGCGGCGTCTGCTTGCGCAGCTCCGTCGTCCCGACCGCCGCGGTGTAGCTGCCCTGCGGCGTGCGAATCGCGACGATCGCGCCGGGCACGAGCATCTCCTTGGCGGCCTTCTCCACGACGGTCTGAAGCGCTGCCTGGTCCACGGGCTTGAGCGCGGACGAGGCGGGAGGACCTGCGGTGGCCGTCGTACCCGATCCGGCCGTCGTCGTCGAGGACGTCGACATACACCCCGCCAGTACGGCGACGGTACACGTTGTGAGGAGGACTCTGGCGACGCTGCTCATGACGACCTCCTCGCACGGCGACTCGATCTTGGACCGAGCCTAGGGTGGCGGGCACCGCCGGGGATCGAAACCCTGAAAAGCCGACAGCGCCCCACCTACGTAAGTGCAGGTGAGGCGCTGTTCACTCGGGGTGGCTGACGGGACTCGAACCCGCGACAGCCAGGATCACAACCTGGTGCTCTACCAACTGAACTACAGCCACCATCGCCGCCGAGCCGAAAGGCACAAGCGGCCCGTCGATATTAGCCGCTCGGACGCTCCGCGGCCGAATCCATTTGGTCGCCGTCGGAGCCCCCGGAGCTCAGTTCCGCCGAAATCGCGGCGATATCGCTGGTCGAGGGCCCCGGGGGCGAAACGAACGCGGTGCGCCGGTAGTACTGCAGCTCACGGATCGATTCGTGGATGTCGGCCAGCGCGCGATGTGCCAGCCCCTTCTCCGGCTGGCCGAAATAGATGCGGGGATACCAGCGCCTGCACAACTCCTTGATCGAGCTGACGTCGATCATCCGGTAGTGCAGAAAGTCGTCCAGCGCAGGCATGTCACGGGCGATGAATCCGCGGTCGGTGGCGATCGAGTTGCCGGCCAGCGGCGCCGTCTTGGCCTGCTTGACGTGGCCGCGGATGTAGTCCAGCACCATCTGCTCGGCGGCGGGCACGTCGATCGTCGATGCCCGCACCTCTTCGACGAGGCCGGAGCGGCTGTGCATCTGCGCGACGACGTCGATCATTCCGTTCAACGCCTCGTCGGGGGCGTGGATGACGACGTCGAGGCCTTCGCCGAGGATATTGAGCTCGGCGTCGGTCACCAGCACCGCGATTTCGATGAGCAGGTCGGACTTCAGGTCCAGGCCGGTCATCTCACAGTCGATCCACACGAGTTCGTCACGCACAGCGATCAACAGTAAGCCCACACCCGACAAGCGACCCACCACACCCACCACGGCAGCGTGTGCACAGTAATGTTCGATCCATGACGACTGAGTCGACTGCCACCCCTGCTCAGCAGATTGCCGCCGGATACGCCGTCGAGGGCCAGGCGCTCGAATTGGGCACCGTCGTTGTTGACGGTGTCGTCGATCCGACAGCACAGGTGCGAATCCCGTTGGCCACGGTCAACCGGCACGGCCTCGTCGCGGGCGCCACCGGCACCGGCAAGACGAAGTCGCTGCAGGTGATCGCCGAACAGCTGTCCGCCGCCGGGGTGCCGGTGATGATGGCCGACGTCAAGGGCGACCTGTCCGGGTTGTCGCGGCCCGGCGTGGCGAACGACAAGACGCAGCAGCGCGCCAAGGACACCGGGGACGACTGGACACCGACGGCCTTCCCGGTGGAGTTCCTGTCACTGGGCACTCCCCACGCAAGCGGTGGGCCCACGGGGATCGGTGTGCCGGTGCGGGCCACGATCTCCAGCTTCGGGCCCATCCTGTTGTCAAAGGTGCTGGGGCTCAACGCCACTCAGGAGTCGACGCTCGGCCTGATCTTCCACTGGGCCGACCAGAAGGGGCTGTCTCTGCTGGACCTCAAGGATCTGCGGGCGGTCATCCAGTTCCTCACCAGCGACGAGGGCAAGCCGGAACTCAAAAACCTCGGTGCCGTGTCGCCGACGACCGCGGGCGTCATCCTGCGCGCACTGGTCAACCTCGAGGCCGAAGGCGCAGACACGTTCTTCGGCGAGCCCGAGCTGGAGCCCAAGGATCTGTTGCGCGTCGACGCACAGGGCCGCGGCATCATCAGCCTGCTCGAGCTCGGCGACCAGGCCGCCCGGCCGGTGATGTTCTCGACATTCCTGATGTGGGTGCTCGCCGACCTGTTCACGACGCTGCCCGAGGTCGGCGACGTCGACAAGCCGAAGCTGGTGTTCTTCTTCGACGAGGCACATCTGCTGTTCACCGACGCATCCAAGGCGTTCCTCGAGCAGGTCGAGCAGACCGTGAAGCTGATCCGGTCCAAGGGCGTCGGCGTGTTCTTCTGCACACAGCTGCCCACCGACGTGCCCAACAACGTGCTCAGCCAGCTCGGCGCCCGGATCCAGCACGCGCTGCGCGCGTTCACCCCGGATGACCAGAAAGCGCTCTCCAAGACCGTCCGCACGTACCCGAAAACGACTGTGTACGACTTGGAGTCGGCGCTGACGTCGCTGGGCATCGGCGAGGCGATCGTCACTGTGCTGTCGGAGAAGGGTGCGCCGACGCCGGTGGCATGGACCAGGATGCGCGCCCCGCGGTCGCTGATGGACACGATCGGCCCGGATGCGATCAAGGCGGCAGCACAGGCGAGCCCGCTGCAGGCCGAGTACGGCCAGACGATCGACCGCGAGTCGGCCTACGAACGACTGAACGCGCGACTCGCACCGCCGGAGCAGGCGCAGACAAACGCCGGAGACCCGTCCCTGCCGCCGCCGGTTTACGTGCCGCCCGACGCCGGGGGAGCCACTGCCGCAGGCGAGGCGAGCGCGAAGCGCGCCACCGAGCCCGGCATGTTCGACAAGATGATGAGCAGCCCGGCATTCAAGAGCGCAATGCGTTCGGCGGGCACCGTGATCGGCAGGGAGATCACCCGCAGCATCTTCGGTACGGGCCGCCGTCGCTGAGACCTTGCATCCCCCGAAACTGAATTCCGGCAGGGGAAGTGCGGCCTGCTGGAATTCCGTTTCGCGGGAAGGTGACTACTCGCCGCCGAGCTTCTTGTAGACGGCGCCGACGATCGGTGTCACGATCGCGCGGGGCGCGTAACCACTGGCCACCGACATCGCCTTGGACGTCACGCCGGGCACCACCCGCATCTTGTTGCGCTCCAGCGCATCCAGCGACTGCTTTGCCGTGTACTCGGTCGAGATCCACAAGAAGTCCGGTATCAGCTTCTCCACCAGCGACTGTTGATGCTCGGCGGGCAACGCCTCTCGCACCGGACCGGGAGCCAGCACTGTGACATGGACGCCTTCTCGCTTGAGCTCACCCCGCAGCGACTCGCTGAACGTGTTGACGAAGGCCTTGGTCGCCGCGTAGGTGGCGTTGTTCGGGATCGGCGAATTGCCCGCCGCCGAACCGGAAATCAGTATTCCGCCCGCCTTGCGTTCGACCATTCCCGGCAGCACGGCCAGCACGAGGTCGTGCACACCGAGGACGTTCAGCTGAACTTGTGCCTTCTCCTCGGCGGGATCCAGCCGCGCCACTGGGCCGAAGGTCGCGGTTCCTGCGTTGGCGCACAGGATCGAGATGTTGCGCCCTGCCAATTCGTCGGCCAGTTTGGCCCGTTCGGTCAGGTCGGCGAGGTCGACCGGCCGGACCTCGACGACGACCCCGTACTTCTCGGTGAGCCGGTCGGCCAACGTCCTCAGCACGTCCTCCCGCCGGGCCGTCACGATGAGGTGATGCCCTCGCGAGGCGAGTTCAGTGGCGAGCGCTTCGCCGATGTTCTGCGAAGCACCTGTGACTACCGCACGGGCATCCGGGTTGGGAGCGGGTACTGGCATGGGCCGGACTATATCGTGGGCGACCATGGACGACCCGCGGCCGCCTGGCCAAACCGGAGGGCGGTCGCAAGTGGTGGCGTGGGCGTTGTGGGACGTCGGTTCGACGGGCCTCAACGCGATCGTCGTGACGTTCGTGTTCTCGGTCTACCTGACCGGCACCGTCGGCGAAAACCTGCCGAGCGCGACCACGCCGCAGAGTTGGCTGTTCCGCGCGCTGGCGCTCTCCGGTCTGGTGGTGGCCCTTCTCGCACCGGTCACCGGGGTCTGGGTCGACGCGCCGTGGCGCAGGCGTCGGGTGCTGGCAGTGCTCACCGGGTTGGTGGTGTTACTGACGTCGGCAATGAGCCTGATTCGCAACGACTACCACTATTTGTGGCCGGGCTTGGCGCTGCTGGCGTGCGCGGCCGCGTGCAGCGAGCTGGCCACCGTGCCCTACAACGCGATGCTGCGTCAGCTCTCCACACCCCAGACATCCGGCCGGGTGTCCGGATTCGGCTGGGGGATGGGCTATTTCGGCAGCGTGGTGCTGCTGTTCATCGTCTATGTCGGCTTCATGTCCGGCGACGGCGACACCCGCGGTCTGTTCGGCCTTTCGGTCGCCGACGGTCACAATGTCCGGGCCGCCATGTTGATGGCCGCGGCGTGGTTCGCGCTGTTCGCCCTGCCCGTGTTCATCGTGGTGCCGCACCCCAGGCCGTCGCTCGAGGACCGGCAGCAGGCGTCGGTCAGCTTCTTCGGCGCCTACCGAAGGCTCTGGCACGAGGTGGTCGCGGTGTGGCGCCGAGACCACAACATCGTCTACTACCTGCTCGCCAGCGCGGTGTTTCGTGACGGGCTGGCGGGGGTGTTTGCGTTCGGCGCGGTCCTCGGCGTCAGCTCGTATGGCATCTCGAATGCCGACGTGCTCCTGTTCGGCGTCAGCGCAAGCGTGATCGCGGCGGTCGGCGCACTGCTCGGCGGACTCGTGGACGACCGGCTGGGCTCCAAGCCCGTCATCGTCGGCTCACTGGTCTCGATGCTCGCCGCCGGACTGACCCTGATGACGCTGTCCGGGCCCGTCGCGTTCTGGATCTGCGGGCTCCTGCTGTGTCTGTTCATCGGGCCGACGCAGTCGTCGGCGCGGACGCTGATGCTGCGCATGGCGGTCGACGGCAAGGAAGGCGTCGCCTTCGGGCTCTACACCACGACGGGACGTGCGGTGTCGTTCCTTGCCCCGACGCTCATCTCACTCTTCATCGACTGGTTCGGCGCCGTCCGCGCCGGCACCGGTGGACTGTTGGTCGTGCTCGCCATCGGGTTGGCGGCGATGGTCGCGGTACACGCACCGCACCGCGTGGGGGTGCGTTAACGCACCGCGGTGCAGATGGTCAACCCGTTACCGGTATTCGCCTCGACCTGGGCACCGTCGATCGTCACCGCGCAGGTCACCTGGCGGCCCACATTGATGATCGTCACGCTCGCCGAATCCCTGGCGGGGCTTGGCAATTCGACTTCCTTGCGCCATGGCAGCACGACGTTGAATTCGGTCTGCAGTACGTTGCCGGTGTCGACGTAGGTGATGTTGATCGCCCTGCCGTTGCCGTTGACCTCGTAGACCACCGTTTCGGTTTCACCAGGGGTCGCGGACTCGCTGGGCGGTGTCGTGGTCGGTACCGGGACGATCGGGGGGAGCGGCCGGAGCGACGGCGTGGTCGTCGCCGGCGGCCTTGTCGTTGTGGTCGACGGCTCGGGTATCGGCGGGGGTGCGACAACCGTCTCCTGCTGTGAACTGTTCGCGATCACCAACGCGATCACCAGGCCGACCACCAGAAGAACCGCCACCGCGGCCACCACCCACAGCCATGGCGGCGACTTGGGCGGCGGCGGACCTTGCGGCGGTTCGCCCTGTGGGTACGGCGGCCCGTACTGGCCCGTGGCATACGGGTCGTAGCCGTAGGGGGAGTAGGGCGGCAGTTGCTGGGTCGGGTCGGGAACCTGAGGTGCCTGGTAGGTGGGTCCGTACTGGGCTTGGCCTGCGTATGCCGGATCCGTGTAGGCCGGATAGCTGGGACCCAACGGCTGTGTCGGGTCGGGGCCGTCTCCTCGTGGTGTGTTGGTCATACCCACCTCATGGCTGCAGGGTACCTGCGTCATGCAGGAGGACCGAGGCGAGCGCGTAAGCACGTTGCTTAAACGATTCTCCGTGGCAAGCTGGCATCGATGACGCAGACGGTGCGCACCAATTACGGGGCGTCGCTGTCGCCGGACGCGACGGCGTTCGCGCACCTCGTCGACGACGGCGGTTATCCGCGGGCGGTTCAACGGTTCCTGCGCGGCTGGCGCGCCAGCTCGTCGCGGGATGTCGAACTGCCCGTTGAGGGTCCGGTCACCCGGGTCATCCACTCGGCCGATGGCCACTGGTTGGCCTGCGAGGTGGCGCCCGAGGGCGGCAGCCGCCGTCAGATCTGGGTGGTCACCACAGATCCCGACGACCGCGCGGCGCGCCGGATCGACGTGTGGGCGGCAGGACTGCCGGAGGGCACCGCGGAGCTGATCGGTTGGGACGGTACCCAAGTCGCCGCCATTCTCACCGGCGAGGACGGAATCGGTAGCTCGTGCCTCATCGATCCAGCCGACGGAACCACCACGATTCTGGACCGCCGGTCCGGCGGCCGCCTCGTCGACGCATGGGCGGGCGCGGCACTGGTGCGGGTCGGGCCGCGCGGCTATCGCGACCTGATCATACTGCGCGGGCTGACCGAAATCGCCTTGCTGCCATACGATCCGGGTTCCACGACCGATACCGGCGTCATTCTCGACGACCAGGGCCCCCGCCGCCTGCGGTCAGGTCTGGAAGGCGAGCAGTTCGAGCTGTATCAACCGGCGAAGGTATATGGCGTCAACAGCACCAACGGATACGTGCGCGCCTTGATCCGCAGCGAGAACGGCGCCGACCACGCGCGCCTCCTCGAGGTGACGACGACCGCCGACGGGGTGTCCTACCAGGTGGTGGCCGAGCGGCCCGGGCACGAACTCGACGAGTTCGTGGTCAGCGACGACTTGTCGACGGTGGCTATGCTGTGGAACATCAACGGGGCCAGCGAGTTACAGATCCTCGAATTCGCCGACAACACCCTCTACGACCCGATTCCGCTACCCGGCATGGTGGCCAGCGAACTGACCATCAGCGCAGGCGGATCGATGGTGGCGATGACGGTCGAAGGCCCGGACAAGCCGCGCACCGTGGAGCTCGTCGACCCGAGAACCCGCGAATGGGAGCGTATCGACCGCGAGCCCAGCAGTGGCCCGCTGTCCGCGCCGCCAACGTTGGAAACCATCATTGCCCGTGACGGCTTGGAGATCACCGGCTGGCTGTTCCGCCCACCCGCAGGGGTGGAGTCGATCGGGGCGATGATGTTCTTGCACGGCGGCCCCGAGGGACAGGGCAGGCCGGGATACAACGAGTTCTTCCCGCCGTTGCTCGAGACCGGCGTCACGGTCTTTCTGCCGAATGTGCGCGGCTCCGGGGGCTTTGGCCGTTCGTTCATGCACGCCGACGACAGGGAGCAGCGGTTCGCGGCGATCGACGACGTCGCCGATGCCGCCCTGTTTCTGGTCGAACGCGGTCTGGCGCCGGCCGACCGTGTCGCCTGCTGCGGCTGGTCGTACGGGGGCTACCTGACGCAGGCTGCTCTCACTTTTCACCCGCACCTGTTCGCCGCGGGCATCAGTATCTGTGGGATGAGCGATTTGAACACGTGGTACCGCAACACCGAGCCGTGGATCGCGGCGGCGGCCTATCCCAAGTACGGCCACCCGGTGAGCGACCGTGAACTGCTCGACCAGCTGTCACCTTTGCTCCGAGCGCACGCGTTGACCGCACCGCTGCTGCTCGTCCACGGACTCAATGACACCAATGTCCCGCCGAGCGAGTCGCAGCAGATGCTCGACGCTTTGCGGTCGCTGGGCCGCACCGCAGAGCTGCTGGCGTTCGAGGATGACGGTCACGAAATCGACAAGCGTGAGAACCGAACCGTGCTGGTCAAAGCGATGAGCGAGTGGCTCAACACGGCGTTTGCGTCGGGCGCGAACTCCTGAACGATTCAAGATCAAATTGACGCGTTTACTGGAATTGTCCTCGGGGTAAAACTCTCCTGCGCCAAATCGGCGCTCAACAGGAGGAGGCCAGCATGCGTGGTGGCGGAATTCTCGGCGTAATTGTGTTGGTGTGGTTGCTGATCGGTGTGGTCGCGGCCTATCAGCGCGATTACTTCAAGACGGATTCAAACAGTTGCGCCACAGCGGGAACCATCGCGTTGACGGTCGTTGCGGGACCGTTGAACTACGCCGGGGCCAACCCGAAGGTGACCAACTGCAACGTGCCGCAACCGAGTCAATAGCCAACAGGCTCAAATCAATTCAACGGTAATCGAACGGAGTAGTGATCATGATCGTTCTTGGGGTAATCCTGCTCATCCTGGGATTCCTGTTCCACATCAATATCTTGTGGACGATCGGCATCGTGCTGATCGTCATCGGCGCCGTGTTCTGGATTCTCGGCTCGACCGGTCGCGCAGTCGGCGGCCGCGCACGCTGGTACTAACACCTAGCCGCCGCTTCGGCCGGCCAAGGACAGGGCCGCGATCGTCATCTCCCGCAAGATCGCCCGCGACCCGGTATTCGTTCCTTGGCCGGCCGATTTGGCTGTGCCGGGCCTGACGCTGTGCGGCGTCGAGTTCAGCAACCCGAAGACGGCGTGCGCCATCAGTCGCGCGTCGGCCTCGCTGTCCGCACGGTGCAGCCGCCGAAGGACGCCCACCCAGATCTCGACGTACTGCCGTTGCGCCTTGCGGACCTGACGCTTCGCGGGCTCGGGCAGGTGGCCCAGATCGCGGTCCTGGATGCGGATCAGATCAGACTCCCCGAACGCGAAGTCGAGATGGAAGTCGATCAATCCGTCCAGCGCGGTCTCGGCGTCGGGTGCATCGGCGACAACAGCGGTGGCCCCGGCGAGAAGCCGGGTGCTGATGCCCACCAGCAGTTCGACAAGCAGCGCTTCCTTATTGGGGAAATGCCGGTAGATCGCGGGCCCGCTGACCCCCACCGCGGCACCGATGTCCTCGAGCCGCACGGCGAGAAAGCCGCGCTCGGCGACCAGCCGTTCCGCGGCGGCGATGAGCTTGTCGCGGCGGTCGGACTTGGCCCTGCTGCGGCTGGTCGGCTCGGAAGCCGGGAGAGACATCGAGCTACCCCCATCCCGCTGGTGGACATTTCGGTTAATCGTGACTAACATACTACAAGTTAGTCGTCATTAACTCAACCGAAACGGGCAGTACCGATGACAACAGCGCTGCAGTCCACCCGCGACCAGCACCTGGCGCTCGTCGCGCAGTTGCGGGAGAAGATGGCCGCAGCCGCGCTGGGTGGATCCGCCAAGGCCCGCGAGCGCCATGTCAGCCGGGGCAAGCTGTTGCCCAGGGAGCGAGTGGACGGCCTGCTGGATCCCGGCAGCCCGCTGCTGGAAGTGTCGCCTCTGGCAGCCGACGGTATGTACGACAACGAGTGTCCCGGCGCCGGAATGATCACCGGCATCGGGCGCGTATCCGGGCGCGAATGCATGATCGTTGCCAACGACGCCACCGTGAAAGGTGGCACGTACTACCCGATTACGGTCAAGAAACATCTGCGGGCACAGGAGATCGCCCTCCAGAACCGGCTGCCCTGCATCTACCTCGTCGACTCCGGTGGCGCGTTCCTGCCCAAGCAGGACGAGGTGTTCCCCGACCGCGAGCACTTCGGCCGGATCTTCTACAACCAGGCGACCATGAGCGCCAAGGGAATTCCACAGATCGCCGCGGTGCTCGGCTCGTGCACGGCGGGCGGCGCGTATGTGCCGGCGATGAGCGACGAGGCGGTGATCGTCCGCAACCAGGGCACGATCTTCCTCGGCGGTCCGCCGCTGGTGAAGGCCGCGACCGGCGAAGTGGTGACCGCCGAAGAACTCGGTGGCGGCGACCTGCACTCGAAGGTCTCCGGTGTCACCGACCATCTGGCCCACGACGACCGGGACGCGCTGCGCATCGTGCGGCGCATCGTTTCGACGCTCGGCCCGCGACTGGACCTGCCGTGGGACGTGGCGCCGACGGTCGAACCGGTGGCCGAACAGACCGAGCTCTACGATGTCGTCCCCGTCGACGCCAGGGTGCCGTACGACGTGCACGAGGTCATCACCCGCATCGTCGACGGCGGCGAGTTCGCCGAGTTCAAGGCCGAATACGGGGCCACGCTGGTCACCGGCTTCGCCCGTATCCACGGCCACCCGGTCGGAATCATCGCGAACAACGGCGTGCTGTTCTCCGAATCCGCTTTGAAGGGTGCACATTTCATCGAGCTGTGCGACAAGCGAACCGTGCCGCTGCTGTTCCTGCAGAACATCTCCGGCTTCATGGTCGGCCGTGACTATGAAGCGGGCGGCATCGCCAAGCACGGCGCCAAGATGGTGACCGCCGTCGCGTGTGCACGGGTACCCAAGCTGACCGTCGTGATCGGCGGCTCGTACGGCGCGGGCAACTACTCGATGTGCGGGCGCGCGTATTCGCCGCGTTTCCTGTGGATGTGGCCGAACGCCAGGATCTCTGTGATGGGTGGTGAACAGGCGGCGTCGGTGCTGGCCACCGTCCGCGGCGAGATGACGCCGGAACAGGAAGAGGAGTTCAAGGCGCCGATCCGCGAGCAGTACGAAAGCCAGGGCAATCCGTACTATTCGACGGCGCGGCTCTGGGACGACGGCGTGATCGACCCCGCGGACACCAGAACCGTTCTCGGGCTCGCGCTTTCGGTGGTCGGCCAGGCGCCGCTCGAGCCGGTCTCCTACGGCGTGTTCCGGATGTGATGACGAGCATGAGTTTCGACACCGTACTGGTCGCCAACCGCGGAGAGATCGCCGTCCGCGTCATCCGCACGTTGCGAGCGATGGGTATCCGCTCGGTGGCCGTGTTCAGCGATGCCGACGCCAACGCCCGTCACGTCGCCGAGGCGGACGTCGCGGTCGGCATCGGGCCCGCCGCGGCGCGGCAGAGCTATCTCAACATCGAGGCGGTCGTCGCCGCCGCCCGCCGCACCGGGGCGCAGGCGATCCACCCCGGGTACGGATTCCTCTCGGAGAACGCCGAATTCGCCGCCGCGCTGGAGGCGGCCGGAATCGTGTTCATCGGGCCACCGGTCAAGGCCATCCAGACCATGGGCGACAAGATCGCCGCGAAGACGACGGTGTCGGCGTTCGGTGTACCGGTTGTCCCCGGCATCGCCCGCCCGGGCCTGACCGATGCGGACTTGGTCGCGGCGGCAGGCGATATCGGCTTTCCGGTGCTGGTGAAGCCGTCGGCAGGTGGCGGCGGCAAGGGCATGCGGGTCGTGCACGAACCGTCGGAACTGCAGTCCGCGCTGACCAGCGCACGACGCGAGGCGGGCGCCGCATTCGGCGACGACACCCTGTTCCTCGAGCGCTTCGTGTTGAACCCCCGCCACATCGAGGTGCAGGTGCTTGCCGACGGTTTCGGCAACGTCGTGCACCTCGGCGAGCGCGAATGCAGCCTGCAGAGGCGCCACCAGAAGGTCATCGAGGAGGCGCCGTCGCCGCTGTTGGACGAGGCGACGCGGGCCCGGATCGGCGCTGCGGCGTGCGACACAGCGCGCAGCGTCGACTACACCGGCGCCGGCACCGTCGAGTTCATCGTGTCGGCCGACCGTCCCGATGAGTTCTTCTTCATGGAGATGAACACGCGCCTTCAGGTCGAGCACCCGGTGACCGAGATGGTCACCGGCGTCGACCTCGTCGAACTGCAAGTGCGCGTCGCCGCGGGCGAGAAACTACCGATCGCACAGGACGACATCACCATGACAGGACACGCCATCGAGGCCCGCGTCTACGCCGAAGACCCCTCTCGCGGGTTCCTGCCGACCGGCGGCGATGTGCTCGAGCTCGCCGAGCCGCAGGGTCCGGGTGTGCGCGTCGACTCCGGGCTGGCCCGGGGCACCGTGGTCGGAAGCGACTATGATCCGATGCTGGCCAAGGTGATCGCCCACGCCGACGACCGTGCATCGGCGCTCCGCGCGCTGGACCGCGCACTCGCCGACACCGCAGTGCTGGGCGTTGCGACGAACATCGAATTCCTGCGCTTCCTGCTGGCCGACCCGGACGTTGTCGCGGGGCGGCTGGACACCGGGCTGTTGGACCGCCGGACAACGGAATTCGCTGCCGCCCAGCCGGGTGACGACGAGCTGATCGCCGCAGCGGCCTACAAATGGCTACGCGGCTGGCCGGTACCGGCAAGCAGTCTGTGGGACGTGCCGTCGGGCTGGCGGATCGGGGAGCGTGCGCCGACGACCGTGCGGCTGCACTCCGGCGAGCGCACCGACCACGTCTATCTGACCGGCACACCGCAAGGCGCGACGGCCGTCGTCGAGGACGGCGAAACGCACACGTTTGCAGCATCTTTCGATCACAACAGGCTCGTGGTAACCGTCGACGGGCTGCGCACCGACTATCTCGTCGCCGCGGCGGATTGGCAGATCTGGTTGGCGCGAGCGGGCCGCACCGCCGTCGTGGACGAGTTGCGGGAAGCGCCCGTCCGCCCCGACGACGAGCACAGCGGCGACGCCGAACTCGTCAGCCCCATGCCGGGATCGGTGGTCGCCGTCGGCGTCGAGGACGGAGGGACCGTGACGGCAGGCGCCGTCGTCGTCGCGGTCGAGGCGATGAAGATGGAACACGCGCTCACCGCGCCGGTCGACGGCGTGGTCGAACTACTCGTCGCCGTCGGCGACCAGGTCAAGGTGGGCCAACCGATGGCCCGCATCACAGCGACCGAGAAAGCAGATCAGTCATGACCGATTTTCTGGCCACCGGCATGCTGCCCGATCACTACGAGCAGCTTGCCAAGACGGTGCGAGACTTCGCGCAGAGCGTGGTGGCGCCCGTCGCCGCCAAGCACGACGAAGAGCATTCCTTCCCTTACGAAGTGGTGTCGGGCATGGCCGACATGGGACTGTTCGGGCTGCCCTTTCCCGAGGAGTACGGCGGCATGGGCGGCGACTACTTCGCGCTGTGCCTGGCGCTCGAGGAGCTCGGCAAGGTGGACCAGAGCGTCGCGATCACGTTGGAGGCGGGTGTTTCGCTGGGCGCGATGCCGGTGTACCGCTTCGGAAACGAGGAGCAGAAGCAGGAGTGGTTGCCGCTCTTGGCAAGTGGCAAGGCGCTGGGCGCATTCGGGTTGACGGAAGCCGGCGGTGGTACCGACGCGGGCGCGACCAAGACGACGGCGCGGATGGACGACGGGCACTGGGTCATCAACGGCAGCAAGCAGTTCATCACGAACTCGGGAACCGACATCACCAAGCTCGTTACCGTCACGGCCGTCACGGGCGAGGCCGGTGGGAAAAAGAGATCTCGTCGATCCTGGTCCCTGTGCCCACCGAAGGGTTCACCGCCGAGCCCGCGTACAACAAGGTCGGCTGGAACGCCTCGGACACGCACCCGCTGAGCTTCGACGATGTCCGGGTGCCCGCCGAGAACCTGCTCGGCGAGCGCGGCCGCGGCTATGCCAACTTCCTGCGCATCCTCGACGAGGGCCGCATCGCGATCGCGGCGTTGTCGGTCGGTTCCGCACAAGGATGTGTGGACGAATGCGTGAAGTACGCCAAGGAGCGCACGGCATTCGGGGCGGCCATCGGCACGTATCAGGCCATCGCATTCAAGATCGCGCGGATGGAGGCGCGGGCACATACCGCCCGTACGGCCTACTACGACGCGGCGGCACTCATGTTGGCGGGCAAGCCTTTCAAGAAGGCGGCCGCGATCGCCAAGCTCGTCGCCAGCGAGGCCGCAATGGACAACGCCCGCGATGCCACCCAGGTGTTCGGCGGCTACGGCTTCATGAACGAGTATCCGGTGGCGCGCCATTACCGCGACAGCAAGATCCTCGAGATCGGCGAAGGGACAACGGAAGTGCAGCTGATGCTGATCGCCAGGGAGGCCGGTCTGTGACTGACAAGAAAATTGTCGTGCAGCGGGGTCTGTGGTTCGAGGAGTTCGAGACCGGCATCCTCTACCAACACCGGCCGGGACGCACCATCACCGAGGCGGACAACGTCCTGTTCACCACGCTGACGATGAACACCCAAGCGCTGCACCTCGATGCGGCGTTCGCGGATGCACAGCCGCCGTTCAACCAGCGGCTGGTGAACTCGATGTTCACGCTGTCGACCCTCGTCGGGCTCTCGGTGGCGCAACTGACCCAGGGCACCATCGTCGGCAACCTGGGCTTCGGCGAGGTGGCGTTCCCGAAGCCGCTCTTCCACGGCGACACCCTGTACGCCGAAACCGAGGTCACCGAGAAGCGTGAATCCAAGAGCCGTCCCGGCGAGGGCATCGTCACCTTCGCACACACCGGCCGAAACCAGCACGGCGACGTCGTGGCGACCGCATCGCGAAAAACCATGGTGCGCAAACGGCCCGAGGGAGACGCATAGTGGCGTTGACGCAGACCGGGCCGGCGTGGCTGTTTTGTCCGGCCGATCGGCCGGAGCGGTTCGGCAAGGCCGCGGCGGCAGCCGATGTGGTGATCCTCGACCTCGAAGACGGTGTCGCGGCGAAGGACCGGGAAAGCGCCCGCGAGGCGCTCGTCGACACCCCGCTTGATCCCGAACGCACCGTCGTCAGGATCAATCCCACTGCGACAGCCGACCACGGGCCAGACCTGGATGCGCTCGCCAAGACCAAGTACACCACCGTGATGTTGGCGAAAACCGAAGATCCGCAGCAGATCCGGGACTTAGCCCCGCTGGACATCGTGGTGCTGATCGAAACACCGCTGGGCGCGGTGGCGGTCAACGAGCTGGCACGCATCGACAACGCCTTCGCCCTGATGTGGGGCGCCGAGGATCTATTCGCGGTGACGGGCGGTACCGCCAACCGGTGGCCCGACGGCAGCTACCGCGACGTCGCCAAGCACGTCCGCTCGCAGACGTTGCTGGCGGCGAAGGCGTACGGCCGCATGGCACTCGATTCGGTGTACCTCGACATCAAGGACCTCGACGGGCTGCGCGGCGAAGTCGACGACGCCGTCGCGGTCGGCTTCGACGCCAAGGTCGCGATCCACCCGACGCAGGTCGCGGTCATTCGCGACGGCTATACGCCCACGGCCGAGCAGGTCGAGTGGGCGCGACACGTGCTCGCCGCGGCCCGGGATGAACGTGGCGTCTTCCAATTCGAAGGCATAATGGTTGATGCCCCAGTGCTGCGGCGAGCAGAGCGCATCGTCCGGCTAGCGCCTCACCCTGGCACCTAGCCGGAGGGCCCCCCACCAGGGGTTTCGCTCTGACCGCCTCCGTGCTGAGCACCTCAGTCGCCTGACGGCGCGATCCGCCGTCAGTGACCCTAGGAGGCGGTATGGCAGGGTCCGTTCAGGCACCCCTGACGTCGGTCAACGTCGAGTTGGAGCCGATTGCGCTGGTCGCCCCGGACGGGACGCCGACCGCCGAAACCCGATATCGCCGAGACCTTCCACCCGAGACGCTGGGCTGGCTGTACGAGATGATGGCCGTCACCCGCGCGCTCGACAAGGAGTTCGTCAACCTGCAACGACAGGGCGAACTCGCGTTGTTCGCTTCGTGCCGCGGGCAGGAGGCCGCGCAGGTCGGTGCGACCGCGTGTCTGCGCAAGACCGACTGGCTGTTTCCGCAGTACCGCGAGATCGGTGCGTTCCTGTTACGCGGCATCACGCCGGCGCAGATGGGCGCCGTGTGGCGGGGTCGGTGGCACGGCGGGCTTGGCTTCACCGAGAAGTGCGTCGCGCCGATCGCGATACCGATCGGCACCCACGGTTTGCACGCGGTCGGGGCGGCGATGGCCGCGCAGCGCCTCGGCGAGGACTCAGTGACGGTCGCCTACCTCGGCGACGGCGCGACCAGCGAGGGCGACGCGCACGAGGCGCTCAACCTTGCGGCGGTCTACAAGGCGCCGTGCGTGTTCTTCGTGCAGAACAACCAGTGGGCGATCTCGGTGCCAGTCAGTCGCCAGCAGGCGGGACCGTCGATCGCGCACCGCGCGATCGGCTACGGAATTCCCGGCATTCGCGTTGACGGCAACGACGTGCTGGCCTGCTATGCGGTGATGGCCGAGGCCGCCGACCGCGCCCGCGAGGGTGGCGGCCCGACACTCATCGAGGCGGTCACCTACCGGCTGGGGCCGCACACCACCTCCGACGACCCGACCCGCTACCGGTCGCAGGAAGAGGTCGACAAATGGACGGCCCTGGATCCGATCCCGCGCTACCGCAACTACTTACAGAACATCGATGTGTGGACCGAACGGCTCGAGCACCGCGTCGAAGCGCGCTCGGCACGGCTGTGCGCGGAGCTCCGCGACGCCATCGTCAACACGCCCGACATGGACGTCGGCGAGCTGTTCGACACTGTCTACGCGGATATTACCCCGGACCTGCAGTCCCAGCGCGACCAATTGATGGCCGAGTTGGCGAAGGAGGCGTGACATGACCCAGATCATCGAGAGGCCAGCCGGTTACGGCGACGACGCACCCGAGCCGCCGCTGTTCACACCGGTATCGACGGCCACGAATCTGACCATGGTGCAGGCGATCAACCGTGCGCTGCACGACGCGATGGCGGCCGACGACCGGGTGCTGGTGTTCGGCGAGGACGTCGCGAAGCTCGGCGGCGTGTTCCGAGTCACCGAGGGCCTCACCGAAACGTTCGGCGACGGGCGGTGCTTCGACACGCCGCTGGCTGAGTCGGCCATCATCGGCATCGCGGTCGGGCTCGCCATCCGCGGCTTCGTCCCGGTTCCCGAGATCCAGTTCGACGGGTTCTCGTATCCGGCATTCGACCAGATCGTCAGTCACCTGGCGAAGTATCGGGTGCGGACCCACGGTGACGTCGACATGCCCGTCACCATCCGGATCCCGTCATTCGGCGGAATCGGTGCGGTCGAACATCATTCGGAGTCCACCGAAACCTACTGGGCGCACACCGCGGGATTGAAGGTGGTGGTGCCGTCGACTCCGTCGGACGCGTACTGGCTGCTCCGGCATTCGATCGCGAGCCGGGACCCGGTGGTTTACCTGGAACCGAAGCGCCGGTACTGGTCGCGCGAGGACGTCGATACGAGCCGGCCCGGGTTGCCGATCGGTCGAGCGGCGATACGGCGCATGGGCGACGACGTCACCGTGCTGACGTACGGCGGTCTGGTCCAGACCGCCCTGGCCGCAGCGGATTTGGCGGCCGACCAGTACGGCTGGAGCCTGGAGGTGGTCGACCTGCGCTCGCTGAATCCACTCGACTTCGACACGGTGGCGGCGTCGGTGCGCAAGACCGGGCGCGTCGTGGTCGTTCATGAGGGTGCTCGGACTCTCGGATTCGGTGCCGAGTTGGCGGCGCGGATTCAGGAGGAGCTGTTCTACGATCTGGAGGCGCCGGTGTTGCGCGCCACCGGGTTTGACACGCCGTACCCTCCCGCGCGGCTGGAGAAGCTGTGGCTACCCGGCGTCGACCGGCTGATCGACTGCGTCGAGAGAGCGATGCACTCATGAGTCCCGAGGGAGTGCGGGACTTCATGGTGCCGGATCTCGGTGAGGGCCTCGAGGACGCGACGATCACGAGCTGGAGCGTGGCGGTCGGCGACGACGTCGAACTGAACCAGACGCTGTGCACGGTGGAAACGAACAAGGCCGAGGTGGAGATACCGAGCCCGTATGCGGGCCGGGTGGTGGAACTCGGTGGCGCCGAGGGCGACACGCTCGCCGTCGGCACGGTGCTGGTGCGTATCGCAACCGAGGCGCCCGCACCCGCGGCCCAGGGCGGTGACCGACCGGCACGCAAGCCGGTGCTCGTCGGCTACGGCACCGACGACGAGATGGACAGCAGCAGACGGGCGCCCGTCGAGAACGGCACGCGGCCCCGCGCAAAGCCTCCGGTACGCAAACTCGCCGCGGATCTGCAGGTGGACCTGACAGCTTTGGTGCCGGGCTCGGGGCCGGACGGAATCGTCACTCGAGACGACGTGCTTTCGGCTGCGGGAACCTCGGACACGGTCGATGTGCCCGGCGTGCAGGCCACAATGGCGCAGCGAATGACATTGTCGCGGAGCAAGATTCCTGATTCGCACGCCAGCGTTCAGGTCGACTGCTCGGCTTTGCAACGGGTACGTGACAGCCTGCGCGAGGCGGTCGGCGACGATGGGCCGCCGATCACGCCGTTCGTGCTGACGCTGCGCCTGCTGACGATCGCGCTGACGCATCACCCGATGTTCAATTCGACGTGGGTGGAGACCGCGGGCGGACCGCATATCCACGTCCACTCCGCCGTGCATCTGGGTTTCGGGGTGGCGGCGCCGCGTGGACTGCTGGTGCCGGTGGTCAAGGACGCACAGGACAAGTCGACGCTGGAATTGGCGGCGACGGTGTCCCGGCTCATCGAGGAAGCGCGGGCGGGCACGGTGAAACCCACTGAGCTGCAGGGCTCGACCTTCACGGTGTCCAACTTCGGCGCCCTCGGGCTGGATGAGGGCGTGCCGGTCATCAACTACCCGGAGGCCGCGATTCTCGGAATGGGGTCGCTTAAACCGCGGCCGGTCGTCGTCGACGATGCGGTGGTGGCGCGACCGACGATGACGTTGACATGCGCCTTCGACCATCGCATCGCCGACGGTGCGCAGGTGGCCGCGTTCCTCGGTGAGCTGCGCCGGCTGATCGAATCGCCGGAGTTGGCGCTGCTCGACCGGTAGTTACTTGCGCTTGGCCGCGGCCAGCCGTTCTGCGAACTCCGGCGAAAGGATCGATGCCGCTTGCGGTTTCAGCTCGGTGTCGACAGCGATGCCGTGTTGGTCGAGGTCGAGCGTGCCCGGGTTCGCGGTGGCGCGCATCGACGCCTTGGTGGCCAGGACGACATCGCGGGGAGCAGCGGCCGGACCTGCAGCGAGTTCGCGGGCAGCCGCGACCGGATCGTCGGCGACCTCGAGCGCCAAGCCATACCGCACGGCGGCGTCGGCGTCGAAGCGCATCCCGAACAGCAGTGAGGCGCGCGCCGCCTGCACGCCGACGGCGCGTTGCAGCATCCATGTCGCACCGCCGCCGGGGTGGATGCCGAGTTTCTGGAAGCGTGGGTCGAACAGTGCGGCCGGACCCGCGATGCGTACATCGGCGGCCAGCGCCAGGTTCAGTCCGGCGCCGACGGCGGCGCCGTTGACGGCTGCGATCGTCGGCAGCGCGCAATTGGCCACGGCCAGGAAGCCGTCGTAGATCACGCGCAGACCGTCTTCGGTCGCCTCGCCGAGCGCACTCAGGTCCGCACCTGCACAGAATGCCTTGCCCGCGCCGGTGACGATCAGCGCGTGCACGTCGGTGTTGGCCTCGGCCGCGTCGACGGCAGCGCGCAGTCCGGCCGATATCTCGGCGGTGACGGCGTTGCGGCGCTCGGGGTCGTTGATGGTGATGAGTGCGACGTGATCGTCGACCTGCACTAGCACGCGATCGGACATCGCCTCAGGCTAGTGACTGCCTACAGGGTTGCTTGGGTTGGCCCGAGGATCTGGCAGTTGTCCGCGGGCAGGGTCGGAACAATGATGCCGCAGCCCCGTCCCGACGAGGTGTAGATCGTGCCGGGCTTGTAATCGGAGTACACCTGCGCAGTGTCCGTGCCCTGCATGCACGACGTGGTGGAGTCCACGCCCCCGACAGATATGCATGCCACGGCCTTGTAGGGGCTGGCAGCCGCTCCGCATACGGTCGACGTGACGGTGGCGGTGACCTTGCTGACCCCGTCCACCTGCACCACCTGTGGCGGCGACAAGGAGAAGCCACACGGCGACGGCGGCCAGGGATCCGCGCCCGCTACACCCGCGCCCGTGAATCCCGCCAACGCCACGGTTGCCGCGCACAACGCCAACCCGGACCGGACCATATTTGGATCGTAGAACACCGGAACGATTGCACAACGAGTATCGAAATACGCATGACCGGGGGCGCGGTCGCGCCGATGCTTGGTCTTGATTGATTCACACGAGAAAGGACCGTCCCATGCTCGTCAGACAGATCGCCCTCGTAGCCGACGGCGTCGACATCGACGTCGGGGAAATCCTCCGAGTCTCCTCGGCACTGCAGAAACAGGTGACGCGGGATTTCGCGCCGACCTGGGAACTCTCCGCCACGGTGGACGTATTCGCTCGCGAACAAGACATTCCGCTCGGGTACTGGGCGGTGAAGATCGTCGAGGACGTCGAAGGTGCCCCTGGCTCACATCTGGACAAGAACGGGCAACCGTACTCGCTGGTCGAGGCGGGCGACAGCTGGTCTCTGACTGCCAGCCACGAGATTCTCGAGATGCTCGCCGATCCTTTCGGCAACCGCTTGATCGCCGGACAGTCACCCCTCGCGGGGCAGGGGCGCGTCGAGTTTCTCGTAGAGGTCTGTGATCCATCAGAAGCCGCGGAGAACGCCTACACGGTCAACGACGTCCTGGTCTCGGATTTCTACACCCCGCGCTACTTCGATCCGGTTGCGAGTAGCGAGGTGCGCTACAGCTTTAGCGGCAAGATCACCAAGCCGCGTCAAGTGCTGCCCGGCGGGTATTTGAGCTGGCACGAACCGTCGAGCGACAGCTGGTTCCAACTGGACTTCTCCGGCGCGGAGCTCCGGGCCTCCGACCTGGGCCATCTCGAGCGAAAGAACGGCAGCCTACGGGAGATGATCGACGCCAAGACCCCGCAGACGCAGCTGCTGTCAAAACTGCCACCGGATACGCCGCAGCTCAAGGGCGCCATCGCCGCCGCCGAACTAGCGCAGCGCGCATCGTCGGCGCGGGCGGACGCGCTGCGCGCGGACATCGAGGAGGTCAAGCAGCGCGCGCAGCGGTAGGGCCACATGCAAGAACCGACGGAGCACTCAATGCTTCGGCTCGTTGTCGACCCGGATGAGCTGGAACTCCTTACGCCGTAGCAATTTCAGGATCATGCGTGCTCCGACCGGATACGCCGCGAGGCCTGCTGCAGTCGGATACGGCTCGATTCCCGTGACCCGATATGTCGAGCCGCGCACCAGCAGCTCACCGGTCTTGTTGGCCAACAGATTGCGATACCAGGCCACATCCGCGCCGTAGGTCAATTCGGCGACGAACCCGTCATCGGCTCGCGCCAGTATCAGAGGTGTCTCGTACGTCCGGCCGCTGCGACGACCGACATGACGCAACCGCGAGAACGGGCCGTGACCCCAGCGTGCCGCCCACAGGGCGAGGGGATTGAGTGTGCCGCCGAGAACCTTGAAATAGAGGCGTTTCATCGTGCCCTGGCTCACAAGCTGATCCTCGCACGCTGCCGTCGCGACTAGCGTTGTCTCGTGCGTTCTGCCGCCGTCCATCTCTGCGCGATCGCTGCCGCAAGCCTGCTCGTCGCCAGCGGATGCGGCGGCGAACATCCAGACAGCGCATCGAGGCCCTTTCCGGCCGACCCGGGCCGTGGACCATGCGAGGTCACCAAAGAGACCGACGTGCCTGCAAGGATGCGCGACGGCACCGTGTTGCGCGCCGATGTCTACCGGCCCCGAACGACAGATCCGGTGCCCGTCATTCTGATGCGCACTCAGTACGGAAAATCGAGCGCACAGGCCGGATCGCGTTACCAGACACCGGATTGGTTCGCGTCGCACTGTTACCTGATGGTGATACAGGACGTGCGGGGCCAGGGCGCGTCGACAGGCACGTTCAGCGAATACACAAACGACATGTCCGACGGCTACGACTCCGTCGAGTGGGCCGCTGGGCTGCCGGGATCCAACGGCAAGGTCGGGATGTACGGCTCGTCGTACGTCGGCGCCACCCAGTGGCTGGCAGCGACGACTGCACCACCGCATCTGGTCACGATCGTTCCCGCGAACACCGCATCGGACTATTACGACGGGTGGACATACGAGGGTGGTGAGTTCCGGTTGGCTTTCGTGCAGCCGTGGGCGATCGGCCTCGCGACCACCGCCGCCGAGAATCGCGGCGACAGTGCGGCCGCAACGCAATTGAAGGCCGCCGGCGCTGACCCGACGCGGTGGATGGACTTCCGCCCATTCAAAGACCTGCCGCCGATGCAGCCGCAGAACCCCGCCGTTGCGCCGTGGTATTTCGACTGGGTCCGGCACTCCACCCGCGACGACTTCTGGCGGCAGTTCAGCATCAGGGATCGCTACCCGTCGGTGAAGGTGCCGGTGCTGCACTTCGAGGGTTGGTACGATGCATTTCTCGACGGCGGCATCCAGAACTTCACCGGCATGATCGCCCACGGCGGCACCGAACTGGCCCGCGATAACCAACGCCTGGTGATCGGGCCATGGGACCACGTCGATTGGGGACGACCCGACTCATCGCCTGCGCCAATCCTCAAGGACATCGGCGCGGTCGGGGACAGCCCGATCAACAGCTTGATGCTCGCCTGGTTCGACCACTTCCTGAAAGGCACGCAGAACGACGTGGCGGGAAAGCCGCGTATCGACTACTTCGTCATGGGGGTCAACAAGTGGAAGTCGGCGACGAGTTGGCCTCTGCCGCAGACACAATGGAGCACCTTCTATCTCGCCGGTCCCGGCGGATTCGACGACCGCAAGGGACAACTCGTACCCACCGCGCCGGGCCCTCAGCCGCCGGACGTCTACACCTACGACCCCGCGTTTCCCGCACCGAGCCTCGGCGGTCACTCCTGCTGCGGTGCGCAGTCGGGCCCGCAGGGACCGTACGACCAGACTCCCGCCGAGCAGCGATCCGACGTCCTGGTCTACACCAGTTCACCGCTGGAACACGACACCGAGATGACGGGTCCCGTCACCGTGCATCTGTGGGCCGAATCCACGTCTCCTGACACAGATTTCACTGCCAAGTTGACGGCGGTTCAGCCCGATGGCCGGGTGATCAACTTGAACGACGGAATTCTGCGCACCCCGTTCCGCGACTCATTGTCGGATCCGACGCCGACCACGCCGGGTCGCCCGTATGAGTACCAGATCCACATCTGGCCAACGAGTTACGAATTCCGCGCCGGCGAGCTCATTCGGCTGGAGATCTCCAGCAGTGACTATCCGCAGTTCGCGCCGAACCCCAATACCGGCGCGCCGTTCGGAACCGATACGAACATCAACACCGCGACGCAGACCATCCTTCACGACGGGCAGCACCCGTCTTCCGTCACGTTGCCGCTGATACCCGGCTGATGGGCTGTGCCACCGTCGACGACGATGAAGCCGACCGACAAGCACGTGCACACGCGGTGGTCCTGGGACACGGCATCGACTTCATCGAATGGAGCCGGCAGGACTCGGACGGAAGGACAGGTTCACTGCGAGGTGATCAAGGGCCGCCGCGCCAGTGTTCTATGCGGTTGTGGTCGGGAGTGAAGCCGTGCTTCACACCCCACAGCACGGCCTGGGTTCTGCTGGCGACGCCGATCTTGCGATAGATGGTTCGGATATAGGACTTGACGGTGTTGGGGCTCAGGTAGGTGAGCCGTGCGACGTCGGCGTTGCTCTTGCCCTGGGTGATCAGCGCGAGGATCTCGGCTTCGCGATCGCTCAAGCCCTCGCCTCGGCCCGGCCAGTCCAGGCCGGGCGCGCTGCGCGCCCGCGCCGCCACCTCGCTGATTACGGACTCGCCCGCGTGTACCGCCTCCAACGCCGCGACCAATTCCCGAGCGGGCAGTGTCTTCGAGAGGTAGCCGTGAGCCCCGTGTTGGCGCGCACTGGCGATCAGATCTGGGTGAAAGTTCCAGGTGTACACCACAACTCGGTGTGCACGCGGGTTGGCGACGAGCACTCCGATCTCTTCGTGGTCGGACTCGGGCTGGGCGAAGGAGTCATACAAGACGATGTCGACCGTGTCCTCGACCGGCATCGAGGAGTCGAGTTCGGCGATGACGACACGGTCGCGATACGGGTCCAGCATGTTGGCCACCCCCTTCACGACGATGTCGTAGTCGTCGACAAGCGCCACGGTGATCGGAGCGAGTGGGGATGGCGGCATGGCCAAGGAGATTACCCCCTTAGGGGTGTATTGCCACCCCCCTAAGGGGTGTTCGACTGAGACCAGCGCTGGGGCGATCGACCGTTCCGGCAACCAGCACTCAACGAAAGGCGCCCATCATGATCATCCTCGGCATCATCCTGCTGATCGCGGGATTCCTACTCAAGATCTCGATTCTGTGGACCATCGGGATCGTCCTCATTGTCATCGGCGCGATCCTGGCCATCGTGGGATCTACCGGCCGTGCCATCGGCGGTCGTCGCCATTACTTCTGAGGCGTGTTCGACAGGCTCTCGCCGGAGCTCAGTTGCAACCCGAATCACAAACTGACGTTTGCGTTGATATGCCGCCGGGTACCCGGCGCAACACCGAGAGGAGCACGAAATGCCCATTTGGGAATGGATTTTGATCGTAGCCTCCGTCGTCTTAGTGATCGCCGTCGTTGTCGTCGCGGCAACTCTGGCAAGCGGTCGCCGGAGGACTGAGCGTCTGAGGCAGCACTTCGGTCCGGAGTACGAGCGCGCGGTATCCGAGGGTGGCGACCAAAAAACTGCGGAGAGAGAACTCGCCGCTCGTGAACGCAGGCGCGACAAACTCGACATCGTTGCGCTGACGCCGTCAGCGTTAACAGACTTCACCGGCCGCTGGCAGATGGTGCAGACCGCGTTCGTCGATGATCCGGGTGGTGCGGTCGGTACAGCCGATCAGCTGGTGACAGAGGTGATGCGCGAGCGTGGCTACCCAATCGACGAGTTTGATCAGCGGGCGGCGGACATATCGGTCGACCACCCACAGATCGTCGACAACTACCGAGCCGCTCATGGCATTTACCTGGCCCAGCAACGCGGCAAAGTCGGTACCGAGCAACAGAGGGAGGCATTCGTTCACTACCGAGCGCTGTTCCGGACGTTGCTCGCGTCCGAAACACAGACAGAGACGGACAATCAACAGGAGGCAAGCGCATGACCACGCACGACCAACACGCAAGGCTCGACAATTCGCGCGAGGACATCCGGCCCGAGACGGCAGACATGCAACCTCCGGCCGAGCACACCGAACCGGGGTACGCGGATCCGTCAACTGTTTCGGCGGAATCGACCGTCCCGCAAAGTGAATGGTCACCGCCCGCCGAAGCGCCGGACCAGAGCCCATCGTCGATGGCTCCGTCGGATCCGTCGACGGCTCACAGCGAACCTGCGCGAGTGAATACCGAATCGTCAACTGACGAGACGCTGTTCGCCGATGATGAGCTCGCGGGACTTCGCGCGCGTTGGGATTCCGTTCAAGCCGAGTTCGTCGATGATCCGAGGGCGTGCGTCCAAAAGGCCGATGGCCTGGTGTCGGATCTGGTCGAACAACTCACGGCTGGATTCGCTTCGGCACGTTCACGGCTCGAGGAGCAGTGGGCTCGTGGCGAGGAGGCGTCGACCGAAGACCTCCGTGTAGCACTGCAGCGTTACCGCGAGTTCTTCCAGCGGCTGCTCGCGGTGTAATTCCGCAATCAGCAGTGGCGCAATAGCTCCATAACCGGCATCGCCGCCGACCATCCCGGCGGCGATGCCTGCCGCCGTGTGCCACCATCGACGACGATGAAGCCGACCGACAACCATGTGCACACGCGGTGGTCCTGGGACACCGCATCGAGTTCGTCGATGCAACTCGCGTGCGCCCGCGCCGTCGAGATCGGTCTTCCGGGAATCGCGTTCACCGAACACGTCGACTTCACCGAATGGAGTGGTGACGACACCGTCGCGCTCGCCGACCTGAACGAGCAGCGCCGGCCGACGCGCGTCGGTGACCGTCCGCGAGTGGCGCCGCTCGACGTCGACGGCTACTCGGCCGACGTGGCACGGTGCCGCGAGGAATTTCCCGGTCTGCGAATACTGTCGGGCATCGAAGCCGGAGAGCCGCACCTGTTTCCCGCGAGCGTGGCCGCGGTGTTGGCGGCCGGGAACTTCGAACGCGTGCTCGGCAGTCTGCACGGCATCGACGTCGACGGCACGCTCACCGGGATCGACGGGTCGCTTCTCGCGGAACTCGATGCGAACGACGTCATGCGTCGCTATTTCTCCGAACTCCTCGTTCTGGTGGGCGGCTCGTCGGTGTTCAACGTGCTCGCGCACTGCGACTACCCGAGGCGATATTGGCCGACCGCGCGCGTCGGCGTCTACGTCGAGTCCGACTTCGAGGAGGAGTACCGAGCGGTGTTTCGCACATTGGCGTCTTCGGGCCGTGCGCTCGAGATCAACACCCGTAGTCCGCTGGTGTCTGTCACGCTGCTGCGCTGGTGGTGGCAGGAGGGCGGGGACGCCGTCTCGTTCGGTAGCGATGCACATCAGCCGTTTCGGGTCGGCGAGGACTTCGACTTGGCGGTGGACGTGGCGGAAGCGGCCGGTTTCCGGCCCGGGCGTGATCGCTTCGACTTCTGGCGGCGCGCAAGCCTCCTCGTCTAGCGGAGAGTATGGAAGAAGGCTTGGATATCGCTCACCAGGGTGTCGGGCTGTTCCATGGCGGCGAAGTGTCCGCCGGTGTCGACGTCGGTCCAGTGGGTCACGTGATGCTCGCGCTCCACGAAACGCCGGATGCCGATGTCGTGCGCGAATTGAATCAACCCCGTCGGGACACCGCTGGGCCGTGGCGGCTCACCCCAGGACGCGGTGGCATAGCCGGTGTAGCCGGAGCTTCCTGCGGTCGCGGTGAACCAGTACAGCGAGACGTGTTCGAGGAGTCGATCCAGGCCGAGCACATCCTCGGGCAGAGCTTCCAGTGGCCACGTCCACGCCTTGAACTTGTCGACCATCCACGCAAGTTGTCCGATGGGCGAGTCGGTCAACCCGTAGGCCAATGTCTGTGGTCGCGTGGATTGGATGGCGATGTATCCGTACTCCCGTTGCATGAACGCGCCGATGCGGTCGAGTCGGTCGCGCTCGAGATCGGTCAGGTCGGCCTTGGTGTCCTCGTCCACGGAGTCGGGCGGTACGAATGCCTGAGAACCGTTGAGGTGGACGCCGATGACCCGATCGGGCGCCATGCGCGCCACCGCAGGGGACACCGATGCCCCGATGTCCCCGCCCTGCACACCGAAGCGTTGGTAACCCAGTGCGCTCATGAGCGTGCACCAGGCGTTGGCGATCCGCTCGACATCCCAGGGTTGTTTGGTCGGGCCGGACAATCCGAAGCCGGGGAGGCTGGGAATCACAAGGTGGTACGCGTCTACTGCATTCTGCGGGTTGGTAAGTGGAGCGATGACGTCGAGGAACTCGAACACCGAACCCGGCCAGCCGTGAGTCAGAAGCAGCGGGCGCGCGTCGGGGCGCGCCGATCGCACGTGGACGAAATGGATTGTTGTCCCGTCGATGTCGGCGACGAACTGGGGATGCGCGTTGAGTCGTGCCTCGGCGGCGCGCCAGTCGAACTCCTGACGCCACCGGTGTGCGAGACTGCGCAGATAGCCGGTGGGCACCCCGGTTGACCAGTTGTCGCCAGGCAGTGGTGCCGGCCAACGGGCGTGATCTAGGCGTCCGTGAAGATCGTCGAGATCTGCTTGCGAAACGCTTAGGACAAACGGCTTCAGATCGATCTCGGTCATGACGCCAGGGTGACACCGTAAGCGGACAACTAGCGTCCTATGAGTGCACTCGACCCTCTCGGCGAGTGCCGAGTGTTTGCGCTCGTTGACAGTTGGGTTAATAGTTGCGGCACAGCGGGATTTGGGCCGTCTTGCGCCCGTAGCTTTGAAACATGAGGGCCGATGGGTGCGATCCGCGTGACGTGTTTCAGGATTCGTTGAACCGCGCCATTGTCGACGGCGTGCGTCCGTCACGCTCACTCGAGTTGGGCGCGGAGACACGTGCGGCGATCGAGGCGGTGGCGGATGAGCACCCGGAGGCAACCGTCGACCACATCGCCGATGCCTACGACGCATTCATCCGCGAGCAGGCTGCCGACGACAGCGCCCATGGCGACGAAGTCCGGCACGTCTGATGCCAGCAGGCGGTCTCCGCCGACTCGACTGTGTCCAACTAGTACGGTGTGGACAACTCCCAGAGCGGTGAGGAACCGTATGCGTCGTGTTGCGTCAGGGCTCGCGTGCTTTGCGGTGACGGTGGTGTTCGCCGCGGCGCTGCTTGCTCCCCAGGCCAATGGCGAGTCGAACATCCGCATATCACCCCAGAGCGAGCAGATCCTTCAAAGCCTCTTGGCGGCACGAAGCAAGGCCTCCGACGCGGGATCGCCGGAGCGATCGGAGATGCTGTCGCGGCAGTTCCTCGGAACACCCTATGGCGCAAACACTCTCATCGGATCCGCGACAACGCCCGAACAGCTCGTCATCGAACTGCAGAAGGTCGACTGCTTCACGTATGCCGACTACGTCGAGGCGCTGAAACGGGCCGGCGACCGTGACCAGTTCATCGCGAGCCTGATCAAGGTTCGATACAAGGACGGCATCGTCGACTTCGGGCACAGGAAGCACTTCTTCACCGACTGGGCCGCGTCGTCGCCTGCCGTGGCGACGGATATCACGGCAAGTGTGAGCCCGAATGCTGTTCAGTCGAACAAGAGCCTCAACAGAAACGATTCCGGCGGCCTGTACTTGCCCGGCCTTCCCGTGGTTCCGCGAACCGTCACCTACGTGCCGAGTCAGCAGGTCGACGGCGGCGTCGTCAGCCGGTTGCGCACCGGTGACTACATAGGTGCCTACGCACAGGATGGGGGCCTTGACGTCACGCACGTCGGCATCTTCGTCAGCATGCCCGGCGGTCCCGTCCTGCGGAATGCTTCCTCGCTGGCGGTCAACAACAAGGTCGTCGACAGTTCGCTTTCCGACTACCTGCACACCGTGCCGGGGATAGTGGTGCTACGCCCGGTCGAGTGACGGGTGCTGCCTGTTGGCCCGGCTGACAGCCGGCCGCAGTTCCGTTTGAATCCAAGATGTAGGGAAACACCTGATATCTCCGTCGACCGAGCGACCCTAACGTACCTGTGAGGCGGCCTGAGGCTGGGTCGGGCGACGAAAGGGTTCGCATGGAACGCAAGCGCCTAGCGGCATTATTCGTTGTGGCTGCGACCACCGCTCTGGGCGGTGTCGCTGGTCCCGGGCTCGCACAGGCTGACGGCGGCTGCCCGGACAACCTCGTGACACGTGACGCCCGTCCGGGTGACGACGTCTGCGTCCGGGCCCGGACCCGCGTCGTGATAGTCCGGGAGAACGCCGCCGCACCCGATCTTGTCGAGCCCGGCGGAGGGGCCTACGGACCGCAGACGTGCAAGCAGGGGTACGTCTGGAGAGAGGCCTTCGACGGGGATACCGTCTGCGTCACACCGGAGCGGCGCACGGAAACCCTGGCGCAAAACGCCGACGCGCCAAGGGCGAGCGCCAACCCGGCGGCGGTACCACCACCTGCCGGCAACCCGACTCAGCAGCCGCCTGCGCCCGACTGCCTCCTGATTTTCTGCGGCTAGAGGGCCGATCGGGACCCTGTGTCATCCCGCGGCGTTGGGCCGCAACGGTGGGCACAGACCGCCATAGTCAGAGGCGAGCTCGAAATGCCAGATCTCGTTCGCATAGATCTGACACAGCCCGAATGCGGAGCCGTTGCGGATCAGCCAGTCATCGGCGGCAGCGGGACCGACGTCGACGGCCTTGCCGATCACGTGTTTGGAGACCTCGGGGGACGCGACGTACTGACTGGCGATGTCAGCGCTGCCGTACTGGGCGACGGCGTCGTCGAACAGGCGCTGCTGGAACTCAGGTGAGCGCCACCCCGACGTCAGACCGATGGTGATGCCTTCGGCGGCTGCGCCGTGGGCAGCCTGCTCGATGGCGTCCAGCAGCGCGGGATCCAGCCGATTCACCGCCGGGCTGGAGAGGTCGAACGGGCTGAGCCGCTGACCGTTTGGGAGCCGTCCTTCGGAGGTGCCGTCCGCCGATGGCCCGGTCACGGTCGGATCCTGTGACCCTGACCCCGGCTCGGCCACCGCGGGCGCGGCGGCACCGATGCCTACGAGTATCAGCACCGACGCCGTCCCCGCCGCTACATGCCAGTTCGGAACCGTTCGCACTCAGTCATTATCGGTGCGGCAGGAGATGGGCAGTGGCGGGACCCCGTGACTGTGCCCCGGATCGGATCCGGTCGCTTATCGGGTGAATCGCAAGTTGAGTTCGGCCGAGCGAGCCCAGCTAGTGGAGCTGTATCAAGCGGGCGCGTCGGCTCTGGAGCTTGCCCGGCAGTTCAACATGCATCGCCAGACCGTTGCTCGGCAGTTGATAAAGGCGGGTGTCGAACTGCGCGGGCAACTGAAGCGAACGCCGCAGCTGACCGAACAAGCCAAGAAGCTCTACGCCGAAGGGCATTCAACCACTGAGATCGCTAAGCAGCTTGGTGTTGAAGCGAGCACGGTCGGCCGAGCACTGAAGCGCGCCGGCGTGACACTTCGGCCGCCGGTGGCTGATCGTTGGCATCCAGGAGCTCATCCCAACCCCTGGTTTCGGGTGTGTCCGTTGCCATCTGACTAAGGCATTGTCACGCTATGTGAGGCATCTGCGTGTCTCTGCCAGGCTATCTGGTCGTTAAGGGGCCGATGCTCGCACAGGTGGCCTTCGAGTGCATCGCGTCCGCCAGCGACCTAACTAAGAGACGATTACGCCTTGGTCAGCTAGTGCCCTGGCGATGGCGGCGCCGAGTACCCATCGAGGCGGCGGTGACGAGTGCGGTGTTCTGGCGGAGTTCGCGCATGTGTTGGCTCAGCTGTCGTAGTCGACTGCGACCGTTGGGGTGGCGGGATGGGATTGACAGGTCAGTATGAAGCCGGCCTCGACCTCGGCTGTGTTAAGTGCAAAATTTTGCTCCATTGATACTGCTCCTGTTGTGATCTTGGCTTTGCAAGTGCCACATGCGCCGCCAAGACAGGCATAGGGCGCGTCGATGTTGTTTTTCAGCGCGGATTCGAGGACGGTCTCACCCGCGGCGAGTTCCACGGTGTGATCCGCGCCGGACAGCGTGATGGTCACTTCGGACTTGGGGAAGTCATCGACGTGTGTGGGTCGGTTCGTGCCGCGGAAGAGTTCGAGGTGTATCCGCTCGCTCGGCACCCCTTCAGACGCGAGGTCATCGCGCATTGTCGTGACGAGATCGCTCGGGCCGCACAGGTACCACCGGTCGATCGAAGTGAGGTCGTTGGCGAGCAGCTGTTGAACCATCGCCAGGTCGATATGGCCGCGAAGAGAGGCGGGGTGGTGCGCCTCGGCTGAGCGGATGTGGAAGATGTGTAACCGGTCTGCATATCGAGCTTCGAGCTCATCAAGTTCGGTGGCGAACATGGTCGACTCTGCGGTTCGGTTGCCGTAGAAGAGGGTGAAGCGGCTCTCGGTCTCAATTTCCATTGTGGTGCGGATGATCGACAGGATGGGCGTGATGCCGCTCCCGGCCGCTACCGCGACATAGTCGCGCCGAGCGAGTGGATCAAGGGGTGCGCCGAAGCTACCCGTGGGCGTCATCAGCTCCAGGACGTCACCGGCTCGCAGTGTTTCGACCGCGAAGGTTGAGAACATCCCGCCGGCGATGTGCCGTACTCCGATCGCCAGTTCTCCCGATGTGGCCGAGGCGCAGATCGAGTAGTTTCGTCGCACCTCCTTCCCGCCGATGTGGTGTTCGAACGGTCAGGTGTTGGCCCGCCTGGAATTGGAATTGGTCGCTGAGGCGATCGGGAACGTCGAAAGTGACTTTGACGCTGTCTGGAGTCAGGGGCTCGACGCTTTTGACAGGGATCGGGTGGGTGCTGGCATGGCGCGCCGCGGAGGACCGCGGCATTCGGACTGGGAGCAGTGCAGCTAGTTTGCCGTTGAGGCGTTTCCACTCGCGGTACTGCGTGGCGTCGAGCTGCTGCCCAAAGACGGTGCCTATTGCCGAGTCGCGCTCGAGGTAGGCGGCCTCATTGCGTCGCCAGGCCGCGACGTAGCGGTAGAAGGGGATGGAGGGGTGTAAGTGGTGGACCAGGTGATAGTTCTGCGACAAGAGCAGGGGAGTCAGGATCCACTCTGAGCCGACGCGGTTGCGGGTCGCGCGATAGCGGTTCTCGCGTTGGGTGTCTTCCAGGTCGTGGTGGGGTAGCCAGTCGAACCACCAAGCGAGCACGAACATCGCCACCCGCTCGGGAATTAGGTAGATCAGCGCGAGCGTCCACAGATGTCCGGCGAAGGCGGTCGACACGATCACCGTCACCGACAAGGTCATCAAGAACGCGGTTTCGAGAATCTCGGCGCGTGGGCGCCGGCGTAGGTTACGTACCAAGAAACTGATGTATGGCAGGTCCATTGCCGGGAAGCGGATGGGCAGCTGCCACCAGGGCGCGGCACTGACGAAGTGATCGGGATCGGACCCGCCGTCATTGGTGTTGCGGTGGTGCTCAATATGGATGAACGCGAAAGACTTGAATGAGATCAGCGGCGAGACGAAGAACATTGCCACGCGACCGAAGGCGACGTTGACCCAGCGATGTGAGCTGATCGAGTAATGCGAGGCGTCGTGCAACACGGTGAACAGGACGAAGATAGCTGCGGCGCTCGCGGCGATGGTGGCGATGGCAGGCAAAGTGTCGGTGAGGGCAGCCCAGGTTGATGCGCCGAAGAGCGCAAGCGCGAATGTGAAGATGCCGATTATCGGCCAGGACAGCGTCGGAACCTGCTCGCCCGGATTAGGCAAGGCGTGCTGCGAGGCCGCTGCTGGGGGTTGGGAGTGTTGAGTTGTAGTCAACATCGGACTCCTTCGCGCTTCGGGATGAGAGGCCAACCTACAAACGGCCGGTATCGGTCAACAAGGCCCTCTCAGCCCTCTCCGGTGTGCTGTGAGCACATCCGGCGCGCTCGGGCTCCTGTCAGTGAGGCTATGACTCGCGCAACACCGAGGCCCCCAGCACGTCGCACACGAGTAGGGCGGCGTGCAGTTCGGCGACTTTGATCGTTGCGGGCCGGCCCATGCGCTCTTCGGCACGACGCACCCTTTGCAGGACCGTGTTCTTGTGGATTCCCAAGGTGCGTGCTGCCATCGTCAGACTCCCTTGCGCGTCCAGAACAGCCAGGAGGGTGGCGCGCTCGCCGCGCGCTTTCGCGTCGTCCCGTGCGAGATCGCCGAGCTGAGCGGCAACGAAGGCCCTCGCCGCATCCAGGTCGCGCGAGATGGCATCCACCAACGCAACATCGCTGAACTCAGTGATCGATGGCGCCGCGCGCCCAGACAGTTCGATGACCCGGCGAGTGCGTAGAGCCTCGAGGTGGGAGGTGCGAAAGCCCGCAGCCCCCGGATGGGGCGAGCCCACCGCGATGTGAACGTTTTCGCGTTCGCCGGGTAACTCCGTCGCCATGCCCGTGAGCGAAGTCCTCACGTCCCCCGTGATCGATACCCATCCCCATACCGCGAGTGGGCCGTCCGCCACGACGAGTGAGTGACCCGCCCCGAGATACCTACCAACCCGCCTAGCGAATCCCTCAAGGTCGACGCCGCGGTCCTCGACCCAGCACACGAAACCGATCTGCCGACCGGTAAGCCGGTGGCTGAGCACACGTTCCGCCCGAGCTGTGTCGACACGTTCCCCAGCGAGCAGTGCCCGCACGACATCGTCGCGCTCGGCTCTTGCCTGGTTCTGGCGTCGGTCGAGCTCAGCGACGTACTCGGCAGCCACCAGACTGGAGATGCGGTCGATGTATCGAAACCCGAACCGCTCGAGATCGATAAACGTTCTCAGCGCGACGGTGGGGTCGTCGATCCAGTCAGTGAGCGAGTCGGAAAGCTTCTCGGTGAAGTACTCATGACCCAACCGATAGAACCGCAGCATCACATCGACGCTGTGCCCTCGTGATGCCATTGCTCGGGCGTGTTCGAGCGCCGTTACCGGCGCCTCCGCCGCCGCTACGTCGATCCCATGACGAAACATCGAAAGTGCCGCTTCGAGATTCGACGAGCACGACCCCAGGGTCAGGCCGCGAAGCTCGACATCCCCGCCGACCTCCGGTATCCGCTCGACTAAATACCTCAGCATGTCGTCAGCCAGGCTGGACACATTCGCCAGCAGAGACGCAGCGACACCCCTTCCAGCGACCGCGCCGTGGGCCGGCTCTAGCGCGTCCATATCTGCACACTAACGTCGACCGAACTGCTACAGCCGACCGTTCACGATCGACGCGGCACTGGAGTTGTTACGTGGCTGGGGGCGCGAGGACCGGTCGGCCAGTCCGGCCGAGCTCTCATCGAAAAACCTCGACCGAGGTTCACTAGGGCGGGTTTGAAAGCCACATCTTTGGTCTAGCGGCAGTGCCCCCGGCAGGACTCGAACCTGCGACCGACCGCTTAGAAGGCGGTTGCTCTATCCGCTGAGCTACGGGGGCAGCGCACTCACACTAGCGAATTTGCGGACCGGTGGATGTTGTCGCATTCCGCGAGCTGGTATGCACAATTCCCCGCTGAGCTCTGCGAAAGCGCATTCGTGAACCGTTCGTAAGTCCGGCGACTGGATCGAGGAACACCGCTGCAGCACAGCGACAAAAAGCCCCTCCGCCGTTTCGGCCGCGGACTAGCGTAGGTGATGGAAATCAGAGCCCACGGGAGGGACAGCGACGATGGCAGGGTGGCCGCAGCGGTGAGCGACATGCCGGAATTGGACGCTGCCGGACTCACCCGGAGGAACTCAGCCCCGTCGATCAGCTACTGCACCGCGGCGAAGCCAACCCCCGCACCCGCTCGGGGATCATGACGGTGGAGATCCTCGACACCACCCCGGACTGGCATCGGCTTCGCACCAGGTTCGACAACGCCTCGCGCAAGGTGTTGCGGCTGCGACAGAAGGTCGTGATGCCCACGCTGCCGACCGTCGCGCCGCGATGGGTCATCGACCCGGACTTCAACCTCGACTTCCATGTGCGTCGCGTACGCGTCGCCCGAGCCCGGCACGCTGCGTGAGGTGCTCGACCTCGCCGAGGTCGCCCTGCAGTCCCCGATGGACATCTCCCGCCCGCTGTGGACGGCGACCCTCGTCGAGGGACTGGCAGACGGTCGGGCGGCCATGATGCTGCACCTCAGCCACGCCGTCACCGACGGCGTCGGCGGGGTCGAGATGTTCGCCAACATCTACGACCTGGAGCGCGACCCCACCGCAGGACGCCGTTCCCCCGATGCCGATTCCGCAAGACCTGTCGCCCAACGACCTGATGCGGGAAGGGCTTCAACCGACTGCCCGGCGCCGATCGCGGGCAGTGTTCGCGGCGCGCTCGGTCGGCGCCGCGCACGCGGTCGGGCAAGTGGTCCGCGACCCGGTGTCGTCGGTGAGCGGCGTCGTCGACTACGCGATGTCGAGCGCCCGGGTGATGGGGCCGGTCGCCGGACCCGTCGCCGCTGCTGCGGCGGCGCAGCCTGTCGTCGCGCAGCGACGCCATCGACATCCCGTTCGGCGACCTGCACCGGGCCGCCAAGGCCGCGGGTGGATCGATCAACGACGCGTACCTGGCCGGTCTGTGTGGCGCGCTTCGGCTGTATCACGAGCACATGGGCGTGCCGATCGACACGTTGCCGATGGCGGTCCCGGTCAACATGCGTTCCGACAACGATCCCGGCGGGCGGAAACCGGTTCGCCGGTGTCAATCTCGCCGCGCCGATCGGCGTCGTCGACCCCGAGAAGCGGATCAAGAGCATCCGCTCGCAGATGACCCAGCAAGCGCGACGAACGCGCCATGAACATGGTCGGTGCCATCGCGCCGCTGCTGAGTCTGCTGCCGGACGCGGTGCTCGAGGGCGATGGCCGGATCGATCGTGAACTCCGATGTGCAGGCCAGCAACGTACCGGTCTACGCCGGGCGACACGTTCATCGCGGGGGCGAAGATCCTGCGGCAGTACGGACTTGGTCCGCTGCCCGGTGTGGCGATGATGGTGGTGCTGGTATCGCGAGCCGGCTACGTGCACCGTCACCGCCCGCTACGACCGCGCCGCGGTGACAGACGGGGATTTCTTGGCCCGCTGCCTGCAAGCCGGATTCGACGAAGTGCTGGCGCTCGGCGGCGAAGGGCGTGCCACCCCGGCGTCATTCACGCCGGAATCCGACGAGCCGACACCTCCATCACGGAATGGGAATGCGCCCAATGACTCCGCAGACCGCCAGACGACACGACGCGCCAACCCCCGCACCATGCGGTTGCCCGGATCTGTTGCCGAGATCGAGGCCAGCCCACAGGGTCCCAAGGTGGGCGCGTTCTTCGACCTGGACGGCACGCTGGTGGCCGGGTTCACCGGCGTGATCATGACCCAAGATCGGTTGCGGCGCGGCCAGATGGGCGTCGGTGAGTTCATCGGCATGGTGCAGGCCGGACTCAACCACCAGCTCGGTCGGTCCGAATTCGAAGACCTGATCGGCAAGGGCGCCCGCATGCTGCGCGGCAACTCGCTGGGCGACATCGACGAACTCGCCGAGCGGCTGTTCGTGCAGAAGATCGTCGAGCCGCATCTATCCGGAGATGCGCGACCTTGTGCGTGCGCACATGGATCGCGGCCATACCGTCGTCCTCAGCTCCTCGGCGTTGACCGTGCAAGTCGAGCCCGTCGCGAGGTTTCTCGGCATCGGCAACGTGCTGAGCAACAAGTTCGAGACCGACGACGACGGCCTGATTACCGGTGAGGTGCAGACGCCGATCATCTGGGGTCCCGGAAAGGCCAGGGCGGTGCAGGCTTTCGCCGCCGAGAACGGCGTCGACCTCGCGAAGAGCTACTTCTACGCAGACGGCGACGAAGACGTCGCGTTGATGTATCTGGTCGGAAATCCGCGGCCCACCAACCCGGCGGGCAAGCTCGCAGCCGTTGCGGCCAAACGCGGTTGGCCGGTGTTGCGGTTCACCAGCCGCAGCGGCAACAACCCGGTGTCGCAATTGCGCACCGTGGCGGGCGTGGCGTCGATGGTGCCGATTGCCGCAGGCGCCGTCGGGCTGGGCCTGCTGACCCGCAACAAACGCACCGGAGTCAACTTCTTCACGGCGACATTCGGTCGCGCGCTACTGATCGCCACCGGCGTGAACATCAACCTGCTCGGCAAGGAGAACCTGACGGCCAAGCGGCCCGCGGTGTTCATCTTCAATCACCGCAATCAGGTCGACCCGATCATCGCGGGCAGGCTGATCGAAACCAACTTCACCTCTGTCGGCAAGAAGGAGCTGGAGAACGATCCCATTGCCGGCACGCTCGGCAAGGTGATGGACGTTGCTTTCATCGACCGGGACAACGCGAAGGCCGCGGTGGAAGGCCTGAAAAAGGTTGAGGAGCTTGCCCGCAAGGGGCTGTCGGTGCTGATCGCACCCGAGGGAACCCGGCTGGACACCAACGAGGTCGGCCCGTTCAAGAAGGGCCCGTTCCGAATCGCGATGTCGGCGGGAATCCCGATCGTGCCCATCGTCATCCGCAATGCGGAGGTCATCTCGGCCCGCGACTCGACGACGTTCAACCCCGGAACCGTCGACGTGGTGGTATATCCACCCATCCCCGTCGACGACTGGACCACGCAGAACCTGTCGGACCGCATTGCCGAGGTGCGCCAGCTCTACCTCGACACGCTGAAGAACTGGCCGCACGAGAAGGTTCCGAAGATCGGGCCCTATGCGCGCCCGAAGTCGACGGCGAAGAAGGCACCCGCGAAGAAAGCACCCGCTACGAAAGCACCTGCGAAGAAGGTGACCGCGACTAAGGTGACCGGCAAGAAAACAACGGCGAAGAAGGCACCGGCCAAGAAGGGACGGTCGTGACTGCCGACGACCCGATGGCCAGCTTTTCCACCGCCGACGATGCGCTGGTGCTGGCCTCGGTGTCGTCACCCGCCGAACGAGAGTTGTTGAACCACTGGCTGCAACGCCAGCGGCGCGAACATCCCGAGTCCAAGGTCGACGTGCTCGAGCTTCCGGACGGTGACCCGCCACCGGGCGTGCTGGCAGGGCTCGTCCAGGAGCTGGAGGCCGACGAGGACCGCACGGTCGTGCCGGTGCGGGTGTTCTGGGTACCCGGCGGCCTGCCCACCCGCTCGAAGGTGGTCGCGCTGATCTCCGGCCGCGACACCTACCGGCCCCCGGAGATTCTTCAGCGGCGCATTCTCAAGCGGGATCCTTCTCGCGCCCGCGTCGTCGCGGGCGAGCCCGCGAAGGTATCCGAGCTGCGTCAGCAGTGGCTCGACAACACCGTTGGCGAAAACCCCCGCGACTTGGCGCATTTCGTGATTCGTCGCGCAATCCTGGCCATCGAACGGGTCGAGTTGCGACTGCTGGGACCCGAGTACAAATCACCACAGTTGATCAAGCCGGAAATCCTGGCGTCGGCCCGGTTCCGTGAGGGCCTCGAGAAGATACCCGATGCCACCCTCGAGAAGGCCGGCGAGATGCTCGACGAGCTCTCCACCGGGTGGAGCCGGTTCTCCGTCGACCTGATCCCGTCGCTGGGGCGGGCCATCTTCAGTCGCGGCTTCGACCCGAACATCGACTACGACCGCGCCGAGATCGAGTCGATGCGGCACGCATTGGAGACACACCCTGCGGTGCTGCTGTTCTCGCACCGTTCCTATCTCGACGGTGTGATCGTGCCGGTGGCGATGCAGGAGAACCGACTACCGCCGGTACACACGTTCGCGGGCATCAACCTGTCTTTCGGTTTCATGGGTCCGCTGATGCGTCGCTCCGGCGTCATCTTCATCCGGCGCAAGCTCGACGACCCGCTGTACAAATACGTGCTGCGGCAGTTCGTCGGCTACATCGTGCAGAAGCGGTTCAACCTCAGCTGGTCCATCGAGGGCACGCGGTCGCGGACCGGAAAGATGTTGCCGCCCAAGCTCGGTCTGATGAGCTACGTCGCCGACGCCTACCTCGAGGGGCGCAGCGAGGACATCCTTCTCCAGCCGGTGTCCATCAGCTTTGACCAGCTGCACGAGACCGCCGAGTACGCCGCATACGCACGCGGCGGCGAGAAGACGCCCGAGGGCCTGTCCTGGCTGTACAACTTCATCAAGGCGCAGGGGGAGCGAAACTACGGCAAGATCTACGTCCGCTTCCCCGAGGCCGTGTCGATGCGGGAGTACTTGGGCGAACCGGGCGGACCGATCTCGAAAGACGAAGCGGCAAAACGCCTTGCGATGCAGAAGATGGCGATCGAGGTGTCCTGGCGGATCCTTCGGGCGACTCCGGTGAACGCCAGCGGGCTGGTGTCGGCGCTGCTGCTGACCACGCGTGGCACCGCGTTGACGCTCGACCAGCTGCATCACACGCTGCAGGACTCCCTCGACTACCTCGAACGCAAGCAGACTCCGGTCACCAACAGCGTGCTGCGACTGCGGACGGCCGACGGCGTCAGGGCGGCACTGGATGCATTGTCCAATGGCCACCCGGTCACCTGCGTCGACGGTGGACGTGAACCGGTATGGCGGATCGCGCCGGAACACGAGCACGAGGCCGCGTTCTACCGCAACACCGTGATCGACGCGTTCCTGGAGACCGCGATCGTCGAGCTGGCACTCGCCTACGCCGCGCGGGCCGAGGGAGATCGGTTGGAGGCGTTCTGGAGTCAGGCGATGCGGTTGCGTGACCTACTCAAGTTCGACTTCTACTTCGCGGACTCGGCGGCGTTCCGCGAGCATCTCGCCGAGGAACTGTCGTGGCACGAGGATTGGGAAGCGAATGTTGCCGCAGGCGGTGACGAACTCGACGCCATCCTGCGGGCCAAACGACCGTTGATCGGGCCCGCCGTGCTGCGGCCGTACTTCGAGGCCTACGAGATCGTGGCCGACGTGCTGCGCGACGCACCCGCAGAGATCGACGAGAAGGACCTGACGAAGAAGGCGTTGGGGGTCGGCAACCAGTACGTCGCGCAGAACAGGATCCGCAGCACCGAAGCGGTGTCGGCGTTGCTGTTCGCCACCGCCCGTCAGGTGGCCGCCGACCAGCATCTGCTGGAGCCAGCGGCGGATCTCGTCGAGCGGCGAACCGCGTTCCGCGACGAACTCCGCGACGTGCTGCGCGACATGGACAAGATCGAGCGGATCTCGCGCGAGCAGTTCTATGTCCGCGAGATGGAACGGCGCGCGCTGCGCGAGGCGTCCGAGTGACGACCTTCCGGCTTACACCTGTTGGCTAGCCATACGCTGGTTGCATGAATCGCGCCGTCTGGCCTGTGCTGTTCGGGGTCGCGCTGCTTGCCGGTGTGACCGCGGCAGGCATCGGTGGGCTGACGCTGGCCGACGCGTTGATCGCCACCGGGTTGCCCGATCCGGGCCCGGTCACCACCTACGGGCTGCCGTTCGTGCGGGCCGCGGGCGAGATCGCCGGTGTGGTCGCCGTCGGGTCGTTCATGTTCGCGGCATTCCTGGTGCCGCCGCAGCCGACGGGGGTGCTGGACGCCGACGGCTATCGGGCCTTGCGCGTCGGGACCGCCGCATCGGCGATCTGGACGGTGTGCGCGGCGCTGCTGGTGCCGCTGACCGTTTCGGACGTCACAGGTCAGCCGCTGTCGTCGCGGCTCAGCCCGTCGGCCATCTGGTCGGTTGCGAGCCTGGTCGAAACCGCAGGCGCATGGCGGTGGACGGCGTTCCTCGCGGCGATCGTCACCGTCGCGAGCATCCCGGTGCTGCGCTGGGCTTCGACGCCTCTGCTGTTCGCCGGCTCGCTGATCACGCTTCTTCCGCTCGCGCTGACCGGGCACTCGTCGTCGGGCGGTTCACACGACCTGGCCACCAACAGCCTGCTGATCCACTTGATCGCCGCCGCGCTGTGGGCCGGCGGTCTGCTGGCACTGCTTGTTCACGCGTTGCGCGGCGGCGGGCATGCCGATCTAGCGGCACGTCGCTTCTCCGCCGTCGCGGTGTGGTGCTTCGTCGCGATGGCGCTCAGTGGCCTCGTCAACGCGTTGGTGCGCATCCGCCCGAGCGAATTGTTCGACGGTGGCTACGGCTTCTTGGTGATCGCCAAGGCCGTCGCGCTGTGTTCACTCGGCGCCATCGGCTGGCGTCAGCGCCGCAGCGGCGTCGCCGCACTGCAGGCCGACCCCGATGCCCGTGGCCCGTTGATCAGGTTGGCGCTGATCGAGGCGGTGGTCTTCGGTCTGACGTTCGGGGTGGCCGTCGCGCTGAGCCGGACCCCGCCGCCACCGCCGCCGGTCTTCAATCCGTCGATCCCCGCCATCGAGATCGGCTACGACTTCGCGGGGCCGCCGACGGTGGCGCGGGTGCTGTTCGACTGGCGTTTCGACCTCGTTTTCGGGACCGCGGCGATCGTCATGGCGGTGCTGTATCTGGCCGGGGTGCGACGGCTGCGGCGCCGCGGTGATACGTGGCCGATGGGCCGGACGGTGGCGTGGCTGCTCGGCTGCCTGGTGCTGCTGTTCGCGACGTCGTCGGGCGTGGGCCGGTACATGCCCGCGATGTTCAGCATGCACATGGTCGCGCACATGCTGTTGTCGATGCTCACACCGGTCCTGCTGGTCCTCGGCGCCCCTGTGACGCTGGCACTGCGGGCGCTGCCGACCGCAGGGAAGGGCGATCCACCGGGTCCGCGCGAATGGCTTCTGGGGGCACTGCATTCGCGAGTGTCGCAGTTCCTGACCAACCCGATCGTTGCGACGGTGTTGTTCGTCGCAGGCTTCTACGGCCTGTACTTCGGCGGGATCTTCGACGCCGCGGTCGGCACCCACGCGGCGCATCTCGCGATGAATCTGCACTTCCTGCTCAGCGGATACCTGTTCTACTGGGTGGTCATCGGTGTCGACCCCACCCCGCGTCCGATACCGCCGCTCGGCAAGGTGGCGATGGTGTTCGCGTCGCTGCCGCTGCACGCGTTCTTCGGAGTGGTGCTGATGAGCACGAAGAGCGTGCTGGGGGAGAGCTTCTACAAGTCTCTGCAGCTCTACTGGCACACCGACCTACTCGGCGATCAGCGGTTGGGCGGCGGAATCGCTTGGGCGGCAGGAGAAATCCCACTAGTCGTCGTGATGATCGCGTTGCTCGTGCAATGGACGCGCAGCGACAGGCGCACCGCCAAGCGGCTCGACCGGGCCGCCGACCGCGACGACGACGCGGAGTTGGCCGCCTACAACGCGATGCTTGCCCACCTCGCCAAACGGGATGCCCGCTAACGCTTCTGCCGCGAAACGGAATTCCAGCAGAAGAAGTGCGGCCTGCTGGAATTCCGTTTCGCGGGCTAGACGGCGCCCGCCGAGATCGCCGCGGGCCAGCTGCCGTACGAGCTGATGTCCTTGCCCGTCGCCGCGGAGCTGTCGCATCCGAACGCGGTTCGCCATGTGCCGTCGTCGAATTCGACCTTGCCGAGCTGCATCGGCGCGGGCAACGCGTCGAGAAACAGGCCCAGCGCGGCAGGGGAGAGTAGCCACCGGTGACCCATCAGTGAGGCACCTTCGGCACCAAGCACACGCGTGATCGCCGGCTTGGGCGGCACCGTCGCCAGCACCGACATCCGGTAGCGCGGCGCCGTGAAGATTTCGCCGGCCCACTGCGCACCGAGGTCCGTGAGTTGGTGAGACAGCGGTCCGCCGCGCAGGTGTGCACCGAACACCACCAGCTCGAGGTAGTCCGTCATGGCTGTCCAACCTACGGCGGCCATCCACAGTCCGCGATTCATCCACAGCATGCGGCCGCTCGCGGTCCCGCAGTGCGGCCGTGTCGGCGTCGGGCGGGTCAATGGCGGTGTCTCAATCACACGAATCGAAGGGATCAACAATGTTCGAGACACCAATTCACATCGTCGGCACGGTCATCACCGATCCGATCCTGCGGCGGGTCGGCGATCAATCGGTCTACAAATTTCGGGTGGCCAGCAATTCGCGGCGGCGCACCGCGGAGGGCAGTTGGGAACCCGGCAACTCGTTGTATGTGTCGGTCAACTGCTGGGGCAACAGGCTGGTGAAGGGCGTCGGCGCGTCGCTCGGGAAGGGTGACCCGGTCATCGTTGTTGGATTCGTGTACACCAGCGAGTACGACGACCGCGAAGGCAACCGTCGTTCATCGCTGGAAGTGCGGGCCACCGCGGTGGGGCCGGATCTGGCGCGAAGCATCGCAGCCGTCGACCGGCCGAAAGCTGTCGAAGCCAAGGACGCCGCCTCGGAAGGCGACGCCGAGGACGGCGAGTCGGACCAGAGCATCGACACCAAGGCGCTGCCGGTCTCGGCGTGAGCGGGCCGAGGCGCCGACGGCGCGGTCAGGCCTGCCGTGATCCACCCCTAGGATGGTTCGCGAGTAATACCGAGACCAGAGAGGCATTAGTACACCAATGGCCGATTTCATCTACACGATGCGGAAGGTCCGCAAGGCCCACGGCGACAAGGTCATCCTTGACGACGTCACCTTGAACTTCCTTCCCGGTGCGAAGATCGGCGTGGTCGGTCCAAACGGGGCAGGCAAGTCGAGCGTCCTGCGCATCATGGCTGGCATCGACCAGCCCAATAACGGCGACGCGTTCATCCAGCCCGGCGCCACGGTCGGGATCCTCGAGCAGGAGCCGCACCTCGACGAGACCAAGACGGTTCGCGAGAACGTCGAGGACGGCGTGGCGATCAAGGGCAAGCTCAACCGGTACAACGAGGTGGCCGAGCAGATGGCGACCGACTACACCGACGAACTGATGGAGGAGATGGGCCACCTACAGGAGGAGCTCGACGCCGCCGACGCGTGGGATATCGACTCGCAGCTCGAGCAGGCGATGGACGCGCTGCGCTGCCCGCCGCCCGACGAGCCGGTCACCCACCTGTCCGGCGGCGAGCGGCGCCGGGTGGCGCTGTGCAAGCTGCTGCTGTCCAAGCCCGACCTCCTGCTGCTCGACGAGCCCACCAACCACCTGGACGCCGAGAGCGTGCAGTGGCTCGAGCAACACCTCGCCGAGTACAAGGGCGCGATCCTGGCCGTCACGCACGACCGGTACTTCCTCGACAACGTCGCGGAGTGGATCCTCGAACTCGACCGCGGCCGCGCGTACCCGTACGAGGGCAACTACTCGACGTACCTGGAGAAGAAGGCCGAGCGCGTCGCCGTCCAGGGCCGCAAGGACGCCAAGCTGCAGAAGCGGCTCCAGGAGGAGCTGGCCTGGGTGCGATCGGGCGCCAAGGCCCGGCAGGCCAAGAGCAGGGCCCGGCTGCAGCGCTACGAGGAGATGGCGACCGAAGCCGAGAAGACGCGAAAGCTCGACTTCGAGGAGATCCAGATACCGGTCGGCCCCCGCCTGGGCAGCGTCGTCGTCGAGGTCGAACATCTCGACAAGGGTTTCGAGGGTCGGACGCTTATCAAGGACCTGTCCTTCACGCTGCCCCGCAACGGCATCGTCGGCGTGATCGGACCCAACGGCGTCGGCAAGACCACGCTGTTCAAGACGATCGTCGGCCTCGAGCAGCCCGATAGCGGCACGGTGAAGGTCGGCGAGACGGTCAAGCTCAGCTACGTCGACCAGTCGCGCGCAGGCATCGACCCCAAGAAAACAGTGTGGGAGGTCGTCTCCGACAAGCTCGACTACATCGAGGTCGGCCAGAACGAGATCCCGTCGCGCGCCTATGTGTCAGCCTTCGGCTTCAAGGGACCCGACCAGCAGAAACCGGCGGGCGTGCTGTCCGGCGGCGAGCGCAACCGGCTCAATCTGGCGCTCACCCTCAAGGAGGGCGGCAACCTGATCCTGCTCGATGAGCCAACCAACGACCTCGACGTCGAGACGCTCAGCTCACTGGAGAATGCGTTGGACCAGTTCCCCGGGTGCGCGGTGGTCATCTCGCACGATCGCTGGTTCCTCGACCGCACCTGCACGCACATCCTCGCGTGGGAGGGCGACGACGACAACGAGGCCAAGTGGTTCTGGTTCGAAGGCAACTTCGGTGCCTACGAGGAGAACAAAGTGGAACGAATGGGCGCCGAAGCGGCCCGCCCGCACAGGGTCACACACCGTCGGCTCACGCGCGACTGATCCGGCAGGGTGCGAGCGCTGCGGCACCGGGAAAGACTAGGGTCGCACCTGCGTACCAGTGCCGGTGCGCAGGTGTGAGTCAGGAGCGAGCGTCATGGCGGTCAATCCAGGACCGGGGGCTATCGGAGGGCGGGAGCGGCGCGGCCCGGGAATGGCCCCCGACGGGCAAACCGAACGGATGATGGTCGCCCCAGCAACTCTGGACAAACTCGGCAGGGCCTACATCGCGACCTATCACGGGCCGCACGGCGATGCGCCGGCCGTCGATACGATGACCGGCCCGATGGACATGTCGGCGGCGGGCAGACTGATGTCGCCGGAGTTGCTGGCCGCGCACTATCAGCTGGGCAAGGAGCGTCGGTTCGGCGAAACCCGCGTCCAGATCTATCCGAAGGACGATCCCGGCGGCTTCGGGCCCGCGATTCAGATCGTCACCGATTACGCGAGCATGCTGATGGACTCCGTGACGGTGCTGCTGCACCGGCTCGGGGTGGCCTACAAGTCGATCATGAACCCGGTACTGCGGGTGCGGCGCGGCCCGAGCGGCGAGCTGCTCGATATGCAACCCGCCACCGAAGGCGACAACACCCACGACGGCATCGACGAGGCGTGGATCCACATTCAGCTCGGCGACTCCATCGACCCCAGGGTGCTGGCGGATGTCGAGCGCCTGCTGCCGAGCGTGCTGGCAGACGCGCGCCAGGTGGCGCTCGACTCGCGCGCGTTGACCGGGACTCTGCTCGGTTTGGCCAACGAACTCGACACCGACCCGCAGGGTCGATTCCCCGGTCCGGACCGTCGAGACGTCGCGGCCCTGCTGCGCTGGCTTGCCGACGGGAATTTCGTGCTGCTGGGCTATCAGCGTTGTCCGGTGAGTGGTGGGCGGTCGACGGTCGACCCGCAGAGTCGCCTCGGCGTACTGCGGCATCGGCAGGAGATCCTTCCGCAGCTCACCGACAGCGACGACCTGCTGGTGCTGGCACAGGCCACGATTCCCAGTTTTCTTCGCTACGGCACCTACCCCTACATCGTCGTCATCCGCGAGCACCCCGGTCGGCAGGCGGTCGAGCATCGCTTCGTCGGGCTGTTCACCGTCGCCGCGATGAACGCCAATGTGACCGACATTCCGCTGATCTCGCGTCGGGTCAACGAGGCGCTCGCGTTGGCGCAACGGGATCCGAGCCATCCGGCGCAGCTGCTGCTCGACATCATCCAGACCATTCCGCGTTCGGAGCTCTTCGCGCTCAGTTCGCGCGAGCTGCTGGACATGGCGATGGCCGTGGTGGACCTCGGCTCGCGGCGCCGCGCGTTGTTGTTCCTGCGTGCCGACCAGCTCGCACACTTCGTTTCGTGCCTGGTGTATCTGCCGCGCGACCGCTACACCACGGCCGTCCGGCTCGAGATGCAGGACATCCTGGTCCGCGAGCTTGGCGGCGAGAGCATCGAATACGCCGCCAGAGTAAGCGAATCCCCTTGGGCGGTAGTGCATTTCACGGTACGGATGCCTGATGGCTCGCGGCCTGGAGACATCGACGTCTCGCTGACCAACGAGACGCGCATCCAGGACCTGCTGACCGAGGCGGCACGCACCTGGGGCGACCGGCTGATCGGTGCGGTGCGAACCGGTTCGATCGACCAGGCCAAGGCCGAACACTATTCGACGGCCTTCCCCGAGGTGTACAAGCAGGCCGTCACACCCGACGACGCGATCAACGACATCGCGATCATCGAAGGCCTGCAGGACAATTCGGTCAAGCTGGTGTTCTCCGGTGAAGGAAAGCACGGCACCGCCCAGCTGACCTGGTATCTGGGCGGACGATCGGCGTCGTTGAGCGAGCTGCTGCCGATGCTTCAGTCCATGGGTGTGATCGTGCTCGAAGAGCGGCCGTTCACGGTCACCCGTCCCGACGGGCTACCCGTGTGGATCTACCAGTTCAAGATCTCAGTGCTGAGCGACATCCCCGAGGAGTCCGAAGGACCCGAACGCGACGCCACCGCCATGCGGTTCGCCGATGCGGTCACCGCGATCTGGCACGGCCGCGCCGAGATCGACCGGTTCAACGAGCTGGTGCTGCGCGCCAGTCTGACGTGGCAGCAGGTCGCGATTCTGCGCACGTATGCGAAGTACTTGCGGCAGGCAGGCTTTCCCTACAGCCAGTCTCACATCGAGGCGGTACTCAACGGCAACCCCGGCACCTCGCGGTCGCTGGTCGAGCTCTTCGAAGCCATGTTTGATCCCGCAGCCGACCCCGACCGGCGCGCCGCGCAGGCCGCGGCCGCATCCGTGGCCGCCGACATCGACGCGCTGACAAGTTTGGACACCGACCGCGTGTTGCGCGGTTTCGCATCGATGATCCAGGCCACGCTGCGGACGAACTACTTTGTCAGCAGCCAGGTTTCGGCCCGTGCGCAGAACGTGCTCTCGATCAAGCTGGATTCTCAGCTGATCGACGAGCTACCGTTGCCGCGGCCGAAGTTCGAGATCTTCGTGTACTCGCCACGCGTCGAGGGAGTGCATCTGCGCTTCGGCTTCGTCGCCCGGGGCGGGCTGAGGTGGTCGGATCGACGGGAGGACTTCCGCACCGAGGTCCTCGGCCTGGTCAAGGCGCAGGCCGTGAAGAACGCCGTCATCGTGCCCGTCGGCGCCAAGGGCGGATTCGTCGTCAAGCACCCCCCACGGCCCACCGGCGACGTCGCCGTCGACCGCGACGCCCAGCGCACCGAGGGCATCGCCTGCTACAAGCTGTTCATCTCGGGACTGCTCGACGTGACCGACAATGTCGACCAGCCCACCGGCAAGGTCGTCACGCCCCGCGACGTCGCGCGCCGCGACGGTGACGACGCGTACCTCGTGGTGGCTGCTGACAAGGGGACCGCGACGTTCTCCGACATCGCCAACGAGGTCGCGAAGTCCTACGGCTTCTGGCTCGGCGACGCATTCGCCTCCGGCGGTTCGGTCGGTTACGACCACAAGGCGATGGGCATCACGGCCAAGGGAGCGTGGGAAAGCGTCAAGCGCCACTTCCGCGAAATGGGCGTGGACACCCAGGCCGAGGACTTCACCGTCGTCGGTATCGGGGACATGGGCGGTGACGTGTTCGGCAACGGAATGCTGCTGTCCCAACACATTCGGCTGGTGGCCGCGTTCGACCATCGTCACGTCTTCCTCGACCCGAACCCCGATGCGGCGACGTCATGGGCGGAGCGCCAGCGCATGTTCGAGCTGCCGCGGTCGAGTTGGGACGACTACGACAAGTCGCTCATCAGCGAGGGCGGAGGGGTTTACAGCCGCGAGCAGAAGTCGATCCCGATCAGCTCGCAGGTCCGCGCCGCGCTCGGCATCGACGACGGCGTCACCGAGCTGCCGCCGCCTGACCTGCTGCGCAGGATCCTGAAGGCGCCGGTGGATCTGCTGTTCAACGGCGGCATCGGCACCTACATCAAGGCCGAGACGGAGTCCGATGCCGATGTCGGCGACCGTGCCAACGACATGATCAGGGTGAACGGAAACCAGGTGCGCGCCAAGGTGGTCGGCGAGGGCGGCAACCTGGGTGTCACGTCGCTCGGCCGCGTCGAGTTCGACCTCGCCGGCGGCCGCATCAACACCGACGCGCTCGACAACTCCGCCGGGGTGGACTGCTCCGACCACGAGGTCAACATCAAGATCCTCATCGACGCGCTGGTGAGCACCGGCAAGGTGCGGCCCGAAGACCGGACCGATCTGCTGTTGTCCATGACCGATGAGGTCGGCGAGCTGGTGCTCATCGACAACAAAGACCAGAACGACCTGATGGGCATCAGCCGGGCAAATGCGGCCAGCCTGCTGTCGGTGCACGCCCGACAGATCAAGGACCTCGAGGCCGAGCACGGGCTGAACCGCGAACTCGAGGCGCTGCCGTCGGAGAAGGAGATCCGGCGGCGAGCCGAAACGGGACTCGGCCTCTCCTCACCGGAACTCGCGACTCTGATGGCACACGTCAAGCTGGACCTCAAGGATCAGATGCTGGCCAGCGACCTGCCAGACCAAGAGGTTTTCGCGTCGCGGCTGCCGCGATACTTCCCGACGCGGCTGCGCAACGAATTCAGCAGCGAGATCCGGTCGCATCAGCTGCGGCGCGAGATCGTCACCACGATGCTCGTCAACGACGTCGTCGACGCCGCGGGCATCACCTACGTGTACCGCGTGATGGAGGACGTCGGGGTCGGGCCGGTGGACGCGGTGCGCTCCTATGTCGCCACCGACGCGATCTTCCGCGTCGAGGAGGTGTGGCGATCGATCCGTTCCGCCGGCATACCGGTCAACGTGTCGGACCGGCTCACACTGGATCTGCGCAGGCAGATCGACCGTGCCGGCCGCTGGCTGCTCAACTATCGCCCACAGCCGCTGGCCGTCGGCGCCGAGATCAACCGCTTCGCCAAGAAGGTCGCCGAGCTGACGCCGCGGATGAGGGAGTGGCTGCGCGGAGACGACCGCGCGATCGTCGAGAAGGAGGTCGGGCAGTTCACGTCGAGTGGTGTGCCGGACGACCTCGCGTACGTCGTGGCGTCCGGCCTGTACCAGTACAGCCTGCTCGACATCATCGACATCGCCGACATCGTCGACCGTGAACCGGCTGAAGTCGCCGATACGTACTTCGCGCTGATGGATTTCCTCGGCACCGACGGGCTGTTGACCGCGGTGTCCGGGCTGCCGCGCGACGACCGCTGGCATTCGTTGGCGCGGTTGGCCATTCGTGATGACATCTACGGATCGCTGCGGTCGCTGTGCTTCGACGTGCTCGCCGTCGGTGAGCCAGAGGAGCGCGGCGAGGAGAAGATCGGGGAGTGGGAGCTGATCAACGGGTCTCGCGTGAAGCGGGCACGGCGGACGCTCGACGAGATCTATGAGTCCGACGAGCGTGACCTCGCGACGCTGTCGGTCGCGGCGCGCCAGATCCGCAGCATGACGCGGACGAGTGGAACGGGGAAATCCGGGTGACACGGATTCGTAGCCTCAGTTCCTGTTCGGTGGTCGGACATCGACATGTATCAGCACATCAACCATGCCACCATGGTCACGATTCTCGAAGAGGCCCGAATCCCGTTCCTGCGTGAGCCGTTCGAGGCCGTCATCGAGGACATCGGGTTGCTGATCCACGAAGTCAAGATCCTCTACAAGGGCCAACTGCGGCTGAGGGATTCGCCGCTGCAGGTGACGATGTGGTCGAAGCGGGTGCGTGCCGTCGACTTCACGATCGGCTACGAGGTGCGTTCGGTGAACAAGCCCGCAGACTCCAAGCCGGCGGTGATCGCCGAAACACAGCTGGCCGCGGTCCACATCAAAGAGCGGCGGCTGCAGCGTCTTTCGCCGGAGCAACAAGAATATCTGCAGCGCTGGACGCGATGAGCAGTCCCGAGCGGGGCATCTGGCTGGAGGACGCCACCCACCGCGAGGATCTCACCACCTTTGTCGAACGGGCGGTGCGGGTCGACGACGCCGCCGTCATCCGGCTGCGCGAACGTCCCGGCGGATTGGTGGTGGCCTGGGTCGCAACGGGTTTCGACGTGCTGGCCAGCCGGGTGGTCGCGGGCCGGGTGCGGCCGGCCGACCTGTCCGCGGGCGCCGACGCGCTCACCCAGGGCTTGGCGGCGATGGACCGCGGCGGCTATGTGGACCCCGGGTTTCCGATGGACTCGGCATGGCGAGGTGCGCTGCCGCCCGATTCCGGCTTCGTCCACATCGACGATGTGCCCGCACGCGTGGTTCTCGATCTGGCCCAGCGCGGTGTCGCACTGGCGAAGGAGCACGGCAGCTCGCACGGCCCGCCGGTGTCGCTGCTGGACCAGGAGGTGCTGGCGGTCAGCTCACCACACGGCGATGTCGACATCCCGATGCGCTGTGTATTCGCCTTGACGGCAATGGGTTTCCTGCCGCAGTCATCGGCGGCAAGTGAGGGGATGGGTCTGGATCCGCAGACGGTTGCCGCCGACGAGATCGTGCGAGTCCGCGCACTGCCGGCATGGCTGCGTATCGACGCGCGCTTCGGCTCGGTGTACCGGCGCCGCGGCGACCCCGCTCTGGTCTTGCGCTAGCCCCTACCCCGCGAGCGTGCGTGTCTGCAGCCGACACGCCGTTTGTCGGCATGACTTCACGCACGCTCGTCAATGATGAATTGGCGTCGTCGCCTGATGCGCAATGGCATTCGCCTCGGCGAACATTTCGACGAGCGTGCGAAAACTCGTGTTTCTTGTCGGCGTGTCGGCTGCAGACACGCACGCTCGCGAGGAGAAATCGAGGAGCTAGACCAGCCAGGCGGCGGTGTTCGGCGGCAGCCTGCCGTCGACCAGCGTGCCGCTGGCCAGCAGCACCTCACCGGCGGGCAATGTCATCGGCCGCTTGCCCGCGTTCAGCGCGCACACCAGTCCGCCGCTGACCCGGAACACCAGCGCGTCGTCGGGTGCATCGAGCCACTCCACTTCGGAGCCGCCGAATTCGCTTCGGGTGTGCCGCAATCGGAGCGCCTCGCGGTAGAACGACAGCGTGGAATCGGGGTCGCGCAGCTGCTGCTCGACGGTCAGCGACGACCACTCCGGTGGGAGCGGCAGCCAGGTGTCGGGGTTGGTCGAGAAGCCGAACGGGGGAGCGTCACCTTCCCATGGGATGGGCACCCGCGACCCGTCGCGCCCGCGTCGGGTGTGCCCGGAGCGTTCCCACACTGGGTCGCGCAACGCCTCGTCGGGCAGCTCGACGTTGGCAAGGCCGAGTTCTTCGCCGTTGTAGATGAACACCGCGCCAGGAAGCGCGAGCATCACCAGCGCCATCGCCCACGCGCGGGCCAGGCCGACGCTGCCGCCGCCATAGCGGGTGACATCGCGGTCGACGTCGTGGTTGGACAGCGTCCACGTCGGCGTCGCCTTCTCGATCGCCGCAGCGGCCAACGAGTTCTCCACCGCACCCTGGATGTCGGCGGCGTCGAAATCGGCTCGCAGCAGCCGGAAATTGAAGCCGAGGTGCAGCTCGTCGGGCCGCAGATACCGGGAGAACTGTTCGTTGTCGTACACCCACACCTCGCCAATCGCGACCGCATGCGGGTAGTCGTTGAGCACGGTGCGGATGTGGCGATGGATGTCGTGCACGCCGTCGTGATTGAACCGGGGGTCGTTGTCCATGTCGGCGAGGAGCACCTCGGCCTTGATGACCTCCATATCGGGCAGCCCTGGCGGCTTGGACATGCCGTGCGCGACGTCGATGCGGAACCCGTCGACGCCGCGTTCCAGCCAGAACCGCAGAGTCTTCTCGAGGTCGTCGTAGACCTCGCGGTTCTCCCAGTTGAGGTCGGGCTGCTCGGCGTCGAACAGATGAAGGTAGTACTGGCCTGGATTGCCGTCGGGTTCGGTTACGCGCGTCCACGCCGGCCCGCCGAAGATCGACACCCAGTTGTTGGGCGGATGCAACCCGCCGGGCCCGGTGCCGTCGCGGAAGATGTAGCGGTCGCGGGCATCGGTGCCCGGGCCCGCCGACAGCGCGGCCTGAAACCACGGGTGCGCCGAGCTGGTGTGGTTGGGCACCAGATCCATCGTCACCTTGATGCCCCGGGCGTGGGCGGCCTCGATCAACCGGTCCAGCGCCGCCATCCCGCCGAACAGGGCGTCGACGTCGCGCGGGTCGGACACGTCATAGCCGTGATCGGCCATCGGCGACACCATCACCGGGTTGAGCCAGATCGCGTCGACTCCTAGCGTCTCGAGGTAGTCCAGCCGCGAGGCCACTCCGTCGAGGTCACCGACGCCGTCGCCGCTGGCGTCGCAGAACGAGCGCGGATACACCTGGTAGAACACGGCACGAGACCACCACGGCCCGGCGTTGAGGTCAGTCACGACAGCAGCCTAAAACGGTGAGTTGACCATCGACTGCGCGGCCATTTCGAGGTAGGCCAACAGCTCCTCGCGGTGCGCGTCGTCGAGGGTTTCGGAGTCGATGGAGGCGACCGCGGTGTGCATGCACCGCAGCCACGCGTCGCGCTCGATGAAGCCGATCTTGAACGGGCTGTGGCGCATCCGCAGCCGCGGATGTCCACGCTGGTCGGAGTATGTGCGGGGGCCGCCCCAGTACTGCTCGAGGAACATCCGCAACCGCTCCTCGGCGGCATCCAGATCGTCGTCGGGGTAGAGCGGACGCAGGATCTCGTCCTCCCGGACCAGCGCGTAGAACCGCGACACGATCGCGTGGAACGTGTCGTGGCCACCCACTTCGTCGTAGAACGATCGCTGCGCCTGAGTCACGAGACCCATTGTCCCCGATCGTTCACGGCCGCTCCGGGCGCGTCGGTCTGCGGGTGATGTCATGTGAAGTTCATTCTGATGACCTGCGGACACGGGCCTATTCACTATGCGATCGACCCCAATCCATGGTGGACTGTCGGGCGGAGGACGAATGGCGCATCGCAAGACGAGCCGCGGCCACCGGCATTCCGGGGTCGCGGCGGGCTTATCCGGGGCCGCGCACCCGACGCTGCTGCACAGCGTCGACACCCTTCCCTCAACCGCCTCCCGTGACGGCTCGTTCTGGGGCCGTCGTCGGGTCTTACTGCTGAACTCGACGTACGAACCGCTGACCGCGCTGCCCATGCGCCGCGCGGTGGTCATGCTGATGTGTGGCAAGGCCGACGTCGTGCACGACGATCCGTCGGGGCCGGTGATCCACTCGGCCAGCCGGACGATCGTGGTGCCGTCGGTGATCCGGCTGCGGTCCTACGTGCGGGTGCCCTACCGGGCCCGCATCCCGATGACCAGGGCCGCACTCATGCACCGCGACCGTTTCCGTTGCGCCTACTGCGGCAGCAAGGCCGACACCGTCGACCACGTGGTGCCCCGCAGCCGCGGCGGCGACCACACGTGGGAGAACTGCGTGGCCGCATGCTCGACCTGCAACCACCGCAAGGCCGATCGGCTGCTGGCCGAGCTGGGCTGGACGCTGCGTTCGACGCCGACCCGTCCGAAGGGTCAGCACTGGCGACTGCTGTCGACGGTCAAGGAACTCGATCCCGCATGGGTGCGATATCTGGGTGAGGGCGCGGCGTAGCTGACTGCTGCGCTACGGTTTGCTCGTGAGCATCGCACTTACCCATTCGCTACTCGGCGGGGTGCCGCTGGCAATCGCGTTGGTCTTGATCGCGCTGATCTGGGGCGTCGGCAAGCACCGCAAGGGCCCGCACCCGGAGACCTACAAGATGTCCGACAACGACAAGTGGACGCATGCACCGATCCTGTGGGCGGCCGACGAGCCCGCTGATCATGCGCACGGCCATGCGCACCCGTTGACCATAGGAGGCGGCGCAAGTGGCAAGTGGTGAAGTCGCGACGCGCGGTACCCGACTCGAACTGCCCGACGGATTCGTCGTCACCTCGAGCGGCCGGGTCTCCGGTGTCACCGAGCCCGGCGACGTTTCGGTCACCTACCCGTTCCCGGTCAAGGATCTGGTGCGGCTCGACGACGCGTTGAAGTACGGGTCGCGGGCGGCCAAGGCCCGCTTCGCGGTGTACATCGGCGATCTCGGCGCCGACACGGCCGCGACCGCGCGCGACATCCTGGCCGACGTGCCCACGCCGAACAACGCGGTGCTGCTGGCGGTGTCGCCGGACCAGAAGGCCATCGAGGTGGTGTACGGGTCCGACGTGCAGGGCCGCGGCATCGAGGAGTCCGCTCCGCTCGGAGTGAAGGCCGCCGCGGCGTCCTTCAACTACGGCAACCTGATGGCCGGCCTGATCAGCGCGGTGCGCGTGATGAGCGCCGGCGTCACCCCGGCCTAGCCGACACCCCGCGAACGTGCGTGTCTGCAGGCGACACGCCGTCAACTGCGGACATTTTGCGCACGCTCGTGAGCGTCTGGCGGCGCCTGCACGGCGAACGCCGCGCGGATTTCAATAAATCGCGTCAGGAATAGGCGCTCATCGAGCCGCTTTCGACGCATCCAGCCGGTGACCTCGTCATTGCATTTGCTCGCGTTGCAGGCAGCGCAGGCGGGTACGACGTTGTCTACCGTGTACCGCCCGCCTCGAGAGATCGCCATGACACAGTCGCGCTGCAACGGGCCGTCAGTCGCACCGCAATAGGCGCAACCTTTCCAGGCATCCTTGACTGCTGCCCATTGCTCGCCCGTTAGGTCGTTGTCGGCGAGGTCCATCCGGCGCTTCCGCTTACGGGCAGCCCTTGCTCTGCGGCTTCGGCTGACCGCCATCTGCAAAGCGTATGCGGGTGAGCGTGCGCAAAGTGCGCGCCAAAGACGGCGTGTCGGCCGCAGACACGCACGCTCGCTGTAACGGGGCCTAGGCGATATCGAAGGCTCGGGCCCGCAGCGCGCGTTCGACGCCCGCGCGGCCCTCGAGGACCAACCGCCGCAGCGACGGCGGCAGCTCACCGCCCAGGAAGCGGTCGGCGGCGTCGATGCCGTCCTGGCTGATGTCCCACGACGGGTAGAGGCCGACGACGACCGTCTGCGCGACTTCGCTCGAGCGTCGCTCCCACACACCGCCGATGGCGTCGAAGTACTTCCCCGTGAACGGCTGCAGCAGCGCCTGCTGACCGGGTTGCACGAAGCCGTCGATGATCGCGCGCCCGACGATGTTGGGCAGTGCGTCGTCCTCGATGACCAGCTGCCATGCGCTGTTCTTCACCGCGATCTGCGGTCGCGCGGCCGCTGCGCGGGCCGCGTTGCGCTTGCCCGCGGCGGTCGGGTCGCGCTCGGCCTCGGCGTCGATGAACGGTGTCGCCTCGTCGTTCTGGTCGATGTCGCCCGCGGCCGCCAGCGCGGTGACGATGCGCCACCGCAGATCGGTGTCGACGGTCAGGCCCGGCAGTCCGTGCTCGGCCGGGTCGGTGTCCAGCATCGCGGCCAGCACCGCGACGTGCCGCAGCGCCAGCACCGACGTGCACATCGCGTTGACGTAGGCCAGCTGGTGATCCGAACCCGGTTCTGCCGCGCGGGCCAGCTCCAGCAGCCGGTCGGCGAACAGCGGCCAGCCCTGCGAGCAGGCCCAGTCCGGGTCGGCGTAGGAGCGAAGCGCGGTCTGGGCCTGCAACAGAAGCCGCTGCGCCACTCCGACTTCGGTCTCTGCGCCCACACCGGCGGCGACGAGCTGCACGAAGTCGCGGGCCTTCAGCTCGGCGTCCCGAGTCATCTCCCACGCCGCCGACCACGCCAGCGTGCGGGGGAGCGGCTCGTCGATGTCGGCGATGCGGGTCAGCACCGTCTGCAGCGACTCCGGGTCGAGACGCAGCGAGCAGTACGTCAGGTCGTCATCGTTGACCAGGATCAGCTTGCCCCGCGAAATACCTTGCAGCGCAGCCACGTCGGTGAGTTCGCCTTCGATGTCGAGCTCCTCGCGGTGCGCTCGCACCAGCTTGCCCGAGCCGTCGTCGTCGTAGATGCCGACCGCCAATCGGTGCACGCGTGTCTCGCCCGCGCCCGGCTCCGCACCGCTCTGGGCGACGGCGAAGCGGCTGACCCGGCCGTCGGCGTCCACGTCGAAGTCCGCGCGCAGCGTGTTGAGCCCCGTGGTCTTCAGCCACTGCCGACCCCAGTGTGACAGGTCGCGGCCCGACGACTTCTCCAGCGCGCCAAGCAGATCGCCGAAGGTGGCGTTCTCGAACGCGTGGTCACGGAAGTAGTCGCGCAGCCCGGCCAGGAACGCGTCGAGCCCGACGTAGGCCACCAACTGCTTGAGCACGCTGGCGCCCTTGGCGTAGGTGATGCCGTCGAAGTTGACCTCGACGGCGGCCAGGTCGGGGATGTCGGCGGCCACCGGATGCGTCGACGGCAGCTGGTCCTGTCGGTAGGCCCACGACTTCTCGGCGTTGGCGAACGTCGTCCACGCTTGCTTGTATTCGGTGGCTTCGCTCTGGCACAGCACCGAGGCGAAGGTGGCGAACGACTCGTTGAGCCACAGGTCGTCCCACCACTTCATGGTCACCAGGTCGCCGAACCACATGTGCGCCATCTCGTGCAGCACCGTCTCGGCGCGCCGCTCGTAGGACGCGCGGGTGACCTTGCTGCGGAAGACGTAGTCCTCCAAAAATGTTACGGCCCCGGCGTTTTCCATTGCGCCTGCGTTGAATTCCGGCACGAACAACTGGTCGTACTTGCCGAACGCGTAGGGCTCTCCGAAGTTGCGGTGATAAAAGCCGAAGCCCTGCTTGGTCTCGGTGAACAGCCGGTCGGCGTCCATGAACTCGGCGAGCGAGGAGCGGCAGAACAGGCCGAGCGGGATCTCGCTGTGCTCGTCGGTGTAGGTGTCGTCCCAGCGGGCGTACGGCCCGGCTATCAACGCGACGAGGTAGGTGCTCATCCTCGGCGTCGTTGCGAACGTGTGCTTCTTGGCGTGGCCGTCGGGCTCGATGCCGGCGGGAGCACCGTTGGAGATCACCTGCCAGTGGACGGGCGCGGTGACGGTGATGTCGAACGACGCCTTCAGGTCGGGCTGGTCGAAACACGCGAACATCCTCTTGGCGTCGGCGGTTTCGAATTGCGAGTACAGGTAGACCTCGCTGTCGACCGGGTCGACGAAGCGGTGCAGGCCCTCGCCGGTGTTGGAATAGCGGCACACGGCGTCGACGACGAGGGTGTTGCGCTCCTGGAGGCCAGGCAGGGCGATGCCCGCGGATTCGTCGTAGCCGGACACGTCGAGATCGATGCCGTTGAGCGTTGCGCGCGCCACCGAGTCGGCGGCGATGTCGATGTAGGTGTCGGCGCCGGGGAGGGCCTCGAACTGCACGGTCGTGACGGACCGGAACGTCTTCTCGCCGGGCGCGCCGGCGCCGTCGGTCAGGTCGATGTCGATGGTGTAGCGGTCGACGGTGACGAGCGCCGCCCGCTCGATGGCCTGGTCGCGAGTCAGATTGGGAAGAACCACACGTCCAACCTAGTGGCCGCGCGTGCGACGCGGTGGGGGAGCCGTCGTCTGGCTAGAACCCCGGCAGGCCGGCCAGGCCCGGTACCCCCGGCACTCCTGGTATGCCGCCTGGAATGCCGCCCGGCGTCTGCTGCAGCATGTTGAGGAACGTGCCGTTGCCGATCGACCCCATCATCTGCGGGCAGTACATCGATATGGCGATGCCGGTGAAGAACGACGCCAAGCCGGGATTGATGCCGTTGTTGGCGACAGACGTAGCGACCTGCGCGAAATTCTTGCCCGGTTCGACCAGCATGGGGCACACTTTCTCGCCCAACTGTGCCGTGAGGTCGGGGTTGTTTTCCGCGAAAGGAATCCCGTTTCGGGTCAGAGCCGACAGGAAGGCTTGGTTGGTGTCGTCGGCGGGGGCAGGCGAGGCGAACGCGATCCCCGCTGCGATCATGGAGGCCGTGACGGCCGCTGTGCGAGCTCGATTAGTGTGTGTCACTCGTGCAACAGTGGTTCACCCGGGTCACATTGACAACACGCTTTGATAAAGGTTTGGAACAGGTACGCGCGGCGCATGGTTGCGACTGAAGAGCCTTGTTCCGCGAATACGACCGAGAGGAAGCGCCCATGCCCGAGAAGTCCGTCGCCGATTTCTGGTTCGACCCGCTGTGCCCGTGGTGCTGGATCACCTCGCGATGGATTCTCGAAGTCGAGAAGGTTCGCGATATCGAGGCCAACTTCCATGTGATGAGCCTGGCGGTGCTCAACGAGAACAAAGAGGATCTGCCTGAGCAGTATCGCGAGGGCCTCAAGCAGGCGTGGAAGCCGGTACGGGTGGCCATCGCCGCCGAGCAGGCCAAGGGCGCCGAGATCCTGGCGCCGCTGTACACCGCGATGGGCACGCGCATTCACAATCAGGACAACAAGGACTTCGACGTCGTCATCAAGGAGGCGCTCGAGGAAGTCGGGCTGCCCGCCGAGCTGGCGGAGGCGGCCACCACCGACGAGTACGACGAGGCACTGCGCAAGAGCCACCATGAGGGCATGGACCCGGTCGGCGACGATGTCGGCACGCCGACGATTCACGTCAACGGCGTGGCGTTCTTCGGGCCGGTGCTGTCGAAGATCCCGCGTGGCGAGGAAGCCGGCAAGCTGTGGGATGCGTCGGTGACGTTCGCGTCCTACCCGCACTTCTGGGAGCTCAAGCGCACCCGCACTGAGCCGCCGACGTTCGACTGACGTCGCTCCGGTTGCGGCCGGGTGAAGCTCGGGCGACGGTATGACGATGACAGTCGCTGATCCGACCGAGCCCGCAGTGCAGACCGACGGCACCTACCGCGACCGGGTCGTCGCCGTCGAGCCCGGCGGTAACGAGTTCATCGCCGAGGACGACCGCCACGGCACGCCCAGCCAGCTGTTCTGGACGTGGACGTCGCCGAACCTCGAGTTCGCCACCGTCTTCGTCGGCATGCTCGCCGTGCTGGCCTTCGGGATGACGTTCTGGCAAGCGGTTCTCGGCATCGTGGTCGGTACCGGTCTCGGCGCGCTGGCGCACTATTTCCTGTCGGCCCGCGGCCCGCTGCATGGAGTGCCGCAAATGGTGCTCGGCCGAATAGCATTCGGCTTCAAGGGAAATGCGGTGCCGTCGGTCTTGATGGCGGTGACGGCAGGAGTGGGCTGGTTCGCGACCAACAGCGTCAGCGGCGCGTTCGCGCTGTCGACGTTGTTCGGCTTCGGGCCACTGGTGGGCCTCGTCATCATCGTGCTGCTGCAGACCGCTCTGGCGTTCTTCGGGCATAACCTGGTGCAGACCTTCGAGCGTTGGTCCTTCCCGATTCTCGGGGTGATCTTCGTCCTCGCATCGGTGGCGATCTTCATGCACGCCGACCTCGCGTCGCCGGCTCCGCCGGAGGGCGTCGGCGGCATGGGCGGTTTCATGCTCACCGTCGGCACGGCGTTCGGCTACGCCGCGGGCTGGACGCCCTACGCCGCCGACTACACCCGCTACCTGCCATCGACGGTGTCGACCGCGAAGACCGGGCTGTTCGCATCGGCCGGACTGTTCGTCTCGTGCGCGGTGCTGGAGATCGTCGGTGCGGCATCGGTCACCACGGGCGAGGCATCCTTGGCAGATCCGACCGGATCGTTCACTTCCGAACTCGCGTCACCGCTGGCGAAGGCCACGCTGCTGGCGATCGCGATCGGGGCCATCGCCGCCAATGCGATCAATATCTATTCGGGCGCAATGGCTTTCGTGACCATCGGGGTCAAGCTGCCTGCCCATATCGCGCGCGCGTTGGTTACAGTGTTCTTCGGCGTCGCCGGCTTCCTGGTGGCGTGGTGGGCGCTTCCCGACGCCGCGCACAGCTACGAAGCGTTCCTGCTGATCATCGCGTACTGGATCGGGCCGTGGCTCGGCGTAGTGTTCGCCGACCAGTACCTGCGGCGTGGTCAGCAGATCGGCGGATTCCTCTACGACAGGTCCTACGCCAACTGGAATGGCCTGCTCTCGTTCGTCATCGGGCTGGTGGCGTCCGTGCTGCTGTTCTCCAATCAGGAGAAATTCGTCGGCTATGTCGCAAAGGCAGTGCCGCAGCTCGGCGACATCACGTTCTTCGTCGGCTTCCTGTTGGCCGGCGGGTGCTATCTGGTGCTGTGCCGCTCGAAGATCGCGGCGGAGCGTACGGCGTCGTTGTGACACCCGAGCAGATGCTCGACGTCGCGGTCGAGGAGGCCCGTAAAGGGCTGGCGGAGGGCGGCATTCCGATCGGCGCGGCCTTGTTCGCGTCCGACGGCACGCTGTTGGGCAGCGGGCACAACCGCCGCGTGCAGGACGACGATCCGTCGGTGCACGCCGAGACGGACGCATTTCGGGCGGCGGGCCGACAACGCAATTACCGATCCACGGTAATGGTCACGACGCTGTCGCCGTGTTGGTACTGCAGCGGCCTGGTGCGCCAGTTCAACATCGGCGCGGTGGTAGTGGGTGAGGCCGAAACGTTCCACGGCGGCCATGACTGGCTGGCCGAGCACGGCGTGTCGGTGACGGTGCTCGACGATGACCGGTGCAAGGCGATGATGGCCGACTTCATCGCCGCCAAGCCGGAACTCTGGGCGGAGGACATAGGCGAATGAGCACGATTGCCACCGTTGATCTTTCGCGTTGGCGAAGGGGTGGCGCCGACGCCGCCGACGTCGCGGGCTCCGTCGACGAGGGATTGCAGAGGGCGGGCTTCATTCTCGTCACCGGCCACGGCGTGGACCCTGCGCTCGCGGGAGCGGTGCGGGCCGCAGCGCGAGAGTTCTTCGCCCTGCCCGACGAGGTGAAGGCGCGCTATTCCGTGCCGGTCGGCGGTCACGGGTGGATCGGGCCGGGAGCAGAAGCCAACGCGTACGCGGAGGGCACCGAAACGCCGCCGGACCTGAAGGAGAGCTACAGCCTCGGCGCCGAGACGGCGACCGGCGACCCCGACGTCGACCGGATCTGGTTCGCGCCGAACGTCTGGCCGTCCGAGGTGCCGGCGCTGCAGCCACTGGTGACCGAGTACACCGCGGCGATGCGGCGGGTCTCCGACGAGCTGCTGGCGCTGTTCGCCCACGCGCTCGGCCTGACCGACAATCCGTTCGCCGAGATGGCGAGTCGTCCGACCTGGACGATGAACATCAACCACTACCCGCCCGTCAGCGTCGTCGGCGAACCCGAGCCGGGGCAGTTCCGGATCGGCCCGCATACGGACTTCGGAACCGTGACGGTCCTTGACCGCGAGCCGGGCGCAGGCGGCCTTCAGGTGTACTCCGAGGCAGGCGGCTGGGCCGACGCGCCCTACGACCCCGACGCGCTGACCGTCAACATCGGCGACCTGCTCGAGTACTGGAGCGGACGGCGATGGCCGTCGGGCCGGCATCGCGTGCTGCCGCCGCAGCCGCACGCCCCGGAGGAAGACCTGGTGTCGCTCATCTACTTCTACGAGGCCAACCACGACGCGGTGGTCACCCCGCTGGCACCGCCGATCGGGCGGGTGGCGGGATTGGGTCCGGTGACGTCGTCGGCGTTCATCAAGGAGCGGCTCGATGCGATCACCGTCGGCTGACTCGAGATCGACGAAATGGCGCGATCTACTCGTATTTCTTCACCCATACGTTGGTTTGGGCGGCAGAGGCTTGAGGCAGAATGACCGCCATGCGCGTCTACCTGGGCTCTGACCACGCGGGCTTCGAACTCAAGCAAGAGATCATCGAGCATCTGAAGAAGAACGGGCACGAGCCGATCGACTGCGGTGCCTACACCTACGACGCCGAGGACGACTACCCGGCGTTCTGCATCGCGGCGGCGCTGAAGACTCTTGGGGACTCCGACAGCCTGGGCATCGTCATCGGCGGTTCGGGCAACGGTGAGCAGATCGCCGCGAACAAGGTGCCGGGCGTGCGTTGCGGGCTGGCGTGGAGTGTCGAGACCGCGACGCTGGCGCGTCAGCACAACAACGCGCAAGTGATCGGCATCGGAGCCCGCATGCACACGGTTCCCGAGGCGCTGGAGATCGTCGACGCGTTTCTCGATGCGGAGTGGTCGAAAGCCGAACGGCACCAACGTCGTATCGACATCCTGGCCAAGTACGAAGAGACACACGTTCCGCCGCGTGTTCCTGGCGCACCCGCCAAGGATGCCTGAAGGCCATACGCTGCACCGGCTGGCCCGGCTGCATCAGCGCCGCTTCGGGCGGGCGCCCGTCATCGTGTCCAGCCCGCAGGGCCGGTTCGCCGACGGGGCCGCCGCCGTCAATGGCCGGGTGCTGAAGAAGGCGAGCGCCTGGGGCAAGCATCTGTTCCACCATTACGAGGGCGGCCGTGTCGTGCATGTGCACCTCGGCCTCTATGGCACGTTCAGCGAGGTCGAGCTGCCGATGCCGCTGCCGGTGGGGCAGGTTCGGATGCGGATGATCGGCAGCGACTTCGGCTCGGATTTGCGGGGCCCGACGGTATGCGAGGTGATCGAGGAGCCGGAGGTCGCCGACGTGGTGGCCAGACTCGGCCCCGACCCGTTGCGGCGGGACGCCGACGGGGCGTCGGCGTGGGCGCGAATTGCGAAGTCCCGCAGACCGATTGGTGCACTGTTGATGGATCAGACGGTGATCGCCGGGGTCGGCAACGTGTATCGCAACGAGCTGCTCTTCCGTCATCGCATCGACCCGTACCGCCCCGGCGTGATGATCGGCGCCGACGAATTCGACGCGATGTGGACGGATCTCGTTGACCTGATGAAGGTCGGGCTGCGACGCGGGAAGATCATCGTGGTTTTGCCCGAGCACGACCACGGTCTGCCGTCGTATAGGCAAGGGCGTCCCCGCACCTATGTGTACCGTCGCGCCGGCGATCCGTGTCGGGTGTGCGGGACGACCGTGGTCACCGCGGTGCTCGAAGGGCGCAACTTGTTCTGGTGCCCGAACTGTCAGAAGTAAAACAGCTTGCGCAGCCGGGCCCCAGGCCTGCTGTCGGCGCCGGTCGTCATCTGTTCAACGGCCGCGGTGCTGGTGAGCCGACGGAGCTTCCTCGCACGCCGGAGGTGGTCGCGGCAGAACAAGCCGACGCCATCGGGGGCCGTCACGCCGAGTGAATTCGACCACCCGATCACTGGGCCCCCTTTAACCGTCGGTGGCTGCCAGCCGGGGTGGTAGTCGGCAAACTCCACCGATCCGGCCACCTCAGCGCCGCTGTTGAAGCCGCAGACCACGCAGTGCGGCATAATCGCCATCGCCTCAGTGTTGCCTGCGCGAGCGCGAAGTCAAGCAGCGGTGGAACGGCCCGACGTTCAGGAGGCCGGCGCGCCAGCGCGGCCGGAGAGCCGGTTCTAGTCCTGCTCGCGCTGGAAATGCTGGACCAGCCCGCCAGGCGACGAACACGGAATACCATGTCGCGATGGCCAATAGCGTGGAAACCGTTCGGACATATAACGAGGCGTGGGCGATGGGCGACCTCTCGGCGGCGAGAGCGCTGATCGCCGACGATCTACGGTTTCGCGGTTCGATGGATACCTTCTCCAACGCCGAGGACATGGTTTCCGCGTTGGCGGGGCTGGCCCAGGTCACCACCGGCATCCACTGGCACACATTGTTCGCCGACGCTGACGCTGCTGGCGAGCGGACGAATGTCGCAGCCTTCTACCGCCTCGACACTGCGGTGGGTCCGTTGGAGTGCGCGGAGTGGCATGTCGTCCGTGGCGGACTGATCCGCAGCATCGAATTGCGTTTCGATCCACGGCCACTGCTGGCGCCGCAGCCCGGCTAGAAGCCGCCGAAATCTCCGCCGAAGTCGCCGCCGCCGAAATCGCCGCCGCCCCAGCCACCGCCGTCGCCGCCGCCCCAGCTGTCGCCACCCCAACCGCCGCCATCGCCGCCACCGTCGAAGCCGCCACCGTCTCCGCCGGCACCCTGCCCGGCGTCGAAACCGTCGGAATAGCCGTCGCCGTAACCACTTTCGAACCCTTGGGCGCCGTAATCAACACCGTGCATGCCGGAGAACATCGCGTCGAACAGCAGCACCGAACCGAGACCCCACGCGCCGGCGACCAGGGCCGGCTTCCACCACGGCTCGGAGTACCAGCCGGCCGGGACCGGACGACCGGCGACGCGGCCGCCGGGGTAGTAGTTGGGCGTGCGTTCGGTCGGATTGGGCGACGCCTCGATTTCGCGGCCCTCGAAGTTGACGCGCCGATCTTCGGTGACGGTGCCCGCCGACTTCTGGCCGCTGAGCGACTCGAGCTCCGGCCCGGGATCCATGCCCATCGCGATGCGGGCCGCGCGGACGTAGTAGAGCCCCTCAATGGCGCTTTCCTTGGCAAGCAGTGCCTGCTTCGCAGTGGTGGCCTGCTCGATTTGGGAACCCGCGGCGGTGTAGCGCTCGGACGCGTCGGCGAGCGCCTGCTTCGACGCGTCGTCGGTGCCGGTCAGGCTGATCACCTGGCCGCCGAGGCGCTCGATGAGTCTGCGGGCGTCGGCCTTCGCGTCTGCGAGGGAGGCCGCCGACCGGTTGGCCGAATTGCGCGACGCGCTCCAGACAGCCAGGCCGATGGCGGCGACAACGAGGACGATGAGGACGAGCAGCACGCCGTTCATGCGACCAGGGTACTCACAGGAAACGGCCTATTCGGGGCCGCGAACTAATCGCTGATTACGCCAAGAGCGGAGTAGACCTCGTTGGAGAGGGCGACGCTGCGAGGGTCGGCATTGCACTTGGTGGCGTCAAACTTGTTCATCACGTACGCGTAGCCGATGCGGTGTTCGAGGTCGACGAAACCGAAAGAGCCGCCGGAGCCACCGTGGCCGAAGTGTGCGCGTTGGGACCGTTGACGCCGCGTTGGTTGAGCATGTATCCCAGGCCCCAGCCGTGGTCGGCGACGCGTGGGCCGAGCACGACGTCGGTGTCGAAGCCGCCTTGGGAAATTCGGCATTTCTCCATGTGCTCGTAGCTGAGGATCTTGCCCTGTGCGAGTGCGTTGTAGAAGGTCGCCAGGCCCAGCGCGGTGACGTGGGCGTTGGTGGAGGGGAATTCGGCCGAGCGCCAGGCGGTGATGTCGTTCGAGCCGAGTTCGTCGTCGGGGACGAAGCCGATGGCGATCGAGAATGCCGCCATTGGGTGGTCGGTCAGGCGGGTCGGGTCATCGGGGGCGCCGCCGACGGCAATGACGTCGCGGATGTGGGGTTTGTTGATCATCTCGGCGCAGCGGTGATGTTCGGCGGCGGGCAGACCGATGTGCACGTCGATGCCGAGGGGTTCGGCGATTTCGGTGCGCAGGTACTGGCCGAGGGTGCGGCCGGTGACGCGGCGGACGATTTCGCCGAGGATGAAGCCGAAGGTAACCATGTGATAGCCCTGCGCGGTGCCGGGTTCCCACCATGGTTCGGCTTTGGCGATGTGGGCGCAGACGGTGTCCCAGTCGAGGGTCTGCCGCGGTGTGAGCCGGGTGCGGGGTCCGATCGCCCCGGAGCGATGGCCCATCACCATCGCGACGGTGATGTCTTGCTTTCCGGCTTGGGCGAATTCGGGCCAGTACTTGGCGACGGGGGCCCCCAGGTGGAGTTCGCCGCGATCGGCGAGTAGGTGAATGCAGGTGCTGGTCAACGCTTTTGAGGCGGAGAAGATGCTGGCGAGGGTGTGGTCTTGCCAGGGTTTTGTGGCTGCGGCATCCGCCGAACCGCCCCAGAGGTTGACGGCGAGATCGCCGTCGACCCACACGGCGACGGCGGCGCCGATTTCGTTGCGGTCGCGGAAGTTGGTTCTCGAAGGCGTTGCGGACGCGCTCGAAGCCGGGGGCGCATGAGCCGTTGACGGCGACTCCCGGCTGGTCGTTCAAGATTCCCCCTGACGGCGAGCCGCGGTTTGGGCATTTTTGGCACGAGCGTCCCAGGTTTGCTGGCCGTAGCCCGCTGGTTAGCTGAGAAAACTACGGCACCGGATCGGCAGGTGGGCTACAGCACAGCGGTGATTCGGTTGCAGTTCGGTAGCGCCCGGCGTGCGCATGCAGCGGAGATCAGCGGCGATTTTCGCAGCTGCCGCATGCCGGGCGCACAGCGCCGACACAGCCAAATAGGACAGCGTGATGCGGCGAGTCATCCTGCTCGAGTAGTGGCGTACGGTCCGGGCGAAGGGCGCAGCGTCATTGGTTAACGTTCCTGTAGTAGTCGCGCCAGACAAGGCGATGAATGGGAATCCAGTGGGGGACGGAACGTAGCCCCGGGATGAACGGCACGAACATCAACACCAGAGTCAGCACCATCATGAGTCCCCACACCTGCGCATCGGCGTTATCCGAGGTGGAGAACGGCGGCACCTGATACCAAAAGGTGTAGAGCCACATCCATGGCTGGCCCGGGGCGTTGCCAGCCTCGTTCATCATCCCCCACTGGTCGCCGGCAAGGTTTCTCGCGCGGGCCTGATCCTCGAGGTAGGCACCGTCAGAAAGCAGCAGCAGTGACGCGGTTGTGTCCCCGCCGTAGAAGTTGCCCGAAGAGGTTAGTGCGCCCTCGAGTCCACCTGTTTGGGCCAGTTGCAGGAACGCGTGGGATAGGACCGGCACCGGCCCGTAGTCACCCGCAGCCACCATGGCCGGGTCACCGCCTGCGCCGGTAGCCGGTTCGCCGTCGGCCCCAGGCGCACCGATGGCATCCGTATAGGCCGCTGCCCAGGTGGTGCGCTGGTCTGACGTGGCGCCGTTCCACGCAGAGAGTGCAGCGGCCGTCGCCGGGTTGCCGCTGATGCCACTGAGCGGTTTGATGACCAGGCCCGCGGAGTCGATGGGAAGCCGAACCCCGCCCCACTTCTGCAGCGGCAGCGGTCCGAGCTTCTGGCCCTCGGTAGCGCTGTTATACGGCGGACCATACGTGGCGCTTGCGGTGGTGCCGGCAAGTTCGCCGGCTGCAGTGAGGACGACGTCGTTCGGTTCGGCGTTCGCCCATGCCCGACATGGTGATCGCCTTCTCGTCCGGTGAGGAGAAGACGGCAGCCAGCGCGACACTGAGCACGAGCACGACGACCAAGGCGACGACGAACTCTTTGACAAGGTCGTACGGGCGGGTGGGGAATTCGTGTGAGTCCGGTGTGTTGTCTCGGCGCCCGCGCCCCCTTCGTGGTCATTCTTCAGCCCTTCAGCTCTGCGTCGATCGGAGGCACGACACCGTGACGCCGCACCAGGATCACGTGCATCGCTGTCACCGCGACCACGACCAGCGGCAGGAGCACGATGTGCCACATCAGCATCTGTCCCGGGTTGAGCACGTTGAACCAGGCTCCGATCCCCCACGGCATTCAGGCCGTCCTTGGCCTGTCCGCCGATCCACTGGGCGTCGAAGTTGGACTGGGAGAGGAAGCCGGTGAATGACGTGCCGATCGAAACGGCGAAGAGCACGACACCGCTGATCCAGGTCATGGCCCGGTCTCCGCGCCACGCGGCCATCCAGAACTTGCCCCACAGGTGCACGACCATGAACCCGAAGAGCAGCTGCACGCTCCACAGGTGAACCGAATTGACGTAGTGGCCCAGCGTTGACACATGCCACCAGGCGGACCCGCCCATAGCCAGGACACAGCCCGAGCCGATCACGACTACCAGCGCCGCCAAGGTCAACACGCCGAAGACGTAGATCCACGAGGCGACGTAAACCGGCTGCCGGTCCGGGAGGGCCTGCCCGGGCGGGACGAGTCCGACGATCTTGCTGCGAAGCCAGTTCGTCCAGTTCGTTGTGTCGGTCACCGCCTCGGGCGCCTTTTCGTCGGGCTGGCTCGTCATCGTCCGCGCTCTTCCTGATTAGGCCGATCGCCGTGGCCGGATGGAAACGGCACGACCAACGCGAGGATGAACACGAGGACCATCACGCCGATGATGATGAGATTGGCCAACGAGATCTGAATAACGCCCCAGTGGATGTATCGACCGGCGCCCTCCGCAAGGATGTTTGAACCACTCATCACAGTGACCTGGTTTCGTGTGGTAGAAGGGTCATGACGACGCGTCAGGAACCAGTTGAACGTAAAAGCGGCGAAGGACGACACCTAGGGCCTGTAGGACCCATCCCCAGGGTCTTTGTGCCCTGGGTCCTTCTCGTGCTCGAACAAGCGTTCGTAGAGCCAAAGCCGCCCCTACCGGGGCGGTCCTGTTGGAGCGGGCGACGGGAATCGAACCCGCGTAGCTAGTTTGGAAGACTAGGGCTCTACCATTGAGCTACGCCCGCATGTGCAGCGCAGCCAGACTGTACCGGCGCCGACCAGATCAAATCCAATTGAGAGCCTCGGCGTGCGTCGGGCCGTAGTATCTGCGGGCTGCCGTAGGAGCGCGGCGGCACAGACGGGGTGTAGCGCAGCTTGGTAGCGCATCCGCTTTGGGAGCGGAAGGCCGCAGGTTCAAATCCTGTCACCCCGACACGCAGACGCCCGAGACCGTCAACGAGAACGACACGAGGAGCACAGCCGTGAAGAGCACCGTCGAGAAGTTGAGCCCGACCCGGGTTCGCATCAACGTGGAGGTGCCCTTCACCGAGCTGCAGCCCGACTTCGACCGGGCCTACAAGCAGCTGGCCAAGCAGGTCCGCCTGCCCGGCTTCCGCCCCGGCAAGGCGCCGGCCAAGCTTCTCGAGGCCCGCGTCGGCCGCGGCGCGGTGCTCGAGCAGGTCGTCAACGACGCGCTGCCCGGCCGCTACAGCGAGGCCGTCACGACCACCGAGGTGCGCCCGCTCGGCCAGCCCGACATCGAGATCACCAAGATCGAGGACGGCGAGGAACTGGTCTTCACCGCCGAGGTCGACGTCCGGCCCGAGATCGAGCTGCCCGACCTCGAGGCGCTGCAAGATCGCCGTCGACCCCATCGAGGTCACCGACGAAGACGTCGACGCCGAGCTGCAGACGCTGCGCGCCCGGTTCGGCACGCTCACCGGTGTCGAGCGCGCCGCCGCAGACGGCGACTTCGTCTCCATCGACCTGTCGGCCACCGTCGACGGCGAGGACGTGCCCGGAGGCCAAGACCGAGGGCCTGTCGCACGAGGTCGGCTCCGGCCAGCTGATCGACGGCCTCGACGAGGCGATCGTCGGCCTCAAGGAGGGCGAGTCCAAGGTCTTCACCACCACGCTGGTCGCCGGCGAGCACGCCGGCCAGGAGGCCGCAGGTGACCGTCACCGTCAAGTCGGTCAAGGAGCGCGAGCTGCCCGAGCCCGACGACGAATTCGCCCAGCTGGCAAGCGAATTCGACACCATCGACGAGCTGCAAGGCCAGCCTCGACGAGCAGGTCGAGCGGGTCAAGCGCATCCAGCAGGCCGAGCAGATCCGCGACAAGGCGCTCGAGATGCTGCTCGAGCAGGTCGAGGTCCCGCTGCCCGAGGAGATCGTGCAGGCCCAGGTCGACGACACCGTCCACAACGCGATCCACGGCCTCGACCACGACGAGGACGCAGTTCGCCGAGGCGCTCGAGGCGCAGGGCAGCAGCCGCGAGGAGTTCGACGCCGACAACCGCGAGAACGCCGAGAAGGCCGTCAAGACCCAGCTGCTGATGGACGCCATCGCCGACGAGCTCGACATCCAGGTCGGCCAGAACGACCTGACCGAGCGGCTGGTGCTGATGTCGCGGCAGTACGGCATCGAGCCGCAGCAGCTGCTGCAGGTACCTGCAGCAGAACAACCAGCTGCCGGCGATGTTCGCCGACGTGCGGCGCGGCCTGACCGTCGCCGCCGTCGTGCGACGGCGGCCACCGTCACCGACACCGACGGCAATGTGATCGACACCGACCGAGTTCTTCGGCCCGCCGCCGGCGCCGACGCGGCGACGCCGAGGCACAGATCGCCGCAGGTCGAAGCCGCAGGCGAGGCGGCCGACGCCGAAGCCGACGAGGCAGACGACGAGGCAGCGCCGACGCCGAAGTGACGCTGACTGAGCGAACGCGCGCGCTGTCAGGGAGTGCGCGGCGCCGCGCAGGTTGGTTAGTGTCGGTGGAGAAGCGAAGACGTGTAGAGAAAGCAGGTATCCAGTCGTGACTGACATGCGTTCGGATGCGCAGGGCTCAACCTCGTCGACTCGGTGTATGAGCGGTTGCTCGCCGAGCGCATCATCTTCCTGGGCTCACAGGTCGACGACGACATCGCCAACCGGCTGTGCGCGCAGATCCTGCTGCTGGCCGCCGAGGACCCCACCAAGGACATCCACCTCTACATCAACTCGCCCGGCGGCTCGATCAGCGCGGGCATGGCCATCTACGACACGATGGTGCTCGCGCCGTGCGACGTCGCCACCTACGCGATGGGCATGGCCGCCTCGATGGGCGAGTTCCTGCTCGCCGCGGGCACCAAGGGCAAGCGCTACGCGCTGCCGCACGCCCGCATCCTGATGCACCAGCCGCTCGGCGGCATCACCGGCGGCGCCGCCGACATCGCCATCCAGGCCGAGCAGTTCGCGCGTCATCAAGAAGGAGATGTTCCGGCTCAACGCCGAGTTCACCGGCCAGCCGCATCGAGCGCATCGAGGCCGACTCCGACCGCGACCGCTGGTTCACCGCGCAGGAAGCCCTCGAGTACGGCTTCGTCGACCACATCATCACCCGCGCCCACATCAACGGCAGTGACCAATGGCATGACTAGACAAATGACCGATCCACAGCGGATCCCCGGCCTGCAGCCGCAGGCGCGCTACATCCTGCCGTCGTTCATCGAGCACTCGAGCTTCGGCGTCAAGGAGTCCAACCCGTACAACAAGCTGTTCGAGGAACGCATCATCTTCCTCGGCGTGCAGGTCGACGACGCGTCGGCCAACGACATCATGGCGCAGCTGCTGGTGCTGGAGTCGCTGGATCCCGACCGCGACATCACCATGTACATCAACTCGCCCGGCGGCTCGTTCACCTCGCTGATGGCGATCTACGACACCATGCAGTACGTGCGCGCCGACATCCAGACGGTCTGCCTGGGCCAGGCCGCGTCGGCCGCCGCGGTGCTGCTGGCCGCGGGCACGCCCGGGAAGCGCCTGGCGCTGCCCAACGCCCGGATCCTGATCCACCAGCCCGCGCTGGCCGGCGTCATCCAGGGCCAGTTCTCCGACCTGGAGATCCAGGCCGCCGAGATCGAGCGGATGCGCACGCTGATGGAGACGACGCTGGCCCACCACACCGGCAAGGACGCCGGAGTCAGATCCGCAAGGACACCGACCGCGACAAGATCCTGACCGCCGAGGAGGCCAAGGAGTACGGGATCATCGACACGGTGCTGGAGTACCGGAAGCTGTCGGCGCAGAAGCTGACGTGAGCGCTCGGATCGGCGTGCGATCGGTCGAGCACGCGTCGCCGCGGGTCGAGTCGTAACGGCGGCGACACGCCAGAGACACGGCGGCGCGTCCATGGGGGATGTGAGCCGCGTCAGGCGATATGTTCTACCACACAGCCGAATACCACCGACGCGATTCGGCTTTATCGGTCGCACCGCGCCGGAACGAGCGGGTAGCGTCGGGTAATCGACCCCGAGACGACGCCGACCAATCATGATCGAATACCGACGGCGAACAGGAAGTAGGACCCCACCACCATGGCGCGCATCGGAGACGGCGGTGACCTGCTGAAGTGCTCGTTCTGCGGAAAGAGTCAGAAGCAGGTCAAAAAGCTCATTGCGGGCCCCGGCGTGTACATCTGCGACGAGTGCATCGACCTGTGCAACGAGATCATCGAAGAGGAACTGGCTGACGCCGACGACGTCAAACTCGACGAGCTGCCCAAGCCGGCCGAGATCCGCGAGTTCCTCGAGGGCTACGTCATCGGGCAGGACACCGCCAAGCGCACGCTGGCCGTCGCCGTCTACAACCACTACAAGCGCATCCAGGCCGGCGAGAAGACGCGCGACTCCCGCGCCGAGCCCGTCGAGCTGGCCAAGTCCAACATCCTGATGCTCGGCCCCACCGGCTGCGGCAAGACCTACCTGGCGCAGACGCTGGCCAAGATGCTCAACGTGCCGTTCGCCATCGCCGACGCCACCGCGCTGACCGAGGCCGGCTACGTCGGCGAGGACGTCGAGAACATTCTGCTCAAGCTGATCCAGGCCGCCGACTACGACGTCAAGCGCGCCGAGACCGGCATCATCTACATCGACGAGGTCGACAAGATCGCCCGCAAGAGCGAGAACCCGTCGATCACCCGCGACGTCTCCGGCGAGGGCGTGCAGCAGGCGCTGCTGAAGATCCTCGAAGGCACCCAGGCGTCGGTGCCGCCGCAGGGCGGCCGCAAGCACCCGCATCAGGAGTTCATCCAGATCGACACCACCAACGTGCTGTTCATCGTCGCCGGTGCGTTCGCGGGTCTGGAGAAGATCGTCTCCGACCGCGTCGGCAAGCGCGGGCTGGGCTTCGGCGCCGAGGTGCAGTCCAAGGCCGAGATCGACACCCAGGACCACTTCGCCGAGGTCATGCCCGAGGACCTGATCAAGTTCGGGCTGATCCCCGAGTTCATCGGCCGGCTGCCGGTCGTGGCCTCGGTGACCAACCTGGACAAGGAATCGCTGGTCAAGATCCTCTCCGAGCCGAAGAACGCCTTGGTCAAGCAGTACACCCGGCTGTTCGAGATGGACGGCGTGGAGCTGGAGTTCACCGAGGAAGCGCTCGACGCGATCGCCGATCAGGCCATCCACCGCGGCACCGGTGCCCGCGGCCTGCGCGCGATCATGGAAGAAGTCCTGCTGCCGGTGATGTACGACATCCCCAGCCGCGACGACGTCGCCAAGGTGGTCGTCACCAAGGAGACCGTCGCAGGACAACGTGCTGCCGACGATCGTGCCGCGCAAGCCGTCTCGCCCCGAGCGCCGCGACAAGAGCGCCTAGCTTCTCCCTCAGCCGCTCAACAGCGCTACTGCATTTCTATTATTACACTAAATCTCTCCTTACCCTACATCATTCACTCATATACTTCATTTTCTTCTTCAAAATATAATATTTTCTTAAACACCTAAACCTTTAATTTCAACATCTATCACTTACACTACCTTTTTCATTTACTTCCACACTTATTCAAATTCATAAATACTTTCCTTCCGTTTACTCAACATCATTACTTAATACATCTTCTTCCTCCCTCATCATAACTTATTTCAACACCATCAACGTTGATTCTCTTGGTCTAGATCAAAAAGATCATCGCAGTTCTTTCAGAATAAGCTTTCCTTACTACCACTCCGAGCACTCATCCCGCACCAAATCCCGCCGCTGGCGCGAAAAAATAACACAATTAATCCTATTCCTAACAAAGACAAGATCACAGTAGCGATTGAGCTTAATGATCCACCGAGCTGAGACACGAACCATCAGCTCAGTTAACAATTCAGGTAGTAGACTACGCGTTACGACCAACGTCAATGCACCCATACTCATTTAGTGCGGCTTAGCTGCAGCGCGGCAGGTGCAGTGATGAGCGTAGGTAATAAAAAAGCATAGGTAACTGCAGGTCGATATCGACTTACGGTGGCGCTGCTGGTCGTAGCGATGGCGCTGCTTGTCACAATGTTCACAGACACGGCCGACCGAGGCTATGCGGAACCAAAAACGTGTCCCGTGCTGAACCCCACGTTCCAGCGCGTTCCGTGCATAATCCCAAATACCACGCCACCACAGAATTCCACGTCCGAATCGACAGTCGATCCGACAGCGGAGTCTCGTCCGAGTCGATAGTCGAGCCATCGGTCGAGTACCCGTCCGAGACTGTGGAGAATCCGTCGGAGGAGTCATCGACTGCGCCGTCTACCCCGACCACCGCCCCATCCACGGGACGTACGCCTTGGACTTACACTAGACGACTGAAGTTCCGACACCGTCGGCTGGCTCTGCGTCGCCGTCGAACTCGCAGATCGCTCCTCCGATAACTACGTCCGTGACCTCACGCCTGACGATGACGGGCGCGCTGACGGGGGACCGCCCGTCGCGCTGTGGATCGCGTTGCTGGTGCTGTGCGCGGCCGTGGTGGCTGTCGTCCTGGCTGTCTGGGCTTCGCGTCACCGAGGCTTAGCGTGGGTCAAGGCCCATGTCACTGTGTCCGCGCGACCCGGGTCGACTCCGCGATTCGGCACGCAACCACCCCACGAATCCAACCGAGATCAAGTGCTGTGCGTCGTACCCGTCGCCGTCGAGCGTTCAACGACGATTGATGACGAAGGAGAACGACGATGACTCCCGTAAACGAGGAACCTCCGCAGCGCATGTCGACAGTCCTGTTGCGAGTTCGCTGCTGCCGATGACAAGTGACAGCCGGATACAGGTCGAGAAGATCGTGATGCAGAGTCCCGCTTCCAACGAACAGCGCGCCCGTCCACTGCGGACGCTGGCGCCGTCGCGCGCCACGCGCTCGTCGCGGAGATCGAGGCCAAACTGCGCACGGTTCTTGGCGAGACCGTCGGCGATCTGATCATCGGAGGCTCGCAGAAGCACGCCTCTATTCGGAAAGCGATCACCACATCTCTCAGCCAGCCAGGAACCGACCAGATCGTGCCGTTGTACAAACACACCATCAACCAGTCCCAGCAGCACAGCCTCAACATTGTGATTGACGGTTTTCAGGTGATGTTGTTGCCCGTCGAACTCGTCATGCGCGCCCAACTTTGCGATGCGATAGCAGTTGTCAGCACGGGCACGTGAGCGCGATCCGGTCCGGGGAGGCGAAGGTCGAGGGCATGTGACCATGGCGCGCGTGCAAGTCAGTCACCGAACTCTGCGTTTCCCGCTCAACGCCGAATTCGCTCTTCACTCTTCACGTCACTGGGACGGCGCAGCGCCGACGTCTTCGGCGAAACACCTCACAGCGGCGCGTAATCAAGTCGTTCCAACGAGGACTCAGATCCGGCGAGCGCGAGTTTTCGGCGGCTGTGTCATGGCCGGCAGTAGTCAGACTCCGGCGGGAACCTTCGCGTTCGCGGGGAAACTGGTCGGCACCGTGGCGATCAACGCCAGGCATTCGACGAAGAAATAGATCGCCTTGAAGAACTCCAGAAGGTCGCCCTGCTCGAGCAGCAACTTGCGATACATCACGGTCCGGAGTGCGTCGTACCCCTCGAACAATGCCTTCCAGTCGTGATAGTCCGCCGCGAGCACATAGGTCGCGTCGACCGGCTCGGATTCGTCCAGAACCCGGCACTCGGTGACGTGGCCTTCACTCCATCCGATGGCGAGATACTTTGTGCCGCCACCTAACTCGGTTGGCATATCGCGGGCTCCGAGTGCCCACGACGACGGGTATGTATAGCGCACCAGGTTGTAGAAGTCCCAGTACTCCTGCAGCTTTCCGGCAAGAGCTTCGTCGTCGGGTCCGGCTTCCAGCGCCGCACGTACACCGTCGGCCCATTGCTCACTGAAGAACTTCGACATGGTCAGCCTCCCGCCAGCACCGGCTCGATCTGCACAAGCAAGTCCTCGAGCTCTTGCGACAGTGAGATGCCGACGTCGTTGCATTTCCGCCGGAGCTGCTGGATCAGCAGCACGCGAACCTCTTCCTCCGTCCAGCCCAGCGGCTCGTAGTACACGTTGCGGCTGGACACCCCGCTGATCATCAGGATCGTGCGCAGGGTGTCGTGGATCTCCTTGAGCATCGTCGGATCGCGGCGCACTGCGTCCTGCAGGTAGCGCATGCCGCCCTGGACATGTCTGGACTCGTCCCGGCACGTCGCGGTGAAACCCGTGTAGTACGCGGGCAGGAAACCTCGCCAGCGCGCATACGAGAGCGTCACCTTCATCACCGACAGCGCGAGCACGCCCTCGATCCACAGGAAGTACGTCGTCCCGTACCGAACCCGGGCGCGTTGGTCATACGGATTCCGGCGCAACTCGTCTGCTTGGTAGGCAAGCAGCCCGAACGGGCCGACGAAGGTTTCCTGCACCCATGGGAAGGTCTTGTCGAGCACTTCCATGATGTCGTTGCCCTCGATGCCGACAACCTCGCGATAGAACCGGTCGAAGAAGACGGTGTGCCGCGCCTCGTCCTCGATCTGGGCGGCGATGTGGAGCTTCTCTTCTTCGGACGCGCCGAGCATGAAGACGGGCAGCTCGATTTCCACCTGCCGCTCTCCGTGATGGAACCCGGATGCGATGCCCATGAAGGACTCCCGCTCGTCCTCGGTCATCTTCTCGGTCCAGTCGATGCGGTCCTGGGTGAAGTCCAGCTCGTAGACGTCCCACCGCTGCTTCAGGTACTTCTTGTACAGGGTGACGAAGTCGGGCAGCTTCCGCAGACCCTGGTGGACGTACTCGATCACGTCGTCGATGTCGGCCCCGCGCATTTCCTGGAGGTCTCGTCGCTCGATTTCGTCGGTTTCATGCTCGGAGAGACTGCGCGGCCCCTCGTGCAGCACTGCCGTCGGCGACTTGAGTTCGGTCATAAGACTCCTTATGTCTGTCCCGCGATCATGGTGCGCCACGGGGCTAAGGAGACGTGGCGATTTTGTCGTTTTCATCAATTTCGCTGGTCTCAGCGCCGTCCCGGTCGGAGCCGAGGACACCGCTCAGCGAGCTGACCAGACACCAGATCAAGTAGGCCGCGACGGCGGCGAATTGGAGGTTGGTAACCATGTCTCCACGCTTCCTCGGGACTGTTGAGTGGGCACGAGTAGTCCACTACTCGACTCGGCGGCCGGCCGAACGGATCCGCGCAGCTCATGAGTTCACCGCCGGGCTGCGATCGCTGACCACCTCGTCGATCAGTGCGGCGATCTCCGCGACGCCGTCGCGCTGGGCGTAGGCCGCCTCGAGCTCACGGGCTCGTTGCAGATACCGGCCATTGCCGAGCACCTCGCGCACCGCGACTCGGACCGCCCTCGCAGTGGGTGTCCCGGTCTTCAGGTCGATGCCCGCTCCCGACCATGCGACCCGCGCCGCCACCTCGGGCTTGTCCTCGGTATCACCGGCGACCACCAGCGGAACGCCGGTCGACAGCGCCCGCTGAACGGCGCCGTAGCCGCCGTTGGTCACCATCACGTCGACCTTCGGCAGCAGCAGGTCATGTGGAATATGTTCGGCCACATAGGTATTGGGCGGCACCGGAAAGCCCAGTTCGGATGCATGCGCGCCGCCGGTGGTGGCGACCACCATGACGTTCTCCTCTGCCAGCGCCTCGATGGTCGGTTGCAGCAGCCGGCCGAGGTCGGCATTGTCGACAGTGCCCTGGGTGACGTGCACGACCGGGCGGTCGCCGTCGAGCTTCTGCCACCACGCCGGCGGGCGGAACTTCTGTGTCGGCCTCGGGTGCACCACGCCGACATAGCGGACGTTGGCGGGCAGATCGGTGCGCGGGTAGTCGAATTCGGGCACGGTGGGCACGATGAAACGGTCGGCCAACTGACCGGAATCCAGCAGAAAGGTCGGTAGCGCGCGAGAGTTCAGCCGGTCCAACTGATAGTTCGCCGCGTTCTGCGACTGGCGCAGCAGCACCTTCTGTGACAACACGTTCAGGGCGCGATTCCGCAGCCTGCCCAGTGCCGTCGTCGACGGCGGCAGCCCGAGTCCGCTCGGCGCGGTGTCTCGGCTGCTGAGCATCAGCGGTGTCGTCGAGTAGAGCAGTACCGGCGGCCGCGCAGACCGATCCCCGAGTACGAACGGCAGCACCCCGAAGAAGCCGTAGTCGGCGAGGATGGCGTCGAAACGCTTGTGCGCCATCAGTTCCGTCAGTGCCTTCGCCTGGTGCGGCATCGGCGCGACGAAGAGCCGCACGATGTCGAAGTTGAGCCGCTTGATGCCGCTGGTTTCGGTGCGGCCGCTGTCCGCGTCGAGCAGGGCCAGCTCGAGGTCGGCCTGCGTGGGCAGCGCCACGGGCACCGCGCCCACCGCGCGGATCTCCGCGGCGCGACCGGCCCCGCTCAGGACGGTGACCCGATCCCCACGGTCGACGAGGCCGCGTGCGACGTTGAGCAGCGGGCCGATATGCCCGATGGGCGACAGCGCCGCGATCAGGATCTCCGCCATCGTGTGTGTTCCCTTCAATTGTTTGATTTCCGTTGCGAATTGATCGTCGGTGAGACGGGGCCTCTCTGGAACGGCTGATTTCAGTGATCCGGGCACGAGATGTCGACGAACACAGTGGTGTTCTGCTTCTCGGCCAATGGCAGGTCGGCGAGGTTCGATAGCAGGGGATGCAAGCCCTGCACCGAGCACCGCGACAGCGGCTGGTTGTTCGTGCTTCCGTTGAGCTCCACCTTGAAGCCGTCGGACTTCAGGCCGCTGATGGTGTCCTCGGCGCTGCCGTTGCCAGGGAAGGCTGTGGCGGTGCCGGCCAGTCCCAGCGCCGCCGCAGTCAGGGCGCCGGCGGCGAGTGTTGCGAACGCGATGGTCTTCATGTCGAACCTTTCGGTGGCGGCGAGCTCATCGGCGGCTCGCGCTTGGTGATGAACATGAGGGTGCCGAAGACCGCGGCGACAAGCTTGGAGGTTTCGTGGAGATCGCCTGGAGATTGCAGGTAGAGGACGGGACTACGTGGCGGCGACGGTTACCGCGTTGTCCGCCTCTGAGCGACAAAGTCGCTCAGAGCGAGTCGAACTAACCGTCAGCGACAAAGTCGCTCAGAGGTGGGCAGCTTGAACGCGCAGAGCTAGCGTTTGACGCGGTCCGGCCGGGTGTAGAGGTTCATCGACTCGCCCCGCAGAAACGCCACCAGGGTGACTCCCGACTGGCTGGCCAGATCGACCGCCAGCGACGACGGTGCCGACACCGCAGCGAGCACCGGAATTCCGGCCATCACAGCCTTCTGGGTGAGTTCGAAGGACGCGCGGCCGCTGACCAGCAGCACCGTCCCGGTCAGCGGGATCCTGTCCTGCTCGAGCGCCCAGCCGATGACCTTGTCGACGGCGTTGTGCCTGCCGATGTCTTCGCGGACGACCAGCGTGGTGCCGTTCGTGTCGAAGAGCGCAGCGCCGTGCAGTCCGCCGGTGCTGGCGAACACCTTCTGCCCGGTGCGCAACTGCTCCGGCATCACCGACAGCGTCTCGGCGGTGACCGATGAGGCGTCGTCGCCGGGGGAGTAGCGGGTGATCGTGCGGACCGCGTCCAGTGACGCCTTGCCACACACTCCGCACGAGGATGTCGTGTAGAAGTTGCGGGTGATGTCGATGTCGGGCATCGCGACGTCCGGAGCCAGCGTCACGTCCAGCACGTTGTAGGTGTTCAGATTGTCGGGTCCGGATCCCTTGCAGTACCGGACGGTGAGCAGGTCGTCGCGGTGCCCGATGACGCCCTCGGTGAGCAGAAATCCCTGCGCCAGTTCGACGTCGGAGCCCGGCGTGCGCATCGTGACGGTGACCGGATTGCCGTTGATGCGGATCTCGAGCGGTTCCTCGACCGCCAACGTCTCCGGACGCGTCACCGCGTCGTCGGGAGTGACGTGACTGGCCCGTCGCCGCGCCGTCACCCGTCCCACGTCGGCTCCAATCGAATAACGACCGCCTTGGACACCGGCGTGTTGGACTTGGCCGCCGTGTGGTCCAGCGGCACAAGGGGATTCGTCTCAGGGTAGTACGCCGCGGCGTTGCCGACCGGCGTCGAGTAGGCCACCACCATGAAGTCTTTGGCGGTCCGCTCCTGCAGATTGGCCATCGCTGTCGGTGAACTCCGACACCAAGTCGACACGGGCGCCGTCGGACAGGCCGAACCTCTCGATGTCGGCGGGGTTGACGAACACCACCCGTCGGCCGCCCTTCACGCCGCGATAGCGGTCGTCGAGCCCGTAGATGGTGGTGTTGTACTGGTCGTGGCTGCGCAGCGTCTGCAGCACCAGCCGGCCCGGCGCCACGGGCACCCACTCCAGCGGTGTGAGCGCGAAGTTGGCTTTCCCTGTGCTGGTGGGGAATTCTCGCGAGTCGCGTGGCGGGTGCGGTAGCTGGAACCCGTCGGGCTGGCGCACCTGTGTGTTGTAGTCGTCGCAGCCGGGCACGACCGCGGCGATCGCATCGCGGATCTGGTCGTAGTCGTCGTTGAACTTCTCCCACGGCACCGGATGGTCGGCGCCAAGCAGCGTCCGGGCGAGCTGGCAAATGATCGCGACCTCGCTGCGAACCTCGTGGCTGGGCGGATGCAGACTGCCACGGGACAGGTGCACCATCGACATCGAATCCTCAACGGAGACCATCTGTTTGCCACCTGCCTGGATGTCGCGGTCGGTGCGTCCCAGCGACGGCAGAATCAGCGCCGTCGTGCCGTGCACCAGATGGCTGCGGTTCAGCTTCGTCGAAACCTGCACCGTCAGAGAGCAACTGCGCAAGGCGGCCTCGGTGACGGCCGTGTCCGGGGTCGCCGACGCGAAGTTACCGCCCATGCCCATGAACACCTTCGCGCGGCCGTCGCGCATCGCCCTGATCGCATCCACCGTATCGACGCCGTGCTCACGCGGGCTGACGATGCCGAACCGGTCGTCGAGCGCGGCGAGGAAATCCTCGGGCATCTTCTCCCAGATGCCCATGGTGCGGTCGCCCTGGACATTGGAGTGCCCGCGCACCGGACACAGCCCCGCGCCGGGCTTGCCGATCATTCCCCGCATCAGCAGGACATTGGAGATCTCCGAGATCATCGGCACGGCGTGGCGGTGCTGCGTCAGCCCCATCGCCCAGCACGCGATCGTGCGGTGCGATTGCGCCAACATCGTTGCCACCCGGTCGAGTTGGGTGCGGTCGATCCCCGTGGCTTCCACCACGGTATCCAGGTCGATTTGGCGGGTGCGCGCCTCGTACTCGGCGAAGTTCGCGCAGTGTCGCTCGATGAATTCGCGGTCGACGACCTTGCCCGGGGCGTCGTCCTCGGCTTCCAGAAGTAACCTGCCGAGCCCGGCGAACAGCGCCATGTCGCCGCCGAGCCGGATCTGGACGAACTCGTCGGCGATCGGGATCCCGCTCCCGACCACACCGTGAACTTTCTGCGGATCCTTGAACCGGATCAGCCCCGCTTCGGGCAACGGGTTGACCGCAATGATCTTCGCGCCGTTCGCTTTGGCTTTCTCGAGCACCGACAGCATCCGCGGATGGTTCGTGCCCGGATTCTGCCCGGCGATGACGATCAGGTCGGCCTTCTTGATGTCCTCTACGGTGACCGAACCCTTGCCGATACCGATCGCCTCACTCAGCGCGGCCCCGGACGACTCGTGGCACATGTTCGAGCAGTCCGGCAGGTTGTTTGTGCCGAAGCTGCGGACCATCAGCTGGTACAGGAACGCGGCCTCGTTGCTGGTGCGTCCCGACGTGTAGAACACCGCCTCGTTGGGGTCGGCCAGCGCGCGCAGTTCGTCGGCGATGAGCCGGTATGCGTCCCGCCAGTCGATGGCCCGGTAGTGGTCGTCGCCGGGGCGAAGCACCACCGGGTGGGTGAGCCTGCCCTGCTGCGACAGCCAGTACTCCGGCTTGGCGGCCAGCTCGGCGATCGAGTGCCGGGCGAAGAACTCCGGCGTGACGACGCGCTTGGTGGCCTCGTCGGCGACCGCCTTGGCGCCGCTCTCGCAAAACTCGGCGAACTTGCGGCCGCCGTGTTCCTCGGGCCACGCGCAGCCCGGGCAGTCGAAGCCGTGGCGCTGGTTGAGCCTGGCCAGGGCGGCGGCCGTGCGAACGGCTCCCATCGACGTCAGCCCTCGCTGCAGGGACACCACCACCGCCTTGACTCCGGCTGCCTTGTGTTCCGGGCCTGCGGCGACGACCGCGTGTTCGTCGAACGACGCGTTGATGTCCCGGTCGGGGTGGCGACGGGTTCCCATGTGTCCAGCCTAGGACGTAACCGCCGCATTCTGTCGTTGACGTCGGCGTAACACGTTTGCCATCGAGTGTTCCTAGTGTTGGCCGGTCCACGCCCGTGGAGAAAGAGCGGGCGAGCAAGCGATAGGAAAGCAATTGAGCGGAAATGCCGTGCGTCTGCAGGCAATCAACAATGTCGAGGCCTACGTGCCTCCTGCCATCAGCTTTGTGCCGGGGGAGACGCCGGGTGAAGTCTTCGGCTCCAACGTCTTCACCAAGGCCGAGATGCGGGCGCGTTTGCCGAAGTCGGTCTACAAGTCGGTGACGGCGACCATCGAGAAGGGCGCCAAACTCGACCCTGCGGTCGCCGATTCGGTCGCCGCCGCGATGAAGGACTGGGCGCTGGAGAAGGGCGCCACCCACTACGCGCACGTGTTCTACCCGATGACCGGTCTGACCGCCGAGAAGCACGACAGCTTCCTCGAGCCGGTTTCCGACGGCCAGACGCTGGCGGAGTTCGCGGGCAAGACGCTGATCCAGGGTGAGCCGGATGCGTCCAGCTTCCCGTCCGGCGGCCTGCGCAGCACCTTCGAGGCGCGTGGCTACACCGGCTGGGACGTCACCAGCCCGGCGTATGTCCTGGAGAACCCCAACGGCAACACGCTCTGCATCCCAACGGTTTTCGTGTCGATGACCGGCGAGGCGCTGGACTACAAGACGCCGCTGCTGCGCAGCCAGCAGGCGATGGGCACGCACGCCGCGCGCATCTTGAAGCTGTTCGGCCACGACGATCTGGAGAAGATCGTGGCGTTCTGCGGTCCCGAGCAGGAGTACTTCCTGGTCGACCGGCACTTCTTCCTGGCCCGTCCCGATCTGATCAACGCGGGCCGCACGCTGTTCGGCGCCAAGCCGCCCAAGGGTCAGGAGTTCGACGACCACTACTTCGGCGCGGTTCCCGAGCGGGTGCTCGGCTTCATGATGGACACCGAGCGCGAGCTGTTCAAGCTCGGCATCCCGGCCAAGACCCGACACAACGAGGTCGCTCCCGGGCAGTTCGAGATAGCGCCGATGTTCGAGATGGCAAACATCGCCTCCGATCACCAGCAGCTGCTGATGACGGTCTTCAAGACGATCGCCAAGAAGCACGGGATGGAGTGCCTTTTCCACGAGAAGCCGTTCGCCGGCGTCAACGGATCGGGCAAGCACGTCAACTTCTCGATGGGCAATGCCGACCTCGGCAGCCTGCTGGTGCCCGGCGACACGCCGCACGAAAACGCTCAGTTCCTGGTGTTCTGTGCCGCGGTGATCCGCGCGGTGCACAAGTACGCGGGGCTGCTGCGGGTGTCGGTGGCCTCGGCCACCAACGACCATCGGCTCGGCGCCAACGAGGCACCGCCCGCGATCATCTCGATCTTCCTCGGCGACCAGCTGGCCGATGTGTTCGAGCAGATCGCGAAGGGCGCCGCGACGTCGTCAAAGGGCAAGGGCAGCATGATCATCGGTGTCGACACGCTGCCGGTGCTGCCGACCGATCCCGGCGACCGCAACCGCACCAGCCCGTTCGCGTTCACCGGCAACCGATTCGAGTTCCGTGCTCCAGGCTCGGGCCAGACGGTCGCGGTTCCGATGATGATGCTCAACACGATCATGGCCGAGTCGCTCGACTACATGGCCACGATCCTGGAGAAGGCCGTCGAGGAGGGCGAAGACTTCGACGAGGCCGTGCAGAAGCTCCTCACCGACATCATCACCGAACACGGCGCGGTGGTCTTCAACGGCGACGGCTACTCGGAGAACTGGCAGATCGAGGCGGCCGAACGCGGGCTGCCGAACTTCAAGACCACGCTGGATGCGCTGCCCGAGCTGATCAAGCCCGACTCCATCGAGCTGTTCGAGAAGTACAGCGTGTTCAACGAGCGCGAGCTTCACAGTCGGTATGAAGTGAGGCTCGAGATGTACGCGCTGACGGTCAGCGTCGAGGCCAAGCTGGCTCTCGAGCTGGGGTCGACGGTGATCCTGCCCTCGGCGATCCGGTATCAGACCGAGTTGGCGCAGAACGTCGCGACGTTGAAGGCCGCCGGTATGGAGCCGGACACGACGATGCTGGAGGCCGTCAGCGCTCCGATCTCGGAGCTGACCGCTGCGCTGACGGCGTTGAAGGCGGGGCTCGCCGAACACGGCGGAGAATCCGCCGCCGAGGAAGCCGCCCACGCGCAGAGCCTGCTGCCGAAGATGGACGCGGTCCGTGCCGCCGCAGACACGCTGGAAAGCCTTGTGGCCGACGATCTCTGGCCGCTGCCCACCTACCAGGAGATGCTCTACATCCTCTGACAAGCCGCCTGACGACGTCGTCGAGTGTGGGGGAAGTGCCCGACCTATCCGGGCATGATTAACCCGCACCCCCACACTCGGCGGCTATGTCGGCGGATCGACGATGTGCACCACCCCGTCCGTCACGCCGGCGATGAACAGCCTGCCGGTGTTCGCGTCGACACCCAGCGTGTACGGGTTCTGGACGGTCGGGATCCGTTGCACCTCGCGCGGCGTCGGCTGGCTCATGTCGTAGCCGACGACCTCGTTGGTGCCCGACGATGCAACCCACAGCACGTCGCGGATCGGGTCGTAGGCGATGCCGTACGGCCCGCCCGGCTGGGCGACTTCGCCGACTTGGTGCGGTGTGGGCAGTGGCTCGAAGACCCGCACCTTGTCGCCCCTCGTGTCGGCCGCGATCAGCCGACCGTGGCGGTCGGCAACCAGGTGCGTCGGACCGTCGCCCGCCGGTGTCGACCCCACGATCGACAGGTTCTTCGTGTCGTAGATCGTCAGGTCGTTCTTGCGAACGTCGATGAGGCCCATGGATTGACCGACCGACGCCAGTCCGGCGGGCTGCACGCTGTCGGTGAAGACCTTCACGATCTCCAGGCCCCGTAGCACCGTGAGCGTGCCGCCGTGTTCGTTAGCGACGAAGACCGAGCCGTTCGTGGCCTGCGCGGCGTCGTGGGGCACGGTGCCGGTGATGATCTGCGGCAGCGCCCGCCCACTGGGCAGCTCGACACGCACCAGGGCGTTGGCGCTTTCCACCGGAACGAGAACGGGCCCGCCGGGGTTGGCTAACTGGAGGTGGCGCACGAATCCGGGGAGCGGGATCCGTTGCCGTACTTCACCGGTGTCAGCGTCGAGGAGCACCAGCTCGTTGGGGTTGCGCTTGGCGACAGCGACTGTTCGGGTGGCCGCGTCCACGACGACGCCCTCGGGCGCCTGTCCGACCGGGACGGTGCGGCCGGGGACCGGGGCGGTCTGCGGGGGCGCCGACTGCGGTTCCGCGGGGGGCGGCAGCCCGTCGGCGGGGGGACGGTTGCCTTCGGTCGGCACCGTCGACGGCAGGAGTTGGGGAATCAGGCCGGTCGTCGTCGGGGTGGTTTGCGGCGGCTGCTGTTGCGACTCGTCGGTCTGCGTGGCGCAGCCGACGAGCTGGACTGCCAGTGCGAGTGCGATCAGCCAACGTCTCATACACCTTGGAAACGTTGGATACCCCGCATCAGTTCAGCAGCGACAACGAATATGCCCGTCGCAGCTTTCCCGACGGGGTCTTCGGGATCACGCCGGGCGCGAGCACCGCCACGTTGCGGGGGCGCATATCGACCTCGGCGACGACTTCGTGCGCCACGTCGTGTTTGATACGCCGGACCTCGGCGGTGTCAGTGTAGGCGTTGGATTCCACGGCTACAGCGAAAGACTCACGCGACTGGCCGGCATCGAGGCGGATGGCGATCGCGCATCCCGCTCGCACTCCGACGACCCGGGCGGCGGCCCGCTCGACATCGGTCGGATAGATGCTGCGGCCGGCCATGATGATGACGTCCTTCACCCGCCCGCACACCACGACGTGGCCTTTCTCGGTCAGGTAGCCCAGGTCGCCCGTGTCGTACCAGCCCTGCTCGTCCTGGGCTGCGATGAAGCCGCTTGCGGTGACGTAGCCGCGGGTCACCGGATCGCCCCGCACCTCGATCACGCCGACCGCGCGCGCGGGCATCACGTCGCCCAACTCGTCGATGACGCGTGTCTCCAGCCCGGCGAGCAGCGGCCCCAGCGTGGTCAGCCGAGTGGTCTTGCCGTTGTTCGTCGGCACCGCGCGGTGCAATGTGGCGAGCAGGTCGGTGTCCACCTCGTCGACAACAAGTCCCCGGCCGCATTCGGAGAACGACACCGCCACGGTGGTTTCGGCCATGCCGTATGCGGGCAGGATCGCTTCGGGGCGAAGGCCGAACGGTCTGCCGGCATCGATGAGATCTTCGACGTCGGCGGGGTCGACCTGTTCGGCGCCGGACAGCGCCCAGCGCAGTGTCGAGAGGTCGAACTGCCCGGGCTGGGCCTGCCTGCGCAGTCGTTTGGCGAACAAGGCGTAGGCGAAGTTGGGCGCCGCGGTCATGGTGCCCTTGTACTTGTCGATGAGCCTGGCCCACAGCAGGATGTCGCGCAGGAAGTCCAGCGGCGTGATCTTCACCAGCTCTGCGCCGAAATACATTGGCACCACCAGAAATCCGGTCATGCCCATGTCGTGGAACAAGGGTAGCCAGCTCACGATGACGTCGGTGTCCATGTCGAATTCGGCGCCGACGAACATCGCCTCGGCGTTGGACACCACGTTGCGGTGGGTGATCTGGACGGCCTTCGGGCTACCGGTCGAGCCGGAGGTCAGCTGCATCAGCGCCACGTCGTCCTCGCCGGTCTCCACGGGGTCGATGGGTTCGGCGGACAACAGCTCCTCGACGGTCACGACGTTGATGCCGTACTCCTCGAGCACCGGAGTCGCCGCGGTGAACGGTTCGGAGACGATCACCGTCCTGGCGGAGATCATCTCGATGACGTTCTTTGTGTCGTCGGCCCAGAACACCAGGTCGGTGCGTGGGGTCGGCTGATGAAGCATCGTGATGCTGGCGCCGCGCATCCACACGCCCTGTGCCGTCGGCGCGATCTCGACGGGTGCGCCGGCAAGCACGCCAACCGCGTCACCGGGCCCTATGCCGGCGGCAGCCAACCCGCCCGCGATCCGGCGGGCCCGCTCGTGCACCTCGCCCCAGGTGTGGCGGACCGGCGTGTCCGGTTCGCCGGTCACCATCCCGTGGGCGCTCGTACGAGCATTGCCGTACATCGTGTCCGTGAAGCGACTCACCGTTCCCCCAGATTCCGGCGTAATGCCTTCAAAAATGGTACGGGCCAAAAGACGAAAACGCGGGATTTCGTCTTTTGGCTAGCCGTGTTTGCCGTATCGGTTCAGTAACGCTGAGCAGCAATCGATTTGCTACAGCTCTAGCTGGCGTAGCAGACCTGGTTCATCGCCGTCGCCGCTGCGGTCAAAACGCGGACGGACCGTCGCGCCGCGAAGTCGCGGACATTAGCGAGCGCGGGCCACTCCATTGTGATCCGTGGGGTCCGTCGGCGCCGAGTAGAAGGTGCGCCTGTGTGCCAGTCTGTGAGAAACCTGCCGGCAACACGGGTCGTCGACCGCTGGCCACACCCCGTTTACGAATGTGTCGTGATGTATTGACAATCGGTCAACGCATGTCCAGACTTCAGTCACACGGCACGCCGGGGCCGCTGAACGCCTGACGTCTGGCGCATCGAACGGTGTGGGTCACTCGATGGAGAAGACAGTTGGCAGTCGCCACAGCAAACGGTCCCGCGGTCGATTCCGGCGCGGGGACCGCTAGCGGCAACGGCTATTACGCTCCCCGTCTTCGCGCAGCGATTGTGGGCACCGGCGGCATTTCCCGTGTCCACGGCTGGCGACTACAGGACCTCGGTTCTACCGTCGTCGGCGTCTGCGGGCGCGATATTGCCAAGGCGCGGTTGGTGGCAGACGAGTTCCGGCCGTATGGAGTCAGCGACTCACACGGGGGCGTGTTCGACGACCTCGGCGCCATGCTCGACGAGACCGCACCCGACGTGCTGCACATCTGCAGCCCACACGGACTTCACGCCGCACACGCGATGGAGGCCGTCAATCGCGGCATCAACGTGATCATCGAGAAGCCGATGGCCACCGTCGGGAGCGATGCGGACGCACTGCTTGCGGCTACCGAGGCAGCCGGCGTGACCGCCGCGGTGTGCCTGACCAAGCGGTCGTATCCCATGGTCGCAGAAATGCGCGCACGAATTCACGCCGGTGAACTCGGCGAAGTCAACGCCGTTCGCGGCGGCTTCTTGTCCTGGGACTCCAATCATGCTGATTGGGGCTGGGGTTTCGATCCGGCGATCGCCGGAACCTCTTACGCCACAGCTGATCTCGGTGTCCACTGGTTGGACCTCGCGGAATATGTGACCGGCAGGCGGATTACCGACGTCGACGCGAGGTTCTCCACTTTGCGGCCCGTCCGATACCGCAATAGCAAGCCGGTCAAGATCGAAGCCGAAGACTATGTGCGGCTCTTCCTCGAATTGAGCGGTGGTGTCGTCGGGTCCGCAACGTTCTCCGGCGTCACGGCCGGTGAGCCCAACGGGTGCTCGATCGATGTCGACGGCACCGACGGCAGCTTTGGGTGGAAGGTCGATCGCCCGAACGAAATCGGGCATCGCCGGGCTGACGGTTCGGTGGAAACCATCATCCGGAACCCGGACGCCATGGCTCCCGCTGCCGCCCGCCTGTCGTTCTCGCCTGCGGGTCACGCCGAGGGCTTCGGAGACGCCTTCCGGAATCTGTTCCGCGACGTCTATTCGGCGATCGGCGGGGCCGACGTCTCCTACCCGACTCTTGCCGACGGATATCGCATGGTTGTCCTCGTGGAGGCAATCCAAGCGAGTGCACAGACCCGAAGGGCGGTCCACATTGACTAGTTTTCCGGTAGACGAGCTCCTGACCAAGCCCGTAGAAAGCACGAAAGAGCGCGGGAACGCGATCGAATTGCGCGGCGTGGGAAAGACTTACGGCGACGCGGTGGCATTGCACCCTGTAGACCTGGACATCCGGGACGGGGAGTTCTTCTGTCTGCTCGGGCCGTCGGGCTGTGGGAAGACGACGACGCTGAACATCATCGGTGGATTCGTGCAGCCATCGTCCGGTGTGGTCCGGATCGGCGGCGAGGACATGACCAGACGGCCACCCAACCGACGCCCGGTCAACACGGTCTTCCAGTCCTACGCGTTGTTCCCGCATTTGAACGTCCTCGAGAACGTGTGCTTCGGCCTGAAGATGGCCCGGGTGCCCAAGAGTGAACAGCGCGACCGGGCACGGGAATCCCTCGAGCTGGTCGGCCTGGGCACGTTCGCCGACCGCCCGGTCAGCCAACTTTCGGGCGGACAGGCACAGCGCGTTGCGATCGCGCGCGCCCTGGTCAACAAGCCCAGTGTGTTGCTGCTCGACGAACCGCTCGGTGCGCTCGATCTGAAACTGCGGAAGCGGCTGCAGACCGAGCTCTCGCTGATCCAGCGCCATGTCGGAACGACTTTCGTGTTCGTCACCCACGATCAGGAAGAGGCGATGGCGCTCGCGGACCGCATCGTGATCCTCAACGAGGGCCGTATCGAGCAGATCGGAACTCCCGAGGAGATCTACCGCAAGCCCGCCAGTCTGTTCGCCGCCGATTTCATCGGAGAGTCGAACATCTTGCACGGCAAGAAGGACGGCGACACCTTTGTACTGGAAAACGGTGCCAAGGTGCCGATTTCGGCGCAGGCGCCCGGCGACGTCACCTCGCTTGTCGTTCGCCCAGAGGCCCTGCGGATCGGCAAAGACGGATTCATTGGTGCACAGGTACTTTCGCGTGGATACCTCGGATCGCTCACGCGCATGGTGCTTCAGCTGGAGAATTCGGAAACGCAGGTGGTGTCGTCATTGAACGACGGCGACATAGAGAATCTAGCCGAAATCGGCCTTGAAACAGGTGAATTCGTGAAGTTGTCCTGGTCGAAGGAAGCAGCCCATCCTCTAGTAGAGGTCCACTAAGAGTCAGGAAGTCGCAATGTCTCCAATCTCTGATGTCAAGCTAGACCGCCGCTCCTTCGTCCGCGGAGCGATGATGTTGGGTGCGGTAAGTCCGTTCCTTCTGTCTGCGTGTTCGTCGTCCAACAGTGGTTCCTCCGGCGGCGGCGCCGGCAACGGCGGGACCGTCAACTGGCTTACCTGGTCGGACCATTACTCCACCGACCAGCTCGCCAAGGTGGCAGACACTACGAAGATCAAAGGCAATCCAAAGCTGTTCTCCGACAACGCCGACGCGTTCCTGCAGCTCAAGCAGACCGGTCCCCAGTTCGACATGGTTTCGGCCGATGCCCTGTGGGTCAAGAAATATATGGAGGGTGGCCTGATCGAACCGTTCGACCTGGCCTCGATCTCCTCGAGCTCCGAGCTGTACTCGATGGCACGGAACTTCGACTTCCTCAACGATCCGAAGGGTGCGCTCGGATACCCGTTCTCGTGGTCGACAGTTCAGATCTACTACAACCCGGACAAGGTCAAGACGCCGCCGACGTCGTGGGAGTCGCTGACCGATCCGATGTACAAGGGCCAGATAGTCGCGGAGAACATCCCGACCGACCTGATGGCGATCGCCGGTATCGCCACCGGCTCCAAGTCCCCGTACGCGCAGAGTCCCGATCAGATCAAGTCGGCGTCGGATTTTCTGGCGGCCCTCAAGCCCGGCATGGTCAAGCTTGCTTCGCAGAACAACGAGATCGTGACGATGATGGCCAGCGGGGAAGCCGCCATCGGCATCTCGAATCTCGGTACCGACGTGCGCGTCAAGGACGCCGGCGGTCCCGAGCTCAAGTCGGCGTATCCGCCCGAGGGCACGATCGGTTTCATCGACTCGGAGATGATCACCGCCAAGGGAGCGAACAAGCCGCTGGTCAAGCCCTTCCTGGATGCGATGCAGAAGTCCGAGTGGATCGTCGCGAACTTCACCACGAACTGGCGCCCCCTGTTCAACGAGACGGCTGCCAAGGCCCTGACGAACGATCCGAAGACAGCCGACAACGCCAAGAGGCTGTTCATGGACAATCCCGAGAAGGCGTTGGCCATGACGCTCAAGGGACCGGCGCAGGATCAGCAGGCCTACACCGAGGCGTTCAACAGAGTCTTCGGGGCGTGACATGACCGTTGCCTCCCCCGCCCGCGATGCGGGCGGGGGGCCGGGTGAGGCAGAACGTCAACGTGCTGACGTCAAGAAGGAGCGTCGAGACTGGCGTCAGTTCGTTGGGTTCGCACCGGCCGCAGTCCTTTTCGGAGTGTTCTTCATCGCTCCGCTGTGCCTGATCGTCGTCTATTCGTTCTGGGTCACCAAGAACTACGAACTGGTCCCGGCGTTCACCAAGGCCAACTACGCCACGATCCTTTCGACGAGCACGTATCTGAAGACGTTCCTCAAGACGGTGCTGATGGCGTTCCTGGCGACGATGACCGCGCTGGCATTGGCGTTCCCGTTCTGCTACTGGCTGGTGCGCTACGTGCCCAAGAGGGTGCAGCGGGTTGGGTTGCTTCTTGTGGTTCTGCCGTTCTGGACCAGCTATCTGCTGCGCGTCTACGCGTGGGTGGCGATCTTGGGCGACCGCGGCGCGATCAACTCGTTGCTCAAGGCGCTCGGCCTGACCCACCAACCGATTCGGCTGTTCCTGTACGACAATCCCGGTGTCTTCATCGTCTTGGTGTACCTGTATTTCCCGTTCGCGGCGCTGACGTTGTACGCCTCCCTGGAGCGGTTCGACTGGCGGCTACTGCACGCCGCCGTCGACCTGGGTGCGTCGCCGATGCGGGCCATCGCGAGCACCCTTCTCCCGCAGATGCGGTTGGCGTTGGTGACCGCCGGAATCTTCGTTTTCATCCCGATTCTGGGTGAGTACCTCGCGCCTGCGGCGATCGGCGGTACCAACGGCGTCATGATGGGGAACCTGGTCGCCAACTTCTTCTCGGGTTACCTGCTTCCACTGGGATCGGCCGCCAGCGTGCTGATCGCGATGGTCATCTTCATCGTGCTGATCATCTTCCGGCGCAGCCTCGATACCAAGGAAATCTATGTCTGACGATCTGCAGGCCGTCAATCCGCGGGCCCGGCTGTTCCGAATCATCCTGTCGTTCTACGGCGTCGGAATCTATATCTTCCTGTTCGCGCCGATTGCCGTGATGATCCTATTGTCGTTCAACTCGTCTTCGGTGGTCGGTTTCCCGATGGCGGGCTTCACGACGGACTGGTATTCGCGGCTGTCTCACGACAATGTCATTCTGGATGCGCTGGGAAAATCGTTGCTCGTCGCCTTCTGGGTAACCGTGCTCGCGACGCTGATCGGTACGGCTGCGGCGTTTCCACTGGTTCGCGCGAACATCAAGAACCGTGGCGCGATGCGGGTTTTCATCACGTTGCCGATCATGATGCCGGGCCTGCTCATCGGCGTGGCCATCCTGGTGCTGGCGACCAATGTGCTACATATCCAGCCCTCGCTGCGGGTGGCGATCATCGGTCAGACCGTGCTCGCCACACCGTTTGTCATCCTGGTGGTGTCATCGCGACTGGAGGCGTTGGACCGCAATCTGGAACGCGCCGCCGCCGACCTGGGCGCCGGCGCGCTGCAGCGACTCGTCTTCGTGGTGCTCCCACTGATATATCCCGGCATCATCGCCGGGGCGTTGATCGCACTCACGCTCTCGTTGGATGAGTTCATCGTCACCAACTTCATCATCGGCGCGGATCAGACGCTGCCGATCTACATCTACAACCAGCTCAAATTCGGCATCACACCGGAAGTGAACGCCTTGGCGACGTTGATGCTCCTCGGCACGCTGGCCGTGGCAGGCGGAACATTCGGCGCGCTGCGCCTGGTCCAGGTGCTGACGTCGGCCGCCAAGAAAACCAGTCGATTGGAAGAACCCGCTCGTGCAGAAGTGTGATGTTTCGGTAGTGCTCGAGGCCTTCCTCGACCATTCGCTCGAGGAGACGTTGGCCTGGCTGAGTACGGAAGTGCCAGAGGTCACCGCCATCGAGGTAGGAGCCGGCGGCTACGCCCCACACCCTCATCTGGATCCCGATGACCTGCTCGCAGATGAGTCTGCTCGACAGACCTGGCTGGGCACGCTCGAAGAGCACGGCATCAAGCTGGATGCGTTGAACGTGTGGGGCAACCCGCTGCATCCCGACAAGGCAATCGCCGACGACCACGACGCGGCGCTGCGCCGTGCGGTGCGGTTGGCCGGTGAGCTCGGCACCGACACCGTCGTCGCGATGGCCGGCGCCGGCGCCGCTGCCGCGGGTGATCATGCCGCGGTGTTCGGCGCCGGTGGCTGGCTCCCGTACCTGGAGGGCGTGCACGAGCGGCAGTGGGAGGAGTCCGTGGTTCCGTACTGGTCGGAGCTCTCGGAGTTCGCGGCCAAGGAGAACCCCGACGTCAAGATCTGCATCGAGCTTCACCCGGGCACGACGGTTTACAACGTGGAGACGTTCGAGAAATTCATCGCCTTGGGTGAAAACCTTTACGCCAATCTCGATCCCAGCCACTTCTTCTGGATGCAGATGGACGCCGACCGGGTCGTCGAGCGGATCATGTCGCGCATCGGGCACGTGCACGCCAAGGACGTCACCTTCAACGAGGAAGCCCTCGGTCTCAACGGCCTGCTCGATCACCGGTGGCCCGCAGCTCCGGAGAAGATGCCGTGGAACTTCTCGGTTCCCGGCCATGGCAAGGACGCTTCATGGTGGCGCCAGTTCATCGCCCGCTTCGACGGCTCCGCGGTCAAGGCGTTCTCCATCGAGCACGAGGACCCGTTCGTCGACCCGAAGACCGGGGTCAAGGAGAGCGCGGTCCTGATCAAGTCCGCGCTCGCCGGATCCCACTGAGCCCGAATACAGGAGGCAACGCGCAATGACAGACCGACTCAAGGTAGGAGTCGTCGGTGCGGGAGTAATCGCGCAGGTGATGCATTTGAACTATCTGCGTGAGTTGTCCGATCGCTTCGAAATCGCTGCACTGTGCGATATCTCGGGTGAGAACGCCGCCAACAACGCGGAGCGTTACCACATCGGGGAGACCTTCACGGACTGGCGGAAAATGCTGGCAGACGCCGACATCGACGCCGTCTTCATTCTGACGTCGGGCAGTCACGCGCCGATCGCCGTCGCGGCGGCGAAGGCGGGCAAGCACGTCTTGGTGGAGAAGCCGATGTGCTTCTCGGTCGCCGAAGGTCTGGAGATGAAGGCCGCCGCGGACGAGGCAGGGGTGACGCTGATGGTCGCGTACCCCAAGCGATACGACCCGGCGTACGAGCGCTTCCGCGAAGTCGCGGTGAATGTCGCAGAACCACGACTCATGCGGGTGACCACTTTCGAGTCACCCTTCCTTCCCTACGTCGGCCACTACGCGCTGGCGCCGGTCGCGCCGATCCCCAAGGAAGCGATCGCGAACTTCACCGCGGAGACCCAGGCCAGCATCACCCGGGCGATCGGCGAGGCGAACCCGTTCCTGCGCGAGGAATATCACCTGGTTCTGCTGGACACCCTTGTCCACGAACTCAACACCGTCCGTGGCGTACTCGGTGAGCCGACAAGTCTGGAATATGTCGACATGCAGAGCGGCCAGTTGACCGTCGTCCTGAAGTTCGGCGAGCTGTCGGTGGCCATCCACTGGATGGACCTGCCCGGAATCACCCGCTATGAAATGGAATTCGCACTCTACGGCCCGCACCAGCGCGTGACGCTGAGCTTCCCTTCGCCATTCCTGCGCAGCGCGCCGGCTACCGTCGAGATCATCGAGGGTGAAGAAGGTACCACGAAGTCGCGCAGCGTCAGTGAGATCACCTCGTACGAAAGCGCTTTCAAGCTCGAGCTGGTGGCCTTCCACCACTGTGTTGTGACGGGCGAGGCGCCCGCCACGAGCGCAGAAGACGCGATTCACGACCTCGCGCTGTGTGAGGCCATCATCCGATTCGTCCAGGACCCCCGACCGATCTCAGACCCGAGTGCGATTCCCGCGCTGGCGTCCGCCAACTAGAAAGAGCACGAAAAATGAGCAGTCACAACGGAATCATCGTCGCCAACGCACCCGTCAGCTATGGCGCCTTCGAGGTGACGATCGGGATCGATCCGAATGTTCCGGACGGCAACGACATTCTGGACCAGGTCAGTGCCGCCGGCTACGCGGGCATCGACCTCGGCCCGGTCGGCTACCTGGGCACCACAGAGGATCTGGGCGGCAAGCTGGCCAAGCGAGGGTTGGGCCTGGCGGGTGCCTACCTGGAGCTGCCGTACGCAGACCCGGAAATGCTGGAGAAGACGCTTCCCGAACTCGACGCGATGCTCGACATCTTTGATTCGATCAAGCCGCTCGGGCTCGGCCCCGACCCGCGTCCGACGCTGGCGGACCTGGGCGTCGGCGACGGCGCGGACTTCCGGCGCAACAACCCGGGTTCGGGCGCCCGCAACCCCGCAAGTGGGTACACCGAAGAGCAATGGGCGGAGTTCGCGAGGGGCATGGCCGTTGTGGTGGAGCGGTGCCGCTCACGTGGCTACCAGCCGGTGTTCCACAACGAGACGGGCACCTTCGTCGAAGCGCCCGCGGAGGTCGGGAGAATGCTGGAGGTCTCCGAGATCGGACTGTGCATGGATGCGGGCCACTTCCTGGTCGGTGGCGGCGATCCCGTTGAGTACGTGAAGAAGTGGGGCGACCGGATCGACCATGTCCACATCAAGACCGCGGATCTGGCGCGCTTTCAGCAGGTCGTCGACGAGGGCCTGCCGACCAATGCGATCTGGGAGCGCGAGGTCTTCCCGAAGCTCGGCGAGGGCGCTCTCGATGTCGACGCCTTCTTGGCCGCGTTGCGCGAGATCGATTACGCCGGTTGGCTCGTCGTCGAGCAGGACATCTTCCCGACCACCGCCGAGCGGTTCGCACAGGCAGCCGCCGACCAGCGGGCGAACCGTGAATTCCTGAAGGCGCGCGGTCTGTGAGCGCATCTTTCCGGTTCGGCCTCATCGGTGGCGGCCGGATGGGCCGTACTCATCTGCGCGGTCTCGCAGGTTCGACGGAGGTCGAGATCGTCGCAGTCACGGAGCCTGTCGAGGGCTCGGCGGCATCGCTGCGAGAGCAAGGTCTGTCCGTGTTTGCGACCGCCGAGGAAATGTTCGCCGAGTCGGATCTCGACGGCGTCTTGATCGCGGTTCCGACACCCCAGCACATAGACACCACCCGCAAGGCGCTCCAAGCCGGCCTTCCGGTGTTGTGCGAGAAGCCTTTCGGGCTGGTGCCCGAGGACGCCAGGGCGGCGGGCCAACTGGCGGGCGAAAAGGGCCTGGCCCTGCAGATCGCCTATTGGCGTCGATTTGTCCCGCAGTTGTCGACACTGCGCAGCGATCTCGCCGACGGCAAGTACGGCACTGTGCACTTCTTGGTGTGCTCACAGTGGGACGAGGCGCCGCCACCGCTGTCCTTCCGCAACGACAGCGGCGGCATATACATCGACATGGGTGTGCACGAAATCGACCAGATGCTCTGGCTGCTGGGCCAGGACATCAAGGAGTACAAGACGCAGTCGTTCCCCACGACCGAAGACCCGGGTGCCCAGAACGACGTGGACAGCGCCCAAGCGTTGGTGATGCTGTCCGGAGGCACGTCGACGGTGATTTCGCTGGGCCGGTTCTACAAGGGCGGCGACATCGTCTCCGTGGAGCTGTTCGGATCACGGGACCACACCCGTTTCGACGTGGTGTCGCCGGAGACCGGGGAAGCCCCGCAGCTGCATGCGCTGAAACTTCAGGCCGAGGCGTTCGCACGGCATGCGCGCGGCGCGGCCCAGGAGGGAACATCGGCGGAGGGAGCCGCGCGGGTGCTTGAAATGGCCCATGGCCTGACCGAAGCGGCGGGCGTCGCCGTGCTCGGGGCGGCGACCTAGAGCACCGTCAACGCGGAGTCGGCGGCGAGCTTCACCGCCTCGCCGACGGGAAGCTGCCGGAAGGATGACGACAGGATCTCCACACCCCACGGTCCGTCGAACCCCTTGCCGCGCAGCACAGCAACGAGTCCGGGAAGGTCGAACGATCCCTCGCCGCAGAGGAGTCGGCGTTCGACGGTGTCCTCGAACAACGTCCCGACGACGCCTTCCGCGGCGTCGTTCAATTCGACGCCGAAGATGATCTCCGGCGACAGCACGGCGTTCAACTCGGTCAACGACGTGCCCGCCCGGAAGACATGCCACGCGTCGATCACCAGGCCGGCCGCGGGATGTGCAGCGGCTTTGATGATGTCGACACCCATGGGGACGGTCGCGATCGCGGAGCACGGCATGGTCTCGATGGCCACCCTCGTCCCGTGGTCGCTGGCCTGATCGGCCAGCTCACGCAGCGGGCCGACGAGTGTCTGTCCACGCCGTTGCGACGAGCTGGGCCATGTTGTCCTCCAAGTAGGCGCGAGCGTGCGTGTTTGCATGTCCAAACACGGCGTGTCGCGCAGCAGACACGCACGCTCGCGGTACGGGGTTACTTGTTCTGGGGGAAGCCCAGTTCGAGGCCGCCGTGGCTCGGGTCGAGCCAGCGGCTGGTGATGGCCTTGCCGCGGGTGAAGAAGTGCACCCCGTCCATGCCGTGGGCGTGGGTATCGCCGAACAGCGAGGCCTTCCAGCCGCCGAAGCTGTAGTAGGCCATCGGCACGGGGATGGGCACGTTGATGCCGACCATGCCGACCTCGACCTCGTTCTGGAACCGGCGCGCGGCGCCGCCGTCGTTGGTGAAGATCGCCGTGCCGTTGCCGTACGGGTTGGAGTTCACCAATTCCAGTGCCTCGTCGTAGGACTCAACGCGCACCACGGACAGCACGGGCCCGAAGATCTCGTCGGTGTAGACACTCATCTCGGGCTTGACGTGGTCGATCAGCGTCGGGCCGAGCCAGAAGCCGTCCTTGCCGCCGTCGGGGTCCGACATTGCGGCCGTCGACGACGATCTTGGCACCGTCTGCCTCGCCGGCGTCGATGTAGGACGCCACCTTGTCGCGGTGCACCTTGGTCACCAGCGGGCCCATGTCGGCGTCCCGGGTGCCGTCACCGGTCTTGATGGTGCGGGCCCGTTCGGCGATCTTGGCGACGAGATCGTCGGCGATCGGCCCGACCGCAACGGCCGCCGAAATCGCCATGCAGCGTTCGCCCGCCGAGCCGAAACCGGCATTGACCATCGCGTCGGCGGCCAGGTCCAGGTCGGCGTCGGGCAGAATGACCGCGTGGTTCTTCGCGCCGCCCAGGGCCTGCACCCGCTTGCCCGCCGCGGTGCCGGTGGAGTAGACGTACTGGGCGATCGGCGTGGAGCCGACGAAGGACACCGACTTGATGGCCTTGTTGGTCAGCAGTTCGTCGACGGCGGTCTTGTCGCCCTGCAGGACGTTGAAAACCCCTGGCGGCAGACCGGCTTCGGCCCATAGCTCGGCCATCCACAGTGATGCGCTGGGGTCCTTCTCGGACGGCTTGAGCACGACCGTGTTGCCCGAAGCGATCGCGATGGGGAAGAACCACATCGGCACCATGGCGGGGAAGTTGAACGGGCTGATGACGCCGACGGGGCCCAGCGGCTGGCGGATCGAGTAGACGTCGACCTTGGTCGAGGCGTTCTCGGTGAAACCGCCCTTGAGCAGATGCGGTATGCCGCAGGCGAATTCGACGACCTCCTGACCGCGGCTCACCTCGCCGAGCGCATCGGAGACGACCTTGCCGTGCTCACTGGTGATGATCTCGGCCAGCTCGCCCTTGCGGGCGTTGAGCAGCTCGCGGAAGTTGAACAGGATCGCGGCACGCTTGGCCAGCGAGGTGTCCCGCCAGGCGGGAAACGCCGCAGCCGCCGCATCGATCACGGCGCGGGCGTCCTCGACGCTGGCGAGTGCGACCTGGCCGGTGACCTCGCCGGTCGCCGGGTTCGTCACGGGCGCAGTGGCGCCGCTGTTGCCGGGGTAGGCCTTGTTGTCGATCCAGTGCCCAATTGTGTTGGTCATAATCACTTTCCGTACTTCGAGATGTAGTTGGTCATTGTGTTCAGTTGATAGCGAGAGACTTCATGGGCGTTCTCGTCTTCGGCGAAGACCGAGGAGACCATCACGGTGTCCGGCCGGTTGTAGAAATCGATATCGGCCAGGGCGCCGAAGAACTCGTCCCAGTCGATGTCGCCGTCGCCGATCTTGAGGTGCTGGTGCACACGCACCGGGTTGCCCGGCGGGTTGGTGATGTAGCGCAGGCCGTGGCTGCGGTGGTGGTCCATGGTGTCGGCCACGTGTACCAGGCGCAGTCTGTTGCCTGCGGCGCGGATGATCTCGCCCATGTTGCCGCCCATGTGGATAGCTGTGGCACGCGACGAAGACCATGCCGATGTTCGGCGAGTTGACACCGCGGATGATCCGCAACGCCTCCATCCCGTCCTCGACGAAATCATCTGGGTGCGGGTCGATCCGGACGTCGATGCCTTCGCGTTCGAAGATCGGCACCAGCTCTTCCATGGACCGGAAGAACGCCCGCTCGGATTCCTCGGCGCGCTCGGGGCGGCCGGAGAACTCGGTGTTGATGACGTTCACGCCGAGGTCGACGGTGATCTGCACGACGCGCTTCCAGTTGCGCACCGCCGCTTCGCGCGCATCCTCGTCGGGCCCGGACCAGCGCAGCACCGGCAGCACAGACGCGATCCCCACACCCGCGTCCGCGCATGCCTTGCGGAATTGCGCGACGAGGTCGTCGTCGGCGCGCGGATGGTTGAAGAACGGGATGAAGTCCCGGTGCGGCGTCAGCTGCAGGTACTCATAGCCCAATTCCGCTACCAGACGCGGGAATTCGAGCAGATCGTAGTCGTGGTGGAACGGTGTCGGATCGAGTGCGATCTTCATGTCGTGCATCCCTTGATCGACGCGGGGTCGACGATCTGCACCTCGACGGGCCTGCCGCTGTGCAACGACTGGACGCCGGCCTCGCAGACCGCGGCCGCCGCGTATCCGTCCCATGCGTCGGGCCCGTCTATGTAGTTCCCGGTCGTCCCACCGGTCAAGACCGCGTCGACCCAGCGCTGGAACTCGGTGTCGTAGGCCTGTCCGAAGCGTTCCCGGAAGCCGGGGGTGATGCGGCCGCCCCAGTTGCCAGGTGCGATCTTGCGTACCAGGCCGACGTCGAGTCCGATCATGGCGCTGCCCTTCTCGCCAACGAGCTCGGTGCGCACCTCGTAGGCGACACCGGTCGTCACGAACAGCTCGACGTCGACATACTTGCCGGACTCGGTCCGCATGATCGCGATCTGTGGGTCGGCAAGCCCCTGCGGTGCAATGGGATTGGGAGCGGGCCTGATGATCTGGATCGAGGCGATCTCCTCGTCGAACAGAAATCGTGTGACGTCGACCTCGTGTACCAGCGAATCGCGCACCACCATCGCGCTGTCGAACGACGGCGGGACGGCCGGGTTGCGATGCGCACAGTGCAGTAGTAACGGCTGGCCGAATTCACCGCCGTCGATAAGCGTCTTCAGCTGGGCGTATTCGTGGTCGAACCGGCGCATGAACCCGACCTGGATCAGCCGCTTGCCGAGTTCGGCCTCCCGCTTGACCACGGCGAGCGAGGTTTCCACGTCGGTGGTCAGCGGCTTCTCGCAGAGCACCGGCTTGTCGTGTTCCAGGCAGGCCAGCAGCTGCTTCTCGTGCGTCGGCCCGGGGGTGGCGAGCACGACGGCGTCGACGTCGGGGTCGGCGATGGCGTCCAGCGGGTCACCCACCGCGCGGGCACCAGGCACCGACGCGGCGACTTGTTCGGCCTTCTCGGACAAGTAGTCGTTGACCACGACGACGCGGGCGTTGCTGATGCGGTTCGTGATGCGGGCGACGTGATCGGCACCCATCACGCCGACACCGAGTACGGCGATACGGAGATCAGACATGGTGTTCCTAAACGAATTTCACGGACGGGACACCGCACGAGCCGAGGTACTGGCGGGTGCGCTGGGCGATGGGCAGGGGTGCGTCGACCTCGCAGGGATACATGTCCTGTTCGACGATCGCGAACACGTCGATGCCCAGTCTTTCGATGGCTGCCAACAGCGGTGGCATGTCGGGAATCCCACGCGGTGGCTCGGTCATCGCGCCCAGCTTGACCGCTTCGCCGAACGGGAGGTCCTCTGCGATCACCTTGGCCTGGACCTCGGGATCGACCTGCTTGAGGTGCAGATAGCCGATGCGCTCCGGGGCCCGCTCGATGATGGCGATGTTGTCGCCGCCGCAGTAGCTGATGTGGCCCGTGTCCAGGCAGAGGTTGACGAACTCACCGTCGGTGCCGTCGAGGAAGCGGTACACGTTCTCCTCGGTGTCGACGTGGCTGTCCGCGTGCGGGTGGTACTGCGCACGCACGCCGTACTTTTCGAACATCGCCTTGCCGAGCTCGTTCATGCCGTTGGTCTTCTTCTGCCACTGCTCGGCGGTCAGATTGCGGTCCTCGAGCACGGCGCCGGTCGCCGGGTCGCGCCACATCTCGGGGATGACGACGACATGCTTGCCACCGACGGCGGCGGTGAGCTTGGCGACGTCCTCGATCTGCTTCCAGACCGCATCCCACGAGTCGTCCTGGTGCAGGTGCTCGAAGACTGTGCCTGCCGACAGTTTCAGGTCGCGTGACGCCAGTTCGTCAGACAGCTTCTCGGGGTCGGTGGGTAGATAGCCGAACGGGCCCAGCTCGATCCACTTGTAGCCGGACGACGCGACTTCGTCGAGGAATCGGGTGTACGGGGTCTGGCCCGGATCATCGGGGAACCACACGCCCCAGGAGTCGGGTGCAGAACCGACGAGGATGCTGCTCACGTGTCCGTCAATCCTTTGAGTCGTAGGGCTTTACGTACGGGCGCTGAATCTTCTTCCACTCGGCGTATGTCTCGTACGCCTGCTGGGTGGACTCCAGCGCCGAGGTCTGGCTGACGGGGACGTCCCACCAGGACTCGCTGTCCGGCGCGTAGATCAGCGGGTCGGTTTCGACGTGGATCACGGTGGTGTGCTCGTTGGCCTTGGCCACCTTGACGGCGTCGGTGAACTCCGCCGCCGTCGTCACCTTGATCACCTCGGCGCCCAGGCTCGCCGCGTTGGCGGCCAGGTCCACCGGCAGCTTCGCGCCGTCCAGCCGACCGTCGTCGCTCCGATAGCGGTATGAGGTGCCGAACCGCTGCGATCCCAACGACTCTGACAGCGAGCCGATGGACGCGAAGCCGTGGTTCTGCACCAGCACCAGAATGACCTTGACGCCTTCCTGGACGGCGGTCACCAGTTCGGTGGCCATCATCAGATAGGAGCCGTCGCCGACCATGACGAACACGTCGCGGTCCGGGCTGGCCATCCTGACCCCGATGCCACCGGCGACCTCGTATCCCATGCACGAGTAGCCGTACTCGACGTGGTACCCCTTGCGGTCGCGGGTGCGCCACAGCTTGTGCAGATCGCCCGGCATTGAACCGGCCGCGCACACGACCACGTCACGGGGATCCGACAACGTGTTGGTCAGCCCGATGACCTGGCTCTGGTTCAGGGCGCTCCCGTCGTCCTCCACGCGGTATGCCGTGGTGACGGTGTCGTCCCACTCCTTGGCGAGTTCGGTTGTGCGCGTGCGGTAGTCGTCGCCGACCGAATATCCCGACATGGCTTCGGAAAGCGCGGCGAGCGCTTCCCGCGCATCGGCCACCACGCTCAGGCCGCCCTGCTTCACCCCGTCGAACGAGGCCACGTTGATGTTCACGAATCGGACGTCCGGGTTGTTGAACGCAGTCCGCGATGCGCTGGTGAAGTCGCTGTAACGGGTGCCGATTCCGATCACGACGTCGGCCTCGGCGGCCAGCGCGTTGGCGGCCGTGGTGCCGGTCGAGCCGACGGCGCCGACCGACTGCGGATGGTTGTAGGGGAGTGAGCCCTTGCCGGCCTGCGTCTCCGACACCGGGATGCCGGTCCGCTCGACGAACAGCCTCAGCGCGTCGTTGGCGCCGGAGTAGATGAGCCCACCACCCGCGACGATCAGCGGACGCTTCGCCGACCGGATGATCCCGGCCGCCTGCGCGACCATGTACCGCTCGGGCAGCGGGCGCGCCACGTGCCAAGTCCGTTCGGCGAACAGCGATTCCGGCCAGTCGAACGCCTCGGCCTGCACGTCCTGTGGCAACGCGATGGTGGCCGCACCCGTTTCGACCGGGTCGGTCAGCACCCGCATCGCGCCGAGCAGTGCTGACGGCAGCTGCTCGGGCCGCCACACCCGGTCGAAGAACCGCGACAGCGGCTTGAACGCGTCGTTGACGGTCAGTTCGTTGTCGTGGGGCTGTTCGAGGTCCTGCAGAACGGGCGCGCTGACCCGGGTGGCGAACGTGTCCGACGGCAGCAGCAGCACGGGCAGTCGGTTGATGGTGGCCAGAGCCGCGCCGGTAAGCATGTTGGTCGACCCGGGCCCGATGCTCGCGGTCACCGCCCACGCCTGCAGCCGGTCCTTTTGCCTGGCATAGGCCGCAGCGGTGTGCACCATGGCTTGCTCGTTGCGGCCCAACACATATCGCAGCGCCGGCTCGGTGCCGCTCTGCGCCGCGTCGACCTCGGCCTGCAACAGCGCCTGGCCCATGCCTGCGACGTTGCCGTGGCCGAAGATGCCGAAGCAGCCGGCGAAGAACTTGCCGCGCTCGCCGTCGCGTTCGACGTACTGGTTGGCCAGGAAGCGGACGGTGGCCTGGGCGACGGTGAGCCGCACGGTCGGTTCGTTGTGCGGCGCCTTGAAGGCGGATGCTTTCGAGACCACGTCACACTCCTCGTGGATGCAGGGGCAGCCGGGGGTCGACGGCCTGGTCCTCCCAGGTGCCGCGCAACCAGGCATGCTCAGGGTCGTCGACGATCTTCCAGGCCCGCTCCTCGCCGGGGCCTGCCATCACGTTGAGGTAGTACATGTGATAGCCGGGCGCGGCGACCGAAGGGCCGTGGTATCCGTGGGGCACCAGGACGACGTCGCCGGTGCGGACCTCCTCGAGAACCTCGATCGGCCGACTCGGCGTGCCGTAGACGCGGTGGTAGCCGAAGCCGCGGGAATCGTCTGGGCCGGAGTCGATTTCGAAGTAGTAGATTTCCTCGAGTGCCGACTCGGCCGGGGTTTCCTCGTCGTGCTTGTGCGGGGGATAGCTCGACCAGTTGCCACCGGGCGTGATCACCTCGCAGGCGATCAGCGAGTCGGCGTCGAAAACGCCTGCGGCGCCGAAGTTGTGCACCTGGCGACTGCAGTTGCCGGTGCCACGCAGCTCGACTGGCACGTCGTCGGCCGCGACTCTGCGGTTGGGCAGCTGCCGCTTCGCGCGGGCGCCGCATATCGCGAGCCGGCCTTGTCCGCGCAGCGTGTAGCTCTGGCCGGTGCCGATGTAGACCATGTCGGCGGGGCCGTCGAACACCGATGACCGCGGCGACAGTTCGAAGGCCTCGTTGTCGCATTCCACGGTGCCGCCGCCGGCCAGCGGCAGGATCATCACCTCGGTGTCCTTGGTGTCCAGCGCGAGTTCGTGCGTCGACTCGAGCTCGACCACCCGCAGGCTCGCCTCGCTCCAACCGGCCGATTCGGGTGTGACGTCGACGGTGTAGGGGAGGGACGCGCTGCGGGCGGGGATGTAGTACTTGCTGTGCATCGTCACCTCACCATCGATACGGCGGTCGAGACCGCCGAGCTGACGTCGTCGTCCGCGGGATAGAGCAGGGTCCGCCCGACGATGAGTCCGCGCACCGACGGCAGCCCGAGTGCCTTCTCCCAGCTGGCGAAGGCCTCGTCAGGGTCGGCCGGATCGCCGCCGAGCAGCAGCGTCGGCAGGGTTGTCGACTCCATGACGCGGTCCATCTCGTCGACGACGGGCAGTTTCATCCAGGTGTAGGCGGAGGTGGAGCCCAGACCCTGCCCGATGTGCACCGACTTGATGACGGCGTCGGGGCTGAGGTCGTTGCGCACCTTGCCGTTCACCCGCGTCGACATGAACGGTTCGAGCATCGCGATCAGCCCGTGGGACGCGAGCTCATCGATGGCGCGTGCGCAGGCCTCCAATGTGGAGACGGTGCCCGGGTCGTCGAGATCGATGCGGCACAACATCTTTCCGCCGTTCATCCGCGCCGCAGCGGTGGCAGCGGCAGTGGTGGCGGTCATCCGGTCGTCGAGTTCGAACTGCGCGCCGGCCAGGCCGCCACGGTTCATCGAAGAGAACACCACCTTGTCCTCGAGTGCGCCGAGAAGCAGCAGGTCGTCGAGGATGTCGGCGGTGGCGAGGACTCCGTCGACGCCCGGATCGGCCAGCGCCGCACGCAACCGGTCGAGCAGATCGGTGCGGCTGTTCATCGCGGTGGGTCGATCGCCGACGCCGAGGGCGCCGCGGGCCGGGTGGTCGGCGGCGACGATCATCAGCCGGCCGTTGCCGCGGATGGTCGGTCTGGTGGCGCGGGTCTGCCAGGCACGCTCGACGGCCTGGGGGTTGGACGCGCGCAGGTCGGTGATCTCGGCGTAGTCCCGGCACCGTGCGACAGATTTTGCTTCAGACATTGGCGGCCTCCACTGCGGTCTGGTCGGCGAGTGCGGCAACTTCTTCGGCCGTCGGCATCGCGGTGGAGCATTCGAGCCGTGACGCGACGATGGCGCCTGCGGCGTTCGCGTAGCGCAGCGTCTTCTCCAGTGACCAGCCGTGCAGCAAGCCGTGACACAGGCTGCCGCCGAAGGCATCTCCCGCGCCGAGCCCGTTGACGACGTCGACGTCGTTGGGGGCGACGTTGACATGTGAGTGCCGGGTCTTGCCCAGCACACCGCGGGGGCCCTGCTTGACGATGGCCAGCTCGACACCCAGGTCCAGCAGTGCGTCGGCAGCGCGTTGCGGGTTGCTTTCGCCGACCGCGATCTCGCACTCCTCGCGGTTGCCGACGGCGACCGTCACATGTTGCAGCGCCCGCTGCACCTGCTCGGTGGCGGCGGCAGGCGATTCCCAGAACATCGGTCGGTAGTCCAGATCGAGCACGGTGTGACGGGCTCGGCCCCTTGCCTCCCACGCAGCGAAATGCGCGCTGCGGCTTGGCTCTTCGGACAGGCCGGTAACCGTCGACCAGTACAGCTTCGCGGAGCGGACAGCGTCGCGGTCGATCTCGTCGGGCTGGATCTGCAGGTCGGGGGCGCTGGGGCGGCGGTAGAAGTACAGCGGGAAGTTGTCCGGCGGGAAGATCTCGCAGAACGTCACCGGCGTGGGGTACTCGTCGTGGGTCGACACGTAACGGTTGTCGACGCCGAGGCGGGCCAGCTCATTGCGGACGAACGCGCCGAACGGGTCGGCGCCCGCTCCCGATATCAGCGCGGTGCGATTGCCCAGCCGGGCCGCGGCCACCGCGACGTTGGCGGCGCTGCCGCCGAGGAACTTCCCGAAGGACTCCACGTTCTCCAGGCCGACACCGATCTGGAGGGGGTAGATGTCGACGCCCGAACGCCCGATGGCGAGTACGTCAAACGGCTGCTTGGTAGTCAAGATCGCTCTCCGGCGGTTGTTGGTGGCTTGGTTACGAGAGTGCACTCCGAAACTCCGGGCTGTCAATAGTTTGTCCTGACATTCTAACTTTCAATCATGCGGTGCTAGTATTCAGCTACCGTGATCTGGTCGGCTTCGAGATCGGAGACAACGTGCCCTTGGCGGTGGAGCTCGACAGGTCAAGCCCTGTCCCCCTCTACTATCAGCTTGCGCAAGCCATCGAGGCCGCTATCCGCGACGGGGAGCTGTCACCCGGTGACCGGTTCGAAAACGAACTGGCGCTGGCGAAACGGCTGACACTGTCTCGTCCGACGACCCGTCGCGCGATCCAGGAACTCGTCGACAAAGGCCTGTTGGTCCGCAAGCGCGGGGTCGGCACTCAGGTTGTGCAAAACCCGGTGCACCGCCGGGTCGAGCTAACGAGCCTGTTCGACGACCTCGCACGGGCCGGCCAGGAACCGACAACCCAGCTGCTGGACTACCACGTCGGGCCTCCCGACGAGGAGGTCGCCCGCGAGCTCAGCCTGAAGGACGACCGCGAGGTGGTGTCGATCCACCGGTTGCGCTGTGCCAACGGTGAACCGCTCGCGGTGATGGTCAACCACTTGCCGGTCGACATCGCCCCTGACCCCGAGGAACTCGAGACCAACGGGCTCTACCAGTCGCTGCGGGGTCGTGGTGTGCACATAAGGCTGGCCCGGCAACGCATCGGCGCCCGCGGAGCGACGCGGTCGGAGGCCAAGCTGCTCGACGAGAAGCCGGGCGCGCCGCTGCTGACGATGTCGCGGACCGCCTTCGACGACTCGGGTACCGCCGTCGAGTTCGGCACGCACTGCTACCGCGCGTCGCGCTACTACTTCGACACCACCCTCGTCGACCGCTGATTTCTCCTCGCGAGCAGACGCAAAATCGCACACTTTAGGCAAGTTTCGTGCGAGTTTGCGTCTGCTCGGCGGGAAAGGTGACCGCTAGTGTCAGCTGAAGGCGCGGCGGAAGGCATCGAGGGCTGCGGTGCTGTCGCCCGACGCCCACGCCTCCATGCCGACCGTGCCGGTGAACCCGATATCGCGCAGCGCTTTGGCGATCGCGGGGTAGTTGATCTCACCGGTGCCCGGCTCGCAGCGGCCGGGCACATCGGCGACCTGAATCTCGCCGATGGAGTCGCCGCACCGCCGAATGAGCTCGATGAGATTGCCCTCGCCGATTTGCGCGTGGTACAGGTCGAGCATCATCCGCACGTTCGGATGGCCGACGCCTTCGACGAGCGCCAGCGTGTCCTTGGCTCTGGCGAGCGGGACGCCGGGATGGTCGACGATGGTGTTCAGATTCTCCACGCAGAACGTGATGTCCGCCGCCGCGCCGAGTTCGCCGATCCGCTCGAGCGCCCGCTGCGCGGTCAGCCACATCTCGCCAGTGACGCGATGACGGGGACGGGCGGCTTTGCCGTCGACGAGCTCCGCGGTGTGCAGGTTCAGTCGCGGAACACCAAGCGTTTCAGCGGCTTTGACGCTCAGTTCGGCTGTCCGCACCACCTCGTCGGCGCTGGCCGGGTCGATCAGGTCGCCGTGCAGGTAGCCGGTCATCGACGAGAATCGCGCCCCGGTCGCGGCCAGGGCGTCGAGGTCCTTGTCGTGCCAGCTCCAGATCTCCACCGCGAAGCCCAGCTCGTCGATGCGCCGGACGCGGTCGATGAGCGGCAGCTCGGTGAACACCATCTCCGAGCACACCGCCAACTGGTAGTCGGTCATCGTTTGTCACCCATCTCGTCTCAACAGGACCGATGCACATTAGCATTTGATATGCAGTCCTAATGTCAGGACAAACTATTGACTTTCTGCTGTGATCCGTATTACATCAGACTGTGGCGTGTTACGTAGCACTCGATGGCAAGGAGAAACAATGAGGTTCACTCGGCTCGCGGCGATCGCCGGGGCAAGCGTGCTCGTATTCGCGGTCGCGTCATGTTCTTCCACGGGGGGCAAGCCCCAGCAGAACGGCGGGGGAATGGGCGCGGGCCAGGCCAACACCCCCCGCGTGACCGTCGCGATGATCACCCATGAGGTGCCCGGCGACTCGTTCTGGGATCTGATCCGCAAGGGTGCCCAGGCCGCCGCCGACAAAGACAACATCGAGCTGCGCTACTCCAACGACCCGGAGGCGCCGAACCAGGCGAACCTGGTGCAGAGCGCGATCGACAGTGGCGTGAAAGGCATCGCCCTGACGTTGGCCAAGCCGGACGCGATGGCACCCGCAGTCAAGGCTGCAATCGACAAGAACATTCCCGTTGTCGCGTTCAACTCGGGCTTCGACAACTGGAAGGCAATGGGCGTTCAGGAGTACTTCGGCCAGGACGAGAAGCTCGCCGGCGTCGCCGCGGGCGAACGGCTGAACAAGGACGGCGCCAAGAAGGTCATCTGCGTCATCCAGGAACAGGGCCAGGTCGCACTCGAATCACGCTGCGCCGGCGTGAAAGAGGGCTTCAAAGGGGAGTCCGAGATCCTGAACGTCAACAGCAAGGACATGCCGTCGGTGGAGTCGACCATCACCGCCAAGCTCCAGCAGGACAAGTCCGTCGACCACGTCGTCGCACTGGGCGCGCCGATTGCCTTGGCCGCGGTGCAGTCCGTCGGTAACGCCGCCAGCTCCGCGCAGGTGGTCACCTTCGACACGAACGCGGCGCTCGTCGACGCGGTCAAGAAGGGCGACGTGAAGTGGGCGGTTGACCAGCAGCCGTTCCTGCAGGGATACCTGGCGATCGATTCGCTGTGGCTGTTCATCAACAACAAGAACCTGATCGGTGGCGGTCAAGCCACACTGACGGGCCCGTCGTTCATCGACGAGAGCAATATCGACTCGGTCGCCGAACTGGCCAAGTCCGGAACCCGTTGAGCCATCGCGCGGGAGAGAGCGAAAACATGACTACACAAACTGATCTGGACGTTGCCAGTCACAAGATCGTTCGCGACGAACGAGTCAAAGAGCGGAACCGTGTGCAGCGCCTGCTCATTCGGCCCGAGATGGGCGCGGCGATCGGCGCCGTGGCGATCTTCATCTTCTTCCTGGTCGTCGCCCCGCCGTTCCGGTCGCCCGAAGCGTTGGCGACGGTGCTGTACGCCAGCTCGACGATCGGGATCATGGCTTGCGCGGTAGCGCTTCTGATGATCGGCGGCGAATTCGATCTGTCGTCGGGTGTCGCGGTGACCACGAGTTCACTGGCCGCGTCGATGCTGGCCTACAACCTGCACTTGAACCTCTGGGCCGGAGCCGGTTTGGCCCTTATAGTCGCCCTGGCCGTCGGGTTCTTCAACGGGTATCTGGTGATGAAGACCAAGATCCCGAGCTTCCTGATCACATTGGGCACGCTGTTGATGCTGACCGGCATCAACCTCGCAGCGACAAAACTGATTTCGGGTCAGGTCGCGACGCCGAGTGTGAACGACATGCAGGGCTGGGCTTCGGCGCAGAAGGTGTTCTCGTCGTCGTTCACCATCGCCGGTGTCAGCATCCGTATCACCGTGTTCTGGTGGCTGCTCTTCACCGCCGTGGCCACGTACGTGTTGTTCAAGACCCGTGTCGGCAACTGGATTTTCGCCGTCGGTGGGGACCAGGAGAGCGCGCGAGCGGTCGGCGTTCCGGTCACCGCGGTGAAGATCGGCCTCTTCATGTTGGTCGGGTTCGCGGCCTGGTTCGCCGGCATGCATCTGCTGTTCGCATTCAACACCGTGCAGTCCGGTCAGGGCGTCGGCAATGAGTTCATCTACATCATCGCCGCGGTGATCGGCGGCTGCCTGCTCACCGGCGGGTACGGCACGGCGATCGGCGCCGCCATCGGCGCGTTCATCTTCGGCATGGTGCAGCAGGGCATCGTGTACGCGGGTTGGAATCCCGACTGGTTCAAGTTCTTCATGGGCGTGATGCTGCTGTTCGCGGTGATCGCCAACAACGCATTCCGCAACTACGCCGCGAAGAGGTGACCCATGACCGCAACAGTTGATCAACACGTGGAAGAGGCTCCGTCAGGAGGCAAGGTGCCGCTGGTCGAATTGAAGAACATCGGCAAGTCCTACGGCAATATCACTGCGCTCAAAGACATCTCGCTGCGCGTACATGCCGGCGAAGTGACGGGCATCCTCGGTGACAACGGCGCAGGCAAGTCCACACTGATCAAGATCATCGCCGGCTACCACCCGCAGACCGACGGCGACCTCCTCGTCGACGGCGAGTCGATGAAGTTCACCTCGCCGAAGGACGCGTTGGGCAAGGGAATTGCCACGGTCTACCAGAATCTGGCCGTCGTGCCGTTGATGCCGGTGTGGCGCAACTTCTTCCTCGGCCAGGAGATCCGGCAGAAGCGCTTCCCCTGGGCATTGGACGCCAACGCGATGCGGGCCACCACATTGACCGAGCTGTCGAAGATGGGTATCGATCTGCCCGATGTCGACGTGCCTATCGGCTCGCTGTCCGGTGGTCAGCGGCAGTGCGTCGCGATCGCGCGCGCCGTGTTCTTCGGTGCGCGTGTGTTGATCCTCGACGAACCGACCGCGGCGCTGGGCGTCAAGCAGTCGGGTGTCGTGTTGAAATACATCACCGCGGCAAAGGAGGCCGGCTTCGGCGTGGTGTTCATCACGCACAACCCGCACCACGCGCACATGGTCGGCGACCACTTCGTGCTACTCAACCGCGGCCAGCAGAAGTTGGACTGCACCTACGACGACATCACTTTGGAGCACCTCACCCAGGAGATGGCCGGCGGCGACGAGCTCGAAGCGCTGTCACACGAGCTGCGGGGCGCCAAGAGCTGAGGGCACTGCGACGCAGTCACCCCTGTCGCCCGGATCCCGACAAACCGCACGTCGTTCTGTAATATTAAACGGAACTGCTGCGTATCGACGGGATTGGGGCGCTGGTAGCCAGTGAGCGACAGATCCACCGGGCGGGATGCGGTAGCCAACAGGCGCGGCCGTCCGAGGACACCACGCGGTCTGGACCGATCGCTGGACGCCGCGATACTGGATGCCGCCCTCAGCGGTGTGGCCGAGTCGGGCTATGACGCGTTGACGATGGACGCGGTGGCGGCCCGAGCCCGGGTCGGCAAGGCCGCGATCTATCGGCGGTGGTCCTCGAAGCCCGAAGTGGTTGCCGCGGCCATTGCCCATTGGCGCCGTGGGCACGGTCCGGGGGAAGCGCCTGACACTGGCAGCTTGCGGGGCGACATCGAGGCTCTGATATCTGCGGTTCCCGACTACAGCACAGGCGAATTGACCACCATTGGCGTGATAATGGGCGTGGCGACCGCCGCCACGCGGGATCCATTGTTGGCGGCGGCATTGGAGGATTTCGTGTTGTCCACGCCGCGCGAGATCCTCCGGTCCGTGCTCAACCGGGCGGTCGCGCGCGGCGAGGTCCCTGCCGACCGGGATCTCACATTGGTACCCGACGTGGCGCTGGGGCTGAACTTCCTGCGGATGGTCAGCGGGCGGCCGATTGACCGCCTCTTCGTGCGACGCGTTCTCGAGGACGTGGTATTGCCGTTGGCAACGGCGCCGGCCTACGACGGCTTCTGAACGTTCGGTGCCTTGCGGTCCGTGCTTTGCGCGCGCATGATCGTAAACGGAACTATTGAGTTCCGAATATGCGAGCGGAGGCGCAGAATGATGCATGCAGAAGAGCGTGGACGAGGTGCCGGTGCTGATCGTGGGCGCGGGTGCCGGTGGATTGGCCACGGCGGCGTCGCTGGCCAGGTACGGCGTGGAGTCGCTCGTGGTCGAGAAGCGCGCCGAGGTCTATCGGTATCCCAAGGCGCGCAACCTGAGTTTCCGAAGTTTGGAGATCTTGCGGGGCATGGGTCTGCAAGATGTCGTCCACGCGGTCTCAGCCGGCGTCCCCGCCATGGTGGTCAAGCCGACGCTGAACAGCGTCGACGAGACGCCCGCGATCGAGATGGACACGGTGTTCGGGGGTCTGGCCGAACTGAGCCCCGAACCGACGGTGCAGTACTGCCCGCAGAGTCGACTCGAACCGATCCTTGCCGACTACGTGCGGGGTCGTGGCGGTCGGGTGCGGTATGGCACCGAAATGACGTCCTTCAAGCAGGACGGCACCGGTGTCAGCGCAACTCTTCGGGACCGAACGTCGGCTCAGTGCACCGAGGTTCGCGCGCGGTACGTGGTGGCGGCTGACGGTGTGCACAGCCCTACGCGCGACGAGTTGGGTGTCTCGACGAGCGGGCATGGCGCTCTGCCGATCTACGTGATCTTCATCTATTTCAGGGCGTCGTGGAGGCACCTGGTCCCGCATCTGGACGAGGAGGCGGCGGTGCAGGTCGTCAATCCCGACGTCAACGGGATCTTCATCGCCGCCGACGAAGACCTCGGAATGTTCACCATCACCTACTTCCCTGATCGGGGTGACACCGCCGAGCAGTTCGACGAGCAATGCTGCCGTGAGCTACTGATCGCCGCAGTCGGTGAGCCGATCGACGTCGACATCATCGAGGTCGCGCCCTGGCAGCCACACGAGTTGGTGGCCGACCAGTTCCGCTGCGGCAGGGTGTTTCTCGTCGGGGATAGCGCCCACGCGATGCCACCGTTCAAGGCAGGTGGGGCCAACGTCGCCATCCAAAGCGCCGACAATCTGGCGTGGAAACTCGCTGCGGTGCTGCACGGGTGGGCAGGCGATGGACTGCTCGACACCTACGACCGCGAGCGTCGGCCGGTCGGGGCTTTCAGCGCCCGCCAGTCGCTGACCGGGCCCACGGTGCAGCTCCTCGACCTCGGCGGACGGGGTCCGCACCTCCCGGCCGACGAGGAGCAGCCCATGTTCGCTCTGCTCGCCGGCTACCGGTACGCCTCGCCTGCGGTGATCACCGAGGCTGCACCACAATCGTCATCGGGCGTGCAGCTGGTCTCGGAGCTCACAGGCCAGCCGGGCACGCGGGTTCCGCATGCGTGGGTCGTCGATCACGGCAGACGCGTGTCCACCTTGGACCTGCTCGGAGCTGGATTGACTCTGCTGACCGGCGACGACGGTTCGCATTGGCTCCGCTGCGGCGCATGCGGCGCGGGCCCCGATCACGCTGCGGTGCATCGGATCTCGCGGTCCGATCGTCGACGCGGATCATGCCTGGGCGAACATCACGCAATTGCCTTCCGACGGGGCGCTGTTGGTCCGTCCCGACGGGTTCGTCGCCGCGCGCTTCGACACGCCCCCACTCGATGCCGCTGCGGCACTGCGCGAAATTGTCTCGGCCATCCTGGACCTGGCGCCGGATCCGCTCTCCGTATCGGAGTAGCGCGAGCGATTCAGCGCGGGGCCATCCCCGCCGCTTTGTATGCGGCATCGACGTAGGCCATGTTCTCCACTGCGTCGGCCTCGTCGATCGGCAGCGGCGCGCCGTAGAGCACGTGAGCGGCGAACGCCTCCAGTTGATAGCTATATGAGGTACGGGTGCCGTGGTGCTCGACTTTGGTGCCTGCCGGTGTGCGGATGGTCAACCGGTCGTCTTCGTGCGGCTTGATGAAGTTGTGCACCAACACATCTCCCTTGGTGCCGACGATGCGCAGCGTGAACGAATGATCGGGGGCATCCATGGTGTTCGCGCTCATGCCTGTCGCACCGCTGGGAAAGCCGAGTTCGACATCGCACCATTCGTCAACGCCCGCAGCACGTTCCTTCGCGTGCGCCCGGATTATCGACGGGTGGCCGAGTCGGCGCATGATGTGGAGGCCGTAGCAGCCGAGGTCCATCATCGCGCCGCCGGCCATCTCGAATGACCAACGTGGGTCGCTGCTTTCGGGTGCCGGCATCGCCATCCGCGCCTCGGCGTGGTGCATGTCGCCGATGGTGCCGTCCTTGGCGATCTCCAGAGCCCTGCGCATCACCGGATGGAAGAGATAATGGAAGCCCTCCATCACGGTGACACCCGCGGCGCGAGCCGCCCCGGCGACCTGTTCTGCCTCGGACCGGTTGCGGGCGAACGGCTTCTCGGTCAGCACCGGCTTGCCCTCGGCGATCGCGGCAAGGTTCCACGGTGCATGCAGCGAATTCGCCAGCGGGTTGTAGATCGCGTTGACCTCGGGATCCGATACGACATCGTCGTACGACGCCAAAACGCGTTCGACACCGTGCTTTTCGGCGAACATCTCGGCGCGGCCCCGGTCGCGGGCGGCGACGGCGACCAGCCGATGGCCGAGCTGCTGTGCAGGGCCAACGATGGCGAGGTCGGCGATTCGAGATGCACCCAGCACCCCGATCCGCAGGGTCATACCGGGATGCTGCGACATACATTCCGCATGAAGGTCACACTAGCCTGCACGTCGCGCAGCGGTCCCTCGTCGACGGGCTCACCGTCGAGGATGGTGTCCTGCTCCATGACGAACCAGCCGTCGTACCCGTTGCTCCGTAGTGCGGTGACGATCCCTTCGATGTCCACATCACCGGCGCCGAGCGGTGTGTACATGCCGCGGGCCACTGCCTCGGTGTAGGTCAGCCTGCCTGCCTGTACCTCGGCGGCCAGGCTCGCGTCGACGTCCTTCAGGTGGGCGTGCGCGATGCGGCCGGGAACGTCGCGAGCCAGCTGCAGCGGGTCCGTCCCACCGATCAGAAGGTGACCGGTGTCGAGGCACAACCGGATCGTTGAACCGGCCAGCACCCGCTCGACCTCGCTTCGGTTCTCCACCATCGTGCCGACGTGCGGATGCAGGACGGCCAGCACGCCGCGGTCCGCCGCGGCTTCGGCGATTCGGTCCAGATTGCCAAGCAGCGCCGCCCACTGACGGTCGTCCAGCGTCGGCCGTGCGTCGTATCCGTCGGCGCCGGTGGCGGCCGCGAGCACGAGGACGTCGGCTCCACACGCCACCAACGCGTCGAGCGGGCCCGCGACGTCGGGCAGCGGGTCGTGGCCGGGATCGTGCAGGACCACGGGGGCGAACTGACCCACGCAGCTGAGGTCGAACGAGCTCAGCAGTGCGTTGAGCTGCGCCGGATCAGACGGCAGGAAGCCCTCGGGCCCCAGCTCCGTCGCGGACAACCCGACGTCGCGCATCTCGGCAAGCACCCGTTCGGGGGTGAGCTGATAGCCCCATCCGGGTACCTCACACACACCCCACGAGATCGGTGCGCCCGCAATTCTCATCGTGACCTCACATCTTCGATTCGTACCGGTACTCCGCGCTTCAGCGACTCGGTCGCGGCATCGGCGAGCCAGGCCACCTCGACCGCGTCCTCGACGGTGCAGGCGGGGGCCGCGTTGCCGTTCGCGACGTCCACGAACGCGGCGAGCTCCGCACGGAACGCCTCGGTGAAGCGGTCCATGAAGAAGTGGTGTGCCGGGCCTTCGGGAAAATCGTTGGCGGGATCCACATTTCGTACCGGAGCGCCCTGGTCCCAGCCGGCGACAACCGTGTCATGGAAGCCGTGTACCTCGAGGCGACAGTCGTATCCGTGGCCGTTGTACCGGGCCGCGGATACCACGCCGAGGGTGCCCGACTCGAAGGTCACCACGACGGCTGCGGTGTCCACGTCACCGAATTCGGCGAACTGCGGATCACCCTGCACGCTGCCCGTCGCATACACCGAAACGGCCTGCTGCCCCGTGATCCACCGCAATATGTCGAAATCGTGCACCGCGCAGTCGCGGAAGATGCCGCCGGAACCTGCGATGTACTCCATCGGTGGCGGCGCCGGATCCATCGTCGTGCTGCGGACGGTGTGCAGTAGACCAAGCGAACCGTCGTCGACCGCGCGTTTGGCCGCGGCGAACGCGGCGTCGAAACGCCGCTGGTAGCCGACCTGCACCGGCACGCCGGAACGGGCGATGATGTCGGCGACCCGCGCACTCTCTGCCGCGGTGGAGGCGATCGGCTTCTCGCAGAACGTCGGGATCCCACGTTCGACGGCGGCGAGCGTCAACTCGGCATGGGCCGGCGTCGCCGCCGCGACCACCACACCGTCGATGCCGGAGGAGAGCAGCTTGTCGACCGAATCGGCAGGGGTGACACCGTGTTTCGCCGCGACGGCCGCGACCAGTTCGGGCCGCTCGTCGGTGATCACCAGATTGTCGACGCTGTCGAGGCCGCTGAGGGTGTCGGTGTGGAAGGCGCCGATGCGGCCCAGCCCGATTACGCCGATTGTTGTCATGGGAGTCTCCGCTCGTCCTGGTCGCGCAGCGCGACATCGAGTTGTTCCGGGGTGAGGTTGTCGGCCAGTGCGGCCAACACCGCGTCGACCTGGGATGGCGGCGCGAGGCTGCCGATCGGCTGATCGAGGTCGAGATTGGTGGGGAAGGGGTAGCCCTCGGCGGTGGCGACGACGACGTTGCGTAGCTCGCCGTCGGGACGGCCGGCCGCCTTCATAGCGAGCAGTGCCGGATAGACGGCCCGGACCATCGCGGTGCGGTCGAGGGCTTCCATCGCCCGGCCGAACGGTGACGAGACCTGCAGCAGGTTGGCCATCCGCTTGATGTCGGTAGAGACGTTGGACCCGGCGCCGTGATAGAGCGCGGGGTTGAAGAACACCGCGTCGCCCTTGCGCAGCGGCACCTGCACGTGGTGGACGGCGAAGAACTCGATGAATTCGGGCCGGTTGAAGGCGATGTAGCCGCCGAGGAACCGCTGCGAGTGGGGCAGCAGCATCGTCGGCCCGCTCTCGATCGGCATGTCGCAGTGGGCCACCGCGCCCTGCAGCGTCAGCGCCGGAGACGTGCGGTGCAGGTGTGCCGGATATGCGGCCAGGTCGTCGGGTGCGACGAAGCCCAGGTGGTAGTCGCGATGCGGAACCTGTTGCTTACCGCCGGGGTTGACGACGTTGACCTGCGACGTGAGCTGGTAGCGCGGCCCAAGCCAGGCCTGCGACACGACGGCGAGAATGTCGTTGGCGTAGTACTCGGCGAACACAGCGGGGTCATGCAACGCGAGCTTCTGCGCGGCGTTCCAGATGCGGTCGTTCGCACCGGGTTTGCCGAAGTGGTCGCCGGCGGCCGAACCGTCCGCGCGCTGGGCCTCGATGATGGCGTAGAAGGCATCGCTGGCGCGGTCGATGACGCCGCCGGAGAACGCGTCTTCGAACACGACGACGCCCGGCCCATCCGTCAGCGCCCGAATCAGTTCGGCCTGCAGCCCGCGGCGGTCCGAAGGCGCGGCGGACGAGTAGACGAGGACGTTCTCTCGGACATCGACGGCGTGCGGGTAGTCGGCGAGATCGGTATCGCGCATCACCTCAGCGCGAAACTCGTCGAGCCCGCAGTCGGACTCGTCGATCCATGCCTTGTATGTAGTGGTCAGCGGCGTTGCCATGGCAGCTAGTCTGGTAGCCGAAGGAACCGCAATCAACACCAAAAAACCATCAAAAAAGCCTCAGAACGAAAGGTCGGCTGTGGCGCACCGCTATAAAGTCCGCGAGATCGCGCAGCAGTCCGGGCTGAGCGAGGCCACCGTGGACCGCGTGCTGAACAAACGAGCGGGAGTGCGGGAGAACACCCGTGCCGAGGTCATGCAGGCGATCGCCGACCTCGACAAGCAGCGCGCACAGCTTCGGTTGAACGGCAGGCGGTACCTGATCGACGTCGTTATGCAGACCCCGCAGCGGTTCTCCGACGCGTTCCGCGATGCCGTCGAGGCCGAGCTGCCCGCCTTCGCACCGGCCATGCTGCGGGCCCGGTTCCATCTGTGGGAGACCGGGTCGACGGTGCAGATGGTCGACGCGCTGGGGCGACTTCGCGGCAGCCATGGCGTGATTCTCAAGGCACAGGACGAACCCGAAGTCGCCGAGGCGATCGACCGGCTCGTGGCGAGCGGTGTCCCGGTGGTGACTTATGCGACGGATGTGCCCGCGAGTGCTCGCTGCTCCTATGTGGGCATTGACAACCACGGCGCCGGCGTGACGGCGGCGTATCTGATGAATCAATGGCTGGGTTCTGCCGAATCGGACGTGCTGATCACACTCAGCCGCAACGTATTTCGCGGTGAGGGGGAGCGCGAGGTCGGCTTCCGGTCCGCGCTGCGCGGTACCGGCCGACAGATCGTCGAGGTGACCGACAGCGATGGCATCGACGTGACGAACGAGCGGTTGGTGCTCGAGGCGCTCGAAGACAACCCATCGTTGGAAGCGGTCTACTCCGTCGGCGGCGGCAACGCTGCCACGGTGGCGGCGTTCGAGCGGCTCGGCAGGGACTGCCGGGTGTTCATCGCGCACGACCTCGACGCCGACAATCGCCGGCTACTGCGCGACGGCCGGCTCTCGGTGGTGCTGCACAACGACCTGCGCGCCGACGCGCGGCTGGCGATGAGGCTGATCCTGCAGGAGCGCGGCGCGCTGCCCGCCGAGCCCGCGCGGCCGGTGCCCATACAGGTCATCACGCCGTTCAATCTGCCCGGCTGAGCACCTCATTCTCGCGAAACGGAATTCCAGCAGCGGAAGTCCGAAACGGCCTGCCGGAATTCCGTTTCGCGGATTCGTGGTCGGCGCTAGCGGCGTGGGCGACGGGTGCTAGCTGGGAGCTACCGGTCGGTAACAATTTCCTTAAAAAAGATATGTCTTGGAAACGTGACGAAGCACACAATTTTGTCTCATCGCTTCGCCGCACAGCGATCTGAACAGTGCGTTCGGTCCGACATCACTCGCGTTTGACCCGCGAGTCGGGTCAGGGCGCGCCTAAGAGAAGTGGTTTAATCGGTACCGAGAGTGACAGCAAATTTCATGCACGTTTAACCGATGGCGCGATTAGCCCGCGACTGAGGAATAAGTACCGAAGCATTGCGAAAGGCAGGGGTCGTGAGTCCGAACGGCAACGGGGCCAGTCCGGGGACTCGCCAAAAGCTCGAAAAGGTTGTCATCCGTTTCGCCGGCGACTCGGGCGACGGCATGCAGCTCACCGGTGACCGATTCACCACCGAGGCCGCGCTGTTCGGCAATGACCTTGCGACTCAACCGAATTACCCCGCCGAGATCCGCGCACCAGCAGGGACGTTGCCCGGTGTTTCGTCGTTCCAGATTCAGATCGCCGACTACGACATCCTGACCGCCGGCGACCGCCCCGACGTGTTGGTCGCGATGAACCCCGCGGCGCTGAAGGCCAATATCTCCGACCTGCCGCGCGGCGGGTTGGTGATCGCCAACTCCGACGAGTTCACCAAGCGGAACCTCGCCAAGGTCGGATACGAGGCCAACCCGCTGGAGAACGACGAGCTCTCCGACTATGTCGTTCAGCCCGTCGCGATGACCACGCTCACGTTGGGGGCCGTCGAGTCGATCGGCGCCACCAAGAAGGACGGCCAGCGCGCCAAGAACATGTTCGCGCTCGGCCTGCTGTCGTGGATGTATGGCCGCGAGCTCGAACACAGCGAGGCGTTCATTCGCGAGAAGTTCGCCCGCAAGCCCGATGTCGCCGAGGCCAACGTGCTCGCGCTGAAGGCGGGCTGGAACTACGGCGAAACCACCGAGGCGTTCGCCAGCACGTACGAGGTCGCACCGGCGAAGCTGAAGTCCGGTGAGTATCGCCAGATCTCGGGCAACACCGCGCTGGCCTACGGGCTTGTCACGGCCGGTCAGCTCGCCGATGTCCAACTGGTGCTCGGCAGCTACCCGATCACGCCTGCGTCGGACATCCTCCACGAACTGTCCAAGCACAAGAACTTCAACGTCCTCACCTTCCAGGCGGAGGACGAAATCGCCGGCATCGGCGCGGCAATCGGCGCGTCCTACGGCGGTGCCCTCGGCATCACCAGCACCTCCGGCCCCGGTATCTCGCTGAAGTCGGAAGCCATCGGCCTTGCGGTGATGACCGAGCTTCCGCTGATCGTCATCGACGTGCAGCGTGGCGGGCCCTCCACCGGTCTGCCCACCAAGACCGAGCAGGCCGACCTGCTTCAGGCGATGTTCGGCCGCAACGGCGAGTCGCCCGTCGCGGTGATCGCGCCGCAGTCGCCGTCCGACTGCTTCGACGTCGCCGTCGAGGCGGCGCGGATGGCCATCACGTACCACACGCCGGTGATGATCCTGTCCGACGGCGCCATCGCGAACGGGTCTGAGCCGTGGCAGATTCCGGACGTCAGCACCTACTCGCCGATCGCCCACACCTTCGCCAAGACGGGCGAGCCGTTCCAGCCGTACGCCCGCGACCCCGAGACCCTGGCTCGCCAGTTCGCCATCCCGGGTACACCCGGTCTCGAGCACCGCATCGGCGGTCTGGAGGCCGCCAACGGGTCGGGCAATATCTCCTACGAGCCGAAGAACCACGACCTGATGGTGCGGCTGCGGAAGGCCAAGATCGACGGAATCGCGGTGCCGGACCTCGAGGTCGACGACCCGACCGGTGACGCCGAATTGCTGATGCTCGGTTGGGGGAGCTCGTACGGCCCCATCGGAGAAGCGTGCCGGCGGGCGCGGCGCAAAGGCATCAAGGTCGCCCATGCGCAGCTGCGCCACCTCAACCCGTTCCCGGCCAACCTCGGCGAGGTGCTCAAGCGTTACCCGCAGGTTGTCCTGCCGGAGATGAACCTCGGCCAATTGGCGCTGCTGCTGCGCGGCAGGTTCCTGGTCGACATCCAGTCGGTGACCAAGGTGGAGGGCATGGCGTTCCTGGCCGACGAGGTCGAGGGAATCATCGACGGCGCGCTGGACGGGACACTGGGCGAGAAGGAAATCGACAAGGCCAAGTTCGCACGGCTGGCGGCGGCCACCGTGGAGACTGGCGTGGGAGCTGACGCATGACCGACCTGATCGGAGCCGATCTCGGTCTGACCCCGGGAACCGGCGGGGTGCCGACCACCGATGAGCCGCAGAAGGCCAAGGACTTCACCAGCGACCAGGAGGTCCGGTGGTGCCCCGGCTGCGGTGACTACGTCATCCTCAACACCATCCGCAATTTCCTGCCCGAGCTGGGGCTGCGCCGCGAGAACATCGCGTTCGTCAGCGGCATCGGCTGCTCGAGCCGGTTCCCGTACTACCTGGAGACCTACGGCTTCCATTCGATCCACGGCCGGGCGCCAACCATCGCCACGGGCCTGGCACTGGCCCGCGACGACTTGTCGGTGTGGGTGGTCACCGGTGACGGCGACGCACTCTCGATAGGCGGCAACCACCTGATCCACGCGCTGCGGCGCAACGTGAATCTCACGATCCTGCTGTTCAACAACCGCATCTACGGCTTGACCAAGGGCCAGTACTCGCCCACCTCCGAGGTCGGCAAGATCACCAAGTCCACACCGATGGGCTCGCTGGACTACCCGTTCAACCCGGTGTCGCTGGCGCTCGGCGCCGACGCCACATTCGTCGGCCGCGCGCTGGACTCCGACCGCAAGGGACTGTCCGAGGTGCTGCGGGCCGCGGCCGCGCACCGCGGTGCCGCACTGGTCGAGATCCTGCAGGATTGCCCGATCTTCAACGACGGCTCGTTCGACGCGCTCCGCAAGGAGGGTGCCGACGAACGGCTGATCAACGTTCACCACGGAGAGCCGATCACCTTCGGCGCCGACGGCGAATACTGCGTGATCAAGTCGGGTTACGGGCTGGAGGTGGCCAAGACGGCCGATGTCGCGGTCGACGAGATCGTCATCCACAACTCGCAGGTCGCGGACCCGGCGTACGCGTTCGCGTTGTCGCGGATCTCCGAGCAGAACCTCGAGCACATGGTGATGGGCATCTTCCGACAGGTCAGCAAGCCGACCTACGATGACGCGGCCCGTCAACAGGTCGCCTCGGCGCGCGACGCCAAGCCGCACGACACGGCGGCACTGCAGTCGCTGCTGCGCGGCAAAGACACCTGGACCGTCGACTAATCTCACTCACGTGACGTCGCCTGTTCCGCTTGCTGCAGTCGTATTGGCAGGCGGGGCATCCCGCCGTATGGGTCGCGACAAGGCGACGTTGCCGTACGACGGCACGACCTTCGTCGAGCGCATCGTGTCCGTCGTGAGTCCCCGATGCTCCCCGGTGTTCGTCATCGCCGCACCGGGACAGCCACTGCCGGATCTGCAGGCCGACGTCCTGCGCGACGAGGCTCGAGGAGTGGGGCCGCTGCTGGCGACCGGGCGTGGCCTGCGGGCTGCGGCCGACGCCGGCTGCGAGCTGGCCTTCGTCACCGCGGTCGACATGCCGTTCATGTCCGTCGAGCTGATCGACGAACTCGCGGAGCGCGCTGCGCAGCTGGGCGTCGATGTGGTGCTGCCCTGGGATGGCCGCGACCACTATCTGGCCGGGGTGTACCGCACCTCGCTGGCCGACCGGGTCGACGCGCTGGTGGCGGCGGGGGAGCGCAGCATGCGCGCACTGGTCGACACCGTCGACACGCAGCGCATCGTGATGGCGGCACAACGCTCGCTGACGAACGTGAACACCACGGCTGAGCTGGCCTGATCCAGTAGTTATTACCTTACGTAATATTCTCAGCAAATTGCAATGATTGAATTTCGAATTGTCGATACTGATTCGATGCGATTTGTCCCCGTTATTCGGTGCAGATAATTCTGCTATTAATCCGCTATTGCTTTCGCGATTTCCCGGCTCGTCGGCCGACTCGCGCCCTGAGATCCCTTATCGCCGTTCGGGTTTCGCCACATGGCCATGCGGTTATTCGGGCGCGGCCGCCAGCTGGGGCGCAGTAGACGTCAAGAGCGGCCGGTCAGCGTGAATCCCCGCTATAGGTAAGTGGTTGGGCCGTCTGGCGTTCGACCGCGTCGCTGCGCAGCCGTCTGTGGTCAGCGGAGCCGAGAAACATGGTCGGCATCTGAAACATAGTCAGGCATAACTATTTTGGGCTGTTTCGACGAAGTCCACTAACCCTTACAGGTGTCATGGCTCGGCGACCGCCGGTGTCAGCCGGCCACCTGAAATAGGTTGCTCTACAGCAGGTTTCGCGATCAGGGCTGTTGGCCGGCTATCAGCGAACGTGTTGATGAGAATTGACCGAAAATCCTTGGTGGAAGCCAAATCTGGGCCAGATTGGCCCAAGTTCCTTGATCTGGCAACAAGATTCGCAGTGTCCCAGGTCACAAAATCATAGTGATTTGGGTCACGAAAGCCAGACGCCAGTGCCGGTGTGCCATTGTCGGCGACTCGCCGTGATGACCTGCATTGACGACCCAATTAGGACAGTCGTGATCCTACTGTGATCTAACCGCGACACACCCTCCACGCGATATGACTTTGTCCAGATCCGTTTGTACGGTCCACTCGGCTCGAAAACGAGCAAATAATTTCAAACCACGAACCTGCGCGTGAGTGGGGTTGCGGAAGGCGGGATCGCCTTCGGCGACCACCGGGTGTGATGCCCGGTGGGGCATGAGTTGCCGCCCCTGTCGTGCCTGACCGAGACGGCACGGCCCAAGTTTCTGCCTGCACAGGCACTGCGCCCGCATCAGCGGGCGTTGTTGGCGCGCGCTTGGCGAAAGGAAAGAAGTGAAGAACATCCGCAAGACGTTCGGTCTGGCCACCATCGCCGGTGCGCTCGCTCTGGCACCGATGGCGCTGGCGACCGGCACCGCGAATGCGGACGGCAGCGTGAACTGGGACGCTGTCGCAGCATGTGAGTCGGGTGGCAACTGGCACACCGCCACCGGCAACGGCTACTACGGTGGCCTGCAGTTCACGATGGGCACCTGGCGCGCCAACGGCGGCTCGGGCTCACCCCACAACGCCAGCCGCGAGGAGCAGATCCGCGTGGCCAACAACGTGCTGAAGACCCAGGGCATCGGTGCCTGGCCGGTCTGCGGTCGTCGCGGCTAGTACGCCGCCGCCGCGTAGCGCTTCTTAGAGGTGCCGGGTCCTTAAATAGGGGCCCGGCACCTTCTTTTTCACATTCGTCACAAATTTCACTTCTACCACTTCGTTAACATTTATCGCTTTTAACCCAATTGGCTCTTCTTACTCATTTGCCCCATCACTAGCTGAGTCCTATCCCGTCCCGATAACGTACATATACCTCCCTTGTAACGCCTGACACTCCCAACCCGAAAGCCCCAGTAGTTGCAAGGTCGGGGAAGGACCAAGGTGATGAGAAAACGCCACTCGTTCATCCAGACGGCGAAAACGGCCGCCTGGCTCGTTGCAATTGCTGGGGGGCTTTTCCTTGCCCCATTGACCGTCTCAGCGGCCAGCGCACAGGCCGACACCGTGGACTGGGACGCCATTGCCCAGTGCGAGTCCGGCGGCAACTGGTCGACGAACACCGGTAACGGCGCCTACGGCGGTCTGCAGTTCAAGCCAGCCACCTGGGCCGCCAACGGCGGCGTCGGGTCTCCGGCGACGGCCTCCCGGGAGGAGCAGATCCGGGTCGCCGAGAACGTGCTGCAGACCCAGGGCCTGGGTGCATGGCCGAAGTGCGGCTCGAACGCGGGCGGCCCGGCGGTGTGGAACGTGTCGAGCCCGTCACTGGGATGCCAGACGATGCGGGGCGGCGCCGTTCTGGGCATCGTCGACCTGCGTCAGCTGTGCTCGACGTTCCTGCGCCCGTTCGGCCTAGGCTGACGCCGACGTCGGCGTGCTGAACGCCGACCGCGACGCCACCGTCGCGAGATGCCGCGTCAGCACGGCCTCGGGCACCAGCACCGTGGCCCGGCTGGCCAGTGCGCTCAAGAACGCCGGCCGCAGGTTGACGATCTGACCGATCCGCGCCGATTCGCGCACCAGTGAGCGCACCCGCGGCCCACGGAACTTCGCGAACCGGGCGAACGCCGTAGCCACGTCGTCGGTCTGATCGACGAAGTCGGCGAGGATCGCGGCGTCCTCGAGGCCTTGGCAGCCGCCCTGGCCCAGATGCGGGCGCATCGGGTGGGCCGCGTCGCCGACGAGCACAATCGGGCCCTTCGACCACTGCCGGGCCTCGTCGCGGTCGTAGAGATCGTTGCGCAGCACGACATCGGGCTTCGTGGCCGCCAGCAGGGCCGGTAACGGCTCCGCCCATGACACGAGTCTCTTCCGCAGGTACTCCAGTTCACCTTCCGGCGCGACCCGTCCCTCCGGTGCCCGTTCGGTGGCGAACCAATACGTGTGGTCCACGCCTAACGGAAGGTGTCCGCATTCGATGCCCGCGCCCATCGTCTCGCCGGCCAGGTCGGGATCGAGCGCGAACTCCGCCACTCCGCGCCACGCCGTATACCCGGCATACCGGTTGGCCAATGGGCCGTTGAGCCGGCGTGCCACCACCGAATGTGTGCCATCGGCGCCGACGACGGCGGCCGCCAGTCGCGTCGTCGAGTCCGACAGCGTGACGCGCACGCCGCCGGGTGTCAGTTCGATGTCGGTGACCGTCACGCCGTAGTGCACGGTGCCGGGTGACAATGCGCCTGCCAGCACGTCATTGAGTGCGGATCGACGGATCACCACGAGCGGTTCGCCGAGGGCTTTCACCATCCGTGCCCGTGATGGATGGCGTAGCCATGCGCCGGTTCGCCAACGCATCGCTCCGGCCGTCACGCGGCCGCCCGCCTCCCTGATCGCGTCACCGAGGCCGATCTGGTCGAGCGCGGCAAGAGCGTTGGGCCAGATGCTGATTCCCGCACCGATTGTCGTGTCGGAGCGGCTCTCGAGGACCGTGACGTCGTGTCCCCGTCGCTGCAACGCGACCGCGGTCGCGAGACCGGCGATGCCGGCGCCGATGACGAGGAACTGTTGCTGAGCCACCCGTCGAACGTAGCGCCTCGGTCGCGCGGGTCTACAGGTCGAACACCAGCAGCGTGCTTGTCGCCGTCGCGACGACGGCCCCGCCGGCGTCGGTGATGACGCCTTCGGCGAAGCCGACCCGCGACCCCGCCTTCACCACGGTCCCGGTCGCCGTGAGCGGCCCGCTGTCGAGGCGCACGGCCTTCAGGTAGTTCACCTTGATCTCGACCGACGTGTAACCCTTGCCCTGCGGCAGCGTGCTGTGCACCGCACAGCCGGTCACCGAGTCGAGCAGCGTGCAGACCAGACCGCCGTGCACGGCTCCGATCGGGTTGTACGCCGATTCGTCGGGTTGGCAGGTGAACACGACGCGGCCCGGGTCGGCGGACACGATCTCGAACCGCATCAGTCCCCCGATGGGCGGCTGAGGCAGCTCACCGTCGGCCATCGCCCGCAGGTAGTCGACCCCCGCCATCGTCAGGCCCCTGGCCGTGCTCGGCCCGGGCTCGTGCCATGTGACGGTGCGTGAGCGCTCCGGCCCCCAGTCCTCGCGGGTATTCGGTTCGGCCAGCTCTGCGGTCATCTCTTTTCCTTCAGTTCGCTCATCGGTCGGTATCTGCGTTGTCGGTCGGGATCGTCGGGTGCGACGGCGTGATGCTTGCCCCAGGCCAACAGGGCGTCGAGCACCGGAATGAGTGCGTCGCCGGATTCGGTGAGCCGGTATTCGTAGCGGCGCGGTCCGTCGTGATACTGCGATCGGACGATGACGCCTGCGCGCTCCAGGGCTTTCAGCCTCGCCGCGATGCGGTCGCGGGGGGCGCCGGTGCCCGCGACGATCTCGCTGAAGCGTGTTGCCCCGAGCGCGATCTCACGCACGACGAGCAGCGCCCATCGTTCGCCGACAAGTTCGAGCGCGGCGGCGATGGGGCAGGGCCGCCCCGGAAGGGCCGCCAGCGGTGCGGTGGTCATGCGGCCAGTCTGCCAGCAGTGAGTTTGAAAATCAAACTCACTGCGCTGTGCTACGAACGTCGGATGAACGAAACGGCATTTGGCGATCTCGACGACTACTTCGCACTGCCGCGGATATCCGGGCTGGCGGTATCGCCTGACGGATCGCGGGTGGTGACCACCGTCAGCGAGCTCAACGAGAAGCGCACCGAATACGTCAACGCGATCTGGGAGGTCGACCCCGAGGGTCGTGGGCAGGCTCGTCGGCTGACCCGTGGCGCGAAGGGCGAGTCGTCACCGGTCTTCACCTCCGACGGTGACCTGTTGTTCATCGCGGTACGCCCGACCGAGGACGACGAGAAGCCACCCGCGGCGTTGTGGAGTCTGCCCGCCGCGGGCGGTGAGGCGGTCGAGATCCTCGCGCCGCCAGGCGGTGTCGACCTCGTGAAGACCGCGCGTAGTGCAGCGACGGCGGTGGTGCGGTCACCGCTTCTGCCGTCCGCGCACAGCATCGACGACGACCGGCGGCTCCGGGAGTTGCGCAAGGGCAACAAGATCAGCGCGATTCTGCACAGCGGCTACCCGATTCGATACTGGGACAAGGACTTGGGTCCAGGTGCGCCCCATCTGCTCCGGCTGGACCCCGCGGACGGTTCCGCGCCCGTCGATCTCACGCCGGAGCCGGGCGCGGCCTTGCGCGACTCCGACTTCGACGTGAGCAGCGACGGCCGCTTCCTGGTGGCGTCGTGGCAGCGACCGGCGCCGGGCGCGTCACAGAGATCGGTGTTGGTGCGGGTGGACTTCGCTTCCGGGGACCACACCGTCATCGCCGACGACCCGGACGCCGACTTGTGGAGCCCGGCCATCTCGCCGGATGGGTCATCGGTCGCGTTCATTCGTGAGTCGCACTCGACACCGACGCGTGCTCCGCGAATAACGTTGGGCTGCTTACGTTTCGGTGATGATGGTGGCGCACAAGAAGCCGCAACGGACTGGGATCGGTGGCCGGTGTCGGTGACGTGGTCGGACGACGGTGATGCGCTGATCGTCACCGCCGACGACAACGGCCGCGCTCCGGTGTTCCGGATCGGGATCCGCGACGGCGGGGTCGAGGCGCTGACGTCGGACGACTACGCCTATACCGATGTGACGACGGCGCCGGGCGGGGTGGTCTACGCACTGCGGAGCTCGTACGCAGCGCCACCGCACCCGGTGCGCATCGATCCGGACGGCACCGTGACGGCGCTGCCGTGCGTCGATCCTCCCTCGCTGCCCGGGTCGGTCACCGAGATCACGGCGGACACACGCGACGGCGGGACGGTGCGGTCGTGGCTGGTGCTCCCGGATGATGACAAACCCGCTCCGCTGCTGCTGTGGGTCCACGGCGGGCCGCTGGCCAGCTGGAACGCGTGGCACTGGCGGTGGAATCCATGGGTGCTCGCCGCGCGCGGTTATGCGGTGCTTTTGCCCGACCCTGCGCTTTCCACCGGCTACGGTCAGGACTTCATCCAACGGGGCTGGGGCTCGTGGGGCGGTGCGCCGTTCGACGACCTGATGGCGGCCACCGACGCGGCGTGCGCCGACCCGCGTATCGACGCCGACCGCACCGCCGTGATGGGCGGGTCATTCGGCGGCTACATGGCGAATTGGGTGGCCGGCCACACCGACCGGTTCGACGCGATCGTCACGCACGCCAGCCTGTGGGCGCTCGACCAGTTCGGCTCGACCACCGACGCGTCCTATTACTGGGTGCGCGAGATGACGCCGGACATGGCGACGGCCAACTCGCCGCACCGGTTCGTCAGGGAGATCCGCACGCCGATGCTCGTCATCCACGGAGACAAGGACTATCGCGTGCCGATCGGCGAGGCGCTGCGGCTGTGGTACGAGCTGCTGTCCGAATCGGGTCTGCCCGCGGCCGACGACGGCACCAGCCCGCACCGGTTTCTTTACTTCCCGTCGGAGAACCACTGGGTGCTCACGCCGCAACACGCCAAGATCTGGTATCAGGTCGTCATCGCCTTCCTGGCCCGTCACGTCCTCGGTGACGACGTCGAGCTGCCAGAGACGCTCGGGTAGCGTCACGAGGCATGAGCAGCGCGGAGCGTGAGTTCGACATCGTCCTCTACGGCGCCACCGGCTTCGTCGGCAAGCTGACCGCGGACTATCTGGCCAACGCGGGTGGCGACGCGCGCATCGCACTGGCCGGCCGATCCCAGGACAAGCTGCTCGCGGTCCGGGACACATTGGGGGACAAGGCGCAGCACTGGCCGTTGATCACTGCGGACGCCTCGCAGCTGTCGACGCTTAACGCGATGGCTGCCAGGGCTCAAGTCGTCGTGACAACCGTCGGGCCCTACGCGAAGTACGGGCTGCCGCTGGTGGCCGCTTGCGCGGCGGCGGGCACCGACTATGCCGATCTCACCGGCGAGGCGATGTTCATGCGCGAGAGCATTGATCTGTACCACAAGCAGGCCATCGATACCGGCGCGCGGATCGTGCATTCGTGCGGATTCGATTCCATTCCTTCCGATCTCGCTGTTTTTGCACTCTATCGACGCGCTGCCGAGGACGGCGCCGGTGAATTGATGGACACCACCTTCGTGGTGCGGAAGCTAGCGGGCGGGTTCTCCGGCGGCACATACGCATCAATGATGGGGGTGATGCGTGCCATGGCCGGCGACGCGGAAGTGCGGCGTTCGCTGGAGGATCCATACACGCTGACCCCGGACCGCGACGCCGAGCCCGAGTTCGGCCCGCAGTCGGACGTGCCGTGGCGCCGCGGCCGTGAGATTGCGCCGGAGCTGGGCGGGATTTGGACGACCGGATTCCTGATGGGGCCGGTCAACACACGGGTTGTGCGGCGCAGCAACGCTTTACAAGGTTGGGCCTACGGCAGTCGATTCCGGTACACGGAGTGCCAGAGCGTCGGGTCATCTGTCGTGGCGCCCGTGGTATCCGCGATGGCGACGGGCATAGGGGCGGCTGTCACCGGACTGGGTAGTCGCTATCTTGACAAGGTGCCGGAGAAATTCGTCGCACGGATCTTGCCGAAGCCGGGTACCGGTCCAAGCGAACGCACGCGCGAACGCGGTCACTACACGACCGAGACCTACACCACGACGACAACCGGAGCCCGCTACGTGGCGACCATGTCGCAAAAGGGCGACCCGGGCTACAAGGCCACCTCGGTGTTGTTGGGGGAGAGCGGGTTGGCGCTGGCGCTGGACCGCAGCAGGCTCACAGACTTACGCGGCGTATTGACGCCTGCGGCGGCGATGGGCGACGCGCTGCTGGCTCGATTCCCCGCTGCCGGTGTGTCATTGGAGACCACCCGGCTGAATTGATCGGCAAGCACAGAACACCTGTCAGCCAAGATCGATTGGACTAGTGTCGTGCTCGGAATGCGGTAACCAGCAATGAAGGTGGACAGGACAATGGCAGGTCTCGACGAACTCTACGCGCAGATCCCGGTAGCGGACATCGCGAGCAAAATCGGTGCGGACCAGGGTGAGGTGAACAACGCCATCAAGACGCTCGTCCCGGCACTCGTCGGCGGGCTGGCGGAGAACGTCCAGTCGAACGAGATCGACTCGAGCAAGCTCGAGTCGGCCGTGGCCGAGCAGGGTGCCAGCGGCCTGCTGGACGGCGGGGTCAACGTCGACCAGGTCGACGAGAAGCAGGGCGACCACCTCGTCGCAACGCTGTTCGGCGGCAACGACAGCAACGCTGTCGCGTCCGCACTCGCCGGACAGGGCGCCGGTGGCGGCGATCTGATCAAGAAGCTGCTGCCGATCCTCGCGCCGATCGTGCTGGCCTACATCGGCAAGCAGCTCACCAAGGGCTCGGCCCCGGCCCAGCCGCAGGCGCAGGCCCAGTCGGCAGGCGGAGGCGGCGGCCTCGGCGACATTCTGGGCAGCATCCTCGGCGGCGCCGCGGGTGGCGGCGGGGGCGGGAACAACCCGCTCGGCAGCATCCTGGGCAGCGTCATGGGCGGTGGAGGCAACAACGCGATCGGCGAGATCCTGGGCGGCCTGCTCGGCGGCAAGAAGTAGCACGCCGGCCGAGCCGGCAGAACCCTGAGGCCGGAGCCGGCGCACCGCACTTCATAGAATGGCGCGGTGACCGCCAGTTCGAGGCCAGCAGCTGACGCCCTACCCAAGTCCTGGGATCCGGGCGCGGTGGAAAGCGAGCTCTACCAGGGCTGGGTGGACGCCGGCTATTTCAAGGCCGATCCTGCAAGCGACAAGGCGCCGTATTCGATTGTGCTGCCGCCGCCGAATGTGACCGGCAGCCTGCACATGGGCCATGCGCTCGACCACACGCTGATGGATGCCCTGACCCGGCGCAAGCGCATGCAGGGCTTCGAGGTGCTGTGGCTGCCGGGCATGGACCACGCGGGCATCGCCACCCAGTCCGTGGTGGAGAAGCAGTTGGCCGTCGACGGCAAGACGAAGGAAGACTTCGGCCGCGAGCTGTTCATCGAGAAGGTCTGGGACTGGAAGCACGATTCCGGCGGGACGATCGGCGCTCAGATGCGTCGGCTCGGCGACGGCGTGGACTGGAGCCGCGACCGGTTCACGATGGACGACGGCCTGTCCCGCGCCGTGCGGACGATCTTCAAACGGCTCTTCGACGCCGGACTCATCTACCGGGCCGAGCGTCTGGTGAACTGGTCGCCGGTGCTGGAGACGGCCATCTCGGACCTCGAGGTCTCCTACTCCGACGTCGAGGGCGAGCTGGTGTCGTTCCGGTACGGGTCGCTCGACGATTCCGAACCGCACATCGTGGTGGCCACCACCCGGGTGGAGACGATGCTCGGCGACACCGCAGTCGCAGTGCATCCCGACGACGAGCGCTACCGCCACCTGGTCGGTAAGACACTGCCGCACCCGTTCGTCGTCGGTCGCGAGCTGATCATCGTCGCCGATGAACACGTCGACCCGGAATTCGGCACCGGCGCAGTAAAAGTCACACCGGCCCACGACCCCAACGACTTCGAGATCGGGCTGCGGCACAAGCTGCCGATGCCTTCGATCATGGACACCAAGGGCAGGATCGCGGACACCGGAACGGAATTCGACGGCATGGACCGTCTCGACGCCCGGGTCGCGGTGCGCGAGGCGCTGGCCGCTGAAGGCCGTGTCGTCGAGGAGAAGCGCCCGTATCTGCACAGCGTCGGGCATTCCGAACGCAGCGGCGAACCCATCGAACCGCGGCTGTCGCTGCAATGGTGGGTCAAGGTCGAGTCGCTGGCCAAGGCCGCAGGTGATGCGGTTCGCAACGGGCACACCGTGATTCACCCGCCCAGCCAGGAACCGCGCTGGTTCGGCTGGGTGGACAACATGCACGACTGGTGCATATCGCGTCAGCTGTGGTGGGGCCATCGCATCCCGATCTGGCACGGGCCCGACGGTGACATCGTCTGCGTCGGTCCGGACGAAACCCCGCCGGAGGGCTGGGAGCAGGACCCGGACGTGCTGGACACCTGGTTCTCCTCGGCGCTGTGGCCGTTCTCCACCATGGGCTGGCCGGACCACACCCCCGAGCTCGCCAAGTTCTATCCCACCACCGTCCTGGTCACCGGTTACGACATCCTGTTCTTCTGGGTGGCCAGGATGATGATGTTCGGCATGTTCGTCGCCGACGACCCGGCCATCACCTTGGAAGGTCGGCGCGGGCCGCAGGTGCCATTCGAGAACGTGTTCCTGCACGGGCTGATTCGCGACGAGTTCGGCCGCAAGATGAGCAAGTCGCGCGGCAACGGCATCGACCCACTGGACTGGGTGGAGATGTTCGGTGCCGACGCTCTGCGGTTCACCCTGGCCCGCGGCGCCAGCCCCGGCGGTGACCTGTCCATCGGCGAGGATCATGCCCGGGCGTCGCGCAACTTTGCCACCAAGCTGTTCAATGCCACCCGCTTCGCGTTGATGAACGGCGCCGCTCCAGCACCTCTGCCCGACGCAGCCGAGCTGACCGATGCGGACCGCTGGATCCTCGGCCGCGCGGAAGAGGTTCGCGCCGAAGTGGATTCGGCGTTCGACAACTACGAGTTCAGCCGTGCCTGCGAAGCGCTGTATCATTTCGCCTGGGACGAGTTCTGCGACTGGTACGTGGAGCTTGCGAAGGTGCAACTGGCCGACGGAATAGCGCACACGACGGCGGTGCTGGCCGATGTGCTGGACACGCTGCTGAAACTGCTCCATCCCGTGATGCCCTTCGTCACCGAGGCATTGTGGAAGGCGCTCACCGGTGGTGAGTCCGTCGTCGTCGCCGAATGGCCGCAGCCGTCCGGCTTCGCCATCGATTCGACTGCGACGCAACGCGTCACCGACATGCAGAAGCTCGTCACCGAGGTGCGGCGGTTCCGCAGCGACCAGGGGTTGGCCGATCGGCAGAAGGTGCCGGCGAGATTGTCCGATGTTGCCGCGGCCGACCTGGACAGCCAGATCCCGGCGGTGACATCGCTGGCGTGGTTGACACCCGCCGCCGACGGCTTCACGCCGTCGGCCTCGGTGGAGGTTCGGCTGACGGGCGGCACTGTCGTCGTCGAACTGGACACCTCGGGCACCGTCGACGTGGAGGCAGAACGGCGTCGGCTGGAGAAGGATCTCGCCGCTGCGGAGAAGGAACTCAACGGCACCACGGCCAAGCTCGACAACGAGGCCTTTCTCGCGAAGGCTCCGGCCGACGTCGTCGACAAGATCCGGGCGCGCCGGCAGGTCGCGAGCGAGGAAGTCGACCGGATCAATACCAGGCTGGCTTCCCTGAAATGACCGACCCCGTCCCAAGCCCGGACGAAATTGCGTCGCTACTCCAGGTCGAGCACATCCTGGACCAGCGTTGGCCGGAGACCAAGCTCGAACCGAGCACCGCGCGCATCTCCGCGCTGATGGAACTGCTCGGATCGCCGCAGCGCGGTTACCCGTCCATTCACATCGCAGGCACCAACGGCAAGACGTCGGTGGCGCGCATGGTCGACGCGCTGCTGACCGCCCTCCACCGCCGCACCGGCCGCACCATCAGCCCACATCTTCAGTCCGCCGTTGAGCGCATCTCGATCGACAACAAACCGATCACCCCGGCGCAGTATGTCGCGACCTACCGCGAGATCGAACCGTTCGTCGAGTTGGTCGACAAGCAGTCCGAAGCGGCAGGCGGCCCGGCGATGAGCAAGTTCGAGGTCGTCACCGCCATGGCGTTCGCGGCGTTCGCCGACGCGCCGATCGACGTCGCCGTCGTCGAGGTCGGCATGGGCGGCCGATGGGACGCCACCAACGTCGTCGACGCACCGGTCGCCGTGATCACCCCGATCGGTGTGGACCACACCGAGTATCTGGGCACCGAGATCGCCGACATCGCCGGCGAGAAGGCGGGAATCATCGCAAGGCAGGGCGACGACCTGGTGCCTGTCGATACCGTTGCGGTGATCGGCAGGCAGGTACCCGAGGCGATGGAGGTGCTTCTCGCCGAAACTGTGCGGGCCGACGCGGCGGTTGCCCGCGAGGACTCCGAATTCGCGGTGCTGGGCAGGCAGGTGGCCGTCGGTGGCCAAGTGCTGGAATTGCAGGGCCTCGGCGGGGTGTACTCCGAGATCTTTCTGCCGCTGCACGGCGAACACCAGGCCCACAATGCTGCGATCGCGTTGGCCGCCGTCGAGGCGTTCTTTGGTGCCGGGGCGCAACGACAACTCGACATCGATGCTGTGCGGGCCGGGTTCGCCGCCGCCATGAGCCCCGGTCGCCTGGAGCGCATGCGCAGTGCCCCAACGGTTTTCATTGACGCTGCCCACAACCCCGCAGGTGCTGCAGCGCTGGCGCAGACTCTGGCCGAAGAGTTCGAATTCCGGTTCCTCGTCGGCGTCGTGTCGGTGATGGCGGAGAAGGATGTCGACGGCATTCTGGCCGCCTTGGAGCCGGTGTTCGATCAGGTGATCGTGACCAACAACGGATCGCCGCGAGCGCTTGACGTCGAGAGCCTGGCGCTGCGCGCGGAGGAGCGGTTCGGTCCCGAGCGGGTGATCGCCGCGACCACGCTGCCCGACGCCATCGAGACGGCGACCGCGCTCGTCGAAGAATCCGGCCGTGAGGGAGAAGGGTTTTCCGGCAGCGGCATGGTCATCACCGGGTCCGTCGTCACCGCCGGTGCGGCTCGCACGTTGTTCGGGCGGGATCCGGAATGACCGACAAGCCCGAGGCGCCTGCCGCGCCAGATCCGTGGAAGAGCTTCCGCGGCGTGATGGCGGGCACCTTGATCCTGGAAGCGATCGTCGTACTGCTCGCGCTGCCGGTCGTCGTCGTGGCACAAGGCGGCCTGACGCCGGTCTCCGGCACCTACCTGATCGGGCTGGCCGTCGTCTTGATTCTGTTGGCCGGACTACAGGGCAGATCGTGGGCCATCTGGGCGAACCTCGCAGTCCAACTGGTGCTGATCGCGGGGTGGGTCGTGCACGGCGCGGTCGGGTTCATCGGGCTGATTTTCATGGGTGTTTGGCTGTTGATCTTGTATCTCCGCAGCGAAGTCAAGCGTCGGGAGGCCCACGGCCTGCTGCCTGGTCAGCTGCCCCCGGATGAGTAATTGCGGCGAACGATAATTGGGGTAGCCAACTACGCTGCATAACCTCCGCGTAAGTGTCATTGTTGTGCGCAGCGGAACTCATGAATCCAATGCGGAACGGTGAGTTCGACAGATCGACGGGAAGCGCATGATGGACCCTCGGAGACAATTCGATCAGGCGCAAAACGCAGCGCCGACGATGGCCGCCCCTGCAGCCTCGCCTCAGCAGGCGCCATACGGCGGGGGTTACCCGCCGTACGGCCATCCGCCACCGGACTACGGCCAGCAGGCGCCTTATTACGGGCAGTCCGGACCGGCTCCCCAGCCGGCCGCGGTGCAGTTGCCGATGTACAAGCGACCGGGCGTGGTGTTCGGAGCCGCCGCGGTGGCCGCCGTAATAGCCGTCGGCGCCCTCTTGGGGACTTGGGTGTCGAAGGACGATGTCTCGACCACGCCGGTGAACAACACGGGAATCCCGACGCAGCCGGCGCCCGTACTACTGGTGCCTGCCCCGCCGTCGGCGCCACCACCGAGCCAGTCCGTCGTCGTGCAGCAGCCGGCGCCGCGGAGTGTCCCTCGGCAGCAGGCGCCCGCGCCTCGAGTGGCGCCTGCCAATCCGTCGGCGGTCAATCCCGCGCCGGTATCTCCCGCTCCCGTATCGCCTGCGCCGGTTTCGCCTGTGCCGGATCCGAACCAGAACCAGAATCCGCCGCCCGTCGACAAGCAGGATCCCGGAGACGTCAAGGACCCGAACACCGGCGCAGACACGCGGGGCAAGGTCGATCCGCCGCCGGTGAACCACAACCCGGGCGATCCGGAGAACCCAACGGCAGATGACACTTTGTGCCATCCGAATCCGCCGGGTTGCGCACCGAAGCAGGCCCCGTAGAACTGAACCGCCCTGAACGGCGATGGTTGCCGTCGCAGGTACGCTGTCGGCCGTGACTGAGCGGACCCTGGTGTTGATCAAGCCCGACGGCGTCGAGCGGCGCCTCATTGGAGAGATCGTCAGCCGGATCGAGGCCAAGGGCCTGACCTTTGCCGCCCTCGAACTGCGCGACGTCGGCGACGCGTTGGCCCGCAAGCACTACGCCGAGCACGACGGCAAACCGTTCTTCGACTCACTGCTGGAATTCATCACCTCCGGGCCCGTCGTGGCGGCGATCGTCGAGGGCCGGCGAGCGATTTCGGCATTTCGCCAACTCGCCGGCGGCACTGACCCGGTGGAGAAGGCGGCGCCGGGCACAATTCGCGGTGACCTGGCACTTGTCACCCAGGACAACCTGGTGCACGGGTCCGATTCACCGGAATCGGCCGCCCGCGAAATCGAGCTCTGGTTCCCGGGCCGCTAAGTCGGATCTCCGGCCTGGTCCGCCGACCACGGCTGATGTGGGATACTGACTTCGGGTAGACGGCCGAACACCAGGCCCGGACACCCGAATGAAGACTTTGACGAGCGCGACCACCGCTCACCCGTGGTGTGGCGCCGACCGTCCCAGCCATCATTCAGCCAGGCACCGGGATGGTTCCCAGCGAACCGCTCGGAGCGAGACCATAACAAGCTCGGGAGTACCACCCGGGCCAATAGCGGAAGCCCTCGCGTGGCCGCGTCGAAACGACGCGCCCGGGGGCTTGAGGAGAATACGTGGCCGACGATGCCCCAACTGAAGACCTATCGGAAGAGATTCAGCCGCCCGAGGCGCAGCCTGACGGGCTGACCACGGTCGCTGAGGATCCCAGTGGATCCGTCGACGATGGTGACCAACCACAAGCCGAGGCTGCAGACGGTGCCGAACCTGAGTCCCGGCTGATCCTCGAGACCACTGTGGAACGCGCCGAGTACATGCCGCTCTTCGTCGCGCCGCAGCCGGTCGAACGCGAAGTCGTCGCCGATTCCGATGACGACTACGAGGACTCCGATCAAGACTCCGATGGGGGTCTAGATTCCGACGAAGAGCAGGCCGAGCGCCCCAGCCGACGCCGCCGCCGCGGCCGCCGAGGACGGGGCCGAGGTCGCGGCGAGCAGAACGGTGACGACGGGTCCGATGACGCCGACGACACCGACGGCCAGGCCGAGGACTCCGACGATTCCGACGACGACGGTGGAGATGACGATTCGGGTGGCCCCGACGGTGCGACCCGTCGCCGTCGCCGCCGTCGGCGCCGCAAGTCCGGCGTAGGCGATGACAACGACGGATCGCCCGACGATCCGCCCAACACCGTCGTGCATGAACGCGCGGGGCGCTCCGACAAGGACAGCGGCGAGATTCAGGGCATCACCGGATCGACACGGCTGGAGGCGAAACGACAGCGCCGCCGCGACGGTCGCGATGCCGGGCGGCGTCGACCGCCGATCCTGAGCGAGGCGGAATTCCTGGCCCGTCGCGAGGCGGTCGAACGGGTCATGGTGGTGCGCGACAAGGTCCGCACCGAGCCGCCACACGAAGGCGCGCGCTACACGCAGATCGCGGTGCTCGAAGACGGCGTGGTGGTCGAACACTTCGTGACATCGGCCGCCTCGGCATCGCTGGTGGGCAACATCTATCTCGGGATCGTGCAAAACGTGCTGCCGTCGATGGAGGCGGCGTTCGTCGACATCGGCCGCGGCCGCAACGGGGTGCTGTACGCAGGTGAAGTGAACTGGGAGGCAGCGGGTCTCGGCGGCGCCGCCCGCAAGATCGAGCAGGCTCTCAAGCCCGGTGACTACATCGTCGTCCAGGTCAGCAAGGATCCGGTCGGGCACAAGGGCGCCCGGTTGACCACGCAGGTTTCGCTCGCCGGCCGCTACCTCGTTTACGTGCCTGGTGCTTCGTCGACCGGCATCAGCCGCAAGCTGCCCGACACCGAGCGGCAGCGGCTCAAAGAGATTCTGCGCGAAGTGGTTCCGTCGGACGCAGGCGTGATCATCCGCACCGCCTCCGAGGGAGTCAAGGAAGACGACATCCGCACCGACGTGAGCCGGCTGCAGGAGCGCTGGACGCAGATCGAGTCAAAGGCGGTTGAGACCAAGGGAAAGGCGGCCGGTGCCGCGGTGGCTCTCTACGAGGAGCCCGACGTGCTGGTCAAGGTCATTCGCGACCTGTTCAACGAGGACTTCTCCGGTCTGATCGTGTCCGGGGACGAAGCCTGGGACACCATCAATGAATACGTCAATTCCGTTGCGCCGGATCTTGTTCCGCGGCTGACGAAATACGATCCGCCCGGTGGCGACGGCCCCGACGTGTTCGCTGTTCACCGCATCGATGAGCAACTCACCAAGGCGATGGACCGAAAGGTGTGGTTGCCGTCGGGCGGCACGCTGGTGATCGACCGCACCGAGGCGATGACCGTGGTCGACGTCAACACCGGGAAGTTCACCGGCTCCGGCGGCAACCTGGAGCAGACCGTCACCCGCAACAACCTGGAAGCCGCCGAGGAGATCGTCCGGCAGCTGCGGCTGCGCGATATCGGCGGCATCGTCGTCATCGACTTCATCGACATGGTGCTGGAGTCCAACCGTGACCTGGTGCTGCGCAGGCTGACCGAGGCGCTCGCCCGCGACCGCACCCGCCACCAGGTGTCCGAGGTGACGTCGCTTGGCCTCGTGCAGTTGACTCGAAAGAAATTGGGCACCGGCCTGATCGAGGCATTTTCCACACCGTGCCCGCACTGCGCGGGCCGGGGCATCCTTCTGCATGCCGATCCTGTCGACTCTGCGCCCGCGAGCGGCCGCAAGTCCGAATCGGGTCGTCGCGGCAAGCGCTCCAAGAAGGGCGGCCGCGCCGAGGACGTCGCTGTCGCAAAGGTGCCTGCGCATCCCGCGGGTGAGCATCCGATGTTCAAGGCGATGGCGGCCGCCAACGGCAAGCACGACGACGAGGACGATGAGGCCGCGACGGGCGAGGACGCATTGGACCACGAGAAGAAGGTCGCCGAACAGGTCGCCGAGGTCGACACCGAGACGATCAAGGAAGCGGTCGTCGACGCGGCCGATGAGGAACTCGAAGACGACGACCTCGACGACGAGGACTCCGATGACGAGGACTCCGATGACGACGAGATCGAACTGGATGAGGACGACGAGGACGATGACCTCGACGACGACATCGAGGTGATCGATTCGGACGAGGACGACGACGAGGACTCGGACGACGAGGACGACGACGAGGACGACGACGAGGACGACGACGAGGACGAGGACGACGACGACGAGGACGACTCGACGACGACGACGACTCGGACGACGACCCTGACGACTCGGACATGTCCGAAAGCGACGACCGCGTCGGGGCCCCCGGCACGGGCGTTGGGGCTGGCCGTCACCGCCGTCGGGCCGCCGCCCGACCGGCAGGTCCGCCGATCCACGATGAATGACCCGTCGTGACCTGCGGTGATTTGACCCTGAAGGCGCATCTCACGTACCCTTGTCCAGTTGTCTTTCGGCTGATGCCGATGACAGCGGGCCCCCGTGGCTCCGCACCCCAGACCCGCTCGCGCACCCCCGGGTAGCGCGACGCCCAGAGAAGCACCAGGAGAGCAGAGAACGATGGCGACGTACGCAATCGTCAAGACCGGCGGCAAGCAGTACAAGGTCGCCGTCGGAGACGTGGTCAAGGTCGAAAAGCTCGACTCCGAGCCCGGTGCCAAGGTCTCGCTGCCCGTCGCCCTCGTGGTCGACGGCGCAAACGTCACCAGCGCCGCCAAGGAGCTGGAGAAGGTCGCCGTCACCGGTGAGGTGCTCGAGCACACCAAGGGCCCCAAAATCCGCATCCACAAGTTCAAGAACAAGACCGGCTACCACAAGCGGCAGGGTCACCGTCAGCAGCTGACGGTCCTCAAGGTCACCGGCATCAAGTAGGGAGCGAACAGATGGCACACAAGAAGGGCGCTTCCAGCTCACGCAACGGTCGCGACTCCAACTCCCAGCGGCTCGGGGTCAAGCGGTTCGGCGGCCAGGTCGTCAAGGCCGGCGAGATCATCGTCCGCCAGCGCGGCACCCACTTCCACCCCGGTGTGAACGTCGGCCGTGGCGGCGACGACACGCTGTTTGCCAAGGCCGCCGGCGCTGTCGAGTTCGGCGTGAAGCGGGGACGCAAGATGGTCAACATCGTGGAGCCGTCCGCTTCGGAGGCCTAGCACCCCGAGGACTTTCCGCGAACGTGAAGCTGCTGCGAGTTCTTTCGGGAAATCTCGCAACAGCTTCACACTCGGAAGGGAAGCCCGATGCCCCGGTTCGTCGACCGCGTCGTGATCCACACGCGGGCGGGCAACGGGGGTAATGGCTGCGCGTCGGTCCATCGCGAGAAGTTCAAACCCCTGGGTGGACCCGACGGCGGAAATGGCGGGCGCGGCGGCAGCGTCGTGCTGGTCGTCGATCCGCAAGTGCACACCCTGCTCGATTTTCACTTCCACCCGCATGTCGTCGCGCCGTCGGGCAAGCAGGGCGCGGGCAGCAACCGCGACGGCGCCGCGGGCGACGACCTCGAACTGAAGGTGCCCGACGGCACGGTCGTGCTCGACGAGCACGGCAGGCTGCTCGCCGACCTCGTCGGTGCCGGGACTCGGTTCGACGCCGCCGCGGGCGGGCGGGGTGGGCTGGGCAACGCGGCGCTGGCATCGCGGGCCCGCAAGGCGCCGGGCTTTGCGCTGCTCGGCGAGAAGGGCCAGATCCGCGACCTGACGCTGGAACTCAAGACGGTCGCCGATGTGGGCCTCATCGGCTTCCCGTCGGCTGGCAAGTCGTCTCTGGTGTCCGTCATCTCGGCGGCCAAACCGAAGATCGCCGACTATCCGTTCACCACGCTCGCGCCGAATCTGGGCGTCGTCTCTGCGGGTGAGCACACCTTTACCGTCGCCGACGTGCCGGGGTTGATTCCCGGCGCTTCCGAAGGCCGCGGTCTCGGCCTGGACTTCCTGCGGCACATCGAGCGGTGCGCCGTGCTTGTGCACGTGGTGGACTGCGCCACGCTCGAGCCCGGTCGTGACCCGATCTCCGACATCGACGCACTGGAAGCCGAGCTGTCCGCATACACGCCCACCCTGCAGGGCGACTCGACGTTGGGCGATCTGGCCGAGCGCCCGCGGGCGGTGGTGCTCAACAAGATCGATGTGCCCGAAGCCCATGAGCTCGCCGACTTCGTCCGCGAGGAGATCGAGCGACGCTACGGCTGGCCGGTGTTCGAGGTCTCCACCGTAAGCCGGGAAGGCTTGCGGCCGTTGACATTCGCATTGTGGGATCTGGTGTCGGCGTATCAAGCCGCACAGCCCGAGATCGTGCCGAGGCGCCCGGTCATCCGGCCGATACCGGTCGACGACAGCGGATTCACCGTCGACTCGGACGGCGTAGGCGGCTTCGTGGTACATGGCCCGCGACCCGAACGCTGGGTCGCTCAAACCGATTTCACCAACGACGAGGCCGTGGGCTACCTCGGCGACCGGCTCGCCCGACTTGGTGTCGAAGACGAGTTGTTGCGGCTGGGCGCTCGACCGGGGTGCGCGGTCACCATCGGTGAGATGACCTTCGACTGGGAGCCCCAGACACCCGCCGGTGTCGACATGCCGATGTCGGGTCGCGGCACCGACGCAAGGCTGGAACAGACCGACCGAGTGCGCGCCGACGAACGCAAACGCGCGCGAAGGCAACGCCGGGAAAAGCAGTCGTGAGTGCTCACCGGGAAGTCGTCCGCACCGCACGCAGCGTCGTCGTCAAGATTGGCACTACAGCGCTCACCACGCCGTCGGGCGTGTTCGACGCGGGCAGGCTGGCCACGCTGGCCGACGCCATCGAGGCGCGGATGGAGGCCGGTTCCGATGTCGTGATCGTGTCGTCGGGTGCGATCGCCGCGGGGATCGAACCGCTGCGGCTGACCAAACGGCCGGGTGACCTGGCCACCAAGCAGGCCGCCGCCAGTGTCGGGCAGGTGGCCCTGGTGAACGCGTGGAGCACGGCGTTCGCCCGATACCACCGCACCGTCGGGCAGGTGCTGCTCACCGCGCACGACATCTCGATGCGGGTGCAGCACACCAACGCCCAGCGCACGCTCGACCGGTTGCGCGCACTGCATGCGGTCGCGATCGTCAACGAGAACGACACCGTCGCCACCAACGAAATCCGGTTCGGCGACAACGACCGGCTCTCGGCGCTGGTGGCACACCTGGTCGGCGCCGACGCCCTGGTGCTGCTGTCGGACATCGACGGCCTGTACGAGGGCGATCCCCGTAAGGCGCCCAAAGACAAACCGGCCCGGTTCATCCCTGAGGTCAGCGGGCCTGCCGACCTCGACGGTGTGATCGCCGGCCGGGGCAGCCACCTGGGCACCGGCGGGATGGCCTCCAAGCTGTCCGCGGCACTGCTGGCGTCCGACGCGGGCGTGCCGGTGCTGTTGGCCGCGGCGTCCGACGCCGCCACCGCGCTCGTCGACGCATCGGTCGGCACCGTCTTCGCGCCCCGGCCAGAACGCATGTCGGCCCGTCGGTTCTGGGTGCGTTATGCCGCCGAATCGGCAGGGGCGCTGACCCTCGACGACGGCGCGGTGCGGGCGGTGGTGAAGCAGCGACGCTCGTTGTTGCCCGCGGGCATCACCGCGGTGTCGGGCCGTTTCCACGGCGGGGACGTCGTCGAACTGCGCGCGTCCGACGAGGCCATGGTGGCCCGCGGTGTGGTCGCCTACGACGCCGCGGAGCTGGCGACGATGCTCGGCCGCTCGACGTCGGATCTACCCGCCGAGATGCGCCGCCCCGCCGTACACGCCGACGACCTCGTCGCCGTCTAGGTGAGCTTGGCGATCGCCGACCTGATGCGGTCGGCGCGGTGCACCGCCGCGTCGATCGGATCGTCGTCGGACGACCGCACGTCGACGCCGTGCGTGCGGGCCGTTTCCTGCAGGCAATCGCGGACGGCGGGGTCGGCCAGCACGAGCGCGGCAAGCACGCCGGGAGTGAGCTCCTTGCCGTGCAGAACCCCGCGGTAGTGCACCTCCGCCGGTATCCGGATATCCAGCGGGCCATCTTCGAGCTGCTGTTTGGCCACCGCGGCGATAGCCGTCAGCGCCGCCGCTCCCACTGCATCGAGCAGCAGCCCGCGTCCGGGAAACCACGGCAGCGGGAGTTTGCCGACCTGCCTGTCGATCGCATCGGACAGCAGATAGCCGACCAGGTTGCGGGTGCGGACCTCTGTCACGTCGGACCAATCCACGTCGTCACCGTCGAACTCGACGGACTGCGCGCTCAACGCCACTCCACCGAAGTGGTTCAGCAGCGCAACGACGCCGCGCACCGGGTCTGGCGCGCGAACCACATCGGCGACGATATCGCCGACGCTGAACGACCAGCGCTCCTCGGCGGGGCAGGATCTCGGTCGCACCCGGTTCAGGAGAGCGCCTGGAGTGGGCGCCATCACGCCGACATCGCGACGGGAAGCTCGTCGGCCAGCAGCGCGAGCATGGGGGAGCAGCCTGCGTCGATCTTCACGGTGGCCAACTCGTCGCCGCGGGTGCGACCACGATTGAGGATCGCGACCGGAATGCCGAGCGCAGCGGCGTGGCGGACGAACCGAAATCCCGAGAACACCGTCAACGACGAACCGGCCACCAGCAGCGCGTCGGCCTGCTCGACCAACGCATACGCTTGCACCACACGGTCTTTCGGCACGCTCTCGCCGAAGTAGACGATATTGGGCTTGAGCATGCCTGCACAGGCCGAGCAGTCGATGATCGTGAATGCGGAGGTGTCGCCGACGACGGCGTCTGCGTCGGGGGCCACCGCGATGCCGCCGACGGCCTCGGCGCGTTCGAGGAAGCCCGGGTTGGCGGCTTCGAGCAGTTCCGCCAGCTCGGCGCGGGTGGTCGTGTGGCCGCAGTCCAGACAGATCACCTCGGCGTAGGTGCCGTGCAGGTTGACGACGTTGTCACTGCCGGCTTTGGTGTGCAGCAGATCGACGTTCTGGGTGATCACACCGCACACCACTCCCGTGTGCTCGAGCGCGGCCAGTGCGCGATGGCCGGCATTCGGCAACGTCTCGTCCATGTGCCGCCAGCCGACGTGGTTGCGGGCCCAGTAGCGCTGCCGAAACACCGGGTCGGAGGTGAACTGGCGGATCGTCATCGGATTGCTCGGCGGTGAGTCCGGTCCCCGGTAGTCGGGAATGCCCGAGTCGGTGGACATCCCCGCGCCGGTGAGTACGGCCACCCGGCGGCCCTGCAGCAGGGCGACGAGTTCAGGGGCTTCCACCCCTACGAGGGTAGGCGATCAGGCTCCGTCGTCCGGTCGGTGCTGGTCCTCGTCCTCCGACAGGTCGACCGGCGAGTCTGCGTCGTCATCGGCGTCGTCGGACTCTTGGTCGTCGGACTCGTCCTCGTCGTTGAAGTCGTCGTCCTCGTCATCCTCATCGAGGGGAGCGACTTCGAAAATCTCGACGTGCTTCTCGGTCGGCGTCGTATCCGACAGCGGGATCGAAACGGTGAGGATGCCTCTGTCGTAGGTGGCGCTGATGTCGTCCTCGTCGGCGCCCGCGGGCAGTGACACCGTCCTGGTGAACGACCCGTACGAGAACTCCGAGAGCCCATTCGACTCGGTGGTCCTGGTGCGCATGGCCTTGATCGTCAGTTGGCCGTCGCAGACGGTGACCTCGATGTCCTCGATCGGGTCGACTCCCGGCAGCTCGGCGCGCACCTCGTAGATGCCTTCCTTGTTCTCGTCCTCGAGCCGGATCGCGTTGTTGTCAAAGAACGGGCGAAGTCCGGCGAACGTGGGCAAGCCGTTGAAAAGCTCAGAAAGCTCGGGCAGCAAGGGCCGCGACTGACGTTGAACGGCAAGCTTATTCACGTTTCCTCCAGGATCGACGACTGGTCGACTCACCATGCGCCCCGTAGGGAAAATCGTCGGATCGTGCACGGTGCCTGCGGGCGAACTGCAGGCCAACACAAGGTCGCGGCGAGGTCAGTCCAGGCACTTATCCGCAGGCACGATTTCGGCACGCATGTTCTCTTCCATCATGCGCAGCGCAGCCTTGCCCAAGTCGGCGTCGATATGAGCGACCGCGTCGGGCGGGACGGTCACCTGGAAATGGCGGACGTACGCGTCGAGTGCGGTGTAGAGGATGCATTGCTCGGTGACCTGTCCCGTCAGGATCAGCCGATGAGGCTCGAGACTGCGCAGCAGGTATGCCAGCGAAGTGGCGTAGAAGGCGCTGTGGCGGACCTTTTCCAGGAACATCTCGCCGTCATCGGGTAGCAGCGGCTTGACCAAATCGGGCCGTTGGCCCTCCAACGCGGACTTGACGATGTCGTCGTGGTCGGCGGTGAAGTCGCCGTAGTTGTCGTTGATGTAAACCAGATCGACATCGTCGCGTCCGCGCGCCGATGCGATGAGACCGGCCAGCGGATCGACGACTTTTTCGACGCTCGGGATCAACCGCTCGGCGTCCTTGTGTCGGTAAGAGTTGAACATGTCGATCACGAGCAAAGCGGTGTCACTCACCAATCGTTGATACCCCGTCACCAGTTCTTGACACTTCAAGGGCGACAATGGAGGTGATGGACTTCTATTCCGCGTATGGCCAGGGCTTCGTCCGCGTGGCCGCCTGCACCCTGCACACCGCGATCGGTGAGCCGGCGACCAACGCGGAATCCGTGCTGGCAGTGGCCCGCGAGTGCCACGACGAGGGCGTCGCCCTGGCGGTGTTTCCCGAGCTGACACTGTCGGGCTATTCCATCGAGGACATCCTCATGCAGGATGCGCTGCTGGACGCGGTCGAAGACGCACTTCTCGACATCACCGCGGCTTCGGCGGACCTGCTGCCGGTGTTGGTCGTCGGTGCGCCCCTGCGCTACCAGCACCGCATCTACAACACCGCGGTGGTGATCCATCGCGGCCACGTGCTGGGGGTGGCACCCAAGTCCTATCTGCCGACCTACCGCGAGTTCTACGAGCGCCGGCAGATGGCCGCCGGTGACAATGTGCGCGGCGTCCTCCGGATGGGTCGGGCGAGCGCGGTCGCGGAGGTGCCGTTCGGCCCCGATCTGTTGTTCGCCGCGACGGACTTGCCCGGCTTCGTGCTTCATGTCGAGATCTGCGAAGACATGTTCGTGCCGATACCGCCTAGCGCGTCCGCGGCGCTGGCCGGCGCGACGGTGATCGCAAACCTTTCCGGAAGCCCGATCACGATCGGCCGTGCCGAGGACCGCGCGCTGCTGGCGCGCTCCGCGTCGTCACGGTGCCTGGCCGCGTACGTCTACGCGGCGGCGGGTGAAGGTGAGTCGACCACCGACCTCGCGTGGGACGGGCAGACCATGGTGTGGGAGAACGGCGTATGCCTGGCCCAGTCGGAGCGGTTTCCGCGAGGCGCACGGCGGTCGGTCGCCGATGTCGACACGGAGCTGTTGCGGTCGGAGCGGCTCCGGATGGGCACCTTCGACGACAACAGGGTGCACCACGACATCGCCGTGGAGTCCTTCCGGCGCATCGAGTTCGAGCTCGACCCGCCTGGCGGGGATATCGGACTGAAGCGAGAGATCGAGCGCTTTCCGTTCGTGCCGTCGGATCCGGCCCGGCTGGAACAGGATTGCTACGAGGCCTACAACATCCAGGTCGCGGGTCTCGAGCAACGGCTGCGGGCGCTGAACTACCCGAAGGTGGTGATCGGTGTATCCGGCGGTCTGGACTCCACCCACGCGCTGATCGTCGCCGCCCGCGCGATGGATCGGGAAGACCGGCCGCGCAGCGACATTCTGGCGTTCACGCTGCCTGGGTTTGCCACCGGCGAGCGCACCAAGAACAATGCGGTCCGGCTCGGCAAGGCGCTGGGAGTGACGTTCGAAGAGCTCGACATCAAGGCGACCGCCGAGCTGATGCTGACGGAGATGGGCCACCCGTTCTCGCGTGGCGAGAAGGTCTACGACGTCACGTTCGAAAACGTGCAGGCCGGGCTGCGCACCGACTACCTGTTCCGCATCGCCAACCAACGCGGCGGAATCGTACTCGGCACAGGCGATCTGTCCGAGCTGGCGCTTGGCTGGTCGACCTACGGTGTCGGCGACCAGATGTCGCATTACAACGTGAACGGCGGTGTCCCGAAGACGCTGATTCAGCACTTGATCCGCTGGGTGGTGTCGTCCAACGAGTTCGACGATCAAGTGAACGAGGTGCTGACGTCGGTGCTGGACACCGAGATCAGCCCGGAGCTTGTGCCGCAGGGCGAGGACGAGGAGATCCAGAGCAGCGAGGCAAAGATCGGACCGTATGCGCTGCAAGACTTCTCACTGTTTCATGCGTTGCGGTACGGCTTCCGCCCGTCGAAAGTTGCTTTCCTCGCCTGGCACGCCTGGCGCGACCCTGAGCTCGGCGACTGGCCCACCGGATTCCCGGCCGGCAAGAGGCCCGCATACTCACTGAAGGAGATCCGCCACTGGCTGCAGATCTTCGTGCAGCGGTACTACTCGTTCGCCCAGTTCAAGAGGTCGGCAATGCCGAACGGGCCCAAGGTGTCACACGGTGGTTCGTTGTCCCCGCGCGGCGACTGGCGCGCACCGTCGGACATGTCGGCCAAGACATGGCTTGACGAGATCGAGCGCGAAGTACCGGAGGAGTAGAGCGCCTTCTAGCAGCACCGGTCGCCCCGCCACGCGCTGATGCCTTCGCGGACCGCGATGCCCGCGATGACGAGCGCAGCGACCGGGTCAGCCCATGACCAACCCCAAAGGGCGTTGATCACCAGACCGACCAACAGTGCCGCGGACAGATAGGTGCACAACAGTGTCTGCTTCGAATCCGCAACCGCCGAAACCGATCCCAGTTCGCGACCGGCGCGGCGCTGCGCCAATGACAGCACAGGCATCACGACGAGGCTGGCCGCAGCGAGCGCGATGCCGATCAGCGATCGTCGCGCCTCGCCGTGACCCAGCAGCGACAGCACTGCGTCGACGGACACATATGCGGCGAGTGCGAAGAACGAGAACGCGATGAATCGCAGTGCGGCCTTTTCTCGCCGCTCGGGATCCTTGACGGAGAACTGCCACGCGACGGCGGCCGCCGACGACACTTCGATGACCGAGTCGAGTCCGAAGCCGACCAGGGCCGACGACGACACACGAGTACCCTCGGCCAACGCGACGACCGCCTCGACGATGTTGTAGGTGATCGTCGCGGCCACCAGCATTCGGATCCGCCGAGCAAGTACCTCGCGGCGCGGTCGGACAGGGACGCTCATCAGCAGCACGCCGGGTCGACGGTCAGCACCAAGCCGATCAGGTCGTCGAGTGCGTGCCCGATCCGGTCATCGGCGAGCCGGTAGCGACTGCGCCTGCCCTCTGGTTCGGCGATCACCAGGCCGCAGCCACGAAGACACGCCAGGTGGTTGGAGAGGATCTGTCGGGTGACGCCGATTTTCTCGGCCAACTCGGAGGGATAGCCGGCCTCTGCGCGCAACATCAACAGGATCTCGGCGCGTGTTGGGTCCGACAGAGCACATCCGAACCGCGACAGCGCATCGCTTTTTGTCACTGTCTGCATGGCCAGGACGGTACAACAGATCCTGTATTCAGGAGAGGCTGAACTATTGAAGGTTCAGAGCCTGCCGTCTTTCCGAAGATCGGGGTGGACCCATTCCGGGGATCGCCGCTCCTTGAACGCCATGAACCCCTCGAGCGCCTCGGGCGAGGAGTAGCTCGCCTGCATGCCGATGCGGTCGAACAGCCCGAGGTAGTTGTCCAGGCTGGACTTGACCACGCTCCTCGCCGCGGGCGCGGAGCGGCAGCACTGGGCGAGCACGTCCATCGCGGTGACGAGCAACTCGTCGTGAGGAACCACCCGCGCGACCATGCCCCACTCCTGCGCCTCGGCGGCGCTCAGCGTTCGTCCGGTGAACATCAGGTCGCGGGTGCGGACCGGGCCGATCAGGCGCGCCAGCATCTGGCTGTAGTACGTGTCGGCGATGCCGCGCAGCAGTTCGGGCACGCGGAACGTGGCCCGGTCGCTGACGACCGTCATGTCGCTGCACAACGCGATCTGCAGGCCACCGCCCTGGCACAGCCCGTTGACGGCCACCACCACCGGCTTGACGGACTGGCGCAGCGTTTCGAACGGCGTGACGTCCATGCCCAGCGCAGACCCGAATGTCAGCCAGTTGTCGCTGCCGTCGCCGCCGCCCATGTCGCCGCCGGGCGCGAAGACGTCGCCGGTGCCGGTGATCAGCAGGCCGGCGAGGTCGGGGTCGGCGTCGACGTGCCGGACCGCGTACCGGATGCCGAAGTACATCGCCGGCGTCATCGCGTTGCGGGCCGCGGGCCGGTCCAGCGTGCAGACACCGAACGGCCCCTCGCGGGTGAAGCGCAGGTACTGCGTGCCGAGCCAGTCGCCGTCGGGTGGTCGCGGCGCGGCGGGCGTCGTCATATTTGCCTCTCTCCAGCCTTGCGATTCGTCACAGCATCGTCGATGGCCTCGGCGTACGGAGCGCAGTCACCGGCGCCGGGCACCAGCGTCGACAGAGCTCCCGCCGCGCATGCCCGGCGCAATGCGTCCTCGTGGCCTGCCGGCCAGTCGGCGGCCAGCACACCGGCGAAGACGTCGCCCGCGCCGGTGGTGTCCACCGCTTCGACCGCGGGGGCGGGCACGTCGAACCGCTCATCCTCGCCGAGGTAGCTGACCCCCCGCGACCCGCGGGTGATCACCAGATTCGGCACCGGCCAATGCCATTCGCGTGCCTCGGCTTCGTTGACCACGACGACGTCGGCCAGCTCGGACAACGCGAGCAGTTCATGGGGCCTCGCCCCGGCGGGAGACGCGTTGACGATGACGACCGACCCCGCTGCCCGCGCGGTCCGAGCGGCCGCGATGGCCGTGCTGATCGGTATCTCCAACTGCATCAATACGACGTCGCTGTCGGCGATCACCGCCTGCACGCCAGCGGAGGCGACGCTCAGATGTGCGTTCGCCCCCGGCGCGACGACGATGGTGTTCTCCGCGCCGGAATCGACGACGATCGCCGCCGCGCCGCTCGCCCCCGGAAGAGTCACGACAGCGTCCAGTCCGACGTCGTTGCCGCGCAGATGCGCACGCAACTGTTCTGCGGCGGAGTCGCTACCGAGTGCGGCGACGAGTTGCACGGAGGCCCCGGCCCGCGCCGCCGCCACGGCCTGATTACCGCCCTTTCCGCCTGGCGCGGACGACAGCGACGACGCGAGGACCGTCTGCCCGGGCCGCGGCAGGACGTCGACGGTGAACGTGAGGTCGGCGTTGACACTGCCCACTACGCAGACCCGCGCCGCCATGCTGTTCACGCTAGTCCACCGTGAGCTGGCTGACACCCGTCGAGCCCCGCAGACATGTCCGATACGCTGGGTTAATGAGTGTGCAGGCACCCTCGCACGTCGACCTGCGTCAGCAGGTACACGACGCCGCCCGCCGGGCCCGCGTCGCGGCCCGCGAGTTGGCGACGATGAGCACCGCGGCCAAGAACTCCGCGCTCCACGCCGCCGCCGACAACGTCCTTCGCGAGGCCGCCAACGTGCTCGAGGCGAACAAAGCCGACGTGGCCGCCGCCAAGGCCGCGGGCACACCCGAGGCGATGCTGGACCGGTTGGCGCTCAACCCGCAGCGGATCGACGGCATCGCCGCCGGACTGCGCCAGGTCGCAGGCCTGCCCGACCCGATCGGCGAAGTGCTGCGTGGGCGGACCCTGCCCAACGGCCTTCAGCTGCGCCAGCAGCGGGTCCCGATCGGCGTGATCGGAATGGTCTACGAGGGCAGGCCGAACGTGACCGTGGACGCGTTCGGCCTGACGTTGAAGGCCGGCAGTGCCGTGCTGCTGCGCGGCAGCTCGTCGGCGGCGCGGTCGAACCAGGCGCTCGTCACCGCGCTGCGGGACGCGCTGGCGATCGAGAACCGCAATCCCGACGCCGTTGCGCTGCTGCCCAGCGAGGACCGCGCCAGCGTCACGCATCTGATCCAGGCCCGCGGTCTGGTCGACGTCGTGATCCCGCGTGGGGGAGCGGGACTGATCGAGGCGGTGGTCCGCGACGCGCAGGTGCCCACCATCGAGACCGGCGTGGGCAATTGCCATGTCTACGTTCATGAGTCGGCCGACCTCGACGTGGCCGAACGCATCCTGCTCAACGCCAAGACGCGGCGGCCCAGCGTCTGCAACGCCGCGGAGTCGGTGCTCGTCGACACGTCGATTGCCGAGGTCGCGGTGCCACGGCTGACCAAGGCGCTCGAGGACGCGGGCGTGACGGTGCACGCCGATCCCTCCGAGGAGGAGCTGCGTGCGGAGTTCTTGTCGATGGACATCGCGTTGGCGGTGGTCGACGGTGTGGACGCCGCGATCGCCCACATCAACGAATACGGCAGTGGTCATACCGAGGCCATCGTCGCGACGAATCTTGCTGTTGCACAGCGGTTCACCGAACAGGTGGACGCGGCAGCGGTGATGGTGAACGCATCGACGGCGTTCACCGACGGCGAGCAGTTCGGTTTCGGCGCCGAAATCGGAATCTCCACCCAAAAGCTGCACGCCCGCGGACCGATGGGTCTGCCCGAATTGACCTCGACCAAGTGGATTGTGTGGGGAGACGGCCACACCCGCCCGGCCTAAACAGGAGTAACGACGTGAGCGTCCCCGCACGCCCGGCACCGCTGTTCGCTGACATCGACGATGTCGCACGACGGCTGTCCGAAACCGGATACCTGCCCGATACCGCAACGGCCACAGCGGTCTTCCTCGCCGACCGGCTGGGCAAGCCGTTGTTGGTCGAGGGCCCTGCGGGCGTCGGCAAGACCGAGTTGGCCCGCGCGGTGGCGCAGGCCACCGGTTCAGGCCTGGTGCGGCTGCAGTGCTACGAGGGTGTCGACGAGGCCCGTGCGCTCTACGAGTGGAACCACGCGAAGCAAATCCTGCGCATTCAGGCGGGGCACGGCGACTGGGACCAGACGAAAACCGACGTGTTCTCCGAGGAGTTCCTGCTGTCGCGTCCGCTGCTCACCGCGATCCGGCAGACCGAGCCCACCGTCCTGCTGATCGACGAGACCGACAAGGCCGACATCGAGATCGAGGGCATGCTGCTGGAGGTGCTGAGCGACTTCGCCGTCACCGTGCCGGAACTCGGCACGATCACCGCCGAGCGCGCACCGTTCGTGCTGCTGACGTCGAACGCCACCCGCGAGCTGTCCGAGGCGCTCAAGCGCCGTTGTCTGTTCCTGCACATCGACTTCCCCGATCCCGACCTGGAGCGCCGAATCCTGCTGTCGCGGGTGCCCGAGCTGCCCGAGCACCTCGCCGAGGAACTCGTGAAAATCATTGGCGTACTTCGCGGCATGCAGCTCAAGAAGCTCCCGTCGGTGGCCGAGACGATCGACTGGGGCCGCACGGTATTGGCGCTGGGTCTGGACACCATCGACGACGAGTTGATCGCCGCCACCCTGGGCGTGGTGCTCAAACATCAGTCCGACCAGATCAAGGCGTCCGGGGAGCTGAGGCTCAACTAATGGCCGTCCGCCGCACCCGTCCGCCGCAGCCGTTGGCCCCGCACGGAATTCCAGGCCATCTGGTGGAGTTCGTCGAAGCCCTGCGCGGACAGGGAATTTCGGTGGGCCCGTCGGAGACGGTGGATGCCGGCCGGGTCATGGGCGTGCTGGGACTCGGCGACCGCGACACGCTGCGCGAGGGCATCGCGTGCGCGGTCTTGCGCCGACCCGATCACCGCGATACCTACGACGCGATGTTCGACCTGTACTTCCCGGCGGCGTTGGGCTCCAAGACCGTGCTCGACGACGAGGGCGACGGCGACGGCGACGACCAAGGCCTGCCACCCGACGACGTCGAAGCGATGCGGCAGGCACTGCTCGACCTGCTGGCCGACAACGAAGAGCTGGCCAACATGGACGAGCGGATGGCGGCAATGATCGCCCAGATCGTCGAGGCCTACGGCCGATACAACTCCAGCCGGGGTCCGTCGTACTCGTCGTATCAGGCGCTCAAGGCGATGAGCCTGGATGATCTGGAAGGCAGGCTGCTGGCCGGTCTACTGGCGCCGTACGGCGACGAGCCGACGCCGACGCAAGAGCAGATCGCCAAGGCTCTTGCGGCCCAACGGATCGCGCAGCTACGCAAGATGGTCGAGGCCGAGACGAAGCGGCGCACCGCCGAACAGCTCGGCCGCGACCACGTGCAGATGTACGGCGTCCCGCAGCTGGCCGAGAATGTCGAATTCCTGCGCGCGTCAGGCGAACAGTTGCGCCAGATGCGACGGGTGGTGGCACCGCTGGCGCGGACCCTCGCGACCCGGCTGGCCGCCCGGCGGCGGCGGTCGCGTGCCGGCGAGATCGACCTACGAAAGACACTCCGCAAATCCATGTCGACCGGCGGCGTGCCGATCGACGTGGTACTCAAGAAGCCGCATCCAGCGCGGCCCGAGCTGGTGGTGCTGTGCGACGTCTCCGGATCGGTTGCGGGCTTCAGCCACTTCACCCTGTTACTGGTGCATGCGCTGCGCCAGCAGTTCTCCCGCGTTCGCGTGTTCGCCTTCATCGACACCACCGACGAGGTCACCGAGCTATTCGGCCCCGACGCGGACCTCGCCGTCGCGGTGCAGCGCATCACGCGCGAAGCGGGCGTGTACACCCGCGACGGTCACTCCGATTACGGGCACGCGTTCGTGTCGTTTCTGAACAAGTATCCGAATGTGTTGTCGCCCCGCAGTTCCCTGTTGGTGCTCGGCGACGGGCGCAACAACTACCGCAACCCGGAAACCGATCTGCTGGAGCACATGGTCAACGCCAGCAGGCATGCACACTGGCTGAACCCCGAGCCGAGGCACTTGTGGGGCAGCGGCGACTCGGCGGTGCCGCGCTACGAGGACGTCATCACGATGCACGAATGCCGCTCAGCCAAACAGCTGGCATCGGTCATCGACGCCCTGCTCCCGGTCTAGTCTTCCGCGAGCAGACGCAAACTCGCATGATTCGCGGCTGATTTGTGCGAGTTTGCGTCTGCTCGCGAGGTAAAAGTCAGGCGAAGGAGACGGTGACATCGCCGCCTGCCGGGTCGGCGCCTGACACCAACGACCACGGCGCCCGGTACATCCGCCCCGGTGCGGCGGGCCACGGCGTACGTTTCGTCGCGAGCGTCCTGCCGTCCTGCACCGCCCGCAGTTTGGGCAGCCTGCGGTATTCATCGACCCAGAGCAACAGGTCACCCCTGGCGGCGACACCACCATCGGGTGAGAACAGCTGCGGGGCAACCCACCGCAACGCCCCGTCGGCGCGGATGCGGACGGCCTTGGGCGGCTCGTCGCGATGCGCCAACCAATCGCTCACCGCGGTCGCCACGTGGCGACCGTCCAGCGCCGCGCCGTCGGCCGTGTCGACGGGATGCAACAGGTTGCCGACCGCGAAAACGCCTGGGCTGCTGGTTCGCAGACCGGCGTCGACGACCGGCCCGCGGGTGGCGGGATCCATCGCGAGGCCGCCGGTGCGGGCGAGCTCGTGGTCGGGAATCCAGTCGCCGGTGAACACCACGGTGTCGCACTCGACGGTGGTGCGCTCTCCGCTGTCGATGTTTTCCACCGCCACGCTGCGAACACGGCCCTTGCCGTCGATGCCGACGACCCGGCTGCGGGTCATCACCGGCCCGGCCATCAGGAACCGGCCGGCCAGCCGAAACGCCGCATAGGCCTCCGATCGCGGGTACCGGCTGACCATTCCGACTGTGGTGCAACCGGATTCGCGCAACGTCAACACCGCAGACCAACTCACGAGTTCGGCGCCGACGATCAACGCGCGGGTGCCCACCTTTGCGTGGTGCAGATGCACCAGGTTCTGCAGCTGCCCGGTGGTGTACACCCCGTCGGGCCGGTCGCCGGGAACCAGCCGTGCCGGGCGGGGCCGCTCCCGTGCACCGGTGGCCAGCACCACCGCGTCGGCTGTCACGGTTCGTATTCCGCGCGGTGACGTGATCCGCAACCCGTGGTCACCGGTCCATCCGGTGACCATCGCCTCGGTCTCCAGCGTCGCGCCGGCATCCTGGGCCGTCGCGGTCAGCCGGCGCGCGTAGGCGGGACCGGACATGAAGCGCTTGAGATCGCGCATGCCATAGCCGGGATGGTCACTGTGGCGGGGGATTCCACCGGCCTCGGATTCGCGTTCGATGACAAGGACCTCGCCGTTGACCTGCAGGGCCAGCTCGGCGGCGGCTGTCAGTCCTGACGGTCCGCCCCCGACGATCGCCACGGCGACATGCTGGTCGGTCATCGGGCTTCACCGTGTGCATCCAGCAGCACCCTGGTGTGCGCGCCGCAGTAGAACCCTTGGCAGCGTCCGTTCATCACCCGGGTGCGACGACGCAGTCCGTCCAGATCGGCTGGCGGAATGGGTGATTGGAATGCGTCTCGCAGCTCGCCTGCCGTGACTCTCTCGCAGAAGCAGACGATGCGGCCGTATTCGGGATCGGCGGCAATGCGCTCGGCATCCTGGTACGGCCGGGTGCCGGCCTCGCCGAGGTTCGGCATCCGTGGCGGCGCGGGAAGATCCGAGCGCTCGCTGACGTCGAGGCCCGCGTCGCCGAGCAGTCCCGTCACGTATTCGGCGATCGCCATCCCGGACGTCAGCCCGGTGGAACGGATTCCGCCGACCAGTACGTAGCGGGCCGCAGCGTCGACGTCGATCAGGTAGTCGTCGTGTTCGGTGGCGGCGCGCAGGCCGGCGTAGGTCGCGGTGACCTCCTCGTCGAACAGCGACGGCATCAGGGCACGGCCCTTGGAGAGCAGGAACTCGAAACCCTCTTCGGAAGTGCCTGTGGCGGTGCGGTCTTCGAGGTTCTCCGAGGTTGGCCCTACCATCACGTTGCCGTAGATGGTCGGGCTGACAAGTACGCCCTTGCCGCGAGAGGACGGCACGGCCAACACGATGCACGGCACCATCGGCCGGGTCAGCTTGTCGAACACCAGCAGTTCGCCGCGTCGCGGTGTGACGGTGAAGCGGTGATACCCGAACTCGGCGTCGACGTAGTCCGCCCCGAGTCCCGCCGCGTTGACGATCCAGCGGCCGCGTACGTCGCCGCGCGTGGTGCGCAGCGTGGTGTATCCGTCACCGGGGACGGCCCCGGTCACCCGTGCACCGCGCATCAGCCCTGCACCACGGGCGACGGCGTCGGTCGCCAATGCGAGATTCGTCGTCCAGGTGCAGATGATCGACTCGCCGGGCACCGTCAGCCCGGCCAGTGCGCCGGGACCCAGTTGGGGAACCCGTCGATACACCTCGTCAGCCGTGACGATCTCGCAGCGGTGGTAGAAGTTTCTTTCGGCCTTCTCCTTCAGCGCGGGGAGCGCGTCGCCCTCCTCGTCGGTCCACGCGACCAGCATTGCGCCGGTGCGTTCGACAGGAATTCCCGTCCGCTCCGCGTAGTCGCCGAGCAACTCGTAGCCTCGCGCCACCAGCCGTGACTCGAGAGTGCCCGGGCTGGCGTCATAGCCGGTGTGCAGCAGCGCGGTGTTCGCCTTGCTGGTGCCGTCGCCGACGTCGTCGCGCGCTTCGACCAAGGTGACCGACAGGCTCGTGCCGGCCAATGCCCGCACGATCGCGCAGCCGACGATCCCGCCGCCGACCACGACGACGTCGGAGACATCGGACACGCCGCTCATGTGCTCGTCTCCTTTTGCGGCAGAACCGATTCCGCGGCCCGCATCCACCGCGTCATGAAGTCGGCCGCGCGGTCGGCAGACCACCGGGGTTCGTAGGTGTGGTCGGGCGTCCAGGTGCCGACCGCCTCGACGACGTCGACGTTGGGATCAAGCGACAGCCGCGCGCATGCGGCGGCGCCCAAAGCGGTGGCGTGCAGCGACGGGTAGACGTCGACGGGGATGCGCGCCAGGTCGGCCTGTGCCTGCATGAGCGCCGCGGAGCGGGTGAGACCGCCGTCGACCCGAAGACGAGTCAGCGGCTGGCCCAGATCGGTGGCGACGAGATCGGCCAGAGCCGCGACCTGGGCGGCGATGCCCTCCAGCAGTGCGCGGACCAACTGCCCGCGGCCGCTCGACAGCGTCATCCCGGTGAACGACGCCGCCGCCGACGAGTCCCACCACGGCGCCGCCAGCCCCGCCAGCGCGGGGACACACAGCACTCCGTCGCTGGAATCGCCTGCAACCGCATCGATTTGATCAGCTGCCGGCACCAGCCCGAGATCGACCGCCCACCGCACCGCCGATGCCGCCGTATAGACCTGACCGTCGACACAGTACGAGGTGTGCTCGCGCAGCCGCCAGGCCACCGAGGTGGTCAGGCCCGACGTCGACCGCGCCGGATTCTCACCGAGCTGTGCCAGCAGGAATGCACCCGTGCCGAACGTGCACTTGGCGTCGCCCGGCGTCAGGCAGCTCTCGGCCAATAATGCCGCTTGCTGGTCGACGATCAGCCCGGCGACCCGAATCGTCGGCCCGAAAACATCTGTCTCGCCGACGATCTGGTCGCTGCCGACGATCTCGGGAAGCGCTTCGCCGGCCAAGCCGAACAGGCCGAGCAGCTCGTCGTCCCATGTGACCGAGTCCAACGCAATCAACAGCGAGCGGCTCGCCGTCGAGGCGTCGGTGACGAACGCGCCGCACAGCCGGTGCACCAGCCAGGTGTCGGTGGCGGTGACGACGCCATCGGTGGTCATATTCTTCCGGATCCAGGCCATCTTCGGCGCGGAGAAATACGGGTCGAGCACCAGACCGGTGCGATGCGCGACGGTTTCGGCCGACGCCTGCAGCGGCGCGCAGATCGACTCGGCGCGCCGGTCCTGCCAGACCACCGCAGGAGTCAGGGGGCGTCCGGTGGCCCGGTCCCAGGCCAACACGGTCTCGCCCTGGTTGGCCAGCGCCACTGCCACCACGGGAACGCCGGCCTGCGCCAAGGCTTGTCGCCCGGCGTCGACCACCGAAGTGAACAGCGCCTCGGGGTCCTGCTCGACCCCGCCGCCCGCCAGATACTGCGGGCGCACCGCGACCTCGGCGATCGACACGACTCGCCCGGCGTCGTCAACCACGATGGCCTTCGTGCCCGAGGTGCCCTGGTCGATCGCCAGGAAGTGCTGCATACCTCAGACCCTTTCAGTCACGGGTCGCCTCGGCATCCAGTTCCGCATCGATCGGGTTCCGGATGCGTCATCGTTCCTCCCGGTGGTATAGACCATGTGGTTGGACCGTAGTATGAGTGTGATCCAGATCATCGTCAACCCCGATCACGACCTGCTTACAAACCGATGGCATATACCACTTGGTTCATCGGCAGGGTTACTCTGCTGACATGCCTCGTGCCGTGCGAAACCAGCCGCCAGCCACGCGGGGTAAGCCCCCACCCGCCACCCCGCGCTACATCGCGATCGCGGCCTTGGTGCGCGACCGCATCGCCACTGACCAGCTCGGACCCCACACGCTGCTGCCGTCCGAACGAGAACTGGCCGACCAGCACGGGGTGAGCCGCATGACCGCCCGCCAGGCGCTGTCCCTACTGGAAAGCGAAGGAGTGGTCTACCGAAAGCCGCCGCGCGGCACGTTCGTCGCCGAGCCGCGGGTCCGGTTCCACATCGGCAGCTTCTCGGAGGAGGTCTCGCGGCTCGGGCGCAGGCCCGCCGCCCGATTGCTGTGGGCCGAACACCAACACCCGACGCCCGCCGTGCGGATGGCCCTCGAAATCGACCACGCCGCAATGGTGAACGTCTTCCACCGCCTGCGCACCGTCGACGACGTCCCATTCGCGCTGGAGACGACGTTTCTGCCGGCCGATCTGACGCCGGGCATCCTCGACGATCCGCACGACGGGTCGCTCTGGGCGGTCCTTCGCAGCCGCTACGGCCTCGACCTGGCCCGCTCGACCGCCGTGCTGGAATCGATCGTGCTCGACGACGCGTCCAGCACGCAGCTCGGCGTGCGGGCCGGCTCGGCGGGCACTCTGCTTACTCGCCGCACCGAGGACAGCGCCGGCCGCTGTGTGGAATACGCCCGCGACGTCTACCGCGCCGACCGCGCCTCGTTCGAGGTCTCCGAGCTGCTCGGCGCGCATCGGCTCTCGGCCGTCTAGCGGGACGATACGACTCCCGTAAGCTGGCTATTCGTGCAATCTCGACGCAGGCTCGGTGTCATGGGCGGGACGTTCGATCCCGTCCACAACGGGCACCTCGTCGCGGCGAGCGAGGTTGCGGATCTGTTCGATCTGGACGAGGTGGTGTTCGTGCCGACGGGTCAGCCGTGGCAAAAGGACCGTTTCGTCACACCCGCCGAGGACCGCTACCTGATGACCGTGATCGCCACCGCCGCGAATCCGCGGTTCTCGGTCAGCCGGGTGGACATCGATCGCGGCGGGCCGACCTATACCCGCGACACCCTTCGGGATCTGCGGGCGCTCAATCCCGACGCGGATCTCTACTTCATCACCGGGGCGGACGCCTTGGCGTCGATCTTGACCTGGCAGGACTGGGAGGAGATGTTCGCCCTCGCGAAGTTCGTCGGGGTTAGCCGGCCCGGCTACGAGCTCGACGGCAAGCACATCGAGAAGGCGCTCAAAGAGATGCCGGACGACGCGCTGAGGCTGGTGGAAGTGCCTGCGCTGGCGATCTCGTCGACCGACTGCCGTAAGCGTGCCCAAGGGGGCCGGCCGATCTGGTACCTCGTGCCCGACGGCGTGGTGCAGTACGTATCCAAGCGCGGCCTGTACCACAGTCCGATGCTCGCGACACAGGACCGCCATCGATGACCGCATCAGACGAGGCCATCGAGATGGCGACCGTCGCTGCACGCGCGGCGTCGGACAAACTCGCCGACGATGTGGTGGTGATCGACGTGTCCGGCCAGCTGGTCATCACCGACTGCTTCGTGATCGCGTCGGCGACCAACGAGCGTCAGGTCAACGCGATCGTTGACGAGGTCGAGGAGAAGATGCGGGTGGCGGGCTACAAGCCGGCGCGCCGCGAGGGCGCCCGCGAGGGCCGCTGGACACTGCTGGACTACGTGGACATCGTCGTGCACATCCAGCACCAGGACGAGCGCAATTTCTATGCGCTGGACCGACTCTGGCGAGACTGCCCGATCGTTCCCGTCGACCTCGATGCAGAGGAGTCGGCGCCGTGAGAGTTCGCCGTCTCGTCATGTTGCGACACGGGCAGACCGAGTTCAACGCGGGCAACCGCATGCAGGGTCAGCTCGACACCGAGCTGAGTGACCTCGGCCGCGATCAGGCCGTCGCCGCAGCCGAGGTGCTGGCCAAGCGGCAGCCGTTGCTGATCGTGTCGTCGGATCTGCAACGGGCGCTGGACACCGCGGTGGCTCTCGGCGAACGGTCCGGCATGCCGGTGGAGGTCGACACCCGGCTGCGCGAGACACATCTCGGGGACTGGCAGGGCATGACACATCACGAAGTCGATGCGTCGGCGCCGGGTGCGCGACTGGAATGGCGCAACGATGCCACGTGGGCACCGCATGGTGGAGAGAGCCGGGTCGACGTGGCGGCGCGCGGATTGCCGTTGATCCTGGAGCTGGTCGCGGACCAAACCGAGTGGGGGACAGACGATCCCGAGCGACCGGTGGTGCTGGTGGCGCACGGAGGGCTGATCGCCGCGGTGACGGCGGCATTGCTGAAGCTGCCGGTGGCCAACTGGCCCGCACTGGGCGGGATGGGTAACGCCAGCTGGGTTCAGCTGTCCGGCCACTCGGCCGACGGCGCGGAGTTCGACGGTATTCAGTGGCGCCTCGATGTCTGGAACGCCTCGGCGCAGGTCGCCAACGATGTCCTCTGAACGCCCGACACTCCTCGTCTTCTGCGACTCGCTGTCCTACTACGGGCCGAGCGGCGGGCTGCCAGCCGACGATCCGCGCATCTGGCCTAATATCGTTGCCAGCCATCTTGATTGGGACCTCGAGCTGATCGGTCGGATCGGCTGGACCTGTCGCGACGTGTGGTGGGCGGCGACCCAGGACCCGCGCGCTTGGGCAGCGCTGCCACGGGCCGGCGCGGTCATCTTCGCCACCTGCGGAATGGATTCGCTGCCCTCGCCGTTGCCGACCGCGCTGCGTGAACTCATCCGCTACGTGCGCCCGTCGTGGCTTCGGCGATGGGTGCGCGACGGTTACGGCTGGGCACAGCCCAGGTTCTCCCCGATCGCGCGGCCGGCGTTGCCACCGCACGTGTCGGTCGAGTATCTCGAGCTGACGCGCGGGGCAATCGATTTCAACCGACCGGGCATTCCCATGGTGGCGTCGCTCCCGTCGGTGCACATCGCAGACACGTACGGCAAGGCACACCGTGGAAGGGCGGGCACGGTCAAGGCGATCACCGAATGGGCCGAGCAGCACGACGTTCCGCTCGTCGACCTGAAGGCGGCCGTCGGCGAGCACGTCATGAGCGGTAATGGCAATCCCGACGGCATCCACTGGAACTTCGAATCGCACCAGGCGGTGGCCGAGCTGATGCTCAAGGGCCTGCAGGAGGCTGGGGTAGCTCAGAAGGACTCGCCTTAGCCATGGCTGTCGTCGTGGTCACCGACTCCTCCTCGCGTCTGCAGCCCGAGGACTTGGAGCGTTGCGGCATTCGTCAGGTGCCACTGCATATCCTGTTGGACGACGGGAACTTCCGCGACGGTATCGACGATGTGCCCGCCGACATCTATCAGCGCCACGCGACCACAGCGGGCGCGACGCCTGCCGAACTCGCCGCTGCTTACCGCGACGCGCTGACGCAGAGCGAGGGGGACGGGGTGGTGGCAGTCCACATCTCGGCCGCGTTGTCGAGCACCTACAGTTCGGCGGTGTCGGCGGCCAGGGAGTTCGGGCCCTCCGTGCGGGTCATCAACTCCAGGTCGGCGGCGATGGGGGTGGGCTTCGTCGCGCTGGCCGCCGCGGAGCAGGCCGCCTCGGGGGCGGACCTGAACGCTGTTGAGGCCGCGGCACGTTCGGCCGTTCCGCGCGGTCACGCGTTCATCGTCGTACACCGCCTGGACAACCTGCGGCGCAGCGGCAGAATCCGCAGGGGAGCTTCTCTGCTGGGTTCCGCGCTGTCGCTCAAACCGCTGCTGTGCCTCGACGTCGACGGCAGATTGGTGTTGGCCCAACGGATCCGCACCGCCACCAAGGCGCACGCGGCGATGATCGATCAGGTCGTCGAGGCCGTCGGCGACGGCGGCGCAAGGATCGCGGTACATCATGTCGATAACCCCGAAGCCGCCGATGACATCGCCAAGACGCTGACTGTGCGGCTGCCTCAGATCGCACCGCCGATCGTCACCGACATGGGTCCGGTGCTTGCCGTGCACGTCGGTGCAGGCGCGGTCGGCGTGTGTATAGGTTGTGACGACGGGTGACGGCGCTGGAGATGGCCCGTGCCGAGCGCGAGGACTTCGCGGCGTTTCTCGAGACGCTGTCGCCGCAGCAGTGGCGGGCCTCGACCCTTTGTGAGCGTTGGAACGTCCGCGAGGTCGCAGCACACGCCATCAGCTTCGACGAGCTCACTCGCCCAGAGTTGGTGGCCCGGTTTCTGAAAGGCCGGCTACTCGTTGACCGGATCAACCAGGTGGGCGTCGACGAATATGCCGACCGGCCACCCGAACAACTCGTCGCGCTGATTCGTGAGTACGCCCACCCGCATGGCCTCACCGCGGGATTCGGCGGCAGGGTCGCGCTGACCGACAACATGATTCACCAGCAGGACATCCGTCGGGCGCTCGACATCCCGCGATCCATCCCCGTCGACCGGCTGCGGACGGCGTTGGACTTCTCCCTGTATGCCCCGATGATCCGCGGCGCATGGCGGGCTCGCGGGGTGCGACTCGTCGCCACCGACCTGGACTGGTCACATGGAAGGGGCGCCGACGTGCAAGGCCCCGGTGAGGCGCTGCTGATGGCGATGGCCGGTCGCGGCGACGCCATGAAGGACCTCAGCGGCCCCGGGAAGGGCACACTCGTCCAGCGGATGTGACGGTCGAGATCGGCGCTGAGCTGCGTGGATGCGTCGGCGGAAGAGTTTTTCGAGAATTTTTGAAAAAGGTGTGCGATTGATCTACCGCCATCGCTCCTACCTGTGAAAGCGGCCACAAGGCGGCTTCACACAACCAGGAGAGATCATGTACACCACCTATCCCCAGAACACCAACTACGCCCCCCAGTACAACGGCTACCAGGGCTACGCCCCGATGCCGAGCAGCCGATGCAGCCGATGCCCGTGGCCGCGCCGGCCTCCTCGGCCAACATGGGCCTGCTGGTGGTCGCCGGCCTGGCCGTCGTTGGTGCCGCCGCCTTCGGCGGGGTGTATCTGATGAACTCGTCCCACGAGGCTCAGCCGACGGCCGCCTCTGCGCCGTCGACGGTGGTCAACCTGCCCTCGACGATCGAGATCCCGTCGCTGACCCCGAACAGCGACCCGGCCTCCCCGGTCATCGTCAACAACCCGGCCCCAGTGCGCGTGTTCACCCCTTCGGCTCCCCGGTCGAACAACGCACCCGCCCCGGCGCCGGTTGTCGCTCAGGCTCCGGTCTCCGCGCCTACCGGCCCCGTCACCGATCCGACCAAGACGGACCCGGCCAAGACCGATCCGGCCAAGACGGACCCGGCCAAGACTGACCCGGCCAAGACCGATCCGGCCAAGACTGACCCGGCCAAGACCGATCCGGCCAAGACCGATCCGGCCAAGACCGATCCGGCAAGCGATCCGCCCAAGACCGGCAGCGATACGCCCAAGACCGAGAATGGTCAGAAGTTGCCCCCCCTCGAGAACGCACCTCTTCTCGGATAGAACCCGCTAACTACTCAGCCCAGGCCACCCGGCCTGGGCTGAGTCTTGTGCGTTGTGCCGCCTAGACCGCCGCGCGCCCGGTGACCGGCGGCAGGTCCTTGAGAGTGACGATGCCAGGTGGGGCTGCGACGACAGAAGGGACCGCATTCGTCACCGGCAACGCGGTGTAGATCATGCCAAGACCCATGAAGCCCGGCTCGGTCCAGTCCTTCGGCGGCAGGCAGTGCAGCACCGTGCGCATATTGGGAAGACCGAAGACCTGGATGACGTGCCCATGCTCGAGAGGCTTCGGTGGAACGACGTGATCACCCATCGTCCAGTTGAAGCCGACGCTGACCACGTTCTTGTCGCCGACCCAGCCGCGGTGATAGCCCAAGACGCCGCCGACGGTGCCCTTCGGGATCTGCATGAAACCCAGGTCGGAGTCGCCGGTGGCCGGGGTGAACGTGACGTCGAAGGTCATCCGGTCGAGCTTCGCGCCGATCGCGTCGGCCATCATCGCCGCAGACTCGGCGAACACTTCGCTTTCCCGCCGCACACTGTCGGCCAGGCCGGGAGTGTCTGGATCCTGCGAGAAACCCATCGCCGTCTGGGTGCCCGCCGACTCGTAGGTCGAGCAGTCCACCGACTCGGTGATCCTGATTTCCTCCACCCGCTCACACGACCCGCTGAGCACCATGCCGACCATGTTGGTCATGCCCGGATGTGCTCCGCTGCCGAAGATCGTCGAATTGCCCTTCTCGCAAGCCTTTCGGATGCGGTCGAGATCCTCTGGTGATTGCTTGCCGCCGGTGATCCAAGCGGCGCTCGAGCAGACGTTGACGCCGGATTCCAACAACCGGGCCAGTTCGTCGATGTCAGGCCAGAGCGGGTTGTAGCAACAGGCGTCCGGCTTCAGTGCGATCAACGCCTCGATGTCGTTGGTGGCCGCCACACCGGTCGGATCCGGCCAGGCTGCGAGCTCGGCGGCGTCCACTCCGACCTTGTCGGCGCCGTGCGCGTAGACGCCGACCAGCTCCATGTCGGGCCTGCCGATGATGGCGTGCAACGAGCGCCGGCCGATGTTCCCGGTCGTCCACTGGATCACCCTCAACGGTCGATCAGCGCTCGGTGCGGTCATATCGGTCCTCCTCGAGGTGTCTCCGGCGTGATGTCGACACTATTCCCAACGGGTACTCCGCTCGGCGCGCCGGGCGACCGCGGCGCTGGCATCATCTGTTCGATGCAGCACTTCCTGCCCGCTGCCCCGTCGACGGTGCACTGGGGTTTCTTCGATCCCCGGCTGGCGCCCACGCTGACCGTCGCATCGGGTGACCTGGTCTCGATCGAGACGCTCACCCACCACGCCGGCGACGCTCCGGACCTGCTGATGGATCCCCACATCGCCGAGGTGTTCGCCGCGGTCACCGATCGAGGTCCTGGCCCACATCTGCTCACCGGACCCATCGCGGTCGACGGCGCGCGACCGGGCGACGTGCTGCAGGTGGACATTCTGGACGCCACCCCGCGCCTGCCGTTCGGTTCGAACCTGGCGGCGCACTGGGGCCACCTCTACGACGAACTCCCCATCGAACGGGTGACCGTCTACGAGTTCGACATGGACGCCATGCTGGGCCGAGCTCTATTCGGCTACGACTGGACCGCGACGCCGCTGGCCGACGTTCCAGGGACGATCGTCGTTCCCGATCCATCCGCGCGAACCCCCGCGTTACCCGGCGTCGTCGTCCCGTTGCGACCTCACTTCGGCACAATGGGCGTCGCCCCAGCCGCGCCCGAACGGGTGTCTTCGGTGCCGCCCGGCGACCACGGCGGCAACGTCGACAACTGGCGGATCGGCGCGGGTGGGCGCATGTACTACCCGGTGCAGGTGCCCGGTGCACTCCTGTCGGTCGGCGACCCGCACGTCTCGCAAGGTGACGGTGAGATCAGCGGGACCGCATTGGAGTCCTCACTGAACGGATTGCTGCGCTTGACGATTCGCCGCGACCTGCCCTTCACGGTGCCCGTGCTCGAGACGCCGACAGAGCTGTTGGTGCACGGGTTCGGGGACACCTTGGACGCCGCAATGAAGGCCGCGGCGCTTCGCACGCTCGACCTCTTGCAACGCCATTTCGGACAGACCCGCGCAGACGCCTACTCGTTCATGTCCGTCGCGGTCGACTTCACCATCACTCAGGTGGTCGACCAGCGTCAGGGCGTGCATGCTCGGATCGACAAGCGATGCTTCCCACGATGGTCGGAGTCGGCAGCGTGACGGGCATTCGTTCCTTCACGTTCACCCCCGACGACGGTGTTCCACCGGCCGTCGCACCGTTCGCCCACGCCACCGCCGCTGGCCCGACGCTGTATGTGACCGGGCAGATGCCCACCGACGTGACGGGTGCCGTGGTGGGCCACGACATCGCCACCCAGACAACCACGGTGCTCGGCAACCTGTTGCGCGTCACCGAGCTGTGTGGCGGTGGATTGGCCGACGTCGTCGCGGTGCGGGCCTTCCTCGTCGACTGGGACGACTACGAAGCCTTCAACACCACATATGCGCGGTGGTTTCCCGATCGTCTGCCGAGCCGCACATGTGTGGGCACCACCGGTCTGGCGGTCGGCGCCCTGGTCGAGCTGGACTGGGTGTGCTGGCGAAGCGACGGCTGGGGCGATTGATTCCCGGCTACAGCGGCGCACGTTCCGTCGGCGTCGCGGCATCGAGCGTGGCGGCGGTCGCGAGATCCAGGTCGACTACCAGTGATTCGAGCGCCTTGCTCCAAGACTCGTAGTACGGGCGTCGCGGGTCCTCGGCGATACTGGCCATGAGTCGCTGGCGGAACGCATCCCAGGGAAGGCCGAGCTTGTCGACCACCGCGACGGCGACGGCCAGCGCGCGGGCTTGCCACGGTGCCTCGAAGACAAGTTCGCCATTGTCGCGGGGGAGCGACTCGTCGTCGAAGGGCATGTCGGTCACAGGCGCTGGACGCCGATCATCGAGTCGCGCGTCACGACGTCCGCGAGCTGCTCCTCGGACAGGTCGTCGGTGCCCGCCGGGCGCATCGGCAGCACAAGGTAGCGAGCCTCCGCGCTGGAGTCCCATACCCGGATCTCCACGTCGTCGGGGATCACGGTGCCCATCTCTGCGAGCAGCTTCCGTGGTTCCCGTACGGCCCGTGCCCGATACGCGGGCGCCTTGTACCACTTCGGTGGCAGGCCCAGCGTCGGCCACGGGTAGCACGAGCACAACGTGCAGACGACGAGGTTGTGCACGTCCGCGGTGTTCTCCACCACGACCATGTACTCGCCCTCGGGCCCGCTGATGCCGAGCTCTCCGATGGCGGCGGTCCCGTTCGACAGCAGCCGCGCCTTGTACTCGGGGTCGGCCCATGCCCGGGCGACGACCTTGGCGCCATTCATCGGCCCCAGGTTCTCCTCGAAATGGGCGACGATTGCGTCCACTGCCTCGACGTCGAGGATCCCCTTCTCCACGAGCACCGATTCGATGGCGGCGATGCGCGCCTCGACGGGTGCCAGTTTTTCGGGGTGGTGATGATCCGCCATCAAGCCTCCCGCAGATACCGCTCGAAGAGGTCGACGTGCACGACCTCGCCCTGGTAGCCACCATCGCCCCACAGCTCGTGGGACGTGAACCGCACGGAGTAGAGGGGGTCGGTGACGTTCCCGCCACCGTGCGCCTCGATGTCGTCGACGTTGGCCGCGCCATCGATGCGAACGACGGTGCCGCGCTTGCCCTGTACATAGCGGGGCGCGCGGGTGTGCCCCGACGGATGCCACTCGCGTACCCGCACGGTGTCGCCGAGCGCGAAACGAGGCGTAGTGCGGGACGTGAGGTCGTCCGGCAGAAGGCCGCGGTCGGGCCGTGAGAGTGGGAAGTGCCCACCGGCACGGCGATCGAGCTCCTCCTGAGTCGTCACACCCGCCTCGACCGCCAGCGTGGTGACACCGGTGAGCCAGTGTTCGTAGTACGGCGATGACAGGTAATGCGCGGGATCCATCCGCTCGATGGAATGCCGGAACTTTCCGCCCGGTCCACCCAGCGAGCCGATCGATCCGATCATCATCCGGAAGGTGCGCCGCTCCCAGTCCGCGGCGAAGGCAGGCTCGGTTTCGGCATGCTCGACCGGGCCGAAGCCGTCCAGCCCGCCGATGTCGTGCACACCGTCCACGACAGGATCATAGGGAATTCCGGCGCGGACTTTCGGCCGATGACCAAGTCGGAGAATATGTCCCCCGATCGGAGGACACGCGGTTCATCCGGTCTGAGGGCTGGTCGGCCGACATACATCTCCATTGCGCTGAGACATAGTTATCCCATGGCCGGAAACAACCGGTCGGAGAACTGAAAAGCCAACTCACACAAGGAGATCCAATATCATGAACGCCCACATCGCCCGCTGCATCGCCCTTCCGATCGTCTCGGCCGGCATCCTCGGCGGTGCCGCCCTCGGACTGGCCGGCATGGCCAGCGCCGCGGTCACCACCACCGAGACCAGCACCGGCACGTCGATCGTGACCACGCCGGACACCTACGCCAAGCCCGCCCCCAACGTGATGCCGGGCTGGCGACACCACCACGGTGTCGGCCACCTCTACCTGGTCAACCAGTAAGGCCACAACCGAATAAGCCACCTTCAATAGAGGCCCTCCCCGGGCGGTCATCCGGGGAGGGCCTCCCTCGTTTGTTCACGAATTCCACAGAGCCGAACTCATCCACAGGTCACGACGGCTGCGATCTCGCCCGGCCATTTCGGTCCCTGTTCGGACTTACCGTCGGGCACATGGGAACCGAACTGCCCGCCGAGCGGCTCCACCGCAGGCTCGGCGGCGAGGCCGATGCCGAACCCAACACCGACGGCGCCGACGGCAACCCCGATACCGCGCTGTCTCGTTGGCTCCCTGAAGCCAAGGCCGGCGACGCATCCGGTTGGCTGGCGGCCGTTCGCGCCGACCCTGGTCGCGCCGGTGCCATCGCGCTGGGGGTCGTCGGCGCGGTGGCCGTGCTGGTCACCGTGTTCACGTTGGTTCGAGACAAGACGCCGCCGGTGGTGTCGGCGAAACTGCCACCGGTGGAAATGGTTTCGACGGCTCGATCGACTCCTCCCGCACCCGCTCCGGAGGGGCCTGTCGTGGTGAGTGTGGTCGGCCTTGTGCACAAACCCGGTCTGGTGACGTTGGGTTCGGGTGCCCGGATCGCCGACGCGCTCACCGCGGCCGGCGGCGCGCTGGACGGCGCCGATCTCATCGGATTGAACATGGCTCGCCGGGTCGCCGACGGTGAGCAGATCATCGTCGGCATCGCCGCGCCGCCGGGGGAGCCGCCGACGATGGGCAGTTCGGTGGCATCCGAGCCGGGTCCGGGTGTATCAGGGGATGGATCGATGAAAAGTGAGAGTTCCTCAGCACCAAGCGATTTAGTCGACCTGAACAGTGCGACCCTCGAGCAGCTAGATGCCCTGCCCGGTGTCGGTCCGGTGACCGCGGCCGCGATCATCGCCTGGCGTGATGCGAACGGGTCGTTCACCAGCGTCGACCAGCTCGGTGACGTCGACGGCATCGGTCCTGCGCGTCTCGAGAAGCTGCGTGCCCAGGTCCATGTGTGAACGCGGTGGACGGCCGCGAGGCCCGCCTTGATCTGCGTCTGGTGCCCGCGGCGCTGACAAGCTGGGGAGTCACCGCGGCCGGGATCCTGTGGTCGATCGGCGGCGTCGTGGTGGTGCTGCTGGTGGTGGTGGCCGCCGCGACCGTGGCGGCGCGGTGGGGTGGGCGACAGCGGGAGTCGCGCTCCAGTGTGCGGATGACGGCGGCGGGCACGGTCGCGGTCGCGTTGGTGGGACTGGGCTTCGCCATCGCAGTGCAACTGCGCGTCGAACAGGTGCGCCACCATCCCATCGCCGACCTCTACGGCACCGTCGCCGCCGTCGTCGTCACGCCAAGCGAGACACCGCGGTCACTCGGTGGCGGCCGGATGATGTTCCGCGGCTCGCTGCATGCCGTCGACGCCGACGAAATGTCGGGCCGGGTTGTCGTTTTCACGTCGGTTGCCAGCTTCGCCGAGCTGACTGCCGGCCGCCCGGCGGCGTTCAAGGCCCGGATTTCCGGACCGACCCGGCGCGATCTCACCATCGCCGTGCTGTCGGCGAATGGTGAGGCGACGCTGGGAGAGGCCGCGCCGATTCAGCGCGTGGCGCAGCGGGTGCGTACCGGATTCGCCACGGCGGCACGGGGTTCTCTTCCTGCCGACCAGGCGGCGCTACTTCCTGCGCTCGTGCTCGGTGACACCTCCGCGTTGACCGGCGAGACCACGCAGCAGTTCCGGGCATCCGGGCTGACGCATCTCACGGCGGTGTCCGGCGCGAACGTGACGATTGTCTGCGGGGCGGTGCTGCTGACGGCGGCCCTGTTCGGCCCGCGCGTCGCAGTCACGTTGGCGGCGGGTGCGCTGACGGCGTTCGTCATCGTCGTCCAACCGTCGGCGAGCGTGTTGCGGGCGGCGGTGATGGGCGCGATCACGCTGCTGGCCGTCGTGTCACACCGCCGAAGACAGGCGATTCCCGTGTTGTCGACGGCGGTCATCGCGCTGATGATCGCCGCACCCGAGCTCGCCGTCGATGTCGGGTTCGCCTTGTCGGTGTCGGCGACCGCCGCGCTGGTCGTCGTCGCCCCGGTGTGGTCACGGCGCCTGGTGAAACGGGGTTGGCCCAAGCCGCTGGCGGACGCGGTGAGCGTCGCGGTCGCCGCCCAGCTCGTGACCGCGCCTCTGGTGGCGGCCATCTCGGGCACGTTCAGCGTGGTGGCCGTCGCGGCGAACCTCGCGGTCGCCGGTGTGATCGCGCCGATCACCGTGATCGGCACGGCCGCCGCGGCGCTGTCGACGTTGTGGCCCGCCGGTGCCGCGCTGCTGATCCGGTTCACCGGACCGGAACTGTGGTGGCTGTCGAATGTCGCTCGCTGGGCGGCGGGTATGCCCGGCGCATCGGTTCCGGTGCCGGCGGGGCCGGCCGGAGCGCTCACGGTCGGCGCGGCCGGGGTGGCGGCCGTAGTGCTGTCGAGGTGGCGCTGGGCCCGCTTCGGTGTCTGCGCAATCGCGGTGTGTCTGTTGGGATGGACGCTGGCGGGCCGGGGTGTGGGGCCTGTCGGCCCGGCATGACACGATCGGGTGATGAGCGGATCGGTCCCCGGATTGCACCTGGTCCTCGGGGACGAGGAGCTGTTGGTCGAACGTGCGGTGGCCGAGGTCCTGCGCGCCGCCCGCAAGCAGGCGGGCACCGACGACGTCCCGGTGAACCGGATGCGTGCCGGCGAGGTCAGCACCTCCGAGCTGGCCGAGCTGCTGAGCCCCTCGTTGTTCGCCGATGAGCGGGTCGTGGTGTTGGAATCCGCCGCCGAAGCCGGCAAGGAGGCGGTCGCGCTGATCGAGACCGCGGCCGCGGACCTGCCGGAGGGCACGCTGCTCATCGTCGTGCACTCCGGCGGAGGTCGCGCCAAGGCGCTGGCGGGCCGACTGAAGGACCTCGGCGCGACCGTTCATCCGTGTGCCCGGATCACCAAAGCCTCCGAGCGCGCCGACTTCGTGCGCGGTGAGTTCCGCGCGATGAAAATCAAGGTGTCCGACGACACCGTCACCGCCCTGCTGGACGCCGTCGGATCGGACATCCGCGAACTCGCGGCGGTCTGCTCGCAGCTGGTGGCCGACACCGACGGCACGGTCGACGTGGCCGCGGTGCGCCGCTATCACAGCGGTAAGGCGGAGGTGAAGGGCTTCGATATCGCCGACAAGGCGGTGGTGGGTGACGTCGCGGGCGCCGCCGAAGCGCTGCGGTGGGCGATGATGAGCGGCGAGCCGCAGGTCGTGCTGGCCGATGCGCTGGCCGAGGCCGTGCACACGATCGCCAGGGTCGGGCCGCTCTCGGGCGACCCGTACCGGCTGGCCTCAGAGCTGGGCATGCCGCCGTGGCGGGTGCAGAAGGCGCAGAAACAGGCGCGACGCTGGTCGCGCGAATCGGTCGCGAAGGCGATGCAGTTGGTGGCGACGCTCAATGCCGACGTGAAGGGCGCAGCGGCGGACGCCGACTATGCGCTGGAAGCTGCGGTGCGGAAAGTGGCCGAGTTGGTCGCGGACGGCGGCTGACTAGATCTTGTGGAGGGCGCGCGCCAGGGCGGACTTCTTGTTCGCCGCCTGGTTCTTGTGGATTACGCCCTTGCTGGCGGCCTGGTCCAGCTGGCGGCTGGTCGACAACAGCAGCTCGGCGGCCTTTTCCTTGTCGCCGGCCTCGGCGGCTTCACGGAACGAGCGGACGGCCGTGCGCAGCGAGGACTTCACTGACTGGTTACGCAGTCGGGCAAGCTCGTTGGTGCGGTTGCGCTTTACCTTCGACTTGATATTGGCCACGCGCTAATTCCTTCGTAAATCTCGGTTGGGGTTTGGAAAGTCTGGCGCCCGCGGGACGGGCAGCGAGGGTTCAGATTACCAGCGCAGCGGGTAAATGCCCAAAGCGGCAAAGAAGGGGATGCCGCTGGCCTGCGGAAACGCGACGTTTGGGGCACCATGACAACGGTGAGCCTTCGTACTTTGCCGAATGAGACCGCCAAGTCCGCACGCAACAACGGCCGCCGGACCGCGCGCTATGACGGGATTTTCGACGGCTACAACGATCTGGGCAGCTACGCCCAGGCGTTCGACGAGATGTTCGACGCGCAGGGCAATGTCCGGGGGCCGTACAAGGGCATATTCGCCGAACTCGCGCCGTCCGACGCTTCCGAGCTCGCAGCGCGCAACGACGCGCTCGGGCGAGCATTCATCGATCAGGGCATCACCTTCTCGCTGTCCGGGCAGGAACGCCCATTCCCGCTCGACCTGGTACCGAGGGTGATCTCCGCCGCCGAATGGTCGCGGCTGGAGAAGGGCATCAGGCAGCGCGTGAAGGCGCTGGAGATGTACCTCGACGATATCTATGGCGAGCAGGAGATCCTGCGTGACGGTGTCATCCCGCGTCGGTTGGTCACCTCGTGCGAGCATTTTCACCGCGAAGCCGCGGGCATCGTTCCACCCAACGGCGTGCGCATTCACGTCGCGGGCATCGACCTGGTACGCGACGCGCAGGGCAGCTTCCGGGTACTGGAGGACAACCTGCGCTCCCCGTCGGGCGTCTCCTATGTGATGGAGAACCGCCGCACCATGGCGCGCGTCTTCCCGAACCTGTTCGCCAGTCACCGGGTTCGCACGGTGGGCGACTACTCGTCGCACCTGTTGCGGGCGCTTCGCAACGCGGCGGCCTCCAACGAGGCCGACCCGACCGTCGTGGTGCTGACGCCCGGCGTCTACAACTCGGCCTACTTCGAGCATTCGCTGCTGGCCCGGCAGATGGGCGTCGAGCTCGTCGAGGGTCGCGACCTGTTCTGTCGCGACAACACCGTGTACATGCGGACCACCGAAGGCGAGCGCCAGGTCGACGTCATCTACCGGCGCATCGACGACGCCTTCCTCGACCCGATGCAGTTCAACCCGGATTCGGTGCTCGGCGTTGCCGGCGTGCTGAACGCCGCGCGCGCAGGCAACGTGGTGATCTCCAGCGCGGTCGGCAACGGCGTCGGCGACGACAAGCTCGTCTACACCTACGTGCCCACGATCATCGAGTACTACCTCGGCGAAAAGCCGCTGGTCGCCAACGTCGACACCTACCGTTGCTGGCTCGACGAAGAACGCGAGGAGGTTCTCGACCGCGTCGACGAACTCGTCATCAAACCCGTCGAGGGGTCGGGCGGGTACGGCATCGTCTTCGGTCCCGACGCGTCGGAGAAGGAACTCACCGCCATCAGCAAGAAGATCCGCAACGACCCGCGCGGCTGGATCGCCCAGCCGGTCGTGCAGCTGTCCACGGTGCCGACCCAGATCGACGACAAGCTCGCCCCGCGCCACGTGGACCTACGCCCCTTCGCGGTGAACGACGGCGACGATGTGTGGGTGCTGCCGGGCGGCCTGACGCGCGTCGCGCTGCCGGAGGGCTCGCTTGTGGTCAACTCCAGCCAGGGCGGCGGCTCGAAGGACACCTGGGTGCTGGCCTCGCGTGCCTCGGTCGCCGACCGGGAGCTGGCCGCCGCCGAGGTGGTCCGCAAGCTGCCCAAGGCGCCCAAAGGTGCGAAGCCCGACAAGAACGGCGACTCGTCCCAGCAGCAACAACAGCAGCAGTCGCAGTCCCCAGGCCCCGGCCAGAGTCAACAGCAACAGCAACAGCAGCAGGCGGTGATGTAGGAAATGCTCGCCCGCAACGCTGAATCCCTTTACTGGATAGGCCGTTACGTCGAACGCGCCGACGACACCGCCCGCATCCTGGATGTCACCGTGCACCAACTGCTCGAGGACTCCAGTGTCGATCCCGACCAGGCGTCCCGCACCCTGCTGCGGGTGCTGGGTATCGATCCGCCCGCGCAGGCCTTGGATGTGTGGTCGCTGACCGACCTGGTCGCCTTCAGCCGCGACACCCAGGGCGGTTGCTCGATCGTCGAGTCGATCTCGGCCGCACGCGAGAATGCAAGGGGTGCACGCGAAGTCACGTCCACCGAGATCTGGGAGTGCCTGAACACCACCTACAACGCACTGCCCGAACGCGAGCGCGCCGCCAAACGTCTCGGGCCTGCGGAGTTCCTGTCGTTCGTCGAGGGCCGTGCCGCGATGTTCGCCGGGCTCGCCGACTCGACGCTGTCCCGCGACGACGGTTACCGGTTCATGGTGCTTGGCCGCGCCATCGAACGGGTCGACATGACGGTGCGGCTGCTACTTTCCCGGGTCGGCGACAGTGCGTCCTCGCCTGCCTGGGTGACGGTGTTGCGTTCCGCGGGCGCACATGACACCTACCTGCGCACCTATCGCGGTGTGCTCGACGCGGTCCGTGTCGTCGAGTTCATGCTGCTCGACAGGTTGTTCCCGCGCTCGGTGTTCTACTCCCTGCGATTGGCCGAGCACAGCCTCGACGAACTGCACCACCGCGCGCTCAACCGGGTTGGCGCCACCGCGGAAGCCCAGCGACTGCTTGGCCGGGCCCGCAGCGAACTGGAGTTCCTTCGCCAGGGCGTGCTATTGGAATCACTCGAGGAGCGCCTCGCCGGTCTGCAGAAGACATGCTCCGACGTCGGAGAAGCGTTGGCGCTGGAGTACTTCCACGCTGCGCCGTGGGTGGCGTGGACGGATGCCGGCCGGCACGGCTCGCTGGTCATCGAGGAAGGTGAGATTTAGATGTGGCGCATGCGGGTGGTGCATTCGACCGGCTATGCGTACAAGTCGCCGGTGACCGCGTCGTTCAATGAGGCGCGCCTGACGCCGCGGTCGGACTCCCGCCAGAACGTTATTCTCAACCGCGTCGAGACTGTTCCCGCGACGCGCTCCTACCGGTATGTCGACTACTGGGGCACTGCGGTGACGGCGTTCGACCTGCACGCGCCTCACACCGAGTTGGAGGTCACCTCGTCCTCGGTGGTGGAGACCGACCGCGGGGAGATGCCGAAGGACAAGGTCAGCTGGGACGACCTGGTCTCGGAGGCCGTGATCGACCGGTTCGACGAGATGCTCAGCCCGACCGACTACGTGCCGGCGAGCAGGCGTATCCAGGCGGTAGGCAAGCGGATAGCGAAATACAACGAGCCACCGGCCGCCGTTCTCGCCGCCGCGGAGTGGGCACACAGCGAACTCGAGTACGTGCCGGGCACTACGGGTGTCCACTCATCTGGGCTTGATGCTCATCGGGAAGGCAAGGGCGTCTGCCAGGACTTCGCCCATTTGACGTTGATCCTGCTGCGCGGCATGGGAATTCCATCTCGCTACGTTTCGGGTTATCTACATCCCAATCACAAAGCGGTGGTTGGCGAAGCCATCGACGGCCAGAGCCACGCGTGGATCCAGGCGTGGACGGGCGGCTGGTGGAACTACGACCCCACGAACGACACCGAAATCAATGAGCAGTACATCAGTGTCGGTGTGGGCCGCGACTATTCGGACGTCTCGCCGCTGAAGGGCGTCTACTCGGGGGAGGGGTCGACCGACCTCGACGTGGTCGTCGAAATCACCCGGCTGGCTTAGCCCGAGGGCCGCCACCGCGGCCGATGGCCCGGAATCCGGGGTGCACGTGTGGCGTCAGGCCACGTTCCTTCGCCAACTGCGCCAACAACTCACGCAGGTTGGCGCGCTCATCGGCGTCCAGGCCTGCGGTGATCCGGCGTTCGTGTTGCCGTGCCAGGTCGGCGATCTTGGTCATCAGCTTCTTGCCTGAGGCGGTCAGGTGCAGGGCGTGCAGTCGCCGGTCGTCGGGGTTGCGGCGGCGCTCGACGTACCCGCGATCCTCCAGCTCGTCGACGTAGGCCACCACGCGGCTCGGCAGTAGACCCAGCTGCTGGGCGAGGGATTGTTGGCTTCCGCCGGGGCCGGACGCGATCGCCCGCAGGATGCCCGCGTGGGGCGGCGTCAGGTCCAGCGACGCCATCTGTTCGGCGAATTGGGTGGCGGCGTGGTGTCCGAGCTGCGCCAGCAGAAAGGCCACGCCGTCACCGCGATCGCTGTTCGAGGCGCCGGTCACGCCATGACCATACCATTCTTGAACCATTTCCCGATTGAACTAATTCACCCCTTGCGATCGCCTGCATTCGGGCATACCGTTCAACTTATGAATGATTCACTAGGTGATGGAACACGAGAATCGGATCGGCGCCGGCAAGGTGGTCCACCCCTTGTGCTGCTGGCGGTGATATCGCTGGTGTTGCTGCTCGGTGGCCTTGCCATCGGAGTTGCGCTCGGCGGGGTGATGCCGCTTCCGTACGGCGCAGACTCGGCGATCCGGGCATACGTGCTCGCGCAGCCGGCCGCCGTGCAGGTGATCGCCGTCGCGGTGTTCGCCTCCTCGGTGCCGCTGGCCATTTACGCGGCCACGGCCAGCGCGCGGCTGCGCCAGCTCGGTGTGACCGCGCCCGGCGCGACGATCGCGCTGGCGGGCGGCATCCTTGCCGCAGGTGCCCTTGGCCTTTCGGGTCTGCTTGCGTGGACGCTGTCGCGACCGGAGGTCGGCACCGACGGCGCACTGGTGCGCGCGCTCTATTACCTGGTGTTCCTGACCGGCGGGCCGGCGCACGTGGTCACCCTCGGTCTGCTCGTGGCGGGCATGGCGGTGCCGAGCCTCATCATCCGTCTGCTCCCCCGGCCGCTGGCGGTCGCTGGACTGGTGATCGCCGTATTGGCCGAACTGACGACGCTCGTTCTGGTCTGGCCGGCACTCAGCTTCCTCCTGCCGATCGCCCGCTTCGGCGCGTTGGCCTGGCTGGTGGTCGCCGGAGCACTGCTGCCGCTGCGGAGGCAGAACAGGCACGCGGCGAACGCCGGGGAAATCGCCCGGCTAGCCTGACTTCCCGTGGCCGAGGAGTTCGATCTCGATCTTGCGTCGGGGCGCCTGCACGCTCAACGCTTCGGCGACCCCGACGCCCCGTTGGTGCTCGCGGTTCACGGTTTGTCGGCCAACATGCACGCCTTCGATTACCTGGCTCCGATTCTGGTCGGCGACGGTGGACATCAGGTCGTCGCGGTCGACCTGCGCGGCCGCGGCGGCAGCGACATCACCCCGACCGGAAGCTACGGCCTTCGGTCGCACGGGCGCGACATGTTCGAAGCGGCAACGATTCTCGGGCGGGATACGTTCGACTGGGTCGGCTGGTCGTTGGGCGCGCTGATCGGGATCCTCGCAGCACAACTGGAGCCGGGCCGCATACGGCGGCTCGGCTTGATCGACCACGCGGGCAGGTCCGACGAAAGTGCGATCGCCGCGGTGCTGGCCGGCCTCAATCGGCTCGACCTCGACGTGCCCGACGCCGCGGACTACGTCGCTCGAGTCGAGGCGGTGAGCCCGATCCGCCCGTTCACCGACTTCTGGCGGCGGTACTTCGCCTACGAATTCCGGCGCACCAACAAGGCGGCCTGCCTCGAAGACATCGGTGACGGCGCCGCGCATGACTGGTCCAGCGCGTGGCGGCATCTGTCCATGCCGGTTGCGCTGGTGCGGTGCCGCCAACCCCTCAACGGGGGTTTGGTGGTCCCCGACGACGTCGCAGCCGACATCGCTGCGACCGTGCCGACGCTGACTGTCACCGACGTCGACGCCGATCACTTCACGGTCATGACGCACGCACCGACCGCAGAAGTTCTTGGCGCACTTGTCGATTAGTCCTAATGGCCACACACACCCGGGTGCACTTCGACCCGGTGCAGATCGTCGCCCAGTTCGATCTGCCTGCTGAACGCCGTCGCCGCCAGCGCGCGCCAGTCGTCCTCCTGGCCCGGCGCGATGCCCGGCACATAGTGGGTGAGGACCAGAATTCCGACGCCCGCCCGTTCAGCGGTGGCGGCGGCCTGCTCGACGGATGAGTGGTAGTCGAGAATGTCTCTGATGCGTTGCACCGGCATCTGTTCGACGAGATCCTTGCGGATCACGGTGTGCACCAACGCACCCGCACCTTTGGCGAGCGCGTCGAGGGTCGCACACGGCACGGTATCGCCGGCAAGTACCACCGAAGCGCCGTCGAACTCGACCCGGAACCCGATGGTCGGCTCGACCGGCCGGTGATCGGTCGGCGCAGCGGTGATTCGCACGCCGTCGCGGGCCCACACCACGCCCTGGGTCACCTCTTCCACCTCGACGGTAGGCGGTTCGGTGATGTCGGGATGATGCCCGATTCGGTAGCTGATGTCCGGGGCCAGGGCGTTCAGCGTCGCATCGACGACGGCCGCGGTTCCCGGGGGACCGATCACCCGTAGCGGACTGCGCACGAAGGTGGTCACCCACCGCGTCGTGATGACGTCGGACAGATCGGTGATGTGATCGCTGTGCAGGTGGGTCAGAAGCAGGGCAGAGATGTTGGCGGCGCCGACACCAGCCGCCGCTGCCCGCATCAGCACGCCGCGGCCGCAGTCCACCAGGAACGTCTGATCGCCCGCCCGAACCAACGTCGACGGTCCGGCGCGGTTGGGATCGATCATTGGACTGCCGGTGCCGAGCAGGGTGACCTCGATCATGAGACATACCTACCCCGGGGACTGGCCCCAACCGGTCATATCGCGAGAAATCCACGGGCTTGAGCCCAATTCGTTGCCTACCGATGGTGCTGACCAAACCCAGCGGCCCGATCCGCGGGCGCTGCGCGATATAGAGGCCCACCACAACGAAGGAGATCGCTGCCTCGGCCACCAGGGTGAGGATGAGCTGCGAAAGGGAGAAGCCCATTGAATGGTTTCGATCACGTCGGAGAGGAGGTAAAGCCCGGAGAAGATCACCGCGGCCAAGCCCACTTGCCGGGTGGTCGAGCGACAGTGGATGCGCGACAGGGCTTCGCCGCCTTTGGTCGGGACATCGATAGAAACCCCGCAACCGGTGTAGCGTTGGCGGTGGCTGAGAACGTCAGCCTGCCTGGGATGAATTCCGCTGTCCGCCGCAGAATTCAAGGAGCGTTGGCTCCGAACCCCCGCGTCCCGGTGATCGACTTCGCATCAGGATCACCATGATCAGTTCAATGGTCTCGCCCACATTCGTTACTACCCGCCAGGCGCAGGCCAATTATTATCGACCGTCATCCTGAAACCGACTGCGGCGGCGGCTAATTGGATGTCTAAACCCGCACATCCGACGAAGGGCAACAAAAATGAAGGCGCTGGTTTATCACGGGCCGGGCAGCAAGTCGTGGGAAGACGTTCCCGATGCAGCCATCAAAGAACCCGGTGACGCGGTGGTGCGGGTCGATGCCGTGACGATCTGCGGCACCGATCTACACATCCTCGGCGGCGACGTACCGGAAGTGTCCCCCGGCCGCATCCTGGGCCATGAGGCCGTCGGCACCGTCACCGCCGTCGGTTCGTCGGTGCAGAAGCTGGCCGTCGGCGACCGCGTGCTGGTGTCGTGCGTCTCATCGTGCGGCACCTGCCGGTACTGCCGCGAGGGGAGCTACGGGCAGTGCCTGGGCGGTGGCGGCTGGATCCTCGGCCACTTGATAGACGGCACCCAGGCCGAGTATGTGCGAGTTCCGTTCGCGGACAACTCGACTTACAAGGTTCCCGACGGGGTCACCGACGAACAGATGATTGTGCTCGCCGACATCCTGCCCACCGCCTACGAAGTGGGTGTGCTCAACGGGACCGTCCGCCCGGCGGATCTCGTCGCCATCATCGGTGCGGGGCCTATCGGGCTGGCCGCGATCATGACAGCGCAACTGTTCAGCCCTGGCCACATCGTCGCGATCGATCTAGCCGATGCCCGCCTGGAGGCAGCGCGCAAGTTCGGCGCCGACATCGTCGTCAACAGCAGCCGCGACGATCCCGCGATCGTCATCGGTGAACTCACCGGCGGTTTGGGAGCAGACGTGACGATGGAGGCCGTCGGGCTGCCGCAGACCTTCGAACAGGCGGTGCGACTGGTGCGCCCTGGCGGTCACGTCGCCAATATCGGTGTGCACGGCGCGCCCGCGACTCTGCATCTGGAGGACATTTGGATCAAGAACCTGACCATTACCACCGGCCTAGTGGACACGTACTCCACGCCGACGCTGATCGGTCTGGTCGCCAGCCACCGGCTCGAAACATCGGCCATGATCACTCACCGATTCGGCCTCGACGAGTTCGAGACCGCCTACGACGTTTTCGCCAACGCTACCGAGACCGGAGCGTTGAAGGTCCTCCTCACCGCGGCCAAATAGCCAATGACGCCACGGGTGGCCAGTTCGTGAACAACTCCGTCAAACCCAGACTGGCCGCCATCAAACCCGCCAAATCGCCCATGGCAGCCTGCAAATCGAAGATGTCCGCGCGAGCCTCGTCCAACCCGCACCGCTGGGTGTCTGTTCCGGCCAAGGTGCTTTCCCCCCGACCAAGTTAGACCTAACCTGTTGTGAGCTGGACCCACGATGAGGCGGAGGCAATGATGCGAATCGCGGACGTGTTGCGGACCAAGGGCGCCACCGTGGCGACGATCACCCCCGAGACCTCGGTCTCCGGGCTGCTCAACGAGCTCTCCCTGCACAACATCGGCGCCATGGTCGTCGTATCCACCGACGGTGTCGTGGGCATCGTCTCGGAGCGCGACGTGGTGCGCAAGCTGCACGAACACGGCGGCGACCTGCTGCGACTGCCGGTATCCGAGATCATGACGACCATGGTTGCGACGTGTACGCCGACAGACACGGTCGACCACCTCACCGCGCTGATGACCACCAAACGGGTCCGGCACATCCCGGTGCTGGAGAACAACCGCCTCGTCGGCATCGTCAGCATCGGCGACATCGTGAAGCAGCGGATGGAGGAGCTGGAGACCGAACAGCGGGCGCTGCAGGACTACATCACCCGTGGCTGAGATCGAACTGCGGCCCACTGCGCGGGCCGACGTTCGTGAGCTGTCGAAAGTGCTGGCAAGGGCGTTTTACGACGATCCGGTGATGATGTTCATGCTGCCGGAAGACAAGGCCAGGGTGAAGGCCCTTCCCCGCATGTTCACGACTCTGACCAGGCATCACTTCCTTTCGCGGGGCGGTTCCGAAGTCGCGAGTCGCGACGGGTCCATCGGGGCGGCGACGCTCTGGGATCCACCCGGTCAGCGGAAGTCCTCACGCTTGGAAGAGCTGATGATGATGCCGACGATGGCGTGGCTCTTGCGGTCGCGGGGCCGGGAGACCCAGGCGCTGGGCCGGGTGATGGAGCAGGCGCACCCCGAGGAACCGCACTGGTACCTGATGGTGATCGGCAGCGACCCCTCGGTCAGGGGCACCGGATTCGGGCAGGCGCTGATGCGCTCGCGCCTCGATCGCTGCGACGCCGAGCGGGCGCCGGCCTACCTGGAGGCGAGCAAGGAAGAACTGCTTGCCTACTACGGCCGGTTCGGGTTCGAGCAGATCGGCGAGATCCAGATCCCCGACGGGCCGAAGATGTGGCCGATGTGGCGGGCACCGAGGTAACAGCTAGGTGAGTCAGCTCCACGAGTACTGGGCGCGCAGCCGCGCGGCGACGAGTTCGAAGGTCTCGCGTTCCAGGATCGCGCCTTCGCGGCGGATGCCCTCCTCGGGCACGTCGAGCACTCTGTCCAACCGCACCCAGCTCGGGCGGTTCTCGTAATCCCAAGGACCCGAACCGATGCCGATCCAATCGGGATCAGTTCGGTGGTGTTCCTGACTGGACAGCATCAGGCCCAGCAGGGTGCGACGGTCGCGGCCCACCACCAGCACGGGTCGATCCTTGCCGCGGGACGGGTCGTCCTCGTAGACCACCCACGTCCATACCACCTCGCCCGGATCGGCCCGACCGTCGAGATCCGGCGCGTAGACCAGCCTGCGGGCGCGATGTGCCGTCGGCACACTGTTGTCGGTCACCGGCCGCCCGGCGGTGATCGCGGTGGTGGGCTGGACGGCGGTGCCGATAAACGCGTCGAGGCCCATCTTGATGCCCTGCTGAATGTTGCGAGGCAGGCTCTCGGGTCGCTGGAGCTGGCGGATGACCTTCGGTGCCTCGTTGAACACCAGGTTCTCCGCGAACCGCTGCAACGTCTTCCACTGCGACGCCATGTTGGCAGCATATTTGAATCCTCCCGCTCATGAATGAGCGGGATTACTGGCTCAGGCTGCCTGCCCGCTCGGTGAGCGGCCTGGTCTTATGCCGTCGGCACCAGCCGGGTTGAAACCTGCCCGGTTGTGGATGACGTGTGCGGAGTTCTTGTCGCGTGGGGCGACATGTCCGCAGTGTTCGCACCGGTAGGTGCGTTGCGACAGCGTTAGGCGGTGTTTGGCTCTCGCACCGCAGTTTCCGCAGTCAGTAGTGGTGTGTCTCGGATCTACCAGCACCAGCTGGCGTCCGAGCTTGCCGGCCTGTTCGATCAAGGCGCGTTTCGTGGCGGCGATCGTGCCATCGGCGGCTTTGCGTGCCATCGACGACTTGGCCAGGAACTTTGGCCGGAAATCTTCGACTGCGATTCGATCGAAATCGATCGCTACAGATTTCGCCCATTTGCGGCCGGTATCGGCGCGTTGGGCAGCGACGCGGGCGTGTTGTTTGGCCGCAGCATGCTTGGCGGTCTTGTACCCACGAGAAGGGGCCCCACCCTTGTTAGGTCGACGTCGGGCCATCATCCGTTGATACCGCGCCAACCTATGCGCGGCTCGCGCGCCGTGTTGGAGGTGCGCCAAGTCGTGGTCGTCACTGGTTGTCGTCGCCACGTCGATCACGCCCCAGTCGACCCCGATCGAGCGGCCCGTTGTGGGCAGCGGCTCTATCTGGGGCCGAGGCACGACGAAGGAACACCACCACCGGCCCAGCGGGTCCCGGTAGATTCGCACACTCGACGGCTCGCCGGGAAGATCACGCGACCACACCGGCCGCACCACGATCCCAGCGGCCAGGCTCAGCTGGCGACCGTTGAGGACGAACCCACGCAGCGTGTAGTTCAGGCTGGGGGCCGCCCGGTGCCTGGATTTGAACTTGGGCATGCCGCGCCTCCGCCGAGGCGGCAGTTTCTTGTCCTTGCGGTCCTTGAGAACCTTGGCGCGGGCCCGCCCGAAATCTTGGATTGTCTGCTGTTGAGCCACACTGGACCCTGCCGCCAGCCACTCATGCTCGCTGCGCCACCCGGTCAACCGCTTATCAAGTTGCGCTGGGCCGCATTCCGCCTTCACGCCGGTCTCAACCCATTGGCGGTGCGTGGCGTTCGAGGCCTCCACGCACTGATTCCATACCCACCGGCACCGGTCCCACTCTGCCAGCAACAACCGTCGCGCACGAACCGATAGCCGCAACCGATACGTGTAACGCACCTTGTTGTCGTCGCCGGTCGAGCTCATGCGCGCAACCGTAGCGTTGGGCACCGACAAGAATTGGGACTGGACCTCCAGCCTGACGATCATCAAGCGACACTTCGAACAACAGACCGCCCCGACTGACCCGGCAGCCGCCGGCTTCTCCGGCTGCACAAACGGGATCGGCTTCCTCCGGCCCCAAATGGCCACGCTTCCGCCGAAGCGGGTCTGGTGAAGCGAAACGCGCGCGATTGTGTCGACGTACCCGTCCCTAGATACGCTAGAAGGGCGTAGCGCACCCGCTCTACCAATCTTGACCAGGAGATTCCCATCAGCAGTTTCGCCGACCAGACCTTCACGGCGCCGGCGCAGATTCGGAACTTCTGCATCATCGCCCACATCGACCACGGCAAGTCGACGCTGGCCGACCGGATGCTGCAGCTCACCGGCGTGGTCGCCGACCGCGACATGCGCGCGCAATACCTGGACCGGATGGACATCGAGCGCGAGCGCGGCATCACCATCAAGGCCCAGAACGTGCGGCTGCCGTGGAACGTCGACGGCACGGACTACGTGCTGCACCTGATCGACACGCCGGGACACGTCGACTTCACCTACGAGGTGTCGCGGGCGCTGGAGGCCTGTGAAGGTGCAGTGCTGCTGGTCGACGCCGCCCAGGGCATCGAGGCGCAGACGCTGGCGAACCTCTATCTGGCGCTGGACCGCGACTTGCACATCATCCCGGTGCTGAACAAGATCGACCTGCCCGCCGCCGACCCCGATCGCTACGCCGGCGAGATCGCCCACATCATCGGTTGTGAGCCGAGCGACGTGCTGCGGGTGTCGGGAAAGACTGGCGACGGCGTCGCCGACCTGCTCGACCACGTCGTCCGTGAGGTGCCACCGCCGCAGGGCGACGCCGACGCGCCGGCCCGCGCGATGATCTTCGACTCCGTCTACGACATCTATCGCGGCGTGGTCACCTACGTCCGCGTCGTCGACGGCAAGATCCTGCCGCGCGAGCGGATCAAGATGATGTCCACCGGCGCCCACCACGAACTTTTGGAAGTCGGCATCGTGTCACCCGAACCCAAGCCGTCCGCGGGCCTCGGCGTTGGTGAGGTCGGATACCTCATCACGGGTGTGAAGGACGTCCGTCAGTCGAAGGTCGGCGACACCGTGACGGCAGCGCGCCACGGTGCCACCGAGGCGCTCACCGGCTACCGCGAACCCAAGCCGATGGTGTACTCGGGGCTGTATCCGGTTGACGGGTCGGACTATCCGGACCTGCGTGACGCGCTTGACCGGCTGCAGCTCAACGATGCGGCATTGATCTGGGAGCCGGAGACGTCGGTGGCACTGGGGTTCGGCTTCCGCTGCGGCTTCCTCGGGCTGTTGCACATGGAGATCACCAGGGAGCGGCTGGAACGCGAGTTCGACCTCGACTTGATCTCCACCTCGCCGAATGTGGTGTACCGCGTGGAGAAGGACGACGGCAGCGAGCTCGTCGTCACGAACCCGTCGGACTGGCCAGAAGGCAAGGTGCGCAGGGTGTTCGAACCGGTGGTCAAGACCACGATCATCGCGCCGAGCGAGTTCATCGGCACGATCATGGAGCTGTGCCAATCCCGTCGCGGAGAACTCGGCGGCATGGACTACCTGTCACCGGAACGGGTGGAGTTGCGGTACACGATGCCGCTCGGCGAGATCATCTTCGACTTCTTCGACTCGCTGAAATCGCGCACCCGTGGCTACGCCAGCCTGGACTACGAGGAGGCTGGCGAACAGGAAGCCGACCTGGTCAAGGTCGACATCCTGCTGCAGGGTGAAGCCGTCGACGCGTTCAGCGCGATCGTGCACAAGGACTCCGCGTCGGCGTACGGCAACAAGATGACCACCAAGCTCAAGGAACTCATCCCGCGCCAGCAGTTCGAGGTTCCGGTGCAGGCCGCTATCGGGTCGAAAATCATTGCCCGCGAGAACATCCGGGCGATCCGCAAGGATGTGCTGTCGAAATGCTACGGCGGCGACATCACCCGTAAGCGCAAGCTGCTGGAGAAGCAGAAGGAGGGCAAGAAGCGGATGAAGACCATCGGTCGCGTCGAAGTCCCGCAGGAGGCCTTCGTGGCTGCGCTGTCAAGCGATGCAGCGAGCGACAAACCGAAGAAATGACCATCCGGGCTGGCGCGGTCGGCGCGGCGGTCACACTCGTCGTGTTCCTGTCCGGCTGCTCGAGCATCGTGGCCGGTAACGCGGTGCGGGACAACAGAACTGTGCCCACCGGCGTGCCGTCGCTCAACGAGTCGGCGCTGGATAAGGTGCTGCTCTCCGTGGACGAAGTCAACCAGGTGATGGGGACCACCGCACTCGAGGTCACCAGTGAGCTGGACAACATGACCGACTCCTCCGACAAGGTGTCCGACCCGAACTGTCTTGGCGCGATGTTCGGCTCCGAGGAACCCGTCTACAAAGGCAGCGGATGGACCGCGGTGCGCGACGTGGTGGCCCGCGAGCCCGAAGAGGACAACGCCCACTGGGTCGAGCAGACCGCGGTGCTCTATCCCGACGCCAATGACGCGAAGCGGTTCCTCGCCAAGTCCAAGGCGACGTGGCAGAAATGCTCCGAGTCCTCGCTCGCGGTGGACACCGAGGACACCAGCTCGCTGTGGGAGTTCAGCGACGTCGCCGAGGAAGACGGCCTGATCACCCAGATGGCCACCCAGGAGGATGCCGACGGCTGGGGATGCCAGCACGCCCTGGCGGCGGCGTCCAATATGACCGTTGAAACCTGGGTATGCGCATACAACCTGGGCGACGAGGCGGTGACGATGGCCATCGACATCGTCAACAACGCCGCGACGAAGTAGCCGCCCGGATCGCGGCCCGCTCCGCTAGTTCGGTGGCTTGGGCGGGAACTCAGCACGCTTGGCGATGGCGTCGCGATAGGCGTGGACCCGGTCGGGGATTGTCGACAGTACTGCGACCGTGCGACCTTCCCGTCCGTATGCCGCGACGAAGCGCCAATCGCGGGGATTGCCCTCGACGACGGTGAAGGCGTCGTAATCGGTTGTCACACCCAGCGTCTGGAGCTTGACGTCATACTGATCCGACCAGAAGTACGGCACTTCGTCGTACGGCTCCGCATGCTCCGGCCCAGCCAGCAGCGTGCGAGCCGATGCCGCGCCCTGACGCGCGGCATGGTCCCAGTGTTCGATGCGCATGTGTCGCTCGTATAGCGGGTGCCACCAGCTGGCCACGTCGCCGGCGGCAACGACGGCGGTGTCCCCCTCGACCGCACCTGTGGCATCACAGACCACGCCGTCGTCCACCTTGAGTCCGGAGTCACACAACCAATCGGTGGCCGGTGTCACGCCGAGGCCGACGACGACCAGGTCAGCGGGGAGCTGCGAACCGTCGGTGAGCCGAACACCTTCGACCCGTGCATTGCCGATGAATGAGTCGACGCCGACGTCGACGTGCAGGTGCACACCGCGTGCTCGGTGCAGCTGCGCCCAGCATCGGGCCATCTCGCTGCCCAGCGCCGAAAGCATTGGGCCGGAGCTCTTCTCGATCACCGTCACATCGAGACCCAACGAACGGCAACTGGCGGCGACCTCGGCGCCGATGAAACCGCCGCCGATCACGACCACGCGAGGACCTGACTGAAGCATCTGTCGGATCGCCAGGCAGTCGTCGACCGTGCGAAGCACCGACACGCCTTCGGGCACCGTTTCCTGCGGCCATTGGCGTGGGACGGCGCCGCTGGCGATGACGAGCCCGTCGAACGAAACGGACATGTCCTCGTCGCCGTCACGCAGGTGAATGGTGCGCGACGACATGTCCAGTCGGCGCGCTGATGTCCCGCGCAGCACCCGCGCGTCGACGTCGAGTCGTGGTGCCAGGTCGACACCTGCCCGGTGCACCTGGCCGGTGAGCAGCTTCTTCGAAAGCGGCGGCCGATGGTAGGGCGAGTGCCGTTCGCCTCCGATGATCGTCAACGCACCGTCGTAACCGTGCTCGCGCATTGCTTCGGCGGCGGATGTGCCCGCAACGCCTGCGCCGACGACGACGACCTGCCTCAGCTCAATATCTGACGGCATGGATCAGTCCTCCACCGTGATGGCCTGAGTGGGACAGGACACTTCCGCGCCCTTCAGTTGCGTACGCAGCTCCTCGCTCGGATGGTCCTGTCGCAGGTGAAGAATGCCGGCGTCGTCCAGCTCGAAGACCTGGTGACAGATACTCATACAGACGGCGTTGCCGTCGCAGGTGTCGAAATCAACTGAAACCTTCATCGCGAAACCCTCGCCGGCTGACGGTGTGCTCGTTCCTTGGCGGCCTGAACCGCGGGCGAGTGTGCGAGGTAATCAATGGCCATCTGCGTATTCGCCTCGGTGCTGGGATGGTGACTGGGCCGCATGTAGCGAAGGGGCACCGTCACGATGAAGTTCCACGGGCCCGGCAGCAGGTACTCGCGCGCCGCCCGCCGCCAGTCGCGCCACCGCCACTTGGCGTCGATGGTCGGGTCGTTGGCCATCAAGAACTTCGCTCCGGCGATCCACCACCCGATGAACAACGGTGCCGTCATCAACATCGAGAACGCCCGGATGAAATAGCTCCCGCAGACGTTCTCGTAGACGTCGTACACCAGGGAGCGGTGCTCGACCTCCTCTGCGCCGTGCCAGCGCAGCAGATCGAGCATGGCTGGGTTGGTGCCCGCGTAGTCGAGGCCGCGGTTCTGCAAAACCCACTGGCCCAAGACCGCGGTGAAGTGCTCGAGGGCTGCGACGTCCGCGAGGCGGCGGTACAACCACCACCGCTTCAACGCCGGCGGGAAGAATCTCGGGGCATCGCCCAGAGTTCTGGACAAGGTCTTTCCGAGTCGGTCGGTGTAGGGCTTGGTGTCGATGCCCTCCTCGGCCAGATGGTCCAGCACCACTTGGTGCGCCCACGCGTGCCAGGACTCCTGTTGAATGAACGGTTTGATGGCCGCCTCCAAGTCGGGATCGTCGACGAGCGACGACGCCTCGAGTACGGCTTTGATGAAGTGCCGTTCGCCCTCGGGCAGAAGAAGATGAAGAACATTCATCATGTGGGTCGCGAAAGGGTCATCGGGAACCCAGTGCAACGGCAGATTCGACCAATCGAATCGCACCTGCCGGCGAAACGCCGGGTGTCCGTCATGACGCAATTCCACTTCAGGCATCGGTCATCTCCCTCCCTCGCTCCGTGTGATCGACCGCACTTCTTGAGGTAGACAGACCGGTCTGTCTTCAAACCTGAATATGGTTGTCTGAACGAAGACAGGGAAGTATCTGCAAATGACGATCGTCGAGTCGCCGAGTGCGAAAGAACGGCTCATCGAGACGAGCTACCAACTGTTCACGCGTCGCGGCATAGGCGATGTCGGCGTAGACGAGGTGGTGGAGAAGGCCGGGGTGGCCAAGGCCACCCTGTACCGGCATTTCCCCTCCAAGGAGGACTTGGTGTTGGCTTTCCTTGACCGCCGTGCCGAGTTGTGGACCGGCGACGTGATCGAACGGCAGCCTCGCGAACGCGCCGACGATCCCGAAGGACAGCTGCTCGCGCTCTTCGACGTTCTCGATGACTGGTTCCACCGCCGGACCGACTACGAAGCGTGCTCCTTCGTCAAGGTTCTCTTCGAGATGGGCGCCGAGGGGCGAATCGGCCAGGCATGTCTTGCGCACCTGGCCAAGGTTCGTGACATCCTCCGCGACCGTGCCCACCAAGCCGGACTTCACGATGCCGAGGGTTTGGCCTGGAGTCTCAACATCCTAGTGAAGGGCAGCATTGTGTGTGCCGCCGAAGGAGATCGCGACTCCGCCCGGCGTGCGAAACCGATCGCGGACTGGCTCATCGGGCAGCACAAGCCGTCCTAGACGCCGTGTTCAGGACGGCTGTCCGCGCCACTACATCGGGGCGTTGGCCGGCTGGAAACCGCCCGAACTGTCCGACTCTTCCTCGGCGCGGATGACGTGCACCACCGCGTTGATGAGCGCCAGGTGCGTGAACGCCTGCGGGAAGTTACCCAGGTGGCGTCCGGTGCGCGGCTCGATCTCCTCGGCATAGAGGTGCAGCGGGCTGGCGAAGGACAGCAGCCGCTCGCACAGGTGCTTGGCCCGGTGGATCTCGCCGATCTCGACCAGCGCAGACACCAGCCAGAACGAGCAGATGGTAAACGTGCCCTCCTCGCCGGACAGCCCATCGTCGGTCTCCTCGACCCGGTAGCGCAGCACCAGCCCCTCTTCGGTCAGCTCGTCGGCGATGGCCAGCACGGTCTTGCGGATCCGGGAGTCGTCGGGCGGCAGGAAGCGGGTCAGCACCGCCAGCAGCAGCGAGGCGTCCAGTGCGTCGTCGCCGTAGCGCTGGGTGAGCACGCCGCGCGAGTCGACGCCGTTGGCGAGGATGTCGGCCTTGATCTCCTCGGCGATCGCACGCCACTGCTGCGCATAGGACCGCTCGCCTTCGATCTCGGCGAGCTTGGAGCCGCGGTCCAGCGCCACCCAGCACATGATCTTGCTCGAGGTGAAGTGCTGCGGCTCGCCGCGCACCTCCCAGATGCCGCGGTCGGGCTCGCGCCAGTGTTTGATGGCCTCTTCGACCTGTTGCTTGAGCACCGGCCACAGCGTCTCGGGTATCTGCTCGCGCGACTTGGTGTGCAGGTACACCGAATCCAGCATCGTGCCCCAGATGTCGTGCTGCATCTGGTTGTAGGCGCCGTTGCCGATCCGCACCGGGCGCGCGTTGTCGTAGCCGGACAGGTGGTGCAACTCTTCCTCGACCAGGGTCCGTTCGCCGCCGACCGCATACATCACCTGCAGAGGGTGACGCTCGCCGTTGTTCGCACCGGAGACGTCGGCGATGAACGCGAAGAAGTCGTCGGCCTCGCGATCCAGGCCCAGGGTGTAGAGACCCCACAGCGCGAACGTCGAGTCGCGCACCCACGCGTAGCGGTAGTCCCAGTTCCGTTCGCCCTGAGGCGTTTCCGGCAGCGACGTCGTCGGCGCCGCCAGCAGGGCGCCGGTCGGGGAGTAGGTCAGGCCCTTCAACGTCAGCGCGCTGCGCTGTAGGTAGGACCGCCACGGGTGGTCTGGGAAGTCGCCGATGTTGATCCACTGGCGCCAGCACTCGCTGGTCTGCCACAGCTTGTCGGCGGCCTCGTCGTAAGTCTGCGGCACAGGATGTTTCGACCAGCTCAGTGCGACAAAGACGTTGTCGCCCTCCTTCATCCGGGTGCGGGCCCTAGCCTCGCGGCCTTCCAATCCGATGCGCAGGTTGGTGGTCAGCCGCATCGTGGGATGCGAGTCGGGATCCTTGTTGGCGCGTGCGATCGCCTCACCGTAGGCCTGGGCCGAGTACTCCCAGCTGGCGCTGACGCGGTGGTAGTCGAACGACGGCTCGCAGTTCATCACCAACTCGACCGTGCCGCTGACGCACCGCACCGTGCGCAGCAGGATGTGCTCGGCGTCCCAGTCCATCGGGGTGCGGCGATGGGTTCGCGACCGCGAGTCGATGTCGTGCCATGGGCCCATCACCAGCGCATCGCGCACGATGATCCAGCCGGTGTGGGTCTGCCACGTGGTCTCGAGGATCAGGCTGCCCGGCAGATAGCGTCGCGCCGCAGGCACCGAGACACCGTAGGGGCCGAGCCGGAAATGGCCCGCGCCGCGGTCCAGGATGGCGCCGAACACGCTGGGCGAGTCGGGCCGCGGGACGCACAACCACTCGACCGAACCGGCCGACGAGATCAGGCAGGTGGTCTCGCAGTCGGACAGGAACGCGTAGTCGGCGATCGGCGGAAAGGGGTTCCGCAACGCTCCGCTCGGCGCGTACGGGACCGGGGCCGTCACGGTCAACGGCGCGGGCCCCGAGGCCTCGTCGGCCTGTTCATTGTGCTGCAAGACCATGCGGACATCATCGACTCCCGACCGGCCCGGCGTCCACTTGTCGCGGGGCGTGTCCGGAGTTGCTGACGCAGGTAGCGGCGCAGTCCGGCGTCTGCACGCGGCCCGGCGACCGATTTCGCATCGAATAGGCTGGCCGGATGGGCGGCTTCCTCAGCTGGTGGGACGGCGTTGAGCTGTGGTTGTCCGGGCTCGGGTTCGTCGCCCAGGTTGCCGTCGTGATGCCGGTGGTGCTGGCTCTGGCCTACGCGGTCGCGATATTGCTGGACGGGGTCCTCGGCAACGGGATCCGGCTGCGGCGACGGGCGCGGCACGAGGACGAGGAGTCGCAGTGACCGGGATGCCCCGGTCACGGGTGACGTTGGTGCTGGTCATCCTGGTGATCTTGGTGATCGTCATGTGGCTGCTAACTCGTTAACCGAGCTAAGCCCCCAACCAGCAATATGCTGTGATTCTGTTATTCTTCGCGCCATGCATGCAGCGTTCGGCACGACCGAGGGCCACATCGTGGCGCTCATTGCCGTGGGTGTTTGCGCTGTTGCAGACGTCGCCTGTTGTCGCTGAAACCTCACCCGTCCGCGGTTTGGTGTCGGTAGCGGCTGCCATTGTGCCCAGGTACTGATCCTTCGCCTTGCCGTAGTTGGCGGGACCCCCTCCCGTTCCTCAGAGCAAGGAAAGGCAATCAATGAACATCCGCAGAACCTGGCTTCACGCCGCCGCACTGGTAACCACCGCGACAGTGCTCGCGGCGTGCGGCGGTGGCTCCAGCGACGTCGCCGGCGGCAGCAGCGATCAGGCCAAGGCCGACGTCACGCTGATCATGGTCGCCTACGCCGTGCCGGAACCAGGCTGGAGCAAGATCATCCCGGCCTTCGCGGCCACTCCGGAGGGCAAGGGCGTCGCGGTGACGACGTCGTACGGCGCCTCGGGCGACCAGTCGCGGGCGGTCGTCGACGGCAAGCCAGCCGACATCGTCAACTTTTCGGTCGAGCCGGACGTCACCCGGCTAGTCAAGGCCGACAAGGTGGCCAAGGACTGGAACGCCGACGCTACCAAGGGCATCCCGTTCGGGTCCGTGGTTTCCCTGGTCGTCCGCAAGGGCAACCCGAAAAACATCAAGGACTGGGATGACCTGTTGCAGCCCGGGCTCGAGGTCGTCACCCCGAGCCCGCTGAGTTCCGGTTCGGCCAAGTGGAACCTGTTGGCGCCGTATGCCGCAAAGAGCAACGGCGGCAAGGATCAACAGGCCGGAATCGATTTCCTCACCAAACTGGTGACCGAGCACGTCAAGACGCGACCCGGTTCGGGCCGGGAGGCCACCGACGTGTTCCTTCAGGGCACCGGCGACGTGCTGATCTCCTACGAGAACGAGGCCATCAACGTCGAGCGCCAAGGCAAGCCGGTCGAGCACATCAACCCGCTGCAGACCTTCAAGATCGAGAACCCGGTCGCGGTCGTCATCTCCAGCGCGCATCTCGAGAAGGCAACCGCGCTGAAGAACTACCTGTTCACCAAGGAGGGCCAGAAGATCTGGGCGCAGGCCGGCTTCCGGCCCGTCGACCCATCGGTCGCGCAGGACTTCGCGACGGACTTCCCGACGCCGCAGAAGCTGTGGACCATCGACGACCTCGGTGGATGGAGCGCCGTGGATCCTGCGTTGTTCGACAAGGACAACGGAACCATCACCAAGATCTACAAGCAGGCCACTGGATGACAGCTGGTCTCGATTCCTTTTCGGAAAGGGCAGAGCTCCGGCCCACTGGCGACGGTGAGGCCGGGCCGCCTCGTGGCTTCTTCAAGAGCAGATACGGCAGCACGTCGCTGCGGGTCGGGGTGGCCACCACCTGGCTGTCCATCATCGTGCTGCTGCCGCTGGCCGCGATCGTGTGGCAGTCGGCCGGTGGCGGCTGGCACGCCTTCTGGGCCGCGGCGACGTCGAGGTCGGCGATCGAGTCGTTCCGTGTCACGCTGACGATTTCGTTCTCGGTCGCGGTGATCAACCTGTTCTTCGGGCTGCTGATCGCATGGGTGCTGACGCGCGATCAGTTCGCGGGTAAGCGTCTGGTGGACGCCATCATCGACCTTCCGTTCGCGCTGCCCACAATTGTGGCCAGCCTGGTGATGCTGGCGCTCTATGGGCCGAACAGCCCGGTGGGCATTCACCTTCAGCACACCAAATGGGGCGTCGGCATCGCGCTGCTGTTCGTCACACTGCCGTTCGTCGTGCGCTCGGTTCAGCCCGTCCTGCTCGAACTGGACCGCGAGGCCGAGGAGGCCGCGGCGTCGCTGGGGGCCAATAACCGCACCATCTTCGCCCTCGTCATCCTCCCAGCGCTGCTGCCGTCCTTGCTTTCCGGTGCGGGACTGGCGTTTTCGCGCGCGATCGGCGAGTACGGGTCCGTCGTGCTGATCGGCGGCGCGGTGCCCGGCGAGACAGAGGTCTCGTCGCAGTGGATCCGGACGCTGATCGAAAACGACGACCGCACCGGTGCCGCCGCTATTTCCATTGTGCTGCTGGTGATCTCGTTCGTCGTGCTGTTTGTCCTGCGAAGTGTTGGTTCGCGGGCCGCGAAGCGTGAGGAGCTGGCGCAGTGACATTGTCGCCCGCAGTGCGTTACCTGTTGCGCTATGTCGCGTTGGGGTATCTGTTGCTGCTGCTGATCGTTCCGGTCGGACTGATCCTGTGGCGTACATTCTCGCCGGGAGTCGGCGCGTTCTTCGAGTCGATTACCACGCCTGCCGCGGTTTCGGCCCTGCAGCTGTCGCTGCTCGTGGTCGCGATCGTGGTGCCACTCAACGTGTTGTTCGGCTTGCCGACCGCACTGGTTTTGGCTCGCAACAGATTCCGTGGCAAGAGCCTGCTGCAGGCAGTCATCGACCTGCCGTTCGCGGTTTCCCCTGTCGTTGTCGGCGTTGCGCTGATCCTGTTGTGGGGGTCTGCAGGCGCACTCGGTTTCTTGCAGAACGACCTCGGATTCAAGATCATATTCGGCTTTCCCGGCATCGTGCTGGCCAGCATCTTCGTCACCGTGCCGTTCGTCATTCGTGAGGTCGAGCCGGTGCTGCACGAACTGGGCACCGACCAGGAGGAAGCCGCCGCGACACTGGGTTCCAGCTGGTGGCAGACGTTCTGGCGAATCACGCTGCCGTCCATTCGGTGGGGCCTGATGTACGGCATCGTGCTGACCGTGGCGCGCACCCTCGGTGAGTTCGGCGCCGTCATCATGGTGTCCTCCAACTTGCCGGGCCAATCGCAGACCCTCACGTTGTTGGTGTCGGACAGATACAACAGGGGCGCCGAGTACGGCGCGTACGCCATCTCAACGCTGCTCATGGCCGTCGCGGTGATTGTGTTGGTCGTGCAGGTGGTCCTCGACGCGCGCCGCGCGAAAACGGACAGTTAGCACTCGAGGAGACGCTGGAATGACGAATGCGATCACGGTGCGAGGCGCGAACAAGCGCTATGGCGACTTCGCGGCTCTCGACAACGTCGACTTCGACGTGCCGTCCGGCTCGCTCACCGCTCTGCTGGGGCCCAGCGGATCGGGCAAGTCGACCCTACTGCGCGCCATCGCCGGCCTCGATCAACCCGATACGGGCACGATCACAATCAATGGTGAAGACGTGACGCGCATTCCGCCGCAACGACGCGGAATCGGCTTCGTGTTCCAGCACTACGCGGCGTTCAAGCATCTGACGGTTCGCGACAACGTCGGCTTCGGTCTGCGCATCCGCAGGCGGCCGAAGGCAGAGATCAAGGAGAAGGTCGACAACCTCCTCGAGGTAGTCGGACTCAGCGGCTTCCAGACTCGCTATCCGAACCAGCTGTCCGGCGGCCAGCGCCAGCGCATGGCGCTGGCGCGCGCGCTCGCCGTCGACCCGCAGGTGCTCCTGCTCGACGAACCGTTCGGCGCACTCGATGCCAAAGTTCGCGAAGACCTGCGGGCTTGGCTGCGTCGGCTGCACGACGAGGTGCACGTCACCACCGTGCTCGTCACTCACGACCAGTCCGAGGCACTCGACGTGGCCGACCGGATCGCGGTGCTCAACAAGGGCCGTATCGAGCAGGTGGGCTCGCCGACGGATGTGTACGACAGACCCGCCAACGCGTTCGTCATGTCATTCCTCGGGGCGGTGTCGTCGCTCAACGGCACTTTGGTGCGCCCGCATGACATCCGCGTGGGCCGAAACCCCGACATGGCGATCGCGACCACCGACGATTCCGTTCAGGCAACCGGTGTGCTCAAGGCCACGATCGACCGAATCGTAATGCTGGGCTTCGAAGTTCGCGTGGAGCTGACCAGCGCGACGAACAACCTGCCGTTCACCGCGCAGATCACCCGCGGCGACGCTGAAGCGCTAGGGCTCAAAGAGGGGGACACCGTCTACGTGCGGGCCACCCGGGTGCCCACCCTGCCGCCCGGTGCCGAGATCCCAAAGCCCGACGAAGCCGACGAGGACGAGGCGCTGACGAAGGCCTGACATGTCCTTCGCTCGCGCGGTCAGATCGAATCGATGGCGGCCTGAAGTTTCGTCGTCACCTCATCCGCAACGGGTTTCAGTTCCGCCTCGCCCGTGGCGTCGACCAACAGTTGCGGGTTCATCGCTTCGACGAGCACCGTGTTCTGGTCGTCAGGATCCGTTCGGACCACGACATTGCACGGTAGAAGCAGCCCGATCTGGCGGTCGACGTTCACGGCACGATGCGCCAGCGGCGGGTTGCAGGCACCGAGAATGACGTAGTTCTCTATGTCCTCGTTGAGCTTGTTCTTCAGCGTCGCTTTCATGTCGATTTCGGTCAGCACGCCGAAACCCTGCTGGGCGAGGGCTTCACGGGTGCGGGTGACGGCCTCATCGAAGCTGGCCCGCACGCTGGTGGTCAATGCGATACCCATGTCCACTCCTTCATCGCTGAATCGGTCAGGCGAGCGCCAGGAAGAGCTTCTCCAGTTCGTCGACGCTCATCTCGGGCTTCTCTGCGTTGCCGTCGTCGACGACACATTCCCGAAGGCCGGTCGCTACTATCTTGAAGCCGGCCCGGTCGAGAGCCTTCGATACGGCCGCCAGTTGTGTGACGACGTCCTTGCAGTCTCGGCCCTGCTCGATCATCGAGATGACGCCAGCGAGCTGTCCCTGTGCGCGGCGCAGCCGATTGAGGACTGCGGCAATGCTTTCCTGATCGCCAACCATAGTGGTTCCTTTCGCTCTAATTAACTCTATAGTACCCGCGGGGGTATTCAACGTGGTCATGCCGCCGCAGATGCGGCGTCGTGGCGGACCGGCCGACGAACGGGGCAGTATGCGGTCCGGCTGCAGGCGAAGCAGATCGCACCCGCGACCGCGGTCACGGTCGCTGCGGCAACCCCGACCCACAGATTCAGTTCCTGCGCGAGGATCACCGACGACATCGCCAGCACGAACCAGCCAAAGCCCTTCCGCAGTGTCTCCGGGTTCACCACTGTGGTCATACGCGCGCCGATCGTCGCTCCGACGATGGCGGCAGCCGTCACCATGAGTGCGACCGTCCAGTTGATCTGCACGCTGGTCAGGTAACCGGCCAGGCCTGCGAACGACTTCATCGCGATGACGATCAGCGACGTGCCGACAGCGATCGGCATTGGCAGCCCGCCGAGCAGGGCGAGCGCGGGCACCACCAGGAACCCGCCACCGGCACCGACCAAACCCGTCACCAATCCGACCACGAGGCCCTCCGCGACGACCGTGATGGCCGGAATACGGTGTGCCGAGTCGACTGTGACGATGTTCTTGCGCCCCCGCAGCATTGCGACGGCGGTCGCGATCATCATCGCTGCGAACCCGAGCAGCAGCACGGAGCCGGGGATGTAGTGGCCGAGTAACCCACCTGCGTAGGCGCCGGCCATACCGGCTCCGCCAAAGACCAGCCCGGTGCGCCATTGCACCCGTCCGGCCTTCGCGTGGGAGATCGCCCCCACCGCGCTGGTCGCCCCCACAACGAGCAGCGACGTCGCGATCGCCTGCTTGGCGTCCATCCCGCCGACATATGCGAGCAACGGCACGGTGAGAATCGAGCCGCCGCCCCCGAGCAACCCCAGTGACGCCCCGACGAGTACCGCGAGGGCGACGGTCAGTGCAATCATGTCGTTCACCTCACCTTCGCGGACTTGGGAGCGGCAACGACGAGCTGGGACACGAGAGTCTGCGCGTCGCAGGATGACCCACGGTTATAGGGCAGGCGCGACAGCATCATGCCCATCGCGCAGGTATTGGTCAGCGCGGCGAAAGTGAGCCCCGTGCCGATAGCGAACGCGACCCACTGAACACCGGGGACGAATGCCCCGACCAGAACGCTGAGAGCAACGATGAGTCCCGCGATCAAGCGAACCTGACGCTCCAAGTCCCAGCGTTCGGTGCCTCGCTTGACGTTGAAACTCCTGCTTTCCCAAGCGGTCATGCCGCCGTCGAGGACGTGCACATTAGTCAGCCCGGCCCGCCGGAGCGTTTCGTCCGCCTGAGCGGCGCGTCCACCGGCCTTGCAGATGAGCACGACGTCTTCGTCAAGGTGTCTGGCGATCTCGTCACGGTGTTCGCGAAGCAGATCCAGGGGCACGTTGTAGGCACCAGGGATGTGCGCGGTTTCGAACTCGGCTGGCGTCCGCACGTCGATCAGTCGCGGCGCACTAGTGGAGTTCAGCCGTTCGCGCAGCTCGCTTGAATTGATAGTGGCTGACTTGGACATCCGTGTTTCTCCTTAATGACGGCCCGGCGCCGTTCACTGCGCTTGGCAACAGATACGGGCGGGGGTATATTCCACATCAATATTACATACCCTCCCTGGTATAGCAAGTCACGGAATAAATACCCTATGGGGTATAGTTGACGATACCTGAAGGGGTATGTAACCCAGGGCGCAGACAAAGGAGTCAGAGGATGATCCTCGAGCAGTACTACATCGAATGCTTGTCCCACGCGTCGTATTTGATCGGTGACGAAACCACCGGGCGTGCGATCGTGGTGGACCCCCGCCGAGACATCACGGAGTACCTTGACGACGCGGGCAAGTACGGCCTGACGATCGAGGGTGTCATCAACACTCACTTCCACGCCGACTTCGTCTCCGGACACTTGGAGCTGGTCGATGCGACCGGCGCCTGGATCGGCTTCGGCGAGGCAGCCGATACGGACTATCCGGTCCGCAGGCTGGCCGACGGCGAGCACATCTCGCTGGGCGAGGTCGATCTGGAAATTCTGTCGACACCCGGTCACACCTGGGAGTCGATCAGTGTGGTGGTGCGCGAACATCCCGGTGCCCAGCCGGTCGCGGTGCTAACCGGAGATTCACTGTTCATCGGTGACGTGGGGCGGCCAGATCTGGTCAACATCGGCGACAGTTCGACGAGCGACCTGGCGCGTGCGATGTACCACACCATCCACGACAAGCTCCTGCGACTGCCCGACACAGTGACGGTCATGCCCGCACATGGTGCAGGGTCGTCGTGTGGCAAGAATCTGTCAACAGAACTGACCTCCACCATCGGGGAGCAGCGCCGCACCAACCCGTCGGTGCAGCCGATGGCAGAAGAGACGTTCGTTGATCTGATCACCGCCGGTCAGCCGGCTGCGCCGTCTTACTTCACGGTCGATGCAGCGATGAACAAACGCGTCCATCCGCTGCTCGACCAGTCGCGGCACATTCCCGCGATGACGGCCACCCAACTGCATGCGGCCCTGGACGCCGGCGTCCGCGTGGTCGATGCCCGATCTGTGGACGACTTCGCCGCCGGGCACTTGCGCGGATCGGTCAACGTCGGCTTCGACGGCCGGTTCGCCGAGACCGGCGGCATGGTCGCCGAAGTGGGAGAGAAAATCGCCCTGGTCACCTATCCCGGCGAAGAGCAGGATGCCGCGTTGCGGCTGGCCCGCATCGGCTCCGACAACGCGATCGGCTACTTCACGATCGACCACGGCGGCGCTTTCCCTGCGGAGCTGGCCGATCTAGTGCGGCAGGCGCCGCGGGTCAGTGTCGATGAGTTGGATCGCTTGCTTGCCGAGGATGCTGTGACATTGATCGACATCCGCAATCCAGGCGAACGCGAACTCGGTGCGATTCCGGGCTCGATTCACCTTCCGCTCGCCCAGTTGCGGGCGCGAATCGGTGACGTTCCAGCGGACAAGCCGATAGTGGTGCACTGCGCCGGCGGCTGGCGCTCGAGTGTGGCCGCCTCGCTGTTGCGGGCGCATGGATTTGAGCAGGTCTCAGATCTCACCGGCGGCTACAACGCGTGGGTCGAGGCCCGCACGACCGTGTGATCGGTGATAGCACAACAAGATTGAAAGGAACCTTTGATGAGTACCGTAAACCTGACCCTGGATAGCTTCGAGTCGACTATCCGCGACAACCCGATCGTTCTGGTTGACTTTTGGGCATCCTGGTGCGGCCCCTGTAGAGCGTTCGCTCCCGTCTTCGATCGCTCGGCACAGTCGCACGCCGACATCGTGCATGCCAAGGTTGATACGGAAGCCGAGGCGGAGCTCTCAACGATCGTCGGCATTCAGTCGATCCCGACGATCATGGCGTTCCGCGAAGGTGTGCTGGTCTACAGCCGGCCGGGGGCCATGCCCCCAGCCGTTCTGGAGGACCTGATCGACCAGGTGAAGAATCTCGACATGGCTCACGTCCGCGCCGAGATTGCCGCCCGCAAGGCCGCGGCCACCGTCTGACCCGATTACTGGAGGACATCATGTGTTATCCCGTCCAATGCCCCAAGTGCGGAAAGACTGGCTGGGATGGCTGCGGTCAGCACGTCGACGACGTGATGGGCGCGGTTCCGGTGGCTGAACGCTGCAGATGTGACCAGGAGTTTCGCAGGAGGCCGCCCGCTGCCGGTGCCCGTGGGCTGTTCCGTTCTGGATTCGGAACGCCCCGGCGCGGCTAACGTTGTCGCGGCTGAGCACACACACCCCCGATTCCGCCGGCCGGCGCCGATCTCCGAGGTGGCCATTGACAGGTGAAGACGAAAACGCAGAGGTGGACTACCGGTTCACGCTCGCCAACGAGCGCACGTTCCTTGCTTGGCAACGCACCTCGCTCGGCCTATTGGCCGCCGCGGTAGCGGTGATCCAGTTCGTCCCCGAACTCGGGATCCCTGGAGCTCGCCATGTCTTGGGGCTGCTGCTGGCCATTCTGGCAACACTCACCGCAGGCGTGGGGTTGTTGCGATGGGGACAGGTCGACCGCGCCATGCGGGACCGCAGGCCGCTTCCTCGGCACCCCACACCGGCATATCTTGCGGTCGGCCTCATCGTCATCGGGTTCATCGCAGTCGCATTGGTGATCATCAAGGCGATTTCCGGATGACCACTGCCGTTCCACCAAACGGGGGAGAAAGCGGTCTCCAGGCTGAGCGAACCGCATTGGCTTGGACGCGTACGTCTTTCGCACTGCTGGGCAATGGAGCGCTGTTGATGTTGCGAGACCTTCGCAGCTTCCCCGGGCGAGTCGGGCTGGCGGCGGTCGCATTCGCCGTGTCGTTAGCGTTAACTACTTATTTCATTGGCCTCGGGCGACAACGAATGCTCACGCGCCGCCCACTCCCGTATCCGCTGACGCCCCGCCGAGAGGTCTACCTGCTGGGCATCTCGGTGCTCGTCCTGATCGTTGTCTCGTTGGTCACAGTGTCTCTTTGATGCGAACCGAGCTCCTTCGATGGACGAGGTCGCGTTCGGCACGTTCGACGACACTGCGGCGACTCGACCCGAATCTCAACATCGTGCCAGAACCGACGACCCGGCACCGCGGACCTCAATGTCGGTGCCGTAGCGCCTGCGATATCGCTGACTGTAGGCAACCGTAGGTCCCTGCGTCTGGGGACATTGGTCCCTAACCACTGGGAATTACGGCCGATAGCGTTCTCGGTCATGTCGGTATTGGGCTGGATCGTGCTGGCGGGTCTGGCTATGAGAGCCCTGGCGTTGGTCGGTAGCGGGGCGCTGCTCCTCCCGCGAGATCAGCACGTCCCAACCGGCGTGAGGTGTGTCGAAGTAGGGACTAGTGCAACCTAAGCTCATACCCTAGGGGGTATTTGCTCAATACAATGAAATGCCATCCAGAAAAGGATCCACCACAATGACGATGACCGTTACCGAAGCTGCCACTCCCGATGCGGCGATGCCCCGTATCGGGGATTTCGCCCCGTCGTTCTCTGCGGTCACCACCCAGGGCGAGATCAACTTTCCGGCCGACTACGCCGGCAAATGGGTCATCCTGTTCTCCCATCCGGCGGATTTCACGCCGGTGTGCACGAGTGAATTCATGACGTTCGCCACGATGCAGAAAGAGTTCGCGGCCTACAACACAGAGCTGGTGGGGTTGTCAGTCGACGGGCTATACAGCCACATCGCGTGGTTGCGCACGATCAAAGACAAGATCGCCTTCCGAGACATGCGTGATGTTGAGGTCACATTCCCGCTCATCGAGGACGTCTCAATGAAGATTGCCCGCAAATACGGGATGATCATGCCCGGTGAGGACTCGACGAAGGCGGTGCGTGCCGTGTTCGTCATCGACCCCAAGGGAATGGTCCGGGCCGTGATCTACTATCCACTTTCGCTGGGCCGCAACTTCGATGAGTTGTTGCGCGTTATAAAGGCCCTGCAAACCGCTGACCATTTCGACGTGGCGACTCCAGCGGACTGGCGTCCCGGTGACCCGGTCATCGTGCCGCCTGCGGGATCGTGCGGAACGGCCAAGCAACGGATGGACGACCAGGTCGAGGGCGTGGAGTGTGAGGACTGGTTTTTCTGCACCAAGCAGATTCCCGCCGACGAGGTGGAGTCCGCGATTCGCCACACCGGCCGATGAGAGAAGCCGTGCCGAGATGATTCTCGGCACGGCATCCCGCTGAAAGCGGCTGCTAGGCGAGCCCTTTGAGCATCAGGTTCCAGTACATGAACGGCAGCCCGTACTTCTTGAGGTACCAGTAGACGCGGTGTGGCTTCGCCGGATCCAGGCCCGGGAAGCTCGGCGTCATCTGCAGCGAGTAGTCGAACTCGGCCAGCAGCATCGCATGCGACGAAGTGACGATGGGGCACGACGAGTAGCCGTCGTACTCGGCGGCCAAGGGCCGGCCCTTCAGGAACGAGTCGATGTTTTCCACGACCACCGGCGCTTGCTTGCGAATCGCCGCACCCGTCTTCGAATTCGGCGTCGAGCCCGCGTCACCGAGGGCGAACACGTTCGGATAGCGGACGTGTTGCAACGTGTGCTTGTCGACGTCGACGTACCCGTTGGCATCACCGGTCGACAGCGGACTGGACTTGATCCAGTCTGGTGCCGACTGACGGGGGGCGACGTGGAGCAGGTCGTACGGCAGAGTCGTGTCCGTGCCACCCTCGGCGACGCTGGAAACCGCGACCTTGTGGCCCTCCGCGTCGACCGACGTCACCTCCGAGTTGGTGTGCAGGGTGATGCCGTAGTCGGCGATGACCTTGTCGAGGTTGTCGGCGATTGCCGGAATGCCGAAGATCCGAGGTGTCGGCACGACGAGATGAACGTCGATATCCTTGAGCACACCCTGCTTTCGCCAGTAATCGCTTGCCAAGTAGGCGATCTTCTGTGGTGCGCCGGCGCATTTGATTGGACCGGACGGCATCATGAATACTGCCGTTCCGGACTTCGTGTTGCGGATGAAATCCCACGTGCGCGGCGCGAGATCGAACCGGTAGTTCGACGACACGCCATTGCGGCCCAACGTGTCTTCCAGGCCCTCGGTTCTCGTCCAGTCGAGCTGAATGCCGGGACTGACGATGAGTACGTCGTATCCGTAGACAGTTCCGTCGGCACAGGTCACTGTCCTGTTGTCAGGGTCGACGGCCGATGCGGCGTTCTTGATCCACGTCGCTTGTTTGGGCATCACCGACGCCTCAGGCCGGGCCGTTGTCGAGGCCTTGGCCTGACCGCCGCCGACGAGTGTCCACAGCGGTTGGTAGTAGTGCGTCTCCGACGGCTCGATGATTGCGACATTCGAATAATCCTTGCGGAGTAGGCGCGCCGCAACGGTGATCCCCGCGGTGCCACCGCCGATGATGAGAATCTGGTGCATGTTCGTAATCACGACTTTCACTCTCTTTCAGGCGTTTTGGACCGATTGATTCCAGGCTTCGTAGCCGCCGAGGATGTCGCTCACGTCGGCGAAGCCGCGTTGCCGCAACAGGCTTGCGGCGACTGATGACCGGTAGCCGCCCGCGCAGTACACAACAGTCGGAACTGTCGGGTCGAGCTCGTCGAGTCGGCCGGTAAGCTGTGCCACCGGGATGTTGACGGCGCCCGGAATGGTGCCCGCCTCAACCTCGCCTGGATTGCGAACATCGACGATTTGCAGCCCCGGCACCTCCGAGATTCGCTCGTCGAATGCCCTGACGGTTAACCGCGACGCGACCGCGACGTCATCGGGATGCTCGTACATCGACTTGAAAGGCGATGCCAGGAAGCCGATCACCCGGTCGAATCCGATGCGGCCGAGGCGATTCTTGCCTTCGCGCTCCAGCCCGGGTTCGGTGAACAGCACGATGTCGACATCGGACGGAAGGATCGAGCCGGCGAACTCGGCGTAGCGGCCCTCGAGTCCGATGTTGATGGCGCGGCGGAGATGGCCCAGGGCGAACTCCTCCGGGCTGCGCCCGTCGACCAGAACGGCCCCGCCGTCGAGCGCTTTGCACGCCTGCTCGTAGGTCATCGGCTCGGGCCGCTTGTTCTCGTCAAGCAGCCCGTGTTCCTTGCGATTGAGAATCGCGTCGTAGACGAAATAGCCCGGGGCCGGCGGCTGCCCTTCCGTGACGAGCTTCATGAACGTCGGCTTGTCCGGTGCGAGCAGCGCATAGTTTGTGGCCTTCTGGTCGCCGATCGTCGACCACAGGTCGGTCGACAGGTTCTTGCCACACGCCGAGCCCGCGCCATGGGCCGGGTAAACCCGGGTCGCGTCGGGCAGTGTCATCAGTTTGTTGTGCAGCGAGTCGTAGAGCTTGTCGGCGAGCTCATCGCGAGAAAAGCCGATCGATGCCAGCAGGTCGGGACGACCGACGTCGCCGATGAACAGTGCGTCACCGGTGAGGACGCCGTAGGGGATCTCGTCGTCGGCGTGCTCGTAGACCACGATGCTCAGCGATTCCGGGGTGTGCCCCGGTGTGTGGCGGAACTCGAGAGACACCTCACCGAGCGAGTACCGCTCACCGTCGTCGACACCCATAAACTCGAATTCCGCTTCGGCGAGCGACGAATAGACGATCTTGGCGCCCGTGGCCTTCGCCAGTTCGAGGTGGCCGGACAGGAAGTCGGCGTGAAAGTGCGTCTCGATGACGAGCTCGATCTGAAATCCCAGTTCTTTGGCGTCGGCGACGTACTCCGAAACGTCGCGCTGGGGGTCGACCACCACCGCGCGTCCGGTCGTCTCGTCGCCAATCAGGTATGACGCATGCGACAGGCAGTCCAGGTAGTACTGGATGAACTTCATGATCCCGTTCCCTTCAGTCTGAACCCGGCACCCATATACCACCGGGGGTATACAACTTATGCTGTTCAATATATACCCCCACAGGTATCACGTCCACAGGGGCCGAAGGTCCTCGATCCGAGGGGCGGAAGGCCGCGAAAGTGAACGGGAACTAGGAAAGCCCCGCCGGCTGGTCGTCGGGAGATTAAGCGGCGACGCGCTGGGCGACAACAGCCTCGAAACGGTCGAGCACCGTTTCGGCCACCTGACGATGCGCTCCAAGCGGAGACGACATCGGGATGCGCTGTGTGCGCGCGAACTCTGCTACGCGATCAGTGATCTTGCCGGGCGCCAGGAACCACGGCGCGATGACCAGCCGACTGGCGCCACGGCGCCCCAACTGATCCGCAGCCTCGCCCAGACCAGGTTGCGGGCCGGTGGCGAATGCCGCGGTCGCCGTCCAACGCGTCGTCAGCGTCAACTCGCGCGCCACCGACTCGGTACGGGCGTTGGCGACCGGGTTGGATGATCCCACGGCGGTCACCAGCACGCCGACCCCGGAATCACGCCGCGAAACCCCGGTCTGTTCGAGACGCCGGCGCAATACGTGGATCAACCGCTCGTCCTCGCCGAGCACATCGGCCTGGCGCACGTCGGCGCCCGACTCGGCGATCATCGCGGGGATGTCGACCCGAGCGTGGTAGGCGTCGGCCAGGAGCAGCGGCACCACGACCGCCCCCCGCGGCAGAGCGGGAAGCACGTCGCGCAGGTTGGGAAAGTTCTTCTCGCAGAACGCGACTCGCACGTCGAGCGACGGGCGCAGCCGACGCACCCATTCGCCGATGGCGTGCACCGTTGCCGCCGATCGCGGGTCGGCGCTGCCGTGTGCGGTCAAGACAAGCGTGCTCACGAAGCGTGCAGCCCGCATTCCGTCTTCGACGAGCCGGCCCAGCGACCGCTGCGCGGGTCGGCGCCCTCGACCGGCTTGGCCGTGCACGGCGCGCACCCGATCGACGGATAGCCTTCGAACACAAGGGGATTGACCAGGACATCGTTGGCGTCGATGTAGGCCTGCATCTCCTCGTCGCTCCAAGTCGCGATGGGATTGATCTTCACCAGGTTGAACGCGTTGTCCCAGCTGATGACTGGTGCGTTGGCGCGCGTGGGCGCCTCGACGCGACGGATCCCGGTGACCCACGCCGTATATCCCTTCAGCGCCTTGCCGAGCGGCTCGACCTTGCGCATCCGGCAGCACTCGTTGGGCTCGCGCGCGAACAGATCCATGCCGAACAACTGGTCCTGCTTGGCGACGGTGTTCTCGGCCGTCACGTTGACGATGTTGACGTCATAGACCGCCTCGACGGCGTCGCGGGTGCCGACGGTCTCCACGAAGTGATAACCGGTGTCCAGGAACAGCACGTCAACCCCCGGACGCACCTTGGAGGCCAGTGAGACGAGCACGGCGTCCTGCATGTTCGACGCGACGACGTAGTTGCCGCCGAAGTGCTCGTCGGTCCAGCGCAGAAGCTCGTCGGCGCTGGCGCCCTCGAGTTCGGCAGCGCCCCGTTCGACCAGCTCTTGCAGCTCTGTGTCAGTCATCGTCACCTCAGTCATCGAAGATCCGCCTCGTCTGCTCGTACCGCCCAGGTAGCGAAACGCTCGCCCTGCTCTCGTTGTTTCACGAAGTTGCGAACAACTCGGTCGATGTAGTCGCCGAGCTCACTGGACAGCACCTTGTGCTGACGTAACTTGCGCCCGAAACCGCTGTCCAGGCCTAGGCTGCCGCCGAGATGCACCTGGAAGCCCTCGACCGGCCCGTCCCCGTCGTCGACCATCTGGCCCTTGAAGCCGATGTCGGCGACCTGGATGCGGGCGCATGAGTTCGGGCAGCCGTTGATGTTGATCGTGATCGGCACGTCTAGCTGGGCGTTGATGTCCTCGAGCCGCTTCTCGAGCTCGGGCACCAGCACCTGGGACCGCTTGCGGGTCTCGGCGAACGACAGCTTGCAGAACTCGATCCCGGTGCAGGCCATCAGGTTCTTGCGCCAGTGCGACGGGCGCGACGGCAGGCCCAGCGCGTCCAGGCCGACGACCAGTTCGTCGACCTTGTCGTCGGGCACGTCGAGGACGAGCAGCTTCTGGTACGGCGTAAACCGGATGCGGTCCGAGCCGACGGCCTCGGCCAGGTCGGCCACCTTCGACAGGATGGTGCCCGATACCCGCCCCGCGATCGGTGCGACGCCTACGGAGTTCAGCCCGTTCTTGAGCTTCTGCACGCCGACGTGGTCGATCGTGTGGATAACCGGGTCGGGCGCGGGCCCGTCGATCAGCTTGCGGCCCAGATACTCGTCCTCGATCACCTGGCGGAATTTCTCCACGCCCCAGTCCTTGATGAGGAACTTCAGCCGCGCCTTGGCCCGCAGCCTGCGGTAGCCGTAGTCGCGGAACGCCGACACCACGGCCTCCCACACGTCGGGCACCTCGTCCAGCGGCACCCAGGCGCCCAGCCGTTGCCCCAGCATTGGGTTCGTCGACAGGCCGCCACCCACCCAGACATCCAGCCCGGGACCGTGCTCGGGGTGGTTGACGCCGATGAACGCGACGTCGTTCACCTCGTGGCAGACGTCCTGCAGGCCCGAGATCGCGGTCTTGAACTTGCGCGGCAGGTTCGAGTACTCGGGCTTGCCGATATAGCGGCGCACGATCTCGTCGATCGCCGGGGTGGCGTCGAGGACCTCGTCGACGGAGTCACCGGCCAACGGCGAACCGAGGACCACGCGCGGGCAGTCGCCGCAGGCCTCGGTGGTGTGCAGGCCGACCGCGTCGAGCCGTTTCCAGATCTCCGGCATGTTCTCGATCTCGATCCAGTGGTACTGGAGGTTCTCGCGGTCGGAGATGTCGGCGGTGTCGCGGGCGAACTCCGTCGAGATCTCGCCGAGCGTGCGCAGCGCGCCGGTGGACAGCGCACCGCCGTCGCAACGCACCCGCAGCATGAAGTAATTGGCCTCGAGGAGATCGATGTTCTCGTCGCCGGTCCAACTGCCGTCATAACCCTGCTCGCGCTGGGTGTAGAGGCCCCACCAGCGCATCCGACCACGCAGGTCTTGCTTGTCGATGCTGTCGAAGCCGCGCTGGGCGTAGATGTTCTCGATACGGGCGCGGACGTTGAGCGGGTTGTCGTCCTTTTTGACTTGCTCGTTCGGGTTGAGTGGCTCGCGATAGCCGAGCCTCCACTGACCCTCGCCCCTGCGTTTGGTGGGCGTGGCGGGATTCGCGGTAGTCATGTGATTTGGCTCCTTCGGGGAGCCGGCCTTCAGACGCGCAATTCACCGGGGACTGTCCGGCGGCGCAGATCCGACGGCCAGCTGAAAGTACAGATGGGCAGGTCTACGACGTCAAGGCAGACAACAACAGGTGCAAACGCGCTTAAAATCGACATGCCGCCGAGCCACCAGCGAGACACGCTGGGGGAAGATGCGGTCGGCAGTCACGTCGCCAATTGTGCCATGGATACCGGCATATGCCCTAACCGGGAGAGAATTGGGCGCACGGTGAGCAAAAGGCCCTCTGCGAGACTGGCCAGATGACGGTCCGAACGGAAGATCTGGTCCTGCCGGGCCTGGCGCCAACGCAGGGCAAATCGTTCGGCATCTATGTCCATGTGCCGTTCTGCGCCACCCGCTGCGGATACTGCGACTTCAACACCTATACGCCCGCCGAGTTGGGCGGCGCGAATCCCGACAGCTGGCTGGTGGCCTTGCGCGCTGAGCTGGGCCGGGCCGCCGACCTGCTCGGGACACCACCCGACGTGCAGACGGTGTTCGTCGGCGGGGGAACGCCGTCACTGCTGGGCGGCGCAGGCCTGACCGCTGTGCTTGATGCGGTTCGCGAGCGCTTCGTCCTCGCCCCGGACGCCGAGGTCACCACCGAAGCCAACCCCGAGTCGACGTCGCCTGAGCTGTTCGCCCAACTTCGAGACGCGGGCTTCACGCGGGTGTCGCTGGGCATGCAGTCGGCGGCCCCTCATGTGCTGGCCACGCTGGACCGCGTGCATTCGCCGGGTCGGGCGCCGGCGGCGGCGCGGGAGGCCCTTGCGGCCGGCTTCGAGCACGTCAACATCGACCTCATCTACGGCACCCCCGGGGAGTCCGACGACGACCTGCGGCGGTCGGTCGACGCAGCCGTCGAGGGAGGCGTTGATCACATTTCTGCCTATGCCCTCACAGTCGAGGACGGGACCGCCCTGGCGCGCAGGGTGCGCCGCGGCGAGATTGCCCCGACCGACGACGACGTGCTGGCGCATCGCTACGAGCTCGCCGACGAGCGGCTGCAGTCGACGGGCTTCGACTGGTACGAGGTCTCCAACTGGAGCCGGCCCGGCGGTGAGTGCAGACACAACATGGGCTACTGGGACGGCGGCGAGTGGTGGGGCGCCGGGCCGGGGGCGCACGGCTATGTCGGGTCGACGCGGTGGTGGAATGTCAAGCATCCCAACGCATATGCGCAACACCTCACCGACGGGCGGCTGCCGGTCGCCGATTTCGAGCGGATCGACGATGCCGCGACGCACACCGAGGACGTGATGCTGCGACTGCGGTTGCGGGTCGGACTCCCATTCGACGCGCTCAGCGATCAGGAGCTGCGCCGCGCGCAGACCGCCGTCGCAGACGGTCTGCTGCGGGTCATCGACGATCGGCTGGTGCTCACCGACCGAGGCCGACTATTGGCCGATGCGGTCGTACGTTCAGTGCTCGACTGACCACACCTGCCCGCGCCGGGCGTTGAACGATTCACGCGTGCCGCCTCGTAGTTCCAAGGAAAGGCAGAGCGAACGAAAAGGGTGCGCGCGGAGCATGACTTCATGACCGATCCCGAGCAGGCTGCACTGCTGCGTGCGATACACGATGCGCACAGCCAGGAGCTGTTGCGTTATGTGCTGCGGCTCACCCGGGGTGACATGCCGTTCGCCGAGGACGTGGTCCAGGAGACGTTGTTACGACTCTGGCGCAAGCCCGACCTGTTGGCGCAGCGTGGCGAAGGGATCAGGGCGTGGTTGTTCACCGTGGCCAGAAACCAGGTGATCGACGATCGGCGAAGCGCCAGGTACGCGCGTGAACTGCGCACCGAGGTCGTCCCCGAACGGCCGTCCGCGGATGAGATCGGGCCGGCGTTCGACAAGTGGATCCTGTCGGACGCGCTGATGTCGCTGAGTCCGGACCATCGTGTCGCGGTGGTCCGGGCCTACTACCTCGGTCAGACGGTCGCGGACATCGCCGCCGACGAACAGATCCCCGAGGGCACGGTCAAGTCACGGCTTCATTACGCGCTGCGCGCCCTGCGAATTGCCTTGCAGGAGAGGGGTGTTGTCCGATGATGGACGACATCGCCGACTGGGACGCGGCCTACGTTCTCGGCGCCCTCAACCAGGACGATCGACACACCTACGAGGCCTACCTCGTGTCGAACCCGGAATGCGCGGGGGCGCTGACCGAGTTGGCCGGCCTGCCGGGCATCCTCAATCAGCTGAGCCGGAGCGAAGCGATCGCACTGACCGAACATGCCGGGCACGCACCCGCCGACCTGATGCCGTCGTTGGTCGTCGCGGCAGCGAACCGGCAGCGGCGGTCGCGGCGCCTGCTGGTCACCGTGGGGGTCGCCGCCGCCGCCGCCATCGCGATCGGTGCCGGAGCGGTCGGTGCCACCGTGTTTCCCGGGTCCCCCCGCCACCCGTGGCCGCCGTGGCGATGCAGTCCATGCAGCCGACACCGAAGGGTGGCATCAACGCCGCGCTGGCCGTCACCCAGAAGCGTTGGGGCACAAGGCTGGACTGGAAATGCGAATACATCAAGGACTGGGCCAAGACCGCCGCCTCCTACGACATCGTCGTGACGACGGTCGAAGGCGTCGAGTCGGCCGTCGGGACGTGGAAACCGGCCAGCGACCACGCCGACGGACTGGCCGCTTCGACGGCGATCCCGACCGAGAAGATCCGCACCGTCGACATTCGGCTGAGCGGTACCCACGAGCCGTTGGCCATCACCACGATGGCGTAGCCCGCCGCACGCTACCGTCGGTCCATGGCATTCGATCCCGGCGCCATCGGCCGCGCGTTCTCCGAGCACCGATTCGACGAGGCGCTCGGACACCTCGCCAGGGATGTGCGCTGGACGATCGTGGGCTACATGGTGCTCGAGGGGGCCAATGCCGTTCGTGAGACGTGCCGGGAGACGGCCGCCAGCCTCGAAGACACCACGACGACTTACGACCGATGCGTGGTGGCCGCCGGATCCGACGTCGTCGCCGTCGACACATTCGCCCGCTACAGCGGCCCCTCCGGCGTGACTGCGGTCGCCAGCTGCGACATCTACGAGTTCGCCGGCGACGAGATCGCGGCCATCACGTCCTACGCGGTCGAGGTCGACCCCGAGTCCGCCGGGTCGCAGCCACCGCCTCGAACCGGCGCTCAGCGCTAGCGCCGACCTAACAGGGTCGCTGATGGACTGTCGTCATGAGATTCCAGAAATTGGTGACCGCTTGGGTAGGTGGCGTGCTGACCGCGGTCTCGCTCTCGGCGCCGGTGGCGTCCGCCGAACCGGGTGACGGTCCGCTGATCGACACGACATGCTCCTACGAACAGCTGGCGGCCGCGCTGCAGGTGCAGGCGCCGCAGGCGTCGGCCCGCCTCGCCGAGCATCCCGACGTGCAGGAGAAGCTGCGGGCACTGATCGCGCTCCCGGTCGACCAGCGCCGGCAGCGGGTCAACGGGTTTCTCGACCGAAACCCCGACGTGCGGGCCAAGATCGACGAGAAGCGGAACACGCCCGAGGGGCAGCAGAAGATCCAGATGCTGGCGCGAATCGCCGACACCTGCCACGACTACTGACACGCGGGCAGCGTGACGGCGACCGCGAGCCCGCCGTCGGGCCGGGCCGAGGCGTGCACATCCCCGCCGTGCGCCCCGGCCACCGAGCGCACGATCGACAGACCCAGGCCCGCGCCGCGGGCCCCCGTCGGGTTGGCGGCGTCGGTGGTCCGGTCGGCGTTGAGCCGACGGAACGGCTCGAACAACCCCCCGATCTGATAGGGCGCCACGATGGGTCCGGAGTTCTCGACCGTCAGCCGCGTGGTTCGCACGTCACCGGCGACGGTGACGAACACCCACCCGCGGTCGGCGACGTTGTAGCGGATCGCGTTGTCGACGAGGTTCTGGGCGAGCCGTTCCAGCAGCGCAGGGTCTCCCGCGACCAACGCGGGTGCGAGGGCCGACCGCACGTCGACCGCGGCTTGGCGGGCGGCGGGTGCGGCCGTGGTGATCGCTCGCTGGGCCACGTCCGCCAGATCGACTCGAGTGTTGCGGTCGATCCGCTGCTCGCTGCTGGCCAGTACCAGTAAGCCGTCGATCAGCCGTTCGTTGCGGTGGTTGACCTCCAGCAGGGTCTCGCCCAGCCTGCGGGTCGCATCGGGCACATCAGGATCGCCGAGCGCGACCTCGATCAGGGTGCGATTGATGGCAAGCGGCGTGCGCAGCTCATGGGATGCGTTGGCCACGAACCGCCGTTGACCGTCGAAGGCGTGGTCGAGCCGTTCGAGCATCGCGTCGAACGTGTCCGCGAGTTCCTTGATCTCGTCATCGGGCCCGTCGAGCGCTATGCGCTCGTGCAGGCTGCGGTCGGCGACCCGCCGCGCTGTCGCGGTGACATTCTGCAGCGGCGCCAGCGCCCGCCCCGCGAGCAGCCAGCCGAAGCCGCCCGCGGCGACGCCGACCGCGCCCAGCGAGACCAGTGACCAAACCAGCATGCCCCGCAACGTCTCTCGGCGCTCGCGCTCGGCTTGGTTGGCGATCGCGCCGAACAACGCGTCGATCACCGGGCGGTTGCGAACGCCGCGCTGCTCGAGGAACTGCCTGACGATGCCCTGCGCACCCGCGGGCCGATTGGGTAGCGACTGCGCAAGATAGAGATACATCAATCCGATCAGGATCGCGCCCGCCAAGAAGAAGGCGCCGGCGTACAGAGCGGTCAGCCGCAGCCGGATGGTGGATCGCCGCCCGTTCATCGGAGGCGGTATCCCACGCCGGGCTCGGTGTCGATCACCGGCGGATCGCCCAACTTCCGGCGCACCATCATGATCGTGTACCGGACCACACCGGTGAATGGGTCGATGTGTTCGTCCCAGGCCTTCTCCAGCAGATGCTCCGCCGACACCACGCCGCCGTTTGCGCGCAGCAGCTCGGCGAGCACGGCGAACTCCTTGCGGGACAACGAAACCGGCGTGTCGTCCCGGGTCACTATGCGCTGGTGGGGGTCGAGCCGGATCCCGCTGCGCTCGAGCACCGGGGGAGCCGCGGGCCTGGCCCTGCGCGCCAACGCCTGGATGCGTGCGACCAGCTCGTCGAATGCGAACGGTTTGATGAGGTAGTCATCGGCGCCGAGGCCGAGGCCGGCCACCCGATCGGTCACGGCGGTGGCGGCCGTCAGCATCAGAATCCGCGTTTCGCCATCGGATTCGGTGAGCGCCCTGCACACGTCGTCGCCGGAGACCGCAGGCAGGTCGCGGTCCAGCACCACCACGTCGTAGTCGTTGACGGTGGCGCGCTCGAGCGCGCCGGCTCCGTCGTAGACCACGTCGACCGCCATGCTGTGCCGGCGCAGCCCGTCGGCGATCGCGTCGGCCAGCAGCCTCTCGTCTTCGACGACCAGAACTCGCATCCCACCATCGTCCCGTCCCGCGGCGGGATGTGCCGCGCCATCGAGAGCGACGACGCGGCACATCCGGCTAGCGGATCAGAGAAGTCCTGGTCCGGGCAGTCCCCAGCCCAGGCCGGGCAGCACACCCAGCCCCGACGCCGGACCGCCGACCCCACCAAGGCCGACGCCGGGAAGGCCCCAGCCGAGGCCCGGCAGCACGCCCAATCCCGACGCCGGACCGCCGACCCCACCAAGGCCGGGCCCCGGCAGAATCCCGGGTCCCGGAGCGCCCCACCCGATGCCGGGGTCGGCGCTCGCGACGCCGGATGTGATCAGGGGCACGACGGCCAGGGCCGCGGTGGCCACCAAAGCCATTGTCGCCGTTCGTAATACGGCATGTTTACTCGTCATACCTTGCACTCCAATCTGATCGAGACGTGCTCGTCGTCGAGCACAGTGGCGATTGCCGTGATTGATCGTGCCGAGAGGTCCGTTTGGGTGGCGTGAGGAACTGGGTGCGATCGACGCGCCGAGTTATCCAGGTCGTAGTTGCCCCGGCTTAGCAGCTAGCGGGTCTTCCTCACCGCATCCGGGCACCCGGAGTTCTCTGCCGCGCCGATGCCCGATGTGGTACCGCCGCCTGGACGGTTGACGCTGGGCACAGTGCGTTCCCACGACCAGTTCGACTTCATTGACATCACCAGCTTCGCCCGGGACGGGAGACCCGCTCGGTATACGGCTATCGCGCGGTGGCCTACAACATGCCACGCGGCAGTGTCATCGGCTACATGCCTGAGTTGAACGTGCTGTGCGCCACCTCTGACCATAGCGAGCAGAGCATGCAGCCGTTGGCCAAGCACATCATCGTCGAGGTCGGGCCCGCTGCCGCGGGTCGCGCAGCCTGACCGGTTTCCCATCGATCCTGTCATGGGTCGTGGGCGTTATTAGCAGCCTGCGAACCGGGATTCAGCCCCCGCCGAGCGTGGGTCGCCTAGCCTCGTAGGGCTGCGGCCAGCGCGTTCAGAATCTCCGGCATCATGACAGCGATCTCTTCGTCGTCGGCCGGATGGATGCCGGCCAAGCGGGTGTCTGACTCAGGCACCGACAGCCTGAGGTCATCGAGCACATTTGCCCCCGCGATGCGCGCCGACTTGCGCGCATCGTCTTGCGCCCATATCCCGCCATACTGGCCGTGTGAGGTCCCGATCACTGCCACCGATTTCCCGCTGATTACTCCTGCACCGAAGGGACGCGAGATCCAATCGATGGCGTTCTTGAGGGCGGCAGTCATCGTGGCGTTGTACTCAGGGGTCACGAGCAGTAGCGCGTCGGCCGACTGAACTTCGGCGCGCAGCCTGTCGTCGGCCGCGACTGCCCCGGGCTGGTCGATGTCCTCGTTGTAGAGGGCGACGTCGGCCAGGCCTTCGAAAATTTCGACCGAGACGCCGCTCGGTGCGAGCTTGACGGACGCCTCGCCGAGGCGACGGTTTTCCGAGCCGGAACGCAGGCTGCCAACACGGCGAGAATTCGGGTGCTCATCGCAGTCCCTTATCCTCAGACCTTGCGGTTCTCGGATTTGACCATCCACGCTTGCTTTTCCAACGAGTCGATGATCTCGTGCAGCAGGTCACTCGTGCTTGGGTCGACGGCATCGACGGCATCGTGGACCGTACGGACGGTGCCGACCGTGGCGTAGATCCGGTTGGTGATGAGGTCTACTGTCTCGGTGGTGTTCTGCTCGGCGGGCGGGAAGGCCGGCAGTGTGGTGGACCCTGCGACCGTGTCGGATCGTCCATCGGGAGCGGCGTTTATGGCGCGCATCCGTTCGGCGATGGTATCGCTGGCTTCGCGTGCGATGTCGACGATTTCGTCGAGTTGCAGGTGCAGATCACGGAAGTTGGTGCCGACGAGATTCCAATGGGCCTGCTTGCCCTGCAGATGCAATTCGATGAGGTCAACTAGGACCCGCTGCAGGTTCTGAGCCAGGCTTGATGGGGCGTCGAAGTCCCGTACCTGATCGTCGGTCAGGCGGTGTGAAGTGGTCATGGCAGTTCCTTCTCTTCTAGTCATGGTTGGGAGGAATCGAAGATCGTTGGTACACAACGCTTCGAGTTATTGAAGGTTGTTAGGTATGGCCGGCCCAACGGGCCGGCCATTGACCGTTACCGGCCGTGCCCGCCGCCGCCGTGGAAGCCGCCACCGCCGAAGCCGCCGCCGAAGCCGCCGCGATAGCCACCGCCGTAGCCGAGCAGGAAGCCATCGTCTCCGTAGGGATCGTAATTAACGGCGGGCGGGGAGTCGTTGATCTCAACGTTGCCGGGAGTCGCACAAATGCTGCCCGAGACGCCTGCGTCGCAGGCCCCGTGAGTCGGAGTCGAGGCGGCCGAAGCGATAGGCGCAACGGTGATCGCCAGTGCGGCAGCTCCTGCGGCCAACAGCGGTGCGATGTAGTTCAGTTTGATTCTCATGGTGGAACTCCTTAATGATTTGGCCTTGTCGGCTCACTCCAGGATTTCGCTGAACCGGATCTTTGTCGTCAAAGCTGGCACCCAAATGCGTTTCCCCTCAAATGCAATTCGTTCATACCCGCCAGCAGCAGTGCGCAATAACGGATTTCGGCGTGATCGGTGGCGCAGAGCACCACAAATCACGCCGAAATCACGTTGGCAACTCGCAAGCCGCAGCGAGTGCACACATGTCGGCTACCGCACGATGCCGAGGGCGGGTCCGATGCCGCCATAAGGATGGAAGTCGACAGCCGGAGGGGCGTCGTTGATCTGTGCATTGCCGGGCGAGTGGCACACGTTTGCCGATTCGGTCCCGGAGCAGGAGTTCGGGATGGCGGCCGCCGCGACGGGCGCGGCGAGAACCGCCACGGCCGCCCCCGCAGCTCCGAACAGAGCGGTGATGTATGTCAGTTTGGTTCGCATGGTGTGCTCCTTTATCGGGTGGCCGTGATTTGGCCTGATTCCAGGGTGTTCCCCGATCGACGGCATGTCGTCCCTGCTGGCCCCCGATGGGCATCCCCGCTATCGGGAAACGCCACGACTTAGCGGCCAGGCATGAACCCCGCTATGCCGCAGTTCGTATTCATTGGTGACGGAAAAACAGGTTGCCGCTGATCTTGCGTCCGCGGATCCAAGGAGGACGCTACGTGCTGCAACGAATCGCTTTTTTGGCGATCGCAGCGCCGCGGCGAATCGTCGCGGCGGCCGTATTGGTGACGCTGGCAGCGGGAATTTTCGGCCTCCCGGTCGCTGGCAGCCTGTCCTCGAGTGGATTCCAGGACCCGAACTCGGAATCGGCCAGGGCGACGCACCTGCTGACCGACAAGTTCGGCCAGGGCGACCTGCAGATGCTGATCACCGTCACTGCCCCGGACAGCGCCACCGGCCCGGCCGCCACGGCGGTTGGTCTGAGCATCGTGGATCAGCTGAGGCGAGCACCGAACGTGGCCGACGTGACGTCGCCCTGGAGCGCGCCACCGGCGGAGGCGAGGGATCTTGTCAGCAAGGACGGTAGGGCCGGGTTGATCGTTGCCGGTCTCAGCGGCGGAGAGAGTGTCGCGCAGACAACCGCCCAAACGCTGGCCGACCAAGTGGCGCGCGATCATCCGGACGCAGCTTCGGGCGTTGTCGTCCGGTCCGGCGGGGTAGCCACGGTTAACGCGCAGATCACCTCGCAGCTTCAGCACGACCTGTTGCTGATGGAGTCGATCGCCGTTCCGCTGAGCTTCCTCCTGCTGGTCTGGGTGTTCGGTGGGCTGTTGGCGGCCGCGCTGCCCGTCGCGGTCGGGCTGATGGCGATCGTTGGCTCGATGGCGGTCCTGCGCTTCATCACCTTCAGCACCGATGTGTCGAATCTCGCGCCCAACCTCAGCACGGCGTTGGGCCTCGCGCTGGCGATCGACTACACGTTGCTGATCATCAGCCGCTATCGCGACGAATTGGCCGACGGTGCCGAACCGAACACTGCACTGATCCGCACCATGACGACGGCGGGCCGCACGGTGCTGGTCTCGGCGACGACGGTTGCGCTGTCGATGGCTGCAATGATCCTGTTCCCGATGCACGTCCTGAAGTCGTTCGCCTACGCCGGTGTCGCCACTGTCGCGTTGGCCGCACTGGCGGCGGTTGTCGTCACGCCTGCGGCCATCGTGCTGCTGGGGGGCAGGCTGAACGCCATCGATGTTCGGCGAAAGGCGCGGCGCCCGCGGCACCGGCGTGACACTGTCCGAGGTCCGATCGAGGACCAGTTCTGGTACCGGTCGACGACGTTCGTCATCCGTCACGCCCTGCCCCTCGGTTTGGCCGTTGTCGCAGTGCTGCTGGTGCTCGGCGCACCTTTCCTCGGGGTCAAGTGGGGGTTCCCCGATGACCGGGTGCTGCCGACGTCGGTGTCGGCGCATCAGGTGGGCGACCAGTTGCGCAACGACTTCGCCGACAACTCGTCTACCGCCGTCACGGCCGTAGTCCCCGACGCCAGCGGCCTCACACCGGTCGATCTGGCGCGTTACGCCGCTGAGTTGTCCGGTGTCCCAGACGTTTCGGCCGTGTCGGCACCGACTGGCACATTCGTTGCAGGCGTCCGCGTAGGGCCGCCCTCGGCGGCCACAGGGGTGGCGCAGGGCAGCGCGTTCCTCACCATCGGCAGCGCAGTGCCGCTGTTCTCCGACAGCTCGCAATCCCAACTAAACCGGCTGCATGCGGTGCCCGGACCGGCCGGCCGCCCGGTCGAGCTGACCGGCATCGCGCAGTCCAACCGCGACAGCGTCGACGCCATCACGTCACGACTGCCCGGTGTGCTCGGACTGATCGCGGTGATCACATTCGGACTGTTGTTCCTGCTGACCGGCAGCGTCGTGCTACCGCTCAAGGCGCTGGTGCTCAACATGCTGTCGCTGACCGCCGCCTTCGGTGCTCTGGTGTGGATCTTCCAGGACGGTCACCTTGGTGCGCTCGGAACGACATCCACCGGAACTCTGGTCGCCAATATCCCGGTGTTGTTGTTCTGCATCGCTTTTGGCCTGTCGATGGACTACGAGGTTTTCCTGCTATCTCGGATCCGCGAATACTGGCTGCAATCGGGTCGGACCCGTGCCGACAATGACAAGAGTGTCGCACTGGGATTGGCTCGCACCGGCCGGGTGATAACCGCCGCGGCCCTGGTGATGTCGATATCGTTCGCGGCCCTGTTCGGCGCTCACGTGCAGTTCATGCGGATGCTCGGTCTCGGCCTGACGCTGGCCGTACTGGTCGACGCGACGCTGGTGCGGATGGTGCTGCTGCCTGCCTCGATGCACGTGCTGGGTAGATGGAACTGGTGGGCACCGAAACCCCTGGTGTGGCTACACGACCGACTTGGCCTGCGCGAGGGTGAGATTGAGGAGTCGACCCCGTCCGCCGCGGTGCCGGTGGCGTAGACGGATCAGCGGCTGAAATGATTCGCAAGGTCACACGGTCCGCTGGAACATCAGCAACCTCCTGAACTACCATGAGCATGAACAGCTCCCACGAACAGACCGCCTTCTAGTCGCCAAAAAACGGGGATCCAATGCCACTTTTCACCGTCACAATGCGTTCCGGAAGAACGGTGACAGAAAAGGAGGCAATCTCCGCCGCCATTCATGAAGCAAGCGTCAGCGCTGGTTACCCTGAGGACGACCACTTCCAGAGGTTCATGTCATTGGAAGAACCCGACCTGCGCATCAACCCTCTCTATCCCGATCTGCAGTCGCCTCGCAGCGGGCATGTCCTGATGATCGAGGCCCAACTCTCGTCAGGGACTGACGAAGACAGGAAGCGCTCGCTACTTTCCGCGATCGTGACTCGCCTACAGGTGTCAGGAACGGACCCAAACGACGTCATGGTCTTCTTTAGCGAAATCGACCGTGCCAGTAGCTCCTTTGGTGGTGGCCGTCCCGCCCAGCCTGTCGAGCTGCGGCCCGAACCTTAAAGTCGCGCGGGGCCAACCTCGATCCGACGGCGGACCCCGCGCAGCTCGATCCGCGACCGGGATCACGTTCTTGCGTTCCGCTCGTTGTGATTACGCGGGCTTGGCTTCCACCACGCTGAGGGGTGAGGCCGTTTGGACCACCCGTGTCATCCGGAATCCGGCTTCACTGAGTAGGTCGCGGTACTCGGCCGCGGTCCGTTCACGGGCCCCCAGATTCAGCATCATCTCCAGATCCGCCCACTTTCCCGGAAAGTCACGGTTGTGACGGGGAATGACGAGCTCTACCAGCAACACAGTGGCCCGCGGGCGGGCTGCCGCGCGAACGTTACGCAGGATCTGCAGCGCCTTCTCGTCCGGCCAGTCGTGAAGGATGTTCTTCAGGATGTAGGCGTCACCACTGGGTGGAACGCACTCAAAAAACGACCCCTCGGCGATGCGAACGCGGTCGGCGACCTCCTGGTTGCGTAACAGGCGGGGGGCATCCGCGACGACCGACGGCAGGTCGTACAGGACGCCCTGCGAACAAGGCGTGGCCTCGAGGATGGCGGACAGCAGTGGGCCGTGCCCGCCGCCGACGTCGACGATGGTCGGGTAGCCGCTGAAGTCGTAGCCGGCAACAACGGTTGCGTCGGTCAGTTCCGAAATGCTCGTCATGGTCTGGTTGAAAAGTTCGGCAAGCTCAGGGTTCTCGGCGAAGTAGTCGAAGCTTTCCTTGCCGCGCATCGCCGCGACGACCGCATCGCCGGTTCGGATCGAATCCACCAGCATAGTCCAGCGCTCGCGCTGCTCCTGCGATCCGTAGAACCGTGCCGCCGCGGTCATCGACACCGGTGCGTCGCAACGCAGGGTGTCGGCAAGGGAGTTCAGCTCGTACCGGCCGTCGCGACGCTGCCGGAAAATGCCACGGCTGATCAATGCCCGCAGTAGCCGGCTCAATGCATCCGCGTCGGCGTCAACCCGGGCCGCCAACTCGTCGATCCGCAAGGGACCGTCGGCGAGGGCGTCGGCGACGCCGAGTTGGGCCGCCACCGTGATTGCCTGTGATGCCCAACCGGCGAGGATCATCTCGAACAGTGCTGCAGGCGCGGGTATCAGTCGTTGATTGAGCCGATACAGGTGGTGGCGAGTCCACTCGACGACGCGGGCCAAATTGGCGGGGGGCACTTTTATCTCACCGGTTCGACAGCTCTCGGTTGACTTCCGCGGATATCCGGCGGTGGCTTAGCGAACGGAGAAAAGTCGTCATCGCCCAAGTGCCAATGGAGTCCGAGATCATGGCGGCCGGTTTCAGCACTGATTCGCTTTGGGACATCTGCCGCGATGTCACCCACGACACCGCCGAAACCTTTGGTCGCCTGGTCTTCTCGTACCAGCGCAGCGCGTCCGATAGATCGCCGGTGTTGCTGCTGGCTCCCTTCCGGAATGCCGAAAGTGCCTTGCACAACACCATCGTGTCGAGCAGCGCCTGATTGGTCCCCTGCGCGAGGATGGACGGCATCGCGTGCGCGGCGTCGCCGAGCAAGGTCATTGCCCCACGGCGTGGCGAGCGGGGAATCGGATGCCGAAAATGCGGGAACGGCGAATCCGCCAGATGATCGTCGGTCAATATCGCCAGCACCTGGTCGACCGAATCGGACCATCCGGTGAAGTTAGAGCGGAGCATGTCGATCGGGTGTTCCGGTCTGACGAAGTCTGGCGACCACGGCAGATCAAACCACCACTGCAGCTCGCGCCCGCCTGCCGGCCAGAGCCCGACGTTTCCGTGCTCGCCGATGATCTGCACTGCGACTTCCTTGTCGGCGATGTGGGGGAGAGTGATCAGCCCCTGCCAGCTGCACCAGCCGGTCGGCTTCGCCGGTGGTGCACCGGCAATGTCTCGAACCACCGAGTGCAGTCCATCCGCACCGATCAACAGATCACCTTGAGCCGAGCTACCGTCCTCGCACTCGATCCGCACCCCGTCTCGCGTACTGACCGCGCCGATCGCACGGGAATTGCATCGGATGCGGTCGGCCGGAAAGCCTTCCAACAGGCGCTCAAGCAGGACTCGGCGCGGGACCATCCGAACGGTTCCGCCCAGCCGGTCCACAATCGTGGTCAGGTCGATATTGACCAACGGGCGCCCGGTCGATGTCGAGAGCTGCACGGTGGACAGCAGCTGGCCTGCCCCATCCATATCGACGCCCAGCTGGTCCAGAACAGTCGCCCCATTGGACCAGATGGTCACCGCACCGCCACCGGGCCGTGTATCCGGTCGCTGTTCGAAGACCGTGACGTCATGTCCGTCTCGCAGTAATCCCCGAGCAATGGAGATGCCGCCCACCCCGGCACCGATGACGAGAACCCGAAGCACCTTTGAGCCAGGCACTCGCTTCGTGGAGCCTGTGTCCGAACGGCGATGCCGCACAGCCATTTTCATGGGCGGCCCATCCAGCTATGGAAGCGACCGTCCGGATCGTATGACGAGCGCACCTCGTCCAGGCGCGCCATGTTCGGCTCGGTGATATACCGTGCCGGGCGGCGGCCGAGATTTTCGTCGGCGAGCGCGATGCCGGTCGCCAAATGTGACATCGCCGCCATGTTGGAGGCGGCCCAATCGCGATACCGCTCGTCTTCGGCCGGGTCCTGCCAGACGGTGTACAGGGCCATATAGATCTCGTCCTCCAGGCCGTACACCATGTCCGCGCGGTCCGGTGACGCGTTCCAACCCGTGAGGATGAAGTGCGACGGGTGCGGCGGCATCGTTTCGATGATCTTGCGAATTCCAGGCAGTAGTTCGGCGGCGGAAGCCGACGTGAACATGTTGTCGGCGATATAGCGATGCCCCTCCGGATAGTTGGACATGATGACGGAGTACCAGCTGGCCAAGTTTGTCGGCGCATAGGGGACGTTGATCATCGCCTTGTCGACGACCGGACAGGTACCAAGCAGCGCAAGGGCTTTCGTCGCCTCCTCTTCCGATTCGGCGAAGACCGGCGAGGCGACCGTGATGGCGGGATGGTCGATACCGGCTATCGGGTAGGCGCGCGTAGCGAGGATCTGCAGCTCGACCCGTTTATCGACTTGGGGACTGATCTCGCGTCCCCAGGTGTAAACCTCGTCGATGAACTCGATCGGGTACATGTAGAGGCACGTGCCGATCACCGCCGGACGCGGGTGAATCCGCAGTTTGAACGAGGTGACGACGCCGAAGAAGCCCGGCCCGGATCCGCGTGCGGCCCAATACAAGTCGGGGTGATTCTCGGGGTCGCAATAGATCTGGTCGCCGTCGGCGGTCACGACGTCCAGCCCAAGAACACTCTCACATGCCAGGCCGATCGCCGGACTGTTCCAGCCGTATCCGCCCTGCAACAGAAAGCCACCGAGACGAATGCCTTCGCAGTGGCCCGAGGGGAAGAAGAGGCCTTGCGAGTCGAGTTCGGTCGCGAAGACACTGGCGACCTTTCCTGGCCCGACGTTCGCTGTCATCGCTGCGGTGTCGACGGTGCAGTGGTCAAGTCGACTGACGTCGAGCAGCAATCCGCCGTCGCGCAGATGACTGGCCGCCCAGCTGTGCCCGCCCGATCGCACGCCAACCTTGTGGCCGTGTTCGCGCGCATAACGGAGCGCTACGACGACGTCGTCTGCGTCGTGAGCTTGCACGATCATGTCGGGAAAGCGATCAGGCAGAAGGCCGTTCCATACCGTTGCCCGACGGGCCTCCTCGTATCCCGGTGCGCCCCGGAAGTAGACCTTCTCGAGCGAAGTCAGAACCATTGCGTCCCCTTGATTTAACGTTGTCTGCTACCAAGTGAGACGGCTGTTGTGCAGCCTTTGTTCACCGGGCGTGGTCGATGTCACAGGGACTTCATCTGCTGCGACCGCCAAGTACGCGGCGATCTCACGGGCCAGAGGAGAGGCGGCGCGGCGGATTGCGCGCAGCGGGCCGTTGGGCGGAATACCGTAGCCGATCGCAAACATTCCGTCGCCGATGTGCGAGGCGAATCCGCCGGGTAGGTTGCCGTGTTCGTCCAGGACGCCTAGGTGGCCGACCAAACCGTCGAGATCCGTGCTGAAGCCGGTAGCCGCGATGATCATCGCCGCGGGTATGCCGCTGCCGTCGGCGAGGATCACCCGATCGGGTTCGACGGCCACCACGGCGGGGACGACCTCGACCCGGCCTGCCCGTACGGCGTCGATGAGCTGGTCGGCCAGCGTCGGAATGCGGCCTGTCCGTTCCACCGTCGCTTTCAACCCCGCCGGCGGCCGGTTGAAGCCGTACGCCGACAGGTCACCCCACATCAGGCGCTCGGAGAGCCCGATGATCGGATCGACCGCCTTGGCCGGCGCCCAGGCGAACAGCTCGAGGAGGATGTCCGACGGAAGCGGTCCGATGGCGCGCCGTACGAGATGCGGGGGTGTGCGAACCGCAAGCCAGATCCGGCGGGCGCCATTGTTGGCGAGCTGGACGGCGATGTCGGCGGCCGAATTTCCTGCGCCGACGACGAGAACGTCGCGGCCGCGGTACGGCCAGGCGTTTGTGAAATTGCCGGAGTGAACCACCTCGCCGATGAACTGACTCAGACCCGGCCACGCAGGAATGTTGGGCATGCGGTAATTGCCCGTGGCGAGAACCATTGCCCGAGTGCGAATTTCCCCTGACGATGTGTCGAGTCGCCAGCCGCCCGAAGCGGGGACGATTCCGTTGACTTCACAGCCCAGCGCGAGCGTGATGTTCTGCCGGCGCACGTAGTTGTCGAAGTAGCGAACCATGTCCTCCCGCGTCGGCCAACGGCCTGCGGTCAACGGGATCCGCTGTCCAGGAAGATGCGACAAGAACCCGGTGGTGTTGAGGCGGAAGTTGTCGTAACGCGTGCGCCACGAGACGGCCGGCGCCGCTGCGCGGTCGAGGACGAGGGTCTCGAGGCCGTGCTTGTGCTCTAGCTCACGCGCGACAGCGAGACCTGATGGGCCCGCCCCGATAACAACCGCGTCGTGGATGTCTTTGAACTGTGTGTTCATTGGCGGTCTTTCCCATTCTGTTGGCCGACCAGAGCCGCCCAACGAGGAAACAGGGGATCGCCCGTGTCGTCGCCGCCGAGCAGCGCCAGCGCGGTCTGCACGCCGTGGCAGAACCGGGCGGTCTCGCGTACCGGTGCATCATGATCCGCGGCGACATCGACGCTTGGACAGCCCAGATACCTGGCGAGGGCCCGCTGCAGCCCTGGCGGCATCCGCCGGTCGTCGGTGAGCACGATGACACCGCACGGTATCGGCGGCGGAGGTGTGTCGCGCACATCGAATCGCATTAATTGCCTTGCAGCCCACCATAGTTGGGCAGGCGCGATATCGGCGCTGCGGGCGGCTGTGAGGATTTGACGACCGCGTATGCCTGCGGCGTGAGCGAGTAATTCGCGACGGCCGACCGCTGCCGAGAGCGCTCCGACGGCCACCGCCACCGGAAACCCGTACTTGATGTACCTGTCGTTCCAACATGCCCCCGCGCCGCTGAGCAGCAGCCCGCCAAAGTGATTCGAATCACGCTGGGCGGCGTACATGGCGGTCGCCGCTCCCAGGGAATGGCCGATAAGGACGGGCTTCTCCGGCGCGAACTGTTCGACTGCGGCACGGATCGTGACCCTGGCGTTCTCCCACGTAAACGGTGTGTCGCGGCAGGTTCCGTGCCCTGGCAGGTCTGGGGTGGCGACGCGATAGCCCGCACCCCGAAGCGATTCGGTGAGTGGGGCCCATGACATCGCTCCCGTCGAGCCCAGCGGATGCAGTAGCACCAGCGGTGGCGCGGCAGTTAGCTCACGTACAAACGATTTCGACAGAATTAACTCCCGCGGCGATTAATCAACACGCGCCATGACTCCGTCGTCACGGTTTCTCACTTGAGAAGACGAACGAGAACCTTGGGCGGTTCACCCGCCTCCTCGTAGCCTGGCACCCGTTCGCGCTTTAAGGCCGTCATCTGTATCGGTCATCGTCATGCCTCTCCTGCGTCGGATGGGCGGTGAGCGTATGGTGCGGGCGTTTCTTCGTCGACATCGGGCACCGTCAGCAGGTTTTCGTCGAGCATTTCTGCAATACGCAACAACAGGGGCGCGAGCAGCCTATTCATGATCGCTGCCTCCCATCCAGTGCAGCTGATGGCGCCTCGCGACTTCCTTAGCGCGAGTTGCCATTCCGCAACGCAGGCTCACGTTGGTCAGGATCCGTGCCATCGCCGCCGTCATGCCTGCCAAATCTCCGGATCGGTACACCAGTCCTGCGCTCGATGGCACAACGAGCCGCACGGTCACCGGGTCCGCGGGCGCAACAACGGCGCGGCCGGCTGCCAGCACATCCAGCAGGCATGTCGCTCCCGAAGTGGGGTTCAACACCACGAGATCGGCGGCGGCGATGAGATGCGACCATCGCGGTCCGCGGGTGGCGTCGACAACATGAACTCTTTCCTCGGCGCCGAGTCCGATGCCACGGCGTATCGCCTCTGTCCGCCGGTCGTGTGCTCCAAGCAATACCAGCTGCGCCATACAGAACCGCCGCACGGCGGTGAAGGCCGCGGCCAGGTTTTCGGATTGCGTTAGATCGTCGAACGGCCCGAGGGCGACGACGGTCGGGAGATCGGCCAGCCCCAGCATCTTCCGCGCTGCCAGAGGTTCCCGTATTGCGGACGATTCGGCGGTCGGGATGTCGGGACGCATGGTCTCGGCGAACGAGTGCATGGCGGTCATCAGCCCAGCTCCTAATTTCGACGGATCATCGGTCGTCGTGCTCGGTCTGACCCATGTCTGAAGGATTACTGCTCCGGTTGGCTGTGTCGTCGGCGCTAGCGGCCAACCACGCCCCATGCCAGCGTCACTTCATCGGTACCTGCTAGCGGTAATAACGTGCGACTTAAAGCGCATCTCGGTCGATCCGACGCAACATGGTCGAATGAGGGCGGCCCACCCAGAAAGAGGCGACGCTTGATGAGCACCACCGACGGCTTCCACCCTCACTTGACCGCGACGAATACCCAGCACGTCAGTACCTCATCGCGTACGCGCGTCCACCACATCAGAGCCGCAGACCTCAGCGCCGACACTGCCCAAACCGATGGCATGCAACGATTTGCCGCGATCAGTGGTGCGTCAGTCGGTTCGGAAAAGATCTGGATGGGTGAGACGACGGTGTCGCCGGAGACGTTGTCGGACAACCATCATCATGGTGACTCCGAAACGGCGATCTTCGTTCGAAGCGGCCACCCGGTGTTCGTATTCCACGATGGCGTACAGGAAGTTCGCGTCGCCACCGCGCCCGGCGACTACATCTTCGTGCCACCATACGTCCCGCATCGCGAAGAGAACCCTGACCGCAGCGAGCCCGCGGTGATCGTGATCGCACGCAGCACGCAAGAGGCCATCGTGGTCAATCTTCCTAATCTGTATCCACTTTCGAACGAGCCGGCTTAGGCGTCCCCTCGACGCAATTCGCGAAGGCCGTCACGGCCCACGGGCGATGCCGCCGACCCTTCCAGCGACCGATCTGCTAAACCAGATCGTCGGAGAACCGCAAGGTCCGAGGATCGGGTCGTCGCTGCGTCTGGTCTACATCTGGTGGTCGAGCGGGGTGTCCATGTCGAACACTCGGGCATGCAGAATCGTCCGGTTCCGCAGCGCGGCCCGCACGGCCCGATGCAGTCCGTCCTCGAGATAGATGACGCCACGCCAGCGCACGGCATGCGGGAACAGGTCGCCGTAGAAGGTGGAGTCCTCGGACAGCAGGCGGTCGAGCTGCAGCACCGTCGTGGTGGTCACCAGCTCGTCGAGACGGATCTGCCGTGGCGGTATCTGTGCCCACTGCCGATACGTCAAACCATGATTGGGGTAGGGCTTGCCATCGAGAACGCCCTTGAAGATCACCGGCCAGAAGTCCTTCGATTTGTGCCGCGTGGCGACGGCTTCACCATGAACAGAGGCTAGTCGCTACGGGCTGATCCGCCACGCGAACAGCTGCGCGCGGCGTTGCCGCTGCTGGTAACCGTAAAATGGACGCAAGTGGGAGGTGAACAAATGGGTAGTGCCGATGACCGCCGGTTCGCGGTGTTGCGCGCCATCGTCGCCGACTTCGTCTCGACGAAGGAGCCGATCGGCTCAAAGTCGCTCGTCGAACGGCACAACCTGGGCGTGTCCAGCGCCACCGTGCGCAACGACATGGCGGTCCTGGAGGCCGAGGGCTACATCACCCAGCCGCACACCAGCTCGGGCCGCGTGCCCACCGAGAAGGGCTACCGCGAGTTCGTCGACCGGCTCGAGGACATCAAGCCGCTGTCGACGTCCGAGCGGACCGCGATCCTGAAGTTCCTGGAGACCGGCGTCGACCTCGACGACGTGCTGCGCCGCGCAGTGCGGCTGCTGGCACAGCTGACCCGTCAGGTGGCCGTCGTGCAATACCCCACGCTGTCCACCTCCAGCGTCCGCCATCTCGAGGTCGTGGCGCTGACGCCTGCCCGGCTGCTGCTAGTGGTGATCACCGACACCGGCCGCGTCGACCAGCGCATCGTCGAGCTCGGCGACACCATCGACGACCACCAGGTCGGTCAGCTGCGCGAAATGCTCAGCCAGGCGATGGAAAGCAAGCAACTGGCGGCCGCGTCGGTCGCGGTGGCGGACCTGGCCGCCCACCTGGACGGCACCGGCGGCCTGGGCGACGCGATCGGCCGGTCCGCAACGGTCCTGCTGGAGTCGCTCGTCGAACACAGCGAGGAGCGGCTGCTGCTTGGCGGCACCGCCAACCTGACCCGCAACACCGCCGACTTCGGCGGGACGTTGCGGCCGGTCCTGGAAGCACTCGAGGAGCAGGTCGTGGTGCTGCGACTGCTGGCCGCACAGCAGGAGGCAGGCAAGGTCACCGTGCGTATCGGACACGAGACGGAGGCCGAGGAGATGGTCGGTACCTCGGTGGTCAGCACCGCCTACGGCAGTATGGGAAAGGTATACGGCGGCATGGGTGTGCTCGGGCCCACTCGAATGGACTATCCGGGAACTATCGCTAATGTCGCAGCGGTTGCTTTGTACATAGGCGAAGTTCTAGGCAGCCGGTAAAGCCGCGGTCAGCGGTAGGGAAGGTCAGGGAGTGGCACGCGACTATTACGGCCTGCTCGGGGTGAGCAAGGGCGCGAGTGATTCGGAGATCAAGCGCGCCTACCGCAAGCTCGCCCGCGAACTGCACCCCGACATCAACCCCGACGAGAAGGCGCAGGCACTCTTCCAGGAGATCAGCGTCGCCTACGAAGTACTCAGCGACCCGGAGAAGCGACGGGTCGTCGACCTCGGCGGCGACCCCATGGAGTCGGCGGCCGCGGCGGGCAACGGCTTCGGCGGGTTCGGCGGGCTCGGCGACGTCTTCGAGGCCTTCTTCGGTGGTGGCTCCGGCTCTCGCGGGCCGATCGGCCGGGTCCGCCCCGGCGCCGACTCTCTGCTGCGGATGCGGCTCGACCTCAACGACTGTGCGACGGGGGTGACCAAGCAGGTCACCGTCGACACCGCCGTGCTGTGCGACCTGTGCCAGGGCAAGGGCACCCACGGCAAGTCCAAGCCATCGACCTGTGACACCTGCGGTGGCCAGGGCGAGATCCAGACCGTCCAGCGTTCGCTGCTCGGCCAGGTCATGACGTCGCGGCCCTGCCCTGTCTGCGGCGGAGTCGGCGAGGTCATCCTCGACCCGTGTCACCGCTGCGGCGGCGACGGCCGGGTCCGGGCCCGACGCGAGATCAGCGTGAAGATCCCGGCAGGCGTCGGGAACGGCATGCGGGTGCGGCTGGCCGCCCAGGGCGAGGTCGGGCCGGGTGGTGGACCGGCGGGCGACCTCTACGTCGAGGTCCATGAAACGCCGCACGACACGTTCGTCCGCGACAGCGACGACCTGCACTTCACGATCTCGGTGCCGATGGTCGACGCGGCGTTGGGCACCACAGTCACCGTCGACGCGATCCTGGACGGGCCGACCGAGATCACCATCCCCGCGGGCACCCAGCCGGGGTCGGTGAGCACGCTTCGCGGCCACGGCATGCCGCATCTGCGGTCCGGGGTGCGCGGCGACCTGCATGCACACATCGAAGTGGTGGTCCCGTCCCGACTCGACCACCAGGACATCGAGATGCTGCGCAATCTGAAGGAACACCGCACCCGAGATGCCGCCGAGGTGAAGTCCACCCAGGCGAGCAACGGCGCAGGCGGGCTGTTCAGCAGGCTGCGCGAAACCTTCACCGGCCGCTAGCCGCGGCCATGTCGGGGGCGCTCTTCTACGTCGACACGCTGCACGCCGTCGGCGAGCTCGCGACCGTCGACGGCGACGAAGGCTTCCACGCGGCCAACGTACGTCGGATCAGGGTGGGTGAAGAGCTCGACCTCGGCGACGGCGCCGGCGCGATGGCGCACTGTGTCATCGAAGAGGTCGGCAAGGGGCGACTGTCGGCGCGCGTGCTGAGCCGCTGGACCGTCGAGCCGCCCTCCCCGCCGGTCACCGTCGTGCAGGCGTTGCCGAAGTCCGACCGTTCCGAACTGGCTGTCGAGCTGGCCACCGAGGCCGGCGCGGATGCCTTCGTGGCCTGGCAGGCGGCGCGCTGCGTGGCGCGCTGGGACGGCGGCCGTGCCGACAAGGGGCTGCGGCGATGGCGCGCGGTGGCCCGGTCGGCCGCCCGCCAGTCTCGACGTCCGCACATCCCTACCGTCACCGGGGTGCTGTCGACCGACGCGCTGGTGACCGAGGTGCGCGGCGCCGTGGCCGCAGGAACGACGGTGCTTGCGCTGCATGAATCGGCCACCGCACCGGTGACGGAACTGGCTCTGGCGCAATCGGATTCGTTGATGCTGCTGGTGGGACCGGAGGGCGGTATCGCCGACGACGAAATTGCCGCGTTGTCTGATGCGGGTGCGATGCCGGTGCGCCTCGGGCCGACTGTGTTGAGAACCTCCACTGCCGCCGCCGTTGCGCTTGGCGCCCTTGGCGTGTTGACACCGCGCTGGCGCTAGTGGCTGGTCGGCAGGCGGCGGTAAACTGGGTATTCAGCTACAACCGAACAGGCCAAAACCCAGAAAGTAGGCAGAAAACCCCACGTGACGCCCAGCGAGACCAACGCTGACTCGGCCACACCCGTCCGCAGCAGCATCAATGTTCCGCCCGACCTCGTCGTGGGCCTGCTGGGTTCCGCTGACGGGAATCTGCGCGCACTCGAGCACATCCTGGCCGCCGATATCCATGCGCGTGGCAACGTGCTCTCGCTGTCCGGCGAGCCTGCCGATGTGGCGCTGGCCGAGCGGGTGATTTCCGAACTGATCGCGATCGCGGCCAGCGGCCAGCCCCTGACTGCAGAGGTGGTGCGGCACAGCGTCGCAATGCTCACCGGCGCCGAGGGTGAGTCGCCCGCCGAGGTGCTCACGCTCGACATCCTGTCGCGGCGCGGCAAGACGATCCGGCCAAAGACGCTGAACCAGAAGCGATATGTGGACGCCATCGACGCGCACACCATCGTGTTCGCCATCGGACCGGCAGGCACAGGCAAGACCTATCTGGCAATGGCCAAGGCTGTACGCGCTCTGCAGACCAAGCAGGTGTCTCGCATCATCCTCACCCGTCCTGCGGTGGAAGCCGGTGAGCGCCTTGGCTTTCTGCCCGGCACACTGAGCGAGAAGATCGATCCGTATCTGCGGCCGCTTTATGACGCCCTGCACGACATGATGGATCCAGAGCTGATCCCGAAGCTGATGAGCGCCGGGGTGATCGAGGTGGCGCCGCTGGCGTACATGCGGGGCAGAACGATTTCAGATGCGTTCATCATTCTCGACGAGGCGCAGAACACCACCGGCGAGCAGATGAAGATGTTCCTGACCCGGCTCGGGTTCGGGTCGAAGATCGTTGTCACCGGCGACATCACACAGGTCGACTTGCCCGGCGGCGCCGCATCGGGATTGCGCAACGCGATGCGCGTCCTTGACGGCATCGAGGACATCCACTTCGCCGAACTCAGCAGCGCCGACGTCGTGCGGCATCGGCTGGTCGCCGACATCGTCGACGCCTACGCCAAGTCCGAGGAGCCCGGGCTGATGAATAGGGCTGAGCGGCGTGCCTCGGGCAGCCGTCCGCGGCGGTAGGGCACCGATGAGCATTGAGGTTTCCAACGAGTCGGGCCTCGACGTCTCCGAAGACGAACTGGTCAGTGTCGCCCGGTTTGTCATCAGGAAGATGAAAGTTCATCCCGCGGCTGAGCTTTCGATGGTCCTGCTCGACACCGCCGCGATGGCCGATCTCCACATGCGCTGGATGGACCTGCCGGGTCCCACCGATGTGATGAGCTTCCCGATGGACGAGCTCGAGCCCGGCGGTCGGCCCGACGCGCCGGAGCCGGGTCCGGCGATGCTCGGCGACATCGTGCTGTGTCCGCAGTTCGCTGCCGATCAGGCGTCTGCGGCCGGGCACACGCTGGGCCAGGAATTGGCCCTGCTGACGGTTCACGGTGTGCTTCATCTGCTTGGCTACGATCACGCCGAGCCCGGCGAAGAGAAAGAGATGTTCGCCCTTCAGCGCCAACTGCTCGAGGAGTGGGTGGCCGATCAGGTCGAGTCGTACCACCAGGACCGCCAGACCGAGAAGGATCGGCGGCTGTTGGACAAGTCTCGTTTCTTCGACGAATCGTGACCGGCCTTGGTTCGCTGATCGGCGCGATCGCGCTGATCGGTATTGGTGGCCTGTTCGCGGCCATCGATGCTGCCATCAGTACGGTATCGATCGCCCGTGTCGAAGAGCTCGTGCGCGACGAGCGGCCCGGTGCGGTCCGGCTGGCCCGCGTGATCACCGAGCGACCGCGCTACATCAATCTTGTTGTGCTGCTTCGGATCGCATGCGAGATCACCGCGACGGCACTACTGGTCGACTACCTCTACGAGCACCTCGGCCTGGACTGGGGCCTTATCGCTGCCGCGGCGATCATGGTCGTCGTCAGCTTCGTGGTGATCGGCGTGGGACCGCGGACCATCGGCAGGCAGAACGCCTACACGATCGCGCTCGGGGCGGCCCTTCCCCTGCAGGCGATTTCGGTTCTGTTGACACCGATCAGCCGGTTGCTGGTGCTGATCGGTAACGCGCTGACGCCCGGGCGGGGGTTCCGCAACGGGCCGTTCGCCTCGGAGATCGAGCTGCGCGAGGTCGTCGACCTGGCCCAGCAGCGCGGCGTCGTCGCCGACGACGAGCGGAGGATGATCCAATCGGTGTTCGAACTCGGCGACACTCCCGCGCGTGAAGTGATGGTGCCGCGCACCGAGATGGTCTGGATCGAGAATGACAAGACGGCGGGCCAGGCGACGTCGCTGGCAGTGCGCAGCGGGCATTCCCGCATCCCGGTGATCGGGGAGAACGTCGACGATGTGGTCGGCGTCGTCTACCTGAAGGACCTCGTTCAGCGCACCTACTACTCGAACAACGGTGGCCGCGACACGAAGGTGTCGGACGTGATGCGCCAGGCCGTGTTCGTGCCCGACTCCAAGCCGCTGGACGCGCTGCTGCGCGAAATGCAGCGCGACCGCAACCACATGGCGCTGCTGGTCGACGAGTACGGCGCGATCGCCGGTCTGGTCACCATCGAGGACGTGCTCGAGGAGATCGTCGGCGAAATCGCCGACGAGTACGACACCGACGAGGTCGCCCCGGTGGAAGAACTGGGGGACAAGCGTTATCGGGTGTCGGCCCGGCTGCCGATCGAGGACCTCAGCGAGCTGTACGACATCGAGTTCGACGAGGACATGGACGTCGACACGGTCGGTGGCCTGCTGGCTCTCGAGCTCGGGCGCGTCCCGCTGCCGGGCGCCGAAGTCACCTGGGACGGGCTGCAACTGCGCGCCGAGGGCGGGCGTGACCATCGTGGCCGGGTGCGGATCGGCACGGTCCTCGTCAGCCCCACCGAGCCCGAGCAGAAAGATGACAATGACTGAGCTCGAGGCCGAGGACGTCAAGTTGGTGGTGCTGGCCCGCGGCGCGATGGGCCGCGCGGAGGCGGGAAGTGGTGCGGCCGTGCGTGATCAGGATGGCCGCACATACGCGGGGGCGCCGGTGACGCTCGACGCGCTCACGCTGACCGCGCTGCAGGCGGCGGTGGCCGCCGCCGTGTCGAGTGGTGCGACGGGTCTCGAGGCCGCGGTGTTGGTCGGTGGGTCCGCCGATGACGCCGGTGTCGCTGCGGTGCGGGAGCTGTCCGGCGACGCCACGATCATCGTCACCGATCGGGCCGGAACCGTGCGATGACCGAATTCCGTTCCGGCTTCGTCTGTTTCGTCGGCAGGCCGAATACGGGTAAGTCGACGTTGATGAACGCCCTGGTCGGCACCAAAGTGGCGATCACGTCGAATCGCCCGCAGACCACGCGGCACACCATTCGCGGCATCGTGCACCGCGACGACTTCCAGATCGTCCTCGTCGACACCCCCGGCTTGCACCGGCCACGCACGCTGCTGGGCCAGCGGCTCAATGATCTGGTGCGCGACACGTATTCCGAGGTCGACGTCATCGGGCTGTGCATCCCCGCCGACGAGTCGATCGGCACGGGGGACCGGTGGATCTATGAGCAGATCCGCGCCGTGGCGCCCAAGACCACGCTGGTCGCGATCGTCACCAAGATCGACAAGGTGCCCAAGGATCGGCTGGCCGCGCAGCTGATGGCGGTCAGCGAGCTGGTCGGCCCCGACACCGAGATCGTGCCGGTGTCCGCGACGTCCGGAGAGCAGGTCGACGTGCTGATCGGCGTGCTTGTGGACCAGCTGCCGCCCGGGCCCGCGTTCTATCCAGAGGGGGAGCTGACCGACGAGCCCGAGGAAGTCCTGATGGCCGAGCTGATCCGCGAGGCCGCGCTCGAAGGTGTCCGCGACGAGCTGCCGCACTCGCTGGCCGTCGTCATCGAGGAGGTCAGCCCGCGGGAGGGCCGTGACGACCTGATCGACGTGCACGCCAACCTGTTCGTCGAGCGGTCCAGCCAGAAGGGCATCGTCATCGGCAAGGGCGGCGCCAGGCTGCGAGAGGTGGGTACGGCTGCGCGCACGCAGATCGAGAAACTCCTCGGCACGAAGGTGTACCTGGATCTGCACGTCAAGATCGCCAAGAACTGGCAGCGCGACCCCAAACAGCTTGGCCGGCTCGGCTTCTGAGCGCTTGCGCGAAGAATAAACGGCGGCGCTAGGCCGGCTGGCCGTACACGGCGACGACGACGCTGCGGTCCAGGCTGTTGTCCGACCACACGCCGATCTGGGTGTTGGCGCAGTTCGACATGATCGCCATGTAATCCGGCCGGTAGTACCACTGGTTCATGATCTCGACGCCGTTGATCGCCAGCGCCGGGTTGATCGCGACGGTTTCGGCGACGGCGCCCTTGAACCCCGCCGCGTCGGCGCGGTCCTGCGCCGTCGACCCGTCCGAGCCGATGTCTCCGTCGAGCGCGCGGTTGTTCAGCACGTCGATGCTGTGCCATTGCGCCGCCAGCTGCAGCTGCGGGTTGATCCTCACGTCGGTGGTGCAGCCGTGCTGGTGCTGGATTGTGTAGACGTTGGCGACCACGCCGTCGTTGAGCCGCTTGTTATCGGCGGTCGCGGCTGGTGTGCCCGCGATCGCGCCGGCCAGCACGCAGAGTGCCGGGATGGCGGCCGCGCAGCGCCGCGCGGTGTCGCTGATGGTCACGGTCACTGACTGTACGCGGGCCGGTCGGCTACCGAGGTGGTCCCATCGGTTCGGTCCACCACGCCTCGGGCTGCTTGGTCACCCACCCGCTCACCGCCTCTAGCTCGGCGGCCAGCGAGATCAGCAGCGGCTCGCTGCCGGCGGGACCCATTAATTGCACACCGATCGGGAGTCCGTCGGAGGTGAATCCGGCCGGGACGTTGATCGAGGGCCAGCCCAGCAGATTCCACGGCCACGTCGCCGGGCAGGCGCGGATCATCGCGCGGTCGGTGGACAGGCCGCCGCGCTTGTCGAAATGGTTCACCGTCGGCGGCGGAAGGGCAGTGGTCGGCGCCAGGATCACGTCGACGAGATTGAAGATGTAGCCGATGCGTCGCTGGGCGGCCGCTTCCTTGGCGCGCGCCTTGCGCAACACGTTCTCGGACAGCAGCCGGCCCATCCGAAGGTTGCCGACGGTGCGGCGGTCCAGCTCCACGTCATGCCCGAGGCGGTCCGCCCAGTCCAGCAGGCCGGACGTGGAGCGGGACAGGAAATTCCACGACATCCCCACCTTGTACTGCGGGTCGGCGCCGACGATCGTGTGCCCGAGATCGGTGAGCTGTTCGCCGACCGCATGCAGCGCGGCCCGGATCTCGGGGTGCAGCCTGGGGCGGAAGAAGGTGAACGGGAACTTGGTCGACAGCCCGACTCTCAGCGGCCCCGGCGCGCGGCCGACGGCCTCGGCCGCCTGCACCGGTGGCGGCTTGTGCCGGTCGCCGTCGACGTTGCCGGAGGCGGCGTCGAGCAGCAACGCGGCGTCGGTGACGGTGCGGGCAAGTACGCCGTTGACGGTGATGCCGTTGAACGCCTCCGGCAGCGGCCAGGTGGAGATGCGGCCGCGCTGCGGCTTGATACCGACCAGGTGGGTCCACGCCGCGGGGATCCGGACGCTGCCGGCGCCGTCCGACCCGATCGCCGCGGTGACCAGGCCGGCCGCCACCGCGGCGGCGCTGCCGCCCGACGAGCCACCCGGAGTGTGGTTGCGAGACCACGGATTTCGGGTGTGACCGAAGGCCGGCCCACTGGTGAACGGCCACTGGCCCAGCTCGCAGGTGTTCGTCTTGCCGACGATGACGGCGCCCGCTGTGCGCAGCCTCCGCACCACTTCGGCGTCGGCGACCGACGGCCGCACTCGGCCCGCGGCACCGAACATCGTTGGCACACCGGCGACGTCGACGTCGTCCTTGACGGCTATCGGGATTCCCAGCAGCGGCGCCTGCCGGCCCGCGGCGCGCATGCGGTCGGCCTTGGCGGCGTCGGCGAGCGCCTGCTTCCTCAGCACCACCCGGAACGCGTTGAGCGTCGGCTGGCTGGCCTCGATGGCGTCCAGCGACTGGCGAACCAGCTCGACCGAGGTCACGCTGCCGCTGGCCAGCCGATACAGCAGGCCGACAAGGGTGGGCAGGGAGGATTTGGACGCTGACGATGCGGGTGGCGTGGGAGGCAGTGCCATCAATATCGAGAGTATCCCGGCGCTGCCTACCGGCCTTGTCAGAACACGGTGAGAAACTGGTCGGATGCGCCTGTACCGGGACCGTGCGGTGGTGCTGCGCCAGCACAAGCTCGGCGAGGCCGACCGGATCGTCACGCTGCTCACCCGTGAGCACGGGTTGGTCCGCGCCGTGGCCAAGGGAGTTCGGCGTACCCGCAGCAAGTTCGGTTCCCGGCTGGAGCCGTTTGCGCACATCGACGTTCAGCTGCACCCAGGCCGGAATCTCGACATCGTCACCCAGGTGCAGGCCATCGATGCGTTCGCCGCCGACATCGTCAGCGACTACGGCCGCTACACCTGCGCGTGCGCCATGCTGGAAACCGCCGAGCGACTGGCGGGTGAGGAGCGTGCCCCCGTACCCGAGCTGCACCGGCTGACCGTCGGTGCGCTGCGGGCGGTGGCCGACGGCGGCCGCCCGTGGGAACTCGTGCTGGACGCCTACCTGCTGCGCGCCATGGGCATCGCGGGATGGGCGCCCGCGCTCACCGAGTGCGCCCGCTGCGCCGCCCCGGGTCCGCACAGGGCATTCCACATCGCCGCAGGTGGCAGCGTGTGTATGCACTGCAGGCCGTCCGGGTCGACCACACCGCCGCAGGCCGTGGTCGACCTGATGTCCGCGCTCTACGAGGGTGACTGGGACGCCGCGCAGACGTCGCAGCAGTCGCACCGCAACCAGGCCAGCGGGCTGGTAGCCGCGCATCTGCAGTGGCACCTCGAGCGTCAGCTCCGCACATTGCCGCTGGTCGAACGCGTATACCGGGTCGATCGCGCGGTCGCCGACCACCGCGTCTCGCTGTTCGGGCAGGATGTCACCCGTGGTGATGAAACGGGCAGCCAAGACCACCTACCCACAGCTGCCTCAGGCGCCTGACGACTACCCGACGTTCCCTGACAAGTCGACGTGGCCGGTCGTCTTTCCGGCATTGCCTCCGCATAGCAACGGCAGGTTCGCGCGCCCACCCCAGCACACCTCCAAGGCCGCCGCGCCGAAGATCCCCGCCGACCAGGTGCCCAAACACGTCGCTGTCGTCATGGACGGCAACGGCCGGTGGGCCACCCAGCGCGGACTGCACCGCACCGAGGGGCACAAGATGGGTGAGGCGGTGCTGATCGACATCACTTGTGGCGCAATCGAAATCGGCATCAAGCACCTGACGGTGTATGCATTCTCCACGGAGAACTGGAAGCGCAGCACCGAAGAGGTCCGCTTCCTGATGGGGTTCAACCGTGAGGTCGTCCGGCGTCGGCGGGAGAACCTCAACGACATGGGTGTGCGGATGCGGTGGGTGGGCTCGCGCCCCCGCATGTGGCGCAGCGTCATCAAGGAGTTCGACATCGCCGAGCAGATGACGGTCGGAAACGACGTCATCACGATCAACTACTGCGTCAACTACGGCGGTCGCACCGAAATCGTCGAGGCCGCACGCGAGCTCGCGCAGGAGGCCGCGGACGGAAAGCTCAATGCCAACCGGATCACCGAGGCGACGTTCGCCAAGCATCTGCACCGTGCCGACATCCCCGACGTCGACCTGTTCATCAGGACGTCGGGGGAGCAGCGGGCCAGCAACTTCCTGCTCTGGCAGGCGGCGTACGCCGAATACGTGTTCCAGGACAAGCTCTGGCCGGACTATGACCGCCGCGATCTGTGGGAGGCGTGCGAGGAGTACGTCAGCCGCAACCGCCGCTTCGGTAGGGCGTGATGGAGCTCAAGGACCGATTCCCCGCGGTCCTCGACGGCGTGCTGGCCTACGAGCAGGAGGACGACGGCGCGCTCACCGTGCACCACGACCACACGATCGCTTCGTTGCGGGTGGTGTCGATCGGCGAGGGCCTGGACATGGTGTCGCTGACGCAGATCTTGGCCTGGGACCTGCCGCTGGACCACGAGATCCGTGACAAGGTCGCGCAACTCGCGCACGACACCCTGCTGGGCACGGTGTCACTGGCCGAACAGGTCGGCGGCGACGGTATCGCCGATGTGACCCTGCGCTACAACTTTCCGGGCAGCGGCCTGACCGACGAGGCGCTGCAGACTCTTCTCGTGATGGTGCTCAGTGCAGGCGCCGACCTGCGCCGTCAGTTGGTCGGCGACTCGAACGGCTGATCAACGCGCGGCTGAGCAGTCGCCGCACAGGCCGAAGATCTCGATCGTGTGGCTGACATCCGAGAAGCCGTGCTCGCGGGCGATGTCTGCCGCCCATGTCTCGACGTGACCGCCCTGGACCTCGACCGTGGAGCCACATACCCGGCAGACCAGGTGGTGATGGTGATGCTCCGAGCAGCGTCGGTAGACCGACTCGCCGGTGTCGGTGCGCAGCGTGTCGACCAGGCCGGCGGCCGCCATCGACTGCAGGGTGCGGTACACGGTGGTCAGGCCGATGCCTTCGCCGCGGTGCCGCAGTTCGTCGTGCAGCTCCTGTGCTGACCGAAAATCGTCGAGATTCTCCAGCAGCGCGGAAATCGCCGCGCGCTGCCTGGTGGAGCGCACGCCGGGCGCGGCGCTCACTCGCCGTCCTCCGCGGCGTGGGTGACCGCCGCGACCACGATGTGAGCGAGGTGGTGATCGACGAGGCGGTAGAGCACCTCGCGGCCGGACCGCTCGCCCGCCACGACACCCGCGGCCTTGAGGATGCGAAGGTGCTGGCTCACCAACGGCTGCGGCACCCCGAGCGAATCGACGAGTTCGTGCACGCAGCGCGCCGATTCACGCAGCTGCAGCACGAGCGCGATCCGTACCGGCGCGGCCAGCGCGCGCAACAGGTCGCCCGCGGTGTCGAGGACTTCCCGAGGCGGCGATTCCGGCAGCGGGGCGTCGCCGTGTTGGTGGCGGTCGTCAACGTGTCCAGCCAAGGTGGAAACCGTTTTCATTATGTCCGCAACGATACATGCACGATCGCGCATGTCAACGGCATCGTGAGGCCCGACAATTGCATCGTTACGCTGTTGACCCGTGGCGTCCATCATCGACACCGTTGCGAATCTGGCCAAGCGCCGCGGTTTGGTCTATCAGTCCGGCGAGATCTATGGCGGCACGAAGTCTGCTTGGGACTACGGGCCTTTGGGTGTCGAGCTCAAGGAGAACATCAAGCGGCAGTGGTGGCGGTCCGTGGTCACCAGCCGCGACGACGTCGTCGGCCTCGACAGCGCGATCATCCTGCCGCGTGAGGTGTGGGTGGCCTCTGGCCACGTCGAGGTGTTCAACGATCCTCTGGTCGAATGCCTGAACTGCCACAAGCGACATCGGCAGGACCATCTGCAGGAGGCCTACGCGGAAAAGAAGGGGATCGAGGATCCGGAGTCGGTGCCGATGTCCGAGATCGCGTGCCCGGACTGCGGCACCAAGGGTCAGTGGACCGAGCCCCGCGACTTCAACATGATGCTCAAGACGTACCTCGGCCCGATCGAAACCGAGGAGGGTCTGCACTACCTGCGGCCCGAGACCGCACAGGGCATCTTCGTCAACTTCGCCAACGTCGTCACGACGGCGCGACGCAAGCCGCCGTTCGGCATCGGCCAGATCGGCAAGAGCTTCCGCAACGAGATCACGCCCGGCAACTTCATCTTTCGCACTCGCGAGTTCGAGCAGATGGAGATGGAGTTCTTCGTCGAACCGGACACCGCCCCGAAGTGGCATCAGTACTGGATCGACACCCGAGTGCAGTGGTACGTCGACCTTGGTATCGATCGCGACAACCTGCGGCTGTACGAACACCCGAAGGACAAGCTGTCGCACTACTCCGACCGCACGGTCGACATCGAGTACAAGTTCGGGTTCCAGGGCAACCCATGGGGCGAGCTCGAGGGTGTCGCCAACCGCACTGACTTCGACTTGTCCACGCACTCAAAGCATTCCGGTGTCGACCTGTCGTTCTACGACCAGGCCACCGATACGCGCTACGTGCCGTATGTGATCGAGCCGGCGGCCGGGCTGACGCGGTCGTTCATGGCGTTCCTCGTCGACGCGTACGCCGAGGACGAGGCGCCCAACGCCAAGGGCGGCGTCGACAAGCGCACCGTGCTGCGGCTGGACCCGAGGCTGTCTCCGGTCAAAGCGGCCGTGCTGCCGCTGTCGCGCCATGAGGACTTGTCGCCCAAGGCGCGTGACCTCGCCGCGGAACTGCGCAAGTCGTGGAACGTCGAATTCGACGACGCCGGCGCGATCGGACGGCGCTATCGCCGCCAGGACGAAATCGGCACACCGTTCTGTGTGACGGTGGACTTCGACACGCTCGACGACCAGGCGGTGACGATCCGCGAGCGCGACGCGATGTCGCAGGAGCGGATCGGCATCGACGCCGTCTCCGACTACCTGGCCGTCCGCCTCAAGGGCGCCTAGCCCGAGCAACCCCAGCACCCGTAGCACCCTCAGCACCCGTGCACCCCCCACCCACCCGGCGAGCGTGCGTGTCTGCGGCCGACACGCCGACATTTTTCGGGAGTTTGCGCACGCTCGCGGCAAGTGATCTGTCCACAGTTCGCGATCCATCCACATCCCGCGTCTGTGTGCACCCATGAACGCCCGCACGTGATCGACGATCATCGCCATGCCTGGCGATCTCGACGCCGTTTTCAACGCGCAGCGCGGTGTGGCCACGACCGCTCAGCTGCTCATGCACCTCAGCAGAAGTCAGCTCGACATCAGAATCCGTCGCGGCGACCTGATCAAGGTCTGGCCCGGCGTGTATGCGCACGACGAACCCGACACGGTCACGCGGTTGCATGGATTGGACCTGCGGGCGGGGGAGCCGGTCGCGATCTGCCTTGGAACCGCGGCGGCGGCGTATGGATTCGACACCGAAGATGAAGTGGACCTGCATGTCCTGAATCCGGTTGGGCATCAACTCCGCAACTCCGATGGCCTCGTCGTACACCGCCGCGACGGGGCGCCGGTGACCGAGATCGACGGACGGCCTGCGACTACGCCGGAGTGGACGGCTGTGGAGGTCGCACGGGCTCTGCGTCGTCCGCGGGCACTCGCTACCCTCGACGCCGCTCTCCGGAGTGGCACCTGCGATCGTCGACGGCTGAGCACAGTGGCCGCGCTGCACGCTGGCAGGCGGGGAATTGTGAATGTGCGTGAGCTGATTCCGTTGGCCTCCGAACTGGCCGAATCGCCGATGGAAAGTGAGGCCCGCTTGGTCATGCGCGACGGCGGGTTGCCGCCGCCGGTACTCCAGTATGAGATCGTCGACCGCAGTCGACGGACGTGGCGGGTGGATTTCGCCTGGCCGGACCGGCGGGTCGCGGTCGAGTACGACGGGTTCGACTGGCACAGTGCCCCGGACCGGTTTCGGCGAGACCGTCAAAAGCGGGCAGCTCTGCAGGAGATGGCCTGGACGCTGGTATCGATCGTGTCGGACGACGTGCGAGGGCGACCCTGGGATATGGTGCGCCGCATCGAGATAGAGCTTCAACGCGCTGCGTGAGCGTGCGCAAACTCGTGAAAATACCCGGCGTGTTGCCCGCAGACACGCACGCTCGCGAGAAGATGCTTAGAAGCGACCGCCTCCACCGCTCCACGAACCGGAGCCGCCGTATGACGTCGGGCTCCATCCGCCCCCCATGCTGCCGCCCAGCCCTCCGCGCATCGAACCGCTCAGGATGTTCCCGAGGATGATGCCGCCCAGCACCGCACCCATGTTGGACCCGCTGGTGCTGCCGTAACGGCCGGTGTACGAGCGCTGCGCAGACTGAGCGTCGGCGCTTGCGATCGACTGCGCCTGCGACGCCAGCATCGCCGCGCCGTTCGCGTGGGCGATCGCCTCGGTGAGGTTTGTCTCGCGCTTGTCCTCCGCGGCCTGCAGCTGCCGCACCGCTTCGGCGAGCCGGGTGCGCGCCTCCGAACCGATGCTGCCGCGGCGGACGTCGATGTAGTCGGACACGGCCCGCACCCGGGACTGCGCGCTGAACAGCGCCTGGTCGAATGCGCGGCTGAGCCTCTGTGCCGCCTCCCGTTCCTCTGCGACGCTGGCCAGCAGGCGGTCCAGGTCGGCGTCGGCCTGAGTGAGTTTGGTGAACGCGCCCAACGGATCTGCGGTCCCGTTGCTCTGCGCGTCGGCGACGGCCTTGACTGCGGCGTCGCGCGCGCGGCCGAGGTCGTCGGCCTTGTTGATGTCACCTTGGGCCAGTTGATCGCCTGCGGCCTTGATGCCGTTCTGGATGTCGGCGATGGCCGACGGCAGGGTGGCGACCGCACGGTTGATGTCCGTCGCCGCGCTGTCCACCGCGTCGAGCAACGTCCGCGCCTGGCCCAGCGCCGACTCCGCCGCCCGGACCGAATCGACGAGACCGGTTTGGCGGTCGGCGGGCCGTGACACCAAATTGCGGCCGGCCGTGATGTTCTGGTCGGCGAAGGCGATTCGCTGCCTGGCGGTGTCGACATTGCCGGCCACGGAAGCCAGTGCGGTATCGGCGAATTGGTTGTGCAGCGCGGTCAACGCCTGCTGCGACGTTTCCAGTCGTGCGGTCAGGTCGACCATCTGCTGGGTCATCGCGTCCAACCGGCTCGGCGCGTTGATGACCAGATCTCGCAGCTGCGCGAACGCTTCCCGCTGTGCGTCGAGTTCCCGGTCAGCCTTCGCCGCTGCGATGACCACCCGGGTCAGCAGATCGCGTCGCTGTGCAGGTGTCTCGGGGACGGCGTCATCGAGGATCTGGCGGACGTTGAACGCCTGCGCCAGCGCCGTCTTCGCGTTGGCCACCGCCAGGCTGAACGGCGCAGTCTCCTTGTCGCCGAATTCCTCGACGGCCAGGGCCAGTTCGTTGTCGCTGGTGCGCGCGGCGTTGTCGACGTCCACCACCATCGACTTGGACAGGTCGTCGAGCGCGTCGAGTTGCACCGACGCCAGCGCGTTCGGGTCGGAGGGATCCACCCGGCGCGCCGCGGCGAACTCGGCCTCGCGTCGCTTGCGCCGCCGCCGCCTCGTCCACAGCCACAACGCCAGCACCAAGACGACGAGGATGGCCAGCGCAACGAGCAGGCCGAACCCGGAAATCCCCGCTCCCGGGGTGGTCACCGTGTTGAGGCCCTCGGCCGCAGCGATTGCGGCGGCCGCCCAGCTGCTGTTACGCAACGCCGGTTCGATCTTGTCGCGCCGCACGCTGTCGACGTCGCTACTGCTCAATCCGGTCGCCGGGCCCGCCAGAAACGCGTAGGAACGATCCGCGGTGGCGACGGCCAAGATGGCGTCCTGGTCGCTCAAGTCGCTGGTCTGCCTTGTGCTTTCGGTCCAGCTGACCGCGCTGCGCCCGTCGAAACTGTCGACGTAGACCACCCACAGCCTGACCCGCCGGTCGTTGTAGAGCTTGTCGATGGCCTGCTCCACACTGTCCTTCTGCGAGCCGGTCAGCACGCCCGCGTCGTCGGTGACGTAGCCGGGCAGCCGCATCGGAGGGGTGGCCCTTGCGGCGGGCGCTAGCAGGAACCCGGCGGTCGCGATCGCGAGGACCAGGCTGAACAAGCGGGCGATGCGCATGATCGTCAATGTAGTGCGACGGCAGGGCCGGGCCACCCGGTACGGGCGAACACTCCTGGCAGACTGTGCCTCGGTGGCCACGCATTCCGATGGGAAACCCGACCCATACGACGAGTTCGACCGGCAGCGACTGGTGGTCGAGCCGCCGAAGGGTGCGGCGCTGCCCGGTACCGGCTCCGAACATCGCACCGACTTCGCCAGGGACCGGGCGCGGGTGCTGCACTGTGCGGCTCTGCGCCGGCTCGCCGACAAGACCCAGGTGGTGGGGCCGCGCCAGAGCGACACCCCGCGCACCCGGCTGACACATTCGTTGGAGGTGGCCCAGATCGGCCGCGGCATGGCGATCGGTCTGGGCTGCGACCCCGATCTCGTCGACATGGCGGGCCTGGCGCACGACATCGGACACCCGCCATACGGACACAACGGCGAACGCGCGCTCGATGAGGTCTCCACCGCATACGGCGGGTTCGAGGGCAATGCGCAGAACTTCCGGATCTTGACCCGTCTCGAGCCCAAAGTCCTTGATCCGCACGACCGTAGCGCCGGCCTGAACCTCACCCGTGCCGGGCTGGACGCCGTCACGAAGTACCCGTGGCAGCGCCGTCCCGAGCGCAGCAAGTTCGGCTTCTACGCCGACGACGCGGCCGCCGCGGACTGGATGCGGGAGCGGGCGCCGGAGTTTCGGCCGTGCCTGGAGGCGCAGGTGATGGATTGGGCCGACGATGTCGCGTACTCGGTGCACGACGTCGAGGACGGAGTGGTGTCCGGCCGGATCGACATGCGCGTGCTCGCCGACGATGACGCCGCCGCCGAGCTCGGCCGGCTCGGGGTGTCGAGCGGGATGGGCGGTGGCCTGTCCGCCGACGACCTGGCGTCGGCGGCAGAGCGGCTGTCGCGGCTTCCGGTGGTCGCCGCCGTCGGCAAGTACGACGCCACGCTCGCCGCGTCGGTCGCGTTGAAAGCGCTGACCAGCGAGCTCGTTGGGCGGTTCGCGTCCGCCGCGATCGCAGCCACCAGGGCGGAGGCCGGCCCGGGACCTCTGTTGCGGTACTCCGCTGACCTGCGGGTCCCCGCACTGGTCCGGGCGGAGGTGGCGATGCTGAAGATCTTGGCGCTGCAGTTCATCATGTCCGACCCGCGACATCTGGAGCTGCAGGCCCAACAGCGCGACCGCATCCATCGGGTGGCGCAGTGGTTGACGGCCGGCGCACCTGCGACGCTCGACCCGATCTTCGTGCCCGCGTTCAACGCGGCGACCGACGACGGCGGACGGCTGCGGGTGGTCGTCGACCAGATCGCGTCGTTCACCGAAGGCCGGCTGGAGCGCCTCGAGCCGGCTCTAGACTGATTCGATGGCCGGCCGTATCCCTGATCGCGATATCGCGGCCATCCGCGAGCGAGTGCGGATCGAAGAGGTGGTCGGCGACTACGTCCAACTGCGTCGCGCCGGAGCCGATTCGCTGAAGGGTCTCTGCCCCTTCCACGACGAGAAGTCCCCGTCGTTCCATGTGCGTCCCAACCACGGCCACTTCCACTGCTTCGGCTGCGGCGAAGGCGGCGACGTCTACGCGTTCATGCAGAAGATCGAGCACGTCAGCTTCGTCGAGGCGGTCGAAGTGCTCGCCGACCGGATCGGCTACACCGTCACCTACACCGGCGCGGCGACCAGTGTGCAGCGCGACAGGGGCAGCCGAAGCAGGCTGCTCGCCGCCAACGTGGCCGCGCAGGAGTTCTACGCCGAGGCGCTCAAATCGGACGAGGCCGCACCAGCGCGTCAGTACCTGCTTGACCGCAATTTCGACGCGGCGACCGCCGCACAATTCGGTTGCGGCTTCGCGCCGTCGGGCTGGGACACGCTGACGAAACATTTGCTGCGCAAGGGATTTGAGTTCAAGGAACTCGAGGCGGCCGGGCTGTCGCGGGAAGGCCGGCGCGGCCCCATGGACCGCTTCCACCGTCGGCTGCTCTGGCCGATCCGGGTGTCCAGCGGGGAGGTCATCGGGTTCGGCGCCCGTCGCCTGTTCGACGACGACCAGAACCAGTCGAAGTACGTCAACACTCCCGAGACCGTGCTGTACAAGAAGTCGTCGGTGCTCTTCGGCCTCGACCATGCGAAGCGCGACATCGCCAAGGGGCACCAGGCGGTCGTCGTCGAGGGTTACACCGACGTGATGGCGATGCATCTCGCGGGCGTCACCACGGCGGTGGCGTCGTGCGGCACGGCATTCGGCGACGAGCACCTGGCAATGCTGCGGCGACTCATGATGGACGACAACTTCTTTCGCGGCGAACTGATCTACGTGTTCGACGGCGACGCAGCCGGGCGGGCCGCCGCGATCAAGGCCTTCGAAGGCGAACAGAACCTGGCCGGGCAGTCGTTCGTCGCGGTGGCTTCCGACGGCATGGACCCGTGCGATCTGCGCCTGAAATCCGGTGACGGAGCCCTGCGTGATCTGGTTGCGCGCCGAACCCCGTTGTTCGAGTTCGCAATTCGCACCGCGCTCGCCGACCACGATCTGGACAACGCGGAGGGCCGGGTCGACGCGTTGCGTCGGTGCGTGCCGATGGTGTCCCGGATCAAGGATCCGACGCTGCGTGACGAGTACGCGCGGCAGCTGGCCGGCTGGGTGGGCTGGGGCGACGTCGCGCAGGTGGTGGGCAGGGTCCGGGACCAGTCAAAGGGTGGGGGCGGCCGCCCGTCGGCCCAGCGGCAGCGGTCGGAACGACCGACGCCCGCGGCGGCGGCGGTGGCGCGGCCCGATCCGCGGGATCCGACGCTGTGGCCCCAGCGCGAAGCGCTGAAGTCGGCGCTTCAATACGCGGCGCTGGCGGGCCCGGTGTTCGACGCGCTGACGGCGGAGAGCTTCACGCATCCCGGGTACGCGGCGGTTCGGGCGGCCATTGCGGCGGCGGGTGGCACGTCGACGGGCGCGTCGGGTGGGGAGTGGATCGAGGCGGTGCGCCAGCAGACCGGTTCGGAAGCGGCGGCGAGTCTGGTGAACGAATTGAGCGTGGAGTCGATCAGTGTGGACGACGACGAAAAGCTGCCGCGCTACATCAGCGGAGTGCTCGCGCGGCTGCAGGAGGTGGCGGTCGGTCGCCAGATCGCCGAGGTCAAATCGAAGCTGCAGCGCATGTCACCGGTCGAGCAGGGCGACGAATACCACGCGTTGTTCGGCGACCTGGTGGCGATGGAGGCATATCGCCGCAGCCTGCTCGAACAGGCCAGCGGCGACGACCTTACTGCGTAACCTGAAGCCACGCGTTATGGTGTAGACGCCCTAGGCCCACTGGTGAAAGGCAATTACGTGGTTTCGAAAAGAACTCGTCGATTGATCGCGGTCAGCGCTTTCGCGGTCGCCGCGGCGGCGGGACCGGTCATTACCGCGGCCGCGCTTTCGACCTCTGCGCCCCAGGACTATCAGGCCGCTCCCGGCCAGTGCCTTGCGTGGTTCGGCAACCAAGACGACGGCCATTGCCTGGGCTACTCGAACGGCCAGCCGATCAGTGGGGGGACGCCCTGGGGCGCCTACGGCCCTAATAATGGGCAGGGCGTCGGCGCGTACGGGCCGGCCCTGCCCGGCACCACGTTCAACCAGGGAATCGGCTAGCGCTCGTCAGCAGTCGGCGCAGGCTGCGGCTTCAGTACGGCCGTGTCGGCGTCGATCGGCGTCAACGTCACCATCTCCGGGTCCGGTGAGACCCGACTAGCGATTTTGCGGCGTCCCGCCGTGATCACGGCCTTGGCGGCCGGGCTGTCGGTGACGGCGCGATATGTGCCGGCGATCTGCTCATATCGGCGCCGGCCGGCCTTGGTACCCAACACATAGCCGACGGCCAATACGACGACATACCGGAACACAGGGCCCCTCCCAGACGATGGTGCGACGGTGTCCATCCTGCCTCACCGACGGGGGTGCGTGTCGGGGCGGGAAGGTATTGGCGGGCCGACCCGCACGTAAGCTAAAGTCAACGCTCGGCCCGCGGCGGAATCCCGCGGGCAGGGCCAATCCCCTGTAGCTCAATTGGCAGAGCATTCGGCTGTTAACCGAAGGGTTGGTGGTTCGAGTCCACCCGGGGGAGCACACATCACCGCAGCGGCGGGGCGCCTCGGAGCCGGCCACTTGTAGCACGCCCTCTACGTCATCGGCCGGTTAACGGCGAACTTTCCTCAATCGTGCGGATTGCGTCGACCGCCATATCACGCGGTCGATAATCGACGCTGCGGACAAATCCTGTCCGCAGAAGGGGGTTCACAATGTCCGAGCAGGAAAACAAGGAACTCATCAAGAAGGGCTACGACGCCTTCTCGGCCGGCGATGTCGAGGCCGTGATGGCTCTTTTCGCCGACGACGTCGAGTGGATACAGCCTGGCGACAGCGCGGTCAGTGGTACCTACCACGGCAAGACCGAAGTCATGGAGTACATGGGTCGATTGGCCGAGAAGTCGGTGACGGTGAAGCTCATCCGGCTTGTCGCCGAGGGCGACACGGTCGTCGCCATCACCGAGGTGACCGCTGGAGGCGAAACGGGCGAGGACGCCGATGTATTCACCATCCGTGACGGCAAGACCGTGCGCGCCGAGATGCACGGCGACACGGCGTTGCTGGAGCGGTCTTCGGCAAGAAGCAGCTCGCCGCTGGGTGATCGACGGTTGACGGCGGTCATTCGCGTGGTCGCATGCCTGCGCCCGTAGGGTCGTGAGCATGCGACCTCGTCGATTGATCGCGATCCTCATGACCGTTGGGCTTCTCGCCGTCGGCTGCGGATGGAGCCCACCCTCCCCGCCGCCGACCAGCTCGGCCGCCTGCACAGAGGCCGACGGCCCGGCCGCCGACTCGGTCGCGAACGAGATCAAGAACCTGCCCGCGGCGCAGTGGAAAGAGACCTCGCGCGGTCACACGCCCGACTGTCGCCTGCATTGGGTGGTGGTCACCTCGGGCGATGCGTCCGACAGCCCGCAGCAAGTGCTGTTCTTCGACCGCAAGTCGCCGATCGGTTCGCCGACCCCAGACCCACGCCCGTACATCAACGTCATCACGATGGGCAGTGACACCGCCGTCGTGCAGTATCAGTGGCGGCAGGGCCAGGACCCGGCGTGCTGCCCGACGGGCATCGGCACGGTGCGCGTCCAGATCGGCGAGGACGGCAAGCTCAAGGCGCTCGACCCGATCCCCAACCAGTAGTCACACTCCGCGCACGCTGCCGCCGTCGATCACGTACTCGGCGCCGTTGATGTAGCGGGCCCGGTCGGACACCAGGAACGCGACGAGCTCGCCGACGTCGGCCGGGCTTCCGGGGGCGCCGAGCGGGATGCCGCCGATGGACTCCATGATCTGGGCGCGCGCCTCGTCGACGGTGATGTCGTTCATCTCGCCGATCTGCACCGCCATCCGGTACGCCGATTCGGTTTCGATGTAGCCCGGGCAGACGGCGTTGACGCGAATGCCCTTGGGTGCCAGTTCGTTCGACAGCGCCTTGCTGTAGTTGGTCAGCGCGGCCTTGGCCGCTGCGTAGGGAATCGACGTGGGCAGCGGTGCGCGCCGCTGGATTGACGTGATGTGCACGATGGCGCCCGCGCCGCGGTCAACCATCGCTGGAATGATCGCGCGGTCCAGCCGAACGGCGGCCAGGAGATTCGTGTTCAGGGCGCCCTGCCAGTCCTCGTCGGTGAGCGTCGCGGCGCCGCCCTCGTACTGTCCGGAGCCGCCGACGTTGTGCACCGCGATGTCGACGCCGCCGAGCCGGTCGAACGCCTCCGCGGCCAACGAGGCGACACCGTCGGCGGTCGCCACATCGGCGACGACGACGTCGTCGGCCGAGAGGCCGTCCGGAACCGAGCGCGCCGCGACGAGCACCCGCGCCCCGCCGGCACGCAGGCGGTCGGCGATGCCCTTTCCTATACCGCGAGTGCCACCAGTGATCAGCGCGGACTTGCCGGAGAACTCGTCAAGATCGGTCATGCGGCGAGTCTGTCAGCCGCCACCGACACCTATTTCGGTTCGATGGTGCCCGAACTCGTGGCGTCCATCTCCTGCTGCTCGTCGGCGTCCGGGATGTGCTCCGGATGCAGCATCTCGGCGTAGCGCAACTGCTCGGGGACGCCGAAACCATCCACCAGGAGCTCTGCATACGGCCGCAGATTGCGACACCGTTCGTTGATGGCGCGGGTGACCGCCTTGGCGCGCTCGGTGGAAAGGAAGCGGTGTTCCATGAACCACGCTCTGTCTTCCTCCATGACCGACAGCGCGTACAGGTCGCACACCATGCTCAGGACCTTCCGCGCTTCCTCGTCCTCACAGGAGTCGATGCCCGCCACGAACGCCTCGAGGATGATCCGTTCGATGTGTGCCCGCGCAGCGTGCAGCACGTGGTCCTGCACGGAGTTGAACGCGTCGAATGGGGACATCTCCTTGGACTTGCCCTGCAGCCTGCGCGCCACCGACGCGATGATGTACTCCTCGCGGTCCTCGAACATCTTGACCTGAGTGCCGCGGTTGAAGAGGCTGCCTTCTTCCTCGTTGTCCTGCCGGGTGTCGATGATCGTCTGCATGATCGTCTGCGCCGCAGTGCGTTTCAGCACACGCTCGCCGGCGAAGTTGGCGGCGAACCGCACCCACTCCACCGGGCTCATGCCCTTGATGTCGTCGGCGTAGGCGGTCAGCAGCTCCTTGGCCACCAGCTGGGTGAGAACGTGGTTGTCACCCTCGAAGGTGGTGAACACGTCCGTGTCGGCCTTGAGCGCGATCAGCCTGTTCTCGGCGAGATAGCCTGCGCCGCCGCATGCTTCGCGGGCCTCCTGGATGGCGCGGGTGGCGTGCCAGGTGTTGGCTGCCTTCAGGCCCGCTGCGCGGGACTCGAGCTCGCGCTGCTCTTCGGCGTCGGGGTCGTCGGACGTCTGCAGCTCGTGGCATTTGGCGACGAGTTCGTTCTGCGCGAACTGCAGCGCATACGACCGCGCGATCAGCGGGAACAACCGGCGTTGGTGCACGAGGTAGTCCATGATCAGCACCTCGTCGTCGTCGCCGGGCGCCTCGAACTGCCTGCGTTCCAACGCATACCGGGTCGCGATGTCGAGTGCGACCCGCGCCGCGGCTGCGGCGCTGCCGCCCACGGTGACACGGCCTCGGATCAGCGTGCCCAGCATGGTGAAAAACCGGCGGCCGGGGTTCTCGATCGGCGACGAGTACGTGCCGTCCTCGGCGACGTCGGCGTACTTGTTGAGCAGGTTCTCACGGGGAACGCGAACGTGGTCGAACTGAATGCGCCCGTTGTCGACGCCGGGCAGCCCGCCCTTGTAATGGCAGTCCGACGTCGTCACTCCCGGCAGATCGTTGCCGTTGTCGTCGCGGATCGGCACCACGAAACAGTGCACCCCGTGGCCTTCACCATCGGGCGTGATCAACTGCGCGAAAACGGCTGCCACTCGGGCGGTTTCGGCGGCGCCGCCGATGTAGTCCTTCCGTGAGGTGCGGGTGGGGGAGTCGATGTCGAATTCCTGGGTGGCCGGGTCGTAGGTCGCTGTCGTCTCGATGGACTGCACGTCGCTGCCGTGACCGGTTTCGGTCATCGCGAAGCAGCCCAACAGGTCGAGGTCGATGATCTTCTGTACGTACGCCTTGTGATGCCGCTCGGTGCCCAGGTTCTCGATGGCTCCGCCGAACAGACCCCACTGCACGCCGGCCTTGACCATCAACGACAGGTCCGACATCGCCAGCATCTCGATCTGGGTGACGGCCGCGCCGACGTCGCCATTGCCGCCGTGCTCCTTCTTGAAACCGTCCTCCGCGGCGCCGTGGGCGGCCATGATCTTCAGCTGCTCCGCCACCTTGGTGCGGGCGATGACGGTGTTCGGCGTGTAGTGGGGTTTGAAGATCTCCGTGGAGAGCTCTTCGCGCATCCTGTTCTTCACATCGCGCCAACGGCCGTCCAGCGTGTTGCGTAGATGCTCCGCAGTGGTGGTCATACCCAGACGGTAGCCCGAACGCGCTTGGCGGAAACTGTGATGTGGCAAACGTAGGCAAACCAAACCTGGCTAGACCTGGCGAAACCCATAGCGTTGAATCGACGTTCATGGCCGAGTCAGAAGAGACACCGGTATCGCCGACCGGTATGCCGCATATTCCGGGCCATCGGCACTCCGACGTGTCCGGTGGTTGGCTGCGCGCTGCGACGTTCGGCGCGATGGACGGGCTCGTCAGCAACACCGCCCTGATCGCCGGTGTCGCGGCCAGCGCGAGCGCACCAGCCGTGGTGCTCAGCGGTGTGGCCGGACTGCTGGCCGGCGCGTTCTCGATGGCCTTGGGTGAATACACCTCGGTCACGACAGCCAATGAACAGATCGATGCCGAGGTCCGGTTGGAGCGGCGCGCACTGAAAAATCACCCCGAGGCAGAAGAAACCGAACTGGTCTGGATGTTCGTCGAGATGGGCATGACGCCGGGCACGGCGGAGAAGGCCTCGGAGGAGATCCACCGCGACGAGGACCGCGCCCTGAACCTGCACGTGGCACAGGAGCTTGGTGTCAACCCGCGCGAGAAGCCGTCTCCGTGGGTCGCCGCCGGATCCTCGTTCGTGATGTTCGCGATCGGCGCAATCGTCCCACTCATCCCGTATCTGCTGGGATACGAATCCCTCTGGATCGGGTTGATTTTCGGGGGAGTCGGCCTGTTGATCGCGGGCGGGGTCGCGGCCAGATTCACTCGCAAGCCAGTGTGGTGGGCGGCGGTGCGGCAACTGGGCTTTGGCGCGATCGCGATCGCCGCCACTTACGTCGTCGGATCGCTCATCGGCACAGTCGCCGCGTGATAGTTGGTCAGCTGTCGCTGCCGACGGTGATCGACTCCGCGTGGTCGGTGAGCTCGTCGAGCTCCGTCTCTTCGACGTCGATGCCGGACAGATGCGGGCGGGTGGCGCTGAGCACGCCCGCAGCCAGGAGCACGGCGCCCGCGCCGACCCAGAACGGCAGGTGCACGTTGAACTGCTCGCCCAGCACGCCGGCAAGCCACGGCGCGACGGCTGCGCCGCCGAATCGCATGAAGCTGTAGGCGGCCGACGCCACACCGCGTTCCACCGGAGCGGCCTTCATCACGGTCTCGGTGATCAACGTGTTGTTGATGCCGATGAACAAGCCGGCCACCACGACGCAGGCGGCGAGCACCGCCTTGTGGTCGGTGCCGAGGGCCATCACGACCAGCGTCGCCGTCATCGCCAGCAGATTGACGACCAACACGTTCACCGTCCCGAACCGGCGCTGCAGCCGCGGTGCCACCACCACCGACGTGAACGCGAGCGCCACGCCCCAGCCGAAGAAGATCAGCCCGATCTGGTGGGCGCTCATATCGAGCGGGAACGGCGTGAACGCCAACAATGTGAAGAAGCCGAAGTTGTAGAGCAGTGCGGTGATTGAGACGCCGAGCAGGCCGCGGTGCCGCAGCGCGCGGAACGGGTCGGCGAGCGTGGTCGCGTGTTCGGCACGCGGCGTGGGCGGCAACAGGAACGCGGTGACGGCCAGTGCGACCACCATCAATGCGGACACCCCGAAGAACGGGCCCCGCCACGAAATCGACCCGAGCACACCGCCGACGAGTGGGCCGACGGCGATGCCGAGGCCGAGCGCCGCCTCGTACAGGATGATCGCCTGGGCGACCGACCCCCGCGCCGAGTTGACGATGGTCGCCAGTGCGGTCGCGATGAACAGCGCGTTGCCCAGGCCCCACAGCGCCCGCCATCCGACGATGCCGAGCACGGTGTCGGACAATCCCGCGAGTCCCGCGCCGGCGATGATCACCAGCAGGCCGAGCAGCAGTGTCCGCTTGGGTCCGATGCGGCTCGCCACCACACCTGTGATGAGCATGGCCACGCCCATCACCGCCATGTAGCTGGTGAACAGCAACGAGACTTGGGACGGCGAGGCGTTGAGGTTGTCGGCGATGGGTTTCAGGATCGGATCGACAAGGCCAATGCCCATGAAGGCGACTACAGAGGCGAACGCGACGGCCCAGACGGCCTTGGGTTGGCGCCACATGTGGTGCGGCTGCTCCTAACTGTTCGGTGCTATTTGACGGTCGGTTTCGGGGCTGCCGCGTCGTGGAGAAGCTTGCGCATGACGCGAACGGCGTCGTCGAGCGTCTGCCGGTCGGCATCGTCGAGACGCTCCAAGTACGGGTCGATGGCAGCGCCGCGGTCGAGGCGGACCTGCCGTAGCGTGTCCACGCCCTTCGGGGTGATGCGGATGAGCACAGCCCGTGCATCGTCTGGATCGACGGTGCGTGACACCAATCCCGCGTCCTCGAGCCGACGAACCTGCATGGTCATCGTCGGCTGCGAGCAGTGATCCAGCGCGGCCAGATCGGAGATGCGCGCGGCGCCCCTGTCCTCGATCGTCGACAGCAGGCGACCCTGCGCGAACGGCAGCGGCATGCGCGCCCGCTGAGATGCCATGCGGTTGAGTCGCGCCACCACAGCAAGCAGGTCTGCGCCAAGGGTTCGGGTCACCACTCCATAATTACATAGTTTTGCTATGCGTATCAAACCCTAGGACACGTGTCGCCACTCACAACGTGGCACGGTCTCTTAGGCAGCGACTGGCAGAATCGAAAAATGACTGCGACCCGGCGCCCGAGCACGGCGCGGCGCGCGGGTTCGCTGCAGCCGGTCGAGTTGGCCCAGGCGTCGGTGATGGCGGCACTGTGTGCCGCCACCGCGATCGTCGCCGTCGTCGTGCCGTTCGCGGCGGGCGTGTCACTGCTGGGCACCGTTCCGATGGGCTTGCTTGCCTACCGCTACCGGTTTCGGGTGCTGATCGCCGCCACGGTCGCCGGGGCGACGATCGCCTTCCTGATCGCCGGCATGGGTGGCTTCATGACAGTGGTCAACTGCGCCTATATCGGTGGGCTGACCGGCATCATCAAGCGCCGCGGTCGTGGTACGACGACGGTGTTCTTCGCCGGCCTGGCCGCAGGGGCGGTTTTCGGGGTTGTCAGCGTGCTCGCGCTGACGATTCTGGCCCGGCTCCGCAACCTGATCTTCGAGTCGATGACGGCCAACGTCGACGGCGTGGCGGCCGTGCTGGCCCGGATTCCGCAGTGGTGGTGGCTCCCCGACATGGAGGCCCTCGCCGAACGCATGAGGACCGACTTCGCCACCGCGCTGCACTACTGGCCGTACCTGATCGGCGGGTCGTCGGTGCTGAGCATCACCATCGTCACCCTGATCGGCTGGTGGGCACTGTCGCGGGTGATGGCCCGGCTGCTCGTGATACCGGACGTGCACAAGCTGGACCCCGCAACCGACGCCGGGCCGGTGGCGCCCGTGCCGGTGCGGCTCACCGATGTCCGGTTCCGGTACCCGAAGAGCGACCACGACGCGTTGGCCGCGGTGTCGCTGAACATCGAACCCGGTGAACACGTCGCGATCACCGGCCCCAACGGGTCGGGCAAGACGACGCTGATGCTGGTGCTGGCCGGCCGCGAACCGTCCTCCGGCACCGTCGAACGCCCCGGCTCGGTCGGACTCGGCCGACCCGGTGGCACCGCGGTCATTCTGCAGCACCCGGAAAGCCAGGTGCTCGGCACGCGGGTTGCCGACGACGTGGTGTGGGGACTGCCGCCCGGCATGACCACCGATGTCCATCAGCTGCTCACCGAGGTCGGCCTCGACGGCATGGCCGAACGCGACACCGGCGGCCTGTCCGGCGGCGAGCTACAGCGCCTCGCCGTGGCCGCGGCGCTGGCCCGCGAGCCGTCGCTGCTGATCGCCGACGAAATCACCAGCATGGTCGACCAGGACGGCCGCGACGCGCTGATGGCCGTGCTGTCCGGATTGACCGAGCATCATCGAATGTCGTTAATGCACATTACGCATTACAACGACGAGGCCGACTCCGCCGACCGCGTCATCAACCTCACCGGCGCAGGCGCTTCAGCGGACAACACCGAGATGGTGGAGACAGCGGCGGCGCCCGCCGCGACGTCGTCGACTCGGCCGCACGGCGACAGGCCGGTGCTCGAACTCGTCGACGTTAACCACGAGTATGGCAGTGGAACACCATGGGCGACAACGGCCTTGCGTGACATCAACTTCGTGGTCCATGAGGGCGACGGGGTGCTGATTCACGGACTCAACGGATCGGGCAAGTCGACACTCGCCTGGATCATGGCGGGGCTCACCGTTCCGACGAGTGGCAGCTGTCTGCTCGACGGCGCGCCGGTGTCCGATCAGGTGGGCGCGGTCGGCATCTCGTTCCAGGCGGCACGGCTGCAGCTGCTGCGCAGTCGCGTGGACGTGGAAGTCGCCTCCGCGGCGGGGTTTTCGGTGCGCGACCGCGCCCGGGTGGCCGCAGCACTGGCCACCGTCGGCTTGGACGCGACACTGGCGACGCGACGGATCGACCAGCTCAGCGGCGGGCAGATGCGGCGCGTCGTGCTGGCCGGGCTGCTGGCGCGGTCACCGCGGGCACTCATCCTCGACGAACCGCTGGCCGGACTCGACGCCGCCAGTGCGCGCGGACTGCTTCGACTGCTCGAGGACCTGCGGCGCAATGCCGGGCTGACGGTGGTCGTCATCTCGCACGACTTCTCCGGACTCGACGACCTCTGTCCGCGGACTCTGCACCTGCAGGACGGGGTCCTTGCGGCCGCGCCGACGACGGCAGGGGGTGTGTCATGACCGCACCGGCCCGCAGGCAACAACGCAAGCCGGTCGTGCTGCTGCGGCCGGTCCCCGGACGCAGTGTCATCCACGACCTGTGGGCGGGAACGAAACTCATCGTGGTGGCGGGGATCGGCGTGCTGCTGACGTTCTACCCGGGCTGGGTGCCGATCGGTGCCGTGACCGCGCTCGTGCTGGCAGCGGCCTGGCTGGCCCACATTCCCCGCGGCGTCTTGCCGTCGATACCGCGGTGGCTGTGGCTGCTCTTGCTTCTCGGCGGCGTCACCGCCGCATTCGCCGGCGGCAGTCCCGTCATCGAGCTCTTCGGGTCGGAACTCGGGCTTGGCGGACTGCTGAAATTCCTGCGCATCTCGGCGCTGTCGATCGTGCTGCTGGCGCTGGGCGGCATGGTGTCGTGGACCACAAACGTCGCCGAGATCGCGCCCGCCGTCGCGAAATTGGGCCGACCGTTGCGTGCACTGCGGGTGCCGGTCGACGACTGGGCGGTCGCGCTCGCATTGGCACTTCGCGCCTTCCCGATGCTGGTCGACGAATTCCGCATCCTGTACGCGGCCCGCAGCCTTCGCCCCAAGCCGGTGCTCACCACACGTCGGGACCGCAGGCGTCGTTGGGCAGTGGAGGTGGTCGACCTGATTGCCGCCGCGATCATCGTGGCGTTACGGCGCGCCGACGAAGTGGGCGACGCGATCACCGCCCGTGGGGGTGCCGGTCAGATCTCGGCGGCACCCTCGGGACCGAAACTGCGTGACTGGGTGGCGCTTTCGACGGTGGCGTTGGTGTGCGGTGGGGCAGTCGCCCTGGAACTCACGCTGCTGGGCACAAGCTAGCGGTCGGCAGCGGCGTTCGCGGCCGCCTGTGCATCAGCCAGCGTGGTGGCCACATCGCCCCGCCCGAGAAACATTTCGTCGAAGTACGGCTGCAGCGCCTGGTATCCCGCCGGGAACCCGGGGCCGCCGGGTGCGGGGATGCGCGGGCCGTCGAGGACCGTGAAGAACGGTGTGACGTCGATTCCGCGACGCGCCCAGTAGTCGAAGTAAACGCGTTGTGCCGCGAGCACGGCGGGAATGGCCGCACCGCGTGCACCGAGGTGCTGGTTGCCGCGCGCACTGCCCATCCAGGCCAGTACCTGCCGCACGGCGTCGGGATATCTGGTCGCCGAATTGCCGGCGGCGGCAATGCCGTTGGTGACGCTCACCCGGCCCACCGGGCCGGTCGGCATCGGCACGACGCCCCAGCGGAAATGCGTCTGGTCGGCGATCGACGCCAGGTTGTAGGTGCCGGATTGGAACAGCGCCATCCGCCCCTGCAGAAACTGGTTGCGGGAGAAGTCGCCGTTGCCGTTGGTGTCCGACGCGGGCGGTGCGACGTGATCGCCGTTGATCAGCCGCACCAGGTACTCGAATGCCGCCGTGGAGCCCGGGTTGTCGAAGTCGAACCGGTCCCCGTCGGAGAACACGCCGCCGGCCGAGCCGATGTAGTTCAGGTAGATGCCCTGAAGATCGTTGGCCGCGTTGTACCCCCACTGTCGCACCTGCCCTGCGTCGAATCCAGGCTCGTCGCCGTGGCGTCCGTTCGCGTCGACGGTCAGCCGCGCCAGCAGGGGCCGCAGCGTGTCGACGTCGCCGGGGGACCAGCGCATGGCCATCAGCTGTGCGAGGTCGACACCCGCCGCCTCCACCAGGTCGGCGTTGAAGTACACCGCGATCCCGGCGTCGGTCAGCTGCGGCACCGCCCACAGCACGCCGTTGCGGGTGAACTGGTCCATCACCGACTTCTCCCAGCCGCTAGCGGTGTTGGGGCCCAATGCTTTTCCCACATCCATCAGCCGCCCGCTGTCGGCGTAGTTCGCGAAGTACGCATTCGACACCCAGAAGATGTCGTCGGCACTCCCGCCCGCCACGTCCGTGCGCAGCGTGTCGAAGTAGGTCGAATACGCCACGACGTTCACGCGCACCTCGATGTCGGGGTGGCTGCGGCTGAATTCGGTGAACGACTCGCGGTAGGCCGCGGCGACCTGCTCGTCCCACAGACGCACGGTGACCACCGTCCGGCCGTGCGGTTCGGCAGATCGGCCCAGCAGCACGGCCGCCACCAGCAGCACCGCCATGGTGAGGGCAAGCCCGGCCGCCGCCAGCGTGGAAATCTTGGGTCGCAAACTCATCGGAGCCCCGTCACAATGATCGACCTGACGATGTGCCTGCCGAGCGCCACGAACAGCACGATCAGCGGAACGATCGCCACCGTCGTCGCGGCCATCACCAGGGTCCATTGCGCGTTGTAGCGCGACTGCAGACCAGCGGTCGCAACCGTGAGCACCTGCCACTTGCCGCCGCTGGTGATCACGAGCGGCCACATGAAGCTATTCCATTGACTGACAACCGTTATCAGCGTCAACGTCACCACTATCGGCTTGCTGGCCGGTAACACGACGTGCACCAGGACATCCAGCGTGTTGGCGCCGTCGATGCGCGCCGCCTTGATGAGGTCGCCGGGGATCCCGCGGAAGTACTCGCGCAACAGGAAGATCGCGTACGGCGAACCGAACATGAACGGCAGCACCAGCGCCCAGAACGTGTTGCGCAGACCGGCCTCCGCCATCATCAGATACAGCGGCACCACCGTCACCGTCGCGGGCACCATCAGCGTGGCGAGGTACACCCAGAACAATGCGTCGCGGCCAGGGAACTCCAGACGGGCGAACGCATAGGCCGCCAGCACCGAGAATGTCAACTGGCCCACCAGGATGACGGCCGTCATCAGTGCGGTCACCACAAGAGCGCGGCCGAAGCCGGCATCGGCCAAGCCGGTGTAGTTCTGCAGCGTCGGTGGCCTCGGCCACGACAACGGCGCCTTGGTGTTGAACTGCTCGGCAGACGTGAACGACGTCATCAGCCCGAGGACCAACGGTATGAGCGTGATCAGCGCTCCTGCGGCCAGCGTGGCGTAGATGATCGGCGCCGACACGATCCGGCTAAACGACGTCATACGTGATCCGCCGCCGGAAGTAGAGGTGCTGGGCGATCGTCACGCCGACCAGCAGGACGAACAGCACGGCCGCCATCGCCGCCGCCCGCCCCACCGCGGCGGCGCCGAACGCCTCGGCATAGATGCGATGTGCGATCAGGTCGGTGCGGCCCTGCGGCCCGCCCGCGGTGAGCGCGTAGACGGTGTCGAAGACCTGTGCCGCGCTGATGATGCCGGTGACCAGGACGAAGAACACCGTCGGCCGCAGCATCGGCAGCGTGATGCGGCGAAACCGCTGCCAGGCGTTGGCGCCGTCCGTGCGCGCCGCGTTCTGGATGTCGCCGGGGATGGCGAGGATGCCTGCCAGGAAGAACAGGGTCACATATCCGACGTTGGTCCAGATCGTCACCGCCGACACCACGGGCAGGGCCAGATCTGGATCGGTCAGCCACTCGATCCGATGCCCGAGCACGGTGCTGACCGCGCCGTCGGTCGGCGAGAGGATCCACCGCCACAACACGGCTATCGCCAGCGGCGCGCAGATCCACGGCAACACATACAGCGTCCGGAAAAACCCGCTGCCGGGCAGCTCGCGGGCCAGCATCGCCGCGGCGAACAGGCCGAGCACCGACTGCGTGGGCACCACGATGACGATGAATAGCGCGGTCACCACCAGCGAGGTGGCGAACGACGGGTCGGTCAGGACAGAGCGCCAATTGTCCAGTCCGACATACCGAATGGGGCCAAGCAGGTCCCAGCGGTGGAGGCTGAGCCATGCGACGACGAGCATCGGCAGCAGCAGGAACGTGACCACCCCGAACAGGCTGGGGGCCAGCAGGGCATACCCCAGCGCCGTTGATCGCACCCTATTGGCGGCCACCGAGTCATTAAAGCGGTCGCAGCGCGGTCGAACTACGGTGTTAGCCGTGACAGCCAACCGACACGTCGATGCCGATTTCCTCTCGCTGCCGCGGCACAAGCTTGCCGACGCGGCGCTGTCGGCTGCCGTCGCGGCCGGCGCGGGGCATGCCGACCTGCGGATCCATCGCATCGTCGACGAGGTCGTCTCACTGCGCGACGGTGAACTGGAGACCTCCATCGTCGACCGTGAGGTCGGCCTCGCCGTGCGGGTGATTGTCGACGGAACGTGGGGCTTCGCGTCGCACGCCGAGCTGGATGCAGACGTCGCAGCCGAGACCGCCCGTCGCGCGGTACAGGTGGCGCGCACCCTCGCGGCGCTCAACGCCGAAACGATCGAGCTGGCGCCCGAACCGGTGTACTCCGACGTCAGCTGGGTGTCCGACTACCGGATCGACCCGTTCACGATCACGGCCGCCGACAAGATCGGCGTGCTGGCCGAGTACTCGGGACGCCTGCTGGCCGCCGACGGCGTCAACCATGTCTCGGCGAACCTGCACGCGGTCAAGGAGCAGACCTTCTACGCCGACACGGCCGGCTCCTCCATCACCCAGCAGCGAGTCCGGGTGCAGCCGACGCTGGAGGCCGTGACGGTGGACGCCGCGGCGGGAACGTTCGAGACCATGCGCACGCTGGCGCCGCCTTCCGCGCGGGGCTGGGAGGCCGTCGACGGGGACGACGTGTGGGACTGGTCGGGGGAGTTGGCCGAACTGCCGGCGCTGCTGGCCGAGAAGGTCAAGGCGCCCAGCGTGACGGCGAGGCCCACCGATCTCGTCATCGACCCGTCCAACCTGTGGCTGACGATTCACGAATCCATCGGGCACGCCACCGAATACGACCGCGCGATCGGGTATGAGGCCGCCTACGCCGGTACGTCGTTCGCCACACCCGACAAGCTGGGCACCATGCGGTACGGCTCGTCGGTGATGAACGTGACCGCGGACCGCACCGAGGATTTCGGGTTGGCCAGCGTCGGCTGGGACGACGAGGGCGTGCAGGCGCAACGGTGGGATCTGGTGCGCGATGGCATCTTTGTCGGCTACCAGCTCGACCGGGTCTTCGCCCCGCGGCTGGGCCTGCCGCGGTCGAACGGCTGCTCGTATGCCGACTCGCCGCACCACGTGCCGATCCAGCGGATGGCCAACGTGTCGTTGCAGCCGGCTGCCGACGATCTCAGCACCGACGACCTGATCGCCCGCGTCGCGGACGGCATCTACATCATTGGCGACAAGTCGTGGTCGATTGACATGCAGCGGTACAACTTTCAGTTCACCGGTCAGCGATTCTTCCGAATTCGTGACGGCAAGCTCGACGGTCAGCTGCGCGATGTCGCCTACCAGGCCACCACCACCGACTTCTGGGGTGCGATGGAAGCCGTCGGTGGCCCGTCGACCTGGCGGCTGGGCGGCGCATTCAATTGCGGCAAGGCGCAACCCGGACAGGTCGCCCCCGTCAGCCACGGCTGCCCGTCGGCGCTGTTCCGTGGCATCAACGTGCTCAATACCCGCGCCGAAGGGGGACGCTAGCCGTGATCGGTGCACAGCAGGCCGTCGACATGGCGTTGGCGGAGGCCGCCCGGTTGGGGAAGGCCGACGAGACGATCGTGATGGTCACCGACCGCAGCGACGCCGCGCTGCGGTGGGCCAACAATTCGATGACGACCAACGGTGTTTCGGTGCAACGCAGAACGACGGTCATCTCGATTGTGCGCCGCGGCGACCGCAGCCACGTCGCGTCGTTGACGTCCAGCGAGGTGGATCCGTCGGTGATCCCCGGGCTGGTGGCGGCGTCGCAGGAGACGGCGCTGTCGGCACCGGAAGCCCGGGACGGCGCGCCACCGCTGCCCGCGACGGATGAGCCAAGCGACTGGGACGGAGCGATTCCCGGTACGGACGTCGACGTGTTCGGCGGCGTCGCCGACGCGTTGACTCGCGCCTTTCCAGGAGCCGATCGGCTGTACGGGTATGCGCGGCACATCCTGGAGACGACGTTCGTCGCCTCCTCCGGAGGGCTGCGGCGGCGCTACACCCAGCCGACCGGCTCGGTTGAAATCAACGCAAAGCGCGACGGCGCCAGCGCGTGGGCCGGGACGAGCACACCCGACTTCGTCGACGTACCAACCGATTCCATGCTCGAGCAGCTCTCGACCCGGCTCGGCTGGGCGCAACGCTCCGTCGAGCTGCCCGCAGGCCGGTACGAAACGATCCTGCCGCCGTCGACGGTGGCCGACTTGATGATCTACCTGTCGTGGTCGATGGACGGCCGCGGTGCGCAGGAGGGCCGCACCGCCCTCTCGGCGCCGGGCGGCGGCACACGGGTGGGGGAGAAGCTCAGCGACCTGCCGTTGACCCTCTACTCGGATCCGGCGGCCGTCGGACTGCAATGCCGGCCCTTTGTTGCGGTGCCCAGCTCCTCGGAGCGGGCGTCGGTGTTCGACAACGGCATGGAGATCGACCGGGTCGACTGGATTCGCGACGGCACGATCAACGCGCTGGCCTACCCGAGGGCTGCGGCCACGGAGTTCGGCGTGCCGGTAGCCGTGGCGGCCGACAACCTGCTGATGACCGGCGGTGCGGACAGCCTCGCCGACATGATCGCCGCCACCGAGCGCGGACTCCTGCTCACCACGCTGTGGTACATCCGCGTCGTCGATCCCACGGTGCTGCTTTTGACCGGGCTGACGCGCGACGGCGTCTACTTGATCGAGGATGGGCAGGTGACCGGGGCGGTCAACAACTTCCGGTTCAACGAGAGCCCGTTGGACCTGATGCGCCGGGTCACCCAGGCCGGCGTCAGCGAGTTCACGCTGCCGCGCGAATGGGGGGACTGGGCCACCAGGGCGGCGATGCCGTCGCTGCGGATCCCCGACTTCCACATGTCGTCGGTGAGCCAGGCGCAATAATGCGACGATGCGCGATCCCCTGAACGGCGAACTGGGTCGGCTGCTGGCCCTTGCTCCTCCCGGCCTGGGCAGGATCACCGCGCTGGTACGCCAGAGCTGCGCCAACACGCTCTCATTGCCGGCGCTGCCCGCTGAGGTCGCCGTCAACGGTCCGGATGACGAGGCGGAGTCCGTAGCGGTCGAGTTCGCCCAACAGTTCAGCGTCGACGTGTCGTCGATCGGTGACGACCTGCGGGGCCGGTTCACGTCGGCGCTCGGCAAGTCGGCGTTTCCCGCCGTGGTGCTGACGTATATCGCGGACTACCTGCCGAGGGTGCGCGCGGGCCTGGAGGCGCTTGGCCTGTCGGTGCCGTGGACCGACGCGGTCGTGTGGGACCACGAGAGCGACCTCTCCGACGTGCTCTTCAACCGGTTCCTGCCAGGCGTGGCCCGGTTGCGCGCGCTGGACCCAGTGACGACGGAGGTCGTTCGGCTGCGGGGGGCCACGCAGCACAACTGCCGACTGTGCAAGTCGCGGCGTGAGGTCAACGCGTTGGACGCGGGCGGATCGGAGTCGCTCTACGAGCAGATCGAGGTGTACGACACCTCGAGCGAGCTGACCGAGCGCCACAAGGCGGCGCTGCGGTACGTCGATGCCATGATCTGGTCACCCGCCGCGATCAGGCAGGACGTGGCAGCGGGAGTGCGTGCGCACTTCACCGAGGTCGAAGCATTCGAGCTGACGGTGGACGTAATGCGCAACGCGGCCAACAAGATCATGGTCTCGCTGGGCGCGGATGCCCCGAAGGTTGAGCAGGGGACCGAGCTATTCCTCGTCGACGACGACGGCCAGACGGTATTCAGCTCGATAGAGCTCAAACCTCGATGCGCTCACCCATGATCACCGTTCGGTCGCGAGGTAGGCCGAATCGTTCGGCGGCGTCGGCGGTGATGTAGGACGTGGTGATGAAGAGGCGCTTGCGCCACTGCGCCATCGTCTTCTTGTGGCCCCGGATCAACTCCAGCTTCGACAGGAAATACGAAGCCTCGTCGATCTCTATCTTGCCCTCGGTCTTCTTGCGGTCGAGGGTGCGCAGCGCGTCAAGCACATGCGTCTTCTCCATGTAGCCGTAATTGGCTGTGACATAGATGATCCCGTCACGCTTGTAGCCGAGAGCATCGACTGTCGTCCGGTCCGCCTCCGGCGCGCGGGGCTGCGGCAACGTTTCGATGGACACGATCACCACGTGCTCGTGGAGAACGTGGGTGTGCTCGACGCAGGTGCGCATCGCAAGGGGAGCGGTGTCCTTTCCGCGGTTGAGAAAAACCCCGGTGCCGGGGACGCGCACCAACGGGGGATCCCAGTCGCGGATCTCCTCGATGAATTCGTCGAGCGGGCCCTCGGCCTCTTCACGTGCCACGGTGACGATCTCACGCCCCCGATGCCAGGTTGTCATCACGGTGAACGACGCGACGCCGATCAGCAGCGGCAGCCACGCGCCGTGTATCACCTTCGTCAGGTTCGCCGCAACGAACAGCAGATCTATCAGCAGCAGGATGCCGCCGCCGATCGTCACCAGCCACAGCGAGACGCCCCATCGGGTCCTGGCGTAGTACAGGAACAGCAACAGGGTGATCGTGATGGTCCCCGTTACGGCCATGCCGTACGCATAGGCCAAGCGTTCCGAGCTGCGGAAGCCAAGAACCAGCGTGATGACCGCGACCATCAGGAGGCTGTTGATCCACGGCACGTAGATCTGGCCCTCCCGCGCCGCGGACGTGTGGATCACTCGTAGCCGTGGCAGGTAGCCGAGCCGGGCGGCTTGCGATGCGAGAGAGAAGGCGCCGGTGATCACGGCCTGTGACGCGATAATCGTTGCGGCGGTGGCCAATAACACCATGGGCCATAGCGCCCAGCTGGGAATCAACAAGAAGAACGGCGCAGACATCGCCTTCACGTTTCCGATCAGCAGCGCGCCCTGGCCCATGTAGTTGAGCACCAGCGCGGGTAGGACGAGGAAGAGCCACGCGCGGGTGATCGCCTTGCGGCCGAAGTGACCCAAGTCGGCATAGAGCGCCTCGGCGCCGGTGACGGCAAGCACAACCGCGGTCAGCGCGAAGAATGCAATTTCGAAGTGGCCCGACGATGAACGACAGCGCATACGTCGGGAACAGCGCCTTGAGGATTTCTGGATGGCCGACGATTCCATTCACGCCGCACCCGCCGATGGCGATGAACCAGGCGACCATGACCGGGCCGAAGAATCGCCCGACGACAGCGGTGCCGCGCCGCTGCACCATGAATAGTCCGACGATGATGACCACCGTGATCGGCACGACCCATTTCTCGAAGTCGGGGTCGACGACTTCGATGCCCTCGATGGCCGACAGCACGGAGATCGCTGGAGTGATCATGCTGTCACCGAAGAACAGTGATGCTCCGAAGATTCCGAGCGCGGCCAGTATCAGCGCGGTTCGGTGACCGGTGCTGGATCCCCAACGGCGCAACAGCGTGATGAGCGCCATGATGCCGCCCTCGCCGTCGTTGTCGGCGCGCATCACGAGGCTGATGTAGGTCAGCGTGACGATGATCATCACCGACCAGAAGATGAGGGAAACGACGCCGTAGACATTGCCGTTGTTCAGCGGGACGGGGTGCGGATCGTTCGGGCTGAACACCGTCTGGACGGTGTAGATCGGGCTGGTGCCGATATCGCCGAAGACGACGCCGAGTGCGGCCAGGACGAGGGCGGCCCGGACCGGGTTGCGGCTGCCGGCCGGACGCTCCGCCGAGGCGGTTCCGGTATTCGTTTGCGAGGCCATGGGAGTTTGATCGTAAGTCGACAGCCCTTGGCCGGTCGGCAACGCGGCGAATCCGGGGGGCGCTAACGTATTGGTCCGTGCAGCGGCTACGTCGCTGGACTGGGGGCGGTAGCTCAGTTGGTTAGAGCCGCGGACTCATAATCCGTTGGTCGCGGGTTCGAGCCCCGCCCGCCCCACTTCAGAGGTGTATGACCTCGGGTGATGCTTGACGTTTCGTCTTCGGGTGATGCGTGGCAGTGTTTCGGCTGATGCTTTACACCTATTTCCGCTGATCCTTGACACTCCCTAGATGAGGGAGTCGAGCGTGGCCGAGCGGCGGTATGAGGCCGTGGCGACCCTTGTCTCGGCTTCGCTCCTCGTCGAACCACGCACAGCCGGCAGTGCAACCATATGTCAATGACTGTCGCCGAGCCTCGCAGTCGCGTGGTGACGTCAACCGAGGTGCTGGTGGCTGGGATGGTGCTGTGCGCGTTGGGTGGTACCTGGATGCGCGACGGCGTGGCCGGCAATGCGCGGCTGGCCACGGCTGGCACCGTATTTTGCGGTGTGTTTCTGCAGGCTGTGCCGTTTCTAGTGCTCGGGGTGCTGATCAGCGGATTGGTTGCGACGTTCGTGTCCCCGGACCGGCTGACCCGCTGGCTGCCGCGGCGACCCGTCGGTGCGGTGCTGACCGCCGGGGTAGCGGGAGCGGCGCTGCCAGGCTGCGAGTGCGCGTCGGTGCCTGTGGCGCGGCGGCTCTTTGGCGAGGGGTCGGCCGGGGCGGCGGCGCTGACGTTCATGCTCAGCTCACCGGCGATCAACCCGGTGGTGTTGGTAGCCACCGCGGTTGCCTTTCCGGGCCAGCCGGCGATGGTGCTCGCCCGCGCCGTGGCGTCGCTGGCCTCCGCGGTTGTGGTGGGTGTGCTGTGGTCGCGCTGGGGTCGGCTCTCTTGGATCACCCGCGCGCTTCCTCGCTCGGAGCACAGCGGCGAGTCGCGGTGGACGGTGTTCAGCGAGGCCGCCCGCCACGATTTCCTGCAGGCAGCGTCGTATCTGGTTATTGGCGCCGCGGCGGCGGCCGCCCTGCGAGTCGTGGTCCCGCCGTGGGTCTTTGAACATGTGGCGGGTCATCTGCTGATCGGTGTGATGACCATGGCGCTGCTGGCGTTCGTGCTGGCGCTGTGCTCGGAGGCCGACGCTTTCGTGGCCGCCAGCCTCACCATGGTGCCGTTGCTGCCGCGGTTGGTGTTTCTGGTGGTGGGACCGGCGGTGGATGTGAAACTCGTGGCGCTGCAAGCGGGTCTGTTTGGACGCGCGTTCGCGCTGCGTTTCGCCCCGCTCACCCTGGTGGTCACCACCGTGGTCGCGACGATCGTGGGTCTGGTGCTGCTGTGAGACGCGAGCCCCAGAACATGGTGTTGCTGCTCGTCGGTGTGAGCGTGGCGTTGATTACGATTTCTGGCGCCTACACCCGCTATGTCAAGCCGGGCATGCTGCCCTGGCTGCTTGCATCGGCGGCGGTCCTGGTTGCGCTGGCGGCCTGCGCAATCGTCCGCGACCTGCGCGCCGGGCACGCCGCCGATCACGGCGGGCACTCCGATCGCGGTGGCGTGGTGTGGCTGCTGGTGCTGCCCATCGTGCTGTTGACCCTCGTGGTGCCACCGGCTCTGAGCCCGCGGGCTGCCGCGCCAACGGTGATGGCGACCAACACCCGGCCGTTCGCGCCGCTGCCTGCCGGACGCGCACCGACCGTGTCCCTGCCTGAGGTGTTGATGCGCGTCGCGACTGGCGCCGCGGGCGGCCTCGACAACAAGCTCATCACCATCACCGGTTTCACCATGCGCGACGGTGAGCTTGTGGACCTGGCGAAAATCGTCATCGTCTGTTGCGCCGCCGACGCCCAACTGGCCAGGCTCCACCTGGCCGGACCAGCGGCGTCCATGGCCGCACAACTGCCCGACAACACTTGGGTTCGGGTCGAGGGGACGGTGCCTTCGGGCCAGCGTTACTCGGGGACGTCCTCGATCCCGACGCTCGACGTGTCGGACGTGGTGCGTATCGATCCGCCGGCCAACACCTATGGTTCTTAACTTCAGTTACGCGACGATGGGTAAAGATCGGTCACCATCGGGGGCAAGGGCCGAGCACGGCGAAGGCAGCATAGGGACGCCGGCGGTCACTCGCTGACCATCAGAAGATGGTTCATCTGGGCGATCTCTCTCTGCTGAGCAACGACGATCACCTTGGCCAACTTGATAGCGTCCGGACTGCGACCCTGGTCGATCTCAGTTTGGGCCATTGCGATTGCGCCTTGGTGGTGGCTGATCATCGACGTCATCCACAGCGCATCAAACGGCGGTCCGCTCAGTGACTGGATCTTATTCAGCGTCGCGCCATCCACCATTCCAGCGACGGGCATTCCCATGTGGTCCATCGAGTTGTCCTGGCCGGGAGCGTCCTGCACACCCCACTGCGCGAGCAATCCCTTCATTGTCCGGATCTCGGCCTGCTGGTCTGACGAGATGTGCGTCGCCATGACGAGAAGGTCAGGGTTGGTGCTTCGTGACGGCACCCACGCCGTCATCTCGACGGCTTGGCGGTGATGGGGAATCATGTCCTCGGCGAACGCCAAGTCGGCGGCGTTGTGCTCGGCTGATCGGGGGGCGTGGTTCGGCGAGGGGCCGGTTGGCCGTTGGCCGCGTTGACGGGCCGCTGCAGGAGACCAGGGCAATAACCACCGCTGCGGCGGCCCAAAAGGCCTTCGGCGACATGTACCGAGGCTACTGCGATTGCCGGCCACTGCGATGTGCCCCGGCCTCGCCTTCGATTTTCATCGACCGTCGGATGACTTGGAGTCGAATGGATGACGGTCGCGTACTCAAACGACGTGACGTCGAAGCGAGCTACCGTGGGCCCCGTGCGAGGTACACCGAAGGTGGCTCGAGTACTGCTGATTTGTGGAGTCACGCTGACAACGGTGATCGGGTGTGGTTCCGAGTCCGGGCCACCGCAGTCCAGCACGACAAGCACTCGCGCCGGGGACTTCGCGGCGACGCTACGCCAACGGGTGACCGCCGACGCGATGATGACGCACCTGAAGTCGTTGCAGCAGATCGCCGACGCCAACGATGGCAATCGGGCCTCCGGCACGCCCGGCTATCAGGCCAGCGTCGATTACGTCGCTCATGTCTTGCGATCGAAGGGATTTGACGTCCAAACGCCCGAGTTCGAACTCCGGCTACCCTTCGCCGACCCGCCCACTGTGACTGTCGGCGGCGTGAACTTTGCCGCCAAGCCGCTGGAGTACACCATCGGCACGCCACCCGACGGTGTCACCGGACCATTGTTGGCTGCGCGAGTAGAGGACACCCCCGGCTGCACGCCAAGCGACTATGACGGATTATCCGTCACTGGCGCGGTCGTGCTCGTCGATCGCGGTCAGTGTCCGTTCGCTTCCAAACAGACCGCGGCCGCCGATCGGGGTGCGATCGCGCTGATCGTGGCGAACAACGCCGACGGCGAGCAACCCGGTGCAACGTTGGGTCAGAATACCGACGTCAAGATCCCGGTGATCAGCATCAGCAAGGCCGACGGTGCCCGCATCCGCGCGGAGCCTGGCGAAACCACCATCAAGCTCAACGCCGGTATCCAGACCCAGACCACGCGCAACGTCATCGCCCAAACCCGGACCGGGTCCACCACTGACGTCGTCATGGTTGGCGCTCACCTGGATAGTGTCCCGGCCGGCCCGGGAATCAATGACGACGGTTCCGGAGTCGCGGCGGTCCTGGAAACCGCCCTGCAACTGGGCAGTTCGCCTGAAGTGCACAACGCGGTGCGGTTTGGGTTTTGGGGTGCCGAAGAGATCGGTCTCCTCGGCTCCGCGAACTACGTTCAATCCTTAGACGTCGACGCTTTGGACGACATCGCGCTGTACCTCAATTTCGACATGATTGCCTCGCCGAACCCCGGCTACTTCACCTACGACGGCGACCAGTCGACGGAACTAGACCCTCAACAAAACCCGCCCCGAGTACCGGAGGGCTCGGCCGGCATCGAGCGCACGCTGGTCGGACTTCTCAAGGAGGCCGGAAAGACTGCGCAGGACACCTCATTCGACGGGCGGTCCGACTACGAGTCATTCACCAGGGCTGGTATCCCCGTCGGCGGTGTGTTCACCGGGGCGGTGGACGACATGACTGAAGAACAGGCGAAGTTGTGGGGCGGAGCCGCCGGCCAACCGTACGACCCGAACTATCACCAGAAGACCGACACCCTCGACCACATCGACCGAGCCGCGCTCGACATCAACGGAAAAGCGGCGGCGTACTCGGTCGGGCTGTACTCCCAGGACCTGTCGGGTCGCAACGGCGTCCCCGTCCGCGACGACCGGACACGGCACGTAGTCACAAGACCATGACCCGGGGAACGTCTGCGTCGACTAGGGAGCCTCGTTCGGTCGACGCTAGCGAGGCGTGCCCGTTATCGGGTTGAGCACGAACGTCGGTTGGGTGGACCCGGTGAAGGCCAACATGTTGTCCAGCACACCGGCTCGGGCGTCGAACGAATCGTTACCGATGCGGCCGGTACCCCAGTTGTCCTCAATGAACCGGAGGATCGAGGTCTGGTCTGTCTGTGTGTGGTCGACGAAGTTTGGTTTGGCATACGGCGAGATGACCAACAGCGGCAGTCGTGGCCCGTATCCACAACGGCCCTGATAAGTGGCCGGGTGGGCTTCGGAGTCGCCGCACTTGCCCGGGGCGGTCAACGCATCCGCTGGCGACGCGGATGTCGACACGGTCGGCGACGCTTTGTGGTCATACCAGCCGTCGGAGTCGTCGTACGAGACGACGATGGCCATGTCCTTCCACTCGGGCAGCTTCTGCAGGTGGTTGATCGTCTCGACAAGGAACTGTTGCTCGTCGAGCGGATCGGAATACTCGGGATGCCCGTCTTGGTATCCCGGCGCCTTCAGAAAGCTCACCGACGGCAGGTGACCCGCGTCGGCTGCGGCCCACAAGTCTGACAGGTCGTATTGGTGGTTGGCAGAGTCTGTTTGACCGATCGCCTCGACGGAGGTCGGCGGTACGTGGTGGGGGTTGGCCGTTGAACGGTAGTACTGGAACGGCTCGTGATGGGGGATGTAGTCATCCTTCGTGCCGAGTGGCAGCGGGCCCGACTTGCCTGTGCCGCCAAGGATGGTCCCCACGTTATGGGTCGCCCCGCACACAGCGGTGCCGTCAGGTTTCGTGGCGGTCGGCTTGAATCCGCCCTGGAAGTAACCCCACGTGACACCCTTCGCGTTCAGGAGGTCGCCGATGTTCTTGTTGTCGGCGGTGAGCTGCACCTGGTCGCGGCTGGAGCAGTCGTCGCCGAGCGGCTGAGGGTCACCGATCACTGTGCCCTGCCCGTTGCCGGTGTTTTCGACCACATCGCCAGCTGGGAAGGGCTTCCCGCCCGGCATGAATTCCTTTGCTACCCCGTGGGTTTGACCAGAGACGAGGCTGAGATGGCCGGGTGTGGACGGTCCGAATGTGGTGCCGTACGAGTTGTCGCTCATCGCGTAGTGCTGTGCGTAGTTCCACAGCGCCGTCACCGAATTGCCGTCGTAGTAACCCATCACCATGCCGGGGACCTTGTACACCGGTGGCGTGCAGTCCGACACGTCGGTGTGTTCGACGAATTGGTCCATGGCTCCGCCGTGGAATGCCAGTTGCTCGGCGGTGTATTCATGATCTTGAGAACAGGTCACCTGTTGCACGGGCCCACCGAGACGCATCGGTTGTGCCTTATTTGGGTTGTGGGTCAACAGCTCTGGCGTCAGGCCGTCCACAGTCGGTGTGCCGGGCGTGGCGGCGAACGGCTGGCCGTCAACATTGGCGGCGTTCGGGTACGTGCCGAAGTAGTGGTCGAACGACACGTTCTCCTGGAAGATCACCACCAGGTGATGAATTGGAGTGGCGGTGCTGGCACTGGGCGCGGGCTTTCCGGCGCAGGACGCGGTCACCAGTGCGAAGACCGCAGCGAAAACGACCACGGCCCGACTCGGCAGTCTGGGCATCACCAGGGAAGCATTCAACCCACAGTTGGACAGCAGGTAAACCCCAGCTGTGAATGCTGATGGTGATGCAGGATGCCAACGCGGCGGTCGCGGGTAGCGACGAATGGTGGGCTGGACGTGCCAGGGTGGCCCCGTTACCGTGTGATGTCCCGAGATACCTCGTCGACGTCTCCACCAACGAGATCGGGCGAGACCTTCACCTTTGGAACCATGTTTGCTCTCCGCCGCCATACCGAAGGGGTTACATCCGCCTACCGCTTGTAGCGGCGATGGTATTTGCACGATCGGCGACACGAGGCCAATTGACTACCGACCCGGCAATGCTGCATGCGTAGGGAACCACGCCGGAGTGTCGGGCAATTCGTGACCCGCGGCGGACACGTCCATCCGCTCGTCTCCCCGACGTGCCGGAAGCTAGATCTGCCAGTCGTTGGAGCCGTCGTGCCTGGAGTAGGTGCCGCCGCTGGAGTTTTTCACCACAACGGGATCACCGGCGCCGAAGTTGTCGAAGAACCATTTCGCGTTGGTGGGGCTGATATTGATACACCCATGGCTGACGTCGCGCTTACCCTGGTCATCCACTGACCATGGAGCGCTGTGTACGAAGTCGCCGCTGTCGTCGAACCGCACGGCCAACTCGACCGTCGTCTTGTATCCGTACGCCGAGTTGACTGGAACGCCGTAGGTCGAGGAATCCATCACTACCGAAGGCATCTTCTCTTGGACGTAATAGGTGCCGTTTGGGGTTTGATGGCCGCCGGCTGCCATCCCCATCGACATCGGAATGGTCTTCTCCACGGCCCCGTTGCGGGTGACGGTCAGTTGGTGCGTGGCGTCGTCGGCCGTGGCGACCAGGCTGTCTCCCGTCTGGAAGCTGGACACTGTGCCACCCGCATCGACGGTCACCGCGGTGTGCGCGGGCCAGAAGTTCAGCGGGCGCCAGCGCAGCTGCGTGGGCGTCATCCAGTAGAACTTGCCGGGAACCGGCGGGACCGAAGAGACGTGGACGGCGCTTTCGGCTGCACCGGAGTCATCGACGAGCCCCGGGAAGTTGATGATGATCGGCTGGGCCACGCCCACCGTCGAGCCGTTGGCAGGGACGAATCTCGGCGGCCCGAATGGCGCCGTGCCAGTGAACGGTGTCGGATCCTGCCCCGCAGCGGGACCCGCGACAACCCCCGGATCGCCGGGAGCCGGATCCGCCAGCGCGGGACCCGTACCCAGCACCAGCACCCAGCCCAATATCGAAGCCACTCCGGCTGCGTTCAGAGAGGCGAGGAGGCTTCGCCGCGTCCAGCCCGACATATACATCCCTCCTGTCACTTCGTCGAAACAGTTTCGCATAGCACCCGACAGCCGAACTGCAGGTGTGGGCCGGCCCATTTAACTTCGGTGCCGAAGGGGCTCTTGTAGTCCGTTGGTCGCGGGTTCCCGCCCCGCCCGCCCCAATTGACAGGTGCCGCTCAGGGGCGGCCAGGGCCCATCATGCCGCCCGGCCCCATCATCCCGCCCGGACCACCCATCATGCCCTGCATCATTGCGGGCATCCCGTCCTGCACAAAGCCGGTGACCTCACGAGCGTGAGCACGGATCATCGCCGTGAGGCCCGGATCGTCCGAGGTCTCCTCCGCGATGACACCCGTCGGGGTGAGAGTGAGTTCGCGACGGTACCCGCTCGCGTTCCGGAAGAGGGTCGGCAGGGTCTGGCTCATACACATCACTTCAGCCCCATCACCGATGTGGGAGTACATGTTTGACACGTGTGTTTTCAACTGTGCGGCAAGGTCGGGGGAATTCGACTCGGTGGTGGTCCGCACACCGCCCGGTATTTCTTCGACCGTGCGGCTGATCTCATTGTGGCGAGCGAACATATCCATATAGAGCTGCATGTCGGCGGCATCGACACCCATCATTCCGCCGTCTCCGGGCCCGTTCGTGAGCCGGAACCCCGGCGCAGGCCAATCGAAGACGTTGCGGATGACATAGCCGACGCCAAGAACCCCGCCCGCCGCCAACGCGCCGAACGCAGCGAGCGCCGCACGGCGATTCATCAACCCGGCCATCGCTACCTCACTCCGCGGCGACCCTAGGGCCGAGGTGTGGTCGAAGGCGTCGTCGGCGGCTGTTGCCCAGGCCACTGAACGTTCGGCCCCATCATGCCGCCGGGTCCCGTCATGCCCGGCCACATCTGGCCATACGGTCCCGTCTCGCTCGGCCCCAGCATCCCGTGCGGGTATCCACCACGGAAATCGCCGTGTGCGCTTCTGCCGATGAAATACCCGGAAAAGAAGACCACTGCGACGATGAACACGACACCCGCCACGATGCCCACCCACGCCAAGATCTGACTCGGTCGGTCAGGCCGGTCATATCGGTCGTCGCGGTAGTGCGGCGGCCCAACAACCTGAGGGGTGCCGGTCTGGGCTCCTTGATGCGATTCGGATGTGTCAGCCATGCCAGCCATGGTGGCAATGACAAAAGTCCCCACGGTAGGGCATTTAGCCATCAACCTCCCCGTACTCAGCCGCCGAGCTCGGTCCTATGATCAGCGACGACGTCGCGCCGGGCACCGCCTCGAGGCCGGGCATGGAGCTCTTCTAATCGGGCGAGGGCGGGGTCGAGGTCGGTGTCGTCGAAGATTTCGCCGCGGCTGATCAGATCGCCGTCGACTGTGTACAGGAAGATCATCCGCCACTCGGCGTCGACACCCTCCGGTGTGGAGCCGTGTGCGATGTGGGTGACGACCGCTCCCAGGTCGTCTAGCCGGTGGACGGTTTCCACATGGATTTTGAGTTTCGGCGTGAGGTCCCATACCGCTCGGTTGAACGCGGACATGTCGTTCGGCTCGATCGCGATGAGCAGCCGATGGTCGACGTTGACCCAGTCCGGCGTGGTCGCGGGCAGTTGGTGTCGGTTGAACCCGGAGTAGATCCCAGAAATGACGGACCACGTGTGTGCGTAGGCAGCCGCTTCGCCGGCGAGGTATCGCGCGTCGAGTTCCTCAAAGGCGGCGTCGATGTCGTCGATGTCGAATGAGATTGCCGCGACGATGCGGCGGTCGGTGTCGATCTCGATGATGCAGAGCACCTCCGTGACGAAAGCCTGGGCGCCTTTTTCGCGGTCTGAGAAGCCCACGCGCATGAGGACGAGTCGCTCCCCGCGGGTCGCTATCACGAACGACGTCGTGTTGGTGATCCACAGATCGGCGATTGCCCGCATGTCCGTGAGTTGGGCGTCGGGACCATGCCGGACTCCCGCGCCCACTACGCGACGGCGATCGTCACTGGAAAAATTGTCGGCCAGAATCTCCGCCATGGCGTCCCAGTCGCCCGCCGCGAAGTGCGCCCGGAAGCGCTCGGCCGTTTGGCTTGCCCCGTTTTCCAGCCGCACCGCTGCGTGCGACTCGTCGAATCGCGCGAGCGCGGCGTCGAGGTCCACCTCGTCGAATACCTCGCAGCGGCTGACCATGTCGCCTTCGACCGTAAGAAGGTCAACCCCTCGCCACTCCGCGTCGAAACCTTCTCGCGAGCTCCCGTACGCAGCGTGGGTGGTTACCGCTCCGCGGTTGGTTAGGCGATGCACCGTCTCGACGTAGGTGTTGATGTGTTGGTCCAGGTCCCACCCGGCACGGACATATGCGATCAATTCACCGGGTCCGTATGCTAAACCCCTTCGGTGGTCGATACTCACCAAATCCGTTGTCGTCGCTGGGACTTCATGTCGGTTCAATGCGGTGTAGCCAGCCGTGATGACCGACCACACGCGCGAGTACGGCGCCGCCTCGCCGGCGAGGTATCGAGCGTCGAGTTCCTCGAAGGCGGCGTCGATGTCGTCGGGGCCAAACGCGACGACTGCCGCGATCCGATCATCGTCGTCGATCTCGGTGACGCCTAATACCTCGACGACGAACGTGTGCGGCTGCTGGTCGCCGCGTGAGAAGCGATGACGTCCGAGGACAAGGCGTTCGCCGCGGGTGGCGATGGGTTCCGACGTCCAGCGTTGGATACCGATCGCGGCGATCGCGTGCATATTTGCGATTTCGGCATCCCGGCCACGTCGAACACCCGATCCCACCATCGGACGGCGGTCGTCATTTGTCGCGTCTTCGGCCAGGATTTCGGCGATCGCGTCCCAGTCGCGAGCACCGAAGCACGCCAGGAGGCGATCGCTCACCCGGCTTGCCCTGTTTTCCAGACGTGGCTTTTGCGTGTGTAGTTCGTCAAATCGCGCGAGCGCGGTGCCGAGGTTTTTCTCGTCGAATATCTCGCAGCTCTTGCCCGCGTCGCCTTCTCGCGCTATAACCAAGACGATTCGCCACTCCGCGTCGAAGCCCTCTTGCGAGGTCCCGTTCGACACCACGGTGACGACCCCTCCGAGGTCGCTCAGCCGATGCACGGCCTCGATGTGCGCGCGAAGGTCCGGTGTGAGGTCCCACGCGGCGTGCACATATTCGGTGACACTGTTCGCCTCGTTGCGCAGTTGGTGGTCGACAATGGTGTAGTCAGTTGTCATCGTGGGCATTTCGCGCCGATTGAGTGCGGCGAGAGCCGTCGTTATCACACGCCATGTCTGTGCGTGTGCGTCGGCTTCGCCCGCGAGGTATCGCGTGTCGAGCTCTGCGATCGCGGCGTCGAAGTCGTCGAGGTCCAACATGACGATCGCCCTAATCCGGTTGTCGGCTCCCGTCTCGATAACGCGAAACGCATCGATGTGGAAACCCTCGGGCGCCCGCTGATCGTGGACGGCGAAATGCACCCTGGCGAGCGAGAGTCGCTCCCCGCGGGTCGCGACAACTAGGTGCGTTATGCTCAGCGCTCCGAGCTCGGCCACCACTCGGACGTCCGCGATGTTCGCCTCTCGTCCGCATCGGACACCGGCTCCGACCACCTTACGGCGATCGTCCATGCAAATGTCATCGGCCAGTACTTCCGCTAAGCCGGCCCAGTCGCGGGCGGCGAAGCATGCGTAAAAGTGCTCTGCGACTTGGCTTGTGGCGTTCTCCAGTCGGGAGTGCTGCGCGGGCCGACTGAGCGCATCGAATCGCGCGAGCGCGGCGTCTAGATCGGCCTCGTCGAAGATCTCGCAGGAGCTGATCAGGTCGCCGTCGACTGTGACGATGCCGATCAGGCGCCACTCGGCGGAGAAGCCGTCTTGTGAGGTCCCGGTCCCCACACTGGTGACGACCGCTCCGAGGTCGGTCAGCCGATGCACAGCCTCCATGTACGTGGCGAGGTCCGCGAGGTCGAATGTGGCACGAATGTATGCGATCCCGTCACCGGGCGCGAACGCTGTCGCCCGGCGGTGGTCGATATTCGCCCAGTCCGGCTTTATCGCGGGTAGTTCGCGTCGATTGAGCGCGGCGTACGCCTGCGCAATAACCGTCCAAGTGGGTGCGTGGCCGGCGGCTTCGCCGGCAAGGTATCGCGCATCGAGTTCAGCGATGGCAGCGTCGAAGTCGTCAGATGCGAATACAACGGCAGTCGCTAACCGGTCGTCAGCGTTGGTCTCAAAGAGATTGAGCACCTCCGTGAGAAAGGCACCTGGTTCCTGATCCGAGCGCGAGTAGCGGGCACGCACGAGCACGAGGCGCTCCCCGCGGGTCGCAACGACAGTCGAAGACACGTTTCTGATGCCCAGGTCGGCAGTCACCCGTAGATCGGCGATCAACGCATCTCCGCCGTCCCGCTTGCCTGCCCCAACGACGGGTCGACGATCGTTCGCGCTGAAGTCATCGGCCAGTGTCTGCGCTACGGCGACCCAATCACCAGTGGCGATACGCGCCATAACTCCTGCGTAGGAACGACTTGCTGCGTTCTCCAAACGCTGTGCAGGCCGGCTGAGCTCGTCGAACCGCGCGAGCGCAGTGGCGAGGTCCGTCTCGTTGAACAACTCGCAACTCTTGCCCGCGTCGCCTTCTCGCGTTATCACTTCGACGATCCGCCACTCAGCGTCGAAACCCTCTTGCGAGGTCCCGTTCGACACCAGGGTGACGACTCCTCCGAGGTCGCTCAGCCGATGTACGGCCTCGACGTACGCGCGAGAGTCTGGTGTGAGGTCCCAAGCGGCATGCACATATTCGGTGACACTGTTCGCATCGTTGTGCAGTTGGTGGTCGACAATGATGTAGTCGGTTGTCGTCGCAGGCATTTCGCGCCGATTGAACGCGGCGACAGCCCTCGTGATGACACGCCATGTCTGCGCGTGGGCGGCGGCCTCGCCCGCGACGTAGCGGGCGTCAAGCTCCTCGAATGCGGCGTCGATTTGGTCGACGTCGTAGCCGATGCGCGCCGTAATTCTGTTGTTGGCATTGACCTCGACGACGCAGAGCACGTCGGCGGCGACCTCGCCGGGCTCCAGGCGGCTTGAGGCACGGATATGCGTGAGGCAAAGGCGATCTCCGCGAGTCGCGATGATGTCCCTCGCTAAGTGCTGGCCTCCAACCTCGGCGACGGCTTGAACGTCCGCGATGTGGGCATGTAGGCCGTGCTGGATCCCGGCGTTCACTACGCGACGGCGATCATCGATCAAGATGTCGTCGGCCACAATCTCAGCCACAGCCGTCCATTCGCGGGCCTCGAAAAACGTCCAGAAGCCTTCGTCTTGTTGGCTTGCCGCGTTTGCCAGTCGCGGTGCCGGCCGGCTGAGTTCGTCGAACCGCGCGAGCGCGGCGTCGAGGTCTGCCTCGTCGAAGCTCTCGTAGCGGTTGATAAGGTCGCCGTCGACCGTCGAGAGGTCGATTCCTCGCCACTCGGCCTCGAATCCGTCCTGCGAGGTCCCGACCGCGACGTGGGTGACGAGCGCTCCGAGGTCGCTCAATCGATGCACGGCCTCGATGTAGTAGGTGATGTTCGGGGCGACGTCCCAAGCTGGGCGCGCGTCTGCGGTCAGATCACCGGGCGCGAGCATCGTCATTCGTCGGTGGTCGACGTTCACGCAGTCCGGTGTCCTGGTGGGCAATTCGCGCCTGTTGAGTGAGGCATAGGCTTGCGCGACAACCAACCATGTGCGTGAGTACGGCGCCGCTTCACCGGCGAGGTATCGGGCGTCGAGCTCCTCGAGGGCGGCGTCGATGTCGTCGGGGTCGAACACGACGCCCGCCGCAATCCTGTTGTGCGCGTTGGTCTCGAAGAGGTTGAGCACCTCGTTCTCCGTGCGAAAACCGTCTGGCCCATAGCCGTGTCCCGAGTAGCGGGTGCGCGCGAGGACGAGGCGCTCCCCGCGGGTAGCAATGACGGTCGGCGTCACATTGGCTATCCCCAGGTCGGCGGTCGCCCGCGCATCTTGGAGAGCAGCATCGCGACCGTGCCGGATCCCGACATTCACGATTCGACGGCGGTCTTCTTGGCAAAAATCGTCAGCCACCATCTCCGCGATCGCAGTCCAATCGCGGGCCGTGAAGCATGCCCAGAGCCGCTCGTTGATCCTGGCGGCCGCGTTTTCCGAGCGTGGCGTCGCTCGACTGAGTTCCTCGAATCGCGCGAGCGCGGTATCGAGGTCGGCCTCGTCGAATAGCTCGCCTCGTTTAACAAGGTCGCCTTCGACCGTCACAAGTTCGACGACCCGCCACTCAGCCTCGAAGCCCGCTTGCGATGTGCCATGCGAAGCCTGCGTCAAGACTGCTCCGCGATCATTCAGCCGATGCACGGCCTCGATATAGATCCTGAGGTCCGGCGTGAAGTCCCACATGGCATGGATGTTCGCGGTCGGATCACCCGCCTCGACTGTTACGACTGGTCGATGGTCGAAGAAGTCTGGTGCTACCGCGGGAAGCTCACGCCGGTTGAACGCAGCGTGGGCCCGCGCGATGACCGACCACGTGTGCGCGTAGGCAGCCGCCTCGCCCGCGAGGTAGCGCGCATCGAGCTCCGCGAAGGCGGCATCCATGTCGATCGCGTCGAACCAGATGGTCGCGGCGATGCGCTCGTCGGCGTTGATTTCGACGATGCCGACTATGACCGTGTGGAACGCCTCGGGCCTCTCATCGGGTCCCGCCCATCGGGCGCGAGTGAGGGCGAGGCGCTCCCCGCGGGTCGCGATGACTTCTGACGTCCCGAACGTGACGCCGAGATCGGCGGATGTCTGCATGTTTGCAATCGCCACGTCGCGACCGTGCCGGAGCCCGAGGTTCACCACGCGACGACGATCGTCGCTGAAACACTCGTCGGCCAGGATCTCGGCCGCAGCATCCCAGTTCCGGGCGGCGTAGTTCTCAAGCAAGCGCGCGTTAACCCGAGCGGCCGCGTTTTCCAACTGCAGCGCTGGCGAGCACAACTCGTCGAACCGCGCGACAGCGGTGTCGAGGTCTGTCTCGTCGAAAAGCTCACCGCGGTTGAGCAGGTCACCTTCGAAGGTCACAAGCATGACAAGTCGCCACTCGACGTCTAAGCCTTCATGTGATGTCCCGTTCGCTGTATGGGTGACGACAGCTCCGAGGTCGTTTAGGCGATGCACAGCCGCGACGCGCCTGCTGATTTCGGGCGCGAGGTCCCACGTCGCGCGCACGTTAGTGAGCATGTCGCCGGTCGCGACCAAAGTCCCTCGTCGGTGGTCGATGTTGACAAAGTCGGGTGTCGTCGCGGGCAGTTCGCGCCGGTTGAGGGCGGCGTAGGCCTGTCCTATGGCGGTCCATGTTTCCGCGTGGGTTGCCGCTTCGCCGACGGTGTATCGGATGTCGAGTTCCTCAAAAGCCGCACCAATGTCGTCGACATCGAATACGACGCGGGCCACGATTCGACCCTGGCCGTCGATTTCGATGATGTCGAGGACATCGCTGGTGAACGCCTCGGGTCCGCGCTCTCGGCCCACGGCTTGCCCACGATTGAGGACGAGGCGACTCCCTCTCGTCGCAATGACCTCGGACGTTACTGCCGCTGTGCCTATTTCAGCGAACGACGAGAGCTCGGCCATCGCCGCATCCCGGCCCTGTCGAACGCCGGCGTTCACCACCCGACGCCGATCATCGGTAGAGATGTCGTCCAGGAGGAGCCTTCCGAGGGCGTCCCAATCGCGCGCCGCAAAGCATGCCTTCAGGTGCTCGTACACTCGGCTCGCCGCGTTCTCCAGCCGCGGCGCCTGTGTGCATAGCTCGTCGAACCGAGCGATCGCGGCGTCAATGTCGGCCTCATCGAAGAGCTCGCAGCGGCTTATTAAGTCGCCATCGGCCGTGAATACCGCGATCATGCGCCACTCGGCGTCGACGCCCTCGTGTGATATGCCACGTCCGGCGTGGGTGACGATTGCTCCGAGCTTGTTGAGCCGGTGCACAGCTTCGATGTAGGCGGTGGCTTGCGGTGTCATGTCGTCCCAGGCGGCACGGAGGTATGCGCCGAGATCGCCCGCCTCGAACGTCACAAGCTGCCGATGGTCGACGCTGACGAAGTCCGTCGTAGCTGCGGGAAGTTCTCGCCGATTAAAGGCGGCGTAGGCCTGCGTGATGAGCGACCACGTATTCGCGTGTGCGGCCCCTTCGCCCGCAAGATAGCGGGCGTCGAGTTCGGCGATGGCGGAGTCGAAATCGTCGGGATCGAACACGACGATCGCTGCGATCCTATCGTCGGCGTCGATCTCGACAACGTTGAGGACCTCGGTATGGAAGGCTTCGGGCCGCTGGTCTCGACCCGACATGCGCGCACGACTGAGGGCGAGGCGACCGCCGCGGGTCGCAATGACGTCAAACGTCAACTTGGTGATACCGACGTCGGCGATCGCGCGTAATTCTTCGATCTCGGCGTCACGACCGTGTCGGATTCCGGCGTTCACGACGTGCCGGCGGTCGTCGACGCAAACGTCAGCTGCCAGTGTGTCCGCCATGGCGGCCCAGTCTCGCGCCGCGAATTGCGATATGTGGCGTTCGCACACTCGGCTGACGGCGTTCTCGAGCGGCGGTCGACGATGTGGTTCCTCAATGCGGGCATGGGCGGCGTCGAGCTCGGCCATCGCGGCGTCGATGTCGTCGATATCGAACGCGACGTGCAGCGCGATTCGACCCTCGTTGTCGGTGCCGAATAGATGGAGAAGCTCTTCCTCCGGTGCCCCACGGTCCGCGTCAGCGGCGCCGACCACAAATCGGGTGAGAGCCAGGTGCTCCCCTCGCAGAGCGACCACCGCACGACGGAGCCGCCAGGCGCCCAACTCGCGAATACGTCTGACCCCGCCTACCCATTCGCGAGGGGAGAGGATGGCGCGGGGGAAACCGACTATCTTGCGGCGATCCTCTGCGGAGATCTCGGTTGCGAACTGTTGCTCGACATCGTCCCAGTCGTCGCGTTCGAGAGCATCATCCAAGCGGCGGATCACTTGCACGCACGCGTTGTCCAGTCGGCGCGCCTCTGTCGGCTCGCTCTCGAATTGCGCGTATACGGCGTCGAGTTCGGCCATTGCGGCGTCGATGTCGTCGACGTCGAACAAGACGCACATCGCTATCCGCCCGTCGTCATT
>CAWBXH010000004.1:0-11524 GCA_963792745.1 uncultured Actinomycetota bacterium | reverse complement strand
GTGGGTCGTGATCGCCGCCAACGCCGATACGCTGTTCGCCAGACTGTGTGCGGCCATGGACAAGCCCGGCCTGGCCGCCGATGAACGGTTCGCCACCCATCTGGCGCGCGGCGCGAACGCCGAAGAGCTCGACGACATCATCGCTGCGTGGGCCGCGGGGTTCGAGGCACAGGAGATCGACAAAGTCCTCACCGCACACGGGGTGGTGACCAGTCCTATCTACACCGTCGCCGACATCGTCGCCGACGAACACATCCAAGCCCGCGACATGGTCATGCGCGTGCAGGATGACCAGATCGGCGAGCTCGCCGTGCCCGGATTCGTGCCAAAATTCAGCGACACCCCCGGCACGCACCGCTGGACGGGCCCCGGGCAGGTAGGACAGCACAACGGTGCCGTATTGACTTCACTGCTAGGACTGGCCGATCAAGAACTCGCGACGCTGCAGGAGCAGGGGGCGATCTAGTGGCTCCGGTACTGATCTGCGAGGTAGGTCCTCGCGATGGACTGCAGAACGAAGACCGGGTGTTGTCCGTGGCGGCGCGTGTCGAGTTCGTCAACCGGCTATCAGAATGCGGCTTTTCCCGAATCGAGGCGGGCAGCTTTGTCAGCGCCCGGCGGGTCCCGCAAATGGCCGACGCCGAGCAGGTTTTCGACCAAATCGTCCGTCGGCCAGGCGTCGAATACAGCGGCCTCGTGCTCAACCTCAAGGGCGCCCAGCGTGCGCTGGCCTGCGGCGTTGACCGACTCAACTGTGTGGTGGTGGCTACCGAGACCTTCAACATGCGAAACCAGGGCAAAGCGGTGGCCGACACGGTCGCTGAATTGGACGCGGTCATTGCCTTGGCCGCGCGGACGTCGGTGCCGGTCACGGTGACGATTGGCGCCGCCTTCGGCTGTCCGTTCGAAGGACCGGTGGCCCCATCGGCTGTCGCCGCCCTTGCCGCCCATTTCGCGTCAGCCGGAGTCGCGGAGATCGCGTTGGCTGACACGATCGGCGTGGGCGTGCCGACCCAGGTGCAAGAGCTGTTCGCGCTGGTGTCCGATCAGATGAGCGGCACCCCGGTTTCGATCGGATTCCACTTCCACAACACCCGAAACACCGGTATTGCCAATGCCTTCGCGGCGCTGCAGGCCGGAGCGAGTGTGCTCGACGCGTCTGTTGGCGGTGCCGGCGGCTGCCCGTTCGCACCGGCCGCGACCGGAAACATTCCCACTGAAGACCTGGTGTACATGCTCGACGGCATGGGAAGGCAGACCGGGATCGACCTCAACGGCGTTGTGGGGACGGCACATTGGCTCGCCGGGCAATTGGGGCGCGAGCTGCCCGGTATGGTCAGCCGCGCCGGCGCCGACTGGTGCGCCGCGACCTGACGCCGCCCAACAAGTCAGCGGGTGACGTCGATGACCACCCTGCCGCGGATCTGCCCGGCCAGAATCTCGTTGGCAAGCTCAGGCAGTTTGGACATCGGCTCGACGGTGGTGATCGAGGCCAGAACCTCAGGACGTAGGTCCTTGGCCAAGCGCTCCCATGCGGCCTCGCGCAGAGCGGCGGGGGCCATCACCGAGTCGACACCGATCAGGGATACGCCGCGCAGAATGAAGGGCAGCACGGTGGCTCCCGGCATGTCGTTTCCCCCGGCCAGGCCGCACGCTGCCACGGCTCCGCCATAGCGGATCTGCGATAGGACGTTGACCAAGGTTTGGCCGCCCACGGAGTCAATCGCGGAAGCCCAGCGCTCTTTCTGCAGAGGCCGCCCGGGGGAGAGCAATTCCTCTCGGTCGATGATTTCGGATGCGCCCAACGCGGTGAGGTAGTCGTGCGTCGAGGCGCGACCCGTAGAGGCGGCAACGGTCACCCCTGCGGCGGCCAGCAGTGCCACGGCCACCGAACCGACGCCACCGGCCGCGCCGGTAACCAGCACGGGCCCATCACCCACGGAGCCCCTGCGGGCGAGGGCATCGACGCAGAGCGCCGACGTATAGCCGGCCGTGCCGATCGCCATCGCCTGTTCGGTGCTGAGACCATCGGGTATCTGTACCAGCCATTCACTGCGCACGCGCTGATAGCGGGTGTAGCCGCCGGACTCGGTCTCCGACATCCCCCAGCCGTTGACGACCACCCGCGTACCCGGCGCCCAGCGCGGGTTTCGGCTCTCGACGACGGTGCCGGCCAGGTCGGCGCCGCCGATCAGCGGTGTCCGGCGCGCGATCTTCTGACGCCCGGATACGGCCAGGCCGTCCTTGTAGTTCAGCGACGAGAACTCGACCTGCACGAGGGTGTCGTGGTCGGGGAGATCGGCCTGTGTCAGTTCTCGGAAGCCGGCGACGGGTTTGCCGTCGACGTCGTCGATGACCAGTGCGGTGAACGGCTCGTTCATGGCGGTTCCAATCGGTGGCCTCGTGGTGGCGGTGATGGACGTTTGTCCGGGACGGTCGGGCGTTTCCAGCTGCCGAAGGGATTCTGCTGGCAGCCATGAGCCGCTGAACTGTGCGTTGCGGGCACTTTTCAGGCCGGCCATGCCCTCCTGCCGGATGATGTCGGCGAATCGGCGGCCGTCGGGCGCAGTTGCCCATTTGGCGTTCGCCTTAGTGGTGACGTCATATGCGCGGCCGGCCAGGCGTCCGGCCAGGCGCCCCATCGCATCGTCGACAGCATCCACCGCGGCCTTGTTCATGATGGCCGCCTCACGGGGTACCGCGGCGATCCGGTGTGCCAGTTCTGTTGTGCGCTCCTGCAATTCGTCATTCGCGACGACCGTTAGCACAAGCCCTATACGTTCAGCCCGTCTGGCATCGATGAGTTCGCCGGTGAGAATGAGGAACTTCGCCCACGCGCCACCGATGATCGGCACCATTTCGGTGGCTCCCGGCTGACCGATCCGCCCCTCGATGAGCCCGAAACGCGCGTCTTCGGCGGCGATGACGAGGTCGCACTGCGCGATCAACCCCATGCCTGCGCCCAGACACAACCCGTTGACGGCGGCGACGATCGGTTTTCTGACCTGGCGTAGCGAGGTGTAGAAGTCGTCGAGCTGGCGGACGAAGCTGTAGTCGTCGTACGGGGTTACCGAATCGGGCTTGCCGGACAGGTTGCCGCCGGCGCAGAAGTTGGGGCCGACGGCGCTCAGCACAATGCAGCCACTGGAGGAGTCCTTGTCGGCGGTGTGCATGGCGTCGGCGATCTCGTCACGGCTGGATCCGCGGCCCATCCCCAGGGCGTTCATGAGCTCGGGGCGGTTGAGCCGGATGTGGGCGACTCCGTCGCTGAAGCCCAGGGTGATGTGCGAATACACGTTGCCTCCCGGGAATGGACTTGCCGATGTCAGCTTGGACGGTCAACTCACGTCGGCCCCTCGGCAGTCGAATGTCGGTCGATCATGGCATGAAAGGCCCACTGACAACAATGGATTCGGCCCTGCGTATCGAAATCGACATGCCAGCGACAGCTTCGGCGATCGAGCTGACCCAATCCTGATCGACATCATGGTGAAACGTTGCGGCGGCTACCTTTCGCTTATGGCTGTGTCCAGTAGTGAGCGCGCGATCACCCTGCGTGCCGGTGTACGGCTGAAGAGCAGTGTCGACACCACCGAGGTGCTGGTGGTTCGTGCACCCGCAGCGCCTTCGATCGTGCGGTGCGGGGGAGAGCCGATGTTTGCCGTTGCCGACTCCTCGCCAAGCGAGCCCACAGATAGCGGCGCGGGCGTGCGACCCGGCCAGTGGCTGCGTCCAGAAGGATCCGTCGAGTTTGAAGTTCTGGTGCTGCGGGGCGGATCGCATTCCCTCTCGATCGACGACCACCAACTCCGGGTGCGCGACGAGCGCTACGGATCCAACGCATCGGAGCCGAGCCAGTGACACCGTGGGCCGACGTCGTCAAACAGGGCGGGGATTGCTGAGTGGACCTCTTGCCTTCGCCGGATCAACTCGAACTGACCGGCGCCGCAGCGGCTTTCTGCGCACAGGTCGACCCGACGCAGCTGATCCGGCGGCGTCGCCATGAGCCGACTGCCTTGCCTGCCGAAAACTGGTCGGCAGCAGCTGAACTTGGTTTGCTCGGTTTGTCGGCGCCGCTGTCCGTGGGTGGTCTGGACATGCGCCTGGCTGACGAGGCGTTGGTGTTTCGTGAACTTGGGCGTGCGCTGATGCCGGGCCCGTTCTTGCCGACGGTGTTGGCGGCCCGCGTCGCAACGCTTTGTGGTGACGCCGAACTGGCCGCGCAGTTCGTGTCCGGCGAGGTTCTTTGTGGTCTTGCCATCGTGAGCGAGGCGCGCCTATCGCCTGATCGGATATCTGGGCGGGTGCACTTGGTCGATGCGGTCGGCGCCGACTATGCCGTCGTCGCCGACCCGGCCGGTGCCGGTCTACTGTCAACGGCACCCTCCGATAGCTTCGATTGCTCACCAGTGAACTGCCTGGATCCCGGATCACGGCTGGCGGTCGGTGACGTCGACGGGGCCGAGTTGCGCTGCTTTGTGCCGGCCGAGCGGGATCCGATCTGGCTGCGAGGCCTCGTGCTGGCCGCCGCCATGCAGGTCGGCATCGCTGAAGCGTGCCGCGATCTGTCAGTCGACCATGCCAAGAACCGCATCCAATTCGGGCGCCCTATCGGTGTGAACCAGGCTGTCAAGCATCGCTGTGCCGATATGGCGGTTGCCGCAGAGGCCGCACTGCAGCAGATGGTGTACGCGGCGTTGTCGCTGCAGGAGGGCAACAGCGACGCGGAATTGCACGCGCTGGCGGCTAGGATTGTGGCCACCAAGGCGGCGTTGTCCAACGCCTCGGAGGCCCTTCAAGTCCACGGCGGCATGGGCTACACCTTCGAGCACGACGTGCACCTGTACCTGAAGCGGGCCCATATCCTGGATCATCTCTTCGGTTCGCGCGCAACGCATCTCGATGAGTTGCTGGTGCTGGGAGCGGCGAGTTGACCCGGCGGACAGCGATCGTCGGGGTTGGCCTGGCCGACGTCGGTCAAGGGCCAACCAGCCCCTACGACCTCATCGCGAGCGCGGCACAGCGTGCGCTCAACGAAGCGGGGCTTTCGCCGCACCAGGTCGACGGCCTGGCCTCAACCGGCCTCGGGATGATGCCCCCGGTGGAGGTGGCTGAGTACCTCGGCCTGCGCCCGCGGTGGATTGACTCGACGTCGTTCGGCGGTGCCTCGTGGGAGGCGATGGTGGCACACGCCGCAGATGCCATCGCCGCCGGACACGCCGACGTGGTCTTGGTGACCTACGGCTCCACCGCGAAATCAGATCTGCGCCAAGGCCTGCGGACGGCCAATCTCGACTGGGGGTCGCGTGGAGCGCTGCAATGGGAGGTGCCATACGGGCACACGCTGATCGGCAAATACGCGATGGCGGCTCGTCGTCACATGCACGAATACGGCACGACGATCGAACAATTGGCCGAAGTGGCGGTGTCTGCCCGCGCAAACGCGAAGGACAATCCGCAGGCCGCCTACCGTGACCCGATCAGCGTCAGCGACGTGGTGTCCGGCCGAATGATCGCCGATCCCTTCACCAAACTGCATTGCTGCATCCGCTCCGACGGCGCAGCGGCGGTGGTGCTCGTCGCCGAGGACCGCCTCCCGGACATAGCAGGCCGGCCGGTTTGGGTGCTGGGCAGCGGTGAGGCGCTGTCGCACATGTCGACGAGTCAGTGGCCGGACCTGACCACCGGACCGTCGGCGGTGTCGGGTCCGTTGGCCTTTGAACGAGCCGGAGTCACGCCCGCCGACATCGACGTGTGCGAAATCTATGACGCCTTCACCTACATGATCGTGGTCGCGATGGAGGATCTGGGTTTCTGCGCCAAGGGCGAGGGCGGCGCGTTCGTCAGCGGCGGCCGCCTGGACATCGGCGGAGCATTGCCGACCAACACCGACGGCGGCGGGCTGTCGGCCTGTCACCCGGGACAACGCGGCCTGTTCCTGATCGTGGAGGCCGTCCGGCAGCTGCGCGGTGAGTGCGGGACCCGCCAGGTCACCGACGCCGAACTGGCGTGTGTTTCCGGGACCGGCGGATGGTTTTGTTCCAGCGCCACACTGATTCTCGGGGCCGGCGACTGACGGTGTCCGCGCACGCCTACCAAAGGGAATGACATGAGAATGCAAGGCAAAGTTGCCTACGTGTCCGGGTCGACGAGGGGGATCGGGCGCACGATCGCTGAGCTATTCGCCCGCGAGGGGGCCAAAGTCGCCGTAACCGGGCGTACGGTCGCCAAGGGCGAAAAGGTGGTCAAGGGCATCCGTGAGGCGGGCGGCGAGGCCGAATTCTTCCGCCTCGACGTCACCGACGAGGACAGCGTGCGCAGTGTCATCGACGGGGTGGTCGAGCGCTTCGGCAAGCTCGACACTCATGGTCAACAACGCGGCGCCCACCGACGCCATCAGCACCACCGTAAAGCCCCTCACGCAATACACCAACGCCGAGTGGGACCACATCCTGCGTGGCACCCTGACCGGCAACGTTTTTTGGCCGTGGAAGTACGGAGTGCCCCACCTCAAGGAGGCGGGGGGAGGCAACGTCATAAACATCTCGTCGGGGCATGCGGTAGTCGGTATCGGTGGCTTCGCTGCCTACGCCGCGGCCAAGGGAGGCATGAACGCCATCACCCGCGTGCTCGCCGTCGAAGGGTCGCCCTACAACATCAAGGTCAACGCCATCAGCGTCGGGCGCGTCATCTCCCACTCTGAGGACACGGGCGTCGCTATCGGCGGAGGACACCTCACCCGGCTCGGCACCCCGCATGACATCGCCTACAGCGCGTTGTGGTTGGCCTCGGATGAAAACGGTTTCGCCACAGGATCGTTGGTCACAGTGGATGGCGGCTTGAGCATCAACGGAAGCGCGACGCTCGGATTCCCACCCGAAGGTCCCTCCTAGCCCTCCAACCCCGCAGTTGGGTCTGCCGAGCCCGGTTGACGACTACGTTCGCAAGGAGTGATAAGTGCAGGAGATTCGGTTCGACGACATCGATTCGTTGACGGCGGCTGTTTCCGATGAATACGGCGACTTCGGTGCCGAAGTCGAGGTGACGCAGGAGGACATCGACGCCTTCGCCGAACTCACCGGCGACCACCAGTGGATCCACGTCGACGTCGAGCGCGCGATACGGGAGAGCCCGTTCGGTGGCCCCATCGCCCACGGCTTCCTGACCCTTTCACTACTGCCGAAAGTCGCGACGCGCCCGCCGGTCAAGGTCATCGGTCACACCGCCGGCGTCAACTACGGCGCCGACAAGCTGCGCTTTCTGTCCCCCGTACCTGCTGGGTCGCGCCTGCACGGCCGCGCGCGCCTCGCGAACGTCGTCGCCAAGAGCGGAGGCACCTTGGTGACCAACGAATGGGACATCCGGGTCGTCGGGGCCGAGAAGCCCTCTGTGCTCTACGGGATGCAAATCCTCTACCGCTGAGCAACATCGGGCGTGAATCGGGCGCGCAGCTCACTCTTGACCACCTTGCCCATGCCGTTGCGCGGTAGCGCGTCGAGCACTTCGAGCTGCTCGGGAAGCTTGCGCGTCGACAGGCCAAGGCCACGCAGATGCGCGCCGAGGTCTGCGAGGTTCGGTGGGTTTCGGTGATCGGCCGCGACGATCACCGCGCACACCCGCTCACCGCAGAGTTGGTCAGGAATGCCCACGACTGCGACGTCGGCGACCGCGGGATGGGTGGACAACAGCTCCTCGACCTCCTGGGCCGAGACGTTCTCCATCTTGCGGATGATGATGTCCTTGAGGCGCCCGGTGATTCGGACTACCCCGCTCGGCTCGACCACCCCGAGGTCGCCGGTGCGGAAGCGGCCGCGGTCGTCAAACGCGTCGGCGGCCAATGCTGGGTCGGTATAGCCCAGCATCATCTGCGGGCTTTTGACCCTCAGCTCACCTTCCTGGCCAGACGGTGCGGGAGTTCCGTCGGGCCGCACTGCCTCCACGGTGGACCCCGCCGCGGGCCTGCCCTCTGCTGCTCCCTCGCCGTCTTCGGGCCGTCCCATGGTCAAGAACGGGCATTCCGTCAGCCCCCAGCCCGAGGCCACTCCTGCGCCGCCCAGCTCGCGTTTGACCGTTTGCCGAAGCGACGGCGGGCAGGGCGCGCCGCCCGACAACGCGACGCGCAGGTGCGGAAACAGCGGGCCCTGTTCGCGGGCACGCTGTCGCTTCAGATAAGCGTGGAAGAACGGCACTCCTGATCCGAGGAGGGTCACGCGTTGAGCGGCGAAGAAGTCGATCGCCGCGTCGTCGAAGGCTGCACAGGTCAACATGCTGGCGCCGGCGATCAGGACCGACAGCACATGAAGGATGCCTCCGACATGGGCAAGCGGAACCGGCGCGGCCAGTTGATCTTTGGGCCCCAAACTGATGGTGTCGGACAGGTGGGCGGCCCCAGCGATCAAGCTCTGGTCGCAGTGCCGGACACCTTTCGGCGACGACGTGGTGCCCGAGGTGTAGAAGAGCCAACGACACTGGTCATCGATCGAGATTTGACTTCGGGGTTGGTCGACGACACCCGAGGGCAGCTCACCGTCGAGGGCATGAAGTTGAAGGCCGCTCGCCCGACCGGCGATGGGCTGTGCAGCCGCCAGGTCGTCCGGCACGTCGGATCGGCTCGGCACCACCAGGTGGCTGGCGCGGGCCTGCTCGCATATGAAGCTGACCTCGCGACGACCAAGCGTGGTGATCAGTGGATTCTGCACCGCGGACAGCCGGCGCAGCGCCAGCATCAGCACCACCGTCGAGCAGCCGTTGGGCAGCTGCCAGGAGACCACGTCGCCAGGGTTCACACCCCATTGCGCGATGCCCGCTGCCGTGCGCTCGACCGCCTCGGCAAGTTCACCGAATGTCAGTGTGGCGCCGCTGGTATCAGCCATGAAAAGCGCATGGGGGGTGCGTTCGGCGCGCTGCGCCACCACCTCGGGGATGGAAGCCGGCAGCCGCTGGGTCACGACTGCCGACCGGCGCCGCGCACCCTATCCACTAAGCCATCGACGTCTTCGGGTAACTGGTCACCCCTCCATGCCCCGACCATCCCATCAGGACGAACCAGTACCAGGCGGCGCTCGTAAAGTTCGGCGATCTGTGGATCATCGATCGCATGAATCTTCAGCGGCATACCGACATTGTCTGCAGCCTTGGTTAGCGTGCTCAAGTCGCTGGATTCTGGTCCGAATGCCAGCAACACGAATCCGTCACCGAATAGATCAATCGTCGACCGGCCCGGAGCCAACCAAGCGTGCGGCGCACGATGACCGGGGCGGGCTGTTTGGATATAGGTGCTCGGCTCGTCGGGAGGGGCCGGTGTGCCGTCGGAGATGATGATCGGTGAATCCGAATAGTTGTAGCCCATGGCGACTCCGAAGGACTGCCATTCCTGTTTGAGTAGCGCTTTCATGCGTGCGCCCAACGCCTGTCGCTGTCGCTGGCCGGCGTCGGAGTCCTCAAGAATGTGTTCGCGCCCCTCGTTTTCCACCCACACCTTGTAGTTGCGGGTGGACTGCGAGCTGGCGCGGATGGCCGCGGGGCGCCGTTCGGCGGTGTACGCGGGCAGCAGACCCGCGCCGCCCCACCCCTGCAGCAGTGCGGGCAGCATCCAGCCCAGATCGCTGCAGTCGCCCATACTGGTGTTGAGACCTTGGCCGCCGGTAGGTGAGGTCGTATGTGCGGCATCGCCCGCCAAAACGACACGCTTGCTGTGGAACACACTCGCCGCGCATTGGCTGCGTCGCCATGGCGCCACATTGACGACATGCCACGGAATGTCGATCGTGTCGTCGCCGATGGCGCGTCGAAGTAGGGCGCCGACGTCCAGCTTATCGGGGGCGATGCGGTCCGGGGATCCGATGATGCTGAACCGGTACAGGCCGCGGCCGTCAACGGTGGTGATGTTGCCCCAGGTGCCGTCGGGCGCCATGAACATCCACCGTTCGCATCGGCCGTACGGCTGGTATCGCTCGAAGTCGGCGCAATAGATCATCAGGCTGACCGAATAGTCGAGATGTTGACCCTCGAACGGGATACCCAGGGCCCGGCGCACCGTGCTCCCCGCCCCGTCGCAGCCGACCAGGTAGTCGGCGTGCACGATCAGCTCGTCGCCGTCGCCCGTTTCCAGGGTCGCCGTGACGCCGTCGTCGTGCTCGACCAGACCGCTGAGACGGTGGTCGTAGCGCACGTCGGTGAGCCCGCGCTCCAGCACCTCGTCGGCGAGGAGCGGGTCGAAGACGTACTGCGGACACCGGCGCAACAGCTCGGGCGTCTCAGGGTGCAGTGGCCTCTCGGCGGTGGACGGCAGGGGATCGCGTCCGATGGGAAACCCGTGCAGCGCAGTGCAGTACACCGTGTCGCGTGGATAGTCGTCGGGAAATCCGACCGCAGCAATTTTCTCTGCGATGCCGAGCCGGCGGCAGTACTCCATGCTGCGCTCAAAGAGCGTGCCCGCCTTCGCAAGCAGATAGAGAGCCGTCCCCGCGTCTCGCTCCACCAGCGTGCTCGACGTGCCGCGCTGCGCAAGGTCGAGGGCCAGTGTAAAGCCGACCGGTCCGCCCCCGACGATCAGCACCGGCGTGCGCACTGTGGCTGGTGTCATGAGCCCAGCCTCAAGCCTGGTGTGCGCACCTTGAACACCTCGGTCGCCAGTCGTTGGCCCAGGGTGTTGGCATCCCAGCGAGTCGCCCCGTTGGAGATGGTCACGGCCTTCGACCAGCCCGACATGAGATCGATGGTTTCGCCGATTGCGCGGACGACCTGCCCGCTCACGTATCCGGCCTCCGGGCTGGCCAACCAGGCCACGACCGGGCTGCACAACGAGGGGTCCATCGGATCGAACGCATCGGGATCACGCTGATCAGGTTCGGGCGTGTCCGCGGCCGCAGTGACGCCGGCAGACAACCTGGTTTGGCCACCGGGGCTGATCACATTGGCGGTCACGCCGATCCCCGCCAACTCCAGGCTCAATGTCTGGGTCAGGCCGACGATCGCCGCCTTCGCGGCGCTGTAGTTCGATCTGGCCGAAGTGTCCAAGCAGCCCCGAACCTGAGGTGGTGTTGATGATGCGGCCATAGATCTTGCCGTCGCCGGCCTTGGCCGCCGCACGCCAGCGGGTGGCCGCGGCGCGGCTGGTGAGCCAACTGCCGCGGACGTGTACCCGCATCACCAGGTCGAAATCGGCTGCCGACATGTTCCAGATCGCTCGATCACGCACGATGCCTGCGTTGTTGACGACGATGTCCAGCTTGCCGAACTCGTCGTGGGCCCGCTGCACCATCGCATCGGCCTGCTCCTCATCGCCGACATCGCCGTAGTCGGCTACCGCCGACCCACCGGCCGCGCGAATGATGTCGACGACGTCGTCGGCGTCTTGGCCGCTGGCCTTCACCGGCCACCGACGACCCCAGGTCGTTGACCACCACCGTGGCGCCTTGTCGTGCGAGTTCCAGCGCGTGGCCACGACCGATGCCGTGTCCGGCGCCGGTCACGAGTGCGACCTTGCCGGTCAGCAGGGCGCTCACTCGGCACCGCCCGTCGG
>CAWBXH010000003.1:0-629229 GCA_963792745.1 uncultured Actinomycetota bacterium | reverse complement strand
AAAACGCTGCGCACCTTATCTGCAAGTGCAGCAGCGCCTTTCCGGTCATAGAGATCCGGCTGCCCGCTCAGCCGCGAGCCGCGCCCCCGCGGCATCGCCGGCCGCATCCAGCACAGTCGCCAGCGCGAGGCAGGCGTCGCCGTGATCGACCAAGCCGTCGGTGGGCTCGGCTAGGGCGACCGCCGACTCGGCGACCTGCCGGGCTTCGTCTGTGTTGACCGCGACGCGAAAGCAACTGCGCTCGAACCGTGCGCCACGCTATCGTCGCCCGCAGCGCGTGCCCGGCGAGACGTTCACTCTCCGAACATAATTCGTCGGCCTCGGTGTCCCGGCCAAGTGCAAGGCAGGTGCGAGCCAGCAGCGCAGCGGTCTCGGCGGTGTCGGCGTCGAGGCCCATCCGCCGGAAGCCGTCGTATGCCCGACGCAGGTGTGGCTCAGCAGCGACCGGATCGTCGACGACCAATTCGACTATGCCGGCGAAATGCTCGACCTCGAGAAGTGCATGGCGCAAGCCGAGTTCGGTGACTGTGCGGCGGGCCGAGTCGATCATTCGTCTGGCCGCCGCGGCACGTCCGCGGTACGCCTCCAACACCGCCTGGCATCGGGTCGACGTCGCCTCGACCGCGGGCGAGTCGGTCGTGATGCGAAGCAGCCGAACCACATCGAGGCACCGCCCGCCAGCACGCGGCACGGGATTGGGGCCCCACAGCGCGGCAAGTGGCGCACCCGCCAGCACGGCGTTCACTCGGCGGTGTTCGCGCGCCCGACGCGCAGCTGTCAGCGCGTGGTCCAACGCGATCTCGCAGTCGCCGATTCGCCCGAGTCGCGCGAGGCACGCGGCTCGGACGGTGTGCGCCTTGGCTTCTCCGGCGGCGTCATCCAATTCGGCGAGCTTGTCGGCGGCCGCTCCCACCGCCGTCTCGACCTCGTCCAACCGCTCGGGGTGGACCAGCATCGACAACTCGCCGTCGAAGCACGTCGCCCATGCCGCAAGACGAGCCGAATCGCGCGTCGCCGCTTGCAGCTGCGCCACCGCTCCTGCCGCCGAAGCCACGTCGCCGGCGGCCAGCAGTGCCTCGCATCGTGCGACCAGTAGCTCGGTGGTCTGGTCTTCGCGGTCGGGCAACTCGTCATCGAGCTCCTCCAGCGCGTGGAGGGCACGGTCGTAGAGGTCGGCGGCGCCTTCATAGGCAAGACGAGCCATCGCCTGGTCTGCGGCGCGCCGGCAGTACTCAACGGCCTTGGCCGCGTTGCCCGCCCACGCGCATTCGAAGTAGTGGTGAGCCAGTTCGGCCAGCAGTTCGTCGTCGGCGCCGGCCATCGTCTCGAGAGTGGTCGCGATGCGCTGATGCAGCCGCATGCGCCGCACCGACGCCAGCTCGGCGAGCAGCGACTGTCGCACGATGGCGTGGTTGAACCGATACCACCCGCCGGGCTCCTCGATGACGATGCCCGCTTTCGACGCCTCGTCGAACGCGTCGACAAGGTCTTCGTCGGTCACCCGCTCGACCAGTTCCACCGCGAATCGGCTGCCGACGACGGCGGCCGCCGCAAGCGCCTTGTTCGTCTCCACCGGAAGCCGGGAGAGTCGTCGGCTCACGGCTTCACGAACACCCTGTGGCAAGGTGCTCGGATCCCAGTGGCCGCCACTTTCGTCGACGTGGCGCAGAGCCTCGATGAGGAAAAACGGATTGCCACCAGTGACCGCGGCCAACGCCCGCCCGAGTTCTTCGTCGTCGTAGCCGGCTTCTGCGACGTACGCGGTCACGTCGTCTTCGTCGAGGCCGCCGAGATGCAGTCGGTCGGCGGTGCCGTCGCGGTGAAGGTCGGCGAGCATCGCGGCGAGGGGATGGGAACGGTCGAGGTCCGTGCTGCGGTACGTGCCGACGATCTGTACGCGGGCCTGGTCGCCGAAGCGCAGGAGATGCCGCAATAGGAGAAGGGTCGGCTTGGCCGCCCAGTGAAGGTCATCGAGGATCAGGACGACGGGCGCGCTCGCGGACGCGATCTCCAGCACGGCGACGACCGCGTCGAAAAGTGCGTAGCGCTCGGTATCCGGGTCGGCGCGCGTCGGCCCGGCGAGATCGGGCAGGACATCGGTCAACCCGGGAACCAGTGGAAGCAGCGCTTCGATGCCGCGAAGCCCGCGCAGCCGGTTGGCACCGAGGCAGGGCACCAGCGATCGCAGTGCTTCCGCGAACGGTTGGTAGGGCGCCCCGAGGTCCTCGTCGCAACGGCCGTACTGCACGAAGGCGCCTTGCTCGTAAGCCTGTCGGGACCACTCGCCGGCCAGGCGAGTCTTGCCCACTCCTGGCTCGCCTGCGATGAGCAACGCCCGCGTACCATCGGCAAGCGCGATCTGCCAGGTCGACGAAAGGCGCTCGAGCTCGATGCCGCGGCCGACGAACGGGCCACGGCCGGCGAGGACGGCGGGCAGTTCGGGCCGCTCGATGGCTGCCTCGCTCGTGGCTGCCTGCGACATATCGTCGGCGGTCTGCAGGCGAAGCTCGAAAACATGCTCCGGGCGCGCGAGGTTGCGCAGTTGGCGCGTCCCGAGATCGGCAAGCACGACGTCGTCGGCCAGTGAGTCGATGACCAACTCGGCCGTCGCCCCCGAGCACAGAATCTGGCCACCCGAGGCCAATGCCCGCAACCGGGCGGCGCGGTTGACCGCGCGACCGAAGTAGTCGCCGTCGCGAAGCTCGACCTCGCCGGTGTGCAATGCCACGCGGATACGCATGCGCTCATGAAGCGTCCACGGCTCGTGGGTGATCGCGTCCTGCAGCTCGATGGCGGCGGCGGCCGCGGCCGACGGCCGGTCGAAGACCGAGAACGTGGCATCGCCTTCTCCACGTGTCTTGATCAGCCGCCCTCCGCGCGATGTGACGATCTGTTCGACGAGCTCGTCGTGGCGCGCGAGCGCAACCGCCATGGCATCGGGGTCGGCCTCCCAGGCCGCGGTCGACCCCTCGATATCGGTGAGGAGGAATGTCACAGCCCGCGTAACGGTCGAGACATGTTGTGCCTCAGGCATATCCAGCGCCGCATCCTGCGCCACGATTGCGGCCTCGAGCCGCCGAAGTTCAGGCCCGGGATCGACGCCCAATTGGTCGGCCAGCAGCGACCGTGCCCGTTGGTAGGCGCCGAGGGCTTCACCCTGCCTGCCGGCGCGGTAGAGAGCGAGCATCAACTGGCCCCATCGCCGCTCACGAAGCGGTGCGTCGGCCACCGCCGCTTCGAGTTCGCCGATGATCTCCGCGGCACGTCCCGTCGCGAGCAACGCATCCGCCCGGTCTTCCACGAGCGCGGCGTGGGCCTCGATCCAGCGTGTCTTTTCGGATGACCCTCGATGGCCATCGGGTAATTCGGGGATGCCGCGCCAGAGGGCGAGCGCTTCCTCGAACCGCGCCACCGCCTGGCTCGTGTCGCCGGCGGCGGCGGCATCACGGCCCTGTCGTGCGGCCGCCTTGTAACGCGACGTGTCAACCTCGGTCGCAGCCAGCGTCCAGCCGGATCCTTCGGTCAACACGAACCCTTCGCCGAGAGTGCGACGCAGCGAGGAGATGTGAGTCTGCAAAGCCTTGGCTGCAGTGCGCGGCGGGTCTTCGCCCCAGAGCAGTTCCAGCAGGGTGTCGGCCGACACGACCGAGGTGCTGTGCAAGCCGAGCATCGTGAGGATGGCGCGCGGTTTGGCGCCCGGGATGGCGACCGGCAGCCCGTCGCGCCGGACCTGGAGAGGTCCCAATACCCCCAGCTCCACCGATGGAACAGTACTCATATGGACCATCGTTGGTGGCCCGATTCAACACACGGTCAAGATCGAGTAAAGCCGTCTTGCCTGCGATTTCTCGTTGTGCGCATTGCGCAGGATCGTGCCAACGCTCACGGCACGAGCAGCAGCTTGCCGACGGTCGTGCGGCTTTCCATATCTGCGTGAGCCTTCGCCGCATCGGCCAGCGGGTACTCGCCCCCGATCTGGACTTGAAGCTTCCCTTCGGAGATCCAATCGAAGAGTCGTTCCGTGTGGGCTCGGAGCAGTGCAGGAGTGGCGATGTGGTCGAGGAACACGGCGTAGCCGATCTTGATGCTCCTCGGCAGACTCATGATGTCGATCGGACCGGGCCCACCGAGGACCGGGCCGTACCAGCAGAACGTGCCCGATCTTCGGAGCACCTCGAGTGACCCATTGAACGTCGAGGGTCCAGAGCCGTCATAGACGACATGCACGCCTTCGCCGTCGGTGAGCCGCAGCGCCTCCTCGGCGAACCGGCCCTCGGTGTCGACGATCACGTGGTCGGCACCGGCCTCCTTGGCCGCGGGAACCTTGGCATCCGACGAGACGCGCCCGATGACGTGGCCGCCGCGCAGCTTGATGATTTGAGTCAGCAGCAGCCCCAGGCCGCCGGCGGCCGCGTGGACGAATGCGGTGTCTCCGGGCTGCACCGGGTAGAAGTCGGTCGCGAAATGGCTTGCGGTGAGGCCCTGCATCATCACCGAGGCGGCCACGCGGTCGTCGATCCCGTCGGGGATCGGCACCAGCGACGTGGCCGGAATCGCGATCCGCTGCGCATAGCTTCCGGGTGCATACACCCAGGCGACGCGCTGGCCGATTGAGATGCCTTGAACACCTTCGCCCACTGCCTGGACGCGCCCCGCTCCCTCGACTCCGAGGATCTTCGGGTTGGGGATCTCGGTCCACGCCGTGCCCTGTCGCACACCGACGTCCATGAAGTTGACGCCCGCAAAGGAGATCTCCACCAGAGCCTCGTCAGGACCTGGCGTGGGGTCGGGACGCTCGACGTACTCCAACATCTCCCCGCCGCCCGTGCCCGTCATCATTACGGCCTTCATCAATTCGCTCCTATCGTGAATATACATTCAATAATTCGGCAACTTCGGGCTAGCGAATCGCTCTCAGCGCCATATCGGCCAAACTGGTCAGGATTGCGGGGTCCGCGCCGCCGCGCCCCGCGACCCGGATGCCGGAGATGTTGGCGATGAGGAACTCGGCGGTGGCGTCGTGATTGACGTCGACGGCGACATCGCCTTCACGCTGCGCATCGCGGATACGGCTGGCGATGGCTGCGTGCAGACCAACGGCCAGTGGTTCGTTGATCTCTGTGAGGTCGGCCCGCGAGGCGCCGAATTCACAGATCGAGCCCACGCCTAGACACGGCTGATCAGCAGTTTTTACGACTCGGCGCAACATTGCCTCGATGCCGTCGATGGCTCTCGGTCCGCTGCGCAGGGCGTCGAGGTGGGCGGCGCATTCGCCCATCCCGTAACGCCGCACCGCCGAGGTGTAAAGCTGCCACTTGTCGCCGAAGGTCGCATAAAGGCTCTGCCGTCCGATCCCCATCGCGTCGACCAGCATCTGGGCCGAACTGCCCTCGAATCCGTGCTCGCGAAAGACGCCGATCGCGGCGTCGAGCGCAGCGTCCGCGTCGAACTCTCGGGTTCTAGCCATACCCGAACCGTACCAAATCGGGAACGAACATTCAATAATGATGCTGTTCTTGGGAGCTCCAATCGCGGGGTTCGTCGGCGGCAGGGCCGTCTGCGGGACCAATGGCGCAGATGAGGTGACCTAGGTCTGCATATCGGCGGCGATCCACCTCCTAGCGTTGCGCGTGAGAGGTGCCGAATCTCGGGAGCAAGACCGTGCCGACACGGAGCACCTCCGGAAACTCGGAGGCGGCTAAATGACAATGGCCCCAAATACTTCCGGAATCCTTGTCGGTGTCGACGGCTCGGAGTTCTCCCACACCGCCATACGGTGGGCGGTACATGAAGCCGCTATGCGTCGCGAAGCCCTCACGCTGGTGACGGTCGCCGAGCGCCAGGGAGGACCCGTCACTTACGACACTGAAACGATGCTGACTTCACGCCGGGCCCAGCGCCGCGAGGGCGACCGGGTGCTCGCCACCGCGCGTCAGATCGTCGACGAAGAGCTCGGCAATCGCAGGTCAGGCAAAGTGGATACCGAGTTCCTGTTCGCCCATCCGCTGGCCACCCTCATCGATGCGTCCAAGGACATGCGGCTTGTGGTGGTCGGCGACCGCGGTATGACCGCAATGGACCGACTGACGCTCGGCTCGGTCAGTAGCGGACTTGTCCGCCACGCCCACTGCCCGGTCGCAGTGATCCACAAGCAGCACCCCGAGCCTGACGTGCACGCACCGATCCTGCTCGGTATCGACGGCTCACCGGCATCGGAGCTCGCCACCGCGATCGCGTTCGACGAGGCATCGCACCGGCGAGCACCGCTGATCGCGATGCACGCCTGGGCGCATACCTTCGCGTCGGGCGCCCACCTCAACTGGACGATCGACGAGCAAAAAGGCGACGAGGCACTGAGCGAGCGCCTGGCGGGCTGGCAGGAGAATTATCCGGATGTCCAGGTGAAGCCCAACGTGATCCACGACGACGCCGGGCGCTGGTTGGTCAACCACTCCGATACGGCACAGCTCATCGTCGTGGGAAGCCACGGCCGTGGTGGATTCGCCGGAATGCTGCTCGGATCAGTCAGCTCGGCGGTCGTACACGCGGCCGAAGTGCCGGTGATCGTGGCCCGCCAGGTTGTGACGGACCGATACACGGAGGACGGCTCGGGGGATGACCGAGAGGTTGAAGATCACCGCAACCTCGCTGGACATCGCGGCTAGACGGAACCCTGCATTCTGACGAGGCCCGACTGGACGAGCGCTTCGTCGATGAACTCGTGTACCGGGCGCGACCGGAAGAACCCGGTGTGGCCGCCCTGGTACCACTCGATCTCAGGCCTGCCCCAGTGCTGCCAGAGGCGCAGCACCTGGTCTCGCGGGTGTACCAGCCGATCGGCGACTCCGGCGTAGATGAACCTGCCCTGCATCGGCACTCGGGGTAGCAGCGACAGCGGCGAGACCATCCGACCGAGGGGCTCGGCCAGTGCAATGGCCTGTCCGCGTGGATCGTCATCACGCAGGCCGGCGTGGCGACTGAGCACCTCGATCAGATCGGCCACCGGAACACCGAGGACCGCGCACGTCAGCCCGTCCTCCAGGCTCGCGACAAGCGCCGTGACGTAGCCCCCGAGCGACATTCCGTTCAGGCCGATCGGTGAATCGGGCTCCTGCGCGCGAATCCACCCGATGAGTCGCCGGATGTCCCACACCGACTGAGCGGCGGCGTGCACGTTGTCGAGCACGTCCTCGCCCGGGAAGGCAGTACGTCGGTGCTTGCGCGGCCCGTGCAGCGGAAGCACCGGCAGCACCACATTCAAACCGAGATCGTCATGCAGGTGCCGGGCACGGAACAGCCTCAGATCAACAGATCCCCTCCCCATCAGGGCGCCGTGTACGCATACCACCCAGGGCCGGGGTTCGCGGTGCCGCAGGACCAGCGCAGGCACGCGGTTGTTCGCGGCGTAGCCCAGCCACCGGTCACGGCCCGGTTCGCCCGGACGCGGCTCATACCCACTTTCGAAGACCGCGCTTTCATACGTGCGTCGGCGGATCCTGACCGTGCTGTCCGCGACGTCGGTCAGCGGGGGTGGAGCCTCGAAGAACTCCTCCGGCCTGTCCAGCCAGCCGTGTCGACCATAGAACTCCAGCGCCGCACCGACTTCGCGGCTGATCCGTTCGAGCGCTGACCGGTCTCTGGCAGGTAGCGACATCCTGATTCCGAGGAGGACGATCTCGTCGTGAAACACCTGCCTCGCGAGAGCGACCGTGGGACGCGCAACCGGAGGCTCGTCCGCTGTGGGATCGAGGCCGTCTATTCCCGGCTGGGAATAGAACTGACGCGCCCTCGAAAACGGCACGACCACGTCTCTCGGACCGGCAAGTCGCCGTGCGCGGGCGTCGTCGCTCCAGGGTGCTGCCATCACGAGAAGCTAGCGCGGGCCATGTCCACGCCGTAGGGCCTTAGGTCCACAGAACGATCAACACCCCTCATGGATCGACGACCGGAAGCCCTGCGGCGCTGCAGAAACTCTGGCGATCCTAGGTACCGTACAGTCCAATCGTGGGGAAGTCGGCGGCAGTGCTTGCGGTCGCGATGACGATGGCGGTCGCGGCCTGTTCGCAGCCGACTACGTCGTCGACCACCACTGCGGCGGCGTCCTCGCCTACGGCCGGCCCGTCTGCGACCTTGACCGCCATGCCGTCGCCCGTGGCGACCACGCTTCCGCCCGCGCAGCCGCGGCTGGCTTCGGACCCTGCGCAACTGGCCGACGGTCTCGTCGCCGACGAACACGCGCTCCGCGATCCGTCGTCCTCGGAAGCCGTGCTCACCGAGGCGGCGCGCCGCCAGCAAGTGGCCTACCGGACCCTTGGGCGCAATCCCGAGGCGGAATCGATCGCACGCCCACGGATTCCGTCGGAACTGCTGGGCATCTACGACTACAACATCGACGCGCGTCGCAAGCTCGACGCGCTGCTCGAGAGCCCGAAGGACGCACTGCCCGCGTGGCGCATCGACGAACCTGCGCCTGCCGACGCACTGCTTGGGTACTACCACGAGGCCGAAAGCGCCAGCGGTGTCGGCTGGAACTACCTGGCCGCCATCAACCTGATCGAATCGCGATTCGGGCGGGTCGTCGGGTTGAGCTCCGCGGGCGCGCACGGCCCGATGCAGTTCATGCCCTCGACATTCGCCGCGTACGGCGGCGGGGACATCCTCTCGCCGCACGACAGCATCTTGGCGGCCGGTCGCATGCTTGCCGCCGACGGCTTCGCGCAGGACCCGGATCGCGCCCTCTTCCACTACAACAACTCTGACCTGTATGTGCGGGCGGTCAAGGACTACGCCGCCGTATTCGCAACTGACCCTTCAGCTTTCGCCGGCTACTACCGGTGGGACGTCTACTACCACACGACCGCAGGTGATGTGATGCTGCCGGTCGGGTACGTCGCTACTTCGCCGATCCCCGTCGCCGAATACCTGGCGACACACCCCCAGTAAAAGGCTAGCGGGGTCGCCGGGCGCTACCGTCGAGCAAGACTCGCGCGACCCACTCGACGTGGTCCATCGACTCCTCCAACGTCAAGCTTCCGGTGAGCAGGCCGGTGACGGCGCTGGCCAATGCGGCGTTGATACCGAAGCTGACGTTCGGAATATCTTGCGGCGCAACGTCGGCCAGGAGGCGGTTGAACATCTCGACGTTCGTGCGGTTCATCTCGTCGAGAGTTGCCCTGACCACGGGATCGGCGGAAGTCATCATCTGCACCATCAACGCCGTCATCTCGGGATTCCGGTGAAAGGCCCGTTGGGCCCGTCGCAGGTAGTCCAGCATGCCGGTCAGCGGATCGTGATTGGTTGGGCGGGCCGTGGTCAGGATGCGGCGGGTCAGTCGTTTCTGCCAGTCCTCCAGCGCGGCCGCCAGCAGGTGGTCCTTCGAGCTGAAGTACCGGTAGACAGTCGCCAGCGCCACACCGGAACGCTGGGCCACGTCGCGCATCTGCACCGCCTCGGCGCCGACATCGCCGATCAGATCGATCACTTCTTCGATGATCCTGGCGCGCCGAATCAGCTGACGGCTCGTCATGTCCGCCAACGGAACGACGGCGGATTCGACCCGCTCAACGGGAGTGTTGACGATGCCCTCCTTCCTCAGAACCACTTCTCACGAATTGCCACGATGGTAAGGCAGGATCGTCAGTTTGGACAGTGTTACCGCAGCTAGTGTCGCTGTAGTAGCGTGACACTAGTAGAACAGTGTTTCAATATTATCCAACTTGCGACGGTGTGTGTCCGTCGAACGGCTGATCGGAGGACGCCATGGCCGGACCCGTCGGTCTGCCGGTGATCGACACGATGATCGGATTCCCGCACGAAGGCTCCGCTCAATACGACTTCATCCGCAAGCAGACCAAGGACCGCGAGTCCAAGGAGAACTTCGAGTTCCCTGTCGAGTACATGTTCAAAGACGTACCCAAGGGGCTGCCGACCGATGACCCCGTTTCGCTGGTCCTGCAGCAGATGGACCGGTTCGGCATCGAGAAGGCGATGATCGGCGTCGGTGAAGAGTCCGCGCAGTTGGCGCTCAAGACGTTTCCGGACCGCTTCGTGCCCTCGGGTGCGCTTGTCGACCCGAACGACGTGATGGGTTCGGTCAACGCGATCCGTCGAGAGTACGAGCAGTTCGGCATCCGCGCGACGTCGGTTTTCCCGGCGGGGACATTTCCGCAGGTTCCCATCGACGATCCGAAGATGTACCCGATCTACGCCACGTGCGTCGAACTCGGCATTCCGATCTTTGTCTGTGCGGGTGTTCCGGGCCCGCGGGTTCCCTTTATGCCGCAAGAGGTTTCACGAATCGACATCGTGATGTTCGACTTTCCCGATTTGGTCTTTGTCACCCGTCACGGGTGCGAACCCTGGGAGGATCTTGCAGTCAAGCTGATGCTCAAATGGCCCAACCTGTACTACTCCACATCTGCGTTCGCGCCCAAGTACTATCCGAAGGCCATCATCGACTACGCGAACTCTCGCGGCGCCGACAAAGTGCTCTACGCCGGGTACTTCCCGATGGGGCTGTCGCTGGAGCGCATCTTCAGTGAACTGCCCAACGTCCCGCTCAAGGACGAGGTGTGGCCGAAGTTCCTGTACGGCAACGCCGCACGCATCCTCGGCCTGGAGGGCGGATAGCCCGATGGCACTGGCGATCACCGCCGAGCAGGAACAACTGGTCGACGCGGTCAGTCGGTTCGCAAGCCGGCATGCGCCGATCGACAAGACCCGGGCGATGTTCGACTCCATCGCCGCAGGCGAATTGCCGCCCTGGTGGGAGGAATTCACCGCACACGGCTTCCACGCGGTGCATCTGCCCGAGCAGGCCGGCGGTCAGGGCGGGAGTCTTTCCGACATGGCCTGCGTCGTCGAGGCCGCCGCAGAGGCGTTGCTGCCCGGGCCGCTGTTGGGCACCGCGACGGCAAGTGCTGTGGCGAGTCTGGCCGACGCCTCGGCGGCATCGCTGATCGCCGATCTGGCGGCAGGCACGACGTCGGTCGTTGTCTTGCCCGAGCACTCCGACGTGCGCGCAACGGCCGAAGCGGACGGCTGGCGGCTCACCGGTTCGTCGGGCTCTACGCTGGGAATCTCTGTGGCCCAACGTATCCTGCTGGCCGCGCATACCGAGAACCACGGCGAGCTCTGGCTTGTGCTGGACGCATGTTCACCGGGTCCGGGGTTCACGATCGAACAGCAGAACGGCACCGACCTGTGCACGGACGTCGGCGTGCTGACACTCGCCGGCCACGTCGTCCCGGCGGCGTCGGTTCTGTCCGGCATCTCCACCGACCGTGCCCGCTGTGTCGTGGTGGCGCTTGCGGCGTGCGCGGCGGCGGGGACAATTCGCCACAGCGCCGAAGCGGCGACGGACTATATCCGCAGTCGCGAGCAGTTCGGCAGGCCCGTCGGCTCCTTCCAGGCGCTGCAACACAAAGCGGCTGTCCTGCTCGTGAACGCCGAACTGGCGGCGGCCGCGGCCTGGGATGCGGTGCGCGCCATAGACGAACCCATCGAGCAGCACCGACTGGCCGTCGCGTCGGCGGCCCTGATGGCGATCGGTGCCGGCCCCGACCTCGTCCTCGACGCGCTGCTGATGTTCGGTGCCATCGGATACACCTGGGAACACGACACGCATCTCTACTGGCGCAGGGCGACCAGTCTGGCCGCGTCCCTGGGGCCGACGACGCACTGGAGTCGGGAAGTGGGGGAGTTGGCCCGAAACCTCAAGCGCTCCACCGCAGTCAACCTGGGTGATATCGAGTCCGGCTTCCGGGCCCGGGTGGCGGCAGCGCTCGACCGGGCGTCGACGCTGCGAAATGACCACCCATCGGAGGACGCACGTAATCCCGGCCTGGCGACCGGGCGGCAGCGTGACCTGCTGACCGAAGAGGGCTTGGTCGTCCCACACCTGCCTGCGCCGTGGGGCGTGGAGGCTTCGGCGGTGCAGCAGGTGATCATCGCCGAAGAGTTCGACAAGCGCCCCGAATTGGTCAGACCGTCGCTGGGAATCGCAGAGTGGATCCTTCCGATCATTCTCGACCACGGTTCGGATCTGCAGCGCGAGCGGTTCGCGTGGCCGATCCTTCACGGCACGCAGCGGTGGTGCCAGCTGTTCAGTGAGCCGGGCGCGGGATCGGACTTGGCGTCGCTGAGCACACGGGCGAGCAAGGTCGATGGCGGATGGCTGGTCAACGGGCACAAGATCTGGACGTCGCTTGCCAATCGCGCCCAGTTCGGCGCGCTGTTGGCGCGCACCGACCCCGACGCGAAGAAACATCGTGGAATCAGCTACTTCCTCGTCGACATGACGTCGCCCGGCATTGCGGTCTCACCGATCAAGCAGGCCAGCGGCCGCTCGGAGTTCAACGAAGTCTTCTTCACCGATGTCTTCGTTCCCGACGACATGCTGGTCGGCGAGCCCGGCGACGGCTGGGGACTGGCCGTCTCGACCATGGCCGTCGAACGCACGGCGATCGGAAACTACGTCACGATCGATCGCACCAGAACCCTTCGGCATATGGCAGAGATCGAGGGTCCGGAGCACGACGCGGCGCTGCGTGCGCTGGGCGACGTCGAGGCCTATACCACCGCGATCAAGGCCATGGTGCTCCGGGAAACGTTGCGTCTGGTGGAGGGACGAGGTGCGGGGCCGACCTCGAGTATTGCCAAGTACGCGATGGTCACGCTCCTCCGCCGCGCCTCGACCGCGACGCTGGGCGCCGCGGGCCGCACCGCCATGTTGGAGGCGTCCGATCCACCGGTCTTCCAGCCGTACTTCGACGTGCCGGCCGAGCTGATCGGCGGAGGCACGGCGGAGATCCAGCTGACGGTCATCGCGTCGATGATCCTCGGCTTGCCGCGCCAGTAAGAAGAACAGAGTTTCCACCAAAACCGCCGATAAACCGCCATCAGGCAGGCGATCACCGTTGTAAAAAATGAAACCGCGTTCTAGTCTCTAGAGAATGACGACCCCACTGCCGTTCAAGTTCTTCGACTGCGACAACCACTACTACGAGGCGCTGGACGCGTTCACCCGCTACCTCGACCCGCAATACAAGAAACGTGGCATCCAGTGGGCTCAGCTGGACGGCAGGCAGCGCCTGCTGGTCGGCGGCAAGGTCAACCGGTTCATCCCGAATCCGACGTTCGATCCGGTGGGCAAGCCCGGCGCACTCGACGAGTACTTTCGGGGGCGCAACCCGAGAGGCGCCGATCTGAACGCGCTGTTTGGTGAACTTGAGCCGATCCCGGCGGCGTACCGCAACCGCGACGCGCGGCTGAAACTGATGGACGAGCAAGGCATGCAGGGCGCCATACTGCTGCCTACCCTGGGCGTCGGCATGGAGCAGGCGCTGCTGCACGACCTGGAAGCGACCGTCGCGACGTTCCGCGCATTCAACCGCTGGATGGAGGAGGACTGGGGCTTCGCCTACAAGGAGCGCATCTTCGCTGCCCCCTACATCACGATGTGCAAGCCCGACAACGCCGTACGTGAACTGGAGTGGGCCCTGGAGCGTGATGCCCGCTTCATCGTCATGATCCCCGGGCCGATCGCGACAGACGTCGGCATGCGTGCGCCCGGTGACCCGATGTTCGACGAATTCTGGCGACTGGCCAACGACTCGGGCATCACGGTCTGCTACCACTCGGGCGAGACGTACTACTCGAAATTCATGCCGGCGTGGGGCGAGCCGGAGTACATGATGTCGTTTCAGGCACTGCTCGGTTTCCGATCGTTGTTCTCCGGGGACGCGATACAGGACACCTTCGCCAACCATCTGCACAACGGGCTGTTCCTTCGGTTCCCCAATCTGCGGATGGCTTCCATCGAAAGTGGCTCTGCCTGGGTGTTCCACCTGTTCGAGAAGCTGACCAAGTCGTACGGTCAGATTCCGCAGATCTACAAGGAAGATCCGAGGGAGACCTTCAAGCGCCACGTCTGGGTGTCGCCGTTCTACGAGGACGAATTGGCCAGTCTGCTGAAACTGGTTGGCGACGACCACCTCATCATGGGCTCTGACTATCCCCACGTCGAAGGGCTGGCGGATCCCGCGTCATACATCAAAGATCTGGAGAACTTCGACTACACGCCCCGTCAGTGCCGAACCGTCATGCGTGACAACGGCATCGAGCTGTCGACTCGCCGACCGGTCTGACCGCGCTTCGGTGAAGGTCGAGAAGTCCAGCCTGGTCGCGATCCTCCTGGAAGTCGGCGAGGAGAACGCGGCGGTGCTGCTCGCCCGCTCGCAGCTGCCCGATGAACTCGACACCGAATGCGACCTCGAGACCCTGATCGGATTCGGGCTGGAACGCGACCAGGTCGAGGAGGTGGCGCGGCTGATGGTCGGCGCGATCGAGACCGATGACGTGAACACCCGACGCAGGCGTGGCGAGTTGGAGAAGACCATCTCGCGCCGGTGGGCCGACCTTGTCGAAGATTGGCTGTCATAGCCGCCGCCCTTGCCCCACTGGCTCTAACACTATAAAAATCGTGTAATAGCACGACGAAGAGTCGCGCGTCTTCGCGTGCATCCCAGAGGACGGAGCGCCGTGGATATCTCAGCGGTCGACGAGGTGCTCTCGACGACCAGGGCGGTGCGGCGCCGACTCGACCTCACCCGTCCCGTCGAGCGCGAGGTCATCCTCGAATGCCTGCGTCTGGCCATCCAGGCGCCGACGGCGAGCAACGACCAGAACTGGCGCTGGCTCGTGGTCACCGATCCCGCCAAGCGGGCCGCCATCGCCGACATCTACCGCAGCAGCGGCGAGGAGTACCTCGCGCACGCCGCCCGCACGACGCCCGACCCGCAGACCAGGAAGGTCTACGAAAGCGCACACGCGCTCAGCCAGACCCTCGCGCAGGTTCCGGTGCACGTGATCCCGTGCATCGAGAGCCGGTTCGACGGCAACCAATTGGTGGTTGCCGCGTCGGCGTGGGCGTCGATCATCCCCGCCGCATGGAGCTTCATGCTGGCACTGAGGGCTCGTGGTCTCGGCTCGGTGTGGACGACGCTGCACCTGACCAAGGCTGACGTCGTCGCCGAATTGCTCGGCATCCCGGACAACGTCACGCAGGCTGCGCTGCTGCCAGTCGCGTACACGTTGGGAACGGACTTCAAACCCGCCGTCCGGCCGCCCGTCGAGACCGTGACCTTTTGGAACACGTGGGGTGAGCACTGATGCGGACCTTCACCGCGACGTTCGCGGTCGATGCCCCGGCGCGCAAGGTCTGGCGGGTTCTGCACCCGCCACCGCCGCCGGGTTCGACGCTGCCGCGCATTATCGAATACCCGGCAGGCCGCATCGAGATCCTCAACGAGGGCGACGAGGCCGGCCAAGGTCTGGTCCGGACTTGTGTTTTCGATGTGCCCCGCTATCTGTTGTCCGGCGGCAAGGCCAGGTCGTGGGAGACCGTCACCGAGGCGCGCGTCAACGAACTGTCACGGTATGTGGCGATCGCCAAACCGCTGTGGTCGCGCGCCGAGGGGTACCACCGACTCGAGGAGCAGCCGGACGGCACCACGCTGCTGACGTTCCACGAGACCTATCTCGCCTACAACCCGGTGATGCGCGCGCTTCTCGAACGCCGGGTCCACCACAAGATCTCGACCGACAACATGGCCACCTACGAACACGCGCTCGGGTTCGCCGGCCCGACCAGGATGGTGTCGTGGTCTACGACGTGATCATGTGCGTCCGGGGCCTTGGCCGAGCAGGCTGAGCATCGATTCCTTCGCATCCGGTGACACCGGCGGGCTCTCACCGCGGTCTACGACGACTCGCTGGCCTGACCAGCCGCGAAGGCCCGGGTGTGCAGTATTGCGGCCGTTACTCATACCAAATTCGAGTAGTCGACTACGCAAGGCGGTTACGCCCCGCTCTCCGAAGATATCCCCATGATGTTGTTAGCTATCGCGGTGGGCGAGCGCCGTCTCGCGTGGGTGTCGAAGGCACGGTGTCGCTCTGCGGATCCCGACGAACTCTTCGTGAGTGGCGCAGCCCAGAAGCGAGCGGCGCTGATCTGTCGCCGCTGCCCCGTCGTCGCCGAATGCCTCGTCGACGCGCTCGACAACCAGGTCGAGTTCGGCGTCTGGGGCGGCATGACCGAGCGACAACGCCGCAAGCTGATCAAGCAGCATCCCGAGGTAACCTCCTGGTCGGACTACTTCGCGTCCCACCACAGCCTGCGATGACACAAATCTGACAGTCGCCGCTCACGCGCCGACCGCGGGCATACGATTCGGGAATGACCGAGGTCAAGTCCCGCTCCAAGGTGTCGTCCTGGGCGTACGCACTGCGCACCACGAACCCTCCGCCCGATACCGCGATCGACCCCGTCACCCGTTGGCTGGTGGTGACCCGGGCGGCGGTGCTGCCGATGACGGTGGTGTCCGGCCTGGTGGCAGCGCTGTTGGCGATCGGAGAGCCGGGCCTGGACTGGCGCTGGCTCGTCCTGGCCCTGGTCGGGATCACCCTCGCTCACATCGCCAACAACCTGATGAACGATTTGTTCGACACCCAGGTCGGCACGGACAGCGAAAGCTACCCGCGCGCCCTCTACGCGCCACACCCCGTGCTGTCCGGCTTGGTGAGCCGACGCACGCTGGTGGTCTCGATCCTTCTGGTCAACGTCGCCGACCTCGCGATCCTCATCGTGCTCACGGTCGCTCGCGGATGGCCGGTGCTTGCCTTCGCCCTCGCGGGTTTCGTGCTCAGCGTCGCCTACACCGCGCCGCCCCTTCGGCTGAAGAAGCGCGGTCTCGGCGAGCCCGACGTCTTCGTCGTCTGGGGTCCCCTGATGGTGTGCGGCACCTACTACTCGGCGGTCGGCTCGGTCGGGTGGGACATCGTATTGGCGTCACTGCCGTATGGGCTGCTGTGCACAACGGTGTTGATGGGCAAGCACATTGACAAGATTCCGTTCGACAAGCCGCTTGGAATCCACACGCTGCCAGTCATTTTGGGCGTGCAGCGCGCCCGGGTGGCGACGCTGGCCATGATGGTCGGGTTCTATGTGCTGGTAGCCGTGGCCGTCGCGTTCGGCGCGATGCCGTGGCCCGCGCTCCTCGTTGTGCTCGCACTGCCGCGGCTCTGGAAGGTCTGGCCGCGGTTCCGCCGGCCACCGCCCGACGAGCCGCCGCCGGACTATCCGGTCTGGCCGTTGTGGTACGCCGCGCTGGCCTGGCTGCACGTGCGCCAGGCGGGGGCCCTGCTGGTGCTCGGCCTCGCGATCGGCGCGGTGCTCAAGGTCACCTGACCTCGACGCTACCTCTGGGTCGCGTAGGGCACGGCATGGCCGACACCGCCGCCGTTGACGGATGAGCCGAGCAGCACGGTTGTGGCGTTCGTCCCCGGGTCGTAGCGCAACAGGGTCTGACCGCCGCCGCATGCGGCGCTTGCATGCAGGGTCAGGGCCGGGCCGTCGACGCCGAGGATTTGGATGCTCTTATCGTTGTCCGCCTCGGGTACCGACACCTTGTCTGTTGTCCCGTCGGCGTTGAGTTTGGCGACGTAAACGACTCCGCATCCTCCGAGGGCTTGGACGAATGTCCCTGCGGGTAGCTGCCACGCGTCGACATCACCGATGTCGGGTCCGTGCTGCCCGTCGTTCTGGGCGCTGAGAGCGGTCGGCCGGCCGCCGTCGATGGGCACCAGCCAGAGATTCGACGTGAATTTTCTCTCGACACTGTCGCACCGCGCGAGGACGGTCGTGCTCGCGTTTGCGTCCCACCACCGCACCGGTTCGCAGTCCTTCTCACCCGGGACCGAGATGGTGGAGCCGACCGTCCCGTCGTTGCCCATCAGTGAGAGACCCGCCTCCGTGCCCAGAACGAGGCGGGTGCCGTCGGCGGTGGCGATGTATCGGCCGTTGAAGGGGCTTCCGAGCTTGTCGGTCGGGTAGGTCAGCTGCTTGTGGCCGTCGAGGTCGATCCGCTCGAGCGAACTCGGCCCAGAGTTGAAGCCGAAATGCGTTAGCAGCAATGCCTTGCCGTTGGGGCGCGTGAAGCGTGGATAGCCATCGATGTCGATCGTTGTCTGCGCGCCGGTGTGCAGGTCGACGATGACGGCCTTTTGAGAATCGGAGTTGATCTGGAATACGGCCTTGCTGCCGTCGCCGGACCAGTCGATCAACTCGGGGCCGGCTTCTTCGCCCGGCGGCGGGAAGGTGGTGATCTTGTAGCGGCCGCCCGCCGGGTTGACCAAGTACAGCGTTGTTGTCGCTGTGGCGCGTGACGGCTCGTTTGACGGCTGGTCCTCGCCGGGGCTGACACCGGAAGCCGGGCTCCACGTCGCGAGCACCCACCCGGGGCCCACTTGCGACCAGGGGATCGTCTCGATCGAGGCCTCCGCCCCGTGCGCGGCCAGCTGTGCAGCCGGCGCCGCGGTCGAACCCGATGTCGGGGCGACGGGATTGCCCGACGCACTGTGCACGGTCGTCGAGCCCGTCGATGAAGAGCAGCCTGCGACCATCAATGCCAGTGCGGCAATCGCTGTGGTTGTGGTTTTCATGGAGTCGTCCTTTGTCTGGTTCGCTTCCTTTCGAACTGAAGACTGCGGTAGACGCCTTGGTGGATCCTTGGAGGCGATTTCAGCACAGAGGGTCGACGAACTCCATGGTGTCGAGGACCGGGTGGATGGCGACCGTGCACTTTCCGCCGGACGACGCCACTAGCGCGGGAGCGGAGAGCGTGTCGATCAGCATGGCCACCACGACCGCTCCGCTGATGACGATCGAAACGGCGAGCAATGCGATCGCCCTGAGGTTCGAGGCGAGCCGTTCGCGTGACTTGATTTCCATCATGAGCCTTCCGGTTTGGGCCGACGCGCCGTTGCGTCGGTACACCAGCTATGACCGGGAAGGCCATCGGTCCGTGACCGTGATCTGCGAGATCTACGTCACTACAGAAGAGTTGAGACGCCGCCGAGTTTCTCGGGGCTCAGCACCCACATCAACTGCTCGACGCCGTCGGCAGAGGCGCTCAGCGCCAGCAGTGCGACGACGGCGCCGTCGCGCGAGATCAGCACGGCGGGTTCGCCGTTGGCCTCGATCCAGCTGAGCGCGGTACCCGGCCACAGCCTGGGCGCGAAGGCACTCAGGAACTTGGCCACCACCGACCTCCCGCGCACCGGGATCCTCGACGCACCGCGCATTCCGTTGCCGTCGGTGTAGCTGACGACGTCCTCGGCGAGCAGCTTCTCCAGCCTCTGCAGGTCGCCTTGTCGGGCCGCCGCCACCAATGCCTCCAGCAGTCTCTTCTGCTGGGCCGAATCGACGGGTGCCCGGCGCTCGGCAGCGATGTGCTTGCGGGCCCGCGTCACGAGCTGGCGCGCGTTGTCCTCCTTGACTTGCAGCACCTCACCGATCTGCGCGTAGTGATAGTCGAACGCCTCGCGAAGAACGTAGGCGGCACGCTCTTTTGGAGGAAGCCTTTCGAGGAGCATCAGCGTGGCCAACTCGAGTGCTTCGCCGCGTTCAGCACCCAGGTGGGGGTCGGCGCTGGTGTCGACCGGCTCGGGAAGCCATGGGCCGATGTAGGTCTCGCGTCGCGCACGCGCCGACTGCAGCGCGTTGATGCACAGACGCGTCGTTGTGGTGGCCAGGAACGCCGCCGGGTCCACGACTGTGCTGCGGTAGTAGTTCTGCCACCGCAGCCAGGCCTCTTGCACGATGTCCTCGGCCTCGGTGCGGCTGCCGAGCATGCGATAGGCGATGCCGAACAGGCGCCCCCGGACCGCGACGTACTCCGTCGTCGCTTGGTCAAGGTCGACCGATGAGCCTTCGCCCACAACCACTCGGTCATCCAAACACAAACGACAGCGCAACTGGTCGTATCCAATCGTGTGATCGACGCCCCATTTTGGCCGACCGCGAGCAGGATGACCGGTACCAGCGCACGTCAACAGGAGGGGAGCGCCACGATGGCCAACGTCACAGGATTCGACCCCGCAGTAAGTGGTCAGGAACCCAGGGACGAGTACGGCGACAAGGTGCCGGTCGCAGTCTGGGGTGACTCCAGCACCGACGTCGGAGTCTTCGGCACAAGCGGTGCCGTGCCACCAGGGGCCAACACCCTGATCGCCAACATGCTCAAGGCAGGCGTCATAGGCCACGGCACCGACCGGCCCGGCATCATCGGCCACAGTCAGACGGCCTGCGGCGTCTGCGGATTCAGCGACAAGTTCTCCGGGGTCTACGCCTACAGCGACAATCAGGACGCCGACCCGTCGGTGGCGTCGATCCTCGCCCTGGTCGGCAATAACGGGATTGCGGTCGAGGGCAGGTCCGGCGACGGTGAGGGCATCGTCGGGGTCAGCTGGTTCGGAACCGGAGTTCGCGCTACGACCACGACCGGTACAGGAGTGCTCGGCGAGGGATATGTTGGCAAGTTCTCCGGCGGCGACCCGTACGGCGTGAGGGGTGTGAGCGACGTAGGCACCGGTGTCCGCGGCGAGTGCGAATCCGCCAACGCCATCGAGGGTCTCACACTCGGGGACGGCTATGCCTTTGCCGGTGTGCACTTTTCAACCGATCCGGGCGGAGGTGTCCTCGGCGAGAGCGTCCTCGGCAACGGTGTCGAGGGCTTTACCTTCAGCAGCGATCCGAACACCGCCGGCGTGCGCGGCCAGAGCTCGGGCGGCGGAAACGCAGGCCTGTTCATCGGCAACGTCAAGGTCACCGGCTCAATTACGAAGGGTGGCGGCGGATTCCGCATCGACCACCCCGACGATCCGAAGAACAAGTCGCTCTCCCATTCCTTCGTCGAGTCACCGGACATGTTGAACGTCTACAGCGGAACGGTGACCACGGACGCGCGCGGAAACGCCCGCGTGAGCCTGCCGAAGTACTTCGAGGCGCTCAACGGCGATTTCCGTTATCAGCTGACCGCCATTGGGCAGTTCGCGCAAGTCATGGTGTCGGAGGAGATCCGCGACAATGAGTTCGCGATCAAGTCGGAACCTCCGAAGGTGAAGGTCTGCTGGCAGGTAACCGGGGTGCGCCGCGATGCCTGGGCGGAGGCCAACCGGATTCCCGTCGAGGAGGTGAAGCCCGCGGGCGAGAAAGGTGCCTATCTGCATCCCGAACTGTTCGACAACAAGGGCAAGACGCGCCCGGATCGTCGGTCGATCGACACGATGACCGCGGTGCTGCCGGACGAACTCGGCGAGCGAGCGGGGAAGGTGCTGGCGTCCTCCGATGCGTCAGGCATTCGTGAGTTGGTGACCGAGGCCCGGAAACTGTTCGCGCAGCGTGCCTCCGACAGGCATGAGCGGTCGCAACACTAGGCGGCGTACCGTCGGGGGCATGAGCCTGTTGAATGAACTGGGCGGGATGCGATCAGGTCTTGGCCGGGCGTTGTTCGGCCTGGTCGCCGGGCCCGACGGCCCAGACAACAGGGCGCGCATCCACGACACTCCGGGCCCGCGCTGGTTCGCCGAGGATCGCCCGATCCGCCGGGTGCACGCCGACGCTTCGATGTTCGTCGGCGGCCTGCGGGCGCTGCTGCTGCAGTCGTTGCACCCGCTCGCCATGGCGGGCGTGGCCCAGCACTCCGACTATCGCGGCGATCCGTGGGGGCGACTGCAGCGCACCAGCACGTTCCTCGCGGTGACGACGTTCGGTCCTGCCGATGACGCGCAGCGCGCAGTTGACAAGGTGCGCGGAATTCATCAGCGCGTCCGTGGCTACGCGCCGGATGGGACGCCTTACCACGCATCCGATCCCCATCTGCTGGAGTGGGTGCACATCGCCGAGGTGGACAGCTTTCTGCTCGCACACCAACGCTATGGGGCCGCCCCGCTCGATCAGGCTGGCCGCGACGGATACGTGGCCGACGCGGCTCGAATCGCCCATGCACTCGGCGTGCCCAACCCGCCGCGCACGGAACAGCAACTGCGCCAACGCATCTCAGATTACCGCCCCGAATTGCGTGGCACCGCAGCCGCCAGGGATGCGGCTCGGTTCCTGCTACTGACCCCGCCGCTGCCGCTTGTCGCGCGGGCCCCGTACGGGGTGCTCGCGGCGACATCGGTCGCGATGCTGCCGCCGTGGGCGCGCGCACCGCTGTGGCTGCCGTATGTTCCGCCGATCGAGGCCACCGTCATCAAGATGGCGGGCAACGCCGTCGTCGGTGGGATCCGCTGGGCGATGATGACCACACGAACAGATCATGACTCGGTGGCCTGAGCCCGAAAAGGTCGCGCCCGGAGAGGAATCGGTGTGGGATTTTCCTCGGCCGCCGCGGTTGGAGAGCTTCGCGGGGAAGATCACCGTTGAGCTCGGCGGGCACCTGATCGCGTCCACGACCAGTGGCTGGCGGGTTCTCGAGACCAGCCATCCGCCGACGTACTACCTGCCGCGGGAATGCTTCGCCGACGGCGTGCTGCGCCCGACAACGGGCGCGTCCTGGTGTGAATGGAAGGGCCAGGCAAGCTATTTCGACCTGGTGACCGACACCCGGCGGGCGGAAGCTGCGGCGTGGACGTATATGACGCCCACCGCCGGCTTCGAGCCGATTGCGGGCGCGATCGCCGTGATGGCCGGCGCCGTCGACCGCTGCACCGTCGACGGTGAGGCCGTGGTGCCGCAGCCCGGCGGCTTCTACGGCGGATGGGTGACGAGCTGGATCAAGGGTCCGTTCAAGGGAGTGCCCGGGTCGACGGGCTGGTAGTCACGCTATCTGTGCGGCGGATAGCACTTGCCCTGTGGCCACTGCCATACGTCGCGAACGGACTGCGGCACCGGGCACGGCGCTTCTCCCGCGGGAATCGGTCCGAAGCCAATCGCGATCGGGACCCAGGTCGATCCCGGCGCCGCGGCCTTGTAGAACGTCATGTAGCTGTTCTGGTCCTGCAGATTCACCCCGGCTTCGTACCGGCCAGGCTTGGCGTACAGAGACGCGGCCGCCCATTGCCCGCCTTCGGGCAACGATGCGTAGTAGGTCTCGCCCTCCCGCAGTCCGCCGAACTCCGAAGCGGGCCGTCCGGTGAGCGTGGCGCCTGCCTGGACGAGTTCCTCGCGAACCTCGTCGGTCACCCGCATGTTCACCGCGGCATCGTCGGCATGCGCAGGCCCGGCCAACACGGTTGTCGCGGCCGTGGCCGCCGACCACATCACCGCGGCCATGGTCGTCATTGTCTTCGTTGTCATGGCGCAAGAATGCGGTCGGCGCCTTGGTGGATTCTTGGCGTCTCGCGGTCACCCGGCAGTCGCAGCTTTACATTGAATGTTCTATGATTTGGCCATGGCCAAGCCGCCACTGTCGATGAAACCGACCGGTTGGTTCCAAGTCGCGTGGTCCGACGAGATCAACGTCGGCGACGTGCACCGGATGAAGTACTTCGACCGCGACATGATCGCGTGGCGCGCGCAATCGGGGCGGTTGACCGTGATGGATGCCTATTGCGAACACCTCGGCGCCCATCTCGGCTACGGCGGCCACGTCGAGGGTGAGGTCATCCAGTGCCCGTTCCACGGCTGGCAGTGGAACCACGAAGGCCGCAATGTCTGCATCCCGTACGAGAGCCGACCCAACCGCGGACGGCGCATGCGGACCTACCCTGTGACCGAACGCAATGAGTCGGTGTACATCTGGCATGACGTCGACGGCAGGGAACCGTACTTTGATGTCCCCGATATCTTCTCGGGCTTCGGTGACACCAGCACCCCGGCCGACTACTACGCGCAGCAGCGCCTGTTTCGCGTACGCCTTGAGATGCATCCGCAGTACGTTCTCGAGAACGGGGTGGACTTCGCGCATTTCAAGTTCGTGCATGCCACCCCGATCGTGCCCGTGTTCACCCGGCACGACTTCGACGAACCGGTGTCCTACGTCGACTTCACCATCACCTTCGAGGGCGACGACCAGCAGCGCATCGAGGACGTCAAGAGCGGTGTGGAGGCCATCAACGGCGGCCTGGGCATCGCGGTGACCAAGAGTTGGGGCATGGTCGACAACCGGACCATCTCGGCGATCACCCCGGTGGACGAGTCCACCTCGGATGTGCGGTTCATGGTCTACATCGGCCGCACGCCGGGCAAGGACATCCGCGCGCGCCGAAGCGAAGGCACGAGAATTCGGCGAAGAGGTCATCCGGCAGTTCAGCCAGGACATCCACATCTGGCAGCATCAGCGCTACTCGGACCCGCCGGCGCTGTCGAGCGCCGAGTTCGAAGGCTTCACTGCAATTCGCAACTGGGCCAAGCAGTTCTACCCCGACGGTATCGGCGGCAGTGCCGCCGAGGTCTATGCAGCACTGCAGAAAGGTTGACCTTTGATGACAGCTCCCGCCAGCCGGCCGATCCGGGTGTTCCAGGTGGCCACGGGCAACGTCGGCTCCGAGATGATCAAGCGGATCGCCACCCAACCCGATCTGGAATTGATCGGTGTGCACTGTTATTCGCCGGAGAAGGTCGGCAAGGACGCGGGTGAGCTGGCCGGGCTGGCGCCCAACGGAGTGACAGCGACCGGCTCGATCGAGGAGATCATCGCCGCCAGACCCGACGTGTTGACCTTCCACGGCGTGTTCCCCGACGAGGACCTGTACGTGAAAGTTCTTGAGGCGGGCATCGACATCGTCACCACCGCGGACTGGATCACCGGCTGGCACCGCGACACCAACCACCCGCACCCCTCGGGCAAGCCCGTTTCGCAACTCCTTCAGGAGGCGTGCGAGAAGGGCGGCGCGACGTTCTACGGCACCGGAATGAACCCCGGCCTGAACCAGATCCTCGGAGTGGTGTGTTCGGCGGATGTGGCCGACATCGAGAACGTCACCACGATCGAGTCCGTCGACGTGTCCTGTCATCACTCCAAGGAGACCTGGATCGAGGTCGGTTACGGCCAACCCGTCGACGATCCCGAGATCCCGGGCAAGCTGGAGAAGTACACCCGCGTCTTCGCCGACAGCGTCCTGATGATGGCCGACTGCTTCGACCTGCAACTCGACGAGGTGACGTTCAGCTACGAGTTGGGTGCATGCACCAAAGACGTTGACCTGGGCTGGTACACGCTGCCCAAGGGTTCACTGGGCGGGAACTACATCAAGTACCAGGGCATGGTCGACGGGGTGCCGAGGGTCGAGACACATCTCGAGTGGCAGATGACCCCGCACACCGACCCGAGCTGGGATATCAAGGGCTGCTACATCACCAAGATCAAGGGTGATCCGTGCGTTTACAACAAGCACATGATCTTCCCGAAACGCGGTGTCGACCTGTCGAATCCGGACAATTTCGCCTCCATCGGCATGACCGTCACCGGCATGCCGGCACTGGCCGCGATCCGGTCGGTGCTCGCTGCGCCGCCGGGACTCGTCACCAGTGCCGACCTGCCCCTGCGCGGCTTCGCCGGCCGATTCAAGCTGTGAGGCTCAGGCGAGGCTGAGTTCCAAACGCTCGAGTCGTCGTACGAGCAGGCTCGGTAACCACCGGCCGGTGTCATTCGCCGCGAAATGCGATGTGCGCTCCAGAAGTTCGCCGATCACGATCCTGGCTTCCAATCGCGCAAGCGCCGCGCCGACGCAGAAATGCGGGCCTTTGCCGAAGCTGATGTGCCCCTTGCCGCCTTGGCGGTCCAGCCGGAACTCGTTGGGTTCGTCGAAATGTGAAGGGTCCCTGTTGGCCGCGCCCCACAACAGCACCAACCTGGATCCCGCCTCGAGATCCACGTCGCACAGGGTGGTGTCCTTGACCACGTGGCGATAGTGGCCGCGGAATGGCGGCTCGTAGCGCAGCACCTCTTCGAGGAATGTGGCCAGCAGGTCCGGATTGCCGCGTAGCTGGTCCTGTATATCGGGTCGGCTGGTCAAAACGTAAGCGGCAGAACCAATCAACGAAGCGGTGGACTCGCCACCGGCGCTGAACAATGTGGCCATCATGCTCAGCGCGGTGAGATCCCCCAATTCACCTGTGGCACGGGCCGTTGCGAGGTCGGCCAGCAGGTTGTCCTGCGGAGCGTCGGCGGCGCGCTGGAAATGCTCGTTGAGGTAGCCGGCGAGTTCCATCACGGCGACGCCCGCAGCGGTGAGTTCGTCCTGGCCGACAAGTCCCTCGACCACTTGTGTGCTGGCGTACCCCCACTGCATCAACTGATCGGTGTCGACATCTGGCAGACCGATGAGTCGCGTGACGATCATCATCGGCAGGCGGTTGGCCATCGCCGACATCCATTCGACGATGCCCCGCTTCACGCCTTCGTCCCACAGTCGACGTGCCGTCTCGCCGATGAATGGCTCGAGGGCATTGATCCGTCTGGCCGCCAGCTGCGGCACCAACAACTTCCTGTGCACGGCGTGCGAGGGGTCGTCGGCCGTCGCCAGAGCCTGAATGTCGCTGCCGAGTTCGCCCATCACGAACGTGCCCACCGTGCCGTCCTGGTACGTCATCGTGGCGGTCAGATTCGAGGAGAAGTCCTCCGGCCGGGCGATGACGTCGTTGACCGCGTCCCAGGTGCACACCGCGTGGAATCCGGAATCGCCGATCGGATGGACCGCGCCGGCCGCGTGCATGCGCGAGTAGAGCGGATACGGATCCTGGATGAATTGGTCATCGAACAGGTCGAGGCCGAGCCGGCCTTCGCGCACGGGCATCCGCCAAGCCTGAGCCGGGGGAATGGACGGCGTCAATGTTGCGCGCGAAGTTGAAGAGTGCAGGTCGAGGGTCCACTTAGCGGTCGTCTCACGGAGCGCTCCGGACCAGCAGAAGCAGTGAGAATTCTCGCTATATTCGTCTCAGCATGAGAAGGTTGGTCCCGTGGCTCGCAGCGACTGGCTTGTCGGCGGCGATCGGCGCACGGCTGCCGCCGAGCGCATCTATGCCGCCGCGACCGACTTGATCGCCGCGGACGGCGCACTGGACGTCGACACCTTGGCCGCGAAGGTTCATTGTTCCCGCGCAACGATTTACCGCCATGCCGGCGGCAAGGCCGAGATCCGCGACGCCGTTGTGGCGCGCGGTGCGGCCCGGATCGTCGAAGCCGTGCGGGCGGCCGTCGACGGCCTCACTGGTGCTGACCGGATCGCGACCGCGATTACCGTGGCGCTCGGCCTGATTCGGTCGGATCCCGTCGGCCAGCTGATGGTCGGCTCGATTCGTGGCGCCCAGGCCATGACCTGGCTCACCGAATCGCCGATAGTGGGCGAGTTCGCGACCGATCTCAACGGGCTCACCGACGACGACTCGCAAGCGTCGCAGTGGATCATCCGTGTCGTGATGGCAATGCTCTATTGGCCCGTGGGTGATGCCGAGATCGAGGGCGAGATGTTGCAGCGCTTCGTGTTACCAGCGTTTCGCGGCCCGTAGAATCGGATTCCAACATGGCCGCCAACGTATCTCCGCGCCGACCCGTAAACGGAAAGCAACTCCGCGCGGATCGGACGCGAGCGATGGTCATCGACGAGACGGTCCGATGTGTCCTCGAGGAGGGCTTCGCTGCCGCGAGCGCCAATCACATCACCGAGAGGGCGGGCGTCACCTGGGGAGTGATCCAGTACCACTTCGGCGATCGTGACGGTCTGCTCATGGCGGTCGTGGACCGCGGGTTCGGCCAACTCCTGGAGACCCTCAATGGCATGGAGACGGAATTGGGCTCGACGTCTGGGCATGCCCGCGCCGAACTCGTCGTCAATGCGGTCGCCGACGCGTTCTTGAGCCCGATATCGGTTGCGGCGCTTGAGATTCTGATTGCCACCCGCGCCGGACGTGCCGACGTCGACCAACAACATCTCCTCGAATTGTTCTCCACACTCACCCGTTTGGGCCGCTACGTGGCCGACGGGCTGGACGACGAGCGCGCCGATGCGGTCGGCAATCTGATCTGGACCACGCTGATGGGCGCGATGGTGGCCACTATGGCGGTGCCTGGGCCCGTCGATGTCAGCCGTGAATTGCGTGCCCTGACCGACGTGGTCGCCGCTTACGTCGAGCAGCACCGTGCGAATTAGCGGCGCGCCGACTCCGTCAGTGGGCCCCCGCTTTTGGCTTGGAGGAAACAGATCGCGGTGCTCGGCGTGGGGTTGTTCGTCGTCCGGTCCTGGTTGGAGTCGATCAGATACGTCACGGCGAACGGTCCGGCGCCGATCGATTGACCGGTATACGGCACGAAGCCTTCGTTGCACTTTTGCTCGGCGACATCGGCGACCGCCGTATCGACCGCCAGGGGCGCGAGCAGAAAAACCTCTGCCTGATGCGGTGTCGCGCAATCGACGACCGCGGCGGTGACGACGCCGAGCTCGATCGCGGGAATCTCGGTCAGGCAGTCACCGACGGCGAGGTCAAACCAGTTCTTCGTGCTGCGGGCCGAGGGGCACCGGTGGTGCGGCGACGGTCGTGGTGAGCATCGTCGATGAAGGCGCGGACGCCGTGGTCGCCGAACTGGATGTCTCACCGGCGGTCGGACCGGTGGAACCGCATGACGGCAGCATCGCGAGCGCGGTCACCGACGCGCACAGGCCCGTCAAGCGCCTACTTGTCGGACGCATTCTTGAGAATTTGAGTGGCGATCGCCTCGGCGTCGTCGCGGTCGGCAACGTCGCAGGAGAATCCCTCCACGATCAGGTTCGAGACGATGCCCATCGAGTGCGAGCATGTCCCTTCGACGCTACCGCTGACCTTCGCTTTCAACGAGATCAGCTGCTTGCTGACCTCCTGGACATCGGCGGGGACCCACGGGCCGTCTTCGACCGTGATGTCCTTGACCTGTGCGCACTCGTGCCAAACGTCCTTGGATTTGTCGAAGAAGTCGACGGCGTCGTCGCGGTTGCCGAACAGCACGACCGTCTGCTCGACGAGACGCGAATCGTCCTCGCCGCCGGATTCCAGCAGGAGCTCGTCGCGAACCGCCGACCAGTCGGTGCCGTCGTAGACGGCGTCCTCGCCGGGATATATCGCGCCCAGACAGTCTGCGTCCGAGACGAGGTCGGCGTTGTCGTTCATCTCCTCCGCCGTATACAACGAGTCAAGGTCGACGTCCGCGATCTTGCTGAGTTCGCTGTTGCTGAGCATCAGGCCTTCCAGCGCGGACTCTTCGAGTGGCGGCACGTTGTCGGCGGGCACCGAGCTCGCAGCCTTGACGGCCGCGCCATGGACGATGCTTGTGCAGCCCGTCGTCAGCACGCCGAACGTGATGGCCGCAAACAGCGCGATCACCGGCGCCAACCTCGTCATGGCGGGAGTCTAGAAGACGCGAACACCCCGCGCCCAGGAACTAACGCTCATCCTTGATGCCGATGAGCGGCACTGTGATACTCCTTGCAGTGGTCTGAGGAGGGACATGGGGACGATCGCTCGTGTGCTGGGCATTGCCGTCGTTGCGGCCGGGGCCGCTATGGGGTCGGCTAGTCCCTCGTCGGCCGACCAGGTGTTGCAGGGCAAGTACACCTTCAACGCCGAGGGACTGCCTCCCGCGGTCTGGACGGTCTTCCCGATATGCGTGAACGTCATCGGAGATCTTCGCGAGCCGCTGGAGCTGCCCGTGGCCTGCACGTTGCACATCACCAGCGCAACCGACAGCAAGGTCACCTACGAGCTCAACTCGCAGAACTGGGGCGGTGATGCTCACCTGACGGGTGGGCTGTGGACCCTCACCACCACCAAGGACTCGGGATTCCTATGTCCCGATGGCAGCACCGCACCGTCGGTCGACACCTACAAGTTCGACGATGTGACGCTCACCGGCACGCACACGTCCACCCACAACGAAGTCTGCGGAGTACAGGCGGGCATGACGAAGGCCCCCTTCACGCTGACGTTCAGCGAGCCGCTGCCGAACCCTGTCGAGCGCTACCCCCTGCAGTGCGAGCCAGCCGGCATGCGCCTGTGCAGGTGAGGGCAGCTACACGGTGAAGCCGCCGTCGACATTCCAGTTGGCGCCGGTGACGTAGGCAGCTTCTGCACTTGCCAGATAGCTGACGGCGCTGGCGACATCGCGCGGATGTCCGTAGCGGCCGAGCGCCATGACTTCCTTGAGGCTGTCGGCGAATTCGCCGGAATCCGGATTCATATCCGTGGCGATCGGACCGGGCTGGACGTTGTTGACCGTGATGCCGCGAGGCCCGAGGTCACGGGCCAACCCACGGGTCAGCCCGGCGACGGCCCCTTTCGTCATCGCATAGACGGCCAGGCCCGGGCCCGGCACCCGGTCGGCGTTGATGCTGCCGATGTTGATGATCCGTCCATCGGTGCCGAGGTGCGGGACGGCCTGCTGAATCGCGGCGAACATGGCGCGGACGTTGATCGCGACCATCCGCTCGAACTCCGCCATCGGGAACGTCTCGACGTCACCGAAGGACGCCACCCCCGCGTTGTTGACGAGGATGTCGAGTCCGCCGAGCGCGGCCACGGTCTCGTCGACGGACCGCTTGACCTCGTCGGGATCCGCGCTGTCGGCCTGAATCGCAACGGCCTTGCCGCCGTTGGCCGCGACCCCGTCGACCAACTTCTCGGCCTCCGCCGCCGAGCGGCCATAGGTGAAGGCGACGGTCGCGCCGTCGGCGGCGAGGCGCCGCACAATCTCGGCACCGATACCGCGAGAAGCGCCAGTCACCAATGCTCGTCGTCCCTGCAGGTTCGTCATGGGGTTGATAATGCCGATTCGCACCTGAACATTCCCTCCGGGGGTGGGCGTTCCAACAGGGGAGTTAGGGTCAGCGTTTGATGGACGCGCAATCTCGGCTCGAGCGCTACGAGCAACGCACGGAGTGGCCGCTCGTCGTGATCGCGCTGACGTTTCTCGGGCTGTACAGCATCCGCGTCCTTGCCGAACCGCGCGGCGGTGCCAGCGTGGCGGTGCATACGGCCGTGATCGCTGTCTATTGCGTCTTCGTCGCCGACTACATCGCCCGGCTCTGCCTTGCCCAACCGCGTGGGAACTGGTTCCTGCGGCATCTCTGGGAACTGCCGATCATCCTGTTGCCGTTCCTGCGTCCGCTGCGCCTGCTGAGCCTCGCGGTAGTGGTCAAGGTCCTCGAACACGCCGTCGGCCATACGATCCGGGGTCGCGTCGTCATGTACACGATCTTCGGTGGGGTTGCGATCGTCTACGCCGCCTCGCTGGCGATTCTCGAGGCCGAACGCGGCCAACCCGGTTCTCACATCAACAATTTCGGCGACGCACTGTGGTGGGCGATGACGACAGTGACCACGGTCGGGTACGGCGACCTGTTCCCGGTCACGACGACAGGTCGCCTCGTGGCGGTGGCATTGATGATCGCCGGCATCACCCTGTTGGGTGTGGTGACGGCAACGTTGGCGTCATGGATCGTGTCTCGCGTCAGCGAGGAGGATACGGCCAGCCAAACGGCGACTGCCGCTCAGATCGAGGCGCTGCGCGAGGAGATTCGGCGTCTCGCGGAACGTCAGGGCCAAGACAGGGGTCAAGTGGAAGGTAGCGGATGACCAAACGAATTGTGGTGTGGGGCACGGGCTTCGTCGGCAAGATGGTGATCGCCGAGATCGTCAAGCACCCGCTGTTCGAACTCGTTGGTGTCGGGGTGAGCAGTCCCGACAAGGTCGGCCGTGATGTCGGCGAGATCTGCGGCCTGCCTGCGCCGCTCGGCCTCACCGCGACCGACGACGTCGACGCGCTGATCGCCCTCAAGCCCGACGCGCTGGTGCACTACGGCCCGACGGCGGCGCACGCCGACGCGAACATCGCGTTGATGACCCGCTTCCTGCGGGCGGGCATCGACGTCTGTTCGACCGCGATGACGCCTTGGGTGTGGCCCACGATGCACCTGAACCCGCCGAACTGGATCCAACCCATCACCGAGGCCTGCGAGCTGGGCGAGGCGTCGTGCTTCACCACCGGCATCGACCCCGGTTTCGCCAACGATCTGTTCCCGATGACGCTGATGGGCCTGTGTTCGGAGGTGCGCACGGTGCGCGCATCGGAACTCCTGGACTACACCAACTACACAGGCGACTACGAGCGCGAGATGGGCATCGGCAGACCGCCCGAGAAAAAGGCGATGCTCGAAACCCCGGACATTCTCGTGTTCGCCTGGGGTGGAACGGTTCCCATGATCGCGCACGCGGCGGGCATCATGCTCGACGAGATCACCACCACGTATGACAAGTGGGTGACGCCCACCGAACGGAAGTCCGCCAAGGGTGTCATCGCCCCTGGCAACGTCGCCGCGGTCCGGTTCACCATCAACGGCGTCTACCAGGGGGAAACGCGGATCCAGCTCGAGCACGTCAACCGCATCGGCGACGACGCCGCACCGGACTGGCCGTCCGGTAACGAGAACGACGTTTACCGGGTCGACATCGAGGGCACGCCAAGCATCTACCAGGAGACGGCGTTTCGGTTCACCGACGGTTCAGGCCGTGACGCCGCGGCCGCCGGTTGCCTTGCGACCGGGCTGCGCGCGCTCAATGCAGTGCCTGCGGTGAACGACTTGTCGCCGGGCTGGGTGACAGCGCTGGACCTTCCGCTGATCGCCGGGATGGGCACGATTCGCTGAGTAACGCCGAGGGGCGCCTTCCGCGATTGACGATAGGGTTGGCCGTGAGATTGGATTCAGATGGCTGATGGGGTAGGGCTGTCGGTTGGCGCGACCAACCTGACGGCGGTGGAGGTAGGCCGGACCGCGGTGACGCGGTCCGCCGTGCTGACCCTCTTTCCGAACCGACCCGTCGAGGTCGGGGTGCCCAGCGAGAACCCCAGGCTGAACTCCGACGAGCGTGGGGTGGTCGTCACCGATTTCGTGGACCGCGTCGGGGATCCGGTCGGCATCGTGGCCCCCGACGGCACCACGCATCGCGGTGAGGTGCTGCTCGCCGAGGCGTTGAGCGCGATGCTCTACGAAGTCACCGGCGGCCGGGGGACCGCGGACCCCGTCGTGATCACCCACCCGGCGCACTGGCGTCCGGCAATGGTGGACGCGCTGCGCCTCGCCCTGTCCGACATCCCGGAGTTGTCCGGCGCGGCGTTGGTCCCCGACGCGTCCGCGGCGCTGACGGCGCTGCGCGACGACCCCGGTGTGCCCGCCCGCGGTCTGATCGCGCTGTGCGACCTCGGCGGGAGCGGGACAAGCATCACGCTGTTCGACGCCGCCAACGGCGGTCAACCGGTGGCCCAGACCGTCCGGCACACCGAACTGTCCGGTGACCTGATCGACAAGGCGGTGCTGACACAGGTCCTCGATGGTCTGTCCGACGCCGGGTCTGTCGACGTGTCGGGCACCTCGGCGATCGGGCCGCTAGGCCGGCTGCGCGCGCAGTGCCGCGCGGCCAAGGAACGGCTGTCCACCACCGCGGCGACCTCGCTGGTCGCCGAGATGCCGGGGCATCGGGGCGAGGTGCGCCTCACCCGCAATGAACTCGACGACGCCATCCGGGCGCCCGTCACCGACTTCGCCGGTTTGCTGCGGGAGACCTTGGACCGCAGCAGTGTCCGGTCGGGCGACCTGATCGCAGTGGCCACGACGGGTGGCGGTGCCCGAGTCCCGCTCATCACGACGACGCTCTCGGAGCACTTCGGTGTGCCGGTGATCACCACCGCACAGCCGGAGCTGACGTCGGCGATCGGCGGCGGTCTGCAGGCCGAATTCGCTCCGCCCACCGCCGCTGCTGCTGCCGTGGCGGCCACCCAGATGGCGCCGGAAGTCCATGCGGACGACATGGGGTCGGGCGGATCCTCGGCCCTGGCCTGGTCGGAGGCCGACAACATTCCCGACGTCGCGCCCACCGATCCGTACGACTACCACCCGGTCTCGGCCAGCACCGACGCGTTCGCCGATCCGCGACCGCCGATGCAGTTCGTCGAACCGGAAACCGGCCAGTACCAGACGCCCAGGCGTAACCCGGTGGGCCTCGTGGTCATCGGCTTGATCGCACTTCTGGCCGCCATCGCGGTCGCGGTGTGGTTCGTGCTGCGCAACAACGAGACCACGCCGTCGCCGTCGTCGACGACCGTGACGACCACGCCGGCCACCATTGCGCCGCCCACCTCGGCCGCACCGCCGCCGGAGACTCCCGGGCCGGAATCACCGCCGCCGCCCGAGACGGAGACGATCACCCGCGCGCCGGAGACGATCACGCAGACCCAGGAGCCGCCGCCACCGCCTCCGACCAGCGAGGCGCCCCCGCCGCCGCCCACATCAGAGGCTCCGCCGCCGGCTCCGGAGTCGCCGTCGTCGCCGTCCACGCCGCCGCGACTCATCCCGACGCTGCCGTACTCGACAATTCCGGGTCTGCCATTCGTTCCGGCACCCATACAGCCGCCGGCTCCCGCGCCCTAGGCTGCCTTCATGACTCACACGGACGGCCTGCTGTTCAATCCGAACACCTACGATCCGCAGCAGTTCGACGCCGAGACCCGACGGCTGCTGCGCGCGACGATCGACTTCTTCGAGGGCCAGGGCAAGAAGCGCCTGCTCGACGACGATCTCACGGTGCGCTGGCCCGCCGAGTTCGTCGACTTCGTCAAGCGGGAGAAGCTGTTCGCGACGTTCCTGACGCCGTCCGAATTCGCCGACGGAAACCCGGACAAGCGCTGGGACGCCGCCCGCAACGCCGCACTGTCGGAGATCCTCGGCTTCTACGGTTTGACCTACTGGTACACCGAGCAGGTCACCATCCTCGGACTCGGCCCGATCTGGCAGAGCGACAACAAGGACGCCAAGCTCAAGGCCGCCGACGACCTCGAAGCGGGCGAGGTGATGGCGTTCGGGCTCTCCGAGCGAGACCACGGTGCCGACGTCTACAACACCGACATGGTGCTCACCCCGGCGAGCGAGGAGGATCGCGCCGACGGCATCCTCTACCGGGCGTCGGGGGAGAAGTACTACATCGGCAACGGCAACGTCGCGACCATGGTGTCGGTGTTCGGTCGCCGCGGCGACGTCGACGGCCCGGACTCGTACGTCTTCTTCGCCGCCGACAGCCGCCACGAGAACTACCACCTGGTCGACAACGTCGTGCACATGCAGATCTACGTCAGCACGTTCCGGCTGGAGAACTACCCGGTGCGCGACGAAGACCTTCTGCACACCGGCGTGGAAGCCTTTGCGGCAGCGTTGAATACCGTCAACATCGGCAAGTTCAACCTGTGCACCTGTTCCATCGGAATGGTCGAGCATGCGTTCTACGAGGCGATCACGCACGCGCAGAACCGAATCCTCTACGGCAACCCGGTGACCGACTTCGCCCACGTGCGGGCGAACTTCGTCGACGCATACGCGCGCCTGGTGGCGATGAAGCTGTTCAGCCAGCGGTCGGTCGACTACCTGCGCAGCGCCAGCCTCGACGACCGCCGCTACCTGCTGTTCAACCCGGTGACGAAGGCCAAGGTCACGATGGAGGGCGAGACCATCGTGCGCTCGCTGCACGACATCGTCGCCGCCAAGGGGTACGAGAAGAACACCATGTTCCGCGAGGTGTCACAGCTCATCGGCGCTCTGCCTCGGCTCGAGGGCACCGTGCACGTCAACGTCGGCCTGGTGCTGAAGTTCATGCCGAACTACATGCTCAACCCGAAGGACTATCCGCAGATCCCGACGCGCAACGACGCCGCCGACGACGTGTTCTTCTGGAACCAGGGACCGACCCGCGGCGCGGCCAAGGTGCAGTTCGCGGACTGGAAGCCGGCGTATGAAGAGCACCTCGCGATTCCGAATGTCGCGCGGTTCTACGAGCAGGCCGAGGCGTTTGCGCAGTTCCTCGTCACCGCAGCACCGAGCGCCGACCAACAGACGGATCTGGACTTCCTTCTCGACGTCGGCCACTTGTTCTCGCTCATCGTCTACGGGCAGTTGATCCTCGAGCAAGCGGCGCTGACCGGCGTCGACGACGACATCATCGACCAGATATTCGACTTCCAGATCCGTGACTTCAGCACGTATGCCGTTGCGGTGCACGGCAAGCCGAGTTCGACACAGGCACAACAGGACTGGGCGTTGCAAGCGATCCGCAAACCGGTGTCCGACGCCGCGCGCTTCGCCCGGGTGTGGGAACGGGTCAAAGCCTACGACGGCGCCTACGAGATGGCACCCTGATCATTTCGTGCTTCGTTGCTTTGTCAGTACGAGTTTGGCCAGCGGGATCTGCATCTGCTCCGGCGAGGCGGCCAGCCGCTCGGCGATACCGGCCTCCAGGCGGTCGAGCAACTGTGGTGACCGCGGGTCGCTACGGCCGCCGGTGAGTGCGATTGCGAGCGTGGGACACACCGACGCCCTGACAAAGGCGGCCCACAACGTGCCGAAAGCGGTTGCGTCGTGGTCGGCCTGGTACTGCATCCAGAATCGGTCCTCGGCGTCGAAGATCTCGAGATGCTCGATGGACAGCCGCTCGAAGCGGCCCGACGGTGCGAACGGGGCCAGGAAGTCCGACTCCCGTCGCCCGACGGTGGGCAGGCACATGCGGTGTACCTCGTCGTCTGTCAACAGACCTTCGGCGACCAATTCGGAAAGGATGTCGACCAGGGCGTCGAGCAGCGGCCGGTAGCCGAACTCGCCGCGCTCGTCGAGGGCCATGGTCAGCACCACCAGTTGCCCGCCAGGACATAGCTCGCGTCCGCGGAATGCGACGAACTCGTGCCAGTCGTGCGCGGCCTGCTTCGCGAATGCGGTGCGCACGCTGTCGTCGGCGCTGTAGTCCACCTGCACGTGGTCGGGGATCGGAGCCGGGATCTTGCTCAGCCATTGGATCGCCCAAGACGACCAGCCGAGGTGCACGCTGTTCGACGGGATGATCTGGCTGTAGAACGAGCGCCCGACGGCCGAGGCAAAGGTCGCGGCATCCTTGGCGAGATACGTGTCCGCATCGTTGGCCAGCGTGTCGAACAGCACGGTGAAGTTGTTTTCCGGCACGTCGGTGTGTACGACGAGTACCGAGTGTTCGGGGCGGGTCCGGTTGCGTAGCACCGGAAGTGCCGCCGAGATGGGCAATAGAGAATTGTGTCCGGTCGACGCACCGTAGTCGGCGATGACGATGGGCTGGGGCGCTCGGGGGATCGGCACCGTGGCGGCGGCCTGCTCGAAAAGCGCTATCGCCGGACGCAATCCGGCGGCCTGCAGCCGCGAGCTGACGGTGTAGGTCTCGCTGTCCATCGGCACGGGCCGGACCACCACGCTCGACTCGGGCAGGGCAGACGCCTTGTCGGACATGCGACCACGGTAGCCGTCATCCCCACGAGGCGTGACAGACTGCGGCAATGAGTGCCCGACGGACGGCGCCGCGGATCTTCCTCATCGCGTCGATTCTGACCCTGGTGGTGGCTATCGCCGGATTCATCGTGACGCTGGTGCTCAACGCCTTCGTCCTCGACAAGTACAACGCCTACGGCGAGGTGCCGATCCCGGGATCCAGCAGCCTGCATCTGCCCGCCGGTGAGGCGACGGTGAGCTTCCACACCCAGACCATCGGCAGCCCGAGCGGCGGCGGTCTGCCGGTCCCGCCACTGGGGCTGACCATCGCTCCGCCCGAAGGAATACCGGCGGCACAGGTCACCGAGAGCTATGGCACCACCACGACGGTCAACAACGACGCCCACATCCGGGTGTGGGTGGTGCAAATATCGGCAGAAGGCACCTACCGCGTCACTACCGACGGCAAGGTCAACGGCTACATCAACCCGCAGCTCGCGTTTGGGCACAACTCTTCGTACGGCTGGTTGGTGTGGGCGTTCGCCGGGCTGTTCGCGCTGGGCCTTGTCGAACTGACCGCGTCGATCATCTGGGTCGTTCGAAGCGGCCGAGGTCCGTCGCCGGCTCCCTACCACCAGCCGATCCGCCTCGGCGACTCGTCCTCCGCCACCGCCACCGACCCGTACACGGCGACCGACGACGGATCCGCATCGAGGCGCTGAAGAACCTTGCGGCGCTGCGTGACTCGGGCGCGCTGACAGAGGACGAGTTTCAAGCCGAGAAACGCCGAATCCTGAACGGCTAGTGGCTAACCCGTTCTGAGCTGTCGACGGGTTGGCTCGCGGCGAGCGCCGTGATGTCGGCGGTGTGCACTGGGGTACCGCCGATACCCCAGTCGCCACTGGTGATCTCCTCGACCACCACCCAGGTGACCGGTCGCATGTTCTCGCCTTCGATCTCGACCATGGCGTCGGTGACTCTGCGAACGATGTCTTGCTTCTGTACCGCCGAGAACACTCCCTCGACGACCTTGACGTTGACGAATGGCATCGTCTTCCTCCTTACTCTATTTTCTTGCCGGCCAGCGGAATTGCTGGCTCGAACTGTCTCGCTGGCCCACCATCAGGAAGGTCGGCGAAGCGCGGTGTGTTCGGCTCCAGCGGGAGTCGAAGTCCGTTCACGAGGTAGCTCACCATGCGGTAGTAGCCCGCGAGCATGAGCAATTCGATGATTGCCTCGTCCGAGTGGTACTTGGTCAGGCTCTCCCACAGGTCGTCATCGACGGTGCAGGAATCGTGCAAGCTGTCGCAGAGCCGGATCAGCAGCCGGTCCTCAACACTCCAGTGATCATCGCTGGCGCCGTCTTCGACGAGTGATGCAATCTGCCGTTCGTTCAGCCCCGCCTTTGCGGCATACGCCGCGACGTGCACACCCCACTCGTACTCCGCACCGCACCGCGCCGTCACTCGGTCGATGACGATCTCGCGCTGCCGGATCGTCAAATGACCGCGGTCGAGAAGCCCAGAGGTGAACATCTTGAAGAAAAGTCGACGATCGCGGGCCAGCGTGGTGAACAGAACCAGTGGCTCGTTGCCCCCCATGACGGCGTTTATGGACTCTTGGATATCTGCCGGAAGCGGGGCGGGGGCCGGGTCGACCCGCGCGCTATGAGTTTTATAGCTAGCCATGGTTGCGACGATACCCACACCTGCTACAAAATGTAAAGCATGAATCTTCCCAAGGCCGGTAGATCGGTACGAGGTTCGTCGACTGGGCGGCCGATCATGGTCGTCCTAGACGTGCTGGGTAGGCGTGGAGCATTGCGTGTGTTGTGGGAACTGCGCAACGGCCCACTGACTTTCCGTGCGCTGCAGCAGGCATGCCAAACCAACCCTGGCTCGCTCAACGCGCGCCTGAAGGATCTGCGCGAACTCGGAACCGTCAATCATGAGGACGGTGGTTATCGGCTCAGCGACAGTGGCCGCAGCCTCATGTCGACCCTCAACAGTCTCCAAGCCTGGTCAGAGCAGTGGGCCACCGCATCCGGCCGTAACGCAAAAAGCTAGTGGCCGCGGGCCACCCATTCGTCGTAGTGCACGATCTCGTCGCCGACGGTGGTGGAGTCGCCGTGGCCGGTGTAGACGACGGTGTCGCCGGGCAGATTGCCGAGCCGGCCCGCGATCGACTCCAGGATCGTCGGGAAGTCGGAGTACGACCTCCCCGTCGCGCCCGGTCCGCCCTCGAAGAGGGTGTCGCCGCTGAAGACCGCGCCCAGCTCCGGTGCATACCAGCAGACAGAACCAGGGGAGTGGCCCGGCGTGTGCAACGCACGCAGTTCGGTGCCTGCGACGCGCAGCGTTTCGGCGTCGGCTACTGCGCGAAAATCCTTGTCCGGATGCGTCATTCGCCACAGCACATCGTCGGCGGGATGAAGCAGCACCGGCGCGTCGAGCGCGTCACCCAGCTCAGGCGCCACCGTCACATGGTCGTTGTGGCCGTGTGTGCACACCACCGCGATCACGTTGCGGCCGCCGACCGCGTTCACGATCGGGCCGGCATCATGGGCGGCATCGAACACCACCACATCGTTGTCGTCGCCGACGATCCAGATGTTGTTGTCGACTTCCCAACTGCCGCCGTCGAGTTCGAAGGTGCCGTGCGTGACCACGCGCTGGATCGGGCCGCCGTTCATTTCAGCACCACCACGGACCGCAGCACCTCGCCCGCGTGCATCTTGTGGAACGCCTCCTCGATGTCATCGAGCCCGATGCGCTCGGAGACGAACTTCTCCAGCGGCAGCCTGCCCTGAAGGTAGAGGCTGATCAGTGTCGGGAAGTCGCGCTCGGGCAGGCAATCGCCGTACCACGACGACTTCAGTGCGCCGCCGCGGGAGAAGAAGTCGACCAGCGGCATCTCCAGCTTCATGTCTGGCGTCGGAACACCAACCAGCACAACCGTTCCCGCAAGATCGCGAGCGTAGAACGCCTGCTTCCAGGTCTCCGGCCGGCCGACCGCGTCGATCACCACATCGGCGCCATTGCCGTCGGTCAGGTCGGCGATGGTCTGCACCGGGTCGAGCTCTTTGGCGTTGATGGTGTGGGTGGCGCCGAAACCCCGGGCCCAGTCGAGCTTCCTGTTGTCCGTGTCCACAGCGATGATCCGCTTGGCGCCCACCATCGCCGACGCCGCGATGGCGGCATCACCCACGCCCCCGCAACCGATCACGGCGACGGTGTCGTCACGGTTGACCGCGCCGGTGTTGATCGCCGCACCGATGCCGGCCATCACACCGCAGCCCAGCAGTCCGGCCACCGCCGGGTCGGCTTCGGGGTCGACCTTCGTGCACTGGCCCTGGTGTACCAGCGTCTTGTCGACGAACGCTCCGATGCCCAGCGCGGGCGTCAACTCTGTGCCGTCCGTCAGCGTCATCTTCTGCTCGGCGTTGAAGGTGTCGAAACACAAATGCGCACGGCCACGCTTGCAGGCCCGGCACTGCCCGCAGACCGCCCGCCAGTTCAGGATCACGAAATCGCCTGGCTCCACGTGCGTGACGCCCTCACCGACCGACTCGACGAGGCCCGCGGCCTCGTGGCCGAGCAGGAACGGGTACTCGTCGTTGATGCCGCCCTCGCGATAGGTCAGATCGGTGTGGCACACGCCGCAGGCCTGGATGTCGACCACCACCTCGCCAGGTCCGGGGTCGGGGATGACGACATCCACCACCTCGACGGGCTCGCCTCTCTTTCGGGATATGACGCCACGCACTGTTTGACTCATGAGTCAAACCTTAGCGGGACGCGTCCGCGCCTCGATAGTGGAACGCTGTAACCATGATCCCCGCCTTGTACTTGTCGCACGGCGCGCCGCCGCTCGTCGAGGACGAACTGTGGGTGTCGCAACTCAACGCATGGGCGGGAGAACTTCCGACCCCATCCGCGATCCTCGTGGTCTCCGCGCACTGGGAGGCCGCGCCGCTGACGATCGGCTCCACCACCGCCGAAACCCCGCTGACCTACGACTTCTGGGGGTTCCCCGAGCACTTCTACGACGTCACCTACGACGCACCGGGCGCGCGGGAGTTGGCCGCAAGGGTCGAGGCGTTGATGCCCGACAGCGAGCCCGTCGCCCACGACCCCGACCGGAGACTCGACCACGGCGCCTACGTCCCGCTGACCGTCATGTATCCCGAGGCGAACATCCCGGTGCTGCAGATCTCGATGCCCACCCTCGACCCGCAACGGCTGCTGCGCCTCGGCGAGCGGCTCCGTCCGCTGCGCGACGAGGGAGTGTTGCTGATCGGTTCGGGGTTCACCACCCACGGCCTGCCATTCCTCGACGATCCGTCGCCGGGCGCCACCCCGCCGGGATGGTCGGTGGAGTTCGACGGCTGGGCCGCCGAGCGGTTCTCCGCCGGAGATCTCGACGCGCTGATCGATTTTCAGCACAAGGCGCCCGGGATGCCGTACGCGCACCCGACGATCGAGCACTTCGCGCCGCTGTTCGTGACGCTCGGCGCTTCGAGCGATCCCGAGCAGGCGCCGCGTCAGGTCATCGACGGATACTGGATGGGCCTGGCGAAACGGTCCATACAGCTAGTGTGATGGAGGCAATGGACACCCTGACCGACTTCCTCGCCGAGGCGCGCATCGCGCACCAGCGCAACGACTGGCGCGCGAGCTATGCGGCGTTCGTCCGCGCCGACGGGCTCGGCCCGATGTCGACCGATGACCTCGAGGCCTACAGTGCCGCCGCGTGGCGGCTCGGCCATGGCAGCGAGGCGGTGCGGTTGGCGCAGCGTGCCTACGACAGGTTGGCGCGCACCGACCCCGCCGCCGCGGCGATGAAGGCGGCCGTGCTCGGGCTGGAGTGGCAGGCCCGCGGACATCACGCGGTGTCACGGCTGTGGGCCGATCGGGCGCGGGGACTGCTCGCCGGCCTGCCCCCGACAGGAACACATGGTTATCTGGCCTACCTCGACGCCGTTATCGCTCTTGCGGTCGGGGACACCGTCGGGGTGACCCGGGCCGCGACCATGTTGCGTGACACGGCCTCGAACACGGCCGACACGAGGTTCGTCGTGCTCGGCCGGGTCGTCGACGGCGTCGCCGCATTACTGGAATCGCGCGTCGAGGACGCATACCGGCTGCTCGATGACGCACTGTTGCCGGTGCTCGACGAACGGGTGCCGATCGAATGGGCCGGCGACGCCTACCGGCTCGTGCTGCGCGCGGGTGGCCCGGTGGACGCGCATCACCGACAGGCTTGGACGCAGTCGATGCAAAGGTGGTCCGTGGTCACCCGCGTGGTCATCGACGTCGACGGCTGAAAGTCGCGCGAAGCGATGACAAACCAGCGAGAAGGACTGCCGCAACTGAGTGGCGACGGGGTGTTCGTGACCGACGGCGGCCTGGAGACCGAACTGGTCTTCCACGATGGCACCGATCTGCCGTGCTTTGCGGCGTTCCCGTTGCTGGAGCAGCCGACAGGACGCGAGCGACTTCGCCGGTACTACGACGGATATCTGGACATAGCGCGCGCACACCGTGCGGGCTTCGTGGTGGAAACGCCGACATGGCGCGCGAACCCCGACTGGGCCGGCCGGCTCGGCTACTCACTGGGCCGGCTCGACGACGTCAACCGAGCCGCGGTGGCGCTGGCGGAGGAGGTACGCGCGGCCGCGACCGCCGACGGCATCACTGCGGTGGTCAGCGGATGCATCGGTCCGCGGGGCGACGGCTACGACCCGGCCGAAGCGATGACGTCCGAGGATGCCGAGCGCTACCACGCCGTCCAGATCGCGACGTTCGCCGACACCACCGCCGACCAGGTGACCGCGATGACGATCACAAACGCCGAAGAGGCGATGGGTATTGTGCGCGCGGCTTCGGCGGCGGGCATTCGGTGCGCGATCTCCTTCACGGTGGAGACGGACGGGAAGCTTCCGACGGGTCAGCCGCTGCGTGAGGCTATCTTGCAGGTGGACGCCGAAACCGATTCGGGAGCAGCCTATTTCATGGTCAACTGCGCCCATCCGACGCATTTCTCACAGGCACTCGAGCCCGCCGGGGATTGGCGGCGACGGCTCGTCGGCCTGCGCGCGAACTCCTCGGTGCGCAGCCACGCCGAGCTGGACGAGGCGGCCGAGCTCGACGAGGGCGATCCGCTGGAGCTCGGCGCCCAGCACGCCGCGCTGCGCGACCAGCTTGCCGCGGTCAGGGTGCTCGGCGGGTGCTGCGGCACTGACGCCCGCCATGTGGCCGCGATCGTCTCCGAGTGGACGACGCATTAGGCTCCTGCCCGATGCCTGCCCTCGACGCGATCGCCGACTGGCCGGTCGGCGCCGCCGCAGCAGCCGTGATCGCGCCCTCGGGTGTGGTGGCTGCGCACGGTGACACCGCGCACCGGTTCGACCTGGCGTCGGTGACGAAGCCGTTGGTGGCCCGCGCCGTTCAGGTCGCCATCGAGGAGGGCGTGGTCGAGCTCGACACCCCCGCGGGTCCGCCGGGATCCACCGTTCGGCATCTGCTGGCGCACGCCTCCGGATACTCGATGCACTCGCCGCAGGTGATGTCGCCACCCGGCAAGCGCCGCGTGTACTCCAACTACGGGTTCGCCGTGGTCGCCGAAACCGTGGCGAAGGAAGCGGGCATCGAATTCGGGCGGTACCTGGCCGAGGGCGTGTTCGAACCGCTGGGCATGACCTCCAGCCGACTTCCAGGAGGTTCCGACGCGGCAGGCTACGGCGCCACATCGACGGTGGCGGATCTGGCGGTTTTCGCTGCTGACCTGCTGAGACCCGCATTGGTCTCGGCCGAGATGCACGCCGATGCCACGTCGGTGCAATTTCCGGGCATAAACGGCGTGCTGCCGGGTTTCGGCGTGCAGCGGCCTAATGACTGGGGCCTCGGCTTCGAGATCCGTGACGAGAAGTCCCCGCACTGGACCGGCTCGACCAACTCCGCCGGCACGTACGGGCATTTCGGCCAGTCAGGGACGTTTATCTGGGTCGATCCGGACCGCGAACTGGCCCTCGTGGCGCTGACCGACCGCGACTTCGGCGACTGGGCGTACGCCCGCTGGCCGGATCTCTCCGACGCCGTGATCGCTGAATTCGACAGCAAAGACATCAGGGACTAGCGCAACAGGGGCCTCACAAGGCACAATAGACACGTACGACACAACTGCAGCTCATTCATCCGCCAGGTCGTTGGGGAAGACGTCCCTCGTGGAGCCGAAGGAGCAGCAGATGCGTGCGTCAAACCAGTTCGCCGACTCGACAACCGGCGTGGTTTACATCCACGCCTCGCCAGCGGCCGTGTGCCCGCATGTCGAGTGGGCGTTGTCGTCGTCCCTACAGTCGAGGGCGAACCTGACCTGGACCCCACAGCCGGCGATGCCCGGACAGCTGCGCGCGATCACCAACTGGGTCGGACCCGTCGGCACCGGAGCGCAGCTCGCCAACGCACTGCGGTCATGGTCGGTGCTGCGGTTCGAGGTGACCGAGGACCCCAGCGCGGGGGTCGACGGTCATCGCTTCTGCCACACGCCGCAGCTCGGCCTGTGGACCGGAACGATGAGTGCCAACGGTGATGTCATGGTCGGCGAGATGCGGCTGCGGACCCTGATGGCCGCAGGCGCCGACACCCTGGCCGCCGAACTGGACTCCGTGTTGGGTACGGCGTGGGACGAATCCCTGGAGCCCTACCGCATCGGCGGGGACACCGGCGAGGTCACCTGGCTCAACCGCGGCGTCGGCTAAGGAAAACCGCTACGGGCGCAGTATCTTCAATGCACCCGGCACCGCCGACACCTCGACGGGTAGCGGGCAGACGTACTCGCCGTCGGCGTATGCGTTGATGCCGGGGGAGTCGACGGTGATCGTGCGGGCCCGCGCGGTGCGGACCTCGTCGAGGTGGACGTGGCTGCCCTTGAAAACCGTTGGGAACAACCGAATCAGCTTGGTGCGTGACGTTGACGCGACCATCGTGGCGTCGAGTTGGCCGTCGGTCGGGTCGGCGTTCGGACAGATCCGCATGCCGCCGCCGTAGCTCTTGGTGTTCCCGAACGCGGCCAGGGTGAGGTCGGTGACGAGCTCCTCGCCGTCGAAGGACAATCGGAACGGCAGCAGCCGTAGCTTGGACAGTTCGGCCACCATCGCCACGTTGTAGCGCATCCGGCCGTGTGGCCAGCGCATCCGGTTTGTCCGGTCGGTGACCAGCGAGTCGAAGCCGGCTGCCATCACGGTGCCGAACCACCGGTCGGTGCCGTCCGCGCCGGCGATGCGGCCAAGGTCGACGGTTTCGACCACGCCGTCGACGATGACGTCGGCCGCCGCTTCGGGATCCTTTGTGGGAATGCGAAATTCGCGTGCGTGGTCGTTTCCGGTTCCTGCCGGGATGATGCCGAGTGGCACGTCGGTCTGTGCGAGCACCTGCAGCGCGAGCGAGATGATGCCGTCACCGCCGACGACCACCAGTGCGTCCATCCCGCGCTCGAGCGCTCCGTCAACGAGCCGGCGCGCGTGCTCGGCGTCGGTGCCCGCGATGGCGACGACGTCGACGCCGCGCCGCTGCAACCGCGCGACCGCACGTTCGGCTGCGTGAGGGGCACTGCCATGGCCCGACGCCGGATTGGTGAGCAGGGTGACGCGACCGAGATGGCGACGGTCGTCGGTCACGGAATCAGCTTGCCCGGGTTGAGGATTCCCGCGGGATCGAGGGTCGCCTTGACCGCCCGCAATACCTGCACACCGAGATCGCCCACCTCGTCGCGCATCCACGACCGGTGATCCGCGCCGACCGCGTGGTGGTGGGTGATGGTGGCGCCGGTGCGCACCATCGCATCCGATGCGGCGGTCTTCGCCTTACGCCACTGCTCGATCGGATTGCCTCGCTGCCCGGCGACGACGGTGAAGTACAGCGACGCGCCCGTCGGATACACATGCGAAATGTGGCACAGCACCAGTGCCGGTGTGCCGGTTTCGGCCAGCGCAGTGGTGAGCGCCTCGGTCACGGCGGCCTTCAGCGCCGGAATGTTGGACCAGTTGGTGGCGGTTTCCAGCGTCTCGCACAATGCCCCTGCCGAGAGCAAAGAGTCGCGCAGGTACGGCGCATTGAAGCGGCCGTGTTCCCATGCGCGCGCGGGCGCCTCGCCCAGCGATGTGCCGCCACGGGCCGTCATCAGCGCCGCGGTTTCGGCGTGCCTGCTCTCGACGTGCTCCTTCGTTCCTTCGAACACCGTGATCGCCAGGCAGCCGCCGGTGATGCTGTTCTCGCCGATGCTGTCGGCGGTGGCCAGGTTGACGCCGGTCTCGGCCTCGTCGGAGAGTCGGATGACGGTCGGGCCGGTACCCGTTTGGGTGACCGCGCGCAGGGCCTCGGCGCCGGTCGCGAAGTCGGGGAACGACCACGCTTCATAGCGGGCGGCGGCCGGCGCGGGGTGAACGCGCACCCGGACCCGGGTGATGATGCCGAAAACACCCTCGGAGCCGACCAGCAACTGGCGCAGATCCGGGCCCGCCGCGGACTCCGGCGCCCGGCCGAGGTCGAGAACGCCCGCGGGTGTCACCGCGCGCAGACCGCGAACCATGTCGTTGAACCGGCCGTAGCCCGCCGAGTCCTGCCCCGACGACCGGGTCGCGGCGAATCCGCCGATCGTCGCGAACTGAAAGCTCTGCGGGAAGTGCCCGAGCGAGAAGCCACGTTCGCCGAGCAGGCGCTCGGCCTCGGGACCCGTGACGCCCGCGCCCAGTTCGGCCTCGCCGGAGACTTCGTCAAGGCTGTGCAGTTCGTTCAGCCTGCGCAGGTCGAGCGATATCACGGCCTTGAACTCGCCGCGCAGCGGATCGAGGCCGCCCACCACACTGGTGCCGCCGCCGAATGGCACGACGGCGATGCTGCGTTGCCCGCACAACCGCAGGATCGCGGCGATCTGGTCTTCGTCACCGGGCAGCAGCACCGCGTCGGGCGCGTCCTGCACTCCGGGATCCCGTCGTCTCAGCAGGTCGAGAGTCGACTTGCCACCCGCCCGAAGCAGGCGCGCGCGATCGTCGACGCCGCAGTGCTCGGCACCAACGATGTCGGCGAGCGCGTCTCGGTCCGCGGGCGACAACGCCGACGGCCGCAGCCTCACCTGATCGGGTTCGAGCTCGGGAAGCGATGAGTCGGAAACGCCAAGCGCCTGTTCCAGCAGATTCCGGATTCCGTCGGAAAGAGGCTTCGCTTGCGCCGGGTCACCCCATGCATCCCACTTCATCATGCGTTACAGTATTACACATGCTGTCAATCAGTAACGATATATCACCGGATGTCGGCGACCGAATCCTCGATGCCGCAGCGAGCTGTGTGCTGGCCTATGGGGTGGACCGGGTCACGCTTGCCGAAATCGCCCGCCGGGCCGGGGTGAGCCGGCCGACCATCTACCGCCGATGGCCCGACACCCGCGCGCTGCTGGCGGCGCTGTTGACGTCGCGGATCGTCGGTGTGCTGCGCGACCTCCCGTCACGCAGCGGCGGTCGCGAAGCCTTGGTCGAGCGGATCGTCGGCGTAGCCGAACGACTCCGGCACGACGAGGTCGTCATGTCGGTGTTCCATTCCGCCCCCGAACTGGCCATGGTGTACATCGCCGAACGCCTCGGCACGAGCCAGCAGATCCTCATCGACGCGGTGGCCGCCGAGCTGCGGACGGCGCAGCGCGACGGCAGCGTGCGGGCCGGTGACCCACGCCAGCTCGCCGCGATGTGCCTGCTGATCACCCAGTCGTCCATCCAGTCGGCACAGATCGTCGAGCCGATCCTGGATGCCGACGCACTTGCCGTCGAACTCGCCCACTCACTGAACGGATACCTGAAGCCGTGAGAAATTCCGCCGCTCTCAACGCATCTCGTCGCGACCGCGAGTTGTCGGCGCTAGCCGACGGTCTGCCACTGGACGTCGTCGTGATCGGTGGCGGCATCACCGGCACCGGGATCGCATTGGACGCCGCGTCGCGCGGGCTTTCGGTGGCACTGGTGGAGAAGCATGATCTGGCCTTCGGAACAAGCCGGTGGAGCTCCAAGCTCGTGCACGGCGGGCTGCGCTACCTGGCGACCGGCAATGTCGGCATCGCCAGGCGCAGCGCCGTCGAACGCGGAATCCTCATGACGCGCAACGCCCCTCACCTGGTCAGCGCCATGCCACAGCTCGTTCCACTGCTGCCCGCCATGGGCACGCCGGAACGCGCGTTGGTGCGCACCGGATTCCTGGCAGGCGATGCGCTGCGGTGCATGGCGGGCACACGATCCTCGACGCTGCCCCGGTCGCGCCGCATCTCAGCGAGGCAGGCCGCCGACATGGTGCCCTCCGTCCGGCGCGACGGCCTCGACGGCGGGTTACTGGCCTACGACGGGCAGCTGATCGACGATGCGCGCTTGGTCGCGGCGGTCGCCCGCACCGCCGCCCAACACGGCGCGCTGATCCTGACCAGGGTCGCGGCCTCGCAGGCAACGGGCACGTCGGTGCGTCTGACCGACGAGCTGACGGGCGAGTCGTTCGATGTTTCCGCCCGCGCCGTGATCAACGCCAGCGGCGTGTGGGCGGGTGAGGTCGACAGCTCGATCACGTTGCGGCCCAGCCGCGGCACACATCTGGTTTTCGACGCCGAGTCCTTCGGCAATCCGACTGCGGCGCTGACGATTCCGATTCCCGGCGAGCTCAACCGCTTCGTCTTCGCGATGCCCGAGCAGCTGGGCCGTGTGTATCTCGGCCTGACCGACGAGGATGCCCCCGGCCCGATACCCGATGTTCCTGAACCGACTTCGGAGGAGATCGGCTTCCTGTTGGACACCGTCAACACGGCACTGGACGCCAAGCTCGGCCGTGCCGACGTCGTCGGCGCCTACGCGGGGCTGCGACCGTTGATCGACACCGGCGAAGGGCGCACCGCCGACGTGTCACGTGAACACGCCGTCGTCGAGTCGCCGTCGGGAGTGATCAGCGTGATCGGCGGCAAGCTGACCGAGTACCGATACATGGCCGAGGATGTCCTCGACAGGGCCGTCGAACTGCGTGAGCTGGGCGGAGGCCGCTGCCGAACACGCAACCTGCCGCTCGTCGGCGCACCGTCGAACCCGGTTGCATCGCTGCGTGTTCCGACTGAACTGCCGTCATCGCTGGTGGCCCGATTCGGCGCCGAGGCCCCCAACGTCATCTCTGCGGCAACCTGCGAACGGCCCACCGACCCGGTGGCCGAGGGAATCGACGTGATCCGCGCGGAGTTCGAGTACGCCGTGACGCACGAAGGCGCGCTGACCGTCGACGACATCGTCGACAGGCGCACTCGCATCGGGCTGGTCGACGCCGATCGAGACGGGGTGTTGACTGTGGCGGGGGAACTGCTCGCAGGAGGTGCTTGATGAGCCTGGCTCACTCTCGCGTCGAGACGCGGATACCGACCAAGGATCTGGCGCGCGCCAAACGGTGGTATGCAGAGAAGCTGGGCCTGATGCCGTCCGAGGAGCGCGACGGTGGTCTCCGCTACGAGTGCGACGCGGGCGTGTTCTGTCTCTTCGAATCCTCCGGGTTCTCGGACGGCACGTTCACGCAGATGGCTTTCAACGTCGACGACATCGATGCCGAAGTGACCGAATTACGCCGTCGCGGTGTGGTGTTCGAGGACTACGGCATACCTGGCCTCGCGATGTCCAACCATATCGTCGACATCCCGGATAATTACCCGAGCAAGGGCCGTGCCGAGCGCGGCGCATGGTTCCGCGACAGCGAGGGCAACCTGCTCGGCATCGGTCAGGCCGTTAAATGAGGGCTGCAGGCATGGTCGCGACTGCGGTCGCGGTCGTTCTCCTGGCATTCGCCGCGCCTGCTGCCGCCGAGACCGGCGTCTCGAACGGCAAGACCTACTCGGTCACGACGACCCCCATCGACGACGCAACGCCGGACCGGTTCGGGCAGTGGGATGCGGAGGTAGCGGAGCTCTCCGGCGGTGACCCCGCGGTGGTGGAGGCGTTCAACCATGCCAGCCGCACCTCGGTCCAGGGGCAGATCGACAAGGCGAAGGCAGGCGTGAACGCCGGCGAGGAGTGGAGCTTCGAATCGAATGGGCAGGTGACGTTTCGCAGCATCGCGGTCGCTCAGTTGATCCTTGGCACGCAGTACTACGGGGCGCATCCCACCTCGTTCATCAGCACGGTCGTGATCGACACGCGAAGCGCCGACCCAATCGCGCTGACCGACATCTTCAGCGACGAAGGGGCCGGGCTGAACCGGTTGTCCGAACTGACCGGCGCGTCGCCACGGGCCGAGAACTTCGCGAATTGGATCCCCACCGCCGACGGCCTGGAGATCCATTTCGCCCCTTACCAATTCGGCATTGCGCTGCCCGACACCAAAGTCGTGCCGTGGGCAACGCTGGCCGACCTACTGACACCCGCCATGGGCGGGCTCACGCGAAGCTGACTCAGTATCGAACGGCGCTCTGCAGCAGTGGCGGATATACCGTCGACGGCTCACCGTCGACGGTGGTGCCCGCGAACTGAAGCATCGCCCGCGTCGCGCCGTTCACGTCGGCCGGGTAGCTCAGCGTCGGTGCCGACACCTCGTCGAGCATGAGCAGATGCTCGGGGCGCAGCGTCACGTCCACCGCGGCGAGATTGTCCTCGAGATGAGCCATCCGGCGCGCACCCAGGATGGGCACGACAGTCCCTTCGCGGGCCCGTAGCCACGCGAGCGACACAGCGGCAGAAGTGGTTTCGAGCTCGTCTGCGATGGCTGCGACCGCGTCGATGACCACGAACTCGTCCTCGCTGGGGCCGCCGACATAGGACGCGCGCTCGGAGTCGCTGACCTCGACGCCACGGCGGTACTTGCCGGACAGGAAGCCGTTCTTCAGTGGGCTCCACGGCACCAGCGCCATGCCCTGGTCCAGTGCAAGTGGTGCGAGTTCGCCCTCGACGGTTCGGGCCAGCAGCGAGTACTCCACCTGCAACGCGATCAGCGGTGTCCAGCCGCGCAGCACTGCCATCGTCTGCGCCTGTGCGGTGACCCAGCCGGGGGTGTTGGAGAACCCGATGTAGCGCACCGTGCCCGCCCGGACGAGATCGTCGAGCGTTCGCAGCGTCTCCTCGATCGGTGTGTGCCGATCCCAGTTGTGCAGCCAGTAGAGGTCCAGGTGGTCGGTCTGCAGCCGGCGCAGCGTCTCATGGAGCTGGCGGATGATCGACGAGCGGCCCGCGCCACCGCCATTCGGGTCACCCGGGTAGAGGTTGGCGAAGAACTTCGACGCCAGCACCACGCGGTCACGTTGACCTCGATGGGCGGCGAACCAGTCGCCGAGGATTCTCTCGGAATGGCCGTTGGTGTAGAAGTTGGCGGTGTCGACGAAGTTGCCGCCGAGGTCCAGATAGGTGGCGAGGATCTTCTCGGATTCCTCCACGCCTGCCCCGGCACCGCCCGCATCCTCGCCGAAGGTCATCGCACCGAGGGCGAACGGGCTGACCCGCAGCCCCGAACGGCCGAGCGTGAGGTAATGATCGAGTGGCATGAATCTGCTCCTTGCTGTGTTGATGGATACCTCCATCGAACAGCTAGTCGCAGCTCGAAGGTAGATTGATCCGCGCCGCCTATTGCACAATCCTGCCGAAATTGCTGTGATCAGACTATGCGCGGTACTGCCGATCTCCTCGCCGAGATCCGCGAACGCATCGCGGCCCACGCCCGGACCGATCTGCGGACCCCGATCGACGGGCTGCTGATGTCGAAGGTGACCAGCGCATCGACCGCGCCGGAGTACTCACTGACAGAGCCGCTGGTGGTGGTGATGGCCCAAGGCGGCAAGCGCCTTCTTCTCGGTGAGCAGTTGTACGAGTACCGGGCGGGCCAGTGTCTCGTGGTCACCGCCGACCTGCCGGTCACGGGCCACTACATCGACATCTCCGACGGTGCCCCCTCGCTTGCCATGGCACTGGTGCTGCGCCCGGCCGTCGTCGCAGAACTGGTGCTGCAGGCGCCCGCGGGCCGGACATCTCGCGCAGGACACTCGGCGATGTCGACAGGGGAGGCGAGCCCCGAACTGCTCGATGCGGTGGCCCGACTTCTGCGATTGCTCGACCGGCTGGCGGACGCGCCCGTACTGGCGCCGATGATCGAACGCGAGATCATCTGGACGCTGCTCACCGGCCCGCAGGGCGACACGATCCGCCAGATCGGTCTTGCGGACAGCGATCTGTCCCATGTCAGCCGGGCGATCGGGTGGATCCGCGACAACTACGCCGAGCCGATGAGAATCGACGACCTGGCGCGGTTGTCCGGGATGAGCGCATCGGCGTTCCACCGTCACTTCCGCGCGGTAACGGCCATGAGCCCGTTGCAGTTTCAGAAGCGCATCCGCCTGCAGGAGGCCCGAGCCCTGCTCGTCGCCCGTCCAGGCGATGTCGCGGGCATCGGGCACCTCGTCGGCTACGACAGTCCGTCCCAGTTCAATCGGGAATACCGTCGACTGTTCGGGACCCCGCCCGGCCAGGACGCCGCGCGGTTACGGACCGGTGATGTGCTCGAGCGGAGCCTATGACGCCATCGCGTCGTAGAGCCGTGCGATGTCCGCAGGCGCTACGTTCGACCCGCACTGCTGGCGCAGGGTTCGCAACGGCTGCGCGATGCGCTGCAACTCGGCCCACTCCGACGGATGGGCGACGAAGTAGTTACGGATTGCGGCCTCGGCTCCGCCGCCCTGGCCGCCGGCTTCGGTGACGGCCTGATTCGCGTCCGGATGGGCGGCGAACCACTGTCCGGTCTGCGCCCCGACCGTGCCGATCGCGTTGCTCAGCCCGGACACGGTGCAGTCGGCGTCGGCCGATGCTGTCGGCAGCGCGATGGTGCCTGCGGTCAGTGCCGCAAGAGCTCCCGCGGAGAGCCCGGCGAATACCCGGCGAGCGACGTTGATCTGCATGAACTTCTCCTTTGATCGCGGCACTTCATGGATCCCCGACGACACAAGCGCAGGGTACCCGAAGAAGAAGACATGCCACGAAGATGCTGCAACGCCGCACAATTCGCAAACGCGCCTGACTGCGGCGCGTGAGGGAAACCCGCTTCCTACAGCGGAATGTTCTTGTGCCGACCGCGGCGTGCGGGGGCCTCTGCCAGTACCTGCGTCAGCTTGCTGCGGGTGTGCGCCGGATCGATCTTCTCGTCGACCACGCCGATCTCGATGGCGGAATCCACACCGCCCGCGATCCGCTCGTGCTCGGCGGCCAGCTCCTCATGCAGCGCCTCGCGCTCGTCATCAGGTGTGGCGGCCAGCTTCTTCTTGTGCAGGATGCCCACGGCGGCCTTGGCGCCCATCACGGCGACCTCGGCGTCGGGCCACGCGAACACCTTCGTCGCATTGAGCGAGCGCGAGTTCATCGCGATATAGGCGCCGCCGTAGATCTTCCGGGTCACCAGCGTGACCCGCGGGACCGTGGCCTCGCCGAACGCGTGCAGCAGCTTGGCACCGCGGCGAACAACGCCACCCCACTCCTGGTCCACACCGGGCAGGTAGCCGGGCACGTCGACCACGACGACCAACGGAATCCCGAACGCGTCGCACAGCCGCACGAAACGTGCTGCCTTCTCCGCGCTTTCGGAGTTCAGGCATCCACCCAGGCGCAGCGGGTTGTTGGCGAGCACGCCAACGGTTCGCCCGGACAGCCGGCCGAGACCGATCACCATCGACGGCGCCCATTTGGCCTGGAACTCCTCGAAGGGGGCATCGGCGTCGAGCAGCGCGCCGACGAGCGGGTGCACGTCGTAGGCGCGCCGAGGGGAATCGGGCAGCAGCGCGTGCAGGTCGGTATCGCCCGCTTCGGCCTTACTGCGGTCGAAATGGCCCTGCTGGCAGAACAATCCGACCAATTTGCGGCCCCGCGCATAGGCGTCGAGTTCGTCGTCGGCGACGATGTGGCACACGCCGGACTTCTTGTGGTGGGTGTCTGGCCCACCCAGCGACGCCATGTCGACATCCTCGCCGGTGACACTGCGAACGATGTCGGGTCCGGTGACGAAAACCCGGCCCTCGGGAGCCATGATGACTACGTCGGTGAGCGCCGGTCCGTAAGCCGCGCCGCCCGCGGCGAAGCCGACGACCACCGAGATCTGCGGGACGTAACCCGATGCGCGGATCATCGCCTCGAACACCAGGCCGACCGCGTGCAGCGCCTTGACACCTTCGGCGAGGCGGGCGCCGCCGGAGTGCCAGATGCCGACGATCGGGCTCTGCTCCTCGATGGCGGTGTCGTAGGCGTTGACGATGTGCGCGCAGCCTTCCACGCCCATCGCACCGCCCATCACGGTCCCGTCGGTGCAGAACGCGACGGTCCTGACTCCGTTGACGGTGCCCGCGGCGGCGAGCACACCTGACCGGTCGCGCTCGTGCAAGAGCTCAACGCTGCAGTCGTCGTCGAAGAACGTCTTCAGGCGCAAAAGTGGATCACGGGGATCCAGTGATTCGCCGACTGACTCGGGGGCCGTGATAGTCATCGAAACCTCCTGTAGGGCCGATATCGGGCGCTCAGTACTTCCCGAAGGCGAGCGCCACGTTGTGCCCACCGAATCCGAACGAGTTGTTGATCGCGTAGTTGTAATTGCCGGGTCGCGGCGAACCGGCGACGACGTCGAGGTCGATCTCCGGATCCAGGTTCTTCAGGTTCAGCGTCGGTGGGATGACACCATCCCGCAACGCGAACATCGTCAAGATCGACTCGACGGCGCCGACCGCGCCGACCGAATGGCCCAGCGCGCCCTTGGGTGCAAAGACCGCAGGCTTGTGGCCACCCATCGCGTTGTTGATCGCCTTGCCCTCGGCCACGTCGCCGACGCTGGTGCCGGTGGCGTGCGCGTTGACGTGGTCGATGTCGGTTGGCTGTAGGCCGGCCAGCTGGATGGCACGCGTCATTGCGTGGCCCGCCTGCTCACCATTGGGGTCGGGCGCGACGATGTGATAGCCATCCGAGGTGATGCTGGCGCCCATCAGCCGGGCGAGGATGTTGGCGCCGCGTGCCTTCGCGTGCTCCTCGGTCTCGATGACAAGGAGCGCGCCGGCCTCACCGAAAACGAACCCGTTGCGATCCTTATCGAACGGGCGGCATGCACCGGGCGGGTCATCGTTGGTGGTGGACAACACGATTCGCATCTGGGCGAATCCCGCAATCGGCACCGCCTCGATCTTCGTCTCGACGCCACCGCAGATTGCGATGTCGGCCTCACCCAGCACGATGTTGCGCCATGCGTGCGCGATGGCCTCCGACCCCGACGCGCAGGCCGAGATCGGCGTGACGACTCCGGCCCTGGCCTTACGTTCCAGCCCGACCGCGGCTGCTGCCGCGTTTGGCATGTACATCTGTACCGCTAGCGGCGACACCGCACGCAGGCCCTTGGCCCGCATACCCTCGTAGGCGAAGAGCAGCTCTTCGCTGGATCCCATGCCGGTGCCGATCGACACCATCAGCCGTTTCGGATCGACCTCGGGCTCACCGGCGTTCGTCCACACCCGACGGCCAATCACCGTCGACATCTTCTGCAGATACGACAGCCGACGCAGTTCGATCCGCGTCAGCTCGCTGTCGAAGTCCTCCAGCAGATGCCCGCCGATGCGAACGGGAAGGTCATATTCCTCAACAAACGAGTCACCCAGAAGGCGGATGCCACTTTGTCCTTCGAGAAGCTTCTTCCACGTGTTTTCCGCGTCGGTTGCCAAAGCAGTCGTCATGGCAACGCCAGTGACGACAACGTTGGGGAACCCGCTCCCCGTAGCCAACTCACTCATGTCGCTGCGATGGTTCCTTTCCCCCCAACGTCTCAGTACTTGCCGAAGGCGAGTGCCACGTTGTGTCCGCCGAATCCGAACGAGTTGTTGATCGCGTACTTGTAGTCGCCATACCGGGGCTCGCCCGCGACGACGTCCAAATCGATCTCCGGATCGGGTGTTTCGTAATTCAGCGTCGGCGGGATGACGCCGTCGCGCAGCGACAGCACCGTCAATAGCGACTCGAGTGCACCGACCGCACCGATGGAGTGGCCGAGCGCCGACTTGGGCGCGTAGACCGCGGCGTGTTCCACACCGGCGACGCGAATGGCGTTGGCCTCCGCGGTGTCACCGATCGGGGTGGCCGTGGCGTGGGCGTTGATGTGGTCGATGTCCTTGGGATCAAGGCCCGCGAGTTCCATCGAGCGAGTCATCGCCCGACCCGCGCGAACGCCGTCGGCAGCCGGCGCCACCATGTGGAAGGCGTCCGACGTGATACCCGCACCGAGCAGCCGCGCCAGCGGCTGGGCGCCGCGAGCCTTGGCGTGCTCTTCGGTCTCGATCACCATCAGCGCACCGGCCTCGCCGAACACGAAACCGTCGCGGTTCTTGTCGAACGGACGTGATGCACCTTCGGGATCGTCGTTGCGGGTCGACATGGCGCGCATCATCGAGAACGCCGCGATGGGCAGCGCCTCGATGCCGCCCTCGACACCACCACAGACGGCGATGTCGGCGTCGCCCATGACGATGTGCCGCCACGCTTGCGCGATGGCCTCCGAGCCCGACGAACAGGCCGAAACCGGAGTCATCACGCCGGCTCGGGCACCGAGCTCGAGCCCGATGACCGCCGCGGCGCCGTTCGGCATGATCATCTGAACGGCCAGCGGAGAGACCTTGCGGGGTCCGCCCTCGTTCATCAGGTCATAGGTCTCGACGATCTTCTCGCCGCCACCCAGGCCGGTACCGACAACAACTGTGAAGCGATCCGGATCGACCTCGGGCGTACCCGCGGACTCCCAGAGCTGGCCACCGAGTAGCTTGGCCATGCGCTGGACATACGACATGCGCCGCAGGTCCAGGCGCCCCATGTGATCGTCGACGGCCTCCTTCAGGTGGCCACCGATTCGCACGGGCAGGTCCCACTTGGTGACGAATTCGTCTTCGAGGACGTGGATGCCGCTCTCGCCTGATAACAAGCCCTTCCACGTGCTCTCAATGTCCGGCGCGATCGATGTCGTCGCCGTGACGGCGGTCACCACAACGCTGGGGAAACCGCCGTTCGCCGTGGAAGGCTTCGTCATGAACGGTCCGCTTCGATCTTCTCGCGCAGGGCGGCAGCGGCCTCGGGGTTCTCTTCCTCGAGCTTCTGGATGTAGGAGACGACGTCACCGACGGTGCGCAGGCCTGCGAGGTCCTCGTCGGGAATTTTCACGCCGTACTTGTCCTCGGTCTGCACGGCGATCTCCACCATCGACAGCGAGTCGATGTCCAGGTCGTCGACGAACGACTTCTCCGGGGTGACCTCCGACGGCTCGATGCCGGTGACCTCTTCGATGATCTCGGCGAGACCGGAGATGATTTCTTCCTGAGTGGCGGGCACTATGGCTCCTTCTAATCGGGTTGTACTGCACTCCGTATTTCGGAGTTATTTCGAACGTTCCATATGCGGTTGTTCTGGAGTCAGAGCTCGGTTAGCCCGTCCAGGTCGGCGGGGGATTTGACGGCGTGCGTCGGCACCCCCCGAAGTTCACGCTTGGCGATCCCGGCGAGCGTCCCGGCGGGCGGGAACTCGACGATCGCGGTCACGCCTGCTTGCCGGAGAGTCTCCGTGCACAGGTCCCAGCGCACCGGCCGGGTCAGCTGGGCCACCAGCTTGCTCATGGCGTCCGCCGCCGATGCGACGGGCTGCCCGTCGGCGTTCGACAGCAGGGTCGCGGTCGGCTCAGTGGTGGTGACCTTTGCAACTGCGGCGGAGTAGCCGTCGGTGGCCGACGCCATGTAGTGGGTGTGGAACGCGCCCGCGGTGGCGAGCGGGCGGACCCGCGCCTTGGCAGGGGGATCCTCGGCCAGCTTCTCCAGTGCGGCCAGGCTGCCTGCCGCCACGATCTGCCCCGCCGCGTTGCGGTTCGCGGGCACCAGGTCCAGCGCCTCGAGGCGGCTGAGCACCTCGGCCTCGTCGCCGCCGAGCACCGCGGACATCCCGGTGGGCTCGACCGCACATGCCTTGGCCATCTCGGCGCCGCGGGTGGCGGCAAGAGCGACAGCGTCGTCGCTGGAGATGACTCCGGCGATCGCGTAGGCGGCGATCTCGCCGACGGAATGCCCTGCCGCGATGAAGTCACGCCCGGCCAGCAGGCCGCGCTTGGTCAGCTCTTCCCACGCCAGCAGGGTGGCCGCCACCACGAGCGGCTGCGTCACCGCGGTATCGGTGATCTCGTCGGCCGTCGCGGTGGTGCCTAGGGTGGCGAGGTCCAGTCCGCTGACCGCAGACCAGGAGGAGATACGGTCAGCCGAGCCGGGCAGCTCAAGCCACGGGGCGAGCATGCCGGGGGTCTGCGATCCCTGTCCAGGGGCAAGCATTGCGAGCACGTGTTTAAGAAAACACTGTGAAGACGGTTCTGCGCGGTGTAAGAGATTATGAACCTTGTCTTATCTTTTTGTGGAGACCCAACAAAACAGCATGTGATGCGACGCCTTCGATACCGGCCCGCGATCTGTTACCCTGCGCGGTCCTGTGTTCGCGGAGCGTCTGAGGGCTTCGCTATTTGTGCCGGTGTCACATTTGACGTGCTCGAATGCATTGCTTGCCGAGTCAAGCGCCCAACCGTCGAGGCCACTCGAAGGACGTAGGCATCGCGCGGAGTGGTGGGATCGCGACCTGTGAAGTCGCCAATGCGCTTGAGCCGGTACCGCACGGTGTTTGGATGAACGAACAACTTGCGTGCGCACGCCTCTATCGCTCCGCCGGAGTCCAGATACGCGTCCAGTGTCTCGGTCAGCGCCGGTCCGGCGTCTGCCAGCGGCTTCATCACCTCAGAATCCAGCGCGGCGATCGCCGACGCGTCGCCCAGCAGGGCACGTTCGGGCAGCAGTTCGCGCGCGGCGACCGGGCGCGGCGCGCCAGTCCAGCCCGCGACGGCGTTCATGCCCGCGATCGCCTCGGTGGCGCTCCAATGCGCGGCCGACAAGGTCGGCGCGGTCGGTCCGATGACGACGGGGCCGTCGGCGAACACCTCGAGCAGTTCGGCCAGGAACCGGTCGGTCAGCGACAGCGGTCCCGACACGATCGCGACCAGCCACGTGCCGTGCACGTCGGAAAGGGCCGCCCTCGCGTGCCGCTCGACCACGTCGTGCACGTCGTCACTGGCAAGGTCCATGCGACCGGGCCGCGGCATGCCCACGATCACCGTCGCGGGCGCCGTGGCATCCCAGTTCAGCGCCGCGGCCTGCGACTGCAGCTCGGGTCCGGTGTCGCCACGGACCACCGCGTCGACGATGTTGGCCTCCATGCGCGTGTCCCAGGCTCCGCGAGCCTCGGCCTGATCGGCGTAGGCCGTGGCGGCAGCGAACGCCAAATCGCGGCTGTATCGCAGGATTCCGGCCGTCAGCGCGGTCAGCTGCTCTTCCGAGCGGGCCAGCAGCGGCACGACTTCCTCGAAAAACTCCATGGTGACGCGCACCATCTCGACGGACTGTCGCAGTGCGATGCGCCGACGCAGATCCTGGGGCACCACTTCGAACGCCTGCGCGGTATAGCCGACGTCGCTGTCGGGGTTACGCATCCACTCCACGAAGTTGACCACCGCGGTCTGCACCACCAACTGCACGCTGGCCCGCTGCGACGCCTCGAGGTCGGCGAAGAACGGCAGCCGCTCCTCCAGGACGTGTACCGCCTGGGTGGCCAGCCGCCCCGAATACTGGTTCAGCCGGCGCAGTACCGAGTCCGGGACGGACTCCAGTACCTCCAGCGTCGATGCCGGAGGGATGAACCGGTTGTCGGGCACCCCTAAAAGCTACGCCATAAATCTGGCAGTTTCCTCCAAGGAGCGGGCCATTCAGGCCACTCCTGGGTCCGAGGTCTGTTCGGGGGCCGCGAGGACGTCGTCGATTTCGTACTTGTTCGCGGCTTCGACCGCCACCGACTGGTCGAGCTCACCGTCGGAGGCCAGGGCCTCCAGCACCGCGACCACCACCGACTCGGCATCGGTGTTGTAGTAACGCCGAGCCGCAGGCCGGGTATCGGAGAAGCCGAAGCCGTCGGTGCCCAGCGTGACGTAAGTGTTGGGCACCCACGGCCGGATCTGCTCAGGCACTGCACGCATCCAGTCCGAGACGGCCACCGCGGGGCCACGGGTATCGGCGAGCACCTGGCTGATGTACGGCACCCGCGCGGGACGGTCCGGGTGACGCAGCTTCTCCTTCTCGATCTCCACGCCCTGTCGGTTGAGCTCGCCCCAACTGGTCACCGACCACACGTCGGCGGCCACGTCCCACTCGGAGGCCAGCAATTCCGCGGCCCGGATCGCCTCGGGCATCGCCACACCCGAGGCCAAGATGTGCGCCTGCTTCGACTTGGGCTCAGGGGCGGGCCGGTAGCGGTAGATGCCGCGCAGCAGCCCCTCCACGTCCAGTCCCTCGGGCTCGGCGGGCTGCCGATAGGGCTCGTTGTAGAGCGTTATGTAGAAGTAGACGTTCTCCGGGTTCTCGCCGAACATGCGGGCCAACCCGCTCTCGACGATGTAGGCGATCTCGTGGGCAAACGCAGGGTCGTAGGCCACCACCGCCGGATTGGTCGCCGCCAGCAGCAGGGAATGGCCGTCGGCGTGCTGGAGACCCTCGCCGACTAGCGTCGTCCGTCCTGCCGTGGCGCCGAGCACGAACCCGCGGGCCATCTGGTCGGCCGCAGCCCAGAACCCGTCGCCGGTGCGCTGGAACCCGAACATCGAATAGAAGATGTAAAGGGGGATCATCGGCTCGTTGTGCGTCGAGTACGACGTGCCCGCCGCGGTGAAGGACGCGGTCGACCCGGCCTCGTTGATGCCCTCGTGCAGGATCTGGCCGATCTCACTTTCCTTGTAGGCCAACATCAATTCGGCGTCCACGGCTGTGTACAGCTGCCCGTTGCGGTTGTAGATCTTCAAGCTCGGGAACCACGAGTCCATGCCGAAGGTACGGGCCTCGTCCGGAATGATCGGCACGATTCGCGGGCCGATCTCCTTGTCCCGCAACAGTTCCTTGAAGGTGCGCACCATGGCCATGGTGGTCGCGACCTCTTGGTTGCCCGAACCTTTCTTGATCGCCTTGTAGGCGTCGCGGCCAGGCAACGTGAGCACCTTGGACTTCGTCCGCCGCTCCGGCACGAACCCGCCCAGCGTCCGACGCCGATCGAGCATGTAGCGGATCTCGGGTGCATCCGGACCCGGGTGGTAGTAGGGCGGCAGATACGGGTTCTTCTCTAGGTCCTCATCGCTGATCGGAATGCGAATGGCGTCGCGGAACTGCCTGAGGTCTTCCAGCGCAAGCTTTTTCATCTGGTGGGTGGCGTTGCGCCCCTGAAAGTGCGCGCCCAGCGAGTAGCCCTTGATGGTCTTGGCCAGGATCACCGTCGGCTGGCCCTTGTGCTCGGTGGCGGCGCGATACGCAGCGTAGACCTTGCGGTAGTCGTGGCCGCCACGCTTGAGGTTCCAGATCTCGCCGTCGGACATGTTCTGAACGAGCGCCTTGGTGCGCGGGTCGCGGCCGAAGAAGTGGTCGCGCACATAACTACCGTCGTTGGCCTTGTACGTCTGGTAGTCGCCGTCGGGCGTGGTGTTCATCAGGTTGACCAATGCGCCGTCCCGGTCGGCGTGCAGCAGCGCATCCCATTCGCGGCCCCACACCACCTTGATGACGTTCCAGCCCGCGCCGCGGAAGAACGACTCGAGTTCCTGAATGATCTTGCCGTTGCCGCGCACCGGCCCGTCGAGGCGCTGCAGGTTGCAGTTGACCACGTAGGTCAGGTTGTCCAGGGCCTCGTTGGCCGCCACCTGGATCAGTCCGCGGCTTTCCGGCTCGTCCATCTCACCGTCGCCCAGGAATGCCCACACGTGCTGGTCGGAGGTGTCCTTGATGCCCCGGTCGTGCAGATAGTGGTTGAACCGGGCCTGGAAGATCGCGTTCATCGGGCCCAGGCCCATCGACACCGTCGGGAACTCCCAGAACTCGGGCATCAGCCGCGGGTGCGGGTAGGAGGGGATGCCGCCGCCGGGATGGCTGTGCTCCTGGCGGAAGCCGTCGAGCTGGTCGGCGGTTAGCCGGCCCTCCAGGAACGCCCGGGCGTAGATACCAGGCGACGCGTGGCCTTGGATGAACACCTGGTCGCCGCCGCCGGGGTGCGACTTGCCGCGGAAGAAATGGTTGAATCCGACCTCGTAGAGCGCGGCAGACGAGGCGTACGTCGAAATATGGCCGCCCACACCGACTCCCGGCCGCTGCGCGCGGTGCACCATGATCGCGGCGTTCCACCGGATCCACGCCCGGTAGCGGCGTTCGACGTCCTCGTCGCCGGGGAACCACGGTTCCAGCTCGGTCGGGATGGTGTTGACGTAGTCGGTCGAGGTGAGGGAGGGGATGGCCACGCGCTGTTCGCCGGCGCGCTCGAGCAGCCGCAGCATCAGGTAGCGGGCCCGCGCCGGGCCCTGCCGTTCCAGCAGTTGGTCGAACGACTCCAGCCATTCGCCCGTCTCGTCGGGATCGATATCGGGCAGATAGGACGCGACGCCATCGCGGATCACCCGCACCCGGTCGGGTTCGGCTGCGGTGCCGGAGTTTTGGGCCAGGTCCTGGCGCGCGAACTCGGTGGTCAACTTCCGCTCCTCGGTAGGAGGTGTAGGTCTGCAGTACAACCTCTATCGTCCACCTATCGTGCCCCACATGCATCGCCGGTGGTGCCGACTGGAATGAACCGCCGATCCGGGGCTTAAACCGGTAACGTCTGCAGACTGTGCCGATGGGAGGGTTGACCGGGTCCAAGCGCCTGCGGATCGTCGCGCTGGTAGTCGGCAGCCTGGCCGGCCTCGCCATGATCATCGTCGGATGCAGCTCCGTCACCGAGGGAACGCCGAAGGTCAACCGGGCGGATGCCCCGGTCTACAAGGCCTCCGTTTCGGCGTCGATCGAGGAGTCGGCATCATCGTCCAGCGCCCGTGAGTCGGAGCGCCAGGCGTCCCAGACCACCCAGGCGGTGCACACTTCGTGCGAGGCGCTGAGCTCCAGCAGCGTGGACTCCATCACGGCGGTCAACGATTACGTGAAGGCCTTCAACCAAAACGCCGCTGACGTGTCGACGAAGTCGGGACCGGCCATCGACGCCCTCAACCACAGCGCCGACGCCGTCGCGACAACGATCAGTGACTCGCTGCCGCAGGACCTGAAGGACGCCCTCAACGCCTGGGTGGACGCCGCACGTGGCGTGGCGACCGCCATCGCGGGTAACTACGGACCCGACGAATTCAACGGCGCGGTCCGGACGCTGAACGACGTGAAGACGCACGCCCTGGACCTATGCGACGCGGCATATCGGTGAACCTGGTGCGCCGGGCGTTGCCGGATGCCCAGGTCGTGCGACGATAGACGGATCGCACGAGCAGGAAGAAGGAGGGCCGACGGTGGTCGCGGCGGCAGACGCCCCGAACTACGCCCAACGGCTGGGCATCCAAAAAGATCAGGTTGTACAGGAACTGGGCTGGGACAATGACGTCGACGACGACATCCGGGCCGATATCGAGGACGCGTGCGGCGGCGAGCTGCTCGACGAGGACGCCGACGAGGTCATCGACGTCGTGATGCTGTGGTGGCGCGACGACGACGGTGACCTGGTGGACCGCTTGATGGACGCCATCACGCCGCTTGCCGATGACGGCGTGATCTGGGTGATGACGCCGAAGACGGGCAAGCCGGGCCATGTGCTGCCCGCGGAAATCGCCGAATCGGCGCCGACGGCCGGGTTGATGCAGACGTCGTCGGCCAACCTCGGCGATTGGAGCGCCAGCCGGTTGGTGCAGCCGAAGTCCAAGGCCGCGGGTCGGCGATGACGCTCGACGTTGGAGCCGAGGCCCCCGGGTTCACGCTCAAGGACCAGAACGGCCAACCCGTCACCCTCGCTGACTTCCGCGGCGCCAAGAACGTGCTGCTGGTGTTTTTCCCGCTGGCTTTCACCGGGATCTGCCAGGGCGAGCTGGACGAGATCCGCGACAACCTGCCGGAATACGAGAACGACGACACCGCCACGCTGGCCATCTCGGTGGGACCGCCACCGACACACAAGGTTTGGGCCACACAGAGTGGTTTCACGTTCCCGGTGTTGTCCGACTTCTGGCCGCACGGGGCGGTCGCCAAGGCTTACGGCGTCTTCAACGACGACGCGGGTTTCGCCAACCGCGGCACGTTCGTGATCGATCGGTCGGGCATCGTCAGGTTCTCGGAGATGAAACAGCCCGGCGAGGCGCGCGACCAGAGCGTTTGGACCGACGCGCTGAAGGCGCTGAAGTCAACCTGATGGATTTCCGGTGGCGCATCATCGGCGTGTAGCGTGCACCGGCACGGGCGCGTAGCTCAGTGGTAGAGCTCTGGTTTTACACACCAGCGGTCGGCGGTTCGATACCGTCCGCGCCCACCTCTGTTTGTCGAGGTCAGCGCAATGCCGCGATCCAACCGTGCTTGACGGATGAACCTCCGGTGTGCCAAGAGTGTGTGCCAGCTGGGTTCGCACACCCGGTCGATTGCGCCACGCGGACCGGTGTGAAAGTGGAGGAGGGACCTGTCGGCCCGAGATCAAGGAGAGGCTTTGGCCGAAGACCGGTACAACCGGTTGTCGGGCAATTTCAGCATCGAATGGACCACGATTGACATGCTGGATTTAGCCGCGCTGCACGAAGTTTCGCGGCTTGAATTAGCGCTTCCCGTTGGTTCGTGACGTCCCCCCGAGTAGCACATCACCCGCCGACGCCAGCGCTTCGTCGTACACGTGGCCGTACACCCGCAGCGCCATCGCCGGATCGTGGCCCAGCCACTTCGCCGCCGCAGACACCGTGGCGCCGCTGTCGAGTATCCGCGTCGCGGCGGTGTGCCTGGTGTCGTGCAACCGGATCACCGGCACGCCCGCTGCGGTGCAGTGGCGGCGGAATGCCTTGGAGTAGGTCTCGGGCCGAATCGGGGAGCCCGTCCTCGTTGATCGCGATGAGCCCCGTGTCTGTCCATGTCGGGCCCAACGTCAGCTTTTCGCGCTTCTGTTGTGCGTTCAGCGTTCGCAACGCGGCCATGACCTCGGCCGGCATCGGCACGCCGTCGCACGACCCGAGGCAACAGCGCAATTCGTGCAGCGCCACCAGCACACTCCACCACCACGCTTCGTCCGTAACTCCATCTCAATCCACATTCTGAATCCTTGCCTTACCGTCTCAAACACACTGTCTCCGTTATCCTTACACTCACGCGTACCACTCCGTCCACACCCGATCACCGTTCCTATTTTTCTGCACGGCACATTTGCACAACGCTGCGAGAATGGTTGTGGCTCAGTAAGTACCACAACCACAATCGCCGTCAGTAGGTGGATCGATGTTGACGATCTCCGAGCTCAAACGGTGGTCGATCAACTACTACATCGACACCGCCCAGGCGGCCGAGCAGGCCGCGAAGGATCGGACGCGCGCCGGCGGCCGGTTAGAGGAGTACTACTCCGAACGCAAAACACGCACCCCGGCATGGCTCTCGGTAGGCGACACCCACACCGTCGCGACGTTGGTCGGCCTGACCGACGCCCAGTGCGCTGGGGGAGACGCTGATCCGGAGTTGGTGGCGCGCTGGCTCGACGACGGCATCACCCCGAATGGTGCGCATGGGCGCGTATTCGGTGAACGCGGTGTGCGCGGCTTCGATCTGACCCTCTGCGCGCCCAAAAGCGTCTCGCTAATTCGGGCCCTTCGGACCGACGATGTGATCGCCAAGGCGATCGCCGACGCACACACCACCGCGCTGTCGGAGGCTATGGAGTACCTGGCCGCACACGCCGGCTACACCCGAGTGCACAACCCGCACACCGGTGAAAAAGACCTTGTGCGGCTGCCGGGATTGACCGCTGTCGCCTATCAGCACGAGACCTCACGCCGCGGCGACCCGCATCTGCACACCCACGTCATCGTGCCGAATCGCCAAGCCCGCGCCGATGGGCAGATGGTGTCCATCGATGGGACGTCGCTCTATCACGAGGCCCGTGCAGCTGGCGTGATCTATCAAGCGACGTTGCGCCGTGAGCTGTACCAATCCATGGGATTCGAATGCGCGGCGGTCGATCGGTCGACGGGTATGGCCGAGCTGGTCGGCGTGGACCGCGACACCATCATCGCGTGGTCGCGGCGCTCCACCGCGCTGCGCGAATGGGCCGCCCACAACCTCGCCGTCGTTGACCGGCCGCCTGCACGATCCGCTGCCGCTGCCCTGCGGCCAGGTGCTGCCCAATCGGATGATGAAAGCTGCGTTGAGTGAAGGGCTCGGCGACAAGCAGAACTCTCCCGACGAGCGACTCGAGCGGCTCTACACGAGTTGGAGCCAAGGCGGCTACGGTCTGATCGTCACCGGCAATGTGATGGTCGATCGCACGCAGCTCGGCGAGCCGGGGAATGTCGTGATCGAGGACGAGCGCAATCTCGACGCGCTATCGCGCTGGGCCAAGTCCACCAAGGATGCTGGCGTTCCGATTTGGGTGCAGCTCAATCATCCAGGGCGCCAGTCGAATCCGCTTGCGCTCGGACACAAGCCTGTCGCCCCCAGCCCGGTGGCGCTTAACTTTCCGGGTGCGGCCACGCCTCGTGAGCTGACATCTGTTGAGATCGAAGACATCATTGAGCGATTCGCCGCCGCGGCGGCGGTGTGCGAAACGGCGGGCTTCGATGGAGTGCAGATCCACGGTGCTCATGGATATCTCGTTGCACAGTTCTTGTCGCCGTTGTCGAACCAGCGCGACGACGAATGGGGCGGTGACCCCGAGCGGCGGATGCGCTTTGTCATCGAAGTCGTGCGCCGCATCCGCGCGCGAGTCTCGCCGGGCTTCGCGGTAGGTATTAAACTGAACTCGGCCGACTTCCAGCGCGGCGGCTTTACCGAAGATGAATCCCGCTCCGTAGTCGCAGCTCTGGCGCACGAGGCCTACTTCTTGGAGTACGCCCGAACAGTGCGCAGCCTCGCCGGCGACATCCCGCTGGCGGTCACCGGCGGCTTCCGTTCCCGCAGCGCAATGCACCACGCATGGATGCCGGTGAACGCGACATCATCGGTCTGGGCAGGCCCACCGCAACAACGACGGACGCCGCCGACGTGATCCTGGACGGGCGCGCCGAGACTCTCCCCTCAGACCAATTGCGCGCAGGAATGCGCGGCATCCTGGGCCGGTTCGTCGATCTCAAATCCCTCAACGGGATTCTCGAACTCTCATGGCACACAGATCAATTGCACCGCGTAGGCGCCGGGTTAACACCCGCCCTCAATTGTGGTCGCATCGCGACCACGCTCGCGATGCTGCGTCGCAATGGCACCAGTCATTCGGCCGCAAACGTGGGCTTTGACGTGAAGCGCTATGCGCTTGCCGACAAGGTCGTCCTGATCACTGGCGCCGGTCGCGGCTCGGGTGCAGCCACCGCCACTGCACTGACTCAGCGCAGGGCACGAGTGGTTATTGCGGACAAAGATCTCTCCAGGGCGCAGTCTGTTGCCGCGACAATGCCGACGCGCCAAGTTCTGCCGCTGCAATGCGATGTCACCGCCCCCGATGCGGTACAGGAATCCGTGCGTTCGACACTCGAGCGGTTCGGCCGCATCGATGTCGTGATCGCCAACGCCGGCGTGCTCGGTCGCGGCAGCACCATGCTCGGACTCCACCCCGATCAGGTGGCTGGGGTTATGTCCGTCAACGTGAACGGAGTCGTCAACACGGTGTCGGCCACGATGGATTCGGTGATCGGCAGCCGCGGACAGATCGTGGTGGTGAGTTCGGTATTCGCCTACATCAACGGGGCGGGTGCCATCCCGTATGCGATGAGCAAGGCCGCCGTCGAGCAACTCGGCCGGGGGCTTGGCGTCGAGTTGGCGAGTCACGGTGTCTCGGTCATGACGGCATACTTCTCACTCATCGAGACCGACATGATTCGTCAGGGCGTGGACGCAGATCCCCATGTATTCGCCCTGCTCTCAGCGATGCCGAAATTCATAGTCAAGCGCATTCAGCCGCAGACTGCAGCTGCCGCGATCATCGACAGGCTGGAAAGCAGGCGGCGTTCCGTTACTGTTCCCGCCCGCTGGCGACCCGTCGCTGCGCTTCGAGGAGTGGCAGGCCCGATCGTCGACGCCAAACTCACGCGCGATGCCAGCGCGCTTCGCGTTGGCCCTCTCCAGGTTCACCCCCACTCATTTCCCCTTCGTCAAACTGAACTGAATGGTTAATCCACCGGGAGGGTCTTGGGGGCATGCAACTGGGTATGTGACGACGCCTGTGCCGGACAGCGTCGCCGCATCGAAGGAGCTGTTCTCCGTGGCCGTTTCGATGGTGCCGCTCCAGCAATGAACAGTGTTCTGTACCGGGCCCATGATCCAACTGCCGTTCACAAGTTGCGCGTCTGTGCTCCAGCCCTTGCTGCTGGTCACGTGGCGGCAACCTGGTCCGCAGGGGGTGAAGGTCCACGTGGCCGGTGCTTTGCCATCGCTCCACATGATGGTGTACGCGCCATCGAGATCGTCGGCACACGCTGGAGCAGCGAAACCGACGGCGGCGCCCGCAAGAACTGCTGCCGCCGTGAAACCCGATGTGAGGTGCATGATGGTCCTATTCTGAACTCAGACCTTTGCTCCCGCATGCGATCTCACAAACGGTCGCCAACGCAACCGTAAGATCTGTGTCGCTCGTCGTATCCGCGGGCGGCTAGCGTTGAGCTGTCTTCACAGTCTTAGTTCGTCGGCGTACGCGGTGGTTCATCGCATCCCCCACCGCTACTACCGACATGCTAGGTGCCTTACGTGCGGGAAATCGCGGTTCCCGGATGGGGTCCGCACGTTGCCGAAGGCAGAAGTTGCACCAGCGACACATTAGCCAACAAGGTCAGAGCGCTAAGACCTCTCATGCGCCACAGAAGGACCGGATTCGTCGATCACCTCACTTCCAAGATCGCCACGTCCCACCAATTCGCCCGAGAAATACTTTCCAAGAAAAGCGTTTAGCTCACTTCACCGTGGTGACGGTTTTCCCTTTCGAAACTAATTCTTAGTTACCGTTCGGTTAATGCTCCCTGCTTCACGAGCAGGGTTCGTGAGGCCCGAGCGCAGACTTCCCGTTGCCAGCGCTCCACGGGCCGCCACCAGCGAGCTTCGCGTAGCTCGGATACGGCCGCGTCTCGTTTGGTGAAACTTCTCAACGGCTGTCAAGGGAGTGCTAAATTCCCGGTCATGACTACGACAATCGAGCCCATCGAAACGACCGATTCTTCCGATATCAAAGAAACCCGGATAGGCCGTCTTCGGATTTTGGTGCATCCGGGCTCAGGCTCCGGTTCGGAATGCACCGGCACATGCGGGTGCATGTGCGTGCGAGAGAACGATGGGCCCTAGAACCGCCTCCGGTAGTGCCTGCCCAGGTTAGCTCTCGCTCCAGTAGCCAGCGGGAGACCGTTGCCCGCTCAGTGCTGGATGTCCTGCCAGGAGCATTCGAGGCGCTCGATTACCAGGCGCCCTTTCTTATCGAGAAGCTGGTGAAAGATCGCTTTGTCGACACTCCTGACGAGGCTTGCGCGCTTTTCACCGAGGTGAAGCGCTACCTGGTCCTAACCCAGGTCGACCACACGAAGAACTGGAAGATGCACTCGCTGTGCGTGGATGAGGCTTGGCACCAGTTCGTCCTTTTCACCGCGGAGTACAGCGGGTTCTGCACCACGTACTTCGGTTGCTACCGCCACCACTTTCCGAGCAACGCGCCGAACGCCGGCCTCATCGACATCCCCGAGGCGACGTTGGCCGAGTTCGGTGACCGATACCGTGACATCTTCGGCACGGATTTGCCGCAGGTATGGGACGACTCGAGTTGGGTAACTCCACACCGGCGTATCGTGAACCGCGATTGCGGACAAGTGGCGTTGGACTCGGTCGACAGGATGGTCGCCTTGATCGACCGCGACGGTCGGCCTCTTCTCAGTGTCAGCGAAATCGCACGGGACGCGCTGCGTTTCCTTGCCAGTACAGGCGCCTTCTATGTCCGTGAATTGCCCGGCGACCTGACCGATGAGGAGAAGGTCGCTCTGGTGGCCGCATTGGTCAAACTCAAGGTCCTCCGTGTCGGTTGACAGCGCCGCGCCGCTTGGCGCCGGGCGCCGTGCGATGGCCTTGGCGGAATTCAGCCGACGTCTAGCCTCGGACGACGGACTAGGCCCAGGAGTGCTCAGTGAAGCTCGATGACCTGTGCGAACTGTTTGACCGGCAGGAGTTCCCCCAAGCGCACGTGCGCGAGCATCCAGACAGGGATGCAGTCCTTGCTGCCCGATCGGCGGTAACCGCGGCTGTTCGTGACGACGAGTTCCTCGTCGATTGCGTGGCATACGAGCTGACCCGGCTTAAGCAACCGGGTCTGCGTCCGGGGTTGGTTCCATTCTTCATCTTGCCTGGATTTGGGGTCCGCTTTGCGCTTGGCTACTGGCCGCCAGGTCGCAGTGCTGGGCGCACGAACACACGGCCTGGACGATCACCGGCGTCTGCCACAACGAGCTGACAGTCCAGACCTACGACCGCGATCAGTCGTACCGCCATCAGACGCTGGTGCCGAAAAATCGCTTCGATGCTCTTGCTGGACAAGTCGGCTTCATCTACGAGCCGTGCATCCACGATCCACGCAACCCGACAGACCGCTGGTCGCTGTCGCTTCACGTCAGCAGCCCGCGCGACGGTGAGCAGCTGGCAGACCAAGAACAATGTCTGCCAATTCTCGATGAATACTTCACTCGCCAGCGAACTGATTACGGTGCTCCCTACGAGGAGGTTGTTGCGACTCGACGGCGGCAGCTCAAGATCCGTGCGATCGCCGGATTCCTCGCACAGGTCGACGCCGTTTCGGTGGCGGACTTGCTCGAGCGGTGCGTCCAGCAAGGTTCCGCAGCAACCGGCCGCTTCATCCACGGCTTGGGCAGAACTGACCTCATGAACGGCGGTCGGCCTACGGCGCGCACCCTCGCTCGTTGCCACGAAAGTTTGGTTCTCAGCTATCGAGAAACCGACGATTTTGTTGCTCTTGGCGTCGAGACACAGCGTGGTTGGGTAGAAGAATTGGCCGTTTCACGCATCGCACGTGAGGCGATTGCCTTCTGTGTCGGCGCACCCCGATTCGATGTGCTTGAGCTACCGGGATGCCTCACCGACGACGAGCGATGGGCGATCGCAGACGCATTGGAAGAAAGCGGACTGTTCACTGTTGCCGCCAGTGAATGACAGCATTGCCGAAGCCGTGGGTGTAGTGCAGGGAGTCGTTGCCGCGCGCAGCGCGCCGAGGATTTCTTTCGCCGACGGTGTGACTCCAACCCGGAAGCACTTCGCTGCCTCAATCGCACGCACCGCCCGTGGTCTTCCATCCTTCCACACCGACCACGACTGCCGACATCGGCGTTGCCAACCGACGGCCGCTGTCTATAGGACAAACTCGTGTCGTTGATCGGAACCCTGCGGGGGGACCCCGGCGCCGGCGGCCCGGTCCGCGAGGGCCAAGCCCGCACACACCGGCTCCTCGGCACCAGCGCGGCCATGGCGGCGCTGCTGATCATCGCGGTCACAGTGGCTGGCTGCGCAGGGCCTCATCCGATCGCATCCCCGCAAACAACTTCACCGCCGCGCGCGACGACCTCGCCGGCGCCGCTGGTGGCGCCCGACCAGCTGGACTCCGTCCTGCTCACCGTCGCGGACGTCAACGCCGCGATGGGCGCCTCGGGCATGCAACCCACCACGCCGATCGCTCATGCGCCACGGGAGGTGGTCGAACGGACGCTGTCCAATCCGGACTGCCTGGGCGCCTTCTTTGTCGGCGAGCCGCCCGCGTATCAGGGCAGCGGATACACCGCGGCCAGCATCGTGACGCTGCACGAGATGGTAGACAACCCCGACCACCGCCTCGGGCAGGCGGTGATGAGCTTCCCGTCGGCCGATCGGGCGCTGGCCTTCTTGAAGACCTCGGTGGGCGAATGGCGGGCCTGCGCCGGACAAACGCTTGTCGCAACCCACCTGGAGCAGGTCTACCGGTGGACCGTAGGAAACCTGGTCGGGGATGTCCCGGTGATTGCGCAGTTGAACACGCTCGAAGGCGGCAACGGATACGTCTGCCAGCACGTGCTGCGCGCGGTGCTGAATGTGGTCCTCGACGTCAATGCCTGCGGATATCAGATCAGCGACCAAGCCGGCCGGATCGCCGACAAGATGGCGGCCTCGGCCACCCGGCAAGCCCACTGACGGGCGACCGGGCGGCGGACAGGACGATACTGCTCGGCCCGCGTTGGCGCCCTTGAGGATTCATCCCAGGTCTGCCCCAACCACGAATCTATCCGAAGATCCCCGGGAACCCGCTGGCGAACGGCCGCAAGTAAAGTTAGATAATCGCCCGTGAGAATTCCGATTTCTGATGCGCGCACTCGCCGGTTCCCGCCGGCCCATTCACGATGGTGGACGACGACCGCGGTTTCGAAACGGCCCGCAACAGAGGGCCACAAGCTAGCGTTGTCGGCGTCCGAGTTCGTCTATGTGGAATGCCGAAATGCGTTGATTAAGGCCAGTCCCTATGCCCGCCATCCTCCCAGCACCCGATGAGCGTTACGACCGGCCGAGGCTTCCTTACATGGCTCGCTGGCTCGAACGGGTCACCAAACCTGTCGGCAGCACGAAGTATCCAGAATCCAATTACCAAGGCGTGCAACACGAGCACTGAGGACAACGACACCTGACGAGCAGGACATCAGTAGACATATTAGTTGTCGGCACCTCGATTGACCCCCATATCGAGGCCGTCACTTCGCTCCTGCCTGGAAAGCTCGCGGTTGCCCGGCTCGACGTCGACCAGTATCCGTGCGACAGAGCGCTGACGATATCGCTGAGCTCATGCCACCGACACATCGACCTGGAGCGGGGCCACGACCGTGTCGATCTCACAAGCGCAAAAGTCGTTTGGTTTCGCCGGTTCGGACCACCGGTGCTGGCCTCCGATGTGCCCAGCGAATATCGCAGGTTTTGTGTGGCCGAGGCCGAGCATCTGCTCGATGGCGTGATTTCGCTGCTTCGGCCCGCAGTCTGGATCAACGAGTACTGGTCAACGCGACGCGCGTCGACTAAGCCCTATCAGTACTCGGTAGCCGCTGATGTCGGCTTCGTTACGCCGCAGACGTTGATCACGAATAGCGCGTCCTCCGCAGCGGAATGGATAGCGAACAGATCCGAAATAGTTGCGAAGACACTCTCCACGCCGATTATCACAGATGACGATGATGAACGGGGCTTCGCCTTAACACATGTCTTGTCGGATAGCGACAAGTCTGATCTAGAACCGGTCTCGGTCACGGCAACACAGTTTCAGGATCTGATAGATGTCGGCTACGAGCTACGGATCACCAGTATTGGCGACAAGAATTTTGCGGTCCGCATTGACAGTGAGGCCGCTGAAGTGCAGGGCGTCAGAGATTGGAGAAGCGAGAAAATCAAATCGAGGTACTCATGGTGCGAGTTGCCAAGCGACGTCGACGAGAGGCTCACACGGCTCCACCGCGCACTAGGCCTGAGCTTCGCAGCCAGCGACTTAATCGTCGACGAGCACGGCAAACACTACTTTCTCGAAACCAATCCACACGGTAGGTGGAGGTGGTTAGAGAAAGCGCTTGGTTCTTCGCCCATAACCGAGTACTTCGCCGAATATATTACTAAGGGCACGATGGCAGAGATCTAGTACGAAGTGCAGCAGGATTGTCACTCTGCGTCAGCCATATCTCGGCGCCGCCGCGAAAAATTAGAGCTGTCCCTGTGAGTGATCAATCGCCGCGCAACGTCGGTCGCCCGGGGCTTCAGTTCAGCAACGATGCCGTGGAATCGGACACTGCTAGGGGCACTTTCTTCTGAGTCTCCGCGATTGTGCGGTTTCGGACACGAATCGCCCGCAGATCGTCCGAATCCGCACAGTCACCCGCGGCGATGCTTCGCATCGGCTCCGTCTCAGGTCATCGAATCCCACAAACGATCGCGCGCACTGGGACATCATCGAAGTGAGCCGAAGAAAGGAGCCTATGGCCGCACTTCGTGACAGGTATTGCGCCGCAAGCCGGTACTGGAGATGGCGGCCGAAACCGGCGCCGACAGCGGGCGCAGTGAACTCAGTCGCTCGATCGGGGTGTGGAGCCTCGCGGCTATCGGTACCGGCGGCACGATCGGCACCGGTATCTTCTTCATCCTCAGCCAGGCGGTGCCGATGGCCGGGCCCGTGGTCATCTGGTCGTTCGTCATCGCAGGCGTCGTCGCCGGTTTGACCGCGGTCTGCTACGCCGAATTGGCCAGCGCCGTGCCGGTCGCCGGGTCGTCGTACTCCTATACCTACGCCCGGTGTGCCTTCTGAGGCCGCCTCACGGAACCGTCAGCCCTTAGGCGAGGAGCATGGTCGTCGCGTTATCGGTAGTCCTGGCGACTTCACCGATTTTGTTTCCCGCGGTAACAGCGCAGGCTGTTGCGCTGCTCGTCAGCGGTGACGGTATCGGCGGGCACGGCCATAATTACATGGCTAGGGCGCACGGTATCTGTGCGCGGCGGCTACTTCACGTCGAGATATACCTTGTCGCCGCCGCCCTGGTATACGCATCCTTGGCCGGGGGAAGGTTGCCGTGTTGGCCGCCGGGCAGGTTGGGAATTGCGAGTAGGCACCAGCTGTCTGCGCAGGGTTGAACTGTCTTGAGTTGAGTGGCCACCGCGAGGAAAAACGGCGCTTCGACCCTGTTCCCCGATGGAGCATCAAAGACATTTGATTCCAACTTCCCCGTCGCTATCGCCGCGGCCGGACCTGTGTCCGTAGCACCGGCCGGCACGCTGCACTTGATGGGGTCGCTGAATTTGGTGTACCAAGCCCCGCCCACATTGGGGTCGCTAGTTCCACCGGCGGAATCGTCGGTGAACACATCGGTATCCGCTGGCGGGCGATACCACGAGCGCGCGTGGTCAAGTCCGACCCGGTCGCCGGGCTGAGCGGAAGCCGCCCACGACGTCCCAATGCCGTGGGCGTGCAGGAACACATCCAGCGTGATGAGGTCGTCCACATGGCGCCGCACGGAATAGTTGCGGCCCTCGGAGTCTGGGTCGATGTGGCCCACCCGCCGGGTGCGAGGTCAGGAAAGTAGACGCCGACGGTCGAGTCGGCGGCCGCCTTCACATCGAGAGCCGCGGGTCATCGATCCGCAGGACGACGCGCCGCAGGCGAGGACTCAGCCGAACCGCTTCGGCGACGGAACCATAGGTGAAGCTCATTGAGCTTAGGTTATCCTAAGCGCGTTGGTTGATCGGGACTGCGCAACCGGACCTCAGCTGAACCACGCCTGCGCGATGTAGCGGCCCTCTTCGGGCGAGCGTGTGCGCCGTTGAGCGACGGCAGTTCGGTGAACAGGCGCGCCTTGTGTTCGGCGAGGCCGAAGCGCGGTGCGAAGACCGGGGCCGAGTCCGATCGTCACCGTCAGGCTCGGCTGCGGCACTGACACCAACGATCAGCGTGGCTTCCAAACCCTCGCAAGGCCGATAAGGAAGGTGCCGAAGAAGATGCCTTGCAACCTGTTAGCGGGGGAGGGAGCCTTCTGCATGCTCGGTTCGCGGAACTTGGCTGAGGAGGTGTCCATGGATAGGTGGCACACACATCCGAACAGGGACCCGACCCGAGCGCCCCGGGTTGCCCGACGCCACGGCGTTGGTCGCAAGCTCGCGCGCTGACGGCCAAACCCCCGTTGTGCCAAGAGTGTGCCAAGACGGACCGACACAGCCCGATAGTGGGTGGACCGCATGGACATAAAACAGCCGTTGAACTGGGCATCTCGAGATGCGGTGGCACCAAGCGAAACGCCATAGACCGTCTGGCTCGGTTTTACACACCAGCGGTCGGCGGTTCGATACCGTCCGCGCCCACCGATTCCGATATCGGGTTCATAAGGTGGCTCGCATGTCAGAAACCGTCGAACGCGACCGCAGGCGCGACTACGACATAGTCGCCGAACGAATCAGGGCGTGCAGGCGCTGCGAGGGGATGAATATCCCCGCCGAAACCCAGGCAGCGCCGGGCCATGGCAGCCTGCAATCGCCGGTGGTGATCCCATCCTGGATCGCGCACTCGAACTCGCAGGCAAGACGAAGGACGACGTCTTCACCACGAATGTCGTGCACTGCCACCCGCCCGACGACCGCCCGTCGTTATCTCACGAGATCGAGAATTGCAGGTCGTATCTGCTCCGGGAGCTCGCCATGGCCGTTCACGGTCCCGCACACCACGGCGCCAGATGCTGCGTCAGCGCCCCACGCCCCGCACCCCTCCTGGATCGTTAAGCAGCCCAAGGAGTCCCGCGAGCAGTACGTCATCAGTTTGACGCGCGCGTTCGAATGGGCCTTTCACTGGCGATGACGCGGACAGCTACTCCGTGCCGGGTCGGGGGTGGCCGCTAGAACCGTCAAATGTTGACGCTTCGCGGAAGGACAGTAGCGAGGGCTGAAGTTCGGTGGCTATCCGGCTGGCGGTGCGAAGAACTCGAGTGCGATGCCGTCGGGATCGCGGAAGCTCAGCCCCGAGCCGTAATTCGCGTCCACGATGCCGCCGTGCTCGATGCCGAGCTCGTTGAGCCGACTCACCCATGTCTCGAGTTCCGCGCGGTCCGCGCAGCCGAACCCGACATGGTCGAGACCTGTCTGGAACTCGGTGAACCGCCCGCCTTCCAGCGGCCGGTCGTGCTGGTGAATGCCGAAAATGGTGCCGTCTTCGAACGCCCACACAATGTGCCGGAACCCGGCGTCGGTGTGCTCGTCGACCACCGGATCGGTGCCGAACAGCTGTTGATACCAGGGTCCACTTGCATCGACGTCACGCACGGTGAGTGCGACGTGGTTGAGTACCGCCATTGGTTCCTCACTTTTCAATTGACCGATTGTTTCTTCTTGCACGCAGTCGGGTCGCTGCAAGTTCACAGGTGTGGGCTAGACCACACGTTTCCCGCGCCGCGCGCGAGCTCGCATGTCCCATAAGTACATTCGATAGCCCAGGATCCACACATCGCGGGGGATGACGCTATCGGCGACTCGCAGGGCGGTCAACAACCACTCGAACTGACGTTGCTGCGTCGCTGTCCACGACATCTTCATGTGCGCCCGAAATTCCGGGGGAAGGAACCCCTTGGTGGCGAACAGATTGAAGCGGCCGGCCAGTATGCGCAGGGGTGCAGGCAGAAACGCCATCGCCGCCACGCCGTGTAGATGTTCGCGCACCGGCGGGTCGATGTGCAGCTCGTCGAGCGTTCGCTTCCAAAACTCCTCGAACGCGACTCGGTCTTCCGGCCACATGTCCTCCCGGACCTGCAGCGTGGTGCCGAGCTTCTTGGCGTCTTGGTAGATCGCCTCGGCGGCCGCGTCGTCAAGCGGCCCGTAGAGATACTCGTGCTGATCGACGTAGTAGCGATAGAGGCAAGCGGCCACCCACAGCTGCAAACGCGGGTCGAATGCGTTGTAGAACAACGGGCTTGACTTATTGGAGCGGACAAGCGCGTGCACTCTGTCGACCTCGTCGCGAATAAGCGCGCGGTCGGCATCGGTGCCCATCGTGGCCGCGGCGAGGTATGTGCCGGTGGTGCGGGCCCGCTTGAACGGATGCTTGTACACGTTGCCGCTGTCCACCGGGCTTTCCAGCACGCCGTAGCCGACCCCCGGCAACGACAGCTGCATGACGACGTTGGCCGCAGGGGCCAGGAGTCCGGCAGGATTGATCAGATCGACGACGCGGGTCGGCCGCCGCGGTGGGCCCAGCCTCATGGTTCGAGTAGATCACTTTGTGAGACGCTCGCAGCGTGTTTGCACCGACGAGTCTGGGCCGGGCGTCGGGTATCGCCGCCGGGTACCTGGCCGACCTGGCGCTCGGCGATCCTCGCCGCGGACACCCGGTGGCCTTGTTCGGGCGAGGCGCCGCCGCGCTCGAGCGGCTGACCTACTCGGACGACCGCTGGGCCGGCGCATTGCACACCGGGGCGCTACTCGGTGCGCTGGCGATGGCGGGTGTCGCCGTGGAGCGCGCCGCCGCGCGGCGAGGTCCGGCATGGACCGCCGCGATCACTGCGGTGACGACGTTCGTGGCGCTCGGCGGCACGTCGCTGACGCGCACTGGCGAAGGGATGGCCGACCTGTTGTCCCGCGAAGACATCGAGGCCGCAAGGCAACTACTGCCTTCGTTGTGCGGACGCGACCCGGCCGCGCTTGACGCCGAAGGCCTTGCGCGCGCGGCGGTGGAGTCGGTGGCGGAGAACACCTCCGACGCACAGGTGGCTCCGCTGCTGTGGGCAGTGGTCGGCGGTGTGCCGGCGCTGCTGGTCTACCGCGGCGCCAATACTCTCGATGCGATGATCGGCCACCGCTCACCGCGATATCAGCGTTTCGGTTGGACCGCAGCGCGATTCGACGACACGCTGAACATCGTCGCCGCCCGTCTCACGGGTATCCTGGTGGCTGTTTGCGCGCCCGTCGTGGGCGGGTCACCTGCGGCCGCACTTCGGGCCTGGCGGCGTGACGCGGAGCGGCACCCCAGCCCCAACGCGGGCGTCGTCGAAGCGGCGTTCGCGGGTGCACTGGGGGTGCGCCTCGGCGGACCCACCCAGTACGCCCATCAGCTGGAGATCCGGCCGACGCTGGGCGATGGGCGTCGGCCGCAGATCGTTGATCTCGTCCGCGCGGTGCGGCTGTCGCGGGCGGTACAGCTCGCCGGCGCTGTGCTCGCGGTCGCGGTCAGCGGCGCTTTCCGTAGCGGTCGGCGAGCTTCTCCTCCGTGGTGAGCGGCGCGGCAGGCGGGTGACCGTCCGCCGCGGCCTTCTCGCGTCGCCGCGCCTTGATCTCAGAGATCACGAAGTAGCCCAACCCGATTGGCGCGAAGATGCCGAACGCGATCCACTGGATGCCATAGGACAGGAACGGGCCGGCATCCAGGTGCGGCAGACCGATCACCCCGAGGCCGCCCGGCTGATCCTCGACCAGCAGCAGATATGACCCCGCCAGCGGAACGCCGACCAGGCCCGCGATCTGCGCGGAGTCGATCGCGTACACCTGCTGGTTTCCGTCCTGGCGGAACGGCGCTTTACCCTCGGGCGCTTGCTCGGAATCGCGCAGCCGCGCGGTGATCGTCACGGTCCCGCTGGGCGGCGGCGCGATGGCGCGAACCCGCGAGCCCTGTTCGGGCTTCACGTACCCGCGGTCGACGAGCACCGTCGGGCCGTGGTCGACAGCGAACGGCACGAGCACCTCGAACGCGGGATCGCCCTCGACGACCCGGAGCCGCGCAAGCACCTGCTTGTCGGCGAGATAGCGCCCGGTGGCCGTGACTCGCTGCCACTGCTCGTCGGGCGCCGACGAATCCTGCTGCGGCAGAACGCTTGTCACCGGTACTGGTGGCGCGGTCAGCGAGCGTGAGATCTGCCCGTTCTCGCGTGATGTCTTGGTGTTCTTGCCGAGCTGCCACGGCGCCAGCACCGTGAAGCACAGATAGGCGAAGGCGACCACCACGACGAAAAGCGCGAGCCAGCCCGGCCGCAGGAGAAACGCCCAGCGTCGCATCGCCCTAGCTCGCGATTCCCCGGCGGGCGAGCTGTTCGTCCACCCAGTCGTGCAGACCGGGCAGCGCGGCCTCGATCACGGTGAAGACGTCTTCGAAGTCCTCGTGCGTGCCGTAATAGGGATCCTCGACGTCGAGCGCGTGCACGCCCGACCGGGGGTCGAACGACCGCAGCATCCTGAGCCGGCCAGGCGCGACACCCATTTCGCGCAGCATCCGCTCGTGGTTTCTTCCGAGCGCGACCACGAGGTCGGCGGACAGGTGGTCCTCGTTGATCTGCGCCGCCCGGTGCTTTGTCGGATAGCCGTGTTCGCGCAGCACACGGTTTGCGCGATTGTCGACGCCCTCGCCCGCGTGCCAGCCGCCGGTTCCCGCGCTGGTGACGCGCACGTCATCCGTCAGGCCCCGCTCGCTGAGCTGATGGGCGAACATCTTCTCCGCCATCGGGGACCGGCAGATGTTCCCCGAGCAGATGAAGGTGACGTGCAGGGGCTCAGACACCCAGCACCTCGCGAAGGGCGTCGACCGTCGACACGTGGGCGCCGGCGGTCACGGCCGTCGGCTCGTCGAAATCGGCCTGTCCGTATCCCCACCCGACCACCACGGTATGGATGCCGTGCGCCGCGGCGCCCTCGACGTCGTGGGCGCGGTCGCCGACCATGAGGATGCGTTCGGGCAGCGGGTCCAGCTGGGCGAGTGCGTGCGCGACGACGTCCGCCTTGTCGGCGCGAACGCCGTCCAGGCTGGCGCCCGCGATCACCTCGAAATGCTCGTCGAGCCCGAAATGCGCGAGGATCCGGCGCGCGGTCGGCTCGGCCTTGGACGTGGCCACCGCCAGCCGCACACCGGCGGCGCGCAGGTCGGCCAGCAGCTGCGGGATGCCGGCGAACAGGCTGTTCATCGCCCAGCCGCGGGTCGAATAGTCGGCCCGGTAGGCGGCTATCGCATCGTCGGCATTCTCGCCGAGGCCCATCGCGCGAAGCGTCTGGTGCATCGGCGGGCCGACGATGCGGTTGGCCAGGTCACCGTCGGGAATCTCGGCGCCGACCTCGGTGAGCGCGTGGCGGAAGCTGGACACAATGCCCTGCGCCGAGTCGGTCAGGGTGCCGTCCAGGTCGAAGATCACCAGCTGCGGCCGGGTCGCCGCGGTGGTGTCATCCAGCGTCGTCACGCATCCATTGTCTCCGACGGCGCACTAGGGTCGTGATGTGAGTGCCCGCTTGTCCGATGTCATCGACGTGCTGGAGGCGGCCTACCCGCCGGGGTTGGCACAGGATTGGGACTCGGTCGGCCTGGTCTGCGGTGACCCGGCCGATGACGTCGATTCGGTGACCATCGCGGTCGACGCCACCGCAGCGGTCGTCGACGAGGTACCCGAACGGGGGCTGCTGCTGGCTCATCATCCGCTGCTGCTGCGCGGCGTCGACACCGTCGCCGCCAGCACGGCGAAGGGCGCATTGCTGCACCGGATGATCCGCGGCGGCCAGGCGTTGTTCACCGCTCACACCAACGCCGACTCCGCCTCGCCCGGAGTGTCGGACGCGCTGGCCGACGCGCTCGGGGTGACCGTCGAAGAGGTGTTGGCTCCTGCGGTGGGCGGTCCCGATCTGGACAAGTGGGTGGTGTACGTCCCCACAGAGAACGCCGACGCGGTCCGCGAGGCGATGTTCGCGGCGGGTGCCGGGCACATCGGCGACTATTCACACTGCAGCTGGGCGGTCACGGGCTCCGGTCAATTTCTTGCTCACGAGGGCGCCTCACCGTCGATCGGCAGCGTCGGATCCGTCGAACGGGTGGCTGAAGACCGCGTCGAGATCATCGCCCCCGCGCGGCTGCGTCGGCAGGTGCTCGCAGCGATGCGGAGCGCCCACCCGTATGAGGAGCCGGCCTTCGACCTCATCGCACTCGCGCCCGTACCCGCCGATACGGGACTGGGCCGTATTGGGACATTGGCCGCCCCGCAGACGTTGGCGGCCTTCGTATCTCGCGTGCACGACGCGCTGCCCGCGACGTCGTGGGGGGTTCGCGCATCGGGCGAGGACGGCGCGCAGGTGTCGCGGGTGGCGGTGTGCGGCGGGGCGGGCGATTCGCTGTTGGACGTCGTCGCGGGTGCGGGCGTCGACGCCTACGTGACGGCCGACCTGCGACACCATCCCGCCGACGAACACCGGCGGGTATCCGACGTCGCCCTGGTCGACGTCGCGCATTGGGCCAGCGAATTCCCGTGGTGCAATCAGGCGGCGGGGCTGCTGCGCGGCCAGTTCGGCGAGGCGTTGCCGGTGCGGGTGTCCGCCGTCCGCACCGATCCGTGGAACATCGAGAGAATTGAGCTATGAAAGCTGAAGTCATCCAACAGCGTTCGCTGCTCGAGCTGGCCGAGGTCGATGCCGAACTCGGCCGGATCGAACACCGATCCGGTCATCTGGCGGAACAGCAGCGCCTCGAGCAGACCCAGGCCCAGCACCGCGAGGCCAACGACAGGCTGGCGTCGCTGCATCTCGCGCTCGAGGACCTCGATGCCCAGATTGCGAAGTTCGAGTCCGAGATAGAAGCGGTGCGGGCGCGCGAGGACAGGGACCGCAAGATGCTCGACGGCGGCGCCACCGGCGCCAAGCAACTCGCCGACCTGCAGCATGAACTCGAGACGCTGGAGCGCCGTCAGTCCAGCCTCGAGGATTCACTGCTGGAGGTGATGGAGCGCCGGGAGGAGCTGGCGGGTCAGCAGACCGACGAACTCGCGAAGATCGATGCTCTGGAGAGCGAGCTGGCAGAAGCCCAACGGGTACGGGACGAAGCGCTCACGGTTATCGAGCAGGCCCGACACCAATGTGTCTCGCGGCGTGACGAATTGACCGCGGGAATCGACTCCAATCTGGTGTCGCTCTACGAGCGCCAGCGGTCCCACGGTGGTCCGGGTGCGGGTCGGCTGCAGGGCCGTCGGTGTGGAGCGTGCCGGATCGAGATCGATCGCGGGGAGCTCGCGCGGATTTCCGCCGCCGCCGACGACGAGGTGTTGCGGTGCCCGGAGTGCGGCGCAATTCTATTGCGGGTTTCCGGCGGTGACCAGTGAAGGTGATCGTCGAGGCCGACGGCGGGTCCCGTGGCAACCCGGGCCCTGCGGGATACGGCTCGGTGGTGTGGTCGGCCGACCGCGGCACGGTGCTGGCCGAGAGCAAGCAGGCGATCGGGCATGCCACCAACAACGTCGCCGAGTACCGCGGTCTGCTTGCCGGACTGGAGGAGGCGGCCAAACTGGGCGCCACCGAGGTCGAGGTGCGGATGGATTCCAAGCTGGTGGTGGAGCAGATGTCCGGCCGCTGGCAGGTCAAGCATCCCGACCTGAGGCCGCTGTTCGAGCATGCGAAAGCGCTCGGCGCGGGGTTCGGGCAGATCAGCTACGCGTGGATCCCACGGGCCGAGAACTCCCACGCTGACCGACTGGCCAACGAGGCGATGGACGCGGCGGCGCAACTGGAGCCGTCCGAAACCCCGGCCTCGCCTGCCACGTGGACCGGCGCCCGGGGTGCGCCCACCCGGTTCCTGCTGCTGCGGCACGGGCAGACCGAGTTATCCACGCAGCGGCGATATTCCGGCCGCGGGAATCCGGCACTGACCGATGTCGGTCGACGTCAGGCCGAGGCGGCCGCGCGGTATCTGGGTCAGCGAGGTGGCATCGCGGCGGTCATCACGTCGCCGCTGCAGCGCGCGTACGACACCGCGGCGATGTCGGCCAAGGCAATCGGGCTCGACGTCGCCGTCGACGACGACCTGATCGAGACGGACTTCGGCGCATGGGAGGGCCTGACGTTCAGTGAGGCCGCCGAGCGCGACCCCGACTTGCACCGGAGGTGGTTGCGCGACACCAGCATCACCCCACCGAATGGCGAGAGCTTCGACAGCGTGCTGGATCGCGTGAAACGGGTTCGCGCTCGGATGATTACCGAACACGCTGGGGAGACAGTGCTTGTGGTGTCGCACGTCACGCCGATCAAGACGCTGCTCCGGCTGGCGCTCGACGCGGGCCCCGGGATCCTGTACCGGCTGCACCTGGACCTGGCGTCGCTTTCCATCGCGGAGTTCTACCCCGATGGGGCCTCGTCGGTGCGGTTGGTCAACGAAACGTCGTACCTATAGTCACTCGTGCAGATGCAGGCGCTCGCCGTGCATGCCGAAAATCACGATGGCCTCCACGGGACCGTCCACGGCGCCGAACCAGTGTGGGGTCCAGGTACTGAACTCGACGGCTTCACCGGGTTCGATGACGAAGTCACGGTCACCGAGAATGAGCCGCATTCGGCCGGACAACACGTACGTCCAGTCCTGGCCCTCGTGAACGGGTAACTCGCTCGGCGGTTTTCGGCGCTTGGCGGCGATCCGGGTCTTGAAGGCGTGAAGGCCGCCGGCGGCTCCTTGACGGGTCAGCGGCCAGTACGTGATGTCGTTGTGGGTGTGTGAGCTTCCGCGCACCCGTGGATCGGGCGCCTCGGGTGCGCGCAGCAGCTCGTCGGTGCTGACCGACAGAGCCTCGGCGAGGCGGGGGAGGTGGTCGAGAGCCAGGCGACGCTTGCCCGACTCCAGGCGGCTGAGTGTCGACACGTCGATGCGGGCGCTGCGGGCCACATCGTCAAGCGTCAGGCCGCGCTGAATACGAAGTTCCCGCAGCCGTCGTCGAACCCGCAGGTCGACATCATTCTCGGTAACCGTTTTTGCCTGCATGGCAAATTAGATTGGCAGATCGTGCGCCCGCGGGCAAGCTGGCAGCATGAACGAGACGAAGGCGCATTGGGAAGAGCACTACTCAGAACGTGAGCGAGTCTGGACCGGCCGGGTAAACGTCCGCCTCGCCGAGGTGGCGGCCGATCTGCCACCCGGAAGGGCGCTGGATCTCGGCTGCGGCGAGGGCGGCGACGCGGTGTGGCTCGCCGATCGCGGCTGGGCCGTCGTCGCGGTCGACATCTCGGAGACGGCGCTCAGTCGAGCCGCCGAGGAAGCGAGTTCCCGCGGGGTCGCCGACCGTATCGAGTTCGTCCAGAAAGACCTGTCGGACGACTTTCCCGACGGCGAGTTCGACCTTGTCTCAGCGCAATTCCTGCATTCCAGGGTGCGGTTGGACCGACAGAGAATCCTTGCCAACGCCGTCGATGCGGTGGGTCCCGGTGGGCTGCTCCTGATCGTCGACCACGGCTCGGCCCCGCCGTGGGCGTCGAAGCTGGACGATGTGGCCGAATTCCCCAGTGCCGAAGAGGTAGTCGCCAGCCTCGATCTTGGGCCCGACGAATTCGATCGTGTCCGGGTCGAAGAGGTGGAGAGGGACGTCACCCGCCCGGACGGGACGGTGGTCCCGTGGATGGACAACGTGATTGTTTTTCGTCGACGTTAGCCTTCCACTCGCGGTACCGCCCGGGCATGCATCGCGCGCACGGCCGGTAGCCCGCTGCGACGGCGGCGGTTTCGTCAGCGAAGAAGACCCGGTGCTTGACGTAGCCGCCTCTGGTGATTGCGCGCAGAGCCGACGGGCAGTCCAGTCGCCCGTAGATGCGCGTCCCGCGGTGACCGCCGATGGTGCCCCGGATTGTCATGCGGCGTCGTGGAAGACGAGGCCGAGCGTGAAGCGCTCGCCGGAGCGAACCGCCGAAACACCGTGCCGGACAGGCGCGGCCGACCAACCGCGGGCGGATTCGACGGGCCGCTCGCGGGTGGTGAACACAAAGCCGTGGCCGTGTGGCAGCAGGGTGGCGGTGCCCCGGGATTGCGCACGCGGCCGTTGCTCGAGCAGTAGGAACTCGCCGCCGGTGTGGTCGACGCCCGGTTCGGACAAGTTGATCACGACCTGCAGCGGAAACACCAACTCTCCGTATAGGTCTCGATGAAGCGCATTCCAGTCGCCCGGTCCGTACTTGAGCAGGATGGCCGTCGACTTGTTCTGTCCCGCGGCATGGCACATGTCGAGCCAGGCGTCGATGTCGTCCGGCCATGGCGTAATTCGGCCTAGCTTGCTCCACCAGTTGCGTGCGATCGGCAACAGCCGCGGGTACAGCGCCCGCTTGAGTTCGTCGATCGGATCCGGGTAGGGCCGCTTGAAATAGCGGTATTCGCCCTCGCCGAACCGGTATCGGCTCATTTCGATCGTGGCGCGAAACAGGCCCTCGTCGGGGTAAAGGCCACGAAGCCTCGTCGCCTCGGCCTTGGTGATCAGCTGCGGCAGCAGCGCACCGCCGAAGTTGTCCAGCTCGACGGCGACCGCGTCCCAGTCGGCGGCGTCCACCAGCTTCTGGTATTTCGTCGGAGCCATCAGAACAACCTGGCCTCCCTTACCGCGGCAGGCTCTTCGAGATCGAGCAAGAACTGCTTGCGCTCGAGCCCGCCCGCGTACCCGGTCAGCTTGCCGTTCTTCCCGACCACCCGATGACACGGAACGATGATCGAGAGCGGATTGCGGCCGACTGCCGAGCCGACCTCCTGGGCCGTGGATCCGTCATCCAGCGCCGCCGCGATCTCGCCGTAGGTGACGGTATCGCCGAACGGGATGGTCGCCAGCCGGTCCCACACTCGCTGCTGCAGTTCGTTGCCACGCAACGCGGTCGGCAGGTCGAAGCCCCTGCGGTCGCCGGCCAGGTATTCGGTGAGCTGTTGTCGTGCCTCCGACAGCAGGGTGTCGGATTTCGCATCGACCCGTGGTCCGAACGTGTCGGCTGCCGGCCGGTACCAGTGGTGGCGGAAATACAGGCCGATGAGCGCGGTGTCGTCGGCGACCAGCGTCAGCTCACCCAGCGGGCTGTCGATGACTGCATGTCGAGTATTCATTCGTCGTCCTCCTCACCCTGTAGACGGTGCGGCTGGGCGACTCGTGAGATTTGTCGGAGGGTCCGTCTAATATCGAACATATGTTCGACACAGTCGGTGATGCGACGCTGATCGACGCGATGGCCGAGGCCAAGCGATCCGAGTCGGCAGCTATCGCCCGGCGGTTGGCCGCCGTGGGCGAGCTCGACGCTCGCCGCACTCGGGAACTGATCGAGCGCAGCCTCTGGCGAACCGATCCGTTCGAGGAAGTCGCGGCGGAGTTGTCGGCGGCGCAGAACATCAGCAGGGCGCGGGCAAAGGGCCAGATCCATCACGCACGGAGGTTGCGCGATGACTTGCCCAGCGTGGCAGCGGTATTCGCCGCCGGGGCGGTGGACTACCGCCTTGTCACAACCATCATCGCGCGCACCGAGAACGTCGACCAGGACGCGATGCCTCGGCTGGACGAGGTGATGGCTCGCCACTGTGTCAAGTGGATGCGCATGTCGAAGCCGAAGCTGCGCGACCGGGTGGATCTGTGGGTGGCCAAGCTGGATCCTGCGGCTGTGCGCGTACCTCCGAAGGTCGACGACGATCGATATGTCGAGATCGGCGAGACGAGTCCTGGAATGGCGGGAATCTGGGCCAACATTCACGCGTCCGACGCCGCGCTGTTGGACCGCAGACTCGACGCGCTGGCGGCCACGGTGTGCGATAGCGACCCCCGCACCATGGTGCAGCGCCGTGCAGATGCGTGCGGGGCATTGGCCAGGCTCGAGGAGCGATTGGCCTGCCAGTGCGGATCGCCGGACTGCGCGGCGGTTGCCGAACGAAGAGCGGTGGCCGAGGTCGTCATCCATGTACTGGCCGACCAGGCGACGCTGGACGGGACCAGTGATCATCCGGGTTATCTGTCCGGCTTCGGGATTCTGCCCGCCGAATCGGTGCGGGGGCTGGCGACGTCAGCCAAGCTCAAACTTCTGAAGATGCCCAAAGGGGTCGAGCCGAGTTATCGCCCGACAACCACGCTGACGGAGTTCGTGCGGTGGCGGGATATCACGTGCCGATTCCCCGGCTGTGATGCGCCGGCCGAGGTGTGCGATATCGACCACACCAAGCCATACCCGCACGGGCCGACCCACCCGTCGAACACCAAGCTGTACTGCCGCACTCACCATCTGCTCAAGACCTTCTATACGGGCCTCCTTGGCTGGACCGACCGGCAGTTCCCCGACGGCACGGTCGCCTGGACCGCTCCGACCGGCCACACGTACAGCACGGAGCCGCACGGCGGCTCACTGTTTCCCGCCCTCGCTCAGCCAACGGGCGATGTGGGCGAGATCGTGGTCGACGACCCGATCGGCGATCGCGGCGTGATGATGCCGACCCGTAAGCAGACTCGTGAGCAAGATCGCCGGGACCGCATTGCCAAAGAACGTCGAGAACGATTGCAAATCATCGCCGAAGAGGCGCGAAAGCGGGAATGGCGCTACACGCGCTACGACCCACCACCGTTCTGAGCCGGCTTCCATGGCGTGAGCCGCGGTGTCCATGCGGGCACATTGCGGCGATACTCCTCGTACTGTTCGCCGTAGGTGCGGACGAGGGTGGGTTCCTCGTACCAGTGCACGAATGATGCGGTGACGAGCCATCCGACGACGGCGTAGACGACAAGCCAGATGCTGTCGAAAAGCAGTGCCTGGCCGAGGATCGCGGTGAGCAGTCCCACATACATCGGGTTGCGGACGAAACGGTTGAAGCCGGTGACGACGAGGCGTTCGGTCGGCGCGACAGGCATGGGCGTTCCGCCCGCCCGGACGAACTGGATGAATGCGTGGACCGGGGGAATGAGGCCGAACACGATGAACACCACACCCAAGACCAACCGTAGTGGCGGGCTGGACCCGGGGATCTCCCAGTGGGTGATCAGCCATGGGCCCAGCCCGACGAATGTGCCTGGTGCGGCGACGAAGAAGGCCGCTGACCCGAGCGCGGCGGTGGAGGTTCGCACCGACTAAGTATTAGGCCATGCGTCCGCGAGTTGGGTGAGCCGCACGCTGTTGCCGGACGGATCACGGAAGCCCGAGTCGATGCCGTACGGCATCTGGTTCGGCTTCTCCGTGAACTCGACACCGCGATCGGTCATTTCCCGGTAGGACTTCTCGACGTCGTCGGTGACCAGAAAAACCGTGCCGGCGAAACCTTTTGCGGTCAGATCCAGGACCTGCTTCCTGGTGGCCTCATCCATCACCGGCTCGCCCGGAACCGCCATCAACACCAGATTGACGTCGTCCTGTCCCGGTGGGCCGACCGTCAGCCAGCGGAAGTCGCCCATCTCTTCCGGGAACGACACGTCCTCACGCACCTCCATGCCGACCTTCTCGGTCCAGAATTTCAGTGCGACTTCTTGATCATGGACCCACAGGTGGGCGCTGCCGATTCTCATCATGTTTCCGACGCTACGGTCGGTTGTCGGGGCCCGTCTTCTCCCCGTGTGCTGTCTTGACCCGGCTGTCGGGCAACGGCCGAGTATCGCGGGCGAGCACACAACTGGGCACGCGCGCATGCATGACCGCGGGCGGCATACTCGCGCGGTAAGCCGCTGGTGGCATGCCGTAGACCCTCGCGAAGCTCGTCGTGAACGAGCCGAGGCTCTGGAGCCCGACCATCACACAGATGTCGGCAACCGATCGGTCGGTGTAGCGCAGCAGCGCCGCCGCTCTCTCCAGACGTCGGGTCTGCAGGTATGCCCGCGGCGACTCGCCGAACGTCCGGGTGAACATCCGGCTGAAGTGGGCCCGCGACAACCCCGCAGCAGCGGCCAGATCGTCGACGGTGATCGGCTCGGCGTAGCGCGAATCGACAAGATCCTTGGCTCTTTGCAGGTAACGGGCCGGAGGCACCTGGGGCACCGGAATATTATGTATGGGCGAACGAGTTGGCCGGGCGGCCGCGGATCATCGAAACGTGATCCGAGGAAAGTCCGGACTTCACAGAGCAGGGTGATTGCTAACCGCAATCCGAGGTGACTCGCGGGAAAGTGCCACAGAAAACAGACCGCCACCTTTGGTGGTAAGGGTGAAACGGTGCGGTAAGAGCGCACCAGCATCCCGGGTGACCGGGATGGCTAGGCAAACCCCACCCGAAGCAAGGCCAAAAGGCCGCACCTGGTGTGGCTGCGCAGGCGTTCGAGGGTTGCTCGCCCGAGCCTGCGGGTAGGCCGCTCGAGGCACCCGGCGACGGTGTGCCCAGATGGATGGTCGCCGCCTCGCCGCCGTGGTTGTTCGCGGCGGCGAGGGACAGAATCCGGCTTACAGGCCAACTCGTTCGCCCCGCCCTAGCGGGTTTTGCGCACCGACTTGTCCAGTTTCTTCAGCGCGCTTGCGAGCTGGCGTCGCGCGCTGCTCGCCAAGTCGTCTTCCTGCGCGTAGAGCAGGCCGTAGGTGAAGGTGTCCTCGCCAGCGGCATGCGCGGCCTCGGCCTGCTGGCTCAGGTGCGTGCGGCTGACGACGCTGTCTTGATGGTCACCGAGCAGGGTCTGAATGGTCTTGGCCCGGTCGGACACCTTGTCGGCACCCGTCGCCGCCGCCGTGTAGCGGAGGCGCTTGGCGCCCTTGCGAATTCGGTGCAGCGCCTCGTTACGCTCTTCGTCGGCCGCACCGGCGGCGTTCTTCGCCGCTTTGCGCACCCGCTTGTAGGCCGAGTCGATCGTGGCGGTTTCCGGCTCTTGCCCGTCCACGGCCGCGGCCGGCTCCGCGGCCACAAGTCCGTCGAGTGCGTCGAGCAGGCGGAAGTAGCGCTCCGAGCGCATGGCGATCAACGATCGCCGCAGCCCGGCCTTGTAGCGCCGTTTCGCACCCTCGACCAGTCGTTTCCTGATCGGGCCGCGGACCATGTCCTCGGGCAGTTCGTCGAGCGCCTTCTCGTAGCGCTCTGCGAGCACCTCGGCGTCTCTGGCGACCCCCAGCACACTGGCCAGCTGCCGCAGCTCGTCGAGAACCCATGCGTCGTCGGAGATGCCGAAGGCACCCTCGGACGCCTGCAGCAGGCTGCGGATCTTTCGGGTGGTGACCCGCATCTGGTGAACCGAGTCGTAGACGTCGGCCCTGACTGCCCGGTCCCACTCGACCAGCAGGTCGACCTGCTCGGCGACGGCCCGGTGTATCGGGTCGACCTCGACCGACTCCGCTTCCGCTCCGCCGTCGCCTTCGTCGGCGTCGGCGTCGGAGGCCAACACCCGGGCGAGTTTCGATCCGTGTCCGGCAGGCTCTGCGCCGGCGTCCAGCAGCCGGTTGGCCAGCCGGTCCATCAACTCGGGCGGCGCGGGGGCGCCCTCGACGAGTTCCAGCTCCCACTCGCGCCACTGCTGCGTGTCGTCCTCGCCGGCCGACGCGGTCACCTTGTCGTCGCAGAACTCGGCGAGCGCGGTGCCTGCGGGGTCGTAGAGCACGTCGATGGTGCGGTCGGTGGAGATCCTGGCCACGGGGCCCAGCGGCCGGTCGCGGACGATGGCCAGCACGACGTCCTTCAGGGCGTCCGGCACCGCCCCGCCGACACCGTCGTCCAGCGGCGTTCGGACCTCGGTGCGGGCGTCGGGGCCTGCGGGCAGCTTGAGGTGCCAGCCGGCGTCTGTTCCGCCGGTACGCCTGCGAAGCGTCACGTAATGGGCAGCCAGGTCGTGGTCCGGGGTGTCGAAGTAGACGGCCTCGAGCTGCTGCGACGGCGACCGTTCCACCCGCGCCACCGAAGAGAGTCCCTCGAACGACGGCGGCACCGTGGATTCGACCACGTCGAACTTCCGCTCGACCTCGGTGTGCCGGGACGTTCCCTGCTTACTGGCTGCCATCTCCACCTTTGTAGTGTGCGTCGGACAGCTCAGGGTGCCATATGCAGGTGAACGGCCCAGCTAGAGTCCAGGTGTGACCGAATACCAGACCATCACGCTCGAGCAGTCCGGCCCGATCGCGCGCCTCACCCTGAACCGGCCCGACGCCGCAAACGGCATGAACAACACCATGACTCGCGAGCTGGCCGACGCCGCACGGCGCTGTGACACCGACGCGACGAAGGTCGTGGTGCTGACCGGCTCGGGCCGATTCTTCTGTGCGGGAGGCGATCTCAAGTCCTTCGCGACAGCGCCGAGCCGCGGACAGCACATCAAGGGTGTCGCCGACGACCTGCACCGGGCCATCTCGTCGTTTGCCCGCATGAATGCGGTGTTGATCACGGCGGTCAACGGCACCGCCGCAGGGGCGGGATTCTCCCTTGCCGTCACCGGCGACCTCGTCCTCGCCGCGGAGTCCGCGTCGTTCACGATGGCCTACACCAAGGTAGGCCTCAGCCCCGATGGCAGCTCGTCGTTTTTTCTGCCGCGGTTGATCGGCATCACCAAGACGAAGGAGTTGATGCTCACCAACCGGACCCTGTCGGCTCTGGAGGCCTTGCAGTGGGGACTGGTCACCGAGGTTATCCCCGACGACACGCTGGCCGGCAGAGTCGATGAGCTCGCCGTCCAAATGGCCGCCACCGCAAGGGGATCCAACGGCGGGGTCAAAGAGCTGATGATGTCGACGTTCAAGAACGGTCTCGAAGAGCAGATGGAGCTGGAAGGCCGCATCATTGCCGAGCGCGCCGAATCCGCCGACGGGCGTGAAGGAGTCGACGCCTTTTTGGCGAAGCGCAAACCCGAGTTTTCCTAGGGGTCCGACAAGCAAGCCTAGAAGCTGTGCTCCTCGGCGGGGAACGTCCCGCTGGCCACCTCGTCCGCGTATGCCGTTGCCGCGCGGCGTAACTCCGCACCCACGTCACCGAAGCGCTTGACGAACTTCGCGGTCTTGCCGCTCGTCATGCCCGCCATGTCCTGCCAGACCAGCACCTGGGCGTCGCAGTTCGGTCCGGCGCCGATGCCGACGGTCGGGATGGTCAGCTTGCCGGTGATCTGGGTGGCCAGTTCGGCGGGCACCATCTCCATCACCACCGCGAATGCGCCGGCCTCCTGGACCGCGATCGCGTCATGAATGGTCTGCTCGGCGGCGTCGCCGCGGCCCTGTACGCGGAAGCCGCCAAGCCCGTTGACGCTCTGCGGAGTGAAGCCGATGTGCGCCATGACCGGAATGCCCGCCGCGCTGAGCGTGGCGATCTGGTCGGCCACCCGCTCGCCGCCTTCCAGCTTGACCGCGTGTGCTCCCGTCTCTTTCAGGAAACGGGTTGCGGTCTCCAGCGCCTGCTGCGGGCCCGACTCGTAGCTCCCGAACGGCAGGTCGGCGATGACCAGTGCGTGGGGCGCACCTCGCACCACACCGCGAACCAGCGGGATCAGTTCGTCGATGGTCACAGGCACGGTGGTGTCGTAGCCGTAGACGACGTTGGCCGCGGAGTCGCCGACCAGCAGCACCGGGATATCGGCGTCGTCGAAAACGCGCGCGCTGGAGTAGTCGTAGGCGGTCAGCATGGCCCATTTGTGGCCTTCTGACTTCCACTTCTGCAGGTGATGGGTGCGGACCTTCGTCCGTGGCTTATCGCTGGCAGCACCGTAAACAGTTTGCTCAGACATCGTTGTCCCTTGTGTCTGTTCGGTCGATCCTCGAGGCCCGTTCCGGGTCCCCGGGTTCGTCTGACGCACTCAGTCTGCCACCAACGGGCAAGAAGATGAACTTCCGGTTAAGTGGATTTCCTCACACTACGATCGGCCACATGCAACGGCTCAGTGGACTCGACGCCAGCTTCCTGTACCTCGAAACCGCTGCACAGCCGCTGCATGTGTGCTCGATCCTCGAGCTGGACACCTCCACCATGCCCGGCGGCTACACGTTCGACCGGATGCGCGACGAGCTGGGGCTGCGCATCAAGGCGATGCCGCAGTTCCGCGAGAAGCTCGCCGACAGCCGGTTCAACCCCGACCATCCGGTGTGGGTCGACGACGACGACTTCGACGTCGACCGGCATCTGCACCGCATCGGTCTGCCCTCGCCGGGCGGTCGTCAGGAGCTGTCGGAAATCTGTGGCCACATCGCGTCACTGCCGCTGGACCGCACCCGGCCGCTGTGGGAGATGTGGGTCATCGAGAACATCGCGGGCACCGACGCGCACGCCGGTGGCCGGCTGGCGGTCATGACGAAGGTGCACCACGCGGGCGTCGACGGCGTCACCGGAGCGAACTTGATGTCGCAGCTGTGCGGCACGCAACCCGACGAGCCCGCCCCCGAGCCGGTCGATGGCGTCGGCGGGGGCAGTGAACTGGAGATCGCGGTGAGCGGGGCGGTGAGGTTCGCCTCCCGACCGCTGAAGTTGATCAACGTGGTGCCGACGACGTTGTCGACAGTCGTCGACACCGTCAAGCGGGCCCGCAGCGGTTCGGCGATGGCGCGGCCGTTCGCCGCGCCGCAGACCCCGTTCAACGCGAACGTGACCGGCCACCGCAATATTGCGTACGCCCAGCTCGATCTCGAGGACATCAAGAAGGTGAAGAACCACTTCGGTGTCAAGGTCAACGACGTTGTGATGGCACTGGTCTCCGGTGTCCTCCGCAAGTTCCTGGAGGACCGCGGCGAGCTGCCGGACTCGACGCTGGTGGCGATGGTGCCGGTGTCGGTGCACGACAAGTCCGACCGGCCGGGCCGCAACCAGGTTTCCGGCATGTTTTCCAACCTGGAAACCCACATCGACAACCCGGCCGATCGACTGAAATCCATCGCCGAGTCGAATTCCGTTGCCAAGCAGCACAGTTCGGCAATCGGCGCGACATTGCTTCAGGACTGGACACAGTTCGCCGCGCCGGCGGTGTTCGGCGTCGCGATGCGGGTGTACGCCAGTTCTAGGTTGAGTGGGGCCAGGCCGGTGCACAACCTCGTCATCTCCAACGTGCCGGGTCCGCAGATTCCGTTGTATTTCTTGGGTTCCGAGGTCAAGGCCATGTACCCGCTGGGTCCGATATTCCACGGCTCGGGTCTCAACATCACTGTGATGTCGCTGAACGGGAAGCTCGACGTCGGCATCGTGTCGTGTCCGGAGCTTTTGCCGGATCTGTGGGACCTCGCCGACGACTTCGAGGTGGCGCTCGACGAACTGGTGCAAAGCGTCGGGTAAACCCGCCGGAGTGGCGGTCTGCCAGGCCTGATGCCAGCTCATGGCAGCATGTGGTGCCATGAGCCTGAACAAGGGGATCCTTGCGACCGCACTGGTTGTGTTGCTGGTGGCCGGTTGCAGCAAGGTGATCGACGGTCGTGCCGTCATTGCGGTGCCACGACCGGGGTCGCCGATCGCGTGGGCCCCTTGCAAGACGGCTGATCCAAGCGTGCCACCTCCGGCCGACGCCGAATGCGGAATGCTCTCTGTGCCCGTGGACTACACGAAGCCCGACGGCGACATTGCACAGCTCTTGATGATCCGGTTCAAGGCCACCGGCGAGAAGATCGGCTCGCTCGTCATCAATCCCGGCGGACCAGGCGAATCCGGCGTCGAATCCGCCGCTAACCTCACGTCGACGCTGCCGTCGTCCGTGCGCGAACATTTCGATCTCGTCGGATTCGATCCGCGCGGCGTGGGCGGGTCGACGCCTGCGGTGTGGTGCAACTCCGACGCCGACAACGACCGACTGCGGGCGGACCCTCAAGTCGACTACTCACCCGCGGGCATCGAACACATCGACAGCGAGACCAAGCAGTTCGTGGAGCGCTGCCTCGACAAGTCGGGCAAGGAGTTCCTAGCGAACGTCGGCACGAACAACGTCGTCAAGGATCTCGACCAGATCAGGATCGCGCTGGGGGACGACAAGCTGACGTACCTCGGCTACTCCTACGGCACCCGGATCGGCGGCGGGTACGCCGAAGAGTTTCCGCAGAACGTGCGGGCGATGGTGCTCGACGGCGCAATCGACCCGAATGCCGATCCGGTCGAAGAGGACATCCGCCAGTCGGCGGCCTTCCAGCAGGCGTTCGACAACTACGCCGCCGACTGTGCCAAGGACCCCACCTGTCCGCTGGGAACCGACCCCGCCAAGAGCACCGACGTCTACAAATCATTGGTCGATCCGCTGGTCGAAAAGCCCGTTAAGACCAGGGATCCGCGAGGTCTCGGCTACAGCGATGCGCTGGTCGGCACTATCCTGCCGCTGTATTCGCCGAGCATCTGGCCTCGTCTCACCGATGGTCTGAACGAGCTCAAAGAGGGCCGCGGCGACATGCTGCTGCGGCTGTCCGACGTCTACATGCATCGCGACGCCGACGGGCATTACGACAATGCGACCGACGTGCGGGTCGCCGTCAACTGTGTCGACCAGCCCCCGCTCACCGACCGCGCCAAGATGGTCGAAAAGGACCGCCGGACCCGTGAGGTAGCGCCGTTCATGAGCTACGGCGAATTCACCGGCAACGCGCCGATGGACACCTGTGCGTTCTGGCCCGTTCCACCGACCAGTCAGCCGCATGCGCTGTCCATTAAGGGCCTGCCGCCGATCCTGGTGATCTCCACGACGAACGACCCCGCGACGCCGTATCAAGCCGGTGTTGATTTGGCCAAGCAACTCGGCGGCTCACTCGTCACGTTCGAAGGGACGCAGCACACCGTCGCGTTCCAGGGCAACAAGTGCATTGACGACATCGTCGCCACCTACCTCGTCGACGTGACGGTTCCGCCGCCGGACACCCGTTGCTGACCAACGAAAATCGACGCCCGAGTACGCCTGAACACGCCGAGGTCTCTGAACGGTCACCGTCCGATAGCGCCCACGGTCAAGCCGTAGTGCGCGTGCGACGATGACTGCCATGTGGCGGGTGGGGAGGAGTGGCGCGACGCTGCTGGCGTGCGTGCTGGCAGCGGGGATCGCGTGCCCCGCCGCATGGGCCACACCCGAGGGGTGGGCGACCGATGCATACGGCCAACCGCCGGTCTGGGGCGGCTGCGAAAAGGTCGTCGGTGACACCAGCGCCATCCCGACCGCACAGTGCGGCACAGTGTCGGTTCCGGTCGACTACGCCAATCCCGAAGGCGCACAGGCGCAATTGGCGGTTATCCGGATACCCGCGACGGGCGACCGCATGGGTGTGCTAATGGTGAACCCCGGCGGCCCTGGGGCCTCGGCGGTCGACACCGTCGCGGGCATGGGCGCCGCGCTTGCCGACACCGAGATTCGCCGTCGATTCGACCTCGTCGGCGTCGACCCCCGCGGTGTCGGGCACTCTACGCCTTCACTTCGGTGCCGCACCGACGCGGAATTCGACGCCTACCGGCGTGAACCGAATGCCGACTACAGCCCCGCGGGCGTCGCTCACATCGAAGATGTGTCCCGCCGGTTCGCGCACCAATGCACCGAGCGCGTGGGCAACGCATTCCTGGCCAGCGTCGGCACCGCATCGTCGGCCCGCGACATGGACACAGTGCGAGCGGCCTTGGGGGAGAACCAGATCAATTACCTCGGGTTCTCATACGGCACGGAAATCGGTGCGGCGTACGCCGAGGCGTACCCCGACCGGATTCGGGCCATGGTGCTCGACGGGGCCGTCGACCCGAATGTCACCCCGATCGATGAATCGCTCAGCCAAATGGCAGGATTCCAAACGGCTTTCGAGGATTATGCCGCCGACTGCGCACAGTCGGCCGGCTGCCCACTCGGCACCGACCCGACGCAGTTCGTCAACAGGTATCACCAGTTGATCGACCCGTTGGTCACGCAGCCCGCCAGGACGTCGGACCCCCGCGGGCTGAGCTATCAGGACGCGATAACGGGCACCGTGAACGCGCTGTACTCCCGGCAGTACTGGAAGTTCCTGACCAGCGGGCTGCTCGGGCTTCAGCGCGGCACCGACCCGGGCGACCTGCTGCTGCTCGCCGACGACTACCTCAAGCGAGATCAGTCGGGCCACTACCAGAATTCGCAGGACGCGTTCTACGCGATCCGCTGTGTCAACGGGCCGTTCCCCGCCGATCCGGCAGTGTGGGCCGCCGCCGACCGACAAGGGCGCGAGTTGGCGCCGTTTCTGAGCTACGGGTCCTTCACGGGTGTTGCTCCCCGTGATGTTTGCGCGCTGTGGCCCGTCCCGCCGACGTCGACGCCGCATCCCGCGGTGTCGCCGGGCCCGGGCAAGGTCGTCGTGGTGTCCACCACTCACGACCCGGCCACGCCCTACCAGGCCGGTGTCGATTTGGCCCAGCAGATAGGCGCCAGCCTGATCACCTTCGACGGCACCCAGCACACCGTGGTGTTCAACGGCGATGCGTGCGTCGATACCGCCGTGGTGGCTTTCCTCGTCGACCTGAGATCACCGCCGGAGGGCTTGCGCTGCTAGAGACGTGTCACTTATCGGCGGTCAAGCGCCTTTAGACGCATGGGATCAGGGCGTGGGGACCCCCACTCCAGTGACCGGGCGGGGGGCACCCGGGAATCCATTTCCTGACCTGTCCTGGCGGGCCCAGGCCCGGGCCGGCAATCCCTACGTCAGGAACAAACTCGTCAACCCAGTGTCCTGGACCCCAGGGAATCCCCGGAATGTCGGGAACCCACATCGGATCGGCGTGAGCCGAACCTGCTCCGAGTCCTAGCGCAGAAGCGCTCAGCGCGCCTGCAACTGCAGCTGTTCCGGCGATTTTCTTGATATTCATGGGCGTCTCCCTTCTGCTCGGTGCCGCTGCGTTCGAGATGGCGCAGCTAGACGGCGGACCGGCATTCAAGACCCCAACCAAAGTGAGAATACCCCCCTCTGGAGAGGCCCCAAACCGTTGTGGATCAGGGGGGCCGTGGTCGTTGGCCTGCGACGAATTCGCTGGCCTGGTGCTCCATCCGTAACACAGAATTAACAGCCGATGCCTACGCTGCGGTTATGGACCGCCAGAAGGAATTCGTGCTGCGCACGCTGGAAGAACGGGACATCCGATTCGTCCGGCTGTGGTTCACCGACGTGCTCGGATTCCTCAAGTCGGTAGCGATTGCGCCCGCCGAGCTCGAGGGAGCCTTTGAAGAGGGCATCGGCTTCGACGGCTCGTCGATCGAGGGTTTTGCCCGCGTATCGGAATCCGACACCGTCGCCCGGCCCGATCCGTCCACCTTCCAGGTGCTGCCGTGGACCACCAGCGGCGGAGACCACCACTCGGCGCGGATGTTCTGCGACATCACCATGCCCGACGGGTCGCCGTCCTGGGCGGACTCGCGGCACGTGCTGCGCCGCCAGCTGGCCAAGGCCAGCGACCTGGGCTTCTCCTGCTATGTGCACCCGGAGATCGAGTTCTTTCTGCTGCAACCGGGGCCCGATGACGGCTCTGTGCCGATTCCGGCCGACAACGGCGGCTATTTCGACCAGGCGGTGCACGACGCCGCGCCGAACTTCCGCAGGCACGCCATCGACGCGCTGGAGCAGATGGGCATCTCGGTGGAGTTCAGCCACCACGAGGGTGCGCCCGGCCAGCAGGAGATCGACCTTCGCTACGCCGACGCGTTGTCCATGGCCGACAACGTGATGACGTTCCGGTATGTGGTCAAGGAGGTTGCGCTCGCCGACGGGGTGAAAGCGTCCTTCATGCCCAAGCCCTTCGCGGAGTACCCCGGCTCGGCGATGCACACCCACATGAGCCTGTTCGAGGGCGAGACCAACGCGTTCTACAGCCCGGACGATCCGCTGCAGCTGTCGGACACCGGAAAGTCATTCATCGCAGGCATTTTGGAGCACGCCACCGAGATCAGTGCGGTGACCAACCAGTGGGTGAACTCCTACAAGCGTCTGGTGCACGGCGGCGAGGCGCCGACCGCCGCGTCCTGGGGCTTCGCCAACCGCTCGGCGTTGGTCCGGGTGCCGATGTACACGCCGCGCAAATCGTCGTCGCGTCGCGTCGAGGTGCGCAGCCCCGACTCGGCGTGCAACCCGTACCTGACGTTCGCCGTGCTGCTGGCCGCAGGCCTGCGGGGTGTGGAGAAGGGCTATGTGCTCGGCCCGCAGGCCGAGGACAACGTGTGGACCCTCACCCCGGAGGAACGCCGCACGATGGGCTACAAGGAACTGCCGGGAAGTCTCGGAGTGGCGCTGGAGCAGATGGAGAGTTCCGAACTCGTCGCGGAAGCGTTGGGGGAGCACGTATTCGACTTCTTCCTGCGCAACAAGCGCACCGAATGGGAGAACTACCGCAGCCACGTCACGCCGTACGAACTGAAGACCTACCTGTCGCTCTAGCCGCCTGCGATACGGTCATGAATGTGGCCAAACCTGCGACGCAGCGACCGAAGCTGCCCAGCGTAGGTCGGCTGGGGCTCGTCGAACCGTCTGCCTCGGCTGATCTGGCCCGGCTCGGCTGGAACACCGACGCGCACGTCGAACTGCTGTGGTCGCTGTCGCGGGCCCCCGACGCCGACGTCGCGCTCAGGACGATGGTGCGCCTGGCCGACGCCGCGGGTGGCGGCTGGGACGAACTGAACCAGGCACTCTTGAAGGACAAGGGACTGCGCGGTCGCCTGTTCGCGGTGTTGGGTTCGTCGCTGGCGCTGGGGGATCATCTGGTCGCGAATCCCCGGTCATGGCACCTGCTGGCAGGCAAGGTCACCTTGCCGCCGGCCGACGAGTTGCGCACCGCCTTTGCGGACGCCTTCGAATCAGCAACGGGCACAGGCGATGTGATGCCTGTCTTGCGGACGCTCTACCGGGACCGGCTGTTGGTGCTCGCCGGCTTGGACCTGGCGCCGATTGTGGAGAACGAGCCGGTGCTGCCGTTCATCGAGATCGGCACGCAACTGTCGGATATGGCCGACGCCGCGCTGGCCGTCGCGCTGAAGGTGGCATCGCGCTCGGTGTGTGGCGAGGGCAGCGAGCCGCCGCGGCTGGCGGTTATCGCGATGGGCAAGTGTGGTGCCCGCGAGCTGAACTATGTCAGCGACGTCGACGTCATCTTCGTCGCCGAGGAGGCCGACGCGGTCACCACCCGGGTCGCAGGCGAGATGATCCGGTTCGCGTCGGAGGCGTTCTTCGAGGTCGACGCGGCGCTGCGACCCGAAGGCAAGCACGGTCAGCTCGTCCGGACGCTGGATTCACATGTCGCCTACTACCAGCGGTGGGCCAAGACCTGGGAGTTTCAGGCGCTGCTGAAGGCCAGGCCCGCGGCAGGCGATGCGGAGCTGGGCGAGCAGTACATCGCCGCGCTGATGCCGATGGTGTGGACGGCGTGCGAGCGTGAGGACTTCGTGCCCGAGGTGCAGGCGATGCGCCGACGTGTCGAGTCGCTGGTGCCCGCCGACGAGCGGGCTCGCGAGCTGAAGCTCGGCACCGGCGGGCTGCGCGATGTCGAGTTCGCCGTGCAGCTGCTGCAGCTGGTGCACGGCCGTAACGACGAGTCACTGCATGTGGCGTCGACGATCGATGCACTGGCGGCCTTGGGGGCGGGCGGGTACATCGGCCGTGACGATTCGGCGAACATGACCGCGTCATACGAGTTCCTGCGGCTGCTCGAACACCGGTTGCAGCTGCATCGGCTCAAGCGCACGCACTTGCTGCCCGACGAGGACGACGAAGAAGCGATGCGCTGGTTGGCACGCGCTGCGCACATGAGGCCCGACGGGCAACACGACGCGCTCGGCGTGTTGCGCGAAGAGCTCAAGCGGCAGAGCCTTCGGGTTTCGCGACTGCACGCGAAGCTGTTCTATCAGCCGCTGCTGGAGTCGGTCGGCCAGCCGGCCATGCTGACCCCTCAGGCAGCCGAACGTCAGCTCGCCGCATTGGGATACGAGGGACCGCAGAGCGCGCTGACGCATCTTGCGGCGCTGACGGGACACACCGGCAGGCGCGGCCGGGTGCAGCAGGTGTTGTTGCCTACGCTGCTGGATTGGCTGTCGGATACACCCGATCCGGACGCGGGTCTGCTGGCGTATCGGCGGATCAGTGAAGAGCTGTCCGACCATCGGTGGTATCTGTCGACGCTGCGCGACGAAGGCGCGGTGGCCAAGCGGCTGATGCGGGTGCTGGGGACATCGGCATATGTGCCCGACTTATTGATGCGGGCGCCGGAGGTCATCCAGCAGTACGCGGACGGACCGCAAGGCCCCAAGCTGCTCGAGGTCGAGCCGGATGCGGTGGCGCGGGCATTGGTCGCGTCTGCCGCGCGTCATGCCGATCCGGTGCGTGCCATTGCGGCGGCCCGCACGCTGCGACGTCGGGAGTTGGCCCGCGTCGCGTCCGCGGATCTGCTGGGCATGCTCGAGGTGGTCGACGTCTGCAAAGCCTTGACCTCGGTGTGGGTGGCTGTGCTGCAGGCTGCGTTGGAAGCAGTGATCCGCGCCAACACACCCGATGGTGGTGAAGCGCCTGCGCGAATCGCGGTGATCGGCATGGGTCGGCTGGGCGGCGGGGAACTGGGCTACGGGTCGGACGCCGACGTGATGTTCGTGTGCGAACCGGACCCCAGCGTCGACGAGTCGGCTGCGGTGCGATGGTCCATCACGATCGCCGAGCAGGTGCGAGCACTGTTGGGGACGCCGAGCGCCGACCCGCCGCTGGAGGTTGACGCCGGCCTGCGGCCGGAGGGCCGCAACGGCTCGCTGGTGCGCACCTTGTCTTCGTATGCGACGTACTACGAGCAGTGGGCGCAGCCGTGGGAGATTCAGGCCCTGCTGCGGGCGCACCGGGTGGCGGGCGACGAAGACCTCGGCGAGCGGTTCCTTCTGATGGCGGACAAGACGCGTTTCCCGCCCGGCGGCGTCTCGGCGGAGGCGGTGCACGAGATCCGAAGGATCAAGGCGCGGGTGGACTCCGAGCGGCTGCCGCGCGGCGCAGATCCCAACACACACACCAAACTTGGCCGCGGAGGACTGGCCGACATCGAGTGGACGGTTCAGCTGCTGCAGCTACGGTACGCGCACAAGATTCCTGCACTGCACTGCACGGCGACGCTGGCGACGCTGGACGCGATCGGTGCCGCGGAGCTGATCGCCGAGGGAGACGTGGACCTGCTGCGAGAGGCGTGGCTGACGGCGACGCGGGCGCGGAATGCTCTGGTGTTGGTGCGCGGCAAGCCAACTGACCAACTGCCGGGACCGGGCCGGCAGCTGAACGCGGTCGCGCTGGCCGCGGGCTGGGACACCGACGACGGCGGCGAGTTCCTCGACAACTATCTGCGGGTGACCCGTCGGGCGAAGACGGTGGTACGAAAGGTGTTCGGTGGCTGAGGGTATCGATTTCTCATTCGAAGCGATCACCGCCGCCGAACACGAACGGCTGAAGGCGTTGTATACACCGTTGACGCAAGCGGTGCGGCGGTTGATCGCCGCGGGTATTCGGACGGGTGCCGACGAAGCGGCCATCCTCGAGGCGCAGGCTGCCGTGGAGGCGGTCGCGGAGAACCTCGAGAGCACGATCGACGCCATGTCGCCGCGCCTGGCCGTCGACATGCGTCCGGTGGTGGCCGGTAATCCGGTGACCGGGTTTCGCAATGCCATCGCCCCGCCGCTGGTGATGCACCAGGAGCCCGATGGCTTGTGGTGGAGCGAATTTGAGCTGGGCGAGGCGTATCAAGGTCCGCCGGGATGGGTGCACGGCGGCGTGCTTGCACTGGTGCTTGACCAACTTCTGGGTGAGGCGGCGAGTGACGGGCTGACCAAGCCTCTGTTCACCGGGACGATCACGTTGCGGTACCTGCGGGGCACGCCGTTGGGGCGGCTGCGGGCGGAGGCGGCGATCGAGCGGACGGACGGTTACAAGACGTTCGTGAGCGGTCACATGAGTGATGCCGAGGGTAAAACGGTTGAGGCCGAGGGGATGTTCATCAAGCCAGCGTGGGCGCGGGACGCCTGATGAAGTTCTACATCAGTCTCGCGTTCCGCGAGACCAAAGAGGCGATCGAGATCGCCAAGGCCGCCGATGATCTTGGCTATGACGGGGTCGGGATTCCCGATCATGTGGTGAATCTGGAGACGCTCGCGACGCCATATCCGTATACGCGCGACGGTAAGCGTCGGTGGGAGGCGTTCACCGACTGGCCGGATCCGTGGGTGTTGGTCGGGGCGCTGGCGCAGGCGACGACACGGTTGAAGTTCGTGACGACGGTGTACATCCCGGCGATGCGGGATCCGTATTCGGTGGCCAAAGCCGTTGGTACGGCGGCGTATCTGGCCGATGGGCGGGTTGAGCTGGGTGTCGGTGTGGGCTGGTGTGAGGAAGAGTTCACGTTGATGGGCCAGCAATTCTCGCGGCGGGGTCAGCGCACGGACGAGATGCTGAAGCTGTTTCGCGCGCTGTGGGAGCCGGGCTGGACGGAGTTCGATGGCGAGTTCTACAAGACGCCGCGACTGGAGATGGAGCCAACGCCGCCACGGATACCGATCTATGTCGGCGGCCTGAGCGATATCGCGTTGCGAAGGGCGGCACGGAATGACGGGTGGATCGGCGACTTGATCTCCACGGACCGGGCGATCGCGTCGGTGCAGCGGATACGGGAGATCCGTGCCGAAAAAGATCTGTCGATGGACGATTTCGAAGTCTTGACGCCGTTGACAGATGCCTTCATGCCGGAACACTACGCGCGCGCGGAAGCGGGCGGCATCAAGGGCGTCGTCACAATGCCGTGGATGTTCCATGCGGGCCCCGACGCTTCTCTGACCGAGAAGATCGACGGGATGAAGCGGTTCCGCAAGGACCTGGCGCTGGACGGCTGATTCCTCGACGGCTTGCACCCGCGTGGCAAATTAGGCCCGAGCCTATATTTACGTGTGCGTTATTTGAGTGCAAAGATAAGTCGATTTACAAGATCACTTTGCGACGCCCAATGGCGCTATCAGGTCTTTCCTAGCCGCGAACGACGCGACAAGCCGGTCGGGGACTGGCCAGCAAGCATACTTCCGAGTACTGAATGACAGTGCCGGGTGGGGCCGCCTCGAAGCTCTGCCAACTTCGATTTAGCTGGCCCCGTCGCCGCTTCGTCGCCAAAACGCAGGGCTACATGCGTACCAGGGCAATTTTGAATTGATCTTGCTGACGAGTTGACGTTGCCGGATCGCGCTGAGCAGCGCGATTGGCTGACGGCGTCGTAAATGATCTTGGCAAAGTCTTTGCGTCCGGAAGGTTATTCATATTCCGATGTCAGAAATGGCACGCTCGTCCCGTGAACCGACTTACGCTCACCCCACGGGGGTGTGGAGGGGTGTGAAGACAGCAAACCTGCGTTTTGGACGGTCGATATCAAGCGGCCAACCTGCGCGAATAAACAGGGGTAGTCGACTACTCATGCTTAGGGGCTGTCTTCATTCCTACGCTCGCCCCGTCGAGTCGTAAACCACGAAGGGGAGAGACCATGGGGTATGCCAAGCACGTCGGGCGAGTGGGAGCGCTCGCGGTAGCACTTGGTATCGGTGCGGCAGTGGCCACCACGCCGGGTGTGGCGTGGGCCGACGGCACCGAGGAGACTCACGTTTCTGAGGACGGGGGCACTAATCCCGTGTCGCCCGATACCGCCTCGTCGACAGAGAAGCAAGATCCGGGCGAGGCGATCAGAAAGAGCATCGAACGCGCGGTCGACGGTGTGCGCAAGGTCGTCACGGGCGTGGTGCAGAGTTCCGGTGGCGCGATCACTTCGACGCACCGCATCGGTTCGGGGTCTCCGGGTGGCAATTTGGTTCCCGAGATTCTCAAAGTGAAGGATCCGCAGCCGCCCAAAGAGGAGCCGCGGCTGACGCTGGTCCAGGACGACAACAACGACGGGCCGGGTGACTTCACGCCGCCGCGCTGGCGTGCCCCACTGAGCCAGATCAACGTGAAGCCGGCTCCGAAGCCGGTAACCAAGGTGCTCGATGACGTGAAGCAGTCGGTTGGCGAGGTGACCGGTAATCAACCGCGTACTGGCTCGACAAATGTTGGACGAAACGCGGTTTCGACGTTCGATGCGCCGTCTACTGAGGACCAGCAGGTGGTCCGGACCCCGTTCATCGCTCCGATCAAGCTCATCACCAACGTGATGAATGCCGCGCTCGCACCCTTCATCAATACGACTCCAGGCCAGCCGGCACCCCAAAACCCTGTGCTATGGGGGGTTCTCGCGTGGGTGCGGCGCCAGGTCCAGGACACGCCGTTCGGCAAGATCGTGCTGAACCGGACGCCTGAGATTACGACACCTGAGGTCGTTGACAACCATGACGGGACGTTCACAATCACGCCGTCCGCTGACGACGTCGACCCGGATGGCGACAACTTGACCTATACGGCCAGTAACGGGACCGACGGAACCGTCGTCAAGAATGACGACGGCACGTTCACTTACACCGTCAGTGATCCGGGTGTATGGGACGAAACAGATGCCATCACGCTGACTGCCAGCGACGAAGGTGCCTATCCCCACATCCACGGACTGGCGGGCCTTTTCAGCCCGAGCGGTGGCCACACTGATTCGGTCACGGTGACCATCGCACCTGACGATGGTTCCCTGCCACCGCCCCCCGACGTCGTGCAGGAACCTACAGAACGCAACGACGGAAGCGGCAACTTCGACACGGTGCTGCAGTACAACCCCGACACTGTGTCCAACGTGGAGGCCGCCCCTGGGTTCCAGCCGAAGTACTGGACTGTGGTTAGCGAAGAGTACGACCCCGAGACCGGCAAGTACACAGCAGTACTCAAACCCACCCAGGCAGGTCAGCTTCGTGCCGCGCTCGGGCTGGACACTACGGACGATCTCAAGCTCCAGGTCACCCCTCAACCGACTGGCCAAACGTTCGCACTTCGAGCTGCAAGCTTCGCGGCTGCCGAAGCAGCGGACCCGCCCGACCAGGCGTTGAGTCTGCCTACGCCTCCAGGGGCCGTACTGCATGTGGACGATCCGGCGATTCCTGTAGGAAACAATCCAGCCGGTGTTGTTGTAACCGACAAATTTGCATATGTCGTCAATGCCAGAGACGGCACGGTGAGCGTAATCGGCGCAGATCCTAACGATCCAACGACCTACAACAAGGTTTTGGACATGGACACGACTGACGGGGAAAACGATATCGACCCGCTCGTTGTCGGCCAATCGCCGCTCTTTGGAACGCTCAGCGGCGACAATCTCTATGTAGTTAACGCTGCTGACGGCACTGTCTCGGTTATAGATACGGCGACTAACTCTGTCGTCGGTGACCCCATCGTTGTGCCACGGGGCTCATTCAATGCGCTCGCGAGCCCTGATGGCAAACGGCTGTACGTGATCAGTCAGACCCAGAGCGTCTCTGTCATTGACACGGACCCTGAGAGTGTCAACTACAACAAGGTTCTCGATCTGGATCCCGATACCGATGGAGTTCAGGGCATTTCGTTCGCTCCGCCGCCAGACGATGACCCAAGTGACGGTCAAACATTCAGTGCATCGTTAAGCGGCGGCTTCAACGAAGACGGTAGCCGTTTGTACATCACTCGCATTTACGTCACTCAGGTTCAAGAAGATGGAACCACTCACACCGTCTACGAACCTGGCGACATGGTAGTCATCGACACCGCTTCAAACACTGTCGCCGCCGATCCGATTGAGCTCGAGCAATACCCCGGCTACGTGTCCAGTAATGGCAAGCGACTGTATCTCACGAGCCTGAATCCGGACGAGATCGCAAATTACATCTCGGACCCGAGTGCTCCGCCTCTTGCCGGTTACGTAACCGTGGTCGACATCGATCCTGATAGCCCCACCTACAACTCACAGATCGATCAAATCGACGTGGGAAAGCTCGCGGTCAACGTCGCAATGAGCCCGGACGGGAGCCTTGCCTATGTCGTGAACGCCGGCGATGGAACGGTGTCCGTAATCGACACCGCCACCGATGAGGTAATCACAACCTTCACCTACGATCCCAATCCGTCGGGCCAGTTGGGTGATGCCAGCTTTATCGCGATGAGTCCCGATGGCCAGCGCTTGTACGCCAGCAGGTATCTGGACGGCGAGGCCGTTGCGATATCTATCGATCCGGTAGAGGTATAGCCGGTCCCTACCGACGGAAGCGGCTGAACCTCCGGCGTGGGGCACCGGCCGCCGTCCGCGCGGCCACCGGGCGGCGTCGCGCGTCGACGGCCGCGACGCCTGCGCCCGTCGTAGCGATCAACAGGAACGCGAAGCAGAACATGATCGCCAACTCGCCGCCGTTGGCGATCGGCCAGAAGCTCGCCGTGGGGCCGCCCTTCAACGGGGGCCAGTGCTGATAGAAGTACGCGAACGCCATCTCGCCCGACGCGATGAACGCCGCGATCCGGGTGAAGAACCCGACAGTGATCAGGATGCCGAGAACGAACTCGATGAGTCCCGCCCACCACAGCGGAAAGCTGCCGGTCGGCGCCTCCGGGCCCACCGGCCAGCCGAAAAGCTTCTGCGAGGCGTGGATCGTATACAGCAGACCAAAGATGATGCGAAAGGCGCTCAAGACAGGGGAGTGATAACCCGCTAAGCGGGCGTCCAGGTTGGTCATAGCTGACCCTAACGCAGCAAATGGGCCGGGCGGTATGCCTCGCCCGGCCCAAATGCAGTGTTTATTTACACGTCGTAGTACAGCGCGATCTCGTACGGGTGCGGACGGATCTGCACCGGCAGAATCTCGTTCTCCCGCTTGTAGGAGATCCACGTCTCGATCAGGTCCTCGGTGAAAACCCCGCCCTCCGTGAGGTATTCGTGGTCCTCCTCGAGGCGGTCGATCACCGCTGCCAGCGAGGTCGGCGCCTGGGGGATGCCCGCGGCCTCGTCGGGCGGCAGTTCGTAGAGGTCCTTGTCGACCGGCGCCTGCGGCTCGATCTTCTTCTTGATGCCGTCCAGACCGGCCATCATCATCGCCGCGAACGCCAGGTACGGGTTGCCCGAGCTGTCGGGGCAGCGGAACTCGAGGCGCTTGGCCTTCGGGTTGTTGCCCGTGATCGGGATGCGCACACACGCCGAACGGTTGCGTTGGCTGTACACCAGGTTGATCGGCGCCTCGTAGCCCGGCACCAGTCGCTTGTAGGAGTTGACCGTCGGGTTGGTGAACGCCAGCAGCGACGGCGCGTGGTGCAGGATGCCGCCGATGTAGTGGCGTGCCGTGTCCGACAGGCCTGCGTAGCCCGACTCGTCGTGGAACAGCGGCTTGCCGTCCTTCCACAGCGACTGGTGGGCGTGCATGCCGGAACCGTTGTCGCCGAACAGTGGCTTGGGCATGAAGGTGACGGTCTTGCCCGCCGCCCACGCCGTGTTCTTGATGATGTATTTGAACAGCACCAAGTCATCGGCCGCGTGCAGCAGCGTATTGAACTTGTAGTTGATCTCGGCCTGGCCAGCGGTGCCCACCTCGTGGTGGCCGCGCTCCAGGACGAAGCCCGCGTTCTGCAGGTTTGTTGCCATCTGATCGCGCAGGTCTACGAAGTGGTCGTACGGCGCGACGGGGAAGTATCCGCCCTTGGGGCGAACCTTGTAGCCGCGGTTTGCGCTGCCATCCGACTCGACCGGCTCACCGGTGTTCCACCAGCCGGCTTCGGAGTCGATTTCATAGAACGTGCCGTTGATCCTCGAGTCGAAGCTCACCGAGTCGAAGATGTAGAACTCGGCCTCTGCCCCGAAGTACGCGGTGTCGGCGATGCCCGTGCTGGTCAGGTAGTTCTCCGCTTTGCGGGCGACGTTACGCGGGTCGCGGGAGTACGCCTCGCGGGTGAACGGGTCATGGACGAAGAAGTTGAGGTTCAGCGTCTTGGCGGCACGGAATGGATCGATGCGCGCGGTCTCGGGATCGGGCAGCAGCATCATGTCCGACTCGTGGATCGACTGGAAACCGCGGACCGATGAGCCGTCGAACGCTAATCCGTCCTCGAACACGCTCTCGTCGAACGCAGACGCTGGGATCGAGAAGTGCTGGACGACGCCCGGCAGATCGCAGAACCGGATGTCGACGTACTCGACTTCCTCGTCCTTGATCTGCTTGATGATGTCGTCGGCGTTCTTATCTGCCACTGAAAACTCTCCTTATGTCTGATTAACCCGCGGGATGACGCTATGGACACGATGTTGCACCGCAGTCAACCGTATGTTGCGCCGACGTTACGCAATCGCGCCAGACCTATGCTGGAGCCATGGCTGGAAGCTTCGGTTCCTGGTTGGCCGGTCCGCCGCCCGTCGAGCCTGGATCCACGGACGACAGACCTAATGATTACCCAGGTCAACGGCTGGGTCTACCCCAGAGCGGACCGGGTTCGATTGCCAGGTTCGGCCGACGTCTTGGTGCGTTGGTGATCGATTGGTTCATCGCCTATGGACTGGTCGGGTTCGCGGTGACGCTGGGGCTCGTCAGCCAGCAACAATTCCTCTACACCTGGGTCGGCTCAACCGCGGTCGCCGCGCTGTGGATCGTGCTGGGAATCGTTTCGGTCCGGCTTTTTGGATTCACACCCGGCCAGTACGCGCTCGGCCTGATTGTCGTCCCGGTCGACAACCGGCTACACGTCAGTCTGGGCCGAGCCGCGGTACGAGGGATTCTGCTGTTCTTCGTCGTTCCGGCCTTGTTCACCGACACCGACCTGCGTGGAGTTCAGGACCGGATCACCAACACCGCGGTGGTGCGACGATGAGCGGTCGAAATCGACAAAATGGCGCGATCTAGTCGCACTTTCCCGCCCAAATGTACGTTTCGGCGTAAGTGGACTAGCGCCTGCGCACCGTCCGCTGCACGCCGCGCATCTTCCCCGCGTTCGGCATCGGACCCTTCGGCATCGCCGCGGGGCCGACCTTCGAGCCCAACGCGCCCAGCCGTGACTCCAACGAGTCCATCTGCTTGATGGTGATGTTCGCCGGCAGCTTGTTCAGGTGGCGTTCCAGCTTCGCCAGCGGGACCTCGCCCTCACCGTTGCCGATCACGACGTCATAGATGGGCGTGTCGCCGACGATCCGCGCGGTGCGCTTTTTCTCTTGCGCCAGAAGCGGTTTCACGCGTGCAGCCGATCCTTCGCCGACGAAGATCACACCCGGCCTGCCGATCACCCGGTGCACGGCGTCGAGATGGCCGGTGGCCGCCACACCCGGTGTGACCCGCCATTTGCCCCGCAGGTTCTCCAGCGCCCATGCCGCCGCACCGGCCTGGCCCTCAGCTTTGTGATAGACCGACTTCTGCGCGCGGCGGCCGAAGATGATGAACGCCACCAGCGCGCCGAGCACCACGCCCAGCGGGATCAGCGTGAACATCGTGAACCCGCCAACGAACACCCCGGCGACCACGGCAGCCGCCACGATCAGAACGAACGCACCGATCATGTACGGAAGCAGGCGCTTGTCCTCTTTGCGCTGCATCTGGAACGCCTGCCACAGCTGACTGCGGCGCTGCTTGGATGCGGCCTTCCGGGTGGCCTTGGCCTCGGCTTTGGCGGCCTTAAGTTCGGCTTTGTTGCGGGTCTTCGCCATCACATCAGGATACGGGTGGGCTTCCCAGCGCCCGCGAGCCCGCTGCCTGCGCATACAGACGACCCGCCCGGTACGACGACCGCACCAGCGGCCCGGCCAGCACGCCGGCGAACCCGAGCCGCTCGGCGAATGCCGCGTGCTCGACGAACTCCTCGGGATGGACCCAGCGCTCCACCGGGTGATGACGCACCGACGGCCGGAGATACTGGGTGATGGTGACGATGTCGCAGCCGGCGTCGAGCAGATCCTTCAACGCGGTGCGGATCTCGTCAGGCGTCTCGCCCATGCCGAGAATCAGGTTGCTCTTGGCGACCAGGCCGTAGTCGCGGGCCGCAGTCAGCACCGCGAGGCTGCGGTCATAGCGGAACGCGGGCCGGATCCGCTTGAAGATGCGTGGCACCGTTTCGACGTTGTGCGCCAACACTTCTGGCTGTGCCTCGAAGACCTGCTCGAGCAGTGCCGGTTCGCCGTTGAAGTCGGGGATCAGCAGCTCGACGCCTGTGTCGGGGTTGAGCTTCTTGATGTAGCGCACAGTTTCGGCGTACAGCCACGCGCCGCCGTCGGGCAGATCGTCGCGGGCCACGCCGGTGACGGTGGCATACCGCAACCCCATCGTCGCCACGCTCTCGGCGACCCTGCGCGGCTCGTCGCGGTCGAGTTCGGCGGGCTTGCCGGTGTCGATCTGGCAGAAGTCGCAGCGCCGTGTGCACTGCTCGCCGCCGATCAGGAACGTCGCCTCGCGGTCTTCCCAGCACTCGTAGATGTTGGGGCACCCGGCTTCCTCGCAGACGGTGTGCAACCCCTCGCGGCGGACCAGGTTCTTCAGCTCGGTGTACTCCGGCCCCGTCCGCATCCGGGTCTTGATCCACGGCGGCTTGCGCTCGATCGGCGTCTCGGCATTGCGCACCTCGAGACGCAGCAGCTTGCGGCCTTCTGGAACGACGGTCACGACTTCAACGCTACCCGCAGCCGGCCGTCCAGCGCGTCGCACACGGCGGCGGTTATGGGGTCCATCACGTCGTCGACGCCGACGCGGCGACCGAGTTCCGCCGAGAGCGAAGTGACTCCGGCGTCGGAGATTCCACACGGCACGATCGACGAGAAAGCACCCAGGTTGCAGTCGCAGTTCAGCGCGAACCCGTGCAGCGTCGTCGCCCGCGAGACTCGGACCCCGATCGCCCCGACCTTCCGCGCGGGTCCCTTCTCGTCCGCAGGCACCCACACGCCCGACCGGCCGGCCACGCGACCCGTCTCCAGGCCGAGGTCCTCGCACACGCGAATCAACGATTCCTCAAGTCGCCGAACGAAATTCACCACATCGAGCGGTTCGGCCAAGCCGATGATCGGATACCCGACCAGCTGGCCGGGCCCATGCCAGGTGATCTTTCCGCCGCGATCGGTGTCGACGACCGCGGTGCCGTCGACGGGACGCTCCTCCGGCAGTGTGCGACGGCCCGCCGTGTACACCGACGGGTGCTCGAGCAGTAGCAGCGTGTCCGGTCCGCCCGCCACCCGCGCGTCGGCCAGTTCTCGCTGCATCGCCCAGGCCGCTCGGTAGTCGACGCTGCCCAGCCGACGGACGTCGATCGGTGTGGTGGCCGACCGGATGGAACTCACGATTCGACGGTACTCGCGGTATAGGCGAGCGCCTCTCCAACGGTGTTGTGGCGGAATTCGAAGCCCACCCGTTCCAGTGCCGCCGGTATGGCCCGCTGACCGCCGAGCAGGCCCTCGTCGGCGAACTCACCCAGCAGTGTGCGCAACGCGAATCCGGGCACCATCAGCAGCGTCGGCCTGTTCGCCGTCCTGCCCATGGCCGCCGTGAACTCCGAGTTGGTCACCGGCGCAGGCCCGGTGAAATTCACCGGACCCGACAACTCGTCGTGAAAGATCGCGAACAGCAGCGCGCGGACCTGATCTTCGAGGCTGATCCACGGCATGTACTGGCGGCCGTTGCCCAGGCGGGCGCCGAGGCCCAGCGAGAACAGCGGCCGCAGCCGGCTGAGCATGCCGCCGCGCGGCGACAGCACCAGCCCGGTGCGCGTCAGCACGACGCGAACGCCCGCATGCTGCGCGGGGGCCGTCGCGGCCTCCCAGTCCCGACACAGCTGCGCGAGGAACCCGCTGCCCGGGGGTGCGGTCTCATCCGCGATGCGGTTGCCGGTGTCGCCGTAATAGCCGACCGCGCTGGCGTTGACCAACGCGCCGACGCCCGCTTCCACCACTGCGTCGGACAGCACCTCGGTCGGGTCGATCCGGCTGTCGCGCAGGCTCTGTTTGAATGCGCCCGACCACCGCTTGGCCCCGACGTTCACGCCGCACATGTTGACCACCGCGTCGACGTCGCGCAGCGCGCTCGCGTCGAACTCGCCACTGTCGGGATTCCAGAACAGCTCGTCGGCATTCGACGGCGCCCGCCGCACGATGCGCACCACCCGATGGTCGGTCGCGCGCAGCGCGTACACCAGCGCCGAGCCGATCAGTCCGGAAGACCCGGCAATCGCGACGGTGGCCACGTATTTCTACAGTCCCAGATCCGCCTCGAAGGCGCCATCTTCGAGGCGGCGCTTGATCGTGGTCACGAAGCGGCCCGCGTCCGCGCCATCGATCAGCCGATGGTCGTAGGTCAGAGGGAGGTAGGAGATCGAGCGCACGCCGATCGACTCGTTGCCCGCCTCGTCGAGCACGACCCGGGGACGTTTGACGATCGCGCCGGTGCCCAGCATCGCCGCTTGCGGCGGCACCAGGATCGGGGTGTCGAAGAGCGCGCCCTGGCTGCCGATGTTGGTGATGGTGAACGTCCCACCCGACAGTTCGTCCGGCTTCAGGTTGCCCGACCGCGCCCGGGCGGCGATGTCGGCGATGGCACGCGCCAGACCGGCCAGCGACAGGTCGCCGGCGTTGTGAATCACCGGCGAGAGCAGACCCTGCTCCGTGTCCACCGCGAAGCCGAGGTGTTCGGCGTCGTAGTAGGTGATCTCCTTGCTGTCTTCGTTGTAGCTGGCGTTGACGTTCGGGTGGGCCTTGAGGGCGTCGATGACGGCGCGCGCGATGAACGGCAGGTACGTCAGGTTGACGCCCTCTCGCTCGGCGAACTCGTTCTTGGCCCGGGCCCGCAGCGCCACGATCTTGGTCATGTCGACCTCATGGGTCTGCGTCAATTGTGCTGTCGCCTGCAGGGATTCGCGTGTCTTCTTCGCGGTGATCTGCCGGATGCGGTTGGCCTTCTGCGTCGTGCCGCGCAGATGTGCCAGCGCGGACGCCGGTTCGGCTGCCTTCGCCGCTGGCGCCGGAGCCTCCTTGCCGGCGGGAGCTTCTTGCGGCGGTGCCTTCTTGGCTTCGGCCGCGGCCAGCACATCCTGCTTGCGGATACGTCCGCCGACGCCGCTGCCCTTCACCGACGCGAGGTCGATGTTGTTCTCGGTGGCCAGTTTTCGCACCAGCGGGGTCACGTAAGGAGCGCCGTCACCGGACGGCTCGGGCGCGGCCTGCGGCTCCCGTTCGGGCTCGGCTTCTGCTTTCGGCTCCGGCTCGGGCTCGGGCTCGGGCTCCGGCTTGGCCTCTTCTTTGGGTTCCGGCTCCGGCTCGGGCTTGGCCTCTTCCTTGGGTTCCGGCTTGGGCTCCGGTTTTTCGGCCGGCGCGGCTCCGGCGTCGCCGATCTTGGCCAGCTCGCCGCCGACGGCGACGGTGTCGTCCTCCTCGGCGGTGATGCTCACCAGCGTGCCCGCTACGGGCGACGGAATCTCGGTGTCGACCTTGTCGGTTGATACCTCGACCAACGGCTCGTCTACCTCGACACTGTCGCCGACCTTCTTCAGCCAACGCGTCACGGTGCCCTCGGTGACCGATTCGCCCAGCTCGGGCATCAGCACAGGGGTTGCCTCTCCACCGGACGACTTGGCTGCCGGCTTCTCCTCGGGCTCGGGAGCCGATTCCTCCTCTTCGGCGGCCGGCTCCGGCTGCGCGGCGGGTTCCTCCGCCGGCTTCTCTTCCTCGGCTGGCGCTTCGGCCGGCTCCTCTTCGGCGGCGGGTTCCTCGGCGGCCTTCGACTCCCCGTCGCCGCCGCCCGCATCTTCACCCGCGTCGCCGATCACGGCCAGCTCACCGCCGACCTCGACGGTGTCATCCTCCTGCGCGACGATCTTGGTCAACACGCCCGCAGCGGGAGATGGAATCTCGGTATCGACCTTGTCGGTGGAGACTTCGAGCAGCGGTTCGTCCAGTTCGACAGTGTCACCCTCTTGCTTCAGCCACCGGGTGACAGTCCCCTCGGTCACGCTCTCACCGAGTGCCGGCATCTGGACGGATGTTGCCATGTCTGTTGACTCCCTCGAACGGTTGTCGTCACGGGTCGAATGCCGGTTCCATCCTGTCACGTCGGGCCGGGCTGCTCGCCCCAGACCTGAACACCTTTTGCTCTGGCACTATCGATAGAGGTGGAGCGCACGCGCTCCGGAAGGAGTACGGCCAGTTGGGACTGTTCGACAAGTTTCGGCGTGGCCGCGCCGCGCGCGCGAGAGGCGGCAACGACCCCGCGGCCGACCTGGCATATCTGGGGCAATGGGTCGCGCAACACGAGGGCGTTGAGGCCTTCGTCGAGCCCAAGACAACCGTCACCGACGTCACCGTCGTGCTGGTTGCCGGCGACGGAGAGTGGACGCGGCGGCGTGCCGGCGGCGACGCTGGCGCCAGGCGGCTTCACGAACGGCTGAACATACCGGTTTACGACGTGCAGAAGGTCGGTTACCCACAGCGCATGCGCGATTACGACGCCCGCCGCCGCATAGAACGTGAGCGGGCCGCTCGACGGGAATTAGAGGACCGCTAGGGTACGGATCGTGGGGGACACGATCACGCAGCGGTTCGTCGACAGCGTCGATGACGTCCGGATCGCCGTGTACGAGCAGGGAAACCCGGACGGACCGACGCTGGTGATGGCGCATGGCTGGCCCGACTCGCACGTGTTGTGGGACGGCGTCGTGGCAAGGCTGGCCGACCGATTTCGCATCGTCCGATTCGACAACCGTGGCGTTGGCAACTCCTCTGTGCCCAAACCGATTTCGGCCTACACCATCACTAAACTGGCCGACGATTTTGCCGCGGTGGTCGAAGCCACGAGTCCCGGTGAGCCGGTGCACGTTCTGGGCCACGACTGGGGCTCGGTGTCGGTGTGGGAGTACCTGACCCGGCCGGGTGCCAGTGACCGCATTGCGTCGTTCACGTCGGTCTCGGGACCCGGTATCGCGCAGTACGGCGGCTACATCTTCGACAGCCTGAAGCGTCCCTATCGGCCTGTACGGTTTGCCCGCGCCCTCGACCGTCTACTCCGACTGACGTACTGGTATCCGTTCGCGATGCCGGTGATCGCGCCCGCGGTGTTCAAGGGCCTGATGCGCGCGAGCGCGAACAAGCTGCTCACCGACGGTGTGCCGGCCGCACAGCGCTACCGCAGCGACACCGCCGCCGCCGACCTCGTCAACACGCTGAAGGTCTATCGGGCACTTGCCGTTTCCCCGCCCACCAAGATCCCCGCCGATCCATATGTCAGCGTCCCCGTACAGCTGATCGTGGGCACCAAGGACCCGGTGGTCCGGCCGCACGGCTTCGACGAGCTTTCGCGCTGGGTACCGCGGCTGTGGCGGCGCGATATCAAGGCCGGCCACTGGTCGCCGATGTCACACCCGCAGGTGATGGCTGCCGCGGTGGGTGAACTAGTCGACCACCTCGAGGGTAAGCCAGCCAGCCGGTCACTGTCGCGAGCGCAGGTCGGCCGCAAGCGCGACGACTTCGGCGACACACTGGTGTCCGTGACCGGCGCAGGCAGCGGCATCGGCCGCGAGACCGCCCTCGCATTCGCCCGCGCGGGTGCCGAGCTGATCGTCAGCGATATCGACGAAGCCAGTGTCAAGGAGACCGCAGCGCAGATCGTGGAGCGCGGTGGTCTCGCGCACTCCTATGTGCTCGACGTATCTGACGCCGACGCCGTCGAGCGGTTCGCCGACGAGGTGTGTGCCGCGCACGGTGTGCCCGACGTCGTAGTGAACAACGCCGGCATTGGTCAGGCAGGGGAGTTCCTCGACACGCCGGTTGATCAGTGGGACCGGGTGTTGGACGTCAATCTCGGCGGTGTCGTCAACGGCTGCAGGGCATTTGGGAAACGCCTCGTCGAGCGCGGCACCGGCGGACACATCGTCAACGTTGCGTCGATGGCGTCCTACGCACCGGCAAAAGTGTTGAACGCCTACTGCACGTCGAAGGCCGCGGTGTACATGTTTTCCGACTGCCTGCGTGCCGAACTCGACGCCGCCGGCATCGGGCTCACCACCGTCTGCCCGGGTGTCATCGACACGAACATCGTGCACACCACCCGATTCGACACACCGGGCCGCTCCGACGAAACCGTCGAGAGCCGACGGGAACAACTGGAAAAGCAGTTCCGGCTTCGGCGATACGGACCGGACAAGGCCGCAAAGGCGATCGTCTCGGCGGTCAAGAAGAACAAGCCGATCCGGCCCGTTGCGCCGGAGGCCTACCTGCTTTACGGCGCTTCGCGGGTCGCCCCGCAGGCGATGCGCAGCGCGGCCCGCGCAAAGATCGTGTAGGTCAACCCTTCTCGGCGATATCCTCCAGCACGGCGAACATCGTGCGGGTCGGTACACCGGTGCCGCCCTTGCCGGTGTAGCCCCACGGGCCGCCGGTGTTGTACGCCGGGGCTGCGATGTCGACGTGCACCCACGCCACTCCGTCGGCGACGAACTCGCGCAGATACGTGCCCGCGACGAGCATGCCCGCGTAGCGGGAGCTGCTGACGTTGGCCAGGTCGGCGACCGTCGACTTCAGGTCGTCCTTGAGTTCCTCGGGAAGTGGCATGGGCCACGCGTTCTCGCCGACTTCTTGGGACAACGCAGCGACGCGGTCACGGAACTCGTCGGAGCCCATCACCCCGGGGGTGCGCGCACCCAGCGCAACGGTCTGTGCACCGGTCAGTGTCGACGTCTCGATGAGGTAGTCGGGCTCGTCCTCGCAGGCCCGCACGATCGCGTCGGCCAGGATCAGGCGTCCCTCGGCGTCGGTGTTGAGCACCTCCACGGTGATGCCGCCGTACTGGGTCAGCACGTCGCCGGGCCGCTGCGCCGTCGCCGAGGGCATGTTCTCGGCCATCGGTACGGTCGCGATGACGTCTATCGGGAGCTTCTGCTGGGCCGCAAGCACCACCGTCGCGATCACGGCCGCCGCACCACCCATGTCTGAGGTCATGTGGTGCATGTTGGCGGCCGGTTTTATCGAGATCCCGCCGGTGTCGAAGGTGATGCCCTTGCCGACCAGCGCGACCTTCTTGGCCTTCTTGTTCTTCGCCCCCCGGTGCGCCAGGCGGACCAGGCGCGGTGGGCGCGACGAGCCCTTGCCAACGCCGACCACGCCGCCGTACCCCTCCTTGGCCAGCGCCTTGTCGTCGAGCACCTCGACCTCGAGTCCGGCGGCCTCACCCAAAGCCTTTGCGCGCTTGGCGAATTCGGCGGGATAGAGGTGCGAGGGGGGCGTGTTGACCAGATCGCGAGCGGTCGCCACCGCCGTCGCGATCGCCACGGCACGCTCGGCGGCCGTCTTCGTCTTGGCCTTCGTGTCGGCCGTCAGCGCGGTGATCTCCCGCAGGCCTTTGTCTTTCGGCGCGGTCTTGTCGCTGCGGAAGTCGCTGAACCGGTAGGCGCCGAGGATCAGGCCTTCGACGGTCGCCTCGAGGTCGATGTCCGACAGCGTCGTGATCACGGCCTCGGTGCCGTTGAGTGACCGGGCGGCGACCCCCGCGGCGCGGCGCATCACGTCGGACGGCCAGTCGTCTCGCTCCTTGCCGAGACCGACCGCGAGCACGCTGGCCACCGGCAGGGACGGCGCGACCACCCGCGTGACCTGGTCGGTTCCACCCTTGGCGCCGAGCGATTCGAGCGCGACCTCGATCTCTCCCGTCGCCTCTGCATCGAGGAACGGGTTGGCGACGACAGTCGCGGACGCGTCGTCGTCGCGCCCGCTCACCACGGGCACGATCAACACGGTCCCGTCAGCCTTTTTCTTGGGCAGTGACGAGCTGACGGTGACGGCGGGGGCCTGATAGCCGGGATTTGCGGGGCTCACGAGCGATCAGCCTATCGGTCAGCGGGACAGGTGCAGGTCGTAGGCCGTTACCGGCTCATCGAAGCCCTTGAGTACCAACGGATCCTGTGGAATCGCAGGCCAATCGAACAGCTCGTCGCGAACATCGGACGAGGCGAGGACCTGGCCCGGCGCAGCGGCTCCGACGAGGCGGGCAGCCAGGTTGACCGCATTGCCGAAGTAATCGCCGCCGATGGCCAGCACGCTCCCGTATCCGAGACCGGCGCGAACCTGCAGGCCTGCTTCCCGCGCCCGAGGGTGTTCGACCAGGTCGAGGGCCACTTTCACGAGCTGTTCGGGCGTCGAACTCACCCACATCACCTCGTCGCCGATGAACTTCACCACCCGTCCGCCGTCGGCGTGCACCACGTCACTGACGACGCTCGCGAACTCAACGAGCAGATTGGACAACTCTGTCGGGGTGAGTTGCTGTGTCAGCGAGGTGAACCCCGTCAGGTCGGCGAACCCGATGCCGCACAACACGCTGGCGCTCGTATCGCGGATGACACCCTCGAAGTAGGTGCGGGCGCTGACCGTGTGATGGCGGAAGACGGCATCGATCAGCACCGCCAGTCGCGGGATGAACTCCGCGACGGCGCGGTAGGCCCGTGCAGTGGTGAGCTCATCCTCGGTATGGGTGATCACGATGTCGGGTTGTCCAACGCGAACCACCGTCGCACCGGCCTCGGCGAGCCGGGCCATCGATGCGCCGAGCACCCGCAGCAACGTCAGCGTTGGCTCCTCGCCGACGGCCGACCGCAACGCCACCCACCCGGCCAAACCGTCGACATCGGCCCGGCTGAGCGCCGGTTGATCGGTATCGGCAGCGGTCAGGCCGAGCGCCGACCAGGCGTGTGTGAGGTCCTCGACCGACACGCCGAGTGCTTCGGCTGCGGCCCGCAGGCTGTACTCAGGCCGCCCCGACCACTGCAGGGTATCGCCGGAAAGCCCGAACAGCCGACCGCGCCGCTCCGCCTCCACCATGTCCTCGGCGGTGAACCCGAGGCTGTCCAGGTACTCGATCAGTGGGGCCCGCTCACGCGCATTGGCGATTCCGGCGGCCTCCAGAGCGTCGAAATCGACCACCCACCGAAGTCTGCCAGCGTCCACGCCCCGATTAGGGTGGATTCCCGTGAGCGAAATGCAGCATGGGCCCCTCGAGGATCGGCACCGTCAGCTCGGCGCGAGTTTCGCAGAGTTCTCCGGGTGGCTCATGCCGGTGTCCTACGCGGGCACCGTCGGCGAGCACACCGCAACCCGCACCGCCGTCGGCCTTTTCGACGTCAGCCACCTGGGCAAGGCGTCGGTGCGCGGTGCGGGAGCGGCCGAATACGTCAACTCGGCGTTCACCAACGACCTCGGCCGGATCGAACCGGGCAAGGCGCAATACACGTTGTGCTGCACCGAATCCGGCGGCGTGGTCGACGACCTGATCGCCTATTACGTCTCCGACGACGAGATTTTTCTGGTGCCCAACGCGGCCAACACCGCGGCCGTCGTCACCGCGCTGCAGGACAAGGCCCCGGCCGGGCTCACCATCACCGACGAGCACCGCTCGCGCGCGGTGCTTGCCGTGCAGGGACCGAAGTCGGCCGAGGTCGTCGGCTCGTTGGGACTGCCGACCGACATGGACTACATGGGCTACGCCGACGCTGCGTTCAACGGTGTCGAGGTGCGGGTGTGCCGTACCGGTTACACCGGTGAGCACGGTTACGAGCTGCTGCCGTCCTGGGACGACGCGGGCGTGGTGTTCGACGCGCTCGTCGACGCCGTGTCGCGGGCAGGCGGTCAGCTCGCCGGGCTGGGCGCCCGCGACACGCTGCGCACCGAGATGGGGTACCCGCTGCACGGACACGAGCTATCGCTCGATATTTCGCCGTTGCAGGCCCGCTGCGGCTGGGCGATCGGCTGGCGCAAGGACGCGTTCTGGGGCCGCGACGCGCTGCTGGCCGAGAAGGAGGCGGGCCCCAAGCGACTGCTGCGGGGTCTGCGTGCCGTCGGTCGCGGCGTGTTGCGACCCGACCTGACCGTGCTCGACGGGTCCACGCCGGTCGGGGTGACCACATCTGGAACCTTTTCTCCGACTTTGAAAGTCGGCATCGCGCTGGCGTTGCTCGACACCGATCACGACATCGCCGACGGCCAACGCGTAGCGGTCGACGTGCGGGGCCGCCCGGTCGAATGCGAAGTCGTCAAACCACCGTTTGTCGAGGCAAAAACCCGGTAGCGCTCGGATATACAATCGGCCCATGACCGACCACCTCGAGTTCACCGTCGATCGCAACGCGAATCCGGCGAGCGACGAGGTACGCGGCGATATCCTGGCGAATCCCGGGTTCGGTCGCTATCACACCGACCACATGGTCTCGATCGACTACATCGACGGCAAGGGCTGGCACAACGCGCGGGTGATGCCGTACGGCCCCATCGAGCTCGACCCGTCGGCCATCGTCCTGCACTACGCGCAGGAGGTGTTCGAAGGGCTGAAGGCCTATCGATGGGCGGACGGATCCGTCGTCTCGTTCCGCGCGGAGGCCAATGCGACGAGGCTGCGCTCGTCAGCACGCCGGCTTGCCATTCCCGAGCTGCCGGAAGAGGTGTTCCTCGAGTCGCTGCGCCAGCTCATCGCGGTCGACGACCTATGGGTGCCACCCGCGGGTGGCGAGGAGTCGCTGTATTTGCGGCCCTACATCTTCGCCACCGAGCCCGGGCTCGGGGTTCGCCCCGCGTCCGAATACCGCTACATGGTGATCGCATCACCCGCGGGCGCCTACTTCCCGCGCGGCATCAAGCCCGTCAGCGTGTGGCTGTCGCACGAATACGTGCGTGCGTCACCGGGCGGCACCGGCGCCGCCAAGTTCGGTGGCAACTACGCCGCATCGCTGCTCGCGCAGGCGGAGGCCGCCGACAACGGGTGCGATCAGGTGGTGTGGCTGGACGCCATCGAACGCCGGTATGTCGAAGAGATGGGTGGCATGAACCTGTTCTTCGTGTTCGGCAGCGGTGGCTCCGCGCGCTTGGTCACCCCCGAGCTGAGCGGATCACTCCTTCCGGGAATCACGCGGGATTCCTTGCTGCAGTTGGCGACTGACGCGGGCTTCGCCGTCGAGGAGCGCAAGATCGACGTCGACGAGTGGCAGAAGAAGGCGGCTGCGGGCGAGATCACCGAGGTGTTCGCATGCGGCACGGCCGCCGTCATCACGCCGGTGTCGCACGTGAAGTACGGCGACGGCGAGTTCACCATCGCCGACGGGGAGCCCGGCGAGATCACCATGGCCCTGCGCGACACGTTGACCGGGATCCAGCGCGGCATGTTCGCCGACACGCACGGCTGGATGTCCCGGCTGAACTAGCGGATCGCCAGCCCTGCGGCGGCCACCGTGGTCGTCAGCTCGATCGTGGCGCCGAGCACGTCGCCCGTGATGCCGTCGAAACGGCGAACGCAGTGCGCCACCAGCAGTGCGCCGCCGGCCACCGCCGCCAGCACGACGACCGGCCCCTGCCACGGCCGCGAACCGGCCAGCACCCCGAGCGCGGCGGTCGCGACGAGCCAAGCCGCGACCACCGGGGCCGGCTGGCTGCCCGCCACCATCGCCCCCAGCGTGCTGCCCTCGGCCGCGGGCACCGACCCGCGGCAGGCGACGACTGCGGCGACCCGGCCGGCGACCACCGCGACGACCACCGCGGCCCAGCCGGACACACCGACCGGCAACGAGGCGAAAGCCAAGGCCTGCACGGCGATCACTACGACGACGGCCGCCACGCCGAACGGCCCCGTCGACCCGTCCCGCATCACCTGCAGCGCGCGCTCCGGCGGCCCATAGCAGCCGAGGCCGTCGACGGTGTCGGCAAGCCCGTCGATGTGCAGACCGCGGGTGGCGAGCAGCAAGGCCGCCACCGCCAACACGCCGTTGAGCGGGTTACCGGCGCCAAACGCGTGCGAGCCGACCCACAGCACCGTGGCGGCCAATGCGCCGAGCGCAACTCCCACCATGGGCAGCGCCGTCATCACTCCTCGGCCGACATCCGCTCCGCCGCGCAGCGGTAACACCGTGCCGAACGCGAATGCCCCTGCGAGCGAACGGATCACGACGAGACGCTGGCCTCGTCGAACGTGGCCATAGAGGCCAATGCGGCCACCGCGGCGCGCACCACCGGCAAGGCGACCGCGGCTCCGGTGCCTTCCCCGAGTCGCATCGAAAGGTCGACAACCGGTACGAGTTCCAGCCGTTGCAGCGCCAGCGTGTGTGCGGGCTCGGTGGACCGATGCCCGGCGCGCCACCATTGGCGGGCGCCGGGCGCCAACACCTCGGCGACCAGTGCGGCAGCCGTCACCACCACGCCGTCGAGCAGCATCGGCGTGCGGCGCACCGCCGCCTGCGCGCAAAACCCCGCCATCGCAGCCAGATCCGCGCCGCCGCACACCCGCAACAAACCGGCCGGATCCGCCGAGAGTCCGCGGGCCCGGTACAGCGCATCGCGCACCGCGGCGACCTTTCGTGACCACCCGGCATCGTCGATCCCGGTGCCCCTGCCGACCACGGCAACCGGCTCGGCGCCGGTCAGCGCGGAAATCAATGCCGTTGCGGCCGTGGTGTTTCCGATGCCCATGTCGCCGGCGATCAGCAAGTCGGCGCCCGCATCGACTTCCTCGTCGGCGATCCGGCGGCCCGCCTCGATTGCGGCCTGCACCTCGTCTTCGGACAACGCGTCCTCGACTGCGATGTTGCCGCTGCTCCTGCGCACCTTGTGCGCACCGATGGACGGCGAATGTGGTTCGGCGACATCGACGGCGATGTCGGCCACCCGAACGGTCGCGCCCGCGGCCTCGGCCAGCACGTTGATCGCGGCGCCACCGGCGTCGAAGTTCGCCACCATCTGCGCGGTCACCTCGGCGGGAAAGGCAGACACTCCTGCGGCGGTGACACCGTGATCGCCCGCGAACACAACCACGCGCGCCCGCTGGAACTGACGTGGCGGGCACACTCCCTGGCACGACGCCACCCAGACCGAGAGCTCCTCCAGACGCCCCAGCGAGCCGGGCGGCTTGGTCAAGGTGTTCTGGCGGGCCCTGGCTTGCGCCGCGACGTCCTCGGCCGGCGCCGTGATCGTCGGGAAGTCCGTCACGATTTCCCCTTCACCGTCACGGGCTGCCCGGCCACCACCAGCACCACGCGTTCACACGTCGTGGCAAGCCGCTGATTGAGCGCGCCCAACTCGTCGGCGAACAGACGACCGGCTGTGGTTTCGGGCACCACCGTCATGCCCACCTCGGGACTGACCAGAAACAATTCCGCACTGAAACCGTCGACCGCATCGAGCAGGTCGTCGATACCGGGGCGCACGGAGCCGCCCGTCCACGCTTCCGCGCGGTCCATCGCAGCGGTGAGCCAACCGCCGACGTCGTCGACGAGCGTCGGGCACGACGCATCGGACCGCAATTGCGTTGCCACATCGACTGTTTCGACCGTCGTCCAATGCCCTGGCCGACGATCCCGGTGGGCGCTCACCCGCGCGGCCCAGGCGCCGTCGTCGGCGAAGACACCGGTGGCCACGTACCGCACCGGTCGTTCGTCGCCGACGGATGTGGCGATGGTGGTCTCGGCCCACTCGGACTTGCCCGACCGGATACCGCCGAGCACCAGCACACGCACCCGGACTCAGGTGACCGTGTCGCCGCGGTTCACCTGCGGCTTAGGCGCGCGCATCCGCCGCAGCTGGGAGGAGCGGCTGGCGGCGTAGAACCCGAGTTTCCAAGGACTTTCGGTGTTGTCCGAGAACTTGGCGTCGACCAGCCGATTCACCTTACGGCCCAGGAAGAAGCCGTCGACGATCATGATCGCCATCAGGATGAGCATGGCCGGTGAGATGAACAGTTGGACCTGCGGAACCGCCAGCATGATGAAGATCAGCGCCAGCGCGGCAGGCATGAAGAGACCGAGCACGCTGATGCGACGCGAGTCCACGATGTCACGGGCGAACCGGCGCACCGGGCCCTTGTCCCGCGGCAGCAGGTAGTCGTCGTCGCCTGCCATCATCCTTTCGCGACGTTCAGTCATCGATGCCCGCCGGGCGACCTTATCTTCGCGGCGTTCCTCGCGGGACAGCTTCGGGCCGCGGAGTTCCTTGCGGCGGCGCCTGGCCTCGGCGGTGGTCATCGGTGCGGGGGTGATGGGACCGCGTCGGCGGGCCGCGTCGCGCTTCGGCGTCGGCCTGCCCTTCGGGGCGGTGGTGGCGGAGTCCTTGACATCGGATCCGCTGTCCGCGGCGGCATCGGCGGCTTCGCTGCCGTCGGATGGCGGGTTGTCCTTCTTGCGGCCCAGCAGGTTCACGCCTGCCAGCATAATCTGCTGGGATGACCGGCTCGGACGGCCTCCGCGTGCTGATCGCCCCGGACTGCTTCGGCGACAGCCTCACCGCGGTGCAGGCGGCACAGGCGATCGCGGACGGCTGGGGGCGGGCCCGCCCTGACGACGATCTCAAGCTGGCCCCGCAGTCCGACGGCGGCCCTGGTTTCATCGACGTGCTGGCAGGGCGCTTCGGTGAGCGGCGCACGTTGCGGGTCAGTGGTCCGCTGGGCGCCGAGGTCGACGCCGATTGGGTGTACGACGAAGCCGGGCCGCGCACCGCCTATATCGAATGCGCGCAAGCCTGCGGGTTGGCGCTGCTCGGGGGTCCGCCGACCGTGCAGACCGCGGTAGCGGCGCACAGCAGGGGGGTCGGACAGCTCATCGCGGCCGCCGTCGACGCGGGTGCGGGCCGCATCGTGGTCGGGCTTGGTGGCAGCGCCTGCACCGACGGCGGCCGCGGCCTGGTCGAAGCGCTCGGCGGCCTGGATAGCGCGCAGGCGCTGCTGGCCGGTGTCGAACTCATCGCCGCCACCGACGTCGAGCACCCGCTGCTCGGGCCGATGGGAGCGGCGCGGGTGTTCGGCCCGCAGAAGGGCGCCGACGACGACACTGTGCTGGTGCTGGAGCGGCGGCTGGCCGGATGGGCCGAAGAGCTCGACGCCGCGGCCGGGCGAGCGATCAGCGACCAGCCGGGCGCGGGGGCCGCGGGCGGCATCGGGGCCGCCCTGCTGGCGCTGGGCGGCAGCCGCGAATCGGGGGCCACCGTGATCGCCGAGCACACCCGGCTGGCCGACGACGTCGCCACGGCCGAACTCGTCATCACCGGCGAGGGCCGATTCGACGACCAGTCCCTGCACGGCAAAGTCGTCAGCGCGCTGGCGGGCGCGGCGCGCGGCACACCGGTGCTGGTGCTGGCGGGTCAGGTGACTCTGGGCGGCGCGGCGCTGCACGCAGCGGGTATCACGGCCGCGCATTCGATTGCCGACCACGCCGGATCGGTGCAGTTGGCCATAGACGACGCGGCCAACCAGCTGGCCGGGTTGGCGGAAGTCGTCGCGGACCAACTCGGGAATAGCGGGATAACAAGGTACCGTTGACCAGGTGGGCCGTTAGAGGCCTGCAACAAGAGCCATTCAGGGAGACGCAATGACTGTTCAGGACGAGTCGGCGACCAGCACCGCCACCCATGGCGCGGTCCTGACGGACGCCGCGGCCGCGAAGGCCAAGGCGCTGCTGGACCAAGAAGGCCGTGACGACCTGGCGCTGCGGATCGCCGTCCAGCCGGGCGGATGCGCAGGCCTGCGCTACAACCTCTTCTTCGATGACCGGACCCTCGACGGCGATTTGACCACGGAGTTCGGCGGGGTCAACTTGACCGTCGACCGGATGAGCGCCCCCTACATCCAGGGCGCCACGATCGACTTCGTCGACACCATCGAGAAGCAGGGCTTCACCATCGACAACCCCAACGCGACGGGATCGTGCGCGTGTGGGGATTCGTTCAACTGACCTAGTACTGGCCGCCTGTGCGCAGCAGGTACGAACACACCAGGACCTCGTTGTCCTGGGCGAGAACCTGAGCCACGCCCTGTTCCGCTTTCTGCGGCGGTGGCTGGATGCGGCTGCCTGCGGGGGTCACGTCCATGGTGAACAACACCTGCGCCTGGTAGGGCGACGAGAAGACCATCTTGTCGATGGACGTCACGTCCGCCTTGGCGAACTGCTTGCGGAACGCGTCACTGCTCAGATCCGCCAGCGCGAGGTCTGACCGGCGTTCCTTGACCGCGTCGAACAGCCCGCACAGGGTGTGGCGGGCGATCGTCTGGACATCGCCACGCTCCAGCGCGTCCAGATAGTCCTGGATCGCCGATTTGGCCGATGCCGTCGTCAACGACCCTGCGGGTGAGTCGTGGTTGGAGCGCATCACGAAAGCGGTCGTGGCCACCGCGGCCGCGATGACCGCCACGGCGGCCAAGGCTCCGACGACCACGGGCCATTTCCTGCGCTTCGGATACGGAATGGGTGGGGGCAGCATCCCCGGATATGCCGACGGCGCAACGGGATTGTCGGGATACGGCTGCGGTGGGCCCGGGTAGGGCGGGGGAGGACCGAGCGGCCCAGCACCGTATTGGGGCGGATACGGACCAGCCATGTACGCAGGTTAGCGTAGACCGCCCGACACCGACGGGACCGTTAGGCTGGGTAAGATTATCTAGCCGGCTTAAATTAATTGAAGGGTGACGTTTCGTGACCATCGCGGTAACCGGGTCGATCGCGACCGACCATCTCATGCGGTTTCCGGGCAAGTTCTCCGAAGGTCTGCTGCCCGAACACCTGCAGAAGATATCGGTGAGCTTCCTGGTGGACGACCTCGTCATCCACCGCGGCGGGGTGGCAGGCAACATGGCCTACGCGATCGGCATTCTCGGCGGAGACCCGACACTGGTCGGCGCTGTGGGCAAGGACTTCGACGACTACCGCGGGTGGCTCACCTCGCACGGCGTGGACTGCGACAGCGTGCTGGTGTCCGAGTCCGCCTACACCGCCCGCTTCGTCTGCACGACAGACGAGAACATGGCCCAGATCGCGTCGTTCTATCCCGGTGCGATGTCGCAAGCCCGTGACATCAAGCTGGCCCAGGTGGTATCACGAAGGGGCACACCGGATCTCGTGATCGTCGGAGCCAACGACCCCGACGCGATGTTCCTGCACACCGAGGAGTGCCGCGCGCTCGGGCTGGCGTTCGCCGCCGACCCGTCGCAACAGCTGGCCCGGCTCACCGGCGAGCAGATTCGCGCACTGATCGACGGTGCGACGTACCTGTTCACGAACGACTACGAATGGGACCTGCTGTTGCAGAAGTCCGGCTGGTCGGAAGCCGAGGTGATGCGACAGATCCAGATGCGCGTCACCACGCTGGGCGAGAAGGGCGTCGACATCGTCGGCCGCGACGGCACCTTCATCCATGTCGACGTGGTTCCCGAAACGCACAAGGAGGACCCCACCGGCATCGGAGACGCGTTCCGTGCCGGCTTCCTGACCGGCCGCGACAAGGGCCTGTCCATCGAGCGGGCAGCCCAGCTGGCATCCCTGGTCGCGACCCTGGTACTCGAGGCGCCGGGCCCGCAGGAGTGGCGCTGGGACAAGGATGCGGGCATCAAGCGGCTGGCCGACGCCTATGGCGCGGACGCCGGCGCGGAGATCTCGGAGGCCCTGGCCTAGAGCTGGACGGGGTAGGTCGGCTCCTTGATCTGGGGCGTGACACTGCCCTCGACGAAGATCGCATGCCACAGCATGAAGATCAGCACCGTCCACAGCCGCCGGCTGTGATCGCTTGCGCCGCTGCGATGTTCGTCGAGCATTGTGCGGACCGCGTTCGTGTCGACCAGGTCGCCCGCGCCTGACGACGCCACCATGCCATAGGCCCAGTCCATCAGCTCGCCTGCCCGCAGCCAGTGCCGGATCGGCACCGGGAAGCCGAGTTTCGGGCGGTTCAGCACGTGCGCGGGCACGATCGGCTCCAGCGCGCGACGCAACGCGAACTTCGTGGTCGCCCTGGTGATCTTCGCCTCCAGCGGCAGCCGCGAGGCCACCGCGAACACCTCGGGATCGAGGAAGGGCACCCGCAGCTCGAGCGAGTTTGCCATGGTCATCTTGTCGGCCTTCACCAGAATGTCGCCGCGCAGCCAGGTGAACAGGTCGATGTGCTGCATCCGCGCGACCGGATCCCAGCCCGTTGATTCGGCGTATACCCGCGCGGTGACGTCGGTGTGCGTCCACTCGGGCCGGAATCCGGTGAGCACCGCCTGAAGTTGCGCGTCGGAGAAGCTGCGCGCGTTGCCGTAGTAGCGCTCCTCGAGCGTCTGCGAGCCTCGGTGCAGCAGGCTCTTTCCGCGCATGCCCTCGGGCAGGGGTGCAGAGACCTTCGCCATCGACCGGCGCAGTGGCCGGGGGAGATAGTTGAAAGGCTTGAGCGACAACGGCTCCCGATAGATCGTGTATCCACCGAAGAGCTCGTCGGCGCCCTCGCCGGACAGCACGACCTTGACGTGCTTGCGTGCCTCGCGGGCAATGAAGAACAGCGGCACCAGCGCTGGGTCGGCGACCGGTTCGTCGAGATACCAGACGATTTCGGGTAGGGCGGAGACGAATTCGGCCTGGTTCACCACCTTGGTGACGTGCCTGGCGCCGATCGCCTCGGCCGACGCCACCGCCACGTCGACCTCCGAGAAGCCCTCCCGCTCGAATCCGGTGGTGAAGGTGATCAGCCGCGGGTTGTGGCGCATCGCCAGCGCGGCGATCGCGGTGGAGTCGATACCGCCGGACAGAAAAGCGCCGACGGTGACATCGGCGCGCATGTGCTTGGCGACCGAGTCCTCGAGTACTGCGGTGATCTCGTCGTAACGGCTCTGTTCGCTACCCGCGGCGAAGGGCACGGCGGCGAACTGCGGCGTGAAGTAACGGGTCACCTCCGGTCGGCCGCCCGGCCGCACGCGGGCATAGCTGCCGGACTCCAGTCGTCGCACGCCGCGGTGCAGCGTCTCGGGCTCCGGCACGTACTGCAGCACCGTGTAGTGCTGGACCGCGCGTTCGTCGATGCCGACGTCGATGCCCAGTTCGTCGGCGAGCGCGAGCAGGCATTTCTTCTCGCTGCCCACCACCGTGCCCGCCGTCCCGGTGGCCATGAACAGCGGTTTGATGCCGAACGGGTCGCGTGCGCAGAACAATTCGCGCTCTACGGTGTCCCACAGCGCGAACGCGAACATGCCTCTAAGCCGGTTCAGTGCCTCGGTGCCCCAATAGTGGTAGGCGGCGATGATCGCCTCGCCGTCGCCGTCGGTGTGAAACGTCGCGCCGTGAGCGGCGGACAGTTCCTCCCGCAGCTCGAGGTAGTTGTAGATCTCGCCGTTGAAGACGAGGACGTAGCGGTCGGGCGATTCGGTCGGCCCCCAGCGCAACGGTTGATGGCTGTGCGCGATGTCGATGATGGACAACCGGTTGAAACCCAGAACCACGTCGTCGTCATGCCAGGTGCCGGGCTCGTCCGGGCCGCGATGGCGCATCAGGTGCGAGGAGCCGGACACGGCCTCGACCAGAGCCGTGGATACGACGGCGGACGGGTCGGTCAGCAGGGCCAGCAGTCCGCACACCGCGCCAGTATGCCGAATGGCCGAGGTGTGTCGAGACCGGCACCTGTGTCATTCCCCGGTCGCTTCGCTCCACCCCTGCAGCGTGGTCTACGCTGCGTAGTATTCGCCGAGTCAATCCGAGTTCTAGGAGGCGCCGACGTGACACCTCGCCGAGTGCGGAGAGCGGCGTTGGCAGTCGTCCTTGGTGGGGCTGCGCTGCTTCTCAGCGGGTGTAGCTGGTCGGAAGCTCTGGGCCTGGGCTGGCCGGAAGGCATCACGCCGCAGGCGCACCTCAACCGTGAGCTGTGGATCGGATCGCTTATCGCCGCCCTTGTCGTCGGCGTGATCGTGTGGGGTCTGATCTTCTGGGCCTCGGCGTTCCACCGGCACAAGAAGGGCGACACCGAGCTTCCTCGCCAGTTCGGCTACAACATGCCGCTGGAGCTGGTGCTCACCGTGACGCCGTTCCTGATCATTTCGGTGCTGTTCTACTTCACTGTTGTCGTGCAGGAGAAGATGCTGCACAAGGACCCCAACCCCGAGGTCGTGGTCGACGTCACCGCCTTCCAGTGGAACTGGAAGTTCGGCTACCAGAAGGTCGACTTCGGCGACGGAACCCTCGACTACGACGGCGCCGACCCCGCACGCAAGATGGCCGTGGCATCGGGACCGGAAGGCCTGCAGGGCGAGCACGGCGGAGAATTCGGTGTGATCGCAGGCAAGAACCCCGAAGACCGGTCTTACCTGAACTTCGACAAGGTCGAGACGTTGGGCACCAGCACCGAGATCCCCGTGCTGGTGCTCCCCGTCGGCAAGCGCATCGAGTTCCAGATCGCCTCAGCCGACGTGGTCCACGCGTTCTGGGTGCCGGAGTTCCTGTTCAAGCGCGACGTGATGCCCGACCCGATTCCGAACAACTCCGACAACATCTTCCAGGTCAGTGAGATCACCAAGACCGGCGCGTTCGTCGGTCGCTGCGCCGAGATGTGCGGCACTTATCACTCGATGATGAATTTCGAGGTGCGGGTGGTCGAGCCCAACGACTTCAAGGCGTATCTGCAGCAGCGCATCGCCGGTAAGACGAACGCCGAGGCGCTCGTGGCGATCAACCAGCCGCCGACAGCAGTCACCACCCATCCGTTCGACACCCGCCGCGGTGAGCAGGCCGGGGCTCCCCAGGCGAGCAAGTAGGGATCTGATGCACATCGAAGCCAGGATCTTCGAGTTCCTGACCGGTTTCTTCGTTCTGGCGGCCGTGGTCTACGCCACGCTCACGCAGCTGTTCCAGCAGGGCGGTGTGGAGTGGGCGGGCGTCACCGCGCTGGTGATGACCGCCGGGCTGACGCTGATCACCGGCACGTTCTTCCGGTTCGTCGCGCGTCGCCTCGACACCAGGCCCGAGGACTACGAGGACGCCGAAATCAGCGACGGCGCGGGGGAGCTGGGCTTCTACGCCCCGCACAGCTGGTGGCCGATCATGATCGCGCTGTCCGCGTCGGTGGTCGCCGTCGGCACAGCCCTGTGGCTGCCCTGGCTTATCGTCGCCGGTGTGTGCTTTGTGCTCGCCTCGGTGGCCGGCCTGGTCTTCGAGTACTACACCGGCCCCGAGAAGCACTGACCGCCGAAGGTCACATCTGGGCTTCAGTTGGTCAGCTACTGCGCTGCGGAATTCGATCCGCTCATCGGTTTGGGTAGTGTTGCCGGGGCCGTTGTAGGTTGCTGTCAGCCGCTTGCTGTCGCGCCGATGAAGTAGTCGAGAAGGATAGGCGTAAATGAGCGGGCCGAATCCCCCAGGGCCGGATTCTGAAGGGTTGGACCCCCCGGACCAGGAACCGGGCGAGCAGCCAGCCGCGGACCAGGCAGGCCAGGATGCGACGGGCCAGACCGATATTCATTCGCAGGCGTATTCGGCGCCCGAGTCCGAGCAGATCACCATCGGCCCGTACGTGCCCGCCGACCCGGAACTCTACGACTACGACGACTACGACCGAACCGAGGTCGTCGGCACCGCCCGCCCGCCGCGTTGGCCCTGGGTGGTCGGCATCGTGGCGATCATCGCGGCGGTCTCCCTCGTCGTCTCCGTGTCGATGTTGGTGCTGGGCACCGGCTCCGACAACCTCGCTACGCCGGGAACGAGCACGACGACGTCGGCACCGCCGGTGCAGGACGAGATCACGACCACGACGCCACCTCCGCCTCCGCCGCCCCCGCCACCACCCTCCAGCGAAGAACCGCCGCCTCCGCCTCCGGAGACCGTCACGGTGACGCAGGAGCCGTCACCGCCCCCTCCGCCCGCCGAAGAGGCGCCTCCGCCTCCGCCGGCAGACGCGTCAACTCCGGCCGCGGCGCCCCCAACAAGCTCGGCGCGTCCGGGACCGCGCCAGGTGACCTACTCGGTGACGGGCACGAAGGCGCCGGGCGACATCATCACGGTCACCTATATCGATGCGTCTGGCCGCAGCCGCACGCAACGCAACGTCTACATCCCGTGGTCGCTCACGGTGACGCCGATCTCACAGTCCGAAGTGGGTTCGGTGCAGGCGTCCAGCCTGTTCTTGGTCAGCAGGCTGAATTGCTCGATCACGACCAGCGACGGCACCGTACTGTCCTCTAATACCGGCAACTCCGCACAGACAAGCTGCTGATGACATACAACACTGGGGCCCGCGCGCGGTTCGCCGCCACGGCGGACAACGCCGACAACGTCGACCGCGTTCTGCTGGCCGCGTGCGCGGCCATCTGGCTTGCCGTGCTCGGATCCGGTGTGGCCGCCACGGTCGCGCTCGTCGATCTCGGCCGAGGCCATCCGGCGTCGTCCACCACATCGGGCACGCCCTGGCTGCTCTACACGGTCATCGGCGTGTCGGCCCTGGTGATCATCGGCGCCATCCCCCTGCTGGTGCGGGCGCGGAGGACGGCACTGGAACCGCCGCAGCCGAGCCGTGGCGGCGGCGTCAGGCCGCCCCCCGGACGCACGCAGACCCCGGTGCGGGCCGCTGAACCGCAGACCCAGAAGCTGCGCTCCTACCAGCCTGTCGCCGACCCGATCCGGCCACGTGGCGGCTACCCGGCGGCCTCGGGGATCAGCACGTTCGACGCCGCCCTGCCGCCCGCGGTGGACCGGCTGTGGCTGCGCTGTTCTGTGGTCATCGCATGCGCCATGGGCGTGGCGTTGCTGGCCATCGGCATCGCCACCTACCTGATGGCGGCTGGCCACGACCTGCCCTCCTGGGCCGCTTACGTCGTCGCGGGCCTCGTCACGTTGGCGATGCCGGCCATTCCGTGGCTCTACCTGCGCCAGCTACACGAAGTGCTGGACACCTCCTGGTCCTAGCCGTCGGCTAGTGGTGCCCGTTCGTCTCGCCGTTGCTGGACCCGTTGGACGACCCATTGCGATCCTGGTGCTCGCGTAAAGCGGTGAGCGCCTTGCGTTCTGCGGCGTGCTCCGCCTCGGCGAGCGCCTCGTGCTGCTCGACGGGATCGGGGGACAGGAAGCTGCCGGATCCCGGCGATCCGGCCAAACCGAGCTTGTTCATCCGCTTGGGCAGTGCCGCGCCCTGGTATTCCAACGGGATCGGGTGGCCGTGATCGTCGACCGGGCCCAGCGGCTGGTGCAGCTCGATGTAGGCGCCGTGCGGCAGCCGCTTGATGATGCCGGTCTCGATGCCGTGCTCGAGAACGGCGCGGTCGCTGCGCTGCAGCCCGACGCACCACCGGTAGGTGATGTAGTAGACGATCGCGGGCAACACCACCATGCCGATGCGGCCGATCCACGTCGTCGCGTTGAGCGAGATGTGGAACTTCAGCGCGATGATGTCGTTCATGCAGGCGAATGTCAGCACGATGTAGAACGCGATGGCCATCGCGCCGACGGCGGTGCGTACCGGAACGTCCCGCGGCCGCTGCAACAGATTGTGATGTGCTCTGTCGCCGGAGAACCTCTTCTCCAGGAACGGGTAGATGATCAGCAAAGTGAACACGAGGCCCATGAGCACAGCGATCCACACCGGCTGAGGGATGGTGTGCCCGAACGGGTAGAACTCCCACGCCGGCCAGAGGCGGATGAGGCCGTCGGTCCACATCATGTAGAAGTCGGGCTGGCTGCCCGCCGAAATCTGAGAGGGCTTGTAGGGGCCGAGCTGCCAGATCGGGTTGATCTGCAACAGGCCACCCATGATGCCGAGAATGCCGGTCGTCATCGCGAAGAACGCGCCGGACTTGACCGCGAACACCGGCATGACCCGAACGCCGACGACGTTGGTCTCCGTGCGGCCTGGTCCGGGGAACTGCGTGTGCTTCTGGAACCACACCATCGCCAGGTGTACACCGATGAGCGCGAGGATGATGCCCGGGATCAGCAGGATGTGCAGCGCGTAGAGCCGCGGGATGATGATGCCGATCGCACAGTTGTTTCCAACACCGCCGCAAGGGAAGTCACCGCCGAACAGCGCCCAGTGCAGCCAGGTGCCGATAATCGGAACGCCCATCGTGATGCCCGAGAATGCGGCGCGCAATCCGGTCCCGGACAGCAGGTCGTCTGGCAGCGAGTATCCGAAGAAGCCCTCGAACATCGCCAGGATGAGCAGCAGCGAGCCGATCACCCAGTTCGTCTCACGGGGCCGCCGGAACGCGCCGGTGAAGAAGATGCGGGCCAGGTGGACCATGATCGACGCCGCGAAAAGCAGTGCGGCCCAGTGGTGGACCTGGCGGACGAACAGACCGCCGCGCACCTCGAAGCTGATATCGAGGGTGGATGCGAAAGCTCTTGACATTTCGACGCCACGAAGCGGCTGATACACGCCGTTGTAGGTGACATCGACCATGGACGGGTCGAAGAACAGGCTCAGGTACACGCCGGTAAGCAACAGAACGATGAAGCTGTACAGGGCGATCTCACCCAGCAGGAACGACCAGTGGGTGGGGAACACCTTGTTGAGCTGTCTGCGAACCGCTGCGGCGGGGTGGTACCGCGAGTCGATCGCGTCGCCTTGGCTGGCCGCAATCTCGTTGAGGCTCGGTGGTTTCGGCAGTTTCGGACTCATATTGTCTTCCGTTCCCAGAACGCCGGACCGACGGGCTCGATGAAGTCGCCGTTGGCGACCAGGTACCCGTCCTTGTCAATCGTGATGGGCAGCTGAGCCAGAGCGCGCGCAGCCGGGCCGAATATGGGCTTCGCGAAATGCAGCGCGTCGAACTGCGACTGGTGGCAAGGGCAGAGGATGCGATAGGTCTGCTGCTCGTACAGCGAAGAGGGGCAACCCAGGTGCGAGCACACCTTGGTGAACGCGAACAGGTCGCCGAAGTTGAAGCTCTCCTGGCCCTGCCGCTTGACGACCCTGTGCATATCGCCGGGCTTGATGCGGATGAGCATCACCGGGTTGCGCACGCCCATCCCGATCTCGCTGAGCCGGTGGTGTGATTCGACTGTGGTGCCGTCTCCGTCGGACTCCCGCCACGGGAACACGGTTTCCATGCCGCCCGCGTCAAGGTCCTCGGGGCGCATCTTGACGAACGGCGCTCCGTGGCCTGCGTTTCCGGTGGCGCGGGCGATGTAGATGGTCTCGCCCTTGAACTTCGGGGTCCAACCCGACGTCCACAGCACGGCTTTCTTGCCGTCGGCGGTCTGGACCACAGGCTTCCACGGGTTCTTGATCAGGCCGCCGATGAACGCGACCAGTGTGCCCGCGCCGAAAGCGCCGAGACCGATGCCGAGCGACAGCCCGATCAGCTTGCGCCGCTTGATGGTCGAGCTGTCCAGAGCGTCGCTCAGGTTGGCCGAGATGGTCTTGCGCTGCAGCTCGGGGGAGCTGCCGTCGTGCCTGTCCTGGATGGAGATCTCTTCCGGGATGAACTTCTTCTGGAACAGCACGGCGCCGATGCCGATGGCGAGGATCGACACGCCGAACGTCACCCCGTACAGCGGGGTGGCCAGGTCGTACCACCAGTGGCCGGGTGTCGCTTTGCCCTTGTACTCCCAGGGCCAGAACAGAAATACCAGCAGCAGTGCGACGCCCGAAAGACCGCCCAGCAGAAGCCAATTCGCCACCGAGCGTTCGGCGCGCTTCTCGGCCTTGGTGCCCTGTACTGGCCAGCGCTCTTCTTTGTAGACGATCTCGACGCCGTCGAGTTTGCCGCCGAGTTCCAGCAGCTGCTCGCGGGACATCGACTCCAGTTCGGCGTCAGTGGGCATGTCCGCGCCCTTGATATCGTCGCTCATGAGCGGGCTCCGATCCACAGGGCCACCGCGACGATGGCCACAATCCCGATGATCCAGATGGCCATGCCCTCTGTGGTGGGTCCGAGACCTCCGAGGCCGTAGCCGCCGGGGTCAGGCGCCTGCGCGGCCATCCGCACGTAGGCGACGATGTCGCGCTTCTCTTCCGGAGACAGCTGGCGGTCGGAGAACTTGGGCATGTTCTGCGGGCCGGTCAGCATCGCGGTGTAGATCTGCGCCGGCTCGGCGTTGGTCAGTTCCGGTGCGTACTTACCCGAGGACAGCGCACCGCCCTTGCCGGTGAAGTTGTGGCAGGACGCGCAGTTCAGCCGGAACAGGTCGCCGCCGCGCGCCACGTCGTCGCCGACCAGCGACTGCTGCGCGATGGCGCCGTTGGCGTCGCGGGGCGCCTGCGGCCCGCCGCCGTTGGCCTGCACGTAGGCGCCGAGCGCGTCGATCTGCGCCTCGTCGAACTGCGGCGGCTTCTGCGGCGCCTGGGCCTCGCCGCGCATCGCGGGCATCCGGCCGGTGGACACCTGGAAGTAACACGGCTGCCTCGCCGACACCGATCAGGCTGGGCCCGCGATCGGCGACGCCCTGCAGATTCGCGCCGTGGCAGGTCACGCAGGAGGTATCGAACAGCTGCTTACCGGTGCGTAGCAACGCCGAGGCGGACTCATCGGCGACGGCCACCTGGGGCTGTGGCGTCAGGGTGGCCGCCAGGCCGCCCGCAAACCCCAGTCCGATCAACAGCAGCACCGCCGCCGAGAGTCGCCGACGAAGCCGACGGCGCTTCAGCGTCGCCGGCCTTCCGGCTCCGAGGGCCTTCCCGGTCATCGAACCCCTTCTCATCGGCGAACTGCTCATCGAACGAAGTAGATGGTGGCGAACAGGGCGATCCACACGATGTCGACGAAGTGCCAGTAGTACGAGACGACGATCGCGGCGGTGGCCTGCGCAGGCGTGAACTTGCTCATCGTGGTGCGGACCAACAGGAAGATGAATGCGATGAGGCCGCCGATGACGTGCAGGCCGTGAAAACCGGTGGGCAGGTAGAAGACCGAGCCATACGCACTGCTGGAGATCGTGGTTCCGTGCGCGACGAGGTGGATGTACTCGTAACCCTGTCCGAGGACGAAGAACAGGCCCATCAGGAAGGTGATGACATACCAGCGCCGCAGCCCGTACACGTCGCCGCGCTCGGCGGCGAAGACGCCCATCTGACAGGTGAACGAGGACGCGATCAACACCAGCGTCACCGGCACCGCCTGCACCAGGTTCAGCTCGGTCGGGGGCGGGGGCCAGTTGCCGCCGGCCTGCGAGCGCGCGGTGAAGTACATCGCGAACAGTCCAGCAAAGAACATGAGCTCGCTGGAAAGCCATACGATGGTGCCGACACTGACCATGTTGGGCCGGTTCAGCGAATGTACGCGCGACGTGATCGCGGTTCCCGAGGTGCCTACAGCGCTCGTCACAAGGCAAGTATGACGCTTTGTAGTTGTTCAACTCCACCCGGGTGGAGCAATTCGTCATAATCTCCGCGTGACTTCTTCCGACGCCGGACCGTCCTGGCCGCTGATCCTGAGCAGGTTGACCACCCAGCAGCCGCTGAAGACCGGTGAGGCCGGCTGGGCGATGGACCAGATCATGACCGGTGCCGCCACGCCGGCGCAGATCGCTGCCTTCGGCGTGTCGATGAAGATGAAGAAGCCGACGCCGGCCGAGGTGACCGAACTGGCCAATACGATGCTGTCCTACGCGCGCCGGGTGCCCACCGACGTGATAGGTACCGACACCGTCGACGTCGTCGGCACCGGCGGCGACGGCCAGAACACCGTGAACCTGTCGACGATGGCCGCCATCGTGGTGGCGGCTGCGGGCGTGCCGGTGGTCAAGCACGGCAACCGGGCCGCATCTTCGCGCAGCGGCGGCGCCGACACGCTGGAAGCCCTCGGGGTGCGCATCGACCTCGGCCCCGAGGACGTCGCCCGCAGTGTCGCCGAGGTCGGTATCGGCTTCTGCTTCGCGCCGCAGTTTCACCCCTCGTACCGGCACGCCGGTGCTGCCCGGCGTGAGATCGGTGTTCCGACGGTATTCAATCTGCTTGGGCCACTGACGAATCCGGCCTCACCACGCGCAGGGCTGATCGGGTGCGCGTGGGCCGACCTGGCCGAGGTGATGGCGGGCGTGTTCGCCACCAGACGCTCCAGCGTGCTGGTGGTGCACGGCGACGACGGGCTCGACGAGCTGACCACCACGACGACGAGCACAATCTGGCGGGTGCAGGCGGGCACCATCGAGAAGTTGTCGTTCGATCCCGCCGGCTTCGGGTTCGCCCGCGCCGAGCTGTCCGCATTGGTGGGCGGCGATGCCGACAAGAACGCCGCCGAGGCCCACGAGGTGTTGGCCGGCGCCACCGGCCCGGTGCGCGACGCGGTGGTCCTCAACGCGGCCGGCGCGATGGTGGCCCACGCCGGGCTATCCAGCGGCGCCGAATGGCTGTCTGCGTGGGAGTCCGGCCTGAGCCGGGCCGTCGAGGCGATCGACTCCGGGGCGGCCGAACAGCTGCTCGCGCGTTGGGTGCGGTTCAGCCAGCAGGTTTGACGCGTCGAGCGTTCCCCAGCTTGCGCGTGGGCTCTGCTCGGCGGCAAGGCGCGCGGACCGGGCCGACGCCGCCCACGCCGCCCACCTGCCTGCCGACCCCACCGACGTGGCCCAGCCCGGTTCGGCCGAAACGATGCGGACACCGGGGTGGGCCAGCCAGCGCATGACCAGCGCCACCTCTTCGACGAGCGCCCCGCCCAGAGGCGCGGGAACGGGCAGGATCGCTTGTGCCGCAGCGCTGATCGCGTCGACAACCGGCATCGGGGGCACACCGCGGCGCGCGACGCCTGCCGCCGCGAGCTGTCCGCATCGAATCACCGCGAGGTGCCAGCCGCCCTCGCCGTCGGGTCGGGCGGCGACGAGTTCGGCGACCGACGTCAAGGCGCGCAGCCGCTGACCGCGCCACAGCACGTCGATCGCGGCCGCGGCATGGTCGCGCAGGCGCGCGGCGGTCTCGTAACGGTTGGCCTCCGCCAACTCGCCGATGTGGGACAGCACCGCCGCCAACGCATCGTCCTCGACGCCGTCGATCAGGGCCGCCGCGCGCCACGGCGCCGTCGCGTACTCGGCGGCCGCGACGTCGCGCAGCGCCGGGCAGGGTGCCAGTTCGCGCTCGGGGCAGGCGGGCCCGTGCCGCGCCGAGCGCGCGATCCGGGTGGTGCAGGTGCGCATGCCGGTGAACCGGGCCAGCAGGTCGGCCGTCTCGATGGCGTCGGCGCGGGACCGGAACGGCCCTACGGCGCTGTCGCCTTTCGGTTGGCGGACGATCGAGAACCGCGGAAACGCCTCGTCGGTCAGTACGATCCACCACCAGCGCTGCGGAAATTTCGACCTGCGGTTGTACGGAGGGGCGTGCGCCGCCAGCAGCCGCAGCTCGCGGACGCCTGCCTCGAGGTCGTGTGCACACTCGACGTGGTCGACGGCCGTGGCGAGCGCCACCATCTCCTTCATGCGTGGCCTGCGGTCCGTGCCGTTGAAGTACTGGTTGACCCGTCGCCGCAGATCCACCGCGGTTCCGACATAGAGCACTTCGTTGGCGGGGCCGCGGAACAGGTAGACACCGGGTCGATGTGGAAGGTGCGCGGCGAGCACCCGCTTGCGGCGCTGCTCGGGCGACACGTCGGGCAGATACGAGCGCAGGTCGGTGTAGGTGTGTACGCCCTGGTTGCCGACCCGCTCGATCAGGCCGTGCAGGACGTCGACGGTGGCTCGCGCGTCGTCGAGCGCCCGGTGCGTCGGTGTCGTGGCCGCGCCGAACAGCCGGGCCAACGCCGACAGCCGGACACTGGGAGCTTCGTCGCGGGTGAGCACCCGTCGGGCCAACCGGACGGTGCAGAGCACCGGTTGGCGCGGCCAGGCGATCTGGCAGCGCTCGGCGGCGGCCCGCAGGAATCCGATGTCGAATCCGGCGTTGTGCGCGACCAGCACTGCGCCGCGGGCGAATTCGAGGAATGCGGGAAGCACCGTGTCGATCTTGGGCGCGTTGCACACCATGGCCGAGGTGATGCCGGTGAGCGAAACGATCTGCGGCGGAATGCTGCGGCCGGGGTCGACCAGCGTGGCCAGTTCGCCGAGCACCGCACCGCCGCGCACCTTGACCGCGCCGATCTCGGTGATGGCGTCGAAGTCGTCGCCGTCGGAGGTCGCACGGCCTCCGGTCGTCTCGAGGTCGACCACGACGAACGTGGTCTCCCGCAGGGACACCGACGCCAGGTCGAAAGACAGCTGTTCGACGTTGGCGAAGCTCAGCCGGCCCATGCGCTGAAGGTAAGCACTGGGACCGACAGCGTTGCGTTGCCACGCTGGCTTGTCGGTGGTGGTCGTTATGGTGCGGCTAACACCGATCGAGAGGACGGTCAGATGGACGAAACCGAGCAGCCGGACAGGGATGATTCCTCCACCGGCTCGGTCACCATCGATTGCGACGACTGCGCGGTGCGGGGCCCCGGGTGCAAGGACTGTGTCGTGAGCGTGTTGCTGGGCGTGCCCCAGACTCTGCTGGAAGACGAGCGGGTCGCATTGGAGGTGCTCGCCGAGGCAGGGCTGGCGCCTCGACTACGACTCGTCCCGATCCACCGCCACGGTGACCCCGGGGTGGTGGCCTAGCGACACGCCACGCATCGCGGGCGGGGCCGAAAAACTCTGAGAGGCTGTTAAATTTGCGTCTCTTGTTTGGACAAGGCTGATGCCGTTTCGTAACCTGTCTGAGACCTAAGACAGTTCCGGGCGGCTCGCCAACGGCAGTTTGAGGACGCAAAATCTTGACGCACGACCGTATGCAGCGGATCACGCGCGGAGTTAGGCGACCCGTCATATGTGCGATATCGGGACTGGCAATCTTTGGAGGCGTGCTTGCCGCCAGTGTGCACGCTGACCCCGCCGATGACGCGATGGCAAAGCTCAACGAACTATCGCGGCAGGCCGAGCGGACCACCGAAGCGATGCATTCGGCGCAGCTCGACCTGAACAACAAGCTGGCGGTGCAGCACGACGCCGAGGCGAAGCATGTGGCTGATCAGGCGACGGTCGACCAGGCGAAATCTGAGCTAGCAACTTTCCAGATGTCGGTCGATAAATTTGCTGCAGCTCAGTACATGGGCGGCAGGACCAGCGGCATGGATGCGATGCTGACTGCCGACTCGCCCCAGCGCCTCATTGAGCAACTGTCTGTGCAGCGGGTGATGGCCGCCGAGATGTCGGCGCAGATGCGCAGCTACCGCACGGTCAGCGAGCGCGCGTCGGCGGCCGAGGCGGCCTCCGCCCAGTCGGCCGCCAACGCAAAGACCGCGGCGGAGCAGGCCGCAGCGGTGCGCGCCGACCTTCAGTCGAAGCAGAGCCAGCTGCAGGTCCAGATGGCCGTGGTCAAGTCCCAGTACCTGGCGCTGACGCCGAACCAGCGAGAAGCGCTTGCCGCTCTTCCGCCTCCACCGCCTCTGCCTGAAGCGGCCCCGCCTGCGCCGGACGACCCCGCGATCGTGGCCGCGCCGCCGGGCGGCATCCCACCGGGCGACACCGCACCGCCGGAGGGCGCAGTCGCTCCCGAGGCGGCCCCGGGCGAGGGCGTCGCCGCGGTCCAGGCCGCGCTGACCAGGGTCGGTTCGCCGTACTCGTGGGGTGGTTCCGGGCCCAACCAGTTCGACTGCTCGGGCCTGGTGATGTGGGCGTTCCAGCAGGCGGGCATATCGCTGCCGCACTCCAGCCAGGCGTTGGCCCGCGGCGGCCAGGCCGTGGACATGTCACAGATGCAGCCGGGTGACGTCATCACGTACTACTCCGACGCGTCGCACGCCGCGATCTACATCGGCGACGGGATGATGGTGCATGCGTCCACCTACGGCACGCCGGTGCAGGTGGCGCCGATGAACAACGCCCCGATCCACAACGTGCGCCGGTACTGAGCCGTCCACTGCTGGGCCTGCTGCTGACCGTCGAGCTGATCGTCGCTGTGACGCTCATCGCCGGGCGCCCCTCGGCGCCCGGCGCGCCCGCTCCCACGGCAACGCCGACGACGTCCTCACCGGCGTCGAGCACCGTCGCGCTCTCCGACGGCCGCACGGTCGAGTTGATGAATCTGGGCGGACCGCAGACGCGACCGCTGCTGGCCCGGGTCTCCGGCGAAATGGACGACGCCGCCCGCGCCGTGACCGCGTTCTGGGGGGCTGACTGGCCCCGCGACATCGTCGTCGTGGCCACCGCATCCGACGAGCAGTTCCGTGCATTGGTCGGCGGCGGACCCGATATCGCCGCTGCGACCACCAGCAAGCGGATTGTGCTCGCGCCTGGGGCCGCCGCGATGAGCGATGCAGCACTGCGAATTGTGCTGCGCCACGAGCTTTTTCACTACGCGGCCCGCGCGGACACCGCGCCCGACGCTCCGCGGTGGCTGACCGAAGGCGTCGCCGACTTCGTGGCGCGGCCCGCAACACCGCGGCCCGGGCCGGCTCAGGCCGGCGGCCTCGCGCAATTGCCGACGGACGCCGACCTGGACACCGAGGGTGCGACCCGCACGCTCGCCTACGACCGCGCCTGGTGGTTCACCCGCTTCGTCGCCGACCGCTACGGGACGGCGACACTGCGGCGCCTGTACGAACGGGCCTGCGGGCCGGCCCACGCCGACGTCGAGACGGCCGTCTCCGCGACGCTCGGCGCCGACCTCGGGCAGGTGCTGACCGACTGGCGGCGCTGGCTTGCTGGTCCGCCATGACCCGGGTCCTCTTGGTTACCAACGACTTTCCGCCACGGCGCGGAGGAATCCAGTCGTATCTCCACGAGCTCGTCGGCCAGTTGACGGAGACCGACACGTTCACGCTGACGGTGTACGCGCCGAAGTGGAAGGGCTGCGAGGAGTTCGACGAAAAGGCGCGAGCCCGCGGCTACGAGGTGGTGCGCCACCCGACCACGCTGATGCTGCCGAGCCCGGGGGTGGACGATCGGATGCGGGCGCTGATCGCGCGCAACGACATCGAGACGGTGTGGTTCGGCGCGGCGGCCCCGTTGGCGTTACTGGCGCCAAGGGCGCGCGGCGCAGGCGCGGGCCGGGTCATCGCCAGCACGCACGGCCATGAGGTGGGTTGGTCGATGCTGCCGGTGGCGCGCGGTGCGCTGCGCCGCATTGGTGACGGCACCGATGTCGTGACCTATGTCAGCCGCTACACGCGGGGCCGGTTCGCGTCGGCGTTCGGGCCGCGCGCCGCGCTGGAATACGTGCCGCCGGGCGTGGACACCGACCGGTTCGCGCCGGACCCGGCCGCCCGCACCGAGATGCGGTCGCGGTACGGGCTGGGTGAACGACCGGTCATCGTGTGCCTGTCGCGGCTGGTACCCCGCAAGGGGCAGGACATGCTGATCCGGGCTCTGCCTGCCGTCCGTGACCGCGTCGAGGGGGCCATGCTGGTCATTGTCGGCGGCGGGCCTTACCAGGACACGCTGCACCGGCTCGCTCGCGAAGTGGGGGTCACCGAGCATGTGGTCTTCACCGGTGGTGTGCCCGGCGCCGAACTGCCCGCCCACCACGCGATGGCCGATGTGTTCGCGATGCCGTGCCGCACCCGCGGCGCCGGCCTTGACGTCGAGGGCCTCGGCATCGTCTACCTGGAGGCGTCGGCAACCGGTGTGCCGGTGGTCGCGGGCCGATCGGGCGGTGCTCCGGAGACCGTGCTGGACGGCGAAACGGGTCGCGTCGTCAACGGCAGCGACGCCGACGAAATCGCCACTGCGGTAAGCGAAATACTCGCCGACCCGGAGCGTGGAGCTCAGATGGGGGCGGCCGGTCGGCGCTGGGCCGTCGACAGGTGGCAGTGGCGCTACCAGGCCGCGCGATTGCGGGCTCTGCTGAGCGGCTAGCAATCAGGAGAGCGTGATATAGCCCTTGGTGTAGACCCAGGCCGTGCCATTCGGCAGTCCTTCGTAGCCGCCGAGTTCGATTGCGCCGACGCGACACCAGTCGTCATGGCAAGGCTCCATCAGTGGATGCACTTCACCGGGGTACAGGGTGCCAATTTTCTGCCCCTTGCCGTCGGGCTTGTCGTAGATGTCCGTCGCGACATCGACGGTGGCCTGGGTCGGAGGCTTATTCGCAGCGGCCGCCGCAGGATCGCTGCACTTGACCTCGCCCTGCCAGTGCCATTTGTCGCTCGCCCATTGGGTGTTCGCGCGTGCCAGCTCACCCCTGACGTCGGTCTCGCTGTAGACCTGGCCATAGAACGCGTCGGTCGTGCCAGTGATGCCTCCGGCGTCATCCCAGGTGACAGTGAACTTGACCTGACGGCCGTCGATGCCGCCCCTGATAGTCCCGTTCATGGGCGTGCCCGCGGGCACACTCATGTCGGGGCGGTTGGGCACGGGGAGCCCGTCCCGGGTGTTGACGGCGCCCGATCTGCCGTCAGGACCCCACCCGGTGAAGAGGTCCGGGCCGTCATCCTCGATGATTTGGCCCAGCCCAGAGAATTGGTAGCTCTGGCAGTCGGCAGGGGCCAGCGGGACCATCGGGGTTGCCGCCGCGAGCGGCCCGGTCAGAATCGTCGTGGCCGACAGTGTGGCCGCGGCGGCGAACACGGTTTTCATGGGCTTACGCTAAGCGCAGGGATGCCCCCGATGAATCGGGTGTTTCCCTACATTCTTGCGGTCAGCTGTACAAGTCCTCGATGTCGGAGGCGAACTTCTCCGCCACCACCTTGCGCTTGACCTTCAGCGTCGGCGTCAGCTCGCCCGTGTCCTCGGTGAAGTCGACAGGCAGGATGCTGAACTTGCGGATGGCTTCGGCCTTCGACACCGCCTGGTTTGCTTCCTTGACGGCCAGATCGATCTCTGCGACGAGGTCCGGATCGTCGGCCAGGTCGGCCACCGTCGCGTCGGCGTTCTTGCCGTTGCGTTGCTTCCACCCCGGGAACGCCTCGGGGTCGATCGTGATGAGTGCGGCGATGAACGGCTTGGCGTCACCGACGCACATCGCCTGGCTGATCAGCGGATGGGCGCGCAGCCGGTCCTCGAGGATGGCGGGCGCGACGTTCTTGCCGCCGGCGGTGACGATGATTTCCTTCTTGCGGCCGATGATCGTGAGGAAGCCCTCGTCGTCGATGGCACCGAGATCGCCGGTGTGGAACCAGCCGTCGGAGAAGACGGCTTTCGTCTCCTCCTCGTTGTGCCAGTAGCCGGCGAACACCACGCCGCCGCGCACCAACAGCTCGTTGTCATCGCCCAGCCGCATGCTGTTGCCCGGCAACAGCTTTCCCACCGAGCCGACCCTCAGCGCGTTGATCTGGTTCACCGTGATCGCCGCGCTGGTCTCGGTCAGGCCGTATCCCTCGTAGATGGTGAGCCCGACGCCGCGGTAGAAGTGGCCGAGCCGTGCACCCAGCGGCGCACCACCGGAGATCGCGGCATGACAAGCGCCACCGAGCGCGGCGCGCAGCTTGCCATAGACCAGCCGGTCGAACACCGCGTGCTTGGCGCGCACCAGCAGACCCGGCCCGCCGTCGTCCTGCGCCTGGCTCCACTCGATGGCGGTGTTGACCGCGATCTCGAAGATCCGGCCCTTGCCGTCGTTGCGGGCGTTCTGCTCGGCGGTGTTGTAGACCTTCTCGAACACACGTGGCACCGAAACCACCAGCGTCGGCTTGAACACCCCGAACATCGGCACCAGGTTCTTGATGTCGCTGGTGAACCCCAATGTCACCTTGTTCGAGAACGCCGAGATGGTGAGCGCGCGCGCCAGCACGTGCGCCAGCGGCAGGAACACCAGAAGACGCTCACCCTCTTTCAGCAACGTCGGGAACGACGCCTTGGCGCCGCGGATCTCGTGCACCAGGTTGGAATGGGTCAGCTGGCAGCCCTTGGGCCTGCCGGTGGTTCCCGAGGTGTAGATCAGCGTGGCGGGGTCGGTCACCTTGATGCCGGCCAGCCGGGCATCCAGTTCGCCTGCGTCCACCGACTTGGCGGCCTCGGCGAGCGCATCAAGGGCCGACGGTCCCGACCCGTCGATCCGGTACACCTTGCGCAGATCGGGCAGCTCGCCGCCCAAGGCCTCGATTTTCTCGGCGTGGGCGTCGGTCTCGGCGAATATCGCCACGGCACCGGAATCGCTGAGAACGAATTTCACCTGTTCGGCGGAGCTGGTCTCGTAGATCGGGACCGTGAGCGCACCGACGGACAGGATCGCGAAGTCGAGGATCGGCCACTCGTATCGGGTCGCCGACAATATCGCCACACGATCACCCGGCTTGACTCCATCGGCGATCAATCCCAGTGCTGCCGAACGGATTTGGCCTGCGGCCTGGGCCGCTGTGACGTCCGTCCACGCGCCGTCGATCAGGCGCTGGAAAATCACGTGGTCGGGGTCGTCGCGCTCGTGCGAGTAGACAGAGCTGACGATGTTGTCGTGCTCGCCGACTTCAAACGATGCGGGAACACTGATCTCGCGCACGGTCTTCGCCTCCGAGGGTGGTAGCGGCATTGCCGGACCAGCCTAGTCGGCCCCGGGGGGCCGCTGGGGCGTCATATGTGAAGCTAGTGGCGATGAACAGCATCCAAGTCGCCGACCAGACGTTCGTGGCGGCTGACCCGGAGGCGGTCGGAAACGCGATCGCGGACCCGGCGAGCTGGCGGCGCTGGTGGCCCGATCTGCACTTGACGGTTGTCGAGGACCGCGGGCCCGTAGGCCATAGATGGACGGTCAACGGTGCGCTGACCGGAACCATGGAGGTGTGGCTGGAGCCTTCGCTCGACGGCGTGATCCTGCATTACTTCCTGCACGCCGAGCCGTCGGGGGTGGCGGCGTGGCAGCTGGCAAAGATGAACCTGGCCAAGCTGAACCATCAGCGCAGGGTTGCGGGCAAGAAGATGTCGTTCGAGCTGAAGCAGACGCTGGAGGCGTCGCGGCCGGTGGGGATGCCCCCGCTGGCCTGATACTGGGTCAGACCCAGCGGGGACGGGTAGATTTTCTATCCGTCGAGCAGAGGCGATCAGGGGAAGTACTACGTGGCGGACAAGACGGCGCAGACGATTTACATCGATGCCGATCCTTCGACGGTGATGGACGTCATCGCCGACATCGGTTCCTATCCCGACTGGGTCGCCGAGTACAAGGAGACCGAGGTTCTGGAGGCAGACGACGAGGGCTACCCGAAGACGGCACGATTGGTGTTGGACGCCGCGGTGCTCAAGGACACCATGGTGCTGGCATACGACTGGCCGCCCGACCGCGGCTCGGTGACGTGGAAGCTGGTGTCGAGCTCGCTGCTGCGGTCGCTCGAGGGTGCATACCACTTGGCGGCCAAGGGATCTGGCACCGAAGTCACCTATGAATTGTCTGTCGATCTGGTCATTCCGATGATCGGCCTGCTGAAACGCAAGGCCGAGCGCCGACTGACCGACACTGCATTGAAGGACCTCAAGAAACGAGTCGAGGCTGAGTGAATCTCCCGCGCCGACCCACGCCCGGATCAGTCTCTTCGTTGGCAAGGGCGGGGTAGGTAAGTCGACGCTGGCGACCGCGACCGCGGTGCGCGACGCGCAAAGCGGCCTGCGGGTGCTTGTGGTGTCCACCGACCAGGCGCACTCGCTCGGCGACGTGCTGGGCACGCCGGTCGTTCCGACCGGACACCGTGAGCCGACTCGGGTACTCGCCGACGACGCGGATGCCGGTGGCGGCTTCCTCGACGCGCTGGCGATGGACACGCTGGCGCTGTTGGAAGCGCGCTGGAGCGAGGTCGCCGGGCTGCTGTCGGCCAAATTCGACGAGTCGGATCTGGGACAGGTTGCCCCAGAAGAGCTTTCGGCGCTACCGGGTGTACAAGAGGTGCTCGGCCTGCACGAGGTGGGTGAGCTGGCGAAGTCTGGGGAGTGGGACCACGTCGTCGTCGACTGCGCTTCGACGGCCGACGCGCTGCGGATGCTGACGCTGCCCGCGACGTTCGGCCTGTACCTGGAGCGGACCTGGCCGCGTCACCGCAGGTTGAGCTCGGCCGCCGACGACGCGCGCTCGGCGGCGATCGTCGAACTGATGGAGCGCATCGACGCGGGCACAGGCGAGCTGACCGGCCTGCTCACCGACGGAGACGTGGGTCAGCGCACACCTGGTACTCACTGCCGAACGGGTGGTGGCCGCGGAGGCCGCGCGCACCCTGGGCTCCCTCGCGTTGATGGGCGTGCGTGTCGACGAGCTGCTCGTCAATCAGATTTTGGTGCAAGACGATTCGTATGAGTACCGCAACCTGCCCGAGCACCCCGCATTCGACTGGTACGCCGAACGAATCTCCGAACAGCAGGCGGTCCTCGAGGAGCTCGACGCCACCATCGGCGATGTGCAATTGGTCCTGGTGCCGCACCTGGCCGGCGAGCCCATCGGCCCCAAGGCGCTGGGCGAACTGCTCGAATCCGCCCGCAGGCGCGACGGGTCCCCGCCGCCCGGCCCGGTGCGGCCGGTGGTCGATCGCGAGTCCGGCTCGGGATTGGATGCGGTCTATCGGTTGCGGCTAGAGTTGCCTCAGGTCGACTCCAGCGCACTCACCCTGGGCCGGGTCGACGACGACTTGATCATCGGCGCCGGCGGCATGAGGCGCCGGGTTCGGCTGGCATCCGTCCTGCGCCGATGCATCGTGATGGACGCCCAGCTCAAAGGCAGTGAGTTGACCGTGCGATTTCGACCCGATCCGGAGGTGTGGCCGTCATGAACGGTTCTCACCCCGATCCTGGGCCCGAGTTGCGGCAGCTGGCGCAGATGATCCTGGACCGGCTCGATCCCGCCGTGCGGGCAGCTGCGGCGGCCGCGGCGGGTGGCGACGGCCCCGGCAAATGCCAGCAGGTGTGGTGCCCGGTGTGCGCGCTGGCGGCGTTGGTGAGCGGAGAGCAACACCCGATGCTGACCGTCATCGCCGAACACAGCGTGGCGCTGCTGACCGTCGTGCGGGCGATGGTCGAAGACATCGAGACGTCGCCGGGACCGGACGAACCGCCGCCCGACGAACCACCGCCGTCGGGCCCAACCAGGTATCAGCACATCCCGGTCACCATCGAGGAGTGACCGGTAGAGTTGTCGCCAAGCACCCGTCGGGTGCGCTCCAATTCGGGAGGGTCCATGTGGTATTGGCTATTCAAATACATTTTCATGGGCCCTCTGCTGTCTTTGCTGGGCAGGCCTAAAGTCGAAGGGCTGGAATATGTTCCAGACCACGGCGCGGTCATCCTGGCGAGCAACCACCTGGCCGTCGCAGACAGCTTCTACCTACCCCTCGTGGTCAAGCGCCGGATCACCTTCCTGGCCAAGGCCGAGTACTTCGAGGGCACCGGCCTGTCCGGCTGGTTCAAACGCTGGTTCTTCACCGCGGCCGGGCAGGTGCCCATCGACCGCACCGACGCCGACTCCGCACAGGCCGCACTTCTCACCGCGGAGCGACTGCTGACCGGGGGCAAGTTGCTCGGCATGTATCCCGAGGGCACCCGCTCGCCCGACGGTCGGCTGTACAAGGGCAAGACAGGCCTGTCGCGGGTCGCGCTGCGCACCGGTGTGAAAGTCATCCCCGTCGCAATGATCGGCACCGACGGGGTCAACCCGCCGGGCAGCAAGATGTGGCGGTTCGGGCGAGTGACGGTCAAGTTCGGCAAGCCGATGGACTTCAGCCGATTCGAGGGCCTCGAGGGCAACAGGTTCATCGAGCGCGCGGTCGTCGACGAGGTGATGTACGAGCTGATGCGGCTGTCTGGCCAGGAGTACGTCGATCTGTACGCCGCCGACATCAAGGAGGGTAAACAACCCGCCGCGGAGCTCGCTGCCTAGCTCGTAGCCGGCACCGGAGCCGCGCTGACCGCCGCGGGTTGAGAGTCGGCCGACCGGGCGGACACCGTTCCGGAGACCACGATGACGGCGACCGCCCACCACACATAGGAACCACCGACGAGCTGACGCCACAGCGAGGCGGTGGTCTCGTGATGCTCCGGCATCAGGGTGATCGGCGTCCACACCATCAGCGCCACCCCGGCGGCGGTGACCGCACCCAGGAGCGCATGCCGGTGCCGGTAGGCAACCACGCTGCACACGATGACCGTCGGCAGGGCCCAGACCCAGTGATGCGACCACGAGACCGGTGACACCACGAGGCCGAACATCGCCACGCAGATGAGCGCCAGCATCGATTGATCCGCGCGCTGGGGGCACCTCCCGCTTGTGGGGGACGCGCGCCGTGCCGCCCAGATCGTCAGCCCGAGCACCACGAGGCAGGCCAGCGCCCACAGCACGAACCGTTCGCCCTCGCCGAGGCCCAGCCGGGCCAGCGCGCCCGCGATGTTCTGGTTGGTGTTCAGCGTCGCGGTGCCGATCCGATCGGTGTTGCGCACCGTGTCGGTCCAGTACTCCCAGGAGTCGCGCCACGCGAACGCGAAGCCGGCCAACGTGGCAACGACCGCCGACGCCGCGGTGACGGCCAGCGTGCGGGTATCCCTTCGCAACACGAAGTACAGCAGGAACACGGCAGGGGTGAGCTTCAGCGCGATCGCCACGCCGAGCAGGACGCCACGCGGCCACGGTGTCTTGCGCGGCACGCAGTCGGCGATGACGAGGGTCATCAGTACGACGTTGATCTGGCCGAAGTCGAAGTTCGCCCGAATCGGCTCCAGATAGATCACCGCGGGTGCGACGATCGCCGCGGCGAGCCAGCACCGCCGAAGCCACGCGGGCTCGGAGGTCACGGTGGTCTGCGGCCACACGTCCAGGCGCGTCAACACGATCACCGTGGACGCGATCAACAGGACGAATGTGGTCGCCGTGATCGCGGCGCTCGCCGCCGACAGTGGCAGCAGCGCGAACGGCGCGAACGTGACCGCCGCCAGCGGGGGATAGGTGAACGGCAGTTCGAGCCCGGCTCGCGTCTCGAACATCGCGCCGTCGGCATACAGTGGCCTGCCGTCCAGCCAGGCCCGACCGCCCATGCGGTACACGTCGATGTCGATGCGGTAGGGGGTGTGGCCGAGCAGGCGCCAACCGGCCCACACCATTGCCGCCAGCGTGAGGAGCTGAAACAGCCGCCACGCCACGGTTGGCCACCAACCAGCCCCGCCGGGCGACCGCCACATACTCATGTCGCAAAACAGACTATCGGCCTGTCGCGGCGCGCCGGGCCATATCCCCGGCACGTCGCACCCGGGGCGGCGTAAGTTTTCTGCGTGCACGCGAGTCTCGACTTCAACCTGGTGATTCCCCATGGCCGGATACCACTTGTCTTTTGCCTCGTCGCATTCATCCTGACGTTCTTCGTCACCCGCTCGATCGTGCGGTACATCCGCAGCCACGCCGACAGCGACAAGCCGCGCAGGTGGTGGCAGCCGCGCAACATCTCGGCTGGTGGTGGCCTGCACATCCACCACGTGGTAATCGGTGTGATCTTGGTCATGCTCTCCGGTATTTCGATGGTGACATTGGCGGTCGACGGTGGAGTACCCGAATTCACGGTCGCAGCAACCTTTTTCGGTGTCGGCGCCGCACTGGTGCTCGACGAGTTCGCGTTGATACTGCACCTGCAGGACGTGTACTGGGCCGAAGACGGACGGACATCGGTGGACGCCGTGTTCGCCGCGATCGCGGTGGCCGGGCTGCTGATTCTCGGATTCAACCCGTTGTCATTTTTCGATATCGGGATCTGGCGCACCGACCACACCGTGGCGGCACGGGCCATGGTGATCGCGTTGGCGGTGCTGACGCTCATGCTTGCGGTCGTCGTGCTGCTCAAGGGAAAGGTGTGGACCGGCCTGGTCGGGATGTTCATCACACCGCTGCTGGTCGTCGGCGCGATCCGGCTCTCCCGGCCGCACGCGCCGTGGGCGCGCTGGCGCTACACGGACAAGCCGCGCAAGATGCACCGGGCGCTGCTGCGCGAACGCGTGCTGCGCAGGCCGGTAGTCCAGGCGAAGCTGTGGCTGCAGCACGTCATTGCCGGCGAGCCCCACTTCCCCGACGACAGCGAAGTCGATCAACAGCTAGACCTGGAGATCCATCCGGCCCCCGCGCCGGGGGACGGCCCTGCGGTCGCCCCGCCCGTCGCGGTACAGGAGCCTGCGTGAAGTACTTCTACGACACGGAGTTCATCGACGACGGTCGGACCATCGAGCTCATCTCGATCGGGGTGGTAGCCGAGGACGGACGCGAATATTACGCCATATCAACAGAATTCGACCCTGAGCGAGCCGGGCGATGGGTTCGCACCAATGTGCTGCCCAAGCTGCCGTCGCCGTCGTCGCAACTGTGGCGGTCCCGTAAGCAGATCCGGTCCGAGCTCGAGGACTTCTTCGGCATCGACGGCGACGAGTCGATCGAGCTGTGGGCCTGGGTCAGCGCATACGACCATGTAGTGCTGTGCCAACTGTGGGGACCGATGACGGCCCTGCCGCCCGCGATCCCGCGGTTCACCCGCGAACTGCGGCAGTTCTGGGAGGAGCGCGGCTGCCCGCGGATGCCCCCGCGACCCCGGGACGCCCACGACGCCCTCGTCGACGCGCGCCACAACATGAGGCGATTTCAGCTGATGACCTCGGGGGACGTAGCCGCCCCGGCGTAGAAATCGGCTGGTCTCGGCCGGTTACCATGAACGGGTGAACTGGACCGTCGACGTACCCATCGACCAGCTGCCGGCGCTGCCGCCACTGTCGAATGACCTGCGGCAACGGCTGGACGCCGCACTGGCCAGGCCGGCCGCGCAGCAACCCAGTTGGGATGCCGATCAGGCCAAGGCGATGCGGACGGTGCTGGAAAGCGTGCCGCCGGTGACGGTGCCCTCGGAGATCGAGAAGCTCAAGGGGCTGCTGGCCGACGTGGCCCGCGGCGAGGCCTTCCTCCTGCAGGGCGGAGACTGCGCGGAGACGTTCGTCGACAACACCGAACCCCATATCCGGGCCAACATCCGCACACTGCTGCAGATGGCCGTCGTGCTCACCTACGGCGCCAGCATGCCGGTGGTCAAGCTTGCCCGCATCGCGGGCCAGTACGCCAAGCCGCGCTCGTCGGACACCGACGCGCTCGGGCTGAAGTCCTACCGCGGCGACATGATCAACGGCTTCGCGCCCGATGCCGCGGTGCGCGAACACGACCCGTCGCGGCTTGTTCGCGCCTACGCGAACGCCAGCGCCGCGATGAACCTGGTGCGGGCGCTGACGTCGTCGGGGCTGGCATCACTGCATCTCGTGCACGACTGGAACCGCGAGTTCGTCCGGACCTCGCCTGCGGGCGCCCGCTACGAGGCGCTGGCCGGTGAGATCGACCGCGGGCTGACCTTCATGAGCGCTTGCGGCGTCGACGACCGCAACCTGCAGACCGCCGAGATCTACGCCAGCCATGAGGCTCTGGTGCTCGACTACGAGCGAGCGATGCTGCGGCTGTCGGAGGACGACGAGGGTAAGCAGAAGCTCTACGACCAGTCCGCGCACTACGTCTGGATCGGGGAGCGCACCCGCCAGCTAGACGGCGCCCACGTCGCGTTCGCCGAAGTCATCGCCAACCCGATCGGGGTCAAGATCGGCCCGAGCATGACGCCCGAGCTCGCCGTCGAATACGTGGAGCGGCTGGACCCGAACAACGAGGCGGGTCGCCTGACGCTGGTCAGCCGGCTGGGCAACAACAAGGTGCGGGACCTGCTGCCCCCGATCATCGAAAAAGTGCAGGCGACCGGCCATCAGGTCATCTGGCAGTGCGACCCGATGCACGGCAACACCCACGAGTCGTCCACCGGCTACAAAACTCGCCACTTCGACCGCATCGTCGACGAGGTGCAGGGCTTCTTCGAGGTGCACCGCGCGCTGGGCACCCACCCCGGCGGCATCCACGTCGAGATCACCGGCGAAAACGTCACCGAATGTCTCGGTGGCGCGCAGGACATCTCGGACTCCGATCTCGCGGGACGCTACGAAACCGCCTGCGATCCGCGGCTCAACACCCAGCAGTCCCTCGAGCTGGCGTTCTTGGTCGCAGAAATGCTGCGCGACTAGATCAAGCCCGACAGATTGCTGCCGATCGTCCACGCGGCGGCGGCGAGCGCGCCGGTGAGCACGAGCACCGCCAGCACCCAGAACAGCAGAACGCGCTTCGCGCGCTGGCGGGCCCAGTAGAACTCGTCCATGTCGATGCCGGCGAATTGTCCTGCCACGCCATAGATTTCGGCGTCGGTTCCGTCCTGCTGCCAGTCGTCGGGTCCGCGCGTGAACGCCTTGGTGTGCTGGCGTGGCGTCACCGGTCGCGTGGCGTCGGCGGTGGTGGCGTGCTCGCCGACCTGGCTGTGAGGCATCGACGCGGACAGATGCTGGGCGGAGTTGCGCGGGGCCGGAACCCGGAAGTCCGGCAGCCCCAGCGCGTCGACGATCGCGTCGAGCTCGGATGCCATGTCTTCGGCGTCGGCGTACCGATCGGCCGGATTCCTCGCGGTGGCGCGCAGCACCAGCTCGTCGAATTGTGCTGGCACGCCGCCGATCACCGAGCTTGGAGCGGGAACGTCGTTGTCCATCCGCTGGTATGCCACCGCCAACGCGGTGTCGCCGGTGAACGGCGTGGTCCCGGTCAACAGTTCGTAGGCGAGGATGCCTACCGCGTAGACGTCGCTGGCAGCCGTCGCATCGCCGTTGCTGACCTGTTCGGGTGACAGGTATGCCGCCGTGCCCAGAATCACGCTCGTCGAGGTGATCTTGGCCTCGGCGATCGCGCGCACCAACCCGAAGTCGGCGATCTTCACGTCCCCGTCGTCTGAGATCAGCACGTTCTCGGGCTTGACGTCGCGGTGCACAAGCCCCTCGCGGTGCGCAACCGCAAGGCCGCCCAGCACCGGCGCGAGGACCGCGGCGACCGCATGCGGCGGCATCGGTCCGCGCTCGGCCAGCAGTTCGCGAAGGGTGCCGCCCTCGACGAGCTCCATCACCAGGAACGGATGCTGGCCGTCGATGCCTTGGTCGTACACCGCGACCAACCCGGGGTCCTTCAACCGCGCAACGGCGCGGGCCTCCCGCTGAAACCGCGTCAGGAACTGGCTGTCACCGGCATACCGGGAATCCATGATCTTCAGTGCCACCGGCCGATCCAGCCGAAGGTCGAGCCCGCGGTACACCCCTGACATGCCGCCGGTGGCGATCAGGGTGTCGACGCGGTACCGCCCGTCCAGCACGGCCCCGACGAGCGGGTCAGATTGCTGGTGGGTCTCCACCGCTCATATGTTACGTAGCCAACTGATGGCGACTGTCCTTGCCGAGCGGCCTCCGAGACCGCGTCGTGCGTCCTAGACTCTGTTCGGTGAGCAGCATTCCGGCCGCTGAAGATGTGCTCGAACCCAGTGAAGACGTCTACGACCTGCCCGGCGTCGCCCAACTACTCGGTGTTCCGGTCACCAAGGTCCAACAGCAACTGCGGGAAGGCCACCTCCTCGCTGTCCGCCGCGGCGGGGCGGTGGTGGTGCCGAAGGCGTTCTTCGACGACACCGGCCACGTGGTGAAGAGCCTGGCGGGGCTGCTCGTCGTCCTGCACGACGGCGGCTACCACGAGACCGAGATCGTGCGTTGGCTGTTCACGCCCGATCCCTCGCTGACCATCAGGCGCGACGGGTCAATGGAACGGCAGGACAACGCCCGTCCGGTCGACGCGCTGCATTCGCACCAGGCCCGCGAGGTGGTGCGGCGCGCCCAGGCGATGGCATATTGATCCGGCCCGGGCTGGGGGTTACTGACTGCTGGCGGCCTGCTCGGCCGGATCGTCGTCCTCGGTGGTGTGCTGCGGCGGTTCCGGCGTCTTGTACAGCGAGTACCAGGCCGCCGCGGCACAGGCCGTCGCCAGCAGCACATGAAGCCACGAGTACATGCCGTGGCTGCCATCGGGTTTGAAGATCACCATGATCCAGGTGGAGAACCCGGCGATCGCCGCGATGGCCTGCCTGCTCTGGGCCAGCGCCGACAGGATCGCCAGCGGCCAGGTGTAATACCAGGGCAGTGCGGCGGGCACGAACAACACCACGATCACCATCGCCCACGCGATGCCGGTCAGCACCTGGCGGTCGGTGTGCCGAAACCGCCACCACAGCAACGGAAGTGAGATCGCGATGATCGCTATGCCGACGATCCGGGCGACATCCAACACGGCGTAGAAGTTGACCGGCATGAAGAAACTGCCCACGAAGTTCACCAGGTTGGACACGGCCGTGGGCACGGTCAGCCAGTTGATGATCTTGACCGACCCGGCCAGCGCGGTGAGCCAGCCCAGCCCGACCCCGGCCAACCACGACAGCACCGCGAACACCGAGACAAAAATCGCCACCGATCCCGCGGTCGCCGCCGCGAACGCCCGCGGCGGCGAATAACCCCTGCTGTCCCGGAGTTGACGCGCCCAGACCCACACCATGAACGGAAGTGCCAGTCCTGCCGTGGCTTTCACGGCAACCGCGACAACGATCAACGCGTTGCCCGCGATCGGGTGGCGCTGGAATATCAAGGCGATGCCCGCCGCCATCAGGCCGACCATCAGCATCTCGTTGTGCACGCCACCCATCAGATGAATGATCACCAGCGGGTTGAGCGCGCAGATCCACAGCGCGGCAGCGCCGTTCGCGCCGACGTGGCGGGCCACCCGCGGCGCCGCCCAAATCAGCAGCACCAGCCCGGGCAGCATGCACAGCCGCAGCACCATCGTGCCCGCGATGACGTTGTCACCGACCAGCATCGTGACGAACTTGGCCACGAAGATGAACGCAGGCCCGTAAGGCGCGGTGGTCGTCGTCCATATCGGACTGACGTTGTCCAGCAGCGAATTCGGATTGTCGACCGGGCCGACCAGGTACGGGTCGAAGCCGTCTCGCAACAGGGCGCCCTGCGCGAGATAGGAGTACGTGTCACGGCTGAACACCGGCACCGAAAGCAACAGCGGCGCCAGCCAGAAGCCGGCGGTGGCCACCATCGTGTACTCGCGCGCGGACCCGTCGATCACCCGCCGGCCCAACCACAACCACGCGAACAGCATCACCGCGACGCCGCCCCACAGCAGCAGTGACGAGAGCACCAGGCCGTGTCCGAAGCGGAGCCACGACAGGTGAAGCGACTCCAGCAGTGGGTCGTGAAGCCGGGTGCTGCCCGCGCCGAGCCCACCCGCGGTGATCATCGCGGCGCCGAGGAACCCCAGCAGCGCGGGCTTCGCCTCCGGGGACGTGGTGAACGCGGACAGCCGCGCGAAGGGCGACACGGCGGTCAAGCGGACCGGTTGGCGGCCAACCTCGCGAGCTCGGAGAGGCCCGCCTTCGCCTGTGCGTCGATCGGTGCGGCACCAAGGGTTTCCAGCGCCCGCCTGGTGAGAAGGTCGATGTGTTCCTCGACGGCCGTCAGCGCACCGACGGACTCGATGGCCCCACACAGCTCGCGCACCTGCGGATCGGAGAGCTCGGTGCCGATCGAGGACCGCAACAGCGCCGCGGCCGCCGGGTCCGACTTGTCGGCCAGTTCCACCGCCTCGGCGAGCAGCACCGTGCGCTTGCCGGAGCGCAGATCGTCGCCCGACGGCTTGCCGGTCACCACGGGATCGCCGAACACGCCGAGCACATCGTCACGCAACTGGAAAGCCACCCCGAGGTCGGTGCCCACCTCGTGGAAGATCGCCTGCACGTCCGGCCGGTCCGCGGCGGCGGCCGCCCCGAGCTGCAACGGGCGGGTGACGGTGTAGGACGCGGTCTTATAGGTGTTGACGTTCATCGCGGAGGCCACGCTGGTCGCGCCACTGGACTCGGCGACGATGTCGAGATACTGCCCGCCGAGCACCTCTGTGCGGATGTCGGCCCACACGCGCTGAACACGTCGTTGCGCATCCGCGGGCAGGTCGGCCGTCGCGACGATGTCGTCGGCCCAGACCAGGGCGAGATCGCCGAGCAGGATCGCCGACGACAGCCCGAACTGGTTCGCCGATCCGGTCCAGTGGCGGTCGCGATGGGTCTGGGCGAACAGCCGGTGCACCGTGGGCAGGCCACGACGGGTCGCCGAGTCGTCGATCACGTCGTCGTGCACCAGCGCGCAGGCATGCAGCAGCTCCAGCGAGGCGAACAAACGGAGAATCGCCGGCTCCACCGTGTCACCGGGACGGTCGGTGACCGCGCGCCAGCCCCAGTAGGCGAACGCGGGCCGCAGCCGCTTGCCGCCGCGCAGCACGAACTCCTCGAGCGCTGCGGTCAGGTCGGCGTAGTCGGCGCCGATGTAGGCGCATTGACTGCGGCGCTCGACGAGGTACTCCCGTAGTCGTTCCGTCACGGCGCTGGCCAACTCGATGGCTGACGGTGCCGCTGTGTCTACGCTCAGCGCGGCGCCCCTTTCGGTCGCAGATTGGCCCGTGAGTGCATCCAGAGTAGAGCCTGCCACCGGCTTTGTAGCAAGTCAGGACGTTCTGCGGGTGACGCCGAACGGCGACTAGTCCCGCGACGACGCAGCCGGGTCGGTGAAGCGTGGGGAGCTGTCGCGGCTCGCCCAGGCCAATGCCGCCAGGATGGCCGCCACCAGGAACGACGCCAGGGCGAGCCAGATCGCCGCGCCGGTGAACGAGCGCGCGCTCGGATCGGTGTAGCGCGCCTGGGCGCTCATCGTGCTCACCACGCCCGGCTTGAGTTTCCACTCGACGACCTCCGAGGCCACCTGGTCGCCGTTGGTGGACGTCACTTCGCCGGGGAAGGACACCGACAGCGACACGTCGGCGTCCGGATCGGTCAACGACGTGAGGTCGGCCCGCCCCTCGAGGATCACCAGATCGCCTGCGCGGCGCAGGGATATGTCGACACCCGCCGCGTCGCGGTTCATGTTGGCCAGCTGTGGAAGCTCGGCGAACGTCAGATCGGAGAACACCGCCTGCGAGCCGACATAGTCGTCCCTGCTGTAGTCGGAGACGGCCACCTTGTTGCTGAACGGCAGCGTGTTGAGGAGCTGAGGACCCTTGTCGTCGGCTCCGCGGGTTTTGGCCGCCGCGACGATCTGCCCCGAAACCCGGTCGTCGGGGGACACCGTCATGGAGGCCCTGACCCGCACGCAGCCGACTGCCGTCGGAAGGATCAGCAGCAGCAACACGATCGCCGTCAGGCGGATCCGGCGTCGGTTTCCCCGGGTTGCGAGCGCGGGCACCAGGTCATCGTGCCATGTGCGACCGCTCAGAGCGGCAGTGACCGGCCCAGGATCGCGAAGGCGCGGGGGTCGCCGGCGAAGTGATAGCCGCGGATGATGTCGGTGAAGCCGAGCCTGCGGTACAGCCGCCACGCCCGGTTCGACTCGCCGTTGATCTCCGGCGTGGACAGCAACACGTGCGACTCCGCGCGGCCCTCCAGAAGGCGACGGGTCAACGCCTCACCGAGGCCGCGTCCCTGGGCGCGGGGATGGATGTGCAGCTCCGTCAGCTCGAAATAGCTCGTCATCAGGTCGGCGATGCGGGACCGGTCGGCGCCGACCCGCTGCAGTCCCGCGACGACCTGTTGCTGCCACCACTGGTCGGGAGCCCCGCAGTAGCCGTATGCCACACCGACGATCGGCGCGGTGCTGAGCCGGCCGGCCGGGTGGCCCGTGGCGACGTCCTGACCCTGGTGAGGATCGGGCAGCTCGACCGCGGCGACCGCCTTCCATCCGTCCCTTCGGGTGTGCTCCAGCCACATCGATGCCCGCTGGTCCTCGGTGCCGCGCGGGTAGCGCATCGCGTCGACGTAGACGCCGAGCGCGTCGCCCAGCCGACCCGCCATGTCATCGGGCGACAGATCGATGAGAAATGTCGCCAACGTCGCCCCAGCCTTTCTTGCGCGTAGTCCGGTTGTGTCGGGGAGCCAACGCCATTATCGGCATGGTGAGGCGCTCGGGTCACGGCGGCGGTACACGTCATACAATGAGGGCGCGAACTAGGTGGTACGGCTCAGATTCACCTCGTATCATGACTGTTAGTTGTCCGCGAATGCGGGCATTAAGCTGCGTTGAAGACCACGTGACGGGCGGCAAGGAGGGACGCATGCCACTCTCCGATCATGAGCAGCGCATGCTCGACCAGATCGAGAGCGCTCTCTATGCCGAGGATCCCAAGTTCGCGTCGAGCGTTCGAGGCGGCAGCCTGCGCGCCCCGTCGACTCGGCGGCGGCTGCAGGGCGCCGCTCTGTTCGTGATCGGTCTCGCGATGCTGGTGTGCGGTGTGGCGTTCAGGGCCACCATGATCGGAAGTTTCCCGATCCTTTCGGTTTTCGGGTTCCTGGTGATGTTCGGCGGCGTCGTGTTCGCGATCACCGGTCCGCGGGTGAGCGGCGCGCGGGACCGCTCCGGGACGGAGCAGGGCGGGCCCCGGCAGAAGCGCGGCAAGGGTTCGGGCGGCTCGTTCACCAGCCGGATGGAAGACCGGTTCCGTCGCCGCTTCGACGAGTAACGCACCTATCACGATGGGGTAGCCGATTCGGCTGCCCCATTTTTTGTGCCCTGGTTCCCCACTTCGCCCCACAGCCCGGCTAGCAGGGTGTTTGTCGCGCTGATGCCAGCATTCGCGCCAGCGCGTAGTGAGCACACTCCCTAGCCGTGGGGAAACGGACGCAACATTGGCTGGTGTTTGGAGCAAAGTGGGGAATTGTGGGGTAAAGTGGCGTACATCGGAGCGACCGGGGCTCCGTAGTGGTTGGAGGTGGCGAGATGTTCCTCGGCACCTACACGCCCAAGCTCGACGACAAGGGGCGGCTGACGCTGCCCGCCAAGTTCCGCGACGCGCTGGCAGGAGGGTTGATGGTCACGAAAAGTCAGGACCACAGCCTGGCCGTCTACCCGCGCGCCGAGTTCGAAGCACTGGCCAGGCGAGCCTCGGGGGCTTCCCGGAGCAATCCGGAAGCCCGGGCGTTCCTTCGTAACCTCGCCGCCGCGACCGATGAACAACACCCCGACGCGCAAGGCCGGATCACGTTGTCGGCCGACCACCGTCGCTACGCCAACCTCGCCAAGGAATGCGTGGTGATCGGCTCGGTCGACTACCTCGAGATCTGGGATGCCCAGGCGTGGCAGGAATACCAAGAGACTCACGAAGAGAACTTCTCCGCGGCCAGCGATGAAACTCTGCGCGACATCATTTGATCCGACGGCTGACCGTGCAACGCGGCCTCTGCCCGAGCGCACGGCCCTGGCGTACTTCCCCAACGCCAGGTCCGTGCGCTCGGACGGGGACCTCGGTGCAGGGACGCCCTTTCTCGGAGGGCTAGCCATGGCTGCGACCTCTGACCACGGACACCTCCCCGTCCTGCTCGACCGCTGCGTCGAACTGCTCAAGCCCGCGCTGACCCGGCACGACGCCGACGGCTCTGGCGCTGTGCTCGTCGACGCGACGCTCGGTGCGGGCGGCCACGCCGAGCGGTTCCTCACCGAGCTGCCCGGTCTCCGACTGGTCGGGCTGGATCGCGACCCCGACGCGCTGTGGATCGCGGGCGAGCGGCTGGCTCCGTTCGCCGACCGCGTTCTGTTGGTCCGCACCAGGTTCGACGGAATCGAAGACGCTCTGGCCCAATCCGGTTACTGGGCAAGAACATCCGACCAGCCGCAGGCCGACGGCATCCTGTTCGACCTCGGTGTCTCGTCGATGCAACTGGACCGCACCGAGCGGGGGTTCTCCTACTCGGCCGACGCACCGCTGGACATGCGGATGGATCCCGACGCCGGGCTGACCGCGGCCGAGGTCGTCAACACCTACGACGAGAAGGCGCTGGCGCGCATCCTGCGCGAGTTCGGCGAGGAGCGGTTCGCGGGGCGGATCGCCGCCCGGATCGTCCGCAGGCGCGCCAGCCGACCCTTCGCCCGAACCGGCGAACTCGTGGAACTGCTGTACGAGGCGATCCCGGCGCCGGCCCGCCGCACCGGTGGGCATCCGGCAAAGCGGACGTTCCAGGCACTGCGCGTCGCGGTCAACGGCGAACTCGACACGCTGCGCGACGCGTTACCCGCCGCACTTGCCAGCCTCGGCAGGGGCGGACGCATTGTGGTGATGTCCTACCAGTCACTGGAGGACCGAATCGTCAAGAACCTGTTCGCCTCTGCGACGGCGTCTCGCACCCCGCCCGGCCTGCCCGTCGAGCTGCCCGGGCACGAACCGGAATTCGCGAGCCTCACCCGGGGCGCCGAGCGCGCGGGCGCGGCCGAGATCGAACTCAACCCACGAAGCGCGTCCGTGCGGCTTCGGGCACTGGAAAAGGTTGCCGGAAGGGATGACTCATGAAGGTCAAGCGACCCAAGCCCGTGCGTGGCGGCGATGAGCGCCGCCGCACGCCGCGCCAGCCGACCCGCGGGGCGCAGCGCCGGGCACCGGAGGCGCCCCCACGACGGCGGCATCCGCGCACGGCACGCGAAACCGCGCCGGTAACCCGGCCTCAGATCAAGCCTGTCCGGCCGAAGAACACCAGTCAGGCGAAGGCTCGCGCCAAGGCTCGTAAAGCCAAGGCACCCAAGGTCGTTCGGCCATCCTTCAAAGAGCGGATCATCACCCGCATCTCGACCATCGATCTCAACCCCCGCACCCTGGTGGCAAGGGTCCCGTTCGTGGTGCTGGTGATCGGCTCGCTGGGGCTGGGGCTGGGCGTCACGTTGTGGCTCTCGACAGACGCAGCGGAGCGGTCCTATCAACTGAGCAACGCCAGGCAGGTCAACCAGGCGCTGCTGCAGCAGAAGGAGGCCCTCGAGCGTGACGTCTTGGAGGCACAGGCCGCCCCTGCCCTGGCCGAGTCCGCGCGTGAGCTCGGAATGATTCCGTCCCGCGACACCGCACACCTCGTGCAGGATCCGACCGGGAACTGGATCGTTGTCGGTACACCCAAACCGGCGGAAGGGGTTCCGCCGCCGCCGCTGAACGCGCCGCTTCCCGACGAGGCCCCCGCACCGCCCCCGGCCCAGGCGGCGACCAGGCCCCCGCCGACGGTCGTCGACCCCCGCGAGGTGGTCGTCAGGATGCCGGCAAGCGCCCAGCCCAGCGCTGCCGCACCGGCCGCCGTGCCGGCTCCCGCGCCTACGGACCCGGCGGTGGTCCCGCCGACCGTGCCGATGCCGGACAGCCCGCACGGAGCGAGCGGCCAGCCACCCGCGCTCGGCCCCGCAGCACCACCGGCCGAACCGTTGGCGGCTCCGCTTGTCGTGCCGCCCGCGGCCCAGCCGACCGGTCCCGCAGAGCAGTTCGGTCCGGTCACCGCCGCCATCCCCGGCGCACCAGCGTGAGCCGCGGCAAGGACCAGCGCGGCCGCAAAGGCCAGCAGGCGCGCCCCGCCGGCGCCCAGGGTCACAACGCCCGCGCACGGCGCACCCGCGCGCCGATGGCCGACACCGGTTTGCGCAGTGCGTCTTTCGTGTTCCGGCACCGAGCCGGCAATGCCGTCATCTTCCTCGTCCTCATTGTCGCCGCGGCGCAGCTGTTCAACATCCAGGTGCCACTTGCCGCGGGCCTGCGCGCAGAGGCGGCGGGCCAGCTGAAGGTCACAGATGTGGACAAGGCCGTGCGCGGCACCATTCTCGACCGCAACAACGACAAGCTGGCATTCACCATCGAAGCGCGCGCACTGACCTTTCAGCCGGTCAAGATCCGCAAGCAACTGGCGGACGCCAGGCAGAAGACGCCCGAAGCGCCCGACCCTCAGCAGAGGCTGGTCGATATCGCCGCCGAGGTGGCGTCGCGGCTGAACAACAAGCCCGACGCCAAGACGGTGCTGAAGAAGCTCAAGAGCAACGAGTCGTTCGTCTACCTCGCGCGCGCCGTCGATCCCGCGATCGCAGAGGCGATCTCGAAGAAGTTCCCCGAGGTGGGGTCCGAACGCCAGGACTTGCGCCAGTATCCGGGCGGCGCGCTGGCGGCCAACATCGTCGGCGGCATCGACTGGGACGGTCACGGGCTGCTCGGACTCGAGGACTCGCTGGACGCCACGTTGGCCGGGACCGACGGATCACTCACCTACGACCGCGGCTCCGACGGCGTGGTGATCCCCGGCAGCTACCGCAACCGGCACACCGCCGCCAATGGGTCCACCGTCCAGCTCACCCTCGACGACGACATCCAGTACTACGTCCAACAGCAGGTTCAGCAGGCCAAGGACGCCTCCGGTGCGAAAAACCTCTCTGCGGTGGTGTTGGACGCGAAAACCGGTGAGGTGCTGGCGATGTCGAACGACAACACGTTCGACCCGAGCCAGGACATCGGCCGCCAGGAGGCCCGCGAGCTGGGCAACCCCGCCGTCTCGTCGCCATTCGAGCCGGGCTCGGTGAACAAGATCGTCACCGCGGCGTCGGTGATCGAGTTCGGGCTGTCCAACCCCGACGAGGTGCTGCAGGTGCCGGGCTCGATCGACATGGGCGGGGTCACCGTCAACGACGCGTGGCAGCACGGCGTGACGCCGTACACCACCACCGGCATCTTCGGGAAGTCCTCCAACGTCGGCACGCTGATGCTGGCACAGCGCATCGGACCCGACCGCTACGCCGACATGCTGAACAAGTTCGGCCTCGGTCAGCGCACCGACGTCGGCCTGCCGGGCGAGAGTGCGGGCCTGGTCCCGCCGATCGACCAGTGGTCGGGCAGCACGTTCTCGAACCTGCCTATCGGGCAAGGCCTTTCGATGACGCTGCTGCAGATGACCGGCATGTACCAGGCCATCGCCAACGATGGGGTGCGGATTCCGCCGCGCATCATCAAGGCCACGATTGCTCCAGACGGCACCCGCACCGAGGAGCCTCGACCCGAAGGCGTGCGGGTGGTCTCGCCGCAGACCGCCCAGACCGTGCGAGGGATGCTGCGCGCGGTGGTGCAGCGCGATCCGATGGGCACTCAGCAAGGCACCGGTTCGCTCGCCGCGGTCGACGGATACCAGATCTCCGGAAAGACCGGCACGGCACAGCAAATCAATCCCGCCTGCGGCTGCTACTACAGCGACGTCTACTGGATCACCTTCGCGGGCATGGTCACCACCGACGACCCGCGCTACGTCATCGGCATCATGGCCGACAACCCGCATCGCACCGCGGAGGGACAGCCCGGCACCACGATGGCGCCGCTGTTCCACAACATCGCGAGCTGGCTGCTGCAGCGGGAGAACGTGCCGCTGTCACCCGACCCAGGGCCACGGCTGACGTTGCAAGCCACCTGACCGGCCGGCCGCTCGCCGGGCGGCCGGTACTGTGTCAAGGCCATGAAGCTGCGTCCCTCGCATCCAGCCGGCCAGGCGCTCGGGCCACTGGCCGACCGTGTGGGCGCGGTCGTCAAGCCGTCCGACGACGCGCGCGAAATCGTCGTTACCGGCGTGACGCTGCGCAGCCAGGACGCCCAGCCGGGGGACCTGTTCGCCGCGCTGCCCGGCGCATCGTCACACGGCGGCCGGCATGCCGATGACGCCGTCGGGCGCGGCGCGGTCGCTGTGCTGACAGATTCGGACGGAGTGGCCCACATGGGCCCCGACTCGGCGGTGCCGGTGCTGGTCCATCCCGACCCGCGCTCGGTGCTCGGCGGGCTGGCCGCCACGGTGTACGGCAGTCCGTCGCAGCATCTGCGGGTGATCGGGGTGACCGGGACGTCGGGCAAGACCACCACCACGTATCTGGTGGAGGCCGGGCTGCGGGCGGCGGAACGGGTTGCTGGGCTGGTCGGCACCGTCGGCATCCGGATCGCGGGGGAGGATCTGCCGAGCAAGCTGACCACGCCCGAGGCGCCCGACCTGCAGGCCCTGCTGGCGCTGATGGTGGAACAGGGGGTGGACACCGTGGTGATGGAGGTGTCCAGCCACGCGCTGAGCCTCGGACGCGTCGACGGCGTCGAGTTCGCGGTCGGCGGCTTCACCAACCTGTCGCGGGACCACCTTGACTTCCACCCGACGATGGAAGACTACTTCGACGCCAAGGCCCGTCTTTTCATCCCCGGATCACCAACGCACGCAGTCGCTTCGGTGATATGCGTCGACGACGACGCCGGCCGAGCGATGGCCGCCCTCGCCGCCAACCCGGTCACGGTCAGCGCAACCGGCGGCCGTGCCGATTGGCGCGTCGAAGACGTCCGTACGGTCGGCGCAGCCTCTCAGGCAGGCGCGCAGGAATTCTTCGCCGTCGACCCCGCCGGGGTGCACCACGGGCTGCGGATCGGCCTGCCCGGCCGCTACAACGTCGCCAACTGTCTGCTTGCGACGGCGCTGCTCGACGCGGTCGGAGTGTCTCCCGAACAGGCCGCGCCGGGCCTGCGGGAGGCGCGCGTGCCGGGCCGCTTGGAGCCCATCGACCGGGGCCAGGACTTCCTGGCGCTGGTCGACTACGCCCACAAACCGGGCGCGCTGCGCGCCGTGCTGGAGACGCTGCGCGCGCAGACCGCCGGACGCGTGGCGGTGGTGTTCGGCGCGGGCGGAAACCGCGATCCCGGCAAGCGCGAGCCGATGGGTCAGGTGGCGGCCGAACTCGCCGATCTGGTGGTGGTCACCGACGACAACCCGCGCGACGAGGATCCCGCCGCGATCCGCTCGGCGATCATGGCGGGGGCCGCCGGTGGCAGCGCCCAGGTCGTCGAGATCGGCGACCGGCGTGAGGCCATCGACCGCGCCGTGGGATGGGCCCGCGGCGGGGACGTCGTGCTGATCGCGGGCAAGGGCCACGAGGCGGGCCAGACCAGCCACGGCCAGACCCGGCCGTTCGACGACCGCGACGAGCTCGCCGGTTCGCTCGAGGCGTTGGGATCCCGCGCGTGATCGAACTGACCCTTGCCCAGATCGCCGACATCGTCGGCGGTGAGCTCACCGACATCTCGGCCGCCGACGCCGCCGCGACGCGGGTGACCGGCACCGTGGAATTCGACTCGCGCGCGGTGACGCCCGGCGGGTTGTTCCTGGCGCTGCCCGGCGCGCGCTCGGACGGGCACGACTTCGCCGCTGCGGCGGTGGCCGCCGGTGCCGTCGCGGTGCTGGGTGCACGGCCGGTCGGGGTGCCCGCGATCGTTGTCAAGCCACGCACCGGCGGCGAAACCGACACGGCGGCAGGGGTTCTGGAGCACGATACCGACGGTTCGGGTGCGGCGGTGCTCGCTGCACTAGCCCGGTTGGCGGCCGCCGTGGCCGCCGAGTTGGTGGCCGGCGGACTGACGATCGTCGGCATCACCGGCTCGTCTGGCAAGACCTCCACCAAAGACCTCGTGGCCGCGGTGCTTGCGCCGCTCGGCGAAGTGGTCGCCCCGCCGGGCTCGTTCAACAACGAGCTGGGCCACCCGTGGACGGTGCTGCAAGCGGGCGAGGACACCGACTATCTGGTGTTGGAGATGTCTGCGCGCCACCCCGGCAACATCGCGGCCCTTGCCGACATCGCCGCACCGTCGATCGCGGTCGTGCTCAACGTCGGTACCGCCCACCTCGGGGAGTTCGGCTCCCGCGACGCCATCGCGCGTACCAAAGCCGAACTGCCACAAGCTGTTCCGCCATCCGGAGTGGTCATCCTCAACGTCGACGACGACGCGGTCGCGGCCATGGCCGAGCAGACCTCCGCAAGAGTGGTCCGGGTGTCCCGCTCGCCGGGCGCCGACGTCTGGGCGGGCCCGGTCACGCTCGACGAGGTGGCCCGCCCCCGCTTCACCCTGCACGCGGCCGGCGTCGAGGTCGACATGACGCTGGCGGTGCACGGCGACCACCAGGTGTCGAATGCGCTGTGCGCGGCCGCGGTAGCGCTGGAATGCGGGGCCACCGGCGAGCAGGTGGCGACCGCGCTGGCCGGGACCGGGCCGGTGTCGCGGCACCGCATGCACGTCACCGAGAGGAGTGACGGCGTCACCATCATCGACGACGCCTACAACGCCAACCCGGATTCCATGCTGGCCGGCCTGAAATCGCTGGCCTGGATGGCACGTCAGGGCTCAGAAGACCGGCGCGGCTGGGCGGTGCTCGGAGAGATGGCCGAGCTCGGCGACGACGCGATATCGGAGCACGACCGCATCGGCCGGATGGCGGTGCGATTAGATGTCACTCGACTCATCGTCGTGGGAACCGGGAGGTCTATGAGCGCCATGCACCATGGGGCGGTCATGGAGGGATCATGGGGTGGAGAGGCCACCATGGTCGCCGATGCTGATGCCGCGCTGGCACTGTTGCGGGCCGAACTGCGGCCGGGGGATGTGGTGCTCGTCAAGGCGAGCAATGCTGCGGGGCTCGGCGCGCTGGCTGACGCGCTGGTGGGAGACGCCCAGTGAGGCAGATCCTCATCGCCGTCGGCATCGCGCTGGCGGTGTCGATCCTGTTGACGCCCGCCCTCATCCAGCTCTTCACCAGGCAGGGCTTCGGCCATGAGATCCGTGAGGACGGTCCGCCGAGCCACCACAAGAAACGCGGCACTCCCTCGATGGGCGGCGTCGCGATTCTGGCCGGCATCTGGGCGGGCTACCTCGGCACCCACCTGGTGGGCATGGCGCTCGACGGTGAGGGGCCGTCCGCGTCGGGTCTGCTGATCCTCGGCCTGGCAACCGCGCTCGGCGGGGTCGGGTTCGTCGACGACCTGATCAAGATCCGACGGTCGCGAAACCTCGGTCTGAACAAGACCGCGAAGACGATCGGCATGCTGTTGGCGGCCGTCATCTTCGGCGCACTGGCGTTGCAGTTCCGCAACGCCGACGGGCTGACGCCGGGCAGCGCAGAACTGTCCTATGTGCGCGAGATCGCCACGGTCACACTCGCTCCCGCCGTCTTCGTGCTGTTCTGCATCCTGATCGTCTATGCATGGTCGAACGCGGTGAACTTCACCGACGGCCTGGACGGGCTGGCCGCAGGCGCAATGGCGATGGTCTGTGCGGCGTATGTGCTGATCACGTTCTGGCAGTTCCGCAACGCGTGCGCGACGGCGCCCGGCGTCGGCTGCTACAACGTGCGCGATCCGCTCGACCTGGCGCTGATCGCGGCCGCGACCGCGGGCGCGTGCGTCGGCTTCCTGTGGTGGAACGCCGCGCCCGCCAAGATCTTCATGGGCGACACCGGCTCGCTTGCGCTGGGCGGCGTCATCGCCGGGCTCTCCGTGCTCAGCCGCACCGAGATGCTCGCCGTGGTGATCGGTGCGCTGTTCGTCGCCGAGGTGACGTCGGTCGTCGTGCAGATCCTGGCGTTCCGCACCACAGGGCGACGGGTGTTCCGAATGGCGCCGTTTCACCATCACTTCGAGCTGGTCGGGTGGGCGGAAACCACGGTGATCATCCGCTTCTGGCTGTTGACTGCCATCGCGTGCGGCCTCGGCGTCGCGCTTTTCTACAGCGAGTGGCTCGCCAGCGTCGGGGCCTGAGGTGACCCTCCCTGCCGTCGCGCCGCTCGCGCCCGGCGCCCGCGTGCTGGTGACCGGGGCCGGCATCACCGGGCGTTCGGTGAGCGCTGCGCTGGAACCCACCGGGGTACGGCTGACCATCTGCGACGACGACCCCCTCGCGCTGCAGCGCCTGATCACCCCCGCGTCCGTCGTCACCACCGACGACGCCATCGCGCACATCGCCGACTACGTCCTTGTGGTCACCAGCCCCGGATTTCCGCCCACCGCACCCGTGCTGGCGGCCGCGTCCGCCGCGGGTGTGCCGATCTGGGGCGACGTCGAACTGGCCTGGCGGCTGGACCAGGCGGGCTGGTTCGGCACGCCGAAGCGGTGGCTGGTGGTCACCGGCACCAACGGCAAGACCACCACCACGTCGATGCTGCACGCGATGCTGGTCGCCGCCGGACGCAGCGCGCTGCTCTGCGGGAACATCGGCAACCCGGTGATCGACATGCTTGCCGAGCCCGCCGAGCTGCTCGCGGTCGAGCTGTCGAGTTTTCAGCTGCATTGGGCGCCTTCATTGCGGCCGGATGCCGGAGTGGTGCTCAACGTCGCCGAGGACCACCTCGACTGGCACGGCTCGATGGAGGCCTATGCCCGCGACAAGGCGCGTGCGCTCGACGGTCGGGTCGCGGTGGTCGGGCTCGACGACCCGGTCGCGGCCGGGCTGCTCGACGACGCCGCCGCGTCGGTGCGAGTCGGTTTCCGGCTCGGCGCGCCGGCCGCCGGGGAGCTGGGGGTCCGCGACGGCGCGCTGATCGACAGGGCGTTCTCCGACGCCGACGGCCTCGCGCTCGCCGACACCGCGTCGATCCCGGTACCGGGTCCGGTCGGCGTGCTCGACGCATTGGCGGCCGCGGCGCTGGCCCGCGCCGTCGACGTGCCCGCGGGCGCTATCGCCGCCGCGCTGACGTCGTTTCACCTCGGCCCGCACCGGGCCCAGGCGGTGGCCGAGGTCGACGGCGTCACGTACGTCGACGATTCGAAGGCCACCAATCCGCACGCGGCGCACGCGTCGATCGCCGCCTACCCGCGGGTGGTGTGGATCGCCGGCGGTCTGCTCAAGGGCGCCTCGGTGGACGAGCTCGTCGCCTCGGTGGCGAATCGCCTGGTCGGTGCCGTGCTGATCGGCCGGGACCGGGCCCAGGTAGCCAATGCGTTATCGCGACACGCCCCGGATGTCCCCGTCGTGGAGGTTGTGACGGGGGAGGATTCTGGGGTGCTTGAGACAATTGAGCCTAATGAGTCGCCTGTTAATCATGTGACTCGTGTGGTTGAGGTTGCCGATTCGCCCACGTCACGCGGCGTCATGACCGCCGTGGTGGCAGCGGCCCGCCGACTGGCCCGCCCCGGCGACACAGTGCTGCTGGCGCCGGCCGGCGCGTCCTTCGACCAGTTCAGTGGCTACGCCGACCGCGGAGACGCGTTCGCAGCGGCCGTTGAAGCTTCCCGGTAAACGTCATGAGCAGTGTCCTCACCCGGCTGCGGCTCCGCCGGTCCGGCGCCCCTGCGGATACCGCCCCCGCCGACGCGGCCGACACCAGCGCCCCGCGCACCCGCTTCGGCGCCTGGCTCGGCAGGCCGATGACGTCTTTCCACCTCATCATCGCCGTGGCCGCGCTGCTCACCACGCTGGGCCTGATCATGGTGCTGTCGGCTTCCGGCGTGCACTCCTACGACGAGGACGGCTCGCCGTGGGTGATCTTCGGCAAGCAGCTGATCTGGACGTTGGTCGGCCTCTTCGCGTTCTACGGAGCAATGCGGATGAAGGTGCAGACCATGCGCAGCCTCGCGTTCTCCGGCTTCGCGGTGACCATCGTGCTGCTAGTGCTGGTTCTGATTCCGGGAATCGGCAAGGAAGCCAACGGATCCCGCGGTTGGTTCGTCGTCGCGGGACTCTCCATGCAGCCGTCGGAGCTGGCCAAGATCGCCTTCGCCATCTGGGGCGCGCACCTGCTGGCTGCCCGACGGATGGAGCGGGCGTCACTGCGGGAGATGCTCATTCCGCTGGTGCCTGCGGCGGTGGTCGCATTGGCGCTCATCGTCGCTCAGCCCGACCTCGGGCAGACGGTCTCCCTCGGCATCATCCTGCTGGCCCTGTTGTGGTACGCGGGCCTGCCGCTGCGGGTTTTCCTGTCCTCGATGTTCGCCGTCGTCGTGTCCGCGGGGATATTGGCGGTGTCGGAGGGTTATCGGTCCGACCGCGTGATGTCCTGGCTGAATCCGGGCGCCGACACGCAGGGCTCCGGCTACCAGGCGAGGCAGGCCAGGTTCGCGCTGGCCAACGGCGGAGTCTTCGGCGACGGCCTGGGCCAGGGCACCGCCAAGTGGAACTACCTTCCCAACGCGCACAACGACTTCATCTTCGCGATCATCGGCGAGGAGCTGGGATTCGTCGGCGCCGCCGGCCTGCTGTGCCTGTTCGGCCTGTTCGCCTACACCGGCATGCGGATCGCGCGCCGGTCGGCCGACCCGTTCCTGCGGCTGCTCACCGCAACCGCCACCATGTGGGTGCTCGGCCAGGTGTTCATCAACGTGGGCTACGTCATCGGGCTGCTGCCCGTGACCGGACTTCAGCTGCCGCTGATCTCAGCGGGCGGAACATCAACCGCAACAACGCTTCTGATCATCGGAGTGATCGCGAACGCGGCGCGGCATGAGCCCGAGGCGCTGGCCGCGCTGCGCGCAGGCCGCGACGACCGGGTCAACCGGCTGCTGCGGCTGCCGCTGCCCCAACCGTATTCGCCGACCCGCACCGAGGCGCTGCGCGACCGGCTGCGATCACGTTCGGACAAGCCGGCGGCCAAGGCGCCGCGCAAGCCCGCCAAGGACAACCGACGCAAACCCCATGCGGCCGACCGGCCCGTGCGACGCTCAGGGCATCATGGAGGCGGCCAACGCGCTCAGCGCGGCACCGGCCAACGCCACCAGGGCCGACGGGCTCGCACACTGGAAGGTCAACGTCACGGGTGAATGGGCCGATCTCCATTGTGCTCGCCGGCGGCGGGACGGCAGGCCACGTCGAACCCGCCATGGCGGTGGCCGATGCGCTCAAGGCGCTCGACCCCGACGTTCGGATCACCGCGCTGGGCACCCACCGCGGACTTGAGACCCGGCTGGTCCCCGAGCGCGGCTACGACCTCGAGCTGATCACGCCGGTGCCGCTGCCTCGCAAGCCCACCCGCGACCTGTTGCGGCTGCCGCTGCGGGTGCGCCGCGCCGTCAAACAAACCCGCACCGTGTTCGACAACGTCGACGCCGACGTCGTCATCGGCTTCGGCGGCTACGTCGCGCTGCCCGCCTACCTGGCCGCGCGGGGCGGAGCGCTGCGCCGTCGCCGGGTGCCGGTGGTGGTCCATGAAGCCAACGCCAGTGCAGGCTGGGCCAACCGGGTCGGAGCCCGGTCGGCGCGACGTGTGCTCTCCGCGGTCCCGGAGCCGGGGCTGCCCCGCGCCGAAGTCGTCGGCGTGCCGGTGCGCGAGGCGATCACGTCTCTTGACCGCATGGCGCTACGGGCGCAGGCCCGCGCCCATTTCGGATTCGCCGACGACGCCAAGGTGCTGCTGGTGTTCGGCGGTTCACAGGGCGCGCAGTCGATCAACCGAGCCGTCGCGCCCGCCGCCAAAGAACTTGCCGCAGCAGGTGTCTCGGTGCTTCATGCGCACGGTCCGAAGAACGTTCTGGAGCTGCGCGAGCCCGCAGACGGTGATCCGCCTTATGTCGCCGTGCCGTACCTCGACCGGATGGACCTCGCCTACGCCGCAGCGGATCTGGCGATCTGTCGGTCCGGCGCGATGACCGTGGCCGAGGTGTCGGCCGTTGGGCTGCCCGCGGTGTACGTTCCGTTGCCCATCGGCAACGGTGAACAGCGGCTCAACGCACTGCCCGTGGTCAACGCGGGCGGCGGGCTGTTGGTCGACGACGCCGACCTCACGCCCGAGTTCGTCGGCGACACGGTGGCCGGGCTGCTCGAGGACGGGCCACGCCTGACGGCGATGACGGCCGCGGCGGCGATGGCGGGCCACCGCGACGCCGCCCAGCGGGTCGCAGAGGTGGCGCTGGAAGTGGCGCGCAGCAACCGCGATGACCGAAAGCGCCGACGGTGAACGGCAACTCGCTGCCCGATGAGCTGAAACGGGTGCACATGGTCGGCATCGGGGGAGCGGGCATGTCCGGCATCGCGCGCATCCTGCTCGACCGCGGCGGTCTGGTGTCGGGCTCCGACGCCAAGGAGTCACGCGGGGTGGCGGCACTGCGCGCGAGAGGGGCGTTGGTCCGCCTCGGGCACGACGAGTCGTCGCTTGATCTGCTGCCGGGCGGACCGACTGCGGTGGTGTCCACTCATGCGGCGATCCCCAAGACCAACCCTGAACTCGTCGAGGCGAGGCGTCGCGGCATTCCCGTGATTCTGCGGCCGGTGGTGCTGGCCAAGCTGATGGCCGGATACACCACGCTGATGGTCACCGGTACGCATGGCAAGACGACGACGACCTCGATGCTGATAGTCGCGTTGCAGCACAGCGGCTTTGACCCGTCCTTCGCCGTCGGCGGTGATCTTGGCGAAGCGGGCACCAATGCGCACCACGGCAGCGGTCACTGCTTCGTCGCCGAGGCCGACGAGAGTGACGGCTCGCTGCTGGAATACACGCCGAATGTGGCGGTGGTGACCAACATCGAGGCCGACCATCTCGACTTCTTCGGTAGCGCAGAGGCTTACGGCGCGGTGTTCGACGACTTCGTCGAGCGGTTGGCCCCAGGCGGCGCGCTGGTGGTCTGCACCGACGACCCCGGCGCTGCGGCTCTCGCCGAGCGCACCGCGGCGCTGGGCATTCGCGTGCTGCGGTACGGCAGCGACGACTCGGCGGACCTTGCGGGCAGGTTGGTCAGTTGGGAACAGCAGCACACGGGCGCCGTGGCACACATCCGGCTCGCCGACGAGCCGCACCCGAGGGTGATGCGAATGTCGGTGCCGGGCAGGCACATGGCGCTCAACGCGCTTGGTGCGCTGCTGGCGGCGGTGGAGGTCGGTGCCTCCGCGGAACAGGTTCTCGACGGACTGGCCGGGTTCGAGGGTGTGCGTCGCCGCTTCGAATTGGTCGGCACCGCGCACGGGGTGCGGGTGTTCGACGACTACGCCCATCACCCAACGGAGGTCCGCGCCACCTTGGGCGCGGTGCGGACGCTGATCGAGCAGGCCGGGCGCGGCCGCTCGGTTGTGGTGTTTCAGCCGCACTTGTATTCGCGCACAGCCGCTTTCGCACGCGACTTCGGCCAGGCGCTGGACTGCGCCGATGAGGTCTTCGTGCTCGACGTGTACGCCGCGCGGGAACAGCCGATGGCAGGCATCAGTGGGGCCACGGTGGTCGAGCACGTCAGCAAGCCCGTGCACTACGCGCCGGACTTCTCCGCGGTCGCCGAACTGGTGGCCGACTCGGTGCGCTCGGGCGACGTCGTCGTCACGATGGGTGCAGGCGATGTCACGATCCTGGGCCCGGAGATCGTGTCGGCACTGGAGGCACGGGCCAACCGCTCCACGCCGCCCAGACCCGAAACGGGCGTGTCGTGACCGAGCCCTCCGATCCTGAGGAGCCTGACGACTCCGACGCGGCTGACGACGACGCGGCGACGGCCGAGCCCGAAGCCGCTCCCGCCGAGGAGTTCGAGGGACCCCGACGGCGGGCCCGGCGCGAACGTGAAGCACGCCGCGAGGCGCAGGCCCGCGCCACGGCGATCGAACAAGGCCGCCGGGAAGCCAAACGGCGCGCCCAGGGCAAGCAGACCGATGATTCCAAAACCCTTGCGCGGGGCGCGGTCCGAGGCCTGAAGGTGATGGTGTGGACGGTCGCGATCGTCGCACTGTTCGTCGGCCTCGGCCTGCTCTTGTACTTCACCCCGATCATGGCGGCGCGCAACATCGTCATCACCGGCATCGGCGCGGTGACCCAGGACGAGGTCATCGCCGCGGCCGCGGTCAAGCCGGGCACGCCGCTGCTGCAGATCAACACCGACGACGTCGCCGAGCGGGTGGCCACCATCCGCCGGGTGGCCAGCGCCCGGGTGCAACGGGAATACCCGTCGTCGCTACGGATCACGGTCGTCGAGCGGGTGCCCATCGTCGTCAAGGACTATCCCGACGGGCCCCACCTGTTCGACCGCGACGGTGTCGATTTCGAGACCGGGCCGCCGCCGCCCAACCTGCCTTACCTGGAGGTCGACAACCCCGGACCGAGCGATCCGCCGACGAAGGCGGCGCTGGCGGTGATGACGGCGCTGCGCCCCGAGGTGGCCGGCCAGGTCGCCAGGGTCTCGGCGCCGTCGGTCGCGGCGATCACGCTGACGTTGGTCGACGGCAGGGAAGTGGTGTGGGGCACCACCGAGCGCACCGAGGAGAAGGCGCAGAAGCTCGCGGCGCTGCTGACCCAGCCGGGACACACCTATGACGTCTCCAGTCCCGATTTGCCGACGGTCAAGTGACACCCGCCACGGGAAATCCCCTGAAATTCCTGACGTTGCCGTCGGCGCGCCTGCATGGATAGTGCTTGACCCCGCCCTACCGTTCTGTTTGCGCACAACAACTTGACATAACTCTAAGCCTCTTGTTGAGGTTGAGAGTTTGCCCAAGTGTTCGGCGCACCACAGGCAACCAGGGAGGAAGGCGACGGATGACCCCCCCGCATAACTACCTCGCCGTCATCAAGGTGGTCGGCATCGGCGGCGGCGGCGTCAACGCCGTGAACCGGATGATCGAGCACGGCCTCAAGGGCGTGGAGTTCATCGCGATCAACACCGACGCGCAGGCGCTGTTGATGAGTGATGCCGACGTCAAGCTCGACGTCGGCCGCGACTCCACCCGCGGCCTGGGCGCCGGCGCCGACCCCGAGGTCGGTCGCAAGGCCGCCGAAGACGCCAAGGACGACATCGAGGAGCTGCTGCGCGGCGCCGACATGGTGTTCGTGACCGCCGGCGAGGGTGGTGGCACCGGGACGGGTGGCGCCCCGGTCGTCGCCACCATTGCGCGGAAGCTCGGCGCACTGACGGTCGGCGTGGTCACCAGGCCGTTCTCGTTCGAAGGCAAGCGCCGCAGCAACCAGGCCGAGTCGGGCATCGCCTCGTTGCGCGAGAGCTGCGACACGTTGATCGTGATCCCCAACGACCGGTTGCTGCAGATGGGCGACGCCGCGGTGTCGCTGATGGACGCGTTCCGCAGCGCCGACGAGGTGCTGCTCAACGGCGTGCAAGGCATCACCGACCTGATCACCACGCCCGGCCTGATCAACGTCGACTTCGCCGACGTCAAGGGCATCATGTCCGGTGCGGGCACCGCGCTGATGGGCATCGGCTCCGCGCGCGGCGACGGCCGTTCCCTGAAGGCGGCCGAGATCGCGATCAACTCGCCGCTGCTCGAGGCGTCGATGGAAGGCGCGCAGGGCGTGCTGATGTCCATCGCGGGCGGCAGCGACCTCGGCCTGTTCGAGATCAACGAGGCCGCCTCGCTCGTGCAGGAGGCCGCGCATCCCGAGGCCAACATCATCTTCGGCACCGTGATCGACGACTCGCTGGGCGACGAGGTCCGGGTGACGGTGATCGCGGCCGGCTTCGATGCCTCAGGACCCAGCCGCAAGCCTGTGGTGGGCAACGGACAGGCGATCGCGCCCGGAAAGGCGGGCAAGGTCACCTCGACGCTGTTCGAACCGGTCGACGCCGACCAGGTTCCCGTGCACACCAACGGGGCAACGGTCAGCATTGGCGGGGACGATGACGACGACGTCGACGTTCCCCCGTTCATGCGCCACTGAGATCCCGGCCCGGATACTGGGGCTGTGAGTGTTCGGGTTCGGCGGGTGAGCACCACCCGCGCCGGCGGCGTCTCGGCGCCACCGTTCGACACCTTCAATCTGGGCGACCACGTGGGCGACGACCCTGCTGCCGTCGCCGCCAACCGGAAGCGGCTTGCCACCTCGATCGGGCTGGGTGCTCCGAATGTCGTCTGGATGAACCAGGTGCACGGCGACCGGGTGGTTCGCGTCGACGGCCCGCTCGACTCCGCCGTCGACGAGACCGATGCATTGGTCACCACGACGCCGCGATTGGCTTTGGCGGTGGTAACGGCCGATTGTGTTCCCGTTTTAATGGCCGACGCGCGCGCGGGCGTGGTGGCGGCGGTACATGCGGGCCGGGTGGGCGCGCAGAAAGGTGTCGTCGCCCGCGCCGTCGAGGCGATGCGCGACGCGGGAGCGCACCCCGAGGACATCTCGGTTCTGTTGGGGCCGTCGGTCAGCGGCCGCAACTATGAGGTGCCCGCCGCGATGGCTGCGGAGGTAGAAGCAGCCCTGCCCGGCAGCAGGACCACGACGTCGCGTGGCACCCCGGGACTGGATCTCCGCGCCGGAATCGCCCGTCAACTAAAGGATTTGGGCGTGACGGCCATCGATGCCGACCCGCGTTGCACGGTGGAGGACCCCAACCTGTTCAGCCATCGCCGCGACGCCCCGACCGGTCGTCTCGCATCGTTGGTGTGGATGGAATGACCGCCATGACGACCGCCCGGGAAGTCGAGCTGGCCGACGCGCTGGCCCGCCTCCGCGAACGTCTCCAGCGCGCTGCGGACGCCGCCGGGCGTAAGAGCGACGAAATTGAATTGCTTCCCATTACGAAATTCTTTCCGGCATCCGATGTCCTTATTCTGACGGGTTTGGGTTGTCATGCTTTTGGTGAATCGCGCGAACAAGAAGCGGCCGCTAAATGGGCCGAATGCAATTCCGTCGGGCTGTCCGAGCCCATTCGCTGGCACATGGTCGGCAGGATTCAACGCAACAAGGCGCGCTCGATCGCGAGCTGGGCCTACGCCGCGCACTCGGTTGACAGCGCCCGGCTGGTCACCGCGCTCGATCGGGCGTGCGGCGGTGCGCTGTCCGACGGTGGCCGACCCGAGCCTCTGCAGGTGTACATCCAGATCAGCCTCGACGGCGACGTGGCCCGCGGGGGAGTCGACATCGGGCGGCCGGACCAGGTCGATGAACTGTGCGCCTTGGCGCAGTCCAGCGAGGCGCTGCAGTTCGTCGGCCTCATGGGAATCCCGCCGCTGGGCTCAGACCCCGAGGACGCCTTCGCGCGTTTATACGGCGAGTTGCAGCGGGTACAGGCGAACTACCAGCACCGCCTTGACCTCTCCGCGGGCATGTCCGGCGACCTCGAGGCGGCGGTCAAACATGGTTCGACCTGTGTGCGTGTCGGTACCGCGCTAATGGGGCAACGGCCGCTAACGTCTCCATGAGTAGTCACTCCAGTCACATCTTCATCACAGACACCAGAGCCGAAAGTCACTAGAAGGGTCCAGCGATGAGCACACTGCACAAGGTCAAGGCGTACTTCGGCATGGCGCCTATGGACGACTACGACGACGAGTACTACGACGACGAGGATCGTTCGTCGCGCCCCTACCCCCGCCGCGAGCGCTTCGCCGACGAGGGATACGGCCGCTACGACGACCACCGCGAGTACGACGACGAAGACATGCCGGGTGCATACCGCGGCGGCTACCCCGACGACGGGCGCTTCCGGCCGCGTGAATTCGATCGGCCCGCACCGCGATTCGGCTCGCTGCGCGGGTCCACCCGCGGCGCGCTGGCGATGGACCCCCGCCGGATGGCGATGCTGTTCGACGAGGGCAGCCCGCTGTCGAAGATCACCACGGTGCGGCCCAAGGACTACAGCGAGGCCCGCACCATCGGGGAGCGGTTCCGCGACGGCACCCCGGTGATCATGGACCTGGTGACGATGGACAACGCCGACGCCAAGAGGCTGGTGGACTTCGCCGCCGGCCTGGCATTCGGCCTGCGCGGATCATTCGACAAGGTCGCCACCAAGGTCTTCCTGCTCTCGCCGGCCGACGTCGATGTCACCCCCGACGACCGTCGGCGCATCGCCGAGACTGGCTTCTACGCTTATCAGTAGGTCGGCTGCGCTCATCTGCGCCAGGTAGGCTGACGGCGTCGCGCAGGCCGGCATCGGCCCGCGCCCTGTATTGAACGTCACACCATCCTGTAGTGAGGTCGGCTCAGTTGGCCCTGTTCTTCGAGATTCTGGGTTTTGCGCTGTTCGTCTTCTGGCTGCTGCTCATCGCCCGGGTGGTGGTCGAGTTCATCCGCTCGTTCAGCCGTGACTGGCATCCCAGGGGCGTGACGGTGGTGCTCCTCGAGGTGATCATGACGGTCACCGACCCGCCGGTGAAGCTCCTGCGTCGCCTCATTCCGCAGCTCACCATCGGGGCGATCCGGTTCGACCTGTCGATCATGGTGCTGCTGCTCGTCGCGTTCATCGGCATGCAGCTGGCGTTCAGCGCCGCGGCCTGACAACCCGTCTCCGACACCGGATTGTGTTCACTCACCCGCTGCGGAACGGCGTTTGCCGGGCGTTGCAATTCCGGTAAGAAGTTTGAATTTCGCTCTTAATTATTGGCCTCACCTGCAACCGCCGGGTCTGGTGTGACAGGATGGACGCCAGTTACTCCACTGACGCTCTACACTTTGAGATCGATTCACGGTCCGGACCTTCAAGGGGGCAGACAATGCCGCTCACTCCAGCCGACGTTCACAACGTCGCGTTCAGCAAGCCACCCATCGGCAAGCGCGGCTACAACGAGGACGAGGTCGATGCCTTCCTCGATCTGGTCGAGAACGAGCTGACTCGGCTCATCGAGGAGAACGCCGATCTTCGTCAGCGAGTAACCGAGATGGACCAGGAGCTCGCGACCGCGCGCGCGGGTGGCGGAGGCCAACCCACGCAGGCGATTCCGCTGTATCAGCCCGAACCGGAGCCCGAGCCGGCACCGCAGCCCGTCTACGAAGCGCCGCCGCCTCCGCAGGCCGCCGCGCCGGTCAGTGAGGACCAACACCTCAAGGCCGCCCGCGTGCTCGGCCTGGCCCAGGACACCGCCGACCGGTTGACCACGACCGCGAAGGCCGAGTCCGAGAAGCTGCTCTCCGATGCGCGCACCCAGGCCGACCAGATGGTCAGCGAGGCCCGGGTCACCGCGGAATCCACCCTCGCCGAGGCCCGGCAACGGGCGGACGCGATGCTCGCCGACGCCCAGACCCGCTCGGAAACCCAGCTGCGGCAGGCGCAGGAGAAGGCCGACGCGCTGCAGGCCGACGCCGAGCGCAAGCACTCCGAGATCATGGGCACCATCAACCAGCAGCGCACGGTGCTCGAAGGCCGGCTGGAGCAGCTGCGCACGTTCGAACGCGAGTACCGCACCAGGCTCAAGACCTACCTGGAGTCCCAGCTCGAGGAGCTCGGCCAGCGTGGCTCTGCCGCACCGGTCGACTCGAGCGCCAACAACGACGGTGGCGGCGGATTCAACCAGTTCAACCGCGGTAACAACTGATCGTCCGACCCCTCGGCGTAGGGAGTGACCAATGTTGATCGTTGCGCTTGTGCTCGCCGTCATCGGCCTCGCGGCGCTGGTGACCGCTGTTGTCACGAGCAATGAACTGATCGCCTGGGTCTGCATCGCGGCAAGCGTGATCGGTGTCGTGCTGCTGATCATCGATGCGCTGAGGGAACGCTCCAGGGTCGATTCGGCCGGCGACGAGCCCGCCCCGGCGGAGACCGATGACCAAGCAGCCGAATTCGACGCCGACTATCCGGATGATGCGCCGGCCGAGGCGGACGTAGAAACCACTGCGGCCCCAGTCGAATCCGCTGAAGAAGAGGTCGCAGAAGAAGACCACAACCCGCGTTAGCGGGTCGGCTTGGCGAGCAGTTCGCGCACTTCGTCGTCGGATACCTGGTGGAAGTCGGCGTACACCTGACCGACGGCCTCGAATGACGACGGCATCGTGGCGCACACCACGTCGTCGGCCTCGCCCGCGAGCTGAGTGCTCGCCGATGGCGGCGCCACCGGGACTGCGACCACCACCCGAGCGGGATCCGCAGCACGTACCGCGCGTACCGCGGCGAGCATGCTGGCGCCCGTGGCAATTCCGTCGTCGACGAGGATGGCGACCAAGCCCTTCGGGTCCGCCGCCGCCCGGCCACCGCGGTACGCCTGCTCGCGGCGGTTCAACTCCTCGGTCTCGCGTTCGATCGTGGACTGCAACGCCTCATCGTCGATGCCGATGCTGCGGATCACGTTGTCGTTGAGGACCAACCCGCCGCCGCTGGCCACCGCACCCATCGCGAGCTCTTCCCACTGAGGCACACCGAGCTTGCGAACCAAAAAGACGTCGAGCGGTGCCCGCAGGGCAGCCGCCACCTCCCAGCCCACCGGCACGCCGCCGCGCGCGAGCCCGAGGACCAGCAGGTCATCTCTTCCTTGATAGGCCGTCAACGCGTCAGCCAGGACTCGGCCGGCTTCGCGGCGGTCCCGGAAGGTACGTCTCGGGCTTCGTCGAGCGAGTCCACCCCATCCGGTCATCACTATGTTTTCCCATTCCGGGGGTTCTTTTAGCCCTACGACGGGCAATCCAACCACGCATCGACTCCGAATCACTCAGACTGATCGTTTTGATCGCGGAAGGGGACCATGGGCATCGAGTACGAAAGTGTTGTCGACCACCCGCTCGCCGAGGTGTTCGCCTGGCACACCAGGCCCGGAGCGATGACCCGGCTGGTGCCACCCTGGCAGCCGATGACCGTGGTGGCCGAAACCGAATCGCTGGCCGACGGCCGCGCGGTGCTCGGCCTTCCGGGCGGGCTGCGCTGGGTGGCCCAGCATGACCGGGACGGTTTCGACCCGCCGCACCGCTTCGTCGACCTGCTTTCCTCTGACGGTCCGCGATCCCTGCCGGCCCGTGCGATCGGGTGGTGGCGGCACACCCACGCGTTCGCCGAGGCGCCCGGCGGTGGAACCAGTGTTCGCGACGAGGTCGACACCACGCTGCCTGCGGTGGCGTTACGGCCCACGTTCGTCTACCGGCACCGACAACTCGCCGACGACCTGGCCGCGCACCGCGACGCCGCGGCGGCGGGTGCGACGCCGATGGTGGTGGCCGTCACCGGCGCCTCCGGGTTGGTCGGCTCGGCGCTGACCGCGTTCCTGACCAGCGGCGGGCACCGGGTCATCCGGCTGGTCAGGCACGCAGCGCGCAGCAAGGACGAGCGGCAGTGGCGGCCGGATGCTCCCACGCCCGACCTGCTGTCGGGGGTCGACGCCGTGGTGCACCTGGCGGGTGCGTCGATCGCCGGTCGGTTCACCTCGGGGCACAAGGCGGCGATCCGCGACAGCCGCATCGAGCCCACCCGCCTGCTGGCCCAGGCGGCGACCGACAGCGACGACGGCCCACACGTGTTCGTCAGCGCATCGGCGGTCGGCATCTACGGGTTCGACCGCGGCGACGCGCTGTTATGCGAGGAAAGCGTGCGCGGCGACGGGTTCCTTGCCGACGTGGTGGCCGATTGGGAGGCCGCCACCCACCCCGCCGCGGGCGCCGGCCTGCGCGTTGTCACCGTGCGCACGGGGATCGTGCAGGCCGCGGCGGGCGGAACACTGAGGCTGATGAGGCCGCTCTTCCTGGCGGGCCTCGGCGGACGGCTGGGCAGCGGCAAGCAGTGGCTCTCGTGGGTCGGCCTCGACGACCTGATCGACGTCTACTACCGGGCCTTGTACGACGCACGCCTGGCCGGCCCGGTCAACGCCGTCGGGCCTGAGCCGGTGCGCAACATCGACTACACGAAGGCATTGGCGGGCGTGCTTCACCGCCCGGCGATGCTGCCGCTGCCGTCGATCGGCCCGCGGGTGCTGTTGGGCAGCCAGGGCGCCCGCGAACTCGCCGAGGCTGATCAACGTGTAGTGCCGACCAAACTCACCGAGCTCGGACACCGGTTTCGGCATGCGACTGTCGAGGATGCGTTGGCCCATCAACTGGGACACGGCTGACGGGCCACGCCCGACAGGAAGCCGCGCACCAAGCCCCGGATACGACGGGCCGCGCTGTCGGCGAACTGTGTTGTCGCCGAACGCAATTCGTCGTGTGTGCGGCCGACGCCGGCGACCTCGCCATCGCGGTCCTCACCGATCCACTTCTCCAACAGGTCGTGATCGAGCTCGGGGTGGAACTGCAGCGCAAGCGCCCGGCCGAGTACGAACGCCTGTGAAGCGTTGGCCGTCCTGGCTATTTCGGTCGCTCCCGGCGGAAGCGTCCAGCCGTCGAAGTGCCACTGGAACCAGGAGCCGCCGGGGATCAGCCTCTCGTCGTCGCTTGTCACGTCGTACCAGCCGATCTCCGGATTCGCCGACCGGCCGACCGAGCCCCCGAACGCCTGAGCCAGCAGCTGACCGCCGAAGCACACGCCGAGGGTCGGGACACCGGCCTGGGCGGCATCGCGCATCATCTGCATCTCGGCGCCGACCCAGGTCTGGCGCAGCGCGTCGTCATAAACCGGCCACCGCGCGCCCAGCGGGACGATCACGTCGAATTCGGTCGGGTCGGGAAATGTCACCTCGGCTGCCGGCTGGTGCACCCGTTCGGCGGGCACGACCTCGAATGTGGCGATGTCGTAGCCACATTCGGTGAACGCCTCGCCGAGCAGACCCTCGGTCGCGAGGTGCTCGTTGTAGATGAACAACACTTGCGGCGCCATTGGAGGAGACTATTTCGGAGGCACCGGTGGCGCATCATCGGGGGCGAGTTCCTTTGCGATCCGGCGGAACAGCGTGTCGGCCTCGTTCTGGTAGTTGCCCTGGTCGTCGAAGGCTTCGGGCTGGTATGTGACGACGACCGCGATCGACACCTTCTTGCTCGGCAGGTAGGCCATCACCCCGGCCTCACCGGCGAACAGCGGATTCTGCAAGAGCCAGTCGCCGGAGATCACGATGCCCATGCCGTACGTGTAGACGTCGGTCATCTCCGCACAGGTGGTGCAGCCGGGCAGGGGACGGGTCTTGCCGCGCAGGTCGGTCGACACCATCTTCTGGTAGGAGTCCTTGGACAGCAGCTTTCCGGACCCGAGGCCCGCCGCGCTGGCCTCCATGTCGTAGATGTTGGTGGTCTGAATGGCGCCGTGGGTGATCGTCCACGACGGATTCCAGTATGTCGACTCCTCGTAAAACGGTACGCCGCTGGGGATCTGGAGTGCCGCGCGGCGCTCGCTGGTGAACGCGTGCAGGACGGGTGTCGGTATCTCCGGGGTGAACGAGTTCGCCGTATTGGCGAGTCCGAGGGGACGTAGCACCTTGTCTTCCAACAGCTTCGGCATGTCCTGCCCGGTCGCCTTCTCCAGCGCCTTGCCCAGCAGCACGTAGTTGGTGTGCGCGTAGTTCCAGTTCGTGCCGGGCTCGTAGAGCAGCGGCCGGGATGTCGCAAAGCCCAGCAGCTGGTCGGGCTCCCACTTTTTGAACGGGTCTTCGTACAGTGCCTTGTTGAATTCGGTGTTGCCGATGACGTAGTCGACGTAGCCGGAGGTCATCTGCGCCAGCTGCCCGAGGTTGACCCGGTCGGCGTGCGGCACGTCGGGCAGCCACTTGGACAGCTTGTCGTCGAGGCTGACCTTCTTCTCGTCGACGAGGATCAGCAGCAGCGTGGAGACATACGAGATGGCGACCGCGCCGTTGCGGAAGTGCATGTTCGTCGTCGCGGGAACCCCGGTCATCGTGTCACCGGCGGCCTGAGTCAAGACCTCCTTGCCGTCGACGGTGGCCCGGACGATTACCGCTTTCAGGTGTTTCTCGGCCATCGTGTCGCGGACGATCTTCATCACCGCGTCGGCCTTGGCGGAATCGCTGGTCGGCGTGGGCGACTCGGATGGCGGCGTCGCAGGTACACAGCCGGTGAGGAGCAGCAGCACGCAGACCAGGCCGAGCAGGCGACGGCGACGGGGCATGACCGATCTTGACAGACCGCGCACCGGTTTGGGTCTGACCCGGTCGGGTTATCCCGGTGGCGTGGCGGAACTCGCCGAATGGTTCCTCACGACGGAAGAGCGAGGAAACCCGGCCACCAAGATTCCTGCCTGGTGCGTCGGCAGTCGCGCCCAGCCGCTGATTCACGGCGCGACCTACTTCGACCAGCTGGTGACCGAAGTCGAGCCGCTCGATGAGGGCGACTATGTTTTCTTCACCGATTGGCGCGGCGACCCCGACCAGAAGCTGCGCGACGGGGGCCCGACCATCCGGGAGCTGTTCTGCACGGCCGCCGAGCGGGGCGTCATCGTCAAGGGACTCGTATGGCGATCGCACCTGGACAAACTCTCCTACAGCGAGGAGGAGAACCAGCATCTCGGCGAGGAGATCGAGCGGGCCGGGGGGGAGGTGCTGCTGGACCAGCGCGTCCGCTTCGGTGGATCGCATCACCAGAAGATGGTGGTGATCCGGCATCCGAGTGCGCCGGAACGCGATGTCGCCTTCGTCGGCGGCATCGACCTCTGCCACTCGCGCCGCGATGACGCGAATCACCGCGGCGATCCGCAGGCGGTGCAGATGGCGAAGGCGTATGGCGAGCACCCGCCCTGGCATGATGTGCAGCTGCGGGTGGAGGGGCCGGCAGTCGGTGCGCTGGACACGACGTTCCGGGAGCGGTGGAACGACCCTGCGCCGTTGGACATGCTCTCACCCATCGCGTGGCTCGCCGACAAACTGAAGGGTGCGGACCTCAAGCCGGACCCGCTACCCGAGCAGCCGCCGGATCCGCCGCCCTGCGGCCCGCACGCAATTCAGGTGTTGCGCACCTATCCGGACGCGCATTTCCAATACGACTTCGCACCGCACGGCGAACGCAGCATCGCGCACGGCTACATGAAGGCGGTGCCACGCGCCAGGAAACTGATCTATCTCGAGGATCAGTACCTGTGGTCCAAGCAGGTCGCCGAGTTGTTCGCGACTGCATTGGCGGAAAACCCCGACCTGCACCTAGTCGCCGTGGTGCCGCGGTATCCCGACGTCGACGGACGGCTGGCGTTGCCGCCCAACCAGGTTGGCCGTCATCAGGCGATCGAGACGTGCCGTAGTGCGAGCCCGGAGCGGGTACATATTTTCGACGTCGAAAATCACGACGGCACCCCCGTTTACGTGCATGCCAAGGTGTGCGTCATCGACGATGTCTGGGCCTGCGTCGGAAGCGATAATCTCAACCGCCGGTCGTGGACCCACGACAGCGAACTGTCCTGTGCAGTCTTGGATGACGACGGGGCGTTCGCGCGCGACCTACGACTGCGGCTGTTGCGTGAGCACCTGGACCGGGCCGCCGACGGCAGCGAGGATGACAGCCTGGTCGACCTGGCCTCCGTCGTCGAGGCGATCGGCGCGTCGGCGAAAGCTCTCGATGACTGGCATAGCGGGGGTCGCAAAGGATCCCGGCCGCCTGGGCGGCTACGTCCGCACCGTTCGGAGAACCTCGGGCGGTTGACCCGCTTATGGGCAGTTCCGGCATACCGCGCGATCTACGACCCGGACGGTCGGTCGTATCGCGACCGGCTCAAGCGCGAGTGGTGAATAAGGCCACATATACGCGCATGCGCTGATGTTTTGCCGCATGTCGTGGCTGCATGCTGGCTAACATGAGCCAACTCGAGTGGAGCGAACTTGGCGTGAGCGGGCTGCCGACAGGAACAGTGACGTTGCTGCTTGCCGACGTCGAGGGCTCGACGCGGCTCTGGGAGGCCCAGCCCGACGAGATGACGGCTGCCGTTGCGCGCTTGGATGCCACGCTGACGGACCTGGTCGTCGCTCATGGCGGCGTCCGCCCGGTCGAACAGGGCGAGGGCGACAGCTTCGTCGTCGCCTTCGCGCGTGCGAGCGATGCGGTGGCCTGTGCTTTGGCTTTGCAGCGCGCGCCCCTCGCGCCGATCCGGCTGCGCGTCGGCGTGAACACCGGCGAGGTTCAACTGCGAGACGAGGGCAACTACGTCGGCCCGACGATCAACCGGACGGCTCGGCTCCGAGACCTCGGCCACGGCGGGCAGACGCTGCTGTCGGGTGCGACAGAGGCGATGGTGATTGACCATCTGCCTGCAGATGCCTGGCTGAATGACCACGGAGCGCATCCGCTGCGCGACCTGCCGCGCCCGGAACGCGTTGTCCAGCTGTGTCATCCGGACATCCGCAACGACTTTCCGCCGCTGCGTACGTCGGAATCCGAAACCGCCCAACGTCTTCCGACGCAGTTGACGAGCTTCGTCGGGCGTGAAGGCCAGATCGCCGAGGTGCGTGGGCTGCTCGCCGACAACCGACTGGTGACCCTCACGGGTGCCGGTGGCTCAGGTAAGACTCGGTTGGCAATCCAGGTCGCAGGCGAGTTCGGCGACGACGTTCGATACGTCGACCTCGCTCCGATCACCGACACCGAGCTGGTACCCGTCGCGGTCGCCCGCGCGCTTGGACTTCCAGATCAACCGGGCCGCACGAGGATCGAGACCGTGATCCGCTTCATTGGAGATCGCCAGATGCTGCTGGTGCTGGACAACTGCGAACATCTGCTCGATGCGAGCGCCGATCTCATTGTCGCGCTTCTCACGGCCTGTTCGGGGCTGACCATCCTGACGACAAGCAGGGAACCGATCGGATTGACCGGTGAAGTGACCTGGCGAGTGCCGTCGCTGTCGCTGGGTGACGAAGCCATTCAGTTGTTCGAGGAGCGCGCGCGTCGGGTGAAGCCCGAATTCACCATCACCGATGAGGACAAAGGGGCGGTGACCGAGATATGCAAGCGGCTCGACGGCATGCCGCTCGCGATCGAACTGGCGGCTGCACGCGTGCGCGCGTTGTCGTTGACCGAGATTCTCGACAGCCTGCACGATCGCTTCCGGCTGCTGACCGGGGGTTCGCGGCGGGCGGTGCGGCGTCAACAGAGTCTCGAAGCCTCGGTGGACTGGTCGCATGCGTTGCTGACCGAACCGGAACGCATCCTGTTCCGTCGATTGTCGGCGTTCATGGGCGGGTTCGACCTCGATGCCGCTCGAGAAGTGTGTGGCGGAGGCGAGCTGCCCCGGCATCAGATCCTGGACCAGCTGACGCTGCTCGTCGACAAATCGCTCGTCGTCGCCGAAAGCGCAAGCGGTCGAACGCGATACCGGTTGTTGGAGACCATTCGGCAGTACGCGCTTGAGAAGCTCGGCGAGTCGGGCGAGGCCGACGCGTTCCGTGATGCCCACCGCGATTTCTACACGTCGATCGCAACCGAGTTCGACGCGCTCTCTCCCGCGGGCTACGAGCCCCTTCTGGCGCGGGCGGAGGTCGAAATAGACAATCTGCGTGCGGCATTCGCGTGGGACATCGAGCACCGCGAGATAGAACGCGCGCTCGAGCTCGTGTCGTCGCTGTATCCCCTGTGGTTGCTGCGTGCACGGCCACAGGAAGGATTGGCGTGGTTTGAGACGGCGTTCGCGGATATGGATGATCCCGTGATCGCGGTCGACGCGGCGGTTCGCGCGCGAGCACTCGCCGACAACGCGGTGCTCGATGCCTTGACCGTCAACACATCCGGGATCACCCAGGCTGAAGAAGCCCTGGCGATCGCTCGCGAGCTCGACGACCGACCCCTCCTGGCTCGCGCGCTCACGGCTTGCGTCGGTGCCGCCGCTTTCGATGCCGAAGCAGCACTCCCGTATGCCGCCGAGGCGATCGACGTGGCGCGCGAACTCGGGGACAAGTGGCGCCTGAGCCAAGTCCTCGCGTGGCAGGCGTACGCGGCAACGCTCGTCGGGCACCCGCTCACCATGGCGGCTGCGGGCACGGAAGGCGCACCGCTCGCCGAAGCCGTCGGCGACCTATTCATGGCGCGCATGTGCCGGTACTGGGGTGTCGCGATGGTGAGATTTCAGCGCGGCGATGTGGCTGACGGTGTGGAGGTTTTGCGAGACCTGCTTTCAGCGGCAGATGCGTCGGCCGATGTGTTCCATGGGTTGCTCGCTCGGATCGGCCTGGCACACGCACTGCTGATATTGGGCAAGTACGGCGACGCCCGCGCCTTTGCGCAGGAGGCGGTCGATGTGGCCCCTGACCTTGGCCCTTTTCTCGTCCTCTGGGCATACGCGCCACTGGCCCAGGCAGCGCTTCTGGATGGTGACATCGCAACTGCAGCAGAGACGACCGACGTTGTACGGCAATGGATGACGGCCAATCCCGAACTTGCGATCGCCAACGTTACATCGATGGTCGAGCTGGCTTTCGCCCGCGGGGAGCTCGATGCAGCAAGGCGTTGGGCGGATGAAGCGGTCTCGTCGATGATGGGCTGGCACCGGACGAGAGCGTTAATCACCCGAGCGCACATCGCGATCGCGCAGGCTGATCCGGAGCGGGCCGAAAGTGATGCGCATGACGCGCTCTCGCTTGCCTGCGAAATCGAGGCCTACCAAGTCGTTCCTGACGCTTTGGAAATCCTCGTCGAACTGGGTAGCGCGGCAGGAACACATCGTGAAGCGGCGCGCCTTGTCGGTGCGGCGGACGCAATCCGCCAACGGCAAGGCGGCACGGTTCGATTCACGATCTACGAGCCGGCTTACGCCGCTTCACTCGCCGAGATTCGCAATGCCATGGGCGAGGCCGACTTCGATGCCGCATCGGGCGGAAGGCGCTGCGTTGTCGCTCGACGAAGCGATCGCATACGCCCAACGTGGCCACGGCGAGCGGAAGCGGCCGTCGACAGGCTGGGGGTCCCTTACGCCGACCGAGCTCGACGTCGTTCGGCTGGTCACTGAGGGACTGGGCAACAAAGAAATCGCATCTCGCCTCTTCATCTCCCATCGCACGGTGCAGACGCACCTGACGCATGTTTACGCCAAACTCGGGCTGACGTCGCGCGTGGCATTGGCCCAGGAGGCGGCCCGCCGCCGGTGATCGAGGAGATTCACCTGAGAGCGCGATAGCGCCGTTCCGGTCGGCCGACGCCGTATTGCAGCCGGATCTCCAAGACTCCGGTGCCGAGATAATGCTCGAGGTAGCGGCGGGCACTGACGCGTGAGATTCCCACTTGCTCAGCGCATTCCGCCGCGGACACTTCGCCGGACTCTCGGACCGCATCGAGCACCAAACGACCGGTCTCGGCGCCGAGACCCTTGGGCATCACCTCCTGCGGCGAGGTGGCTCCTGGGCCGCCGAAGAGCGAGTCGATCAGCGACTGGTCGACGCCCTCGCCGGATTCCAGCGCATCGGCGCGGGTCGCGAACGCCTCCAGCTTGGCTTTGAATTGATCGAACTCGAACGGCTTGATCAGGTAGTCGGCCGCACCACCGTCGAGCGCACCGCTGACGGTGTCCAGCTCGCGGGCGGCGGTGATCATGATGACGCCAACGCGGTCGCCGTCGGATCGCAGTCTTTGCAGCACCTCGAGACCGGTCATGTCGGGCAGGTATACGTCGAGCAGGATCAGCTGCGGCCGCAGTTCCCGTGCGGCAGAGAGTGCTTCGGCACCGGAGCGGGCGACGCCGACCGCACGAAAGCCGTCCACCCGTTCGATGAACCTGCGGTGGATCTCGGCGACCATGAAGTCGTCGTCCACGACGAGCACATCACGCATGCGCTGCCTGTTCGGTCGTCACCGCGGACCGGGTCTGCGGCAGCCGCACCGTGAACAGCGCGCCGCCGGCGGGACCGTCGCTGACCGCGACCGTGCCGCCGTGCTGGGCGGTGACCAGGCGCACCAGTGCGAGCCCGATTCCCCGGCCGCCGGGCGCATCCGGCTTCGAGGTGACACCGCGAGCGAAGATCTCTTCCCGAAGATGTTCGGGCACACCGGGTCCGGAGTCGGCCACCGAGATCCTCAGCCCGTCGTGATCGTCGATGTGGACCGTGACCCGGGCCGGCTCGGATCCCATCGACACGTCGACTGCGTTGTCGATCAAGTTGCCCAGCAGAGTGATCACGTCGGTGGCCAGCGCCGGGGGCAACGCGGTCAGGTCCGATTCCGGCGCGATCTGCAGTGACACACCACTTTCGGCGGCCAGCGAAGTCTTCGCGATCAGCAGCGCCGCGACCGCCGGGTCGGTTATCCGGCGGGTCACCGCTTCGTTGATCTCCGCGCGGCGCCGAGTCAGCGTGCCGACGAGGTCGCGCACAGAGTCGTACTCGCCGAGCTGGACGAGTCCGGAGATGGTATGCAATTGGTTGGCAAACTCATGGGTCTGCGCGCGCAGCGTGTCGGTGACGCTCTTGTGCGACGACAGCTGGCCCTGCAGGGCCGCCAACTCGGTGCTGTCGCGCATCGTCGTCACCGTCCCGATCACCTGACCCCGGCTCGTCGCCGCCCGCCGGTTGAGCGCCAGCACCCGGGTGCGGGTGGCGATCACGACGTCGCGCCCGTCCTCGCCGGACAGCAGGAATTCGACCACTGCGGGCTCGAGCCCGACGCTGTCCACCGGGCGCCCGACGGCGGCACCCGTCACGCCGAGCAACTCCTGTGCGCTGTCGTTGAGCAGCGTGATATCGCCTTCGGTGTTCACCGCGACCACGCCCTCACGGATGCTGTGCAGCAAGGCTTCCCGGTGGTCGGCGAGGCCGGAGATCTCGGCGACCTCCAACCCGCGGGTGTGCCGTTTGATGCGCCGCGACAGCAGCCACGACGCAAGCAATCCCAACGCCGCACCGAGGCCGAGATAGAACAACAGCCGCTCGCCCGCACCGCTGAGCAACTCCCACACCGACGGATACGGCTCACTCACGGATGCGACGGCCAACACGTCGCCGTTTGTCGACAGGATCGGCACCTGGCCGACGAGGCTGTGCACGCCGTCGAGGTCGTCGTCGCCGAACCATGCCCGGCCCTCGTCGGCTCTGCTGGGCCCCAAGTCCATCCGCGACCGGACCCGCGACGGGTCCGACGACACCCAGATCGTGCCGTCGGGCGCGAGGATCTCTGCTAGCCCGGCACCCGACAGCGCCACCGCGCGGTCCACCTCGGGCGCGAGCACTTTCGAGGCGAACGGATCGGCGAAGCGGTCCCGCACGACGGGCGTGGACGCCATGTTCTCGGCGACCGCGATCATCCGCGCCCCGCGCACCTCACGAAACTCGCGGGTCGACTGGGCCACCGAGACAGCGGCCACCGCGAACAGCACCACCACGACCACCAGCAGCTGAAATATCAGGAACTGGCCGGCCAGGCTCCGCGACCAGGTCATGTACTTAATGACCAATACTTCCTTTGCGTCCTAATCAGTGACGTGGGTCACTGCCGATGTCCAGTATTGCTGAGCATCACAACGACGGTGAGTGGGGTGGACGTGAAGACGACCCGAAAACGGTGCGTGTTGATTGTCGCGGTGGTCGCGGCACTGCTGCTGTCGGCCTGCGGCGTCACGCGCGGTGACCAGGACACCGGATTGCATCGACTGCGCATGATGGTGCCCAACAGCCCGGGCGGCGGCTACGACCTCACCGCCCGCACCGCCGTCAAGATCATGGAAGACGACGACATCACCGGTCGCGTCGAGGTCTTCAACGTGATCGGCGCGGGCGGCACAGTCGCGATGGCACGGCTGATGAACGAAAAAGGCAACGACGACCTCATGATGACGATGGGGCTCGGCGTCGTCGGCGCCACCTACACCAACGGATCCAAGATCAAGGCATCCGACGCGACGGCGCTGGCCAAGCTGATCGAAGACCCCGGCGCGATCTTCGTGCCCGCCGACTCGCCGTTCAAGACGGTGCAGGACTTCGTCAAGGCGTGGAAGGCCGACCCCGCCAAGGTGACGATCGGCGGCGGCTCGTCGCCCGGCGGCCCCGACCACCTCTTCCCGATGGAGGTGGCACGCGCGGTCGGTATCGACCCGAAGTCCGTCAACTTCGTCACCTATGACGGCGGCGGTGATCTGCTCACCGCACTGCTCGGCAAGAAGATCACGGTCGGCACCTCGAGCCCGGGGGAGCTCATCGACCAGATCGAGGCCGGCCAACTGCGGGTGCTCGCCGTGTCCAGCGATGAGCGGGTCGAGGGCATCGACGCCCCGACGCTCAAGGAGTCGGGCATCAACATGACATTCGCCAACTGGCGCGGAGTCCTTGCGCCGCCCGGTATTTCGGACGGCGCCAAACAGGCGATGGTGAAGGTCCTCGAGGAGTTGCACAGCTCTCAGCAATGGAAGGAGGCGCTGGTGAAGAACGGCTGGACCGACGCGTTCATGACCGGTGCGCAGTTCGAACAGTTCCTGAAGGACCAGGACAACCGCGTCTCTACGACGCTCACCGAGCTGGGTCTGATATGACCACCGCCGAAGAGTCGCAGGAAAACGCCGTAACCAGAACGGTCGACAAGGCGCAGTACCTGGTCTGTGTCGTGCTGGTGGCGGTGGGCGCCTTCCTGATCTACGACGCCGTGACGCTGGACGCGGGTTTCGCCAAGGTGGATCCCGTTGGGCCCAAGATGTTCCCGATTGTCATCGGCGCCATTCTGATCGTGCTTGCGGTGGTCCTCGCCATCGCCATCCCTCGAGGATCGGTGGGTGAGGCCGATGCGGGCGAAGACGTCGACCCGAACACCCCGGGCGACTGGCGCACCGTCGGATTGCTCGTCGGGCTGTTCGTCGCCGTGATCCTGCTCGTCAACCCGCTGGGCTGGGCGATCGCCGGCACGCTCCTGTTCGCCGGTGCGGCAACGATCCTGGGCAGCCGCCACTACATCCGCAACATCGTCATCGGGGCGGTGCTCGCGCTGCTCAGCTTCTACGCGTTCTATTCCGGGCTCGGAATCCCGCTGCCCGCAGGCATTCTGGACGGGATCCTGTAGATGAACAACTTCGAGTGGTTACTCCAGGGCTTCAGCGAGGCCGCCACGCCGATGAACCTGCTCTATGCGGTGATCGGAGTGCTCCTCGGGACCGCGGTCGGCGTGCTTCCCGGCATCGGGCCCGCGATGACGGTGGCCCTTCTGCTGCCCATCACATACAACGTCAGCCCGAGTGCGGCGTTCATCATGTTCGCGGGCATCTTCTACGGCGGCATGTACGGCGGGTCGACCACGTCGATCCTGCTGAACACGCCAGGTGAGTCGTCGTCGGTCATCACCGCGATCGAGGGCAACAAGATGGCCAAGGCCGGCCGCGCCGCACAGGCACTGGCGACGGCGGCGATCGGGTCGTTCGTGGCGGGCGCAATCGGCACCGCCCTGCTGGCCGCCTTCGCGCCACCGATCTCCAGATTCGCAGTGACCCTCGGCGCCCCGTCGTACCTGGCAATCATGCTGTTCGCACTTGTCGCGGTCACCGCAGTGCTCGGCGCGTCCAAGCTGCGCGGCGCCATCTCGTTGTTCCTCGGCCTGGGAATCGGCGTCGTCGGCATCGACTTCCTGACGGGTCAGCCGCGGGCGACGTTGGGGCTGCCACAACTGTCCGACGGAATCGACATCGTCGTGATCGCGGTCGCCATCTTCGCAGTGGGAGAGGCGCTTTGGGTGGCCGCGCATCTGCGGCGCCGCCCCGCCGAGGTCATCCCGGTCGGCCGGCCGTGGATGGGGCGCGAGGACTGGCGACGGTCGTGGAAGCCGTGGCTGCGCGGCACCGCCTTCGGATTCCCGTTCGGAGCCCTGCCCGCGGGCGGCGCCGAGCTTCCGACGTTCCTGTCGTATATCACCGAGAAGCGACTTGCAAAGCGCACCGGACACGAAGGCGAGTTCGGCAAGGGCGCGATAGAAGGTGTGGCCGGCCCAGAAGCAGCCAACAACGCTTCGGCCGCAGGCACTTTGGTGCCGATGCTGTCGCTCGGCCTGCCGACCAACGCGACCGCGGCGGTGATGCTCACCGCATTCGTGTCCTACGGCATCCAGCCGGGTCCGACGCTCTTCGAGAAAGAGCCGCTGTTGATCTGGACGCTGATCGCAAGCCTGTTCATCGGCAACCTGATGCTGCTGGTGCTCAACCTGCCGCTGGCGCCGCTGTGGGCCAAACTGCTGCGCACCCCGCGGCCGTACCTGTACGCGGGCATCCTCTTCTTCGCGGCGCTGGGCGCACTCGCGGTAAACGTGCAGCCGCTGGATCTGGCCCTGCTGCTGGTGTTCGGCCTGCTCGGGTTGATGATGCGGCGGTTCGGATTACCGGTGCTGCCGCTGATCATCGGCGTCATCCTCGGCCCTCGGATCGAACGTCAGCTGCGCCAAGCGCTACAGCTTGCCGGCGGCGACTGGACCGGCTTGTTCACCGAACCCGTCGCGATCGTGGTGTACGTCCTGATGGCGGTGCTGCTGCTGATGCCGCTCGTGCTGAAGCTGATGCACCGCAACGAGGAAACGCTGCTGATCGTCGAGGACGACAAGGATCAGAGGGAGAAGGCGCAGGCATGATCGTCATCGGTTACAGCGCTGACCCGTTCGGTCGCGCGGCGCTCGAGCACGGCATCGCCGAGGCCAAGCTTCGCGCCACCACACTGAGGGTCGTCAACTCCACGCCCGGCGACGCCTACGTCGACGCCGGGTTCGCGCAGGCGGGCGAGGTCCGCAGCGTCGAGGAGCATCTCGCGGACTGTGGAGTGAAATACGAGCTGTCCCAGCCGGTCGGAGTCGATACCGCAGCTGAACTGCTGAAGGCGATGGACCACGACGAGGCCGAGCTCCTGGTGATCGGCATCCGGCATCGCAGTCCGGTCGGCAAGCTGCTGTTGGGCAGCGTGTCACAGCAGTTGCTGCTGGAATGCCCCAAGCCGGTGCTGGCCGTCAAGCCGAACGACTGATAAGGATCGCACCGTTGACCTCGGTCACCGGATAGCTGCGCACCGACAGCGTGCCACCGGCCGTGTCCGAGCCCGGTGCACATGTCGAAGGTGTGGCCGTGCAGCGGGCACACCACAACCCGGTCGTCGGCCAGCCCGTCGGCGAGCGGACCACCCTGGTGCGGACACACCGCGTCTAACGCGCGCAGTGAGCCGTTCCGCAGGCGGAAGACCGCGATCTGCTCACCGTCGACGGCGAACGTCCGGCCTTCTCCAACGGGGATCTCGTCGATCGAGCCGACAACCACGTCTGTCATCGCACTGGCACCTGGGGCAATGGCAGCAGCGGCAGCGATGTGCGGAATTGTCCGTCGGTCAGTGGGTTTCGGCCGTCCTGCCATGGGTCGCGATAGGCGGCGACCGACTTCTGCATGTTTGCGTCGAGCTGTTCGGCGATTCCCTCGGCGTCGTCGACGACGATGGCGCGGAGGGTGTCGATGCCGATCCGCGGAACGAACGTGTAAGTGCGTTCCAGCCAGTTGGCGTGCTCGCGGTAGTACTGCAGGAATCGACCGGCGAGTGTGATCACGGTGTTCGGGTCGTCGACCGTGGCAAGGAGATCACCCTTACGGATGTGTGCACCCGCCGCGCCGCCGACGTAGATCTCCCACCGGCCGTCGCCGACCGCGACGACCCCAAGGTCCTTGCACAGCGCCTCGGCACAGTTACGGGGACAGCCTGTCACGGCGAGTTTCATCTTCGCCGGACTGGCCAGTCCCTGGTATCGCTCCTCGATGGCGATGCCCAGCGCCGTCGAATCACCGAGACCGTAGCGGCAAAAATCGCTGCCGACACAGGTTTTCACTGTTCGAAAGCTCTTGCCGTATGCATATCCCGACGGCATATCGAGGTCCGACCACACCGCGGGCAGGTCCTCTTTGCGTACCCCGAGAAGGTCGATGCGTTGGCCGCCGGTCAGCTTGATCATCGGAATCGCGTACTTTTCGGCGACGTCGGCGATCCGGCGCAGTTGCCAGGGATTGGTGACGCCGCCCTTCATCTGCGGTACCACCGAAAAGGTGCCGTCGCGCTGGATGTTCGCGTGCACTCGGTCGTTGATGAAACGAGCGTCGCGTTCGTCCACGAATTCGTCGGCCCACATCGTTTCCAAGCAGCGATGCCAGCGCCATCTTGGAGTTGGCGTCCTCTACGCCGTCGGGCGCCAGCGCCGCGAACACCGACGACACCGAATGCAACTCGCAGGTCGCGAATGTGTCCCATCAAGGTGCGGCTTGTCGTAGGGGAGACCGGGCACGTACCACGACATCGATGGATCATCGGTAACAGCCCCGCCTGCGGCCCACTCCACTATCTGTCCGACCAGTTCCTTGCACGAGCCACAACCCTTGCCCGCTTTGGTCTTTGTCATCACGCCGCTGATCGAGTCTCGCCGCCTTTCACGCAGCACACCAGTGTGCCCTTGCTGACACCGTTGCAATTGCACACTTGGGCGTCGTCGGCCAGTTCGGCCACACCGACCGCCACCTCGGGCGTGCCGATGTCGAACATCAACGACACCCGCTCGTCGGGCAGTGGAAGCCCGCTATCGAATGCCTGAGTCAGAAATGAGACCTTGCTGACGTCGCCGAGTAGCGTTGCACCGACGAGCTTTCCATCTCGGATGACGATCGTCTTGTACACACCGTGCTTCGGTTCGGAGTACTGCACGAACTCGTCATCGGGTAGTTCGGGCCCCTTCAATCCCATCGAGGCGACGTCGACCCCCGCGACTTTTAGCTTAGTCGCGGTGCGCGAACCATGATATGCCGCTGAGATGTTGGTACCGGTGATGTGGTCCGCGAGTACAGTTGCCTGCTCCCACAGCGGCGCCACCAACCCGTACACCTGGCCGCGGTGTTGCGCGCACTCGCCGACGACGTACACGTCGTCGTCGTCGACCGAGCGCATGTGGTCGTCGACGACGACCGCCCGCTCGACTGTCAGGCCTGATCGTTGCGCCAGACCCACATTCGGCCGGATACCCGTCGCGATGACCAACATGTCGCAATCGATCGAGCTGCCGTCCGAGAAGTACGATCCCTGCGAGTTTGCCGTACTCGGTGCGGCACTTCCGTGGTGCGTTTCTCGTTGTGCACGGTGATCCGAGGTCCTCAACCGACCTCGCAGGATCACGCCCGCCGTATCGTCAAGTTGCGCGTTCATCAGCGTCGGCCCCGCGTGCACGACATCGACGGTCAGACCGCGGTTCTGCAGACCCGCGTGCCGCTTCGAGCCCGAGCAGCCCACCGCCGATCACCACCGCCTTGGTTCTGTGCCCGGTCTGCGATGATCATCCCCGACGCAATCGTCGAGGGTACGGAATCCGAAGACACCGTCGGCCAAACTCTTGTCGTCCGCCCACAACCCTGTCATCGGTGGGAAGAACGACCGGCTGCCGGTCGCCAGGATCAGGTTGTCGTAGCGTGTCGACGGTGCCGTCGTCGGCGTGCACCAGGCGCGCGTACCGGTCGATGCGCACCACCCGCACACCGGCCCGCAGATCGATGCCGTTGTCGCGCGTACCAGTCGAGCGCATTGAGGTAGATCTCGCGTCCTCGTCGACGTCGCTGCCTGCCAACACGTTCGACAACAGGATCCGGTTGTAGTTGCCGTACGGTTCGTCACCGAACACCGTGATCTCGAACACGTCGCGGCCAGCCACGCGCCAGGATCTCCTCGATCGCACGGACCCCGGCCATCCCGTTGCCGACCACGACGAGCTTTCGCGCCATCAGATCTCCACCAGGCCGAGATCGACGACCACCGTTCCGCTGCATCCGTTCGGCGCGGCGACGTAGCAACTCGAGCACGGTGTCGGCGAGCAGATCCTCGACCACTCGTAGCGCCACATGGGTAGCACCCTTGGCGGCAATGGGGAAGTAGCGCATCGGTTTACCGTCGCGGAACAGCACGACCGTGATCATCTCGTTCGCTGGAGTTGCCGCCGCGAAAGTAAACCGGCTGCGTGATCGCGCCCGCCGGCACTACGTAGCGCAGCGACTCATCGATCAGCAGACGGCTTGTCCAGGCCATTGCCCTCGAACTCGAACGGGCCCTGCAGGAATCGCGGAACTGCTGTCCGTCGCTCATCGCCTCTCACGAAGCTAGGGCTCGTCGTTGTTTCGAGTTGGTTTCATCGGATGAGTCGCCGATGAATCCCGTTGCTCGCACTGTATGCGGTTCGGTGATCGATGAGGACATCGTTCCCGCCGCTTAACGGCGACCGTCTACGCGACGTAACACTTCATTCCTACGGTCGAGTCACATCAGGGCAGCTCAGAGCCGTTTTCGCGAATTGCTCTTGCGACAGGAGACTCGACATGACCGTTACCGAAACCGACCTCACAACGCGGTCGCGCCGCCACGCCAAGCGCGGCGGACACTGGATCGACGACTGGAGACCGGAGGAACCCGAGTTCTGGGGCACGGTCGGCAAGCCCATTGCCCGGCGGAACCTCATCTGGTCGATCTTCGCCGAGCACATCGGGTTCTCGGTATGGATGCTCTGGAGCATCGTCGTTGTTCAGATGACTGCAGGCGCAGATGGCAGTCCTGCCGCATCCGGCTTCGCCCTCACCGCGACCCAGGCACTGTGGCTGGTCGCGGTGCCGAGCGGCGTCGGCGCTTTCCTCCGGCTGCCCTACACGTTTGCAATACCCGTCTTCGGCGGGCGGAACTGGACGACAACTCCGCGCTGCTGCTCGTCATTCCGTGCCTGCTGCTGGCTTGGGCGGTGTCGGACCCGGATATTCCGTTCGGGCTACTGCTGGCGATCGCGGCCACTGCAGGTTTCGGCGGTGGCAACTTCGCCTCGTCGATGGCGAATATCTCGTTCTTCTATCCCGAGAAGGAGAAGGGCTGGGCGTTGGGGCTTAACGCCGCAGGTGGAAATATCGGTGTTGCGGTGGCGCAGAAGATCATTCCGATCGTCGTGACCGCGGGTGCTGGCGTGGCGCTGTCGCTGGCCGGCCTGTTCTATGTGCCGTTCGCCGTCGTCGCGGCCGTATGTGCGTTCCTGTTCATGAACAACCTGTCCGAAGCGAAGGCCGATGTGAAACCGGTCTGGCAGTCACTCCGGCACAGTGACACATGGATCATGTCCCTCCTGTACATCGGAACGTTCGGATCGTTCATCGGGTACTCGGCGGCCTTCCCGACACTGCTGAAGACGGTGTTCGACCGCGGAGACATCGCACTGACATGGGCGTTCCTGGGGGCTGGCATCGGGTCGGTCGCACGCCCCTTCGGGGGATGGCTGTCGGACCGGGTCGGCGGTGCGCGCATCACGGCCGTGGCCTTCACCATGCTGGCCGCGGGTGCGGCGGTCGCTCTGTGGTCGGTGCAAGCCGAGAACTTGCCCGTCTTCTTCGTCAGCTTCATGCTGCTGTTCGTCGCGACGGGTATCGGCAACGGATCCACGTACCGGATGATCCCGAAGATCTTCAGTGTCAAGGGTGAGGACGCCGGCGGCGCCCCCGAGACGATGGTGGCGATGCGCCGCCAAGCGGCCGGTGCTATCGGAATCATCTCGTCGATCGGCGCATTCGGGGGATTCGTCGTGCCGCTGGCGTACGCGTGGTCGAAATCCGAGTTCGGCACAATCCAACCGGCGCTGCGCTTCTACGTTGCCTTCTTCATCGTGCTTCTCGCCGTCACCTGGTTTTGCTACCTGCGCAAGGGGACTCGCATGGCACAAGCCGGGACGTGACGGTCACCCGCACGGCGTGCTCGTACTGCGGTGTCGGTTGCGGCATCGAAGTCACCACCACGACAAGCAGGGGCACACCCGTCATCGCCTCTGTGACCGGGGACAGGTTGCACCCGGCCAATTTCGGCCGGTTGTGCACCAAGGGAGCGACCCACGCCGAGATGATGGCCGCCGACGACGGGCGGCTGAGATCGGCGCTGGTGCGGCCCTCCCGCCACGAAGAGCCAGTGCCCGCCTCGGTCGACAACGCCGTCGCCGAGGCAGGCACGCGACTACGCGCGATCATCGACGAACACGGACCCGACGCGGTCGCCCTGTACGTATCCGGCCAGATGTCCATCGAGGCGCAGTATCTGGCCAACAAGCTGGCCAAGGGCTTCCTGCGGACGGTGCACATCGAGTCGAATTCCCGGCTGTGCATGGCCAGCGCCGGTGACCGGATTCAAGCAGTCGTTGGGCGCCGACGGGCCACCCGGCTCCTACGCCGACTTCGATTGCGCCGACCTGTTTTTCGTCATCGGCTCAAACATGGCCGACTGCCACCCGGTCCTGTTTCTGAGGATGGCGGACCGGTTGAAGGCCGGTGCCAAGCTGATCGTGGTCGACCCGCGCCGCACCGCGACCGCGCAGCGGGCGGACCTGTTCCTGCAGATCAGGCCCGGCACCGACCTTGCCCTGCTGAACGGGCTCCTGCATCTGCTGGTCGAAAGCGGCGACATCGACCCCGATTTCATCGCCGAGCACACCGACGGCTGGGCGGACATGCCCGCGTTCCTCGCGGACTATCCGGCACACCGCGTCGCAGCGATCACCGGCCTACCCGAGGCGGATATCCGCGCCGCGGCGCGGATGATCGCCGAAGCGGGGGAGTGGATGAGCTGTTGGACCATGGGCCTGAACCAGAGCACCCACGGCACATGGAACACCAACGCCATCTGCAACCTCCATCTGGCCACCGGCGCGATCTGCCGTCCCGGCAGCGGCCCCATGTCGCTGACCGGCCAGCCCAACGCGATGGGTGGCCGCGAAATGGGTTACATGGGGCCGGGTTTGCCCGGCCAGCGGTCGGTTGCCTCGGCGCCCGACCGCGAGTTCGTCGAGAAGCAGTGGGGCCTGCCGCCGGGAACCATCCGCACCGATGTCGGACCCGGCACCATCGAGATGTTCGAGGGGCTCGCCCGCGGCGACATCAAGGCGTGCTGGATCATCTGCACGAATCCCGTTGCCACCGTGGCCAACCGGAGCACCGTGATCGCCGGGCTGCAGGCGGCCGAGCTCGTCGTCACCCAGGACGCCTACCAGGCCACCGCGACCAACCGCTACGCCGACATCGTCTTGCCCGCCGCCTTGTGGGCGGAGTCCGACGCCGTCATGGTGAACTCCGAGCGCACCCTGACGCTTCTGCAGTCGTGCATACCGCCCGCCGGGCAGTCGCGCCCCGACTGGCAATTGATCTGTCAGGTGGCCGCGCACATGGGCTTCGGCGAGCATTTCGAATTCACCTCCAGCGAAGAGGTTTTCGACGAGATCCGGCGGTTCTCCAACCCACAGACGGGTTATGATCTGCGCGGCGTCAGCTATTCGCGCCTTCGCCAGACACCCCTGCAGTGGCCCTGCCCGCCGGGCGACGACACCGGCCGGAACCCGATCCGCTACCTCAACGACGGTGTCAGTCAGGAGGAGTTCGTCGACGCCGACGGACATCGCCAACGGCTGGCGTTCCCCACCCCGTCGCGGCGAGCGGCGTTTCACCCCCGTCCCCACATGCAGCCCGACGAGCTGCCCGACGACGACTTCCCGTTGGTGCTCAACACCGGTCGGCTGCAGCACCAGTGGCACACCATGACCAAGACCGGCAGGGTGGACAGGCTCAACAAGCTCAACAGCGCGCCGTTCGTCGAGATCCATCCGTCCGATGCGACGGCGCTGGGGATCATCGAGGGTCAGGCCGTCGAGCTCGCATCGCGGCGAGGGCGCGCCGTTCTCCCCGCCGTCGTGACGGAGCGCGTGCGTCCTGGCAGTTGTTTCGCGCCTTTTCATTGGAACGACGAGCACGGCGAGCACGTGACCGTCAACGCGCTGACCAACGACGCCGTCGACGCCGACTCACTGCAGCCCGAATTCAAGGTGTGCGCAGTGAGCGCCCGCCCGATCGGCCCCGTCCCGCGCGGCACCACGGTGACCGAACCCGTGATTGCCGAGGGGGATGGGCCCCTCGTGCTGTGGGCGTCGCAGACGGGCACAGCCGAGAGCGTCGCAGCACGGCTGGCGCGGCGTCTGGGTGATTCGCAGCTGGCCAACATGGACGATGTGCCGATGTCGCGACTGGCGTCGGCCCGCGATGTCCTGATCGTGACCAGCACGTTCGGTGACGGCGGGCCGCCCGACAACGGCGCCGGTTTCTGGAATCGCCTCGACTCGCCGGATGCACCCGCGCTGAACGGGGTCCGCTATGCGGTGCTGGGCATCGGCGACCGCTCGTACGCCGACTTCTGCGGCTACGCCAAGTCGATCGACTTTCGGCTTGCCGATCTCGGTGCGACGAAGATCCTGGACCGAACCGACTGCGAGGCCTACGACAACGGGCCTATGTCGCAGTGGGCAGCCCGGGTCGCCGCCGTGCTCGGCCTGTCGGCGGAACAGGGCACCACCATCGACGAGCCGTTCACCCGCGACGATCCCGTGTTCGCGCCCCTGTGCCGCAATACCGTGCTGACGGCGCCCGCATCTGCAAAAGAGGTGCGGCAGTTCGGGTTTGACATCTCCGACCTCGACGTGGAGTACGCCGTCGGTGATTCCCTCGGCGTGAGAGCCACGAACAGTCCCGCCGTCGTCGACGCGTGGCTGTCCGCCACCGGGCTGCGCGGAGACGAGGTCGTCGAGGTCGACGGCGTGCCCCAGGCGTTGCGCGACGCACTGACGCGCGCCTACGACATCTGCCGGGTGACGCCCGATCTGCTGCGGTTCGTCGCCGAAAACGCGGGCGACCCCACCGCGGCCAAGGTGCTCAGCGCGCCGTCCGGCCGGCTGACCAAATGGCTGGCCGGACGCAACGGGCTCGACATCGTCGAGGAGTTCACCGTGCGTGCCGAGCCCGCGCGATGGCAGGACGTCCTGGTGCGGCTGACGCCGAGGAACTACTCGATCTCGTCGAGCCCGCTGGTCAGCCCCCATGAAGTGCAGCTGACAGTGTCCGTGGTGCGCTACCGGGCGCGCCGCGGCGGCCAGCGCGGCGGCGTGTGCTCGACGTTTCTGGCCGACCGCGCCAAGGCGCCGGTACCGGTGTTTCTGCAGCGATCGCCGCACTTCCGGCCGCCGAACGGCGCCGAGACGCCGATGATCATGGTGGGGCCGGGCACCGGCATAGCGCCGTTTCGCGGCTTCCTGCAGGAACGACGTGCACTCGGCCACACGGGACGCAATTGGCTGTTCTTCGGCGACCAGCGGCGCAGCGAAAACTATTACTACCGAGACGATTTGGAGGATATGGTTCACGACGGCTTTCTCAGCCGGCTGGACTTGGCCTTCTCGCGCGACCAGGCCGACCGCGTCTACGTGCAGCACAAGATGCTCGACCACGGCGCCGAGCTCTGGCGTTGGCTGGATGACGGTGCGCACTTCTATGTATGCGGCGACGCCACCCGGATGGCCCGCGACGTCGACGCCGTGCTGACGGCCGTCATCAAGACGCACGGCAGGATGTCGGAGGAAGCCGCGCATCACTACATGCGCGAATTGGTGGCCGACAAGCGCTACGTGCGCGACGTGTACTAAAGACCGGTGTCCGAGGGGGGACTTGAACCCCCACGCCCGTTAATAGGGCACTAGCACCTCAAGCTAGCGCGTCTGCCATTCCGCCACTCGGACCTTGCCCCGAACAAACAGCTGGGAGCAGCTAAGGCTATCGGATCGATAAGCCCAGGCTCAAACCCGCCAGCGGTGCTGGTGGTAGACAAGGTGACTGTGAGCCAACCTCTCAACGCGGTCGACGAGGTAGTCGACCTCGTCCGTTCGCTGATCCGGTTCGACACCTCCAACACCGGGGAGCTCGCCACCACCAAGGGCGAGGCGGAGTGTGCCCGCTGGGTGGCCGAGCAGCTAGAAGAGGTCGGATACCAGACCGAATACATCGAGGCAGGCGCGCCGGGCCGGGCGAACGTCTTCACCAGGCTGAAGGGCGCCGACAGCTCGCGAGGGGCCCTGCTGCTGCACGGGCACCTCGACGTGGTCCCCGCGGAGGCGTCGGACTGGAGTGTGCACCCCTTTTCCGGCGCCCTCGAGGACGGCTACGTCTGGGGCCGCGGCGCCGTCGACATGAAGGACATGGTCGGCATGATGATCGCGGTCGCCCGTGGGTTCAAGCGCTCCGGCACCGTGCCCCCGCGCGATCTGGTGTTCGGCTTCGTGTCCGACGAGGAGGCCGGCGGCAAGTACGGCTGCAAGTGGCTCGTCGAGAATCGCCCCGATCTGTTCGATGGGGTCACCGAGGCGGTCGGGGAGGTCGGCGGCTTCTCGCTCACCATCCCGCGCCGCGAAGGCGGGGAGCGCACGCTGTATCTGATCGAGACCGCCGAAAAAGCGATGATGTGGATGCGGTTGACGGCGCGTGGGCGGGCCGGCCACGGCTCGATGGTCCACGACAACAACGCGGTGACCGCCGTGGCCGAGGCGACGGCGAGGCTGGGACGTCATCAGTTCCCGGTCATCCTGACCGAGTCGGTCGAGCAGTTCCTGGCGGCCGTCGCGGAGGAGACGGGCTACACCTTCGACATGGACTCGCCGGATCTGGAGGGCGCCATCGCGAAGCTCGGCCCGATCGCCCGGATCGTCGGCGCGACGCTGCGCGATACCGCCAACCCCACGATGCTCAAGGCGGGGTACAAGGCCAACGTGATCCCGGCGACGGCCGAGGCGGTCATCGACTGCCGAGTGCTGCCCGGCCGGCTGGCCGAGTTCGAGCGCGAGGTCGACGAGATCCTCGGGCCCGACGTCACCCGCGAATGGATCGTCGACCTGCCCTCGTACGAGACCACCTTCGATGGCGAACTACTGGACGCGATGAACAACGCGATACTCGCCGCCGACCCCGACGCCCGCACCGTGCCGTACATGCTGTCGGGCGGCACCGACGCGAAGCACTTCGCCCGGTTGGGGATTCGCTGCTTCGGGTTCGCGCCGCTCAAGCTGCCGCCGGAGCTCGACTTCGCGGCGCTGTTCCACGGCGTCGACGAGCGGGTACCCGTTGATGCGCTGACGTTCGGCGCCCAGGTTCTCGAGCACTTCCTCATGCACTGCTGACCCACGAAAGGACAATCATGGCGTTTCCCTACAACACCTATGACCACCTGCCGAAGCTGCCCTCGTTCACGCTGACCTCGGCGTCCTTCACCGATGGCGATGCGTGGTCCAACGATCAGGTCAGCGGGATCATGGGCGCAGGCGGCGAGGACATCTCACCGCAGTTGAGCTGGTCGGGTTTTCCCGAGGAGACCCGCAGCTTCGCGGTCACGGTCTACGACCCCGATGCGCCGACGGCGTCGGGCTTCTGGCACTGGGCGGTGGCCAACCTACCCGCGACAGTCACCGATCTGCCCGAGGGTGTCGGTGATGGCAGCGGATTACCAGGCGACGCAATGACTTTGGCCAACGATGCCGGCCTGAAGCGTTTCATCGGGGCCGCGCCACCGCCGGGCCACGGTGTACACCGCTACTACGTCGTCGTGCATGCCGTCGGCGTGGAGAAACTCGACCTGCCCGAGGGGGCCACGCCCGCCTACCTCGGTTTCAACCTGTTCCAGCAGGCGATCGCCAGGGCGATCATCCACGGCACCTATGAGCAGAACTAACTAGCGCGCCGCCGAGCCGACGGCGTCGGCCAGCGATGCGAAACCGCCCTCGTGCAGACGGCGTGCGATGCCGTCGTGAATGTCCTTGGCCCACAGGCCGCCGCCGTAGATGAACCCGGTGTAGCCCTGCAACAGCGAGGCCCCCGCGGTGATGCGATCCCAAGCGTCGTCGGCGGTCTCGATGCCGCCGACGCTGATCAGCGCCAGCCGGTCGCCGACCCGCTCGTACAACCGGCGCAGAACCTCCGCGGAGCGCCGGGCGACGGGCGGGCCCGAGATCCCGCCAGGACCGAGCTCGTCTACCCCCGGTGTCTTCAGGCCTTCACGGGACACCGTCGTGTTGGTCGCGACGATGCCGGCCAGCCCCAATTCGACTGCGAGATCGGCGATCTCGTCGACGTCGGTGTCGGACAGGTCAGGTGCGATCTTGACAAGGACCGGTGTGCTTGTCGTTTCGCGCACCGCGGTCAGGATCGGCCGAAGCGACTCGACGGCCTGCAGGTCGCGCAGGCCCGGCGTGTTCGGTGAGCTGACGTTGACCACCAGGTACGCCGCCAACGGCCCGACCAGCCGGGCGCTCTCGCGGTAGTCGTCGACGGCGGCCTCGGGCGGGACGACCTTGGTCTTGCCGATGTTCACCCCGATCGGCACATCCGGGGTGTGCCGGGCCAGACGCAGGGCAAGCTCGCCTGCGCCGTTGTTGTTGAATCCCAGCCGGTTGAGCAGCGCCCGGTCGTCGGGCAGCCGGAACATCCTCGGCGGCGGGTTGCCCGGCTGCGCCTGCGCTGTCACGGTGCCGACCTCGGCGTATCCGAAGCCCAGCGCGCCCCACGTGCTCAGCCCGACGCCGTTCTTGTCGAAGCCGGCCGCCAGACCCATCGGTGCGGGAAACCGGACTCCGAACACCGTGCTCTCCAGCACGGGATCGTGCGGTGCCAGCCATTTCTTCAATGCCCGGCGCGTGGATGCCGAGGCGGTACCGGTCCGCAGCAGGGCGAAAATCCACGTGTGGATGCGCTCAGGGGCGACGAGGAACAGCGCCCGCCGGAAGGCGCGGTACATCACATCGCCGGCTGGTCGGCGATGTCCAGGGTGTTGACGGCGGACTTCTTGCGGCGCAACAACACTCGTCTGCTGCCGTCGGTGTAGAGCCGGACCCGGGTCAGTTCCCAGCCGCGGTACTCCGCCTCGATGGACAGCCGGGTGGACGCGCTGATCCGGGTCAGATCAGGGGGTAGCCGCAGTGGCACCCACTCGTAATCGTCTGACAGATCGGCATCCCAGCCCGGCGGCATGAGGCCGCGCTGAACCGCCGTCACCGGCTGACTCCCGCGTCCGCGATCACCTGCACCCCTGCTCCGGAGCCCGACACCACATACAGAGTGCCAGACGCCTCGTCGAAGGCCAGGGAGTTTGGCTGCTGCACGGTTGGATAACGCACCTTCTCGACTGGAATGCCGGTTGCCAGATCGTAACCAATGACTGTATTCGTTCCTGTCTGTGACACCCAGACCAGCCGCGACGACCCGACAAGCCCGTAGGGGGCGTCACGCACCGGGTAGCGCTGACGCAGCATCAGCGGGTCGGTGCCGAACACCAGCAGCCCGCCTCCGCGGGTGTCGGCGACCAATACCCGACCGATCGGATCGGCGGCCAAGGTGGTGGCCCCTTCGCCCGCCCGAAGCGCATGTTCGGCTTTCGAACCGCTGGGGTCGACGGTGGTCACCGACGTCTGGCCGCGATCCAACACCACCGCTGTATTCCCTTGGGTGACAAGCGCATCGACGCGCGCGAAGATCCTCAGCTGCGCACCGACCGCGGTGTCGGAGCTCAACGTGTAGACCGCGCCGTCGGCGCTGCCCAGCACCAGCTTCCCATCGGCGCGGCGGGCGATCGCGGTGAAGTCGGTGCCGCCCTGTCCGTCGACCTGCATCCGGGTCGCCACGCCTTTGGCGATATCGACCTGGAAATAGCCGCCACGGGTGGCGGCGTAGGCATGCCCGCTGGCGTCCCCGGTCATCGCCGTCGCCTCGGCAGGCAGCGGCACGGCGCGGGCCAGGCCCTTCGCGGGCATCACGGTGACCACCGCCTGGTCGGTCTTGCCCGTGCCGAGCACCACCAACGACGCGGTCTCCGCATCGAACATCACGGATGTGGCGTGGCCGGCCATCGGATGCACGATTCCTGCAGGTGGCGTGGTCACCGGGGGCGACACCGCGGCTTCGGCGGGCGCGATCGTCGGCGGCGGCGCGTCGGCAGTGTTCGATGTGCACGCCGTCAGCACAAAAACGAACAGCAGAGCCACTCCGCGAAAAATCCGGCCTGGAGGGTTTGACTGCGAGGGCAACGTGGGTAGCTTCCGGGCGTGCGAACTGGATGGCAATCGAACAGCAAGTGTATGCAGGTCGGTCGTCGCGAATCGGCCGCGTCCCGCCGGCCAGCGCGCCGGCCGCAAGGGTAGGGTTCGGTCATGAGCCTCGCGGCGAGCCGGGATTCGGCCGACAAAGGGTTTGCTATCGAGGATATTTGGACCGGTCTGCACGCCAGCGGATTCGGCCATTTGCCCGAGGGGCGTAGTTTCTCGTTCCACGTCGAACATCAGGTGCTGATCGTCGAGATCTACCGCGCCCGGCTCGCCGGGCCTGTTCCACAGGGCGAGGACGTCATCGCCACCGCCACCCGCAAGGCCTCCGACATCGATCTATTCGACGAACGCAGCCTTGCCGCGGCGGTGCGTGACGCGGTCGCCGACGCCCAACCGGTGCCGCGCACAGCGCGCTGACGACCGGCCACGGTACGGTCGTCGTCGTGATCGAGACCCCGGCGATGTCATGGCTCCAGGTCGTCGTGCTGGCGGTGGTGCAGGGCCTCACCGAGTTTCTGCCGGTGTCCTCGTCAGGGCACCTCGCGATCGCCTCGCGACTGTTCTTCGCCGATGACGCGGGTGCATCGTTCACTGCGGTAACGCAACTCGGCACCGAGGTGGCGGTGCTGTTGTATTTCGCACGCGACATCGCACGCATCGTCAAGGCGTGGTTCGCCGGCCTGTTCAGCCCGTCCGCCCGTGACGTCGACTACCGGCTGGCCTGGTACGTCATCATCGGCACGATCCCCATTGGGTTGCTGGGTCTGCTTTTCAAGGACGAAATCCGTACGGGGGCAAGAAATCTGTGGGTGATCGCGACCGCCTTGGTCGTCTTCTCCGCCGTGATCGCGGCCGCCGAGTACTACGGTCGCCAGACCCGGCACGTCGAACAACTCACGTGGCGCGACAGCGTGACCGTCGGCCTGGCGCAATGTCTTGCGCTGCTGCCGGGGGTGTCGCGATCCGGCGCGACGATCAGCGCAGGGCTGTTCCTCGGGCTCGACCGCGAGCTGGCCGCCCGATTCGGCTTCCTGCTGGCGATTCCCGCGGTGTTCGCCTCGGGGCTGTTCTCATTGCCCGACGCGTTCCACCCCGTTGGCGAGGGGATGAGCGCCAGTGGCGTGCAGCTGCTCGTCGCCACCCTGATCGCGTTCGTCGTCGGCTTCGCGGCGGTGGCCTGGTTCCTGCGCTTCCTGGTGCGGCACAACATGTACTGGTTCGTCGGCTATCGCGTGGTCCTCGGCGCGGTGGTGCTGATCCTGCTCGGCACGGGCGTGGTGTCCGCGACATGACGGTCATCCTGCTGCGGCACGGCCGCTCCACCTCCAACACCGCGCAGACGCTGGCCGGGCGGTCCGATGGGGTCGATCTCGACGAGAAGGGCTACGAGCAGGCCAAGGCACTGGTGGACCGGATCGGGTCGTTGCCGATCCGCGCCATCGTGAGCTCGCCGTTGCTGCGGTGTCGCAACACCGTCGAACCCTTGGCGGCGGCCTTGAGCCTGGAGCCCATCGTCGACGAACGGATCTCCGAGGTGGACTACGGCCAGTGGACCGGTCGCAAGATCGGCGACCTGGTCAAGGAGCCGCTGTGGGCCGTGGTCCAGCAACAGCCCAGTGCGGCGGTGTTCCCGGACGGGGAAGGCCTGGCGCACGTGCAGGCCCGTGCCGTGGCCGCGGTGCGCGAGCACGACCGCCGGCTGGCGGAGGCCAACGACGGCGACGTGTTGTGGGTGGCCTGCACGCACGGCGATGTGATCAAGGCGGTTGTGGCCGATGCGCTCGGCACCCATCTCGACAGCTTCCAGCGCATCACCGCCGATCCGGCGTCGATGAGTGTGATCCGATACACAGCGCTGCGGCCCTTCGTGGTTCACGTCAACCACACCGGCGACCAACTGGCTTCGGGATTGATGGCCAAACCGGCCAAGAGCACCGAAGGCGAGTCGGAGGACGTGTCGTCGAGCGACGCCGTGGTGGGCGGCTCAACCGACTGAGCGCGGTATTTTGGAGGTGCCATGGCCCGCGCAATCCACGTCTTCCGCACACCCGACCGTTTCGTGGCCGGGACCGTCGGGCAGCCCGGCAACCGGACCTTCTACCTGCAAGCGGTGCACGAAAAGCGAATCGTCTCGGTGGTGCTGGAGAAGCAGCAGGTCGCGGTGCTTGCCGAACGGATCGCGGCCCTGCTGCTGGAGATCAACCGCCGGTTCGGCACTCCGATCCCGCCCGAAACCGACGTGGATGATCTGAGCCCGCTGGTCACGCCCGTCGACGCCGAGTTCCGGGTCGGCACGATGGGTCTCGGGTGGGATTCCGAAGCGCAGACCGTGGTGGTCGAGCTGCTGGCGGTCTCCGAGACCGAGTTTGATGCTTCGGTGGTGCTCGACGACGCCGAGGACGGGCCCGACGCCGTGCGCGTGTTTCTCACCCCCGAGTCCGCGCGACAGTTCGCGACCCGGTCCAACCGGGTCATCTCAGCGGGCCGACCGCCGTGCCCGCTGTGCGACGAGCCCCTCGATCCGGAGGGCCACATCTGCGTGCGCACCAACGGCTATCGGCGGGTCCTGGCCGAGCCCGACGATGAACCCGACGCGTAGCGACTACGAGGCGCTGCGGCGCGGCGAACTGACCGTCATCGGACGTATCCGTTCTGCGAGCAATGCCACGTTTCTGTGCGAGGCGCATCTGGACGAGCTGACGGTGCACTGCGTGTACAAGCCGATCGCCGGCGAGGCGCCGCTGTGGGACTTCCCCGACGGCACGCTGGCGGGCAGGGAGCTCGCCGCGTATGCGGTGTCGGCAGCGTTGGGCTGGGACATCGTGCCCTACACCATCATTCGCGACGGGCCTGCGGGCAACGGAATGTTGCAGCTGTGGGTGGACCAGCCCGGCGACGAGGTGGGCGAGGATCCCGAGTCCGGGCCCGACCTTGTCGACCTGCTTCCCGCGGGGCATATCCCGCCCGGGTTCCTTCCGGTGCTGCGTGCCTACGACTACGCGGGCGACGAGGTGACGCTGGTACACGCCGACGACATCCGGCTACGCAGGATGGCGGTGTTCGACGTGCTGATCAACAACGCAGACCGCAAGGGCGGCCACATTCTGTCCGGTCTGGACAGCCATGTTTACGGCGTCGATCACGGCGTGAGCCTGCACGTCGAGGACAAGCTGCGCACCGTGCTGTGGGGGTGGGCGGGCAAACCCGTCGACGACGAGACGCTGGAGACGATCGCCGGGCTGCGCGACGACGTGCGAGGCACCCTCGGCGAGCAGCTGCGTGAGCACATCACCGGCCGCGAGGTTGACGCGCTGCGCCGCAGAGCCGTTGCGCTGCTGGACAATCCGGTGATGCCATCACCGGACCGTCATCGGCCCATCCCATGGCCCGCGTTCTGAGCTACAGCCGGGTCGTCGCGTTGTGCCGGTACTGCATCGCGCGGTAGGGCCAGTTGGAGCCGTCGGTGGTGTTCCAGTGGCTGACCACCAGATGCAGGTTGCGCAACGTCGACCCGGGCACGATATACCCGCCGTAGAGCTGGCTCAGCGTGCCGGCGGTGCAGCCGTCCGGCGGACTGCACAGCGGCGACGCCCATGCAGTGTTGCGCAACACCGTCGTGGTGGGCGCGGTGGCCATGTCGTCGGTGGGACTGTCGAGGACCTTGACCCGGATGGCTCCCGAGCTGGATTCGAAATAGCTGAACACCCAACGGTCTTCGACGCGGCGCAGGCTCATCTCGCCAACCGTCGTGCCGGCAGGCAGCAGCGGCAACGGGTCGTTGCGGAACCATCCGCCGGTCCATGGATGCCATGCCGAGCGGTCCAGCAGGTGGTCGGCGCGCACCCGGTAGAGGTAAGCGTTCTCACGTCGGTTGAAGGCGCTGACGATGACGTACACCCAGCCGCTGTCCTGGTCGTGCTCCCAGGTGATGAGCTGTTGCTGCCCGTCGTTGTGAGAGCCCAGCCGCCGCGCGTCCGGTCCCGCGTCGTGCCAGGTGTCGCCACAGTCGTCGCTGTAGCGGATCTCGGTCCACAGCACGTTGTGCAGCCCGCGGTTCACCATCGCGAACAGATAGAGCCGGCCATCGATCGTGATGGCGTCGGCGGGCAGCACCGTCGAGAACCCGTCGCCCTTCCACGGCGGCTCGTCGTGGTTGTAGTCCCACAGCTGGCGGGCGTAGTCGCCGCCGACGGCGTCCTGGAACGTGATGCCGTCGTTCAGGCGTCGCAGCGACGTGTCGCGGCTTCGCAGCATCACCGGGCTGCGCCAGCCGGGCCCGCCCGCCCGGCACTCATCGAAGGTGTCGCCGAAGATGAAGCCGGTCCGCCCGTCGGCCAGCGCCACCGCGATGCCGAGGTCGGTGCCGCCGACGCCGAACTTCTCGGCGGAGCTACCGGGGCCGGTGAGGTCTGCGACCTTGACCGTCGGAGGCCCTACCTGCGCGGTCTTGATGCCCCGATCGGTCACCCCGCCATTATTCGGCAATACTGCTGTGGTGAGCCTGACCGATGCAGCGCTGGCCGCGCAGCTGGCCCGCGACGCCGGTGAGCTGCTGCTCCAGGTTCGCAAGGAGGAAGGCTTCTGGGATCCCTACGACCTCGGCGATGCGGGCGACAAGCGGGCGAACACGCTGATCCTGGACGGCCTTGCGCGCCAGCGTCCCGACGACGCGGTGTTGTCCGAGGAGGCGGTCGATGACCTGTCGCGGGTACACGCCGACCGGGTGTGGATCGTCGACCCGCTGGACGGCACCTGGGAGTTCTCCACCCTGCGAAACGACTGGGCGGTGCACATCGCGCTGTGGCAGCGCACCGGCGAGCCCGATGGCGGCATCACGGACGCGGCGGTCGCGCTGCCTGCTTTCGGCGAGGTGTATCGGACCGACACCGTGACCCCACCTGCGCCCCGGGGCAACGGTCCCATCCGAATCACGGCAAGCGCCAGCCGCCCGCCCGCGGTGCTGTGGCGGCTGCGCGACCAGATGGACATCGAGCTGATCCGCATCGGATCGGCCGGTGCGAAGGCGATGGCGGTGGTGAGCGGCGACGTCGATGCGTACGTGCACGCAGGCGGGCAGTGGGAATGGGACTCGGCGGCCCCGGCCGGCGTCGTGCGGGCCGCTGGGCTGCACGCGTCGCGGATTGACGGCTCGCCTCTGATCTACAACCGCCGCGACCCGTATCTGCCCGACCTGTTGATGTGCCGCGCGGAGCTGGCCGACGTGCTGCTGACCGAGATCCGGTCGACCATCAGGGGCCGGCCCGACCGAACCCCCTAGAGTCGAAGGCATGCAATCGTGGCAGGCGCCGACCGTACCGGTACTGCCGGGTAGCGGCCCACAGCTGCGGCTGTACGACACCGCCGACCGGCAGGTGCGACCGGTGTCGGCGGGCGATACCGCGACCATGTACGTCTGCGGCATCACTCCATACGACGCCACCCACCTCGGGCATGCCGCCACCTACCTGACGTTCGATCTGGTCCACCGGCTGTGGCTGGACTCGGGCCACCGCGTGAACTTCGTGCAGAACATCACCGACGTCGACGACCCGCTGTTCGAGCGGGCCGAGCGCGACGGCGTGGACTGGCGCGTGCTGGCCGACCGCGAGACGGCGTTGTTCTCCGAGGACATGGCCGCGCTGCGGGTACTGCCGCCCCATCACTACGTCGCGGCCACCGAGGCCATCGGTGAGGTGGTCGAGCTGGTCGAGAAGATGTTGGCCTCCGGTGCGGCCTACGTCGTCGAGGACGCCGAACATCCCGACGTGTACTACCGCGCCGACGCCACCGCCCAGTTCGGCTACGAATCCGGCTACGACCGCGACACCATGCTGCGGCTGTTCGGTGAGCGCGGTGGTGACCCGGACCGCCAGGGCAAGGGCGACGAACTCGATGCGCTGCTGTGGCGTGCACATCGGCCGGGGGAGCCCAGCTGGCCGTCACCGTTCGGCCCCGGCAGGCCGGGGTGGCACGTGGAATGTGCGGCGATCGCACTGAGCCGCATCGGCACCGGCCTCGACATCCAGGGCGGGGGCACCGACCTGATCTTCCCGCACCACGAGTTCTCTGCCGCACACGCCGAATGCGTCACGGGCGAGCGGCGATTCGCCCGGCACTACGTGCACGCCGGAATGATCGGCTGGGATGGCCACAAGATGAGCAAGAGCCGTGGAAACCTGGTGCTGGTTTCGCGGCTGCGCGCCGACGGCGTCGAACCTGCGGCGATCCGGCTGGGGCTGCTGGCCGGGCACTATCGCTCGGACCGGTCGTGGAGCGACGAGCTGCTCGCCGATGCGAACAACCGGCTGCAGCGGTGGCGGACCGCGGCGCAGCTGCCCGCAGGACCCGACGCCGGGGACGTGACGGCGCGACTCCGCCAATACCTTGCTGACGATCTCGATACTCCGAAAGCGCTTGCCGCACTGGATGGTTGGACCACCGATGCAATGGAGTACGGCGGCCATGACACTGATGCACCGCAAGCGGTGGCCAACGCCGTCGACGCGCTGTTGGGCGTCCAGCTGTAGCCGACCTGTGGGTGGAGTACGTTTCCGGCCATGGGTTCTGTGAACGGGAAAGTTGCCTTCATCACCGGTGGCGCCAACGGTATCGGGGCCGAGGTGGCGCGCCGCCTGCACGACAAGGGCGCCAAGCTGGTGCTGACCGACGTGGACGAGACGCTGCTCAAGGAGGTCGCGGCCCGGCTCGGTGAGGACCGGGTGCTCACCGTCGTCGCCGACGTACGCGATTTCGCAGCCATGCAAGCCGCCGTCGACAAGGGCATCGAGCGATTCGGCGGCATCGACATCGCAGTAGCCAACGCTGGCATCGCCGTCTACGGCTCGGTGCTCGGCGTGGACCCCGCTGCGTTCAAGACATGCCTCGACGTGAATGCGCTCGGCGTGTTCTACACGGTCAAGGCGGCGTTGCCGTCGGTCGTCCAGCGCCGCGGGTACGTGTTGATCGTCTCGTCGGCGGCGGCTTATGCGCCGTTGCCCGGTGCATCGTCGTACAACCTGACCAAGGCGGGGGTCGAGCACTTCGCCAACGTGTTGCGGTTGGAGGTCGCCCACCTCGGCGTCGACGTAGGTTCCGCGCACATGCTGTGGATCGACACGCCGCTCGTTCAGGAGAGCAAGGCCGACCTCGCCTCGTTCCGCGAGATGATCAACCGGATGCCCGGCCCGCTGAGAAAGACCACGTCGCTGCAGAAGTGCGGCGACGCGTTCGTCAAAGGCATCGAGGGCCGCAAGCGTCAGGTCAACTGTCCCGGCTGGGTGGGGCTGTTTCGCTGGCTCAAGCCGCTGATGTCCTCCCCGCTCGGTGAGGCGACGACGCTGAAATCCGTTCCGGAGTTGCTGCCGCAGATGGATGCCGAAGTCGCCGCGCTCGGCCGGTCGATGAGCGCCCGCACCCAAGAGATCAACAAACGATGACCCGGGTCCTGGCTGCGCTGGCGGTACTGGTGTTGCTGGCCGGCTGCAGCGGCAAGGAATCGGGGGAGACGGAGAAGTCGTCACCGCCGCCGAGTCCCGCCGCCGTGACTCCTGAGCAGGCACGTGCGATCGCGAAAGAGGCTTACATATACGGCTTCCCGATGGTCGACAACTATCGCGTGCAGTACGCGTACTTCGTCAACAAGGAAGATCCCGAATACAAGGGCGGCTGGAACGAGATCCACAACACCGCACGGGTCTACACGCCTGACGACAAGGCGATCCAGACGCCGAACTCGGACACGCCCTACTCGGCCGTCGGCGCCGACCTGCGCACCGAGCCGCTGGTGCTGACCGTGCCGCCCATCGAGCAGAACCGCTACTACTCCCTGCAGTTCGTCGACGGCTACACGTACAACTTCGCCTACGTCGGCAGTCGCACCACCGGCAACGGCGGCGGCAAATATCTACTGGCCGGGCCGAATTGGAAGGGCGAAAAGCCCGAGGGCGTCAACGACGTCATTCGCTCGGACACCGACCTGGCCTTCGTGCTGTACCGCACGCAGTTGTTCGGACCGTCCGATCTTGACGGCGTCAAAAAGGTGCAGGAGGGCTATCAGGTTCAGCCACTGTCGGCGTTCCTGAACCAACCTGCACCCGCGCCCGCACCCGCCATCGACTTCGTTCCGCCGCTGACGCCCGAGCAGCAGAAGACCTCACCGCAGTTCTTCGAGATCATGAACTTCGCGATGCGGTTCGCCCCGACGCTGCCCGACGAGAAGGACATGCGGGCCCGGTTTGCGACCATCGGGATCGGCCCTGACGGCGACTTCAACGCCGACAAGCTGTCGCCCGAGATGCGGTCGGCGATCGTGGCAGGGATGGCCGATGCCCTGGCCGAGTTGGACACGTTCAAGAAGGACAAGATCGACACCGGCGAAGTCACCTCCGCGCAATTGTTCGGCACAGCCGCCGACTTGAAAGGCAATTACCTGTACCGGATGGCCGGTGCGGTGCTCGGCATCTACGGCAACACAGCCGCCGAAGCGATCTATCCGAACTTCTCCAATGACTCCGCCGGCGCACCGCTGACGGGTGCGAACAAGTACACGTTTCACTTCGCGCCGAACCAGCTTCCGCCGGTGAACGCCTTCTGGTCGCTGACCATGTACGAACTGCCGCAGAGCCTGCTGGTGGCGAACCCGATCAACCGATGGCTGATCAACTCGCCGATGCTGCCGAGCCTCGTGCCGGACGTTGACGGCGGCTACACGCTCTACATTCAGAACGAGTCGCCGGCAGGCGACAAGGAAGCCGCGAACTGGCTGCCCGCGCCCAAGGGACCATTCGCCTTGGTGCTGCGGCTGTACTGGCCGAAGCCCGACGCGCTGAACGGCACGTGGAAGGCTCCGAAACCCGAAAAGGCTTAACTAGCCCCGGAAGCCTGGCCCCCGGCGGCGAAGGTAGCGCTCGAACTCAGCGGCCAACGCGTCGCCGTCGATCTTGCCAAGCGCCTCGGTCATGTCCACCTCGGCGTCGCCGCGCTGCTCGAGGGAGGCGACGTACTCGGCGATCTCCTCGTCCTCGGCGGTCATCTCGCTGACCGCCTCCTCCCACTCCTCGGCCTGGGTCGGCAGGTCGGCCAGCGGCACCTCGATGTCGAGGACGTCCTCGACGCGGCGCAGCAGCGCGACCGTGGCCTTCGGGCTGGGCGGCTGCGACACGTAGTGCGGCACCGCCGCCCAGAACGTCACGGCGGGAATGCCCGCGGCGACGCAGGCGTCCTGGAACACCCCGGCGATCCCGGTCGGACCCTCGTAGCGGGTCTCCTCCAGCCCGAAGAACTTCGCCGAGTCGGGGGAGTAGGCGGCGCCCGAAACCGGCACCGGCCGCGTGTGCGGCGTGTCCGCGAGCAGTGCGCCGAGGATGACGACGGTGTCGACATTGAGCTTGTCCGCGATGGCCAGCAGCTCGGCGCAGAATGTGCGCCAGCTCATATTCGGCTCGACGCCGTGCATCAGCACGATGTCGCGGTCCCAGCCGGGTGGGCGGCAGTGCGAAATGTGCATCGACGGCCACACCATCTCGCGGGTCACACCGTCGATCTGCCGGATCACCGGCCGATTGACCTGGTAGTCGTAGTAGGCCTCGTCGTCGATCTCGACGAGCGGCTCGGCCTCCCAGATCGCGTCCAGGTGCTCGAGCGCGTCGCTGGCCGCATCGCCCGCGTCGTTCCAGCCCTCGAACGCCGCCACCACGATGGTGTTGGAGAGTTCGGGCAGGTCGGCGGGCTTGCGGCCGGTCGCATCCGACGGGGTCACTACGCCAGCGTAAGGCTTGCGCGGGCTCGGCGAGCCTTATGGGCGGATGCCCAATTTGGTAGACCGACTACCCTGTTTATGTGACTGCTCCAAACGACCGCGCCTATGACACCGACCTGCTCGACGCCCTGTCGCAGCGGGTATTGGTGGGCGACGGCGCCATGGGCACGCAGTTACAAGACGCCGATCTGACGCTCGACGACTTCAACAGCCTCGAGGGCTGCAACGAGATCCTCAACGAGACCCGCCCCGACGTCATCGAGAAGATCCACCGCGACTACTTCGAGGCCGGGGCCGACGCGGTCGAGACCAACACCTTCGGCTGCAACCTGCCCAACCTCGGCGACTACGACATCGCCGACCGGATCCGCGAGCTCTCGGAGAAGGGCACCCGCCTCGCGCGCGCGTCGCCGACGAGATGGGTACCGCCGATCGCAGGCCGCTACGTGCTGGGGTCCATGGGCCCGGGCACCAAGCTGCCGACGCTCGGGCACACCGAGTACGCGGTCATCCGCGACGCCTACCCGGAGGCCGCGCTCGGCATGCTCGAGGGCGGCGCCGACGCCATCCTCGTCGAGACCTGCCAGGACCTGCTGCAGGTCAAGGCGGCGGTGCTGGGCTCGCGCCGCGCGATGGCCCAATTCGGCCGCCACATCCCGATCTTCACCCACGTCACGGTCGAGACCACCGGCACCATGCTGCTCGGCAGCGAGATCGGCGCGGCGCTGACCGCCGTCGAACCGCTCGGCGTCGACATGATCGGCCTGAACTGCGCGACCGGGCCCGGCCGAGATGAGCGAACACCTGCGTACCTGTCCACAGCACGCGCAGATCCCGGTGTCGGTGATGCCGAACGCCGGCCTGCCGGTGCTTGGCGCCAAGGGTGCCGAATATCCCTCTGCAGCCGGACGAACTCGCCGATGCGCTGTCGCGGCTTCGTCTCCGACTACGGCCTGTCGCTGGTCGGCGGTTGCTGCGGCACCACGCCCGAGCACATCCGCCAGGTTGCCGAGGCCATGCCCACACGCAGCAGCGCGCCGAGCGACATATCGCGCTACGAGCCCGCGGTGTCGTCGCTGTACTCCGCGGTTCCGTTTCGACCAGGACGCGTCGGTGCTGATGATCGGCGAGCGGACCAATGCCAACGGCTCCAAGGCTTTCCGCGAGGCGATGATCGCCGAGGACTGGCAGAAGTGCCTTGACATCGCCAAGGACCAGACCCGCGACGGCGCGCACCTGCTCGACCTGTGCGTCGACTACGTGGGCCGCGACGGCGTCGCCGACATGAACGACTTGGCCAGCCGGCTCGCGACGTCGTCGACGCTGCCGATCATGCTCGACTCCACCGAAACCCCGGTGCTGCGCGCGGGTCTGGAACACCTCGGCGGCCGCTGCACGATCAACTCGGTGAACTACGAGGACGGCGACGGCCCGGAGTCGCGCTTCCACAAGACGATGGAGCTGGTCGCCGAGCACGGTGCCGCCGTGGTTGCGCTGACCATCGACGAGGAGGGCCAGGCCCGCACCGCCGAGCAAGAAGGTGGAGATCGCCGAGCGGCTGATCGCCGACATCACCGGCAACTGGGGCTGTCGAGGAGTCGTCGATCCTCATCGACACCCTGACCTTCACCATCTGCACCGGCCAGGAGGAGTCGCGAAAGGACGGCATCGAGACCATCGAGGCGATCCGGCTGCTCAAGCAGAAGCATCCCGATGTGCAGACCACGCTGGGCTTGTCGAACATCTCGTTCGGCCTCAATCCCGCTGCGCGCCAAGTCCTCAACTCGGTGTTCCTGCACGAGTGCCAGGAGGCCGGACTGGACTTCGGCGATCGTGCACGCCTCGCAAGATCCTGCCGATGAACCGGATTCCGACGAGAATCAGCGCGAGGTCGCGCTTGACCTGGTCTACGACCGCCGCCGCGAGGGGTACGACCCGCTGCAGAAACTCATGGGCATGTTCGAGGGCGTGTCGGCGGCCTCGTCGAAGGAGTCCCGCGCCGAAGAGCTGGCGAAGCTGCCGCTGTTCGAGCGGCTCGCGCAGCGCATCGTCGACGGCGAGCGCAACGGACTGGACGCCGACCTCGACGAAGCGATGACCGAAAAGCCGCCGCTGGCCATCATCAACGAGAACCTGCTCGCCGGCATGAAGACCGTCGGCGAGCTGTTCGGCTCCGGTCAGATGCAGCTGCCGTTCGTGCTGCAGTCCGCCGAGGTGATGAAAGCCGCTGTGGCGTATCTGGAACCGCACATGGAGAAGGCCGACGACGACGCCGGCAAGGGCCGCATCGTGCTGGCCACGGTCAAGGGCGATGTGCACGACATCGGCAAGAACCTCGTCGACATCATCCTGACCAACAACGGCTATGAGGTCGTCAACATCGGCATCAAGCAGCCGATCTACGACGATTCTCGAAGTGGCCGAGGACAAGAAGCGCCGACGTGGTCGGGATGTCCGGCCTGCTGGTGAAGTCGACCGTGGTGATGAAGGAGAACCTCCAGGAGATGAACTCCCGCGGGGTCGCCGGCAAGTTCCCGGTGCTGCTGGGCGGTGCCGCGCTGACCCGCAGCTACGTCGAGAACGATCTCGCCGAGATCTACGAGGGCGACGTGCATTACGCGCGCGACGCATTCGAGGGTCTGCGGCTGATGGACACCATCATGAGCGTCAAGCGCGGCGAGGTGCCCGACACCGAAAGCCCGGAGGCGATCGCCGCACAGGAGAAGGAAGCCGAACGCAAGGCGCGTCATGAGCGGTCGAAACGGATTGCGGCCGAGCGCAAGGCGGCCGAGACGCCGGTTGTAGTGCCTGAGCGCTCCGATGTCGCCGCCGACGTCGACGTGCCCGTCCCGCCGTTCTGGGGGACCCGCGTCGTCAAGGGCATCGCGCTCGCCGATTACACCGGGCTGCTCGACGAGCGGGCACTGTTCCTGGGCCAGTGGGGTCTACGCGGCGTGCGCGGCGGGGAGGGTCCGTCGTACGAGGAGCTGGTGGAGACGGAGGGCCGGCCGCGGCTGCGCTACTGGCTCGACCGGCTGTCCACCGACGGCATCCTCGCGCATGCGGCAGTGGTCTACGGATACTTCCCCGCGGTGTCGGACGGCGACGACGTCATCGTGCTGACCGAGCCCAGACCGGACGCGCCGGAGCGCTTCCGGTTCACCTTCCCCCGTCAGCAGCGTGGCCGATTCCTGTACATCGCTGATTTCATCCGATCCCGGGACAGAGCAACAGAACTCGGTCAGGTCGATGTGCTGCCCTTCCAATTGGTGACGATGGGCCAACCGATCGCCGACTTCGCCAACGAGTTGTTCGCGTCGGACGCCTACCGCGACTACCTCGAGGTGCACGGCATCGGCGTGCAGCTGACCGAGGCGCTGGCGGAGTACTGGCACAAGCGCGTCCGCGAGGAACTGAAGTTCCCCGACCACACGATGGCCGCCGAGGATCCGGATTCCGTCGAGGACTACTTCAAGCTCGGTTACCGCGGTGCCCGTTTCTCGTTCGGCTACGGCGCATGCCCGAATCTCGACGATCGAACCAAGATGGTGGAGCTTCTCGAGCCGGGCCGTATCGGTGTGACGCTGTCGGAGGAGCTGCAGCTGCATCCCGAGCAATCCACTGACGCGTTCGTGCTGCACCATCCCGAGGCGAAATACTTCAACGTCTAGGATTGCGGCGTGAAAGCGGTGCTGTTCGACATGGACGGCACCCTTGTCGACTCCGAAAAGCTGTGGGACGTGTCGCTGGCTGCCCTCTACGAAAGGCTCGGGGGCGAGCTGACGCCCGCGGTCAGGGCTTCTATGGTGGGCAGTGTTGCTGAGAACACCATGCGGATCGTCTATACCGACCTCGATCTTGAGCTCGATCCGACGGCGATGGCCGCGTCCAGCAGCTGGCTCAACGACTACACCGAAACGCTGTTCGACAGCGGCCTGCCATGGTGCGCCGGCGCAAGGGAGTTGTTGGATGCGCTAGCCGCGGAACGCACTCCGATGGCGCTTGTCACCAATACCCAGCGTGCACTCACCGAACGTGCATTGAAAAGCATTGGCGGCCATTACTTCTCGGCTACGGTCTGCGGCGATGAGGTGGCGAGCGGAAAACCCGCCCCGGATCCGTACCTACGTGCCGCGGCGTTGCTGGGATTGGCGCCGGAGCAGTGCCTTGCCGTCGAAGACTCGGTCACCGGATCCTCAGCGGCCGAGCGCGCCGGATGCCCGGTGTTGGTGGTGCCCAACGACGTCGAGGTGCCCGGCGGCAGACGGAGGCGGCACATTTCTTCGCTGGCGGATGTCGATGTCGACGACCTGCGCGCCATTCATTCCCAACTGATCACGCAGTTCGAAGAACGCACCGCTTGACCTCTGCTCTGTGTTTGAATGTGACTTCCATCACGCAATGCTGCGGAAGGGCATCACATGACTCACGGACCCGTCGGTGATTCTGCATCAGGTCTGGATTACGAAGAATCCGAGCACAGCGGCCGCGTCGTCCGAATCGCGTCGGTAGCGGCCCTAGGCGGGCTGCTGTTCGGATACGACAGCGCGGTCATCAACGGCGCCGTATCAGCGGTTGAAGACCACTTTCAGATCAGCAAATTCGTGACCGGAGTCGCCGTCGCGGCGGCGCTGATCGGCGCGGCGCTGGGTGCGGTGATGGCCGGACGGCTGGCGGACAAGATCGGCCGCCTTTCGGTGATGAAGATCGCCGCGTTGCTGTTCCTGATCAGTGCGTTCGGCACCGGTCTGGCAGCCAATATCTGGATTTTCGGTTTGTTCCGTGTCGTCGGCGGCATCGGCGTCGGTGTGGCATCGGTGATCGCGCCCGCGTACATCGCCGAAACCTCCCCGCCGCGCATCCGTGGCCGTCTTGGCTCGCTGCAGCAGCTGGCGATCGTGACCGGCATTTTCGTGTCCCTGGCCGTCGACGCACTGCTGGCGCACCTGGCCGGCGGGTCGCGCGAGGAGCTGTGGCTGGGCGCGGAGGCCTGGCGGTGGATGTTCATCATCATGGCGGTCCCTGCACTGCTGTACGGGGGGCTGGCTTTCACGATTCCGGAATCGCCGCGCTATCTCGTTGCCACATTCCGGATTCCGGAGGCACGCAGGGTGCTGAGCATGCTGCTCGGGGAGAAGAACCTGGAGCTGACCATCACCCGGATTCAGGAGTCACTGAAGTCCGAGAAGCCACCTTCGTGGTCGGATCTGCGGAAGCCGACCGGCGGGCTCTACGGAATCGTCTGGGTTGGCGTGTTCCTGTCGGTGTTCCAGCAGTTCGTCGGCATCAACGTGATCTTCTACTACTCCAATGTGCTGTGGCAGGCCGTCGGCTTCGACGAGAGCCAGTCGTTCATCATCACGGTGATCACCTCGGTGACGAATATTGCCACCACACTGATCGCGATCGCGCTGATCGACAAGGTCGGCCGCAAACCACTGCTGCTGGTCGGCTCGGCAGGCATGGCAATCACGCTGGGCACGATGGCGGTGATCTTCGGCACGGCGCCGGTGGTCGACGGCCAGCCCCACCTGGAAGGCGCTGCCGGACCCATCGCGTTGGTCGCCGCCAACCTCTTTGTGGTGGCATTCGGCATGTCCTGGGGTCCGGTGGTGTGGGTGCTGCTGGGCGAGATGTTCCCGAACCGCATCCGGGCCGCAGCGCTGGGCCTGGCCGCTGCCGCACAGTGGCTCGCCAACTGCTTCATCACCGCGACGTTCCCGAAGCTGGGTGAGATCTCGCTGTCCCTCGCCTACGGCTTCTACGCTGTCTGCGCGGTGTTGTCCTTCGTGTTCGTATGGCGCTGGGTCATGGAGACCAAGGGCAAGCACCTGGAGGACATGCACGGCGAAACAAGCCACCTGCCTGCGCCACACTGACGGCGCCCTGGCGCAAACCCGCGTGACCCGCACGGCATGCGCGTGACACAATCGCGTGCCGTGAAGACCTTCGATGCGCTGTTCGCCGAACTCAGCGACAAAGCGCGCACCCGGCCGGACGGCAGCGGCACGGTCGCCGCGCTGGACGGCGGCGTGCACGGGCTGGGCAAGAAGATCCTCGAGGAGGCCGGTGAGGTGTGGCTGGCCGCCGAGCACGAAGGCGACGACGCGCTGGCCGAGGAGATCAGCCAGTTGCTGTATTGGACGCAGGTGCTGATGATCTCCCGCGGGCTGTCCCTCGACGACGTGTACCAGAAGCTGTGAACGGCATGCTTCGGGTCGCGGTACCCAACAAGGGGACGCTGAGCGAGCCGGCCGCCGAGATCCTGTCGGAAGCCGGCTATCGACGCCGCACCGACCAGAAGGACCTCACGGTCATCGACCGGGCCAACAACGTCGAGTTTTTCTTTTTGCGCCCCAAGGACATTGCGATCTACGTCGGGTCGGGACAGCTGGACTTCGGCATCACCGGGCGCGATCTGGCCGCCGAGTCCGACGGCCCGGTCCGCGAACGGCTTGCGCTCGGCTTCGGCTTGTCGACCTTCCGCTACGCAGCTCCCGCGGGGCGAGACTGGACCGTCGGCGACCTTGCGGGCAAGCGGATAGCCACCGCATTCCCCAATCTGGTACGAAAAGACTTGGCGGCTAGAGGGATTGATGCCACCGTCATTCGCCTCGACGGCGCGGTTGAGATCTCCGTCCAGCTCGGCGTGGCAGACGCCATTGCCGATGTCGTCGGCTCGGGTCGGACCCTGGGACTGCACGACCTCGTCGCGTTCGGTGAGCCGCTCTGCGATTCTGAGGCGGTGCTGATCGAAAACCTCGACCCAGGCGACGACAACGCCGCGGCCCGCGACCAGTTGGCCGCTCGCGTGCAGGGCGTGGTGTTCGGCCAGCAGTACCTGATGCTCGACTACGACTGCCCGCGCACCGTGCTCGATGCCGCCACTGCCGTCACCCCGGGTCTGGAGTCGCCGACGATCGCACCGTTGGCCGACCCCGCGTGGGTCGCGGTGCGCGCACTGGTCCCGCGCCGCGACGTCAACGCGATCATGGACGAGCTGGCCGCCATCGGCGCCAAGGCAATACTGGCCTCCGACATCAGGTTCTGCCGGTTCTGATAGGCCGGTCATGCCCGGTTCTGCGTGCTAGCGTCCGGTTGTCGTTTCCACCGGTCCGGAGGTTCGCATGACGTATTTCCTGGTTCTGTTGTTCGCCCTGCTGATCGGTGTGGTCGCCGGTCTGCGCGCGATGACCGCTCCGGCGGTGGTGGCGTGGGCTGGGGCTCTTGGCTGGCTCAACCTCGACGGCACCTGGGCACAGTGGATGGCGCACCCGATCACGGTCACCGTGCTGACCATCCTGGCCCTCGGTGAGTTGATCACCGACCAGCTGCCGAGCACACCGAGCCGCAAGGTGCCGATGCAGTTCGGGGCCAGGCTGGCCACCGGCGGGTTCTCGGGCGCGGTGCTCGCCACCGGTGCCGTCCTGAACCCGACCGCATGGGTCGTCGTCGGTGCGATCGGGGCCGCGTTGATCGGCGCCGTCATCGGCACCCTCGGCGGTGCCGAGGCCCGCACGCGACTGGTCGCAGTCAACGGCGGCCACGATCTGCCGGTCGCACTGGTCGAAGACGCCATCGCGATCGTCGGCGGATTCGCGGTTGTCGCCCTCGCCGCGGTCATCTGAATGGCAACTGCAGCACACAAATTCGACGCGATCATCATCGGTGCCGGCCAAGCCGGTCCATCGCTGGCGGGACGGCTCACCGCCGCCGGGCAGATGGTCGCCGTCATCGAGCGCAAGCTCGTGGGCGGCACCTGCGTGAACTCCGGGTGCATCCCGACCAAGACGCTGGTTGCCAGCGCCCACACCGCGCAAACGGCCCGCCGCGGAGCCGAATACGGCATCAGCACAGGCGATGTCACGGTGGACATGACAAAGGTCAAGGCGCGCAAGGACAAGGTGATGACCGACGACCGGGAGGGCGTCGAGTCGTGGCTCGAAGGCATGGACAACTGCACGCTGATCCGCGGTCACGCGCGTTTCGAGGACCCGCACACGATTCGGGTCGACGACCAGCTTCTGCGGGCCGACAAGATCTTCCTGAACGTCGGCGGCCGCGCGGTGGTGCCGGATATGCCGGGACTGTCCGACATCGACTACATGACCAATGTCGGAATCCTCGATCTGGACTCTCTTCCAAAGCATCTCGTCATCATCGGTGGCAGCTACATCGCGCTGGAGTTCGCCCAGATGTATCGGCGGTTCGGCGCGCAGGTGACGGTCATCGAAAGGGGCTCGCGGCTCACCTCCCGCGAGGACGAAGACGTCTCGGCGGCCATCAAGAGCATTCTGGAGAATGAGGGAATCGCGGTCGAACTCGACGCGAATGCCATCTCGTTTCGCAAGCGGGACAACGGTTTCGAGGTTGTTCCGCGTAAGGGCGCCGACCCGATCGCGGGCTCACACCTGCTGATCGCCATCGGGCGCAGACCGAACACCGACGACCTGGGCCTGGAGAACGCGGGGGTGCGGACCGACGCGCGTGGCAACGTCGTCGTCGACGACCAGTGCAGGACCAATGTCGAGCACATCTGGGCGATGGGGGACTGCAACGGCCGCGGCGCGTTCACTCACACCTCGTACAACGACTTCGAGATCGTGGCGGCCAACCTGCTCGACGACGACCCGCGCCGGATCAGCGACCGCGTACCCACCTACGCGCTGTACATCGACCCGCCGCTGGGCCGCGCGGGCATGACCGTGGACGAGGTGCGCAAGTCGGGCCGAAAGGCGTTGGTGGGCAAGCGGCCGATGACGAGAGTCGGCCGTGCCGTGGAGAAGGGCGAGACACAGGGGTTCATGAAGGTCGTGGTCGACGCCGAGACCAAGGAGATTCTGGGCACGGCGATCCTCGGTGTCGGGGGAGACGAGGTCGTACACGCCATCCTCGACATCATGACCGCCAAGGATCCCTACACCGCGATCTCCCGCACGATGCACATCCACCCGACGGTCAGCGAGTTGGTGCCGACGATGCTGCAGGAGATGCAACCGCTGCAGTAGCCGCTCGGCCGATGTTGAGCTGCCGGGTCACCATTGCAACCCGCTGCCCGAGGTGGTGACACGTCCGAACATCCGAAGGGTGCACCGCCTGGGCGTCGGCGTCCACATCGGTCTGCGCGGCTGCGCCCAGCCAGAAGCCGAGCCGGTTGAGGTCGTCTTCACTGCCGGCCGCGCTGTTCCACCCCGCACCCAATCCCAGGCTGACCCAATGCATGTGGTGTTGGGCCGCGAACACCGCCAGCGATGTCAGGGTATTCAATTTGTCGCCGCTCTTCGCGCCGGAGTTGGTGAAACCGGCGGCGACCTTGTCCCGCCAGGTGCCGTTCATACACCGGCGTCCGGTCAGCTCGGCGAACGCCTGAAATCCCGCCGAGACATTGCCCATGTACGTCGCGCAGCCGAACACGATGGCGTCGGCCGCATCGAGGACGTCCCAGTCCGCATCGGTCATCCGGTCCACGGCGATAAGGGTGACATGCGCACCCGCATCCCTGGCGCCTGCCGCGACGGCATCGGCCAATACCGCCGTGTGACCGAATCCCGAGTGGTAGGCGACGACGAGCGCCGGTGCGGCAATTTGTGAACCATTGTGTGACATGTTATTTCGACTCCATTTGTTCGACGATTTCCTGGCGTCGGGTGGCCCAGTCGGGTAGCTCATCGCCGGCGAGGTAGGCCTCCAGCCGGTCCAGGAATGCGTGGGTGCCACCCCGGAAGCCCGTCGCGTTCCGGGCGCCGAGCCCGCGGTGGGTGAATCGGAGAAGCGTGCCGTCGCCGTCGGGCTGCAATTCGTAGCGCACGACGCTGTCGTCGACGATGGCCTGTCTCCACTCGTGCTCGAGCACGCGCGGCGGATCCCACACCAGGATGCGCCCGGTCATCCGCTTCTTCTCGGTGGGGAGAGGCGGGCCGGTGGCGACCATGTCGATCAGACCGCCCTCGCGGGCGTCGATCGTCGTCTCGCCGAACCACTGCGCGCGCTCGCCGGGGTCGGTGATCGCCGACCACACCGCTTCGACGGGATAGGGCAGCCGCCGCTCGAAGCTGAGCACCGCGCGATCGCCCTGGACCGTGAGTCGTCCTTCGCGCCCGGTCATTTGGGGTTCCCATGAGTGGAGTTCAGATGACGTTCCAAGGCGTCCAGGTGGTCGGCCCAGTAGCGCCGGTAGCGTCCGATCCATTCGTCGATCTCGACAAGGCCGTCGGCTCGCAGCGCGTAGATGCGGCGCTGAGCGTCGGGCCGCACCTCGACCAGTCCGACCTCACGGAGTACCCGCAGGTGCCGCGAGACCGTCGGCTGGGTCAGGCCGGGCAGGGTGGCGACGAGGTCGCCCGCGGTGTGTTCACCGCCGGTGAGCGCGTCGAGCAGTGCGCGCCTGCTGGGTTCGGCCACCGCCTCGAAGACGTCCATGCTCCGAGTATTGCACTATGTCTATATAGACGCAACGCTATATAGGATCGTGGCGGCGTTGGACCAAAAGCGTCTGCGCGCACGTTCCGATGAAGCCCTGCCGGTCGAAGATCTCGGCGGTGGTGACGCCGATTCCGTCGGGTCCGATGGAGCCCCTGGCCCTCAGCGCGAAGTCGTTGCCGTCGGGGATGCGGTGCAGATGCATCGCCGTGTCGGTGTTCATGAACACGAACTGGCGGGGATCGATCGCCGCTCCTGCGCCGTTGGCGCAGTCGACCACCAGCGCCAGGCGCTGCGTTTGCGTCATCTCTTCGGAGTCCACCAGGTGCGCCAGCGGACTCATCCATACCACCGGTGAGCCCTGGTCGAGCGTCCGCTGTCTGCGCCAGCTGATCGCCTCCAGGTAGCCCGTCGCACCCTCCCAGCTGTGCGGCACCGGATCCGACTCGCCCTCGGCCTGCGGAGGATGTCGGTCGGTGGCGACATCGGTGGTGTCGCTCGTCGCCAGCAGCCACGCCGACGCGCGGGCGACGGCGCGGTCCGGACCTCCCGCACGGGGAGCCAGCATCTCGGCCGCCAACAACGAAATACGGCTGCCAGGACGCTGCACCCACGCCCGAACCCGCACGGGCGCCACCGGAATCGCGCCAAGGATGTCCATCGATACCCGGCCGATGCGCAATCGCGAGTCGGCGGTGTCCTCGGTGAGCTCCTCGATGAGCTTGGTCATCAGCGCCAGCGGCGGCGAACCGTGCTGGATCTCGGGGTCCCAGTTGCTTCGGGTGTAGTCCGTCGACTCGAACAACTGATACTCGCCGTCGGCGCCGAGCCGACGGTAATGGCACTCACTCACGCAGCGGGCTCCGACGAGTACAGCACCGCGTCTTCACCGCCTTCGGAGGGCCGCTCCGGCCAACCGGGATAGGGCGGTGGTGTCCCGCCGAACACCGGGCAGTGCGCGTGGTGGGCGCACCAGTCACACAGCCGCGACGGATGCGGACGGAAATCGCCTGTGGCTCCGGCGGATTGGATGGCTCGCCAGATCGCGATCAACGTCTTCTCGAACCGCTCCAGCTCGTCGAGATCGGGGGAGTAGTCCAGCACCTGGCCATCGGCCAGATAAATCAACCGGAGCCGGGCGGGCAGCACCCCACGCGAGCGCAGCAGTGCGACCGCGTAGAACTTCATCTGGAACATCGCCTTGAACTCGGCCAGCGCGCGGGCCTCTGGCGGCGCCTTGCCGGTCTTGTAGTCGACCACCCGCACCTCACCGGTGGGAGCGACGTCGATGCGGTCGACGAACCCCCGCAGCAGAGTGCCGTCGGCAAGCTCGACCTCGACGCGTTGTTCGCATGACTCCGGGTCGAAGCGCGTCGGATCCTCGAGCCGGTAATAACCGGAAAGCAGCGCCCTGGCCTCCTCCAGAAGTTCGGCCGCAACGGCGGGCTCGATGTCGTCGGCAAGGTCGGGCTGGGCGGCCACCACGCGGTCCCACGCGGGCGCGACCAACGACATCGCGGTTGCGGGCACCCGATCCGGCGCGGGCAGGGCGTAGAGCTGCTCGAGGGCCGCGTGGACCACCGATCCGCGCAGCTGCGCGGTCGACGCCGGCTCCGGCAGCCGGTCGATGGCGCGGAACCGGTACAGCAGCGGACACTGCTTGAAGTCGCTGGCCCGCGATGGCGACAGGGCGGGCCGGCGTGGCTCCCGAGCCTCCTGGTCGCTCATAGGGGCAGCTTATGACCGCTCTCCGACAACCCCGCGGACCCACCTCGGCGCGTCTGCTGGCAGGCTGAACAGCTGTGCGAAGAACGGGTCCGTTCGCCGTCGGTGACCGTGTGCAGCTCACCGACCCGAAGGGACGGCACTACACCATGGTGCTGGCGCCGGGTGGGGAGTTTCACACCCACCGCGGCGCGATCGCTCACGACACCGTGATCGGGCTGCCCGAGGGCAGCGTGGTCAAGTCCACCAACGGCGACCCGTTTCTGGTGCTGCGGCCGCTGCTCGTCGACTACGTGATGTCGATGCCGCGCGGCGCACAGGTGATCTACCCCAAGGACGCCGCCCAGATCGTGCACGAGGGCGACATCTTCCCCGGCGCGCGTGTGCTGGAGGCGGGTGCGGGCTCGGGGGCACTGACTTGCTCACTGCTGCGGGCCGTCGGGCCCGACGGGCAGGTGGTGTCCTACGAGCTGCGCGACGACCATGCCGAGCACGCGTCTCGCAACGTCGCAACCTTCTTCGGTCAGCTGCCCGAGAACTGGGAGCTCGTCATCTCCGACGTCGCCGACTACACCGGACCCGAGGTGGACCGCGTCGTGCTGGACATGCTGGCGCCGTGGGAGGTGCTCGGTGCCATCGCCGACGCGCTCGCCGCCGGCGGGGTGCTGATGGTCTACGTGGCGACGGTGACCCAGCTGTCCCGGACCGTGGAGGCGTTGCGCGAGCAGCAGTGCTGGACCGAGCCGCGGGCGTGGGAAACGATGCAGCGCGGCTGGAACGTAGTGGGGCTGGCCGTGCGGCCGCAGCACAACATGCGGGGGCACACCGCGTTTCTGATCAGCGCGAGGAAGCTGGCCCCGGGGGCCGTGACACCGACACCGGTGCGTCGTAAACGACAGGTCTAGTCGTCGTCGCTGCGGCGCAGCCCACGCCGCGCCGACAGCAGTTCCATCTCCGGCCGGCCGGCGACGAGGCGCTCGGCCGCGTCGAGTACGTCGACCACGTGTGCGCGATCACCCGACACCACGGCCAGGCCGACGCCCGCGCGCCGAAGCAGCTGCTGCGAACCCGTCTCGGCCGCCGACACGGCGAACCTGCGCTGCAGCTCGGCGATCACCGGCCGCACCGCCGAGCGTTTCTGTTTGAGCGAATGCACGTCACCGAGCAGCAGGTCGAACTCCAGCCAGCCGATCCACATACGGCCCATCGTCAACGAGGAGTCGTTGTGCCGCCCGCCCCTTCGCCGAAATCGAGGAGGAGATCGGCGGTCTTGCGGGTCAGCTGCCACCGGTCGTGGGCGGGGGTGAACTCCATCGGGAAGGAGAACTTGCCCGGCGGCTTGTTGGCGGTGGTGACGTTCACCGTCGCCACGACATTGCCCGCTTCGGTGTCCGACCACTTCAGGTCGGTGGCGTCGAACGTGAGCGGAAGGGCGCCGTTGTCGGCCAGCGCGTGGCCGAACTTGTCCAGCGCGGCGGCGTCGTCGGCGGTGGCCAACTCGACGAGGTCGATCTTGTCGCTGCCCGCGACAGCGGGGTCCGACAGCCGGACCAGCACATCGGTCAGCGCCTCCGGCGCCGGGAGCGGGGACGAAACGGGCGCGACAGGTGCAGCCACGGCAGTCGTGGCAGACGACGACGGTTCAGGGGCCGGCGGTGGGCTGCTGTTGCACGCAGCCACCGCGATGACACCCGAAAATGCGACAGCGACCAACGGAAGAACCGTCGGCCGCTGTCGCATGCTGGTCAGAATCAGCTGAATGCGGCGAGCACCGTATTCGCCGACGCTGCGGTCACCTTCCAGGCGCCCAATTCGTTCACGAACGTGATCGGCATGGTTTTGCCTTCCGCGGTGACCTGTGACGTCGCGGTGGCGCCGCTGCACGTGGGCGGGCCGACGCTGATATCGGTGGGCAAGGTGCCCTTCTGGTACAGGCCCCTCAGCGTGGCGTTGGCATACTTTCCGGAGAGTATGCCGAGCGGAGGCGAGATCAGTTGGCCCTTGGGACCTGCGAAGTCGCCACCCGGAGCGATCAGGGTGTCAACCACACCTTGCAACGTGCCCGCATCGACGCAGTCGTCGGCGCCGGCGATCGCGGGGGATGCAACGGACGTCACACCCATCGCTGCGCCGCTGATCGCAGCCGCTGCTGCAATGCCGGTTACGAGGGTTTTCAGGGTCACGGAGGTCCTTTCGTCGGCCCGAGTCAAGCACAAGGTTAACAAGTGTTGCTGGTGTGTCGAATTCCTACACCGCACACAATGGCTGAATCGCCGGTAGCGTTGAAGTTGTTACTGCACCAACTTCCGGTGCGGGGAGGGAGCGCAACATGAGCGAGTCAGAGCGTTCTGAATCCTACGGAACACCCATGTCCAGCGATGACGCTGCCGAGTTGGAAGAACTCCGTCGTGAGGCGGCGGTACTGCGGGAGCAGCTGGAGAACGCGGTCGGTCCGCAAAGCGGTCTCCGTAGCGCCCGTGATGTGCACCAGTTGGAGGCGAGGATCGATTCACTCGCTTCCAGGAACTCCAAACTGATGGAAACCCTCAAGGAGGCCCGCCAGCAGTTGCTGGCGCTGCGTGAGGAGGTTGACCGGCTCGGTCAGCCGCCCAGCGGCTACGGCGTCCTCCTCGGGTCGCATGACGACGACACCGTCGACGTGTTCACCTCCGGCCGCAAGATGCGCTTGACCTGCTCACCGAACATCGACGTGAAGACGCTCAAACAGGGCCAGACCGTGCGGCTCAACGAGGCGCTGACCGTCGTGGAGGCCGGAAACTTCGAAGCGGTCGGAGAAATCTCCACCCTGCGCGAAATCCTCGCCGACGGGCACCGCGCGCTCGTGGTCGGGCACGCCGACGAAGAGCGCATCGTGTGGCTGGCCGAGCCGTTGGTTGCCACCGACGACCTGCCCGACGGCTACGACGACGAGGTCGACGACGACCTGCGGCCGCGCAAGCTGCGGCCGGGCGACTCGCTGCTGGTCGACACCAAGGCCGGCTACGCGTTCGAGCGCATCCCCAAGGCCGAGGTCGAGGACCTGGTGCTCGAAGAGGTGCCCGATGTCAGCTACAGCGATATCGGCGGCCTTGGTCGCCAGATCGAGCAGATCCGCGACGCCGTCGAGCTGCCGTTCCTGCACAAGGAGCTCTACCGGGAGTACTCGCTGCGGCCGCCCAAGGGCGTTCTGCTGTATGGCCCTCCGGGCTGCGGCAAGACGCTGATCGCCAAGGCGGTCGCCAACTCGCTGGCCAAGAAGATGGCAGAGGTCCGCGGCGACGATGCCCGCGAGGCCAAGTCCTACTTCCTCAATATCAAGGGCCCCGAGCTGCTGAACAAGTTCGTCGGTGAGACCGAGCGCCACATCCGGCTGATCTTCCAGCGCGCACGGGAGAAGGCCTCCGAGGGCACCCCGGTGATCGTGTTCTTCGACGAGATGGACTCGATCTTCCGCACCCGCGGCACCGGCGTGAGCTCGGATGTCGAGACGACGGTGGTCCCGCAGCTGCTGTCGGAGATCGACGGCGTCGAGGGCTTGGAGAACGTCATCGTGATCGGCGCGTCCAACCGCGAGGACATGATCGACCCGGCGATCCTTCGGCCCGGCCGCCTGGACGTCAAGATCAAGATCGAGCGGCCGGATGCCGAAGCGGCACAGGACATTTACAGCAAGTACCTGACCGAGGACCTGCCGATCCACGCCGACGATCTCGCCGAGTTCGGCCGTGACCGTGCGCTGTGCATCAAGGCGATGATCGAGAAGGTCGTCGACCGGATGTACGCCGAGATCGACGACAACCGGTTCCTTGAAGTCACCTATGCCAACGGTGACAAGGAAGTCATGTACTTCAAGGACTTCAACTCCGGGGCGATGATCCAGAACGTGGTCGACCGGGCGAAGAAGAACGCGATCAAGTCGGTGTTGGAGACCGGGCAGCCCGGTCTGCGCATCCAGCATCTGCTCGACTCCATCGTGGACGAGTTCGCCGAGAACGAGGACCTGCCCAACACCACCAATCCCGATGACTGGGCCCGCATCTCGGGCAAGAAGGGTGAGCGGATCGTTTACATCCGCACGCTGGTCACCGGAAAGTCGTCGAGCGCGTCGCGGGCCATCGACACCGAGTCGAACCTGGGTCAGTACCTCTAGGTACCTGCGCGAGCGTGCGTGTCTGCGGCAGACACGCCGGCGAAAAGCATTATTTTGCGCACGCTCGCTGCACGCCCGGCGTTGGGCGTTGCGAACATAGCGCCACACTGCCGACGCGACGTCGGTGCGATCGCTGATCCGCCAGCCTGTGACGAGCGTGCGTAAAGTGCGGTGGAATGTCCGCGTGTCGGCTGCAGACACGCACGCTCGCGCTTATCCGACCGGGTCGCGCGGGTCCTGCGATGAAGAACGCGAACAGCCCCGCGGTGAAGAACACCGTGGGTTGATGGCCCACCAGCAGCCGGGCGGGATCGTGTTGCTCGGCCCTGTCATCCCGCAGCGCACGCACCTCGTCGCGAATCGTGGTGACCATGAATACAATTGCCACGATCGCGAGGAACCCGACTGTCTGCCAAAGCCTTTGGCGGGTCATTCGGGCGGGCAGCTGCACCACCACCGTCAGCATCAGCAGCGGCAGCGTTACGAACCGGTGCTCGGTGGAACCGCTGCCCGGTAGCGGCTGCGGGCGACCAGCGTCAGGCGAAGGTCGTCGATGAGCGGGTCGAGGAAGCGGGATCGATAGTCGCCGTCCCCGACTGCGCGTGCGCTGATGTACATGAACGTCATCCCGGCCAGGAACATGCTGATCTGAATCAGTGATTGCGGCACGGGCAATGTCATACCGAGGAACTGGCCGTCGCTGGGGCCGTTACGCGACCACTGCGCCAGCAGTTCGGGGCTGAGCAGGATCAGGCCGAGCACGAAGAAGATGAGCCCGGCGACGATGGCCACCAGCCCGACCTGAAGCACTTGAGATGTGGCGAGGACGAAGATCACATTCCAGCGCTCCACTCGTGACAACGGATAGCCGGATGCGGGGTCGGGCATCGTCTCGAACGGCGTACCGGTCAGCCGGACGTCGTCGTCGGAGGACTGGCGGGAACCAGACAGAATCGGCCGCACCTTGTCGACCGTCGCCGAGGTGACGAACGCGATAGCGATCAGACCGAGAAACATCAGGGCCAGCCACAGCCGGGGCCGGCTGATGGTCGACGCCATCGACCACACATAGGTGTTGAAGAACACCAGGACGGTGAGCAGCACAACGGGCAGCGCGCGGACAAACAGCGCGCCGATGGACGCCAGGTTGTCCATGGCGGTGCGCAGCCCCCAGCCCAGGATGGATCCCACTCCGCACGCGGTGAGCACCAGCGCGGCGACGACCACGATGCCCTCGACCACGAGATTCGTGACCACTCGGGGGCTCGGGCCGCCGAGAACGCCCCCGGCGAACACCACGCCGACGGAAACGAAGGCCACCAGGGTGCGGTCGCGCACGCTGGTGATGCGTGAAACGCGCCACCCGACCACCGCCGCCACCGGCGCGACCAGTACCAGCAGCCCGAGCACGAACCACTCGGTGCGGGTGGGCTCACCGTTGATGTCGATCGTGTGCTTGCCGCTGATGGCCACCACGAGGATGGAGTTGGCCATGAACACCGCGAACGCCGCCAGCGCGGGCGCCGACCGCGGCCACAGCCGTCGCACCAAGGCGCCTGGCCGAAGCACCGCAGGCAGACCCCGCTCGAGAAACCACGCGTCGGCAGCGCGCCGTTGTGCGACCTCTGCAGACACCATGATGTTCCCTCTCCCGCCCGTCAGTCGTGAATCGCTCGCCGGTAGGGCGCGCCCGTGAGCTGAATAGTCGCGACGAACCGCATCGCGTCCTGGTCCGCCTGCTCCCGCGATGAAGGCACGGTCGCAGGCTACTTCGGGCTGTCGCATAGGCTGGGGATATGCAACGGATTATCGGGACCGAGGTCGAGTACGGCATCTCGTCGCCGTCCGACCCGACCGCGAATCCGATCCTGACGTCGACGCAGGCGGTGCTGGCTTATGCCGCCGCCGCGGGCATCCAGCGGGCCAAGCGCACCCGATGGGACTACGAGGTGGAATCGCCGCTGCGGGACGCCCGCGGCTTCGACCTGAGCCGGTCCTCCGGGCCGCCGCCGGTAGTGGACGCCGACGAGGTCGGGGCGGCGAACATGATCCTGACCAACGGCGCCCGGCTGTACGTGGATCACGCCCACCCGGAGTACTCGGCGCCCGAGTGCACCGACCCGCTGGACGCGGTCGTCTGGGACAAGGCGGGCGAGCGGGTGATGGAGGCCGCCGCGCGCCATGTCGCCAGCGTGCCCGGGGCGGCGAAACTGCAGCTCTACAAGAACAACGTGGACGGCAAGGGCGCGTCGTACGGTTCGCACGAGAACTACCTGATGTCGCGCCAGACGCCGTTCTCGGCGGTGATCGCGGGTCTGACGCCGTTCCTGGTGTCCCGTCAGGTGATAACGGGGTCCGGACGCGTGGGTATCGGCCCTTCCGGTGACGAGCCCGGCTTCCAGCTGTCGCAGCGCTCCGACTACATCGAGGTCGAGGTCGGCCTCGAGACCACGCTCAAGCGCGGCATCATCAACACCCGCGACGAGCCGCACGCCGACGCCGACAAGTACCGCCGACTGCACGTCATCATCGGCGACGCGAACCTCGCGGAGACGTCGACGTATCTCAAGCTGGGCGCGACCTCTCTGGTGCTGGACCTCATCGAAGAGGGCATGGACCTGACGGACCTGGCGCTTGCCCGGCCGGTGCACGCCGTGCACGTCGTCAGTCGCGATCCGTCGCTGCGCGCCACCGTCGCGTTGGCCGACGGGCGTGAGTTGACCGCCCTTGCGCTGCAACGGATCTACCTCGACCGGGTGGCCAAGCTGGTGGACAGCCGCGACCCGGACCCGCGTGCCGCGGACGTCGTGCAGACCTGGGCCACCGTGCTCGACCTGCTCGAGCGCGACCCGATGGACTGTGCAGAGCTGTTGGACTGGCCCGCGAAACTCCGGCTGCTCGAGGGATTCCGGAGCCGGGAGAACCTGAACTGGTCGGCACCGCGACTGCACCTCGTCGACCTGCAGTACTCCGACGTGCGGCTCGACAAGGGGCTGTACAACCGGCTGGTCGCGCGCGGTTCCATGAAGCGGCTTGTCACCGAACAGCAGGTGCTCGACGCGGTGGACAGCCCACCGACCGACACCCGCGCCTACTTCCGTGGCGAGTGCCTGCGCCGGTTCGGCGCCGACATCGCCGCGGCCAGCTGGGACTCGGTGATTTTCGACCTCGGCGGCGATTCGCTCGTCCGGATTCCGACTCTCGAGCCGCTGCGGGGGAGTAAAGCCCACGTCGGAGCGCTGCTGGACTCCGTGGACAGCGCTGTAGAACTCGTGGAGCAGCTCACCAACTAGCCGCGCTATCCCAGGCAATCCGCGCGTTGAACGGTAGGGTGGAGTAACCGGCGGGCTGCAGTAAGCCCGCCGATGACATACGCAGGAGGCAGCGATGGCTCAGGAGCAGACCAAGCGCGGCGGTGGTGGCGGCGAGGACGAGGACCTCACCGGCAGCACGGCCGCCGGGCAGGAGCGTCGCGAGAAGTTGACCGAGGAGACCGACGATCTGCTCGACGAGATCGACGACGTTCTCGAGGAGAACGCCGAGGACTTCGTGCGCGCATACGTCCAGAAGGGCGGACAGTGAGCTGGCCGCACCGCGAGCAGCTGGCCTTCCCGTCCCCCCTTTCCGGAGCACCCTCCGTACCCGTGGATCTATCGTCGTTTTCTGAACTGCTGCGCCGCCAGGCGCCCGAGCTGCTGCCCGTGAACAGATCCGGCACCGGCCACGACTTCGTCGGCGCGGGCGACGCGCTGCCGCACGGCACCACGATCGTCGCGCTGACGTATCCCGGCGGCGTGGTGATGGCAGGCGACCGGCGATCGACGCAGGGCAACATGATCGCCGGACGTGACGTGAAAAAGGTGTACATCACCGACGACTACACGGCGACGGGCATCGCGGGCACGGCGGCGATCGCGGTCGAGTTCGCCCGTCTCTACGCCGTCGAGCTCGAGCATTACGAGAAGGTCGAGGGTGTCCCGCTGACCTTCCCCGGCAAGGTGAACCGCCTGGCGACCATGGTGCGCGGCAATCTCGGTGCGGCGCTGCAGGGTTTCATCGCGTTGCCGCTGTTGGCCGGCTACGACCTCGATGACCCGAATCCGGAGGCGGCGGGCCGCATCGTGTCGTTCGACGCCGCGGGTGGCTGGAACTTCGAGGAAGAGGGTTACCAGTCGGTGGGATCGGGCTCGATCTTCGCGAAGTCGTCCATCAAGAAGCTCTACTCGCAGGTGGTCGATGCCGATTCGGCACTGCGAGTGGCGATCGAAGGCCTCTACGATGCTGCCGACGACGACTCCGCCACCGGCGGCCCGGATCTGGTCCGCGGCATCTATCCGACCGCGGTCGCGCTCGGAGCCGACGGCGCGGAGGAAGTGCCTGAAGAGCGGATCGCGGCGCTGGCCCGCGAGGTGATCGAAAACCGTTCTCGCGCAGACACATTCCGCACCACGTCAGGCCCGTCGACCGATGCGCGGGGCGACTCGTGAGCTTTCCGTATTTCATCTCGCCCGAGCAGGCGATGCGGGAGCGCTCGGAACTCGCCCGCAAGGGCATCGCCCGAGGGCGCAGCGTGGTGGTGCTCGCCTACGACTCCGGAGTGCTGTTCGTCGCAGAGAACCCGTCGCGGTCGTTGCAGAAGGTCAGCGAGCTGTACGACCGGGTGGGATTCGCCGCCGTGGGCCGGTTCAACGAGTTCGACAACCTGCGCCGCGGCGGCATCCAGTTCGCAGACACCCGCGGCTATGCCTACGACCGTCGCGATGTCACGGGCCGCCAGCTCGCGAACGTGTACGCGCAGACACTTGGCACGATCTTCACCGAACAGGCGAAGCCCTACGAGGTCGAGCTGTGCGTGGCAGAGGTCGCGCACTACGGCGAGACCAAGGCGCCCGAGCTGTATCGCATCACCTACGACGGCTCGATCAACGACGAACCGCATTTCGTCGTAATGGGTGGCACCACCGACCCGATCATCACCGCGCTCAACGAGTCCTACACCGAGAACGCGAAGCTCTCCGAGGCGGTCAAGATCGCCATCGATGCGCTGAAGGCCGACGGCAACGGTTCGGAGCCGCGCAGCCTCGGGCCGTCCACGCTCGAGGTGGCCATCCTCGACGTGAACCGTCCCCGCCGTGCGTTCCGGCGGATCACCGGACCCGCCCTCGAGGCGATGCTGCCCGACGAAGGGCCCAGTCCGGCCGAGTAGCCGACCGCCCCGCGGGGTCGGCGCGTTGTCGCGTATTTTCGCGTGTCCCGGTTGACGTGTGCCCGCCGCCGGAGGAACATTTGTTGCGCAACGCACAACGCGTTGCGTCATCCGCAACAGGTCAAGGAGCGGGCCTGCCATGCCAAGAGTTGTCGTGATCGGCGCCGGCATCGTCGGCACGGGCCTCGCCGACGAGCTCACCGCTCGCGGCTTCACCGACGTGACGGTGCTCGACCGCGGTCCGCTGTTCACCACCGGCGGATCCACGTCACACGCACCTGGGCTGGTATTTCAGACCAACCCGTCGAAGACGATGAGTGCGTTCGCCCGCTACACGGTCGAGAAGTTCTGCTCGCTGGAGCATCCCGACGGCTGGACCTTCAACCAGGTCGGTGGCCTGGAGGTGGCCACCACCGCCGAGCGCTGGGCCGACCTGCACCGCAAGGCGGGCTGGGCCGCCGCGTGGGGTATCGAGGGCAGGCTGCTGAGCCCCGCCGAGTGCGTCGACCTGCATCCACTGGTCGACCGCGAGCGGATCCTCGGTGGCTTCCACACGCCCGCCGACGGCCTGGCCAAGGGTGTGCGCGCCGCGGAGGCTCAGGCCAATCGGGCGGTCGCCCGGGGCGCCAAATTCGTGCCGCACACCGAGGCGGTCGGCATTGTCGAGGCGAACGGCCGGGTCGCGGGCGTCCGCACGACGGACGGTGTCGTCGACGCCGACATCGTCGTATGCGCCGCCGGGTTCTGGGGCGCCCAGCTCGCCAAGCAGGTCGGCCTCGTCGTCCCGCTGGTGCCGATGGCGCACCAGTACGCGCGGACGGGTCAGATCGACGCGCTGGTCGGCCGCAACACCGAGCTGTCCGAGGCAGGGCTGCCGATCCTTCGCCACCAGGATCAGGATCTGTACTTCCGCGAACACGTCGACCGCCTCGGCATCGGCTCATACAGCCACCGGCCGATGCCGGTCGACATGTCGACGCTGATGGCCGACACCGCGGGCGAGCCGATGCCGTCGATGCTGCCGTTCACAGAAGAGGACTTCGCGCCCGCGTGGTCGGCGGCGTCCGAACTCATTCCGGCACTGAATGATTCGAAGGTCGAGGAGGCGTTCAACGGCATCTTCTCCTTCACGCCCGACGGCTTCTCGATCATGGGCGAGCACCGCGACCTCCGTGGCTTCTGGGTAGCCGAGGCGGTGTGGGTCACCCACTCCGCGGGCGTGGCCAAGGCGACCGCCGATTGGATCGTCGACGGGACGCCGTCGATCGACGTGCACGAGTGCGACCTGTACCGGTTCGAGGACGTCGCGCGCAGTCCACGGTTCGTCATGCAGACCAGTTCTCAGGCGTTCGTCGAGGTCTACGACGTCATCCATCCCTACCAGTTCCGCACGGAGCTTCGCGGACTGCGCACCAGCCCGTTCCACGAGCGGCAGAAGCAGCTCGGCGCCTACTTCTACGAGGGCGCGGGCTGGGAACGCCCGGCCTGGTTCGAGGCCAACGCCGAACTGGCGCAACGCCTTCGCGCTGACGGGGTGGGGTTCCCCGAGCGCGACGACTGGTCGTCGCGGTTCTGGTCACCGATCTCGATCGCCGAGGCGCACTGGACCCGCGAGCGGGTCGCGATGTACGACATGACGCCGCTGACCCGCTACGAGGTCGCGGGCCCCGGTGCAGCCGCGTTCCTGCAGCGGATGACAACGAACAACGTCGACAAGAGCGTCGGCTCGGTCACCTACACCCTGCTTCTCGACGAAACCGGCGGCATCCGAAGCGATATCACCGTCGCCCGCCTCGCCGACACGCGGTTCCAGGTCGCCGTCAACGGGCCGATGGACTTCGACTGGTTCAGCCGCCACCTGCCCGACGACGTCACGCTGCGCGACATCACCGGCGGCACCTGCTGCATCGGCGTCTGGGGGCCGCTGGCCCGCGACATGGTCCAGCCGTTGTGCCCCGACGACCTGTCGCACGAGGCTTCAAGTACTTCCGCGCGCTAGCAGACCTACCTCGACGCGATCCCGGTCACCATGATGCGGGTGTCCTACGTCGGTGAGCTCGGCTGGGAGATCTACACCAGCGCCGAATACGGTGCCGCGCTGTGGGATCTGCTCTGCGAGGCCGGCCAACCGCACGGCGTGATCGCCGCGGGACGCATCGCGTTCAACAGCCTGCGCATCGAAAAGGGCTACCGGCTGTGGGGCACGGACATGACCGCCGAGCATCGGCCCGCCGCGGCGGGTGTGGACTTCGCGGTCAGGATGGCCAAGGACGAGTTCGTCGGCAAGGCGGCGCTGGAGACGGCCGCCCGCGCCGAAATGCTGCTGCGCAGCATCGTCTTCGACGACCCCGACCGCCGTCGCGCTCGGCAAGGAACCGGTCTACATCGACGGCGCGCTGCGTCGGCTACGTCACCAGCGCGGCGTATTCGGCCACCGTCGGTCGCTGCGATCGCGTACGCGTGGCTGCCGGCAGCCGCCGAGGTCGGCGACACCGTCGCAGTCGACTACCGCGGCACCCGATTCCGCCACCGTGCACGCCGAGCCCGTGGTCGACCCCGAGATGGCGCGGATCAAGAGGTAGCGCAGACGACATGGACTTACGACGTCATCGTGATCGGCCTCGGCGGCATGGGCAGCGCCGCCGCCTACCATCTCGCGGCCCGCGGGCAGCGCGTGCTCGGGCTGGAGAAGTTCACGCCCGGCCCACAACAAAGGGTCCAGCCACGGCGGATCGCGCATCATCCGGCAGTCCTACTTCGAGGACCCGGCGTACGTGCCGCTGCTGCTGCGTGCCTACGAGCTGTGGGACAAGCTCGCCGCCGATGCCCAGCGCGAGGTCTACCGGCTCACGGGCGGATTGTTCATCGGGCCGCCGGACTGCCTGACCGTGGCGGGCAGCCTGCGTGCGAGCCGGGAATGGGACCTGCCGCACGAGATCCTCGACGGGGCCGAGATCCGAAGCAGCTTCCCGACATTCACCCCGTATCCCGGCGACATCGCGCTGTACGAACCAAAGGCCGGATTCGCGCGGCCCGAGATGACCGTCGCAGGCGCACATCGACCTCGCCGAGCGGGCCGGCGCCGACGCTGTCGTTCGGCGAGGAGGTTCTCGAGTGGAGTGAGACGTCGAGCCGGTGTCACCGTCAGCACCGCGCCGCGGCACCTACACCGCCGGCCAGGTGGTCATCTGCCCCGGCGCATGGGCGCCACAGCTGCTCGCCGAGTTCGGCATTCCGATCACCATCGAACGGCAGGTGCTGTACTGGCTCGACCCGGTCGGTGGCACAGCGCCGTTCGTCGACCATCCGATCTTCATCCACGAGGATGCGTCGGGCATGCAGGCCTACGGCGTTCCCGGCGATCGACGGACCGGCCGGCGGCGTCAAGGTGGCGTTCTTCCGCAAGGGCATCGTGTGCACGCCGGAGACCATCGACCGCGACGGTGCACGAGCACGAGATCGACGAGATGCGGGACTGGGTATCCCAGCTGCTGCCCGCCCTCGACGGACCGTGCCTGCACTCGGCGACATGCATGTACTCCAACACCCCCGACGAGCACTTCGTCATCGCCCGTCACCCCGACAGCACCAATGTGACGGTGGCGTGCGGATTCTCGGGCCACGGCTTCAAGTTCGTCCCCGTGGTCGGTGAGATCCTCGCCGATCTCGCCATCGACGGCGCCACCGGCCACCCAATCTCGTTGTTCGACCCCAAGCGACTGGTGACCACATGACCAGCGATCTCCCACCCATGCTTCGCCCACCCGCAGTCAACCCCCACCCTCGCTCCTGCGCACCTTGCCGGGCGACTACTACACCAACGAAAGCGTCTTCGCCGACGAGCAGCAACGCATCTTCGAGTCCATGTGGTTCTGCGCGGTTCGGTCCGCTGATCTCGCGAAGCCGGGAAAGTTCAGCAAGGTCCAGGTCGGCCGCGAGAGCGTGTTGTTGGTGCGCGGTCGCGACGGACTGTTGCGGGCGTTCCTGAACGTCTGCCGCCACCGCGGCGTCGCAGCTGTGCACCGAGTCCGAGGGGCGAGGTGAAGCGCAACCTCCGCTGCCCCTACCACTCGTGGACTTACGCGCTGGACGGCAAGCTCATCGCCGCACCGAACATCGCGTCACTGACCGACGAGACCGGCGCGGCCATCGACAGGTACAAATATGGCCTCGTTCCGTCGCGCTGACGGAGTGGCTCGGCTACGCCTGGGTGTGCCTGTCCGACACCCCGCCGCCGTTCGACGATGTCGTCGCCGAAACCACGCTGCGTCTTGGCGACTGCGACGCCATCGACCGCTACGGCATCGGGGGCCTGGACGTCGGCCAGCGCGTCGTCTACGACGTGGCGGCCAACTGGAAGCTGATCGTCGAGAACTTCATGGAGTGCTATCACTGCTCCTCGATCCACCCCGAACTCGTCGGGGTGCTGCCGGAGTTCGCCCGCGGGATGGCCGCCCAGGCCAACGTCGGGCTCGGTGCCGAGTTCGGTTCGGACGTAGCCGGATTCACGGTCGACGGCGCGGCAGGATTCGACCGGTTGCCGGGTATCACCGACGATCAGGACCGCCGCTATTACGCGATCACCGTCAAGCCGACGGTGTTCATCAACCTGGTCCCGGACCACATCATCTTCCACCGGATGTTCCCGATGTCGCCGTCGCGGACCATCGTCGAATGCGACTGGCTCTACACCGCCGACGTTGTCGCCTCAGGGCAGGATGTGTCGCATTCGGTCGGAGTTGTTCCACCGGGTCAACGAGCAGGACTTCGAGGCCTGCGAGCGAACGCAGCCAGCGATGTCGTCGCGCGCCTACCGCGACGGCGGTGCACCTCGTCCCTGCCGAACACCACATCGCGGAGTTCCACAAGTGGGTAGTGTCCCGTCTCGGTAACGCGTAAGGGGTGACCGATGGACGGCGAGCCCGACCTCTATATCGGCGGTAAGTGGCGTCATGCCTCCGACGGCGGCACCCGCGACATCATCAACCCGGCCGACGGCAGTGTCGCCGCTGTGGTCGACGAGGCCACCCCCGACGACGCGCGCGACGCCGTTGCCGCCGCGCGCAATGCCTTCGACGACGGGGCGTGGCCGGCGACCCCGGTGGCTGATCGAGCCGCGCTGCTGGACCGGATTGCCGACCTTCTGGTGCGCGACAAGGAGTCGCTGGCCGAGCTCGAGACCAGGGACACCGGCAAGACGCTGGTCGAGAGCCGCATCGACATCGACGACGTCACCTCGGTGTTCCGCTATTACGCCAAGCTCGCGGGCGTCGAGTCGGATCGCCTCGTCGACGTCGGCGACCCCGCTGTCATCAGCCGGGTGGTGCGCGAGCCCATCGGGGTCTGCGTGCTGATCGCGCCGTGGAACTACCCGCTGCTGCAGATGTCGTGGAAGATCGCACCGGCCCTCGCCGCGGGCTGCACTATGGTCGCCAAACCGAGTGAAGTGACCCCGCTGTCGACGATCGCGTTCGCCCATCTCCTCGAAGAGGCCGGTGTGCCGGCCTCGGTGGTGAACCTGGTCCAGGGCAGCGGCGCGACACTCGGTCAGGCGCTGACCGATACGCCTGACGTCGACTTCATCTCGTTCACCGGGGGAGTGGCCACCGGGCGGACGATCTCGAAGGTCGCCGCCGAGCACGTCACCAAGGTGGCCGTCGAGCTCGGCGGGAAGAACCCCCACATCGTGTTCGCCGACGCCGACTGGGACAGCGCGGTCGACCACGTGCTCACCGGTGTGTTCCTGCACTCCGGCCAGGTCTGCTCGGCGGGTACCCGGCTGATAGTCGAGGAGTCCATCGCCGACGACTTCGTCGCCGACCTGGCTGGGCGTGCGGAGAAGATCCGGATGGGCGACGGCATGGACCCGGCGAGCGAGACCGGTCCGCTGGTATCCGAGCAACAGCGCGCCAAGATCGAAGCCCATGTCCAGCAAGGTATTTCCGAAGGCGCCAAGTTGGTCACCGGCGGTGCGCGGCCGAGCGATCCCGCGCTGGCCAACGGCAGCTTCTTTCTGCCCACGATTTTCGACCGGTGTGACCGGTCGATGCGGATCGTCCAGGAGGAAACCTTCGGGCCGATTCTCACGGTGGAGCGTTTCACCACCGAGGCCGAGGCGATAGAACTCGGCAACGACACGGAATACGGTCTCGCGGCGGGCGTTCGGACGTCCGACGCCGCGCGGGGCGAACGTGTGGTGCGGGCACTGCGGCACGGCACGGTGTGGCTCAACGATTTCGGCTACTACACCGCGGCGGCGGAGTGGGGCGGATTCGGCAAGTCCGGCAACGGTCGCGAGCTCGGGCCCACCGGGCTCGCGGAATACCAAGAGATCAAACACATCTGGCACAACACCGCACCCCAACCCGCCGGCTGGTTCAAAGGCTAGAGAGGACGACCGTCTTGACGATCAACGAGTCGCATGCCGACAGCGGCATGGAGGATTTCGGTTACCGCCAGTCGCTGGACCGCAGCATCGGTAAGTTCGCGAGCTTCGCGGCGGGCGTCAGCTACATCTCGATCCTCACCGGCACCTTCCAGCTGTTCTATTTCGGCTTCGGCACCGCGGGACCGGCCTATCTGTGGTCGTGGCCGATGGTGTTCGTCGGCCAGATGGCCGTCGCGTTGTGCTTCATGGAGTTGGCCGCCAAATACCCCGTCGCCGGATCGGTCTACAACTGGAGCAAGAAGCTCGGCAGCCGCCTGGTCGGATGGTCGTCGGGTTGGCTCATGCTCACCGCGTCGATCGTGACGATCTCCGCCGTGGTGCTGGCCTACCAGCTGAACCTGCCGCGGATCTGGAGCGGCTTCCAGATCATCGGCGACGGCACCGGGGAGTACGACTTCGCAGCCAACGCCGTTGTTCTCGGCAGCGTGCTGATCGCTTTCACCACGCTGATCAATGCGCTCGGTGTGAAACTGATGTCCAGGATCAACAGTGCCGGGGTGTTCATCGAGCTGATCGCCGCCGTTCTCATCGCGATCATCCTGGCGCTCAACGTCAAGCGCGGGCCCGACATCTTCTTCTCCACCCAGGGCTACGGCGCCGGTGAGAGCTACGGCTACCTCGGCGCCTTCCTCGTCGCGTCGCTGGCGTCGCTGTACGTGATGTACGGCTTCGACACCGCGAGCTCGCTGGGCGAGGAAACCGTCGACCCGCGCCGCACCGCGCCCAAGGCGATCGCCCGGGCGATCCTGGCCTCCTTCGTGATCGGCGGCGCCATCCTGGTGTTCGCGGTGATGTCGGCACCCAACCTGGAAGACGAGAAGATCGGCGAGAGCAGCGGCGGCCTGCAGTACATCGTCGAGCAGGTGATGTGGGGCCCGCTGGGCAAGATCTTCCTGGTCTGCATCGTCGTCGCCGTGACGGTGTGCACGCTGGCCGTCCACACCGCCGCCATCCGGCTGTCGTTCGCGATGGCGCGCGACAACGCACTGCCGTTCGGCGAGAAGCTTGCTCGGGTGAACCCGAAGACACAGACCCCGATCATCCCGGCCGTCGTGATCGGTGTCATCGCGGCGATCATTCTGGTGATCAACATCGGCCAGCCGAAGATCTTCACGGTGCTGACGTCGATCGCGATCATCATGATCTACCTGGCGTACCTGATGGTGACCGGCCCGATGCTCAAGAAACGGCTCCAAGGCCAGTGGCCGCCAGCCGATCTGAAGGAAGGCGGCTACTTCTGCATGGGCCGCTGGGGTCTGCCGGTCAATATCTTTGCGGTGCTGTGGGGTTCGCTGATGGCGTTGAACCTGGCCTGGCCGCGTGCGGACGTGTACGGCGAGCCCTGGTACAACACCTGGGGTGCGTTCGTCTACATCGGCGTGATCCTCGGGGCCGGCCTGTTGTGGTATTTCATCAAGGGCCGCCACCACATCGGCACCCTGGAGTCGCATGCCGCGGAGACCAAGGCCGAGGCAGCGGAGCAGGCGTGACATGGCTGACGCCGGTGCATTCGATTATGTGATCGCCGGTGGCGGTACCGCAGGCTGCGCCCTGGCCGCGCGGTTGTCGGAGGACCCCGACGTCACCGTGTGCGTGCTCGAGGCCGGTCCGTCCGACGTCGGCGACGACAACATCCTGGTACTGGCGGAGTGGATGCACCTGCTGGATTCCGGGTACGACTGGGACTACCCGGTTGAGCCTCAGGAGCGAGGAAACTCGTTCATGCGGCACGCCAGGGGCAAGGTGCTTGGCGGCTGCTCGTCACACAACTCGTGTATCGCGTTCCTGCCCCCCGCGGAGTGCCTCGACGAGTGGGTGACCATGGGCGCCACCGGCTGGAGCGCAGCCGAGGTGCTGCCGCTGACCGACCGACTCAAGCAGACGGTGTTGCTCCGCGACGTGCCGCCCGAAGATCCCTGCGGCAGTGCTGTTCTCGAAGCGGCAGCCGAGGTCGGGATGCCGACGGTGGCCTTCAACCGCGGCGAGACCGTTCGTAACGGCGCAGGGTGGTTCCAGATCAACGCGGCCGAGGACGGCACCAGGATGTCCAGCTCGCATGCGTACCTGCATCCGATCCTGGATTCCCGTCCCAACCTGGAAGTGCGCACCGGCTGCTGGGTGGCCGAGATTCTGTTCGACGACGCCGTCGCCGCCACCGGCGTTCGGTATCAGCGGCCGGACCTCACCGGCTACGACACGGTTGCCGCACATCGTGAGGTCATCGTCACCGCTGGGGCGATCGACACACCGAAGTTGTTGATGCTCTCGGGAATCGGGCCGAGCGTGCACCTGCGCGAGATCGGCATCGACGTCCGAGTCGACTCCCCGGGGGTCGGGGCGGACCTCGACGACCACGTGGAGGGCCTGGTGTTCTGGGAGGCGTCGAAGCCGATGGTGACGACGTCAACGCAGTGGTGGGAGATCGGGTTGTTCACCACGGTCGACCAGGGCGCTCAACAGCCCGACCTGATGATGCACTACGGCAGTGTGCCGTTCGACATGAACACGCTGCGGCGGGGCTATCCGACGACCGACAACGGATTCTGCTTGACGCCCAACGTGACTCAGGGCCGATCAAGGGGCACCGTCCGGCTGCGCAGCCGCGACTTCCGGGACCGGCCGCGTGTCGACCCACGATACTTCACCGATCCCGAGGGCTACGACGACCGAATCATGCTCACCGGCGTCCGGCTGGCCCGCACGATCGCCGAGCAGTCGCCGCTCGCGTCGTGGGTCGCCCGCGAGCTCGCACCGGGTCCCGACGCGACGACCGACGACGAACTGCTCGACTACGTCCACCAATGCCACAACACCGTGTACCACCCGGCGGCAACGGCGCGAATGGGTGCCGTCAGCGATCCGATGGCGGTCCTCGACCCGCAGCTGCGCGTCAAGGGCACCTCCCGGTTGCGGGTCGTCGACGCTTCCGCGATGCCGAAATTGCCGTCGGTCAATCCCAACATCACGGTGATGACAATGGCGGAGAAGTGTGCAGACCTCATCCGGCAGCGCTGATTCCGGTCTCAAGGCCTTCCTGGGCGAGCACACGCCGTTCCAGGCGATGCCCGACGACGAGTTGTCGGACCTGGCCGCCGAATCCGAGCTGGTGGACTTCCCGGAGGGTGCGATCGTCGCCGACTACGCGACGCGGGTGCCCGACGATATCTGGATGGTCCGCGCGGGACAGGTGACGCTGCAGGCCAGTGCCGACGGCACCACCATCGATACGGTCACCGAAGGCGGCATCTTCGGCTACACCCCACTGCTCACCGGTGGGGGAATGGAATTCGTGGCGAGGGCCGCGACGCCGAGCACCCTGATCCGGCTGCCGGGTGCGCAGGTGCGGGCACAGTTCGCGCGGCCCGCCGGCCTGGCCTTCCTGGCATCGACGGCGTGGAACGTGGGCCGCGCCGATCGGCCGACGATCGCGCCCACGACCGACAGCAGAGCCGTCGGCGAGTTGGTGCACGGCGACGTGCTGTTGGTCGGACCGCAGACCTCGGTGCGCGATGCGGTGTGCCGGATGACCGAACACCACGTCTCCTACGCGCTGATCCGGCTGCCCGACGGCGAATTGGGCATCTTCACCGACCGCGACCTGCGCACCCGGGTGGTCGCCGCGGGCATCTCCATCGACGCCCCCATCACCCAGGTGATGAGCGCACCCGCCCGCCGCGTCACCGCGGACCTGACCGCCGAGACGGTCCTGATGGACATGCTGGAGTGCGGCCTGCGGCACATGCCGGTCGTGACGGCGCGCGGCGAGGTCGTCGGTGTGCTGGAAGACGCGGACCTGCTGGCCGCCTCGGCCCGGCAGAGTTTCATGTTGCGGCGCTCGATCGGATTGGCCAGTGACGCAGCCGAATTGCAGACTGTCGGGCAGCGGGTCAAGGGGGTGGCCGCCGATCTGTTCCGCAACGGCACCAAGGCGTCCGCGACGAGTGCCATCCTGTCGGTCGTCATCGACAGCCTGGTGCGCAGGGCACTTGAATTGGCACTCGCTGAAGCGGGCGGCGATGTCGGCGGATTCGCATGGCTGACGCTCGGCAGCGTCGCCCGCCGGGAGGCTGTGCCGTCCTCGGATGTCGACAGTGCGCTGTCGTGGCGCGACGACATGTCTGGGGTGGGCGCGCGGCTGCGGGAAATCGCCGCTCGCACACACGAAATCCTGGATGGCTGCGGCCTGCCGTCCGATCGCAACGGCGCGGTCGCGTACGCGCCGCTCTTCTCGCGATCGCAGTCGGAGTGGTCGGCCGCGGCCGCGGGCTGGCTCGACGATCCGCTGCGCGGACAGGGCCTGATGATGTCGTCATTGCTCATCGACGGTCGCGTCGTCTGGGGCGACGCGAGACTGCACACGGTCCCGGCCGCCTACCGCCGGATGCGCGACCAACATCCGGATGCGTTGCGGCTGCAGCGACTTGATGCGCTGGCGGCGCGGGTCAAGAGCCGGTCGCTGCGGGACGTGCTGTCACGGCGCAGCGGCACCTTCGACCTCAAGCAACATGCGATAACACCGATCGTCAACCTCGCCCGCTGGGGCGGGCTGAGCGCCGATGTCGCCTCGGCGTCCACGCCCGCCCGGCTGAGCGCCGCAGCCCAGGCGGGTGCGATCACCGATCGGGACGCCGAGACACTGTGCGATGTCTTCGTCATGTTGCAGCGGGTGCGAATGGCACATCAGATCAGCCAGATTGCCGCCGGTCACACACCGGGCGATGTGATCACGATGTCCGAGCTGTCGCCGCTGAACCGCAGCCTGCTCAATGACGGTCTGCGCGAGATCGTCAACGTGCAGCGGCGGGTCCGCAATGTCGGAATCCCGCCCGGATAGGCTGGTTGCTGATGGTGGAAGAGCAGAAGCCGAACGCCGCAGTCCAGTCGGTCGACCGCGCGTTGCTGGTGCTCGAGATTCTGGCCTCGCTGGGGCAGGCCGGTGTCACCGAGATAGCCGCCGAACTGGGCGTGCACAAGTCGACCGTGTCGCGGCTGATCACGGTGTTGGAGTCGCGCGGCTACGTCGAGCAGACATCGGAACGCGGAAAGTACCGGCTCGGGTTCTCGATCGCTCGATTGGCCAGGGCCAGCAGCGGTCGCCTCGATTTGGTGAAGCTCAGCCAGGACGTGTGTGACACTCTGGCTCCTGAGGTGGGGGAGACGATAAACCTGGCGATCCTCGACGGTGACCGCATCGTCAACGTCGTCGAGGCCATCGGTCCCGAGCAGATCACGCTGCGGAGCTGGGTTGGTCAGAGCTGCCCGGCGCACGCGACGTCGAGCGGCAAGGTGCTGCTCGCCGGCCTCGAGCCCTCAGATCTGCGTGACCGGCTGACCGCCACGCTCGAATCGTTCACCGCTGCGACGGTGACGAAGCTCGCGGATCTGGAGGACGAGCTGGTGACGGTGCGCGAGAGCGGATGGGCCAGTGTCGTCGAGGAACTCGAAGTCGGCCTGAACGCCGTCTCCGCACCGGTCTACGACGCCACATCTAAAGTGGCTGCCGCGCTGAGTGTCTCGGGACCGGCATACCGCCTGAGCCCCGACCGGTTCGCAGAGATCGCCAAGCAGACGACGGCCGCCGCCGACGCGATCAGTCGGCGTCTCGGCTGGGTCGAGCGCGACCGAGGACGAGGCTGGCGAACTCCTGCGGACATTCCAGCGGGGTGAAGTGTCCGGCGCCGTCGGCGCGATGCGGCCGTGCGTCTACGAAATAGTCGTCCAGCCGGTCGGCCCACGCACGCGGAAACAACGGATCATGCTGCGGCAGTAGCACATCCGTGGGGGTCTGGATCTTGATGGCCCGGTCCGGGGGCGGCTCGGTGAGTGATTGTGCGACCATCCCCGCACCCGCGCGGTACCAGGCGATCGAGGCGGTGAATGCACCGGGCAACGCGTATTGCGAGGCCAACCGGTCAAGCTCATCCTCGGCGAGGGTGAAGTTCGGTCCCGACCAGTGGGTCCAGAAGTGGCGCAGGTATTCCCGGACGATATCGAGGTTGCCGTCGATGATGCGGTCGGCGAGAGGCAGCTGATGAAATGCCTGATACCAATATTCCCGCTGCGCCGGCGGTGTCAGCACGCGGTTGCCGACTCCGGGCAGTGGCGGTGAGAGCACCAGCGCCCTGGCCAGTTCGGGATACATCCGGGCCACGCTCTGCGCAACGCGGCTGCCCACGTCGTAACCGGCGAGCACCACGCCGGTCAGACGTAGTTCATTGATCAGGCCCACCACGCTGGCGGCCTGGGCGCTGGCGCTGTAGAAGTGGCGCACATCGACCGCGTGCTTGTCGGAGCCGCCGAAGCCACGCAGGTCGGGGACGACCACGTCGGCGTTGTCGGTCAGCAGGGGGATGACGCGGCGATAGTCATTGCGGTTGCCCGGCCACCCGTGCAGCAGCACCACCGGCGGCGCGCCTGCCGAGCCGTGCCGGTCATACGCCAGCCGGAACCCGTCCACCGGGGCGCCGCGTGCCGACATTCGTCAAATCTTGCCAACGGTCAGCCCGCTTTGTGCAGAGTTGACGAATCGCCGGTGATCACGGCAAGAATGTTGCGCCAGGAATCCGACGGCGCATTGATGACGTCACCATGTGCATCCGGGCCGGCCATCGGCCTGCCGTCGTCGTAATCACCTGCCGGCAAATGGATTACGCCCGGCATCTCGTCGGGGTCTGCGCCGTGCGGAAGGATCGGCGCGTCCTGCACCGCCTGGATGAGGTCGCCGGGGGCGGTCATCGAGAATCGCAGCACGTCGGGGTTGCGGTTGTGCCAGTCGGACGGATCGTCGACACCGACGCCGGCTCCGGCCGCCGCCAGGTAGAGCGTGCGGTCGGCAGTCATGCCGAGCTCTTCGGCGGTGCCCACGATGGTCCCGCCATAGGAGTGGCCGACGTAGGTGACTGGGATGTCTCGGCCTGTGGCGTCGACGGTGCGGTCGACATCCTCGCTGAACGCCACCAGGCGCGGCGCCATGTCCAAGGCATACCGCGGATCCGCCGCGTCGGCGAGCGCCGCCGCCATGTTGTCACCGCGGGGAAACGGCCCACCCAGATAGGTGATCGTGGCGACCTCGCCCCGCGTGGCGGACACAAATCGCCTGGCCGTCTTGGTGTTCTCCACCGAACCCTCGATCGTGGTGTTCATCCCCGGGACCATGACGGCCACGCTCTTCGCGGTCGCCAGGCTGCCGTTGAGTTCGATCAGCGACGCCCGATCGGGGTCGAACGCGAGAATCTGGCGGTCGACGCGGTGCCCGCTGCGGGCGGGGTCGTCGACCTCGGCGAGCAGACCCTGATAGAAGGCGATGCGGGTCGCAGCGTCCGGGTTGCCGCTGCCGCGTTCGTCAGCGATCGCCTGCGCGATATTGACCCGGTTGGCCGCGATCCGCATCGGCCACGGGACACCGTCTGTGTTGCCGACCTGTTTGGGGAATTCGTCGATGAGCCGTTGGCGCTCTTGCGGTGTCATGGCCGCGATCTGATTCGCGATCCGGTCCTGGCCGATCGCCGACCAGCCGGCGACGGCGTCGGCCAGCGGGACCGGCCCGCCGCCCGCCGGTGCCGTGTGCGCAGGCGGCGCGTGCGGCGGGTTCAACGCCTCGACGATGTCCTTGACTGCGTCGGCGTCAGCGGCGCCCATCCGGTCGAGCGCCGCCGCGATCCGGGTGCTGAGCACGTCGCGGGTCGCGGCCGGGCCACCAGACAACGACACCAGCGGAGATGGCGCGCCAACGGTGACGGCGCCGTCGTCGGCGACGATGAAGCCCTCCGCGCGAGCCGCAGCCACCAGGTCGAGCACCTCGTCTTTGGCCGAGCCGATCTGCTCGGCTCCGTCACGGGCGGCGACGGCGGCGGCGATCAAGCATCGCGTCGCGAGCGCACCGCCTGCGGAGATCGTCTGCGCACCGCGGTGGGCCGCATCGGCGGCCGACCCGGTCCAGAAGTCGCGGCTGCCGTGGATTCTCGTCACGATGTCGTCGACGCGTGCGTCCAGGCCGGTGGCGGCGGCATCCCAGTCGTCCGCGATCCGGCACAGGGAGTCCGGTCGCCACGCCTCGGCCTGCGCGACGGTCGGCCGGGTCACGGCCGGTGGAAGCGGTCAGCACTACGCCGGTCGGCGCGTTCGAACGCATCCGCCGACATCCGCGCCGCCACCGCCCACCCACGCATGTTGGCGATGACGTCGGTGAGCTTGGCGGCTATGAGATCGGGCGCAGGAACGCGGCCCACTGCCGACCCCTTGAGGTCATCGGCCGGCATTGCCGGCCAATGCATTTCGGCGATCGCGTCGGCGGCTTCGGTGACGTGGTCGGCTACGGCGCGAAGGGCGCTCAGATCGACTTCGGTGTTTCCCCCCATCGCCTCATGCTGACAGATCACCGAGGTACGGCGCTGACGTTATCCACAGGCACCTCGGTCCGCCCGGAGGCCCACCCGATGTAGGTCAGATATCCACCGACGCACGTGAGCAGGAGGAAGAACACGCGTGCACCGAGCAGCAGGCCAGGGCTGGCGAGAGTGTCGCCTGCGCCGGTTTCGATCGCGCTCGGGAAGGCCATCAAGGTCAGCCCGCGCACCGCCACGAACCAGCCGAACACCGAGATCGCGAACGCCGCGAGGCTGTGCCAGTACTGATGGAACGCGATGACGACGAGACCGCAGACGAGCATCATCGCGCCGAGCATCCTGTACTCCCGCTCGGTGGTCAGCGGCGTGAAGATCGACTGCATCCACAGGTTGTGGCTGGCGTGCAGGAAGATCGGCGGCCACACACTGTCGGATTTGAGCCGCAGCCACGCCTGCGCGAAGCTGATCGCGATCGCCACGAACGTGAACGTCGGCAATGCGGCAGGTGAGGATGGCGGCGATCGCAGGCATCCACATCATCCCGAAGATGTACGGGGCCGTTGACGGTCTGCGTCGCGTTGAGCAGAACCCGGAACGGCGCGTCGAGGCAGACGGTCAACAGCAGGAAAAGCCCGATGGCCCGCCACGAAGGCCGAGCTTACGGCGCGGCTGGTGCGCCACCGGTCGAAACCACCCCGTAAGCTCGATGAGGTGCAGCGGCGAATCATGGGCATCGAGACCGAATTCGGTGTGACCTGCACCTTTCACGGTCATCGCCGGCTGAGTCCCGACGAGGTGGCCCGCTATCTGTTTCGTCGTGTGGTGTCGTGGGGCCGTAGCTCGAACGTCTTCCTGCGCAACGGCGCGCGGCTGTATCTCGACGTGGGGTCACACCCCGAATACGCCACCGCCGAGTGCGACAGCCTGACCCAACTGGTCACCCACGACCGCGCAGGCGAGCGGGTGCTGGAGGACCTGCTGATCGACGCCGAGCAGCGGCTCGCCGACGAGGGCATCGGCGGCGACATCTACCTGTTCAAGAACAACACCGACTCGGCGGGCAATTCGTACGGCTGCCACGAGAACTATCTGATCGTGCGGGCGGGTGAGTTCTCTCGGATCTCCGATGTGCTGCTGCCGTTCCTGGTCACCCGCCAGCTCATCTGCGGCGCGGGCAAGGTGCTGCAGACGCCCAAGGCCGCCACCTTCTGCCTGAGCCAGCGCGCCGAGCACATCTGGGAGGGCGTGTCGTCGGCGACCACCCGCAGCCGGCCGATCATCAACACCCGCGACGAGCCGCACGCCGACGCCGAGAAGTACCGCCGCCTGCACGTCATCGTCGGCGACTCCAACATGTGCGAGTCGACGACCATGCTCAAGGTCGGCACGGCCGCGCTGGTGCTGGAGATGATCGAGTCCGGCGTGGCGTTCCGCGACTTCTCGCTGGACAACCCGATCCGCGCGATCCGCGAGGTCAGCCACGACCTGACCGGTCGACGCCCGGTACGGCTGGCCGGCGGACGTCAGGCCAGCGCCCTGGACATCCAACGCGAGTATCACGCGAGGGCGGTCGAACACCTGCAGACCCGCGAACCCAACGCGCAGATCGAGCAGGTCGTCGACCTGTGGGGCCGTCAGCTCGATGCCGTCGAGAGCCAGGACTTCGCGAAGGTCGACACCGAGATCGACTGGGTCATCAAGCGCAAGCTGTTCCAGCGCTACCAGGACCGCTACAACATGGAGCTGTCCGATCCCAAGATCAGCCAGCTCGACCTGGCCTACCACGACATCAAACGCGGCCGGGGCGTCTTCGATCTGCTCCAGCGCAAGGGCCTCGCGGCGCGGATCACGACCGACGAGGAGATCGAGGACGCGGTGGACACCCCGCCGCAGACCACCCGCGCCAAACTGCGCGGCGAGTTCATCAGCGCCGCACAGGAAGCGGGCCGCGACTTCACCGTCGACTGGGTGCACCTCAAGCTCAACGACCAGGCTCAGCGCACGGTGCTGTGCAAGGACCCCTTCCGCTCGGTCGACGAACGGGTCAAGCGGCTCATCGCCAGCATGTAGCTTCGCGACCGCCCGCGAACGCTCAACCTTTATCCACAGGGCCTACTGGCGGCTACGCACCCGCCCGCACCACAATGCCCAAATGCCGCCGGAGCTCAGCGCCGTCTTCGCCGCGCAGGGCGGAGTCGCCACCTCGGCTCGGAGCGGTACCGGGCTGAGCACTCGCCATCGGCCGTTGACACTAGGCTGACGCGGGTGGGGATCTCCAAAGTCGAGCGGCTGATGAATCTCGTGATCGCGCTGCTGTCGACCCGCACCTTCATCAGCGCGGAGCGGATCCGGGAGACCGTCTACGGCTACTCGGACAGTGCCAGCGACGAGGCCTTCTCGCGGATGTTCGAGCGCGACAAGAACGAGCTGCGCGATCTCGGCATCCCGCTGGAGACCGGCCGGGTGTCGCAATTCGACCCGACGGAGGGCTATCGCATCAACCGCGAGGCGTACGCGCTGCCCGCCGTCGACCTCACTGCCGACGAGGCCGCTGCGGTCGCGCTGGCCACTCAACTGTGGGAGTCGCCGGAGCTGATCACCGCGACACAGGGCGCCCTGCTCAAGCTAAGGGCGGCAGGCGTCGATGTGGATGCTGGTGACGCAGGCGTCGCGATCACCTCGACGGCCGGGATGCCTGGCATCCGCGGTTCCGAGGAAGTGCTGGGAATCCTGTTGTCCGCCATCAACTCCGGCCAGGCTGTGCAGTTCCCACACCGGCCCGCGCGCAGCGAGCCGTACACCGTCCGCACGGTCGAGCCCTGGGGTGTGGTGACCGACAGGGGGCGCTGGTATCTCGTCGGCCATGACCGCGACCGCGACGCCGTCCGTACCTTCCGGCTGTCCCGCATCGGCGCCGACGTGACGGCCATCGGACCCGCCGGCTCGGTCAAGTCGCCAGACGGGGTCAACCTACGCGAGATCGTGCACAAGGTGATCGGCGAGACGCCGACCGGAACACAGGCCAGGGTCTGGGTCGCCGACGGGCGCGCCACCGCCCTGCGCCGCCGGGCCGACGTGGTGGGGCCCAGCGCGCTCGACGGCCGCGACGGCGAGGAGATCAGCATCGACATCGGCATGTCCGACCGGCTGGCCAGGGAGATCGCGAGCTACGGCGCCGACGCCGTCGTGCTGGAGCCGCAGGCGTTGCGCGACGAGGTGCTCGACCGGCTGCGCGCCCAGGCGGGAGTGCAGGCATGAGTCCCGTTTCCGCGCGGCTGGTCCGGCTGCTGAACATGGTCCCGTACTTCCAGGCCAACCCGCGCATCACCTACGCCGAGGCCGCATCCGATCTCGGCGTGACGGAGAAGCAGTTGCGCGACGACCTCAACCAGCTGTGGATGTGTGGCCTGCCCGGCTACGGGCCAGGGGACCTGATCGACTTCGAGTTCTCCGGCGACACCATCGAGGTCACCTTCTCCGCCGGGATCGACCACCCGCTGCGGCTGACCTCGCCGGAGGCCACCGGTGTCCTGGTCGCCCTGCGCGCCCTGGTCGACGTGCCGGGGATGGTGGACCCGGAGGCGGCGCGCAGCGCGATCGCGAAGATCGAGTCGGCGGCGGGCACGGTCAACCACGGCGCAGAGGCCGCCGTCGATGAACCGGCGCCGATGGAAAGCCAGGCCGCAGCCGCGGTGCGCGCCGCGGTGCGGGGCAACCACGCGCTGTCGATCGAGTACTACTCGGCTTCGCACGACATGCTGACCAGTCGGGTCGTCGACCCGATCCGGGTGGTGCTGGTCGCCGAGCACAGCTACCTGGAGGCATGGTGCCGGTCGGCCGAAGGGGTGCGGCTTTTCCGGTTCGACCGGATCGTGGACGCGTCCGTCCTCGATGAGCCCTCGGTGCCGCCCGAGCCTGCGATGCAAGCCCCGCCGGACACCTCGCTCTTCGACGCGGACCCCGCGCTGCCGTCGGCGACCCTGCTCATCGAGCGCTCGGCGTCCTGGATGTTCGACTATTACCCGCTGCGGGTGGTCCGGGAATTGCCCGACGGGGCCTGCGAGGCGGCGATGACCTATGCCTCCGACGACTGGATGGCCCGCTTCGTACTCGGCTTCGGTTCGGGTGTACGGGTGCTGGCACCCGAGGCGCTGGCCCAGCGCGTGCGCGACTCGGCGGCGACGGCATTGCGTGCGTATGGCGTCGCCGCACAAGCGGGCGGGTAGACTCGCCACAGACGTCTGGAGGTAACCAAATTGGGCGGTCTACAACCCTGGCACTGGGTAATCGTCATCGCGGTGTTCGTCCTGCTGTTCGGCGCCAAGAAGCTTCCGGATGCGGCACGTTCACTGGGTCAGTCGATGCGGATCTTCAAGTCCGAAGTCAAGGAGATGAAAACGGATCCCAAGCCGGAGACGCCGCCGGCAACTCCGATCGCTTCGGAGCGCGCCGACACTCCGGCTCCCGAGTCCGAGCAACCGTCAGACAAACGGCCTGCCTGATCCCAGGCCGAACAGTGAGCGCGGCATGACGCCGCGTTTCTAGGCCGCGCCTCGCAAGCCCGTGCAGACCCCAGGACTCCTCAAGAGACTCGACCCTCGTCAACGTCGTGCGCGCGTCAACCCCGACGGCACCATGTCGCTGGTCGACCACCTTCATGAACTGCGCAACCGGTTGCTGATCGCGATCGCGCGCGATCGTCGTCACGACGATCATCGGCTTCTTCTGGTACAGCCACGGCATTCTCGGTTTCCACAGCCTCGGCGAGTGGCTGCGTGGGCCGTACTGTTCGCTGCCGGCCTCCGCGCGCGCCACCATTGCGCCCGAGGGCCAGTGCCGACTCTTGGCCACCGCACCGTTCGACCAGTTCATGCTGCGGCTCAAGGTCGCGCTCGCCGCAGGGATCATCCTCGCCTGCCCGATCTGGCTCCAACAGATCTGGGCGTTCATCACGCCTGGGCTCTACAAGAAGGAACGCCGCTTCGCGTCCGTGTTCGTCGGCTTCGGCGCGGTGCTGTTTGTGACCGGCGCCGTGCTTGCCTACATCGTGCTGGCGAAGGCGCTGCACTTTCTTCTGACCGTCGGCAGTGATGTGCAGGTCACCGCGCTGTCCGGTGAGCAGTACTTCGGATTCCTCATCAATCTGCTGCTTGTGTTCGGCATCAGCTTCGAGTTTCCGCTGCTGATCAGTCATGCTGAACATGGTCGGCATGCTCACCTACGCGCGCCTGAAGTCGTGGCGGCGCGGGCTGATCTTCGGGCTGTTCGTGTTCGCGGCCTTCGCGACACCGGGTTCCGACCCGTTCTCGATGCTGGCACTGGCGATGGCGTTGTCGATGCTGCTCGAGATGTCCATTCAGATCGCACGTGTGCACGACAAACGCAAGGCGCGCCGAGCCGCGCTGGAGAACGTACCCGACGACCAGGCCTCCGTGATCGAACCGCCGACGGCCGTGCCCACTCCGTCACGGCTTGCGATCGATGACGACGCCACTTAGCGGCGAACTGGCCGCCTTCACCGAGCAACTGCCCTTTCGGCTCGACCCTTTTCAGCAGCGCGCCTGCCAGGCGCTCGAGGATGGCCACGGTGTGCTGGTGTGCGCCCCGACGGGTGCGGGCAAGACCGTGGTGGGGGAGTTCGCGGTCCATCTGGCACTGGCCGCGGGCCGAAAGTGCTTCTACACCACGCCGATCAAGGCGTTGAGCAATCAGAAACACAACGACCTGGTGCGCCGGTACGGCGCGGAGAAAATCGGCCTGCTGACCGGCGACCAGTCGATCAACGGCGATGCACCGGTTGTCGTGATGACCACCGAAGTGCTGCGCAACATGTTGTACGCGGATTCGGCCACACTGCACGGCCTTTCGCACGTCGTGATGGACGAGGTGCACTTTCTCGCCGACCGGATGCGAGGCGCGGTGTGGGAGGAAGTGATCCTGCACCTGTCCGAAGACGTGCGCCTGGTCAGCCTGTCGGCGACGGTCAGCAATGCCGAGGAGTTCGGTGGCTGGATCCAGACCGTGCGCGGCGACACCACCGTCGTCGTCGACGAACACCGGCCCGTACCGCTCTGGCAACACGTCATGGTCGGCAAGAGGCTGTTCGACCTCTTCGACTACCGCTCCGGCGCCGCGACGAAGAACGGTCGCGAGCTGTTGGTGGACCCGGAACTGTTGCGGCACATCGCCCATCGCCGTGAAGCCGACCGGCTGTCCGACTGGCGGCCGCGTAGTCGCGGCGGCAACAGAGGTGGTCGCCCGACCATCTACCGAACGCCGTCGCGTCCCGACGTGGTGGCGATGCTCGACCATGAGGGCCTGCTGCCCGCCATCACGTTCATCTTCTCCCGCGTCGGCTGCGACGCCGCGGTCAAACAGTGTTTGCGGTCGTCGCTTCGGCTGACCACCGACGAGGAACGCGCCCGCATCGCCGAGGTGGTCGACCGCCGGTGTGCCGACCTGTCCGAATCCGATCTGGTCGTACTGGGCTACCACGAATGGCGGGAGGGGCTGCTGCGCGGTTTGGCCGCCCACCACGCCGGAATGCTGCCGGTGTTCCGACACACCGTGGAGGAGCTGTTCACCGAAGGGCTTGTGAAGTCCGTATTCGCTACGGAGACACTGGCTTTGGGCATCAACATGCCGGCGCGCACGGTGGTCCTGGAGAGGCTGGTGAAGTTCGACGGCGAGCAGCACGTCCAGTTGACGCCCGGGGAGTACACCCAGTTGACCGGTCGCGCGGGCAGGCGCGGAATCGACGTCGAAGGCCACGCTGTGGTGCTGTGGAATCCAGACGTCGAACCCGCGGAGGTCGCCGGCCTGGCGTCGACGCGCACGTTCCCGCTGCGCAGCTCGTTCGCGCCGTCGTACAACATGACGATCAACCTGGTGAACCAGATGGGCCCGACGCAGGCGCACCAACTGCTGGAACGGTCCTTCGCGCAGTTTCAGGCGGACCGCTCTGTGGTCGGGCTGGTGCGCGCGATAGAACGCGGCGAGAACATGCTCGACGAGATAGCCACCGAACTCGGTGGGCGCGACGCGGCGATACTCGAGTACTCGCGACTGCGCGCGGCGATCTCCACACGAGAGAAGGCGCAGTCGCGGGCGTCGCGACTGCAGCGCCGCAATGCCGCCAACGACGCGCTGTCGTCGCTGCGCCGTGGTGACATCGTCAACATTGCCAACGGTCGCCGCGCGGGGCTGGCGGTGGTGCTCGAGCCCGCCCGCGACGGCGACGACCCCAGGCCGCTGGTGTTGACCGAAAACCGTTGGGCGGGGCGCATTTCATCGGCAGACTATTCGGGCGCCTCGGCCAAGGTCGGCACCATGACGCTGCCCAAACGCGTCGAACACCGACAGCCGCGAGTACGCCGCGACATCGTGTCGGCGCTACGGTCGGCGACGGCGGGAATGACCATCCCGAAGGGCAGGCGAAGCGGCCCACCCGCCGACCATGACGTCGATCCGGAGCTGGCCGGGCTGCGGGACCAGGTGCAGCGCCACCCCGCCCATCGCCTGCCGGACCGTGAGCAGAGGGCCCGGCTCGCCGAGCGGTACCTGCGCATCGAACGCGACAACGAACAGATTCAGCAGAAGGTGGCCGCGGCCACCAACTCGCTGGCGCGGACCTTCGACCGGATCGTCGTGCTGCTCACCGAGCGCGGCTTCATCCGCGACGCCGACGGCGACCCACGCGTCACCGATGACGGCAGGTTGCTGGCCCGGATCTACAGCGAAAGCGACCTCCTGGTCGCCGAGTGCCTGCGGGGAGGCGTGTGGGAGGGTCTGTCGCCCGCCGAGCTGGCCGGTGTGCTCTCGGCGGTGCTCTTCGAATCCCGCGGCGACTCGCCCGGCACCCCGCAGGCCGCCGATATCCCGACCGCGAAACTACGCAGGGCCCTGGCCGACACTCGCCGGCTCTCGGCCGAGCTGCGCACCGACGAGCAGCGGCATCGGATCTCGCCGAGCCGCGAGCCAGACGAGGGCTTCGTCGCCGCCGTGTATCGATGGGCCACCACCGGCGACCTGGCCGCCGCACTGGACGAGTCCGACCTCGGCCGGTCGGGATCGCCGCTCTCGGCGGGCGACTTCGTGCGCTGGTGCCGCCAGGTCCTCGATCTGGCCGATCAGGTTCGCAATGCCGCGCCCACAGCTGAGCTCCGCGCGGCCGCGAAACGCGTCATCGCCGACGTTCGACGCGGCGTCGTCGCTGTTGATGCGGGGTAAGGTGTTGGCACATCGGCGACCACCAGCGACTGAGGGAGAGAGATGAGCGGACCGCAGGGGCCTGACCAGACGCAGCCGTGGCCGGGTCAGGACCAGCCGTCGAGCGACCCGTCCAACCAGCCGCCGGCCTGGCAGCAGCCGACGCCCGGTCAGGATCAGCCGGCCTGGCAGCCGCCCGCCTACACCCCGCCGCAGTACCCCTCCTATCAGCAGCCTGGGCAGCAGCCGCCCTACACGCCGCCGCAGCAGTACCCGGCGACCGAGCAGTTCGGCCAGCAGCCGACCGCCGACTACGGCCAGCAGCAGTATCCGCAGTACGGCCAGCAGCCGGGACAGTACGGACAACAGCCCGGTCAGTACGGTCAGTACGGCCAGCAGCCGGGACAGTACGGCCAGTTCGGTGCGCCCGAGGCGCAGGAAGGCTCCAAGCGTTCGTTGGCCGTCGTCGGGGGCATCATCGGCCTGCTGGCCGCGCTCGTCGTCGCCGTGGTGGCGGTGCTGGGCTTCTGGAAGCCGGGCTTCTTTGTCACCACCAAGCTGGACGTCAACTCGGCCCAGTCCGGCGTTCAGCAGATCCTGAGCGACGAGTCCAACGGCTATGGGGCCAAGAACGTCAAGGACGTCAAGTGCAACAACGGCGCCAGCCCGACGGTCAAGAAGGGCGACACGTTCAACTGTGAGGTCAGCATCGACGGCACCAAACGGCAGGTGACCGTGACCTTCCAGGACGACAAGGGCACCTACGAGGTCGGCCGGCCCAAGTAGTCGGCCTAGGTGAGCGTGGCGTTTTCGCGATTCATGGAGAAACTGTGCTCGCCGACTTCGCAGTGCATGACGCCCTGATAACCCCACCGGCAAAGGGCCGGCCCGTTCTCGATCCTGTGGTGGCCCAATGGGTACTACGCGGGGCCGGTGCCTGGGAAGAACCTGTCGGGTAGAGGCTTGCCGTCAACTGCGGCGATGATTCTGGTGTAGGCCGACTTGGCCGACTCCTGGGTCGCCGCCGGATCCAATCCGTGCGCGATCGTCTCGGACGGAACGACATATCCGATGACGGCCGTCGGTCCTGCGGCGTACGCGTAACCCTCCCCGGCTTGGCGTCACGAAAGACTGCACGACGCGGTCCTCCATGGTGACCGTGCCGGTGCGGGCATCGGCGCCCAACCCGGACAGGAACGCGTCGACGAATGCATCGCCATTGCCGGACTTCGCATTGCCTGCAATGACCTTGAGAGCGACGAAGTGATCGTCGCCGATCTTCGAATTCGCGGGGCTGTACTCGGCAGCGGCGGCGTCGCATAGATCGACAGTGACCGCCTGCCCCGCGGATCCGGGACCCGCGCCGCCGGGTCGATCGTCCTGACGAGAAATTCGGGAACCTTCGCGAGTAGACCCGCGGGCCGGTTCGAACCGGAGCAGCCGACGGCCGCGGCCGGCGGCGATGACTGCGCTGCCGATCCGCCCACAAGGACTAGTGCTGTTGCGAACACCGATACACTCCGCTGCGGGAACACAGCACAAGCAAAGCTAGTTGCCAGGTAATGCGTCAAGTGCCTTCTGCAGTCGGCCAATTGACGACGTGACGCCGTATTGTTCGGCGAGTTTGGCCACCTTGCGCGGATGCTCCGCGGCCAGCGGAAGCAGGTCCGACGGCGTCGAGAAATTCACGTCGGCGTCGATAGCAACCTTGACCACGGGTCCCGCGGCCTCGATGTAGTCGGTGGCCGCAAGAAGCTTCGTCCGATAGGCCTTCGACATCTTCGATTTCGGATCGTGGGCCGCGGCGAGGATGCCCTCGAGCGAGCCGTGCTGGGCCAACAGCGTGGCCGCCGTCTTCTCGCCGACCCCTGGCACACCCGGCAGACCGTCGGACGGATCGCCGCGCAACAGCGCCAGCTCCGCGTAGGCCGGTCCGGCGCGGTCGAGCGGAACGCCGTAGGTGTCGGCGACCTCCTCGGGTCCCCATTTCGTCGCCTTCGCCAGGCCGCGGCCGAGATAGAGCACCCGTACCGGCACCGGCTTGTCGCGCACCAGCTGAAGCAGGTCACGGTCGCCGCTCACCACCACGACGGGGTTCGTGCGCTCGCGACTGGCCAGTGTGCCCAGCACATCGTCGGCCTCGCAGTCCGGCGCGCCCGCGGTGGCAATGCCGAACGCGTCCAGGATTTCCATGATCATGTCGACCTGCGGGGTCAGGTCGTCGGGCACCTCTTCGATGTCGGGCTGGCCCGCGGGTTCCTCCTCTGCGACCCGGTGCGCCTTGTACGACGGGATCAGATCCACCCGCCACTGCGGACGCCAGTCGTCGTCGCGGCACACCACCAGCCGGGAAGGCCGTTCGCGGGTGATGACCGTGGCGACGGCGTCGACGAAGCCACGCAGGGCGTTGACCGGTCTGCCGTCGGGTGCGGTGATCGAGGAGGGCACACCGAAGAAGGAGCGAAACCACATGCTGGCGCCGTCGAGAAGTAACACGGGAGCGGCCACGGTCACTGACAGTAGCGTGAGATATGGCCTTCACCGTGAACCGAATCGACCACGTGGTGCTCAACTGCCGCGATGTCGACACCACCGCCGACTGGTACGTGCGGGTGCTCGGCATGCACCGCGAAGTGTTCGGCGACCACCGCGTCGCGCTGCGCTTCGGAAACCAGAAGATCAACGTGCGGCCCAGTGGGGCGCCGAACTGGGCGACCGGCGCCATCGACGCCCCGGGTTCGCTCGACCTCTGCTTCATCGCCGACACGAGCCCCGACGAGGTGTCCGCACACCTGCGGTCCTGCGGTGTCACGATCACCGAGGGGCCCGTGGCCAAAACGGGTGCACTCGGACCGATGACGTCGCATTACTGCCGCGACCCCGACGGCAACCTGATCGAGGTCGCCAGCTATTCGGGGCGGGATTAGCCTCAGTTGTATGACATCCGGTCGTTTCAGCACTGACGTGTACGTACAGCGCCTCCATGCCGCCGCCGCGGCCGCTGCCGACGCCGGTCTGGCCGGACTCGTCATCACGCCCGGCTACGACCTGCGGTACCTGATCGGTTCGCGTGCGCAGACATTCGAGCGGCTGACCGCGCTGGTGCTTCCCGCGGCAGGTGAGGCGACCATCGTCGTTCCGCGGATGGAACTGGCCTCGCTGAAGGAGTCCGCGGCCACCGAACTCGGCCTCGCGGTGCGGGACTGGGTGGATGGTGAGGACCCGTATCGACTCGTCGCCGACGCGTTGGGTGGTGCGCCGGTCAACACGGCGGTCACCGACTCGATGCCGGCGCTGCATCTGTTGCCGCTCGCCGACCTGCTGGGCGTGGTGCCGGTGCTGGCCACCGACGTGCTGCGGCGGTTGCGAATGATCAAGGACTCCGTCGAGATCGATGCGCTGCGCAAAGCGGGCGCGGCCATCGACCGGGTGCACGCCCGGGTACCGGAATTTCTGGTACCGGGGCGGACAGAGGCCGACGTCGCCGCCGATATCGCCGAAGCCATTGTCGCCGAAGGCCATTCGGAGGTGGCATTCATCATCGTCGGATCCGGGCCGCACGGTGCCGATCCGCACCACGAGTGCTCGGACCGGGAGCTGCGGGTCGGCGACATCGTGGTCGTCGACATCGGCGGCCCCTACGAGCCGGGCTATAACTCCGACTCGACAAGGACCTACAGCATCGGCGAGCCGGAACCGGAAGTGGCGAAGCGGTATTCGGTACTGCAGCGGGCGCAGCAGGCTGCGGTCGACGCAGTCCGCCCTGGGGTGACCGCGGAACAGGTCGACGCGGTTGCGCGTGACGTGCTGGCGGAGGCCGGCCTCGCCGACGCGTTCGTGCACCGCACCGGCCACGGCATCGGCCTGTCGGTACACGAGGAGCCCTACATCGTGGCGGGCAACGACCTGCCGCTGGTCGAGGGCATGGCGTTCTCCATCGAGCCCGGCGTGTACTTCCCCGGCCAGTGGGGTGCCCGCATCGAGGACATCGTCATCGTCACCGCCGACGGCGCGGAAGCGGTGAACAGCCGCCCGCACGAGCTGGTCGTGGTGCGGGTCTAGTCGCGGGCTGTCGCGATGCTGTGTCCGTTCTGCCGCTCCGACATCGGAAAAGCCGCCGTCTGCCCGAGCTGCGGCGCACTCGAGGGCGGCGTCGCGATGACCGGCTGGCGACCCGACCCGACGGCGCGTCACGAAGGCCGGTACTACGTCGCCGGGCGCCCCACCAGCCGGGTTCGTAGCGGCAAAGCAGAAACGACCGACCCTGAGGGCGGCCGACTGCTGCCTGCATATCTCGACGTTCCGCCGGCGGGCAGGACGGGCATCCGATCGACGTGGCTTGCTACAGGAGCGGTGACGGCCGTGCTCGTGATGGCGGCGGCGGTCACGTGGGGCCTGCTGCTGCCGCACTACAACGCGCGATCGCCCGACGACAGCTATCTGTCCGCCCTGAAAGACGCCGGACTCGCCGACCGGTTCAACTCCGACGCCAATGCGCTGGCGCACGGCAGGCAGGTTTGCAAACAACTCGACGACGGCGGCGCGCAGCAGGGCGTCGTCGCGGACAAGTTCGCGGTCGACGCCTTCTGCCCGAAGTTCTCGCAGGGCTTCCACGTCCTCGAAATAGCCACCGTGTCAGGTACTTTCGTGCTGATCGAGACGTCGAAGCCATACCTCAGCTCGATCACATCGGACGGAACGAAATGCCAGGGAGTGCACGGCTACTCTGATATCGGCAGCGGCACGCAGGTCGTCGTGAAGAACGGCAAGGGCGAAATCCTGGCCTCCACGCCACTCGGCGAGGGCCACGGCAATGACGCCAGTTGCACGTTCTCGTTCAGCTTCCCGATCACCGAGGGTCAGGACCGGTATGTGTTATCCGTGGGGCACCGCGGCGAATTCAGCTACAGCTTCGAACAGCTGCAGCTACACGGCGTCGAGATTCACCTCGGCGACTAGCCGTGCGTGCCTAGTCGCCGCCGCGGTCGAGCAGCTCCGAGCTGCCGAGTACCCGTTCCACCCGCACCTCGATGACCACCCGCCGCGGATTGACCCGCGGGGTGCGATAGCGCTGCGCGTAGCGAAGTTCGGCGTCCCGGACGGCCTCGGCGTCGGTGTTGACCGAGGCGCGTCCCTCCAGCGACAACCAGCGGGCCCCGTCGACCTGGCTGAGCACGGCGATGCCGCGCTGCTCGGCGTTGACGGCCTTCTGCGACCCACCGCTGGTGATCACGCGCGCGATGTGGGTCTTGGGGTCGAAGGTGAATCCGACCGCGACGACATGCGGCGAATTGTCCGATCGCAACGTGGTCAACATCGCCAGATGCCGCTCGGTCAGGAACGCCAGCGCGTCGTGGGTGAGCCGGGTCGTTGCGTTTGCCATCGGCTCCCAAACTAGCGCAGGAGATAATCGCAGCCGTGGATGACACGAGCGGCGGGCCAGTCGTGATTTTCGGAGGCCGCAGTGAGATCGGCGTCGAGCTCGCGCGGCTGCTCGCGCCTGGCGCCGTCGTGGTGCTGGCCGCCCGCGACCCCGGGCGGCTCTCCGAGCAGGTCGCAGCCCTGGAGAAGGCCGGCGCCGCCAAGGTGGACGCCCGCGAATTCGACGCCGACGACCTGGCCTCGCACGCTCCGCTGGTGGCTTCGATAGTGGCCGACCACGGGCCGATCGGCACGGCGGTGCTGGCGTTCGGTGTGCTCGGCGATCAGGCGCGTGCCGAGAAGGATCCCGCGCATGCGGCCGCGGTGCTGCACACCGACTTCGTTGCCCAGGCAAGCCTGCTGACCGTGCTGGCGGAGCGGATGAGGTCGGCCGGTTCGGGCGCGATCGTCGCGTTCTCGTCGGTGGCGGGCGTGCGGGTGCGACGGGCCAACTATGTCTACGGCTCGGCGAAGGCCGGGTTGGACGGGTTCTGCAGCGGCCTGGCCGACGCACTGCACGGCTCGGGAGTGCGACTGCTGCTCGTGCGACCGGGGTTCGTGATCGGGCGGATGACCGAGGGCATGAAGCCCGCGCCCATGTCGAGTACACCGCCTCAGGTTGCCGCCGCTACCGCGCGGGCGCTGGCCAAGGGCCGTCGCAGCGTGTGGATTCCGTGGATGCTGCGGCCGTTCTTCATCGGGATGCGGTTGCTGCCACAGTTCGTGTGGCGGAGGATGCCGCGATGAGCGCTTGCGCGAAGAGCAGAGGGCTCCGATGATCGTCGTAGTCGGGGTCGGCGCCGACGGGATGGCCGGCCTGGCGCCCGCGTCCTTGAATGAATTGCGTCGGGCCGCAGTGATTTACGGGTCGCGGCGACAATTGGATCTGCTCGACGACAGCGTGCGTGCCGAGCGGCGGCAATGGCCGTCGCCGATGTTGCCCGCCCTTCGCACGCTGCTCGACGGTGGCGAGGCAGACGTGCACGTGGTGGCCAGCGGCGACCCGCTGCTCCACGGAGTCGGCGGCAGCCTCATTCGGCTCTACGGAGCCGACCGGGTCGCCGTGCTGCCGCATGTGTCGTCGGTGACGTTGGCGTGTTCGCGGGTGGGCTGGGCGGTACAGGACACCGAGATCATCAGCCTTGTTACGGCCGAGCCGCACACCGCGGTGCGCTTGGGCGGCCAGGCCGTGGTCATGTCGCGCGACCGCACGAGCCCGGCGGCGTTGGCGCGGCTGCTTACCGACGGCGGACGCGGGGATTCCGAGATCACGGTGCTCGAACAACTCGGGGGACCGGCTGAGCGGCGCCGGTCGGCGACCGCACGGGAGTGGACGGCGCGACCGCCGGGGGACGTCGACGACCTCAACGTCATCGCCGTGCGGTACCTGCCCGACGACCGGCAATACGGGGTGCTGCCCGATGATGCGTTCGCTCACGACGGTCAGATCACCAAACAGACGATCCGCGCCGTCACTCTCGCAGCACTGGCCCCACGGCCGGGCGAACTGCTCTGGGATGTCGGCGCGGGCTCGGGCAGCATCGCCATCGAGTGGTGCCGAAGCGGCCCGGGTTGCCGGGCGGTGGCATTCGAACGCAACGAGCAGCGCCGCAAGCGGATCGTCCACAACGCGGTCGCGTTCGGCGTCCAGATCGAGGTGCATTTCGACGCACCCGAATCATTTGACTTGGTTTCGCCGCCGTCGACGATCTTCATCGGCGGCGGCTTGACCCAACCCGGGCTTCTCGACGCCTGCTATCATCGGCTGCCCGCGGGGGGCCGGCTGGTCGCCAATGCCGTCACCGCTGAGTCGGAAGCCGTTCTCGCGCAGTGGTATCTGCGCACGGGCGGCGAGTTGCGACGCTTCCAGCACTACCAGGTCGAGCCCCTCGGCAAGTTCACCGGCTGGCGGCCCGCGATGCCGGTCACGCAGTGGGCGGTCACCAAACCGTGACCGTCTATTTCATCGGGGCCGGGCCGGGCGCCGCCGACCTGATCACCGTGCGTGGCCAGCGGCTGCTGAACCGTTGTCCGGTCTGCTTGTACGCGGGTTCGATCATGCCCGACGACCTGCTGGCGCTGTGCCCGCCGGATGCCAAGGTGGTCGACACGGGTCCGCTGACGCTCGAGCAGATCATCGGCGAGATCGCCGACGCGCACGCGGCCGGACTCGATGTGGCGAGGCTGCACTCCGGCGACCCGTCGCTCTACAGCGCAGTGGCCGAACAGTACCGCCGCCTTGCGGAGCTGGGCGTCGACTACGAGATCGTGCCGGGCGTACCGGCTTTCGCTGCGGCTGCGGCCGCCCTCGGCCGTGAGCTGACCGTGCCGAGCGTCGCGCAGACGGTGATACTGACGCGGGTCGCGACGCTGTCTACCGCGATGCCACCGGGAGAGAACCTGCAGACCTTGTCGGCGCCCGGCGCAACGCTGGTGTTGCATCTGGCCGCCGCGCAGGTCGACGCGATCGTCCCACAGCTGCTGGCGGGCGGCTACCGCGCCGAAACGCCCTGTGCAGTAGTCGCATTCGCCAGCTGGCCGCAGCAGACGGTGCTGCGGTGCGCACTGGCCGAACTCGCGGTCGAGGTGCATGCCGCCGACATCACCAAGACCGCGGTGATCGTCGTGGGCGAGGTGCTGGCCGCCGAGGGCTTCGCCGACAGCTACCTGTACTCGACCGACCGGGTACGACGAGGGCGACACTGATGCGAGTGCTTCTCCTGGGCGGCACATCGGAGGCCCGGATTCTGGCCGCGCGGCTGCATCCCGGCGTCGAGGTCATCAGTTCGCTGGCCGGGCGGGTGCCCGATCCCGCGCTGCCGGTCGGCGAGGTCCGCATCGGCGGTTTTGGCGGCGTCGACGGGATGCGCCGATGGTTGATCGACTCGCAGGTGCGCGCGGTCGTCGACGCCACGCACCCGTACGCCGCGACGATCACCGCCCACGCCGCCGAGGTGTGCGCCGAACTGAGGATCCCGCATCTGGTGCTGGGCCGTCCTGCATGGGACGTCGGCGACGCGACGCGGGTGAATTCGGAGATCGAGGCCGCGAAAACTGTGGCGGCCAAAGGGTATACCCGGGTGTTCCTGACCACCGGGAGGTCCGGGGTCAAGGCGTTCGCGGGACTCGACGCCTGGTTCCTGATCCGTGCCGTCACCGCGCCGGACCCGCAGACCTTGCCGCGTCGCCACGAACTCGTGCTGTCGCGGGGCCCGTACGTCTACGACGACGAGCTGGGGCTGATGTGCGCCCATGGGATCGACTGCCTTGTGACGAAGAACAGCGGTGGCGACATGACCCGGCCGAAGCTCGACGCCGCCGCCACACTGGGTGTCGCCGTCCTCATGGTGGACCGCCCCCCGCTGCCCCCCGGTGTGACGACAGTGTCCACTGTGGACGATGCCGAGGCCTGGATCAGATTGATTGATAGGACCGAATGAGGTCCAGCGTGCCCAGCTCGCGGATCGCCCGGCAACCGCGGTGCAGCATGGTCAGCATCATCTCGTCGCCGCGCTCGGTGGACGCTGCGAAGGCGAACCCCAGACCGGTGAGAAGGGGTGCCTGCACCACGCCGAGGCGGTAGTCGCGCCAGCAGGTGTCGAAGTCGTAATCAGTTATGCCATAGCCGAGTAGCGCCCGGTGATACCGGGCGACAAGCTCCCTCTCGATGCCGGAACGGACGGCGGGTTCCAGGCTTGTCGCGGTGAAGTACGCGAGGTCGCGGCCTGGCAGCCCGATTCCGACCGTCTGCCAGTCCACCACTGTGATCCGCGTGCGGTCGGGATCGAACAGCATGTTGTCGAGCCGATAGTCGCCGTGCATGAGGGCGTATCTGTCGGGCTCGGCCTTCAACCAGGGCGTGACCAAAGCCATTGCGGCGGTGAGGGTTTCCTGGTCTTCCGCACTGATAGCACCGCCCAGCTTGTCGACCAGGATTCCGGCTGCCATCTGCGAGATCTCGCCGAGGCCGCCCGCCGCGGCATCATCACCGGGCTTGGGCATCGCGATGCCGGTCAATTCCATCCACTCGGGATCGCACCAGCTCGGGCCGTGCAGCCCGGCCAGGGCCTCAACCGCGAGGCCAGCCTCCTGCGCGCTGCAGCCGGCGATCTGGTCGCCCTGCACCGCGGGTGCCATGTCGGCGAGGACCAGAACGAAATCGGCTCCGTCGTCGGATATCTCGGAGTAGAAGCACGGTGGCACCGGGATGCTCATCCTGTCGGCGACGCGGGCGTAGTACTCGACCTCGGATCGGTATCCAAGCGCCACCCGCTCCCGGACGGCGTCGTCCTGGGCGGACAACTTGACCGCGAACGTGGCAGGCAAGTCGGTGTGAGTGTTCACATACGTGGCCCGCACCCGGTAGGTGGCGCCCGTCTGGCCGGTGCCGATCGCGGTGACGTCGACGTCGCCCACGTCGGCCCCCAAGGCGGAGCCGAGCCATGCCGGCGTTACATCTTGGGGCCCGCGTGGAATGGTCATGGCTGCCGGACACTATCAGAGCGTTGGATACCGGCGTGGCGTGAATACCCGGTCGTCGTACCACTGCGTCTGCGACGACCCGACGATCAGCAGGCACCGCATGTCGACCTCGGCGGGATCCAAATCGGCCAGCCGCACCACCTTGACCTCTTCACGCGGGCCGGACACGTCGCGCCCGATCACCACCGGCGTGCCCGGGTCGCGGTGCTCCAGAAGCAGCTCGCGCATGGCGCCGACCTGCCAGGTACGGGTTTTCGACGCGGGGTTGTAGATCGCCAGCACCAGGTCGGCCTTTGCGGCGGCGGTCAGACGGGCGGCGATGATGTCCCACGGCTTGAGTCGGTCGGAGAGGGAGATCACCGCATAGTCGTGTCCCAGCGGTGCGCCCACCCGGCTCGCGACGGCCTGTGCCGCCGTCATCGCGGGAATCACCCGGACCCCGACGCCCGGCCACTGCTTGGCTTCCTCCAGCACCGCGGTGGCCATCGCAAACACGCCCGGGTCACCTGACGAGACGACCGCGACGGCGCGGCCCTGCTCGGCGAGCGTGCACGCCAGCCGGGCGCGGGCCGGTTCGTCGGTGTTGTCGCTGGGGTGGCGACGTTGCCCGTCTCGCGTCCTGATGCGGTCGAGATACGGACCGTACCCGATGAGGTCGGTGGCCTCGGCCAGTTCACGACGGCACTGGGGGGTCATCCAGTCGGAGTCGCCGGGGCCGAGGCCGACGACGGCCACCGTGCCCGCCGGTGCGTGCCTCCGCGCGGTGCCCGGGAGCATGGCCAGCGAGAAGTACGGCACCTTGCCGTCGTCGACCTCGCCGGCGGGCAGCACCCGCTGCTGCGGTGTGCTCGCCCGCTCCACGTAGTACGCATCCCCGAGTCGCCCTGCCGACGAAAGCGCTTCCCGCACGGCCGGATACGAGCGGCCGAGTTTCAGCACCACGGCGGCGTCGGTGTCGGCCAACCTGCGTTTGAGCTCGTCGACGGGCAGGGTGCCGGGAATGATCGACAGCACCTCGTCGCCCTGCACGAGGGGAGTGCCGGTGGCCGCGGCCGCGGCGCTGACCGACGTCACCCCGGGCACGATCACCGCGTCGAACCGCTCGGTCAGGCGTGTGTGCATGTGCATGTAGGAGCTGTAGAACAGCGGGTCGCCCTCGGCGAGCAATGCGACGTCGCGACCGGCATCCAGGTGGGCGGCGATGCGCTCGGCGGCCTCGCGGTAGAAGTCCTCCAACGCGCCTGCGTAGCCGCCGGGATGGTCGGTGGTCTCGGTGGTCACCGGGTAGACGAGGTGCTCCTCGACCTGCCCCGGCCGCAGATACGGTTCGGCGATGCCGCGGGCGATGCTGCGGCCGTGACGCGCACTGTGGTAGGCGACGACGTCGGCCTGCGCGATCAGCCGGGCGGCCTTGACCGTCACCAGTTCCGGGTCGCCCGGGCCGAGCCCGACGCCGAACAGCGTGCCCCGGTGAGTGCCCTCGGCGTTCGTCATTCGGTGCTGCTGGCGATCGCGTTGACGGCGGCGGCGGCCATCGCGCTGCCGCCGCGACGACCGGTGACCACGAGGTACGACATGCCGCGTGGCCGGTCGATGAGCTCCTGTTTCGACTGGGCGGATCCGACGAACCCGACCGGCCCGCCCAGCACCGCGGCCGGGCTGGGCGCACCGTCGTCGACGAGTTCCAGCAGCCTGAACAACGCGGTCGGTGCGTTGCCGATCGCGAGCACCGCGCCGCCGAGCCGGTCCGCCCACAACTCCATGGCGGCGGCCGAGCGGGTGGTGTCGAGGCGGCCGGCCAGCTCGGCGGCCCGCGCGTCGGCCACCAACGAGACGACGTCGTTGTCTGCGGGCAGCCGGGACCGGGTGATCCCGGCCGCCACCATCGACGAGTCGCACAGCACAGGTGCGCCCGCGGCCAGCGCGGCGGACGTCTTGGCGACGACGTCGTCGCTGTACGCGATGTGCTCCGCGACGTCGACCTGGCCGCAGGTGTGGATCAGTCGCACCACCACGCGGGCCACGTCGTCGGGAAACCGCGAGAGGTCGGCCTCCGCGCGGATCGTTGCGAACGACTGCCGGTAGATCTCGGCCGCGTCGCGGATGTAGTCGAGCACCCGCTCACCCTACGGGGATGCGGTGCGCAGCCGGTATCCGTCTCCGGTGGCGATCAGCACCTCGCCGACGGGTGGGCTGCCGCAGGCCCGTTCGCAGCCGACGAAGTGCCGGTGGGTCCCGTCGCCGCCGGTCAGAGCCTCGCTGGCGTCTGAGCGGACATCGGCGGCGGAGTGTTCGCAGCCGGGACTGCCGGTGCAGGCGCTGACGTCGAGCCACGGGGAGTTCTCGTCGAACACCAGGCCCAGCGGCGCGAGCACGCGCACTGCGCTGTCGGCGACGCCGGCGTCGAGGTCGCAGACGAGTATCGAGCGCCACGGCGTGATGACCATCGGTGCGTCGATCGCGGCGAGGAATTCGGCCGTCCGCGCCCGCAGGACGCCCAGCGGTACGGCCATGCCCAACGCGGTGCGGCCGTCGTCCTGAGTGAGCCAGCCGACCGGCGGACGAGTGAGGGGTGGCCACGTCTCCCCGGGCTCCGCGTATCGGGGGAGGTCGTCAACCAGAACCGAGGGATCGGCGAGTTCCCCTACCCGCCAGGAGTTTTCCCGATTTTCGACAAAGCGTCGTGCGATCGAGATCAGAGTCGGGACGGCGTCGGCCCTCGCGACCCGAACACCGGTGTCACGGCCGGCCAACAGCACGGCGACCGAATCGTCAGCCACGTGAGCGCCGACGTCGACATCCAGGCCGGAGACGTCGCCACGGCCGTCGTCGATTCCGAACCAGAATCTGCCGGGCAGCCGGGCCAGCGCGGGCTCGGCCCGGATGGCGGCGTCCAGCTGACCCACCCACCGCCGCACGTCGGCGCCGCCACCGACCCGGCCCGAAAGCGGCGAGGCGACGATGTTGCGCACCCGCTCGTGGGTGGGCGAGGGCAGCAGGCCCGTCGCCGCGACGGCCTCGGCCACCGCTTCCGGGTCGGTGATGCCCCGGATCTGGATGTTGCCCCGCGACGTCAGCTCCATGGCGGGCGAGCCGAACCGGCCGGCCGCCTGGGCAAGGGCCTCGAGCTGGGCCGGTTCGATGATCCCGCCGGGCAGACGTACCCGAACCAGCGCGCCGTCGGCGGCGCGGTGCACCTGCAGCGCGCCGGGGCAGGCGTCCTGGTCTCTGGTGCGGGCCATGAGGTCACGCTACGTGGAGGTACGCATTGGGGTAGTGCACTACGCGTGCGTCAATACCCTGCCGTTTCTAGTTTCTACCTATGACGAGCCCGCGGCATTCGAGCACGGGACACAAGTGGCGGATGGAGTATCCGAAATGACCACACTGGACACGGAGGCTCGCGTGAAGAGCCAGCCGACGACTTCTGAAAACACGCCGACGTCGGCTGTCGAGCAGTCGAAAGACACCTCTGCGTTGATCACCGAACAGCAGGTGCTGTTCAGCTCGGCCGCCGCGTTGGCGCCTGCGCCCGCAAGGCGCTGGAACGTCGCCGCAGCGGTGCGGGAAATGTTCGCCAGGCCCGAAAAGCCGCGTGCGACGCGCCACTACCCGCAGCGCTTCAGCTACTTGGAGAGTTCGGCCTTGTCGCGGGAGATGGATCGACTCTAGAAAGCCGTGACCGTCGTCGCCGGCTGACAACACTTTCAAGGAGGGAACGACAATGTTCGGTCTTATCGCTTTCGCGGCCATCGTGGCCGCACTGATTGCACTGACCGGCCCGGGCTACTCGCAATCGTGGGCGCAGCGCTGGGGAACCTCGGACCGCTGACTCGGCATCAGCCGGCAAGCGGTACGGGGCGCGGCGTCGATGCCGGCTCCGAGCTTGACGACACGCACGAGTGAAGGCATTCAACCCACGCTGCCGTCGGGTTCGCGTGGCGGCCAGGGTTTGGCTCAGGGGAACCCGAAATCCGGCTGAATGTGACGGTCGCCACATCTCATACGGGTGTGTTCTGTGCCACACGAAGTGCTCTTTTTGCGCGCCACGGGGCGTAGGTTGCTAGCTACTGCACTGGTGTCTAACAACACTTGTCACGGAAGGAACGACGATGTTCGGACTCATTGTTTTTGTGGCGGTCGTGGTTCTCCTCATCGCCTTCACCGGTCTGCCGTATTCGCAGTCGTGGAAGCAGCGCTGGGGAAATTGACCGGCTAACGCCCGGGCGCTCATGAGCGCCTGGACGAACTGGTCTGGCCGATCTCGACCACGAGGTCGTCGAGCATTCCTGCTCATCCGGGGCCATACGGTACGAATGGGGGGTGCCCGCCCCGACCGTCCTGCTGTTGTCGACGTCCGACACCGACCTGATCACCGCCCGCGCCAGCGGCGCACGGTATCGGTGGGCGAACCCGGCGCGGCTCGTCGACGGTGAGCTCGAGGAGCATCTCGGCGGCGCGGATCTCGTCGTGGTGCGGATCCTCGGCGGCTACCGGTCGTGGCAGGAGGGCGTCGATGCCGTCGTCGGAAGCGGGGTGCCGACGGTGGTGGTCAGCGGCGAGCAGGCGCCCGACGCTGAGCTGATGACCCACTCGACGGTTCCCGCGGGCGTGGCAGTGCAGGCGCACATCTACCTCGCCCAGGGCGGCGTGGAGAACCTCCGGCAGTTGCACGCGTTCCTCTGCGACACCGTGGCGATGACGGGATACGGTTTCTCCCCGCCGATCACCACGCCCACCTGGGGCCTCTTGGAACGTCGCGTGATCGACAGCGCAGGCCCGGTGATCGCCGTGCTCTACTACCGCGCCCAACAGCTGGCAGGGAACACCGGATACGTCGAAGCGCTCTGTGGCGCAATCGAAGACGCAGGCGGGCGTCCCCTACCGGTCTACTGCGCTTCGCTGCGCACCGCGGAGCCGGAAATGCTGGAGGTGCTGAAATCGGCCGACGCCATGGTGACCACCGTGCTCGCTGCCGGGGGCGCAACGCCGGCCGCCGTGTCGGCAGGTGGCAACGACGATACGTGGAACGTGGCACACCTTGCCGCACTGGACATCCCGATCCTGCAGGGACTCTGCCTCACCAGCCCGCAGTCGGTGTGGTCGGACAACGACGACGGTCTCAGTCCGCTCGACGTGGCGACGCAGGTCGCCGTGCCGGAGTTCGACGGGCGCATCATCACGGTCCCGTTCTCGTTCAAGGAGATTGACGACGAGGGCCTCATCTCCTACGTCGCCGACCCGGAACGCTGCGCCCGCGTCGCGGGTCTTGCGGTGCGGCACGCGCGGCTGCGCGCGGTGGCGCCGGAGGACAAGCGCGTGGCGGTCGTCTTCTCCGCATATCCGACGAAGCACGCCCGCATCGGCAACGCGGTCGGGCTCGATACCCCGGCGAGTGCGGTTGTCCTGCTGCGGGCCATGCGCGATGCGGGCTATGCGATCGGCGACATTCCCGGTGTCGACGCGCAGGACGGCGACGCGTTGATCCACGCGCTCATCGAGCGCGGCGGCCAGGATCCCGACTGGCTCACCGAGGGCCAGCTGGCGGGCAACCCAATTCGGTTGTCCGCCAACGACTACCGCGCATGGTTCGCCACCCTGCCCGCCGAACTCACCGACGCGGTCCAAAAGCACTGGGGCCCGGCGCCGGGCAATCTGTTCGTCGACCGCACACAAGACCAGGACGGCGAGATCGTCATCGCCGCACTGCAGGCAGGCAACGTGGTGCTGATGGTGCAGCCGCCGCGGGGCTTCGGCGAGAACCCCGTCGCCATCTACCACGACCCGGATCTGCCGCCGAGCCACCACTATCTGGCCGCATACCGCTGGCTGGAAAGCGGTTTCGGCGCCGACGCGGTGGTCCACCTCGGCAAGCACGGGAACCTGGAGTGGCTGCCGGGCAAGACGCTCGGCATGTCCGCGGCGTGCGGTGCCGACGCGGCTCTGGGTGACCTTCCGCTGATCTATCCGTTCCTCGTCAACGACCCGGGGGAGGGCACCCAGGCCAAGCGCCGCGCCCACGCGACGCTCGTCGACCACCTCATTCCGCCGATGACCCGCGCCGAAAGCTACGGGGACATCGCGCGGTTGGAGCAGTTGCTCGACGAGCACGCCAACATCGCAGCGCTCGACCCCGGCAAGCTGCCAGCGATCCGCCAGCAGATCTGGACACTGATGCGCGCCGCCGAGATGCACCGCGACCTCGGCCTCGACGAACGGCCCGAGGACGACTCGTTCGATGACATGCTGCTTCACGTCGACGGTTGGCTGTGTGAGATCAAGGACGTCCAGATCCGCGACGGACTGCACGTGCTGGGCCAGGCACCGGCCGGCGAGACCGAGCTGGACCTGGTGCTGGCCATCCTTCGCGCCAGACAACTGTTCGGCGGTGAGCAGTCGGTGCCGGGGCTGCGGCAGGCACTCGGCCTTGCCGAGGACGGCACCGACGACCGCGCGGCCGTCGACGACGCCGAGACCCGGGCCCGCGGGCTGCTTGTGGAACTGCAGCAGGCCGGCTGGGACGCCGCCGTCGCGGACACGCTCACCGATAACCCGGATGTCGCCGCGATCCTGCGGTTCGCCGCCACCGAAGTGGTGCCCCGCCTCTCGGGCACGGCGAGGGAGGTCGACCAGATCCTGCGGGCGTTGGACGGCAGGTTCATCGCCGCGGGACCGTCGGGTTCACCGCTGCGGGGGCTGGTCAACGTGTTGCCCACCGGCCGCAACTTCTACTCGGTCGACCCGAAGGCGGTGCCGTCGCGGCTGGCATGGGAAACCGGAAGCGCGATGGCCGATTCGCTGCTGGACCGCTACCGCAAGGACCACGGTCACTGGCCGCGGTCGGTCGGCTTGTCGGTCTGGGGGACGTCGGCGATGCGCACGGCGGGCGACGACATCGCCGAAGTGCTCGCGCTGCTGGGTGTTCGGCCGGTGTGGGACGACGCGTCGCGCCGCGTCGTCAGCCTCGAACCGATCACGCTGGCCGAACTCGGCCGGCCCCGTATCGATGTCACCGTCCGGATCTCCGGCTTCTTCAGGGATGCCTTCCCGCACGTGGTCACGATGCTCGATGACGCGGTGGCTCTGGTGGCGAACCTCGACGAACCCGTGGAAGACAACTACGTACGCGCCCACACGGACGCCGACTTTGCTGACCACGGCGACCAACGACGTGCAACCACAAGGGTTTTCGGCTCAAAGCCCGGCACGTACGGGGCCGGTCTGCTTCAGCTGATCGACAGCCGCAACTGGCGCGACGACGCCGACCTTGCACAGGTCTACACCGCCTGGGGCGGCTTCGCGTACGGGCGTGGTCTCGATGGCGCGCCCGCCGCCGACGACATGAACCGGCAATACCGCCGAATTGCGGTGGCCGCCAAGAACACCGACACCCGCGAGCACGACATCGCCGACTCGGACGACTACTTCCAGTACCACGGCGGAATGGTGGCCACGGTGCGCGCCCTGACAGGTAAGGCGCCGGCCGCCTATATCGGCGACAACACCCGGCCCGACGCCGTGCGCACCCGCACGCTGTCGGAGGAGACCACCAGGGTGTTCCGCGCCAGGGTGGTCAACCCGCGTTGGATGACGGCGATGCGCAGGCACGGCTACAAGGGCGCGTTCGAGATGGCCGCCACTGTCGACTACCTGTTCGGCTACGACGCCACCGCGGGTGTGATGGCCGACTGGATGTACGAGCAGCTGACCAGCTCCTACGTCCTTGACGACGAGAACCGCAAGTTCATGAGCGAGTCGAACCCGTGGGCCTTGCACGGCATGGCCGAGCGGTTGCTCGAAGCGGCCGACCGGGGCATGTGGGCCGAGCCTGAGCAAGCCACGCTGGACACCCTGCGCACGGTGCTGCTGGAGGCGGAGGGCGACCTCGAGGGATGACCGTTACCGTGGTCGGGTGCCCGTCACCTTTGCCGACATCGCCAAGAGCGAATACATCCTGCTGACCACCTTCACCAAGGACGGACGGCCCAAGCCGACCGCGATCTGGGCGGCACCCGCCGGCGACAAACTGGTGGTCATCACCCAGGAGAAGTCATGGAAGGTCAAGCGGATCCGCAATACCCCGCGAGTGACCATCGCGGAGTGCAGCCGGAGCGGCACCCCCAAGGGCGAGGCGGTCGAGGCGACCGCGGCGATCCTGGACAAGTCGGCGAACGGGGCCACCTACGACGCGATCGGGAAGCGCTACGGGCTGGTCGGCAAGACGTTCAACGTTTTCTCCAAGCTGCGTGGGGGAATGAAGAACAACGTGACGATCGAGTTGAAAGCGGCGAACTGACGGATGGCCCCGAGCTTCCAGGACGTCTACGACGAAAAGTATCTCTAGCTCACCACCTTCACCAAGGACGGAAAGCCGAAGCCGACCACCGTTTGGGGCGTACCCGAGGGTGACAAACTGCTCATCATCACCGACGACGGGTCGTGGAAGACCAAGCGGATCAACAACACCCCGCACGTGATGATTCAGAAGGCCGGCCCCCTGGGCAAGGTGAAGAGCGAGCCGGTGGAGGCCGTCGCGCGCAACCTGCCCAAGTCGGAGACACGACGGGTGTTCGACGCGGTCATCAAGCGCTACTGGTGGCACGCGTGGTACTTCATCCCGCAGGCGATCATTCGAGGCGGCATCGACAAGGTACACAGAGCCATCGAAGTGACTCCGGCTCCGGCGTAGGTTTTTCGGTCGGACTTCTCAACGCGGCTCGTGCCTCGCCGCTTGATCGTCGTCCGACAGGAACCCCACGGCGTCCCTGAGCGTTGGCAGAGCATGGCGATACGGCTGTTCCTGATCTACGCCATCGTCGAACTGGCAATCATTGTGGCGCTGGTCTCGACGATCGGATTCGGCTGGACTGTGATGGCGCTCATCGGGGCCTCTGTGCTCGGTTTCGTGCTGGCCGGTTCGCAGGTCAAGCGCCATATCCGCAGGTTGCGTTCCGGACTCACCACCCCGCAGGGCGCGGTCACGGACAGCGCGCTGGTCGCGCTGGGCACCGTGCTGGTGTTCATTCCCGGCCTGGTCACGACGGCTGCGGGCCTACTCCTGCTGCTTCCGCCGACGCGGGCCGTCGCCCGTCCCGTCTTGACAGCCGTGGCCGCCAGGCGGATGCCGCTGATCACCGTCGCGACTGCCGCGGCGAGCCGGCCGGCCGCAGGTCATGGCAACTACATCGACGGCGAGGTGATCGACGTGGTGGACATCGAGCCTGACGTCGTAGCCGTCGAACGTGACGCGTTGCCTCCCAAGACCGACTGACTTGACGACGCTCCTGCTGGGCGGCCGGATCCACAGCCCGGCCATGCCGGATGCCACCGCGATGGCCGTCCGCGACGGCACCGTCGTCTGGTTGGGCAGCGATGATGTCGGCCACGCGCAATTCCCCGACGCCGAGTTCGTCGACCTCGACGGCGGCTTCGTCGCGCCCGCCTTCGTCGACAGCCATGTGCACCTCACCGCGACCGGCCTCGCGCTCGTCGGCCTCGACCTGCGCGCTGCCACCTCGACGCGGCACTGCTTGGCGCTGATCACCGAATACACGAAGACACATCCCGACGGGCTCATCTGGGGCCACGGCTGGGACGAGTCGGGCTGGCCCGAACCCACCCCAACGAACACCGACGACCTGGACGGCGTGGTCGGGGACCGGCCGGCCTACCTGGCCCGCGTGGACGTGCACTCGGCGGCGGCGTCCACGGCGCTGCGACGGACCGCGTCCCGTCTGCCTGCCGCGTCGGGGTTCGACCCGCAGCGCCCGTTGACCGCCGACGCGCACCACCTGGTCCGCGCCGCCGCGCGCGACCTGCTGACCCCGAACCAACGGGCAGGCGCCCGGGCCGCCGCGCTCGACCTGGCAGCCGCCAGCGGAATCGCCGCCGTCCACGAATGCGCGGGCCCGCAGATCGGCGGCCTAGTCGACTGGCAGGAACTGCGCGGCACGTCGCACGGCGTCGAAATCGTCGGCTACTGGGGTGAAGCGGTCACCGACCGCGTGCAGGCCGAAAACCTGGCGCAGACTACCGGCGCGCGTGGATTGGCCGGGGACCTGTTCGTCGACGGCGCGCTCGGATCGCGCACCGCCTGGCTGCACGAGCCCTACGCCGACGCGCCGCAGTGCTGCGGCAACACCTACCTCGATCCCGACGCCATCACCGCCCATCTGCGGGCCTGCACCGAAGCGGGTATCACGGCAGGATTCCACGTGATCGGTGACGCGGCGGTCAGTGCCGTCGTCGAGTCGCTGCAGCGGGTGGTCGACGAACTCGGCGCGCAAGCGGTCGCACGCTGCGGCCACCGACTCGAGCACCTCGAAATGGTGACCTCCGAGCAGGCCACCCGGCTCGGCGCGTGGGGCGTGATCGCGAGCATGCAACCCAACTTCGATGCGCTGTGGGGCGGCGGCTACGGGATGTACGCGCAGCGCCTCGGCGCGGACCGAGGCGTCCGGCTCAACCCGCTGGCGCTGTTAGCATCCCAAGGCGTGCCTCTCGCCTTCGGCTCCGATTCCCCGGTCACCACCATGAATCCGTGGGCGACGATACGTGCGGCGACCCTGCACCGGACACCGGGGAGCGCGGTGTCGATGCGGGCGGCGTTCTCCGCCGCGACCCGCGGCGCGTGGCGCGCAGGCGGCGTCCGTGACGGGGTGACCGGAACACTGGTTCCCGGCGCACCCGCGTCCTATGCGGTGTGGGAGACCGACGAGTTGGAAGTCGTCGCCCCCGACAACGCCGTGCAGCGTTGGTCGACCGACCCCCGATCAGGGGTGCCCGGCCTGCCGCGGCTCGGCGCCGATGATCCGCTGCCGCGCTGTGTGCAGACCGTCCACCGGGGCGCGGTCATCCATGCCTAAGTGGACGACGCGCCGTGACTGGGCCCGTGCGGACGACGACACCGACACGTTCCCCGCCCTCGCCGACGAGCCCGTCGCCGATAGCGAAGAGCCCGACGCAGACGACGCGGACGACCAGGCCGCCCCGTCCGGGAAATCCGGTGCACGCCGCGAGGTGCCTGCATGGGTCATGCGGTTCGGCGAGGCGGTGGTCGCCCGGCTGCCCCGCCTCAGCGCCGCCATCTTCGGCGGGCTGCTGCTGTGCGCGAGCTTTCCTCCGTTCGGCTGGTGGTACACGGCGATCGTCGCCTTCGCCCTTCTTGCCTGGGTGCTCACCCGCCAAGACACCAAACTCGTCGGCGGATTCGGTTACGGCTTCCTGTTCGGCGCGGCGTTCTATATCCCGCTGTTGCCGTGGACCGGGGGGATGGTCGGGCTGGTGCCGTGGCTCGCGCTCTCGCTCCTGGAGGCCGTGTTCCCCGGCGTGTTCGGTCTGCTCGCGGTCGTGGTGGCGCGCCGGTTGACCGGGTGGCCCGTCTGGTTCGCAGGTCTTTGGGCGCTCGCGGAATGGGCGAAGTCGACGGTGCCGTTCGGTGGATTCCCTTGGGGTGTAGTCGGTTTCGGTCAGACTGACGGGCCATTCCTGCCGCTGGCGCAGATCGGCGGCGCACCGCTGGTGTCATTCGCTGTGACGTTGCTCGGATTCAGCCTTGCCGCACTGACCTTGGAGATCGTCGACTGGTGGCGGCGCGGCGGGGACGCGAAACCCAGCACACCTCCGCCCGCTGTGGTGCTGCCCGGGGTATGCATCTGCCTGGTGCTGATCTCCACGGCCGTGATCTGGCCGCAGGTCCGGCACTCCGGTGCGGGCTCCGCCGACGAGCCCTCGGTGAACGTCGCGGCCGTGCAGGGCAACGTGCCCAAGCTCGGGCTGGACTTCAACTCCCAGCGCCGCGCTGTGCTCGACAACCACGTGCGGGAAACCATGCGGCTGGCAGACGACGTGCGCGCCGGGCGGGCGCCGCAGCCGTTGTTCGTCATTTGGCCGGAGAACTCCTCGGACATCGACCCGCTGGCCAACCAGGACGCCGCCGACCAGATCTCGGTCGCCGCGCAGGCGATCAAGGCGCCGATACTGGTGGGTGGCGTCCTCGCGGCGCCGGGCTACACCCGCGACAACCCGGTGTCGTCCAACTCGGTCATCGTCTGGGATCCCGAAACCGGTCCCGGCGACCGCCACGACAAAAAGATCGTCCAGCCGTTCGGCGAGTACCTCCCGTGGCGAAGCTTTTTCAAGCACCTGTCTCCATACGCCGAGCGGGCCGGCTACTTCGTGCCCGGCAGCGGTACCGGGGTGGTCACGGCGGCCGGTGTGCCCATCGGAGTGTCCACGTGCTGGGAGGTCATCTTCGACCGGGCGCCGCGGGAGTCGGTGCGCAACGGCGCCCAGTTGCTGACGGTTCCGTCCAACAACGCCACGTTCGACGAGGTGATGAGCGCCCAGCAGCTGGCGTTCGGCAGGCTGCGGGCCGTCGAACACAACCGTTACGTCATCGTGGCGGGAACGACGGGGATCAGCGCAGTGATCGCGCCCGACGGGCGGGTGCTCGCCCGGACCCAATTCTTCGAGCCGGCCTATCTCGACCTGCCGATCAGGCTGAAGACGCAGTTCACGGCCGCAACGCGGTGGGGTCCATACGTGCAGGCGCTGCTCGTGGCCATCGGCATCGGGGCTCTAATCGCCGCGATACTGCACAATGGGAGGTTCGTGCGTGGTCGCCGGCCGGTGACCAGCGCGCGCAGTCAAGACACGTCGTCCGACGGGGACGACACCGAAAGAGGAACCACATGAGCGGCCCTGGGCCAGCAGAACGCCCGAGTCAGCGCACTCTGGTCATCATCCCCACCTACAACGAGCGGGAGAACCTGCCGTTGATCGTCGGCCGGGTGCACACCGCCCGACCCGACGTCCACATTCTCGTCGTCGACGACGGCAGCCCCGACGGCACCGGCAAGCTCGCCGACGAGCTGGCGCTGGCCGACCCGGACCGGGTGCACGTCATGCATCGCACCAGCAAGGACGGGCTGGGGGCGGCGTATCTCGCCGGATTCGCATGGGGACTCGGCCGCGAATATTCGGTCCTGGTCGAGATGGATGCCGACGGCAGCCACGCACCCGAGGAGCTCTACCGCCTGCTCGATGCGGTCGACGGGGGCGCCGACCTCTCGATCGGATCCCGCTATGTCCCCGGCGGAGCCATCCGCAACTGGCCGCGACGCCGCTTCGCGCTGTCCAAGACCGCCAATACCTACGCCAGGGTGTTGCTCGGCGTCGACGTGCACGACATCACGGCGGGCTATCGGGCCTATCGGCGTGAGGTGCTGGAGAAGATCGACCTGGCTGCCGTGGACTCAAAGGGCTACTGCTTCCAGATCGACCTGACCTGGCGCGCCATCAACGACGGCTTCATCGTCGTCGAGGTGCCGATCACCTTCACCGAGCGCGAGCTGGGCGTGTCCAAGATGAGCGGGTCCAACATCCGCGAGGCGATGGTCAAGGTTGCGGAGTGGGGTCTTCGCGGGCGCCTTGATCGCGCCCGCGGTGTGGCGGCCAGCCGAAGCTGATAGGTCATGAACCGTGACTGAGTGGACTCTTGAGGGAGTGCGATCAGAGGAGGCGGTTCATGTCGTTGTTGGGGGTGGCTCTAGTGTCGCGCGTCTGAAGTTCGTTGACGTTGGGAGCGCACGGTCCCATCGACGTCAATGTGCTCACCAAGGTTCACCGTGGGCTGTTGGGGGGCGCGCACAGCCTGTTTTCCAGGTAGATTGTGGGGCGCGTACAACGGGCAGGTGCAGCGCTTGGCCACTGCCAGCGCCCCGTCAGTGCCGAGATAGTGGAGCGCCCGATGGATCGAGTCCGGGGTTTCGTGCATCTGTGCCGACCTAAAATGTGCTTGGTGGCAGGCGAAATCGTGGCCGACGCCACTCCAGCTGCCCCGTACCTCGGGCCTTCACGCGAGCTGGTTCGTGGTGGGGCAATCGAGATTGAGCCCAACGACTGGGCCATCGGTTCCGCGCCGGCCGGCGTCCGCCGCCGTGATGACGTGCGCGCCCGCGCGGCGGCCCACCAGTGAGCCCGGGCGCGCAAGCCGTTGTCGTCGGAGCGACCGGTGAGGTCGGCGCCGCCATCGTTGCGCGGCTGCGCAAAGCCGCGGTGCCCGTGGTCGCCGTGGCACGTGACCGTGAACGCCTCGAGCAGTTGCGAGCAACCGACGACGGGATTACGGCATGCCCCGCGGACATCGGTGATGACTCGTCGGGTGAGGCGATCGCCGCTGCGGTGTCCGGGCCCGTCCGGATGGTGGTCCAGTCAGCCGCCGAACCGGCCAGCCCGCCGCTGGCCATTATCGACCCAGACACGCTTGGCCGGTCGGTGTCACTGAAGCTTGGCGGACTGTTGCGTCTCATCCGCGCTGTTGAGGACCGGTTTGTCGAGGGCTCTCGGATCGTCGCCATCGGCGGCAACTTCGGTTCCGAACCCACGCCGGAAACCTGCGCGGCCGGTGTTACCAATGCTGCTTTGGCCAATCTCATTCGCCAGCTGGCCGACGTCTACGGGCCGCGGGGGGTGACTGTGCACATGATCGCTCCGGGTGTCTTGGAAACCGATCGCCTCCGTCGGTTCGCCGGCGCGGAAGCCCAAACGCGCGCTGTCAGCATCGAGACTGTTCTCGATGAATACCGATCACACACACCGCTGGGTCGGCTGACCACGGTCGACCAGGTCAGCTGGGCAGTAACTCAATTGCTAGCGCCCGAGGCCAACGCGCTGCATGGCGCAACCCTCGCCTTGGACGGCGGCGCCCGCCGAGGTCTCTTCTAGCTCGTTCCAGCCGGGACGGCCCTCAGGTTCTGCCGCGACGGGAGCCATCAGATTAGGGAAGGAGCTGTGGCCGTGCAGACCATCGATCTGGCCTACGTCGAGCGTGGCGTCCACGAGGAACTGGTCGCCCAGGTGGCCGACCAGGAAGGCTACTACGAGGATGAAGGCGTCCACGTCGCCATCCATAACGGGATTGGCTGGGACCCCGAGCGTCTGCGCCGCGGCGCGTCGATCGGTCTGGGCAGGGCCTTGTTGCACCGGCTGACGGGCGGCATCGGCTGGAAAGTGCTCAGCGTCAACACCCATCGTCCGCTGTTCTGGTTCGTTGGCAGTGCCGATGTGACTTCCATGGCAGATCTTCGCGGGCGCCGCGTGGCGGTTCATCCTGCCCAAACCGCCCCTGGTTGGTTCACCCGGATCGTCCTGCGTAAGTACGGCCTGGACCCCGACCGCGACCTGGAATGTATGGCGCGGCTTCCGGTCAACTACCAGATGGACCTGCGACGGCTTCGAGACGGCTCGATCGACGCCGCCTGTGTGGGCACCACGTTCTCCCCCGAACAAGTCGCCGAGGAAGAAGGGTTCCACGTGCTGGCCTGGGTCGGCGATCACATCCAGGTTCCCACCGTGGGCATCGCGGTGGACCCCGTCCACATCCCGCTGGACAGTCCCGCACTGCAGGCGCTCGTGCGGGCCAACAATCGGGCCCTGCAGACGATCGCCGAACAACCCAGCCTGGCCGTCGACTACATCGCCTCGTTCCTCGACCGGCTCACCCGTGACGAAGTGCAGCAGTACTACGAGCGCTACATCGGCCCGTACTTCACACCTGACGGACAGGTGGACCTCGCCGTCGCGCAGCAAGGGATCGACGCGGTCGCGGCCGAACTCGGCCTCGCCTCAATAGCCGCCGACGAGATCTATCAGTCGACCCACTGAGCCGCGCCGCAGAACCAGCCGAAGAGACAGGAGCAGATCCGCCACGGCATGACCGCCCTAGCCCTGTGAACGGAAGGGACAAACGGTGAGCGTTAACGAAATCAGCCGGCTCAAGGTTAAGAGCGCACATCGGGCAACCTTCGTCGAGGAAGCCCATACGTTCGCGAAGATCCTCGCTAGCGATGGCGGCTGCCAACACGTCGACATGTTCCACGGTATCGATGATCCTGATAGCTTCGTGTTCCTCATCACCTGGGACAGCTGCGAGGCCCACAAGACTTTTCAGGGAAGTGACCGCGGCAGGCAGGCTATCTCGACTATTGCCAGCTACCTGGTCGAACCGCCTACGACTTCCCACTACGAGTCCCTGGGTCTTCCCGGATAGCTTCAGCGCGCCCCGCCTCGTACTTCTGGGAAACCGACGCTGACGACCTCGGCCACCACCACCGCGACATCGTGTGACCCACCAGCAACCAATGATGTTGTCGGACAGCATCAGAACTCCGCGTCCACCTCCGCGTTGACACGCAGCGACCATCGCCGGTCCGTGATGCCCTTCCTCGGCCCTGCCGGGTTAAGAAACCACGTGGCTTCCGTCCGCGACCGTGCCACAGCGGCTAATTGTATGCGTCATTAGTTCCTTTACATCTTGACGTCGACTGCGTCAAGATGGGTCATGGCACGGTCTACTGGGCTGGTGGATGTTGATGATGAGGATCGGGCGACGCTGCTGAATTGGTCGCGGTCGTCGTCGGTGCGGGCGGGGTTGGCGATGCGGGCTAAGATCGTGTTCGCCGCAGCCAATGGTGAAGGGACCACGGCGATCTCGCGTCGGCTGGGGGTGTCGCGCCCCACGGTGATCCAGTGGCGGGATCGGTATGTGGCCTCGGGTTTGGCCGGCCTTGATGACGCTGAGCGTTCGGGGCGCCCCAAGACGGTCAACGACGCGGCGATCATAGCCGCGACGTTGGAGCCGCCACCGGCGCGGCTCGGGGTGACGCATTGGTCGACGCGGCTGTTGGCCGGTGAGCTCAAGCTCGGAGATGCCACGATCGCGCGGGCGTGGCGCCGCTACGGGGTGCAGCCCTGGCGGCGGGAGACGTTCAAGTTCTCCACCGACCCGCAGCTGGAGGCCAAGGTCCGCGACGTCGTGGGCCTCTACCTCAACCCGCCGCAGAACGCGGTCGTGCTCTGCGTCGACGAAAAGTCGCAAATCCAGGCGCTCGATCGAACGGCACCGATTCTGCCGCTGCGGCCAGGCCTGCCGGAGAAAGCCACCCATGACTACGTCCGGCACGGCACCACCACGCTGTTCGCCGCGCTGGAGGTCGCCACCGGCAAGGTGACCGACGCCTGTTACGACCGGCACGGCAAAGCCGAGTTCCTCGGCTTCCTCAAAAAAGTCGCCCGCGCCTATCCGCGCCGCGAGCTCCACGTCGTCGTCGACAACTACCACACCCACAAGCACGCCGAGATCAACGACTGGCTAGCCAAACACCCCCGGGTCACGCTGCATTTCACCCCGACCTCCGGCTCATGGCTCAACCTGGTGGAAGTGTTCTTCGGCATCATCACCCGCCAAGCCATCCGGCGCGGATCATTCTGCAACGTAAAGGAGCTCATCACAGCCATCGGCAGATTCATCGACGGCTGGAATGAACGCTGCCGTCCCTTCAGTTGGACCAAAACCGCAGACGAAATCCTGCCGCACGCCCAACGTCAACGAACTTCAGACGCGCGACACTAGATCCGGCGACGGTGATTGTGGCGGTGGGTCCAGGGAAGGTGTCGAATCGAGTTTGGGTGAGCGATGGGTCTGGGTTGTTGACCGAACCGGTGTCGTTGCCGGTGGCACGCGAGGGGATCAGGCGGCTTGACCGTCTGCTTGTCGAACATGGCGCGGTTGATCCGGTAATCGCGGTCGAGGCGACCGGGAGTTTGCACCGGTCTTGGGTTGCCGAGATGGAGCGTAGGCGTCCTGGGTGGGTGCGGTTGTTCGCGCCGTCGGAGACCAAGGCAGCCCGAATGCAGTTGGGCTCAGGCAGATTCAAGACTGACGATCGCGATTGTGCGGCACTGACGTATCTGGCTCGCCAGGGGGCGGGTCGTTTGCATGTCGAACAGTCCGATGTCGATGCGTTGCGAGCTGCGGTGCGTCATCGTCGCGGCTTGGTCCGCGATCGCCGCATCGCTCAGCAGCGGCTGCATGATCAGCTCAACGCCTTGTGCCCTGGTCTATCGGCGCCGGCTGGGCACGGGCGATCGTTGCCGCTGGAGTCACCGACCGGGCTAGCGGTGTTGGCCTGCGCAGCCGCGTTCGCCGGTCGACCGCCACGAGTGCAGTCATTGACGTGCCGGGCGCCGGGACGGTTGAGCACAAACACCGCGCAGTTCTGGGTGCAGCGCTGGCGCGCGTGCCTGCCGCCGCCGGCCGATGCTGATCAACGCGCTCGACGGCTCGGCCGCGACCCGGACCGATATCGGTGCTTGCAGGCCGACATCGCCACCATCGATGAGGAGATCGCCGGGTTGCTCGCTGCGACCACCGGTCAGATCCTGACCACCCTTCCCGGCGTCAGCACAATCCGGGCCGCGGCATTCGCCGCCCATAGCCTTCCGATCGAGCGTTTCCCTGATGCCGAACATCTGTACTCGGCCACGGGTTTGGCTCCCGGCCTCTACCAGTCGGCCACACTGCACCGCCGCGGTCGCATCTCACGGCAAGGACTGGCTGAACACCGCAACGCCCTGATGAGCATCGCGTGGGGGCTGTCGCAACGTTCACCATCGTTCATCACACGAGACGCCGACCTACGAGCTCGGGGCATGACTCCCATCCAGGCCCGCGTCGCCCTGGCCCGTCACGCTTGTCGCCTGGCCTACCGGCTCCTACGAACCCAACAACCTTTCGATGAACAGCGCTATCGTCGAGGAAGGCTCGGTCGCGAGCGGTGACGGCCGTTCTAGCTATGCCGCACGACGGCGCAACCTAGCTTGCCGCCCGCTCGCGCTGGGCCGCTCTACGGCGCACACGAAAGCCTGCCGTTCACGGCGCCTGATCAGCCTGCCGACCCCACGGCCCAAGCCGACCCCAACGACCAACTGCCCATCGCGCTCAAACCGGAGTTTCACACTTCGGATGATCGACGCCGCCTACTCCACGCATTGACTTCCCGCGCGAAAGCTAGCCCACGGCGGGCGTCAGCTGCCGCGACGCCGCGTCTTGATGATGTCGAGGCGCTCCTTGAGCAGCTCCTCGAGCTCGTCCACCGAGCGCCGCTCCAACAGCATGTCCCAGTGCGTGCGCGGCGGCTTGACCTTCTTGGGCTCGGGCACATCACCCTCGATCAGGGTGCCCTCCATGCCGTTGCGGCACAGCCAGGTGCCGGGAATCTCGGCGTCGTCGGCGAACGGAACGTCGAATTCCTCGCCGTTATCAGTGCGGTAACGAGCAACCTGACGCGGCGCCAAATCGTGGTTGCGGTCGGTCTCGTAGCTCACGGCGCCGAGGCGACTGCCTCTCAGCACGCGATCAGCCATCGTCAAACACTCCTTAGGAAACGCATTTCGTCCGGTTGAACAACGCTGCCGAGTGGCAGCAAGTTCCCGACTCAGCCTTCGATGATACCGGGATACGCGGCGCAACCGGTCTACAGTCGGGTTCCGTGGACACCGGCATCCGAATCCGTCGACGTTCCCAATCGTGCCGGTGGTGTGGTCGTGAAGTGGCCGACGCCACCCTCGGCAGGCGCCGTCAATACTGTCGGCAGTCGTGTCGGCAGCGTGCCTATGAGCAGCGTGCCCAGGTGAAGGGGACGTCGTTGTCCCCGGACGCCGTGGTGCTGACCCCCGACGAGGCCTCCGAGTTGTCCGATAGGGTTTACCAGGTCAGATGCGCCGCCGAAGACGTCGCAACCGCTATCGACGAGGGTGCGGGGACCACGGAGCTGCGCGAGCTGTGCGACGCTCTGATGCGGGCCGCAAAGGCGGCAGACGGCTGGCGATAAGGGTGGGACCCCGCCATGTGGCGCTTCGACCATTTCGTGCTCGACACCCAGCGCTATGAACTGCGCCGCGACGACGAGGTGGTCCGTGTCGAGCCCCAGGTTTTCGACGTCCTCACCCAGCTTGTCGGCAACCATCAGCGGTGCGTCACCAAGGAAGAATTGTTCGACTCGGTGTGGGGTGGGCGATTTGTCGGTGAGGCGGCACTGACCAGCCGGATCAAGGCGGCGCGACGGGCGCTCGGCGACGACGGCGAGTCGCAGCGCTTCATCAGGACCGTGCGCGGCCGCGGATACCAATTCGTGGGCACCGTCGTCGACGACGCGCCGGCTCCGGTCGAAGAACCGGAGCTGCCGGAGGAACCGCCGCCACCGCGACAGCACATCGCCTTCTGCCGAGCGGTCGACGGGGTGCGGCTGGCCTATGCGGTGGCGGGGGACGGGCCGCCGTTGGTGCGCGCGGCCAACTGGATGACGCACCTCGGCTACGACATCGAGAGTCCGGTGTGGCGGCACTGGGTGCGGGATCTGTCGTTGCGCCACACCTTCATCCGCTACGACGAGCGTGGCTGCGGCCTATCGGACTGGAGCGCAACGGATTTCAGCTTCGACGACTGGGTCAGTGACCTCGAGTCGGTGGTCGAGGCGCTTGGGCTCGACCGCTTCCCGCTGATGGGCGTCTCACAGGGTGGGGCTGTCGCCGTGGCCTACGCCGCCCGCCATCCCGAACGCGTCAGCAAGCTCGTGCTCTGCAGTTCGTACGCGCGTGGCCGTGGGGCGCGAGCGGTGAGCGAGGAGGAACGCCGCGCCGCGGCACTGGATCTCGACCTCGCCCGAGTGGGCTGGGGCCGGGACGACCCCGCGTTTCGGCAGGTGTTCGCGGCGCAGTTCCTACCCGATGGTACGCGGGCGGACTGGGCGGCCTTCGATCAATTGCAGCGGCGCACCACCTCGCCGGAGAACGCGGTGCGCTTCCTCGAGGAGTTCGCGCGCATCGACGTGCGGGATGAGGCCAGCCAGGTTTCCTGCCCGACGCTGATCATCCATTCGCGTGATGACCACCGACAGCCGCTGCGCTTCGGCGAGGAACTCGCCGCCTTGATCCCGAATTCGCGGCTCGTCGCGCTCAGCAGCAACAACCATCTGTTGACCGCGGGGGAACCCGCATGGCAGATGTTTCTCGACGAAGTGGAGACCTTCGTCGCGGACTGAGCTCGACGGTTTGCCGCAGCCCCGAGATCTCCATGGAATCTCCACACGTTCTTCATGTACTGCGCGTTCCCGCCGTCCATGCTGGGTCGCATGAAAACCTACATCCGCATTCTGTTCATGGGTGTCATCGCGCTGCTGGCCTTTGGCACCCTCTCCGCTTGCTCGAGCGGCACGTCGACCAAATCGACGGAGTCCACTGGGGCCGCACCGACGTCGTCCGCGACGCCCGCTCCCGCCACCGCGGCGCCGTTCCCGCAGTCGGCGAAGTACATCGCCGACATGAAGGCCGCCGACGGAAAGACGATGACCATCGGCATCGCGGTCGACGGCACCGACATCGCCGCCTACGCCTGCAACGGCACCGACGACGAGGCGTGGTTCTTCGGCAACCAGAAGGAAGGGAAGATCGACATCACGGGGCGGTTCAAAGACACCCTCAAAGCCGACTTCGACGGCAAGGACGTGGTCGGCGATCTGACCATGAACGGCGTCGCCTACAAGTTCACCGCTGCGTCGGTCCCGGCGCCTGCGGGTATGTACACCGCCGAGTTCGAGGGCGTGCGTGCATCCTGGGTGGTCCGTCCCGACGGCAGCGCGATCGGCGTGCAGTTCAACGGCGGAATCAGCGGCCGCGACTTCGAGCAGGCCGAGTTGCAGCAGCTCAACGAGCAGCAGTTCCGCAACAGCGTGCGCAACAAGCGCCAGCTCCAGCAGGCTCAGCAGATCGTTCTGTTGGCGAACCGCTCGGCGCGTTCCACGATCAACGGCCACGATGTGACACCCGTCGTCGTGGACGGCAACTTCCGCTTGTGATCACAGCCGAATAAGTCCGCGGCGCGTAACGGCCCTGCCGGAGTGAGTGTTTCGCAGCTCACCGGCAGGGCCGCGGTCTTTCTCTCACGCCGAGTCCAACCCTTCATCAATCCCGGGTCACTGCGTAGCGTCGGCCGCACCGTGACGACACCTATCGAGCTGGCCGCCGCCCCGACCACCCCCCGGCGGTGGAGCGACCGCAAATGGGGGATTGTCCGGCTGGTATCGCCGTTCGCATTGCTCGCCGTCTGGCAGCTGGGTAGCGCGATAGGGCTGATCCCGCAGGACGTGCTGCCCGCCCTCTCCCTGATCATCGAGGCCGGTGTCGAACTCGTCGAAAACGGGCAGTTGGCCGATGCCCTGCGAGTGTCCGGCGTTCGGGTGGTCGAAGGCCTCCTGCTCGGCGGAATCCTCGGCGTCGCACTACTCGCTTGGGTTCGACGAGTTCATCCTGTCTGGCTATCCGCATCTCGAAGAGGCGTATTGGTTCGCCGAAGGTGTGCTGCCGCTATTGCGGCAAAAAGGCGTCGCCTGAACGACATCGGGCTCAGCAGCTGAACCTCTCGCCGATGTCCGGTGGCGGTGTCACCTTCTGCAGACACCCGAACGCCACGATGCCCGCGTCACTGAACCGGGCGGCCGACTGGTGGGCGTAGTTGACGCAATACAGTCCGGCCGGGTCTGACCGGCAGCGATAGTCGCCGAAGGCGAGTGCATCCCCATACTGCAGTTCAGGGCCGGTGCCGCTGCCGAACCGGCCGGGATCACCATGCGCAGAACCGATTTCGATGCTCGGCCCGGCGAAATCGACCCATCCGCCCTTCCACTGGCCGTACACGTCGGGTGGTTGAAGCGGCGGAATCACCAGATCCACCAGACAGGCCAGCGCACCGCCGAAGTTCTTCGAGTCGGTCATGCAGTTCGACTTGCCGGACGGAGTGGTGAACGCGACGTCATCGCCCAGCTGTGTCGTGGTCCCATCCCGCGTGGCCGAGTGGTAGTTGGCGGCATCGGCGGGGCGGCCGGCCTCGATGAACGCGATCACATCGGCTACGGGTGCACCCTGTGCGGGCGGGTTGGCCGGAGCCGTCGGCGTCGGCGCAGTCGTGCGAGGCGTTGGGCGTGTCGTGCTGGCCGGCGCCGACACCGAGGGTCCGGTGTTCTCGGCGTCCCCGCCCACCCCCTGTGAACAGCCCCCCACCAGCACAGACGCCGCAATAAGCACAGCAATCCGCATAGTGGCCAGGCTAGCGGGCCGCTCGCCGAATGCCTGCCAGGCGCGGCGGGGCGCGTCGTTCGATACGGTCGGAAGATGCACGAACACGTCGTCCGCGCGAACATCAACTCTGGGACTGTCGAGGGATTCACCCGCGACGGTGTACACCGGTGGCGGTCCATTCCCTACGCACAGGCGCCAGTGGGTCCACTGCGGTTCAAGGCGCCGCGGCCGGTGCAGCCGTGGCCGGGTGTGCGCCACTGCCACGCGTTCGGGAACTGCGCCCCACAGCAACGCATGTACACCGCGCTGGGCGTCGGCAAGTACCAGTCGATGGGGGAGGACTGCCTGACCCTGAACGTCACCACGCCGAAAAGGCGCCGCGACGAACCGATGCCGGTGATGGTATTCATCCACGGCGGCGGCTATATGCTCGGCAGCTCGGCAACACCGATCTACGACGGCGCAGCGCTGGCGCGCAAAGGCTGTGTCTATGTATCGGTCAACTACCGAATCGGTGCGCTTGGCTGTCTCGACCTGTCATCGCTGTCGACCCGCGACGTCACCATCGAGGACAACCTGTTCCTGCGTGACCTGGTAATGGCATTGCGTTGGGTGCGTGACAACATCGCGGCCTTCGGCGGTGACCCCGACAACGTGACGATCTTCGGCGAGAGCGCAGGCGCACAGGCCGTCGCCACACTGCTCGCAGTGCCAGCAGCGAAAGGCCTTTTCCACCAGGCTATCTCGGAAAGCCCGGCCAGCGGCATGGTCGCGACGCCCGAGGTGGCGGCTGAATACGCGAACCAGTTCGCCGAGCTCCTCGGGGCCAATACTGCGGACGCCGCTCAGACCCTGATTACGGCCCGCCCGGCCGACCTGGTGAACGCGCTCGACGAACTCCTTCGCGGACAAACCGACATGCTCGGCGCGTTCGCCGTGGGCCCGACCAGCGGCACCGACTACCTACCGCGCGGACCGGTCGAGGCGATGAGGGACGGCACCGCGCATCGCGTGCCGCTCATCGTCGGGACCAATGCCCACGAAGGCAGGCTGTTCACCCGGTGGCTGAAGCTGCTGCCGACGAACGAATCGATGATCGAGCACCTGCTGGCCGGCCTGGAACCCCACCATCGCGAACGCATCACTGCGGCCTACCCGGGCTACCCGGACACGGGTGCCTGCATCCGTCTCGGTGGTGACTTCGCATTCGGTACGGCCGCATGGCAATTAGCCGAAGCGCATAGCCTTCATGCGCCGACCTACCGGTATCGCTACGATTATGCGCCTCGCGCGCTGCACTGGTCGGGGCTCGGAGCTACCCATGGCACCGAACTGTTCGCCGTCTTCGACGTATACCGCACCAGGTTCGGCTCGCTGCTCACCGCGGCTGCCGACGGGCGCTCCGCGCGGCGGGTCAGCGACGACGTGCAGACCCGGTGGCGGGAGTTCAGCCGCACCGGGGTGCCCGGCGAGGGTTGGCCCGGCTACCACCATCCCGAGCGTTCGGTCATGGTGTTCGATCGCCGATCCCGGGTCGAGCACGACCCGCACTCCCACCGTCGACAGGCTTGGGAAGGCTTCTTGTTGGCGGCACGCTAGTCGGGACTGACGGCGGGGCCGAACTTCCTGCGCGGACTCGGCTGATGTGATTGCGTGATCGGGTGAACTACCCATTGGATCCGTTGTCTGCCGACGAGTTCACAGCTGTAGCGGCGATCCTGCGGCGCGAGCACGGGGTCGGGGCTGGAGCCGGCGGGCCGGCGACATCGGACCTGGGCTGGCGGATCGCTTCCATTGAACTCGTCGAACCGTCGAAGACCGAATTGGCCGCCTTCGACGGCGGGGGGCCGGTCCCGGCCCGGCGTGCCGAAGTGGTCTGCCTGCAGCGCGCCGACAACGCCACCTACAAGGGCGTGGTGTCGCTGCCCGACGACCGCGTCGAGTCGTTCGACCACGTCCCAGGCGTGCAGGCCAACTTCACCGTCGACGAGTTCCTCGAATGCGATGAACTCGTGCGCAAGCATCCCGAGTTCATTGCGGCGCTAGAGAAGCGCGGCATCACCGACATGGACCTGGTGTTCGTCGATACCTGGACCTACGGGGACGCGGTCGCTCCGCCGGAGTTTCGCGATCGGCGGCTTGGCTGGTCGGACACCTGGCGCAAAGACGGTCCGGGGCAGAGTCCCTATGCCCATCCGGTGAGCGGGCTGCACTGCGTCATCGACGTGAACTCGATGGAGGTGTTGCGGGTCGAGGACAACGGCGGCGTCGACGAACCGAACGTCATGGGCGAATACGTGCCCAAACACATTCCCGAGCGCATCCGCTCAGCGTCACGCCGCGAGCCGCTCAAACCGCTGCACCTCGCCCAGCCAGAAGGAGTTTCGTTCACGCTCGACGGCAACCTGCTGCAGTGGCAGAACTGGTCGCTGCGGATCGGGTTCAACCACCGCGAAGGCATGACCCTGCACACGATCCGGTACCGCGACGGCGACCGGACCCGCTCTGTGGCACACCGGATTTCCCTGGCTGAGATGATCGTGCCCTACCGCGACTCGTCCGAGGACCACTACCGGCGCACCGCGTTCGACATCGGCGAGTGGGGCCTGGGTTTCATGACGACGTCGCTGGAGCTGGGCTGTGACTGCCTTGGCGAGATCCGCTACCTGGACGCGGTCCTGCACAACAGCAAGGGTGAGCCGTACACCATCACCAACGCCGTCTGCATCCACGAGGAAGACAACGCCGTGCTGTGGAAGCACGTCGACCACGATGCGGGCGCCGAGGTGCGACGCATGCGCCGGTTGACGGTCTCGTTCCATGTCACCGTCGCCAACTACGAGTACCTCGTCTACTGGCGGCTCTACCAGGACGGCAACATCGAGTGCGAGATCCGCGCCACCGGCATCATGGTGACCACTCCGGTGGCGCGCGGGTCAGCCGCATCCGAACGGGACGCTGGTGGACGAGCGCACGTATGCGCCGTTCCACCAACACTTTTTGGTAGCCCGGCTGGACATCGATGTCGACGGCGGCGAGAACACGGTCTACATGTCCGAGTCTTACGCCGAGCCGATGGGCCCGGACAACCCGTACGGGTTGTCCCTGGTGCTGCGGGAAGTGCCGCTGCGCACGGAGGACGAAGGAAAGCAGGACGTCAGCTTTGCCACCCAGCGGTCGTGGAAGGTCGTCAACACCAACATCGTCAACGGGCTCGGCACCCACCCGTCGTACAAGCTGGTGCCGACGGGGGCGATCCCGATGATGTTCGACCCTGCCTCGCCGGTGTTGAAGCGGGCCACCGTCATCGGGCACAATCTGTGGGTGACGCCGAACCGTCCCGACGAGCGTTGGCCGGCAGGCGAATTCGTCAACCAATCCTCGACAGACACCGGCCTGGCCGAGTGGACGAAGGCGAATCGAAGCATTGAGAACACCGACGTCGTGCTGTGGTATGTGTTCGGTATTCACCACATCACCCGCCCCGAGGACTGGCCGGTGATGCCCGTCGACGTGGTGTCCTTCTGGCTCAAGCCATACGGGTTCTTCGACCGTAACCCTGCACTCGATGTCGTCGGCACACCGCCGGACACGTGCCATACGGACTCGACGAGTGCGGGGCATTAGGTTGGAGCGCCCGCAGGACCTGACCGCTGAGTGGCTGACGGCTGCCGTCGGCGCGGGCACGGTCGAACGGTTCACCACCGAGCGGATCGGCACCGGGCAGATGAGCGAGTGCTACCGCGTCGAGCTCGGGTACGCCGACGGCACAGACGGACCGGCGTCGGTCGTGCTCAAGGTCGCGGCCACCGATCCCGCGAGTAGGCAGACGGGTCTTGCGCTGGGACTCTACGAACGGGAGGTGCGGTTCTACACCGACATCGCACCCCGCATCGGCGGTCCCGTCGCGCCCTGCTACAGCGCGGGGTTCGACCCCGAGACCGGCATCTTCCATCTCCTGCTCGGTGATGCCGATCCCGCGGTCGTCGGCGACGAGATCCACGGGGCCACAATCGAACAGGCGAGGCTGGCGGTGGCCGAGCTGGGCCGGCTGCACGCGCCGCTCCTTGGCGACGCGGCGTTGGCCGACGCGGAGTGGCTCAACCGCGAATCGCCCATGAACCAGGCCCTCGTCGCGCAGTTGTACGCCGGGTTCATCGATCGCTACGGCGACCAGATCACCCCCACGCATCGAGACGTGTGTGAGCGGTTTGTCGCGAGCTTCGATGCATACCGCGTCCAGGAGGAGTCGACGGCACGTGTTCACGGGCTGGTGCACGGCGACTACCGGTTGGACAACATGTTGTTCGGCGAGGCGAATGCCGATCGGCCGCTGACGGTGGTCGACTGGCAGACCGTCACGTGGGGGCCGGCGATGACCGACCTCGCCTACTTCCTGGGCTGCGCCCTGCCCGACGACGTGCGTCGAGACAACTACGACGCACTGCTGCGCGCGTACCACGACGCCTTGGGGCCGAATGCCATCGTCGGTCTCGAGGACGTCCGGGACGGCGTTCGCCGCCAGAGCTTCTTCGGCGTGATGATGGCCTTCGTCGCATCCATGCTGGTCGAGCGCACCGAGCGTGGCGACGAGATGTTCATGGTCATGCTGGCGCGTCATGCCCAGCACGTGCTCGACACCGATGCATTGGCGACGTTGCCCGAGCCTGCCGCACCCGAGGCGCTGCGACCGTCGGCGCAAGACGAGGGGCCGCATACGGCGACGGGGGAGTCGTTATGGAACGAGAGCTGGTACTTCGACTTCGCCGACGCACAGCTGGGTGTCGGCGGGTGGATACGGCTTGGGCTGTATCCAAATCAGCACACCGCGTGGATCAACGCGCTGTTGTGCGGCCCGAACATGCCGACCGTCGCCCTGAATGACTTCGAGGTCGCGCTGCCCGACGACCCCGGCGCCGTCCGCACAGATTCCATCGCTCTCACCCTCGACGCGACCGAGCCGTTGCAGACCTACAAGGTGTCGGTGCGGGGAAATGGTCACGCATATGACGATCCGGCCGCGTTGTTGCGCGGCGAAGCCGGCAGACCCGTCGAGCTGATGATGGATCTGGTGTGGGCAACGGCGGGCACGCCGTATCAATACCGCATCACCCCCCGCTATGAGATCCCGTGCACGGTATCGGGCACCGTCGTCGCCGACGGTCGCACAGTTGTCATGGACAGCGTGCCGGGGCAACGCGACCACTCCTGGGGTGTGCGGGACTGGTGGAGCATGGATTGGGTTTGGAGCGCACTGCATCTCGACGACGGCACGCATATCCATGGAGTGGATATCCGCATCCCCGGTGCACCAGAGATCGGAATTGGCTACGTCCAGCCGCCGGACGGCCCGCTGGTTGAACTGCAGGTTGTCACCGCACAGGAAGCGTTCGGCGACAACGACTTACCGCGCACGACATCAATCAGATTCGGCGACCTGACCGCCGCGGTCGACATCAAGGGCCACGCACCGGTGCTTCTCACCGCCGCAGACGGCCGGGTGAGCCATTTTCCGCGTGCATGGGCGACGGTCACCACCGACGATGGCCGCACTGGGGTCGGCTGGGTCGAATGGAACCGGAACCAACGCTGACGCCATTTCCGCGAGCGACTCAGACCAGATGAGCGCTCGCGTCGTCCAGATCGTCTCGGCTCAGGCCCATCGGCGTGGCGGCGGGGACATCCCCGACGGCGACGACCGCCCTGGCGATCGGGGTGAGTGCACGGAACAACTCCTCCACCTCGGCGTCGTCGAGCGGCGCGAGTGCGCTCAGGGCCAGCGCGTCGGTGGTGTCCTCGATGCGCTGCTTGAGTTCGCGACCGGCATCGGTCAATGCGCCGTCGCTGTCCAGCAGCCCACGCTGGGCCAACGCGCGCTGATGGTCATGCCATTGGTCGTCGTCATAGTCCCGGGCGCGCATGACCATCTCCTTTGGCACGCGGCCCGCCGCGGCATGCAACACGTTGCATTCCCGGCCGGACAGCCCCGACGCGGCCAGCACGGCCACGTGCGCGTCGCCGCGCTGTTCGCGAAGAAGCGTGACCGCGTGCCAGAGCATCGCCAACGGCTCGGACGGCCAGGGCAATGCGGCATTCGCGGCGAATAACGGCCGACCGTCGAGCGTCGCACCGCGGGCCGCTTTCGCCGCCAATTCGGCAGCCGTCTGCGCTGCCTCCTCAGTCACGCCGTAGCGTCGCAGGGCGGCGACCGCCGAGTCCTGGCGGGCACGCAATGCGGCGCCGGGCGAAGCGATCTCCCACGCGCCGGGCAACGCCTTGGCCACGCGGCTGGGGGCGAAGTTGTAGAACAGCGCGGTGACCACCTCGGTCGGCACGATGCCCAGCGGGGCGGACCGGCCGGCGAAATATCCCATCCAGAAGCCGCGGAAGCCCAGACCGTCGAACGCCGCCCGGCTTTCCGGTGAGAAGTAGGTGACGGCGTGCACCGGCTCGAATCGGTCGAAGAAGCGACGCGCCAACCGTGGGTCCCTGGTTTGGTTCACAGATGGTTACCCTAGATCCGACGAGTGGTGTCCGGATCACCCTCGGTGGAGAACTCGTCGGCCACCGCTGCGGTCGCCTCGTCGATGATCGCTCGCATGGCGCGTTCGGCGGTCGCCTCGTCGCGCAGCCGGATGGCGCGCGCCACCTCGTCGTGCAGCTCGATGGCCGTCGGGTTCGGTGTCGCGGGCATCATGTGATGGTGGGTACGGCCGGTGAGGATTTCGGCCACCACATCATTGAGCGCGCGGAACATCTCGTTGCCGCTGGCTTCCAGCAGTGTGCGGTGAAAGACCTTGTCTGCCAGCAGATAAGACTCGAGATCGCCCGCTCGCCCGTGCATCACCATGTCGGACACCGCGGCCGCCATGATTCGGCACTGGTGCGGGTCGGCACGCCGGGCGGCGAGTGCAGCTGCGGCAGGCTCGAATCCCCGTCGCAATTCCGATAACGTCACCAAAAGTGCTGCGCGGTCATCGGATTCGAGCCGCCACCGAATCACTCGTGGGTCGAACACATTCCACGTCTTCGACGGCTGAATGGTGATTCCGACCCGGCGACGGGACGCGACCATGCCCATCGACTCGAGCACCCGTATCGCTTCGCGGGCCACGCTGCGCGAGACGCCGTGCTGCGCGCTGACTCCTTCGAGGGTCAGGACCTCCCCGGCCGCGTACTTCCCGGCCGCGATGCCGGTGCCGAGAGCGGTCAAGAGATTGCGGTGCAAGGCGCCGACGTTTGAAGGCGAAGCCACCTATACATCCTGTCATAGGTTTGCTGTGAGTTACTAAGAACATATCTTTCCGTTACTGGCTTGCAATCGTATGCTTATTGATGCATGCTGTGTGACGTCAAGCACAACCGGGTAGGTGGAGGGTATGGGGTCACCAATTGTCGTCATGGGCGTATCGGGCTCCGGGAAGTCGACGGTGGGCGCCGCCTTGGCGCAGCGCCTGCGCGTCCCGTTCGGTGACGCCGACGATTTCCATCCGCCCGCGAACATCGAGAAGATGACGGCAGGCCATCCGCTGAACGACGACGACCGCTACCCGTGGCTCGACGCGATCGGGGAGTGGCTGGCCGCGCGCTGTGCGGACGGCGGGGTCATGAGCTGCTCGGCGCTCAAGCGCAAATACCGCGACCAGCTGCGGCGGAATTGCCCCGACGTGATCTTCCTTCACCTCGCCGGGTCACCGGACGTGATCGGCCGGCGCCAGGCCAGCCGCCCGGGCCACTTCATGCCTGCATCTCTGTTGGCCTCACAGTTCGAAACACTCGAGCTACTTCAGTCCGACGAACGCGGCGTCACCATCGACATCGACCAGGACATCGACTCCATCGTCGAGACCTATCTCGCGCTATCAGCCTCGCCCGCAACCGAACAGGAGACGAAATGACCCCGGCACTCACCGTCTTGGCGGCCGACACCAAGTTGGCCGAACCGGTCGCGGCAGGTTGGCAATTGGTGCTCGCCGCCCTGGCGGGCATTGCGCTCATCGTGGTGTTGATCACGGTCGCCAAGCTGCATCCGTTCCTTGCGCTGATCTTCGGTGCGGTGACGGTGGGCATCGTCGCCGGCCAGAACGTGGGCGATGTTCTCGACTCCTTCGGTAAGGGATTCGGCGATACCGCCGCAAGCGTCGGCATCTTGATCGCGCTGGGCGCCATGTTCGCCAAGTTGCTCGCCGATTCGGGAGGCGCCGACGAAATCGTGGACACCATCGTCGGTCACGCATCACCCAGGGCGCTGCCATGGGCGATGGCATTGGTCGGCGCCATTATCGGCCTGCCGATGTTCTTCGAGATCGGCCTCGTGCTGCTGATGCCCGTCATCTATCTTGTGGCCAAGCGCTCGCAGTTGTCCCTCATCGCCGTCGGAATCCCAGCGCTGGCAGGCCTTTCCGCGATGCACGGGCTGGTGCCACCGCACCCGGGACCCCTCACCGCGATCGACCTGTTGCATGCGGATCTCGGCATCACACTGGCACTTGGCGTCGCCGTCGCGATCCCGACCGTGATCGTGGCCGGTCCGCTGTTCGGTCGGCTCGCAGGCAAGTGGGTCGTGCTGGACGTTCCGGATCGGTTTGCCGCCGACGACTTCTCCCGCAACGGCGGAGGCGGCGTCGCGGTGGCCGAGGCGGGCGGCGACGGAACCGAAGCGGGAACTCAGACCGCCACCAGGACGGAACGGCAACGCCCATCCTTTGGCATCACTCTGATTCTCGGTTCTGCTGCCCGTCGCGCTGATGATGGGCAAGGCGCTCGCCGACATCTTCATCGATGACAAAAATAGTTTGGTGCGACAGGTTTTCGACATTCTCGGCCGTCCTCTGATGGCGTTGTTGATCGCGGTCATCGTGGGCATCTTCACGCTGGGCCGTGGTGCCTCGATGACGCGTGATCAGATCACCAAATGCCTCGAAACGGCGTTGCCGCCGGTCGCAGGCATCATCCTGATCGTTGCCGCGGGCGGTGGTTTCAAGCAGGTGCTGGTCGACACCGGCATAGGTACCAAACTGGCGGAATGGGCAACGGCGGCACACATTTCGGCCATCCTGTTGGCCTGGGTGCTGGCGGTGCTGATTCGGCTCGCCACGGGTTCGGCTACGGTCGCCACAATCACCGCGTCATCGTTGATGCTCGGCCTTGCCGAAGGCATGAGCACGGGACAGGTCTCACTGATGGTGCTCGCGGTCGGCTCGGGGTCGCTGTTCTTCTCCCATGTCAACGACGCCGGTTTCTGGCTGGTCAAGGAGTACTTCGGGATGAGCGTGGGTCAGACGATCAAGTCATGGTCGATCATGGAGACCGTGCTTTCGGTCACCGGACTGATTCTGGTGCTCCTGCTGAGCATCGTGATCTGACGCCAGTCAGCCCTTGACGACTTGGGTTCCCCCCGCGAGTTCGTCATGCCTGCCCTGTTTGGTGGGGCTCGCGTTGATCGTTATCGCGATCACGATGATCGCGACGAACGCAAGAAGGCCTCCGACGAACGGGACGATCGGCAAGAGCGTCCAGACGTTGCGGATCGCGGACTGCTGCAACGTCGGCTTGGCCGCACCGCCGGGGCCGTGCACGCGCAGCCCGAGAAGCTTCTTGCCGGGCGTCCATCCCTGGCCGGTCTCGAATGCGAGGAAGTACAGGAACATCAGAAGGCCGGTGAACAGGCCGGTGACCCAGTAGTTCGACAACGTGTCGGTGACAAAGATCAGCACGAAGCCGACGATCCCGACGGTGATGCCGTCGATCATGCGGGCGAAAAACCGGGATACCAGCCCTCCTGCATGCGCCGCGAACGGCGGCGGATAGCCGGTCGGGTCGCCGTACTGTCCGGGCGTCGGATCGGTTGTCATGTCGCTCCTGACCGTGATGGTGGGTGAGCGACAATTTACCGTCGAAAACGGCTCGCCGGCGTGACTCAACTCAAGCGGCGGCGCTGTTTCTTCGTCTCTTTGCGCGCAGTCTTGGCGAGATCGCTGGCCCTGTCGCGCGCCAGTTCGGCTCGCTCGCGCGCGGCGTCGGCGATTTCGGGGGCTCTCTCGAGCGCTGCGTCGGCGAGTATGGCTGCGCGTCCGCGGGCTGCCTCTGCGATTTCGGGAGCGCGTTCGCGGGCCACCTCAGCGAATTCGGAGCCCCGCTCGCGTGCCACATGCGCGAACTCGCGTCCTCGTTCGGCGCCGATCTGCAGCCCGTGGCCGAGCTTCTCGGCGATCGCGCTGTCGGCCAACGCTCCGCCCGACGCGGCTCCCACCGGCAGCGCAGAGCTGACCGCGTCGGACACCTTGCGGGCGGCGCGCCGGCCCCGCCATCCGAGCGACGGCTTACCTTCGGTGTCGACGGCCGCGATGATCAGCCCGCCGAGCAGGCTGAGGTCGGTCATGAAAGCGCGTCGTTCGTCGGCCTTGCGCTGCGGATCCGACTCGGTCCAGAACATGTGACCGCCGAGGCTGCCCGGTACGACGGTGAACGCCAGGGCCGCGGACGCCAACCTCGGCATCTTGCCCGTCGCCAGGAGCAGGCCGCCGCCGATCTGAACGGCGGCGTTGAACCGCGCGAAAGTCTCGACGTCGGACGGCACGTTGGTGCCGACGGGATCGGGCAGCTTGCGCATACCGTCCATTGCGGGCCGGGCCGCGTCGGCGGCGGTTTTCGGATTCCGAAGGGCATCCACCCCTTGCCCGATGAAAGCCACTGACAGAAGGGGACGCGCAATTCGTCGGATCAACATGGACCGGGAGTTCCCCCGGTCAGCGGTTCACAAACCCTAGTAAGACCTGTCCGCCTTCTGGCGTAGCGGCAGCGGCGCGATGAACCAAAATACGGTTAGTGCCACCAACGTGCAGCCGCCTGCGATCCAGGCGCCAGGCGTTCCGATGACCGTGTCGAAAACGACGACCGCGACGCCGGTCAGCGCCGCTCCGAGGAGAAACAGCCCGGCGATCGCAAAGCCGTGCGACGCCGAGACGATGGCATCCAGCCGGTGTCGGCGGAACAGCACACGGTGCAGACCCACCGGTGCCACCAGCAACACCGTCGATCCGATCGAACACGCGACGGTAATGAGATACATGGTGCGCATGGTGCCGTCGAGCACCGTGAAGCGTTGCTGGAACGGGAGAGTCAACAGAAAGCCGGTGAGCAGCTGGACGCCGGTCTGCGTGACCCTCAACTCCTGCAGCAAGCTCGACCAATTACGGTCCAGCCGTTCGGCTTCCGTCTCGTCGCGGTCCTTGTCCCAGCGCCTTTCGGCGTCTGGTTGCTCCGCGTCCACGACCCCCATTGTGGCAGGGCGCGCGCAGCGAATGGCCTGTTCTCGGGTTTCAGTGGGTGCCGTAACGCAGCAGCGTGATTCCCGACCGGAAGGCCTTCGGCGGCTCGACCACGTTCAGCGTCGAAATGGAGGCGCCGTCGGGGAAGAGTCGCCTGCCGCGGCCCTGCACCGTGGGGTAGACGAACAATCGGTACTCATCCACCAGGCCGCCCGCGATCACGGTATGGGCGAGGCTGATGCTGCCGGTGAGCACGATGTCTTTGCCCGGTTCGGACTTCAGGGAGCGCACCCCCTCGACCGGATCTCCGGAGACCACCGTCGAGTTCTGCCATTGCGGGTCGGCCATCGTCGTCGACACCACGAACTTGGCCACAGTGTTGAGGTAGTCGGTGATGCCGGTCGAATCCTCGCGCTGGTTCGGCCAGTAGCCACGGAAATCCTCGAACGTCTGCCGTCCGAGAAGCATCGCGTCGGCCTGCGCATCCTGACGGTGTGTCTCCGCCAACAGCTCGTCGTCTTGTAGTTGCGGGTCGAACCAGTCGTCGAGCATCTCGATCGACCCGTCCAGCGTGATGTTCTGGGTGATCACGAGTTTTCGCATACACATACAGACTTGACGCCAGTGCCGAACTCATCGCCGGGTTCGGGGTAGCTTCGCAGACGTGGGTCTCGTCGCCGGTGTCGACTCGTCGACGCAATCGTGCAAAGTGCTGGTGTGCGACGCGGACACCGGCGCGACCGTGCGCTCGGGAACGGCGCCGCATCCCGACGGCACCGAGGTGGACCCTCGACGGTGGCTGGCCGCCCTGCGCGACGCCATCGAGGCGGCCGGTGGGCTCGACGACGTCGCTGCGGTGTCGATAGGCGCCCAGCAGCACGGCATGGTGTGTCTGGACGAGTCCGGCGAAGTGGTCCGAGATGCGTTGCTGTGGAACGATACTCGCTCCAGTGCCGCGGCGACCGAACTCGTCGACGAGCTCGGCGGCGCGGCGGAATGGGCGAAGCGGATCGGAGTGGTGCCGGTCGCGGCGATCACCGCAACCAAACTGCGCTGGCTCGCCGACCACGAACCCGAGCACGCTGCGGCGACCGCAGCGGTGTGCCTGCCGCACGACTGGCTGACCTGGCAGCTGGCGGCCGCTACCGATATCGGCGAACTGCGCACCGACCGCAGTGACGCCAGCGGAACCGGGTACTTCTCCGCCGAAGACGGCGCCTACCAACCGGACCTGCTTGAGCTGGCCATGCGGGGGCGGCGGCCCGTTCTGCCGACGGTGCTCGGCCCTCACGACGCCGCCGGGCAGACACCGAACGGGGCCACGCTCGGTCCCGGCGCGGGCGACAACGCGTCAGCGGCGTTGGGGCTGGGCGCCCAACCCGGTGACTGCATCGTCTCGCTGGGCACGTCAGGGGTGGTGAGCGCGATCGGGTACGCCGCACCACACGACGCCGAAGGAATCGTGGCCGGCTTCGCCGATGCGACAGGACGCCAGCTGCCGCTCGTCTGCACGCTCAACGGAGCGCCGGTACTCGCCGCGGTCGCCAGGATGCTCGGGGTCGATTTCGAGAAATTGGACCAGCTCGCGCTGTCGGCGCCCGCCGGCGCCGGTGGCCTCACGCTGGTGCCATATCTCGAGGGCGAACGCTCGCCCAACCTGCCGAATGCCGCAGGCGCGCTCCACGGTATGACGGCCCGCAACCTGACCGCCGAGAACATCGCCCGCGCCGGTGTCGAGGGACTGCTCAGCTCGTTGGCCTACTGCCTCGACAAGATCTCCTCGCAGGGTATCGACGCCGAGCGGATCATCCTGGTGGGCGGCGGGGCGCGATCGGAGGCGATTCGCGTTGTCGCGCCCGCGATCTTCGGCAAGCCCGTGTTGGTGCCGACGCCGGGGGAGTACGTCGCGCTCGGCGCCGCCAGGCAGGCGGCCTGGACGCTGTCGGGCGCTGACTCGCCGCCGGGATGGTCACTCGGCATCACCACGATGTTCACCGCCGAGCCGACGCCGGAGGTGCTTGACCAGTATCAGCGGGCGCAGACGCTGACGCTGGGACAGCCCTGAGCGGTGAACTTCGCGTGGGAGCGGCTGGGCGACGGCGTCCATCGCTGCCGTCTACCGTTTCTCGACGTCACCGTCGGGCTGGTGTATGGCAGCACGGGCGCGTTGCTGATAGACACCGGAACCACGCTGACCGAGGCCGCCGCGATCACGGCCGATGTCGAAGAGATCACGGGCAGCGCGATCAGTCACATTGTGTTGACGCACAATCACTTTGACCACATCCTCGGCTCAGCGGCCTTCGCCGGCGGCGCGGTGTACTGCGCACCTGAAGTCGCGGTGACGATCGCGCACGAGTCCGAACACCTTCACGCCGACGCGGTGCATTACGGCGCCGACCCCGACGAGGTGGACCTCGCGATCGCGGCGCTGAAGACACCCGCGCATCTTGTCCGTCACGCCGAGGTCGATCTCGGCGGCATGAGCGTGACGGTCACCCACCCCGGACGTGGCCACACCAATCACGACCTGATCGTCGTCGTGACGGATACGGACCCGACCGTCGTGTTCTGCGGTGACCTCGTCGAAGAGTCCGCCGACCCCGCGATCGACCATCACTCCGATCCGGTCGCATGGCCGGCCACGCTGACCCGGGTCCTCGACGTAGGCGGACCCGGCGCGGTTTTCGTCCCCGGGCATGGGGCTTGCGTCGATGCGGGTTTCGTCGAGCGCCAACGGCAGTGGCTGATCCACCCAGTGTGACGAATTTCGCACCATTGGCGTGACGTAATTCATTGCCTTTCGACGGACATGCAGGGCACCCTAACTTCCTTGAATCGCGTGACTGGAGGATGGGAGGTGCCCATGGCCGACCTCGACTTCGCCTACGACCTGACGCTGGACGAGGCCCGCAGACGCACCGCGGTGCTGGAGGCGATCGGTGACGACTGGGACCCGATCGCGGTCCTCGCCGAAGAGAACCGGGCGTACGACATGCTCTACTCCGGGCTCGACGAGGAGCAGCAGCGCATCTACGACGAGCTGGTCAGCGCTGGTGTGCTGCCGGAACGGGCGGCCGATCGTGTTGCCGATTGACCCGACCGCCGACCGCGCCCGCCGGGCATGGCTGGAGTGCCCCGGTTGCGAACACGGCCGTGCCTGCACCACCTGCCAGAGCAGCCGCAACTGCGCCACCCATTGGCAGTTCCTGCTGAGCAACCAGGGCACCGTGGTCCATCTGCAGTGCCCGAGCTGTGCCTACCTGTGGTCGACGGATACCCGCAGACGCGCGGTCCGGCAGAAAAAAGCCGCCTGACCGATCACACGACCGGACGCGGCCAATCGGGCCGCGGTAACCGCTCGCCGCGCCCCGGCCGCAGTCGATCGAGCACCACACGAAGTGGCGGCCAGGTCGACCTGCCGCGTCGGGTCACCGCATAGGCGGTGAGTTCCACCTTCGGGTCGGACAGGGGCAGCACCCGGACACCGGGATGTGTCGGCCTGTCGATCGGTAGCAGGCCGACCCCGTACCCGGCGATGATCAGATCCTCCACCAGATCGAGACTGTCGATCTCATGGGCAATCCGTGGGGTGAATCCTGCGAGCGACGCGAGTGTCCGCACGGCGGCTTCGTCAGCGGTATTGCGGGAGTTGACGATCCACGTCTTGTCAGCGTATTCGGCGATGTCGTTTTCTCCTGCGCCGGCAGCCGGAACACCCAGTCCCCACTGCACCGTCCACAGCGGCACTGACTCCAGCACCGCACCGGGTGACGCGGGCGCGAGGTTGTAGTCGTAGGTCAGAGCCAGGTCGAGGTCGTCGTCGGTGAGCAATGCGAACGCCTCGAGCGGCTCGTATTCACTGATCACCAATTCGACCTTCGGATAGCGCTTTGCGAGGTCGGCGACAATCGGCAGCAGGGACACGCGAATGCCGGTGGCGAACCCACCGATCCGGACCGTTCCGGCCGGCTCGGCTCCGGGATCGAGGTCAAGGCGAGCGCTGTCGACCGCGGCGAGAATGGTGACGGCGTGGTCTGCCAGGCGCTGCCCGGCGGGCGTCAGCCGGACCCTCCTGCCTTCGGGTTCGATCAGCTGGGCGCCGGTCTCCCTCGCGAGCGCGGCGATCTGCTGCGACACGGTGGACGTGGTCAGGTGATGAGCCTCGGCGACCGCCCGCATGGAGCCGAGCCGCGACAACGCAAGCAGCAGGTGCAGGCGCCGGGTGTCCATGACTAGCGCATCAGGCTGTCGGCGGAGAACCCGTCGGCGACCGCGTCACGCGACGCGAACAGCCAGCGGCCGCCGGCCGGTACCAGGACGTCGCGGTAGCGGCCCCAGTGGTCGACACCGATGTTGGTGAGTGCAAGGAAGTAGCTGCTCACCTCGACCCGGTCGCGAGTCACCGCACCGAATCGCACACTCGAAACATGATGGCGCACATGGGTTAACGGGACCGAGCCTTGCGCGAATCGGCTCACCTGGGCACCCAGCCCCGCCGCGATCGCCGAGGGCCCGACCATCGGCTCGCCACCGGTGAACGTGAGCGCGCCGTCGGGAGCAAAGCAGGCCGCGACGTCTTCGATTCGATTGCGGTCGGTTCCTGCGGTGTAGTCGGCCAGCGTCTGCCTCACCGACTCTCGGATCGCCAGTTCCCAGATCTCCATGCCTCTACTGTTCACGATTATCGAACAATATGTCCAGGAAAATCACGTGGACGCGAACGGTCATCGTGCCGTTCAATGCAGATATGACCGACAACCAGGCCCGCACCGGCGCCTTCATGGCGACGGGGTCGATGGTGACCGTGCAGGTGGGGTTGGCGATTGCCGTCACACTGATCGACCGCATCGGCGTCGAGGGCGCCGCGTGGCTGCGGCTGGCGTGGGCAGGCGTCCTGATGCTGGTGATCGTCCGGCCTCGCGCCGCGGCGTTCACCCGATCAACATTTGCGGTATGCGTAGTGCTCGGTGTGGTGACCGCCTCCGTCACCATGCTGTTCATGGCTGCGCTGGATCGAATTCCGTTGGGTACGGCCAGCGCGTTGGAGTTCCTCGGGCCGCTCAGCGTGGCGGTCGCGCACGGCAAGGGCGGAGGTCGTGTGCTGTGGCCGGGCCTCGCCGCGGTCGGCATCGTATTGCTGACCGAGCCATGGCAGGGGAGCGTCGACCCGGTCGGAGTGTTGTACGCGCTCGGCGCGGCAGCGTGCTGGGCCGGCTACATCCTGCTCACCCAACGCGTCGGCGATGAGGTCGCCGGCATCAACGGCCTTGCGGTTTCGATGCCCGTGGCCGGCGTGGTCTCGACGATCGTCGTTGGACCGAGTGTGCTCGAGCGGATGACCCCCGAGATCCTGCTGATCGGAATCGGTCTGGCGATCTTGCTGCCCGTCGTGCCGTTCGCGCTCGAGATGATGGCACTTCGCCGACTGACCACGGCGGCGTTCGGCACGCTGATGGCTCTCGAACCGGCATTCGCGATGCTTGTCGGTCTGATGATCCTGCATCAGGTGCCCGGCCCGGCCGGCGTGGTCGGCATCTGCTTGGTGGTCGCGGCGGGCATCGGCGCTGCGCGCACCGGCGCGCGTTCGTCACCACCAGTGCCCGCCGAAATCGGTTGAGGCTACTGCTCATCCCTGCGTCGACGATTCACCAGGGCGACGCCGAACACCCCGACGGCCGCGCCGATCGCGGCGGCGCTCCAACTGGTCGAGAAGCCCAGTGTCGAGCCCAACAGCCCCACACCGAGACCGACGACAATCGCGACGACGATCAGGACTGCGATGATTTGCCACCAGGGCATCGGGCCGCCCGCGTTTGCCACGGCGCGAGCGTAACAGTCGACGAATGGCTGGTTGGTAGGTTGGACGACATGGCTCGCGGCATCTTCAACTCGCCACTCGTGGACGTAGTCAACAAGGGGTTCGTCGGACTCATCAACGCTCCGGTGATCGGTAGATTCGTTCGGCGCGGCCTCATCGAGATCCGCTACACCGGCAGACGCTCCGGCAAGTCGTTCCAGATTCCAGTCGGTTATCGACGCACCGGGCCCGACCTGACGATCGGAGTGGGGGCAGCGGACGCCAAGAACTGGTGGCGCAACTTCCTCGGCGACGGCGGACCGATCACGCTGCTGAATCTTGACGGGCGGGATCGCACTGGGCACGCAGTCGCCAACAGGGACGCCAAGGGCCGTGTCTCGGTGACCGTGCGGGTTGCCCCCTGAGGTAGCTCAGGCCTCTATTCGCTTGCGGCGGTACAGCGTTCCCACGCCCAGCAGGATCAGGCTGATCAGCAGGATGGCCGTGGCGAGCACATTGATCTGCGGCGGTACCGAAGCCTTCACCGACGCGTTGACGTACAGCGGGTAGGTCACCGATGACCCGCTGACGAAGTAGGTGATGATGAAGTCGTCGAGCGACAGTGCGAACGACAACATCCCCGCCGCGACGATGCCTGGGACGATCAGCGGCAGCGTCACCTTGAAGAACGTGCGGGCCGGACCGGCGCCCAGGTCCATCGACGCGTCCTCGAGTGTCCAGTCGAAGCCACGCATTCGGGCCCGCACGGTCATCGCGATGAAGCTCACCTCGAAGGCGATGTGTGCCAACAGAATCGTCACGTATCCGGTCGCCCAGCCCAGATCCAGGAACAGCACCAGCAGCGATGCGCCCATCACGACCTCGGGCGCGGTCAGCGGCAGCACCAGGAAGGTGTCGACCGCCTGACTGCCCCGGAACCGTTGCCGGACAAGGGCGATGGCGACCAGTGTGCCGAGTACCAGTGCGATCACGGTGGACACCGCCGCGACATTGATGCTGAGCTTCAACGCGTGGGTGAGCGACGGGTACTTGAACGGGTCGAGCCAGTTCTTCAGGGTGAAGCCCTGCCAGCTGTAGTTGAACTTGCCCTTCGGGTCGTTGAACGAGAACAGGATGATGACGAAGATCGGCAGGAACAGGTAGAGCAGCACCAAACCGGCGACGACCCGCAGTACGATGTCGCCCCACTTCGGGCTTCCCTTAACGGTTTTCGGGGCCTTGTCTGCTTCTTCGGCCGCCTTCGCCACCGCAGCACCGGCCTGTGTCGTCATACCAGATCCTCGGTCCCCAGCGCACGGGTGTAAGCCAACACCCCGACAAGGATGATCAACATCAGGACCATGCTGAGCGCGGCGGCCGCGGGATAGTCCTTCACCACCAGGAACTGCTGCTGGATCACGTTGCCGATCATCGTGGTCTGCGTGCTGCCCAGGTACGAGGCGTTGATGAAGTCACCCGCGGCGGGGATGAACACCAACAGGCTTCCGGCGAAGACTCCCGGCATCGACAGCGGCATAATCACTTTGGTGAAGCTGCGGGTGTTCGACGAGTACAGGTCCTTTGTCGCCTCGATCAGCCGCGGATCGATCTTCTCGAGGCTCACGTAGAGCGGCAGGATCATGAAGATGATCCAGTTGTAGATCAGCCCGCCGATCACCGCCCAACTCGTCGACAGCAGTCGGCCGTCGCTGGGCAACAGGCCGACCGAGTCGAGCGCGCTCACCACCCAGCCGTCGTCGGCCAGAATCGTTTTCCATGCAATGGTGCGGATCAAGAACGTGACGAAGAACGGGAGAATCACCAACCCGAGGATGAGGTTCTTGTACCGGCCCGCCTTGAACGCGATGACGTACGCCAGCGGGTAGGCCAACAGCAGACACACCATCGTGGCGACGATGGCGTACAGGAACGACCGCAAAATCTGGTCCTGATAGCGGCTGAACGCGTCGGCATAGTTACCGAAGTTCCACGAGAACTGCATCGTGGGCAGGAACACCGAGCCGCCGGCGGTCGACAAGCGACGTCATCGCCAGCGAGATGATCGGCCACACGAAGAAGATCCCGAGGTACACGATCGCGGGCGCGATCATCAAGTACGGCGCGATCTTGCTCCGCTGTCGACTACTGGCGGCTACACCGGCCATGGGTCAGGCGCCGGTGACCGCGGCGTACGTGGTGTTGAACTTCTGCAGTTGCTCGTCTGTCAGCGGAGGCCAGCCCTTCACCTTCGAAAGCTCTTCCTTGGACGGGTTGATCAAGGGGTTCTTGGCCGACTCCGGGTCGATCTTCGCCAGTTCGTCCGTCATGTCCGACAGCACAGGAATGTATTGGACGAACGACACCAACTTCGCGTAGTTGGGCCTATCGTAGATGTAGTTGATCCACTTCTCGGCCCAGTCCTGATGCTGCGTCGTGTACGGGACCACCATGGTGTCGACGAACGTCGTGCCACCCGATTCGGGAATCACGAATTGCACATCGGGGTTGTCCGCCTGCAGCTGCACGACATCGCCCGAATATGCCTGGGCGATAACGAGATTGCCCGCAGCGAGATCGTCGAGATAGTCGTTGCCGGTGAAGCGGCGGATCTGACCCTTCGCCTTCTGTTCCTTCACGAGGTCGGCGGCCTTCTGGATGGTCTCATCGGTCGGCTTGTCCAGCGACGAGCCCTGCGACAGCATGATCATGCCCAGCGCGTCCTGCGTATCGGAGAACAGGCTGACCCGGCCCTTGAAGGCGGGATCCCAGAGATCGTCGATGCTCTTGATGTCCCTGCCTGTCGCCGCCCTGTTGTAGCCGAGGCCGACGAAGCCGGACATGTAGGGCGCGCTGAACTTGCGCCCCGGGTCGACGCTGGCCTCGAGCAGGTCGGGTCGAAGGTTGCTGATGTTCGGGATGTTCGCATGGTTCAGCTCACTCAGGAAGCCGAGCTGCTGTAGGCGCACGGCCATGAAGGTGGTCGGCACGGCGAGGTCGGCGCCGATGTCCTGCTTGCGCTGCAGCGGCTCCTTGACCTTGGCGAACCACTCCTCGTTGTCGTTGAGGTCTTCCTTGTAGTCAACGGTGATGCCCTGGCTGTCCTGGAACCCCTTGACGAAGTCGGGGGCCATATAGGCGGGCCAGTTCGAGATCCGCAGCGAGCCTGAAGTCTGGCTCGTTGCCGCCCCGCCTCCGCCACCGCCGCCGCCTTTGCTACAGGCGGCCAGGAAGGACGGACCGAGGATGGCGGCCGCGGCCGCGGCCGCGCCACCGCCGATGAAGCGGCGCCGCGACGTGCGGTTGGCAGCGAGACGGGAGGCGGCCATTCGGAGATCGTTTTCGGTGAACATTTCGCGGGGCATGGCGACTGTGCCTTTCGTGGATTTCAAGGGGGCAAAGCGGACCGGTTGGACGGAGTGCACCGTCACGAGTCGTCGAGCATCTCCTCGAGATCCTCGGTGGTGGGAATGTCGGCGGCGGGCAGCACCAGCGACGCCTCGGGTGCCCAGCTGACGTGCACCTGGTCGCCCGGACGCAACATCGGCAGATCCTGTTCGGGGCCGACGTGCGCGACGATCGGCGAATCGTCGGGCGCGGTGAGCGAGAGCCGCACCACCGGCCCCTGGAACGTGAGATCCGTGACCGTCGCGGACACGGTGGCCACATCGCCGGTCGGCGGGTCCATCGAAACCCGAACCCGTTCCGGACGAATCATCAGCGTCGCTTGCCCGCCGGGTTCGATGGTGGTTTCTCCCGGCCGGGCCTTCAGTGAGGTTCCCAGCACCTCGACCTGGACGAAGTCGCGATTGGCTCGACCCGTCTGCGTCCCCGCCCAGAGGTTGGCCTGGCCGATGAAGCTGGCGACGAAAACGGTCGACGGCCGGTCGTAGATCTCGGTGGGGGTGCCGATCTGGTCGACGTTGCCTGCGTTCATGACCGCGATGCGGTCACTCATCGTCAGAGCTTCCTCTTGGTCGTGGGTGACGTAGACGAACGTGATGCCGACCTCGCGTTGGATGCGCTTGAGTTCGAACTGCATCACCTGGCGCAGCTTGAGGTCCAGGGCGCCAAGTGGTTCGTCGAGCAGCAGCGCGCTGGGGTAGTTCACCAGTGCGCGGGCCAGCGCCACGCGCTGTTGCTGCCCGCCGGAGAGCTGTGCGGGCTTGCGCTTCGCGAAGTCGGTGAGGCGCACGATTTCGAGCAGCTCGTCGACGCGCCGCTTGACCTCGGCCTTGTCTTTCTTCAAACTTCGCGGCCCGTATGCGACGTTGTCCCAGACAGTCATGTGGGGAAACAGAGCGTAGTGCTGGAAGACGGTGTTGACGTTGCGCTTGTGCGGCGGCACCCGCGAAACGTCCTTACCCTCCAGGCGAATCGCGCCCTCGGTCGGCGTCTCGAAGCCGGCGATCATCCGAAGCGTGGTCGTCTTGCCGCACCCCGACGGCCCGAGCATCGAGAAGAACTCGCCCGAAGCGATGGAGAAGTCGGCTTCGTTCACGGCGACGTAGTCGGCGAAGCGCTTGGTGACGTTGTCGATCTCGACGACAGGGCCGCCCTTTGCGCTTGGCGCCCCGCCTTGTTCCGTCGTCTGATCTGCGGCGGTGGTATGTGTCCCGGTCAGGGCAAATCCTCCCTAAAGCCCCCGTAGCTCCGGGGTAAACAATCGCGGATTCCGTCGCGGTTCGCAAGCGATTCCGCAACGAATTTACATTTTCACAATGGAATCACTCGCGCTGCATCGTTTCCGACTGGCTGATTTCGCGGATGCGCCCGCGACGAAACCACGGCCGGCGGCTGGCAGCCGGCTGTGAGGCGTGAGACTCGTCAGCTTAGTTTCGTAGCCCGGCTGTTGGGGGTAGGTGAACGTAATGGCGACCATCGATGTGGCGGTGCCGACCGACCTGGCTCCCGAGCAGGCCTGGAAGCTGGCATCGGACCTGCATCGCTTCGACGAATGGCTGACGATCTTCGGCGGCTGGCGAAGCGAGGTGCCGTCGAGCATCGAAGCCGGCACCTGCGTGTCGTCGTGTATCAAGGTCAAGGGGTTCCGCAACATCATCCATTGGCGGGTCAGCCGCTACGACGAGCCCAGGCTGATCGAAATGAGCGGTGCCGGCCGCGGCGGGGTCCGCATCTACCTGGCCATCGAGGTGCAGGACGCGGCGCCCGGGTCGAGATTCCGCGTTCTCGCCGAACTCAAGGGCGGCTTGCTCAGCACCCGGGTCGGGCAACTCGTCGCGCGCGTACTGCAATCCGAGGTCCGCAAGTCGGTGACCAAACTCGCCGCGCTGCGTTAGCCCCATTCGTGGTTCATGGCACGGGATTCGTAGCGCGCCTCGACGGTATCGATACGGCGCGACCGCACGCCGTTGGCCGACCGTCCCAGCAGGACCGCGACGAGGGCGGCCGCGGTGGAACTTCCGATGGTGCGGGTGGTCGCGTTCATGCTTGTCGCCTCTAATCGTTAGCCCATCTTCGGTTCTTCCGATTGTGTCCCGGTGCGGCGACGCGGCGACGGCGTGGTCGAATGGGTGCATGTCACAAGGGGGCCAACCAGGCAGCGCGCTCAGCGCGCCCACGTTCAGCGGCCGGTCGCCATCTGGCGCCGGGGACCTGTCCGTTGAGACGCACGGCATCGCGCCGATCGGAGAGGGTCAGCGGTACGGCAGTCCACGGCGACTCTTCACGGTCTGGTTCGCCCCGCAGGTCAACATGACCGGCGTCTTCACCGGCGCGCTGGCGATCGCGTTGGGCCTCGGGTTCTGGCTCGGCATGCTCGCCATGGTGATCGGGACGGTGCTCGGCTCGCTCGTGGTGGGCTACCTGTCGACGTGGGGTCCGCGCACCGGCGCCGCGCAGCTGCCCAACTCGCGAATGGCGTTCGGGGGCGGGGTGGTGCTTCCCGGGGCGCTGCAGTGGCTGTCGTCAATCGCGTGGGATGCGCTGGTCGGCTTGTTCGGCGGCGAAGCGCTCGCCGTGCTGCTCGGCATTCCCTTCTGGGGCGCTGTGCTCATCGTGCTCGGTGTGCAGGGTGCGGTCGGATTCTTCGGCTACGAGATGATCCACCGGATCCAGGCCGTGTTGACGGTGGTCCTGTTCGTCACGTTCGTCGTGTTCGCGCTCAAGCTCGCTGCGGGTCACCAGGTCGTCACGCCCGCCACTGCGCACGGAGCCGACCTGGTCGGGGCGTTCGTCCTCGAGGTGACGATCGCGTTGAGCCTGTCGATCTCGTGGGCCAGCTACGCCGCGGACTTCAGCCGCTACCTGCCTGCGGACTCGTCGCGCGCCCGTGTATTCGCGTTCACGTTCGCCGGAATCGTATTGGCCTACATCTTTGTTCAGGGAATCGGCATCGCCGCGGGCGACCTCGTTTCCGACCAGACCGCCGAGGGTGTGCGGTCGGTGATGGGCGGCGGGATCATGGGAGCACTGGCACTGCTCATCATCGCGCTGGCCTCCATCGGTTCGGGCGTGATGAACGACTACAGCGGCTCGCTGGCGCTGCAGACCATCGGCGTGCGTGTCCGAAGGCCGATCTCGGCGGTGGTCGTCACGGTTATCGCCTTCGTATTGATCCTTTGGCTGCATTCCGGCGACACGGCGTCGCGGTTCCAGAATGTGCTGCTGCTGGTGAGCTACTGGATTCCGGCGTTTGTGGCCGTGGTGGTCATCGACTGGCTGATTCGCACTAGGGGACGAGCGACCGTCAATCCCGCCGAGGAGCGCACAGCGCGCGCCGACGCCGTCGCCGCGGTGGTCGCCTTCGTGGTCGCGTACGGCGCCGCGGTGCCGTTCATGAACACCTCGCTGTTCACTGGCGCGGTCGCGAAGGCATGGCACGGCGCGGACATTGCCTACTTCGTCAATTTCCTTGTCGCACTGCTTCTTTACGGCGGTTACCGGCTGCTACGCGCTCGGCCCGCAAACTTGGACAAGTAGAGCCACGTGGCCTGGTAGCCGCGCCGCTCGTAGAGGCGGATCGCGTCGGCGTTACCGGCGAGTGCGCCGAGGATCAGGTCGTCGACGCCGAGGTCGTGCAGGTGCGCTTCGAGGCGCTCGAGCAGTTCTGAGCCCAGCCCGCTTCCGCGGTATGCCGGTAGCACGCTCAGCGACTCGATCTCTCCGATCCGATGACCGGTCGTCCACGTGTCCTCGATCCACGAGTCCGCGACCGGCATGACGTGGGTCAGGCCGTAGCCGATCGGTTCCTCGTCGACCAGGGCGAGCAGAAACAGGGTGTCCGGTTTTGCCAGTAGCTCCTCGTACAGTGACCTGCGGGCACGCCACGTTTCCGATTCGCTCACGTACGGCGCTAGTTCGGGCATGCTCTCACGGTGGCGGTGATGTACCGCCACCCACAACGGTTCGACGAGGTCCAAGTCTTCGGCGCTGCCGGTACGCAGCCGCCACGCGGGTGCCATCAGGCCACGCTAGCTCACAGGCGCGGCACCCCATCGGCGATGGCGTGCAGTTTGTCCGGATTGGCGACGTTGTGGATGGTGACGATCCGGCCGTCGCCGTCGAGGTCGACGGTGAGGGTGGCGATGGTGCGACCGCCACCGCTGAACACCACCCCGGGGCCGCCGTTGATTTCGACGACTTCGGCTGTCATGGAACTGATTTCAACGCCCTCGTAGGGCCGGCTGGCCGCTCCCGCAAGCCACCGGGCGACCTTCTCCGCGCCGATGATCGGGCGCATCGCCTGCCGAACCTTTCCGCCTCCGTCGGTCCACAGTGTGACGTCGGGAGCGAGCAACTCCATCAGTTGGTTGATGTCGCCGCCGGTGGTAGCGGCAAAGAATCGCTCGGTGACCGCACGCTTCTTGTTCTTGTCGGCCTCGAACCGTGGCCGCCGCGCCTGGATGTGGTTGCGGGCGCGGTGGGCGGCCTGGCGTACTGCCGACTCCGAACGGTCCACGGCGTCAGCGATTTCGGCGTAGGAGAAGTCGAAGACCTCCTTGAGCACGAACACGGCGCGTTCCAAGGGGCTCAGGGTCTCCAGCACCACCAGCATCGCCAGCGACACCGATTCGGCGACCGCCACGTCCTCGGCGGCATCGGTTTCGGTCAGGATGGGTTCGGGCAGCCACGGCCCCACGTACGTCTCCCGCTGGCGACGGGTCGACCGGAGCCGCTCGATCGCCAGGTTGGTCACGATCCGGGCAAGGTAGGCCTTCGGATCGGAGACCCGGGAACGATCGGCCCCCGACCATTTGAACCAGGCATCCTGGACGACGTCTTCTGCGTCTGCCGCAGACCCGAGGAGTCGATACGCGATGGCGAACAACAACTTCCGATGCTCGGAGAAGGTCCGCTCGTCGATGCTCACTGGTTCGACCCGCCACCGCGGCGCCATGTCATCGATCCGATGCCCGGCAGCGCCCTGATCAGCCGGTAGGTGGTCCATGGGCTGGAACTCACTGTTTCTTTGTACGCCACCGCCAGCCGGCCGGAAAGGTAGAAGCGGCCCGGACTGTCGTCGGCGTGGGTGAACTGGATGACAGCATCTCCTCGGCCGAGGCTCACGGGCTGGTGGATGTAGCCGAAGCGGAATCGCTTGGGTTGCTTGCCGTTCAACTCGCGCACTATCGAGGCCGCGGCGTGCAGGGAGGTCGGGATGCCGCTCTGACAGGTGCCGTGTATGACGCCGTAGCTCTGCCGGATCGCGGCCGCATCGCCGACCGCGTAGACGGTCGGATGCGACACCGAGCGCAGTGACTCGTCGGTGACGATGCGGCCATGGTCATCGACATGCAGGCCGGCGGCCTCGGCCAACGGCGATACGCGAACTCCCGTGGTCCACAACACCGCTTGTGCGGCAACGACTTCGCCATCGGCGAGCGCCACACCGTCCGCCATGACCTTCACGATGTCGGTGTCGCCGCGCACCTGCACACCCAGTCGGGCCAAGCCCGCGTGCAGCCGGGCCCGGGCCTTCTCGCCCATCATCGACCCGGGCTCCTCACGGCTCAACAGGACGACGTCGACATCGGGGTGCTGCTCGGCGATCTCGGCGGCCGACTCGATGCCGGTGAGGCCGCCGCCTGCCACGAGGACGGTCGCGGACCCGAGGCGAGCCAGCTCGTCGGCAAGCACTGTGGCGTCGTGCGCGCTGTTCAACGTGTAGGCGAACTCGTCGACACCCGCAACGGACTGGGTGTCAGCGACGCTGCCCAGCGCATAGACCAGCGTGTCGTACCGCAGCACCTGCGCGTCGTCGATGCGGACGGTCTGGGCTTCGGCGTCGATCGAGGTGACCCAGCCCTGGACGAAATGCACGCCGGTGCCTGCGAGCTGGTCCGGGATTTCCAGATCGGCCAGTTCCTGCCCAGACGCCGTCTGGTGTAGCCGCAGGCGTTCGGTGAACCGGGTCTGCGGATTGACCAGCGTGATGTGGACGTCGTCGCGACCCTTCAGACGGCCGGCCAGGCCCATGGTCGCGCCCATGCCGGTGTATCCGGCACCGAGAACGAGAATCTCCTTCATTGCGATTCCTTCCGCGTCTTGTCGGCTTGATAACCACGAGACGCAAGCTGCGGCCGGATTTGTGACATGTCGAGAAGGAATCGGTCAGGAATCTGTCATCGACGTTAAACCGCGAAACGGCCAATTGGTCGTAACGTGGCGCAATGGCCAAGTCAGAAGCCGAGCATGAGGAAGACGAAGAGGATCGGCAGCGCCTAGCCGACCGCGTTCTGGGCCGCCTGGAGGACGCGGTCTACTGGGGGATCGCGCTGGTGCTGATCATCGGATCGGTCGCGCTTCTGATCGCACAGTTCAACACCATGCTGAGGCTGCGCAACGCGCCCGTCGATACGACCATGCTCGAAGTTCTCGACGGGCTGCTGCTGATCTTCATTTTCGTCGAACTGCTCTACGCCGTGCGGGCCTGCCTTCGGTCGCACGAGATCGTCGCCGAGCCGTTCTTGATCGTCGGCATCCTGGCCGGAATCAAGGAGATCGTGGTGCTGTCCGTGGAGGCCGCGACCCTGCTCGACAAGGGTCCCGCCTTCGCCCGCGCCGTCGTCGAGATCGGTGTCCTCGCCGGCGTCGTCCTTGCGCTTGCGCTGGCGGCCTTCGTGCTGCGCGAGCGTCGCCGCGACACCGAGGACGCGGGCGAGCAGGCGGCGGACGAAGACAGCGCCGCCCGAACGTCCTGACCGCACCCGCGCCGAACGGTCCCTAGCCATCGGCGCGTTATGTATGCCATCATATATAACGTGGTCAGTACCCCGCGCGAGCGAATGGTGGTCTCTGCCGCACTGTTGATTCGCGAACGCGGCGCCCACGCGACCGCCATCTCCGACGTGCTGAAGCACAGTGGCGCACCGCGCGGATCGGCCTACCACTACTTCCCGGGCGGCCGAATGCAGTTGCTCGAAGAGGCGACCGAGTACGCGGGCGCGTACATCGCGGGCAAGATCTCCGCAGCGGAGAACTCGATCAAGCTCCTTGACAGCTTGGTGGACGGGTATCGCCGGCAGCTGGTCCGCAGCGACTACCGGGCGGGCTGCCCGATCGTCGCGGTCACGGTCGAAGCAGGCGATCCCGACGAGCCTCAACACTCGACGAAGGTGATCGAGCGCGCCGCGGCCGCGTTCGCCCTGTGGACCGACCTGATTCGCCAACGTCTGCTCGCCGAGGGTGTGGCCGCTCCGCGCGCCGAGGAGCTGGCGATGTTGGTGACGACCTCCATCGAGGGCGCGATCGTCGTCGCGCGGGCATCCCGGGACGTCAAACCGCTTGATCTCGTTCATCGTCAACTGCGTGCACTGCTGCAGGACGCCACCGCCGAAGGGAACTCCCGATGACCAGTGACTGGCAGTCGACCGCGTGCATTCTCTGCGAGTGCAACTGCGGCATCGTCGTTCAACTCGAGGGCCGCACCCTCGCCAAGATCCGCGGCGACAAGGAGCACCCGGCGTCGCAGGGCTATACCTGTAACAAGGCGCTGCGGCTCGATCACTACCAGAACAACCGCAGCAGGCTCACGTCTCCGATGCGCCGACGGCCCGACGGCAGCTTTGAGGAAATCGACTGGGACACCGCGATCACCGAGATCGCCGACGGCTTCAAGCACATCCGCGACACGTACGGCGGCGACAAGATCTTCTACTACGGCGGTGGCGGCCAGGGAAACCACCTGGGCGGGGGCTACGCGGGAGCGTTTCTCAAGTCGATCGGGGCCCGCTATCGGTCGAATGCGTTGGCGCAGGAGAAGACCGGCGAAGCATGGGTCGACGCGCATCTCTACGGCGGGCATACGCGGGGAGAGTTCGAGCACGCCGAGGTCTCCGTTTTCATCGGAAAGAACCCGTGGATGTCGCAAAGCTTTCCGCGGGCGCGAACCGTTCTCAACGAGATCGCCAAGGATCCGGCGCGCTCGATGATCGTCATCGATCCGGTGATCACCGATACCGCCAAGATGGCCGATTTCCACCTGCGGGTGCGGCCCGGCACGGACGCGTGGTGCCTGTCGGCGATGGCCGCGGTGCTGGTGCAGGAAAACCTTTGCAACGAGGAGTTTCTCGCAGAGCATGTGAAGGGCGCTGACGCCGTCCGAGACGCGCTGCGGCAGATCCCGGTTGCCGACTACGCCGAGCGGTGTGGCGTCGACGAGGAATTGATCCGCACCGCGGTGCGGCGCATCGCCGGCGCAGGCAGCGTGGCCGTCTTCGAGGATCTGGGCATCCAACAAGCACCCAACAGCACACTATGCTCTTACCTCAACAAGCTGTTGTGGATCCTCACCGGCAACTTCGCTAAACGCGGTGGGCAGCATCTGCATTCGTCGTTCGCCCCGCTTTTCACCTTCGGTGGCGTTGGCCGGACACCGGTGACGGGAGCACCGGTGATCTCCGGCCTGGTGCCGTCCAACGTGGTGCCTCAGGAGATCCTGACCGATCACCCCGACCGGTTCCGGGCGATGATCGTCGAGACCAGCAACCCTGCGCACTCGATCGCTGATTCCGCTGCCTGCCGAGAGGCCTTTCAGTCCCTCGAGCTGATGGTGGTCATCGACGTCGCGATGACCGAGACAGCCCGGCTCGCCCACTATGTCCTTCCCGCTGCAAGCCAGTTCGAGAAGCCGGAAGCGACGTTCTTCAATCTGGAGTTCCCGCACAACACATTTCATCTTCGACATCCGCTCCTCGAGCCTCTGCCGGGCACCCTTCCCGAGCCGGAGATCTGGGCACGGCTGATGCGGGCCCTTGATGTCGTCGACGATGCCGACCTACAACCTCTGCGCCAGGCTGCCGATGAGGGTCTCGACGCATACGCGGAGGCGTTCCTCGCAGCGGTCAGCACCAATCCGGCGATGTCGCGGGCGCTCCCGTTCGTTCTCTACGAGACGCTGGGCCCGAGCCTGCCCGCACACCTCAAGGGCGCCGCCGCGTTGTGGGGCCTGGCACAGAAGACGGCGATGGCCTATCCCGAAGCGATGCGCCGCGCCGGCCATGCAGACGGCAACGCGCTATTCGAAGCGATTCTGCAGGGCCGCTCCGGTGTGACGTTCACCGTGCACGAATACGAAGACGACTTCGAGTTGATCGCCCACGCGGACCACAAGATCGCCCTGGAGATGCCCGAAATGCTCCAGGAGATAAGCGGATTGCGTGACGCCCCATCGGCGCTGACGACTCCGGAGTTCCCGGTCGTGCTGTCGGCGGGCGAGCGCCGGGCCTACACCGCCAACGACATCTTCCGCGATCCGGGCTGGCGGAAACGTGACGCCGATGGAGCGCTTCGGGTCAGCGTCGAAGACGCACAGGCACTCGGTCTGGTCGCCGGCGGGCGGGCACGCATCACCACCGCGGCGGGGACCGCCGAAGCCAGTGTCGAGATCAGCGAGGCGATGCTTGCCGGCCACGCGTCGCTGCCCAACGGCCTGGGCCTCGACTTCGTCGACGACGCCGGCGAAACGCACATTCCCGGTGTGGCCCCGAACGCGCTCACGTCAACCGGATGGCGAGACGCGTACGCGGGCACGCCGTGGCACAAGCATGTGCCTGCCCGTATCGAAGCGGTAAGAGAAGCAGCTGCCGCCGCTGCGGGCTAGATCTCGCAGCCCGTTGCCTCCAGCGTCACGTCGGAGACTCTGGTGCGGCTCTGCCCGTCGGTGGTGTCCAACTTCGTAATCCACAGCAGCACATTCGCCGTCTTCGTTCTGTTGTTCATGCCTCGCGGTTGAATCTGGCGGACCTCGCCCATACCGCCTGCACCGAGCCGTCGCTGAATGGAAAAGCCGGCGAAAATGTCACCTTCGCTAAACGGAATAGTCGAGAGCCTACAAAAAGTCCGACGGTACGAGTCTGGACAGCGCAACCGCGGGCTAACACAGGCCAAACGCAGCTGATGCAATTATCGTGCACGTTGTCGAAGGCCGTCATCGAACTAGGCTCGGATCGAAGGAGGCGACAGGCGAATGGCCGAGTCCGAGGCCGCGCTGGCGGCGCGCGCACTTGCTGCCAAGAGTGGTGCCGCGACCACGGCCGAGCGCGGCGAGATTAGTGACGGCGACGTCGTTGATGCGTCCGATGAGTGGGTCAGCGATCAGATTTCGATAACCTCGTCGCCCCGGTCCGCCTTCCTGGTTGTGCTCGGCGGCGTGGCCGGCGCGGGCCTTCTGGTGCTGCTCGTGATCTCTGTTCTGACCGTGTCAGACGACGCGAAACGCCCGGTTGTCGAGACGGAGCAGGCACCGTCAACCTCTGCGGCGCCGACACGCGCTGTCAGCACCGCTCCGACAACGGCGACCGTACCCCGGATTGCGGCGCCGGAACCGGCTGAACTGCCACCCAGTGAAGTGCCGACGGCGCAGAACCAGCCGACAGTACAAGTGATGGCCCCGCAAGCTCCGTTGACTGCCGAGACCATGCGGCCCGAGTCGCCACCTGCGCCTCCGTCGCAAATGTTTCCGCGCTTGCACAGATGGTTTCCGCAGTTGTTCCCCGGAGGTTAGTGGCACGGCGGAATCAGGTTGTGGCCCTTGGTATGTCGAGTAGCCACTGACCAGTCGCGGAGCCGTGTCGAAGCTCTCGAGCCGTTGAAGGGACTGGAAGATCTCGAAGAGAGAACCATCGCGCACTCACTCGTAGTCGTTAGACGTCAGCCGATCCCCGGCCGCTTCTGCGGCGCGCCGTGGACGCCCTCGGTGTAGGCGGTCTCCGCATGCTGGGCGAGATCGATGCCGGAGATCTCGTCCTCGCGCTGAACACGGAATCCGAAAGTTCTGTCGATGATCTTCCCGATGACGAACGATATGACGAACGCGTAGATCGCAACGACCGGGATGGCCAGAGTCTGCTTGCCGAGAAGCGACATACCGCCGCCGTAGAACAGTCCCTCGACGCCGCCCGACACCACCTCGGCGGCCAGCAGTCCGATCAGGAAGGTGCCGACCACACCGCCGACGAAGTGAACACCGACGACGTCGAGCGAGTCGTCATATCCGGCCTTGAACTTCCATCCGACCGCGTACGAACACACCACACCTGCCGCCAGGCCGACGACGAATGCGCCTATTGGGGCGACAAATCCGCACGACGGTGTGATCGCGACGAGGCCCGCGACCACGCCTGAGGCGGCACCGAATGTGGTGGGCCTACCGTCGCGGATGCGCTCGACGGCGATCCAGCCCAGCATCCCGAGGCACCCGGCGATCAGCGTGTTGAGGAAGACCACGGCCGCCTTGCCGTCGGCGGCGAGCGCCGAGCCCGCGTTGAAACCGAACCACCCGAACCACAGCAATCCCACGCCGAGCAGAACGAACGGCAGATTGTGCGGGCGCATCGCCTCGGACCTGAAGCCGATCCGCGGACCGAGTACGAGCGCCAACGCCAGTGCCGACGAACCCGACACGATCTCGACGACGAGTCCGCCCGCGTAGTCGACCGTGCCCAACGATGCGAGCCAGCCGTCGGGTCCCCATACCCAATGGGCGACAGGTGCGTAGATCGCGACGGTCCACACCGCGGTGTAGATCATCCATGCCGAGAACCTCGCCCGATCGGCAATGGCGCCGCAGATGAGCGCGGCCGTGACAATTGCGAAGCCCAACTGAAAGGTCAGGAACAGAAGCTCGGGAACGTTGGACCGAACCGTGGTCGGGTCGATGCCCAGCAGCCCCACGTGATCCAAGTTGCCGATCAGGCCGCCGCCGGCGTCGTTGCCGAACGCCAGCGTGTACCCGGCAAGCAACCACACGATGGTGACCACGGGGATCGAGACGAAGCACATCATGATCATGTTCAGCACGCCCGTCGACCGGACCATACCGCCGTAAAAGATGGCCAGGCCGGGTGTCATCAAGAGGACCAGTGCGGTAGAGGCGAGCAGCCACGCTGTCGCGGCCGGGTCGATGTGCATGCGGACTCCTTCGTCTCGGCAAACAGTCGGACGATTATGACCGGTAGCGGACCTCGACTCCGCGATGGGGAAGCAACACGATCCCGCGTCGAGCCTGTCGGTCCTGGTCCTTGTGCACGGCTTCGAAACGTCCGGATCGCAGAAGTGTTTGGAGCATCACCGTCAGCTCGAGAAGGCTGAAGCTTGCGCCCAGGCAACGTTTGATGCCGCCGCCGAACGGAATCCAAGCGTAGGTCGGCGGACTGGAGTCCAGGAATCGCTCCGGCCGGAATTCGTATGGATGGTCATAGGTTTCGGCGTTGAGGTTGACCTCGCCGATGTGCGGGACGATCCGGGTACCGGCAGGCACGGTGTATTCACCGAGGCGGTAGTCGCCCGCGGTGTATCTGCCGGTGAAGGGGGAGGGGGGCCGAATGCGCAGCGTCTCGTGCACAACGGCTTCGGCATACCTCGTGGATTCGGCCGCTTCTGCCTCGGCACTGACATTCGCGAGCGCATCGGGGTGGTGCAGCAGCAGGTCCATCATCCAGGCCAGCGTGGTTGCGGTCGTTTCGTGTCCGGCCAGCATCAAGGTGACCAGGTCGTCCCGGATCTCCTTGTCCGTCAGGGACTCGCCGTCCTCGCTTCGGGTGGTGAGCAACAGCGACATGATGTCGGTGCGGTCAGCCAGATCGGGGTCCTGACGCCGCGCATCGATCATCGGCGCCAGCAGTTCGTCGATTGCCTGGTTTGCGCGGTCGAGCTTGGGCCAGCGTCTCAAACCCCCCAGCGAGTGAAGAGCGACGCGAAGAATGAGTTGCTCCGAGGACCCCAGATCGAGCAGGGTCTCGAAGGGACGGCCGAGCCGGGTGCGCTCTTCGCGGTCCTCTACGCCGAACATGACGCGGACGATGACGTCGAGGGCCAGATCGCGCGCCGCGCGCAACATGGTGAACGGCTCGTCCGTCGGCCAGCCGGCGAGCGCGAGTCGCGTGCTGTCCTCGATGATCGGCCGGTAATTCTCCAGCGCCTTGCCGTGCAGCGAGGGAGTCAACAGCTTGCGGCGTCGCAGGTGCTCGGGTTCGTCTTGGACGAACATCGACCCCGTGCCGTAGATGAGGGCAGACGGACGCACCCCACGACCGCCCAACAAGATGTCCGGCTTCTCGGTGAATACCTGCTTGACCAGCTCCGGATCCTTGATCAGAACGACGGGTATGCCGGGCAGCGGGATCGACACCACCGGCCCGTAGGTGTCGAACAGGCGTCGCACCAGCCAGTTTCCGGCGACCAGGTAACCGGCACCGCATGCGGCCGCAACGAGCGGGCGGAGCGGGGATATCGCGCGCGGGCCAGGTGGACGGCGCGCGACCGTGGTCGACGTGGTGAGGCCGTCAGCGGAGGTCATCTCGGCGCCGTCCAGATCCACCTCATGCCCTGACCATAGGACAGTCCCGGTGTGGCTGGGCCGATCTCGGGACTCGTTTCGGGAATCCGAGCGATCCTTGCCAGATTCGGGCATTTGGTTCAAGATTCCGGGGACAGTCATTAGCTGGACCCGGGTGGAGGCCGCCGCGTGGCATTTGACGTAGATGCCCTGCGGAGGAAATACGCCTTTGAACGGGATCGGCGATTACGGCCCGACGGCGTGGCACAGTACATCGAAATCGCCGGAGCATTTGCCGGGTTTGCCGACGACCCGTGGAGCGATCCCGACTTCACGCGCGAACCGCTGTCGGACGAGGTGGATGTCGCGATCATCGGGGCCGGTTTCGGCGGACTCCTCACCGGGGCTCGGCTACGGGAACTGGGTGTGGAGAGCATCCGGCTGATCGATAAGGCCGCCGACGTCGGCGGGACCTGGTACTGGAATCGGTACCCGGGCATCGCGTGCGACGTCGAGTCATATGTGTATATGCCGCTGCTCGAGGAGCTGGGCTACATCCCGACCGAGAAATACGCCAAAGGCGACGAGATCTTCGCCCACTGCCGGCGGATCGCCGAACACTACGACCTGTATCGCGACGCATGCCTACAGACCGAGGTGAACGAGATCCGCTGGGATTCAGGACTTTCGAGATGGATCATATCGACTCATCACGGCGACGCGATGCGAGCCCGGTTTGTCGCGATGGCCAATGGCTACCTACAGAAGCCGAAACTACCTGGGATCGAGGGAATTACGGCGTTCCGCGGCCACACCTTTCACACCAGCCGGTGGGATTACGAATACACCGGCCGCGATCTGAACAAGCTGTCGAACAAGCGAGTGGGCATCATCGGAACCGGCGCTACCGCCATCCAATGTGTTCCGCACCTGGCGAAATCGGTTAACCACCTTCTGGTCTTTCAACGCACCCCGTCGACCGTCGACGTTCGGGGCAATCGCCCGACAGACCCGACATGGTCCGCCGACCTGAGTGATGGTTGGCAGCGCCGCCGTATCGAGAACTTCCAACTGCTGACAGCCGGCGGGGAAGCCGACGAGGACCTCGTCAACGACGCCTGGACCAGCATCGTCAAGAAGCTCTTTGTCATGCGGCAGACCCGAATCGCCGGGATGTCCGACGAAGAGCGTTTGCGCACAGCGGATCTGGCTGACTTCGCGAAGATGGAAGAGATCCGGGCCCGCGTCGACTCGATCGTGACCGACCGTGCCACCGCGGAAGCGCTCAAGCCGTGGTACGGCTACTTCTGCAAACGGCCCTGCTTCCACGACGAGTATCTGCACGCGTTCAACCGCGACAACGTCACCCTCGTCGACACGCAGGGCAGGGGCGTCGAACGGATCACCGCGGACGGTGTTGTGGTGGACGGCACCGAACACGGCCTGGACTGCCTGATCTTCGCAACCGGATTCGAGGTCGGCACCGATTATTCACGGCGCACGGGTTTCGAAATCGTCGGTCGTGACGGTTTGACACTCACCGACAGGTGGCGCGATGGCGTGTGCACCTACCACGGACTGAGTGTCCATGGCTTCCCCAACTGTTTCGTGCTGAGCATCGCGCAGTCGGGCTTCACGGTGAACTTTCCCTATCTGCTCGACGTGCAGGCGAGCCATCTGGCATCGGTGATCGCGTGGGGATTGGCGAACGGCGCAACGGAGTTGGAGGCCACCGCCGAGGCGGAATCCGCCTGGGTGGACGCGGTTGTCGCACGGTCCGGCGCCAGTGCACAGCGGGCGAAGGCCTGCACACCCGGTTACTACAACCGCGAAGGCCAGGCGAACGCCAAGACGCGGCAGGGCAGCTTCTTCTTCGGCAGCCCGGTCGAATACGCCGACATCCTCGCCGCGTCGCGGACGAACGGAGAACCGGAGGGATTCGAGATCTCCCGGCACGCGGGCGTCCACCACTCATGACCCATGCGCGCCGATACATCGCCGGTCGACTGCGGGCGTTGACCCGGCACGGACGTGCGCCGCGAGTCGTGATCATCGGGGCGGGATTCGGTGGGCTGGCGGCCGCGGTCGCATTGCGGCGCAAAGGCATCGACGATCTCTTGATCGTCGAACGCGCCGACGGAGTCGGCGGCACGTGGCGACAGAATATTTATCCGGGCGCAGCCTGCGACATCCAGAGCCACCTTTACTCGTTCTCCTTCGCGCCCAATCGGGCATGGACCCGCACGTACGCCTGTCAGCCGGAGATTCTCGCGTACCTCGAGTCGGTCGCCGACGAGTTCGACCTCCGCCGCCACCTCATGCTCGGCACGACCGTGCACACGGCGCGATGGAACACCGATGACGGGCACTGGGAAATCGAGGTGAGCACCGGCGGCGCGAATCGCATGCTCGTTGCCGACGTCGTCGTCAGCGCCGTCGGGTTGTTCGGCTCAGTCAGGTATCCCGACATCGCCGGGCTCGGCGACTTCGCCGGCGAGGTCATGCACACCGCGCAGTGGGACCCGTCTATCGACCTGACCGGCAAGCAGGTGGCGGTGATCGGCACGGGGGCCAGCGGTGTGCAGGTTGTCCCCGAAATCGCCGATGCCGCTGGGAAACTGACGGTTTTCCAGCGCACGCCCCCGTGGATGGTGCCAAAACCGGACCGCGCCTTCAGCGCCGAAGAGCTGGCCCGCTTCCGCCGGCACCCGTTGGCGACCTACCGAGAACGCTGGCGGTTGTGGAAGCTGCAACACGACAACACCGCGTTGACCCCCGATCACCCGCAACTGGTCACTGTCCAAGAACTGTCCACGAACTTTCTCCGCGGAAACGTTGACGACGAAGAACTGCGCGACGCGTTGACGCCCCGTTACCCGTTCCGCTGCAAGCGGGTTCTGCTCGGGGACAAGTTCTACAAGGCCTTGCAGCGACCCCACGTCGACCTGGTAACCAGTCCCATCGACCACGTCGCCGACACCTCGATCATCACGGCGTCCGGGGACGCACACGAGGTCGATGTGATCATCCTGGCGACGGGGTTCGAAACCACCCGATACCTGTGCGGGCTCGACGTCGTCGGGGTCGGCGGCCAACGGCTGCGCGACCGGTGGGGTGAGGACCCGCGCGCCTATCTCGGCGTAGCGGTCAGCGGATTCCCGAACTTCTTCATGCTGTACGGACCGAACACCAACCAAGGTGCGAACTCCATCATCTACGTCCTGGAAGCCGGTGCTCGCCTGGTGGCCAGCGCTGTGGGCCGGCTCGCGCGACGTGGCGGCTATGTGGACGTGCGTCCCGAGGCCGAAAGCCGGTTCAACGCGCAGATTTCGGCGGACCTCGAGCAGACGATATGGACGCAGTGCGACAGCTACTACCGATCACCCACCGGGCGGATCGTCACGCAGTGGCCCTATTCGGAACTCGACTACGCCCGCGCGACGTGGCGGCTGCGGGCCCGCGACTGGGTACACGCAGGCTCGTAGCGACGCGATGACATTGAAAGATGCGCAGAAAACGACGGCGCTGCTGATCGACGGCCGGCTTGTGCCGGGCAACGGCGGCACGTTCGCCACCGTCAATCCGGCCACCGAAACGCCCCTCGGCACGGCGGCTGACGGAGATGCAGCCGACATCGATCGTGCGATTGCGGCGGCGCGCGTCGCGTTCGACGAATCCGACTGGTCGCGAGACAGCGCGATGCGGGTGCGCTGCATTCGGCAGCTACGAGAAGCACTCAACGCTGAGATCGACCTCCTGCGGGATATCACCGTCGCCGAGGTCGGTGCGCCGATTTCGTTGACCCACGGCGGCCAGTTGCAGGTGCCCGTCGACGATTTGGCATTTCCCGCCGATATCGCCGAGAAGTATTCGTGGAGCACCGACGCCGGGGTGGCCGCACCGCTCGGTGTGGTCACCAGAAGAAGGATCGTCCGCGAGCCGTACGGCGTGGTCGGCGCGATCACGCCGTTCAACTTTCCGCATCAGATCAACCTCGCCAAGATCGGTCCCGCCCTCGCCGCGGGCAACACCGTCGTTCTCAAGCCGGCACCCGATACGCCTTGGTGTGCGGCCGAATTGGGCCGGATCATCGTCGAGAGAACCGACTTCCCGCCGGGCACGGTCAACATCGTCACCTCCAGTGACCCCCGGATCGGGGCGCGGCTGGCAGAGGACCCGCGTGTGGACCTCGTGTCGTTCACGGGTTCGACCGCGACCGGCAGTGCGGTGATGACGGCCGCAGCACGGACCGTGAAGAAGGTGCTGTTGGAGTTGGGCGGAAAGTCGGCGTTCATCGTGCTGGACGACGCGGATGTGAACGAGGCATGCGCGAGGGCCGCCGTCGGGGTGGCACGGCACGCCGGGCAGGGCTGTGCGTTCACGACGCGACTGCTGGTTCCGAGAAGTCGCTATGACGAGTCAGTTGCTGCCGCCGCCGACGCGATGAGACGGATCAGGGTCGGGGATCCATCGGACCCGGATACGGTTTGTGGCCCGCTGATTTCGGCGCGGCAGCGAGACCGTGTCGAGGGATATCTGGAGCTGGCCATCGACGAGGGTGGAGCATTCGCCTGCGGTGGTGGCCGACCGGACGATCTGCCGGTGGGGTTCTATGTCGAACCCACATTGATAGTTGGGCTAACTAATGATGCCCGAGTGGCGCGCGAGGAGATCTTCGGGCCGGTGTTGACCGTCCTGCCGTACGACGACGATGCCGATGCCGTCCGGATCGCCAACGACTCGCCATACGGGCTGTCGGCCACGGTGTACGGCGGCGAATCCGGCCGCACGCAAGAGGTGGTATCCCGGCTGCGGGTGGGCACGGTGAACGTCAATGGCGGGATTTGGTACTCGGCCGACATGCCGTTCGGGGGCTACCGACAGTCGGGTCTCGGTCGGGAGATGGGTCTGGCCGGCTTCGAGGAGTTTCTGGAAACAAAAGTGGTTGCCGAGCCCGGTTAGTGCGTGAGAGTTGTTGGGGGACTCGGTATCTCGTGTAGAAAACGTCACAGTGACGAAATAGACGTGGATCGCTGGAGGGGGTGTTGGCCCCGAAAGGGGGTCTGGAGGTCGCGTGATCCAACCCTCGACTCTGCCGTTCGGGCGTACCGGCAGCCGCAGTCTAGTCATGAGAGTTGTTGGGACTCTGGATATCTCGGGCGTAAAACGTCACGGTGACGTAATACCGCCAGGGGGCTGAAAGGGGTCTGGGCGCCGGATAGGGGCTGCGGGTGGTCGTTTGCGCGGTCGGGCGGCGCCGCGATGGCCCGGCCGCTCGATCCCGTGCGACGTTGAGCTGCCGATCGTGGGCCGCACTCGGGCCCGAAGGCGTGAGGGGGTGATAGGTGTGGCGGAAGTCCTCTCGGATGCACTCGGTGACTGGGCCGCACTCCCGCTGCAGGCCATCTAACTGGTAACGGTGCGTATTCAAGAGGTGCGAGTTGCTGTACCGCGGTCCTTCTGCCGCCCACGATCGACGCTGTCAGCGACCCTTACGAGGCCGAACGAGAACGAGCCATGGCTCGCCGCCCGCAGCCGATCGATTAGCCGCGAACCGAACTTCGTGCCCGCGGAAGTACGTAGACGGGTAATCATTGCCGTGCAGGTCCTGTTCACATAGCTGTGGCGTCCGCCCGGTCAAGAAATCAGGAAATCGTCCCAAACCCAGCCGCTGCCACCGGGCACTTCGGGGACGACGACATGACACCAGTCGCTCGGCTTGCAGGTTTGCCCGGGCCCGGCGGGCAGGCCGCCCTCTCCCGCAAGCTTCACCTGCCGACCGCTACGTAGTACGCCGATCACGGTGCCGTTACCACCCGGGACATCGTAAACGTCCACATCACTGGTTACCGTTGCCACCGGCGCGCCAGCGGCTGGCGGTAAGGGATATTTTGGCCCCGTGCTGGCACACTATCGGTATTCGGTAGTTCGACGCCGCAGGTTGTGGTGCCGGAGCGGCGGATGTGGTGCACGCGAGCGGACGCGTGGAGACCCAGGTTACATAATCGCCGTTGGTCAGGTCACGGCTGAGACCAGAGTGCACGAGGGCGTCGTCATCAACACGGCCCGTATAGCGTTGCGCCGGATGGCCGGCCCAGTGGATGGTCAAGTCGATGTTGACACCGTTGGTGATGCCGCCACTGACGTCCCCGGTGATCTTCTCGGAGGTGTCGCTGTTGACTTCGACGCCCTTCCCCCCGACATTGGTAGGCCCGGTCGAGGTTACGAACACCTGCCAATGATTGGCCTGCTGGATGGGAAAATCCCCAACAAAGCCGTACTGGCTGCAGGGGGCCGCTTGTGCGGGCGGGGGGACGGTCATGAACCCGAGTGCGCTTATTGCCCCGACAACGCCGGCGAGACCCAGCACGCCGGTCGGAAGTGCCATTGTCATTGTGCTGTGCACCGTGGTGGTCATGGTGGTCTCCTGTGATGTGGTCGCCGCCCGGGCCGGGCTCGCGTTCACCTGTTAAGAGCAACCGGCGGCCCGGCTCCTTGCACCTTTTCCCGACCAAAATTTGTAAGGACTGTGTTCGCCTACGTTATTGAGACGTTCAGCTTTTGGGACTTCTGCACGAACTCGGCACCGGGGTCAGAAGAGTTGATGTTCACGTCCAACCCACCTGCGCCGGGCGCCGAACCCCGCCCCTGCACCGCGATGGTCGCCGTCGCCTTCGACCCAAATTGTCCGACGGTGCAATGCACCGATGAGGTGCCGCCGGGATAGTTCTGGACGTCGCAGATAAAGCCACCGGCGGTCGTAACCTGGCCGGTCTGCTGCAGATTGCCGTTGTAGCTGACGTACAGCTCGACCGGCGCGCCGACTTCCCCCGGATTGCTGACGTTTACGTTGTAGGTTCCGCTCATACCAGCGGCCAATGTTGTTGGACCATTGACAGAGACAGCCAACCGGGCGCCAGCTGTTTGCGCACCGGGAGGAGCCGGTGCTGCTGTTGTCGGTTTATCAATGCACACCAGCGGATTTGTGGTATACCAGTTCGCAGGGTAGCTACCATCGTCACGACTGCTGACACCATTGTTGACGAGGCCGTCGTCACCCACAGTGCCGGTGTAGCGTTTTCGAACGTTGTCGGTAGAGGTTATGGTGAAGTCCACATTGCGGCCATAGATGCCGCCGCTGGTGACACTGCCCCAGTAAGTACCGTTGTCGGTAAGAACTCTCCCCGCGGCGGTTGGCCCGTGGTGCGTTTGAATGACGTTGGGGCCCGTACCTGGGGGTGCGTCTATGATTTCGATACGCCAATCCCCGGTATAAAAGTTGAACTGGCTGCAGGGTGGGGCAAGGGGCGGCATCGGTCCCGCCCGCGCGGGTGTTGGGACGGTGAGGAACCCTGCTGCGGTTATCGCCGCGGCGGCGGCGAACAACAGGGATCGGTGCGAGATGATTACTGGCGACATGGGAATCCTTTCGATTGATTGTGCGGCTTGGTTTACTCAAGGCGCAGCCGGGAACTCGCACCGCTGCGGGTCGTGACTGGAATTGACCGTGGGCCGACACATTTCGCTGCGCTGGGTTCGGTCATCCACCCAAATCCGCTCATCGGCGTGGCGCAGTCCGACGCCGCTCTGGAGCACTTGCTAGTCCCTGCACGAGTAGCTCTTGAGTAGTTGAGCGAATGCCCCACGGCTCATCTCCTCAACCGGCCGGCGGCTCGACCGCCAAATGGAGCATACGCCGGTCTGGGTTAGTCGATTGCGAATCAAAGAAAGTGCTCGTAGTCCCGAAAAGTGTGACCACAAAATTGCTGCGGTCCAATCAAAATCTGGAACCCCTTGTTGCACAACAAATGTCAGTGGGGAAGGCCCAGTCCAACCCACCCCCTTCTTGATTAGTGAAATAAGTTTCATTTGGGCAGAAATGGATTTGGCGCGTCATTCGCCATCAGGAAAGAAGACGGTTCAGCGTTCGTCGGTTTTCTGGAAGCGGCCGCGACCGTCGCAGATGACTCCAAATGAATCAGCAGGTCCGCCTCGAGTATTCATCTATTGGTGATGCCGGTAGATAAAGGTGGTACGGGTGCGTGTTGAAGAGGAGCGCGGTGTACGCGCTCAATCGACCTGCCAAAAACGAGCGCAGAAGGAGTGAGCACGAACGCACCTCAGTCGCTGAGGAGGACCTGATGCTGCCTGTGATTTACTCGATGAGCGTGTCGCTGGATGGTTTCATCGCAGGACTGGATGGCGACATCGGCTTGACCGCGCCTGACGCGGAGCGGATGCGCTTCCATATCGAGCAGACCCGCCAGATCGCCGCGCACCTGTGCGGACGCGGCGGAAAATCGCCGTTGAAGACGTACTGGGCGCAGGGTGGGGCAAGGGGTAGCATCGGGCGCCTGCGCGGGGGCTGCGACGGTGAGGAACCCCCCGCTGCGGCTATCACCGTCGCACTAGCGAACAGTTGGGATCTGTGCGAGATGGTCGTTTGCGACATCAGAAAATGCTTCCTGAGCCAAGTTTCGCCGCCCGTGATTCGGTCATCCACCCACAACCGCTCGTCGGCGCGGTGAAGCCCGCACCGCGCTGGAGTGCCCGTAGTCCCGACGCGAATACTTCTCGAGCAGCGGAGGAACGCTGCATAGCGCATCTCCTCAACCGGCCAATGACTGGACCGTCAAAAAGAGCAAAGCGGGGTGTGGGTTAGCTGATTGTGAAACGGGAAACCGGCGCGAACGTCTCGAAAATGCGCCACCGCAATTATGGCGCCTATATGAGTATAAAGCCAGAATCCCTTGTTGGGCAGCGAATTACAGCGATATAGGCGACGGTCGGCTACCGCTGGTTTCTTGATAGTGAAACAAATCGCTATTTGGGTGGCAACGGGGTTGGCTCGTCGTTTGCCGCTGAGAAAGTCGGTGTTCTGGAGGCGTGAAGTGATCGGGATCGCGCCAAGCCGCCGCATCGCGGCCTGCGGCGGCGCAGCGGAGAAACGCATTTGGAGACGATGAAGTTAGTGCCATTGCGGCGGATGCTTTGCACTATGTAGCCGTTACCGATTCTCGCCGCCAAATCACCCGTGGTGGCGGGCCAGGCCTGATGCGTTGACGTCGCGCTACTGGTGACGGTGCGTGCTGATGAGGTGCGAGTTCCGCGTAGGGGAGGAGGCCACCCGGCGATGTCTTCGGCGCGTTGGGCGAAGACGATTACGAGGATTGCGGCGGGGGCGGTCGCTGATCACCACAGCAAGCTAATAGCCTTGCGCCCCAAGGTAATTCGTCACAGTGACGTATTGACGGCGATGCGGTGAGAGGGAGAAGGGGTGGACGATTGCCGACTACATGACCGGACATCAGGGGCACGCTCAAGCTTTCACCTAACACCCGAATCAGTCACTAAGTGACGGCAACCTCTGCGTTTGCACAACAGATACAGCTGGCCCGTCAGGGCTGCAGGACTCGAGATCAATGTCGCGACGTGCTCGGATCGCCCAATCGTCAAGAGGTGCGAGCACTCTCACTAAATGCAACTCACATCAGTTAAATGCCGATAAGCCACATTATGTCAAGTTGAGGAGGGCGGTGCCCTACCCCTCAGAGTGCTCGTAGGCCACGCAGGGTCCTTCTTATCAGTTCACGTCGTTCGTCGATTGTCATCGAGTCACCGAGGGGGGCGTGTACCCGCAAATAACCCTGTGTCACCAGGTCGTCGACCAGGAACCGCGTCGCACCGAGCGGCAAGGACAGGCGTGCGGCGATCTCTGCGACCGAGAGGCTGTGCACGCAGCACGTCAGGATCTGGCCCCGCACATCGTTTCTCGGCCAGCGCGGCGGCTTCGCTGTGGTGTTCAGCGCTTCGACCGGAGCCTCGAGTGGCAGTTCGACACCGCCCTCCGACTGCTGATGCGCGGCGGTGTGCTTCTCCCGGACATGTGGCGAACTATGCGGCACGTGGCGGTTCTGCAAGAACCACAAGGTCTGGTCGGCGTGCACCGATGCGCGCAGCTCGCTGGAGACGACCTTGAGTACGGTGCGGTCGGTGTCGATGACGAATGTGGTCCGTCTGACCGGCAGCAGCCGGGCCAGCAGGCCACGGCGCCGGGCGTGCCGGCCACGCCGGGCCGCCTCACGCGCCATGACGGATTTACGCAGCTTGGCGAGCCTGCCTCGGCGCACCCCGAACAGCTCGGACACCACGCCGTCCGCGTCGGAGAGCAGCGGATAGTCGAACGAGCGCTGTTGGGCGAAGTGGGCCTGCTTGTCGACGGTGTCGGTGCTGATGCCCACCCGCTGGGCGCCCACTGTGGCGAATTCGTTGCTCAGGTCCCGAAAATGACAGGCCTGGGCTGTACAGATCGGTGAGGACGCTAATGGGAAAAAGAACAGTACAACCGGCCCTTCGGAAAGGAGCGCGGACAGGGTCCGAGGCTGACCGGTGTGGTCATAGAGAGTGAAGTCAGGCGCTTTCTCGCCCGCGATCATCGGCAAAGAGTAACGCCGGGAAGCTCTGCGCGACGCACGACTCGGATAATTCGGTCATCGCCGAACAGTTACCCAGGGATCTCAAAATGTGTGGCATTTCGCCACGTCGTCGATGCAATGGTCGCTGAGACCGGAAAGCCTGTCCCTCCCCTGCTCGGCCGAACTCGCATGCATCTGCCTTCTACGGTTGGAACACCAGCAGCGGTTTGCCCCCGTGTTCGGGAGCTTCGGCCAAATAGACGGCTTCGCTGAACTTTTCGAGCGAGATCGGCTGGCCCTCCGGCACGCGCAATGCGCCGCTGTCGGCGAGCTGAACTGTCCGGTCGATCGCTGCAGCCATCCGTTCCTTCGGACTCTCGGTGAACCAGCGGAACAACCAAAACCCCCGAACGGTCTTGGTTTCGTAGATCAGTGAGCGCGCAAAGATGGGGATGGTGAGTTTGTCGGGATCGGTTTGGCGGTGGGTGGACAGCGCACCGTAGACGACCAGCTCGCCGTGCGGTGCCAGCGCACGCGACACGTCCGCACCCACCTGACCGCTGACACAGTCGATCGCCTTGGATACGCCGTCGTGGCCTGCGATGTTGGCTACCCGTTCGCGCAGGTCTTCGTCCTCCGTGCAGATCACCGCGGTGCCCCCCAGCGCGAGGATGTCCTCGACAGCGGATCGACGGCGGACCACGTTGAGGGTCTTGAAGCCGACGTGCGCCCCGAGTTGGATGACCGACTGGCCCACGGTGGAACCGGCCGCGGTCTGCAGGAGCCATTCGCCCGGTCGAACGTCGAGCTCATCACCGGTCAAGATCACGGCGGTGAGCGGATTGCTAAGGAGCTGGGCGGCTGTGGAATCGCTCATGCCGGCGGGCACAGGTAAGACTTGCCCGGCATCGGCGACAACATACTCCTGCCACGTGCCCGTGACTCCGATCGTGATGACGCGTTGCCCGACGGTCAGACCGTCTGTGCCGCTACCGAGTTCGTCGATCACACCGACGGATTCGATTCCGGGTACGGCTGGGAATTCCGGGGTGAATCCGTATCGGCCGCGGATGGTATGGAGATCGCTGGCATGGACGGGTACAGCTGTTACCCGGATCCGGACCTGGGCGGGACCGGGCTCCGGAATCGGGCGGGCCTGCAGATGCAAGACCTCGGACGGTTCGCCCATTATGTCGGCGACGACAGACCGCATGTTTCTCATCGTCCTGACGCTCCCTCGGTCAGATCCAGATCTCATGGTGGTCCGGTCGCATACGCCGGCCCCACCGTTTGGCGGCGAACATTCGGATCCGCGCGGCCGACTACATCCGTACCAGCGCTAATGCTGCCACCAGGGCGGTGCGGGCTAGAAGAGCTCCGGCGTCATCGGTGGCACGTCATCGAGAAATGCGCCCACCATCGGTACCAGTAACTCCGACTCCCCCGCGAGACCAATGTGTGACATCGCCGGCAGAATCACGAGGCGCGCCGACGGAACTTCCTGCAGCACTCCCGTCGCCGCTGCCTCGTCGTCGCCTCCGCCGCGCGGCTTGAACATCGCCAGCGCATGTTCGGGCTTCACGCCGTCCGCATCGCCGACGATGACCATCGTTTTAGCGGAGATCGAACGCATCTCCTCATCGCTGATGTTCTGGTCGTTGATGTTCAGGTGCTTCATCTTCTCGAGATAGGCGTCGAAGGCCTCGGCGTTCGGCGTGTGCTCCTTGAATGCCTTCTCTACGGGCGTACCCGCGAACGCTTCGGCGGTCGGGCCCCCGATGCCGTCGAACACCGACGGGTGGCGGATTGCGAGCTGCAGCGCAACCCCGCCGCCTTGCGAGTAGCCCATCACATCAGCGCGCTCGACCTTCAGCGCGCGCAGCAAGGTGGCCGCATCGTCGGCAAACTGTTCGTACGACATCGTCCGCGAGGTGTCCGGGGTACGACCGTCGCCTTGTTGATCGAACATGATCACCGCGCGCTCGCGCGCGAAGGCGTCCGCCCACGCCTTCATCGAGTCGGTGGCCATAAACGCGCCGGGGATCAAGAGCAACGGAGGCCTCGATGTGCCGAGCTCGCCGTACACCTCGTAATAGATGTTCAGCCCGTTTATCGGCAGATGACCGCGCGAAAGCTCCGTTCCCATGTCGGATGGACCTCAAGGGCGGGAGAAACTCATCGTTACTGCGGCTGTAGCGTGACGCCCGTGAACTTCTCTCGTATGTCCTCTTTCGTCGCACTCGCCGCCTGTGCCACGTCGTTCGCCTTGACGATCGCCGCGTGCGGCTCCGACACGGATACTTCATCGCCAAGCCCGTCCTCCCCTGCCGAAGTGAGCGCATCCCCGGTCACGGCAACGGCAACCGCAGCCAGCACGTGCCCAACGGCGGCGCCTGCGAACGGTGGCACACCGGAATGGACTCTGCCCGGCGCCACCGGCAGCGTCGCGGTCACCGGATCCACCGATGCGACGGCGCCGCGAGTCGACGTCACAGCACCGTTCAGCGTGACCGAGACTCAAGTGCAGACACTGAAGGCCGGTGACGGGCCCGTTGTCGCGGACACGGCCACGGTTTCGGTCTGCTACATGGGTGTCAACGGACGCGACGGAACGGTGTTCGACAGTGCCTACGAACGTGGCACCCCGGCTGATTTCCCCCTCAACGGCGTCGTGCCGGGCTTCCAGAAAGCCATCACGGGTCAGAAGGTCGGGTCCACCGTCGCTGTCGCAATGACGTCTGCCGACGGCTATCCCAACGGTCAGCCCGCTGCTGGGATTCAGCGGGGTGACTCCCTCATCTTCGCGCTGAAGATTCTCGACGCCTCGACCTGATCATCCAGCCGTATGGGCGGGTCGGCGCTCGTCCCACACCGGCTTGTCGGTCTCGCGCACGGTGCCGTCGGCGGCGAATACGAGGTAGCGGTCGAACTGCCGCGCGAACCACCGGTCGTGCGTCACAGCGATGACTGTTCCCTCGTATGCCGCCAGACCCGACCTCGAGTGCCTCCGCACTCGCGAGGTCGAGGTTATCCGTCGGCTCATCGAGGAGAAGCATTGTGGCACCGGACAATTCGAGCAGCAGGATCTGCACCCGGGCCTGCTGTCCGCCCGACAGGGTCTCGAACGTCTGCTCAGCCGCTCCTGCGAGCTCGTACCTATCGAGCACGCGGCTGGCCGCTTCGCGTGGCAGGCCGTCGCGGTGTTCGTCGCCGTGATGAAGGACGTCGAGCAGCGTGCGTCCGAGTAGCAGCGGCTGCTGGTGTGTTTGAGCGAACCAGCCCGGACGGACACGCGCGCCGAGTTTCGCCGTGCCGGTGTGAGCGACGGTGTCTAGTAACGACATCGCGGACCGGTCGGTGCTCGGGCTCCGGATCGGTGCCCCCCGCGGCCAACAACCTCAAGAAATGTGACTTGCCACTGCCGTTCGCGCCCAGAACCGCCACCCGCTCGCCAAACCAGATCTCCGCATCGAATCGGCCCATCAGCCCGGTGAGCTCCAGATCCCGACACACGACCGCACGTTTTCCAGTGCGGCCGCCCGTCAAGCGCATCGTGACGCGCTGCTTTCGCGCCGTGGCTTCGGGAGGCCCGGCAGCCTCGAACTTCCTCAGACGCGTCTGCGCCGCCTGGTATCGACTCGCGAGCCCGTCGTTGTAGGCCGCCTTCGTCTTGTACATCAGTACCAGCGCCTTGAGCTTCGCGTGCTCTTCGTCCCATCGTCGTCGAAGCTCGTCGAGCCGTTCGAACCGCGCGGCTCGGGTGTCGTGGTAAGTGGCGAAGCCACCCGGGTGCGTCCAGGCCGTGTTCCCTGCGGCGCCAAGCTCGACCGTGACCACGGCGGTCGCGGCCCGCGCAAGCAACTCGCGGTCGTGGGAGATGAACAGCACCGTCTTGGGCGACTCGCGCAGAGCGTCTTCCAGCCATGTCTTGCCGGGTACGTCGAGGTAGTTGTCCGGCTCGTCGAGTAGCAGCACGTTGTCCGGACCCCGCAGAAGTGCCTCCAGCACAAGGCGTTTCTGCTCCCCGCCGGAGAGCGACGCGACGTCCCGCCACTTCACCCGGCTCGTACGATTCGTGCAGTGCCGCCACGGTCACGGTGTCCCACAGCACCTCGAGGTCGTACCCGCCTGCATCCGCCCAGTCGGCGAGTGCCTGGGCATACCTCATCTGGAGTGGCTCGTCGTCGGCCTCCATCAGCGCCAGTTCGGCGGCGTCAACGGCCGCAGCTGCGTCGCGCAGTCGTTGCGGCGCCGCAGCGAGCAGGAGGTCGCGGACAACGGATTTGTCGCGCACGCTGCCGATGAACTGTGGCATGACACCGATCGTGCCGCTGGTCGTGACGGTGCCCGTCTGCAACGGAATTTCGCTGGCGATCAGACGAAGCAGTGTGGACTTACCCGCGCCGTTGGCTCCCACCAACGCAACGACTCCACTTGCGGGCACTCGGAAGGAGACGTCGTCGAGCAACGGCGTCCCGTCGGGCAGCGCATATGACACCCGTGACACATCCAGGTGACCCATGGACGAAATTGTGCCCGTCAGCGAGGCGCGGCGCACTCGAGTTTCGTCAGGGCTTGAGCAGAGGCCGTAGATCGTCGAGGCGGTCGAACAGGTGCCAGATGTAAGACGACGACCCGTTTTCACGGTGGGCGTGCAGATCGGTCAGCTCGGGATCGTTGCAGTAGCCATCGAAGGCGTCCTTGGACTCCCACTCGACGAGGATCAGCACCGCGCGCGGTTCGATGTCACCGGTTACCGATTCCCGGAACCGCCCGAGCGCGACCACCCGGCCGCCGTGCTTGGCCACTTCCTTCGGCGAGCGCTTCGAGTACGCCAGGTACTCGTCACGGTCGGCGATATCGAAGAGGTTCAGCGCGTAGACGGTCACGGGCTCGACGCTACGCCGCAGCATTAACCGTTCGGGCAGCTCGTCGTCGGAATGAAGAGCGACCAGCACCACCCCGGCGGAAGCGGCGGAGTCAGGTTCGGCGGAGGCGGTGGCGGCGGTGGCGGAGTCGCTCCCTCAAAGATGTTCGACGCGACGTTGCCTTGCCCGTGGTAGACGTACCAATAGGTGTGGCAGACATTTTGATCCCACACCACGGGGTTCACCCGCAGATTTCCGGTCTGCACCGGCGGGTCGCCAGGGCACCACGTGCAGGGGCCCTCCGGGCTGTTCTCCGGACATCCGGGCCACGACCCCAGTGGCAACGGCGCGCCCGGCAGGGCTTGTGCGGTTCCTTCGGCCAGGCCCAAACCGGCGATCCCGAGGCCAAGCGACATCAGCGCTGCGGCGAGGATCCTCTTTCGCTTTTCATGGTGTGTCCTTCGCTCTATCGCCGCCTGGTGCGGCGTTACCAGCGAGTCCACCGGAACCGTAGGTCTACCGATCCCAAGAATCAAGCAGATCCCGGCTTGGTCATCGGTCGAGCGCGGCGTCGATCGCCCGATATATCCGCTGCTCACTGACCGGACGCCGCGTGCCAAGCTGCTGCGCCCACAGGCTGACCCGCAGCTCCTCGATCTGCCTGTCGATGTCGCGGACGTCCTCAGCGCTCCGCCGCGCGGGCGGCAGCGCGTGGACCAGCTCGTCGTAGGCGACCTGCACGGCGTGTACCTGTCTCATCCGCTGCCGGTCGGCCTCGACGGCAACGGGTAGGCGTTCCAGGCGGCGGCCGATCGCCGTGATGTATCGGATGAGGTCCGTGAGATGTGTGCGACCGGTCGTGCGCACGAATCCGGCCGGCAACAGCCGGTCCAGCTGAGCACGAATGTCGGCGATCGCGTCAGCCTGTGCGGGCGGCGGCTGAGTGGGCAGTAGAAGCTGCACGTCATGAGCCGCAGACAGTACCTTTTCGACACGGCCGACGATGTCGAGGCTTGTCGGTACGAGGCTGTCCGCCACCCGATCGCGCATCACGGCGAACTGGTCACGGGTCCACGCCGGTTCGGGCGCCAGAGCGTCAGTCGCGGCGTCGGCGCAGTCGTCGAGCAGAGCTGACAGTGAGCCGTCGGGGTTTGTACTCAGTGTCAGGCGTGTCCGCGGATCGAGCTGCCGCTCAACCGCTTTGACCGGCGACGCCATACTCAGCCGCAGCAAGCGTCGCATGCCCGGTCGCATCGCACGGTCCTGCTCGGCTGACGTCGCAAACATCCGTAACTCCACGTCCGCGCCGGCGTCGACGAAAGCCGGGAACCCCCGCACCGAACGTCCACCCACTGTCCGCTCGACGACCTTGGGCACCTCCTCCAGGTCGTCGGGCCAGCTGCGCAGTCCCGTCCGTTCCAACTCACCGGCGACCGCGTCCGCGACGGCCGCCCGAGCAGTCGTCGCCAGCCGTTCCTGAAGCGCCGTGAGGTCCTTGCCGCGCGCGACTTCGGTACCGTCGGCAGACTCGACCGAAAACGTCATCCGCAGATGTCGCGGCAGTTTGTCCAGGTCGAACTCGTCGATGGGCACCAAAACACCGGTGCGACGGCGTAATTCGCGCTGCAGCGCCTGCAACAGGGGCTCGCCGGCTGGATCGATGTGGGCCAGCACCGCACGTGCAGTATCGGGGGCGGGAACGAAATTGCGGCGCAGGCTTTTCGGCAGTGAGCGGATGAGCGCGGTCACCAGTTCCTCCCGCAGCGCCGGCACCTGCCACGCGAACTCGTCGCCGCCGAGGCGGGCGAGCACATCGATCGGTACGTGCACGGTAACACCGTCGTCGGCGGCGGTCGGTTCGAATCGGTACGTCAACGGCAGGGCGACACCGCCTGACTCCCAGGTGTCCGGTCGATCGGAATCGTCGGCGTCCTCGGTGTGCAGCAGGTCGTCGCGCGTCAGCGTCAGCAGGTCCGGTGTCTTGTTCCGCTGCTTCTTCCACCACCCGTCGAAGTGTCGAACGGAAAGGACATCGGCTGGAATGCGCGCGTCGTAGAACGCATAGATCTCGTCGTCGCCGACGAGCAGGTCACGCCGCCGTGCTCGCTCCTCCAGTTCCTCGAGATCTTCTCGCAACCGTTGGTTGTAGCGGAAGAATTGGTGGCGGGTCTGCCACTCCCCCTCGACCAGCGCGTGCCGAATGAATAGCTCGCGGGCCAACTGCGGCTCGATCGGGCCGTAGTTCACCCGGCGACGAGCGACGAGGGGCAGGCCGTAGAGGGTCACCCGCTCGTAGGCCATCACGGTGCCGCGTTCTGCATCCCAGTGAGGCTCGCTATAGGTGCGCTGCACTCGATCACCCGCGATGCGCTCGACGGTTTCCGGTTGGATGCGCGCCGCGATACGCCCATACAGTCGGCTGGTCTCGACCAGGTCGGCCACCACGATCCAGCGCGGCGGTCGCCTGGTGAGCACCGAGCCGGGCGCGAGCACAAAGCGCGAGTTGCGCGCCCCGAGGAACTCCCGCGAATCCTCCTGTCGCATCCCGACGTGCGACAGCAGGCCGGCCAGCAGTGCGGCGTGCACCTGCGCCGGATCGGCGGGTTCTGCGTCCGCTGATTCGACGATGCTCAAGTCACGGACAATGCTGCGAAGCTGCCCGACCAGGTCCTGCCATTCACGGATGCGCAGATAGTGCAGGAACTCCTGGCGGCACATTCGCCGAAACGAACTGCCCGACCGCTCTTTTCGTTGCTCTCGCAGGTAACGCCAGAGGTTGAGGTAGGACATGAAGTCGGAGTGCTCGTCTGCGAACCTGGCATGCTTCTGCTGCGCGGCGGACTCCTGGTCTGCGGGACGTTCCCGCGGGTCGGGAATCGACAGCGCGGCGGCAAGCACGAGCACTTCCCGCACGCAGCCCTCGGTCTCGCTCTGCAGGATCATCCGGCCGATGCGAGGGTCGAGCGGCAATCGGGCCAGTCGCCGCCCGACATCGGTGATCGCACCATCGCGATCGAAGGCGCCGAGTTCCTGAAGCAGTCCGACACCGTCGCGGATGCTGCGCGCATCCGGTGGGTCCAAGAACGGGAAGCGTTCGATGTCGCCGAGACCGAGGGCGGTCATTTGCAGAATCACCGCAGCGAGGTTGGTGCGCAGAATCTCCGGGTCGGTGTAGCGCGGGCGCGCCGCGAAGTCGTCTTCGGAGTAGAGGCGGATGCATACGCCTGGCGCCACTCGACCGGAACGTCCTGCCCGCTGCGCCGCCGAGGCCTGCGAGATCGGTTCGATCGGTAGCCGCTGCACCTTCGTCCGCCTGCTGTAGCGCGAGATGCGTGCGGTGCCCGGATCGATCACGTAGCGCACTCCCGGCACCGTCAGCGATGTCTCGGCGACGTTGGTGGCCAATACGATCCGCCGCCCGGAGTGCGGCGCGAACACGCGCTGCTGTTCGGCAGTCGGCAACCGGGCGTACAGCGGCAGCACCTCGACGGGGTGGCGTGGGTCCTCGGCGATCTCGCGCAGCGCCTCGGCGGTGTCGCGGATCTCGCGTTCACCGGACAGGAAGACCAAGACGTCGCCGGGCGGCTCGACCGCCAATTCACGCACGGCGTCGACGACCGCCTCGGTCTGGTCGCGCAGTTCGGTGCGGACGACCTCGTGGTCGGGGTCGTCCGGGTCGTCGCTGTCGTCGGTAGGCGCAACGACTTCCAGCGGGCGGTAACGGATCTCGACCGGGTAGGTGCGGCCGGACACCTCGACGATCGGTGCACCGCCACAGGATCCATGTTCGGCTCCGCCGAAGTGCGCGACGAATCGCCCTGGCTCGATGGTCGCGGAGGTGACGATCACCTTGAGGTCGGGCCGACGCGGCAGCAGCTCGCGCAGATAACCCAGAAGGAAGTCGATGTTGAGGCTGCGCTCGTGGGCCTCGTCGAGAATCAGGGTGTCGTAGCGCAACAGGCGCCGGTCGCGCTGGATCTCGGCGAGCAGAATTCCGTCGGTCATCAGCTTGATCAGTGTGCGGTCGCTGACCTGGTCGGTGAACCGGACGGTATAGCCGACGGTGTCGCCAAGTGGAGTACCGAGTTCGTCGGCGATTCGCTGACCGACGGTCCGGGCGGCCAGACGCCGAGGCTGGGTGTGGCCGATCGTGCCACGGATGCCGCGCCCGAGGTCCAGGCAGATCTTGGGCAGCTGGGTTGTCTTACCCGACCCCGTTTCGCCGGCCACGATGACCACCTGGTGTGCCCGTATCGCCTCGGCGATTTCCTGCCGTCGCGCGCTGACCGGCAAGTCCGGGTAGGTGATCGCCGGAACGGCGGCACGCCTGCCCGCGACGACTGCCTCGGCCGCGGAGATCTCGTCTACGAGGCGCTGTACCTTAACGGGGTTCGCACCGCGGACATCTTTCAGACGCCTGCCCAGGCGTGCGGCGTCGCGGATAGTCAGGCCGTCGAGTCTCTTGCGCAACTCCGCGACGGACGGTTCGGCCACTCCGCCACGATATGTCTCAGCGGACGACGCGATTCACCCGTCTGCGTCCCCGCGACGGTTCAGCCGGCGGCCCACGCCTTGGCTTGGTCGAGTTCGTCGAGTCCGAACATCTTGAGTTCGCCCGGCACCATCCATGCGAAGGCGTGCAGCGCGTGGGCGACCCAGTCCTTGTCGGAGACGACCGCAACTCGCTTGAACGCCGAGTGATGCCCGATGAGCATGCCGAGACCGAGTTTCAGATCCTCGACCAGTCCGCCGGGCCCGAAGCCCTCGTAGTCCGGCGAAATCACCTCGACGATCCTGATCTCGCCTGTCGAGAGAAGGTCATCCATCGCCGGCTTGAAGTCTCGCAAGTCATCGCCGCGCACGCGGCCCGAGACGCGAATGCCTGCCACTCCCTTTGGCATGTCCGGCAGTACCTCGATCATCGTTTTCTCCTTCGCGGGTGGCCGGGTATTCCAATGCCAATGTCCCACAAACATTGGCTACCCTGACGCCATGAGCAGTGACCGAGTTCCCGGCGGCGTCGTCCACAAACTGCCCGCCGATCTGCGAACGGCGTTGATCGCCAACGGCTCGGCGCTGGCTGCCTGGAAGGACATCACGCCCCTGGCGCGCAACGAGTTCATCTGCTGGGTCGAGGACGCCAAGCAGGAAGCGACCCGAAAGCGCCGCATTCGCCGCACCCAGGAAGAGCTTGAGGAAGGGCAGCGTCGGCCCTGCTGCTGGCCCGGCTGCAAACACCGCGAGCGCACCGGACGGAAAGCGCCCGCCTAGTTCTGCCGTGGCAGCAGTTCGGCGACGAAGGCTTCCAGAAAGTCTGCGGTGCTCATGTTTCCTGCCGGCCTGATCACGAACTTGGTCAGCCCGGCGGCGATATAGTCGTCGAGCCGCCGGTGCAGCGTCGACCAATCGGCGGCGACAAGGTCGCCCGGATCGAGGTCTGGTCGGCGCTTGCGGATCGCGTCGAGGACCGGTGCGGGCAGTTCGCCGTTGCCGACCGCGAGATTGATTCCGTAGTGGTCCGGTTCGATCTCGCGGCCCGATGCACCTGCGGCCTCGTCGATGGCGATTCGGGCCTGGCCGGCCTCGGTCGGCGTGAGGAAGCTGCCCAACCAACCATCGCCGAGCGCGCCGATGCGCCGGAACGCTGCGGGTGTGGCACCACCGATCCAGATATCGAGCGGCGGATCGGGTTTCGGGAGTATTCGTGAGTCCCTGACATTGAAGTAGTCGCCGGCGAATGTGACGTTGTCATCCCGCAATGCAAGGCGCAACAGTCGTAACGATTCGTCGAACACCGCGGCGCGTTTCCCGTCGGGCACCACGAAGAGGCCGCGTTCAGTGGGCAACGCCGAACGCAGCCCGAATACCGGCAGAACCCGCTTGGGCGCGAGCGCCGACAGCGACGCGAGCTGCTTGGCGACCAACACGGGGTGGCGGCCGGGCAGCACCGCGACCGAGGTACCCACCTTCAACCGCGTCGTGCGCGCGAGCGCGAACGACATCCCGACGAACGGGTCCACTGCCTTCGAGTAGACCAACTCCGAGAACCAGAGTGAGTCGATCCCAGCCGCCTCGAGCTGGTCCACCATGTCGGGCAGCTGGTCTGGGCCCACGTCGGCGCCGAGCCCCACGCCAAAACGGATCTTCATTCACGTCTCCTCGTGTCAACGGTCTCATCCCATAACGGCAGAAGGGGCGGCCCTACTCCCCTGCTACTACTCTGGGCTCGGTGGCAAGCGTGTTGTCGGTCAACCTGGCGCGTGTCCGTGCCAATCCTGACGAGCCGTCGATGTCCACGGGTATCGACAAGGTGGCGACGCAAGAGGCGGTCATGGTTCGGCCGCCGGGCCCGATGCATGGCGGTCTCGGCAGCGGACTGGTCGGCGACACGATCGGAAACCACAACGTCCACGGCGGTGACGACCAGGCCGTCTACGTCTACGCGCGGGAAGACCTCGACGGTTGGGAAAGAAAGCTGTCCCGCTCACTGACCAACGGGATGTTCGGCGAGAACCTCACCACGTCGGGGATCGAAGTGACCCAGGCGCGGATCGGTGAGCGCTGGCGTGTCGGCACCGACGGACTGGTGCTCGAGGTCTCCTCGCCCCGGATACCGTGCCGCACCTTTGCGGCGTTCCTGCAACTGGACAACTGGATCAAGACTTTCACCGCGTCGGCGAAACCCGGTGCCTACCTGCGCGTCATCTCACCCGGACCGGTGCGTGCCGGGGACAGCATCTCCATCGACCATCGCCCCGACCACGACGTAACCGTCGGCCTCGTGTTCCGCGCGCGGATGAACGAGCCCGAGCTTCTTCCCCGGTTACTGGCGGCGGACGCGCTCTCGGCGGAGCTCAAGGGCTTCGTGCGCCGCAGGGTTGCGTCCAACGGCGACCAGAGCGCTCGCTAGGCTCACGCCATGCTGCGCAACGCTCTCAGCAGCTTCCAGCGCTGGCAATACCGCGGCGGCCGACCGGGTTGGTCGGCACGTGTGTCAAACCGCTTGGGCGCCATCGCCTTTGCCGCCGGCATCGGGCCCAGCCAGGCCGCCACGGTCGAAGTTCGCGGTCACAAGACTGGGCGCAAGATCTCGTTCCCCGTCGTCGTCGCCGACTACCACGGCGACCGCTACCTGGTGGCCATGCTCGGCCAGAACACGAAATGGGTGCGCAACCTCCGCGCCGACGAGCACGCCGTGCTGCTTACCGGCAGGAGGCGTGAAGACGTCTCGCTCGTCGAGGATTTGTCGGGTGAACGGGCCGCGATCCTGCGGCGGTATCTCGACCTGGCGCCGGGTGCACGCCCATTCTTTCCGATCGACCGCCGTGCACCGTTGGACGAGTTCGAACGAATTGTCGGCGACTACCCCGTCTTCCGGTTCGTCTGACTCCGTTTCGTTTCTCGGCCGACCGGCGTCGTGCGTAGATCGGCGAGCGAGTTCTTGAGGCCGCCGTCAATGCGGATCTGTACCAGGGCGACCGCGATCATCACCGCCGCGGTGACCATGTGCACCACCGCGTCGGTGGTGTTGTTCGGAAAGGTGAAGACAAAGGCGACCTGGTGTGAAAAGAACGCCCATAGGCCCGGCAGCGCGCCGGCCACCGCCGCGACCAGCAGATAGAGCACCGACCACGATTTGCGCATGGCGAGCACCAGGCCGGGTGCGAACAACACCAGTCCGGCGACGGCGTGCCAACCGTTGTAGTCCATCCCCAGCACCTGGGTGGTCGGCGCGTTGGGGCCCGTTGCAAAGCTCGGTTCGGCGATGAAGCCGATCACGGCCTGAATGACGTGAAAGGCCGCGATGGCCAGCAGGCCGATCTGGGCGAAACTCCACTTCATGGCGCACCTCCGGTTGTCATTCGGTAGGGCTCATTAGCCAATACTACGTGCCGTAGTAGTGGGTGGCAACGGCTCGGCACGACGGTGAGCAGGCCTGCTCTCTTTTCTCGGCGTTCCCGGCACCGTCGGGCGAACTCGGCGATATACATACCGGAAGCCCAGCCAGGCATCCATCGGTCGGGCCGACACGCAGAAGACAAGCGAGACGCTGATTTCCGACACCGCCGCCGCAGAGCCCGAACAGCGGACCCTGATCCTGACCGCATTTCCGGCCGAGGCCGACACTATCCTCTCCCGCACCACGCTCGACGAGAGCCCGACCGTCGTCGTCGACGGCCGGCACTACTACCTCGGCACCCTCAGTGGCAAGAAGGTCGTCGTCGCGATGACCGGTATCGGCATGGCGAACGCCGCCGATACCACCGAGACAGCACTGAACCACTTCACACCCGAGCCCGGAATCGCAGTCGACGCTGTGGTTTTCGTCGGCGTCGCCGGTGGATCCGGCCGCACCCAGATCGGCGACGTGGCGGTACCGGCCCGATGGACGTTCGACGACGGCGCGACATGGCACCCGGTCGATCCCGACATGCTCGCGGCAGCCCAAACACTCACCGTCGACCTCGACAGCACCGGCAGCATCGGAGCCCCCGCGTGTCGGCTCTGCGGTCCTTTCGCCCGCTTGCCTCTGATCGACCTGAAACGCGAGCCGCAACTGTACGTGGGCGGCGACGGCTCCAGCGACGACAACAACAACGGTGCGGCCTTCCCCGCAATCCCGCTGGGCGGGGCCGTATTCGGCCCCCAGCCCTTGGCCGCGCCGGATTACTCACCGCTGTTCACCGGTAACTTCTTCCAGGCACTGGGGCCGTTCCTGGCGCGCGGACTGCTCAGCAACATCACGGGATTCCTGACGGCGACGAACCCGCCGGTGGATGCGGTGGACCAGGAGACTGCGGCGGCCCAGCAGGTCGCCGAGTCGCACGGTGTCCCGTTCCTCGGCATCCGGGGTATGTCCGACGGGCCCGGCGACCCGCTGAACCTGCCGGGCTATCCGTTCACGTTCGTCGTCTACAAGCAGATCGCTGCGGACAACGCCGCCAACGTCGCCGAGGCCTTCCTGGCGAGCTGGGACGGCGCCTGCGCCTAGCTGCGGGCGCGGCTGTAGATCGCGTCGTCCTCGATGTCCGCACGAGATCGATCGGCCAGGGCCAGGCAACAGATGACCGTGATGACCGCAGCGATGACGATGTAGATCGAGATCGAATAGGGCGTGCCGGTCTCGTGGAGTAGCCATGTCGCCAACAGTGGGGCCGGCCCGCCCGCGAACACCGACGCCAATTGATAGCCCAGTCCGGCTCCGCCATACCGCAGATGGGTCGGGAAGCTCTCGCCGATCAACGCGGCCTGCGGCCCGTACATCATTGCGTGAATGATCATCGACAGCACGATCACGGTGAAGATCATCACGGCTCCTCCGTGGGTGAGCACGTAGAAGTACGGGAACGCGAACAGCCCGATGATCACCGCGCCGGCCGTGTACACCCGTTTCCTACCGATCGAGTCCGACAGGTGGGAGAAGAACGGGATCGCGGCGAGTTCGACGGTGGCACCGACGAGCACCGCGGCGAGCACGAAAGTCTTGCTGTAGTGGTGTTTCTGAACGACGTAGGTCAACACGAACGTGGTGAACAGGTAGAACGGCATCTGCTCGGCAAAGCGGACGCCCGCCGAAAGCAGGATCTCCCGCCAATGATGCTTGATCGCGTCCTTGACCGGGGCGGCCGCGGTCCTTCCTTGATCCACCACCTTGGCGAACATCGGCGTCTCGAGGATCCTCAGCCTGATCGCAAGGCCGACCGCGACCAGGATCAGGCTGGCCAAGAACGGTATTCGCCAGCCCCAGGAGTCGAAGGCTTCGTCGGACATCGTCGCAGACAGCAGCGTCATGCCGCCGGTGCCGAGCACCAGGCCGACTGGAACGCCGACCTGGGCGAAACTGCCGAGCAGACCCCGTCGTTTCTGGTCGCCCCATTCCATCGTGAGCAGCACTGAGCCGCTCCACTCGCCGCCGACGGCGATGCCCTGCAGGACGCGCAGGAATACCAGCAGCAGCGGTGCGGCGACGCCGATGGTCGCTGTGCCGGGCATCATGCCGATGACTGCGGAAGAGATACCCATCACCAGCAGGGTGATGATCAGTGTGGTCTTGCGGCCGATCCGATCGCCCCAGTGCCCGAAGATGGCGGCCCCGATCGGACGTGCGGCGAACCCGACGAAATACGTTGCGAATGACTGCATCGCGCCCGCATACGCGGAGGATGCCGGAAAGAACAGGTGTGGAAAGACCAACGCGGCGGCCGTGTTGTAGAGGAAGAAGTCGTACCACTCGATCGTCGTGCCGATGGCGCTTGCCATCGCGGCGCGCCGTACCTGCACCTGCTTGGTTCCCGAATCGGCTTGCACCGCGCGGGTGACCTCGTCGTCACCGATGGTCATCGGCTCGCCTCCCTTCGACCGAACTGCGTTGACAGTCACTTGACAGTCTGTACCGGGATGGCCGCATTAGGAAGGGCGCCACCTGAACTCCCGGCCGTCGGCGGTCAGCAGCCCATTGCTCATCGTGAAAACTTCTGTTAGCTAACAGGTTTGGGGTCCGACGACTGTGGCAATGACTCTGGAAGGCAAGCGTCGATCATTGCGACGGCGTCGACGTTCCGCGGGAACGTCGACAGGATTGCGGTGAAAAAAATCGCTCCCATGTGTTTCGCGGACGCCCGTTATGGGAACTAGCAACCAGCAGGTCGGCAAACGCCGAGCGCGTAAACGCATACCCATCCGGCGGGTTGCTGGGTCTTCAAGCCTCGCCGATTTCGTCCAGGACCCGTTCCCCCCGATGTCGATCTCGCACTCGCCCAGTCGTCATAGGGATATGAATATGCCTGAACTCCGTGTTTTGCTCGATGGCCTCGCGTACGTGGAATCGCCGCGATGGCATGACGGCCGGCTCTGGTTCGCTCACTGGGGAACCGGCGAGGTCGTCGCGGTCGATATGGAAGGGCGCAGCGAGGTAGTCGCGCAGGGCCCACCCGGTCTCGGGTGGTCGATCGACTGGCTGCCCGATGGATGCCTACTCGTCACTGGGCCCGAACTCTTGCGGCAGGAACCAGACGGCTCGATGGTTCCGCATGCTGACCTGCGGACCGTGGCCGACCATCGTTGGAACGAAATCGTGGTCGACGGCCGCGGCAATATCTATGTGAACGGATTCGGCTTCGACTTCCTCGGAGGCGAAGCACCCACGCCCGGCATCATCGCGCTTGTCTCGCCCGACGGGACTGCACGTGCCGTCGCCGACGAGATCGAGTTTCCCAACGGAATGGTTGTCACGCCCGACAACCGCACGCTCATTATTTCCGAGTCGATGGCGGGCAGACTGACCGCGTTCGACATCGGCGCTGACGGCAGCCTCAGCGGGCGTCACGTGTGGGCCGAGGGTGTAGGCCCCGATGGCATCTGCCTTGACGCCGAGGGCGCGGTGTGGACGCAGTCGGCAGACACCCGAACGCACACCGGTCGGCCGGAGTCCGTGGAAGGCGCCTGCCTGCGGGTTCAAGAAGGCGGCGACGTACTGCAGCGGGTCGAACACGACCGACCTATCTTTGCCGCCATGCTCGGCGGCCCAGACGGGCAATCGCTTTTCCTCCTGGCGGCCGAATGGCACGGCACCGAGGGGGTGGACGAGGCGATTGCCGCCCGCACCGGCCAAGTGCTCGTCATCGACGCGCCTGCGCCCGGTGCGGGATGGCCCTGACGCAATCGCCGTGCTAACACCTAGGGCAGTTCCGGCGACATAGCACGTAGGCACCGGCGGTCGCCACCGGCGAAAAGCGGTCCACAGCCGCAAGCCGGAGGTCCGCGGGTTAGGCTGGGGCCCGTCGGGTGAGAGGTTCGGAGAGCTTAGATGGTGACTGTAAAGCGCGGGGTACTTGTTTTCGCATGTGCGGCGGCATTCGCCGCGGCGCCGTTGGTGGTCGCATCACCGGCCGTGGCAGACAAGACCTGTCCGTGGGGCACGAAACTTACCCATTGGGATACCTGCGTCAGTGGTGCTTCTGGCGCGGCCCCGCCCGCCATCCCCGTCGCCCCGGCGGGGCCCGACAGCGGTTTCGTCAACAACCCGAACGGATTCGGCTCGGTCAACGGCGTTCCCTGCACTCCGGAGCATTACGGCACCTGCTACGGCATGATTCAAAACGGAGGCTGATTCCAGCCGCTACTGCCCTGCTTTTCCAGGGTGCTATCAGCGCACCGGATCGATGAGGTTGCGAAAGCTCGCCGCCGGATACACCGATGCACCCGCGCTTCGCACCCGGTCGGCCAACGCACTGTCCGACGTGACCACCGTGAGACCCTCAGGTCGGTCGTCGGCGTGAACCCGCCGCACGATCTCGTCGTCGGCTGAGTTGGCGGCCGCCTTCGGCGCGTGAGCTATCTCGATGACCGATGAGTCGATCGGCGGCGACATCGGCCGCTCGAACACCACCGTCACGGGTCGGTCCTGCGCGCTGGCCCACTGCTCGAGCTGTTCGACCAGCCTGACCAGCGCGCGTCGGCGGTCCTTCCACCAGCCGTCCGGCCGACTGCCGACCACGTTCATCGCGTCGACGATCCACCGCTGCGTCATCGGCGGTTCAGCACGGCCGCAAGCTGCTCGAAGGTTAGTGTCCAGCCGCTGTCGAAGCTTTCGAATTCCTCCGGGGGCAGCAAAGAATGCTCGATCGACATGAGTGTCTCGTCGTCGCCGATCGGCTCGAAGGCAACGTTGACGACGCTCTCCGACGTCGGGTCTGGCCAGTTGGAGTTGGACCAGGTGAAGCTGAGCAGGCGCGGGCGGTCGATGGTCAGGAACTGTCCGGTGATCAAAACCCGGGTGCCCGAATCGTCGACGTCGAAACGGACGCGCCCCCCGATGTGCGGTTCGACGGTGACGTCGAGGACGCGCACGGGATGCGGACACATCCACTCCTGCAGCGCCTCAGGATCGAGCCACTGGTCGAAGACCACTTCTGGCACGGCGGGCATGACGCGTTGGATGCGGACCGTTGCCGTCTCGGTCATCGTGTGCGCCCTTTTCGGCGTAGCCGTGCAGCCAGCGCATCCGCCCGCGTCGACCAGAAGTCCGTCTGCTCGTCGATCCACTGCTGGGCCATCGTCAATCCCTCCGGACGCAGGGAGAGCCAGTGTTCGCGGCCCCGGACCTCCCGCGCTACGAGCCCAGCGGACTCCAGCACCCCGATATGGCGCGACACGCCCGCGAACGTCATCGGCAGCGGCGCGGCCAGGTCGGTGATGCGGGCGTCACCCTTGCGCAGGGTCTTCAACAGCCAGCGGCGGGTCGGATCGGCGAGCGCGCCGTAAGCCCGGTCCAACACCTGATCTTCAACCATCTTGTTGACTATAGCCGGTTTCTCGTGCTGTTCTGGTGGATAGACATTCAACAGAGTTGTTGAAGGTTTCACCAAGACCATGGCAACGAAGCGAAGGAGAAGGTATGAAGACGCCTCCGATCGTCTCGGCACAGGAGTGGGACTCTGCGCTTGCTGAGATGCTCGTCAAGGAGAAGGAGTTCACCCGCGCGCGTGATGCGATGGCCGCGATGCGCCGGCGGATGCCGTGGACGCCCGTCGATAAGACCTATGAGTTCGAGGGGCCCGAAGGCAAGCTGAGCCTTCTCGACCTTTTTGCCGGGCGACGCCAACTGCTCGTCTACCGCGCGTTTGTCGACCCCGGCGTGCACGGCTGGCCCGAACACGGTTGCGTCGGCTGTTCTTTGATGGCCGACCACATCGGCAACCTGGCGCATTTGAACGCCCGCGACACCACGCTTGTCTACGCGTCGCGGGGGTCGCAGGCAGACATTGCGCGGATAAAGAAGCGGATGGGCTGGACCCATCCGTGGTACACCATGCTGCCGAATGCCGAGGCCGCCTTCGACGTCGACTTCGGAGTGGACGAGTGGCATGGAACCAACGCATTCATCCGCGACGGCGACCGGGTGTTCCGCACCTACTTCATCAACAATCGCGGCGATGAAGCCTTCGTCAACACCTGGGACTTCCTCGACATGACCGCTCTTGGGCGCCAGGAGAAGTGGGAGGACTCACCGGAGGGTTATCCGCAGACCAAGCCCTACGAATGGTGGTGCTGGCACGATGAATACCGCCAACACGAGCCGTCGCGCTGGTTCGGCGAACCCGACCCCGACGACCCCAACGACCAGCGGCCGCCTCGCGAGCCGCAAGCATGACCGGCGTGCTGGTCGCCGATCCGCGCCTGGTAACGCGCATCTACCAGGAAACCAGGGCGCGCATCGCCGAGATGGTGGCCGCACTCCACGATGAGCAGCTGGAGATGCTCATTGCAGCGTGTCCCGGTTGGTCGGTGCGGGATGTGGTGGCACACATGGCGGCGGTCGCCGACGACTGGGTGAGCGGCCGATTGGCCGGCCCACCCACCGACGAGCAGACGGCGGCCCAGATCGCCCGCTTCGAAGGATCGGCCATCACCGACATCCTGGCGGTGTGGGCCGACGCGGCCGCGAAGCTGGACCGCATGGCCGAAACCGAAGCGACAGAACCGCCGATCGGTGACATCACCTGCCACGAGCACGACATCCGCAGCGCTATCGGCCGGTCAGGTGCCCGCGACTCCGCCGCCGTCTGGTACACAAGCGACCGGTTGCTGGCCAACCTTCGGACGCCTGTGCCGTTGCGCGTGACGGTCGAAGACGCCGAATACCGGAGCGGACCCGACGGTGATGGCGCCGAAATCGCGCTGTCTACAACTCGATTCGAGGCGTTGCGGTGGCGCACAGGCCGACGCAGCCGGGCCCAACTCGCCGCCATGGATTGGTCGGGCGACCCCGCTCCGGTGCTCGACCATCTGTACATGTTCGGGCCGGCCGACACCGACATCGTCGAATAACCAGGAGAGGCAATGAAATCGGATTCACCGCACCGCGGCGCGGTCAACAACGCGCCGACGCCGGCGCCCGTCGATCGGGCCACGTTCGAAGCTGAAATCGGCAGGCTTCGTGCTCGCGAGAAGACACACATCCGGGACGGTGACGCTATCGCCGCGGCGCGGCGTCGGCTGCCCATGGTCGAGGTCGACGCGACCCTCGAGCTGATTGGGCCGAACGGACCGGTCCCCCTGCTCGACGCATTTGACGGACGCCGCCAGCTCATCGCGTACTACTTCATGTGGTACCCGGGTAAGCCCGCGCCGGAGCAGTGCGAGGGCTGCACCTGGGTCACGACCCAGGTGCAGGAGCTGTCGTACCTTCATTCCCGCGACATCGCCTACGCGGTCTTCTGCCAGGGACCGTTCGACGAGAGCTTCCGCTACCGCGAATTCATGGGCTGGAGCGTTCCGTGGTACTCCGCCCTGCCGTCTCTCGACGAACTTCTCGTCGGACGCCAGGCCGGCATGATGCACATCGTGTGCTACCTCCGCGACGGCGACCATGTCTTCGAAACGTATTGGACGACCCGTCGCGGCGTCGAGGCAATGGATTACAGCCTCGCTCTCATGGATCTCACCGTGTACGGGCGCCAGGAGCCGTGGGAGGAGTCGCCAACGGGCTGGCCGCAGGACTGGACGGTCGACGGTTCCAACACGCGGGTCGACGGACGTCCCATTCCCCAGTGGTCGCGGCTCGAGACGGGACGCTCGGACGACCTCGCGGCCCCGCGCTAGCGCGCTCCGCGGACCAACCGGCCTGGACGCGCTCCGGTGTCGACGCCGTCGCGGCGAGTCACCACCCCGTTGACGACCGTGGCGGTGTAGCCGGATGCCCCCTGGACCAGACGTTGGCCGCCGGCTGGCAGGTCATAGGCCATCCGTGCGGGGTGCAGGGTCAGCGCGTCCATGTCGATCACGTTGACGTCGGCCTTCTTTCCGACCTCGATGACACCGCGATCGGTGAGCCCGAACAGCTGCGCCGTGTCGTGAGACTGCTTGCGCACCACGTACTCAAGCGGCAGCTTGTCGCCGCGGTGTCGGTCCCGCGCCCAATGTGTGAGCAGGAACGTCGGATACGAGGCGTCGCAGATCATGCCGCAATGCGCGCCACCGTCGGACAGACCCGACACCCCGGCCGGGTGGGTCAGCATCTCGCGGATCGCGTCGTGGTTGCCGTAGTAGTAGTTGTAGAACGGCAGCATCAGCATCGACGTTGCGTCCGCCTCGAGCATCAGGTCATACAGCGTGGCCAAGGGGTCCTCGCCGCGATCGGCGGCGATTTTTTCGACGGCTCGGTCAGGAGTCGGCTCGTAGTCGGGGGGATCGCCAAGCGCATACAGCCGGCCGAGCGAGTACTGAACCAGCGCGAACATGTTGTCGAACAACAGGTTTGGGTCCGGCGGCAGGTCGTCTTCGGACAGGATCGCCGCCTTGACCGCGGGATCGGCGAGACGCGCTGCCAATTCCTCTCGGCTGCATTGCGCCTTGAGCCGACGGAAGGTCGGACGGTGGGTGAACGCGTGATGGCCGGGGAAACCGAACAGCATGCCGAAGGGTCGCGCGGCGATCTGTGGGTACAACTGGCTGCCCGCCGCATGCGCCGCCGCCGAGATGTCGAGTTGTTCGCGCCAGAGGTCTGGAGCGGCGTCGACCTGGATCATGCCGAACGAGATGGGCCGGTCGATCTCGGCGCCGAGGCGTTGCATCCAGTCCAGTTCCTTCTTCGGCGCGATGATGTCCTCCCCCGCAACACCTTGGGGAGCCAACTCGAAGACGGCCCGGCCGCCTGCGGCCATGGCCCGGCCGAGACCGAAAAGCTCATCTTCCGCGGCGTAGGTGCCGGGAACCGGTTCGCCGTCGATGGCCCGGTGGCCGATCGTGCGCGAGGTCGAGAAGCCAAGCGCCCCGGCTTCGACCGCCTCCTGCACGAGGCGTGCCATCGCGGCGATGTCCTCGGGTGTCGCAGGCTCGTTGCGGGCGCCACGCTCGCCCATCGCATACGCGCGCACCGCGCCGTGGGCGACCTGGCTGCCGACGTCGATCGCGAGGTCGTGCTTCTCGATCACGTCGAGGTACTCGGGATAGCTCTCCCAGCCCCAGGTCATGCCCTCGGTGAGCGCGCTGCCGGGAATGTCCTCGACACCCTCCATCAGGCCGATCAGCCATTCCTCTTGCCCCGGCCGTACCGGCGCGAAGCCGACACCGCAGTTGCCCGCCACCACCGTGGTCACGCCGTGGCCGCTGGACGGCTCCAACAGGCTGTCCCAGCTGACCTGACCGTCGTAGTGCGTGTGAATGTCGACGAATCCCGGAGCGACGATCTTGCCGGTCGCATCGATCGTCTCGGCCGCCTCGCCTTCCAGCGCCGGGTCGCTGGCGCCGCGACGGCGCACCTCGACGATCTTGCCGTCCCTGACGCCGACGTCGGCGACGAATCGATCCGCGCCGGTGCCGTCGACGACCGTGCCACCTGTGATTTTGAGGTCGAACACGATTACTCCCTCGAATTCCGTGCCAGCCATTTATCGTGGTCAATGTAACACCGTTACAGAGGGGTGGAAACGGATCAGGAGGGGTGAACCGTGACGCACGCAGCGCGGACCGACGTCGCGGTCGACAACCCGGCCCACACCCGGCGCGAAGACGCGATCGGCACGCCGCCCCAACGGCCCACTCTGGTGCCGACGGAGCGCTACTACTCGGCGGCGTTCGCCGCGCAGGAGCTCGAGCGGATGTGGCCGAAGGTGTGGCAGGCCGCCTGCACGGTCGATCATGTCGCCGAGCCCGGCGAATATTTCGAGTATCGGTGCGGCGCCATCTCGGTGCTCATCGTGCGCGACGACGACGGCACCCTGCGCGCTTTTCAAAACGTGTGTCGCCATCGGGGCAACACGCTGTGCACCGGCTCGGGCGCCGACCTACGCGAAGTGAAGTGCGGATACCACGGCTGGACATGGGATCTCGCCGGCACCCTCAAACGAGTGCCCAACCGAAAGGGGTTCGGGGCGCTGTCGATGGCGGAATTCCCGCTCATCGCGGTACGCGTCGAGGTGTGGGAACGGCTCGTCTTCATCAATCTCGACGTCGACGCCATGCCCTTGCCCGAGTTCCTGGAAGCCGTCCCCGACGACATCGCCTGGTGCGGGCTCGGCGACTTCCGTTGTTACGCAACGATGACCATCGAGGTCGATGCGAACTGGAAAACCATCGCCGACGGGTACAGCGAGACCTACCACATCCAGACGTTGCATCCCGAGCTGCACCGGTGCATGGACGATGTGTATGCCCCCCAGCTGATCTGGGGACATACCGGCAAGTCCGAACAGATCTATGGCGTGCCGAGCCCGCAGATCAAGGGGATGGTTTCCGACAACGACGTGTGGGACGCCTACGTGGCCACCCAGGGCGCGCTGATGGGCGTTTCCGAGGACACTCCGTTCCCGGCAGACTCGCTCCGTCCCGGCCAGTCGGTCGCCGACGTGATCGCCGAGCGCACAAGGGTATTCGCGACGCAGCGTGGCGTCGACTTGAGCTGGGCGACTACCGACCAGATGATGCGACTGCACCAGTACAACGTATTCCCGAACATGACGGTTCTGGTCAATGCCGATCACCTGACGGTGATGACGTCGCGTCCGGGGCCCGACCCCGACCACGGCGAGTTGGTGATGATCTTGTGGACGCGGATGCCGCCGGGTGCGCCGCGCACCAAGCCGGTCGACGTCAGGATGACAGCCGAGGAGGCACATCCCGGTCTGGTGTTGACTCAAGACATCACGGTGCTGGCGGGACTCCAACGCGGCCTGCACCAGCCGGGGCAGACGCACCTGACGTTGTCCAACGAGGAACGGCGCGTGATCAATACGCACCGCAACCTGGAGCGGTACCTGGATCTGCCCGAGTCGGAACGGATGACCGGGGGTGAGACACCTTGACATCGCCGCAGCGCAAGGTCGTCGGCGGGTCCAGGAGCGCACGCGCCCAGGAACCGGTCGACGCCGAGGCGGTCCTCGAGACCGCTGCTCGGCTAATAGAGCGGGACGGGGTGGACGCCTTCACGATGCGCGGTCTCGCCGAGGAGCTCGGCGTGGCGGTCACGTCGGTCTATTGGCACATCGGCGGTCGCGACAAACTCTTCGACAGGCTCGTTGATCGACTGCTGAGCCAGATGGCGCATCTGCCGGTCGATGGCGAATCCCCGGTCGATCGCATTGCTTCCCTTGCCCGCTCGCAGCGCACGATACTGATTGACCGACAGCAGCTGCTCGCCATCGCCCACGAACGTGACCGAACGCCGCTGTTGTTCCTTCCGATTCAGCAGAAGCTGGCCGCCGAGCTGGCCGAAATGGGTGTGACGGGAACCGATGCCGCGCTTGTCCTGCGAGCCGTGCAGGTTCACGTGATTTCTTCTGCGGTGATGCAGTTCTCGGCCGTCCGTGGTGCCAAGCATGACGAGGAAGATCCCTCGCTGTGGACCGACGACTGGCCCGACCGTTCGCTCGTCGAGGCGCTCCAGTCCCCGACCGACTACGACGCCGTCTTCGAATATGGCCTCAATGCGCTGCTGGCGCCGCTGCGGGCTCGCGACGGCGACGGGTAGCGCCCCACAGCCCGACGCCGATACCGACGATCGCGCCGCCGAGCCCGATCACCTGCTGCGAGCGCTTCATTTCCCCGTGCACACTCATCCCGCCCAGCAGGTCGGCCGCGTCGGCGCCGCCAGAGGCAAGGAACCAGCCGCGGGTGTTTCGGCCGCGAACCGCCGCGGCCATCAGCAAGCCGCCGATCAGCGCGTCGCGGTACCCCATGGAGCGCAGCAGGAGCTGTGCTGTCGGAGTCGGCTCGTCGGGGTCACCCCACAGGCGGTTCGCGCGCAGCGGATCGACGAGAAATGAAATTCCGGATGCCAGCCGAATACCGCCGACGGCGAGCGCTGCACGGTCTATTGACATGACATCAGCCTAGGGGCAGTCCGCCTTCACCAGCGCGGACACTCGGTGGACAGCCTGTGGACATCTACCGTTAATCGGACCCGACTGTGATCGACCGGTGACGAGCATTGACCCCGCGGTCGATCAGCTGCGCGCCGACTACGACACGACGCCGTACACGTCCGACGCGTTTCCGCAGTCCGCGCCCGGTCAGCTGGCCGCGGTCGCGCACTTGTTCGGCTTGGAGACGCCGGCGGTGTCCAGCGCCCGTGTGCTCGAAATCGGCTGTGCCACAGGGGGCAACGCAATTCCCTTCGCAGTCGCGCATCCGCATGCGCGTGTCGTGGGCATAGATCTCTCACAGGTCCAGATCGATATTGGGCGTACCCGGGTGGAGGCGTTAGGCCTCGACAATCTGGAGCTGCTCGCGGGCGATATCGCGGCAATCGACCTCGGTGGGCTGGGCCGATTCGACTACATCATCGCCCACGGTGTGTACAGCTGGGTGCCGGAAAACGTGCAGGACGCGATCCTTTCGGCTTTCCGCACAATGCTGGCGCCCGACGGCGTGGCCTACGTCAGCTACAACACCTATCCGGGGTGGAAGACCAAGGAGGTCCTCCGCGATGCCATGCTGCTGGCCAGCGGCGGCAGCGTGACCCCGGACGAGAAGGTGCAAAACGCGCGCGGCATCATCGAATTCCTGGATGAGGTGGCACCCGCCAGCGGCGTGCTGGCCCGGGTGATCGCCGAATCACGGGCGTCCTCTGTGAGTTTCGGGGACTCCTACCTCCTGCACGATGAGCTCGAGACGTTCAACACACCGTGCTATTTCTACGAGATGCTCCAGCGGGCCGGCGCTCATGGGCTGGCCTTCCTGGGAGAGGCGCGCCCGGAGTCAATGGTCCCGGCCAATCACGGACCCAAGGTCGCGGAGTACATCCAAGCGAAATGCAGCGGCGTCCAAGTGCTGGTCGAACAACACCTGGATTTCGTCGTGAACCGCCAGTTCCGAGAATCGCTGTTCGTGCATGCCGAGCACGCGCCGAAGATCAACTACAACCCGGATCCCAGCCGTTACGGGCGCTTGCATTTCGCTGCGCAGACGCCCACCGTCGACGGGCCGACTCGCGTCGACCACTCGCGCCAGGAGTACCAGCTATCGGACGGGTCGACGCTGTTCACCAACGATCCGGGCATCAAGTCGGCCCTTGATGCACTCACTGACCGCTGGCCGTGGACGTTGTCACGGCAAGAACTCGTGGAGGAGGTTCGCGAGCGTCTTGCTCTCGCGGGTTTCAATGCCAGCACCGAGGTGCCGGCGAGCGTCGACAACCTCCTTGGAGTTCTGGTCTTACAGGGGCATGCCCGCTTTCGTCTTGACCCGGTGTCGCCGGAACCTGTTGCGTCCACGCCGCTGCGGCTGTTCGAGCCGATCAGGCGCATGGCTGAAATAGCGCGTGGCGAAAGTGAAACGTCGATCTTCAACCTTTGGCACGAGACGCTGCTTCCGTCCCCGGTGGACCGCCATCTGTTGCCACTGCTGGACGGTAGTCGCGATCGCGAGGCTCTGCTCGAGGCTCTTCTCGACATCGATCGGCAGACGCCCATTGAGCTCGAAAGCGATGGAGAGCTGGTGCTCGATGAGGCGGCGCGACGAGTCGCCCTGGCCGAACACATCGACGGGTTGGGTGAACGCCTCGCGGAGTTGAAGCTCTTGCGAGTCGAGTGATCTCAAGATCGGCGCTACGTGACGGCGCCGGCTGCGTCGGTGTCCGCGGATGCCCGTTTGCCGGTGCTTTCACGTGAGTCGGAGCCTAGCCGCCAGCTCCCCCCTCCGAGCAGCTCCAACTGACGCTGGTGGAGCCGTTCGACCGAGGGACGATGACCGACGCTGATCACGATGGTTTCCGGCAACTCGACGCGCACCAGCCGATAGAGCGCCAACTCCAGGGCCTCATCGAGTGCGGAAGTGGCCTCGTCCAGGAATACCGCTTTAGGTCGGGTCAGTAGCACACGGGCGAACGCTATGCGCTGCTGTTCACCCGGGGAGAGCACATGGGCCCAGTCCTGCTGCTCGTCGAGACGATCCAGCAAGTGCGGAAGGAAGACCCGATCAAGAACCTCGCGCAGCCGGCGGTCGTCAATGACGCCCGGTGCGGCCGGATAGGAGACAACCGCGCGTAGATCGCCGAGCGGCACGTAGGGCAATTGCGAGACGAACATCGTCTCGTTGGGTCCGGCGGGCCGCGACCATTTGCCGCTCGCGGCCGGCCACAACTCGGCCAGGCTGCGCAGTAGCGTGGTCTTACCCGTGCCCGATGGACCGGTGATCACCATCGATTCGCCGCGCTCCAACCGCAGATCAAGCGAGTCGATCAGCCGGCCGCCTGCCGGAATGTTCACCTCCACGCCGTCGAGCTCAACCGAGTCGTCGCTGCTCGGTGCGGATGTCAGCACCGGCAGTTGGCGGGCGCGCTCGCTCGCCTCGACGAGGCCGTCCAGACGGATGATCGCGGCGTTGTAGCCCGCGAATTGGCTGTATGCATTGCGGAAGAACGACAGTCCGCTCTGGATCTTGCCGAAGGCGGTCGCCGATTGCGTCACGTCGCCCAACTTGATGGAGCCGGCGAACAATCGCGGCGCTTGCACCAGGAACGGCAGCGGAATGATCGCTTCGGTAGCCGAGAAGTTCCAGCCGATGAGACCGACAGTCCGTTTAACGAATCGGCGGTAGTTGGCAATGATGGCGTCGAACCTCATCTTGAGTTGTACACGCTCGGCTTGTTCACCGCGGTAGAAGCCGACGGCCTCGGCGGCGTCACGCAACCGCACCAGCGCGTAGCGGAACGCGGCATTGGTCTGCTCGTTCCGGAAGCTCAGCCGGATCAGCGGGTGGCCGATTCGAAACGCGACCACCGTGGCGATCAGCACGTAGGCGATCACAATACAAAAAAGCGCCTTGGGAATCTCGATTCCGAATACCGTCAGTGGCCCGGAGAGTCTCCACAGGATCACGGTGAACGAAGTCACCGAGACAACCGAGTTCACGGCACCGAATATCAGCATGCTCTGCGAGTAGTTGGACGGAAGATTCGGGCCGTTGCCCACTCCGGCAGTGAAGATGTCGATGTCCTGCTGGATGCGTTGATCGGGATTGTCGATGGCGGGCTCGATGAAACGCGCACGGTAGTAGGCGCGGCCGTCCAGCCAGTCGCCGGTAAGGCGATCGGTCAGCCACACCCGCCAGCGGATAATGAAGCGCTGGGTCAGATAGGTATCGAACACGATCCGCGTGATGCGGATCGTCGCGAGTATGCAGAAGATCGCGAGCGCGACCCAGAAGCCATGCACTCCGGAGTTGCGCTGGGCCGCGTTGTGCGCTCCCGCTCCCTGGAACGCGACTTGCAGAGCGGAGAAGAGGTCGTTGTTGTAGTAACTGAGCAGCACCTGGAGGCGCACCTCGGTGATCACGGAAAGCAGGAGCACCGCGAGTATTCCCCACGCGGGTGCACTGGCGCGGCCGGTGAAATACCCGCCGGTGATGCCCCAGAACCGCTGTCCCCACGTGGTGTGGCGAGCCAGCAGGGCCGAAATCACCAATACGGCTGCGGCGCTGATGGCCCAGGCGGCCAGGATCCACAGCAGGGATGCAACGAGTTCGTGACTCCAATCGATCGAGGGTTTGAACTTCTCCACGGATCATCCTCCCGAGCGGTGGTGCCCACCGGGGCGCGCCACGTGTGAATCGCGCGACTTCGCTAGCCCGGGTTGGGCATTGCCGCGTGTCGCAGGGGTTTACTGCGGATGAGTATCAACTGCCGATCTGAACAACGGCCGAACACGCATGACGGAAAGGACGCGCGCGGCCGATAAACTGGGCTCCCATTCGCGTAAACGCGTCCGGATAGGAGGCGCTCGCCGTGCCGCCCCTGCTTCGTGATCTGTTGCGTCCGCGCCGCGGGACAATCGCGGTGATCCTGGCCGTGATGTTGGTGCAGATGGCGATGAGCCTGGCCGCGCCCTGGCCACTCAAAGTCGTCCTCGACAACGTGGTCGGAAGCCACCCGCCTCCGCAGTGGATCGAGTGGCTCTTACCGATATTGGGCGGGCAGGGCAAGGGCCAGATCGCAGCCGCCGCAGGAATCGCGACGGTATTGATCGCGGTGGTGACCGGGGCCTCGATGTACGTCCAGAGTTACTTCACCGAGAGCTTGGGTCAGTGCATTGGAAACGATCTGCGCGTGCGGCTGTATCACCACCTTCAGGAATTGTCGCTGGCCTATTACGACACCACGAGGACCGGCACAATCATGTCCACCCTGACAGGCGATGTTCAGACGATCCAAAGCTTTGCCTCGATGTCCACGCTCAATATCTTCACCGACATGCTGACTCTCGTCGGGATGATCGTGGTGATGTTCTGGCTGCGTTGGGATTTCGCGCTGATCGCTCTTGCGGTAACCCCTCTGCTGGCCATGTTCATCGTGCGCGTCAACAAGGCCGTCAGGACGGCCGTCAAGGAGGTACGGACTCGGCAATCGGATCTGGTCTCCACCCTTCAGGAAGGCCTGCAATCAATTGAAGTCGTGCAGGCATACGGAGGCGAGGAGCGTCAGGAGCAGCGTTTTCGTATGGCCAGCATGGACACGGTGACAGCCTGGCTCAAGGCCCGACGGTTGTCCTCGCTGCTGTCGCCCGTGGTTGGGCTCGCCATCGCGCTCTGCACCGGACTGGTGCTCTGGCGCGGTTCATTGCTCATCCTTGCCGGCACGATGACGGCGGGTGCGCTGACGGTGTTCCTCGCTTACCTCGCCAAGTTCTTTCAACCTGTGCGCGACCTCGCGCAGATGACCAACACCCTCGCGCAAGTATCGGTGGCGTTTCAGCGTGTCCTCGCGGTGTGTGACGCCGACCAAATCATCCCGGAGCATCCCGCCCCGACACCGCCCCCGCGGTTTCGTGGAGACGTCGGCTTCGAAAACGTCGCATTCGGCTACGAACCCGCCGTTCCGGTGTTACGAGATGTCACCTTCACGATCGGGCCGGGCCAGATGGTGGGTGTCGTCGGCCCCACCGGCTCCGGCAAATCCACCGTGGTGAGCCTCATTCCGCGCTTTCGTGACCCACAGGGTGGACGCATCACGATTGACGGCGTCGACATCACCGAATACCAGCTGCATGGACTGCGCTGCCAGATCGGCTTCGTGCTGCAGGAGACCGTGCTCTTGCGGGCATCGGTGCGTGACAACATCGCCTTCGGCCGCCCGGACGCCAGCGAGGAAGAAATCATCGCGGCGGCAAAGCTGGCCAATGCCGACGAGTTCATCACTCGCATGCCGGAGGGCTATGACAGCCTGATCGGAGATCGCGGTGGCACGCTTTCCGGCGGCCAGCGGCAGCGCATCGGGATTGCCCGCGCGCTCATCCGCGACAACCCGATTCTCATTCTCGACGAGCCGACCTCTTCGCTCGACGCGGAGTCCGAGGAACTCGTGATCGAAGCGCTGCAGCGGCTGATGGAGGGACGCACTGTAATCACCATCGCGCATCGGCTCAGCACGCTGCGTAACGCTGACAAGATCATCGTCATCAAGGACGGCGTGGTCGCCGAGGACGGCACCCACGAGGAGTTGCTGGCGCTCGGTGGTGTCTACGCAGGACTGCACCATCTGCAGTTCGGCCGGCAAGTTTGAACCCGCCCAACGTCCGGCGGTCTGCGGGGGCCGTGAACACCAGTGGCACAACCGGTTAACGATCGGTGCGAGCAGGCAGGAACGGTCGTACCGGCGTTCAACAAACCTTCCTGTAACGGGCGTGGCGCTGTTAGCATCGCGGCTAGCCGATGCGCTTCGGAATTTCGTTGGGGACAAGGAGAAGGCGATGCTGACAATACGTGATCACGGCGTCGAAGACTACGGGGAATTGCGCGATATGGACGCTACCGACGTGGGCGTTCTGAGTGACGACGACCGTGCATGCCTCGATGAGCTGGGACAGTTTCTTGTCGCCACCGACGCGTGGCATCGATTCGGTATTTGGTTGCTGCACAAGCATTTCGAGACTAGCGCCGGAGAGGTCTTCGTGGAACGTGTGAGTCACGCTCCTCGTGGGACCCAGACCGCTCCTATCGACCGATCGGTGTTCCAGGATTCGCTCGACGCGACCGCGATCCGTTTCGACGATTCCATCGGCACCGATGTCGGTGTCGTCGGCATGGAGTTCGCTGCGCCGGTCGACTTCGGCGACGCCTCGCCCTTGAGCGATGACGACGAGGCCGCACTACGTGGAATCGCCGATCGGCTGAGTGCTCACGGGAAGACCGAGCGCTTCGGTGTCCGACTGATCCGAAACCCGCTCGGCCTGTCGGACGATGAGGTCTTGAACGAGACCTGCGACAGTGCCCACCGGACGCTGCACTGCAGCGTCGCTGAGCGTGACGCCGTGCTGGCCGGGGAGGCCAGCGTGCAGACAGCCTGGCGGTGGACCGTGGTTCCGGGCGAGTCCGGGCCGGTGGTGATGCAGCAGTGCACCGCTACTTGCCACGCGGTCGGTGAGGGACACGACATCGCCCACGACCACGAAGAAACCGAATCGACTGATACCTAACCGCGACACCAATAGCGCAGCAGCACACCGTAATCGGCGCCTTGGAAGTGCCGCCGTTCAGTCGAAGTTGTTGTTCGGGCACCCTATGTCGACGTATACGGTCGCGAGTGGGTATTCACTGGTTGGCGGGCCGTCGGGGTTGTGAATCGCGTTGACCGAGCATTCCGACAATGGCACGCCTGAATACCCTCCGACCCAGTTGATCTGGACGACATAGCCTTGCGCCGCCAGATCACGGAGCGTGGCGTCGGCAGGCTCGGCACCGGCCACTGGCCAAACCGGATCGGCGGCGGCAATCGCTCCGTTCGCAGCCGATCCGATCGTTGCCAGAGCAATCACCAGCCCCACAAGCTGCCCCCACTTGAATGACATCGGCCTTCCACCGCCCTTCGGTGGTTCTCGCTTTACAGGATGCCCCGACGTCGGGGCATCCTGACCGGCATTGCCAAAGCCACAACGGAGTCCACCGAATCTCAAGGTAGGCGGCCCCACATCTAGGCGGGCGGTCTACCCTATGGCGCCAGCAGGTTCGCCACCGTCGGCAAGGCCGGGGCCGGACGGGGTGTCGGGCGGCGCCGACGGGCCGGCGTCGATTCCAGTGCCACCCGCGGGTTGGCCGACATTCGTGAGGTCGGCAACGCCCGCTTGGTCCGGGATGCCCGGGACGTCAGGAGCAGTCTCGGGGCCAGGGTCGACGCCGGTGCCGCCGGCGGGCTGGCCGCCGTCCCAGAGTGAATCGTCGCTTCCGGAGGCGACGGCATTGACGGTCTGTTCCTGCGCGAGGCCGCCGACCGGTGCGAGACTTGCCGCCATGGCCAGAGGCGCAAGCGCCACAGAGGCGACCTTTGTTGCTTTCGTGCGCTTCATGATGTGCTCCTCAATCGTGTGTACGGCGCTCATCCGCCGCATACGTCAAACAATGGCGCTGCGGACGGCAGATGTCGTCGCTGCTGGCACCAAACGTGCCCCCGTGCTAGCCGTAATCTCGGCGCTGGAGGGCAGTGGCGTGCGGACAGCGTGCGTGGACCGAGCCTGGCGTCTACTGCGACGAAATAGACTGTGCAGCAAGCACTATCGCGTCAGCTGAGCGGTCTATGTCGTCGTCGGTCGTCGCCCAGTTCGAAATCGACACCCGAAGGACATACCGGTCGTGCCAGGTGGTGCCGCCAAGCCAGCAGGTCCCGTCGCGCTGCACCGCGGCCACCGCGGCACGGTTGGCGTCATCGCCGCCGGGCAGTGCCACCAGTACCTGGTTGAGCACGACGTCGTTGACGATCCGCGCGCCGGGAATCGCCGCCAACCTGTCGGCCATTCGGCGCGCCTGCGTGCAGTTGCGATCGACGAGTTCGGCGACGCCGGATCGGCCCAACGATCGCAGGGCCGCGTAGATGGGCACGGCGCGCGCACGCCGCGAGCTCTCCGGCACGTAGTTGGTGCTGTCGCGCTGACCCGGATCGGCGACGAGGTACGGGCCGGTGAGGCTCATCGCGGCGACGTGGGCGTCGGCGTCGCCGACGATGGCCATCGCGCCGTCGTACGGCACGTTCAGCCACTTGTGGGCATCAACCGCCCAGGAGTCGGCCCGCTCGACGCCGCGTGTCAGATGCCGCAACGACGGTGACGCAGCGGCCCACAGACCGAACGCGCCGTCGACATGCAGCCACGCGCCGCGGGCGCTGCAGGCGTCGGCGATCGGTTCGAAAGCGTCGAAGGCACCGGTGGCCACATTCCCCGCCTGGGTGCACACGATCGTCGGGCCATCCGACCCGGTCAGCGTGTCCAGCAGGGCAGCCGGTTGCATCCGGCCCTGGTCATCGGCGGCGATCCGGATCGGCGTGGCCGCGCCGAGTCCGAGCAGCCGCAGCGCAGTGTCGATCGTCGCGTGCGCCTGCTCGCCACAGAGGATGCGCACCGGCGGAGCCCCGATGAGGCCGTCGTCTTCGACGTTCCAGCCCGCCTCCGCGAGCACCGCGTAGCGGGCCGCCGCCAGACAGGTGGTGTTGGCGGCCTGTCCGCCGGTGACGAAGCCGACGCCGGCGTCGGCGGGCAGACCGAACACGTCGAGTAACCACGCCGACGTGACTTCTTCGATGGCGGCGGCCGCCGGGGACAGGGAGTGGAACGCGGCGTTCTGGTCCCATGCCGACACCAGCCAGTCGGCGGCCAGCGCAGCGGGCAGCGCGCCGCCGATCACGAACCCAAAGTGACGTGGCCCTGCGCCTGCGACGAGCCCGGGGTCGGCTCCCGCGACAAGCGCGTCGATGACGGTCGACGGATCCTCGCCATGCGCAGGGAGAGCGCCCCCGAGGGCGCGTCGGACGCCGCTCGCGTCGACCCTGGCGGCGACAGGGCGTTCATCGAGTCCGTCGAGAAATTCCACTGCGTGCTGCACGGCGGTGGGAAGGCCGGCAGTGCGATCACCCATGGTGAAACCCTATCGGGGGTCGGCGATTACAGGCCGAACTGGTCCTCGACGATGCCGAGCCAGATCTGTGCCGCGTCGATGGCCACTTTCTCGCTGATGAACGCGTGCTGCGTCCCGGTGTACATGTCGCGAAACGCCCGCTCCAGGCGGGTGCCTTCGCGGATCGAGCTGGTCCCTGCCACCAGATGCGCCCACTGGGCGCACTCCCGGGCCACGTCGGTGGCGTAGACGGCCGCCGCCCGCATATCGGCGCGCAGCGTCGGGGTCAGGTCTTCGCCGGAGCCGACCGCGGACTCGGCGGTGCCGAACGCATCGAGTACCAGTAGCCGCGCGGCACGCCAGGCGGCGACGTGGTGGGCGAGGCCCTTCTGAAACGTCGGGCGGGTGGCCAAGGACGCCATGTCGCTCATTCGGAATTTGGTGGCTGCGAGTTCCGCGACATCGTCGAGCATGCTCTTGGCGACTCCGAGCGCCCAGGACGCGTGGCCCGCGGCCGTGACGGGCATGAGCCCCATGCGCGTGGCAGGCGACGTCCCGCGTCGCGGCTCGCGGGAGAACAGCGCGAAGGTCCGATGTGAGGGCACGAACACGTCCTCGGCGCTGTAGTCGTAGGACCCGGTTCCCCTCAGGCCCTGCACGAACCAGCCGTCGTTGAAGGTGATCTCGTCGCGGGGCACCACCGCCACCCGCATATCCGGGATACCCTCGCTGATCCAGCGCATTTCGCCGTCGTCCATCGGGAAGAACCCCGCGGCGACGTATTCCGAATGGCCGGTCCCGGAGCCGAAGCTCCACGAGCCACTCAGCCGGTAGCCGCCCTCGACAGCGTTGCCCTGTCCGTTCGGAAAGAACTGGCCGCCCATGGTGACGCGGTTGTCGTTGGCCGTGAATACCTCGGCGAAGCCCTCGTCGGGGAGATACGTGGCGGCGGCGAACGACGACGGCAGGTTCGCGATACCGACCCAGCCGAACGAGCCGTCCTGCCAAGCCATTTCGATCCAGGTCTCGATCATCTCCGAAAAGGACGGCTCGACACCGCCCGCCGGAACCGGGTTGAACGCGGACATCAGCCCGGAGGCCCACATTTCCTCGACGACCGCATCGGTGAGTGTGCGCCGCAGCTCGGACTCCGCGGCTTCGGACTGCACGAGCTCGCGCATCCCGCGGGCCAATCCGATTACCCGGTCAGGCGCTTCGGCGATCGACGTCATTGCCCTGACCCTAGCCGCGCAACCGGACGCGAAGGCCGGATCGGACACGATCCGGGTCGTGACCCCGTCTTACCCTCCGAACTCGCCGCCCAGATAGGCGGCCCGGCACGCCCGTCGGGCCAGCTTCCCGCTCGTGGTGCGCGGGATCGCACCGGCAGGCACCAGACGGACATCGGCGACCACGAGGCCATGGTGGCGCGACACCTCTGCGCGGATGGCGTCGATGGCGGGCGCCGGGTCGGCGCGGCGGGTGCCCGACGCACGTTCGGCGACGACTACGAGTTGCTCGCCGTCGTCGGACGGCACGCAGAACGCCGCCGCGTATCCCCGCCGCACCATCGGACTCGCGTCTGCCGTGGTGGCCTCGACATTCTCGGGATAGTGCCGATATCCGTCGACGGTGATCAGATCCGCGATGCGCCCGGTGACGTACAGCTCGCCGTCGAGATAGAAACCCAGGTCTCCCGTCCGCAGCCACACCGCGTCGTCCGGGGAGCCGTCGGTGTGGCTGTCTGTTGTCCTGGAGCGGAGGGTCGCGCCGAAGGCCTCCCCTGTCAGGTCCGGCCGGCCCCAGTATCCTCGGCCAATATTGTTGCCGCACAGCCAGATTTCGCCGACCCGGCGGTCGGGAAGCTCGGTGGCGGTCTCCGGATCGACGATGGCGCACCACTGACTGCGGGCGATTCGACCGCACGACACGTGCGTCACGGCGCCGGGCGCGTCGGCCGCGATGCGCACGACCTCTCCCCTCCCCAACTGGTCGCGGTCGAGGTGGGCGACGGTCGCTCGTTCGTCGGGTGAAATGGTCGACACGAACAGGGTCGCCTCGGCGATACCGTACGACGGCTTGAACGCCGTCGGCGGCAGTCCGTACGCCGTGAACGCGGCGTTGAAGGTCTCGATGGCCCTGATGCTCACCGGCTCCGAGCCGACGATCAGCACGACGTTGCTCAGGTCGACGTCGTCACCGGGCGACGGCAGGCCGCGCAGTGCGGTGTACTCATACGCGAAGTTGGGTCCGGCGGTGACCACCCGGCCCCGGCGAGAGCCGTCCGACAACGCGTGGATCCACCGCTGGGGCCGCCTGATGAAGGCCGTGGGCGACATCAGTGTCGAGTGGCCCCCGTACACCGCGGGAAATCCGATCATCGACAGTCCCATGTCGTGGTAGAGCGGTAACCAACTGACGCCGTGCGTGTTTCGGTCGAGTAGATCGATCGACAAGATCATCTGGACCAGGTTGGTGCCCACCGCGCGGTGGGTAATCTCCACGCCGACCGGCTCCCGGGTGGATCCCGAGGTGTACTGCAGGTGCGAGATGTCGTCGAGGTCGAGGGCAACCGGAACAAATGCGTCGCCCTCCGAGTCGGCGACATCGTCGACGGTGATGACATGTGGTCGCGGCAGGAGCCCGATCTCGTCCAGCGACGACTCCACAGCGGCCGCCGCCGCGGACGTGGTCAGCACGACGGTGGGACGTGAATCGTGAAGTGCGATGGCGAGACGCTCTGCGTGGCCCTGCAACTCGGGGGCGAAGAGCGGCACGGCGATGGCGCCTGCCTTGAGGGCGGCGAAGAACCCGGCGACGTAGTCCAGACCCTGCGGAGCGAGTATCGCCACCCGGTCGCCGTGAGACGCGACTCGTTGCACCCGTGCGGCGATCGCCCGCATCCGCACACCGAGCTGGTTCCAGGTCAGTTCGGTGACATATCCGTCCGCCGATCTGGTGTGGTCCAGATAGCGATAGGCCGTGGTCTCGCCGACATTCGAGATGTTGCGCTCGATAAGCGAGACCAGCGTGACATCGGGCGGCAGCACGATGTGTCCGGCGGCGTCGAGGGTGTCCTCGATCCGAAGCAGGCCCTTCGGGGCGGCCAGATTGGGCCGTGAATCGAGAGGCATAAGGACAGGGTAATTACTGTTACGTGCAGTTGCACTAACCTCCATTGTGGTCATGGTCACTCCTATCGGCGAAGATCGCCGTGTGGACGAACCACGACCGACGGTCCCCGCACTGCTGCACCGCAGCGCCCATGAATTCGGTCAGGAGATCTACCTGGTCACCCCGACTGATCGGCTCAGCTATCAGGATGCGGAGCGCCGGTCGGCGCGCATCGCCCGCTGGCTGCTGAACGAAGGCGTTGGCAAGGGCAGTCGTGTCGGCCTGTTCTTCGCCAACGGCGTCGAGTGGGTGATCTGGTGGCTTGCGGTGTCACGGATCGGCGCGCTCGCGGTCCCGCTGAGCACGATGTATGCGCCCGCCGAACTCGTCAAGGTCGTGCGGCTCGCCGATATCGGGCTGCTGGTCGCTCCCGATCGTGTTCTCGACATCGACGTGGCCGAGCGATTCGAGGCCGCATGGCCAATCCTTGTCGGCCAGCCGGCCGGGCGGCTCTCCTTGACAGCGGCTCCGTATCTGCGGCGCATCGTTCTCACCGGCGACGCGGACCGGCGCTGGGCGACACGGTGGGACGACGACACCGACGCTTTGGTTCCGCAAGACATCCTGGCCGCTGTCGAGGACGAGGTGTCGCCGGCCGACCCGGCCGTCATGGTGCACACGTCCGGCTCCACCGCGGACCCCAAGGGCGTGGTGCACACGCACGGCACGCTGGTGCGGCAGACGTCGACCTGGCCCAATGCCATCCGGATGGTCACGGGTTCCGGACCTTCGGCCACGATCCTGTGCGCGATGCCGTTCTTCTGGATCGGCGGGCTGCTCGCCACGACGGGGGCACTGCACGAACCCGTCACCCTTCTCGTGCTGCCTCGACTCGATGCCGGGACCGCCCTGGATCTGGTCGAGCGTGAGCGGGCCACCGGGATAGTGGGCTGGCCCGCCTTCACCCAGCTGCTGCGCGAGCACCCGAGCTTCGCGAACCGCGACCTGACCAGTGCACCGATGTTGCGTGACGGCCCGTTGGACATCGCGATGACGGACGTGCCCGACGGATTTCCCGTGCACCGCACCATGTCGGAGACCGCAGGCGGTTTCACCTTCACCGAGATGAACATCGTGGACGACGACGGCAAGCCGGTGCGCGATGGAGATGTCGGCGAGTTGCTCGTGCGCGGCATCGGCGTGATGGTGGGATACAACAAGCGTGAACGCTGGGAGACATTCGACGAAGACGGTTGGTATCACACCGGCGACCGGGTCTACCGCAGGGACGGCGACCCTAGGTTGTTCTATGTCGGACGCACAAGTGAACTCATCAAGGCGGCCGGGGCGAACGTGTCGCCGCTCGAAGTCGAGGCGGTCATCGAGCAGTTCGCCGACGTGGCGCAGTGCGTGGTCGTCGGAATCGACGACCCGGTGCGGGGCGAAGAGGTGTGTGCCATCGTGGTGCCGGCCGTGGCGGATCTCGATGTGCAGTCCGTGCGGGCCCGCACCCGTGAACAGCTCTCGGCGTACAAGGTTCCGACGCGGTGGGCGGTGGCGACAAGCGCCCAGATACCGACCTTGCCGACTGGCAAACTGAACCGGAAAGGCCTGCGGGCGTTGGTTGTTGACGGAGCACTGGAAGCGGTGCGGACCTAGTACGCCCGCCCGACATAGGCGATCGCTCCCGCGTCGTCGTCATGGTCGGGCAGCGCGCCATCGCCGAGTTGGAGACATCGCACCGTCAGGCCTTGCGCGGCCAGGTCCTCCTCACCAGGGGGGCCGACGACGTCCCATGGCACGCGGGCGACACCGGCCCGCGATACGTCGCGCGCCTGGTCGAGCGTTGTGCAGTCGGAGATGAACGCGTCGCGCCGTGCCGTCGCCGCGACGAGCATGTCGGCCTGGATTTGAGCCGGCATGACTGCCACCTCGTCGACGACGGTGCCGAGGGGCGCCGTGGTCTTGTCGCGGGTATCACGCCGGTAGATCACCGCGACGTTCTCGGCCAGGTCACGCGGGCCGAGTTCCACCCGCACCGGCACGCCCGCCAAGTCGTGCTCGGTGGCCCGCCAGCCAAAGCTCTGGTCGACATCGTCATCGAGGCGCACCCGTAAGCCGCGCTTCTCGAGGCCGTCGACGAGTGCCGAGGCCGCGCGGGTGACGCCGCCGTCGGTTTCCTTGACCACCACGACGACCACCTGGGTCGGCGCCAACGCTGGGGGCAGGACGAGTCCGAAGTCATCCCCGTGGGACATGATCAGTCCCCCGAGCATGCGAGTCGACGAACCCCACGAGGTGGTCCAGCAGAGTTCGGTCCGGCCCTCGGCGCTGCGGTAGCGGATGTTGAACGCACGACTGAACCGCTGGCCGAGTTCGTGCGACGTGCCCATCTGCAGCGCCTTGCCGTCACGCATGATGCCTTCGCAAGTCATCGTGTTCTGCGCCCCGGCGAACCGCTCCTTGGCCGTCTTGCGCCCGACGATCACCGGGATCGCGAGCACATCGCGCATGAAATCCTCGTACACGTTGCGCAGGATGCCACGGGCATACTGCCGCGCATCGGCTTCGGTGGCGTGCGCGGTGTGGCCTTCCTGCCACAGGAACTCGGTGGTACGCAGGAAGATTCGTGGACGCATCTCCCATCGCACGACATTCGCCCACTGGTTGAGAAGCAACGGCAGGTCGCGGTGACTGTCCACCCATTTGGCCATGTACTCGCCGAAGACCGTCTCGCTGGTCGGCCGGATGGCCAGCGGTTCTGCCAGCTCCTTGCCTCCGCCGTGCGTGACAACGGCCAACTCGGGGCTGAACCCCTCGACGTGATCGGCCTCGCGTTCGAAGAAGCTCATCGGGACCAGTAAGGGGAAGTACGCGTTACGGGCTCCTGCGGCCTTGATCCGCCGGTCGAGCGCCTCGTGCATCATTTCCCATATCGCATACCCGGTCGGCCGGATGACCATGGTGCCGCGCGCCGGGCCGTTCTCGGCGAGCTTCGCCTTGGTCAGCACGTCCTGGTACCACCGCGGGAAGTCTTCTTGCTGAGCGGTCAGCACTGCCATCTGTGTGACGGTAGCGAGCGAGGCATGCGGAGTCGCGCGGTTTTCGCGCGTAAGGCGCCGTCACACGGCTACGGCTAGGACCGGGTCGCCTCGACGAAATAGCCCCGCGGCACATCGGGCACGTCCATGGGGACCGCGGGCGCATACCACCGGTTGAACTCGTTGCCCGCCTGTGCGATGTCGGTCGTGACGGCCGTCCAGCCGTGCCGCTCGGCCAGCTCACCGGGTTCATCAGTGCCGAAGAGCCACGGGGATCCCCGCTCGGCCATGGACTGCACCACTTCTGCCATCATCGGTGACTCGAGCAGCGTCTTGCCGACAACGTCGTACAGCAGCACCGAACCGGCGGCCGACAGTGTGTTCACGCGTTCGAACAGTGTCCGGACAGCGGGCTCATCGAGATACTGGAGTAGACCCTCGATCAACCAGACCGTGGGCGTCTGCGAATCGAAACCCTCGGACTGTAGGGCGGCGGCCCAGTCGTCGGCCAGGTCGGCACCGACCGCGATGCGACGACACCGTGGCCGATCGGCGGCGAGCAGGTCCGCCTTCGCGGCGATCACCGCAGGTTGGTCCAGCTCGTAGAGGGCGGTGCCGTCGGGCCAGGGCAGCCGGTAGGCCCGCGCATCCATCCCGGCCGCGAGGATGACGACCTGCGTGGCGATGTCGACCGCGCGAAGCAGTGCGTCGTCGAAGAACCTGGTGCGTACGACGATCTGCGTGGTGGAGCGGTCACCGGTCGCGGCGAGGGCCGCGGCCAGCAGATGTCGGCCGGTATCTCCGGCTAGTTTGTCGGCGAACGGGTCGGTGAAGAGCCGGTCGTCGCGGGTGGATTCCTTCGCGCGGATGGCCGCCACCAGCAGCCCCGTGCTGGCCACCGCCTCTCGACTCTTGTCCATGTATCGATCATGGGCGTCCAACGGGCGGCTGGATATGGGCGGTCGTGGCCGGTACAGCTTCGGCTCTGTCATCAGGGCTCGAGGTCGAGCAGTGCCGTGCCTGTCGCGAAGTCGATCGGCACCGACACCTGGTCGTGCGTGATGAGCCAGTTTCCGTCTATTTTCCGCAAGCCGGTGGTCGCCCGAAGCCAAAGATCGGTACTACCGCCGCTCTTCAATGTGCCGGTGATCCGATTGATGCTGTGGGTGAACGCCACGTCGTCGCCGACGGTGACGCGCAGGTCGTGAACCTCGTAACCGAGCGGATGCTGGTACGCCTCGAACACGGCGATCCAGTTCCTCCGCTTGGCGTCAACCCCCACGTGCTGCAACGGCGGTTCGAAGTCGAACGACACCATGTCTGGAGCATAGAGCGACGCGGCTGTCTCGAGATCCGCACCGCGAATCGCCTCTGCCAGCGTGTCGATTCGCTGCCGGATGTCGGCCTCGTCATTGTCGCGTCGGGTAGTCATCGTCGCCTCCTACGCCCGAAACTACCCACTTCCGAGTGCCGGCTACACCCCGCGGGGGCTCGCGGTCATCATCCGATGACGCGGCCCAGGTACGGCGCCATGTTGGCCGTGCGCACCGGCGAAACCGTGACGACCGGGTCGCCTGCCTCCACCATCTGTCCGTTGCCGATGAACAACGCCACACTCTGGCTTCCGTTGGGGCCGTAGAAGATCAGGTCGCCGGGCAGCGCCTGCTGCGGCATGATCTTGCGGCTGGCGTTGTACTGCTCGCCGGACGACCGCGGCAACTTGATGCCGACTCCGGCGAACGAGTACAGCACGAGGCCGGAGGCGTCGAATCCGACGACGCTCGCGGTCGGGTCGAGTCCGACGACGTGACCGGCCCGGTCCAGCCCGATAGCGTTGTCGGCCGGGCCGCTGCCACGGGTCGGGCCGCTGGCGTCGCCGCCGCCGAAGGAGAACGGAACACCACGCTGCGAAAGGGCGCGCGCGATCACATACTGGACGGCCTGCTGGCCGCTCAACGGCTTGGTGAAGGTATCAGCGGTTGCCGCACCGGGCGTCGCCAGCAACAGCGCAAAGCCGACCACAACGGCGTAGATGCGTCTCATTTCGAACTTCCACTTTCTCTGAGTTCACCGTGACCCGATCGGGTGACCCGTTGGTGCACAGCAGTCACCACAGCTACTTCTACAACCAGTCCGGGCGCCGACACGGCCGCGGCGTGGCGCGCTGTCAAAGGAGTGGCCTTAACGTGACCAAACGGTGATCGTTGTGCTCAGGGATGGCTCTCTGACAACCTGGATCAGGCCCGTCGGCAGGAGTGAGTTTGGTGAGCGAGTTCTTTCCGTACCACTTCGATCGACGGTTCGTGCCGATGTGGCTCAGCGCAGGAGCGCTCCCGTGGCGAGACGGCGTCACGATCACCGACGACGACCGATTCGTCGCGACCTTTGGCCTGCTGCGGGTGCGCACTCCCCTGGACAACATCGCCGACGTACACGTCACCGGACCGTATCGGTGGTGGACCGCGGTGGGTCCCCGCCTCTCGTTCACCGACGACGGGTTGACGTTCGGCACGAATCCCCGCGCCGGGCTGTGCGTCCACTTCCGTGAACGAATCCCCCATGTAATCGGGTTCCGCGACCATTCGGCACTGACTGTGACGGTCGCTGACCCGCATGCGCTCGAAGCCAGGCTGCGCAGGGAGGGGGAATAGTCGCGGCACCGTGTTGTTGACCGGTTGGTACAGAACGGCTGGAGGAGGAACTTCACATGACCACGAACACCCCTGATGGCGGCCAGATCACCGCGCTGGTCACCGGAGCGAACCGAGGGCTGGGCCGCCGGTTCGCCCAAGAGCTCGTCGCGCGAGGAGCCAAGGTCTACGCGGCCGCGCGTAGGCCGGAAGGCGTCGACATCCCCGGCGTCGTGCCGATCCAACTCGACATCACCGACCCCGAGTCGGCACGTCGCGCAGCGCAGGTCGCGTCCGACGTGAACGTACTCGTGAACAACGCAGGCGTTTCCACCCGCGCGGGGCTGCTGTCGGGCGACCTGGACGACGTTCGGCTGGAGATGGACACGCACTACTTCGGCACGCTGAACGTCACCCGAGCGTTCGTTCCTGTCATCGAAGCCAACGGCGGCGGTTCGATTCTCAACGTGTTGTCCGTGCTGTCTTGGGCGCACGCCCCTTCATCGGGTGCATACTCCGCGGCCAAGGCCGCGGCGTGGGCCATGACCGACGCGGTCCGCACCGAACTCGCACCACGTGGCATCCACGTGGCCGCCCTGCATGTCGGGTACATGGACACCGACATGGCGTCCTTCGCGCCCGACGACCAGAAGTCGGATCCTGGGGTCGTCGCAAAGGTCGCGCTCGACGGGCTGTTCGCCGGCGAGCCGGAGATCCTCGCGGACGAGTTGACGCGCACGGTCAAGGCGCAGTTGTCCGAAACTCCTGCCAAGTCATGACCACCGGAGCCGATTCGGCTGTCCCGGCGCGCGAACCGGAACTGCGCGGACAGACCGTCGTGGTCATCGGTGGAAGCGCCGGTATCGGGCTGGAGACGGCTCGACGTGCCCGATCCGAAGGCGCGGAGGTCATCCTCACCGGGCGCAACCCCGATCGGCTCGAACGAGCGGCGGCAGAGGTGGGCGCGCTGAGCACCGCGTCCTTCGACGCCAACGACACACCGTCGCTGCAGGCGTTATTCACGGATCTGCCCGGTCCGATCGACCACGTGATGGTCACCGCGGGCGGACCGAGCTACCGTCCGCTGCTCGAGATGGACGCAGAGCAGGTGCGTGATGCGCTCGGCGATCACGTGGGGCTGGATCTCGAGGTGGCGAAAAGTGCTGCGGGCCGGATGCGACCGGGCGGCAGCCTGGTCTTCATGGGTGGCACGGGCGGCAGGCGCATCGACCACCGTCTCGGTATCGTCTCTGCCGCCACCGCGGCACTGCCCCCATTCACCGCCGCGCTGGCGCTCGAACTCGCACCGGTTCGGGTCAACCTCATCGCTGCCGGGTTCGTCGACACCCCGTTGTCGGCCTCGCTGCTCGGCGACCAGCTCGAGGAACGGCGCAGCGAACTGCGGGCGAACCTGCCGATCGGCCGGGTCGTCACCGCTGCCGACGTCGCGGCGCTGGCCGTTCACCTGATGATCAATACCGCGCTCACCGGTGCCACCTTCGACATCGACGGCGGTCAGCAATTCGTGCTGTGAGCACCGGACTTCCGGCCAAGCGGCGTGCGGATTCCGCACAAACGGCGAAACGTCCGCCGTAGTGTTGAACCATGGCCATCGTCGAAGCTGATGCACAGCCCTTAACACCGTTCGAACAGGACGTCGCCGCCATGCAGCGGTATTTCGACAGTCCGCGATTCGACGGCATCATCCGCCTCTACTCGGCGCGCCAGGTGGTAGAGCAACGGGGCACGATTCCAACCGACTACACCGTGGCCCGGGAGGCCGCGGCGGCGTTCTACAACCGACTGCGCGAACTTTTCGCCGAGCGCAAGAGCATCACCACCTTCGGGCCCTATTCGCCTGGTCAGGCGGTGACGATGAAGCGGATGGGCATCGAGGGCATCTACCTCGGTGGCTGGGCGACGTCGGCCAAGGGCTCCACCACCGAGGACCCCGGCCCCGACCTCGCCAGCTATCCCCTGAGCCAGGTGCCCGACGAGGCCGCCGGCCTGGTCCGCGCCCTTCTGACGGCCGACCGCAACCAGCAGTATCTCCGTCTGCGGATGACCGACGAGCAACGCGCCAGCACTCCGGCCGTCGATTTCCGTCCGTTCATCATCGCCGACGCCGATACCGGCCACGGTGGAGACCCGCACGTGCGCAACCTGATTCGCCGCTTCGTCGAGGCCGGTGTGCCCGGGTACCACATCGAGGATCAGCGGCCAGGCACGAAGAAGTGCGGCCATCAGGGCGGAAAGGTTCTGGTCCCCTCCGACGAACAGATCAAGCGGCTCAACACCGCCCGCTTCCAGCTCGACATCATGGGCGTGCCCGGCATCATCGTCGCGCGCACGGACGCCGAGGCCGCCAACCTGATCGACAGCCGCGCCGACGAACGCGACCAGCCGTTCCTCCTCGGCGCGACCAACCTCAAGATTCCGTCGTACAAGTCGTGCTTCCTGGCGATGGTTCGGAGTTTCTATGAGGCCGGGTTAAAGGACCTCAACGGCCACCTGCTCTACGCCCTGCCCGAGGGCGAGTACGCCACAGCGACCACATGGCTTGACCGCCAAGGCATTCTGGCCCTGATCGCCGAGGCGGCCGCGACCTGGCGGCAAGACGGCGACCAAACCGTCGACGCACTGTTCGACAAGGTGGAGTCGCGCTTCGTCGAAGCCTGGCAGGACGACGCCGGCCTGGAGACCTACGGCGAGGCGGTGGCCGAGCTGCTCGAATTCCGGGAGCGAGAAGGCGAACCGCTCGGCATGAGCGCGGCCGACTGGCGGAAGTTCGCCGAACACGCGTCGCTGTACGAGGCGCGGAAGAAGGCCAAGGAGTTGGGCGCCGACGCGGGCTGGGACTGTGAGCGAGTCAAGACTCCGGAAGGCTACTACCAGCTTCGCGGCGGCATCCCGTACGCGATCGCGAAATCGCTTGCTGCAGCACCGTTCGCAGACATCCTCTGGATGGAGACCAAGACCGCAGATCTCGCCGACGCCCGGCAGTTCGCCGACGCGATTCACGCGGTGTACCCCAACATGATGCTGGCCTACAACCTTTCCCCGTCGTTCAACTGGGACACCACCGGCATGACCGACGACGAGATGCGGCGGTTCCCGGAAGAAATCGGCAAGATGGGCTTCGTCTTCAACTTCATGACCTACGGCGGACACCAGATCGACGGCGTCGCCGCCGAAGAATTCGCCGGGGCGCTGAAGCAGGACGGCATGCTGTCACTGGCACGGCTGCAGCGAAAGATGCGCCTGGTCGAATCGCCTTACCGCACACCGCAGACCCTGGTCGGCGGACCACGCAGTGACGCCGCGCTGGCCGCGTCGTCTGGGCGCACGGCGACGACCAAGTCGATGGGCAAAGGTTCCACTCAGAGCCAGCACCTCGTGCAGACCGAGGTGCCGAAGAAGCTGCTGGAAGAATGGCTGGCGATGTGGAGCGAGCACTATCAGCTCGGCGAGAAGCTCCGCGTCCAGTTCCGGCCGCTACGCGCGGGTGGCGAGGTGCTCGAACTCGGCATCTACGGCGAACGGGACGGCGGCGAGGAGAAGCTCGCGAACGTGCTCGTCGACCCCATCAAGGACCGGAACGGCCGCAGCATCCTGACGGTGCGCGACCAGAACACGTTCGCCGAGCAGCTGCGGCAGAAGCGCCTGATGACGTTGATCCATCTCTGGCTGATCCACCGATTCAAGGCCGAGGCGGTGTACTACGTGACTCCGACCGAGGACAACATCTATCAGACCGAGAAGATGAAGTCGCACGGCATCTTCCGCGATGTCCAGCAGGACGTCGGTGAGATCGTCGTGGCCGACGTGAATCAGCCGCGCATCGAAGAATTGCTCGCGCCCGATCACGCTGCACTGATGCGGTTGATCCGCAAGGAGGACTAGAAGCCGACTTCTCGCCGGGAACGAGTGGTCAATTTGTTTCCGGTTAAGTGCGGAGTTCGCGTCGAAAGGCGTCATTGACGCCATTGACTTGCGCATCGGATAAACGTCGGGTGATTTCGTGCATTTGTCGCAACCGAAAGCGGCGGATTCGCTCGACGCCATTTCATATCGGCGGACGCGCCGTTCTTCCCGCCCCGTTAGGCTTGTCTGTATGGGGCGTGTAAATCGGCTGATGGAACGTCGCGCCCTGCGCCGCGCCGCCGACCAGGCTCTCCTGACGTCGCTGGGCAATGCCACGCCGGGTCAGCCGGGCGGCCCCCCGGATCAAGACTTCCATTACACGCGGTCTGACCAACTAGACAGCGGCGCGTCAGCCGACCACGAGCCGATCACCGAGCCGATTCCGGTGGCCGCGGTCCAGGATCTCGCGCCCGATGAGCCGGACAGCGACAACCGGACCGACGAATCACCTGCGCAACTCGCGGCGGTCGGGTCCGCTCCCGTCGATATCTACGACCTTGTGCCGGATCGGCCGGGCGACCAAGAACGGGACGACGCCAGCCGGATCCCCCTGGCCGAGCCGTCGCCCGCGCCTGTCCCGGATCCCCCGCTTCGTGCACGCCCGCTGGCCGGCGAGCTCGCGCATCCGGCCGCCGACGTGCCGTTGCCTGACTTCTGGCGCACCACACCCTGGTATAGGACCAAGTCGGCGCTGGCGGTTCTCGCGGCGGCCGTCGTTCTGGCCGTGATGACTGGCGGTTGGCTGGTGCTGCGCAGCCCGACCACCACTGCCGAGCAGTCGGCAGTCCAGGCGCCGACCAGCGCCCCGCCCGCACCGAGCAGTGTCCAACCCACCGCGGAGAGCGCTCCTCAACCGCCCCCGCCGCCCGAGCCTCCTCCCCCGCCCCCACCGCCAACGGCTGAGCCGACGTATTCTGCTCCGCAGCGGCAGTATTCGGAGCCGCGGCGCAGCACACCGACCCCAGCGCAGAAACCGCAGACCGAGGTGACCCGCGCGCCGATCAGCGTCGCACCCGTGCCGCGGCCGGTTCAGGGAAGCGACTCGAGCACACCCGGCAACGAACCCCGCCGTCACGGCTGCTTCGGGTTCTGCTGACTCACAACGAGAGCCGCATGCCAACAGACGCCGACCACGCGCCGTTTCTGCTCCTGTCCGTCCGCGGCGAGGACGCGGCCGCTGACGACGAGTATCAGGCGATGATGCGATTCGCGGGCATGGACGAGGACGGCATGCGCCGTATCCGCCTGACCCACAGGTCTTTAGGGCCCATCGACCTCGACGACTGGTCCGGCATCATCCTGGGCGGAGGGCCGTACAACGTCAGTGATCCCGCGGAATCGAAGGACTCCACACAGCAACGCGTCGAGTCAGAGCTGTCGTCTCTCGTGCGCCGAATCGTCGACGATGACTTCCCGTTTCTCGGATGCTGTTACGGCGTCGGGATGCTCGGCTCGGTCGTCGGTGCCACCGTCGACCGCAACTACCCCGAGCCGGTCGCCGCCGTGACGATCACGCTGACGCAAGCGGGTCGCGACGATCCGTTGTTCGCCGATCTGCCCGATGTGTTCGACGCATTCGGCGGACACAAGGAGGCGGCCAGTTCGCTTCCGTCCGACGTGGTTTCCCTGGCGTCTTCGCCGGACTGCCCGATCCAGGCGTTCCGGGTGGGGTGCAACACGTATGCGACGCAGTTCCATCCGGAACTCGACCTCGAGGGCATCTGCACACGGATCGACGTCTACAAGGACTACGGCTATTTCGCGCCCGAATCGGCCGACTCACTGAAATCGGCGGCGCGACAACGAAACATCGAATACCCGCCGACGATTCTTCGGCGCTTCGCCGAGCGGTATACGCGACGAAAGTGAACCTCGGCCGGTTACGTCGGTGGCGCGGGATATTCGGGTGTCCAGCGTACCTGCGCGATGCGTTCGGCGAGTTCGTCATCGCTGCGAGCCGGAGCGACGCCGTCGGCGACGGCCTGGGCACCGACGGCGTGGGCGATGCGCACGGCGACGTCGGGCACATCAGACCATGCGGGCAACAGCGGCTGATCCGGGTCGGAGAGCGCGGGCGAGGCATCGCCGAGGGTGGCCGCCGCGACCCTCATCATGTTGTCGGTGACCCTGGTGGCCTGTGCCGCTGTGACAGCGAGACCCATTGCGGGGAAGATGTAGACGTTGTTGCACTGTGCGACAGGCACCTCGACGTCGCCACGGCGCAGCGGCGCGAACGGTGAGCCGGTGGCGATGAGCGCCCGCCCCCCGGTCCACTCGTTCAACTCGGCTGGGTGAGCCTCGGCGTGACTGGTCGGGTTGGACAGCGGAAAAATGATCGGCCGATCCGTCTTGGCCGCCATGTCACGCACGATCGCCTCGGTGAACGCTCCGGCCGCGGTCGACAACCCGACCAGGATGCCGACGTCAACGTGATGCACCACGTCGGCCAACTGCGCCGGACCCGAAAGACCCCAGTCGGCAACGCGGTTCGCGGGCTGGGCGAACCTCCGCTGTCCGTCGGACAGGTCGGTCCTGTCGTCGGTGAGCAGCCCGACGACGTCGACCACCCAGATGCGTTGCATCGCCTCGGTTTCGGACAGGCCTTGGGCCACCATCTCGCGCCGCACCATGTCGAGGACGCCGATGCCGGCCGAGCCCGCACCCAGCATCACCACCTGCTGCTGCGACAACGGGCGGCCCGCGGCCCCGGCGGCCCCGTGCAGGGCGCCCAGCGTGACGGCAGCGGTGCCCTGGATGTCGTCGTTGAAGGTGAGCAGTTTGTCGCGGTAGCGCTCGAGGATCGGCAGCGCGTGCACCGTCGCGAAGTCCTCCCACTGCAGGAGCACGTCGGGCAGTTGTTCGCGCACGGCGGCCACGAACTCGTCGATGAACGTGTAGTACTCGTCGTCGCTGATCCGCCGGTGTCGCCAGCCCAGGTACTGCGGGTCCTCCAGGAGTTCGACGTTGTCCGTGCCGACATCGAGCACGATCGGCAATGTGCGGGCGGGGTCGATACCCCCGATCAGGACGTACAGCGAGAGCTTCCCGATCGGGATACCCATCCCGCCGATGCCCTGGTCGCCCAGGCCGAGGATGCGCTGACCATCGGTCACCACGATCACGTCGGGATTGCGGTGAGGGCGGTTGTTGATCACCTCGGCGAGCTGGGTGCGGTCCGGATAGGAGACGAACAGGCCGCGCGGCCGCCGGTAGATCTCGCTGAAGCGTTGGCACGCCTCACCGACCGTCGGGGTGTAGACGATCGGCATCGTTTCGGGGATGTGGTCGCGCAGCACCCGATAGAACAAGGTCTCGTTGCGGTCCTGCAACGCGCGCAGATAGATGTGCTTGTCGAGATCGTCACGGCGCGTGGAGAACTCGTGCCAGCAGTGCTCGGCTTGTTGGTCGAGGGTCTTCTCTGCGGTCGGGAGCAGGCCCAGTAGGCCGTATCGGCTGCGTTCCTCGTGGGTGAACGCGGTGCCCTTGGTCGTCAGCGCGTCGAACAGCTTGGCTTGCCCCGTCAATTCCTCGGGCATGGAGTGTTCCCTTCGGCCGGTTCCCTGCGACAGATACAACGCTAGCGTTGTGAACAGGTGGCAAACGTTCGGGTCCGACGATTGCCCGCCTCATCGGGTGTCCGACAGGATCGGGTCTATGCCGGACGTCGACTTCACGCTGTTGGAGGTGCCGCGAGCGGTGCCAGTCGACGATCCCGAGGCCTACCTGCGCGCCGCGATCGCGTGGCACTTCGGCGAGGACACCGGTTCGGTGTTCTGGCTGCGGGCCACCGAGCACCTCGGCTTCGACCCGCTGACCGACATCAAGACGTTCGACGATCTGCGCCGTTTCCCCAATCTGGTGAACGAGCTTCGCAGCGTGCCGATCGAAGAGCTGATTCCGCGCGGCTACGGGTCGCCGCCGCCGGTGCCCCAGATCTTCGAGTCGGGTGGCACCACCGGAGCCCCGAAACGAACTGCGCAACTTCCGGACTGGGTCGAGCAGGTCGTCGCATGGCAGACCGAGGACTTCACCGTCGGCGGCTTTGTGCCGGGCCGCGGCTTCCTGTGCATGATGCCCAGCGGACCGCATGGGGTGAGCTACTTTTCGCGGCGGATCTGCGAGCGACTGGGCTCCGTCTTTCATCCGATCGACCTCGATCCGCGGTGGGTGAAGAAGCTGGCCGCCCGCAATGCGACCCGAGAGGTGGCCGGATATGTCGACCACGTCATCGGGCAGGCCAGATGGATCCTGCAGACCCAGAGCGTCGCAAACATGCACACCACCCCGCCGCTGCTCGAGGCGATGGCCCGCAACGACGGCGATGTGGACCTGATCAACGAGAAGATCCGCTGGCTGCTACTCAGCGGTGCGCACGTCGACACGGATACGCTCGACGTGCTCCGTGAGATCTTCCCGAACACCACGATCACGATGGCCTTCGGCAGCACCATGATTCTGTCGCAGGCAAAGACTCGAGCGATCGACACCGACTGTGCTGCATTCGCTTTCGATCCACGAACGCCCTATGTGGTGTTCTGGGTCGTCAACCCCGACACCGGCGAACCAGTGCCGTACGGAGAGCGCGGTCAGGTCGTGATGAGCCACATCAGCAAGGGCATGTTCATCCCCAACAACGTCGAACGCGACAGCGCCATCCGGTTGGCCGGCCCCGACGGGCAGGTGGGCGACTCGGTCACCGAGGTCAAGCCCGTCGAGGTATTCGAGGGCGAGGCCGTCATCGAGGGTGTGTATTGATCGCGATCGATGCCATGGGCCCGGCGGGCGAGTATCGCTCGCGCAACCGCGAGCTGATCTCCGACACCACGGGAGCGCCGGTCGCCGAGCTGACGATCGCGCCGAAACTCTTCGTGGCGCGGGCGCTCGGTGCGCAACGGCAGATACCGCCGCTGCCGGCCGCGCGCCGGCGAGACGCGTTGGCCCGAGCCGCCGACGCATTTCTGAAATCGGTGGTCTGCGGGCTGGATTTCGACGCGTACGTGCACCTTGCCAGCCGGGTGTCCGGCCTGCCGATCGCCGCGGCACGCGACGGAGCCCGCGCGGTTGCCGACGGCTTGACCGCCGCTTTCGACGCGGTGCTACCCGCCCGGCCGTCGGGCGCGAACCTCGATTGGCGAGACATGCGCACGCCTACGGGAGGTGCGGTGTGGGCCCGCCGCGGGGAGGTGTTCGCCGTGCTCGCGTCGGGAAACGCACCGGGCGTGCACGCATTGTGGCCGCAGGCGTTGGCGTTGGGCTACCGTGTCGCTGTCCGTCCGTCCCGCCGCGAGCCGTTCACCGGGCATCGACTGGTTCACGCGTTGCGCCTGAGTGGTTTTCGTGACCAGGATGCGGCGTTTCTGCCCACCGACTATGCCGGCGCCGACGAACTCGTCGACGCCGCGGACCTTGCGATGGTGTACGGCGGCCAAGACATCGTGGACAAGTACGTCGACGATCCGACGGTGTTCGTCAACGGACCCGGCCGGACGAAGATCCTCATCACCGCCGACCGGGACTGGCGCGACCACATCGACGTCATCGTCGACTCGGTCGCCCATCTCGGCGGAATGGCGTGCGTCAACACCACGGCGGTCCTGTACGAAGGAGACGCCGCGGAGTTGGCGGACGCGATCGCCGAGCGGCTCTCGGCGATCACTCCGTTGCCGATTACCGACGAACGCGCAGTCCTGCCCGTCCAGCCGCTCGCAAAGGCGCAGGCGCTTGCCGACTACCTTGCCGCCAGGGCCGCGGCGACGACGCCCGTGCTCTGCGCCGATCAGGTGGTCGCCGACTTGGGCGATGGCGATGCCGCACTTCGGCCGGCCGTGCATCTGCTTGCGAAGCCCGACATCGATGTGCTGAACATCGAGCTCCCGTTCCCCTGTGTGTGGGTATCGCGGTGGACACGAGGCGATGGCCTTGCTCCCCTGCGCCGCTCGCTGGTCGTCAACGTGATCACCGACGACGAAGGTTTGGTCGACGACTTGCTCGCCGAGGCCAGCATCAGCAACGTCTACCGCGGCCGGCACCCCACGTACTACACGGCGCCCGGTGTACCCCATGACGGGTTTCTGGCAGATTTTTTGATGCGGTGCAAGGGTTTCGCCGCCGAATAAGCCACGGCCGCTAGCGGAGCGGGATGAACCGTTTGAGCTTCCCGGTCGCCTCGTGGCGTTGGAGTCGGTCAACGATCCGGATGGCGACCTCCGGATCGGACAGCCCGTGCCTGCGCAGCGCGTCGACCAACGAAGACGCCAGCGCATCCGCGTCCGGGTTGCCGACCGCAAGAACGTCGGCACCGCGGACGGTCTGGTGTACCTGGTACTCGGACACCCGTGGATCCGTTCCCAGAACGTAGCGAAACACACTCGCTGGGATAGTCACCGTCTGGTATCGGAAGTCGTCGTCGCGTCGCCCACCGATATCGGCGACGCGTGCATACGCGCTTCCGCAGCTACACGGGTCCGACAACCAATTGACTTGGTCGCCAAGGTCATAGCGGATGAACGGGAAGGTGCGATTGGCGAGTCCGGTGGCCAGCGTTCTGGTAGCGGGCTCGTCCGGTCCGACAGGTGCGCCGCTGGCGTCGACGCGCTCGAGCACAACCTCGTCCTCGCACACGTGCAGACCCTCCCCGCGAGCGCAGCCGATAGCCTGGACGCCGATTTCGGTGGATCCCCACAGATTGTGAACCGGCGCGTTCCACGCCTCGCGAATCGCTTGCCGATCTTCGCGCAGTAGTGGCTCGGAGTTCGTGCTTATTCGCACAGGGTGGATATCGAGTCGGCCCGCCAAACACGCGCGGGCAAGTTGTCCGATGACGGTCGGGTAGCCCACGAGGTGGGTGGGTTCGGCGGCCGCGACCGACTCGATGGTCGCGTCGATCGGTGCACCCGCCGGTATCACCACGGTTTCCATCCCCGCCGATGTCGGCACGTCGAACAGCGGTGTGCTGGCATGCGGCGGGGTGCCCGCCGCAAGAACGGCAAGCCTCGCCGGCCAATGCGGTTCGCGGCGCTCCTCTCGCGCCTGCACGCGCCACGCCAGACAAGCGGCCGACACGAAGAAGTGCCAGTCCCACGCGTACACGCCGCGCACGCCGCTCGACCCACCCGAGCTGAAGATCTGCTGGTCGCCTGGCGTGTACGAAAACCATTGCTGCTCAGCCAGAATCTGTTCGGCGCGGGCCCGGGTGAGGTCCGGCACGGTGACGATCGCGTCCCATTCGTCCTGGGCCTGCTGCTTTGTCATCATCGGCACGTGGGCAAGGTCTGCGATGGTGACCGCGGATGGGTCGATGCCGGCCAGGCGCCTGGCGTGAAACGGCGACCGTTCGCGCGCATAGGTCAGAAGCGAGCGCAGCCGCTCGGTTTGGTGGTGATCGATCTGTTCCCGCGACCAGGAAAGCCGGCCGATGTGGTCCTCGAAGGCGGCTTGCACGGCATGTACGTGCGCTGCGCGCAGCCGCTGATAGCTCTCCCGCGCACCCGTCACAGCAGGCCTCCGAGGAGGCCGCCCCCTCCGTTGCCATTGGCGCCTCGCGGGTCCTGGTTCGGGAACGGTTGACGCGTTTCGGGAGCAACGCTGATCGGCGCACGAGTCGACGGCGAGTTGGTCACGCGCGGTTGTGGTTCACGGTTCGAGGTCGTCGGCTGGGGCTGCGCTGGAGATTGCGCGGGGCCCGACTCGACGGTCTGTGGCGTCGGGTTGGGGACCTCCAACGCAGTGGTCACCGGCGGCGGAACGGGGCGGAGCACAGGTGCGTCGGGAGACACGGCGGTGGACAGTGGAGTGGGGTCGAGCGTGGCGTCGACGGGATCCCCCGGCCCGTTCGGGCGTGGCAGGAGCAGCAGCGCGACCACCGCCGCGGCGGTCAGCGTGGCGAGGACGAAGACGGCGAAGGCCATCCTCACGTGAGTTGTGCTGCGCGCCGGTGACTCGTCGCCGGACCGGTCGGCTGATGGCGCGTCGGCGGTCCCGTCGATGAGCCCGTCGTCATCGAGGGGCTCGAACAGGTAGTCGAACCGACTAGAGAGGTCGTCCTCCCCCAGCATGAGGAGATGGTACAGCCGGTGGTACAAGTGGCAGTCCGCGGCGGCCCCTATCCCCTAACGCGGACGTCCGAAAGCGCTCAGCATCGCCTGGCGACCCGGGGACTTCACTATGCGTAGTCGGTTGTGGCGCTTGGCATTTGGAATGCGTGTTAGTGGCGTGAATCAGCCTGCCGCGTTGGCCCGCAACGCTGGACAATCGCCGTTCGGGCCTGCGACCAACTCGAAGTGCCATATCTCGTTCGCATATATCTGGCAGAGGCCGAACCGAGAACCGTTGCGAATCAACCAGTTATCGGCAGCAGGCGGCCCCACATCGACCGCCTTCCCGACCACGTGCCGAGATGCCTCGGGAGACGCGACGTACTGCTGCGCGATTTCCACACTGCCATACGTACGCACGGCGTCGTCGAACAACCGCTGCTGAAACCCCTTGGTCCGCCATCCCGACGTGATCTGCATGTCGACGCCGTCGGCCGCCGCGCCGCGTGCCGCGTTCTGGATCGCCGCCAGCAAGGGCGGGTCCAGCCAGCCGACCACCGGGTTCGTCACATCGAACGGCGTGACGGTTCGATTGGCGGGAAGATAACCGCCGATCGTGTCCGTCGCGGCCGGGCCGATCGAGAAGGCCTCCTGGTCCGGCGCAGGCCCGTTGGCGAGTTGGGTGGACGGATTCGCGAGGATTTCGCTGCCCGCCGCTTGTGTCGGCACCGCTGTTTCCGGCGTCGTACAGGCACCGAGCAGCAGTGCCAGCCCGATGCCGACGAGCGCATTCATCCGCGGCGGCATAGCGAAAAGACTATGGCAGGCTCGCGTCATGGACCTCCCGCAGCCGGATCCGGCCACCCCGCATCTAGCTGACGTGGCACCATCCGTGCTGGCGGCGATGGGTGTGGCCGGGTTCGAAAGGCGAATCGACCTGGCCGGCGACATCCGCGGCGCGTGCGTCCTGCTGATCGACGGGCTGGGCGCCGAACTGCTCGACACCCATGCCGACGATGCCCCGGTGATGGCCGCGTTGCGGGGGCAGACGCTGCAGGTCGGATTTCCGTCAACCACAGTGGCGGGACTGGCTGCCGTCGGCACCGGCTGCCGGTCTGGCGAGCATGGATTGGTCGGCCTCACATTCCTGTTGCCCGGAGTCGGCGTGATCAACACGCTGCGGTGGCGGCCGCATCCCTGGGGCGACGACCTTCGCGAGACCGCACCGCCCGAGCGGGTGCAGCCGATGGCGACGACCTTCGAACGGGCGGCCTCGGCGGGTATCGCTGTGAGCGTCGTCTCCGGCGCCGAGTTCGCCGGCTCCGGTCTGACCCGCGCGGTGCTACGAGGCGGTCGGTACATCGGGGTGCAGGCACTTGGCGACCTGGCCGCGTGCGTGAAGTCAGCCGTCGCCGACGGTGGCTTCTGTTACGGCTACCACGGTGAGGTGGACCTGCTCGGCCATATATATGGCCCTGGCTCGCCCGCGTGGCGGATGCAATTGCGGGAAGTCGACCGGTTGGTCGAATCCGTGGTCGAGGGTCTACCGCCCGGCGGCCTGCTGGCGGTGGTGGCCGACCACGGCATGGTGGCTGCCGACGCCGCTGATGTGGTGGATGTCGATGCGTGCGCACCCCTGCTCGACGGTGTGGCCGCGCTCGGCGGGGAACCGCGTGCCCGGCATGTCTACGTCGAAAAGGGCGCCGCCGACACGGTGCTCGCAGCATGGCGGGAGGTGCTGGCGGACCGTGCGTGGGTGGCCTCGCGCAACGAAGCGATCGCAGCGGGGTGGTTCGGTGAGCGGGTGCGCGATGAAATCCGCCCACGCATCGGCGACGTCGTGGCCGCCGCCCGCGGCTCGGCGACCATGGTGCGGCGCGCGGTCGAACCGGTGGAGTCGTCGTTGATCGGCCACCATGGCTCACTCACCAATGCCGAGCAGAGCGTGCCTTTACTACTCGCCTACGGCTGATCGAATGCGTCGTGCCAGTTCGTCCACCGGTACGGCGGCTGCGACGGCGCACTGGGGTACTGCTCGATCCAGTGTTCGGCGATGGCTCTGATCGGCTCGGCGTTGAGGTGATGCAACTTCTCGCGGCCCCGCCGCTTCGTCGTCACCAGGTTGGCCGCCTCCAGCACCGCCAGGTGCTTACTCACCGACTGCCGCGCCATCGAAACGCCCGCGCACAACTCGCGCAGACTCTGTCCGTCGCGCGCGCCCAGGGTGTCGAGCAGCAGGCGACGAGTCGGGTCGGCCAGCGCCTTGAGGACGTCGTCCATCTCTGCCATTGCCTCGTATTATGCAGCCATCTGGCTGCATAACTCAAATAGGCACCCTTCAGGCTGCTCATCAGTGGTCACAGGCCATTATTTGCTGAATTTGCAACCCTGTGCGGGAAATGAGCGCATACGTGACCGTATCGGACGCGGGCGTCATGGCAGTTTCTAGCGAGCGGCGGCATGACCGTGATGTATGGTTGCTAAAAGCATAGTGACGCAACATATTACGAGCTGAAAATTCTAATTCACCTCGGACGGGCATCTATTCGAAACTTCCAATATTTATGTGGCACAGGGAAGTTCATATAGCGCACAAAGTGAAGAGCGCCACTGCCTTCGCCAATTGTGAAGGAACTCACAGATTTTGAACCCTGAATTGCAAGTCTGTTACTGTCCGACGCCATGTTTGCTATCGCAACGGCATCGCTGTTGACGCTCGTGAATTCGTTGTCCGGAACGCCGTACATCACCGGTGGGGACTCGCCCAGAGGCACTGACTGCTCGGGGCTGGTCTCCTTCGTGACGAACGCCGCCACCGGTCGGCCGATCTACGGGGACCGGTTCAACACAGGAAATATCGAAAGCGCTCTCAAGGCGCGGGGCTTCCAGTACGGCACCAAGCCGGGCGCCCTCAACGTCGGTTGGAACCGCGGCCACACGGCGGCCACGCTGCCGGATGGGACGCCGGTGTCCTCCGGCGAGGGCGGCGGCGTCAGGGTCGGCGGCGGAGGTGCCTTCCAGAGGCAGTTCTCCAAGCACATGTACCTCGAGATGGCGCAGGATGCTGCACCGGCACCGGAGGAGGCACTGCCCCCGGGCGTGATGCCGCCACCACCGGGCGACCCGCTGCCACCGGAGGGCGTCATCGTCCCGGTCGGATTCGAAGCTCCGCAGCCGCCGCCCCCTGACGCCGAGCTGCCTCCGCCCGGAGCGCCGCTGCCGCCTCCGGTCGAGGAGCTAGCCCCGCCGGGAGCCCCACTGCCGCCGCCGATCCCGGCGTAGTAGAACTCGACCTCGCGCGCGACCTGATTCGCGCGACAACGTCCGCGAATTGCGGTGACGTCCCTGGCGAACACGCGACCATTGGCTGTCGGCGAGGATTGTCCACGTGGTGCGGGCAACTGCGCTTGCCCCACGCACGATCAGTGCATCCCCTCTGTGTAGCCACGTTCAAGCGACCCGAAACACCGCGCTCCCGAGGAGGCCGAGGGTCCGCATCCGTTGCCATCGCGTAATGCAGAATGGTCAACGCGCCGGCAAAGGCTGACACGCTTGTGACGATGGTGGATGACGGGAGCGATCTTGGTCGCCAAGCCTATGACTTCGTCGGGACAACTGCGTGTCGGGGGCCGACATCGAAAACAGCCCCTTCACCGTAAAGAGCCTGCGAATCAAAGGTTTTCCGGCGGCCGACAGGTCTACCTCGGGGCAATCACTGCAGTGATCGTCGCCGTGCTCGCCTTCGCGGGACTGATTGCGAAGTGGGCCACCGAGGATTCGGCGCCCGTCGCCGGCGCCTGGCAGCCACCCTCGCCGGCCGAGCGTGCACCGGTCCAGCAGCCCTCGGCCGACGTACCCGTCGAGACTCCGGTCAGCCCGCCTCCCGCGCCGTACCCGTCGGACGACAGGGGCTTCATCCATTCGTCGGCGCGGTGTCAGGGAGCCAAGCCCGCGTTCGCAATTGGCCGCACACGAGGGTCACTGGTCGTGATCTGCGCGGAACAGACTGGACGATATGAATATCTGGGTGTCAGGCTCAGTGACGCCGCGGTTATGCGGGCGGATGCGCAAACCAGTTCAGCGCGTGATTTTCTCGCGCGCAAGTCCGGAGTGGTTTACGCCGTCTCGCCCTCCGAATTGAAGGTGACGACCGGCGACACCGTCATCAAGCAGGAACCGATGATCGAGTACCGCGAGGTACCGCGATGATGTGGCGCCGAAACGGCCATTGCGCCAGGTTTTTCCGCGCTCAGCTGGGCTTGGACTCGATGTAGTAATCGACGTTGTCACCGTCGATCTTCGTCACCTTCATGTGCGCGGTGTATTCCTTGCCCTCGGGTCCGGTGAACTTGCAGTCGAATTCGACGCCGACCTTCGCATCAACCCCAGACGGGCAGCTCACGTCGGTCGGCTTGAACTTCGTCTGGCGGGAGACGACATCGACCACAGACTTCGCGGCGCCTTCGGGTTTGAGGGTGGCGCCGCCGCATCCGCTGACGAGAACTGCCAGCGCGGCCAGGACCAGCAATGCGCGTCGCATCGTCGCAGTATTGCAGAGGGAATACCATCCCGGCATGGGTAACCCCGCGATCGTGGCGGCGCGACCGGCGATGTCCGGTACGGACCTCGCCGTCTCGATCATCGCGCTAGTCCTCACCGCGATGCTCGGGGCCGTCGCCGCGGTCTTGGGATTTTTCTCCCTTGCTTTTCTTGACAGCTGTCCGCCGGAGACCTGCAGCGCCGACCGTGCGGTAACGGCGGTCGCGACGGCATTGGTCGTCGCGGTCGCCATCGGGGCGGTCGGTCTGACGGTCACGATCATCCAGCTCTATCGACGCAAGCCGGCATGGCCGTTCGCCGTCGCCGCCCTTGTGCTGTGTGTGATCGCTTTTTTTCTCGGAGGCGTCGGCTACGCCGCCGCAGTCGGAGCATGATCGACGGGTAGTCCGACGAAAGGAGCCGGTCATGCCAACCGACCTGACGCTCTATCTGGACGACCAGCCCGGTGAGCTGGCCCGTGTCGGCGATGTCCTCGGCGCGGCGGGTGCCAACATCGCCGGATTGTGCGCGCTGACGACCGGGGGCGGCCAGGCCGAGGTTCACATCCTCGTGCACGACGCGACGGCCGCATTCGAAGCACTGCAGCGTGCGAGGGTCAGGATCGCCGCCGAGCAGGAGGTGTTGGTTCTCGACGTCGAGGACCGGCCCGGTGCGCTGGGCGAGATCGCGCGCAGACTGGGCGACGCACGGGTGAACCTGACCCTTGCCTATCTCGCGACGAACACGCGCCTGGTGCTGGGCGCCGACAATCTCGCCGACGCGAAAGCCGCGATCAGTTGAAGGACTAGCCCGTGCGCTTGGATCGTTTCAGCTGCGCCTTCGCCTCCTTGACCGATTCGGCGGCTGACCGGCTCGCCTGCTTCGCCGTGTCGTAGGCCGTTTCGGCCGCGGCGAGGTTGAGTTCGGCCTCCTTGAGCCGCTGCTGCATCTCGTCCCGGCGCAGGCGAGCCACCGCGAGATCCGATTGGCGATCCGATAACTCGCTGTCAGCATCGCCCTTGGCTTGTTCGGCGGCCGCCAATGCGGCCCTGGCCTCCTCACGCTCGCGCGCGGACGCATCGTCTCCAGCCAGCGGTTGCGCGCGGGCCGGCTGGTCGCGGGTCTTCTTGGGCTCTGTCTTGGCCTTGGCGCTGCGCGCGCCGCTGAGCACGGCGGTGGTGTCTCCGAAATCGCCAAAGCCCGACCATGTTTCGGCCTTGGCCAGACGACCGAGCCGAGCCGTCACATCCGGGTCGGCGATCGCGGCCTGCAGGGTCGCGGTGACGTCCTCGCGCAGGGCCGCAGGCGGGTTCGTGAGGTCGGCGCCGTCGATCGCGGCGCGCGTCAGTTGGTCGACCAGGGACCGTTGCTCAGAGGACAACGCGCGGATCGTCGCGCCGTCCATCGCCGCGTGGGCTGCCCGTAGCCGTTCGCCCAGGTCGGTCAGCGAATGCCTGACGTCGTCGTTGCTCCGGGCCAGCAGATTGACCACCCACGCGGCTGTCGTGGGCTTGCGGGCGGCGCCGATCCGCTTGGCCGCGGAGGTGTCGCCGCGCTTCTTCGCCGCGGCGGCGAGTTTCGTGCGTAGGGCCGTGAACTCCTCCGGCTTGACCGCATAGAGTTCGTCCAGCTCGTCGTCGGCCATGACGCCATGATGTCCGAAGTCGAACAGAAGCTCACAGCCGACATGCAACACTCGGGGCATGCTTGTCGAAATCGATCGCCCGAAGCTCGAAGGAAACATCGCCGTCGGTGGTGGTCGGCAGATCGGGTTCGCCGAATTCGGCGCTCCCCAGGGGCGCGCCGTGTTCTGGCTGCATGGAACGCCCGGCGCCCGACGACAGATCCCCACCGAGGCCAGGGCTTACGCCGTGGAGGCGGATATCCGCCTGATCGGTATCGATCGGCCCGGGATCGGCTCGTCGACGCCCTACCAGTACGAGAACGTCTTCGAGTTCGCCGATGACCTGCGCACCATCGCCGACACGCTGGGCATCGACAAGATGGCCGTCGTCGGCCTGTCCGGTGGCGGCCCCTACACGCTGGCGTGCGCGGCGGCGATGCCGGAACGGGTAGTGGCGGTGGGCGTCGTCGGCGGTGTCGCCCCGGCGGTGGGCCCCGACCGTATCGGTGGCGGCCTGATGGCCCTCGGCTCGCGCGTCGCGCCGCTGCTCCAGGTCGCGGGTTTGCCGATCCGGCTGACCGCCCTGACCCTGGTCCGCCTGATCCGGCCGTTCGCCGGGCCGGCGGCGGACCTGTACGGCCTGGTGTCGCCGCCGGGCGACCGGGCGCTGCTCGCCCGCCCCGAAATCAAGGCGATGTTCCTCGACGATCTGTTGAACGGCAGTCGCAAGCAACTGGCCGCGCCGTTCTACGACGTCGTCGCCTTCGCCCGGGACTGGGGATTCCGGCTCGACGAGGTCAAGGTGCACGTGCGCTGGTGGCACGGCGACGCCGACCACATCATCCCGTTCGCCCACGGCGAGCATGTGGTGTCGCGGCTGCCCGATGCCGAACTGCACCCCATGCCGGGTGAGAGTCACCTCGGCGGGCTCGGGCGCGCCGAGGAGATACTGCGCACCATGGTCGAGCTGTGGGACGAGGGCGGCGTCGACCGGAACTAGGATCGGCGAGCGATGAGAGCCATCGTCCTGCTCGCGCAGAGCGCTCAGCTCGACCAGGCGGGCACCATTCACGCGCTCGGCCTCGGCTGGACATCAAGCTCCACACCCGTACCGCAACATGCGCTTGTGATCTTCGTGGAAGTCGAGTGGGCGGAGCTCAACAAATCGTTTCCGATCCGCGCCGAGCTCGTCGACAGCGACGGCGTCCGGGTGGCCCACACCGAGCATGGCGTAATCAAGGCCAAGCACAAGCCGGTCCACCCGGAGGGGACTCCGGTCACGATTCCGTTCACCGCGACCATCCCCACGCTCAAGCTCACCGCCGGCCAGCGTTATCAGTGGCGAGTGTCGATCGACGACGAGATGCATGAAGACTGGTTGGCCGGCTTCACCGTGACCGAGGACGATTAGACCTATGGCAACAGTCGAATTGGACGTGCGTCAGGCCGACGTGACGAAGCTCGATGTCGACGCAATAGCCAACGCCGCCAATACCGCGCTGAAGCACGGCGGCGGCGTGGCCGGTGCGATCTCCCGCGCAGGCGGGCCCGACGTGCAACGGGAATCCGACGAAAAAGCGCCCATCGGCCTCGGCGAGGCGGTCGCCACCACGGCGGGCGATATGCCGGCCCGCCACGTGATCCACGCGGCGACGATGGAGCTGGGCGGACCGACGTCGGCCGAGATCATCGAGCGCGCAACCCGTTCGGCGCTGTCTGTCGCCGACGACCTGGGTTGTCGCACAATCGCTTTGGTGGCGTTCGGAACCGGCGTCGGTGGCTTCGCGCTCGAGCACGCGGCCCGGCTGATGGTCGCTGCGGTGCGGCAGTACCAGCCTCGGTCGCTGAACCGGGTGATATTCGCCGTGCACGGCGACGAGGCTGAGCGAGCATTTCGCGCGGCGGTCGAGGCCGCACGTCAGTCCTGAAGAACTGCAGGATTTTTCGCCCCGAGCAGGGTGCGCCGCAGCAGGTGCAGCGCGACGGTCGTCGAGCGCTCCCGGATGTCGGATCTGTTGCCCGGCAGAAGAAACATTCGCGTCAGCGTCGGGCCGTCGGCGAGCATTACGGAAAACCACACCGTCCCGACCGGCTTGTCCTCGGTTCCGCCGCCGGGCCCGGCGATGCCGGTGATCGCGACGGCGGTGTCTGCGCTGAAGCGCCGCAGCGCACCGACGGCCATCGCCTCGGCCACCGGCTCTGAGACCGCCCCGTGCGCGTCGATGAGCGCCGCGTCGACGTCGAGCATCCCCGTCTTCGCCTCATTGGCGTACGCCACCACCCCGCCTGCGACGTAGTCGGAGGAGCCCGGTATGTCGGTCAGCCGCGCAGCCACCAGACCCGCGGTGCACGACTCCGCCGTCGCGATCCGCCGGCCCGCCAACAGCTGCGCGACCTGATCGTCGACCCGGGCGCCGTCTTCTGAAAAGATCTGGCGCGCATGGCGCTCGCGCAACACCGCCAACAACTCGGCGTAGGTCGGTGCGGCTTCTGGCTCGTATCGGGTCACGATCTCGAGCTCTCCGCGACGCAGACAGGTGGTGATCTCGAGCCGCTCGAATCCGTTGACGCTCCCCTCGGCATCGCGCAGCGTCTCCGCAAGGCCCGACTCCGGAAGCCCGTACATGCGAACGGTGTCCTGCCGGTAGTTCGTCCGGCCTGCGATCGCCTCCTGTACGGCGGGCGTCTCCACCGCGGTGAACCACATCGGCTGCAGCTCGCGTGGTGGGCCGGGGAGAACAACGACCGTGGGCTTGCCGGGAACGACGACGCCGGGCGCTGTGCCCACCGGATCGATGATGTGGGCCCCGGCGGGCACCATCGCCTGCTTGCGGTTGGCCGCCCGCACCGCGTCGAAGTCGACGTCGGCGAATCGCCCCCTGAGCCGCTGGAGGATGGCGGCAATCTTATCCTCGAGGTCGTCGTCCAGCACCAGTTCTCGGCCGCAGAACTGCGCCACGATTTCTACGGTCATGTCGTCGGCCGTCGGCCCGAGGCCGCCGCTGGTGACGATCAGGTCCACGCCTTCGTCGGCCAGAAAGCTCAGCTGCGCGGCGATGTCGCGGGGCCGGTCGCCACAGATCGTGATGTGAGCGAGTTCGACGCCGAGTTCGAGGAGCCGATCGGCGATCCACGGGCCATTGCGGTCGGCAACCCGCCCTGTCAATACCTCCGTGCCGGTGACGACGATTCCTGCGCGTGCGCTCACGAACTATGCATACACGACGATCCGTCGGCGGCAGCGGGAGCGGGCACCGCGACGTCGCGAATGGCTTTGACCCGGACCCGCGCGCCGCGGTGCGGCACCAGGATGACGTGTTTGACCTTCTGCCGTTCGCCGGCAGCCGTGGTGGTGCACAACGCAACCCGTCGCAACACCTCACGCAGCACCACGCGCATCTCGACCATCGCGAACGTCGCACCGAGACAGCGTCGGTTGCCGCCGCCGAACGGCAGCCAGATGGTGGGTCCCGGTGTGGCGCCGACCATTCGGTCGGGGTCGAATCGTTCGGGTTCCGGATATTGGTCAGCGCGGCTGTGCACCAATCCGATTCCCGGCGCGACCATGATACCCGCCGGTAGTCGATAGCCGGCCAGCTCGACCGGCTCGGTGAGGACGCGCCCGACGTCGAAGACAACCGGACGGATCCTCAGCGTCTCCTTGGCGACCGCGTCGAGGAACTCGTCGCCTGCCGGATCGCCCGTCGCGCTTGTTTCGGCGGCTGCTACCGCCTTGTCGAGGATCGCGGGGTGTCTGGTCAGCCGCTCCAACGCCCACGAGAGCCCGGTCGCCGTCGTGTCATGTCCCGCCACCAGGAGGGTCATCAGCTGATCGCGAAGCTCTCGGTCGGACATGGCCTTGCCGTCGTCGGCGCGCACGAGCGTCGCCAGTGCGTCGCTTCGCGTCGCCAGGTTGGGGTCGGCGCGCCGGTCGGCGATCTCCGCATAGAGCAGGCGGTCCGCTTCCTCCATGTTGCGGCGCAGATTCCGCCACGGACCGAACCGCTGCAAGTTCGGGCTCGCGATCGCCAGCGATGCCCACGGGGTCACGTTCAGCAGTTTCGGCATGACCTCGCGCAGCGCCTCAAGCCGGGCCGGGTCCGACGCGCCGATGACGGTCCGCAGGATCACCTCGAGGGTGATCTCGGACATCTTGGGAGCGACCGGGAAATCGGTGCCGACCGGCCAGCCCGCGACGTTGGCCGCGGCGATCTCGGCCATGACGGCGGCCTGCCGGGCGACCGCGTCGCGGTGGAAGGCGGGCAGCATCTGGCGCCGTCGCTCCCGGTGCACGTCGTCGTCGATCACCAATACCGAGCTGCTGCCGAGCAGGCCGCCCAGCATCGAGTTCGCCTCACCGGCGTGATAGACACTCGGACTGCCCGCGAACACCTTCTTGATCTCGGCCGGGTCGTCGAGATACACCAACGTCCCCATGGTGGCGATGCGCATCGTGAACACGCTGCCGTAGCGGCGTCGGCACGCCGATATGAACCGCGGCCAATAGCGGGCCATCAGCGCGGCCTGAACCGCGGCGGGCAGTGGCGGGCCGGGCGGGAGTTCGACGCGCGGGGTGTCGGCCATGTCCCGAGCATACGAGCCGCACCGCGGTCGATTGCGGCATCAAGCCGGCCGGTAATGTCATTCTCGTGACGGCGCCGAAGTCCCTGCGGGAGCTGTTCGACCAGATCGGGTTGCAGGAGGTGCCGTCCGCAGACGACACGGTCGTCATGGAGATGCCCGTCGACGAGCGCGTGATGAACACCGCGGGCGGCCTGCAGGGCGGGTTGATCGCGACGATGGCGGACGTGACGGCCGGGCAGCTGGCCGCCCGATGCACACCCTTCGGCCACGGTATCGCCACCACCGATCTGTTCATCCGCTACCTGCGGCCCATCAAGAACGGGCCTGCGCGCGCCGTCGCGCGGATTCTGCGGACGGGTAAGCGGTCGGTCGTCATCCAGGTCGACATCTACCGCGGCGACGACGGTGAGCTCGGTGCGACGGCAACCGTCAACTTCGCAGCTGTCGGATAGGCAAGGGGCCATGGATCTTTCGGGTGTCGGGATCTGGAGTCACCGGCTGCGATATGACGATCCTGCGGCGGCTGCCGACGCCGCTGCGGAACTGGAGGAACTCGGTTACCGGGCGCTGTGGATACCCGATGTCGGCGGCAAGTCGGTTCTCGACTCGGTCGGTGAGCTGCTGTCGGCGACGCACGACATCGTGATCGCGACCGGGATCCTCAACCTCTGGATGCACGAGCCCGCCGACGTGGCGACCTCGTACGCGTCGCTGACGGCCACCCACGGCGACCGGTTCCTGCTGGGTATCGGCGTCAGCCACGCACCGCTCGTCGATTCGATCGAAGCCGGCCTGTATCGGCGACCGCTGGCGGCGACCGCCTCGTTCCTCGACGCCTTGGACAGTGCGGACCAACCCGTTCCCGTCGAGGCCCGGGTGCTTGCGGCGCTCGGGCCGAAGATGCTCGAACTCGCCGCGAGCCGGTCCCGAGGAGCCCACCCGTATCTGGTCACGCCCGAGCACACGCACCGCGCCCGCGAGGTATTGGGCCCTGGTCCGCTGTTGCTGCCGGAGCAGACCGCGATCCTCAGCGATGATGCCGAGGAGGCTCGCACGATCGGAACCGATTGGATCCGCAGATATTTGGCGATGCCGAACTACGCCGACAACATGTTGCGGCTCGGCTTCTCCCCCGATGACGTGACGTCGGTGAGCGACCGCCTGCTCGACGCCATCATCGTGTCGGGTGACGAGGACGCGATCGTCGGCAGGATCAACGAGCACCTGTCGGCGGGCGCGGACCATGTGTGCGTGCAGGTGCTCACCGCGGATCTCAAGCAGTATCCGCGCGAGCAATGGCGGCGCATCGCCGCCGCGCTGCACTAGCCCGTTATTCGGTGCGGGCCAGCACCTCGCGGACCAGCTCCAGGTGAGTCTGGGGGTGCAGGAACGCGAACCGGCCGACGGTCTCGCCCTCCCATTTAGTCGGCGGAATGAAGGCGATCTGGTCCTGGTGTAGCCGCTGGGCCCACGCGTCGTAGTCCTCGGGCTTCCAGCCGAGCCTGCGGAACAGCACCACCCCGAGGTCGGGCTCGCGGATCAGCTCCAGCTGCGGTGCGGCGTTGATCAGCTCCGCCGTCTCGCGAGCCAGGGACACGGCGACCTCGATCGCGTCCCGGTACGCCTCCAGACCATTGACGGCCAGCGAGAACCACAGCGGCAGTCCGCGCGCTCTGCGGGTCAGCTGGTAGGCGTAGTCCGACGGGTTCCACTCTCCGTCGGACGTGTGGATGACATCCAGGTATGACGCGTCCTGCGTATGGGTCGCACGAGCCAGCTCTGGCTCCCGATACAGCAGCGCGCAGCAGTCGAACGGCGTGAACAGCCACTTGTGCGGGTCGAGGATGAACGAGTCGGCTTGCTCCAGTCCGTTGTACTTGGGGCGCAGCGAGCGCGCGAATATTCCGGAACCGCCGTAGGCGCCGTCGACGTGGAACCACCAACCCCGCTCCCGCGCCAGCGCGCCGACGCCGGCCAGATCGTCGATGATCCCGGCGTTAGTCGTTCCCGAGGTGCAGACCACCGTGGCGATCCCTGAGGCATCGGCAGGTACCGCGTCGCGGACGGTATCGGCGGTGAGCCGATGGTCGGGTGTGTCGACCACCAGCGCGTCCATTTCCAGCAGCCGCAGCGTATTGATGATCGACGAATGCGCATCGCAGCCGACCACCACCCGCAGGCGCCCGGTGGCCCCGCGGCTCTTTGCGGTCTCGCGAGCGACCGCGAGGGCGGACAGATTGCCTGCCGAACCGCCCGAGACGAAGCAGCCGCCGGATGTGGGCGGCAGACCGGCCTCGTGGGCGATGACCCGCAGCACGCTGTTCTCGGCGGCGATCGGACCGGACGCCTCCAGCCACGAGATTCCCTGGATCGACGCGCAGGACACCAGCATGTCGAACAGCAGGCTGGCCTTCGTCGGCGCTGCGGGGATGAAGCCGAGGAACCTCGGGCTGTCGGCGGAGATCACGCTGGGCGCGATCACCGAGGTGTACACCCCGAGCACCTCGTCGGGCTGCCGCGGCGTCTCGCGGATCAAGCCGTCGAGCCTTTCGTTCAGTTCGTCGGCGGGCAGCACACCCTTGTCGAGGGGCACGGGGTTCATCCGCAGCCGGTTCTCCGCGTACGCCAGCACGCTTCGCACCATCTGTTCGGTTCGCTGGTCAACCTCGTGCACGGCACCTCACCTCTATTCGATCGGCACTACCGCTGAAGGCGTGTTGTATCCCGTGACCCGAACGAACTTGGCAACCGTGCGGTCGGTGGGTACGACGCCGTGCAGGTCGACGGTTTCGCCGGGGAACACGGTGACGTAGTTGTCGCTGTATTCGATCGGCAGGATCTCGTCGCCGTCGGGCGTGCTCGTGATCTCGGCCCGCTCGAAGAAGGCTATTCGCTTGGTCGGGTTGTGCAGGCTGATCGTGACACCGTTCTCCCCCGCCGCGTCGGTTCGCCGCGCGGCCACCTCCAGCGGGACCTTCGGCATCCAGTTCAGCGCGGTCATGTCCGCCCAACTCACCTGCTTCAGTTCGAACGCCCAGTCGTTCGTCGGATCACCAAGATCGTCCCGCTGCTGCGACTGCCAATAGACGTTTTCGCCAATAACGGTGCCGGACTTGTCCACCAGTTCGCAGCGGACGAAGTAGACGCTCGAGTCACGGGCGACCCTCGGCAACGTCATGGCGTCGACGCTCCCACCAGAGGGCACGCTGAGGTGGTCGGCTAACCGGTCTTCTCGCATCCGTCCTGCCAGGTCGTAGACCCGCACCCGGACCTGCAGATCGGAACGGTCGTTCGGCGTCTGGTTCACCAGCGTGACGTGCGCCTGGGTGTGATCCCCCGTGGCGTAGGAGTCGAACACGACCGACAGCGGAGAGAGCCCCTTCTTGGCGCCGTAGTACGCGCCGCCCGGCCGCAGGTAGTAGTCGAAGATGTTGCCGAAGAACGACGGCCAGTGGCTGTTCAGCATCCAGTAGATGGTCATCTTGTGGCTCGCCCACCCCTCGGCGGCGAACACCTCGAACTGAGCGCGTGTCGATTCGTAGTGCGCCAGTTGCGCTTTGCGGCTGAACTCTTCCGCATCGACCGACGGGCCGTACCGGCGGTCGACGGCCCTTTTGATGCTGTTCAGCGTCGCGTTCTTCGGGTTCGAGCCGGCGTGGAAGTACCAGGTGTCGTTGATCGGCCAGAGCTTGTCCGGCGGGATGAACTTCTTCAGGCTTGCAAACGGTGGGATGTGTTCGTTGTCGCCCTGTTCGGCAGTGGACCCGCGGGTGGCGCCGTAACGTCCGCTGAACCAGTAGCCGGGTGGCCGCCAGCTGTACGGGCCGGCCATGTGGATGCCGTCCCAGTCACGCTCGCCCTGTGCGTCCCTCGCCAGCGAAGAGACGGTGTCGACGGTGGCGTTCTGCCAATGCGAATCCGCAAGGATTTCATCGTATTTCGCGAGCACATCGGGGGGTGGCTTGCCGTCGCTGCCGTTTGCCCAGATGAATACCGACGGATGCGAGCGCAGCATCAGGATCTGCGACCGCAGACTGTCCTGGGCGACCTCGCGGTCCTCGTCGTCCCACTGCGACCACTTCTCCCACTGGTTGCAGCACATCCAACCGAACATGAGCGGGATCCCGAGCTCGTCGGCCTTCTCGACGATGTGCTCCCCGGGGAACTTCCCCTCCAGCCGGATCATGTTGAGCCCCAAATCCTTCACGTAACGCAGGATCGCGTCTTCGCGGTCGGGGTCGTAGGAGTACAACAGGTCCGGCGTGTAGGCCGCGCCCCGGATCAGCAGGTCTTTGCCGTTGACCGTCAGGTAGAAGTTCCCGCCCTTGCCCAGGTCGGGAAACTCGCCGTCGGTATCTCGGTGCTGGGAGACGGTGCGGACGCCGAAGCGCAGGTTGGTGACGTCGGATACCTGGCCGAACTGCTGGAACTCCACCTTGAGGTCATAGAGGTTCGGCTCGCCCAGGGTGTAGGGCCACCACAGATCGGGCTTGTCGACGGTCAGCTGCGGAAACTCGTCTGGGGTGAGGCTGACCTCGCGGACCTGCCCGGGCAGCAGTGTCACTGGCTGCTCGACATCGATGCTCGGTTTACCGTTGCGCGTGATCCTCGCCCGTAGGGTGCCCAACACCTTTTCGGTCGAGTAGTTGCGCACGGTGGTGTGGACGGTCAGGCGCGCGGAATCCGTTCGCGGGAGCGGCAATTCGGTGTTCACGACGGAGGAGCCGACGGTGACCGGTCCCCCGACCTTGAGGTAGACCGGCTTCCAGATACCGGCGTTGCGGTCGGCGACGAACGAGTTGCCCCTGTCGGGGTTCTTGCCCGGACCCTGGTATCCCAAATAGTTCCAGTTGATCCAGTCCCACCAGCTGTCCGCCAGCTCCACGCCGTTGATGTCCTGGAGGGCCTGCTCGGGCGTGACTTTGATCGCCAGCGTGTTGGACTCCCCTGGCTTGATCCAGTGCGCCACGTCGAGCTCATGGGCGGCGAACATGCCCACGATCTGGGTGTTGCCCGCGACCAGGTGGCCGTTGAGCCAGACCTCGGCACGGTAGTTGATGCCGGGCAGCTCGAGCAGGTAGGTGCTGTGGCCCGCGGGTGCCTTGAACGACGTCCGGTACCACCAGTCCTGCTTGTACAGGTCCTGCGGCACCTCGTCGAGCAGGTTCTTGCCGTAATACAGATTCGGGTAGGTGCCGTCGTCCTGGAGTGCCTCGAGGACGGTGGAAGGCATGTGCCGAACCCCATGCCACTCCCCGCCCACGTAGTCAGGTCGAGAGACGCTCTGGCCGTTTGCGGTCAGGTCCTTGGCCGATGCCAGCTGCCAGCCCTCGGCCAACTCGATCTGGTCTGGCGGCGCCTGCCGAGCGGCGAAGGTCGGGAATGACCCGGCGCAGGCCAACAGCGACAAGACGATGAAGATTCGCAGGAGAATGGAGCGACGCTCGGTCGATATGGCACTCTCCTCTCGGCTAGCGACGACCCTACGGTTGATGACGGTTTCCGGCTGATTGTCCTTCAGAACCGTAGTCTCGGGTAATGCCAACGGAGCCGTCGGGTCGGGTCGCGGAGATCGCCGCGAGCCCGCCGGGACCGCAGGTCGGCGCGTTCTTCGATCTCGACGGCACGCTGGTCGCGGGGTTCACCGCGACCGCGCACGCCGGCGATCGCATCCGGCGTCGGCAGGCGCGGATCGGCGAGGTCCTCGGTGTCCTCGAGGCATCGATCAGATACCGGCTGGGCCGTATGCAGTTCGAGCGGCTCATCGTCCGCGCAGCAGGCTATCTCAAGGGTGAGTCGCTCGCAGAACTCGACGATCTCGGCGAGCGGCTATTCGCGCGACACATCGCATCCCGGGTCTATCCGCACATGCGCGAGATCGTGTCGGCGCACCAGCAGCGCGGCCACACCGTGGCGCTGTGCTCGTCGGCGCTCACCATCCACGCCGAGCCGGTCGCCCGTGCCCTCGGGATCACCCGGCTGCTGTGCAATCACTTCGTAGTCGACGAGAACGGAATTTTGACCGGTGACATCGAGAGACCGATCATCTGGGGCACCAGGAAAGCCGATGCGGCACAGCGGTTCTGCGAAGAAAGCAGCGTCGAACTGCACCGCAGCTACTTCTACGCCGACGGCGACGAAGACGTGCCGTTGATGTCTTCGGTCGGCTATCCGCGGCCGGTGAACCCACGTTCGGGGCTCGCCGCAGCGGCCTCGGCCAACGGATGGCCGGTTCTGCGGGTCGCCGTCGCCGGCCGCAGGGGCTGACCGTGAGATGAGCATTGCCGAAGGTCTGCTCTTCGCGTGCAGCGGTTTCCTGCTCGCGGTGCTGTGGATGGACCTGATCTTCGACACCCAGGTACGCGGACGCCGCGGTGGGGAGCCGCCCGAATCTGCGCTCTCATCGATTGCCGGCTATTACCGGCGAGCGACCACGACGTCGCGGCCGATGAGCCGCTTGATCGCGATCGTCATGTTGATTCTGTTGGGTGCGTTGGTGTTTCGCGGGATCAGCGGACAGGATCCGGTGTGGCTGATCGCCGCCTCGGCCGCACTCGCGGGCACGCCCATCCTGCTGGCGCTGGTTCGGACGGTGCCTAACGCCGTTCGACTCGGCGATGGATCAAACGATCCGCCCGATCAGTGGCGGCTCGCGCGGTCGGTCCTGCGCGACCACATCCTGTGCTTCGTGTGCATGTCGGCATTTCTCGTGTTGCGGTTGCTGCACGTCGCGATGGCATGACCGGTTCAGCCCTCGCGCACCCGGTTGACCGTGGCGAGGATCTGGCCGGCGACCAGCTGCGGCTGATACAGCATGATGTTGTGGCCGCTGTCGGTGTTCGTCAGGTTCACGGTTTTGAGCGCATCGGCGAGCATGGTGTTGGCCCGGTGTATCTGCTCCAAGGTGTAGTTGTCGGGCTTGAGAGCTTCGGGGGGTGGGAACTTGTCCGAGCTCAACACGATGGCGGGCACGTTCGGCAGCGGCGGCGCGGCCTTGACCAGAGCGAAATCGTCCTGTGTGAGGAAGCCTTCGCCATCGGGATCCGGCATCGGCTTTGCGGTGTCGCGGTAGAACGCGGCATTCTGTTCGGCATTGCCCACCGACGGCAGGAACTCTGACACCGGGTCCACCAGGACGAGGCCGCTGACCAGTTCGGGATGGGTGCGGGCGAGCAGATCGGCGATGAGGCCGCCGTACGAGTGCGCGGCGATCACGACCGGTGTCGAAATCCGTGCTGCTGAAATCAGTTTCACGATGTCGTCGACGTCCTGGCCGATGGTGTGCGGTTGCCGCACAGGAGTGGACCTGTCGGCCCCGTCCGGCCGGGTGTTCGGCCGATCGTAGATGCAGACGCGCGTCCCTTTCGCCACGCTTGGTTGGGCCGCGGTGCTACTGGGTTCGAGGCGGGCCTGGGTGATGAGGTCGTAGGGCGACGACCGAACGGGGTCGTCGCCGGGCACCTCGACGTTCCACGCCTCCGCGTAACTGCCCTTGCCAGGGATGACGAACACCGCCGGAGAGCCCGATCCCTGGCAGTTCAGGTACAGGCTCCGGCCCGGGGCGATCTCGACAAGCCCCGAGAAATCGGGGTCGGCTGCTGCCGACGCGCTTCCGGACAGCGCCATCGCCGCCGTCAGCGCGGCGGCTGCCGCCGCCTTCAAGATCGCCATCCTGGTCACCGTATTCGGCGGCCTTCTGTTTGGTGACGGCTTCGGCGGGCAATCCCCGGTCGGGGTCGGGGACACAGCCCAGGAACGAGGACTACGAACGTGAATGCGCGACGCTTGATCCTGTTCATCGGTGCGGTCGTACTCGTCGCCGGTGTAATCGCCTTGCTTGTGCCGGTGTCGGTGACCGGTGACGGACAGTCGATCGGCTGCGGAAATGCCGTTGCGGCCGATTCGTCGGAAGCCGAGGCCGCCAATGGCAAGACCGTGGCGAATGTGCCGATCCTGAACCAGATAGTGCCGCACACGGATTACGTCGCGAATTGTCGTGACGCGGTGTCGAGCAGACGGTCGTGGTCCATCCCATTGGCGGTGATCGGCGCCCTGGTGTTGGCGGGTTCGGTGCTGGTGCCACGGTCGCGGAGTGTTTCGTAGATCACACTTGCGGGCAGTCCTAACAGCACGGCGGGGAAACCAACCATCAGAGGGGACGCGCACTGTGGCGAGCGACCAGCAACACACGCAACAGCAAGATGCCGAGCAGCAGGACGACCGGCCGATGACGGAGAAGCCCGAGGTCAAAGAGGAGCACAAGCAAGTCGCGAGGGAGATGCGCAAGGAGTACGACGAAGACCGCCCGACGGTCACCATGCCGGGCAGCGGCAACACTGTGGCCGGTACGGCCGTGAACGAGTGGCTCGATGACGACGGCAACCCCAAGTACGGCGACCAGTCGAAGGGCGACGCCGACACCAAAGACGCCTGAACAGTTCCCGTCGGCACCCGCGGTATGTTCCGCGGTCGGGGCGTACTAAACTAGAACACGTTTCAGTTTCGCCCTCTCGCCCAAGGAGCAGGCATGCACACGGCCATTTGTGACGCCCTGAACATCGAGTTTCCGATCTTCGCGTTTACGCACTGCCGCGATGTCGTGGTGGCGGTGAGCAAGGCCGGCGGTTTCGGCGTGCTCGGCGCTGTCGGCTTCACTCCGGAGCAGCTCGAGATCGAACTCAAGTGGATCGACGACAACATCGGCGACCACCCCTACGGCGTCGACATCGTCATCCCGAACAAGTACGAGGGCATGGACTCCGACCTGTCCGCCGACGAGTTGACGAAGACCCTGCAGGACATGGTGCCGCAGGAGCACATCGACTTCGCGCGCAAGATCCTCTCCGACCACGGAGTGCCGATCGAGGGTAGCGGCGCCGACGCATTTCAACTGCTCGGGTGGACCGAAGCGACCGCGACCCCACAGGTCGAGGTGGCGCTTCAGCATCCGAAAGTGACCCTGATCGCCAACGCGCTCGGCACACCACCGGTCGACATGATCAAGCACATCCACGACGAGGGCCGCAAGGTGGCCGCGCTGTGTGGCTCGCCGTCGCAGGCGCGTAAGCACGCCGATGCCGGCGTCGACATCGTCATCGCCCAGGGCGGCGAAGCGGGTGGGCACTGCGGCGAGGTTGGCTCGATCGTGCTGTGGCCACAGGTCGTCAAGGAAGTCGCGCCCGTCCCGGTGCTGGCCGCAGGCGGCATCGGCAGCGGCGAGCAGATCGCCGCGGCGCTGGCGCTCGGCGCGCAGGGCGCGTGGACCGGTTCGCAGTGGCTGATGGTGGAAGAAGCCGAGCACACCGCGGTTCAGCAACAGGCGTACGCGAAGGCCAGCAGCCGTGACACCGTGCGAAGCCGCTCGTTCACCGGCAAGCCGGCGCGGATGCTGCGCAACGACTGGACCGAAGCCTGGGAGCAGCCCGACAATCCGAAGCCGCTCGGAATGCCATTGCAGTACATGGTGTCCGGCATGGCGGTCGCCGCGACCCACAAATATCCGAATGAAAGCGTCGACGTGGCGTTCAACCCGGTTGGTCAGGTCGTCGGCCAGCTGACCAAGGTGGAGAAATCGGCGACGGTCATTCAGCGCTGGGTTGCCGAATACCTCGAGGCGACGAACAGGCTGGACGAACTCAACGAGGCCGCGACGGTCTGAGCACTAGGGCGTCGGCGGCTCCGGCGCCAACGGCGGCACCAGATCGGGCAGCGCCGGTCCTGGCGGTGGACCGTCGACGGGCGGCGCATCCGGTACCGGCGCGCCGGCCGGCAGCGGGGAACCGGGCGGGGCCTGCGGCCCGGCAGGCATTCCGTTCGTCGGCATGGCGTTGGGATCCAGCGGACGCTGCGTCAGCAGAAGGATCGCGTCCTTACCGCTGATGTCCTGGGTCTGAACCGCGTGCCAGAGGTCACGCAGATACGACGTCGTCCGGCCCTGCCCCGCGTCGAGCGGAACGTCGGTGGTGCCGGGTGGCAGGTTCTGCGGGCTCGACAGGTGCGGGACCTCCGCCGGCGGCGCGACCTCCGCGGGCGGCGGGAGTTCACCTGCAGGGGCCGCCTGGACCGAGATGGGCTGCTGGTCCCCCGGTGGGGGCGGCGGAAGCGGCACTTCCGGGTCGGCCTGCGCGATCGGCGCCAGCGTCAGGGCCGCGAGCGCGCCGAGCGCGCCACAGGCCACCGACAGTGGCCACACATTGTCGGATTTCCTCACCGATGCCCCCTTGGGTTTCTGACGGTGCTGTTGGGTGCTTCAGTTTTGATGCCTCGATTGTTACACCTGTGCCCTGTGTGACCAAGGCGTAAGTAAGAAAAACCTGCCGGGAACACGTTTCACTTGGGAGATTCGAGGACTTTTCAGATCCTGCTTCACCCGGTCCGATCTGTGGTGTAGCAATGCCTTACGGGCACTAGACAACGTCGTATAAGGAGTCCATCTATGCCAAGTCCGAACCTCCCACCCGGCTTCGATTTCACCGACCCCGACATCTACGCCGAACGGCTGCCGGTCGAGGAACTCGCCGAGATGCGGAAGGTGGCTCCGATCTGGTGGAACGCACAACCGAACGGCAATCGAGCATTCAGCGACAACGGCTACTGGGTGGTGACCAAGCACAAGGACGTCAAGGAGGTGTCGCGGCGCAACGACGTGTTCTCCAGCAACAGGAAGACGGCGTTGCCCCGCTATCGCGACGAGGCCGAGCCCGAATCCCTGGAGGGCGGCAAGGTCGTCCTGCTGAACCAGGACGCGCCGCATCACACCCACCTGCGCAAGATCATTTCGCGCGCGTTCACCCCACGTGCCATCGAATCCCTGCGTGACGAACTCCGCGAGCGGGCACACGATATCGCCAAGGCGGCCGCGGCCGAGGGGTCAGGCGATTTCGTCGAGCAGGTGTCCTGCGAGCTCCCGCTTCAGGCGATCGCCGGGCTGATGGGTGTGCCCCAGGACGACCGAAAGAAGCTGTTCGACTGGTCGAACCAGATGGTCGGCGACCAGGACCCGGAGTACGCCAGGAATGACCCGACGGCCGCCGCGGTCGAGCTGATCACGTACGGCATGCAGATGGCCGCGGAGCGGGGAGCCAACCCCGGCGACGACCTGGTCACCAAGCTGGTCCAGGCGGATGTCGAGGGCCACAAACTGACCGACGACGAGTTCGGCTTCTTCGTGATTCTGCTGGCGGTTGCCGGAAACGAGACCACGCGAAACTCGATCACGCAGGGCATGATGGCCTTCACGGAGTTCCCGGACCAGTGGGAGCTTTTCAAGCGCGAGCGGCCGGCCACAGCGGCTGACGAGATCGTGCGCTGGGCTACGCCGGTCACGTCCTTCCAGCGCACGGCCCTCGAGGACACCGAATTGTCCGGAGTGCCAATCAAAAAGGACCAGCGAGTGGTGATCTTCTACCGTTCGGCCAACTTCGACGAGGACGTCTTCGAGAACCCCTACAGCTTCAACATTCTGCGAGATCCCAACCCGCACGTGGGGTTCGGCGGCACCGGAGCGCACTACTGCATCGGCGCGAACCTGGCCCGGATGACGATCGACTTGATCTTCAACGCGATCGCAGACGAAATGCCCAACCTCACACCGATTTCCAAACCCGAACGGCTACGGTCGGGGTGGCTCAACGGCATCAAGCACTGGCAGGTCGACTACACGGGGAAGACCGCGGTCGCGACGTAGGCGTCGGGTAGTCGATGATCGAGCGCCAGTAGTCCTCGGGGATCTCCTGCCCGGACCGCAGCACGATCGCCAACCCGGTGGCCATCGCTATCCCGAGCAGGCCGAGCCACAACCCCGCGACGGCGATGACGGCCCACAGCGCAGTGGTCAGGGTGGGCCAGGGCGAGAGGACGGCGAGCACCGGTGCGAAGAAGAAGCCGGTGCCGATGTACCACGACGACCCGGCGCGGTCGGACTTGAGCACGAATCGCAGCCACCGCGGGATCGACGAGTCTGCGGACTGACCGTCACGCATGTCGCCCTCCTCTCTGCCGGCCTCTCCACGGTGCCCGCCGCAGACAGCGGGCGCAATTACCCGGCAGGTAAGCATGCGAAGTGGTCTGACCACTTGACCTCTGGCCTCTGATCCGCCATCCTCGTCCTATGGCCCTGCAACCCGTGAACCGGCGTTCGGTGCCCGAAGACGTCTTCGACCAGATCCTCACCGATGTCCTCAGCGGAGAGATGCAGCCTGGTCAGACGCTGCCCAGCGAGCGCCGTCTGGCCGAGTTGCTCGGAGTGTCCCGCCCGGCCGTGCGCGAGGCACTGAAGCGCGTTTCGGCGGCAGGCTTGGTCGAGGTACGTCAGGGGGACGCGACAACGGTGCGTGACTTCCGCCGGCATGCGGGCCTCGACCTTCTCCCCCGGCTGTTGCTGCGCGCCGGTCAGCTCGACCTGTCCGTCGTCCGCAGCATTCTCGAGGCCCGGCTGCACAACGGGCCGAAGGCCGCCGAGCTGGCGGCGGCGCGTCGGAAGGCGGGACTGGCCGTGCTGCTCGACGAAGCGGTGCGCAATCTGGAGTCCGAGCACGACCCGGTGGAGCGGCAACGCCACGCGTTGACGTTCTGGGATCACGTTGTAGACGGCGCCGACTCCATCGTGTTCCGGCTGATGTACAACACGCTTCGGTCCACATACGAACCCGCGCTACCGGCGCTCGCCACCGTCATGGCCGCCGAGGTCGGCCGTCCGGAGGCCTACCGGGAGCTCGCCGACGCGATCACCGCGGGTGATCCCGATGCCGCCAAGCAGGCGGCGATCGACCTTCTCGAACCCGCCAGCGCGGCAATGCTCGCCGTGATCACCAGCCTGGAGGAACAGCGATGACCATCTCCACCGACCGTCCTGACGCGCAAGGGCTTCACACTGGGCTGACGCGCGACGCGAGTTCTGGAAGCACCTCTCCCCCTGGATCATTGGCGCAACTCTGGTGATCGCGATCACCGCGCGCATCGCCGCAGGCGATTGGCGGATCACCGATCTCTTGGTACCGGTGGTGATGCTTGCATTGTTCCCATTCTTCGAGTGGGTCGTGCACGTGTTCGTCCTGCACTGGCGGCCCAAGCGCCTCGGCAGCTTGACCATCGACCCGCTGCTCGCGCGCGACCATCGGCGCCACCATGTCGATCCCCGCAACGTTCCGCTGATCTTCATACCGTGGAAGTCCCTGCTGTGGGTGGTGCCACTCGGGATCGCGATTGCGCTGCTCGCGTTTCCGCGCCTGGGTCTCGGCCTCACCTATCTGGTGTTCGTCACCGCCCTCGGCATTGCATACGAATGGTGCCATTACCTCATCCACAGCGACTACAAGCCGAAAACCCGTGTATACCGCGCGATCTGGCGAAACCACCGTCAGCACCACTTCAAGAACGAGCACTATTGGTTCACTGTCACCAGCTCGGGAACGGCCGACCGGGTGCTGGGCACCTACCCAGGTCTCGGCACGGTCGAGACGTCGCCGACCGCCAAGAATCTGCACGCAATCGAGTCTTAGCTCGCGGTGGGCGAGCCGGCGTTGCGCCGGCCCACCGCCGAGATTCCGTATCCCAGAGCAAGAATGAACACGGCGAGCAAGCCGATGTTGGCGACGACGACAACCATTCCGACCGATTCGGGGTCAAGGAAGTAGTAAGGCGCCCGGCGCCCCGCCCTGTTGAGCACGAGCAACGCCAACAGCACGTAGGCCGCCGGATAGATGAGCCACACCAGCGGATGCCACCAGCCGACCGTGCGCTGCGTGCGACCGACCAACAGCCAGTCCGCGACGACCAGAATCGGCACGACGATGTGCAACAGGATGTTGGCCGGCGTATATCCCGTGCTGTATTCGGTCAACAGCAGATTCCAGATCGCCCCGGCGACAACGACATAGAGGACAACCGCTCCTCGAAACCCAGCGCGGCCATCGGCTCGCGGGGAGAACAGAGTCCGCACGTAGTACGCCGCGGCGAGCACGTTTGCCTGGTAGGTGAACGTCACCAGCCGCCAGAGCACACCCGATCTCGACGACGTCTCCACGGCGACCAGCGCAACGGCCACCGCCGCCACGATCAAGACGCGAAGCAGCACCCGCACGGGGCCATTATCCAGCCGGTGGTGGCGGAGCTTCCGGCGCAGGCGGGGGTGGGACGAGCAGCGGATCCTGTGGCGGTACGACATCGGCCGGCGCTTGCGCCGGATCGGGCTGGCCGATGCCCGCGATCTTCTCCTTGAGCCGGTGCAGGATTCCCTGGTTTTGTTGCGGCACGGGGGTCACCGGGGCGGGCACGAGCCCGGGCACCGGCGTGACGCCCTCCGGGACCGGCAGCGCACCTGGGGCCGGTGGAGCCCCCGCCAATGTCCCGTCCGCCGGTGCGAGCGGATCGGGCGCCGGCGCATCGGGCACGAGTGGATCGGCGACGGGTTCCGGTTCGATCGCGGCCTCGGGCGGCGGCGGAGGTTCGGCAGGCGGAGGTGGCGGCGGCAACGCCATCTCGACGGTCCGTGGAGCGGCCGGCGCGGGGGCGACCGACTTCACCGCGGCAGGCGCGTCCGCCGACTTCACCGCGGCCGGCTTCTCGGCGGCCTTCGTACCGTCGCCGGCAGTCAGTTGCAGACCGATCGCGAGCGACCCCGACACCACGAAGGTCACCACGCCGATGCCCAGCATGACGCCGGCGGCGCCGAAGTGTGAGAACGGCCTGGACGGCCGGGCTGCGGTCGGGACGCGCCCTGAATCCTTGCCTGTTTCGTCGAGGAACAGGTCAGGGCCGTGGGTCGACGCCATGGCGGCGCCGCGGGCGAGTGCGAGTTGGGCTTCGGCGGGTACGAAGACCGGCACCGACAGCACGTCTTCGAGGTGCGGTGTGATCGCGTCGAGGTCGCTGCCGGAGCCGACCAGCACCAGGGCCTCGGGCTGCCAGTCGGCCTGAGCGAATATCGCGCTCAGCCAGCGCGCAAGATCCTCATCCGTGCTGACGGCGTGATTGACGGCCGTCTGCACGGCGCCACCGGTCGTATCGACCACCAACACGACGACGGCGTCGGGTTCGATGACGCACACTGCGGTGACCTCGTGCCCGATGACACTGGCGATCCCGCGGGCCAGCGCTTCGGTGGCTTCGGGAAGCCGCACAGCGACCACGTTCTCGAAACCGGACTCCGACAGCGACTCCAGGAGAAGCGAAGCCTCCGTGTCGGCGTCTTCGCTCCACGTCACACCGATCGAATGCAGACGGTGGCCGCGGGCCGCGGCGATCGCCTCGGTGCGGAGCACCGCCGCCGTCGCCTTCTCCGAAGTGTTGACAGCGCTGACAAGGCCACGGTCGTGAACCGCGATCTCGTCCTTGTCCATCGTGGCGCCGTCGGCATCTTGACCTTCGACAAGAACGAGCCCAACGGTGGTCGGCGTCATGGACAATCCGAGCACCGCGTCCATCTGCACCCCCTTGAACCTCTATATGTGGGCGTGGTCTGCGTCACCTACCGGGGTGAGACTACCTGCATCTGGTGATATAGACCGCCTCGGGCCAGCACGCCGTCCTCAGCCTCGATGCCGAGCAAATCCAGGTAGTTGCGGACCGCGACGAGATGACCGATAGATGCGTGGTCAGCAAACCACAATATTTTGCTGACGCAATTTCAGCCGGCCAGAATGTCGGTGAAGGTGGCCTGTTCGATATTGCCGCCGGACAGAATCATCACCGTCCGGCCCGATGGCGTCACACCGTGTCGGTACGCGGCCAACGCCACGGCCCCGCTGGGCTCGCTGACCAGGTGGGCACGAACGGCGAGTTCACGAACCGCGGCGCGAATCTCGTTCTCCGACACCGTGATCATCTCGTCGATCACCTTCCTCAGATGCGCGAAGGTCAGCGCGGAGGGCTGCGATCGCAGGCCGTCGGCGATGGTGCGGTTGCGGTCCTCGACGGACCAGTCCACCCGCTGATCGCGGCGAAGACCCTCCGTGGCGTCGGCGGCGAGTTCGGGCTCGACCCCGAAAACCTTGGCCTTCGGGCACATCGCCCTGATAGCTGTGCCGATCCCCGAGGCCAGCCCTCCTCCGCTCACCGGGATCAGCACGTTCTCCACCTCGGGCATGTCCTCGGCGATCTCCAGGCCGATCGTGCCCTGCCCCGCGATCACGTCCGGATGGTCGAACGGCGGCACCAACACTCCTCCGGTCTGTTCGACGACTTCGGCAGCCACCCGCTCGCGCTGGCCACGCTTACAGAGCACGACATGCGCCCCGTGGTCGCGGGTGGCCTGCACCTTGACATTAGGTGTCTCCTCCGGCATCACGATGTGCGCGGGGATGCCGAACTCCGCCGCGGCGTAGGCGACGGCCTGGGCATGATTTCCGCTCGAGTAGGCAACGACACCGCGCGCACGGTCCGCGTGGCTCAGGTTCGCGACGGTGTTGAAGGCGCCGCGAATCTTGAACGCGCCGATCGGCTGCAGGTTCTCCGGCTTGATCCACAGCGGACGGTCTGCATCGGCCCACCGCGCGGGTAGCAATGGGGTTCGGACGACGGCGTCCCCGATCCGGACGGCCGCTGCCCGAATATCGTCGAGGTCGATCAGCTGCACGGCTTATTCGTATCAGGCGTCCGCGCCGACCCCCAGCAGCCCGCGGACCATTCGCTCCGCCATCGCCTCGTCGTGCGGGGTGCCGGCGAGGTGAATGGCCAGACCTTCGACCGCAGCCGTGATCGCCGCGCCGAGCGTCTTCGCCGGAGGTCCGGGCGGTATCGAGGCGTCCCGCCGTCCCGCTGAGATCACGTTTCCGAACCTGACGGCGAGATCCCTGCCGATTTCGGCGACCTTGCTGCCGACGGGATGTTCGCGGCCGTCGAACTCGACCCGCAACGCCATCATCACTCGGGCGATGTCGCGGCGGCAGAACACAATGTGACCGCGGGCAAGCGATATCAATACGTCGACGGGTGCGTCGGCGCGGGTCGCCGGCAGCCAAACCTCCCGCTCCCATGTCTCGGCGACCCAGCCCACCACGGCGAGCGCAAGTTCCTCCTTGCCTGCGAACAGGTGGTACAGCGCCCCACGCGTGTAACCGGCTTCGGCCGCGACCTTTTCGAGGACGACATTGCCGTACCCATAGCGCGAGAAACCCCTCGCGCCCGCTTCGAGGAGAGCGGCTCTGGTGCGCGCCCTTCTCTCGGCCTGCGTGCGCGGTCGCCCATCGGAATTTGTATAGATACATGCATGTACGTATGTTACTGTAGCCGTCAAGGAGGATGCAGATGAAACTCCGCAGCAGCGCACACTTTTCACAGCCGTGGCGGATCCACGACCTCACCCGTGACTTCCGACTGGAGGATGTCTGGGCATTGCCCGCTGCCGGCGGACCTGACGACTTCCCCCGGCTGGTCCACATGGTCGGCTCGTTCGACGGTGATCGAAAGCGGTTCTCCCCCGTCGGCATGCTCTTTGCGATTCGAGAGGCTCTCGGTCACGTCCTCGGTTGGGACGGTCCCGAGGCCGCCGACGACCCGACCCGTCCGAGCCTTCGTGAGCGGCTGCCCGCGGACCTGCGCGGCGCGGAGTCATCGGTGCGGCCTGCGATGGGGTTCACGCCGCTCTACCAGACCGATGACGAATGGGCGGCGGAGCTCATCAACCGGACGGTGCACGGCGTGATCCACCTCGGCTGGGTACGAGACGACGCGGGCGGCTACCGCGGTCAGATGGCGATCCTGGTGAAGCCCAACGGCGTTCTCGGGCGCGCATACATGGCAGCAATCATGCCGTTTCGCTACCTCATCGTGTACCCGCAGATGTTGAAGGGAGTTGGTCGAAAGTGGTTGTCGTACAGCGGCGATCGGTCGTAGCGACCGAGGGATACGACTATGCGGACGCGTTCGAGGCGCCGCTCGACTCGGCTGACACCCGTTCGGCCGAAGAGCTGGTTCGGGACGGAATCGAAAGGGTCCCACGATGGTTGGGCGCGCTCGTGTTGGTGGCGCACCGGCATGTGCTGAGGCTGCAGTTGGCGCCCGGCCGCTCGCCGAATCACCTTCTAGGCTGGGAGATCCTGGCCGCTGAACCCGACAACATCACGTTGCGCGCCGCCGGCCCACTCGTCCATGGCGTTCTCGTCGCAAGACGGGTTCCTCCGTCGACGGCCGTCCTCGAAACGTTCGTCGGCTACCGGCAGCCGGTGGTGGCCCGTGCCGTTTGGGCGGTGGTCGCGCCCATCCATCGCGCCGTCGCGCCGTATCTGCTGGGACGCGCCGCGTCGAGTTGAGGACCACTTGACCGGCCATCCGTAAGCTGATATGAACGGTAAGTGGCAACTTACGGAATGGTCTTGGACTCACTCGCCGATGCGACTCGGCGGGAAGTCCTCGACCTCATCCGCCGCAAGCCGTCGTCAGTGCAGGAAATCGCGGACCAACTGCCCATCAGCAGGCCGGCGGTGTCGCAGCATCTGAAGATCCTCAAGGACGCCGGCGTCGTGACATCCCATCCCGTCGGGACCCGACGGATCTACTCCGTGAGCACCGATGGCTTCGAGATACTCCGGCAGTGGCTCGATGTCATGTGGCGCGACGCTCTTGCGTCGTTCGCCGCGTTCGCCGATAACCAGCCCAACGACTCAGGAGGCAACTCATGACCACGACCACCGACGTCCGCCGCGAGATCACGGTTGCCGGGACCCCGCAACGCGCGTTCGACCTCTTCACCAAGCGCATGGTCGAATGGTGGCCTGCCGAACACCATTTGGCGCGCTCCCCGGTGGTGGCGATGACGGTCGAACCACGCATCGGCGGCCGGATCTACGACAGTTGCGAGGACGGCAGCGAGTCGGTGTGGGGCCAGGTCATCGAATGGGACCCGCCTGCGGCCTTTGCCTTCGCGTGGATGATCAGCGGCACCTGGCAGCTCGAAACGGACGTGGAGAAGGCGTCGCGCGTGTCGGTCACGTTCACCACCGAGGGTGAGCGAACACGAGTCGCCGTGGTGCACAAAGACTTCTGGCGGCTGGCAGAAGGTGGCCAGGGCATGGCCGACGCGGTCGGTGGCGCCGAGGGTTGGGGCGCAGGTCTGAAGGGCTTCGCCGAATTCGCGGAGGCGTTGAAGAGGTAATCGCGTTGCGGCGTGAGCGTTAGGTGATCGCCGAAATCGAGGCGCGCCGAGCGGTACTGTCACGGCCATGGGCGATCAGCACGACCACGGGCCACAGAGGGACTTACCGCCGGGAATGGCTGAGCAGCTCGACCTGCCGCACTCCGGTCTGGTCTCTTTCGGCCACCGTCCGTTCTTGACCGAGATCGAGCAGCTCGAGTCGTGGCAGCCCGACGTCGCCATCGTCGGCGCCCCGTTCGACGTCGCAACGACGAATCGACCCGGCGCCCGCTTCGGCCCGCGAGCGATCCGGGCCACCGCGTACGAGCCCGGCACGTATCACTTGGACCTCGGGCTGGAGATCTTCGACTGGCTGGAGGTCGTCGACTTCGGCGACGCGTTCTGCCCGCACGGGCTGACCGAGGTCTCCCACAGAAACATCCGTGAGCGCGTGCACGCGGTGGTGTCGCGCGGAATCGTGCCGGTCATTCTGGGCGGCGACCACTCGATCACCTGGCCCGCCGCCACGGCGGTGGCCGACGTGCACGGCTACGGCAACGTCGGCATCGTGCACTTCGACGCGCACGCCGACACCGCCGACATCATCGATGGAAACCTGGCCAGCCACGGCACGCCGATGCGCCGGCTCATCGAATCGGGCGCCGTGCCGGGAACTCATTTCGTCCAGGTCGGTCTGCGCGGGTACTGGCCGCCGCAAGACACCTTCGAATGGATGCTCGAGCAGGGCATGACCTGGCACACCATGCAGGAGATCTGGGAGCGCGGCTTCAAGGAGGTCATGCGCGACGCCGTCGCCGAGGCCCTGGCCAAGGCCGACAAGCTCTACGTCTCCGTCGACATAGACGTGCTCGACCCCGCCCACGCGCCCGGCACCGGCACACCCGAGCCCGGCGGCATCACCAGTGCCGACCTCCTTCGCATAGTGCGGCAGCTCTGCTACGACCACGACGTGGCGGGTGTCGACGTGGTCGAGGTCGCGCCCGCCTACGACCACGCGGAGCTGACGGTGAACGCCGCACACCGGGTGGTGTTCGAGGCGCTCGCAGGCATGGCGGCGCGCCGCCGCGACGCCGCAGACAACCCGACGCCGCCAGGCCCGCCTGCGCGCTAGTGGACAATGCAGTCATGAGCGGAATCCTGTTCTTCGACGGCGCGTGCGGGATGTGCACCCGGTCTCGTGACCTCCTGGTCAAACTCAACCGCACCGGCGACATGCACACCGAGCCACTCCAGCGAGCGGGCACAGCGGAACGACTCGGCATTCCCCAGCAACGACTGATGGAGTCGGTGTGGTGGCTCGACTCGTCGGGCCGGGTATACGGCGGCGCGGAGGCCGCAAATGCCGCTGTCGCTGCGGGATTGGGCACGAAGGTCCCACTGCTGGTGTACCGGATACCGGGAATGAGGTCGCTGCAGGACACCGTCTACCGGTGGGTCGCCGACCACCGCTACCGCTTCCCTGGCACGACCCCGTACTGCGAATCGCATCCCGTCGCCTGCTGACCCGGTGGGCGCGATCGAGACTGCCATCCGGCCTACCGTCGTCGAGGACCTGGACGCGATCGGCGAGATCTACGCACATCACGTGCTGACCGGCGTCGCGACCTTCGAGACCGCTCCGCCCGATCGGCAGGAATGGGCCCGCCGATTCCGTGGGGTCGTCGACGGCGGGCTTCCTTTCGTCAGTGCGGAGCTCGACGGCGCCGTCGCGGGTTACGCATACTGCGCCCCGTGGAAGTCACGACCCGCGTACCGGCATACGGTCGAAGACTCGATCTATCTGGCACCCCATGCGGTTGGTCGCGGCATTGGCGGACGCCTGCTCGATGCCCTGCTGTCCGGCTGCTCAGAAGCGGGCGTTCGCCAGGTGATCGCGGTCATCGTGGATGATGGCGCCACCGCTTCCCTTGCGCTGCACCGCAACCGGGGATTCGTCGATGCCGGCCGATTGACCTCCGTGGGGTTCAAGCACGGCCGCTGGCTCGACACAATGTTGCTGCAGCGCAGCCTCAACTGAGCTGGCCGATGTCGGTCCAGGCCGGGTTGTCATTGCGGTGGTCGGCCATGTTGCGACATTCCCCATAGATGCGCATCGTTCCGAAGTCCGCCTTGTCGACGTTCCGCTGAAACGTTGTCGTGACTCCGTCCCTGGTCAGCTTCCGGCCGAAGCTCTCCCCCATCGACGTCGCCTCGGTCCAGCCATCGGCAACAAGGGCGTCAGCGATCTGGCGGACGCGCTCGACCGAATTCGGTTCGGACAGCGCAAAGTTGAGATACAACGCGGCCTGATAAGGCGGGTCGTGCTCGTTGGCGCACGACAAGAAGGTGTAGCTGCCAGTGACGGCTTCCAGCTGTGCGGCCGCCACGATCTCTCGGGCCGAACTCACCACCTGATCCCTGGACTGCTCGTCGGTCAACGGCGCCTGGTTGCCCAATTCGCCGACCTCGGCCGGTGGGGGCTTGTCGATGACGATGAACGCGACGCCGAAGGCCAGCGACATCGTGAGCGCGGTGAGCATCAGCACCCTCGCGCTCGGCGCCCGGAGCCATCGGTCGTTTCCGCCGCGCATGGGCCAAATCTACGCGCCCGGGACTGGACTAAACGGTTCGTCGCCTGGGTACTCCCGGTCCAGCGCTTGGTGTGTTCGCAAGGAGGCGACGGCGATGAGCAGAGAAGTCCAGACGGGCGTTGTGGACACCCACATACCGGCACAGCTCGACCGGCTGCCGTGGTCGCGATTTCACTGGCGCGTGGTCGCCGGCCTCGGAGGGGTGTGGATCCTCGACGGCCTCGAAGTAACGATGGTCGGCAACGTCGCGTCTCGGCTCACCGAGCCCGGCAGCGGGATTGAGCTCACGGCCGGAGAGATCGGCATCGCGGCGGCGATTTACGTCGCAGGCGCCTGTCTCGGTGCGTTGTTCTTCGGCCAGCTGACCGACCGGTTCGGTCGCAAGAAGCTGTTCATGCTGACGCTCGTCGTGTATCTAGCGGCCACTGTGGCAACGGCTTTCGCGTTCGCCCCGTGGTATTTCTTCATCACCCGCTTCTTCACGGGGGCGGGAATCGGCGGCGAATATGCGGCCATCAACTCGGCGATCGACGAGCTGATCCCGGCGCGCGTGCGCGGACGAGTCGACCTGGTGATCAACGGGACGTACTGGCTGGGCGCCGCGGTCGGTGCGGCCGGCGCGTTGCTCTTGCTGAATACATCGCTGCTTCCGATGGACATCGGGTGGCGGTTCGCATTCGGGATCGGAGCCGTATTCGGCATCGCCGTGCTTCTCGTGCGTCGCAATGTTCCGGAGAGCCCGCGATGGCTTTTCATCCACGGACGCGAGGAGGAGGCCGAACGCATCGTCGGCGAGATCGAGCAGGAAGTTGCGGCCGAGACAGGTGAACCGCTTCCGGAGCCGGACGGGCAACGCCTCTCCATCCGGCAGCGCACCACGATTCCGTTCCGTGAGATCGCGAAGGTGGCGTTCACGCGCTACCCGAAGCGGGCAGTGCTCGGCCTCGCGCTCTTCATCGGCCAGGCCTTCCTGTATAACGGCGTGACCTTCAACCTGGGGACGTTGTTGAGCGGGTTCTATGACGTCGCATCCGGAACGGTGCCGATCTTCTACGCCCTGTGGGCGGTCAGCAACTTCCTTGGGCCGATCGTGCTGGGCCGGCTCTTCGACACCGTCGGACGAAAGCCCATGATCGCCTTCTCATATCTCGGATCCGCCGCGATCGCAGTCGTATTGGCGGTCGTGTTCGTGACAGAAGCCGGCGGTCTGTGGGTCTTCATGGTCGTGCTCGGCCTGTGCTTCTTCCTTGCCTCCGCCGGCGCGAGTGCGGCCTATCTGACGGTCAGCGAGATCTTCCCCCTCGAGACCAGGGCGCTTGCGATCGCCTTCTTCTATGCGGTGGGCACCGGCATCGGTGGGATCACCGGGCCGCTTTTGTTCGGGCAACTCATCGAGTCGGGCGCGCGAAGTCTGTGCATGCTGTCATTCCTGATCGGGGCGGCCGTGATGGCGCTGGCCGGTGTGGTCGAGCTGATGTGGGGAGTCAGGGCCGAGGGCCAGCGGCTCGAGGATCTCGCCTTGCCGCTCAGCACCGCTGATCCCACGGACGGACAGAAAGAACCGGAGCGGACCGGATGATGACGGTGGCGTGCCGGGCCTTCGGCCACCGACCCGTCTTCCACGCCGACGGACGCACCATGCGGTGGGAGTGCGATCGGTGCGGGCAGGCGCCGGGCGCCAAGGAGTACGGCACCGTGGAGGACGCGCAACGCTATGCCGCCGCCTTCAATCGGCGCGACGCCGAGGATCTGGGTAAACGCGCACCGCTGATCGGTCTGCTGCCGCTGCGGTTGTGGCGCAGGTTCGGCAGACGCTAGTTCTTGGCGAGGGTGAACTGGCAGACGTCGGTGTAGCCCTTCCGGAAAAGGTCAGCACAACCGGTTAAGTACTTCATGTACCGGTCGTAGACCTCTTGGGACTGGATCGCGATCGCTTCGTCTTTTCGGGCCTCGAGGGCGGTCGACCAGTAGTCCAGGGTGCGGGCATAGTGCAGCCGCAGCGGCTGAACCAGTTTGACGTCGAAGCCCGCCTTGGCGGCGTGTTCCTCGACGACGTTCACCTGAGGCAGATCTCCGCCCGGGAAGATCTCGTCCATGATGAATTTGAAGAACCGCAGATTTGTCATGGTGACGGGCAGTTCGCGCTCCGCGAACTCCTCGTTGCTGGGCTTGACGATGGTGTGCAGCATCATGACGCCGTCGGCGGGCAACAACTCGTGGGCCCGCTTGAAGAATTCGGTGTAGCGGTCGCGGCCGAAGTGCTCGAACGCACCGATCGATACGATGCGATCCACCGGCTCGTCGAACTGCTCCCAACCACGTAGCAGGACGCGCTTGCTGCGCGGGCTGGACCGGTTGTCGAGTAGCCGTTGCACATGCGCCTGCTGGTTGCGGCTCAGAGTCAGGCCGACGACGTTGACGTCGTAGCGCTCCAGCGCGCGGTTGATCGTTGCGCCCCAGCCACAGCCGATATCCAAGAGCGTCATGCCCGGTTCGAGACCGAGCTTGCCCAGCGACAGGTCGATCTTTGCGATCTGCGCTTCTTCGAGTGTCATGTCATCGCGCTCGAAGTACGCGCAGCTGTAGGTCTGCGTCGGATCGAGGAAGAGCCGGAAGAAGTCGTCGGACAGGTCGTAGTGCGACTGGACGTCTTCGAAGTGCGGTTCCAGCTCCGGGGTGTCCGTCGGTGTTTCGGGCAAGGTACGGCCTTTCGGCGCCTGCAATCCTGCTGGCATAGAGGTCAGGTACATGCTGTGCGGTTGTGTCCAGGCACGGTCGCGCGCGGTGGCTTCGGCCCACACTGGCTCCGTAGAGGATAGCGGGTAGCGCCCAAGCGCTTGCTGTGGGCAACAGTTGACACTGTCAATAAAATGATTGACTCTGTCAAGTATGTCGGTGTCCACCGTGAACGAGGTGCGCGGATTCAACCGTTTCTACACGCGCATTCTGGGGTTACTGCGGCCGCGGCTGGCCGGCTCGGCGTTCAGCCTCACCGAGGCACGCGTGCTGTACGAGTTGGCCCACAACGACCAGATCGCGGTGGCTGAGTTGCGGGGCGCGCTCGATCTGGACGCGGGGTACCTGAGCCGCATCCTGTCCCGCTTCATCGCCGACGGACTGGCCGACCGTGAACCGTCGGCCACGGACGCGCGTCGCCAGCTCGTGCGCCTCACGCCCGCGGGCCATGCCGCCTTCGTCGATCTCGACACGCTGCAGGCCGATGCGATCGATCGCTTGGTCGGGCCGCTAACCGATGACCAGCGCTCTGCGCTCGTCACCGCGATGGGCCGCATCCGGCGCGTGCTCGACGACCACCGCCCGTCCCCCGGGCTCGTGCTGCGCGCCCCCGAGCCGGGTGACCTCGGATGGGTGGTCGAACGGCACGGCGCCCGCTACGCCGCCGAGTACGGCTGGGGCGTCGGCTTCGAAGCCCTAGTCGCCCGCATCGTCGCCGACTTCGGTGAGCGACGAGACGGCAAGCACGAAGCCGCCTGGATCGCCGAGCTCGACGGCGAACGGGTCGGCTGCGTCTTCTGCACGGCGGCAGAGGACCCGGACACCGCGCAACTGCGTCTGCTGCTGGTGGAACCGCAGGCGCGCGGCGCTGGCGTCGGCACCCGCCTGGTGGACGAATGCCTTCGATTCGCGGGGCGGTCGGGATATGGGCGAATCATGTTGTGGACCAACGACGTTCTGGTCGCGGCCCGGCGCATCTATCAGCGGGCCGGGTTCCAGCTCGATCGCAGCGAGCCGCACACCAGCTTCGGCCGTGATCTGGTCGGTGAGTTCTGGTCGCGCGACCTGTAGATCAGGCCGCAGGTGCGGCACCCAGCACGCGCTGAATATCGGGCTTCATGGCCTGTAGCTGTCCACCCCAGTACCCCCAGCTGTGGGTTCCGTTGGGCGGGAAGTTGAACACACCGTTGCTGCCGCCCGCTCGTTGATACCGGGCCTGGAACTCCTTGTTCGTGTTGATCGTCAGGCCCTCGAGGAACTGCGCCGGGATCTGGGCGTTGCCGAGGCCGGCGTCCAGATCCGTCGGATTGCCGTTGCCGCTGTAGACCCAGATGCGCGTGCCGTTGGAGACCAGCCGACCGATCTGCAGCATCGGGTCGTTGCGCTGCCACGCCGGGCCGCCGTACGGGCCCCACATGTCGAGGGCGTTGAAGCCGCCCGCGTCGCCCATGGCGATGCCGATGAGCACCGGCCACAACCTGTTCGACGTGTTCAAGAAGCCCGAAAGGGACCCCGCGTAGATGAACTGGCCGGGGTGGTACGCGGCGAGAATCAGCGCCGCTCCCCCGGACATCGACAGACCCACAACGGCGTTACCCGTCGGGCTGACACCTTTGTTGGCCGCGAGCCAGCCAGGAAGCTCCGACGTCAGGAACGTCTCCCACTTGTAGGTCTGTGTGGTGCCGTTGCCGACCGCGGGCCGGTACCAGTCGGTGTAGAAGCTGGACATGCCGCCCACCGGCATCACCACCGACAGCCCGGATCCGTCGAACCAGCTGAAGGCACCGGTCTCGATGTCCCAGCCGCTGCGGTCGTCCCGCGCCCGCAGCCCATCCAGTAGATAGACCGCTCGCGGGCCGCCGCCCTGGAACTGAACCGGGATGTCACGACCCATCGACGGTGACGGCACACTCAGCATCTCGGATGCCGCGGCCGCCTTCGGTGTGCCACCCAGGATGCCGATCAGGCCTGTCAGAAGGATCGCCGCGAGCACGGCTGCCGAGAATCGGCGAATCGAGGTACCCGGAGATGGGTAGAGGACATTCATTGGCGTTACTTCCCGTCGTGCGTACAGCCCCGACAGCAGGGATATCGCCGACCACGACCGAGCAGTTACACCCCGCTTGCGCGGCGGGAGACAATTTCAGTGTCGGTGTCGGTACACCAACTGGCCCGTGGAACCTGAAGGGAGACCGACCATGACCCACCCCGACGACATTCCCGTGGACAGCGAAGACGAGGAGACCGGACTGGACGCAGAGAGGGTCACCGCTGCGCGGGCAGCTGAGGCCGACGAGGCGGACGTGATCGAGCAGCAGACCGTCGTTCCCGTCGACGACGAAGGCGGGTTCGATCGCTGACTGCTCGGGTCAGGCCAGACTGAGCGCTTTGGCGCGCTGCCAGTCGGTCTCCTTCAAAATAAGGCCGAAGCCGTTCTCGCGCAGACTGATCCTGAGTTGCCGCGGTGCCTCGTGGATCATCAGCCAAGTCCGCAGCGCTACCTTCTGCTTCTCGACGCATGCGTGTGACATGCCCAGTTCTCGAAGCAGCGCGCACACGGTGGCCGGCTGAGAGGCGTCCTCCGGCATCGCCGTCGATCCGACGGTGTCGAATATGCGATGTGCAATTGAGACGGTCATCGACCCCAACCCCTATCAAATTTTTCTTCTTCGCCCCGGTCAATAAAGTGTAGGACGGTTTTGCTGACCCAAGGACCGGAATTGGCGAATTCGTCGAACTGGCAGGCTATGCACGTTTCATCGCGCGGTGCATGCACGTTGCTGAAGCCAGCGGGCGCATTCCCGACTAGGAGAGATCGCGCTGCGCCGAAACGTCGTACTCGCAGACCGAGGCTGAGGCAAACGCTGCGAGTTGCTCCTCGCTGGGTCCGCTTCCGCGAAACGCCTCGACCGCCTCCTGGGACTCCCATCGTTCGAAAACATTGACGCGCGTGGTATCGAGCAAATCGGCCGAGATCGCGAAGTCGAGGCAGCCGGGCACGCTTCGAGCCTGTTCGACGACCGGGGCGCAGCCGGCCAGGTAGTCGTCCCGCTCCTCTCGACGGACGATCACATGTCCCGCGACAATTACCATGGCGAACTCCTCGCTGTCCGAACGGCCATACAACGTCAGACCACGTGTAATCCGCGAACTCATCGATCGACGATCCGGAAGGAATCCAATGAAGTTACGAGATGCGCTCGACTCGATCGTGCCGGACCCGGCGGCCGCCCAGGTTTACGGGCAGCCGTATGAAACCGCGGACGGAATCACGGTCGTCCCTGTCGCCAGGGTGCGTGGGCGGACCAGGCCGGGCGCTTCGGATCCCGATCTGCGCCTCAACGCGAGACCGGTCGGCGTGTTCGTGATCAAAGACGGTGAGGCGTCCTGGGTGCCCGCCGTCGACACGACTCGGATCGCGATGATCGGCGTGCTGACCGGGCTGGTCTCGGCGACCCTGGCCTCGCTGGCTATGGTCCGTCGTCCGCCATGGCCGGACCTGCACGGAACCGTCTCCTACACCAAGCCCAGATGAGTGCCGCGAGGATCAGTGCGGTGAGCAACACGATCCAGGGCCACGGCCCGTGTCGGTGCACCCAGCCGGCGATCGCGCCCTGCAGGCGGCCCGCCGCCGCGATAACCGGATCCTCTGGGCTGCCGCCCGCGTTGAACAGCCGGACTTCGTAGTAGCCGTAGTAGCCGACATAGAGCCCGACCAGGATCAGTACGGCGCCGCCAATTCGGTTGACGTAAGGCAGGATTCGCCGCATCCGGTCCACCAGTGCGGAGCCGGCGAGTGCGACCGCCACCGCGAGCGCCCCCACCACCAACGCGAAGCCTGCGGCGTAGGCCACGTAGATCCACACCCGGGCTGCGACGGAGGTGCCCCCGACGCCGGCGCCGGTTACCGCGAGGAACGGGCCGACGGTGCAGGACAGCGAGGCGATCGCATACCCCACTCCATAGCCGAACATCGAGCCGAGCCGCCCGGTCGGCGCCCATGAGGCACTGCGGGCCAACCGATTTGGCAGCAACACGGTGAGCTCTCGCCCCGTCAGTAGCCAAATGCCCAGTGCGACAAGCGCGATACCGATCACCACCGTGACATAGGGCATGTAGCGCTGCACCGTCGACGCCAACGACACGGTGAGGACCCCGAACGCGCCGAACACCGCAAGGAAGCCGAGGGTCATCGCCGCCGTCGCGGCAAGCGCGCGACCGACGGCGGTTGCGGCACCGGCTTCGGAGACTCCGTCGCTGCCCCGCACCACCAACGCGAGGTAGGCCGGAAGCATGGCGAAGCCGCACGGGTTCAACGCAGCCACCAGTCCGGCGGCGAACGCCAGCCCGGCGAGGTCTTGTTGCACTCGGTGTTAACCGGTGAGCGCCGAGACGCGCTCCTGGAGTTCCTGCTGGGGCATCGCCGACGTCGGATTGTTCACGAACGTCGATGTGCCGTCGGCGCGATAGAACACGTAGGCGGGCTGCCACGGCACGTTGTAGCGCGCCCAGATGGAACCGTCGGCGTCGTTGAGGTTGGTGAAGTTCAAGCCGTACTTCGAGACGAAGCCCTGCATCGCTGCGACATCGGAGCGCGCGGCGACACCGACGAATGTCACCTTGGGGTTGGCGGCCGCCACACTGCTCACCGACGGCCCCTCGGCATTGCAGAACGGGCACCACGGCGTCCAGAACCACAGCACAGCCGGCTTGCCCTGAAGCGACGAGCCGTTGAACGGAGCGCCGCTCAGCGTCGTTCCGGTGAAGTCCAGGCGATCGTCGGCCAGCGCGGCCGGCGGGCTACTCAGTGCCAATGTGAAGACGGCTGCGGCCATGGCGATGGTCAGTGACCTGCTCAAACGTAGTAGACGACGGATCATGACGGCTCCTCCCTGCGCCCGATTTACGCCGGACATACGTATGGGGTAACACTATTGACACGCGATGGTTCGTTCCCCGGTTCACCGCTGCGCAAACTGGACGGACGTGTTCGCTAACCAAAAGGAGATCGCAATGCACGCTTCGGTGACGGTGCCGATGGCCGCACCGGCCGACGAGATCTGGAACATCGTCGCCGATGTCCGCAATACCGGGAAGTTCTCGCCCGAGGTGATGGAAGCCGAGTGGCTCTACGGCGCTACCGGGCCCACGCTCGGCGCCCGGTTCCGAGGACACGTGCGACGCAACGAGATCGGCCCGGTCTACTGGACGACCTGCCGAGTCACGGCGTGCGAACCGGGCCGGGAGTTCGGCTTCGAGGTGCTCGTCGGCGATAGGCCGGTGAACAACTGGCACTACCTGTTCAGTCCGGCGGACGGCGGCGGCACCGACGTCACCGAGTCGTTCCGCATGAACGACAGCGCCTTCACCAAGGTATTCGCGGTTCTGGGCGGCCAGCTCCGCACGCGTCGCAACAAGCGGGACATGCGCAAGACACTTGAGCGGATCAAGGCCGTGGTGGAAGCGCCCCCACAATGACCGACTGCCGCCCTGCCAGGTCGGCAAGGCGGCAGTCGTCGCAACCAGCCGGCGTTTAGGTGACGCCGATCCCGATGATCGGAATCCATAGGCCGAACAGCCAGATGCCCCATTGGTGGAAGCCGTCGTCCCACACCGGGTTCACGTCGTAGCCCCAATAATTGAACGGCCGAGGCGGACCTCCGGCCCACTGGTACGCCGGCGGTGGGCCCCATCCCCACGGCGGCGGACCCTGACGGTCGTCCCACCAGTCGTGGCGGTTGTTGGCCCACCACGGCCCTCTGTCCCCGTCACCGCGCTGGACGTTGTTCCAATCATTGCCCTGGACGTTGTTCCAGTCGTCATGCCGGTTTTCGCAGAACGGGAAGCACGGCCTGTCGATGTCATGTCCCGGTTTCAACGGCACGGGTCCGCCCGGTTGAGCAGACGCCACGCCCGCCCCCAGCCCGGCGGCCCCAAAGCCGAGCGCGGCGACGAACATCGCGTTGACCACTGTCTTGGCGCGTTTCATCCTCTAACTCCTACCTCGCGACGCTGACGCGGGAACTTCCCCACAAGTCCGACGCGCGACGCGGCACTTTTCATTCCCCACGACTTGTCTGACGCAGCGTTGAGCGCAAGCCGCCGACCCCCGACCATCTATCGGGCCGCGCGACGGGGCCGTTACCGAAATCCCGTCGGGGATTTATCACTGCGCCGTCGCCTGCGGCAATGGAGAACCACTCGGTGTCGACACCCCGATGGCTGCATTTGTGGCGGCGACGTGCACCTGAGGGTCGACGTTGCGCGCTACCGCCCCACGGTATCGTGGCGGTACGTGACATCCGCCACAATCGAGTCGGCGACGAACCGCCTCGTCCCACCATTCGCTACCGCCGTGGTCGTTCCCACCGCCGCACTCGTCACCGTCCTGCATTGCGCCGCAAGCACATTGGGTCACGGATACTGGTTCGACGAGGTGTACATGCTGGCCATCGGCCGCTACCACCTCGACTGGGGATCGGCGGATCAGCCGCCCTTGGCGCCGGCGCTCGCTGCGTTGATGAACTCGATCGCGCCGGGCTCTCACCTGGTACTGGCACTGCCGTCGGCTTTGGCGACCGGCTGCGCAGTCGTGTTCGCCGGTCTCATTGCCCGCGAGCTCGGGTGTGACCGCCGCGCGCAGGGGATTACCGCGGCCGCCCAGGCCACCGGGGCGTGGGCCGCCGTCGCCGGTCACTGGATGACTCCGTACGCGCTGGAACCGATGCAGTGGCTGCTGCTGTTCTGGCTGCTGACCCGGTGGGTGCGGCTGCGCGACGACCGGCTGCTTCTCGCCGTTGGAGCCGTCGTCGGCATCGCGGCGATGACGAAGTTCCAGGTGCTGCTCCTGTGCGTGGTGCTCCTGGCGGCGGTCGCGCTGGTCGGTCCCCGAGACCTGCTGCGGCGACCGATGTTGTGGGTGGGCGCGGTCATCGCGGCGGCGATCGCCGCTCCGACACTGCTGTGGCAGCAGTTCCATGGCTGGCCGCAGGTACAAATGGCGCAGGTGGTGGCCGGTGAGGCCGAGGTGCTGTATGGCGGGCGCCCGGGTATCGCGGTGCAACTGATTCTCTTGGCTGGGGTACTCGGAGTCGGTCTCGGCGGCTACGGCTTGTGGCGCCTTTTCCGCGACGATGCGCTGCGTGAATACCGCTTCGTCGCAGTCACATTCGTCGTTCTGTTCGCGATGTTCGTGGCCACCGCCGGGCGGCCGTACTACCTCGCCGGTCTGTATGGGCCGTTGACCGCCGCCGGCGCGCTGGGACTTCAGCGACGCCGCGAGGCGGGCAAGGGTCGGCGGTGGCTGCTGTGGCCCGCCGTCGCGTTGAGTGTGGCACTCGCCGTCGCCGCGCTGGTGGTCTCCGTGTCGCTCACGCGCTCAGATGTCGGCGAGCAGATCGCCCAGCGCGCCGCCGATGCCTACCGCGCGCTGCCCGCCGGGCAGCGGGAGCACACCGCGATCATCGGCGAGTCCTACATCGTGGCTGCCTATCTCGACGGGTACTCCGACCGCTACCGACTGCCCGAGGCCTTCAGCCTGAACCGAAGCTACGGGTATTTCGCCCCGCCGCCCGCCGACCGCGACACCGTCCTCTTCGTCGGCCGCGACCCCGGGACTTTGCGCCGCTACTTCGACAGCGCACGGGAGGTCGCTTCGATCGGCGAGGACATGCGCGCGTATTTGTTGACCGGACAACGCCAATCGTGGGATGTGATCTGGCCGAAGGAACGCACGTTGACGGTGTCCTGATTCGGCTCCGCGACGCCGACCCGTTTGGTAGAACAGGTTCCAGTTCTGCTGCGAGCCGAAGGAGCATCCGATGGGGCGATGGACACGTGCAGAGTTGGAAGAGGCGTTCCACGACTACGAGCAGGCCGTCGTCGAGATCGGCAAGACATGGGACTGGGCGAGCTACGCCGACCATTTCACCGAGGACGCGGACTATGTCGAGCACGGGATGGGCAACCGGAGCGGTCGCGAGCAGATCCGGGAGTGGATTTCGTCGACGATGAACATGTTCCCCGGCAGCGAGATGCCGTTCTTCCCCTGCGAGTGGTACGCCATCGACGACGAGTTGGGCTGGGTGATCGCCAGGATCCCCAACCGGATGAAGGACCCGGGCGACGGCAGCATCCATGAGTCGCCGGTGATCACCGTGCTCAAGTACGCGGGCGACGGCAAATGGAGCTACGAAGAAGACGCCTACAACCCGATGAACTTCCTTGTGATGGTTCAGGAGTACGTCAAGCGGTGCCATGAGCTCGGGACATTGTCCGACGACGGACGTACGTTCGCGAAGAACATGAGCTGGCCGCTGACCTAATGGATTACAAAGTCGTCAGGATCCATCTCGCGGGTCCACGACCAGTAGTCGACGAGGCGCCACGGGCTGAGCGTATGCACTTCGCCCAAGCTGTTCTTGAAATACGAGTGCTTGATCGTGGGCTGTGACCACACCATCGTGCGCATCTCGGCCTGGCTGCGTTCGTGCCAGTCCGTCGTCTTCTCTACAGTCGGTTCCATCGTCGCGTGTCCGCCTGCGATGAGCAGTTCCAGACATTGTGTGATGTAACGCATCTGGCACTCGGAGTGGAAGATCAGGCTGCCGCCGCTGGCCAGCCAGGTGCCGGGGCCGTTCATGCAGAAGAAGTTCGGGTAGTCGGGAATCGTGATGCCCAGATAGGCCGACGGCCGCTCACCCCAGCGCTCGCTGAGGACTTCCCCGTTTCTGCCGCGAATGGTCATGGGCCACAACAGCTTGGTGTGCTCGAATCCGGTGGCGTACACGATGACATCGGCTGGATAGCGTGTGCCGTCCTCGGTAACGACTGCGTCATGTTCAATGTGGTCGATCCCGGTCCGGACGAGTTCGACGTTGTCGCGCGTTAGCGTCTTCAGCCAGCTGCCGTTGTCCTGCAGCGTGCGCTTGCCAGTCGCCGGATAGTCCGGCACCACCTTCTCCTGTAGGTCGGGGTCATCGCCGACCTGACTGATGATCCAGTCGGTGAACATGACCCGGGTGACTTCGCTGACCTCGTTGATCGCCTTCTGCTGATCCGGATAATCCGGGTCGACGCGCGCCACGTCGAGCCCTTTGTCGCACCACGGCCAGAACAGCAGAAAGCGGTACCAGCGGCCGTAGAAAGGCAGATGGCGGAGTGCCCACTGCACACCGGGACCGACTTTGTCGTGGTAACTCGGATTGGGGAACATCCACTGCGCGGTGCGTTGAAACACGTTGAGGCACTCGACATCCGGCGCGATCGTCGGTGCGATCTGAAAGCCGCTCGCCCCTGCGCCGATCATGGCGACCCGCTTGCCGTTGAGGTCAACGGAGTGATCCCACGCGCTCGAGTGGAATGTCGGCCCAGCGAAGTCCTGCTGTCCTTCGATCGCCGGGGTGTGCGCCCGGTCGAGCTGCCCCACCGCAGTGATCACCGCACGCGCCGACAGTTCTGTCGTCGTTCCGCTGCGGTCGCGGGTGCGAACGGTCCACGTCGCGCTGTCCTCATCCCAGGACGCCTCGGTGACCTCGGTTTCCCACAGCACATGGCGGCGGATGTCGTGCTTGTCCATCACACGCTCGAAATACGCTTGCAGTTCGGGCTGTTCGGCGAAGAAGTGTGTCCACTGATCGGTCGGCTCGAAGCTGTAGCAGTAGAAGTGGTTGGGTACGTCGACCCGCGCGCCGGGGTAGGTGTTCTGGTACCAGGTGCCGCCGACGCCTGCGTTCTTCTCGACGATGGTGAACGGGATGCCGGCCTCCTTCAGCCGGATCCCCGCCAGCAGTCCTGACTCACCGCATCCGACGACAACGACCGGGAAGTCATCGGCCTTCCCTGCTGGTGGCACGAGTCGTGCGTCGCGACCGTCGAGCTCCATCTCCTCGAGCAGCATCGGTACGTATTCCTCGGGCACCGGTTCGCAGACCAGCCATCGCATCATCTCGTGCAGCAGCTCGGCGCCGATCGGTTCGGGTTCGGGACAGCCGCGGTCGCGGTAGTCGGTGATGACGTCCAGCGCGATCTTGCGGACGGCGGCCTTGTCCTCCTCGGACATGTAACCCTGCACCTCGTTGAGGAACAGGCCGGCCGGCTTGAGCTCCCCGCGGATCAACCCGGCGTCGCCGGACATGTGCACCAACGACAGCATCAGCGTCGGAATGCTGACGTCGAGCAGCGCCTCTGCGATCTCCTCGTCCGGTGTCGTAAAGGGTTGCCCGGCATGTGGGTTGCGCACGACAGCAGTGCTACCACGCGGGACTGCGCGGGCGCAGCCGATTGTGGACAGGCGAAGCGGGGTATCTCGATTCGGTGAGTGAGTCAGCGGAGTCGGGCGCCGGCCACGTCCGCCGCCCGGACGGCGTCAGCGACGAGGCGGTCGAGGCGGCGGGTTCGGTGTCCGAGGCGCTGGAGTTCGTCGAACGCGCCCGAGGCCACCTCTACTCGTTTCATCAGCTCGTGGGTCACGCCGATCTGGTGTTGGGCCAGGCCTGCGACAAGCTGCGTGCCGCAGGCCACGACGCCGTCGCCGACCGGTTGGAATGTGAATTGGTCGGCCGCAACGTGCTGTATGGCCGGTGGACGTTCCAGGTGGTCGAGGAGTTCGACGACAACTATTGGTCGGTCTTCCGTGACCACGAGCATCAGGTGCGGGATGAGCTGCAGCAGGGCGCACGGCATGTCTTCGAGGCGGAGATGAAGGAGAGGCGGCGCAGCGACGGCCGTTCCGGCCATGAACGGCGCCCGTAGACTCGCTGGAGTCAGTCCTTCGACGACGAGGGGAAGGTTCCAGTGGGCATCGTGACCAGGATGAACGGCGCCGTCCCTCCCGACGTGCCGCGCTCGGACATCGACCTGGGCTCGTGGGACTTCTGGGGGCTCGACGACGACGTTCGAGACGCCACGTTCGCCACCCTGCGCCGGGAGACGCCGGTCTCCTTCCACGAGTCGTTCGTCGGCGAGGAGTTCACCCCCGGAGCCGGCCATTGGGCGCTCACCCGCTACGACGACGTGTTCTACGCCAGCCGTCATCCCGAGATCTTCAGCTCTGCCGGGGGAATCACGATCGGCGACCAGACCCCTGAACTGGCCGAGTACTTCGGATCGATGATCGCGATGGACGACCCGCGACACACCCGGCTACGCAACATCGTCCGCAGCGCCTTCACACCGAGGGTGCTGGCTCTCCTCGAGGATTCGGTGCGCGACCGGGCCCGGCGCCTGGTGACCGCGATGGTGGAGAACCATCCCGACGGCAAGGGCGAGATCGTCGCCGACCTGGCCGGGCCCCTGCCGCTGCAGATCATCTGCGACCTGATGGGCATCCCCGAAGACGACCATCAGCGGGTCTTCCACTGGACCAACGTCATCCTGGGTTTCGGCGACCCCGACATCGCCACGGACTTCGACGAGTTCTTCAAGGTCGCGATGGACATCGGCGCTTACGCGACCGCGCTGGCAGACGACCGCAGGAGCACGCCCGGAGAAGACCTGACGACCAGCCTCGTGCAGGCCGAACTCGACGGTGAGCGGCTGACGTCCGCGGAGGTCGCGTCGTTCTTCATCCTGCTCGTCGTCGCGGGCAACGAGACGACCCGCAACGCGATCAGTCACGGTGTGCTGGCGCTGAGCCGGTACCCGGACCAGCGCAACGACTGGTGGGACAGCTACGACGAGGTGGCGCCGACGGCGGTCGAGGAGATCGTGCGCTGGGCCTCGCCCGTGGCCTATATGCGCCGCACCACCACCCGCAGCGTCGAGATGGGCGGCGTGACCATGGCCGCGGGCGACAAGGTCACGCTGTGGTACGGGTCGGCCAATCGCGACGAGACGAAGTTCACCGATCCATGGACCTTCGACGTGCGCCGCCATCCGAATCCGCATGTGGGCTTCGGCGGCGGTGGCGCGCACTTCTGTCTTGGCGCCAACCTCGCACGCCGCGAGATCACGGTCGCATTCGAGGAACTGCACCGAAGGCTGCCCGACATCACCGCGACGGAGGAGCCCGACCGGCTGCACTCCGCCTTCATCCACGGCATCAAACGGCTGCCCGTCGCCTGGACACCCCGCTAGTAGGTCTGCCGGCTCAACGCGGAGATTCGCGTGCTGTCGATGTGATCGCAAAGATGCGCCGGATTCTCGAAAACGGCTTCAGCGCCGGCATTTTCGAGCTCGGCCCGCGATACACCGCCGCTGAGCAGCCCGATGGCGGGCACTCCTGCCCGACCACACGCAACGATGTCCCACACCGCGTCACCGACGTACACGGCCCGGGCGGCGTCGACGCCTGCCCGGTCCAATGCGACCCCGATGAGTGTCGGCTCCGGTTTGGCGACATCGACGTCCTCTGCTGACGTCGCGGCAGAGATGAGGTCCTCGCTGTCCAGCACGGCGCGTGACATCGACAACTCGTCTTCACTCAGCCGAGCTGGCCAGCACCACCTGCAGTCCGAGCGTTCGGACCCGCTCCAGCAGCGCGCGTGCGCCGGGCAGGCGCCGCAGCAGCGGAGACGATTCTTTCAGGTACTGCAGGTGCAGATCCTTGGCTCGTTGACGGACGTCGTCGCCCGCGTCGCCCGTCAACGACTCGAGCAGTCGGGCGCCGTCCATTCCGATCGAGCGATGGATCCGCCATGACTCCACCCCGATGCCGACCTCGCTGAACGCGCGGCACCAGGCATGTACGTGGAGGTAGTTGGAGTCGAGCAGGGTGCCGTCGATGTCGAATAGCACCGCGGGCTCATCAGGCATCGAGAGTGGATGCCCGTGGTCGAGCCCCGCTAAACGCCGCTACTTGACGATGAGCGTGCCCTTCATGTTCGGGTGGTACTTGCAATGGAATGGATACTCGCCGGGTTGGCTCGGCGCGGTGAGTGTCTTCTTCCCGTTGCCGTCGACCTCGACGTCGAATGCACCTGAGGTGTCCGAAGTGACCGAATGCTCGACGGAGTCGTTGTTGACGACGTTTATCTCGGTGCCCGGGGCAACCGTGAGCGGTTCACCGAAGGCCATGCTGGCGATCGTGATCGTCGGACCGGTGGTTGCCGCCGGGGCGTTCTCGCTTGTCGCGGTCGCGCTTGCGGTTGCCGCAGCGGTGTCTTTGGATCCGCTCGTACTACTGGATCCGCCGCAGGCGGTGACGACCCCCGCGATGAGGGTAGTTGCCGCCAAGAACATGAAGATCTTCTTCATCAGGTCCCCTAACTTTCTCGTCCTCAGACGACACGAAAATCAGCGTAAGCCGGTTCAGCCGGATGGGATATCAGTTGCGCTCGTCGACGATGAACAGGCACAGCGTGACCGCGAGGAATCCCGCGGGCAGCCAGATCGCCCGCACGCCCCAGGCGTCGGTGGCCACGGCCCCGATCAGCGCGCCACCCGCGAACGCGAGAATCAAGGTGCCGTAGACCAGGACCGCGCGACGCGCCTCCGAGCGCTTCTCGACGAAGCCGTCGTAGGCCGATTCCATGAATCGCATCAGGTTTCCTGTCGTTGCGACGGGCAGATACGCCAGGTCGCCGACGCTGCGGAACAGGCCGATCTGCACGGCCGCGAGAAACGAGATCGGCACGGTGACATAGGTGTGGTCCACCGAGGCCGGGACGAAACCGATGATCCCGAGCACGACGGCCTGCACGCCCATCGTCCAGCGCAGTGAGTGCGGCACGATCCGCTCCATGCGCCCGGACTTGATGTGCGAGGCCAGCAGCATGCCGGCGATGAATGCCAACAAGGGCCACACATGTGCCAACGCGGACGCGAATTTCCGCTCGGAGACGTCGATGGCGGAGAAGATGACGTTCGCGGTCTGCACGTTGGCGAACACGTGGCCGCGGGCCAGGTAGGTGTGCGCATCGAGGAAGCCGTTGGCCAGCGTCAGCAGGATCGCGAACCACAGTGTCCTCGACCGCTCGGTGTCCACCGGGCCGCTGGCTGCACTCACCATCGGGCAAACGTAACGCCTGGACCCGGTGCGCGCCTACACCGCGCCCAACGCCCCGAGCATGCCCGCCGCGGCGCGTGGCCACGTGAAATGCTCGGCACGACGTCGTGCATCGTTGCGCCGCAAGGCTTCCGGCCTGCTGATGACCGACGAGACGGCGCCGGCGATCGCGATCGGATCGTTGTCCGCCGTGGCGCCGCTGTCCGTGGTGAGTATCTCGGCGAGCGCCGATGTCCGCGATACCACGGCAGGCGTGCCGCATGCCAGCGCCTCCAGCGCGGCGAGACCGAAGGTCTCGTGAGGCCCCGGCGCCAGCGCCACATCGGCGGACGCAAGGATCGTCGCCACCGTGTCGCGGCAGCCGATGTAGCCGGTGAAGTGGACGGGCAACCGGGCGGCTTGGCGCTCCAGACGCGCCCGCATCGGCCCCTCCCCTACCACCACGAGGCGCGCGTCCACGCCCGAATCACGCAGCGCGCCAACGGTATCAATGCTTCGGTGTGCATGCTTCTCTACCGACAGCCGCCCGCAGTGCACCAGAAGTGTCTGTTCGCGGGCTGCCCACCGTTGCCGCACCTGCTCTGAATGCCGACGAGGATGAAACTGATCGAGATCCACCCCGAGCGGCACGGTCAACACATTCGGAGCATGGATCCGGTCGAACTCCGCACGCGCGAACGCCGTCGTGCAGACCACGGCGTCGTAGTTGGCTGCGGTCCGCCGGTTTGCGTAGTCGGCGATCGTACGCGCAGCGCGACGCGGAAGTATCTGTCCGACAAGGCGATCGAGACGTTCGTGCGAGATCATAACCGTCGCGACGTCGTGATGCCTGCCCCAACTACCGAGTGACCGCAACGTGAGTCGATCTGATACCTCGATGGCATCCGGGTCCAGATCTTCGAGCAGCGACGTCACTGGTCGGGGCAACACGGCGCGGTATCCGCCGGTGAATGGAATCTGTCTGGCAGGCAACGAGATCCGGGTGACTCCGGATGGTAGCTCGACCCAGTGGGAATGCTGTCCGGGCACGATCAGGAAGACGTCGTGACCGGCCGCGCAGTATTCCGCACCGAGGCGATCCACCGCCGTCCTCAGGCCGCCTGAACGAGGCCCATAGAAGTTGGCGACCTGAACTACCCGCATGACTCGAATGAGAACCGGCACGTCTGTGCCATCAGCGACGCCTATCCGACTGGTGTCCTAACGGCTCGTGAACAACGCGCCCCGCGCTACTTCGAGCGGTGCGTCTCACACGACTTCAGGCTGACCGGTGAGCCGAGCGCCGGTCAGCCGGGCGGTGGCGGAATGATGGGCAGCGCACCTGGTGGCGGAGCAGCCGCGGGATCCGGCAGATCCGGCGCCAGGCCCATCGGGATGTTCGATCCCGGAAGCGGTGCGGTACCCGGAAGCGGCTGGCCGAGCTGGCCCGGGTCCAGCTTGCCCATCTGGTAGTTCCAAATGCCGTGCGCGCCTCTGGCACTTTCAAGGAAGCCGGCCGGTGGAGCGTCCGGGGCTGCGGGCGAGTTGCTGTAGAACGACTGCTGACCTTGGCCCGCCAGTGCGAAATTGGTCGGCTTGAGGGCCTGGATGGCCTGCTGGTCGAGAATTGTCGGCGACTGGGCCGCCGGGACGGGCTGACCGTCCGCCCCGACGATGACTGGGGTGGGCTGGCCGCCCTGCGCTGTGGGAAGCGGCGCCTGGCCCAACAGGAAGTCAGATCCCGACCCCGGCGCCATCCCTCCCTCGGGCAAGAAGCCCTGCAGCGCTCCCGCCGGTGGCAGGAAACCCGTAGGCGCCGAAGCGGGTTCGGCGGGCGGCGGCACAGGGGGTGGCGGTTCATCCGCGGCTGCGGTCGCCGAGAAGGCGACCGCAGCGCCGGCGACCAGTATGCCCGCCGCCAGGGCCGCGGCGACATGATTCTGGACCGTCATACGATGAAGGCTGTTCACGTGGGGGCGAGTCATCCGGACTCAGAACACCTTCGTGACGCCGTAGTAGGCGACGACATCGTCGGTGTCACCGTTCGAGCTGGTCAGGATCGCGTAGGACCGCAGGGACGACGCGCCGACGCAGTTGTCGACCTTGACGTGGATGTCGTGCACGGTGACCCGCGTCGAGTTGCCCTTATACGACTTCTTGTCCACCACGACGTTGGTGACCGTGCCAGGCCTGGGGTCCACCTCGATCTGACCCTGGATCGGGAAGCTCACCGAAGTGGGAGCGCCCAACACACCCGCGCCATTCAGCCCGAAGGCATTGGTGCCGATGCCGATACTGCCGATCAGCTTGATCTTGTCCATCTCGATCCCGCAGCCGATTTGATACCCGACCTCCATCGATCCGCCCTTCGCGGAGCCCATTCCGGACCCGGTGAAGGTGGCCCCGACCAACCAGTCGCGCGACGACAACGCGGTCGTGAGCGGCGCTACCGGAAGCTGCGTCTCGTCTTTCGCGACCACCGTCAAAGTCCGCCCGTCAGAGGTTTTCGCAATTCCGGGCGGGCCGGACGCGACAACACCGTTGTCCGGCGGGGGTCCGGCGTCACCGGCAGGAACCACCGGTGGTGGGGGCGGATCGTCCGCCAGCGCGACCGGAGCCGTCCCGACCGGGACCAGCATGCAAACAGCAGCCAGTGTCGCAAAACGATTCAACATGTCGTGTTGGCGCCTCTCCTCGTTCGATTCCCCACGGGATCTGTCCTGTGGAATCTTTAAGGGACCGAGTGTCCAAACGGTGAACGCAGCGCCAACAGTTCACGCCCGATTCCCGACCACTCAGCGATCTGCGATGCCGCGTGCCTCACGAAAAACTGCAGGTCTATAACACACCGGCAAACTTTGTGCGCGTCGAGCAACCGCAATTTTGCATTAACTCCCGGGTCGTGGCGCCGACTTTGGCCGTGAGCGCGGACACGCAGTCGAGAGCGAGCCCGCGCGGTCAACAGCGGCGGCGGCCGTGACGTCTTGGGCTTTAAAGCTCGCAAAAAAACGCATGCCCCTCGCCATCCGCGAGGGGCATGCATCGTGGGCAGACTGGACTGCGCCAGCGCAGAGCGACTGGCGAGACCCTATGGCGTCACACCATTTTCGTGACGCCGATGTAGGTGACGACGTCGTCAGTGTCATCGGTCGAACTGGTCAGCGTCGCGTACGACCGGATGAACGACGACCCCGCGCACTGATCGAACTTGACGCGTAGACCGGTGATGTTGATCTTCGGGCTGGTGCCCTTGAACGTCTTCTTGTCGACCGGAACGATGTTGACCGTGCCGGGCTTGAGGTCGATCTTCATTTGGTAGCTCAGGGAGGGCTGAATGGTGACCGGGAGGATCGAGCCGTTGGTGATCGGGATCCCGATGCTCGGCGTAATGCCCGCCGAGATGATGCTCTCGATGTCGTCCTGGGCGATGCCGCAGCCGATCTGGTAACCGGCCTCCAGGGATCCACCCGCCAGCTTCGGGCCACCCGAACCCGTCACCGATCCGGTGAACGAACCGTCTACGAGGTATTCGCGTGATGTCGGTGCGCCAGTCAGCGGCGCTACCGGCTCCATCGACTCGGTGCCTCCCGACACCGTCAAGGTGTAGCCATCGGGCGTCTTCAAGACCCCGGGAGGGGCGGATGGCACAGGTCCGGCCGGTCCCGGATTCCCGGGCGCCGGGACGACGTCGCCGGCCGGCACTACCGGCGGAGGTGGATCGTCTGCGAAAGCCAGTGGAGCTGTCCCGACCGGGACCAGCGTGCATACAGCAGCCAGCGTGGCAAAACGATTAAACATTCGCGTTGGTGCCTCTCCTCGTCCGAAGTCCCCACGGGATCTGTCCTGTGGAATCTTTAAGGGAGCGAGTGTCCAAACAGTGAACGCAGCACCAACAGTTAGCACCCGGTTCCCATCTACCGGGCGTCTCCTGATCGGTGTGTACAGATACTCTGCGGCAGGTCGCCGTCGATGACACGCAATGGATCGTTCGGGGGCACCGGCTGTTTGGGAGCCGTTCACCATTAAGAAAGGTGACCGACCGACCATCGGTCCCGGGGTTGACGCTCAATACCTGCGTGGCTGTAAATAACGGTTGCGACCCGGCGAACGTCAAGGGCGGGCTGCAGACTGGCCGAGATCGATTCGGAATCCTGATGCCAAGCTGGGAGCCAGCGGGACCGACTACCTGGAAGGAAACGATGAGGTCATTTCACGTTTGTGGACAGACGGTGGCTACCGCGCTGATTGCATTCGGCGTCGGGGTTGCGTTGTGTCCCACTGCATCCGGGGATCCAATTGGCCCTGATCAGCCGCAACCCCCCGTTCCCGGAACGCTCCCCGATGCCGCTCCTGCACCAGGTGCGCCACTGGAACCCACCGGTGCGCCTCAGGGAGCGGTCCCTGAGGCAGCCCCCATGCAGTCCTCAGGCGACCCGACCAAGGATGCCTGCGATCTGTTCAACAAAGCAGTGAATTACGCCGCGATCAACTACGAGGACTTCGCGGATTACAGCGCCGGCGGTGGCAACTACGTGAATTACGACGATCAGACCGTCGGCAACGCCAATTTCGCCGGCAGGACCGCCCTGAAGCAAGCAGCCGGGGCGGCGCTCAACGCGTCCGGCATACCGGGCGTGCCGCCGGAAGTCACGACGCCGATGCGCTCGTGGTCCTTCAACGCCGCGAAGATGGTCCTTGTGATGGGAGTTCGAGGTGGCGGCGACACCCTTAACACGACGGCAACCGACCTAAACAATACCGCGCATGAAGCCCAATTGGCTTGCGCGACTGCCCAAGCTCAGGCCTGAGCCCCCGGCGCGCAATCCCCACCGCGGTGACGCGCGAGACCCGAGTGTGGGCGAGCGCACTGGCGATGGCCGCAGCGCTTGTCATGACCGGCTGTGAATCGACAGTTGCCGGTATGTCGGTCGAGCTTTCCGATCAGCTGAATTCTGACGGCGTCACACTGGACCTGCTCGACCCCGGAAGGTACCCGACTACGCCCGTTCCCTTACCGTTGGCCGCGGGCGTCAGCACCGGCGTAGTGCTAGAAGGACAGCGGATGGCCGACGCCGTCGTCATTCCCAGCGAGGTCGACACCGCATTGCGCGAACTCGTTGTATTCAATACGGGCGCGGTAGAAAGCGCGCAAGCTCTGCGCGCCGACATCGGACTGTCGCGCGCCAACATCGCGGCCGAGCACGGCTTCGTCGCCGGGTTCTCCACATCTCGCAGAACAGGAGGTGGGTCCGGGGCGAATACATCTTTGGTGAACCTGGTTATCCGGTTCCCCGATCACGGCGCGGCGGTCGCTGCTGCCGCCGCACTGGTCGCCACGGACTCAACGAAATGGCGCACTTCGTCGATTCCACGCCACCCCGACGCATCCGCTTCGGGGTTCGCGATGGCGCACGGCGTGATCGCGGAAAGTTTCATGCCGCGCGGACCCTACCTCCTTTACCAGTGGGTGCAGACAAAGAGCTCCGTAGACACTGCGACCGAGCTCATCGCGAAAACCCTTGACTTGCAGGGCCCGCGCATCGATCGATTCATCCCAACGGAGCCGTCCAGGCTTGCGGGCCTGTCGGTTGACCCGAGCGGGCTGTTGGCTCATACGTTGCCCACTTCATCGCGCGCCGTCACCGCAGAGATTGGTGTGTACACCGCACGGGCCGCCCTACATTTTCAGACCGACCCAGTCGGTTCGGCTGCCCTCTTCACCTTGGCGGGTGTCGAATCCGTGTCGGTACGGGACTCGGTCGTGCTTCAAGCCAGAGATACCGCCGCGGCGGCGGATCTCGTCGACCAGTTGGCCGCACATGAGGCCGCGGCGGGAGCAACAGTAATCCAAGGAGTGATCGGCCTGCCAAATGCGAAATGTGTTGACGGGGTTAGGGATGTGCGCCGGTCAGAACAGCGGTTTCAGTGCTATGCCCACGCTGGCCGGTATGCGTTCAGGACCTCCTCGGAGGAGCAAGTCGACGCGCGTGAACGGACAGCGGCTCAATACCTCATCCTGGATCGGTACCGTCGCTGATCGATTGCCGCGTGCCTCTAGCGACGCAGCCACACCTGTGAAGAATGCCCGGCCAGCGGACGTTCAGCAAATGCGATGTCCGAGTGGCCCCCACCATCCGCATGCACCGCGCGGCTCCCGGCGCCACATCGCTCGCCCCTGGACGGGGATAACGGCAAGCCGGGTTGTGGGCTCCGCGGTCTCGCAAATCCATCACAACTCACCTCGAGGACCGAGGACTTCTTGGCGTCACGCAGAACTGACTGAGAAGTGCTGGCCAGGTTCGCTTTTCGACGGGCCGGCCAGCCCAGGCGCGCCGGAGGCGGCACCGCTGTCGCTGTGCCAGCAACTCATAGATCCTCCCGCATCACCATTGCTGACACATAATTGTCATTGTCTAGCTACCTCGAATTCATGTGAAGCTTCAGGAACTTCGACGGTGGTGCTATACGGTTTCGGTCGGGTGGAGCAGCTAACCTTCACGCAGGTACCTAGCAAAAGGAGATCACTGATGTCGTACGAAGGAAAACACCGTCGCGATACCGACGATCAGCAGGGCAACCGCTCAGTCGTCAAGCTTGCCGGCGTGGCCGGCATGGCGGCCACGGCGGCGGCAGTTGTGACCGTCGGCATGGGCGCGGGCACGGCCAACGCCGACGGCGGCCTGTTGCATAACCTGTTCTCGCCGAAGCCGAGTGGGACCGCATCGCCCAACGTCGTGAGTAAGCCGACGAGTGTGTTTGGAACTGGATTTGGGCAGATAATCACCAAGGCGCCCAAGCCGGCAGGCGGAGGCATCAGCAACTACTTCAAGTTCAACTCGAACGGATGGGCCGTCACCGGCATTTGCTTGAACCCGCAAGGCTGCTGATTCCCTTCCGCCCCATCGCCGCGGTTTGAAAGTAGCCGATCGCAGGTTGGCGGGGCAAAAGCACCAAGATGCGCGCATCTGAGTCGAAAGCTCGGGTGCGCGCATCTATGTTGAAGGATCCCGGTTGGCGAAGGCTGACAGCCTTCCGTCCTAAACGCCCGACATCACGTTAAGTACTTGCCGAACCAGTCCTGGAGCTTGGTCCACGCGTCGCCGGCTGCCGTCGCGTTGTACCGATCGCCGGTGTCGTTGAAGAATGCGTGATTGGCGTCGGGCTCGGTGATCAGTTCGTGCACCAGGCCTGCCTTTTCGAGCGCGGCCTTGACCACCGGTTCCGTCGATGTCACACGCTGATCGAGCGCTCCGTAGAAGCCGAGCACCGCCGCGTTTTTGGAACCTGAGAAATCTGGGTTGTCCGGCGCGGGCCCGTAAAACGGTGCGGCGGCGGCTAATTCGGGTGCGCCCGAGGCCAGCAATTGCCACACCAGTCCGCCGCCCATGCAGAATCCGACCACTGCGAGTTTCTTGTCCGGTAGGCGTCGCTGCAAGTCGCCGACGCCCGACTTGAGGTTCGCGACGAGCTCTTCGGGCGATATGTTGCCCAGCGCCGCGGTGGCCGCCGCGGGGTCGGCGAACTTCGCGGTCCCACCCTGTGCCGAAAGTAGATCGATGGCCAGTGCCGAGTAGCCGATCCCGGCGAATCTCCCGGCGACCGAGCGGACCCAGTCGTTGAGGCCCTTGTTCTCGTGAATGACGAGCACACCGCCGCGCGCGTTCGGCGCTTCGGCCCATGCGGCCTGCAGCTCACCCTGTGGCCCCGCCCAGGTGACCGGCGCAGTAGGGAGCGCACCCTGCGACCCTGGCGGCGGCCCACTCGCGATGGCCGACTCGGACGACGTGACCGCGCCGGTCGACGTGGCCGGCGCCGTCGTCTCCTTCTTTTCTGCGCACGCGGCGATCAATGTGCTCGCCGCCGCGGCGCCCACCCCGAGCAGGGCAAGCCTTCGCAGCGCCTCGCGACGGGACAGCAGGCCGTCGACATGATCCGTGGCTATTTCTTCGGCGATGTATCGCTGTAGCGGAGTCACCTTCGCGAGTATGCGCCTGAATGCTGAACTCGGGTAGGCGCGCCCGTTTCCGCGCAATACTGGCGGCAATGGACTGGACACCTGATGGCAGGGCTCTGCAGGGCCGGGTCGCGGTCGTGGCCGGGGCGACCCGCGGTGCGGGCCGCGGTATCGCCGCGGGCCTGGCCGAGGCGGGCGCAACGGTGGTGTGCACTGGCCGCAGCTCAATATCGGGACGGGAGAAGTCCGACTACGACCGGCCCGAAACCATCGAGGAGACCGCCGCGCTCGTCGACGAGCTCGGCGGCGAGGGTGTCGCGATTCAGGTCGACCATCTCGACGCGGGTGACGTTCGCGCACTTGCACATCGGATCCGCGGTGACTACGGCGGCATCGACATCCTGGTGAACGACGTCTGGGGCGCCGAAGTCCTCAAGGGACCGCCGCCGAGCTGGAACCGGCCCATCTGGGAGCACGATCTCGATGACGGACTGCGAATCCTTCGACTGGGCATCGACACCCACCTGATCACCTCGCATTGCCTGCACCCGTTGTTGATCGAGCGTCCAGGCGGATTGCTCGTCGAGGTCACCGACGGCACCCGCAAGTACAACGATGCGAACTTCCGGTTGTCGGTGTTCTACGACCTCGCCAAGACCGCGGTGAATCGGCTGGCGTTCGCACACGGATACGAACTGGAGCAGTTCGGCGCCACCGCAGTCGCCGTGACACCGGGCTGGCTTCGCTCGGAAATGATGCTGGACAACTACGGCGTCACCGAGGCCGACTGGTACACGGCGCTCGACCGGGACCGCGGCGGCGGCCTTCCCACCGCACCGCCCGGGTTTGCGGCGTCGGAGTCGCCGCGGTATGTCGGTAGGGCCGTCGCCGCGATCGCCGCCGACGAGAACCGCGCCCGATGGAATCAACACTCGGTGACGTCCGCCGACTTGGCACGCGAGTACGGCTTCACCGACATCGATGGCCGACAGCCCGACGGCTGGGCTTAGACAATTATGGAAATCTGTTCACAGATTCGTTGACACCCTGACCGCGCGGGCGGTTGTATGGCTGCGTGACGTACACCAACCAGGTTTCGGTTGAGGAAACCGTTCTCGGCATGTGGAAAGCGTTGTCCGACCGCGACTGGGACTCGGTGAAGGCCTACTTGTCCGACGAGTGCATCTACATCGACATGCCGATGCCCGCCGTCTCAGCCCGCGGACCGGACGACATCGTCAAACGGCTCAAGATCGGGCTCGAGTCTCTTGCGTCGTATGTCAATCACGACGGACTGTTGCTCACGAACGGCAGGGACGTCATGTACGAGCACTCCGAAACCTGGTGCTGGCACAGCGGTGAAACCATGGTGCAGAAGTTCGTCTCGGTGCAGCGTGTCGAGGGCAACAAGATCACCCTGTGGAAGGACTATTGGGACATGGGCATAATGACGTCGCAGGCACCGCCCACGCTCATGGAGAGTTGGGCGTCCGTCGACACGTCATGGGTTTTCGACGCGACGGGGCTCATCTGAGGTCGTAGACGCGGCGGGCGTTGTCGTAGGCGATCAGATCGACGACACGCATGGCGTCGGCCTCGCTCCATTGACCGGCGTCGACGAAACCTCCCAGCACCTCACGAATACCGCTGCGCCACAACCTCGCTCCGAGGAAGTGCAGCTCTGCCGGGCCGAACCCGTCGGACGAGTACAGGATCTTGCGGAAGGGCGCCATCTCGAGCAGTCGCCCGATGAACGCTGCCGAACGCGCGCCGAGGTAGTTGATGGACAGGCCGCCGTCGAGATAGACGTTGTTGAATGCCTGCGCCAGGTAGCCCGCCTCCCGCTCAAAGGGATAGCAGTGCAACAACATTACCGGCGTATCGCCGGACAGTCGGAGAAAGTCCAAGAGGTACAACGGGTTCACTGCGTGTAAGTCGCAGTCCCGGTCGCCAAAGCCGACGTGAAACTGCAACGGTTTACCCAACCGCAACGCCTGATACAGGCCGAACCGCAGCAGCACCCGGTCGGTGCACCGATGGCCGCCAGAATCGCGCCAACGTGCTGCCGCCTCGGCCACCTCAGCGGCGGCCGGCTCTGACAGGTCGCCCTTGAACCCGCCGCGGTAGGCCAGCACCGACTTGGTGCCGACCGCGTTCACTGCCCGTTCGGTGAGTATCTGCTCGAACGCTGCGGCGTAGTCGCCTCGCGCAGCCGCGGCGTCCTCGGCGACCGACTCCAGGCGAACGATCTCGTGCGTGTGCCCGCCGGAAACATCGGCCATCTCGGTGAGATCGGCTACCCCGCTTGCGAATCCGGTGTCCACCAGCCAATCGGTCACTCCCGCGGACGACAGGAATCGCCGCGCCAGCTCACGCTCGTCGAGTCCGCTTCTCCGATCCCAGTAGGTGTCCGCATCGACGTGTCGCGGCAGGTCGAGCAGCGGTGCGCAATGGGCGCGGACTGCGAAACCGAGCTGAGTGTCGAACGACGAGTCGAAGTCGGCGATCGGAACGGTATTGGCCTCGTTGAGCCCGTTCTCGAAGCGTGTCCGATCACCGGATTGCAGCCAGCAGCCGTGCACGTGATGATCGATCAGCCGCACCGCCTCGATGCGATCGGCCAATTCCGACGAGGTCATAAGCTCCAGGCCATGCGGAACTTGTCGGCGAGCTCCTCCTCGCCGAGATGACCGTACGTCTCCTGCTCGTAGCGACGAACGGCCACGGTCGCATCGACTGCGGGATCGCCGAGAATTCCACGCACGCGGTCGGATCCGTCGAGTGCGGACAGTACCTCGCCCTGACTCGCCGGCAACAATGCGATGCCGGCGTCGGCGCGCTCCTTCTCGGAGAGGTTCGACGGGTCGACTGTGGTCTCAGGAGGCAGTGACAGTTTCTGCTCGATGCCCTCGAGCGCAAGGCCGAGGATTGTTGCCGTCGCGAAGTAGGGGTTCGCCGACGGATCGATGACCTTCACCTCAACGTTGGCGCCGAGTGGATTGCTGCCTCCGGCGACGAGGAATCGCACTGCGGCCTCACGGTTCTCGGTGCCCCAACAGACGTAGGCGCCTGACCAGTGGCCTGGCTGAATCCGCAGACCGGAGAGGATCGAACCGCACAGCACACCCGCGGCCTCGGGCAGGCCGGCGACGACGCCGGCGATCGCCGACTCCCCCTCCGGCGTCATACCACGGGCGCCCGCCCCGCCGGAGAACAGTGGCTGGTCGCCCTTCTTCAGTGAAAAGTGTTGGTGCGCACCGGAGCCCACGCTGCCGGCGAAGGGCACCGGGGACAGGCTGACCCGGAAGCCGTATTGTCTGGCCACCCTGCCGACGATCATCCTGATCAACACCAGCTGATCGGCGGCGGCGGTCGGTGACTGCGGAGTCAGCGAGATCTCGAACTGATTCAGCCCGTACTCCGGATGCAACTGCTCGATGGAAACCCCCGAGCTCGTCGCGGCGTTGGTGACGTCCCGCACGAATCCCTCGAACTCGAGCACTCCGGCCAGGCCGTACTGAGCCCACAGGTGTGCGGGAAGACGACTGCCGTCGGGCCCGACGAGCAGGAATTCCATCTCGTGGCCCACGAGTGCGTCGATTTCGGCATCGGCGAGCCTGCGTTCAATACGGCTCAGTGCCCCGCGACTGCAGTAGGGATCCGGTTCGCCGTTCTGATCGTAGAAAGCACCTGGCGCCCAGGCCAACCCGTCACCGAGGATGCGGAGTGCGCCCAAATCGATGCGGATGCGCTGATCCCCCACCACCCCCGTGTTTTCGCCGAACACGATGCCGGTCTGGTCGATGGTGAAGACGTGCCACACGGGGCTGGCCCCCAGTCCGGGGTCGGCGAACGCCCCCATCTTCCGGAGAGGAATGGTCTTGGCGTGAGTGAGCCCGGCGGGGTTGACGACCGTACCGATGAGTGTGGCCACTCCGTCGGACTCGAGTTGGGCGATTGCCGCCGCGGCGAGGGGTTTGGCTGCCCGTGATGTCACAGCAGCCATTGTGCAGTGCCTAGCTGCGAATCACAGGGTGATCTTGCAGGTTTGGCCGATGTCGAGCGTCCGCAGCATCCGCCCCATGCCCAACCACATCGCGCACGACAGCGCCAGGTCGGTGAGCAGTTCCTCGCTGAAGTGCTCGTTGGCGCGTTCCCAGAACTCCTCGTCGTCCCGCAGGCCGGTGTGGTCGCCGGCGAAGCGCTCCGCGAACTCGGCCGCGATCCGCTCCTGCGGGCTGTACCCCGGCCATGTCCGCCATTCGGCCGCATGGTCGTAGAGGTCTTCGTCGACGCCTGCCGCGATGCCATCCGAGTCGCGGGTGTTCTGGCACACCACGCATTCGTTGTCGAGCGCGATGACCATCCGGGCCAGCTCGCGGACCCGCATCGGCAGCCGGTTCTTGTGGTAGACCGCATTGGTGAAGCCGGCCATGGCGACCCCGATGTCAGGGGACTTCACCACCCAAGCGGCGGCGTCATCGTCTGCGAAAGATCCGATTCGGCTCATGGCCGGAATCGTACGCCGAGCGTGACAAAAGTGGAACACGTTCTAGAAGCGCAGGTGAAACGCCAGCTAGATCACTTGGCGCCGGCTGGAATGGCCCGGTCGTCGTACCAGTCCCGTTGGACCAACACCTGATGGGCGATCCGCTCCAACGCGGCTTCGACCTCAACGCGGTCCGGCCGTCCCTCGAACGTCGGCGACGTCGCGAGCTTGTCGACGATCCGGTTGACTAATGCGGTCGACGCGCAGTCGACTTGCCGGGCGCCTGCCTGGGTGAGCCAGAGCTGGTCTCCGGTGCGCAGCGCGTAACCGCGCTCGGCCAACCGGTCGAATGTCGACTCGAGCACCTCCGGCGGCACCCGCAAGCGCTCGGCGATGTCGGTCAACCGTGCCGACCCGAACACCTGGCTTTGACGGTAAATCTGAATCAGCGCCCACAGCAGGGCCACGTCGCGTTCGCAGCCGGCCTGCCCGGCGATGCTCCGCAGCCGGATCTCCGGGGTGTTGCGCATCAACCGGCCGATCGCCACCTCGAGGATCTTCTCGGGCGACTCCGTGCTGGGCATGCCGAACCCCTCGCCGAGGTCGGTGGCCGACACCGCGTCCATTTCGCGAAGCGGCACCTCCCGCAGGAAGAGTGCGACGACGAATCCGACGAGGGCGACAGGGACTGCGCACAGGAACACCGTTCCGAGCGAGTCCGCGTAGGCGTCAACGATCGGCGCTGCCATCTCCGGTGACAGCGCGTGCAGCGCCTGCGGTGACTGCGCCGCGCGGGGCGGCGCTCCGCTCGCCACAAGTGCAGGCCCTATTCGAGTGGCGAGGAAGTTGGCGAACAGCGAGCCGAAAATAGCTGCACCGAAAGAGCTTCCGATGGTCCGGAAGAAAGTGACACCCGATGTCGCCACGCCGAGGTCAGCGAAGCTTGAGGTGTTCTGCACGACCAGCACGAGCACCTGCATACACAGCCCGATCCCGGCGCCGAGCACGAACAAGAAGACGGACTGCTGCCAGGTGGGCGTGGCGGCATCCATCGTGGACAGCAGCAGGAACGCCACGGTCATGATCGCGGTGCCTGCCACGGGAAACACCTTGTACCTGCCGGTACGTCCGACGATGTTGCCGCTGCCGATCGACGTGATGAGCATGCCCGCCACCATCGGCAGGGTGCGCAGGCCCGACGTCGTCGCAGAGACGCCGTCGACGAACTGCATGAAGGTCGGCAGGAATGTCAGTGCTCCGAGCATCGCGAACCCAACGATGAAGCCGAGGATGCAGCACACCGTGAACACCGGGCTCGCGAATAGCCGGATGGGCAGGATCGGTTCGGCCGCATGCGTTTCCACCCAGACGAAGACGGCGAGCGCCGCGGCGGAGGTCACGAACAACCCGATGATGACGGGGGAGGTCCACGCGTACTCGCCGCCGCCCCAACTGGTGGCCAGGGTGAGTCCGGAGGCGCCGAGGCCGACGAACGCGATGCCCGCATAGTCGATGACCGGTCGAGCCGTCTTCGCGAGTGATGGGATGGCCGTGACCGCAACCAGCAGCACGACGATCGCGACGGGGATGTTGATCCAGAACGCCCATCGCCAGCTGAGATGGTCGGTGAAGAACCCGCCCAGCAACGGGCCGATGACAGTGGTCACGCCGAAGACGGCCCCGAGCGCGCCCTGATAGCGGCCTCGATCGCGCAGTGGGATGACCTCGCCGATAACGGCCATGGCCGTCACCATGATCGCGCCGCCGCCGATGCCCTGTAGCGCTCGCGATGCGACCAGCATCGTCATCGATCCGCTCAGCCCGCATAGCACCGAACCGGCGAGGAAGAACACCACTGCACCCTGGAAGACGGCTTTACGGCCGAACAGGTCACCGAGCTTCCCGACGATGGCCGTGACGATCGTCGAGGCCAGCAGGTAGCTGGTGACCACCCAGGATTGATGGCCGGCCCCGCCGAGGTCGGCGACCACGGTCGGGAGCGCCGTGGCGACGATCGTCTGGTCGAGGGCGGCCAGCAGCATGCCGAGCAGCACCGCAACAAAGATGAGGTTGCGACGGTGCGCACTGATGCCGGCCGTGCTCGACTCCGGGTCCGCGGCGATGGCCGTCGGCGCCTGATTGGTCATACCTGCCTTCCCTTGGAGACGACCGCCCACGAGCCATATCGTTAGACAGGCTAGAAAAGTTACGGCGGCCAGCCGGAGGGAGGATTACACGTGCAAGCTTCCGTGAAACGCGGTTAGGCGGAGGTACCGCCGGGTGGCCTCGAGACGCACTGAGCCAGGTAGAGCTCCTCGCCGAGCTTGCCCATCAACTCGAGCTGGGTTTCGAGGTAGTCGATGTGGTTCTCCTCGTCCGCCAGGATCGTCTCGAAGAGGTTCGCGGTCGTGGCGTCTTCCTTCTCACGGCAGAAGATGATGCCGGGCTTCAACCGGGCCATGACTTCGTATTCGATCGCGAGGTCGGCCTCGAATTGCTCTCGAACCGTCTGGCCCACCCGCAATGAAAACAGTCGTTGGTAATTCGGGAGCCCGTCGAGGAGCAAAATGCGATCGGTGATCGCCTCGGCATGCCGCATTTCATCAAAGGACTCGGCGCGCGTATGGGAAGCCAATTCGGTGAACCCCCAGTTCTCCTGCATTTTGGCGTGCAGGAAATACTGGTTGATCGCCGTCAGTTCGCTCGTCAATTGCTCGTTGAGCAATTTGAGAACGTCGGGGTCCCCTTGCATGCTGGCTCCTTAGCGCCGGGCGCGTCGTGAGGTCTGTGGGCTGGACTTGTCGCGCACCAATCTAGTGCAGCCGATGGGCGATCGTCGCCACTTCCGCAGTGTGCGTGGCGCGTTTCACCCATTGTCGCAACGAGCTTCGCGACGAGGTACGAAGATGGCCAAAGGCAGGTGGACTGCCTGTCCTTAGTAAGGTTAGACTGCGCTAACATGCTTGCCAGCGCATCGGGACGAAGGAAGACGATGAGTGAGTACGATTTGCACTCACTGATTCTCGCCTGCGATTTTCGCGTCGACGATATCGACCGAATGTGGGCATGGCTGAAGCGCCATCGAGACAACCTCTCATCCATTGGGGCGCATCATGTCGTCCTTTACACGTCGATCTGGGAACCGGGCCGAGTGCTGGTGACAATTGGAATTCGTCACGCTCGTTCAATTCGTGATGTAATTGGATCGCCCGCGGTATTCGAATGGTTCGACATTGCCGGCCTCGACGACATTCCACCGATTTTCGGCGGCGAAGTTGTCGAGAAGATCGACCTCGACCCGCCGTCATCGGAAGAGCAGGTCGGGCGGATCGTGGTCGGGGTGATGTCCTCGGTTGACGATGTGTCGGCCCTGATGGAGAAGGTGCACGAGGGGCTGGACCGGTTCAGGCGTGGTGGTGTCCGCAAGATCTGGGTCTACCGCGCCCTCGACGACGGGCAGGAGGTGATGATCCTGCAGGAGATCGACAACCAGATCAATGCACGCCACTGGATCGATCACCCCGACGCCGCAGCCGAGTGGATGTCGAATGCGGGGTTGGGGGCTTACCCCACGCAGTTCGTCGGCAAGTTCGCCCATCTCATGAGCATCGAACGACAGCCGGAAAACTGATGTTCGTCTGCCTGTGCACCGGAGTCACCAGCCACGTGGTGAGCGACGCCATTGCCAAGGGCGCCTCGACATCCAAGGAAGTTGCGGCCGTCTGCGGGGCGGGATCCGAGTGTGGGCGGTGCAGGCGCACTGTGCGGGCGATCATCGAAGCGCACTTTGCCAATAACGGCAGCCATTCGGCGGCGAGTCGCTAGTCGAGCAACTGCCGTATCCGTTCGACGCAGAATCCGACGAGGTCGATGTCGTCGGTCAGCACGCCCTCGGCGCGAAACCTGGCTTCCAGCCTCGATACCGGGCACGCCAATGCGAGGGCGGCGAGCACCTCGTTGTAGCGGAGGTTGACTATCGGCAGTCCCGTCAGTTGCCGGTAGCGCTCGATGGTTTCTTCGCGGCCCGGCGATCCCTCCAGCCGAGGTATGCCCTGGTACTCGGACAGGGCCCAGTCGGTCATCAACAGCCACGCGAGGTCGGCCTCGTGGTCCCCGATATAGGCGATTTCCCAGTCCACCACGGCCGATACCTCGAACTGCGGTCCGTACAAGACGTTGGACAGTCGGCTGTCACCCCAGCACAGCGTGAGGTGTTCGGGTTCATAGATGTTGTCCCGCAACCATTCCGCCGCGGCCGATAGCTCAGCGCGTGGGTGGCCCGAGGATGCCCACTGCAGTAGATCGCAGTAGTAGTCGACGACCTGCCCAAGGGGATGTGCACCGCGGTTGGGCATCAACAGCTTGTCCAGCCGCAACCGGCGCCAGTCCAGGGCGTGAACATCGGCGATGGCCTGCACGCACCCCCACCACATCGTTGCGCGCTGCTCCGGTGAAGCCTCGAAATACAGGCCGGCGGCGTGGTACGGAGGAAATTCGCCGGGGCTGCCCACCGTCGCCACCTGCTCCATCACGAAGTACGGCGTGCCGAGCGCATCGCTTCCCCGGTCGAGCCAACACACCTGCGGAACCGGGATCGGTGTTGCGCGCAGTCGATTCATTACCAGCACCTGTCGAAGCAGGTCGTAGTCGGCAAACAGACTGACTTGCGGCGGTCGGCGAAAAACCAACCGCTTCAAAGTGGTTGCGCGGCCGTCTGCGTCTTCGGCCTCGAGCTCGAACAGAAACGTTTCGGTGGAGAACCCGCGGTCGGTGCCGCGCCAGTTGACGATGCGCGCCGCGCCGGCGCCCGGCATGCGCTCGCGGATGACCGGTTCGAGCAGCGCCGCGATTTCGTCGGCGGCAGGCCCGGTGGAGGCGTGCGGTGCGACCACGCTAGGTGCCTGCACTCCCCCGCTTGTCTGTGAACGCCGCGAGCGCGTCGGCGTTGGCGGCGGCGCCCATCAACTCGGCGAAGTATGCGTTCTCCCGTTCGGTGGCAGCCTGTATCCCCGGCCGGGACGGTTCTGCGATTGTCCGCTTCACCGCCATCAAGCTCGGAATCGGGCGAGCGGCAAGGACTTCAGCGTGTCGGCGTGCTTCCGGCAGCAGATCGTCGGGCTCGCACACCTTCCACACCAATCCCATCCGCAGCGCCTCGTCGGCGGTCACCCATTCCGAGGACATCAGCAGCCACGCCGCGTTCTGTCTGCCGATCAGCTGTGGGAGCAGGTAGGACGACGCCGCCTCCGGCGCCACCCCAAGACTGGTGAACGGGCACTTCAAGCGCGCCTGCGACGATATGAAAACGAGGTCGGCGTAGCCCAGAACGGTGGTGCCGATGCCGACGCCGAGCCCGTTGACCGCGCAGATGAGCGGCTTCGGGAAATCGGTCAGTGCGTCGATCATCGCGGTGAACTGACTGCCCTTGTTGGCGAGCGAAGGATCGGTGATGCGGGCCGCCATCTCGTTGAGGTCATTGCCCGCGCTGAACGCCCTCCCATTGCCCGTCAGCAGTACCACCGCCACATCGGGGTCGGCAGCCGCCTCCCGGATCGCGACTGCGGCCGCTTCGTAGAGCGCTTCGTTGAAGGCGTTGAGGACGTCGGGCCGGTCCAGCGTGAGTGTCCGTACCCGATTGTCGTCGCTGATCTGGAGTGTCACGGCAGCAGCGTAAACATCAGCCGTTGCTGTACACCCGGGTGGGTGCGACGAGCACCGCCGTGCGACGTTGTTCTGCCATCGTCGCGTCGTAGGCATCCCAGTCGTCGTGGGTGCCCCCGGCCGCGGTGAACACCTCCCGCAACAGCAGGCGCAGTTGGTCGCCGTCAGAGAGCCAGGGCTGCGGGTCGTCGGGCCCGGCGAGTTCGGCATCGCCCTCGACCGTGGCCCACTGCCACCCGTTGCGGAACGTCGCCGCCAGCTGGGGACGTGCCCGCAGGTTGGCGAGTTTGACTCTGCCGTACGTGACGAAAGCCATAACGGGGCTGCCGCTTTCGGGATGCGGCAGCACGCCGGCGTTCACCAGCGATGCCTGGATCGTGTTGTCGGCCCGTAGCGTCGACACGACCGTCAAGCCGCTTTCGCCGCGGGCCAGGCCGACCGCTTCGTCCAATGTGGTCACGGGCTCACCTTCTTCACGCGTTGTTCGCCGAACGGATTTCGGTAGACATATCGACTCGTGGGCACGGTATCGACGTTCTCGTTGGCGCCGAAGGCGGCGGTGCTCGCCACCATCCGCTCCATCCGGTCACGAAGGTCGTCGTCGTCGGCGGCGCCGAAGAACGCATGCAGATCGGACATCGCCTCTGCGGGAAAGAGCTCCTCGACAATCGCGGAGATCGGCGCCGCCCCCGGCGTCAACGCCCGGACGACCGCATTTTGCACATATCCGAACGTCGCCTGGGTCGCGATCGCCACCGGCGTGTGGTCGACGTGCCAGCGCGCCAACCACGTCGTCTCGTCGAGATCGTCGGGTCGGCGCAGCAGCGCGACGTTGGCCAGGCCGGCCGTGCGCTGACCGGGCACGGTCTGGGGCGGCGGTATGGGCACGGATTCGGTCACGAGGTACGCCGCGACCTCGTCGCACTCCTTATCCAGCAGCGTTGTCGCGGCCTGCACCTGGTCGCCGTAAGACTGCTGTGTCCACACGCTGACGAGTGCCGTCACCGGCGGGTCCATTGTCGTCAACGTCATCAGCGAGTCGCGGACCTCGGCATCGCGAACGTTGATGGCCAGCCCAGGCAGGCCGATCTCCAGCAGGTCGGCGGCGACCCGGGCACGCAGCCTGGCGCACCAGGTGTCGTCGGCCTCGGCACCACGGAGAGTGAGGATGACTTTCTCCACGATCCGAACCTAGCCGAGTTGCATCGCGGCCATCGCGGCACAGCGGTTCAACCGGGTTTGGCCGCTTGAGCGGGTGACAATGGGCGGGTGATCAAGGGCAGCCGAATCCCGGATGTCCTCCGTGTCACCTCGCCCGACCTCGGCGCGGTGACACGCAGCCTGCTGGGCGTGCTGCTGGTGGCCGGACTCGCCCTGCGCTGGGGCTCGACGGGTGCGGCGACAGCGGCTGCCGGCGCGGCGGCCATCGCGGGTGCGACCGCGCTGCAAGACAGCCCACGGGGCCGAATCCCCCTGGTGATCGCGGTATCGCTGGAGATGGGTGCCGCGGTTCTGCTCGGCACGCTGACGTCGGCGTACAGCGCGACCTTCGTGGGTGTGATCGCCGTGTGGTGTTTCGCGGTCGGCATGCAGTGGGCGTTGGGCGCCCACGCCGGACTCGTCGCCGCCGCGGCGAGCGCATTACTGGTCACCGCACCCGAGATCCCGCCGTCGTGGTCATCGGTGCTGGGATCGAGCGCTCTCGCCGTGCTCGGTGGCTTGGTCCAGGGCGTCTTGATCGCGATCTGGCCGCAGCACCGGTGGCGGGTACAGCGTGACGCCCTCACTCGGGCCTACGCCTCACTGGGCACCGACGCAGGCAACCTGGCAACGAGTCCGGACGGCCATGTGCATCCCGAGGCGTTGATCACGTTGCGGGAGGCCTTCACCCTCTCAGAGGGACAGGCTCGTCGCCGACCGCCGGAATACCGTGGCTGGTACGGCCTACCCGAGCGGATCGCCATGACGTTGTCCGCGCTGGCCGGTCGGGCCGGAGACCAGAACAACGTCGCCGGTGTGTTGAGCGCCGCCGGGGAGGCGCTGGGGGCAATAGCTGGCCGCACCAGGTCGGCCCGGCGCGACGCCGATGCGGCGTTGCAACGGATGGACGTCGCCGTCGGCGCCGTCGGAGCGGCGGAAGCGCCACTCGCGCAGCGTCTTTCCAAGCAGCTTCATGAGGCGGCAGCGCTGCGCATGGGCGATTGGCAGCCGGGACCCCAACAAATCCAAGAACTTCGCCGGCCGCGGCTCGCGAACTCACTCCGGTGGAGGGCGCAGCGTGTTCGCGAAAACCTGACGCGGAGTTCGCCGATATTGCGGCACGCGGTTCGTCTTTCCGGAGCCGCGGCGGCCGGAACCGCCATCGCCCGCTTCGCCGGTATCGAACACGGCTACTGGATAGCGCTCACGGTATTGATGGTGCTGCGGCCGGAGACGGCGCACACATACACCCGCTGTGTCGGCCGGATCGGGGGCAACGCCGCAGGCGTCGTGGTGGCCTCGGTGGTGACGATGCTGTGGCATCCGACCGGTTTGGCTTCGGCGGTCCTCGCCGTGATCTTTCTCGGCGTCGCCTATGCGGTGTCGGGCCTTTCGTACCTCGCGCTCAGTGCGGCATTGGCGGCTTCGATCGTGTTCCTCATCGACATCGACGGAGTCGCCGATGCCGCAACGCTGGCCGATCGTCTGGTCGCGACGCTCATCGGTGGAGTGCTCGCGGTGCTCGCTCACGTGCTGATTCCCGATGACGCCCTGGTACGCCTGCGGCAGCGCGCCGGCGAGCTGCTGATGACCGAAATCGACTACGCCGCAACGGTTGTCAAGGCTTTTGTGCACGATCTCGACCACCCGGCCGACGCCCTGGCGGCGGCGTGGCAGCGGGCGTTCCGGGCGCGCGCGGCCTTTGAAGCCGCAGCCGGGGCCACCCGCCTCGAGTCGCGTGAGTTGCGACGCTGGCTGAGGTCTTTCCGCGCAGCGCTGAACGCCGTCACCAGCTCGTGCAAGGCGCTGGAAGACAGCCTTCCGCCGCATCCGTCGGCCGCACTCGGGCGCGAGTTCGTCTTGGCGGTCGACGACTATGTCGAATCGCTGCGCGGCGACCCCCCGACTCCGGCAACGCCGTGGTCCATCGACACCGTTCAGTTGGCCGCTGCGGACCAGCTCTTGCGCGATGCGGCGACGCATATCGCTTCCGATGACGGTCCGGCGCGCGTCCTGGTCGCAGAAGTCGGCACGATCACCCGCAGCCTGACCGGCATCACCGTCGACAGCCGCGACGTCGCGGCATCCTGAGCGGCCCGCCGTTTCCCGTTGATAGACGGGCTATTTCGTCGATGGAACGACTCCTGTGTGATTGACGGCAACGTAAGCTGGGGGCAATCGAATTGAAGGAAAACCACCATGGCAAAGACGCCGCAGTCCGCAAAGCCCGCGAAGAAAGCAGCTACGAGGAAGGCGTCCAAGGCCGCCAGGCCGAAGGCGAGCGCCGCTCCGGCGCCCGTCGCGGTGGCCCCACCCACTGCGCCGATGGCGCGTGAGCAGCTGCCGATTCCGGATCCGAAGCACGTCGGGCTCACCACCTTTGACGCCAAAGATCCCAACACCAAGTACCCGCCGATCAAGGAGTTGCGTCCACCCGAGGATGCGCCCAATGTGCTGATCGTGCTGATCGACGACGTCGGCTTCGGCGCTTCGTCGGCGTTCGGAGGGCCGTGCCACATGCCGGTGGCAGAACGATTGGCCGCGGGTGGAGTGAAGCTCAACCGGTTTCACACCACAGCTCTGTGCTCACCGACCCGCCAGGCGATGCTGACCGGGCGTAACCACCATTCCGTCGGGATGGGCGCGATCACCGAGATGGCCACGTCGGCGCCGGGCAACTGCAGCATCCGGCCCAAGGAGAAGGCGCCGATCGCGGAAACCCTTAAACTCAACGGCTATTCGACCGCGCAGTTCGGCAAGTGCCACGAGGTGCCGGTGTGGGAGGTCTCGCCTGCCGGCCCGTTCCATCAGTGGCCCACGGGGTCGGGGTTCGAGTACTTCTACGGCTTCGTCGGCGGCGAGGCCAACCAGTACTACCCCGGGTTGTTCGAGGGCACCACTGCGGTCGAGCCGCCGAAGTCGCCCGAAGAGGGCTACACGCTGACCGAGGATCTCGCCGATCGCGCCATCACCTGGGTGCGGCAACAGAAGGCGTTGGTCCCGGACAAGCCGTTTTTCATGTACTTCGCGCCTGGCGCCACCCACGCTCCGCACCAGGTGTCCAAGGAATGGTCGGACAAGTACAAGGGAAAGTTCGACGACGGCTGGGATGTGCTGCGGGAGAAGATCATCAAGCAGCAGAAGAAGTTGGGCGTGGTGCCCGCGGACGCGGAGCTCACCAAGCGGCACGACGAGATCCCGAGTTGGGACGAGATGCCCGACGAGCTCAAGCCCGTGCTGGCCCGTCAGATGGAGATCTACGCGGGGTTCCTGGAGCAGACCGACCACGAGATCGGCCGTGTCGTCGATGCCATCGACGACCTGGGGTTCCTCGACAACACGCTGATCTACTACATCATCGGTGACAACGGCGCCTCCGCCGAAGGCACGCTGAACGGCTGCTTCAACGAGATGACCACGCTCAACGGCATGCCGGGCATCGAGACCACCGAGTTCCTGCTGTCCAAGATCGATGACTTCGGCACGCCCGATGCCTACAACCACTACGCGGTCGGCTGGGCGCACGGACTGTGCGCGCCTTACCAGTGGACCAAGCAGGTGGCATCGCACTGGGGTGGCACCCGCAACGGGACCATCGTGCACTGGCCGAAGGGCTTGGCACGCAAGGGGGAAGTGCGCAACCAGTTCCACCACGTCATCGATGTGGCGCCGACCATCCTGGAGGCGGCGGGCCTGCCCGCGCCCGCCGCGGTGAACGGCATCGCACAGGCGCCGTTGGAGGGGGTCAGCATGCTGGCGACGTTGCGCGATGGCAAGGCCCCGGAGAGCCACGAGGTCCAGTACTTCGAGATGTTCGGCAACCGGGGCATCTACCACCAGGGCTGGACGGCGGTGACCAAACACCGCACCCCATGGAAGGCCGACACCCCGCCGCCGTTCGACGACGACGCCTGGGAACTGTACGGGCCCGACGATTGGACTCAAGCGCACGATCTGGCCGCGGAAAACCCCGCGAAACTGGCTGAACTGCAACGCCTCTGGCTGATCGAGGCGGTGAAGTACAACGTGGTCCCGCTCGACGACCGCGGTTTCGAACGCATCAACCCCGATATCGCGGGGCGCCCGCAGCTGATTCGCGGCAACACCCAGTTGCTGTTCGACAGGATGCGAGTCAGCGAGAACTGCGTCCTGACGCTCAAGAACAAGTCCTATTCGGTGACCGCGAACGTCGACGTGCCGAAATCCGGCGCCAACGGCGTCATCATCACCCAGGGAGGCAGCGTTGGTGGTTGGTCGCTCTACGCGCACGAGGGAAAGCTCAAATATTGTTTCAACTTCTTCGGCATCGAGCACTACATCACCAGCGCCACGAAACGCATTCCCGCGGGCAAGCACCAGGTGCGGATGGAGTTCAAATACGACGGCGGCGGGTTGGCCAAGGGTGGTGACGTCACGCTGTACTACGACGGCAAGGCCGTCGGCAAGGGCAGAGTCGAACAGACGATTCCGATGGGCTATTCCGCTGACGAGGCCTGCGATGTCGGATCCGACACCGGATCGCCGGCATCGCCGGACTACGGCCCGACAGGCAACCGCTTCACGGGCCACATCGAATGGGTTCAGCTCGACATCGGCGAGGACAGCCACGACCATCTGATCACGCCCGAGGAGCGCTTCAACCTGGCGATGGCACGGCAATGACCGTCAGTCACGGGCCCATCGGGGCTTGATGAAGACGCCTTCGGCCTCCACGGTGATGCCCTCGTCGTCGGCGAGGTGGCCGACCACGTAGGTCTTCACGCCGTCGGTTCGGTCGATCCTGGCCTCGGCGTGCAACCATCCCAGCCGGGTGGTGCGCCGATAACGCATGGTGATGGTGCCGGTGAAGTGTGGCTTCTCCGCATCACTTGCCGCCTCGCCGAGAAGGTGATCGAGCACCAACGCCGATATGCCTCCGTGCACGTATCCCGGTGGGCCTTCGTAGGCGGCGCCGAGATGGAAGTCGGTGAACGCGCCGCCCGACTCGTCGCGGTTGATAACCAGCGGCGGGGCGATCGGATTGCGGACCCCGATGACGGGGTTGCCCCACGCCATGCGATCGCCGGCCGTGGTGTAGCGGACCCCGAAGGCGCCGTCGATCTGCTTGGCCCGCAGCCGCGCGGTCGCCGCATCGATTTCGGCCTTGATCGCGGCCACCTCGCCGGCGTCGACTTCCGTACGGATCGTCGCATCGACCAGCTCGCGAACCGCCTCGGCGAGCGGCTGATAGACGTCGCGCATCCGTTCAACCTCGGCGGATGATAGGTCTCCGATGTGGGTGAACTCCAGCACTCCAGAACTAGAACACGTTTCTACTCTGGTGTCGAATTCGCTGGCTGGCAGGTGAAATCGTCGAGTGTGGAGCGCGCCGCAGGGTCCGGCCCACCATGCTCCAATTCCATCAGAGCACACTCGGCTGTCGCGCCGATCCACAGGCGCGCTGCCGTTCGCGGATGCGTGTAGCCGAGCGCCTGGAAATCGACGGCGACAATGTCGACGTTCAACCGGTTGCGGCGCACGACCTCGTCGGCGATCGGACGGTGTCCGCGCGCCTCGAGCAACAGCGCCTTGACGCCGCGGTCGCGTAAACACCCGTCCAGGTATGTGCGGGCCGCCGTCATGAGCCGCTCCCGACCCGGTGGCATGTCCGCGATCCCCGCCACGACCTCGTCCGACAGCTTGTCGTGAAACCGCCGGTGCATCGCCACCAGGTAACTCACCCGGTCCGGAAAGTGGTGGAAGAAGGAGCCTTTGGATACTCCCGCCGCTGCCACGACGGCGTTCACGCTGAGTCCTTCCAAGCCGAGCTCTTCGGCCAGCACCAGCCCCGTTTCGATGAGGTTGGTCCGAGTCTGCTGCGCCGCGGCCAACCGCTTGTTGCCCTGGTCTGTGACCACCGTCATGACCCCTTTCCCCGATCGCAGCCCCGATCGTAATTGACCGACCGGCCGGTCGGTGAAAGAATACACCGATGCCGACATTGAACACTTCATTTGGTCCGGTCTCCTATACCGACGAGGGCACCGGCCCGCCCATCCTGTTGCTGCACGCCGCGCTGCACGACCACACCGACTATGACTCTGTTCGCGACTCCCTGCTGGATGGTCACCGCGTGCTGGCGATGGACTGGCCTGGACACGGCGAGTCGCCCTCCCCCGATGTTCCCCTGACCGCTGTCCAATTCGGCGATCTCGCAGTCGAATTCGTCGACGGGCTCGATCTGTGCAATCTGGTGGTGATCGGCAACTCCGTCGGCGGATACGCGGCATCCCGGCTGGCCATCGAGCGCTCACAGCGGATTGCAGGTGTCGTCCTCGTCAACACCGGTGGATTCACCGACCACAACGCGGGCACCCGCGCCTTCTGTTCGATCATGGGCAGGCCGGCGGTCGTCCGTCTGGTGTTCCCGTTCTTCGTCCGGGCCTACATGCGCGCACAGTCAACCGCGGACCGCGCGATCGTCGGTCGTGTGGTGGCCCGCGCCAAGGCCGAGAAGGGCGCCCGAACGGCGGCCGCACTGTGGCGTAGCTTTACCGACCCTGGTCACGACCTGAGGCAGCGCGCGTCAGCGATCACCGCGCCGGTGTTGATCACGTGGGGTAGCCGAGATGTCTCTGCGCCGCGGCGCTGGGGCGAGGCGGTACAGGCCGCCATCCCGGGCGCCAGTTTTCACGCACTGCCCACCGGCCACGTGGTGTTCTCGTCGGAACCCGACGCATGGCTGGCGACGGTGCTGCCCTTCGTCGCCGCAGCACACGTCACTCCAGCGTGAGCTGACCGGCGCCCGACGCGTTTTCGCTCCTCGGGCAACACGATCGAAATACCGCCGTACTACGGCCGCCATCATTGTGTGAAAAAAACAGCTGTGGCAGGTGGTGCATCAGGTCCCCTTGTGGGGCCGTCGGTGGCGGAGATCTTGGAGTGGCATGCGAGCGGGAGCGGCTCGCCGACCAAGACCGCCGCCCGGGTCGCCGACGCAATCGCGGCGAGGGGCGACGACGGCACCTGGTTGTCCACCGTGCCGCGCGACGAACTGTTATCCGCCGCCCGGGCGATCGAAACACGTTCGGGTGCACGCACTCTCCCGCTCTACGGCGTGCCCTTCGGGGTAAAGGACAGCATCGACGTCGAGGGTGTGCCGACCACACTGTCCTGTCCCGACTACGCCTACATCGCGTCGACGACCGCGCCCGCCGTTCGACGACTCCTTGACGCCGGTGCGTTGTACGTCGGCAAGACCAATCTCGATCAGTTCGCGACGGGATTGAACGGGACCAGAACCCCCTACACGGTGCCGCGCAGCGTGTACGGCGGCGAGATGATTTCGGGCGGTTCGAGTTCGGGCTCGGCGCTTGCTGTCGCGCTCGGGCAGGTGCCGTTCGCGGTTGCGACCGACACCGCGGGCTCGGGCCGAGTCCCCGCCGCGCTGAACGGTGTCGTCGGGTTCAAGCCATCCCGTGGCCTGATCAGCACCGTCGGCCTCGTGCCCGCATGCAAGTCGCTGGACTGCATCAGTGTGATGGCCGGTTGCATCGACGACGTCGACCGGGTCTTCGACGTGATGGTGGCCCGCGACGACGGCGACCCGTGGGCCCGCGGGCGCGGGCCGCGCCACGACGGGTCCACGATCCGCGTCGGGCTGCCGCCCGTCGACGAGTTGGAGTTCTTCGGTGACGCCGAGATGCGCCGCGCGCACCTGGCGTTCCGCGAGCACCTCAGCGGCATGGCCACCATCGTCGATGTGTCCCTCGAGCCGTTCCTGGCCGCCGGGTCCCTGCTCTACCAGGGGCCGTGGGTGGCCGAGCGGTTGGTCGAGTTCGGGGATTTCCTCGCCACCCAGCCCGAGTCGATCCACCCTGTGGTTCGGGAGATCTTTCGCAGCGGCGAAAAATACACCGCCGTAGACACATTCGCCGCGATGCAGCGCCTGCAGGAACTCAAGGCACACGTCGGGCGGCTGTGGCAGAACATGGACGTCTTGGTGGTGCCCACGATCGGCACCACGTTCACCGTCGACGAGGTGCTGGCGCAGCCGATCGACTGCAACACCGTGCTCGGCCACTACACGCACTTCGGCAACCTTCTGGACCTGCTCGGCGTCGCGGTCCCCCTCGGCACCGTCGCGGACGGCCGGCCCTACAGCGCGATGTTGCTGGGCGCCGCGCTGACCGACGACACCGCGCTCGCGCTCGCGGCGCGGATCCTCGACGAGCCACGCGAAACCCACCCCGATGTCACCGCGAATTCCGCCTTGCCGAAAACCGCAGAGGAGCACATGTGAGCACGGTCGTCGAAGTCCCCTCCGAACCGGGACCATTCAGTGTCGTCGAGGGCAAGACGGCGTTGATCGTCATCGACATGCAACGAGATTTCCTGCTGCCCGGCGGTTTCGGCGAGAGCCTGGGCAACGACGTCGATCAGCTGCTCAAAGTGGTGCCCCCGTTGGCGGCGCTGATCGCGGCCGCCCGCTCGTCGGGAGTCATGGTCATCCACACCCGCGAAGGCCATCGGCCGGACCTGTCGGATTGTCCACCGGCCAAGCTCAACCGCGGTGCCCCGTCGAGACGCATCGGCGACCCGGGCAAGTACGGGCGGATCCTCATCCGTGGCGAATACGGCCACGACATCGTCGACGAGCTGGCACCGGTCGACGGCGAGATCGTCATCGACAAGCCCGGCAAGGGTGCGTTCTACGCCACCGCGTTACAGGACATCCTTGTCGACGCCGGAATCAGCCAGCTGCTGATCACCGGTGTCACCACCGAGGTGTGCGTGCACACCACCACGCGGGAAGCCAACGACCGTGGCTACGAATGTCTCGTCGTATCCGATTGCGTCGGTTCGTATTTCCCCGATTTCCAGCGCATCGGGCTGGAGATGATCAAGGCCCAGGGCGGCATCTTCGGATGGGTCGCCGAGAGCGCGACCGTCATCCCGGCCCTGCACGCACTGACTACCACCGCCGCCTGAGAGGACCTCACCATGAGTACCGACGTCACCAATCCCCCCGTCGACCCCCCTATTGATCCACCGGCCCAGACGCCATTGGCCCTGCCGTGGTGGACCCGCGGCGACACCAACGCGTTCTTCGGGCTGGGCTTCAACATCCTCGTCAACGTACTGACCCTGACCGGCCTGATGATCGGCGTTGTCTCTGTGCCCGCCGGTGACGTGCTCGGCACGGTGCTACCCGCACTCGGCGTCGCGTTGATCCTCGGCAATCTCTATTACACGTTCCTCGCCCGTCGGCTGGCCCGGCGGGAGAACCGCGACGACGTCACCGCATTGCCGTACGGACCCAGCGTGCCGCACATGTTCATCGTGGTGTTCGTCGTGATGCTGCCCGTCTATCTCAACACCAAGGACCCCATGCAGGCGTGGTCGTCAGGCCTTGCCTGGGCGTTCATGATCGGAATCATCGTGATGATCGGTGCATTCGTCGGGCCCTACATTCGCAAGCTCACGCCGCGCGCTGCGATGCTCGGCACACTGGCGGGCATCTCGATCACGTTCATCTCGATGCGGCCCGCGGCACAGATGTGGGAGGCGGCCTGGATCGGTCTTCCCGTGATGGCCATCATCCTGATCGGCTTCTTCACGAATATGAAACTGCCCTTTGGTATCCCGGTCGGCCTTGCCGCATTGCTCGTGGGCACCGCGATCGGCTGGATCGGCGGCTTCATGTCCGCACCCGACGTCGGACAGGCGATCTCCGACATCGCAATCGGCATTCCCGATCTACGGGTCGACATGTTGTTCTCCGGGCTTTCGCATCTCGCGCCGCTGCTTGGCACCGCAATCCCCCTGGGTGTGTACAACTTCACCGAGGCGATGAGCAACGTGGAGAGCGCGGCCGCTGCCGGTGACAGCTACAACCTGCGCAGCGTGCTTCTCGCTGACGGTGCCGGCGCCGTGATCGGATCGGCGTTCGGATCGCCGTTCCCGCCGGCGGTCTACATCGGTCACCCCGGCTGGAAGGACGCGGGCGGTCGCGCCAGCTACTCGCTCGCCAGCGGCGTTGTCATCGGAATCTTCTGCTTCCTCGGCCTTTTCGGTGTCCTTGACGCCGTGTTGCCCGTGCCCGCTATCGTTCCGATCCTGCTGTACATCGGCTTGCTGATCGGTGCCCAGGCTTTCCAGGCGGTGCCGCGTCTGCACGCCGTGGCGGTCGTGGCCGCACTGCTGCCCAACCTCGCGCAGTGGGCCAGCGGCCTTATCGACAACGCGCTCAACGCCGCCGGAACATCTGCGGACAAGGTCGGCATGGAGGCGCTCAATGGTGCCGGGGTCGTCTACGAAGGCCTGCGGACGCTCGGCGAGGGCGCGGTGCTGGTGGGCCTCATCCTCGGAACGATGGTGACGTTCATTCTCGAGAAGAAGTTCCTCTACGCAGCCATCGCGTCCGGATGCGGCGCGGTGCTGTCGTTCATCGGTCTGATCCATGCGCCCGAAGTCGCCTGGGCGGCGAACCCGGAGGTCGCGCTGGGCTACCTGTTCTTCGGAATCGTCTGCGCCGCCTACTCGTTGCTGCCCGGCGCGAAGGATCCGGTCGAGATCGACGAGGCGGACATCGTGGCAGGCCACTAGCTGCTGTCGGGCGCGATCAATGCGCGGGGGCCGGTCGGTAGTCGCCAGTGGAACGCCAGTGCTGCAAGCCTGAGCAGCGTCGCCACTGTGCTGCCGACCGCGACCGCGATCCACTGCGGCCAGAAGTAGTCGATCGCGACGTAAGTTGCCGCGCCGAGCATGGCCGGAATCGCGTACAGATCGTCCGGGCCCATCACCAAGGGCACTTCGTTGGCGATGACGTCGCGCAGCATCCCGCCCGCGATCGCCGTGAGCATGCCGATCAGTCCGGCCGCGAACCAGCTTGCCCCCTCGTCCACGGCGATGGCGGCGCCGGAGGTCGCGAAGAACCCCATCCCGATCGCGTCGAGGACCAGCACCACCGTGTTCATCCTGATCACGACGTGGGCGAACGGCGTCGCGATCGCCACGGCGACCAGCGCGACCGTGATGTTGGGCCAGTGCTGGACCGAATACGGCGGCCTGTCGAGCAGCAGGTCCCGCAGCACGCCGCCGCCGACGCCGGTAAGGACTCCGAGCGTCGCGATTCCGAATAGGTCGAAGCCCTTACGGACACCGACGGTCGCACCTGACGCGGCGAACACGGCAATGCCGACGTAGTTGAGAATTATCTGCAGCACGCAGCCACGTTAGTCATCGGATCAATTCCTGCTCGGCATTATGCGCGGAGCCATACGCTGCTCGGAATGGATACCGCCACCCTTGTCGTCACCATCCTGGTTGCAGCGCTCTTCACTTTCGCCGCAAGCATCAAACTGCTTGGTGTCCCCCAGTCCCTGGCCATCCGCGACCACCTTGGCGTCAAGCCGCTGCAATGGCGGCTCATCGGCGCATGCGAACTGGCCGGTGTCGCCGGCGTCCTCGTCGGTCTGATGTGGGCACCGATCGGAATCGCCGCGGGGATCGGTCTTGCGCTGCTGTCGATCGGTGCCATCGCCTTCCATCTGCGCGCGTCCGACGGCGCCAAGGACACGGCGGCCGTAGTGATCGGGCTCGCACTGGCCGCCGCCGTCGCCGTGCTGCACACGCTCTGACGTAACGGCGGTCACACCTGCCCACACAGGTGTCTTAGATTACCTAAGCTGTCGTAGTCAGTTGTCTACGATCTGGTCTACGCTGCAGGTATGGCAGCACGCACGCACAGCGTCGATCCCCGCGCCGAACGGGTCCGGGGCCGGCTCCGGGACGCCGCGTTCGCCCTTGCGCACGAGCGTCCGGTGGACCGGCTGACGGTCGGCGACATCGTTGCGCGCGCAGGGGTCAGTCGCCAGGTGTTCTACCAACACTTCGGCGATCGCGACGACGCCGTCGCGTACGCGTTCACGGTCGCCTTCGCGTCGGCCACCGCGGACATCTCCGCTGACCCGGGCGCCCGCATTCTGGCCCTCTTCGATTTCGCCGCCGAACACCGCGCGATGTACCGCAACATCGTGCCGAGCGCGGTCACACTGCGTGTGGTTGCGGCCTTCCGCACCGAACTCACGCCCGCGTGTGAGCAGATCGCCACGGAGGCCATGCCGGCGGTCCCCGCCGTCGCCGGCCTCACCCCGGAATCCGTCAGCCGATTTCTGGTCGGCGGGTTCATGGAGGTGCTGCGGTCGTGGATGGAAGACCAGGACGCCACCGACCTGCGCGGCAGGGTCACCGCGGCGCTGGACACCGTCGGCGCGTTGCTCGGCCTTTCCGCGGCCACCGCACGGCGCTGACCCCGATTCGATTACGCACGAAAGGTCCTTCTCATGGCCAAACACGCCTCCCCGGAGATAAAAAAGACCGGGATCCGAAATATGGCGCTGGCGATGTTCGCGTTGACGGTTTTCGTCGTCGCGATGATCGCGAGTTACTCCGGCGCCTTCGCCAGACCCACCCTGCATCACCTCACCGTCGCGGTGGCCGCGCCCGAGAAGCTCGTCGAGGCGATCCGCGGCCAGGACTCGTTGGTTGTCAACGAAGTCGGCGACGATGTCGCCGCCAGAGATCAAGTGCGCGAACGCAAGGCCGACTCCGCCTTCGTCGTCGCCCGCACCGGTGAGATGAAGATCTATGTCGCCGGTGGAGGTGGCCGCAGCGTGGCCACCGCCTCCGAGGCGGTCGGCCGCGAGATTGCGACACGCGGCGGATTGTCCACCACCGTCGAGGATGTCGCACCGACGTCGGCGGCCGATCCGTCGGGCACCGTCGAGTTCTACGCCATCATCTTCATTTCCATCGGAGCGTCATTGGGCGCCACGGCTTTTGGCTACATCATGGGCAGGGTGCACAATCCCGGCAGGTTCATGTTGCGCACACTGACGCTGATCGGTTACTCGGCGTTGCTTGCCGGTGTGGTGACGATCTACGTCGACGGCGTGCTCGGTGCGCTCTCCGGGCACACATGGGCCGTATTCGGAGCGTTGTGGGTCTACGCGATGGCCGTGGCAGGCGCGGTGACCGGTGTCGCAGCCGCGTTCGGAGCGTTCGCCTCGGCGCTGCTCACCTTGTTCCTGGTCGTCGTGGGCAACGCCGCGGCCGCAGGCCCGGTCGGCAGACCGTTGCTGTCGGGCTTCTACTCGACCTTCTCGATGATCGTCCCGCAGGGTTCGGGAGTCGCGCTGCTGCGCAGCATCTCCTACTTCGCGGGCAACGGTGCCCAGGCTCCGCTGATGACGCTCGCGGTCTGGGGCGCGGCAGGCTGTCTGCTTGCCGTTCTCGCCACGGCATCCCGAGTGAATTATCGTGCCCGCTATGAGCGTTTCGCTGGGCGAGAGCGAGCCGTACTACGACCTCGGCTGCTATCACCGGTCGATTGACACGCCGTCGCCGCAGGCACAAGTCTGGTTCGATCGCGGACTCGTCTGGGCGTACGCGTTCAATCACGACGAGGCGATCCGCTGTTTCGAGCGCGCCCTCGATCTCGACGCAGATCTGGCCATCGCCCGCTGGGGTATCGCCTACTCCGTCGGCCCGAACTACAACAAGGCCTGGGAGGCGTTCGACCCGGTGGATCTGGCGGCCTCGCTGGCGCGGGCCCGGATGGAACTGCAGCTGGCCGGTAACGGCCGGGCATCGCCGATCGAACGCGGGCTGATCGAGGCACTGAGGGCACGGTTCCCGTCCGACGACCCCGACGACGCCGACGCGCTGAACGCCGGCCACGGCGCCTACGCGGACGCGATGGGGAAGCTCGCCGAGGTCTATCCCGACGACGTCGATGTGCAGGCGCTGGCGGCAGATGCGTTGGTCAACGTCACGGCGTGGGCGTTGTGGGACACCAGGACGGGCGGTCCGGCGCCGGGATCGCGCGTCGTGGCGGCCAAGCGCATCCTCGACGGCGCGCTCACCACGGCGGCGGGTCGCGAGCACCCTGGGGTTCTGCACCTCTATCTGCACACGATGGAGATGTCGGCGACTCCGCAGGACGCGCTTCCCGCCGCCGATCTGTTGCGGGGCCTGGTGCCCGACGCAGGTCACCTGCAGCACATGGCCAGCCATATCGACGTGCTGTGCGGCGACTACCGGAACTCGGTGGTGTCGAATCTGGCTGCCGTGCGGGCCGATCGGCTCTTCGTCGAACGTGAAGGTCCGCTGAACTTCTACTCGCTTTATCGCGCGCACAATCTGCATTTCGTGGTCTATTCGGCGATGTTCGAGGGCAATTCGGCGACGGCGATGCGGGCCGCCGACGAGCTCGCCGAACAGCTCACGCCCGAACTGCTGTCGATCGAGTCGCCGCCGATGGCGGACTGGCTGGAAGCGTTCGTGCCGTTGCGGATTCACGTGCTCGTCCGGTTCGGCAGGTGGGACGACCTGATCGCCGAGCCCGTGCCCGACGATGTCGACCTGTACTGCGCGACCGCTGCCACAATCCATTACGGCCGCGGAGTCGCGCATGCTGCCAAGGGGCAGATTGCCCAGGCGCATGCCGAACGGGAGGCGTTTGGCGCCGCTTACGACCGAATCCCCGAGTCGCGCTACCTCTTCAACAACACCGCTCGCGACATACTCGCCGTCGCCGGCGAGATGCTCGACGGCGAAATCGCTTACCGGGAAGGGCAATTCGACGGTGCGTTCGGCCATTTGCGCCGCGCGATCGAGCGTGACGACGCACTCCCCTACGACGAGCCGTGGGGATGGATGCAACCGACCCGCCACGCGTACGGGGCGCTGCTACTGGAACAGGGCCGTGTCGAGGAAGCCGCCGAGGTGTATGCGGCCGACCTCGGGCTCGACCCGACGCTGAGCCGGCCGTGCCAGCATCCCGGCAACGTGTGGAGCCTGCACGGCTACCACGAGTGCCTGCAGCGGCTTGGCCGCACCGCCGAGGCCGGCATCATCGGCCAACAGCTGGCGCTGGCCACGGCGCGCGCGGACGTGCCGATCGTCGCTTCGTGTGCGTGTCGGCTCGAGGCCGGCACCAATTAGGCCGGCGCTTCGTGCAACTCGATCCGATTGCCGTCGGGATCGGTGATCTGGACTTGCTTGCCACCGGGGCCGACCCTGATGTCGTCGCTGAACGTCAGGCCGGCGGCGTGCAGACGGTGGACCTCCGCCTCGAGATCGTCGACGTAGAGCACTATCCTGTTCCACCCGCCGGGCTGCTGGTCTTGGCCGTCCAACGGTCGTGACCCCGAGCTCTGCGGCCCGCTCAGCAGCAGATTCAGAGCCCCGCGCGTAACGATCGCGACCGGTCCGGCGAGCTGTTCCAGCCGGAACCCGAGCTGGCGCGTGTAGAACTCGATCCCACGATCGAGGTCGCCGACCTGGTAGCGGACCACGGCGTCCGTGACGTTTGCGGGTCGCCATGGTGCGGGTCGACCCGACGCGGCGTGTTCAGACATGTGCCACACATTACGAGCTTTGCGCCCCGCATCTTGGAAGAGTTTGGCCGCGGCTCCTCGGTCAGACCGGCTAGCCGAATCCGACGCGTTCCAGCCAGAAATCAACGAGCCCGGCGTCACCGATTACTTCGACGCGGCCGGAGTCGACTGGCGTGCGCCGGTACATCGTCAGCAGCAGATCTGTCGCCGGTCCGGTGATTCCGGCCGGCGTCGGTTCGTCTGACCGACGCCATGCGATCACGTCTCCGGTGAGGTCAAGCACCCAGTCGGCCGGGACGTCCGTCGCGTGCAGTCCGACCGTGCGCCCGGGCGCGAGCAACTCGCGCATCCACGGATGTACCTCGAAATGGAACGGCTGAGAACCGAGTTCGAGCCATTCCTCGATGCCGTCCGCCGCAGCCTCGACATCGAGACGATAGTCGACGCCGAGCGCGATCGCGGCGTCGGCTCGGTGGATCGCCGTTTCATGAGTGAATCGCCGCGCGTAGAAGGCCGTACCACCGCCCTCGACCGGACACCACAGCGCCACGTCGGGTCCCGCCTCCGTCAGCGTCGCCGCCAGGCCTTCCGCGGCCGCCGACAACGATTCATCGAGCAGCGCCGGATCCGCGTCGGTGAACGCCGACAGGTCTCGCAGCGCGACGTCCGGCGGCGGCGAAGTCGCACGAGTCGCGACGATCTCGGCACAGTGCCGATCGAAGTCCATCACGCTTTTCTGTTCGGTCACCACTACACCTCCGAAGGTTGGACCGCAGTGGTTCCCCAGACTCATCGTGGCACCGGCTGCGTAAACTCACCGCCTGTGGCGATCAGCGACGACGACCTCGGCCGGCTCGGTCGTTGCGTCGAACTCGCGCGCACGGCCCTCGACGCCGGTGACGAGCCATTCGGCTCGATTCTGGTCAGCGCCGACGGTCACACCCTTTTCGAGGACCGCAACAGGGTCAAAGACGGCGACGCCACCCGACATCCGGAGTTCGCGATCGCGCAGTGGGCGGCGGCGAACCTGACGCCTGCCGAGCGCGCCGCATCGACCGTCTACACCTCCGGCGAGCACTGCCCGATGTGCGCCGCCGGGCATGCCTGGGTCGGGCTGGGCCGCATCGTGTACGCGACGTCGAGTGCCCAGTTGAGCCAATGGCGCACAGAGTGGGGTGCCCCACCGTCGCCGGTGGCCGCACTTCCCATCACCACCGTGGCGCCAGGAGTCCCCGTGGACGGTCCAGCCACCGAGTTCGCCGACACCATGAGGGCGCTCTACCAAGCGAAGTTCCGGCCATGACAGAACCTGGGTGGGTCCAGCACGCGATCTGGTGGCACGTCTATCCACTCGGCTTCGTCGGCGCGTTTCCCGCCGATCCGCCACCCAGCTCCGATGAGCACCGGCTGCGTCGCGTCGTCGAATGGCTCGACCACGCAGTCGAACTCGGTGCGTCCGGTATCGCACTCGGCCCGATATTCGCGTCGCGCACCCACGGCTACGACACCACCGACCACTACTCGATCGACCCCCGGCTCGGAGACGACGGTGACTTCGACGAACTGATCACCGAAGCGCACCGGCGGGGGCTGCGGGTCCTGCTCGACGGTGTCTTCAACCATGTCGGGACGGACTTCCCCCGCTACCGCGACGCCGTCGCGGGAGACGACACTTCATGGTTCCGCCACACCGGCAGCGATTTCGAGACGTTCGAGGGACACGGCGAACTGATCGCGCTCAACCACGACAACCCCGACGTGATCGCCTACACGGCCGACGTGATGATGCATTGGCTCCGTCGGGGGGCCGACGGTTGGCGCCTTGACGCGGCGTATGCCGTTCCCGACCGGTTCTGGGCGCAGGTGTTGCCGCGGGTCCGCGAGGAGTTCGGCGATTCCTGGTTCGTCGGTGAAGTCATCCACGGCGACTACTCGGCGCACGTGGTCGAGGCCGGCTTCGACTCGGTCACCCAGTATGAGCTGTGGAAGGCCATCTGGAGCAGTCTGAACGACGGCAACTTTCACGAGCTCGACTGGACGTTGCAGCGGCACAACGACTTTCTCGATGTCTTTGTGCCGATGACCTTCATCGGCAACCACGACGTCACGCGGATCGCCAGCAAGTTGGAGAACACCCGCCATCTCGAACACGCGCTCGTCATCCTGCTGACCGTCGGCGGCACTCCCAGTGTGTATGCGGGCGACGAGTCGGCGTACCGCGGAGTCAAAGAGGAACGGGTCGGTGGTGACGACGCGGTCCGGCCCGAATTCGCCTCTCCCCTAATGGGTGTTGATGACCAGGGCCGGGACATCTATCGCCTGCACCAGTACCTGATCGGGCTTCGTCGGCGGCATCCGTGGCTGCATACCGCGAGAACCTCCGCGTTGAAGCTGGCCAACATGCAGTATCTATACGAGGCCCGAAGCGGATCGGACGCGCTGCTGGTCGCGCTCAATATCGACGACGCGCCGATGCCGGTGTCGCTGGGCGAGTTCGGGCTGGCAAACGGGCGGATCGTCGCGGGATCGGGTGCACCGCCGCACGACGTCATCTCCCAGGCCGAGATCGAGCCGCACGGCTGGCTGATCATCGCGCCGAAGCTGACCGTCAGGACAGCCGCGCCAGCGTCGCCGGGTCCTCGTCGCCGCCGTAGAGCTTGTCCAGGACGGCGACGAAGTCGGTGTTGTCGTCGGCGGTGTGGGCGAACAACGTCATCGACGACCTCAGTTTGAGGTCGTCTGGCCAGCCGAATATCTCCTGGGCCGAGCGGCCGTCGATCTGCGCGACCAACCGCGCGCACTCCCGCAGGCGCGGACCGAGCACGTCGTGTTCAAGATATGCGCGGGCCTCCTCTGCCGACGAGATCCCGAACCTGATCGCGGTCGGACTGCTGCCGAGTCCCCGCAGTTGCGGGAATACGAACCACATCCAATGGCTTGTCTTGCGGCCTTCGGTCAATTCGTCGACGACGCCGGCGTAAATGCGTTCCTGCGCGTCAACAAAACGTTGCAGGTCATATGGATCGTTGGTCACCGGCATGTCGCGATTTCCCCACTGTGATGATGACTCCAAGTTTCAACAGATAGTCTTCGCCCGGCAGCCAATTCCGCGAAAGGACGCCCATGCCGCCTTTGTCGACCGGTCGTAACGGTGCGCCGACGACGGTCGAGCCGGATACCGGCGTGGTCAGCAGTTCTGCGCCGAAGCGCCGCTACTTCCGGCTGCCGGTGATGTCACGAGTGAGCATCCAGTCGAAGTTGCTGGTGATGCTGCTCATCACCAGTGTGCTGTCCGCAGCCGTGGTCGGATATATCGGCTATTCGTCGGGTCGTGCTTCGTTACAAGCCTCGGTCTTCGACCGAATGACCGAGATCCGTCAATCACAGACTCGGCAACTGCAGTCGAAGTTTTCCGATATGACGAATTCCTTGGTCGTCTATTCGCGCGGCGATGCGGCCCGGCAGGCTCTCGAGGCTTTCTCCGCGGGTTTCAACCAGCTGCAGAACTCCACGATCGACCCCGGACAGCAGCAGTCGATCGTGAACTACTACAACAATGTGTTCGCCAAGGACGAGGACGCTCAGACCGGCAACACGGTCGACGTCCAGGGTCTGCTGCCCGTTGCGAACGCGCAGAGGTATCTGCAGGCGAACTACACCGCGCCGAACCCCGACTCGTCCGCCGGGATCAAGATCGACGACGCACACGACGGCAGCCCGTGGTCGGCCACCAACGCCCGGTTCAACGATTTCTTCCGCGAGATCGTCACTCGCTTCGGGTTCGAGGACGCACTTCTGATCGACGCAGCGGGCAATATCGTCTACACGGCCTACAAAGGCGTCGATCTCGGTAGCAACGTGCTCACCGGCCCGTACCGCGGCGGCACGCTGACCGACGCCTATACGAAGGCGATGCAGACCAACGACGTCGACTACGTCGGTATCACCGACTTCAGCGACTACCAACCCGCCGACGAGCCGACGGCGTGGATGGTCTCCCCCGTTGGCTCCGACGGCCGGGTCGAAGGTGTGATGGCGCTGCAGTTCCCGATCTCGAAGATCAACAGCCTGATGACGATGGACAAGCGCTGGGAAGAGTCAGGGATGGGAAAGACCGGTGAGACGTTCATCGTCGGGCCCGACGACCTGATGCGCTCCAACTCCAGGTTGTTCGTCGAGGACCCGAAGAGGTTCGTCGCCGAGGTCGTCAAGGCCGGCACGCCGCCGGATGTGGCGCAGGACTCGGTTCGGCAGAAGACGACGGTGCTGGTGCAACCGGTGGCCACTGCGGCCACCCGGCTGGCGCAGCAGGGACAGCGCGGCACATTGATCGCCGTCGACTATCTCGGGCGCGACACCCTGCAGGCATACGGTCCGGTCGACATCCCTGGTCTGCACTGGACCGTCGTCGCCAAGATCGACACGTCGGAGGCATTCGCCCCGGTCGCGGCCTTCACCCGAAAACTCGTGCTTTCCACGGTCCTGATCATCTTCTTCGTCTGTCTGGCGGCGATGCTGCTGGCGCGATTGTTCGTGCGGCCGATCAGACGGCTCGAGGCCGGCGCCCAACGAATCAGCGCAGGCAACTACGACGTCAACCTGCCGGTGCTGTCCCGCGATGAATTCGGCGAGCTCACAACGACATTCAACGATATGAGCCGTAATTTGGCGGTCAAGGACGAGCTGCTCAGCGAGCAGCGGCGGGAAAACGACCGCCTGCTCCGGTCGTTGATGCCAGAACCGGTGGTCGCGCGTTATCGCGAAGGCGAGCAGATCATCGCGCAGGACCACCAGAACGTGACCGTCATCTTCGCCGACATCGTCGGGTTCGACGAGTTGTCCGCCGGGCTCGACTCAGAACACATGCTCGAGATAGTCAATGGGTTGGTTCGCCAATTCGACGCTGCGGCAGAGAATCTCGGGGTTGAGCAGGTTCGCACGCTGCACAACGGGTATCTGGCGAGCTGTGGATTGTCGGTGCCGCGGCTCGACAATGTGCGGCGGACGGTCGATTTCGCGATCGAGATGCAGCGCATCCTCGAGCGATTCAACACGGAGACCGGAAACGACCTGAGCCTGCGCGCGGGCATCGACTCAGGTGCGGTCTCCAGTGGCCTGGTCGGGCGAACCAGCCTTGCCTACGACCTGTGGGGTCAGGCGGTCAGTCTCGCCTACCAGGTGAGCGGCGTGCCACAGCCGGGTATCTACGTCACATCGCAGGTGTACGAGGCGATGCGGGACACCCGGACGTTCGTCTCGGCCGGGCAGATCACGGTCGACGGCACTGAGCAGCCAATCTGGCGCCTGTCGGAGCACCAGTCATGACGAGCGTGCTCGACACGTCGTGGTTCATCTGGGCCGCCGGGGTGGCGGTCGGGCTGCCTGTCGTCCTGGTGCTGTTGACCGAGCTGCACCACACATTGGCGCGGAGGGGAAGCTATCTCGCGCGGCCAATCCATCTGTTGCGCAACTACATCGTCCCGCTGGGCGCGCTGTTGATCCTGCTCGTGAAGGGCACGCAGGTGTCGGCCGGTGCGACACCGGTGCGCATCATTGCCACCGTTTTCGGTTTCGTGGTGCTCGTTCTTCTCCTGTCGGGACTCAATGCCACCCTGTTCCAAGGCGCTCCGGAAAGCAGTTGGCGCAAGCGGGTTCCGTCGATCTTCCTGGACGTCGCGCGGTTCGCGCTGATCGCGATCGGCGTGGGGGTGATGTTCTCCTTCATCTGGGGCGCGGACGTTGGTCGACTGTTCACCGCTCTCGGGATCACGTCGATCGTCCTCGGCCTTGCCCTGCAGAACTCCGTCGGGCAGATCATTTCCGGCCTGTTCGTCTTGTTCGAGCAGCCGTTTCGGCTCGGCGACTGGGTGGATACGCCGTCCGCCCGTGGCCGTGTGGTTGAAGTCAACTGGCGCGCAACCCACATCGACACCGGAACCGGCCTGCAGATCATGCCGAACTCCGTATTGGCGGCCGCTTCCTTTACGAACCTCAGCCGTCCGACCGGCGCTCACACCATCACGGTGACGACCGTTTTCTCGGTGACAGACCCGCCTGACGACGTGTGCGCGATGCTGGACCAGGTGGCCGAAGCGCTACCTCAGTTGCGGCCTGACGCGGTGCCGTCGAGTTCGCCTGCGGGCGGGACCGAGTACAAGACGTCCATTCCATTGCGCTCGCCCGCAGACGATCTGCCCACGAGGTCGGCGTTCCTGCGATGGATTTGGTATGCGTCCAGGCGAGCCGGCCTGCACCTCGACGAGGCCGACGAGGAGTTCAGTATTCCCGAACGTGTCGACAAGGCATTGCGCATCATCGCCCCGACACTGCGGTTGACACAGGACGACACCGATCGACTGCTTCCCCACGTCCGTATCACCCGCTATGGCGCCGACGAGCCGCTGCAGTTCGCCGGCCAAGTGCCGAAACGGATGAGCTTCATCGTCAATGGGACGGTGAGGTTGGTGGTGAGCGGTGACGATGGCGTCGTTGTTCCCGTCCGCATCCTGGACGAAGGCGACTTCCTCGGCCAGACCACGCTCACGCGAGAGCCGGTGACTGCCGCCGCTTACGCGATGGACGAGGTGACAGTGCTTCAGATCGAACGCGCGCAGATCGAGGATCTCGTTGGGCGTAAACCCCTGCTGCTGCAGGACATCGGTCGGGCCATCGAAGAGCGCAGGAGCAGCGTCCGGCGCACGTTGGCCGCTGCGGCCGACTAGGCGGGACCGATGGACCGCCGGATACCGAGACCCCGTGACCTGGCTCCGCTGATCCAGTTCAAGAAGCCTGAGCTGAACGGAACCAAGCGACGGCTGTCGGCCGCCCTGACGATCGACGACTTGCGCCGGATCGCCAAGCGGCGGACACCGAAAGCGGCGTTCGACTACACCGATGGCGCTGCCGAAGAGGAACTTTCGCTGGCACGGGCACGACAAGCCTTCCGGGACATCGAGTTTCACCCGACAATCCTGCGCGACGTCACAGAGGTAGACACCGGCTGGGACGTTCTCGGCGACCGGGTCGCGCTGCCGTTCGGGATCGCGCCGACTGGGTTCACCCGGCTCATGCACACTGAAGGCGAGACCGCCGGCGCGCATGCCGCTGCGAGGGCTGGTATCCCGTTCGCGTTGTCGACACTGGGCACCACCTCGATCGAAGACGTGAAGGCGGCGAACCCACACGGCCGCAACTGGTTTCAGCTGTACATGTGGAAGGACAGGGACCGGTCGATGGCCTTGGTGGAACGCGCCGCCGCGGCCGGGTTCGACACCATGCTGGTCACCGTCGATGTTCCGGTCGCCGGTGCCCGGCTGCGCGACACCCGCAACGGCATGTCCATACCGCCTGCGCTGACGCTGCGCACGGTGCTCGATGCGGTGCCGCACCCCCGCTGGTGGTTCGACTTGCTGACCACCGAACCGTTGTCGTTCGCATCGCTGGATCGCTGGCCCGGCACGGTGGCGGAGTACCTGGACACCATGTTCGACCCCTCAGTGACGTTCGACGACCTGGCGTGGATCAAGTCACAGTGGCCGAATAAATTGGTGGTCAAAGGAATTCAGACGCTAGAGGACGCCAAGTCGGTAGTGGACCTGGGTGTCGACGGCATCGTGTTGTCCAACCACGGCGGCAGACAACTAGACCGAGCACCCGTGCCGTTTCATCTGCTGCCGGACGTTGCGCGGGAAGTCGGCGGCGATACCGAGATCGTGCTCGACACCGGAATCACGTCCGGCGCCGACATCGTCGCCGCCATCGCGCTGGGCGCGCGGTTCACGCTGGTCGGGCGCGCCTATCTCTACGGCCTGATGGCCGGCGGCGAGGCCGGGGTCGACCGTGCCATCGAGATCTTGTCGGGTCAGGTCGGCCGCACCATGCGACTGCTCGGCGTGACCAGCCTGGCTGAGCTGACACCGCGACACGTGACCCAGTTGCGCGAGTCGCACTAGCGCCGTGAGCGCTATTTGCCCTGTTCAGTCAGCATATTTGGGCGCCGAGTCCGCGCCGAGTCTCAATCGTTAGCCATTCGCGATATCCCAACGCCGTGTTGGTGCGCGTGTGACGTATGGGGCGCATGTTCAACTTGCGCACGCAAAGCAACGGCAATTGCTTGTGGATTGTCAGAGGAAAGGTGGGTTGGTTGCCGTTATGAAACTCAGAGAGAAGTTTCGGGGTAAGTGGATGCGCCGGCTGACGGTCAGCGCACTGGTGGCAGTGGCACTGCCCGCGCTGATCGGATTCGCCGGAGGGGCGGCGACCGCGGGTGCGTTCTCCCGCCCGGGTCTGCCCGTCGAATACTTGATGGTTCCGTCAGCGTCGATGAACCGAGACATCAAGATCCAGTTCCAGGGTGGCGGACCGCACGCGGTCTATCTGCTCGACGGCCTGCGGGCGCAGGACGACTACAACGGCTGGGACATCGAAACCCCGGCGTTCGAGTGGTACTACGGCTCGGGGCTGTCGACGATCATGCCGGTCGGCGGTCAGTCGAGTTTCTACGCCGACTGGTACCGGCCGTCGGAGGGCAACGGTCAGGACTACACCTATAAGTGGGAAACGTTCCTGACACAGGAGCTCCCGGCTTATCTGGAGGCCAACAAGGGTGTGTCGCCGAACGGCAACGCGGTGGTCGGCATCTCGATGGGCGGCAGCACGGCGCTGACCTACTCGATCTACTACCCGCAGAAGTTCATCTACGCGGCGTCGCTGTCCGGCTTCCTCAACCCGTCCGAGGGTTGGTGGCCGATGCTGATCGGTCTCGCGATGAACGACGCGGGCGGCTACAACGCGGAAGACATGTGGGGACCGTCATCCGATCCGGCCTGGAAACGCAACGACCCGATGGTCAACATCAATCAGCTGGTCGCCAACAACACCCGGCTCTGGATCTACTGCGGCAATGGGACGCCGGCAGACCTCGACACCGGAGCGTCGGGCGGCAACCTGATGGCGGCGCAGTTCCTCGAGGGATTCACGTTGCGGACCAACGAAACCTTCCGGGACAACTATGTGGCCGCGGGCGGACAGAACGCGGTGTTCAACTTCCCGCCGAACGGGACACATAGCTGGGGCTACTGGGGTCAGCAGCTCCAGCAGATGAAGCCCGATCTCCAACGGGTGCTGGGCGCGTCCCCCACCTCCGCGTAACAGCACCTCCCTCCAGTGAGCCTGTCGCTACCCCGGCGGCAGGCTCACTGCTTTGTGCGCTAGCCCTGAACGGTTGGGCGGATCACGATCTCGCCGATCTCGACGTCATGCGGTTCTGCGATCGCGTAGGCGATCGCTCGCGCAACGGCCTCCGGCGGAAGGCCGAATTCGTCCATGTTCGACCGTATTCGGGCGCGCACCGTGGGATCGTCGACCGAGTCGCCGAGCTCGGTGCGCACGAAGCCCGGCGAGATCGACGTGGTCCGGATGGCGCCGTCGGTGGACTCCTGCCGCAGCGTCTCCATCACCGTGCGGACGGCGTTCTTGGTGGCCGCATAAACCCCCATGTCCGGGACGATCTTCAGGCCGGCCGTCGACACCGTCGTCACGAAATGACCGCGTCCCTGCCGCCGGAACACCGGCATCGCAGCGGCGACGCCGTACAACACGCCGCGCAGGTTCACGTCGATCATGGCCGACCACCCGTCGACATCACCGTCGGCGACCGGCCCGAGCTTGCTGATACCCGCGTTGTTGACCATGACGTCGAGGTGTCCGAAACGGTCAACCGCGGTCTGCACCAAGCGCTCCAGGTCCTCGCGACGGCTGACGTCCACCCCATGCGTCGCCACGTCGGTGCCGTCGGCCCGCAGTTCGTCTGCGAGCCGGTCCAGTCTGTCGGTACGACGCGCCCCGAGGACGAGGGACGCGCCGCCTCTGGCCAGCACACGGGCGGTCGCGTCCCCGATGCCGCTGCTTGCGCCGGTGATGGCGATGACGGTTCCTTGGGTGTCGTCGGTCATGTCAGGAACGACCTCGACGTCCGAGCCGATATTCCTGACGAACGGTCGGCGTGATCGTCACAGCCGGGTGCGCAGTGCGATGTCCTCGTCGAACTCGGCGAGCATTGCCTCGGTCAGCGTGGGCCTGGTGTCGGCGATTGCCGACAGATAGTCCTCGGTTCGCGCGGGCTCGTCGTGCCGGAACGCGACCTCACGCTCGAACGCGGATTGGGCGCCTTTGCGGGCGGCGAACTCGATATCGGCGGGCGTGAACATTTCGCTGGCTTCGACAAGCTTGTCGATGTCAACCGAGCCTGCCATCGGACCCAGATACCTGTCCAGATCGCGGCGCGGGCCTTGGAGTCCGGCGGCCCGACCGGGATGATGTAGTCGAACCTCCCCGGACGTAGGAACGCCGAATCCGGAAACACGGGATGGGGCTCGGCAGGGGTTCGACTCTGGTCCCAGATATAGATCGCCTGGTCAAGGTCGTCGTCGTGGAAGTCGCGCAGTCACCATGGGGCCATGCACGTGAATACCTGCCCGGGAGGTCACCGGGCATCGGCCAAAGGGGTGGTCCGGCTGGGGAGGGCGTCCTAGCGGTCAGGTGGGAACAAAGGAGCGCCCGCCAAGGTTGAGCGCAACAGGCTGAACTTTGGAGGATCGAATGCCTGAAGCAATTTCAGTGCCGGTGTTGTTCGTCAGCGAGCCGATCGTGCTGCCTGGGATGGTCGTGCCGATCGAACTCGACGACGCCGCCCGCACCGCGGTCGATGCCGCGCAGGCCAGTGAGGCCGGCAGGTTGCTGATCGCCCCGCGGCTCGATGACCGCTACCCCACCTACGGCGTGCTCGCGTCGATCGTACAGGTTGGACGCGTGCCCGGCGGCGGCGCAGCAGCCGTCGTCCGCGGCGACCGGCGTGCCCATATCGGCTCCGGTACCACCGGGCCAGGAGCGGCGTTGTGGGTCGAGGTGACCGAGGTCGCCGAAAGCGAAGCCGACGACGACACGAAGGCGTTGGCCGCCGAGTACAAGAAGCTACTGCTGGCGATGTTGCAGCGGCGCGAGGCCTGGCAGATCATCGACTTCGTCAACAAGCTGACCGACCCGTCGCAACTTGCCGACACCGCCGGGTACGCGTCATACCTGACCGACGTGCAGAAGCGACAATTGTTGGAGACACCCGACGTCGCTGAGCGGTTGCGTGCGCTGATCGACTGGACCAGCGACCATCTCGCCGAGGTGGAGGTCAACGACAAGATCGCCGACGACGTCCGCGACGGCATGGAGAAGACGCAGAAGGAGTTCCTGCTGCGTCAGCAACTCGCCGCCATCCGCAAGGAGCTCGGCGAAGGCGAGCCGGACGGTTCTGACGACTATCGCGCCCGCATCGAGGCCGCCGACCTGCCGGAGAAGGTCCGTGAGGCGGCACTCCGCGAGGTCGGCAAGCTGGAACGCTCGAGCGAGCAGAGTCCGGAGGGCGGTTGGATCCGCACCTGGCTCGACACCGTCCTCGATCTGCCGTGGAACGTCACCACCGAGGACTCGACCGACCTGACGGCTGCGCGCGCTGTTCTCGACGCAGACCACCACGGCCTGGAGGACGTCAAGGACCGCATTGTCGAATACCTGGCGGTGCGTGCCCGACGTGCACAGCGTGGGATGGCGGTTGTCGGCGGACGCGGTTCGGGTGCCGTGATGGTGCTGGCCGGTCCCCCGGGGGTCGGCAAGACCTCGCTCGGCGAGAGCGTGGCACGCGCATTGGGCCGCAAGTTCGTTCGCGTCGCGCTCGGCGGCGTGCGCGACGAGGCGGAGATCCGCGGTCACCGACGCACATATGTCGGTGCGCTGCCGGGCCGGATCGTCCGTGCGATCGGCGAGGCGGGTTCGATGAACCCCGTTGTGCTGCTGGACGAGATCGACAAGGTCGGCTCGGACTATCGCGGCGACCCGAGCGCCGCGCTGCTCGAGGTGCTCGACCCGGCGCAGAACCACACGTTCCGCGACCACTACCTGGATCTGGATCTGGACCTGTCGGATGTGGTGTTCCTGGCGACGGCCAACGTCATCGAGAACATCCCGTCGGCACTGCTGGACCGGATGGAGTTGGTGCAGATCGACGGATACACCGAAGACGACAAGGTCGCCATCGCCCGCGACTTCCTGCTGCCTCGGCAGCGCGAACGGGCGGCGCTGACGGCCGAGGAGGTCACGGTCACCGAAGCCGCGCTGCGCAAGATCGCGGCCGACTACACCCGCGAACCGGGTGTGCGGCAATTCGAGCGGCTGCTGGCGAAGGCGTTGCGCAAGGCGACCACCAAGCTGGCGGAGAATCCCGCTGAGCTGGTGATCGACGAGCCGGATCTTGTCGGCTACCTCGGCCGCCCGCGGTTCACCCCGGAGTCGGCGGAGCGCACGGCCGTGCCCGGTGTGGCCACCGGCCTTGCCGTCACGGGCCTCGGCGGCGACGTGCTCTACATCGAAGCGGGGTCCAACGAGGGCGAGTCGAGCCTGCAGCTCACGGGCCAACTGGGCGACGTGATGAAGGAGTCGGCGCAGATCGCGCTGTCCTATGTCCGCTCGCACGCCGAGCAACTCGGCATCGACGTGGCCGCGCTGGACCGCAAGATCCACGTGCACGTGCCCGCGGGCGCGGTGCCGAAGGACGGACCCTCGGCGGGTGTCACCATGGTCACCGCTCTGGTGTCGATGGCCTCCGGACGTCAGGTCCGCTCCGATGTCGGTATGACCGGCGAGGTGACGCTGAACGGCCGGGTGCTGCCGATCGGCGGTGTGAAGCAGAAGCTGCTGGCCGCCCAGCGTGCCGGTCTGTCAACCGTTTTCATCCCGCAGCGCAACGAGCCCGACCTGGACGACGTCCCGGCCGAGGTGCTCGAAGCGCTCGAGGTGCGGCCGATGACCGACGTCGCCGACATCGTCGCGCAGGCACTGGAACCGGTCGAGTCGATGGTTACCAGCGCGGCCTAGTGTCGGGGTATGGCCTACGACACCGAACTGGCTGACCGCATCCGCGAACTCCTCGGCGCTGAGAAAGGCGTCGAGGAGAAGCGGATGTTCGGTGGGCTGGCGTTTCTGGTCAACGGCAACATGGCGGTGGCGGCCAGCGGCCGCGGCGGGCTGATGGTGCGTGTGCCTGCCGATGAGACCGACAAGCTGTTGGCGCGCGAGCACGTCGAACCCATGGTGATGGCGGGCCGCGAAACGCGCGGGTGGCTACGCGTGTCCGGTGACGGCGTGAAGACCAAACGACAGCTGCAGTCCTGGGTCAGCCGCGGCGTCGATTACGCCAAGACCCTGCCGGCGAAGTGATTCGGATCGGTACGTCGGGCTGGTCGTACGACCATTGGACCGGCGTGCTGTATCCGCGTGGATTGCCGGTGTCGAAGCGGCTGGCCCGCTATGTCGAAGAATTCGACACCGTCGAGCTGAATGCAAGCTTCTACCGGTGGCCGCGTGACGCCGCCTTCACAGGCTGGCGGGAACGGTTGCCCGACGGCTTCACCATGGCGGTCAAGGCGCATCGCGGACTGACCCACTTTCGTCGGCTGAAGTCACCCGAACCCTGGGTCGAACGGTTCGAGAGATGCTGGACGGCGCTGGGCGACCGGGCGGAGGCGCTGCTGGTCCAGCTGCACCCCGGAGCCGAACGCGACGATGCCCGGCTGGAGCATTTCCTTGGCTTGATGCCGACTTCGATCCCGGTGGCGATGGAACTGCGTCATCCGTCGTGGCACGACGCGGCGGTGTTCGCACTGCTGGAACGGCATCGGGCGGCCTATGTGGTGATGAGCGGCGCGGGTCTGGCCTGTGTACCCCGTGCGACGAGCGAACTCGTCTACATACGGATGCACGGGCCCGAGCCGGCTTCGCTGTATACCGGCTCCTACTCGGAGGATGACCTGCGCTGGTGGGCCGATCGCGTCCTGGCCTGGCATGAGGAGGGCAGGCGCGTCGACGTGTACTTCAACAACGACCTCGGCGGTCACGCCGTGCGCAACGCCCGTCGGCTCACCGAACTGGTGACCCCCGCGTGATCGGCCGAAATCAGGTTGCGGCACGCTATTGACCGCAATGCGTCTCATAACCCTGCTCTCGATCTCGGCAACGGTGCTGGTCGCTGCCGGCTGTTCGGGCACTCGGGTCGTCAACACCGGAGAATGGGCCTCTACTGAGACGAGCGCGGTCGTCACGCCGGAGCTTCCACCCGTCGACACCGCCCACCTGGCCAACGCCTTCGACTACGTCGCGCACCCGAACGACGACCAAGCCGCCTACTACTTCACCACCCCCAGCGGCCGGTGGCGGTGCGCGATTCTGCCCCGCGACATGGCGGGCTGTCAGTCCGTGGGTGGCGCCTTGGCTGTTGCAGGCGCACCCGACACCGTCCCCGATGCGGCGGGCACCGAGACGCCGCCGAACGCGATCGTCGTCGAGCCCGATGGCGACGCGCATTTCGCTGCCGTGGACCAACCCGACTTCTCGCCGACTCCGGGACCCGCGAACGTGCTGCCGTTCAACAGAACACTGGTCGTCGCACGCTTCCGGTGCAACGTCCAAGAAGAATCCGGGGTGTCATGCCTCAGCGAGCAAAGCGGCAAGGGCTTCACCTTCAGCGCCGACGGATTCGTGTCGCAGTACACCGAAGTGCCCGTCGACGCGCCCTAGCCGGCGGCGTAGCGTCGAGGCATGTCGTCGAAATCGGAGAACTTCCTCATCATCGGCGGTGGACTGGCCGGAGCAAAAGCGGCTGAAGCGTTACGCGACAACGACTTCGACGGTGATGTCGTGCTGTTTGCCACCGAACAACACCTGCCGTACGAGCGACCTCCACTGTCGAAGGAATACCTGGCAGGCAAGAAGAAGCTCGACGAGTTCACCGCCCACCCCGCCGACTGGTACCGCGACAACAACGTCGACCTGCGGCTGGGCACCCCGGTGTCCTCGATCTATCCGCACGGCCACCTGGTCGGCCTGCCCGGCGAGAGCACGATGCCCTACGACAAGCTGCTGCTGGCCACCGGGTCGGCACCACGACGGCCGCGGATTCCGGGCGCCGATGCAGACCGCGTGCACTACCTGCGCACCGTCGACGACGCCGACGCCCTCAGCGCCGCGTTGACGGAGGGATCCTCGCTGGCGGTTGTGGGTGGCGGCTGGATCGGTCTCGAGGTGGCCGCCGATGCGCGCGAACGCGGAGTAAAAGTCACGGTGGTCGAGGCCGCCGAACTGCCACTGCTGGGTGCCCTCGGTCGGGAGTTGGCGCAGGAGTTCGCAAAGCTGCACCGCGAACACGAGGTCGACCTGCGGCTCGGTACAACGGTCGAGGAGATCGTCACCGCGGACGGCGCCGCGACCGGCCTGCGCCTCGGTGACGGCTCCACCGTCGACGCCGACACCGTCCTGGTCGCCGTCGGCGCCGCGCCGAACACCGACCTTGCCCTCGGCGCGGGGCTCACCCTGGGGCCCGACGGTGGCGTGCTCGTGGACGCGACGCTGCGCACCAGCGATCCCGACATCTTCGCGGTCGGCGATATCGCGTCGGCTCAGCATCCACTCTTCGGAACGCGGATTCGCACCGAGCACTGGGCGAATGCGCTCAAGCAGCCCGCGGTGGCGGTCGCGGGCATGCTCGGCAAGCCCACCGAATACGCCGAGCTGCCGTATTTCTTCACCGACCAGTACGACCTCGGCATGGAGTACGTGGGCCATGCGCCCTCCTACGAACGCGTCGTGTTCCGCGGTGACCTCGACGGCCGCGAGTTCGTCGCATTCTGGCTCGACGGCGACAACCGCGTGCTGGCAGGCATGAACGTCAACGTCTGGGATGTACTCGACGACGTCAAGGCGCTCATCCGGTCGCGATCACCGGTCGACGCCGACAAGCTCGCAGACCCGCAGCAGGCGTTGGGAGCACTTATTTGAGGTTGGCGGTGCCGTCGGGTTGTACCTGCACCTTCGCGCCCGCGATGTCCTCGCGCACGGTGGCGTCCACATCGGCCGCATCGGTGATGACCGCGAGCGCGCGTGAGTCGGCGGGCGTGCGGACCGCGACGAACGCCTTCTCCGCCGATCCACTGCGGTCGAACGGTGTGGTCCAGGCTTCGACGGTGCCGACGCCGGTCCACTCCACCTCGGCATTCCGCGTCGGTTCCGCGTCGACCGCGGATTGAACGTCTTCCCAACGGAATTCGTGCTCGGGCGGTTCGGACCCGTAGACGCCGAAGCTGTGCTTGGTGAGGTAGCCGCCGTTGGCGGTGATCAGACCGCGCTGACCGGTCTGACCGGCCAGCCGTTCGGCCATCGTCGCGATCGAATGGGTCACGTAGTTGTTCCACGGCCCTCCGGCGAACGTCAGGCCGCCGGTGACGGTCAACGGTCGGTCCGCATCATCGAGCGGAAGTCCGAGTTCGGCGGCGGCGACCTGGACTGCCGACGGAAAGCAGGAGTAGACATCGATCAGGTCGAGGTCGCCGACGCCAACGCCGGCGAGTTCGAGCACCCGCCGACCGCCGATCCGGATAGCGGGCGACCGATCCAGTTCCAGGCGCTCACCGACCGCGTAGGTGTCATGCGAATCCGTCCCCGCATACGGGAAAACCCAACGCTCGGTGGGGATCTGCAGATGGGCTGCCTTCTCAGCTGAGGCAAGGAGGACGACCGCGCCCTGGTCCACCATGTTGTTCGAGTTCATCAGTTTGGTGTAGGGCCAGCTGACCATCCGGTTGTCTGCGCTGGGTTGCCAGATCTCCTCGGCGGACAGCGCCGACCGGCTCCATGCATGCGGGTTGGCTTGTGCCACTTCACTGAAACGGGACCAGAGCTCCCCGATGCGCCTGCGGTGCTTGTCCGTGGACTCCCCCATGGCGATTCGCAATGCCTGCTCGAACAGCGGGTAGACGTACGCGGGCCGATCCAGGTTGATGCGGAGCTCTGCAGGGCCGACCATCGGAAGGTTCTCGTTGGCGCCTTCGGCGAACGGCACCGACTCGTCTTCACTCGTCCAGCTCGGCTTGGTGCCTCTGCCGCGCAGACGCGTTCGGGTGCGGAACGTTTCGGCACCTGCGATGAGGACAAGGTCGGCCCGTCCGGACTGGATGTCCAGGCACGCCTGGTTCACCAGTGTCTGTGGCACATTGCCGCCCACACCCGTGTACCGGGTGAACGCGTCGGTCGCCCGGATATGTTGCGCCAGTAGCCGGCCCGGGTCACGGTAGCGCCACGACAACACGTTGACGACCCGTATCGAGTCGATCGCCTCCAGTACGCGCGGGTCGGCGGCCGCGCGGGCGGCCGCCGCCATCAGAGCGATGGGTTCGACATCGGGGTTCTCGTCGTGCTGGTTGACCTGTCCAGAGCCGACCAGCACCGGCGTCCTAGGCGTTGTCATGATCTATTCCTCGCTGCGTCGGAGGGCTCGACCGAAGTGAACAACACGCCCTCGGCGATCAGGCGGTCGATTTCCTGGCTGTCGATTGCGAGCAGCTTCAGGCAGATCTCGCGGGTGTGCTCGCCGGGCACCGGAGCCGGCCTCAGTTCTGCGCGTGGGATCTGCGTGTACCGCGCCGGACTGGTCTCCGTCGGCATCGGCTGCTCGAACAGCGGATGCACCATGTCGGTGAACAGCTTGCGGTGCAACAGGACAGGATCGACCAACACATCGACAGCCCTGTTCATCGGTGCGGCGGGCACACCCGCTCGCTGAAGCAGGTCCGCGACGGCGTCCTTGTCCATTCGCGACGTCCAGTCCGACACCTCTTCGGAACCGCCCATGACAGAGGCCAACGCTTCGCGATCGCTGGCGGATCGCAGTGAGATGACACACCACTCGTCCTCCCCCGCGCACGGATAGACGCCGTGTACGACTGGGTTCTCGGCGACGGGTAGCTTCGCGGTCCTGGCGGCGTCGGTCACATAGCTCACTGCGAGCTGGTTGACGGCGGCCTCCGCCTGCGAGATGTGAACCTGCGCACCGGTTCCAGTGTGGTCGCGGCCGATCAGTGCAGAAAGGGCGGCGATCGCGGTGATCCGTGCGCAGACATGGTCGGGGAAGATGGTGGTGGCATCGAAAAAGCCGGGATCGCCCGCCGACGTCCACAGCTTGGTGACACCGGTGGTCGCCCGGACCAGCGGGCCGTAACCCATCTGCGCGCTCCACGGCCCCGCGGCGCCGTAGGCGCTGCTTTCAGCCAGCACGATCAGGGGGTTCAGCTCGCGCAGCCTCTCATAGGAAAAACCCAGGGATGCCAGGGTTCCCGGCTTGAAGTTGGCGAATACCGCGTCGGAGCGAGCCACAAGGCGGGAGAAGATCTGCGCGCCCTCATCGCTACGCAGGTCCAGCCCGAGTGCATATTCATTGCGGTGGGTCAGCGCCCACGACCTGCTCATCGGCATGCCCGGTGGGGTCTGGCGCAGACCGTCGGGATACATGGCGCTCTCGACCTTGATGACTTCTGCGCCCAGGTCTGCGAAGAGCCGCCCGAGCTCGCCACCCGCGACGATCACGCCGAGGTCCAGAATTCGGAGACCTTCGAATGGCCTCTGCACGGTGGCAGCCCTTCCGGGTGACGGGGTGGATTGTGTTGTGCACCAGACCGCTTCGTCGGCGCCCGCCTGTGGCGCCGGCCGGGCTAAACCGGCGTGGCGCCCGTCGACGACGAACGCGCCCACCGGGACCGTGACGTCGACGCCCTGGGCGATCGTGAGCTCGGTGAGCGCGCCGACAGATCGGAAGTGCTCGGAGCCCAATGCCTCTGCCGGACTCAGCACCGCCGCGATCGGCACACCACGGGACTGCCCGGCAGTCACCAACTCCTCCATGGTCTGCGTCGCGCACAGCTGTTCGATCAGGGTGTTGATCTCTCTTGACGCGGTATACCGTGCCGCGATCGTGTCGTACTTGGGATCCTGAAATTGAGGGGGCTCCCCCAGCCACGACCGCATGCCGCGCCATTGGCGCGGCGAGAGCAGGCAGATCCGGACGTGGCCGTCCCGGCACGGGAAGATCGGGTAGATCTGCTGGTTCCGCGGCCTGCCGCGCCACAGCTCGCCGGTCCGTTTCTGGCCGGCGGCGGCCTGGCCCTCGGAACCGAACGGCGGATCGAGTGATTGCACCACCGCCTCGAAGCGACAGAAGTCGATGTAATCGCCTGTGCCGTAGCGTAATCGGTGGTAGTAGCCAGCGAGTGCGGCCCACGCGGCCTGTACAGCGGCAGTCGCCGAGCCGATGCCGTCCGGCGGCAGCACCGGTCGCCCGGTGGTAGGTCCCGACCGCGACAAAGCAGTCGACAATGCGTAGAACACCGGATCGGTGCCGCCCCAGTGCGCGCGCGGGCCGTCGGCGCCGAAGTCGGTAACCGACATTGCAACAAGATGCGGGTGCAGCTGCCACAACTCTGCGCAGGACGTGCCGAACGCCGCCGCGCCCCCGGGTTTGCCGTCGTCAACCACGATGTCGGCTGTTGCGGCCAACTCGGCGAACCGCTCGCGGTCGGCGGGGTTCTGGGGATCGAGAACGGCGCTGCGTTTGTTGGCACTGTTCAACGCGAACGGGATGCTGGCGCCGGCCACGCCGGGCAGCTCGGCGCGGGCATCAGCTCCGCCGGGCGGCTCGATCTTCAGCACGTCGGCGCCCAGGTCGGCGAACAGCCGGGTCACCCCGTCGGCGGCACCGTCACACAGATCCAGCACCCGTAGTTCCGCCAGCAGCACGACCGACAGGGTAGTGCGTCGGTCACCACCTACTCGTTGTCTCCCCCGGTCGAAGCGGTAGCGGCGATGTCGGAGTCGGCCACTACCCCGCGTGCGTTCGGCCAGACCCAGTCACGCACCTCCGGGAGATCGTCACCGTGTTCCCGGGTGTACTCGCGGGCCAGGATTCTCATGTCGACCATGCGCTGGCGCAACGTCGCGCATCGCGACTGCAGGAACGGCACGCGGTCGATCACGTCGATCACCAGATGAAAGCGATCGAGGTCGTTGAGCATCACCATGTCGAACGGCGTTGTGGTGGTGCCTTCCTCCTTGTAGCCGCGGACGTGGACATTGCTCTGCCCGAACCGCCGATAGATGAGCCGGTGGATGAGCCACGGATATCCGTGATAGGCGAAAATCACCGGCTTGTCGCGGGTGAAAATCATGTCGTACTCACGGTTGGACATGCCGTGCGGATGTTCGGTCTCATCCTGCAGCCGCATGAGGTCAACGACGTTGACGAAGCGGATCTTCAGGTTTGGCAGGTTCCGCTTCAGCAGGTCAACCGCCGCGAGGCCTTCGAGCGTCGGAACGTCGCCCGCAGTTGCGATGACGACGTCGGGGTCCGAGCCGAGCGTCTCGGTGCCCGCCCATTCCCAGATCCCCAGCCCCCTCGTGCAATGCGCGATCGCCTGCTCCATGGTGAGGAAGTTGGGATGCGGCTGCTTGCCTGCGACAACCACGTTCACGTATTGGCGTGAGCGCAGGCAATGATCGAACGTGGACAACAGCGTGTTCGCGTCCGGCGGCAGGTAGACCCGGACGACCTCGGCGCGCTTGTTCACCACATGGTCGATGAAGCCGGGGTCCTGGTGACTGAACCCGTTGTGGTCTTGGCGCCAGACGTGGCTGGACAGTAGGTAGTTCAGGCTCGCGATCGGGCGGCGCCACGGTATGTGATTGGTGACCTTGAGCCATTTCGCGTGCTGGTTGACCATCGAGTCGACGATATGGATGAACGCCTCGTAACAGTTGAACAAGCCGTGCCGGCCGGTGAGCAGGTATCCCTCCAGCCAGCCCTGGCACTGGTGCTCGGACAGCATTTCGACCACCCGGCCGGCGCGGGCGAGGTGCTCGTCCACTTCCGGCCCGAAGAATTCGGCGTTCCACTGCTTGTCGGTGGCGTCGAAGACGGACTGGAGGCGATTGGACGCGGTCTCGTCTGGGCCGAAGATCCGGAAGTTGTCGGGATTGAGCCGCACGACTTCTGTCAGCCATTGGCCGAGGACCTTCGTGGCTTCGGCCACCGAGGCTCCCGGGGCGGGCACGTCCACGCCATATTTCTGGAACTCCGGCAGCCGTAGGTCCTTCAGCAGCGTCCCACCATTGGCGCGTGGGTTGTCACTCATCCGCAGGGCGCCCTTCGGCGCCAGCGCCGCGATGGTGGGATCCAGCGTGCCGTGTTCGTCGAACAGTTCGTCGGCGCGGTAGGAGGCGAGCCAGTCTGCGAGCACCTGCAGGTGCTCGGGGGTATCGCGGGCGCTCGCGAGCGGAACCTGGTGTGCGCGCCAGGATCCCGTGGTCTTCTTACCGTCGATATACGCCGGACCGGTCCAGCCTTTCGGGGTCCGGAAGACGATCATCGGCCAGGACGGTCGTCGCTCGTCACGCGCGGCGGCCCTGGACTTGATCTCCGATATCTCGTTGAGAACGGTGTCGAGGAGAGCCGCGAACCGCCGGTGCGCGTCGGCGGTGTCGCCGTCCTCCGCCACCTCGAAGAAGTGAGGGTTATGGCCATAACCGATCATCAGGCTGCCAAGTTCTTCGGCCGGAATACGGTCCAGCACAGTCGGATTAGCGATCTTGTAGCCATTGAGATGCAGGATCGGCAGCACCACACCGTCTTTGGCGGGGTTCGTGAACTTGTTGGAATGCCAGCTCGTGGCCAGTGCCCCGGTCTCGGCCTCGCCGTCACCCACAACCGCTGCGATGAGCAGGTCCGGGTTGTCGAAGGCGGCGCCGTAGGCGTGCGAGAGCGCGTAGCCGAGCTCGCCGCCTTCGTGGATGGAGCCCGGTGTCTCCGGAGCGACGTGCGACGGTATGCCCCCGGGGAAGGAGAACTGCCGGAACAGCCGCCGCAAGCCCTCGGCGTCGGCAGTGATGTCGGAGTAGATCTCGGAATACGTACCGTCGAGGTAGGCATTGGCGACCAGGCCGGGACCGCCGTGGCCGGGGCCGGCGATGTATATCGTCGACTGCCCGCGCTCCTTGATCGCCCTGTTGAGATGTGCGTAGAGGAAGTTGAGGCCGGGCGTCGTGCCCCAGTGGCCGAGCAATCGGGGCTTGACGTCATCGCGTGACAACGGGGTCCGCAGCAGCGGGTTGTTCAACAGGTAGATCTGACCCACGGACAAGTAGTTCGCGGCGCGCCACCAGCCGTCGAGTTGAGCAAGTGTCTCGTCGCTCAGCTCATGGATGTCCGTGAAATGCCAGTTGGTCGTTACAGCGGTCATTGCACCTTCACACTCCTGCAGCTCGGTCCAGGACTCAAGACCAATACAACTCCCGAAACAGTCATCCCGCGCACCCTGCGCCAGTTGTTCACCCGCGGGGTCGAGACGGTGGGTCGGGCGCATCGCGGTGACCAGGGCTCACCATTGCCCCAAGTACACTTGTCGAGAAATGTCCGAAGAAGCAGCGGTGGCCCCGCATCCCCATCCGCTGGTCGGGCAGCTTTCCGCGCTCCACCATTTCCGCACGTACGCCGATATCGCGGTCGTCGTGGTGGTGTTGGCCATCACCAATCTGATCGCGCACTTCACCACGCCGTGGGCCAGTGTCGCGACCGTGCCCGCGGCGGCAATCGGGCTGGTGATCCTGGTGCGCTCGCGCGGTCTGGGCTGGGTCGAGCTTGGGCTCAGTCGAGAACACTGGAAATCGGGGGTCGGCTACGCGCTTGCGGCGGTGGGCGTGGTGGTGTCCGTCATCGCGATCGGGGCGCTGCTGCCCTGGACGCGGCCGATGTTCATGAACAACAACTACGCAACCGTGTCCGGCGCGCTGATCGCGTCGATGATCGTCATCCCGTTGCAGACCGTCATCCCAGAGGAGCTGGCGTTCCGTGGTGTGCTGCACGGCGCGCTGAACCGGGCGTGGGGGTTCCGTGGCGTCGCGGCGGCCGGCTCGTTGCTGTTCGGCCTCTGGCACATCGCCACGTCACTGGGCCTGACCAGTAGCAATGTCGGATTCACCCGGATCTTCGGCGGCGGCCTGTTCGGCACCGTGGCCGGCGTCGTGCTGGCAGTGGCGGCAACCGCGGCGGCGGGCTTCGTCTTCACGTGGCTACGCCGCCGGAGCGGCAGCCTGATCGCGCCGATCGCACTGCACTGGTCCCTCAACGGACTCGGGGCGCTGGCCGCGGCTGTGGTGTGGCACCTGTCAATGTGACTGGGCGCCGCGTTTGCGGGCGCGGAACTCGCGGTTCTTGAGTTTGTTGCCGCACGAGGACATCTCGCACCAGGTGCCGCCATGGTTTCGGGAGCGGTCGTAGAAAGCCCACTGGCACTCGTCGTTCCCGCACGCCTTGAGTCGGGTCCAGGTGCCGTCGCGTTGGGCGTCGCGGATGATCAGCAGCAGCTCGATGAGCCGGGCGGCCACCGAATCGCCGGTGGCAGACAGCAGCACCTCGCCGTGGTCGTCCAGGTCAGCGCGGGCGGTGCCGACGGTGGCGACGTCGCGCAGCGGCGCGAACGCGTCGGCCGTCGGGGGCGGGCCACCCGCGTTGTGGACGAGCATGGCGCGCAGGCCCTCGCGGACGCCGCGGACGAGGTTGAGGTCGGTTGGGCGCAGCTCGGCGTCGGCCGTGAGCAAGCCGTTGGACACCAGCCAGCCGCGTGCCTCGCTTGGATCGACGAGCCGGTCCCGCCCATCCGGCATTTCGATGGTGTTGACCAGCGCTTGGATGCGGCTCAGTGGGTCGGGTGCCGGTTTGGACTCGGCGTCGGCGAGCCAGTGCACAGAGCGGGTCGACATGCTTCGAGTTTAGATCCGCGTGACCAGTAAATCAACTTGACTAGTCATGCATGACCGGTATACCGTTTTAGACGGTCATAGGTTTTGAAGAGGTACGAACGGACAGAGGACGAGGACCATGAGTGGGAACAGGATTTCGGTCGGATTTCTTTCGACGGCCCAGATGCATGACGCGGTGCGACGCAGCGAGACAGCGCGCGCCACGTTCAGTGCTCGCCTGATGGCGCGCCTGCAGGCCGGCAAGCTCGATCGGATGCTGGCGGTAGGCGTGCCCGTCCCCGCCGGGAGTGCACTCGCGGTACACGCGGCGCGGTTGACATCCGCCGAGGAACGCGAAGAAATCGCCCATACACTGCGGCACGCGGTCCACGACGCGAGCGACCATCACGCGCCGTTGACGTCGCGGATACCCCTCAACGTGCCCAACATCGCTGCCGCCAAGGACCGAATCGACCAGGTCACCCTGCGGCTGCAGTCTCCGCGGCCGGTGGCCGCGCGCGGTGTCGCGCGACTGCGCCTGGTGATCTCCGATGGGTCAGGGCCGATGTACCGCTACGGCCGTGGCGACCTCGAGGGTCGGCTGGGTGCGGCGCTCGCGGCACTCTGAACCATCCGCTACATCCGCAGCACGGCGGCGCCGGAAACCCGGCCGGCGGACAGATCGGCAAGGGCCTCGTCGGCACGGCTGAGCGGATACTCCGGCGTCGTGACGGTGATCCGATGGCGATCTGCAAAGGCGAGGAACTCCCGGGCGTCCTCACGGGTGTTGGAGGTTACCGAGCGCAGTTGGCGTTCGAAGAACAAATGCCGTTCGTAGTTCAGCGTCGGGATGTCGCTGAGGTAGATGCCCGCGACGGCCAGGGTGCCGCCACGGTCGAGCGCCTCCAGAGCGGGCAGCACCAGATCGCCCACCGGTGCGAACAGAATGGCGGCATCCAGCTGGACCGGCGGACGGTCGTCGGCACCCTGAGCCGACGCCGCCCCCAGCCCGAGCGCCAACTCGCGCGCGGCAGCGCCGCGCGTCATCACATGCACCTCCGCGCCTTGCGCGAGTGCCACCTGGGCGGTGATATGTGCGCTTCCACCGAACCCGTAGATGCCCAGCCGTCCACCGGGGGGAAGGTCGGCGCGCATCAGCGAGCGATAGCCGATGATGCCCGCGCACAACAGCGGTGCCAATTCGATATCGGAATATCCCGTTGGCAGTCGATAGGCGAAAGCGGATGGGACCGTGGTGAATTCGGCGTAACCACCGTCGGCGTCCCAGCCTGTGTAGCGCGACTGTGGACACAGGTTTTCCTGTCCGCGGAGGCAGAACCTGCACTGCCCACAGGTATGGCGCAGCCACGCGACGCCGACGCGGTCGCCGACCTGGAATTCGCCGTCGGCGTCGGGTCCCAGCGCCACGACCTCCCCGACGACTTCGTGCCCAGGTATGACGTTCGGACGGTGCACGGGTAGGTCGCCCTCGGAGACGTGCAGATCGGTGCGGCACACGCCGCATGCCCGTACCGCGACGAGTAGCTCATCGCGCGCGGGCGACGGCACCGGAACAGTGACGCATTCGAGCGGACGCGTGCGCATCGGACCGGGGCTGCGGACCCGCCACGCGCTCATCGACGAGTCGGTGGTCATCACCCCATGGTGACCTAAGAGGCCCACGGCCGTCGAATACGGCCGCAGGCCAACGGGTTAACGCGGTCTAGGTTTTGCGTTGCACCATCCCGACGATCCACAGCAGAATCACCGATCCCAGGATCGCGGTGAACAGCGTGAACCACCAACCGCCGCCGGCGGTGTTGAGGAAGAAGCTGAGCAGGAAGCCGCCTATCAACGCACCGATGATGCCGATGACGATGTTCATCACGATGCCCGAGCCGCCGCCCTTGACGATCTTGCCGGCGATCCAGCCGGCGATCGCTCCGATGATGATGTAGCCGATCCAGCCAACGCTGGTCATTGTTGTTGACCGAGCGAGCAACTCGGTCGCTGCAATCGCATCCATCTCCGGGATCTCCTGCCTGTCGCCGCCCGGCGTGGCCGCTGGGCCACCATCCGGTTTACCCCCAGAGCGTAACGATTCGGCAGCCGAATCGGGACGAACAAGATCACAAACGGGAAAACGAAGCGGCCGACCCGAAATGTGGGTCGGCCGCGTCGCCTTGGTCGTTACCCGGCAGGCATCATCCCGGGCGCGTTGGCCGGGTCGACGGGGACGCCCACTCCGACCGGCGACCGCGCCGGTGCACCGTTCGGGGCCGGCGCATTCGGATCCGCGGGCGCCGCGTTGGGATCCGCCGGAGCGTCCCCCTCCGGCGGTGGCGGTGGTGGTGGCGGACTCCACGGCCGGATGGACGAGGCGAGCGTAGCCGCGGCGGCCTTGTCCACCGGATTGTTCGCCGACCCGAGCCACACCACGAACCACCGCTCGTTGCGCTGGCCGCGCGGCGCCAACGGCTGGCCCGGCGCCACGGTCGGTGTGGCATTGCCCACCACGCCGGCCCAGATCTGACCGTTGGGCTTGGTGGTGTCGGTGAACTTCACGTCGTACGAGCTTGCGGCACCCGGCATATCGCCCGCGGTGAGTCCGGTGTTCTCCTGATTGATCCGGGTGCCGGGGAACGGCATGAAGAACTCGCCCATATCGGAGGCGAGCCGGGCCGCGGCCTTGGCGTTGTCGGCTTCCGCGCCTGCGAACAGCTTCATGTCCAGCCTGCCGAGCAGGACGCTGGTGTCGTTCGGAGGCTGGGTCGCGCCTTGTTGTTGCTGGCCTGGTTGTGCAGGTGTGGCGTCCTCGGCAGTGGCCTTGGTCAGCAAGGCCTGGCCGTAGGACAACTGCCTGGCGTCGGCAACCTTCCACCCTGCGGGCAACAGGTAGCTGAAGCCGCCCGCGGCGTTGTCGATCCGGCCCGGCTCCGGGGCGGGCGCCGGCGGCGGCGCGTTGGGATCGGCGGCGGGCGCGTTGGGATCCGCGACGGGCGCAGCATTGGGATCGGCAGGCGCCGGTGCTGGTGCTCCCACCGGAGGTGGTGCGTTGGGATCTGCCGGCGGCCCCTCGAGGAATGTGTTGCCCGAGGGGGCCGGCGGGTTCGGCGCGGGGGGCGACGGCTCCGGGTCGGCTTGGGCCACGGACGGCAGCGCAAGGGCCACCACCGTGGCACCGGTCAGCGCGGCCATCGCCAGCGTCTTCGCGCGGCGCTTGCGGCGTTCAGGGATCGCTTCCGGCTCATCCATGCTGACGAAACTACAGTGTTACCGTCGTGACGCAAGTGTGAGTCGGTCTTAGAGTGTTTAACTGTGAAGTTGCTGATAGCAGCATAACAGGTGCTAGCGCCTAGTCCAAAGATTGCTGGCGCGAAAAGCTGCTCGCGCGGCGTGCGCGAGCTCTCGTCAGTAGATCGACACGTGGCGACCCGCCGTTACGAGCTCGGGTGAACCGTGATCTCCTGCGCTTTGACCGAGAAGTAGACACGCTCTCCCGGCGCCACCCGCAGATCGGCTGCGGACTCGGCCGTGATGTCGGCGGCCAGGCCGGGCGCGCCGTCGGGTTGCTCGTCGGCGCGCACGCGAATGGCGGGCCCCCTGCTGTCCAACTCGGCGACGGTAACCTCGAGCGCGTTTCTCGGGCTGCCATGCGGCTTGTCGCGGTAGACGGCGACGGCGGCAGGTGTGAAGACCGCGACGGCGGCCTGCCCGACGACCACATCCGGTGCGGGGCTGCCATGCCACGCGGCGCCCCACTCCGTGTTGAGCGCACCGTTGGGCCCTGCGGTTCCGCTGACGAGATTCACCCCGGCGAACCGCGCGCCGAACCGGCTGCGAGGTGCGGCCAATACCGATGCCGCAGAACCGGTTTCGACGATCTTGCCCGACTCCAGGATCAACACCCGGTCGGCGAGGGTCAGTACGTCGAGCAGATCGTGGGTGATCAGCACGGCGGACCGACCGTCACGGCTCAGCTTGTCACGCAACAGCTTTCGCATTGCGGACGCGGTGGAGACGTCGAGACCGGCAAGCGGTTCGTCGAGCAGAAGCACATCCGGGTCTGCCGCCAGTGCCCGGGCCAGGGCTACGCGCTGGGCCTGGCCCCCGGACAGCTGCCGCGGCATTCGATCGGCGAGGTCGCCGGCGTCGACCTGCGCCAGCCAGTGCGCAGCCGTCGCGCGGGCCTCCCGCCGAGGCCGTTTGCTGTGCCCGCTGCGCGGCGCGAACGCCACATTGGCAGCGACATTGAGGTGTGGAAAGAGCAGCGCCCCCTGCAGGAGCAGGCCGACGCGGCGCGCGTAAGTGGGCACGAACACGCCGGCTGCCGTGTCGGTGAGCACCCTGTCGCCGAGTCGCACCAAGCCAGTGTCGGGCCGCACCAGGCCCGCGATCACGTGCATCGTCGTGGACTTGCCCGAGCCGTTGGGACCCAGCACGGCCAGCACTTCGCCTGCGGCGATTGAGAATTCGATGTCGAGGCCGCGGTCGTCGATCACCGCGCGCAGGTGCATACCGGTCATGCGGCGCTCCCGGCCATCGAGGCTCCCGTCCGCAGCCTGCGGACACCGAGCCCAAGCACGACGACGGCTGCGACCGCGACCAACAGCACCGACAGCGCGACGGCCGCGTCGGCATCGGATTCGCGCTGCAGGTAGATCTCCAGCGGTAGCGTCCGGGTGACCCCCTGACGGGACCCCGCGAACGTCAGCGTGGCCCCGAACTCGCCCAGCGAGCGGGCGAATGCCAGCACCGCCCCCGAGACCAGGCCGGGTGCCAGAAGCGGGAGGGACACCCGCCACCACACCGTCGTCGGTCGTGCGCCCAGCGTGGCCGCCACCACGTCGTAGTCATGGCCCGCGGTGCGTGCGGCTCCCTCAAGCGCGATGACCAGAAAGGGCAGTGAGACAAAGGTCTGCGCCAGCACGACCGCCGTCGTCGTGAACGCGATCCTGATACCCGCAGCGTCGAGGTACTGTCCGATCAACCCCAGCCGGCCGAACGCGTACAGCAGGGCGATGCCGCCCACTACCGGCGGCAGCACGAGGGGCAGCAGGAGGATCGGGCGAACCAGCTGAACCGCCCGGCCGTCGTTTCGGGCGAGCACGAGCGCCATCGGAACCCCGAGCAACACGCACAGCAGCGTGCTCGCCGCCGCCGTCTTGAGGCTCAACACCAGGGCGGTGCGAGAGGATTCGCTGGAGATCAGCGTCCAGAAGTGCGGCCAGTCCACCTTGACGATCACCGCCACGAGCGGCAGCACGACGAACAGCGCCCCGACTGCGGCGGGGAGGTAGATCCAGCGCGGCAGCGCGGGCCTAGTCGTCAAGGTTTGGTGAAACCTGCGTCGTCGGCCAGTCCCAGGACCGGAACGACCGAAAAATCGAGCGTGAGTGGCGAGAATGTCGACACGGCCCAAACCCTAGGTCACCAAAGCATCCCAGGTGGAGCGCCCCGCATAACGGATGTGCGCGTCTAGTTTCGCCGAATAGCTACCGTCCAGTAACATCGTCGGCGGATCGCCGCCACGACGAGCGGAGATCCCGCGCTAACAGGAGGTCATGGCGATGGAGGTGCTGGTCACCGGCGGGGACACCGATCTTGGACGCACGATCGCGGAGGGCTTCCGGGATGCGGGCCACCGAGTCGTGATCAGCGGCGCCCGCCGCGACGACCTCGAGGTTGCCGCCAAGGAACTCGACGTCGACGCGATCGTGTGCGACAACACCGACCCCGCCAGCCTCGAAGAGGCCCGCGGCCTGTTCCCGCATCACCTCGACACCATCGTCAACGTGCCCGCCCCGATGTGGGAGGCCGGCGATCCGCGCACCTTCACCCTGGCCGACCACGCGGCAGCATGGCGCAACGCGCTCGACGCCACGATGCTCTCGACGGTGCTGACCGTCCAGACCGTCGGTGATCACCTGCGCTCGGGTGGTTCGATCGTCAGCGTTGTCCCGGAGAACCCGCGAGAGGGCGGCGCCGACGCCGCGATCAAGGCGGCCGTATCGAATTGGACCGAGGGACAGGCCACCCACTTCGGCACCCGTGGCATCACCGTCAACGCGGTCGCCTCCGGCCGCAGCGCCCAGGAGGGCTATGCCGGCCTCGGCAGCGCGGCACCGGTCGCCGCCGAGATTGCACGCCTCGCACTCTTCTTGAGCACTCCCGCGGCCCGTCATATCACCGGGCAGACGATGCACGTCAGCACCGGCGCGCTCGCCAGCCTGGGCTGATATTCCCGCGTTCGCCCGAAGCTAAACGGGGTGAAGGCCCCGCTTAGTTGTGGTTACGTAAAGGCGTGAGCATCAAACTCGGACTTCAGATCCCCAATTTCTCCTACGGCACGGGCGTCGCCGAACTCTTCCCCACCGTCATCGCGCAGGCGCAGGAAGCCGAGGCCGCAGGCTTCGATTCGGTCTTCGTGATGGACCACTTCTATCAGCTGCCCGGACTCGGTACGCCCGACCAGCCGATGCTCGAGGCCTACACGGCGCTGGGTGCTCTCTCGACGGCTACCGAGCGCGTCCAGCTGGGCACCCTCGTCACCGGCAACACCTACCGCAACCCCACCCTGCTTGCCAAGGCCATCACCACGCTGGACGTGACGAGCCAGGGGCGGGCCATCCTCGGCATTGGCACCGGATGGTTCGAACTCGAGCACGACCAGCTCGGGTATGAGTTCGGCACCTTCACCGACCGTTTCAACAAGCTCGACGAGGCGCTGCAGATCATCCTGCCGATGCTCAAGGGTGAACGGCCGACCGTCAACGGGAAGTACTACCGCACCCGGGAGGCGATGGCCGAACCGCGCTTCCGGGACCACATCCCCCTGATGATCGGTGGCAGTGGCGAGAAGAAGACGATTCCGTTGGCGGTCAGGCACTTCGACCACCTCAACGTCATCGCAGGCTTCGACGAGCTGCCCCGCAAGGTGCAGGTCGTCAAGGAGCGGTGCGAGGAGATCGGCCGCGACCCGTCGACCTTGGAGACCAGCATGCTGGTGCTGGCTGTGATCGACGAGAACGTGACCGCCGACATGATTCCCGATGACTTCAAGCAGCAGGCGGCGTTCGGCTCCCCCGAACAGGTCGCCGATCAAATCAAGTCGAAGGTCCTCGACGCCGGAATCGATGGCGTCATCCTGAGCCCGGTTACCAACATCAACGGGTACCACCCAGGGGGTATTACCGCGGTGGCCGAGAAGTTGAAGCCGCTCCTCGGCGGATAAACATGCTTTAACGTGGCAAATCTCACGGAGTTGTCCGCTCTGGACGGGATGCGGGCGACTACGGTAGACGCTGTACTAGACGTGACGACGTCCATCCAGGAGCAGCTGATGAGCCACCCCGGAGCTACCCCGTCCGACAGGCACAGAGTTGTCATCATCGGGTCGGGTTTCGGCGGCTTGACTGCCGCCAAGGCCCTCAAACGCGCTGACGCCGACATCAAGATCATTGCCAAGACCACGCACCACCTGTTCCAGCCGCTGCTGTATCAGGTGGCGACCGGCATCATCGCCTCAGGTGAGATTGCGCCGCCCACCCGGATGATCCTGCGCAAGCAGAAGAATGCTCAGGTGCTACTGGGCGAAGCCACCCACGTAGACCTGGCGAAAAAAACTGTGCGGTCGGAACTGCTCGGTCACAGCTACATCACCCCCTACGACACGCTGATCATCGCAGCGGGCGCGGGCCAGTCCTACTTCGGCAACGACCATTTCGCCGAGTTCGCGCCGGGCATGAAGTCGATCGACGACGCGCTGGAGTTGCGTGGTCGCATCGTCGGCGCCTTCGAGCAGGCCGAGCGGTCCAGCGACCCGGCACGACGGGAAAAGCTGCTGACCTTCACTGTCGTCGGTGCCGGTCCGACCGGCGTGGAAATGGCCGGACAGATCGCCGAACTCTCCGATCACACCCTCAAGGGTGCGTTCCGTCACATCGATTCCACGAAGGCGCGGGTGATCCTGCTGGACGCCGCGCCGGCGGTGCTGCCTCCGATGGGAGAGAAGCTCGGCAAGAAGGCGCAGGCGCGGCTGGAGAAGATGGGCGTCGAGATCCAGCTCAACGCCATGGTCACCGACGTCGACCGCAACGGCATCACTGTCAAGGATTCCGACGGCTCCACGCGCCGTATCGAATGCGCGACCAAGGTGTGGTCGGCCGGAGTGTCGGCCAGTCCACTGGGTCGCGACCTTGCGGCGCAATCGGATGTGGAAATCGATAGAGCCGGACGGGTAAAGGTGATGCCGGACTTGTCGATTCCGGGATACCCGAACGTATTCGTGATCGGCGACATGGCCGCCGTCGAGGGCGTGCCGGGCATGGCACAGGGCGCCATCCAGGGTGGAAAGTACGTGGGCTCCGCGATCAAGGCCGAACTCAGGGGTGCCGACCCCTTCGAGCGTGAGCCGTTCGAGTATTTCGACAAGGGATCGATGGCGACTGTGTCGCGATTCTCCGCGGTGGCACAGATCGGCCCGCTTGAATTTGGCGGCTTCATCGCCTGGCTGGCGTGGCTGGTGCTGCATCTGGTCTATCTCGTCGGATTCCGGCGCAAGATCACCACGTTGCTGTCGTGGACGGTGACGTTCCTCGGCCGCGCTCGTGGAAATCTCTACATCACCGAGCAGCAGGCCTACGCCCGCACCCGAATCGAGGAACTCGAGGAGATCGCCGCCTCTACGGAGGGTGAGAAGGCCGCGAGCTAGAGTCGGTCGCCCTGCCAGGTGGCAAGGCAACCTCCGTCGGCCAAAACGAGCACGGTGCCCAACGCGTCGGACGCGATATCGGGGTAGCGCAGCTCGCTGACCGACGCCAGCGGTGCGCCGAGGGCGTCATGGGTCGCCGACTCGGCACCGAGTTCGATGCGATGGCGCAGTAGGGGTTCTCCGTCGACGTCGGCGTGCAGCGAGCCCGACCAATAGCCCCGTCGTTCATCGGTTCTGCCGATCTGAACGCGTTCGCGGAGCCTGACTCGACCGGATCCGGCCACCGACAGCCGAGTCGACGACGTGTGCCGGGATCCGCCCGCGACGACGGTGGGCTGCGGATCGAGATCGAGGTCACCGGCCACCTCGATGGACCACTGCGCGGTCGACTCTGCGGTGGTGCGGCTGGGTAGCGTCATCGTCGCTGCGGCGCTTCGCAGCCGCAGTCGCGCGCCCGGCTCGACGATCACCCGAATCGTGATGGTGTCACCGCCCAGCGGTGTCGCCGCGGCCGAAACGAGGTGCACGGTGTCCGGTTCGGTGGCACGCGCGGCGAGACCACCCGCGCACTCGATCCGCGGCTGCCGGTCGTGCCGGGCGACGATCAGGACATCCGAATGCATTATCGGAGAACGGCCTGGGCGATCCGAAGCTGGTCGCGCACCCAGGCTTGTACGGGGCCGGCCGAGGGATCGTCGGTGAGCGATATCAACACCGTCGGCCGGTCACCGCGGGCCGCGGCGGCGTCGCGACGCATCACGTCGAGATCGGCGCCGACCATCGGCGCCAGGTCGGTCTTGTTGACCACCAGCAGGTCGGAAAAGGTCACGCCGGGCCCGCCCTTGCGTGGCACCTTGTCGCCGCCGGCGACGTCGACGACGAATATCTGAACATCGACCAGCCCCGAGGAGAACGTGGCGGTCAGGTTGTCGCCGCCCGACTCCACCAGGATCAGGTCGAGTCCGTCGTGCTCGGCGATCAGGTCTTCGATGGCATCGAGATTGGCGGTGATGTCGTCACGGATCGCGGTGTGCGGACACCCTCCCGTCTGCACGGCCGCGATGCGGTGATCGGGAAGCACCGCATGCTTGCGCAGAAAGTCGGCATCCTCGGTCGTGTAGATGTCGTTGGTCAGCACCGCCAGTGACAGCCCGTCACGCAACTCGCGGCACAACGCTGCGACCAGTGCGGTTTTCCCCGACCCGACGGGGCCACCGATGCCGATGCGCAACGGCTCCCCCGCTGTCCGTTGCCGTTTCGGACGGGCGTTGTGCTGATGCGGCTCTCCGTCGATGAAATGCGGTGGCATGTGCGGTATTCGGCCTTTCAAGAAACGAAAAGGGGACGTTCGCGTTCGCTGTGCCGCTGGGCCAGCACGTCGAGCAGCGGGTCGGACAGATCGGCGAGTTCCTTGCAGGCCAGATCGGCAATCTGGTCACATATCGCGGACAACTCGAAGGTCAACGCAGCGACGTCGCCGGGGTCGAGAGCCAGCAGCCGTTGAGCGGCTGTCGCCGAGCCGGTCATCGTGGTGTAGACGACGGACAACGCGGTGTGCTGCGCGGTCATGCCACTGGCGGCTCCGACCGCGCCCGCCGCCACGGATAGGTGCGGGGTGGCGCCCAGCGCGTCCCAGTCATGATCGGGCCACACCCGGCGCGCGAGCCTTGCCAGGCCGCGGCCCTGGGCGCGAGATGCCCGCCGCGCCGCGGGGGCCGGTGTGCGGGCATCGGTTTCACGATCTGCGGCTGCGAACGAGAGCCAGCCGGCATGCACCGCGGCCGCGAGCGATGCCGTCACCAGTCCCTGGGTGGCGACCCGACGGCGGAGAAATGCCCTCAAGGTGGCGAGGTCGACGACCAGACCGCTGGTCACCGCTTCTTCGACACCGCCGGAGTGCACGTGTCCGCCGGTCGGCAGCCGGGAATCCGCCAGTGCCAGCAGCGTTGTCAAACTCGTCATCAGAACAGGAAATACCGTTGGGCCATGGGCAGTTCGGCGGCGGGCTGCTCCTGCCAGACCTCGCCGTCGATGCGCACCGTGAACGTGTCGGGATCCACTTCGATGCGCGGCTGTGCGTCGTTGAGGGGCATGTCGGTCTTGCCGATCTTCCTGACGTCCGTGACCGGCATGAGCCGGCGGCTGACTGCCAGCCGGTCGGCCAGGTTGTCGTCGAGCGCCTGCTGGGACACGAAGTGCACCGACGTGGCCGCCGCCGCCGCGGGCGCTGCGCCGAACATCGGCCGCGGCAACACCGGTTGCGGTGTCGGGATGGAGGCGTTCGCATCCCCCATGGCCGCCCAAGCGATCATGCCGCCCTTGATCACGGCGTGCGGGCGCACCCCGAAGAACGCGGGCTCCCACAGTACGAGGTCGGCGAGCTTGCCGACTTCGATGGAGCCGATCTCGGTGTCCAGTCCGTGCGTAATCGCCGGGCAGATGGTGTATTTCGCCACGTAGCGGCGAGCGCGGGTGTTGTCCGACGCACCGTCACCTTCGAGTGCGCCCCGGCGACGCTTCATCACGTGCGCGGTCTGCCAGGTGCGCAGCACGACCTCACCGATCCGGCCCATCGCCTGCGCGTCGCTGCCGATCATCGAGATGGCGCCGATGTCGTGCAGCAGGTCCTCGGCGGCGATCGTCGACGGCCTGATGCGGCTTTCGGCGAACGCGAGATCCTCGGGGACGCTGGGGTTCAGGTGGTGACACACCATCAGCATGTCGAGGTGTTCGTCGAGTGTGTTGACGGTGTGCGGGCGGGTCGGATTGGTCGAACTCGGTAGCACATGCCCTTCGGCGGCCACGGTGATGATGTCGGGCGCATGGCCGCCGCCCGCGCCCTCGGTGTGGTAGGCGTGGATGGACCGGCCGCCGATGGCGCCCAGTGTGTCCTCCACGAAGCCCATCTCGTTGAGGGTGTCGGTGTGGATGTTGACCTGCACACCGGATGCATCGGCGACCTTCAGACACGCGTCGATCGCCGCGGGGGTGGTGCCCCAGTCCTCGTGGAGCTTGAATCCCGCTGCGCCACCGCGCAGTTGCTCCCACATCGCTTCTTCGCTGACGGTGTTGCCCTTACCCAGCAGGGCGATGTTCATGGGCCAGCTGTCCAGAGACTCGAGGATCCGCGCCAGATGCCATGCGCCGGGAGTAACGGTGGTGGCCTTGCTTCCCTCGGCGGGCCCGGTTCCGCCGGCGATGATGGTGGTGATGCCGCCACCGAGCGCCTCCTCCATGATCTGGGGACAGATCAGGTGGACGTGGCAGTCGATGGCGCCTGCCGTCACGATTCGGCCGTTGCCCGCGATGATCTCCGTCGACGGACCTACGACCAAGTCGGGGTGCACGCCGGTCATGGTGTCCGGGTTGCCCGCCTTGCTGATCGCCGCGATCCGACCGTCGCGAATACCGATGTCGGCCTTGATGATTCCCCAGTAGTCGATGATCACCACACCGGTGATGACGGTGTCCGGCGCGCCGTCGGCCCGTGTCACCCGGCCCTGGCCCATCGACTCGCGGAGCACCTTGCCTCCGCCGAACACCGCCTCATCGCCCGCCAGTCCCGGGCCACCGCTGCGGTCCTCGGTGATCTCCACGAACAGGTCGGTGTCGGCGAGCCGGATCCGGTCGCCGGTGGTCGGCCCGAACAGCGCGGTGTAGCGCGCTCTCGAGAGGTCGGTCATGAGGCGTCCAATGGGCCCGGTGGATTCAGGCTCAGCCCGTGCACCTCGCGGGTTCCGTTCAGGGGAACCAGCGAAACATGCTGAACCACACCGGGTTCAAAACGAACCGCAGTGCCCGCAGGGATGTCGAGTCGGTGGCCGTGCGCGGCAGTGCGGTCGAAATCGAGTGCGCCGTTGGCCTGAGGTAGGTGGACGTGGCTGCCAACCTGCACCGGGCGATCACCGGTGTTGACAACGTCCATCGTGACTCGTTGCGCGCCTGGATTGATGGCGATATCACCGTCGCCGTAGAGGATTTCGCCGGGAATCATGGTGTCTACGCGATCGGGTGGTGGACGGTGACCAGTTTCGTGCCGTCCGGGAACGTCGCCTCCACCTGTACGTCATGCAGCATCTCGGGGACACCCTCCATGACGTCCTGGCGGCCGAGCACCTCCCGCCCGCTGACCATCAACTGCGCCACCGTCCGGCCGTCACGGGCACCCTCGAGCAGGTGGTCGGTGATCACCGCGACTGCTTCGGGGTGGTTGAGCTTGAGGCCGCGCGCTTGCCGGCGACGCGCAAGCTCGGCGGCATATGACAGCAGCAGCCGGTCCTGTTCGTGCGGGGTCAACAGCATGTGCGGGATATTGCCATGACACGCCGCAATCGGCAGTGCACGCGATCCCGGCGCTACTCCGGAGGCAGGTTCTGAAGGCGCACTTGGCCGCGGGCGACGACGCGGTCTTCGTCGTTGGTGAGGGTGATCAACCACAGCTGCTGTCGGCGCCCCCGATGGATCGGCGTCGACACGGCTGTCACGGTGCCCGAGGAGATCGCGCGCAGGAAGTCGGTGTTGTTGTTGACGCCGACGACGTTTCCACCGCCGTTCTCGGACAACCAGACCGCTCCGGAGATACTCGCCAGGCTTTCGACGATGGAGCAGTAGACGCCGCCGTGCACGATGCCCGCGGGCTGCAGCAGTTTGTCGTGTATCTCGAGCTGGGCTCGTCCGCCGTCGGGAGTGAGCTCGACGTACTTCAGCCCGAGTTCGCTGTCGAAACCTTTGCCGATGTCGGGCAGGGGCGCAAATGACACGTCCATGTGTTTACACGGTGAAGCCCCTAGGCGCGTAGCGGGCCTGGCGTTACCGTCGAGCATGCCCAAAAGTGTCAAAGAGCTAGTGGAAGCCGCCAATCAGGTCGTGCCGCGCGTCACGGTCGAGGAGGCGAAACAGAAGATAGCCGACGGCGCCCTGGTCGTCGACGTGCGTGATGCCGCCGAGGTCGAGCAGAGCGGCAAGGTCGCGGGTGCCGTCCACATCCCGCGCGGGATGGTGGAGTTCAAGGCCGACCCGCAGTCGCCGTATTTCGAGAAGGGTTTCGCCAAGGACAGGCCCGTCATCGTCTATTGCGCGGCCGGTGGGCGCGCGGCGCTGGCGGGTCAGGCGCTCAAGGAGATGGGTTACGGCGAGGTCTACAACCTCGGCGGTTTCGGTGACTGGGCCAATAGCGGCGGCGCCGTCGACAAGCCCTGAGCGGCGCCAATAGTGTTCGGGCGGGCCCCGCACTGGTAGCGCGGGACCCGCCCTCGAGTGGACCGGGGGTCTCTGCAGCCCTCAGGACTCCGGCTCGGTCGGGTGGATCCGAAATTAGGATAGGCAAGCCTGTCCTAATTGAGCAAGCCCTTCCCCGCGCGCGGCCGGGATCCGCCGCGCACAGGCAGCCCGAAACCGACGAGCGCGTCGAGCACGGCCTGCCCGCGGCGCATGCTGGTGATCTCGCTCGACCCGGCCAACAACGGAACGTGCGTCGCGGCCCCCACCACGGCCGCCCCGACGTTGTGCCACATCGACGCCAGTGAGATTGCCCCACCGCTGATGTCGAAGAGTCGGGTGAACAACGGCGCCAGGGCCCGGTGGCTGCGGTGGGCAACCCAGGTCGCCAACGCCGCTTCGCTTGGCAGGCGCACGACTCCGTCGCGGGCGGACTGCGCGGCACCTGCCGCGCGGTCGCCGAAGAACGGATCGTCCGGCAGTGCCCGCAGCGTCGGATCAACGACGCCCACCCAGTCGATCGCGCCCTCGGAGTCGACGTGCACCCAGAGATTCTCCAGGCCGGTGTCCCAGGCCCGCCCCTCAAGTGCGACCAGCGGAATAACGCGCCCGATGACGACGTGGGCCAGGGTGGCCGCCAGCTGCTGGGTGGCGGCCACCGGGCTGTCCATCTCGAGTGCGGCGATCTCGAACATGTTGTGCAGCCGATCGGTGTTCAGTGACTCCGCCAGCGGCCACCACCGCCGCCGGGTCAGGTCCGACATCACCGCAACGCCGTACACCCTCGGACATTCGGGATAAAGCCCGCGCAGGCGCCGGCTGGACCCGTGCAAAGGCAGCGTCCGCGCGATCGCCATGCGTGCAATGAGTGGGTCGCCGACCTCGACCGTCATGACGCCTCCCGTGAGTTAGGTTAGCCTTACTATAGCTGTGGGACGGTGTCGGGCTACACCCTGTGACTGGACTCACAAGCGTGCCGCCAAAGGTGCCATGAGCGGCGCCAACGCCGCGTGCCGAACCGGAATGGTGGGCACTCCGATTCGGATACGACGCACGGTAGTAACCCCGTAGTACCCTGAAAGGATCGCTGTTTTGGAGATGAGCGGAACATGGCCAAGTTGACGCGTCTAGGAGATCTGGAACGCGCGGTGATGGACCACCTGTGGTCGTCGCGCGAGCCCCAAACCGTGCGCCAGGTACACGAGGCATTGTCGGCCGAACGAGACCTCGCGTACACCACGATCATGACTGTGCTTCAGCGGCTGGCGAAGAAGAACCTTGTGGTCCAGCATCGCGACGACCGTGCGCACAGGTACGCGCCGACGCGCGGCCGCGACGAGCTGGTCGCCGGGCTGATGGTCGACGCACTCGACCAGGCCTCGGATTCGGGCAGCCGGGAAGCCGCTCTGGTGCACTTCGTCGAGCGGGTCGGCGCCGACGAGGCGGCCGCGTTGCGGCGCGCGCTCGCCGAGTTGGAGACCAAGCACGAAATGCCCCCGTCTAGTGGCGGTGCGGGCGCTCCCTGAGGGAGACTGACAGCGTGTCCGCGCTGGCCTTCACTCTCGTCGCGCTCCTCCTGGTCGGACCCGTTCCGGCCGTGTTGGCGCGTGCGACATGGCCGATGCGGGCACCTCGGGCGGCGGTCGTGCTCTGGCAGTCCATCGCATTGGCGGCGGTGCTGTCGGCATTCAGCGCAGGCATCGCCATAGCCAGCCGGCTGTTCGTACCCGGACTGGACGGTCGGCCGACGGCGACCATCACCAGCGAGATCGAAGCGCTTGGCTGGCCGCTTTGGCTGCTCTACCTGGCGGTGTTGGCGCTCACCCTGGTTGTCGGCGCCCGGCTGGCTATCTCGGTGCTGCAGGTCGCGGTCGCGACCAGACGGCGCAGGGCGCACCACCGGATGGTCGTCGACCTCGTCGCGAAGTCCCACGACTCGGCCTTCCAGCACGGCGCGCATGTGCACGATCTGCGCATCCTCGATGTCGAAGAGCCACTCGCGTACTGCCTTCCAGGTGTTCGCAGCCGCGTGGTGGTCAGCGAGGGAACGCTGACCAGGTTGTCACCCCGCGAGCTCACCGCCATCCTGCGTCACGAGCGTGCGCACCTGCGCGCCCGTCACGATCTGGTGCTAGAAATGTTCACCGCGGTGCACGCGGCCTTCCCGCGGTTCGTCCGCAGCGCCAGCGCACTGGACGCGGTGCGGTTGCTCATCGAACTTCTCGCCGACGACGCCGCGGTGCGCGCCGCGGGGCCCACTCCCCTGGCCCGCGCCCTTGTCGCATGTGCGTCGGGACACGCTCCCTCGGGCGCGCTGGCCGCGGGCGGGCCGAGCACCGTGCTGCGGGTACGCCGCCTCGGTGGTCGCGGCAACAGCATCGCGCTGGCCATGTCCGCCTATCTTGCAGCGGCTGCGGTGCTCGTGGTGCCGACTGTCGCGCTGGCGGTGCCATGGCTGACCGAACTCCAGCGACTATTCATCGCATAGCGAATATCTGCGTCGAAAACCCGTGTGCCACAACAAAACAACGAAAGGCGTCTGAATGACCTCGTCTGAAACCTCCGGAACCGATGGCACCGCTCAGATCGGCGTGACGGGCCTGGCCGTGATGGGGTCGAACATCGCTCGCAATTTCGCCCATCACGGGTACACCGTGGCCCTGCACAACCGATCGATCGCCAAGACCGACGCATTGCTCGCCGATCACGGATCGGAAGGCAAGTTCGTGCGAAGCAAGACCATTCCGGAATTCCTTGCCGCATTGGAGAAGCCGCGCCGCGTGCTGATCATGGTCAAGGCGGGCGAGCCGACCGACGCCGTCATCACCGAGCTCGCCGATGCCATGGAAGAGGGCGACATCATCATCGACGGCGGAAATGCGTTGTACACCGACACGATTCGTCGTGAGAAAGCGATGCGGGAACGCGGTCTGCACTTCGTCGGCGCGGGCATCTCGGGCGGCGAAGAGGGCGCGCTGAACGGCCCGTCGATCATGCCGGGCGGCCCGGCGGAGTCCTACAAGTCGCTTGGCCCCCTCCTTGAGGAGATCTCCGCGCACGTCGACGGAGTGCCGTGCTGCACCCACATCGGCCCGGACGGCGCAGGGCATTTCGTGAAGATGGTGCACAACGGCATCGAGTATTCAGACATGCAGCTCATCGGCGAGGCCTACCAGCTGCTGCGCGACGGCCTGGGCAAATCGGCCGGCGAGATCGCCGATATCTTCGCCGAGTGGAACAAGGGCGACCTCGACAGCTTCCTCATCGAGATCACCGCGGAGGTGCTGCGTCAGACCGACGCCAAGACGGGCAAGCCGCTGGTCGACGTCATCCTCGACGAGGCCGAGCAGAAGGGCACCGGCCGGTGGACCGTGAAGTCCGCTCTCGACCTGGGCATCCCGGTCACCGGCATCGCCGAGGCCGTGTTCGCCCGCGCTCTTTCGGGTTCGGTTGCGCAGCGCAAGGCCACCACAGGTCTTGCTTCGGGCGATCTCGGTGAGAAGCCGGCCGATGCGGCAAGGTTCACCGAGGACGTGAGCAAGGCGCTGTACGCGTCGAAGATCATCGCTTATGCCCAGGGCTTCAACCAGATTCAGGCGGGCAGCGCCGAATACGACTGGGGAATCACGCCTGGCGACCTGGCCACCATCTGGCGCGGCGGCTGCATCATCCGGGCGAAGTTCCTCAACCGGATCAAGGAGGCCTACGACGAAGACCCTGAGCTGCCCACGCTGATCGTGGCGTCGTACTTCCGCAGTGCGATCGAGTCGGCCATCGACAGCTGGCGCCGTGTCGTCGTCACCGCCACCGAGCTCGGCATCCCGATCCCTGGTTTCAGCTCCGCCCTTTCGTACTACGACGCGCTGCGCACCGAGCGCCTGCCCGCCGCCCTCACCCAGGGCCTGAGGGACTTCTTCGGTGCGCACACGTACGGCCGCACCGATGCCGATCCGAGCAAGAAATTCCACACCCTGTGGAGCGGGGATCGCACCGAAGTACCCGCCTAGACTGGTCGGTGATGCGTTTTCTTGACGGCCAATCGCCACCGTATGACCTGACCTACAACGACGTTTTCATCGTCCCCGGTCGGTCGGACGTGGCATCCCGGTTCGACGTCGACTTGTCGACCTCGGACGGGTCGGGCACCACCATTCCCGTCGTGGTGGCCAACATGACGGCGGTGGCCGGCCGGCGGATGGCCGAGACGGTGGGCCGCCGCGGTGGCATTGTGGTTCTGCCGCAGGATCTTCCGATCGCCGCCGTGAAAGCGACCGTCGATTTCGTCAAGAGCCGGGACATGGTCGTCGACACCCCGGTGACGCTTGTCGCCGACGACTCGGTGTCCGACGCTCTGGCGCTGATCCACAAGCGCGCGCACGGCGCCGCGGTCGTCGTCTTCGAGGGTCGGCCGATCGGCCTGGTCACCGAGGCGAACTGCATCGGCGTGGACCGGTTTGCCCGAGTGCGCGACGTCGCCATCACCGATTTCGTCACCGCCCCGGTGGGCACCGATCCTCGCAAAGTGTTCGACCTGCTCGAACACGCGGCGGTGGATGTGGCGGTGATGACCGACGCGGACGGCGCCCTTGCCGGTGTGCTCACCCGCACCGCAGCGATCCGCGCCGGGATCTATACCCCGGCCGTCGACGCCGACGGCCGGCTGCGAATAGCGGCGGCCCTCGGTATCAACGGCGACGTCGGCGCCAAGGCCCGCGCGCTCGCCGAGACCGGCATCGACCTGCTGGTCGTCGACACCGCGCACGGACATCAGGTCAAGATGCTCGACGCCATCGAGGCGGTGTCATCGCTCGATCTCGGACTGCCGCTCGCGGCGGGCAACGTGGTGTCGGCAGAGGGCACCCGCGACCTGATCAGCGCGGGTGCGTCCATCGTCAAGGTGGGCGTCGGGCCCGGCGCCATGTGCACCACCAGAATGATGACCGGCGTCGGCCGTCCGCAGTTCTCGGCGGTCGTCGAATGTGCAGTCGCGGCAAAACAACTCGGCGCGCACGTGTGGGCCGACGGTGGCGTCCGCCATCCGCGCGACGTCGCGCTGGCCCTGGCGGCGGGGGCGTCCAACGTGATGATCGGATCGTGGTTCGCAGGCACCTACGAGTCGCCGGGCGACCTGATGCGCGACCGCGAGGACCAGCCGTACAAGGAGAGCTACGGCATGGCGTCCAAGCGGGCGGTCGCGGCCCGGACCTCGGGTGACAGCTCGTTCGACCGCGCCCGCAAGGCCCTGTTCGAGGAGGGCATCTCGACCTCACGCATGGGTCTGGACCCGTCCCGCGGCGGCGTGGAGGACCTGCTCGACCACATCACCTCCGGCGTGCGCAGCACCTGCACGTACGTCGGGGCCGCGAACCTCGCCGAGCTCCACGACAAGGTCGTGCTCGGAGTGCAGTCGGCCGCCGGATTCGCAGAAGGCCATCCCCTTCCGACGGGCTGGTAGCAGGTCAGCCGATCCGTTCCGACCGGCTAACATAGGGCTTCCATCACGCACCACAGAAAGGCAACTCGTGCCGCAGGCACCCGTTGAGGCCCCTGATTCTGGGCGGGCCTTCCGGGCCGAGGCCTCGGCTGAACCCGACGCCGAACCCTCTTCTAGTCGGCCGGGCGCGCGGCCCGGCGAAATTCAGACGAGGGCGCGATGAGTGCCTCCTACACGCTGCTCGCCTTGCTGGCCTTCGTCCTGCTCACGCTCGGCACGGCGGTGTTCGTGGCGGCCGAGTTCTCGCTGACCGCCCTGGAACGCAGCACGGTCGACGCCAACGCCCGCACCGGCGGACGGCGCGACAAGCTGGTGCAGCGGGCCCACAAGACGCTGTCCTTCCAGCTGTCCGGTGCCCAGGTCGGCATCTCCGTGACCACGCTGATCACCGGCTACCTGGCCGAGCCGCTGATCGCCCGGCTGCTGCAGCCCGTGTTCGCCGAGCTGTCGCTGACCAGGGACATTGCCGACGGCCTCGCCTTGGCGCTGTCGCTGCTGATCGCCACATCGGTGTCGATGGTCTTCGGCGAGCTGGTCGCCCAGTACCTCGCGGTGGCCAAGCCGTTGGAGACCGCTCGCCTGGTGTCGGGGCCGCAGGTATTCTTCTCGCTGCTGTTCACACCGCTGATCAAGCTGACGAACGGCACCGCAAACTGGATTCTTCGTCGGCTGGGCATCGAGCCGGCCGAGGAGCTCCGGTCGGCCCGGTCGCCGCAGGAGCTGGGCTCGCTGGTCCGCAACTCGGCGCGCCGAGGTGCCCTTGACCCGATCACGGCGGCCCTCGTCGACCGCTCGCTGTCGTTCGGGTCGAGAACGGCTGAGGAGCTGATGACACCGCGATCCAAGATCGAGGCGCTGCAGGCCGAGGAGAACGTCGCCGACCTCGTCGTCATGGCGATGGAGACCGGCTATTCACGTTTCCCGATCGTGGAGGGCGATCTCGACGAGACGATCGGGCTGGTCCACGTCAAACAGGTCTTCGAGGTGCCGCCGGACGATCGGCCGCGCACCAACCTGGCCGCCCTGGCGATCCCGGTTCCCGTGGTGCCCTCGACGCTCGACGGAGACGACGTGATGGCCCAGATCCGGGCCAGCGCACTGCAAACCGTGCTGGTGGCCGACGAATACGGCGGCACCGCAGGCATGGTCACGATGGAAGACCTGATCGAGGAGATCGTGGGCGACGTCCGCGACGAGCACGACGACGTCACACCCGATGTCTTGCGGATGGGCCGCGACAGCTGGCGCGTGTCGGGACTGTTGCGCATCGACGAGGTCGCCGAGAACGCGGGATTCCGGGCACCCGAGGGTGAATACGAGACCATCGGCGGACTGGTGATGCAGGAGCTCGGCCACATCCCCACGCCCGGCGAAGCCGTCGAGCTCTCGGCGTTCGACCCGGACGGCCCGCCCGACGACCCGGTTCGCTGGCTGGCCTCGGTCGTGCGGATGGACGGCAGACGCATCGACCTTCTGGAACTGACGAAGCTGGGCCGCCACGGCGACTCCCGGGAGGGGGACCGCTGATGGGTGGCGACATCTTCGGCGTGCTGCTCACCGTGTTGCTGCTCGCGGCGAACGCGTTCTTCGTGGGAGCGGAGTTTGCGCTGATCTCCGCGCGCCGCGACCGCCTCGAGGCGCTCGCCGAACAGGGCAAGCGCAGCGCGGTCACGGTGATCCGGGCCGGCCAGAACCTGTCGGTGATGCTGGCGGGCGCGCAGCTGGGCATCACGGTCTGCTCGATCCTGCTGGGCCGGGTCGGTGAGCCGGCGGTGGCTCACCTGCTCGAACCGGCCTTCGACTTATTCGGGGTACCCGACGCAATCCTGCACACGGTGTCGTTCGTCATCGCGATCACGATCGTCGTGGTGCTGCATGTGCTGCTGGGCGAGATGGTGCCGAAGAACATCGCGATCGCGGGGCCCGAATCGGCGGCCATGCTGTTGGTTCCGCCCTATCTGCTCTGGGTCCGGATGGCGCGTCCCGTCATCGCGTTCTACGACTGGTGTGCCCACATAGTGCTGCGCGCGGTGGGCGTGCAAGCGAAAACCGAACTGGAGAACACTGTTTCGACGGTCGAGCTCTCCGAGATGATCGCCGAGTCGTTGTCTGAGGGACTTCTGGACCCGGAGGAACACAACCGGCTGTCACGCGCTCTGCAGATCCGCAATCGGGTGGTGGCCGACGTTGCCATCCCGTTGAGTGATGTGCACGCGGTGCCGGCGGACGCCGACACCGGGCCCACCGTCCGCGCGATTCAGCAAGCGCTGGACGAAAGCGGCTATTCCCGGTTCCCCGTCACCGATAGCGGTGGCCGGTACATCGGCTATGTCCACATCAAGGACATCTTGAGGCTGGTGAATGACGCCGACGCGGTAGTCGAGCTGTCGATGGTCCGGCCGCTGCCGCTGATGCCCGCATCGTTGCCGCTGCCCGACGCGCTGTCGCGGCTGCGACGCAGCAACAGCCACCTCGCGCTGGTCACTGCCGACGACGGCAGCGTGACGGCCATGGTGGCCCTGGAGGATCTGGTCGAGGACCTGGTCGGCACCATGCGCCATCGGACACACGGTGGCTGAATCGGTGCTCGCCGAGTCTGAGTGGACGACCAGAGAGCGGGCATACCGGGAGCGGGTGGAGGTGTTCCTCGAGCCACACCTGCGCCGCGCGCGGGCCGGTCAGGCACATCCGGTGTGGGACTTCCTGTTCCGCTACTACAGCCTGCGGCCCCGCCAGCTGCGGGTCTGGCATCCCGGCTTCGGAGTGGTGCTCGGTGGCCCGGACGGCGCCGCTGCCAGGCGCTACCTCGGACGCACCGGATACGGCCCACATCGTGCGGGCGTGACGGTGACCGAAGAGCATCTACGCGCGCGCGTCGACACGGTGAAGTTCATCACAAGTCTGTTGCGTGCGACGGCGAGCCGCTCCCCTCGCTTGAACTGCTTCGGCATGCATGAATGGGCGATGGTGTACCAGGCGCCCGCGGTGCGGCACGAACGGGTGCCGCTGCGGCTCGGAGCGACCGCGACTGATGCGCTTGTCGAGTCAATGCCCTTGCGCTGCAGCCATTTCGATGCGTTCCGCTTCTTCACCGAGCCCGCCGCGCGGCGGAACATGGGTGCCCCGTCGCGCAGCAACCAGTCTGGCTGGGAACAGCCGGGGTGTGTCCACGCCAACATGGACTTGTACAAGTGGTGCTACAAACTGGGTCCGTTGATCGAGTCCGGGTTGCTGATGGATTGCTTAGAACTGGCCGCCGACGCACGCGAACTCGACATGCGGGCCAGCCCGTACGATCTCGTCGACTACGGGTTCGAGCCGATCGCCGTCGAGACCTCGGCCGGCCGGGCGGATTACGTCCGCGCACAGCAGTGCATCGCCGCGCGCTCGGCTCCCCTGCGGGCCGCGATCGCCGGCCGGTGCGATGAGCTCCTGTCGGCGATTAGCGCTGCTACTCGCGGGTAAGCTGGACCGACGGCAGTGCGCTAAGCGGCGCCTAGCGGCCGAGGGAGGAACAATATGACCGATCGCGTGACCGTGGGGAACCTGCGCGTCGCCCAGTCGTTGTACGACTTCGTCAACAACGAGGCGCTGCCGGGCACCGACATCGACCCCGACACCTTCTGGTCGGGAGTCGACAAGGTCGTCGCCGATCTGACCCCGAAGAACCAGGACCTGCTGGCCCGCCGCGATGACCTGCAGGCCCAGATCGACAAATGGCACCGGCATCGGGTCATCGAGCCGCTCGACCCGGAGGCCTACAAGCAGTTCCTCACCGAAATCGGCTACCTGGAGCCGGAGCCGGGGTCCTTCACCATCACCACCTCCGGTGTCGACGACGAGATCACCACGACCGCAGGCCCGCAGCTGGTGGTGCCGGTGCTCAACGCGCGGTTCGCCCTCAACGCCGCCAATGCGCGCTGGGGTTCGCTGTATGACGCGCTCTACGGCACCGACGTCATCCCGGAGTCCGACGGCGCCGAGAAGACGTCCGGCTACAACAGGGTTCGCGGTGACAAGGTCATCGCCTATGCCCGCGATTTCCTCGACCAGGCAGTGCCGCTGGAGGCGGGCTCGTGGACCGACGTCACAGGGATCCAGATCGAGGACGGTCAGTTGCAGATTGCCGTCAGCGACGGATCCACCGGGCTCGCAAGCCCGGACAAGTTCGTCGGCTACACCGGAGAACTCGGTGCGCCCGCCTGGTCTGTGTTGCTGCTCAACAACGGCCTGCACATCGAGGTCCTGATCGACCCGGAGTCGCCCGTCGGATCCACCGATAAGGCAGGCGTCAAGGACGTCGTGCTGGAGTCGGCGATCACGACGATCCAGGACTTCGAAGACTCGGTGGCCGCCGTCGACGCCGACGACAAGGTGCTGGGTTACCGCAATTGGCTCGGGCTGAACAAGGGTGATCTCGCCGAGCAGGTCAACAAGGACGGCAAGACGTTCACCCGCATCCTCAATCAGGACCGCACCTTCACTACGCCCGACGGTGGTGAACTCATCCTGCCCGGCCGCAGCCTGCTGCTGGTCCGCAACGTCGGACACCTGATGACCAATGACGCGATCGTCGACGGCGACGGCAACGAGGTGCCCGAGGGCATCCAGGATGCGTTGTTCACCAGCCTGATTGCGATGCACGGCCTGCAAGCAACCGACGGGAACGGGCCGCTGGTGAACAGCCGCACCGGTTCGATCTACATCGTCAAGCCGAAGATGCACGGACCCGATGAGGTGGCGTTCACCTGCGAATTGTTCGCACGTGTCGAGGACGTGCTCGGCCTGCCGCCGACCACCATCAAGGTCGGCATCATGGACGAGGAGCGTCGCACCACCCTCAACCTGAAGGCCTGCATCAAGGCTGCCGCCGATCGCGTCGTGTTCATCAACACCGGCTTCCTCGACCGCACCGGCGACGAGATCCACACGTCGATGGAGGCCCGCCCGATGATCCGCAAGGGCGCCATGAAGGGCACCACGTGGATCAAGGCCTACGAGGACGCCAACGTCGACGCCGGTCTGGCCGCAGGCTTTTCCGGCAAGGCGCAGATCGGCAAGGGCATGTGGGCGATGACCGAGCTGATGGCCGACATGGTCGAGCAGAAGATCGGCCAGCCGAAGGCGGGCGCCACCACCGCGTGGGTGCCGTCACCGACCGCCGCCACTCTGCACGCGATGCACTACCACCAGGTGGACGTCTTCGAGGTGCAGAAGGAGCTCGAGGGCAAGACCCGCACCACGGTCGACGAGCTGCTGACCATTCCGCTGGCCAAGGAGCTGGCGTGGGCGCCGGAGGAGATCCGCGAGGAAGTCGACAACAACTGCCAGTCGATTCTGGGATACGTCGTGCGCTGGATCGATGCCGGTGTCGGCTGCTCGAAGGTACCCGACATTCACAACGTCGCGCTGATGGAGGACCGCGCCACTCTGCGCATCTCCAGCCAGCTGCTGGCGAACTGGTTGCGCCACGGCGTCATCACCGAAGACGATGTGAAGGCGAGCCTGCGCCGCATGGCCGCGGTGGTGGACAAGCAGAACGAAGCCGATCCGGAGTTCCGGCCGATGGCCCCCGACCCGGACGCCAGCATCGCTTTTGCGGCCGCGCAGGAGTTGATCCTGTCGGGGGCGCAGCAACCGAACGGCTACACCGAGCCGATCCTGCACAGGCGCAGGCGCGAGTTCAAGGCTGCGAATTCCAGCAACGGTGGCTGACCGGCATGTTTCGCAGGGTGGATAGACTTCGGCGTGGCTGGTGATCTGCCAGCAATGATCGACCGACGGAGAGGACGCAGGCGCAGGAGTGGGTAGGCACAGCATTCCCGACCCAGAGGGGTCCGCAGACCGTCCCCCCGAGGATGCCGGCGATGCGACCGAATCGTTCGCGCAGCAGCCGCAGGTACCCCCGTCCGAATACACCGGCTACCGGGTGCGCCCTCCAGAACCCGACCACCCGGACTATGGCGGGACCGATTACGACGCCGATTACGACGCCGACTTCGAGGAGCCCGCGTACCAGCGGCCGTCACACCCCGAGCCTCCCTACCGGGAGCCGGAGTATCAGGAAGCCGAATACGACTCCGACTACGACGACGAGTACGACGACGAGTACGAGGCGGATTACTCCGAGCCGGAGTACGGCGGGGTACCCGAATATCTGCAGCCGGGGTACCGCGAACCCGAAGATGCCGAGCCCGGGTTCCGGCCCGCGACCGAAACTCCGTCGTACGCCGCCGCTGCGCCACCGCCGCGGCCTCCGTCCCGCGCGCAGCACTCAGGAGAGTGGGAAGGCGGCGAATGGACCGGTAGCCACCGCGCGATCCAAACCGGTCGGCGGGGCATCAGCCTCGGCGTCATCGGCGCGCTTGTCGCCGTCGTCGTGGTGGTGGCCGCGTTCATCCTGTGGCGCTTCTTCGGCGATGCGCTGTCCGACCGGTCCACCATCGCCTCTGCGCGATGCGTGGACGGCCAGCAAGCGGTCGCGGTCATCGCCGATCCGTCCATCTCCGACCAGATCTCGACGCTGGGCAAGAAGTTCAACGAGACCGCCAACCCGGTCGGCGACAAGTGCGTCGCTATCGACGTCAAGCCGGCGGGCTCCGACCAGGTCGTCAACGGCTTCATCAACAGCTGGCCGGCGGAACTCGGGGACCGACCGGCGCTGTGGATTCCCGCCAGCTCGGTGTCGCAGGCCCGGCTCGAGGCCGTCGCGGGAGAGGAAACCGTCAGCGACAGCCGCTCGCTGGTCAGCTCGCCGGTGGTGATTGCTATCCGACCGCAGCTCAAAGACGCTCTTGCACAGCAGAATTGGGGAACGTTACCGGATCTGCAGAGTAATCCGACTTCGATGAACGGGTTGAACCTTCCCGGCTGGGGTTCGCTACGCCTCGCACTTCCGTTCAGCGGTGACAGCGACGCCTCCTATCTGGCGGCGGAGGCCGTCGCGGCGGCATCGGCACCGGCGGGAGCCGCGCCCAGCGCAGGCACCGGCGCCGTGAACACCCTGGTGTCGGCGCAGCCCAAGCTCGCCGACAACAAGGCAAGCACCGCGATGGACGCCCTGCTGAACTCGACCGACCCCGCGTCCGCGCCGGTACACGCCGTCGTCACCACCGAACAGCAGCTCTACCAACGCGGGACGTCGCTTCCCGATGCGAAGAACGTCGTCGCGTCCTGGCTTCCGCCGGGACCGACCGCGATGGCCGACTACCCGACGGTTCTGCTCAGCGGGACCTGGCTGTCGCAGGAGCAGGTGACCGCCGCCAGTGAGTTCGCCCGATTCCTGCGCAAGCCCGAACAGCTGGGTGAACTAGCGAAGCTCGGCTTCCGCACCGACGGCGGCAAGACGCCGCAGAGCGATGTCACCAGCTTCGCGCCGGTGTCGGCGCCGCTGTCGGTCGGCGACAGCGCGACGCGGGCCACACTGGCCAACTCGCTGACCGCACCCACGGGCAACCCAGCCGTCACGATCCTGCTCGACCAGTCGATGAACACGCAGGAGGGCGGCAAGACGCGGCTCGCCAACGTGGTGGCGGCGCTAGACGCGCGGGTGCAGGCGCTGCCGCCCACCGCGGCCGTCGGGTTGTGGACCTTCGACGGTGTGGAAGGACGCTCCGAGGTGCCGACGGGCCCGCTGGCGGATCCCATCGATGGCAAACCGCGATCGGCCACGCTGGTTTCGACGCTGGACGGGCAGACCGCCTCGGGCGGCGGCGCGGTGTCATTCACCACGCTGCGCATGCTCTACGACGATGCGCTCGCGAAATACCGCCAGGGACAGACCAATTCAATCCTGGTCGTCACTGCCGGCCCACATACCGACCAGAGCCTTGACGGCGCGGGTCTGCAGGACTATGTCCGACGCGCCTTCGACCCGGCCAAACCGATCGCGATCAATGTGATCGACTTCGGTGGCGACCCGGACCGTGCGGCGTGGGAGGGGGTCGCCCAGATCAGCGGCGGCACCTACCAGAACCTGTCGACGTCTGCATCACCCGATCTGACGTCGGCGGTCACCACACTTATGGGCTAGCGCGGCAGGCGGATCAACCGCCGCCGGAGGCGCCACCCGGACCGCCGCCCGTCAGAATGCCCTTGCCGATAAAGGACCCCAGCTGGCCCAGCAGGTCTCCGGGGGAAGCCGGAGGCGGTGGGGCAGCGTCAGTCTTCTGCCACTGCTGGCAGTCGTTGGTCGTGAACGACGTGTCGGTCGGGTCGATCTGCACGACCTGCGCCTTCTTGGTCATGGCGTTGTCGACGATCCCGGTGCCGTTGACCCGTTTCCAGTAGCACACAGATCCCTCGACAGGACCGGCGGACTGGTAGTTGCCCGGGGCGATATCGGTGCCCACCGCATAGGTACCGCTGCCCTCGAAGGTTGTTTTTGGCTCCGGGGGTGGAGGCGGCGGCGTGGGATCCGCGTGAGCCGTCCCCGCCGCGGCGGACCAGCCGACGACGATCAACGTGGCAGCGATGGCGATCCGAGACATCAGGCGAAGGCCTCCACCGGTGGGCACGAACACATCAGGTTGCGGTCACCATACGCGCCGTCGATGCGCCGCACGGGTGGCCATACCTTGGGCCGGAAGCTCTTGCCGAGCGGATATGCGGCCTGTTCGCGGCTGTACGGATGGTTCCAGTCGGCGACGAGCAGGCTCTCCGCGGTGTGCGGCGCTCCCCGCAGCGGATTGTCCTCGACGGGCCACGAGCCCGTGCCGACCTGGTCGATCTCGGCACGGATGGCGATCATGGCCTCGCAGAAGGCGTCCACCTCGGCCAGGCTCTCGCTTTCCGTTGGCTCGACCATGAGTGTGCCCGCCACCGGGAAGCTCATCGTGGGAGCGTGAAAACCGTAGTCCGCCAACCGCTTAGCCACATCATCGACCGTGACACCGGTGGACTTGGTGATCCCGCGCAGGTCGAGGATGCACTCGTGAGCCACCATGCCGTTCTCGCCGGTGTAGAGCACCGGGTAGTACTCGTCGAGGCGGCGGGCGATGTAGTTGGCCGACGCGATCGCGGTCAGCGAGGCGGCACGCAACCCATCGGCGCCCATCATCCGGATGTAGGCCCAGGTGATCGGCAGGATCGACGCCGATCCGTACGGCGCCGACGACACCGTGTGGTCGTCGGAAAGCTCGTCGGCCAGCGGGTGGCCCGGTAGGAACGGCTGCAGGTGCGAACGCACCGCGACCGGCCCGACGCCGGGGCCTCCGCCGCCGTGCGGGATGCAGAACGTCTTGTGCAGGTTCAGGTGGCTGACGTCGCCGCCGAACTTGCCCGGCCGCGCAAGTCCCACCAGTGCATTGAGATTCGCACCGTCGACGTAGACCTGCCCGCCGACCTCGTGCACGGCCGCGCAGATGTCTGCGATGTCGTGCTCGTAGACGCCGTGCGTCGACGGATAGGTGATCATCAAGGCGGACAACCGATCCGCGTGTTCGGCGACCTTCGCGCGCAGATCGTCGAGGTCGACGTCGCCGTTGGCCCGGCACGCCACCACGACGACCCGCATCCCGGCCAGCGCCGCTGATGCGGCATTGGTGCCGTGCGCGCTCGACGGGATCAGGCAGACGTCGCGGTCGGGCTCACCTCGCTCGGTGTGGTAGGCGCGGATCGCCAGCAGGCCCGCGTACTCCCCCTGCGAGCCGGCGTTGGGCTGCAGCGACACCGCGTCGTATCCGGTCAGCTGCGTCAGCCAGGACTCCAGGTCGCCGATCAGCTTGCGCAGGCCAGGTGTGTCCGAGTGCGGCGCGAACGGATGCTGACGCGCGAACTCGGGCCAGGTGATCGGCTCCATTTCCGCTGCCGCGTTGAGCTTCATCGTGCACGAACCGAGCGGAATCATGCTGCGGTCCAAGGCGATATCCCTGTCGGCCAGCGACCGGAGGTAGCGCATCATCTCGGTCTCGGTGCGGTACCGCGTGAACGCGGGATGGGTAAGGAACTCCGACGACCGGGTGGCGACGTCGGGTCCGTCGAAGTCGCCTCCGCGTGACGACCCGAACGCCGCGAGCACGGCGTCGACGTGCTCGGCCGTGGTCGCCTCGTCGCACGACACAGAGACGTGGTCGTCGTCGACCAGCCAGACGTTGATGCCACGCGACTTGGCTTCGTCGCGAACCACTTCGGCCCGGCCCGGCACGCTTGCCAGCACCGTGTCGAAGAAGCGGTCGTGCTCCACCTCGACACCTGCCGTCGAGAGCCCGGCGGCCACGGCGCGGGCGCGGTCGTGCACCCTGCGGGCGATCCCGGTGAGGCCGTCGGCGCCGTGATAGCTGGCGTACATCGCGGCGATCACCGCGAGCAGAACCTGCGCGGTGCAGATATTGCTGGTCGCTTTGTCACGACGGATGTGCTGCTCGCGCGTCTGCAGGGACAGTCGGTAGGCCGGCGATCCGTCGGCGTCCACGGACACCCCGACCAGCCGGCCCGGCAGCTGCCGGGCGTGGTTGGCGTGCACGGCCAGATATCCCGCGTGCGGTCCGCCGAATCCCATTGGCACGCCGAACCGTTGGGTGCTGCCGAAGGCCACGTCGGCACCGATCTCACCCGGTGGCGTGATCAGCGTCAGCGCCAGCAGGTCGGCACCGATCGCGACGAGTGCACCGCGCTCGTGGGCTTCGGCCACCAATTCGGTCCAGTCGACCACTTCTCCACCGGCACCGGGCAGCTGGGTGATCACCCCGAAGAACTCGCCGTCGGGCAGGCCCCGCCGCAGGTCGGCGGTGACGATCTCGATGCCCAGCGGTTCGGCTCGGGTGGCGATAATGGCCGCGGTCTGTTTGTACACATCGCTGTCGACGGCCAGCCGGTTCGAACTGCCACGCACCGCGCGGTGCATCAGGGTCATCGCCTCGGCGGCCGCGGTGCCCTCGTCGAGCATCGACGCGTTGGCCACCTCGAGGCCGGTCAGGTCGGCGACCATGGTCTGGAAATTGAGCAGCGCCTCGAGTCGGCCCTGGCTGATCTCCGGCTGGTAGGGCGTGTAAGCCGTGTACCAGGCCGGGTTTTCGAGAATATTGCGCCGCAGCACCGGTGGCGTCAGCGTGTCGTAGTAGCCCTGACCGATCATCGACACCGCAACGGTGTTGGCGTCGGCGAGTGCACGCAGCTCGGCCAGCGCCTGCTCCTCGGTCGCCGCCTGCGGCAACTGGTCGAGGCCGGGCGCCACGCCGTCGGCGGACAGCGCGTCGAGGATGCCCGCGGGAAGCGCCTTGTCGGCGAGTTCGTCCAGCGACCCCACCCCGATGGTCTTGAGCATGGTGGCGACGGCGTCGGCGTCGGGTCCGATGTGCCGGTCGGCGAAGTTCGGTTGATCGTGGGAGAACATCTATCTCCTGACGCTCGGGGCAGGAACCGCTGAGGTTCCTCTCCCTCTGTCGTCAACCCGGTCCGGGCGCCTGAGAGATTCGGCTGTCCGCCGAGTGGCGGAGAAGCCTTTCCCCATGGGCGGGTGAGCTGTACGCACACCACTTTCCAGAGGCATCGGGGCCCTATGCGGTCCTGGTGCCTGAGAGGTTGACGGAGAGGTGTTGCTCCTTCGGCGTCCGTGACTGGCAGTCACGGAACTCTCCCGCACAAGGGCGATGCGCTGCCGATTCTACCGGCAGGCTGATTTGCGTGGGATGTCAGCCGATCTTGCGGTCACGATGCTTGCGTCGCGAGGCCAGCTCGTCTTCGGGTGCGCTGATGGACTCGCCGCCGTCGGCCCGCTCACCGGGGAAGTCGGCGATGGCGCCGGTGAGCTCGCGCATCGCGCCGGAAACGGCGATGCCGAACACACCCTGGCCACCCTGCAGCAGGTCCACCACTTCTTCGGCCGAAGTGCACTCGTAAACGGTGGTGCCGTCGGAGAACAGCGTGATGTTGGCCAGATCGCGAACGCCGCGCTGACGGAGGTGGTCCACCGCGACCCGGATGTTGTGCAGCGAGATCCCGGTGTCCAGCAGACGCTTCACGATCTTGAGGACCAAGATGTCCTTGAAGGAGTACAGGCGCTGGCTCCCCGAGCCGGCCGCGCTGCGAATCGACGGGACGACCAGTGACGTCCTGGCCCAGTAGTCCAACTGTCGATAGGTGATGCCTGCGATCTGGCAGGCGCTCGGCCCGCGATAGCCGACGAGCTCATCCGGCACCGAATCGTCGGGGAACAGCCCGGCCTGCACGGGTTCGCTGGGCCGTGCCACAGATGCGTCCGCTGCACCCTCGTTCGACGAAAGGTCCAGCTGCTCTTGACGTGGTGTGTCGCCCACTCTCGAATCCTCTCGCCGATCGAACTCGCCTACGTGACCAGCTGCGCACCACGTTTGCCCAAGCTCGAATGTGTCGAGCATACGCTCCCCGACGAGCCCTGACTGCCCGTCGTGGCCATCAAAGTATGGCTGCCCGATTCACGGTTTTCGGAAACCCGCGCCGCGTGTCGAACCCGAAACCATCAGATGAGACGCATCCGTGATGTTGCGCCGGTAACAACGCGAATCAGGTCGCCTTGAAGTCGTCGGGTGACACGCTGTCCAGGAATTCCTTGAACTTTTCGACTTCATCCTCGCGCACCGCGCCCGTAGCCTCGTCGTCGTTCTCGTCGGGAATCAGCAGGCCGGCCTCGGCGAGCACCGCCTCCTCGACATAGATCGGCACGCCGACGCGCAGCGCAATGGCCACCGAGTCCGACGGCCTGGCAGACACCTTGATATCGCGATCGAAGATCAGATCGGCGTAGAAGGTGCCTTCCTGGAGGTCGACGATCCGCACTTCTTTGAGCGAATGACCAAGCGCGGCAATGAGATCTCGGATCAGGTCATGGGTCAGCGGACGGGCAGGCTCGACACCTTGCTGCTCGAGCGCGATCGCAGCGGCCTCCGACTGTCCGATCCAAATCGGCAGATAGCGGTCACCATTGGATTCGCGGAGCAGCAAGACTGGCTGGTTCTGAGGCTGCTCCACGCGAATGCCGACCACACGAACCTCACCCATCTGTGTCTGCCCTCCGCACCGCTGAAGCCAATAGGACGAGTCTAATCCTCACCTATCAAGAACGTCGCGCACGGCCGACTTGATCAATGACGTGTGCAACGTGATTGCCAGCGCAGCCACTTCACGCGCCAGATCGTCGGCACGATCCCGCGCGCCCGCCTTGCCTGCCTTGACTACCGGACCGGCGATCTGCGCGATCAGGTCGGACTGCCGATCGGCCGCCGACCGGAACGCGCGCAGGTGGCGCGGTTCCACTCCGTATTCGGCGAGCGCACGGGCGCACTGGGCGATGAGCACGGAATGTTCGTCGAAGAATCCGGCTGGGCCGGTGGTGATCACGCCCTCCTTGACCAGCGCGGCGAGCAGCCCGTCGTCCACCCCCGAGCGGACCAGCAGGTCTTCGCGGCTCAGCCGTACCTGGGTACGCGCCACCGCCGCAGCACCGAGATCGTCCGACGCGGCGGGCTCGCCGGGCACCGACACCAATCGCGGTACGCCGTACGGCGATCCGGTGCGCGGCAGTTCGCCGCCGGGCTGGGCGTCCAACTGGGCCTTGATGACCTTGAGCGGCAAATACTGGTCCCGTTGCGCAGTCAGGATGAAACGCAGGCGGGCGCAGTCGTAGGCGGTGAACCGCCGGTATCCCGACGCCGTTCGCTCCGGCGTGACCAGTCCCTCTGCCTCCAGAAAGCGGATCTTGGAGATGGTCACATCCGGGAAGTCGGGTCGCAGCGAATCGAGCACCGCTCCGATCGACATCCCGGTCAGTGCGGGCGTGTCGGGGGCGGTCACTACGTGCCCGGACCGCTGTCGTCGTCGGTCTTGGGACCGGTCAGAAACACCAGCCGGAACTTGCCGATCTGCACCTCGTCGCCGTTGGCCAGCACCGCCGAGTCGACCGGCTCCCTGTTGACGTAGGTGCCGTTGAGGCTGCCCACGTCGACGACCTGGAACTCGGCGTTCTCCAGCCGGAACTCGGCGTGCCGACGGCTGACGGTGACGTCGTCGAGGAAGATGTCGCTGTCGGGATGTCGCCCGGCCGATGTCGTGGGCTGGTCGAGCAGGAAGCGTGACCCCGCATTCGGGCCGCGCTTGACGACAAGCAGTGCCGACCCGACCGGAAGACCTTCGACCCCCGAGACCGCCCCCTCGGCCCCCGCCGCTGCAGGGGCGTCCAATTCGTTGAGGAAGTCGGCGCGGAACACCGATGTCGTCTCCACGGTGACATCGTCAGACGTCTGGTCAGCCCCAGAATTCTGGTTTCTATCCGTCACCCGCTGCTCCTCACTGGCTGCTGTGGCGATATCTGGCCGAGCCCGCTGTGGGCCCCTGTCCAGCCGTCATTCGTCTCTCGTCGACCGTACCGCGCTGCGGTCGTCGTTGGGTCCACCACCGCCGGATCAACTTGAAGATCCGGCGCGGTCAGACGGCGGAACCGATCGGTGGCACCTTAACAACCGCTCACTCGCTCACCAGCGCCTGGTAGCCGTCGGCGTCCAGGAGCCCGGCGAGCTCGTTGGCCAGCGCGTCGGCGTCGGCCTTCAACTCGATCAGCCAACCGCCGCCGTAGGGATCGGAGTTGACCAGCTGGGGGCTGCCCTCCAGATCTCCGTTGACCGCAACGACTTTCGCGGTCACCGGTGAGTAGAGATCAGACACCGACTTCGTCGACTCCACCTCACCGAACGACTCCCCCGCGGTGACGTCGGCGCCGGAATCGGGCAGTTGCACGAACACCACGTCACCGAGGGACGACTGGGCGAAATCGGTGATACCGACCCTTACGGTGTCGTCACCGACGCGCTGGACCCACTCGTGTTCGGAGGTGTAGTACAGGTCGGGCGGGATTTCGCTCACGGCGCTCCTCTTTGCAGGCGGGGGTCACTTCACGGGCTGAGCGTATTGGCGGGCTTTCGGTTGCCGCAAGGTGGTCACGTCGACCCGGTCGGATTGTTGTACCACCATCGTGCCGCCCACGCGTTCGACACTGTCCATCGCGCCACCGGGAATGTTCATCGCCGCCGCCAAGGTCGGTGGATCGCCAATGGCGACAACGGTATACGGGGGGTTCAGAGTTTGGCCGTCGATCACCAGCGCGCCGGGACTGCCGACCACCCAGGTGTCCACCCCGACGCGGATGGCGGTCTGACCACCGCGAATCTCCATCGCCTCCGCGCCTGCGGCGCGCAGTTCGTTGATCACGTCGAGCATCGTTTCCGGTGCCAGACCGATCGCGGCGTCCTCGATGGTCAGCGTCACGCCCGGCCCCGTTGCCGGCACCGTGCCGACCAGGATCGACAGGGCGGCCAGCCGGGACTTGGCGTTCTCGATCGCGGCCTGGTCGCTGCTCCCGGACGCCTGCAGCGACGCCAGCGTCCGCTGCAGGTCGGCAACCTCGGTGTTGAGTGCGGCCTCCCGCTGCTGCAGCGAGTCCAGCAGCACGAGCAGGTCGGCCGGCCGCGCGGTCTCCAGCGAGTCGCCCGACTCGTTCTGCCGAACCTGGGTGACGATCGCCACGCCGAGCAAGAGGCAGAGCAGCACGCCGAGCGCTCCGAACACGAACTGCGACCGTCCCCTGCGTGCCACGCCCCGAACCCCGGCGGCCTGCAGATCGCCGATCTGTGGCGCCGGCTCGTCCGGGGGGAGTTCGTGACGGCCTGGCTGATCGGACTCGTGCTGTCCGGCGTTGTCCGGGGGTTGGTCGGTCATCGGTCAAGCGCCAAAGAGCCTGCGCCGCAGGGCCGCGGCGTTACCGAAGATGCGGATGCCGAGCACCACGATGATCGCGGTCGACAGCTGCGTGCCGACGCCCAACTGGTCGCCGACATAGACGATGAGCGCGGCAACCAGCACGTTGAACACGAACGACACCACGAACACCTTCGAATCGAAGATCCGCTCCAGATACGCCCGCAGCCCGCCGAACACCGCGTCCAGCGCGGCGACCACGGCGATGGGCAAATAGGGCTGGATGACCTCGGGCACACTGGGATGGAACACCAGGCCCAGCACGATGCCGATGACAAGTGCGGCGATTCCGATCATGTGCCTCCGATTTTCCGTCCTCGGTTGTGGACCGATCACCCAATCTGTTTGGCGAAGTTGATATCTCGCGCCGATCCGGCGCGAACGGTCACGGTGTCGGTGGCGCTGACGGTGACCACGACGCCATACGACGCCTCCAACAGCCGCAGCCGTTGCAGACCCGGGGTGCGGTCGAACACATCCTGCATGCTGTGTGGCGGGCCGACCGCGAGAATCTCGTAGGGGCTGCTGATCGGTTGATTATCGACAAGGATGCCGCCGCCCGCCTGCCGGATCGTCACGTTCGGGCCGATCCGGACGCCGCCCACAGACACCGCCTCGGCGCCGCTGACCCATAGCGAGTTGACCACCAACTGAAGGTCACGGTCGAGGATGACCTGGCGGCTGCCCTCCACACGTTGCTTGGACACGTCGCTGAGGTCCTTCGATACGCCGGGATCGGTGATCCTCACCGTCAGACCCGGACCGGTGACGGCCGTGGTCGCCGCCGAAAAGTTCGCGCCGTCAAGGCCGACCAGCAATTGCCGCCCCCGTTCGTCACCCTCGAGACGGCTGCGGCGCTCGGCGTCCAGCGCGGCGGACAAGGCATCGCGACGGGCCGTCACGCCATTCGTGGTGGTCTCGGCGGAGCGCACGCTGTCCGCGAGCACCTGCTGGGTCTCCCGCACGCCGGGCGCGGTGGCCTGGGCCTGCGCGACGGCGAAGGCGAACACCGTCGCGATCGCGAACGCGGCGAGCACCTCCCAGATACCCGTGGCCAGCCGCCCCCTGGGACGGCCCTTCGCACGGCGTTCGGCGGCCGCGGCATAGCCGGGATCGAGGTGGTCGGAGAGCAGCGAGCGCAGCAGCGAGGGCACCGGGAGGAGCGTCGGCGCGCCCGCCTCATGCGTATTGCGCCCGGCATCCGGGTCGTACCCGCCCAGCGCCCGGCGGTTGTCCGAAGCCGCTCCGTCAACCACGTCAGTGCACTTTCGGCATCCGGCGCAGGACCATGCCCACCTGGATCAGGTACAGCACGGCCGACCACAGATAGAGTGCGAGCCCCCAGATCAGGAACGCCCAGCCGCACGCGAGAACGACTCGGCTCCACAGCGCATCCCACTGCCCGAGCAGAATCAACGGGAATGCCGACATGAGCGCGAACGTGGCTCCCTTGCCGATGTAGGTGACCGGCAGCGCCGTCAGCCCACGGCTGCGCACCAGCGGGAGTGTGCCGGCCAGGACGGCATCGCGGCCGATCAGCGTGATGATGATCCACCACGGAACGATGCCTGCGAAGCCGAGCGCCAGCGGCACCGTCAGCATGTAGATCCGGTCGACCGCGGGATCGAGCAGCTCCCCGAGCCGCGACGACTGGTTGTCGACGAGGCGCGCGATCTTGCCGTCGGCCCAGTCCGAGAATCCGCTGAACATCAGCAGGGCCACCGCCCAACCGTTGGCGTGGGCGACCAGCAGCAGATACAGGAAGACCGGAATCAGGATCAGGCGCAGGACTGACAGCGCGTTGGGCACCGTCACCACGCGGTCACGCTCCCCCTGCGCGCGGTTCATCCGCTAAATCTAACGGGAAATCCCGGGCAGGCTGAGTGCCGACATGGAGTCTTCGGCCAGCGGATTGTCATGAACCATGTACGTCCACGTCGACGTCGGCCGGGCCAGCTTCGACAGGTCGAGGCCCTGCTCCTCCTCGAGCACATTCGCCGTCTCGAACGTCTGCTGTGCGGCCTCGATCGCGTCGGCGGCCAGTGAACCGAACGCGTCGACGGCCATCCGGTGGAACTCGTCAATGGGCTTCTGGTGGCCCAACGCGCGCAGGTGGATGCTCTCCCTGATGTCGGACAGGTACGCAAGATGATCGGCCCAGCCGCGGTCGAGGTGATAGAGCATGATCTGCCTGCAGATCCGCTCCAGCCGGTCTTCGCTCAGCGATTCCGACAGCTCCTCATAGCGTTCCGGAGACCGGACCGCCAGTTCCTGACGCGCAGTTGGCGTGCGCAGCAACGTGTTTCGGCGCTCAACCAGGATCGCGCGCTGTTGGGCGATCAGCTCGTTGAACTGCCACGTGTTGGCGTGCACCGCGAGCAGCTGACCCTCCGCGACCCGCTGCGCATGATCGAGCAGACCGGCCGCCTTGGGACTCACGATGCGCCCGTCCTCATCAGTGTCGGTCGGCAGCTTGTTGCGCTTCTCCGGGTCGAGATGCGCGACGACCACGTCGTCCTCCCAGCTGGAGAAGAACACCGATGAGCCGGGGTCGCCCTGACGTCCAGCGCGGCCACGCAACTGGTTGTCCAGCCGCTCGGTGTGGTGGCGGCCGGTGCCGACCACATGCAGTCCACCGAGCTCGGCCACCTCGTCATGGTCGGCCTCGTCGGACCCGCCCAGCCGGATGTCCGTGCCCCGGCCCGCCATCTGGGTGGAGACGGTGACCGAGCCGAGCTTGCCCGCTTCGGCGATCACCTCGGCTTCTTCCTCGTCGTTCTTGGCGTTCAGCACGACCGCGGGCACGCCGGCCTTGACGAGTCGCTCGTGCAGCTCCTCGGATTCCGCGACGTCGCGGGTGCCCACCAGGATCGGCTGCGCTGTCTTGTGCACCTCTGCGATGTGCTCGACGATCCCGTCGCTCTTTGCCGCGGCGGTGATGTAGACGCGGTCGGCCTCATCTTCGCGGATGTTGGGCCTGTTCGGCGGTATCGGGGAGACGCCGAGCTTGTAGAACTGCCGAAGCTGCTCTCCGGCGGCCAGCGCGGTGCCGGTCATGCCACACACCGTGGGATACCGGTTGATCAACGCCTGCACCGTGATGGTGTCCAGCACCTCGCCGGTCTCCGTGGTCTCGATGCCCTCCTTGGCCTCGACGGCGGCCTGCAGGCCGTCGGGCCAGCGCTGCAGCTGCGCGATGCGCCCGCGGCTGGCGTTGATCAGGTGCACCGCGTCGTCGCGGACGATGTAGTGCACGTCGCGGTGCAGCAGCACGTGGGCGTGCAGCGCGACGTTGACCTCGGTCAGCGTGGTGCCCACGTGTTCCTCTGAGTACAGGTCGATGCCGCCCATTTTGGCCTCGACCTTCTGCGCGCCGACCTCGGTGAGGTGGACGTTGCGACTGTCCGAATCGGTGTCGTAGTCCTCACCGGCGATCAATTCGCCTACCAGACGGATGATTTCGAGCTTCGGCGTTTCCCGATGCGACGTGCCCGCCAGCACCAGCGGAACCAGCGCCTCGTCGACGAGCACCGAATCGGCCTCGTCGATCAGGGCCACGTCGGGGTTCGGCGACACGAGGTCTTCGACATCGGTGACCAGCTGGTCGCGCAGCACGTCGAAGCCGATCTCGTTGACCGAGGCGTAGGTGATGTTGCACTCGTAGGCGGCGCGGCGCTCGTCGGCCGTCGAGTCGGCGGTGACCCAGCCGACCGTCAACCCCATCGCCGTCAGCAGCGGGCCCATCCATTCCGCGTCGCGGCGGGCCAGATAGTCATTGATGGTGACGACGTGGACGTTCCTGCCGCCCATCGCATAGCCCGCCGCCGCAATCGCGCCGGAGAGCGTCTTGCCCTCACCGGTGGCCATCTCGATCACGTCGCCCGCCAGCATCCGCAGCGCGCCGAGCAGCTGGACGTCGAACGGCCGCAGCGCCGTGGTGCGTTCGGAGGCCTCGCGGGCGATCGCGAGGAACTGCGGGACGTCGTTCGAGTCCGCCAGATCGTCGAGGTTCAGCAGCTGCGCCGCCTTCAGCAACTGCTCGTCGTCGAGTTCGGCGGCCTTTTCGTCAAAATCCTCGGAGGCCGCCACCTGCGCCATCGAATGGGCCTGGTCCCTGTCGGTGCTGGCGCCCAGCAGTTTCCAGAAGCGGTTGCTGACCCGGCCTGAGGTGCGGGACTTCGTCTTCGCCACGAAACACACGGTACGCGGCCCCTGGAGGTGCTCACCAACCACCGCAAGCGTGCGTGTCTGCAGGCAGACACGCCGATACAGCTGCGGAGTTCGCGCACGCTCGCGCCCTCGGTCAGCCGTCGACCGCGAACGTGACCCGCACCGATTCGGTGACCGCTTCGAATCCGATCCGCTGATAGATGGCGTTGGACGTCGGGTTGGTCAGGTCGGCGAACAGCACGACCTCATCGACACCGCGGCGGCACGCATGATCGGCTGCTGCGGCGGTGACGGCCGAGCCGTAGCCGCGCCCGCGTGACGCCCGCGGAGTGAAGACCGGACCGATGCGGGACACGCCCGCGGCAGGCGCACGCAGCAGCGCCATGCTCACCGGCGCATCGTCGTCCTCCCAGACGACGAAGCGGTCGCCGACCGCGCCGGCGTTGTCGACGAACCGCTCCCCCGCCGCGTCGTCCCGTTGGTGGCTGAACGTCTCGACGAAAAACTGCTCGACCCAGTCGACGAGCAGCCCGTGGTCGGTGCCGGTGGCCTTGCGGTGCACACCGGACACGTCGACCGGCGGGCGAAGCGTCCCCAACCGGTAGAGCGTTTCGCCCGTCGTCACCGTGCCGGTGCGCCCGGTGGCGGCGTGCCACGCGTCTGCGAATGCCAACGCCCCGTCACGTTTACCGCGCACACCATCCAGGTCGGGCCGGAACCGCGCGAGCTCCGTTGCCACCGGGTGATGAGTGACAGCTGGTAACCCGTTGCACGCCAACGGGTACGGCGGAGTCTGCAGGGCCGCACCGATCGGTGCGCCGTCCTCCCAGACGGTGAGCAAGAGTGCGTCTTCACCGAACTTGTTCGCGGCCAGCAGCGTCAGCTCGATGGTGTTTGCGACCGGGTCGCGACGGTACAGCGGTTCCGCCACCTCACGGAACTCGTCTGGTGACTGGTGTATGCGTACGTCCACGTACAACAGGTGACCACCAAACACTCAGCGCGTCGAGCGAATTACGAGCCGCGAGCGTGCTTGATGGTTGGATTTTGCCCGGCGTGTCGTCTGCAGACCCGCACGCTCGCAGGAGGTTTAGGCGAGGTTCGAGCGCCGTGGATACGCGACGACCGGGTCGGTGAGTGTGTTCACCACCGCGGGCAGCCCGGACGCGAAGGCGCGCTCCAGAGCCGGCCGGAGCTCACGGGGCGCCGACACCAGCTCGCCGTACCCGCCGAGTGCTTTCACCACCTCGTCGTAGCGGGTCCCCGGCCGCAGCTCGGCCACCACCGAATACCCGTACAGGAGTTCCATCGGGTGCTTCTCGAGCGCCCATATCCCGTTGTTGCCGATCACCGAAACGACGTGAACACCGTGCCGCACCAACGTATCCCACTCCATGCCGCTGAAGCCGAAGGCACCGTCGCCCTGCAGCAGGACCACCTGCCGGTCGGGCATGGCCAGCTTGGCGGCCAGCGCATAGCCGGGGCCGGAGCCCAGGCAGCCGAACGGGCCGCTGTCCAGCCACGCGCCGGGCACATAGCTGTCGATGACCCGTCCCGCGTAAGAGCCGAAGTCGCCGGCGTCGATGACCACGATCGCGTCGCGGTCGAGCAGCGGCTTGAGCTCGGCGTACACCCGCATGGGGTGCAGTGGGCTGCGGTCGTCGGTCAGCTCTGCCTGCTCAGCGGCGCGGCCGGCGGATTCGACGGCGCGCAGATCGGCGATCCAGGCTTCGTGATCAGTGGATCGCTCACCGGCGAGCGCCGACAGGGTCGCCGTGAGGTCGCCGTACAGCTCGGCGGCGACATCCCGGGGATGCGGCCGCGCCGGCACGACGCGATCGGCGACGACGAGCCGGGTCCGTTCGCCGAACACGCCGCCGAACCCGAGCCGGAAGTCCATCGGCACGCCGATCACGAGCGCAACATCGGCCTCTTTCAACGCCTTCGAGCGCGCCCGGGAGAAGGCCAGCTCGTGGTCGGCTGGCACGGTGCCGCGCGCCATGCCGTTCATCAGCACCGGAATGCGCAGCGCTTCGGCCAGCGCCAGCAGAGCCGCCTCGGCGTGGCCCCACCACACGTTGGTGCCCGCCATGATCACGGGGCGCTGTGCGCCTGCGAGCAGACCTGCCGCCACGCCGAGCGCCCCGCCGTCGCACCGAACGGGCGTCGGCGCCGCGGCGAGCGCACCCCGGTCGCCCGCGTCCTCGGCCTCGCCGAAGACGTAATCCATCGGGAAGTCGACGAACGCGACACCCGACGGCATGCCGCCGGCGCCCACGGTCGCAAGCAGCGCGTCGTCGATCAGCCCGCCGACCGCATCCGCCGACTGCGCGGTGGCCGCGAAGCGCGTCAGCGGTGCGACGAAGGGAACGTGATCGATCTCCTGAAGCGAACCCTGCCCCCAGCGCAGCGCGGGCGCCCGACCGCCGAGCACCAGCAGCGGCGACTGGTTCTGCTGGGCGGCCGCCATCGCGCTCATCCCATTGGTCACCCCCGGGCCCGCCGTCAGCGCGGCCACGCCGGGCACCCGTGTCACCTTCGACCAGCCCTCGGCGGCGAAGGCCGCGGTCTGCTCGTGCCTGGTGTCGATCAGGCGGACGCCCTCGGCGCGGCAGCCGTCGTAGATCGAGAACAGGTGCCCACCCGAAAGCGTGAAGACGGTGTCGATACCGCTGGCGCGCAGCCGGCGGGCGATCAGGTGTCCGGCGCCTATCTTGTTGTCGATCGGAGCGTCGATGCTCATGGCCGCAGCATAATCACTCCATGGTTGACACCGATGTCCTCATCGCCGGCGCGGGTCCGATAGGCCTCACGGCGGCCATCGAACTCGCCCGGCGGGGAGTCGACTTCCGAATCGTCGACCCCTTACACCATCCACCGCAATACGCTAAAGCCGTTGGCGTACAACCCCGTACGCTCGAGGTGTTCGAGGGTATGGGAGTGCTCAACCGAATTCTTGATGCCTCGACTCAGATGTACGGCCAGCTCGTGTACGTCAACGGAGAGAAAGTCGCCACGCCCGAGTTCGCAACGCCCGCCGACATACCGTTCGGCTTCATCGCGATTCCGCAGTACGCGACCGAGCGGATCCTGCGCGAGGAGCTCGCCACGCACGGCGTACATATCGAACGGGGGCTGCGGGTTACCGGCTTCGAACAGGACGCCGACGGTGTGACCGCCACGCTGGACGGCGACCGTGGGCAGCAGACTGTGCGCGCGGGGTATCTGATCGGCGCCGACGGCGCGCACAGCGCCGTGCGCAAGGCACTCGGGCTGACTTTCGAAGGCGCCGCGTTCGAGGAGCAGTACATGCTCGGCGACGTCGAGGTGGATTGGTCGCTGCCGCGCGGTTGGGGGGTCCGGTCGATGCACCAGACCGACGGAAAGACCGACGACCTGCTGGTCTGCATTCCGTTGCCGGGCCGCGGACGTTATCGGATGTCGATGCTGGTTCCCGACGAGCTGAGCGGCGCTCCGGCGGTGGGCGGGATCGCGCACGGATTCGAGGGCGAATCCAAACCGGAGCTGCACCACATCCAGGCGGTACTGGATCGACTGTCGCCCGAGCCCACCACCGCGCGAAATCTGCGGTGGTCCTCGGTGTTCCGGATCAGCCACCGCATCGTCGATGCCTACGGCCGTGGGCGGGTATTCGTCGCGGGCGATGCCGCGCACATCCACCCTCCGACCGGGGCGCAAGGCATGAACACCGGAATTCAGGACGCCCACAACCTCGCGTGGAAGGTGGCGCTGGCTGTGTCGGGTGTTGCCGCGCCCGGCCTGCTGGACAGCTACGACGCCGAGCGGCGGCCGGTCGGCGAGGAGGTCGTCGGGCGCACCGTGCGCAGCGCCCGCGAGGGCATCGGCGCGGACTCGACCGACCCCGACTTCGTGATCCGCCGCGAGGCGCAGCTGCTGATCCGCTACGACGACAGCCCGATCGTCGCCGACGGAGCAGGCGGCAGGGCCCCCGACGCGACCGGGCTGACCCGCGCCGCCGTCATCGGGCCGCTGCGCCTGTTCTCGCTGCTGGGCAGGCGGGAGCACACACTGTTGTGCTACGCCGGCGACGACGCCACCGCCGACGACGTTTCTGGGGTCGAGGAGGCGGCCGAGGCGGCCGCCGCCGCGGCGCACGGACGAATCGACGTGTTCCTGATAGCGGCACCGAAAGCGGCCACGGACACCACCGTGCTGCCGCTCATCCGCGACACCGAAAACGACTTCGCGCGGATGTACTCCACGACGGCCGGGCTGTCGATCTACGTCGTCCGCCCGGACGGCTATCTGTCGCTTGCCTCGTCCGGCGTCAACGCCGAGGATCTGGCGGCCCACCTCTCCGCGACATTCGCCTGACGCGTGTCGACCACGGCCGTGCCGGTCCTGGGGTAGCTTCGCCGCAGGCTGGCTCCGGCGCGAAGGGGGTGTTGGGAGGATGAACACCGGCACGTTCAGGTCCTCGATCGACTGGAGCCACGAGCTCGTCAATTCCACTGTCTGGATACTCGCGGCGTTCGCGATCACCGCGCCATGTCTCATCGTGGTCCTCGTTCTGATCGGCCGGATGACGGAGTGGGGTCGTCAATTCTGGCGCGTCACCGGGCCCTACTTCACGGGCAGTCAGAGCCGGGTGGTCTGGGTGCTGTTGGCCTTCCTGCTGTTGTCGACGACCATCTCGGTGCGCATCTCCGTTCTGATCAGCTACTACACCAACGACGTCTTCACGTCGCTGCAGATCGCCTTGCAGGGGCTCGCATCCGGCAAGAAAGACGTCACCGACTCGGGCATCCATGGCTTCTGGGTCACCATCGGCATTTTCCTCATCCTGGCGGCGATACACGTCATACTCGGCCTGCTCGACATGTACGTGATGCAGCGGTTCATCATGCGATGGCGAATTTGGTTGAGCAGCAGGCTGATCGACGACTGGCTCGGCGACTACGCATACTTCCGTCGACAGTTCTTCCGTCGGCCCAACGACAACCCGGACCAACGCATCCAACAGGACATCGACATCTTCACGACGGGGGTTGGCGGCCAACCGAACAACCCGGCATACGGGTCGGGCAACACCCTGTTGTTCGGCGCCGTCGCGGCGGTGCTGTCCGTGATCTCGTTCAGCACGATCCTCTGGCATCTGTCCGGGCCCTTGACGCTGGGCGGCCTCACGGTCCCCCGCGCGTTGTTCTGGATCGTCATCGTCTACGTGCTGGCGGCCACCGTCGTCGCCTTCATCATCGGCAGGCCCCTGATCCAACTGAGCTACCTGAACGAACTGCGCAACGCCGGGTTCCGTTACGCGCTCGTGCGGGTGAGGGACGCCAGCGCAGCCATCGGCCTGTACCGCGGCGAGGGCGTGGAACGCCAACTGCTGGGCGGCCGGCTCTCCGAGGTGATGGCGAACTACGGCAGCTGGCTGAATCGCATGGTGCGCTTCACCGGCTGGAACCTGACCGTGAGCCAGGCGATCAATCCGCTGCCCTACGTCGTGCAGGCACCCCGACTGTTCGCCCGCGAGATCTCATTCGGCGACGTCATCCAGTCGGCCACCGCATTTGCCACCATCCACAATGCACTGTCGTTTTTCCGGGAGGCGTACGACGAGTTCGCGAGCTACCGCGCGGCGGTGATCCGCCTCGACGGCCTGGTCGAGGAGAACGCGCGGGCCCGCACGTTCGCCCAGGTGACGACGACGGTCTCGACCGACGGCACACTGGAGGTCGACGGCGTCGAAGTCCGAACACCCGACGGCGCGAACCTCGTTCGCGCGCTTGATTTTCGCCTCGAACCAGGCGACACCATGTTGGTCAGCGGACCGTCCGGAATCGGCAAGACCGTTCTTCTGCAGAGCCTCGCCGGCCTCTGGCCGTTCGTGTCGGGACGCGTCCGCCTGCCGTCGGGCCGGCAGGCCGCGATGTTCGTGCCTCAGCTGCCCTATCTCCCCCTCGGCGACCTGCGCGCCGTCGTGTCGTATCCCAACGAGGAGGGCACCGTCGACGATCGCGATATCCAGCAAGCGCTGATCAAGGTCGCCCTGCCGCACTTGGCCATCCGGCTCAACGACGTCGGCGACTGGGCGAAGGTGCTGTCGGTCGGCGAGCAGCAGAGGATCGCGTTCGCCCGCATCCTGCTGACCAAACCGCGCGCCCTGTTCCTCGACGAGTCGACCTCGGCCCTCGACGAGGGCTTGGAGCTAACGCTGTACGAACTGCTCCGGGCCGAGCTCCCCGACATGATTTTGGTCAGCGTGAGCCATCGCTCGACCGTCGAGCAGTTCCACGGCCGCCAGCTGGAGCTCGTCGGCGGTGGCGATTGGCGGCTGGAACCTCTGACGACCCGCAGTTGAGGCGTCTGCAGCGCTGCCTCGAGGCTCTCGCGGTACGTTGCCGGAATGGAAATGTTCACCCCCTCAATGGACTGGGGTAATGAGCTCTGGGCATCGCTGGTCTGGATCGCGAAGGGCTGGACGATCGCAGCGATAGCCACGCTGGTCATCCTCGTCCTGATTGGCCGCTTCACCGTGTGGGGCAGGCAGTTCTGGAGGATCACCAGCGCATACTTCACCGGTGCCGAGAGCGTGACGGTCTGGATCTGGCTAGGGGCGATCCTGCTCTTGGTGATTGCCGGCGTTCGGCTGGAGGTGCTGCTCAGCTTCCAGAGCAACGACATGCTGACCGCCTTCCAGACCGTTGCGGCGGGCGTTGGCGGCCAGGACGACGCGATCAAGAATTCGGGGGCGCATGGCTTTTGGCTGTCCATCGGGGTTTTCTCCATACTCGCGGCCATCTACATCGCGCGGCTTCTGCTGGACATGTTCCTGGTGCAACGATTCTGTCTGGCCTGGCGAGCATGGCTGACCGACCGGCTCACCGGGGACTGGCTCGACGGCAAGGCCTACTACCGCGCGCGTTTCATCGACGACAAGATCGACAACCCCGACCAGCGCATCCAGGCCGATATCGACATCTTCACCGCAGGCAACGGGCCGCTTCCCAACGTCCCGTATTACTACTCGCAGAACATGCTTCTGTTTGGCGCGATCAATGCGGTCGTGTCGATGATCTCCTTCACGGCGATCCTGTGGAACCTCTCCGGCCCGCTGGCGATTCCGATCATCGGATACGAACTTCCGAGGGCGATGTTCTGGATCGGAATCGTGTTCGTTCTCTTCGCGTCCGTCATCGCGTTCTGGGTCGGCAGGCCGATCATCTGGCTTTCGTTCAACAACGAGAAGTACAACGCGGCCTTCCGGTATGCGTTGGTCCGGCTGCGTGACGCATCAGAAGCGGTCGCCTTCTACCGCGGCGAGGTGGCCGAACGCACCGGACTGCGCAAACTGTTCTCCCCCGTTGTCAGCAACTACAAACGGTATGTGGGTAGGTCTCTCGCCTTCAACGGCTGGAACTGGTCGATGGGTCAGATCATCGTGCCGTTGCCCTACCTGCTTCAGTTCCCGCGGTTCTTCAGCGGCGAAATCACCCTCGGCGCAATGACCCAGTCCGCGTCGGCCTTCGGCCAGATCCAGGACGGGCTGTCGTGGTTCCGGAACGCCTACGACACGTTCGCCGGTTACCGGGCCGCGATCATCCGCCTCGAGGGCCTGGTCACCGCCAACGAGGAAGGCAGGGCACTGCCGGAGATCACGACCACGCCGTGTGTCGACGGCACGGTGCAACTCACCGACATCGAGGTCCGCACGCCCGACGGCAAGCAGCTCATCAACCCGCTCGACCTGCGCCTGGAGGTCGGCGACACGTTGGTCGTCACCGGCCCATCGGGGGTAGGAAAGACCACCCTGCTGCGCAGCCTCGCGGAGCTGTGGCCGTTCACGTCCGGCACGCTCACTCGGCCGTGCGGACCCAACGAAACGATGTTCCTGTCCCAGCTGCCGTATGTGCCGCTCGGCGACCTGCGCGCCGTCGTCAGCTATCCATGCGAAGAGGGCACGATCGACGACCGAACGCTCAAGCGCATGCTGGAAACGGTCGCCCTGCCTCATCTGGTACCCAGGCTCGACGAGGTACAGGACTGGGCCAAGGTGTTGTCCCCCGGCGAACAACAGAGGATCGCGTTCGCCCGCATATTGCTGACCAAACCAAAGGCAGTATTCCTCGACGAGTCCACGTCCGCGCTCGACGAAGGCCTCGAATTCATGCTCTACCAGTTGGTGCGCACCGAACTGCCCGACACGATTCTGGTCAGCGTCAGCCACCGCAGCACCGTCGAGCAGCACCACACGCACGAACTCGAGCTGCTCGGCGAAGGCGAATGGCGGTTCGGCCGGGTGCAAGGCGAGGAGAAAGAACCCGCGCCGGTGTGATCACGCCGGGTAACTTCCCGGCATGGAAACGTTCACGCCGTCCTTGAACTGGGGCGACGAGCTCATCACGTCCGCACTGTGGGTGGCGAAGGCCTGGGTGTTCGCCGCGGTCGGCATGGTGGTCGTGTGTGCCCTGCTTGCGCGCTACACCACCTGGGGCAGGCAGTTCTGGCGGATCACCGGCGAATATTTCAAGGGCCGGCAGAGCGCCCCGGTCTGGGCACTGGGGGGCGTGCTGCTGGTGTTGGTGATGATGGATGTTCGACTTGTCGTGCTGTTCACCTATCAGTCCAACGACGAATTCTCCGCGATCCAAGCCGCCTTTGAAGGCGAGGGCGCTGCGAAAGATACTGCGATACAGGGCTTCTGGGTGTCGATACTGATCCTCGCCGGGCTGATCGTTGCTGACATCTTGCGCACCGTGCTCGACACCTACCTGATGCAGCGGTTCATCATTCGCTGGCGGGTGTGGCTCACCGAACGGCTCACCGGCGACTGGCTCGATGGCGATGCCTACTACAAGGGTCGGTTCATCGACGGCCCGATCGACAACGCGGACCAGCGCATTCAGCAGGACATCGACATCTTCACCACCGGCACCGGGCCGGAAACGAATACCCCGAACGTCGGCACGGCCCAGACACTGGCATTCGGCACGGTGTTCGCCATCGTCAATGTGGTTGCGTTTCTTCCGATTCTGTGGAACCTCGCCGGCCCCTTGACGCTCTTCGGCATCACTGTGCCGAAGGCGCTGTTCTGGTTGGTGTTCGTGTACGTGTTCCTGACGACTGTGGTCGCGTTCTGGATCGGCCGCCCACTGATCCGGTTGTCGTTCCGCAACGAGATGACCAACGCCGCGTTCCGCTATGCGCTGATTCGGCTCCGCGACGCGGGCGAGGCCATCGGGCTCTATCGAGGCCAGCGTGCTGAGCGAAGCCAGCTGATGACCAGGTTTTCGGCCATCATCACCAACTACCGGGCATTCGTCCGCCGTGGTGTCGCCTTCCTCGGCTGGAACAGGTCCATGAACCAGATCGTCGAACCACTGCCGACGATTGTTCAGATCCAACGGGTGTTCGACGGCCAGATTCAATACGGCGACCTCACACAGTCCGCGAGCGCCTTCAGTTCGGTCCAGGGCTCGCTCTCGTTCTTCCGTTCGGTCTACGACTCGTTCGCCAGTTACCGCGCGGCCATCATTCGCCTCGACGGGCTCATCACGGCCAACGAAACAGCAAGGGCGCTACCCTCATTGACCGCCGTGCCGAGCACCGACGGTTCTCTCGAGCTCGACGACGTCGAGGTGCGGACACCGGCCGGGGTGCGTCTCATCGACCCACTTGACGTCCGTCTCGACCCCGGCGAGTCGTTGGTGATCACCGGCGGCTCGGGCAGCGGCAAGACCACGCTGCTGCGCAGCTTGGCTCAACTGTGGCCGTTCACGTCCGGCACCCTGCGCCGCCCGGAGACCGACACCATGTTCCTGTCACAGCTTCCCTACGTGCCCTTGGGTAGCCTGCGCGCGGCCGTGTCCTATCCAGCGGAGGTGGGCACGCATTCCGACGACGCGATCCGGTCGGCACTCGACACAGCTTCGCTCGGCCACCTGGCCGGCCGGCTCGACGATGTCGCCGACTGGGGCAAGATCCTGTCACCCGGCGAGCAGCAACGCGTCGCATTCGCCCGTGTCCTGCTTGCCAAGCCGCGGGTGGTCTTCCTCGACGAGGCGACCTCGGCGCTCGACGAGGGACAGGAGTTCGCGCTGTACCGCGCGCTGCGCACCCAACTGCCCAACTGCATCGTGGTCAGCGTGAGCCATCGGCCCTCGCTCGAGCAGCACCACGACCGGCGGCTCGAGTTGCTCGGCGACGGAGCTTGGCGGCTCGCGCCCGTCTAGGTGCGGGCCGCGCGGGTCCCGGCGCGGCGGCCGAAGAACGAGCCCTCGCCCAATTGGGTTCCGCTCGCATACCCCTTGCCGTCCTGGGCGATGTTCGACGCGCATGCGCCCGCCGCGTACAGCCCGGGGATGACGCTGCCGTCCTCGCGAAGCACCTCGCCGTCGGTCGTCACCGCCAAACCGCCCATCGTGAAACCGGAGTACATCGCCCGGCCCAATGAGAGGTCGAAAGCCGCCCATGGCCCCTTCGTTTGGGGCGCAACGTAATCGGGCTGCTTGTGGAAGTCGGGGTCCTCGCCACGTGCCGCGTTTTCGTTGTACCGGTCAAGCGATGCCACCAGCCTGCCCTCGGGAATGCCCAGCGCGGTTTCCATCTCCTCGACGGTCTCCCAGCCGTCGATGAATCGGATCAGCGGCATCTCGGGCATCTGCATGTGCGCCTCGTCGACGATCAAGTACGCCGTCTGGTCTGGCTGCTCCAGCACGAAGGCCGACGTACGCGAGTGATACGAGTCCTCGGCCACGAAGCGGTCGCCCTGGTTGTTCACGATGATGCCGGTGAGCAGGATCTCCGGTGGGTAGGCGGCCGCGGTGATGAACAGCCCGTCCAGGTTCTTGGCGACGCCGCCCGCCGAGACACCCATCCTGATGCCCAGACCGTCGTCGTTCGGGTTGCCCAGAATGTAGGGCTCGGCCATGCCGTGATGCTTGGTGCGTCGCTTTTGTCCGAGGGCGGGCGTGTGCTCGGCCACCATCTCGGGGTTCAGCGCAAAGCCACCAGCGGCGATGATGACCGACTTGGCTTTGGCGGCACCGGCTTCGGTGAAGTGCTTCCAGCGGACACCGACCACCGCACCGTCTTCGACGATGAGGTTTGTCACCCCGGTTTCGTATCGGAACTGCACGCCGAGTTCGTCGGCCCGTTTCACCAGGAGGTCGATGACCATTGCCGCACCGCCCAGCTCACCGGGAACCGGAACCGAGTGGCCGCGCGGTGCGGGCTTCGCCTGCTCGATGAACGGCCACACCTTTTCGTTGCCGGTGTACGAAAGCCCCTGCGTGCCCGGCGGGACGACGATCTTGCCCGGGTAGAAGCTGCGCTCGAACTGAAAACCCAAGTCTTCCAACCAGTTGAAATGTTCGACACTGCCGTCGCAGTACGCGCGGATCTTCTCGTGGTCCGGATCCGGCGAGACCGCGACCAGGTACTTGTACATTTCGTCGGCACTGTCGTCGTGACCCGTTGCCTGTTGCACCGCAGTCCCGCCGCCGAGGTAGAAGTGGCCACCGGCCATCGAGCTCGTGCCGCCGGCGGCGGCCGCCTTCTCCAGCACCAGGACCCGGGCCCCGGCAGCCGCGGCGCTCACCGCAGCCGATCCGCCCGCGATGCCGAAGCCGATCACCACCACGTCGACCTCGTCGGACCAACCCGTCACGTCGGCGGCGTCGACGGTTTCCGGGATCTCAGTGCTCACAGTCGCTGCTCCTGCTTCACGTAGTCGAAAAACGCCCGGATTTCGGGCGGGATGCGGGCAATCTCGATGTAGGGCACTCCGGCGTCAGGCGCGGCGAGGTAGGCGAACTCCATTCCGCCGGGCATCACACCGCGCTGTACCACCTCTGTGCCGGTGGAAGCCGCGTTGACGGCTTGCTCGACGTCATCGACCTCGATGCAAATATGGTGCAGACCCGGTCCGGCCCGATCGAGAAACTCGGTATAGACGCTTGCGCCGCTGACGGGTTCGATCAGCTCGAGCTGGGTGTCCCCGGCATAGCTGAAAGCGATGTTCGCGACGAAGTCGGCGGGCTCCCCCCGGTACGTGCATGCGTCGGGTCCGAAGTGCACGTCGGGCACCCGGATCCACCTCTTGGCACCCAACAGCGTGGTGAGGGCCTTTTCGGTGGCACCGAGGTCCGTCGTCACCCACGCGATCTGGACAGGTGTCTGGGCAAGCATCGCATCGAGAATATCTCTGGCCTGCCGCCCTGGCTAGAACGTGTTCTAGTTCTCCCCGAGATAGGCGACAAGGCACCGATCGGCGGCAGCCCTTGCCCAGCCCGGATCGGCGCCTCCCGCCAGATTCGCCTCGTGCCACGCCTCGCCCGACAGCTTCATGAATCGGCGGCCGTCCTCGGAGCCCATCCACTTCTGACCGGCCGACGCGTCGACGGCCTCACCCGTCGACAGATGGACGGCCAGACCGACCAGCGCGCCGTCGTAGCCCATGCCGACCGCTCCGGGGCCGAACTGCTCCCAGTGGTCGTCGACGTGGGAGATGTGGTCAAGCTCGAGCCGTGACTTCGCCGCCCCCTCGCGGATGATCCGCACCTCGATCCAGCTGACGTCGTCGCCGCACTCCCAGGTGGCGGTGAACACGCGCGGCGGGTCGCAGGTCAGAATGGTGCCGTTGGCGTTGCCGTCCAGCTGGTAGCGGCCACCGATCCGCAAGTCACCGGTTATCGGCAAGAACCACCGCGGAATACGCTCGATGCTGGTACACGCGTCCCAGAGGTCCGCCGCATCCGTTGGGTAGGACTGGCTGATCGTGACAACGCGTGCCTCCCCCGCTTCCAGCGTCCGGTCGCCCACGGTCCGCCGCACCGCGTTGATCTGCCCGTCTCCGTCAATCACGTTGCGTCCCTTCGTCGTTGTCGCTTGCCCCGCGCTATTTCGGTGCCCAACGCGTCCAAGTGTGGCGTCCAGAAGCGGCGGAATGCGCCGAGCCACTCGTCGACATCCCGCAGACCCTGTGCATCGACCGCATACAGCCGGCGCTGCCCATCCGGCCGCACCGAAGCGAAGCCGTTGTCCCGCAGCACTTTCAAATGCTGCGAGACCGCCGGCTGGCTGATGGCGAACTCGTCCTGGATGGTGGCACCGACGGCCCCCGCGGTCAGTTCTCCGTCTGCGAGCAGTTCGAGGATGCGTCTGCGGACCGGATCTCCGAGTACATCGAACGCGTGCACCCCACGACATTAGAAGCAACGGCTTATATAAGTCAAGCCTTTATTAAGGCGCTCGATGATGCACCGATGGTTGCGAGCCGGCTCAGCCCGTCGCTGCAAACCCCGACGCCGACTGCACGACGTCCTCGCGCGCCTGCTGGCTGGCGGTCTGCCAGGAGACTGCAGCGGGAAAGTTGCCCCAGGTGCTGTTGAACATCCCGATGATGGCGGCCCGCCCGTCAGGGGTGACCACGTACACCGGGCCCCCGGAGTCGCCCTTCTGACTGACCACTCCATTGGCCATCGTGAACCAGCCGTTGTTGACCGCCTCGACGTTGCCGCAGCTCTCCCCGGTGACCACCCCGAAGTGGCAGACCGGCAGACCCGGCTCGGGCACGACCCCCGGATCCGACACCAGCACGCGCCCGCCGGGCAGCACGTTGTTCAGCGCAACGTCCGGGGCGAGATTGATCGACTCCCAGTCGGAGATCATGTGGTCGGTCGCAACCGTCGCGCCGTCGGGAGTGTTGTCGCGGAACAGGGTCAACGAGCCGATCGGGTTTCCGTCCCTGTCCACGACGGCGCCGTCGCCGCGGCAGTGGCCTGCGGTGAACGCAGTGCGCGCAGCGGGATCGACGAAACCGAGCGTGCAGACATTAGTGCCTTGATGGATCTCCATTCCCGGATAGACCAACACGCCGGGAGCGGCGTGCCCGGGTGCCGCGGGGATGCTCAGCGCAACGATGGGTGCGGCCGCCGCGGCCAGCGAGCGCAACCATTGTCGGCGCACTGTCATCTCCGATCCTTCGGGGTCAATGGCCTCCTACCCTACCGGGGTGGGGGCACACAGCAAGGCAGCCCGGGCCATTCGCCCCGGGCTGCCCGCCATCGGTGTTATTACGGAATCGTCAGCACCTGTCCCGGGTGAATCAAGTCCGGGTTCGAGATGCCACTGGCATCGGCGATCACCTGATACTTGTTGCCGTCCCCGTAGAACCGCTCCGAGATCGCCCACAGCGTGTCACCGGACACCACGGTGTATGTGCGCGGAGCGGGCGGCGGTGGAGGCGGTGGCGGCGGTGGCGCGGGCTCGGCCGCAGGCAGGGGCTCCTCCGCCGCGGCGGGCGCAACCTCCGGCGCCTCCTCTACCGGTGGCGGCGGCGCCTCGTCGGTCTGCGTGTTCGACGACCATGCGGGCCCGTCGAAACCGTAGAGGACCAGGTTGCGGTCGTCCTGCAGGACGAGCCGGACATCCTTGGCGCCCTTGGTATCTGTGTGCCAGATCGGCTTGTCCTTCGTGTAGAGCACGCAGTTGCCGTCGTCTTGCACGTCGAGGTGCTGGGCGTCCTGACCGTTCGTGGACGTCGCCCACACCGCGTCGCCGCGGGCGGCAAGCACCAGGTTGCCGTCGTCCTGCAGGGTCAGCGTGTATGCCCCGTTCTTCGACGTCAGCGATTCACCACGTTGAAGCTTCTCGCCTTTGGCGAGTCTGTCCGTCACGTCGTTGCCCCTTTCTGAAGGCGACGTCCTGTCGTCATCGACCAGACGTCAAATTTCCCCGTACCCAACCGGGTTGAGCTTACTGATCTTGGGTAAGCGTGTGTGCGGTTCTGATCGGCCCAATCCAAACGGCTTGCAAACGTTGCGTAGACGGTCAGGAATCGAAGCCGAGCCCCAGTGCGTCCAGCGCGCGTAGCAACAGGTTGCGTCTTCCAGCCGAGTGGTCCGCGCGATCCAGCGACCATCTCGTCGCCTGGATTCCGATGCTGGCCAACGGCTCAGGTGGGAACGGCAGTGGCCGTTTTCGCACCATTTCCAGCTCGGTGCGTTCGGTCGGGCGCCCGTCGAGCAAGTCGAGGCAGACGTCGGCAGCGAATCGGGCAGCGCCGACTCCGAGGCCGGTGAATCCATTGACGTAGGCGACACGACCTTCGCTGGCCAGCCCCCAGTGCGCACAGAACCGAGTGCTGGTGTCGATGGCACCGGCCCACCGATGGCTGAACCGAACGTCGTCAAGCGCAGGGAAGGTGATGAAGAAGTGCCGTGCGAGTCGGCGATAGGTGGCGGGCCGGTTCTCGTAGGCCGGCTTCACCCTGCGCCCGAAGTAGTAGACGGCGTCGTAGCCGCCCCACACGATACGGTTGTCGGCGGTGAGCCGGTAATAGTGAAATTGGTTGGCGGAGTCGCCGATTCCCTGCTTGTTCGTCCAGCCGATGCGGTCCAGCTGTGCGTCCGTCAGCGGTTCGGTGGCCAGCACGTAGTCGTACACCGGCACGGTCTGCAGACGGTTGCGAACGATCAGGCTCGGAAAGACGTTGGTGGCAAGTACCGCGCGGTCCGCGGTGATTGTGCCGCTGCCTGCCGCGAAGCGAACCGCCCGTCCGGCGGAGTCCATCGAAGTGACGTTCGTCCGCTCGAAGATCTGCACACCCGCTTGTTCGCAGGCGCGGGCGAGTTCGAACGCCAGCTTCGCGGGATGGACGATGGCCAAGGTATCGGGGCTGAACAGGCCCGCCAGATATGTCGGCGAGGCGACCTCGCCACGAACCTCGGTCTGTGCCAGGAACCGGCCTTCGCCGTCGCTCGCGGCTTCCTGGAGCCACGCCACCTGGTGGGGTTCTGTCGCTACCGTCAGCATCCCGCTGCGCAGCCAGTCGACGTCGAACCCGAGCCGACCGATATCGGCCTGCATGCCGTCCAGGTTCTCGCGCCCCATCGTCTCGAGCTTCTCGATTTCGTTGGGCCAGCGCGACTTTCCGTTCGCCAACCCGTGGGTGAGGCTGGAGTCGACGAAGCCGCCGTTGCGACCGGAGGCCGCCCAGCCCACCCGTTCGGCGTCGACGAGCACGATTCGCTGACCCGGATTGCGCTGTGCGGCATGCAATGCCGTCCACAACCCGGTATAGCCGGCGCCGACCACGAGCAGGTCGGCAGTAAGCGAACCCGACAGGTCGCCGTAGTGGGGCCGGGGTATGTCCAACCACATCGAGCCGAACGCACTCTCCGAGAGCGACCGTTCCACCAAGCCGGGATCGACGTGGGCATCGAACACAGTCTGCACACCGCGGACACTACGGGGTGGGCACCCGCCCCGGCGATAAATCGGTTGCCTACACCGCGATGATGGACGTCGTGCTGCTGTTGATATCCGGCGCAAGCGGCGCGGGTAAGTCGACGGTCCGAGAGGCGATCGCCGCAGACCTCGAGCCGGAGGTCACCGCCGTCGAACTCCGCCACCTCGACCCGATCCCGCAGACACCGACGCAGGAGTGGCGGCAGCGCATGGCCGAACGCGCGCTGCAGCGGGCGATAGAGCTCGCCGAGCACGGATGGCACCTGCTGCTGGCCGGTGACCCGGTGGCGCCCGGTGAGATGCTGGCGGCGCCGTCCGCCCCGATGGTCGACATCGCCATGTGCCTGCTCGACATAGAGCATTCTCAGCGGGAACGGTTGCGTCGTCGTGGCGATCCCGAGGAGCTGCCCCACGTGCTCAGCGCGGATGGGTGGGACGCGATGCAGTGGTCGCGGGTCACGCACATGGTGGGCGACCGTTGGCGAATCAGCGTCATCGACGTCTCGGCGATGACCCGCTACGAAGCGAATCAAGCGGCACTGCAATGGGTTACCGATGCGCTCGAGGGACGGGCGCCGGTATTCAGACTGCGGTGATCGGCGCCGGTATGTCGGGTTGGACGGATTGCCGTGGCGCCCACCCCGGCGGTCCGAAGACGTAGCCGAGCCGGTCGCGCCAGCGGCCTGCCGTCCGGACGTCGCGCGCGATCGCCACATATTCGTGGGTCTCGAGGGTCCAGATGTTGTAGGTGTGCACCTGTTTGGTGAGCCCGTAGTGGGGCCGGAAGGTCTCCGGCTGGAAGCTGCCGAACACCCTGTCCCAGATAATGAGGATGCCCCCGTAGTTCTTGTCGAGGTATATCTCGTCCATGCCGTGATGGACGCGGTGGTGTGACGGCGTGTTGAAGACGAATTCGATTGGCCGCCAGAGTTTTCCGATTCGCTCCGTGTGAATCCAGAACTGGTAGATCAGGTTGATGGAGAAGCTGGCGAAGACGACCCACGGCGGCACGCCGAAGAGCGGGAGCAGGGCGCGCAGGAACACGTCACCGCTGATGTTCCACTTCTGCCGTAGGGCGGTGGCGAAGTTGAAGTACTGGCTGGAGTGGTGCGCCTGATGGGTCGCCCAGAAGATGCGCACCCGGTGCGCCATCCGGTGATAGGCGTAGTAGAGCAGGTCGACGCCCAGGATGCCGATGACCCACGTGTACCAGGCGGTGGCGGGCAGCTGCCAGGGCGCGACGTAGACGTAGAGCGCCGCGTACCCGAAGAGCGCGATCCCGTTCATCACCGCGCTGGTGCCGACGGATACGACTCCCATCCAGATGCTCGCCCACGCGTCGGGTTTCAGGTAGGCCCCGGACGGGTCGCGTTCACCTTCGGTGTGGGCGAGTCTGCGGGCCGCGGCCCACTCGATGATCAGGAAGATCAGGAAGAACGGGACCGCGAAGGTCACCGGGTCGTGCATCAGCGGTGGCAGCACGAAGTCCCACGCCTTTGCCCAGTCCACAGCGACACCTCCAGGGCCAGTTTAACGATGCCGCTGACGGCTACCGGAAGTTGAGTACCTGGGTGCCCCAGGTGGCGCGGATGTCCGCATCGATGTCGCTGACGACCGCGTCCTGCCGTCCGATCAGCAGCGAAACACGATCGGGGTCATGGTAGGGCCGCCAGTCGGGCTCGCCGGGCAGGCCGGTCGGCTTGGCGCCGATCGCGAAGTTCAGCCAGCGCGTCCGGATCCGCTCCGAGACCAGCCGTCCGGTCTTGATGCCGCCCAGCTTGAACGTCGGGTCCTTGGGGCCGGTCACGAGATTGCCCCAGACGAAAGGCAATTCGGTGGCGTGGGCGGCCGCGATGCGCAGCAGCCGCAGCATCGGTGTGGCGAAGTCGAAGCGGTACAGGTACACCGGCGCCACGCTGCTGTGGCCCTCGGCCAGCCACACCGACGGCATCCGGAAGCCGATGTCGCGAGCGACCCCCATCCCCCTGGCCTTTCCGCGCAAGCCGGCGTAGGCGGTGCCGATCTTGTCGTCGTCAGGCAGTTCCAGGGTGGGCTGCTCGGCGGCGATTTCGGTGAACATCGCGTTGATCGCCTCCGGCGTGATCGGCATCAGCGGGGACTTCATCCACTTGAAAAGCGCCGCCTCGTGCTTGTTCGTGCCGATGATCAACGGGACCGGAAGCGATCGGCCCTCGCGGGCCAGTTTCACCGGATAGTCGGGTACCACGTCGCCGTCGACGATCGGCGCGAACGCCAGCGTGCCGGGGCTGCGGACAGGCACCTCGTAGAACACGTCGGTGGCGGCCGTGACGATCTCCTGCGCCGGCACGTCGGGCAGCCGGTCGGCGTCCGACGCCGACATCCCAAGCCTCTCGAGCACCTGCCGAGTGATGCCGTGCGCCCGGCTGATGTCGTAGACCGAGGTGGCCGGTGAGCTCTGCGCGATCGCGGCACAGAAAAGGCCCTCGGCGGCCGGGCTGGTGATCAGTGTGGTGATGATCCCGGCACCCGCCGATTCGCCGAAGAGGGTGACACGCCCGGGATCGCCGCCGAACGCGGCGATGTTGTCGCGCACCCACTGCAGCGCGGCCAGCACGTCACGAAGGCCGAGGTTGGAGTCGAACCTCCGACGCGGGCTGTCGAATTCCGAGAGGTCGAGAAATCCGAGCGCGCCGAGCCGATAGTTCACGGTGACGACGATCGCTTCGCCTCCGCCCGCCAGTACCCGACCGTCGTAGAGCGGCTGGCTCGCCGAGCCCAGGATGTACGCGCCGCCGTGCACCCACACCATCACCGGTTTGCGGTCGCCTGCCGTGGTGTCCGATGACGCCCAGATGTTCAGCGTCAGACAGTCCTCATCCTGGGGCGCGCCCAGGTCGATCGGGATCCTCGGGTCGACGGGCTGCGGGCAGACCCGGCCGAACCGCGTGGCATCGGCGACATCGGTCCAGCCTTCGGCCGGCTGGGGAGCCCGCCAGCGCAGGTCGCCGACCGGCGGCGCGGCGTAACGGACGCCTTTCCACGCCGTCACGTGCCCGTCGTCGTGACCGCGGACCGGCCCGCTGCGGGTTTCTACCAGGGTGTTGTCGCTTGCCATCGACCTACAGATTACCGGCGGGTACCGGTTGACACCGTGAAATGCGACACGTATTGGTAGATATGAGACGGCATTTGTAACACCCATACCAAGGAGTTGAGCGGATGGACGGGCTGCGTCGGCGGATAGTCGCGGATTTCGAAAAGGGCGCCGGCCGCCACGACGACCCGAATGTCTACGGTGGCCCGCCGGGTGATCCGGGATTGATCGGCCCGGGCAGCATGTCCTGGGAGATCAACGCCGACCTCGCGTCGGTGTCGCAGGCCGGGCTGCCTGCGATCGTGCTGGAGATCCTCCACCCGTCGGTGATCGCAGGCGTGCAGGACATGTCGAACTATCGGGAAGACCCGTTTCAGCGCGCCCGCGCCACCCTCGGCTACGTGCTGACCACAACGTTCGGAAACACCGAGGCGGCCACCACGCTGATCGAGCGGGTCAAGCACATCCATTCGTTCGTCAACGGCACTCGTCCCGACGGCGTGGCCTATCGCGCGTTGGATCCTGAACTGATCGGGTGGGTGCACACCTGCATCCCGTGGATGATCCTGCGGGTATTCGAGGAAACGAATCGCCCACTGTCCCAACATGAAAAGGACCGCTATCTGTCCGAACAAGCGGTTATCGGCAGGATGGGCGGCGCCGACTGGGTGCCCACCACGGCTGCCGAGCTCGACGACTACGTCGAGACGATGCGGCCCCGGCTCAGCGTCAACGCCCAGACCCGGGAGTTCGTCGACTTCCTGATGACGTCACCGTTCTACCCCGACCTACCCGAGATGATCGATCGGCGGCTCCATCGGTTCGCGATCTACGCCGGCATGAGTAGGGCGCCGCGATGGGCGCGGGAGCTCATCGGCTTCGACCGGCCACCGGCGGTGACGCGCGCGCTGATGGGCCCGATGCTGCGGATGGATGCGCAGCGGTTGCGCTGGGCCTTCGGTGCGCCGGCTTGTCTGCGATTTGCCCGGGACCGGGCCGCAGGAGTGGCCTCCCGCGAGGTGGCCGTGTCGTGATCGACGCACAGCTGATCGAGATGGTCGGCGGCGCGAGCGCAGGCGGAAGTGTCGACGAAGCGGCCGACCGCACCAGCCAGCGCATCCTCGACGCCGCTCTGATCGAGGCCGCCGCCGTTGGGCTGCAACGAATCACGGTCGAGGACGTGGTCCGGCGGGCGGGCATATCCAGGATGACGGCCTATCGCCGCTACCCGCGGCGGGACGACCTCGTTGGAGCATTGGTCCGCCGCGAGACACAGCGCTTTCTCGCCGCGGTCGCCGACGCCATCGACACCGTAAAAGACCCCAACGAGGGTGTGGCCGAGGCATTCATCGCCGCGGTCTCCTTCGCCCGCGAGCATCCGATTCTGCGCAGAGCCGGGCAGTCGGAACCCGCGCCGATCGCGGACTCGGTCGAGCTGCTGACGATGGGATCGGCGTTCATCGCCAACTACATTCACGGCGACGAACGGGGTCGGCCGTCGCAGCGGGTGCGCTGGGTTGCCGACGTGTTCGCGCGGCTGTTCTTCACCTATATCTCGATGCCGCCGAGCGACCCCGATTTCGGTGACGACGCCGAGCTCCGCCGGTTCGCACACCAGGTGCTCACGCCGATGGTCGAGCGGGTCGTCCGTTAGCTTGTAAGCCGTGCGCAAATGGGCCCTGCTGGTCGCGGCGATCGTCGTCGAGGTCGCGGCCACATTGTCTTTGCGCGCCTCGCAAGACGATTCGGCTTGGCTGATCGTGGTCGTCGCGGGCTACACCGGTGCATTCGTCTTGCTGACGCTGGTGCTTCGAGCCGGTCTGTCGATCGGCGTCGCATATGGCATCTGGGGTGCGCTCGGCACCGTCGGGACGGCTGTGCTGGCGGCGGCCATCTTCGGCGACCCCTTCACCGCGACGATCGCGGGCGGCATCGGGCTGATCATCGCGGGGGTCCTGCTTGTCGAGTTGGGGTCGAGGCCCAGCGACAAGGCGTCGCCGTGATGTGGGTTGCCCTTGCTGGCGCCATCCTCTTCGAAGTGCTCGGAACGCTGGCCCTGCGCGCGTCGGAGGGTTTCCGCAACCGGGCCTGGATCATTCCGGTTACGGCCGCCTACCTCGCGTCGTTCTACCTGCTGTGGCTGACGCTTGCACTGGGCATGCACGTCGGCATCGCCTACGGCGTGTGGACCGCGTGCGGGGTGGCCATCGTCGCGGTGGCCGCACGGTTCCTGTTCGACGAACCGCTGACCTGGTTGATGGGACTGGGCATCGCGCTGATCGTGGCGGGCGTGCTGACTATCGAGATGACTGGCGCCGCGCGCTGAGCGCCGTCGCCAGCAGCATCGCGGCCAGGCCCGCGACCGGCACCACCAACAGCCCAACTCGCAGGCTGGTGGCATCGGCGACCAATCCGACGACAGGAGGCGACGACACAGACCCGATGCGCAGCAGCCATGACACCACCATCAGCCCAGTGCCAGCCCGAAGTCCCGGCAGCCGATCGGCGGCGTGCATCGCGGCCGGAATGAGCGTTGCGACACCGAAGCCGGCGGCCGCGAACCCGGCGATGGTGCCGGGAATGCTGGGAAGCGCGAGCGCCAAGCCCATGCCGGACGCGGTGATCAAGCCGCCTGCTCTGGCCACCGCGCGCTCGCCGAACCGGTCCACGAGCCGGTCGCCGATCAGCCGTCCGACGAATTGGAATCCGACCATCGCGATGTAGCCGAGCGCCGCGACCGCGCCCGGTGCGTCGAGGTAGTCATGCAAATATACTGTCGCCCACGAACTTCCGGCGTCTTCAACGACGGCGCCCGCAATCGCGATGAACACCAGTGCGACCAGGGTGGCGTAGATGACGAACCCGGGGCGGCCGCCGCCCTCGGCCCTAGCCGAAGGGTGATCCTCCTCATCGGGTCCGCGAAGCAGGAACGGATACGCGACAAGGACCACCGCGCTGAACACCGCCGCCGCGATCGCCAAATGTGTTGTGCGGGGGACATGCAACGCGATTGCAGCCGCCCCCATCGCACCTCCGAGCACGGCGCCAATCGACCACACAGCGTGGAATGAGTTGATGATCGAGCGTCCGTAGTTCCGCTGCACGCGCAGCCCTTGTGCGTTCTGCCCGACATCGGTGAACGCATCCGACGCCCCCGCTGTGAACAGCGCCCCGGCGAGCACCACGGCCGACGGTGCCAGCGCGGCTGTGTACAGAAACACGGCGATGCCGATGGTCCCCGCCACCGCGACACGGGCAGAGCGAAAGCGCCGGATGAGCGATGCCGCGGCCAAACCGGCGACCAGCGCGCCGCCCGAGAACGCGGCGATTGCCACGCCGTAGACCGCATTCGACAGCTGCAGGTCGGCCTTGATCTCCGGATAACGCGGCAGCAGGTTGGCGAAGAGAGCGCCATTGGTCAGGAACAACGCCGCCACCGCGACCCTGGCCCGCCGGTTCTGCGCCGCGGCGCCGACCTGGTCGAGCTGTCCGGACGCCATGGGCGCCGACGTTACCGACGAGTCGCCCGACGCCGGTGCGCAGGCGTGGCACGCTGAGCCGATGGGCACCGAACCGACCGCCGACGACCTGCTGGCCCTGTTCCCGCCGGGGTCGAAAACCGACAGCGACGGCACCATCATCGTCGGCGGGTGCCGGCTCGACGCGGTGGCGGCCGAATTCGGCACACCCGCAATCGTCGTCTCGGAGGACGCGCTTCGGAACCGGGCACGCGAGTACCTGAACGCGTTCCGCAGCCGCTGGCCCAGCAGTGATCTGGCCTTCGCGTCGAAATCCTTCCCGTGCACGGCTGTTCAGCGTGTGATGGTCGAAGAAGGCCTTCACCTCGATGTGGCAGGCGGCGGCGAGATCCTCACCGCCATCAAGGCGGGCGCCGATCCCGCGCGGCTGGTCATGCACGGCAACGCCAAGACCGACGAAGAGCTCGAACTCGCCGTCAAACACGGCCTCGGCCTGGTCGTCGTCGACAATTTCGACGACATCGACAGGCTTGAACGCATCGTGCCGCAGGGCAGCACGCAACGCTGCCTGGTCCGGGTCATCCCCGGCGTGGAGGCCACAACCCACGCCTCGCAGGCGACCGGCCACGCCGGCTCCAAGTTCGGCCTGATGCCCGACGACGCCCGCGACGCGATCGCGCGTATCGAGCGCAGCGCGGTGCTGCACCTCGAGGGCGTGCACACGCACGTCGGATCGCAGCTGCTGAACGTCGAGCAGCTGGCCGCTGCCGTCGAGCCCATCGCCAAGCTCGGCACCTTCGAGACGTACGACCTCGGTGGCGGCCTCGGCGTGCGCTACACCTACGACGAGCACCCACCTACCGTCGACGACTACGCCGAGGCAATGGTGGCCCAGGCCCGCGCGCTGCTGCCCGCGGGCAGCCGCATCATCGTCGAGCCGGGCCGCAGCATGGTGGCGACCAGCGCCTGCACGGTGTACCGCGTCACGACGATCAAGCGCGGGGTCGTCACCCACGTCGCGGTGGACGGCGGCATGGGCGACAACCTCGAGGTGTCGCTGACCGGGCAGCGGTTCGAGGCGGCGCTGGTGAATCGGGTCGGCGGCGCAGGCGAGACAGTCACCGTGGTGGGCCGGCACTGCGAATCGGGCGACCAGCTCGTCGACGGGATTTCGCTGCGCGACCCCGCGATCGGCGATCTGCTCGCGGTGCCGGTCACCGGGGCGTACTGCTACACCATGTCCAACCAGTACAACGGCGCCCGCCGGGTTCCGGTGGTGTTCGCGCGCGACGGCGATGCGCGCCTCGTGGTGCGCCGGGACACCTGGGACGACCTCCTGATCCGCGATGTCGAATGACTTGGGCACGAAGCGGGCAAGATTGACCGCATGGTCGACACCCCGCCGTCCCTAGCCGAACTGGCCCGCCGCTACGGGGTCGCCACCGAGTACCAGGACTGGACCGGTCGCCACATCGACGTACCGGAGAGCACGCTGGTCGCCGTGCTGGCGGCACTCGGCGTGCCCGCGGCGACCGACGCAGAGCGGGCGGCGGCGCTCGTCGCGCACGACCGCGACTACTGGAGTCGCGCCTTGCCGCCGACGATCATCGGGCGGGCCGACACCGAATCCCCGTTTTGGGTGCACGTCACCCACGGCGACCCGGTAGGCCTGTGGATCCGGCTGGAAGACGGAAGTGTTCGTGCCGGTCTGCGCCAGCTGGAGAACCACGCTCCCCCATACGATCTCGGCGGCCACCTCGTTGGCGAGGCCACGTTCGAGCTGCCCGGCGACCTGCCGCTGGGCTATCACCGGTTACACATTCAAGCCGGCTCGTTGGAGGCCAGCACACCGCTGATCGTCACCCCGGCCTCGCTGGACCTGCCACCGCGGCTGGGCGCCAAGCGGACTTGGGGGCTGGCCACCCAGCTCTACAGTGTGCAGTCCGAAAGATCATGGGGCACTGGGGATTTAACAGACTTAACCGATCTGGCGGTATGGTCCGCCGCTAAGCACGGTGCCGGATACATCCTGGTCAACCCGCTACACGCCGCGGCCCCGACCGCACCGATGGAGCCGTCGCCATACCTGCCTACGTCGCGACGTTACGTGAACCCCCTCTATCTGCGCGTGGAGGCGATCGCCGAGTTCGCCGACGTGCGTCATCGCGGCCGCATCCGCAAGGCGCGGGTCGAGCTTCGCGACGCTGCACTGCGCGCCGAGCTCGTCGACCGTGACATGGCATGGAAGGTCAAGCGCGCCGCGTTGGAAAGCGTGTATGCCGCGCCGCGTTCCGCCGGGCGGCAGCTGGCGTACGCGGCGTACCGGGATCGAGAGGGCCGCAGCCTTGACGACTTCGCCGTCTGGTGTGCGCTGGCCGAGCAGCACGGGCCCGACTGGCACGAATGGCCCGACGCCTTCGCGCACCCGGCCGGCCCTGGGGTCGCCGCCTTCGCCGAAGAGCACGCCGACATAGTTGATTTCCACCGCTGGCTGCAGTGGCAGCTCGATGACCAGCTGGCCGCGGCGCAGTCGACGGCCGTCCGAGCGGGCATGGAGCTTGGCGTCATGCACGACCTCGCCGTCGGCGTGGACCCGAATGGCGCCGACGCATGGGCGCTGCAGGATGTGCTCGCGCTCGGCGTCACCGCGGGCGCGCCCCCTGACGAGTTCAACCAGCTCGGCCAGGACTGGTCGCAGCCGCCCTGGCGACCCGACCAGCTGATCGAGCAGGGCTACGAACCGTTCCGGGCGTTGGTCAACGCCGTGCTGCGGCACGCGGGCGGTGTCCGGGTCGACCACATCATCGGCTTGTTCCGGCTCTGGTGGATCCCCAGGGGGGCGCCCCCAACCGAGGGCACCTATGTGCGGTACGACCACGAGGCGATGATCGGCATCCTCGCCCTGGAGGCGCACCGCGCCGAAGCCGTCGTGGTCGGCGAGGATCTCGGCACGGTAGAACCGTGGGTGCGCGACTATCTGGCCCACCGCGGGTTGCTCGGCACGTCGATTCTGTGGTTCGAGCTCGACCGCGACGGCGACGCCGGTCCGCTGCGGGCGCAACGATGGCGCGAATACTGCCTGTCCTCGGTGACCACCCATGACCTGCCGCCCTCAGCGGGCTATCTGGCCGGTGAGCACGTGCGGCTGCGTGAGCAGCTGGGTCTGCTGACCCGGCCGGTTGCCGAGGAACTCGCCGATGACCGCGCCGAGCAGACGGCCTGGGTCGATGAGCTGCAGCGGGTAGGCCTTCTGGGTGACAAACCCGGTGTCGACGAAACCGTCCTCGCGCTGTATCGCTACCTGGGACGCACCCCATCGCGGCTGCTGGGTCTCTCGCTTGCCGACGCGGTCGGCGAGATGCGCACCCAGAACCAACCCGGCACGACCGACGAATACCCCAACTGGCGGGTTCCGCTGAGTGGCCCCGACGGGCGCCGCCTGCTGGTCGAGGACGTGTTTTCCGACAGCCGTGCGTACGCGCTCGCCGAGGCCATGCGGGCCGCCGTCAAGCCGCCGGTGTAACGCTGCGGTGGTCTTTACCGGTTTCACATTTGTCACGGCTGCGATATGTTCGCACCGCACCGAGTTAGGGAGAAAGTCACGTGAAAACGCTAGTTGTCCTGGGAGCAGGCGCGGTCGCCGCGGCCACCGTCGGCCTGATCAGTGCAGGTATGGCCAGCTCAGACCCGATGGATCCCAATCAGGTCAATGTGATCGGTGAGCCCTACGCGAAGGCCGTGAAGATTCTGCACGGCATGGGCTTGAACACCGCCTTCGGTGGCTCGGTGGGCAGCGCGCTGCCGCAGGCGCAGTGCATGGTGTCCAGCCAGAAGATGGGCGGCAAAAAGATGCTGCTCAACCTCGACTGCACGCAGGAAGCCGCCGACGAAATGGCCCAGCAGGGCAGCACCGGAAGCCCCGGTGCCGTTCCCGGCGGGCGGTCGGTCGGGTCCAACGGCGTCACCACCGTGCAGGCGACCCCGGTGGGCCCGCAGCCCGGCATGGATGTGCCCGCCGGCTGACGCTAGGCCTCGCTGAGGCTTCGCAGGTTGTTCAGCGTCTCCGTCATGGTCCGTCCGACCTGACGTGCCGCTACCCAGTCGGCGATCACGCCGAGAATCCCGCCCGGCGCCTCATACGACATCCGGAACGTCACCCGCGTCCGCCCGTCGGCGCCGTCGCGCAGCCGGAACCGGCCGCGTTGGGTGATTCCGGTGATGCCGATCCAGGCCAGGTCACGCGCTTCGTCGAACTCGACCACCTCGATGACGCCGCCGATCGGGACCGAGCCGATCTTCCAGTGCCCGGTGTACCGGGAGCCGACGCCGACCGGTCCTTCGGTCACCGTCTCCCACCGCTCGAGGTTCGCCATGAATTCCGGGTAGCTGCCCGGGTCGCTCACCCGTTTCCACACCGTGTCGCGGTTGGCCCGGATGTCCACCCGCCGTTGCAGCCGCATCAGCCGATCACCGGGAATCGGCGTTCCGCCGCCAGCCGGTCCACCCCGGATTGCAAAGCGGCGGTGACCTTTTCGTGGATGACGTCGTTGTCGGCACCGGCGATGTCGTCGGCGTCGATCGGATCCTGCACTTCGATCGCGATCTTTGTCGGCAGCGGCACTCGTGGCACCATGTCGCTGACAGCCAGGCCCCACGGCGGCGCCAAGAGTATGGGCACGCTCTTCAGGCGGGCCATCTTGTCCACCCTCAGCAGCTTGGCCAGCCATTGGCCGCGGTCGAGGAAGAGCGCCGCTTCCTGGCCGCCGACGCTGGCGATCGGCACGATCGGCACACCGGCCTCCCGAGCGAGCTTCACGTAGCCCTTGCGGCCGCCGAAGTCGACCTCATGGCGCTTCCACGACGGCCGGAAGACCTCGTAGTCGCCGCCCGGGTACACCAGCAAGGCCCCGCCGGAGTCCAGCGCCAGCGTTGCGTTGTCATGGTTAGCGGCGACGGTGCCGAACCTTCGTAGCGATCCCAGACCAGGCATCGAGACGACTAGGTTGTGCGCCAGTTGGTAGAACGGCCGCTCGACGCCGAAGTACGAGCAGAAAGCCAGCGTGAACACGAAGGTGTCCGGCGGGAGGTTGCCGCCGCTGTGGTTGCCGACCATCAGTACCGGCCCCTCGGTCGGGATCCGGTCGAGCCCTCGGACGTCGGCGCGGAAGTACAGCGACGCCAGCAGCCACAGACCCGGCAACTGTTCGCGAATGTAGTCCGGGTCGCGCTGGTCGAGATCGGCCTTCGGCACCCGCGCCGCAACCTGCTGTCGGGCCCAATTGAGCACATCGCCAACGCCGGCCATTCCGGTGATATTGACAATGCCCAGCTATCTGAAACCTGCGTTCCCACCCCATGGTCGTAGACTCACCGGTGCACAACTCCGGGGAGGAAGCTGCAATGTTGCGACCACGCCGTTTCGACAACGAGGTTGATCCGGGGCCGGTTCAGATCCAGGCCCGCAAGGTGCACTTCGACCCGACTGGCGTCCCTCTGCACTGGATCCCAGGGCATCCCGTCGCCTCCAATGTCGTCAGCCTGCTCAACGTGGTCCTGCCCGCCGCGGAGCGCTGGTTCGTCGAAACCTTGAACGAGGCGCTTCCATTGGTGAAGGACCCCCAGCTCGCCGACGACATGCGCGGCTTCATCGGCCAGGAGGCCACGCACGCCGACGTCCACGAGCAGATGCTGCACGAGTACATGGTCGTCAACGGCATCGATCCTCAACCGATGCTGGACCAGGTCGAGTTCCTGTTCGCCAAAGTGCTCGCGCCGACGACGTCGACGGACCCGAAGCGTCGGCTCAACCACCTGTGCGACCGGCTGTGGTTCATCGCCGCCATCGAGCACTACACCGCTGTGATGGGCGACTTCGCGCTGAACTGCCCGTGGGACGACCACGGTGCGGACCCGACAATGATGGACCTGTTCCGCTGGCACGGTAGCGAAGAGGTCGAGCACCGCAGCGTCGCCCACGATGTCGCCGTCTATTTTCACGACAGCTATTTCGACCGGATCCGCGCGATGACGATGGCGGTGGTGGCGATCTTCGTGTTCTTCCAGCGGTCGGCGTGGTTCCTGGTCAAGTCCGACCCGACGACCGACATCAGTTGGTGGCGCTTCAACCGGCTGCGGATGCGCGACTCCAAGCTCGGGCTTCTGCCCAGGTACCGCAAGCTGTTTGGCTCGAACACGGCGATGTACTTCCGGCCCGGATTCACGCCGGAGCAGATGGGGTCGACGGCGCAGGCGGTCGCGTACCTCGCCAGCTCCCCCGCGGCCCGCGCGGCTCACCTTTGATGGGGCTTCTCGGCCGTTACCGGCAGGCACCGCCCAGCGTCTTCGGCAGGCTGCGGCACGATCCGACGCTGGGACTGGCTGACGCCGCCGTCGCGGGACTGTGGGGGATCTCGGGTGCCGTCAGGAGAATGAAGCCGCCCGCGGCGCCGGATCGCGCGGTCACCCTGATCGTGCGTGAACGCCATGTGGTGGCCCGCGACCAGGACGTGGTTGCGCTGACACTGGTCGCCGCCGACGGTCGACCGCTGCCGCGTTGGCATCCGGGCGCACACCTGGACGTGCATCTGCCCAGCGGCCGGCTGCGCCAGTACTCGTTGTGCGGCGATCCCCACGACACCGGTGCCTACCGGATCGCCGTGCGTCGGATCATCGACGGCGGCGGAGGATCCATCGAGGTGCACGACGGGTTGCCGGTCGGCGCCGCGGTGGCGACGCACGGCCCCCGCAACGCCTTCCCGTTGACGGTTCCCGGCTACGGCTCGCCGGCGCAGCGATTCCGGTTCGTCGCAGGCGGCATCGGCATCACGCCGATTCTGCCGATGCTGGCGCTCGCGCAGCGCCTCGGCGTGGACTGGTCGATGGTGTACGCCGGCCGCAGTGTCGACAGCCTGCCGTTCATCGACGAGGTCAGCCGCTTCGGCGATCGGATCGAGATCCGCACCGATGACGTCAGCGGGCTCCCGACCGCGACGGAACTGCTCGGCGACTGCCCCGATGGCACGACCGTCTACGCCTGCGGGCCCGCGCCGATGCTGACCGCGATCCGAGCCGAGCTGGCCGGACGCGACGATGTCGAACTGCATTTCGAACGATTCGCCGCCCCGCCCGTCGTCGACGGCAGGCAGTTCACGGTCTCGATCTCGTCGACGGGCCGAGAGGTCGCCGTCGGCGCCGACGAGACGCTGCTGACGGCGTTGCGACGCTCGGACGTCGCGGCGCCCTACTCGTGCCAGCAGGGCTTCTGCGGCACGTGCCGGACCCGGGTGGTGGCGGGAGCCGTCGACCACCGCGACACGTTGCTGACCGAGCCGGAGCGCGCGGGCGGCATGATGCTGGTCTGCGTCTCGCGGGCCGCCGACGGGGAGCGACTCATCCTCGATCTGTAACGGTGTCTGTACTATTCGGCCATGCCGTTAGCCGCTGGTCAGACCTTCGCGGGTTACACCATCGTGCGGCTTCTGGGAACCGGCGGCATGGGCGAGGTCTACCTGGCCGAGCATCCACGCCTGCCCCGCCGCGACGCGCTGAAGGTACTGCCCTCCGATGTGTGCGCCGACGCCGAGTACCGGCAACGGTTCAACCGAGAGGCCGACATCGCCGCGACGCTCTGGCATCCCCACATCATCGGGGTCCACGACCGCGGAGACGTCGGCGGCCAGATCTGGATCTCCATGGACTACGTGGACGGGACGGACGCCGCGGAACTGCTGCGCGACCGGTATCCGGACGGCATGCCCAAGGAGGAAGTGCTCAACATCGTCACTTCCGTCGCCGAGGCGCTCGACTATGCCCACGCGCAGGGGCTCCTGCACCGCGACGTCAAGCCTGCCAACATCATGCTGACTGACCCCGACGCAGGCGAGCAGCGAATCCTGTTGGGCGACTTCGGTATTGCCCGCCGCGTCGATGACTCCAGCAATCTCACGGCGACGAACATGACGGTCGGGACGGTGTTCTATGCCGCGCCGGAACAGCTGATGGGTGAGGACCTCGACGGCCGGGCGGACCAGTACGCTCTGGCCGCGACCGCGTTCCATCTGCTGTCCGGATCGCCGCCGTTTCACCATTCCAACCCGACGGTGGTCATCAGCCAGCACCTCACCGCGTCACCGCCGGCCATCGCCGATCGGCGCCCCGAGCTGTCGGCACTCGATCCGGTTCTCGGCAAGGCGCTGTCGAAGGATCCGAAAGACCGGTTCAACAGCTGTGTGGACTTCGCGCGGGCGCTGGCCCACCGACTCGGGTTGGAGCCGGAGGCCGACAACGATCGCACTGCGGCGTCGATGCCCATTGCCGCCAGATCGGGCGGGGGCAGGCACGAAGCACAGCAGGGGCCGCGGCGGAAACTGTTGCGGCCCGCCATCATTGTTCCGGCGATCCTTGCGGCACTTCTGCTAGTGGCGATTGCGCTCGTGCTGATCCAATTCCGCGAAATCGAAAGGCTGTTGAACGACGACTACACGCCTCCGCCGTCGCCGATCGCCTCTCCGCCAAGGGCCGTGTCGGCACCGCCGCCTCCGCCGGCGTCGACGACGACGGTCACCACCTCGGTTTCGGCGGCGCCGTCGGCGGCGTTCGTCGGCGCCAACTGCTCGCCGGTCGGCGCCTCGGCCACCACCGCCAACGGCAACACGGTCTACTGCTCGACCCTGCAGTCCACCGGTGCGTCCATCTGGTCGGTGAACCAGGGTGAGATTCCTGCACCGACGGTGACTGTCACCACCGACATCACCGACGAGCCGCTGCCGGTCGGAGAGGAAGCGCCGGTGCGAGTCTGCATGCAGGAGACCGGCAAGACCCGGCGGGAATGCCGCGAAGCGATCCGTGCCAGCAATGACGGCGGCAACTGAGCGACCCATGACCCTTGCCATTGCGGATCGGTTGGCGGTTGCCGACCTCGTTCATGTCTATGCCGCCGCCGTCGACGACCGTCGCTTCGACGACGTCATCGAATTATTCACAGACACAGCCGAATTGCGGCTCCCCGACCCGCCGCGGTCCCTCGACCCTGTCCGCCATAGCCGTGGCCGCGACGGTGTTCGCGCCGCGATGGCCGCGCTGGGGGGCGTCGCACGCACCGAGCACGCGATCGTCGGCGAGGTGTATGCCGCAGGCACGGACGCCGACTACGCACTGGGCCGCATCACCTGCGTCGCGCACCACTGGAGCATCGGTGACGACGGGGTCACCGATCTGATCTGGCACATGCGCTACGACGACGAGTATCTGCGCACCAAGTACGGTTGGCGCTTCCACGGCAGGGCATTGACGATCAACGCGATCGAGACGAGGCCGATCCGCCGTCTTCGACCGCACTCATCAGATGCTCGAGAAGCGGGCGCTGACCCTTCAGCAGCTTCGACCGCGCCGCAGTCACAGAGAACCAGTCGACCCGATCAACCTCCGGGTACTCCCTGACGTTGCCTGATCCCTTCGGCCACTCGAGCGTGAAGGTATTGCTGACCGTCCCCTCCAGATCGAGATCGCCCAGGACGGCGAAGGCGGTGACGACCTTTCCGCTCGGCTGCTTGACCGGCGGAAAATCGATGCGCGGGCCGTCGGGCGGCGGCTTACCCAGCTCTTCCTCGAACTCGCGGCGGGCAGCAGCCCAGGGGTCCTCGCCGTCGGTGTATTCGCCCTTCGGGATTGACCACGCCCCGTCGTCCTTCCTCGCCCAAAAGGGACCGCCAGGGTGCGCGATCAGCACTTCGACGGACCCGTTATTGAATCGATAGAGCAAAAGCCCTGCACTCAGTTTGGGCATTGCCGACGAGCCTAGCCAAATGTGGCCGATCTGCCCCTCCGCCTTTTAGAGTCTGTCTGTGCCAGAGATGAATCGCCGCAACTTGATGTTCATGACGGGGATGGCCGCGCTCGCCGCGGCGGTCCCCGCGCCACCCGCAGGCGCTGAGCCCGAACCGCCAGGTCATCCCTCAGATCCGGCGGCAGCGGGACCGGGTCCCGCCGACATCATCTTCGCCGACGATTTCGATGGACCGGCGGGCGCGTCGCCGGACCTTTCCAAGTGGACGGTGGTGGGCTGGAACGAGCCGGTCAATCCCCCGATACTGGGCCTGTTCCGCGACGATCGCCGCAACGTGTTCCTGGACGGAAACTCCAACCTGGTCCTTCGCGCCACCCAAGAGGGCGGCACCTACTTCAGCGGCCGTGTGGAAAGCACGATGAAGATCGGTATCGGGCACACATGGGAAACCCGAATCAAACTGAACTGCCTGGTTCCCGGCTGCTGGCCCGCGTACTGGCTGGTGAACCGGGAGCCGACGCCGGACGGTCGAGGCCCGCTGCCGGACGGCGAGGTCGACATCCTCGAGTGGTACGGCAACGGTCTGTGGGCTCCTGGATCGGCAGTCCACGCGCGGTCCGACGGGAAGACATGGAAAGAGAACCGCTGGCCGGTCGACGGTGACTGGCACACCTACCGCGTCCAATGGGACGACAGCGGCTTCCGCTTCTGGAGAGACAATCTCGGCGGCGCACCGTACTTCACGGTTCCGTCAGCGCCCATCGACGGGGTCTGGCCATTCAACGCGCCCGACTACCTGCTGTACACCGTCTTCAACCTCGCCGTCGGCGGACCAGGTGGCGGCGACCCAGCCTTCGGACCCTTCCAGACCCCGGATATGCTCGTCGACTACATCCGCGTCTGGTAATCGGGTGAAGCGCGTGAAGAGCTGCCTGGCTGCCGGCGCTATGGTGTCCGGTCTCGCAGTCGTCGCCGCGCCCGCGCAGGCCGACCCACCGAGCTATGGCAGCAACGGCGTCTTCGGCGTCGGCGACCGACCGACGAACGGCTGGGCGACGGCAACCATCCAGCCGGGCAGGTATCGCGTCGATCAGTCACCGAGCATGTATCCCTACCTGAGTCCGCCCGGCTTCTGGCTGCGATGCAACGACTTCCCGTGTGCCGGTAACTTTCCCGGCCACATCATCGCCAGCGGAGAGGCGGTGCGGGACCAACCCACATTCGTCGACATCCTGCCCACCGATGTCGCGGTGTCGCTGGGCAACGTCACCCTGACGATCGCGGATTGACCTGGGCGATACCGTCAGTCGGCCTTCGGGAGAGGGATCCCTTCGCTGGTGGAGAACCGCGCGTCGTCCTGGGTGGACAGGCCCACCGAGACGACGGACCGGTCGAAGAACACGTCGGTCAGGTAGGCCAGCGACACCGCCCACCGATTCACGAAGCGCGGAATGGCGTACAGGTGGTACGCGCGAGTCACGAACTTCGCGGCGTATCCCGACAGGTGGATGTTCAGCGGATTGGCGACGGCGTAGTGCGGGCCGAGGTCGACGACCAGGCCCATGTTCTTGTGCCGGTAGTCCTTCGCCTTACCGAAACCGAGGCTGGCGGCGACGTTGCGCCCCAAGACCTTTCCCTGCCGTATCGCGTGCTGTGCGGTCGGTGGCGTGATCTTGCCGGGCTGCGTCAGGTCGGGCACCGCCGCGGCGTCGCCGGCCGCGAAGACGTCGGGGTGACCGGGCACCTGGAGATTCGCCTGCACCTTCAGCCGACCACGTTCTGTCGGCAGCCCGAGCTTCTCGATCAACGGGGCCCCGGTCACTCCGGTCACCCACGCAACGGTGTGGGTGTCGATCCGCGAATCATCGCTGAGCACAACGTGATCGGAGTGCACTTCCTTGAGCGTCAAGCCGAGCCGGACGTCGATGCCGCGCTGTTGCAGCACTCGTCTGACGCCTTCGCCCAGTTTCTCGCCCACTTCGGGCATCACCTGCTCGGCGAGGTCGAGCAGCACGAACTTCACCTGGTCGGCGTCGAAGCCCATCTGTTCGGCGGCGGTGTCCGCGAGTGCTCGAAGCTGGACGACGAGCTCGGTTCCCGAGTACGAGGCGCCGACGACAACGATCGTGCGCCTTGCCTTGATGCGGTTGTCGTCGTCGTCGATGTTGGCCAGCTCGAGCTGTTCGAGCACGTGGTCGCGGAGGTATACCGCCTCTGCGGTGGACTTCAAACCACGGGCGTATTCGGCCAATCCGGGAATGTCGAACAGCCGGGTGACCGAGCCCGGTGTCAGCACCAGCCGGTCCCATTGCAGGCTGCGCGCCCGCCGCTCGGGATCGGTGTAGGTGACGGTGTGCTTGTCGAAGTCGACACTGTCCACCCGCCCACGGACCGAACGCACACCGCGCAATGTGTTCGCCAGCGGGATGGTGACAAACCGGGCGTCGACGAGACCGCCGGCGACGTCGGGTAACAGCGGCGTGTAGAGCATGTAGTCCACCGGCGAGATGATCGAGACGTCGACCGACACATTGTTCTTGCGCATCTGTCGGGTGAGGGCGCGGGCACACTCGAACCCGGTGAAGCCGCTCCCGACGATTACCACGGAAGTCATCACGTCTCACCCTACGGACGCCGCCCGCTCCGGCAATGCGAGGATGCTGGATGTCATGACGCGTCCGCGACCGCTAGGCCGATGGGATCCGTTCCGCCCGCTCGACATGCTGGCGTCGCTGTGGTCGACGGCGGCCGTCGCGCCGGTGAGCAGCGGCGCCGCGGTCGCATACCGGACCTTGTTCGTCACGCTGCGCCGGCTGGTCGTCGGACGTGAACTGTCGGTCCGGCTCGACGAAGGTGACATCACGCTGACCGTCACGGAGTTCGACTCGCGCCTGGATGTCCGTGGCCTTTCCGTCGGCCAACTCAACGATGTCCGCCTGGCGGCAAGCGATATCCGTTGGGATGGAAACCGATTGGACCGCGCGACCGCCGTGCTGCACAATGTGCACCTCCGGCCGACCGCGCCGCCGGTACTGGTGGCCGCACCTGTCGAGCTGACCGTGGAACTTCCCGCCGACACGCTCGACGACCTGTTCCGCCTCGCTGCGCCGCGGCTGAGCGGCGAGATCGGACCGGACGGCATCGCCAGGCTGCGGCTGGCGCGCCGTCCGGGGCTGGGCCATCTCGAGGTCGACGCCAATCTGGACGGCTCGACATTGTCGCTGAAGCCGCGCGGCCTGGTGCTGCGCGGCAGGCGCGTGCGCCTACCCGGCCGCACGCCGGCCTATCGGGTGCATCTCCCCGAACTGCCGCACGGCCTTGTGCTGACGGACATCGGCCTGGCGCCGGACCTGCTGTGCCTGTCCGGCACGTTGCCGGAATGGCGAATCGAGGTGCCGCGCAGGCGCGTGGAGGATGTCATCAGTCAGCTCAGCGTGGTCGGCCGACCGCTCAACCTCACCCGGCTGGGCCGCGGATAGCCGCGCATCGCAGGTCGAATCCGTGCGGCGGCGCTAGAGTCACGCTCATGGCTGACGGCCCGCACGCCAGGTACACCCGATACGTCGCTCTTGGCGACAGCCAGACCGAGGGGCTATGGGACGGAGACGATTCCGGCGGAATCGTCGGCTTCGCCGATCGGCTCGCTGAGATGTTGGACGAACTCCACCCAGGCCTTCAATACGCCAACCTCGCCATCCGTGGTCGCCGGATTCGCGACGTGCTCGATGACCAACTGCCTCGGGCGCTGACGATGCGGCCGGACTTGATCACCGTCTGCGTCGGCATGAACGACATCACTCGGCCCGGTCTGCTGTTCGACCGCGCGCTGGAAGATCTGGACCGGTTGCATCAGCGGCTCGCGCAATCCGGCGCCACGGTCGTGACGACGAACTTCCCCGACATCGCGCAGATCGTACCGATCGGCGTGGTGCTGACGACGCGCATGCGGCGCATGAACGAGGCCATCGTCACGGCCGCCGACGACTTCGGGTTCAGGCTCGTCGACCTATACAGCGCGCCGTCGATGACGCAGCCCGACACGTGGAGCGAGGACCGTGTGCACGGCTCGCCGAAGGGTCACATGCTTTTCGCCGCCGCGGCCGCCGAAGCGCTCAATCTTCCTTCGAGTAACCATGATTGGGCCCACGCCGGTCCCGGCGCCGCCCCGCCGACACTGCTATCGCGTGCCTATTCGCAGGTGCTGTGGACGAAGAACATGCTCGCGCCCTGGATGTGGCACCACGCCCGCGGCAAGTCCAGTGGCGACGGCCGTGAGCCGAAGCGCCCGGCGTTGGGCAGCCTGGTCGGCTAGAGGCCGAGCAGGCTCAGCGGAATCGGTGACTGGCCTGCGCCGATCGATTCCATCACCCGCGGGCAGAAGAACGAAATGGCGAGGCCGGCGAACATGTTCGCTCCCCCGAATGACATCCCTGTCGTGTCCGCAACCTTCGCCGCGATGTCGGCGGCGTTCTGGCCCGGGTCGGCCAGCATCGGGCAGACCGACTGCCCCACCGCGACCACGTTGGCCGGGTCGGTCGTGCCGCCGAGTCCCGCGCTTGTCACCGCGTTCAGAAATTCGTCACCGGTCGCGTCGGCCTGAGCCGGCGCCGCCAGCAGCGACCCCGCCGCGACCAGCCCGGCAAATGCTGCGGCCATGCGTAGCGGCCTGGTGAGTCTGTGCATCTGGAGCATCGTAGGCGACTCGCCAATTAGGGGCTAACCGGCACGTCAACTACGCTGAAACGATGCCGAAATCACCTGACACCCGCGGTGACCTGACGCCTCATTTCGGGGACGTCCAGGCACACTACGACCTGTCCGACGATTTCTTCGCGTTGTTCCTCGACCCGACGCGGACGTACAGCTGTGCCTACTTCGAACGCGACGATATGACGCTGGAAGAGGCCCAGCTCGCCAAGATCGACCTCGCGCTGGGCAAGCTGCGCCTCGAGCCGGGCATGACGCTGCTGGACATCGGTTGCGGGTGGGGTGCCACCATGCGACGGGCGATTGAGAAGTACGACGTCAACGTGGTCGGGCTGACGCTGTCGAAGAACCAGGCCACCCACGTCCAGAAGGCGTTTGACGGGATGGACACCCCGCGCACCAAACGGGTGCTGCTCGAGGGTTGGGAGCAGTTCGACGAGCCGGTCGACCGGATCGTGTCCATCGGTGCGTTCGAGCACTTCGGCCACGATCGCTACCCCGACTTCTTCAAGATGGCCTACGGTGTGCTGCCCGAGGACGGCGTCATGCTGCTGCACACCATCGTCGGTGAGAACCCCGCCCGCGCAAAAGAACTCGGCATCCCCCTGACGTTCGAGTTGGCGCGCTTCATCAAGTTCATCATGACGGAGATCTTTCCCGGCGGACGGTTACCGTCGGTGCCGATGGTCGAGGAACGCGCCGCAGAGGGCGGGTTCACGCTGACGCGTAAGCAGTCGCTGCAAATGCACTACGCCCGAACTCTGGACATCTGGGCGGCGGCGCTCGAGGCGCGGAAGGACGAGGCGATCGCGATTCAGTCCGAAGAGGTCTACGAGCGCTACATGCGCTACCTCACCGGCTGCGCGAAGATGTTCCGCGACCGCCAGGTCGACGTTTTCCAGTTCACCCTTCAGAAGTAGCGCTCAGACGCCGGTCCACGCGGCGTCGAGACGGTCGGCGACGTCGATGACCTTCGCCTTGACCGATTCTGGGCTGTCGATCTCGCCCGCCACGTGCGCCGCGATGAACCGTCGGATCTCGGCATCGACGCCGGCGAGGACGCGCAGCAGTTCGCCGCGAAGGGACTTCGACGTGACATGGATGGCGATGTCGGACGGCCTTGGCTTCTGCACGTCGAGGATGAGCAGCAGCGGTTCGGCGGCGCGTGCGGTCGCGGTCAACGAGATCTCGCCGAACACCATGAACTTGGGCTTGTCGATCCGCAGATCGATGACCATGTCGATCTCCAGCGGAATGCGGATCGAGAACGTGATCAGCTCCCCGTTCGACCGGGTGACCCGGGGCTCCTGAATTCTCACCTTCGCGGTGACCTTGGCGATCTTGCCCGGGCCCTGGCCCATCGGACCCATTTCGAACTCGTCACCGGCGATCGTGGCGATGGCACCGCCGACGCGTGCCTCGGTCACGGCGATCTCATAGAACCGGCGGCCGAATTCCTCGTAGGACACGTACTCGTAAGCATCCATAGGGGTCTACCGTCTCATGCCGTCGCTACCGGCAAGTCCGCAACACTCACCCTTGCGGCGCTGAAACGCCGCGTAGCAGGGCCGCAGCCCTCGGCGACGCGCTCACGAGGCGGTACTCTCCAAACGTCACACTCGCCAGGGGGCCGCCCGTTAGGCTTTGGCGAGGACCAGCCGGGCCACGAGTTGGACCCGATCACGATCCCGAGGTGGGGACATGTTTCGTGAACTAGCCATCGCTGCCGTCGTGGCGGGCGCTGCCATCGGTAGCGCACCCGTCGCCATGGGCGATCCGAACGACAACCTGTATTTCGACAGGCCGGGACGGTATGCCTCGGACGTGCCGGGGATGAACTACGACGCGCATATGGCCGGGCCCTGCGACAACTTCGAGACCTTCACGTTCGGGCGGGGGCCCGGCGGCGAGCCGCTGCAATGCCACTGGATCCCGAACCAATGGCCGCCGGTGACCACCGGGTTCTGGGTGGCCTCGCCCAACTTGTACGGCGTCCAGGAAATCGGCTCGCCATGTCCGGCGGATCAGGCCGCCGCGCAGGCTCCCGACGGTCGTCCGCTGCTGTGCCTCGGCGACCAGGGCTGGCAGGCCGGGTTCTTCACCGGCAGCGGGTTCTGGCCGACATAACCGGCACTGGTGTTCTAGTTCGGCGCGGGCTCGAAGCGCCGCCGAATGCCGGCGAGCATCACGGCGTGGGCCTCGACCGCCTTGCGAATGGTGACGGGCGCCAGCGGTCGCGGCGCTTCGATCCGCATTCGTTCGACGACGCGGGTGCCCATCTCGGTCGGCTGGAACGCCACCGCGCTGCTCAGTCGCACGCGAGGAAACTGTCGAGCTTCGGACAGCACGTCACCGGTCACCGGGACATACAGCCGCGCAACGTAACTCGTCCGTAGCCGCATCGGCCCCAGCGGGATCCGGTCACTCACCCGGTAGGTCTGAACATAGCCGTCCGCCGTCTCGCTGCGGTCGACCGTCCGCACGGATACGACCAGCGGATGCACGAGCTTGATGTTGTCCAGGTCCGTGTAGAAACCGCGGACGTCGTCGGGTCGAGCCGGCACGTCTTCGGCGATCGTGCGCTCCACACGCGTGATCCACCGGCCCACGGTGGACAATCTAATCCTGTTCGGAGGCAGCGTGAGAATGTCATATGCTGATTAGGGAGAATCTCGTATCCGGTAGGCTTGCTGGGCAACTGCTTAGCAGCAGTCGTGGCGGTCCCATCGACGACGGATTGGAGCGTTTGCCATGAGCGAAGCCGTTGCACCCCGCTATGCGGGCACACGGCTCCCACGGGTAGAGGACACCCGGCTTCTCACCGGCAATGGCACCTTCGTCGATGATGTTGCGCGGCCGGGCATGCTGCACGCGTGCTTTGTCCGCAGCCCGTTTGCCAGAGCCCGCATCAGCGGCATCGACACCAGCGCTGCGCTGGCCCTGCCCGGCGTGCATGCGGTCTTCGTTGCCGGCGACCTGAACCCGGACGTCAAGGAGGCCTGGCACGCGGTCGCGGGCAAGGACATCGCCGACACGCCGCGCCCTCCGCTCGCCGAGGGGGAGGCGAAGTTCGTCGGCGACCCCGTGGCGCTCGTCATCGCAGAAACTCGTTACCTCGCCGAGGATGCCGTCGAGCTCGTCGACGTCGACTACGAGCCCATGCCCGCGGTCGCCGACTTCACTCAGTCCGTGCGACTGGCCGCCGAGTCGGGTGTCGTCGTGCATGACGCGTATCCCGACAACGTCGCGGGCGGCATGGGTGGTGCGCCGCCCGACGAGGAAACGTTCGCGTCGGCCGCACACGTCGCGTCCGCGCACGTCTACCAGCAGATCCACGCGCCGGTCCCCATCGAAACGCGCGGCCTCGTCGCCGAATGGGAGGCATCCTCGCGCGAACTCACGATGTGGGCGTCCACCCAGACCCCACACGAACTGCGGGCGTTCGCGGCGCGGCTGCTCGGCATCCCTGCGCAAAACGTCCGAGTCATCATGCGCGACACCGGCGGTGGGTTCGGCCAGAAGGTCGTGCCCATGCGCGAAGACATGTGCATCATGCTCGCCGCGCGCAAGGTGCCCAGCGCGCTGAAGTGGATCGAGGACCGGCGCGAGAACCTGATGTCCGCCGGGCAGGCCCGACACGTCGACGGCGACGTCCGGATGGCGTTCGGCGAGGACGGCGCCATCCTCGCTGCGGACATCGACTTCGTCCAGGACATCGGCGCCTATCCGACGCCGTACCCGGTGCTCACGACGGCGGCGATCGGCATGTTCTTCCCCGGTCCCTACCGTGTTCCGAAAGCAAGCTTCAACTACAAGACGGTGTTCTCGAACACTGCGGGCCTGGCCGCCTACCGGGGTCCCTGGCAGTACGAAACCCTCACCCGCGAAATACTTCTCGACATCGCGGCGCGCAAGATGGACATCGATCCCGTCGAGTTGCGCCGTCGCAACATCCTGCGCGGCGACGAGATGCCCTACTTCAACCCCAATGGCATGCCCTATGAGCATGTCGCCCCGGCCGACACGTTCGAGCAGGCGGTGAAGATCCTTGACCATGAAGGTTTCCGCAAGGAGCAGAGGGACGCGCTTGAACAGGGGCGCTACCTAGGGCTGGGGTTCTCGGCATACGTCGAGCCGACAGGAGCGGCAACGGGGCATCTGGGCACCGAGGGCGCGACGATCCGCATGGAGCCGACCGGCAAGATCAACGTCTACGTCAATGGCGGATCCTCCGGCAACAGCATCGAGACGACGGTGGTCCAGCTGACCGCCGACGCGTTGGGCGCCGACATCTCCGACGTCTCGACGATCCAGGGCGACACCGCGGTGACGCCGTACGGCGCAGGCACGCAGGGTAGTCGCAGCGGCCCGATGACGGCGGGCGCCGTGAACGAGGCCGGGACGATGCTGCGCAAGCAGCTCATCGCCATGGCAGCGCACCGGCTGGAGGTCGACGAAGGCGACATCGAGCTGGCGAACTCGCGCGCCGGCGTCCGCGACGACCCCGAGAAAAGTGTGAGCTTCGCCGATATCGCCTACCGGTCTTACTACGAGCCCGCAAAGCTGCCGTCCGGCATGGCGGCCACGCTGGAGGCCACAGCGCGGTTCACCTCGCAGACGATGATCCATTGGGCCAACGCAACTCACGCATGCACCTGCGAGGTGGATGTAGAAACCGGCCACGTCACGCTGACCAGGTACATCGTCAGCGAGGACGTCGGCCCGATGATCAACCCGAACGTCGTCGAGGGCCAGATCGCAGGCGGAACCGTGCAGGGCATCGGCGGCGCCCTGCTGGAGAACATGGTCTACGACGACAGCGGCAATCCCCTCTCGTCGACGTTCGTCGACTACTTGCTGCCGACGGCTACCGAGGTACCCCCGATCGAGTACGGCCATGTGGAGATCCCCGGTCCTGGCGTCGGCGGATACAAGGGCTGCGGTGAAGGCGGGGCAATCGGGTCGACGCCCGCGGTCATCAACGCGATCAACGACGCGCTGGCTCCGCTGGGTGTGACGCTCACCCGCCTGCCTGCCAGTCCCGCGGCGATCGTCGAACTGATCGAACAAGCCAAAGTCGGCGCCACTGGAAAGGACCTCTAGGCGTGGAGCTCAACAACGAATTTCGGGTCGCGGTGCCCGCGTCGACGACGTGGCAGGTGCTCACCGACGTCCAGCGGGTCGCGCCGTGTATTCCCGGCGCCCAGCTGCTGTCGGTCGACGGCGACGATTTCACCGGCGCGGTGAAGGTGAAGGTCGGCCCGATCACGGTGTCCTACAAGGGCGATGCGTCGTTTCAGGAGAAGGACGAGGCCGCCCAGCGCGTGGTCATCAAGGCCAGCGGAAAGGAGACAAGGGGCAGCGGTAACGCCGCCGCCCTGGTCACCGCCCAGCTCAAGGACGAGGGCGACGCCACCCACGTGCTCATCACCACCGACCTCACGATCTCGGGCAAGGCCGCGCAGTTCGGCCGTGGCGTGCTTGCCGACGTGTCGAGCAACCTGATCGGCCAGTTCGCCAGGAACCTGGAGGCCGACCTGCTCGGCGGCGCTGCACCTGCTGCGGCAAGCACCTCGACGACGGCCGCCTCGCCCGCCGCCGCATCCGATGCCGGTGACTCCGTGGATCTGTTGAAAGTCGTTGCGGTGCCGATGGCCAAGCGATTCGCACCGGTTATTGCCGGCGTGGCCGCCGGCGTGGCGATCGGTTTCCTGCTGGGCCGTCGCAAGCGCGCGCACCCGGCCGCAGAGCTGGCCGACGAGATGCAGGCGGCCCTGGCGCGGCTGTTGTCGTCATGAAGGCCGCCGCTTTCTCCTACCAACGACCCGGCACCGTCGCCGAGGCCGTGCAGATGCTGGACGAGTTCGGCGAGGACGCCAAGATCCTGGCCGGCGGGCAGAGCCTGGTGCCGATGCTCGCGATGCGGCTGACGCATTTCGAGAACCTCATCGACATCTCCCGCGTGGAGGAGCTGAGGAACATCGAGCTGCGCGGCGAGGAACTGTGGATCGCGGCGGGCACGCCGCACGCGCTGGTCGGCATGGACGATGAAGTGGCCGAATCGGTTCCGCTGCTGACGCTGTGCACGCCCTACATCGGGCACTTCCAGATCCGGACCAGGGGCACGCTGGGCGGCGCGATCGCGCACGCCGACCCGGCCGCGGAGTACGCGGCCGCGGCGCTCGCACTCGACGCGACGATGGAGGCGACGTCGGCACACGGTCGTCGGGAGATCGCCGCGGCCGAGTTCTTCACGGGCTTGTGGGAGTCGTCGTTGGCTCACAACGAAATCCTGACGGCGGTGCGGTTTCCGGTGTGGGGCGCCCGATCTGGGTTCGCGGTCGAGGAATTCGCCCGCCGCCATGGCGATTTCGCGATCGCGGGCGCCACAGTAGCCGTTCAGCTCGGCGATGACGACCGAGTGTCCCGATGCGGAATCGGACTGCTCGGGCTCGGCTCGACGCCGTTGCGTGGTTCGGTGGCCGAGGACGCTGTCGTCGGCCAGCCCCCCGCGGCCGTCACCGCGCAGGAGGTCGGCCGGCTCGCGATGAGCGGGCTCTCCGACATCCCCGCCGACCTCCAGGGCTCGGCCGACTACCGATCCCGAGTGGGAGCCGCGATGGTGGCACGAGCCTGGACTGCAGCGGTCCGGCAGGCAGAGACGTCCGGAACGGAGGCGATCCATGCATGAGCTGCCGGTCGAGATGAGCGTGAACGGCCGCAGACATCACGGCGTCGTCGAGCCACGCCTCACTCTTGCCGACTTCCTGCGCGAGAAGTGCGGCCTCACGGGCACGCACCTCGGCTGCGAGCACGGTGCGTGCGGCGCGTGCACGGTGCTGTTGGACGGTCAAGCGGTGCGTGCGTGCTTGATCTTCGCAGTCCAGGCGGACGGCCAGAAGGTCACCACCGTCGAAGGCATCGCGGGCGACGACGGCGAGCTGTCGCCGGTGCAGTCCGCGCTGCGGGAGTGCCACGGCCTGCAATGCGGCTTCTGCACACCGGGTTTCGTCACGTCGATCACCGCGCTACTGCGCGACAACCCGCAACCCACCGACGAGGAGATCCGCGAGGGCCTGTCGGGTAACTTCTGCCGGTGCACCGGCTACCAGGGCATCATCAACGCGGTGCACCGCGCCGCACAGACGAGCTGACTCAGGCGTTTTCGGGTGCGTAACCCAGGGTGCCCTTGATCTCCAGGTACTCCTCGAAGCCGAACTCGCTCCACTCGCGCCCATTACCGCTGCGCTTGTAGCCACCGAAGGGAGTGTTCAGGTCGAACGCGTGGTTGATGGCCACCTGCCCCGCCCGGATCCGACGCGCCAGTGTGCGAGCGGAATCGAGGTCTGCAGCCGAAACATAGCCCGCCAGACCGTAATCCGTATCGTTCGCGATGTCGACAGCCTGATCGACATCGTCGTAGGGCAGGATGCACAGTACTGGGCCGAAGATCTCTTCGCGGGCGATCGTCATGTCGTTGGTGACATCCGAGAACACAGTCGGCTTAACGTAGTACCCGGTGTCGAGTCCGTCCGGCCGTCCCGGTCCCCCTGCCGCGACTGTCGCGCCCTCGTCGATACCCTTCTGGATCAGCCCCTGCACCTTGTCGAACTGAACCTTCGACGCCACGGGGCCGATCGCCCTCTTGTCGTCGGGGTCGCCGACAGCCACAGCTTCGGCCACACCGCGCGCGATCTCGGCCGCTTCCGCGATACGTTCTCGAGGAACGAGCATGCGGGAGGGCGCATTACAGCTCTGGCCGGAGTTGACCATCATGGTGGCCACGCCCGCAGTGACGCTTTCGGCGAACTTCTCGTCATCGATGACGATGTTCGGGCTCTTGCCACCGAGCTCCTGGGTCACCCGCTTGACCGTGGCGGCCGCGTTCTTCGCGACGTCGACGCCGGCACGAGTGGAACCCGTGAAGGACACCAGGTCGATGTCGGGATGGCTGGAAATCGCCGCGCCGACACCGGGGCCGTCGCCGAAGACCATGTTGTAGACCCCGGCGGGCACGCCCGCCGAATCCATCACCTCGGTGAAGATCTGTCCTGAATAGGGCGCCACCTCCGACGGCTTCAGCACCATGGTGCAGCCTGTGGCCAGTGCAGGGAACACCTTGCAGGCGATCTGGTTGATCGGCCAGTTCCAGGGCGTGATCAGGCCGCAGACGCCGATCGGCTCCTTGAGGATCAGCGTCGACCCACGTTGCTCCTCGAAAGAGAAATTCTTCAGCGCGTCGACGGCGCCCATGAGGTGGCCCATCCCCATCATCACCTGCGGGCCGGCCGCCAACGAGGGCGGTGCACCCATCTCCTCGTGCACTGCATCGGCGAGATCCTCAGAGCGCTTCTGGTACTCCGCGGCGATCGCCTGCAGAAGATCCAGCCGCTCCTCGCGGGTGCTGACCGACCACGTGGCGAACGCCTTCCGCGCCGCCTTCACGGCCTTGTCGACGTCGGCCGCCGAACCGATCGAGATCTTGCCCGACACCTTCTCGGTCGTCGGATTGTCCACGTCCAGTGACTTCGGCTCGACGGGGTCGACCCACTGGCCGTCGATGTAGAACTTCAGATATTCGCGCATAGTCGTCATCCTTACCTACTGTGTGCCTTCTGCATACCAGGTCCTGAATTCGTCGTACTTCGGCATCTCCTCCGAATTGGCCTTCGGGTCGATGCAGACGTGCACGACGGCCGTCTTGCCGCTGGCGAAGGCCCGCTCGATGGCCGGGCCAAGCTCCTCTTCCTTCTCGACGTATTCACCGTGGCAGCCGAAACCCTCGGCGATCTTGTCGAACCGCACGTCCTTGCTCCAGTGCACGCCGGGTTGAGGCGACGGCTGGGTGAACGTGCGCTTGTAGACACCGACCTCCAAGCCCCACTGGTGGTCGACGCCGACGACGCAGACCAGCGGCAGATTCTCCCGCGCCGCGGTCTCCAGTTCGGCGATGTGGAACAGGAAGGCGGAGTCGCTGGTCACCAACATGACCGGCCGCTTGCCGCCCTCGGCCACCGACGCACCGACCGCGTACGGCAGGCCGGTGCCGAGATGACCGAAGTTCTGGTTCCAGATCACATCGCGGGGCTTGGCCTGCGAGTAGGTCCAACCGAAGATAACGGTCGCGCCGCCGTCGCGGACCATGATGCCGTCTTTCGGGAAGGCCTTGGTGGCCTCGACCACGAACCGGGCCGGGTGCACCGGCGTCCGTCCGGTCGGGGCGTTCTCCGCGAGCTGGGCCAGCTCCTCGGCGTCCTCCTGGATCCAGCGGTCCAGGTCGGCCGCCGCCGGCCTGGGATTGTCTTTGAGGGCCTCGACGAGCTGCGGCACCACGCCTCGCAGGTCACCGACCAGGGGAACGTCGATGGCGCGGTTGACGCCGATGGCGAGCGGATCCTGCTCGACCATCACCCATTTGCGGTTGGCGTCGTTCTCCGCCCAGTGCCGGGTCCTGCCGTAGTGGCTCGGCTCTCCGAGCTCGGTACCCAGTGCCACACACAGGTCGGACTTCACCACCGCTTCGACGGCAGCCGGCGAGAATCCGTAGGCAAAGGTGCGGTCCTCCAGCCCGGGGATGAACGATGTGCCGCCCGAGGTCTGAATCACCGGGCAGGCCATCAGGTCGGCGAGTTCCTTGACCGCCGCTCCGGTACGCGAGGTGTGCACGCCGTGGCCGACGAGCAGGATCGGGCTCTTGGCTTCGCGGATCAGCTTGGCGGCCTCCGCCACCTCCCGTGCACCTGCACCCTGATTCACCAGGCGATACCTGCTGGGTGGCAACGGATCCGGCACGTCGAGTTCCTCGAGGATGACGTGCGACGGGAACTCGACGTAGGCAGGCCCCGGCGTGCCGGACATGGCGCGGCGGATCGCCTCGTGGATGATCTCGTCGGTCTGGTCGGCGTATTCGATCGAGCTGCTGTACTTGACGGAGGGGGTGAAAAGCCCTTCCTGCTGGACGAATTGGATGCGGCCGCGGCGCACCCGCCGCTCGGTGATACGGGCCCGCTGGCCGCCGAGGAAGATCACGGGCGAGTTCTCCACGAGCGCGCACATCATCGCTCCGGAGATGTTGGCGACACCGGGCCCCAGCGTGCCGATGCACAGGCCGGGCCTTCCTGTCATCCGCGAGGCCGCCTCCGCCATGAACCCGGCGCTCAACTCGTGATGCGGCGCCACCACAGACCAGCCTCGCGCGTCGGCTTCGGTGAACATGTGCACGAAGTTCGGGTCTGGTATGCCGAACAGTGTGTTGACTCCCTCGGCCTCGAACAGGTCGAGGATCCGTTTGTAGACGGGTACACCCATGTGAAACTCCTTGATTCCTAGTGATACCGGGTAGCCAGGCCTCTGCGGTGCGCCGCAGGGGATCCGAACAACGAACGATTGAGCGCGGCTCGCTTGAGGTAGACGTGGATACCGCTCTCCCATGTGTATCCGATGCCGCCGTGCAACTGCATCGCCTTGCCTGCGACATCGACAGCCGCGCCGCACACATACGACTTCGCCATGGCGGCCGCCACACCGGCGTCCGTGCGGTCCTCCGCGATGGCGGTGACCGCCGCATCGACGAGCTGGCGAGATACCGAGATCGTCACCAGCATGTCGGCGCATGCGTGCTTGACGGCCTGGAACGAACCGATCGGCCTGCCGAACTGGTGTCGGACCTTGGCGTAGCCAACGGTCGCGGAAAGCATTGCCTCGCAGAGTCCCAGGCTGTCGCACGCGACCGCGACCGCGGCACGGTCGAGCAGGCGGCGGACCGCTGCGTCGGGGTCACCGACGAACCGCAGCGCTCCTGTCGTCTCGAGGCCCTCCGCCGACACGCTTGCCAAGCGGCGGGTTTCGTCGACCACCGGTCGCGGCGTGACGACCAACCCTGCGGTGTCGACGACGACCGGTTTACCGTCGGCATCGCTGGTGACGAGCAGCAGCCGGTCGGCACCTTCGGCGTCGGGGACGAAGTCAAGCGAATCGAGAGCGACAGCCACCCTGATCGCGCCGGTTGCGGTGTCGGCGAGCAGTTGATCACGAATATCGCTGGGCTGGAGTGCCTTCAGAGTGCCCACAGCGATCACTGCGCTACCGAGATAGCTGTTGAAGCTCGCGGCGCGGCCCATCTCCTCGCAGACAACCGCCGTCTCGGCGAACGTCGCACCGGCGCCGCCGAACTCGTCGGGTACCTCCAGGCCGGTCCAGCCCGCGTCCGCAAGGGCCGTCCAGTCCACGGCGCGGTCCTTGGCGAGCAGATCACCCGCAACAGATCTGAGTTCGGCGTGGAACTCCTCGAATTCGGTTGCCATCAGGCCACACTCGGTTCTCGCGGCAGACCGAGACCCCGCTCGGCGATGATGGTCCGCTGGATCTCGCTCGACCCGCCCGGAATGGTCCACTCCCAGGAACCGATGAAATCCAGTACCCACGAGCCGGATTCCCACCCGCTTGATGCCGACTTGACGAGTTGGGTGTGCGCGGGCAGGCCGCCGATCTCGGCGCCGAAGTCCGTCATACGCTGCAACAGCTCGCTGTAGAACAGCTTCACCACGGACGCGTCGGCGGCGTCCGCGCTACCCGCTTCGTTGTTCTCCACCAGCCGTCTGCACAGTCCGCGAAGGCCGGTGATCTCGGTCTCGAACTGTGCGAGCCGATCCGCCACGATCGGGTCATCGGTGGGACTGGCCGCCACCAGCCAACGGAAGCCGGCGTTGCCGAGGCGCTCGGCGAGTTCCAGCATCGTCATGCCGCGCTCGGCGCCGAGTGTCGCCTGCGCTACCTGCCATCCCGCGTTTTCGGCGCCGACGAGATTGGCGGCAGGGACTCTGACGTCGTTGAGGAAGATCTCGCAGAAGTGCGAATCGCCGATCGCGTTGCGGATGGGCCGCACCTCGACGCCCGGGCTGGTCATGTCCAGCAGGAAGTACGAAATGCCTTTGCGCTTAGGGGCATCCGGGTCGGTTCGGGCCAGCAGCAGGCACCAATCGGCGTGCATACCGCCGCTGGCCCATAGTTTCTGGCCGTTGACGACGTACTCGTCTTCCTCCCGGCGTGCCGTGGTGCGCAGGCTCGCGAGGTCGGATCCCGCCTCCGGCTCGGAGAAACCCTGCACCCAGATCTCGCCGTCGAGAATTGCGGGCAGGTGTCGCCTGCGCTGCTCCTCGGTACCGGCGACCAGAAGTGTCGACGCGGCATGGTGGATGCCGACGAACGCGAGGACGAGGCGGGGCGCATCGTGCGCGGCCAGCTCCTGGTACAGCACGATCTGTTCGGGGACCGACATGCCGCCGCCCCACTCACGGGGCCAGTGCGGTACGGCGAAGCCGGCGCTGTGCAGCTCGGCGAACCACTCCTTCTGGAAGCGGGCGAACTCCCCGTCGCCGACGCCGGTTTGCGCCGCCCGCCAGTCTTTCGGGATGTGCTCGGCGCACCATTCGCGCACATGCTGCCGAAACTCAGTTTCGGCGGTCACGCGTACAGTCCCGTGAGGCCGCCCCTGCCGGCTCGGCGCGTCAGCTCGTCGCGCGTCGCGGAAAGACCGAGCGGCAGCCGACGCAGAGGCTGGCTGTAGCGGGACAGCCACGACAAGGTGGTCTCGTCACAGAATCCGACCGCGCCGTGCAGTTGATGGCAGACCCGGAAGACCACCTCTGCGGCCTCGATGGCCGCCATCCGCAGCGAGAGCGCGTCCACGAGGGCTTCGGACTTGCCGGTGCCGACGCTCCACAGCGCGTACTTGGCGAGAATCTCCAGGCCGCTGCGCTCGACTTCGGCGTCGGTCAGCTGGAATTGGACGCCCTGGAACGCCGAAAGCGGCTGCCCGAACTGCTTGCGCAGGCTGACGTGGGCGATGGTGAGCTCCAATGCACGGTCGAGCATGCCGAGCAGCGTCCAGCACGGGAGCACCAGTCCGAGCGCGACGTCACCCGCCCCGTCCCTATCGGTCTCCGACAACTCGAGGGCGGTGACGAACGCCGGGCCGGTCACACCGCGGCCGACGACGGCGCTGCGTGTTCCGTCCAAAGTGACCGCGGTCCAGCGTGACTCGACGCCACCGACGGCGCCCGCAGGTTTGGTGGGAGCCACCACGACCAGACCGTCGACGTCGAGATCCAGCGGGCAGGCCAGCCGTTCGGCCACCGGGTAGGGCAACGCCCAGTACCCCGCGCTGCGGCACAGCGCCGCGGCGGCTTCCAGCCCGTCGGCGTCGGTGCGGGCGTCGAGCTCCCAGGCCCCGAGCTCGTTCAGTATCGGGCCGACGAGTGCGTCGCGGGTGTGGGGCTTCGCCTCGGCCTGCTGCACGAGCTGGTCGCCACCGGCCGCCTCGAAGGCCCGAAGCGCCTGTCGGCCATACTCTTTGGCGTCCTCACTGAGGTCGAGAATCATTTCGCTCATTTCGCGGCCGCCAGCATGGCTCGGGACAGCAGAATGCGCTGCATTTCGATGCTGCCTGACGACACCGTGGACGCCTGTGAGTACCGCCAGTGGTCCTCGGCTTCGCCCAGGAACCATCCACCGCCGGGATCGTCGGGCGACACCTCCGCAGCGATTTCCATCAGCACTTCCGCGCTGTCCTGGTCGAGCTTCGTCACGGCGATCCGGTACGCGGCGGCGTCGCCGGGCTGGATGCGGCCACTGCTCTGCAGCGATACGACGCGATAGGCGAGCAGGCGGGCCCGGCGAGCGTGCGTCAGCATGCGCACCCAGCGACCCCGCAGTTCCGCGGGCAGATCCTCCCAGCGGTCGCCGAGCACCGACGGGGCTGCGGCGAGCAGCCGTTCGCATCGCGCGTACCTGGCGATACCGACACGCTCGAAGGACATCACATCCTGGACGATGGACCAGCCGCTTGTCGACCTCGCCGAGCACGTCGGCTCGGGTGACCCGGAGATCATCGAAGAACACCTCGTTGAGGTGGTGTGGGCCCATCATGCAGCGGATGGGTCTGACCTGGATCGCCGGATCATCCATCCGCACAAGGAAGATCGTCAGGCCCTGCTGTTTCTTCTCGCCCTTATGGGTGCGGGCGAGCAGAAAACACCATTGCGCCATCGTGGCGTAGGACGTCCAGATCTTCTGACCGCTCACCAGCCAGCCGTCTCCGTCCGGTCGCGCCGACGTGCGCAGCGACGCGAGGTCGGAGCCCGCCTCTGGTTCGGAAAAGCCTTGACACCAGATGACTTCGCCCCGCGAAATGGGCGGCAGGTGTGTGCGCTGCTGCTCTTCGGTGCCGTGCCGCATGATGATGGGCCCGACCCAGTTGACGCCCATGTACTGGGCTCCTCGCGGCTCGTGATGGGCCCACATCTCTTCGCGTACCACGGTCTGCTCCCAGACCGACGCCGCGCCGCCACCGAACTCTTCCGGCCACGCCAGGCACAGCAGATCCCGGTCGGCCAATGTCCGGCAGAACCGCTGGGCCGTCTCGAGGTCCGCAGGGTTATCGGTGAACGCACCCAGAAAGCCCTCCGGCACATGGGTTTTCACCAGCTCGCGCAACTCGCCTCGCAGCTCTGCGGCTCTCGGCCCCATCTCGAAGTCCACAGGCGTCTCTATCCCGAGCCCACGGCGGGCTCGATATCGGCGAGTCCGAGCTCGCGGAGTACGTCCTCGGTGTCGGCACCCAGCTCCCGGGTGGGTCCGGCGATGCGCCCCGGCGTACGTGAGAACCAGGTCGGCACCCCGGGCATGCGTATCGGTCCATACGGGCTGTCCACCGTTTCGAACAAGCCGACAGCGTTCAGGTGCGGATGGTCGAACAGGGCATCGGGGGTGTTCAGCGGCGCCGCAGGGATCTCCAGCTGGCGGAACAGCGCCATCCACTCCTCGGTCGTACGCTCCCGCATGGTTTCAGCGACCAGCCCGTAAACGGTGTCGATGTCGTTCGCGCGTAGCTCAAGCGTGGCGTACAGCTCGGTTGCCCAGGCCGGCCGCACGGCGTTGACGAACGCGTTCCAATGCTTGTCGTTGTAGATCAGCGCGGCGATGTAGCCGTCACTGGTTCGGTACGGCTTCCGATTCGGCGCCACGGTGCGGGGGTACACCGCCGGGCCGAGCGGTGGGTCGAACATGGCGCCGTTGGCGTGTTCGACGAGCATGAACGACGCCATCGTCTCGAACATGCTGACCTCCACCTCTTGGCCCTCTCCGGTTCGTTCGCGGTGGAACAACGCCATCATCGTGGCGTACAGCGCGGTGAGGCCGGCGACCTTGTCGGCCATGATCGTGCCGACGTAGTTGGCTTCGCCGGTCAGCTGTTCCTGCACTGCGGGCAGCCCGCATTCCGCCTGGATGGTGTCGTCGTATGCGGGCAGGTCGCGGTTGGGTCCGCGCCTGCCGTATCCGTAGCAGTTGGTGTAGACGATCGACGGGTTGAGCGCGGCGACATCGTCGTAGCCGAAGCCGAGCTTGGCGACGGCCTTGGACCGCATCGAATGGATGAACACATCGGCTGTCTTGATCAGCGCCTGCAGCGCGGTCTTTCCGTGATCCGTCCGCAGGTCCAGCACGATCGCGCGCTTGCCGCGGTTCACGTTGATGTACACGCCGCTCATACCGGGCGCGGGCCCGACCGAGATGTAGCGGGTGTTGTCGCCCTCGGGTGGCTCGACCTTGATCACGTCGGCGCCCATGTCGGCCATGATCTGGGTGCAGTACGGCCCCATCACCATCGCGGTGAGGTCGACGACGCGCACCCCGGTCGAGCGGTCCTTGGCTAGCCACGACGGCTCCCTGTGCCGCCATGCCGAAGCTGTACCGGATGTGGTCGCCGTGGCCGTCGGGCACCACGGGAAACACCACGGGCTCAGACACGTCGCGGATCGCCGCCATGTGTTCGCCCACGTCTTCGATCGACCACGACGAGCGATACACGCCGGGCGTTTCCGCGACGACGGCCCTTGCCACCCGGCCCGCGAGGGCGACGAGCATCTCCCCTGTGATGGAACAGCTTTCGTGTGCCAGCCATCCCACGACGGGCGCCACCAGCTCCGGGCCCATTGGCGGATACGCCGACGTGTCGATGCCTTCGGCCATCCTGGTGACCGCCGCGGGCACGATGACGTTGCTCTTGACACCGTGCGCGGCGCCTTCGATCGCCGCCACATTGGACAGACCGATCACTCCCGCCTTGGCCACCGCGTAGTTGGCCACCTCGTGGTTTCCGTATAGTCCGCCGATCGACGAGGTCAACACGATGCGCCCGTAGCCCGCGTCACACATCAGCGGAAACGCCGGCCGCAGAACGTGGAAGGCGCCACGCAGATGGACATCCAGGACGGACTCGAAATCGTCGTAGGACATCGCCCTCAACGAGGCGCGTCGAACGATGCCCGCGTTGTGGACGAGGATGTCGATTCGGCCGTAGCGGTCGAGCGCAGTCTCCATGATCGACTTGCCGCCGGCCGGTGTCGCCACCGAGTCGGTGCTTGCGACCGCATCACCACCGGCGGCGGTGATCTCGTCGACCACTTCCTCGTCCGGGTCCCCATCAACGCCGTCGCCGGCCAGGCTCCCGCCGGGATCGTTGACGACGACCTTCGCCCCACGCGACGCCAGCAGCAGGGCGTAGGCGCGCCCCAAGTCCCCGCCCGCCGCCGGTGACGACGGCGACCCGACCGTCGAATCTCAAGTTCAGGCGATTCATGTTCCGAGCTCGAGACCGGCCAGGTCGCCCTTGTCGCGCCACTCGCGTATCAGATCGTCGAAGGCGTAAAACCCGGCCATGAAGTAGTCGCCGATGAACGACCGGACACCTTCGCCGAACCCGCTGCCCTCGTTGTTGTAATAGCCCGGCGTGCAGGAGAGATCGAACGCCGAAGTATCGATCGCCTGTTCTCTGATGGTGCCCACCCACGCGTCCTGGGCCTCCTGGCTCGGCTCGACAGTCGTCGCCTTCCGCTTCACCGCCTCGGAGATGACGTAGGCGATGTGCTCGGCCTGCTGCTCGAACATCGCCGTCGTGTTGGCGGAGACTCCGCCCTGGATGAAACCCGTGAAGAACTGGTTGGGGAACCCATGGCTCGTCGATCCCGTGCAATGTCTTGTAACCATCCCGCCAGTGGTCGAAAAGCGAGCGCCCGTCACGGCCCTCGATGGCCTCGATCGCGTACCGGCGGCTGATCTCGGTCGAGATCTCGAAGCCGCTTGCGAAGATCACGCAGTCCACCTCGTACTCAACGCCGTTGGCGACGATGCCCTTCTCGGTGAGCCTCTCCACTCCCTTTGACTCCGCCACGTCGACGAGCGTGACGTTCGGGCGGTTGAAAGTCGGGCAGATATTCGTCATTGCTGCACGGCCGCTTGCACATGAACCGGTAGTACGGCTTGAGGGCTTCCGCCGTCTCCGGATCTTCGACGATGATCCTCGACCCGGCGCCGAAGCCGCTCCATGACCTTGTAGTCTTCCTCCTCCCGCATCGCCACCACCTGTTCGATCGCTCAGCGACGCGGGATCCTCGGGCTGGCGGCGACCCGCGCCGTCAGTGTTGCGGCCGAGCTCGGTCCAGAAGTCGCACACCTGATCGGCGGCGTCGAAGACCACCCCCTCGAACGGTGACCAGCGATGGAAGTTGAGCTTGCGCTCCTCCTGCCAGCCGGGCTGCAATGAAGCCGCCCACTGCGGATCTGTCGGCTCGTTGCCGCGGATGTCCACCGACGACGGGGTCCGCTGAAATACGATAGAGGTGCTTGGCATCCCGACCGAGATGCGGTACCAGCTGCACTCCCGTCGCCCCGGTTCCGACGAGCGCAACACGTTTGTCCGCCAGCTTGTGCAGTCCACCGCTCGAGTCTCCGCCGGTGTAGTCGTAGTCCCACCGCGACGAGTGGAAGATGTGGCCCTTGAAATCCTTGATGCCTGGGATGCCTGGCAGTTTCGGTCGGTTGTAGGAGCCTTGCGTCATGACGACGAAGCGGGCCCGGATGTCGTCGCCGCGGTTGGTGGCCAGACGCCATCGCTTGATCTCGTCGTCCCAACGCACCGTTCGCACCTGGGTAGAGAAGATCGCACCGTCGTAGAGCCCGAAATGCTTGCCGATCCGCTTGCAGTGCTCGAAGATCTCGGCGCCGTCGGCGAACTTCTTCGACGGGATGAAGTCGAGCTCTTCGAGCATCGGGATGTAGCAGTACGCATCGTTGTCGCACTGGATGCCGGGGAACCGATTCCAGTACCAGACACCACCGAAGTCGCCACCCATCTCGATGACATGCACGTCGTCGACGCCGGACTTCTTGAGATATGCGCCGGCAAGCAGTCCTGCGATACCGCCGCCGAGAACCGCTACCTCGACGTCCTCGTTGATCGGCGTGCGAGGCGTCAGCGGGGTGTGCGGATCGACCTCGGCGAACTCCGCGAAATCGTCCTTGAGTTCCAGATATTGCGCCGACGCCTCCGGGCCGCAGCCTCTTCTCCCGCTCCTGGGCGTACTTCTCCCGCAGCGCATCGATGTCGATGTCGTCGGGCGTCTGGGTCGGCCCGCAGGTGTCGAACAAGTGTCATCGAGTTCAAAGCTCCTGTGGTTCGCCGGTGCCCATGTACTTGGACAGCTGGGTGTGCAGATTGACGGTGCTGCGTTCGCGATACGGGTTGGGCTTTGTCCCTGGGAAGCCGACGCGACTTCATGCCCTGCTGCACCGCGGCCATGTTGGAGAAGTCCTGCGGCAGCACGGACCGCCAGTTTGGGTCGTCCTACGGGGGTGTACTCCCACTCCGTCTGCGGCTCTTCGTCTTTCGGATAAAGCTCGAACACAGCGACTTCGAAGATGCACTTGTTGGGGTCATAGCTCGGGTGGGGTCGCGCGCAGTAGCACAGTGCGCTGGTCAGTCCCTGCCCGATCTGGAAGTTCGGGAAGAGCTGCCACGCGGTGCCGCTCTGGCCGAGGATGTCGGCCGGGATCGTCGGCCAGGTCACGCCACGGGCCTCGTCGTCGCGGCGGGCTGAGCTGAGCCAATGCTCGAGCACCTTGTCCGCGGGCGTGCCTTCCGGCAGCTCGTCGACCAATCGCTTCGCGGCGTTCACCAGGGTTTGCGTGGTGGTCGCGTTGGTCTCCTCCATGGTGTAGACCTGCATCTCCGCGGTGGAGATGCGCGGGTCACCCGTGCCGAGGCGGATCTTCGACTTGGTCTCGTCCAGGCCTTTCGGTGCGTCGTAGCCGATGTTGCTGTGCTTGCCCTGCGCCTTCGCCCAGCCTTTGAACTCGCCGAACTTGTTGAACTCGGGATGGGTGGTGAACACGTGGTAGGTCTCGTTGAAGGCCTCCATCGCGACCTTCCAGTTGCAGTCGAACGCAAGCCATTTGCGCCACTTGTAGCGCATGTTCTCCAGCCCGAACGGGTCGAGGATCTTCGCGGCGGGGAACAGATAGTCGGCCAACGGCTCGCAGTCAGGATCCATGTTGATGAACAGCCAGCCGCCCCAGGCGTCGACGCGGACCGGCGCGAGGTGGGTATTCTGCGAAGTCAGCGCGCCTTTCCAGTCGTCCTGCTCGCGGATGTGGGTACAGGCGCCGTCGAGTCCGTATGTCCATCCGTGAAACCCGCAGACAAACGATTTTCGTGCGCGACCACACGCGTTCTTCTCGCCCTCGGGGGTGTCGACGAGCCGCCTACCGCGGTGCATGCAGACGTTGTGGTGGGCCTTGAACTCGTTGGGACCGCTGCGCACGACGATGATGGAGTCGTCGAGGATGTCGTAGGTGAGGTAGCTGCCGACGTCCGGGATTTCCTCGACGCGGCCGATCTGCTGCCAGACCTTTCGCCAGAGCTTGTCGCGTTCGGCGCGGGCGTAGTCCTCGGAGACGTACGCGTCGACGCCGATGGTCACCGGATCGGAAAGCTCTTCGGGCGCAGCGGTATCGATGCTGCTTTCTGTGTCGGTCATACCTGCCTCCTTCATGGCCGACTAATCGCGCTTCGGAAGGATTCGTCCTTGAGAAACAATGACGTGTTGTCGGCGCCGAGATGCGTCCACTTCAGGTTCAGGCCGCCGTCGACGAGCAGCGTCTGCCCGGTGATGTAGCTGGATAGGTCGGACAGCAAGAACAGGATTGCGCCTGCTTGCTCCTCGGGCCTGCCGCGCCGCCCCATCGCGATGGCCTGGCGGTCACGTTCCGGATCTTCGTCGGTGTACGTGCGCGATGCCGCGGTTTCGGTGACGCCCGGGGCGACGGCGTTGACGCGGATGTTGTCCTTCGCCAGTTCGACTGCCATCGTCCGGGTCATCGCGACTACGGCAGCCTTGGCGGTGCCGTAGGCGATGTGAAACGGGGCGGTGTTCATGCCGCTGATGGACGAGATCGACACGATCGATCCCGGCTTCTGATTGCGCCTGATTTCGCCTGCGATCGCCTGGCTCATGAAGAACGCGGTCTCCAGGTTCGCGGTGAACAATGCGCGCCAGTCGTCCCTGCTCACTCGGGTGGACGGCATCCAGGTGGACGGTTCGGCCCCGCCTGCGACGTTCACCAGCCCGTAGAGATCCCCGTCGGTGCCGCGAACCTGCTCGATGACGGTGCCGATGCCCTCGTCGGTCGACGCGTCGGCGGCTAGCGGTATCACCGAAAGGCCCGCGGCACCCAAGGGCGCAATGTGCTCGTCGAGATTCTCCTTCGACCGGCTCACCGCAACGACGGTCGCGCCCGCCTCGGCGGCCATCCGGGTCACCGTCGTGCCGATGCCGCCACCGCCTGCACCTGACACCACGACGACACGTCCGTCGAGATTCAAGAGATCGCTCATCGGGTTAATTGTCCGGACAACATATAGTGCTCTGCATATTGAAGAACACTATTCCGCAGCGATAATCCGATCGTCAAGGGCAGAAATGGCTTCAGCCGAGACTATTGTCTGGACTAGCAGGGCTTGATAACGTCCGAGGCCATGAGCCCGTCGCACACCGACGCCCGCTACGCCGCGCCTGTCCCGAACGTCGCCGGCGGCTGGCGACTCGAGCAGCTCACCGCGCCCAGCCGGCTGTTCGGTGCCAACGGGCTGCGCACCGGTCCGGATGGCCGGATCTACATCGCGCAGGTGACCGGCAGCCAGATCAGCGCGCTCGACGTCGGCACCGGTCGACTCGAAACCATCAGCGCCAAGGGTGGCGACATCATCGCGCCCGACGACGTCGCCTTCGACCCCGACGGCAACCTGTACGCCACCGAGGTGATGGACGGCCGGGTGAGCGCACTCGGGAAGGACGGCCGCACCCGCGTGCTGCGCGACGACGTCCCCTGCGCCAACGGCATCACCGTGTACCAGGGCAGGCTTTTCATCAACGAATGCCGTGACGGTGGACGGCTGATGGAACTCGATCGCAACGGCGGCGCGCCGCGGATCCTTCTTGAGAACCTGCCGTCCCCCAATGCCATGGAGGTCGGCCCCGACGGGATGCTCTACTACCCGCTGATGACCGCCAACGAGATCTGGCGAGTAGACCCGGACACAAGAGGGCACAGTGAGCCACAGCGGGTTGCCGGCGATCTTGGCGTGCCCGACGCGGTGAAGTTCGACGCCGACGGCTACCTCGTCTCCACGCAAGTGGCCAGCGGGCAGGTGCTTCGCATCGATCCGCGCAGCGGTGAGCAGACCCTGTTGGCTCAGCTGTCCCCCGGCCTGGACAACCTCGCCATCACCGATGGCCGGCTGTTCGTCTCGAACTTCACCGGCGAGATCACCGAGATCCTCGGCGGCGGCGAAACCCGCACGGCGCTACCCGGTGGACTGAACTGGCCGCTTGATCTCGCGGTCGGCGACGACGGCCGGCTCTACGTCGCGGACGGCACCTACTTCTATTCGGTTGCGCCCGATGGCTCACTGCAGACGGTGGGGATGCTGTTCTCGCCCGGTTATCCGGGATTCCTTCGTGGCCTTGCACCTGCCGGTCCCGGCAAGTTCATCGTGACCACTTCCGGTGGCCAGGTCGCCCGATACCGGCCGGCGGCAAACGAAACCGATTATCTCGCAACTGGCTTCGACCAGCTCTACGGTGTTGCAATCGGACCCGGTGGCGTGATCGTGTTCGTCGAGCTCGGCACGGGACGGGTGCATGCACTGAGGTCGGGCAACGTCGAAATGCTGGCGTCTGGACTTCAGGATCCGGTTGGCGTCGTCTTCGACGACGACGGCGCCCCCCTGGTCGCCGAATCGGGTGCCGGCAGGGTGGTGAAGCTGACCGGTTCCGGGTCTGACGTCGTGGTGGACGGGCTGCAGAAGCCCCAGGGCATCCTGGTGCACAGCGGGCAGCTCTACATCGTCGACGCGGGATCCAAAGAGGTCATCGAGTTTGACCTGAACACCAAGGCGCGCAGCACAATTGCCTCTGCGCTGCCGGTCGGTCCCCCGCCAGGGGTGGAACCCAAGCCGCTGAAAGGCATGCCGCCGTTCTCCGGGCCCCAAGGTCCCTTCGCCGGCATAGCCGCGGGACCCGACGGCTCCTTGTACGTTTCGGCCGACGCGAACGGCAGCGTGTTCGCGCTGCGGCGCAGCTCGTGACGGGTGACATCCAATGACGGAAACCACCCCGGCCGATCATCGCTACATTCAGGTGGCGCGTGCACTGCGCAAGGACATCGTCGACGGTGTGTACCCGGTCGGCTCGCAGTTGCCGACCGAACACGAACTGTGTGAACGGTTCTCGGTCAGCCGCTACACCGTGCGGGAGGCGTTGCGCAGGCTGCGCGAGGACAACCTGGTCTCGTCTCGTCCCCGCACGGGCACCCTCGTCGTGCCCCGCTCCACATCGGACTCCTACGACGTCATGTCGATCAATGATCTCGTCGCCTTCGCGACCGAGGCCCGATTCGCGATCGAGTCGATCAGCATGGTGGCGCTCGACGGCGACGTCGCCGCACGCACCGGACTCGACCGAGGCGAGGAGTGGCTGGCGGTCCGCGGCTTAAGGCAGTCCGAAAGCGCGGACTTTCCGCTGTGTCGAACGGAGTACTACATCAACCGCGCATTCGCCGCCATCGGCAGGCTCCTGCAACGTCATACCGGCCCGATTTTCCCGCTGATCGAGGATCTGTTCGGCGTCAGCATCGTCGAGGTGCACCAGGAGATCGCGGCCGTGTTGATCTCCCCCACACTCGCCGACGGCCTCAAGGTTGAGCCGGGCTCGCCCGCGCTCGAAGTGCAGCGCACGTATAGGACGTCGGACGGAGAGGTTGCCCAGGTCACGGTCAACACCCACCCCGCATCGCGGTTCCGTCACTCGATGACCATGCGGCGGGTCAGAGGCTAGTGGCATGGCGACACTGGCCGATTCGCTCGTCGAAGCCGCGCGGCTGACACCGCACCGGACGGTGCTCGTCGACGGCGATGTCCGCGTGGACTGTGAGGCGCTTCATACGCAGGCCAGCACGCTGGCCCACGCACTGCTGTCGCGGATGCCGACAGGCAGCGTGGTGTCGTTCATGTTGCCGAACTGGCACGAAGCAGCCGTTGTCTACCTGGCGGCCACCCTGGCCGGGATGGCGGTCAACCCGATCCTGCCGTCCCTGCGCGAACGTGAGCTGTCGTTCATCCTCGACGATGTCGGCAGCCGGATGATCTTCGTGCCCAACGAGTTTCGCCAGCACGACTATCCGTCGATGTTCGGCCGTGTTACCGCCCGTATGGAATCGCCGCCCGAGGTAGTCGTGGTCCGCGGCGACGCTGTGGGCCACACCGCGTACGCATCCCTGTTGGACGGACCATCCACGGGCCACGAGATGCCCGCGCTGGACCCCGACGCCGTGCGGATGATCCTCTACACGTCGGGTACCACCGGCCATCCGAAAGGCGTTCTGCACAGCCACAACTCGATCCATGCCTTGATCTGCCAGCTCCGGGACCACTGGCTCATCGAACCGGGCGACAAATTCCTCGTGCCCTCGCCGATCGCTCACATCGGCGGATCCATCTACGCCTTCGAATGTCCCCTGCTGCTGGGTACGACGGCAGTGCTGATGGACCGCTGGGACCCGACCGAGGCGGTCAGGATCATGTCCGCCGAGGGCTGCACGCACATGGCCGGTGCGACCCCGTTCCTCGAAGGACTGCTTGCGGCGGCCGAACGCGCCGATACCCGCCTGCCCGACCTGAAGGTGTTCATCTGCGGTGGTGCATCGGTGCCGCCATCATTGATCCGCTCGGCGGCAGCTTATTTCGAACGTGCCGTGGTGACCCGGGTGTACGGCTCGACCGAGGTGCCCGTCACGACCATCGGGTCACCCACCGATCCCGAGCACGCGGCCGACACCGACGGGCGGGCCGGCATTGCGGACATCAAGCTGGTTGCTCACGACACCGCGCCGCCCGGGTCGGGCGAGATTCACGCGCGCGGACCCCAGATGCTGGTCGGGTACCGAAATCCCGACGACGTGCGCGACTCTTTCGACGCCGAAGGCTACTTCCGCACCGGCGACCTCGCGATGTGGGTGGATGACGACTACCTCGTCGTGACCGGCCGAGCCAAGGACATCATCATCCGCAGTGGCGAGAACATCGCGCCGAAGGAGATCGAGGACATCCTCGCCGGGCATCCCGACATCGTGGAGATCTCCATTGTCGGCCTGCCCGATGCTCGCACCGGAGAGCGCGCCTGTGCCGTCATCGTGCCGAAGGCATCCCCGGGTCCCGACGTGGACAGTCTGCGCAGCTACCTCGCCGACTACGGGGTGGCGAAGTTCAAAGTGCCCGAACAGGTGGTCATCTGGGACTCCTTGCCCAAGAACGACGCGGGAAAAGTGCTGAAACATCAGATCCGATCAACGCTGACGAAGGCGGATGGGTGACATGCAGGTAGCGATCGTTACTGGCGCGAGCAGCGGCATCGGATTCGGATGCGCAACAAAGCTCGCAGAGATGGGCATGGCGGTGGTGGGCGCCGGCCGGAACGCGGACAGGCTGGCAGAACTGGAGAAGGCCATCGGGGATACCGATCGGGTCGCGACGATCGCCGTGGACCTGACCGCCGACGATGCGCCGGCGCGGATCGTGGACCTGGCGGTGAAGCGGTGGGGCCACATCGACTTCCTCATCAACAATGCCGGTGTCGGCAGCCCCAAGCCGCTGCACGAAACCGACGACGAGTCGCTGGACTACTTTCTCGGGCTGATGCTGCGGGCGCCGTTCCGGCTGGCCCGCGAGGTGATACCGCACATGAACCCCGGCTCCGCGATCATCAACGTGACGTCGACGTTCGCCGTCGTCGGAGGACTGCGCGGCGGCGCCTACTCGGCGGCGAAGGGCGGCCTGACAGCGCTGACGCTGCACATCGCGTGCCAGTACGGCCCGCAGGGAATCCGTTGCAACGCGGTGGCACCGGGGGTGACTCTCACCCCGATGGTCGCGCAGCGCCTCGAAGACGAGCGGTTCCGCAAGATCAACACCGAGATGACGCCGCACCAGCGACTGGGCACGGTCGACGACATCGCCAGCACGGTCGCGTTCCTGTGCTCCGAGGGCGCAGGCTTCATCAATGGCCAGACGATCGTCGTCGACGGCGGCTGGAGTTCCACCAAATACCTGTCCGACTTCGCACTGAACGCGGAATGGGTCGCCCGTTGAACCTGTTCGTCCTCCTCGACCAGGCCGCCGCCCGCTTCGGCGACCGCGGCGCGGTGTATCACGGTGAGCGGCAACTGCATACGTGGGCCGAGCTGCGCGAGCGGGCGCTGCGCCTGGCCGGATCGTTTCGCGCGCTCGGCCCAGGGGCTCGGGTGGCCATCGCCACCGAGAACCGCCCCGAGATCATCGAGCTCATGTTCGCCGTCTGGGCGGCGGAATGCGTCTACCTGCCGATCAACTACAAACTGCATGCGCGCGAAATGCAGCAGATCGTCGACGACGCCCGTGCCGCACAGGTTTTCGCGTCACCAAACATCGCCGCAGACCTCGCTACTGCCACCGAGGTGCCGATCGAGGTGATCGGCGGCGAGTCGTACGCAGCGAGATGCGCGGCTGAACCCGCGGCCCCGCCGAACACCGATTCGGCCGAACTGGCTTGGCTCTTCTACACGAGCGGAACCACCGGCCGGTCGAAAGGTGCGATGCTGTCGCATCGCAACCTGATGGCGATGACGGTCGCGCACCTGGCTGACTTCGACTCACCCGACGAGCACTGCAGCCTCGTACACGGCGCTCCGATGTCGCACGGATCGGGCCTCTACATACCGCCCTACGTGCTTCGCGCGGCCCGTCAGGTGATACCGGCCTCGGGCGCGTTCGAGCCGGCGGAGTTCCTCGATCTCTGCGAGCACCATCCCGGTTGCAGCGCGTTCCTCGCCCCGACAATGGTCCAGCGCCTGGTGCAGACGGGACGGTCATGCCCGCGCAACCTGCGCACTGTGGTCTACGGCGGCGGTCCGATGTATGTCGACAGCCTGAAGAAGGCGTTGGCCGCGTTCGGCCCGATCTTCACCCAGCTCTACGGCCAGGGCGAGGCACCCATGACGATCACCGGCCTGCGCCGCGCCGACCATCTCGATGCCGACGACGCAGTTCTGGGATCGGTCGGCTATGCCCGGTCCGGTGTGGATGTGGCGGTGCTGCGGACCGATGGAATCCAGGCACCCGTCGGCGAGATCGGTGAGATCGTGTGCCGCGGCGACGTTGTGATGTCCGGCTACTGGAAGAATCCCGAAGCCACCGCCGCGACCCTGCAGAACGGCTGGCTGCACACCGGCGACATGGGCTCGTTCGACGAACACGGCTTCCTCACGCTGCGCGACCGGTCGAAGGACGTGGTGATCAGCGGCGGCAGCAACATCTATCCGCGCGAAGTCGAAGAGGCTCTCCTCGAACACCCTGGCGTGGTGGAGGCAGGGGTGGTCGGCGCCAAGGACGAGGAGTGGGGCGAGGTCGTGGTCGCCTTCATCGTCGGAGAGGTGGAGCCCACCGAGCTGGACGCGCACCTGTTGGACCGAATCGCCCGATTCAAGCGACCCAAACGCTACCTGTTCGTCGACGAGCTGCCGAAGAACAGTTATGGCAAGGTCCTGAAACGCTCACTGCGGGAACGGTTGTCGTAGGTCAAGCAGCGGGTGTGACACCCAGCACCCGCTGGATGTCCGGCTTCATCTGCTGCAGCTGCTGGCCCGAATAACCCCAGGCGTGGATACCGTCGGGGAAATTGAACACGGCGTTGTTTCCGCCCGCGGCGATGTAGGCGTCGACGAAGGCGTGGTTGGAGTCGATCGCCATTCCCTCCAGGAAGCCGAGCCCGCCGATGGGCGCGTCCGGGCTGGCCAAAGCGGGATCGGTCGGGGTGCCGCTGCCGCAGTAGATCCACAGGCGGGTGCCGTTTGCCGCCAGCCTGCCGGCCTGGACGGTGGGATCATTGCGGGCCCAGGCCGGGTCACCCGGCGGACCCCACATGGCCTCGCGGCTGAAGCCGCCGTTCCACATCATTGCGATACCGACCTGGCCAGGGTCTGCCGAGAGATTCAGGAAGCCTGACATGGATCCGGCGTAGATGAATTGCTGCGGGTGGAAGGCGGCCAGGATCAGCGCCGAGGAACCGCCCATCGAGAATCCCACGACGGCGTTTCCCGTCAGCGGAGCACCCCTGTTGGCCGCCAGCCAGGCAGGCAGCTCCTGCGTCAGGAACGTCTCCCACTTATAGGTAAAGGTGCCGCCGTTGCCGACCGCAGGCGCATACCAGTCGCTGTAGAAACTCGCCTTGCCGCCGACCGGCATGATGACCGAAATGCCCGAGCCCTTGTACCAGTCGAACGCTGCGGTGTTGATGTCCCAGCCGTTGAAGTCGTCGCCGGCCTCCATGCTGTCCAGCAGGTACAGCGCGTGAGCGCCCTGACCGCCGTCGAGGAACTCGATTCGGACGTCGCGGCCCATCCCCGTCGACGGCACGCTGAGTTGTTCGACCGGCACGTTCGAGAATGCCGCCGCTGTCGACACCGGGCCGCCGACCCCGTGAAGGGCAGCCAGAATCGCGGCTACCGCTGCCGCGACAGTTAACCGGCGAAGCCAGCCGCCGGACGTATTTTCGATGAAGGCCATCGCCGCCTCCCCTTGGCCCATTCCCGGCCTAATCGGGAGATTACGACCACCTGCGCGGGATTTGGCGAGAATCGCCAGGTCGGCAGGCCGTTCGAGTGGAGGCCCATGAAAGCCGCGCCGCTAGAGGTCCTGAATATTTGCGCTAGCCTGTTGCGCGACTAGAAGTTATATGGGCTAAGTTAAGCAGAGACCAACATTGTAGGGAGAGACGGAATGGGTCGGGCGGAAATCGTCACCCGGGCGTTTGGGCGGCGAGGCTTCCAGTGCTAAAGGTGCTCAAGCGCGTCTGGGTACCGCTAATGATCGTGGCGGTGGTGTTGCTTGCCATGTTCATGGTCGATCGGCTTCGCGGCGTCTTCGGAAAGACCGAGCTCACGCGGCCCGGCGCGGGCCTGGTGAACGACCCCGCGCCATTCAATCCCAAGAGAGTGAAGTACGAGATCTTCGGTACAGGGACGATGGCCACCATCAACTACCTGGACCTGGACGCTCAGCCGCAGAAGGCGGTCGACGCCTCGCTGCCGTGGTCGCTCGATCTCACCACGACCGCGCCTGCCGCCAGCCCGAACATCGTGGCGCAGGGTGACGGTGACAGCATCACGTGCCGCATCACGGTCGATGACGTCGTCAAGGACGAGAGGACCACAACGGGATTGAACGCCCAGACCTTCTGCTTGGTGAAGAGCGCATGACCAACACACACGTTGGCGCGCACCCGATGATCCCGCGGTTCATCCGGCTCTTCTCTGTGCCGATCCTCTTGGGCTGGCTGGCGCTGGTGGTGCTGGTCAACGTGGTCGCGCCGCAGCTGGAAAAAGTCGGCGAGGCCCACGCGGTGTCGCTGGCACCGAACGACGCGCCCTCCATGATTGCGATGCAACGCGTCGGTCACGACTTCCAGGAGTTCAACTCCAACAGCTCGGCGATGGTGGTCCTGGAGGGCGACCAGCCGCTGGGCGATGAGGCGCACAAGTTCTACGACGGGCTGATCGACAAGCTCGAGGCGGACAAGGTGCACGTCCAGCACATCCAGGACTTCTGGGGTGATCCGCTGACCGCCGCGGGTTCGCAGAGCGCCGACGGCAAGGCGGCCTACGTCCAGCTCTACCTCTCCGGCAACCAGGGCGAAAGCCTGGCCAACGATTCCGTGGCGGCTGTCCGCGAGATGGTCGCCAGCAGCACACCGCCGCCGGGTGTGAAGGCCTACGTCACCGGCCCTGCCGCTCTGACGAACGACCAGCACCACGCCGGCGACAAGAGCATCAAGCTGATCACGATGATCACCATCTGCGTGATCTTCTTGATGTTGTTGTTCGTCTACCGCTCGATCGTCACCGTGCTGCTCGTGTTGGTGATGATGTTCATCGAGTTGGCCGCGGCGCGTGGAATCGTTGCGGCACTTGGCTATTACGACCTCATCGGGCTGTCGACGTTCGCGACCAACCTGTTGACGACACTCGCCATTGCGGCGGGCACCGACTACGCGATCTTCCTGGTTGGCCGGTATCACGAGGCGCGCAATGCCGGTGAGGACCGAGTAACCGCTTTCTACACCATGTATCACGGCACCGCGCACGTCATCCTTGGCTCGGGCTTGACGATCGCGGGCGCCACGTTCTGCCTGCATTTCACGCGGCTGCCGTACTTCCAGACCCTGGGTATTCCGTTGGCCATCGGCATGCTCGTCGCCGTCTTCGCCGCACTGACCATGGCACCCGCGATGCTGACCATCTGCAGCCGATTCGGTCTGTTCGATCCGAAACGGAAGATGCAGCAACGTGGTTGGCGCAAGATTGGCGCGGCCGTGGTTCGTTGGCCCGGCCCGATCCTCATCGGCGCCATCGCTCTCGCCCTGGTCGGACTGCTGGCGCTCCCCGGGTACGTGCCGAGCTACAACGACCGTGAATTCCTTCCGGACGACATCCCCGCCAACCAGGGCTACGAGGCCGCAGACCGGCATTTCCCGCAGGCACGCCTGAATCCCGAAATGCTGCTGGTGGAGACCGACCACGATGTGCGCAATTCGGCCGACATGCTGGTGGTCGACCGAATTGCCAAGAACGTGTTCCACCTCCCGGGTATCGGCCGGGTACAGACCATCACCAGGCCATTGGGCACGCCGATCGAGCACACGTCGATCCCTTTTCAGATCAGCATGCAAGGCACGACCCAGCAGATGAACCAGGACTATATGGACAAGGTCATGGCGAACATGCTGACGCAGGCCAATGACATGCAGACGACGATCGAGACGATGGAACGAATGCAAGGCCTGACCCAGCAGATGGCCGACACCACGCACGGCATGGTGCAGCAGATGCACGGGATGGTCGTTGATATTCAGGAGTTGCGGGACCACATCGCCGATTTCGACGACTTCTTCCGTCCGATCCGCAACTACCTCTACTGGGAACCGCACTGCTTCGACATCCCGGTCTGTTGGTCGATTCGGTCGATTTTCGACACCCTCGACGGCATCGACACGATGACCGACGACATCCAGGGTCTGATGCCGCTCATGGATCGCCTGGACACATTGATGCCGCAGCTGGTCGCGATCATGCCGTCGATGATCCAGACGATGAAGAACATGAAGAACATCACGCTGACCATGTACCAGAGCCAAAAGGGTCAGCAGGATCAGATGAAGGCGATGCAGGAGAACTCGACCGCCATGGGTCAGGCGTTCGACGCGTCGAAGAACGACGACTCGTTCTACCTGCCGCCCGAAGTGTTCACCAACCCGGATTTCCAGCGTGGCCTGAAGATGTTCGTGTCACCGGACGGCAAGGCGATCCGCTTCATCATCTCGCATGAGAACAATCCCGCGTCGCCAGAAGGCATTTCGCACATCGACCAGATCAAGAACGCGGCGTTCGAATCCATCAAGGGCACGCCGCTGGAGGGTTCGAAGATCTACCTGGCCGGAACGGCGGCGACCTACAAGGACATGCAACACGGCTCGAACTTCGACTTGCTGATCGCCGGAATCGCTTCGCTGTGTCTGATTTTCATCATCATGTTGTTGATCACGCGATCGGTGATCGCAGCCGCTGTCATCGTCGGAACCGTGCTGTTGTCGCTGGGCACTTCGTTCGGGCTGTCTGTCCTGATATGGCAGTACATCCTCGGCGCGCACCTGCACTGGATGATCATCGCGATGTCGGTCATCATTCTGTTGGCGGTGGGGTCGGACTACAACCTGCTTCTGGTTTCCCGATTCAAGGAAGAGATCCACGCCGGAATCAACACCGGCATCATCCGGTCGATGGGTGGAACGGGGGCGGTGGTCACGTCGGCCGGCCTTGTGTTCGCCTTCACTATGATGTCGATGGTGGTCAGCGACCTACGTGTGGTGGGCCAGGTGGGCACCACGATCGGCCTCGGCCTGCTGTTCGACACGCTGGTGATTCGGTCGTTCATGACCCCGGCGATCGCGGCACTCCTCGGACGCTGGTTCTGGTGGCCGCAACGAGTGCGCCAGCGGCCGGTTCCTGAACCGTGGCCCCAGCCGAAGGCCACGCCAACCCCCGAGCCCGATGCAGTCGGCGCCACGGCCGGCCGACATGCAGGCGGCGACGAAAACCCAACGGGCCCAATAAGATAGGGTGATCATGAAGGCTAAAACGCTTGCTTCGGCCACCTTGGCGGCGATCGCACTGGCGGTACCCGCCAATGTCCTTGCGGCACCCGCCCATGCCGACCCGGACACCGACTTCGCCAACGAGCTGCACATCTACGGCATCTACGGTCCGAAGGACTACAACGCCTGGATCGGCAAGATCACGTGCAAGCGGCTGTACAACGGCGTCGACCACGACGCAAACGCGTCAGCCAAGTTCGTTCTCGAGCAGCTGCCGAAGGGCAGCGACACCGGGCAGGCGTACAAATTCCTGGGCGCCGCGCTGCGCACCTACTGCCCCGAGAAGCTGTCCATCCTCCAGCAAGTGGCGGGCCAGCCGCCAGCAGTGCAGCCGGCGCCGGCGGGGCCACCGCTGGCGGCCGAAGGGTCGCAATAGCAAAGGGAGTAAAGATGTTTGGTAAAGCGAGCGCCGCGGTGACCGCGCTGAGCGTCGTGGCGTTGACCTTCCCGGGTCTTGCGTCAGCCGACGCGACCGACGACTATCCGATCCCGAACCGGATACTCAAGACCACCTGCACGGTCGACCAGTACATGGCCGCGGTGCGCGACACCGAGCCCGTGTACTACGAGCGCTACATGATCGACTACAACAACAGGCCTGCCGACATCCAGCAGGGCGCCCGCGACCGTATCTACTGGTTCTTCTCGCTGGACTACGCCGGTCGGCGGCAGTATTCCGAGGACACCGCCACCAACGTCTACTACGAGCAGATGGCGACTCACTGGGGCAACTGGGCCAAGCTGTTCTTCAACAACAAGGGCGTCGCCGCCCACGGAACCGACGTCTGCGCCAACTACCCGCCCGACGACCCGTCGGTGTGGAACTGGACCTAAAACGCCCAGGTCCCTGAGTTGGCGCGGCTGCGCGGCCGGTCAACTGTAGTAGAGCACGTCGTTATACGCGGTCCAGGCTTGGCCTTGGCAGTTCAACAGCTGACCCTCGCGTGATACCGCCAGACCCGGCACCTTCTCGTCGCACGGCGCCCGCAATGTGCGCATCCCGAGCAGCGGCGCCGTCGCCACCCACTTGTTGGTGGCGGCGCAGACATATGTGTTGCCCTTGCCGTCGAGCCCGAACGGATTCCGGGATTGGAACTGGCACGGGTCGGTCGGCACGATATTGCGGTCCACGAACGGGACGCATTCCGCGCCGTCGCATGTTCCCGGCTCCGCCGACGCGGCGCCCGCGGTCAACATCGGCGCGGCCGTGAGTCCACAGGCCAGTACGAGTACTGCGATGAGCTTCATGATCCGTCCCCTCCGCTTCCGACCACGGTTAGCGTACAGGGGCGCCGCGGCGGCTTAAGGTCTTCTCGTGCCTTTGCGTTACGTCGACCCGACACGCCCCAAGAACGTGATGATGCGGGTGCTGAACAGGGCCGCGCGCACGAGGGTGGGTCTGTTCGTCGGCCGACGGGTCGCGTCCAGGACGGACCCGTTGCTCAGCCGGATCAGCGCGGGTCGGATCAGCTGGGGCATGTTCAACGTCCCGTCGGCGACGCTGAGCATGACCGGGGCCAAGAGCGGCCAAGTCCGCGAGACGCAGATCGCGTACTTTCACGACGGGCGCGACGTCATCGCCGTCGCGTCCAACTACGGGGGCGACAGGCATCCGCAGTGGTACCACAACCTGGTCGCGCATCCCGACTGCGAATTGGGTGACGAAAAATTTCGAGCCGCTGAGGTCATCGATTCGGACGAGTATGCCCGGCTTTACGGGCTGGCCGAGAGATTACTACGGCGGCTTCGAGGACTATCGCGAGAAGGCAGCGCGCATGGGCCGGCGGGTGCCGGTGTTTCGGCTCACGCCGCGGGCGGCGTCCGGCGGCCCCTGAGACGCCGGATCACAGGCAGCTGTTGGCCGTCACGCCCCGGCGCGAACAGCGGAATGACGATGGCGGCCGCACCGACGATGGCGGCCATCACGACGTACGACGAGCCGGCCGCGTCGACGAATGCGGCCTTGCTGATTTCGACTAGCCGATCGCCCTGCGGCCCAAGCTGTTCGGCGACCACAAGAGCCTGCGCGAGTGAGTCCGACGCCGGTCCGCGCACGGGCTCCGGAAACGACGCAAGTGCCGCGGCGATCTGGTGGCTGTAGCTGCCGGCCAGTATCGAACCGGCCATGGCGATGCCCAATGCGCCGCCGACCTCGCGGGTGGCGTCGTTCACGGCCGACGCCACCCCCTGCTTCTCGTCGGGTGCTGCGCTCATGATCGCCGACGTCGTTGGCGCCGTGCACAATCCGAATCCGGAGCTGATCACCAGCAGCGGCCACACCACGTCGATATAGGTCGATTCGGGCGTGAGAGTGCACATGCACACAAAGCCGACCGACACCAGGACCATGCTCGCGAACACCACTGCGCGCAGACCGAACTTCGGTAGGTACCAAGACGACAGCGAGGAGAACGTCAGCAGCGGCAACGCCAGCGGCGCCAGCGCGATCGCGGTCGTCAACGCGCTGTAGCCCATCACCTGCTGGACGAATTGGGTGACGAGGTAGAAGAGGGCGAAGGTGCCGAGAAAGACCATCGTGATCGCCGCCGATCCGGTGAAGAACCCGGGCTCGAGGAACAGCCGGATGTCGAGCAGCGGCTCGCTGCGCCGGAGTTCGATGAGTCCGAACACCACCGCGACTGCGACCCCAGCGACGAGGCAGCCGATCACGCGCGGGTCGGACCAGCCGTACGCCGGCGCCCGCAGGATGCCGAATACGAAGACCCCGACGGCCGCACCGATCGTCGCGGCGCCCGGCCAGTCGACGGGCGGAGCGTCGTCTTTGCGTGATTCGGCGATCGTCAGCGTCAACACGAAGAGCACCAATCCGACGCCCGCGAACGTCCAGAAGATCGACTTCCAGTCCCAGAAGTGGAGAAGCAGGCCCGTACCGAGCAGGCCGAACACCCCTCCGGATCCGGCGACGCCCGCCCATACCCCGACCGCTTTCGTGCGCGCCTCCGGCGGATAGGCGACCGTCAGCAGCGACAACGTCGCGGGCATCACGAACGCCGCACCGATTCCGGCCGCCGCCCGAGCGGCGATGATCTGGATCGGGCTGTCGAAAATCAGTGGTGCGGCCGATGCGACCGCGAAAATCGCCACGCCGACGAGCAACGCGGTGCGCCGGCCGTAGCGGTCGCCGATCGCGCCCGCGGGAAGCAGCAGGCAAGCGAGCAGGAGCGTGTAGCTGTCCACGATCCACGTCAACTGGGTCTGCGTCGCCGACGTCGCTTCCGCAATGTCGACGAGGGCGGTGTTCAGGGCGGCCATCGACGCGACAACCATGGCCACGCCGCTGCAGGCCACCAAGAGGGTCCACCCACGGTGCATCGTCGACCCGGAGGCGAACGAACCGTCGGCGCCGGGACCGGACCGGAGAATCGACTCGGTCATCGACCTTCTCCTTCGGATGGCACGCTCGAGCGGTCGCAACGAGACTAACAGTCTCGTTTCCAATTCGCGTCCGGCGGAAACATCGTGATGCACATTTGCGGGGTCACATTTGTGGGCCGTCATGCGACATATCAGCATGAACACAAACCGCCGATCCCTCCTCACCCGCATTCTCGGCGCGGTCGTGGCAACGGCCGCAGCACTGCCCATCGCACTGATTTACCTGCCCATTTCCGTCGCCGCGGCGTGCCCCGATGTGGAGATCGTGTTCGCCCGGGGCACCGCCGAGCCGCCCGGGGTCGGCGGGATCGGGCAGGCCTTCGTCGACTCGCTCCGTTCGCAGGTTGGCGGGCAATCCGTCGGCGTCTATGCCGTCAACTACCCCGCGAGCAACGACTTCGCCAGCAGCACGCCCGCAGGAAGTGACGACATGAGTGCGCACGTTCAGGCGATGGCGGCAAACTGCCCCAACACGAAGATGGTTCTCGGCGGTTACTCACAGGGTGCCGCGGTCGTCGACCTGGCCACCACCTACATGCCGCCCCAGGTCGCCGACCACGTCGCGGCAGCGGCCGAATTCGGCGGCGCACGAAGCACGTTCGCCGACAGCCTGTCGCCCGGCCCGCTGCCCTCGGTCGGCCCTCTGTATACGGCCAAGACCGTCGAGATGTGCGTGCCCAACGACCCGATCTGTTCCCAGGGAGGCTGGGACATGCGGGCGCATGGCGCCTACATCCAGACGGGGATGGTCAACGACGCGGCGGCATTCGCCGCAAGCCGGGTATAGACGCGGCTCAGCGGGTATCCGTTGCAGATGACCGAGCAATCCCCTCGCCTGATAGCGCGTTTCCTCGGTGCGGCCATGATCGCCACCTGGGCGGCTTCGCTGAGCACGCCGATGCCGTCCGCCTCCGCGGACCCGTGTCCGGACGTCGAGGTGATCTTCGCCCGCGGCAGCGGCGAACCACCAGGCGTCGGCGGGGTCGGACAGGCGTTCGTCGACGCGCTGCGGGCGCAAGCCGGAAGCAAGTCCGTCGCGGTATATCCGGTCAACTACGCCGCGAGTACCGACTTCGGCGATCCGATAGCGTTCGCCGGCACCGTCATCGACGGCATCAGAGATGCGCGCAACCATGTCCAGTCCATGGCGGCGAGCTGCCCGAACACCAAGATGGTGCTGGGTGGCTACTCGCAAGGCGCGGCCGTGACAGGCTTCGTCACTTCGGCCAACGTGCCGCCGGGCGTGCCCAGTGCCGCAGTCCCCGTGCCGCTGCCGCCCGATGTGGCCGACCATGTCGCCGCGGTCGCCCTCTTCGGAAAGCCGTCGGATGCGTGGGTCACCCAGTACGGCGCCCCGCCGATTGTGATCGGCCCGGCATACGCGGCCAAGACGATCCAAGAGTGCGCTCCCAGTGACAACATCTGCGACGGCGCGCCCGGTGGTGGACCGACAGCCGCCCACCTGATGTATCCGGTGAACGGGATGGTCGGCGAGGCCGCATCGTTTGCGGCGGGTCGGCTCTAGCTCACGGCAAGCCGCTGAAGAGCGGGCTCAGCGCCTCTTGGATCGGATCCACCGGCGGCGGGGCGGCCGGGCCGGGAACGGCTGCGGGCTGTGCTTCGGGGATGTGCTGCATCGACTGCGCTTCGGGTAGGTGCTCCACGGGAGCGTCGGCGACCGTCGTCTGCGGCGCCGGTGCCGCGATGGCTTCTTGCGGGACGGCGTAGGTCTCGGCGGGCTCGGGTTCGGGGATCATCGACGCGGGAGCGGGCTGTTCGGGTACGGGCGGAGCCGCTGCGACCGACGGCTGCGGAGGAAATACCAACGGTGCGACGGGGGTGTCCCTCGCCGGAATCTCGGTTGGCAATGGTGCCGACGGAATTGCGGCATGCCGGGAGGCACTTTGCGCCACGTGAATTGGACCGCCGGCCGATGACAGCGAGGCCAACGACGCGACGGCGATCGCGGCCACAACGCCGAGCGTCCGTGCGGAAGAAACGAATCCCGAGCGCCGTCCGACGACGCTGTCGTCGACACAGCTCACGTTCGAGGACGCCGCCCCGCGGGCAAGAGCGAGTTGCGCGTCGTGGGTTGCGACCACCGGTACCGACAGGCCATCCTCGAGCGCACCGACGATCGCGTCGAGTCCGAAGCGGGGGCCGATCAGATACAGGCATTCCGGCCGCGAACCGTTGTTCCCCATCGACGCGTTCAGCCAGTCGGCAAGGCCGGTGCCATCAAGGGACTTGGTCGTCGTCGCGGATTCGATTGCACCACTGTGGGTATTGATCACCGAGAGGGACGCCGAGTCGCGACCGAGTACACATAGCCCGGTGGTCTGCTGGCCGTTTTCACGCCCCGCACTCATCGCCCACGCCCGGGTGGCCTCCGTCAGCGGAACAAAATTGACCTCGGCGAAACCCGAGTCCCTCAACGCATCCCGGAGCGACGACACGTTACCGCTCGTCGTTACATGAACAGAGTCGACGGTGTAGCCCGTGGCCGTTGCGATGTCGCGCACGCGGCGTGCGGTCGCCGCAGGCGCGGTGACGTTCGCGTCGTTCGCGTCGAAAGCGTCATGGTCGAGTGGATCACCGGAGACGTCGGCACCGTCGACCAGTACCCACCCAATACTGGTCGACGTCTTCGACAGTCCCAATACCGTTCGCACCCTTTGGGGCCCACCCTCGTCGAACCGGCGACGCCGCTTCGCGTGAAACGGCTACTGGTGCGCAGCTTAGTTCGCGCGATCCTGTGCGGCACGGCGGCGGGTTGAGCTTAACCAATTTGGGATGGTGCCGTTACCGGCCATACGCTGGGGAATCACGTCGAGATGCGGCGCTCGCCACACTCGCCGTCAGGAGCGTCGGGAGCCGATTGCACTGCCGTTCCGGCGCTCAGTCGCGCGGCCACTGCTGCGGCGAGAAAGCATCCGAGCATCGCGAAGCCCGCGGTACCGTCGAGACCGTTCTTGGCGAGAAGGACGAGCACAACACCCGCGATACACACCAGCGCACCCGCAGCTGCGGAGCGGGCGCCGGTGGCGCCGACCGGGCTGTCCCACCACGGAAGCCGGCGATGTTCGAGCGGAGACAACAGCCAGAACGCTGCCGCCATGACGACCGCGAACACGAGTGCCCGTAGTGCGAGCATGGCCCAAAACCAAGGCGCGTCAACGTCGTACGCATCGACACCGACGGCGTGCAGCGAGAAGGTGGCGATCGCGATGGCCGGAATGTGCCAGAGGTAGAGCGTCATCGCTCCCCCGTTGCCCACCGCGACGACCTGCCAGACCCGCGGCCGCGCCGCCCACCGGCGCACCGCACCGGCAGCGGCGACGAACAGACACGACACCCACGTGCAGTGCAACGCGAGCAACAGCGTCGGCGGCGAGACATTGGAAACGTGCTCCGTGCCGGTCACGACCAAGGAGACGTCATACGGGCCGACGATGGCGAGCAGCACCTGAGTGGCCAACGCCGAGGCCGCAACGACGAGTGCGGCCCGCGGACCGATCAACCGGCGGGCGTAGGCCACGCCGATCACCACGGGGATCAACCAGACGACGATGAAGTTCGCCACCCCCGCCATGGGAATCCCGAGGGCGAACCGGATTCCGTCGAACGCGGCAACGACCGCGAGAAGTGAGGCAATGACCACGGCGACCGCGCGCCCGCTCCGCAGTCGGGTCAGCGCAGGGACGAAGGCGAGTACCACGAGGTAGACGCCGAGGAACCACAGCAACGCCACGGACTCGCGGCCGATGGCAGCCGCGGAGTCCGCGCCGAGGACCAGGCCCGCCACGAACAGGCCGACCGCCCAGAACGCGAGATACCAGAACACCGGCCGACACAGTCGCTGCGCGCGCCCAAACAGCCAGGTCCCCCATTCCGTACCTTCGTGCCAGCCGTAGGCACCCGCGGCACCGCCGGCGAGGAAGAACAGCGGCATCACCTGCACCACCCACGTGACTGGTGCGATGGCGGGCAGCTCGCCGAGCAGGTTGCCTACCCACAGCCCGCCGGCGTCGATGGTGGCCAGAAGCAGGGCGCAGTGCCCGAACATCACGACGACAAGAGCGGCGAGCCGGGCGACATCGACCGCGCGGTCACGGTCGGGTGCGGTTACCTCGACGACCGTGCGGGCATCGGGAATCGACTTGGGGAGCGGCATGAGTCCAGCATGCCTGGCCGCGAGCCGTCCTAGATGAGTAGGACTACGTGTCTCGCCGCTGTTCAGGGGATGTTCCCCGGGACGTCTACCAGACGCGGACGTAGTCGATCAGCATGTTGGCCGGATACTTGCCCGGCCCGGGATCGCCACCACCTGAACCCGCGACCGCAAGATCCATCACCGGAAACATCTGGTAGCCCGGGTCGTTGAACTGCCAGTCCGGCAGAGACTTCGCCGGCACGTTGAAGTACGGCGCCGCGCCGTCGGTGTAGTCCTTCCAGAACCGCATGCCTGCGTCGTCCCATGTGACGCGCCAGGTGTGCCACGCGCTGTCGAGGGTGATCCCCTGGCTGACGTGTTCTCCGCCGTTCAACTTCGCGTGGACCGCGGTCCCCGCGGCCCAGTTGCCGTTGCCGTACCACTCCATGACGTCGACTTCGCCCCCGTTGTCGGGGTTGTTGTTGGCCATGTACCACGCGGGCCAACAACCCGCGGTGAGGCAGTCGAGCTTGATCCGGGCTTCCCACGTGTGGCCGATGCCGCCTCGCCACTTCCCGAAGACCTTGCCGCTGTAGTAGGTGTTGCCGTCCTTTGCCGCGTGGAAGACAAGGTTGGACTTGCCGTCGACGTAGACGTTTCGCCGGTCGTCGCGGTACTGCCCGACGTTCTCGGGCAACTCCCAGAACGTCGGGTCTTCCATGGACTCCCGCTCCGTCGCGAGTTCCCACTTCGACGGGTCGGGCGCCGAGCCCGCCGGGCCGTCGAACTCGTCCTGGAAGATATATCCCCCTGGCGGCGGCGCAGTGGGCAGCGGCACCCGATCCGCAGGCACGTCGAGCCGCGACGGGGTTGCCCGCGCCGTGGCGACGGGGATCGCCGCGGCCAGTAGGCCGATCCCACCCATCAACATCATGCTGCGTCGATCCATGTCGGTCACAACTACACATAAAAGCCGCAACGCCAGACTCGGTGCAAATCGAGTAAGGGCGACACGCGCGGATCGAACGCGAGCGAAATCCTCCTGAGCTGCCATTTTCTGGGGCATACGACAGTGATCATGCGCGCCCGAACCGATCATGGAGGCGGGCCAATGGCTTGAATTCGGTGGTCGCATGCGGTCGCTTCGACAGCCATGGCCGACCGGTTGGCTTGCTCAGCGGATAGGAAAACCTTCCTTCTCAGAAGGGGATTCTGGCTTCTGGGCGATTACATCAGCACCCCTGTGATCAGCATCATTTCTCTCAACACCCACGCACCATCCCCGACGAGAGGAACCCCGATGACCACGTCAAGCACCCGCAAGCTGAGCCGCTTCCAGTACGCCGCGACCCTTCTCGGCGCCCTGGCCTTTCTCGCCATCGCCCCGGCGACCGCGCACGCCACCGACAACGACCCGACGCCCGGCGGCGGCGGATGCCACTACACCGACGCCGATGGTTACGACATCCCGATCGACGAGGGCCAGGATGTGTTCGTCGACGGGAAGATCGTGTCCTGCCGCGGCGGATCGATCGTTGTCACCACCGCGCCGAAGGCCGGCGCCGGCACTGTGAAGCAGCCGGTGGTGACCGGGAACCTGCCGGTCCTGAACCAAACCAAGCAGTCGCCGGTGCTGAGCCGGGACGTCACGGTCGTGACCGCACAGCGCTGAAGCCGCTAGCAGTCAGTCAGCCCGCCCACCCGGGCGGCGCCATGACTACCTGACCACCCTCCGTTCGGCCCGCCATCTCCTCCCCCCGGATGGCGGGCCGAACCCATTTGTGCGCGCCTCCACCAGGTGAATATCGGGCCTGACAGACCTGCGCGAAGATTGCCGCGTTGGGTCGGGCACAGTCGTAGGCTGCGTCCGTGGGCAAGCGCGTGTTAGCCGATGGCCGTGGCCGCCTGTTGGTGGTCGTGGCCTCGATTGCCGTCTCTGCCGCGATGATTTACGACCAAGGCGCAGAGAAGGGGACCCCGGCCGCAATCTCGACAGGTCAGCCACCGATGCAGTCGAGCGCACCGGTACCCGGAAATCTCGCGCAACCGGACTTGATCGCTGCAGCCGCGCCGGTTGCCAATCAGGCGGCGTCGTTCGCCCTACCTGTTGGCGTCGCGCCGGAGCAGGGGCTGCAGGTTCACACCATTTGGGTGGCCCGAGCGATCAGCGTGATGTTCCCCGAGATCACCACCATCGGCGGGGCCCGCCAAGACGCCTTGAAATGGCATCCCAACGGATTGGCGATCGACGTGATGATCCCGAACCACGACACCGACGAGGGCATCGAACTCGGCAACCAGATTGCGGGCCTGGCACTCGCAAATGCGAAGCGCTGGGGAGTGATTCACGTGATCTGGAGGCAGGGCTTCTACCCAGGCATCGGGGCACCGAGTTGGACGGCGGACTACGGCAACGAGACCGCGAACCATTACGACCACGTCCACATCGCGACCGACGGCGGCGGATACCCGACCGGGCGGGAGACCTACTTCATCGCGTCGATGACTCCGGCGCCCCCGAACTGATCGCGCGGGGTTGAACGGCGCCATGTTCAGCACGCCGGCACGTACGCCTAAACAGAAACGATGGTCTTGATGGAAGTAGATTGAGCCGCGATCTGGGCGAGTAGGTCGTTGATCGCCGCCTCGGCCTGAGCCGCGCTTTGTTGCGCTTCGAGCGCGGCTTCCCTGTCTGCGATGGCCTCCTCGAGATCGGCTTTGTCGTTGGCGAGTTCAGTTGCGACGTCCGTGAGGGTCGCCGGTGGTGAGCTCTTGGTGACGTCGATGGTGATGTTGAAGCCGACGAGGTGGTTGTCGCTGTCGATGACGTTTACCCCGAAGGTCACGTCTTGGGCGTTTTCGCCAAAGGGGCCGGGGGTGTATTCGAATTGGTTGGAAGGGAGCGCGGCGAACTGACCGATGGCGACATTGCCTGGACTCGGGACGGGGCTGCTGATGACGCCGCCTATGATGATCAGCTCCGGGTTTTCGAGGTCGATGAAGGTGAGCTCGCCGGTGACTGTCCCGTCCGGATTAACGGTGTAGTCGACCCTGGAGAGCACGGGCTTGCCGTCACCTGCGGTCTGCGCGGCGACCACCGCTCTGGCGTCCGCTGCGAAGGTGAGCGGTTTCGGCAGCGCCTTTTCGGCCTCCTCGATCGCCGCCAGCTTCGCCTTAAGAGTGTCCAAGGAATCGTCGCTCAAATCTCCGAGCTTCGACGTGATGGCGGCCTTGGCGTCGGCGGCCGCTTGATCCTTCCCTGCGGCCAATGCCAATTCGCGCGCCTTCATCTGCGTGATTATTTCGGCCATCAATAGGTCCAGCTGAGCGCCGCTGATCTCGGGTGCCAACGACCCCACGTATTCGAGCGCCTGCGCGTTGGCTGATTGGTACGCGCCGACCGATGAGGTGATGACCGACTCGGCCGCTTTGAGTGCGGCCTGGCCGTCCGACGTGACCGCAGCCGGGGTGATGGTGACGGTGATGGTGATGGTCTTCGCGACGGTACCGCCGTGGCCGTCCTTGACGGTGACGGTGAACGTGTCGGTGTCGTCGCCCTCGGTTGCGGCCGCGACGAAGAGGGAGTCCGATGTGGGCTTGTAGGTAAACGAGCCTCCGGCCTCGACCACCACGTCACCCTTGGCGGTGGTCCCGCTGCCGGAGTAGGTCAGCGAATCACTGTTGGGGTCGGTGAAAACCACAGTGCCGGTGACCTTCCCGGCCGAGTCGGTGATCCTGTTGTCCGAGCGTTGGCGCTGGAGATCACCGGCCGGTTCACGCCCGGCGTAGCCGCCAGATCGTCTCGGCCGGCCAGCGTTGAGCCCAGGCCAAAGCCGCGGCCGACCGGTAGGAGCTGATCGCGTTCGGCGCGGGCCGCGGCTCGATCAGGTCTTCGATCACGAATTCGTTGGCGCGGAACAACCGGATCCATTCTCCGAACGGCAGCTGGAACGATACTTCCTCCCCATCATCGATGACATGCATGCCGAAGTAGTCGAGCGCCAGCCGCTCGCCGACCTCCTCGGCATCAAGCGGCCAGCAGATCGTTTCGATCGGTGAGTGGTGATTGAACGCGAACAGCCCGCCCGGCCGGAGAAGGCGCGCCACCTCGGGCACCGTCCGGTACGGGTCGGCGAAGCTCATCGCCCCGTGGTCGCAGAACACCACGTCAAAGGTGGCGGCCGGGAGCGGCACAGCCTCGGCGCTGGCATGGACGAGCGGGAAGTCGACGCCTGCCTCGGCCATCAGCCGGCGGGCGTGCTCGAGCTGACGTCGCGATAGGTCCAGCCCAACCGGGTGGGCGCCCAACCTGGCCAGCGCGATCGACCATTGAGCGGCGCCGCAACCGAACTCGAGGATGTCGCGACCAATAAAGTCGCCGAGGACGCGCAACTCGGATTCAGGGATCCGGGCCGTCCCCCACGCGAGCCCGCCGCTCTCGGCCAGGTCCTCACCGTGGCGGGCCTGGTATTCATCGCTGTAGTCATCCCACATCGCCCGGTTGCGGGCGGCGTGCTCGGCCGGGGTGCCGGGGTCGCTCACGGCGCCGGATTCGCTCGGCATGACACGTCATGCTATGCCAGACCGCTCAAGAGCACCGGCAGGCCGTCCAACAGGGGCGGCCTAGGCCGCGCGACCGGCAGCCGTCGTAGGAAACGAAGCGTTCTGTGAAACAAACCGCGGTGCACTCGTCGTGAGATAGATGAGAGAAGCCCAGGTCAGCTCGTCGCCACATGACACGGAAGGTGAGAACCTACACGCGAACTAGGCGCGAACAGCATCGCGGCGGAGAGATCTACCTGACAATCGAAAGGAAGGTCGGCCGAAGATCGCATCGCCGTCGGCGACGTGGCGGCGAGAGTGGCGAGAGTGGCGGGCGAGCTGCGTACACCAACCTGCTGCTACTAGTTGGGATTGAACACCTGCGTGTCCCGCCGTGGGTGTCGGCTTGCAATGCGACACTCTGATGCTGTGCTGGAAGACGTTGGACCCTGATGGCAGCGACACCGAGACCAGATTTGAAAACTCCGATCAGGCTGCGCTGTCAGCGCCCCGGCTGATCGCCGTCCTGCCCGCAGCGCTAAACAACAACGACACTGGCTGATTAGGGACTGAAGCTTGATCATGTCTAGCTCTACACCACCAACTTTGCCCCAGATGGCACCTACCTGATCCCGGATCCGCCTGCGGTCGGGATTGCCCATTGCACCTCCACACGACATGGCAGGAGGCGGCAAATGGATCACGCAGCCACGCACGGCGAAGTTTGCCGCCTTATTTGCTATTCCGACAATAGTTGGCAGGGTCGCGCGCAGCGTCACTGCTACGCGCGCAAAACTTTTCGCGTTGGAGATCAGATGAGGATCAATGATGCGAAGGTTTGCGCACGCCACAGTACTTGCCATGGCAATATCTGCACCTGCTCTTGCCGGTGTGCTGATGAATCATTCCCCGGTTTCGGTGCTCGGCGCACCCGGCGGCTGCAGTAGCAACTGCGCCGTCGGCGGCGTAACCAGCCCTTCCGGCACCGTCGGCCAGGGCGCTGTAAGCTCCGGCGGGCAAGCACAAGGCGGTCGTCGCGTGGAAAGTTACCCCCTAAATCCCAACCTTGATGTGAAGCAATCGGGCACCTTTGCGGTTCGAGGGGATACAGAGGCGGGCCACAATGACACGGACCGCGGCACCCTCAGCGGCAACTTCACTTCGATCCCAGGGAAGGGGCATTGCACGGGATCGATCGGCGCATGCGGATAGTGGCCTCTTTTTGACAAGTAGTCGCTTCGCTTTAAGTCGCGCCCGCTGTCGTCGGCCCGTTTGACGATGAGCAGCAGGCGCTCAGCCAAACTGACCCCGAACGGAGCACCTGAGCGCCAACTAGGGTGAGGCTAGTCTCACCAAGCTCCTTCAATCCCCGGCACTATTCGGCATTATATTCCGTTGTGCCCGTTCGGATTACCACTCCTGTGGACTGGGTGCGGACTGGCGAACCGACTGCCTACCGCACCGCGGCGGGGCTACCAACTTGGACGCGGCGCGCCAGGGCAGGCCGCGGCCAAGCCGACCGCGAAGCAGCCCGCCAGGACGCTATTCACCGTCTGAATCGGCTCGTTCCCGGTTATCCTCCGTTTTGACCCGAGTGGGGACGGTGAGCATGTTTCTCCGAAACTATGAGCAACGGTTGGCGCCGCAACTGTCATCGGTGCTCGGCGAACCGATCCTGCGCTGCATCGCGCTCAACACCCCGGGCGTGCACGACAGGATGCTTCGGGACGGCCTTCCTTTCTGGAGGCGACAGTCGCTGATTGTCAATGGGCAACCGCGCACCAAACTGCCGCAAACGATGTTCCTCATCCTGACGCCGACGCGAGTCCTGATCACTGACATCAAGTCCGGCTACCGGCCGGATTTGAGCTCACCGATCCTCACACTTCTACGTGGAGATGCCGAGATGACCGCCGTCCAAGACGACGGAGGGTTGTGGCTGTATCACCTGAAATCCCGCGCCGAGTCGGCGGAACTGGACTTGGAACTGGCCTCCGGGCGCGGCATCGGCGCAGAATTGGCCGCCCAGCTGCGGGAGTTCTCGGTCACACAACCGGCTATCCCGACGTCGGGACAGACTGCGCCGCCGGAACCGATCGTCGTGTCGCAGATGCTCGATAACCGTCGTCGGCGGGCCACCAAGTCATATCGGGTAAGCGGCGTCTTGGGTGCGGTTCTTTCGCTGCTGTTCTTCGGGTTCGGCGCTTACCAGGTCTACGGGTATCACGTTGGCACGCCATCGAAGGCAACGCTCGTCAGCTGCCCGAGAAGCGCTGGGTGGAGCATCGGGCAGCACGTGGCGGACGCGCTGAGAGGCTGTCGGGGCGAATGGACCCTGGACGGAGGGACGTACACGGGCCGAATTTGGGGAAATGTCGACCGCGTACAGGAAGGTTCATCGCTGGATGTCCGTGTGCTCAATGACTGGGCGTTTGCGCCGGGCATCTCGAAGTGGTGGTTCATTTGGGGTGCAATTTTCGCGGTCGGAGCTGTCTGGATGTTCGTGCCCGAACGGCCGCGAAGACGCCCTGCCGGGCCAGCACAGCGAGGACGGCATGCTGGCCCGTAGTCGTCGACTCAAAGCGGCTCGACGACGGCCTTTGCCTGGTGCAGTCCCGTGTTGGTCAACTTCGTCAGTCGTTTTGATCGCCTCGATCGTCTTGCCGCCGCGGGCATCTCGACGACGTTCCCGGGCAGCGGGCACTGACCGATCTACACACACGGCGCGAGATCGCGGGAAAAGCTCGGGCATCAAATTTCCCCTCCGCACCAACGACGATCAAACCTGCCCTCCGAGCGCAGATCCGATGCGTGAGTGCGTACCCGTCCAAGAGGCGACGTTAGGTCTCTCCCCGGCTGGACTCAACGCAGCGGCTTTACATTTCAATAGCAGTAAAGAGCTCTGACGTGGGGCGGGCGGGGGCTCGAACCCGCGACCAACGGATTACCAGCCGAACAATCTCGTCGCGCGGTGTAGATGCTTAATTAATCGGTCGTGCAACAGGATTCGGTGTCTCCGGGATCGCGTCCAACCTTGTCGATTCTTGCCGTATCGCGGTCATTGGCGATGAATAATCGATGGCCAACCTCATCGATGGGCGTGTGTCTCGAAATGGAGTTATGCGAGTCTCGAAACTCAGTCTCGAAACCACCTTGAAATCCACTGAATACCAACATATTTGGTCTCACACGCACTGGCAACCCTCCCCCTCACCAAACCATCGCAGGTTAGAGAGCGTGTGTCTCAGCCGATGTCATTGTGATAACAGCATTCCCGCGCTACATGGACGCGGGCCGACGATGCTTCTAGCCAGCCGGGCAAGGGGCCGGAATCCACATGGACCAGCACATACCGGGAGGCAGAGGCGGCGCAGGAGGCGCAGGAGGCGGAGGAGCTGGAGGGGGCGGAGGATTATCTCCGTCCCAGACCTGAGGGGAGACATTTCCCTCGCCCTCGGACACCCAGTACCAGGTGTGGCAAACACTCATGTCCCAATTGACATCCCGGTTCGGCCCACCCTTGGAGACATACAAGGAATCCCCTGGGCACCAGTGATTTGGGCCGTAGCACAAACCGTTGACCACCGCCGCGCCAGGCGAGCAGACCGCCTGGGCGGTACCTGCACCCAGCCCCAGGCCGGCTAGACTGAGTCCGCCGGACAGCAACACAGTTGTTGCTAACCCGATGAATAGTCGCTTCATAACCCTGGGATTGTTCTCCACGGCAGCCCCGTGTGTGCTGGGAATGCGCCTAAATCCCGACGTTCGGCTCATGGTTGTCCCTCTCGTTGCTGCTGGGCTCCGTGCTGGGGCCGCTCACATGAGCAGGAGCCACGACCGCCAAACAAGTCGGACACTTTTCCCAGATTTGAGGTGTCACCCTGACCGCCTTGGCTGGTCCTAAGCCCGCTCGTAGGCCGCATCCCTTTTGAGAACCCCTGCCGACGCCCGGCGACCCGGCATAGACAAAACATGTCGCGAAATAGACCCACATTTGAGACACCTCCGGTTGTCGCCTGCAGTTGGCGATTCGTCTGGTCACAATGTCTCAAATGGTCTTCTCGAAAATGCGCAGCTGGATGCCGGGCGGATTACAGTCCGCAGAGTGCTACTTCCGTCAATGTCTTCGCATCTCCTGGATGCTTTGCCCCCCTCGAAGATCATCCCCGGATATGCCGTTCGATGCTATTTCGCTGCGAGGCCGCTGTGAGTAAAACGAGGCCGCAGGTCTCAAGCCAGGCGAGCCGGTTGGGCTACACATTGGGGTGCCAGACAAAAGAAGCACCTCCCGAACCTCTCGGAAAGTGCCTCTGACCTTGGTCGGGCTGACAGGATTTGAACCTGCGACCACTTGACCCCCAGTAAATTGCGGTAACACGTTTCCGCAGGTCACCGGGAGTGTGGTCGGTTTGTGGCCGTGCGAGCCGTGCACAGACGTGCAGGTCGTTCGCCGGCGCGCATAACGTGTGGTCCCAAAGCGGTCCCGACACGCTGTCCGACTCGCGCGGGCGGCTGCAAAAGCGAATGACGCCCCTCGCTGGTTCAATCGCGCGAGCTGCTCCCCTAAGAGGAAAGCGGCCCACCGCTCAACGAGCCGCTGGTCGGCTACTCAGCTATGTAGGGGTGTAGAGCGCTGACTGCTTCGCCGACGGAGGCGAACAAGTGGTCCTCGCCGATCCGCGCCAGGATGCCGCTTCGCGCCAAGCCGGCGCGGGCCGTTTTGTTGGTTCGTGCCACCGCGAAGGACACGCCACCGTGGTCGAGTCGGTCGAGCATCTGGCGTAATGCGCACGCTCCGGTGTAATCAACATCAGTCATTCCCATCGCGTCGAGCACGACGAGCCGAAGTGAGTGACCCGCGCGGTCGACCGCGGCAGCCAAGTCGGACCTGAAACGACTGGCGTTGGCATACCAAAGGGGTGTCGCGAACAGCACCACGAGTACCCCGGGAACCTCGACGGCGTGTTGGGTCACCTCGAGCGGGGCCCAACTGGTGGTCGCGGGGATGCGGCCCAGGACGTGCAGGTGCGGGCGGGCGGTGAGACGGGTGCGGTCGAGGATGGCCAACGCAACCGCGACGGTGATGCCCTGTTCGACGCCGACGAGTGCGACCGTGAGCAGGGTGATCAGAGCCAGTCCGAATTCGAAACGATCGTAGCGGGCGATGTCGAGGAGTTCGTGGATGTTCAAGATTCGGGTGGCGATGAAGATCAGAATCGCCGCCAGGGTCGCCAAGGGCAGCTTCTCGAGCAGGGCGATGGCAGGGATCAACAGCACCAGGGCGCCGGCAGCAGCGAGACCGGCCACCTGGGCCGCCGCAGGCCGAGACCACCGCGGCGGTTCGTGGCGGGCTTGCGTCCACCGGGAAGGCGCCGACCAGGCCGGCGACGACATTGCCGGCTCCGACGCCGAGGAAGTCGCGATTGACGTCCACCTCATATACGCCCTGGTCGGCGAACGCGCGGGTCGTCGCGGCCGTCTGGCTGACAATCACCAGGGCGACGACACCGGCGATCGGCGCGACAGCGACCAGCGCCGACCAGGACAGCCCGTAAAAACCCGAGGTGCGGCGCGCCGTGGGGCACCGCACCCAACACCGTCACGCCATGGGCGTGCAGCTTCAACGCAGCGACGAGGATCGTTGAGCAGATCAGCCCGACCAGCGCCCCCGGAAGTCTGCGATCGACCCGATCCGCGAGGAACACGACGGTGAACACGCCGACCCCGATGCCCAGGGCCCACCCGTTGATTCGATGCAGGTCGCTGACCGCGGTGCCCACTCGGTGCAGTGTGCTGCCACCCGCGCCGGGCAGGCCGAGCAGATCAGGTAGCTGGTGCACCACGATGATCACCGCAACGCCGCCAAGGAATCCGCTGATGATCGGCGCCGAGAGAAACTCGGCGATCCACCCGAGCCGCAGTAGCCCGACCAGGGCCACCACCACACCGACCAGCACCGCGACGATTCCGACCAGCGCCACGTAGTCAGGGGATATGGCCGACACCACGGCGGCGATGCCAACCGCGAATAGCGGGGCGATGGTGGAATCGGCGCCGACCGACATCTGCGGGTTCGATCCCAACAGCGCGAACATCACGCTGCCGGCGACAAAGGCGTAGAAGCCGGTGATCGGCGGCATACCGGCCAGCCGGGCGGTGGCTAACTGCTCGGGCACCGCGATCGCCAGCAACGTCAGCGCTGCGACCAGGTCGCCGATCACCCACGA
>CAWBXH010000002.1:0-13331 GCA_963792745.1 uncultured Actinomycetota bacterium | reverse complement strand
TGCAGCGCAATCGGACCGGCCACGACCATCGGCGCCGTGAGCGACCCATCACCGCGCCCAAGCCGTGTCGCCCACGCATCACCGAGGGAATCGCATCATTCGGCGCGCGTTGGTTTCGACGATTTTCTCGACCTCATCGTCGGGGACGTGCGCTAGCATCTCGGCAACGCGCTTGCGGCTGTTCGGCCAGTTCGAGTCGGAGTGTGGATAGTCCACCTCAAAGGTGATGTTGTCGATGCCGACCTTGTGTCGGTTTTCCAGTCCATGCTCGTCGTCGATGAAGCAGCCGTAAAAGTGTTGGCGGAAAAGGTCGCTGGGTCGGGCATCGAAATCAATATCTTGGTAGTACCGATGACGCTCCCAGCCGAAGTCACAGCGCTCGAGCAGGTAGGGAATCCATCCGATGCCACCCTCGGCGAGTGAGAACTGAAGTTTCGGGAACCGTTGCAGGGCACCCGAGAACAGCAGATCGACGGTGGTCCACATCAGGTTGGACGAGTACAGGATCATCGCCACCACGAAGGGTACGCCCTGATCCAGCACTTCGGGTCCTTGCTCTACCTTCTGGAATGGGAAGCCGGGCACGTAGGACCCCGATCCGAAGTGCAAGGAAACCGGTACCTCGGCGTCGGAGCAGATCTGCCACAACGGATCCCAATGCTTGGTGTAGAACGACGGAAGTCCGAGGGGCTGGGGGCTGTCGGGGAACGAAAATGTGCGTGCCCCTTTGGCGATGACACGTTCCGCCTCCGCGCAGGTCAAGTCGATGTCCCAAACGGGCAGGATGGACATCGGGATGAATCGGTCCGGGGCGGTACCGCACCATTCGTCGATATAGAAGTCGTTCCACGCCTTGAGGCACAGCAGGGCCACTTCCTTATCCTTGGCGCGGAAGAAGTTTCCGCCGCCGAAGCCCGGGAACGACGGAAAGCACAGCGCGGCCTGAACGCCATCGAGGTCCATGTCCTTTACCCGAGCGACAGGGTCGTAACAGCCCGGGATCATGTCCTCGTAGCGGAGCGGGTCCATTCCCCAATCCTGTCGCGGTTTTCCCGCGACGGCGTTCAGCCCCAGCGTCGGGAAGATTTGATCGTCATAGGTCCACAGATGGTTGCCGTCGACCTCCACGATCCGTGGGCCGGAATCGCGGTACTTCTCCGGAAGTCGATCCTGCCAGACACGCGGGTGCTCGATCAGGTGGTCGTCGACGGAGATTATCTGATGGTGTTCCTGCAGTGGCATGGCGATCCTCTGGTTGTAGTGACTAAGGCTGGGACTGAATCCCGATGGACTTGTACTCGAGATAAGCGTTGAGGGCCTCCGGCCCGTTCTCGCGTCCGATACCCGAGCACTTGTAACCGCCGAACGGTCCGGCGATCTCGACATTGAAATAGTTGATGTTGATCGTGCCCGTGCGGACCCTGCGCGCCACCGACAATCCGAGATCGTCGTCGGCCGTCCATACCGAACCGGATAGCCCGTAGATCGAGTCGTTGGCGATGGCGATGGCGTCGTCGATGTTCTCGTAGGCGATGACGCTGATCACCGGACCGAAGATCTCCTCCTGCGCGACAGTCGATTCGGCGGCGACATCCGTGAGCAACGTCGGCTGGACGAAGAAGCCCTTGCCGTCGACATCTGTCGCCAAACCGCCGACGGCGACGGTTGCGCCCTCCTTGACGCCGACAGCGATGTAGTCCATCACCCGCGACCGCTGTCGTTCCGAAATCAGAGGACCGACCTGTGTGCCGGGATCGAGAGCAGGGCCGACGGTCAGGGCGGCGAATGCCGCGGTGAAGGCGTCGACGAATTCCTTGTAGCGACTACGGGGTAACAGTAGCCGTGTCTGGGCGACACAGGCCTGACCGTTGATCATGATCATGCCCGGCAGCAGGCTCTGCACGACGTGGCCCACGTCTGCATCCTCGGCAACGATAGCGGCCGACTTTCCGCCCAGCTCAAGGGTGCATGGGCGCAGCCGTTCGCCACACAGTGAAGCCACGCGCCGGCCCGCGGCCGTCGAGCCAGTCAGTGACACCTTGTCGACATCCGGATGGCACACCAGGTATTCGCTGGTGGTGCGATCGGCCGGCACGATGTTGACCACCCCGTCGGGTATGCCGGCGGCCAGGATCGCCTCCCCGAGGAATTTGGCGTCGAGCGCTGTGTGTGGATCCGTTTTCAGAACTACGGTGCACCCAGCCGCTAGTGCCGGGCCGACTTTCAGCATGGCGATCGAGAGGGGCACGTTCCAGGGAACGATCGCGGCAGCGACGCCAACCGGCTCGCGGGTGACCAACAGCGGGTTGCCCATAAAGGCGGTGCGTTGCTCGTCGAACGGAAACTCGCGCGTGATCTGGGCAAAGTAACCGGCTGCCCCTGCAGGAGCGGCGGCCTGAATCATCGTCGAGGTCGAGATCGGGTTGCCATTTTCCCGACTGACCATTGTCGCGATGTCGGATGACCTCGCGACAAGGCCCTCGGAGAGCCGTTGCAGCATATCGGCGCGTTCCCCGGGAGTCGTTGATCGCCAGTCACTTTGATCGAACGCACGCCTAGCCGCATTGACGGCCGCGTCGATGTCGGCCGTGCCAGCCAAGCCCACCGTTTCGATAACCTCCTCGGTCGAGGAATCGACGACGTCGAAGACGTCAGTGTTGCTCGCGGCGACCCACTGTCCACCGATGAGGAACCGATTGGTGATGCTAGGCACTACGGTCCGCCGACACACTGACCGGGAAATTGAAGAATTCTTCCGCCCGCTTGTGGGTGATCGATTCGACGAAGTCCTGATCGGCCTGCACACGTGACAATTCAGAGGAGAAGATCTTCTGGCTCTGCGGCCAGATGGACTCCATATGCGGGTAGTCGACTTCCAGCATCCAATTGTGGAAGTCGAGCTCCTGAGAGAGTCGGTGGGCAGTCGCCGGCTCCAAAGTGGAGAAGGTGAAAGTGTCCCGAAGCATCTGCAGCGGTGTGATGTCCAGATCGGGCCATCCCTTGCGATGCAGCAACGAGAATTGGAGACACCAGTCGAGGCGTTCGATCAGATGCGGCAGCCAAGTGCCGCCGGATTCGGCGATGTTGACCTTGAGTCCGGGAAAGCGCACCCCGATTCCTGACCATATAAATTGGGCGACGGCCTCGATGGCACCGGACTGGAAAATCGTGCTGCCGAAGCCGTAGGGGACCTTATCGAAATTGGTGTCCCAAGGGATCTTCGGCCAATGCGGCAAATCTGCGGTGTGATGGCAGATCACTGTTCCGGTTTCCTGGCAGGCGGCGACGAAAGGATCCCAACTCCTATCGCCAAGCCAGCTCCTACCGATGTCGGTGGGATTGCGCAACATCACCCCTCGAAAACCGCGCTCGGCGTTTCGGTAGATCTCGGCAGCGGCGACCTTGGCATCGTCATACCAGGTGGCTTGAATGGGAATGAACCGGTCCGGAGCGGCCGCAACCCAGGTCTCCAAATACCAATCGTTCCAGGCCCGCATAGAGGCGATGCCTAGCTCTGGATCCTTCGCGTATGAGAAGAGTTCACCGCCGAAACCGATTCCGGCCGGAGATGAATAGACCGCCGCAGCCGCCACGCGGTCGGCATCCATGTCGGCAAGCCGTGCCTGTGGGTTGTAGCAGCCCTCACGGATTTGGTCGTACGACAGGATCATCGGCCCCAGCCACTCTTCGGGCGTCATTCCCGCGACAGCGCAGTGCCGCCACAACGGCACCACCCGGTCTTCGAAGACCCACTGTTGACCGCCGTCGGGGTGTCGCTCGATATGTGGAGCCCGATCGGCCCATTTCGCGGGCATGCGCCCCTTGTAAACATCCTCGGTCTCAATGAGGTGCTCGTTCGCGGAGATGAGGGTCAAATCGCCGTGCGCCACGCGTGGTCCTTTCTGGTTCGCGACACATCGCCGAAATAGCCGTTGCATCGATGTCTCACAAAAATGTCGGATACGCGCATTACCACCAAGCTCGCCGCGAACGCTTTCGGTGGGCTGAGTCGACGACTTTTCGTGGCCTTACGCAATGTACGACTCTGTCTAGCATCCGCATCCACTTGCGGTCAATGGTGATACCGTATCTGATACGGCATGATCGGCCGAACGGAGCAATGGCGTTCAGTGGAGTCGGTGCTGATGCGGACGCATGAGTGAGCAAACGTAGTACTCCGATTCGTGCCGCTGAGCTGGCGCTACACAGTTGTCGTGTGCGATACGGTATCTGGTATTGACATTGCTGGCCCGACCTGGGACTGTGACCGGGGACACCCTGTGGTCCTCGGACACGACCAGCCAAGCGCTATAGCGGAACGTTTCGACTCTGAGTCGGAAGTTCTCAGCGCTGCGACTTCGCAGAGGAGAAGGCATGGCTGACACGACCGTCCGTTCCAACAGGGTGAGGCAACAGCACCACGAGACAGTCGAAGTGGCGACCAGTCGCACGAGGGCCCACCTCACCAGCTGTCGCGGCAGTCGCCGAGAACACGGGGCGGGATCTTCTTCGCCCGCCAATGCGGACGCTCTTCACGTACGTAACTGATGGCGCCGAGACAAAAACCGGACTTAAGGAGCAGGCATATGGCTAAAAGGTTGGCCGACAAGGTGGCGTTCATTACCGGCGCGGCCCGCGGCCAGGGTCGCTCGCACGCGTTGCGGTTCGCCGAGGAAGGCGCCGATATCATTGCTCTGGATCTGTGCGCTCAGATGGACAGCGTCGTGTATCCGATGTCGACACCGGAGGATCTCGAGGAGACCGTCCGGCTCGTGGAGAAGACCGGGCAGCGCATTGTGCCCGTGCAGGCCGACGTTAGGGACTTCGATGCCCTTTGCGACGCCGTGAAGCGCGGCGTCGGCGAACTGGGACGTCTCGATTTCGTCCTCGCGAACGCCGGCATACTGCCTATCCTGCGTGCTGAGTCGCATGAGCTGTCGTCGTACCGTGATGCGATTGACGTCATGCTCAACGGCGTCTACTACACGATCGAAGCCGCGCTGCCGACCCTGATTGCGCAGGATCAAGGCGGCGCGATCGTGATCACGAGTTCGACCGCGGGCCTCAAGGGCGCCGGCGTGCAGTTCGACACCATGAGTCATGGGGCCGCCGGTTACGGCGCAGCCAAGCATGGGGTCGTCGGTTTGATGCGGTACTACGCAAATGGTTTGGGCCCGAAGAACATCCGTGTCAATACCGTGCATCCCACGGGTGTCAACTCGCCGATGGTGGTAAACGAGCAATTCGCCGAATACGCCGCCCAACATCCTGAATTCTTCGAGCGGTCGCTGACAAACCTGCTACCCGTCCCGCACGTCGAACCGATGGACGTGTCTGAAGCCATGCTCTATCTCTGCGCAGAGTCCGGGCGATACATCACTGGCGTCACGATGCCGGTCGACGCGGGAATCGTCGTGAAATAGCCCGAATAGCCGCCGACGCAACACCACGACCTGCCAGATCAAAACGAGAGGCGGTGTTCAATGCCGAGATACAGCGTTGAGATCACGCGCGATTCGATCGCGCCGCCCAGCGATGTCTACCCATTGCTGGCTGATATTCCAGGCTGGGCCACGTGGGTGCGGGCGATAACCAGTTGTGCCGCCGAGCCCTACGATCCGTCTCAACCAGGCACTGGCGTGGTCCGCCGTGTTACCTCGTTCGGGTTCATGGTTGCTCGTGAAGTGATCCTCGTCGACGATCCGCCCAACTTTCATCAGTACTCGGTGATATCGGGTCTTCCCGTTAAGAATTACGACGGCACGGTCCGAATCGAGCCCCGCGATAGCGGAAGCAGAGTCATCTGGAGGATCGCATTCAATCCGGTCATTCCAGGCACTGGAAAGGCGATCCAACTATGGCTCACCCCTGTGATCAGAATGCTGGCCAACTCGCTTGTGAAAGCCGCCGATAGAGCTTACGACGTCGGCTACACCCCGCCCCACGGAACTAGCACTCATTAGGCCATGACCAACATTGTTGAAGAGAGAACCCATGTCTGACAAGTGTCCAGTCCTTTCCTCCCTGTACGATCTTCCGTTCCAACAAGACCGGACTGCGGCGTGGCATCAGCTCCACGAAACAGGCGAGGTGGCCATCAGCGACAAAGGCGCCTACGTCATCATCGGTGCCGACGCCGTAGAGGCAGTTGCCAAGAACACAAAGGTCTTCTCTTCGAAGGCAAATGGCGACATGATGGGCAGTCCGATACCGATGGTGCCGATTGAAACCGATCCACCGGAGCACGCCCGCTATCGGCGAATGCTTGACAAGTTCTTCAGCCCGCGCAGCGTGGCCGCACGGGCAGACGGACTGCGTGTTCAGGCTGGAGAACTGATCGACAGGTTGATCGCCGAGGGCGACACCTGCGAACTGATGAGCGGTTTGGCGGGCCCATTCCCGGCTCAGGTGTTTCTCACTCTGTACGGGTTACCGTTAGAAGATCGGGATCGCCTCGTCGCATGGAAGGACGCCCTGCTCGAGGCTATGGATCTCGACTCCGGTGAGCCAACACCCGAAGGTTTGGCAGCGGCTACCGAGGTGTACACCTATCTGAACCAAGCCATCGCCGACCGACGCGCGGATCTGGGATCGGACCTGCTCAGTGAGCTCATCCGCGACAACGACGAGGGGACCTTGACCGATGAGGAGCTGCTCGGGCTGAGCTTCGTGTTCATTTTGGCCGGCCTTGACACCGTCACGGCGGCGCTGGGGTTTGCGTTCGCGAATTTGGCCCAAGATTCGGTATTGCGTCGACGACTGGTCGAGAATCCCGAATTGATCATCGCCTTCATCGAGGAGTCGCTCAGGGTCGACGCCCCGGTGCCCATGCTCGCCAGGAAGACAACCGAGGATGTCACCGTCGGCGACACCACGATTCCCAAAGGTTCCAACTGCCTGCTGATGTTCGGCGCGGCCAACCGGGATGCGAAGCGTTACGACGATGTCGACACGTTTAATGCTGAGCGCAACCCAACGCATTTCTCCTTCGGGCGTGGACCGCACCGTTGTTTGGGCTCGCACCTTGCCCGGCTGGAAATGCGCCTGGTCATTGAGGAGTGGCACAAGCGGGTACCCGAGTACTCATTGGCCAACGGGGTTCCCCACGTGAAATGGCCTGGAAAGTCCACACATTCACTCGAGCGCCTCGATCTGAAGATCAGCGCACCAGCGCAGCCCATGAACCCGGGTGAATGGACGACTTGATCATCGATTGGTCAGCGAGAGAGTGGCCCGCTCGCAGCCACCGAACCAAGGAGTCGTGCGGCTGACCGCGCTGATGGCGGCTCTTGTCGGTCGCCGTTGTGGAGCCCGTCGTGCGCGGTGATGGAGACTCGACCGGACAGGCCAGTGAGATCGTCGACCGCATCACCGCGAAGTTGCCGCAACAGCCGGGGGCTGCCGGATGCCGGGACTCCCGTCGACGCTGTCGGCGGCCACGAGATCTTGCCCATGGACGCGTCGGTCAGAGGGCCCTGGTCCGGTCCTCCTCCACTGCTAGGTGCCGGACTCCGGCGAGGTCGGGACGGTGTCCCGGCCGCCGCGGGTCAACGGCCCGAACGTCATGGACAGCGAGCGCGCTGCCTCGTTCTCCCGCGCCAGCGCGTCCCGGATCAGCTCGGCGCGGCCCGTTCTGAGCAGCCGCTTGGCCGCCATGACGACCGCGGGTGGATGCCGCGCGATCTGGTTCGCGATCGCCCGAAGCTCCGGCCGGAGATCCTCGGGGGCACAGCGCCGGACGGCCAGGCCGAGGCGCACGGCTTCCGCCGCGTCCATCCATCGGCCGGTCAGGAGCAGCTCGGTCGCTCGCTGCAGGCCCACCTGCGCGGGAAGCAGCACGCTGCTCGCCGCCTCGGGCACCGTCCCGAGCTGGGCGAACGGCAGCCGCAGCCGGGCGTCGTCGGCGACGACGACCACGTCGGCGTGCAGCAGAATGGTGGTACCGAAACCGACCGCCGCGCCGTGAACCCCGGCGAGCAGCGGTTTCGGGAACTCGGTCAGCGCCGGCAGGAGTACGGCGAAGGCGTCCGCGTATTCGTCGGTGTCGGCGGCGGCCAGTGCGTCGAGATCCACTCCGCTGGAGAACGCGCGACCGGCGCCCACCAGCTCCACCACTCGGACCGAATCATCGTCGGCCGCTTCGTTCAGCGCCGCGGCGAGCATCCGGTAGGACGCGGCGGTGAAGGCGTTCAGCCGTGCGGGCCGGTTGAACACGAGCGTCCGGACGCCGTTCTCATCGGAACGGTCCACCTCCGTGCCCCGGCCGGGCCCGTCGGGCGGCGCCGGACCGGGGGAGCTGGTCCCGCCCCGGCGGATCTCCGTCCGTCCCGCCGATGGGTCGTCACGGCCTCCGTCGTGGTGATCTACGGGGCTGTTGGCCATCTTTCGGTATCAACCTCCACAAGTCGCGGTGATGGTTCTGGGCGAAGATCTCTGTCCTCGGGCTCGTCGACGAACGCGGACCAGCCCGTCGGGAGGGTGTGAGCGGTCATCTAGCTCTGGTGCAGGCCCGCGAGGAGTGCGCGCAGCGCGGCACCCGCTTCCCCGCGGGCCTTGATCGGCTGATCTGCGTTGGCGATGAAGAGCGCGGCGTCGTTGCACGCCGCGAAGAGGAGATGCGCCAGGGCTTCGCTGGCCGTCGCTGACACGCTGCCGTCCGCGGCGCCTTCACGGAGGAGGCCGCGGATCGCGCCGAGGCCGTATCGGCCCTGGATCTCCTGCCAGCTTTCCCATCCGAGAACGGCCGGACCGTCGATGAGGACGATGCGACGTACGTCAGCCTCAAGTGACGCGTCGAGGAACGATTCCAGGCCGGTCGTGAGGCGCTCCAACCCGGTCGAGCCGCTGAGGGTCGTCCCGCCGCGGACGACCAGATCGCGTTCGATGTCTTCGAAGACGACGACGAACAATGACCGCTTGTCGGGGAAGTGATGATAGAACGCGCCGCGGGTGCCCACCTCGGCGGCATTGACGACGTCTCTGGTGGTCGTGTCGAAGTAGCCTCGTTCGGTGAAGAGGATTCGTGCGGCGGCGACGACGCGATCGCGGGTCAGCTGTGCCTGCGCCGCCCGCATCCCTGTCACGTCCGTAAGTCTATCTCAGGCGGTGAAGCGGGTCGTCGCGCCGCGGATGTCCACGAGACCGGGGAAAGCGTCCAGTCCGATCGCAACGTCCTTCTCGAGGTAAGGGCGCGAACGGTCGAATACCCTGTCCGGATCGTCGCCCTCCTGGTAGACACCGAGGGCGAAGCTCTCGGCACTTCCTCGCCGCAGCGCGGCGAGTGCGTCGTGAACGGAGATCCCGTTCTGTACGGCGAGTCCGATGGCCTCGCGGCCAAGGCTCACGTGAGCGGCGTACAGCAGGTTGTTGACGATCTTCAGTGTCATGCCCGCGCCCGTGGGGCCGAGATGAAAGATGGTGTCGGCGTAGCAGGAGAACACCGGCTCTGCCCGGTGGACGGCGTCCGCGGTGCCGCCAACCATGAGGATCAGGGTCCCCGCGCGCGCGTCGGCGGGGATTCCGCTGAATCCCGCGTCGACGACGTCGATGTCGGGGCGTAGCGATGCCAGTTCGGCGATGAGCGACGGCGGCACCGTGCTGTGGATCGCGAGCACCGCTCCAGCGGGCATGGCCGCGAGTGCGCCGCTGTCGATGACGGCGTCACGCAGCTGCTGTTCGGAGAACACGTTCACACACACGATGTCAGCATCACGAACGGTCTCCGTAGCCGACGCGCACAGCTTTCCACCCGCCGCTTCCACCTCGGCGTGGCGGTCGAAGGAGCGGGAGTGTCCGGTGACCTCGTGACCCGCGGCAAGAGTCACCAGTGCCATCTGCATGCCGACACGGCCCAATCCGATCCACCCGACGTGCATGTGCGCTCCTCGATGTCTGGGCGCCGGCGGGATGGCGGTTGTGGCGCCACCCCGCCGGCCATCCTCGGCGATGTTCTCGTGACGTGTCAGCTCTTGGTGAGGGCGCCTGCGATGGTGGCGCGGATAGACTTGCCCGACACGTAGCCGAGATAGGTCGCCGCTTGGTACACGAGCTCTTCGAGCTCCGGCACGGTAACGCCGTTGCGCAGCGCGACGGGGACGTGCTCGCGCAGCGCGTCGTGATTGGCCAATCCCATGATCATGCCGAGCGTGACCACGCTGCGGGTACGACGGTCCAGGACCTCGGTCCGTTCCCAGAGGTCGAAGTAGACATTCTCGAGCTCCATGTAGTCGAGCTCGGGAGCGAAGACATCGTCGGCCATCGCCTGTTCGCTGATCTTGAGAAGCGGGGAGTCTGGGTCCATGTCCCGCAGCACGTCGCGGGCGATGGCGCGCTTCTCGCTCCCGGTGCGTTCCTTGCGGGCGACGTCCGCCTCAGGGATCGGCTCGAGCAGATTGTGCGTGGTCAGGGCGGCGATCATGGACTGCATGGCCCACGCGGCACAGGGCGAGCCAACGTAGGGGCGTGCGTGCACGATCACCGCTTCGAGCTCGGCCAGTGTCGCCCCGTTGTAGATCGCCCCGGGGCAGTGGTACTGCAGTTCAAACTGGTTGCCGACGTTGCCAACTCCGATCATGAGGCTGACGTTGAACAGGCTGCGCGTCCGGAGGTCGATCACCTCCGTGCGGTCCCACATGTCGCAGTACGAGTCCTCCATCGCCATCAGCGCGGTGTCCCCGGACCACGAGCCCGGCGGGATGTCGCCACCATGCAGGCCGTGCGCGGCGCCTGGCAGCATCCGCTGGATGTTTTTGACCCCGATGGGCCGCTTCTGGCTACCGGTCCGTTCTCGTCGGGCCAATCCCGTGAACGGCGCCTGCTCTGTCGTCATCGTCGACTCCCTATCTGCTCGCGGCAGGTCGTCCCTCGTCAGGTGCACAGGGGGCCGGCTGCGTCCGTCCCCCGTGTGGGTCTTCAGACCGGGTTGGTGCCTTCCTTGAGGAACGTGACTCGCTGGTTCACGCGGAACTCGGTGTAGTCGGCCAGGCCGTAGTGCTGCACCTGGAAGTTGTCCCACACGGCGATGTCGTTCCGCGCCCAGTTGTGAGTGGTGTAGAACTCTGGCATCCGGATCCAGCTAAAGAGGAAGTGCAGGATCGCGTCGCTCTCGTAGCGGTGCACGCCTTCGATGTAGGTCGTGTATGTCTCGTTGACGTACAACGCCTTTTCGCCAGTGATCGGATGGATGCTGACGATCGGCCAGTGCCGCGGTGGATTGTTCTTGACCAGCTCCGAGTACTTCTCGTGGTCCCAGTTCGCCTGCAGGTACCCGGGCTCCTTGTAGCCGCGGCCGTCCCAGTAGTGCACGGCGGTCATACCGTCGACGTACTCCTTCATCGACGGCGACAGGCAGCGGTACGCCTTGGCCGTGTTGGCCCACGAGGTGTTGCCCCCGACCGGCGGGCACTCCTGGATCTGGATGAACGTGCCCAGCGAAGGCTGCTCGAGCGTCGTGTTGTCGCTGTGCCACAGGTTGGTGACCGGTGGTCGCGCACCGTCGGTGGTGATGACGTCGACCTGCGGGCCGAGCTTCTCCACCAGCCGGCTGCCGTAGTCCGGCGTGCCAAAAATGGTGGCGATCTCGAGGTGCTGTTCTCCCGACAGCTTCTGCTGATCGGTGAAGATCACGACCCCGTAGGTGAGCCACGCCTGGCGTAACAGTGCACGCATGTCGTCCGAGAGGTCCGCTGTGAGGTCGACTCCGGAGATCCGGGCGCCGAAGTTGGGCATCAGCTGCGTGACCGTCAGCGGCGCGAACCGCTCGGGAAGGAGGTCGTCGTCGATCTTCTCGATGAAGTTGGTGCTCATGAGTCTCCTCAGGGTTGTCATCGCGGCGGAGCGCTCAGGCGGGATGCCAGCAGGTGATGGCGACGCCCTCTTCGGCCCGCCCGGGCCTCCTCGCGGACCCGCCTGCCGGTTGACATGCAGCGTGCATGTCAGTTGACATCCAGCATGCATGTGAACCAGCATGCCTGTCAAGACGAAGCCGAGTGGACGAGCAGAGAGGCACAGCGAGGTCGGGTGAACCAGCTCGGTGGCCGCCGTGAAAACGCAACTCTCGTCGCCCCGGTCGCAATTGCGCATACTGTCTGTATGCCGACTGCATGCGGTCAGTATGTTCAGATCTGCATCGAGGTGTCAACCGCGCACCGCGGATCGGTAGGAGCGGCGAACGACCGCCGTCCGGCGGATCATCGTGAGGGCCGCGAAACCCCCAGTCCGGCGAGCAGTTGGCTGATTGCGGCGATGCCCTGGTCGCGGGCGGCCATCGGTTCGGGCGAGTTCGCGATCACCAGTGCGGCTTCGTCCACGGCCGCCAACAGGACATGAGCGAGCACGATCAGCGGCTGGGCCGGTAGTGAGCCCTCCAGGACGGCGCGTTCGAGTAGCCCGTGGATGGCTCCGACGCCGTACCGACCTTCCAGTTCACGCCAGGTTTGCCAACCCAATACGGCGGGACCGTCGATCAGCAAAATGCGCTGGACCTCGGGAGTAAGTGAGGCATCAAGGAATCTGAGCAGGCCCGAGCGCAACCGTCCGAGCGCGTCGCCAGTCTCTTCTAGGCCGCCGGCCGCGGACAGCAGATCCACCTCCACCTGCTCGAAGACCGCCTGGAACAAGGCGCGCTTGTCCTCGAAGTGGTGATAGAGGGCGCCGCGGGTCCCGACGCCAGACGCAGCCACGACCTCTTCGGTTCCGGTGTTGAAGTAACCCTTCTCCACGAACAGTCTTCGGGCCGCGGTGATCAGCGCCGCGCGGGTGGCTTCTGCCTGGGCCGCGCGAGGGCTCTTCGCGGCGTTCGCCGGCTGTTGACCTCGGGGCACCCGGTCAGTATATTCCGATACAGCATGTAGGTGAATTACATTCAATCTGTACGTCAGATCTCCTTGAGAAGAGGCACACCATGACCGATCCCATCCAGATCGTTTCCGACTTTTGCGGCCTGATGGAGCAGCGCGACGCCACGGCCCTCAAGCCGTATCTCACCGGCGATGCGGTCTATCAAAACGTGGGCATGCCGGCGGCCGTGGGTGCCGACGCGATCGCCGAGAACCTCGGTCAGCAGTTCGCGATGTTCCCCGATTCCTACGCCTACGAGATGATCAACATCGCCGCCGCGGGTGACACCGTGCTCACCGAGCGTCTCGACATGATCAAGACCCCGACCGGTGAGGTGATGGGCGTTCCCGTGATGGGGACCTTCGTGGTCCGCGACGGCAAGATCGCCCGTTGGACCGACTACTGGGACACCGGCCTGCCCATGAAGATGATGACCGGCGAAGACGTGTCCGCCCTGGTGCCCGGCGACTACCTGTCGGTGTGAGGGGCGCGAT
>CAWBXH010000001.1:0-996987 GCA_963792745.1 uncultured Actinomycetota bacterium | reverse complement strand
CCATGTATCGAGATCAACGGAAGACGCGACTCCAGTAGCCAGGCCGCCATTGCGGGCCCGTCGAGGGGATGCGAGTGACGGCTCGGACGTGACCGGCAGGCTGTGACCGATCCAGCCTATTGCCGGTGCCGCACGATCGCGGGCGGTCCAATTATCGGGCAACCGGCATTACCCCGTAGGGTATGATTCGGTTCCATAGCGGCCCGCGTTACGGGCTGTGATAGTGACATCGTTGTCCGGACGTCGGGACAGGCTGGAGCGCTTCGTGCTCAGGGGGCGGAACAAGTCTGATCGGGTGCTCAAACCGGAAAAGGATCCGATTGGTTAGAGTTGCGCCCGCACCGGCGTGACCGCGTTTCCCTGCAATTCGTCCCGAATGAGAGTAGGAGTTGCCGATGATGGGGCGTAGGCCACCATTGCGGACCGTGGGTACCGACCCGGACTACCGATTCACGCTCGCCAACGAACGGACATTCCTCGCCTGGCTGCGTACCGGCCTGGCACTGCTGGCCGGCGCGATAGCGTTGGCCAGCCTCGTGCATGACTTCGGTCCGCGATCACTGCGGATCGCGATCACAGTGTTCCTGCTGATTCTGTCGGTGACGGTCGTCGTTGGCGCCTACGTGCGGTGGGATCGGACCGAACGCGCGCTGCGTGAGAACCGTTCGCTGCCGAGTGATCCGCTGCCCAGGATCATCGTCGCGGGTGTCGCGATCGTCGTCGCCGCGGCGGCGGTCCTCATATTCCTCGCCGAGACCTCCAGATGACCGACTCCCAACTCATGGATATCGGTGCGCAGGCAGAGCGCACTGCGCTTGCCTGGCAGCGCACCGGCATCGGAATGATGGCGACTGGCGCGCTGCTGGTGCGCTGGAACGTGGAACAGCACGTGCCGGCGTGGCCCGGGTTCCTGCTCAGCGTTATCGCCGGCCTCGCGATCCTCGTGCTCGTACCGCATCGCTATCACCGGATATTGCGGACCGTCCGAGCCGGACACACCCCGGTGTCCCGCGGGATGGTGCCGGGCGCGATGCTCTTGGTACTGGTGCTGGCCGTGGGCATCGGCATTGGCATCGGCGCCGAACTGCTGCGCGGCTGACGTCAGCCGACGGCCGCTGCGGGGTCGGCGCCGTCGACCAGATCGGACGGAACTTCGCCGTCGACCATGAACTCGGCCATGAACTCGCGAAGGAGGTCGATGGCGCCGATGACCTTCCGGCTGTTCAGCGAGTAGTAGATGGTATTGCCCGAGCGGGATGTGGTGACGACGTTGCGGTCGCGGAGGATGGCCAGGTGCTGGCTGGTGTTGGGCTGAGTAAGCCCCAGCTCGTCGGCGATGTCGCCGACCGCACGCTCGCCGTGACGCAGCGCGTCGAGGATCAGGAGCCGCTTCGGGTCGGCGATCGCCTTACACAGGCGAGCGTGCAGAGCGTACATCTCGTGCACTGTTGCCTGACTCATATGCGCCTCCTGGCAGGAACTCGCTAGCCAGCTAAATTACCAGCTGGAACTACTCTACTGTTTCCTCAATGATTATCCCGACTTGGCCGTCGGCGATGACCACGGGGAAAGTCACGACGTCGCTATCTGCCGGTCCACGCGTTCGCTCGCCGGTGCACACGTCGAACTGGCTTCCGTGCCGTGGGCAAGTGATCTGCCTTCCGCTTAGCTCGCCTTCCGACAGCGGCGCACCGGCGTGCGGGCAACGGTCGGCGACCGCGTGGACCGCGCCGTCGATCTGATAGATGGCGACCGGCCCCAGCGGCGTGTCATCAGCCCTTGCCACCAGGCCGATCCGGCCGGCCAGATCGGCCTCGTCGAGCACCGGGAAGGTGCGCCCCCCGGTCCGTGCGCCTGCGAGCAGTGGGCGCAGCCGGGGAATGAGCGCGCCGCGGTTGGCGACCAGGTCGCACCCGGCGCGCTGGCCGGCGATCCAGGTCTCGGGGTCGGGCATGGTGAGGTAGCCCGCGATGATCGCAGCCGGCCAACGCCTCCGCGATTGGCGCACTTGGTCGATGGCGCCCTGCACTGCGAGGTCGATCACGACGAGGTCGACCGACTCGGCGGCCTCCGCGCCGACCCAGCGCAGCCCGAACTCGATGTCCAGCCTGGACAATCGCCGCAAAATCCAGCGGTCCTCACCGATCAGGACCGATGTACGCATCGCGACGGGTACTTAGATGAACAGTGTGATGTCGGCGTCGGCGGCCATGTCGAGAAAGCTCGCGGCCCCCATACTCGGCTGCACGCCTTCGATGAAGTCTTCCTTCTTGAGACCATAGAGGTCCATGGTCATCTGGCACGGGTACAGCCGAACGCCGATGTCCTGAGCCATCCCCAACAGTTCCGTCGGGTCGGCCACCTTATAGTCCCGGGCCAACTTCTTGATCATCGCGGTGCCCGCGCCGCCGAAATGGATCTTGCCGAGCTTGAGGTGGTCGGTGCCGCCCCGGTCCACGATCGACTCGCCCTTCTGCATCCAGTTCGTCCCGGTGATGCGCTTGTCGTTGCGCTGCAGCACCCGCAGTCCCCAAAACGTGAAGAAGATCTCCACTTCCATGCCCGAGGCCGCGGCGGTGGTGCCCAGGATCAACGTCGGCCAGACCCTGTCGAGGTCGTTGCTCCAGCAGACCATTGCCAACCGTTTGGTGTCGTCATCGATGTCGCCGGCGTCGCCGGCGTTGATGTTCGAGCTCATTTCCTATCTCCTATTGTTGTTCCACGCCCCGAGTGGGGACGAGTGCTCCTACAGCAGGCCCACCAGCCAGATCAGGCCCTGCACCAGGCGGAAGGCCAGATAACCCGCAAACGTCACCACCAGCACCACCAGCCACCAGGGCCGCCTGCCGCGCCTGCTCTGCTGGGTGCCCTCCGGCTTGCCTTCCATACCGCTCCTCACTTCGTTTCACTCCGCGCACCGATAGCAGCGGATGTCCCGCTCGTCGATGAACTCTCGGTAGAACGCGTACGCCGCCTCGCCGTCGCGCAGGTGCGTCCTCTCATCATCGAGAGATGACGTCCGGACGCGTGCCATCCAACCGGCTCCGTAGGGATCGCGATTGCCGATCGCGATGTCGTCCTCGAACGCCTGCCGGTTGACTGTCAGCAGTTGCCCCGACAGCGGTGTCGGGAACGGGCCCACCCATTTCGCGCTCTCCACGACCGCGACGGTCTGCCGGCGCCGCAGCGTGCGCCCCGGTCGTTTCCAGCTCACTGATACGAGCCGCCCGCCCATGGTCTGCGCGATATCGGTCATGCCGAGCACGGCCTCATCGCCCTCGAGCCGGACCCACACATGCAGTTCGAGGTCGTAGAGCCGGTCGTCCGGCACTACGCACCCGTTCCACACCCGGTCCGCCATCGCTCATTCCTCGCAGGAGATGCCCTCTTGTTCGAGGAACCGCTCGTAGGCGGCGATCCCGTCAGCGCCGGTGAGCAGGCCGACGGAGTCGGGGTCCCATTCCGTGGGCTCGATCCGGGCGATCCAGCCGGCCCCATAGGGATCGGAGTTGATCAGTCCCGGCTGGGCGATCACCGCGGCGTTCACCTCAGAGAGAACCCCGGCCACCGGGCACGGAACCGGGCCGACCCATTTGCCGCTCTCCACGGTGGCCACGCTCTGCTCGACGCGAAGTGTCCGGCCGATCTTCTTCGGGGTGACCGAGATGATGCCCTTCGCCAAGTTCTGGGCGACGTCGGTGAGCCCGATCTCAATGAGCTCGCCCACCTTGCGAGCCCACACGTGTTTCTCGACGAGGTAGTAGACGTCGTCGGGCAGGTTGCAGTTTCGGACAGCGGGCACGGTCGTTCTCCTTTAGGGCTTTGCGCGCTCCAGGCCGTGCTCGGCGAGCACGTGGTTGATCAACATGTCGAAGGCCACCAGATGGATCTGGCGTTGGTACTCGGCCAGGAAGTCCGGGTCGCCCGCGCTCTTGCGGATGGGTTGGCGGTAGCGCTCCTGGCAGTACGGGCAGGTCACCGTGTACGCCATGCGTTCGCCGATGTCCTCGGTGCGGATCTCGCCGGCGTGGTCGGCCGCAAGATGGGCATGCAGGTCGCGAACCGGCTTGTCGACATCGCAGAACGGGCACTTCATTCGGCCTCCCCCGCGGCGACGAGCAAGTCGACCATCGCGAGAACGGCCTCACCTGCGGCGGTGAGACGAACACCGTCAGACACCGGGTCCCGCTGCAACAGGCCCACCTGGACCAGGTCGCCGACGGCCTCCCACAGTGCGAGCCGTGGTCGACCGGTGAACTCGGCGAGGCCGGCGGCCTGCGAGGTGCCGGCCGCGACTGCACGCAGGATCACGTCGTTGTCCCGGTCCCCCGCTATCCGCAGCGCCCGCAGGACGAACTCGCGTACATCCTCGCGAACGGGCTGCGACGCCTCGGGACCGCTGCCGCCGATGGCGAGTCCGTCAAGCCGACGCACTGCAGCCGCGACGTCGCGCACCCGCTGACCGAGCGCCCCGCCGAGCATGTCCAGGTCAGGTGCCGACGCGGTTGCGTGCTCGGGTCCTGTCATACCGGGACACCCGCCTCCCGCAGTTCGTTCTCCGGCGGGGCGACCGCGGTCGCGACCAGCGCAGTGATGTCCAGGACCGAGAGCCTGTCGGCGTGGCCGGTGGTCTTGGCTGCGTCGGAGTACATCGTCATGTCCTTCGGGCAGGACACCACGAAGTGCGTGACGTCGAGGGTCGCCGCCTCTTTGATCCTGTTCTCGCTGGGGCGCTCGGCAAGGTAGGAGTCGTCCATCCAGATCCGCCCGCCGCCCGCGCCGCAGCAGAAGGTGTTGGACCGGTTGCGTGGCATCTCGACCAGTTCGCAGTCCAGCGCCGAGAGAATCCGCCGCGGTGCCTCGGTCACGCCGTTGTAGCGGGCCAGATAACACGGGTCGTGGTAGGTGACCCGCAGCCGCAGCGGCCGCACCGGCAACGCACCGGTCTCGATCAGGTGGGCCAGCAGCTCGGTGTAATGCCACACCGTGTAGGTCGCGCCCAGCTTCGGATACTCGTTGCGCAGGGCGTTCAGCGAGTGCGGGTCGGTGGTGAAGATCTCCTGGAACTCCGCGTCGCGAAGAGCCTCGATGTTGTGCTCGGCGAGCTGCTCGAACAGGCCCTCCTCCCCGACCCGACGCACATCGTTGCCCGAGTTCCACTCGTCCTCGTAAAGGATGCCGAAGTCGACGCCCGCGTCGGTGAGCAGTCGGGCCAGCAGCCGCGAGTTCTCGGCCAGTCGGTCGTCGTAGGAGGCGTAGTCACCGACGAACCACAGGTATTTCACCGGTTCCTTGCGGGCGTCCTTGATCGCGGTGTCCAGCTTCTTGGTCCACCGCGAGCGCATCCGCGCCGACTTGCCGAACGAGTTGCCCTGGCCGGCCAGGCTCTGCAGCGCCTGCTGCAGGGTCGGGTCCATGTTGCCCTCTTCGACCAGGGTGCGGCGCAGCTGCACGATGGTCGGGACGTGCTCGATACCGACCGGGCAGGTCTGCACACAAGCCATGCAGGTCGTGCAGGACCACAGCGTGCGCGCCTTGATCACGTCGCCGGCGATCTCGGCGTCAGCGCCCGGCTTGACCGATCGGTCCTCGCGGTCGAGCACCGCCAGCCCACCGGACTGCTCGTCGACCCACTGCCGCAAGTCGAGGATCAGATCCCGCGGAGACAGCGGGGCTCCGGCGGTACGGGCCGGGCATACCTCATGGCAGCGCCCGCATTTGGTGCAGGCGTCGAAGTCGAGGAGTTCCTTCCAGGTGAAGTCCTCGATCTTGGTGTAGCCGGCGTGACCGGTGTCGGGCACCGGAGCGGGCAGGGCGAGAGTGGCAGTCCGATCGTGCGCGAGCAGGTTCACGCCATCGGCCAGCATGTGCATGGACTTCGAGTACGGGAGGTAGGCGACAAAGGCGAGCGCGAGCAGCGCATGCACCCACCACAGGACCGTGTGCAGGGTGAAGGCGACGGGCGCACTCATCCCGACCACCTCGAAGAACCTGCCGATCACCCACCCGGCGGGCGACCACAGCTCGAATGGGGGGAAGTTCGCGGCCCTGATCCGCGCACCCTCCACCAGCAGACCGGTCAGCAGGATCAGTCCCAGACCGCCGGCGAACAGCCAGTCGCCGCGGACGAACTGGCTACGGCTGTACCCGCCCTCCGGTTCGGCGGCCCGGGCGTAGTCCAGCCGGTAGGGCTTGAACAGCCAGCGCCGCACGATCAGGTAGCCGAGGCCGAGCACCGCGGCCAGCGCGAAGGTGTCCAGGATCACCGAGTAGATCAGGTAAAACCAGCCGTGGAAGAACCGCACGTCATGCCCGGTGAACAGTCTGCCGGCCAGCCGCACCACGTCGTAGTCGATGGTCAGGATCACCGTGCCGATGAACAGCACGATGAAGCCCCAGAACACGCCGAAGTGTGCCAGCCCAACCGCACGGGAGCCGCGGCCGATGGTGACGTTGGTGGCGACGACGGCCGCCGAGCCCCGGTCACCACGCTCACGCACACCGGCGAACGGCCGACCGAACAGGGCCGAACGGATCGTGGCCCAGCGGCCCGCCGGCCGGCCCCGACGGTACTTCTGTACCCGCCGCCAGACGCCGTATCCGAAGATGACGATGCTGGCGGTCGCGAGTACGTAGAACGCGATCTCGCCGACGTGACCGATCCCGTCGAAGATCGGCCGGGTCACCGTCTCACCGGCCACCTATCCGTCCAGCTTCTCGACCAGGGCAGGCGCAAGGTCGAACAGGTCGCAGGTGGTGCCGTAATGCGCGACGTCGAAGATCGGCGCATTGGCGTCGGTGTTGCAGGCGATGATCAGCTCGGCGTCGCGCATGCCTTCGAGATGCTCGGGCGCGCCCGAGATGCCGAACGACAGGTAGGCCTTGGGCTTGACCTTCAAGCCGGACTTGCCGACCTGACGGGACTTGGGCAGCCAGCCCGCGTCGATCACCGGCCGGGACGCTGACAGCGGCACCCCCATCGCGTCGGCGATCTCCTGCACCGTCTCCACGTCGTCCTTGGATCCGATGCCGCGCCCCACCGAGACGAGCATCGGGGCGACGGTGATGTCGACGTCACCGCCCTCCGGCTCGATCAGCTGCTGCAGGCTGGTCCGCGGCGAGTCGAGCCCGGCGGGCGGGTCGAGCCTCACCACCGCGGCCTCCCCGTCGGCGCGGCCCGCCGCGGCGGGGAAGGCGCCGGCCACCACGGTGCAGATCCCGCGGTCGCCGGGCAACTCCACCTCGGCCAGGATCTTGCCGCCGAGGATCTGGCAGGTGGCGATCGCCAGGTCGCCGTCGGCCTCCAGGCCCACCACGTAGGCGGCCTGCGGCGCCGCCCAGTCGACCGACAGCGAGCTGCCGAGGTCGAGTCCGACAGTGTCGTTGGGCAGCAGCAGCAGTCGCGGCGAACGCTGCTCGAGGACGTGCCGCAGTGCCACCTCGTAGGCCTCCGGCACGTAATCCGACAGCGCTGGGTGGTCGATCGACACGACGGTGTCAGCGGCACCGAGTTCGGCTGCCGGATCCGCGGTGCCGAACAGCGCCACCTCCACCTGCCCGCCCCACGCGGACGCGAGCTGGCGGGCTGCGCCGATCAGTTCGAACGTGGAGTCGGTGAGGTCTTTGCCGGTCCGTCCGGCCAACACCATGACATTTCCCATACTGGTCACTCCTTAATCAGGGCACGGCCGCGAAGCAGCTCGATGATCTTGTCGGCGACCTCGTCCGGCTCGCCGGTCAGCATCTCGGCGTGCGAGGTCGACACGGGGGCATACATGCGCCGGATCGTCAGCCCGGGCTGGCTGTCGAGCGGTTGGACGCTGACTTCGGTCAGCCCGCCGGCCTGCATGGCCTGGCGAACCTTGCTCACCGGTGCGTAGCGAGGCGTCTGCCGGGAAGCCTGCAGACCCACGACGGCGGGCAGCGTCATCTCCAGGTCGGCGCCCCGTCCCCCGCTGAACTCCTGTCGCACCCTTACCTTGTCGCCGACCGGCTCCACCGAGACGACCACGGACGCGTGCGGCTCACCCAGGTGGGCGGCAAGCGCCGGTGGTAGCTGGCCGTCCAGGTCGTCGGGCGCCTGCACGCCGGTGATCACCAGGTCGGCGGGGGTGTCCTTGAGGTACGCCGCGAATGCCGCCGCCCGCGCATGGGTGTCGGCGGGGGTGTCGTCGTCGGCCGAGCGGTCGAGTTTGACCGCGGAGTCGGCACCCTTGGCGATTGCGGTGTAGAGCGCCTGCTCGATGTCCGGGTCGTCGGCAAGGGCCACCGCCACCACCTCGGCGCCGCCGGCGTCCTTGATCAGCAGCGCCTCCTCCAGCGCCTGATCGTCCCATTCGTTCAGGACGAATTTCAGGTACTCACGGTCGATGCCCGTTCCGTCCTCGGAGAGCTCGATCTCCTCGACCAGGTCGGGAACCGCTTTGAGCGGCACGACAATTCGCATCAGAACTCCTCAGTTCGTGGTTGTTGGGCCAACGGGACACCCAGCGCCAACTGGTCGCGGATCTCCCCCAGGTCATCGGCGGTAGGCGGGAACGGGAAATCTCGGAACGGTTCAGTGGGCCGGTAGGAGCCGTATGGGCGGGTGCAACCGGGCTGGCCCTTCTCCCCGGGGCAGCCGTTCGTCATGAACGGGATACCGCCGTCGATCGCCGCTGCCACCGTCGCGGTGTCGGCGCCCATGTCGACGAGGTTGCCGTCGTCGTCGAACCTGAAATCGGACATCCCGTAGCCGGACTCCTCGACGAGGTGGCGGGCCAGCTGGACCCGCCGCCAGCGGGTGATCGGCGACTTGGGGTCGTCGGCCATGCGGGAGTCCGGCTCCGGGTTGAAGCAGAACAGGTAGGAGTAGATCTGCTCGTCGCGCAGTCGGCAGAACAGGTCGATCAGGTCGACGTCGCGCTCCCCGAGCCCGACGAGAGTGTGCACGTTGACCTTCCACGGCCCGAACACCTCACGGGACTCGCGCACGGTCTGCCAGTACTTCGTCCACTTGAGCCCGCCGGCCGGTACCTCGGTGCGGATGTTGCGGAACAGGTCCTCGGTGACCGCGTCGAGCCCGATGCCGATCATGTCCACACCGAGACGTTTGAACTCGTCGAGACGCTCGCGGTTCAGCGTCGGGGGCGCGACCAGGATGGACAGCGGCGCCGACACTCGCTCGGCGATGCGCCGGGTGATGTCGCACGTGTCCCTGTAGGCGTGACCGTGGGTCACCATCGAGATGCAGAGCCGGGTGAGCCGGTCGTGGTAGCGCACCATCCGGTCGATCAGCTCGTCGGTGCCCACCAATGGCCACTCCACCCGGATGAACGACTTGTCGCTGTAGGTGCCCGGACGGGTGCGGGCCAGGCCGCAGTACCCGCAGTCGGATAGGCAACCCTCGTCGTAGTTCAGCAGCAGGTTGATGCCGCCGAAGTCGAAGTCCCGGGTGAACCGCCCGGAGCGGAACCGAAGGGCGTAGGCGCTGGCCATCGAGATGCGCACCCATTCGGGGCTGATGCGCGCGGGCGCCGGCGGCCCGTCGACAAGCGGTAGCGGGGTAAGCGTCACGGGCGGCTCCCTTGCTCTGGAAAGTAACAGGATCCAGTCGGTCGGACCGGTGCGGCGGACCGGTCGACGGCCCTGGCACCGGCGTCGAGCACGGCGGCGACCACGTCCTCGTCGCGGCGCCAGCCGGCGTCGGCCCCGGTGGCCGACCGCACGTCGGCAACGAGCCCGTGCACGGTGTCGGTGTTGAGGTGCCGCCAGCGCAATGTGTTCTCCAGCCGTCGTAGGCCCTCGGGGACGGTGTTGAAGTCACCGGTGAATTGCAGGCTCTTGACCAGGGAGCCTTGCGCCGCAACGAAAACCCGGACCAACCCGTCCGGGGAGCGGAACGCGGCGCTGCCGGTGCCGTCCGGTTGCGCGCCCTGCTCGGCGAGCCACTTCGGGTTTGCGTACTTGTTCGCGACCAGCTCGTCCGCGGCCGCCCGCTCCGCCTCGTCGGGTTCGTCGGCGGCCAGCCTCACCTCGAAGCGGGCGGCGAAGCCCTCGGCGACAACGCCTCTCAGCGTGCCCACATCGATCGGGCGGCGGAGCTCGCGGCGGACCGTGGTCACCCGCTCCGCGACGGCGGCCGCACCCTTGTCGGCAAGCTTGGCAGCCGGGATCCGCAGGACCTTCAGCATGAAATCGACGTCCAGGTCGACGAGCAAGCTGGTGTGGAAGAGCAGCCCGCCGCGCCCGTCGGTGTACATCCCCAAACCGGCGATCTTGCGACCGCCCGCGAGCAGGTCGTTCTTGCCGCCGAACTCGGCCCGCACACCGATCCGGCGCAGCCCCTCGATTACGCCTTGGCCCAGCTCGGGGATGAGCGTGCGCGGCGGGGCCGCGGGCGCCGGCAACACCAGGGCGACACCGAGTTGGTCGCGACCCATCACGATCGCCCCGCCGCCGGTGGGTCGCCGACTTACCCCGGTTCCGGTGGCCGCGCACGCATCGACGTCGACCTCCGCGGCCAGCGTCTGGTAGCGGCCCACGAGCGCGGCGTGGCTCGCGTAGGTGTACAGCCGCAGAGTCGGTCGCGGGGGGTTGGCATCGCGGCCGACCCCGGCCATCAGGGCCTCGTCGAGCGCGAGACCGTCGGCGGCGCCGGCGCCGTCGTCGAACAGGAAACGCCACGTGGTCATCTCAGCTCACCCGGACCTCGGCGTAGCCGCCCTCGTGGCCACCGGCCCAGGTGAGCGAACAGCAGTACTCGTAGCGTCGGGCGGTTATCCCGCGCGACTCGGCGTAGCCGATGATCCCGTCGGCCGGATAGGCGATCCCGTTGAGCCCGAGATCGACCGCTGCCTGGTCGAGGTCGACCTTGATCTGGCCCATCGGTCGCGCGCAGCCAAGGTTCACCGGAATCGACGGCGCCGCGGCCCGCGCGGTCGCGAAGAACGCGGTGACATCCTCGGTAGCCGGCGGGGGAAGGTGCGCCATCGGCGTGCCGACCAACGGCACCAGCACCACCAAGATGAGCGTGCTGACGGGGTGGGCGGTGACCATCTCCAGCGCCCGCTGCTCCCCCAGGAACCGGCCGTAGTGCAGGCCCAGCACGATGTGCGGGATGATCCGCAAACCATGCTCGGCGAGCACCCGCAGGGAACGGGCGAAATCCGCGGTGGTCAGGTCGAGGTGGTAGACATCGCGGATCGTCTCGTCCGCGCCGATGATGTCCAGCATCACCCCGTCCACGCCGGCCTCCGCAAGCCGGCCGGCCAGCTTCGGCGAGACGACCCCGGAATGGACGATCACCTTCATTCCGAGTTCCGCACGGATGCGCGGCACGTCCGCGAGGTGCGGGGTGAGCGGCACGCCGCCGGTGCGGGTCGAGCCGCCGGACACCAGGATTCCGTCGCTGCCGCCCGCCTTCATCCGGGCCGCGACGTCGAAAAGGCTCTCGCCGGCGGGGATGCTGGCCATGCCGTGCAGCACCTTGGTCTGACAGTGGTCGCAGGACAGCGCGCAGGCCGACCCGGTGACCGACACCGGCAGGAACCGCCGGGGGTTGGCGGGCGTCCACTCCGGGGTGCTCCACTGCTTGAGCCCCGGAGCGTAGAAGTCCATGACGTCGCCGAAGTGGCGACGGCGGATGTCGAATCCGGTGGACGTCACTCCGCCACCAGGCCCTTCTCCCGGTACTCGGCCACCTCGCGCGCGAACCAGGCACGGGCCTCGTCGCCGCCGACGAGTTCCGGCGCGGGACCGACCACGGTGAACTCGGCCAGCCAGCCGCGGCCGTACGGGTCGAGCAACACCATCTCCGGATCGGCGAGGACCTCGCCGTTGACCGCGGCGAGCACACCCGACACCGGCGCGGTCAGCGGGCCGACGAACTTGGCCGCCTCCAGGCTGCCGAACGGCTCGCCGCGTTCGACCGAGGTTCCCGCATGCGACATCGCAAGTTGGGCCAGCGCGCCGTAGGTGTCGGCAGTAAGCGCGTCGAACCCGACGCGTACCCGCCCGTCCGCGATCGGTTGAACCCACATATGGGTGTCGGGATCATAGCGGCGGTCCAGCCGCAGCTCGTAGCCGCCGAAGTCGAGTTGAGTGGTCATGCTACCTCCGCGTGTGCCGCTTGGATGGCCGTCACCAGGGCGTCGGCTTCGTGCTCGCGTTCCAACTCCCGTATTGCGTCGTCCAGTCGCAGGCCGACCAGGTGCTCGCGGCCGTCGGCGACTTCCACAGTCCCGTCTGCGATCCCGAGCACGACGCGCTCACCGTCGCCTCTCCAGTCGTGCACCCACACCCCGGCGCGCACCTTCACCGTGCGTACCGGACGAACCGGACGCGATGTGCCGGCGACGAAGCCGTGGTTGAGCAGGCGCCGATCCATCCGCGCAAGCTGTCGCATCTCCGCGGCGTTGAGCCGGTCGTCGCACGGTGTGCTGCCGAAATGCTCCGCGTACTCGCGCACCATCGCGGCCTGCCAGGCCGCCGCGTCGACGAGGGTCGCGACGACGTGTCGGCGCATCAGCGCCAGCACGACCGCGCGCACGTCGGGGTCGATCCGCATCACCCGGGTGGCGCGCTCGTGGTCGAAGGCGGTGATGAGGTTGCCGACGATCACCGCGCCGTCGCCGAGCTGGCCGGCACCGTGCCCGCACACTTTGGCCGCACCGACGCTGATCTCGCCGAACCGGTCGAGCTCGGCGTCGACGCCGAGCCCGCGCAGGGCTCTCATCGCCGGACGAAGCAGCGTGGTAAGGGCGGTGGCGCGGCGCGGCGGCAGATCCCGCGCCGGCAGGCTGATCTGGAAGAACAGCTGGTCGGCGTCGCAGTAGACGGGTCCGCCGCCGACCATGCGCCGGTAGACCGGAAGGCCACCGTCCCGGCAGTAGTCGGTGTCGACCTCAGCAAGGTCGCGGTGGTATCCGATGCTGACGTAGGGCTCCCCAGGTCGCACGAACGACAGCACCGGCGCGTCGCCGGGCCGCATCGCGCGGCACAGCGCATGCCAGACGGTCTGGCTGCGCAGGGCTGTCACGGTGCCAAAGTCGATGACGCGCATCGGTGTCATGTCGCCTTCGGTACGCCCATGGCGGTGTCCAGCAGCTCGACGATGTCGAGCACCCGTAGGTGGTCGTTGCCGGTGGACTTGGCAGCGTCGGAGAACCGGGACACCTCGTAGGGGCAGCAGACCGCCAGGATGTCGGCGCCCGATTCGGCGGCCTCGCGGACCCGGCGCTCGGACAGCCGCTCCTCGATCTTGCCGCTCATGAACCCGTCGAGCCACATCCCCCCGCCGCCCCCGCCGCAGCAATAACCGTTCTCGCGGCAACGACCCATCTCGACCAGGTCGATGCCGGGGATGGCGCGCAGCAGGGTACGCGGCGCGTCGTACTCGCCGTTGTGCCGGCCGAGGTAGCACGGGTCGTGGAACGTCACCTTCGCCTCGACGGGCGTGGTCAGCTCCAGCCGGTCGACCAGCGGTGCCAGGAACTGGGTGTAGTGCGCGACGTCGTAGACATGGCCGCGCTTCGGGTATTCCTTGACCAGCGCGTTGAACCCGTGTGGGTCCGGAGTGACGATGCGGTTGAACTCGTATCGGGCCAGGGTCGTGGTGACATCGTCCATCAGCGACTCGAACAGTCCGCGCTCCCCCGCCAGGCGCTGAGAGTCCCCCAGCGTCTTCTCCTCGGCGCCGAGGATCGCGAAGTCGACCTCGAGCGCGTGCAAGATCCGCGCGAACGCCTGCGCGGCTTCCTGTCCGCGCGGGTGGTAGCTCCAGTAGTCCTCGACGTAGAACAGCACGTCGACCGGGGCGGGGTCCTTGGGCAGCTCCCGCACCGGAACCCCCGCACCCTTGGTCCACGCGGCACGCCGCCGCGGGTTGGCGCCGAGCGCGTTGCCCTGGCGAAACGTCGCTTCGAACACCTGCGTCAGCTCGGCGGGAACCTGGCCGCGGCTTATCGCCTCTTCGCGTGTCGCAGGCATGATCTCGATCATGTTCACTTCCTTCGGGCAGACCCGAAGGCAGTTGCCACAGGTGGTGCACATCCACAGCTCGTCGCTGGCGAGCAGGTCCTCGCCGATCTGGACCTTGCGGTGCAGCTTGCGCGGCCCGTACTCACCGACCACGTCGACCGGGCACACAGGCACGCATTTTCCGCAGCCGTAGCACCATTCGAGCGACTCCGCTCCGGGGAGTCCGTTCAGTTCGGCGAACCCGTCGGGTGTCGTGTCGGTGATCACCCGCGGCTCGAACATCCGGTTCCAGTTCGAGGTGAGGTCAACCGTCCGGCCGCTGATGGTCGAGGCGACCGTGGCGACGTCGAATTCGACGACCGTCGGCGGCACCTTGCGTCCTCCTACGGGCATGGTTCAGACCTTCCTGTGCAGGGCTTGGTGAACACCGAGCAGGCGCCGGACGAGCTCGGGCAGTGGAGGCAGAATGTTGGTGAACTCCTTGGTCATCCGCATCCCCAGGACCGTCTGCATGTAGACGCCGTATACGCCGGCGAGGAAAACGTCGGTCCCGAACAGCCCGGGTCCGAGGTCGGTGAAGCCGGCCGCCTTGCCGGTCTCCTCCACGAACGCGATCGGCCGGCCGAGGGCGAGGTAGGTCTCGCCGCGGCTGGCCCCCGTGTCGGCGGTTTCCAGATCCGCCTCGTCCATCGTCACCAGGGCCAGCGCGCCCGTTCCCGCGTCGGGATCCCACATCCAGCGGGTCCACAGCCAGTACCGCCCCGGATCGAGGAAATGCAGCAATTCGCCGGGCAGGTCGGCCGCGATCGCGGGCAGCGGGTCAAGCAGCTCGGCGAACCGGTCATACCGCACGGCGACCCCGCCCTGCCCGTGCAGCAACTCGGCAATCGCCGTGGCCAGCTCAGCGGGTTCCACGACGGCGAAGATCCGGTCAACCTTGCGCCGGGAACAGAACACCCAGCCGAGCAGCTCACGCAGGGCCGCATTGTCCATGTTGGACGGATCGTCCCCGGCGAGCGCACGCATCGCGGCCGACTTATTCTGCACATCCTCACCGATGCCGGACAGCTCCTCGCGCGTGGACACCTCCAGCACTTGCTGAAAGAACTCCGCCGCGGTCGGCGTGTCGACAACCTGGCCGGCGATCATGGACGGCCTCAGTTCCCCGCCGGTGTGGCGGCATGTCCGCGGACGAACGCCACTGCGCGCATCGCGGCGTTGGCCGCCGAGGACACCGTGTCCTCGAGGTCGGCCGGTCCCAGGGCAGCACCGCAGGCGTAGATGCCCTCGCCGCTGGTGGCCACCGGATCGAGGGCGCCGCCGACGGCATCGATGAACCCGAAGCGGTTCGGGCGGACGCCGAGGATCCGGCTGACCTCCCGTGTCCCGGCCGACGGCTCCATCCCCACCGACAGCACGACCATGTCCATCAGCAGCTCCATCGGCCGGCCCATCGTGGTGTCCTCGCCGCGAACGATCAGCTGGTCGCCTTTGGCCAACACCTCGGTGATGATGCCCTTGACGTACTGGACGTGGTGCTTCTCCTGGGCTACCCAGTAGATCTCGTTCTCCCAGTAGCCGTACATCCGCATGTCGATGTAGAAGATGTAGACCTTGCAGTCGGGCAGCAGCTGGCGAACCTCGATGGCCTCCTTGGAGGCGACTCCGCAGCAGACTTTGGAGCAGTACTCGTTGCCGATGTGCCGGTCGCGACTACCGACACACTGCACGAAACACAGCCGAGTAGGCGGCTCGCCGGTGGAGGGCCGCACCACCTCGTGCTGTTTGAGCATCGCCTCCAGATCCGGCAACGTCAGGACGTCGTCGAACTCGTAGTAGCCGTACAACTGGGTCTCGCGCCCCGGGTCGAAGTGCTGGAACCCGGTCGCGACAACGATCGAGCCGCACTCGATGGTCTCGGACCCATCGGGTCCTGCCACCTCGAGCAGGAAGGCGCCCGGCTCACCCGAGAGCGCGGTGGGCGTGGTCTGCAGCCGGACCTGCGCGAGTGGATGACCGGTCACCTGGTCGGCCATCCGGCGCATCATCGGCTCGGCGGCCTCGCCGTGCGGGGTGATGCCGGCGTAGTTCGCGTGGATCGGCATGCCGCCGAGGACCTCTGAGCGCTCAAGCAGTACGACCGGAGTACCGACCTCGGCGATCCCCTGCGCCGCGCGCAGACCGCCCGGTCCCCCACCGATGACGACTACAGTGTCGAAAGACATGGCTTCCCTAAGGTGTGTTCGTCCGCCCGGAGAGCTCCGGTTGGAACTGTTCGGATGAGTTCTGTTGTGCTGGAACGTCAGTCCATGTCATCCCAGTCGAGGTACTTCTTCTCACCGCGCTCAAGGCGGCCGAGATCCTCCTGGAACTCCGCCCATGCTTGCTCGTGGTCGATGCCCATCTTTTCCAACATGGGCTTGTAATTCGCCGAATGCCAATGCAACTGGACCACCTTGTAGGGGTGCGCACCCATTGCAAGAGCGGCGAACTGCGCCTCGGACAGTACGGCGACGCCGACGTTGCGGTCGTGGGCCTGCGCGGCGAACTGGCTCTTGTCCAGTGTTGTCACGCACCCGGTGTCATGGGTGAGCACGACGTCGGGATCGGCCTCTTCCTTCATCCGCTCGATCTTGCGCAAGGTGGCGAAGGAACGGGTGAAGTCGCGCTGCACCAAGATGTGCCGGAAACCGAAGCCGCAGCAGTCGAACCACGTCGAGTAGTCACGCACTTCTGCGCCGAGAGCCTGCGCGAGCCCGGTGACCACCGCGGTTCGCTGTCCGCCATAAACGTCCGGGTCGTAGATCGCGTCGCCCTCGACGAGTTTGTAGTAGTGGCACGCCGGGTGCACCGTCACTGCAATGTTGGACATGTCCCGCACCTGCGCGGCGGCGATCTCGTGGCGCATCGCGTAGAACCACTCGGAGTAGTGCACGATCTCCTCGGGCAGCACCAGTGGCTTACCGAGCTTCTCCATGACCTTCCGGACATCGGCACGCAACTCGGGATGTTCCAGCAGCTCGTGGCGGACCTCTTTGTAGTGGCCGTAGGAGGTTCCGCAGTGGATCAGCGGGAAGTACCCGGTCTCGTACGCGGCGGCGAAGTTGCGCACCGCGACGGCGGCCTGCGCGGCCGCGTTGGACGTGGCGCTGGCGTAGTAATTCCACGCCGTGCACGACGTCTGATCCTTCGGGTCCTCGTAGTCGTAGCCGAGCTTGCGCATCACCCAGAAGATCGACGTCGAGTAGCCAGGAATGTGTCCACATTGGCCACACGACTTGTGGTGCCACAGATGGGCCTTTTGGATCTTCTTCGGCCGGCCGTACTTTGTCGGGACCTCGATCGTATCGCCGGTCGTCTTCTGCACGATGATCTCGCCGGCGCGCTCGAGCTCGGCCAGCTCTTCCTGGAAGTCCGGGTAGCGGCCCTCCTGGCGGGTGAAGCCGGACGCTTTCTTCGCCTTGAGGGCTTCGAGCGGGATAGTCGTCATAGTTCGATCCCTTCGTCTTCGAGTAGCTCCTCCATGAGCTCGGAGAGCATGGAGTGCAGCGGCTGGTCGATCTCGGCGATCATGTCGAGGGCGCCGGTACTGAGCCAGATCAGGTACAGCTCGACCAGTGTCCGTTCAGAGACCTCCCAGCTGGTGGACGTGGTGTGCATGGTCTCCGACGGCAACGCCCGCCGCCACAGGTCCAGGTTGTCCGAGACGTCGCCGGTCTCCGGGCCCCAGTCGGGAAAAGCATCCCGCTGCAACATGTCCGGTGACACCTGGGTGCCGGTGGACATGATCTTGTAAATGATTCTCGAGTAGCCCCCGAGCGCTTCTGTTGCCGAGGCGAGGCCGTTGCTGACGGACACCTCGCGCATGATCGTGATGATCCCGCCCGGGTTGTTGCCGCGCGGGCAGCGCAGACAGGAGAAGCACTGGGAGCACTCCCAGATGTCCTCTTGCATCTGCTGGTAGACGAGTTCCACGTCCTCGCGGGCGGCCGCCTGAGCGATCCGCCGCGGGCTGAAATCGTAGAACCGCGCCGACGGGCACGCGGCCACGCAGATCCCGCACTCGTAGCAGCCGTACAGGTAATCGTTGTAGCGAATGTCTGACTTGACTTCGTCGAAAAGCCGCTGCTTCTCTGCGATCGGCACGTCGGCGTATCCGGCCACTTCCGGTCGCTTGTAGTACGCCGACGGCGCCGCCACATCTGTCGTCATCAGAAGCTCACGACGGCATCGGCTTCGACCGCGAGGTCGTTGAAGGCCGCCCCACCGATCATCTGGACGCCATCGATCAGGTCGTCGATGACCAGATCGTTGAGGTCGAGCGAGGGCTGGCACACCAACAACCGCACGCCCAGCCCGGTAGCCTGCTCGATGAAATACGAAAGTGGTTGGCCCCGGTCGCCTTTCGGGCCGATCTTGTCGATGACCTCGCGTTGCAGGAGCGTCGGCCCGTACATGGTGAAGTAGATCATCACCTCGGCATCCATCGCCGCGGCCGAGGCGGCGAGGAAGAACGGGGTGGCACATCGCCCGGGATCGCTCACCCCGTGCGTGTGCACGTAGAGGATCTTCGATTCGCCCTCACCGGTCCACATGGCGTCACTTCGCCTTGCGGATCAGCACGTGGTAGACATCGTCCTCGCGGCTGATGCTGACCAGTTCGTTACCGGTGCGTCGGGACCACGCGTTCATATCCGGCTCCACGCCCGGGTCGGTCGCGAGCAGCTCCAGTAGTTCCCCGGCGGGCATCTTCTTGATCGCCTGCGCCGTCTTCACAACCGGCAATGGGCATTGCAGCCCAATACAATCCAGCACTTCTGTCGGCGTTTCGGCCACCCGTGACCCCTGTCTATGCTGCATATCGCATTCTGAATATTGCTGTGATGCAAACCGCACCTATATTCAAAGATTCTCATATAGACTCCGGAGCGTCAAGCGATGGACGGATGCGATCGATGACGATCTCGAACCTGAGATGCGATATGTGCGATGCCCTGTTACCCGGGCTGATCGCCGGACCCGGTGACAGCCCGGCTCGTGGCGTGCGGTTCTCATACCACCCCGGCGATCCGGGGCTGCGGGACGACTCGGGCGTGCTGTGCGGCGCCTGCTGGTTGACGTGGGCGGACTGGCTCGTTGCGCCGAGGGCACGGGTATGTGCGGCGTGCGGCGCCGCGGTCACGCGCACGTCGAGCCTGCACCTGCGCAGGCTCGATACCCGGGAAACCTGGCAGCTGTGCGCGCCGCACGCGGCCGATTTGCTGAACCAATTGCGGACTGTCCAACCCAAACTCGACCCCGCGACGTTCCAGCTCCCGCTGGACCGACAGGAACTAAGGAGCTCTGATGCCTGAACCCGCGCCACCCACGGCCGCGCCACTGATCGAGCGCATTTTCGAGGCCCTCCGCGACGTCGTCGACCCGGAGCTGGGCATCAACATCGTCGATCTCGGCTTGGTCTATGGGGTGCGGATGGACGGCGATGTCGCGGTGCTCGACATGACCTTGACCTCGGCCGCCTGCCCGCTGACCGACATCATCGAGGGCCAGGTGTTCCAGGTGCTCGACGGGCTTGTCACCGACCACACCATCAACTGGGTCTGGGTGCCGCCGTGGTCGCCGGAGAAGCTGACGCCGGACGGGCGGGAGCAAGCGCGGGCGATCGGGCTGGGCATATGAGATACGGCTTCGCGATCGATCAGCGCACCTGCATCGGATGTCACGCGTGCACCGTCGCATGCAAGACGGAACATGAGGTTCCGGTCGGGCAGTTCCGCACCTGGGTGAAGTACGTCGACCAGGGGGTGTTCCCCAACAACACCCGCGACTTCGGCGTCATGCGGTGCAACCACTGCACCGACGCGCCATGCGTGGCGATCTGCCCGACGAAGGCATTGTTCAAGCGGGATGACGGCATCGTCGATTTCGACTCCGACCGCTGCATCGGGTGTAAGAGCTGCATGCAGGGCTGCCCGTACGACGCGATCTACATCGACGACGACACCCACACGGCCGCCAAGTGCAACTTCTGCGCCCACCGCATCGACAACGACATGGAGCCCGCGTGCGTGGTGGTCTGCCCGACCCACTCGATCTGGGTCGGCGACCTGGACGACCCGGAAAGCGGAATCTCGAAGCTGGTCAACACGAATCCTGTCACCGTGCGCGCCCCCGAGCAGAACACCGGACCGAACGTGTTCTACCTCGGGGCAGACCGCGCCGTGCTGAATCCGCTTGCCGCACCGGTGGATTCGAGCTATATGTTCTCGAGCCCCGATCCGCACCGCGTCGAGGTTTCAGCCGATCTCCCGACCGACCCCGTGAGCCACGCGCGGACCACGATGAACACCGCGCACCCCAGGCCGTGGGGCTGGCGGGTCACGGCCTACCTGTGGGCCAAGGGGCTTGGTGGTGGTGCGCTGGTTGTCGCCGCACTCGCCGTCCTGCTGGGCGTCGACCTCGGCGTGCTGACCACGATCGTCGCCCCGGCCCTCGGCCTGGTCGGCACCGCGGCCACCGGCGGGCTGCTCATCTGGGATCTCAAACGGCCCGAACGGTTCTACTACCTGCTGACCAAGTCCAATTTCGGGTCGTGGCTCGTGCTCGGCTCGTACGCATTGGCCTCCTTCGCCGCGGTATCCGGGATCTGGCTGTTGCTGGGCATCGCGGTTGAGGCGGGCCTGATCGGCTCCGCCGCCACGGCATTCACCGTCCTGGCGTGGCTGGCCATCCCTACCGGTGCCATGGTCGCCGGCTACACGGCGTTCCTATTCGGCCAGGCCGAGGGGCGCGACCTGTGGCAGTCTCCGCTGCTCTTCTGGCATCTGCTCGCCCAGGCGGTCATGGTCGGTGCCGGGGCGCTGGCGGTGGCCGCGGTTATCGCCGGCACCGCAGCGGCGGGCGTGGCCCTGATCGGCGCCGCCCTGACGATAGCGACCGTCGTGCACCTGTTGATGCTCCTGCTGGAATACGGCGGCAGGCATGCGACCGCGGGTGCGGCCGCGGCCGCCCACATGGTCACCCACGGCGGTACGCACCGGCCTTCTGGGGCGGCGCGGTCGGGCTGGCCGGCGTCGGCGCTGTACTGGCCGCGGTCGGTTGGGCAGGCACCACGGTGCTGGCTGCGGCGCTGGCCGGGCTGGCCGTGCAGGTTGCCCTGCTGATCTACGAGTCCGTGTTCGTCCGGGCCGGGCAGGACGTTCCGCTGTCATGACACCGACCCACCCCACCACAACATCGGAGGCATGACAGACATGACCGACACCGCCCACGACGCCCCGGCCACCCATGAGTTGCCCGGCGCCCGCACCCACGAGCACCTGCGCAACTACCCGCCGGTATCGGACTGGGACAACCACGTCGAATACGACGCCAAAGCGCACCCGCGCAAGGTGCCACACACCTATCTGCTCGTGCCCACGACGTGCTTCAACTGCGAGTCGGCGTGCGGGCTGCTGGCCTACGTCGACAAAGAGGATCTCTCGATCAAGAAGGTCGAGGGCAACCCCGCGCACCCCGGTTCGCGGGGACGCAACTGCGCCAAGGGGCCGGCGACGATCAACCAGGTCAACGACCCCGAGCGGATCCTGCATCCGCTGCGCCGGGTCGGCGAGCGGGGCGGCGGGAACTGGGAGCGGGTGACCTGGGACGAGGCGCTGGACGATATCGCCGGCCGGATCAGGAAGGCCATCATCGATGGCCGCACCGACGAGGTCGTCTACCACGTAGGGCGGCCGGGAGAGGATGGGTTCGCCGAGCGGATGCTGCAGGCCTGGGGGGTCGACGGGCACAACAGCCACACCAACGTGTGCTCGTCCGGCGCCCGCCTGGGTCAGACGCTGTGGGGCGGCTACGACCGCCCGTCTCCCGACCACGCCAACGCCAAGGTGATCCTGCTGCTGTCCAGTCACCTGGAGACCGGCCACTACTTCAACCCGCACGCCCAGCGGATCATGGAGGGCAAGCAGGGCGGTGCCAAGCTCGTCGTGGTCGACCCGCGGATGTCCAACACCGCGAGCCATGCCGATGTGTGGATCGCCCCGTGGCCGGGCAGCGAGGCCGCGATCCTTCTTGCCATCGCCTCCTACCTGCTGCGCACCCGCTCCATTGACGAGCCGTTCCTGCGTCGCTGGTTCAACTGGGAGACCTACCTCTCCCAGCGCCACCCGAGCAAACCGCGGACGTTCGAGGCGTTTCTGGACGCGCTCGAAGCCGATTACGCCGGGTACACCTTCGCTTTCGCCGCCGAGGAGGCCCAGGTCCCGGTCGAGCGCATCGAGGAGACCGCCCGGCTCGTCGCGAACTGCGACCATCGGCTCGCCGCCCACGTCTGGCGCTCCGCCGCGGCCGGCAACCTCGGCGGGTGGCAGGTGGCACGCGCGCTGTGGTTCGTGCTGGCACTGACCGGGTCGATCGGCACCAAGGGCGGCACCAGCCCCAACGGGTGGGACAAGTTCATCCCCCACGGCCCGGATGTGCCGGCCCACGACGGGTGGAACGAACTGAGCTGGCCGCGCGAGTATCCGTTGACCTGCAACGAGATGTCCATCCTGCTGCCACATTTCCTGAACGAGGGCCGGGGCCGGCTCGAGGTCTATTTCTCCCGTGTGTTCAACCCGATCTGGACCTACCCGGACGGTTTCACCTGGATGCGGGCGCTGTCCGACGCGGACAAGGTGGGGCTGCACGTCGCGCTGACCCCGACCTGGTCGGAGACCGCGGAGTTCGCCGATTTGATCCTGCCGGTGGGGCATTCCACCGAACGACACGACACCCAGTCCTACGAGACGCATGCCTCGAAGTGGCTGGGTTTCCGCCAGCCGGTCCGCCGGGTCGCGATGGAACGGCTCGGCATGGAGGTCGGTGACACCCGCGACGCCAACCCCGGTGAGGTGTGGGAGGAGAACGAGCTGTGGTTCGAGCTGTCCTGGCGGATCGACCCGGACGGCTCGCTGGGCATCCGCAAGCACTTCGAGTCGCCCGACCGCCCCGGAGAGAAGGTCACCGTCGACGACTACTACGGGTGGATCTTCGAAAACCGGGTACCCGGCCTGCCTGAGAAGGCCGCCGCGGAGGGCATGACCCCGCTGGCCTACATGCGGCGCTACGGCGTCGTCGAAGTTCAGTCGGATGTTTATCGGCTGGACGAGCGCCCGCTCACCGCCGCCGAGCTCGACGGGGCCGAGCCGGACGAGGAGGGTGTGCTGCGCAAACCGACCACCGACGACTCGGTGCCGCCGCTGATCGGCGAGGCCGGCGCCGTCGGGGTAGAACTGGCCGACGGCAGCAAGGTCGCCGGTTGGCTCACCCCGAGCCGCAAGCTCGAGGTGTACTCCACGACGATGCGGGACTGGGGCTGGGAGGAGTACGCCACGCCCGGCTACATCCGCTCGCATGTCGCTCGCGACGAGATCGACCTGAACGCCGGCGATTTGGTGCTGGTGCCCACCTTCCGGCTGCCGACGCTCATCCATACTCGGTCGGGCAACGCCAAGTACCTCAACGAGCTCTCCAACTCCCACCCGCTGTGGCTCAACTCGCGTGACGCGCAGCGCCACGGTGTGAAGTCTGGCGACCTGGTTCGGCTGAACACCTCGATCGGCTATTTGGTGGCCAGGGTCTGGGTCACCGAGGGCATCCGGCCTGGGGTCTGCGCGCTGTCCCACCACATGGGCCGGTGGCGTCTGCACGGCAACGAGGGCAGCCGGTGGGTGCAGGGTCTGGCGGATATCAGCCACCCCGACGGCCCTGACTCCTGGCTGCTGCGCTACCGCGGTGGCATCGAGCCGTTCGCCTCTGACGACCCGGACTCCTCGCGGATTTGGTGGACCGACCCGGGCGTGCACCAGAACCTAGCGTTCGGTGTGCAGCCCGACCCGCACTCCGGCATGCATTGCTGGCTGCAGAAGGTACGGATGGAGAAGGCGCATCCCGGCGACCAATACGGCGACGTGTATGTCGACGCGGGGCGATCGACTGCTGTCTATCGTGAGTGGCTGGCCAAGGCCCGTGCCACTCTGGGCCCCGGCGGTCAGCGGCGGCCGGAGTTCCTGATGCGACCGGTCAAACCGCGTCGCCGAGCGTTCCGCGTGGACAGTCCTAATGGCCGCGCACGTTGACCTGGACCGGGTGCGCGCGGCCGCCGCTGCCGTGCTCGACCCGGAGATCGGCAGGCCGTTGGGTGAGCTGGGCATGATCGGCGAGACGTCGCTGGCGCGCGGCGGCCGGGTGCGCCTGCAGTTGCGGCTGACAACTGAGAGCTGCCCTCTCGCAGGCGAACTCCGCACCGCCGTCGAGGCGGCGGCACGCTCCGTCGATGGCGTCCGCGACGTCGAGTTCGACCACGTGACGATGCCGCCACGCGAGCGGGTCGAGCTGGCGGAGCGGCTCAAGCGCACCACCGCGCCGCTGACCGGTGCGCTCGGGTATCGGCGGCACCCGGGTGTATGCCGTGGCCAGCGGCAAGGGCGGGGTCGGCAAGAGCACGGTGACAGCCAACCTCGCCACGGCGCTCGCCGCCACCGGCAAGCGGGTGGGGCTGCTCGACGCCGACGTGTGGGGCTACTCGATCCCCCAGCTGTTCGGCGTGCGGCGCAGCCCCGTCGTGCTTGGCGAGCTGATGCTCCCGGTGCCCGCCTACGGCGTCGCCTTGATGTCGATCGGATTCTTCGTCAACGAGGACCAGCCCGTCGTCTGGCGCGGACCAATGCTGCACAAAGCGTTACAGCAGTTCGTCACCGACACCTTTTGGGGCACGCTGGATGCGCTGTTCGTCGACCTCCCGCCGGGCACCGGCGACGCCACCCTGTCGCTGCTACAGCTGCTTCCCGACACTGCGCTGCTCGCCGTCACGACCCCGCAGGCAGCGGCACGAGTGGTCGCCACCCGGGTGGCCCGGATGGCCGCGGAGACCGGCGTCCCCGTCGCCGGTGTCATCGAGAACATGTCGTCGGCCGAATGCGGGGCATGCGGTGCGCAGACCGCGATATTCGGCACCGGCGGCGGAGCGCAGCTGGCAGAGGAGTCCGGCGCGCCGCTGCTTGGCAACGTCCCGCTCGACCTCGCGCTGCGCGAGGCCGGCGACCGCGGCATTCCCGTCGTAATCGACGCACCCGGGGCAAGCTCTGCTCTCGAGCTGACCCGAATCGCGGCTGCCCTGCCAACCCCCGCCCGCAAGTTCGCCGGCAAAGCACTCCCGTTGGCTGTGGTCTGACCCAACGTGCACCACCCCTCGATTTGGAGATGGCCATGACAGCCGAAGCACCCCCAATCGGAGAACTTGAGGCCCGCCGACCGTACCCGCCGCGGCTGTGCCCGGGCTGGTCTGTTCCAATCCGCTCCGCCGCCCGGCGCAAATTCCGAGGCGGTCAGGAATCGTCTACGCGACGACATCAGCAGCGCATCTACTATTTGGTCCCAGTAGATGATGTGGCCGGGCCTGCGATCGCGTCCTCGCCCGCACATGAACACAACGACTGTCACAAGACGCGAGGACGCGAGGAGTTGTGACATGAGCCGCAACGACGTCCTGGTCACCGCCGACTGGGCCGAGCTGAACCTCAACAACCCCGACATCGTGTTCATCGAAGTCGACGAGAACACCAGCGCCTACGACGGCGGTCACATCGAGGGCGCGGTCAAGCTCGACTGGCGCCAAGACCTGCAGGACCCCGTGCGGCGCGACTTCGTGAACCGCGACGAATTCTCCAAGTTGCTGTCCGATCGCGGTATCTCCAACAAAGACACCGTCATCCTCTACGGCGGCAACAACAACTGGTTCGCCGCCTACGCATACTGGTACTTCAAACTCTATGGCCACGACAAGGTCAAGCTGCTCGATGGCGGCCGCAAGAAGTGGGAACTCGACGGTCGGCCGCTGACCACCGACGTCTTCGAACGCGCGCCAACCGACTATGTGGCGCAGGCGCCCGACCTGTCGATCCGGGCCTTCCGCGACGAGGTCCTCGCGGCGATCGGCAACAAGAACCTCGTCGACGTCCGCTCCCCCGACGAGTTCTCCGGCAAGATCCTCGCTCCGGCGCACCTGCCGCAGGAGCAGGCCCAACGCCGTGGCCACATCCCCGGCGCGATCAACGTGCCATGGAGTCGGGCCGCCAACGACGACGGCGCCTTCAAATCCGACGACGATCTGACCGCCATCTACGCGCACGCCGGCATGGACGGATCTAAGCCAACCATCGCCTACTGCCGCATCGGCGAGCGTTCCTCGCATACCTGGTTCGTTCTGCACGAACTGCTGGGGCATCGGGACGTCAAGAACTACGACGGCAGCTGGACCGAATACGGCTCCCTCGTCGGCGTGCCCATCGAAATCGGCGACGGCCAATGAGGTAGCGACCGAGTTGTGAGGTGTTCGCGGCCGGGATCGGCGAGAGTTTCCAGACCGCCGCAGCGACAGGTCGGCGATTGTCGGCGCATCGAGCTGGGGCTGCGGCAGAACGCCGCCCAGTTCACCCTGCTGGTCGTGGTCAATGCGCTGGTCGGCGGCATGCTCGGCCAGGAACGAACCGTGCTGCCGCTGCTCGGTGAGCAGGTGTTCGGCATCCGCGCCTACACGGCCGGGCTGTCGTTCATCCTGGTGTTCGGGGTGGCCAAGGCCGCCACCAACTACTTCGCCGGCACCTTGTCGGACCGATTCGGTCGCAAACCCGTGCTGGTGGCGGGCTGGCTGGTCGCCGTTCCGGTGCCGCTGTTGCTGATCTGGGCGCCGTCCTGGTCGTGGGTGATCGTGGCCAACGTGCTGCTCGGCATCAGTCAGGGCCTGACCTGGTCCACCACCGTGGTGATGAAGATCGACCTGGTCGGCCCGGCGCGCCGCGGCCTGGCGATGGGCCTCAACGAGGCCGCGGGCTACTGCGCGGTCGCGCTCACCGCCCTGGCGACCGGCTACCTGGCCGAGGCCTACGGTCTGCGCCCGGCGCCGTTCTTGCTGGGGATCGCGTTCGCCGCGCTCGGCCTGGGCCTGTCGACCCTGGTCGTCAAGGAGACCCGTGAGCACGCCCGGTTGGAGGCCGCCACTCACGTGGCCCGCGCCGACGGCCGCCACGACCACCTGCACGCCAGGTTGAACAATTGGGAGGTGTTCGCCCAGACCAGTTTCCGCGAGCCGGCGCTGTCGTCGGCCAGCCAGTCCGGCCTGGTGAACAACCTCAACGATGGCCTGGCCTGGGGCCTGTTTCCGATCCTGTTCGCCGCCGCCGGCCTATCGGTTGGGCGGATCGGTCTGCTGGCCGCGCTGTATCCCGCGGTGTGGGGAGTCGGACAGCTGATCACCGGCGCGCTCTCGGACCGCTGGGGGCGCAAATGGATGATCGCCGCCGGAATGTGGCTGCAGGCAATCGCTTTGGGCCTGATCGCCTACGCTGACACGTTCGCGATATGGGCCGTCGCGGCGGTGATGCTCGGTGCAGGAACCGCGATGGTCTACCCGACGCTGCTCGCCTCGATCGGCGACGTCGCCCACCCGGCCTGGCGGGCCCGGGCCGTCGGCACCTACCGACTGTGGCGCGACAGCGGCTTCGCGGTCGGCGCACTGATCGCCGGTATCGTCGCCGACGCCCTCGGCGTGCGGGCCGCCATCTGGACGGTGGCCGCTCTTACCGCGGGGTCCGGCCTGATCGTCGCACTGCGCATGTACGAGACCCACCACCGACCCGCAACCACGGGAAAGGAGGAAGCCGCCCATGGGTGATCGCGCCACCAAGGACGCCCTGTTCGCCGAATTCGCCGCTGTCGGCAAGGCATTGGGCAGCCCCAAGCGGCTCGAGCTGCTCGACCTGTTGGCCCAGGGGCCCCGCAGCGTCGACGAACTCGCCACCGCCACCGAGGTTGGGATCAGTATGGCGGGGTCAATATTCACCGTTCTGCGCGAATGATGGCCCTATTCTTGGCGGATCGGGGTTCTCGAACTCCAGATCGGCGGTGTCGGATGACGGCGACGGGATTGGCGTGTGCCTCGTGCGGCATTGAAGTGCGGGACTACGCAAAATTCTGTGACGGATGCGGTGCGCCCGTCACGCCGGTCAGCAAAGGGGCCGAGTACAAGCAGGTGACAGTGTTGGTCGCCGATGTTGTGCGCTCGATGGATATCGCGGCCACCCTGGATCTGGAGCGGCTGCGCGAAATCATGACCGAAGTCGCGGAGCGGTCGGCGGCAGTGGTGCAGCGCTACGGCGGAACCGTGAAGTACACGGGCGACGGCGTGATGGCGATCTTCGGCGCCCCAACGGCGTTGGAGGACCATGCTTTTCGGGCATGTGTGGCTGCCCTGGCCATCCAGGACGAGATGAAGCAGTTGGCCACCCAGGTGCGGCGCCGCGACGAAGTGGCCCTGCGCGTACGAGTGGGGCTGAATTCGGGCCGGGTGATCGCCGGTGATATCGGCGGTGGATCGTTGGGCTACGCGGCGACCGGGCAGCACGTCGGGTTTGCGCAGTGGATGGAATCGGCCGCGCCGCCCGGCGGGGTGATGGTGTCTGAGTCCACCGCGCGGCTGGTCGAGCACACCGTAATGCTGGGCGCACCCGAGCGGGTGCACATCAAGGGGGCCGACGAGCCGGTTCCAGTGCGTCGGCTGGTCGCGATCGGCCCCCGGCATGGCCTGGTCGGGCGCGCCGGGGCGAGCCTGGTCGGCCGGCGCTGGGAGATGGCGGCCCTCGACGCCGTTTTGCACCGCGCGATCGGTGGCCGCGGCGGTGTGGTGAACGTGGTGGGACCGCCGGGAATCGGCAAGAGCCGGACGGCCCGGGAGACGGCGGCCTTGGCGGCTGGTCGCGGCGTCGAGGTGTGTTGGACCTTCTGCGAATCCCACGCCGGCGACATTCCCTTCCGTGTGGTGGCCCAGCTGCTGCGCGTGCGCGCCGGCGTGGCTGGCCTCGACGGCGAAGCCGCCCGCGCTCGGGTGCGGAAACAAGTCCCGGATGCCAACCCGCAGGATTTGCTGCTGCTCGATGATCTGCTCGGCATTGCCGATCCCGATGTGCCGCCGCCCCAGATCGACCCGGATGCGCGGCGGCGTCGGTTGACTGCACTGATCAACGCCGTGTCGCTGGCACGCAGCGAACCGGCGCTGCTCATCATCGAGGATGCCCAATGGATCGATGCGGTCAGCGAGTCGATGCTGGCCGACTTTCTCACTGTCGTCCCGCAAACCCCGTCGATGGTGCTGATCACCTCCCGCCCCGAGTACCAGGGAGCGTTGACGCGGGTGCACGGCACGCAGACGATCGCGCTTGCCCCACTGGGGGAGCCGGAGACCGCGGCTCTGATCGGTGAGCTGCTCGGTCCCGATCCGTCCGTGGGCGCGCCGGCGGCAATCATCGCCGAACAGGCCGCCGGGAACCCGTTCTTCGCCGAGGAGATGGTGCGGGATCTGGCTGAGCGCGGTGTGTTGGATGGCGAGCCCGGCGCGTATGTGTCGCAACATGATCCCACCGACTTGCGCGTCCCCGCCTCGTTACAGTCCGCGATTGCCGCCCGTATCGACCGCCTCGGTGCGACGGCCAAACGCACATTGAACGCCGCGGCAGTCATCGGATTGCGATTTGAGTCCGACCTGCTTTCGGGCATAGCCGACGACGTTAACTTCGCAGAGCTGGTCCAATCTGAACTTATCGACCAAGTGAGGTTCATGCACGGAGACGAGTACGCCTTTCGGCATCCGCTGATCCGCGCGGTCGCTTATGAGTCGCAGCTGATATCGGATCGCTCACGATTACACCGCAGTCTTGCGACGACGATCGAAGAACGCGATCCGCACTCGTGTGACGCGAATGCAGCACTAATTGCCGAGCATTTCGAGGCGGCAGGCGACCTCCGCGCGGCGTTCGATTGGCATATGCGCGCCGGCGCATGGGCTCAGTCCCGCGATGTGAGGGCGGTGTACACAAGTTGGCAACGGGCACGACACGTCGCCGATCGGCTGCCCGCCGACGAGCCTGACCGGTCCGCGATGCGGATCGCGCCGCGAATGCTGATGTGCGGCAACAGCTGGAGAGCCGGTCTTAGCGTCGACGAGACCGGTTTTGACGAGCTTCGTGAGCTTTGCAACTCCGCCGGAGACGAATTGTCCGTGGCTCGCGGGATAGCCGGCATGCTCATGACGTTGATATTTCACAACAAGTTTTGCGACGCGGCGGCTGTAGCGTCGGAGTGCGCCAGATTGATCGAGACGCTTGAGCCAGCGTTGGTTCTCGATCTCATTCTTGCAGCGAGCAATGGGAAGCTTCAGGCCGGTGAGGTCATCGAGGGACTGCGCCTTGCCCAACTGGCCATCGACACCTCCAGCGGCGATCCGACCAGGCCAAGCGCGATCCTCAGGGTTCCGCTAGCGCTTGCACTAGCGTTTCGCGGAATGAACCGACTGTGCCTTGGATCGCCGGGCTTTCGTAACGACCTCGACGAGGCTGTAGCGATCGCCCAAGCGGCGGAAGACACGACGAACTACGCCAGTGCGCTCTTTTGGAAGTACAGCGTTGCTGTTCTCAATGGGGCGGTACTACCCGACCAGATGGCTATCCAGGAGACCGCTGAACTCCTGGAGAAGGCCGAGCGCTTCGGTGATGATTACGCCGCCGACCGCGCCCGGTTAATCCGGGGTCTCATCCTTGTCCGCCAACCCGGTCAACAGGCAGCTGGCGTAAAGCTGCTCAACTCGTTCCGCGAGACTTGCTTGAGCGACGACCTGTCGATGTGGTGGAGGCGATTCGTCGATACCGACGTCGCGAAGGAAAAAGCCAGAGCAGGCGAGTTCGACACAGCGATCGCGTTGGCACGAGATGCGGTCGACTTCAGATTCACGGCGGGTGATATGACCACTCGGGGACCCGCCGTCACCGTTCTGGTGGAATCGCTCCTGCTGCGCGGCGCGGATGGCGACGTATCCGAAGCTGCGGAGGCCATCGCGAGGTTGGCGGCCGTCCCGATCGACCCCGGCTTCGTGCTGCACGAACTGCCGCTGATGCGGCTTCGAGCACTGCTGGCGCGAGCTCTTGGCGATGAAGCAGGATATCGAGACTTCGCCGATCGATATCGCGCAATGGCATGTGACGTTGGTTTTGAAGGGCATATGGCGATCGCCGAGTCGATGTCCTGACCGGGTTCGCGACGGCGACTGTCGCGCCTGAAATAGACAAAATATGCGACACGCGCCGATCCGTTGGTGCCCGCCCTGCACTCTCAAGAATCAGGCGCGTCCGGACACGCAGCCCGAACCTTCACGACGCATGGCGTGACGCATGGCGTGTAGCCCAATGGTTCGTGCGGTCCCGGCCGCGAGTCACACGGTGCGCTGCAGGAGCGCGTTTCCCGTGTCAGCAGAAACGATTTCTACTGCGGCGATTTGGTCGATCGGCATTGACGTGCTCCCGCCCGGAGTTGCGCGGACACCGTCGACCGCCATCCAGGTGGCCAGTCGGTCGTGGCTCCCGTCGCGGCCCACCACCACCATTGCGAGCTTGCCGGGGGGTTCGTCCCCGTGAGGGTCCGAGGTGCCCACTTCCGCCGGGTAGGTGCAGTTCATGTCGATTTGGGTTCCCCAGTCGTGGCCGGTCATCGTGACCGTAGCCGTCAGCTCGGTAGGCGCCACGGGTGTCATCGTCAGCGCGGAGGCGTCGGCCGGCGGCACCGAAGCCGGTGCACCCCAATGGAATTGCACGCCAGCCAGGACACCGAACACCATCACCGCGGCCGCAGCGGCCATCGTCCACGTCCTCACCCGAGCAACGCGGCGTCGGCGCCCCACCTCAGCTAGCGGCGATATCAATATGCCCCCGCGCTGCGGGGGCAGCGTCTCCGATGGGCCGTCGTCGATCGCAGCGACCTCGTCGGCGGTCAGTTGCCCAAGAAGTGCAGGCAGGCCTCTGAGTTCGTCGACGGATTGGCAGCACGAATTGCAATCGCGCAGGTGCGCCTCATACCCGCGCCGGTCGGCGTCGGACAACGCCCCCAGGACGTAGGCTGCGTCCCACAGCACGTATTCGTCGCTGTCGCCCACAAGGGACGGTATGCGCGATGCACCCTCCATGGCGACCTCCTACCCAATAGCACGAGGTAGAACCGATCCCAGTTCACCGCGACCGCGCCAAAAACTTGTTCACCCCGATGTTAACTGAGCGCTTCTGCCTCGACCCATCGGCGCGGTCGGCGGCGCCCCACCCGGTGACCTGCGCTGGCCGAGCAACGTCTGGCGACTCGCGACTGGCCCCCCAGTCACTCATCGACACCAAACGAAACGCCGACGGCAAGCCCGAAACGCAGATACCCGCTGTGAATGTGCTGGGAATGCAGTGCGGATCCCCCGCGCATCCCCTAATCCCCTAGCGGGATTCGCCAGCGAACCCCAAACCACCGCCAGTAAGCACGGGCGCCGACCCCCTGCCCATTAGGGGTGCCGGTCCATAACGTTGCTAGCAGTGACCGGACGTATCCGGCTACGCTCTCCGACCCAACGCGAAAGGCCTGCCCCTCATGGATTCCGTCATCCAGTACATTTTCGACCTGTTCAACAACGAGGCCACCGCGCAGCAGTTCGCCGCCAATCCCGAGGCGGCGTTGGCGAACGCCGGACTGGCGGGTGTCACCTCTGAACAGCTGCAGTCAGCGGCCTCAAGCGCTGTGCCCGGCCTAACTCTCGGCGATGGCAATCCGGTTGCCAGTCTGCAGCAGGCGGTGTCGGATCAGTTCGGGTTCGGTGGCAATGAAGGCGTCACCTCGGACCTGGGCGGCGGACTCGCCGGCGGGCTCGAGAGCGGACTTGGACTCGGCGGCGGACTCGAGAGCGGGCTGGAATCCGGACTCGGACTCGGCGGCGGGCTCGAGACGGGACTCGGCGCCGGACTCGAAACCGGACTCGGTCTTGGTGCAGAAGTCGCTGGCGGAGTCGAGGCAGGCATCGAGAGCGCAGTCGGACTGGGTGCTGGACTTGGCGGCGGCGCCGAAATCGGCGGCGGATTCGAAATCGGCGGCGGATTCGAAGCCGGCCTGGAGGGAGCAGCGGGACTTCACGGCGGCAGCGAGTTCGGCGGCGGCGCGGGCTTCGGGGCCGGCGCGCACGCGGGCGCGGGATTCGAAGAAGGTTTCGGACTTGGTGGCGGCGGCGAGTTCGGCGGCGGCGCGGGCTTCGGGGCCGGCGCGCACGCGGGCGCGGGATTTGAAGAAGGTTTCGGACTTGGAGGCGGCGGCGAGTTCGGCGGCGGCGCGGGCTTCGGGGCCGGCGCGCACGCGGGCGCGGGTTTTGAAGAAGGTTTCGGACTTGGAGGCGGCGGCGAATTCGGCGGCGGCGCGGGCTTCGGGGCCGGCGCGCACGCGGGCGCGGGTTTTGAAGAAGGTTTCGGCTTGGTGGCGGCGGCGAATTCGGCGGCGGCGCGGGCTTCGGGGCCGGCGCGCACGCGGGCGCAGGTTTTGAAGAAGGCTTCGGGGCCGGCGGCCAATCGGCGGCAGGGATTCGGAGAAGGCGCCCACCTCGGCGGCACCGAACACGCCGGCGGCGGCTTCGGAGAAAGCTTCGGAGCCAGCGGCCAATTCCGCAGCCAAGCCGGATTCGGAGAAGGCGCCCACCTCCGCGGCACCGAACACGCCGGCGGCGGCTTCGGCGGCGGAGTGCAGAGCAGCGCCGGAGTGCAGGGTGGCGGCGCACTCGGCGGTAGCGTCGGGCTGAGTGGCCAAGCCGCCGCACAGGGCGGCGCGGCATTCGGCGAACGTCGCGACATCCGCTCGACGAGCAACGTCTCCGACCGGCCCGCGGGTGGCGACCCTGCCGTGGGTGCCAACGGCGCCACGAACGTGAATGTTCAGGGAGAGTTCTCGAACAGCGCGTCGGCCGGATTCTCTGGCCCGCTGGGCGGCGTGTCGGTCGGCGAGCAGACTGCGGCTGGCGGCGGTGCCACCTTCGGGGCCGGTGGCACTGGCCTCGGTAGCGCGGGGGTTTCCACTGCTGCGTCGGCCGGGGTGACCGGTGCGGCATCTGCCGGATTGGGAGGCGCCTCGATCAGCAGCCAGGCGGCTGCCAGCGGCAATGTCGCGGCGGCCGGGCTTGTCGGCAACGAAAGTAGTGCTGCCAGCGGCCATACCAACCTGCAAAGTGGCGGCTCGCTGACCGGCGGCGCCAACGTTGGAGCCGGCGGCAACTTCTTCGGCAACGAGGCGGCTGCGCTGGGCGGTCATACCAACGTTCAAGCCGGAAGTGTGTCGAGCGGTGGCGCATCCGCTGCCGGCCACGGCGACATCCTCGGCGACGAGGCGGCTGCGCTCGGCGGTCATACCAACGTTCAAGCCGGAAGTGTGTTGAGCGGTGGCGCATCCGCTGCCGGCCACGGCGACATCCTCGGCGACGAGGCGGCGACGCTCGGTGGTCATACCAACGTGCAGACGGCGAACTCACTGGGCGGTGCAGGACTGACCAGCCACTCCGCCGGCGGAGCCACGGTAGGCGGCCACGGCGACATTCTCGGTAGCGAGGGGGCTGCGCTGAACAGCCACAGCACCGCGAGCCAGGGCGTCATCAACGACCACAGCTCGACGGCCGCCAGTGGTGTCATCGACACGACCGGTTCGTCCGCGGACAGCGGTCACGTCATCGACACCACGGGTTCGACCGCCGCCAGCGGGGGCGCCACGTCCCACACGGGGTCCGTCATCTCCGCACCGGACAACAGCACCCATGCGGGCACCCAGAGTTCGATCGACACGAGCCACTCGTCGACGACGATCGATGACCACACGGCGCTCAGCTCGTCGAGCCACGGGGTCAGCGAGCCCGATCACTCGACGGTCGATTCGCCGAGCCACGCACCGCTGTTCGACACAAGCCACGAGTCGCTGCAGACACATGCCGAGGCCGACACCCACGCGTCGACTCACACCGACATGGGTCCGCACGGCTTCTGATCACGCGCAACGCCGGTGCGATTGCCCACCAGCAATCGCACCGGTAGTTGCTGGCGCGAGGTCGCACTTCTGCTCGTTGACGCCACAGTCGGCGCCAGCCCTTCCCCTTAACGATGGTCTGAAGTCTCGCGAGGGTAGTAGCTGTCGGTCGACGACCGGTATGAACCGTCGGCCCCAGGCAACCTCGAGGCACATCGAATTTTGCATTGCCCTATGAATTACATCGGTGAGATATGTGCACCTGAACTGGAACTTCATCGATTCAGATAGTCGTTGCCAAGATCAGCTAATTGCGTTCGCAAGAATTATAGAAAAAAGTACCCACGTCCCATTTGCAGAACGCACAAGTTTTCTTAGACTTCCGTTGAAGCTGTCATCCCGCTGCGCCACCGCTGCGGGCCACTGGGGGACCCAGTAATGACGCGGAGGGGCGCCATGGTTACTACTGCAAACACTTCTGTGCGGTGCGGTTCGCAGCACGGCACACGCCGAACGACACACTCGATTATTTCGGCGGCCGAAGCTCGCACCGCGTGGAGAGCGAGCGCGCGGTGTCGCTCCACTGACCCCGACGAACTGTTCGTCAGCGGAGCGGCGCAGAGAAAAGCGGCCGTGATTTGCAGGCACTGTCCGGTCATGATCGAGTGCGCCACCGAGGCACTCGACAACGGGGTGGAGTTCGGCATCTGGGGCGGGATGACCGAACGCCAGCGTCGCGCGCTGCTCAAACAGCACCCTGAGGTGGATTCGTGGGCCGAATTTTTCGCCGCCAAGCGCGAACCTGGTAACGCCAGCCAACCGGCGTAACCGACTGCGCCGGCGGGGTTGTTTTCTCGCCGCTAGTCTGCGGACCGGTGGGCGAATCGCCGGTCGAGACGATAGATCAAGCCGTCGACGTACCGCAATTCCGCTTCCACACTGCGGATTTGGGAGCGCAGGCGGCTGATCGCCGAGTGCTGTCCATGGTCGGTGCGCCGGGTGATCTCGTCGTGCCGCTTGGCCAAGTGCGTCGTGAGCTGGTCGCGCTCCTCGACGAGGGAGGCGCGGAAGTAAGCGGCCTGCTTAGCGTCGGCCTGCTTGTCGGCTTCCAGCGCCGATTCGGAGTAAGGCATCGGACGCACCATAACCCCCGGCGCGGACTCTGTCGCGGCGCGCCCGATCGTTGAGGGCTCAGGAGGGGTGGGCTGTCGTAGCCGCGTGGACTGATGGCGGTGAGCCCCCTACAAGACGTCAGTGATTTGCGCGTGTATCGATGACCCGCGCAGCGATATCGACCAACCGCGTATTGCTGTCCTGGGACAGTCGGCGCAGCATCTCGAAGGCGCGCACGTCGTCGACGCCGTAGCGCTCCATGATGATGCCCTTGGCCTGGCCGATGCGGTCGCGGGTGGACAGTGCGGACTGCAGTTCCTCGCCCTCACGGCTGGCCAGGATCGCCGCCGCTGCGTGGGCGGCCAGCACCGTGCCGATCGTTTCGGACTCCGCGTCAAATGCGTGGGGCTGAAACGCGAATAGATTCAGCGCCCCCGCCGTCCGTTTTGCGGTATAGAGCTTGAGGGACAGTCCGCTCAGCACACCCAATTCGATGACGGCGCGTGAATATTTCGGCCACCGTTCTTCGGTGCGGAAGTCATCGGTGCGCACGATCGTTTCGTCGAGGGCGGCTTCGACGCACGGCCCCTCGTTGAACTTCATCTGAAGCTCGTCCAAGAGATGCGGCAGATCTGAGGTGACGCCGACCGAGTCCCACTTTCCGCCCTTGCCGATAAGCAACACCCCCGCGGTGTCCACGCCGGGCACCAACTCCTTGGCCGTCGCCGTGACGTCCGACAGGACATCCTCGACGCGGCGCGGGCCAGCCGCGGTGCGGGCCATCTCCGCCATCCGCACAGCGAGCGCGTGGTTTCGCTGTTCCGTCATGCGATAAGGGTTCCCATTGACGGCCAGATGCACACCGATCTTGATCTCGCTGGAGGCGTGGTGCCGTTGACGTTTGCCTTCTCGCGACATCGGTAATGCTGCGCGGAGGTGGGGGTAGCGGTCGACCACTATGCCCACCGAGGTCTCGTCGGTTCAGACCTGGAGCCGGCGGGGCCGCTCTCCCCGCGACGGCGAATCCGCCGGAGTCACTCTGTTAGTTGTAGTATCGTCCCGCTCATGGGCAGCACCACCAACGTCTGGATCCTCGGCGGCTACCAGAGCGACTTCAGCCGCAACCTGACCCGGGAGGGACTCGATTTCGCGGACCTGACCGCCGAGGTCGTCGCTTCCACGCTCGCCGCTTCGCGACTCGAGGCCGACGCGATCGACGTGGTCCACGTCGCCAACGCGTTCGGTGAGCTGTTCGCCGGCCAGGGCCACCTCGGCGCGATGCCTGCCACCGTGCACGAGGGGCTCTGGGATACCCCGTCGTCACGCCACGAGGCCGCCTGTGCGTCGGGCAGCGTCGCGACGCTGGCAGCGATCGCCGATCTGCGCTCCGGCGCCTACCAGACCGCGTTGGTGGTCGGCGTCGAGCTGGAGAAGACCGTGCCGGGCGACACCGCCGCCGACCACCTCGGCGCTGCGGCATGGATCGGACACGAGGGCGCCGACGCCAAGTTCATGTGGCCCAACATGTTCGCCCAGGTCGCCGACGAGTACGACCGTCGCTACGGCCTCGACGAGATCCACCTGCGCTCGATCGCCCAACTGAACTTCGCCAACGCGCGGTCCAACCCCAACGCGCAGACACGTGGCTGGACCGTGCCGGACCTGCGAGCCGGCCGCGACGGCGATGACGAGGTCAACCCCGTCATCGAAGGCAGGCTGCGCCGCTTCGACTGCAGCCAGATGACCGACGGCGGCTCCGGCGTCGTCCTCGTGACCGACGACTACCTGCGCGACCATCCGGACCGTCGGCCGATCGGCCGGATCGACGGCTGGGGCCACCGCACCGTGGGTCTCGGCCTGCAGCAGAAGCTCGACCGCGCGGCAGCCGACCCCTATGTCATGCCGCACGTCCGGGGCGCCGTGCTCGACGCGTTCGACCGTGCGCACGTCACACTCGACGACGTCGACGGCTTCGAGGTGCACGACTGCTTCACGCCCAGCGAGTACCTGGCCATCGACCACATCGGGCTCACCGGTCCCGGCGAATCGTGGAAGGCGATCGAGAACGGCGACATCGAGATCGGTGGCGTGCTGCCGATCAACCCCAGCGGCGGCCTCATCGGCGGCGGCCATCCCGTCGGCGCCTCCGGGGTGCGGATGCTGCTCGACGCCGCCAAGCAGGTCAGCGACGGCGCAGGCGAATATCAGGTCGAGGGCGCAAAGACGTTCGGCACGTTGAACTTCGGCGGCAGCACCGCCACCACGGTCAGCTTCGTCGTCGGATCGGCAAGGGAGAACTAGAAATGGATGTCGAGGTCGTCGGCAAGTTTCTGTCGACACTGCCCGAGGATGACGACCACCCCTACCGGACGGGTCCGTGGCGGCCCCAGACCACCGAATGGGATGCCGACGACCTCACCGTCGTCGAGGGTGAGATCCCGGCCGACCTCGATGGGGTGTATCTGCGCAACACCGAGAACCCCCTGCACCCGTCGCTGAAGTTCTACCACCCCTTCGACGGCGACGGCATGATCCACATCGTCGGCTTCCGGGACGGAAAGGCGTTCTACCGCAACCGATTCGTCCGCACCGATGGCCTACTGGCCGAGGACGAAGCGGGGGGTGCACTGTGGCCCGGGCTGGCCGAGCCCGTGCAGGTCGCCAAGCGCGACTACGGCTGGGGTGCAAGAACATTGATGAAGGACGCGTCGAGCACCGATGTCATCGTGCACCGTGGCACCGCGCTGACCAGTTTCTACCAGTGCGGGGATCTCTACCGGGTCAACCCGATGACCGCCGAGACGCTCGGTAAAGAGGATTTCAACGGGCACTTCCCATTCGACTGGGGGGTTTCTGCGCATCCGAAGGTCGACAACGCCACCGGCGAGCTGCTGTTCTTCACCTACAGCAAGCAGGCCCCGTACATGCGCTACGGCGTCGTCGACGCCAACGACGACCTGGTGCACATCACCGACATCCCGCTGCCGGGTCCGCGGCTGCCACACGACATGGCATTCACGCCGAATTTCGCCATTCTCAACGACTTTCCGTTGTTCTGGGATCCCAAGCTGCTCGAGGCCGACATCCACCTGCCGGGTTTCCACGCCGACATGCCGTCGCGGTTTGCGGTCATCCCGCGCCGGGGCGGCCCCGACGACATCCGGTGGTTCGAGGCGGACCCGACGTTCGTGCTGCATTTCACCAACGCCTACGAGGACGGCGACGAGATCGTGCTCGACGGCTTCTACGAGGGCGATCCCGCCCCCGTAGACAGCCTCACAGGCGACAAGTGGGAGAAGGCATTTCGATTCCTCGCCCTCGACCGGCTGCAGACCAGGTTGCGCCGCTGGCGGTTCAACCTGGTGACCGGTGCCACCACCGAGGAGCAGCTCACCGACAGCATCACCGAGTTCGGCATGATCAACGCCGGCTATGCGGGCCGTGAGTACCGCTACACCTACGCCGCGACTGGCAAGCCGGGCTGGTTCCTGTTCGACGGACTGGTCAAGCACGACGTGCAGACCGGCACCGAGGAGCGTTTCGTGTTCGACGACGGCGTGTACGGCAGCGAGACCGCGATGGCACCACGAGCGGGCAGCACCGGCGAGGACGACGGCTATCTGGTGACGCTCACCACCGACATGGTCGACGACGCGTCGTACTGCTTGGTCTTCGACGCCGCGCGGGTGGCCGATGGGCCGGTCTGCAAACTGCAACTACCGGAGCGGATCTCCAGCGGCACCCACTCGACGTGGGCGAACGGCGCGTCGTTGCGGCGTTGGCAGAGCGCCGACGATGCCGCCTCGGCGATCGGCCTCTAGGTGGAGCAACCCGAGCCCAACGCCGTCGCTCGCATGCTCGGCCAGCTCGGGGACGAGTGGACGCTGCTGGTAGTCCAGCAGGCGCTGATGGGCGCGACCCGCTACGGCGATTTCGCGGCGCGCCTGCCGATCTCGCACTCGGTGCTGTCCAGCAGGCTGCGGTCGCTGACGCGCGACGGACTGCTCGTCACACAGATCTACCGGACGAACCCTCCACGAGCCGAGTATCTGACCACGCCGCGCAGCAGGTCGTTGTGGCCGGTGCTGGTGGCGATCTGGGACTGGGAACGACATTGGGTGCCCGGCCACACCGAGGGCTTGCCCGCCATCCGCCATTCGACTTGCGGCAGCGACTTCACCCCGCACGTCACCTGCAAGTCGTGCGGCGAGACGGTCAGCGAGAAAGATGTTGTCGCGCAATGGGGTCCCAGCGGATCCTGGGCACGGTCGATGCCCATCACCGCGACCCGGCGACGGTCCGCGACCGGCCACGCGGGCCTTTTCCCGCAGACCATGAGCGTGCTCGGAAACCGGTGGGCGTTCGCGATTCTCGTCGCGGCGTTCGTCGGGATCAGCCGGTTCACGGACTTCCGGACGCAACTCGGCGCGCCACCCGGATCGATCGCCGACCGGTTGTCGATCTTCGCGGCGAACGGGGTGATGACCGCCGGGGATGACAGCCGCTACCGCCTCACCGAGAAGGGCCGCGCGCTGTTCCCGGTCCTGATTTCGGCGCTGCAGTGGGCGCAGCGGTGGTTTCACGCTCCAGAGGGACCCGCGGTGGTACTCACCCACCCGGCGTGCGGTCGGCGCTTCACGGCGGTGCTGACCTGCGATCAATGCGCCCGTCCGCTGCGCGGCACACACGTCTCAGCGGTCTAGCACTCTCGGTGCGAGAGTGCTAATCTTGCAGGTGCACAGTGATTTGGCTGCCCGCCGGGGTGGCGGGCTTCTGACGCGATAGAGGAGGTGAATTGCTGTGCTTCGTTTTGATCCATTCAGTGACCTTGATGCTCTGACCCGGGGCTTGCTGACCAGCCAGGCCGGTTCAAATCGCACTCCTCGGTTCATGCCGATGGACTTGTGCAAGATCGACGATCACTACGTCTTGACCGCCGACCTTCCCGGCGTGGATCCGGGCTCAGTCGATGTCGACGTCGACAACGGCACGCTGACGATCTCGGCACACCGCACCGCGCGCACCGACGAATCCGTCCAATGGCTGACCAACGAACGCTTCTTCGGCAGCTACCGCCGTCAGCTATCGCTGGGTGAGGGCGTCGACACGGCCGCGATCTCGGCGACGTACGAAAACGGCGTACTTACCGTGACGATTCCGCTCGCCGAACGGGCGAAGCCGCGCAAGATCGACGTCGCACACGGCGGCAGCCAGAAGAGCATCACCATCGATTCCGAGTAGGGCCGACCCGCTTTGAAACTGCGGTCAGACCGCGAATCAGCTTGAATCTGCGATCTGGCCGCAGTTTCGGCGCGCATCTACGCGCCCTCTCACCACAGATCTACGCGTCTGTGCTGACGTTTGCGGCTTGTGATCGTCGCAGGCTGGTTAGCATGAGCGAAATTGACGCGCCCGCGTTGAACTGGAGCGATGTTGGTGTGAGCGAGCTGGTACCCACCGGGACGGTGACGTTGCTACTGGCTGACGTCGAGGGCTCGACGCGGCTGTGGGAGATCCAGCCCGCCGAGATGACCGCCGCGTTCGCGAACCTCGATCGCACACTCGCCGAACTGGTCGGCGCCCACGGTGGCGTGCGGCCCGTCGAACAAGGCGAGGGCGACAGCTTCGTCGTCGCTTTCGGGCGGCCCAGCGACGCGGTGGCGTGCGCGCTTGCCCTGCAACGAGTGCCACTTGCACCGATCCGATTGCGCATCGGGCTGCACACGGGTGAAGTCCAGCTGCGTGATGAGTCCAACTACATCGGCCCCACCATCAACCGCACCGCACGTATACGCGATCTGGGGCACGGTGGACAAACGGTGTTGTCCGGCACCACAACCGATTTGGTGTGCGACAGGCTGCCCGACGACGCGTGGCTGGCAGACCTCGGCACACACACCGTCCGCGATCTGCCGCGGCCCGAACGGGTAGTCCAGCTCTGCCATCCCGACATCCGCAACGAATTTCCACCGTTGCGCACCGCGAAAACCACCCGTTCCCACAACCTTCCGGCCCAGCTGACCACCTTTGTCGGACGAGCGGTACAAATCGACGAGGTGCGTCGGCTGGTGCGCGACAACCGCCTCGTGACATTGACCGGAGCCGGCGGCGCAGGCAAGACCCGCCTGGCCGTGGAGGTTGCCGCCCAGCTGCCCAACGATTTCGAAGACGGCGTGTGGTGGGTCGACCTGGCGCCGGTTGCCGATCCTGTCGTCGTCACGATGACGGTGGCCCGCACCCTCGGGCTGCCTGACCAGCCGGGGCGCTCGCCGCTGGAAACGGTGCAGCGCTTCATCGGCGATCGGAAAATGCTTCTACTGCTGGACAACTGCGAGCATCTTCTCGACGTCTGCGGCGACGCCATCATGAGGCTGCTGAACAGCTGCCCGCAGCTGATGATCCTGACAACCAGCCGCGAACCGATTGCTGTCTCGGGTGAGGTCACCTGGCGCGTACCCTCGCTGTCGCTGCAGGACGAGGCTATCGCGCTGTTCACGGACAGGGCTCAACGAGCGCGACCCACCTTTCATGCCGCAGGCGACGATGCCGACCTGGTGGCCGAGATCTGCCGACGACTTGATGGGATGCCTCTGGCGATCGAGTTGGCGGCCGCGCGGGTGCGCGCGCTGTCGCTGCGGCAGATCGCCACCAGCCTCAATGACAGATTTCGGCTGCTCACCGGTGGCGCTCGAAACGCGTTGCGGCGCCAGCAGACCCTACGCGCCTCGGTCGACTGGTCACACGCACTGCTGACCGAAACCGAACAAACCCTGTTCCGCAGGCTCGGCGTTTTCATGGGCGGGTTCGACCTCGACGCCGCGCGCGCTGTCGCCGCCACCAACGAGGCAGAGGAGTTCCAGATCCTCGATCAGCTCAGCCTGCTGGTCGACAAGTCGCTCGTGATCGCTGACGAAGAATCGGGCGGGATGCGCTACGGCCTGCTCGAGACGGTCCGCCAGTACGCGCTGGAAAAGCTCGCCGAATCCGGCGAAGCCGATGCAGTGCGTGACCGCCATCGCGACCACTTCATCGCCACAGCCATCGAGTTGAAGGGCGAGGATCGGGTCGTCGAATGGGCCGAACAAGAAACCGGAAACCTGCGCGCGGCGCACACATGGAGTATCGATTCCGCGGAGTTCGAGCCCGCCTTGCGACTGGTTTCGTCGCTGCAGCGGGTGTGGGAGACCCGCGGCCGAATGGGTGAGGGAATGGCCGGCTTCGACCTCGTATTCAGCGACAAACGCTATCGGGACGAGGACGTTGCGCCGGCCGTCTGGGTTCGTGCCGTCGCCGACAAGAGCATCCTTGCTGCATGGACCGGTACACCAGCGAGCCTGGAGCGCGGCGAAGAGGCTTTGGCCGCGGCACGGGATCTCGGCGACCCGGCGCTGATCGCTTCATGCCTCGCCGCCTGCGGCGCGCTCGCGTACTACAGCCCCGATGTGTCGAGGACGTACTTGGCCGACGCAATCGATCTTTCCCGGGCCTCCGGCGATCGGTCGAAGCTGTGCTACATCCTGAGCTGTCTGGCTGTCACGATGAACATCGCGGGGCAGCCGATCGCCTCGCAACTGGCGGCTGAAGAGGGGCGCGATGTCGCCGAGGCGGTCGGTGACGGGTTCGTATCGCGGCATTGTCGGGTGTGGCTGGCAATCGCTCTGGGATGGCGCGGCGGGGTGACCGCGGCCGACGTCGTGCTCCGGGGCTTGAGTGAGGAGGCGCACGCTGCAGGGGAGCGCATGCTCGAGTTGTTCGCACTCAACGCTGAGAGCAACTCGTTCGGCTGCCAGGGAAATGCCGCAGCCGCTCGTGCGAAGGCGAACGAGGCTCGTGAAACATCGGCGGCGATGGGTGGATTCCACGAGGACACCGTGTATGCATTATCGGCTTATGCGGCGCTGGCCGCCGGGGACGCCGCCGCGGCCAAGGCGGCGTGCGAGTCGGCGATAGCCCACACCGTTCCTCAACGCACGCTCTACATGCGGGCTATCACTCCGGTGACCGAGGCGTTGCTGGCGTGCGACGAACTCACCGCCGCGCGCCGATGGGCCGATGACACCGTCGTGATGACGGTCGGCAACTATCAAATGAATGCCCTTGTCGCGCGGGCTCACGTCGCGATGGCGCAGGGCGAAAGCGACCAGGCCGAACGGGACAGCCACGACGCCCTGGCACTCGCAGCCGACACAGGCGCATCCTTGCGCGTGCCCGAAGCGCTCGAGGTCCTCGGACGGTCAGCGTGCGAGGAAGGCAACCACCGCCACGCCGCGCGGCTCTTTGGTGCTGCGGAGGCCATCCGCGCCGCCATGGACGTCGTTCGATGGCCGGTGTACGCGAGGGGCTATGAAGATGCCGTCGAACTTATTCGAGAAGCGCTGGCAGAAGACGATTTCGAGGCCGCCTGGTGCGAAGGCGCCGCGCTGTCGACCGAGGAAGCCATCGCGTACGCGCGGCGCGGGCGCGGGGAACGCAAGCGGCCGGCGAGCGGCTGGGAAGCGTTGACACCGACCGAGCGTGACGTCGTGCGGCACGCGGCCGACGGGCTCGGCAACAAGGACATCGCCGAACGGCTGTTCATCTCACCGCGTACCGTGCAGACCCACCTCACACATGTGTACGCGAAACTCGGGCTGACCTCGCGCATCCAGCTAGTCCGGGAGGCAGCTCGTCACGTGTGAGGCTAACCGTGGCGGTCCAACCGGAACTGCAGATGGGTACGCACCGTGGGCCATTCGATGTCCAGGATCGAGTACACCACCGTGTCGCGCCGCGTCCCGTCGCGTAGCAACTGATGGCTGCGGAGCACGCCGTCCAGCTTGGCGCCGAGCCGTTCGATCGCCGTCCGGCTGGTGAAGTTGAAGAAGTGGGTGCGGAATTCGACTGCTATGCAATTCAACTCGTCGAATGCGTGGGTCAGCATCAGCAACTTGGTCTCGGTGTTGACGCCTCTGCGCCGCGCCGACGCCCGGTACCAGGTATTGCCGATCTCGAGTCGCCGGTTGGGGGCGTCGACGTTCAGGTAGCTCGACGAGCCGACCAGTGTGCCGTCGAGTCGGCGCACCACGAACGTCAGGCCGGTGTCGGGCGTCTGCAAACCCAGCCGCATGTCCACCCACTGCGCGGCGGTCTGCGGCGACGGCGCCCCGGTGAACCACAGGCTGCCCACATCGCCGTCGGCCGCGGCCGCCGCCACCTCCGAAACATGCTCACGAGCAAGCGGTTCCAGTGTCACCCAGCGCTTTCCCGCGAGCGTGACCGGCTCGATGAATCCCGTCACGACGGCCGCCCGACGGATGCCCACGCCACTACCATCGCCCAGATCGACAACACGATCGCGATGACGGTCACCGCGGCGCCGATGTAGAACCCGTAACCTGCTGCAACGGGCGGATGGACGTAGAGGCGGTAGTACCACATCGTCATCACGGCGAGTAGCACTGAGATCGCCAGCGCCGCAGACGATGCCAGGCGCGCCGACAGCCCGCGCGCAGCCATTGCGCCGCTGACGATCAAGGCCGACGACAACAACGCGATGAGTTGGCCGGCGCCGAAGTGCGCCGGCAAGGTCAGGTTCCCGACAACGCCGCCGATCGCGTTGGCCCGCCCCCCGCCGTCCTTGCGAGTGGTGAGCCACGGCAGCCACACGGTGACGGCCATGATCGCCGCACAGAACGCGACCAGCCAGCCGGGGCTCTGGCGTTGCATGCGATGAGACTATCGCGGGCCACGTCGGGCTATCTGATGTGCCGGGCAGTCCAGGTCAGCGCGTAATCGGCGACGTCTTCCCAACCGGGGAGCACGGTGATCAAGTGCGACCGGCCGTGGAACACCTTGAAGTCCGTCGGCGCACGCGAACGGCGGTACCGGTTGAAGTTCTCGTAGACCAACAATTCGGGCATCGGGTGGTCACGGTCGCCGGTGATCAGCACCAGTGGCGCACGGTCGGCGTTGGCGAAGTCGACGGCGCTCGGCGCCTTCGATTTCAGCATGAAGTCCGCCGTGGACACGTCGAAGATGACCCGTCCCGGCGCGGGTATCGCCAACCGTGAGTGCCAGCCGTCGGATTCGCTGCGCGACACCGTGTTGGCGAAGACATAGTGGAAATGTGCGGGGTCGATCGGCACCTCTCGTCCTCGATTCCGTGGATCGCGCAGCACCGGCCATACCGAACGCCACATCGACAGGGGAACCCGCAACACGCCGCGCGGCTTCGACGGCGCAATGGCCACCCCTGCTCGACCGAGGCCACGGTCGAGCAGCAGCTGGGTGATCAGCCCACCCGTCGAATGCCCGATGAGAATCGGGGGCTCAGGGAGAGCCCGGACGAACGCATCGAAGTGATCCACCCCGTCGGCGAGCCCGATCCCGTGGCCGGTGGGCCACGCAGGCGCATGCACGACGTGCCCCGCGGCCTTGTACCTGTCGACCCAGGGCCGCCAACTGTCCGCCGATAACCACAATCCGTGGATCAGCACAATCGGCGCCGGGACGTTCGACATCGTCTCTAGTGTGGAACGTCGATACGACACAAGGGCGGTAATGCGATGAGCGAACTTCCCGATTGGGCTCAGCAGCTCGACCTGTCCCCTCACCCCGAGGGTGGCTGGTTCCGGGAAACCTGGCGCAGCAGACTGTCGATTCCCCAGTCCGCACTGCCCCAGGACTACGCAGGCCCGCGCAACGCCGGAACGGCGATCCTGTTCCTGCTCATGCCGGGTCAGCAGTCGGCATGGCATACCGTGCGCAGCACCGAGCTGTGGCTGTACCACCGCGGCAGCCCGCTGCTGCTGCAGTTCGGGCCCGAACACGCCAGGGCCGCAACTCATCTGCTCGGTGGCGACATCTCCGCGGGCGAGCAGCCGCAGCTCGTCGTTCCGCCGGGGCAATGGCAGCGGGCCCGCCCACGGGACGACGAGCCGTCGTTGGTCAGCTGCGTCGTGGTGCCGGGATTCGACTTCGCCGACTTCTCACTGGCCGCTCCTAGCGACTGAGCAGCGCCACCGCCGCCGACACCAACGCGGCGTTGTCGGGTGCCGTCGAGCCGTCGGGGAGCAGCAGGGTGTCCTCCATGCCGATGCGCGTCTGTACGCCACGCACCCCCGCGTGTTCCAGCAACGGCCAACAACTTTCGTTGAAACCGTGCAGCAGCACCGGTGCCGGTGAACCAGCGGCCAGCACCTCACCTAGCACATCGTCGGCGGCGGCGGCGTCGGCGTCGGGCCCCAGTTCCACCATCACCCGCATGCAGTGCGCGGCGATGTCCGACCGGGCCCAGGACGCCGCGGCCTCGGTGTGAAAGATGCCGACCTCGACGCCGAGTCCCATGCGGAGCAACAGCCTGGCGAGGGGCTCAGATCCGGGCTCGTGCCAGTTCACCGACGCGAAGTCGGGCAGCACCGTCCACGCTTCGACGGTCCGCAGCCGCTCGTCGGGGTCGGAAAGCGCCCAGAATCCCGTCGTCACCCCCACTGGCAGGCCAGGAGCGGCGTGCCGAACGGCCTGCACCGCGGCCCCCACAACGTCCGCCTGCAGCGAGTCGACGCCGTCGGCGGTCTTCGGGTGCATGTGCACGGCCTTCGCGCCTGCCTCGTGCGCGGCGACCGCGGCGGCGGCCAGCTGTTGCGGGGTGACCGGCAGATCAGGGTGCTCGGCGGGGGTGCGCGCGCCGTTGACGCACGCCTTGACGTAGGTCTTGGGGCTTGGCATGGCTTCATTTTCACCCGCCGCACCGGCAGTTCGCGCAGTACGGTGCTTGGCATGCACGGGCACACCATCGTTTGCGGCGATGATGCGCTAGCAATGCGGATCGTCGAGGAGCTCACGACCGCAGGCATGGCCGTGGTGACCCTGCAGGATCCCGACGGACTTACCGCGGCGGGCATCGCCGAGGCGGCCGCGGTCGTGTGCGTCGACGATGACGATGCGCTGAACCTCGAACTCGCGCTGCTGGCACGCCGAGCGAATCCCGAGGTGCGGGTGGTGGCCCGCCTCGCCAACAGCGTGCTGCGTGAGGCGATGGCCCAGGACAAAGGACCCGGCGCCACCCTGGACGTCGCCGATCTGGCGGCGCCCTCGGTTGTCGAGGCGTGTCTGGCCAGAACCACCCACACGATTTCGGCGGCAGGCATCGACTTCGTCATCTCCGGAACGAATGCACCGTGCGACGCCACCCTGCGCGAGATGTACGGCGATCTGGCGCCGGTGGCGGTGATCTACGGCGAGAATTCGGACGCGCCCGGCGGCGTCGTGGTCTGCCCGGGACGCGATTTCCGGGTTCACGAAGGCGACTGGACCGCGATGATCGGCACCGCGGAGGAGCTGGCGGCGCAGGGCATCACCGTTCCGAAACCTCTGCCCCGCACCCGGGCACGCCGGTCACCATTGCAGCGGGTGACCGATGCCGTTCGCACGCTCCGCGACGACATCAACCCGATGTTCTACCGCGCGCTTGCCGTGTCGCTGACCCTGCTGGCCGGCTCGACGGTGTTGCTCCGGTTCACCTATCAAAAGCCGCCGGGGATGAGCTGGATCGACGCGCTGTACTTCAGCACCGAGACCATCGCCACGGTCGGCTACGGCGACTTCAGCTTCATCGATCAGCCTTTGTGGCTGCGGATCTGGGGCATCGGGCTGATGTTCGCGGGCGTCACCACCACCGCGATCCTCGTTGCGTTCGTCGCCGATTTGCTGTTGTCGCGCCGGTTGGCGCGATCGGCCGGACGCCGGCAGGTCAGGCACCTGCGCCACCACATCATCGTCGTCGGCCTCGGTTCGTTCGGAATCCGCGTCGCGGGCGACCTGAAGGCAGCAGGCCACGAAGTCGTGGCCATCGAGCGCAACGAGGACAACCGCTATCTGGCGGCCGCAGGCGAACTCGGCGTGCCGGTGATCTTCGGCGACGCCACACTTCGCCAGACGCTCGAGTCGGCGCGCGTCGAGGAAGCCAGTGCCATCGCGGTGCTGACTCAGGACGACATGGTGAACATCGAGACCGGGATCGTGCTGCACGAGATGCTCGCGTCGCGGACGCCGGCCGGCGTCGGCCGCCCCCGGGTGCCCACCGTGCTGCGGGTGTACGACCGCAAGCTGGGGGCTGCTGTCGCGCACCGATTCACGTTCGACCATGTTCGCTCGACGGTCGAGCTGGCGGCGCCGTGGTTCATCGGGGCGGCCCTGGGGCTCGATGTGCTCGGCACGTTCTCGGTGGGACAGCGATCGTTCATGGTCGGCGGCGTGTACGTGAAGCTGGGCAGCGACTTCGACGGTGTGCGGATGGCCGACATGTCGACCCAGACGCGGGTTATCGCGATCACCAGGCCGGGCTGTCCGGCCCGGCTGCATCCGAGGCGGGACACGAAGCTCAGCGCCGGAGACACCGCGTACCTCGTCGGGCCATACAGGGAACTGCTGGACGCGCTGCGCAAGGGACAGGGCGCCCAGCACCACACCGGCGCGCTAAGAGGTGACCCCGAGAACCCGCAGGGCGTTGTGTTTAAAGAGCAGCGGTAGCACCTCGGGCTTCATGTCGAGTGTCTCCAAGTCGCGCCGCCACCGGTCCAGCTCGATGTACGGGTAGTCGGTGCCGAACAGCACCTTGGTGCGCAGCTGGCGATTGGCCGCCCGGACCAGTTGCGGCGGGAAGTACTTCGGCGACCAGCCGGACAGATCGATGTAGACGTTCGCCTTGTGCGTCGCGATGGAGATCTGTGCGTCGACCCACGGCACCGCCGGGTGGGCCATCACGATCGTCAGCTCGGGGAAGTCGGCGGCGACGTCGTCGAGCAGCATCGGGTCGGAGTAGCGCAGCTTGACGCCGTGTCCGCCGGCCAGCCCGGATCCGATGCCGGTCTGGCCGGTGTGGAACAGCGCGGGCACGCCCGCCTCGGCGATCGCGGCGTAGACCGGGTAGTACGCGCGGTCGTTGGGCTCGAAGCCCTGCAGGCTGGGGTGGAACTTGAAGCCCCTGACACCCAACTCCACCTGCCTTCGCACCCCGTTCACCGCGCGGTCGCTCAACGGGTCGACGGTGCCGAACGGGATCAGCACGTCATTGTTGCGCGCCGCGCCTTCGATCAGGTCTTCGACGGAGTTCGGCGGACGGCCCGACACCGTCTGCGAGTCGATGGTGAACACCACGGCGGCGGTATTGCGCTTCCGGTAGTAGTCGGCCACCGAGTCGACGGTTGTCGCCGCAGACTCGAGCTTGAAGTACCGTTTGGTCGCCGTGATGAGTTCGTCGTCGTAAGCGTTGTGACCGTGGTCGTCGGCCTCGACGTGAGTGTGGATATCGATCGCGTCGACGGCGTCGAAATCGATTCCGTACTCGTATTTTTCGCCGGCCATTCGCCCAGCCTACGACTTGACCGCGACGATCTGATCGACCCCCATCCGGCCCTGTTCGAAGGCCAGCGCGCCGCCGACCAGGTACAGCCGCCACACCCGGGCCACCTCTTGTCCCTGCAATGCGGCGAACCGGTCGAAGTTGTCCTCCAGCGTCGCGAGCCAGTGTTCGGCGGTGCGCACATAGTGCTCGCGCATGGCCTCGACGTGGCGCACCTCGAAGCCGCCGTCCTGGATGTGCTTCAACGTCTGCCACAGCGGCCGCATGTGCATGTCCGGCGCGATGTACGCCTCGATGAACGGCCCGCCGCCCGGCGCGGTGTTCTCGGCGCGTGACATCTGCTGCAGCAGCAGCCGTCTCCCCGGCTTCAGCGCGCCGCGCATGACCGCGAGGTATCCGGGATACTGCTCCTCGCCGACGTGCTCGCCCATCTCGATCGACGCAACCGCATCGAATTGCGCTGTCTGACCTGATAATTCGCGATAGTCCTGCCGCCGCACCTGGACGAGGTCGGAGAGGCCTCTCTCGGCGATGCGACCGGTGACGAAGTCGTGCTGCTCGGCGGCCAGCGTGATGCCGGTGGCGTGCACCCCGTAGTGCCGGGCCGCGTAGAGGATCAGCGACCCCCACCCGCATCCGACGTCGAGCAGGTGCTGGCCTTCCCGCAGATCGAGCTTGCGGCAGATCATGTCCAATTTCGCGGTCTGTGCATCGTGCAGCGACTGGCTGTTGTGGCTGTAGAACGCCGACGAGTACGCCATGTGCTCGTCCAGCAGCAGTTCGTAGAACTCGTTCGACAAGTCGTAGTGATGAGCGATCGCCGCCCGGTCACGCCGCCGCGTGTGCAGGCGACCCGTCAGGCGCGCCTCCGACACCGGCCGCTTCGGCGGCGGCCCGACGGCGCCGAGCCGGGCCGCAAGCATGGCGGCCTTCAGCCTGTCACCCACGCCGATCGATGAGGGCCCTTTTCGCGACCCCGCGACGCCCCACGCCCGACGCAGACCATCGCCGAGATCGCCGTCGACGTCGATGTCCCCGGTCACGTACGCTCGCGCAAGGCCCAGTTCGCCTGGCGCCCAGAGCAATCGGCGTAGTGCGCGACGGGATCGGATGATCAGCACCGGGGCTCCGGCCGGGCCGGACTCGCTGCCGTCCCAGGCGCGGATGCGCACGGGAAGGTCGACTCCGGCGACGTCGCGCACCAGTGTCGCCAGCCGGTCGGCGGGTTTCATCACGTACCCTTCCCACGCGATTTCGGCGTGATAAGTAGCGCTCAGCGCCAGCGACACTAATCACGCCGAAATCGCTAATCTCTAACGATGCCGTACAAGATCGACCCCGACGTGCTGGCCACCGTCGCCAAGGAGGTCGTCGGCCTCCCTGTGGCCGGTGGCGAGCTGGTCTCGCGCACCAGCCAGATGCTCGCCGACGAGTACCCCGGCCTCATCGATCCCACACCGGGGCGATGGGTCGGCAGCAAGGCGGGCGGCATCCTCGGCAAGGTCAGGTTTCTCTACTTCAGCCCCCGCGAATACGTAGTGCTCTTCGGATCTCCCACTGGCACGCAGGGATTCTCGGGCCGCTACAAGCACGTCGACATCCACAAGTTCCTGATCGCGGGCCAGATCGACTCCTACGACCTGGAGTCCGACGAGATGACGGCCATGACGCTGCGCCCCGGCGAACACACCTGCCTGGAAAGGGGCCATGCTCGCGGCCTGACGATTCACCCGGGCTCGTGGCACATCGAGTACGGCCGAGGGGCGGTGGTGACCACCCTGCCGTTCGCGATGGTGGATACCTTGTTCGTCTCGCTCGAATTCGAGTCGGTACGCAGGTCGACAGCGGAGTTCGGCAAGCTCGTCACCCGGCGTTTTCGCCGCTAACCTCAAGCGGCCGAGGCGAACACGCTCTTGAACTTGTACAGCGACTCCTGGATATCGCCGCGCAGTGCCGCGGCAACCACCATGCCGATCGGGCCGAATAGTGCCGCACCGCCGAGGTGGACGTCGAACGTGACCGTCGAGCCGTCGCCCGAGGGCTTGACCTTCCCGATTAGCTTCACCTTGACGCCACCCCTGCCATCCCCGTTGAGGGTCATGGCCTCCGGCGGTTTGTAGTGCACGATGTTCCACTTGATCCGGTTGGGCATGCCCTTCACCTCGACGATCGACTCGACGATCGCCCCCTTCTCCAGGGTTTCGGGCAGCTTGCTGCGCCAGACCCGATGAATGGTCAGCCATTCCTTGTACCGGGACAGGTCTGACGCGCACTCCCACGCCTTCTCCGGCGGCAACGGAACGTCAACGGAGACGGAGAGTTTCGCCATGTGTCAGGGTGTTTGCGGATCCGTCTTGTCGACGGCCTTCTTGGCTGCGTCCTGGACCTTGTCGACCTGGCCGGCGTACTTGCCCTGGGTCTTCTGGTCGACGATGTCGCCGGCCTTGTCGATCGCCGTGTCCACCTTGTCGGCGTTCTGCGATACCAGGCTCTTCACCTTGTCTAGAAATCCCATGGGCCTCACCCTACAGCGCCGACGAGCGCTGGCGCGAGGAGCAGACAGCTATTTCCAGAGCCGTCGTTGTTCACCCAAGAATGCACCCTGCACCCACCAGAAAATCTCGATGAGTGCGGCACCGCCGACCCCGATAGCCAGCGCCACCGACGTCACCGCGAGGTTGGACGGATCGAGCATGAACATCTTCTGAGCTAGCGGTATAGAGAAGATGACCACGTAGGCCAACCCGGAAAAGGCGACCAGCGCCACCCGCCACCACTCATACGGCCGCGCGACGGTGGCCAGCACCCAGACCGCGGCCACCAGCAACGTGATCAACGCCGCCGTGGACGCCTGCGTCTGCTCCATTTCACTTGCCTCGTGGCCCTGATAGGCCAGCAGATAGGACGTGAATGTGGCCGCGCCGACGACCAGGCCGGACGGCAACGCCGACGTCATCACCCGGCGCACGAAGCCGGGGTGCGCCCGCTCGCTGTTGGGCGCCAGCGACAGGATGAACGCCGGAATGCCGATGGTGAACCACGCGGCGATCGTCACGTGGATCGGCTGGAACGGGAAGAGCAGCGGATCGGTGCCGAAGATCTTGGATGCCAGCCCGGCAAGGCCGACGAGAACGGCCAGCAGCACCGAGTACACCGTCTTGGTGAGGAACAGGTTGGACACCCGTTCGATGTTGCCGATCACCCGCCTGCCCTCGCCGACGACGTGCGGCAGCGTCGCGAACTTGTTGTCCAACAGCACAATCTGGGCGACGGCCCGTGACGCCGCGCTGCCCGAACCCATCGCCACGCCGATGTCGGCATCCTTGAGAGCCAGCACGTCGTTCACACCGTCGCCCGTCATCGCCACGGTGTGCCCGCGCGATTGCAGCGCGTGGACCATCGCGCGCTTCTGGTCCGGCCGGACCCGGCCGAACGTGGTGTACTCCTCGAGGGTGTCGGCCAGCTGGCCGGGCTCATGGGGGAGCTCGCGGGCGTCCATCGTCTCGCCCTCCAGGCCGAGCGAACCCGCGACCGCCCCGACCGACACCGCGTTGTCGCCGGAGATGACCTTGACCGAAACCTTCTGGGAAGCAAAGTAATCCAGCGTGTCGCGGGCGTCGGGGCGAACGCGCTGTTCAAGCACCACCAGGGCGACCGGAGTCACGGTGCCCGGCGCACCGGGATCATCGACGGGCAGATCGCTGGACCCGAGCAGCAGTACCCGCAGGCCCTGCGAGCCGATCCGCTCCGCCTCCTCGGCGGTGGGCGAGGCCGGGTCGAGCAGCACGTCGGGTGCCCCGATCAACCAATTTCCGTTGTCGCCGTAGGACGATCCGCTCCATTTGGTCGCCGACTTGAACGGCGCGGTCGCCGTCGCGGTCCAACCCGGCGGCATCTTGTACGCCTCGGCGAGCGCCTGCATGCTGGCGTTCGGCCGTGGGTCGTCGGCGGCCAATTGCGCCAGCACTTCGCCGACGTCGCTTTCGTCGAGCCGCTTGAGATCCGATACCCGCATGCCGTTCTCGGTGAGTGTGCCGGTCTTGTCGGCGCACACCACATCCACGCGGGCCAGGCCCTCGATGGCGGGCAACTCGTTGACCAGGCACTGCCGTCGCCCGAGCCGGACGACGCCGACGGCGAACGCGATCGACGCCATCAGCACCAGCCCCTCGGGCACCATCGGAACCAGTGCACCGACGGTGCGCAGCACCGACTCGCGCCAGCCCGCGCCGGTGGTGAACAGCTGCGTGTAGATGATCAGCAGTCCCGCGGGGACAAGCAGGTAGGTGATGAACTGCAGGATCTTGTTGATGCCGCTGCGCAGTTCGGATTTGACCAACGTGAACTTGCTGGCTTCTTCGGCCAGCTTGGCGGCGTAGGCTTCGCGGCCGACTTTGGTGGCGCGGTAGGCGCCACCGCCCGAGACGACGAAGCTGCCCGACATCACTTTGTCGCCCGCGTCTTTGTCGATCGGGTCGGCCTCGCCGGTGAGCAGCGACTCGTCGACTTCCAGGTTGGTCTCCTCGACGATGTCGCCGTCGACGACGACCTGGTCCCCGGGGCCGAGTTCGATGATGTCGTCGAGCACCACCTCGCTGGGCCCTCGCGCCTCGGTCCCGGACTGCCTGCGCACCAACGGTTTCGCCTGCCCGACGATGGCGAGTTTGTCGAGCGTCCGCTTGGCGCGCAGCTCCTGGATGATGCCGATCGCACTGTTGGCGATGATCAACAGTCCGAACGCGCCGTTGATCACCGAGCCCGTCGACAGCACGATGACCAACAGCACACCGAGGATGGCATTGATCCGGGTGAAGACGTTGGCCCGCACGATTTCCGAGACGCTGCGCGCCGCCCGGGCAGGAACGTCGTTGGTTTTACCCTCGGCTATCCGCTGCGCGACGTCGGCATCGGACAGCCCGGCGGCGACAACAGCCGTCATCGGGTGAACGTCCCCTTGCCGAGGTCGTCGTAATACTCGAGCGTCAGCTTGGCGCCGTCGAACGTCGCCTTGGAAATCGAGCCCGGCGGTGAGTTCTCGCTGACCCACTCGTAGGTGAACACGTTGCCGTCCCAATGGGTGAGCGGCACATTGAGTTTCGATCCCAGCTCGAGTTGCAGCCTGCCGTCCATCTCGCTGACGCGGGCGTGGCCCCAGTAGTCGTTGTGGTAGGTCCCGACGTACGACGCCAGCGGCGCGCCGGGCGCGGGATTCGGCGGTGGCTGCTGGCCGACCAGCGAACCGACCGGCTTCTCCAACGGAGCCAACAGCCCGTTGTACAGCTTGTACCACTCCTCTCGGACCTCACCGAACTGCACGAGGTCGGCGAACTGCGCGTTGAGCGCCTCGGGCACGCCGGACGGGGTGGCGTTCGTCAGCGCAACGATCGCCACGTCGGCGGACGGCAGGATCACGAAGTTCGTGCCCGACCCGAGTTCGAACGCCCCGGAGTGGCTGAGTTCGGTGCGCGCGGCCGACGTCGTGCCGACGTTGAAACCGAAGCCGTAGAAGCCGGACCGCATCGCGGGCTCGCTTGCGGGGCTCGACACGATCTGTGGAGTGATGGCGGGCAGCAGTGCCTTCGGATCGACGATCTGCTTACCGTCGTAGCTGCCGTTGGCGAGCATCATCGCCAGCCAATGCGTCATGTCGTTGACCGACGAGCTGGCCCCGCCCGCAGGCGCCTCAGGCTGCGGATCCCTGACGTAGCGCGGTTCGTACTTGCCGTCGACGTGAATGTGCCCGACAGCGCGGTTCGGCTTCGCCTCGAAGTCGGAGAACCGGAAGCTCGCCGACGTCATGCCGAGCGGCTTCAACACCGCCTCGTCGGCGAGGTCCTCCCACGACTTGCCTGCTCCGGCGGCCACCGCCTCGGCAGCAGAGGTCAACCCGAAGTTTGTGTAGGCGTAGGAGATTCGGAACGGGTCGAGCGGCTGATCGCGGAGTCGATCGAGCACATAGCGGCGGTCGTAACCGAGGTCCTCGAGCATGTCACCGGCGTGGTCGGGCAGCCCGGACCGGTGCGAGAACATGTCCCCGACGCTGACCATCTGGGTGACGGCAGGATCCGCAAGCGCGAACCACGGCAGCTTCGACACGATCGGCGTGTCCCAGCCGATCGCATTCACGCCCACCTGATGGGCGACCACCGTCGACGAGATGGACTTGGACACCGACGCCAGCTGGAACACGGTGTCCGGATCGACTTTCTCGCCCGTTTTGATGTCCTTGACCCCGAAGCCCTTGGCGTAGACCGTCTTTCCGCCGTGCACGACGGCGACCGCCATACCGGGGATGCCGGACTTCTTCATCAGGTCCTCGGCGATGCCGTCCAGCTTGGCGACCGCGTTGTCAACCGCGTTCTCCGGCAGCGGCATGGCGGGCACCAACGGCGGCGGCACGTCGGACAGCGTCGGCTTCGGTTCTTGCGCCGATGGCTTCGGCCCTTCGGCCGGTCCTGAATCGCACGCCGCCAGCAGCGATATCGCTGCGGCCAGAACGACCAAGTGCGCAAACGCGGTGCTGGCTCGGATCACAGCCAGCACGCTATCCGGTTATTGCTGCCACCACGGGTCGAACGTCGATGGCGCCTCGTCGGGCGCCGTCGGGTCGACTCGTTGCCCCGGCCGAGGCACTGCCACCTCGACACCCGCCGCATCAGCCGCCACAAGCAACCGCTCGACGGGCTCGGCCCACGGGTGCGGGGCGAGCCGGAACGTCGCCCAGTGGATGGGCAACAGCAGCCCCTTGCCGGCCTCCGCGATGTCGAGGTGGGCGCGCACCGCCTCCTCCGGATTCATGTGAATGTCGGGCCACGCGGGGTGGTACGCGCCGACCGGCATCAGCGACAGGTCGAACGGCCCGTGGTCCATGCCGATTTCGGCAAAACTCTTCGTGTAGCCCGTGTCACCGCCGAAGAACGCGCGGTGGCGGGGTCCGATGATCACCCACGACGCCCACAGCGTGGTGTTACGGGTGAACAGCCGCCCGGAGAAATGCCGGGCGGGGGTGCACACCAGCGTCAGGTCGTCGATTCGATGGCTCTCGTGCCAGTCGAGCTCGACGATCCGGTTGTCCGGAATTCGCCACTTGCGCAGGTGTGCGCCGACTCCGAGCGGGACCACGAACGGCGCCCGCTGCGTATGGGCAAGGGTGACGATCGTGTCGATGTCCAGGTGGTCGTAGTGGTCGTGGCTGATCAGGATCGCGTCCAGGGCGGGCAGCGCCTCCATCGGCACCGGCACCTCGTGCATCCGCTCCGGCCCGACCGTCCGCGACGGCGAGCACCGTCGGCTCCATATCGGGTCGGTCAGCACTCGGTAGCCGTCGACCTCCACCAGCGCCGAGGAGTGGCCGAACCAGCTGGCCCCGAGGTCGAGCGGTGTGGTGTCTACCTTCGGCGGCACAGCCAGCGGGATCGGTTTGCGTGGTCGCGTCGAGATACGCGACCCGATCAGCTCCCAAATCAGCATTCGCTGCTCTTCGGATTCAAGGTTGATCGACGACGCCGGGTCGATGTTGACGAAGGCACCGTCCTGAAAATTCGGCGACCGCCGAGCGACCGGCCAGATCTCGTCGGGGCGGGCACCGACGGCGGCGGGTGAGCCCTGCACCGCCCGCAGCACCCAGCTGCTGGCGGCGACGGTGGCCGTCCCGACCGCGAATCGCAGTGCCGCACCCAGCATCGGTGGTCAGGCCCCCTTGAAGTTCGGCGGCCGCTTCTCGATGCGTGCCACCTGCGCCTCGATGACGTCCTGGCTCGACCACGCGCGGTCGAACAGCTCGGTGTGCTCGGGCCTCGGCTCGTCGTAGGCGCCGTCGTCGTTGAGCACCCGCTTGGCATGCTGCAGCGACAGCGGAGCGTAACCCGCAAGCTCGGCGGCCCAGGCCTGTGCATCGGCCAGCGTTCCGATGCGGTTGGCCATCCCGGTCTGCAGGGCGACATCGGCGGTGAGCCGTTCGGCGGCCAACAGCATGCCCCTGGCCCGGCCGGCGCCGACCAACGACGTCAACCGTCGAATGCTCCAGTTATCCAGCGCCAGACCGTATTTCGCGAGAGGAAATTGGAAGTAGGCCTCGGGCGCGACGACGCGCAGATCGCAGATCATCGACAGAATGACGCCTGCACCGATCGTGGGCCCGTTGATCGCGCCGATGACGGGAATCGGTGCCTGATCGATGGCGATGTTCAGCGCCTTGGCCTTGTCGGGTAGTTCGTCGGCCACCCCTGCGGGGTCGGTGAGGTCGGCACCCGAGCTGAACACGTGGCCCTGGCCGGTCAGCACGATCGCGCGGACGTCTTCGGCGGCGGCCTTCTCGATCGCCTCGCGCAGGCCGTCGACAAGCTCGCCGTTCAGCGCGTTGCGGCGCTCTGCGCGCTGCATCTCCAGGGTCATCACGTGGCCGTCGCGGGTCACACCAATCATGCCGTCCAGCCTATTGAAGCGTGCCAAGCGACTCATCTCGGGTGCTCGACACCGCCCTTCTCGGGCGTCGTCATTCACACAGCAAATGCTGTGCGAACATCGGTTCCCGCGTCATTCGGGACAGTTTCACCAGCAGTTAGACTGCTGGCCAGCGCCTCCCCGTCGGCGGGCGTTGATAACCCGGCCCCATGCTTGGGGGTCCGGGGAAAAATCGAATCTGCACCTCTGACGCCCCACTGCGCGAGGTTGGCCGCAGCGTTGCGGTCGCGATCTAATAAGAGACCGCATTGACAGGTATGCAGACGATCTGCAAGGGATAGAGCACGGTTTATAGAGCCGCAGCGCGAGCACCTTTGGCTCGATGGATACCAGCGGTCGGCCACCACAATCTGTCCGTTGCGCCACTGAAGCTTGTACGTTAGCTGCCGGGCGAGTTCGGCCCAGCTGGCGTCGACGATGGATTTGGCCAAGCAGCGGTTAGCCAACATGCCGACGATGTTGAGGTCTTCGATAACCAGTCGGTCGTGAGTTTTGACCAACTCGTTGGAGACCGCATGAAGAAAATTTCGCCGCACATTCGCGATGCGGTAGTAATGGCGGGCTAACCGGGCAACCCCATCGCGACGGTTATTCGATCCATTCACCTTACGAGCGAGTGACTTCGCCAAGCGACGTTGGCGCCGCGAGCCGTGTGCGAGCGGTCTTGGCGCAGACTCGACCCGCAATACTTCTGTTCCATCAGCCTGGACAGCAACGACAAGAGCCGACAGCCCACGATCCACTCCCACCCATCCGCCATGGTCATGCTCCGCCCGATCGAGATGCTGTCTGTCTTGGTGTAAGTCAGCTGCCTCGACATTGAGCGAGACCCACCAGCGGCCGCCATGGTGTCTGACCGTGGCGAACACAATTCGTGCCCGACCCTTCCTAAGCAGTCGCCGTATCCGCCGTGTGTCGTCGTGCACACGCAACAACCCCAGACCGGGCAGAGTGACTGAGCGTGGCCGGCCATTGTCACCGACACGGACAGCAGGACGGCGACCTCTGATCTCTCTGTTTCGCAATCGAAAAGACTGTGTCGAACCAACCTTTCTCTTGAATCGAGGGAACCCGACCCGCCGTCCCTTTCGTTTGCCGCTGCGCGACCGTGACCATGCTGCGAGCGCGCGGCCACAGTCGACCGCAGCTTCTTCAAGTACCTGTTGGCACACTTCGGTGCGCCATGCCAAGCCAGTTACCACCAGCTCCGGTAGATCACCTCTACCGACGGCGAATATTCGTCCCGCATCTGAGGTCTTCTTCCAAGCGTTGAACGCATTGATCAGGTCATAACCAGTCCACGGCAGCTCCGCGGAGTGATTCTCGATGCGTGCGTCTGCGGCGTCCTTGACCATGCGCAGGCACTGATTGAAGGCAAACCGCGCAGCCCCTGCATGCCGAGTCAGCGCATGCCGCTGGTCATCGGTGGGGTCTAAGCAAAAGCGGAAAGTTGTGTGCCTAGTCATCTCACTGCGAGGGTTGCACGACACACTGACATCTCCCAGATTGCTTTGTAACGCAGCCATTAGGGTCTCCCTGTGAGCCGGATCGGCGCCCTACAGCTTCGGGACGCGGTGCTGGACGACGGATCCTTCATCAGCTGGGATGCCCCGCCGCTGCCCGTCGCAACCAACGACGAGTATCGCCGCGAGCTGGACGAGGCCGCGGCCGCTACCGGTCTGGACGAATCGGTGGTCACCGGCGAAGGCACCGTCTTCGGACGGCGCGTCGCTGTGGTGGCGTGCGAGTTCGACTTCCTGGCCGGCTCGATCGGGGTGGCCGCCGCGGAACGGATCACGGCCGCCGTGGCCCGGGCGACCGCGGAACGAGTGCCGCTGCTGGCCTCGCCGAGCTCGGGCGGCACCCGCATGCAGGAGGGCACCGTCGCCTTTCTGCAGATGGTGAAGATCGCCGCCGCCGTCGAGCTGCACAAGCGCGCGCATCTCCCCTACCTGGTGTATCTGCGCCATCCCACCACCGGCGGGGTGTTCGCGTCGTGGGGGTCACTCGGGCACATCACGGTTGCCGAACCGGGCGCGCTCATCGGGTTCCTCGGGCCTCGCGTGTACGAGCACCTCTACGGCGAGCCGTTTCCGTCCGGCATTCAGACCGCCGAGAATCTGCAGCGGCACGGCGTCATCGACGCGGTGATCCCGCTCGAACGCCTTCGCGGCATGCTGGACCGCGCGCTGAAGGTGGTCGCCGACGCGCCCGACCCGCCGCCGCCGGAGCCGCAGGCCGAGCCGTTGCCCGACGTGCCCGCCTGGGAGTCGGTAGTGGCGTCGCGACGGCCGGACCGCCCCGGCGTCGCGCAACTGCTGCGGTACGGCACCACCGAATGGGTGCTGCTGTCCGGAACGGGCCTGGGTGAGGCCGCGACGACGCTGCTGGCGCTGGCCCGGTTTGGTGGCCAGCCCGCGGTCGTGCTCGGCCAACAGCGCGTCGTGGGCGGCCTCGTCGGCCCGGCCGCGCTGCGCGAGGCCCGGCGCGGCATGGCACTGGCCGCCGGGCTGAAGCTGCCGCTGGTTCTGGTGATCGACACCGCCGGACCCGCGCTGTCCGCGGAGGCCGAACAGGGCGGCCTGGCCGGCGAGATCGCCAACTGCCTGGCCGAGCTCGTCACCCTCGATACGCCGACGGTTTCCGTGCTGCTCGGTCAGGGCAGCGGCGGGCCTGCGCTGGCGATGGTGCCCGCGGACCGGGTATTGGCGGCGCTGCACGGTTGGCTGGCGCCGCTGCCACCGGAAGGCGCAAGCGCAATCGTGTACCGCGATGTCGACCATGCGGCGGAATTGGCTGCTGCCCAAGGCATTCGGTCGGTGGATCTGCTGCGCGACGGGATCGTCGACGTCGTCGTGCCCGAGCATCCCGACGCCGCGGACGAACCCGTCGAGTTCACCAAGCGGCTGTCGGCCACCATCGCGGGCGAGTTGCACCGGCTGCGCGCGATCCCCGACGCCCAGCGGCTGGACGCACGCCTGGCCCGCTACCGCTGCATCGGCCTACCCGAGATCTGAGCCCTAGCGCAGATTTGGACGCTAGGCGTTCAGGTCACACAGCAGTCAGTTGTCTGCGCGGGGGCGTTCAGGTAGCTGCGGCTGAGACCAGCGCTGCCAGCATCGCTGCGCAGGTGATCAGGTCCAGTGGCATCCGCAACAGGCTGCGGCGGGTCCACCGGACCGCTGCGGCCTCGTCGACGACGGCGGGGTCGGCCTTCTCGAACGCCACCGCCTTGGGCACGAACTCGACGAACGACCAGATCCGCATCGCCGCATGGCTGACGAGCGCGACGAGGAGCGCGATCCGCACCGGAGCGTCGCTCCAGCCGACGACGAGGGCGACGATCAGCAACACCTCGAAAATCGAGTGCGCGGGAATCCAGAACCGCCGCCGGGAGATGCCGCCGTGGGTCGGTTGGATGATCCCCGGCCGCTTGGGCCAGTACGGGTCGACGACGAGGAATTCATAAAGCCCGCCACCCAGCGAGACACAGGACGCGATCGTGGTGAGGGCGATCAGGACAAGCGTCGGAGTCCACATCACCGCTGATTATTGCCGGACGCCGAAACACCCCTCAGCGCGCCTGCGGTACCACGGCTGCGGTAGCACAGCACGGCCACGGCGATCACGACTTCGACCATCGAAAGCACAGTCGCCGCAGCCATGATCGCCGACGGCGACGCGGCCGTCGTGACCGAGGGATGCGTCGCGTGATGTCCCGCGGACATCGGCAGATGCACAGCGACCATGGCCAGATTCATCACGGCCACAAGGCGCCACGCCCGCGTCGTTCCGCACAGCCACAGTTCGCGCGCGCAGTACAGGCACGCACCGACCATGGCCGCGATCAACGCTGTCGCCGCGATGCTGCCCGCGTGGCCGAGCATCACTCCGTGCAGCACCGCCGACGTCGCGGCCAACCCGGCAGCGGTGCGTCGCGCGGCAAGACACGAGATGTCAGCGGCGGACATAGGGCCATTGTCGTCGACTACTCGAGGTAGCGCTGGACGGTTGGCCCCAGCCAGGACACCACCTCGTCGCGCGACATGGCGACGATCGGCGGCAGCTTCAGTACATACCGGCAGAGCGCCAGTCCGAGCATCTGTGATGCGACCAGGCCTGCGCTGCGCGCGGGCTCCGCGGCGTTCACCTTGGCGATCTCCGGCAACAGCTGGGCAGCGAAGATCGCCTGCATACGCAGTGCCGCCTCGGCGTTGGTGGTGCTCGACCGAAGCAGCACGATCAGCGCCTCGTCGCGTTCCCACCGATTCATGAAATGCGCCACCAGCGCCGCGCCGGTCTGGTCCGGTTCGACGTTCGACAGGTCGGGAAAGTCGAGGTCGAAGTCGGCCGCCGCGGCGAACAGCTGGTCCTTGTTGCCGAAGTACCGCATCACCATCGACGGGTCGATGTTGGCGTCGGCGGCGATCGCGCGAATGGTGGCGCGCTCGAAGCCCGATTGTGCGAATCGGTCCTTGGCCGCGGCCAGGATCACCGCCTTGGTTTCAGCAGAGGATCTACGCATGCCAACAAATGTAGGCCAACAACTGTTGACATGGCGAGTTTTCTGGAACATAGTTATGCCAACAAGTGTTGGCATAACTAAAAGGAGACGAAAATGAACAGCACTGACGTCCTCATCATCGGGGCAGGACCTACCGGATTGACCTTGGCCGCGTCGCTGGTCAGCCGGGGTATCAGCGCCATCGTGGTGGACCGGCAGGCCGCAGGCGCCAACACGTCGCGCGCCGCCGTGGTCAACGCCCGCAGCCTCGAGGTGCTCGAAGACCTCGACGTAGCCCGCCGACTCGTGAAGGAGGGCATCCAAGCGCCGCGGTTCAGCATCCGTGACCGCGGGCGCACCCTCGTCCCGATCGACTTCGGCCCGCTGCCGACCGAATACCCCTACTCGCTGATGGCTCCCCAGTCGACCACCGAACGGCTGCTCCTCGACAGGCTGACCGAGCTCGGCGGTTCCGTGCTCCGGCCCAAGACGCTGATCTCCATCGAGCAGGACGCCGACGGCGTCACGGCCTCATTTGAGGACGGCGATGTCATCCGGGCGCGCTACGCGGTCGGCGCCGACGGCATCCACAGCACCGTGCGCGATGGGGCCGGCATCGGCTTCCACGGCGGCGCATACGGCGAGTCGTTCCTCCTGGCCGATGTGCGGCTCGCGGGCGACGTGCCCGCCGACGAAGTGATCCTGTACTGGGCGACTGCGGGTCTGACCGTCGTCGCACCACTGCCCGGCGACGTCTACCGGATCGTCGCCCCGGTTCCGGAAGCACCGGAAAACCCTTCGGCGGCTTACATTCAGGACATGCTGGACAGCCGCGGACCCGGCAAGGGTCGGATGGTCGTCACGGACGTCATCTGGGGATCCCGCTTCCGCATCCACCACCGCGTCGCCGACACGTTCCGCGCCGGGCGGCTCCTTCTCGCAGGCGATGCCGCACACGTGCACAGTCCGGCCGGGGGTCAGGGCATGAACCTCGGCATCCAGGACGCGGTCGCCGTGGCCGACGCACTGTCCGCCGTCCTTGCCGGCGGGCCGGACTCCCTGCTCGACGACTACAGCGCGGCGCGGCGCCCGATCGCGCGTGATGTCGTGACGATGACGGACCGGCTGACGCGGCTCGCGACACTGCCTCGCGTCGTGCGTCCGTTTCGCAACGCCGTGTTCAGCATCGTCGGACGGATTCCCGCAGTGAACCGCGCGCTGGCCTGGCGGCTCAGCGGACTGGTCTACCGCTGACGCGGTGACATCGGAACCACGCAGAGAAGGTCACCGACACCGATAGCATCACCGGCAGGGCGACGACGGCGTGGCCGGTTAGGACGGGCAGTTTGGCGACCATCGAGGCCGACTACCTGGTCATCGGCGCCGGCGCCACCGCGATGGCGTTCGTCGACACCCTGGTCAGCGAGACCACTGCGAGCGTGGTGGTCGTCGACCGCAACCCCCAGCCGGGTGGGCACTGGACCACCGCCTACCCGTTTGTGCGGCTGCATCAGCCGTCGGCCTACTACGGCGTGAACTCGCGACCGCTCGGCAGCGACACGATCGACCGGACCGGGTTGAACAAGGGTTTCTACGAGTTGGCCGGCGGCGCGGAGGTGTGTACCTACTTCGACGCGGTGATGCAGCAACAACTGCTGCCGACGGGGCGGGTTTCGTACTTTCCGATGAGCGAGTACCTCGGCGACGGCCGGATCCGCACAGTCGGCGGAGACGACGTCCACGTCACCGCTCGCAAGCGGATCGTCGACACGACCTTTGTCTGTGTGATGGTGCCGGCGATGCGGCCACCGCCCTACGACCTCGCGCCGGGAGTCGACTGCATACCGCCGAACGACCTGCCGAGGTGCGCGGCTCGCGAGCGCTACGTGATCGCCGGCGCGGGCAAGACGGCCATGGACACCTGCCTGTGGCTGCTGGAAAACGGCATCGAGCCGGAACGGCTGACCTGGATCAGGCCCCGCGACGCCTGGCTGCTGAACCGCGCCGCCGTCCAGCCCGGGCCACAGTTCGCCAAGAAGGTGCTGGCCGACGTCTCCGCCCAGCTGAGGTCCGTCGCGCTCGCCGAGTCGGTCGACGATCTCTTCGCCCGCCTCGCCGACGCCGGATGTCTGCTGCGGATCGACGAGTCGGTCAAGCCGGAGATGTACCGCTGCGCCATCGTGTCGCAGGCCGAACTCGACCAGCTGCGACGGGTCGAGGACGTGGTGCGGATGGGCCACATCAAGGCGATCGAAGCGGAGCGTGTCGTGCTCGACGAAGGATCGTTGCCGATCGAGGGATCGACGCTGCACATCGACTGCACCGCAGTGGGTTTGGGCCGTCGCGAGGTCACCACCGTGTTCGACGGCGACCTCATCACCCTGCAGACCGTTCGCACCTGCCAGCCGGTGTTCAGTGCGGCCCTGATCGCGCACGTCGAGGCGACCTACGCCGACGACGAAACCAGGAACTCGCTGTGCCGGCCCATTCCGAACCCCGAGGTTCCGCTGGACTGGCTGCGAATGATGTTGACGTACAACGGGAATCAGCTCCGGTGGTTCGACGAACCGGAGATGATGGCCTGGCTCGACACGGCCCGGCTGAACATCCTCAGCCATGCGACGGCCGCGGTCAGCCCGCGCGCAAGGGAGAAGATCATCGGGGTCCTGCGGTCCCAACTGAAGTCCACCAACGACAAGCTCGAGAAGCTCCTCGGTTGACGGTGCGGCGCGACTGACCGCGCACCGTCAGGCCAGCGACTCGATCCACGCCCTGTGTAGCGCCGCATAGCGGCCGTCGGTGCGGTGGATCAGCTCGTCGGGCGGGCCGTCCTCGACGATGCGGCCGTGCTCGAGCACGAGCACCCGGTCGGCCACCTCGACGGTCGACAGCCGGTGCGCGATGACCAGCGCCGTGCGGTCGGCGAGTACCGTCTCGAGCGCCCGCTGCACCATCCGCTCGCTCGGGATGTCGAGCGAGGACGTGGCCTCGTCGAGGATCAGCACAGCGGGATCGGCGAGGAACGCCCGCGCGAACGCGACGAGCTGGCGCTGGCCCGCCGACAGCCGGCCGCCGCGTTTGGCGACGTCGGTGTCGTAGCCGTCGGGCAGCGAGTCGATGAACCGGTCCGCGCCGACGGCAGCAGCTGCGCCGCGCACGTCCTCGTCGGTCGCGTCGGGCCGGCCGAACCTGATGTTGTCCGCGACAGTCCCGTCGAACATGAAGTTCTCCTGGGTGACCATCACTACATGGCGCCGCAAGTCGCTCTGCGAGAGGTCGCGAAGATCGATACCGTCGAGCGTGACCGATCCGGACTTCGGATCATAAAACCGCGCAATGAGTTTGGCGATGGTGGTCTTACCCGCGCCGGTGGTGCCGACCAGCGCGACGGTCTGGCCCGCGGGCACGGTCAAGTTCAGGTCCGGCAGCACCGGACGGTCGGGCACATACGAGAAGTCCACATCGTGAAACGCGACGTCGCCGCGCACCGAGGTGAGCTTCACCGGTTGAGCCGGGTCCTTGATGCCAGGCTGCTCGGCCAGCACACCCGCCAGTTTCTCCAACGCCGACGACGCGGACTGGAACGTGTTGAAGAACTGCGAGATCTCCTGCATCGGTTCGAAGAACATCCGCAGGTACAGCAGGAAGGCCGCCAGGGTGCCGATCGTCATCTGCCCGTGCAGCACCCGGTAGCCGCCGTAGAGCAGCACCACGCCGGTGGTGATGTTTCCGACCAGCTTCACGCCCGGCATGAAGATCGCCAGCAGCGTGAAGGTTCTCTCGTTGTCGGCGCGGTACCGGTCGGCGATGTCTTCGAAGATCTGCTGGTTTCGCGGTTCGCGCCGATACGCCTGCACGGCCTTGATGCCGGTCATCGTCTCGACGAACTGCACGATCACCAGCGCCGCGCTCTCGCGGACCTTGCGGTACGTCTTGGCGGACTCATTGCGGAACCACCAGACCAGCGCGACCAGGATCGGGAACGCGGCCAGGCACATCAGCCCGAGCCGCACGTCGAGCGCAACCAGAAGGATCGAGGTGCCGACCAACGTGAGGACCGCGGTGATCAGGCTGTCGAAACCCGTTTCGAGCATGTCCTGGATGGCTTCGACGTCGTTGGTCGAGCGGCTGACAACCCGCCCCGACGTGTAGCGGTCGTGGAACGCGATGTCCAGACGTTGGAAGTGACGGAACACCCGACGGCGCAACTCCAGCAGCACCTTCTGTCCGATTCGTCCCGACCGGCGGAGGAAGAACATCCGGCTGACGGCCTGCACCACCACGACTACGCCCAGCGCGGCGACGATCGTCATGAGGGTGCGCGGCGGCCCGCCGTCGACGATCGGCGGGATGCCGTGATCGATGCCGCGCTGGACAAGAAGCGGAACCGAAAGGCGCGCAGCGTTTTCCACCACGACGACGCTCGCCAGGAACGCGACGGTCCAGCGGAACGGCCACAGCAGCGAGACGAGCAGCGCGCGGGCCTCCCGCCTGCGCGGCAGTGCCTCGTCGATGGGCAGGTCGTCGTCGCGGTGCTCGTCGAACCTGCCGCGCCAGCGGTCGACGGGCTGCTGCTCCGGATCGTCGGGAACGTCGACTCGGGTGGTGTCGGTCGCGGTCATCGGCCCTCGGCCTCCGTGGTCGCGAACTGCCTGTCCCGAGCCTCACATGCGGCGTCGGTGGCTTCCTGCTCCCGATAGGCCTGACCGAGCCTGCTGCGGCTCTCGTCGTCCTCCCACGGGCAGGCCCGCTCGACCCGGTCGTCGAGTTCGTCGTCCGCGGCGAGCAGGTAGCGGTACTGCGGCACCGTGGCGAGCAGTTCGGAATGCGTGCCGACATCGGTGATGGTGCCGTCCTGCAGGAGCGCGACTCGGTCGGCGAGCAGAACGGTCGACGCCCGGTGCGCGACGACGATGCCGGTGACCGAGTGCAGCACGCGGCGCAGCGCCTCCTCGACGACGGCCTCGGTGTGCACGTCGAGTGCCGACAGGGTGTCGTCGAGCACGAGGATCTTCGGCGCAGCGACGATGGCGCGCGCCAGCGAAAGGCGTTGGCGCTGGCCGCCGGACAGGCTCATGCCCTGCTCTCCGATTCGGGTGTCGAGTCCGAACGGCAGGTCATACACGAACTGTGCGGCGGCCACCTCGACGGCCTGGTCGAGTTGCTCGTCGGTCACCGGATCGCCGGGGGCCCGGCCCAGCGCGAGATTCTCGCGGACCGACATGGAGAACAGCGTCGGATCCTCGAATGCGGTTGCCACCGCGTGGCGAAGGGCGGGCAGCGACAGCTCGCGGATGTCGCGGCCGTCGATGCGGATCTCGCCCTCGGTCACGTCGTACAGCCGCGACAGCAGGGCCGCGAGCACCGACTTGCCCGACCCGGTGGACCCGACGAGGGCCAGCGTCTCACCCGGTTCGACGGTGAGGTTGACGTGCCGCAGCGCCCAGTCGTCTTGCCTGGCATCAGGGAAGCGGAAGCCGACGTCGACCAGTTCGAGCCGGCCGCCGCTCGGTGTCTGCGCATCGGGCCCGTCGGAGATCTCGCGGGGCGCATCGAAGATCTCGGCGATCCGGTTCGCAGCGGTGAACGACTCCTGCGTCATCGACAACAGAAAGCCCAGCGACGCGATCGGCCACACCAGCGACAGCATCATCGTGATGAACGCGACGAGCGTGCCCATCGTGACGTAGCCGTGGCCGGCGGCATACGCGCCGAAGCCCAGCACGACGATCAGCGTGAGGTTCGGGATGACCTCCAACAGCGTCCAGAACTTCGCCGACACCGATACTCGGCTGACCTGCGTGTCATAGAGGTTGGTGAGCTGTTCGTCGAACCGGTCGTAGACGTAGTCCTCGCGGCCGAACGACTTGACCACCCTCAGCCCGAGAGCCGACTCCTCGACGTGCGTTGCGACGTGGCCGGACTGGTCCTGGGCCAGCCGCGACAGCCGGGTGTACTCCTGCTGGAAGTGCAGCACCGTCGCCGCGATCGGCACGATCGACACCAGCACGACCACCCCCAACGGCCAGTACATGGCCAGCAGGATCGCCGTCACCACGGTGATCTGGATGACGTTGAGCAACAGGAAGACCATGCCGAACGACATGAACCGGCGAATCGTGCTCAGGTCGTTCATGATTCGCGACAGCAGCTGCCCGGACTGCCAGCGGCCGTGAAACGACATCGGCAGGATCTGCAGCCGCGCGTAGAGGTCCTTGCGGATATCGGCTTCCACACCCATCGTCCCGCGTGCCACCAGCCACCGGCGGATGAACCACAGCACCGCCTCGGAGATCCCGACACCCATCGCGGCGGCTCCGAGCACCCACAGGCCGTGCTGGTCCTGATGACGCACCGGGCCGTCGATAACGGCCTTGGTCATCAGCGGAATCGCCACGGTGGCAACAAGGCTCAGCAGCGCGACGGAGATCATGGCGATCCACCGCACGCGATAGGGCATCAGGTACGGCAGTAGCCGCCACAGATCCGAGCCCGTACGCGTGCGCGCAGGCGGCGACGCTATCGCCGGCGCCCTGCGCAGCGTCTCCACATTCGATTCAGTCAAAGTAATTCCAATTATCCGCTGAGCGGCAAATCAATAACGGGTGCTCCCAGCCTCTCACGCCGCTACGACATCCTCGGCTTCGCTCTGGCTGCCGAACTGGGTTTCGTAGAGCGCGGCGTAGCGCCCACCACGGGCCAGCAGCCGCTTGTGGTTGCCGCGTTCCACGATTCGGCCGTCCTCGACGACCAGGATCGTGTCGGCCGCCCGAACCGTGGAGAGGCGGTGGGCGATCACGATCGAGGTGCGGCCGGCCAGCGCCTCGGCCAGTGCCTGCTGGACAGCGGCCTCCGACTCGGAGTCCAGCGACGCGGTGGCCTCGTCGAGCACCACCACCCGGGAACGGCCGAGCAGCAGGCGCGCGATGGTCAGCCGCTGACGCTGCCCACCCGAGAGCCGGTAGCCGCGCTCCCCCACCACGGTGTCGAGGCCGTCGGGCATGGCGGCGACGACGTCGGCCAGCCTGGCGCGCTCCAGCGCGTGCCACAGCTCGTCATCTGTCGCCGAGGGCGCGGCCAGCCGCAGATTCGACCCGATCGACTCGTGGAACAGGTGTCCGTCCTGGGTGACCATGCCGACGGTGTCCTTCAGCGACGCGAACGTCACATCGCGGACGTCGACACCGTTGAGTTTTACCGCACCACTGTCGACGTCATAGAGACGCGCCATCAGCGACGCGATCGTCGACTTGCCCGCCCCGGACGACCCGACCAGTGCCACCATCTCGCCGGGCTGCGCGGTGAACGAAATGCCGTGCAGCACTTCGTCTCCCCCGCGGTCATCCAACACGGCCACCTCTTCGAGGGAGGCAAGCGAGACCTTGTCGGCCGACGGGTACGAGAACCGCACGTCGTCGAAGTCGACGGTGACCGGACCGTCGGGCAGCGCCCGCGCGTCGGGCTTCTCCTGAAGGAGCGGCTCGAGGTCGAGCACCTCGAAGACACGCTCGAAGCTGACCAGCGCACTGGCGATCTCGACGTGCGCGTTGGCCAGCGCCGTCAGCGGCGAGTACAGGCGGGTGAGCAGGAGTGCCAGTGACACGATGGCGCCGGTCTGCAGGTGCCCGCCGATCGCCAGCACGCCGCCGAGCCCGTACACCAGGGCCAGCGCGAGCGCCGACATCAGCGTCAGCGAGTTCATGAATACCGACTGCAGCATCGCGGTCCGCACCCCGATGTCGCGGACGCGTCCGGCCCGGACCTCGAACTCGCGCGACTCTGTGGCCGGGCTGCCGAACAGCTTGACCAGCGTCGCACCCGGCGCCGAAAAACGTTCGGTCATTTGCGTATTCATCGTGGCGTTGTGGATCGCAGCCTCGCGGGACAGCCGCGCCATGGTCCGCCCGATCCAGCGGGCGGGCAACAGGAACAGCGGCATCAGGACCAGCGACAGCAGCGTCACCTGCCACGAGATCCTCAGCATGACCACCAGCGTCAGCGTCAGCGTGACGATGTTGGTGATCACGCCGGAGAAGGTGTCGGAGAACGCCCGCTGCGCACCCATCACGTCGTTGCCGAGCCTGCTCACCAGGGCGCCGGTGCGGGTGCGCGTGAAGAACGCGACCGGCATGCGCTGCACGTGGTCGAAGACGGCGGTTCGCAGGTCGAGGATCAAGCCCTCGCCGATGTTCGCCGACAGCCAACGCGTCACCAGCGATATGCCCGCCTCGGCCACCGCGACTGCCGCGATCACCGCGGCCAGCGCAACGACCACTCCCGCCGCGCCCTTGCCGATCTCGTCCACGACCCGACCCGCCAGTAGCGGAGTGGCCAGCCCGAGCAGCGCGCTGACCACGCTGATGCCGACGAACACCGCCAGCCTGCGGTGATGCCGTCGGGACAAGCGCCAGATGCGGCCGAGCAGCCTGCGGTCGGCCAACGACCGCAGGTCGCCCCCGCGGGCCTTGGTCTGCAGGCGCAGGGACTGTCGGGCAACTGTTTCAAAGCTCATTGATTCACCGTAAAACCTCAACAATGGATGAGGTCAATGGCTTCCCGGGGTGTCGCGGTCTCAAACTCCCTGGCCGAGTCGGCTCAGGTCGGCCTGGATCGCCGCGACACGCTCGGGGTCGATGCCCCACGGTTCGTCGACGCCCACGTGCGTGTCGAGATCCCAAAGCACGCACTGTTCCCCTGGCATCGCGACCATCGACCACGCGATGACCGTCCGGCGAAGCTGCTCATGCATCGGCTGAGTGGCAGCTAGCACGTTGTCTGGAGCGCCGCCGTCGGGGTGGTGGTGCAGGAACCGGCCGTACGCCTGCTGGCAGAACGCCGAATACCTTGCGGTGCAAAGGATCAGGCCGTGCCAGGCCTCGTCCACCGCGTGCGACGGCATCCCGATGACCTGGTTGTCGCGCATCGCGGCAGCGCAGCAGCGCAGCCACTGCCGCAAACCTTTCTCGACGAGATCCCGCGGCTCCCACGGGCACGTCTTGAACACAGCCTCGGGCAGATCGAGCGCTGCGACCACGGCATTCGCCCGATCCAGTTGATTTCTGCGCCGGTGACGTATGCGGATACTCTATGTCGCCGGGGCAAACCGCCCTAACATTCGATCATGAATGTGACTGACGTCGCCGTCATTATCGGCGCGGTGGGGGCAGGATTGATCGCCCTGGCGGTGGTCGTCGGGGTACGGCGGGCCAGGCGACCCCACAAGGCGCGCGCTCGCAGGTCTCCCGCACGCGGCGTTGTGTCCCCCGGTTCGGCGGCCGTGTATGGAAAGGGAAAGGTCAAGGACCGAAGGACACTGTGGGCCCGTAGGTATGGCGCGGGCGGCGGGTGGACGGCGGCCGCGTGGACGGCGGGGGCCGGAGGCCTGGTTCTGGCACAGAACAACGACATGGCGCAAAAGCACGACTTGACGCTGAACCGCGACGGTGTCGGCGATCCCCATGCCAGCTGCAGCGGCAGCGCGGGACTCGGCGGCTGCGGCGGCGCGGGCTGTGGCGGCGCGGGCTGCGGCGGAGGCTGCGGCGGTGGGTGCGGCGGAGGATGTGGGGGCAGCTGACGCCGCGTCACACCACGCCGAAGTAGCCGATCACCCCGGCGGCGACCACCACGATGAGTGGATTGGTCTTGGTGAACACGAAGATCGCCGTGCAGATGCCGGTCAAAAGGTAGGCGCGCCAATCATGATCGGCGGCCCGGCTCATCACCAGCGACGTCGCCAGAATGAGGCCGACGGTCAGCGGTGCGAAGCCCTTCTCGACCGCGGCGCGTAGCCGTGACTTCTGCGCCTTCTGCCAGAACAGCGTGAGGACGTACACCAGCGATGCCGCAGGCATGACCATCGCAATGGTGGAGATCACTCCCCCGAGAATCGCGCCGGGAATGCCGCCGACTTCCAGCCCAGCCCCGTAGCCGACGAGCGCGACGATGAGAATGCTTGGCCCAGGAGCGGCTTGGGAGATCGAGAAGACATCGGCGAACTGTGAGTCGGTCAGCCAGTGATGACCTCGCACCGCCTGCATGTGCATTTCGGGCAGCACGGCGTTTCCGCCGCCGATGGACAACAGCGACAGCGACGCGAACAGCCCGGCCAGTTGTAGGTACGTGCTCATGCCGCACTTTTCCTCGGCCACGCCCAGATCAAGGCGAGCGGCGCCACGATCAACAGGGTCACCGGAAGAGGCCAGCGCAGAACGCCATTCAGCAGGAAGCAAGCGAGCGCCAACAACACGGGCACCACCGACGTCAGACACTTGCGACCGGTCTGGATGACCATCGCGATCGTCATCGCGACAGCCGCCGCCGATGCGCCATGCAGCACGCTCTTGACCGCGGGCACCTCCTTGAAGCGGAAGTAGATGAACGCCATGACGAGAACGAACACCAGCGGCATCAGCGTCAGGCCGAGCAGTGCCGCGAGGGCACCGGCGACACCTTTCATCTTGGTGCCGACGAACACCGCCATGTTCACCTGGTTGGCACCGGGCAGGATCCGGCACATCGTCATGGCGGAAAGAAACTCCTCCTCGCCCATCCACTCCTTTTCGACCACGAGGACTTCTCGTGACCACGCCGACAGCCCGCCACCGAACGACGCGAGCGCGATGTGGTTGAACGTCCACGCGAGATCGAACAGGGAGACGTTCTCGTGCTCCGCCTCGGTCTCACTCATGGATCACTCGTGCATGAGGTCTGGGTCGTGCGGGAAGTCGTCCTCGTGGTGTTGTGTGGAATCGAGCGGGTCCGGCGCGTCGTAGTGATGCGAAAGCTCCCAGTCGGACTCGAAGACCTGCTTGAGCCGGCCGACGAGTTCGGGGTCGTCGGTCATGATGCCGAGTTCGCGGCGCAGGTCGAATGCGCTCCGATCGATATTCATCGAACCGACCAGTGCGTGTGCATCGTCAACGACGATCAGTTTCGCGTGCACCCGCAGATTCTTCTGTTTATGAACCTTCGCGCCGAACCGGCGCAATGTGCGCAACGACGCGAACGTGTCCAGAATGTCCCATTCGCTGATCCCGTGTTTGCCGCCGCAGAGAACGTGGACTTTGACGCCGCGATCGGCGGCTGCCGCGAGCCGCTCGAGAATGACCGCGTCGACGAATTTGGGGTGCTGAACGTCCAGCCGATGTTCGGCCATATCAATGAATTGGGCCATGTGGTAGCGGGAATTCGAGTTGCTCCAGAGCAGGCCCTCCCATGCCCCGCAATCCCAGTCGAGGTGGTCCCAATCGGCGTTGAAGACCTCGACGATCTGGGCCACATGAAAGGGGTTGTAGGTGATCACGCCGTAGTCGCGGGTCAAAGTGAAGTACTTCTCGCAGAGATTGAACGTGGCCACGAGCGCGGCCTTCTCGTCGACGACAATGGATTTTTCATGCGTCACGTAGAACTTGGAGCTCGCCCATTGGACTGCTATTCCTGCGCTCTGGAATTGCTCGTACGTCTCGTCGTTGGCCCGGTCACCGCCTGATCGTTGCGCATTCAGCATGACCCGGACGTCGACGCCCGCCTTCTTCCTGTCGATGACGGCGGCTATCAAATTCGGCTCGGTGAAGCTGAATTGCTTGATCAAGAGCGAGTTTTGGGCCGAATTGATGAATTCCAGTACCGGTTTGGTGCCATCATCGGGCTCGACAATCAGACGCGGAGAGAGCGGCAGCATGATTTCGGGATGCTAGCACCGGGTCAATGCCGTCGCTTTGCTAACAGACGAACGTTCAGCTTCCCGTGACTTCCCGGTGATTGGACCGCAGCAAAGGTGATACAGGGGCCTTCTCGCGCCTATCCCCTCCGAGGTTCCCGATCAGGCAAGATGGCGGCATGGACAGTGGCGCTGTTTCACCCCGGGTGCTCGTTGTCGACGACGACGACGACGTGCTCGCGTCCCTGGAACGCGGCCTGCGGCTGTCCGGATTCGACGTATCGACGGCGAAGGACGGCGCAGAAGCGCTGCGCAGCGCCACCGAGACCAGGCCCGATGCGATCGTGCTCGACATCAACATGCCGGTGCTCGACGGCGTCAGCGTGGTGACGGCGCTGCGCGCGATGGACAACGACGTGCCTGTTTGCGTGCTCTCGGCCCGCAGCTCGGTCGACGACCGGGTCGCCGGCCTGGAAGCGGGAGCCGACGACTATCTGGTCAAGCCGTTCGTGCTGGCTGAGCTGGTGGCGCGGGTGAAGGCGCTGCTCCGCCGCAGGGGCGCGACGGCCACGTTCTCGTCGGAGACCATCTCGGTGGGCCCGCTCGAGGTCGACATCCCCGGCCGACGCGCACGCGTCAACGGTGTCGACGTCGACCTCACCAAACGCGAATTCGATCTGCTGGCCGTGCTCGCCGAACACAAGACCGCGGTGCTGTCCCGGGCCCAGCTGCTGGAGCTGGTGTGGGGCTACGACTTCGCCGCCGACACCAACGTCGTGGACGTGTTCATCGGCTACCTGCGTCGCAAGCTCGAGGCCGGGGGTGCGCCCCGGCTGTTGCACACCGTCCGCGGCGTGGGCTTCGTGCTTCGGACGCAGTGATGAGCGCCGGCGCGAAGAACCGAAAACCATGACGAGTTCCTGATGAACCTGCTGTCACGGATCTTCAGCCGGACTCCTTCGCTACGCACCCGCGTGGCGTTCGCGACAGCCATCGCCGCGGCGATCGTCGTCGGCATCGTCGGCACGGTGGTGTGGATCGGGATCACCGGCGACCGCAAGGAGCGCCTCGACCGCAGGCTCGACGAGGCGGCCGGGTTCGCGATTCCGTTCCTGCCTCGTGGACTCGACGAGATCCCGAAGTCACCCAACGACCAGGACGCCGTGATCACCGTACGCAAGGGCGACCAGGTGACGTCGAATGCCAACGTCGTCCTTCCGCAGCTGCCCGCCGGCTACGCGGACACCTACGTCAACGGGGTCCGGTATCGGGTGCGGACCGTGGACATTCGCGCGCCCGAGCCGATGTCGGTCGCCGTCGGGGCCACCTATGACGCCACCATCGCCGACACCAACAACCTGCATCGCCGGGTGCTCATCATCTGTTCGTTGGCCATCGGCGCCGCGACCTTCGCCGGGTGGCTGCTGGCCGCCTTCGCGGTCCGGCCGCTGAAGCGGCTGGCGCAGCAGACCCGGCAGATCGACGCCGGCGACGAAGCTCCCGACGTCGAGGTGCGCGGCGCCACGGAAGCCGTCGAAATCGCCGAGGCGGTCAAGGGCATGCTGCAGCGCATCTGGAACGAGCAGGACCGCACCAAGGCGGCCCTGGCGTCGGCGCGCGACTTCTCCGCGGTGTCCGCGCACGAGCTGCGCACGCCGCTGACCGCGATGCGCACCAACCTCGAGGTGCTGGCCACGCTGGACCTGCCCGACGAGCAACGCAAAGAGGTCATCAACGACGTCATCCGAACGCAGTCCCGCATCGAGGCCACCCTCGGCGCGCTGGAACGCCTTGCGCAGGGCGAGTTGTCGACATCCGACGACCACGTGCCGGTCGACATCACCGAGCTGCTGGACCGCGCCGCCCACGACGCGATGCGCATCTATCCCGACCTCGACGTCTCGCTGGTGCCCGCGCCGACGGTGATCATCGTCGGCCTGCCCGCCGGGCTGCGGCTCGCGGTTGACAATGCGATCGCCAATGCGGTCAAGCACGGCGGCGCGACGCGCGTGCAGCTGTCGGCCGTTAGTTCCCGCGCTGGTGTGGAAATCGCGATCGACGATGACGGCATCGGTATCCCCGAGGAAGAGCGCGACATCGTGTTCGAGCGGTTCTCCCGGGGGTCGACGGCGTCGGTCTCGGGATCCGGCCTCGGCCTGGCACTGGTGGCGCAGCAAGCCGAATTGCACGGCGGCACAGCATTATTACAGTCCAGCCCAATGGGCGGGGCGCGGCTGTTGTTGCGGTTGCCCGGCCCCCGCTAGCGCTACTGCTTTCCGCGTTGCGACTTGCCGCTGTCCCAACGGTTGAAGCCCGCGGCTTCGGCCGTCGGAACATCGCGGAACCACACTTCGGCGACGGTCATGTCGTAGGCGGAGCTCTCCCGCGAGTGGTAGAGCATCGAGTCCTCGTTGCCCTTGACCGTCCAGCCCTCGGGTCCACTTCCGTCGGCGGCGGGCTTTGCCGAACCCGGACCGTGCGGTCCCGGCGGCACCTCCGCGAACTTCGCCGCGCCGCCTTCCTCCGCACGACCCTTGCGCCAGTGTGTGAATCCGGCGCGCTCGGCGGTCGCCTCGTCGAAGAACCACACCTCGGCGATCGTCTGCTTGTACGAGGGGCTGTCGGTGGTGTGGTAGAGCATCGAGTCCTCGTTGCCCTTGATGTCGTAACCGGACGGGGCGGCTGCTCCCGCAGCCACGCGGGCCGATCCTGCGCCGTAGGGCTCGTCCGCCACTGCCGAGAACTTGGCCGTCTCCTCCGTCGACGTGTCGGCGAACTTCGCCGCCGCCCCTCCTGCGGCCGCCGCGGTGGCCCCTGCCGCAACGACACCGGGCTTCGCCCCGGTATCGGCGTCCGCATCGGCCTTGCCCCCGGCGAGCTTCGCCGCACCCGACCCGCCGGCGGCTGCCGCGCCCGTAGACCCGGCTCCGGCAGCCGACGTCGCGTACTCGGGCACCTCCCGCTTGACCCTGCGGATCATCAGGAAGAGCGTAAGGACCAGGCCGAGGATGAACGCCAGGGCCATCAACCACCAATTGACGTCATGCATCACTTTGCTCCCAACTCACGTGCGCCGGGAAGGTCCGCAAGGGCTTCCTCTTCGCTCGTCCGCTTCACCGTGGCAACCGTGATCAACCAGGCGACCAACGAGCCCACCACGAATGCCAGCAGGTACCACAACCACTGGATGACGAAGTCCATCTCACAACTCCTTTAGCTGACCGTGATGTCGACTCGGCGGTTCTGCGCCTTGCCCGCCGGCGTGTCGTTGGTGGCGACCGGCTGTGACGATCCGACACCCTTGGAGGTGACGCGATCTCCTGCGACACCCTGTGAAACCAGATAGTCCGCAACGGCTTTGGCGCGATTGTTGCTGAGCGGACCGTTGATGGCGTCATTGCCGCTGTTGTCGGTATGCCCCACGACCGAAATGCTCGGGTCCGGGCAGGCCTTCAACTTGTCGGCGATCTGGGTCAGTTGCTGCTGCGATGCGGGCGTCAGGGTGAAGCCGTCGGTCTGGAAGTTGATCGGCGTCTTCAGAAGGGCGGTGATGTCGGCCTGCAGCGTCGTGCACGCACCACTGGGTGCTGGCGGCGGTGCCGGGGCCTGCGGGGCGCTCGACGCCGGCGCGGCAGACACCGTGATGTCGTTGACAATCTTCATCTTTGGCCACGCCGCCTTCGCGGCGGCTTCGACCTTGGCCTTCACGTCTTCGGAGGGCGCGGTGCCCTTGAGTGTGAGGGTGTCCCCGTTGAGATCGAAGTTGAAGTCCGGAATGTCGACGGCTGCACCGAAAATCGAACCGAGCGCCGCGAAGTCCGGTGCGTTCACCCCGGCCTTCACGTTCAGGTTGTCAGTCAGGTTGATGCCGGAGCCGAACGCCAGCTTGAGACTGTCGAGCAATCCCGTCTTCGCTTCGAGGCTCGGCAGGTCGCCCGAGAGACTAAAGCCGTTGCCGTTCCGCACAATTGACAGCGGCCCGAAGTTCATTTCGGGCACGTTGACGTTCGGCGCGTTGACATCAGGCGCGTTGACGCTGGGCGCCGTCAGAGTGGCCGACGGGTTGACGCTCGGCAGGCTCGCGTTGACGTCACCGGTGCCCGATTTGTGCAGACCGGACCAACCGATCAGAGCCAGCAGCAGCGGTATCGCCAACAGCGCCAACCACCAGGCAGCGCCGGGACGGCGGCGGTAGAAGCGAGAATCAGCGCGATATCCCGTGATCGTTCGAGTGTCTTCTTCGGAACCCGGCATGGGGCCCTCCTGGTGTCGACAGCGGTTCGCTTGATCTTGTTGTCCGACCGAGCCTAGAACTATCGACACGTTTGCGGGGAGGATTGAATTGAAACCCGCAACCGACACGAACTATCGATGAACGCCCGTCGTACGACGGTAATTTGCCGTTGCGTCAGTCAGCGAACGGCCAGCAGATCGATGACGAAAATCAAAGTCTTTCCGGACAATCGGTGACCGCCGCCCGCGGGTCCGTACGCCTGTGCCGGCGGGATGGTCAGCTTGCGCCGTCCGCCCACCCGCATGCCGGGGATGCCGTCCTGCCAACCCTGAATCAGTCCGCGCAGCGGGAACTCGATGGACTCACCGCGATTCCATGAGCTGTCGAATTCTTCGCCGGTGTCGTACTCGACGCCGACATAGTGCACTTCCACGGTTCCGCCGGGCACCGCCTCGGCGCCGTCGCCCACCACCACGTCCTCGATGACCATTTCGCTCGGAGCGGGTCCGTCGGGGAATTCAACCTCGGGTTTCGTCGTCACGGTGGGCTACGTTACGCCGCATTCTCCGGTGAATCCGGCCGCGCAGCGGGCACACTGGAGCGGTGGCACCTGACAACAACCCCCTGGCCCGAATCCGTGAGCTCGTCGACGAGGAACGCGAACTGCGTGAACGTTTGCAGCGGCACGAGATCAGTGCCGACGAGGAGCACTCGCGTCTACGCGCCCTTGAGGTGGAACTCGACCAATGCTGGGACCTGCTGAGGCAGCGCCGCGCCCTGCGGGAGACCGGCGGCGATCCCCGCGAAGCCCAGCTCCGCCCGCCGGATGAGGTCGAGGGCTACCTCGGTTGATCACCGACCCGCGTGCCGACGTCATTGTCGTCGGCGGCGGCCACAACGCCCTGGTTGCCGCCGCCTACCTGGCCCGCGCCGGGCGCCGGGTGCGGGTACTCGAGCGGCTCGACCACGTCGGCGGCGCGGCGGTGTCGGCGCATGCCTTTGACGGCATCGACGCCCGGCTGTCCCGCTACTCCTATTTGGTCAGCCTGCTGCCGCGGCGCATCATCGACGATCTCGGGGTCCGGGTGCGGCTGGCGCGGCGCCGCTATTCGTCCTACACACCGGACCCTTCGAATGGCGGACAGGCAGGCCTGCTGATCGGGCCGAAATCGACGTTCGACGCCGTCGGCGCGGCAGGCGATGCCGACTCGTTCGCTGAGTTCTATCGTCGCGCCGGCATCGTCACTTCTCGGCTGTGGCCGACGATGACCGCCCCGCTGCGCTCTCGAGACGACGCGTTGAAACACGTCCTTGCAGGGGGTGATCCGGGCGCGGAGGATGCGTGGCGGGACATCATCTGCCGGCCGGTCGGGCAGGCGATAACCGAAGCGGTCAGCAGTGATCTCGTCCGCGGCGTGATGGTCACCGATGCGCTGATCGGGACGTTCGCGCGGGCCGACGATCCATCGCTTCTGCAGAACGTGTGCTTTTTGTACCACCTGCTGGGCGGCGGCACCGGAGACTGGGATGTGCCGATCGGGGGCATGGGTGCGGTCAGCGGAGCGCTGGCCGCGGCGGCTGCCGGTTACGGCGCCGAAATCATCACCGGTGCCGACGTTTACGCGATCGATCCGGGTGGCGAGGTGCGCTACGTGCTCGATGGCAACGAGCACCGGGTCGGCGCGGAGTGCGTGCTGGCCGGTGTGACGCCGGCGGTGCTGGCGGAGTTGATCGGCGATCCGTTGCCGTCCGTGGCACCGGGCGCGCAGGTGAAGGTCAACCTGCTGCTGCGACGGCTGCCGCGGTTGCGGGACGAAACCGTAACGCCGGAGCAGGCATTCGGCGGCACGTTCCACATCAACGAGACTTTCGACCAGCTCGAAGCCGCGTACCTGCATGCGGCCGACGGTGCGATTCCCGATCCGCTCCCGTGTGAGATCTACTGCCATTCGCTGACCGACCCGACCATCCTCTCCGATGACCTGCGAGCCTCGGGAGCGCAGACGCTGACCGTGTTCGGTCTGCATGCGCCGCACACGCTGTCGATCGGCGCGGATCCCGACCGGTTGCGCGAGGACTTGACGTCGGCGGTGCTGTGTTCGCTCAATTCAGTTCTGGCCGAACCTATTCAGGATGTGCTGATGGAGGATTCGTCGGGCCGGCTGTGCATCGAGACGAAGACGACAGTCGATCTCGAGCGGACGCTGGGCATGACGGCAGGCAACATCTTCCACGGCGCGTTGAGCTGGCCGTTCGCCGAGAACGACGATCCGCTCGACACGCCCGCCCGACGCTGGGGTGTTTCAACCGCCCACGACCGAATTCTGTTGTGCGGATCGGGTTCTCGGCGCGGCGGCGCCGTGTCGGGCATCGGCGGGCACAACGCCGCGATGGCAGTCCTGGAAAGCTAAAACCCGCGAGCGTGCGTGTCTGCGGCCGACACGCCGAACTAAAACGGGACTTTATGCACGCTCGCGCGGGAGCTTAGGGCATCGCCGCGGCCCATGCCATGTGCCCCTCGTAGCCGAGGTCGTTCGCCATGGCTCGGTAGCGATCTCGGTAGTCGCGGTAAGGGGTTTCGTCGCCGCGGGCTTGGGCAAGTAGCGCGCGGCACCGAAGCACATAGATGTCGCGGACGGCCCACGAGGACCCGGGCAGTGCGCCCGCCAGCCTGTCGATTGCGGCGTCGGCCTCGGCCAGGTCGCCCTCAGCACCGCGCGCGACGAGCGCCTCGACGAGGGTACCGGTGCCCGAGTCGCAATTGAAGAGATTGCCGGTGTTGAACACGTCCTCCAAAGCGGAGCGCGCCAGCGCGACGGCGCCCTCACAGTCCCCCAACTCGGCCATCCGCCGGGCCGTGTACATCTGCATTGGCGGAACTGCATTCAATGCGTACTGCTCCCGTATACAGGTCTCGAGCACCTGGTCCAACATGTGGTATCCGCGATCGACGTCCTGCGAGCGACTTTCGGCCAGTGCGTATCCCATCGTCATTCGTAACAGGACCACTGCGATGTCCTCGGCGGATCTTTCGGCCATCTGCATGGCGGTGCGGATCTCGGCCAACGCTGCCTCGTCGACGGCTAATACACCGTGAGATATCGCGATATAGCTATACGTGACGACGGCTGCATGCGACACGGGGTCGGAGTCACGACTGATGCCGATCGCTTGCTGCATGTCCTCGCGCCATCCCGGGAGTCCCATGAGCCAACGAGCGACTCCGCGGAAGGCCTGCGCAACCGCCGACGGCGATCCGAGAATGATGCTCCCGCTGTCCGGTTCGCCATCGGCGATATCGATAACGGCCTGGGTCCATCGCAGCACGTCATCTATTTCGGCGACCTGAATCTTGGCGACGCACGACGTAAAGGACAGCGCCACTGTCAATGTCGGATCGTTGATCGATTCGATCAACGCCATGTTCTCCGAGGCCAGCTTCGACGCATCACGCTGCCGGCCTCTGATGATGTGTTCCATCACCAACCCGGCCATGCCGATCGCCAGCGACGCCTTGTCGTCGGCCGCCGTGCACAAGTCGCGTAACTCCTCGAAGCGAGCAGACAGATCGGGATGGAATCGGCGGAACGCGTTGGTACACAGCAACGAACGTGGAGCGATCCGCATCGACAGCGCGTCCGCCTCATCTGCGGGCAAGGCATCGGCCACCTGCAGCGCGCGCTCCCAACTGAGCTGGGCTGCAACGTGGTCGCGGTTGGTCGACCATGCTCCGGCCCGCATGTGCCATTCGTAGGCTTCGCGCAAGTCTCCTGCGGCTTCGAAGTGCTCGGCGATCAGTGCGGCGTTCTGGTCTGTCTGATCCGTCGCGGCGGCCACCCGCCGATGTAGCTGAGCGCGATCGGATTTCAACTGCGACTCGTAGGCCACCGCGCGGATCAGCGGATGCCTGAACGCATATTCGGGCTGCGGGCTGAAGGCGGTCTGGTCTATGAGCTCCGCCGACACGAGTTCACCCAAGGCCGCATCGATCCCCAACGCCTGCAACATGTCTGGGGTGAAGCGCGATCCGATGACCGCGGCAGCGTTGAGTGTACGCTTGGCGGCCGGGTCTAGGCGGTCGATGCGCGCGGCGATCACGGCCTGAAGTGTCCTCGGCACGTGCACATCGGAAATCGGATCGACGCACAGATAGCATCCCCGGCCGCCGATCAGCACATCGCGCTCGTTGAGATCCCGCACGATCTCTTCGGCAAAGAATGGATTGCCTGCAGCGCGTTCAGTGATCAAATCCGCCAGTGGGGTGACCGAACGATCCTTGCCCAGCAGTTCCGCGCTGAGAATCGACATCTGAGAATTGTCGAGCGGCTCCAGTGCGATGGTCTGCGATCGCGGCGCATGCGCCAGCGCCCCCGCGTATTCCGGCCGATACGTGATCAAGACGAGCGACCGCGTCTGCGGAATGACCGCAAGGAAGTCCGACAGCAACGGCTCGCTCACACTGTCGATCCAGTGCGCATCCTCGATGACGTAGACCGCCGGAGTGGACCGGGTGAGAACCGCCGCGTTGACCATGGCCGCGAGCCTGCGCCTGCGGGCGTCGGGATCGATCTGCGGGAGGGCGGCGTCGAGACTCCCGATGCCCAACGTGTCGTCGAGCAGCGCCAAGTCTTCGTCGTCGGCATCCGAAAACCGTTCGTGCACGTGCGTCCGGGCTTCTTCGGCGTCCAGGCCGGCCGCACCTGAGAAATCCCGGAGTAGCTCGCCTGCGGCGTAAAACGGCAGGTCGACGGTGTGCGATTCGCAATAGGTGGCGAAAACCTCTGCACCGGCGTCCTTTGCACGCCTGGTCAGCTCGCGAACGATGCGGCTCTTGCCTATTCCGGGCGGACCGACCAAGCCGACGACGGCTCCGTTCCCGTTGACCGACCGTTGGAGAACGCCGCTGAGCGCGCTCAGTTCCCAGTCCCGGCCGACGAACGTCGGCTCGGCCCTGTCCGATCGCCGCCCCGTCGCCATCCCGAGTAGCCGGTGAGCGGGCACCGGATCCTGGGCGCCCTTGATATGCACCTCCTCGGTTTCGCCAAGGATGGCGGCGGCGTCGACCAGCCGCGCCGTCGAGTCGCTGACCATCACCCCGCCCGGCGGTGCCACCGACTCCATCCGTTGCGCCATTCCGACCTGCTCACCCACCGCGGTGTAGCTCATTGGGCCGGAACCGATTTCGCCGGTGATCACCTCACCGGAGTTCAGGCCGACCCGTAGCTGCAATGTGACGTTGTCGCGGCGCTCGACGTCCGCCGCCGGGCCCTGGACGTCGACCTGGAGGTCGAGCGCGGCGCGGCAGGCGCGCACGGCGTGGTCCTCGAGCGCGATCGGCGCCCCGAACACGGCCATGATGCCGTCTCCGGTGAACTTGTCCACGGTGCCGCCGTAGCGCTGGACGATCATCGACGAGCGGCGGAACACCTCGCTCATGATCTCGCGCAGCCGCTCGGCCCCGACGGCCGCGGCGATGTCCATCGAGTGCACCACGTCCGCGAACAGCACGGTGACTTGCTTGTACTCGGCCTGATGGTCCGCGGCCGCGACAGCCGCACCGCAGGAGTCACAGAACCGGGCGCCGTCCCGCAGTGCGGCGCCGCAGGCACTGCACGAAACTGCCACGGGTCAATCGTGCCGTCGAAAGAGAAGCCAGGGTTGTGAAATCGCCTGATTAACGACCGGGAATGCTATTTCGCGACGACTTTGCCGAGGATGGTGTGCAGCTGCTTCAGCTCACCCTCGTCGAGCGCTGACAGAGAATCCGGTGCCGGGTCGTCGGTCGCGTCGATGACGCGGACCATGTCGCGGCCCGCGTCGGTCAGCGACACCACCTTGCACCGCCGATTCGCCGGGTCGGTCTCGCGAACCACGAGTCCGCGGCTCTCGAGGTCGTTCACCGCGACCGTGGCCGCGGGCGCATCGATGGTCGCGGCTTGCGCCACCTGTTTTACCGACATCGGCTGACGGGACAGCCGCTTCAGTATCCGAATCCTGCTGAACGGCAACCCGCTCCGCTCCACCACGGCCCGCTTCCAGCTGTCACGGTTGTCGATCACCAGCGAGGCCATCGCGTGCCAGACCTCGTTCGCCAGCGAGCTATCGGACATGGACACCCTCCTGCGCCAGACGGGGGTCGATCAGCGGCGCGAGCCGCTCGGCCGAGCGACCTGCCCGTTGGGACGTCGAGAACAGACCCAGCACGAAGATGGCGACACCGAGTGCGGCGCACACCAGCCACAGCGGGCGCGCCGCCGCGGCGAAGTCCGCGCCCGGATCGGCCAGCGCGGCGCCGGCGATCGAACCACACAGCGCCACACCAAGACTGACGCCTACCTGGCGGCTGGTCGAGGCCACTGCGGACGCCGCTCCGGCGCGATCGGTCGGCATGCCACTGACCGCCGCGGTGGTGATGGGAGCGTTCACCATCGAGAAGCCGACGCCGAATACCGCGAAGATGACGAGCAGCTGCCACACCGGCGTATCCGCAGTGAGCCGGGTGAGCAGCAACGTCGCGGCGGTGATCAACGTGCCCGCGATGAACAGCGACGGCCGACTGCCGAACCGACCCACCAACCGCCCCGAAAGCGGCGAAAAGACCAGTGCCCCAACGGCGACGGGCAGATAGATCAACCCGGTGTGCATCGCCGAGAAACCGCGCTGACCCTGCAGGTAGAGCGACATCATGAACAGGAACGCACCCCACGATGCGAACGCGCACACCGCGATCATCGTCGCCGACGCGAATGGGATGCTCCGGAAGAACCGCAGATCGATGAACGGGTCGTGCCGCCGCGCCTCGTAGCGCAGGAACGCGATGAACGCTACGACCGCGACGACGGCCGCGGCGATGATGCGGACATGGGCCCAGCCCATGCCCGGGCCCTCGATGAGCACGAAAACCACGCCGAACAGGAACGCCATGCCCAGCAGCTGCCCGATCGGGTCGACGTCGCGCATCGTCGCCGACTTCGACTCGGGGACGAAGATGGCCGTCAGCAGGATCGCGGCCGCGCAGATCGGCAGGTTGATCCAGAAGACCGCGCGCCAGTCGACGAACTGGATGAGCGCACCGCCGACGATCGGCCCCAGCGCCATCGAGATGCCGACGACGCCGCCCCAGACGCCGATCGCACGGGCCCGCTCGACGCGGCCGGTGAACACCTGGGTGATGATCGACATCGCCACCGGGTTCATCATCGAACCACCGATGGCCTGCAGAAGGCGGGCGCCGATCAGCGTCTCGATGTTGGGCGCGAGGCTGCACATCAGCGATGCCACCGCGAAGACCGTCAGGCCGATCTGGAAGATACGCCGTCGGCCGAACCGGTCGCCGGTGGCGCCGGACAGCAACAGCAACGAGGCCAGCACCAGCGTGTAGATGTCGATGACCCACTGGATCTGCGACGGCGATGCGTGCAGGTCGGTGCGAATGCTGGGGATCGCGACGTTGACGATCGTCGCGTCCATCGACACGATCAGCAGGCTCAGGCAGCAGGACACCAGGATGATGGCCTTGCGCCGAGCAGCTCTGGGCCCACGCGAAGCTGGGGACGACCGGACGACACTTTCATTCACACAACTATTGTGAAACTACAACTGTTCGGAATGCAAGGCCGACAGGTCGCCGAGATCGACGATATGGCGATTCTCACTCGCTAAAGTTCGCCCAAATGTGAGTTTGGGCGCATTTAAAAGACTCGAGGGTCGGCTAGCGCTTGGCGATCTCGGCGTAGTCGCGCTCGGTGTAGCCGGTGTAGATCTGGCGCGGCCGGCCGATCTTGCCGCTGCCGTCTTCGTGCATCTCACGCCAGTGCGCGATCCAGCCCGGCAGCCTGCCCACCGAGAACAGCACGGTGAACATCCGGGTGGGGAAGCCCATCGCCCGGTAGATCACGCCGGTGTAGAAGTCGACGTTCGGATACAGCTTGCGCTCGACGAAGAAGTCGTCGGTGAGGGCGACCTCTTCCAGTGCCTTGGCGATGTCCAGCAGCTCGTCGTCACCGCCGAGCTTGCCCAGGATCTTGTCGGCCTGCTCCTTAACGATGCGGGCGCGCGGATCGTAGTTCTTGTAGACCCGGTGGCCGAAGCCCATCAGCTTGACGTTGTCTTCGCGGTTCTTGACCCTCTTGACGAAGTCGTGCACGTCGCCGTCGGACTGGCGGATCTTCTCGAGCATCTCCAGCACCGCCTGGTTTGCGCCGCCGTGCAGCGGACCCCACAGCGCGTTGATGCCACCGGAGATCGACGTGAAGAGGTTGGCCTGCGACGAGCCGACCAGGCGCACCGTCGACGTCGAGCAGTTCTGCTCGTGATCGGCGTGCAGGATGAGCAACAGGTCCAACGCCCGCACGACTTCCGGGTCGACCTCGTAGGGCTCGGCGGGGAACCCGAAGGTCATCCGCAGGAAGTTCTCGACCAGAGTCAGCGAGTTGTCCGGGTAGAGGAACGGCTGGCCGACCGACTTCTTGTACGCATACGCCGCGATAGTCGGCAGCTTGGCCAGCAGCCGGATGGTGGACAGCTGAACCTGCTCGTCGTCGAACGGGTCGAGCGAATCCTGGTAGTACGCCGACAATGCGTTCACCGCACTGGACACCACAGGCATCGGGTGCGCGTTGCGCGGGAAGCCGTCGAAGAAACGTTTCAGGTCCTCGTGCAGCAGCGTGTGCCGCTGGATGCTGTTGGTGAACCTGTCGAGCTCGTCCTTGGTCGGCAGTTCCCCGTAGATCAGCAGATAGCTGACTTCGATGAAGTTCGACTTCTCGGCGAGCTGCTCGATCGGATACCCGCGGTAGCGCAGGATTCCTGCGTCGCCGTCGATGTAGGTGATTGCGCTCTTGGTCGAAGAGGTGTTGACGAAGCCTTCGTCGAAGGTGGTGTAGCCGGTCTTGGCCAGTAGCGACCCCAGAGCTATGCCGTCAGAGCCTTCCGTGGCCTTGACGATCTCCAGGTCAAGCTCGCCACCGGGATACTTCAGGGTGGCGTGCTCGTCGTTTTCTGCCACGGGAATCCCTTCGTCGCTGAGAACCGACCTCTGCCCTACAAAAGGTAGTCCCATTGTGGCAATTGCGCCCGACCGGGGTGCGCAGACAATCAGACCGGCTGTACGACACCGTCAATCAAGCCCGTGAACTGGCCGAATGTCGCCTCGATCCGGTCGACGGCGTCATCGATACCGACGCCGCGCCACTCGGTGGACCGGCCCAGGTCGGCGAGCGCGGTCATGATGATCGAGGCCCACACCGTGGCGATCAGACGCAGCCCGCGGTCCTCGAGATCGACGCCCATCCGCCTGGCCAACTCGACGTTGACCGCGTGAGGCCGGAACTCCATGGTGGCCTGTCGCAACGTCGGCGACGAGATGATGATCCGGACGGTGCACAGCAACCGCGCGGCCGTCAGATCCCCCGGAGCCGCATTCTTCGTGTTCCGGTACATCTGCAGGTTCGCCCGGCACAGGGCCTCGAGATGGTTGAGTTCGTCGGGCTGGCGAGCCAATTCGCGGGCCGCGGTGTCGACGGCGTCGTCGACCAGCGCCAGGCATACCGCTTCCTTGGTCGCGAAGTAACGACTGAACGTGCGCGGTGACACGTCGGCGATCGCGGCGATCTGTTCGACGGTCGTCTGCTCGAATCCTTGTTTCTCGCAAAGCTCGATGGCGGCGTCGATCAGCAGGGCGCGCGTGCGCTGCTTCTTCCGTTCCCGCAGACCGAGCCCTGCATCCCCCGACACATTAGGCACGCCAGGATGCTAACCCCGGCCTCCTCGTGACACCAATGAAGTGTCATCGACCGACATATGCCGCCGTCACACTTTGTCGTCGTCGGCCGGTACTTCGCCGGTGTCGGCCAACCGGTCGCCGGCCGCCCCGTTCACCCGGTACCGCACGAACGCGGGCGCGAGAAGTGCCGCGATCACCACACCGACCACGACGAGCCCACCACCACCGGCTGCCGCGACGGTGGTGCCGACGGCCGCCGCCGCGGCGCCGTGTACCGCATCGGCGAGGCGCGGGCCACCGGCGACGACGACGGTGAACACGCCCTGCAATCGACCGCGGACGTCATCCGATGCGGCCTGCAACAGAATCGTGTTGCGAAACGCCGACGACACCAGATCGGCTGCGCCGCCAACAACAAGGAACAGCAACGCAATCCAGAGCATGACCCCGACATGGCCGCCGGCAAGTCCCGCGGCGATACCGAAGCCGATCATCGCCACGCCCCACACCGCGATCGCCAGTACGACGGCCATCCCCTGGCGCTGGACGCGCGGCAGCCAGCCAGAGAACACGCCGCCCAGAACCGCACCCAACGCAATGGCGGCGGACAGCAGAGCCATGGCGGTGCCCCCCTCGACCGGACCGCCGAAGCTCTCGTGCGCCATCTGCGGGAACAATGCCCGCGGCATGCCGAAGATCATCGCGATCAAGTCGACGACGAACGACATCAACACGACCGTGTTGCCGGCCAGGTAGCGGAACCCGTCCAGTACCGCGCGAAAGCCCCAACCGGACGAGCCGCCGTCGGTGTTGGTGGGTGGAATCGGCGCAAGCCGAACCGTGGCCCAGATCGGCACGATGCAGGTGATCGCGTCGATCAGATACAGCGTGGACAGGTCGACCCAGCGCAGCATCACACCGGCCAGCAGCGGCCCGACGATCGCGCCGAACTGAAACACCGTGAAGTTCAGCGAGCTGGCCGCAGGCAATTGGTCGCCTGGCACGATCCGCGAAATCGCGGCCGTGCGTGTCGGCGAGTTGATCGCAAAGAAGGCCTGCTGCACCGCCAGCAGGCACATCACCACCCAGACGTTGTTTATCGACAGCGCGGCCTGCAGCCACAGCAGAACCGACGCCACCGCAAGCCCGCACGACGCGATGATCAACAGCACACGCCGGTCCATCACGTCGGCCCACGCACCACCCCACAGCCCGAACACCACCAGCGGGACGAGGGCAAAGATGCCGGAAAGCCCTACGTAGGCCGAGTTTTGGGTGAGCGCGTAGAGCTGAACGGGCACCGCGAAGATGGTGAGGTTGGCCCCGATGACGGTGACGATGCCCGACAGCCACAACCTCCGGTAGTCGGGCGTCCGAAGCGGTGTGGTGTCGGCGAAGAACCGCCGCACTAGGGTTGAAGCCGCTCGATGCGCGCAGGCTCTGTTATCACCCGAATCCTGTTGTGTACCCGGTTTTCCCGGCCTTGCCAGAACTCGACCACCTCTGGCGCGATCAGGTATCCGCCCCAGTTCGGCGGCACGGGGACGTCGTCGAGGTCAGCGAATCGTTGCGTGACGTCGGCCAATTGGCCGAGAAGCGCCTCCCGCGAGGCGATCGGGCAGGACTGGTTCGATGCCCACGCACCCAGCTGCGAACCCCGCGGCCGGTGTCGCCAGTAGTCGGCGGTCACTTCGGCGGACACCTTCGTCACCGGCCCACGGACGTGGACCTGGCGGCCGAGAAGAAACCACGGGAAGGTCGCCGATGCGTATGGCGTCTCGGCGATCTCCTCGCCCTTGGCGGAGTCGTAGTTGGTGAAGAACGTGATTCCGGTGTCGTCCACGCTCTTGCACAACACCGAGCGGGTCACCGGCCTTCCATTCCCGTCGACCGTCCCGACCACCATCGCGTTGGGCTCGGCGACGCCCGCGCTCTCCGCGTCGGCTAACCACTTGCGCAACAGGGCAACCCACCCGTCGGCAAGCCAGTCGGCGTCCAGGTCGGGGCTGCCGTCCTTCTCGGCCGATCCGTACTCCACACGCATCGCGGCCAGGCGTTCATTGTCCGAGGTAGCCACCGGGCCAACGCTACGCCCCAACAGTTTGGCGGCTTGTTACCGACCGGTAGCAGAGGACTGGAACGCGGGTGCGAGAATCGGCCCATGACTGCGGTACCCGAAGACTTCGTAGCTGGCCTCGAAGGCGTCGTCGCCTTCACCACCGAGATCGCCGAGCCGGACAAAGACGGCGGCGCGCTGCGGTACCGCGGCGTCGACATCGAAGAGCTGGTCAACCGGCAGGTCACCTTCGGAGACGTGTGGGCGTTGCTGGTCGACGGCAAGTTCGGCCACGGGCTCCCGCCGGCCGAACCGTTCCCGCTGCCGATTCACAGCGGCGACGTCCGCGTCGACGTGCAGGCCGGGCTGCCCATGCTCGCCCCGATCTGGGGCTATGCGCCGCTGCTCGACATCGACGACGCGACCGCCCGCGATCAACTTGCCCGAGCGTCGGTGATGGCGTTGTCCTACGTCGCCCAGTCGGCCCGCGGCATCTACCAACCCGCAGTTCCGCAACGCATGATCGACGAATGCTCGACCGTCACCGCACGTTTCATGACGCGGTGGCAGGGTGAGCCGGACCCCAAGCACGTCGAGGCGATCGACGCATACTGGGTGTCGGCGGCCGAACACGGCATGAACGCCTCTACATTCACCGCGCGGGTGATCGCGTCGACGGGTGCCGACGTCGCGGCCGCGCTGTCGGGTGCCATCGGCGCGATGAGCGGCCCGCTGCATGGCGGCGCCCCCGCCCGCGTGATCCCGATGATCGAAGAGGCCGAGCGCACCGGCGACGCACGGGCGGTGGTCCGCGGCGTGTTGGACCGCAAGGAGAAACTGATGGGCTTCGGCCACCGCGTGTACCGCGCGGAGGATCCGCGGGCCCGTGTGCTGCGGGCCACGGCCAAGCGCCTCGAGGCCCCGCGCTACGAGGTCGCCGCCGCGCTCGAGCAGGCGGCGCTGGCCGAACTGCGCGAGCGTCGCCCCGACCGCGCCATCGAGACCAACGTGGAGTTCTGGGCGGCGGTGATCCTCGACTTCGCCGAGGTGCCCGCCAAGATGATGCCCGCGATGTTCACCTGCGGGCGAACCGCGGGCTGGTGTGCGCACATCCTCGAGCAGAAGCGCCTCGGAAAGCTCGTCCGCCCCGCGGCGATCTATGTCGGTCCCGCCCCGCGCAGCCCCGAAGACGTCGAGGGTTGGGACCAGGTCTCGAGGGATTAGTCCCGTGGCGGCGTCGGTCTCGACGTTCGAGTCGGCAGCCAGAAGCTTTGCCGGCCTGGCTCACCGCATCCAGGGCGACTGCTGGGACGGCCCGGGTCTGGGTGAGTGGGATCTCCGTTCGTTGGTCGGACACGCGTCCCGTTCGCTCGTCACGGTGAGCACCTACCTGCAGACGTCTGCTGAGCGCGAGGACGTCAAGGCGCCGCAGGAGTACTACACGCAGATCCGTGACTACGCCGCAAACGCCGGTGCCGACGCCATCGTCGAACGCGGGAGGCAGGCGGGCCGCGACCTCGGCTCCGATCCGCCCGCGACTATCGATCGGCTCCTCGCCCAGGTGCTCGGCGAGCTCGCGACGGCCGAGAACCCGCTCATTGAGGTGATCGGCGGGCTGGGCATTCGGCTGCACACCTACCTGCCGACCCGCACGTTCGAGCTTGCTGTGCACAGCCTGGATATCGCACGGGCAACAGGGCTTTCGTTCACGCTGCCCGCGGACGTGCTGGAAGAGGCCACGGTGCTGGCCGCCCGGATCAGCGCGGCAACGGGTGAAGCGGAGACGGTGCTGCTGTCGTTGACGGGCCGCGCCGCACTGCCGCCGTCGTTCTCCGTTGTATAGGTCTTCACGCTGTCGGTGCCGCGGTGTTACATGGCCCATGTCGCTGTCGCGTAGCGATGAAATCGGGGCCGCCGGACGGTCTATAAGGCAGCCCCATTCCGGGTGACGTGAAACTACAGAGGAGATTCCCATGGCAATCGAGGTCCAGCCCGCCGTCTATCCGCATTTGGTTGTCGACGACGCCGCCGCCGCGATCGATTTCTACGTGAAGGCTTTTGACGCCGTCGAGCACGGCAGGGTGCCCGGTCCTGACGGCAAGCTGATCCACGCCTCCCTAGGAATCAACGGCTCGTCGGTGATGCTCAACGACGACTTCCCGGAGATGAGTGGCGGCAAGTCGATGACCCCGAAGGCGCTCGGCGGTTCGCCGGTGACCATCCACCTCGTCGTCACCGACGTCGACAAGCAGTTCCAGCGGGCCGTCGACGCCGGCGCCACCGTCGTCATGCCGCTCGAGGACCAGTTCTGGGGCGACCGGTACGGCGTGCTGCAGGACCCGTTCGGACATCAGTGGTCGATGGGCCAGCCGGTGCGCGAGGTCAGCATGGAAGAAATCGAAGAGGCGATGAAGCAGCACTAGCTGCTCGAAACGGAATTCCAGCAGGCCACTTCTCGGGCGGATTTCTCCTGCTGGAATTCCGTTTCGCGGGCCTGAGTCAGCGGCGCAGTCCGGCGAGCACCCGCTGCCGCAGCGGCGGCGCGGGTGCGCTCGTCGCCGCGGCCAGCATGTCGGCGACGGTGGTGAACTTGTCACGCGGCCGATCCTCGCCGCCGCGGGCGATCTCGGCGGCATCGATGGCCCGCCATCCGGCGGCGTCCACCATGTCCGGCCGCCGGCTGCGGACCAGCTTGTCCAGCGCGGCGGGCTTGGCCGACGGGTCGGCCAGCAGACCGGCGTTGTAGTCGGCGACGAGGTTCTGCACGGTCTGCAGAGCGCACGACTTGTTCGTGCCGATGAAGCCGGTGGGCCCGCGCTTGATCCAGCCCGCGACGTAGCTGCCACGAACCGGCTGGCGGGTCGACGGCTCGACCACCCGGCCGCCGTCGTTCGGCACCACACCGGCCGCCTTGTCGAACGGCAAATCACGAATCGGCTTGCCGCGGTATCCGATTGACGTCAGCACCAGGCCCGCGTCGAGACTGCGGGAGTGGTCCGCCCCGGTGACCGTGAACTCGATACCGGTGACGCGGTTCCCGCCGAGGACTCGCCGGGGTGTCAGTCGGTAGGCAAGCCGGATTCGTGGGCGGGTCGCAGGCGCCGACGCGTCGCCGAGCTTGCTCAGGATCTCCAGCTTGTTGCGCGTCAACGGGTCGTCGGCGGTGGCCAGATCGGACTGCACCAGTTCGTGGTCGGCGGAGTCGAGCACCACTTCGCACGTCGACGTCAGCCCGATGAGTTCGGGCAGCGTGAACGCAGACTGCGCGGGGCCGCGGCGGGCGGCGATCACCACTTCGGTGACCTTCGAGTCACGCAGCGCGGCGAGCGCATGGTCGGAGATGTCGGTTTGCGCCAGTGCGTCGGGATCCGCAGTCAGAATGCGGGCGACGTCGAATGCGACGTTGCCGTTGCCGACGATCACCACCCGCTCATGGCCGAGATCGACTGGCAGATCGGTGTATTCGGGGTGTCCGTTGATCCAGGCCACCATCTCGGTAGCCGTGCCGGTACCGACCAGACCCATGCCGTCGATGTCCAGGCGACGGTCGTTCGGGGCGCCGACGGCGTAGAGCACCGCGTGGTGGTGGTCGAGCAACTCCGCGTGGGAGAGGTCGGCTCCCACCTCCACATTGAGGTAGAACCGGAAGCCCCGTCGCCGCGCGATCTTGTCGAACAGCCGCGTCACCCGCTTGGTGCTCTGATGGTCGGGAGCGACGCCTGCCCGCACCAGACCGTAGGGCGTCGGGAGCTTCTCGAACACGTTCACCCGCACCCCGCGCTGAGTGAGCAGCTCGTCGGCGGCGTACATCGCGGCGGGTCCGGAGCCGACGACAGCGACCGTCAACGGGTTCGCGCCGCGCGCATGGACTTTCGGCGCCTCGATGACCGGCGCCAGTTTCGAAGTCGGCGGCAGCTTCTCGCCTGCCGGCCGCTCCGGGTAGAACGCGGCGTTGAGCGCGACGAAGGGCAGTTGCTTGTCGTCGAGCCGGGTGTCGGGCGCGATCGCGCCGACCGGGCACGCGCTAACGCACGCACCGCAATCGACGCAGGCGACCGGATCGATGTAGAGCATCTCCGCCGTCGCGAAGCCCGGCTCGTCCGGCGACGGATGAATGCAGTTCACCGGGCAGGCGTAGACACAGGACCCGTCGCTGCAGCACGACTGGGTGATGACGTGAGGCATGGGGTCCTAGGCGGCCGACACCAGATGTTGGCGCGCGGGTTCGCTGCGGTAGCGGCTGGGCCTGCCGTCGATCCTGCAGATCCGCCACATCAGCTTGGCGAGCGGGTTGATCAGACCGGTGTCGTGGCAGAGCATCCGGACGTCGCCGAACATGTCGCGCAGCATCTGTCGAGATTCGGGCGATCGGAAGAAGATCTCCTTGCGGACCGATCGCGGGATGTCGAACTCCTTCCAGAACGACCTCGGCGGAACAATGATCGCCGAGCACAGAACCCGCATGGTCAGCGGGACGTAGAGCGACAACCAGAACCGCTTCCGCCGCGGCAGGTGAGGAACCCGCTTGCGCAGATACTCGTGCGCGAACGAGATGTGGCGGGCCTCCTCCGCGACGTGAATCGCCATGACCCGCTCCATGATCGGGTGCAGCGTCCTGCCCTCGCGCAGGACGTTCTTCTGGGTGTGGTCGATGGGCTCCTCGCCCGCGAGGATGCCGAACCAGAAAGGAATCGGCAGGGGGCCGGCGACAAGCGGTATCAGTGGCTGGATCCACTTCAGCAGCCGCGGCATCCCTGGCACGTCGGCCCCGATGCGGTTCACCATCTCCTGGAACATCATCGTGTGGTTGCACTCTTCGACCGCCTCGTGCAGGCAGTACCGGTATTCCGGCGAGCCGTTGGGCGTCCAGAAGGCGTACTCCATCAGGCCGCGGATCAGGATCGACTCGAAGTGCAGCCCGACCTTGGCGACATTGGCCTGTCGCCACATGCCGATCTCGATCTGGCGCTCGAGTGTTTGCGCCTTGTACCAGGGGTGCTGGCCGACTGGATCCGTCGCCGGCAGGATCCACCGCTCGTCGTTGTCGATCACGGCGAACTCCGGAGAGTCCCAGTCGATGTCGGTATACGGATTGAAATTGCGCCGCACTGACCCCTCGGACAGTGTGGTGAGCAAGTCGGTGTACTCGGTGTCGTCGACGACATCCATGTTGCGACGCCACCGCCTGACCATGCGGGTTCTAGCCATCAGAAGCCTCCCCTGAGGTTTACATGCACTGGCTTAATGTCCAACGACGGTACCGCAGGTATCGCATATTGAACAGACCCCGAAAACCCACTGTGGCTAAGCGCGTGTACGCGCAGACTTTGTGATGTAGATCACATTCGCAGGCCTACTTTCCCGCGAAATCGCCGGCCGCGGTCATCTTGTCGCCGTCATTCACCAGCGAGAACCCGGCATCGGTCATTCCGCAGTCGGTGATGATCGCGCGGTGGCCCGGGCTGTTCATCCACCAGTTGACCGCGGCAGCCGGAACAGCGCCGAAGCCGGTGCCCCAGAAGATGACCTCGCCGAGTCTGGTGTATGACGCGTAACCGGCGTCCGTGACGCGCTGGCCGACGGAAGAGCCATCCGAACCGGTGTGGTTCACCACTCCGTTCGCGAGCATGTCGTTGGCCTGCCGGGCAGCAGCCGCGGTCAGCGGCGGATTGGCCACCACTGGGCCGCAACCGTTCGCCGCGCGCGTGGCGTTGATCTGGTCCAGCAGCGCGCCACCCTGGTCTCCGCCGTCGGCGCGGGCCGGACCCGCGGCGAGCGTCGAACCAAAGACCGTCAACGCCGCTGCGCAGAGCGGCACCAGTGCCGAAGCCTTTCCAATACTCATCTCGTGCCCCCATCGGGCTCGAACTGCAGTCCCGACCAATCTCAGTATGGACACAGCGGCAGTCGATGAATCGGGTGTTCACCACTTTCTCGGTGTTTTCACACCGACCCTCCCGCAGAATGTGTCCAAGTTCGGTTACTACTGTTGACCGCATGGCCGAACTGACGATTCCCGCCGACCTCAAACCCACCGACGGACGGTTCGGCTGCGGGCCGTCGAAGGTGCGGCCTGAGCAGCTCGCGGCGCTGGCCGCCGCCGGTGATCTGTTCGGCACCTCGCACCGGCAGGCACCGGTGAAGAACCTGGTCGGCCGGGTCCGCGACGGGGTCAGGCAGCTTTTCTCCGTGCCGGACGGCTACGAGGTGATCCTCGGCAACGGCGGCTCGACGGCGTTCTGGGACGCCGCGGCGTTCGGGCTCATCGACAAGCGCTCGCTACACCTGACCTACGGAGAGTTCAGCGCGAAGTTCGCCTCCGCGGTCGCCAAGAACCCGTTCGTCGGCGACCCGGTGATCATCAAGGCCGACCCGGGCAGCGCGCCCAAGCCGCAGTCGGATCCATCGGTCGACGTCATCGCGTGGGCGCACAACGAAACGTCGACCGGCGTGGCCGTGCCCGTCGAGCGCCCCGAGGGCTCGGGTGACGCGCTCATCGTCATCGACGCCACCTCGGCGGCGGGCGGCCTGCCTGTGGACATCACCGATGTCGACGCGTATTACTTTGCGCCGCAGAAGAACATGGCGAGTGACGGCGGCCTGTGGGTTGCGGTCGCCTCCCCCGCGGCGCTGTCGCGCATCGAGTCGATCGCCGCGTCTGGGCGCTGGGTGCCCGACTTCCTTTCACTGCCGATCGCCGTGGAGAACAGCCTGAAGAACCAGACCTACAACACCCCGGCCATCGGCACGCTGATCCTGCTTGCCGAGCAGCTGGACTGGATGCTTTCCAACGGCGGCCTGGACTGGGTGGTCAAGCGCACCGCCGACTCGTCGCAGCGGCTGTACTCCTGGGCCGAGGCGTCGCAGTTCGCGACGCCGTTCGTCGCCGACCCCGAGCAGCGTTCGCAGGTGGTCGGCACCATCGACTTCTCCGACGACGTCGATGCCGCGGCCGTCGCCAAGGTGCTGCGGGCTAACGGCATCGTCGACACCGAGCCGTACCGCAAGCTCGGCCGCAACCAGTTGCGGGTGGCGATGTTCGCCGCCATCGAACCCGACGACGTCAGCGCGCTCACCCGATGCGTGGACTGGGTCGTGGAACGGCTCTGACCTGGGTAGCTCGGGCGTGTCGGCCGGGTAACGGGCCGATAACGCAGTAGGGTGAACTGCTGATCGGGCTTGGCGCCTTGACGCCGAGGCGGAGCCCGGAGGAGGTCGGCATGCGAGAACTCAAGGTCGTTGGACTAGACGTTGATGGCAAACGCATAATCTGCGAAAGCGACGACCCGAGCGAGACGTTCGTTCTGCGTGCCGATGACCGGTTGCGTGCCGCCGTCCGCGGCGAGAAATCTGGAGCCAACCAGTCCCAACCCGATGCCGAGGTTCAAACCGTGCTGCGTCCCAAGGAGATTCAAGCCAGGATTCGCGCGGGCGCATCCGTCGAACAGGTCGCGGAATCGGCCGGGGTCGACGTGTCGCGGGTGGAGCGTTTCGCGCATCCGGTGTTGCTGGAACGCTCGCGCGCGGCCGAACTGGCAACCGCCGCGCACCCCGTACTCGCCGACGGCCCCGCGGTGCTAACGCTGTTGGAGACCGTGACGACGGCGCTGATCGCCCGCGGCCTGGATCCCGACGCCACCAACTGGGACGCATGGCGCAACGAGGACGGCCGCTGGACGGTCCAGCTGTCCTGGAAGGCCGGCCTCTCGGACAACACCGCGCATTTCCGGTTCACCCCGGGCGCCCACGGCGGCACGGCCACCGCCTTCGACGACGCCGCCTGCGAGCTGATCGACCCCGACTTCGCCCGGCCGCTTCGGCCGGTGGCGCCCGTCGCACAGATCGAATACGAAGAGCTGGAGCCGCAGGCCGAAATCGAGAAGCCAGAGCCCGCCAAGCCCGTCCGCACTCCGCGTGCCCGCAAGGGCAAGCCGCCGGTCCCCGCGTGGGAGGACGTGCTGCTCGGGGTGCGCTCCGGCGGCCAGCGCTAGCCGAGAGTCAGCCCCAGCAGGGCCAGCCACGCGCCTGCGACACCGACGCCGAGGCCGAGCACGAACCACCGCAACACGGGAGTGGTGCGCCATCCCCACACCGTCGGCGCCAACCCACCGACGGCGACCAGGTTAAGCCCCACGGCAAGCAGCGGATGAACACGGATCAACCCCATGCTCAAGACCACCACCGCGCCGGCGGTGACCGCCGCGACGAAGCCCGCCACCGTCAGCCCTGTCCCCCACGGGGTGGCGTCATCGGTCACTCGTCATCTCCCCACGTCGTCCCCTGCCCTTCGGCCGTGGGCTTATCGCTCCAGCCCGCCGGGCCCCAATCTAACCCGCTCGTAGAACGCCAGCGCGGCCGCCGTTGCCACATTCAGCGAGTCGGTTCCGCGTGACATCGGAATCCGCACCCTGACATCGCTGGCCCGCATCGCCGTTTCGGTCAGCCCGGGACCCTCGGCGCCGACGAGAATCGCAACGCGCTCGTCGGTCAGGGTCGCCATCGCGTCGGACAGTGTGGGCGCGGCCGCGTCAGGTGTCATCGCCAGCAAGCGAAAGCCGTTGTCGCGCAACAGTGTGAGATCACCCGGCCATGTGGCGGTCCACGCATAAGGCACCAGCAGCGCATGCCCCATCGAGACCCGAACGGCGCGGCGGTACAGCGGATCGGCGCATCCGGTGCCGAACAACACCGCGTCGACGCCGAGGCCGGCCGCGTTGCGGAAGATGGAGCCCAGGTTTTCGTGGTCGTTGACACCCTCGAGCACCGCGACCGTGCGCGCTCCGTCGAGCACCGCCTCCACGGTCAGCTCACCCGGCCGAGGCGCCGCGGCCAGCACGCCGCGGTTGAGGTGGAAGCCGACCACGTCGGCCATCACCTCGGCCGTCGCCCGGTAATACGGCACGTCGGTTGTCGCCAGGTCCGCTTCCAGCTCCCGCAGCCGGCGATCGGTGCCCAGCATGGCGCGCGGCCGGAACCGGGACGCCAGCATCCGCTGCACCACCAGCACGCCCTCCGCGATCACCAGACCCTTGCCGCTCGGCAAATCGGGCCTTCGGTCGATGCTGTTCAGGTCGCGGAAATCGTCCACCCGCGGATCCGCCGGGTCGTCGATGTCAACAATTGGAGCGCTCACGCGCTCTCGTCGACGAGCGCCGACATCAGATCGGCGGCGACGAGGAGCGCCTTGCGCTGTTCGGCGTTGAGCTGCGACAGCCGCACCTTGAGCCACTCCTGGCTGGCGCGCCTCTCGGCTTCGATCAAGTCGGTGCCGGACTCCGAAACCGACACCAATACCTGGCGACCGTCGGCAGGATGCGCGGCGCGGGCGACAAATCCGAGTTCGGCGAGTGAGGCAATTACGCGAGTCATTGACGGCGGCCTGACCCGTTCGCGGAGTGCCAATGCGCCCGGCGTCATTGCGCCCTCTTTGGCAAGCGTGGACAGCGCCGACAACTGCGATAAGGAGACCGTGGAATCCGGGCGGCGAAACCGCAATTGGCGTGCCAAACGCATAACCGCCAGCGACAAGTCGCTCGCCAACCGAGAATCCATGTCCTTCACAAAGCAAAGAATAGCCAGCAATTCTTCCGATGCGTAGCAAAACACGGCGGCCTTCCGAGGACGACCCTTCGAGGGCTAGGTTGGATACCGATGAACGCCGAACCACCCGCAGCCGCCGAGCCGGAACCGCCTGCCCTGCCAGCGATCCTGCTCGAACCGTGGCCGGTCATCCTGGTGATCGCCGCAGCTTGGCTGGTCGCCGCGGTGCTGACTTTCACCGTCGACGGGCTACACGAGTGGCGGCCCATCGCGGTGGCCGGGTTGGGAGTCGGGGTGCTCGGCACGTCGATCTTCCTCTCGCAACGTCGGGCGGTGCGCCGTGGCTCGCGCGGTGCACAGAGCGGCCTGAGCTGAATTCGAAACGAGTCGACAAGGAGGAGCAATGGCCCAACCGCTATTGCAGGCACAGATCGATATCGATGCGCCGGTGTCGAAGGTGTGGGCGCTGATCTCCGATTTCAACCGGATGCCGCAATGGAGCCCGCAATGCCGATTGATGAAGACCTTGGGGCCCGTTCGCCAGGGCACCCGGACAATCAATCTGAACCGGCGCAATTTCCTGTATTGGCCGACCACGTCCACGGTCACGGAGGTCATTCCGGAGAAAAAGCTGGCATTCCGGGTGAACACGAACGGCACCATTTGGAGCTATGAGCTGGAGCCGACCGAGCAGGGCACACGCGTGGTGGAGAGCCGGCACGCCGAGCATGGCGTCAAGCCGTCGGCCAACTTCACAGTGGACAAATTATTCGGCGGCGTACCGAACTTCGAACGCGAGCTCGTGGACGGAATGAACGCATCGTTGGCGAAAATCAAGGCGGCGGCCGAGAGTTGACCGGCACGCCCGCGGAGGAGCAGCGCCTGCGCGACCTCAGGTTGCTGCGCCGCGTGCGCGACCGGATGGATCGGGAGTACGCGCAGCCCCTGGATGTCGAGGCACTCGCACGCGGGGTGAACATGTCGGCCGGGCATCTGTCGCGCCAGTTCAAGATCGCCTACGGCGAGTCGCCCTATTCCTATCTGATGACGCGGCGGATCGAGCGCGCGATGGCGCTGCTGCGTCGCGGCGATCTGTCCGTCACCGACGTCTGCTTCGCCGTCGGCTGCTCGTCGTTGGGCACGTTCAGCACCCGCTTCACCGAGTTGGTCGGCATGCCGCCCAGCATCTATCGGGAACAGACGGCGGGCGTGACGGAGGGCATCCCGTCGTGTGTGGAGAAGCAGGTGACCAGACCGATCAGGAATCGAGAAGCGCCCGCCACTGCACTGCACCTAGCGTGATCGGCATGGACATCACCATTCACTCGAGCTTCCTGCCGCACGACGATCCGGAGCAGTCGCTGGCGTTCTATCGCGACACCCTCGGCTTCGAGGTCCGCCTCGACGTCGGCAGGGACAAGATGCGCTGGATCACCGTCGGGCCGCCCAACCAGCCCGACACGAACATCGTCCTGTATCCGCCGACCGCCACCCCGGGCATCACCGACGAGGAACGCCGCGTCATCGCCGAGATGATGGCCAAGGGCACCTTCGGCACGCTCCTGCTGGCCAGCAAGGATCTCGACGGCACGTTCGAGCGGGTTCAGTCCGACGACGTCGAGGTGGTCCAGGAGCCGACGGAGCAGCCGTACGGAGTTCGCGACTGCGCGCTGCGCGACCCAGCCGGCAACATGGTCCGCATCCAGGAGGTGAGGTAGCGCGTGTCCGAAGCCGCCGAGAACATCGACGCCCGGATCGAGGAGCTCGCCGATTGGCGGGGCGACACGCTCGCCCTGATCCGCGAGCTCATCCACCAGGCCGAGCCCGACGTCACCGAGGAGTGGAAGTGGCGAGGCGTGCCGGTCTGGTACCACGACGGAATGATCTGCACGGGTGAGACGTACAAGAACTACGTCAAAGTGACCTTCGCCAAGGGCGCTTCTCTGGACGACCCCAAGGGCCTCTTCAACTCAAGCCTCGACGGAAACACCAGACGCGCCATCGACATTCACGAGGACGACAAGCTCGACGAGACGGCGTTCAAGGCGCTCATTCGCGCGGCCGTCGACCTCAACGCCCGATGACCGACTACGTCGGCGGCTGATCGGCCTCGTCGCTCGGCACGGGCGGTTCCTCGCTCGGGGCGGGCTGCTCGTCGTCGCCCGGCGGGGGCGGTTCGACGACGTCCGGCGGGGGCGGTTCGTCATCGCTCGGCGGGGGCGGTTCGACGACGTCGAGAACACCGTCGTCGTACGGGTCGTAGAGGGGTGAGCCCGTTCCGGCGGGCGCCGGGGTGTCCGAGTGTGCGCCGCAACCGTATTCGCTGTCGACCACGTGCCCGTCGGCAGACAACTCGTTGGCGCACACCCCGAACATCAGTCCCAGCGACCCGCGCAGCGGCAAATAAAACCCGCAGTCCCGGCACACCCGACGGGTGGACCTGGCCATCGCCGAGCCCGGCCCGTACTCACCGTCATGCCAGCGTTGCGCGGCGTCTGCGCGACCCAGCTCGCCGAGCAGGCGGCGGCGGCCCAGCCCCAGCTCGACGGCGACCTCGTCGATGTCGGGATCTCCGGTCGCGGAAAATCCCTGCACCAGGCGGGGATCCTCGGACGGCACCGCCAGCAGGTCGCCGGGGCCAAGGTCACCGGGCCGGAGCCGCTCCTGCCAGGGCACCCACTTCGGCGCCAACAGCGCCGTCGGCCCAGGAACCAGCACGACCTCGCTGATTGTCGCGTGGTCGGCACCGGGATGCGCCGCGACGACCACGGCCCATTGCCAGCCCTGATAACCGGTCATGTTGGCGAGGAAGCGATGCGTGGCCGCATTGGAGTCGTCGAACGTCGCGCCGAGATACTCCCCGACGGTGTCACCACTGTGTTCGATGATCGCCGCGCGCGCCTGTTCGACGGCGCCCGTCAGCACCGCCTCCATGTCCGCAGGACGCTCGATCGCCGGCATGGCCGGGCGGTCCTCGGCGGATTCCGTCACGCTGTCCACGCACTTAATAGTGCCTGACCGGCCTGCGCGGAGCCACACCCGGTCGGCTGCACGCCGCCGTCATCGCAATGGGGGAGAATCTTCACTGTGTCCGGATCATGGCGTGACCCGCGGGGCCCGTCGGGCCCTCGTGATCCCCGCTATTACCCGCCGCGACCCCCCGCGGACCACGGCGACGAACACCCGGGCATGGCGAACTATCCCAGCGACGGCGTGAACAGCCGTCGGGGCCGCCGCCCCTCCACGCCGAGCGCGAACCGCTACCTACCGCCCCTCGAGGAGCGGTCGTCGGCCCGCAGCAACCCCGGCGTCGGCGAGGGTCTGCGGCAGAAGCCCACCGCACCTCGCTCGGCGGCCCAGCGCAGTCGCGAGGTGGGCTCGAAGATGTACGGCCTGTTTCACCGCGCCGCCACCGCCGACGGGGCGGACAAGTCCGGGCTGACCGCGCTGACCTATCCGGTGATGGCCAACTTCGCCGTCGACTCCGCGATGGCGGTCGCGCTGGCGAACACGCTGTTCTTCGCGGCGGCGTCGGGCGAGAGCAAGAGCAAGGTCGCGCTGTATCTGCTGATCACGATCGCGCCGTTCGCGGTCATCGCCCCGCTGATCGGCCCGGCGCTCGACCGTCTGCAGCACGGCCGCCGGTTGGCGCTGGCCATGTCGTTCGCGCTGCGCGCGGTGCTGGTGCTCGTGCTCATCGCCAACTACGACGGCGCCACCGGAAGCTTCCCGTCCTGGGTGCTGTATCCGTGCGCACTGGGAATGATGGTGCTGTCCAAGTCATTCAGCGTGCTGCGAAGCGCGGTCACGCCGCGCGTACTGCCGCCGACCATCGACCTGGTCCGGGTCAACTCGCGGCTGACGGTGTTCGGTCTGCTTGGCGGCACGATCGTCGGCGGCGCAGTCGCCGCCGGTGCGGAGTATCTGTTCAACCTCTTCCACATGCCCGGCGCGCTGTACGTCTGTGTCGCCATGACGGTGGCGGGCGCCGCGCTGGCGATGCGGATACCGAAGTGGGTCGAGGTCACCGAGGGCGAGGTGCCCACCACGTTGAGCTATCACGGCGGCGACGGCGAACTGCGTCGCCCGCAACGCCTCGAAGAACGCGGACCCGCACGACAACCGCTGGGCCGCAACATCATCACCGCACTGTGGGGCAACTGCACGATCAAGGTGATGGTCGGCTTTCTGTTCCTCTACCCCGCGTTCGTAGCCAAATCGCACGACAAGACCGGCTGGGAGCAGCTCCTGATCCTCGGCCTGATCGGCGCCGCGGCGGCGATCGGCAACTTCGGCGGAAACTACGCCAGTGCGCGGCTGCAGCTGGGGCATCCGGCGCAGCTGGTGGTGCGCAGCTCGATCGCGGTCACCGCGGTCGCGTTGGCCACCGCGCTGACCGGAAAGCTGTTGGTGGCCGCGCTGGCCGCGCTGGTCACATCCGCGGCCAGTGCCATCGCGAAGGCGTCGCTGGACGCGTCGTTGCAGCACGATCTGCCCGAGGAGTCGCGGGCGTCGGCGTTCGGACGCTCGGAGTCGCTCTTGCAGCTGGCGTGGGTGGCAGGTGGCGCTACGGGTGTGCTGGTGTATACCCAACTGCACGTTGGCTTTACGGTGATATCCACCCTGTTGATCCTCGGCCTGGCGCAGACGGTGGTGAGCTACCGCGGCGACTCGCTGATTCCGGGCCTGGGTGGTAACCGCCCGGTGGTAGCGGCTCAAGAGGGTGGACGCCACGGTTCGGCTGGGGGCACTCCCCACGCAAGCGGTGGGCCCACCCGCTTGCGGGGGACGGTGCCGCGGGAGTGAAGAAGGGCTTGGCGGTGCTTGCGACCGTCGCGGTGCTGGCAACCGTCGCCACCGGCGTGCTCGTCTGGCGGCTGAGCCGCAACCCGGCGCCCGCGCACCCGGAGATCAGCGCATACACCCGGGGTCAGCTGGTACGGGTTGGACCGTACCGGTACTGCAATGTGCTGGACCTGAACGACTGCGATGTCCCAAAAGCAATGGGGGAATTGGCGGTATCGTCGCGCAACCCGGTGCAGTTGTCGGTGCCGACGGCGATCTCGGAGGCACCCTGGGTGCTGCTGCGCGCCTACGAGGGTCCCGACGACACCGTCGTCGAGACATTCCCGCGCGGCAGCACGCGCGCGGTGACCATCCCCACCGTCGACCCGCGTCGTGGCCGTCTCACCGGCATCGCGGTGGAACTGCCGACGTGGGTGCGCGACGAGCGGGGAAACGAGTTCCCGCTGCCGCACGCGGAGTGGTCCGTCAGCACCGTGTGGCCCTAACCGGCGGAATGCCCTGCGGGTACCTGCTCGCCCTCCCGGGTGGGTCCCGGTGGTGTGCCCTCACCGAACGGCTTGCCGCCCAACGCCTCTCGACCATGGGGAGTCAACCAATTGGATAGGTCCGGGCCCTTGGGAACGATCTTGGTCGGGTTGATGTCGGTGTGCACGATGTAGTAGTGCTGCTTGATCTGGACGAAGTCGATGGTGTCGCCGAAGCCGGGGGTCTGGAACAGGTCTCGCGCGTAGGCCCACAGCACCGGCATCTCGTCGAGCTTGGACCGGTTGCATTTGAAGTGCCCGTGATAGACGGGATCGAAGCGGGCCAGCGTGGTGAACAGCCGCACGTCGGCCTCGGTGATGGTGTCGCCGACGAGATAGCGCTGGTTCGCCAGCCGCTCGCCGAGCCAGTCCATCGCGGTGAACAACCGGTCAAAAGCCTTGTCGTAGGCCTCCTGTGAGCCCGCGAAGCCGCACCGGTACACGCCGTTGTTGACCTCGGTGTAGATGCGCTGGGCGACCTCGTCGATCTCGTCGCGCAACGGCTCGGGATACAACTGCGGCGCGCCGTCGCGGTGATGGGCCGTCCACTCGGTCGACAGGTCCAGCGTCATCTGGGCGAAGTCGTTGGTGACGACCTGGCCGGTCGGCACGTCGACGATCGCCGGCACCGTGATGCCCTTCGGGTAGTCCGGGATACGGGCGAAGTAGGCGTCCTGCAGCCGCGGGATCTTCAGCACCGGGTCGACGCCACCGGGGTCCAGGTCGAACGTCCAGCTGCGTTCGTCATGTGTGGGCCCGCAGAAGCCGATGGACAGCGCATCCTCCAGACCCAGCAGCCTACGGACGATGATCGCGCGGTTGGCCCACGGGCAGGCCCGCGCGACGATCAATCGGTAACGGCCGGGTTCGACGGGATAGCCGTCGCGGCCGTCCGTGGTGATGCGGGTGGAGATGTAGTTGGTGTCGCGGTTGAAATCGCCACCGCCGGAGACATATGCAGCCATGGGTCAAGCATGCCCCGGCTCACCGAGCGTCCGTCGGCTGTTACGCGTCGAGCTCGCTCGCGACGGCCCGAACCACCTCGGACACCCGACGCGCGACCTTGCGGTCGGGGTAGCGGCCCTTGCGCAGCTCGGGCTGCACGGCGCCCTCGAGCAGCGTGATCATGTCCTCGACCATGCCGTGTAGCTCGTCGGGCGTGTGCTTGTGCTCGGCCGCAGCGGCCTCGCGACGCGTACGGGTCAGGCTCGGCGGCGAGTCGAGGATCTTCAGGCTCAACGCCTGCGGCCCACGACGGCCTGCGGCCATGCCGAACTCGACGCGCTGGCCCGCCTTCAGGCCTTCGACCCCGGCGGGCAATGCCGATGACCGGACGTAGACGTCCTCCCCCTCCTCCTGGGACAGAAAGCCGAAGCCCTTCTCGGCGTCGTACCACTTCACCTTGCCGGTCGGCACTGGTCTCACCCGCTCGTCTCTGTGTCTGCTGACATCTCGCATAAGGAAAGCGTCCCGCCTTTCTCCGCAGGGACGCGCTTGGGTGATCCTACTCGGGCCTCCCACGACCAGCACCCCTGTTTGTCGGTAGGCTTGAACGACCGCTGGAGGGAAGAGATGCGCCTGATCCTGAATATCATCTGGTTGATCTTCGGCGGCCTCTGGCTGGCGCTGGGCTACCTGCTCGCCGCGCTCATCTGCTTCGTCCTGATCATCACCATTCCGTTCGGATTCGCGTCGCTGCGCATCGCGTCCTACGCGCTGTGGCCGTTCGGTCGCACCATCATCGAGAAGCCGGGCACCCGGCCCGGCGCGCTGATCGGCAACGTCATCTGGGTGGTGCTGTTCGGGATCTGGCTGGCGATCGCCCATTTGGTGACCGCGGTGGCGATGGCCGTCACGATCATCGGCATCCCGCTGGCGCTGGCCAACCTCAAACTCATTCCGGTGTCACTGGTTCCACTCGGCAAGGAGATCGTGCCCGTCGACTCGCTCAAGGAGCCCGCATGACGATCACGCCGTTGGGGGTGCCGTCGGTGTACCGCCCGGTCGAAGGGGCGCCCGCGGACGGTCCGCTGCTGGACACCCACGGCCGCATCGCCACCGATCTGCGGGTGTCGCTGACCGATCGCTGCAATCTGCGCTGCACCTACTGCATGCCCGCCGAAGGGCTGGACTGGATGCCCGCGGATCAGCTGCTGCACATCGACGAGCTGACCCGGCTGCTGCGCATCGCGGTCACCCGGCTCGGCATCACCCGCGTTCGTTTCACCGGCGGCGAGCCGCTGGTGTCCAAGCAGCTCGAAGACGTCGTGGCCGCCGCCGCCGCGCTGCGCCCCCGCCCCGAAATCGCCTTGACCACCAACGGAATTGGACTCGACCGGCGCGCGGCCGGCCTGAAGCAGGCCGGCCTTGACCGGATCAACGTCTCGCTCGACACCGTCGACGCCGAGCACTTCAAGCACATCACCCGCCGCGACCGGCTCGCCGATGTGCTGGAGGGCCTCGCCGCAGCCCACCGCGCCGGGCTGAGACCGGTGAAGGTGAACGCCGTGCTCGACCCGGCGACGGGGCTTGAGGACTCGGTGTCGCTGCTTCGGTTCAGTCTGGAGCACGACTACCAGCTGCGCATCATCGAGCAGATGCCGCTGGACGCCGGACACGAGTGGTCCCGCGTCGCGATGCTCGGCGCCGACGAGGTGCTGGCCGGGTTGCGACGTCATTTCACGCTGACACCGGACCCGGCGCCGCGCGGTTCCGCCCCGGCGCAGCTGTGGCTCGTCGACGGCGGACCGGCGACCGTCGGCATCATCGCGTCGGTGTCGCATGAATTCTGCTCGGACTGCGACCGCACCCGGCTGACCGCCGACGGCCAGGTGCGCAGCTGCCTGTTCTCCCGCGAAGAGACCGACCTGCGCGCGTTGATGCGTTCGGGCGCTGACGATGACGCCGTCGAGGCGGCGTGGCGCGCTGCGATGTGGGCCAAGCCGGCGGGCCACGGCATCAACGACCCCGCCTTCATCCAGCCCGACCGGCCGATGAGCGCGATCGGCGGCTGATGGTGGAGACCACGTCGACGGTGACGGTGCAGCTCACCGTCCGCTACTTCGCCGCGGCCCGCGCGGCCGCTGGCGCCGAGATCGAAAACCTGCGCGTTGAGCCGGGCACCACCATCGCAGCACTCGTCGAGACCCTTGCCGCGCGCAGTCCGCAGCTGGCCCGGGTGCTGCGCCGGTGCTCCTTTTTATGCGACGGAATCGCCGTGCGCGACGACGGAAAAACGCTGTCCGACGGACAGATAATCGATGTGTTGCCGCCCTTCGCCGGCGGCTAATAGTGATTTACGTCACATAACGAAATGGTCACAAGCTGGCTACGGCTCCGTGATCCACGGAAAACACCAGCAGAAACGCCCGAATCTCCTGGGTTTTTAGAGCCTCATTAGGATTTGCCGCCAGGCGAAACGCCGCGCCGAGCAAAAGATGACTACAACGCGCAGACCCGTTAGGTTCTTCCGCAAGCCAGTCGACCCTAATCGGCTAGCCCTTCCTGTTCGATAGCGCCGAGCCTCATCCGTCGGGCAGGGATACATCCAACAAAAGGGATGAGGGCGGGGGACCCACCGGTCCACCGAAGCAGGACCTGGAGCCGCTCGCGGCTCCTAGGGGTGAAGCCGAAGCCGTTTTCACCAACGGCACGGCCGGGCAACCTCTCCAGCCCGAACCCGACAGCTGACCTCGTGGGCGCATGAGAGAGGATTTAACGCACCTATGAGTGGACGGCATCGCAAGCCCACTACATCGGCAAAATCAGTCGCGAAAGTCGCCTTCACGGGCGCAGTCATCGGCGGCGGAGGCCTCGCCCTCGCTGGGCATGCAGGCGCCGCCACCGATGGCGAATGGGACAAGGTCGCCAGCTGCGAGTCGGGCGGCAACTGGGCCATCAACACCGGCAACGGATACCAGGGTGGGCTGCAGTTCTCGCCGGGCACCTGGACGTCGCACGGCGGCGGCGAGTACGCGCCCTCCGCACACATGGCCACCAAGGAAGAGCAGATCGCGGTCGCCGAGCGCGTCCTGGGCAGCCAGGGCCGCGGCGCGTGGCCGGTCTGCGGCCGCGGATTGTCCAGCGCCACCCCGCGCAATGTCGTCGACCAGCCCAGTCAATCTCTGGACGTCGCGGGCCTGAACGGCGAACTGCCGCCTCCTGTCGACCCGTTCGCGCCGCCGCCGGACGAGGCTCCAGTCGACGCGATGTCGGCCCCGCTGCCGGACGCCCCCCCACCGCCCCCGCCCGCCCCCGAGCTTCCTCCTCCCCCGGCCGCTGACGTGGTTGACGTCGCACTCGACGCGCCGCTGCCGCCGCCGGCCGAGGCACCCATCGTCGAAGCCGCGTTCGAGCAGCCGGCAGCGGACGCACCGCCGCCGCCCGCGCCGCCCGCCGAGGACGTGAACCTCGCCGCGGCCAACCCCGACTGGGATGCGGCCGACGCCCCCGCGGAAGGACCGGTCTGGGCGCTGCACACCGCACCTCTGGCGCAGGACCCGGTGCTGCCGGCTCCGGCGCCTGCGCCGGGAGCACCGACGGATCCGCTGGCCGGACCGCCGCCGCCCGCTGACCCGCTGGCGCCGCTGAACGCGGTCGACATCCCCGCGCCCGCCTTCGATGCGGCCAACCAGGCGGTAACCGGCGAAATTCCGGCACCGCCCGCAGAGGTTCCTCATCTGGCCAGCCCGCAGAACCTTCCGACGGGCACGACGATGGACGAGGGTGCGCTGCCGGCCCAGAGTCCCAACGTCGGGTACCTCAAGGAACTGTGGCACGCGATCCAGACCCAGGACATCACCGGCAAGGATGCGTTGCTGGCGCTGACCCAGCGTCCGCTGACCACGCCCGCGCAGGAGAACGTCAACGGACCGGGGCTCGCCCCTGGGCCAGACGCAGCGCCGCTCCCCGCGGATGCGCCGCCGTTGCCGCCCGCTTAGGCCGAGCCCACCCATTCGTCGGAACCGTCGGCGAAGAACTGGTGCTTCCACACCGGTAGTCGCGCCTTGACGCTGTCCACCAACCGGGCACACGTCTCGAACGCCGCTTGCCGGTGGTCGGCCGCGACCGCGGCGACCAACGCCGCATGCCCGATCTCCAGCGTGCCGACGCGGTGGCTGACGGCAATCGCCCGCACGCCTTCACACTCGGCCGCGATCTCTGCGGCCACCTCGGCCAGAGTCTGCTGCGCCGACGGGTGCGCGGAATACTCCAGCCGCGTCACCGTGCGTCCGCCGTCGTGATCCCGCACGACACCGGCGAAGCTCACGACGGCTCCGGCCGCCTGGTGTGCCACCAACTCCTCGTGATCGGAGAGTTCGATGGTGTGCTCGGTGAGATCGGCGCGCAGCACGACGGCCGTCATCGCGGGTGGTCCATGCCTGCGAGCTGATCCAGCGCGTGCACCAGCACGTCGTCGAGCACGCCGAGACCGTCCTTGACGCCCCCGGTCGAGCCAGGCAGGTTGACGATCAACGTGCCATCCCTGACGCCGCACACCCCACGCGACAGCACCGACGTCGGCACGTGCGGCAGGCCCGACCGCCGGATCGCGTCGGCAAGGCCCGGAATCTGGTAGTCGACGATGTTCGCGGTCGCATCGGCGGTGCGGTCCGTCGGCGAGATGCCGGTACCGCCGGAAGTGATTACCACATCGGCCTTTTCACCGATCGCGGCGAACAGCGCGTGGTTCACCCCGATGCCGTCGGCGACGACGGTCGGCGCGGGGGTGGCGATGCCGCGCTCGTTGAGCCAGCCGACGATGATCGGGCCGCAGCGGTCCTCGTAGACACCCGTCGCCGCCCGGGTGGACGCGATGATGACCCGTCCCGACCGCGTACGAGCGTTCATCACCTCGTCCACGTCCCCGTTTTTCCGCCCTCTTTGCGCAACACCCGGATGTCGTCGATGCTCGCCGCCGGGTCGACGGCCTTGAGCATGTCGTAGAGCGTCAGCGCCGCCACGCTGACCGCCGTGAGCGCCTCCATCTCCACCCCGGTGCGGTCGGTGCTGCGCACCGTCGCGGTGATGGCCACCTCGGACTGCCCGATCTCGAAGTCGACGTCGACGCCGCTCAACGCGAGCTGGTGACACAGCGGAATCAGGTCGCTGGTGCGTTTGGCCGCCAGGATGCCCGCCACCCGGGCGGTGGCCAGCGCATCGCCCTTGGGCAGCCCGCCGGTGGCGATCAGTTCGACGACGTCGGGGCGTGTGCGCAGCGTGCCCGCCGCGACGGCCGTGCGCTTGGTGGCGTCCTTCCCCGTCACGTCGACCATGCGCGCCGCGCCCGATTCATCGAGGTGCGAAAGCCGGTCCCTGCGAGGTTCGGCGACCACCGTTACCGGTTGACGACCGTGACCGGGTGCGTGTACGGAATCTCGTCGGCAGGCAGCGGGAACGTCAGCTCGCCGAACGGCGACAGCGCGCCGGTGCGGTCGGCGGCCAGCTCGCTGATCGGGTGATCGTCCTCGCCGTCCAACGCCGGCCAGCCTGGGTCGACATAGCGGTCCTTCTGCTTCTTATCTGCCACGCCCCACATTGTGGCAGGTGCCGCGACCAGTGGCGAGACCGGCGGGCTGCTTTACGCTGGTCAGCAATGACCGAACACAATCCGGGCACTCCGCTGGGTGCCTGGCTGGCCGATTTGCCTGACGAGCGGCTGATCCGGCTGCTCGAGCTGCGGCCCGACCTGACCCAACCGCCACCCGGCAGCATCGCCGCGCTGGCCGCTCGCGCGCAGGCCCGACAGTCCGTGAAAGCGGCCACCGACGCGCTGGACTTCCTGCGGCTCGCGATCCTCGATGCGCTGCTCACGCTGCACGCCGACACCACCCCCGTCCCGCTGGCCAAGTTGACGGCCCTGATCGGCGACCGCGCCGGAGCGGACGCCGTCGAGGGCGCCGTCGACGACCTGCGCGAGCGGGCGCTGGTGTGGGGCGACTCCGAGGTCAGGGTGGCCGCCGAGACCGCTGCGGGCCTGCCCTGGTATCCGGGCCAGGCCGTCTTCGAGGGGGCCGATCAGGGCGGCGACGATATCGCCGACCGACTCGAGGCGCTCGACGAGCCGCAGCGAGAACTGTTGCGGCGCCTGATGGAGGGTTCGCCGATGGGCAGGACCCGCGATGCGGCGCCCGGCACCCCGCCCGACCGGCCCGTGCAGCGGCTACTGGCCGCGGGCTTGCTTCGGCAGGTCGACGCCGAGACGGTGATCCTTCCGCGCGTGGTCGGCCAGGCGCTGCGCGGCGAGGTCCCCGGGCCTGTCGAGCTCACACCGCCCGAACCCGCGGTGTCGACGACTACCGCCGCCGACGTCAACGCGGTCGCCGCCGGAGCAGTCATCGACGTGCTGCGCGAAGTCGAGTTGCTAATCGAAACCCTTGGCGCCGCACCGGTTCCCGAGCTCCGCAGCGGTGGCCTCGGCGTGCGCGACGTCAAGCGGCTGACGAAGCTGACCGGCGTCGACGAACAACGACTGGGCCTGATCCTCGAGCTTGCCGCGGCGGCCGGGCTGATCGCGGCCGGCATGCCCGACCCCGAACCGCCGGACGGCTCTGGCCCGTACTGGGCGCCGACCGTCGCGGCAGACCGGTTCATCGAGTCTCCGGTCGCGGCGCGTTGGCATCTGCTGGCGTCGACCTGGCTCGAGCTGCCCGGCAGGCCGGGACTGATCGGCGGTCGCGGCCCCGACGGCAAACCCTATGCGGCCCTGTCTGATTCGCTGTACTCCACCGCCGCCCCGTTGGACCGCAGGTTGCTGTTGAGCGTGCTCGCCGACCTGCCCGTCGGGGCGGGCATCGACGCGACGGAGGCGTCGCGGTCGATGATCTGGCGCCGGCCGCGCTGGGCGGTGCGGCTGCAGCCGCGGCCGGTGGGTGACCTGCTGACGGAGGCGCATGCGCTCGGCATCGTCGGCCGCGGCGCGATCACCGGCCCGGCGCGAAGACTGGTGGCGGGCGAGGACGGCGCCGTCGACGCGATGGCCAAGGTGCTGCCCGAGCCCATCGACCACTTTCTGCTGCAGGCCGACCTGACGGTCATCGTGCCCGGGCCTCTGGAACGCGAGCTCGGCGAGCAGTTGGCCGCGGTGGCGAACGTCGAATCGGCGGGCGCGGCGATGGTCTACCGGATCAGCGAGCCGTCGATCCGGCGCGCGTTGGACACCGGACGCACCGCAGGCGAGCTGCACGCCCTCTTCGCGAGACACTCCAAAACTCCTGTGCCGCAAGGCCTGACATACCTCATCGACGACGTCGCCCGCAGGCATGGGCAGCTGCGGGTCGGTATGGCCGCGTCGTTCGTGCGATGCGAAGACCCCGCGTTGCTGGCTCAGGCCGTCGGCGCGCCCGCCGCCGAGCAGCTCGAGATGCGGCTGCTCGCTCCGACCGTCGCCGTGTCGCAGGCGCCGATCTCGGAGGTGCTCGCCGGGCTGCGCGACGCGGGCTTCGCACCCGCAGCCGAGGATTCCACCGGCGCGATCGTCGACATCCGGGCCAGGGGCGCACGAGTGCCCGTCCCCGCGAATCGCCGCGCGCCGCGGCCATCGACGGCGCCGGCGGGTCAGACACTGAGCGCGATCGTCGCGGTGCTGCGCAAGGTGGCCGCGACGCCGTTCGCCAATTTGCGCATCGATCCGGCGGTGGCGATCTCGCAGCTGCAGGAGGCGGCGCGGCTGCAGAACTCGGTCGTCATCGGCTACGTCGACCCGGCGGGGGTGGCCAGCCAGCGCGTCGTCGCGCCGGTGAATGTCCGCGGCGGGCAGCTGACCGCCTACGATCCGGCGACCGGCCGGGTCCGCGACTTCGCCATTCATCGCGTCACTTCCGTGGTTTCGGCCGACGACGCTGACAGCACATAGCCTCGACACAGCTCGCTCACAGAGCCATTGGTGAAAATGGCTTATGTGACAACGGTGTTGGCGGCGGCGGCCCAGGCCCCCTATCGGCACGGTCTCTCGCTACTGCACGGCTGGCTGCCCATCACCATTCAAGCGGTGGCGGCCGCGACGCTGGTGGCGGCGATCGGCTGGCGTACACGGCGATGGCGGTTGATCTGGCTGCCCGCGGCGCTCGCGGTCGGCGGCGCGGTGGCCGGGTGGGCGCATTGGTTCATCGATTCGCAAGGCATGGCGGGCGATCCGGCTCCACGGTCGCTGATGGTGTGGATCGGTGTGACGGGCCTGGCGATTGCGGTCGCGGTGTTCGGCTGGCGCGGCACCAGGTGGTGGCGTCGAGGCGTTTCGGTTCTGGCCATTCCCGTATGTCTTCTCAGCGCCGGAATCGCCCTGAACCTCTGGGTGGGGTACTTCCCCACGGTCCAGCTGGCGTGGAATGAGGTGACCGCGGGCCCGCTGCCCGACGAAACGGACATGGCCACCGTCACCGACATGCAGCACAAGGGCACCATCCCCGACCACGGGGCGCTGGTGCCGGTCGACATCCCCAGCGACGCATCGCATTTCAAACACCGCACCGAGCTGGTCTATCTGCCGCCGGCGTGGTTCGCTAGCAATCCGCCGCCGAAACTGCCGACCGTGATGATGATCGCGGGCGAGTTCAATACCCCTTCCGACTGGCCGCGGACCGGAAACGCGATAGCGACCATCGACTCGTTCGCCGCAGCACACGGCGGGAACACACCAGTGTTCGTGTTCGTCGACGTCGGCGGATCGTTCAACAACGACACCGAATGCGTCAACGGACCGAGGGGAAACGTCGCCGACCATCTCACCGAGGACATCCCGCCGTATCTGGTCTCGGTGTTCGGGGTGAGTACCGACAGCGCCAACTGGGGCGTCGTCGGCTGGTCCATGGGCGGCACCTGCGCCGTCGACCTGACGGTGATGCACCCAGAACTGTTCAGCACGTTCGTCGACATCGCGGGCGACACCGGGCCGAATGCGGGAACCAAGGATCAGACCATCGGCCGCATATTCGGTGGCGATGCCGCCGCTTGGGCCGCCTACGACCCCACCACGGTGATCAACAAACACGGCCCTTACCACGGTGTCTCTGGATGGTTCGCGATCTCGACGGACGCGCCGACCCAGCGGCGAGGCGCAGGTGCCAATCCGGATGCGGTCGGACTCGGCGGGCAGGACGCCGCGGGCAACCCCGGTGACCAGACCGAGGCAGCGAACTCGCTGTGCGCGCTGGGCCGCGCCAACGGCATCGGCTGTGCAATCGTCGGTTCGCCGGGAAAGCACGACTGGCCGTTCGCCACCGATGTGTTCACCACGTCGCTGCCGTGGCTGGCCGGTCAGCTCGGCACCCCCGGGGTGCCACGCATACCGCTACCAGGTGCAAGCGTGCCCGGGGGCCATTCAACGGTGCCGCTGTCCTCGCACTGAAACGCGGTCGGTCGGTGGCATCCGGATAATGGACAAAATGACCGCCCGAAGACGACCACGAGTGAGGATCGCAGCGAGGCACGAGCGAGGACCGGTGGGCCCACGCCCGCAGGGCAGAGGACGAGTGCGAGTCGAGAAATGACTGACGGCCCCCTGATCGTGCAGTCCGACAAGACGGTGCTGCTCGAGGTTGACCATGAGCAGGCCGCCGCCGCGCGCGCGGCGATCGCTCCGTTCGCCGAGCTGGAACGCGCGCCCGAGCACATCCACACCTACCGGATCACGCCGCTGGCGCTGTGGAACGCGCGGGCCGCGGGCCACGACGCCGAGCAGGTCGTCGACGCGCTGGTGTCGTTCTCGCGCTACGCGGTGCCGCAGCCGCTTCTGGTCGACATCGTCGACACCATGGCCCGCTACGGCAGGCTGCAGTTGGTGAAGAGCCCGGTGCACGGCCTGACGCTGGTGAGCCTCGACCGCGCGGTCCTCGAGGAGGTGCTGCGCAACAAGAAGATCGCGCCGATGCTTGGCGCGCGCCTGGACGACGACACCGTCGTGGTGCACAACAGCGAACGCGGCCGCGTCAAGCAGATGCTGCTCAAAATCGGCTGGCCCGCCGAGGATCTCGCCGGCTACGTGGACGGCGAGAAGCACCCGATCAGCCTCGACCAGGAGAACTGGCATCTGCGCGACTACCAGGAGATGGCCGCCGACTCGTTCTGGGAGGGCGGCTCGGGCGTGGTAGTCCTGCCGTGCGGTGCGGGCAAGACCCTCGTCGGCGCGGCGGCGATGGCCAAGGCCGGCGCGACGACGCTCATCCTGGTCACCAACACCGTCGCGGGCAGGCAGTGGAAGCGCGAGCTGATCAACCGGACGTCGCTGACCGAAGACGAGATCGGCGAATACTCCGGGGAGAAGAAGGAGATCCGCCCGGTCACCATCGCGACGTATCAGGTGATCACCAGGCGAACCAAGGGCGAATACCGACACCTCGAGCTGTTCGACAGCCGCGACTGGGGACTGATCATCTACGACGAGGTGCACCTGCTGCCCGCGCCGGTATTCCGGATGACCGCCGACCTGCAGTCCCGGCGGCGACTGGGGCTGACGGCGACGCTGATCCGCGAGGACGGCCGCGAGGGCGACGTGTTCAGCCTGATCGGGCCGAAGCGGTACGACGCACCGTGGAAGGACATCGAGGCGCAGGGCTGGATCGCGCCTGCGGAGTGCATCGAGGTGCGGGTCACGATGACCGACAACGAGCGGATGCTCTATGCGATCGCCGAGCCCGACGAACGCTACAAGCTGTGTTCGACGGTGCACAGCAAGATCGCAGTGGTGAAGTCCATCCTGGAGCGCCATCCAGGCGATCAGACGCTGGTGATCGGCGCGTATCTCGATCAGCTCGACGAGCTGGGCGAGGAGCTCAACGCCCCGGTCATCCAGGGGTCGACCAAAACGGCGGAGCGCGAGGCCCTGTTCGACGCGTTCCGCAAGCGCGAGATTCCCACCCTGGTGGTGTCAAAGGTCGCCAATTTCTCCATCGATCTGCCGGAAGCAAATGTGGCGGTGCAGGTTTCGGGGACGTTCGGGTCGCGACAGGAAGAGGCACAGCGGCTGGGCAGGCTGTTGCGGCCGAAAGCCGACGGCGGTGGGGCGATCTTCTACTCGGTGGTGTCCCGCGACAGCCTGGACGCCGAGTACGCCGCACACCGCCAGCGGTTCCTTGCCGAGCAGGGCTACGGCTATGTGATCAAGGACGCCGACGACCTGTTGGGCCCCGCGATCTAGACGTGTGGTCCAACGGGTTTCGCGACGGTCAGCAGCACCGCCGAGTCCTCCAGCGCGTGCAGGCCGTGTCGTGATGTCGGTATGACGATGTGATCGCCCGGCGAGCCTTCCCAGTTCACTTTTGCGTTCGTGATGCGGACTCTGCCATGCAGCACGTGCAGCGTCGCCTCACCGGGGCTTTCGTGGTCGTCCAGACCGCTGCCCGCCTTCAGCGCGATCAGCGTTTGACGCAGCGAGTGCTCGTGACCGCCGTATACGGTGTGTGAACTGCGGCCGCTGCTGGCCGCGCGTGCCGTCTCGAGATGCTCACGCGCGAGCGCGGTGAGTGAAACCTTCTCCATGCCGCACTTCCTTTCTTGACCTGTCCACATCACCATTCTGGTCACCGGCAGCGCCGGAAAAACCGAAACGACTTCACCGGGTGACCCGGCGGGCGCCGGGGCGACGCGCTAGCCTCGTCACGAGTCGACAGCAGTCCACGCGGGCCTGAGCAGGAAGCAGATGTGCCACTCATGACACGACGGCAGCGCCATCGCGCCACCCCCAGGAGAATAGCCACGATGGCGATCGCCGGCACGGTCGTCGGATTCGGCGCGCTGGGCACGGCGACCCAGGCGACTGCCGATCCGGTGCCTCCGCCCCCGGGGCCGGAGGTTCCCCTTGTCCCAGGTCAGCCCGTGCCCGAAGCCCCAGGCGGCGATGCGCTCGCCGCGCCTGCGCCACCACCCAACGGCGCACCGCCGGTCCCGGAGATCGCCAACCCTGTGTATGGCTCGGGGCATACCAGCGGCCCGTTGGGCTTCCTCAGGGATGCCTGGAACCAGGCCAAGGACCCCTACAATTTCGCCCAGACGCCGCCTGACCAGATGCCAGGAGGGGCCCCACCGCCGCCGGGAGCCGGCCCGGCGCCGCAGCTGCCGCCCGGATACACATCTCTGACCGCCCCGGAATCCAGCGGGCCGCCGGCAACGAATTCGTACGCAGGCGGGCCGCCGCTGCCGCCCGGCTACTACGCCTTGAACGGGCCGCCGCCGCCGCCCGAGTACTTCAACCCGCCCCCCGGCCCGGTCACGCCACCGGGGATGGCGCCGATTCCCTAGTCGGCGCCTGCTGCAGTTTGTTGCCGCTGCAGACGATCGGACATGTCATTGAGCGTTTTGGCCATGGAACGTCTCAGTCGTGGGCTGTTGACTTCGAGACATGACCACCACAACCAACTCCATCACCCTTGTCATCGGCAGCACCGGCAAGACCGGTAGGCGGGTCGCCGACCGCCTCGAACACTTGGGGATCTGTGTCCGGCACGGCTCCCGCACGGCCGACATCCCGTTCGACTGGGAGGATCCGCAGACGTGGGCGCCCGCATTGGCCGGCGTCGACAAGGTGTACCTCACCTACTACCCCGACCTGGCCGTCCCGGGCTCGGTCGACGCGATCCGGACGCTTACCAAGCTCGCCGACGAGGCCGGCGTCCGCAGGCTCGTGCTGCTGTCCGGCCGCAACGAAGCCGAAGCCGAGCGGGCCGAGGACGTCGTCACGGCCTCGGGACTTGACTGGACGATCGTGCGGTGCGCCTTCTTCTCGCAGAACTTCGACGAGGGCGCGTGGCTCGACGAGGTGCTCGCGGGCACGGTGTCGTTGCCTGTGGGCGACGTTTTGGAGCCGTTCGTCGATGTCGACGACATCGCCGACGTCGTGGTGGCGGCTCTGACGGACGACCGCCATGTCGGCCGGCTTTACGAGCTGACCGGGCCGCGGCTGCTCAGCTTCCGCGACGCGGTGGCCGAGATCGGCAGGGCGACAGGACGTGACGTCACGTTCGTCTCGGTACCGATCGACGACTACACCGCGATGCTCACCGAATACGGTCTGCCGCAAGACTTCATCCGGCTGTTGAACCACTTGTTCACCGAAGTGCTCGGCAGCAGGGCGGAACTCGCCGACGGTGTGCAGCGGGCACTGGGACGCGAGCCGAAGAACTTCAGCACCTATGCCCGCGAGGCCGCGGCGACCGGCGTGTGGACGCCACCTGCGGTATGAGGTCCGGCCTTGCAGCTGTGAGCAATTCGGTCGTGGCGCACGCCGCCCGCATGGATGCATCATCAGCGGATGCACTCGCATTGGGCTCATGTCGGCCGAGGCGCCGCGGCGTTGGCGGCCGCCATGGGCATCGGCCGCTTCGCTTACACGCCGATCCTGCCACTGATGACCGCGCAGGACGCGATCACGCCGGCGATGGCCGGACAGCTCGCAACCGCGAACTACGCGGGATACCTCGCGGGTGCGCTGGCGGGCACCGCGTCGCGCAGGCTGCTCCGATCGACCGTCGTCTGGCGGACATCATTGGTCGTGCTGGTTGCCACCTTGGCCGCAATGCCGTTGGTAACCAACGGGTTCGAATGGCTCGGGCTGCGGACAATCGCGGGTTTCACGAGCGCGGTGGTGTTCGTCATCGCCGTCAACTCGATGTTGGATCACCTCGCAGACCACGCACCCCACCTACCCGGCTGGGGCTTCGGCGGCATCGGAGTCGGCATCGCGCTGTCGGGTGCCCTGGCCCTGGCGCTGCCGACCGCGGGCTGGCGAACCGCATGGTGGACGGCGGCGGCACTAGCAGCGGTGCTGAGCGCTTGCGCCTGGTCGATGGGCGGCATTCCCCGTCCCGCAACCGTTTCCGTGACCAACCCGTCGGGCAAGCCGCACGGTCGCATCAACCGTCGGTTCGCGATCCTCTTTGCGAGCTACAGCCTCGAAGGTATCGGATACATCATCGCGGGCACATTTCTCGTCGCGGCTATCAAGCAGGGTTCGTCGGGCTGGCTCGGCAACGGGGCATGGCTCTTCGTCGGTCTGGCCGCGGCGCCGTCGGCGGCACTGTGGGCGTGGCTCGCATCGCGCTGGTCGCATCCGACGCTGCTTGTGGCGGCGTTGTCCTTGCAGGCCATCGGCATCGCCCTGCCTGCCCTGAGCGGCGGTCCCGCCGCGGCATTGGTCGGTGCGGCGCTGTTCGGCGGCACGTTCATCGGCGTGAGCACGATGTCGCTCGCCGCCGGCCGCCTGCTGCAGTTCCCCGGCGCGGTTGCGCTGCTGACGGCCGGCTACTCCGTAGGACAAATCGTGGGCCCCGTTGCGGTGGCGCCACTTCTGCATTACGGCTTCGAGCGCGCCCTGTTCGCGGCGGCACTTTTCGTAGTGGCGGCGGCCGGGGCCGCAGCCGTCCTGCGGATCCCTGCGCTCGAGCCGTCGCGGTAAGGATCCCCGGCGGGCAACCAGGATGTCTCGTCGTTGACACCCAGATCGCCGACACCCTTCGTGAACTCGTCGATCACGCCGCGCACGGCATCGTTGGTCTCACCGCGACGCCACACCAGCGACCACGTCCACAGCGGCGACGGGCCGACGATCTCGCGGCGCACCAGGTCCTTGGGCTCGGGAGCGTCCTGGCCCTTCGGGTTGTTCAGCACCGGACGACGAAGGCGGCGCACATGCTCGAAGAACTCCGGTCCTGTGACACCTCCATCGTCGACACGCACGGTACGAGCACCGGTCTCCGCTCCGAACTGCTCCCCGTAACGGTTCCACGACGACCAAGTGTCTGCATCCGAATCAAGAAGAACCACAGTGTCTTTCGCATCGACCGGCGACGTGTCCGACCCGACGCAGACGGCATAGAGCCGATCCACGCCGACGAGGCGTGCCTCAAGCGATAGCGATGTGAGATCAGATGCCTGCACCCAGCAGATCGCGAGGTCGAGGCTTCCGTCGGCGACTCGGGAGGCCTGAGCGTGCGACGGCATCACCCAGGTGTCCACGTGCAGCCGTGCCACCCCGGCCGCCCGCTGCGCCCAGTCCATCGGACACCACTTGACGTAGCCAAGTCGTACCGGTGCGGATGCCGACAGACCAGCTGCCCGTCTGCGCAGTTCGTCGGCCTGATCGACCAACGCGCGAACATGCGGCAGCAGCGCCGCGCCGCTCGCGGTCAGCGTGACCGAACGGCGGTCACGGTCGAAAAGATTCACCTTCAGATCACGCTCGAGGGCCTTGATCTGCTGAGAGAGCGACGGGCCTGCGATATGCAACCGCTCGGCCGCGCGACCGAAGTTCAGCTCGTCGGCGACGGCGAGGAAGTAGCGCAGCTGACGCAGCTCCACGTGACAAGCGTAGAACAGTGAGAGGCGTGGCCTACCAGCAGAGAGCAAGCCGGTCAGACCACCGTTGAATCGACTCGGTCCTGCGGTTGTTGAAGCCGACATCACCAACACACACAAAGGAGTCCGACAATGACCGACAACCAACGCGTTGCCGTCATCACCGGAGCCTCGCAAGGCATCGGCGATGGCTTGGTTTCCGCTTTCCGCAAGCGCGGCTACGCGGTGGTCGCCAACTCGCGCACCATCGCCGAGAGCGACGACCCGATGGTATTGACGGTGCAAGGAGACATCGCCCGGCACGGGGTCGGGCAGCGGATCGTCGACGCCGCCATCGCCCGTTTTGGGCGGATCGACACACTGGTCAACAACGCGGGAATCTTCATCGCCAAGCCGTTCACCGACTACACCGACGACGACTACGACGCGGTCACCGGGGTGAATCTCCGCGGCTTCTTCGAGGTTTCACGCGCGGCGGTGGGCGCCATGCTGGCCGCTGGCGGGGGAGGACACATCGTGAATGTCTCCACCAGCCTCGTCGATCATGCCAATTCGAAGGTTCCGTCCGCGATGGCGTCACTGACCAAGGGCGGACTCAACGCGGTGACCAAGTCGTTGGCGATCGAATACGCGGACCGCGGAATTCGCGCCAATGCCGTCGCCCTCGGTGTCATCGCAACACCAATGCATGACGAGTCGTCCTACGACGACCTGGCCAAACTGCATCCGATCGGTCGGATCGGCGAGATCGAGGACGTCACCCACGCGGTGCTCTACTTGGAGAACGCCGGCTTCGTCACCGGCGAGGTGCTGCACGTGGACGGTGGTCAGAGTGCAGGACACTGACGTGTTGGGCGACGTCATGGACCGATGGGCGGCAGCCATCAACGCGGGGTCACCGCAGGAGATCGCCGAGGTCTTCGCCGAGGACGCCGTATTTCAGGGCCTGCGCCCATTCAGCGTGGGGCGTCAGGGAATCGCCGAGTACTACGGCGCCCAACCCGCGGGCATGACGGTCTCCTACCGGATACTCGAGTCCCGTAGCCCCGCAACTAATGTGGTGCTCGGTTATCTCAATGCCGACTTCGCCTTTCCCGACCGGCCGACGATCAACCTGTTCATCGGCATCGCTGTCTCGCGCGACGACGACAGCTGGCATATCGCCCAGTACCAGGCGTCACGAGTGAAATAGCTCAATGCAGGAATGGCCCCTGTTCGAACAACTCGATACCGGAGCGGTAGGACTTCAGCACGTATACCCGCGAGGCCGCTACGACCGGCGTGTGGTCGCCCGAGCTGACGTACTCGCGAGACCCACTGTCTAAGAGCGCATTCGAATCACGGCGAGTGGAAATCAGTCCAGCAGGAATCGCGTCCGGAGATTTTCGATCAGCTTCTGAACTTCGGCCAGCCGCTCCCGGAACCGCACGAGGGAATCCGGAGGTCGGTGGTGCACGCGGTCGGAGCGCTCGCAGCGCTGTAACCAGCGCGTCTCGGCCGAGGCTATGAGCTGCTCGAGGTCCTCGACCTCACGCTGGAGCACGTTAACGAACGCCTGTGCCTGCGCTGTATCGGCGGCATGCGCGGGACGGACGAGGCTATCTCTCCGCGGAAAGGTCTTCGGCACCGCCAGATCATGACGCAGGATGGTCCTTTACGCGACCTCACAGATTCGCTGGCGCGTCGTAGTTCTGACCGGCAGGCGTCACTGCATGTTCACGTGAGCTCCGGGATGACCTTCTGCTCGAACAGCTCGATGCCTGAGCGGTCGTACGCCGCCTCGGGGAAGTAGAGGATCGCGTACTCGCAGCCGAGGTCGCGCATCCGCTTCAGCTTCTCGACGACCTGTTCCGGTGTGCCGGAAGTGGATTCGGGCGACTTGAGCATGTTGATCATTCCCTCGACGGCCGCCTCGTTCACCTTGGTGATCTGCTGCGCCCTGATTCGCTCGATCCGGTCGGCGACGTCGGCCTCGGATTCGCCGATGACGGCGTTGAAGTTGGCCGAGCGGACGATGGCGTCGTAGTCGGTGCCGACGTCGCGGCAGTGGCCGGCCAACACCTGCGACTTGTGGGCGAACCCCTCGGGTTCGGAAGTGAAGTTGGTGTACCGCGCGTACTTCGCCGCGATCTTCAACGTCACCTTCTCGCCGCCGCCGGCGATCCACATCGGGGGCCCGCCCTCCTGCAGAGGCTTCGGCGCGACGATGGCGCCGTCGACCTGGTAGTGCTTGCCCTCGAAGGTGACCCGCCCGTCGCGCCAGGCGTCGCGCATGATCTGGACGCCCTCGTCGAGGCGGCCGAGCCGGACACCGGCGGACGGGAAGCCGTACCCGTAGGCGCGCCACTCGTGTTCGTACCAGCCGCCGCCGATGCCCATCTGGACGCGTCCGCCGGAGATGACGTCCGCAGTGGCGGCGACCTTGGCAAGGTAAACCGGGTTGCGATAGCTCATCGCCGTACACATCTGGCCGAGCTTGATGCGCGACGTGGTCGCCGCGTACGCCGACATCAGCGACCACGCCTCATAGGTGGCCTCGTCGGTGGGCATCGGCACGGTGTGGAAGTGGTCGTACACCCACAGCGAATCCCACGCGGTGTCGTCGGCGTACAACGCGAGATCGCGCATCACCGGCCAGTGCTGTTGGGTGGGGATGTCAACGAGGTCGAGTCGCCAGCCCTGCGGTATGAACAATCCAAAGCGCATAACCTTGCACTTTACGGCCGAGGCTAGCCTGGCGAGCATGGCCCTTTCGAAGGAAGAACGCGAACAGTTCCTTGCCGAGCCGCACATCGCCGCGCTGTCCGTCAGCGCAGGCGACAAACGCGGCCCGCTGACGGTGCCGATCTGGTACCAGTACAGCGCCGGCGGGGAACCCTGGATTCACACCGGCGCGGGCTCACGCAAGCACCGGCTCATCGAGACGCAGGGCGAATTCACGCTGATGGTGCAGCGCGACCAGCCGACGGTGCGCTACGTCGCGATCGACGGAACGGTCAACCGCATCGAGCCCTCCACCGACGAGCAGCTCATCGAAATGGTCAAGCGTTACCTGCCGCCGGACAAGGTCGAGCCCTACCTGGAGTTCGCGCGCCGCGAGCACGGCGAGGGCGTGACGATCTACATGAAGCCGGAGCACTGGCTGTCGGCGGATCTCGGGTCGATCTGACCGATGTCCTCACGGCAGCTGCTGTTCAAGGTCTTCTACCGACTCGGCTTCACGCCGTGGGACGGGCACCCGCTACCGACCAGCCTGACGAACCTGATCGAGGGTGACCACGCCCCGCCCACAGGGACCGCATTGGACATCGGATGCGGCACCGGCGACAACGCCATCTACCTGGCCAAGCACGGCTGGCGGGTCACCGGCGTCGACTTCGTCGCGAGAGCGGTCGACAAGGCGCGGGCGAAGGCCTCGGCGAACAACCTCGATATCCGGTTCGAGCAGGCCGATGTCACCCGCCTCTGTGAGGAGGGCATCGCTTCGGACTTCACGCTGATCGTCGACAACGGCTGTCTGCACGGGATGAGCGACGAGGACCGCCACGACTACGTGCGGGAGGTGACGGCGGCGGCCGCGCCCGATGCCCGCTTGCTGCTCGTCGAATTCATCCCCGGTGGGTCCTACGGCGTGCCGGGCATCGAACCCTCCGAGGTCGCGCAGAGGTTCGAAGGCGGGTGGACGCTATTGGCGTCGGGGAGTGAGCCGGCCATGGCTCACAACGGCAAGGAGGCCGGACGCTACTACCTGTTTGCGCGCGCTTCGTAGAGAGCGGCGACGGCTGGCAAGCTCACCTTCAGCGCGGGGTTGCGCGGAAGGTCGTCGACCACGGCGAATGCGACGGGCACGTTGTATACGGGTAGCTCCTCGCGGACCAGGTCCTTGAGCTCGTCCTCGGACGGCACCGACGCGCCAGGTGTGACTTCGATGGCGGCGAACGGCACCTGGCCGAGCCGAGCGTCGGGCACCCCGACCACACAGGCATCGCGGACTGCGGGATGCGAAATAAGCACTCTGCGAACGGTTTCCGGCAAGATTTTGAATCCGCCTCTGTTGATGGCGCCGTCGGCGCGTCCGTGCAGCGTGACGAATCCATCTTCGTCGATCGAGGCGATGTCGGTGGTGCGGATCCAGTCGTCGTCGATGGCGGTGATCTTGGCCTCCACCAGGCCGTGCTCACCGGTGGGCACTTCCGCGCCTGTGTCTGGGTCGACGATGCGAAGTGAGGTGTCGGGCAGTGCCCTGCCGACGCTATTGCGTTTGCCTGGACCGAATTCGTCGATATCAGCCTCTGTCCACGCGCAGAGCGAGCCTGCGAATTCGGTTGCGCCATAGGCTAACCGAACGGGGACGTCGAAGCGGGCCTCGAACTCGTCGCGGGTTTGCGGGTCCAGTGGTCCCGACGCGCTGATCAGGAAATCCAGCGACGCCAGGTCCTCTTTCGGCACGTCCGCGTCGAGCAGCATGCGAAACACCGCGGGCTGCACACCCGAACGTGTGATGCCGTGCGTCTTCACCGCATTCACCCACCCGTCGACGGTGAACCGCTCGAGGATGACGATCCGCCTGCGGTTGTAGGCACCGGCGATCAGTTGACAGACCCCGATGCCACCGAACTGCCAATAGGAGAATTCTGGCGGCGCACCGGGCGGAGCGGCTTCTCCACTGGTCACGCTGAAGACGGTGCGCTCGAGCACCCGCGTCTTGATCGACTGCCGCTTCGGTGGGCCGGTGGTGCCGCTGGTCAGAATCTGTAGTGCCACACCGGTTTCGGCTTCGGCGTGCCGACGTGCGTGGTCGCGCTGCTCGAGCCCTGGAACGTGGGCGACCGTCGGCGTGGTCAGCGAGATCGCCACGCCCGCGCTGCCCGCGCGCTCGGCGGCCGCGATGACCTCGTCCGTCCAGTCGTCCCGATCGGCCACTATCGCCGACAGCTCCAGCTTTTCGATGTCGCGGCCGATCGACTCCGGTGACTGAAACGAGTAGATCATCGAGACGGCGCGGCCCGCGGCGAGGAAGCCGATGATGGCCGCGGCGTGCTGCAGCCGGTTGCGAACAACGAGCCCCACCGGCGCATCGTCGGCGACCCCGGCATCCCGCAGCGCCGACGCGATGGCCTCGCCGTATGCGGACACTTCGTTGCCGGAGTACCACCGACCGTCGAACTCGATGCACGGCCCGTCGCCGTAGCCGGCCAGCGCCGCGGCGAACTTTTCGGTGAAGCCCTCGGTCACGTCTAGACCATAACGAAGGCCGTCAGGTCATTGCCTGCGCCTTGGCGATGTGCCCTTCGTAGCCGTATTCGACCGCCATGTCGCGATAGCGGTCCAGATACTTCCGATATTCGGTGTCATCGCCGGATGCGCGCGCCAGAAGCGCCCGCAGTCGCAGCAGCGATACCTCGTACACCACCACCCCTGGGTCAACAGCCACTGTCGCCAGCCGCTCGATAGCGTCCCGCGCAGCAGCGATATCCGCAGGTCCGCCCCGTTGTAGTAGTAGTTCGGCGAGGACTTCGGCGGCCGTCCCGTACGCGTCAAACCCGGCGGTAGCGATCGCGCGCTCCAGAATCGCCTGCAGCATGCCCAAAGCGCCGTCGACATGGCCACGCCGCGCTTTTTCCTTCGCGAATTCGATGTCTATCACGGGCGAAAAGACGGCCATTGCGTGCTGTTGTGTGATGGCTTCACGCACCGTCGCGAGGAGACTCAATCCGCGGCTTCTGTCGGGTTCGGATTGCTGCGCCAGCATGAAGCCGTGGATGAAACTCGCAGACCAGAGCGAGTGGTCATCACCGCGCTGCTGCGCCCGCTCGAGGATTCCGGCGGTCTCCTGCAGGGCGTTCGCATCGGGCAGGAGCGCCCCGGCCAATACCCCGAGACTGTGTTTCCAGAACATCACATCGCCTTCGCCGATCGGGATGAACTCCCTAACCATGGCGGCGGCATTGGCCATATCAGTTTTCCAACCCTTCGCGCCCTGACACAGTCGCGCAACCGCGGCGAGCATCATGGCGAGAGACAACGGCGACTCAATGACGGACCCACCCTTACGAGGATCTCCGTCGGCAAGGTCGACGACTCGCTGTGCCAGCCGCAGCGTTGCGGTTGCCTCTCCGTTTGAGAGTTTCGCGGCGGTAGCCAGCGGCAGCAACGTCAGTTCCAACATCGGCTCTCCGATGGATCCGACGAGAGCGACGAGTTGTGATGCCAATCCAGAGGATTCGCGATAGCGGCCACCAAAGGCCAGCGAGAGCATGCGTCCAGACAACGCCATCGCGTGCGCAACCTTGTCCCCCGCGGCATCGGCGAGCTGACACGTTTCTTCGAAGGCGGTTTCGTCGAAGGCGTACCCGGTGCGGAACGCGGTTGCGCACATCAGCGCGCGCGGCCCGATGCGCATCCCATCACGGCCTGGGGTCTCGGCGGGCAGGCGGTCGGCGACCTGGCGAGCCCGCTGCCAGCTCAGGCGACCGGCATCGATGTCTCGGAACATCAGCCAGTTGCCCGCGCGCATATGCCACGAGGATGCCGCGGCCAAATCGCCTGCCGCCTCGAGATGTTCGGCGATCAGCGCCGCGCTCTCATCAACCGACTCGGGATCGCGCCGCTCGAGTGTGGCGGCCAGACGCCGGTGCAACTCCGCCCGCGCCGAGGTCAGCTGGGACCGGTACGCCACCGTGCGAATGAGCGGATGGTGAAACGCGTACTCGACTCGGGGGGTGAAGGCGACCTGATCGACGAGTTCGGCCCTCACCAGTGGGTCCAAGACTGAATCATCAACGAGCGCAGTGAGCAACGCCTCATCGAACCGCAGACCGATGACTGCCGCTGCGTTGAGCGTGCGTTTCGCTTCCGGTGTAAGGCGGTCGATACGGGCCGCGATCGCGGCCTGCAGCGTAGCAGGCACATCAACGTCGCTGGACTCATTTGTGCAGGTGTACGAACCTCGCTCCCCCTGCAGGACAGCACGGTCGGCGAGATCGCGCATGATCTCCTCAACGAAGAACGGATTGCCCGCAGCCCTTTCGGCGATGCGGTGCGCCAGCCCGGCGACCGACGGATGCGGGCCAAGCAACTCCGCTATCAAACTGCCGATCTGCGAATCATCCAGTGGTGCAAGCGCAATGGTCTGCGCGCCCGGACTACGGGAAAGGGCGCCTGCGTATTCCGGGCGATACGTGACGATCGCCATTGCTCTGGTCCGCGGAACGACCGCCAAGAAGTCGGCCAGCAACGCCTCACTGGTCGGATCAATCCAATGCACGTCCTCGATCACATACAGCGCGGCCTCCTGGCGCGCCAGCACCGTTGAATTGATCAACGCGGCTAAACGACGACGCCGCGCCTCGGGCGCAATGTCGGGTAACTCGTCGGCGGGATCGCGGATGCCGAGTTCGTCCTGCAGCAGTATCAGATCGGCGGGGCTGGCTCCCGCAGTGCGGCTGCGTAATTGCGCGCGGGCCGGCTCGTCTGCGAGGCCGTCGATGCCGAACCCTGACCGCAGTAATCGGGTGGCAGCCTGGAACGCAACGTCGCTGGTGTGCGATTCACAATATGTCGATACGACCGACATTCCAAGCAGTTCAGCGCGCGCTATTGTCTCGGCCACGGTCCGGCTTTTGCCGATGCCGGGCGGCCCGACCACGTTGATGACGCATCCGTGACCGGCGACCGACCGCTTGAGCATCGCATGCAACGCGGCGAGTTCCCATTCGCGACCCACCAGTGTCGACGCGCGCGGCGCGGGCACGCTGCGGTTTCCGCTCATCGCCAGAAGCTGGTGCGCAGGAACGGGATCAACGGAGCCCTTGATGCGGACAGACTGTATCTCCCCGAGCCACACCGCGCCTTCGACCAGTCGAGCGGTCGACTCGCTCAGCATGACCCCTCCCGCGGGCGCGACGGATTCCATCCGCTGCGCCATTCCGACCTGGTCGCCTACTGTCGTATAGCTGTGCGACCGCGAGCCCACCTCGCCTGCGATCACCTCTCCCGAGTTCAGCCCGATACGCAGCTGCAAGTCAACGCCGTCCCGCGCTCGTACGTCGGCGGCGAGCTCAGCGGCCTGCTGTTGAATGTCCAGTGCCGCGAGACAGGCCCGAATCGCGTGATCCTCCAACGCAACCGGGGCGCCAAATACCGCCATGACGCCGTCGCCGGTGAACTTGTCGACGGTTCCGGCATACCGCTGCACCACGTCGGCGCACCGGTCGAACAAATCCGACATCAACTCTCGGAGACGTTCGGGACCGATCGCCGCAGCGATGTCCATGGAATGAACGACGTCGGCGAACAGCACCGTTACCTGCTTGTACTCCGCGGCTCCTCCGGTCGCGGCAATGGCTGCGCCGCACTCGTCGCAGAACTTCGCGTCCACGCGCAGTTCCGAGCCACAGGCCGGACAGTTCACGACGCAATCATGCAGGGCGCCAGTCGCAAAAACCCCCGAAACGTCGTTGTTTCGGGGGTTTTTGCGTACTAGCTGTCAGCTCGTCAGCGACTCCGGCGGGGTGAAGCGGTCGCCGTATTTGGCGGCCAACTCCTTGGCGCGCGCGACGAACGCGTCCTTGCCTCGTCCGGCCGGGCCTTCGTACCCGACGATGAGCTGCGCGCTGCCACCGGTCCACGGCGGGAAGCCGATGCCCATGATCGAGCCGATGTTGGCGTCGGCGGTCGACGTCAGCACGCCCTCGTCGAGGCACTTCTGCGTTTCCAGCGCCTCGGCGAACAGCATCCGGTCGATCATGTCCTGCAGCGGTGGGTTCGAGGATCCGGAGTTGAACGTCTCCTTCAGGCCCGACCACAGGTGGGTGCGCTTGCCGTCGGTGTACTCGTAGAAGCCGGCGCCCTTCAAGCGGCTCGGCCGACCGATCTCGATCATCTTCTCGACGACCGCCTCGGCCGGATGCGGCTCGTAGGTGGCGCCTGCATCCTCGACCCCCTTGCGGGTAGCGACGGCGATCTTGTGCATCAGCTCGAGGTTGAGCTCGTCGGACAGCTGCAGCGGCGGGGCCGGGTAGCCGGCCTGTGAACCCGCGTGCTCGATGCTGGCCGGCGCGACGCCCTCGCCCAGCATGGCGAGCGCCTCGTTGACGAAGGTGCCGATGACGCGCGACGTGAAGAAGCCACGGCTGTCGTTGACCACGATCGGCGTCTTGCCGATGGCGAGCGTGTAGTCGAACACGCGAGCTAGGGCTTCGTCAGATGTCTTCTCGCCCTTGATGATTTCCACCAGCGGCATTTTGTCGACCGGCGAGAAGAAGTGGATCCCGATGAAGTCGTCCTGCCGCTTCACCCCGGTCGCCAACTCGGTGATCGGCAGCGTCGAGGTGTTGGATCCGAGCAGCGCGTTGGGCTCGACGACGTCCTCGATCTCCTGAAAGACCTTGTGCTTGAGCTCAACCGACTCGAACACGGCCTCGATCACGAAGTCGACACCCTTGAAGTCGGCGGCGTCGGCCGTCGGCGTGATCCTGTCCAGCAGCGCCTTGGACTTCTCCTCGGTGGTCTTGCCGCGCTCGAGCGCCTTGGCCTCCAGCTTCTCGGAGTAGCCCTTGCCCTTCTGCGCGGCCTCGATGCTGACGTCCTTGAGCACGACGTCGAAACCGGCCTTGGCCGAGACGTAGGCGATGCCCGCGCCCATCATGCCCGCGCCCAGCACGCCGATCTTCGTGATCGGGGTCTTGCCGATGCCATCGGGCCGCGAGCCGCCGCCGTTGATGGTCTGCAGGTCGAAGAAGAACGCCTGGATCATGTTCTTGGCGACCTGGCCGGTAACCAGAGACGTGAAGTAGCGGCTCTCGATCCGGCTGGCGGTGTCGAAGTCCACCTGCGCGCCCTCGACGGCCGCGTCCAGAATCGCCCGCGGCGCAGGCATCGGCGCACCCTTGAGCTGCTTCTTCAGCAGTGCGGGGAACGACGGCAGGATGCCGGCCAGTGCCGGCGAGCTCGGGGTGCCGCCAGGCATCTTGTAGCCCTTGGCATCCCACGGCTGCGTGTGTGCATCGGGGTTGGCCTTGATCCACGCCTTGGCGGCGGGCACCAGTTCCTCGACCGAGCCGACGATCTCGTCGACCAAGCCGTTTTCCAATGCCTGCGCGGGCTTGAAGCGCGTGCCCTGCGACAGCACGTTCATGAACGCGTTCTGGATGCCGAACATCCGCACGGTGCGGGTCACGCCGCCACCGCCTGGCAGCAGGCCAAGCGTCACCTCGGGGAAGCCGACCACGAGCCCCTTGACGTCGGCGGCGATGCGGTGGTGGCAGGCGAGTGCGATCTCCAGGCCGCCGCCCAGCGCGGCGCCATTGACGGCGGCCACGACGGGCTTGCCGAGCGTCTCGAGCTTGCGAAGATCGGCCTTGATTCCCTCGACCGTGCTGAAGAACTCGCCTGCGTCCTCCGGCTGCGCCTTGACCATTGCGGTGAGGTCACCACCGGCGAAGAAGGTCTTCTTCGCGCTGGTGATGACGACACCGGTGATCGAATCCTTCTCGGCGACAAGGCGTTCGACGGCGTTATGCATCGACTCGCTGTAGTGCTCGTTCATAACGTTCGCCGAACCCGTGGGGTCGTCGAGCGTCAGGGTGACGATGCCGTCGGCATCCTTGTCCCAAACAATGGTGTTCTCTGCCATGGCCTTAAACCCTCTCGATGATGGTCGCGACGCCCATGCCGCCGCCGATGCACAGCGTGACCAGCGCACGCCGCGCGTTGCGCCGCTCGAGCTCGTCGACCATGGTGCCGGTGATCATGGCGCCGGTGGCGCCCAGCGGGTGGCCCATCGCGATGGCGCCACCGTTGACGTTGAGCTTCTCGTCGGGGATGTTCAGGTCCTTCTGGAACTTCAAGACCACCGAGGCGAACGCCTCGTTGAGCTCGAACAGGTCGATGTCGTCGACCGTCAGGCCTGCGCGGTCCAGCACCTTCTTCGTGGCTGGTGTCGGGCCGGTGAGCATGATGACCGGGTCGGCGCCGCTGGTGGCGGTCGCGACGATCCGCGCCCGAGGCGTCAGGCCCTGCGACTGTCCGGCCTTCTCGGAGCCGACGAGCACCAGCGCGGCGCCGTCGACGATGCCGGAGCTGTTGCCGCCGGTGTGGACGTGGTTGATCTTCTCGACCCAGTGGTACTTCTGCAGCGCCACGTCGTCGAATCCGCCCATCTCGCCGATGCCGTCGAACGCCGTCTTCAGCTTGGCCAGTCCCTCCATCTTGGTGTCGGGGCGCATGTGCTCGTCATGGTCGAGGATCACCAGGCCGTTCTGGTCCTTGACGGGGACGATGGACTTGGCGAAGTAGCCGCCCGACCATGCGGCAGCGGCCTTCTCCTGCGAGCGCAGCGCGTAGCGGTCGACGTCCTCGCGCGAGAAGCCCTCGATGGTGGCGATGAGGTCGGCGCCGATGCCCTGCGGCACGAACCCGATCGTGTAGTTGGTCTCGGGGTCGGTGGCCCATGCACCGCCGTCGGAGCCCATCGGAACGCGGCTCATCGACTCGACACCGCCGGCCAGCACGAGGTCGTCCCAGCCGGAGCGCACCTTCTGCGCCGCGGTGTTGACCGCCTCGAGCCCGGACGCGCAGAAGCGGTTGAGCTGAACGCCGCCGGTGGTCTCGGGCAGGCCCGCCGCCAGCACGGCGGTGCGGGCGATGTCGCCGCCCTGGTCGCCGACCGGCGACACCACGCCGAGGATCATGTCACTGATCAGGGTCTCGTCCAGATCAGGGAACCGCGAGCGCAGTTCGTCGACCAGGCCGGTGACCAGGTTGATCGGCTTGACCTCGTTGAGGGCGCCGTTCTTGTTCTTGCCGCGAGGCGTGCGAATGGCCTCGTAGATGAAGGCTTCTTCAGACATGAAGATATTTCCTCTTCAGATGGGGTTATGGGATGCCTGCCCGCATGGGCGGTACTCCTCTGCCGAAAGCCTAACAGCCCCTCCCAACCTGTTGGTTGGGAGGTTCGTCACTCGGCGGTTCGGCCGCGAACGTGCGGCTACTGCGATTTCTCGGCGGTGGATTCGCACTGGGCGCACGTTCGGCGCGACAGCGCCATCAAATACGCTCAACTCCCATGACGGTGTCGCGGCTGCAGCCCTACGCGGTCACGGTCTTCGCCGAGATGTCGGCGCTCGCGGCGCGCATCGGCGCCGTCAACCTGGGGCAGGGCTTCCCCGACGAGGACGGCCCGCCCGCGATGTTGAAGACGGCCGAGAACGCGATCGCCGAGGGGGTCAACCAGTACCCGCCGGGACTGGGCATCGCACCGCTTCGGGAGGCCATCGCCGCACAGCGCAAGCGACACTTCGGTACCGAGTACGACCCGGACACAGAGGTGCTGGTCACCGTCGGTGCCACGGAGGCCATCGCCGCATCGGTGCTCGGGCTGGTGGAGCCGGGTTCAGAAGTGCTGCTGATCGAGCCGTTCTACGACTCCTACTCCCCCGTCATCGCGATGGCGGGCTGCCAGCGCCGCGCGGTGCCGCTGGTGCCGAACGGCCGGGGCTTCGCGATCGACGTCGACGGGCTGCGCCGCGCGGTGACGCCGAACACCAAGGCGTTGATCCTGAACTCGCCGCACAACCCGACCGGCATGGTGGCCACCGACGCCGAGCTGGCCGCGATCGCCGAGCTTGCGGTGAGTGCCGACCTGCTGGTGATCACCGACGAGGTCTACGAGCATCTGGTGTTCGACGGCCGCCGCCACCTGCCGCTGGCCAACTATCCGGGCATGGCCGACCGGACGGTCACCATCTCCAGCGCCGCCAAGATGTTCAACTGCACCGGCTGGAAGATCGGATGGGCTTGCGGCGCTTCGGATCTGATCGCTGGCGTACGGGCAGCCAAGCAGTATCTAAGCTATGTCGGCGGCGCGCCGTTTCAGCCTGCCGTGGCCCAGGCGCTGAACACCGAGGAGGCGTGGGTGGCCGCGCTGCGGGAGTCGCTGCAGGCCAAGCGCGACAAACTGGGCACTGCGCTGGACGAGCTGGGCTTCGAGGTGCACGACAGCTTCGGCACGTATTTCCTGTGCGCTGATCCCCGGCCGCTGGGTTTCGATGACAGCACGGCGTTCTGCGCCGAGCTGCCCGAGAAGACCGGGGTGGCCGCGATTCCGATGTCGGCGTTCTGCGACCCCGGAGCCGAGCACGCCGACGCGTGGAATCATCTGGTGCGCTTCGCCTTCTGCAAGCGTGACGACACCCTCGACGAGGCCATCCGCCGGCTGGCCGCTTTACGCCGAAACTAACGTTTGGGCGTAAAAACGCGGCGTGTCGCCGCCCAAACGTCCGTTTGGGCGAGCGCTGCACCTGCGGTCACCCGCCGCAGCTCGTCGAGGATGGCCTGTTGCGGCCTTCCCTGAGCCGCCGATCTACTCGGACGGATCAGAACGCTTGTCGCGCAGCACCCGCTTGCGTAGGCCATCGGTTGCCGCGTCGATCATCGCCTTGCCTGCCCTCTTGATCAGAAACTCCGGGATGAGCGAGTCTGGCTCGACCGTGATGTCGACGTTCACCACGGTTGACGTGCCGGTGTGGTCGGGCCGCAGCGTGTACTCGACGTGCTGGGCGTACTGCGCCGCCGTGCGCTCCGCATCCCACACCAACCAGTCTGGCCCCCAACGGTATTCGAGAACTTCTTCGTCGAGCTGACCGAGCACCCTGACCGCGATGCGCACGTGATGGGGGCGGCCGTCGGAGTACCGGTCGATGACTTCGGCCCGCTTGTAGGCGGGCGCATACGACGGCAGGGCTTCGACGTCGGCGAGCGCATCCAGGATGGCTTCCGGCGCTGCCTCGATCACGATCCTTCGTGACGTTCGGACGGCCACGACTTTCGACCTATGGCAACCCGTTGCTCATGACCCGCTCTCGCAGGCGGTCGGTCGCCACGTCGAGCACCATCTTCTTGGCCCGCTTGACGAGGAACGCGGGAACGGGTGCGGCCAGCTCCAAGATGATGTCGAAACGCACCCGCGTCCTGTCCTCGCCCTCTGGGGTGAGGTTGTATTCGCCGTGCAGCCCACGCTGTTGAAACGTCTGCGACGAGTCCCACACCATCCAGCGGTCGCCCCAGTGGTACTCCAGGATCTCCTTGTCGGTGATCCCCATGATCTTCAGCGTCGCCTTCACGTGATGCGGTCTGCCGTCGGGATGACGGTCCAGCACTTCGGCGCTTTTGTGGAGCGCCGACCACGACGGCACGGTTTCGATGTCTGCGAGCACGTCGAGGATCGCCTCCGGAGGGGCGTCGACGACGACTTCGCGCGATGCTCTTACCGCCACGTTGGCAAATTTAGTCCTCGCGCGGCCAACGCGTCGACCAACGCGCGAGTTACCAGCCGATGTCGTCGATCTCTGTGGTGTCTTTCGGCGGCGTGCCGACAGGCCCCGCGGGCGTGCGGGAAAATCGCGGCGCCGGAGCCGCCTGTGCGACGCCGTCCTCGTCGATCAGGGTGGCACGTGCCCTGAGGTGCTCGTTCGCCGCGGCTTCCGACCACGTCAGCACCGGCGTCACGCAGGCGTCGGTGCCCGCGAAGATCTCGCTCCACTCGTCGCGGGTCCTGCTCGCGAACCGTTCTGTGAACATCGTGTGCATCTGCGGATAGGCGCCGATGTCGAACTGGTTTCCCACCTCGTCGGCGGCAAAGCCGAGGCCCTTCAGCAATTCAGCGAAGAACTGCGGCTCGATCGCGCCGACGGCCATGTACCTGCCGTCGGCGGTCTCATAGCTGCGATAGAACGGTGCGGCGCCGTCGAGCAGGAACGACTCCCGCTCGTCGCGCAGGCTGCCCGTCGACTTCATCGTCCACATCATCTGCGACAGCACGCTCACACCGTCGACCATCGCGGCGTCGATGACCTGACCCTTGCCCGACCGCTCCCGCTCGTAGAGCGCGGCGACGATCCCCAGCAGCACGAACATCGAGCCGCCGCCGTAGTCGGCCAGCAGGTTCAGCGGCGCGACGGGCGGACGGTCCCGGTAGCCGATCGCCGACAGCGCACCCGTCTGCGACAGGTAGTTGATGTCGTGGCCCGCCGTCGTCGCCAGCGGTCCGTCCTGTCCCCACCCGGTGATGCGGGCGAAGACCAGCCGCGGGTTGACCCCCGCGCATTCGTCGGGCCCGATGCCGAGCCGCTCGCAGGTACCGGGGCGGAAGCAGTCCAGCAGGACGTCCGCCTTGGCCGCCAGCTCGAGCAGCCGTTGCGGTTCCCTCTTGACGTCCAGGTCGACGACGCGCTTGCCGCGGTGCGTCAGGTCGACGTCCTCGGCGGGCATCTGCAAACCACCAGGCCGGCGCACCCGCACCACGTCTGCGCCGAGGTCGGCCAGCACCATCGCCGCATGCGGTCCCGGCCCGATGCCGCCGAGCTCGATCACCTTCACCCCTGCCAATGGGCCCGTGTTGGTCATGGGTCGCAGACTAATGGGGTGGCTCAAACGGAAAGCACGTTCACGGTGTTGGTCGCCTTCGCCGCCAACTTGGCCGTGGCAATCGCCAAGACGGTCGCGGCGATGTTGTCCGGATCGGCATCCATGGCCGCCGAGGCCGCCCACTCGTGGGCCGACACGGGCAATCAGGGGTTCCTGATCGTCGCCAATCGGCGAAGCAGCAGGCCGCCCGATACCGAGCGCCCGTTGGGCTACGGCGCCGAGGCCTACGTGTGGTCGTTGCTGGCGGCGACGGGTCTTTTCGTGGTCGGCGGGACGCTCTCGGTCTGGCGTGGCGTCAGCGAACTGCTGCACGGCGAGTCGAGCGCCGAGAACTACCTGGTCGCCTACGTCGTGTTGGGCGTCGCATTCGTTCTCGAGTCGTCATCGCTGTTGCAGGCACTGCGCCAATTGCACGGCGAGGCACGCCAATTCGACAGAGATCTGCTCGCCCATGTGCTGAAGACATCCGACCCGACCAGTCGGGCGGTGTTCGCCGAGGACACCGCGGCATTGATCGGAATCGTAGTGGCGGTGCTCGGAATCGGGCTTCACCAGCTCACCGGCCATGCCGTGTGGGACGCGATCGGATCCATTCTGGTCGGCATCCTGCTGGGTGTCGTCGCCGTCGTGCTCATCGACCGCAACCGCCGCTTTCTGGTCGGCGAGCCGGCCAGCCCCGAACTGCGGGAGGCTGCGATCGCCCGTCTCCAAGAGCTACCGGAGGTGGCGTCGGTGCGATTCATCCGGCTGGTGTTCGTCGGCCCCAAGCAGCTGTTCCTGGTGGCCAGCGTCGATCTGGAGGGCGACGCGGTCGAGTCACAGGTGGCGAAAACGCTGCGACGGCTGGAGACCCAGCTGCAGGACGAGCCGTACATCGTCGATGTCGTGTTGACGATCGCCGAACCGGACGAGCTGGACCGGCAGGCCTAGTGTCCTGAGTCGTTAATTCGGGTGCAGTAGTTGCCGATGCTGGCGAGGATTTGGTCGGCGGTCTTGGTCCAGACGTAGGGTCGCGGGTTGTCGTTCCAGGTGTCGATCCAGGCGCGGATATCGGTATTGAGTTGGCGCACCGAGGTGTGGGTTCCCCGGCGCAGTTTCTTGGTGGTCAACTCGGCGAACCAGCGTTCGACGAGATTGAGCCACGACGAACTCGTCGGGGTGAAGTGCATGACGAACCGCGGATGTGCTGTGAGCCAGCGTTTTACTGCCGGCGTCTTGTGGGTGGAGGCGTTGTCCAAGACCAGGTGGACATCGAGATCGGCGGGCACTTCGGCGTCGATCTTGCGCAGGAACGCCAGGAACTCGGTCGCTCGATGGCGAGCGTGCAGCGATCCGATGACCTGACCGCTGGCCAGGTCAAGGGCGGCGTAGAGGCTTGAGGTGCCGTGGCGGACGTAGTCGTGACTGGCCCGTGCCGGGGTCCCAGGCAGCATCGGGAACACCGGCTGGGTCCGGTTGAGCGCCTGGATCTGGGTTTTCTCGTCCACGCACAGCACCAACGCCCGTTCGGGGGGATCCAGGTACAACCCGACGACGTCGCGGACCTTGGCCACGAACAACGGATCCTTGGACAGCTTCCACGAATCCTGTTTGTGCGGAGCCAATCCGAACGCCCGCCAGACCCGCGACACCATCGACTGGCTCAACCCCAGATGATCGGCCATCGACCGCGTCGACCAATGCGTCGCATCCGGGGGCGTCGTCTCCAACGTGGCCACGATCAACGCCTCGATCCGGTCATCGCCGACCACCCGCGGCCGGCCCGGCCGCGGCTCATCGACCAACCCGTCCAAACCCAACTCCGCGAAGCGGTTACGCCACCGCCGAACCGTTCCAATCGCCAACCCCAGTCGTTGGGAAAGCTCCGTGTTCGACCCGCCATCAGCGGCTGCCAACACAATTCGCGACCGCATCGCCAACCCCGCCGCACTCGTACGTCGCCGCGCCCACCCCTCCAACTCGGCACGTTCATCGGCGGTCAACACGATCTCTAGCGCATGCGGAGTAGGCACACCCCAGTCTAACAACTAGACCGGAATTAACGACTCAGGACACTAGCCGCCCCTCTTCAGCGTGAGCACACGCTTGCGCAGGCCGTCGGTGGCCGTGTTCATCAGACCCTTCGCCCCCTGTTTGATCAGGAATCCCGGCAGCGGCACAAGTGGGTCAACGGTGAGCTCGAAACGGACCCGGGTGGATTCGCCCTCGGGGGTCAACGTGTACCGAGCGTGTTGGGCACGTTGCTGTTTGGAGCTCACCAGCGTCCAGCTCACGCCGTCGTCGTGCATCGTGTATGCCAGAACTTGTTCATCGTTGATTCCCACGACCCTGACGACTTGGCGGGACCTGCTCGGGCGCCCCTGGGCGTCCCGCTCGAGAACCTCGACCTCCTGATGGGTCGACGACCACTCGGTCAACGACTCGAGGTCGACCAGCACGGCCATGATCTCGTCGGGCGTCGCCTCGATGACGACTTCGCGGGTCTCGGTGACGGCCATGCCGGGACCATAGCCAAAGCCAGGTGATCGCGCGCCATCTTTGCCTTTGAGCAGGCCGTTTGCCGTCGAGTGCCGTGTGTCACGCGCGTCAATATTGTCTTTTTCGGCCTTGGGCGCGGGTGGGACGCCATACGCTCTGCGCATCAGCCAGTCAGTGGAGGCAGCGGGATCGGCGGCGGATGACGCGACGCCGACGACGGGAGTGTGTCGGTCGTGTGGCGCAGCGCCCCACGAGGGTGCCCGATTCTGCGAAAAGTGCGGGTCACAACTGGTGTCATCGGACGACACTGCGGAGTACAAGCAGGTGACGGTGTTGTTCGCCGACGTGGTGCGTTCGATGGACATCGCGGCCACCGTCGACGTAGAGCGGTTGCGCGAGATCATGACCGAGCTCCTGGAGCGCTCGGCGGCGGTGGTGCAGCGCTACGGCGGCGGAAGCGTGGAGTACACCGGCGACGGAGTCATGGCGCTGTTCGGCGCCCCAGTGGCGTTGGAGGATCATGCTTTTCGGGCATGCCTGGCGGCGCTGGCCATCCAGGAGGAGGCGTGCCGGATGGCCGCCGAGGTACAGCACCGCGATGGCGTGGCTCTGCAGTTGCGGGTGGGCCTGAACTCAGGTCAGGTGATCGCCGGCGAAATCGGTTCTGGTTCGCTGGGGTATGCCGCGACCGGCGTTCCGGTCGGGTTTGCCCAGCGGATGGAGTCGGCGGCGCCGCCGGGCGGGGTGATGCTGTCGGAGTCGACCGCGCGCCTGGTCGAGCACACCGTGATACTGGCCGAACCCGAGTGGGTGCGCATCAAGGGCGCCGACGAACCGGTGCCCGCACGCCGGTTGCTGGCGATCAGCCCACGAGACGCTCAGGCTGGGCGCGCCGACGCGATCCTCGTCGGACGGAACTGGGAGATGGCCGCGCTCGACGCCCTGGTAGACCGCACAATCGGTGGCCGCGGTGGAATCGTGACCGTAGTGGGAGCGCCGGGCATCGGTAAGAGCCGGGTGGCCCGGGAGGCTGCGGCGCTGGCGGCCGGGCGCGGGGTCGAGGTGGTGTGGACCTTCTGCGAGTCGCATGCGTGTGACGTCCCGTTTTATGCCGTAACGCGGCTGCTGCGGGCGGGCAGCGGTGTGACCGACCTGCACGGCGAAGCCGCGCGCGCGCAGCTGCGGGCCTTTGTGGGCGCCGGCGTCGACCCGCAGGATCAGCTGCTGCTCGATGATCTGCTCGGCATCGCCGACCCCGACGTGCCGCTGCCCGCCATCGACCCGGATGCGCGGCGGCGCCGACTGACCGCACTGGTCAACACCGTGACGCTGGCGCGCACCAATCCGGCGCTGTTCATCATCGAGGACGCGCATTGGATCGACGCGGTCAGCGAATCGATGCTGGCCGACTTCCTCACCGTCATTCCGCGCACCCCGTCAATGGTGCTGATCACCTCCCGCCCCGAATATGACGGAGCACTGACCCGGGTGCACGGCGCCCAGACGATAGCGCTTGGCCCCCTGGGTAATTCGGACACCGCGGCGCTGATCGGTGAGTTGCTGGGGTCGGACCCTTCGGTCGGCGAGCTGGCGGCGATCATCGCCGACCGGGCCGCCGGGAATCCGTTTTTCGCCGAGGAGATGGTGCGCGAGTTCGTGCAGCGCGGCGTGCTGACCGGCGAGCACGGCGGCTACGTCTGTCGCGCGGATATCGCCGACGTCGCGGTGCCGGCCACCGTGCAGGCCGCCATCGAGGCGCGCATCGACCGGCTCGACACCCCGGCCAAACAGACGTTGAACGCGGCGTCGGTGATCGGCGCCCGCTTCGGGGCCGAACTGCTCGCCGCGCTGGACATCGACCCGGTGTTCGACGACCTGCTTGCCGCCGAGCTGATCGATCAGGTGCGGTTCACCCCGCACGTCGAGTACGCCTTCCACCACCCGCTGATCCGCGCGGTGGCCTACGAATCGCAGCTGAAATCCGATCGCGCCCAGTGGCACCGGCGCCTGGCCACCGTGATCGGAGAGCGTGACCCGGAATCGGCCGACGAGAACGCGGCGCTGATCGCCGAACACCTGCACGCCGCGGGCGATCTGCACACCGCCTACAGCTGGCACATGCGGGCCGCAGCGTGGGCAACCAACCGCGACATCGCCGCGGCGCGACTGAGTTGGGAGCGCGCCCGACAGATCGCCGACGCACTGCCTGCCGACGACCCCGACCAACTGTCGATGCGCATCGCCCCCCGCACCATGCTGTGCGGGACCGCCTGGCGAGTCCATGTGACCGTTGCCGGTGACCGCTTCGACGAACTGCGGCAGTTGTGCACCGCCGCCGGGGACAAGGCGTCACTAGCCATCGGCATGGCGACGCTGGTGATCGATCACGCGTATCACGACCGCATCCACGCTGCGGCGGAGCTGGCATCCGAACACATGGCCCTCATCGAGTCGATTGGCGATCCGAACCTGACGATAGGGCTGTCCGTGCCGGTGACTTACGCCAAGATGGAAAGCGGCGAGCATTCAGAGGTACTGCGGTGGACACAAAGGGTCATCGATCTGGCAGCCGGTGACCCTTCGAAGGGCGACCTGATTTTCGGGTCCCCGTTGGCGTACGCCCTAACGTCGCGGGCCATCAGCCGTTACTACTTGGGTCGTCCCGGGTGGCGAGACGACCTGCGGCACGGCCTGGCCATGGCCCGGAGCGCCGACCCGTTGTCCTACGCTGCGGTCATCGCCCTCAGTTACTTCGCGGGAATACCGAATGGCGTGCTGAGACTAGACGATTCCGTGGTGCGCGAGATCGAGGATGCCCTGCGGATTGCCGAACGATCCGGTGATGACCTCGCGGTGGCCAACGCTGGCGCGGCGCTGGGCATGGCGCTGGTACACAGCGACGCGGCTGCGGAGCGTGACCGCGGACAGAAGCTACTAGCCGAGGTCGGCGACGCGTTCGTGCGGCGGGAACACAACCTGGCCGATTTGCCGGCTGCCGAGGTCTACCTGGCGCGTGAAAGGGCTCGTTGTGGCGAACGCGATAAGGCCATACCGATCATGCGCGCTGCCACCGACCATGTCTTCCGCGAGGAAAAGCTGCTGTTGTGGGGCCCCGCTGTGACCGGTGTTCTGGTCGAGACACTGCTCGATCGCGGGACCGAGAGTGACGTGGTCGAAGCCGACGCAGCGATCGAGCGGTTGGCGGCGGCGCCTGCCGAGGATGGTTTGGCGGTGCGGGACATCTGGTTGCTCCGTCTGCGCGCGCTGCTGGCCCGGGCCCGCGGCGACGACGTTGCCTACCGCGACTATCGGGATCGCTATCGCGCGACGGCGGAATCGCTTGGCTTCGAAGGACATATCGCCTGGGCCGAGGCGATGCGATGACGACCGGCGTCGCGTGCGCATCATGCGGCACTGGCTTGCGGGAGAGCGCCAAGTTCTGTGACAAGTGCGGTGCGCCAAGTGCGGTTTCGGTCGACACAGCGGAGTACAAGCAGGTGACGGTGCTGTTCGCCGACGTGGTGCGCTCGATGGACATCGCTGCAGCCGTAGACGCAGAGCGCTTGCGCGAGATCATGACCGAGCTGGTGGAGCGGTCGGCGGCGGTGGTGCAGCGCTACGGCGGCGGGAGCGTGGACTACACCGGCGACGGGCTGATGGCGCTGTTCGGCGCCCCGGTGGCGTTGGAGGATCATGCTTTTCGCGCGTGCCTAGCCGCGCTCGCCATCCAGGAGGAGGCGTGCCGGTTGGCGGCCGAGGTGACGCGCCGCGACGGGGTGGCACTGCGGCTGCGGGTCGGCCTGAACTCCGGACGGGTGATCGCCGGCAAGCTCGGTTCTGGTTCCTTGGGTTACACCGCGACCGGCGAGTCGGTCGGTTTCGCCCAGCGGATGGAGTCGGTGGCGCCCCCGGGTGGGGTGATGCTGTCGGAGTCCACCGCACGGCTGGTCGAGCACGCCGCGATACTGGCCGAACCCGAATGCGTGCGCATCAAGGGAGCCGACGACCCAGTGCGCGCACGCCGGTTGTTGGCGATCGGCCCTCGGGATGACCCGGTCGGACGCGCTGAGGCGAGCCTGGTCGGTCGGGGCTGGGAGCTGGCGGCACTCGACGCCATGGTCGAGCGCATGATCGGTGGCCGCGGTGGCGTCGTGAACGTGGTGGGACCGCCGGGAATTGGCAAGAGCCGGGTGGCCCGCGAGGCTTCAGCATTCGCGGGCGATCGCGGGGTCGAGGTTGTGTGGGCCTTCTGCGAATCCCATGCCAGCGACATCCCCTTCCATGCGGCGAGGCGGCTGCTTCGCGCGCTGAGCGGGATCGAAGACCTAGACGGCCCGGCCGCGCGGAGCCGGGTCCGCGAGCGTGTGCCGGATGCCGACGCGCAGGATCTACTGCTGCTGGACGACCTGTTGGGCATCGCCGACCCCGACGTGCCGCTGCCCCAGATCGACCCGGATGCGCGGCGGCGCCGGTTGACCGCGCTGATCAACGCCGCGTGGCTGGCGCGCACCAAACCGGCGCTGTTCGTCATCGAGGATGCGCACTGGATTGATGCGGTCAGCGAGTCGATGCTCGCCGACTTCCTCACCGTAATTCCGCGCACGCCGTCGGTGGTCCTGATCACTTCGCGCCCCGAATATTACGGCGCGCTGACGCGGGTGCACAGCGCCCAGACGATAGCGCTTGGCCCACTGGGTGATTCGGACACCGCGGCGCTGATCGGTGAGCTGCTGGGTGCGGATACCTCGGTCGGCGAGCTTACGGCGATCATCGCCGAGCGGGCCGCCGGAAACCCCTTCTTCGCCGAGGAGATGGTCCGCGACTTCGTGCAGCGCGGGGTGCTGGCCGGCGAGCGCGGAAAGTATGTCTGTCGGGTGGATGTCGCCGAGGTGAGCGTGCCGGCCACGGTGCAGGCGGCCATCGAGGCGCGCATCGACCGCGTGAGCACCCCGGCCAAACGGACGATAAACGCGGCGTCGGTGATCGGAGCCCGCTTCGACGCGGATCTGCTCGCCGCGCTGGGCATCGATGCGGTGTTCAACGAGCTGCTGGGCGCGGAGCTGATCGATCAGGTGCGGTTCACGCCCAACGCCGAATACGCCTTCCGCCACCCGCTGATCCGTGCGGTGGCCTACGAATCGCAGCTGAAATCCGATCGCGCCCAGTGGCACCGGCGCCTGGCCACCGCGATCGAGCAACGAGATCCAGTTGCGGCCGATGAGAACGCGGCCCTGATCGCCGAGCACCTCGAAGCAGCCGGTGAGCTGCCCGCGGCCTATGGCTGGCACATGCGCGCCGGCGCGTGGTCAGCCGTCCGCGACATCGGCGCCGCCCGGCTCAGTTGGGAGCGGGCCCGCCGCATCGCCGACGCGCTGCCTGCCGACGACCCCGCCCAGCTGTCGATGCGCATCGCCCCCCGCACCATGCTGTGTGTCACCGGCGGGTTGGGCTCAGCAATCGAGGAAACCCGGGGCCGCTTCGCGGAGCTGCGGGAGTTGTGCAGCGCGGCCGGGGACAAGGTCTCGCTGGCCATCGGCATGGGCGGGCTGGTGGCCGAGCTGCTCTACGCCGGGTGTTCGCGTGAGGCGACACTGCTGGTATCCGAACAGATGGCGCTGCTCGAGTCGATCGGCGATCCCACCCCGACCATGGGGTTGTCGTTCATAGCGTTCTGCGCCTGGTTCGATGGCGGTGAAATCGGCGAGATCTTGCGGTGGTCGCAGACCGTCATCGACCTGGCCGGGGGCGACCCCACCAAAGGCGCCGGCTTCGGTATGGGATCACCGCTGGCGACCGCGCTGGCATTCCGCGGCTCTGCTCGGTGGTGGCTGGGCCGTCCCGGATGGCAGCAAGACCTCCACGACGCCCTCGCCATGGCCCGACTCAGCACCCCCGAAACCCTCGCCAGCGTCGCCGCCTGGACCTACGGTTTCGCGATGCAGTACGGGGTGCTTCGGGCCGATGACTCCGCGGTGCGCGCCATCGAGGAGGCGGTGCAGACCGCCGAGGGATCCAGCAACGTTGTCGCACTGAGCTTGGCCGAGTACACGTTGGGTATTGCGCTGCTGAGTCGAGACGCCGCTGCCGACCGTCACCGCGGGCTGGAGGTCATGATCCAGGAGCGCGACGTCTGGCTGCGCGAGCGTGCTGTCTTCATGGTCCCGGTCGCCGACTTGTGGGCCGCCCGGGAGCGGGCCAGGCGCGGCGACCGCGATGCCGCCATACCGGTCATGCGCCAAGCCGTGGACGAGCTGCACCAGGCAGGACGGGTCGGGTATGGCGTTTGGGGCTCCGGCGTTCTGGTGGAGACGCTGCTGGAGCGTGGCGACCACGGCGACCTGGCCGAAGCCCAAGAAGCGATCGACCGGTTGGCCAACCTGCTGGCAGACGGTTCGGCGACGCGCGAGATCACGCTGCTGCGGCTCCGCGCGCTGCTGGCCCGGGCCCGCGGCGGCGACGTTGCGTATCGGGACCTGCTGAGTCGCTATCGTGCGATGGCGGAATCGCTTGGCTACGAAGGACACATGGCCTGGGCCGAGGCGATGTAGAGATACCTGGGAAACGCCTTTACACAGCCTCTTGACAGAACACCGAAGGCAGGGCAGCCGAAGAAACCCTTCAAATGCAGGTGATCGGCGGGTTTCCTTAACGCTGCGGTAAATAACGCTGTCCTTCGTGGCGCGCGACCTATTCTTGGGCAATTGGGGTGGTCGGGACCCCTGGATCGGCGGTTATTGGATGACGGCCGGCGTGGCGTGCGGGTCATGCGGCACTGGGCTGCGTGAGAACGCCAATTTCTGTGATGAATGCGGCGCCCGGACCGCCGATTTGGCTGAGACGGCGAAGTACAAGCAGGTGACGGTGCTGTTCGCCGATGTGGTGCGCTCGATGGACATCGCGGCCGCCGTAGACGCAGAGCGCTTGCGCGAAATCATGACCGAACTCGTGGAGCGCTCGGCGGCCGTGGTGCAGCGCTACGGCGGAACCGTGGAGCACACCGGCGACGGGGTGATGGCGCTGTTCGGCGCCCCAGTCGCGTTGGAGGACCACGCTTTTCGAGGATGTCTTGCAGCGCTGGCCATCCAGGAGGAGGCGCACCGGTTGGCGGCCGAGGTGCAGAGCAGCGATGGCGTGGTCCTACGGTTGCGGGTGGGCCTGAATTCGGGTCGGGTGATCGCGGGTGAGATCGGTTCGGGATCGCTGGGCTACGCCGCGACCGGCGAGGCGGTCGGGTTCGCACAGCGGATGGAATCGGCGGCTCCGCCGGATGGGGTGATGCTGTCGGAGTCGACGGCGCGGCTCGTCGAGAACACGGTGACGCTGGCTGAACCGGAGTGGGTGCGCATCAAGGGGACCGACCAACCGGTGTGCGCACGCCGACTGTTGGCGATCAGCCCGCGGCATGCCCTGGTCGGACGGACCGAGGCGAGCCTGGTGGGCCGGCGCTGGGAGATGGCGGCCCTCGACGCCCTTGTGGACCGCGACGATCGGTGGCCGCGGTGGCGTGGTGAACGTGGAGGGACCGCCGGGCATCGGCAAGACCCGGGTAGCTCGGGAGGCCGCCGCGCTGGCGGCCGGTCGCGGGTTCGAGGTGTTCTGGGCCTTCTGCGAGTCCCACGCCAGCGACATTCCCTTCCAGGCGGTGACGCGGCTGCTGCGCGCGGGCAGCGGCGTGGCCGACCTGCACGGGGAAGCTGCCCGCGTTCAGCTGCGGGCCTATCTTCCAGACGCCGACCCGCAGGATCTGCTGCTGGTCGAAGACCTGCTCGGCATCGCCGACCCCGATATTGCGCTGCCCCAGATTGACCCGGATGCGCGGCGGCGGCGGTTGACCGCGCTGATCAACACCACGGCGCTGGCGCGCACCGCACCGGCGCTGTTCATCATCGAGGATGCGCACTGGATCGATGCGGTCAGCGAGTCGATGCTGGCCGAGTTTCTCACCGTCATTCCGCGCACCCCGTCGATGGTGCTGATCACCTCGCGCCCCGAGTACGAAGGCGCGCTGACGCGGGTGCGCGGCGCGCAGGCGATAGCTCTTGCCCCCCTGGGTGATTCGGACACCGCAACGTTGCTCGGCGAGCTGCTGGGGTCAGACCCCTCGGTCGGCGAGCTGGCGGCGATCATCACCGAGCGGGCCGCCGGCAACCCGTTTTTCGCCGAGGAGATCGTCCGCGAGTTGGTCCAGCGCGGAGTGCTGACAGGTGAACGCGGTCGCTACGTGTGTCGCGCCGATCTCGCCGAGGTGAGCGTGCCGGCCACGGTGCAGGCGGCCATCGCGGCGCGCATCGACCGCCTGAGCACCCCGGCCAGGCGGACGTTGACCGCGGCGTCGGTGATCGGCGCCCGCTTCGACGCGGATCTGCTCGCCGCGCTGGGCATCGATGCGGTGCTCGACGAGCCGCTGGGCGCGGAGCTGATCGATCAGGTGCGGTTCACCCCGCACGCCGAGTACGCGTTTCACCACCCGTTGATTCGCGCGGTGGCCTATGAATCGCAGCTGAAATCCGATCGCGCCCAGTGGCACCGGCGCCTGGCCGCAGCCATCCAAGAACGTGCGCCCGACTCGGTGGAGGACAACGCCGCGCTGATCGCCGAACACCTCGAAGCAGCAGGTGAGCAGCACGAGGCGTACGGCTGGCACATGCGCGCCGGCGCGTGGTCCATCAACCGCGATGTGGGCGCGGCCCGGCTCAGCTGGGAGCGGGCACGCCGGATCGCCGACGCGCTGCCGGCTGACGACCCCGACCAATTGTCGATGCGCATCGCCCCCCGCACCATGTTGTGTGCCACCGGCGGGTTGGGCTCAGCAGTCGAGGAAGGCCGGGGCCGCTTCGCGGAGCTGCGGGAGTTGTGCAGCGCGGCCGGGGACAAGCTCTCGCTGGCCATCGCCATGTCCGGGCTGGTCACCGAGCTCATGTACGCCGGTCGTTCGCGTGAGGCCTCGCGGCTGGCATCCGAACAGATGGCGCTGCTCGAGTCGATCGGCGATCCCACCTTGACCATGGGGTTGGCGTTCGTTGCGTTCTGCAACTGGTTCAGTGTCGGCGAGGTCGGCGAGGTCTTGCGGTGGTCGCAGACCGTCATCGACCTGGCCGCCGGTGACCCCGCCAAGGGCGCCGGCTTCGGTGTGGGATCACCGCTGGCAGTCGCCTTGGCATTTCGCGGCTCTACTCGGTGGTGGCTGGGCCGTCCCGGATGGCGCCAGGACCTCCACGACGCCGTCGCGATGGCCCGAAACAGCGACCCGACAACCCTCGCCGCTGTCGTCGCCTGGACCTTCGCTTTCGCGATGCAGTACGGGGTGCTTCGAGCCGATGACTCCGCGGTGCGCGCGAGCGAGGAGGCGGTGCAGGCCGCCGCAGGATCCAGCAACAATCCCGCAGTGAGCTTGTCCGAGTACTCGTTGGGTGTTGCGCTGCTGAGTCGGGACGCCGCGGCCGACCGTCATCGCGGGCTGGAATTGATGGTGCAGGCCGGCGATATCTTCGTGCGCGAGCGTGTTCTCTTCCTGGCCCCGGTCATCGAGTTGTGGGTCGCCCGGGAGAGGGCCAGGCGCGGTGACCGCGATGCTGCCATTGCGGTGATGCGCAAAGCCGTGGACGAGCTGCACCAGGAAGGACAGCTCTTCTATGGCGCTTGGGGCACCGGCGTTCTGGTGGAGACACTGCTGGACCGTGGCGCCCAGGGCGACCTGGCCGAAGCTCAAAAGGCGATCGACCGGCTGGCGGTCCTGTGGGTAGACGATGGTTCGGCGACGCGCGAAATCATGCTGCTGCGGCTGCGCGCGCTGCTCGCCCGGGCCCGCGGCGACGACGTTGCCTACCGCGACTATCGGGATCGCTATCGCGCGATGGCGGAATCGCTTGGCTTTGAAGGACATATCGCCTGGGCTGAAGCGATGATCGAATGACAGCGAGCCTGGCATGCGGATCATGCGGCACGGGGCTGCGCGAGAACGCCAATTTCTGCGACGAATGCGGAGCCCGAACCGCAGAGTTGGCGCAGACAGCGAAGTACAAGCAGGTGACGGTGCTGTTCGCCGACGTGGTGCGCTCGATGGACATCGCGGCTGCCTTGGATGTCGAGCGGTTCCGCGACATCATGACCGAACTCGTAGAGCGGTCGGCGGCGGTGGTGCATCGCTACGGGGGGACGGTAGAGCAAACCGGTGACGGGGTGATGGCGCTGTTCGGCGCCCCAGTTTCGTTGGAGGACCACGCTTTTCGAGCGTGCCTGGCTGCGCTGGCCATCCAGCAGGAGGCGTGCCGGTTGGCCGCCGAGGTACAGCACCGCGACGGCGTGGCTATGCAGTTGCGGGTTGGCCTGAATTCCGGTCAGGTGATCGCCGGCGAAATCGGTTCGGGGTCGCTGGGGTATGCCGCGACCGGCGTTCCGGTCGGGTTTGCCCAGCGGATGGAATCGGCGGCGCCCCCCGGCGGGGTGATGCTGTCGGAGTCGACCGCGCGCCTCGTCGAGCAGACAGTGATGCTTGCCGAACCGGAGTGGGTCCATATCAAAGGCACCGACGAACCCGTGTGCGCGCGCCGACTGCTGGCGATCGGGTCGCGGGATGGCCTGGTCGGCCGATCCGATGCGCCCCTGGTGGGGCGGCGATGGGAGATGGCGGCCCTCGATGCCATCGCCGACCGTGCGATCGATGGCCGCGGCGGTGTCGTGAATGTGGTGGGACCGCCGGGCATCGGCAAGAGCAGGACGGCCCGCGAGACCGCGGCGCTGGCGACCGCCCGCGGGGCCGACGTGTACTGGGCCTTCTGCGAGTCACATGCCAGCGGCATTCCCTTTCAGGTGATGACGCGGCTGCTGCGGGCGAGCACCGGGGTTGCCGACCTCGACGCGGAAGCCGCCCGAGTTCAGGTGCGGGCCCAATTTCGCGACGCCGACGACGAGGATCTGCTGCTGCTCGACGATCTGTTGGGCATCGCCGACGCCGATGCGCCGCTGCCCCAGATCGATCCTGATGCGCGGCGGCGCCGATTGACCGCCCTGATCAACACCGCGTCGCTGGCGCGCACCGAGCCGGCGCTGTTCATCATCGAAGACGCCCACTGGATCGATGCGGTCAGCGAGTCGATGCTGGCCGACTTCCTCGCCATTGTTCCGCGCACCCCGACGATGGTGCTGATCACTGCCCGTCCCGAATATGAGGGACAGTTGATGCGGATGCGCGGTGCGCAGGCGATAGCGCTTGCCCCACTGGGTGATTCGGATACCGCAGCGCTGATCGGTGGGCTGCTCGGTGCGGATGCCTCGATCGGCGCGCTGGCGGAGATCATCGCCGACCGGACCGCCGGCAACCCGTTCTTCGCCGAGGAGATGGTCCGCGAATTGCTGCAACGCGGGGTACTGACGGGTGAGCGCGGCGGCTACGTCTGCCGAGCGGATGTTGCCGACCTGAGTGTGCCGGCCACCGTGCAGGCGGCCATCGCGGCGCGCATCGACCGGCTGGACGCCCCGGCCAGGCGGACATTGAACGCGGCATCGGTGATCGGAGCCCGCTTCGACGCGGAGCTGCTGGCCGCACTGGAGATCGATCCGGTGCTCGACGAGCTGCTCGGCGCCGAGCTGATCGATCAGGTGCGGTACACCCCGAGCCCCGAGTACGCCTTCCACCACCCGTTGATCCGCGCGGTAGCCTACGAATCGCAGCTGAAATCCGATCGCGCCCAATGGCATCGGCGCCTGGCCGCCGCGATCCAGGAGTCCGAGCCGGAGTCGGTGGAGGAGAACGCGGCGTTGATCGCCGAACATCTGCAGGCCGCAGGTGAGCAGCACGAGGCATACGGCTGGCACATGCGCGCCGGCGCGTGGTCCGCCAACCGGGACGTCGGCGCTGCCCGGCACAGTTGGCAGCGCGCCAGCCAGATCGCCGACGGGTTGCCCGACGACGATCCCGACCAATTGTCGATGCGCATCGCCCCCCGCACGATGTTGTGTGTCACCGACTGGCAGAGCGGACCAATCCAGGAAAGCTGGGGCCGATTCGCGCAGCTGCGGGAGTTGTGCGATGCGGCCGGCGACAAGGTCTCGCTGGCCGTCGGCATGACCGGGCTGGCTGCCGAGCTCCTCTACGCCGAGCGCGCGGGTGAGGGGTCGCGGCTGGCATCCGAACAGATGGCGCTGCTCGAGTCGATCGGTGATTCGACCTTGACCGTGGGATTGGCGTTCGTCGCGTTCGCCAACTGGTTCAATGCCGGTGAAATCGGCGAGATCTCACGGTGGTCGCAGAGAGTGATCGACCTGGCCGAGGGTGACTCCGTCAAGGGCGCCGCCTTCGGCGTGGGATCCCCCCTAGCGATTGCGTTGGCGTTTCGCGGCGTCGCCCGGTGGTGGCTGGGCCGTCCCGGATGGGCGCAGGATCTCCACGAAGCCGTCGTGATGGCCCGACGCAGCGACGGGGCAACCCTCGCCCTCGTCGTCGCCTGGACCTACGGGCTCGCGATACATTACGGCGTCCTTCGGGCCGATGACTCGGCATTGCGCGCAAGCGAAGAGGCGCTGCAGACCGCCCAAGAAGGCAGCAACGATTTCGGGGTGGGAGGAGCCCGGTTCACGCTGGCCCTGGTGCTGCTGCATCGGGATGCGGCAGCCGAGCGCGATCGCGGGCTGAAGATCGCGGTGCGGGCTCGCGATAGCTGGCTGCCCAAAAGTGCTCCCTCCCTTGTCCCGGTCACCGCGGTATTAGCCGCCCGCGAGGAAGCCAGGCGCGGCGATCGCGATGCGGCCATCGCGGTGATGCGCAAAGCCGTCAACGATCTGCACCGGGAAGAACGGCTCGGATGGGCCGTGATGGCCACTGAAACCCTGGCGGAGACGCTGCTGGACCGTGGCACCGAGGGCGACCTGGCCGAAGCCCAACAGGCGATCGACTGGTTGGCGAAACTGCCGGCGGAAAAAGGTTCGGCGGTACCCGAGATCACGCTGCTGCAAATGCGGGCGCTGCAGGCCCGCGCCCGGGGCGACGATGGTGCCTACCGGGACTTGGCGATTCGCTATCACGCAATGGCGGAATCGCTTGGCTTCGAAGGACACATCGCCTGGGCCAGGGCGATGCGATGACGGCAGGCGAATCGTGCGCATCGTGCGGCACGGGGCTGCGGGAGAACGCCAAGTTCTGTGACGAGTGCGGTGCCGCGACGTCGGTTTCGGCCGACACACCGGAGTACAAGCAGGTGACGGTGCTGTTCGCCGATGTGGTGCGCTCGATGGACATCGCAGCGGCGGTGGGTCCGGAGCGGCTGCGCGAGATCATGGCCGAACTGGTAGGCCGCAGCACGGCGGCGATACAGCGCTACGGCGGCACGATGGAGAAGTTCACCGGCGATGGATTGATGGCGTTATTCGGCGCGCCGGTGGTGTTGGAGGATCACGCGATCCGGGCGTGTCTGGCGGCGCTGGACATTCAAGCTGAGGCTCGCCATCTCGCCGCCGAGGTGCAACGCCGTGACAACATCGCGCTGCGGCTGCGAGTCGGCTTGAATTCGGGCCGGGTCGTCGCCGGTGAAATCGGTTCGGGTGTAACAGGTTACGCCGCGATCGGCGAGACAGTCGGGTATGCGCAGCGGATGGAGTCTGTCGCTCCGCACGGTGGGGTGATGCTCAGTGAGGCCACCGCTCTCTTGGTTGAACACGCCGCGGTCGTGAAGGACACCGAGTTGGTGCGCATCAAGGGGGCCGACCAACCGGTGCCGGTGCGCCAGCTGCTGTCGATCGGGCCGCCGGATGCGGTGGTCAGGCGCGCCGAGGCGAGCCTGGTTGGTCGGAACTGGGAGATGGCGGTCCTCGACGCCATGGTGGACCGTGCGATCGGCGGCCGCGGTGGCGTCGTCAATGTGGTGGGACCGCCCGGCATCGGAAAGAGCCGGGTGGCGCGGGAGGCTGCGGTGTTGGCCGCCGGTCGCGGGGTCGAGGTGTATTGGACCTTTTGCGAATCCCATGCCAGCGACATTCCCTTCCAGGTGATAGCTCGACTGTTGCGCACGGGCCTGGGAGTGACTGACCTTGATAGCGAAACCGCAAGGGCTCGGCTGCAGGCGCAACTTCCCGGCGCCAACCCGCAGGATCTGCTGCTGCTCGATGACCTGCTCGGCATCGCCGACCCCGATGTGCCGCTGCCCCACATCGAGCCCGATGCGCGGCGACGCCGGTTGACCGCGCTGATCAACACTGCATCGCTGGCGCGCACCGAGCCGGCGCTGTACATCATCGAGGACGCGCACTGGATAGATGCCGTCAGCGAGTCGATGCTGGCCGACTTTCTCACCGTCGTTCCGCAGATTCCGTCGATGGTGCTGATCACCTCCCGCCCCGAATATGAGGGAACGCTGACGCGGGTGCATGGCGGCCAGACCATCGCCCTTGCCCCACTGGGGGATTCGGACTCCACGGTCCTGATCGGCGACTTGCTGGGCTCGGATCCTTCGGTACATGAGCTGACGGCGATCATCGCCGACCGGGCCGCCGGGAACCCGTTCTTCGCCGAGGAGATGGTGCGCGAGTTGGGCCAGCGCGGGGTACTACAGGGCAGTCGCGGTCGCTACGTCTGTCGCGCGGATGTCGCCGAACTGAGCGTGCCTGCCACGGTGGAGACGGCCATCAGCGCACGCATCGACCGGCTGAGCACCTCAGCCAAGCGGACCCTGACCGCGGCATCGGTGATCGGAGCACGCTTCGAGGAAGTGCTGCTCACTGCGCTGGGCATCGATGCGGTGTTCGACGAGCTGCTCAGCACGGAACTGATCGATCAGGTGAAGTTCACCGCAGACGCCGAATACGCCTTCCACCACCCGTTGATCCACGCGGTCGCCTACGAATCACAACTGAAATCCGATCGCGCCCAATGGCACCGGCGCCTGGCCGCCGCGATCCAAGAGCGCGATCCCGCTTCTGTCGAGGAGAACGCGGCGCTGATCGCCGAACATCTCGAAGCTGCAGACGAGCTGCACGCGGCCTACGGCTGGGATATGCGCGCCGCCGCGTGGTCAGCCAACCGCGATCTAGGTGCTGCCCGGACCAGTTGGGAGCGGGCCCGCCGGATCGCCGACGCGCTGCCTGCCGACGATCCCAACCAATTATCGATGCGCATTTCCCCCCGCACCATGCTGCTCGCCACCGGCTGGCGAGTCGACACGAACATCGCCGACCATTTCGACGAGCTGGCCCAGTTGTGTGCGCTCACCGGGGACAAGCTCTCGCTGGCGATCGGCATGGCCGGACTGATCGGGAGTCATGTGATCCATGGGCGTGTGCGCGAGGCGTCTGCGCTGGCGTCCGAACAGATGGCGCTCCTGGAATCGTCGGGCGATCCCACCCCGACATTGGGGTTGGCGTTCATCGTGTTCGCCAATTGGTTCGACGCGGGGGAATTCGGCGAGATCTTGCGCTGGTCGCAGACCGTCATCGACCTGACTGACGGCGACCCAACCAAGGGCGCGGGCTTCGGTGTGGGATCTCCGCTGGCGATCGCGTTGACATGGCGCGGTATTGCTCGGTGGTGGCTGGACCGTGCCGGGTGGCGGCAAGACCTCCACGATGCGGTCGCGATGGTCCGAAACAGCAACGCGGTAAGCAACGTCGGTGTTCTCGGATGGAGCTATGGTCTCGCGATCCACTACGGGGTACTTCGGGCCGATGACGCCGTAGTGTGCGCGTTCGAGCAGGCGGTGCAGACCGCCGAGGGAGCGGGCGACGACTTCATGCTTGGCGTGGCGGAGTACTCGCTGGGTATCGCGCTGCTGAATCGGGATGCAGCGGCCGACCGTGACCGCGGGTTGGAGCTGATGGCGCAGGCTCGCGACGTTTTTCTGCGAGTGCGCAGTCCCTTCCTGGTCCCCGTCGCCGACCTGTTGGCCGCCAGGGAGAGGGCCGCGCGCGGCGAGGTCGATGCGGCGATTCCCGTGATGCGCAACGCCGTAAACGAGTTGCAGCAGGCAAGACGGATCGGCTACGGCGTTTGGGGTACAGGCGTTTTGGTGGAGACGCTACTGCAGCGTGGCGCCGCGGGCGACCTGTCCGAGGCCGAAGAACAGATCGGCTGGTTGGCCAGCGTGTCGACAGACAACGGTTCGGCGGCGCTCGACATCACGCTGCTGAGGCTGCGTGCGCTGCTGGCCCGGGCCCGCGGCGACGACGACGTTGCCTACCTCGACTGGGTGAGTCGATATCGCGCGATGGCGGAATCGCTTGGCTTCGAAGGACACATCGCCTGGGCCGAGGAGTTTTTCGCGGACGGCGAGCGCTGAGATGACGGCGGATGTGGCGTGCGGGTCGTGCGGTAGTGGCCTCTGGGCGGCCGTCGGCGCAAGTGACGCTGACCCCGGCATCGCCGATTTCGAAATCGACGACCTCGGCACCATACCGGACCGACAGGTTGCCGGCCGCCTTCTGTAACGTCTGCATCAGATCGTTGCGGTGGATCCTGACTATCGGATCGCCGAGCTCCGCGGTGATCGCCCGAACTGGCAGGGAGCGAAGCCAACCACTGATTCCCGCACCCACGATCAACACTTTCGGCCTGTTCATTCCAACGCCGCATTCAGCTTCGCCGCGACATCGGCGATATTGAGTTCAGACATCATCGACAAGTGGTCGCCGGGCACGTCGACCACTGTCAAACTGCGGGGTGCCACCCGCTCCCAGCCGTTGGTTGGGCTAGTGAAGCTACTGCCGACCACGCGATGAACATGCGCAGCAACCGCAGGCAATTGCTCAGTCGACCTCAGCAGCGTGATATCGCGATCCAGCTGCGTAGCTCACGTCCAGCGGCACAACCGCAGCACCTGCCTTCAGAACGCCGAGTACGGTCGCGGTCAATTCCGGAGACCGGTCGAGCATCACGCCGATACGCGCTCCCGACGGCATACCGGCAGCCAACAACCCAGCCGCTATTCGTTCGGCAGCGCAGTCTAATTCGGCATACGTCCAGCTCGCGGTGTCGGAGACCAGAGCGGTTGCCTCCGGGTTGACCGCCGCCTGCTCGGCGACGAGGGCCAGTGTTCGAAATCCTCGTTGGGGGTGGCATCCGGGGTGGAGGAAAGGACGCCTTCGGCGTGGCGGGTCCACGCCAGGTCATCGCGGTCGGTCCGCGAGTAGATTCGGACCGGACGTTCGCATGCCCCACGCCACGCGCCCACAACGACTTGCACTGCTACACCGCCGTGTTCACCCACGATCATCGGGGCATGTAGCACGAGTTGGTCTACACGCGGGCACCCCGCGTGATCGCCCGCGTGTAGAGCCAACTCCACCATCACCGCGCCCGGCACGAGCATAACCCCGTTCACTTTGTGGTCGGCCAACCACGGATGGGAAGCGAGCGACAACCGTCCGGTGAGGATGATCTCGCCCGTATCTGCCTGTGCCACTACCGCACCGAGCAGGGGTGCTCTGCGGCGGTGATGCCTAGATCGCGTGTGTCGACGAAGCCGGACGTGGGATCCATCCAGTAGCGCTTCTGGTCGAAGGCATACGTGGGCAGGTCGATGCGACGCGCGCCGGCATCGTCGAAAATAGTCGCAAAGTTCGGCGTTTTCCCGCGTACGTGGGCCTCGGCAGCCGACAACAGGAATCGGCGCATGCCGCCTTCGTTGCGTCGAAGCGTCCCGACCACGCTGTGGGCGTCTCCGTGGTCCTCCAGCGATTCCTGAATACCGACGGTGAGAACCGGATGCGGACTGGACTCGATGAACGTTCGATAGCCGTGTTCGTACGCCCACCAGACAGCCTGTTCGAACAACACCGGTTGCCGCAAATTGGCGAACCAGTAGTCGCCGTCGAGTATGGACGTGTCCAGTCCGGCGCCGGTGACCGCGGAGATGAATGCGATGTCGGCGGTTTGCGGCTGCAGTCCTGACAGCGACTCGCGCAGCGTATCCCGCAATGCATCGACCTGAGCCGAGTGCGACACGTAATCGACGGGGATCCGTGTGACTGGTACATCATCGCGCTCGCATTGGGCGACGAACTCGTCCAGTTCCGCAGCACTGCCCGTGACGACGGTCGAAGACGGACCGTTCTGCGCAGCAACGGAAATCGATTGACCCCACGGGTCTATGAGTGCGAGAACCCGTTCGGCGGGCAGCGCGATCGAGACCATGCCACCGGTTCCCGCGATTGCGCTGATAGCCCTGCTGCGCAACGCGACCACCTTCGCGGCGTCTCGCAACGAGAGGGCGCCTGCGACGTAGGCCGCTGCGATCTCGCCCTGCGAATGGCCGAGGACGGCGTCCGGCTCGATTCCCAGCGCCCGCCATTGCGCGGCCAGCGACACCATCACCGCGAAGAGGACGGGCTGCACCACATCGACACGGTCGAGGTCCGGAGAATCAACGTCGCCACGCACGGCTGCGAGCACCGACCAGTCGATGAACTCGGCGAAAGCAGCGTCACAGCGCCGCATCTGATCGGCGAACGCCGGCGCGGTGTCCAGCAGTTCGACGGCCATGCCCGTCCACTGCGATCCCTGGCCGGGGAAGACGAAGACGGTTCTACCCGTAGCAGCGGCCTTTCCAGTCACCACATTTGGTGCAGGCGCGCAGGAGGCGATGGCCGCCAGCCCGCTCAACAACTCGTCACGTTCGGCTCCAACTGCAACAGCGCGGTGGTCGAACGACGCCCGGGTGGTGACGAGTGAGTACGCCACGTCATTCGGATCCAATTCGGCGTTCTGTTCGACGAACTGTCGCAGTCTCGCCGCCTGCCCGGCCAGCGTTGACTCCGACTTCGCGGACAACACCCACGGCATCACCCGTGGACGCTTGCGAGCCGGCGTCGGTTTCGCCACCTCTGGCGGCGCCTGCTCGAGTACCAGGTGGGCGTTTGTTCCGCTGATGCCGAACGCCGACACGCCTGTGCGCCGGGGCTGGTCGGCCCGGTCGGGCCACGGACGAGCCCTGCTTACCACCTCGATGGTTCCGCACGACCAATCCACCTGCGGTGTCGGCGAATCCAGATGCAGTGTCGCTGGCACCACTCCGTGCCGGATGGACTCGACGGCCTTGATCACCCCGGCGACGCCGGCGGCGTACTGCGCATGACCGATATTCGACTTGACCGACCCGACAAGCAGTGGCCGCGCCGCCGAGTGGGCATTGCCGTACGTCGCCTGCAACGCTTCGGCTTCGATCGGGTCGCCAACCCTCGTGCCAGTGCCGTGCGCCTCGACCACGTCGACGTCACCCGGACTCAGATCCGCATCCAGCAGCGCCTGCCGAATCACCCGCTGCTGTGCAGGACCGCTCGGGGCGGACAGCACATCGGAGGCTCCGTCCTGTCCGAGGGCGCTGCCCCGGATGAGCGCTAGCACCGGGTAGCCGAGGCGGCGCGCGTGCGACAGCTTGGCAAGCACCAGCACGCCGGCACCCTCGGAAACGCCGAACCCGTCCGCCGCCGCAGCGAATGGCTTGCATCGGCCGTCTTCGGACAGCGCGCGCTGGCGGGCGAAACCGACGAAGATGCTCGGTGAGCACACGACGGTTGCACCGCCCGTCAGCGCCAACGCACATTCACCCGACCGCAACGACTGCATGGCGAGATGCACGGCAACCAGAGAGGAGGAGCATGCGGTGTCGACCGTCACCGCCGGGCCGTGGAGCCCAAGTGTGTAGGCCACTCGACCCGACGCCACGCTGGGTGCGGTACCGGTCGTCAGATATCCCGCAAATCCCTTCGCGTCTTCGTAGATCCGCGGGCCGTACTCCTGGCCGCCCAGGCCGATGAACACCCCGGTGTCACTGCCGCGCAGCGAGGTCGGGTCGATCATTGCTCGTTCCAGCGCCTCCCACGTCACCTCGAGCAGCATCCGCTGTTGCGGGTCCATGGCGTGGGCTTCGCGGGGAGCGATTCCGAAAAACGCCGGGTCGAAATCGCCTGCAGTGTCCACAAATGCGCCGGTGCGGACGTAGGTTGCACCCGGCGCCTCGGGGTCGGGGCCTGACAGCGCGTCGAGGTTCCAGCCGCGGTTGACAGGAAACTTCGAGTTCGCGTCCCCTTCCCCCGAGAGCATCTGCCACAGATCATCCGGCGAGGTGACACCACCCGGGAACCGGCAGCCGATCCCGATAATGGCGATCGGCTCGCTGGACTCATTCCCGTCCACAGGCTGCCGGTCTTCAGTGGCCATTTGTCTGCAAGCTTTCATCGGTTGATTCCGTCGCGATCTTGAGCTCCCGCTTGCCCCATGACGGCATGGGTCCATCGAGACCTTGGAACGCGGCACTGCCACAACAAGGCGGTCACCACGAGGGCGGTGTCGCGGATCGACGCAGCCACACGTCGTGCGAAGACTGCGAGCTGCACCGCACGAACAACAGGTCTCGCGACATCGGCGTCGGGTGGTGGCGGGTGACCCATCATCGATCCTTTCACTGTCGTCTGGTGATCGTCGCTCCCGTGCGACGTGACGAGCGCAGTAGTGCGCCACTGCAATCTCTGGATTTCGGTGCAGAACTACTTATGTGCCATCTGGACACCTCAGTTGGCTCGCAGGACCTCGACGCGGTCGAATTCCGGGAACGTCCAGCCGAGGTGGGCCGTGGGCTATTTGATCGCGCGGGTCGGATGATGGCAGCGGGTCGAACCGGCGCTCAAAGACCGGGCGGCTGCCATAGCGGATCGGGCGCCGGGAACCCGGCTTTTCGCCGACGAGACGGTCCTAAGTAGTACGCCCCGACACCGGGCGAAATTGCAGTGGCGCGCTACTGAGCTTGTCCTACCCGACGTGAGTCACGATGCCCATCGGGGAACTTGACCCGACGCCCGAGCCATCCTTCCGCTATGACATAGAAGGAGAAACGACGATGAGTGCCGCAGAATTCGCCGGTCGCGGCCGCGTGATGACGATGATCGCTCCACACGCGACCGGCCACAAATGGGCCAAGGACAGCACCCTGCTGCGCGTCGACTTCGAACGCAACATCGGCTGGGTCGCCACGCACTACGACCTGAGTCTGCGCGTCATTCAGCAGTTCAGGGGTTCAGATGAGGAAGTACACCGCGCAGCGGCGCGGTGGGCACAGGGCTAGTGCGAGTCATGGGCACACGTAGCCGATATGCATCGGGCCGTCCAGAAATGGAACACCCCGTTGGGGGACGCACTGAGCTTCTGGAACCTGTGGATCGAAAACCGAAAGAGCGCTCAATGTCGACTTTCAGTCTGCAGGACAACGCGGAATTGCAATCGTTCGAGCAGAACTACGGCGATGATCCGTTGGCCGACCGCGAGTCGGATCTCTATCGCGGAGAATTCGTGATGTCGGATTCCACTTCCACTATGGCGATCGATTGGATCGATGCGCCCTTGGCTGACGGGGGATTGTTTGTTGCAGATGACGTCGACGGATGGCACTACCGTTCCTACACCGAACTAGCCAGAGAATCGCGCCGGATCGGCGGGGCGCTGCGCGCGAACGGTTTGCGCGTGGGGGATAACGCCTGCATCGTGATGCCCTCGGGGCATCGATGCGTCGCAGCAATGTACGCGGTCTGGTTGTGCGGAGCCACGGTAACGCAGATCGCGCCTCCGACGTTCGGTGATGATGCCGTATATATCGAGCGGATCAGCGCGATACTGCGGAGCGCTAATCCACGTAGCGTGCTGACCACACCCGAACTGTGGCACACAGTCGAAAGAGCGGTCCGCGTCGCAGGTCTGCCGCGCGAGCCGCTGTCGCTGTCGCTGTCGGAGGATCTGATCAACGCCGCCGATCCCATAGGTCTGACACATGGACGCGCCGAATGCGCACTGCTGCAGTTCACTTCGGGATCGACCGGCACCCCACGCGGGGTGATGGTCAGCTGGGCCAACCTTGCCGCGAACCTGCAATCGATCAGCAGGTTGCTCGGCTGGCGATCGGGTGACGCCATGGTGTCGTGGCTGCCCCTCTACCACGACATGGGACTGATCACTCTCCTCATGGGAATCGCGAACCAGGGGTCGCTCTACCTGATGCGCCCCGACCAGTTCATCAGGGACCCGATGCGGTGGATTCGTGCGATGTCCGGACGGCAGCATTCGGTATGTCCGTCGTTCGGGATCGACTATGCCGCTCGCCGGCTGAGCCCGGAAGATATTGAAGGAGTCGACCTTACCTCCTGGAAGTCACTGGCCACCGGAGCCGAGTGCATCGACCTGACCGCCTTGCACGCATTCTCCCGACTGGTCGAACCGGCGGGGTTCAACCCCACGGCCCTGATCGCCGCCTACGGCCTGGCCGAGGCCACACTGCTGGTCACCGGAACCCCTTTTGACCAACCGATCAGCGCCCTTCGCATCGACGAGTCATCACTGCGGCCCGGGCAGCCGGTAGCGGTCCTCGACTGTGCACAATTCACCGGACAACGGCTACCCGGTACCGGGTGGATCGCCGGTTTGGGTCCGGCCGGCTCCGAGGTCAGCGTCATCGACCAGAACGGCGCGCGGCTGCCCGACGGAGTCCTCGGGGAGATCGCTGTGTCTTCGCCGTCCGTAGCCATGGGGTATCGCGGAGACAAATCGGACCCGGGCACCTCCACTCGATTCGCCGATGCCGGTGTGCTGCACACCGGTGATGCGGGATTCTGTTACGCCGGACAGGTATTCGTCCTCGGCCGGATGGGTTCGGCTCTCAAGGTTCGGGGCAAATCCGTGTTCATGGAAGACCTCGAAACACGGCTCGCTGCGGCCACCGGGATTCCCAAATGCAAGTTCTGCGCGGTCGCACACAGCGGGGTGGGACTGCCGGGCGTCGCCCTCTTCGTCGAAGCCTCGGCGGGCAGCTGGGTGGATACCGCCCGCCGTCTACTGCGATCCGATCTTGGTCCTGCCCCGACGATTCAAATCGTCATCGGGCCGCGGAGATTCATCCGGAGAACTTCCAGCGGCAAACCGTGCCGCCAAAAGATGTGGGCTCTGCTCGTGGCCGGTGATTTGGTCGAGGGAACGGTGATCGACAGCTCGACATTCACCGCCGACCGGGAACAAACCAACGCACAGGCAGCGACTTGTGGCGGGCATCAAACCCATGTGCGGGGTGTCGAATGAGCGCGCCGCAACAATTTCCAGAGCCTGAGCGCCAGCGGGTGATCCGGCTGATCACCGCGCTGGCGGTGCCGCGGCGAACGCCCGACGACGTAGCGGACGGCGCCCGGCTCATCGATGATCTCGGATTCGACTCCGTGCGGCTGATCGAATTGACGATGGCATTGGAACGCGCCTTTGGCCTTCCGCCCCAGCGTCCCGAGAATCTCGCGACGGTCGCCACTGTCGACGACGTGGTGGCCTTTGCGCTGACCGCATTGAAGGATCCGCTGTGAATCCGGGCCGCGCCGTGCTGGTCTCCGGGGCGACGGGGCTGATCGGAGCCGAGGTCGTGGACCGGTTGTCGCCGCGCCGTCCTGTCATCGCGATGACACACCGGCAGCCGCTACTGAAGCGCACGGACGGCTCCACGCTGCACTCGGACGAGTACGGGCCGTGGTGGTCAGGTGCGGGCATCGCTCGCCTTGCGGCCGACGTGCGCGAACCGGGGTTCGGTGTGGCCGAACAGGTGCTCGACGAGCTCGGGGACGCGGTGGGGTGCATCGTGCACGCCGCCGCCACGATCGCTTTCAACGCGCCTGAAGCGGAATACCGGCGAGTGAACATCGCCGGAACAGAGCACGCCATCGACCTGGCGCAGCGATGGAACGTGCCGCTGGTCCATGTCAGCACCGCGTACGTCTGCGGTCGCCGCAACGGAACGATCTCCGAGCACGAGCTGGATGGCGGACAGGAATTCAGCAACGGATACGAGCGGAGCAAGTACCTCGCCGAACGACTGGTGACTCAGGCACCGGTGGATTCGGTCATTCTGCGTCCCGCGATCGTCGCCGGGGACGCGACCACCGGCGCCGTCCGCGACTTCAGGAATCTCTATACCCTCCTGAAGTTGACCGTCGAGGGGAGACTGCGGCGCCTCCCCGGCTGCTACGACGCCACCCTCTCTCTGGTTCCCGTGGACTACGTCGCCGACGCCGTTGTCGCGGCAACCGAACTGGTCCACGCCGGTGATACATCCATCCTCGGCCGCACATTCCATCTGCCGGGCGCCCACACGTTGTCGCTACGTGAGGTGTCCGACGTGCTCGCCGAATATCCGTCCTTCGAGGTCGGCACCTTCGTACCGCCGACAGAGTTCACCGTCGAGGACCTCGACCCGATCCAACGCGACTACTACGAGCGCTTAGGCGCCCAATACACCTGCTATCTCGATCGGATACGCACATTCGACGACACCAACACCAGGACACTGCTCGGCCTCGTCCCGCCGGCGACCGGTGTGGACTACCTCCGCCGTCTACTGGATTTCTGCTTGGCGGTCGGCTATCTGGGGCGGCCGGTGCCGTCGATGTCGGAGATTCTGGCCAACGTGTCGTCCCCGGTCGCCGGGGTCGCAAAGGGTCGCCACATGAACCCAATGAGTTCGGTCTCGATGCCGTTCACGGAATCCGATCTCACCGCGGAGTTCTTCACCCAGCTCCTGCGCGAGCGGACCGGAGATGCACAGGTCGAGGTGACCGCGGCGATCCCAACGGGCAGCGCGGTCAGGGGCACGTTGTCGGCGATCGTGCAGACCGCGAATCCAGCAAGGTTCATCGGGGTCGCGCCGTTGCGGCTCGAGTTCGCCGACCGGCCCGCGGTCGATGTGATGGTGAAGTCGAAGCCGCTCGACACCGAGATGACCAACACACTTGCGGCGGTCATGTCGACGGCAGGCGGCGACCTCACGGACGCATGGCAGAGCTGTGCGGATGCAAGCCATTTCATCGGCCTGCACCGACGCGAAATCGGCTTGTACCGCGACGCTCCCGATGCCGTAAAGGCCATCACACCAAAATGTTTCGGTACCTACGAGGACGCAGAACAGGGCGTGTTCCTGGTGGTGCTCGAGCGTCTCGACGGCAACGTGGAGTTTCTGGATTCCGTCGACACGCCGGAAGTCTGGACGACCGAACGGCTCGAAACGGCAATCATCGGCATCACCGGCGCGCACGCGCACTGGCTGGGCCGCGAGGCCGAACTGCTCGGTGCCGATTCGTGGGTCGGTCGCGACGACGAGACGCCCGGGATGCTCCCGTTATGGCGCGCCATGTACGACCAGTACCGGATCGACTTTCCGCAGTGGGTCGACGACGCGACCTACGACCGGGCGACGGCGGTGATCGACGCGACCCCGACGTGGTGGGCGGAACTGGTTGCCATGCCGAGAACGTTGGTGCACAACGACTTCAACCCCCGCAACATAGCGCTGCGCAAGGGCAGCGGCCTGGTCGCCTACGACTGGGAACTCGCGACGGTGCAGGTGCCGCAGCGCGACCTCGTCGACCTGCTCGCGCACGTGCTCGGCCCCGACGCAAGCCCAGAATCGGTCGATCACTTCGTCGAATTCCAGCGCCGCGCACTCGAATCCGCCTCCGGCACCACGTTGGATGCCGATGTATGGCGACGCGGATACCAGCTCAGCCTCGCCGACCTCAGTGTCAACCGCCTACCGACCATTGCGCTCGGCCAGCGCTGGCTGCCACTGCCCTGGTTCGACCATCTCGTGCAGACCACCAAGCGGCTCGCGGACATCGAACGCGACCGTAGTCGCCCCGAGGTCGGCCGATGCGCCTGAAATCGATCGCAGTTTTGGCCATGTCGCGCCGCCGGCTGGTGCTCGTTGCCGCGCTGCTCTTCCTCATCGTCAGCGGAGCCGTCGGCGCCGATGCGATCGAGAAGCTGTCCAGTGGCGGGTTCAACGACCCCGGATCGGAATCCGTGCATGCCGACCGCCAACTGCGTGACACCTTCGGTATCGCGGTGCCGACGTTGGTGCTGCTGGTGTCCGCGGACGCACCGATCGATTCACCCGCGGTCGCTGCAGCAGGACGTGAACTGGTGGACAAGCTTGCGCACACGCAGGGCGTCGAGCAAGTCGAATCATTCTGGACGTCAGATCAACTCGGCACGGCACTGCAGAGCAAGGACGGTCGCAAGGCACTCATCCGCGCCCAGCTCGCCGGCGACGACAACGAACTCGCCGACCGAGGTCGGGCGCTGGCCGCACAGTTCGGTGGCACTCACGGCCCGCTCCACGTAGAGGCGACCGGCTACGCAGTGTTGCTCGCCGAAACAGAGGACATCGCAAAACAGGACCTGGTCAAGTCGGAGGTCATCGCGATACCGCTGACATTCATCGCGTTGTTCCTGATCTTCCGCGGGTTGGTCGCCGCCCTGATACCGGTCGGGATTGGTATCTTGTCCATCGTCGGAACGACATTCGTGATGCGCGTACTCGGGGAGATCACCGACGTGTCGATCTTCGCGATCAACCTGGCGTCGGCGCTCGGGCTGGCCCTCGCCATCGACTACAGCCTGCTGATCGTCGAGCGCTACCGCGAGGAACTCCAGGAGTGCGACAGGCCAGAGGCCATTATCGCCGCGTTGAGCACGGCTGGACGTACGGTCGTCTTCTCCGCCGCGACAGTCGCTTTGGCGCTGTCCGCTCTCGCGGTGTTCCCGATGTACTTCCTGCGATCGTTCGCCTACGCGGGGATCTGCGTCGTCGCGATCGCTGTCGTCGGCGCCGTCGTCGTCCTGCCCGCCATCCTCGCCGCCGTCGGACCGCGCATCGACGCGCTCTCCTTCGCCCGGCAGCGCAAGCGGGTGCCACCGGGCACCGGGCGCTGGCACACGATCGCAACGATGGTGATGCGCCGGCCCGTCCCGATCGCCATCGTGTCGGTAGGCGTGCTCGCGGTGCTGGCGGTGCCGTTCGCGGGCGCCAAGCTGATGTTTCCCGACGACCGCAACCTGCCTCCGTCGTCGGCCGCCGCCATGGCGAGCCACGAGATCCGTATGGATTTTATCCTGCCCGAGAACGGCACACTGGTCATCTTCGCCGACGGATTCACCGGCGTGGCAGACGATTACGCGGTCAAGTTGTCGTTGGTGCCCGGCGTCACGGCGGTTCACGGTCCGGACGGGACGTTCGAGGACGGTCGGCGCACGGCGGAGCGCTCGCCGCTCGAGCACGCCTACTTCGTCAAGAACGAGCAGGCGCGATTCGCCGTCCAGACCGATGTCGAGCCGTTGTCCCCGCAGGGTGAGCAACTGGTTCGTGACGTGCGGGCAGTGCCCTCGCCGTTCACGACGACAGTCACCGGGCTCGGTGCGCAGACCTATGACGGCAAGGAAGCCATCGTGCGCCGGCTACCGGTGGCCTTGGCGATCATCGCGATCACGACGTTTGTGATGCTGATGTGGCTCACCCGCAGCGTGTTCCTACCGGTCAAGGCGATCGTGTTGACCACGCTGAGCCTCACTGCCACCTTCGGCGCGCTCGTGTTCATCTTCCAGGACGGCCATTTACGGTGGCTTGTCGGCGATTTCACCGTCACCAACACACTGAACACGCTCGGGCCGCCGCTGCTGTTCTGTGTCGCCTTCGGCCTGTCGATGGACTACGAGGTCTTCATGCTCTCGCGCATCAAGGAGGAGTACGACCGGCTCGGCGGTGACAGCGCAGCCGACAACACCGCCGCAGTCGCGCGGGGGCTCGAGTCGACCGGTCCGATCGTCACGGCAGCGGCCGTCGTCATGGCCATCGTGTTCGTCTCGCTCGCCACCTCCGGACTCACCACCGTGAAGTCGCTCGGCGTCGGGCTCGCGATCGCGGTACTCATGGACGCGACGATCGTGCGCGCCCTACTGGTACCTGCGTTCATGCGTCTGGCAGGCAGGTTGAACTGGTGGGCTCCTCGCCGGCTGCAACAGCAGAGAAAGAAAGTCGCAGTCACCGCATGACCAAACACACGATCACGAAAACACCGCCGGCACACCGGCTGCTGGCCTGGGGAAACGAACGGTTCGGTCCCGCTCCCATCCTGCTGTACTTCCTGCTTTACCTGGCCGGAATCCTGTACGCCCGAGCCATCACCGGTGACCCGAACCCCTCGGTCTCGCCGCTCGATGTTGTCGCCTTCAGCGCGGTCTTCGGCTACTTCCTGCTGGTTCGGGTGCTCGACGAGCACAAGGACTACGCCTTGGACTGCATCAATTTCCCCGACCGCGTCCTGCAACGCGGCCTGGTCACGCTCGACCAGCTGAAAGTGATCGGCGTCCTCACCCTGGTGCCGCAGATAGTGGTGTCGGTGCTGGTGGACGGCCGTATCGGACCGGTCACGCTTACCTGGCTCGTGCTGTTCGGTTGGACGATGCTGATGCTGAAGGAATTCTTCGCGCCTGAGTGGCTCGAGCCGAGGCTGGTGCTGTATGCGCTCACCCACCTCGTCGCCGGTCCCCTGGCGCTGATCTGGATCGCACTCATCGGCGCGGATGGCAAGCACCTGCCGGCGAGCGTCGGGTGGCTGGCGCTGATGGGGTTCCTCGGCGGGGCGACACTCGAGGTCGGACGCAAGCTGCACGCTCCCGAAGACGAGCGGGACACCGTCGCGTCCTACACGAAGTCGTTCGGCGGACCCGCCGGGGCGGCTGCCGTGCTGACGGCCCTGATCGTCGCCACCGTGGCGAACTGCGCAGTGCTGCTGGCGGTGGTGCGCGCGGACACGGTCGTGACGACGACGGTCTTCGTCGCCGTCACCGTCGCCGCTGCCGCCATGACGGTGTACTTCGGGTTGCGGCCGAGCGCGAGATCCACCAAGCTCGCCGAATTCGCCAGTGTGCTCACAGTTCTCGTGTCACTGCTCGTCGTGATCACCGGGCTGCTGACCGGGGTGCGCCCGTGACCGTTCTCGACATGACCGAAGCAGCCGACGCCGATCGCATCGGCGGCAAGGCGGCCGGACTGATCCGACTGGCTGCCGCCGGTGTTCGTGTGCCGTGGTGGATCGTCGTGCCCACCGAGGCCTTCGCGCGCCACATCGCCGGGATCGACCCCGGCCGTCCGGCCGCGCAAGTTCGTACGCGGATCCTCTCCACTCCGGTCGACGACGAACTCGCTGCGACGCTCACCGACCGGCTCGCCGGCCGCGGCCCGTTCGCTGTGCGCAGTTCGGTGGTCGGTGAGGACAGCGACTCCCATTCTTTCGCAGGTGCTTTCGACACGTACCTGTATCTCGGCGTCGACGACGTGGTCGACGCCGTGCGCCGATGCTGGGCGTCCGCGTTCAACGACCGGGCCGTGGCCTACCGCCGCAACACCGCCGCCGGCACCGCGCCGCCGGCAATGGCCGTGATCGTGCAGGAGATGGTCGAGGGCGACGTCTCCGGCGTCCTGTTCACGCGGAATCCGCTGTCTGGCAAGGACGAAGAGATTCTGGTCAGTGCCGGCTGGGGTCTCGGCGAAGGCATTGTCTCCGGGCAGGTCGACACCGACCAGTACATCTCGTCGCACGCCGGCCTCGAGCTGTCGGTGACGATCGCCGACAAGGCGACGAGGGTGGTGCGGTGTGCCGGCGTGCGCCGCACGCACGAGGCGCCGGTGCCGCCGGACCAGCGTTCCGTTCGGTGCTTGAGCCACGACCAGTTGCGCGCATTGACCTCTGCGGCACTGCGGGTCGCCCGCCATCTCGACGCGCCGCAGGACATCGAATGGACCGTGCGCGGCAACGATGTCGTGCTGCTGCAGACGCGCCCGATCACTGCGTCGGCCACGACCGACCCTGTCGGTGAATGGCGAATCGTCTGGGACAACAGCAACATCCAGGAGAGTTTCAACGGCATCACCAGTCCCCTGTCGTTCTCCTACGCGGTGGCCGTGTACGAGACCGTTCACCGGCACACACTGCGCATCCTCGGCGTTCCCGAAGCCACGCTCGAGGAATACCGGCCAGTGCTGCGCAACATGATCGGCCTCGTCTCGGGCCGGGTCTACTACAACATCAACAACTGGTACCTCGTCCTCAAGCTGTTACCGTCGTTCGACCGCAACAAAGAGGATCTCGAACACATCATGGGCGTCGAGCATCCGGTCGACTTCGTGACCGACGTCTCGCTGTCCCGCGGTGAGAAGCTACGCCGCCTGCCGAGCATGGTGCGAGTCGGTGCACGGCTCGGTTGGCAGATCCATCGTCGTCCTGCGCTGATCGGGAAGTTCCAGACCGAGATCCCGCAACTGATTTCGCAATTACGCGCCGAACTCGCCGCGGCGCAGAGCCTGCAGGACGTGCTCGCGCTCGCCGAGCGCGGCCTGCGCGTGTTCGACCTCTGGACGGTTCCGACGCTCAACGACTTCTACATGGGTACTCAGTCCGGCCGTGCGCGGCGCATCGTCGCCAAGGTCGCCGGTGACGACGACGCCGAACACATCGTGGCCGGCCTGCTGGGCGCCGACGAAGCCGTCGAGTCACTCGAGCCGACACGGCATCTCATGGCGCTCGCCAAGCACATCCAGAGCGATCCCGACCTTACGGACGCGCTGACCGTCGGCGCCCCGGCGACGGCGGTGGCAGCCCTGCGCGAGCGCTCGGCGTACGTTGCCGCGTCACTCGACGACTACCTGACCCGCTACGGCGACCGGCTTGCCGGTGAGCAGAAGCTGGAAACCGTGTCGCTACAGGACGATCCCTCCTTTCTGGCGATCGCGTTGCGCAACTTCGTTGCCGACGATCACCTGTCGCCGATCGATCTGCAGGATCGCCACCGCGATCGGCGCGCCGAGTTCGAGCGCGACGTCATGGACAGGTTGACCGGGCGTGATCGCCGCAAGCTGCGGGGCGTGCTGCGCCGGGTCAGGTCGGCGGTCGAGGCTCGCGAGAACATGCGATTCACCCGGACGCGGTTGGTCGGTGCGATGCGGGCGATCTACACCGACGCCGGCAGACGGATGGCTGCCGCCGGCGTGCTCGACGACCCACGGCAGATCTTCTACCTCACCATGGACGAATTGCACGCCTACGCCGAGGGCCGTTCCGTCACCGTCGATCTCGCGACGCTGGCCCGGCAGCGGTACAAGGAGTTCACCGCCTACGCTGCCGAGGAGCCGCCGAACCAGTTCGAGACCTACGGTCCGCCCGGCACCGGGCGTCGGGTGAGCCCCGAATGCGCGCCTGCGACAGCCACGACGGCGGTGCTGCGCGGAATCGGTTGCAGCCCGGGTATCGCCGAAGGCGAGCTGTGCGTGATCCGAGATCCGAACGACGACGTCGACGTGAAGGGCAAGATCATCACGGCGATCCGCACCGATCCTGGATGGGGACCCTTGTTCCCCAGCGCCGCAGCCATTCTCGTTGAGCGCGGGAGTACGGTATCGCATTCGGCGATCCTGGCGCGCGAACTGGGAGTACCCGCGGTGGTGGGGATTCCGGGGCTCATCAACGCCGTGCGCAACGGTGAATGGGTTCGCCTCGACGGCCGCACCGGCACTGTCGAACGCCTAGAGGTCCGGCAATGATCAGCGCCCCGCTGCCGGGTCCGCCACCGGACGGATTTCTGGAGTTACCCAAGATGGTCTACGCCAGCGATCCCGGGTGGTTGCCGGAGGAGCCAGAACGTATCGCAATGCTTTTCAGTTCGCTCAACCCATGGATGGCACAGGTCGACGCACACGCGTTCTGCGTTCCGGGCGCGGTGCGTGCCGCGGTGTTCACCCGGCCGGGATATGTGCTCGACGGGCGCGCGGCTGCGTGGTTCGGCTACTGGGAGAGCACAGGCGACCGCGCGGCCGAGGAGCTCGTCATGGCCGAGGTGCGCCGCTGGGCGCGTGCAGCGGGCGCACAACTGCTGGTGGGCCCGATCGACTTCTCGACCGTACTGCACTGCCGTGCATTGCTGTCGGCGGAGCCTGGGGCGATGCCGTTCGTCGGCGAACCGTGGAACCCGCTGCGCTACGGGCCATCCTGGCAGGCAATGGGATTCGAACCCTTCGTGTCGTGGGTCTCGATCGTGCTGGATCGCGACGACATCGCCGCCCTGGTCGCCGACAAGGCGTGCATTCGAGAGCGGCTTGCTGCGCGAGGCTACGCGTTCGAACGGTTCGATCCTACGGTGTGGGCGCAGCGCACCGACGAACTGTTCGAACTCGCCAACGCGGTCTTCGCCGACAACGTGGCGTTCATGCCGATAAGCCGGCCGGAGTTCGAGCGCTACATGGTTCCGGGCCTGGCGGCGACGATCGATCCCGAGCGGAGCGTACTCGCGCTCGGGCCGGACGGCGACGTGGCAGGGATCCTTCTGATGTACCCGCATTACGCTCCGCTGTGTCGCGGCGCCGATGCGATCCCGGTGAGCAGCTTGCGCTTCGAGGACCATGCGGTCGCGGCGCCGCCTGCAATGGTACTCAAGACCGGCGGTGCGATGCCGGTCCACCGGCGTATCGGACTTGCACACGCGACGGTGTCCGTGGCGGCGGAGCGCGCCCTGAACGCTGGCGTCGAGCAGCTTTTTGTCTCGACGATGCGCGCCGACAACCAAAGCCGACTGTTGTTCCCGCGCTACCGCTGCGAGCGCTGGTACGGCATCTTCGCGAACCCGTTGTAGTCAACGCCGACGTTACGGGAGCCCACCATGTCCGATGATTTCACTCGATCCGCCACACACGACCTGGTGCGATATTCGCAGGTCTGGGAGGACCACTGCCTTCTCGAGCGCGCATTCGAACTCAGCCCTGGGACGGATGCGTTGATCATCGGCAGTGCGGGGGACAATGTGGCGGCTCTATTACTCGCCGAGCCCGACCGCGTCGTCGCGGTTGACGTCAACCCCACGCAGTGTGCGCTAGTCGAGCTGAAACTGGCTGCATTGCGGGAGCTTTCGGCGTCGGATACCGCGGTACTGCTCGGCGCCGTACCCGGTGACGCGGTAGCCGTCTACCGACAGATCGCGCCTGCATTGTCGACGAGAGCACGCGAATTCTGGAACCGCCACGACGATCTGCTCGCGGCGGGACTGATGGGGTGCGGTCTCCTCGAACGCTACATCGGCGAGTTTCGCGATCACTGGTTCGTCCCGCTGGCCGATCCGATACGGCGGTTGTTCGAATGCCCCGACCTCGATTCGCAACGCGAAGTGTTCCTCCGCGAAATCTATTCGCCGACTCTGGAATCGGCGTTCCGCGCGTATTTCGGTGCACAGATGGCGGGTCGCGGTCGCGACCTCTCGCAGTACAAGTACGTCGACCAGGATGCCGGAGCACATCTCTGGCAAGGGTTTCGGCACGCGTTCACCGAGATTCCCGCACAAGGCAACTTCTATCTCGAATGGTTGCTGACCGGACGGTTCGCCGACCTCTCGTATGGACCGCTGCTGCTGCGGCCCGACGCAGCGGCACGGTTGGGCGGCTTGGTGGACCGGGTCACCATCGTGTGCGCGGACCTGTCCGAATACCTCAGTGCCTGCGCCCCAGGAACATTCGCCGCGGCGGACATGTCCGACATCTTCGAGTATCTCGATCCGAGATCGTCCGACGAACTGTTCATCCAGCTTGCGCGCGCGATGCAGCCAGGCGGGCGGATCGCACACTGGAACATGATGGTGGACCGGCGTGCACCTGCCACGGTCACCAGGCCGCTGTCGGAGTTGTCCGCCGTCCTCCACGCGGCGGACCGGATATTCTTCTACAGCGACTTCATCGTCGACGAGGTGATCTGACTGCGCACCGAAATCAGGATGGTGTCGCTCTTTTCGGCACGTGCGGGTGAGCATCCCGACCGGCCCGCACTGGTCGTCGTCGAACCCGAGACCGGCACAGTCGAATCCGCGACCTACGGTGAACTTGCAGCGCGTGCGGCATCGATCGCCGGCGGCTTGCGCCGAGCCGGCTTGTGCGACCAGGCGCGCGTGCTCCTTGCCGGACCCTTATCGGTCGATTTCTATGCGCTGGCGCTCGCCCTGGTGGGCTCGGGAGGTGTCGTCGTCCTGCTCGACGGCGCGATGTCGCGAACGCGATTGCTGCGGGCGCTGCGGACAGCTCGGGTGGCCGCGGTCGTCGGACCGGCACAGTTGTTGAGGCGATGGTGGATGATCCCGCCCCTGTGGCGGGTTCACCGCTACGCGGTCGACGGTAGACCGCGCGGTACGCGTCCGTTCGCGGAATTGGTGGGCCCTGCGACAGAATTGCGCGACGGTGGGCTCAATGCGGTAGCGAACATCAGCTTCACGTCCGGCAGCAGCGGCCACGCCAAGGGGGCGGTACGCACCAACGCCATCCTGGCGGCGCAAGTCCGCGCACTGGCCGCGGAGTTGCCTCCTCGCGACGGCGACGTGGACATGACCGCCTTTCCCGCCGCAGTCTTCCCGAATCTGTGCACGGGAGTGACCACCGTGATTCCGCCCGTGGACCTGCGTGATCCAGCGTCGATCAATCCTCGGGCCGTGCTGGCATCGATGCAGGCCCATGCGGTCACGACCGTGTCGGCGGCACCCGCGTTCGCCCGGCGGCTGGCCGCGCACATCCACGCGACCGGGGCGCGGCCGCGATCAGTGCGGCGGGTGATCGTCGGCGGCGCCCCGGTGAGCCGATCCCTGTGCGGCCTGGTCGCCTCGGCGTTCCCGGATGCCGAGACGCTGGTGGTCTACGGCTCGACCGAAGCCGAACCGGTCGCGCACGTGCGGATGGCAGAAGTGCTCGACTCCGCCGGCGACGGGCTGCTCGTCGGCAGACCGGTCGACGCCGCGGACGTGGCTCTCGTGGAGCTGCCCGGGCGCATCGACGGACCTCTCGCCCAGCGCGCGCTCGAGGCCGCGCACCGCAGCGTCGGTGAAGTGATCGTGCGCGGCGCGCACGTCGGCCGTGAGTATGTCGGCGATCCGGATGCCATGGCAACTAACAAGATTTGCATCGAGGACGGAACGGTCTGGCATCGGCTCGGTGATGTCGCCCGCCGCGACGAGCGCGGGCGCCTGTGGTTGCTCGGGCCTCGCGGCGGCACCGTCGTGCACCGCGGCACCGACGTTCACCCGTTCGTGGTCGAGGAGCGGATTCGTAGGGTACCGGGTGTGCAGGACGCCGCCTTCGTCGCACACCGCATGGCCCCGGAGGGCGAACTTGTCGTCGTGCTCGACGACGAACGTGCGGTCGCCGGTATCGGCGCCGTCCTGCGGGAACTTCGGCTCGACGTGCCGATTCGCCGACTCGGCGCACTTCCCGTCGACGCCAGGCACAACAGCAAGATCGATCGCCCGGCCCTTGCGCGGGAGCTCGAGCGATGACGTTGGTACGAACCGTGGGGGACGTAAATGGGGATCCGATCGTCGTGGTTGGAATGGGATGCCGGTTTCCAGGCGGTATCACCTCGGCAGACGAACTGTGGCAGGCCGTGATCGATGAGCAGGACCTGGTGTCGGCGGCACCGGTCGACCGCGGTTAGTTAGCGTCAGACAGCTCGAGAACACCGCGAAATCAGAGGCGCCGTCGACGCTCTGAAACCCCGAAGCGAGGTCATCGGTCATGTCTTTTCCCCTTGATCTTCGATCCATTATCTCGTGCGTGGTGGATGCCGAATCTGGAATTCTGGACATTGAGCGTTAGAAGCCACCGCCGTACTCGAATCGCTCGTTGAGCCGCAAGGGACGCCCTATGGTTGGGCTGGTGGGGTGGTCGCGCCCCCGGATTGGTGGCGCTCGGATGACGGTGGGCGTGGCGTGCGGGTCATGCGGCACTGGGCTGCGGGAGAACGCCAAGTTCTGTGACGCGTGCGGTGCGATGGCCCGAAGATTCCCTGCTCCCAAAGCGACTGCCAACGCCCCAACACGACCGATCCACTTTGCGTTACCCATCACCGCGCCTCCATCGATGTCATGGCGGAACGATGACCGCCACGCCTGGTGTCGAGTTCCGCGGGGAATCGTCACTCGCGTTCGATTCGGCGGGCGCAGTAGCGCGCTACTGCAATATGGCCCGGTTTGGCACGGTACTACTGAGTCGCGACCTTGAGCTCCCGCTTGACACGATGACCGGCACCTGGCCCCGCGATCCAAAACTGGTGCCTGTGTGTGCGTCGGCGGCGCTCGTGGCCTGATCTTGCCTACCGAGCTCGCGTCAACCGGCTCGCAGCACGTCTGCCGTCTCCAACCGTCGCGAATGAATCACGGGATACACCGCCGCAGCCAAGACGATCATGGTCACGGCGGCCATTCCGGTTCGCAGTGGCAGCCCCAGTACATCCCAGTCGATCTTGAAGCCGTAGTACACGGGTGAGCCCAGCGACCACAAATAGGTGAGACCCACACCTCCAAGCCAACCGAGAACAGCGACTAATAAACCAAGCAGCCCCGCGTTGGCGTCGCCCCTGCGGTACTTCTTACCGACGCCGTCAAGCTGCAGGACCGGCGTCACAGCTTGCGCATTTCTCGTGCCATGGATGCCTGGTCGAGAAAGGCGTCGCGGCGCGATGGATAGTGGCGCGGTGGACAGTAATCCGACGCGGGCTGTGCGTCCGCAGATGAACGGACGAACAGCCCGCGCAGGGCCGCAATCAAGCTGCGGGTGGGCTTCGTACGCGGCAGTGACACCGCAGCCGCCGTGCTGAGGGCCACTGCTTGCTCGGTGATCAGAACCGGCGGCTGACTTACCGCTTCGATGACTTGCTCTGTGTTTTCTTCGGCGACAACCTGCGGATCGGCGGGTGCCGCAAATAAATCGGACACTTCGGGCCTTCTTCCATGGGCGTTGTGACCGATTAATCGTCGCCCGCGTAAGTTTCGACGAGCGCAGTAGCGCGGCACTGCAATCTGGCTCGGTCCCGGCGCGGTACTACTTAATCGCGAGCCGAAGCAGGTTCGGACTGATTTCCTCGCCAATGCGCGAGGACACGCCGTCAGGCGAATCCACTACTTAGTTTCCTTGCGGCGGGCCAGCAAGGCGCCGAGTTCCTCACGGCTGGTTGTTCCGGTCTTCACCATCGCCCGGTAGATGTGACTCTCGACGGTGCGGACGGAAAGAGTCAGTCGCTCGGCGACCGCGCGATTGGACAGTCCCTCGCCGATCAGCATCACGATCTCGGCTTCGCGCTCGGTCAGCGACAGCGGCTCGTTGGCCTGACGAAGCATCGGCGTAGTTGCGCCGCATTGAGCGGCCAGAGCGTCCGCCCGCGTCGAGCACCCCAGCGCCGACCCCCGTTTGTCTTGGCGACGATAAGCGAGGGCGGCAAGGGCGGCCGCATCGATCGCGGCGACGAGATCGCCCATGCGCTCGAATTCCTCTGATGCGGCGGCCAAGCCAGCGCCGTCACCGTCGGAGAGAACGGCCGCGAACCGCGCTGCGATGGGGACGCGTGGCCCCTCGACGATTGATTCGAGTTCACGCAACCGGGGGCCGCCGGAGCGGTCACCGAATTGGGTGGCGGTCTGCAGGCATTCCACCTCCGCCGCGAATCGCCCAGTGCTCCTCGCCCTTTCCGCCGCCGACAGCACGATCGCGATGGCTTCACTGACGGCGCCCTGGCCAGCGGCCACCCACGCGCGGGCCACGCTGCGCTCGTGGTCCAGCGCACGAAATTCGCGCCGCACTGTGTCAAGCCCGGCAAGCGCGGCGGCCGCCTCGTCAGTCAGACCCCGCATCGCGAGTACGGTCGTCCGCGGCACGTTATAGCGGTATCCCCAGCCGATGGGATAGGACGCGGACAACCCTCCGGCCGCCTGTTCCAGCAGTGGAGAGGCGGTGTGCAGGTCACCGGCACCAAGCGCGGCCCGACCAGCCACGGCGGCACCGAGCAATTGAGCAGCGCCCGGGAGCAGGGCCGCCTGCTCGCGCGTGCGCTCGGCGACCTTCAGCGCTTCGGTCACTTGCCCAGACAACAGCAATGCACTGACCTCTGCGTCAGCGATGTTGAACCTCATGTGCGGAGCGTCGAGAGAGCGAGTCGCCACGGTGTATCCCGCCTTGGCGACCGCCACGGCGTCGCTCGTGCGTCCCGCGTCCGCGTATATTTGTGCGAGCACCCAGGCTATCTCGGCGCCTACCACGGGAATATCCTCCAGGGCAAGGTTTTTCGAAGCCTGCACCGCCTCATCCGGCTGATCCATCGCAAACCAGTACACCGTCAGGAACGCATCGATGTAGGTGCGAGCGTCTTCAGGTGTGCTGCGCGACGCCTCGTCGATGAGTTCTTTCGCACGAACGGGGTCTCCAAGTGCCCACAGCATGTTGCTGGACCGCAGGAAGGCGCCTCTGGCGTGGTCGTGGTCGGTCAAGTTGCTGGCACCGATCTCGGCGAGCACCGCCTCCGCCTCCTCGCCGCGGCCCAGCCACGACAATGCATGCGCGCGAACGAAGTTCAGCTCCGGCCCCGCTCCGGCGTGTAATGCCGCCTCCGCGAGTCGATCCGCGAGGGGCAGGTCCGCAACCCAGACGGCGCCGTGCGCGGCCCTGGCGAGCAGGTCGGCGTCTGGTTCGAGGTCGGAGTCCAGGCTCAACGTCGCACGACGCACGACGACTCGTACGTCGTCGCGATCACTGGATGAGGCGAGTTCGGTGGCGACCAGTCCGCGCAGCCGTCGCAGCCGGGTACGTGCCGCGCGCGCCAGGAGCACCTGTCCGTAGAGCGGATGCGCGACCCGAACCTCGATGCCGTGACCGGCGGGCTCGAGCGTGATGAGGCCACGCGTCTCGGCCTCCTCCACCGCGGCTGCGTCGGTCAGCCGCGTCAGGGTCGCCAGCTCGAGCGGCTCCCCGACAGCCAGCACGTCGACCACGTCACTGACCGGCGTGGGCAGGGCCCCGATGCGCGATTCGATCAGCTCGACCAGGCCGGGCGGCATGATCGGATCACCGATCCACCGCCACTGTCCCTGCTGTTGCACGATCCGGCCGTCGGCGACCTCCTGCTCGACGATGTTCCGCAGATACAGGAGATTGCCGCCGGTCAGCTTCCATAACCGCTGACTGGCATCCGAATCGACCGGCCCCTCCAAGGCCGCCGTCAGTAGTGTGGCGGTCTCGTCGAGCGACAGCGGTTGTAGGTCGAGTTGGACGAACTGGCCGGCCGCCCATAACTCCTGTGTCGCAGCGGGAATCGGCGCACCGTCTCGCACGGTGAGTATCACTTTGGCCTCGCCCCGCGCCACGATCTGGTGCACGACGAACGTCGACAGCTCATCGAGCAGGTGCACGTCATCGACGCCCAACACCACTGTTGCTTTCGAGGGCGCGGCAGTCAGCGACTCGATCACCCCGCGCAGCAACTGAACCGTATCGGTGACATCCGACGGTGCCCACGCGGTGAAGGCACCAAGCGGAATTGCCTGCGCCGAAGATGTGCCAACGGTCCAACGGGTTTCGCAGCCCCGCGACGCGGCCACCGACAGAGCTTCGCGGGCCGTCCGACTCTTGCCCACACCAGCGGCGCCACGAATGAGGACGCCGGCGACTTCCGGGGCCGAGATGGCGGCCTCGATGGTGCGCATCTCCTCCGAGCGGCCAGCCAGCGGCCACGACAGGAACACCTATTTGGCGCCCTTCTTCAGCTTCATCACGTATTTGCGCAGCCCATCGGTGGCTGACTCGAGACCGCCCTTCATCGCCCGTTTCAGCACGAAACCGGGGATCGGAACCGACGGGTCGACGGTGATCTCGAACTTCACCTTCGTCTTGTCGCCGTCGGGCGTCAGCGTGTACTTGGCGTCCTGCTTCTTGAGCTGGCTCGAGCTGACCAAGGTCCAGCCCGCGGTGTTGTCCGTCCAGGAGTACTGCACGACCTGCTCGTCGGAGATCCCCATGGTCTTCAACTTCAGCTTGACCCGGCCCGGCCTGCCCTTGTCGTCGGTGTCCAGTATCTCGGCGCCCTGATGCTGCGACGACCATTCCGGCGCCGACTGCACGTCGGCGATGACATCGAGGATCTCCTCGGGGGTTGCTTCGATGACCACTTCGCGGGAATCACTGATCGCCATGGCGCGACCCTATGTCCGGAGCACGCCTGTCGCGGCAATTGCCCGCAATTCGCCGCACCAAACGCCGCAGTCGATGGCATTAGGCTAATCACCATGAGTGCTGACGTCGACCCCACTGTTCCACCGAGCAGCACCGGCTGCGTGGAATGCGATGCGGTCGGTGGATGGTGGGTGCATCTACGGCGCTGTGCAGCATGTGGCCACATCGGCTGCTGCGACGACTCATTGGCGCGGCACGCCTCGGCGCACTGGCAGGGAACCGGACACCCGATCATCCGATCGTTCGAGCCCGGCGAGGACTGGTTCTGGAACTACCAGACCAACGAGTACTACGACGGTCCGGAGCTCGCGGCGCCGGATTGCCGGCCCAAGGACGAGACGGTTCCCGGCCCGCGGGGCAGGGTGCCGCAGGACTGGGCGAATCAGCTGCGTAACCGCGCCAACTGAATGAAGGACCCCGTCACCGGGTAGTCACTGTCGGTGAACAAGCAGAAGCCCGAGACCGTGGAGTCCGACTCCGGACCGGAGGGTGCGGATGACGACGTCGTCAGCGATCCGGCCAAGGCCGACGACGGTAGCGGCGACTGGTCCGACGAAGGCGGCGCGACGCCGAGCGGGCCCGCCGACACCGGCGATCACACGCAGTAACTAGAGCGACTCCGCCAGCCCCGACAGTGTCTCGGCGGCGGTGTATTTCGGTGTCCAGCCCAGTTGGGACTTCGCCTTGGTCGTGTCCATCACTACTGACGTGCGGCCCACGTGAAGCCACTCGAGCGCCGAAGGGACGAACGGCAGGCGGGCGACGACTTCGGACGCGGCCGACATGACAAGGCGGGGCACGGGCACCGGTCTGGCTCCGAGCGCGGCACCGACATCGGACATCGACAGCACCCCGTCGCCGGCGAGGTTGAACGCCCCGGGAGCCGCGGAGGTCGTCGCGGCCAAGGCGATAGCAGCGGCGACGTCGTCGTGGTGGACGAGTTGTAACGGGGTACCCGGATCGGGGAACGGCGGCTTGAGGACTGGCAACGCCTGGGTCAGCTTGCGTACCGCACCGGGAAGTTGGTTCCACGGCATCGCTTCGGCGAGGGCAGGCGCCCTCGGGCCCGCGACGATGCATGGACGCAGCACGAAAACCGCCAGCGTCGTGCCCGACGTGACCTCGGTGAGGGTCGCTTCGCAGGCCGCTTTCTGCTCGGAGTAGTAGTGCTCGGGTGAGCCACGGGTCGGCACTTCTTCGGTGATCGGAACGGGGTTGTCGGAGTGGTAACCGTATGCGGCGACCGATGACGTGTACACGAGCCGTCGGGGGCGCTGGGCCGCCACCGTCGCCTCGAATACGTTGCGGGTGCCGGCTAGGTTGACCCGCGCGCTCTCCGCTCGCGAACCCATGATGATGAATGCGAGATGGACGACGATGTCGGCGTCGGCGACCAGAGCGTCGACGGCGTCACGGTCGAGGATGTCGCCCTGCCGGTACTCGGTTTTGGTCCACCCCTGATCTGACGGGTCGAAGGGCCTGCGGGCCATTCCGATGACGCGCTCGATGTCCGGGTGCCGGTCGAGGGCGGCGACCGCCGATATGCCGATGTCGCCAGTCGGCCCCGTGACTGCAACCGTCCACCCCATACACGGGTGGATTCCCGATATGGCGGCCCCGAAACGCGGAATCAGGCGCGGTCGGCGAGTGCCTGCTTGGCGGCGTTGTAACCGGGGACGAACGTGATCCCGGGGCCCCCGTGGCAGCCTGCGCTGCCCAGGTAGAGTCCCTCGATCGGGATCGGTTGGTCGACATAGCCTTTCGGACCTGGACGGTTGGGACCCATCTGATCCGGATGGATCAGACCGTGGCAGTAGTCGCCGCCGGGCGCCCCGAACATCGTGCCCATGTGCTTGGGGGTGAAGGTGGTGTGCCGGATGATGAGGTCCTCGAAATTCGGTGCCAGCCTGGTGATCTTGTCGATCACCCGTTGGCCCATCTCGACCTTCATCTCGCCGTAGCTGGACTGCGTCTCCTCTACCGGGAACCACAGCGAGAACGCGGAGGCGGCGTGCTTACCGGTTGGCGCAAGGCCAGGGTCGTTGACGGACGGAATCTGCAGGGCGATCGACGGGTCGGCAGGCACGATGCCGCGCCTGCAGTCCTCCCACTGCTGTTGCAGCTCCTCAGGAGTGCTGAAAATGCCTATGTTGGACTGCATTTCCGGATCGTTGAGCACCTCATAGGGCGCCGCGAACTCCGGTATACCGTCCAGCGCGAAATGCATCTGTAGATAGCTGCCGCGGTGGTCGACGCGGGAGAAGCGCTCCCGGATCTCGGCGGCCAGCGCGTTCGGGTCGAGCATGCCGTTGACCGTGAGGTCGGGCGCGACGCCGGAGACGACGATCGGCGCGGCGATGGTCGAGCCGTCTTCGAGGCGAACCCCGGTGACGCGCCCGTCGGCCACCAGGATCTCGTCGACCTTGCTTCGCAGCCGCAGCTCGCCGCCATTGGACGTGAACAGTTCCTGCAGATGCGATGTGAGCGCGCCGATTCCGCCCTGGAGCTTCTTGACAAGCAGCGCATTTTCGTCGGGGACGGCGAATCCGTAGGCCAACGCCGCAGCGGTGCCCGGGGTGGCAGGGCCCCGATATGTGGTGTTCACCGCGAGGAGCGACAGCATGCCTCTCAACGCACCGTTCTTCTCCTTGTCGGGAAGGTAGCGGTCCAGCACATCGGTGACCGAGCCGAATAAGAGGTCGGTGATCGTCGAACGCTCGAATTCGTTTGTCGCGCATGCGTACATCTCGTCGAGTGTCTTGGGTGGCTGGCCCGCGTCGAATCGCCCCAGGGCCCGCGTCGGTGCCTGGCACCACGCCATCAGCCCCGCCATGCCGTTGACGGCCTCGGCCCCGTGCACCTCGTTGATGTGTGTCAACAACTTCATCGGATCGGTGTAGTAGATGAGCGGTTCGTCGCCGACGCCGCGCAGCGAGACCGACATCACGTCGAGGTCGACGGTCGGCAGCGTGTCCAGGCCGAGCTCGCGGCTGACCGTGGCCGCCGTCGGAATCTGCACCGAGCCCGCGATCTCGAACTTGTAGCCGTCGAAAAGCTCGACGGTGGAGGCCATCCCGCCGGCGTAGAGCTTGAAATCGAGGCAGAGCGTGCGCAGCCCGGCCTTCTGGAGCAATGCGGCAGCGGTCAGTCCGTTGTGGCCCGCGCCGACGACGATCGCGTCAAAGTCCGCCATCGGCTGAGGCTGACACGGGCGCCGAGTTTTGTCAATATTGACGAAACTTTGCGCTCTAGACGGTGTCTCCGATGCCCTTCTGCAGGGTCTGCAGCGCCTCCCGGGTCAGCCGCGTCAGCTCGGGCAGCGAGCGGTCGTCGCCGAGCATCCAGACCTCCATCGCCCCGAACACCGCGGCCGCGATGCATCGCGCGGTGACGGTGATACGCATCCGGTCATCGGTCCCGGGCTTCGGTGCGTCGTCACCGAGGAGATGCTCCTCGATGGCTTCGGCGAAGTCCGTCTCGACCTGGCGGATGTGCCGCACGATCCGCCCTGGGTCGAGTTCCTGGGCGCGCAGCGACGGGATCTCCGCGACGGCCCAGTCGTCGTACGGCCGGGCCAGGATCGCCGACTGCACCGACTCGATGATCGATTCGCCGGGCGAGCGCGTCGCCAGCGCGGCGCGAAACCAATGCAGGCCGACGTCGTAGTCGGCGAACAGCAGATCGTGCTTGGACGCGAAGTGGCGATAAAAGGTCCGCAGCGACACCCCCGCGTCTGCGGCGATCTGCTCGGCCGAGGTGTCTTCGACGCCTTGAGCCAGGAACCGGACGACCGCCGCCTGGCGCAGCGCTTCGCGTGTGCGCTCGCTGCGGGCCGTCTGGGCAGGTCGGACCATGGGCGTAAATTACCTGATGGCAGTTATGTCAATATTGACAAAACTCAAATCGGCCGAGAGACTCCAAAAATGGTTGCCCTCATCGTGCACGCGATCCTCGGCATCGCGGTCATCGCTTTCATCGTGAAAACGAATCCGGCCATCTTCAAGCGCATGCCGACGGGCCCTCAGCTTTCGAAGCTGGAGATTTTCTTGTGGGCCTTGGGGATCGTTTCGTTGCCTGTCACCTGGTACTTCAACATCCGCTATGTGCAGGAGTACGCGGAAAACCCATTCTGGGGCCAGCCCACCTGGGCGGAGTTCATGGCTTTGGGGTACGTGAATCCCTCGTCCAGCTCGCAGGTTGCCGACTACACGATCTTGAGCGTGATCATGGCGGTGTGGGCCGTCGTCGACGGCCGCAGGCGCGGCATCAAGAACGCATGGCTGTACTTCGCCCTGTTCCTGTTTACGAGTTCGACGTTCGGCTCGGCCATGTATCTGGCAACGATTGAGCGGCAGCGCCGCCACAGGCTGGCCGAGTCACCCGCTGAATCAGTGATCTGACGCCCGGCCCGGTCGGCTTACAGTTGGGGGATGCTCGACGACGATCTGCGGCAACGCCGCCTCGAGGTCATTTCAGAACACATGGACACCGAGGTGACCCAGGAGTTCGACCGGACCCTGGCCACGTTCAACGGGCACCCGCGCTACGAGATCATGCCGACGGGCCAGGTCTTCGACGGCGACGACGAGGTGATGGGCTACTACAGGACCACCAGGACCGCTTTCCCGGACCAACGGCACGACAACGTCCGATACCACGTCACCGATGACACCGTGATCGTCGAATTCGACCTGCTGGGAACCAATCTCGGTGAGTTCTACGGCCTTCCGCCGACGGGCAAGGCGTTTCGGGTGCCGATCATCGCGGTGTTCTTCTTCGAGGGCGACCGCATCGTCAACGAGCGGGTCTACTTCGACTCGGCGAGCCTGGTGACGCAGATCGGCCGCGGCGAACTCCTGGCTCTGGTGGGCGAGCAGTGAAGGTTCACCACCTCAACTGCGGCACCATGCATCCGCCCCGCTCTCCGTACTGTGTTTGTCACGTTCTTCTGGTGGAGACGGACTCCGGACTGGTGCTCGTCGATGCCGGGTTCGGCCTCGATGACTGCGCCGATCCGGCGGGACAGGTCGGGCCGGTCCGGTTCATCACCCGGCCGGTGTTCGTGCCTTCGGAGTCCGCGGCCCACCAGCTCGATCGACTCGGCTTCCGCCGCGAGGACGTCCGCCACGTCGTCGTCACGCATTTCGATACCGACCACGTCGGCGGCATCGTCGACTTTCCCAACGCGACCATCCACGTGACTGCGGCAGAGGCATTCGCGTTGACCGCGTCGCCGTCCCGGCAGGAGAAGGTGCGCTACGGCCGACAGCAGTGGGCCAAGGAGCGCAGCATCGTGGAACACAACCCCGACGGCGAAGCGTGGCGGGGATTCGCCGCGGCCAAGGAGCTCGACGAGATCGCTCCCGGCATCGTGATGGTCTCGCTGCCCGGCCATACCCGGGGCCACACCTGCGTCGCCGTCGACGCAGGCCACCGCTGGGTGCTGCACTGCGGTGACGCCTTCTACCACTACGGCGCACTGGACGGCACCCACGTGCCGCGCAGCCTGTGGGCGATGGAGACGGCGGTAGCGTTCGACCGAAAGAAGGTGCGCGACAACCACGCTCGCCTCGCCGAGCTCTACCGGAAGGCAGAGCCCGACCTGTTCATGGTCTCTGCACACGATTCTGCGCTGTTCGAACGCGCCAAGGCCACCGCCTAGGGCACCAGCACCACTTTTCCGACGTTTTCCCTGTCAGCCAGAATGCGGTGCGCCTCACCGGCTTTGGCGAACGGCACCGCCTCGTGAACGATGGGCACGGCGACGCCGTCGGCCAGCGCCTGAGTCAGCGGGCCGATCCACGGTTCCAGTGTGCCGCGGTCATCCCACAGCTTGAGCATGTTCAGTCCGATGACGGCCTTCGAGTTCGACAGCTGGTCGAGCAGATTGAAGCCGCGCAGCATCGGCAGCAGCTGAGGTAGCGCGGTCCGCAGCGAGCGCTTGTCACCCTGCTGCATGCCGGAGAATCCGTATGCGACGAGCCGCCCGCCGGGCCGCAGCATGCCGTAGGACCGCTTCAGCGACTTGCCGCCGATCGCGTCGAGCACGATGTCGTAGGGCGGCAGTCCCTTCCACCATCCGTCCTTGCGGTAGTCGATGGCGCGGTCGACGCCGAACTCGGTGAGCCGCGCGTGCTTACCCGGTGATGCCGTGCCGTGTATCTCGGCGCCGGCCGCCTTGGCCAACTGGATGGCCGCAATCCCGACGCCACCCGCTGCCGCGTGAATCAGCACGCGCTCACCGGCGCGGAGCGAGCCGTATCCGTGCAGCGCCGCCCATGCGGTCGAATAGTTGACCGGAATCGCCGCGCCCTGCTCGAAGCTCAGCGACTCCGGCAGGGGTATCGCGTCGGACGCCGCCACGTTGACGATCTCGGCATAGCCGCCGAACCGAGTACCGCCGAAGACCCGTTCGCCGACGCGCGCGGGGTCGACGCCGTCGCCGACGGCCTCGATGGTCCCCGACACCTCGTAACCGACGACGCACGGTGGCTTCGGCGCATCCGGGTAGAGGCCGACGCGTGCAAGGTGATCCGCGAAATTCACCCCGGCGGCGCGGACCGCGATCCGGACCTGGCCGGCCGATGGTGGCGGCGGGTCGGGCCGCTCCTGCGTCTGCAGGACGGAGAGGCCACCGTGCTTGGTGATGACGACGGCGCGCACGTCGAATCAGACCTTCGCGGCCGCTTGTTGCTGCTGTGCACGGCTCCTGAGGCGGCCGACGACCGTACCGAGCAGGTCGTAGTAGTGGGTGGGCGCCACCCGGGTCAGGATGTCGAAGAGATAGGCATCCGGACCGACCAGGATGCGCGCCTTGCCGCTCTCGACACCGCGGTGGATGATCTCGGCCGCCTTGTCGGGCTGGGTCATGGTGATCGCGGCGAACTCCTCCGCCATCTGCTCGTGGGTGCGACCCCGGCCGTCCGGGTCCTTACGGAAGCGGGCATTGCGCACGATGTTGGTGTTGATACCGCCCGGATGCACGTTGATGGCGGTCACGCCGGTGCCGCGCAGCTCTTGACGCAGCGAGTCGGTGAAGCCGCGGACGGCGAATTTCGCTGAGCAGTAGGCACTTTGGTTGGGCATGCCGGCGAGGCCGAACACACTCGAGGTGTTCACGATCGCGCCGGAGTCCTGCTCGACCAGGATCGGCAGAAACGCCCGCGTTCCGTTGACGACCCCGTGGAAGTTGATGTCCCACAACCAATTGTCGTCTTCGGGAACGGAATCCAGCACGCTGGAGGCGACGGCGACGCCGGCGTTGTTGAACACCGCGCCGAGCGGGGCGGGCGCCCAGCCGCGCACCTCGGCGGCGAAGTCGCGCTGCGCGTCGGCGTCGCGCACGTCGAGCACCCGGGAAAGCGTCGGCCCGTAGAGACCGGCCTCGGTCTCCTTCAAACCGCGCTCGTCGATGTCGGTGATCGCCACCGGGCAGCCATTCGCCGAAAGTCGTTGCGCCAGAGCGCGCCCGATGCCCGACGCGGCGCCTGAAATCACCGCGGTACGGCCGCTGATGCGGCGCACAGTTTTGCTCATCGTTGCTCCTCTAGTTCGGTGTTGGTGGCCGGCGCCGCAGCGACATGGCCGCAGATCAGCTCGACGAGCCGCTCCCACGCGCCGGCCGGCAGGTCATGGCCCATGCCGCGGATCGTTTCCAGCCGTGCCCCTCGGATGGCGCGCGCAGTTGCGGCACCCCCTGTCGGGTGGACCATCCGGTCCCGGTCGCCGTGAATCACCAGCGTCGGCACGTCGATGTCACCGACTTCTGCGGTGCGGTCGCCGGACCGGAAGATGGCCGCGAGCTGCCGCGGGGTGCCCGCACTGCTTGGATCGCGATCCCACCCGATGGCGGCCCTCTCGCGCACGCGCTGTTCGTCGAACGGGAAGCCGTGCGAGCCGATGTGACGGAAGATCGTTACGTCACGCTCCATCGCCTCGTGCCGGGTGCGCGGAGGCTTGGCGGTCGCCAACCGCCACCACGTCGAGAGCGCGGGACGTCCGATGCGGGGTGCGCCCGTCGTGGACATTATCGACGTCAGTGTGCGCACCCGGCCGGGATGGTGCGCCGCGACGGTCTGCGCGATCATGCCGCCCATCGAGATGCCGGCCAGGTGCGCGTTCTCATAGCCGAGTACGTCGAGCAGTCCGACGGTGTCGCGCGCCATATCACCGAGGTGGTACTGCTGTGGGTGATTACCGCCGCGCAGGATCGAGAGTGGTTTGGGCGCAGGGTATTTCATGTGAGTGGACCGCCCGACGTCGCGGTTGTCGAACCGCGTGACGCAATAGCCGCGTGCCGCCAGCGCGCCGGCGAAGTCGATCGGCCACGAGCCGTGCAGCTGCTGTCCCAAGCCGCCGATGAGCACGATCGGCGGATCGTTCTCGTCGCCGATCTGTTCGTAGCACAACTCGATGCCGCGGCCGACGTCGACGACGTGTTGTGGTGTCACGCCGACGCCCGCTCGGAAGTGCTGAGAGTGGTTGATCTCGACCCCGCCTTTCGTCGATAGACGACGGCGCGGCCGCCGCGTCCCGGTGCAGTGGCAACACCGCGGGAGTGGGTACGCTCCCCGGCGGCATACGTCGTGCCGAACTCGAATTCGCGCAGCAATGTGTTCAGCGTGACATTCATCTCCATGTTGGCGAAGGCGGCGCCGATGCAGCGTCGGATGCCTCCCCCATACGGGATCCAGCTATGGGTGTCCGGGTTGCCGCCGAGGAAGCGGTCGGGATTGAACACCTCCGGGTCGGCGAAGTTCTGCGCGGATCGATGCGACATCGTGATACTGGCGATGACGATGTGATCCTTGGGAATGACCCACTCGCCCAACCGGATTCGCTCACGCGCTACTCGGCCGGTGGCCTCCACCACCGGACGTACGCGCTGGACCTCCCAGATGGTGGCCTGGCGAAGCTCCGACCCTCCCACATCGACCTCCGCAGTGAGCCGCGACAGCAGTCGGGGGTGCCTGCGTAGCCGTTCGACTGCCCAGGCCAGCGTCGTCGCCGTCGTTTCGTGGCCTGCGGCGAGCAGTGTCAGCAACTCGTCGGCGATGTGAGCGTCGGAGATCGGCGATCCGTCGTCGTAGCGTGCCTGCAACATGAGGGCGAGCACGTCGTTGCGCTCATCGAATGCCGGATCGTTTCGTGCCTCGGAGATCAGCGACTCGATGATCTCGTTGTAGCGCGTGCGATAGCGCTGTACGCGTCCCCACGGACTCCACCGGCCGAGGTCGCGTCGGAGCGCTGAAGGCATCACCGCCATCCGCGACGCCAGCGGAACCATCGGCGGCAACAGTTGCCGCAGTTCGTCGAATGAGGTCCCCTGCGCCCCGAACACGGTGCGAAGGATGGCGTTGAGGGTGATACGCATCATCGGCTGCAGCGTTTCGAACTCTTTGCCTTCCGGCCAGTTCGCCGTCTCGCGCATCACTTCGTCTTCGACGATCGCTTCGTAGCCGGCCATCCGCTTGCCGTGGAACGGCGGAACAAGGAGCTTGCGTCGTGCGCGGTGCTCATCGCCGTCCAGGCTGAACGTCGACCCCTGGCCGAGCACGGTGCCGAGGGTGGACGCATTGCCGACGAGGTCACTGCTCATGGTGAACAGGTCCTTGATGAGGACAGGGTCGCTGATGACCATGGATTCGCCGAAGATCGGCAGATTCATGGTGAACGCGCTGCCGTACCGCTTGCCGATCGCGGTGACGGCACGATGCCGCGCAGTGATGAAGCCAATGCCCATGACGGCCTTCGGAATCCGCGGCCCCGGCGGCATCCGTACCGGGTCCGTCGTCGCCTCGCCCATGTCACCCCTCTGTGGTGGTACTCGCAGGTACCGGTTACGGTACGCGACCGTACCGCCGACGACAACCCCCCTTGTACATGTGACCAATAGCGGCCCGGGCGGAAGGTGTGCCGTGCCTGGCCGAAGCAATCCCACGGTGGTGCCCGCACGAATACGCTGATCTTGTGGAACTCGGCGCAGGGGTCGCGTCGCCTATTCAGCGCGCGAGTGCCCACGATGCGGCATGCTGGTCAGCTGTGACGCGTTGGTATTCACTAGAACCCGCCGACGCCGGCTTTTTCGAATCGGCTCCGCATGTTTTCGTCTATCAGAGACGCTTCGCCGCCTCGCCGGAGAAGGTCTGGGAACAGCTCACCTCCGATGAGTCGATCGCGGCGTGGGGTCCGGCGACAAAAGAAGTCAACTGGACCTCGGCCCGCCCCTTCGGGGTCGGCACCACCCGCGAGGTCGTCGCCGCCGGCGGTCCAACCATGCGCGAACGTTTCTTCCGCTGGGACGAAGGAAGCCGCCACTCGTTCGCGGCCTACGAGTCGACGCTTCCACTCTTCAAGCGCTTCGCCGAGGACTACATCGTCGAACCCGACGGCGCCGACACGTTGTTCACGTGGACGTTGGCGATAGAGCCGAAGCGGGCACTCGCGCTGCCGTTCAAACTGCTGGCGCCGGCGGTGAAGGCCGCTTTCGGGCAGGTGCCCAGCGGCGGCCAGCGCTACTGGGCCAAATATTCAAGCAGAAGTTAGGCGCCGTTGGTTTCGTTTCGCGGCGCTCCGATGTGTGGCCTTTTCGACGCGCGAGTCCGGTTGCCCTTGCGTTGACGGGCACCCCATAATCGCCCGGTGACTGCCCTGCGGAATGCCATTCGGAAGAACACCATTCGCTTGCTGACCCTGTCGCTTATCGCCTCTGTATCTCTTGTGGCGGCACCGGTCGCTGTTGCGGATCCCCCGCCTGGCGGCGCGTCGATCACCGGGATAGAACCGGTCAACGACCGCTGGGAGAAGATCTCGGTCTACTCGCCCTCGATGAACAAGGTCATCGTCAACGACGTCTTCAAGGCGCCCAAATCCGGTGCCCCCACCTTCTATCTGCTGCCCGGCATCGACGGCGGCGACAACCTCGACCCCGGCGTCGCGATGGCGCCCGGCAGCAAGAGCTGGTTCGGGATGACCGACATCCAAGGGTTTTTCGCCGACAAGAACGTCAACGTCGTCTCGCCGCTGGGCGGCTCGTTCAGCTGGTACACCGACTGGGTCGGTGACGCCGGCAAGCAGTACCAGACCTACATGACCAAGGAACTGCCGCCACTGATCAACAAGGAGCTGAAGACCAACGGCAAGAATGCGGTCGGTGGCCTCTCGAGCACTGGCGGCACCGCGATCGACTACGCCGTTCAGGCGCCGGGTCTGTACAGGGCGGTCGGCTCGTACAGCGGGTTCCCAGCCCCTTCGGATCCCGATGCGGCGCAGAATGTTTCGTTGACCCTCGTCGGCGGCGGCGCGAGTGCGGAGGCCATGTGGGGTCCGCTCGGCGGCCCGCTGTGGGTGGCCCACGACCCGTCGAAAAACGTCACCAAACTCAGGGGTGTCGCGGTGTATGCCGCCGCATCCGGCGGTGCCGAGGGCGCCGTCGACCGACTACCTGAAGGATTCGGACCGAACTTCACCGGCGGACTCATCGAGGGCATCGTCGCCGCCAACACCAAGACGTTCGCCGATGCCGCGGCGGCCGCAGGGATACCGGTGACCTACGTCCAGCGGCCCGAGGGCTCCCACACATGGGGTCTGTTCGAATCGGAGATGCAGGAGTCGTGGAACACCACGATTGGGCCGGCGCTGGGAGCGGCCGCCAGGGTCCAGCGATAACCGCGCTTCAAGAGGTGGCGGGCACCGGCGTTCATGGCGTCAGGGCTGGCAATGTTGAAGTCGAACGCGTTGGCCAATCGGGCGGTCATATCAAACGCCAGACACACGGCCAGCGCGTCTTCGATCTGCTGACGTGAGACACCCGCGGCCAGCACCGCTCGCATGTCGCCATCAACTCGCGATCGCCAATCGACCATGTCGAGGGTCCACGCATTGCCTCGTGGGTCAGGTCGCCGGCGCCGTAGAAATCTGGGCGGTAGAAGGCCAGCTTGACGGCGTCGACCACCGGCTGGCGCGACACCAGGCGAATCATGGTCAGAACGGCCTTCTTGCCGGGACGGTGGCCTCGCTCCGGAATTTCGAGCCTCATCGCGGACCTCCCGTTTCTCCCGCCGCGACGGCCAGCGCGGCAAGCGCGTTGTCATACTGTCGGTCGGTCGCCCGCTCTGCATGGTGGGCCACCTTCTCGACCAAGGTGCACGTCGGTTCACTCGGGCCGGCATTGTCGAAAGCGGCCCGGCGCAGGCTGGGCGGCGCCTTCGCCTCGCTGCCGAGGACACCAGTAGCGCAACCGATGTCGACGGAGAGGTGGCCTGAGCATGGCCGAGGATCCGATCAACGCCGTCTGCCACTACGCCCAAGCCCTCAAGGCGCCACGCATCCGCGAATCCGCCGCCCGGTTGGCCGAACAGGCCCGTGACGGCGGGTGGAGCCACGAAGAGTATCTCGCTGCGGTGCTCTCGCGTGAGGTGGCCGCCCGCGAAGCCTCCGGTGCGGCGATCCGCATCCGCTCGGCCGGGTTCCCGACACCGAAGTCATTGGAGGACTTCAACTTCGATCACCAACCCGCATTGAACCGGGACATGATCGCCCATCTGGGCACCGGCGCCTTCCTTGCCAAGGCGCGCAACGTGGTGCTGCTCGGGCCGCCCGGAACCGGCAAGACCCACCTGGCGATCGTCCCTTCAAACAAGACGCCGCCAACCTGTTCGTCCAACTGGTTTCCAGCCGCTACGAACACGCCTCGCTGATCCTGACCTCGAACCTGCCCTTCGCCTGGGGCGACGTCTTCGGCGACCAGGTCGTCGCCGCGGCCATGATCGACCGCATCGTGCACCACGCCGACGTCCTGACCCGGCACAATAACCACCACCACGTGGCCTACTTTTCGACCGTCGCCCGCGGCCTAGATTTCGACCGTCGTCAACAATCCCGACTCATGTCGGAGTGGCAACTGAAGCGATCGGTTCACCGAGGGCTCCACACCGAGATGCCAGTCCCCGATCGGCCGCCCGTGGGGTTCAGCACCACGGCCTTTCGTCGGTAGTGTTGATGAGTTGTTCTGGCAATTCCGGCTCGCATTCGACGGCGTGGGCCCGTGGGCACTGGTCTGATGGGCGAACCAGACGGCCAGGTCAAACGGCAACCACGCGGCCCAGCCCAGATTCGCCATCTGCGGGCGGCCAGCAACACGAAGGGCGGTGCGGGGTGGACCGAAATCCGTACGCCGTGGGTATCGTGCGCGGCGACGGCCTGATCGCGCGCTTCGGCGACGTCGTCCTGTATATCGCGGGTTCAACGTCGTCAGCCCGGCCATTGCTCGCCACCGTCGAGCTGGCGGCGAAGATGGAGCACCCCGGTGCCGCGCTGGCTGAACGGCTCGCCGCCCTGACCTTCGGCGCAGACTCGGCCAGCGTCGCACCGTTCGGCCTGGTCGCGCCTGCCGCTGACGGTCTGCTCGTGCTGCTGCGCGGGACGGTGACGGCGGAGATAGAAGACGCGGAAGGCGTGCGCACATTGTCGGGCGAGCGGTCGTTGACCTGGGTGGACGAAATTCTGCCCGACTCTTTGCTGAGAGTCGCAATTGCAGCCGGGGTTGGATCCGGCCAGTCGGAGTGCCCGGAGACGGATCTCCGCGCGGGGGTGGTGCCGGGCGGCGGATTCGTCTGGCTTTGTGCAGGTGCCGCCGCGGATCGGAGTGTGCCGGCCGAATCCGTTGCGCCCGAGACGATGCTGCGGGCAACGGTGCCGACCAAGGGCAGCCAGCCGTCGGTTCGCAGGACTCCGGCGGAGACCCCAGCGCTGCCCGGAGTGGCTGGCGTCCTGGCCGCGCAGGATGGCGCGGTCTACCCGTTAGACCGCCCCTATGTGATCGGGCGCGACCCGCTGCGCGACGACGCGGTGCGCACACGAACGGCCGCACCGATCATCGTGTCGGATCCGCGTGCATCACGCGTACACGCCTACGTCTGGATCGACGGCGGCGCGGTGTTCGTGCGCGACGCGTCCACTCCCGGCGGCACCTTCCTCGCCGCCCCGGGGATGGCGGACTGGACTGAGATCGGCACGACGCCAACCAAACTCGAACTCGGCGGGATATTGCGGATCGGCGAGCAGATCCTGACCTTCGTGGAGGACCGTCCGTAGGTGGCCCGAAAATCAGTGACCGGCGCAACGCATTCCGGGCAGCCGACGCGAGGCCGCTCACCTATAGGGGCCGGACCTGATTTGGCCGATGTCAGGGAGATCCAGAACCCAGCGTCGAAAATGCTCGACACTCGATGACGGGGAATACGGTCTCCATCCACTGAGCCGACGCATATGCGCCTCGACGGCTCTGTGCCGCGCCTCGGGCGAGTTCAGTTGGGAGAGGACGCGTCCATGCCGGCGTTCGCCAACTCCCGCGCTGCCGCGCCGGTCGGCGGGAGGTGCTGCTCGATCGAATATCCGGACTCGAAATCCTCCAGAACATCCGACCCGATGTCGTCGCCCCGGAGCAGGTGCACGGTTACGTGTAGCGACAGCGACGGCCCCGCCGGCGACTCGCCCACATGCCACCACTCTCCGGGCCAGTAGCAGACCGAGCCGATGCTGCCCTCTTGTACCTGGGCGACTCCACGCGCGGCGTCGTAACTGCGGGTGTCGTCCTTGATGTCGTCGGTGCCGGGCGGCCACAGCAGCATCTTCTTCCGACCGGCGAGCACGAACATGAACACACCGCCCCTGCTCCCCCTGGTGGATCCCAACCGGGGTCCGTGGCGTAGTGGTCGAACATCGTGTCCAGCCATGCCCGCGCGGGCGGCATGCCGCCGAGCGCGTCAAAAAGGCCTCTCAAAAATTCACGCGCCCAGTCGAAGATTGCAACGTCGACAGACTGGAGTTGGTTCTGCTGAAAGAAGCCGCCATCGGGGAAGCTGCGTGCGAGCCGTTCGGCGTAACCGTCGAACCCGCCATCCACGGGCCGTGGAAAATAGTGCTGCCCGTCGAGATCAATGCGCCCATCCGGACGCGAGAAATGTGACTCGGAGCCTGCGCGCAGCGCGACCTCCCAGAGGGCGGTCTCGTCGAATGGCGGTGGAGCAAAGAACTCACCCACACAGGGCTTGCGCGCCCAGTGCTCAGCGACGAAATCGCGCCAGCCGGCCGCAATCACCCCGCCCTGGTCCATGCGCGCTCCCTCCGGGCAAAGCGTATGAGCGACTCCCAGTGCGGTCAACGGTCCGGATCGAAACCAAAACTCGTCCGCAGTCATGGTGTCAAGCAAGTGCCTCCGTACAGAACTGATATGTAGGCATGGTTTGTCAATAGGCAGGTGAAAGCCGCCCCGGTTTAGCGCCGGGGCGGCTTTCGTTTGATCGGGGTCAGTCGGTGCGGCGGTCGTTGGTCAACGACGGTGGCGTCAGACATGCGCGGGTTGGGCCGCGCGATCGCCAAGATCTCCTCGGGCGTGTCCGACTCGAACGTCAGCGTGAAGTGAAACCGCACCGCCAACCAGAATCAGCGGGGATTCGTCGGCTGCGAGCCCGGCGCGGTGCGAGCCACCCGCATCGACGTCACAACCGCGATACGTCAATCGGAGGACTGTATTCCAGGACACGCGACGACAACCACCGCCCCATGGCGTCAGCCACGAGGCGGTGGTGTGATGCCAGATCGCTCACAAGAGCTTCGCCGGCGGTGTGTGGGCTGGGCCTAGCCTCCCGACGGGTTGAGAACTCTGCCTCCCGACGGGTTGAGCACAGAGCCTCCGGACGGGTTGATCACCGACGTACCTGACGACGCGTGGATCACCGATGTGGCCGATGTCGAGGTCGTCTGGCGGTCCGTGCCGGGGGCGGGTCCGGTGCTGATGGTGCTACCGCCTCCGTGGGCGATGCGCAGCTCGCTGTCGGTCAACGTCCTGATGCTCTGCCGGCGAAGGGCCAGCTTGTTGCGGTTGGTGTTCATGGTCTCTCCTGTTTATGTGGTCGCGGCCCCTGGTTGGCCGCTCTCACGAGAGAGCATCGGACGTTGCGCTTGGAACTTTCTTGGTGACGCCCGGGCGCAGGTTACTTGCGGGGTGTCCTGGCGATTTGGCTGGCGTAATGCCGGTCGAGGAAGCTGAGGAGGACGAGTTCGTGGGTCCGTGCGGCGGAGCGCAGCAGTCGGATGGCGTGTAGGTGGCTGAAACTGTGCAGCAAGTGCTCGAACTCCTGGGTTAACAGGCCCCTTCTGCCACGGTCTGCCAGCTCGGCCAGCAGGGGTGCTAGCCGTTCGGATCGTTCCCGAAACGCGTGTCGCGCTGCCCCGTAGGGGTGGTCTTTGGTGTCGTCGAGCAGTGCGGTGAGCTCTGCGCGTTCACTGCGCCAGCGCGCTCCGATGCCGGAGTCCAGGTTGTGTGCGCCCGGGTATTCGGTCCGGTAGCCGACGGCGCCGTTCTTGGCCCAGTCACGCCGCTGCTGCATGTCGAGGCCGGCATCGGCCAGCAGACGGTCGGTGGCGTACAGGCACAGTTTCCAGCGGGCGTCGGCCACGTCTTCGCCGTCGAACATGCCCAATACGTTCAACACGGCGTCGCTGTCGGCGGCGTGGATCTGCTCGGCCAGCTCGATGCCGTCGTCGCCGCCGTAGCGTTCGATTTCGCGCTGGTAGGTGTCCAGCGCCACCTTCGACACTGTGCCGTCTTCGAGGTGTGGGGCCAGTGCATCGGTGAGTGCGGGCAGGGCGTGGTCGCGCAGCGTGGCTGGATCCCCATGCAGCCGCAGCCGCAGATGATGTTCGGGATCGGCGTAGCGGAGGAAGAACCAGTCGTCGAAGATCGCCTGCTTCCGCAGCTGGCCGATCACCGGTCCGATGGTGTCGGTGAGGATGCGGTCAGCGGATGCGGTACCGGTATAGACCTTGACGTAAAGCCATTGGCTGCCAGGCGCAAAGGTGCGCTGCACCTGGGGTGCGCGCCAGTGCTGGGGCGCTGGTGTGGGCTCGGTGCGGCACGTGAAGGGCACGATCAGTTCTTGGGCGAAGCGGCCCTGCGGCCCGGTGGCGACACCATCGGGCAGGACCTCCTCCACGACCGCGCCCATTCGTCCCCGCAGCACCTTCGCGGCCGCGGCAGTGAGCGCGGGGCTGGCAGTGTCGACGTATAGCCGGTTGTCACCGTCGGCGATCAGCAGCTCGCGGGGCAGCCCGCGGTCGCGGCCCAGGGCCGCCCATCCGTCAGCCGCGTCCGATCCTGTGACGGTGCCCAGTTCGGCGGCCGAAAGCAACCAGCGGGCACGCGCCAATACGAGGCGTCCGGCGGTGACACGCGGCAGGCTCGGCGCGCCTGCCAACGCACCCCAATCCCACGCGAGCCCACCCGCAACGCCCGAGCGTTGGAGAGCCGCCAGGAAGCGGTACACCCCAAAGCCTCGCCACGCCGGATTGTGAGCAGTGGTCAGCCGCGGCCGGACTTCGGCCTTCAGCCGGGGGGAGTAGAGGACGAGCCGTTGACCGTCCAGCCGCAGGGTCAGCTCGTCGACACCGAGTTGGCGATCCGCGGCTGCCCCCGACCGTCCAAGCAGGACCAGTTCATAGTCGCGCAGCACCGGCCGCGCCAAGATGTTGCCGATCCGTCCTTCCGGCAAGTGGACGAGCTCTGCGAACACCACGCCGGGCGCGTGGGCTTCCTCAGCGCGCAGGTGGGCGCGCACGGCTTCGTGCAGTCGGGGATCGCCGTGACAGAACCGCCCGAGAAGCTCCGCGCCCGAAGGGCCGGTGACGGCATGGATCTCGATGCCGTCGTCAAGCATGCTGGCGAACACAGCCAGCGCGTCAGGCAGCGGCAGCGCCGTGCCGGTCGCAAGGCGTGCGACTGTATCGCCATCGAGCTCGACTCTGTCGGCGCCGCTGTCGCGGGCGCGGATCACCAGATCGAGCAGGGTTGCGTCACGCGCGGTGAATGCCGAATTCCCTTCCACGCCACCGAGATCCAGACCTGCCAGCAGTGGTGATTCATCGGCGGCCGGATGCGTCGACCGGTCGTATCCAATGCCCATCTCCTCGTCGAGGGCCTCCATCAGGGGTACTTCGCGGTCCTCGTAGTGGGCCCCGAAGTCGGCCTTGAAACGAGCCAGCGCTGGATCCTCGAATCCCTGGGACAGCCGGTGGAGCAGATCCACCGCCTCGGCAAGAAGTGCGACATCGTCGCGCCCGAGGGTCAGCCCCGCCCCGGCTCGGTGCAGGTCGACCTGGACAAGGCGAGCGTCGTCATCACCGCCTGCCAGGTCGAGCAGGGTCTCGGCCACGAAGCCGTACGCCTCGGGAGCGTTACCGAGTCCGGCGGCATCCAATCGAGCGAGCTCGTCGGACACCCGTTGCAGTGACTCCGTTGGCGCGGCGAGGTTTTGCGCGCTCAGCGACGACAGCACATGCTCCAACGGCTCGGTGCCCGTCACCGCAGGCTCGGCCATCGGCGTCAGCACCTTGGCCTCGACGAGGGCATCCACATACTCACGCGCCTCGTCCTGTTCGACACCAGTGTGAGCCTGGACGGCCTCGGCGACCTTCGCCACCACGCATCCACCGGCGGCCGTGTCCAACGCAACGCGTAGCGGTTCGTCGTCCTCGATGATGACGAGGTGATGGCTGCGACGGCCCTGCCGCACTCGACTCTCGATGAGCCGCATCGCGCCCGCCGTGTGGTAGCGGCTGGAGTTGGGTTCGACCACCATCGCCAACCGGGTCGAAGGTTCTGCAAGCAGTCGCTCAACGAGCGACGCCAGCACCTCGGTGTCTGGTCTGCTGTGCCGGGTGGTTCCTTCCGGGCCGTCGACCAACAATGCGGTCGTCTCGCCAACCGATCCCAAAGCGCAGCCGGCGAACAGACCGAATGGCGTTGCACGGGTACACATTCGAACCAGATAGGCGGTCACCGATGCGGCAACTCGGGTATCCGGATTTCCTTCGGCCAACCGGCGCATCAGCCCCGGCGATGCAAGATGGAGCGCCTCGCGAACGTCGGGTCGGGCCGCTAAGCTCTGCCAGTACTCGGGATCGGCGCGAAGTCGATCCAGTTCCTCCAGCGGCAACAAGGGGGCACGCATCACGAAGAAGCCACTTGCCGTTAGCGAGGCGGCGTTCCCGGATCCTCGTCTGCGCACCCTCAATCCCCTTCTCTAACGCGGGGTTTCACCGACGAGTTGCCCGGAAACCAGTCGCGCATAGTGCCCGCCCGCTGCCAGCAGGTCGCGGTGGCGGCCGACCTCGACGACCCGGCCTGCGTCCATCACGACGATGCGGTCAGCGTCGATCACTGTGGCCAGGCGGTGCGCGATCACGATGACGGTGCAGCCGAGCCTGGCGATGTTCGCGTGAACCTGCGCCTCGGTGACGGTGTCGAGATTGCTTGTGGCCTCGTCTAGCAGCAGGATCCGCGGCGACGGCGCAAGCGCGCGGGCCAGCGCCAGGCGCTGGCGTTGACCACCGGACAGTGAGGCGCCCGCGTCGACGAGCACGGTGTTCCACCCCATCGGCATCGCGCGGATGTCTTCGGCGACGCCCGCCAGTTCGGCCGCGGTCTCGAGCCGCGCCAGCGGCAGATCGGGGTGGCCAAGGACGAGGTTGTCGCGGATCGACAGCCCGAAGATGTACGGGTCTTGGGTGACGACACCTATCTGGGAGCGCACGCTGCGTGGGTAAAGGGTGGCCAGGTCGATCCCGTCGAGCAGGACACGGCCGTCGGAGGGCAGGTAAAGACCCAACAGCACCCGGCCCAAGGTGGACTTGCCCGAACCCGAGCGCCCGACGATGGCCAGCACCTGCCCGGGTTGCACGTCAAGGTCGGCGCTGTCGACGGCCGGTGGACCGTTGGGGTGGTAGCGGAAGGTCAGCCCTTCGGCGCGCACCGCACCGGTGAGCTGGGGTGCGTGTTGCAAGTCGCGCCCGTCGGTCTCGGTCGGGGTGTTGATGACGTCTTCGATTCTGGCAAGGTAACTGCCGAGCAACTGAACCTGCAGAGCGGTACCAACTAGGACGGACAGCGGTTCCAGGAAGGCGCCGCCCAGCGCCGCAAGGGCGAGCATCGCGCCGAGCGAGAGCTGCCCGGTGACAACCAGATGGGCCCCAACGAGCAGCAGCGCTACCGGTGACAACAGCGCCAGCCCGTGGATCGCTGTCTCCACGAGAGCCGAAAGTCGCCCGCGTCGCAGCGAGACGTTCATCTCGGCGACGAACAAGTTGGTCCAGTGCGTGACGGCACGGCGCTCTGCGCCAGCGGCCTTGAGGGTTTCCACCCCAGAGAACATCTCGTAGGCGTAGGACTGCGATTTGGCTTCGGTGGCCAGCGCCTCGCCCATCAGCTGCTGGTTGCGGCGCCTCGCCGACAGCAAGACCCCGACCTGGGCCGCGCCCAGCACGGAAACCAGGGCTCCAAGCAGCGGTGAAAGGGCGAAGATTACGACGAGATAGAAGGTAGCCAGGGTGCCGTCGAGCAGGGCCGCGATCGTCCCCGTCGTCAGGATCTCGCGGACAGTGGCGTTGCTGCGCAGCCGCATCATCAGGTCGCCGGACGATCGTTTCAAGAAGAACGCATACGGAAGGTCCACCAGGTGCTCGAGGAAATCCAGCGTCATGTCGACATCAAGGCGGCTGCGCAGCCGGAGCAACAGATGGGCCCGCAGGAAGGTCGCGATCATTGAGTAGCCGATGATGGCAACCATCACCGCGGCCATGACCTTCAACAGGTGCCCGTCATCGGCGGGCACGATCCGGTCGACGACCACACCGGTCAGCGCAGGCACTGCCAGCGCCATTAGCCGCACCACCACCGAGGTGGCCAGCACCTTGCCGAGTCCGCTCGAGCGGGTCAGCAGCCGTCGGGCATGGTGCAGCGCTCCTGGTGCGGCACGTCCGCCCGCCTCGAATGTGGCGGCGGGCTCCAACATGATGGCGACCCCGCTGTAGAGATCGTTGACGGCTTGCCAGCCGACCCGGTAACGGCCTGCCGCGGGATCGACGACCGTCACCCCGCGCCGCGACGTCGACTCCAGCACCACGAAATGCGCTTCGCCCCAATGCAATATGGAGCCCCTGGGCAGCACCCGCAGATCATCGAGCTCGGTGGCCACCCCGCGGGCACGTAATCCGTAGGTGGTGGCGGCTTCGGCGAGGCGCAGCGCGTCGGTGCCGTCGCGCCCGGTGCCGGTGGCGGTATGCATCTCGGCAAGCGACACGTGCCTGCCGTAATAAGCCAATGCCATGACGAGCGCTGCGGCGCCACAGTCCGCCATCTCGGCCTGCGCGACATAGGGGATCGCGCGCCGACGCCACCTCACCAGAGTCTCGGAAGCAACAGCGAGATCAACCGCTGCCGGCCCGCCGGGACAAGCAGCTTGCCTGCCGCGGCGGGGCCGGGCTGCGCCAATTGGGCCGTCACTTCTGTCGCACTCACGTCGGCGACGACCGCGTCAAAGGTTGCGCCGGACTCGTCGCGGAATTGCACCGCTGTGCCCGGTGTCGGCCCAGTAGCGTCGACGAGGACCGCGGTCACCGAATTGCCTTGCACCACCGCGGGTAACGCCTCGCTGCGCGCGACAGTCATCGTGGCCGCAGCCACCACGCCCACGCCCAACAGGATTCCCAGAGCGACAAGCACGGCGTCGATCCAGCCCGGCTGCTTGATCAACTCGCCGGGGCGCGCTCCCCCCGACTGGCGATCGCGCCAGCGCTCGCGAAAGACCCCCTCGTAACGGGCCTCGCCGTCCGCGGTCACGATGACCTCACTCGGCCGGTTTGGTGGGAATTGACGCAGGACCTCAAATTGATTCTCCTCAATCGCGATTCCGCCACAGATATTGTGGCCGCTGGTGATCTGAGGCGCTGCCGGATCAACAATTGGGCGACGCGCAGCTCGGGCATCACGCGACTTGCTGACCACCTCCCGATTCGTCGAGTCGGTCGAGCAAACCCGCTGACCATGATCGGACGCCAGTGCACAGCGGGGTTATCGGTGAGGTGCGCCAGCCGTCCCAGTGTGAGGGCGACGCCGGACAGCCCGTGACACAGCCCTAGGGCGGTGACGCCGCCGGCGGGAGCGGACGCCACCCTCGCCCTGGTTCGCGAGGCCAGTAACCTCAAGCCGGCGTCGTAGTGCCGCGGGCGCACGGTCTGCCGAACCAAGATGCGCGTGCACGATTTGCGTCACACATACGCGTCGGGATCACGCCGGGCGGGCGCCGACCTTCGGCTGTTGCAGAAAGCCATGGGGCACGCGTCCATCACGGTCACAGCCCACACGGACGCAGATCTTTTCGATGACGAGCTCGATAACGTCGCGGCCGCACTCGACTCCCTCGACGACCTAGTCAAGGCTGCTGAGAAGACGCGCCAGACCGCGGCTCCCTTTTGGCGCCGCCCCATATGGGCCCCATGCTGAAGGCCAATTCAAGGGTGCACAGTTCGACTGGAGTAGGAACGCCCGTTGAAAAGCATCAATCGTGGTGGCCAGGGCCGGGATCGAACCGGCGACCTTCCGCTTTTCAGGCGGACGCTCATACCAACTGAGCTACCTGGCCCGACGGCACCGCTGTGCCTCGCCGCCGTGGCGACCCTGACGGGACTCGAACCCGCGACCTCCGCCGTGACAGGGCGGCGCGCTAACCAACTGCGCCACAGGGCCTCGCTACACATTCTCCTTCGCGTTGCCGCGAAGCGGGTACCCCCTACGGGATTCGAACCCGCGCTACCGCCTTGAAAGGGCGGCGTCCTAGGCCGCTAGACGAAGGGGGCCAGAGCCGAATCTCTCCGGGGTACTCGCAACGCCATGACGCTGGGAGCCTCGATAGCTTAGGGTACCGGGACCCCAATGCTCAAACGAACTGCATTCCCCGAAGCGCTATCCTGTTCCATCGCGCCCCTATAGCTCAGTTGGTAGAGCTACGGACTTTTAATCCGCAGGTCCTAGGTTCGAGTCCTAGTGGGGGCACTGGTCAAAGTGTATTACCTCGGGTGATGCTTGACGTTTCTACTTCGGTTGATGGCTGACAGTGTTTCGGCTGATGCTTCACACCTACTTCGGTTGATCCTTGACACTCCCTAGATGAGGGAGTTGAGCGTGGCCGAGCAGCGGTATTAGGCCGTGTTAGCGGTGATCAGTGACGGGTTGTCGATATGCCAGGTCGCTTCGAAAGTGGGGGTGTCGCGGCAGACGCTGCATTCCTGGTTGGCCCGGTATGAGGTTGACGGCCTCGACGGGCTCAGGGATCGGTCGCATCGGCCGGTGAGTTGTCCGCATCAGATGTCTGCTGAGGTAAGGATGTGCGTGTGTGCGACGGTGATGGCCCGTGAGCGCACCCGGGCGGTCTGTGACGGTCTGCGCGCAGCGTTGGCCACCTGTGGGGCACCGGTGCAGATTCTGACCGATAACGGCAAGGTGTTCACTGGCCGGTTCAATCATCCGCCGGTGGAGGTGCTCTTTGATGCGATCTGCCGCGAGCACGGCATCGAGCATCTGTTGACCCAGCCCCGCAGTCCGACCACGACCGGCAAGATCGAGCGGTTCCACCGCAGTCTGCGCGCCGAATTCCTGGCCAACACAACACCGTTCGCGAACCTCACCGTGGCCCAGCGCGCTGTCGACGACTCTGTGGATTACTACAACACCACCAGGCCGCATCAGTCGTTGAAGATGGCCACCCCCGCCCAACGGTTCCATGCCGGCCCACCGGCATCACCACCGTCGACCTCAAAGACGCATACCGCCGATCGCAATGGCGACAACTGGGTCAGCCGCCGCGTCTTCGCCAACGGTGTGGTGTGCGTGTCCTGGCAACAAGTCAGCATCGGCCGCCGCCACGCCGGACAACGCTGCGACGTCCAATACATGGCTCACGACATCACGTCCGGTACGTGAGCGCGAGTTCGGCCACGATGCGATGCGCGACCAGCAACGTGATCAGGGCGACGGCTCCGGTGGCGAGCGAATCGCAACCGCGAACAGCAACAACGCCTTTACAACGGTCCATCCCAGCTGGGAGGAATCCCCGATCAACGCCGCCGGTGTGCTCACCCGGTTGATCCATCCCGGCGGCGGTCTGCGTTGGCCCGACTCAGCAATGTCCGGCCGCCGGGAGCGACCCCGAGCACGACCCGCGCCAGCCGGTTCCGAAGATGTTGATGGTTGAGAGGGGTGGCCTTGGCGTGGGTCAGATCGCGGTAGCCGCCACCGGACCAGCCGGCTGCGATCGCGGCGTCGAGCAGGCCGGCACGCATCCGATCACGGTCGGCCGCGGCCAAGCCGACGGCGGTCACCGCGTGCACGGCGTCGACCCACACGCCCATCGCCAATACCTCTGGGCTGGGCCGGATTCCGGACAGGACCGCCTGGGTGAGTTGGCGCGCGCCCAGGATCCTGCCGATCACCACGCTCCTGGCATCGACCCCGACGCCCATCCCGTGCATTACCTGTCGCGGGGCCAATAGCATGGCGAGCCCCCAGCCACCCCGGGCCAACTCGATCCGACGAGATCGCGAGGCGCTCATCGGCGATCACCCCACTGGTCAGGCCAAACGGAGGGCCGTATCCAGTGCCGGTTGAGCTTGTCGGCGACGGTCTTGTGCGCCATAGGTGTCTCCTCAAGCCACTCAGGATTGTCGATACTGTTCGGCACGGTCGGCGACAGTCATGCCGTGACCGGCCCTGCTCGTCTGGGGGTGTAGATGGCCGTCGGCGGGCTCGACGACTCCGTCGAACAGGACCGGCTCCAGCCGGGCGTGGTCGATGAAGTATTCGATGTGCCGGAAGTTGGGAGTGGCGGCGGCCGCCGACGTGTGCAGGGCGGGGGCGCAGTGTGCAGACACCTCGAGGTTGTGGGCGGCGGCCAGGGTGGCGCCGGCGAGCCAGCCGCTGTATCCGCCGCAGCGGGTGAGGTCGAGTTGCAGGCAGTCCACCACAGGGATCAAGCGCCGCGCGTCGTAGAGATCGGCGACGTACTCGCCCGCGGCGACATCGCAGCGCAATGCGCGTCGAAGGTATTCGAGACCTTCGACGTCGTCACTGCTGACCGGCTCTTCGAACCACACCACGCCGCGGTCGTCGAGGGCGGCCCCGACGCGGCGGGCTTGGCCGCGGGTGTACGCGCCGTTGGCGTCGACCATGAGATGGACGTCGTCACCGGCCATGTCACGCAGCTGGTCGACGCGTGCCAGATCGCGGGCGACGTCGCCGCCCCAGTCCTGACCGATCTTGACCTTCATCGCGGTACAGCCCGCTCGCTTCCACTGGTCGACCTGGTGGCCCAGTTGGCGCTCGTCAAGGTTGGCGAAGCCGCCCGACCCGTAGATCGGGACCGCAGTGCGGGTTTGACCGAACACATCAGCGAGGGCTTGGTTGCGCAGCCGGGCTTTGAGGTCCCACAGGGCGATGTCGACCGCGGAGAGCGCTTGCATCACCAGCCCGCGGGTGCCGTAGTTACGGCAGGCGCGGTGCATCGCCTCCCACGCGCCGGTGACGTCGAACGGGTCGCGGCCGACGACCGTGGCGGTCAGGTGCTCGGAGACGACGGCGGCCGCGGCCGGAGAACTGTAGGTCCACCCGACTCCGGCGATGTCGCTGGCGCGGGCGTGCACGACGACGACGGTGGTGGCGTCCCACCGCAAGGTGCCGTCGGCTTCGGGGCCATCGGTGGGCACGGTGTAGGTGGCGACGTCCAGGCCGTCGATGCGCGGTGTCGGTGCCGTGGTCATGATGTCCTGGCGTGGCCGGTCATCAGGCCGGCGGCGCGGGCGGCCAACGCCATGATGGTGAGTGCGGGATTGGCCGCCCCTTGGGTGGGCATGACGCTGCCGTCGACGATGTAGAGCCGGTCAACGCCGAAGACGCGGTGCTCGGCGTCTATGACGCCGTCCTCAGGGCGCTGTCGCCATGCGCGCGCCACCCACGAGGTGGGCGTAGCGTTCTATGGTGATGACCTCGGTGGCGCCTGCCGCACGCAGCAGATCTGACATCACCCCGGTAGCGGCGGTAATGAGTTGTTTGTCGTTCTCGCACTGGCTGTAGGAGAAGTGCGCCACCGGTAGGCCGTGGCGATCGGTCTCGTCGGCGAGGGTGACCCGGTTGTCGGGTTGGGGCAGCAGTTCGCACAGCGCACCGAGGGTCGCCCAGTGCACGTAGTCGCGCATGTACTCCCGCAGTGTCTGGCCCCAGTGTCCTTGCGCCGCAACGTGTTCAGCCCAGGTGATGGGCAGCGGGCTGACGGTCTGGATGGAGAAGCCGCGCCGGTAGGGTTTGGTCGGGTCGGTTTCGTAGAACTGTTCGCTGCTGACTTCCGGTGGGGGCGCCTTGTACATCCGGATTTCGTCGTCGAATCTGCCGGCGACCTGTGGTGCGCCCTGCACCATGAGGTAGCGACCTAGTTGATCGTGATCATTGCCGAGCCCGTCGGGATGGTTTTTCGTCGCCGAGAGCAGCAGCAGTCGAGGGGTTTCGATCGAATAGCCGGCGACAGCGACGGCCTGGGCGAGTTGCCGGTAGGTGACTCCGGCGTGCATGTACTCGACGCCGCTCGCGGCGCCGGTGCGGGGTTCGACCAGAATACGGCTGACGTGGCTGTCCGGGCCGGATCTCGGCGCCGTGGGCCAGGGCGTCGGGGATGTGGGTGATCAGAGGGCTGGCTTTGGCGTTGACCTTGCAGCCCTGGATGCAGAACCCTCGGTAGATGCAGTGCGGCCGATTGCCGAAGCGGCCGTTGGGAATTGCTACCGGGCCCACCCGCATCTCGATGCCCATCGATTGAGCGCCGCGCAACGCGGTCAAGCCATTTCCGCTGACCGGGTGCGGGCTGTGCGGGTAGCGGTGGGGATCGCCCCAGGGCCAGTCCTGTCCGGCCACCGGCAGCTCGGCTTCGATGTGTTCGTAGTAGGGGCGCAGGTCCTGGTAGGTGATGGGCCAGTCGGCACCGACACCGTCGGCGCTGTCGGTGTGAAAGTCCGAGGGGTGGAAACGCGGCGTGTAGCCCGCGTAGTGCACCATCGACCCGCCCACGCCGCGTCCGGAGTTGTTGGAGCCCAACGGAACCGGATCCGAGCCCCCGATCTGGCGGGGGTCGGTCCAGTACAGGCCGTGCGATCCGCGCTCGTCGCTGACCCAGTCGGTGTCGGGGTCCCAGAACGGTCCGGCATCGATGATGACCACGGACCATCCGGCGCGGGCCAGCCGCTGACCGAGGGTCGCGCCACCGGCGCCGGCGCCCACGATGACCATGTCGACTACGTCGTCGGGGCCGTAGCGGCGCATGTCGGTGCGCAGCCGGTGGTTGGTGCGTGATCCGTCGTTGGGCAACAGCCACGCCGATGCGTTGCGTGAGCGGACGTTCGGCATGTCAGGCATCGGAAAGACTCGCCGGAAGGTCGTCGTCGGCGCGGCGCGCGCGTTCCACCCGTTCGACGAAGGGTATGGGATCGGCGGAGTGGTGGTCGGTGACCTCGAATCCCTCGCGGGCGTTGACACCGGGATTGAGGTATCCGCGCGGGTAGGCCGGGCCGGGGAAGCCCATCTCGTTCCATGCCCACGGGTGGGAGTAGAACGCGGTGCACGCGTAGCGCGTCCACAGGCTCCAGACGTGGGTGGCCGACCAGTCATGCCAGCCATGGCCGTTGTCGGCGAGGTCTTGGACGTCTTGGAGCAGCCGGGCTTGGGCGGCGCGGTGGAGCGCTGCGTAGCCGATGTCGTGACGGGCGTGGGCGTCGGCATCCAGAGCCGCCAGCGAGTCCCGCCACGCCTGACTGTCTTCGGGCATGTCGTCGTAGTGCCAGCCGTCGGTCTCGGCCGTGGCCAACCGCTGGTCGATCAGCGCCAGCACTGGGACCCGCGGATCGCTGTCTTGAGCCAACAGCAGGTCGAGCATCGGCGCGGCAACACCGACCTCGTGCGGGGTGAAAAAGGACAACGCCTTTGGTAAGGCCAGTCGAGCCAGCACCACGCCGGCGGTGACGTCGTCCCACTGGTGGGCTTGGGACAGCACGTCGAAACCGGCAAAGCGGCCGTTGTTCTGCGGTGTGGTCGCCTGCTGATGCGGCGGTCGGAAAGGCATCAGCGGGTGGCTCCCTCGCCAGGCAGGGGCAGGTCTTCGCGGCGAAGCAGCGCCGCTAGCAGGCCCATTCCGCCGACCAGCGATGCCAGCAGAGGGGCAAACGCCGGCGGCCCCGATTCCAGGTTGTATTTCGTCAGTCCACCGGGACGTTGCCGGATGCCCCGCAGGTGCAGGTAGGCGCCTTGCAGGCCGTTGGCGACGATCAGCGCGCTGGCCGCAGGCAAAACGGTGCGCGCCGCGCGCGCGGACACAAAGCCGGCCAGCCCGGCCGGTATCGCCGTGGGCACGATGACGATCGGCCAATACATCATCTTGTTGCCGAAGCTGGCGGCGTCGTGGGAGAAGTAGATTTCGGCCGTGGTGACCGCCGCGCCTGCGGCCGTCATCGCGGCCAAGGTGCGCTCGAATCGGCCGGTGCGAATCGCGTGCACGGCGGCACGCAGGGCCCTCACGACTTGTCCTCCTTCTCGCCCAGGAAGTATTGCTGCGCCTTCTGTTTGATGCCCTGCTTGATGAACCCGGCGGCATCCTCGTCGCCGCCGACCACTGCGCGCACCAGTGACCTGGCCTGCTCGAAGGTGGCGTGCGGTGGAATGGGAGGTACGTCAGGGTCGCAACGCACGTCAAGCACGGTGGGACGGTCGGCGGCAAGGGCTCGATCCCACGCCCCGCCGAGCGCGTTGGGGTCGTCGAGGTTCTCCCCGTGCAGACCCGAGGCTGCGGGCGAAGGCCGCGTAGTCGACGTCGGGAAGTGTCTGGGAGGCTTCGAATTTGGGGGAGTTCTCCATGGCCCGCATCTCCCAGGTGACCTGGTTGAGGTCGTTGTTGTGCAGCACGGCGATGACCAGTCGCGGGTCGGTCCACTGCTGCCAGTACTTGGCGATGGTGATCAACTCGGCCAAGCCGTTCATCTGCATGGCGCCGTCTCCGACGAACGCGATCGTCGGCCGGTCGGGATGGGCCCACTTGGCGCCGATCACATAGGGCACTCCCGGTCCCATGGTGGCCAGCGTGCCCGACAGCGAGCCGCGCACCCCGGCCGGGAATTTCAAATGCCGGGCGTACCAATTGGCTGCAGATCCGGAATCGGCGGCGATGATGGCGTTGCTGGGCATGCGCTCGGACAGTTCCCAGAACAGGCGCATCGGATTGACCGGGTCGGCGTCGGTCATGGCGGTGCGTTGCACGGTGGTCCACCAGCTGGCCACGTGCTTTTCGATCTTCTCCCGCCAAGATCGGTCGGATTTGCGCCGCAACAGCGGGATCAGCGCTTGCAGCGTGGTCTTGGCGTCACCGACGAGGTTGATCTCGTAGGGGTAGCGCATGCCGATCCACTTCCCGGACCGGTCGATTTGGACCGCGCGGGCCTGATCCAGGTCGGGCATGAATTGGGTGTAGGGAAAGTTGGAACCGACGGTGAGCAGCGTGTCGCAACCCATCATCAGATGCCAGCTTGCGGTGGTGCCCAGCAGTCCGATCGATCCGGTCACCCACGGCAGATCGTCGGGCAGAACGTCCTTGCCCAGCAGCGCCTTGGCCGCCCCGGCGCCCAGGAGATCGGCCACCTCGGCGAGTTCGTCCTCGCAGCCGCGCGCGCCCTGGCCCACCAACATGGCGACCTTCTCGCCGGCGTTGAGCAGTTCGGCGGCTTGGTGCACCGCGGAATCGTCGGGAGCCACCCGGGCTTGAGCGATACCCAGGCTGGACGGGACCTGCTTGAACGCGTGACCGGGCGGCTCGTAGGTCAACTCGAACACGTCGGAGGGCACGATGAGGGCCGTCGGTGCGCCCTCGCTCAGGGCGACGCGAATCGCCCGGTCGATGAGGTTGGGCAGCTGCTGGGGCACGGTGCACATCTGCACGTAGTCGCTGCACACGTCCTTGAACAAGCTGAGCAGGTCGATTTCCTGCTGATAGGAGCCACCCATCGCCGAGCGTTCGGTCTGACCGACGATCGCCACCACGGGTACGTGGTCGAGCTTGGCGTCATACAGTCCGTTGAGCAGGTGCACCGCTCCAGGACCGCTGGTGGCCACGCACACCCCTACCTGCCCCGAGTATTTCGCGAAGCCGACGGCCTGGAACGCGGCCATCTCTTCGTGGCGGGCTTGCACGAACTGGGGGCTGTTATCGGCGCGTTGCCAGGCCGCGAGCAGGCCGTTGATGCCGTCGCCGGGGAATCCGAAGACTTGGCGCACTCCCCACTCCCGTAGCCGGGCCAGCAGGACGTCGCCGACGGTGTCTTTCATGTCCACTCCTTGATCTGTGATGAGTAGCTGTGTGTTCAGTGACGGCGTCGCGCGAGTGCGAGGCCGCCGACGGCCAGCACGGTTGTCGCAACCGCGGCCAGTGACACCGATCGGGGTTGTTCGGCCAGCCACCGTTGCGGTGAGTGCGCCAGTGCGCGGTCGTCGAAGATGCCGTGTGCGCCGTAGTCTTTTCCGTCGACACCATCGAGGGGTCGCCACAGATTGTTGGGCCGGTCAGCGTCAGCGGGATCCCCCGTCTGTTGCGAGGAAAACCCGGTTTTGGCCAGATACCGGTCCAACACGGCGGGAACAGCGTGTTGTCCGAGGATGGTGGCCACCGTGCTGGCACCCACCCAGTGGGTCTTGCGCCGCGGATGGTCGGCGGCGTGGACGATGGCGCGTGCGGCGACCTCGGGTTGGTAGATCGGGGGCACCGGTTGCGGATGGCGCGGCAGCCTCGATAGCACCCAGGAGAATTGGGGGGTATTGAGCGCCGGCATCTGCACCACGGTGACGTGGATGCCGCTGTGGGCGTGCAACAGTTCGGTGCGCAGCGATTCGGTGAATCCGTTGATGGCGTGTTTGGCGCCGCAGTAGGCCGACTGCAACGGGATGGCACGCACCCCCAGCGCGGATCCGACCTGCACGATGGCGCCCGTACCGCGAGGCTCCATGCGCGCGAGGGCGGCCATCGTCCCGTAGACAAAGCCCAGGTAGCTGACTTCGGTGACGCGACGAAACTCGTCCGGGCTGATTTGGCCAAACGGTGCGAACACCGACGTGAACGCATCGTTGACCCAGACATCGATAGGCCCGAAGGCCTCCTCGGCCTGGGTTGCAGCGGCGTCGACCTGGGCGTGGTCGGCGACGTCGGTCGGAATCACCAGTGCGTGGCCGCCGGCGGCCTCCACCTCCGTAGCCGCCGCCGCCAGACCGGTTTCACCGCGCGCCAGCAATGCGACGCGATCTCCGCGTTCGCCGAACGCGCGTGCGGCCGCGCGGCCGATACCGGCGCTGGCCCCGGTGATCACTACCGTGCGGGGCGATGCTGTGGTCATCAAGACTCCTTGAGGGCGTGGGTGAGTTGGGTCTCGACGCCACCACCCGGGTGTTGACCGGGCGGTTGCGCCAGCTGCAGGGAGGCTTCCAGGAGCAGCGCGTGGACGAAGGCCTGCGGGAGGTTGCCGCGAAGTTGACGTTGCTGTACGTCGTACTCCTCGCACAGCAGGCCGGGCGGTCCGCAAGCCGAGCGGTTGCGTTCGAAGTAGCGCATCGCGGTGGCCAAGTCGCCGAGCTGGTGGTGGGCCAGCGCCGCCCAGAACCCGCAGAGCAGGAACGCTCCTTCGGCGTCGGCAAGCGGGCGTTGGTCGTGGCGGAAGCGGTATACGAAGTTGTCGTCGACAAGGTCCGAAGTGAGCGCAGCTACGGTGGCGGTACTGCGGCGATCCTCGGCGGGCAGCGCGCCGCGCAGCGCGGGGGTCAGTAGCGCGGCGTCCATCCTGGGGTCGTCGGGGGCGCGTTGCCAGCGTCCGGTGGCATGCACGCAATCGGCTGTGCTGGCGAGAATGGTGTCGGCCAGTGCGCTCCATGGGGCGGCGTCGTGGGCGTTGGCGTGGGCGGCCGCCGCGCGCAGGCCTGCGACACAGGTCAGTCGGGAATGGGTCCACCGCCGCGGGTCGAGCTCCCAGATCCCGGCGTCGGGGTGCTGCCAACGTTCCGCGATCGCGCTGACCGCTGCGGTGATGGCCCGGTGGGCGTCGGCGTACAGGTGGTCGTGTCGGGCGGCGGCGGCAAACAGCAGCAGCGCCTCGCCGAGCGCGTCGAGTTGGAACTGGCTGTGCGCGTGGTTGCCGAGGATGTCGCTGCCACCGGGGTAGCCGGGTAACTGCAGGGCGCGTTGATCGGGCACGGGGCCGCCGCCGATGGTGTAGGCCGGTCGCAAGTGCGGTCCGTCGGTCAATAGCCGGTCGGTGACGAAGCGGACGGCCTGATCCATCAACGGATGGGGCCCGTCGACGGCGGCAGCCTGTCCGGCATAGCACTGATCGCGGATCCACACGTAGCGGTAGTCGTAGTTGCGGCCCTGCTCGGCGCGTTCGGGCAGGCTGGTGGTCGCCGCGGCGACCATGCCGCCGTCGGGAGCGGTCAGCCCGTGCATGACGGCATAGGCGTGGCGCGCGTCGCGTACCGCGATGCTGGTGCTCATGTCGGGAACGGCGCGGCGCCAACTGTTTTCGGTGCTCGACCACAGGGTGGCGGGCTCGGCTACGGGGTCGGCCGTCGGCTTGTCGGACAGTTCGACGACGAGGTCGTGGACGTGGCCCTCGGGCACAGTCAACTCGGCGCGCAAGGCTGGGCTGTCGTCAAGCTGGGTGGGGGTGGCGTGGGCGGCGCCGGATAACCGGATGCGCAGGTCTCCGGTCCAGCCGTGCCAGCAGCCGTGATCATCGCGGGTCAGGTGTTTCACCTTGTGTTTGCCGAATCCCGCGGCAGGGGCGAACTGCAGTTCGACATGGGCGTCGCCACGTACGGCCATCACCCGACGCATCAGTACAACCCGGTGTTCGTCGCCCGGAGCGGCCAAGGCTTCGCGGCACTCGATGATGCCCTCGGTGCTGACCCAACGGGACCGCCAGATCAGGCTGCCGTCCTCGTAATAGCCACCCCACACGAACCGGGTCGCTGGGGTGAGGGTGAAGACGCCGCGACCGCCGATCAGGCTGCTGAATACCGCGTCGTCGTCCCAACGGGGTGCGCACATCCAGGAGATGTCGCCGCGCGGACCGATCAACGCGCCGCGGTACCCATCAGCCAGCAACGCGTATTCGCGCAGCACGTGTGGTTCGGGAACAGCAGCGGTCACCGCCGGCCCTCCAGCTTGCCGGACTCGGCGCTACCCCGCGTCCGCCGCCGCGGCATCCACGCTGGTCCCTCAATGTGGTCGGGAACCAACCAGATCGACACGGCGAAGTTGTAGCAAAACAGCACCGACCACAACAGCAGCACCGAAAGCGACGAACCCAACGGGTGAGCGTGGTGAGCGGCAGCGACCGCGGACACCAACACCAACACGAGGGCGGCGATGCATAACGTTGCGGTGACCGCCAGCGCGATCTGGCGTCGGATCACGGCGACGCCGGTCGCGACGGCCACCCCAAGCAGACAAAAGCTCACCGCCCAGCTGACCTGTATGCCCGCCACCGCGGGGTCGCCGGGACGCGATCCGCCTCGCGCGAGCATCACCAACGCCATGGCCCCGACAACGGCGGCAGCAACGGCTTCGGCGCCCAGCAGCCAACGGGCCTGACGCCAATGCCGCGATGTCAAGCTGACCCGGCGCAAGTCGTCGGTTTCGCCCGGCACCGGACTCCGCGTATCTCGCGCCATCGCTCGCTTCCTCGGTGTTCAAAAGCTGGCCTCGTCCAGCAGTTGCGCCGGATATGCTGAATATTTCCAGAATGGATGATCTCCAAACATGATAATTTCCTAAGTGAACATCATCCGTTGTGGTTACCATCGATAGATGGTTCACAGGCAGAGCGGGACGGCTGACGACCTCGACGAACCCCAAGACGATTACGCCGCGCAGTTGGAGCGCGCGACGCGGGGACTGCTTTCCCTGAACATGGCGGTGCTCGAGGAAACAGCCAAGCGCGTCGGAATGGCGCCACTCCGTGCACTGCAGTCGTTGCAGCGGCGCGGACCCAGCCTGGTCACCGAGATGGGCCAAGACCTCGATCTAGCGCCGTCGAGCGCGAGCCGACTCAGTGACCGACTCGCCGAGACGGGACTCATCACTCGCGCGGTCGCCCCGCACAACCGTCGGGCCACCGTGCTGGAGCTCACTGCCACAGGCCAAGAAGTTCTAGATGATCTCGTCAATCACCGCATTGGCTTGTTCCGCGCCATAGCCGACCAGATGAATCGTGATGATTGCGAGGCACTGCTGCGCGGAGCTTCCTCATTCACGGCGGCCTATCACGCGCTGCTTGCGCACCACGGATCCGGCACGGCCGACGATGAGTCCGACCAAGGCAATATGTTGACTGCGGAGAATGCTTCAGATGGCCCGTAAGACGGCACCACATCATGCAATGGTCGCCAACGGCCGAAACCGTTGCTCGCCGGATTCCCCGCGAAAGTTGACGGTCTCTTTGCGCTGGGCCCTCACAACTGAAGCTCGACAAACCGTCCCACTCCTGGGGTGCCTCGCCTTGGCAACCGACATTGCCGAGCCATCGACGCCTTGCCCGTTCGTCAGGGCCATCGATAATTCATCGCCAATGACCGCGATACGGCAAGAATCGACGAGGTTGGACGCGATTCGGTAGACGCCGAATCATGTTGCAAGACTGATCAGTTGAGCATCAATGCCGCATGGCGAGATTGATCAGCCGTTAATCCGCAGGTCCCAGGTTCGAGCCCTGGTGGGGGCACAGGTCAGGATAGGTGCAGGCTCGTGATCAGTCGATCACCGACCAGCGTAGCGGCGGCCCACCGTCGAGCGCCCACAAGGTCGTCACCGTCCTCGCGCAGCGCGCCCCTATTGGACCGTCAGCGACCCATGCATGTTCGCGTGGTATTTGCAGTGGAAGTCGTAGGTGCCAGGAGTCATAGGGGCGGTGAACGTTTTGATGCCACCGCCGCCCGATATGCGAATGTCGAACGCGTCGTTGGCGTCGGCTGTGAGGCTGTGGTTGGCCTCGTCTTCGTTGATGACGGTGACCTTTTGGCCGGGTTTCAGCGGCGCACGCACCGTGTAGGCGAAGTTGGAGATGACGATGTCGGCGGGTGGGGTCGTCGTCGTCGATGAGGTGGCCGTCATGCCGTTAGTAGTGGGGGGCGGAGGCGCAGGACTTGGGGTGTCACTGCACCCGGTCACCACGCCCGCGCCGAAGACCACGCAAGTAATCAAGATCGCGGTGGTTCTCATCTTTGTTTGTTGCCCCCTTCGTCCGCCCAGCGTCTCTCACGCTATGTCGACGGCACTTCGATTCTTCCCGATCTCCAGTTTCCATCGTCGGAAACGGTGTCCATGTCACCGACGCATCACTGGTTTCCGCGACGCCGAGCAGAAAAACATGACTGCGGGCGACCCAGAATCGGCCACCACCTACTTGGAGTGGCACAAGCAGTTGTGCCACTCCGCGGTGGAATCGATCAGACGGTGTGTTGTTGGTTGGGTGCCGCCGGTATCGAGGTCGCTGGAACGTGCGCGGGCTCGGGCATGGCGAACGGGTCGGGGGATGGGGTCGGCGCCGCCGGCGTGGATTGCGTCGCTGGTGAACCTGTCGTCTGCGCGGGTGTTTGTTGCGTCGGCGCGACAACCGGCGCTGGCACGGGCCGGGGTTGTGCAGGGGCGGGCATGGGTGCGGGTGCGGGCCGGGGTTGTGCCGGTCGCAGCATCGGCGCGGGCTTGTTGGGTGCCCATAGGTGGTGCCAGATGTTTTGCACCTCAGGCACCTCAGCTTTGTAGTGAGTGATGTGGCCGCCGGGATCGAGAGGATGGGCTGAGGCCGTGGGGGCGACGGCGACGGCGAGTGCCGCGCCGATACCGGCGAGAAGGTGGGTTGCCACGATTCGTGTCTTGTACATCGACGTACTCGTTTCTATCTGGGTCCGGCGGGTGTCGCCGCCAACCATAAGTGGACTTATGGTTCTTCACACGTTACCATAAGTTTGCTTATGGTCAAGAACGCTTTGTGCTACCGAGTCGCCCAGGCGAACATGCGGGTCTCCTGCCCGCTGAGCCGCGGGTCAGGCTGCGTCCGGTGACTCTGCTCGTCCGCCGCGAGGCCTATTTCGAGACGGGCCTCGAGGTGCTGTCGGATGTGGGCTACGGCGGTCTGAAGTTGGCCGAACTATGTGACAGGTTGGGCGTGACGACGGGGTCCTTCTATCACCACTTCCCCAACTGGCCGGCTTACACCCGAGAACTGATCACCCATTGGGTGACGGCCTATACCGAGCAGCTGGTGGCACTGGCCAGGGCTGACGCGGACCCGCGCCGCCGGATCGGCAACCTCTGCCATCTCGGCTTGATCCTGCCGCACGGTGCCGAAGTGGCGATCCGCGCGTGGAGCGCGGTCGACGACGACGTGCGCGCGGCGCAGATTCGGGTCGACCAGCAGCGCTTCGAGGTCATGTACGAGTCCGCGCACGAGATCCTCAAGCACAAGCGCCAAGCGCAACTCTTCGCCAACTGGGCGGTGTATCTACTTGTCGGCTACGAGCAGGCGATGCTGCCCCGCGACCCCGTCGCACAATCCTGGATCATCGATCAACTGCTCGATGCCCTCGATTCGGGTCGCTTCGCCTCCGCCCCCAAACGATGACTGCCCTGACCCGCAGACCGCGGGCGACGGCCATGCGCGCGAAAAAGGATGGTGAACACCCGATGAAAGTAGGGCTCTACTTCGACCTCCGGAACCCCGATCGCTGGCGCCAGGACCCGGCGCGGCTGCACGCATTCACCCTCGAGGCGATCGAAGAGGCCGAGCACCTCGGTGCCGACTCCATCTGGTTGTCCGAACATCACCTGTTCGCCGACGATTACGTCGCCGCACCCTTGACGTTTTTGGCCGCCGCGGCCGCGCGGACCTCGCGGGTTCGGCTCGGCACCGCGGTCGTGCTGGCGCCGCTCCATCACGCCGTGGAGATCGCCGAGCAGTCCGCGATGGTTGATCTCATTTCGGGCGGGCGACTCGACCTCGGAATCGGTACCGGCTACCGCATCCCGGAGTACGAGCTGTTCGACGCCGATACGCAGCGGCGCTACGCGCAGACCGACGCCAAGGCGAAAGAGATTCGCCGGCTGTTGTCGCCCGGGGGTGTGCGTCCGCAACCCGTCCAGCCGGAGGTTCCGATCTGGATGGGCTACCAGGGGCCGAAAGGGGCTCGGCGCGCTGGACTACTCGGGGCTCCGCTGCTCTCGGCCGATGCGCGAAACTGGCCTTCCTACCGAGAGGGCCTCAACGAGGGCGGGCACGACCTCGGCAGTGCGCGGATGGCCGGCTGGATCAACACCTGGGTCTGCGACGACCCCGAGGCGGACTGGCCCACCGTGCGGACGCATTTGGCCCATCAGTTCGATAGCTACGCGGCCCACGGGGTGGAAGGCACGGGGCAGCCTGCTCCACCGCCGGTCGATCCGGAAAGCATCCTGTCCGGCACTCCCGACACGCTGCTCGGATACTTCTGGTGTGCCCGGCCGGAAGTGGTCGCCGAGAACATTCGCGGCTACACGCACGGCGCGCCGGTCGAAACCGTGCTGATCTTCGCCTCACTTGCGGGCATGCCCGAAGACCTCGTCATCCGCCACATCCAAACCATCTGCACCCAGCTGGCACCTCTGCTCGAAGCTCCAGGCCCAGACTGAACCGTCCGCCGGTGCGGAACGGCACGTGAAACCGCGGGATCCGGTCAAAGGGTTAGACCGGCGACCGAGAAGAGCCAAAGGGCGCTGGTCAGCCACGCCACCACCACCGTGGTGAGCAGCAGCGCTCCGGTCACCGGAAGCGCCCACTTCGTCAGACCCCGGGTGTGGACGAAGAGAACCTTGGCGGCGAAGGCGCCGTAGAACGCGCACCCAGCGACCGAATGGACCAGGGTGCGCGTCGAGAACGGCGCCGGGGCGAACCCTAAGCCGTACAGGCAGTACGCCGCCACCGGAAGCGACAGGACGAACGCCACGAACCCGGTCGCCCGATGGACGCGGCCGAGCGCTCGGGGCGCCGCGGAGACGCCCGGGAGCCGGCCGTACATCCACAGTGCCGTCACGGCCTGAGAGGCTGCCAGAACCACGACGACGCTGCCGAGCCACGCCTTGAATGTGGCCGTGCTCGAGAAGCCGAACGACGGCAGCGCCTCGTAGCTCGGGACATGGACTCGCCCGTACACGCCCAAAGCCACCGAGACCCCGGCGCCCAGCAGCAGCCCGACGACCAGTGCTCCACGCCGCGCCGCAACCGATTCCTCCACGCGACCATCTTCCCCCAAGCTTCACGCCGCTGACCTACCAATCACTCACTTTTAGTGGCCTCTCCAGAGGGTTCTGGGGTATCCGGCTGAGCCGGAGGATCACGCTCGCTCCCTCGTTATGCTCGACGGCCGTTTCAGTACTCGGACGCACGTTCGCACGTGCATGCGTACGGGAATTCCTAAGTGGCCGTATAGCATTCGCGCAGCCAATGTTCAGTAATTGATTCCCCATGACGGTTGCAGGCGCAGCCGTCGGCCTTCGCCGAATGCTCGGCTGGGTCGCAACGGGGCCACTACGATTCGTCGAATGCCTCAGCATGACATTGTTGAAATCGTTGTCGGAACCACTCCCGAGCGTCTGGTGACCGTTGGGACGCAGCTGTTCGTCGCCGTCGAAAGCACACCACAGGTCAAAATCATCGACACCGACACGAACACCCTCAGCGGCGCCATCGACGTCGGCGGCAACCCATGGTGGATGGCGACGGTCGACACCGGCGACATGCTCGATATATCTGGCACCGCGCCGGAGGCGGGCGTACCTGACCTCAAACTCTATGTGCGCGACGGCAACGAGTCCGCCATCACGGTGCTGAACCTGGCGCTGTTGGACGAGCCAATGGCACATTTTGTGCTTGATGCGTTCGGCGGTGTGCCGATCGGTGGCGGCGAGATGGCCGATTCCCACCGCAACGCCGGCGTCTACCTCCTCGACGAGTTCAACACCAGGATGCTGGTGCTGAACGCAGCCACCAACACGGTCACCGATCAGATCGAGCTGGGGTTTCGGCAGCGGAGGATCGCTGTATCCGGCGACGGATCCCGGGTGTACGTGACGCACCCGGAGGACTCGGTGATCTCGGTCATCGATCCCACCGTCAGCCCGGCGTCGGTGACGAGATTGCACGTGCCGTTGAATCCGTTCGACGTGTGCGTCACCCCGCGCGGGGATCGGTTGTACGTCACCTACTTTGTCGCCGAGGACGCCGGCCTGCTGCAGGTCATCGATCGCGCGACCGGATCGACCAGCTCGGTCGACGTCGGCGCTCGACCGTCCGCCGTGATCGGCGATGACTCCCGCGCCTATGTGAGCAGTGCCGGGGGTCACCGGATCGACGTCGTCGACACCACGACAATCCCACCGCGCCTCATCGAGCAAATTCCCGTCAACGGGGCCCCTTCGTACCTCGCGTTCAGTGCCGACGGGACGACTTTGTACGCCGGGAACTTCACCGAACACACTGTCACCGCGATAAGTCTGCGGCCGTGACGACCGTCGGCATGGGCAGATCCGTCTCAGGCTCGCCGGATTCTGGTCATGAACCATTAACCTTCGGACGTTAAGTACCTGCGGTGCCGATTTTCCTTCGCGCCCTCTCCGCGCTCGCCTTGGTCGCCATCGTGTCTGCGTGTTCTGCTGCAGCACACGACAAGACCCCACCACCTACGGTTCCCGTATCGGGCCTGAACGACCTGTTGCTCGGCCTCGATCAGATCAACAGCGTGATGGGCACCACGGCGATGGTCCCCGATCCACCCTTCACCGAGCTCAAGCAAGATCAAGAGCTCATGCCGAACGTCAACTGCCTCGGCATATGGCAGGTCGGCGAGCAAGGTGTCTACGGCGACACCGGGCTCGCAGGAATACGCGGACAGCGGCTGACCCAGCCTGCGTCCGGTAACTGGGACGCTCTCGTCGTGCAGGCGGTGGTGGCCTACGGGTCCGCGGACGACGCGCGAAAGTTCTTCACCGCATCCTCTGATCGGTGGTCCAAGTGCACGAACCACCGCGTCAACCTCAGCATAAACGGGGGCCCGGCTACCACGTACCTCTTCGGGGACGTCACCAAGTCCGACACGCAGTTGACAATGCCTGTCACCCAGGCCCCAGCCGGAAAGCCCTGTCAGCGCACACTTTCCGTGAACAACAACGTCGTCGTCGACGTATCGGCATGCAACCAGGGCGCGACGGACCAGGCGGTGCAGATCACACAGAAGATCGAAGACCGCTTTCCGCACTGAAGCCGTCGCCAGGAGGCGGATGGCCGGCTGGTTCAACACCGGGGTCTGCGACGAACCGAGGCGGACTGGCCCACCGTGCGGATACATTTGGCCCATCAGTTCGACAGCTACGCGGCCCAGGGATCTGCACCCGGCTGGCACCCCTGCTCGAAGCTTCAGGGCTAGTCCCGAATATCGTTGCAGGACAGACTGATTGAGCACCTTTGGCGACGAGATTTAACCGGCTCTTAGCCCTCAGGTGCCAGGTTCGAGCCCCTGGTAGGCACCACGTACCTGACACTGTTCCGGGTGATCCGTGACAGCGGAACGTCGCATTAACGCCATTTCTCAGCAGAGCGACTGCCGTTCGCGTAAATTTTGCTGGGCAATCGGCGTGGCGGGGCCGCCAGTTAAGGCGCTCCGAGCCGGAACGGTCGTGATCGCGCCCCGAGATGTGGGAAACCGCCATGGCCACTGACCCTGTCCGCGGTCAAGAACGCACTTCGATCGGCCCGAGTTCGCCTGTCCCCCAGCATGTTACGCATGGTGGCTATGCGCGGTCCATCGGCCGGTTAGGCGCGCTGGCTGTGGCACTTGGCATCGGAATGGCGGTCGCCACCGGCCAAGGCGCTGCAATTGCGCGTGCAGACGAGACCAGCACAGGCACATCCAACCCGTCACCGGACCCCACCACCGAAGATCCCGGTGCCGCCGCAGCGCTCACCTTGTCCTCGACGGAACCGATATCACTACCGACCGCCGGTCAGTCCCCCTCGGAGCCCACCAAGGCCAGCCCGAGGGTGCCGAGAATGAAGTTGTGGGTCTCCGGTGGCGCCAAGATCCGCACCCGCGACGTCGGCGCCCAACGGCAACCCGTCGACGATCCCCACATCGACCGCAGGGGATCAACGGCAGCGGCAGCGGTCGACGGGCCGACAGGCCAACAACCGCCGAAAGACACTTCTCGACCGCGTGATTCGATATCTCTCGTCATTCGTGCGGTGCAGCCGGACCGTCCCCTACGGCTCGCGGTGTCCAGCCGAATCCAGGCCCCCAATCGGGTCCCGGCCGACCTATCCGCGCGATTCCGGCTGACCGCAACCCATGACGAGCAGACCCAATCGGCCCAGCTGCAGGAGTCGTTCAGCGCCACCACGTTTGCCGTCCAAACCCCGGCTCCGGCCGACCCCACTCCGCGTCGCCTGCTGTCGAATGGGCCCGACACGCTGGTCGATGTCGCCACCAGTCTGGTTTCCGCGGTCTTCACGCCGTTCCTGGCGCCGGGCCCGGCCACCCCGGCCCAACCGCCGCTGGCGTGGGCACTACTGGCGTGGGTACGCCGCGAGATCGACCAGAGTTCGCTCATTGGGCCTACGTCAGGGCGGCCGCAACACGTTGTTTCGCAGCTGGCCGACATCACCGCCGTTCAGAGCCCGAACTTGCTGGTGAACCCGGGCGCCGAACTGGGCGACCCGTCGTTGTCGGGCTACAGCTCGGTGACCGTGCCGGGGTGGACGGTGACGGGTACACCGACCGTCATCGAATACGGCACCCAGCGCCGTTTTCCCTGGCCGTCCGCGTCGCCGGGGCCTGTGCTGCCTGCGTTTCTGGCCTTTCCGACCGTGAACTCGGCGCCCCCCGCCAGCGGAGACCAGTTCTTCGGCGGCGGGCCCGTCGCCAGTTCCACACTCACCCAAACCGTCGACCTGCGCGCCGCGGCCGGCGACATCGACGCGGGCACAGTGCCCTACGTGTTGAGCGCAGACCTCGGCGGCTCCACCCTCGACCCGTCCGCCGCCTCGGTCACCGTGGACTTCCTTGATGCCAACGGGGTCAAACTGGGCTCCGGTCGGATCCGAGCGGTCAACGCGCTCGATCGCCGGTTCCACACCACGCTGCTCGAACGCGAAACCTCCGGGGTCGTTCCGGTGGGCACCCGCAGCGCGCGTGTCGTCGTGACCTTCACCGACCGTAATCCGGTACTGGGCAACTACAACAATGCCTACGCCGACAACGTGTCCTTCACTGTCGGCGCCGCACTGTCCGCCCCACAGCCACCGACGCCGCCGGCGTCGACGGTCGGCCAACTCGATCACGTGTTCCTGATCTACATGGAGAACAAGGGCTACACCGACATCGTCGGCAGCCCCAACGCGCCATATCTCAACAGCCTCATCAACACCTACGGCGTCGGGACGAACTACTACGGGCTGACCCACCCCAGCGACCCGAATTACTATCCGATCCTCGGCGGGTCGGACTTCGGCTTCAACTACAACTGCCCTGCGAACTGTTTCGACCAGCGCAACCTGGCCGACAACATCGAGGCAGCCCACCTGACATGGGGTGGTTATATGGAAGGCGGCGGCGGTTACACCACTCCCACCGACCGGCTGCCCTTCCTCGCCTTCAGCGACATCTACAACAACCCCGCCCGCGTCGCGGCACACCTGTTCGACCTGACGCAGCTCGAGGGGGATCTCACCTCGCCTGCCACCACCCCGAACTTCGTGTGGGTGGCCGCCGACGACGCCACCAACATGGAAGGCCCACTCGAGGGCGTCGGCCTTCTCTTGTGGACGGTAAGCCAACTCACGAACCATCAGTACAACGTCGCGGCAGGCGACCAGTGGCTGCAGGACACGGTGCCCATGATTATGAACTCGCCCGTCTGGCAGGACCCCACGCAGAGAAACGTCATCTTCCTCACGTTCGACGAGGACTACAACAACATCTCGCTGGGCAACGGCAATCAAGGCAACCACATCGTCATGGTCGTCATCCCGTCACCGGGGGCGGTAGCGGCCGGAATGCGCAGCGGCGCATTCGTCGTCGATGACTACGCCAACCACTACAGCCTGTTGCGCACGATCGAGGAATCCCTCGGACTACCCCCACTCACGAACAACGACAAGTACGCACAACCCATGAACGAGTATTGGGTACCGCCACCGCCCCCGCCGCTGCCTTAGCCGCACCGCCAACCTCCACTACGACGACGACGTCACCCACCTACATGTCCGGGGGGTTGGGCCCAGCTCGCCGTGTCGGGCGCGGGATCGCCGAACCTCTCCCGGATCCGGCCCCACGGGTCTGCGTATTCACCGGACTGTTTGTAGTACGGCGATTTGCGGCGCATCAGTGCGCCCATCAGCGGCGCCGCGACGCGCAGCGGACGTGACCGCCAGCCCATTCTCGCGCGGATCTCTGCGTACGTGTCCGCACGGGAGTGCCGCTGAAAGGACAGCACCCGCTGCGCGCGAGCGGTGTCCATCCAGTCAAAGGTAAACCAGTCCTCATCGCTGTCCGGGTTACCCGGGCGACCGTCGAAAGTCACGGCGCCGAGTCCCATCGCCTCGAAGTTCGAATACAGCATCTCGCCGTCGAACCACTTGTGGGAGTCGTCACCGGCGATCATGAAAACCTCACGAACCACGTCGGTAGTGATCGCTGCCGAGAATGCCGCAGCGACATCGCGAGCGTCAACGCTGTGGATGCGGTTGTCGTCGGGTATCACCGCACCGAAGTAAAAGGAATCGAAATCTCCGTAGTCGACCAAAGGTGCGAGGGTGAGGACGCCACCGAGCCGAAGGATCGACCACTCCAGATTCGATGTCCGCACGATGTTCTCGGCAAGGATCTTGTGACAGCTGTACAGATCCGACGCCGCCAGCGGGCTGTCGGCGGCGAGCAGGTCGGAGCACCGGTGCGGGTTCCGGCTCCCGTGCACCGCAACGCTCGACGCGTACACGAACCGGGGCGGATCGGGCAGCGCCGACGCAGCGCGCACCAGCGTTGCGGTGGCGTCGACGTTCACCGCGCGGGCGAGCGCGCGATTGGCATAACACCAAGGAGGGATCACCGCCGCCAGATGAACGATCGCCGATGGCGACACCTCGGCAACGAGAGCCGCGACCTGATCCGGCTTCGTCAGGTCGACGGATCGCACATCGACCGCGGCCGGAAACGCCGGTTTCACCGTGTGGTGCGCCGTGGCGATCACCTTGAACCCGTCGGCGACGAGCCGCTCCACCGTGGGCCTGCCGACCAACCCGTATGCGCCGGTCACCAGAACAGAACCCCGAGCGGCCATGGTGCGCTCCTTTGAGAGCGGGATGTTCGATCGGGAATCTAGTCGAGGATTTAGATCGTGAACGGTGATTCGCGCATCACGGCCTCAGCCGTCACCGCGTGCGCCCTTCTCCTTCTTGGACCCGTGGCCTCTCTTACCTGGCGGACCCTGATCGATTTGCGAGGGCGGCGGCGTGGCCGGTGGCGGCGGAACGACAGACGTCGTCGGGGCCGTCGAGGACGTGCTGGTGCTCGCAGGGCGCGGCGCCGGCGGCTGCGAACCCGACTCGAAAACCACCAGAACGGCGGCCAGCACGATGGCTGCGAGCACCGCCGCCAGGAACAGAAGTCGGCGGGCCCGGCCTGGTGGGACCGGTGCAGCGACGGCCATGGTGGTCGGCGGCGGAAGGGGCGCAGCGAGCACCCGAGTCGGCGGTCGCGCCGAATTCGGCTGCGGCGCAACGAAGAGCGCGGCACGCATCGCCTCGGCGCTGGGGAACCGCCATCGCGGTTCGCGCGCCATCGCCCGTTCGATCATCGCAACAAGGCTCTGGTCCAGATCAGGTCGCAGCGCCGCCAGCGGTGCCGGGCGGTCCTCCGCGATCGCCCGTGCCAGGGCAGGCAGGCCCTCTTGCGGGAACGGCTTGCGCCCGGACAACGCCTCATAGCCGACGACACCGACCGCATACAGGTCGTCGGCGACGATGGCCGGCCGACCTGCCAACCGGTCCGCGCTGAGATAGGCCATCGTGCCGACGATGTGACCGGTCATCGTGTGCGCCACGTCGGCGCTTTTCGCGATGCCGAAGTCGGCCACCTTCACGTCGCCGTCCGTGGTGAACAGGATGTTGGCGGGCTTGATGTCCCGATGCAGGATTCCTGCGGCATGCGCAACGGTAAGCGCCGACAGTACGTCATTCAGGATCGAGCGCACCTGGGCCTGCGGCAGTGGGCCGCGCATCAGCTCGTCGGCCAATGTCCGCCCCGACAACCGCTCCATCACGATGAAGGGCATACCAGCGTGCTCGCCGCTGTCGTGTACGGCAATGATGTGCGGGTGGTCCAATGCTGCGGCCGCGCGCGCCTCCGTCTCGAAGCGCCGGCGGTTGTCGGGGTCCGCGCTGAACACGGGATGCAGCAGCTTGACCGCGACGGCTCGGCCCAAGCGGGTATCCCAGCCGTCGCGAACCTCGGCCATCCCACCGCGGCCCAGAATTCCCCGCAATTCGTAGCGGCCGCCAAGAATTTCTGGCGCCTGCATAGGCCAACGCTAGCGCCACCCGGGCCATCGACCCAGCCCGTAGGCGGTGGGTACCATCAAGGCGATGCTCTACCAGCGTATTCGCCAGCCGTTCTGGCATCGCCACCCGTTGGTTGCGGGCGGGGCGGCCGTGTTCACGGTCTGGCTGATGTGGACGGGGTCCTATGTTCTCGTCGCCGCGGCGGGCGTCGCCTGGCTGGCCATTGCCATCCGCCGGCGCAGACGGGCCAACGCGCTCCGCGATGCCGGCCTGCGCGCCCGCGCCGAGTACGAGCATCGGCTGAATCTGTGCGGCGATCCGCGCGGGGTGTTCGGCCGCTATCCGCCCGTGCAGCCGGGATGGTTTCCCGATCCGCAAAACCGTTGTCAGTTGCGCTATTTCGATGGCGGGGTGTGGACCGGCTACACCGCTGCGACGTTCGGGCAGTAATGCTTTCCGTCGTCGCGGTGCCCGACCGGTGGCAGGTTGCGCGCAGGAGTTTCCACCAGCGGCGAGTCCGCGGGTAGCCGGCCGGTCGCCCGGTCGTATGCGCTGCGCTTGCGTGGGTGCATCATCATGCGCGTGGGCGTCAGCTTGGTGACGATGTGCACGAGGTTCCCGAATCGACGGTGCAGCCACTCCTGGCGCGACGACCAGGTATAGCCCATCAGCTCACGAACTGGCGGATCGTAGAGGCCGACGGTGACGAACAGCAGGAAGCGCTCCATCACTTTCAGGTTCAGTCGCCACAGCCGATCCGGAATCCAGGCCAGCGACGGATGCCTGGTCATGGTGGACAGGTCGAGCACCTCACGCGCTGCCCAGTTGTTCTCCAACACGTTGTGGCACATGTGATCCCAGTACTCCTGGAAGTCCTCCCAGGTCTCGGGCACCGGGCGCATGCTCATGCCGTACATGCGATACCAGGCGACGTGCTCGTCGAAGAGCTGCCGCCTCTGGTCTTCGGTCAGCCCACCCCTGAACCGCTCCGCGGCCAAGAGGACGGACTTGAAGAATGTCGCGTGGGCCCAGTAGAAGACGTCGGGATTGAGTGCGCTGTACCGGCGGCCCTGCTCGTCGACGCCCTTGATGCCGACGTGATAGTCGCGGACCTCGGCGCCGGTCTTGGGGGCGCGATCGCCATCGAACACCACGCCGCCGATCGGATACACCGACCGGTACAGCCGCGGCATCCGCTCCATGAAGAAGATCGAGTGATCCTTGACGGCCGCGCCCAACTGCGGATGCATGTTCTGCATCGAACCGGCCCAGGAGCCCTGCAACATGCCGGTCCACTGGCCGAAGTACTTCCAGGTCAACGAGTCGGGGCCGAGCGGCTCCGGCAGGGTGTCATACCCTCCCGATGTGACTGGGCAACCAGCCGCGGCAGGTGTACTCCTGCTGGTCACCGGGCATGCCTCAGACGTATCTTGGGTCACTGGTGTGCTTCCGATCGGCGTCAGACGAGATTCTGACTACGTGCGTTGTCAGCTTGATTCTAGGAGTGATGTGGCTGCGGGTCAACGACGGGGCCGATGGTCGGGCGTTCCGCTCGAGGACCGTCAGGCGCTGCGCCGCGACGATCTGATCGCCGCCGGCGTCGGCCTGCTCGGCAGCGAGAGCGGGCCCGCCCTGACCGTTCGTGCGGTGTGCAGGGCGGCCGGGCTTACCGAGCGCTACTTCTACGAAAGCTTCTCGGACCGAGACGAATTCGTTCGCGCCGTCTACGACGACGTCTGTGCGCGGGCCATGTCCACCCTGACGTCGTCCACCGACGCGCGCGACGCGGTGGAACGGTTCGTCGCGCTGATGGTCGACGACCCCACGCGTGGCCGGGTGCTGCTGCTGGCGCCGGCGGTGGAGCCGGTGCTGACTCGGTCCGGTGCGGACTGGATGCCCAGCTTCATCGAACTGCTGCAGCACAAGCTGACCCGCATCACGGAACCGGCCGTGCAGGCGATGGTCGCCACCGGCCTGATCGGTGCATTGACGGCGCTGTTCACCGCTTATCTGAACGGCCGGCTGGCGGCCAGCCGTGAGCAGTTCATCGACTATTGCGTCGACATGCTGCTCAGCCGGGTATCGAGCTACTAGCCCGTCGGGATTTGGGGCGACGCGTCACCGGGCGTCGCGCCGGCCTGCGCCAGTTCATCCTGCTGGTTCTGCTCCGCGGCGGCCTGCTCCTCAGCCTTGGCCTGGAACGCGCGGCCCTCCGGGCTCGCCAGCGAGGCGCCAGGGGTGGTGGCCGTCGCGGCTCCGCGATTGCAGTTCAGGGCAAGCAGAACCTCGCCGTCGGCGTGCCCGAACGAACCCCCGGAATCGCGTACGAAGGGCGCATCGGTGGCATTGGTGACAAGGCAGTCACCCATCGCGTCCTGGCGGTCGCCGACGGTCACCGAGATCTTCGCCGTGCCGCCGCCGTCCTCGATCGCCGAAACCGCGTCGGTGTAGGTCATTCCCACCACGTCCGGAGCAGCGGAGGCGATGCCTGCGCCGAACAGCCCCAGCGCGCCCGCAACTCCTGCGGCGCCGACGGTGCTGGCCGAAATGATGATCTTCTTCACATGCCCACCTATGTCTAAGGTCTACGGTTGCCAGGAGTTCAGCGCGGTTCGGATTGCTTTGAACTGCCTGGACGAACCATACCGCCGACCGGCCCAACCCGCGAGCAGTACCGCCGGGTACGGCGTCCCAATAATTCGGCAGAATCGGCGGGCGAAACCGTGACCTTTCTGCGCTGTGACACTCCCCGTGCAAACTTGATGTCACCGGGATACACAGATATATTGCGTGCAACCAACAGGTACAGATAAATGGAGGCGCCATGTCGCAGGACATGACCGACTTGCAGCTCCTGCGCGAGCTCGAGCCTGTCGTCGAGAAGAACATGAACAGGCACCTCTCGATGACCAAGGACTGGAACCCCCACGACTACATCCCGTGGTCGGACGGCAAGAACTATTACGCGCTGGGCGGCCAGGACTGGGAGCCCGGCCAGTCTCAGCTCTCCGAGGTCGCTCAGACGGCGATGGTGCAAAACCTGCTGACCGAGGACAACCTGCCGTCCTACCACCGCGAGATCGCGATGAATTTCGGGATGGACGGCGCATGGGGCCAGTGGGTCAACCGCTGGACCGCCGAGGAGAACCGGCACGGCATCGCGCTGCGCGACTACCTCGTCGTCACGCGTGCCGTCGACCCAGTTGCGCTGGAGACGGTCCGCATCGAGCAGGTGACCCGCGGCTTCAGCCCGGGACAGAACCAGCAGGGCGACCTTTTCGCCGAGAGCCTGTTCGATTCCGTCATCTACGTGACGTTCCAGGAACTCGCCACCCGCGTCTCGCACCGCAACACCGGCAAGGCGTGCGACGAGCCGATCGCCAACCAGCTGCTGCAGCGCGTGTCGGGCGACGAGAACCTGCACATGATCTTCTACCGGGACGTCAGTGAGGCGGGTCTGGAGATCGCGCCCAACCAGGCGATGAAGTCGCTGCACCGGGTGCTGCGCAACTTCAAGATGCCCGGCTTCACCGTTCCGGAGTTCCGGCGCAAGGCCGTGATCATCGCCGTCGGCGGCGTATACGACCCGCGCATCCATCTGGATGACGTGGTGATGCCGGTACTGAAGAAGTGGCGCATCTTCGAGCGCGACGACTTCACCGGCGAGGCCGCTCGCATGCGAGACGACCTCGGGCTGCTCATCGAGGAGCTCGAAGAGGCATGCGACAAGTTCGAGATCGCCAAGCAGAAGCGCAAGGAGCGGGTGGCCAAGAAGGCCGAAAAGCTGACCGGCGAAAGGGTTCTTGCGTCATCGGGCTCCTGACCGACTCCCGCGCTGGGTTGCGGATCGGGCCAATCGCACTGGCCAGCCCCGTCGTGCTGGCGCCGATGGCCGGTGTGACGAACGTCGCATTCCGCACCCTGTGTCGCGAACTTGAACTCGCCCGGTCCGGCACGGTCAGCGGGCTGTACGTCTGTGAAATGGTGACGGCCCGTGCCCTTGTCGAACGCCATCCGGTCACCCTGCACATGACGACGTTCGGGCCGGACGAGTCTCCGCGTTCACTGCAGCTCTACGCGGTCGATCCCGACAACACCTATGCCGCGGCGAAGATGATCGTCGACGAGGACATGGCCGATCACATCGACATGAACTTCGGTTGCCCGGTGCCCAAGGTGACCCGCAGGGGCGGTGGCGCCGCGTTGCCCTTCAAGCGCAGGCTGTTCGGGCAGATCGTGGCCGCCGCGGTGCGGGCGACGGAAGGTTCGGATGTCCCGGTCACGGTGAAATTCCGGATCGGCATCGACGACACCCACCACACCCATCTCGACGCGGGCCGCATCGCCGCCGAGGAAGGCGCCGCGGCCGTCGCGCTGCACGCCCGCACCGCGGCGCAACGCTACTCCGGAACCGCCGACTGGGAACAGATTGCCCGGCTCAAGGACCAGGTCAGAGACATTCCCGTGCTCGGCAATGGCGATATCTTCGACGCCGATGACGCGCTGGCGATGATGGCCGCCACCGGATGCGACGGCGTCGTCATCGGCCGCGGCTGCCTGGGCCGGCCATGGCTGTTCGCCGAGCTGTCCGACGCCTTCACCGGGCGGCAGAGCCCGACGCCGCCGACGCTGGGTGAGGTCGCAAACATCATCCGCAGGCACGGTGAGCTGCTCGCCCTCCACTTCGGCGAGGACAAGGCCATGCGTGACATCCGCAAGCACGTCGCGTGGTACCTGCACGGGTTTCCCGCCGGTGCTGACCTTCGGCGGGCGTTGGCGCTGGTCAAGACGCTGGGCGAACTCGACGGGCTGCTCGGCACGCTGGACCCCGACGTGCCCTTTCCCGCGGCCGCCGCCGGCCCGCGCGGGCGGCAGGGTTCACCGGCATCGGTGGCACTTCCCGACGGTTGGCTGGCGGACCCCGATGACTGCACCGTGCCCACCGGAGCCGATGTGATGCACTCCGGTGGGTGAACCGAGACCATCTCGACATTACGTCTCTCAGGATCTCTAAGTACGATATGAGTCCGTCGATAGATGGCTCCAAATCGCGGGGCCACAGATAACGCCGCTGAAGCAGGCGGCGGCGGCGCAGCGACTCCAGCGCACCGACGCGCATGCTGCTCACAAGGTCGGAGGCCACCAGGGACATGAGTGACGGCGATAACGCCACTCCTGGCCGCCCTCGTGCGTCCGATCTCAACGGCGCTAACCAGTGGCTTACCCGAAATCCGCGGCCGCCGCGCGCCGCCGCGCCGTGGGAGCGCCAAGCCGTCGGCGAGCCCGAGGCCGCCGACGCCTCCGCGGAAACCGGTAACCACACCGACGGCGTCACGGTGGCCGACCTCATCGCCAAGATCACCGGCACGAGTCCGGATCTGCCGAGCCGGCATGCCGCCCCCGAGCCCCCGGCGATGCCCGCGCCCAAGCCGCCACCGCCCCCTCGGCGACCGCGACAGCCCCGGCCACTTCGCCCCCCGCAACCGCGAATCGCAGACCCATCCGATCCGGACACCGAGGTCATCCCCTTGGTGTCCTACGCCGACGAGCTTCCCGACCTGGCGGCATTGCGGCAAGCCCGCGCTGAGCGCGTCGCGCCGGAACGGATCGGCGAGGCTCTCGAAGGACCTGTCGCGCCGCCGAAGAAGCCCAAGGCGAAGCGGAGGGTCATGTTGGCGGGCCGCTCCCTGGCCGCGGTCTTCGCCGTGCTTGCACTGGCGATGACCGGCGGCGCCTGGCAATGGCAGTCCGCGAAAAACAACATGATGAACCGGATCTCGGCGCTGGATCCGAATTCGCACGACATCATCGACCCCAACGCACAGTACGGCGACGAGAACTTCCTCATCGTCGGCGTGGACAGCCGCTACGGCAAGAACGCCGAAATGGGCGCAGGCAACACAGAGGACGCGGGCGGTACCCGCTCCGACACCATCATGCTGGTCAACATTCCGGCCAACCGCGAACGCGTTGTGGCAGTGTCGTTTCCGCGTGACCTCAACATCGAGCCCATGAAGTGCGAGGCGTGGAATCCCGAGACGGGCGAATACGGTGCGCTCTACGACGACCAGACCGGCACCTACGGCCCCGACGAGGTTTACACCGAGACCAAGCTGAACTCGGCGTACTCCTTCGGCGGCCCCAAGTGTCTCGTCAAGGTCATCCAGAAGTTGTCGGGCTTGTCCATCAACCGCTTCATGGCAGTCGACTTCGCCGGCTTCTCCAAGATGGTCGACGCACTCGGCGGTGTGGAGGTATGCAGTACCACCCCGCTGGAGGACTACGAGCTGGGCACGGTGCTGCCCAACGCCGGCCGCCAGATGATCGACGGGCAGACCGCGTTGCAATACGTGCGCGCCCGGCAGGTGACCACCGAAACCAACGGCGACTACGGCCGCATCAAGCGCCAGCAGCTGTTCCTGTCGTCGTTGTTGCGCTCGCTGATCTCCAAAGAGGTCTTCTTCTCCCTGAACAAGCTCAATGACGTGGTCAACCAGTTCATCAACGACAGCTCCGTCGACAACATCGGCACCAAAGACCTCGTGCAGCTCGGCCAGTCGCTGCAGAACGTCGCCGCCGGGCGCATCACCTTCCTGACCGTGCCGACCACGGGCTACATGGACGAGTGGGGAAACGAGCATCTGCGCGCGGAAGACAACCGGGCGATCTTCGACGCGATAATCAACGACGACCCGCTGCCCCAAGAGAAGAACGCCGACAACACTCCTGTGCCGGGCACGCCGGAGTCGATGACGAACCAGACCCCCGAGTCGCCGACGAGCGAAGCGCCGAAGCCCGAGGCCACCACTGAGGCCAGCGAGGTGGTCGACGCCGTCACCACCGAACCATCGTCGGTGACCGTGCAGGTGTCGAATTCGACGGGCCAGGACGGGCTGGGCGCCACCGCGGCCAGCGAACTCCAACAGCAAGGCTTCAAGGTCGAGTCCCCCAACGACTACCCCGGCCAGGTGGACTCCACGACCGTGTTCTTCTCGCCGGGCAACGAGGAAGCCGCCGCCACCGTGGCATCGGCCTTCTCCCAGCCGACCATCGAGCGCGTCAACGGCAAAGGCACCACCGTGCAGGTGGTGCTGGGACCCGACTTTTCGGCCGTGAACCCGCCCCAGCCGAGCGGCTCGTCGGTGCAGGTCCATGTGCTGCACGGTGGCGCGAGCGCCCCGACGCAACTGCCCGAGGACCTGTCGGTCACCAACGCGGCCGACACCACCTGCGAATAGCCGGAACGGCACCCCCGCGATGCGTCGGGTTTGGGCAGTTGGCATTCACCTTTCGTTCACCATGCACGTCGTGACGATTCACCGGATCAGCCCGTAGGCTGGGCATATGCGAACGGCGTACCACGAGCAGCTAGACGCGCTAACCAACCAGCTCGGCGAAATGTGCGGGCTGGCAGGTGTAGCCATGGAGCGCGCGACCCAGGCCCTGCTACAGGCCGACCTGATGCTGGCCGAACAGGTGATCACCGACCACGAGCAAATCGCCGCGATGAGCGCGCGCGCCGAGGAATCGGCGTTCGTGCTGCTTGCGTTGCAGGCGCCGGTGGCCGGGGATCTGCGGGCGATCGTCAGCTCCATCCAGATCGTCGCCGATGTCGACCGGATGGGCGCATTGGCGCTGCACGTCGCAAAGATCGCCCGGCGTCGTCATCCTCAGCACGCCCTGCCCGAAGAGGTCAACGGCTACTTCGCCGAGATGGGCCGGGTGGCGGTGGAACTGGGCAACAGCGCGCAGGAAGTGCTGCTCACTCGCGACCCCGAGAAGGCCGGGCGAATCAGCGAGGAAGACGACGCGATGGACGACCTCCATCGTCACCTCTTCACGGTGCTGATGGACAAGGAATGGAAGCACGGTGTCACAGCGGCCGTCGACGTGACGTTGCTGAGCCGGTTCTACGAACGGTTCGCCGACCACGCCGTCGAGGTGGCGCGCCGGGTCATCTTCCAGGCCACCGGCAGATTCCCCGACGAAGAGGAACTCCCAGCGCCGCGCTGACCGCGCTTACGGCCGCAGGACGAGCTTGCCCCTTGTGTGCCGCTCTTCGAGAATGCGATAAGCCTCTCGGACGTCGTCGAGCGCGAACACCTCGGCGATCGGCACCTCCAGCCTGCCGTCGGCGACCAGTGCCGCGAGCTCGGCCAGCACACCGGCGTTCGCGGCGTCTGCATTGCCCGCCGTCCGCACCTTGAATTGCTCGGCGGCGGCGAAATCGATGATCGTGTTCACTCGGTCAGGCGCGACGCCCAGCTCGTCAACCGCCAGCTCCACATAACCTCCGCCGAAGAAGTCCAGGAAGGCGTCGACCCGTCCGGTGGGAGCCGCGGCCCTTACCCGCTCGGCCAGCTCGTCGCCGTAGTTCACCGGGATGACGCCGTGCGTGCGCAGCCACTCGTCGTTCGACGGGCCCGCGATACCTATGACCGTGGCACCGGAATCGACCGCTAACTGCACCGCGATCGAGCCGACACCTCCCGCGGCGCCTGCGACCACCACGACGTCGTCCTGCGCGAGGTCGACCGCGCGCACGGCCGCGTACGCGGAGGTGCCCGCGACATAGAGCGCGCCTGCCACCTCCCACGACACCGCCGCCGGTTTGGCGGTGAGGTTCTCCGTGGGCACGACGACGAACTCGGCGTGGCTGGCCCTCTTATCGCTGAAGCCGATCACCTCGTCGCCGACGCTCAATTCGTCGACGTCCGAGCCTGTTTCGGCGACCACGCCCGCGAAGTCGCTGCCCTGTCCTGACGGGAAAGTCGTCGGGAAGATGTCCCGCATGAGGCCTTTGCGGATGGCGGCCTCGCCGGGGTTGATCCCGGCGGCCTTCACCTGCACGAGGACCTCGCCGGCCCCCGGCTGAGGTCGCTCGACATCGCGCACGTCGAGCACATCGATGTCGCCGAACTGATCGAACCGAACTGCCTTGCTCATAACAGATACGAACGGCACAGCGCTGGCGCTATTCCCCAGCGGTGATGCGGACACCGATCTTGCGCGCCGCCATCAGGTCCCGCAGCACCTTGACCAGCACCTCCAAGTCCGTATTGGAGTAGCGCTGCAAGAAATCGCGCAGCCCTTGGGCCATCTCGTCATGAAGCAGCCGATGCGCTTCGGTGACGAGCTCACCGTCCGCGGTCAATGTCAGCTCGATCTCCTTGCGGTTGCCAGGGATTGGCGAGCGCACCACCAGGCCGGCCTCGACGAGCCGCTGCACGTGTTTGGACACGGTGCCCTTCAGCTGCCCCGACCGTGCCGCCAGCCCGACCACGCTGACGGGTCCGTCGGCAATGCCTGCCAGCAGGTGCATGGACAGCGTCGGCAGGGACCGCACCGCGGCTTGCAACCGACGCGGGCAGCGCTGAGCCATGAAGTCGCGCTCGGCATCGCCGTCCTCGTCTGCCTCGAACTTGTCGCCGACGGCACCGAGCAGGTCGTTGATGTCCGAAATGAGCGCCGACTTGGTTTTCACGGAAACTATCTTGCCACGCGACGGCCAGAAGGTATATTGTTTCGCTAGAAACTATCTCTCGTGAAACGAAAGGAGTCGGCCATGAAGGCAGCTGTCGTCGCTGAGTGGGGCGAGACCCCGCGCTACACCGACTTCCCCGATCCGCAGCCACGCGACGGAGCCGTCGTCGCGGCGGTCGAAGCGTCCGCGCTGACCAACCTCACCCGCGGCCTGATGTCGGGAAACCACTACGCCAGCAAGGAGATACGGCTGCCTGCGGTGCCGGGCGTCGACGGCGTGGCGCGGCTGGACGACGGGCGCCGCGTCTACACGGGTGCGGTATCGCCCTACGGCATGATGGCCGAGAAGACGCTGATCAGCCCGCACGGGTTCGTCGAGTTGCCCGTCGCGGTGGACTCCGTGGTCGCCGCCGCGATCCCGAACCCCGGGATCTCGGCGTGGACATCGCTCGAGCACGGCGCGGCGACCAAACCGGGCGACCACATCCTGGTCCTCGGCGCCACCGGGGTGACGGGATCGATGGCCGTTCAGTTGGCCAAGACCGTGTTCGACGCGGGACGCGTAGTGGCGGTCGGACGCGACGTCGCGCGGTTGGACTGGTTGAGAACCGTCGGCGCCGACGACGCCATCGTCCTCGGCGGGGATGAGTTCGAGGCCGAGATGGCCGCCATGCACGCCGAGCGGCCGTTCGACGCTGTCCTCGACTATCTGTGGGGCGAACCGGCAGAGCGCGTGCTGGCCGCGCTGAGCTCCAGCCATCCCGCGGCGCATTTCCATGCGACCCGGTTCATCCAGATCGGCTCGATGGCAGGCCCGACGATGACGCTGCCCGCGGGCATTCTGCGCGGCAACGGCATCGTCATCTCCGGCGTCGGAATCGGCAGTGTCCCACCCGAGGTCATGGGGCACGTGCGAACGCACGCCCTTCCGCGGCTGTTCGACATGGTGGCCTCGGGCGAGTTGCATCTGCGCACCGCGGTCCGCCCACTGACCGAGGTCGAACAGGCGTGGACGACGGCCGAGCCGTCGGGCACCCGAGTGGTTCTGACTCCTTAGCCGAATCGGCCGGAGATGTAGTCCTCGGTGGCCTTCTCGCGCGGGTTGGAGAAGATCTTCTCGGTGTCGTCGATCTCGATGAGCTTGCCGGGCTTGCCCGTCGCTTCGAGGTTGAAGAACGCGGTCTGGTCACTCACCCGGGCGGCTTGCTGCATGTTGTGCGTGACGATCACGATCGTGTAGTCCTGCTTCAGCTCCGCGATGAGATCCTCGATCGCCAGCGTCGAGATCGGGTCCAGCGCCGAGCACGGCTCGTCCATCAACAGCACGTCGGGCTGGACGGCGATGGCGCGGGCGATGCACAGGCGTTGCTGCTGGCCGCCGGATAGGCCGCCGCCGGGTTTGTCCAGACGGTCCTTGACCTCGTTCCACAGGTTCGCGCCCTTGAGTGACTTCTCGGCTACCTCGTCGAGGGTCTTCTTGCCACGCACGCCCTGCAACTTCAGCCCTGCCACCACGTTGTCCTTTATCGACATGGTGGGGAACGGGTTTGGCCGCTGGAACACCATGCCGATGGTCTTGCGGACACTCACCGGGTCGACTCCGGCGCCGTAGACGTCCTCGCCGTCCAGTAGCACTGAACCCTGGACGCTGGCACCAGGCAGCACTTCGTGCATGCGGTTCAGCGTTCGCAGTACGGTCGACTTACCGCATCCCGACGGCCCGATGAAGGCCGTCACGCTGCGCGGCGGGACGGATAGTGCGACATCGGCGACGGCGTGAAACGAGCCGTAGTAGATATTGAGATCTTTGCAGTCGATACGTTTGGCCATGTCCGCTCCTAATAGCTCTGGTCAGGACCGATTTCGATTGAGGAACCGGATCACGAACGCTGCCGCGATGTACAGCGCCGCCACAATGAGGATCAGCGTCAGCGCCGCACCCCATACCCGCAGCCGTCCGGCTGGCTCTGGGTTGATCAGTTCGGTGTAGATCAGCAACGGCAGCGATGCCATGTTGCCCTCGAACGGGTCGTAATTGATCGACCTCGCGTAGCCGACCAATACCAGCACCGGCGCCGTCTCACCGATCACCCGGGCCAGCGCCAGCAGGATGCCGCTGATGATCCCCGGCAGCGCTGTTGGCACGACGATCCTCGCGATGGTTTTCCACTTTGGAACGCCAAGCGCAAACGCGGCCTCCCGTAGCTCGTCGGGAACCAGTTTGAGCATCTCTTCGGTGTTTCGCACCACAACCGGGAGCATCAACAGAACCAAAGCCAGGGATACCGCGAAGGCGCTCTGTTCGAAGCCCATCGTGGCGATCCACAGCGCGAAGATGAACAGTGCCGCCACGATCGACGGCACGCCAGCCAGGATGTCGACCATGAATGTCGTCGTCCGTGCGAACCACCCGCGGCCGTACTCCACCAGAAATACCGCCGCCATGATGCCTAGGGGAACTGCAAGCAACGCGGCGATCGCAGCCTGAATGATCGTGCCGTATATGGCGTGGTACACACCGCCTGCAACTTGTTCGGGTAAGACGCCGGCCAGCGACCTGCTCCACCACGCCGATGAGGCGACGGCTCGGAACCCGCGCTCAACCACCGTGTAGAGGACCCAGACCAGCGGCACCATCGCGATCAAGAACGATGCCGCGAACAGCGTTTCCGCGAACCGATTCTTGAGCTTCCGGTTGGCGCTGATGGGGTGAAAGGCCGGCCCCTTCAGTGGGGTTTCAAGCGTGGTATCGGTCATCCTCCGCTCACCCTTCCTCCGGCCGCCAGTCGGGCAACCGCGTTGACAACGAAAGTCAGGGCGAACAGCACGAAGCCAGCCGCGATGTAGGCACCAGTTGGCAGCGGTGAGCTGAATTCCGCTGCCGCCGAGGCGATCTTGGACGCGAAGGTGTAACCGCCGTCGAACAGCGACCAGTGTCCGGCTTGTGCGGCAGTGCGCAGAATGATCAGCACGGCAACCGTCTCACCCAGTGCACGCCCCAGGGCCAGCATCGATCCGGCGATCATTCCGCTCCGCCCGTAGGGATACACCGTCATCCGGATGACTTCCCACTTGGTGGCTCCAAGCGCCTGGGCCGCCTCGACATGACCCTTCGGGGTAAGGCTGAAAACCTCCCTGGAAACCGACGTGATGATCGGCAGGATCATCACCGCCAGCACGACGCCCGCAGTGAAAATTGTGCCTCCGCCCGCCAGCGACACATTGCCGTTGCCGAACAAGAAAATCCAGTTGAGGTTCTCGTTGAGGAACCGTTGGACCGGCTCCAATTTGGGCGCCAACACGAAGATGCCCCACAGACCGAACACGATCGAGGGCACCGCCGCGAGCAGGTCAACCAGGATGGCAAAAGGGCGCGCAAATCGGCGTGGTGCGTAGTTCGTCAAGAATGTCGCGATGCCAATCGCAATCGGTACCGCTATCACCAGAGCGAAGACCGAACTGAGCAGGGTGACCCGAAAGAGATCGGCGATGCCGAAGCGTAGATCGTTCTCGTCGGTGGTGACGAACTGCGAGCTGGTGATGAAATTCGCGTGGTTCGCCGCGAGCGACGGAACCGCGCGGATCAACAGGAAAAGGCCCATCAGCGCGATCACGCCAATGATGGTCGCGCCCGCGGCGACTGCGATCGAGTGGAAGATGGTGTCGCCCCATCGGCGGGCGCCCCTCAGGCGGGACGCCGGCATTGGCGTGGGCGACATATCGTGAGTATCCCCGATCTGCTGTGGGCTCGCCCCCTTTGTTGACGAGCCCACGGCAGTCGGGTCAGGCCTCAAAGTCATTACTGCCTTTGACTAGGAGATTGCATTGATGGCGTCGCTCAGCTTCGCCTTGAACGTGTCCGGAACTGGGATGTACCCGGCCTCCTCCAAGCCCTTCTGACCGTCACCGATAGCAACTGTCAGGAACGCCTTGACGGCAGGTGCCACGTCAGCATCGGGGTACTTCGAGCAGACGATCTCGTAGGTTCCGAGGATGATCGGGTACGCGCCAGCCACAGTGGGCTTGTAGAACGAGGAAGTGTCGAGCACGAGGTCGTTGCCCTCGCCCTTGATCTTGACCGAATCGATCGACTTCCCAGCGCTCTCGGCCGACAACTTCACCGGATCAGGACCGGCGGACGTAACGATGTCCGCAATTTGCAGGCCCTGCTTCGTCGCGTAGGACCATTCGTTGTAGGTGATCGACCCCGCGGTGCTCTTGATCGCCGCGGATGTTCCCTCGTTGCCCTTGGCACCCTCGCCGACACCGCCGTTGAACGTCTTTCCGGCGCCCTTACCCCACGCGCCGTCCGACGCGGCGTCCAGATACTTCTGGAAGTTGTCGGTGGTACCGGACTCGTCGCTGCGGAAGACCACGTTGATCTTGTCGCCGGGCAGCGTCTTGCCGGAGTTCAGTGCGGCAATCTCGGGCGCATTCCAGGTTGTGACCGCACCGTTGAAGATCTTGGCCAGCGTCGGCCCGTCGAGCGCCAAGCCGTCAACACCCGGCAAGTTGTAGGTGACTGCGATGGGGCCGAAAACCGCAGGCAGATTCCACGCGTCGGCGCCGCCGCAGCGCGCCTTTGCCTTGTCGACCTCACCCTTTTCCGCATTCAGGGGCGAATCGGAGCCACCGAAATCGGTTTGTGTGCCGATGAACTCCGAGACACCAGCGCCGGATCCGCTTGAGGTGTAGTTGAGGGTGTAACCCGGGCACGCCGACTCATAGGCGGTGACGAACCGGGTCACGGCGTTGGCCTGCGCGGACGATCCACTGGACTTCAGCGCCTTCTTGCCGGCGCAGTTGACGCCGGACGCGCTAGCTCCCGAGGTTCCGCCGCCTGACGTGTTGCCAGAGCTGCTGGTGTTGTTGTCGCTCCCGCAGGCCGACAGCATCAGTGCACCAGCGGCCATCACACTCACCGCTACACCAACTCGATTGGGCTTCACGTGGCTCCTTCGTGATGTGAGGTAAACGGACGTTACAGACCGCCACCAGAGGTCAAGGAAAGCGACGGAGCTGGTCGCCCCGCCAAGCAGGATTGATAGCTGCTCGGCTCACGAACCTAAGGGCCTGCTGTGAACGGGCGGCCTATTGATGGTGAACGGAAGGTGAATCGGTTAAGGGCTTCGGACGACGAAATCCCAGCCCACGGTTGACCTTCTAAGTCAGCGCAAACATTATTGAGTCAATGACTATTGAGATAAGCGCCGATGCATCTCAGCGAGCGTCAATTCACGCCGCCCTGGGTGACGCAGGTCGACTGGCGATCGTCGACCGATTGATACTGGGCGACGCGTCGCCATCGGAGCTTCAACTGCTCTTGTCCATCCCCTCAAACCTCTTGGCCCACCATCTGAGGGTGCTTGAGAAAGCCGACGTGGTACGACGGTCCCGCTCCGAGGGCGATCGCCGGCGCACCTATCTGAGCCTCAACGTCGAGGCGCTTGAAGCGATGGTGCCAAAGGCTGCGCGGAAAGCAGAACGCATCGTATTCGTGTGCTCCGAAAACTCGGCGCGAAGTCAACTAGCTGTCGCGGTTTGGCACCGCCATCAAGCACTGCCTGCGGCTTCCGCGGGCACCCACCCCGCCGCCGACGTGCACCCCGGAGCTATCGCTGCGGCACGGCGACATGAGTTATCCCTTCGCGTAAGCCGTCCGCAGCATATCGACGATGTCCTTTCGGCCGGAGATCTGGTGATCGCGGTGTGCGATCACGCCCACGAGGAACTCCCGAGTGACATCGCGCGTATCCACTGGTCGATTCCCGATCCTGGTCGGTCGTCGACGGCTAAAGCATTCGATCGCACGGTCGATGCTCTCACCGCAAGGATCGAGCGCCTCGTCCCCAACATTCAACCGAAATAGCGCATGGAGCTCTGCCGTGACCGGGTCACTCTCCGCTCCTTGCACTGAGCGGCCCAGTTTCGCTGACCGAGCGCTGCGCCAGGCAACTACCCAATTGCGTCAATGGATTTGACGAGACGTTCTTTGAACGCATCCGGCAACGGCACGTATCCGGCGGCCGACAGCCCCGCCTGCCCCTGGTTGGCGGAAACCATCAGGAACGACTTGACCGCTGCGGACGTATCGGCGTCGTAGCCCTTCGAGCAGACGATCTCATAGGTCGCCAACACCAGGGGGTAAGCACCCGGCTCCCTGGTGCCGTACAGCGAGTTCAGATCCAGCGCCAGGTCATTACCCTCTGCGGCGAACTTGGCGGCGTTGACGGCCGTTTTTGCCGACTCGTCGGTGAGCTCCACCGCACCTGCGCCGTTGTCGATCTGAGCAAACGGCACCCCAACCTGCTGGGCGAAGCCCTTCTCCACGTACCCAATCGCGCCCGGGGTGTTCTGAACCGCCTGTACCACACCGGCGGACTTCCGCGCGCCCTCACCTGCGCCGCCCTGGAACTCGCTGTCCGCGCCCTTGGTCCAGGCTTGCGGCGCCGCCACACCCAGGTACTTCTGGAAGTTGTCGGTCGTGCCCGACGAATCCGAACGGTAGATCGGCCTGATGCCGGTGTCGGGCAGGTTCGTGCCACTGTTGAGCGCGGCGATGGCGGGGTCGTTCCAGTTCCTGATCTGTCCCTGGAAGATCTTGGCTAGCACGTCGCCGTTGACGACAAGCTTGTCGACGCCGTCGAGGTTGTAGGCCATCACGACCGGGCCGAAGACCAGCGGGAGGTTCCACGCAGGATTGCCGCCGCAGCGATCGGCTGCCTGCTTGACCTCATCGTCCCGGAGCACCGAGTCGGAGCCGGCGAAGTCAACCTGATTCGCGATGAACTGCTGGCGACCCGCGCCGGAACCGGTCAGGTTGTACGACAGGTTCTTGCCGGAGCACGACTGGCCCCACACCTTGTTGAACTCGGCGATCGCGTTCTGCTGGGCCGTCGAACCCTCAGCGATCAACGAGTTCTTGCCACCGCATTCCGCGGCCGCACTTGACGTGCCGGCACTGCCACTCGTCCCGCTGGTTTCGGCGTTGTTGTCGCTGCCGCACGCGGTCAGGGTCAGCGCGGCGATTGCCGTCGCGGACAGTGTCGTTCCGAGGCGCTTCGCGGTGCTGGTGAACGTCACTTATCCACTTCGATTGACGGCTTTGAACTTCTCGGCAAAGTATCCGGCATCGGTGGACGCCGCGGAGACGAATGAACGGATAGTGAACAGGTCCCGCTAGTTCAACCGGGTCGCAGCATTATCAGGGACTGGGGACGCGTAGGCGGCGTCGACGTGGAAGACGTCGAAACCCAGTCGCCGATAAGTCTTTACGGCCGCCGAGTTATCCGCCTCGACATACAGCAGGACGGTCGGTTGGGCACTGGCCGACAGCCGTTCGGCCAGGTGATGCAGTCCGATGAGGGTGAGCGCAACACCGAGCCCGCGGCCCTGCGCGACAGGGTCGACACCGACGACGTACACCTCACCCACGTCGCCCGAATGCACCTTGGTCCAGTGGAACCCGAGTAGCCCGCCGCTCTGTTCGTCGTACGCCATGAACAACCCGTCGGGGTCGAACCACAGCTCGCCGCGGCGCTCGTCGATGTCGGCGGCCGTCCAGCCGCCCTGTTCGGGGTGCCAGGCGAAGGCGGCGTTGTTCACCCGCAGCAGCTCGGCGTCGTCCTCCGGTCCGCGGTAGGTCTCGATCCGCAGCCCGACGGGAATCCTCACCGGGGGCAGTTCTGTCAACGCCCGACGCATCTGCAGCAGTTCGCGCACGGGCACGAGACCGATGGCCTCCGCCGTCATGCGCGCGGGCTCGAGGTTGCCGTGTGCCCAGATCCGTGTGCCGTCACCGCCTTCGGCCAACGCCGTGCGGATCATCGCCGAGCCGACGCCGCGCCTGCGCCGCTTGGGATGCACTACGAGCTCGGCCATCGCCGGAGCATCCTCGGTGGCCGGGGCGAGATCGAGATAGCCGACGACGGAATTGCCGGCGTGATCGCTCTCGAGCGCCAGCAGATGTCGGGTGCGGTCGTGCGAAAGCTCGCGCAGCACCTGGTCCCCGACGGGTGCAATGCCGTCTGCACTCCCCGCCGCGGCGATCAGGTCCCGGATCCGACGCTGGTCATCCTCGGAAAGGCCGGTCTGCCAACGGATTTCGGGAGCGGTCACTGACTGTGCAGCGGATCAGCCAGCTCGTCGGGCAGGCTGACGGCATCATAGACGCTCGAGTCGTCCACGTCGTCTGGCACGTCCGATCCCTGGGTCCGCCCACGGGCGGGTCGGACGGCCTTGTACCCGACGTTGCGCACCGTTCCGATCAACGACTCGTATTCGGTGCCGAGCTTGGCGCGCAACCGCCGCACGTGAACGTCGACAGTGCGCGTGCCGCCGAAGAAGTCGTAGCCCCATACCTCCTGCAGAAGTTGAGCGCGGGTGAACACCCGGCCCGCGTGCTGGGCCAGATATTTCAGCAGCTCGAATTCCTTGTAGGTGAGGTCAAGCGGCCGTCCCCGCAGCCGGGCGGTATAGGTGCCCTCATCGATGACCAGCTCGCCGAGGCTGACCTTGCCGGCGTTCTCCTGGTTTGCCGTCCCGCCGCGACGACCGACCAGCAGCCGCAGGCGGGCGTCGATCTCGGCGGGTCCGGTCGTCGGGAGCAGAATTTCGTCCAGCCCCCACTCGACGTTGACCGCAACCAGGCCGCCCTCGTTAACCACGGCCACCACCGGAACCGACGTGCCGGTGGTGCCCAGCAGCCGGCACAGGCCGCGCGCGGCAGCGAGGTCGGTACGCGCATCGACGATCGCGACGTCGGCGCTGCCTGCCTCTAGCAAAGAAGACACTTCGGTGGGCGCATTTCGCACGTTGTGGGCGAGCAGCGATAACGAGGGCAGTACCGACTCCGGATGCGGGTCAGCGGTTAATAGCAGTAGATCCAACGGGCCCTCCAGCGCGCCGGGCAGATATTGACGGACATCGCTGTCTGTGGATACCTCCCAGATTCGTAACCGACATCTGGGCGTTACCGGTGCACTAACGATAACCCGTCACCTGTTGATTAGCCGCGCCGAGCGGGGAGAGGTGCGACCGGTGGGCCAGAATAAGCGGGTGCGCAAGCTGCTGATCGGGCTGATATCGGCCGTTGCCGTGGTCGCGGTCGCCGCAATCGGCGCCGACTTTGGCGCGGCGATCTACGCAGAATATCGCCTGGCCAGGGCGGTCCGCAGCGAGGCGCGGCTCACCTTCGACCCATGGGTCGGGATCATCGGTTTCCCATTCATCTCGCAGGCGAGAAACCGGCACTACGGCCAAATCGAGATCCGTGCGAATGGAGTTGGTCACCCTGTGGCCGGCAGGGTCTCCTACGAGGCCACCCTGTACGACATCGACCTTCCCAAGGACTCTTGGCTGATCGACACCAAGACCCCGCTGCCGGTGCGCAAGGTCGAGAGCCGGATCATCATCGACTCCACGCACGTCGGCCGCTTCATGGGCATCCCCGACCTGCTGGTGGAGGCGCCGCCCAAAGAAACCAACAACCCCACGGGCGGCACCACCGAGTCGGGTATCTCGAGTAACAACGGCCTGGTCTTCACCGGCACTCCCAAGGCCGCCGACTTCGACAAGAAGGTCAGCGTGGCGGTCGACCTGTCCGTCGCGGGCCCGGAGCAAACCACCCTTGTGCTGACCGCGACGGGGGTGCTGACCGGAGCGGGCACCGCCGACCAGCAGGTGCCCGAGGACAAGACGCAGGCTGTGCTGGACGCCTTCACCACCACGCTGCCCGGGCAGAAGCTGCCCTTCGGCCTCGCGCCGACCAGCGAGGGAGCGCGCGGGTCCGACGTCATCATCGAGGGCATCGCCGAGGGAGTAACCATCAAGCTGGATGAGTTCACTCAGTCATGAGCCCTTCACTTGTGGTGGTCATCGCCGTGCTCATCGCGGCGCTGGGGGTGGCCTACGTGATCAACAGATTGATCGCCCTTAGGGCCGGGCTGCTCAAAGAGACCACCGCGACCGCCGTCGTGGAGCCCGTCGACACCTCCGATCTGGGCCTATCGCGCACCGGACCGACGGTTGTGCACTTCAGCGCGGTGTGGTGTGGACCGTGCGCGGGGGTGCGACGCGTGGTCAACCAGGTGTGCGGCGACCTGCCCGAGGTGGCCCATGTCGAGATCGATATGGACGCCAATCCGGCCGCCGCCCGGCGACTTTCGGTGCTGTCGCTGCCGACGACGTTCATCTTCGACGCCGACGGCCGTCAGCGGTACCGCACCACCGGCGTCCCCACCGCCGCTGACCTGCGGTCGGCGCTGGACGCGCTATTGGCTTGAACACCCTGTCGTTCGGTAAGCTGTCGGGCGTGTCCGCCCGCCTTGTGGTGATTCTCACCAAGCGCCGTGCAGTCGATCTGTGCCGCGTCGCGGGTTCTTGCTGTTGTTGTTGTAGCTGCTGAGCTCAGCTGCGCGATCACGCGCGCTCGCTCTGAGCAGCCCTTTGTGGCCTGCTCCCAACCAGCCCTGACCGACGCAACAGGAGTGTGACTGCCATGACATCCAGACTGGGATCGCCAGAGAAGACCAATGCACCCGACCAGGTCGACGTTCGAGGACCCCGATTCGCGGCGTGGGTGACCACCGCGGTTCTGGTCATCACGCTGATCGTGTCCAGCTTCAGCCTGGTCGCCGCGGCCGTCATCCTCGGCCTGCAGGCCGTCGTCTTCGCGATCGGCGCACTCGCCGGCCCGCGTAACCACCCATACGGCCTGGTCTTCGCGAAGCTCGTCGCCCCGAGGTTGGCCCCGGCCACCGAAAAAGAGCCGGTGCCACCGCTGAAGTTCGCCCAGCTGGTCGGGTTCGTGTTCGCCGTCGTCGGCACCGTCGGGTTCGCCACCGGCGTTGCCGCGCTGGGTCTCGTCGCCACCGGTTTCGCCTTGGTGGCCGCGTTCCTCAACGCCGCCTTCGCGATCTGCCTTGGCTGCCAGCTCTACCCGTTGGTGGTGCGACTGCGCCGCCAACCCACCCCCGCGTAAAACCTCGAATATCAAAGCAACCGAAAGGATTTCCTTCATGGCTCGCTCCGACGTCCTGGTCACGACTGACTGGGCCGAGAGCAATCTCGATGCGCCGAACACCGTCTTCGTCGAAGTCGACGAGGACACCTCCGCCTACGACGGCGGCCATATCGCCGGCGCGGTCAAGCTGGACTGGAAGACCGACCTGCAGGACCCCGTCAAGCGCGATTTCGTTGACGCCCAGCAGTTCTCGAAGCTGCTGTCCGACCGCGGCATCGGCAACGACGACACCGTGATCCTGTACGGCGGCAACAACAACTGGTTCGCCGCCTACGCGTACTGGTACTTCAAGCTCTACGGCCACGAGAACGTCAAGCTGCTCGACGGCGGCCGCAAGAAGTGGGAGCTCGACGGCAGGCCGCTGTCCACCGACACGGTCAACCGCGCGGCGACCAGCTACACCGCCAAGCAGCCGGACAACTCGATCCGCGCGTTCCGCGACGAGGTGATCGCCGCGATCGGAAACAAGAACCTCGTCGACGTTCGCTCACCCGACGAGTTCTCCGGCAAGATTCTGGCCCCCGCGCATCTGCCGCAGGAGCAGAGTCAGCGGCCCGGGCATATCACCGGCGCCATCAACGTTCCGTGGAGCAAGGCGGCCAACGAGGACGGGACGTTCAAGTCCGATGACGACCTGGCCACGTTGTACGCCGAGGCAGGGCTGGACGGCAAGAAGGAGACCATCGCGTACTGCCGGATCGGTGAGCGCTCGTCGCACACCTGGTTCGTGCTGCAGGAGATCCTGGGCCACGAGAACGTCAAGAACTACGACGGCAGTTGGACGGAATACGGCTCCCTTGTGGGTGCCCCGATTGAGTTGGGAAGTTGATATGTGCTCTGCACCGAAGCAAGGCCAGACGCTGCCGGCAGGCGTTGACCTCGAGAAGGAAACGGTGATCACCGGTCGCGTCGTCGACGGTGCCGGTCAGTCCGTCGGCGGTGCGTTCGTGCGCCTGCTGGACGCTTCTGACGAGTTCACCGCCGAGGTCGTCGCGTCGGCCACCGGTGACTTCCGGTTCTTCGCGGCCCCCGGCACGTGGACGCTGCGCGCCTTGTCCCCCGCGGGCAACGGCGACGCCAGCGTGGCGCCGTCGGGCGCGGGCATCCACGAGGTCGACGTCAAGGTCGCCTGACGGCGAAAGCGGCGACTAGACTCGCCGCCGTGGTGTTGTTCTTCGAGCTCCTGCTTGTGACGACAGTCGTGGTCATCACCTGGTTCGCGCTATATGCGCTCTATCGGCTCATCACCGACGAATCGTGACCTCTGAGGAAAGCCCCGTCGCCGGCGGTTCGGGCGACCGGGCAGTGGCCGCCGCGGCCGAACGGGCCAAGAAGACTGCCGCGCGCAACATTCCGGTGTTCTCCGATCTCCCGGCGCCGGCTGACACCGCGAATCTGCGCGAAGGCGCCGACTTGAACCAAGCCCTGCTGGCGCTGCTGCCGCTCGTGGGCGTATGGCGCGGCGAGGGTGAGGGCCGCGCCGCCGGGGGCGATTATCGCTTCGGCCAGCAGATCGTGGTGTCCCATGACGGCGGCGACTATCTGATCTGGGAGGCGCGGTCGTGGCGGCTGACTGAGTCCGGCGACTACCAGGAGCGGGGGCTGCGGGAGTCCGGCTTCTGGCGGTTCGTGAACGACCCGACTGATCCGTCCGAATCCCAGGCGATCGAGCTGCTGTTGGCGCATTCCGCGGGCTATGTCGAGCTGTTCTACGGCAGCCCGCTCACCCAGTCGTCATGGGAACTCGTCACCGACGCGCTGGCCCGCAGCCAGTCCGGGATGCTCGTGGGTGGCGCGAAACGGCTGTACGGAATTGTTGAGGGGGGCGATTTGGCCTACGTCGAGGAGCGCGTTGACGCGGACGGCGGACTGGTGCCGCATCTGTCGGCCCGACTGTCGAGGTTCGTCGGCTGATGACGAGAATTCCGTTGGCCACGGTCCTCGCCGCGGCGGTGATCATCGCGGGTTGTTCGTCAAACGACGCACCGCAGGAGCAGACTTCGACAACGGCTCCGAGCGGACACGGCACCTACGCGAAATGCCTTTCAGAGCACGGTGTCTCGGCTCCTCCCGGACCGGTCGCGGGACCGCCGCCCGGCACCGACGAGGCCACCTGGCACAAGGCCGAGCAGGCCTGCGCGTCGCTGGCGCCCGGGCCGAACGCGGGCTAGCCGAGAACGGGCGCCTTTCCCGCCTCTTTGAGCCACTTGTTTTGCAGCCCGGTCAGCGTGCCGTCGTCGCGAAGCGCGTCGACAGCCGACGAGACACAGCGCGTCAGCGCGCTTCCCTTGTCGAGGACGATTCCGAATTGTTCGACATCGCCTGGCGCAGTGGGTAACTGACCCACGATGCGACCGTCGCGCAGCTCGTTCGCCACTGTGAACGCCGTTGGCACGTCGGCGACCAATGCGTCAATCTCGCCGGCGCTGAGCGCGAGCTTCGCATCGCCGTTGGTGTTGTAGACGGTGACGGGATGGACACCACCCACCGACGTGGCCGCGGTGTAGCTGGTCGTGCCGACCTGAACGCCCAGCCGCAGCGGCTTGAGCCCTTCGACGTTGTGCACCCGCGCCGCAGGCGACGCCTTCACGGTGACGACGGCCTGCGTGACGTCGAAATACGGCGTCGAAAAGTCGACGGCCGCCTTGCGCTGCTCGGTGATCGAGAACTCGGAGAGGCTGGCGTCGAACTCCTTCGGCCCCGACGCCAGCGCGGCATTGAACGGCACCCGCACCCAGCGCACATCGTCGCGGGCGTAGCCCAGCTTGTCGGCGACGGCGTAGGCGACGGCGGATTCAAAGCCCTCGCCGTTCCCGGGGTTGTCGCCCATGTACCACGGCGGGTAGACGGGCTGGTCGGTGCCGAAGGTGATGACGCCGTTGTACAGCGTGTCGAGCGACGCCGTGTGGCACTGCGACAGCCCGCCCGCCGACGGCGGATCCGCCGGCGACGCGCAGCCGACCAGCACAACGAGCAGTAGCGGGAGGATCCGCCACAACGAGGTCGTCCGCAACAACACTCAGCGTTTGTCGCGCTGACCGGCAGCCACCTTGACGGTTACCGCGTCTGCGCCCGCGCGCCGGCTCAGACCGGCGAAGAACGCCGGCGCCACGCCCGCAATGCCGGCAAGGAGCCGCTGCGGCACCGGTGCGACATCGACCTCGCCGCGGTTTCGCTCGATTGCCTTGACGACATCGCGCGCCACGTCGTCGGGTGAACTGCTGCCGAAGCCCCGCGGCAGGTCCACGTTCGCGTCGGCGAACATGCCCGCCTCCCGGATGATCCCCGGGAACACGACCGACACGCCCACACCGGTATCGCGGTACTCGGCGCGCAGCGACCCGGCGAATCCGCGCAGCCCGTACTTGGTGGCGCAATACACCGAAGCGCTGGGCGACGAGAACTTGCCAAGGAGCGACGACACAAACAGCAGGTGGCCGCGTCCCTTGGCGACCATCGCGGGTGCGAGCGCTTTCGCGAGCATCATCGGCGCCCGCAGATTCACGTCCAGTGCGCGGTCGATCTCGCCGACGGTGAAAGACTCGAGTGTGCCCGATGCGGGCAGGCCGGCGTTCGCAATCAGTATGTCTACCTCGCCGGCATCTCGGGCCAGCCGCTCGACGTCGTCGCGCACCGCGAGGTCGACCGTCAGCGCCCGCCCGCCGTAGTCGGCCGCGAGCTGCTCGAGCATGTCGCCGCGTCGGCCGGTCACGATCAGCCGCCCGCCGCGGTCGGCGACCGCCTTCGCGATAGCACGACCGATACCGCCGGTGGCGCCCGTCAATAGCACTGTGGAGCCGGAAATCTGCATGTGGCTCAGCCTAGATATGAGGGGACGGTCCAGTCCCAGATATGGAGCGGCCCCCGAGCCGCTGTTCCTTGGTCGGACAAAACTAAGGGGCTCGGGGGCCGGGTGACTGCGGGGAATTCGCCAGCGCGCGCAGGTTTCCGCTTGCGCGAAGAGCGTTGAGCTCATCCCCGGCGCTGCTAGCTCGCAGCCACCTCACATGTCCATAAGTCAATCAATTTGTCGGACCACCTCCTTCCCTGTGTAATCGGCACGGTACCACCGCCCGTGAAAGGGCTGCTAGCTATTAATTTCCGCGGCGCGGGTGCACTCGCGAGTAGTTGCGGGACTTGCCGCCGTGGCGGCTGATATTCCGGTCGCCGCGCTATTTAGCACCCGTCGCGGCCACACCCCGGGGTCGGCCGCGCCGAACCCATATGCGCCACAGATAGACCGCCACGCCGCCCGATGCGAGCAGTGCGAGCAATCCGTCGAGACGGCCCGCGTTGATGCCGAGGATTATCGTGACTAGCACCGCCCCGACAACGTTGAGCAGCAGAGGTATACGTCGGCGATCGCGGTAGGAGAGGCGAGCGCAGGCGATCGTGGCCGCCAGAAAGCTGGCGAAGACGGCCACGGCGTAAAAGCCGACCAGTCGTTGCTCACGCCCACCGGCGGCGACCAACATCGCTGCCGCCACCAACACCAGGGCGACACCCCACTCGGGGATCAGAAAGCGGTTGACCCGGCCGAACCGGTTAGATACGAGTCCCTGACCACGGTCGCCGAGCTTTGCCAATGCCTTGAGGACACCCGACCCGGCCAGATACGAGGAGGCGGCAGCGGAGAGGAGGAGCGAGGCGCTGCTCGCCTGAAAGGCGGCGAACAGAAAGCCGCCTCCTGTTGCGTGCCGGGCAACTTCGGCGATCAACGTCGAGTTGCGCGGGGGCAGCGTCGTCCCGAGACGAACTGCGATCGCGGTAAAGGCGATCGTCAACGCGCCAACGATCCCCACCATCAACCAGAGTGTCAAGCGCCCAAGCCGCCGCCTTCCACGATCCTCGAGTTGCGGCAGTTGGGCGATCGCGTTTGAGGGCGACTCAACTCCAGTTGCCAGCGCCATTCCCAGAGGGATCGCGAGCAGCATCGAGCCCAGCCCAGCCCCAAACAGCAAAGGGGTCCCACCGTCGCCGGAAAGGTCGGCTGCCGGAAGAGGATTCGCCGCGGTAAAGAAGCTGGCCACGATCACGCAGATTGAAAGCGCAATGAACGCCAAAGTCGCAATCGCGAAGACAATCCGGCCACCCTGGCCGAGCAACACGCCTCCCGCGACAAGGACGACGAGACCAAGTCCGATCGGGGTCCTGAATGGCTCGAGCTCCTGCACGTAGGCGATCAGAGCCGACGCTCCCGCGGCGCAGCTGACCGCCACAGTGAGCGTGAAGTCGACCAGCAGCGCGCCCAAGGGAATGAACGCCCAGCCTTCGCCAAAGGCCTGAGCAACGGCCTCTGGGCCGCCGCCTCCACCCGGAAAGCGTCCGACCAGCTCGTGATAGGTCGCCGAGATGACGCCGATAATCGCGATGACCGCCGCCATGGTCGGAAGCAGGTGCGGCAGATCACCTTTCAGGGACCGTAGCGTGGCCTCGATCGCATAGGCGACCGAGGACACCGGATCGGCCATCACGGTGAAAGCGAAAGCGAGCATGAGTACGCGTCGGCTCATCTTCACGTGCTACCGGTTTTCCGATGCTTTCGCGGCTAACGATCGCAGACGATGGCGGAGTCGACCAGCTCGCTCAGCTCGGCGGCCATCGGCGACGGCGACAGCGGCTTGCCGTCCAGGGTGTGCACCCGCGCGGCCAATGTGATGCTTGAAACCAGCCAAACACCTTGCGCGGCAAAGAGATCGGCGGGACGCAGTGCCCGGTAGTCGCAGTCGTAGCCCTTGTTGCGCGCGACCTCGAACAGGGCCTGCTGCGTGGTGCCCCGCAGGATCGGATACCACGGCGGTGGCGTGAGCAGGCCGAGGCGGCCATCGATTTCGCTGGCGATGACCACGGTCGACCGCGGCCCCTCGAGCAGGAAGCCCTCTGAGCTGACGAAGATCACGTCACCAGCGCCGAGGCGTTCGGCGTGCCGCAGCGCCGCCATGTTCACGGCGTACGACAGAGTCTTGGCACCGGCCAGCAGCCACGGCATGTCGGCCGCACCTTCGGCGGGCAGGCTGCGGGCCAGCATCACGGCCGCCACGCCGTCCGCGCGGGCCGCGGCCACCCTGGCGGCCAGCGCGCCGATCATCGCGAACGCGGTCGGAGGCGAACCCGATTCTCGTCCCCTGCTGTAGATCAGCCGCAACACACCCTCGCGGCCGCCCCGGTCCGTCCAGCTAGACGCGGCGGTGGCGACCGCGGCGCGCCATTGCGGAAGATCGGGTTCGGGCAGATCCATCAACCGCGCAGACTGCTTCAGCCGCGCCAGGTGAGCCTCGAGCAGACACGGCCGCCCGTCGCGCACCAGCAGCGACTCGAAGATGCCGTCGCCGCGCACGGCGGCGAGGTCGTCGGCGTGCAACAGAGGCGTGTGCGGGTCGTGCAACTGCCCGTCGAGCGTGACCACAACCCCAGGTTCGCCCGCCATGGCCAAGAAGCGTAGCGCCGTAGGATTGGAGCTATGTCAGCAGTTCCCGCCCCCGACGCGGGCCCCGACGCCGGTGCCATCTGGCACTACGGCGACCCGCTCGGCGAGCAGCGCTCCGCGATGAACGAGGCCGTGGTGGTCGACCGTTCGCATCGGGCGGTGCTCTCCCTCACGGGCGGCGAGCGGAAGAGCTGGTTGCACAACATCTCCACCCAGCACGTCAGCGAACTGCCCGACGGCACCGTCACGCAGAATCTGAGCCTCGACGGGCAGGGCCGTGTCGAAGATCACTGGATCCAGACCGAGCTCGGCGACGTCACCTTCCTCGACACCGAACCGTGGCGCGGCGAGCCGCTGCTGGGCTATTTGCGCAAGATGGTGTTCTGGTCCGACGTCGCGGTCGAGCCGGCCGATCTGGCCGTGCTGTCACTGCTGGGTCCCCGACTGGCCGACGAGGCGGTGCTCGATGCCCTCGGCGTTGGTTCGCTGCCGGCTGAAAACACGGCGGTACCGCTGGCGGGCGGAGGTTTCGTGCGCCGGATCGGCTCGCCGGATATTCAGCTGGACCTCGTGGTGCCGCGCGCAGACGCCGCCGACTGGCTGAACCGGCTGACCGCCACGGGCGTGCGGCCGGCCGGGGTATGGGCCTACGAGGCGCATCGAGTGGCGGCGCTGCGCCCGCGCCTCGGAGTCGATACCGACGAGCGCACCATCCCGCACGAGGTGGGCTGGATCGGCAGCGCAGTGCACCTGGACAAGGGCTGCTACCGAGGGCAGGAAACCGTCGCGCGGGTCCATAACCTGGGCAAACCGCCTCGGATGCTGGTTCTGCTGCATCTGGACGGCGCTGCGGACCGTCCATCGACCGGCGATCCGGTGCTCGCGGGTGGACGCGCCGTCGGGCGGCTCGGCACCGTCGTCGACCACGTCGATCTCGGCCCCGTCGGCCTGGCGTTGCTCAAGCGCGGGCTGCCCGCCGACACCGCGCTGACCACCGGCGGCGAGGTGGAGGTGGCCGCCGCGATCGACGCCGACTCCATGCCTGAGGCCGACGTGACGGGGGCGGGCCGGTTGGCCGTCGAGCGGCTGCGCGGTGGCGCGCGCTGAGACAGTGCGCTGGCGGAGGGCCTGCCAGCGCAGCGCAGCCGGGCACGGTAAAGTGTTGGCAGGACAATAAACACACACAGATCGGAGCCGCCTGCTGGTTGGGCCGCTCCGTTATTGCGCGAGGGGGTCCCCCCATGGGCCGCGGCCGGGCTAAGGCAAAGCAGACCAAGGTTGCTCGTGAGCTCAAATACAGCTCACCGCAGACCGATTTCGAGCGGCTCCGGCAAGAGCTGGCCGGCTCGGACGGTGCTGAACCTGACGACAATCTCAACGGCAGCAGCGACGGCCAATGGGCCGACGAGGACGACTGGCGGCGCTAGTCGAGAATCTCTCGACGACCTTCTCTAGAAGCGTGGGTGCTGACCCACGAGCCGGGCGCGTGGGCCGTCCTTGCTGCCCTTCGTGACGGTCCCCACGATCGAGCAGCTCAGATGCCGGGCGGTCAGGATCGCCAGCGCGCGGTCGGTGTCCTCCGGGGCGACGACGGCGACCATGCCGATGCCCATGTTGAAGGTTTTCTCCATCTCGACGCGGTCGATGCGGCCGCGCTGCGCGATCATGCCGAACACCGGCGCGGGCGTCCAGGTGCCGCGATCCACCTCGGCCATCAGCCCGGCCGGGACGACGCGTTCCAGGTTCCCCGCCAGTCCACCGCCGGTGACGTGGCAGAACGTGCGCACCTGGGTTTCGGCGGCCAGCGCCAGGCAGTCCTTGGCGTAGATACGGGTCGGCTCCAGCAGTTCTTCGCCCAGCGTGCGGCCGAACTCCTCGACGTGTCCGGCCAGGTTCATCCGGTCGATCTCCAGCAGCACCTTGCGGGCCAGCGAGTAGCCGTTGGAGTGCAGGCCGGTGGAGGCCATGCCGATGATCACGTCGCCGGGCTTGACGCGGTCGGGCCCGAGCACGTCGTCGGCCTCCACGACACCCACCCCCGTCGCGGAGATGTCGTAGTGGTCGGGGGCCATCAGCCCGGGATGTTCGGCTGTCTCACCGCCGAGTAAGGCGCAGCCGGCGATCACGCAGCCGTTGGCGATGCCGGAGACCAGTTCGCTGACCCGTTCGGGCACGGTGCGGCCGACGGCGATGTAGTCCTGCAGGAACAGCGGCTCGGCGCCGCACACCACCAGGTCGTCGACGACCATGGCGACAAGATCGAGCCCGACGGTGTCGTGCTTGTCCATCGCCTGGGCGACGGCCAGCTTGGTGCCCACTCCGTCGGTCGACGCGGCCAGTACCGGCTCGCGGTAGCCGCCGCGCAGCGCGAACAGCCCGGCGAAACCCCCGAGACCGCCGCGCACCTCGGGCCTGGTCGCCTTGCTCGCCAGCGGTTTGAAGAGTTCGACGGCGCGGTCACCAGCTTCGATGTCCACCCCGGCCGATGCATAGGAGATGCCGTGTTGTGCGGCGCGATCGGTCATCGCGACCAAATCTACCGGGCTTGGCGACCGCACGGTATGCGCCGCCCGCTGTGCGTTTTCTGGCCGACCCCGGGCACGGCCGGACTCCGTGTGACAGCGTGAGCGATCATGACGGGAGTTCGCGTGATTGTGCTGGCCGCCGCGGCGGTCGTGGCCGTATCGGTGGCGCTGCCCGGCACGGCGGCCGCCACCCCGCCGAGGGACACCGACGGGACGGTCATCTGGCAGATGACCGACGGCGCTCCCCCGGCAGGCAAGGACTACATCTTCCGCGAGATCACCATCGCGCCGGGCGGCAGCACCGGCTGGCATTCGCATGACGGTGAGCTGTTCGGCGTCGTCAAAGAGGGCGTGCTGATGCACTACCGGGCTGACTGTTCGATGGACGGGTTGTACGTGGCCGGCCAGAGCATCAGCGAGAAGGGCGGTCCCGGCTACGTGCACATCGGCCGCAACGGGGGCCCTGGGCCACTGGTCCTGCAGATCCTCTACGTCGATCCCGCGGGAGCACCGCTGTCCGACGACGCGCCCGACCCCGGTTGCGGGTTTGCGTGAAGCGGGAAACGGTCATCCGCACGTCTGCCGGCTCCGAATAACTGAATGAGGAGCGTCGACGAACGGAGGTTCTGTGCCGGCTGAGGAGATTCGCTGCCTGGTGACAGGTGCGACCGGCTACATCGGTGGGCGGTTGATACCGCGACTGCTGAACGCCGGCCTGCAGCGTGCGCGCGATGGCGCGCAACCCGGACAAACTCGACGCCGCGCCGTGGCGGGGCGACGTCGAGGTCGCGCGGGGCGACCTGACCGCGCCCGAGTCGCTGACCGAGGCCTTCGACGGTGCCGACGTCGTCTACTACCTGGTGCACTCGATGGGGACGTCGAAGGACTTCGTCGCCGAGGAGCGGATGTCGGCACGCAATGTGGTCGAGGCGGCTAAACGGGCGGGGGTGCGGCGACTGGTGTACCTCAGCGGCCTCCATCCCGAGGGCACGGAGTTGTCGCGGCATCTGGCGTCGCGCGCCGAGGTCGGCGAGATCCTCATCGACTCGGGTATCGAGACCGTCGTGCTGCAGGCCGGGATCGTGATCGGCTCGGGATCCGCCTCGTTCGAGATGATTCGCCACCTGACCGACCGCCTGCCCGCGATGACGACACCGAAGTGGGTGCACAACAAGATCCAGCCGATATCGATCGACGACGTGCTGCACTACCTGGCCGAGGCCGCCACGGCCGACGTGCCGTCGTCGCGGACGTGGGACGTCGGCGGTCCAGACGTGATGGAGTACGGCGAGGCAATGCAGGTCTACGCCGACGTGGCGGGCCTGCGTCGTCGGCTCATCGTGGTGCTTCCGTTCCTGACCCCGACGATCGCCAGTTGGTGGGTGGGCCTGGTGACGCCGATCCCGTCGGGGCTGGCGCGGCCGCTGGTGGAGTCCCTGGAATGCGATGCCGTGATGAGAAACCATGACATCGACGGTGTCATCCCGGCTCCGGACGGCGGCCTGACCGGCTACCGCGCCTCGGTGGAACAAGCGTTACAGAAGGACGGCACTGCAGGCGACGGAAGGCGGCACTTGGTGCGGTTCAGTTCGATTGCGCCGCAGTAGGTTTCAGGGGCGGCGCAGCGCCGAGACGTTGTCGTTGTCGGCCTGCAACGGCACGCCGGTGCGGGCCGCTGTCGCGAGCATCTGCTCGATCACGTTCTTGCCGAGCGCCGTCTCACCGGGCAGCTCGATCGGATACTTGCCGTCGAAGCAGGCGGTGCACAACCGGGACGCGGGCTGCTCGGTCGCCGCGACCATGCCCTGCTGGGAGATATAACCCAAGGTGTCGGCGCCGATCCCATGCCGGACCGCTTCGAGCATCTCCTCTTCGTTCTCCACCGCGTTGGCGATCAGTTCGGCCGGCGTGGCGAAGTCGATGCCGTAGAAGCACGGCCACTTCACCGGCGGCGACGCGATCCGCACGTGCACCTCGACCGCGCCGGCCTCGCGCAGCATCCGAACGAGGGCGCGCTGCGTGTTGCCGCGGACGATGGAGTCGTCGACGACGACGAGTCGCTTGCCGCGGATGACCTCTTTGAGCGGATTGAGCTTGAGCCGGATACCCAACTGCCGGATGGTCTGCGACGGCTGGATGAACGTGCGTCCGACGTAGGCGTTCTTCGTCAGGCCCTGCCCGTACGGAATGCCCGACTCCTGCGCGTAGCCGACCGCGGCCGGGATACCGGACTCCGGAACGCCGATCACCAGGTCGGCGTCCACCGGCCGTTCCCGGGCCAGCCTGCGACCGATGTCGACGCGCGTCTTGTGCACCGACCGGCCTGCGATCGTGCTGTCGGGCCGCGCCAGGTACACGTACTCGAATACGCAGCCCTTCGGCGACGGCGGGGCGAACCGGCTGGAGCGCACGCCGTCGGCGTCGATGGCCAGCAGCTCGCCGGGCTCGATGTCGCGCACGAACGAGGCGCCGACGATGTCCAGCGCGGCGGTCTCCGAAGCCACCACCCAGCCGCGGTCGAGGCGCCCGAGTGACAGCGGCCGCACGCCGTAGGGATCGCGTGCCGCATAGAGCGTGTTCTCGTCCATGAACGTCAGGCAGAACGCACCGCGCACGGTGGGCAGCAGTTCCAGGGCGGCCTGCTCCAGCGACGAGTCCGCCGCGCCGTCGGCGAGCAGGGCGCCGAGGATGTCGGAGTCGGTGGTGGCCGCGGTGCCCCCGCGGGTGTTCATCAGGCCCGCTTCGCGGGCCCGGGCCGCCAGGTCGGTGGCGTTGACGAGGTTGCCGTTGTGCCCCAGCGCGACGCCGGTGCCTGCGGCCGTGTTGCGGAATACCGGCTGCGCGTTTTCCCAGGTGGTCGAGCCGGTGGTGGAGTAGCGGCAGTGCCCGATCGCGACGTGGCCCTCCATGGCGCCCAGCGTCTGCTCGTCGAAGACCTGGCTGACCAGCCCGAGATCCTTGAACACCAGCACCTGCGAGCCGTCGGCGACCGCAATACCTGCGGCTTCCTGGCCGCGGTGCTGAAGGGCGTACAGGCCGTAGTAGGTGAGCTTGGCGACCTCTTCGCCGGGCGCCCACACGCCGAATACGCCGCACTCTTCTCTGGGTTCGTCGAACGAGCCGCTTGCGCGGAGAGCATCGACGGAATCGGTCTGCTGGCCGGTCACGATATGGCTGCTCCCATGGGGCGGTGGGTGACGCGTTCAGTCTACGGTCATCACGCGTTAATCACGGAATCGGACGAGGGTGTCGCCCTACCAATCAACGATCGCGACCCGTGCCGCAATCCCGGTATTCATGTGAGCCGGACCACCGGCAGCAGGTCCGCGATCTCGCCGGCACGAGCACCCGAGAGCTGCAACGCTCCGGTGGCCGCGACGTCTGCGACGGTTCGAAGGCCGGTGGCGAGCAGCAGCCACGTCCGTGCGTCGGTCTCGACGACGTTGGCCGGATTGCCGCGCGTGTGCCTGGGGCCCGAAATGCATTGCACCGCAACGAATGGTGGCACACGGACCTCGACACTCGCGCCCGGCGCCGCCGCGGCGACCGTACGGGCCGTCAGCCGGACCGCCTCGGCGAGCGCGGATCGCTCAGGCGCAGGCCGGTTCTCGTCGCGCAGCCAGTCAGCGACCGCGAGAACAGCTGCGCGCGTCTTCGCCGGATCGGCGATACGACGACCGGGCATACCTTAGTGTCTCAAGGTGTTCGTCGACCGCCACAAGCCGCCCTACAAGGCTGCTGGGGCGGTCTTTCTCGTGCTCCTGACGGTCGCGGCGAGCTTCATCTATTTGGCGTTCCGCGGCGATCTGTCGAAGGGGACTGCGCTGACGGTGCTGTCCCCGCGCGCGGGTCTGGTCGTCGATCCCGGCTCGAAAGTGACCTACAACGGCGTGGAGATCGGCAAGGTGGCCGCGGTCGACTACGTGAACGTCGGCGGCGAAGACAAGGCCAAGCTGACGCTGAACGTCAAGAACCGCTTCATCGGCTTCATTCCGGCCAATGTCATCGCCGACATCAGGGCGTCGACCGTGTTCGGCAACAAGTACATCTCCTTGCGCTCGCCGAAAGACCCGACGAAGCGGCGCATTTCGAGCGGCGACATCATCGATGCGTCGTCGGTGACGACGGAGTTCAACACCCTGTTCGAATCGGTCATGTCGATCGCGGGCCACGTCGACCCGATCAAGCTCAACGCCACGTTGACCGCGACGGCCCAGGCGGTGTCCGGGCTCGGCGAGCGGTTCGGGAACTCGCTGGCCGACGCGAATCGGATCTTCGACGACCTGAACCCACGGATGCCGCAGATCCGCGCCGATACGGCGAGGGTGGCCGATCTCGCCGATGTATACGGGAACGCGTCCGAAGACTTGTGGGCCGGCCTCGACAACGCCGTGATCACCGCGCGCACGCTCAACGACCAGCAAGGCAACATCGACGCCGCTCTGATGGCGGCGATCGGCTTCAGTGATACGGCCGCCGACAGCTTCGAACGCGGCGGCCCGTATCTGGTGCGCGGCGCCCAGGACCTACTGCCCACGACGAAGCTGCTCGACGACTACCGCGCGATGATCTTCTGCACCGTCCGCAACTACGCCGAGGTGGGGCCGAGGCTTGCCAAGGTGCTGGGCGGCGACAACGGCTACGCGCTCAAGACGTACGGAACGATCCTTCCGCCGGGCAACGCGTTCGTCTATCCGGACAACCTGCCACGGGTGAACGCCAAGGGCGGGCCGGAGGGTCGTCCCGGCTGTTGGCAAAAGGTCACCAAAGACCTGTACCCGTTCCCGTATCTGGTCATGGACACCGGTTTGAGCATTGCTCCGTACAACCATCTGGAGTTCGCGTCACCGGTTCTCAGTGACTACGTCTGGGGCAGGCAGATCGGCGAGCCGACGATCAACCCGTGACGCACCTCCCTCAATCAATCGCGAAACGGAATTCCAGCAGAAGAAGTAAGGCCCTGCTGGAATTCCGTTTCGCGGCTAAGCCTTGCGCTGCACGCCAACGGCGGCAATCGCGCCCGCTTCGTTGATCGCGAGGTGCGCCAGCATCGGCGCCGCCAGGCTGCCGGAGCGTTCCCGCAGCAGCGCGAAGAACCAGCCCGCGATCCCGGTGACCAGCACCGTGCCGACCACCGGCGCACCGGTGCTGCGGGCATCGGCGATGTGCGACAACCCGAAGGCGACCGACTGCAGCAGCCGACCGCCGGTGGGCCCGAACGCATCGGCCGCTGCTACGCCAAGCGCGGCGCGGAACGCGGCTTCCTCCGACCACACCGTGCCCACGGGGATGCGAAACAGCAGCCAGCGCGCCTGCGGGGCGGGCAGATCGCGCTCGGCCATCGCCGTGCGTACAGGTCCCAGCGCCGTGGAGGCCGCGACGCCGACGACCACCGGCGCGGCCACCGCCAGCCCGAGCCGCAGCCCAGACCACAGCGCAGGCGGCCGCAGCCCCAGCGGTGCACCCGTCGCCGCGACGAGTCCGGCACCGAGAACCGCATGGGTCAGCGGATGGACGCGCGCTGGCACCCGCGGGCCGACCAGTCCGTTCCAGCCGACCAGAGCCGCCGCCAGCGCCAGCGCCCGTAATCGATGAATCTGGCTGGCGCGCACTAATACTCGGGCCCGTCGTTGGCCTCGGACTTCTCCAGCGCCAGCCGGATACGTTCGGTGTCCTGTGCGGTCCAGCCGTCCGGCGGCGCGACGGCCGCCCATCCGTCCAGCACGTAATCGCCGTAGTTGTGGCCGTGTCCGCCGGGCACCGAACCCGCATTGGTCATGTCGGCGGCAACCTGCCAGAACGTGACGATGGGATACCAGCGCATGACCGGCGTGCGGTCGCGGCCCGGTGGCTCCTTCAGCCAGTCCGGCCGGGTGAACAACAGGTCCTCCGACCACCAGACGATGGGATCCGATGCATGCTGCAGGAACAGCACCCGCGTGCCCTCCCACGGCGCCTGCGTGTCGCGGACGATCTCCGCGGTGTCGGTGGCCTGCGAGAATCGCACGGTCCGGCCGTTGTCGTAGCGCGGCTCGACCTCCGGTGTGCCAGGGTCGCGCCGGGCGATGAGACCCCTCCACAGCGGGCTGGCGTCGGGCGGACCGACCCAGAGCACCGACGAGAAACCCATCCGCGCAATATCGGGGAGCCAGTTGAACGCGCCCTGCCCGGCCATCGACCCGAGGCTCTCGCCGTAGAGCAACAGTTTGGGTCGCCGGTCGGGCGGCAGTTGGGCCCACCAGGCATGAATCGCGTCGATCATCGTGCGACCGGACTGCATGGATTTGTCGCGGTCGCCGAGGAACGAAATCCAGCTCGGCAGGTAGGAATACTGCGATCCGACAATTGCGCTGTCGCCGTTGTACATCAGCTCCAGCGCCCTGGCGGCGACCGGGTTGATCCACCCGGTGCCGGTGGTAGGGACGATGACGAGCACCTTGCGTTCGAAAGCGCGGGTGCGTTCCAGTTCACGAACCAGAATGGCGGCTCGCTGCTCGTCGGTGTCGGCGGTCTGCAGGCCCGCGTACACCCGAATGGGCTCCTTGGCCGGCGCACCGTTGAGGCGGGTCAGCTCGAAGGCGTGGGGGCCGCTGGCAACGAAGTTGCGGCCCTGGAAGCCCAGGGTGTCCCACGGTGCGAACGAGGTTGGGCTGCCGGATCGTTCGAGCTCGAGTGGCTGGGTCATGCCCGCGCCGGTAGTGGTGTTCTGCGGCTGGAACACCCGGTTGGCGCCCGCGAGGAAGCCGCGGACCAGCACGCCGTTGATGAGGGTGATCGCCAGCACGACCACGATCGCCGTGCCGATGAACAGTGCCACCTCGTCGTGGAGGTGCCAGCGCCGAATGAAGAACCGCGCCATCGTCTTGATGAGGTCGATGATCACGCGCGCCGCGGAGACGCACACGCCCGTGACGAGCATGGCGATGATCAGGGTGCGCAGGTAGCCGACGGTGGTCGGGCCCTCCATGCCCATCTCCGCGGACACCCGGCGCTGCCAGGCCGCCGACGGGATCAGCATCAGCAGACCCGCAGTTGTGGTGAGCGTGATGGTGGCGGCCTTGCACCAGTAGAGCACCCGCTTCGGGGGCGGCCACCAACGCCTGCGTCGCAACACGAAGCGGCGCACCATCTTTCCGGTGAACACTCCGATCCCGTAGCCGATGGCCGCGTTGAGCCCGCCGATCAGACCCTGGAACAGCCAGTCGCGAGGAAGCAGCGAGGGCGTCATCGACAGACAGAAGAACAGCGCCCCGAATGCGATCCCGACGAAGTCGAGGCGCACCAGGCTCCACGCCCACACCAGCAGCGGATGGCGTCGCTTGCGCTCGTGCGTCGCGGCAGCCGGTTCGCCGGTGATGTCGTCGGTCGGAACAGTCACCCGAACAAGCCGGGCAGCACACCCTCCGACGTGCTGCGCAGCTCCTCCAGCGACACCGCGAACTGGCCTTGCACCTCGACGGCATCGCTCCCCTGGTCCACCACGCCGATGCGGGTGAGCGGCAGGCCCCTGGCCTCGCACATGGACCGGAACCTGCTCTCCTCGGTGCGCGGGACGGTCACCAGCACCCGGCCCGCCGACTCGGAGAACAACGCAACGAAAGGATCCTGGCCCTCGGGAATCAGTATGCGACAACCGGTTTCACCCGTCAGCGCCGCCTCGACAACAGCCTGGATCAGGCCGCCCTCTGACAGGTCGTGAGCGGCAGACACCAGCCCGTCGCGCGACGCCGCGCCGAGCACCTCGGCAAGGAGTTGCTCGCGAGCGAGATCGACCGCGGGCGGGTGACCACCCAGATGGTCGCCGGTTACCTGCGCCCAGATCGAACCGTCGAATTCGTCGCGCGTGTCGCCGAGCAATATCAGGGCTTCGCCCGGCTCGGTGCCCAGCCCGGTGGGAATGCGCCGGCTGACGTCGTCCAGGACACCGAGCACGCCCACGACTGGGGTCGGCAGAATCGCCGTCGTCCCGGTCTGGTTGTAGAAGCTGACGTTGCCGCCGGTGACCGGAATGCCAAGGGCGGCACAGCCATCCGCCAAGCCGCGGACGGCTTCGGAGAACTGCCACATGACGCCGGGATCCTCGGGCGAGCCGAAGTTCAGGCAGTTGGTGACCGCGATCGGCGTGGCACCGGTCACTGCGACGTTGCGATAGGCCTCGGCCAGCGCGAGCTGCGCACCGGCGTACGGGTCCAGCTGGGTGTAGCGGCCCGACGCGTCGGTGGATATCGCGATGCCCCGCCCGGTGGACTCGTCGACGCGCAGCACGCCGCCGTCGGCGTTCTCGGCCAACACCGTGTTGCCGCGCACGTAGCGGTCGTACTGCTCGGTGATGAACGCGCGGCTGCACAGGTGCGGACTGCCCACGAGCGCAAGCAAAGTCGCGCGCAGCTCGTCACCGGTCTGCGGCCGCGGCAGCCGCTCCGACGTGTCGGCGTTGAGAGCGTCCTGGGTGTCCGGGCGTGCGACGGGGCGCTCGTACACCGGGCCCTCGTGCGCGACCGTGCGGGGCGGCACGTCCACGACCGTTTCCCCGTGCCAAGTGACCGTCAGCCGGTCGTTCTCGGTGACCTCGCCGATGACGGTGGCGAGCACCTCCCACTTGCCGCACACCGCCATGAACGCTTCGACATTCTCGGGTGCGACGACGGCACACATCCGCTCTTGCGACTCGCTGGACAGGATCTCCGCCGGCGTCATGTTCGCGGCCCGCAGCGGCACCTTGTCCAGCTCGACCGCCATCCCGCCGTCGCCCGCCGACGCGAGTTCCGATGTCGCGCAGGACAACCCGGCTCCACCGAGATCCTGGATACCGATCACCAGGCCCGCTGCGTACAACTCGAGGCAGCACTCGATGAGCACCTTCTCCATGAACGGGTCGCCGACCTGAACCGACGGCAGCTTCTTTCGACCGGCACCGTCCTCGTCGCCGCCGAAGGTCTCCGACGCCAGCACCGAAACCCCGCCGATGCCGTCCAGACCGGTGCGCGCGCCGAACAGAATGATCTTGTTGCCCTCGCCCGAGGCGAACGCCAGGTGCAGGTCCTCCTTGCGAAGGACGCCGACACACAGGGCATTTACCAATGGGTTACCCGCATAGCAGGCGTCGAAGACGGTTTCGCCACCAATGTTGGGCAGCCCCAAGGAGTTCCCGTAGCCCCCGATGCCACGGACCACACCGTCGACGACGCGGCGGGTATCAGGTGCGTCCGCGGCGCCGAACCGCAACTGGTCCATCACCGCGACGGGGCGGGCCCCCATCGCCATGATGTCGCGGACGATGCCGCCGACCCCGGTCGCGGCGCCTTGGTACGGCTCGACATACGACGGGTGGTTGTGGGATTCGACCTTGAACGTGGCCGCCCACCCGTCGCCGATGTCGACCACGCCCGCGTTCTCACCGATGCCCGCCAGCATGGCAGAGCGCATCTTCTCGGTGGTGGTCTCGCCGAAGTAGCGCAGGTGCACCTTGGAGGACTTGTAGCTGCAGTGCTCGCTCCACATCACCGAGTACATCGCCAGCTCGGCATCGGTCGGTCTGCGGCCGAGGATTTCGCGGATTCGCTCGTACTCGTCGTCCTTGAGGCCGAGTTCCCGGAAAGGTTGCGGCTGGTCGGGAGTGGCTGTGGCGTGCTCGACGGTGTCGACCACTTGGGTGAGCTCCGACGTCACGCGGACAGTCTAGTTTGCCGCTTGCGGAATGCGCGGGGGCCGGCCGATTGGGTCGGCAGCCGCCGCCACGCAGACCGTTGCCGTCCGGGTCGGCGAGCACCACCCACTCGAATTCGCCGAAGTTTCCCCTGCCGGTTTGCGTGGCACCGAGGTCGACCAGGCGCTTGACCTCGGCCTCCCTGTCGGCGGTACTGAAGTCGATGTGTACGCGGTTCTTGCCCGGGGTGGGGTCGTCGACCTGTTGGAACGCCAACCCGGGGCCGTCGGGCACCGTCACGACGACGAAAAACGGTGGTGCGACGGGATTTACCTGCCCGTCGAGCGCACGGGCCCACCAATCGGCGAGCTTCTCGGGGTCGGTGGTGTCGATCGTGATGTTTTCGGTCTTGAGCGCCATGCGTCGACCCTATGCCAGCCCGGTGACAAGTCGGCGAGATCACAGTCGCCATTACCTGCCACGTAATTGAGCTGGATCGGAACTCGACGCAGGCTTGGTCCATGACGCAAACCCAGACCCAACCAAAGTTCAGCGCCGAAGTGTGGGCAGCCTTCTGGGCGGCCCCCGACATGTCTCGAGTCGGCGACGTCCTCGCCGACGAGATCGTCGGTTACTGGCAGGGCGATCCGGAGCCGGTGCAGGGCAAGGAGGCCTACGTCGGCAAGATCGCCGACCTCGTCACGGCCGCGCCCGATCTGGCACTCGACTTGGTCGACAGCGCGACCGTCGACGGCGACGCACCCGGAGAGCAGTTGGTTTACCTGCACTACGTCGGACGGGGCACGGGACCGGACGGGCCGTTCGCGATCCGCGGGATCGACAGGGTCCGCAGCCGCGACGGCGTCGTGGTCGAGAACGTCATCCGCTACGACCAGGTCGATCCGGCGTCGATCTGACGCCGTTCAGCCGGGTGACAGGAAGGCCCGCAGCGCCGCCGAATAGGCGGTGACGTCGTCGGCTCCCATCATCTCGCGCGCCGAGTGCATCGCCAGCTGGGCGGCGCCCACGTCCACCGTGGGGATGCCGGTGCGCGCGGAGGTCATCGGGCCGATCGTCGATCCGCACGGCAGGTCGGCGCGATGTTCGTAGCGTTGCAGTGGCACGCCCGCCTGCAGGCATGCCAGCGCGAACGCGGCGGCCGTTCGCCCGTCGGTGGCGTAGCGCAGGTTCGGATGGACCTTGAGCACCGGTCCGGCGTTGACCTCGATGAGGTGGTAGGGCTCGTGGCGCTCGGGGTAGTTCGGATGGGTGGCGTGCGCCATATCGCCCGACGCCACCATCGAGCCCGCCAGCCGGCGCAGGAAGTCCTCCCGCCCGCCGCCTGCGGAGAGTGCGATGCGCTCCAGCACCGTCGGCAACAGCTCGGACTGCGCGCCGTGATCGGACTGCGAACCCACTTCCTCGTGGTCGAACAAGGCGAGCACCGGCAGATGGCCCGTCGGCTCGGCGGCCAGGAACGCCTCGAGGCCCGCGTAGCAGGTGGCTTGGTTGTCCAGCCGCGGCGCGCTGAGCAGCTTGCCGTCGGCGCCGGCGACGGTCGACGGTGTCAGGTCGTGCGTCATCAGGTCGAACCCGAGCACCTCGGCCGCCTCCACCTCCGCCTGCTCGGCGACGAAATCGATGAACGACCGCGCACCGCTTCCCACCCCCCACACCGCGTTGACGTGCCGCTGCGGGTCCAGCGACACCGACTTGCGGTCTTCGGCCAGGTGGATGGCCAGCTGAGGCACCCGCAGGATCGGCTTGTCGATGCGGACCAGCTTGTGCGCGATTGCGCCGTGGTTTCCGCCCGAGCGCACCGACAGCCTGCCGCTGAGGCCGAGGTCACGGTCCAGCCAGGAGTTCAGCCATGCGCCTCCGTACGGCTGTAGGGCGACTACCTGCCAGCCCGCCACGAATCTGTCGGGGTGCTGCTTGACCCGCAGGTTGGGGCTGTCGGTGTGGGCGCCGACGACGCGAAACGGCGCTATCGGCGAGGCGTCGTGGGCACGCCAGGCCACCAGCGAACCGGCACGCACGGTGAAGAAGTCGCCGGACCCGGGCCACGCATCACGCTCGGCGACCTCGGTGAAGCCCGCGGCCAGCAGCCGCTGCGCCGCCGTGGCACACACGTGGAACGGCGACGGCGACGCGTCGATGAATTCGCACAGCCCGTGCGCACTCGGGGACATGGTTCACCATCATCTCCCAAGGCTTTGCCGATAGGGTCGAACGGTGCCCGCTGCAGTCCCCCAACCGGTTCTGGCGCCGTTGACCCCCGCGGCCATCTTCCTGGTGGCCACGATCGACGAAGGGGAGTCGGCGGCGGAGACAGTCCACGATGCGCTGACGGACATCTCGGGCCTGGTGCGCTCGGTCGGCTTCCGCGATCCGACCAAACGACTGTCGGCGATCGCCTCGATCGGCTCCGACGGGTGGGACCGGCTGTTCTCCGGACCGCGCCCGGCCGAACTGCACCCTTTCATCGAGATCCAGGGCGGCCGCCATCACGCCCCGGCGACGCCGGGTGACCTACTGTTCCACATCCGGGCCGAGACGATGGACGTGTGCTTCGAGTTGGCGGGCAAGCTCGTCGACGCGATGGGCGGAGCCGTCACGATCGTCGACGAGGTGCACGGCTTCAAGTTCTTCGACAACCGCGACCTGATGGGTTTCGTGGACGGCACCGAGAACCCGGACGGCCCAATCGCGGTGTCCGCCACCCAGATCGGCGACGAGGACCCCGACTTCGCCGGCGGTTGCTATGTGCACGTTCAGAAGTACGTACACGACATGGACTCGTGGAACTCGCTGTCGACCGAGGAGCAGGAGCGGGTGATCGGGCGCACCAAGCTCGACGACATCGAGATGGACGACGCGGTCAAGCCGGCCAACTCGCACCTCGCGCTCAACGTCATCACCGACGACGACGGCAACGAGCTGAAGATCGTGCGCCACAACATGCCGTTCGGTGAGATCGGCAAGGGCGAGTTCGGAACGTATTACATCGGCTACTCGCGCGCCCCTGCGGTCACCGAGCAGATGCTGAACAACATGTTCATCGGTGACCCGCCCGGAAACACCGACCGAATCCTGGACTTCTCCACCGCCTTGACCGGAAGCATGTTCTTCACGCCGACGGCCGACTTCCTCGACGACCCACCGCCGCTGGCGGATTCGGCTCCCGAGGACAGTCAGCCCGCGGCCACCGTCGTCCCCGTCGCCCGTGACGGATCGCTGGGCATCGGCAGCCTGAAAGGAACCCGTTGATGAACAACCTGTATCGCGATTTGGCGCCGATCACCGAAGAGGCGTGGGCCGAAATCGAGATGGAAGCGACCCGCACGTTCAAGCGGCACATCGCGGGACGACGGGTGGTCGACGTCAGCGACCCCGGCGGACCGGTCACCGCGGCGGTGAGCACCGGTCACCTGCTGGATGTCGCCACGCCGGGCGACGGCGTGGTCGCTCACCTCCGTGAGAGCAAGCCGCTGGTCCGGCTGCGGGTGCCGTTCACGTTGTCGCGCAACGATATCGACGACGTCGAGCGCGGTTCGCAGGACTCGGACTGGGATCCGGTCAAGGAGGCCGCCAAGAAGCTGGCGTTCGTCGAAGACCGGGCGATCTTCGAGGGCTACGAGGCCGCGTCCATCGGTGGCATCCGCAATTGCAGCTCCAACCCCGCCCTCGCGCTGCCCGGCGATCCGCGAGAGATCCCCGACGTGATCGCGCAAGCACTGTCCGAGCTGCGGCTGGCGGGCGTCGACGGCCCCTACTCGGTGCTGCTGTCGGCCGACGTCTACACAAAGGTCAGCGAAACCACCGAGCACGGCTATCCGATCCGCGAGCACCTCAACAGGCTGGTGGACGGCGACATCATCTGGGCTCCGGCGATTGACGGCGCGTTCGTGCTGTCCACCCGCGGCGGCGACTTCGACCTGCAGCTGGGCACCGACGTCTCGATCGGGTACCTGGCCCATGACACGGACACCGTGCAGCTGTACCTGCAGGAGACGCTGACGTTCCTCTGCTATACCGCGGAGGCCTCGGTGGCGCTGACGCCGTAGCCAGACCGCCAGGAATAAACAGACCGCGACCCGCCTTATGCGGGCATGAACACATTCGAGGGCCGCACAGCCTTGGTCACCGGGGCTACCGCAGGCATCGGTTACGCGATCGCACTAGAGCTTGCACGACAAGGCGCAGAGGTCATAATTCACGGGCGGAACGCCGAACGCGGCGCCAAGACGGTGCGGGAGATCGAAAACATAGGCGGCACGGCACGATTCATCGCGGCTGACCTCGCTGACGCCAACGACGTCCGTCGGCTCGCGGCCGAGGCGCGCGAGGTGGATATCCTGGTCAACAACGCCGGTGTGTACGAATTCGCTCCGACGTTCGATACCGCCGACGCCGATTTGGACACGCACTTCGACATCAATGTGCGCGCGCCCTACATCCTGGTGCAGAAACTGGTCCCCGGAATGATCGAGCGCGGTGACGGCGCCGTGGTCAATATCAGCACCGTGGCCGCATCGACGCCATCCGCGGGCGCGGGCATCTACGGCGCCAGCAAGGCGGCGCTCGACCTGCTGACCAAGCTCTGGGCCGACGAGTTCGGCGGGGCAGGTGTACGCGTCAACGCCATTGCTCCAGGACCGATCGAGACCGAGGGCACGTCGGACATCCCCGAAATCATCGAGAGCCTCGGTCGCACCCGGGCCCTCGGGCGGGTCGGCGAGCCCGATGAGATCGCCCGAGCGGTCGCTTTCGTCGCCTCACCCGCGGCGAGTTACATCAACGGTGTGGTGTTACCGGTCGATGGCGGCGCGCAGGCGCTTCGGCCCGCCGCCTAAACCGCCAGCACGCTGTCCAGCGCGGAGTAGAACAATCCGAGTCCGTCGTCGGACGGCCCGGTGAGCGCCTCGGTGGCGTGCTCGGGGTGTGGCATCAACCCGACCACTCGTCCGTTCGTCGACGAGATGCCCGCGATGTCGCGCATCGAGCCGTTCGGGTTGTCGCGGTAGCGGAACACGACGCGGCCGTCGCCCTCGAGTCTGTCGAGCACATCCTCGGGCGCGACGTAGCGTCCCTCACCCGACTTCAACGGCACCAACAGGTCGGCACCCTGCTCGTAACGCGACGTCCATGCGGTGGTGTTGGACGCCACCTCCAACCACAGGTCGCGGCACACGAAGTGAAGACCGGCATTGCGGGTGAGCGCACCCGGTAGCAGGCCGGCCTCGCACAACACTTGAAAACCGTTGCAGATACCCAATACCGGCATTCCGCTCTTCGCCGCGTCGATGACCGACCGCATCACCGGAGCGAACTTCGCGATGGCGCCACAGCGCAGGTAGTCGCCGTAGGAGAAGCCACCCGGGACGATGACGGCGTCGACTCTCTTGAGGTCGGAGTCGGCGTGCCAGAGGCTCACCGCCTCGGCGCCGGACCGCGTGACCGCACGTGCGGCGTCGACGTCGTCGAGCGTGCCTGGGAAGGTGATGACGCCGACTCGGGCGGTCACGACGGCTCCCTGCTGACCGACCAGTCCTCGATCACGATGTTCGCCAGTAACGATTCGGCGATCTCGGCGACCGTTTCGTCGGCGACGCTGTCGTCGACTTCAAGCTCAAACCGCTTGCCCTGCCTGACATCTGATACGCCATGGTAGCCGAGGCGGCCCAGCGCGCCGACGATCGCCTGCCCCTGCGGGTCGAGGATTTCGGCCTTCGGCATCACGTGCACAACCACCTTTGCCACGGCGCTCACTCTACCGGCGGCTTCGGTCCGACCGCCTCACCGGCACGAATCGATATACGCCCTGCACAGCGGGGCCGCCAGCGCGTCGAGGACCTCGGCGTCGGGCACCGGCGGCCACTCGACCCGGGGCGGGGAGGTCGCCCACATCGCCATCTCGACGAGGGAGCTGTTGCGCGGGTCGAGAATCAGGTATTCGCGCAGGATCTGCTGACCGGGAAGCACCCCGCTGACGACGGCGGCCATCCGGTTGGGGCTGTCGGTGGTGAGCGAGGGCGAAGTCAGCGGAGAAGTCAGCTGACAGCCGCGCAGGGAGGCGACTGCCTTGTCGAACACCGCCGCCGCGAGCTGGCCGCCTCGCCAGGTCTCCCCACGCCAGTGCAATGCCTGTACCTGCAGCTGCCACTGCCCTTCCGGCTGCGCGACGACGGCGCGCGCGGCGACCGCGAACTGGCGCGGATCGTCGGGGACCGGCGGCGTGGCGCAGGCCTCCTCGAATCGGAAGTGCGGGTTGTTCACCGTGACGGAGACTCCGGCCAGGCCAGGCCAGTGGTAGGTCGAATACAGCGGAATGGCGGTCGCGTCGATCCACGCAGAATTGGGGATGCGGTCGCAATTCGGCGGGCAGTCGGTGGGAACCGCCCGGGCAGGGCCGATCATGCTCGGGGCAACGGCCAGCCCACAGGCCGCCAGAATTGCCGCCAGCATCAGTCGCATTCGCCAACCACCCCTGAGCGCACAATATAGGCATGCAATTGACGCATTTCGGCCATTCCTGCCTACTCGCCGAGTTCAACGACGAAACGGTGCTGTTCGACCCCGGAAACTTCTCGCACGGCTTCGAGGGCATCACCGGCCTGTCAGCGATCCTGATCACGCATCAGCACCCTGACCACGCCGACCCCGAACGGCTGCCTGCGCTGGTCGACGCCAACCCGCAGGCCGCGCTGTACGCCGACCCGCAAACCGCCGAACAGCTCGGCGGACCGTGGCGGGCGGTGCACGTTGGCGACGAGTTCGCCATCGGTTCGCTGACGGTCCGCGGCGTCGGCGGCAGGCACGCGGTGATCCATCCCGAGATCCCGGTGATCGACAACATCTCCTACCTCGTCGGCGACGGCGACCATCCGGCCCGGCTGATGCATCCCGGTGATGCGCTGTTCACACCGGGCGAACCGGTGGACGTGCTCGCCACGCCAGCCGCGGCGCCGTGGATGAAAATCTCTGAGGCCGTTGACTATCTGCGTGCGGTGGCACCGGCGCGCGCGGTGCCGATTCACCAGGCGATCATCGATCCGAGCGCGCGTGGCATCTACTACGGCCGGCTCACGGAGATGACCGACACCGACTTCCAGGTCCTCGAACCCGAGAACGGCACGGCTTTCTAGGCGGTGTCGCGGGCGGCGGCCCGGCCCGCGGCCCGACCGGAGAAGATGCACCCGCCCAGGAACGTGCCTTCCAGCGAGCGGTACCCGTGCACGCCGCCGCCGCCGAACCCGGCCGCCTCGCCTGCGGCGTAAAGCCCGGCGAGCACGGTGCCGTCGTCGCGCAGTACTCGCGAGTCGAGGTCGGTCTCCAAGCCGCCCAACGACTTCCGGGTCAAGATGTGCAATTTGACGGCGATCAGTGGGCCGGCTTTCGGGTCGGTCAGCCGGTGCGGTGCGACGACGCGGGTGAATCGATCGCCGAGGTAGCCGCGGGCCGCCCGGATCGCCGTCACCTGGGTGTCCTTCGTGAAGCGGTTGGCGACCTCGCGGTCGCGCGCGGTGACCTCCTCTTCGACGGTGGCGAAGTCCAACGGGATGACATCCGGCACGGCGTTCATCGCGGACACCAACTCCCGCAACGTCTTAGCACTGACGAAGTCGACGCCCTTGTCGACGAACGCCTGCACCGGCGCCGGCGGGCCAGGGCGCACCCTGGCAAGCACATCGCGCACGCTGCGGCCGGTCAGGTCGGGGTTCTGCTCCTGCCCGGACAGTGCGAACTCCTTGGCGATGATGCGGGCGTTGAGCACGAACCAGGTGTAGTCCTGTCCGGTGTGCGCGATGTGCTCCAGCGTGCCCAGCGTGTCGAAGCCCGGGTACAGCGGTGCGGGCAGGCGTTTTCCGGTGGCGTCGAGCCACAGTGACGACGGCGCGGGCAGAATGCGGATGCCGTGGTCGGGCCAGATCGGGTCGTAGTTGGTGATGCCCTCCGTGTAATGCCACATCCGGTCGCCGTTGATCACGTGCGCGCCCGCGGACTCGCTGATCCCGATCATCCTGCCGTCGACGTGGGCGGGCACCCCGCTCAGCAGCTGTTCGGGCACCCGGCCCATCCGCTCCGGCCAGTTCTGCCGAACCAGGTCGTGGTTACCACCGATACCGCCGCTGGCCACGATCACCGCCTGCGCACGGAACTCGAACTCGCCGACCACATTTCGCGACGACGCCACCCCGCGCGCCGCGTCCGTCGGCTCCAGCACGGCGCCCCGCACGCCGACGACCGCGCCGTCCTCCACGATCAGCTCGTCGACGCGGTGCCGATGCGCAAAGGTGACCCTGTCATTGCCCAGCACCCGCCGGGCGAAGATCTCGACGATCCCGGGCCCGGTGCCCCAGGTGATGTGGAAGCGCGGCACCGAGTTGCCGTGCCCTCGTGCGTCATAGCCGCCGCGCTCGGCCCACGCCACGAGCGGGAAGCTCTTGAGCCCTCGCTCGTGCAGCCAGCTGCGCTTCTCGCCGGCCGCGAAGTCGACGTAGGCATGTGCCCACTGACGCGGCCAGTGGTCCTCCGGCCGGTCGAAGCCCGCGGTGCCCAGCCAGTCCTGCAGCGCAAGGTCATGGCTGTCGTGAATGCCCAGCCTTCGCTGTTCGGGACTGTCCACGAAGAACAGGCCGCCGAACGACCAGAACGCCTGCCCCCCGAGGTTGGCCGCGTTCTCCTGGTCGACGATGAGCACCCGACGCCCGCGTTCGACCAGCTCACATGCGGCAACGAGGCCGGCCAACCCCGCGCCGACCACCAGCACATCAGCATCCGCCATGGCCGCCAATCTAGCGGTCGGTCAGGCGGCGTCGGTCAGCGCCGGATAGGGCCGCCACTGATAGACGGCCGGTGCACACTGGTGCATCAGAGCCAGGTCGATGGCGTCGAGCATGGCCTGCCGCGGTCCCGGCCGGTGCAGGTGTCGGGCGGCCACCGCGACCCGCACGATGCCTGCCCGACGCGCCGAACGCTCTGCCGACAGCACGAGGGTGCGACACCACCACGGCTCGGACAGGAAGCCTTCGCCGATGCCGAGCACGCGCGCCCTCGCCGTCGTCTTGCGCACCAGGTCGGTGATTCCACTCAGTCCCGCCAAGAGCCGGAACCCATTGCGAGGCAGCGTATTCAGTGTTCCTTGCGACACCGTCCAGCCCGGAGCGGCGAAGAGCCGCGTGCGCAGGCCGAGGTGCTCGAGCACCCGGTCGGCGCCCATCAGCCGCAGGTTCGCTTCATGGGCGGGCAGAGTCGCGAACTCGCCACGTCGCTTCTTCGTCGCGGCCTCGTCGAAGCCGTGCAGAACGATGGCATCGCCGCGATTTCGCCGCGCGGTAAGCCATTCCACCGTCGAGGGATCGCGGTCGAGCCGGTAACCGCCCTTCAGCCTGGGCGCGACGAGGAACGAGGTCGGTACCGACCGCTCATCGAGTCGGGCGCAGAACGCCTCGACGTCGGGCAGCGTCTGCTCACTGATGCCGGAGATCGAGACGATCAGTTGTCCAGCCACCAAGCCATTGTGGCAACGCCAGGTGTCGCAACGGTTTACGACACTCTTACAGCAGTTGTCTTTTGTGCTATCTCGGCAGGACGGCCTCGATGGCCTCGACCACCTCGGCGGCGTCCGGTTCGGTGCGCGGACGGAACCGCTTGACCACTTCACCTCCAGGGGCGAGCAGGAACTTCTCGAAGTTCCATTGGATGTCGCCCGCCTCGCCGTCGGCGTCGGTGGTCTTCGTCAGCTCGGCGTACAGCGGGTGCCGGTCCGACCCGTTGACGTCGGTCTTGGCCAGCAGCGGAAAGGTCACACCGTAGGTGGTGGAGCAGAACGTCTGGATCTCCTCGGCGGTGCCCGGCTCCTGGCCCATGAATTGGTTGCACGGCACGCCGATCACCGTGAGCCCACGGTCGACGTAATCCTGCGCGAGCTTCTCCAGTGCACTGTATTGGGGCGTCAGGCCGCATTTTGACGCCACGTTGACGACCAGCGCAGCGCCCTCGGCGAGCTCGGCCAGCGAGGTGGGCGTGCCGTCGAGGGTGGTGAGTCCGATGTCGCGCAGCGGCGTGTCCGTCATGCTCCGCACAATACCGGCCGGTGATGGCCTAGGTGCCGAACAGCATTCCCGCCACCCGGTGCACGGTGTCCATCGGATCGACGTCGTTGTCGATGGCCTTGTTGAGCCACAACAGCGAAAAGCCGTGCACCAGAGACCATGCCGCGAGCGCGGCCGCCTGCGGATCACCCTCGGCACGCGGGTCGTCGAGGGTTCCGACACCGGCGGCCAGCTCGCTTCCTGCTGCGGTTTCGGCGGCGAGCAGTTCAGGGTCGGAGGCGTCGTACAGCGACTTGTCGAACATCACCGCGTAGTGGCCCGGATGGCCGATGGCGAACCGGACGTAAGCCAGCGCCGCGTCGAGGAAATCCGGCCGCGCGCCGGTGAGCGCCTCGGCGAGCATGCCAAACCCCTCGGTCGCCAGGGCGGTGAAGAGGCCGCGGCGGTCGGTGAAGTGATGGGCAGGCGCCGCATGAGAGACGCCCGCCGCGCGCGCCAGCTCCCGTAGCGAGAGTCCGTCGGCGCCGCGCTCGGCGACCAGGACGGCGGCCTCGGCCAGGATCGCGGCCTTGAGATCGCCGTGGTGATAGGTGTCTCTGCTGCTCATCGGTCAATCATAACCCGGGATCTTGACAGTGCCTAGATTGTTGCCATACCGTGTATCTTGTCATTGTCTAGATTGGAGTTTGTCATGGCCCCCCTGATCACGCTTGTACTGGGAACGCTCGTCGCGCGGGCGGTCGGTCCCCCGCAAGCGGGAGGTGCCCCCAGGCTCGGCGTCGATTACGTCGGCACCTGGCCCGCCGCGATCGCCGTCGGACTGGCCGCGATGTTCGTGGTCACCGGCATCGCGCACTTCGTCAATCCCCTGCGCCGGGACCTGGTCGCGATCGTGCCGCCGCGGCTGCCCGCGCCCGGCCTGCTCGTCACCATCACCGGTGCGCTCGAGCTGCTCGGCGCCGTCGGGCTGCTGTATCCGCCCACTCGGGTGGCCGCCGCCGTCTCGCTGTTCGTGCTGATGTTGGTGATGTTTCCGGCCAACATCTACGCGTCGCGGATGCCGAACCCGCCGAAATCCATGACCACCCGGATGCCGCTACGCACGGTCGAGGAGGTCGTCTTCGTAGGCGCCGCCCTCGTGGTTGGCCTTGGCGGCATCCAGTAGCCACGAATACTGGAAGGCAGCTTCCTTCCAGCGCTCGTAGCGGCCGCTGATCCCACCGTGGCCGGCGCTCATCTCGGTCTTCAACAACACCGGGTGTGCGTCGGTCTTGGTGTGGCGCAGTTCCGCAACCCATTTTGCCGGCTCGACGTAGAGGACACGGGTGTCGTTGAGCGACGTCATCGCCAGGATCGGCGGATAGTCCTTGGCTTCGACGTTCTCGTAGGGCGTGTAGGACTTCATGTAGTGGTATACGTCCTCGTCGCCCAACGGATTTCCCCATTCGTCCCACTCGGTCACCGTGAGTGGTAGCGACGGGTCGAGGATCGTCGTGAGGGCGTCCACGAACGGCACCTGGGCGAGGAACCCGGCGAACAGCTGTGGTGCCAGGTTGGCCACCGCACCGATCAGCAGCCCGCCCGCGCTACCGCCGAGCCCGACCAGGTTCTCCGGCCGCGTCACATCGGTGTTGATGAGATGCCTTGCGACGGCGACGAAGTCGGTGAAAGTGTTTTTCTTCTCCAGTAGCTTGCCGTGCTCGTACCATGGGCGACCCAGCTCGCCGCCGCCCCGCACATGCGCGATGACGAACACCATGCCGCGGTCCAGCAGCGACAACCGTGCAATGGAAAACCTTGGGTCCTCGCATGATTCGTAGGCGCCGTACCCGTACAGCAGCGTCGGCGCCGGATATTGCAGGCCGGCACGATGGATGATCGACACCGGCACGCGCGCGCCGTCGTCGGCGATCGCCCAGTCGCGTCGTTCCACGTAGTCCTCGGGGCGGTAGTCGCCGAGCACCGGCTGTTCGCGCAGCAGAGCACGTTCGCCCGTGGCCAGATCGACGTCGTAGATCCGCACCGGGGTGACGAACGACGTGGTGCCGATCCGCAGCTTGGGCGAGTCCCAGTTCGGGTTTGCGCTCAGTCCGGCCGACATCAGCTCGGACTCGAACGTGAAGTCCTCCGGGCGGCCGTACTCGCCGTTGGCGTACAGCGGCCAGAGCTGAATCCGCGGCAACGCTTCGCGGCGGTAGCTGACCACCAGGTGGCCTAGGAAGGCGTCCACGGCGTCGAGACGGACGTCGTCGCGGTGCTCGATGAGCGTGCGCGTCGCCGTCGGGTCGCTCACCGGCGCCTCGACGAGGGTGAAGTTCTCCGCGCCGTCGTTGTGCAGGATGAGGAAGCGGTCCTCGCCGGCAACGACCGCGTGTTCGACGGAGTACTCGACGAGCTCGCGCCGCGGCCAGACGGTGACAAACTCGGCGTCGCCGTCGTGCGCATCGGCGTACCTGATCTCCGACGTCACGGCGCTGCCCGCGGCGATGATGACGTACTTGTCGCTGCGGGTGCGGCCCACCGCGAGCCAGAACCGCTCGTCGGGCTCGTGATACACCCTCTCGGCGGGCAGCCCCGCACCGATGCGGTGCCGCCACGCGGTGTCGGGCCGCCACGCTTCGTCGACGGTCGTGTAGTAGACGGTCCGGTTGTCGGCCGCCCAGGTCGCGCCGGCTCCGATGCCGACGATCTCGTCGTCGTACAGCTGGCCTGTCCGCAGGTCCTTGAACCGCAACGTGTATCGCTCGTCGCCGCGGACGTCGACCGAGTAGGCCAGCGTGTGGGCGTCGACGCTGACTGTGGCGGCGCCCAGCGCGAAGTAGTCGTGGCCGTGAGCCTCCGCGTTCTCGTCGAGCAGCACCTGCTCGCCCGGGACCTCGGTGTGCTCGTCGAACGTCGGCGGCGTCCAGTCGTCGGGATCGGTTATGGGGCAACGGCAGTGCACGCTGTACTGCTTGCCTTCGAAGCTTCGGCTGTAGTACCACCAGTCATCGCGGCGGGTGGGTACCGACAGATCTGTCTCCTTGGTGCGGGCCTTTATCTCGTCGAAGATCTTCTGCCGCAGCGGTGCCAGATGGTCGGTGATCTGCTCGGTGTAGGTGTTCTCCGCCTCCAGGTGTTCGATCACGGCGGGATCGGACTTGTCGCGCAGCCACTCGTAGGGGTCGATGAAGACATCGCCGTGATACTCGCGGCGGTGCTCGACCCGTTTCGGATTGGGCGGCACCGGTGTTTGGCTCATGCGGCGGGCCCGATCCAGTCGGCGAACCGCAGGCCCGAAATGCGTTCGTATGCCTCGATATAACGTTCCCGGGTGGCGTCGACGATCGCGGGCGGCAGCGCGGGTGGCGGCTTGTCGCCGCCGCGGTCCCAGCCGGACTCCGGACTGGTCAGCCAGTTGCGGACGAACTGCTTGTCGAAGCTCGGCTGCACGACGCCCTCGCGATAGGTGTCGACGGCCCAGTACCGCGACGAGTCGGGGGTGAAGACCTCGTCGGCCAGCACCAGGTTGCCGCTTTCATCGACGCCGAACTCGAATTTGGTGTCGGCGATGATGATTCCCTTCGTCAAGGCGTGGTCGGCGGCACGGAGATAGGTCTGCAGGGTGAGATCGCGCAGCTGGTTGGCGCGTACCGCGCCGACCATGTCGATCACCTCGGCGAACGAGATGTTCTCGTCGTGCTCACCGAGCTCGGCCTTGGTGGCCGGGGTGAACAGCGGGGTGTCGAACTTGCTGGCCTCGGTCAAACCGGGCGGCAGGGCGATGCCGCTGACCTCGCCGGTCTTCTGATAGTCCAATAGCCCGGAGCCGGTCAGGTAGCCGCGCGCGACGCACTCGACGGGAATCATGTCGAGCTTGCGCACCACGAGCGCGCGGCCGAGCACCTCGTCGGGGATGCGGGGGTCGTCGGGTGGACCGGCGAGATGGTTGGGCGCCCGCGTGTAGTCGAAGAAGAACACGCTCATCGCGGTCAGGATGCGGCCCTTGTCGGGGATCTGGTTGTCCAGGATGTAGTCGAACGCCGAGATGCGATCACTGGCGACGAACAGCAGATGGTCGTCGTCGATCCGGTAGATCTCGCGAACCTTGCCGCTGGCCACATGCTGATAGTCGGACAGAGCGGGGCGCATCGGGTCAGCCTAACGGTCGATCTGTGCTGGGATCGACGGCATGACATCGAGGTATGTGCCCTACGCCACCACGCCCGCCCGGCTCCTCGCGCAATTGCTCAGCGACTTCGTCGTCGGGGTCTGGATCGCCATCTGGGTGGTGGTCGGGATGGCCGTACATTCGGCCGTGGCGCGATCGGCCGATTTCGGCAGCGACGTGGAAAGCGGGGCCAATGGGATCGCGGGCAATCTCGACTCCGCAGGCAGCGGCGCCGACAAGGTGCCGCTGATCGGCGACGTGCTGAGCAAGCCGCTGACGGCCGCGGGCGGCTTCGCCCGTGACATCGCAGGCGCGGGCCAGCAGCTGAACAGCACGGCGAGCTGGCTGGCGTGGCTGCTGGCGCTGGCGGTCGCCGCGCCGCCGATCATGGCGATCGCGATGCCGTGGCTGGTGCTGCGGTTGCGGTTCTTCCGGCGCAAGTGGGTGGCGGTGACGCTGTCGAGGACGCCCGCAGGTGAACAGCTGCTCGCGCTGCGGGCGCTGGCCAACCGTCCGCTGGCAAAGCTTGCGGCGATAGACGCCGATCCCGTCGGAGCGTGGCGACGGGAAGATCCCACGGCGATCAGCGGCCTGGCGGCGCTCGAACTGCGATCCGCAGGCGTCGCCCGCCGCACCCCTGCCCGTACCTAGCGATTTCGGCGTGATATCTATCGCTCACCGACAGCTTTCACACCGAAATCGCTGACGATGGAACGCGACAGCGCCAAGTAGGCGTCAGTTGTGCGTGCTCGACGAGTTTTTGCGCCAACACGACGGAGTCATCACACTCGCACAAGCGCGCCGGGCGGGCCTCAGCGACCAAGCTGTCATACGCCGTCAACGGTCGGGCAGTTGGCGACGGTGTGGGCCCGGCGTCTACTTCGTTGACGACCGGCCATTCACCGACGATGCGCGCATTCGTGCCGCCGTCTGGAGTTACGGCGCCAAAGCGGCGGCGAGTGGACTTGCGGCGGCGTGGTGGCTTGGCCTGACTAGGTTTGCCCCCAACCTCGTCGAGGTAACAGTGCCGCGGGACAGTAATGGCCGATGTCGCGACGGAACCAAACTACGGAGGCGTGACCTCAAGCCGGTCGACGTTGTGGAGCGGCGAGGCCTACGTGTTACGGAACTGGGTCTGACCGTCGTTGAGGCTTCGGTACGGCCAGGCGGCGACGCGCGGCTGATGGACTCGGCGTTGCAGCATCGCGTCGATCTACGAGGTCTTTGGCACGCACACCTGCGCAACAAGGGCCGCTACGGATCGCCTGCTGCGCGTCGACTGTTGCAGGCCGCCGACGACGGAGCGCGATCCGAAGCCGAGCGATTGCTGATTCGTCTCCTCAGGGCCGCGAAGATCACCGGCTGGCGGGCCAACTACCCACTGGCGGGCTACCGGATCGACGTGGCATTCCCGAAGCAGAAGATCGCAATTGAGGTCGACGGCTTCGCTTTTGCTGCACCGGAGCGAGCAGCGAAGACTTGTCGATGGCACAGACCGGTCAAGCAGTGCCAGAACGTCCATCGACGTTGCATGGGTTGGCAGGTCGCGTAACCATGTCTTCAACGTCTGCCAAACCGCTCGACCTGACCGAAGGTTTGCCAGTGGCCCGCAGTCGAATTGCGGGTGAGTTCCCAGGGCGCGCAGATTTGCTTCGAACGCCGTTTCGAGGGCGTGCGGCCTCTCCGGGGCAGACGATCCCGCTGTCAGGTCGAGGAAAGGGTGCTGCGCACCCGCAAGCAACTCATCGAGCTGGGCCTCGATCATGGGCCGCAGTCGATTGTGTGGGCGCTGACCCGCCAGGGCGAAGCGGTGCCGTCGCGGTCGACGGTGTGGCGGATCTTGACCCGCCACGGGGTGATCGTGGCCCAGCCGCAGAAGCGGCCGAAATCGGCGAACAACAGGTTCTGTTTCCACCGCCCTAACGAGTGTTGGCAGTCCGACTGGACCCAGTGGAGCTTGGCCACCGGTGCTGCGGTGGCCATCGCCGGAACGCTCGATGACCATTCGCGCTACCTGACCGGCTTGCAGTCGGGCAACGGACAGGGCACCGCTGATCTGGTGTGGTCGGTAATGCTGACCGGCATCGGTGAGTGCGGGATACCGGCAATGTCGTTGACCGACAACGGGATCGTCTACACCGGGAGGCTGCACGCCTTCGAAGCGGCTTTCGAAGCAAACCTGCGCGCCCTAGGAACCCACACCATCAATTCCACTCCGGGCCACCCGCAAACCTGCGGCAAGATCGAGCGGTTCTGGCAGACGTTGAAGAAATGGTTACGCGCCCGACCCGCCCCAACCACCGTCGAGGACCTCAACGCACTGCTTGACCAATTCCGCGCCTTCTACAACCACCGCCGCCCGCACCGGGCGCTACGCGGGGCCACTCCAGCTGAAGCGTTCACCGCTACCGAGGCGGCCCGTCCCGCAGGTCGCCCGCTGCCCGAACCGGTGTTCGTCAGCCGCCACACCGTCGGCGAGAAGTCGGGCAACCTGTTCGTCCCGCCCTACAAAGTCAACGTCGGATTGCGCTGGGCCGGCCACCAATGCGACAGCATCCGCGATGGTAATCACATCGCCATCTTCAGCGGCGCCACCCTGATCCGTGAATTCACCGCCGACCCCGCCCGCAACTACCAGCCCGGCGACAAAACCAACAGAACCTACCGCCAGCGCGAACCCAAACCGACATGATGAGTGTCAGCGATGTCCCGAGACACAAGTGTCAGCGATGTCCCGAGACACCACAGATCGTTCAGCGACGGTAATCACGCCGAAATCGCAATGTGGCGACGCGTCGACGGCCGCGACCATGAGCCAGGCGACAAACGCGAGCCAGAAGAACACCAGCGAGATCGTCGTCAGCAGAGCCCACCCCGTTTCGACTGCCGTGGCGTATGTCGCCGACGAGTACATCCCCAACGGGAACACCGCCGCCCACCAGTTGCCGTCACGCAGCCTGACGCTGGCCACCACGAGCAGTGGAAGCCACAGCGTCGCGACAATCCACGTCGCCACCGTCACCGGCCGAACGGCTTCCACGCCGGCCTTGTGGATGTGATCGCCCGCCAGCGTCGCGATCGCTGCACCGCCCATCAGGATCCAGATGTCGGGCTGCTTCAAGGCAATCGCCGACGGGTCGTGGCACGCACGCCAGACAACCAAGCCGGTCATCAATGCGTACACACAGATCGCCAACGCCAGCAGCACGACCGCCAGCGCCGGGCATCCGGAGTCCGCCGCGAGTATCGCCAGCCCCGACGTCGCCACGCTCGCCAACTCCCAGCCGCCACGCGCGCGGTCGCGCAGCCCGATCCACCGCTGACGCCACAACTGCCGGGCCGTCAGCATCGCAAGGCCCAGCCACGCCAACGCGGCGGCGATCCCGAGCGTCGCGTGCGCAACCGGCGACGACCCCAGTCGGGTACCCACCACCGCACAGGCCGCCACAAAGGTGAATAGCTGCAGCGGCACGTCGATGTCGTCGAAGTCGGGACGCAACTTCGCGAAGGCGGCAATCACCAAGGCCGCCAACAACACCGCCGCGACCACCACAAGGCCATCGCTGACGACGCGGTACCCGTGATCCGCTGCGGCGATCGACACGATGCCGGTCGCCATCACCGCCGCAAACGCGTCCGGCTTCACACTTCCAGTGCGACGATCAGGTGGCGGATACCCGTATGCCTGTTGCTGCGTGTCCACTCCACCGGCTTGACCACCGTGGCGGACGAAAACCGCTCGAGCAGCTCCTCGAACAGCACCTGCAGCTCCAGCCGGGCCAGGTTGGCGCCGAGGCAGTAGTGGATGCCCTGGCCGAAACCCAAGTGCGGGTTGGGTTTCCGGCCGACAACGAAACGTGAAGGATTGTCGAATGCGGCGGCGTCGCGATTGGCCGAGCCTTCCCAGATCTGCACCTTCTGTCCGGCCTCGACACGGCATCCGCCCAACTCCACGTCGCGCGTGGCGGTGCGCCGCTTCGACGGCGACGGCGACGTCCAGCGCACCATCTCCTCGACTGCGGTCGGCAACAACGACAGGTCGGCCCGCAACAACGCCAACTGCTCCGGATGGTCGGCAAGCGCAAGCAGCCCACCCGCGACGGCGTTGCGCGTCGTCTCCGCACCCGCACTGAACAGCAGGCTGAAGAACAGGTATAGCTCCATTTCCGACAGGCCATCCGAGTCAACCGTCGCGTTCGCGACAACCGAAAGCATGTCGTCGGTCGGCGAGGACCGCTTCGATGCAATCAGCTCCTGGCCGTAGGTGTACATCCGCGTGCCTGCCTCCTCGACAGACATCTGCCCGACGGATGCCTTTCGGGAAGCGCCGAAGTCGAACTGCGGCTCGATGGCCTCGAACAGCCAATGCCGCTCGGACTCCGGCACTCCCAGCAGGATGCAGATCATCTGCATCGGAAGCTCGGCAGCGATCTCGACGACAAAATCAAGAGGCTGCCCCGGCTCGACGGCGTCCAGCAGTCGCCGCACGCGGGCACGCAGATCCTCCTCGACCCGGCGGATCATCCGCGGCGTCAGCCCGGAGCTGACCAACCGTCTGATCTGCGAATGTCGCGGGTCGTCCATCATGTTGAGCACCTGACCCGAAATCGCCAGATCCTGCAACAGCGTGCCGCCGAACGGCCGTGGACCACCGGTCACCGACGAATAGGTCTCTGGATCACGAAGCACCGCAAGCGTTTCGGCGTACGTGGCGACTGACCAGAAGCCCTCGCCGTCCGGCGTGTTGTCGGTTGGTTCGTGCCAGTAGACCGGTGCCTCGCGACGATGCACCTCGAACAGGTCGTGTGGGAATCCCCCGGCGAAGTTGTCCAGATCGGTGAGGTCGATCGCGGCGAGCGACCCCGCCACCGTCACAGGATCGCACCCGAGGTGTATTTCGCCGCCTCAGGATAGCGGCTGATCAGTTCGTCCACCGCGGCGACGACGGCGTCGACCTGACTACCCGCCGCACCGGTGAACGCCTGCTTGTCGGCCAGTGCCGCATCCAGTGCGGGCCGGTCCAGCGGCAGCCGGCGATCGGCGGCCAGCCGGTCCAGCAGATCCGGCTCGGCGCCACGCTCCCGCATCGCCAACGCGACCGCGACCGCGTTCTCCTTGATCACCTCGTGCGCCGCCTCGCGTCCCATGCCCGCGCGCACCGCCGCGATCAGGATCCGCGTCGTCGCCAGGAACGGCAGATAGCGATCCAGCTCCCGCTGGATCACCGCGGGATAAGCGCCGAACTCGTCGAGCACCGTCAAGAACGTCTCCGTCTGCCCGTCGATCGCGAAGAACGCATCGGGCAGCGCGACCCGGCGCACCACCGAGCAGAACACGTCGCCCTCATTCCACTGCGCCCCAGCGAGTTCGGCCGCCATCGACGCGTATCCGCGCAGCACCACCTGCAACCCGTTGACGCGCTCACACGACCGCGTGTTCATCTTGTGCGGCATCGCCGACGACCCGACCTGGCCCGGCGCGAACCCCTCGGTCACCAGCTCGTGGCCCGCCATCAGCCGGATCGTGTGCGCCAGCGACGACGGCCCGGCGCCCATCTGCACCAGCGCCGAGACAACGTCGTGGTCGAGCGAACGCGGGTACACCTGGCCGACACTGGCCAGAATCTCGGTGAAGCCCAGGAATTCGGCGACCCGCCGCTCGAGCTCGGCCAACCGCGCGGTGTCCCCGGACAACAGGTCGAGCATGTCCTGCGCCGTGCCCATCGGCCCCTTGATGCCGCGCAACGGATACCGGTCGATCAGCTCCCGCAACCGCGACAACGCGATCAGCATCTCCTCGGCCGCCGACGCGAACCGCTTGCCCAACGTGGTCGCCTGCGCCGCGACGTTGTGACTGCGGCCGGCCATCACCAGGTCGCGGTAGCTCACCGCCCGCTCGGCCAACCGCGCCACCACGGCGATCCCATGCGAGAAAACCATCTCCAGTGAGCGGCGGATCTGCAGCTGCTCAACGTTTTCCGTCAGATCCCGACTCGTCATGCCCTTGTGCACATGCTCGTGTCCGGCCAGCGCGTTGAACTCCTCGATGCGCGCCTTGACGTCGTGCCGCAGCACCCGCTCGCGCTCGGCGATCGAGGCCAAGTCGACGTCTTCGATCACCCGCTCGTAGTCCTCGATGACGACGTCCGGTACTGCGACACCCAGTTCGGCCTGCGCACGCAGCACCGCCAGCCACAGCCGACGCTCGCCGACGATCTTGGCCTCCGGCGACCAGATCGCCACCATCTCGTCGCTGGCGTACCTGCTGGCCAGCACGTTGGGGATCGTCACAACCTCACAGCTTACGGCCCGGATGGTGCAGGGTAGCTGCATGCACTTCGTTGGATTGGACCTGGCGTGGGGCGAGAAGAACCAGACCGGTGTGGCCGCCATCGACTCCGACGGGCGACTCCTGCACGTCGGCGCGGCCCAGGATGACGCCAGCATCATCGACGCCATCGCCCCGTTCACCGGCGACGACTGTCTGGTCGCCTTCGACGCCCCGCTGATCGTGAAGAACCAGACCGGACACCGGCCCGCGGAGGCCGCCTTCAACCGCGACTTCCAGAAGTTCGACGCGGGTGCGCGCCCAGCGTTCGCCGAGAAGCCCGAGTTGAAGAATCCCCGCGCCGCCCGGTTGGCGGCGGCGCTCGACCTCGACATGGACCCCGCCTCGGGCGCGAACCGAAAGGCCATCGAGGTCTACCCGCACCCGGCGACGGTCGTGCTGTTCGAACTCGACAAGACACTGAAGTACAAGCGCGGCCCGTTCGGGGACCGCCAGCGCGACCTGCTGAAGCTGATGACGCTGATCGAGGGTCTCGACGACGCGACACCGCGACTTCGGGCGAACCGCAGCGTGGCCTGGGTGGAGTTGCGCAAACGGGTCGAGGCCGCAAGCAAACCCGTCCAGCTCGACCGGGACGAAGACCCCGTCGACGCGGTGCTCTGCGCCTACATCGCGCTGTACTGGTATCGGCGCCCGGACGACGTGACCGTCTACGGCGACTTCGAGACTGGCTACATCGTCACGCCGAGTCTGCCGCCGGATCTGGCACCCACGCCCCGCCGACGCGTCGTGCCGCCGCCGAATGACGAACTCCATGAACGCCTCAACCGACTCGACGCTCTGCTCGACGAAGCGCAGCTCGAACTGAAGACGCTCCGCGAACGGCTCTATCGGTTGTGAAAATCAGTCCGGCGCGTCGGCCAGATGCGTCGGGTCGGTGATGCCCGCGTCCGTAACGCCGAGCCGGCGGTTGATGACCATCGTGACAAAGAACAGCACGATGCCGATCGCCACCAGAACGCCCGCCAGGATGTACTGCTGCGATGGCCGCCCCGACAGTGGTGTGACGAGGTACAGCGACGCCAGGAACCCGATCACCGGGAGGACGGTCGGCGTCTTGAAATGGCCACCCGTCTCGCGTACGTCGCGGCGCAGCACCAGGACCGCGACGTTCACGACGGCGAACACCGCCAGCAGCAGCAGCGATGTCGTGCCCCCGAGCACGCTGATCGCCTCCTCGTTGGCGAACGCCGTGACATAGAGGATCAGGCCGAAGGCGATGGCGGTGGTGAACAGAATGGCCACCCACGGGCTGAACGTGCGCGGGTGCACGGTGCCGAGCACCGGCGGCAGCACACGCTGGCGCGCCATGCCGTAGATCAGCCTGCTCGCCATCAGCATGTTGATCAGCGCGGTGTTCGACACCGCGAACATCGTGATGAACGGAAGAATCTTGTCGATCGGCAGTCCCGGCGCTCCGGCCTTGACCACCTCGACGAGCGGGGTGTCGCTGGCCTCCAACTCCCCGATCGGCACGAGGGCCACGGCCACGATCGACACCAGGATGTAGACGATGCCCGCGATCGACAGACCGGTCAGCAGCATCTTGGGAAAGATTCGCACCGGGTCCTTGGTCTCCTCGGCCATGTTCACCGAGTCCTCGAAACCCACCATTGCGAAGAAGGCCAATGACGTTGCGGTGGTGACCGCCATGAAAGTGCTCTTGTCCTTGGCGGTTTCGAACGCGACCACCCGGGAGAAGTCGACGTCGCCGCCACCGGTGAACGCCCACAGGCCCACCAGGATCACCAGCAGCAGGCCGGAGATCTCGATAATCGTCAGAAACACGTTGAGCTTGACGCTCTCGCCGACGCCGCGCAGATTGACCAGCGCCAGCGCGATCATGAACAACAGTGCGAGGGCAACGACTCCCGCTGTGCCCCAGCTGAATTCGAATCCCTTGAAGAAGTTCGACGAGAAGGTTCTCGCCGCCGTCGAGGCCGACGTGATACCCGAGCACATCACCACGAAGGCGACGAGGAACGTGACGAACTGGATGCCGAAAGCCTTGTGCGCGTATAGCGCTGCGCCAGCCGCCTGCGGGTACTTGGTGACGAGCTCGAGATAGCTGAACGCCGTGACGGTGGCGATGAGGAACGCCAAGAGGAACGGAAGCCAAGCCGCGCCACCGACTTCGGCGGCGACATCGCCGGTGAGCGCATAGACGCCGGTGCCCAGGATGTCACCGACAACGAACAACAACAGCAGTCCGGGGCCCATCACTCGCTTCAGCTCAGGCTGCTGGTCGACCGTGTCCGACGTACTCATGCGGGCCTCCTGTCAATCCGCTGTGAGTACCCCATCATCGAGCAGCGTCAAACAAGCCGCACCCGCAACGGCGCAAGGGGGGACGAAGTCGGCCCGGGGTCAGCCGGATGCCGCGGTGAGCACAGGCACGTTGATGGGCGCCGCGATCGGTGCCAGCACGTCGATGACATCGATCAACGTCGCGCGGGCGGCACTACGGGGTCCGTGGCCGTCATCGACCAGTGCGGCCACCACCGCGCCGTCGACGGCACACACGAGCGCCGGGACGAGTTCGGCCCGCACCGACCGGCCCGACCGCTCGACGACCTGAACCACCGCATCCGTTCGCTGTTGCAGAATGCGCCGCTGCACCTCGCGCAGGGCCGGTTGGCGCGCGCACGCGATGTAGCGCTCGTAGCGCGATATCAATTGCTCGCTGACTTCGATCTCCGGGTCGTCACCGACGAGCAGATCCACCAGCACGTCGACCGTCGACTCCGCGCCGCGGCGCCGCCGCGACAACGCCGACACCCGCTCGCGCAGCTGCTGCGCCTCCAGCACTCCGACATGCTCGACGGCCTTCACGATCAGGTCGTCGAGAGAGGAGAAGTAGTACGTCGTCGCGGCCAGCGGCAGCCCGGCCCGGCGCGCCACGGCGCGATGACGAACGGCGTCGAACCCGCCTTCGCACAGCAGCGCTGCAGCGGCGCTAACGAGCGCATACTGCCGACGAACTCCCTTTGGAGTGACCGCTGCCGTCACGCCTTGCATGCTGCCAGCCGACCGAGGCCAAGATGGCTCTTTCGGCTAAAGCTAAGCCTTTACTCAGGAAGTCGGGCCGCCAATCGATTTGGATGCATTGCCGAAACACCGCCCGTCGGAGCGACAGCGGCCAATGGCATGATGGCCCGCATGTCAGAGCTGAGCCGTCGGGCGATGATGCGTCTCGGCGTCAGTGCGGCCGTAGGGGCCGTCGGCGCCTTCGCGCTCGGGACGCTGCACGAGACGCGTCCGTCCGCAGGGCCGCCGGTTGAGATGACGAGCGCCGGGGGCCCACTCGCACCGCTGGCCCCACCCGCACCGCTGGAGCCCGCGCCGACCGCTGCGCCGACATACGTCAACGGCTCATTCGTGTCGGCCGCCCGCGGTGGCATCGACACCAACTGGGCGATCGCGCGCCCGCCGGGCCAGACCGGCACGCTGCGGCCCGTCATCGCCCTGCACGGCAAGGGTGCCGACGCGGCTCAGGTGATGGCAGGCGGCGTGGAGCAGGGTTTGGCGCAGGCGGTCGCCGCCGGCCTGCCACCGTTTGCGGTGGTCGCCGTCGACGGCGGCGGGGGCTACTGGCACAAGCGCGCGTCGGGTGAGGACTCCGGCGCGATGGTGCTCGACGAATTGATTCCGATGCTCGGCTCGCAGGGCTTGGACACTTCCCGGGTGGCCTTCCTCGGCTGGTCGATGGGCGGATACGGCGCATTGCTGCTCGGCGCCCGACTCGGCGCGGCGCGGACCGCGGCGATCTGCGCGGTCAGCCCGGCACTGTGGACGTCCTCGGGTGCCGCGGCTCCCGGCGCGTTCGACGGCGCCGACGACTACGCGGCCAACACCGTGTGGGGTCTGCCCGCTCTCGCGTCGATACCGATCCGGATCGACTGCGGCAACAGCGATCCCTTCTACTCGGCCACCCAGCAGTTCATCGCGCAACTGCCCAACCCACCCTTCGGCGGCTTCTCGCCCGGAGGGCACGACGGTGCATTCTGGAGTTCACAATTGCCTGCCGAACTGGAGTGGATGGCGCCGTTGCTGACGGCTTAGACCTTGATCTGGCCTTCAGCGGCGGCCAGCCCGATATCGGTGCGAAAGTGGCTGCCCGGCAACCGGATCGATTTCATCCGCCCGTACGCATCCTCACGCGCGGCAGCCAAGTCGGGCCCGGTGCCGACCACCGAAAGCACCCGCCCTCCGGATGAGACGACCGAGCCGTCGTCGCGTCGGGCAGTACCCGCGTGCAGGACACCATCGGCCTCTGAGCCGACGATGACGTCGCCAACCCGGGGGCGCCCCGGATAGTTCTCGGCGGCCAGCACAACAGTCACCGCGGCGCCGTCCCGCCAGCGCAGCGGCGGCTGCTCGGCAAGGCCCCCGGTGGCCGCGGCATGCAGCAGTTGGCCGAGCTGCGAGTCCAGCAGCGCCAGCACCGACTGAGTCTCCGGATCACCGAAGCGGCAGTTGAATTCGACGACGGCCGGTCCCTGCGACGTGATCGCCAGCCCGGCATAGAGCAGACCCGAAAACGAGGTACCCCGTCGAACAAGCTCTGCGGCAACCGGTTTCACAATGTCGTCGACGATCGCATCCGTCACCGAGTCAGGCAGCCATGGTAGCGGCGCGTACGCACCCATGCCGCCGGTGTTGGGTCCGGTGTCGCCGTCGCCGACCCGCTTGAAGTCCTGGGCGGGCAGCAACGGGACCACCGTCTCGCCGTCGACCACACAGAACAGCGACACCTCGGGCCCGTCGAGAAACGACTCGAGCAGCACCGGATGCCCCGCGTCGAGCAGGCTGGCCGCGTGCGCGCGCGCGGCGTCCCGGTCGGGCGTGACAACGACGCCCTTGCCCGCCGCAAGGCCGTCGTCCTTGACCACCCATGCCGCATCCCCGCCGCCCGGTCCGAACCGGTCCAACGCCGCGTCCAGCTTGGCGGGGTTGTCGACGATCTCGCTTTTCGCGGTGCGCACGCCGGCCGCAGCCATCACGTCCTTTGCGAAGGACTTGGACCCCTCGATCGCGGCGGCTTCCTTCGTCGGCCCGAAACACGCGATCCCGGCGGCACGCACCGCATCGGCCACCCCGAGCACCAGAGGCACCTCGGGGCCGATCACCACCAGGTCCGCGCCGATCTTCCGGGCCAATCCCGCGACGGCGTCGCCGGCGGTGACATCGACCTCGTGCTGGTCGGCGATCGCCGCCGTGCCCGCATTGCCGGGCGCGATCGCGAGGCTTTCCACCTCGGGGTCTCTGCGCAGCGCAAGCAGCAACGCATGTTCACGGGCTCCGGATCCGACCACGAGAACTCGCACGGTTGCCAACCCTAATAGCAGCACCGCGCGACGGTGGGTCATGCCCGATTAGTTAGGCCATACACTTGACAGCGCAGTGTATGGTCGTCTTATGGCGACGACGCAGACCTGCCCTTTCGGTGCCGACGGGAATCTCCCCCCAGTCGCTTCGCTCTCCCCCTTCCCTGCGGGGGGGAGGTGCCCCCAGCCCTCCGATGGATTTGACTTCACCAACCCCGATCTCCTGGAACAGGGCATACCGGTCGCCGAGTTCGCCGAACTGCGCAAGACCGCGCCGGTTTGGTGGAACGAGCAGCCGGAGTCGATCTTCGGCGACGGTGGCTTCTGGGTGATCAGCCGCCACGAGGACATCAAGTCCATCTCCCGCGACGGTGACCTGTGGTCGACGAACCGCAAGGGCGTCGTCATGCGCATGCCCGAGGGCACCACGCCCGACCAGCTCGAGCTGACCAAGGCGCTGCTGATCAACCACGACGCGCCGGAGCACACCCGGCTACGCAAGCTGGTGTCGCGACTGTTCACGCCGAGAGCCGTCGCCGCGTTGGAGGAGAAGCTCGCACTCGCGGCCCGCGAGATCGTCGCCGCCGCAGAGGAAAAGGGTAGCGGCAATTTCGTCGACGACATCGCGATGAGCCTGCCGCTGCTGGCGATCGCCGATCTGATCGGGGTGCCCGAAGCCGATCGGGAGAAGCTCTTCCACTGGACCAACTCGATCATGAACACCGACGACCCCGACTTCGAGACGGACTACGCCGCCGCGAACGCCGAACTGATGGGTTACGCCTACACGATGGCCGAGGAGCGCAGGCGCTGCCCGGCCGACGACATCGTCACCCGGTTGATCGAGGCCGACCTCGACGGCGAGGCGATGGACGACGTCGAATTCGCATTCTTCGTCATCCTGCTCGCGGTCGCCGGCAACGAGACCACTCGCAACGCGATGACGCATGGCATGAATGCGTTCTTCGACAATCCCGAGCAGTGGGAACTGTTCAAGCGCGAGCGCCCGGAGACCGCCGCCGACGAGATCGTGCGCTGGGCGACGCCGGTGCACTGCTTCCAGCGCACCGCGCAGGCAGACACCGAACTGGGCGGGGTGACGATTCGCGAAGGGCAGCGGGCGGGCCTGTTCTACAGCTCCGCCAATTACGACGACACCGTCTTCGACCGGCCATTCGAGTTCAACGTTCGCCGCGATCCGAACCCGCACCTCAGCTTCGGCGGAAATGGCGCGCACTACTGCATCGGCGCCAACCTGGCCCGCATGGAGATCAAGCTGATCTTCAACGAGATCGCCGACCAGATCCCGGATATCGCGAAACTGTCTGAGCCGAAACGTCTTCGGTCGGGGTGGTTGAACGGCGTCAAGGACCTCCAGGTCTCCTACCGCGGCTAGCAGTAGGATTCCGGCGTGCGCACCCACGGCTGGTCTGGCGCGGCGCCCGCCAGCGACGACGAAGCCATCGCGCGAATTCTCGACGCCGCGGGCAAGGCCATCGACGAACGAGGCGCGGACTTCTCCATCGCCGACGTCGCGCGCGCGCTCGGCGTCACGCGCCAAACGGTCTATCGCTACTTCCCCAGCACCGACGCGCTGCTGGTGGCCGCCTCCGTACACGCCGCCGACGACTTCCAGAACCGCCTGGAAGCACACGTGCAGGGCATCACCGACCCCGTCGAAGCCGTCGCCGAGGCGATCGCGACGGCGCTCGAGTGGCTGCCGAAGGACAAGCACCTCGGCCTGCTCATAGTTCCCGGGCGGCCGAACCCTCATATCGAGTCGGTGACGGGTGACGTCGCGCTCGACTTCGGCCACTCGATGGTGCGCCGATTCGACGTCGACTGGGCGGGGCTCGGCTTCACCGACGACGATCTCGACGAGCTTGCCGAGCACCTGCTGCGGATCATCCAGTCGTTCGTCACCGATCCCGGCCGTCCTCCACGGACGGGCGAGGATCTGCGTCGTTATCTACGGCGATGGGTGGGTGCCGCTATACCACCGTTAGCGGCAACGACCTCCGCGGCTCGAATACCCAGGTAGCGCCGCCACTGAACCTCACCACCGAAACTTCACGCAATTCGTCTGCCGCCGTGTCAGTTTCGACCACTCGGGCCGTCCAGTCGGTGTCGGTTCCCGTCACCTCGACATCGAGATGAGGGTCGACTGCGGCAACGGCAGCATGCAGCGGTCGCACCGATGACGGCCCGGCAAGCGCCACCCAGGCGCCGTCCTCATGCGCAGCCGAGCGCTGCACATGCACTGTGTCCGGGCCGAACTCGGCCGACACGTAGGCATGCGGATTGAACATCGGATGCAGTTCGAGCGTGCGGATCGCGCCTTCGATGCCACCTGGTAGCCCGAGCGCGCGATGGATGCGTTCGGCCGCGATGCCGGCGATGCCGGTCAGCTGGTTGGTGCAGATCTTGGTGAAAAGCTCGGCGTCGGTGCCCGCTCGCTTGCCTACCGCGAGGACGAACGACAGGTTCAGCAGGTGCATCTGCAGGCAAACCTCATCGGCGATGCGCACCAGCGCCGAGTGGGAAAACGCGGCGAAGTCCAAATCCGAAACCAACGCCCCCGAGTAGTCTGCCTGCCCTTCGTCATCAGTATCGATTGCGTCGAGTTCCGTTCTGGCGGCTCGTGTTCGGCGAAGCACATCGGTCACCGGGTGGTCGGCGATCTCCGGATACGATTCGTCGATGATCACGGTCCAGGCGCAATGCGGGTGCCGATCGGCGGGCGTGCGCGGTGGCCGGTGGATCGGGCGTATCTGCGCCTTGGGGTTGGTGGCCACCGCCGTCGCGTCGAACGTGGGGTCCTCGATGTCGTGGCACATGCCTCGGACATAATCCTCACCAAACGGCTCGTTATCCATTAGCGCGCCGCAATGGTCGAGGTGGAACTCGCCGTGCCACCGGTCGTGCACCGTGTAGCGGAAGTCCATGAACTGCGGTGGGGCGCCGATGTCGAGCTGCAAGCCCTTGAAGATCGTGACGACGTCGTCGCCCTCGAACTTCAAGGCCTTCTGCATGCGCTTCGTGTAGACCGGGCTCGAACCCATCCACTCCTCGATCGCGATCTGCAGCATCTCCGGGTGACCGAAAGGTTTGATGCACCAGCCCATTCCGGAGCGATCGATCAACTGGCCGATCAGCAGCAGCTCCGGCACCAGAACGGCCAGCTGCTCACGCGAGAGGACGGCGTATCTACTTGTCATGGATGTTCCTGCCGACATGCATCTGGACGGCGTCGTTGACGTTGTCCTTGCTGTCTCTGGACTTGCCCTTCTCCTCGGCCTTCTTGCGCTTGGCGACAACGCGTTTGAACGCGCCATCGACCTTTGATCCCAGCGGGAAGCCGACGTAGTGGGTGACGAAGATCGCGATCTCCCGCAGCTCTTCCCGCGTCATCTCCTCGTTGTGCAGGATCGCATTGCCCTGAACCTCCAGCAGTTCCTCCATGCCCTGGGCGGCCAGCACGCCGATCAGCATCATCCGCCGATCGCGCATCGACAGTCCAGGACGGCTCCAGATGGTGCCGAAGAGGTGATCGACGGTCAGCGCGAAGTATTCGCCCGGCATGTCGGGCATCTCCCAGCCGTAGACCTCGTTCATCTTCTCGAGGCCCGTCTTGCGCAGTTCGTCCATGGCTACTCCTTTGTGGTCGATGCGCTGTGTGGCACGCCGAGGCCTGCCGCAAGGTTCTGCAATGCAACTTCGGCCAGCGGCAAGTCGACGCCCGTCACCTCGCCGAGTGCCAGAGCCAGCCCGAGGTCCTTCTCCGCCAGCCCCCGTGTGTGGACGAACATGTCGTGCAGGAAGTGATCGGGCGCAAGCGGTTTCATATCGTCGCGGAACATGATCGCGCCAGGGCCGCCGCTGAGCGAGTCGCTGTGTCGCACCACCTTGCCCAGATCCTGCAGGTTGATTCCACTGGCCTCGGCGAGCTGCTGCGCCTCGCACGCCGCGGCGAACCCGATGTATGTCAACATGTTTCGCGCCAGTTTCATCCGGGTGCCTGCGCCGGGCTCTCCGGCGTGCACGATCAGCGTCGCCCACTTCTCGAACACCGGCTTGACCTTGTGGAAGGCTTCGTCGTCGGCGCCGACCATCACCGCGAGCTCGCCCTTCTTCGCCGCTCCCGCGCCGCCACTGACCGGCGCGTCGACGATGTGAATACCCTCCGGCTCGAGCTGCCGAGCCAACTCTGCGGCGGTGGTGTCACCAATCGTGGAGTGGATCGCGATCACGGTGCCCGGCTTGGCATAGCGGGCCAACCCCTGCTCGCCGGCGATGACATCTCGGACCTGCTCATCGTTCAGTACCGTCACGCTGATGACGTCGGCCGACGCCACGTCGGCGACGCTGTCGGCGAGAATGGCTCCCTTTTCGGCCAGGGGTGTCATGGCCTCGAGTCGCACGTCAAATACCACGAGGCCGCCGGGCCAGTCGACCAGGCGCTTGGCCATGGGCTTGCCCTGATTGCCGAGGCCGATGTAGCCGAGCTTGACGTCTTTGTCACTCATGAAGGCTCCTCAAGACCTGATGATCTGGCCGCCGTCGACATTGAAGATCTGGCCCGTGATCCACTTGGCCTGATCCGAGAGCAGGAACAGGCACATACCGACCAGATCCTCGGGCTCGCCCATGCGCGACAGCGGGATTCGCTTCACGATGTCGTCGACCATCTCCTTAGGGGTGGTCGTCCGGTTGGCCTCGGTGTCGATCGGGCCGGGTGCGATGGCGTTGACCCGAATGTTCTGGCCGCCGAGCTCGGTGGCCAGCTGCTGGGTCAGGCCGTTGATGCCGACCTTGGCCAGCCCGTAGAAGTTCGAATACAGCCACGCCGCGGTCGACGACTGGTTGACGATCGCACCGCCGCCGCGCTTGGCCATCTTGCGATAGACCGCACGAGTGCACACGAGCGCACCGTCGAGATTCACGCTCATGAACTTCTTGTAGTAATCCCAGTCGACGGTGATGAGGAAGTCGAGCTTCATCCCACCGAAGATGGCCGCGTTGTTGACCAGGTAGTCGATGCCGCCGAACTCGGACAGTGCCGTCGCCGCCATCTCCTTCGCGGAGTCGGGATCGGACACGTCGACCCGCACGGCCAGCGCGTTACCGCCTTCGCCCTTGATGCCGTCGGCCACCTTCTGGGCGCCCTCGGTGTTGATGTCGGCGACGACGACCGCCGCGCCCTCGCGCGCTAACGCCTCGGCGTACGCCTGCCCGATGCCACCGCCGGCACCGGTGACGATCGCCACTTTCTCCTTGAACTGATCTCCGTAAAGTCCCACAGGTGTCCCCTTAATTCGCTGCCGTGGCAATGGCTTTGGTCTCCAGATATTCCTCGAAACCCGCGAGCCCCATCTCCCGGCCGATGCCCGACTGCTTGTAGCCGCCGAACGGCATGTCGGCCGAATACCAGACGCCGCCGTTGACGTTGACGGTGCCGACCCGCATCCGCGCGGCCACCGCCGCAGCACGATCCGCATCTTCGCTGAACACCGTGCCCGACAGGCCGTACGGCGAGTCGTTGGCGATGCGCACCGCGTCGTCGTCGCCGTCGTGGGCGATCACGGTCAGCACGGGCCCGAAGATCTCCTCGCGCGCGACCTTGGCGTTGTTGTCCAGGCCGGCGATCACCGTCGGCTCGACGAAGAACCCGGTGTCGCGGTCCGCGGGTCGCCCACCGCCGCAGGCGAACTTGCCACCCTCGTCGAGGGCGGACTCGAGGTAACCCAGCACCCGATCCCGCTGCCGCGCCGAGATCAGCGGTCCGCAAACGGTTCCCGGGTTCGTGGGGTCGCCTGGTTTGATCCCGCCCATGGTGGCGGCGGCCGCCTCGACGGCCTCGTCGTAGCGGGCGCGCGGCACGACAAGGCGGGTGGTGATGGCACAACCCTGCCCCGCGTGCATCGACGCAGTGAACGCCGACATCGAACATGCCCCCGCCAGGTCGGCGTCGTCGAGGACGAGGAAAGCCGACTTGCCACCGAGTTCGAGGAATACCTTCTTCAGCGTCGCCGCGCCGTCGGCCATCACCGCACGGCCCGTTGCCGTCGACCCGGTGAACGAAACCATGTCCACGCGTGGGTCTTTCGAGAGCAGGGCGCCGACAGCGTGGTCGCTGGAGGTGACGATGTTGATGATGCCCGGCGGGATGTCGGTCTCGTCGGCGATGAGCTGACCGACCGCGGCCGCGCACCACGGAGTATCGGGCGCGGGTTTCAGAATGACGGTATTGCCTGCTGCCAGCGCCGGTCCGAGCTTGGCGAGGTTGATCTGATGCGGGAAGTTCCACGGGGTGATGGCGCCCACGACGCCGACGGCTTCCTTCGCGATGGTGCGGTGCGTCTTGATGCCCATGGGCGAGGCGATACCCGCGTCGGTGGTCCACTGGTAGGACTCCGCGGTGTCGGCACAGAAACTGAGATCGGCGATCGGGCCCTCCAACTGCGCCATGGACGTCAGCATCTTCGGCGCGCCCACCTCCGCGATCGTGATCTCGCGCAGGTCCTCGACGTGGTTGGTCAACACCTCCTGCAGCTGCCTGATGCAGCGCACCCGCAGTTCGGTGTTGGTGGCCCAGTCGGTCTCGTCGAATGCGCGCCGCGCCGCCTCGATCGCACGCCCCATATCCTCGGCGCTTGCGTCGGCGGCGACACCCAGCACCTCCTCGGTGGCCGGGTTGACCGTCGGGAAGGTGCCCGCGCTCCCTGCCACCAGTTTCCCGTCGATGAGCAGTTGACTCTGGCGATCGGCCAGCATCCCCATACCGACTCCCGTCTGATTACTGGACAACTGTCCGAATATCTTACCTCGACGATAGCCGCAGACCGGTGCGGGAAGCAAGGATCGGCCCCGGAACCACGTGCCGAGCGTTACGGATACCGCCGATATACTGGTCTTTTGACGTTGACACTTGCTTGGCGTGCTCTCCGTCCGATAACTTGGACATGTGTCCAGCGATGCCGTGGTGACGGTCACCGATGAAACCGGCGAAACCCCCCGCAACCGGCGGCAGGAAGAGACCTTTCGCAAGGTCCTCACCGCGGGCGTGGAGATGCTGCGGGAGTCGTCCTACGCCGACCTGACCGTGCGCGCCGTCGCCGCAAGGGCGAAGGTCGCGCCTGCCACTGCTTACACCTACTTCTCGTCGAAGAACCACCTGATCGCCGAGGTCTATCTCGACCTGATGCGCCAGGTCCCGTACTTCACCGATGTCAACGACGGCACGCCGACGCGGGTCGAGAAGGCGTTGCGCGCCATGACGCTGATGATCGCCGACGAACCCGAAGTCGCCGCGGCGTGCACGACGGCACTGCTCAGCAGCAACGACCCTGCGGTGAACTCCGCCCGCGACCGCATCGGCGCCGAGATCCACCGCCGCATCCGCTCGGCGATGGGACCCGATGCCGACCCCCGTACCGTGTCGGCGCTCGAGATGACCTACTTCGGGGCGCTGGTTCACGCGGGCAGCGGCTATGTGAGCTACCGCGAGATCGCCGATCGACTCACGTACGTGATCGGCCTCATCCTCGGAGAAGATCCGACCAGACCAAGCCTCGGAGAGGGACAGGAATCTCGGTGACCGTTCCAACAAGCGACGTGATCCTCGATCCGTACGACTACGAGTTCCACGAGGATCCGTATCCCTATTACAAGCGGCTGCGCGACGAGGCTCCGCTGTACCACAACGAGCAACTCGGATTCTGGGCGCTGTCACGGCACAGTGACGTGCTGCAGGGGTTCCGTAACAGCACAACGCTTTCCAATCGCGACGGTGTGTCGCTCGACCCGATCTCCCGTGGGCCGCACGCGAGCAAGACGATGTCGTTCCTCGCGATGGACGACCCCGCCCACCTGCGGCTGCGCACGCTGGTCTCCAAGGGCTTCACGCCGCGCCGGATCCGTGAGTTGGAGCCCCGAGTCACCGAACTCGCCGTGGCGCACCTCGACACGATGCTGGAGAAGGCCGACTCCGGAACCGTTGACTATGTCGCGGAATTCGCGGGCAAGCTGCCGATGGACGTCATCTCCGAGTTGATGGGCGTGCCCGTCGAGGATCGCGACCGCATCCGGGCCATGGCCGACGGGGTGATGCACCGCGACGACGGTGTCAACGACGTGCCCAAGTCCGCGATCGAGGCGTCGATCAACCTGATGGTCTACTACCAGGAGATGATCGCCGACCGCCGCAAGAAACCGTCCGACGATCTGACGTCGGCGCTGTTGGAGGCGGAGATCGATGGCGACCGGCTGACGGACGAAGAAGTGCTCGGTTTCTTGTTCTTGATGGTCATCGCCGGCAACGAGACCACCACCAAACTGCTTGCCAATGCCGCGTTTTGGGGCCACCGGAACCCTGACCAGCTGGCTCCGATATACGCCGACCTCGAGCGGATCCCACTGTGGGTCGAGGAGACACTGCGCTACGACACCTCCAGCCAGCTGCTGGCGCGCGTCGTCTCAGGCGAGCTCACCCTGTACGACACGACCATCCCCGACGGGGACATCCTGTTGTTGCTGCCGGGGTCGGCGCACCGCGACGAGCGGGTGTTCGAGAATCCCGACGACTACGTGATCGGCCGCGAGATCGGTTCCAAACTCATGAGTTTCGGCAGCGGCGCTCACTTCTGCCTCGGTGCGCACCTGGCCAGGATGGAGGCTCGGGTGGCGCTCGCCGAGTTGTTCAAGCGGATCCGTGGGTACGAGGTCGACGAGGCCAACGCCGTGCGCGTCCACTCCAGTAGCGTCCGCGGATTCGCCCACCTACCCATGACAGTGGAGCTCACGTAATGCCACGCTTCGAACCACTTCCCGAGCGCAGGCCCGCTCTCGTCGCAGGCGCGTCATCTGGCATCGGAGAAGCCACCGCCATCGAACTCGCTGCGCATGGGTTCCCGGTGGCGCTCGGTGCGCGCCGGGTGGAAAAGCTCGACGACATCGTCGGCAAGATCCAGGCCGAAGGCGGCGAGGCCGTCGGCTTCCACCTCGACGTCACCGATCCGAACTCGGTGAAATCGTTTGTCTCGCAGTCAACTGAGGCGCTCGGTGACATCGAGATACTGGTGGCAGGCGCCGGTGACACCTACTTCGGCAAGCTGGCCGACATCACCACCGACGAGTTCGATTCACAGCTGCAGATCCACTTGGTCGGCGCCAACCGGCTTGCCACTGCTGTCCTGCCCGGCATGATCGAGCGCCAGCGCGGTGACCTCATCTTCGTCGGGTCCGACGTGGCGTTGCGCCAGCGGCCGCACATGGGTGCCTACGGCGCCGCGAAGGCTGCGCTCGTCGCGATGGTCACCAACCTGCAGATGGAACTCGAAGGTACCGGGGTCCGCGCGTCGATCGTGCACCCGGGGCCGACGAAGACCAACATGGGCTGGAGCCTGCCCGCCGACCTGATCGGCCCAGCACTCGAGGACTGGGCCAAGTGGGGACAAGCCCGCCACGACTACTTTCTGCGCCCAGCGGATCTCGCGCGTGCGATCGCCTTCGTCGCCGAAACTCCGCGGGGCGGCTTCATCGCGAACATGGAACTTCAGCCGGAGGCGCCGCTGGCTAGCGCGCCAAAGGAACGGCAGCAACTGAAGCTTGGGGAAGAAGGGATGCCGTCATGACGACTGCGATCGTTCCACGCGTCTCGGGTGGCGAAGAGGAGCACGGCCACCTCGAGGAGTTCCGCACCGACCCGATCGGACTGATGCAACGCATCAGGGACGAGTGCGGCGACGTCGGATGGTTCCAGCTGGTCGACAAGCACGTCATCTTCCTGTCCGGCGCGCAGGCCAACGAGTTCTTCTTCCGTTCTGCCGACGAGGATCTCGACCAGGCCGAGGCGTACCCGTTCATGACGCCGATCTTCGGCAAGGGCGTGGTGTTCGACGCCAGCCCCGAGCGGCGCAAGGAGATGCTGCACAACTCGGCGTTGCGCGGCGAGCAGATGAAGGGCCATGCGGCGACCATCGAGGGCGAAGTCAAGAAGATGATCGCCAACTGGGGGGACGAAGGCGAGATCGAACTGCTCGACTTCTTCTCGGAGTTGACCATCTACACCTCGACGGCATGCCTGATCGGGCTGAAGTTCCGTGAACAGCTCGACCACCGGTTTGCCGAGTACTACCACGAGCTCGAACGCGGCACCGATCCGCTGTGTTACGTCGACCCGTACCTGCCGATCGAGAGCTTCAAGCGCCGCGACGAGGCTCGCGTCAAACTCGTTGCACTGGTGCAGGAAATCATGGACGGACGCCTCGCGAACCCGCCGAAGGACAAGAGCGACCGCGACATGCTCGACGTGCTGGTCTCGATCCGCGACGAGGACGGCAACGCCCGGTTCTCCGCCGACGAAGTCACCGGGATGTTCATCTCACTGATGTTCGCGGGCCACCACACCAGCTCGGGTACCTCGTCCTGGACGCTCATCGAGCTGATCCGCCACCCCGAGGTGTACGCCGAAGTCCTCAAGGAACTCGAGGAGCTCTACGCCGACGGTCAGGAGGTCAGTTTCCATGCGCTGCGCCAGATTCCGAAGCTGGACAACGTCGTCAAAGAGACGCTCCGACTCCACCCCCCACTGATCATTCTGATGCGGGTTGCCAAGGGTGAGTTCGAGGTCGAGGGCTTCCCCGTCCACGACGGCGACTTCGTCGCAGCCTCTCCCGCGATCTCGAACCGGATTCCGGAGGACTTCCCCGACCCCGATGCGTTCAACCCGGACCGCTACAACAAGCCCGAACAGGCCGACGTGGCCAATCGATGGACGTGGATTCCGTTCGGCGCGGGCAGGCACCGTTGCGTCGGCGCCGCATTCGCGACCATGCAGATCAAGGCGATCTTCTCGGTTCTGTTGCGCGAATATGAGTTCGAGATGGCCCAGCCCGCCGACACCTACCGCAACGACCACTCGAAGATGGTGGTCCAGCTGGATCGGCCGGCCAAGGTCCGTTACCGCAAGCGCAACACATAGGAGTCGCGGTCATGGGTTTTCGAGTCGAAGTCGACCTGGACCTGTGCCAGGGCCATGCCATGTGCGAGCTCGAGGCACCCGACTATTTCAAGGTCCCCAAACGCGGCAAGGTCGAGATCCTCAACGCCCGACCGCCGGAAGAGGACCGCACCGTTGTCGAACAAGCCGTGTGGGCGTGTCCCACGCAAGCACTGTCCATCAAAGAAGAGGAAGAGTGAGCCATGGCATTCGCGCGTAAGGATCTCGATGACTGGGTCGAGCGGTGGCTGAAGGCCAACCAGGATGCCGAACGTGCGGGTGACTGGACGCCGTTGGCCGACTTCTACACCGACGACGCCACCTACGGCTGGAACATCGGGCCGAAGGAAGACGTGATGTGCGTCGGCCGCGATCAGATCCGCGACGTCGCGCTGGGCCTTGAGATGGAGGGCCTGGAGAACTGGGTCTACGAGTACCAGAAAGTGCTCGTCGACGAGAAACTCGGTGAGATCGTTGGCTTTTGGAAGCAGATCGTGAACAAGTCCGACGGCACCCGCGGCGAGATCTACGGCATTGGCGGGAGCTGGTTCCGGCTTACCGAAGACCTGAAGATCGAATGGCAGCGCGATTTCTTCGACTTCGGCCACGTGGCGAAGATGTTCGCCAAGCTCATCGAGTCGGGTGATCTCAGCGACGGCATGCAGAAGCGCATCGAGCGCTCGCTGGCCGGTGAGAAGCTGCCCGGCTACTACCCGCTGGGCGAAGCACCGGTGCCCATCTGGTGAGAAATCACCCGGCCAAGCGGTTGCTTGGGGGGCCTGTGACGCGGATAACTAGAGGCTCTAGTCTGTCCACTAGTAGCACTAAGTGAAAGCAGGTGGAGATGAAGACCAAAGGTGCTCTCCTCTGGGAGTTGAACCAGCCGTGGTCGGTCGAGGAGATCGAGATCGGCGACCCGGTCAAAGACGAGGTCAAGATCCAGATGGAAGCGTCGGGGATGTGCCACTCCGACCACCACCTGGTCACAGGGGGCATCCCGATGGGCGGCTATCCGGTGCTCGGCGGCCACGAAGGCGCGGGCATCGTGACCGAGGTCGGACCGGGGGTCGAAGGCCTCGAACCAGGCGACCACGTCGTGCTGTCGTTCATCCCGTCCTGCGGCACATGTCCCTCGTGTCAGGCGGGCATGCGCAATCTCTGCGATCTGGGCATGTACCTCCTCGGCGGCACGGCCGTGTCGGACGGCACCAACCGCATCCACGCCAAGGGACAGCCGGTCTTCCCGATGACGCTGCTGGGCACGTTCAGCCCCTACATGGTCGTGCACAAGAGTTCGGTCGTGAAGATCGATCCGTCCATCCCGTTCGAGGTGGCCTGCCTGGTGGGTTGTGGTGTCACCACGGGCTACGGGTCGGCGGTGCGCAGCGGTGACATCCGGCCCGGCGACGACGTCGCTGTCGTGGGTGTCGGCGGCGTGGGCATGTCGGCGCTGCAGGGTGCGGTCATTGCGGGAGCTCGCAACATCTTCGTGATCGAGCCGGTCGAGTGGAAGCGCGACGCCGCGCTGAAGTTCGGTGCCACGCATGCATACCCGGACATCGAGTCGGCATTCGCCGGCATGGCCGAGGCCACCATGGGTCTGATGGCCAAGAAGGTCATCGTCACCGTCGGTGAGCTCGAGGGCAAGGACATCGACACGTACCTGAACCTCACCTCCAAGGGTGGCACCTGCGTGGTCACGGCGATCGGCAGCATGCTCGAAACCGAGGTGTCGCTGAACCTCGCGATGCTGACCCTGATGCAGAAAAACCTGCAGGGCACCATCTTCGGCGGCGGCAACCCGCACTTCGACATTCCCCAGCTGCTGACGATGTACAAGGCGGGCAAGCTCAACCTCGACGACATGATCACCCGGCAGTACAAGCTGGAGCAGATCAACGAGGGCTACCAGGACATGCTCGACGGCAAGAACATCCGCGGCGTCATCCGCTACACCGACGACGACCGGTAGAGCCAATCCGCATGTCCCAGGGAACAATCGAGCAATCACCCGCCCTTACCGCATCACAGGCCTCCTGGCGCTGCGTCCAAGCCAAGGACAAAGAGGGCTGGCTCGCGCTGATGACGGATGACGTCGTCATCGAGGATCCCATCGGCCCGTCGTACACCAACCCCGACGGCACCGGCGTGCGCGGCAAGGAGGGCGTTTCGGAGTGGTGGGAGAAAAGCGTCGGCCTGGCCACCATCACGATCACCTGCGAAGAGACCTTCCCGTCGAGCTCGCCCGATGAGATCGCCCATATCCTGCAGCTGCTGTTCACGTTCGACAACGGCGCGGCGAGCGGCGTGCGGGGCATCTTCACCTACAAGGTCAACGACGAAGGCCTGCTGACCAACCTGCGCGGCTACTGGAACATGGACATGATGAAGCCCGTCAAGGAGGGCAAGCGCGATTAGCGCTTCGCTGTCCGGGCACGGCGCCGTCGTGGTCGGCGGTTCACACGGCATCGGGCGTGCGGTCGCCGGACTTCTCGCCGCACACGGTGCAGGCGTCGTGGTCAACGGCCGCGATGCCGATGCGGCCGCCGAAGCGGCGGAAGGCATCGACGGCGCGGTCGCATACCCGGGCTCAGCCGCGGAGCCGGCGATCGCCGAGGCGCTGATCGACACGTGCATAAGCGAATTCGGCCGCATCGACACCTTGGTCAATTGCGCGGGCACCGCGGGCCTGGCCAGCGAGTCGATTCTCGACGTCACCAGCGCACAGTTCCGAGACCTTCTCGACGGCCATCTCTGCACGACGTTCGAGACCTGCCGCGCCGCGGTGCCGAAGATGGTGGCGGCGGGCGGCGGCGCGATCATCAACACAAGCTCGTTCGCGTTTCGCGGCGACTACGGCGGGACCGCCTATCCGGCAGGAAAGGGCGGGGTCAACGGGTTGACGTTGGCCATCGCCGGCGACCTCAGGGAACACGGAGTGCGGGCGAACGTGGTCTGCCCCGGCGCCAAGACGCGGCTGTCCACCGGGAAGGAGTACGAGGACCACATCGTCGGGTTGAACCGCAGGGGCCAGTTGAACGACGCAAGCACACAGGCGGCACTCGACGCGCCCCCACCGGAGTACGCGGCACCGATCTACAGCTACCTCGCCAGTGACCTGGCCCGCGACGTCACCGGCAGGATCTTCATCGCTGCGGGCGGATTCGTCGGTGAATTCGCACGTCAGAAGACGGGCATCATCGGGTACCGCGACCACCATGACTCGCCGCCATGGTCGGTCGAGGAGCTACACCAGATGATCGCCGGCTAGCCGCGCACGCAGGGGCTCACGGCCCAGGCTGCGGCGCAGATACCCGATTGGCAGCGCGCCGGTCGCGAGCGCACGGCCCACCCGCCAGCAGCCCTTCAGGTCGCTGATCGCCGTGCGCACGATATCGACCCGGGAGTCCGGGTCGTCGACCCAGTCGACGGGCACCTCGTGGATCCGCAGGCCGACCCGCTGGGCGAGCACCAACAGCTCGGTGTCGAAGAACCATCCGGTGTCGGCGACCAGGGGAAGCAACGCGCGGGCGACGTCGGCGCGTACCGCTTTGAAGCCGCACTGGGCGTCGGAGAACCGTGCGCCGAGCACGCTGTGCAGCAGCAGGTTGTAACCGCGCGAAAGCAATTCACGCTTCAATCCGCGGACGACGCGTGACGACGGGGACAGCCGTGTGCCGATCGCAATGTCGGAATGGCCCGAGATCAGCGGTGCCACAAGCGGTAGCAGTGCCGACAGGTTGGTCGACAGGTCGACATCCATGTAGACGACCACCGACGCCGGCGAGGACATCCACGCGGCGTGCAGCGCGCCGCCGCGGCCCTTGGTGTCGAGGTGGACGACATCCACCGAGGTCAGTTCCTGCGCCAACTTCCTCGCCGCAGCAAGGGTGCCATCGGTACTCCCGTTGTCTACCAAGGTAATCCGCGTCGAGTAGGGCACATAGGAGCGGAGATACCGATGAAGCCCATAGACCGAGCCGGGCAGGTCGAGTTCCTCATTGTGGACCGGGATCACGATGTCGAGCACATAGCTGCGAGTGATGCCGCGCCGTGGCGTGGCCCCCCGTGTGCCGGGTCCCACCAGGTCGGTCATGGCGTCAACCGTCTTCCAGCAAGCTGCCACCCCACTGCCACGTCACTGGGAGCTTGCTGGAATGCTCGTGCGCATGGCTACCGTCTTCACCCAGATCATCAACGGGGATCTGCCTGGCCGGTTCGTCTACGAGGACGACGAGATTGTCGCGTTTCTGACGATCCAGCCGATGACGCAGGGACACACGCTCGTCGTCCCGCGCGCGGAGATCGATCAGTGGCAGGACGTCGATTCCGCCGCGTTCGGCAGAGTCATGGAGGTCTCGCAGCTGATCGGCAAGGCGGTGTGCAAGGCGTTCGGGGCCCAACGCGCAGGCGTGATCATCGCCGGGTTAGAGGTTCCGCACCTGCACGTGCACGTCTTTCCCGCCTACCACCTCACCGACTTCGGGTTCGCCAACGTCGACCAGAACCCGTCGGCGGAGTCGCTCGACGAGGCGCAGGCGAAGATCAAGGCTGCGCTGGCCGACTTGGCGTGAGTTTCATCCGACGTGCGCGGCGACGTCGGCTATCCGCGGCAGGTTGACCGTGAACCGGCATCCGTGGCCGGGCGCGGTGGTGACTCTGACCGTGCCACCGTGCGCGTACACCAGCGAGTCGACGATCGATAGGCCCAGTCCGGTGCCGCCGCTGGCCCGGTCGCGCGACGAGTCGGTGCGATAGAAGCGCTCGAAGACGCGGTGTGCGTCCTCGGGGCTCATCCCCGGGCCTTCATCGGCGACTTCGAGCACCGCATGGTCGTCGTCGGTCCCGACGCGCACGGTGATGCGCGCGGATTCGGGGGTGTGCTGTAGCGCGTTGGCGACCAGGTTGCCCAGCACCTGGCGCAGACGGGCTTCGTCGCCGAGCACCTCCGGCGTGCCAGGGCCGTCGAACACCTCCATGGTGATCTTGCGCTTGGGGGCGATCGACTGAGCGTCGTGCACGGAGTCGCTGGCCAGCGCCAACAGATCCACGCGGTGTCGGTCCAGCGGCCGCTGCGCGTCAAGGCGGGCGAGAAGCAGCAGATCTTCCACCAGCAGACCCATCCGACGCGACTCGCTCTCGATGCGCGACATCAGCATCTCGATGTCACGGGCGGCACCCTGGCGGTACAACTCGGCGAACCCGCGGATGGTGGTGAGCGGCGTGCGTAGTTCGTGGCTCGCGTCGGTGATGAAACGGCGCATTCGCTCTTCGGAGGTGCGGGCCTGTTCGGCCGACGATTCGGAAGACGCGACGGCCCGCTGAATCTGCGCCAACATACCGTTGAGTGCCAGTGACAGCCGTCCCACCTCGGTACGCGGATCACGTTGCGGGATACGGCGATCCAACTGACCCGCCGCGATGTCTGCCGCCGTCTGCTCCACTTCGGCCAACGGCCTCAAGCTGCGCTGCACCACGGCAAAACCGGCGACGCCGAGCACCAAAAGCACCGCCGCGCCGATGCCCGCCTGCGACCAGATCAGCGCGCGGACCGTCGATTGAACGTCAGACAGGTCGATCGCGACGGTGGTGATCTCGTCCTGGGGCCCGTGCACCGACATCGCCCGCCACTGAACATTGGAGTTGTCGATCGAACCGACGGTCTCCGGTACCGGGCCGACGTCGTTGTCTGCCGGCAGCGCGGGTTCGGCGGCGCGGTCATTGACCGCCATCCAGATGCGGCCGTCGGCGTCGACTCCGCGCACGTAGAAGTCCGACGGCGGACGGGCCGGGTTGGGCTCCATCGGAGGTACCGGCATGCGGCGCGGGGCCTGTGCCCAGCTCCGGGAGGCGTCGAGCAGTGTCTCGTCGACGCGGTTGATCAGGCTGTGGCGCAGGATCGAGGTGACGGCGATGCCGGACGCAAGGAGACCGAAACCCACCAGCACCAGGGTCGCGGCCACCAAGCCAACCCGTAGCGGTACACCTCGTCCGCGCAGTCCTGCCATTCCTCTATTGTTCGCCAGAAATCAGCTAACTTCTCGGCTCTTCGCGCAAGCGCTCATCGCGGTTCCCGTAGAACGTAGCCAACGCCTCGCAATGTGTGCAGAAGACGCTTCTCACCGGTGTCGATCTTGCGGCGAAGATACGAGACGTAGGACTCGACGACGTTGACGTCGCCGCCGAAGTCGTAGCGCCAGACGTGGTCGAGGATCTTCGGCTTGGACAGCACCGTGCCTGCGTTGATGATGAAGTAGCGCAGCAGCGTGAACTCCGTCGGCGACAGCGAGACCGGCTCGCCGGCCTTCCACACCTCGTGGGTGTCCTCGTCGAGTTCGATGTCGGCGAACGTCAGCCGCGCGCTGCGCGGCTCCTCGGTACCCCGACCCGACCGACGAAGGATCACCCGCAGTCGGGCGACGACCTCCTCGAGGCTGAACGGCTTGGTGACGTAATCGTCGCCGCCGAGCGTCAGACCTGCGATTTTGTCTTGCAGGGTGTCTCGGGCCGTCAGGAACAGCGCGGGTGAGTCGATGCCGTCGGCGCGCAGCCGGCGCAACACCCCGAAGCCGTCCATCCCCGGCATCATCACGTCGAGGATCACCGCGTCGGGGCGTACCTCGCGGGCCTTGTCGAGCGCGGCGGGGCCGTTGGAAGCGGTGTGGACCTCGAAGCCCTGGAACTTCAGGCTCACCGAGAGCAGCTCGACGATGTTCGTCTCATCGTCGACCACGAGGACTCGGGCTTCCGGAACGTTTTCTGGGAGTGCAGCCATAGCCATCGCCTCAATGTCTCCCAATTCCCTGGCAATGAAGCTGCACATGGCCTGTCAGCTTCCTGTGAGTCTCACATTGTCCTCTGTCAGGCGCCTACCGGGTAGTCGGTTGCTGGCCCCATACACTGAGGTCATGAACCTCGGCAAGAACCTGGTCGATCTCGCCACCGCGCCGGTCCGCGTCGGGCTTGCTGTCGTCGAAACAAGCCTCGACGCCGCCGGTGGAGCGCTCGGCATCGCCCAGCGGACGCTGGGGCAGGCGAATCACCGGGTTGGGGCCGGATCCGGTTCGCTGGCCCACATGCTGGGCATCGACGAGGCCGTTGATCGGGCGAATCGGCTGGCCAGGCTCCTCGACGAGGACCAGCCTTTGGGTCGCGCGATGGTGCCCGGCGGGCCGGTGGACCGGCTGCTGTCGCCGGGCGGGGTGGTGGATCGTCTGACGGCCCCCGGCGGCGTGCTGGACCGGCTGACCGAGGAGAACGGCGGGTTGATGCGGGCGATCGAGCCGGGCGGGCTGGTCGACCAGTTGCTCGACGAGGACGGTCTCGTCGAACGGTTGCTGGCCGAGGACGGCCTCGCCGACCGGCTGCTCGCCGAGGACGGGCTGATCGACAAACTGACCGCCAGGCACGGGCCGCTCGAGCAGTTGGCCGATGTGGCCGACACCCTAAACCGGCTGGCGCCCGGGCTCGAGGCGCTCGAGCCGACGATCGAGGCGTTGCGCGAGGCGGTCATCGTGCTGAGCCAGGTGGTCAACCCGCTGAGCAGCATCGCCGACCGCATTCCGTTTCCGGGTCGCAGGCCGCGCGGCAGCCGCTCGTCGACGCCCGTCCGTTCGCAGCGGGTCGTCGACGCCGACGAGTGACCCGATAAAGTAGTGGCCCGCAGGCCTCCTTAGCTCAGTGGTAGAGCAACATACTTGTAATATGTAGGTCATCGGTTCAATCCCGATAGGGGGCTCCAACTCGGCGACGGCGGTTCGTTGTCGGTGGGCGGTCGTAGCGTCAATTGTGTGAGACAGTGTCTCGGCTGTGGCGTCGCACTATCGAAGCGCAGTCAAAAGGTCTACTGCGGTAACGCATGTCAGGCCGTCGGTCTCGACGCAAGTCGAGCACGGAACGTTGGCTTGAATCTGGCGACGCGCGGATCGACAGCCACCAGGGGCACTACATCCGGGAGTACCTCGCCAAGGCCCAGTCGGGGTGCTGTGCGGTCTGTGGCGGAACGGGCGTGTGGTTGGGCCTGCCCCTTGCGTTGGTGTTGGACCACATCGATGGGGATCCGACGAACAACCGACGGGAAAACCTGCGGTTAGTTTGTCCGAACTGTGACTCACAGCTTCCGACGTACAAGAGTCGAAACCGTGGGAACGGTCGCATCTACCGCCGACAGCGTTACGCCAACGGCCAGTCGTACTGACTTGGGCGCTGTATCACTGATCACGCCGATGGCGGCGGCCCGAGAGCGGCACCGCGCTGTGCGGGCTGTTAGGCATCGCCTCCGCGCAGCCGCGACGGCGCGAGGCGATCATCTGAGGCGTCGGTCGTGGTGGCAGGCAATTCCGGTCTGCTTACCAGTCGGATAGGAAACCCTTCCCTTTCACGACTGGAATCTGGCTTCCCAGTAATTACGGAACCGCCACTTGATCACGACTATTACCTGATGGCTACGTACTGGGAAGAACCGCAACCCAATTGACGGGCCGACGACTCGGCAGGAGCGACGTTACGCATGAAAGGAATTGAGCAATGACACACTGTCGGTATTGCAACCGATTCCGTTTAGTGCGCGTATCTGGTTCTGGCCCATGGCTTTTGGACTGCGGCCACACATACCTGCCTCTGCACAGCGAGGCGCAGCGGCGGACTGTCTACACCGCAGGGCGTTAGGGCAAGGAGTAGCCGAAATGAACGTGGAGCTGATGCAACAGTGCCGGCGGCGCCGGCATCGGAGCGGCCGCGGGAGCGCATGGCAGCCCGGGCGCTACCTGGACCCCTACCGCGAGGCAAGATCGCGCGTTCATGGGCGTGATCTTCATCGAACTGCTGATGAGGCCGACGGCGTACGGCTAGAACCTGAGCAGCCTGCTGGCGAAAGTACGACACCGCGACACAGGAAAGAAGGAATGACCTCATGATGCCACTCACAGCGGGCGCACAAATCGATGAACTGCGCCATCTTTTACGCGAGTCGGAGCAGCGCCGCCAGGCCGCCGAACTCAAACTCGCCGATCGCGAACGCCAACTCGGCACCGCACGCCAAACGATTGCTACCCAAGATCACCGTATTGGCAAAATGTCTGCCGAGCTCGCGGGACTGCGGGGCAGGGCGACAGCGACCGTGCTCAACGCGTACGCGCTCGACTTCCCGCACTTATTCAAGAGCAACATCGAGCGCTGACGCGGCCGCTGGTTGTGCTCTGGCCAGTTCGCCGCATGGGTACTGCTGATGATCAGCACGTGGGTTCATCGCCTCGCCCTCGAGGCGACAGCGGGCGACACACGGGCATTTCGCAGAGGCGTCGGCGGGGCTCGGGGTTGGCCGGGCCGGGGAAATTCACGCTGCGCTTCGGCGCGTAGCGCTGTTCGTCGTCGCCCGACGGCAATTCGACTCGTTGGCTTTCGCAGCTCAGCGAATCCCAATTGCTTACCAGACGGATAGAAAATCCTTCCCCTTCAGGAGCGGACTCTGGCTTCCCGGCGATTACGGAAGCACTCCCCGATCACGAAAATTTGCTCATGACTACGTACTGGGAAGAGACGACGAGCCTTCACTCTGACCTGACCCGAGACACGGGCTCGGTCGGCGTAATGCCGGTCGCGCAGAAACTCCGCACGTTCCATAGCCACATACCGGGGCGCGACGACCTGAACCGGTCCGAACCGCGCCGCCACGTGCACCGTCCGGACCCGCGCCATGACTCTCATCGACCCGACCCGCGTCGACACGACCGGCGCCCCGACCACCGTCGCACCGACGGGATGTGGACCGGCCGAACCAATGTTCCGCACGAGCCTGTCACGGAGCGGCTAGCGCTGCAGGAGCGAGTCACCGAGCGGACGGCGCTGATCGAGCCTCTCACGGAGCGGATAGTCCGCAGTGATCTGGCGGTGCTCGACACCAGTCAGCTCGCCGGACAGGCCGTCGAAGAGCAAGCAGAAGGTCTGGTCGCCCCGCCGGGTGACAACGAGGTCTACTCCTACTTCGGAGCGCAGATGCGATGGGTGCAGGTCCTGTTGATGGCCGCCTCCGTGCTCGCGGGATGGAGTCTGCTGCATTTCGCACTGGCGTCGATCAAGATTCTGTGGCCCATGCTGATCGTGCTGGGGCTCAACGTGATTGGCACCATACTTTCGTCGCTGACCAGCTTCAACACCAGGCGGGTGTCGGCGAAGACACACCGCGCGCTTGTCGAGGGCTGGGCGCCGTCAGGCCCTGCGCCGAGCATCGATGTCTTTCTTCCCACGTATGGAGAGGACGTGGCGGTTCTGCGCAACACCTACACGCATGTCAAGGCGATGGAGTGGGCGGGCAGGGTCGAGGTTCACGTTCTCGACGACGGCGATCGCGGCGAGGTCCGGGACCTGGCCGCACAGTTCGGGTTCGACTACGTCGTGCGCCCGAATCGTGGGCACCTGAAGAAAGCCGGCAACCTTCAGTACGCGTTCGCCCGCACGTCGGGAGACCACATCGTGATTCTGGACGCTGACTTCTGCCCGCGGCCCGATTTCCTGCGGCACTTGGTGCCCTACATGGATGACCCGGCCGTCGGCATCGTGCAAAGCCCGCAGTACTTCGACAGCGGCGAGAACCTGAACTGGATTCAGCGCACGGCGGGCTCGACCCAAGAGTTGTTCTACCGCTGGATCCTGCCTTCGCGGGACCGGTTCAACGCTGCGATCTGCGTCGGCACCTGCGCGCTGTACCGACGCAAGGCCCTCGAAGCCACCGGCGGATTCGCGCAGATCGAGCACAGCGAAGACATTCACACCGGGCTGCATTTGATGCAGGCCGGCTTCCAGACCCGCTACGTACCTATCGTGGTCTCACGCGGCTTGTGCCCAGGGGACATGGCGGGCTTCCTCAACCAGCAGTACCGGTGGTGCAACGGGTCGCTGGTCAAGCTGCACAACGCGAAGCTGGACGGCTCCCGGGTGAAAATGACCCTGCGGCAACGGCTCTGCTTCTGGGCGGGCTTGTTCTATTACATCACCACCGCTGTCAACGTCCTCGCGCTCTACCTTCCCGGCATGATCATGGCCGCGTTTTTCCCGAGCCAAGTCCAGCCCGCACAGTTTGTGCCCTTCCTCGTCGGACTCTGGGTGTATCTGGTCGTGATACCGGTGGTGTCCAAGAGCCGCTGGCGGTTTGAGGTCCTGCGTCTGCAGATGGCCTATAGCTACGCCCACCTCATCGCGATCGTGCACAAACTGCGGGGCCGCTCAGCGGGATGGGTTCCCACCGGCGCGATGGATCGCCCCAATCCCCTGGCCCGCAGCATCAGCCGCTTGGGCGCCGTTGCGATCATGATGTCGCTCGTGCCGTTCTGGGGCGTGGTCATCTACGACATCCACGCCTACGGGGTGCGCCAGTTCTGGCTGATGGCGATGTTCGTGGGCATTTACACCTATCTGGCCCTCCCGTTGCTTGTCGAGTTCGTCAAGATCCTCGTGGCCATCCCTCGGCAAGTTCCTCGGATCCCGGACGGACGGCGCTGCTGCGCCGGCAAGCAAAGCCGAGCCTGCACCAAAGCGGCGCAATCCACATCGGATCTCCGCCTATGAGGCCGTCTGCTACACACTGGCGCTGGTCCTGGCCGCAGCCGTCGCGTCTGGGTGGTTCGACCTGATGATTCCGTGGAGCTCCTGAGTTTGACGATCACGGCGTCCGCCGAACCGAACCCATTGTGACAGAACAGGTTCGGGCGAAACCCTCGACAGGCCGGCGCTGGACGTAACACATAGCTGTCAGGACTCGTCATCCCGCGGTGAAACCGCCCGAGAGGTGGTTGGCTCCATGGCTAGGGCGGACCGCTTACCAGGGAGATAGGAAACTCTTCCCTTCGAGCAGTGGAATCTGGCTTGCCGGCGATTACGGCCCGTACTGCGAAAACGCGACGATTTCCTCATGACTACGTACTGGGAAGAACCGACCGTGAGGTATCGGGAAGAACCGACCGTGAGGTATGGCCCGAAGATGACGAGCGCGATGGCCCAGACCGAGAGGATGCAGCTGGCGCGGATGTCCCGTACCGCCGCTACCCCAGTACCAGCGCACCACCGCGTAGACCAGCATCCGGCCACCGTCGTCGTCCCGACACAGCCGTCCAAGACCAAGACCAAGCCCAAGACCGAGACCAAGACCAAGAAATCGGAAAACCGCTTCTTCAACGATGTCGAAGGCCTGCGAGGCATCGCCGTCGCGCTGGTCGTGCTGTTTCACGCGGGTGTGCCGCACATGGCTGGCGGCTTTGTGGGCGTCGACGTTTTCTTCGTCATCTCGGGTTTCCTGATCACCGGCCTGCTGCTGCGTGAGTTCGAGCGCAACGGGCGGGTGTCGTTCAGGGGCTTCTATGCGCGCCGCGCACGCCGCATCATTCCCCCGGCGGCCGTGACCATCGTGGCGACGGCGATCGCCGTTTGGTTCCTGATGCCGATGCTCTCGGTCTTCCGCCAGGCACTCGACCTGCTGGCCGCAACGATGAACATCGCCAACTGGCGCTTCATCGCCGCAGGCAAGGACTACCTCGCCGGGGCGTCAGACGACAGCGTTGCCACGCACTTCTGGTCGCTTTCCATCGAGGAACAGTTTTACTTCATCTGGCCCGTGCTGTTGGTCGCGTTGGCCGTGCTGGCCAAGCGCATGCGGTGGTCCATCCGCATGGTCGTCGGCTGGGGAATCGCCGTGGTCACCGCCGCCTCCATGTTTGCGTCGCTGCACTTTACGGCCAGCGACCCCACCCTGTCTTATATGGCGACCCACACGCGCGCATGGCAATTCGGCGTCGGCGGAATCGTCGCGGTTGTGGGCCCGCTGCTAACCGGCTTGATGACGAAGATTCGGTCCGTGCGAATGGCGATGTGGGTGCTCGGTTGGGCGGGACTGGTGGCAGTGCTGGTGGCGACAGTGGCCTACGACCACACCACGCCCTATCCGGGCGTGGCCGCGTTGTTACCGACGCTCGGTGCCGCCGCGATCATTGTGGCCGGACAGGTGGCCGCCAGCAGCAGGCCCGCCGTCGGGTCGTTTCTCTCGGCGCGCCCCTTGCGGTGGCTGGGCAAGGTCTCCTACGGCTGGTATTTATGGCACTGGCCCGCTCTGGTGCTGTTCAAGAGCTACACCCACAACACCAGCTGGCCGACGTTGGTGGGCGTGACCATGGCGGCACTGGTGTTGGCGTGGGCCTCCACCGCACTGCTGGAACGCCCGATCATGTCGTCGGGGGAACTGAAGCGCAACCTGCAGGCCTCGCTGTCGGTCGGCTTCACCGGCACCATTGCGGCCGCCGCGGTGACGATGACCCTCGGCGTCCTGGCGGTCAACCTGGCCAGCGGGGCGGCTTCGTCCAATCCGTCGGTGAGCTTCGAATCCGTTTTCGGCGCCGACACCGGCGCGAAGTCGGGTCCGGTCACACCCAACCCGTTCAAGGCCTTCGACGATCGGCCTGACCGCGACGAGTGCCTGGTTCCGCTGGGCAAGCGCGAACAACCGAGCACCTGCGTGGATGGCCCAGCAGACGGCGTGCCGGCGGTGCTGTTCGGCGACAGCCACGCACAGCAGTGGCTGCCGGTGGTTCAGGTCATCGCCAAGGAAAACAATTGGCGGCTCAACCAATTCACCAAGGCGGCATGCCCGGTCGCCGCCCTGCAACCCAGGGACGGCCGCACCGACCCGTTCACGAAGTCAGACTGCCTCGGCTGGCGCGAGGACAGCGTCAAGGCGATCATCGCGCTGAAACCCAAGTACATCGTGATCAGCTCACTGTCCACGTACGTGCCCGACTACCAGGAGTTCAAGACCGCCTGGGATCAAACGCTGAACCAACTGCGGGCGACGGGCGCGAAGTTGATCTACTTGCGGGATACGCCGTACCCGAACAAGAACATGCCCGAATGCATCTCGGGCGCCACCGACAACTGGTCCGCGTGCGATTTCGACCTGAACAACACCCCCCGGACCGAACCCATTGTCACCGACCAGGTTCGGGGCCAGAACCTCGACATCCCGGTACTCGACCTCAACGCATACCTCTGCGAGGACAACAAATGCCGCGCGGTGCGCAACGGCACGTTGCTCTACCGCGACGACTCCCACCTGACAGCAACCGCGGTCAAGGCGCTGCTCCCGGCTGTCCAGGCGCAGATCCGTGACAAGGGAATCGACCTGAGCGGCCGCTGACGTTGGCGGGGCGACCGCTCGGCTGTCCCGTAGGGTGTCTCTGCCAGACACATGACGGTCAGGAGGTGTCGTTGGCCAGCGGACAGGCGCCGAGGGTGTCGCGTCGCAGCCTGCTCGCATCGATCCCCGTGGCGGCATTCACCACGATGGCTGCGGGCGGATGCCAAAGGTCCGAACCAAGCCAACCAAGCCAACCTCGCCAGTCACGCCAGTTCGGTCTGGCGGCAACGGGTCTTGACGAAGCGACAGTGCAGCGGTCACAGGCCGCCGCGCAGCAATTGGGCAAGCGCTTGGACGTGCTGACCGTCTACGAGGCATTCGTCTGGGAGAGGTCGCTGCCCACCACGTTTCTGGATGCCGCTGCGGCCGCCGGCTACACCCCGGAGTTGACGTGGGAACCTTGGGATCCCCGCGCCGGCCAGCACCAGGCGGATTACACGGCCGGACAGATCGCAGGGGGCCGATACGACACCTATGTGCGCACCTGGGCCACGCAGGCGGCCTCCTATGACAAGCCGTTCCGGCTTCGGTTCGCACACGAAATGAACGGAGACTGGTACCCCTGGGCGGTGGGATCACCGGGCGGCTCGCCTCAGGATTACGTCGCGGCCTACCGCAGAGTCCGGGGCATATTCGACGACGCGGGCGCCAAGCGCGTGGAGTGGGTGTGGTGCCCGAACGTCATCGTTAACGGCAATGCCGAGGCGATCTCACGGTGCTATCCCGGCGACAACTTCGTCGACGTCGTCGGCGTCGACGGCTACAACTTCGGCGATCGGCCAGGCCATCAATGGACCCAGCCGGCTGAGCTTTTCGGTACTGCGTTGGCCCTTGTCGCCCAACTCGCGCCGGGCAAACCGGTGTGGATCAACGAGGTCGGCTGCGGCGACCAAGGCGGCGACAAGTCCCGCTGGATCTCCGATTTCATCAGCTGGCTTGCCGGAGCCGACGTCCGCGGACTGATCTGGTTCGAGGTCGACGGCAACCCGGATGCGCCCGACTGGCGGCTCACGAGTTCGGCCGCAACCACCGCTGCGGCCAAGGCCGCACTGGCGTCTTGGTAGCGCGGCTGATCGCGGGTCAGCAGTTGCCGACGGCGGGCACGTCGGCGAAGCGATCGGCGATCCATTGGCCCAACAGCGCGCCCGGATCCAGTTTGTGCCCTTGCCCTTCCATCCGGATCCGCAAAATGGTGTCGCCGCGGGCACAGGCCCGGCCCATCGCGACCTCGGTCCACTCCGGGGGAACGGTCTGGTCGGCTCCGCCGTAGATCGCCAGCAGTGGGATCTTGGTTGGCTGCTGGGGCAGCGCGTAGGAGGAGAGCCGCTGCCTCAGCCGGTCGGCCGCCTCGGCCGAGGCCGGCTTGGCGTCGGTCGGGATGAACTTGGCAGCCAGGGCGTCCTTGCGTTGGGAGGCCGGCGGTCGGCAGGCGAGCAACGTCGCTTTATCGTCGCGTAGAACGCCGTGCAGGTAGTCGTTCGGATCGATTGCCTTGTCGACCGATGCCAAACCCTCGATCACATTCGGGTACAGGAACATCTGGTCGTTGGTCAACGTCGCGGATTCGGCCCGCTGCACCAGCCCAACCATGTCCGCCGTGGGAACCAGCGCCGCCGCGCCAAGCAGATCGGTGCCCTGCCCGTAGGCCGCAAAATACTCGGCGGCCGCCCAGGCGGTCTCGCCGCCCTGCGACGATCCCAATGCCACCCAGCGCGACGACAGCTGCGGCACCACCGTTCGGGCGGCTCGCACCGCGTCGATGAGGTTGAACGCGGCCGACTTTGGCTCTAGGTAGGCATGTGATGTCGCTGCGTCCTGGCTTGACCCGGCGGGCTCGCCCAGACCCGCGTAGTCGGTGTACGCCACCGCGTAGCCGAGCTTGAGCTGTATCGCCACCGAAGTGATGTCGCCGAGCAGGCGGGAATCCGCGGTTGGCCCACAGTCGGGGGTTACCCCAACGGTTCCATGGGCGTAGCCGATGACAGGCCATCCTCCGGGCGGTGGGTCGCCCGGCGGTGTGAATACCGCGCCAGAGACCACGGCGGGCGAACCAGTGATGCCGGATATCGATCGGTACACCATCGTGTGTGCCGTTGAGCCGGCAGGCAGCTCGCTCAAATCGAACGGCGTTTGGTCCGATGAGCTCGCCACGGTGCCACGGGCGGCCAAGTCACCGGCGGCGATGGTTGGCATCTGTCGGGAGTAGTTCAGTTCGTCCGGCCCCGTCTTGGCGGGGACGGCGGGTTGCGACGCGCCGCACGCGACAACCACGGCGCACGCGAGCACGCCGCCCAGTCGCCCAACGAACCTCGAGATCATGTGTGTCCCCTTGATAGTTGATCACGAGGATGGCATAGGCGGCAGCCTTCAGAGGCCTTTCCAGCCGCTTGCATTCTGCCGACGGCGAGTTGCTGACCGGGCGGATTGGAAACCCTTTTCCTTTCGGGAGTGGAATCTGGCTTCCCAAGGATTACGAACCGCCAACTGATCGTGCCCCCGGGGGCCTGCCGCAGCAATTGACGATCAAGTGAACGTGGTGCGAATATCTGCGGATGGTCGAGTCAAGCGAATGGACGGCTATTCAGCAGGTGGCGGATCGGCTGATGCAGAGCTATCCAGCCGTCCCGCCGGACACTGTCACGACGGTTGTTCACCACAATCACGCACGGTTCGACGGCTCGCGGGTACGAGACTTCGTGCCGCTGTTCGTCGAGCGTGGCGCGAAGAAAGAGTTGGCGCAGCTGAACGTCTAGCTGTGCTCGGCTCTAGGGCTGGCGCGACCACGCCGCCAGGAATCGTCGATCAAGGGCGGTGATCATTCGTTCCAGTTCGCGCATTCTTGCCTCCAAGTCGCGAACCTCGCACCGAGCCCGCGACATCGCGCGAAGGCCGACGACCTGCCCCCCGTGAACACAATCGTGCAAGCGAATTCTGCTGGCGGCCAAGTCTTTTGCGACTTGCTCATGTTCGGCTCCGAGGAAGCCGCGAAAGAATGTTGCCTGCGAGGAATCCGCCGCGTGCGCTACGCCGTCTGACTCCGCCCCTACTGTCACGGAGGTAACCTAACCGTCCTCTTATATGACTGCCACTCGAATCACAGAATTCGGCGTGTCGCAGGCTCGGCGCGCCGCCGTGGATCCGCCGCCGTTAACGCCTAAGAGCACCAGGGTGCGCACTCGTTGGGACCGATATAGGCGGGAGGCATAGGAGGCGGAGGACCTATGGGTGGTGGCGGATTGGGGCCGTCCCAAATCCCTTGACCTTGATTCCCCTGGTCCCAGGCCACGTGATAGTAGGTGTGGCAGACATTCATGTCCCAGGTGACCGGGTCGTGAATGTGATTCTGGGTCAGGTGGAACAGGGAGTCCCCTGGGCACCAGTGATTCGGGCCGTAGCAGACACCGTCGACGAACGCGGCGGGCGGGCAATCATCGTCGGCCTGGGCGATACCTGCGCCCAGAACGGCCAGACCTGAACCGCCACACACCAATACGGCCGTTGCAAATCCGACGACCAGTCGTTTCATCGTGGTTCCTTTTGTCGACGTGGCGGATCTGGCGGCGCGACTCAGCCCGGATGAAGCCCCGGTGTGTGACCATGATGAACCCTCAGCCAACAGCTGACCCTCAAACCAGGCAGTCTGTACCCTCGCTGTGAACTATCTGGCAAATGCCGCGATCTTGAGATCGGTAGCCATTCGCACCGTCTTCACTTGTCTCCGTGAAGATGAAGCGACTGTCCGACCAAGAACTGCGGATGAACGAGCAAGCCGCGTCGGTCGCGGCGGCGGTGCTGTCCGAGCCTGTCGAGGCGGCCACGCGGTGCGAACAGTCTTCGACGAAGGCCACGCAGATCTATCCGTCCGGCGGAGGGCAGGTCTTCTCTAAGCGCGTGCCAAACGGTGCCGGCTTGCCGAAGAGCTTCGTCCTGGCGGTGACGAGGACCCACATCCATGCGCTGGAGGACAAGCAGCATCGCCACGAACTCGTGCCGGGCCGGGTGCTCAAGTCGTGGGACCGGGCGGGCTTTCGGGCCAATACCTCCAGCACCGCAATGGCGATGGCGAGTGGAGCGCCAGATGATCGGCAGCTCCTGACTCTCTGGATAACGATTGACGGCGACAGCAGCCGCATTGCGCAGGCCATCGCCCAGCAGCGGGCAGCGAACGGCCAACGCGTGCCCGGCGTGCCGCACATGTTCTACGTCGGGAAGGACGCCGCTAGCCAGCGCGTCATCGCCGCGCTGGGGGCACAGCCGCCGGGCGCCCCGGGCGGGGGTCCGCAGCTCAACATCGGCGGTGGCGCGAACATCAGCATCAGCCCCGGTGCGAATGTCACGATCGGAGGTCAGCGCCTCCAAGACGTGATCGCTGCGCAGGCGCCGGCCAGCGCGACACCTCCGCCGCAATTCACGCCACCGCGCCCGTCGACCGCTCAGCGCCTGCAGGAACTGGAGACGCTGCGCGCCACCGGCGCCATCTCCGACGCCGAGTACTCACACAAGCGCGAACAGATAATCTCCGAGATCTGATCTCTGCGCCATCCGATGTCCGCTTGTGTATCAGGCCGGGCGAAACGTGAGCGCCACGCCGTTCATGCAGTAACGGAGGCCGGTCGGCTGAGGTCCGTCGTCGAAGACATGGCCAAGATGGCTTCCGCAGCGGCGGCATAGCACCTCAGTCCGGGTCATGCCCAGGGTGCTGTCCGTGCGCTCGAGCACAGCGTTGTCCATCGCTTTCCAGAAGCTCGGCCAGCCGGTGCCACTGTCGAACTTCGTGGTGGACGAAAACAGGTCGAGTGCACAACCGGCGCATCCGAAGACGCCGGCCCGATGCTCGTCGTTCAGCGGGCTCGTGAAGGGCGTCTCGGTGCCCGCCCGGCGAAGGACGTCGTACTGCTCCGGGGTCAGCAGTTGCCGCCACTCCGCGTCGCTATGCGAGACCTCGAACGTCTCGGTCGAGTCCGTCGGCGTGTCGGCCGCGGCAAGGCCACGTAGTGAGCCGCACCCGGCGACCAGACCAAGCACCGCCGTGCCGAGCAGTACGCGTCGTCGGCTTAGTACTGTGCTCGGCTGCTGCGCGATGGGAGCAGTCATATTCCAACCGTAGAGCCGCTCAGGGCATAACACCCGTAACAACCGCTTACCAATCCGTGACGGCCCCCAAAGGGCAGGACCGTCACGGCTGTAAACGGAGGACACTGATTAGCGTGCATGACGTGAAACACCGCAATTGGCTACGCCTGGCGATCGGTCTGGGTCTGGTGTTCGTCGCCGTCGCGGCCTTCTTCTCTGTTCGCCCGGCAATGCAGATAAGCAGCGCCGCGACGGAGTCGACCGCCGTCCCGGCGCCGGAGGTCGACGAGCCGGCAGTCGCCGGCAGTGAGACGGCGGTCCTGGCGGGTGGCTGCTTCTGGGGTGTGCAAGGAGTCTTCCAGCATGTGAAAGGCGTAACTGAGGCCGAATCCGGTTACGCCGGAGGCGATCGCGGCACTGCAGACTACGAAACGGTCAGTTCAGGGACCACTGGGCACGCCGAGTCCGTACAAATCACCTATGACCCGAGCCAAGTGACGTTCGGCCAACTTCTGCGGATCTACTTCTCGGTCGTGCAGGATCCGACACTGCTCAACCGTCAAGGTCCGGACGTGGGCACTCAGTATCGATCCGCGATCTTCGCGCAGGACGCAACCCAAACCCGAATAGCGGAAGCCTATGTCGCGCAATTGAACCGGGCCGCAGTCTTTCCCAGCCCGATCGTCACAACAGTTTCACCTAAGGCCGACTTCTTCCCCGCCGAGCAGTACCACCAGGACTTCCTGAATTCGAACCCCACCTATCCGTACATCGAGATCAACGACATGCCCAAGGTGAACGATCTCAAACGGCTGTTCCCGGAGTCCTACCGCGACCAGCCAGTCCTCGTACTGGCCCGAGATCATTGATCGGCGCGTAGTACCTATAGGTCGCTGATTTCCGTGGGACGATGGTGAGCCCCGCCGAGCGAGACTCCGAGAATGCTACGGACTGGAGCTGATCGTGGACCGCGGTATCGGCTGCGGACCCATGTCCTGCTGCTCCTCAGACAAGCCGATACAGGCGCCGCTGTCGTGGCCCGTGCACGGGACGCCCTGGATCTCCGGGATGTCCGGGTTGGCCGCGGTCGTGGAGAACCCGTCCGGCGAGTTGGGCACCATAAAGGGAACACACGTCGTGGTGTAGACGTCCTCTTCCTCACCGCCGGTGCAGGCGGCTAGCGGAGTGGAATGGACGTCGATGGGCATCGCCATGACAGCCGCAGGCGCGGCAAACGCTGCCAGAGCGAGAGCGACGGCCGGGATGAGTCGGTGCGATGGGATCGAAGTAGTTGCCATGGCGAGCATCTTAGGGACGATCGCACTCGAATCCGCCGAACATGTCACAAAGCGAAGGCCCACCTTGTCCTATTGATGTACCGACCGGACGAAGAGCGAAGGAGCCGCCATGGCCACCGAACCGCACACATCGCGACCCCGCAGCACCGCCTGGCAGAACGCCGTCACCGTCCTCCAGGAGGCGACGCCCTCGTCGATTCCCGAAGGCGCCCACGCGATGACCATTGTCATCGAATATCCGCCCGGCGACCCGGGCACGCCGCCACACCGTCACGCGGGACCGGCATTCGGCTACGTGCTGGACGGCGAGATGGTGTTCGAACTGGAGGGCGAGGCCCCGCGGGTCGTGCGGGCCGGCGAGACGTTCTGGGAGCCAGGCGGCGACCTAATCCACTACCAGGACGGCAACAACCGCGACGACATCAAGGTTCGATTCCTGGTCACGATGCTCTGCACCCCGGGGCAGCCGATGCTCACCCTCGTCGATGATGACGAACTGGTCGAGCGCCGAAATCGTCGTGTCCCGCAGGGGTGAAAATGAGCACGAGATCCACTAGTTTTGAGAAACGGGCTACGGGGTAGTTCCTATCCGCGGAGCGAAGAAGCCCGCCCAACTACAGGTCTCACACATCTGGTAGGTCAAATGAGCGTCGTCATTCGTTTCCTTGTTCCCTCAGTCGTCGCAGCTTCCGCGTTGCTGACAGCACCCTTTGGCGCCACGGCGGCGTCCGCGGCGCCGTGTCCCGACGTGGAGGTGGTCTTCGCGCGGGGCACCTTCGAGGCACCGGGCGTCGGAGCTGTCGGTGACGCCTTCGTCAATTCGCTGCGCTCGAAGGTCGGCGGCAAGTCCATGGACGTGTATCCGGTCGACTATCCGGCGTCGTTGGATTTCCAGACGGCCGCCGATGGTGTCATCGACGCCAGCAACAAGGTTCAGGCCGTCGCCGCCAACTGCCCGAACACCAAGATCGTTCTCGGCGGCTTCTCGCAGGGAGCGGCCGTCGCCGGATATCTGACCGCGGACTCCGTGCCTGACGGCTTCCTAATGCCCTCGGGACTCACCGGTCCGATGCCTGCCTCAGTCGCTGACCACGTCGCCGCGGTGGCGCTATTTGGCAAGCCGTCGACCGGATTCCTGCAGATCATCGCGAACACTGCGCCGCCGATCACGGTCGGACACCTCTACACGGGCAAGACCACGGACTTGTGCATACCTGACGATCCGATCTGCTCGCCGGGCGGCGGCGACAGCGGTTTGCACAACCTCTACCCGGCCAGCGGCCTGACGGACCAGGCCGCGGATTTCGTCTCGCGCAAGCTCGCGGCGCCGACGACCGAGGAGACCGCTAGGTAGCGCCGCCCAAGATCAGGCGCCTGCTGATGTCGGTGAGCTTCATCCGCAGGGTGTCATCGTCGATATCGCCGACGAGGGGGTGCATCACCGCGCTACTGATCGCGCCCGACAGCATCGCCACCTGGATCAGGTTGTCCTCGTCGGCATTGCCGAGCAGGACCCGATACAACCGGGACATGAACCGGCCGAACGGCTCGTGCTCGGCGAGCAAGCGAACCACGACGGGGTCGAACTGCAGGGTCCGCACCAGTCGACGATCGCGCACCGCCATGTCGATCACTCCCACCAGGAGTGCGTCGCGCGCCTGCGGGCCGTCACTGCGCGCCTCGGCGTCTTCGAGCGCGGGCACGAGCCTGCCGAGTTCACGCTCCGTGACAGCTATCACGATTTCGTCTTTGGTCCGAAACTGGTGGTAGACAGCGGCTTTCGTGATACCGACCGCGTCGGCGATCATCTGCAGAGAGGTCCCGCTGACACCATGCTCGGCGAACAGATCCAACGCCGCGTCCAGCACACGGGTGCGGGGCGCGCTGTGCTGGGTGACCTTGAATTCCCGGCCGGCCACCGGCTGTTGCGCAGATCCCACACAACGAGACTAGACGAACGGCTACTGTGCCGCGGGGCTACAGGAAGCGGCGGGTTGATCTGGCGACCAGGTAGCCGGCCGGAAACGACTTCTCGATCACCTGGCACTGGTTGTTGTGCAGGCACTCGAGCTCGAGGACGACGCCGCCACCGTCAATAGGTCTGCTCTCCAAGACCTTGTAGTGCTCACAATTGCCGTCCGCGTCGAAGATCGGATCACCGCAGCGGAGGGTTTCGATCGGCACTCGGTCGGCGCCGCCCGGAGACAAAGACATATCGACGAGGGTAAGCGCCAAGCGGCGAATAGTTGCCCAAAAGTGAACGAAAAGAGGGCGATTAGTCGGCACTCGGCCTACGGCAACGTCTAGGTTGCGGACATGAGAATCGGCTTCATCGGCCTGGGCAATATGGGTTCAGCCATGGCCGCGCACCTGGTCAACGCCGGCCACGAGGTCACCGTCTACAACCGGTCGCGGAGCAAGATCGACGCGTTGGCCGCCCAGGGAGCGCGGCCTGCGGACTCGATCGCCGACGCGTGCGGCGGCGACCTCGTCATCACGATGCTCGCCAACGACGACGCCGTCGCAGGGATGGTCTTCGCGGACAACGGAATCGTCGCCTCGCTCGCGCACGGGGCCACCCACGTCTCTGCGTCGACCATCAGTGTGGCGCTTTCGGAACGGTTGACCGCCGCCCATGCCGAGGCCGGGCAGCAGTTCGTCACCGCACCGGTGTTCGGCCGCCCGGAGGCGGCGCAGGCCGGGAAGCTGTTCGTGGTGGCTGCGGGCGCGCCTGCGTCGATCGAAGCGGTGTCGGGTGTCTTCGATGCGTTCAGTCAGCGCACGTTCGTCGTGTCGGAAGAACCGAAGATCGCCAACCTGGTCAAGCTCAGCGGCAACTTTCTCATCATGTCGGTCATCGAGTCCCTCGGCGAGGCGATGGCGCTGGTCGGCAAGGCCGGTGTCGACAAGCATCAGTACCTCGACATCCTCACCTCGACGCTGTTCGGCGCGCCGATCTACCAGACGTACGGAGGGCTGATCGCCGGCGAGCGATTCGAGCCCGCCGGATTCGCCGCATCCCTCGGGCAGAAGGACACCCGCCTGGTGCTGGCGGCCGCCGAGGAGTTGCAGGTGCCGATGCCGGTGGCCAGCCTCATCCGGGACCGGTTCCTGGCCCTGCTGGCCCGCGGCGGAGCGGACCTCGACTGGTCGGCGATCGGCGCGCTGTCCGCCTGGGAGGCGGGTGGCGCCGATCCGACCGGGCGCTAGGTCGAAACCACGCCGCGTAGCCCGTCGGCGCCGAACACCGGCTCGAGCATCGACGAGTAGTCGGGCCCGCGACGCAGCATCAGACCACCGTCGACGTTGATCACCTGCCCCGTCACGTAACTCGAGGCATCGCTGAGCAGGAAGACGGCAGCGCTCGCGATGTCCTCCACTTCTCCGGGCCGCGGCAACGGAGTACAAGACGCGTAGTCGGCGCTCAGTTCCGGTGAATCCAGCACCGGCGCAACGAGTTCGGTGCGGATGAGGCCGGGACGGATGCAATTCACCCGCACCCATGACGGGCCCAGCTCGTCGGCGGCCAGCTGCATCAGGTGGTCGATGCCGGACTTGGACACGCCGTACGCGCCGAACCACCGGTGAGTGTTGCTGGCCGCGATCGAAGAAATGCCGATGAACGATCCGCCGCCGCCGCGAACCATCTCACGCGCGGCATGCTTGAGCACGTACATGGTGCCGTTGATGTTCAGGTCGACGGTCCGCCGCCAGAGCTCGGAGTCGATCTGGGTGACCGGGCCGATCGTCTCGCTGCCACCCGCGCAGTGCACGACTCCGTAAAGCCTGCCGGTCCACGCAGTGGCCGCGTCGACGACCCGGCTCACCTCTTCTTCGTTGGTGACGTCGGCGGGCTCGTAGCGCACCCCGCCCGTGTCGCCGGCACCGGACTTGATCTCGCCGGCGGCGGCGGCCAGCCTGTCGGCGTTGCGGCCGACGAGCATCACATTCGCGCCTGCCGCGACGGCCGCCGTGGCGACCCCCTTGCCTATTCCGCTGCCACCGCCGGTGACCAGCACCGTCTTATCCGCCAACGAGAGTTGCACCGTCACTCCTAAGGGGTGTCACGACGCGACGGAGTCGGGGCGCCCAGCGTGCGCCAATCCGGCACGTCGGGCGGCAGACCGACGGGATATCTGTTCTCGTTGGCCGCCGCCCAATGGGCGTGGCCGAGCTCGTGGATGTGGAAGGCGTGGCGAAGCGCCTCGGTGAAACCCATGGCGTCGCTTGCGGCATTGACCGAGTCCTTGACCAGCAGGGCAGCCATCGTCGGGCGCTCTGCGATACGGCGCGCGAACTCCAAAGTCTTGTCTTCCAACTCGGCGCGGGGGAAGACCTTCGACACCATGCCGAGTCGGTATGCCTCGTCGGCATCGATCGAATCGCCGGTCAGCAGAAGCTCTTTGGCTTTACGCGCACCGAATTCCCATGGGTGAGCGTAATACTCGACACCGGGCATGCCCATGCGGACCGCGACGACGTCACTGAACTTCGCATCGTCGGCAGCCACGATCAAGTCGCACGCCCAGATCAGCATCAGGCCGGCCGAGATCGCGTTGCCCTGGACCTGGGCGATGGTGATCTTGCGCAAATCCCGCCACCTGCGGGTGTTCTCGAAAAAGAAGTGCCATTCCTGCAGATAGGTGCGCTCTGCAATGCCGGTCATATTCGAGCCGTGCGAGCGAAACGTCGGATGCTGTGCCGGTCCGGGTTTGCGTTCGAGCAGGGCCGCTTCCGACCCCAGATCGTGGCCCGCCGAGAAGTTCTTCCCGCGTCCGGCCAGGATCACCACTCGCACGGTGTCGTCGGCCTCGGCCCGTCCGAATGCCTCGTCCAACTGCACCAGCAACGTGCGGGATTGCGCGTTCTGCGCTTCCGGCCGGTTGAGCCAGATTCGCGCTATGCGTCCCTCGTCCAGGGTTTCATAGGTCACCTGCTCGGCCGGCTCCGGGGGAACCGAATCGGCGCTGGTCAGGTCCGGGCTAGCCACCGTGCACACCTCGTTTACGTCTGGGCCTTCAGATGTAATGCACACTACGTCCACGGCCGCGGCGTTCAACCGCCGGGACCCGGGACACTTTGCTTCACTGGGCTGTCCAGCCCCGCCACAGCAACCTGACAGTCAGCTCACAGTCATGGCACGAGCGAACCAGATTTCGTGATGTTCAAGCGGTGCTGGCCTGGTGTCGAGGGTACGCTTGCGCTAGCAGATGCCAACTCCTACCACAACTTCGGAGACGGCATCGGCAGGGAATCGATGGAGGCCTAGCAGATCGCTTGCAGCATCCGTTCACGTCCCGGACGATATCGCTAGCAAACTAACAGAAAGCGTGACGATGGCGACCTTCCACCTTCCAACTCGACGACTGATCCTTGCGGGGGGATTCGCTGTCGCGATCGCTGCGACACCAGCGGTCGCAATGTTCGCCGTTCCGATGGCCGGCAGCTCGGCGCCGTCGGTCACGGCGTGCACAGGCGGGGAGACCGAAGACCTGTACACGAATATCTGCGTGCCCGACGTCGTGCCGAATTCGCCGGAGTTCTCCAGCACCGCGCCGGTGGGTGGCCTTCCGGAGATCAACGGCATTCCTTGCACGGGGCACAATTCCGGCCAATGCATAGGCCTGGGCGAAGAGCAGCAGCCCCCGGACGTGGTGCCACATTCGGAGGTCAGCTCCAGCCCGTAGGGGCATCAGCGAACTGATTCGCGGGGGCGCCGGTTTGCGCGCCGCATCGTGAAACAGTCGGGCCGGACACGATTTTCGTGTCCGGCCTTTCTGTGTGGAATCGGTCGTTCGCCGGTTTGGCCTGCGCTAACCGGCGAACGGAATTGCCAGGAAACTTTGCGAATGTATGCAGATTTCGTCCAGCTTCCATACAATTCACTCGACGATATATGTCAGTGAATCTACAGAAAGCGTGACGATGGCTACCACGAAGTTCTCAGCACGACGACTGATCATTGCGGGCGCATTCGCCGCCGCCGCTGCGGCGGCACCCGCGATCGCCGTCGTAGCGATGCCCACGCCTGCGGCCACGCCACTCGCCCAATGCCCCGGTGGCGAGGAGCCCGACCTCTACACGTCCATTTGCGTGCCGCATCTGGTGCCCAATGCCGGCGAGCCGTACCAGGCGATCGGCGGCAACCAAGACCTCGCCGCGGTGAGCATCCCCGGCGGCGGAGGCGCCATTCCCTGCACCGGCCACAACTCCGGCCAGTGCATCGGGCTGGCCGAGGAGTCGGCCTCCGAGGGGCCGGCAGCGGTTCCGCGGTCGACCGTCGACAGCAGCCCGACCGTCACCGGTTCCACCGGCTAGTCGCGGACGGGTCGGCTGGGCAGTTCCGGCCTGCATATATGGTGGTGTCATGGCTGCAAAATCTGATCCCGCCGAAATCGGCGACGTCGAGCCGTTGGCCGACAGCACCGCCCGGCAGGCCAGGCGCGTCGTCGCGGCGTATGCCACCGACGCGGACGAATGCCGGGTTTTTCTTTCGATGCTCGGCATTGGACCGAAACTCGAGGCGTAGGTGAGTCCACGGGGCGGCCAGGAAGTCGGCTCCGGTAACTCTGACTTCGTCGTGGTGGCCAATCGGCTGCCGATCGACATGGAGCGGCTGCCTGACGGCACCACCGAGTGGAAACGGAGCCCCGGCGGGCTGGTCACCGCCCTCGAGCCGCTGCTGCGGCGCCGGAAGGGCGCGTGGATCGGCTGGCCGGGAATTCCCGACAGCGACGAGGATCCGATCGTCGAAGAAGATCTGACGATGTATCCGGTGAGCCTGTCCGCCGACGACGTGGCCAAGTACTACGAAGGCTTCTCCAACGCCTCGTTGTGGCCGCTCTACCACGACGTGATCGTCAAACCCATCTACCACCGCGAGTGGTGGGACAGCTACGTCGACGTGAATCGGCGTTTCGCCGAAGCCACGTCGCGGGCGGCCGCGCAGGGCGCGACGGTCTGGGTGCAGGACTACCAACTGCAACTGGTGCCGAAGATGCTGCGGATGCTGCGGCCCGATCTCACCATCGGCTTCTTCCTGCACATCCCGTTTCCACCGGTGGAGCTGTTCATGCAGATGCCGTGGCGCACCGAGATCATCGACGGGCTACTGGGCGCCGACTTGGTGGGCTTCCATCTGCCCGGAGGCGCGCAGAACTTCCTGTTCCTGTCGCGACGGCTCGCGGGCGCAAACACGTCACGCGCGACGGTCGGTGTCCGGTCCCGATTCGGTGAGGTCCAGGTCGGCTTCCGCACCGTGAAGGTGGGCGCATTCCCGATCTCCATCGACTCGGGCGCACTCGACAAGAAGGCCCGCGACAAGAGCATCCGCCGCCGCGCGCGGGAGATCCGAAACGAACTCGGCAACCCGCGCAAGATCTTGCTCGGGGTCGACCGCCTCGACTACACGAAGGGCATAGACGTTCGGCTGAGGGCGTTTTCGGAGCTGCTGGCCGAAGGACGCGTCAAGCGCGATGACACCGTGCTCGTGCAGTTGGCCACGCCGAGCCGCGAACGCGTCGAGAGCTATATCGAGATGCGGGAGGACATCGAGCGGCAGGTCGGCCACATCAACGGTGAATACGGTGAAGTGGGCCAGCCGATCGTGCACTACATACACCGCCCGGTACCGCGCGACGAGTTGATCGCATTCTTCGTGGCGGCCGACGTGATGCTGGTGACTCCGCTGCGCGACGGCATGAACCTGGTCGCAAAGGAGTACGTCGCCTGCCGCAGCGACCTCGGCGGCGCGCTGGTGCTGAGTGAATTCACCGGCGCCGCAGCAGAACTCCGTCAGGCGTACCTGACGAACCCGCATCACCTCGAGGGCGTCAAGAATGCCATCGAGGACGCGCTGAACCAGGCACCCGAAGAGGGCAGGCGCAGGATGCGCGCGCTGCGCAGGCAGGTGCTCGCCCACGACGTCGACCGCTGGGCCCGATCGTTCCTCGATGCCCTGGCAGCGACGCGGACGGGTGGCGACGTCAGATCGGAGTGATGTAGTTGATCAGCCACTCGCCGTCGACCTTGACGTAGTCGACCTTCAGCCGACTGCCGTCATATACCGGCTGCTTGGACTTGTCGATCACAGTGCGATTCATGTACACCATCACCGAGCCTGAATCCCGTTTCGCGGCAAGCACTCCCACTCCAACCGTGTTGGCCTGGCTGACCAACTGCCGTTCGCGGGCCTGCGGGATGATGTCCTTGTTCGCGCGGTCCTCGAACTCGTGGCGATAGCTGGGCGTGAGGAGCGGATAGATCTCGTTGAGGCTCCGTTCGACCGTCTGATAGTCGTAGCCGAACACCCTGGGAATCTGTTGCGCGGCCAGCGGCGCCAGCTCTTCGCGCGCGGCTTGTTCGCCGTTGATCTCCACCCGGTTCCAGTAGAGCCAGCCGCCGACGCCGGCCAGTGCGACGAACCCGACGGCCATCAGAATCGACAATGCGCCCAACAGCTTGGCGGCTCGGGAGCTCATCAATTCCCCCCGTCGGGGTACTTGAGGTCATAGAAGCTCAGATGACCGTTGTCGTCCTCGTGCACGACGACCCGCAGCCGGTACGGCCGCGACGGCGCGTTGTTTCCGTCGACGTCGGTGACCGTCACGCGCACGGCCACCAGAACTGCCGCGTTCTTGCCGATCTCGTCCACCTTCTCCAGCGCGGCACCGTTGATCACCGCTTCGGCGCTGGCGTTGGTGTCCCGGAAGAGCAGCTTGAGGTTCTCGGTGTTCTGGCCCTGACTCATCATGTCGCGCAGCGGCCCGCTGGTGCTGTCGACGAACCTGTCGACGCTGGCGTCGATCGTGTCCTGGGTGTAGCTGAACATGTTCACCACGAACTGCGACGCGGTGTCGACGAAACGCTGGTCTCGGGCCACGGCGGCGTCCTCGTGCCGCTGCTGCACCGTCATCAGTGCGATCGCCCCGGCCAGCGCGAGCACCGCGACCAAGGCGGTGGCCAGCGACACCCACCCGACGAGCGCGCGATGCGGCTGCCGACGCGGGGGCGGGCCAGCCGGCCGGGCCAGCCGGACCTTGACCGTCTTCGGTGCCTCGACCGCAACGCCGGTCGACGTGGTCACCGCGCCGCTGGCCGGTCCGGCCGCCCTTGACGCACGACGCCTCGCCAGCGGCCTCGGCGTTGATGGCGTCGAAGCCGTGTCTTCCGTCATTTACGCCTGCCTTGGAGCCAACATGAGATCAACCCAATTCTCTGCGGGCGCCAGTTTGTCAGTACCGCCCGCATACACGCCAGTTCCCCCTGCTGGGTCGACGAACTTGCCGTTCTTGTCGTACGTGGCGATGGCGGGTCCACTAGCCTGCGGCGGCGATTCGGCAGGCAGCGGCGGCGCTTCCGCTGGCGGAGGAGCGGCCGGCTGGTCAGGCAGCGGCAGCGGCTCACCCTCGGGCGGCGGCGGCGGCGTTCTGCCGTAGGGCGGCACCACCTGATCGGGGGGCGCGTAGAACGGGAACGGCGACGGCAACGGGCCGGGCTGATTCGGGGGCACAGGCAACGGGAACGGCCCATGGGGCGCCGGACCAGGCCCGGGCGGGACACCGGGCGGCAGCTGCACCGCCGGCGGTCCGGGATCCGGGTCCACCTGAGGTGGAATGAACGGGAACTTGTTCTGGGGCAGGATCATCCGCGGATCGTCGAGCGGCTCACTGCCGTACGGAATCGGCGGGCCTCGCCACGGATTGCTGCCCACCGGCACGTAGCCCTTCGGGTCCCGGCAGAGCTGAATGGTGGGGGCCCGCTTGCCGGGGAACTCCTGGCACGGGTAGTTGCGCGCGCCGCGTACTACGGCAGCATCGTTCTGAGCCGTCTTGCAGTACAGATCGGGCGGCAGATCACGCAGCGTGGTATCGGCCGGCGACCTGATCTGCGTCGCGGGCAGGAAGCCGACGTTGCAGGGCGGCGGGTCCTGCAGGTGGACCTTGAAGTCCAGCTTTCCACCCTCGTCGGCGGGGACGCCGCCTGCGACGGTGTTCAACGCGGCCAGCAGCGCCGGGAAGATCACCAGCGACTGTTCCAGCGACTTGCTGTAGATCACGCCGATCCTGCCGAAATTCGCCAGGTTCGCCGCCAGGACCGGGAAGGACGGCCGGATGCCGGTGAACGTCTCGTTGGCCGCCTCGGTGGCGCCGGGAATGGTCTGCAGCGTCGACCGCAGTTGCGGGTCCGCATTGGCGACCTCCCCGGTGAACCGGGCGAGACCATCGGCCAGCGACTTGATGTTGTCTCCGCTGCGAACCTGCGCATCGAGGAACGGCCCCGCCTGGTCGATCAACGCGGTGACCTGGCCGTAGTTCGCGTTGGCCTCGTCGACGAGCAGCCGGGATGACTGGATCAACCGCGCCAATTCGGGCCCTGAGCCGTTGAAGGCCTTGAACGTCTCTCGCAGCAGATCCTGCAACCGCGTATCACCGACGCTGCTGACCAACCTGTCGGCCTCGTCCAGCAGGCCGGAGATGTCCTGGCCGATCGCCGTGCGGTCCTGGCCGATGCTCGCCCCGTCGCGGAGTTTCGCCGAGGACGGATTGTCCGGTGGCACCAGGTCGATGTACTGCTCGCCGACGGCCGAGACGCTCTTCACCGTCGCTGTCACGTTGTCCGGTACCGGCGTGCCACTGTTGAGCCTCATGTGCGCGACGATGCCGTCGTTGGCCAACCCGACCGACTCGACCCGCCCGACCGTCACGCCGCGGTAGGTGACGTTGGCGTTCTGGTAAATGCCGCCGCCGGCAACGAAATTCGCGTCGACGTGATAGGCGCCGATGCCGACCGCGGCCGGCAGGTGCAGGTAGAACACCGAGATGGCGCCGACGGTGAGGACGGTGACGATCGCGAAGATCGACAGTTGCAGACGAGTCAGCCGATCCAGCATCACGACCCCCCGTCATGCTGGGTCGCCGTACCGGGCGGGATCTTGAACGGGTCGGCCGCCTGGCCCGACAGGTTCGCCATCGCACCGGTGAGGAAGTCGGGCGGATTGACCACCTCGCTCATGTGCGCCATGTTCGTGTCCAACCCCCATGCCGTGGTGAACACGGACTCGCCGAGACGACGCAAGGTCAGGTCGAAAGTCACGAACACGTTCAGGTAATCCCCCCGCACCGCCCGCTGCATGTACTTGTAGTGGAACGGGAACGTCGGCAGGAACTCGAGGTCCTTGATGAGGAAGTCGACATTGTCGTTGAAGGACTTGATGACCGGGTACAGGTCCTTGAAGTCCGCGGCGAAGTCGTCCTTCGTCTTCTGCAGGATGTTGCTGGCGATTCCGGCGAAGCGCTGAAGGGCGGCGAATGCGTCGACGATGTTGCCACGGTTCTTGTTCAGCACCTCCAAGGCGGCGGGCAGCGTCTCGAGTGTGCGGCCGAGGCTGTCCTTGCTGCGCGCCAGGATCCCGGCGAATCGGTCCAATCCTTCCGCGGCCGCGATGATGTCGTTGGTCTGCTGGTCCAGCGATGTCGTCAGTTCCGCCAGCCGCGGCACCAGGTCGGTGAAACTGCCTTCCCGGCCGGCGACCGCGTTGTAGGCCTCGTCGGTGATGTCCTGCAGTGCACCGAGATTGCCCTTGTTGACAACGACGCCGAGGGAGGACAGCACCTCCTCGGTGGTCGGGTAGCGACCCGTTCGGTCCAGCGGAATCTGCGACCCCTCCTTGAGCTGGCCGACCCCCTTGGCGTCCGCCGGCCGGGCCAACTCGACGTGCTGCGATCCCAGCAGCGAGGTCTGCGCGACCGTGGCGGTGGCATTCTCGGGCAGCTTGACGTTCTGGTCCAGCGACAGCTGAACGGCCGCATAGAACGTGCCGTCCGAACGCTGCACCGCTTCGATGCCGGACACGCTTCCGACGGTGACGTCATCGACCATCACCGGCGAGTTCTGCGGCAGGGTGGCGACGTCGGGAAGCTGAACCGTGATCTTGTACGAGCCCGAGCCGTGTCCGGCCGTGCCCGGCATGTCGAGTGAGTTCAGTCCACCGAACGAGCACCCGGCCAGCAGCGCGGCGCCCGACGAGAGGGCCACTGTTCGCCGGGCGACCCGTGATGCCTTGCTGCACGACATGTTCCGCATCAGCCACCACCCTCTGCGGGAAGCGGCGCGGCGGGTGGGGGCGCAGGCAATGGCGTGTTCGGATCTGGCGCAGGCGCATTCGGGTCCGGCGCCACCGCTTCCGGCCCCCCGGCGTGTGAGGTCGACGATGCCGGTGGCGCCATCAACGAACTCAGGTCCGTGTCGGCCGAGACAGTCGGCGGGGTCACGCCGGGCGAGGGCTGCCATTGCAGATAGGGCACCGGAGTCTCTGACTTGGCCTCGGTTTCCGGTGTGTCGTAGATGATCTGGCCCTTGTAGGCGGTGATGCTGTTGATCGGGTGCAACAACAACGGTGGGAAGTTCATGGTGATTCGACGAAGCACCGGTCCCATGCGCTGGCGGCAGATTTCGGCCCGCTTGTAGTTGTCCGTCGACGTGCCCGCCTCGAACGAACCACCGCAGAGGAACTGGACCGGGTTGGCGAAGTTGGGCAGCGTGAGCAGGCCGCCGACCGTGCCCTGCGCCGGGTTGTAGATGTTGTAGAAGTTCGCAAGGCCGTTGGGCGTGACGTGCAGAAGCTGTTCGATGTCGTCGCTGTGCTCGGTCAGGATGCTGGTGAAGTCGCTGAGCTTGTTGACCTGTTTGATCAGCGCATCGTTGCTGTCGTTGAGGAATCCCTTGACGTCGGACAGGGCCTGGTTCAGCGTGCCCAGCGTGTTGTCGAGGTCGGTCGAGCTGTCGGCCAGCACCTGTGAGACGGAGGCGACGTGGTTGGTGAACTGCACAATTTGTTCGTTGCTGTTCGACAGGGCGTTGACCAGCACCTGCAGGTTTCGCAGGGTGCCGAACAGGTCGGTGCGTGAGTCGCCCAGCCGGCCTGCGGTCTGCGACAGCTCTCGCAAGGCCTGCCGGAACGAGTCACCGTTTCCGTCGAAGGTGTCTGCGGCCTGGTTGACGAACGCGCTCAGCGGGCCCTGCATCGAACCCTCTTGTGGTCCGAGTTGCCGGCTCAGCGCGGTCAGCTGTTCTTTGACCTCGTCCCACTCGACGGGCACCGCGGTGTGGTCGAGTCCGATACTCGCCCCGTCGGCCATCACCGCTCCCCCGGTGTAGGCGGGGGCCAGTTGAATGAAGCGGGCGGACACCAAGTTCGGCGAGATGATCAGCGCCTTCGCGTCCGCAGGCAGCTTGACGCCGTCCTGTACGGTCATGGTGACCTTGACGTCGCTGGCGCGCGGCTCGATGGAGTCGATCTTTCCCACCGGAACCCCGACGACACGCACATCGTCGCCGGGATAGAGGCCGACCGCCGACGTGAAGTATCCGACGACCTTGTGACCGGTGCGGGACGGCCAAACGAGGTACACGCCGGCGACGAGCACCGCGGCCAGCACGGCGGCCAGCGCAATCCGCAGCCAGCGGCTGCGGCCCGGGGACGGATTCGGGTAGGTCATGGCGACTTCGGCCTGATGATGAGGCGTTCGGAGATATAGCCCTTGAGCATGTCGGAGAGGCTGTCCGGCAGCTTGCCCGGCTGGAAGTAGGTGTCGAACAACACTTCTGCGATCGGCGCGGGCGGCAGGCCGTACAGGTTGATCTGGAAGCCGGGGCCCGAGCCGACGACCTCACCGAGCGCGGTCGCATAGGGCGGGAGCCGCTTGAGCGCCTCGCCGATATGGTCGCGCCGCTCGAGAAGGTTGTCCATGACCAGGTTCAACTTCTCCAGCGCGGGCTTGAACTCACGCCGGTTGTCGGCGACGAATCCCGAAAGCTGTTGGGAGACATCGTCGATACCCGCGATGAGGTTACTGAGCGCCTGGCGGCGCTCGTCGAGCGCGGCGAACAGCAGGTTGCCGTCCACGAGCAACTGGTTCACCTGGCCGGCCCGCTGACCGAGTGTGTCGGACACCTTCTTGGTGTGCACGAGAAGCTGTTCCAGCGCCTCATCGCGCTTGTTGATGCTTCGCGACAGTGCAGTGACACCGTCGAGCGCGCCACGCAGCTGCGGCGTCGCGTCGCGGAGCGAGTCGGTGAGCGTACCCAGCGCCTGCTCGAAGCGCGGCTTGTCCAGCTCGCCGGCGTTCTGGCCGAGGTCCTGCAGCGCGGTATTGAGAGTGTACGGAGTCGTGGTGCGACCCAACGGGATAACGGTCGAGTTCCCGCCACCGCGCGGGGTGACCGCCAGTGACTTCTCACCCAGCACGGTGTCGGTCTTGATCGCGATCAGCGACTGGTCGCCGACCTTGACGTCGCGGTTGACGGTGAACGACACCTTCGCCGTATCACCGGCCAGCGCCACGTCGGTGACCTTGCCGACGTTGATGCCGGACACGTTGACGTCACTGCCCGGCGAGATGCCGCCGGCATCGGTGAAATACGCCTCGAACAGTTTCCCCTGCGGCCAGAACGGCAGGCTGGTGTAGCCGAACGACACCAGCACCAGGCATGCGACCAGGACAATGCCGAATATCCCTGTGCGGAGCGGGTTTCGGCCGTCAGGGCTAGCCATTCTCCGAACACCTCCCCTTGGACGGATCCGGCGGCCCACCGAATGGAATCAGGATGTCACTGCCAGCGGGACCGTTGATCTTTATCCGGACCGAGCAGTAGAAGATGTTGAAGAAGGACCCGTAGGCGCCGAGCGCGTTGAGCCGCAGATAGTTTTCGGCGAGTGGCTCGATGACCTTGTTCACGTCTGCTTTTCGTTCGTCGAACCGTTGCGCGAACGGGCGGGCGTTCTCGATCACACCCTGTATCGGCCTTCGTGACTTCTGCAGCATGTCGGTCAGGTCGGTGGAGGCCGACGCCAGCGGAGGAATCGCGCCGGCGATCGGATCGCGCCCCTGCGCCAAGCCGGTGAGCAGTTTCTGAAGTTGGTCCACACTGGCGTCGAACTGCGCGCCCTTGTCGTCGACCGTCCCGAGCACGGTGTTGAGGTTGTTGATCACATCGCCGATCAGCTGGTCGCGCGCCGCCAGATTCTGAGTGAACGCGCCTGTGGTGGACAGCAGGGTGGACAGCGCACCACCTTGGCCCTGCAGCAGCTCCATGACGGCGCTGCTGACCTCGTTGATCTTCTGGCCGTCGAGGCCTTTGAGGACCGGGCGCAGTCCGCCAAGGAGCGCATCGAGGTCGAGGGCGGGCTGGGTGTTCTCCCTCGGGATGGTGCTACCCGGCGGGATCTTGCGCAATTCTCCTGGGCCGGCAGTGATTTCGAGGTAACGGTCGCCGACCAGGTTCTCGTATCGGACCACCGCACGCGTCGACGTGTAGAGCTGATAGCGCTTGTCGACGTTGAAGGAGACGTCGACGGTGTTGTCCGGGTTGAGTTTGACCGCGCCGACCGAACCCACGGGAACACCGGCGATGCGCACGTCCTGGCCGGCCTTGAGGCGCGAAGCATCGGCGAACGTGGCGTGATACTTGCTCTCGGAGGCGAATCGGAACTCCCCGAATACCACCACGAGCATCGCTGCGACCAGAAGCATCGCGACGGTGAAGATGCCGACGTTGAGCAGGGTCCGATCACGCTTCATCAGTAATCGTCCCTCTCCGCGTAGGCGCCGTTGAACAGGAACTGTGCCGTCGACGGTGCGTCGAACTGCAATTCGGTGTTCGGTTGGTAGGGAATGTAGGCGTTGTCGGTGACCAGGAACGGTGTCTTGTACCAAGATCCGCCGAGCTGCTTACTCGGAACGTTGGGCAGGCCACGGCAATTCGGGCCGCCGGATGCGTTCACGATCGGCAGGCTTTCCGGATAGGTGTAGGCCGGGGAACCGGGCAGGAAGTTAGACGACACGAACAGGCCGGGACGGGTGCCGCCGATGATCGGGGCGAAGAAGTCCACTGCGACCGCGGTGCCTCTGAGGATGCAGCCGAACTCGGGTGAATAGTCACCGGCCACCTTCAAAGGTGCGCGTAGCCGGTTGACCGCGGCGATGTAGTCGTTCTCCGCCGGTTCCAGTGTGTCGGTCCCGTTGTTCGCCAGGCCGGTGGCTGCCAGCAGCGTCGTATTGAGGTTGTCCTGCTCATCGACGATGGTGTTGCTGATCGCGGGCGCGTTGTCGAAAATCCGCACCAGATCGGGACCGGCGTCGGCATAGATATTGGCGACGGCCGCGGTTTTCTGGAAGTCCTGCTGAAGCGTCGGGAGCTTCGGATTCAGTTGCTGCAGGTAGTAATTCAGGCCGGCGAGCAGAGCACCGAGGTCGTCGCCGTGACCTCGCAACCCTTCCGCAAGCGCGCTCAGTGTTCCGTTGAGATCGACCGGGTCGATCTTGTGAAGCACGTCGGTCAGCGTCTGGAAGAGCGTGTTGACCTCCAGCTGTACAGACGCCGCCTGCACCTGGGCACCCGGCCGCAGCGATGTTCCCGACGGGTTGTCGGGCGGCACGAACTCCACGGACTTTGCGCCGAAAACCGTTGTGCTGGCGATGCGGACGGGCGCATTGGCCGGGATGTAGCGCATCTGGCTGCGGTCGATCGCGAGCGTCAACTTGGCCTGATCGCCCGCGTAGTCGATCGATTCGACCTCGCCGATCTGGATGCCGCGGTACTTCACCTTGGCGTCGGTGTCCATCACCAGCCCGGCCCTGGGCGATGTCACGGTGACCTTGTCGGTGGACGTGAACGCGGCCGTGTACGCCAGATAGGTGAAGACGACGGCCGCGACGACGAGGGCGCCAAGGATCGCCGCGGCGATCCGCACGTGGCTGCGCTTGGCGTCTCCGTCAGACATCGTCCCCCACCTACCCGGAGAGGTTGAAATTGCCGGACGCGCCGTATACGGCGAGAGAGATGAACAGGGTGATGGTCACGACCACGATCAGCGAGGTGCGGACCGCCTGACCGACCGCGATCCCCACACCGACCGGTCCTCCGGACGCGTTGTAGCCGTAATAGGTGTGAACGAGCATCACGGCGATCGCCATGACGATCGCCTGTAGGAACGACCACAACAGGTCTGTCGGTACCAGGAACGTGTTGAAGTAGTGGTCGTAGAGGCCAGCCGACTGGTTGTTGACGAAGACCGTGGTGAACCGGGCCGCGAAGAAGGCCGCAAGCACCGACAGCGAGTACAGCGGGATGATCGCCACCATTCCGGCCATCAGCCGGGTCGATACGAGGTACGACACCGAGTGCACGGCCATCGATTCGACGGCATCGATCTCCTCGGCGACCCGCATGGCGCCCAGCTGTGCGGTGGTGCCTGCGCCGATTGTGGCGGCCAGCGCGATGCCGGCGATGACCGGCGCGACGATTCGCACATTCAGGAAGGCCGACAAGAAGCCCGTCAGGGCCTCGATGCCGATGTTGCCCAGCGACGAGTAGCCCTGCACGGCGATGACGCCGCCGGAGGCCAGGGTCAGGAATGCGGCCACACCGACGGTGCCGCCGATCATCACCAGCGCGCCGGTGCCCATCGTCATCTCGGCGATGTTGCGGATCGTCTCTTTGCGGTAGCGGGTCAGCGCGTTGGGGATGTAGCGGATCGTCTCGCCGTAGAACAGCGCCTGCTCACCAACGTTGTCGACCGCCCTCGGTATCCCCCGGAAGAACTGGCGGAGTCGCACTGTCGCGTCGTAGCTCATGCCTCGGCTTCCGCTCGCTCCGGTCCTGTGTTGTTGCCTCGACTCCCGCTCGCTCCGGTCCTCGCTCGTGCCTCGCTGCGATCCTCACTCGCCGTCGTCTTCGGGTGCTGCGCTGCGATCCTCACTCGCGCTCGCCTTCGGGTGCTCATGGCCTGCTCACCGGACCAGCACCCGCACGCCGATGGCGGTCATGATGACGTTGATGACGAAGAGGCAGATGAACGCGTAGACCACCGTCTCGTTGACGGCGGTGCCGACGCCCTTGGGGCCGCCCTGCACGGTCAGGCCGCGGTAGCAGCCCACCAGCCCGGCGACGACGCCGAACAGCAAAGCCTTGACCTCCGCGAGCACCAACTCGCCGAGGCCGGTGAGCACGGTCAGGCCGTTGATGAACGCGCCGGGGTTGACGCCCTGCAGGAAGACGGAGAAGACGTAGCCACCGGACAGCCCGATCGCGCACACCAGCCCGTTCAGCAGCAGCGCGACGACGGTGGACGCCAGTACCCGCGGCACGACCAGGCGCTGGATCGGATCGATGCCGAGCACCCGCATCGCGTCGATCTCCTCGCGGATGGTGCGGGCCCCGAGGTCGGCGCAGATGGCGGTGGCGCCCGCACCCGCCACCACCAACACCGTCACCACCGGACCGAGCTGGGTGATGGTGCCGAAGGCGGTACCCGCCCCGGACAGGTCGGCGGCGCCGATCTCACGAAGAAGGATGTTGAGGGTGAAGGCCACCAGAACGGTGAACGGGATCGCGACAAGCAGTGTCGGGATCAGCGATACGCGCGCGATCATCCACGTCTGGTCGAGGAACTCGCGAAACTGAAACGGCCGCCGGAAGATCTTGGCGAACGTGTCGATCGACATTTCGACGAACCCGCCCACGGCCCGAGCCGGAACCGCAAGCTGTTCGATCAACCTCGGCTCCGTTCTCGGGGCGGGGGTTTTACCAGCATCCCGCCATGGCGAAGAGAGTGTTACTGCTCGTCATGGCGACTTTTCCACCCCTGCGTCGCGCGCAATTCTTAGTGAGCCGGATCATACTAACTAGAACAAGTTCGCAGTGTCAAAGGATGCGGATCGCGACAATAATGCAGCTTATGTCCAGGTCAGAAGAAGTGTGACCCACATCATTCTAGAACGTGTTCTAGCTGTGAATGAGCTGCGGCCCTCAGGAGGGTCTTAGGAATTTCCCATGAGGTCGGTTGCGGAGAATCCACGCTCGGGGTCACGTCCAGCAAAGTAATCACGAAGCGCAGAGCCGAGCTCGGCGGGCACCCAGGCGTCGGCCGCCGCGGTGAATTTCTGCTCCACGGTGGGTGCCGCCACCAACGTCACGGTCGGGCCGTAAACGATGAACAGCTGACCGTTGACGGCCTCGGACGCCGGCGAAGCGAGAAATCGAACCAGCGAGACGACGTGTTCCGGCGAAAGACCGTCGACCTGCCCGTCGGCCAAGTCGGGCGCCTCGCCGAACACGTCGGCGGTCATCGCGGTGCGTGCCCTCGGGGCTATGGCGTTCGCACGCACCCCGTAGCGGCCCAGCCCACGCGCGGCCGTCAGCGTCAGCTGGACGATGCCCGCCTTGGCCGCGCCGTAGTTGGCCTGGCCGATCGGACCGGTCAGCGCGGCCTCCGAAGACGTGTTGATGATGCGGCCGTAGACGGATCCGCCGTTCTCCTTGGCCTTGTTCCGCCAGTAGGTCGCGGCATTGCGGGTGAGCAGAAAATGACCGCGCAGGTGCACTGAGATGACGGCGTCCCAGTCCTCGTCGGACATGTTGAACAGCATCCGGTCCCGGGTGATGCCCGCGTTGTTGACGACGATGTCCAGACCACCCAACCCGTCTGCGGTGGCAACCATCTCGTCGGCGGTGCTGCGCTGGCTGACGTCACCCGCGACCGCAACGGCCTTGGCGCCTGCGGCAACGATCTCGTCGATGACGTCGGACTTGTCCAACGCCGCGGGCATGTCATTGACGACGACCGTGGCGCCAGAGCGCGCGAGCCCGATCGCCTCCGCCCGGCCGAGACCTGCGGCCGCGCCGGTCACCACCGCGACCCTGCCCGACAGATCGGTCAACTCATCCTGTTGTGCACTCACTTACGAATACCTCTAGTCCTTACGAATCAGGGCCGCCCGGGGGCATTCGGCGATCGACTGCTCCGCGAGATCCTCCTGGTCGGCAGGCACCGGGTCGGCCTTGACCACGGCGTAGTCCTCGTCGTCGAGATCGAATAAGTCCGGTGCAATTCCCACGCACACGGCGTTTCCTTCACAGCGGTCACGGTCGACTTCAACTCGCATCACAACCTCCTTGAGCCCGGGCTGGTGGCCATGTCGTCAGAATACGAGAGACACTCGCTGGACCCCAAGACTAGAACGTGTTACAACCGGGAAAGCCCCAAGGGTACCCAGATCGAGCGAAAGACGAGGCCATGAGGATCGGCTATACCCCCGAGCAGGAGGAGTTGCGCCGCGAACTGCGCGCGTACTTCACCAAGCTCATGACCCCCGAGCGCACCGAGGCGCTGGCGTCCAACGACGGCGAGATGGGCCGCGGCACCGTCTACCGCGACACCGTCGCGCAGATGGGCAAGGACGGCTGGCTGACGCTGTCCTGGCCCAAGGAGTTCGGTGGCCAGGCGCGCACCCACATGGACGGGCTGATCTTCAACGACGAGGCCGCCATCGCCAACGTTCCGGTCCCGTTCCTGACCATCAACAGCGTCGCGCCGACGATCATGTCGTTTGGCACCGAGGAGCAGAAGAAATTCTTCCTGCCCAAGATCGCTGCCGGTGAACTCCACTTCTCGATCGGCTACTCCGAGCCCGGCGCGGGTACCGACCTGGCCGCGCTGCGCACCACCGCGGTCCGCGACGGCGACGACTACGTCATCAACGGCCAGAAGATGTGGACCAGCCTGATCGCCTACGCCGACTACGTCTGGCTGGCGGTGCGCACCAACCCCGAGGCCAAGAAGCACCGCGGCATCTCGATGCTCATCGTGCCGACCACAGCCGACGGCTTCTCCTGGACGCCGGTGCACACCATGGCAGGCGTCGACACCAGCGCCACCTACTACCAAGACGTTCGCGTGCCCTCCACCAACTTGGTCGGCGAGGAGAATGCGGGCTGGAAGCTGGTGACCAACCAGCTCAACCACGAGCGCGTGGCCCTCGTCTCGGCGCAGCCGATCTTCATGGCGCTCAACGGTGTTCGGGAATGGGCCCAGAACACCAAGGACGGGCACGGCAATCGGCTGATCGACTCCGAGTGGGTGCAACTCAACCTCGCTCGTGTGCACGCCAAGGCCGAAGTGCTCAAGTTGATCAACTGGGAACTGGCCTCGACCGAGAACGCCGCCCCCTCGCCCGCCGATGCGTCGGCCGCCAAGGTCTACGGCACCGAGTTGGCGACCGAGGCCTACCGCCTGCTGATGGAGGTGCTCGGCACCGCCGCGACACTTCGCACCGACACCCCCGGCGCACTGCTGCGCGGCCGGATCGAGCGGATGCACCGGTCGTGCCTGATCCTCACGTTCGGCGGCGGCACGAACGAGATTCAGCGCGACATCATCGGCATGGTCGCGCTCGGCCTGCCCCGAGTGAACCGGTAAGGACGTTCGACATGGATTTCACCACCACGGAAGCCGCCGACGACCTCGGCGGCCTGGTGCGCACCATCACCGAGTCGGTGTGCACACCGGAGCGCCAGCGCGAGCTGGACGGGCTCGGCGAACGCTTCGACTCCGACCTGTGGACCAAGCTCAGGGACGCCGACATCCTGTCCACCACCGCACCGGAGTCGTTGGGCGGCGGCGGTTTTGGCGTGCTGGAACAGGTCGCCGTGCTGGTCGCGCTGGGCCGGCAGATGGCCGCTGTGCCATACCTCGAGTCGGCAGTGCTGGCCGCAGGCGCACTGGCGAAGTTCGGCTCGGAGGCACTGCAGAAGAAATGGGCCGAGCCCGCCGTCAGCGGCGAGAGGATCGTCGCCGTGGCGCTCGACGGCGACATGGGTGAAGGTCCCGTGCAGGCCCAGTCCTCTGGGTCGGATGGCTCCGGGTACCGCCTGACCGGTGCCCGGACGCTTGTCTCCTACGGACCGCTCGCCGACGCATTCCTCGTCCCGGCCGAAACCGATTCGGGCACAAAGGTGTTCGTCGTGGCGAAGGACGATTCGGGGGTTTCGGTGACATCGCTGGACACCACCGGACACGGAAGCGTCGCGCATCTCGAGTGCCACGGCGTCGAGGTGGGCGCCGACCGGGTCGTCGGAGGCGACGAAGTGGTGTCGTGGCTGACCACCCATGGCACCCTGGGCCGCAGCGCATTTCAGCTCGGAGTGCTCGAGCGCGCGCTGGAGCTCACCGCCACCTACGCCCGCGAGCGCGAGCAGTTCGACCGGCCGATCGGCAGCTTCCAGGCCGTCTCGTCGCGACTGGCCGACGGCTACATCGACATCAAGGGTCTGCGGCTGACGGTGACACAGGCGGCGTGGCGACTGTCGGAGGATCTACCGGCCGACGTCGACGTGAACACGGCGGCCTTCTGGGCGGCCGAGGCCGGGCATCGCGTCGCCCATACGACAGTGCACGTGCACGGTGGCGTCGGCATCGACACCGACCACCCGGTGCACCGCTACTTCCTGGCGGCCAAGCAGACGGAGTTCGCGGTCGGCGGTGCCACCGGCCAGCTGCTGGCTATCGGCCGAGAATTGGCTGACACACCGGCTTGAACCCGGCCACCGGGAGCGAGCTTCCCACCGTAACCTCGCTGATCACTCCGCTGGTCGACGTCGACGACCGCGGCGTGCACTTCGAGGAGTCCTTCACGTCGTGGCGCGACCACATCCAGCAGGGTGCGGCGGTAGCGGCGGCTCTGCATGCACGGCTGGACCCTGCGCGACCGCCGCATGTGGGAGTGCTGCTGCAGAACACCCCGTTCTTCTCGTCGCTGCTCATCGCCGCGGGCCTGACCGGGATCGTGCCGGTTGGGCTCAATCCGATCCGCCGCGGTGCGGCCCTGGAGCGCGATATCCGGCACGCGGATTGCCAGGTGGTGCTTGCCGATTCGGCGTCGGCCGCCGTCGTCGGCGACATCGACCACATCAATGTGGACTCGCCGGTTTGGGCGGCCGAGGTAGCCGCACACCACGATGCGCGAGTGACGGCGCGGGAGGCCCAGCCCGCCGATACGTTCATGCTGATCTACACGTCGGGCACCAGTGGCGACCCGAAAGCGGTGATCTGCAGCCACGGCAAGGTCGCGATCGCCGGTGTGACGATGACCGAGCGGTTCGGGCTCGGCGCCGATGACGTCTGCTACGTGTCCATGCCGTTGTTCCACTCGAACGCGGTGCTGGTGGGCTGGGCGGTGTCGCTGGCATGCCGAGGCTCGATGGTGTTGCGGCGCAAGTTCTCTGCATCGCAGTTCCTGCCCGACATACGCCGTTACGGCGCGACATACGCCAACTATGTCGGCAAGCCGCTGTCCTACGTCCTGGCCACACCCGAACGTCCTGACGACGCCGACAACCCGCTGCGGGCGGTGTACGGAAATGAGGGTGCGGCCGCTGACGTCGACCGATTCGCGCGGCGGTTCGGCACCATAGTCACCGACGGATTCGGTTCCACCGAGGGCGGAGTGGCCATCGGGCGTACACCGGACACCCCGCCGGGGGCACTCGGCCCGCTGCCCGAAGGTACCGAGATCGTCGACGTGGAAACCGGGGAACCATGCCCGCCCGGGGTGACCGGCGAGATCGTGAACACCGCGGGGCCCGGAAGGTTCGAGGGCTACTACAACGACCCGGAAGCCGATGCCGAGCGGATGGCGGGCGGCGTGTACCACAGCGGTGACCTCGGCTACCGCGACGAGAACGGCTACGCGTATTTCGCCGGTCGGCTTGGTGACTGGATGCGCGTCGACGGCGAGAACCTCGGCGCTGCGCCGATCGAGCGGGTGTTGCTTCGCCACCCGGACGTGATCGAAGTCGCCGTATACGGGATACCTGCCCCCGACGTCGGCGACCAGGTGATGGCGGCGCTGCTGCTGGCGGACGGCGCCGCGTTCGATGTCGACGCCTTCCGCGAGTTCCTGGCCGGGCAGCCGGACCTGGGGCCGAAGCAGTGGCCCGCGTTCGTGCGGATCGCCGGCGAGCTGCCGCGTACCGAGTCGTTCAAGGTGATCAAGCGCCAGCTGGCCGCGGAGCGCACCGACTGCGCTGACGCGGTGTTCCCGATTCGGCGGTAACGTCGCGGGGGTGGGTTACCGCGAATTCCCACCGCCGCCGCATCTGCGCGAGCTCGTCGAATGCGCGTGGGTGGTGGACGGACCGCCAGAACCGGTGCGCGTCCTTCCCGACGGCTGCATGGATCTGATCGAGGATGCCCGACCGCGTCGTGGTCGCGGGGCCGGACACCACGGCGTTCGTCAGCCCGCGAGGCCGAGAAACGTTTGTGGGCTTGCGGTTTCGACCGGGGGCGCTACCCCGCTTGCTCGGTGTGCCTGCCGCGGAGCTGCGCAACACCCGTGTTCCCCTCGCCGACCTCGGAGTCCCCGGCAAGCACGACCGTTCGTTGGTCGAGCTGGCGACCGCACTGGCCTCCGATGAGCCGGCGAATGAGACTGCGCCGTGGTCGCTTCCCCAGCTCCGCCACATCACCGACAGCCTCGGAAACGGTGCCGCCGTGACCGACGTGGCACGACGGGTGGGCTGGTCGGCCCGGACCCTGCAGCGCCATTGCGCCGCCGTGTACGGCTACGGGCCCACGACGCTGCGGCGCATCCTGCGGTTCCGCCGTGCCGTCCGGTTGTTGGACGACGGCGGGTCATCGGCGAGCGTGGCGGCGGCGGTCGGCTACGCCGACCAACCGCATCTGCACCGAGAGGTCCGTGACTTCACCGGAATGACGCTCGCGACGCTGCGTCAGGACAACGCGCAGAAGAGGTCGACCGACGTGCCGTCGGGATCGGTGACGGTCGCATAGCGCTGACCCCACGGGGCGTCGAACGGTTTCAGCGCGCCCGGATGCCCTGCGGCGGTGACGCGCTCGAACAATGCGTCGACATCCGCGGGCTCGCTCACGTTGAATGCCAGCGCCACCCGTCCCGGCTGCGTGGGCGGCTTCCACCCGGGGTGCATGCCGGCGATGATCCCCTCCTCGTCGAACGCCAGTTTGTTGCCGCCGGGGAGTTCGACCTCGACGTGCGGGCCGTCCGGTTCCGGTACGTCCAGCCCCAGCAGGCGGTAGAAGTCGAGCGCGCGCGCCATGTCCTTGGTGGCGATCTCGACGACGGCCGATGTGACTCGTATACTCATACCGGCACGTTAGGTCGGCCGGACGTATCGCGTCGTGAACAAATCGGACACGATCGCCTAGTACTTTGGCGGCGTTTGGCGTTATCGGCTCAGTTTGAAGACACGCTCGGCGTTGCGGTGCAGATAGTCGGCCATGGCGTCCTCGGTGAGCCCGAGATCGGCGAGGCCGTCCAGCGCGTGCTGGTGGCCGATCATCGGGTAGTTGGTGCCGAACAACACCTTTCGCGCGCCGGTGCCGGTTCGCATGAACCGAACCAACTCGTCGGGTAATCGCTTGGTCGTATACGCGGACGTGTCGATGTAGACATTCGGATGCTTGCGCGTGACGGCCACCATCTCCTCCGTCCACGGGTAGCCCACGTGCCCGCACACGATCACGAGTTCGGGAAAGTCCAGCGCGACCTCATCGATGTACGGGATGGGCCTGCCGGTCTCGGAACGCCGCATCGGCCCGGTGTGACCCACTTGGGTGCAGAACGGCACACCCAACTCGACGCACTCGGCGAAAAGCGGATAGTAGTGGCGGTCGGTCGGCGGCAGACCCCACAGCCACGGCACCACCCGCAGCCCGACGAAGCCGTCGTCGCGAACCCGGAGCCGTAGCTCGCGAACCGCCGCCATGGGGTTGTCGAGGTCCACGGTCGCCAACCCGCGAAACCTGTCGGGATACTTGCCGACCCAAGCGGCCACCTCGTCGTTGGAGACCAGATCGAGCCCGTTGGGGCCACGCCAGGCCGACAACAATCCGATGTCGACATCCGCGGCGTCCATCGACTGCACCGTCGCCTCGATGGGTAGGTCCTCGTCCGTGTCCGGCATCGCACCACCGATCCAGCGCCGCAGCGAGGCCAGCATGTCGTGACCGAGAAACCGAACCGTGGGGTGCTGCATCCAGACGTCGACCGTCATACGAGCCGACTGTAGACGCGTTAGTCGTCCCTGATGCCGTCGAGTCGCTTGGTCGCTTCTTCGAAGCCTGAGACCAATTCGGCGATGATGTCGGCGACGGGCCGGATCTCGTTCATCCGGCCGACGATCTGGCCCACCGGCATCGCGACCGCAGTCGGATCCGACGACTCGCTCATCCGTTGGTGAGCCTCGCTGACGAGGATGTTCTGCAACGGCATCGGCAGCGGTTCGGGTGCGTCGGGCGCATCCCACGCATCCGTCCACCGGCTCTTCAGGAGCCGTGCGGGCTTGCCGGTGTAGATGCGCCGTCGCACCGTGTCGCTCGATGTCGCACCGAGAAGCGCCTGCTGGATCACCGACATGCCTGACTCGGTGCGATGGCCCAGGTCGTACTCGGCCGATGTCAAGAACGCCGAACCCATCCACACGCCTTGCGCGCCGAGCGCAAGAGCGGCGGCGACCTGGCGCCCGGTGCCGATGCCGCCTGCAGCCAGCACGGGAGCCCGACCACCAAGGGCATCAACGATTTCCGGCCACAGCACCATCGAGCCGATCTCGCCGGTGTGGCCACCGGCCTCGTGCCCCTGCGCGACCACGATGTCGACGCCGTTGTCGACGTGGCGCTCCGCATGCTTGGCACTGCCCGCCAGCGCGGCGACCGGGACACCGGCCGCGTGCACCTGGTCGATGACATCCTTCGGCGGGGAGCCGAGCGCGTTGGCGATCAGTTTGATCGGATGCCGCAGCGCCACCTCGACGTGTGACCGAGCCACCGAGTGCAGCCAGCCGAGCACGCCCGCGGAGCGTTCCTCGTCGTCGGGCAGCGGTGGCACCCCGAGGTCGGCCAGCGTCTTGTCGACGAAATCGCGGTGGCTCTGCGGGATCAGCTTGTCGATGTCGGTGGCCGTGCCCTCGGTGGGAATCTTGGCCGGCATGACGACATCGACGCCGTACGGCTTGCCGTCGGTGTTCTCGTCCATCCAGCCGAGCACGGCCTCGAGATCGGCGGGATCGTTGAACCGCACACAACCCAGCACGCCCAGCCCGCCGGCCTTGCTGACCGCCGCGGCCACCTTCTCCGACGGGGTGAAGACGAAGATCGGGTAGGTGATGCCGAAGCGGTCACACAGCTCGGTGTGCATCAGGATGGAGTTCCCGCATGTTTGGCGTGTACGTCGTCGGCCGGGCGTCCCTCAGTGTGCTCCTTGGCCCAGCGGTAGTCGGGCTTGCCCGCGGGCGAGCGCTTGACCTCGTCGACGAACCAAAGACTGCGTGGCACTTTGTATCCCGCGATCTCACTTCGGACGAAGGCGTCAAGCTCGGACAGCGTGGGGCGCACGCCCTCACGAGCCTGCACCACCGCGGCGACGTGCTGGCCGAACCGCGGGTCGGGAACGCCGACCACCAGCGCGTCGAACACGTCGGGATGGCCCTTGAGCGCGGCCTCGACCTCTTCGGGGTAGATCTTCTCGCCGCCACTGTTGATCGACACCGAGCCGCGACCGAGCATGGTGACGGATCCGTCGGCCTCCACTTCGGCATAGTCGCCGGGGATCGCGTAGCGCACGCCGTTGAAGGTCTTGAACGTCTCCGCCGTCTTCTTCTCGTCCTTGTAATAGCCGACGGGAATGTTGCCCTTCTTGGCGATGACGCCGCGCACGCCAGAGCCGGGCTCGACCTCGTTGCCGTCCTCGTCGAGCACGACGGTGCGGTGGTCGATCGTCACGCGGGGACCGCCCATGTGGTGTTCGCCCTTGGCGACGACGCTGGTTCCGCCGAAGCCGGTTTCCGACGAACCGATCGAGTCGGTGATGATCCGGTCGGGCAGCAGCTCTAGCAGCTTCTCCTTGATGCTGGTCGAGAACAGTGCGGCGGTGCTGGCGAGCAGGAAGAGCGACGACAGGTCGTAATCCTCACCCTTCGCGTGTGCGGCCTCGAGCGCGTCCAGCAGCGGGCGGGCCATCGCGTCGCCGGTGAAGAACAGCAGGTTCACCTTGTGGTCGTGGATCGCCCGCCAGACCTCGTCGGCGTTGAATTCCGGTGCCAGCACGGTGGTTTGGCCGGAGAAGATCGACATCCAGGTGGCCGACTGGGTGGCTCCGTGGATCATCGGCGGGATCGGGTAGCGGATCATCGGCGCGTTCTCGGCGGCCGCCTTGGCCAGATCGTGTTCGCCGGAGACGAATTCGCCTGTGGCGAAATCGGTTCCGCCGAACAGCACCCGGTAGATGTCCTCGTGGCGCCACATCACGCCCTTGGGGAAGCCGGTAGTGCCACCGGTGTAGAGCAGGTAGATGTCGTCGGCACTGCGCTCGCCGAAGTCACGCTCTGGCGATCCTTGCTGCAGCGCGGAGTAGAACTCCACGCCGCCGTAGCGCTGGTAGTCCAGATCGCTGCCGTCGTCGACGACCAGCACCGTCTTCACGTCGGGGGTGTCTGGCAGCACGTTGGCGACCCGGTCGGAGTACTGCCGCTCGTGCACCAGCGCGACCATGTCGGAGTTGTTGAACAGGTAGCGCAGCTCGCCCTCGACATAGCGGAAGTTGACGTTCACCAGGATCGCGCCGGCCTTCACGATGCCGAGCATCGCGATGACGATCTCGATTCGGTTGCGGCAGTAAAGGCCGACCTTGTCGTCCTTCTTGACGCCCCGGTCGATCAGGTAGTGCGCGAGCCGGTTGGCCTTCTCCTCCAGCTGCCCGTAGGTCAACTGGTCGTCGCCACAGATCAGGGCAACGCGGTCAGGCACGGCGTCGATGGCGTGCTCAGCGAGGTCAGCGATGTTCAGAGCCACAGGACCTAAACTAGAACGTGTTACATTTCGAGACAAGTCTGTGGCAACGACGCTGGAAGGCAGATAGCGCGTGAGCGACGCAAAAAACACTGAAAAAGGCCCCGACGCCCTCATTGAGCAGCGCGGACACACCCTGATCCTGACCCTGAACCGGCCCGAGGCGCGCAACGCGCTCTCCACCGAGATGCTCTCGATCATGGTCGAGGCCTGGGACCGCGTCGACAACGACCCGGAGATCCGGACGTGCATCCTCACCGGCGCAGGCGGCTACTTCTGCGCGGGCATGGACCTCAAGGCCGCGACGGCCAAGCCGCCAGGAGACTCGTTCAAGGACGGCAGCTACGACCCGTCGCGCATCGACGCCCTGCTGAAGGGTCGCAGGCTGACCAAGCCGCTGATCGCCGCCGTGGAGGGGCCGGCCATCGCAGGCGGCACCGAGATCCTGCAGGGCACCGACATCCGCATCGCGGGCGAAAGCGCGAAGTTCGGCATCTCCGAGGCGAAGTGGAGCCTGTACCCGATGGGCGGGTCCGCGGTGCGGCTGGTGCGCCAGATCCCCTACACCGTGGCGTGCGATCTGCTGCTGACCGGACGGCACATCACGGCGACCGAGGCCAAGGAGATGGGCCTGATCGGATATGTCGTGCCGGACGGCGAGGCACTGACGAAGGCGCTGGAGATCGCCGAGGTGATCAACAACAACGGCCCGCTGGCCGTGCAGGCGATCCTCAAGACGATCCACGAGACCGAGGGCATGCACGAGAACGACGCCTTCAAGATCGACACCAAGACCGGCATCGGGGTGTTCCTGTCCGACGACGCCAAGGAAGGCCCGCTGGCGTTCAAGGAGAAGCGCGCCCCCAACTTCTCGATGAAGTAGCCCGCCCGCCGAACGTGAACGTACTGCGAAAAATCAGCTCAATTTTGGCGGTGGGTTCACACTCGACGGTGTGGCGGAGATGACGGCGCTGCGGGCGCACAGTCGCGGCGGCCCTGAGGTGCTGGTCGTCGAGCGTGCACCTGTCCCCGCGCCCGCCCCGGGTGAGGTGCTCGTCGAAGTCCACGCGGCTGCCATCACGTTCGACGAGCTGACGTGGCCGGAAACGTGGGCCCGCGACGGCCGCGACCGCACGCCGACCATCCCGTCGCACGAGGTTTCCGGCGTGGTGGCCGCGTTCGGAGACGCGGTCACCGAGTGGGCGCCCGGCGATGAGGTCTACGGGTTGATCCGCTTCGACCGGGACGGCGCGGCCGCGGAGTACGTCACGGTTCCGGCCGCGGATCTGGCTCGCCGGCCGGCGACGGTATCGCACGTCGTCGCGGCGGCGCTGCCGCTCGCGGGCCTCACGGCACTGCAGGCACTCGTCGACCATGCCGGTGTGCAGCCGACCGAGAAGGTGCTCGTGCTCGGCGGCGCGGGCGGTGTGGGTGCGTTGACGGTCCAACTGGGTCACCTGCTCGGAGCCGACGTCACCGCCACCGTCCGCAGCGACGTCGCCGACCTGGTTCGCCGCAGGGGCGCGACACGAGTGATCGACACGCGCACCGAGGCGTTCGACGCATCGAACGACCGCTACGACGTCGTCATCGACACCGTCGGCGGTGACGACTCGGCACGGGCTTTCTCCGTTCTGCGCCGCGGCGGAAGGCTGATCGCGTTGACGGCGCCGCCACCAGAGGGCATGGCGGATGAATTCGGCGTGACGGCGGCGTTCTTCATCGTGACACCAGACCGCGACCAACTCGCTCGGTTGGCGGGCCTGGCCGACAGCGGTGCGCTCGACGTCACAATCGCCGACGTCTTTCCGCTCTACCAAGGCCGGGAGGCCTTCGAGAGCGGGCGGGCGCCCGGCCGGCGGGCCGGCAAGACCGTCCTGACTGTCCGCGACTAGCTGAAAGGATCGGTGATGTTTGACTTGGAAGAGGCGATCACCGACAGGCGGTCGACGCGACTTTTCCTGCGGGACAAGACCGTACCGCACGACCTCGTCCAGGAGGCGCTGAGCCTGGCGATGCGGGCCCCGTCGAATTCGAACGTCCAACCGTGGCACCTCGTCCTCGCCAGCGGTCCGGCCAGGGACCGGCTTGTCGAGGCACTGCTGGAGGAGGCCGAGGCCGCGCCACCGAAGGTGCCGGTGTTACCGGAGGCGTTCGCGCACATGCGTCGCGACCTCGGGGCCCTGGTGTACGGCTCGATGGGAATTTCCCGCCATGACTCAGAGGGCCGACGGATAGCAGTGCTGCGCAACTGGGAGTTCTTCCGGGCTCCCCTGGCCGGAATCGTCTGCATGCATCGCGATTTGGACTACGTCGACGCGTTGGGCGTGGGCATGTTCCTGCAGACGCTGCTGCTGGCGTTGACGGCCCGCGGGCTGGGCACGTGTGTCCAGGTGTCGATCGCGGGCTACCCCGAGATCGTGCGGGAGCAGCTGAACATCAGCGAGGACATGCGGGTGTTGTGCGGCCTCGCGATCGGCTACCCGGACCCCGCGTTCCCGGGCAATGCGATTCGCGTGCCACGCAATCCCGTCGAAGCCAACGTGGTGTTCGTCGACAGCTAGCCGCCGAGCGTGCGTGTCTGCGGCCAACACGCCGAGCCTTATGCAGAGTTTGTGCACGCTCACCGGACGTCGCGAATCGTCGCGATTCGCGACAGTGCGCATAGTACGGGTTTCTACCGGCGTGTCTAGAGCAGACACGCACGCTCGCGCTAAATGTTGAGTGGTGCCGACGGCGTGAACTTCACCGGCATCTTCTCCAGACCGCTGACGAAGTTGGCCGGGCGAAGCGGCAATTCGTCGTCGGATGCCAGCCGCAGATCCGGCAGGCGCTTGAGCAGTCGCTCTTGCATAAGCGAGATCTCCAGACGCGCAAGCTGATTCCCCAGACAGAAATGGGTGCCGAAGCCGAACGCCAGATGGTTGTTCGGGTAGCGGGTGATATCGAACCGCTCGGGCTCCTCGAACACCTTCTCGTCGAAGTTGGCAGACTCGAACAGCAGGATCATCTTCTCGCCCTGCTTGAGTTGCGTGCCGTGGAACTCGGTGTCCGCGGTGATGGTGCGCGCCATGTTCTTCACCGGCGCGGTCCAGCGCAGCATCTCCTCGACTGCGTTCGGCAGCAGGCCCAGGTCCTTGATCAAACGCTGGTGTTGATCGGGGTGAAGCAGAAGCTGCCTGGTACCGCCTGACAGCGTGTGGCGGGTGGTCTCGTCGCCGCCGATCAAGAGCAGCAGCACCTCGGTGACGATCTGGTGGTCCTCCAGCTGCTCCCCCTCGACCTCCGCGTGTACCAGGACGCTGACCAGGTCGTCGGTGGGCTCATTCTTGCGTTCGGCGATCATGCCGTTCATGTATCCGGAGTAAGCCGCGAACGCGTCCATGGTGACCTGCATGTCCTCTTGCGCGGCGGTGCTGCTCAACGCACCGAGCAGGTCGTCGGACCACTTGAGGAACATCTCGCGCTCCTCCGGGCGCACCCCGAGCATGTCGCCGATCACCGCCATCGGCAACGGCGCGGCCAAGTCCCAGACGAAGTCGCACTCACCGCGTTCACACACCGCATCGATCAACGTGTCACACAGGGAAATGATCGATCCCTCAAGGTCTTTCACACGCTTGCGTGTGAAGCCCGCGTTGACGAGCTTGCGGCGCAACAGGTGTTGCGGATCGTCCATCTCGATCATCATCTCGACCCCGGGCTGGTCGGGCCGGATGCCACCCGCGTTGGAGAACACCTCGGGATTCCGCTCGGCCTCGATCACTGCGGCGTACGTGGCCGCGGCGGCCAGTCCGTTGCGGTCCCGGAACACCGGCTCGTTCTCGCGCATCCACTTGTAGATCGCACGGGAGTCGCCGGCATAGAAGGCGCCGTCGGTCAGGTCAACATCGGGTCGGGTAACTGTCATGCCTGCCTCCATCGGTTGAAAGGCAATCTAGACGACGCGTCAACCGCGGAATCTGCGATTACCGTTAGCCGCATGTCCGCCAGCAGAACCACATCCGCCGTCGCCGCGCTCGCAATAGGGCTTGCCGTGGCCGGATGCGGCGACAAGAAGGAACCGGCTTCCGCCGAGTCGCCGCAGTCCAACGCGGCGCCCGCCGGGTCGGCCATCGATGCGTGCAAGCTGATCAGCGCCGAGGACATCGCCAAGTTGATGGGCAGCCCGGTCGCGGGCAGACCGCTCGGCGCCGATCCCCGGACACCCGCGTGCACCTGGGAGAACAAGGACACCTACGAGTCGGTCACGCTGGAGATCGGCAACCCGGGCACCGCGGTCAACGGCACGCTTGCGCCGCCGGAACCCGGCTTCCCTGACGCCGGCACGCCACGGCCGGACGGGATGCGGATACTCGCCAGCGGCATGGTCGAGTTTCCGGCGGGTGGTCGCTCCAACACCGTCCAGGTCGCAGTGCTTTCGCTGCTGGGCGACGCGGCCGACAACGCCGCGATCGACCTGGCCCGCAAGGTCGGGCCCCAACTGCCGCAGTAGCGGAACTACAGTGACGGGCATGTCCGAGTCCCAGCACACCATCGCAGGCACCGTGCTCACCATGCCGGTCCGGGTCCGCAAGGCCGACGTACACCACGCGATGTTCTCGGTTTCGGCCGACGCGGCGCAGAAGCTGATCGACTACAGCGGCCTGCAAGTCTGCCAGCACCGGCCCGGTCGTGCCGTCGCCAATCTGATCATGGTCCGTTACTACGACTCTGACCTCTACCAGTACAACGAGTTCTCCACGTGCATCATGGTCAACCCGCCGGGTTCGGATGCGCGCGGCCTCCGGGCGCTCGGCGCCGCCGGGGCCTTCGCTCAGCACATGACGGTCGACCAATCGTTCACCCTCGAGGCGGGCAGGCGAATCTGGGGCTACCCGAAGATCATGTCGGAGTTCACCATTCGCGACCACGGTCGGTTCGGGTTCGACGTCAGCGCCGACGGATCGCTGATCGCGGATATGGAGTTCGGCCGCGGCATCCCCGTGCCCACGTCGTCGCTCGGAGGGTCACTTCTGAGCTACACGCACCTCGACGGAGTCACCCGCGAGACGCGGGCAACCCAGCGGACGTCGGGCATGCGTGCCCGCATCGGCGGTGCAAAGTTGCGGCTGGGCGATCACCCGATAGCCAAGGAGCTCGCATCGCTGGGCCTACCGAAACGCGCGATGGCAACAATGTCCGTCGCCAACGTCGACATGACGTTCGGCGACGCGCGCGTGATCGGCTAGTGTCCTGAGTCGTTAATTCCGGTCTAGTTGTTAGACTGGGGTGTGCCTACTCCGCATGCGCTAGAGATCGTGTTGACCGCCGATGAACGTGCCGAGTTGGAGGGGTGGGCGCGGCGACGTACGAGTGCGGCGGGGTTGGCGATGCGGTCGCGAATTGTGTTGGCAGCCGCTGATGGCGGGTCGAACACGGAGCTTTCCCAACGACTGGGGTTGGCGATTGGAACGGTTCGGCGGTGGCGTAACCGCTTCGCGGAGTTGGGTCTGGACGGGTTGGTCGATGAGCCGCGGCCGGGCCGGCCGCGGGTGGTCGGCGATGACCGGATCGAGGCGTTGATCGTGGCCACGTTGGAGACGACGCCCCCGGATGCGACGCATTGGTCGACGCGGTCGATGGCTGATCATCTGGGGTTGACGCCAGTCGATGGTGTCGCGGGTCTGGCGGGCGTTCGGATTGGCTCCGCACAAACAGGATTCATGGAAGCTGTCCAAGGATCCGTTGTTCGTGGCCAAGGTCCGCGACGTCGTCGGGTTGTACCTGGATCCCCCCGAACGGGCGTTGGTGCTGTGCGTGGACGAGAAAACCCAGATCCAGGCGCTCAACCGGACCCAGCCGGTGTTCCCGATGCTGCCTGGGACCCCGGCACGGGCCAGCCACGACTACGTCCGCCACGGCACCTCAAGCCTCTACGCCGCCCTTGACCTGGCCAGCGGTCAGGTCATCGGATCGCTGCACACTCGCCATCGAGCGACCGAGTTCCTGGCGTTCCTGCGCAAGATCGACGCCGAAGTGCCCGCCGATCTCGATGTCCACCTGGTCTTGGACAACGCCTCCACCCACAAGACGCCGGCAGTAAAACGCTGGCTCACAGCACATCCGCGGTTCGTCATGCACTTCACCCCGACGAGTTCATCGTGGCTCAACCTCGTCGAACGCTGGTTCGCCGAGTTGACCACCAAGAAACTGCGCCGGGGAACCCACACCTCGGTGCGCCAACTCAATACCGATATCCGCGCCTGGATCGACACCTGGAACGACAACCCGCGACCCTACGTCTGGACCAAGACCGCCGACCAAATCCTCGCCAGCATCGGCAACTACTGCACCCGAATTAACGACTCAGGACACTAGATCAGGGTGGCCAGTTCGCGGATCTGATCGGCGTTGCGGCCGGTCACCAACATCATCGTGACCCCCGCCGCCTCCCACACCTTGATCTGCTCGCGCACGTGGTCGAGATCGCCCACGATCGCGGCGTCGTCGACGAGCTCGTCGGGGATGACCGTCGCGGCCTCGTCCTTGCGGTCGGTGCGGAACAGCGTCGTCACGTCGTCGACCACTTCGGCATAGCCCATCCGGCGGTAGACGTCGGCGTGGAAGTTGGTGTCCTCGGCGCCCATTCCGCCCATGTACAGCGCCAGGTACGGCTTCATCGCCGCGAACGCGGCTGCGCGGTCGTCGGTGATGACGATGTTGGCCGTCGCGCAGATCTCGAAGTCCTCTCGGCTGCGGCGTGCGCCGGGCCTGGCGAAGCCCTCGTCAAGCCACTCGTTGTAGGTGTCCGCCATCCGCGGGGTGTAGAAGATCGGCAGCCAGCCGTCGCAGATCTCGGCGGCCATCGCCACATTCTTCGGGCCCTCGGCCCCGAGCATGATCGGGATGTCGGCGCGCAGCGGATGGGTGATCGGCTTGAGCGCCTTGCCCAGCCCGGTGGTGCCCTCACCGGTCAGCGGAAGCGGGTAGTGCGGGCCGTCGCTGGTGACCGGCGCTTCCCGTGCCCAGACCTGGCGAATGATGTCGATGTATTCGCGGGTCCGGGCCAGCGGTTTGGGGAACTTCTGGCCGTACCAGCCCTCCACGACCTGCGGTCCCGACACTCCGAGACCCAGGATGTGCCGCCCGCCGGAGAGGTGATCCAGCGTCAGCGACGCCATCGCGCACGCGGTCGGGGTACGGGCGGACAGCTGCACCACCGAGGTGCCCAGCCGCAGGCGCGAGGTCGCGGAACCCCACCAGGCCAGGGGCGTGAATGCGTCCGATCCCCACGCCTCGGCGGTGAAGACGGTGTCGAAGCCCGCCTCCTCGGCGGCCGCCACCAGTTCGGGCGCGTTAACAGGCGGCTGTGCGCCCCAATATCCGAGCTGGAGTCCTAGCTTCATGCGAGCCGCCTTTCTTGCAGGTCCAGACCGTGCCTTGAAACCATTCTTAGAACCTGTTCTACTCGATGCTGTGACCGCCAGCCAAAGCAGCCCGGTGCAGATCGATACCCATGAGCCGCCCCTTTCGGCACCTCTGCGGCTGTCCTTCGACTACACCCGTTCAGTCGGACCTACCCTCAGTCAGTTCTTCACCGCCCTGCGCGAACGGCGCATCGTCGGCGCCAGGGGTTCGGATGGCCGGGTGCACGTGCCGCCGCCCGAGTACGACCCCGTCACTTACGACGAGCTGACCGAGATCGTACCGGTGGCCAGCGTCGGAACGGTGCTGTCGTGGACGTGGCAGCCCGAACCTCTCGAGGGCCAGCCGCTGGATCGTCCGTTCGCGTGGGCCTTGATCAAGCTCGACGGCGCCGACACCGCGCTGCTGCACGCGGTCGACGCCGGCTCGGCTGCGGAGATAAGCACCGGTGCGCGGGTGCACGCGCACTGGGTCGACGAACCGGCCGGCGCGATCACCGACATCGCGTACTTCGCGCCCGGCGACGAGGCCGAGCCGGTGGACGACACGACGGACGACCGCGATCCGGTGACCATGCTCGTCGTCCCGACCTCGATCGAAATCCAGCACACCGCATCACTTCCCGAGAGCGCGTTCCTGCGTGCGCTCGAGGAGGGCAAGCTGCTCGGAGCGCGCACCGGCAAGAACGGAAAGGTGTACTTCCCGGCGCGCGAGGCCGATCCGGGGACGGGCCAGCAGCTCGACGAGTTCATCGAACTGCCGGACAAGGGCACGGTGACGACGTTCGCCATCATCAACATCCCGTTCGCAGGCCAGCGCATCAAGCCGCCCTACGTCGCGGCCTACATCCTGCTCGACGGCGCGGACATCCCGTTCCTGCACCTGGTCACCGAGATCGATGCCGCCGACGTGCGGATGGGCATGCGGGTCGAGGCGGTGTGGAAACCCCGCGAGGAGTGGGGCCTTGGCATCGACAACATCGACTACTTCCGGCCGTCGGGCGAGCCCGACGCCGACTACGACACCTACAAGCACCACCAATAAGGGGCAGCGATGAGCGCCCGCGCGAAGAGCAGAGGATCAAAGCACAGATGACTGATCGCAATGTCGCGGTGGTCGGCTTCGCGCATGCCCCGCATGTGCGCCGCACCGAAGGCACCACCAACGGCGTCGAAATGCTGATGCCCTGTTTCGCCGAGTTGTACGCCGACCTGGGCCTCAAACAGACCGACATCGGGTTCTGGTGCTCGGGTTCCTCGGATTACCTTGCCGGCCGGGCATTCTCGTTCCTGTCCGCGATCGACTCGATTGGTGCGGTGCCGCCGATCAACGAGTCGCACGTGGAGATGGACGGTGCCTGGGCGCTCTACGAGGCCTACATCAAGATTCTGACCGGGTCGGTCGACACCGCGCTGGTGTACGGGTTCGGGAAGTCGTCGGCAGGAATCCTGCGCCGCGTGCTCGCGCTACAACTCGACCCGTACACGGTGGCCCCGCTGATGCCCGATGCCGTGTCGACGGCGGGCCTGCAGGCCCGGCTCGGCCTTGACTCCGGGAAGTGGTCCGCCGAGCAGATGGCCCAGGTGGCACTGGACTCCATGAGCGCCGCGGGCCGTACCGACTCCGTCGAGCCGGCGAGCTCGGTCGACGACCTACTGGCACGGCCGTACTTCGCCGATCCGCTGCGCCGCCACGACATCGCTCCGATCACCGATGGTGCGTCGGCCGTCGTGCTGGCCGCAGGTGACCGGGCCCGCGAACTGCGGGAGAACCCGGCGTGGATCACCGGTTTCGAGCACCGCATCGAAACGCCTGTGCTCGGCGCCCGCGACCTGACGACGTCGCCGTCGACGGAAGCGTCGGCCAAGGTCGCGACGGGCGGCGACACCGGGTCGATCGACGTGGCCGAGCTGTATGCCCCATTCAGCCATCAGCAGCTGATCCTCACCGAGGCCATCGGCCTGAACGGCTCGACGAAGATCAACCCGTCCGGCGGTGCGCTGGCCGCCAACCCGATGTTCTCGACCGGCCTCGAGCGAATCGGCTTCGCCGCCCGGCACATCTTTGACGGTTCCGCGCAGCGGGTGCTGGCGCACGCGACGAGCGGGGCTGCGCTGCAACAGAATCTGGTCGCGGTCATGGAAGGCGGGAAATAGCGATGGCAGGCAATCTCGCGGCCGTCCTCGGCACTGGGCAGACCAAGTACGTCGCCAAGCGCAAGGACGTCTCGATGAACGGCCTGGTCCGAGAGGCCATTGACAAGGCTCTCGCCGACTCGGGCAGCACGTTCGACGACATCGACGCCGTGGTGGTCGGCAAGGCGCCCGACTTCTTCGAGGGCGTCATGATGCCCGAGCTGTTCATGGCCGACGCGGTCGGCGCCACCGGCAAGCCGCTGATCCGGGTGCACACCGCGGGCTCGGTCGGCGGGTCGACCGCGATCGTCGCGGCCAGCCTGGTGCAGTCCGGCAAGTACAAGCGCGTGCTGACGATGGCCTGGGAGAAGCAGTCCGAGTCGAATGCCATGTGGGCGTTGAGTATTCCTGTGCCGTTCACAAAGCCGGTAGGCGCGGGCGCGGGCGGCTATTTCGCCCCGCACGTGCGGTCCTACATCCGGCGCTCGGGCGCGCCGACGCACATCGGCGCGATGGTCGCGGTCAAGGACCGGCTCAACGGCGCGAAAAACCCGCTGGCCCACCTGCACCAGCCCGACATCACCCTGGAGAAGGTGATGGCGTCCCAGATGCTGTGGGACCCGATCCGGTTCGACGAGACCTGCCCGTCGTCCGACGGCGCGTGCGCGCTGGTGATCGGCAACGAACAGATCGCCGATACGCGGGTGGCCGACGGGCATCCCGTGGCATGGATCCATGCCACCGCGCTGCGCACCGAGCCGCTGGCCTTCTCCGGGCGCGACCAGGTCAACCCGCAGGCCGGACGCGATGCCGCCAAGGCGTTGTGGCGGGACGCCGGGATCAGCTCACCGATCGACGAGATCGACGTCGCCGAGGTCTACGTGCCGTTCTCCTGGTTCGAGCCGATGTGGCTGGAGAATCTCGGCTTCGCCGCCGAGGGCGAGGGCTGGAAACTCACCGAAGCGGGCGAGACGGCGATCGGCGGCCGTATTCCGTTCAATGCATCAGGCGGCGTGCTGTCGTCCAACCCGATCGGTGCGTCAGGCATGATCCGGTTCGCCGAGTCGGCTATCCAGGTGATGGGTAAGGCAGGCGATCACCAGGTGCCCAATGCCCGCAAGGCGCTCGGCCACGCCTACGGTGGCGGTTCGCAGTATTACTCGATGTGGGTAGTAGGAGCAGACAAGCCGTGACACGCATGCAGTACACGTGCAGCGTGGCGATGAGCGGGATCAACGATTTCGTCGAGATCGCCAAGACTGCAGAGGAACTCGGGTACGACTCGATCGCGCTGCCGGACTCCATCTTCTATATGGAGAAGCAGTCGACTGACTATCCCTACACCCCCGACGGTTCGCGGATGTGGAATGCGGACACCGAGTGGGTGGATCCTTTGATCGCCGCGGGTGCCATGGGTGCGGTGACGTCGACGCTGCGGTTCTACACCAACGTGATGAAGCTGGGCTCCCGCAACCCATTGCTGCTGGCGCGTCAGGTGGGATCGGTGGCGAACCTGACCAACAACCGGTTCGGGTTCGGCGTCGGAATCGGCTGGGCACCTGAGGAATTCGAATGGTGCGGCGTGCCGTATCCCAAGCGGGGTAAGCGTGTCGACGAAATGATCGACGTGATCAAGCTTCTCCTCGGCGGAGACATGGTCGAATTCCATGGCGAGTTCTACGATTTCGACAAGCTGCAGATGAGTCCCGGGCCGTCCAAGCCGGTGCCGTTCTACGTCGGCGGCCATACCGACGTGGCGCTGCGCCGGGCCGTGCGGATCGGCGACGGCTGGACGAGCGCGATGATGAAGGGCAAGCAGATCGCGGAGACGATCGCCCAGCTCAAATCGCTGCTGTCCGACGCGGGTCGGGCCGACGATCCGTTCGAATACCAGGTGGTGTGCATCGACAAGTTCGGCGTCGACGGCCACCGCGAACTCGCCGAGTCCGGCGTCACCGACTACATCACCATCCCGTGGATGTTCGAGGGGTTGGGCTTCGACCCGCCGCTGGAGCAGAAAAAGGACGCGATGAAGCGGTTCGCCGACACCTACATCCACTCGGGCTGGCAGGAGTGACGGACTCACCCGTCCACCTGGCGGGTAAGCGCTCACGCGAGGCCGCGGTGGCCCGCGACAAGCAGGCCTGGCTCGCGGTGTTCGCCGACGATGCCATCGTCGAGGATCCGATCGGGCCGTCGCACTTCGACCCGGAGGGCAAGGGGCACAGGGGTAAAGAGGCGATCTCGAAGTTCTACGACATGGCGATCGCCCCGAGCGAGCTGACGTTCAACTTCGAGAAGACCTACCAATGCGGCAACGAGGAAGCCAACATCGGCAACATCGTCATCCGCTCGAGGGGATACGAGGTCGTCGCCGAAGGGGTGTTCACCTACCGGGTGAACGACGAGGGGCAGATCGGCGCGCTGCGCGCCTACTGGGAAGTCGACGCCGCCACCGCGAGCGCGCGCAAGATCTAGGGCGCGGCCACTTCCGAAATGTGCAGTCAGCATGCGTGGCGACGTAGCGTTGCATGATGCACGAATGGGACACCTTCGCAGTTGTCCTTGGTGGCTCGGCTGGTGCTCTCGTCGGCCTATTGTTCGTGGCGATATCGATTCATGCCGGGCGGATCGCAGGCTCGGCAGACCTGCGTAACAGGGCCGCTCAGACGCTGGTGATCTTTGCGACGCTATTGCTGATCGCATTGCTGCTTTCGATACCGCTGCAACCGGATTGGCTGCTCGGAACGGAGTTGCTGGTGCTGTCGGTGAGCGTCGGCATCGTGCTGGTTGTCCTCGGTCGCCGTGCCGGACAGGTTGGTTCGCGTAGTCCGCTGGCCCGGACACTTCAAACCGTCAATCCTTCGACCCTAACCGCAGTCGGTGTGGCAGTGACTGGCGTGTTGATGCTGTGCGGCCTCGGATGGGCGGAATTCGTTCTCGTACCGACAGCCTGTGCAGCGATGATCGGCGGACTGGCAGGCGCCTTCCTCTTGCTGACTAAATTGAGCGACTGATCCGGGTCAGGATCGCGGTTCGAGGACTTCGGTGAGCCCGATCGCATAACGGCGGGCCAGGTCCTGGTAGGCGCCCGGGTTCGTATCCACCCACATCTGCGCGCCGGTCCCGGCGACGGGCCCGCGGATCTTGGCCGGCGAGCCGGCCACCACGACCTCGTCGGGGATCTTCGTGCCGCCCACTACCAGCGAATGCGCCGCGATCAGGCTCCGCGAGCCGATCACGACACCGTCGAGGACCGTCGAATGGTTCGCGATGACCGTCTCGGCGCCGATGTGCACACCGTGGATGACACACCCGTGCGCGACCGTGGCGCCGGGGCCGACGTCGACGGGGATGCCCGGTGGCGCATGCAGCACGCAGCAGTCCTGCACGTTGGCGCCCTCGCGGACGATGATGGGGGCGAAGTCGGCACGAATGACCGCGTTGAACCATACGGACGCGCCCGCCTCGACGTGGACATCACCGACCAACGTTGCGGTTGGCGCGACGAATGCGCCCGGATCGACCGTCGGCGACCGGCCCTCGAATGAATACAGCGGCATTCGTAAAGATATACCGCAGGTAGGGCGGGTTTAGATTGCGCCGGGCGTGGTAAAAACTGTAACGTGTTCTAGTTAGAGACCCCTGAAGGAGGTGTGTCGTGACGACGGAAGCCGCCGCTGCTGGCATTCGCGAGATCGACACCGGAGCCCTGCCCGACCGCTTTGCCCGCGGTTGGCACTGTCTCGGCCCGGTGAAGGACTACCTCGACGGCAAGCCGCACGGGGTCGAGATCTTCGGCACCATGCTGGTCGTGTTCGCCGACTCCCATGGCGACGTCAAGGTCCTCGACGGCTACTGCCGCCACATGGGCGGCAACCTCACGCAGGGCACGATCAAGGGCGACGAGGTCGCCTGCCCGTTCCACGACTGGCGCTGGGGTGGCGACGGCAAATGCAAGCTGGTGCCCTACGCCAAGCGCACACCCCGGCTGGCCCGCACCCGCTCGTGGGAGACCGACGTGCGTGGCGGCCTGCTCTTCGTCTGGCACGACCACGAGGGCAACCCATCGCAACCCGAGGTGCGCATCCCGGAGATCCCGGAGTTCGCCGATGACGGGTGGACCGACTGGCGGTGGCACACGATGCTCATCGAGGGCTCCAACTGCCGCGAGATCATCGACAACGTCACCGACATGGCGCACTTCTTCTACATCCACTTCGGGCTGCCGACGTACTTCAAGAACGTGTTCGAGGGCCACATCGCGTCGCAGTACCTGCACAACGTGGGCCGTCCCGATGTCAACGACATGGGCACCTCCTACGGCGAGGCGCACCTGGACTCGGAGGCGTCCTACTTCGGCCCGTCGTTCATGATCAACTGGCTGCACAACAGCTACGGCGACTTCAAGGCCGAGTCGATCCTGATCAACTGCCACTATCCGGTGTCTCAGGATTCGTTCGTGCTGCAGTGGGGCGTCATCGTCGAGAAGCCCAAGGGCCTCGACGAGGAGACCACCGACAAGCTGGCCCGGGTGTTCACCGAGGGCGTCAGCAAGGGATTCCTTCAGGACGTCGAAATCTGGAAGCACAAGACTCGCATCGACAACCCGCTGCTCGTCGAGGAAGACGGTGCCGTGTACCAAATGCGGCGTTGGTATCAGCAGTTCTACGTCGACGCCGCCGACGTCACGCCGGACATGACCGACCGCTTCGAGATCGAGGTCGACACCACGGCGGCCAACGAAAAGTGGCACGTCGAGGTCGAAGAGAATCTCAAGGCCAAGGCCGAAGAGAAGGAAAAGGCCGACCAGACCTCGTCATGAGTTCCCGCGACAGGCAGCAAGCACCGGACGTCGACCGGCTGGCCCGGTCGATGCTCCTGCTGCACGGCGCGCACGACGACGACGACGATCACGACCACGGCTCTAACGGCGAGGATAATGCGGAATCCTGGGCTGGAACATGGTCGAAGGCACCGGATTTCGCGTCCGATCCCGACCGCGCGGCCGCGGTGCGGGCGGCCACCCAGCAGGACCGTGAGCGGTATCTGAATTCGGGGCTGGTATCGGTCGACTGCCGGTTCTGCCATGTCGCCGTCCGAGTCAAGAAGCTCGGCCCCGCCCACACGTCGGTGCAGTGGAGCGCGGACGCGTCGCAACGCTGCGCCTACTTCTCCGAAATTCGCGAGTCTGGCGGTGAACCGGCCCGCACCCGGTCCTGCCCCAAGCTGGCGGACAGCATCAAGCACGCAGTGGCCGAGGGCTGCCTGGAGGAAGTGTCGACCTCCCCGCCGCCGGGCGACGGCTGAATATCTTCGCGCGAGCAGACGCGGAGTCGCACGATTAGGCGTCGATTGATGCGAGTTTGCGTCTGTTCGCGAAGGAAAGTTACAGCCCTCTGAAGCGCTCCTTGACCGCGTCGGCGGTCAGGCCGTAGTCCTCGAGTGAGTAGGTGTGCTTGGGCGCCCGCGGACCCTGCTTGCTCTCGGCGTCGCTGGCCTCCATGCCGGCGCGCGCGGCGGCGGTCATTTCGATGCCGAAGTGGCGGTAGATGCCCTCGACGGTACCGATCGGATCCTTGATCAGCTCGAAATAGTCCATATCGTAGAACTGCGCCGAATCATGTTGGGCCCGAACAGCGTTGAACAGCTCCAAACCGCGCGCCCACGTCTCCATCGAATCGCTTCCGATCAAGTCTCCCGTGAAGCTGTGCGACCAGCCCTCGGTGGTGTGCTGGGCCAGCGAGCACATCGACGCCATGATCGTCTCCACCGGGCGATGGCACTGCACCACCAGCGCGTCGGGATACGTCGTCATCAACGCGTCCAGCGCGAACAGATGGCTCGGGTTCTTCAGCACCCAGCGCTTCTCGGCGTCGTTCAGCCCGATCAGTTGGAGGTTCTTGCGGTGCCGCCGATACGGCTTCGTCCAATCCTGCTTGGCGAGCCACTGCGAGTACGTCGGAAGGTGCGCCAGCGTCTCGTAGGACACCGAGTGCAACGACTGGCGAAGTAGCTGCCAGCACTCCTCGACCTCGTCGGCAGTCATGAAATGCAATCCGGTGTAGTCGGGGTTTTCGTTGTGCGCCTGCGTGAACCGCGCGTCGAGTTCACGGAAAACCGGGTTTTCCGACCAAGTTTCGCGTGGTGGGCGGGGCTGCGGGAACTCGGCGAGCCACAACTCGAGGCCCTGGTGCCGCGGGTCGGCGCTCATCAGTCGGTGCAGAGCCGTCGTTCCGGTGCGGGGTAGTCCGGTGACGAAGATCGGCCGTTCGATCGGCACGTCCGCATGCTGTGGGTACTGCTTCCATGCCGCCTCGGACATCAACCGGGCGACCAGCGCGTTGCGGACGAAGAAGCGATTCATCTTGCTGCCGATCTCCGTCAGATCGGCGTCGCGCCGGTAGGACTCGAGCAGCATGCCGAGCGCCTCGCGGTAGTTGTCGTCGTCGGAGCCGAAGTCGTCCAGCCCGCACGCCTTGGTCGCCGAGGCGTGCAGGTCGTCGACTGTGCCGACGTCTGTACGGGTCATCAGGCCTTGTACTCCCCGCAGTTCACGTCCAACGCCTGCCCGGTGATCCCGCTGGACAGGTCGCTGGCCATGAAGAGGATCGCCGAGGCCACTTCGTCCTCGGTGGGTAGACGCTTGAGATCGCTGTTGACTGCGGCCGCCTTGTAGATCTCGTCGACGGTGGTGCCGTACTTGCCGGCCTGGTGCTCGAAGTAGCCCTTCAGCGTGCCGCCCCAGATATAGCCGGGCAGAACAGAGTTCACCCGGATACCCTGTTCGCCCAGTTCGGTGGCCAACGACTGGGACATGGCCAGCAGGGCGGACTTCGCCATCTTGTACGCGCCGTACTTGGCCTGCGAGTGGCGCACCACCATCGAGTTGACGTTGACGATCGATCCGTTCGCCTCCGCGAGCGCCGGGGTGAAGCCCTGGATCATCCGCAGTGCACCGAATGCGGTCAGCTCGATCGCGTCGCGCATGTGGTCGAAACTGGTATTGGCCAATGGTCTCATCGACGGCACCCGAAAGGCGTTGTTGATGAGCACATCGACCTTGCCGTACGCCTTGAGCGTCTGCTCGACGACGTTGTCCACCTGTGCCTCGTCGGTGATGTCGGTGCCGACGGTCACGGCACGACGGCCGAGGTCGGTGATCTGCTTGGCGACGTCGTCGAGTCGCTCGACGGTCCTGGCAGCCAGTACCAGATCAGCGCCCGCCTGCGCACATCGCTTCGCGAGCGTGGTTCCCAGCGCTGGGCCGACACCGCTGATCACGACGACCTTGTCTTTGAGCATTATCCAACCATCCTGTCGGCGATCTGCTTCTGGCGCAGCGCAATCCGAGCGCGCCAGTCTTCTCCGGCGATCTTGTTCGACTCGTAGTACGGGAGTGCGGCCGCGACCTTGTCCAGCTCCACGAGTTCGACGGTGGGGCCGTCAGTCTCGGTGAGCGCCCGCGACAGCCGCTGCCAGCGGAACTGCAGATAGCCCTTGCCGTGCCCGAGGGTTTCCACCCAGTTCGCGACACCGGGGTTGGCGTCGGCGACGACGATCCGGATGTTGCCGTCCGGATCCGCTTGTGCCTGAGTGCCGTTCAGCGATGTCTGGTGGTTGATGTAGTCCAGCGAGATATACCAGAGGCTGCCGAGCTGGAACCCGAGGTAGGGCGCATCGGTGACCGGCAGCGTAATGACCAGCGCTTGTTCCGGCGCCAGGTCGAAATGCCCGACCGACGAATACTGGGTGGCAAGGCCGCCGGGGGTGAGCCGCGGCGCCACCATCGTGTTGACCGGCAGCGTGTTGTAGAACCACTGCGGGAACTGCAGCCAGGTCTTCACCCGCTGCACGAGTTGCTTTCCCGCTACCGCGTAGCGCTTTTCGATCATCGCCCGCGTCAGGGGCGAGGGCGCGGTGCCGGCCGTGTCCGTCCTGGCGACGCTGATGTATCCGCGCTGCGCGGACCAGTCGTTGTACACCTCGCGAACCAGCAGCTGCGACGGGCTGCTCGGCGTTACCCGCCATTCGAAGGAGCCATCTGCCGCGATGTCGAGCTCGCGGTCGTCGAACGCCGCCTGGCTGACGGGCACATTGCCGTCGGTGTACTCCCCACCGAGCATCTGGAAGCTCAGGTCGGTGGTGGTGCCGCGCTTTCCGGTGACGACATACTCGTGGCCGGGCTGCACGCGGGTACCGAAGTAGAGGGTGTCCGGGTTGTCCAGCCCCATCTTGGTGAACGGCCCGGTGCCCGACTGCATGAACGGATGGTCGCGCTCGTAGTCGAAGGCCAGGTGCGTGCATCCGGCGATACACCCGGCCAGATACTGCAGGCCCTCCAGCAAGTCGGCTTCGGATTCGATGAAGGGGGCCGCGGCGACCAATTGCTCGGCCTCGGCGATCGCGTCGGTCAGTGGCTGCGAGTACACCCCTAGAAACTAGAACGTGTTCTCATTCGCGTCAACGGGCGGGAGGTGGCGAGTTGTTCGATATTTGGAACGTAGCGGTACATTTCTGACATGCCGAGCCCAGAATCCTCCGGTCGGGCGTCACCGCCGACCGAGCGGGTGGTCGCGGTCCTCGACTTCCTAGCCCGCCACCCGAACGGCCGGTTCGGGGTGTCCGAGCTGGCCCGCCGGCTGGGCTTGAGCAAGCCCACCTGCCTCGGGATCGTCACCACGCTGACGGACTCGGACTATCTCGTGCGTGATTCGCAGGACAAGACCTATCGACTCGGACCGGCACTGATATCGCTGGGCCACACCGCCCAGGAGTCGCTGCGGGTGGATCCGGCCGCCAGGGCGGAACTGCGCAGGCTGTCGGCGATTTCGGGCACCACAGCCGCGCTGTCGGCGGTCATCGACGACCGCATCACGGTGCTCGAACTCGTCGGACCGCCGGGCGCGGACGTGGGGGTTCGGGTCGGTCAGAGCTACCCCTTCACGCCGCCCGTCGGGCTGATGTTCGTGCTCTGGGACGACGTCGCCCTGCGCGACTGGCTGGCCAAGGAGCCGACGATCCCGCTGCGCACCGACGACGAGCGGCTGGACCGTGTGATCACCGAATGCCGCCGCACGGGCTATCTCGTCGAGCGGCTCACTCCGGCCGGGCGTCGGCTGTATGCGCTGATGGCCGGGATGTCGAGCAGACTGCCCGACGAACTGCGCGCATTGCTCGGCGAGCTGATCGCCGACATCGGCGAACGGGTCTATCTACGCACCGAGACAACGGCGAGCGGCCGCCATCGGCACGACATCAGCGTGATCTCAGCGCCGGTGTTCGACCACCATCAGCGCCAGGCCATGGTGGTGTCCCTGCAGATCGGCCGGGCGTTGACCGACTCGGAGATCGCCAAGCGCGCCCGAGCCCTTACCGCCACCGCCGACGTCCTCACCAGCAAGCTCGGCGGTGCCAAGCCGACGCTCGTTACCTAGACGTCTGCCAGCACCGTCAGCGCGTCGGTCGGCGACACCTGCATCCCGCACCGGTCCTTGAAGGCGCCGAGAGGCGCCTGGATCTCGCGAAGGGCGTCGGCCTGATCCGGGTGCGCCGAGATGTAGTCGTCGAACTGCCCGACCGCGGCGAAGGCAGACTGGCGCGTCGCGTCGATCAACGCCTGGTTGGCGTCCGGGTGAGCCGCGAAGTAGGTCGACAGCTTCGAGGTGACCGAACTGATCGTCGTCGCCAGAGTCGCGGCGTTGCAGTCATCGGCAACAGCCGGTGTCTGCGTGTCCACGGGATCCGCACTGGCCACGGGGATGGCGAACGCCGCACAGGCCATGCCCGCCGCCAACGCTCCGTAGATGGTCCGGCGCACAAGCGTCGCGGCTGGGGTCATCAGATTGCTCCTTGGTCGTGGGTTTCGTGCCACTGACGTTGATGTCGCCATTGACGCGTCGAGTGTTACCAATGTTGCAGGCGAGACGTGGTTGGTAAAGCACTCATCGCGCCGGCGGAGAGTGCCGACGCGATGAGTGGTGCGAGCAAGGCCGGAAACTACTTGCCCGCGCTAGCTGTTAGACGCCCTGAAGGGCCTCCGAGATCGGCGTTGGCCGAACCACGATGCCGCACTGGCTGACCAGGTCAGCGGCGGGCTGGTTGATGGCCTTCAGCTCGGTCTCGACCTGCGGATTCTTGGCAAAGTAGGCGCGGTACGCGACCTGCGCCTCATCCGTGGGTTGCTTGGCGATCTCCGTCAGATCCTGGTTGGTCTGGGGATGAGCCTTGAGATACGTGCTCATCTGGGCCGACACAGTGCTGGACGTGTTGGCGGCACCACTGAACGTGCAGGTATCTGGCGTCGTGGGTACCACAGGCTCAGCATTGGCGGCCGGCATGACGATCGCTGCGGAAGCGACGCCCCCAAGCAGGCCGCCTGCGAACATGCCGTACAGGCCGCGACGGACGGTCGTTGTGGACATCTTCATGAAAACACTCCTATCGGTCTGCGATGTTCGATCGCACACCGAGGCCTATCCGAATGCCCGCATCGCTAAACGACCCCTATCGCGCGACGGCATGCCCGAGCCGCGGTCGTCGTCGCTGGGCAGCCGCCGATAACCGGCCGCCGAAAAAAGTTGGTTAGCCGCCCTAGCGGGCGACCGTGGCCCCAGTACCTACCCCCCGGTCGCTGCGCTCCTGCCCGCCGGCATCCATCTCGCGCTTGATCTCCAGCGCGATGTCGATCAGTTGGTCCTCCTGGCCGCCGATGAGCTTGCGCTGGCCCGCGCGGTGCAGCAGCTTGTGCGCGGGCACGCCGTAGCGCTCGGACTGGCGAATGGCGTGCTTGAGGAAGCTCGAGTACACGCCCGAGTAGCCCATGATCAGCGCGTTGCGGTCCAGCAGGCACTCCTGCGGCATCGCGGGTGCGACGACCTCCTCGGCCGCATCGGCGATGTCGAAGAAGTCGATGCCGGTCTTCACCCCGATCTTGTCGAAGACGCCGATCAGCGCCTCGACCGGCGCATTTCCCGCGCCCGCGCCGAACCGCCGACACGACCCGTCGATCTGCTTCGCGCCGGCCCGCACCGCCTCCACACTGTTTGCGACCCCGAGCCCCAGGTTCTCGTGGCCGTGGAAGCCGACCTGTGCGTCGTCGCCAAGTTCGGCGACCAGCGCGGCCACCCGGTCGGTCACACCCTCGAGCACCAACGCACCCGCGGAGTCGACGACGTAGACGCACTGGCAGCCCGCGTCGGCCATGATGCGGGCCTGAGCGGCCAGCTTCTCCGGCGGGATGGTGTGGCTCATCATCAGGAAGCCGACGGTCTCCAGGCCCAGCTCGCGCGCCAGCCCGAAGTGCTGGATCGAGACGTCGGCCTCGGTGCAGTGGGTGGCGATCCGGCAGATCGAGCCGCCGTTGTTCTGCGCCTCCTTGATGTCTTCCTTGGTACCGACACCGGGCAGCATCAGGAAAGCGATCTTGGCTTCCTTCGCCGTCTCGGCCGCGAGCTTGATGAGTTCCTGCTCGGGGGTCTTGGAGAAGCCGTAGTTGAAGCTGGACCCGCCGAGCCCGTCGCCGTGGGTGACCTCGATGACCGGTACGCCCGCGGTGTCCAGTGCGGCGACGATCGCGCCCACCTCGTCCTTGGTGAACTGGTGACGTTTGTGATGCGAGCCGTCCCGCAACGACGTGTCCGTCATCCGGATATCCCACATGGGGTTGAAGTAGATGTCGTCGATGCTCATGCTTGGCCTCCTCCAGCGGCAGCGGAAAGGCTCTCCTTGGCGATTTCCTCGCCGACCTTGGTCGCCGCCGCGGTCATGATGTCCAGGTTTCCAGCGTAGGGCGGCAAGTAGTCGCCCGCACCCTCCACTTCGACGAACGTCGTCACGACCGCCTGGCCACCCGAGTTCATCGACGGATCGTCGAACTGCGGCTCGTTCAGCAGCCGGTAGCCCGGCACGTAGGTCTGCACCTCGGCGACGACGTCGCGGATGGACTGCGCGATCGCGTCACGGTCGGCGTCCTCCGGGATGGCGCAGAAGATGGTGTCGCGCATGATCATTGGCGGATCTGCCGGGTTGAGGATGATGATGGCCTTGCCGCGCTTGGCGCCGCCGATCGTCTGCACACCCTTGCTGGTGGTCTTGGTGAACTCGTCGATATTGGCCCGCGTGCCCGGGCCCGCCGACACCGAAGACACCGACGCGACGATCTCGGCGTAGGGCACCTCGACGACACGCGATACCGCATAAACGATCGGGATGGTGGCCTGTCCACCGCAGGTGATCATGTTGACGTTCGGCGCGTCCAGGTGCTCACGCAGGTTCGCGGGCGGAATGACCGCGGGGCCGACGGCCGCGGGCGTCAGGTCGATCGCCCGGATCCCTGCTTCGGCGTATTTCGGGGCGGCGTCGCGATGGACGTAGGCGCTGGTGGCCTCGAACAACAGGTCCGGCTTCTCGTCGAGGCCCAACAGCCAGTCCGCACCCTCGGCGCTGGTCTCCAGTCCGAGCTTGCGGGCGCGGGCGAGGCCTTCACTGTCCGGGTCGATGCCCACCATCCAACGCGGCTCCAACCACTCCGAGCGCAGCAGCTTGTACAGCAGGTCGGTGCTGATGTTGCCGGATCCGACGATCGCGACGGATGCCTTAGACGGCATGTCCTCTCCTCTATTCGAATGACAGGTGGACCGAACCCAGCCCGTCGAAGTCGGCGACGAATTCATCTCCAGGGGTGGCGTCGAACGCCTTGGTGCACGAGCCGGGCAGCACGATGTCTCCCGCCTTCAACCGGACCCCGAAACTGTCCACCTTGCGGGCCAGCCACGCCACCGCGGTGACCGGATTGCCCAGCACGGCGTCGCTTCGGCCCTTGGCGACGACTTCACCGTTGCGGGTCAGCACCGCGTCGATGTTCTGGATGTCGATGTCCTTCGGCGACACCCGCGCCTCGCCGAGCACCCACCCCGCCGAGGAGGCGTTGTCGGCGATGGTGTCGCACAGCTTGATCTTCCAGTCCCTGATGCGGGTGTCGATCAGCTCGATCGCAGGCGCGAAGGCTGCGGTGGCGGCCAGCACGTCGTCCTCGGTGCAGCCCTCCCCCGGCAGGTCGTCGGCCAGCACGAAGCCGACCTCGACCTCGACCCGCGGATAGAGATACCTCCCCGCGGGCACCGGGCGGTCCTCGAACACCTGCATCTCGTCGAGCAGATGCCCGTAGTCGGGCTCGTCGACGTTCATCATCTTCTGCATCGCCTCGGACGACAGGCCGACCTTGTGGCCGATGACCCTGGCCCCCTCGGCGACGCGCTGACGGATGTTGATCAGCTGGATCTCGTAGGCGTCGACGACGTCGATGTCGGGGTAAGCGGTGGTCAACGGGGCGATCGCAACCCGGCTGCGTTCGGCCTCCGCGAGGTCGGCGGCCAGCTCGTCGCGCACCTGGACAGTGAGCATTTGGCGAAGTCCCCTCGTATCTCCCGACCGGGGCAGTTGTCCCCGAGCCGGGCAATTCTATAACGTGTTCTACATGACAGGACAGGAGTTCGATGTCGTCGTGGTGGGGAGCGGCGCCGCCGGCATGGTCGCTGCCCTCACCGCCGCTCACCAGGGACTCTCCACAGTAGTCGTCGAGAAGGCACCGCACTACGGTGGATCGACCGCGCGGTCGGGCGGTGGAGTGTGGATCCCGAACAACGAGGTCCTGCGGCGCGACGGCGTCTCCGATACGGCTGACGCGGCGCGGACGTACCTGCACGGCATCATCGGCGACGTCGTCGAGCCCGAGCGCATCGACACCTATCTCGACCGGGGCCCGGAGATGTTGTCTTTCGTGCTGAAGAACACGCCGCTGAAGATGTGCTGGGTGCCCAACTACTCCGACTACTACCCGGAGTCTCCCGGCGGTCGGCCAGGTGGGCGGTCCATCGAGCCCAAGCCGTTCGACGCGAAGAAACTCGGCGCCGATCTGGACGGCCTCGAGCCGCCGTACGGCAAGGTTCCGCTGAATGTCGTTGTGATGCAGCAGGACTATGTGCGGCTCAACATGCTCAAGCGGCATCCGCGCGGCGTGCTGCGCAGCCTGAAGGTCGGTGCCCGCACGGTGTGGGCCAAGGCAACCGGCAAGAACCTCGTCGGCATGGGGCGCGCGCTCATCGCGCCGCTGCGGGTCGGCCTGCAGAAGGCAGGGGTTCCGGTGCGGCTCAACACGGCGTTCACCGATCTCTATGTCGAGGACGGCGTTGTGCGCGGTATCTACGTCCGCGATACGGACGCGCCCGAATCCGCTGAGCCCGAACTGATCCGGGCCCGACGCGGCGTGATCCTCGGCTCGGGTGGTTTCGAACACAACGAGCAGATGCGGGTGAAGTACCAGCGCGCCCCGATCACCACCGAGTGGACGGTCGGCGCCAAGGCCAACACTGGTGACGGCATCATCGCGGGCGAAAAGCTCGGTGCCGCACTGGACATCATGGAGGACGCGTGGTGGGGCCCGACGGTGCCGCTGGTCGGCGCCCCCTGGTTCGCGCTGTCCGAACGCAACTCGCCCGGCTCGATCATCGTGAACATGTCCGGCAGGCGGTTCATGAACGAGTCGATGCCATACGTCGAGGCGTGCCACCACATGTACGGCGGCGAGTACGGGCAGGGTCCCGGCCCCGGCGAGAACATCCCCGCGTGGCTGATCTTCGACCAGGAGTACCGCGACCGTTACATCTTCGCGGGACTGCAAGCCGGACAGCGCATTCCGAAGAAGTGGATGGAGTCCGGTGTGATCGTCACCGCCGACTCGTTGGAGGAGCTGGCCACGAAGGCCGGGCTGCCCGCCGATGCACTCGCCGACACCGTGGACCGCTTCAACGGCTTCGCGCGCTCGGGCACCGACGAGGACTTTCACCGCGGCGAGAGCGCCTACGACCGTTATTACGGCGACCCGACCAACAAGCCCAATCCCAACCTCGGCGAGATCAACCGCGGGCCGTACTACGCGGCCAAGATGGTGCCCGGCGACCTCGGCACCAAGGGCGGAATCGTCACCGACGTGCACGGCCGAGCCCTGAGGGACGACCGGTCGGTGATCGAAGGCCTCTACGCCGCAGGCAATGTCAGCGCGCCGGTGATGGGCCACACCTATCCGGGGCCCGGCGGCACGATCGGCCCCGCGATGGCGTTCGGCTATCTGGCGGCGCTGCACATAGCGGGGAAGGCCTGACATGCCGATCAATCTCGACGAGGCGCTGGGCGCCGAACTCGAACCGGCCGAATTCTCCTGGAGCAGTAGCGATATCCAGCTCTACCACTTGGGTCTCGGCGCAGGCCAGGACCCGATGGACAAGCGCGAGTTGCGCTACCTCGTCGACGACACCCCGCAGGTGCTTCCGACGTTCGGCAACGTGGCTGCCAGTTTTCATGACACCGCGCCGCCGACGGTGAAGTTCCCCGGCATCGACATCGAGCTCAGCAGGGTGCTGCACGCCAGCGAAGCGGTGTCGGCGCCCACTCCGATCCCGCCGTCGGGGACCGGCGTCGCGGTCACCAAGTTCACCGACATCTGGGACAAGGGCAAGGCCGCGGTGATCTGGTCGACGACGACGGTCAGCACTCCTGAGGGCACGCCGCTGTGGACACAGAAGCGGTCGATCTTCGCGCGCGGCGAGGGCGGATTCGGAGGCGAGCGCGGTCCGTCGACGTCGTCGGAGCCGCCGCAGCGTGCTCCGGACTTCGAACTTGCCATCCCGGTGTCGCCCCAGCAGGCGCTGCTGTACCGGATGTGCGGCGACCGCAATCCCCTGCACTCGGATCCCGAATTCGCCGCCGCCGCAGGCTTTCCCAGGCCGATCCTGCACGGATTGTGCACCTACGGGATGACCTGCAAGGCGATGGTGGACGCGCTGCTCGACGGCGACACCGGCCGGGTCGGCAGCTACGGCGCCCGGTTCGCCGGCGTGGTGTTCCCCGGCGAGACGCTCAAGGCGAGCGTGTGGAAAGAGGGTGACGGCTTCCAGGCGATCGTCACCGCGCCCGAACGTGACGACGCGGTGGCGCTTACAGGTGTGGAGCTGACTCCGGCATAGGCCTCTCACGCCGCGTCCGGAGCCGAGCGAGCTGGCGGACTGCGTGCTCGTACGCCTTCCAGGCGAGGACACCCACCGCAAGGGCGATGAACGTTGCCACGGCCAGACGCAGATCGTGAAACAAACCCGATTCGTCAGCGCCGGAGCCGGAGCCACTGGGCGCAGTAGATGAGTGGTCGAACAGTGATTCGCCAAACTGCATGAAGTAGAAGGTCAGGGGTTGAGTCAAATAGATCCATAGCGATGCGCCTGCCAACACCGCGGTGATTCGCCGCAGTGCAGCGGGCACCGGCATCCGGGTCACCCAGATGAGCAGTAGAAGGCCGCCCAGGATTACCAGTTTCCGTACGTGTTCGTCATCAAAGAATCCTGGGAGCAACGAGCCGCACACGGCAGCGGCAGACAACAACAGGCGATGGCTGACCCGCGTCGCGCGCACTGCTGCCCACCCGATTGCGAACAACCACACCGTCGTTTGCGGTCGATACCCTTCCATCGAAACGTCGCCGCCGAAAACCTGGAACCGCAACACCAGGCAGACCCCAAGGACGGCAAGGGCGAATCCGAACGGATGCGCGCGTTCGAGGCCACGCATAGCAGGAATCGACAGCAGAGCCGCGCACAGAACGAGTGTCACGACGAGGACCTCGATGAACCAGTAATTCCAAACGGGGTCCCAGCCGTCAGGGCCCAGAGCCCAACCAACGGGCGCGAACAAGTTCTCGATAAGGAGCACGTTCCACACGTCGTAGTCGCGGGTCGTCACGTAGGCGATGGCGATCACAACGACTGAGGGCACGGCGATGCGCGCGATCGATAGGAACAGCGGACGGACCCGCCCGCTCGAAGCGAGGGCGTTGAGTTGGAATCGGGCGAAGCTGTAGCCAGCGGCGGCGAGCAAGACGTGCGCACCGCCAAACACATGGCTCAGGCCGGCGTGATTGGCACAAACCATCACTATTGCTACGGCACGCAGGACGATACTCGTTTCCATCCACCGGAGAAGCCCACGAGACCTGCCCCGCGCACCGGCTTCGAGTTCGGCAACGCTCAACAGGTGCCAGTCCGGCGGAAGCGCGCCGACCTTGCGTTCGAGTCGCTGTGATGTTTCGACGAAGGACAGTGATTCCCCGCCGAGGCTGACGAAGGTATCCGTGTCGCTTACCCGCTCGGCCTTGAGGATTTCTCGGTAGACCGCGTGCACACCGTCGGCCTCCGCCGCGGGCTCCGCCGCCGTCTTTGGCGGCGGACTTGCAGACCGCAGCACAGCGGCGTAGTCAGGTTTGCCGTTGGCGTTTCGCGGCAGATCATCGAGAACGAGGGTGCACACCGCCGTCCCGGGTAGACCCACCTTTGCGCAGATAACCGCGGCCGGGTCCGGCGTACCCTTCGCGACCGCGACGACCAACCCTGTGTCGTCGCCGGTGCATAATGCCTGGACGCCTTCTAGGCGCAGTCCATATTCGAGCTGGTCAAGGTCGACGCGGAGGCCGAAGAGTTTCAGGAATCGGCTGCGTCGTCCGACGATCTCGTACAGGCCATCATGGCGGCGGCGGGCCAGGTCACCGGTGCGCAGGTGATCGATGGTGCGACCCAGGGCGAAGTCCTCGGGCGAGTGGGCGTAGCCGAGCATCACGTTCGGGCCGTAGTAGATCAGCTCGCCGTCGTCGTCGATGGTGAACCGCCCGCCGGGGATCGGCATGCCGAAGGCCTGTGGGGCGTCGAGCACCCGGTCGACGGGCAGGTACGCCATCCGGGCGGTGGCCTCGGTCTGCCCGTACATGACGACGAGGTCCCACCCCCGACGGCGTCCGAGTTCGGCGAACCGCTGCACCCGGTCGGCAGCCAGTTTGCCGCCTGACTGGGTGATGTAACGCAAGCTGGACACGTCGAAGTCGGCGAAGCCGACGCGATCGAGAAGTTCGAATGTGTAAGGGACACCAGCGAAAGCGGTCGCCTGAGCCTCACGCGCGAGATCCCAGAAACCCGGGTCCACCACCGAGAGCCCGGTCACGATCACTGCCGCGCCTCGCGTCAGGTGACTATGCAGGACTGACAGTCCGTAGCAGTACGACAACGGCAGCGACGTCATCGCGCGATCCGTGCTGGCGATGCCAAGATAGTCAGCGATCGATTCCGCGTTGCTTGATAGATTCTCGTAGCTGAGCCGTACCAACTTCGGCGAGCCGGTAGATCCCGAGGTAGACATCAACAGGGCCAGATCGGCGTGTAGATCATGGCGGGTGCCCGCCCGACGCTCGACTGTCTGCCAACCGGTTTCGGCGCAGGAGCCCACCACAACATCGGGGTCATATGTCGTTGTCAATGACTCGCGCGCGCGTTCATCGGACGCGACCAGCACGACGTGCCCGGCCCGCATCGCCGCCAAATAGCTTACGATCGCTGACACGGTGTTCTGTAGCTCGATCAACACCAAGCGACGTGCGGAACCGAACAGATGCATCTCCGCCGAGACACGTGCGGCGAGCTCCCCATACGTGATCGTTTCCCGGTCCGTGATCAAGGCCGGCCGATCGGCGTGTCCATCCCACCCGTCAACAAAGCCCAGCCCTGGACGAGGGCCAGTCGTCAGCATCGTCACCCTGCTCGATCGAGCAGGCCCAGAAGGTAGCCGCCGTAGCCACTCTTGACCAGGAGTTCGGCGCGCTCCCGTAACTCGTCGTCGGTGACATAGCCGAGCCGCCAGCCAACCTCTTCCGGTACGCCGATCTTCAGGCCTTGACGCTCCTCGATCGTGCGAACGTAATTGGCCGCATCGAGCAGTGAATCGAACGTTCCGGTATCGAGCCATGCGGTACCACGCGGCAGCACCTCGACCGATAGCCGGTTCTGCTCCAGATACGCGCGATTGACATCGGTGATCTCGTATTCGCCGCGGTCCGAAGGCTTCAGACCGGCGGCGATGTCGATGACGTCGTTGTTGTAGAAGTACAAGCCTGGGACCGCGTATTCGGACCGCGGCGACTTCGGCTTCTCTTCCAGTGAGATCACGCGCCGCTGATCGTCGAACTCCACGACGCCATACGCGGTCGGGTCGGCCACTCGGTACGCGAAGATGGTGCCGCCGTCCACTTCGTGGAACCGGCCGAGTTGAGTGCCCAGGCCCGGCCCATAGAAGATGTTGTCGCCCAATACAAGTGCTACCGATTCACTTCCTATGTGTTGCCGGCCGATAATGAAGGCTTGTGCGAGACCGTCCGGGGACCGCTGTTCGGCGTACGAGATCGAAACGCCGAACTGTCGGCCGTCTCCCAGCAGTCGGCGAAACGGTTCGGCGTCCATTGGAGTCGTGATCACCAGGACGTCACGAATGCCGGCCAGCATCAGGGTCGACAGCGGGTAGTAGATCATCGGCTTGTCGTAAACCGGCATCAACTGCTTGCTCGTGCCCAAAGTGATGGGATGCAGTCGGGACCCCGTCCCGCCCGCGAGGATGATTCCGCGCACATGGTGATTCTGCCAAGGTCCGGCCGAAGATGCTATAGCCAGGCAACGTTTTCTGAATTTGCCAAAATCGCACCACCCGGATTAAATCGTCTACGGTGACACAGGTATTACGAGGTCATAGCCGAAATTAGGCTGTACGCTTATTCACATCACCAGATGTGCACGGAAGTACTATGGCTAAGCTATATGAGTGGACAGCGAAGGTCTTGTGATGCCCGAACCCGCGTATGACGCGATCGTCGTCGGCTCCGGCGCCGCGGGTTCGTGGGCCGCGAAGGAGCTGACGGAAAGGGGCCTTCAGGTCGTCCTGCTGGAGGCAGGCAGGAACCTGGATCTCGCCAGGGACTTCCCCGCTGACGCGACGGGGGGCGCGGTGGGTATGACGGGCCGCGCCAAGGCCGCCCTGCACGGCCAACTGATTCAGGCGCAATGCGCCGCGTTCTCGGAGACCACAAAGCAGTTCTACGTCAACGACAGGAAGAATCCCTACACGACTCCGCGCGGGAAACCGTTCCTCTGGTATCGGGGACGGCAGCTCGGCGGCCGACTCCACACGTGGTCGAGGCACGTGCCCCGGATGTCGGATAGGGAGTTCAAGTCGGGGAGCTTGCGCGGATTCGGCGTCGACTGGCCCATCGCGTACGAAGACCTGGCGCCCCACTACGACACGGTTGAGCAGACCCTTGGCGTGCACGGGATGGCGGCAGACATTCCCAACTGCCCCGACGGTCGGTTCATCGGCCCCGCCAAGACGACACGAATCGAAGAGAGGTTCCTGGCCAACATCGAGAGAAGTCTTCCCCACATCCACGTGACCTATGGGAGGACCGTCAGGTACGACAGCAACAGAATCCCACTTCCCCTGCGGATCGCCATCGGCACTGGCCGTCTCGAGATCCGCACCGACGCCGTTGTGAGCAAGGTGCTCACCGATGATCAGACCGGTAAGGCGACGGGCGTCGAGTACATCGACGGAATCACGCGACAAAATCGAGCGGTTCGCGGCCGGGTGGTCGTCCTCTGCGCGTCGGCGATCGAGAGCGTGCGAATCCTGCTGAACTCCCGGTCGACGAAACATCCGTCAGGTGTCGGCGGTTCGTCTGGCCAACTCGGTCGCTACCTGTGCGACCACGTCACCGTCGCGGTGACCGGCGACGTGGATGAGGCAGATGCCGAGGCCGCACCCTCCGAAGACGGGTTCGACTTCGCGGCGACGGGTCTCTACATTCCGAGTTTCTGCGAAGCGGAGTCGACGAATTTCCCTGGGGGCTACGGAATTCAGATCGGGATAGGCCGGGGCAAACCGACGTGGGGGATGTTCGCACTGGGTGAGATGCAGCCGAGAGCCGACAACCGCGTCTCGCTCGACCCCGCGAAGAAGGACGCGTGGGGTATCCCGGCAGCGAGAATCGAGTGCAGCCATTCCGAGGATGAAGTCAAGATGGTCGCCCACATGCGCCGCACGCTCCCGGAAATCGCCGTGGCCGGCGGCCTGCGCGTCGACACCAACCTTGATCTCGGGCGGGGGAACATCATCTTCCGGATGCTTCGATCCAGGGTTTTCGCGGACTACGGGGCCTACTGGCCCGGCGCGGCCATCCACGAAACCGGCGGCGCGCGCATGGGCGACAATCCGGACAACTCGGTGCTCAATTCATTGGGTCAGTGTTGGGATGCGGAGAACGTGTTCGTCACCGACGGCGCCTGCTTCGTCTCGTCGGGCTTTCAGAACCACACGCTCACAATGATGGCCCTCACGGTGCGGGCATGCGAGTTCATCGCTCGTGACTACTTGAAGAGCTGATACATGGAGTACGGCAAGATCGCCGGGATCGACAAGCCGATCTCTCGGATCGTGTTCGGCACCGACCGGCTGCAGAGCAGGCGACTGTCATGGCTGCCGGAGCGCCGCCGCGAGCTTCGCGCGTATTCCCTCTTGGATCGGTCGATCGAGCTCGGGTGCAACACATTCGACACGGCACGCATCTACGGGGACAGCGAACGGACGCTAGGCGCCTGGATGCGGAAGCGAGGCAACCGCGACGATGTCGTGGTCATCAGCAAGGGTTGCCACCCTGACGGATCGGGCCGCCCGCGGCTCTCTGCCGCGGACGTGTCGTGCGATCTTCACGCATCGCTGGCGGCGCTCGGCACTGATTTCATCGACCTCTACCTCCTTCACTATGACCACCCTGCCGCGGAGGTCGAACCGATACTCGAACAGCTGAACCGCCACATCGACGATGGCAAGATAGGCGCGATAGGCGTGTCCAACTGGTCGCACGGCCGGATCGATGAAGCCAACGCGCTGGCCGCCAGCCGTGGATTGCAGCTGTTTTCCGCGTCGAGCGTGCAGTTCAGCCTTGCCGACTGGACGCGCCCTCCCTGGCCCGGTGCTGTGACGGTTGGCGGCGATGGCCAGCACAACGCACGAGAGTGGTACGCGACACACGATCTCCCGCTGATCGCGTGGTCCAGCCTCGCTCGCGGATTCTTTGCGAAACCGACGAACCATTGGGCTGCGACATACTTCGGCACCGAAGAGAACAATCGGCGGTTGGAGCGTGCGCGTATCTTGGCCGACGAGCATCACGTCACCGTCGCCCAGGTCGCGCTCGCCTATGTGTTGAGCCATCCGCTGCGAGTGTTCGCAGTGGTGGGCTGCGCGACGCAGGAAAAGCTCGCGGACGACGTCAATGCGATGTCCCTGAAGCTGGATGAGGCGGCACTGCGTTGGCTCGCCACCGGTGAGGGCTGACCGTGAGGCGGCTGGCGCTCGTGCTGGCGACGATCGCAGGTACGGTGATCGTCGCCGTGGTCGCCGGACTGCCGCTTTATGTGCGACCCGCAGATCGATCGACCGCGCCAAGCTGACGCGATACTCATTCTCGGTGGACCGGACTACGGACGATACGTCTTCGGTCTTGACCTGGCCTCGCAAGGCTGGGCGCGAAACGTTGTGGTGTCAAACCCCAACGGCCCCAATGACCCATGGCTCACCAAATTCTGCGCCAGTCCCGAGCCGCGATTTCACTTGTATTGTTTCAACCCGGACCCCGAAACGACGAAAGGTGAAGGGCGAGAGCTACAACGATTGGCCTCGCAACACGGCTGGCGAACAATCATCGTTGTCACGCTGCGACCCCATATCTCCCGAGCCCGATTCATTCTGGACCAGTGCTTCAGCGGTGAACTGGCGATGGTGCCGATCCCGACACGTCTCTCGGCCCGCCATCATGGGTATTTCAGTACGTCTACCAGACCGCTGGTTACCTGCGGGCACTAATGCAGCCCGGTTGTTGAGTTGACGAAACGTCCACCACTTCTATGATCGGTCCATGGCGCGCGATCGAAGGGCGACACTGCTGGCATTCGCGCGCATCTGGGCGTATCCGTTGTGGCACAGCGTCATCCGCTCGAAGGCGGCGGATGACGTGATCCAGGACATCGATTTCTGGATGACCTGCATCGATGAACCCGATCTTCTCGCGCTGGACCGCTATTCGCGATTCGCATACCTCAGCGGGGCGTTACCCGAGTTCCGCACGCTCCTCCACTACCGACTCCGTTCGTCGCCGTGGCCGCTTCGAATTGTGCTGAGCAGGTTGTACCGGCCGTCTCCAACACTGACGCTAGAGGCCGATAGGATCGGACCAGCGCTGTTCATCCAGCACGGTGTCGGGACCATCGTCACCGCGAAGTCCATCGGCTCGCACTGCTGGATCAATCAGCAGGTCACGATCGGCTACAACGCGAAGGGCAGGCCGACGCTGCATGACCGCGTCCGCGTCGGGGCAGGGGCGATCGTCATTGGCCCGATCGCCCTTCATGACGACGCCACCGTCGGTGCGAACGCGACGGTGATTCACGACGTGGCGGCCGGGGTCACCGTAGTGGCGCCGACGGCAACGATTCTTGAGCAGCGACAAGAGGACGGCGACGCACAAGCCTAGGCACCCAGAGCAGGTCCGGGATGACCTGCGCGATGAAGATCGCGATTGCAGACGCGAACACGACGCCCGCAGCGCCGAACGACTGCTGCGCCGCACAGCCAAGCCCGATGCTGATCACGGCCATCGCGACTGCCCAGAGTGCTTGCCATCGCGCCTCACCGGGCCTCGTCAGCAACACCATGGACGGGAGGTGCAAGGCCTGCGCCAGCAGCACGGCCCCGAATCCCGCTGCGAGCCAAGTTGATACGAAAATCCGGCCGCCGGACAGCACCGTCGCCGCCCACGGCGCGAGAAGCACCAGAAGCAGCACGCCTGCGGCCGTCACCGCGCCGAAAATGGCGGTGAGTCGCCACCACATTCGAACCGTCACCTCGGTGGCTTGTCGCCTCTTGACGAAGATCGGCCAGTAGGCCAGCGAGGCTGTGGATAACACCTGCCAGCAGATGGCATAGATCTGCGCCATCAATGCGTAGCGTGACACCTCGGCAGGCGTTGACAGGTGTGCGAGCAGGATGCGTCCGCTCTGCGAGCCGATCGGAAGGCCGACCCCAACCAGGAACAGCCACAAGCTGCCCGCAAGTAAACGAGAAGCTCTCCGAGAAGGCGAAACCCTGCAAAACGCCGACCACCGCAGGCCGGACAGACGAAGCGCCAACACCGTGCCGACCGTCTGCCCGATGAGCAGGCCGCCCAAAGACGAGACGGCATACCAGATACCACTCGCATCGACGGTGTACAGCAGAAATGTCAGCCCGAGACCGAACGCCGGACAGCTCATCAGCACCAACGTCGCCAGCGGATTGCGGTCAATGCCAACCAGGATGCGGGGCCCGAGGCCGGCGGGAATCGTCAGCGCGAAGACACACACGCCAACGGTGATCGCCCACCGGTCGTCGGGGCCGCTCGCGAAGCCGACGACAGCGCCCCAACCGTCGAGCGCCATCACGCAGAGGGCCACCGCGATCAGCGCGGCGGCGACACCGAACAGCACGCGGTAGGCGCGGCGAATGACGTCGACAGCTCTCGGATCGGGGTTCGGTCCGACAAGCATCGCGCTGGCACTCAGCACGGTGGCGCCCACGCCGAGATCAGCGAAGGGAAAGACCAGCGTGATCGTTGCGACGAGGGAGACCAGGCCGAATACGGCTTCACCGGTTTCCCGCACGATGAGGGCGGTATTCACCAGCCCCAGCAGCGCGACGACGGGTGTGCCGACGATGCGGTATAGCGGACCGTAGAGCAGCGCTCGGCGCTCCGCGGGCGCGAGACGATCGGGCTCGGTCATCGCCGGATCGCCGAAACTGCGGTTCGCAGGATGACCCTGGCCGCGTTGAGGACCGCATACGCCATCGCGAAGGGGCCGGGCTGACCATGTCGCACCGCAGACGAAACGGCCAGACGGACACCGTTCAACGATCGCGCCGTCACCGCTGCGCTGACCGGACTGGTACACAAATAGTCGCCGAGCACACGCGGCGACTCCTCACCCAGATAATGCAGTCCCCACTGTATGTAGGTGTCGGTGCGGTCGGAGTTATCGCGCGATACCGAAGGGCCGGAGATGTTGTAAATGCTCAGCGTCTCGGGGAGTTGGATCACACGCAGGTCGGGGATGGTGCGCTGGACCCTGATCAACCAGCTCGGCTCATCGTGTGGTTCGTCCGAGACCCCGCCCCATCGCACGCGACGGCCAAGAGCGGTCGGAAAGCACAACGTCGACGTCTGCAGATTGGCATTACCGAAGCCGAGTCCGTTGAAACGAAACAGATACTCCGCCACCGACTCGCCAGGTTTGATGAGCCGTCGCGGCCACCTCCTCTGCCTGCTGCCCGGGCCCTGTACCAGCATCCGGGACGACACGATCCAGTGGTCAGTGTCAACAGATTCGGCGACCGCAAGCTGGCGAGCCAGCTTCGTCGGCGACCAGACGTCGTCATCGTCGAGAAGTGCGATCACCGACCCGCTCGCGGCATCGATGCCCAGCTGCCGACTGCGGGCAGGGCCGCCGCCATCACGGTTTCTCAACAAGACAATCCGGTCATCGGAGGGAACAGACGTCGGCACGTCCGGACCCGCGACCACGATGATCTCGTCAACTGAGTGGGTCTGGTCAAGAATCGACTGCACGGCTTGCATGAGCGAAGGCCGCCCTATCGTGGCGATCACCGCACTCACGCTCGACTTCATCATCGAGCGGCTGGTAACTCAGACCGCGGGCGCTGAAAGTGTGTGGCCAAGAACAACAACGCTATGCACGCGAAGATGGGGATCATGTTGTACTGCCACGGTCCGTACAACAGGTCCCAGATTCCCTGCAGCGCGACTGTGAGGCCGAGCGCCGCCCAACGTCCGAGCCTCGTGAAATTCCAGAACACCCCAATACAGGCGATGAGAAGCGATACGGGCAGGAGCACGGAAATCACGCCGCCTTCGACCCAGGCGCCAAGGAGGATCGAATGCGTCGCGGAGTAGTCGGACGGCGGAATCCGCCATATCGCCTCAAAGGGGAACGAGGGGCTGAAACCCATTCGGATCGCGAGATGCTCAGCCTGGGTGTAGAAGTCTGGCGTCAAGTTCATCGCGTTACCCCAACCCAGAAGCGGGCGCTGGGATATCGCAGTGATCGTCATCGGTGGTTCGGACCGGCCTGCCAACAACAGTGGGACATCGCCGACGGCGTCTTGCTGGACGGTCTTGCGCTGCAGCGCAGCGCCAAAAAGCCCGGCCCGCGCGGCGATCGGCATCACATACGAGAAGACCAGACCGACACCTGCCACGCCCGCAAACTGCCAGCCGCGCCCGATTCGGGAACCAAGAATCTGGTTGACGAACAGCGTGGCTGAGGCAAGGACGCAGACGAGCGCGTGCGAGCGAAAATTCAACGCGAGGCTCGCCAAACCGAGTGCAGCCAACGAAGCAGGCAGCAACCAGCCGGGCACCCGCGCCGCCGTCAGCGCATACAGCATGAGAATAGTTGTCGCTGAGGCGATCCCGTACTTCCACAAATCGAGAAAGTTACCCGTGTGGGTGAGTTCGATGCCCACCGTCAAGAAGAAAACCACCGTGCCGACAGCGAGGCCCGCCAGCGCCGCGGCAATGGCATCCACCGCGCGACCCGTGAGCACTGTCAGCCCCATCAGATACAGCCCGAACGCGGCGGGCGCAACAGCGTTGGGCCACAGCACGCTCGTGTCGTTCACCAGGCACGAGGCGAGGAAGGAGATCCACCCGAGGGCGGCAAGCACGAGTGGTACCAGATCGACTCCCCGGTGCATCATGAGCAACCAACCCGGGACGAGCAACAGGCAAACCACTGACAGTGCGGTCACTGTGACGTTGGCAATTTGGACGGCAGGACATCGCGCCGATCGCGAACACAGCGGCGTGGCCGAAGTACAACGAGTGGGCACGGCGCTGCTCCGGCAGTGTGCTGACGGGCGCTGATCTGGTTTGTGTCACGACGCCACCTTCCGATTGTCCGATGCACGTCGACCTTGACGATAGCTGTTAATGCGGATCTATGTAAAATAGCGTAGTCTTCTCGGTGCTATTCTATGATAAATCTTTGCTAGCGGAGGTGGAAGTGTCGAGCGCATTGCCGACCAGGTCGCTGGCTGCGCGGCGTGGTCGGCCCTACGACAAGGGCCGCGGATTCGCCATGCAGACGCTCTGGGTGGCGGTGTCGACGCTGATCTTCACCCAGGTGTGGTGTCCCAGCCGGCTGCGGTGCAAGATCCTGCGCATATTCGGCGCGCAAATCGGCAAAGGCGTTTTGATCAGGCATCGGGTGGCGATTCAGTGGCCGTGGAAGCTCACCATCGGAGACAACTCCTGGGTCGGCACAAGTGCCGAACTGTACAACCTCGACAACATCGTCATCGGCTCGGACGTTTGCATCTCGCAGCACGTGTTTCTCTGCACCGGTAGTCACGACCGCACCTCTGAAACCTTCGAGTTCGACAACGGGCCGATCGTCATCGAGGACGGCGCATGGGTCTGCGCCCGCAGCACCGTGCTGCGCGGTGTCACCGTCGGGGCAAACTCGGTGATCGGTGCGACGTCGCTGGTCGACTCCGACGTCCCACCGAATTCGATCGTGCAGCCCGTCCAGGCGATCGTCAGCCGGTTGTGATGACATGCGCATACTTCAGGTAGTCACGCTGCTCAGCCCCGACGGAGCATTTGGCGGTCCCGCGCGCGTAGCGCTCAATCAGAGTGCCGAGCTGGTTTCCCGCGGCCACGATGTGACCATCGTCGGCGCCACTCGCGGTTACGGGCAGGTGCCCAGCGAGGTGAACGGCGTACCGGTAAAGCTGTTCGCCGCCAAGACCCTTCTGCCCAAGACCGCGTTCGTGGGTGTGGCTGCACCCGGTCTTGGCAAGTGGATGCGCAGCAACTGGGCCCGTTTCGATGTGACCCACATTCACCTGGGCCGCGACCTCGTCGTCCTACCAATGGCACTGGCCGCTCGCCGGCGCCGGATCCCGTATGTCGTGCAGACCCACGGAATGGTCGTGCCGTCCCGCCGCCTACTCGCCCGACCGCTGGACAGCGTCTGCACTCGCAAGGTTCTCCGCGACGCGCGAGCGGTGTTTTATCTGAACCCGAACGAGCGCGCGCAGCTATTCGACGTCGCAGGAGCCGGCCTTCGTCTGGTCGAGTTGGGCAACGGCGTACCCCGCTACCCTGCTGCGACTCCCGCACCGGGGCGGCCGGAAGTGCTGTTCGCCGCGCGGATGCATTCGCGGAAACGTCCGGTCGCCTTTGTAGAGATGGCCAAGACATTACTCGATGCCGGTGTCGACGCACGGTTCGCGCTCGTCGGCCAGGACGAGGGCGAAGGTCCCGCCTTGAGGGCGGCGCTCGACGGAGACCCGCGCATCACCTGGGAGGGACCGCTGACTCCCGACGCCGTACCGGCTCGGATGGCGGCCGCTCAGGTTTATGTACTGCCGTCGATCCGCGAGCCATATCCGATGTCGGTGCTGGAAGCGATGTCAGTGGGATTGCCCGTCGTCATCACCAACGACTGCGGACTGGCGCCCTTGGTCGAGCGGTCGGGAAGCGGAATCGTCACCGACCCGGCAGTGCCCGCATTGGTCGCAGCGGTCGACTCGATTCTCGGCGATGGCAATGTGGCGCAGTCGATGGGCGAACGGGGCCGGAGCACGGTCCATGCCCAGTACGGCATGGAGGCAGTAGGGGATCGTCTCATCGAAACGTATGGCCAAGTCGCGGAAGGTCTCCGATGATCCGAAGGCATCGAAACGTCGTTCAGGTTGTGCTGACGCTCCTGCTCGCCGGCGAACTGGCTTGGGCATCGACGGTCGCCGGCGCCGCAGCGCCGCAGGAGCTACGCGCGCCGCTGTCCATCGCCGTCGTCGGTGATCAGAACACCGCCGGATACAACAACCTGGAAGTCTGGCCGACGCTGATGGCAGCGAGAACCGGTTGGTCCGTGTCCAATTACGCGCTACCCGAGGCGGGATTCGCGGCCAACGGGACAGGGGGCCAAGCCTTCAGATATCAGGTCGACCGAGCGCAAGCGGGACGTCCGGACCTCATCCTGTTGGCCACTGGCACCTCTGACGCGTCGCTACCTGGGACGGAGGGCGTCACGGTCGGGGCAGTCGATGCGATCAACAAGATCATCCGCGGCGGCCAGCAAGTAGCGGTGGTCGGTCCGATCTGGTACGAAACACCGATTCCCGATTCGATCTGGCGCGTCAACAACGCCGTGCAGGAAGTGGCCGAAGTGGCCGGTGTCCCATTCTTCAATGCCGTCGATCCGCCGTTGCTTACCCGAGAGCTCATGCATCCTGACCTCAGCGGACCGAGCGACGATGGGCAATCTTTTATTGCCGAAAAGATCTCGGCGTGGCTTCGTACACAGGTCGTGCGATGAGCCGGACACGGTGGTTCGACGTCAGCGCGATCGCACTCGCCGTCGCGATTTCGATCGGCATGACGGTTAGCCTCTGTTCCGCTGGACCCGCCAGCTCCGGTACGACTCCGCCGAACGCCTTGAACCAACGACAGAACTATCTCGATGCGCGGCCGTTGGCGCTGTTCATCGGTGACTCCTATACCGCCGGTGACAGTTCAGCGGAGAACTCCTATGGCTGCAGGGCCGCCGTCGAGATGGGCTGGCTATGCGCCCTCTCCGCAAGGGGAGGCACCGGATATATCAGCGGCGGACCCGCCAACAGATGGATCGATCCCGGTATCGGAGAATCGCTTTCATTCAGAGAACGCGTTGCACACCTGGCCCTGCAATACCATCCGCAACTCGTCGTGCTCGACGGCGGTCGGAACGACACATTCCCTCCGCGCGAGGACACCTACGCCGCGATGTTGTCGACCATCACCGAGGTCCGGCGCGCGTGGCCGAAGGCGCAGATCGTGTTCATCCGTCCAAGGTTTCTCGCCAATCCGAACGACAACTTGGGTTTCGACGACGCATTCTTCGAGTCGCTGAGATCTGATCCGGCTACCCATGGGGTGGCGTTCATCGACCCGATCACCTGGTTATCTGGCACCGATACCTCGACGCTGCTCTCGACGGACGGAATTCACCCCAACCCGGAGGGTGTGACCCAAATGACCATTTCGCTTCTCAAGTCTCTTCATTCGTGGCTTTCGCGCCCCGTGGGCTCGGCGTTATGAACTCCCCGCTGGCCTCGTATATCCGCGTCATTGTCGCTCGATGGCGCTGGCTTGTGTGGGGTGTGTTGATTGCGTTGGGGCTCATGACGATTGTCCCGCTTGCTCAACCCGCCACGTATCGCTCGACCGCGACGGTGTTCGTTCGCACGCCTGGCGACGTGAGCCGAGTGATGGACGGCGGAAGCTTCTATGCGCAGGAGCGCGCAAAGACCTACGCCGCGCTGGCCAAAAGCCCGAGCGTGTCCGGTCGCGTCATCGCCGACCTCGGTCTCCACGTTCAGGCCGCCGACCTGACAAGCCGCATCAAGGCGAGCAACCCGCCTGGCACAGCGCTCCTCGACATCTCAGTCAGCGCCCCTTCCGCTGCCGAAGCCCAGCGCACCGCCACCGTGTTCCTCACCGAATATGCGGCGACGGTGCGCCAACTCGAGTCCATTCCGGGCTCGCTGGTCCCCCGAGCCGAGCTAATCGTCGTCGACCCGCCCACCGGTGGTGCGCGCGAAATCGCCTGGGGTCTGCCGATCCCGCTCGTCCTGGTGGGTGTCACGCTGATCGGCTTGGTGCTCGGCGCGACCGCTGCCGTGCTTCGGACCACCTTCGATACTTCGACGCGCGACCGGATACCCGTATCCGATGAGAGCGATCCGGCCGAAGAGAACGAGCGAGAGGTAACACGTTGACCGTCACAGCTTTCGTCGCCGCCATGCGGCGATATTGGGCGACGTATCTGGTCGTCGCGGGCCTGGTTTTCGCAGTCGGGCTGACCGCGGTCCTTCAGGCACCCATCAAGTATTTGTCGTCCACCCGACTCATGGTGTCCATCGAGGGATCGACCACTTCCGCCGCGTATCAGAACGAGGAGGTGGCAACCCGACGTGTCAACACGTACATCCCCCTCATCACTAGCGGCGTGGTCACCCAGCACGTCATCGACAAGCTCGGATTGCACATGAGCCCAACCGAGCTCGCCGACAAGATCGATGTTGCCAACGTGCCGCCGAAGACATCCCTCATCGACGTCGAGGTCACCGACGATTCGCCGAGTCGGGCAAGGCAAATCGCCGACACCCTCGCCAACGAGTTCATCTCGTATGCGGCGGCGGTGGAGACCCCAACCGGCGAGGACAACCACAAGGTGCACACCACCGTGGTCACCGCCGCGAGCGACGGACGCGAGAACCGCCTGGAGCCTGTCCTTCTCGGCGTGCTGGCTGCTATTGCTGCCCTCCTACTGGGAGCGGTCGCGGTATGGATTCGGGCGGCGCGTGGGCGTGGGGCGCGAGAGCGTGGTGCGCTCACTGCCGAACAGGAGCACCCGGCCGTCCAAGAGGACACGGACACCGTCGGCACCGCGGACGAGGAGACGTCATCGATCCAGACGAATGGCTCTGCGCCACCGAACTCAGCCCTGGCGGCAGAAGATCAAGTCGAGGCGACAGAAGCGGTCGAGGCGACAGAGCGCTATTGAGGAGATTCACCTCGGATCAACCTCTGCGAGAAGCGAATTCCTGGTCGCGAAGCCAGCCGACTGTGTCGGCGATCCCGTCGCGAAGATCCACGCGAGCCTCCCAGTCCAACAACCGTCTCGCCTTCTCGACCGATGGCCAGCGACGTCGAACGTCGACCTGAAAAGTCGGTTGGTGCTCCAGCTCGAACTCGGCCGGATCCAGCCCGCACGCCTCCCAAATGATTCGCGCGATCTCCGCGATCGTCCGCTCTTCCGATGCGGAGATATTGAAGTCCTCGTTCTCGCCTGCGGAGTGGACCATCGCGGTCACGATGCCGTCTGCGATGTCGTCGACGTGCGTCAGCGTGCGCGTCTGTTCACCCGAACCGAAGATCTGCAGGGGATGCTGTCCGGACAGCACCTTTCGGATCAGATCTGGCACCGCGTGCGCAATGCCAGGCACGGAGTCGGGCATTTCACCGGGACCGTAAGCGTTGAAGGGCCGGCAGATGGTGAACGGCAGACCGTGCTCATCGTGTAGCGCGCGGCAGTAGACCTCGCCTGCCAGCTTCGAAAACCCATACGCCGACCGGGGGCTCGGGCAGTCTTTGACGTGCTGCTCCGTGGTCGGGAACTCCGTCGCGTTCTCGAACACCATCGACGACGACACGTAGACAAGGCGCTGCACGCGCTCTTGCAGCGCCGCCCTGAAGACGGCGTTGTACAGGCCGGTGTTCATCTCGAGCAGGGTGTGCGGAAGCTTGTGGAAGTTCGCGATCCCACCGACGATCGCGGCCAGGTGGATCACATGACTGCAGCCGTCCACAGCGGCCTGCGCCTCACCGGGCGAACGGAGATCACCGGTGCGGACTTCACACGCCTCGCGCATCCATTCCGGGGCGTCGTGCTGGTCGGACACCCGCACTTCGAATGCGCTGTCCCGCAACAGCCTGCGCACAACGGCACTACCGATCGTGCCGACACCGCCGGTGACAAGAACCCTCACTGAATGACAGCGCCTTGTCGCAAATCAAGCACCCGTCCCATTCCGCCACCTTAGCGCGGAGCTCGTTCGCGGCGGCTACCAGCTGATGCCGATGTACCGCGGGTCGCCCTCGTAGTCGGCTGAGCCAGGGAATCGGACCAGGTCGACCACGATGCAGCCGTCGACATTTCTCAGTGCGGTGATTGCGGCCGGATCCGCCGCGCCGACGACGCAAACCTCGGCGTGATTGACGACCTCGTCGGGCGAATCGGCGATAAACCGTGACAGGAGCGGGATGCGTTGATCTACGTAATCGCGGTTGGCGCCGAGCAGGCTCGACAACGAAACCTGCGGATCGTGGATCAGCAACTCGAAACCGCGCCCGACCAGGCGCTCAGCGAGCGCCACCAGGGGGCTTTCGCGCAGGTCGTCCGTGCCCGGCTTGAAGGCAAGACCCAGCAAGCCCACACGGCGCTTGCCGGTGGCTTCGATGAGTCTGAAGGCCCGCTCGATCTGACCCTCGTTGGACGACTCGACGCTGTCCAACAGCGGGACCGACACGTCGGAGCGCCCAGCCCGATGAACAAGGGCGCGAAGGTCTTTGGGCAGGCACGAGCCGCCGTATGCAAAACCGGGCCGCAAGTACGCCGGCGAGATGTTGAGCTTCGTGTCCGCGATGAGCATGTCCATTACAGCGTAGCTGTCGAGTCCGAGGGCCTTGCAGATCGCGCCCATTTCGTTGGCGAAACCGACCTTAACGGCATGGAAAGTGTTGTCGGCGTACTTGATCATCTCGGCGACGGCCAGCGGTACTCGGTAGACCGGGCCCGGCAGACCCGTGTAGAGGTCAGCGACAGCGTCGCCGCTCGCGTCATCGTATTGCCCGATCACCACTTTGGGTGGATCGAAGAAGTCGTCCACCGAACTGCCCTCGCGAAGGAATTCGGGGTTGACGGCGAGGCCGAAGTCCTCGCCTGCGCGCTTGCCCGATGCGTCCTGCAGGCGTGGCAACACAAGCTGCTCGCACGTCGTCGGCAACATCGTGGACCGCACGGCGACGGTGTAATGCCCGGAGCGCTCGGCCAACGCCGCTCCGATCTCGTCGCTGACGCGCTCGAGGTAAGTCGTCATCAGGCCGCCGTTCGGGGCCGACGGAGTGCCGACGCAGATAAGAGCGATGTCGGAATCCTCTACCGCGCGACGGGAATCGGTCGTCGCGCGGAGATGCCGGGCCGCAACCTGTTCGCCGACAAGGTCGCTCATTCGGTGTTCGACTACGGGGCTCAGTCCCCGGTTGATCATGTCGACCTTTTCGCGAGACACATCGACACCGATGACCGAGTGGCCGCGGGTGGCAAGGCATGCGGCCGTGACGCTTCCGACGTAGCCAAGGCCGAAGACGGCGATGCTTCGAGCGGCGGGCTCACCGGACATGGCCACCTCCGTCATGCCATCTCAATGATGGACGAACTAGCGCGTCGTCGCCCGACGAACGCAGTGTCGGCATCGTGTGTGCACTGGAGTGCCGAGGGTGTGTGCGCCGGCCCAGCTCTTACTGGTCACAGCAAGGCTAGCACGCTTTGCCAGTTCTGCACTAGCCGTTCATGCGAATCCTAAAAGTACCTGTGAAGCTACATTACTTTGAGGTATCGTAACTCGCATATTGATTGCTAGATGCACTTCTCGTTATGCTGTGTGGCCAGACACGAATGTGATCTAAGCCGCGCCATACCGGGGTCGGCCATGGACGAAGGGGACCTGACGTGGACTTATTGGATGTGGTGCGGTCGTGCTTTCGCCGGTGGTACGTCTTCCTGCCGTTGCTGCTGATTGTGGGCTGGTATAGCTACTCCGTTTACAGCGCTGTGAAGCCCGTCTATTACTCACAGGCCGTCATCGGCATCGCACCGCCGAGCAGCAAGATCAACGATGCCGAGCCCGGCGTTCCGGTGCCGCGAAATGGCCTCCTGGACGTCGGCGGAGCGTCACTGGTCGCGAATCTGACCGCGCTCGGATTGCAACAGCCGTTGGTCGTGGACCGGGTCGTCGCGGCCGGCGGCCTACCGAGTTACAGCTCCAAAATGTTCCCCCAGCCCGCCAATTTTCAGCAGCTGCCGCTGATCATGGTTGAGATCACAGATGCGGATCCAGCTGCCGTCACCAAGACCCTCGGGGTAGTCATCGAGCAGACGCCCGTGACGCTGCGAAGCCTGCAGGAGCAAGCCCAAGTGCCGGCGGACCAGATGGTGACGCCGTTCGTCGTGTCTCCACCGAGCGCGCCGGCTTCTGCGATGCCTAGCCGCACGCGGTCGACGGTTGCCATTTTCGCGGGCGGCGTTGCCGTGACCGTGCTGGTGACTGTTCTCGTAGACGTATTTTTGACCCGTCGAAAAGCACGCCCTGAGCGGCAGCCCGCGAACGAGGTTGTGGTCGAACCGAACCCGCCGCAGGAACCGAAAAACTCCGAACCACTGAACGGCGCGTTGTCGTCCGCCGAGCGCCCGTGAAGCTCGGATGAAGACCCGGCTGCACGCAGACGCCCCAGTGCGCGATGATCTCGGCGCCACTTCGATCAAATCTGCGTCACAAAGAGAGCGGACACCGTGGTTGTTGGGCATCCTTTGCTTTCTCATCGGCGCCTTGCCGACTGTCGTCGTGGTGCCTGGACCGCTCAGGAGTAATGGTTCACCGGCTCGGGCAATCGCGATGATTTTTCTCGGACTGGTCATTTTCGGATTCTTCCTGACACGCCGCACAAAATCGCCTCGGAGCCTGAGTCCCGGTGTTGTGGTGATGGTGCTGTACCTGGCCCTCATTTTCGCGATTTACGGGGTCGGCCTAATCCACTGGGGATCGCCGGACGTTCAAGGCTTTACAGCCGACTGGATCATCGAATCCAGCAAAACTCGTACCATGTTGGGAATCTTGGCCAACGCCGGCCTCGCGCTCTATGTTCTGACACGTGTGGAGACGTCCCGCCAGCGCAACATCGCGCTCGGCTGCCTGGCGGTTGGTCTGACGTTTGCGTGCGCTGTCGGGCTGTTACAGCAATCGGACATCGATCTGCGCTACCTTTTTAAGCCGCCCGGCTTCATCCTGAACGTAGAAGATGTCGCGTTGAATGAGCGCGCGGGAGCGAAGCGCGTGGTTGGCACTTCGCAACACGCCATCGAGTTCTCCCTGCTCGCGGCGGTGGCGGTGCCGCTGACGATTCATTTCGCCCGGTTCGCAGACAAACGTTACGTGCGCTGGCTCGCCCTTCTTGCGTGCGGCCTGGCGCTGCTCGCCATGCCGGCGGCAATTTCGCGTACCGGAGTTCTTGCGCTGGTCGCGGCGTTGGGCTTGTACATGTGGAACGTCAAGCTCCGCGCACTGGCCCTGTCGATCCTGGGCGGCGCTGCCGCGATCATTGCCTACATGGCCGTCTTTCCGGCTGTGGCAACTGCGCTGCAGCAAACAATCGTCAACTCGCAACAGGACGAAAGTGTGTTGTCCCGCCGAGCCGGACTTACGGCCGTGTCCGACACCTTCCGTGCCCATCCGATATTTGGCCTCGGCCTCGGCGGAAGCCCACCGTCAGAGTATGGGTTTCTGGACAATCAATGGCTTCAGTCGATCGTGCAGGGTGGCATTGTCGGGCTCGGGGCGATGATCGTGTTGATGGCTGGAGGAATATTCGGCTTCTCCGCCGCATTGCGCATGGCCAAGACTCCACGCGAACGTGACGAAGTCTTCATGCTCGGAGCAATGTTCGTCGCCATCTTGATCTCCAGTTTTACTTTCGATCTATTCGCTTATCAGCAGGCAGCTTTGACGTTGTTCTTGGTTTTCGGCCTGCTTTGGTGTCGTGTGAAGATTCCGCTGCTAGATACAAGCGCCACAGATGAGCGAAGGCACCAGCTTGCATAGACGCTTCCGGGTGGCTCCCGTACTGGCATTGCTATTGGCAGTGGTGCTGGTTGTTGCGTCGTGCGCCGAATCGAAACCGACGACGACAAACTTCGATACCGCGAAACAGCAGTTGTGGTCGGATGACAAGACGCCTGAAGTTGTCAGCGATCAAAACGATCGCGCGGTTGACGTCGGCACGACGTTCACGACGGCAAGCGATGGACTCATCACAGCTCTACGGTTCTACCAGGGGCCCGACAATACTGGTGCCGACCAGGCGACGCTTTGGACTTCGGATGGAACCCAGATCGGTGCGGTATCCATCTCTCCAGGTTCAAATGGCTGGCGGGAGGTTCCATTCCGCAATCCAATACCAATCAAGGCAGACCTCACCTATGTGATCTCCTATCGCGCATCAAAGGGTCACTATTCCACGGACTCGAATACCTTCGCGGACGGTCGACAAGTCAAGCGCGGGTGGCTCACCGCCCTTGGCGGCGCCTACAAGGTCGGCGATGGATTTCCCACACAGCCCAGCAATGGGATCAATTACTACGTTGACGTCGTTTTCGAACCTTCTGGACCGTCGCTCCGAAGGGTTGACGGCGGCGAGAAGTATTTCGACAAATTCGATCATTCATTTCCCACGTCTCCCGACTTTTTTCCGATCGGGGTCTGGTATACCCGCACCACCTCGGCCCAGGACATTGCATCCGATCGCGCGATGGGGATCAACACATATGTCATGTTGACCCCCGACAGCAATGTTCAGCTGATCAAGGACGCCGGGATGTTTGCCTTACCCGATAAGCCGAACACCGTCGCAGCCGGCCAGTTGTTGGGCGACGAAGCGGACATGTGGGGAGGTCCTGGTGACGCCGAGTGGACCGGCGGAATGGATCACAACGCTTCTAATTGTATTCCGGAAGACGCTCACTGCGGATATACCGCGATGAGTAAACTGCGGGCGCAGGCACCACCCGGTGCTATGAAATATGCTAATTACGGGAAGGGCGTTACATTCTGGGACTCGCGCGCCGAGGCCGAGCGGTTCGTCAACGACTTTCAAGATCTGGTATCGGTGGACAATTACTGGTTCAGCGATGCAGCCATTTGCGGAATCTACCAGGGCGGCATTCGCATGAACGGCGGGACCTCTGGCCTTTCACCTGAAGACTGCCATAGGGCCGCTAATTATGGAATGACGACAAAGTACGTTCGATCACTCGTCCGGCCCACGAGTGCCATTCCGGTGTGGAATTTCGTGGAGACCGGCTATCTCACCTCAGACGAGGGTGAACGTCTCGGGATCACGGGACCGCAAATCCGCGCCGCGGTTTGGAGCAGCATCATCAACGGAGCCCGCGGAATCATCTATTTTGTTCATAACTTCGACGGACCGTGTCCCTCGACCAACGTACTTCGCGACCACTGCGGAGACGCGAACCGCCCTGACCTCGTCGCCGTGAATCAGCAGATAGGCCGCCTGGCACCCGTCCTCAATGCGCCTTTTGTCGACGGATATGCCCGTTCGGACGGGCCGGTGGACCTTGCGGTCAAGCGATCCGACGGCGACAACTACGTGCTTGTCGGTGCTACCACGAACACGCCCTCCGACGTGACGATCAATTTGTCGTGCGTTAACGCAACGTCGGTGGAGGTCATCGACGAAGCCAGGACCATACCCATCGCCGACCGGTCGTTCACTGACACCTTTGGCGACGGCAATGCGGTACACCTCTACAAGATCAACGGTGACGGTTGCGGTCTGGCGTAGCGCGATGCCCACACCTAGTTCATCAGGCGGTCGTGACTTCCCGGCGAAGGGCGAGCCGGGTCATCGCGACATGGGAGAAGAAGATGGGAATGCCCAACACATACCGACGGGCCAGCCGTCGTGGTTCGAGCGACAGCCGATAGACCCACTCCGTCCCCGTGTTGCGCATGATGGCCGGAGCACGGTTGACCCGTTCTCCCAAGAAGTCGAGGATGGCTCCGCCATTGATGAGAAGGGTTGGGTGAGTGAGCCTTTCAGCCAAGTGGATCGAGATCTGCTCTTGTCTGGGCATGCCCATCGCCAAGACGATCAACTCCGGCTTCGTCTCCGCGGCCAAATCGAGATATGTTTCGAGGGAAGAAAAGCCGTCGGCGCATGCCACCACGACCAGACCCTCCGACTCGAGCTTCTGTCGCGCCCTGTCGAGCCATGGTGAGCGCGTGCCGAACAGCGCTGCGGGCCGACCGGAATACGCGCGGATGACTTCAGGAATGAGGTCGGTGCCATTCATGTTGACTCCGTGGGAATATCCGAAGACCCTCAGACTCAGCTCAAGACCGATGCCGTCCCGGAGCAGCAGATCCGAACGAAGTAGGTATTCATGGGTCGACGGCGTCGTCCAGGCCAGATTGGCTGCGTGCGCGTTGACGAAGGAAACGACGTAGGGCTGTGTCGGATGTTGGAGATCGCGGATGAGATCATGGCGGGCAGTCTCATCGGCTATACACCGGATTCCTCGATGCAGATCCAGGAAGTCTTGGGTGCGCTCGGCGAAGCGCTGGCGTGCATTAGCGGTCATTGTTGATATGCCCTCCGCTAGAAGGCTAATTCGTTAGCTAGAACTTGGCAACAGTGCGAGATGAAGTCATTGATCAACGCGCGATTCTCCCGCTGTAGCGGCGTATCCCGTGTTCGGAGTATGACACAATAGATCTGTTGAAGGGACTGACTCACATTCGCTGGATTGCCTGTCGTGCCGCCCGTCAGGCTCAGAAAGAGCGGAGGTTTGGTGACCGAACTTCGGCAGGATGAGAATCGAAGGGGCGCGTTCGTACCCGCCGACGCGCGAGCGGATGTCGCCGTCGTGGTGGTGACGTACAACAGTGCGGCCGACATTCCTAAGCTGGTCGATGACCTCCGCGTTGCAGCCCTTGATCGTCCGGTTCGGCTGGTGGTGATCGACAACCAGTCGACGGACGGGACCGTTGACGTCATTGGAGAGCAACGGGACATCGTGTTGGTGCAGTCCGGCGGAAACCTCGGATACGCCGGCGGAATCAACCTCGGGCTGCGCTCAATCGGTCAATGCGATGCGGTCCTGATCCTCAATCCTGACCTGACGTTGGAGGCCAATGCGATAACCCGGATGCTTGAAGCTCTGCGGTCCGATCGAATCGGCGCGGTGGTGCCGAAGATGCTCGATGAAGATGGTTCCACCTACCCATCCCTTCGCCGCGAGCCGTCGATTGCGCGCGCAATAGGTGACGCCTTCCTGGGCGGCAAGGTCAGTCGACGGCCCGGCTTCTCGTCAGAAATCGTCACGCACTCAGCGAGTTATCTCCAATCACATGATGTTGATTGGGCGACCGGCGCTGCAGTCATGGTGCCGTCAACCGTGGTGCGCGAGGTGGGTGACTGGGACGAGCAATTCTTCCTGTACTCGGAGGAAACCGACTACTTCCGTCGCATTCGCGAAACCGGACGCCTGGTGCACTATGAACCCTCTGCTGTTGTTCGACACCGTCGGGGCGGATCAGGTAGTGCCCCTGCGCTCCAGACGCTGATGGCCGTGAATCGCATCCGCTATGCGGAACGACATCACGGACAGTTGTACGGACAGTTGTTCCGTGGAGCGGTGATTCTGTCCGAGATACTTCGTTCGTATGCTTCCGATCATCGTCGGACACTTGCAGTTGTGCTCAATCGACGGCGGTGGAAAGAGTTACCACATGCATCGAAACGCATTCCGGTGTCGAATCTTTCGGGCCCGCGCCAGCGCGGATCAGTAATTGTCCCCGCCTATAACGAGGCTGCGGTGATCGAACGTACGCTCGCCCCGCTGAGTCAAGCGGCAGTAGACAAATTCATCGAATTGGTCGTTGTGTGCAACGGCTGCAGCGACAACACCGCCGATGTCGCGAGAGCCGTGCCCGGCGCAACTGTCGTCGAATTGAAGGAGGGCTCCAAGCCCGGCGCACTCAACGAGGGCGACCATGTCGCCACCTTGTGGCCACGCCTGTATCTGGACGCCGACATTCAAGTAACGCCTGCAGCCGTGCTGGCTGTTTTCGATCGCCTAGCTGAAGGTGACGTGCTCGCCGCCCGTCCCGACTTCAGGTACGACTCAGACGGCGCTTCCGCATTAGTGCGAAGCTACTACCGAGCGCGCCAACGTATCCCGCATCTTAAACGCGCGATGTGGGGAGCTGGAGCCTATGGCTTGAATGCCGCAGGCCACGATCGATTCGGCACCTTTCCGGTGGTCACTGGTGACGACCTCTTCGTCGACACTCAGTATGCGGACAACGAGAAGACCGTGGTTGCTACGGAGCCATCAGTGGTCACGACACCCGCAGACGTCGAGAGCCTGTTGGCGATTCTGCGGCGTAACCACAGGGGCAACACCGAAGCACTCACCCATGGGCAGGAGTATGCCTGTAACCCACGAAATACCAGCCGCGACACATTGGTAACCCTGTTGCGCACGATCCGAGGTCCCCGGTCGGCGGTCGATGCGGGGGTCTATGTCGGAATGGCGCTAGCGGCGCGTCGGGCTGCGCAGCGCGCCCGAACCTGGGAGCGGGACGAGAGCAGCCGGCTATCAGCGAACCGCGACGATGGACTTGGTGATTCCTAGTACTCGCTCATGCAGGATCGTCGCCGTTGGAAAGTATTCGCGCATCTCGGCAATGCCTATCAGCTCGGTCCACAGCACCTCGTGACGTGCATCGTCGACATTTTCCGGTTTCGTGTGGACCAAGGGCCAATGCATCGCAATCTTTGTGCGAGCGGCAACTGGCATGAACTGCATTCCCGGGAACAGCCAGTGAGGCTCGAGGGGAAAGTACCGGTATGGCGTTTGAACCCAATACCGCGGCGCCAATTGCCGTAGCTGCTCGGCCAATTCCAGCCTCCGAGCGTGTCCACCCACATGTTCGATCAGAGAGTTCGAGAAGACCACGTCGAAGTGGGTCTCCGCGTTCGCCTTCTCCAATGCCTCCCTCGCATGGCACGCGTCCCCCGTAACCGGCACGATCGAATCGTCCTCCGACTCACCGGGTTCGAGGAGATTGAGAACCGTGACGTGGCCGGGCCGGACCGGGGCTCGCTGCCAGGACTCGACAGTGCCGCCGAGATCAAGAACTCGCAGGTTCTCGATCCTTGGAAAGGATTCTCGAAACATCTCCCAACGACGCATTCGTGCCTTCGCGCCAAAGGAGGTCGGTGATTCGACGAGCAAGCGTCGTATCTGTGTGGCCGCCATTATGTCCCCGTTCCGGAATCATCGTGATTCCTCCGTCGGCGCGTTTCCGCGAGATCGATGATCCAGCGTTCATAGCTGTCAAGAGCCGCGTCCTCCGTCAGCAAGTCGTCGCAGTAGCGCCGACCGGCATCACCCAGTTGCGCTGCGAAATCGCGATCGGTGGCCAATCGGAGCGCCTCGCTCAACAGCAGGTCCGGCTGGCCGGCAGGCACGCAAACGCCCGCACCCGAGGCGGCAACTTCCCCCGCGGTGAGCCCCGCCGGGTCGGTGGCGGCCAGGATCGGCTTACCGGATTTGAAGTAGGAAGTGAGCTTGCTCGGCACCGCCATCTGCGCAACCCCCGGACGTTCGTTCACCAACAGCACATCAGCGGCTCCGAGTGCTGCGGGAAACTCCTTTTCGCTGACCGGTGCCAGGAACTCCACGGTGCGAACGCCAGCGCCGATTGCTTCCAAATGTGCGCGCTGGTTCCCATCGCCAAGGAGCACGAATCGCACTCGGCTGTCAGAACGAGCGGCGACTTCGGCTGCCGCGATCACGTTTTCCAGTCCCTGTTTGTACCCCATGTTGCCCGCGTGCAGGACAACATGATCGTCAGCTGTCCAACTGTGCGCATCACGAAAGGCCGCGCTGGCCATTGGGTCTGGAGCGCTAACATGGGTCCAGTTGCGGATCTCGCGAACACGCGAGCCCTCGGCACCGAGGCCCTCGACAAGCGTCGTCGCAAAGCCGGCATGGATCACGGCCACGCCGTCGGCGACTCGAATCGCCGAAGATTCCACTGTTCGCAGTGCACGAGCCAGAACTCCCGACGCCGCACCAGTCTCCGCGATGCCTTCGCTATACAAATCGTGTATCAGGATGCCGAGCGCGGGTCGCCACGGACTCAGCCGACCGCGCATCAGCGCCATCGCGGACGCCAGTAGCGGAGGAGTCACACAGATCACAACATCCGGATGACCCCAGCGAGTGGTCAGCAGCTGCAACCCGAACGACAACTCCATGGCCGCCCGCCCGACCCACGACAGCTGATGCGGCACAACATGGTTGAGACGACGAACGTCGACGCCGTCCAGCCGTTCGGCGCATCGGAGTCCGACAGTTGCTCCGAAGCGCTTCCACTGCGGATAGTGCGGGTAACCGGTTAGCACCCTGACGTCGTGCCCGCGGCGCTTCAGCCCCGTGGCCAGCCGGGTGGTGTATGGCGCGATTCCGGTTGACTCCGGGGCATAGTTGATCCCGAGTACCGCGACTCTAACGGGTCGGTGAGGCATCCGGGTCAGCTCACCGCTGGTAGGGCGAGGCCGTCACCCTTCCCGGCTCGGGGACGGACGGGAGCATGAAAAGTACGTCGCCCCAACGCCAACCCAGGTTGTCTACGCCGCCGGTGTAGAAGGAGATGACGCGGTATCCCCGGTCGAGCATCATCGTCGACACCTCGAAGAAGTTGCCGTGGGGCTCGGCCGGGTGATCGGAGAACTGAATCTCGCACAACACGAATTGGATCGCTTGGCCGTCCAGCCGCCGACTGGCACCGCTGAGCACCGCCATCTCATGGCCTTCGGTGTCGATTTTCAGCAGCGTCGGCGCGTCCAGTCCGAGCCGATCGCAGTAGCCATCGACCGTATCGATCGCCACCGTCTCGGCGGGACCCGGAGCGTGGAACGACCCTTGACCGGTCCCCGCCATGGCGAGCCTGCCCTCCCCCACCCGGTCGCCAAGCGCAGTCTTGACACACGTGACGCGCAGCCCGTTGGTATTCGCCGCCAGCTTTGCGAAAGCCGCCGAGGACGGCTCAAACGAGTGGATCTCTGCGTCGGGAAAGCGGAGCGCCAGCCGCATCGCCGTCTGGCCCTCGTTCGCGCCCACGTCAAGGGCGGTCGAGAACGGGCCTGCGCCGAGTAGCGCGGCGATATCGTCCTCCCAGCGAACACCGAAAGGCACGCTGGCAGAGCGTCGCGCGTCTACACCTCCGGCATGAAGCAGGCTGATGAGCCGCGCTTTGAGACTGTCCCTACCACGGTCGCTGAGCACCATATTCACCTGAGCATCCGATGAGAAATTGAGTGGTCCAAGACAAACTGTACTAGAGTTCTAGGCAGTCCGACAAAAATAGCTGTAGATGCACTTAGCAATCACATCACTATGTCGGCTGGATGCGACGCGACGGTTAAGGAAGACGCTTGAGAATGCCGACGGGAGCCTGGCATGGCTGACACCGGCCTTTCCTCGGGAATGCGCTGGAGCAGCGTCTCCGTCATCGGCAAGGAAGTATCGCGATCCCTCTTCACCATCCTGCTCGCCCGCCTTGTCGGGCCAGAGGACTTCGGCATCGTCGCGCAGGCGATGGTGTACATCGGCATCGTCGGCCTGTTGATCGACCAGGGCTTCTCCAGCGCGCTGATCCAGCGAAAACACGTCGAGCCGGAGATGCCCGGTGCGGTCGTCTCCGTGAACCTCGCAGTCGGGGCGACGCTGACAGCGGTAACGATCGCGATCGCTCCGCTCTGGGCATCGTTCATGCGGAGCCCAGAACTGTTGCTTGTGCTCATCGTGCTCTCGCCCAGCCTATTTCTTCGGGGTGCGGGGGTGACATTCCGCGCGATGCTCATGCGCAACATGGAGTTTCGCAAAATCGGGATCGCCGACACGGTCTCCGCGGTCGCCGGTGGTGTGTTGGGTGTCGTTGTCGCGCTGGCGGGCGGCAGCTATTGGGCAGTGGTGGTCCAGGTCGTCAGCACTGATGTCGTTTATCTTCTCGTACTGCTGGCTTTCGGAGCAGGCTGGCGGCCGAACCTACATCTGCGACTGCTGAGAGAGATTGCCGGCTTCTCGGGACGTGCATTCGCGGCGGGCCTTCTCGTCAACTCGATCTCCCGCAACCTCGACAATCTGCTGATCGGCCGGTTTCAAGGGGCCGAGGCACTCGCTTTCTATGGTCTGGCCTACCGCCTTCTTCTGTTGCCCGTCCAGCTCGCTGGCTCAACCGTCGGCTCTGTCCTGTTTCCGGCGTTCGCTCGACTGAGCGACGATCTGGCCGCTATGCGCGCCGAAATGGCGCGAGCCACCCGAGCGCTCGCGGCGCTGGCGCTGCCCGGCATGGCGCTCATTGCCGCGGCGGCACCGCAACTGGTGGCGGTGATCTTCGGGCCTCAGTGGGCGCCCGCCGTCCCCATCGTGCAGGTTCTCGCCATCGCAGGCGCGCTGCAGGCGATCTACCAACCCTCGACGGCACCGTTCGTTCTTGCGCTCGGCCGCGCGAAGCTCATCTTGCGGTATGCGTGGCTCACGACACTGGTTTCGGCCGCGGGCATCGTCGCAGGCCTGCCGTTCGGCCCCCTCGGTGTGGCGGTTGGTTACACCGCGGCCACCGGGCTACTGATCCCGGTCGAATGGCTGCTACGGCGGCATCTGCTGCGGATCGGACTCAGAGAACAGATCGTGTCGCTGATGCCGGCCGCCCATGTCGCCCTCTGGGTCGCTGGGTTGTACCTGTTGATCGCGGTCGCCATTCCCGGCCACGAGCTGGCGGTACTCATGCTCGGCATAGTCGTGGCCGGCGGCGCCGGAGTCGCGGTGCTGCGCTTCGCGCATCGCGACTTGTTGTCGGAACTCGTCCACATGGCCAGCAGGCTCGCGGGTCGCCGAAGCCCTGAGCAGGACTCGCCCACGCAGGCGCCGGTCTAGTTCATGCGGGTGAGGGCGAATTCTCCAGGGTTTCGATTCCGCCCACCGCGGCGTTGACCACCACACGCATGCGCTTTTCCCACGAGACAGCGTCGATGAAGTGATGGCGGCGTCGCTCCGACGCTGGTCCAGACGCGATGGCCGCAGCTAGGCCATCGACCCAGTCTCCATGTCCGCAGATGCGCACACGTTCGTCGTCGACGCCACGGACTGGCGGCAGATCAACCGATAGGACTGGTAGTCCAGCAGCGAGATATTCGTACAACTTCAGCGGTGACATCGCCCGCACGAAGTCTTGGTCACGGTGCGGGATGACGCCAACGTCACACGCCTGGACTGTCGCTGCGAGTTCCTCCTGTCCGACCCAGCCGAACACGTGAACGTTGTCTAGCGAGCGCAGCCACTTGCCGGTAGGACTGTCGAGCGGGCCTCCGAGGACGATCAAAGACCCGACGCTGCTCGCCGTCCTCTCCACAAGGCTTGGCTCCAGCCGGTCCGCGAAGCTGCCGGTGTATATCGCACGGGGCCTAGGTAATTCGGCGATCCGCGATGGAGAGGAATAGCGGGGACGCCAAACGTCAGCGATCATCCCGTTCGGCACAACCGTCGCCCGCGGCGACATCCGCGACGCAAGCTCCTCCGACACTCCGAAAATTGCGGCGCCGCGAGCGTCCATGTGCTTGTACGCCGTAAGAAACAACTCCGACCACCGACTCATGACCTTGTCGGTCGCCCAGTCATCCTGGCCCAAATAGACAACGTTTCGAATCCACGGAGCTTCGCAGAACGCCGCAGCGAATGGGTTGTACGTCACCAAAGAGGCCGACCGCGGCGCAGGAGCCTGCTGACCACGGGCCCGGGCAAGGGCGCGGCCGAGCAGCGCGGCATACCTCAAATAGGATCGCTCGAGCGCGGCAAGATCAGTGTGGTCATCTCTTCTCAGCCGGTGTGGCCGCACCCGCACGACGTCGCGCCCGGCGATCGTCATTCGCTCGAGTAATCGGACCGGCCTGCGGCGCGAAGCGGACACGACGTACGAGCGCCACGGGTCTGCAACCAGCAATTGCCCGACTCGCTCGTCACGGGCCAGCGCCAGAAGGGTCTGATCAGGCGGCCGGCAAAATTCGCGTTCCACCGCGTCCTCGAGCATCTCGTAGGAGAAGGTGAATACCACGTCCGTCCGGCATGTCGCCGACGAATTTTGCTCCACGATCGAGATTCTAGCAATCAAATCGGCGGCGCGTGAAATCTTTGGATCGCCATAGTAGGATAATGGGGTTACCTGTCCATCGTCATTGTTGTATAGGATGGCCCGCATAATCTACCGCGCGTGCTACTTTTGGCAAATTTACACACCGCTTGCTCGGCAACAGTAGAATAAGATCCATGCTCGTGCGAGCAAACTACAAGCAGTTCATCGCCCTCCGCCGCTTCGGCGCCCTTGACGGCTTGCGGGCGATCAGCGTGATCGCGGTGGTATGGCATCACACTTCTGGCACCCCTGGACCGCTGATCTCGCACAAGGGCTTCTTGGGTGTTGACTTCTTCTTCGCGATCAGTGGCTTTCTGATCACCACTCTGTTGATTCGGGAGCGGACCCATTCCGGAAGGATTTCGCTTCGGAAGTTCTACGCTCGGCGCGCACTCCGAATATTTCCGCTGTACTACGCAACACTGTTGCTCTACGTCCTTCTGGTCGCAGCGACCCGGCTCAACACCCCCGAGGGAGAGCAGTTCTTTCACAACCTGCCCGCGTTCGCCACGTACACCTCCAACTGGTTCGTTGATCTCACACAGGGCGATTCGGTGACGTTCTACTTCGCTTGGTCGCTCGCGACCGAGGAGCAGTTCTATCTGCTGTGGCCTCCGCTTCTCGTCCTCGTTTTGGCGCTCAGTGGGGCGAAGTCGCGAATCTGGCCGGCCCTGACTGCGTTGGCAGTCCTGATCGCGATCTCGCAGGGCGTCGGCCTGTGCGCAGACACTTCGTTGCTGTACTGGCGGATCCTGGCGAGTCCTTCGCTACCCATTCTGCTCGGCGCCGCAGCGGCAATCGTCGTCAACGACCCACGCGCCTTCGACGCCGTCGGCGCAGTGCTGGGCCGCGTGTGGTCAGCGCCGATCGCGGCGGTGTTGTTGGCTGTCGCTATTGCGCTGAACACGCCAACGCAGGTCACCCAGATTCTCATGGTTTCTGTCGTGGTGGCCACATGTTTGATGGATCGCACGCCACTGCATCCGGTATTACGTTGGCGGCCAATGGTATTCATCGGCGTGATCAGTTACGGTATATATCTTCTACATATGCTGTGCGCGAACGTCGACCGGACGATAATCCATCAGCAATACGGCATCATGCTGTTCGTCGCCACGCTCTTGACCGTTGCTACGGTCGCCTGGCTGAGCTTCCGATACTTCGAAACGCCTCTACTACATCTCAAGCGACGTTTCGAAACTCGCGCCGAGGTGGATGGCGATGAGATTTCACGCATCGCATTACCTATGAACCTGAAACGGACTTAGAGTGAGCCCCCTTTGGGGGCCTATCAATTCAGTGGATATCGGGGATCGTCAGCTCGATAGATACAGCCATGTCCTCGAGTTCACGTCGGCGGGATTGCATCGCCGGGGTCTCCTTCAAACCGACCGCGTCGAGAACCTCGGCCCACCTATAAATGTGGTCGTGCTTACGCAGTGAGTTCACCACATTTGTTTTGCTTATCCGCTCGAGCCGAAGCGGGTCGGCCTCGAGTCCGGCAAAGACTTCGCCGATGTCGTTCAAGTCGGCTGGAAGTGGAATCACCGATTCACTCCAGCCGAAGTACTGTTCGAACGAAACGTTGTGTGGCGCATCGCCGATCAGGATGGCTCCACTTGCCGCACCCTCGAAGAAGCGCAATCCCAGCTCTTCCTGGCCACCCGTCCGCTCAGCGTCGTTGTAGCGCGCGGCGTTCACCAGGAAGAATCGGGTCCGCTTGATGTTGTCGGCCAACCGTCGGCGGTGTTCGACGTGACTGGACACGGGGCAGTTAGACACCGTGTCGTACATGTAGTAGCGCCGGTGCTCGTCTGCCACCTGCAGCAATGCCTTGTGCGTCTCGGGATGACGGCGGCCCATTGCGTAGAAATCGATGACCCGGTCGGGCGCCTGGGGATACGGGCAGAGCTTGAGCGTGTCCACGGATGCGACCAGATAGTGGCACGGGCGGCCGGTGGCCGCAGCGAGCGGTTCGACTGTGTCGCGGTTGCCTACAAAGAGATAGTCGAAGCGCTTCAAGATCGCGAGCATGCCTCCGAGCCGGGACACCTCAGGGACGTACAGTTCATCGATGTAGCACGCCGAGACGCGCGCCGTCGAGCGCCACATTTCGCAGGGACCGAGATTGTAGAGATCGAGCGGTGATTCAGCGTTGATAAAAAGCAGCTCGTACTTTTGACCGAGTCCGGAAGGGAGCCGACGCCGTCCAGCAGCGGGAAGTTTCCCCTCGAGCTTCAATGTGGCGCGGCGAAATATCTTCGTGGCAAGCCCGCGTAGGGTGCGGATGCCGGTCTGCACCGGACCAACGGCATCCGCGGGATCAGGCGTGTCCGCGGGAGCGATCACGTCCATCTCCTCAACCGAACCGATGAGATCCTCGAATTCGTACTTCCAACAGCGCGAGATGAGCGGCGCGATATCCCGTGTCGAGACGCAGAGGATACGCGGATTTGACGCCTTTGCGCTAAACCGGTGTTTCCTCATCCCTCTTGTGAACATGCGACCGCGAGGTCGAGTTTGACACGGTCAGCGACGCGCAGAGTCAAAGCTAACAGCGTCAGCGTTGGGTTCGAATATCCGAGTCCGGTGGGGAACACGGAACTTCCTGCGACATAGACATTCTCGAGGCCGTGAACGAGGCAATTGTCGTCGACGACGCCCAACTGCGGATCGATATGCATCCGCGTCCCACCCATAGGGTGGTGTAATCCGTCCAGTCGGGGCCGGGCAGGACCGTCGAATTCGATTAGCGGCTCGAATCTACCCAGACCGCCGGACTCAATCTGCGAGCCGATGATGGCAATCGAGCGTTCGATATTGTCACGGTCGCTTTGCGACCACTGCCAGTCGAGTTTGACTCGGCTACGGCCCAGCCAATCACGCTGGTTCGTCAGCGTGATCCTGTTGTGAGCTTCTGCGGTTTGCTCCGGCGCTGCCCATAGTTCGATGGCTTTGAATTGCTGCCGATCGACGTCGTCGCGCGACCAACCGCCGCGAAACTCCTGATAATCCCCACGCATCCGCATTAGCGCATCGGCGGCGTCTCGAGGGGAGCTCATCAGCGATCGGACGTTGGCCGCTATCTGGGTTGGCCTTTCCCGGCGCGAAATGGGACCGCGTAACGCAGCGAGCGCACGATGGGCGTCTGTCCCATAGCCTGGGCCGCGCGGAACCAGAGCAACGCTCATATTGAGCAGACCTTCAGATCGCTTTACGTCTTCGGCCAGGGCGAGAAACGCGCTGACCATATACCGTCCCACCCACCGGATGTCGTAGAGGGCGATCTCGTCGAAAAGCCCTTGTCGGCTTGGCATAATCGCGCCCATCCGAAACTCGGGATGCGTCGTTACGTAGCGACCCAGATTGTCGTGCGGGTTGCCGATCGCACCTGGCCGCGTCATCTCTGACGACAACAGCAACTGGACGTTTTCGACTCCTCCACCTGCCACGATGAAGACTTTGGCATCAACCGAGAAAGTGGTTTTGTCGTCTCGCGCGACCCGCAGTAGGCGTGCCACACCTGCTGTCCCGTCCGATTCGAGCGCGAGGGCCGTGCAGCCGAGGTAGACGTCGACATTGGGCGCGGAAAGTAGATCGTCGCGGTAACGCAGGCGAAAGACGTCGGCGGGGCCGTGCTGGCACATCCGAGTTTCGAGTGGCCCAGCCGATGTGTCGATCGGTTTCGCTTCTCCGTTTGTCCAACTGTCGATTTCGTAATCGAAAGGGCCACCATTCCAAACAAGCTGGGCCCGTCGATAGAAAGGGTCGAGCTCATCCAGTGACAACGGCCAACACAAGCTCGGTTGGCCGGCGCGAGGTTCTAGGTCAATCGCTTCCGCGGGCACCGACCTCGCGTAAACGCGTCCGTCGGCCGGCTGAGTCTCGTAGGACCAGAGATTTGTTGTCCCGCCGAACTGTCGTCGACGACCGCTGGCGATCGCGCCCGGAATGAAGTACTCGGAGTCCAGTTGTCCCTCACCAAGACTCTGACTCTTTTCGTCGTATTCGAAGCGGCCGCTTTCAAGCAGCGCCACGCGAACTTCCGACCCGACGAATTCGCGCGCAAAGGTGATGCCCGCGGGTCCTGCGCCGATAACACAGACGTCGGCTTCAACGACGCTGTCGGTCGCGATGGTGCTCTCATCGATCAGCATCGCCGGTCCTCCCGTCGGTGAAACCCCAAATTGCTTGTGGCTTAGTCAGTCTCACGTTCCAACCAAATCTCGCGCCAATAGTCGATTGCACTTCGCGAGCACAACCGCCGGTTCTCGCCGCCACACGTGATGCCGTCGAGGATCAAGCAATCGGACTTGATCTCGATCATCTCACCGGTCTCATCGTTGACAAGGCGTTCCACTCGCTCGGCCACCGTGCTGGTCGATCCGCATCGCGATGCCATCTCCGAGTCGAACAGCAGGCCACGGTTCGAGTTGCCTCTGTTCAGCGTCGGCTCGATCTGGGACAGCGGGCGAACGCGAACTCGCTCGCCGACCTCGAGGTCGAGGGTCTCCTTCGGCGTCTTGGTTTCCTGCCCTTGGACTCGGCCCAGCGGGTGCCCCTCACGAATCAGTAGTCCCGCAGGCAAGTGTTCAGCAGACCACCGTTGATAGCGGTTGAACGCTGTCCTCAGGAAAAAGCGGATCATCGTCCACACCGACACGTTTCCTGAGGACAGGTCCCAGACATACTGTTTCAGCTCGGAAGCCGGCAACGGCCGGCTTGCCGCGTTCACTTCCGTCGCCTGGCATGTGTAGCGCAATGTGCCGTCCGAAGTTACCCGCGCCGGCGTGCACACCTGCGTCAGCAGGTTGTCGCTATCGTCGGGGACCACTCGAGTCGCGCTTGCGTCTTCGTCAGCCCGCTTGAGCCAGGCGGTCTTCCAAAACGTCAAGCATTTGGCCTGACAACCACCATGGGCCGAACCGTCGCATCGAAGGCCGTCGAGGTGCACGGTGTCGTCAAGCCAGCGAAGGTTGGCATGGCCATCGCAGGTCTTATGCGCGCGTTTCACCACGGTCGCCCGCTGACCGCAGTATGCCGCCATCTCGGGCATGAATGGCATGCCATCCAATCGCCCTGACTCGTCAAGTGTCGCAACGATTTCTGCGAGCGGTCTGATCTCCACGATCTCGCCTACGCGGAGTGGGCGGGCGATGGCCGTGGCACGTCGTGTCATTGTCTTGAGCATATTGGTCCTTTTCCTGTTGCAGTTGGAACTGACGTCGCATAGCGAGTGCGCGGACGTCGTCGTCCTCCGCCGAGACGAGTCAATATCCACAGCGTCCTCACAGCCCCCATCATCGCTTCCCGTCTGCCCCGTGCAAATGAAATCTCCTCGGTTCACAGCAAACTTTACGATATGATGACAATTTTAGCTAGTCGGAAGGACGTCCGACTCGTCGAGGGAGTCCAGTGACGATTTGTTGCGTTCGATATCACCTGCCTGCAGCCTAGGCTGGCCTTTGTGGGCTCCTTCTGCAGCATCATAGTGCGCACCACGGACATCACGTCGCCGAAATTGCACACCCGCGTATACTGGCTAAAATCATGAATCAGCGCTCGACATCTTTGAACATGGCATGGCCGGGCGCGGATGCGCGCGTCCACACAACGGCCGATTGCTTCAAGATCGGCTTGCAGCGAGCGGTCTACGTGCGGTCGCATTCGGCGCTGCGACTTACCCGAGGTTTGCTGGCACAGCCTCCGCGTGGCAGGCTCGATCCGGGCTCGAGTTGTAGACTTACGGGCAATCGAGGACATCATCAGCAAGGCGCCGGGCTCGACCGCCGATGGCGGTGCAAAAGGAAACGAGATCGAAGGATGGACTCTTGGCTCACGTCGCTTCGCTGTCACAGCTGCAGACTCCACCGTGGGCGCTCGTCAATGGGGAGCTGGTGCCCTATGACGACGTTCGGATCCACATCAGCGCCGAGGCACTTACCCGCGCCCTGAGCGTTTTCGAAGGCATCAAGGGGTATTGGAACGGCACGGGTGAAGTCTTCGCGGTGCGCACGCCCCGCCAGCATTATCTTCGGCTCTGCCGATCGGCGGCGTTGTTGCATATACCGATCACGTTCAGCTACGACGATTTCCTGCTTGGGCTGGAGACGTTGGCAGCTGAGTTGCTGGTTCCCGACCGGGATCTTTGGTTCCGCGCAACGCTGTATGTCACGCAAGGGCATTGGGGTGAGGGGACGGCAGCCGATCTCGTCGTGACCGCCTTCACGCAGCAGAAGCACAATCCCGAACCGATGCGACTGGGCGTGAGTACCTGGCGACGGGCCGCTGACGTCGCACTCCCGACGCGTGTGAAGTCGAGCGCCAACTACGTTGGCGGACGCCTTGCGAGGATCGAAGTGCGTCGCCTCGGCTACGACGACGCGGTAATGCTGAATGACGCGGGCCGCGTTGCGGAGACGACCGGGGCGTGCGTTCTCATCGCTGACAAGGGTCGCATCATTACCCCGCCAACACACGAGGGCTGCCTGGACAGCATCACCGTCGACGTGCTGGAGCAGATTGGCCAGGAGTGCGGTGTACATGTCGAGCGCAGGCCGATTGAGCGCACTGAACTGCTGGCGGCCGACGAGTGTGGAATTGCAGGCACGATAACGGAATTGACCCTCGTCGAGGAGATCGACGGGTTTCGTTACGGACAGTCGGGGACATTGTTCGAGCTTCGGCAACGCTACCTGGACGTCATGCGTGGCGGCTCGATGCTGCCGGGCATCGAGCTGCTTCCCCTTGTCAAGAAGGAAAGGTTTGCAGCCTCGAACGCGGCCGATGCGCGCGTTCACCCCAGTGCGCAGTGACTGGCGCGGCGGTTGCCATTAGGCATCCGCTGGCGTCAACGACTCGTAGGTGAGAGCGACGTCTTCTCCGATCCGCTCGAAATCGCGGGCGCGCAGGAAGTCTCGCAGCGACGTGCCTGTGCACTCGGAGTCGAAGTTCGGCGCCTCACGACGCAGGACGCACGTCGTCGATGTTGACAGTCCGGAAGTCGATGCTGAACCTGGTCCGTCCCGACGTGTTGGGAACGGTGGAGTGGAACTGGTTACCCGAGAACATCATCACGCCACCCACTTCGGGCACGACACGCACCTGAGGCTCTAGCTGCACCGGCTCCTCCGGCTTCGGCTGGTCGCGAGTGTCGGTCTTAATGTGCTGAGCGGCAGTACTGCCGGCTGCTCCGATTCCATTCGTAGTAGTTGTAGCGCCGCGATCCGTTCCGGACCGGGTTGCCCCAGTACTGCGGATGGAACGCCATCACGTTCTCCGGAACAACTGGGAAGATCGGGATCCACCAGTTCAGTTGGCTGAACGGTGCCGAATACCAGGTATCCCGGTGCGGGTGAAACGCATAGGAGATTCCCGATGTCAAGTAGTCGTTCGACGTCGACGTGCGCATTCGGGGAACGTCGAAGTAGGTCGTATCGAGATCGCAGCCGAACGACTCGAGCAGCGCCCTGATCCGTTGTTTGGACTCGGGGTGGTGAATGAACTTCGGCTTCAGTTCGGCCAAGCAGCGCCGCGAAGTCCTCTACCGGCATGTTGAACTGCGCGGTCTCCGGATCAATCGACCCGAACGCCTCAGCGATCATGCTGCGGGCGTGCTCGACGAGTGCCAGCGACTCGGGTGACGCCGAATAGACCAGCACCTGACCGTCGTAGAGCCGCGTGCGACGCTCGTCATCGCTGAGCTTCTGATTGAAAAGCACTGTGGTCATGCCGATTTCCGCCTCTCATCGTCGACATTCGTTCGGGGAATAGTCGCCGTCAACCTGCCACCGACCTTCGAGCTCTGGGAACCGGGCGCTGACCTCAGGCAGAAGATCGGGGAGGGTCAAGCAGCACCCGGTCTGGCCTCGCCTCGAGCAGGTCGTTCGGTGACACGATCGGAATGTCGGTTCCCGGCATCCGTCTACCTTGTTTGGATGGTGAGGCATCGGCGACCCCACGGAGCAGTTTCGTATCGATGCCTGCGCGGCTGAAGAGGGCCACCGCACGCGACGCGGCGCCGTAGGCGAACACCGTGCGGCCGGCGTTCGACTCCTCCTCAAGCCACCTGCGCAGCGATTTCGCATGATCGTCTGCTCGGCGCTGAAGACGGCCCACGACCAGGCGGTTCGTGATGCCCTGTCCACTCTCCTTCGCGAGGATGCGTCGCACCGACTCGTCGGGCTCACCCTGTCCGTGAACGGCAGCGATGAGGACTGTCCCGCCATACAAATCGAATTCCCACGCGGTGACGGCCCGCATTCCAACCGCACCGAGCAGCCGCGTCAGCGTGGTGAGCGAGTAATAAGCGAAGTGCCCGTGCCGCAGCGAATTCCACTGTCCTTGCTCGCACGATGGTGGCGACCGAGTGGTACTGCAGAAGTAGCACGCCCTTGGACTTCGTCACCTGGGCGCGCCGAGCGAACGCATTGCGCTGGTTCGGCTCATGCATGATGCCGAAGCAGTCGAGCACCACATCTGCCCGCAACGGGGTGCTTTCGAACCCGCGGTCGTTCATCAGCGGAATCCAGGTACCACCGTGCGGGCTGCCGAACTCGCGGACCGTCTTGCCGCGGAGCCAGCCCGCCGCAGCCACCCGCTCGATCGCCGTCTCGGCCTGGTCCTTCAGCGCCTGCGGCTCGACGCCGCGCGGTTCGTCCGCGACGGTGTTGTCGTCTGCCAGCTGCGCGAGTCCACAGGTTCGGCAGACATCCATCGCCAGGCCGTGCGACATCTCCGCCGGATGCACCGGCTCCGACGGCGTGTGGGAAGTGATCGGCGGCGGGAACGTTACCCAGATCGAGCACCCGATCGAGAACGGATTCCGCGCATCCCCGGCACCCGATCATGACAGCATTTCCTTGTGCGCATCGAGACGACAGACCTTGCGGACGTTCTCGTCCTGGTCCCACAGCCCTTCCGCGACGAGCGCGGCCTGTTCACCCGAACTTTCGACGCCGATATCTTCGACGATTACTTCGGCGTGCCGGGAATGTCCGCTTCCTTCGTGCAGGATTCGCAATCGCGTTCGGCGAAGGGAGTGATCCGCGGCATGCATGCCCGCTCCGGGCGTGGTGAAGCGAAACTGGTGCGCTGCGCCAACGGCGCCATCCACGACGTGCTCGTCGACATTCGGAGAGAGTCGCCGACGTTCGGAGCGCAGCAGGCATTTCTGCTCGACGATGACGACTTTCGGCATCTGTATGTGCCGCCCGGTTTTCTGCACGGGTTCCAGGCGCTGACTGCCACGGCCGACGTCTGCTACCGGATCGACCGCCCGCACGATCCTGCCGAAGATCATCGGGGTCGCTTACAACGACCCCGACCTTGCGATCGACTGGCCGCTGCCGGTGTCGGCGGTCTCGCCGCGCGATGCCGGCGCCGGAAGCTGGGCCGAACTGCTCACACACCTGGCGTGATCCTCTTCGCAACGATTCGTCGAGAACACCGTTGTCGCGCAATGCTTCCAGGTGGGGCAGCCGGGTGAACTTCTTGGCGAAATCCGTCGGCGGTGAGCCCGGCCGAGGTGTACTCCCGATAGAGTTCGGCGGCACCGTCGGGAATCGACCACGCCGCTTCGAAGCCGAGCGCGTTGCGGAACGCCGAGAAGTCCACTCGGTACGATCGCGGATCGGGGCCCGATTCGCCGGTGATCAACAGCTTCGCGCCGGGCACCACATCGACGACCGCTCTGCGCGATTTCGGCGACGGTGAGATTGTTCGCTTCGGTTCCGACGTTGTATGCACGGCAGTGCACCTTGTCGACTGGAGCCTCGAGCGCGATCGAGGAACGCTGCGGCGATGTCCCGGGCGTGCACCAACGGCCGCCACGGGGTGCCGTCGGAGAGCACTCGCACATCCCCGGTCAGAACGGCATGTCCGACAAGGTTGTTCAGCACGATGTCGGCGCGCAGGCGCGGCGAGAAGCCGAACGCGGTTGCGTTACGCAGGAACACCGGCGAGAACGAGGCGTCGCCGAGTGCGGCCACGTCGTCCTCGACACGGACCTTGCTCTCCGCGTAGGGCGTCAACGGCCGCAACGGCGCATCCTCGGATCACCAGGTCCTCGCCTGCCGCCCCGTACACCGAACAGGTGGATGCATAGAGAAACCTGCGAACTCCTGCCGCTTTCGCCAGCCTTGCCAGCCGTACCGACGCGTGGTGGTTGATGTCATAGGTGATCTCCGGCGCCAGCGCCCCGAGGGGATCATTCGACAGTGCAGCGAGATGAATGACCGCGTCGAATCCGATGAGATGCTCGATCGCCACATCCCGCAGGTCGACGTGAAACCCCGTGCGGATCCTTTGGCTCCGTCCCGAGCACGCAGTCTTCGAAAAGGCCCGAGTCCAGTCCGGTTACGTCATGTCCGGCGCCCTGCAGGATCGGCACCATCACCGTGCCGAGATAACCCTGGTGACCTGTCACGAGTACGCGCATCTTCTGTCCTTTCACGAAGTCTTCTCAGCGCTGCGATGCGCAAAATGTCACGGACGCCTTCTCCAAGACGAATCCCTCGGCGTGCTGGCTGCGACACTGCACGCCGCGGAGTCGGGAGAGGCCGAGGAATGCTTGCTCGTCGAACCAGTCGTGAGCCGACCTGCGATGGATAGTGCTTCAACAGCAGGCGCGCCTTCTCCTCGGCGAGGTACAGTATCCAGCGGGTGAAAGATCGTCGGGCGCGGAGTGTCCGCCTCCCACTTGAGGATTTCGTAGCCGAGTACAAGATGGTTGCGGAACTCGGTCGGCAGCAGTTCGGCAAGCAGTCGATGGTCTTGATGAGCGTCGCCGCGTTGCGGGCCGAACACCACCTGCGGGATCGCACGATCTGCGGAAGTCGCTCAGGTGGTTCTTGATTCGTGCCCAGTGCGCTGGCGCCCTGCCGTCGGGAATGTCGAGGACTGTCAGCTCGACGTCGGCGCCGGGACAGAAGGCGGCGAGCGCATCCCGCTCCTCCGCCTCGCGTTCGGTGCCGCCGCCAGAGAGCACCAGCGCCACGCACCCGCAGCCCCGGATGGTCTCTGGTCAAGCGTGAGCAGCGTGCCGCCCATGCCGATCGCGATGTCGTCGCAATGTGCTCCGACGACTGCGATCTCGGTCGACTCGCCGGTCGTGCAGAGCGCGATCATCGGACCGCGGCAGCGGCTTCGAGCGTCTGCTCGTTCTCTGCGTGCTCCCACACCATCCACGGCCGGTCGCCGTGGTGGTATCCGTTGTCGAGTTCGGCTCGTTCCTTGAAGGTGTCGGCGGGCTTCCAGAAGCCGTCATACTTGTAGCCGAACAGCCTTCCTTCGCCGGCCAACGTGCCGCAGACGTCCTCGACGAGGTCATCCACCGGGAGGCAGGTAGTCGAAAATCTCCTGCGACAGCACGAAGTATCCGCCGTTCTCCCAGATCGGACAGCTCGGAGACGGCAATGATGTCCTTGACCTCGCCGCTTCGCTGACCTCGACACAGTGGAACGACGACTGCGGCGGAACGACCATCATCGAGGCGGCAGCACCGGACTCGTGAAACTTGTCGATCGATGTCGTCCATCGGCGCGTCGGTCAGCACGTCGGCGTAGTTGGCCAGGAAGTACTCGTCGCCATCGAGATACTTGCCGCACGCGACGCAGGCGCTCGCCGATCGGCGACTCGAGTCCGGTGTCGACGAAGGTGATCGACCAGTCGCTGATGTCGGACTGCATCAGTTCGACTTGGCCCGCCGCGCATCACGAAGTCGTTCGATGCCGCTTCCTGATAGGTCAGGAAGTAGTTCTTGATGTGGCCGGCACCGTAGCCCAGGCACAGGATGAACTCCTTGTGGCCGAAGTGGGCGTAGTAGCGCATCACGTGCCAGATGAGCGGCCGCGGACCCACCATCTGCATCGGCTTGGGCATGCCGTCGTCGGCGCTGTTACGCATTCGCATTCCGTAACCGCCGCAGAACAGCACTACCTTCATGATCCATACCTCCTGTTGTCCTCAAGAGTCGGTGCGGCCGCTGTGCAGCGTCGGCAGCGGGAAGACGAGTCTCGCCGCCCCACTCGGCGATGTAGGCGAGTTGTTCGGTCAGCTCGGCCTCGAGGTTCCAAGGCAGCACCAGGACGACGTCGGGCCGGTCCTTCTCGATCTGGTCGGGCTCGTAGATCGGAATTCGTGTCCCGGCGTGAAGCGTCCGTGTTTGTACGGATTGCGGTCGACCGTGTACTCGAGCAGATCGCTGCGGATGCCGCAGTAGTTCAGCAGTGTGTTGCCCTTGCCGGGGGCGCCGTAGCCGACGACTCGCTTGCCCTCTGCGTGGCAGTCGAGCAGGAAGCGCAGCAGTGCGTGCCGGATCGCCTCGGCCCGACGGCGCAGTCGGAGGTAACCGCCGACTTGGTGCAGCCCGGCTTCTCGCTCGAGTCGCAGCACCTCGGCGACCCGCGAAGCTCGGCGGCCCGGCGGACTCTTCCGGACGCGCCCAGATCCGGATCGAGCCGCCGTGGGTGTCGAGACAGTTCGACGTCGACGACCGCCAGGCCCGCCGTGGCGAGCGCGCGGCGTGGCGGACAGCACCGTGTAGTACTGGAAATGCTCGTGGTAGATCGAGTCGAACTGGCCGAGGTCGACGAGGTTCAGCGCGTGGTGCACCTCGATGCTCAGCCAGCCGTCGTCGGCGAGCAGTCCACGCAGCGATCGGGTGAAGCCGAGAAGATCCGGGATGTGGGCGTAGACGTTGTTCGCGACCACGAGGTCTGCCGGACCGTGCTCGGCTCGCACGGCAGCGGCCAGGTTGCTCGTCGAGGAATGCCGTCGCGGTCGGCACGCCACGCTGCCGCGCGGCGGCTCCGACATTGACCGACGGCTCGATGCCCAGGCACGGTATTCCCCTGGCGACCGCATGCTGGAGCAGATACCCGTCGTTGCTCGCGACTTCGACCACGAACGAGTCGTCGCCGAGCCCGAGACGCTCGTGCGGCATCGTCGACGAACGTCTTCGCGTGCTGCACCCAGCTGTCGGAGTACGACGAGAAGTACGCGTACTCCGTGAAGGTGTCCTCCGGAGTGATCAGCGCGGGAATCTGCAGGAGCAGGCAGTCTTCACACAGCCGCAGGTGCAGCGGATAGGTGGGCTCGGGAGCGTCGAGTTCGTCGGCGGTAAGGAACTTCTCGCACGGCGGGGTGGCGCCCAGGTCCAGGACGCTCACCAGGCGGATCGAGTCACACAGTCGGCACCGCATCTCAGTAGGCTCCCCTGCGCGCGAAGTACCGCTTGCACTGTCTTCGCGATGATCAAGATGTCGCCGACCATCGACCAGTTGTCGACGTATGAGAGGTCAAGCCGGACTGCCTTGTCCCACGGCAGATCGGATCGTCCGCTGACCTGCCACAGGCCTGTGACGCCGGGCTTGACGAGCAGCCTGCGCTGCACGTCGTCGTCGTACTGCTCGACTTCGCGCCTCAACGGCGGCCGAGGACCGACGACACTCATCTCCTGCCGAAGCACGTTGATGAACTGCGGCAGTTCGTCGATGCTGAACCGGCGCAATATCCGGCCGATGCCGGTGTGATTCGCGGGTCGTTGCGCATCTTGAAGAGCAGACCGTCACTCTCGTTGGCGCCGAGCAGGTTCGCCAGTTCGTTGTCGGCATCCTCGACCATGGTGCGGAACTTCAACATCGGGAACGGCCTGCCGTCGATGCCGATGCGTTCCGACGGAGTAGAAGACCGGGCCCTTGCTGGTCAGCTTGATCGCCGCTGCGGTGACGAGAAGGACTGGCGAGACTGACCGTGAGCGCCGCCAATGCGAAGCAGAAGTCGAATGCGCGCTTCTGCAACCTCTTTGCACCCTGGTACTGCGGCTTGTCGATGTAGAGCAGCGGTAGACCGGCGATCGGCCGCATGACCAGTCGAGAGCGCGCGACATCCATGACGCCGGGCGACACCACTAGTTCGACGTTCATCGGCTCGAGCTCCCAGATGAGCCTGCGGATGCCCTTTACGCCGAAGTGCTCTGTGCCCGCAATCGCCACTGTGTCGGCGCCGCAGCTTTGGATCGCCTGCAACAACTTGGCCTTCCCCACCGACGATCGGGACCTGCCTGACCGTTGATGGTGAGGTATTCGCCCTCGCGGAGCCCCGTATGCCGGGTATCGCCGATTCCGACGACCTGATATCCATTGTCCGGGATCGCCGGCCAGCTCGCTCGCGAGATTCGCGACCGCCTCGCTGTCTCCGATCGCCAGCACCGCGGTCTGATATCGGCCGGCTCGCGCGCTGGCGGATGACGTGGTCGCGCCACTTCCATCGACTCAGGACCAGGCCGAGCGATTCCCACGGGAAGCGCCACCGCGAGGTAGCCCCGCGACACCTCGAGCTTCATAAGCAGTTCCGCGATGGCCACCGCGCCGAATGTCCAGAACGACGCCGCCACTACCCGCCGATACTCCTCGATCCCGGCACCGATGTACTTCGGCGACCGGGTACGGAAGCCGGCAAGAGCGGACAGCCAGATCAGCGACGAGGACCGCCGAGTAGGCCGTTTCGTAGTGGCTCATCGCCATCGTCGGCGGCTGGACGTGCTGCCGAATCGCACGTATTGCGCCAGTAGCACGGCGGCGCAGACCACGAACGGTGTCCGTGATCCGAAGATTATTGGTGTATCGCCGTTCCCAGCTCGAACGGCCGAGCAGCTGCTTGTGCGGCTCCGCCACGGGTCTGACGACGGTGAGCTCAGCGCGCCCCAAGGTCGATTTGGCTACTGGGACTCCAGCCAGTGGACTGGAGCCCTGCTGAATGACCATGGCCTTACCCCACGGCCCGGATACGAGCGCACCCACCGATGGAACCGGCGGAGTCAGCGAGGGGTGCGCCGACTCCGCCGGTCTTCGAATCGCGCCATGAGCGGCAGGCGCGCCGAGTCAGTAATGGCCGTAGCGACGAAGGTGACGTGCAAAGACGCGCTTTTTGATCTGGCACGAGTCCCCTCCCTTTCTGTTTGACAGCCGTAGGCCCCCGGTCCGGGATTCGGCGTATGTGCAAATTTCTGAAAATTAGCTGTCCGTTCAACGTCCGAAGCGAACGCCTCCCTTGAGTTATGGAAGCTACCACTCGCACTTTTGCACCGCAAGGCGATTCTAGCAAATCTTTGTAGGTTCAAGGGTGAGATAGCATTGCCACGCCTAGCCCGGAAGCGGGAACCGCACCCCCAACCGGCCCTTGACCAGTCATCATGCCGGTTCATCTGGAATTAACTTCAGTGTCTAAGTATTTACATCAGCGTCAAGATCTACGTGAACGTGCAGATCTAGCAATATGTCTAGTTTTTTTAAGCGATATCGCTGATGAGGGCCCCGGCACAGTCCTAGACTGGCCTTTTGTGGATCGCGAAACCATCTTGGGCAAAGTTAGTTAGCGAAGGTTAAGTGTTCGCCGGCGGTGAAGGCGGTGTAGCCATCGCCGGCAGGCGCGCGCCATCGCCTACCCGATTGCGCGCTAAGGGATCGGCTCTTGCTCAGGAGACCGGTGTCGGAGCTTTCAGCCGAGGATGAGGCCAGAAGTTGGAACGCCCGTGCCGGCAGTCACCAGAACGTGTTCAACGTCGTCGATTTGGTTCACCGACGATCCACGCAATTGCCGCACACCTTCGGCGATCCCGTTCATCCCGTGGATGTACGCCTCGCCGAGCTGGCCGCCGTGAGTGTTGATGGGGAGCCTGCCGCCGACTTCGATCGCACCGTCGGCGACGAAATCCTTGGCCTCGCCCTTCCCGCAGAATCCCAACTCCTCCAGCTGAATCAGCGTGAACGGCGTGAAGTGGTCGTAGAGGATCGCGGTCTGAATATCGGTTGGCGTCAGCCCAGACTGCTCCCACAGCTGCCTGCCGACCAGACCCATCTCGGGTAGCCCCAGCTCGGGCCGGTAGTAGCTGACCATCGAGTACTGGTCTGGGCTGGAACCCTGCGACGCGGCCTCGATGACCGCGGGCCGGTTCTTCAGATCCTTCGCGCGTTCCGCCGACGTCACTACCAGGGCCACGCCGCCGTCCGTCTCCTGGCAGCAGTCCAGCAGCCGTAGGGGCTCGGCGATCCACCGCGAATTCTGGTGGTCCTCAATGGTTATCGGCTTTTCGTAGAAGTACGCCTTGGGGTTCTTGGCGGCATGTTTGCGATCAGCCACCGACACCGCTCCGAAGTCCTTGCTCGTAGCCCCGGACAAGTGCATGTAGCGCTTGGCGATCATCGCCACCTGCGCGGCCGGCGTGGACAGTCCGTGTGGATACGAAAACGAGTTGTCGACGCCGGTCGAGTCCGCGTTCTCCACCAACCGCAGCTGCACCTGGCCGAAGCGCTGGCCCGACCGTTCGTTGAAAGCCCGGTACGCGACAACACAATCCGCGACTCCGGTCGCGACGGCGATCGCCGCCTGCTGGACCGTTGCACAGGCCGCACCACCGCCGTGGTGGATCTTGGAGAAGAACTTCAACTCGCCGATGCCCGTGGCCCGCGCGATCGCGACCTCGGTGTTCGAGTCCATCGTGAACGTGACCATGCCGTCGACATCGGCCGGCGTCAGCCCTGCATCGTCGAGGGCGTCGAGTACGGCCTCGGAGGCGAGTCGCAGCTCGCTGCGTCCAGAGTTCTTCGAGAAGTCGGTGGCACCGATCCCGACGATGGCCGCTTTTCGTGATAGCGGGCCTGGCATCAGGCGGTCCACCCCGATCGTCAACGTGGAGTTCGCGATCACGTGGTCGCCGAGGCTGTTGCTGCCTACGACTTTCACCGTGACGAGCCCGTTTTCGACCGCCGTCACCTCGCCCTTGAACGTCACGGTGTCATACGCGTACCACGGCACGCCCAACCGCAGCCCGATTGACTTGATGATCGCGTTCGGCCCGGCCCAGTCGGTGATGTAGCGCTGCACCAGACCGGTGTCGGTGAGGATGTTGACGAAGATGTCCTTCGACCCCTTGGATTGCGCCTTGTCGCGGTCGTGGTGCACGTCCTGGTAGTCACGAGTGGCGATCGCGGTCGACACGATGAACGTGGGATCACCATAGAGCGACAGCTCCGGGAGCTTCGTCCCGACTTCGATAGTTGGTGCGCTCATCAGGCGGGCTCCCATGCGTACAGCGTCCACGCCGGGCCGCTGTCCCCTTCGGGGAAGTCGATATACATTGCGCGGACAGGCATTCCGATCTCCACGGTCGCGGGGTCCACGTTGCGGAGCTCACCGAGCATCCGGACCCCTTCGGTGAGTTCGACGAGTGCGATGACGAACGGCAGCGTGCGCCCGGGGACCTTCGGCGCGTGGTGCACGACGAAGCTGAACACCGTGCCCTCGCCCGACGCCACGACGTAGTCGATCGGGGCGTCCTTGTCCTGCCAGAGCGCGGGCACCGGCGGATGGTGCAGACTGCCGTCGCCGCGCTTCTGGATCCGCAGCTCATGTGCGCTGACCCCGTCCCAGAAGAACTTGGTGTCGCGCGACGACGCCGGTCGCATCATCGAGTCCGCGTCGAGATCGTCGGGCACCGGTGCCGACTGATCAGCATCGGCGGGCCTGAACTTCATGATGCGCCACATCATCTCGGCGACATCCTCGTCACCGACCTGCCAGCTGATCCGCTGAGTGATGAAGAAGCCCTCACCGAGTGCGGTGTTCTTGGGGCCGACCACATCGGTCAACTCGGCGGTGATGCTGACCTCCTCGCCCGGCCGCAGGTACCGGTGGTAGGTCTGCTCGCAGTTGGTTGCGACCACGCCGATATACCCTGCGTCGTCGAACAACCCGAGGATCTTGGTAAGTGGGTCGTCTGGCGCACGCTCACCGCCGAGGCCTGCCATCGTCCAGACCTGGATCATCGCGGGCGGAGCAACGATGCCCGGGTGGCCGGCAGCTTTGGCCGCGGCCTCGTCGACATAGATCGGGTTCTTGTCACCCATCGCGTCGAGCCAATGGTCGACCATCGGCTGGTTTACCGGATGCCGACCGGCCCGCGGCTTGCTCTTTCCCTCGGCCTTGACCTTCTCCGCCGCCTGCTGGATGTCTTCGATGGCACTCACCGCGGCACCCTCGGGACCTTCAGGCCGGCAGCGGCGATCATCTCGCGCATCACCTCGTTCACGCCTCCACCGAACGTGATCACCAGGTTCCGTTTGGTCTGGCTGTCGAGCCACTCGAGGAGCTCGGCGGTGTCTGGATCGGCCGGATTGCCGTGTGCTCCGACGATCTCCTCGGCCAGTCGCCCGGCGTACTGGATACGCTCCGTGCCAAACACTTTCGTCGCCGCTGCGTCGGCGACATCGATGGTCTCGCCCGCCGCGGCCACCTGCCAGTTCAGCAACTCGTTGATGCGCCACATGGCCTTGAGTTCACCGAGTGAGCGCTTGACGTCGTCATGGTCGAGCGGGGTGTCCCCATTGCTCCCCGGCTTGGCCGCCCAAGCGTGTATGCGGTCGTACAGGGCCGCGAACCGCCCGGCCGGGCCCAGCATCACCCGCTCGTTGTTGAGTTGAGTGGTGATCAGGCGCCAGCCGCCGTTCTCCTCGCCGACGAGCATGTCGGCGGGTACCCGAACGTCGTTGTAGTACGTGGCGTTGGTGTGGTGGGCGCCGTCGGACAGGATCATCGGCGTCCACGAGTAGCCGGGATCCGTGGTGTCCACGATCAGCATCGAAATACCCTTGTGCTTGGCGGCTTCCGGATCGGTGCGGCACGCCAGCCAGACGTAGTCGGCATCATGGCCGCCGGTGGTGAAGACCTTCTGGCCGTTCACGATGTACTCGTCGCCGTGACGGACCGCGGTGGTGCGCAACGACGCCAGGTCGGTGCCCGCCTCCGGTTCGGTGTATCCGATCGCGAAGTGCACCTCGCCGGCCAGGATGCCCGGCAGGAACTTCTTCTTCTGCAGTTCGGTGCCGTACGCCTGCAACGTCGGCCCGACGGTCTGCAGCGTGACGGCGGGCAGCGGCACGTCGGCGCGATGCGCCTCGTTGACGAAGATCGACTGCTCGATCGGACCGAAGCCGTGGCCGCCGAATTCCTTGGGCCAGCCGACGCCGAGTTTGCCGTCGGAGCCCATCCGCTTGATCACCGCGCGGTAGGCCTTGCCGTGCCGGTCGGCCTCCATCTCCTTGGCCTCTTCGGGCGAGATGAGATTCGAAAAGTATTGCCGCAGTTCGGCTTGCAGCTGCCGTTGCTCGGGGGTCAGCTCGATGTACATTGCGCTCCCACAAGGTCGAGACGGTGTGAAGGACCGCCCAGCAGCCGGGCCAGGTCCTTGATCGTCGAGTAGTAGCGATCCATCGGGTAGGCGATGTCCATGCCCATGCCGCCGTGCAGGTGGTGGCAGATCTGCATCACCGGGGGTGCCTGCGAAGCCAGCCAGTAGCCGAGGATGTCGGTGTCTTCGTCGGCGTCGCGGCCTTCGGAGAGCCGCCACACCACCGACGTCGCCGCCAATGTCAGTGTGCGGGAGGCGATGTACACCTCGGCCAGCTGTGCGGCCACTGTCTGGAACGTCGACAGCGGCTTGCCGAACTGCTCACGATTGGCGACGTAGTCGGCGGTCAGGCGCAGCGCGCCGGCGACCAGCCCCGCCGCGAACGCACCCGTGGTCGCGAGCGCCAACTGGTTGACGCGTTTCGGCTGCGCGCCCCCCAGCACGTCGTCGTTCGAGACGGCGACATCGGAGAACGTCACCACGTACTCGTCGGAGTGGTTGGACGTCGGCGTCTTGGTCGCCGCAACACCGGCGGCGTTCGCCGGCACCACCACGACACCGGTGTCGGCAGTCACGATCATCCAGTCCGCTTGCCCCGCATAGGGAACGCCGATCTTCGTGCCGTTGAGCCGCCCGTCCGCGAGCGTCACCGCCGGCCTTTCAGGAAGGGCGGCGCCGGGCTCGTTGAGGGCCGGCGTCACGACCGAGCCCGTGGCCAACCCGGCGAGGTAGCGGTCCTGCTGTGGGTCGGACGCCAAATCCATGAGCACGACGGTGGCGCCGAGAACGGCCAGGGCGGGGCCGGTGGTGCCGCGCCTGCCGATCTCGGTGAGTGCCGTCGCGAGTTCGGACAGGCCGACGTCGTCGCCGCCGAGGCGCTCAGGCAAGCCAAGTGCCGTCACACCGCCTGCGACCAGCGCCTCCCAGCTGTTGTCGCGGTCCAGCACGGATGTGACGACGTCGGCGACAGCCTGTTGCCCTTCATCGGGACTGAAGTCCACCCGAATCCTCCTTGATTCGCCTGCGGGGTCAGTGGCTGACCGGACACTTCCCCGTGTAGTCAACCTGCCAGTGCTTGATGCCGTTCAGCCACCCCGACATGAGCCGCTCGGGCTCGCCGATGGGCTTGAGATCCGGCATCGCGTCGGCGACGGCGTTGAAGATGAGATTGATGGTCATTCGCGCGAGGTTCGCGCCGATGCAGTAGTGCGCGCCGGTACCGCCGAAGCCGACGTGCGGGTTGGGGCTTCGCAGGATGTCGAAGGCGTGCGGGTTCTCGAACACCTCATCGTCGAAGTTGGCTGAGCGGTAGGACATCACCACGCGCTCGCCCTGCTTGATCTTGACGCCACCGAGTTCGACGTCCTCGAGCGCGGTGCGCTGGAACGCCGACACGGGCGTGGCCCAGCGGACGATCTCGTCGGCGGCGGTCTCGGGACGTTCCTTCTTGTACAGTTCCCACTGCTCGGGGTGTTGCGAGAACGCGATCATGCCGTGGGTGATCGAGTTGCGGGTGGTCTCGTTGCCCGCGACCGCGAGCATCACCACGAAGAAGCCGAACTCGTCGTCGGAGAGCTTCTCGCCCTCGACGTCGGCCTCGATCAGCTGCGTCACGATGTCGTCGGTCGGGTTCTTGGCCCGCTCCTCGGCCATCTTCATGGCGTAGGTGATCAGCTCGAACGACGAGATCGCCGGGTCGACGTCGGCGTACTCCGGGTCTTCGCCCGCCGTCATCTCGTTGGACCAGCGGAAGAGCTTGTCGCGGTCCTCCTGTGGCACGCCCAGCAGGCCGGCGATCGCCTGCAGCGGCAGCTCGCACGACACCTGTTCGACGAAGTCGCCAGTGCCCTCGGCGGCCGCGGCCTTCGCGATGTTCTCGGCGCGGGTCCGCAGTTCGTCCTCCAGCCGACCGACGGAGCGCGGGGTGAAGCCGCGGGAGATGATCTTGCGCAGGCGGGTGTGCTGCGGCGCGTCCATGTTCAGCAGGACGGCCTTCTGCAGATCGATCGCGTCGCGGGTCATCGCTTGTGGCCAAGTGGGAATCGCGCCGTCCGGCGAGCTGCCGAAGATGTCGTTGCGCTTGGATACCTCTTTGACGTCGGAGTGCTTGGTGACGAGCCAATAGCCTTTGTCGCCGAACCCTCCGGTACCGCCGGGCACATCGACCCAGTGGACGGGCTCAGACTTGCGGAGCTCGGCAAGCTCCTCGACAGGTAGACGCTCGAGGTTCAGGGTCGCGTCCAGGAAGTCGAAGTCGGGCGAAATCGGGCATGGCATAGGAAAGCACTCCTTATTGCAACGTGTTCTAGTGCCAGTAAAACATGGCTTCTGCGCAGATCAAAGACTCGGCGGCATCGTCGCTTGTCAGAGTAATGAAACGTGTTCTAGCCTGGCGGGATGGGTAACCCTGTAATCGTTGAGGCCACCCGCAGCCCCATCGGCAAGCGGAATGGATGGTTGTCGGGCCTGCATCCGACCGAGCTTCTCGGAGCCGTGCAGAGGGCGGTGGTCGAGAAGGCGGGCATCGACCCCGCCGAGGTCGAGCAGGTCATCGGCGGATGCGTGACGCAGTTCGCCGCGCAGTCCAACAACATCAGCCGGGTGGCATGGCTGGTCGCCGGTTTGCCGGAGCACATCGGCGCGACCACCGTGGACTGCCAGTGCGGCAGCGGGCAACAGGCCAACCACCTGATCGCCGGACTCATCGCCGCCGGCGCCATCGACGTCGGCGTCGCCTGCGGCATCGAGTCGATGAGCGTGATCGGGCTGGGCGCCAATGCGGGACCCGACCGCACTGTGCTCCGGCCCGCATCGTGGGACATCGACCTGCCGGACCAGTTCACCGCCGCCGAGCGGATCGCCAAGCGCAGGGGCATCACCCGTGAGGACATCGACGAGTGGGGCTTCCAGTCGCAGCAACGGGCCAAGCAGGCGTGGGCCGAGGGCCGATTCGACCGCGAGATCAGCCCGATCGAGGCGCCGGTGCTCGATGAGCAGAAGCAGCCCACGTCCGAGCGTGCCTTCGTGACCCGCGACCAGGGCCTGCGCGACACCACGCTGGAGGGCCTGGCGGGGCTGAAGCCGGTGATCGACGGCGGCATCCACACCGCGGGCACGTCGTCGCAGATTTCCGACGGCGCCGCCGCGGTGCTGTGGATGGACGAGGACAAGGCCAAGGCGCTCGGGCTCCGGCCGCGGGCGCGGATCGTCAGCCAGGCGTTGATCGGCGCGGAGCCGTACTACCACCTCGACGGTCCCGTGCAGTCCACGTCCAAGGTGCTGGAGAAGGCCGGGATGAAGATGGGCGATATCGACATCACCGAGATCAACGAGGCGTTCGCGTCGGTCGTGCTGTCCTGGGCTCGGGTGCACAACCCGGACATGGACAAGGTCAACGTCAACGGCGGCGCGATCGCACTGGGCCATCCGGTCGGCAGCACGGGCAGCAGGCTGATCACCACGGCGCTGCACGAGTTGGAGCGCACCGATCAGAGCACCGCGCTGGTCACCATGTGTGCCGGCGGGGCGCTGTCCACCGGCACCGTCCTCGAGCGGATCTGATGTCCGAGACCGACGTCAACACCGAGGCAAAACAGATCGCGGCCGCCAAGGCCTACATCGACGCGCTGGTGAGTCACGACGCGAGCACAGTGCCGTTCGCCCCGGGCTGCATCCGCATCGAGTTCGGCATCAAGACGGGATTCTCGGGAGAACACCTGCGCCGCAGCCTCAATGGCGGCCCGCAGTACCGCGTCATCCAGTCGGCGACGACGCCGGAGTTCACGGTTGAAGGGGACCGGGTCCGGGCTCGATTCGATATGGTCACCAAGCCCTCGCTCGCCGGTCGCCGGGTAGGCGCGCATGTTGACGAGACGTTTTTGATCCCCGCCGACGACGGCCAGATCCATCACATCCGGGCGATCGTCCGCCCGTTCCTGATCACGTCCTAGGATGGCCGCCATGACGGCGGCATACGACCTGCACTTCTACTTCGATCCTGTCTGCCCGTTCGCGTGGATGACCAGCAAGTGGGTGCGCATGGTCGCCGAACAGCGCGAGTACCAAGTGGACTGGCGGTTCATCTCGCTGCGAATTCTCAACGCGCACATCGACTATGACGCCCATTTCCCGCCGGAGTACGAGGCCGGGCACACCGCGGGCCTTCGGCTGCTGCGGGTCGCCGCACGTGCGCGTGCCGAGCACGGCCGCGAAGCCGTCGGCCCGCTGTACGAAGCGATCGGCACCCGGATCTTCGACACGTCACGTGAGGTCGATCCGCTGTCGGGCGCCGATCAAGGCGCGCGGCGCGTGCTCGAGCCGCTGCTGGACAATGCCGGACTGCCAATGGAATTGGCCGACGCGCTCGACGACACGTCGTGGGACGAGCTGATCCGCGCAGAGACCGAGGAGGCGCTGGCCCTGACGGGTCGCGACGTCGGCACGCCGATCCTGCATTTCCAGCCGCCGGACGGCACGGCGTTCTTCGGCCCGGTGATCAGCAGGCTGCCCAGTCGCGACGACGCGGGTGCATTGTGGGATCACGTCGTCGGACTGGCGTCGTTCGGCGGCTTCGCCGAGCTCAAGCGCAGCCTGCGGGAACGGCCTCAGCTGGCCAGCTTCGGTGTCGACACTGAATCAGTTGGCAAGCAAGAGGATTGGCACGGCGGCAGTCGACGTCTCAAGAAGTAGTCGGTCAGGCGCCGAATACGGGTACCGGTGGACGGGCCTTGCCCAGCAGATCGGCCACCACGGGCCCCAACTCCGCCGGGTCCCATCGAGCTCCCTTGTCGATCTGAGGTCCGTGGGCCCAGCCCTCGGCGACGCGCACGATGCCGCCCTCGACCTCGAACATCCTGCCGGTGACGTCGCGTGACTCGACACTGCCCAGCCACACCACCAATGGCGAGATGTTCTCCGGCGCCATCGCGTCGAAGTCGTTGCCCTGGGTGGACATCATGTCGGCGAAGACCGTCTCGGTCATGCGAGTTCGGGCGGACGGCGCGATCGCGTTGACGGTGACGCCGTAGCGGCCCATTTCGGCGGCGGCCACCAGCGTCATGGCCGCGATGCCCGCCTTCGCGGCGCTGTAGTTCGCCTGCCCGACACTGCCCTGCAGACCGGCACCCGAGCTGGTGTTGATGATGCGGGCATCTGGGGTGCTGCCCGCCTTGGACTGCGCGCGCCAGTAGGCCGCGGCGTGGCGCATGGTGGCGAAGTGCCCCTTGAGGTGCACGGCGATCACGGCGTCGAACTCGTCTTCGCTGGTGTTGGCGAACATCCGGTCACGCACGATGCCCGCATTGTTCACCAGTACGTCCAACCCACCGAAGGACTCGACGGCGGTCTGGATGAGGCCTTCGGCCTGCGCCCAGTCGGCGACGTTGGCACCGCTGGTGACGGCTTCGCCACCGGCAGCGGTGATTTCGTCGACGACGCCCTGCGCGGCGCTGCCACCGCCCGCAGGCGATCCGTCGAGGCCGACGCCGATGTCGTTCACCACCACGCGCGCCCCTTCGGCGGCGAACGCCAGCGCATGCGCGCGCCCGATACCGCCACCCGCACCCGTCACGATGACCACGCGGCCGTCGAGCAGTCCCATATTCTTCGTCTCCTTGGTTATTTGATGTCAGCTGTCGTGGTGGCCAGGTAGTGGGGCGGTTCACCGCCGCCGTGCACTTCGAGCGAGGCACCGCTGATGTAGGAGGCGGCGTCCGACGCCAGGAAGGCCGCGGCCCAGCCGACGTCGGCCGGCTTCGCGAGCCTGCCGAGCGGCACGTTCTTCGAGATGGCGGCGACGGAATCCGCGTCACCGTAGAACAATTCGGACTGTTCGGTCTCCACCATGCCGACGACCACCGAGTTCACCCGGACCTTCGGGGCCCACTCGACCGCGAGCGTGCTCGTGATGTTCTCCAGGCCGGCCTTGGCGGCGCCGTAGGCAACTGTGCCCGGCGTGGGACGCCTGCCGCTGACGCTGGCGATGTTCACGATCGATCCGCCGCTCTCCTGGTTTTGCATCACCGCGTTCGCATGGGTCGAAACAGACAGCGGCCCAAGCAGGTTCAGTTCGATGATCTTGGAGCTGAACTTCGCCGACGCTTCGGCGGCGGGAACGTAGGGCGACCCACCCGCGTTGTTGACCACCACGTCGAGCCGGCCGTGCTGGCCGACGATCGCCTCGATGAGCGACTTCACCGACTCATCGTCGCGGACGTCGCAGGGATGGAAGTCATACGGCAGCCCTTCGACGGCCCGCCTCGCGCACGTCACGACCGTGGCGCCCTGGGCGGCGAAGACGGCGCTGATCCCGGCGCCGACGCCGCGCACACCGCCGGTCACGAGCACGACCCGACCGCTCAGTTGCAGGTTGATGCCCGTCGAACCAGCACTGTCAGCCCCGTCGGTCACTGTGCTAGCGTACCAAGCAAGTGCTTGCTTAGGTAGCCGACCCCCAGCAGGAGTCATTGATGACAATCACCACCAAATCGGTCGAGCCGGGCATCGTCTCGGTCACCGTCGACTACCCGCCGGTCAATGCGATCCCGTCCCGCGGCTGGTTCGAGCTCGCCGACGCCATCACGGCGGCGGGTCGCGACCAGTCCACCCACGTGGTGATCCTGCGGGCCGAGGGACGCGGCTTCAACGCCGGTGTCGACATCAAGGAGATGCAGAAAACCGAGGGCTTCACCGCGCTCATCGACGCCAACCGCGGCTGCTACGAGGCGTTCCGCGCCGTGTACGAGTGCGCGGTCCCCGTCGTCGCCGCGGTCAACGGTTTCTGCGTGGGCGGCGGGATCGGCCTGGTCGGCAACGCCGACGTGATCGTCGCCTCCGACGACGCGACATTCGGCCTGCCCGAGGTGGAGCGCGGCGCTCTCGGCGCGGCCACCCATCTGTCGCGTCTGGTGCCGCAGCACATGATGCGCCGACTGTTCTTCACGGCCGCCACCGTCGACGCCGCGACCCTGCACCACTTCGGGTCGGTGCACGAAGTGGTACCGCGCGCCGAGCTCGACGAGGCCGCCCTACGGGTTGCGCGTGACATTGCGTCGAAGGACACCAGGGTCATCCGCGCGGCCAAGGAGGCGCTGAACCTGATCGACGTCCAGAAGGTCAACTCCAGTTACCGGATGGAGCAAGGCTTTACGTTCGAGCTCAACCTGTCCGGGGTGTCCGACGAGCACCGCGATGCGTTCGCCGGAACGTCGAAGAAGGACAAGGAATGATCCGGCGGGCCGGAGCGATGGGCCCACGCGCGCAGCGCAGGGGACGACTGGGGAAAAAATGACAGACAAGCGGACCACGCTCGACGAGGCGGTCTCCTCCGTCGAGAGCGGCATGACGATCGGCATCGGCGGCTGGGGGTCGCGCCGCAAGCCGATGGCGTTCGTGCGGGCGCTGCTGCGGACCGACGTCACGGACCTGAGCGTCGTGACCTACGGCGGCCCCGACCTCGGGTTGCTCTGCTCGGCGGGCAAGGTCAAACGGGTCTACTACGGCTTCGTGTCGCTGGATTCGGCGCCGTTCTACGACCCGTGGTTCGCCAAGGCGCGCACCACCGGGTCGATCGAGGCGCGTGAGATGGACGAAGGCATGCTGCGATGCGGCTTGCAGGCTGCGGCGCAACGGCTTCCGTTCCTGCCGATCCGTGCCGGCCTCGGCAGCGATGTCCGCGCGTTCTGGGGCGACGAGCTCAAGACGGTGAAGTCCCCGTACCCCACCGGCGGCGGCTACGAGGAACTCGTCGCGATGCCCGCGCTGAACCTCGATGCGGCGTTCGTCCATCTGAACATCGGCGACGAGCAGGGTAATGCGGCCTACACGGGTATCGACCCCTACTTCGACGACCTGTACCTGATGGCCGCACACAAGCGCTTCCTCTCTGTCGAACGGGTGGTGCCGACCGACGAAGCTGGTGAAATCCGTTCCGCCGCAAGCGCTGCTGATCAACCGGATGATGGTCGACAGCGTCGTCGAGGCCCCCAACGGCGCCCACTTCACCACCGCCGAACCCGATTACAAGCGGGACGAGAAGTTCCAACGGCACTACGCCGAAGCGGCCGCGTCGGACGAGACGTGGCAGGAGTTCGTCGCCACCTACCTATCGGGCGACGAAGCCGACTATCAGGCGGCGGTGCGAAAGTTCCAGGAGGCGGCCAAGTGATTTCAGTAAGCCGCGCAGAGGTTTGCGCCGTCGCGTGCGCCGAACTGTTCCGCGACGCCGGCGAGATCATGGTCAGCCCGATGGCCACGATGGTGTCGATCGGCGCCCGCCTGGCCCGGCTGACGTTCTCCCCCGACATCCTGCTCACCGACGGCGAGGCCCGGCTTCTGGCCGATACACCGGCGATCGGCGCGGCAGGCGCAATCGAGGGCTGGATGCCGTTCGGGCGGGTCTTCGAGACACTCGCATGGGGACGTCGCCACGTGGTGATGGGCGCGAACCAGATCGACCGGTACGGCAACCAGAACCTGTCGGCGTTCGGGCCGCTGCAGCACCCGACCCGTCAGATGTTCGGTGTGCGGGGCGCGCCGGGCAACACGATCAACCACGCCACCAGCTACTGGGTCGGCAATCACTCCAAGCGGGTGTTCTGCGACACCGTCGACGTGGTGTCCGGGATCGGTTGGGACAAGGTGGATCCCGACAACCCGGCATACCGGTTCGTCAACGTGTACCAGGTGGTGTCGAACCTCGGCGTTTTCGACTTCAATGGCCCGGACCACGCCATGCGGGCGGTGTCGCTGCACCCCGGCATCGAGCCGGACCAGGTTGCCGAGAACACGTCCTTCGAGGTGCACGGTCTCGACGAGGCGGAGCAGACGCGATTGGCGACGGGCGACGAGTTGAAGCTTCTCCGCGAGGTCATCGACCCCAAGGCTCTGCGGGACAAGGAGATCCGGTCATGAGTTCCCTGGGGGCAGGAGCGCAGCGACTCGGGGGAAGCCCGAGGCTGCGCACACCACTGACCGAACTGGTGGGCATCGAGCACCCGGTGGTCCAGACCGGAATGGGCTGGGTGGCAGGCGCGCGGCTGGTGTCGGCGACGGCGAATGCCGGCGGCCTCGGCATTCTGGCGTCGGCGACGATGGCCCTGGACGAACTGCAAACCGCCGTCACGAAGGTGAAGTCCACGACGGACAAGCCGTTCGGCATCAACATCCGCGCCGACGCGGGTGACGCACTCGACCGGGTGGACCTGCTCATCCGTGAGGGCGTCAAGGTGGCGTCGTTCGCGCTGGCGCCGAAGCCGGACCTGATCGCCAAGCTCAAAGAGGCTGGCGTCGTGGTGATCCCGTCGGTCGGCGCGGCCAAGCACGCCAAGAAGGTCGCGGGCTGGGGCGCCGATGCCGTGATCGTGCAGGGCGGAGAAGGCGGCGGCCATACCGGCCCGGTGGCCACTACGCTGCTGCTGCCGTCCGTGCTCGACGCCGTGGACATCCCGGTGGTGGCCGCGGGCGGATTCTTCGATGGACGCGGTCTGGCCGCTGCGCTGTCCTACGGTGCGGCGGGTGTCGCCATGGGGACGCGCTTCCTGTTGACGTCCGACTCGACGGTGCCCGACGCCGTCAAGCAGCGATACCTGGAGGCCGGCCTCGACGGCACCGTGGTGTCCACCCGCGTCGACGGCATGCCGCACCGCGTGCTGCGAACGGGGTTGGTCGAGAAGCTGGAAAGCGGTTCGCGGTTACGCGGATTCAGTGCCGCGGTGCGAAATGCGCAGAAGTTCAAGAAGATGTCGCAGATGACCTGGCGGTCGATGATCAGCGACGGCATCGAGATGCGCCACGGCAAGGAGCTGAGCTGGGCGCAGGTGGTGATGGCCGCCAACACCCCGATGCTGTTGAAGGCGGGTCTGGTCGAGGGCAACACGGACGCCGGAGTGCTGGCCTCGGGTCAAGTCGCGGGCATCCTTGCCGATCTGCCGTCGTGCGCCGAGCTCATCGCGACGATCGTCGGCGATGCCGTCAAACACCTGCAGGCGGCGGCCGCGCTGGTCGACTGAAGGTTATTGCTTAATCTCTCTATATTGAAGCTATACTCTTCATATGCCGAAGATGAAGGCGAATGCTTCATTGGGTGAGCGGGCGACCCTGATCGGTGACGTCGTCGGTTCACGGACAGTTGCGGACCGCGCCGGGGTGCACCGGCTGACGAACCGCGCGCTTCGCGAGGTCGCCGACGCCGCCGTCGATCCGCCCGCGTTCACGGTCGGCGACGAATTCCAGGGCGCGTTCACGAGTGTCGGCCGCGCGATCGATGCGGCGCTGTCGTTACGGTTGGCCGTCGCGCCCGATATCGACGTGCGGTTCGGCATCGGCTGGGGCGGCGTGACCATGCTGGACGAGACCGCGGGCATTCAGGACGGTCCCGGCTGGTGGGCGGCTCGAGAGGCGATCGAATGGACTGCGTCGGCACAGCGCCAGCCCGGTCTGGCCCTGGTGCGGACGTCTTTTCGAAGCGAGGCCCGGGCCGATGTGGACGCGATCAACGCCGCGCTGATATGTCGGGACCACCTGCTTGGATCGTTGGATGACCGGTCGACACGGATTGTGAAGGCGTTGTTGAACAAGCGAACCAAAAAAGACATTGCAGCCACCGAAGGGATCAGCCCCTCGGCGGTGTCGCAGCGCGCCGGCCGCGACGGCCTCGACCTGATCATGTTGGCGTCGCAATACCTGCGGAGCGTGCCATGAGCGCACTGGCGGTCATGCTGATCGCGATGGGCATCGCCGACGCGGTCCGGCGAATGACCAGAGCCGCATGGGTGCCGCCGGTGACCGCGGTGGTCGTGGTGGTCATCACCGCGGCGCTGTCCGGGCTGTGGCACCGCGGCGACCTTCCGCTGTTGGCGATCGCCGCCGTCGCCGGTGCCGGATGGGTCGTGCTGTGTGCCCGCGCCGAGCGAACCGGCGAACACCAGGGCGCCCCTCTGGCGGTGTTCGGGATCGCACTCGCGGCGTTGTTCCTGTTGTCCGGCTGGGACTCTGACGTTGCCGGCCTCGCCGGGCGGTGGACGTCGTGGGTCGATGCCCCCGGGATCGGCGGTGTCAGCCCGAACCGGTTACTGATGGTCGTCGGGGTGGTGCTGCTGCAGTTCGGCACCGGCAACCAGCTGGTGCGGCTCGTGCTCGGCTCCGTCGGCGCGGTGAAACCCGAGGGACAGCCTCAGCCATCCGATCGACTCAAGGGCGGCCGCCTGCTCGGCCCGATGGAGCGGGTGCTGATCCTCGGGCTGGGTCTGGCCGGTCAGCTCGCGGCCGCGACCGCCGTGGTCGCCGCCAAGAGCATCATCCGGTTCCCGGAAATCAACGCCCAAAAGGCCCGCGAGAACGGGAACATCGGCATCGACGACGTCACCGAGTACTTCCTCGTCGGCAGCTTCGCCAGCTGGATCATCGCGCTGGGCGGGCTTGCTCTCGCGCAGTAGCGCGAACCACGTCCACGGCGCACCGAGCGGTCCTAAGGTCTGCGCATGAAGATGAACGCCGCCGTCCTCTGGGGGGTCAACGAGGACTGGCGTATCGAGGAACTCGAGCTCGATGGGCCGCAGGAAGGCGAGGTCCTGGTGTCCTTCGAGGCGACCGGGCTGTGCCACACCGACCATCACGTCCGCGCCGGCGACAGTCCGGGCCCGCTGCCGATGATCGGCGGGCATGAGGGCGCTGGGGTCGTGCAGGAGGTCGGGCCAGGGGTCAGGGATCTCAAGCCTGGCGATCACGTGGTGACGTCGTTCATACCGGCGTGCGGTCGCTGCCGCTGGTGTGCGACCGGACGTCAGAACCTGTGCGACCTGGGCGCGATGCTGGCCAGCGGAACCCAACTCGACGGAAGCTACCGGCGTCACATCGGCGATCAGGATGTCAGTGTGATGATGCTGCTGGGCACGTTCGCGCAATACGGCACCGTATCGGAGGCCTCGCTGGTAAAGATCGACGACGACCTACCCCTTTCGCGGGCCTGCCTCGTCGGCTGCGGAGTAACCAGCGGATGGGGCTCGGCAGTCAATACCGCAGACGTCGCTCCCGGCGACACCGTGGTGGTGATCGGCTGCGGCGGCGTCGGCAGCGGCGCGATTCAGGGCGCGCGACTGGCCGGGGCGGAGAAGATCATCGTGGTCGACACCGTGGAAGGCAAGCGGGATAAGGCGTTCCAGTTCGGCGCGACGCACTTCGCCACGTCGATGCCCGAGGCCACTGCCCTCGTCGCCGAGTTGACACGCGGTGTGATGGCTGACTCGGCGCTGCTTACCGTCGGACTGGTCGAGGGTCCGATGATCGGCGAGGCGCTCGACATCGTCCGTAAGGGCGGCGCGGTCGTGCTAACGGCTGCCGCGGCGCTGGCCGATGTCACCCCGACACTGCCCATGTTGATGTTCACCCTTTTTCAGAAGCGCTTGCTGGGCAGCTTGTACGGCGAAGCGAATCCGCGCGCGGACATCCCCCGCTTGCTCAGCCTCTACCGCGAAGGCAAGTTGTTGCTCGACGAAGCGGTCACCACCGAGTACAAACTCAACGACATCAACGAGGCCTACGACGACATGCTTGCTGGGCGCATCATCCGTGGCGTCGTCATCCACGACCATTGACCGTCAAACCGCCACGAGCGACCGCTTTGTTACACCCACAAGCGGCGTGTCGACGTACAGACACGGTCGCTCGCAGAGAGATTAGAGCCGCTCGATGATGGTGACGTTGGCGGTGCCACCGCCCTCACACATCGTCTGCAGGCCGTAGCGGCCGCCGGTGCGCTCGAGTTCGTTGAGCATCGTGGTGAACAGCTTGGCTCCCGTCGCGCCCAGCGGATGACCCAGCGCGATCGCGCCGCCGTTGGGGTTGACCTTCTCCGGGTCGGCCTTGAGCTCCTTGAGCCAGGCCAGCACCACTGGCGCAAACGCCTCGTTGATCTCAACCGTGTCGATGTCGTCGATGGTGAGCCCGGTCTTCTCCAGCGCATACCGCGTCGCGGGAATCGGGCCGGTCAGCATGAACACCGGGTCGGCGCCGCGCGCGCTGATGTGGTGGATGCGAGCCCGCGGAGTCAGGTTGTGGGCCTTGACCGCCTGCTCGGAGGCCAGCAGCACCGCGCTGGCGCCGTCTGAGATCTGGCTGGCCATCGCGGCGGTCAGCCTGCCGCCCTCGACAAGAGGCTTCAGACCCGCCATCTTCTCCAGCGAGGTGTCGCGCGGCCCTTCGTCGGTTTTGAACCCATCGACCTCGATGATCTCGTTCTCGAAATGCCCTGCGCGAATGGCGGACTGCGCGCGCTGGTGACTGGTCAGCGCAAACTGTTCCATCTCCTCACGCGAGATGTCCCACTTCTCTGCAATCAGTTCCGAGCCACGGAACTGAGATATCTCCTGGTCGCCGTAGCGGTGCAGCCAGCTCTTCGACTCGTTGGTCGGCGAGGTGAAACCGAACTGCTCGCCGACGATCATCGCAGACGAGATGGGGATCTGGCTCATGTTCTGCATTCCGCCCGCAACGATCAGATCCGCCGTACCCGACAGAATCGCCTGTGCGCCAAAGGAAATAGCCTGCTGGCTGGATCCGCACTGACGGTCTACGGTGACACCGGGTACCTCTTCTGGATACCCGGCGGCCAACCACGACAACCGGGCGATGTTGCCCGCCTGCGGTCCGATCGCGTCGACGCAACCGGCGATCACGTCGTCAACGGCGCCGGGGTCGACGTCGACGCGCTCGAACAGGCCACGCCACGCTCTTGCGCCGAGGTCGACCGGGTGCACGCCGGCCAGTGATCCGTTGCGCTTACCGACCGCGGTACGCAGCGCTTCGATGACGTACGCCTCGGCCATTACTTGTCTCCTTTTACTGCGTTGGCGGTGATTCCGCCAAGGACGATGGACATGTATTGCCGGCCGACCTGCTCGGCCGTCAGCGGTCCGCCCGGTTGGTACCAGCGGACCGAAACCCATGTGGTGTCACGGATGAACCGGTACACCAGATCGACGTCGATATCGGGGCGGAAGTAGCCCTCCTCGATGCCCTGGTTGAGGACGTCCACCCACATCTTGCGTTGTTCCTTGTTGCGGGCTTCGACGAAGTCGAACTGCGGCAGCGTCGAAAGCCGCTTCGCCTCGTCCTGGTAGATGACGACCTGTGCGTGCCGGTGCTCGATCGCCTCGAACGAGGTCATGAACAGGCCCTTGAGCCGCTCGAGCGGGTTGGGCTCGCTGTCGACGATCTCCTGGTAGCGACCGAACAGCCAGTCCAGGAAGTCTCGCAGCACCTCCTCGACCATCTGCTCTTTGCTCTTGAAGTGGTGATACAGGCTGCCGGACAGGATGCCCGCGGAGTCCGCGATGTCGCGCACGGTCGTCGCGCGCAGGCCGCGCTCGGCGAACATCGTGGCGGCGAGCTTGAGAAGCTCGTCGCGGCGGCTGGCCGGCTGCTCGGTCATGCGCGTTGGCTCGACACCGAAATCACTTCTCCAGTCAGGTAACTGGAGTACTCACTGGCCAGGAACGCGATGGTGGCGGCCACCTCCCACGGTTCGGCCGCCCGGCCGAACGCCTCACCCTCCGACAGCCGGTCGAGCAGGTCGGCCGAACTCGTCTTCTCCAGGAACTTGTGCCGGGCGATGCTCGGCGACACCGCGTTGATCCGCACCCCGTAGTCGACGGCTTCGATTGCACTGCAGCGGGTCAGGGCCATCACGCCTGCCTTGGCGGCCGCGTAATGCGACTGCGAATGCTGGGCCCGCCAGCCCAGCACGCTGGCGTTGTTGACGATCACACCACCGTGCTTCGCGTCCCTGAAGTAGCGCAGCGCGGCGCGGGTGGCTCGCATCACCGACGTCAGCGTGACGTTGAAGACCCGGTCCCATTCTTCGTCGGTCATGTCGACGACCGGTGTCTGCCCGCCGAGGCCCGCGTTGTTGACGAGAACGTCGAGCCGCCCCATCCTGGCGGTCGTCGACGCGATGAGCGCATCGACCTGCGCGGTCGACGTGACGTCGCAGACCACGCTCTCCACCCGGCCGAGGCCAAGCTCCGCAAGTTGGTCGCGGGTCTCGCCAAGTCGGCGTTCGTGGTGGTCGGAGACGACGACGTCAGCGCCCTCGGCCAGCGCGCGGCGCGCTACCGCCGAACCGATTCCAGTACCTGCCGCAGCAGTCACGATGACGACCTTGCCGGTCAGAAGTCCGTGTCCGTCAATCTCTTTCGGCGCTTGCGCCAGGGTCATCCCTTGACCTCCCTGGGTAGGCCGAGCACGCGCTCGGCGATGATGTTGCGCTGGATCTCATTGGACCCGCCGTAGATGGTGTCAGCGCGGGTGAACAGGTAGAGGTGTTGCCACTCGTCGAAGTTGCCGTCTTCTGCCACCAGGCCCGCCTTGCCGATTACGTCCATCGCCAGCTCACCGAGGTCACGATGCCAGTTGGCCCACAACAGCTTTGACACGTTGTCCTGGCCGGCCTGCTCGACGTCCATGGTGGCCAACGCGTACGACCGCATAGTCCGCAGGCCCGCCCATGACCGGGTCAGCCGCTCGCGGATCAACGGATCGTCGACGGCGCCCGAACGCTTGGCGACCTCCACCAGATTGGAAAGCTCACGCGCATAACGGATCTGCTGGCCCAGGGTCGACACACCACGCTCGAATGTCAGCGTCCCCATCGCGACCCGCCAGCCGTCGCCGGGCTGGCCGACGACGAGATCGGCGTCGGTGCGGGCGTCGTCGAAGAACACCTCGTTGAAATCCGCGGTCCCGGTCAGCTGCACGATCGGGCGTACCTCGACTCCGGGTTGGTCGAGCGGCACCAGCAGGTACGACAGGCCCGCATGGCGTTTCGAACCCTTCTCCGTGCGGGCCACCACGAAGCACCACTGCGACAGGTGCGCCATGGACGTCCACACCTTCTGGCCGTTGATCACCCACTGGTCGCCGTCCAGCTCGGCAGTGGTCGACACGTTCGCCAGGTCGCTGCCTGCGCCGGGCTCCGAGTAGCCCTGGCACCAGAGTTCGGACACGTCGAGGATGTGCGGCAGGAAGCGCTTCTGCTGCTCCTCGGTGCCGTAGGCGATAAGCGTCGGACCGAGCAGCTCCTCGCCGAAGTGGTTCACCTTGTCGGGGGCGTCGGCCTTGGCGTATTCCTCGTAGAAGGCCACCCGGTGCGCGACCGACAGCCCGCGGCCGCCATGCTCCTGCGGCCATCCCAGACATGTCAGCCCGGCCGCCGCCAGATGCCGGTTCCACGCTCGACGTTCTTCGAACGCCTCATCCTCGCGGCCCGGCCCGCCGAGGCCCTTGAGCGCGGCGAATTCGCCGACGAGATTGTCGGCGAGCCAGTCACGGACCTCGGCCCTGAACTCCTGGACCTCTATCACCCCTGTAGGCTAACCTACCAAGCACTTGCTTTGTTAGAGGAGCATCGATGACGTGCGGGCACCTCCCGCTTGCGGGGGACCATCCGAGGACCATTCCGCAGGTCCTGGACCGGATTGCCGACCAATTCTCCGACCACGACGCGCTGGTCACCGACGGTCGTCGGCTGACCTTCGCGCAGTTGCGCGACGAGGTCCGAGTGGCCGCCGCGGCGATGATCAACATGGGCGTGACCACCGGAGACCGGGTAGCAATCTGGTCGCCGAACACCTGGCACTGGGTGGTTGCCTGCCTGGCCACCCACTACGCAGGCGGCGTCGTCGTGCCCCTCAACACCCGGTACACCGCGGGTGAGGCCGCAGACGTGCTGGCCCGCACGGGGGCGCCGCTGCTGGTGGCGGCCGGCGAGTTCCTCGGCGCCGACAAGACCGCCGACCTCGACCGCCACCACCTGCCCGACCTGCGGCACATCGTCCGCGTCCCGATCGACAAGCACGACGGCACATGGGACGAGTTCGTCGCCCGCGGCGCGGATCTGCACGTCGTTGATGCCAGGGCATCCGCGGTGAAACCCGACGACGTGTCCGACATCCTCTTCACCTCCGGCACCACCGGGCGCAGCAAGGGTGCGCTCTGCGCGCACCGGCAGTCCCTCGACGCACCCGCGGCATGGGCGGCGTGCGGGCAGGTCACCAGCGCCGACCGCTACCTGTGCATCAACCCGTTCTTCCACAACTTCGGCTACAAGGCGGGCATCCTGGCCTGCCTGCAGACCGGGGCGACGCTGATTCCGCAGCTGACGTTCGACCCCGAGAAAGCGATGGCCGCGGTGGCCGAGCACCGCATCACTGTGTTGCCGGGTCCGCCGACGATCTACCAGACCCTGCTCGACCATCCCAAGCGCGGCGACTATGACCTGTCGTCGCTGCGATTCGCGGTCACCGGTGCGGCCACGATCCCGGTGGTGCTGATCGAGCGCATGCAGTCGGAGCTGGACATCGACATCGTGCTGACCGCCTACGGGCTTACCGAGGCCAGTGGGTTCGGCACGATGTGCCGCGCCGACGACGACGCCGTCACCGTCGCCACCACGTGCGGTCGCCCGATCGCCGACTTCGAGCTGCGCATCGACAACCCCGCCGACGACGGCACCGGCGAGGTGCTTCTGCGCGGCCCAAACGTGATGCTCGGCTATCTCGACGACCCCGACGCGACCGCCAACACCATCGACGCGGACGGCTGGCTGCACACCGGCGACGTCGGCCGCGTCGACGAGGCCGGGAACCTGAAGATCACCGACCGGCTCAAGGACATGTACATCTGCGGCGGGTTCAACGTCTACCCCGCCGAGATCGAGCAGGTGCTCGCGCGGCTGGACGGCGTCGCGGAAGCCGCGGTGATCGGTGTTCCCGACGCGAGGCTCGGCGAGGTCGGCAAGGCATTCATCGTGAAGCTGCCGGGAGCGCAGCTGGACGAGGACTCCGTGATCGCTTACACACGTGAGCACTTGGCGAATTTCAAGGCCCCGCGATCGGTGGCGTTTCTCGACGTCCTGCCGCGCAACCCTGGAGGAAAAGTGGTCAAACCCCAACTGCGAGAGCGGCTCTGATGGACCTGGCATTCGACAGTGAGACCGAGGACTTCCGCGCCGAGGTCCGCGATTTCCTCGCCGCGAACAAGAAGCACTTCCCGGCGAATTCGTACGACACGGCCGAGGGGTTCGAACAGCATCGACATTGGGACAAGATGCTTTTCGACGCCGGCCTGTCGGTGATCGCATGGCCGGAGCGCTACGGCGGCCGTGACGCCACGTTGTTGCAGTGGGTGGTCTACGAGGAGGAGTACTTCCGCGCCGGGGCGCCCGGCCGGGCGAGCGCCAACGGAACCTCGATGCTGGCGCCGACGCTGTTCGCGCATGGCACCGAGGAACAGCTGGACCGGGTGTTGCCGAAGATGGCCAGCGGCGAGGAGATCTGGGCGCAGGCCTGGTCGGAGCCCGAGTCGGGCAGCGACCTGGCGTCGCTGCGTTCGACGGCAGCCAAGACCGACGGCGGCTGGAAACTCAACGGGCAGAAGATCTGGAGCTCGCGGGCGCCGTTCGGCGACAGGGCATTCGGCTTGTTCCGGTCCGACCCGGAGGCCGAGCGTCACAAGGGCCTCACCTACTTCATGTTCGACCTGAAGGCCGACGGCGTCACCGTCCGGCCGATCGCGCAGCTCGGCGGCGACACTGGCTTCGGTGAGATCTTCCTCGACGACGTCTTCGTCGCAGACCACGACGTCATCGGCGGCGTGCACGACGGCTGGCGGGCCGCGATGAGCACGTCCAGTAACGAGCGCGGCATGTCGCTGCGCAGCCCGGCGCGGTTCCTGGCGCCGGCCGAGCGACTCGTCGAACACTGGAAAGCCAACCCGGATCCGGTCTTCACCGACCGTGTCGCCGACGCATGGATCAAGGCCCAGGCGTACCGGTTGCACACCTTCGGCACCGTCACCCGGCTTGCCGACGGCGGCGAGCTCGGCGCCGAGTCGTCGGTGACCAAGGTCTTCTGGTCCGACCTCGACGTGGCGTTGCACCAGACCGCGCTCGATTTGCGCGGCGCCGACGGCGAGCTCGTCGACTCGTGGACCGACGGTCTGCTGTTCGCGCTGGGCGGCCCGATCTACGCGGGCACCAACGAGATTCAGCGCAACATCATCGCCGAGCGGCTGCTTGGCCTGCCTCGCGAGCCGAAGGGCCAGGCCAAATGAAATTCGATCTCGACGAACAGCAGCGCGACTTCGCCGCGAGCATCGACGCCGCGCTTGGCGCGGCCGACGTGCCCGCTGCGGTGCGCGCATGGGCGGGCGGCGACACCGGTCCCGGCCGGAAGGTCTGGTCGACCCTGACCGACCTCGGCGCGACGGCACTGCTGGTGCCCGAACGCTTCGACGGAATCGACGCGCACCCAGTGGACCTCGTCGTCGCCACCGAACGAATCGGGTACTGGGGCGTGCCAGGACCGGTCACGGAGTCCATCGCGGTGGCACCGGTGTTGCTGGCCGACGACGAGCGCTGCGGAGCGCTCGCGGCCGGTGAACTGATCGCGACCGTCTCCCTCCCGCCGCGGGTCCCGCGGGCTGTGGACGCCGACTCTGCCGGTCTGATCCTTGTCGCGCAGGACGGCCAGGTGCGTGACGGCACCGCGGGTGACGCGCACGAGTCCATCGACCCGGCGCGCAAGCTCTTCGACGTCAGCGCGTCCGGCGCCGCCAGGAAGGCCGATACCGCAAGGGCTTTCGAGTTCGGTGTGCTCGCGACCGCCGCGCAGCTGGTCGGTGCGGGCCAGGCCATGCTGGACGCGTCGGTCGATTACGCGAAGCAGCGCAGCCAGTTCGGCAGGACCATCGGGTCCTATCAGGCGATCAAGCACAAGCTCGCCGACGTCTACATCGCGGTCGAGCTGGCCAGGCCACTGGTGTACGGCGCAGCACTGTCGCTCGCCGACGGAACTGCAGACACAGCGCGCGACGTCAGCGCCGCGTTGGTGGCCGCCGCAGAGGCCGCGCTGCTGTCGGCGCGGTCGTCACTGCAGACGCACGGTGCGATCGGCTTCACACAGGAGCACGACCTGTCGCTTCTGCTGTTGCGGGTGCAGGCATTGCGGTCGGCGTGGGGCGACCCGAGTTGGCACCGCCGCCGGGTCTTGGAGGCTTTCTGATGACTGAGGAACGGGAGCTGCTGCGCGAGACGGTCGCGGCACTGGTCGAGAGGCATGCGTCACCGGCCGCTGTGCGCGAGGCGATCAAATCGGAGCGCGGCTACGACGAGTCGCTGTGGAAACTGTTGTGCGAGCAGGTCGGTGCTGCCGCCCTCGTGGTACCCGAGGAGATGGGCGGCGCGGGTGGAGAACTCGCCGACGCCGCCGTCGTGCTCGAGGAACTGGGCAAGGCGTTGGTGCCGACGCCGCTGCTGGGCACGACGCTCGCCGAGCTCGCGCTTCTTGCCGCCGACGAATCCGACGCCGATGCGATCGAGCGGCTGGCCGAAGGCGCATCGATCGGCACGGTGGTCTTCGATGCCGGCTATGTGCTCAACGGAGCGATCGCCGATGTCGTCGTCGCCACCGACGGTAAGACGCTCAGCCGCTGGACCACGTTCTCGTCGAGCCCCGTGGCCACGATGGACCTGACCCGTCCATTGGCACGGATGGAGGCTGCTGCGACCACGAACATCGGCGCCGACCCGGGCCTTGCCGACACCGCGGCGATCCTGGTGGCCGCCGAGCAGATCGGCGCCGCCGCGAAGTGTCTCGACCTGACCGTCGAGTACACCAAGGACCGTGTTCAGTTCGGCCGGCCGATCGGCAGCTTCCAGGCGCTCAAACACCGGATGGCCGACCTGTACGTCGCGGTCCAGTCGGCACGCGCCGTCGTCAACGAGTCGATCGCAGAACCGTCGGCGACGTCCGCGGCGCTGGCCCGGGTCGCGGCCAGCGAGGCCTTTTCGACGGTGGCCGCCGAGGCCGTCCAGATGCACGGCGGCATCGCGATCACCTGGGAACACGACATCCAGCTGTACTTCAAGCGAGCACACTCCAGCGCGCAACTGCTCGGGCAGCCGCAGGAGTATCTGCGCCGACTCGAGTCCGAGGTGTTCTAGCCGCGCACCACGTCGCGCACCAGCGGCACGCCCGGCCGGTAGGCCAGGTGGACATACGAGGGCGCGTCAAGGCGCACGAAGTCGGCTCGCCTACCCGGGGCAAGCACCCCCACGTCGTCACGCCGAAGCGCGGCGGCACCGCCTGCGGTCGCCGACCACAGGGCCTCCGCCGGAGTGAAGAACATGTCACGGACCGCCACCGCGATGCAGAACGACATGCTGGTGGTGAACGAACTGCCGGGGTTGCAGTCGGTCGCGATTGCGACGGTGACGCCGGCGTCGATCATCCGGCGCGCGTTCGGCCATGGCGCCCGGGTGGAGAACTCAGCACCCGGCAGAAGCGTTGCGACCGTGGTTCCGGCCGCGAGCGCCTCGATGTCGGCGTCGCTGGCGTATGTGCAGTGGTCGACCGAGGCGGCGCCGAGCTCGACGGCCATCCGGATGCCGTCGCTGGGCCCGAGTTGCCCGGCGTGCACGCGCGCCGCCAGCCCCGCGTCGATGCCGGCCGTCAAGATGACGCGCGACTCGTCGACATCGAATGCTCCCCGGTCGCAGAACACATCGATCCACCGGGCGGAGGACTTGCAGGCCGCAAGCATCGGTCCCGTCACCAGCTCCACGTAGCCCTCGCGGTTGTCCCGGTAGTCGACGGGCACGACGTGAGCACCGAGAAAGGTTGTCTCGCTGGTGAACTGCCGCGCCACGGCCAGCGACCGCGCCTCGTCGTCGACGGTCAGCCCGTAACCGCTCTTGGTTTCGAACGTCGTCACACCCGCTCGGAGCAGTTCGTCCGCCAGGCGCCCGACACCTGCGCTCAGCGTCGCATCGTCGGCGGCGCGGGTCGCGGCTACCGTGGTCGCAATGCCGCCCGCCGCGTACGGTTGGCCGCTCATCCGTGCGGCGAACTCCGCCGAACGTTCGCCCGCGAACACCAGATGCGCGTGGCTGTCCACGAAGCCGGGAACGACGCTCGACCCGTCCCAGTCCACCCGCGCGTCGGCCGGGGGTTCGTCGCGCCGTCGCCCCACCCAGCCGATCGAGTCGCCCTCGACGACTATTGCGCCGTCCTCGACGATGCCGAGTGCGCTGCCGTCGCCCTGGGCCGGATCATTGGTCACCAGTTCGCCGATGCCGACATACAGCGTGCTCACGAGTTGGCCCGTAGCGCGTCCGGCCGGATCCCCATCAGATCGGAGATCGCCGACCCGAGTTCGGCGGCAACGTCGACCCGGACATGTCTGCGGTCGGCCACCGCGACGCGGCCGTCCACCACCACATCGGTCACGTCACTCGCCGAGGCGGCGAACACCACGGTCTCCGATGATGCGTCGCCGCCCGCAGTCCGTACCGAGTTCATGTCCACCGCAACGAAATCCGCGCGTGCTCCGACCGTGAACCGGCCGGCATCCGCCCACCCGAGTGCGTGCTGTCCACCCGCTGTCGCCGCCTGCAACAGCGTTGGCGCACCGATGATGCCGCGCTGCTCGCGGGCCAGCCGCTCGTCGAGTTCAACGGCGCGCGCCTCCTCGAACATGTCGATCACGGCGTGACTGTCGGAGCCCAGGCTGAAGAGTCCGTTCGCGTCGAGAAGAGCGGGTGCGGGTCCGATGCCGTCGCCGAGGTCTCGTTCCGTCGTCGGGCAGAAACACACGCCCGTGTGCGTCCGGTCGAGGTCCTCGATGTCTTGGGGAGTCAGATGGGTGGCATGCACCGCAGTGGTCCGCGGGCCGAGCGCACCCGCGTCGCGCAGGACGGCGGTCGGCGTGCGCCCGTACACCGCAAGGCACTGCTCGATCTCGGCCCTCTGCTCGGATGAGTGGACGTGCAAAGGGCTTTCATGACTGTCGGCCCATTCCACAACCGACGGCATCTGGGTGGCCGGCACACCGCGCACCGAGTGCAGGGCGGCGGCGACGATGACGCCGGGGTTCGACTGCGTCTGCGTGCGCAGGGCCTCGACGCGCTCGGCCCACCGGGCTGCGCTGCCGTCGCCGAAGCGCTGCTGCGGTCCGTCGAGGGGTTCCCCGTCGGGTGACGAGCTGAGATAACACGTGTCGAGCAGTGTCAGGCGGACACCGGCGTCCGCGGCAGCATCGATCAGGGCCCGCCCCATGGCGTTCGGGTCGGCATACCGCCTGCCGCCGACGTCGTGGTGCAGATAGTGGAACTCACCCACCGAGGTGATGCCCGCGACCGCCATCTCGGCGTACACCGCGCGGGCCAGCGTCCTGTAGCGGTCGGGGTCGAGCCGGTCGGCCGCCCGGTACATCAGGTCCCGCCAGGTCCAGAACGACCCGCGGTCGCGTTGGGTGCGGCCGCGCAATGCCCGGTGAAAGGCGTGCGAATGGGCGTTGGCGAGGCCAGGTATCACCAGCCCGTACAGGCGCTTCGAGCCGGGATCGGCTGTGACGCCGGATCGGATCAACGTGATCCGGCCGTCCTGGACGGTGATCGCGACGGCGGCGTCGACGGTGTCGCCGCCCAGCCACGCGTGTTCGCACCACCAGGTCGCCGCGCCGTCGGGTTCAGTCATCAGGAGATCCAGTCGGCCATCACGTCGGCCAGGGCCGTCGCGCCGACATTGCAGTCGGCCATCTCGGCGTGTTCCTCAGGCGAGTGCGACACTCCGGTTGGGTTGCGCACGAACAGCATCGCGGTCGGCACCAGCTTGGACAGGATGCCTGCATCGTGGCCGGCCGCGGTGGGGAGCACCGGGATGTCGCCAACCTTGCCCAGTGCCTTCGCAAGCCGTGCCCGCGGACCCTGCGGGAACTGCACGATCGGGGTGATCGATTCCGCGATGACGTCGAGGGTGACCGAGTCGAGTGCGGCATGGCGTCGCGCCTCCGCGGTGATGTCCTCCACCAGGGACGTCAACGTCGCCTCGTCGGCGGCCCTGGCGTCCAGCCAGGCCCGCACCTCGGAGGGAATCGCGTTGGCCCCGTTGGGTGCGACGATGACCTTGCCGAAGGTGGCGACGGCGTCGTGCGCGGCGGCCGCGGTGCGCGCGGAGTGAACCGACGACGCGAAGGCGAGCATGGGATCTCGGCGGTCGACCAGGCGGGTGGACCCGGCGTGATTGGCCTCGCCGGAAAACGTGAACTCCCAGCGCCCGTGTGGCCAGATCGCCGAAGCCACGGCCAGCGGTGCGTCCACCAGGTCCAGCGCGCGGCCCTGCTCCACATGCAATTCGACGAACACCCCGACGCGATCGACCAGGTGCGGGTCCTCGCCGAGCGCCCGGGGATCACGACCGACGCGGGTGAGAGCCTCGTCCAGGGTGATTCCGTCGATGTCGCGGAGCCCACGCGCCCGGTCTGCGCTCAGCGCGCCCGTGGACAATTGCGATCCGACGCAGGCGACGCCGAACCTCGCCCCTTCCTCATCCGAAAAGGCGACCACCGCAACGGGAATGGTTGGTACCACGCCGCGTTCACGCACGATGTCGATCGCGGAGAACGCCGACACCACGCCCAGCGGGCCGTCGAATGCGCCGCCGTCGGGGACCGAGTCGAGGTGTGAGCCGGTCACGAACGCACCGCGCGGGTCGCCGGTCCATCCCGGCGGCAGCCACCACGCCCACATGTTGCCGTTGCGATCGACCTCGACGTCCATCCCACGGCTTTCGGCGCAACCGGTGAACCATTCGCGCAGCGTCAGATCCGCGTCGGACCACGCGAACCGCCGGTATCCTCCGGTTCCGGCGTTTCGGCCGACCTCGAGAATGGTCGGCCACAATGCGTCGAACGCCGTCACCCGTTCTCCTGCATGGGAATCCGGACTCCGCGCTCGGCGGCGACCTCCGCGGCGTGCTGGTATCCGGCATCGACGTGCCGGATCACGCCCATGCCGGGGTCGTTGACGAGCACGCGCGACAGCTTCTCCGCGGCCAGATCGGTACCGTCGGCCACGCACACCTGGCCGGCGTGAATGGAGCGGCCCATGCCGACGCCGCCGCCATGGTGGATCGACACCCACGACGCACCGGATGCCGTGTTGAGCAAGGCATTGAGCAGCGGCCAGTCCGCGATGGCGTCGGAACCGTCGGCCATCGACTCGGTCTCACGATAGGGCGACGCGACCGAGCCCGAGTCGAGGTGATCCCGCCCGATCACGATCGGCGCGGACAGTTCACCGGAGGCCACCATCTCGTTGAACTTCAGTCCGGCGCGGTGCCGCTCGCCGTATCCGAGCCAGCAGATGCGGGCCGGCAGTCCCTCGAACGCGACTTTCTCCTCCGCCATCGTGATCCAGCGGCGCAGGTGTGCGTTGTCGGGAAACAGTTCCAGGATCGCCCGGTCGGTGGCCGCGATGTCCTTGGGATCTCCCGACAGCGCCGCCCAGCGGAACGGGCCGAGGCCCTCCTCGAACTGGGGACGGATGTACGCCGGAACGAAGCCAGGGAACGCGAAAGCCCGGTCGTAGCCGGCCTTTCGAGCCTCGTCACGGATCGAGTTGCCGTAGTCGAACACCTCTGCACCGCGATCCATGAACCCGACCATTGCCTTGACCTGTTTGGCCATCGACAACCGCGCCTCCTCGGTGAAGTAGACAGCATCCTTCTCGGCCATCTTCTTCATGTCTTCGAACTCGATGCCGAGCGGCAGGTACGACAGTGGGTCGTGCGCCGAGGTCTGGTCGGTGACGATGTCGATCGGCGCCTCCCGCTCGAGCAGCTCGGGATAGACCGCCGCGGCATTGCCGACCAGACCGATCGACAAGGGCCGCTTGGCATCACGAGCGTCTATCGCCATCTTCAGCGCATCGTCGAGGTTGTCCGCCTTGGTGTCGAGATAACGATGCGCGATGCGCCTGTCGATTCGGCTCTCATCGCAGTCGACACAGATCGCCACGCCCTCGTTCATGGTCACGGCGAGCGGCTGTGCACCGCCCATCCCGCCGACACCCGCGGTCAGGGTGATCGTCCCGGCCAGCGTCCCGCCGAACCGCTTGCGCGCCACGGCGCCGAACGTCTCGAACGTGCCCTGCAGGATTCCCTGGGTGCCGATGTAGATCCAGGAGCCCGCCGTCATCTGGCCGTACATCATCAGGCCTTCGGCTTCCAACTTGCGGAACTCCTCCCAATTAGCCCAGTCACCAACGAGATTGGAGTTTGCTAACAGCACCCTAGGAGCCCACACGTTCGTACGAAACACACCGACGGGCTTGCCGGATTGCACCAGCATGGTCTCGTCATCCTCCAGAGACCGAAGGGTAGCGACGATTGCGTCGAACGCCTCCCAGCTGCGCGCGGCCCTGCCGGTTCCGCCGTAGACGACGAGATCGTCGGGGTGTTCTGCGACCTCGGGGTCCAAATTGTTCATCAACATGCGGAGGGCGGCTTCCTGTTGCCACCCCTTGCAGGAGATTTCGTTGCCGCGCGCAGCACGGACTGGACGGGGACCGCTGATGGTTGCCATGAGAGATCGGAATCCTTAACGGTTAGTTCTTGTCAGTTGCTGCTGATGCCCGCGTTGGCAAGCCACTTCTTTGCGATGTCGGCCAGGTTGGTGCCGTTGGCAGCCTCTGCGTTCATCGAGATGAGGTCGTCGGTGGTGAGTTTCGCCGAGACCGCGTCGAGTGTCTTCTTGACCTGGTCGTTCTGCTTCGCCGATTTGATCAGTGGAACGACGTTCTGCGCGGAGAACAGGTTCTTGTCATCCTCAAGGGCGACAAGATGGTTGGCGTGCAGACCCGGATCGGTGCTGAACAGGTCGCCCGCTTGAATCTGGCCGTTGGTCAGTGCGGTCATCGTCAAGGTGCCGCCCGCGTCGAGGCTGACGAAGTCCTTGAAGTTGAGGCCGTAGATGTCGCGCAGGCCGACCACGCCCTGGGTCCGCGTCTTCCATTCCGGCGGCCCTCCGAGCACCAACTCGCCGGCGACCGGCTTCAGATCCGAGATGGTCTTCAGCTTGTACTTGTCGGCGGTGGCCTGTGTCACGGCCACCACGTCTTTGTCCTCCGCGGGAGATGGTGTCAGCATCGAGATCCCGGACGGTAGTTTCTTCGACAGCTCGCTCGACACTGCATCCGGCGTCGCGGCGGTCGACTTCGGGTCGAGGTAACTCAGCAGCGCGCCCGTGTATTCGGGGACCAGATCGATGGAGCCGTCCTTGAGGGCCTGGATGTACACCTCGCGGCTACCGATGTTGAACTGTTCCTTTGTTTTCACCCCCGCGGCCTGGAGCGCCTGCGAATAGATGCTGCCGATCAGTTGGCTCTCGGTGAAGTCGGCGGAGCCGACGATGACCTGCGAACCCTCCGACCCGCCGGTATTGCCCCCGCCCGACAGCGGGTTGTCACCGCCACCGCCACAGGCGGAGAGCGCGAGAACGGAGGTGACCGCGAGGGCCGAAAGAATGCTGCGCTTCTTCATTGGTGTTTCTCCTGTTGGGTTTTCGGTGCCGGACGGCACCTAGGTGGTGGCGGGCTCGAGGACAGTGGTGGCCAGCGGCGAGCTGTCTTTCGACGCCACGCGCCGTAGACCGGGCGACACGATGATTCGACCGAGCCAGGCGAAGAGGAACTCGAGGACGATGGCGAGAACGGCGACAAGGATTGCCCCGCCAGCCATTTCGGCGAAGTTGGCCTGCGCTCTACCATCAAGGATGAACCTACCGAGGCCCTGGAGGCCGAGATACGCGGCGATGGTGGCGGTCGAGACGATCTGCAGAGTCGAGGCCCGCACACCGGACACCATGAGCGGTAGCGCGCAGGGAATCTGGACGCGCATCAGGATCTGACGCTTGGTGAAACCCATGCCGCGGGCCGCGCCGACGGCATCCGGGTCAGCGTTCTGGATGCCCGCATACGTCCCGGTGAGGATCGGGGGCACCGCCAGTAGAACCAGCACGATGGTGGTGGGCAGCACGTACACCAGCTTTCCGCTGGCCACCGGCGAGATGATCAGGAAGAGCAGCACCAGCAGCCCCAGCGACGGGAGCGCGCGCAACGCGTTCGCGAACCCTGCGACCAATGCCTCCCCACGTCCCGTGTAGCCGATCAGGATGCCGAGCGGCACCGCGATCGCCAGCGCGATGAGCAGCGCAACGGCGGAATACACGAGGTGATAGCCGACCTGGGCGGGGATGCCGCCCGAGCCCGTCCAGTTGGCGGGGTCGGTGAACCAGCCGACGATGTTCACGATGTGACCGCCCTCTGCCGCCACGGCGTCAGTAACTTGTTCAGCCAGAGAATCAGGCCGTCGAACACCACGGCGAGCACCACGCACAGGACGACGCCGACAATAAGTGGGGCGAAGAGCCGGAGCTGGAAGCCCTGGGTGAAAAGCGATCCGAGTTGCGGGATGCCCAGCAGGGCCGCCATTGTGACGATGCTGACATTGGACACCACCGCCACCCGCAAGCCGGCCGCGATGACCGGTACCGCGACGGGCAATTCGACCAGCAACAGCCGTTGCCAGCCGCGATAACCCATGGCCTCGGCCGCCGCGACGGTGTCGTGCGGCACCGAGCTCAGCCCATCGGCAACCACTCGAACCAGCAGCGCGACTGTGTAAAGCGTCAGTGCGACAACGATGTTGATCGGATCGAGGATCTTCGTACCGAGCACCACCGGCAGGAGGATGAACAGGGCCAGAGATGGAATCGTGTAGAGCAGGCCGGCGGTTCCGACGATGGCTGCGTATCCGCGTCCCGACCGGTGCGCCCACCAGCCCAGCGGCAGCGCGACGATCAGGCCCAGGATGGTCGGCACGAGCGTGAGCCAGGCATGGCTGATGGTCAGATCGACGATGCGGCTGATGTTGGACGAGATCCAGTTCATGCTGCCGACTGCGCTTCCTTGGCCCGCCTGATGGCATCGATGATGTCGTGGTCGGTCGCGGTGCCGATGAGCCGGCCGGACTCGTCGGTGACCACACAGCGTCCGCTCGGGCTCGACAGCGCCGAGTTCAACAGATCGCGCAATGGATCGTCGCGTCGCGCAGACGTACCGCTGAGGTTGACGTCGCTGTCGGTGACGGAATCACCGCGCACGCTTTGGCGGTCGACCCAACCTACCGGAATCTTGTCGGCGTCGACCGCCAGAATCCAGCGTCCGTTGCCTGTCGGAATCGACGAAACCGACTGTCCGACCGTAATACTCGGCTCCTCGGTGAGTTTGAGCAGGCTGTCGCAGTTGTGGAAGCCCAGTGCCCGGTAGCCGCGTGCCGACCCGACGAAGTCGGCGACGAACGTGTCGCTCGGTGCGGCCAGCAACTCGGCGGGCGTGGCGGCCTGGGCCAGAGTCCCGCCCTGACGCAGCACGACCACCTGGTCGCCCAGCTTGAGCGCCTCGTCGATGTCGTGTGTGACCAACACGATCGTCTTGGAGATGTCGGCCTGCAGGCGTAAGAACTCATCCTGCAGCTGGTTTCGTACGATCGGGTCGACGGCACTGAACGGCTCGTCCATCAAGAGGAATGGCGGGTCGGTCGCGAGCGCACGCGCCACCCCGACCCGCTGTTGCTGTCCCCCGGACAGCTGCCACGGATACCGCTTTGCGAACTTGGCGTCCAACCCAACTCGTTCGAGGAGTTCCATTGCCACCGAACGGGTTTCCTTCTTGCTTCCGCCGAGCAGGCGCGGAAGGGCCGCGACGTTGTCCACGACCGTGCGGTGGGGGAACAGGCCCGCGTTCTGGATGACGTAGCCGATTCGTCTGCGCAATGTGACCCGGTCGAGTGTCTGGGTGTCGACGCCCTCGAGTTCGATCGTTCCCGACGTCGGCTCGATCAGGCGGTTGATCATCCGCATGGACGTCGTCTTGCCACAGCCCGACGGCCCGACGAGCGTGGTGATCTTCCCGGCCGGGGCGGTGATCGTGAGCTCGTTGACCGCAACGGTGCCGTCTGGATACACCTTGGAGACCTTGTCGAACGTGATCATGACTTTCCTTCTGGGAGAGGTGGATTCGACGAACGGCTCAACTGGGCGGAGACATCGCCCGACGCCAGGGTCAGCTTCCGGCCGTATTCGGCGGCCTGACCCTTGGTGAGCCGGTAGCTGGGGACGACCAGGCTCATCGCGGCGACGATTCGCGCTTCCGAGTACACCGGGCTGGCGATCGCCGTGACGTCGGCCTCGACTCCACGCTCGACCATGACGAATCCGGCGTCGGGCACCCGGCCGCGCAGCGCTTTACCCGCCGCCGATTTGTCCAGCGGCACCGTTCGACCGACCCAGCTGGTGTGCCGGACGGAATGCGTGCCCTCGACGATCCCGATGTACAGGGCAGTCGCGCCGTGCCCCTCGACGCTGAGGTACACCGACTCGCCCGTCTCGGCGACGAGCTTCTCCATCGTCGGCTTGGCGAGATCGATGAGCGACTCCTTGGACAGGGCCTGCGCGCCGAGCTGGATGAGACGAGCTCCCGGCCGATACGTACCGCCCGCTTCCTCCCGGCTGACGAACCCGGTGGTCTCGAGGGTGCGGAGCAGCCGAAGCGCGGTACTCGGAGCCAGGTCGCATTCCCTGGCGCTGTCGGCGAGATTCGCGCCACCCGTCTCGCAGATGGTCGCGAGCAGCGCGAGCGCCCGCTCGACGGTCCGCGTCGACGGTTCGGCCACTGCGACCTCCTCTCCCCGTTCGGCAGTTTTCATTGCATAAAATTTAAATTCCATCTAGCGGCAATGTGCCGTTTTGGTGATGATAGGACTCATCGCCCGCCGGCGATAGACGAGAAGGAGAATTTCATGCTTGTGCTTAGCGGATCCGCGACCATCGCCGACGTGGTCGCGCTGGCGGACGGGCGCGAGCAGGTCTCGGTTTCACCCGCCATCGTCGCAACCGTCGGGCGTGCGCACCGGCTCGCCGCGGAGCTCAGCACTCGATACGACATCTACGGGCGAACGACGGGTGTCGGCGCCAATCGCGCCACTGCGGTATCGCCGGCCGACTCCGACTACGGCATGCGGCTGCTTCGCAGCCACGCAGTCGATGCCGGAGATCCGCTCGACGACAGAACGGTGCGGGCGATGCTCGCTGTGCGGCTCATTCAGCTGTGTGTACCGGGGGCCGGGCTCGACCCGGCCATCCTGGCCGGGCTGGCGACGATGCTCAACGAAGACGCGCTGCCCGAGCTTCGGCAATACGCGTCGATCGGGACCGGCGACCTCGCGCCACTCGCAGGCACGGCGTTGACGTTGATCGGCGAACGGCCCGCGTCGAAGCCATTGGCGTCGATGGCGAAGTGGGGCCCAGACAGCGCGTTGCCGTTCATGAGCAGCAGCGCCCTGACGGTCGGGCGTGGCTGTCTCGCACTGGAGGCGCTATCTCGACTCGAAAGGGCGTCGAGCGCGATCTACATGTTGAGTTTCCTTGCGCTCGGAGGCAATCCGCAGGCGTTGTCGTCGATTGCGGCATACGCGTCGGCGGCGCCCTATGCCGACAGCGTCGCGGCTCGCCTGCGCTCCGTGCTGGCGACGACGGGCAGGCCGGAATACCGCCCCGCCCGTATCCAGGATCCCTACGGGCTCCGCGTCTACCCGGTCGCACAGGCCAGTCTGGTGGCATCCCTGCATTCGCTCGAGGGTCAGCTCGAGCGGACGCTGAACGCCGCGCAGGAGAACCCGCTCTTCGACATCGAGAACGAGTCGGTGATCCATCACGGCGCGTTCTACCAGGCCTCGCTGTCGCTCGAATTGGACGGCACCACCCTGGCGCTGGCACTGACCGCACCGATCACCCATTCCCGAATCAGGATGCTCAATGATCCGGATACCAACGGCGGCAACGCTTTCCTGGCCGGGGATGCCGATGGGTCGTCGGGTTTGATGATGGTCGAGTACGTTGCCGCAGGCGCGATCGCCGAGATCCGCAACGCCGCACAGCCCGCGTCCGCAGGCACGCTCGTGCTGTCCCGCGGCGCCGAGGAGGATGCCACGTTCGCGTCACAGGGGGCACAGCAGCTCGAGCGGTCCATGGCCGCCTACCGGGTGCTGCTGTGCTGCGAACTCGTCGGCGCGGTCAGGTTGTTGCGTCAGCGGGGTCTCGACGATGCGTTCAGCGGGGTCGTCGGCGACACGCTGGCGCTGGCCGAGGTGTTGCCGCGCGGCGACGAAGACCGCGATCTGCGCGGCGACATCGCGATGGCCGAGTCGGTCCTCGACGGCATCGGCCGACTCGTCGACGACGACGCCCGTCGGTAGTCCGTGGTCAGGTGAGCGCGCCGGTGACCGACTCCGCCGCCGCCACGAGTGATCCGTCGCGGGCCAGCTCGACGGCGGCCGCTATGTCCGGCGCGAGGTAGCGGTCCGCGCCGGCCGGTGGGACTCGTGTACGCATGGTCGCGATCACGGCACCGGTTGCGGGTGATGGAGCCAGTGGTGCCCGCATATCGATTCCCCTTGCCGCGGTGAGGGTTTCGATGGCCAGGACACGGGTGAGTCCGTCGATCGCCTTCCGCAGTTTGCGGGCCGCGGACCAGCCCATCGACACGTGGTCCTCCTGCATCGCCGAGGACGGGATCGAGTCCACACTCGCGGGCGCGGCCAGTCGCTTCAGCTCGGAGACGATCGCCGCCTGCGTGTACTGGGCGATCATGTGGCCACTGTCGACGCCGGGATCGTCGGCGAGGAACGGGTTGAGCCCGTGACTGCGGGCCGCGTCCAGGAATCGGTCGGTCCGGCGTTCACTGATGCTGGCCAGATCGGCGACGACGATGGCGAGGAAGTCCAGCGCGTAGGCGACGGGTGCGCCGTGGAAGTTCCCGTTCGACTCGACGGTGCCCTCGAGGGTGACCACCGGGTTGTCGATGACGCTCGCCAATTCCCAGTTCGCGACGTTGCGGGCATGCGCGAGGGTGTCACGGGCGGCACCTGCGACTTGAGGAGCGCACCGCAACGAGTACGCGTCCTGGACCAGGGCGCAGTCCGGCCCACTGTGGCTCGCGACGATGGGTGAGCCTGCGAGGACTCGCGCCATGTTCGCGGCGGCGACGGCCTGGCCGGGCTGGGGTCGCAGGGCCTGCAGGTGCGGCGCGAAGACCCGGTCCGTGCCGAGCAGGCCTTCGACACTCATCGCCGCGGCGATGTCGGCCAGCACGAGCAGCCGGTCGAGGTCGGCCAACGCCAGGATCAGTTGCCCAAGCATGCCGTCGGTGCCGTTGATGAGGGCAAGGCCCTCTTTCTCGGCGAGGACTATCGGTTCGATGCCGTGCGCGGCCAGCGCCTCCGCAGCGGGCAGCAGGTCACCGCCGGGAGTGCGGACGTGACCTTCGCCGATGATCGTGAGGGCGACGTGCGCGAGTGGGGCCAGGTCGCCGGAGCAGCCCAGGCTGCCGTACTCGTAGACGATCGGCGTCAGACCGGCGGAGAGGACCCCGGCGTATGCCTGTGCGACTTCGGGGCGCACACCGGTGCGGCCGGTGCACAGCGTCGACAATCGCAGCAGCATCATCGCCCGGACGACTTCCCGCTCGACCTCGGGTCCCGATCCCGCGGCATGGGAACGAATCAGGCTGCGTTGCAACTTTGTTCGGAGCTCGTGCGGGATATGGCGGGTGGCCAGGGCGCCGAAGCCGGTGGAGATGCCGTACGCCGGAGTCGGGTCGTCGGCTAGCGCTTCGATGCGGCCGCGGCTGACCGTGATCGCCTTGATGGCGTCCTCCGCGACCACCACCGGGGCGTCATCGCGTGCTACTCGCACGACATCGTCGGCGCTGACCGGGCCGATGCCCACTGAGACCGGGGTGCCTACCTTCGATGCCGTCATTCGATGATTGTGCACGGTCGGCCTCAATCGCGGGTGTCAGCGCTTGACGGCTTGCAGCGTATAGCTCAACGGGAGCCGCTCCGGGTGCTCGATGAGCCGCCATTCACCGTCCTCCCGACGCATGCGCCCCGGAAGCCCCTCAAACGGCACCGAGTCGTGCTCGACGAACATGGTGAGCTCCAAGCCCGCAGCGAGGACCGCGGAGATGACGTCGCCAAGCCCATGGCTCCACTCCCTTAATTGGTTGTGGCCGAACTCGACTCCGACGTCGACGTACGTTCCGGGTGCGTCGAAATGACCCGGTTCTGGCTGCTCGAAATACGGATAGCGGAGCACCCATTCGTCTTCGCGCTCCTCGTCGAAGACCAGCAGCATCGGATGTCCCTCACGCAAGAAGAGCCTGCCACCCGGGCGCAGTAATTCTGCGACGGTGCTTGCCCATCGCCCGAGATCAGGTAACCAGGGGAGTGCACCGATTCCAGTGAACACGAAGTCGAATCCACCGCCGACAGCAGACGGAGCGCTGTAGACGTCCGTCTCGACAAAGGTCACATCGGCGCCCGCGTCGGCGGCTATCCGACGGGCGATCGCGATCGATTCCGACGAGAAGTCAAGGCCAGTCATGGTGGCGCCGAGGCGGTGCAGCGAGATCGTGTCCGTTCCGATATGGCATTGCAGATGAATTCCGCGTTGTCCGTTGATATCGCCGAGCCGAGGTAGGTCGAACCGGACGACGTCGGACAGCCGCGTCGGGTCGGTGATGAGTTCCTGCACGGCGTAATCCGGCGAACTCACGTGCGCTGGCGCACGATCGTCCCACCAGGCTCTGTTGATCGCGTAGTGCTCGTCGTCCATGGCATATCCAGCAAGCCTAAAGACGCCGCTTGTTAGCCTGGCCCGAATGAACGATCGCGTCGCACTGCGTGCAGGCATCCCGCCGTTCTATGTGATGGACGTGTGGCTGGCCGCCGCCGAACGCCAGCGCACACATGGTGACCTGGTGAATCTGTCCGCGGGACAACCCAGCGCCGGCGCGCCCGCGGCCGTGCGCGCCGCGGCCAAGGCGGCGCTGGACAACACGGTTCTCGGCTACACCGTCGCGCTGGGCATCCCCGAACTGCGCACCGCGATCGCCGACTCCTACCAGCTCAGGCACGGTCTCGCCGTCGACCCCGGCGAGGTCGTGATCACCACCGGCTCGTCGGGCGGATTCCTGTTGGCGTTCCTCGCCTGCTTCGACGTCGGCGACCGGGTCGCGATCGCGAGTCCCGGGTATCCCTGCTACCGCAACATCCTGTCGGCGCTCGGCTGTGAGGTCGTCGAGATCCCGTGTGGGCCCGACACCAGGTTCCAGCCGACCGCGCAGATGCTCGCCGAACTCGATCCACCGCTGCAGGGCGTGATCGTGGCGAGCCCGGCGAACCCAACCGGCACCGTGATACCTCCCGAAGAACTGGCGGCGATCGCGTCGTGGTGCGACGCATCCGGCGTTCGGCTGATCAGCGATGAGGTCTACCACGGACTGGTCTACGAAGGCTCCCCCGACACCAGCAGCGCATGGCAGACGTCGCGTGAAGCCGTTGTGGTGAACAGTTTTTCGAAATACTTCGCGATGACCGGATGGCGGCTCGGCTGGCTTCTGGTGCCGCAGGAGCTGCAGCGCGCCGTGGACTGCCTGACGGGGAACTTCACGATCTGCCCGCCCACGCTGGCCCAGACGGCCGCGGTTGCGGCGTTCACTCCGGAGTCGATCGCCGAGGCGGACGCCCTGCTTCACCACTACGCCACCAACCGTCGGCTACTGCTCGACGGGCTGCGGAAGATCGGAATCGATCGGCTGGCGCCGACCGACGGGGCGTTCTACGTCTACGCGGACGTCTCGCACCTCACCGGCGACTCGCTGTCGTTCTGCTCGAAGCTTCTGGCCGACACCGGTGTGGCCATTGCGCCGGGCATCGACTTCGACACGGTGCGAGGCAACTCGTATGTTCGGCTGTCGTTCGCGGGACCGACGAGCGACATCGAGGAGGCGTTGCGACGAATCGGCGCCTGGCTCGAGTAGTTGTCGCACCCCGAGGACTATCGTGGATTGTAGGGATTGGAGGCACGGTTATGACCTGGTCAGTAATCCTCGGAAAGACGGCGGCAGGATTGGGCGCCGTGGCCGCGCCAGTCGTGTTCGCGGTTATCGGAGCCGGGCAGGCGTCAGCAGATCCCGGGGTCTGCGTCAACGGTCCTTGGGGGTACGCATCGGCCTGCATCAACGAGCCCGGATGGGTTGACTGGAACCCGCACTGGAACGGCGGGTGGAACAACGGATGGGGAAACGAAAACGACCAAGGTGAGGACGACTAGCGTCCGCCTGTCAATGGTCCGGCACGGCTTGATGCCGCCGGACGAAGCCGAAGCCCCGCTTAGTCAGCGAGCGCTCCAGCCGCCGTCCATCGAGTAGGACGCGCCTGTCACCATCCCCGCGGTGGGCGAAGCGAGCCAACCGACCAGCGCGGCAACTTCTTCCGGTTCGACCAAGCGCTTGATCGCGCTTTCCTTCAGCAGGATCTCCTCCACGACCTTCTCCTCGGGGATGTCGTGGGTGCGCGCCTGATCGGCGATCTGCTTGGTGACCAATGGGGTCCGCACATAGCCCGGGTTGACGCAGTTGCTCGTCACACCGTGTGGCCCACCTTCCAGCGCCGTCACCTTCGACAACCCCTCGAGTGCGTGCTTGGCCGTCACGTAGGCGACCTTGTATTCCGACGCGCGGATGCCGTGCACCGAGGAGATGTTGATGATCCGGCCGAACTCCTGCTCGTACATGTGCGGCAGGGCCGCGCGGATCAGTAGGAAGGGCGCCTCCACCATCAGCGTCTGGATGAAGCGGAACCGTTCGGGCGGGAATTCGTGTATCGCGCTGACGTGCTGAACCCCGGCGTTGTTGACCAGAATGTCGGTCTGAAGCCTCAGCTCCTCCAGCGATCCGACATCGAGAAGATCGACCGCCCATGGCTTTCCGCCGATCTCGTCGGCCATGGACTTGGCGCCGACGTCGTCGATATCTGCAACGGTGACCGTCGCACCGCGCGACGCGAGCTCCCGGGCACACGCGGCGCCGATGCCACTGGCGCCGCCGGTGACCAAGGCCGTGCGGCCAACCAGCTCACTCATCGCAGAACTCCTTCGGCAGTGACGCCCCCGCACTGGATGCGAGTATTCATCCAGGTACCCCGACCTGCAAAACCAAAACCGAGCGCACAAAAGAGGGGCACCCGCTTGGGGTGCCCCTCTTGTCGTCTCTAGCGTCAGCGACTGTGCTGTACGCCGGTGTCCACCTGCGGGACGCTCACCTGCTGGTGAATGTCGTTGAGCCAGGTGAGGTGGTCAACACCCGCTTGTGCGGGGCCCGCCAGGCCGAGGGTGGCAGCGGCCAGGCCGCTGGCGATGACTGTGGCAAATCCGAACTTCTTCATCTTCGTGCCTTCTTCTTTCTTCTGTGTGGAGTTCGAGCCTTGTCGGTTCGGACCCCCGTCCCGGTCTTTGTGGTTCTTGTTTGACCGTTCTGAATGTACAAACAGGGAGGTCAGCGGTTTAATTCCGGTGGCAGCAATTGATCGCCGGCTGGCAGAAATCGACCGGTTCGAAGGGCTCGCGCCGCCGTCTTGCGTCTCACTTGCCATCACGCAGTGGCCCGCGTCACAGCTAAACCGGACCCGGCGGGTTCTGGTGCTGACTGCGCAGAAGTGTTGCGCGCGCTGCGGCCACCTGATGCAGTCTTGGAATGCCGTTCATCGAACATCCCAAGGGCAAGGCCTACTACCGGCACTGGGCCGCGGAGGAGCCCCGCGCAGCCGTCGTCTTCCTACACGGCTTCGGTGAGCACACCGGCGTTTACCACCGATACGGCTTCACGCTCAACGCGGCAGGCATCGATCTCTTGGCGGTCGACCAGTTCGGCCACGGCCTCAGCCCGGGCCCGCGAGGCGACTTCGGCTCCATCCAGGACAGCTCGGACCTGGCCGACACGCTGACCGAAATCGTCGAAGGCGAGCGTCCTGAGGTGCCGCTCATCGCCCAGGGCCATTCATTCGGCGCGGTGGTGACGCTGTCGCGGCTGCTGGACCAGCCCGACCGCTACCGCGCGGGCGTGATCTCGGGCGCCCCGCTGGTCCCGATCCCCGAGATGCTGGACACGGACAGCACATTCGACCTCGATCCGCTCTGGCTCTCCGAGGACCCTTTCTATCTGGATTCGCTCGAGAACGACCCACTCGCCTTCGTCGACGCCGACGGTGCACCGCTGGCCCGGGCGCTCGACACCGCATGGGACCGGTTCGGCAAGGACCTGCCCGGTCTGACGGTGGACACGCTGGCGGTGCACGGCGTCGCCGACCCGATCGCCGCGATCGGCGCCGTGCAGGCCTACGCCGACCAGATAGACGCGTTGCAGCTCAAGGCAATTCCCGGCGGGCACCACGACATCCTGAACGACACGATGCACCGAGAGGTCGCGGCCGCGATCATCGACTTCATCGGCGCTTAGAGCCAGGTGTCCTCGGTGGTGGCGGTGAGGAACGCCTCCAGATCGTCACGCCAATGTGCAGGCGTGTTCTTGTCCGGCTCGATTCCGGTGTACTGCCCGCGATAGAACAGCAGCGGCCGCGGCTTCTTGTGTGGCACGTCGGACAGCGAATGCACCGCGCCGAACACCACGAGGTGGTCGCCTCCGTCGTGCACGGAGTGCACCGTGCAGTCGATGTGCGCCAGTGTGTCCTTGATCACTGGCGAGCCCAGCTTGGATGTACTCCAATCGATTTCGGCGAATTTGTCGGGCTCCCTGGAACCGAATCGCGCCGAGACCTCCGTCTGTTTCTCGTGAAGAACATTGACGCAGAACTTGCCGGTCTCCTCGATTGCCTTCCACGATCGCGAGACCTTGGTCGGGCAGAACAAGACCAACGGCGGATCCAGCGACAGTGCCGCGAACGACTGACAGGCAAAGCCGATTGGCCCGTCGCCATGCATGGTGGTGATCACCGTGATGCCGGTGCAGAACTGGCCGAGCACATTCCGGAATGTGCGCGGGTCCAGCGGTTCGGCGGACACTAGCCTTTGAAGCCGACGCTGAAGTCGTGGCCCCACAGGCTGACGGCCGTGCTCTCCCGCGCGATCCAGTCGTGGTCATCGACTTTGAGTCCCTCACAACCGAACTCGACGTCGAATCCGCCAGGCGTCTTCATGTAGAAGGACAGCATCTTGTCGTTGACGTGCCGACCCAGCGTCGCCGACATCGGCACCTTGCGGCGCAGCGCACGGTCCAGGCACAGGCCCACGTCGTCGGCGTTACCCACCTCGACCATCAAATGCACAATGCCGCTTGGTGTCTCGCCCGGCATGAACGCGAGGCTGTGGTGGCGCGGATTGACGCCGAAGAACCGCAGCCAGGCGGGCGGACCGTCTGCGGGCCTGCCCACCAATTGCGGTGGCAACCGCATCGAGTCACGCAGATAGAACCCGAGCACATCGCGGTAGAAGTGAAGCGACTCGGCGTCGTCTTTAGTGGTCAGCACCACGTGGCCGAGGCCCTGTTCTTCGGTGATGAACCTGTGGCCGTACGGACTGACGACGCGACGGTGCTCGAGGGCGACTCCGTGGAACACTTCGAGGGTATTGCCCGACGGGTCGTCGAACGTGATCATTTCGTCGACCCGGCGGTCGGCGAGTTCCGCCGCCGAGGCCTCCTTGTACGGCGTGCCCTCGACATCGAGACGCTTGCGGATATCCTGCAACGCAGCCGCATTGGCCGTCTCCCAGCCGGATCGAAGCAGCCGGTCGTGCTCGCCGGGGACGATGACCAGGCGGGCCGGGAACTCGTCCATCCGGAGGTAGAGCGCACCTTCGGTCGCGCCGGAGCCCTCCACCATGCCGAGCACCTTCAGGCCGTACTCGCGCCATGCCGCGAGGTCGGTGGCCTCGATCCGCAGGTAGCCCAGAGATTTGATGCTCACGACCCACCTCCAAGAAAATCTACGGTCAGCTTGTTGAACTCGTCGAACTTCTCCAGCTGTGCCCAGTGTCCGCACTGCCCGAAGACGTGCAACTGCACCCGCGGGATCTGCTTGAGTGCGACGAACGCCCCGTCGAGCGGGTTGACTCGGTCTTCACGGCCCCAGATCAGCAGCACCCGCTGACGCAGCTTGTAGACGTCACGCCACATCATGCCGAGTTCGAAGTCGGCCCCCGCAAATGACTTTCCCATCGCCCGCGCCGCGGCCAGCGACTCGGGCTGGCTGGCGATCGCGAACCGCTCGTCGATCAGCTCGGGAGTGACGAGCTTCTGGTCGTAGACCATGATGCGGAGGAACTTCTCCATGTTCTCGCGCGTCGGCTCCGCGGTGAACTTGCCGAGCAGCTTGACGCCCTCCGTCGGATCGGGCGCGAACAGGTTGACGCTCAGCCCGCCCGGACCCATCAACACAAGCCGGCCGGCCCGATCCGGGTTGTCCAGTGCAAACCGCACCGCGGTGCCGCCGCCCAGCGAATTACCCACCAGCGCAGCGCGTTCGATGCCGAGATGGTCGAACAGGTTGCGCACCGCGGTGGCACTGTACCGGTTGTACTGCTCATGCTCGGCGTGCTTGTCGGAGTGCCCGTAGCCCGGCTGGTCGACCGCCAGCACATGGAAGTGCTTGGCCAACACCGCGATGTTGCGACCGAAGTTCGACCAGCTCGACGCACCGGGGCCGCCACCGTGCAGCAGCACGATCGTCTGCTCGTTGCCGACTCCGGCCTCGTGGTAGTGCAGCCGCATGTCGTCTCGGACCTGCGCGTAGCGAGACGTCGACTCGAAGGTGATCTCTTGCTGTTGTGCGGCTTCGGCGGCGAAGGAGGTCATCAGACTTTCCAGTTAAACCATTGTGTCCTGGGGCGGCAGCCCGAATTCGTTGTTACCGAAGATCAGGTATGCCCGCTCCGGGTCGTTGGCCGCGTGCACACGACCCGCATGCGCGTCACGCCAAAACCGTTGCACCGGAGCGTCGTTGTTCAATGCCGTCGCGCCGGAAGCCTCGAAAAGCCGGTCGACGGACGAGATGGCGCGCCCGGTGGCGCGTACCTGGTCGCGGCGGGCACGGGCACGCAGCTCGAAGGGGATCTCCTTGCCCTCCTTGAGCAGGGCGTACTCGTCGCCGACATTGCCGATCAGCTGGCGCCATGCGGCATCGATGTCGCTGGCCGCCTCGGCGATGCGCACCTTGGCGAACGGATCGTCCTTGGCCTTCTCCCCCGCAAATGCGGCGCGGACGCGCTTGCCCTGATGTTCGACGTGGGCGTCGTACGCGCCGTAAGCCATGCCGACGATTGGCGCCGAGATGGTGGTGGGATGCACAGTGCCCCAAGGCATTTTGTACACCGGCGCGGTGTTGGTCTTGAGGCCACCCGCGGTGCGGTCGTTCATCGACTTGTACGACAGGAAGCGGTGCCGCGGCACGAACACATCCTTGACCACCAGCGTGTTGCTGCCGGTGCCGCGCAGGCCGACCACGTGCCACACGTCGTCGATGCGGTACTCGGTGCGAGGGATCAGAAAGCTGCCGAAGTCAACGGGCTTGCCGTCCTTGATCACCGGGCCGCCGACGAACGTCCACGTCGCATGATCGCAACCAGAGGACCAGTTCCACGACCCGCTCACGAGGTAACCGCCGTCGACGACATGGCCCGCACCCATCGGTGCGTACGACGAGGACACCCGGACGCTCGGGTCCTCGCCCCAGACCTCTTCCTGCGCCTGCTGGTCGAACAGCGCGAGGTGCCAGTTGTGCACGCCGACGATCGAGCTGACCCAGCCGGTCGACCCGCATGCGGTGGCGATGCGGCGTACGGCTTCGTAGAACGCCGTCGGATCGCACTGCAGGCCACCCCACTGCTCGGGCTGGAGCAGCTTGAAGAATCCGACCTCGTCGAGTTCGGCCACCGTCTCGTCGGGAAGCCGCCGGAGATCCTCGGTCGCCTGGGCTCGCTTGGCGATCAGCGGCAAGAGGTCGTCGATGCCGGCTAGGACCGACTGCACGTCACGCTGTTCAATGGACGTCACTGATTTGCCTCCCGGGAGAACGGACTTAGGAAAGATTAGAACACGTTACGATTTGTGTCGAGCAGCGCATTCGTACAGTAGCTAGACCTGCGCACATGCATTTCTGTAACCTGTTCTAGTTCTGACCCACATAGCGGACAAGGAAGGGCACCGCGTGACCGACGAGCCGCTCGGCAGCCACGTGCTGGAACTGCAGGTGGCCGACGTCGTCAAGGAGACCGACGACGCGCGCTCGCTGGTGTTCTGTGTGCCCGACGGCATGGACATCCCCGCCGATCGGCTGCGGTATGCACCGGGCCAGTTCCTGACGCTGCGAGTACCCAGCGAACGCACCGGCTCGGTGGCGCGCTGTTACTCGTTGTGCAGCTCGCCCTTCACCGGCGACCCGATGACCGTCACCGTCAAGCGCACCGACGGCGGCTACGCGTCGCACTGGCTGTGCGACAACGCCCATCGCGGCATGCGCATCCATGTGCTCGCGCCGTCGGGCACGTTCGTGCCAAAGACCTTGGACACCGACTTCCTGTTGCTCGCCGCGGGCAGCGGCATCACCCCCATGATGTCCATCTGCAAGTCGGCACTCGCCGAAGGCAGCGGCCGGGTGGTGCTGATCTATGCCAACCGCGACGAGAACTCGGTCATCTTCGGCGCCGCGCTGCGCGAGCTGGCGGCCAAGTACCCGGACCGGCTGACGGTGGTGCACTGGCTGGAATCGGTGCAGGGGTTGCCGAGTGCGGCCGCCCTCGCCGGGTTGGCCGCGCCCTACGTCGGCCACGACACGTACATCTGCGGGCCAGGGCCGTTCATGGTGGCCGCCGAAGAGGCGATGAAGACCGCGGGTGTGCCGAGCGACCGCATCCACATCGAGGTGTTCAAGTCGTTGGAGTCGGACCCGTTCGCCGCGGTGGTGATCGAGGAGGACGACAGCGACGAGGGGCCTGCCACCGCGATCGTCACGCTCGACGGCGAGACCCACGAAGTCCGCTGGCCCCGCAACGCCAAGCTGCTCGACGTGCTGCTGGACAAGGGCCTCGACGCGCCGTTCTCCTGCCGCGAGGGACACTGCGGTGCGTGTGCTGTCCTGAAGAAGAGCGGCGACGTCGAGATGGACGTCAACGACGTGCTCGAGCAGCAGGACCTCGACGAGGGCTTGATCCTGGGTTGCCAGGCTCGACCCCGGTCTGATTCGGTCGAAGTCACGTACGACGAATAGCGAGGGGGCTAACTTCGTGTCAATGAATCGGCTCGCAGCAGCGACTGCGGCGGCAGTGCTGGCCGCGGTGCTCACGCAACCCGCGACGGCCACGGCCGCGTCCAACACGGCCACCACCTCGATCCCCGTCGACCCGGCCAGCCAGATCGAAATGCACGTCACCGCGAACTGCGCGGACAACAGGTGCACCTTCAACACCGCCGCCGATCTGATGACACCTGACGGTCCGACCGGATTCCCCGGCGACACCTGGGCCCGCCAGACCATCACGCTGCGCAGCTCGGACCGCAACGTGTGGCAGGAAGCCTCCTACAGCGCCCCCTCGGGCAACCCCCGAGAAGTCAAGGGCGCCAATCACGACAACGTGCTGTCCAAGATGTTCAAGGCGCCCACCAACGTCGAGATCTCGGTGACCTACTTCGGCGGCGGACCGATCGAACGCTTTGCGACCGACGGTGACTCGGTGCCCACCGACTGGAGCACCGGACAGCCGAACACCAAGGCCAACTTCTATGCCTGCTCGCAGATCCAGGTGGTCTACGCAGGGGTGAATCTCACCACGCCGACCGCCTGCGCCCAGACCACCTTCAGCTAGCGAGGCAGGCCGAGCAGCCGCTCGCCTGCCATGGTGAGCAGGATCTGTTCGGTGCCGCCCGCGATCGTCAGGCAGCGCACGTTGAGGAAGTCATGCACGGGTTGGTTCTCGACCAGGCCCGCGCCGTCCGACAGGTCCATCCGGAACTCCGAAAGCGCCTGCCGGTAGCGCACACCGATCAGCTTGCGCGCACTGGCCTGCGGTCCCGGGTCCGCGCCCCCGACAGCCAGCTGTGCGATGCGCTGATCCAGCAGCGAGCCGACCTGAGCGGCGACGATCAACCGGCCCAGGCGGTCCTGCACGGCGGGATCGAGCTCGAGCTCGGCCACCGTGCGCAACAGCTCTTCCATCGGGTTGCCGAGCGCGGTGCCGTGCGCCATCGCGACCCGCTCGTTGGCCAGCGTGGTGCGCGCCAGCCGCCAGCCGTCGTTCACCTCGCCGACCACCATCTCGTCGGGCACAAACACGTCGTCGAAGAACACCTCGTTGAACAGGTCGTCGCCGGTGATCTCGCGCAGCGGCCGGATGTCGATGCCCGGTGATGCCATGTCGACGAGGAAGTACGTGATGCCCTTGTGCTTCGGCGCGTCGGGGTCGGTGCGGGCCAGGCACACGCCCCACTGCGCCCAGTTCGCCCGTGACGTCCACACCTTCTGGCCGGTCAGCCGCCAACCACCTTCGGCGCGAACGGCTTTCATACGCAACGACGCAAGGTCGGAGCCCGCGCCGGGCTCGCTGAACAGCTGGCACCAGAAGAGCTCGCCGCTCAGCGTCGGCGGCACGAATCGTTCGATCTGCTCGGGGCTGCCGTGCTCGAGGATCGTCGGCGCCGCCCACCAGCCGATCACCAGGTCGGGGCGGTCGACACCGGCCGTCGCCAACTCCCTGTCGATCAGCAGCTGTTCGGCCGGCGAGGCGTCGCGGCCGTACGGCCGCGGCCAATGTGGCGCCTGCAGCCCGGCCTCGGCCAGCGCGATCTGGCGCTTCTCCACCGGCTGGGCCGCCACATCGGTGACCGCGGCGGCGATCTCGGGTTGCAGGTGTTCGACCGACGCCAGGTCGATGTGCAGTTCGCGACGCACACCCTGCTGCGTGAGCGAAGCAACACGACGCAGCCAGCGCGACGCTCCACCGAGGAATTGCGAAATCCCATATGCGCGACGCAGATACAGGTGCGCGTCGTGCTCCCAGGTGATGCCGATGCCGCCGAGTACCTGGATGCAGTCCTTGGCGTTGGCCTTGGCCATCTCGATGCCCGCGGCGGCCGCGACGGCGGCGGCTACCGACAGCTGATGATCGTCGTCGTCATTGGCGGCGCGGGCGGCATCACTTGCGGCCACGGACACCTGCTCGGAGCGCAGCAGCATCTCGGCGCACATGTGCTTGACCGCCTGGAAGCTGCCGATCGGCTTGCCGAACTGCTCGCGAACCTTGGCGTATTCGGTCGCGGTGCGAAGGGTCCATCTGGCTAAACCGGCGGTTTCGGCGGCGAGCACGGTCGCCGCGAGATCCTCGACCCGTTGCCTCGACGCGGGGAGCACCTCGGCAGGCGCATCGGCGAGTACGACACGGGCCAGGGGACGGGAGAAATCGGTGGGGGTCAGCGGTTCGACCGTGACACCGTCGGCTCCGGCGTCGACGAGAACGAATTCCGTTTCCGACACCGGAAGCAGCAGAACCGCGACCGCATCGGCACCCAAGACGTATTCGGCGGTGCCGGACACCCGGCCGTTCTGGTAGTCCAGGTCGGCGGTCAGCGCCATCCCGGCCGTGCGCTCCCCGGAGGCCAGCGCCTCGAGCAGGTCGGCCCGCGAACTCGGCACGACCAACGTGGCAACGGCGGTGGTGGCGATCGGGCCCGGCACCATTGCGGCAGCGGCCTCGTCGACCATCGCGCACAGGTCGTCGACGGTGCCGTCGGCACCACCGCACTCTTCCGGCAGCGCCACCCCGAAGATGCCCAGCTGGGCCAGACCCGCATACGGCGCGCGCCAGGCTTCCGGGTCGCCCTGCTCGATCTCCCTTGCGGCCTTCACGGCATTGGACCCCGCGGCCCAGCTACGGACCAGTTCGCGAGCGGCAAACTGCTCGTCAGTGCCGGTCGCCGACGCCTGCGACATCTGTGGACTCCTATGCCTTCGTGCGAGAAGGCGATGCTTCTCACTAGAACGTGTTCTAATAGTGCCAGCGTTCGAGCGTCAAGTCGACCGCCATTACAGCAGGACACGTCGGTGCCGCAGGGGCACTGAAGTGAGAAAACAGGGATCGGCATGCGTATCGTTTCTAGCGAGACCGCATGATGAAGGAGCTGTCCGCCGGATGTCCGGGATGCCACAGCCAGCACAGGCCAACCCGCCCACGGGGTCTGAATCGCGACCCCCGCAGGTGATGACGGTGGCTGTCCTCGCCGAGTCCGAACTCGGCTCCGAAGCCCAGCGGGAGCGCCGCAAGCGCATCCTCGACGCCACCCTGGCCATCGCCTCCAAGGGCGGTTACGAGGCCGTTCAGATGCGTGCCGTCGCCGAGCGCGCTGACGTCGCGGTCGGCACCCTGTACCGCTACTTCCCGTCCAAGGTGCACCTGCTGGTGTCGGCACTGGGCCGCGAGTTCGAACGCATCGACGCCAAGACCGACCGCGCGGCGCTGGCCGGCGGCGGCACCCCTTACCAGCGGCTGAATCTCATGGTCGGAAAGCTGAATCGGGCCATGCAGCGCAACCCGCTGCTGACCGAGGCGATGACGCGGGCGTTCGTCTTCGCCGACGCATCCGCCGCGGGTGAGGTCGACCACGTCGGCAAGCTGATGGACTCGATGTTCGCGCGCGCGATGAGCGAGGGCGAACCGACCGAGGACCAGTACCACATCGCGCGAGTCATCTCCGACGTGTGGCTGTCCAACCTGCTGGCCTGGCTGACGCGCCGCGCGTCGGCGACCGATGTCAGCAAGCGGCTCGACCTTGCCGTTCGTTTGCTCATCGGGGATGGGGAGCACCCTAAGATCTAGCGGGTGACGCAGGAGTTACCGGCCGAACTGAAGCGTGCCCTCGCAACAGTCGCTCGCGTTCCCCGGGTGCTGATCGCCTGCGACTACGACGGCACCATGGCGCCGATCGTCGCCAACCCCGACGACGCCCGCCCCCTGACCGAGTCAGCGGCGGCCCTGCGCGAGCTGGCCGCGCTTCCGTCGACCGTGGCCGCGCTGATATCCGGCCGGGCACTGCGCGACCTGGCCACGCTGTCCCGGATGCCCGCCGAGGTGCACCTGGTCGGCAGCCACGGATCGGAATTCGACACCGGGTTCGTGCACGCCATCGACGACGACGCGAAGGCGCTGCTACGCAAGATCAAGGATTCCCTCGCCGCGATCGCGGCCGAATACCCCGGTGTGGCAATCGAGATCAAGCCCGCCAGCATTGCGCTGCACGTCCGCAACGCCGAGCCCGCCGACGCCGACGAGGCGCTGAAGAAGGCGACGGCGGCCGCCCACGCGTGGGACGCCCAGACCACCAAGGGCAAGGCGGTTCTGGAGTTCGCGGTGATCCAGACCGACAAGGGCCAGGCCCTCGACATCCTGCGCCACCAGCAGGGCGCGTCGGCAGCGGTCTTCTTCGGCGACGACGTGACGGACGAGAAGGCGTTCCGGCGGCTGCACGGCCCGGACGTCGGCGTCAAGGTCGGCTCTGGGGACACGCTGGCCGATTACCGGATCGAGTCCCCCGAGGACGTCGCATTGGCGCTGAACTTCCTGCTCGAGTGCAGGCGGACATGGCTGCTCGGCGGGCATGCCACGCCGATCGAGCGGCTGACGATGTTGTCGAACGCCCGCACCGTCGCGCTGCTGACCCCCGAGGCAGACGTGGTGTGGATGTGCCATCCGCAGTCCGACGCCGCGGCGGTGTTCTCGAGACTGCTCGGCGACGCCAACGCCGGGCACTTCCAGATCGGCCCGGAGCGCGAGGCGCTGCCGCTGAGCCAGCGCTACGTGGACGGCACCATGACCGTCGAAACCCGTTGGGCCAGTCTGCTGGTGACCGACTACCTGTCGCACGATGTCGGCGTTGGCCGCACCGATCTTGTCCGGGTGATCAGCGGGCAGGCGAAGGCCGTGGTGTCCTTCGCACCGCGACCGGAGTTCGCGCAGGCACCGGTGCATCTGCGCGCCGAGGAGGGCGGGCTGCGGGTGTTCGCCACCAATGAGCCGATGGTGTTGCGCGCCCCCGGGGTGCAATGGGAGATCGTCGCGGACGGCATCCACGAGACCGCGCGCGCGGTGATCGACCCGTCACAGGGCGCCGTGGTTCTCGAATTGCGCTGCGGTACAGAGGATTTGTCCGAGTCTCCAGGCGACGAGGACTCGCGTCGCGATCGGGCCGAGAACTACTGGCGGGACTGGTCGCAGACACTGGAGCTGCCCGAGCTGAATCCGTCGCTGATGAAGCGGTCCGCGCTGACGCTGCGTGGCCTCGTGCACGCCGACACCGGCGCGATCATGGCCGCGGCCACCACGTCGTTGCCCGAAGACATCGGCGGTGTCCGCAACTGGGACTACCGCTACTGCTGGATCCGCGACGCCGCGATGACCGCGGCCTCGCTGGTATCGCTCGGCTCCACCGAAGAGGCGGAGGGCTACCTGAACTGGCTGCACAGGGTCATCGAAACGATGCACGGACCCGAGCGGCTGCATCCGCTGTACGCCCTCTCCGGCGCGATGCTGGGACCCGAAGCGGTCATCGACTCCGCTGCCCGGTTACGCCGGCTCGCGGCCGGTACGGGTCGGCAACGCCGCGAATGCCCAAGTCCAGCTGGATGTTTTCGGCCCGGTCGTGCAGTTGATCTCGGATCTGGTCCACAAGCGGGTCGCCGACGGTAGCGCCGACGCGCTGACCGACGCTGACTGGAATCTGGTCAGCGAGATGGTGTCGGCTGTCGAAAGTCGTTGGGCGGAGCCAGATCACGGCATCTGGGAGATCCGTGGCGCGCCGCGTCACCACGTGTACTCGAAGGTGATGTGCTGGCTGACGGTGGACCTGGCCCTGAAGCTGGCCGCCGAGTTCGGTCGCGAGGCACCGCCGGGATGGGCGACGCTGCGCGACGTGATCTCGCAGCAGGTTCAGGAGCGCGGCTGGAACGACGAGGTGCAGTCCTACACCGCGGCCTACGACGGCACCGATCTGGACGCAGCCACCCTGCACATCGGGTTGTCCGGCCTCATCGAGCCGTCCGATCCGCGGTTCGCCGCCACGGTCGTCGCGACCGAGGCCGAGTTGCGCAGCGGGGCAACCGTTTACCGCTACCGCAGCGACGACAACCTGCCGGGTACCGAAGGCGGCTTTCACCTGTGCGCCGCATGGCTGGTGGAGGCCTACCTGCTGACCGACCAGCGGTCGCAGGCCGAGGCATTGTTCGATCGACTCGTCACCGCGGCCGGCCCGACAGGACTGCTGTCGGAGGAATACGACCCGGTGGCCGAGCGGGCCCTGGGCAACCATCCGCAGGCCTACAGCCACCTTGGCCTGCTGCGCTGCGCACAGCTGCTCGGCGCGTGAATCAGACCGGCGGTGCGGATGTGCGGCCGCGGATGACCTCGGTCTCGAGCACGTCGATCACCGGGAGACCCGATCGTGGCGGGCTGTGCAGCAGGTGGCCCGCGCGGCGGCCCTTCTCCAGGCTCGGTTGTTTGACCGTCGTCAGGCCACGGCGCAGCGCCTCGGGCACACCGTCGAAGCCGGTGACCGTCATCTGGCCAGGGACGTAGATTCCCCGCGCCCGTAGGTAATCCATCGCCGAGAGCGCCAGCACGTCGGCCGTACACATCAGCGCGGTGATCCGCGGATTGGCGTCGAGGGCGACCTCGGCCGCCGCGCCGCCCGACGTCGGCTGGTGCTCATAGCTCTCCACCACGGTCAGCGACTTCGGATCGATGCCCGCGTCGATCAAGGCGTCGTAGACACCGCGGACGCGCTCGCGCTGCACGTGGAAGTGCGGTGTCTGAAGCCGGTCGGGGCTTGCGACGACCGGCCTGTCGCTGCCAGGCGGGCGTTCGCGGCCCAACCGCATCGTGAGCAGACCGATCTCCCGGTGGCCAAGTTCGACAACATGTTTGGCGAGTTCGGCCATGGCGGCCCGATCGTCGATGCAGACGCGCGAAGCGCCCGGCACGTCCTTGGGCTGGTCGACGACGACCACCGGCAGGTGGCGCTGCAGAACGACCTGCAGATACGGGTCGTCGTCGGATGCGGAGTACACCACGAAGCCGTCGACTCCCGCCGCGAGGACGGCGGCCGATCCGTCGCTCACCGATCGGTTCGGTCCGACGGCGACCAGCAGCAGCCCCTGGCCGGCGTCCTCACATGACTCCGCGAGGCCCGCGACGAAGTCCAGCGCCGCGGGATCGCTGAACGAGTAGTTCAGCGGCTCGGTCATCATCAGGCCGACCGCACCGGCCTTGCGAGTACGCAGCGACCGGGCCACCGGGTCCGGGCCTGGATAACCCAACCGCTTGGCCGTGGCGAGCACACGTTCGCGTAGATCGGCCGACAACTGGTCGGGCCGGTTGTACGCGTTGGAAATCGTGGTGCGGGAGACCTTGAGCTCGGCCGCCAGTGAGGCCAGCGTGGCCCGGCGCCGTGGCGTGGGGCTCCTGGACATGCCCGTGACGTTAGCGGATTCGACTGGCACCCTCGGTAACTGTGCGCGTACCTCTGCGATAGAGTCATCGGAAACGGTTTTCATTTGTATTAGGTAGCATGGCGGTGCGGGCGACGGCGAGCAGGCTGGCTATCGGGCTGGCGGTGATCGCGCTCGCCACTGCGGGATGCACCCACGGCACGCAGCCAGGTCACGACCGCGGGGCGGTCGCCGTCGTCGCAACCACCGACGTGTGGGGAAGCGTCGCGAGCGCCGTCGCAGGCGAGCACGCGTCGGTGAAGTCGATCGAGACCGGTGCGACCGCTGACCCGCACTCGTTTGAAGCCAGCCCCGCCGATGTCGCGGAGATCTCCGACGCGTCGCTTGTGGTCTACAACGGCGGCGGCTACGACCACTGGGTGGACGACGTGCTGGCCGGCGACCCCGAGATCGACGCCATCGATGCCTACTCGCTGCGCGCAAACAAGGAGCCGACCAACGAGCACGTCTTCTACGACGTGGGCACCGCGAAGGCCGTCGCGGAGCAAGTCGCGAAGCGTCTCGCCGAGATCGACTCGACGCACGCAGAGGGTTACCATTCGGCCGCAGCTGAATTCGGCCGGCAGGCCGACGCCATCGCCGAGTCCGAGCGGGCAATCGGAACGGCGCATCCGTCGGGGTCGGTCGTGGCGACGGAGCCGGTCGCCTACTACCTGTTGCGCAATGCCGGAATCACCGACCGCACTCCGCCGGGCTTCGCCAAGGCCGTCGAAGAGGGCGACGACCCGTCACCCGCCGATGTTGCCGCGATGCTCGACCTGATCGACAACCACCAGGTGTCGGTGATGCTGTTCAATTCCCAGACCGAGACCGCCGCCACCAAACAGATCGAGGACGCGGCGCGGCGGGCGTCACTACCGGTGGTCACGGTCACCGAGACGCTGCCGCAGGGAACGGACTATCTGACGTGGCAGCGCGACACCGTCAACGAGCTGGCCGCCGCATTCGACAAAGCCCCGCAGGCGAATCGATAACGCGTTGGATCAGGCTGCTGACGTCGTCGACCTGAGGGGCGGCCGCCTCGCCTTCGGCGACCGGGTGCTGTGGGACCACCTCGACCTGGCAGTGCACCCCGGCGAGTTCATCGCGGTGCTCGGGCCCAACGGGACAGGCAAGACCTCGCTGCTGAAGGTGCTTCTCGGTCAGCTCTCCTTGACGGCGGGCACTGTCGAAGTGGCGGGCGGACCGGTCACGAAAGGCAGCGACCTGATCGGGTATGTGCCGCAACACCGTTCGGTCGATCGCGGGTTGACACTGCGCGGCTGCGACATGGTCGGGCTTGGGCTCGACGGCCATCGGTGGGGGGTGACGAGCCTGCGGCCTGCCGACCGTGCGCGACGACGGGCGGCCGTGCAGACCGCGCTGCGGCAGGTGAACGCCGACCGCCTGGCCACTGTGCCGGTCGGCGTGATGTCCGGCGGCGAACTGCAACGGGTGCGGATCGCGCAGGCGCTGGCCAGCGATCCCGTACTGCTGCTGTGCGACGAGCCGCTGCTCAACCTCGACCCGGCCAACGCGCGGCTGGTGTCCGCGCTCATCGATCAGCGCAGGCGGGAGGCCGGCACGGCCGTGCTGTTCGTCACGCATGAGGTGAATCCCGTTCTGCCCTATGTGGATCGGGTGCTCTACCTGGTCGACGGGCGGTTCCGTGTGGGCACCGTCGACGAAGTGATGACGTCGGCGACCCTGTCGGAGCTCTTATCGCGCCGATATCCAGGTGGTGAAGGTGCACGGCCGGTACGTCGTCGTCGGGGAGCACATCGACCATTCCGGACACGCGAGCGGGCACACCCATGAATGACCGACTCGCCGACCTGATGGCGCACCTCTTCGCCTTCGACGTCACCGCCGACCTGCTCGGCCGCGGCTTCGTCCAGCAGGCTCTACTGGCGGCGGCGCTGCTGGCCCTCGTCGCGGGACTGATCGGGCCGTTCATCGTGATGCGCCAGATGTCCTTCGCCGTACACGGGTCCAGCGAATTGTCTTTGACCGGAGCGTCTTTCGCGTTGCTGACCGGACTGAATGTCGGCGTCGGCGCCCTCGTGGGCAGCGCGCTTGCGGCCGTGCTGTTCGGCATCCTCGGGCAGCGCGCCCGCGAGCGCGACTCCGCGATCGGCGTGGTGCTGGCGTTCGGACTCGGCCTTGCGGTGCTGTTCATCCACCTGTACCCGGGCCGTACCGGCACCAGCTTCGCGCTGCTGACCGGACAGATCGTCGGCGTGGGCTACTCGGGACTCGCGCTTCTGGTGGCGGTCACCGTCGTTGTCATCGTCGTGCTGGCCGTCTGCTACCGACCGCTGCTGTTCGCCACCGTCGATCCAGAGGTGGCCGCGGCGCGCGGCGTGCCGGTGCGCGCGATGGGCATCGTGTTCGCCGCGCTCGTCGGCGTGGTCGCCGCGCAGGGCGTGCAGATCGTCGGCGCGCTGCTGGTGATGTCGCTGTTGATCACGCCCGCCGCCGCGGCCGCGCGGGTATTCGTCTCTCCCGCCGCGACGATCGCCGCCTCGGTGGTCTTCGCCGAACTCTCGGCCGTCGGCGGCATCGTGCTGTCGTTGGCGCCCGGCGTGCCGGTGTCGGTGTTCGTCACGACGATATCGTTCGCGATCTTCCTGGTGTGCTGGATGGTCGGCAGTGGCAACAAAGTCGTACCTGCCTAGAAGGACGGTGGGTCGTTGGAGGGGAAACGACCTCGGCAAGCGATCACATTGTCGTCCGGGTGCCTTTATCCCGTCCAGACGACTTTGCCGTCGGGAATCGGTCTGGAATACAGGTTGATTTCCTAGTTCAAAGTGAGTTGACGTCGGTGGAAATCGAAGTGCTGGCCGGGGTAGCGATAGACATTCTCCAGCGTCATGTAGTCCTTGAAGAACGGGTCCCACCGCGTCGGGAAATGCATTCCGCGCTCTAGGGCTTCGTCGGTTAACCGCCCAAGCTTGCGCTTCAGTGAGGCGATCACCCGATCCATCTTCGCGCCCATCCGGTGACGGTTGTAAACGGTGGCGGCGGCACAAGAGCCGTAGTAGTTGATTAGGTCAAACGGTCGGGTTCCGGCGTCAAGAACGCGGGCGTAGACGCGGCTGACTCGATCTGGTAATCGCCCCATTACACGCACGACTAGGAGCAAGCGCAGCACGACCATATAGCCAAAAACCATGTGGAACAGCAGCTGTTCGTTGGTCCAGCGCGTCCCGTGTGTCGGCGTCGTCCAAGTGTCGGTACGCTCAACGTCCGCGAGCAGTCGATGGAGCTCCCCCCGCGCGCGCTCTAAGTCGTCGGCCAGCGCCGCGCGATTGATTGTGCTGTCGCCTGTACCCACTCCGCCACGCTAGGCCACTTTAGATTCGGCGCTCGCTACTGGCGCCTCTGTTTACGGGGTTGAGCAAGCAACTGGTCCGGGGATGCGGGAAACAGCACAGCTGAAGGTTCCGTCGAGCAGTTGTCAGTCGGGCCAGCCGGATGGGCCGTTCCAGAACATCTTTAGCAAGTGGAGGCACCGGATACGTGAAGGACGTTTCAGGCCCGCATATAAGCAGTCGCCAATTCCCTCGTGCCGCTGACGACCGGGTACGTTTTCCAATCAAGCCCAGTTGTGCATTAGCGAACACTTTCGAAAGGGGCAACCGATGGGTCGGCACGAGGCAGTCTCAAACGGTAGTCAAACTCGGTTTGGCGCGGAGTTTCTGGTCGGTGCGGTGGCGTCCGGCGCATTGGTGGCGACGGCACTCGGCGTGGCAGGGACAGCCCACGCGACCTGCGTGTCGGTAAACGGTAATGGCATTGGCGCGGGCTGCACCAGCACGCCAACGAGCTTTGCGTTGGCGCTAGGGAATGGTGCGACAGCCGAAGCTCAAGGCCGCCTTAACGGCGCGATTTCCGTCGGCACCGATGCCGAAACGACCTCAACGGGTGTGGGCAACCTGGCCGTCGCTGTCGGAAACCCCGGTCTCAATGGTTCCGTCATGCAGGTGGTTCCGACCGACGCCGTCGCAAAGGGCAGTTTCAACAGGGCCTTCGCTTTCGGCAACGGCAGCGGCTCAGCAGCTATCGGCACCAACAACACGGCGTTTCTTGTGGGCAATGGCAGCGACTCGATCGCGGCCGGCAGTGTCCCCCCACCATTTGTGCCTGGCAACAACAACACTGCCGTGACACTGGGCAACTTCAGCAGCGCATCGGCGATCGGGAACAAGAGATTCGCCGCGGCGTTTGGCAGCCACAAGACAAAGCTGAACAGCGTTGGATAGGTCTTAGGTCCGCCCTCGCGAGACACGGAAACGGAGCCTGCTCGGCGGCTTAGACTTCCGCAATGTTCTCGGATACGCGCTATGCGATGAATGGCGACTTGCGCGTCGCCTATCGCGCGTCTGCATGAGGGCCCTCGCGACATTGTCTTCGTCCCAAACTGGTTCACGTGTTGCGAGCTCTTGCCGGAGTTGCCGTCCCTCCACGGGTGGGTCGAGGCGATGAAATCCCTCGGGCGGCTGATCTTCATTGACCAGCCGGGCACCGGAGCGTCTGACCCCGTCACACCGGGCGCGCTGCCGACCTTGGAGCAGTGGGCCGACAGCATAACCGCGGTGCTCGACGATCTGGGAAGTCGCGAAGCGGCGCTCATCACCCCCGTCGGCGCGCTCCCGACAGCGGCGTTGTTCGCCGCAACACATCCGTCCCGTACAACCGCGCTCGTCGTGCTCGAGGGTTACGCGGATCCGATGGCTCAACGCACCGATGGCCTCGATCGCGAGGAGACCCTCGCTTTCGTGATCGCCATGTGGGGCACGGGAGAGATAGAGCATGCCTGGAATCCGGATATGCCGTGGAACGAGGAGATCCGAGCAACGTGGGCCCGAGAGGAACGCCTGTCGGCGAGCCCGGGGACGCTCGCCGTCATGCTTCCTCTCGTGGTCGAATTGAACGTGCGCGAGATCCTGCCGACAGTCCGCGTGCCAACCCTCGTCGTGCATCACACCGACGACCCGTTTATCCCGAGCGAGTGGGGCAAGAACGTCGCTGATCGCATATCGGGTGCGAAGTACGTCGAGCTTCCGGGGCGCAACGTGTACCACTTCGTCGAACCATGGCGTGAGTCCTTCCAGGAGATCGCCGCGTTCCTCACCGGGCAACAGGCCGACGTCGTCGACGACCGCGTTCTCGCCACGGTGTTGTTCACCGACATCGTGGATTCGACGCGCCGGGCCGCGCAGATGGGCGACCGCGACTGGCATGCCTTGCTCGACGCGCACGACGCCGTCGTCCGGGCACAACTCGCCCGCTTCCGCGGTCGCGAGGTCAGTACATCGGGCGACGGCTTCCTCGCGATGTTCGACGGCCCGCAGCGAGCGATCCGCTGTGCCATGGCAATCCGTGGCGCGGTGAAGGCACTCGGTATTGAGGTGCGGGCCGGGTTGCACACCGGCGAGTGCGAGGTCCGCGGCGATGACATCGGTGGGATCGCCGTACACATCGGTGCGCGAGTCAGCGCCCTAGCCGGGCCGAACGACGTACTCGTGTCCGGCACGCTCTGCGACCTCGTCATCGGATCCGGCCTCGAGTTCGACGACCGCGGCATTCACGAACTCAAGGGTGTGCCCGGCGAGTGGCATCTCTTCGCCGTCGCCTCTACCTAGCGGTCACGGAACGCTATCCCACTCCTCGTCGGCGACATCGGCGATGCAGTGGTAGGCGATCACCGGAGTCCCAGGCTGCGCCACGCCGCCGAAAACGTTGAGGCAGGGACCGAGGGCACTCGTGAGCTGACCGTTGGTCTGAGGATTCCAACGCTGGTTGTTCGCATTGGTCTGACAGGGCGAGAGGATCACCGGGGTGTTATCCGCTGCGTCGCTGATATTCACGCAATTCCCGGGGAAGGCCATGCTCTCGATCTGACCGGCAGAGTTGAAAGCCCAGAACTGGGACTTCGACCCATTGCAGGGATTGACCATCGTCGCGGCGTTGTTCCCATTCGGGCCGTCGAGACACCAATCGCCCAATCGGCTCTTCAGCTGGACCGCGTCGGCGGCACTCGCCGCACCGGCGCTTAGCAGCGCGACACCGAACGCCGCGCCGACTCCGGAAATGACCCGACGCAGACAGCCGATAGAGCGCGATTCATACATTTCAGTTCGTCCTAGTGTCCACCTCACGCTACCCCGCTCCACCCGCAGCTCTTGGCAAGTTGCCGGACTGCGGTGCCCTGCAAGGATCGCGAAGATGTCGCGAGCAGCTATTGCTCGAGCGCGTTCTGCATCGCCCCCGCCAGCGCGTTCACCGCAGGACCCCCGTCGCCCGACTCACACACCTTCGCCTGCAGCAGAAGGTTTTCCCGTAGCCGGGTTTGGAAGGAGCAGCGGCGGTCGGTGCCGGGCTCTTGCTTGCTCCACGCGGCGTCGGTGCCCGTGATTGCACCGTTGGTGAACGTCCAGACCTGGGTCGTCCCGTTGTCAATGTGCATCGTGGTGGTCTGCCCCGAGTACCCGCCGGTCCGGTCCAGGATCCTGTTGAGCGCCCCGTTCGCCGCATCACTGGTGGCGAACACGCCGACCGCCTGCTTGACATAGTGGGTGTCGTCGGTGGGCGACTCCTGCATGACCGCACGGTTGAAGGACTCCAGGGCGGGATCGCTGTAGACCTCGGGCAGCCCGACATCGGCGTAGTTGTTGCAGACCGGGAGGTCGACCGAATAATCCTGCACCGGCACCGTCGACGTTTCCTCCCAGCCCATGGTGGCGCCGACGATGTTGCCCACCGACGTTTGGTCGAGCACCGCCTGATTCACCGCGCCCGGATCCCACGGCCGCGCCGCGGCCGTGGGCATAGTGACGAAACCCGCCAGCACCAGTGTGACAACGGCGCACCCACAAGCGCTGGCTGTGATGATGTCGCCTTGGCTGCCGGCGCCGTTCTCTGCGTTGGTTCGCCGTTCCCGGTCCGCGGGCCGCGCTCCCAACATGCCTTTTAGAGTAGTTCAGGAAGCGATGGCACCGAATCTGCGACGGACACTCTGTTTGTCTGGGTTGCACGACCCCGAAATGCGACCCGCGCATCGGCTTAGAATTCCGCAATGTTCTCGGAGACGCGCTACGCGATGAACGGGGACTTGCGCGTCGCCTACCGCGCGTCTCGCGAAGGTTCGCGCGACATCGTTTTCGTCCCAAACTGGTTCAACTGTTGCGAAATTCTGCCGGAGCTACCGGCGATTCAGGGGTGGGTTGAGGCGATGACATCGCTGGGTCGGTTGATCTTTTTCGATCAGCCGGGCACGGGCGCGTCCGATCCGGTCTCGACGGGCGCGTTGCCGACGTTGGAGCAATGGGCCGACAGCATCACCGCGGTGTTAGACGATCTCGGGAGTCGCGAAGCGGTCCTCGTCGCGCCGAACGCTGCGTTCGCGCCCGCGGCGCTGTTCGCGGCCAGCTATCCGTCTCGCACCACGGCGCTGGTCGGGCTTGAGGTCTATGCGGATCCGATGGCTGAGCGCACCGATGGGGTCACTCCGGAGAAGTTCTTCGATGCCATGGTCGCCGTGTGGGGAACGGGGGAGTTCGAACATGTGCTCAATCCCGATATGCCGTGGAATGAAGAAATCCGGGCAACGTTTGCGCGACATGAACGCCTGGCGGCGAGCCCACGGACCGTTGCTCTCATGATGCCGGTGGTATCCGAATTGGAGATACGGGCGCTGCTTCCGACCGTCCGCGTGCCAACCCTCGTCGTCCAGTACACGAACGACTCATTCGTCCCACCCGCTTATGGCAAGTACGTCGCCGATCACATCCCGGGCGCGAGAGTACGTTGAGCTGCCGGGGCGCAACATCTACCACTACGTGGAACCCTGGCGGGAATCATTCCAGCACGTCGCTGAGTTCCTCACCGGCGAGCAGCCCGACGTGGCCGATGATCGGGTGCTGGCGACGGTGTTGTTCACCGACATTGTGGACTCGACGCGCCGGGCGGCGGAGATGGGTGACCGTGACTGGCATGCGTTGCTTGATGCGCACGACGCTGTCGTGCGGTCGCAGCTGGCTCGGTTTCGGGGCCGCGAGGTGAACACGTCGGGTGATGGTTTCCTGGCGATGTTCGACGGCCCTCAGCGGGCGATCCGCTGCGCCATGGCGATTCGCGACGCGGTGCAGGCGTTGGGCATCGAGGTGCGCGCCGGGTTGCACACCGGCGAGTGCGAGGTTCGCGGCGATGACATCGGCGGGATCGGCGTGCATATCGGGGCGCGCGTCAGCGCACTGGCTGGGCGAATGATGTGTTGGTGTCCAGCACTCTGCGCGACCTGGTGATCGGGTCAGGACTCGAGTTCGACGACCGCGGCATTCACGAACTCAAGGGCGTGCCCGGCGAGTGGCATCTCTTCGCCGTCGCCTCTTAGACGGTATGGGGGCTGGGGCCTCGCTCAAATGTGATCGTGGGTTGCCGGCAGGAATGTGGTCCTGGTCGGTAGAGCCACAGATTTGGGAGGCCCCAGTGACACGTCAGCGTACGAGCGTTGGTTTGGATGTGCACGCACGATCGGTATTTGGGTGTGCTTTGGATGGCGAGACCGGGGAGATCGTCGAGTGTCGGATGACTCCGGACTACGGCGAGATCCTCGGGTGGATTCGATCATTGTCGGGTCCGGTGAGTGCGGTGTATGAGGCTGGGCCGACAGGATTCGGGCTGGCCCGGACGTTGACGGAGGCGGGTATCACCTGCTCGGTAGTTGCACCTTCGAAACTGGTTCGTCCCTCGGGTGATCGGGTCAAGACTGATGCCCGAGACGCTCGGCATCTGGCCCGGCTGCTGCATCTGGGAGAAATTACTAGTGTGGCGATTCCATCGGTGGAGCAAGAAGCAGCTCGGGATTTGGTGCGTGCCCGCGACGATTGCCGCGGAGATCTGATGAGTGCACGCCACCGAGTGTCCAAGCTGCTGTTACGGCAGGGCATCGTGTACTACGGCGGGGAGACCTGGACGGTCAAACACGAACAGTGGTTGCGGCAGCAGCGTTTCGGTGCCCTCGCTTTGCAGTGGACATTCGAGGCCGCCTTCGACGCGATGTTGGCCACCGTGGACCGTCGAGACCGTCTCGATGAGGCGATTGCCGCGCTCGCCGCGGACTCGCCGTTTACTGCGGTGGCGGACCGCTTGCAGTGCATGCGGGGTATCTCGACGTTGACCGCGTTCGGTTTGGCCGTCGAGATCGGCGACTGGCATAGGTTCACAGGTCGCACGATCGGCGCCTACCTGGGCCTGGTCCCCACCGAGTACTCCTCGGGAGCGTCCCGCAGCCAAGGTGGTCTCACCAAGACCGGCAACGGCCATGTTCGGCGACTACTCGTCGAGTCCTCCTGGCATCACCGCAAGCCCTACCGACCGGGGACCCGTCTACGCCGCCGTTGGGAAACGGCGACGCCTGCGGTCCGGGCGCGCAGCCACGCCGCGAATCGACGCCTGCACACCCGGTGGGTCCGCTTCGACCAGCGTCACAAACGTCCCGTGGTCGCCAATGCCGCCATTGCCCGTGAACTGGCCGGCTGGTGTTGGTCGCTGGCAGTCCTCGACGACTGACCAGCTCCTGAAGATGTCCAGATGAGGTCGACGACGCCGGCAAGCGTTGACCGAGCGACCCGCGTCCGTTCTATGAGCAAATGCGTTGTCTGACAACCATTGACGCTCGATGTTAGACCAGCGATCCGCTCACGCCGAAAGTCCCGTCCTGCGGTAACCAACCCGCGCATATCAGACTGACCCAGCGTCGACCACGACGCCGTGCGTAGACCCATCTGGCAATGAAGCGGCGGCCGCAACGACCGTTACGGCCGCCGCTTCACCCTGCCACTTGACAAACCGGTACCCCATATCAGAACGGTGGTGGGTCGTTAGAGCCGTGCGCACACCCAATTGAGGTGGCGGCGTGGTTCTGGTTGAGTCGGCGTTCGGCGGCGATGGCCTTGGCGGTGTTGTGGGTTCGGGTGTGGCGGCGTTTGGGCATCATCACCCCGCGATCGCCGGCGGTGTCGACTGCGGCGGGTGGCTGTCCGGTCCACAGCGTGCCTGTGGGTTCACACAGTGTCGGGAACAGGTGCCTACTGCCCGGATACGTGGTGTAAGTGTGGCCGGTCGGCGAGGTCCACACGACGGTTCCGTCGGGGAGTTGTCGATCGCGCCAGCCCGCCACCCCGTTCCAGAACGTTTTCAGAAGATGGTGAAAACGGCACAGACACTTCAGGTTCGACGGATGGGTCGGACCCGACGGGATAGGGCACGGTGTGGTCCATATCGCAGAACTGGGCGGGCTTGTCACAACCGGGGAACCGGCACGTCAGATCACGACACCGCACGAACTCGGCGGTCTGCCGGGACGGCGCATACCGCGGTTCGGGGGCCGTCTGGCCCGGGTGGCCGACCTCACGCTGCGTCGCGCGGTCCAGGATCGCGCCCAGCAGCGGTGTGGGCAGCACCCCACCGCCGAACACGAACGCCGGCGGCGCGCTGCACCCGGCAATCGCGGCGTTGTCGGCTCTGGCGGCCGCGGCGGTGGCTTCGCTTTCCGCGGTGGCGGCCTGGACCGATTCTTGTTCGGCGATCACATAGACCACGGCGTTCTTCGCCGGGACGTCGTCACGCTGCCGGGCGCCACAGTCGGATTGTCCGCAGGCACAGGCCAGTTCAGTGCCTGCGGCCAGCGCCTTCAACGCGGCAGCGTGCCGCTCGGCCAGGGGGCGAGGATCCTGTTCGCACACTGAGCGGGCCATCTGCTCGACGCGCGCCTCGATCAGCGCCGCGTCGGGGGCATACAGGCGGGCCCACATGCTCGTCGTGCCCGCCACATCAGTGGGCGACCCGAACTGCACCGTGGGGCTTGACGCCGACTCGCGGCAGCGCCGCAACGCGCCCGGATCGTATTTGTCGACAAGGGCGTCGATCGCGGCCTCGGTCTTGGCGATCGACATCGCCCCCCACCCGGCGATCCGGTCGGCCAACGCCGAGTCCACCGCGGTCATCGCCGACGGGTCGGTGATCAGATGGGTGCGCCACACGATCGTGCGCACCAGCCAGTCGGACACCAACCCCTTCTCGAACAACCGCGCCACACTGGGTAGCCGATCGCGCAGCGCGACCCCGCGGTGGGTCTGATGCAACGCCATCCCCTGGCTGACGTTGACCGCGGCGGCCATCTCGGCGGCCACCGCAGCCTGCGGATCCACCCACCACCAGTCACGCTCCTCGGCCGCCAGCCCCGTGCGGCGGGCAAAGATCTCGGCCATCACCGCCAACTTGCGGGCACACGCGGCGTTCTCCACCCGCGCCCAACCGCCAGCGGCATCCACCAACGCCGCATCTTCCAATGCGGTCAGATTGCCGATCTCGGGCATGGCGCCATCGAACATGCATTCGAATCTACCCACGCACTCCGACTCGAAGCACCAAGCTCAATCCCAGCCTGTGGATGAAATTGCGACTGCGGATAACTTGCTAGCCCGTCTCGACCGGACGCGTTGGCTCCGAACACCATTCGGACCACGAGCCCGGATACAGCGCCGCGTCGACGCCGACCGACGCGAGGGCGGCGACGACCACGGACGCCGTGACGCCGGAGCCACAGTAGGCGCCGACCTCGCCGATGCCGTCGAACATCCTCGAGAGATCCGTCTCCCCAAGAAACGTTCCGTCGTCGGCCAGCAGCCCGGTGCTTGGCACGTTTTGGGCTCCGCGAATGTGCCCCGCCACCGGATCGATCGGCTCGACATCGCCGCGGAACCGCTCTGGTGCCCGCGCGTCGAGCAGAGTGCCTGCCGTCGCCACCTGCTCTGCGGTCAATGTCGGAAGCGCACCGGCGTACAGGTCGTCGTGGCGCACCCTCACGTCGCCGGGCTCCGGCGCCCCCTCGCCGGTCTCCAACACGCCGCCTTCGGCCCTCCATGCGGCAAGGCCGCCGTCGAGGATGCGGACTTCTCCGAGGCCGGCGGCCGCCAGCACCCACCACGCCCTGGCTGACCCGGCGCGGTTCCAGTCGTCGTAGACCACCACCGGGATGCCGTCGCGGACTCCCCACCTCCGGGCGGCGGTCTCGACGTCACGTCCCGACGGCAGCGGATGGCGCCCGCGCCCGACGACCGTGTGGTCGCTGAGCTCGTCCTCCAGCGATACGTACACGGCGCCGGGGATGTGGCCCCGCTCGTAGGAGGCGCGCCCGTCCGGCTCGGTGAGCTGCCATCGCACATCCAGGATCGTCACCGGCTCGCCTGCGCGCAGGAGTCGAGCCAGTTCGGATGCGGTGATCAGCACGTCGCCACGGCTTCGAGTCACGACACAAGCCTGCCATCTAGGCTGGCGGTCATGGCATCCGTCGACCTCAACGCGGACTTGGGCGAGAGCTTCGGGGCCTGGCAGATCGGCGACGACGACGCCATGCTCGGCCTGGTCACCAGCGCCAACGTCGCCTGCGGTTTCCACGCGGGCGATCCCGCGACGCTCAGCCACAGCTGCGAGGAGGCCGCGCGGCAGGGGGTCCGGATCGGCGCCCAGGTCGGCTACCGCGACCTGGCCGGGTTCGGCCGGCGGTTCATCGACATCACGCCCGACGACCTGCGCGCCGACGTGATCTACCAGATCGGCGCGTTGCAGGCGTTGGCCCGCGTGGCCGGATCGTCGGTCACCTACGTCAAACCCCATGGCGCGCTGTACAACACGATCGTCAACAACCACGACCAGGCCCGCGCGGTCGCGGAGGCGGTGCATGCAGTCGACGCCACGCTGCCGGTGCTGGGCTTGGCGGGCTCGGTGTTCTTCGCCGAGGCGGAACGCGTCGGCTTGCGCACCGTGCCGGAAGCGTTCGCCGATCGTTCGTATCGCCCCGACGGCCAGTTGGTTTCCCGACGCGAACGCAACGCCGTGATTGACGACCCGGCCGAGATCGCCGACCGGGTCGCCTCGATGGTGCAGTCGGGACGGGTGGTCGCGGTCGACGGGTCGACCATCCCGATCACCGTCGAATCCGTTTGCGTACATGGCGATTCGCCGGGAGCGGTGCAGATCGCCACCGCGGTACGGGACCGTCTGATCAGCGACGGTGTCGACCTGGCGGCGTTCGTCTGATGCGACTCAAGCCGGGCAGACCCAACCTGCGGAACTACACGAAGCATTTCGACGTCCCGGAGGCGGCGGCCGATGCGCCGCTGACGGTTACCTGGGCGGGTGTCACGACACTTCTCGTCGACGACGGCACGTCTGCGCTGATGACCGACGGCTTCTTCTCCCGGCCTGGTCTGGCCGCCGTGGGACTGCGTCAGATCAAGCCGTCGGAAACGCGCATCGACGACAGCCTCGGCCGGATGGGGGTGGACCGGCTGGAAGCGGTGTTGCCGGTGCACACCCACTTCGACCATGCGATGGACTCCGCCGTCGTCGCCGCACGCACCGGGGCACGGCTCGTCGGTGGGGCGTCCGCGGCACAGGTCGGCGTCGGCGGCGGGATCGCCGCAGACCGACTCGTGGTCGCCACGCCCGGTGAGCCCATCACGCTCGGCGCCTACGACGTCACGTTGCTGGAGTCGGAACACTGTCCGCCGGACCGGTTTCCCGGTGTCATCACCGAGCCGGTGGTGCCTCCGGTGAAGACGTCGGCCTACAAGTGCGGAGAGGCATGGTCGACGCTGGTGCACCACCGGCCGTCGGATCGGCGGCTGCTGATCGTCGGCAGCGCGGGCTTCGTCCCCGGCGCCTTGGCCGGATACCGCGCCGACGTGGTCTACCTGGGTGTCGGGCAGCTGGGCGTTCAGTCGGAGCGCTATCTCGTCGACTACTGGTCTGAAACCGTGCGGGCCGTCGGCGCACGTCGGGTCGTGCTCATTCACTGGGACGACTTCTTCCGGCCGCTCACCAAGCCGCTGCGGGCGCTTCCGTATGCCGGCGACGACCTGGATGTTTCGATGCGGGTGCTGACGGCGTTGGCCGGCGACGACGGCATACCGCTGCACCTGCCGACGCTGTGGCAGCGCGCTGACCCGTGGAGCTGACGCTCGCGCTTGCGGCGCTGGCCGTGGTGCTCGTTTTCGCGATGATCAAGCCGCGCGGCTGGCCGGAGGCGGTCGCCGCGGTACCCGCAGCGACCGTCCTGATCGCGGCGGGCGTGATTCCGCTGCGGGATGCGGCCGACGAGGTGGGGCGGCTGCTGCCCGTCGTCGGCTTTCTCGCGGCCGTGCTTGTGCTGGCGCAGTTGTGCGACGCCGAGGGCCTGTTCCGGGCCGCCGGCGCGGCCATGGCGAGGTCGACCAACGGCAACACGCGGCGTCTGTTGGGACGGGTGTTCGTCATCGGTGCCGTGACGACCGCAGTGCTGAGCCTCGACGCGACGGTCGTGCTGCTGACACCGGTGGTGCTAGCGACCACCCGCGCACTGTGGGTTCCGCCGAAGCCGCACGCCTATGCCACCGCCCATCTTGCCAACACCGCGTCCCTGCTACTCCCGGTGTCCAACCTGACGAACCTGCTGGCGTTCTCGGCCGCGGGCCTGTCTTTTCTCCATTTCACCGCGGTGATGGCACCATCGTGGCTCGTGGCGGTCGCCGTCGAATTCGTACTACTGCGTTGGCTTTTCGCGAGCGACCTCGCAGTGGCACCCCACCCCGAGCCGGTCACGGATACGACCAGGGTTCCGGTGTTCGTGCTCGTGGTGCTCGCGCTGACGTTGATCGGCTTCGCGGTCACCTCGGTGCTCGGGTTCTCGCCGGCATGGGCGGCGCTGGCCGGTGCGGTCGTGCTCGGCGTGCGCGCACTGGCCCGGCGCGAGACATCCATCGGCGGCATCGCCGACGCGGCCGACGTGCCGTTCCTGGTATTCGTGCTGTGCCTGGGAGTGGTCGTCGACGGGCTCATGCTCCATGGCCTCGAATCCGCCATGCGCGGCGTGCTTCCAGCTGGCGACACACTGCTCGCCATGCTGGGCATCGCCGCAGTCGCCGCAGTGTTGTCGAACGTCGTCAACAACCTGCCCGCAGTGCTGGTCCTGCTGCCGTTGGTGAGCGCGTCCGGGCCGGCCTCGGTGCTCGCGATGTTGATCGGCGTCAACGTCGGGCCCAACCTGACCTATGTGGGATCGCTGGCGAATCTGCTGTGGCGCAGCGTCGTGCGCGACGACTTTCCCGCAGGCTTCCGTGAGTTCAGCCGCGTCGGGCTGATCACGACACCGGTCACCATCGTCGTCGCGGTACTCGGCCTGTGGGCCGGACTGCGACTGTTCGGCGTCTAACCGGGCACGTCGAGCCACACCGGGTTGGATATCGCCACCATCGCCGGAAAGCGTGAGCGACGACGCACTTCGACGCGGGCGAAGCGGGCTGCGCCACGCGACGTCGTCCAGGTCAGATGGCCCACGCCGCAGGCGTCCGTCTTGGCGCGGGCGACACAGCCGGCGTCGGTGATGAGGGAGATGGTGGCGTCGGGCGCACCGCGCACCTCGGTGGCGATGGTCACCTCGGCCCCGTGCGGCACCATGATCGACTCCCCCGGCCCTGCGGGCACCGCGACCTCGTCGCGAGAAGCGTTGAGCGTCAGCGTCACCCCGTCCGACTCGGCCACATAGCACCGGCCCCGCCGCAGACCGTCGATCAGCTCCGGCGTCGAGAGGGCCTGCGCGTACACGACGGTTTGTGGCCGGCCCACCGGTTGCGTGGACACATGCGAGTCACTACCTCCGACGGCGGTGATGCGCCGGTCCTGCTTGAGCAGCTGTTGCCAGATGCGAAGGGACAGCTCGTCGTCGACGTTCCAGAGCCCGTTCCACACCTCCATCGCGTCCACGTCGTGGTAGCCGAACTCCCATGCGCAGCCGGGGAGGGGAACAGCGGGATGCGCGGCCACCACCAGTCCGCCGTCGGCGCGAACCTGCGCGGCATAGCTCGCGAAGACGCCGTCGCGCGGTGCATACCGCCAGTCGACCCAGCCGCCCGGTGGCAGCCCGACGGCCAGCCAGTGGCCGTGGCGGGTGGTGACCTCCTCCCCCGCGACCACCTCGAGGTCGGAGCTTGCCACCGCCCAGGCCCGATTTGCGGAGTTGGTGTTGTGGTCGGTGGACACGATGAAGTCCAAGCCTGCCGTCGTGGCCGCTGCGGCCATTTCCTCGACCCGTCGCCTGCCGTCGGAATGCACTGTGTGGGTGTGTAAGTCGCCCCGGTACCACCCCGCTCGACGCCCGCGCGACACCACAGGGCGGATGACCGGGATCGCACGCAGCGAAGGTTGTACGCCCCTGGAGAGCACGATCCGGGCCTGCCAGTCCATCCCGAGCGGGTTGAGCACGACGGGGCCGAGCGCCAGCGCCCACCGGCCGGGATCGATCGGGCCGGACAGGTAGCCCGGAGTCGCATTCACTGCCGAGAGCATGAAACCGGCACGCGCACCGCCGGACCAACCGCGGAATCCGGCGACGTTGCCAAGCTGGTGACCCGCGGGCCCGAAGATTCCGAGGTCCAACACGTTGCGCCCGATGCCCAGCAGCGAGAACTGGTCGTGGGACGTGCTGACGTCGATCCGATTGACGCCCACCTGCACATCGAACGGCACGTACGCCCACTGGTCGATGCCGAACTTGAAGCGGCCCTCGAAGGAGAGAACGATGCCGGTGTCGGTCCTCAGCGCCGTCACGGGCTCATCATCTGGGGCGTGTCCCTACGGAACGGTTACGGCGACGCGAACAGCGGTGGGACGGTTGACGTCTAGTCGCTAATCGACGGCGATGTGATTAGCGATTCGCCATACGATCCGCAAAATTAGAGCCGTGGCCATGTTCAGTAGGTACGTGGCGCTCGGCGACTCGTTCACCGAGGGTGTCGGCGACCCACACCACGCAAGTCCCAACGGGCTACGCGGATGGGCCGATCACGTCGCAGTCGCGCTGGCGCAACGCAACCCTGACCTTCGCTACGCCAACCTCGCCGTGCGGGGCAGGCGGATGGACGAGATCCTCGAGGAGCAGGTCCAGACCGCCGTCATGCTCGAACCCGATCTCGTCACCATCTACGCGGGCATGAACAACCTGCTGTTGATGCGCAACGACGTCGACGCCATGATGGCCAGATACGCCGAAGGGCTCAAGACGTTGCAGCAGACCGGTGCGGTCGTGCTGGCGTTCACGGCGGCCGACCTCGGCACGGTGCCGCTGTTCCGACGGCTGCGGGGCCGGGCAGCGGTCTACAACGAACTGCTGCGCGGCATTGCCGATGACCTCGGTCTGCAACTGGTCGACTTCTGGCGGTTCGCCGAGTTTCGCGACGCCCGCCTGTGGGACGGCGACCGCATCCACCTCTCGCCGCTGGGCCACGAGCGCTTCGCCGCCAAAGTACTTGACACGCTGGTTGTTTCCCATGAGCTCACCACCCGGTCCGCCGCATTGCTGTCGTCGCAGCCGCCGGTGCGCGACTTTCGTTCCAACCTTCGATGGACGGCGGCGTTCGCGGCTCCCTGGGTCGCCAAGAGGATGAGGCGGGCCAAACCAGGCGCGGGCGTCGATCCGAAGCTGACCACGTTGACCAAGGTGCTGTGAATGATCGACGCGCCGCCGGTGGCCGGCCTGCACCTGCAGTTCGGCGCAGATGCCGCCACGGAAGTGGTGGTGTCCTGGCACACCCCGGCACGGGTGTCCAAGCCGCGAGTCGTCCTCGGCACACCCGACGACGGCCTCGGCCATGAGGTGACCGCAGAGACGATCTCCTACCGCGACGCGGCGTCGGGCACGGAGGTGTACGTGCACCACGCACGGATCACCGGCCTGTGTCCGGACACCCAGTACGTCTATGCCGCAATGCAAGAGGGCGCCACTCCCGAGCTGGGCACGCTACGAACAGCGCCACGCGGCCGGGCGGCTCTGCGGTTCACGAGCTTCGGCGACCAGTCGACACCGACGTTGGACGCGTCCGTGGCCACCGCATTCGGACGCGACAACCGCGGATCGCCTGCCGCCGGCGACATCACCAATGCCGTCGAACACGCTTCACCTCTATTCAACTTGGTGAACGGAGACCTCTGCTATGCGAACCTGTCCCGGGACCGCGTGAGGACGTGGTCGGACTGGTTCGAGAACAACTCGAGATCCGCGCGATACCGACCGTGGATGCCAGCTGCAGGGAACCACGAGAACGAACTCGGCAACGGCCCGATCGGGTATCGCGCCTTCCAAACCTATTTCGCTGTGCCCGATTCCGGTGCGGAGCCCGAGCTGCGCGGCCTCTGGTATGCGTTCACCGCGGGCTCGGTACGGGTGATCAGCCTCGCCAACGACGACATCTGCTACCAGGACGGGGGAAACTCATACGTCCGCGGATATTCCGCTGGTGACCAAAAGCGCTGGCTCCAAAATGAACTCGCGCGGACCAGGGCCGACAACACCATCGACTGGGTTGTGGTGTGCATGCACCAGACGGCGGTGTCGACAGGAAATCGCACCAATGGCGCGGACCTGGCGATCCGCGAGAACTGGGTGCCGCTGTTCGACCGCTACGGCGTCGATCTGGTGGTGTGCGGGCACGAGCATCACTACGAACGCTCTCACCCGATCCGTTCAACGCTGCCCAGCGACACACTCACGCCGCTGCCCGTCGACACCCGGCAGGACGTCATCGACACCAGCAGGGGAACGGTGCACCTGGTGATCGGCGGCGGGGGCACCTCCATCCCATCCAACGGCATGTTCTTCTCCGAGGCTCGCTGCCGTGTGCTCACCGGTGTCGGCGGGTTCGACTCCGCGATCGGCCACAAGTCGCCCCACTACGTCGAGGAGTCTGCACCATGGTCGGTGTTCCGTGACATGCACAATCCTTGTGGCTTCGTGGTATTCGATGTCGATCCCGGCGTACCCGGTGGACTCACGTCGATAGCGGCAACGTATTACGCGGTCAATGGGCTGCTCGGCGCGGCGATCCCGGTCGACAAGTTCACACTGACGAGACCGAGGCGCGACTGACGCGGCTCAACCCCTTCGCTGGCGGGCGATTTCGGCCAGCACCACGCCCGCGGCCACCGAGGCATTCAGCGATTCCGTCGGGCCGGCCATCGGGATCGACACCACCACATCGCAGTTCTCCCGCACCAGGCGAGACAGGCCCTTGCCCTCCGAGCCGACTACGACAACCATCGCGTCGGTACCTTCCAACTCGTCGAGCGTGATGTCGCCGTCCGCGTCGAGCCCGACCACCTGCAGGCCCGAGTCGCGCCAACTCTTCAGTGTCCGAGTCAGATTCGTCGCCCTGGCCACGGGCACCCGGGCGGCTGCGCCCGCGCTGGTACGCCAGGCAACCGCGGTGACCGACGCTGAGCGTCGCTGCGGGATCAACACCCCGTGTCCGCCGAACCCCGATACCGAACGCACAATCGCCCCGAGATTGCGCGGATCGGAGATGTTGTCCAGCGCGACGAGCAGTGCGGGCGCACCGTCCTTTGACGCGGCGGCCAGCAGGTCGTCGGGGTGGGCGTATTGGTACGGGGGCACCTGTAGGGCGATGCCCTGATGCAGTCCGTTTGCACTGATGCGGTCCAGATCGCCGCGTGGTACCTCCAGGATTGCGATGCCGGCATCGGCTGCGCGCCTTACGGATTCGGTCAGCCGCTCGTCGGCCTCGGCACCGAGCGCAACATATAGCGCGGTAGCGGGCACGTCCGCGCGCAGGCACTCCAGCACGGGATTGCGGCCCAGCACCATCTCGGTGTCATCGGTCCGTTTCGGTTGTCGGCGCTGCTGCTGCTGGGACTTCGCGGCCCGCTTGGCGGCGGGATGGTTGGGCCGCATGTGCGCCGGCGGCGTGGCCCCGCGACCTTCCAGCCCGCGGCGGCGCACCCCGCCCGAGCCGACCTTCGGACCCTTCTTGGTGCCGGTCTTGCGAACCGCGCCACGGCGTTGCGAGTTTCCGGCCATCTAGGTCGTTCCAAGCATCACGAGCTGTATCCGTCCAGCAGCGTCCACTGCGGACCGTCGGCGGTGTCGGTGACGTCGACGCCTGCCTTCTTCAGCCGGTCCCGGATGGCGTCGGCCTCCGCCCAGTCTTTGCGCTCACGGGCCGCTTGTCTGCGCTCGATTTCCGCGTGCACCAACACATCCACTGCGGCAAGTGCTGCGGACGTCTCGTCACGGGACTCCCACCGCTCGTCGAGCGGGTCGCAGCCGAGGATGCCCATCATCACCCGGATCGACCCGGCGCGCGCCATCGCCGTCTCGTGGTCGCCCGCCTCCAGCGCTCGATTGCCTTCCGCGCGCGCGGCGTGCACCTCGGCCAGCGCGATCGGCACCGCAAGGTCGTCGTCGAGGGCGGCGGCGAACGCCGGCGTCCACTCACCGGGCTGGACGTTGCCGACGCGGCTGCGCACCCGATGCAGGAAGTCCTCGATCCCGGTGTAGGCCTTCGCCGCGTCCTGCAGCGCCGTCTCGGAGAACTCCAGCATCGACCGGTAGTGCGCGCTGCCCAGGTAGTACCGCAGTTCCGCGGGCCGAACCCGTTGCAGCACAGCAGGTATCGCGAGGACGTTGCCCAGCGACTTGCTCATCTTCTCGCCGCCCATGGTGACCCAGCCGTTGTGCAGCCAGAAACGGGCGAACGGGTCGCCCGCGGCCTCGGCCTGGGCGATCTCGTTCTCATGGTGCGGGAAGATCAAATCCATTCCGCCCGCATGGATGTCGAACTCGGCACCGAGGTAGGCCTCACACATCGCGACGCATTCGGTGTGCCAGCCGGGTCGGCCCCTGCCCCACGGCGTCGGCCACGACGGCTCGCCGGGCTTCTCGCCCTTCCACAGCGTGAAATCGCGCTCATCGCGCTTACCGGTCGCGACTCCCTCACCCTGATGCACGTCGTCGATCCGGTGGCCGGACAACTTCCCGTAGTCGGGCAGGCTCAGCACGTCGAAGTACACGTCGCCGCCGCCGGCATACGCGTGCCCGTCGTCGATCAGCCGCTCGATCAGCTCGATGATCTGGGTGATGTGGCCGGTGGCGCGCGGCTCCGCCGACGGCGGCAGCACCCCGAGCGCGTCGTAGGCGGCCGAAAACGCCCGCTCGTAGGTGGCCGCCCATTCCCACCACGGCCGGCCCGCGTCGGCCGCCTTGTTGAGGATCTTGTCGTCGATGTCGGTGACGTTACGGATGAAGGCCACGTCGTAGCCCTTGGCCATCAGCCAGCGCCGCAGTACGTCGAACGCCACCCCGCTGCGGACATGCCCGATGTGCGGCAGGCCCTGCACGGTCGCCCCGCACAGATAGATCGACACCTGACCGGGACGCACCGGCACGAAATCACGGACGGCGCCCGTCATCGTGTCGTGTAGCCGCAGGTCGGTCACGACGGGCCAGCTTACCGGCCTATTCGGCCTCAACCACCAAAGCGGTGGCGATGGCCGCCAATCCTTCACCGCGGCCCGTCAGTCCCAGGCCGTCGGTGGTCGTCGCCGACACCGAGACCCGGGCATCGAGCAACTCCGAGAGCACCTGCTGCGCTTCGGCGCGCCGCGGGCCCACCTTCGGCCGGTTCCCGATCACCTGCACCGCCGCATTGCCCACTCGGTAGCCCTCGGCGCGCACCAGGCTGTGCACGTGACGCAGCATGTCCGCGCCGCTGACGCCCGCCCAGCGCGGGTCGTCGGTGCCGAACACCTCACCGATATCGCCGAGCCCGGCAGCGCTCAGCACCGCATCGCACAGCGCGTGGGCCGCCACATCGCCGTCCGAGTGGCCCGCGCAGCCGTCAGCACCGTCGAAAAGCAGACCCAGCAGCCAGCACGGCCTGCCGATCTCGATGGGGTGCACGTCGGTGCCGACGCCGACCCGCGGCATGCTCACGTGGCCCGTCCGAGCAGGGCTTCGGCCAGCAGCAGATCAGTCGGCGTGGTGATCTTGAAGGCCAGCGGGTCGCCTTCGACGACCTGCACCTGGGCGCCGGTCATCTCGACGACCGAGGCGTCGTCGGTGAAGGTTCCCGCGACCGCGTGCTCGTACGCGCGGCGCAACAGCTCGGTCTGAAACCCCTGCGGGGTCTGCACGGCCCGCAGGCCCGCGCGCTCCGGGGTGCCCAGCACGACGCCATTGGCGTCGACGGCCTTGATCGTGTCGCTGACCGGCAGCGCGGGCACCACGGCGACATGACCGGCTTGTAGGGCCCGCACCACCCGGACGATCAGCGAGGGCGGGGTGAGCGCCCTTGCCGCGTCGTGCACTAGGACGAATTCGGCGTCGCCGACCGCGGTGAGAGCGAGCTTGACCGACTCGGTGCGGTCCGTCCCGCCCGCCACGATGACGGCGTCGCCGCCGAACACCAGCTTGGCCTGGTCCGTGCGATTCGGGGGGACGGCCACCACCACGGCGTCGACGACACCGGAGTCACGCAGACCATCGAGGGCGCGCTCCAGCATCGGCCGACCGCACAGGTTGACGAATGCCTTCGGTGCGCCGGCCGCCAACCGTTCCCCTGACCCTGCGGCCGGGACAACGGCGACCGTGCTCATTGCCTTCAGGAGGCGGCGGCCAGAACCTCGTCGAGGATGGTCGCGGCCTTGGCGTCATCGGTGTTCTCGGCAAGCGCCAGCTCGCCGACCAGGATCTGCCGGGCCTTGGCCAGCATCCGCTTCTCGCCTGCGGACAGGCCACGCTCCTGGTCACGGCGCCACAGGTCGCGGACGACCTCGGCAACCTTGTTCACATCGCCGGAAGCCAGCTTCTCGAGATTGGCCTTGTAGCGGCGGGACCAGTTGGTCGGCTCTTCGGTGTGGGGGGCGCGGAGCACCTGGAACACCTTGTCGAGGCCCTCCTGGCCGACCACGTCGCGCACGCCGACATACTCGGCATTGTCTGCTGGGACTCGGACGGTGAGGTCTCCCTGGGAAACCTTCAAGACGAGATATTCCTTCTGCTCGCCTTTGATGGTCCGGGTTTCGATCGCCTCGATCAACGCAGCACCGTGGTGTGGATAGACAACGGTGTCTCCGACCTTAAAAATCATCTGTTTCGAGCCCCTTTCGATACTCCATGCTAACACGGGGCGCGGACACGTGCGGACCAACGATGCAGGTCAGGGGCACCACAGGTGAAGACTAGGGGTTGACATGGTGACGATTACGTGCAAGGCGCGGTCCCCCCAGCCACCCCTTGACGACCCGTTTCACGTGCCTGTGGATAGTTCGCGGCAAACCCGAATCGGCGTCTTGCCTGCCTCGGCTACCGCCGCCAACCACCACCTACTACTCTGCATAGTCGAACGGGTTCTTGTCATTGGCGACCCACATCACCGGCGCCTCGCCGGCCGAGCAGGAGGCTTCTGGGTGAACCGCTCCACATCGCGCAGTTCAGCTGTCACCGTCGCCCTGGCTGCGTGCGCGCTGGCTGCCTCGTCCGCTCTCGGCGGTTGCAGCGCAGGGCAGGTCGCCCAGACCGCCACCCAGCAGGCCGCGGTCAACGGCACCGCGGCTACGGTCGGGAACATCACGCTCCGCAACGTGCACCTGCGGGCCCGGCAGACCACCGACTACGTGCAACCCGGCAGCAACGTGGAGCTGCTGTTCGTGGCATCCAACGACTCGCCGGACACCCCCGACAAGCTGGTCTCGATCACTTCCGATTTCGGGTCGGTGTCGCTGACCGGCGACACCACACTGCCGCCCACCGACGTGCTGGTGGTCGGCGAGCCCGATGGCCAGGTCGCGCCGCTGGAGGCCACCGAGACCGCCGACGCGGCAAAGGCGATGGTGGATATCAGCAAGCCCATCACCAACGGCCTGACCTACGACTTCACCTTCACGTTCCAGAACGCGGGCCAGACCACCGTCCCGGTACCGATATCGGCGGGCGAGTCGCCGCGACGCGAAGCAGGCGACGACACGGGCGGTCAGCACTAAGGATCTGTCGGCCGTGGCGGATACCGTCACAGCGTGGCCAAAGCGCGTTCGCAGTACCGCTGCTCGGAATGCCACCACGTCACCGCGAAATGGGTCGGGCGCTGCCCGGACTGCGGCACCTGGGGCACGGTCGACGAAGTAGCTGTGCTGGCCGCCGTCAACGGGTCGCCGACCCGACGGGCGGTGGCGCCGACGACGCCCGCCGTGCCGATCAGTTCCATCGATCCCGGCCAGACCAGGCACTATCCGACCGGGGTCAGCGAACTCGACCGCGTGCTCGGCGGCGGCATCGTGCCCGGCTCGGTGACGCTGCTGGCGGGCGATCCGGGCGTCGGGAAGTCCACGCTCTTGCTCGAGGTCGCCCATCGCTGGGCCGAATCAGGGCGGCGGGCGCTGTATCTGTCCGGTGAGGAATCCGCGGGCCAGATCAGGATGCGCGCCGAGCGCACCGGCTGCAGCCACGACGACGTCTACCTGGCCGCGGAGTCCGACCTGCAGACGGCGCTCGGCCACATCGACCAGGTGCGGCCGACGCTGGTGGTGGTCGACTCGGTGCAGACCATGTCAACCACCGAGGCCGACGGCGTTACGGGCGGTGTCACGCAGGTGCGGGCGGTGACGACGGCGCTGACCATGACCGCGAAGACGACGGGCATCGCGATCATCCTTGTCGGCCATGTGACCAAGGACGGCGCCATCGCCGGGCCACGGTCCCTGGAGCATCTCGTCGACGTCGTGCTGCACTTCGAGGGCGACAAGACGTCGGCACTTCGGATGGTGCGCGGCGTCAAGAACCGGTTCGGCGCCGCCGACGAGGTCGGCTGTTTCATGTTGCATGACAACGGAATCGACTGTGTCGCCGACCCTTCGGGTCTTTTCCTCGATCAACGCCCCGCGCCCGTTTCCGGCACCGCGGTCACCGTGACGCTCGACGGCAAGCGTCCTTTGATCGGCGAAGTGCAGGCCCTGCTGGCCGTTCCGACCACGTCGACCCCGCGGCGTGCCGTCAGCGGTATCGACTCTGCGCGCGCGGCGATGATCACCGCAGTACTCGAGAAGCGGGCCAACCTGCGGGTCGGGCCGTGCGACATCTACCTGTCGACGGTCGGCGGAATGCGGCTCACCGATCCCTCGTCGGATCTGGCCGTTGCGTTGGCCATCGCATCGGCGTACGCCGATCTCCCGTTGCCCGCCACGGCCATCGTGATCGGCGAAGTCGGTCTGGCCGGCGACCTGCGCCGGGTCAGCGGGATGGAGCGACGGCTTGCCGAGGCCGCCCGCCTCGGATTCACGTGTGCCGTAGTTCCGCCCGGTGTCAAAGACGTGCCGATAGGCTTACGGGCGATAGCGGCCGACAACATCACCGCTGCGATGAAGGTGCTGACGGAGATCAGCAAGACCTGCGTAACAGACGGCCGCTCTGAGGAGAGGCCATGGCCGTGAAGTCCAGCCGGCGCAACGTGGTGCAGCTGGCCCGCCCGACTCTCCGAGAAACCATCGGCCGGCTCGCGCCCGGCACCGCGCTGCGCGACGGCCTGGAACGCATCCTGCGCGGCCGCACCGGGGCCCTGATCGTGCTCGGCTACGACGACAGCGTCGAGGCGATCTGCGACGGCGGATTCTCGCTGGACGTCCGTTACGCGCCGACCCGGCTGCGGGAGCTGTCCAAGATGGACGGCGCTGTGGTGCTGTCCAGCGATGGCAACCGGATACTGCGGGCCAACGTCCAGCTGGTGCCCGACCCGTCGATACCCACCGACGAGTCCGGCACCCGGCACCGCTCGGCAGAGCGCACCGCGATCCAGACCGGCTATCCGGTGATATCGGTGAGCCATTCGATGAGCATCGTGACCGTCTATGTGGCCGGCGAGCGGCACGTGGTGCCCGAGTCGGCGACGATCCTGTCGCGCGCCAACCAGACCATCGACACGCTCGAGCGGTACAAGTCACGCCTGGACGAGGTCAGCAGGCAGCTGTCGACCGCCGAGATCGAGGACTTCGTGACTCTGCGCGACGTGATGACGGTGGTGCAGCGACTGGAGATGGTCCGCAGGATCAGCCTCGAGATCGACGCCGACGTCGTGGAGCTCGGCACCGACGGACGCCAGCTCAAGCTCCAGCTCGAGGAACTGGTCGGCGACAACGACACCGCCCGTGAGCTGATCGTGCGCGACTATCACGCCAACCCCGACCCGCCGACCCCGACGCAGGTGAGCGCGACGCTCGAGGAACTCGACGGCCTTTCGGACACGGAACTGCTCGACTTCACCACGCTGGCAAGGGTTTTCGGCTACCCCTCGACGGCCGAGGCACAGGACTCGGCAATGAGTTCTCGCGGTTACCGGGCGATGGCGGGAATCCCGCGTCTGCAGTTCGCCCACGTCGACCTGTTGGTTCGATCGTTCGGGTCGCTGCAGGGGCTGCTGGCCGCCAGCGCCAGCGATCTGCAGTCCGTGGAGGGCATCGGCTCGATGTGGGCGCGCCACATCCGCGAGGGACTGTCGCAGCTGGCCGAGTCGACGATCGCCGACCGGTTGGCCTAACCCGCGGGTGCCGGCGCCTGCTGGGGTGGCGCGGCGCCTTCGGCGGGGGCTTCGGCCTGCGGTGCGGGCTGCGCGAGGATGAACGGCACGGCCGCCGACCTCAGGTTGCCCAACTGCACCAGCAGGTTGTACGTGCCGGGTCCGATCGGCTGACGGGGCAGCGGACAGCCGGGGCCCGAGCCCATACCGGTCCAGGTCACCTCGGTGGTCACCTGCTCACCGGGATTGAATGTCTTCACCAACGTCTCATTCGAGGGCGCGCAGTCCAGGTTCGACCACAGCCGGGTGTTGTCCAGTCCGTACACGTAGGCCGCCAGCACCGCGGCGCCGACATCACGTTTGCAGGCCACCAGCCCGATGTTCGTGACGACCATGGTGAACTTCGGTTGGTCGCCCACCACGTAGTTCGGCTGGCTGGTCATGCCCTTGACGGCCAGCGTGGAGTCTGGGCAGTCGTCGCCTTCCTGCAGCACGGGCGGCGGGGCGACCGCGGCAGTCGGGGTCGGCGTCGGGGCCGGCGCGCTCACGGCCGGGGGTACGACCGGGGTTTTGACCTCGGGGTTCTCCCCTGGCAGCGGCGTCGGGGGCGCAGCTGGCGACGGGCCCGGCTTGGCGGCGTTCTTCGTCTCGGTGCCGGATGTGTTCATGACGATCACGACCAGGACGGCCGCGATGACGCCGACCACGAGCACCGCTATGCCAAGCGCCAGTGCCCTGCGTCGCCAGTAAATCTGGGTCGGAAGCGGGCCATGCGGTTCTAGATCCAGCACATCCTCACGGTAAGGGCAGCTCACACACAATCGCCCGAGGTGGCTCGGCGTGTCGCCGATGTGGGGCACTCCCCTCGCAAGCTGGGGGCCCACCCGCTTGCGGGGGACGCTTGCGCGAAGTGGGGGTACCTCCCGCCTGGAGGGCAGGGGGACAGACAGCGCGCGTCAGCCCTCGCCGATGTCGCCAAGATGTTCCCGCAACACCACCCGGCCATCGGCCAGGTGGTAGGTCGCGCCGGCGATCGCAAGGTCGCCCGACGCGATCCCCTGGGCGATCGTCGCGGAGCGGACACGCAGCTGGGTGACGGTCTCGGCGACGTGCCGCGCCTCGAATTCGTCGAGTCGAGTCAGTCCCGAACTGCGGCCGAACAGGATCGACGGGGTCACCCGTTCGACGATGTCCCGCACGTAGCCGCCGGGGACCATGCCGTCGTCGAGCGCCGACAAGGTGGCCGCAACCGCACCGCAGCTGTCATGTCCGAGAACCACGATCAGCGGCACGTCGAGCACCGTGACGGCGTACTCGATGGAGCCGAGCACCGCAGAGTCGATGACGTGGCCTGCAGTGCGAACCACGAACATGTCGCCGAGGCCCTGGTCGAAAATGATCTCCGCGGCCACCCTGCTGTCGGCGCACCCGAACAGCACTGCCGTCGGTTTCTGACCCTTCGCCAGTGCGGACCGACGCTCGATGCTCTGGCTGGGATGCTCTGGTTTTCCCGCGACGAATCGCTCGTTACCCTCCTTGAGTGCCTTCCATGCGGTCACCGGATTCGTGTTGGGCATGGCCGCCATTGTGCCGGAGCGAGCCTTCGTGATCGATTCGACCGCGCTGCTCAGCTGGTACGACCGCGAACAGCGGGATCTGCCGTGGCGCCGGCCTGGCGTGAGTCCATGGCAGGTCCTGGTCAGCGAGTTCATGCTGCAGCAGACGCCGGTGGCCCGGGTGGAGCCGATCTGGCTGGACTGGGTGGCCCGCTGGCCGACACCGTCGGCGACCGCCGCCGCGAGTGCGGCAGATGTGCTGCGTGCCTGGGGCAAGCTCGGGTACCCGCGACGGGCCAAGCGGCTGCACGAGTGCGCGGTGGTGATCGCCACCGAGCACGACGACACGGTGCCCTCGGACGTCGAGATTCTTTTGTCGTTGCCCGGAATCGGCGCATACACGGCACGCGCGATCGCGTGTTTCGCTTATCGGCAGCGGGTGCCCGTGGTCGACACGAACGTGCGGCGCGTGGTGGCCAGGGCCGTGCACGGGGGTGCCGACGCCGCCGCGGCGTCGTCACCGCGTGACCTTGCCGATGTCGCCGCCTTGCTGCCGAATGACGATGAGGCGCCCCGCTTTTCGGTGGCGCTGATGGAACTGGGCGCGACGGTGTGTACGGCTCGCGCGCCGCGCTGCGGCATCTGCCCGCTGAGTACGTGCGCGTGGCGGGCCAGCGGCTACCAGGCAGGCACAGCAGCTCCGCGCCGAGTCCAGCGTTATGCGGGCACCGACCGCCAGGTCCGCGGGCGCCTGTTGGATGTGTTGCGCGGCAACGATACTCCCGTCACCCGCGCACAGCTCGACCTGGCGTGGCTCAGCGACACCGCGCAGCGCGATCGCGCCCTTGACTCCCTGCTCGTCGACGGGCTGGTCGAGCAGACTGCGGACGGGCGATTCGCGCTGGCGGGCGAAGGCGACTAGTTCCGTACGGGAAGCAGCCGGCGGGCCGCCTTGGCAAGCCACGACGGCACGAACTCCCACACTTCGGTGTCCGCGAGATCCCATGCGTAAGTGGGAGTGCCGCCGTCGACCAAGTCCCGAAGTGCAGGCAGCGCAAGCACTTCCGCAGACCAGTCATATAGCAGGCCCATTCTCGGCGTGATGATGCCGACGTCAAGCGTGTGGCCGAACCCGTGCTCGACCGCGACGTAGAACTCCACGTCGTCGCCGAGCGGATAGCGATCCGGCAGCACACGCGACAGCGAGAGGAAGATACCGGTCATGCCGACGCGAGGGTCGCCGACCGGACGGGCGAGCGGCGCAAGCCAGCCCAGTGCCAGCCGAGGCGCGGCAACCAAGGCGTGGGCGAACAGCACACGGACGAGGACCACGTTGATGAAGAATCGTTCCACCCGAAGCTCGGCCGACGCGAGCTCCTCGTTGGCCAGATACCCTTCGACGATGCTGGCGTTGTGTGCGCGATACCAGTTACGCGCGGTGGGGCGCCGGATGAAATCCAGGTGAGCACTCACTGCTGTGCCACTGGGCTCCCCCGGATGGCCGAACGCCAGCGCGCGGGCCTCGGCGGCATCGCGCAGCAGCCCTTCGTTCAGCGCCCGCCACCATGGACTCCCTGGGCGAGGATCGCTCTGCGGGTTCAGCAGCCCCCGTCGCAGCTGCCAGCCCATGAACGCAGACGCCGCCCTGCGGTACGGGAGATATCCGCGATCCACGCTTTGTGGGACTTCGTAGAGCCGACGCATCAGCGCCAGCCGCGCGGCAGGGTCGTCCCGGACACCTTCGACGGCTGAACGGGCATAGGCCGCAGCGGAATTGCGCGCCACGTTGTCGATTGTGGCATGACACCTGTTGCCGACGGCTAGCCTCTTGCTGTGGCGCAGGCTCCGCGGACTCGCTACGCCAAGTGCGGCGACCTGGACATCGCCTACCAGGTTCTCGGCGATGGCCCGGTTGACCTGCTGGCGCTGCCAGGCCCGCTCGTCCCCTTCGATTCGATCGATGCGGAGCCGTCGCTCTACCGATTCCACCGTCGCCTTGCGTCGTTCGGCCGCGTCATCCGGTTCGACCAGCGCGGCATGGGGGCGTCTTCGCGCTCCCGGTTCAGCGACGCGATCGGACCCACATTCTGGGCCGAGGACGCCCTCGCGGTGATGGACGCCGCCGGATGCGAGCAGGCCACGATCGTCGGGTCGGGATGGACCGGCATGTCCGGTTTGGTGCTGGCGGCCGACCACCCCGAGCGGGTTCGCAACATGGTCATCGTGAACGGGTCCGCCCGCGCGTTGTGGGCGCCCGACTACCCGATAGGCGGCCGCATCGGTGAGAACCCCTGGAAAACAGTGGCACTGGACCCGGACGCGGTCGAGCAGGGCTTCGACGTCCTGCGGATCATCGCGCCGAGCGTCGCCGACGACGGCGTCTTTCGCCGTTGGTGGGACCAAGCTGGAAACCGCGCACAGTCGCCGAGTGAGGCGCAAGCCACCCTCGAGGTGATCGCCACGGCCGATCTCCGCGATACGCTCGCACGCATTACTGTTCCAACGCTGATCATGCACCGCAAAGACGCCGTGATGATCCCTGTCGAGCACGGCCGTTACCTCGCCGATCACATCGCGGGTTCACGCTACCTGGAGTTACCGGGTGCCGACACCCTGCACTGGACCGGCGATGCCGACACTGTTCTCGACGAGATCGAGGAGTTCGCCACCGGCGCCCGGGGCCGCGTCGGTACCGAACGTGTGCTCACCACAATCGTTTTCACCGACATCGTCGGCTCGACGCAGCGCGCCGCCGAACTCGGCGACCGCCGCTGGCACGATGTGCTCGACAATCACGACCACGTCGTGCGCCACGAACTGCGGCGGTTCCGCGGCCGCGAGGTCAACACCGCGGGCGACGGGTTCGTCGCGACGTTCACCACTCCCAGCGCGGCGATCGACTGCGCGGAGGCGATCGTCGAGGCCGTCCGCCCACTCGGCATCGAAGTCCGCGTCGGCGTGCATGCGGGAGAGGCCGAGGTACGCGGCGCCGACATCGCCGGGATGGCGGTGCACATCGGTGCGCGCGTGGCTGCACTCGCAGGCCCCGGCGAGGTGCTGGTCTCCTCGACGGTGCGCGAGATCGTCACGGGTTCACGCCGGTCGTTCGCCGACCGCGGCGAGCACGACCTCAAGGGCGTGCCGGGCCGGTGGCGGGTTTACGCGTTGGCCCGCAACGAGTTCGACTAGGCCGTCTGGGCCGTGGCGCAGTCGGAATCCATGGTGCAGGCGAAGCTGCGGCGGTAATCGGACGGCGTCACGCCGATGATCCTGCGGAAGTGGTGACGCAACAGGGTGGCGGTGCCGAAGCCGGACCGATCGGCGATCCGGTCGATGTCGAGGTCGGTCTCTTCGAGCAGTCGTCGCGCGTAGAGCACCCGCTGGTCGGTGACCCACTGCATCGGGGTGGTGCCGGTCTCGTCGACGAACCGCCGCGCGAAGGTGCGCGCCGACATGCTCGCCCGACGGGCCAGCGTCGCCACCGTGTGGGGCTTGTCGAGATTCGTGAGTATCCAATCCAGATGGGGCGCAAAGCCTTCCGAGCAGCGAACGGGTATCGGCTGGTCGATGTACTGGCGCTGGCCACCGTCGCGCTGAGGTGGCACCACCATCCGGCGCGCGATCTTGTTGGTGACCTCGCTGCCCAGCTCGCGCCGGACGAGATGCAGGCAGGCGTCGATGCCCGCCGCGGTGCCCGCGCTGGTGATCAGGTTGCCGTCGTCGACGAACAGCACGTTACGGTCGACCCTGGCGGTCGGGAACCGGCGGGCCAGTTCGTCGGCGTGCATCCAATGCGTGGTGCACGGCCGCCCGTCCAGCAGCCCCGCTTCGCCCGCCACGAAGGCGCCGGAACACACCGTGAGGATGATCGCGCCCGCAGCGGCGGCGGCCCGCACCGCCTCGAGGGCTTCTTCCGGGTAGTCCGAGCCGGAGATCGCAGGGATCGCGACGAGGTCTGCCCCGACGAGTCCGTCGAGCCCGTGCTCCGGGGTCAGCGTCGCACCGACAGACGTCGATATCGGCTTGCCCGCCACGGGCCCGCAGACCTTGTAATCGAAGTTGGGCACGCCGTCGGCGGAGCGGTCGATGCCGAAGACCTCGCAGATCACGCCGAACTCGAAGACCGCCAGGTTGTCCATGACCAGCGCCGATACCTTCTCAATAGCCATGGCAGTATCTTATCGCACACTGTCACTCCTGCCACTGTTGGCGGGATATTTACCGACGCATCATTACTGCCATGACTACTGCATTGACCTTCTTGATCCTGATCGCTCCGTTTGCGGTGGCCGCCACGCTGAGCTGGGCAGCGCACCGCTCGGACTCCCTTCGAATCCGGTTCGACCAGTTCCGGTGGTCCGCGCCGATGGTCGGCAGGCTGTTCGAGGACGACCGCGACGGGTTCCGCGTCGCACACGACGTCGACGCCATCCGCACCCGTTTCGAGAAGCAGCCGTTCTGGCCCGCGTCAGGCGCCACCGGCGAGCGTCGCTAGAAACGAGACGACCGCATCTTGATAGACCCGCGGCCGCTCGTCGTGAACAAGATGACCGGCACCGGGCACGTGTAGATACGTCGCCCGGTGGCCGGTTTCGTTCATCTCTTGCATCTGCCCCGGCGGAGTGACCGAGTTGCCCGCCTCGATGAGCAGAACCGGCACCCGCACGCGGCGCCATTGCTCCCAGTAGTCGCGAGTGCCCCACTCCGCAGCGATGTCGATCCACGTGCTGGTGTGCCCGTGCAGCCGCCAGCCCGTCGCGGTGCGGTCGAAAGCCTCGAGGAAGTACTGCCCGGCCACCGGGCCGAACTCGTCGTAAACCTTTTGGGCCGAGTCGAATTCGACCGGTAGCGCATGTAGCCACGGCTCCCACGGGCCGGTGGTGCGGCCGCGGAAGTCCGGTGCCATGTCCTCCACGACGATGGCGTTCACCAGATCCGGCTTCGATGCCGCGAGGCACCAGGCGTGCAGGCCTCCCATCGAATGGCCGATCAGGGTCGCGTTGGTGCCGAGTTCGGCCACGGCGGCGCCGAGGTCATCGACGAACCGCTCGGTGCTGATGGGGTACGGGTCGGCGATGTCGCGGCCACGGTGCCACGGCGCGTCATGGGTGTACACCGCGCCGTGGCGGGTCAGCCACTGCACCTGGCGCGACCATGTGCTGCCGCGACCCATCAGGCCGTGAACCAACACCAGCGGCGCGCCGCGGCCCCCGTGATAGGTGAGGAGCTCGTGGTGCATGCCGTCACATGCCGATCAGTGTGTCGATCCAGCCGCGCGCGAAGTAGACCAGGAAGCCCGCGGCGGCGAGCCAGAGCAGCGGACTGACCTCGCGTGCCTTCCCGGCCGCCGAGCGCACGATGACCCAGGCGATGAAGCCGATTCCGATGCCGTTGGCGATCGAGAAACTCAGCGGCATCACGGCCACGGTCAGCACGACCGGCAGCGCTACGGAGAACTCCGACAGGTCGATGTCGCGAAGGTGCGAGAACATCATCACGCCGACGATGACCAGCGCCGCCGCCGCTACCTCGGTGGGCACGATCGACGCCAGCGGCGTGACGAACATCGCGGCGAAGAACAGCACACCCGTCATCAGGTTCGCCAGGCCGGTGCGCGCACCCTCCTCGATGCCTGCGGCCGACTCGAGGAAGACAGTGTTCGACGACGCCGACGTCGCCCCGCCGACGACCGCACCGGCACCCTCGACGATCAGCGCCGAGCGCAGTCGAGGGAAGGTTCCGCGATCGTCGGCCACGCCCGCCTCTCGAGACAGTCCGGTGAAGGTGCCCATCGCGTCGAAGAAGTTCGCGAAAACCAAAGTGAACACCAGTATTACGGCGGCGAGCACACCGATGCGGCCGAAGCTGTTGAGACTGAACGCGCCGACCAGGGACAGGTCGGGCACGGCGAACGGCGAGCCCGACAGGGCAGGCACCGACAGGCTCCACCCACCGGGGTGCTCGACCGCCGACCCCAGATGCCAGATCGCCTCGATGACGACGGCTACCAACGTGCCCGCCACCAGCCCGATGAAGATAGCGCCGCGGACCTGGCGGACGACCAGGATGGCGGTGAGCAACAGGGTGAACACGAATACGAGAGTCGGGACGCTGGTGATCGAACCGCTACCACCGGTGCCGAGCCCGACCGGTGGCGACGGCACACCTGTTGATCCGATGAAGCCGGCGTCGACCAGCCCGATGAACAGAATGAACGCGCCGATGCCTGCGGTGATCGCGAGCTTGAGCTGCATCGGCACGGCGTCGAAGATGAGCGTCCGTAGGCCCGTCGCCGCCAGGATCACGATGATGATGCCGTTGATGAGGACAAGGCCCATCGCCTCGGGCCAGGTGAGCGAGCCGACCACGGTCGTCGCGAGGAACGAGTTGATGCCGAGCCCGGCGGCGAACGCGAATGGAAGCCGCGCTACCAGGCCGAACACGATCGTCATGACACCGGCTGCGAGCGACGTGGTGGCCGAGACCTGTGCGAAGTCCAGCCTGTTTCCGTCGACGTCCTGCGTTTCCGACAGGATGATCGGGTTCAGCACGACGATGTAGGCCATCGCGATGAACGTGACGACGCCGCCGCGAATCTCGGCCGCGACAGTCGAACCACGCTCCGAGAGCTCGAAGAAGGTGTCGGGGCGCCCTTTCATTCCTTGACCCTAGGTGCCTCGGACGCGATCGGCCGGGACGGTAGCCTTGGCCGCATGCCCGTGGTGAAGATCAACGCAATCGAGGTCCCACCGGATGCCGGTCCGGAACTGGAGAAGCGATTCGCACACCGTGCCCACGCTGTCGACAACCAACCCGGTTTCCTCGGCTTTCAGCTGTTGCGGCCGGTCAAAGGTGAAGACCGCTATTTCGTCGTGACGCATTGGGAGTCCGAGGAGGCATTCCAGGCGTGGGCGACCGGCCCCGCAGTCGAGGCGCACGCCGGCGAGCGCGCCAATCCCGTCGCGACCGGTGCGTCGCTGCTCGAGTTCGAGGTTGTGTTGGACGTTGCGGGGACCGACGCAAAGGCCTGACGCGGGCCGGGCGCGTCACTGGGCGACCACGATGACGGTCGCCGCCACGATGATCGTCGCCCTGGCTTGCGGTTGCGCAGACGCGGGTCCGGCGGGGCCCGCCGAAGCCGCGCAGAGCATTCACATCGACACCAACACGCCGCAGGGTCTTCGGGCCAAGCAGATCATGGACATGCTGAACTCGGACTGGCCGATCGGGCCCAACGGCATCCGCACGCTGGCCGCGCCGAAGATCTTCGACGACGTCGGCACCACGATGGACAAGATCTGGTGGGACCGTCCGTTCACCCTGACGGGTGTGGAGATCGGCGCCGGACACGCGACGCTGCACCTGCTGACGTCGTACCACATTGCGCAGACCATCGAATTGCGCACGAACGACGCCGGATTGGTCGACCGGTTCGACGTGTCGCTGGTGCCGCCGGTGATCAACTCGTGGAAGGACATCGACGCCGAACTCACCAAGTCGGGTGCGACGTATTCGTACCAGGTGTCGAAGGTCGACAACGGTAAGTGCGCGGTGGTCGCCGGAACCAACACCGACTTGTCCCTGCCGCTGGCGTCGATCTTCAAACTCTATGTGCTGCTTGCGGTTGCGGAGAACGTCAAGGCCGGCAAGGTGAGCTGGGACGATCGGCTCACGGTGACCGCGGACGGCAAGAAGGTCGGCGCGGCCGGCCTCGACAAGGTCCCGGACGGCACCACCGTTTCGGTGCGGGAAGCCGCCCAGCAGATGATCTCGGCCAGCGACAACATGGCCACCGACCTGCTGATCGAACGCCTGGGACCGGGCGCTGTCGAGCACGCGCTGGCCACGGCGGGCCATCACGATCCGGCCAGCATGACACCGTTCCCGACCACGCACGAGTTGTTCTCGGTCGGCTGGGGTGAGCCCGATCTGCGTGAGCGGTGGAAGCAGGCCTCACCGCAGGGCAGGGCGGAATTGTTGAAGGAGACCAATTCCCGTCCCTACGAACCGGATCCACAGCGCACGCACACTCCGGCGTCGAGCTTCGGTGCCGAGTGGTACGGGTCCGCAGACGACATCTGCAAGGTGCACGCGGCACTGCAGGCATCGGCGGTCGGAGCGGCCGCCCCGGTCAAGAACATCCTGTCCGCGATTCCCGGCATCGACCTGGATCGGGCCAAGTGGCCGTATATCGGCGCGAAGGGCGGAAACCTGCCTGGTGACTTGACCTTCAGTTGGTATGCCGTCGACCACACCGGCCAACCGTGGGTGGTCAGCTTTCAGTTGAACTGGCCGAAGTTCCGCAGCCAGACCGCAGCCGCGTGGCTGCAGGCGATCGTGCACCGGGCATTCGAACTCGCGCCGGTGACGTGAGTCAGATCGTGGAGCGCAACGTCCAGGCGTGACCTCGGAAATGCATGACGGTCCGGCTGGCCGGGGCAATGTCCATGCGCCAGAACGACTTCGGCGGCGCGTCGAGAGCCACCAGAATGGCCGCGCGGATGACCGCAGGATGTGTCACAGCGACCAGTCGGCTGCGTCGGGCCGTCAGCGTATCCATCCAGCCACTCACCCGGGCGATCAGGTCGACGACGGACTCGCCACCGTGCGGAGCGCGGGTCGGGTCCGTCAGCCAGACGGCGAGGTCGGCGGGCCGGACGCCACCGAGTGCGTCACCGCGCCAGCGACCGCAGTCCAGGTCGGCCAGCCTGTGGTCGATTTTCGCCTGCAGGCCAAGGAGTTCCGCGGTCTGCCTGGTGCGTTTTTCGGGCCCGCAGAACGCGCTGTCGGCGATGCCCAGCTCGATGGAGGCATCGACTTGACGGTGCCCAACGGAGTTGAGCGGCTCGTCGGTCGGGAACCGTCCGGCCGACACGGCGTCGGTCATGGCGTGCGATACCAGTGTCAGCCGGACGACCTCACTCATGCCGGTGTCAAGGCCTCCGCCCTTCGCGAGCTTTCACCGAGCAGCCGGTTCGCCATCGAGGCGAACACCACCGCGATGATGGCCCAGAGGATGAACTGGGTGCCCATCGAGTACAGCCGGAAGTCGTAGAGCACGTCGGCGGAGAAATCATCCGGCGTCTCGTCGATCGTCGGCAGTGCCAGCATGACGATCGCGACGGCCACCACATAGGAGGCGGCCGCGATCAGCGTCGCGCTCCACGCACAGAACCGGTCCACGAGACGGCGCCCCAGCCACACCGCCGACCCCAGCAGGGCAGCCGAGAGCGCCACCATCAGCACGTACAGCAGGGTGCGCTGCCTGATCGTCTCGTCGAGACTGACGGCCGGCGGGTTCGGAGGGTACTTGAGGAACGGGATCACGTAGAGCGACAAGAACATTCCCCCGGCCACCAATACCGACAGCAGGCGCGGCGACAGGTTTCCGACGCGGCCGTACGCCACGCAGAAGACCACCGCGAACAACGCGCCCATCGCGACACCGAATGCCAGCACACCGAACCCCATGCCGATGTTGGCCTGCACGCCGCGGGTGAAAACTTCGGCCCCGTGCTCGTGACCGGCGGTCTGCGCATCCTCGTAGGCGATGGCCTTGTCGATCACCGGCTCGACGAAGGTGCGGGCAAAGGCGAATGCGGCCGCGCTTGCGATCGCGCCGGCCAGCAGGCCACGCGCGATTATTCGCTTTTCCATTGTGCGGACTGCTCCCCGTCAGTGGCAGGGGACGCCGAGCAGATGGCGCGCGTCGTGGACGAATTCGTGAACATAGGTGTTGCTGCCGAACACCGACGTCGCGCCTTGGTCCAGGCCGACGAAGTAGAGCACCAGCAGGGCGAGGAAAGCCGTGGCGGTCAGCCAGACGACCGCCTTGGTCGCCGAGAAGTCCAGCGCGGGTGCAGCGGTCCTGCGTGCCCCAGGTGAGGTCATGTCAGTTTCCTTTCCGGGATTTCGCGTCCCAGTCCAAGGGTCGACGGCGGTCGTCGGGTCTGACTGTCACAGTGGCGCGACCGTTCTGGATTCCCACCAGATTCCTCCGCCCGCCTGATTACATCGCACATCCTAAACAATTCGTGCGCTGCTCGGACAGGGCGACATCAAAAGCCCCCGAATCTTTCCGATGCCCGGGGGTCGTCGCATCTCGTCCTGGATTGCCCCGGCTACGTCGACGCCGCCGCGCAGAACCGCCAGCAACTGACAAAACCGCATAAAAAGCCCAACTGGCACACAGCTGATTGTTGGCTGTGATCTGATAGCAAACGAATGCGGTACCACGCTGGCGGTTCAGCACAAAGCCCTGGCGAGTATCCGTAATCCGGTCGGCGTGCCGACCGAAGTTGAGGGGAGGAAGATCCCATGGACGCTCGTACACGAAATCTTCGCACCATCCTGACAACCGCCGCGGCTGCGGTGGCAGTGCCTGCGGTGATACTGGGGAATGCCGGTCCCGCACTCGCCACAGCCCGGGGCCTAGACGTTAACTTCGAGCCACTCCTGGGCGGCGTCGGGATCAGAGTCGAGGTCGTCGACACAGTCGGCGCAGGCAAGCAGAACTGCTCCTACGATTCCAAGCCGGAAGGGGACTCGTTTCTGCCTCCGTTTCACAAAGACTTCGTCCTCGGACTGAACGGCACGACGTCCTGGCAGATCCCCGGCATCGCCACGGGCACCCTGTGGCGGGTCCACGTCGCTTGCACCTACGATCCGCCGAACGAGTTTGCGAAACCCGGTCTATTCGACGACACCGTCACGTTCTGACAGGTCGCGGGATCGAGGATCGGGTATCGATGCGAACGGGCGGCACCCGTGAAGGCACCGCCCGTTTCGATCGGTTGGTTATTCGGTGGCCGTGGCCGCGCTCGGCGTGCCCGCCGCTCCGGCCTGTGCCAGATCCGGCTCCTCGACCGGCTTGGCCGGCTTCTTGGACCCAGTGAACGTGAACACCGCGTCCTCGCCGGCGCCTTCGCCGTCCCAGTTGTCGACATCGACCGTGACGAGCTGGCCGGGACCGACCTCGTCGAACAGAATCTTCTCGGAGAGCTGGTCCTCGATCTCGCGCTGGATGGTGCGCCGCAGGGGCCGCGCACCGAGCACGGGATCGAATCCGCGCTTGGCCAACAAGGACTTGGCCTTGTCGGTCAGCTCCATGGCCATGTCCTTGCCCTTGAGCTGCTTCTCGACCCGGCCGATCATCAGGTCGACCATCTTGATGATCTCGTCGCGGGTCAGCTGGTGGAAGACGATGATGTCGTCGATGCGGTTGAGGAACTCCGGCCGGAAGTGCTTCTTCAGCTCGTCGTTGACCTTCTGCTTCATCCGCTCGTAGTTGTTGTCCCCACCACCCTGAGTGAAGCCCAGGCCGACGGCCTTGGAGATGTCGGCGGTGCCCAGGTTGGACGTGAAGATCAGCACCGTGTTCTTGAAGTCGACCGTGCGGCCCTGGCCATCGGTCAGCCTGCCGTCCTCGAGAACCTGCAACAGGCTGTTGTAGATCTCCTGGTGCGCCTTCTCGATCTCGTCGAACAGGACCACGCTGAACGGCTTGCGCCGCACCTTCTCGGTGAGCTGGCCGCCCTCCTCGTAGCCGACGTAGCCCGGAGGCGCGCCGAACAGCCGCGAGGCGGTGAAGCGGTCGTGGAACTCGCCCATGTCGATCTGGATGAGCGCGTCCTGATCGCCGAACAGGAACTCTGCCAGCGCCTTGGACAGCTCGGTCTTACCGACACCGGACGGGCCGGCGAAGATGAACGAACCCGACGGGCGCCGCGGATCCTTCAACCCGGCGCGGGTACGTCGGATCGCCTTGGAGACCGCCTTGACGGCGTCCTCCTGGCCGATGATCCGCTTGTGCAGCTCGTCCTCCATGCGCAGCAGCCGAGTGGTCTCCTCCTCGGTCAGCTTGAACACGGGGATACCGGTCCAGTTGCCAAGCACCTCGGCGATCTGCTCGTCGTCGACCTCTGCGACAACGTCGAGATCGCCTGAGCGCCACTGCTTCTCCCGCTCGGTGCGCTGCGCCACGAGTTGCTTCTCGCGGTCGCGCAGGTTGGCGGCCTTCTCGAAGTCCTGCGCGTCGATCGCGGACTCCTTCTCCCTGCGCGCGTCGGCGATCTTCTCGTCGAACTCACGCAGGTCTGGCGGCGCGGTCATCCGCCGGATTCGCATCCGGGCGCCGGCCTCGTCGATCAGGTCGATCGCCTTGTCGGGCAGGAACCGGTCGTTGATGTAGCGGTCGGCCAGCGTCGCCGCGGCCACCATCGCGCTGTCGGTGATCGAGACGCGGTGGTGCGCCTCGTAGCGGTCGCGCAGACCCTTGAGGATCTCGATGGTGTGCTCGACGGTCGGCTCACCCACCTGCACCGGCTGGAAGCGGCGCTCCAGGGCGGCGTCCTTCTCGATGTACTTGCGGTACTCGTCGAGCGTGGTGGCGCCGATGGTCTGCAGCTCGCCGCGGGCCAGCTTCGGCTTCAGGATCGAAGCGGCGTCGATGGCGCCCTCGGCGGCACCCGCACCGACCAGCGTGTGCAGCTCGTCGATGAACAGGATGATGTCGCCGCGGGTGTTGATCTCCTTGAGCACCTTCTTCAGGCGCTCCTCGAAATCACCGCGGTAGCGGCTGCCCGCGACCAGCGAACCCAGGTCGAGCGTGTAGAGCTGCTTGTCCTTCAGTGTCTCCGGCACCTCGCCATGCACGATGGCCTGCGCCAGCCCCTCGACGACGGCGGTCTTGCCGACGCCGGGCTCGCCGATCAGCACCGGGTTGTTCTTGGTGCGCCGGCTGAGCACCTGCATCACCCGCTCGATTTCCTTCTCGCGGCCGATGACGGGGTCGAGCTTGCCTTCCATCGCAGCGGCGGTCAGGTTGCGACCGAACTGGTCCAGCACAAGAGAGGTGGACGGGTTGCCCGCCTCGCCGCCGCGGCCACCCGTTCCGGCCTCCGCGGTCTCCTTGCCCTGATATCCGGACAGCAGCTGGATGACCTGCTGACGCACTCGGGTCAGCTCGGCGCCCAGCTTCACCAGCACCTGGGCCGCCACCCCTTCGCCCTCACGGATGAGGCCGAGCAGGATGTGCTCGGTGCCGATGTAGTTGTGGCCCAATTGCAGCGCCTCGCGAAGGCTCAGCTCGAGAACCTTCTTGGCACGCGGCGTGAAGGGGATGTGGCCCGACGGAGCCTGCTGGCCCTGGCCGATGATCTCCTCGACCTGGCTGCGCACGCCTTCCAGCGATATGCCCAGCGACTCCAGCGACTTGGCGGCTACGCCTTCACCCTCGTGAATAAGTCCCAGCAGGATGTGCTCGGTGCCGATGTAGTTGTGGTTGAGCATCCGGGCTTCTTCTTGAGCCAGGACGACGACTCTGCGGGCGCGGTCGGTAAATCTCTCAAACATCGGTGTTACCTGCTTCCCATCAATAGGTCGGTACGTTGTGCCGCTGAACGCCGCACGGCGTACCTGCCGTCCACTCTAATGGGCGGCCGCCCCCGGTGCCCTGCTTGGCTGTCCTTAGCCAACGTGAGATCCGAATGCGCCAACGAGCACGATTCGGCCTTTTCCCGGGTTACGTACCTCTGCAACGCCGGGCACGGGTCAATCGTTTCCCCGGCGTCACCTCTGCTAGTTCGCCACTAGCGAAAGCACGATGTGAGTTCGACGCCGTTATCGTGTTCTGGCAACGCCCAATTATGTTGCCGCGTGGAAGGCGTCGATGACGTCGGCCGGAATACGGCCACGGGTGGACACATTGTGACCGTTGCGCCTGGCCCAGTCGCGGATGGCGGCACTCTGCTCGCGATCGATCGCGGCGCGACCCCTGCCCGAACCGGCGGAGCGGCCGCGACGGCGGCCACCGACACGGCGTCCGGCATCGACCCACTGCTTCAGATCGCTGCGCAGTTTCGCGGCATTCTTGGAAGAAAGGTCGATCTCATAGCTCACACCGTCCAGCCCGAATTCGACGGTCTCGTCGGCAGCACCTTCGCCGTCGAAATCGTCGACCAAGGTAACGGTAACTTTCTTCGCCATTAGCTCACACTGACCCTTCTGCCTGGCACATAGTCTCGAGTTTTTCTCGCGAACCTTGCACCAATGTGCCATACCGGGGCAGGCCATTCAACATTGAGGTCTTCAGGGGCCGTTCAGTTGCTCTGGCGACGAACAATGGGAAACAAAACCGTCTCCCGAATTGACAGACCGGTCAAGACCATCAACAACCGGTCGATGCCCATTCCGGTGCCAGTAGTCGGCGGCATCCCATACTCCAGGGCGGCGAGGAAATCCTCGTCGAGCACCATTGCCTCTTCGTCTCCCGCCGCCGCGGCGCGTGCCTGTGCAGCGAATCGTTCGCGCTGTATCACCGGGTCGATCAGTTCGGAATATCCGGTGGCGAGTTCGATGCCGCGCACGTACAGATCCCATTTCTCGGTGACGCCGGGAATGCTGCGGTGGGCGCGGGTAAGTGGGGTCGTCTCGGTGGGAAAGTCACGGACGAACGTCGGCGCCCAGAGCTTGTCGCCGACCGTGTGCTCCCAGAGTTCTTCGACAATCTTCCCGTGGCCGTAGCCGCGGTCACGCGGTATCTCGACACCTAGCCGGTCAGCGAACTGCAACAGACGCTCAACGGGCGTCTGCGGCGTAACTTCTTCCCCGAGTGCCTGACTCAACGATGGATACATTTGGATTGTCGCCCATTCACCGTCGAGATCGTAGCTAGTGCCATCGGGCAATGGCACCTGCCTGGTACCGATGGCCTCATCCGCAACTTCTTGAATAACTTCGCGCGTCATCGTCGCAGAATCGTCATACGTCCCGTAGGCCTCATATGTCTCCAACATCGCGAATTCCGGTGAATGTGTTGAATCAGCACCTTCGTTTCTGAACACGCGATTCAGTTCGAAAACCTTCTCCAAACCGCCCACCAAGCAACGCTTCAGGAAGAGTTCCGGCGCGATCCGAAGGAACAGGTCCGAATCGAGTGCATTGGAATGCGTTACGAACGGGCGGGCGGCGGCCCCGCCGGCCAACGTCTGCAACATCGGCGTCTCCACCTCGAGGAAACCGCGCCGCTCCAGCGCCGAACGCACGGCGCGCACGACTGCGACCCGCTTGCCGGGCGATGGTCCTGGCCTCCGGTCGCACGATCAGGTCGACGTAGCGCTGGCGGACGCGAGACTCCTCGCTCATCTCCTTGTGGGCGACGGGCAGCGGCCGAAGTGCCTTGGAGATGATTTGCCAAGAGTCGGCAAGCACAGATAGTTCACCTCGCCGCGAACTGATCACCTCGCCGTGGATGAACACGATGTCGCCGAGGTCGACGTCGGCCTTCCATCGGTCAAGGGATTCCTGCCCCACATTGGCCAGGCTGACCATGGCCTGCAGCTGAGAGCCGTCGCCTTCCTGCAGGGTGGCGAAGCAGAGCTTGCCGGAATTGCGCGCGAACACCACCCGTCCGGCAACGCCGACCATGTCGCCGGTCGCGGTGTCGACGGGCAGGTCGGGATAGGCGGCGCGAATCTCGGCGAGGGTGTGGGTGCGCGCAACCTCCACCGGGTAGGGCTCGCGGCCCTCGGCGAGCAGCCGCTCGCGCTTGGCCTGACGAATCCGGAACTGCTCGGGGATGTCGGCCTCATCCGATGTCGCCGACGAAGCGGCTCCGGTGTCTGATGTCGCCGACGAAGCGGCTCCGGTGGAGTCGGGTGGATCAGGTGATGTCACGACGTGCCAGCTTAAGTCACGAGCACCGTTCTGACGGGACGGCTTGTGGCTTGTCCCATGTGGTTCGGGTTGCCGTTAGGCTTGCTGCTGCCGCCCTAACTGGCTGTCAGGGTGGGCGCGGCGTGCGGACGCGTGACTTCGCCCCAACGTTCGACACCGCGCGTGGCGATGTTGATCGCTGCGTTGTGGTCGGCGTGCCCAACGAAGCCGCACCGGCCACACTCGAATACTGCTTGTGAACGTCGGTTGCGTTTGTCGACCCACCCGCACGCGTGGCAGGTTTGGCTTGTGTGGGCGGGGTCGACATGGACGAACACCACCCCAGCGGCCTGGGCCTTGTACGAAAGAAACCCGCCGAGTTGGGCGAACGCCCACGAGTGCAGCATGGCCCGTTGGGGCTTGCGAAGCCGTACCCGCTCGCGAATCCCCGTCAGTTTTTCAACGGCGATACCACGTCCGGTGCGTTGCGCCTCGGCCACGATGCGTTTGGAAATCCGATGGTTAACGTCGGCGACGAACCGCTGCTCTGTGCGGCGGCGTTTCTTCAGCAGCCGCCGCGCAGAGCTGGTCTTCTTGGCCTGCAACCGCTTTCGCAACCGCTGCTCGCGTCTGCGGTAGCGGTTGAGCCGCGCGCCGGGTACGCGATTCCCGTCGCTGGTGGTGACGATGTTGACAATCCCCAGATCCACGCCGACGAATCCATTAACTGGATTGATCGGCGTCGCCACTGGTGCCTCTACTGCGGCGTAGAGGAGCCACTTGCCGTCCCGGTAGATGAGATCGGTCTCCGCGATCGGGCCAGTGCGCAGCAGCGCCAGATCCCGCGAGGCGGCCAGCACCCGCACGCCTTTGAGTCGGCCATGCATGGTCCAGATCGACACTGTCGCTTCCCGTCGGTCCACGTCGTCCGGGATCTGCCAAGATAAACACCGCGCATCGAACGGCTGGGCCGCATCATGACGGAAGCCGATCGGCGCCGCAGCCACCTTGGTACGGCGGGGCGACCCGGGCGGCCCGTAGTTCCCGGCGGCAAGGTTGGCGCGCAACGACGCATACGCGTCGGCGACCTTGCCGATCACCCGGATCGCCGGCTGTGCCGATAACCCGAAACACGCCCTGAGCTCGGTATAGAAATGCTTATGCGCATCGAACTTGCGATGAACCCGCTGCCTGTGCATCGCCGCCGACAACCACGACGCAGCGCTGTTGCAGACACTCAAGGTGGCGTCCAATGCAGCCGCCTCCGAATCGGTCGGCAGCACGCGCACTTTAATCACCTGCCTCACACTCCGAACGCTAACCACCAGTACCGACATCAACTCGATGTCGACCGGCCGGATAGGAGCGTTCGACACCTACAGCTTGTCAAGACGGGATCGCCTCACCTGGCGGTGATGTCCCAAACGCGCCCGCCCTCGTGAGCCCTGGCGAGGCGTTCCCGCCGGGCCGACCTGGCCAGCTGGGAGGGCCGATGGGCGCAGCGCCCATCAACGCTGTGGCGGTAGCCGCCCTGGCAGACGAGCCGCTGGACTGGCGGTTCAAGGGACTCCCCGCAGCGTGGTGGGGCCGCACCCCGGCCGACGTATGCGCCGACGGTCCAACGCTGGCCGACGCCGGTGCCGTCGGACCGCTGTGCGTGCTGCGCGCCGAGGCGTTGACGCACAACCTCGCGACGATGGCCGCGTGGTGTCGCGACCGCGGGGTCGACCTGGCGCCGCATGGCAAGACACACATGGCCCCACAACTGTTGGCTCGCCAGTTCAACGCCGGAGCGTGCGCCGTCACCGTCGCGACGATCAGCCAGCTGCGCGTGTACCGCGCATTCGGGGTTCGCGATTTCGTCCTGGCCAACGAGCTAGTGGATGCGGCCGCGCTGCAATGGGTCGCCGCGGAGTTGGACGCCGACCCCGACTTCACGCTGGTGTGCTGGGTGGATTCACTCGACGGAGTGCGGCAGATGGCGGCCCAGCTGGAGTCGGCGGGTGCGCGCCGTCCTCTCGACGTCTGCGTCGAGGTCGGCATGGCCGGCGGCCGCACCGGGTGCCGGTACGCTTCCGCCGTCGACGAGGTGGCGCGAGCAGCGGCGGACTGCCCACCCCTGCGGTTGGCCGGGGTGGCGGGATACGAGGCGGCGATCGACCAGGACGTCACGCCCGAGGCGCTGGCCCGCGTCACTTCATATTTGTCGGAGATGCGTGCGGCGGTGGAGCGACTGGCCGGCTTGTTCGAGACCGACAGCATCATCGTGACTGCAGGCGGCAGCACGTACTTCGACGCCGTCGCCGACGAGCTGGCCATCGGGTCTGTCGGCGGCAAGCCTGTGCGCACTGTCGTGCGCAGCGGGTGCTACCTCACCCACGACGTCGGGCTGTACGCGGAGACGTCGCCGCTTCGGGACGCGTTGCGCCCGGCGCTGGAGGTGTGGGCGCAGGTGGTGTCGCGGCCGGAGCCGGATCTGGCGCTGCTGACGATGGGCCGGCGCGACGTGTCATTCGACCAGGGCATGCCCGTGCCGCTCGGTCTTTCGGACAGCGCGGTCACCAAGCTCAACGACCAGCACGCATATCTGAGACTGGGCGTTGGCGACAGAGCAGCCGTCGGCGTGGGCAGCTGGCTGCGGTTCGGGATTTCCCATCCGTGCACGACGTTCGACAAGTGGCAGATGATCCCGGTGCTCAATGGCGACGAGCGCGTCGTCGATCTGATACGCACGTTCTTCTGAGCGTTAGCGGGCTTGCTTCAGCCTGCCGCGCTGGCTGTCGCGGTTGCGCTCGTACACCAGCCGCAGCCCGTCGAGCGTGAGATGTTCGTCGTAGTGCCCGACGGTATGCATGTCGGGCAGCAGCAGCGGACCGATATGGCCCGTCGCCACGACCGCGACGTCGTCGCCGCCGAACCCCTCCACGTCCTCCCGGATGCGGCTCACCAGCCCGTCGACCATGCCCGCGAACCCGAACACCGCACCGGCCTGCATGCACTCGACGGTGTTCTTGCCGATCACCGACCGTGGGCGGGCGAGCTCGACGCGGCGCAGCGCCGCCGATCGCGCGGCCGCGGCATCCGACGCCACCTCGACACCGGGTGCAATGGCACCGCCGAGGAATTCGCCCTTGGCGGAGACCACATCGACACAGATCGACGATCCGAAGTCGACGACGATCGCTGCGGTGCCGTATTTGTGATAGGCCGCAAGGCAATTGACGATCCGGTCGGCGCCGACCTCTTTCGGGTTGTCGACCAGCAACGGGATCCCGGTGCGCACGCCGGGTTCGATCAGCACGTGGGGCACATTCGGCCAGTACTGGCCGAGCATTTCCCGCAGCTCGTGTAACACCGAGGGCACCGTCGAGAGCCCCGTTGCTCCGGTCAGCTGCTCGGAGTCGTCGCCGATGAGGCCGTCGATGGTCAACGCCAGTTCGTCGGCGGTCACCTCCGATTCGGTGCGAATCCGCCAGTCGTGGGCCACTTTGGCGTGATCGCCCGATCCGGTGATCAGGCCGACCACCGTGTGGGTGTTGCGGACGTCGATTGCTAACAGCACGAGCTCACCGCGGCGATAGCAGTTCGGCCGCGTCGGCGGGCACGTGGGCCGGATCGTGGCCGAGGTCGATCTGCCTGTTGTCGGCGTCGACGAAGACAATGCGCGGCCGGTAGGCGCGGGCCTCGGCATCCTCCATCGTTCCGTAGGCGATCAGGATGACCAGGTCGCCAGGGTGCACGAGATGCGCTGCCGCGCCATTGATCCCGATGACACCGCTGCCGCGCTCGCCGGTGATCGCATAGGTGACCAGCCGGGCGCCGTTGTCGATGTCGACGATGGTGACCTGTTCACCCTCGAGCAGGTCGGCGGCGTCCATCAGGTCGGCGTCGATGGTCACCGACCCGACGTAGTGCAGATCCGCCTGGGTCACCCTGGCGCGGTGGATCTTCGACTTCAGCATTGTCCGTAACATCAGTTCCTCCATGGCAATTCGTGATTCTCGTCCGATCCGTCGGGTCGTTGCCCGTCGGTACCGGCGATTGCTCCGATGTCCAGTGCGATGTTGTCCAGCAGTCTGGTCGTGCCGAGTCGCGCGGCCAGCAGCATCCGCGCCATGCCCTCGGCAGGCGCGGGCCCGAGCAGTGGGTCGCGCACCTGTAGGTAGTCGACCTCGATCGCGGGCACTTCGTCGAGCACCGCCCGCGCGGCGTCCAATGCGGCGGGAGTGCCCCCGGAGGCCGCGTACATCCCCGCCAGCAGGGCCGCCGACAGCGCCCCAGCCTGTTCACGTTCGACTTCACCGAGGTACCGATTGCGCGACGACATCGCCAGGCCGTCGGGTTCACGCACGATCGGCACGCCGACGATCGACGTGTCCACGTTCAGGTCGGCGACCATTTGGCGGATCAGCACAAGCTGCTGATAGTCCTTCTCACCGAAGAAGGCTCTGTCCGGCCACACGATCTGCAGGAGCTTGAGCACCACGGTCAGCACGCCCGCGAAATGCGTTGGCCGTGTGGCACCTTCGAGCTCTGAACCGAGAGGGCCGGGATGCACGGAAGTGCGGGGGCCGTCCGGATACATCTCCGCCGCGGTCGGGGTGAACGCGATCTCGACCCCTTCGGCGCGCAGCTGCGCCAGGTCGTCGTCGAGGGTTTGCGGGTACTTGTCGAGGTCTTCGTTGGCGCCGAACTGCAGCGGGTTGACGAATATCGACACCACGACGACCGCGCCTTGCACTCGCTTGGCGGCCCGCACCAGCGCGAGGTGTCCTTCGTGCAGAGCACCCATGGTCGGCACCAGCATGACCCGCCGCCCGGCCTGCCGAAGCGCGCGCGTGACGTCGGAGACTTCCTGCGCAGAGGTGTAGACGTTGAGCTGGCTCGCGGTGAACGGCGGCGGCTTGCGGATCGTCACGCTATCCCGCCTCCTCTAATACCGTGAAGATCTCGTCGGGCGCGTGTGCGCGCTGTGCGGTGCGCAGCGAGTTCGCCCGATAAGCCTGCGCCAGTTGAGGATCCAGTTCGGCCATGGCCCGCAGGTGATCGGCGACCGTGGCGGCGTCCCCGCGGGCAACCGGGCCGGTCAGTGCCGTCTGTCCCCGCTGCAGCGCGTTCTCCAGAGATGCCCGTGCCAGCGGACCGATCACCCGTTCGGCGATGCCGCCCGGCTCGTCGCCGACGAGTTCCTGCCCGAGCAACTCCTGACCCCACAGCGCGGACCGCAGCGCCTCTACCGCGTCGAGCACGACGGTGACGACGTGATTGCTGGCATGCGCCAGCGCCGCGTGGTACAGCGTGCGGGCGTCCTCGCGGACCCGGAAGGGCTCGCCGCCGATCTCGAGCACCAGCGACTGCGCGATGGCGTAGCCGATGTCGTCGGCGGCCGTGATGCCGAAGCAGGTGTCGGGGAGTCGGGCGATGTCCTCGTCGGCGCCGGTGAACGTCATCGCGGGATGGATCGCCAGCGGAATGCAGTCCTGCTCGGTCAGCGGGTTGAGCACCGCGATGCCGTTGGCGCCCGATGTGTGCGCCACGATCGTCCCCGGCCGCACCGCGTGCGTGGCGGCCAGTCCGGACACTACGGTCGCGAGCTCGACGTCGGGCACAGCGAGCAGCAGCAACTCCGCGCGACCGGCGACCTCGTCGACGGGCAACACCGCGGTGTCGGGCAGCCGCTGCTGCGCGCGCTGCACGGAAGCCCGCGATATCGCGCTGCACGCCACGACGACGTGGTCGGCACGCTCCAAGGCCACGCCGAGCGCAGTGCCGACCCGGCCCGCGGAGATGATTCCGACCGACAGCCGGGCCGGACGCATTGGTCCGTCTTGGGGGCCCCACGCGTGCGTAGGGTGGGGACCCCACGCCGATGGCGGAGGGGACTGCTCCATTGCAGATGGCCTCGCAAGATTCTGAAGGTTCGTTCCGGTCCTGCGTTGCGGGTACCGGACGGGGCGGTAAGAGACTAACTCACTCTTCACGGCGGCGGCGACGGCCGCCTCCCGTCGAGCCGACCTCCAGCCGGGCCAGCAACTCGGCCACGGAGTGTCCGCCAGTCGAACTGGCGTCACCGGCCTCGGCCTCGTCGGCACTCCGGTGACGAGGTGCGGCGTACTGGGTCGGTTCGGCGAGCGGCGCAGGCTGCGGGGGCGGGGCGGCCAACGTGGGTGGAGGCGGCGCCGACGGCCCTGCCGGTGCTTCTGGACGCCCAGGGTCGGCCGCGTCGGGTGGTGCGGAATGACGCGCCTTGCGCGGGTCCGCCGGCGGTGTCGACATCGCAGGCTCGGGCGCGCGCCGCCTTCCGACATATTCGGCCGATGATCCGTTCTCGGCGACCGGGGCCGACCAATTGCTGCCCGGCAATCCGGCGGGGATCCACTGGCCTTCGGCGGGCGCCGGCTGCCATTCGACTGCCGCGGCGTCTCTCGCCGCCAGCTCCTCAGCTGCCCGCTGTTCGGCCGCGCGCTGCTCCTCGGCCGCTCGCTCCTGGGCCGCCCGTAGCTCCGCGGCGCGCCGTTCGGCAGCAGCTCGCTCCTCGGCGGCCCGCAGCTCGGCAGCGCGTTGTTCGGCGGCTCGTTGTTCAGCGGCTCGTTGTTCAGCCGCACGTTGTTCGGCGCGTCGCTGTTCGGCGGCGAGTTGTTCGGCGGCACGCTGCTCGGCAGCGCGTTGGTCCGCCGCTCGCTGCTCAGCCGCACGCGCCTCGGCTGCGGCCCTCTGTTCGGCTGCGCGCTGTTCTGCGGCCGCGCGTTGTTCGGCGGCGGCGCGCTCCTCGGCGGCACGGTGTTCGGCCGCGCGCTGCTCGGCCGCCCACAGGATTCGTTCCTCCGGAGTCGGCTCGGCCTCCGAGGGCCTGCGATGAGCACCGCCGAATAGCGCAGTGGGCGACCATTCATGTTCTGGCGCATGGGGTTCGGCCGGGACGTCGATGATCGGGTTCTCTTCGGTCCGCAGATTGGGACCCTCGTCGGTGTCGATCCTGCTGCTGGAAACCCGGCCGGGACGCGCGGGCCCCTGTTCGGTCTCGATCGCGGGACGGTGGCTCAAGTCCGCGTCGAACAGATACTCGAGGTTGGCCCGCAGGGCAGCGAGCTCGGCGCGCAGCGCGGCCACCTCGTCGGCGGCTTCGGCGCGGATCTCGGTGGAGAGCTCGCGGCGGAGCTCGGTTTCGACTGTCAGCTCGTATTCGCGTCGCGCCGAGATCTCGCGGTCCAACTGAAGGTCGTACACGAGCTTCATGTCCCGGGCCTTGGCCTGATCGACGTCGCTCTGCCGTCGATAGATGACCGATACGAACGCTGCCACCACGGCCGCCCACAACGCGAGGATGACCGCCAGCTTGAGCAGTTCCACCTTGTTGGTGAACACCAGTGCCGAACTCGCCATGATTGCGAGCACCAGCAACACCGTCAGCAGGAGCCAACCCGGCCTGCGACCGCTGCGCCGCGGCCGGGCACCACGGGTCAGAACGGTCATGGGGCGACTGTACCCGTCACAGGTCACTCAGCGTGTCGTGCTCCGCGGCGATTCGTCGTCGGCTATCGTCGTACAGCTACTCCGAAGCCCCTTCGCCGTTCTCCGGCGGCTCCGGTGGTGACTTGCAGCAATGTTGAAGCCATAGCGCCGCGGCCAACAGCGCAAGCGCGCTCACCGCGGCGACGAGGGCACCCGCCGTGTCCTCGCCCGCGACCCGCAATGTGCCTCGCCGTGGCAAAAGATAGACAAGGACGCCGACCCACCATCCGAACACCAGCGCGCCCACCCATGCCGACGCCTTCGCGATCATCACCGACCGGGCGACGGCCAGCGGATGCAACCACCCCGGCCCGTCACCGATCTCCCCGTCGTTGATCTTTGCCCGCACGTAGAAGGCCCAGCCGCCTTCGGCGATCGCCACCGCCAACAGAGAAAGGCCGGTCCACACCGTGATCGGCGGAAACCACCGGTACAAGACCGTCACCAGCAGATACGCGAGCACGGCGGCGGCGGCCGTCGCGGCGGTCAGGTCACGCTTGCGGGTGGGTCCCATCAGTCAGCCGCTGCCCGATCGGTTTCCACGCCCAGCACGGCGTCGGTGAGTCGTACCCCGGCGCGTTCGGCAGGGTCGAGATCGGCGAGCAGCCTGGTGATCGGTTGTGCGTCGCCCGCCACCGTCAGCGCGGCGTCTGGGTCGACGTCCAACCACGGCATCATCACGAACGCGCGCAGGTGGGCGAACGGGTGCGGCAGCGTCAAGGTCTCGTCGCGCAGGATCACCTCGGTTTCCCCGTCATGGCACGTGACGAGGTCCACATCGAGGGTGCGGGGTCCCCAGCGCTCACCGCGGACCCGCTCGGCGGCGCGCTCGAAGTCGTGGGCGCGACGCAGCCAGCCGTGGCCGTCGAGATGCGGGTCGTCGGCGATCAGCACGGCGTTGAGGAAGTTCCCCTGCTCGACGCCGCCCCACGCGTCGGTCTCGTACACCGGGGACACCGCCCGCAGGGCGCCGCCGAGCCCGTCGACGACCGACTGCAGCCTTGCCAGCCGGTCACCCAGATTGGATCCGATCGACAGCACGACACGGCTCACGGGGCACCACCGCGGCCTCCGCGCCGGGACCGCCGTGCGACCACGGCGACGTCGGCGAACTGCAGTGGAATCGGGGCGGCGGGCTTGTGCACGACCACCTCGACGGCGTGCACCCGCTCATCGGTCATCACGCTCTCAGCGATCTCGCCTGCCACCGTCTCGATCAGATTCCTTGCCGGTCCCCCGACGATGTCGGCCGCGCGCTGGGCCAGCACGCCGTAGTCGAAGGTGTCGGCAAGGTCGTCGCTGGCCGCCGCGGCCACCAGGTCGATCCACACCGTGATGTCGACGACGAAGTCCTGACCGTCGCGGCGCTCCTCGGTGAACACGCCGTGATGGCCGCGAACGGTCAAGCCGCGCAACTCGATTCGATCAGCCATCGGACTCCGGGTCAGTCCAGGCGTCGATGACCTTCAGCGCGTCGACCGATGCCGTCACGTCGTGGACCCGAACACCCCACACGCCCTGTAGCGCTGCGAGAGCGGAGATCACCGCGGTTGCGGTCTCGCGGCCGTCGGGTGGTCTTGGTTCGCCGTTGCCGTCGACGAGAAGCGTCCCGAGGAAGCGCTTGCGCGACGCCCCGACGAGCACCGGGATTCTGGTATCGACGAATTCGGGCAGCGCGCGCAGCAGCGCCCAGTTGTGCGCTGCCGTCTTGGCGAAGCCAAGGCCCGGGTCGATGATCAGGTTGGCCGGATCAACCCCGGCGCCCACGGCGGTGTCGACGGCGGAGAGCAGTTCGGCGCGTACTTCGGCGACGACGTCGCGGTAGGGCGGCACGTCGTGCGGGCGGGTGGCGCTGACCGAGCGCCAGTGCATCAGCACCCACGGCACCTTGGCGTCGGCCACCACGCCTGCCATGTCGGGGTCGGCGCGCCCACCGGACACGTCGTTGACGATCTGTGCGCCGTTCTCCAGCGCGGCCCGGGCCACCTCTGCGTGCATTGTGTCGATGCTCACGGTAAGGCCTTGTCCGGCAAGCTCTTTGATCACCGGAAGCACTCGTGAGGTTTCCACGCTGGGATCGATGCGGGTAGCACCGGGCCGGGTGGACTCGCCGCCGACGTCGACGATGGCCGCACCTTCGGCGGCCAGTGCCAGGCCGTGCTCGACGGCGCGGTCACGGTCGAGGAACAGTCCTCCGTCTGAGAAGGAGTCGTCGGTGACGTTCACGACCCCCATCACCCGCACGTTCGTCACGTGTTCAGGGCTCACTTTCGCAGGATCAGATCCAGCGCCTCGGACCGTGATGCCGCATCGACCTTGAACTGGCCGCGCACGGCCGAGGTGGTGGTGGTGGCGCCGGGCTTGCGCACGCCGCGCATCGACATGCACAGATGTTCGGCCTCGACGACGACGATCACACCACGGGGATTCAGCTTGCGCATCAACGCATCCGCGATCTGCGCGGTCAGCCGCTCCTGCACTTGCGGCCGCTTCGCGTACAGGTCGACCAGCCTGGCGATTTTCGACAGCCCGGTGACGCGGCCGTCCACACCAGGGATGTAGCCGACGTGGGCCACCCCGTGGAACGCCACCAGATGGTGCTCGCACGTGGAGTACAAGGGGATCTGCTTCACCAGCACGAGTTCGTCGTGCTGCTCGTCGAATGTGGTGTCGAGCACCGTATCTGGGTCGGTGTAGAGCCCGGCGAATATTTCCCTGTAGGCCCGCGCGACCCGGGCTGGGGTGTCTTCCAGGCCGTGCCGGTCGGGATCCTCCCCGACGGCGATGAGCAGTTCCCTGATCGCCGCCTCGGCGCGCGCTTGGTCGAACTCCGGGATGGTGAACGTCGCCGAATTGTTGTGCGGCAGCGTCATCGAAGCCTCCGTTGGGTGTCAGCCGTGGGCCGGCGGGTTAGGCCGGTTTGATTCCTGGCCCGCGTCCTCGTTGTTGGGGGCGGGCGCACCGCTCGGTCCGCCGTGCGGTGGCTGAGGGCCGGGGTATGGGTAGGGCTGATACGGCGGATATTGCGGTTGCCAGCCGGACGGGGGCTGCGGCGGGTACCACTGGCCTTGCGGTGGATACTGCCCGGGCGGCGGCTGCGGCGGCCAGCCCGGCGCGTGCCACCCGGCCGGGGCCCCGTAGTCGGGCTGTGTGGGACCGTTAGGGGGATTTCCGTTGGCGCCTGCGCCATTCGAGCCGTTCGGCCCTTGTGCTTCGGCCGCAGCCGCAGAAGCCTTGGCGATCGCGGCCTTGAACGCGGGCTCGGGTACCGGTTTGGGCCATTCCTCGCCACGCTCGATCGCCAATTCGCCCGGCGTCTTGATCGGCGGCTTGTCGGAAGGGATGCGACCGCCGAAGTCGTCGAACATCGTCAGGCGGGGCCGCTTCTTCACGTCGCCGAAGATCGCCTGCAGTTCGGCGCGATGCAGCGTTTCCTTCTCGAGCAGCTCGCCGGCCAACGTGTCGAGCACGTCGCGGTACTCGGTGAGGATCTCCCACGCCTCGGTGTGCGCGGCCTCGATGAGCTTGCGCACCTCGTCGTCGATGATCTGTGCCACCTCGTGGCTGTAGTCCGCCTGCGTGCCCATGGTGCGGCCAAGGAACGGGTCGCCGTGCTCGGTGCCGTAACGGACCGCGCCGAGCTTGGAGCTCATCCCGTATTCGGTGACCATCGCGCGGGCGATCTTGGTGGCCTGCTCGATGTCCGATACCGCGCCGGTCGTCGGCTCACGGAACACCAGCTCCTCGGCGGCGCGTCCGCCCATCGCGAACACCAGCCGCGCGATCATCTCGGAGCGGGTCATCAGGCCCTTGTCGTCCTCGGGCACAGACATCGCGTGCCCGCCGGTGCGACCGCGGGCCAAGATCGTCACCTTGTAGATCGGGTCGATATCGGGCATCGCCCACGCGGCGAGCGTGTGCCCGCCTTCGTGGTAGGCGGTGATCTTCTTTTCGTGCTCACTGATGATTCGGCTCTTACGCCGCGGACCGCCGACGACGCGGTCGACGGCCTCCTCCAGCGCGGCGCCGCTGATGACGGTGCCGTTCTCGCGCGCGGTCAGCAGCGCGGCTTCGTTGATGACGTTGGCCAGATCGGCGCCTGACATCCCGACCGTGCGCTTGGCCAGCCCGTCCAGGTCGGCGTCGGGGGCGATCGGCTTGCCCTGCGAGTGCACTCTGAACACCGCGCGACGCCCTGCCAGGTCCGGGTTGGACACCGGAATCTGGCGGTCGAAGCGGCCGGGCCGCAGCAGCGCCGGGTCGAGGATGTCGGGCCGGTTGGTGGCGGCGATCAGAATGACGCCCTGCCGGTCGCCGAAGCCGTCCATCTCGACCAGTAGCTGGTTCAGCGTCTGCTCACGCTCGTCGTGGCCGCCGCCGAGGCCGGCACCTCGCTGACGGCCGACGGCGTCGATCTCGTCGACGAAGATGATGCACGGGGCGTTCTGCTTGGCCTGTTCGAAGAGATCGCGCACCCGCGAAGCACCCACGCCGACGAACATCTCGACGAAGTCGGAGCCGGAGATCGTGAAGAACGGGACGCCGGCCTCGCCGGCGACGGCACGGGCCAGCAGGGTCTTGCCGGTGCCGGGCGGCCCGTACAGCAGCACACCCTTGGGGATCTTGGCGCCCAGGGCCTGGTACCGCGACGGGTTCTGCAGGAAGTCCTTGATCTCGTAGAGCTCCTCGACCGCCTCGTCGACACCTGCCACATCGGCGAAGGTGGTCTTCGGCATGTCCTTGCCCAGCAGCTTGGCCTTCGACTTGCCGAAGCCGAAGCCCATCCGGCCGCCGGTCTGCATGCGGGAGAACATCACGAACAGGCCGACCAGCAGCAGCAGCGGCAAGAGATAGATGAGCAGCGACCCGAGGATGCTGCCCTGGTTCACGACGGTGTTGACCTTGGCGTTCTTGGCGCTCAACGCGTTGAACAGATCGACGCCGTACCCGGTCGGGTACTTGGTGATGATCTTGCTGCTGTCCTCGGTGTCGCCGTTGCCGCTCTTCAGGTCGAGGCGTACCTGCTGTTCGCGGTCGTCGATCTGAGCACTGCTGACGTTGTCGCTGTTGATCTGGGCCATCGCCACCGAGGTGTCGACGGGCTTGTAGCCGCGCGTGTTGTCACTGAAATAGAAGAACGACCAGCCCAACAACAGCACCACCGCGATCGCGGTGAGCGTGCGAATCACATTTTTCCGGTTCATTGAAGGTCCGTCGACTTCATATTTTGCGGCCGCCTGCGGCCGGTGTCCTTCCAATAAGTGCAGCTGGAATAGTCAAGGCTACCGCTAGACCAACGAACCAAAGTTCCCGACGGTTCTCTGGCGCCGTTCGCCCAAGCGAACATCCAGTGTGCGCTGACGGCGCCAATACCCCGTAAATCTCGCCGTGGATGCACACTCGGCGGTGGTTTCGCACTCTCGACGGCCCGAGGACGCTGTGCTTGGCTGAGTTGATGCTCACCTCGACCGAGCGGTTAGTCGACACCAACGGCGTGCAGCTGCGAGTGATCGAGGCAGGCGAACGCGGAGCACCCGTGATCGTCCTGGCCCACGGCTTCCCCGAACTGGCGTACTCCTGGCGCCACCAGATCCCGGCCCTCGCCGAGGCGGGCTACCACGTGCTGGCCCCCGACCAACGCGGTTACGGCGGCTCCAGCCGGCCCGCCGCGGTCGAGGACTACGACATCCACAAGCTGACCGCCGATCTGGTCGGCCTGTTGGACGACGCCGGCGCGCGGCAAGCGGTGTTCGTCGGCCACGACTGGGGCGCGATGGTGGTGTGGCACACCGCGCTGTTGCACCCGGAACGGGTCCGTGCGGTCGCAGGCCTCAGCGTGCCTCCGATTCCCCGGCCGAGGTCCCGCCCCACCGAACGTTGGCGACAGAAATTCGGCGACGACTTCTACATGCTGCGTTTCCAGGAGCCCGGCCTCGCCGACGCCGAGATGGAAGCCGACGTCGCAGCAACCATGAGCGGGATGTTCGCCGGGCTGCTCGGCGGACCGACGTCGTTGCCCGACTGGATCAGCTCCGACGAGTTCGAGCACTACGTGACCGAGTTCGGCAGAACCGGATTCACCGGTGCGCTGAACTGGTACCGGAATTACGACCGCAACTGGGAGTCGACGCCTCAGCTCGCCGGCGCGCAGATCACCGTGCCCGCGCTCTTCATCGGCGGCACGGCCGACCCGATAGCTCCGACGATGAATCCGGCACGCGCCCGTGAGGTTGTCGCCGGGCCCTACATCGCGCAGTTGATCGAGGGTGCGGGGCACTGGGTGCAGCAGGAGCGGCCCGACGAGGTCAACAGACTCCTGCTGGGGTTCCTACGTGAAGTGGAGCGATCATGACGGAGCAGCCGTTGCGATTCGGGGTGTTCATCACGCCCTTCCATCCGGTCGGTCAATCACCCACGGCCGCACTGGAATACGACCTCGACCGCACGGTGGCGTTGGACCGGCTGGGCTTCGAGGAAGTCTGGTTCGGTGAGCACCACTCCGGCGGATACGAGCTGATCGCCTGCCCCGAGGTGTTCATCGCTGCGGCGGCAGAACGGACCAAGCACATCCGGCTCGGCACGGGTGTGGTGTCGTTGCCGTACCACCACCCGCTCATGGTGGCCGACCGCTGGGTGCTGCTCGACCACCTCACCCGTGGCCGCGTGATGTTCGGGACCGGACCCGGCGCGCTGCCGTCGGACGCCTACATGATGGGCATCGATCCCGTCGAACAACGGCGGATGATGCAGGAGTCCCTCGAGGCGATTCTCGCATTGTTCCGGGCCGGCCCCGACGAGCGCATCAGCAGGCACTCCGACTGGTTCACCCTGCGCGACGCCCAACTGCACATCCGCCCATACACCTGGCCCTACCCCGAGATATCCACGGCGGCAATGATTTCCCCGTCCGGCCCTAGGCTGGCGGGCGCACTCGGCACATCCCTGCTTTCGTTGTCGATGTCGATACCCGGCGGCTACGCGGCCCTGGAGAACACCTGGGACGTCGTCGTCGAGCAAGCCGAGAAGTCGGGACGCGACGAGCCCGACCGGGCCAACTGGCGGGTGCTGTCGATCATGCACCTGGCCGACACACGGGACCGGGCGATCGACGACTGCACCTACGGCCTGCAGGATTTCGCGAACTACTTCGGTGCGGCCGGCTTTGTCCCCCTGTCCAATTCGATCGAAGGCAGCCAGTCGCCCCGCGAGTTCGTCGCCGAGTACGCCGACATGGGGAACTGCTGCATCGGCACACCGGGAGATGCGATCGCCTACATCCAGGATCTGCTGGACACCTCGGGCGGATTCGGGACCTTGCTGCTGTTGGGCCACGACTGGGCGTCACCGCAGGCGACGTATCACTCTTACGAGCTGTTCGCCCGCGAGGTCATGCCGCACTTCAAAGGTCAGCTGACCGCGCCGCGGGCATCACACGACTGGGCCAAGGCGATGCGCGACCAACTGCTCGGCCGCGCAGGCGAGGCGATCGTCAAGGCGATCAATGAGCACACCGACGAGATCAAGCTACAGAAGGAGCAGTAATGCGGGCCTCCGTACTGCGCGACGGGCGGATGGTGCTGCGCGACGACGTCGCCGAACCCGTGCCCGGCCCGGGCCAGGTCCTCGTCGGTGTGAAGGCGTGCGGGATCTGCGGCACGGACCTGCACTTCGCCAAGCACGGCGACGAGATGGTCAGGCTGACGCGGGAAATGAAGGGCATGCCGATCGAAGGCGGGCTGTCGGTCGACCTGACCGACGACGTGTTCATGGGCCACGAGTTCAGCGCCGAGGTGCTCGAAGCCGGCCCTGACACCGACGCTCCACCACCGGGAACGTTGGTGACCTCGCTTCCGGTGTTGTTGTCGCCGAATGGTTTCGAACCAATACTGTCCAGCAACACCACCATCGGCGGCTATGCCGAGCGGATGCTGTTGTCGGCGCCGCTGTTGCTGAAGATTCCCAACGGCCTTGACCCGCGGTACGCGTCACTGACCGAACCGATGGCGGTCGGCCTGCACGCGGTGAAGAAGTCGTCGATCCAACCCGGCGAGGTCGCCCTCGTGATCGGGTGTGGTCCGATCGGTCTGGCGATCGTCGCCGCGCTCCGCCATCGAGGCGTGGAAAGTATTGTGGCCGCCGACTATTCGCACAAGCGTCGCGAGTTGGCGACGACCATGGGTGCGCTCCGGACGGTGGATCCGGCTCAGGGGTCGCCGTTCGACGACGTCAAGCCCGCAGTGGTGTTCGAGGCCGTTGGTGTTCCCGGAATCGTCAATGACGTGATGCGGCGGGCGCCAATGGGCACCCGGCTCATCGTCGCGGGAGTGTGCATGGAGGCCGATACGGTGTTGCCGCTGTTCGGCATCGCCAAGGAGATCAACGTGCAATTCGTGAACGCGTACGACGCCGCAGAATTCTCCGAGTCCCTGCGGGCGATCGCCACGGGCGAGATCGACGTCGCACCGCTGATCACCGGCGAGGTCGGCCTCGACGGGGTGGGCGCGGCATTCGACGACCTCGCCAACCCCGACCAGCACTGCAAAGTATTGGTAACGCCCTAGCGGCTACCTTGAATTTCGCTGTGTGCCGAGCGTCACGTGCGCACTGCGGAATTCAATAGTTTCCCTATGCGCTTCGTCTTTCGTGATGCTTGCGAAAGGGGCTGGATGGTGAGCAACGAGGACGCGCAGTTTCGAGACGCCCAACCGATCCCCGAGGTGGTCGAGGCCGCGAGCAGGCCTGGGCTTCGCCTGACCGAGATCGTGGCGACGCTGGTCGACGGTTACGCCGACCGTCCCGCGCTCGGCCAACGCGCGAGGGAACTGGTGACGGACAGCGAGACGGGCCGCACCTCGACCCGCCTGCTGCCTGCCTTCGAGACGATCAGCTATCGCGACGTCTGGGACCGCGTCGCCGCGATCGCGACGGCCCTGCACAACGACTCCACCGCACCGGTGAACGCGGGCGATTTCGTCGCCACGATCGGCTTCGCGAGCCCCGACTATTTCACCGTCGACCTGGCCTGCGCCTACCTCGGGCTGGTGTCGGTGCCGCTGCAGCACAACGCACCTGTCGCTCAGTTGAGGCCGATCATCGCCGAGACGGAGCCCAAGGTCGTCGCGGTCGGGGTTCAGTACCTGGACCTCGCCGTCGAATCGGCGTTGGAGAGCGCGTCGCTGCGGCATCTTGTGGTGTTCGACTTCGACCCGGCGGTCGACGACCATCGGGCAAGCGTCGAGCGGGCGCGGACCCGACTGCGGGACGCAGGCATGGCCGTTGTCGTCGAAACCCTCGCCGACGTCATCGAGCGCGGCCGCCAACTACCGCCGGAACCCGCCTACACCGGCGGCAGCGACGACCGGCTGGCGATGGTCATGTACACCTCGGGAAGCACCGGCGCACCCAAAGGCGCGATGATCACCGAGCGGACCTTGGGCCTGCTGTGGACATCGAACTTCGCCCCGTCGACCGACAAAACGGTCATCAACGTCAACTTCATGCCGCTCAATCACGTAGGCGGACGGCTGCCCATCATGACGTCCTTCGTCGCCGGCGGCACAAGTTATTTCGTCGCGGAGCCCGACCTGTCGACGTTGTTCGACGACTGGGCGCTGGTGCGGCCCACCGATATCCCGTTGGTGCCCCGAGTCGTCGACATGCTCTTCCAGCGGTATCGCAGTGCCGTCGACCGTCTCGCCGCCGACGGCCTCTCCAACGAAGACGCCGAAGCTGCCGCCGCGACGGAGCTGCGGGACAACGTCCTTGGCGGACGGGTGATCGGCGGCTTCGTCTCCACCGCCCCACTCGCCGCGGAGATGAAGGCGTTCATCGACACCGTCCTCGGCGTGCACATCACCGACGGCTACGGCACGACGGAAGTGGGCGGGCTGACGAGGGACGAGGTGGTGATGCGTCCGCCGGTCATCGACTACAAGCTCGTCGACGTCCCCGAGCTCGGTTACTTCCTCACCGACAGGCCTTATCCGCGTGGTGAATTGCTGGTCAAGACCGCGACGATGATGCCGGGATACTTCAAGCGTCCCGACGTCACCGCCGAGGTGTTCGACGCCGACGGCTACTACCGCACCGGCGACGTGATGGCCGAGATCGAACCGGACCGGCTGCGGTATGTCGACCGCAGCAAGAACGTGCTCAAGCTGTCGCAGGGCGAGTTCGTGGCCGTCGCGAACCTGGAGGCGGTCTTCGCCGGCGCCCCGTTGGTGCGTCAGATCTTCGTGTACGGCAACAGCGAACGACCCAGCCTGCTCGCCGTGATCGTCCCGACGCCCGAGGCGCTGCAGCGTTACGGAGCCGACGCGGGTGCGCTCAAGGCCGCGCTGAGCGACTCGCTGCGGGAGACGGCACGCGCCGCAGAGCTGCAGTCGTATGAGGTGCCCGTCGACTTCCTGATCGAGACCGAGGCGTTCTCCGCTGCGAACGGCTTGCTCTCCGGTGTGGGAAAGATCCTGCGACCCAGGCTGAAAGAGCATTACGGTGAACGGCTGGAGCAGCTCTACGCCGAGCTGGCCGCCGCCCGCGTCGACGAACTGCGCTCACTGCGTGATGGCGCTGCGGATCGCACGACGCTCGACAACGTCATCAGGACCGCGCAAGCGGTTCTGGGATCGACGGACGTCGAGGTCGACCCCGACGCCCACTTCACCGACCTCGGCGGCGACTCACTGTCGGCGCTCACATTCGCCAACCTGCTGCGCGACATCCTCGGCGTCGACGTGCCGGTGGGCGTCATCGTCGGGCCCACCGGCGACCTGCGACAGCTCGCGGCCTACATCGAGGCCGAGCGTGAATCCGGTTCGACGCGACCGACATTCGCCATCGTGCACGGAAAGGGCGCCACCGCCGTTCACGCCGTCGACCTGACGCTGGACAAGTTCCTCGACGCGGAGACGCTGGCCGGCGCACCGACGATCGCCTACGCCGCCGGCGACGCCAAGACGGTTCTGCTCACCGGCGCCAATGGCTGGCTGGGCCGTTTCCTGGCCCTCGAGTTGTTGGAGCGGGCCGCCAAGAACGGCGGCACGGTCATCACGGTGATTCGAGGGCGCGACGAGGACGCCGCCCGCGCCCGGCTCGAGGCCGCCTTCGACAGCGGTGACCCTGGTCTCCTCGCACGATTCCGCAGGCTCGCCGCAGACCATCTGGAAGTCATCCCGGGCGACATCGGCGAGCCGAACCTGGGCCTGGATCGGGCGACGTGGGATCGGTTGGCCCACAACGTCGATCAGATCATCCACCCCGCGGCACTGGTCAACCACGTGTTGCCCTACAACGAACTGTTCGGCCCGAATGTGGTTGGCACCGCCGAGGTCATTCGCCTCGCGATCACGGCCAAGATCAAGCCCGTCACGTACCTGTCGACAGTCGCGGTCGCGATGTCGGTCGCCGCGAAGGACTTCGTCGAGGATGGCGACATCCGTGAGGTCAGCCCCGAGCGACCCGTAGACAGTTCCTACGCCAACGGCTACGCGAACAGCAAGTGGGCGGGCGAGGTGCTGTTGCGGGAGGCACACGACCTGTGCGGCCTGCCGGTCGCGGTGTTCCGGTCAGACATGATCCTGGCGCACGCCCGATATGCGGGGCAGCTCAACGTGCCCGACGCATTCACCCGGTTGCTTCAGAGCATTCTCGTGACGGGCATTGCGCCGCAGTCGTTCTACGAGACGGACGCCGACGGCCGCGCGCAGAGGGCCCACTACGACGGGCTGCCAGTCGATTTCGTCGCGGAGTCGATCGTCACGCTGGCCGCGACGTCGACGGACTGGTATCGGTCCTACGACGTGATGAACCCACACGACGACGGCGTCTCGCTGGACACGTTTGTCGACTGGCTCATCGACGCCGGCCACCAGATCAGCCGGATCGAGGACCACCAGGAGTGGCTCAACAGATTCGAGACCGCGCTGACGGCACTCCCGGAGCGGCAGCGGCGACACAGCGTGCTGCCGCTTCTGGACGCGTATCGCAAACCGGAGAGGCCGGTCCGGGGCGCCATCGCCCCGACCGACGTGTTCCGGGGAGCGGTGCGTGCGGCGAAGATCGGCGCCGACCAAGACATCCCCCATGTCTCGCGGTCGCTGATCGACAAGTACGTGGCCGACCTGCAACGCCTTGACCTCGTCTGATCGGCCGGTGTTCTAGGCTGCCTGCATGCCGATCGCAGCGAGAGCGAAACTCGTGACCCGATTGATCGTTCTCGCCGCGGCGGGGGTGGCTGTTCTAGGCCTGTCGGCGTGCGATGCGAAATCGACATCCGGGCCTTCGTCGATCATCCCGACGGCCGATCCGAATACCCGCCAGGTCACCGTCGTGGGCTCCGGCGAGGTGCAGGGCACGCCGGACACGCTGACCGTGAACGCCTCCATCGAGTTCACCGCGCCGGACGCCACCGCTGCCATGAACCAGACCAGCGACCGCCAGCAGGCCGTCATCAACGCCCTGACGAACTCGGGCATCGACAAGAGCGACATCAGCACCACGAACGTGACGCTGCAGCCACAGTTCGGCGGGGGCGACAACCCGGCGATCACCGGATATCAGGCCAACAATTCGATCGCGGTGAAGATCCGCAATCTGGGCTCCGCGTCGCAGACGCTGGCACTCATCGGCACCACCGGCGGCGACGCCACCCGGATCAACTCGGTGAGCTACTCCATCGAAGACGACTCGCAACTGGTGAAGGACGCGCGCACCCGCGCCTTCGACGATGCCAAGGACCGCGCCGAGCAGTACGCTCAGCTGGCCGGACTGACTCTGGGGAAGGTCATTTCGATCTCCGAAGTGGCTGGCGGGGGGCCGCTTCCGCCCTCGCCGACACCGATGCCGAGGGCGGCCATGGAGGCCGTTCCGCTGGAGCCGGGGCAGCAGAGCGTCAACTTCTCCGTGACGGTGATCTGGGAGCTGACCTAAGAGCTCAGTCGGCCGGGGCGATATCGACGGGGATGCCGTTGAGCACTGCCGTGCCGGACAGCGGGTCCAGCCGGTTGCCGTCGTTGAGCTGGTTGACGTTGACGCCGGCCTGGCCGGCCGCGACACCCAGCCGCGTGCCACCGCGGTCGTGACCCCATCCGTGTGGCAACGACACCACCCCGCGTCGCATGCCAGGCATCGGCTCGACGGGAGCCAGTACCTCGCCGCCGGGTCCCCGGACCTTCGCGGTGTCGGCCAGTCCCAGTTCCGCGACGTCGTCTGGGTGAATCTGCAGCGTGCACCGGTTCGTGCCGCCTGCCAACGCGGGCACGTTGTGCATCCAGCTGTTGTTGGAGCGCAGATGCCGTCGGCCGATGAGAACGAAGCCATCGCCGCCCCGGCCCAACGAGTCGTGCAGCCGCGCCGCGTCGGCGATCAGCGGCTCGGGCGCGAGTTCGATTCGCCCGCTTGGTGTTCGGAGCACCTCGGGCAATCGGGGCCGCAGTGGGCCCATGTCGATGCCGTGGGGCGCGGCCTTGAGCCGGTCAAGGGTGAGCCCATCGGGTCTGGCGCCGAATGCGTCGCCGTACGGTCCGAGCCGCAGCATCATGTCGAGGCGGCGTTCGTAACCGGGGCCCGCCGCCAGCATCGCGGTCAGCTCGTCCACCGGGCGCCCTGCGACCGGTGAGGTCGGGTCGGCGGACTCCTTGCCGAGTGTCGTTGCGATGACCTGGTCGTCGACCAGCGAGGGATCGCCGTCGACACCGATGCCGTACAGGATCAGCGCGATGCGGGACAGGATCTCCGCCTCGTCTGGTCGCCCGTCGAGCGGCAGCACCGGCGGCGAGTAACGCACGTTGTTGCGGACCGCAAGGTTGTTCAGCGCGAAATCGAAATGGGGACTCTGCGAGGGGGGCGGCGGCGGGATGATGACATCCGCGTGCCGCGTCGTCTCGTTGAGGTAGGGATCGACGCTGAGCATGAAGTCGACGGTGTCGAGCGCCCGGTCGAGCCGGTCACCGTCGGGGGCCGACAGCACCGGGTTCCCCGCGATCGTGATCATCGCCTTGATCTGTCCGTCGCCGGGGGTGTCGATCTCCTCGGCCAGTGCGGCAGCAGGCAATTCGGACAGCACCTCGGGATAGCCGGAGACCCGGCTCTGCCAGCGGCCGGTCTTGAAGCCGCGGCCCGGTTTCGGTGGCCGCGGAGAGGGAGCAGCGGGTCCGAGGGGGAACATCGCCCCGCCGGGGCGGTCGAGGTTGCCGGTCAGGACGTTGACGACGTCAATCAACCAGCTACCGAGCGTTCCGAATTCGACTGTGGACGTGCCGATTCGGCCATACACCGCCGCCATCGGCGCCGCTGCCAGCTCACGCGCCAACGCGCGGATCTCGTCTGCGGGTACACCGCAGTATTCGGTGACGTCCTCCGGCGCGAAGCCGCCGGCAAGACCACGAACATCCTCGAGTCCGTTGACGTAATCGGCCACTCCCCCGAGATCCGTTGCGACAAGCCCTTCTTCGAAGAGCACATGCACGACCGCCAACAGCAGCGCGGCGTCGGTACCGGGACGCGGCGCGATGTGACGGTCGGCCAGCTCAGCAGTGCGCGTGCGCGCCGGGTCGATCACGGTGAGCCTGCCGCCGCGCTTGCGCAGCGCCCGCAGCTTGCCGGGAAAGTCGGCCGCGGTGGCCAAACTTCCGTTGGACACAAGCGGATTCGCGCCGATGATCACGAGGTAGTCGGTGCGGTCGAGGTCCGGCACGGTGAAAGCGACCGGGCTGCCGAACATGAGGCCCAGCGCAACGTGTTTGGGCATCTGGTCCAGCGTGCTGGCGGAGAACACCTGACGGGTGCCGAGTCCGCGGAGGAGCAACGGCGGATACAGGCTGCCCGCAACGGTGTGTGCGTTGGGGTTGCCCAGATACACACCGACCGACGCCCCGCCGTGCTCGCTGATGACCTCGCCGAGCCGTTCGGCGACGACGGCGAACGCCTCCTCCCACGTCGCCTCGCTCAGCACGCCATCTCGACGGACCATCGGAGCTGGGAGCCGGTCGGGATCGTTGTCGAGCTCGGCGAAGCTCGCGCCTTTCGGGCAGATGAATCCCGCGCTGAACACGTCGTCACGGTCGCCGCGGGCCCCTGTCACCCGGCCGTCCTCGATCGTCAGCGTCAGGCCGCAGGTGGCCTCGCACAACGGGCAGATCCGCAGGGCGGTCCGGGTCATGTCCCTACAACTCCTCGTACACCTTGGGGTCGAGCGTGCCGATGTACGGCAGGTCGCGGTAGCGCTCCGCGTAGTCGAGGCCGTAGCCGACGACGAACTCGTTGGGAATGTCGAAGCCGACGTAGGCGATGTCGACGTCGTCGCGTACCGCGTCGGGTTTACGCATCAGCGTGCACACGCGCAGTGAGCGCGGGTGCCGCGTCGCGAGGTTGCGTGAGAGCCAGGACAGGGTCAGTCCCGAGTCGACAATGTCCTCGACGATCAGCACGTCGCGGTCGTTGATGTCGCGGTCGAGGTCCTTGAGGATGCGAACCACGCCCGACGACGACGTCGACGACCCGTAGGAGCTGACCGCCATGAACTCGAGCTGGGTGGGCAGCGGGATCGCGCGGGCCAGGTCGGTGACGAAAAAGACCGCGCCTTTCAGCACGGTCACCAGCAGTAGGTCCTGGTTGGAGGCATCGATCGCCTCTTGATAGTCCACGGCGACCTGGGCGCCCAGCTCAGCGACGCGTGCCTGGATCTGATCCTCGGAGAGCAGCACCGACTTGATGTCGCCCGGATACAGCTCGGCAGATTGTGCAGGCACGTCCACAGCGTGCCACGTGTCACCGTCCCCGACCAACGTAAGTTCGCCCTAACAGCTCAGACCGGTTCCCGGTGCAGGGTGAGGACGCCGTCCCGGCGCCCCGCCACCAACCGCTGACGGCGCAGCGCGGAGCCGACCGCGACGCCGCCCTGCCCGCGCCACGCGGTGACCAGCGTGTCGACACCGCGAATCTGCTTGTCCGTCAGGTCCGTCGCTCCGCCCGCCAACAGCCAGCTGCGAATCACCCTGCGCCGGACCGCCTCCGGCAACACGGTCAATCGGCCGGCGTCGAGACCCTCGCCGGTGGAAGCGGACGCCAGTGCCCACTGTGCAAGCTCGTCGAGCGTGTCGGTGTCCTCACGCAGAGCGGTGGCGGTGCGGGCAAGGGCTTCGGCGACGCCGCCGCCGAGGACATCCTCGAGCAGCGGCAGCACTTCGGTGCGCAGTCGGGTGCGGGTGTAGCGGCGATCGGCGTTGTGGGGGTCGTGCCACGGCTCGATCCGCAGCTCGTCGCAGGCCTGATGGGTGACCGCGCGCCGTACGTCGAGCAGCGGGCGACCCCAAGGCGGGTCGTAGGGCCGCATGCCCGCGATCGACCGCGCTCCCGATCCACGGCCGAGGCCCAGTAGCACGGTTTCGGCCTGGTCGTCGAGCGTGTGTCCGAGCAGCACCGGGGCGTCGGCCCTGGCCTCGTCCAGTGCGCGGTAGCGGGCGACGCGCGCCGCGGCTTCAGGTCCGCCCGCCGTGCCGACGTCGACGCAAAGGATCTGCGCGTCAACACATCCCAACACCGTGGCCTGTTGCTGGGCGGCGAGCGCGACGCGGTGCGAATCGTCCTGTAGTCGATGGTCGACGATCAACGCGGTGGTCGGTTTCAGTTTCGCGGCGACGGCCGTCAGCGCCAGCGAGTCCGGGCCGCCCGACAGGGCGACGCACCAGCGCTCGGCCTCGGCGGCGTAACGACGGGCGAACGCGGCGACCGCGGTCTGCAACGCGCTTAGAGAACCCTGTCGATCCATCGCTGCGGGTATTCGATTTCGGTTGGCAGTGGCAGTGTTTCCGGTCCGGTCCAGATGGTGTTGAACCGTGCCATCCCCACCCGGCCGACGACATGGTCGACGAACGCCTTGCCGCGCGTGTACTGGCTCATCTTGGCGTCGATACCCAGCAGGGCCCGCACGACGCGCTGAAGCGGGGATTGCTTGCGGTTGCGCCGCTCCTCGAACCGCCGCCGGATGGTGACCACCGACGGCACCACGGTGGGCCCGACGGCGTCCATCACATGGTCGGCGTGGCCTTCCAACAGCGTGCCGAGCACCAACAGCCGATCCAGTGCCTGTTGTTGAGGCTCGGACTGGACGGCCCGCAGCAGGCCGATGACACCGCTCGAATTCGGTTCGGCCTCAACACCATCCCGCCGGTCTCGGACGAAGTTGGCGAGCCGGCCGATGACTTCGGTGACGTCGTCGCCTGTCTCTTCGGTGAGCACCGCGAGCGAGTTCTTCATGTGGTCGGCCAACCAGGGGTTGGCGCGGAACTGGACGCGATGAGTCACCTCGTGCAGGCACACCCACAGCCGGAAGTCGGCGGGCAGCACCCGAAGTTGACGCTCGACCGCGATCACGTTGGGGTACACCAGGAGAAGCTCTCCGCCGTTCTCGGCGAAGGGGTCGTACTGGCCCAGAATGCCTGACGAGATGAACGCCAGCACAGCACCCGTCTGTGCGCCCGTGATGCGGCCGGTGACGAAGTTGGGCTTGTCGCCATTTTCCGATCCGCCGGTCATCGCGCGCATCGAATGGGTGGCGGCGCGGACCCACTGGGTCCGGTCGACGATCCTGGCGTCGGACACGTCGGCGCCTTCGTTCAGCCCCGTCACCTCACGCACCGGCATCTCGGCGCGCAGCGCAGCGCTGGACAGTTGCTCGATCACCTGGCGGCGGGTGTACTCCGTCGAGGCGGGTCCCGGCCTGGCCAGTTTGGCGCCGACCGTCGCGGCGAACCCCCAGTCGACGGCCTTCCCGACGGTCACCTTGGGCGAGCCTCTGCTCATGTTCCGCACCCGCACGAATGCAGCGTCGCGGCGAACGCGTCGATCGCGGTGCGCCCCGTCGGCCCCGCGTTGTTGGAGAGAAGCGCGAACGTCAGCACCCGCCCGCTGGCATCGGTGACGATGCCGACCAGCGAATTGGTGCCCGTCAGCGATCCGGTTTTGGCCCGCAGCCAACCGGCCGACGCGCGTCCGGCGTCGGTGTCCAAGAACCGGTCGGACAGCGTTCCGCTGCCTCCGGCGATCGGCAGCAGATCCACCAGTGGACGCAGCTTCGGCTGGTCGTCACCCGCGGCCGCATTCACCGTCTCGTCGAGGGTCTCTGCGGTCAGCCGGTCGTCGACCGACAGTCCGCTGCTGTCCATCAGGTGGGAGCCACCGGTGTCGATCTTGGCGGAGTTCAACTCGCCGAGCACCGCGCTCACCGCGCCCTCGAAACTCTGCGGCTTCCCTTGTGCGGCAGCCACTTCCCGGGCGGTCGATTCCGCCATCACGTTGTCGGAGTTGTTCATCATCTCGCGCAACCGCTCGATCAGCGGCGGCGACTGCACCGTGGCGATCTCCTTGTTGCCGTCGAACGCCGAGGGCAGCACCCCGACGGTCGCCGGGTCCACGCGCAGCGCGACGGCGAGAGCGCGACCGGCGTCCAGCGCGGGCGTCCTGGAGCGGGCTGAGTCGACGCTGACCGGCTGGGTGCGGCCGCCGTCGAGCATGACGGCTTCCATCGGCGCGATGTCGCCGCCGTCGATGTCCAGCGGGTCCCAGCCCGGTGCCATCGTCGGCCCGCTGTACGCACTGATGTCCACCTGCACGGAAGTCACCTTGACGCCGCTGCGCCGCACCTGGTCGGCGAGATCGCTGATGCGAGCGGCGTTCTTGTACCAGGTGTCCTGGCCCGCTGGCGCCGCTGACAGCGTCGGATCACCGCCACCCTTGAGGACCACCAACCCGGGTCGCTGGTCGGACACCACCACCTTCGTCGTGAACCGGGCGTCGCGATCCAGCCCGAGCAGCGCCGCAGCGGTGGTCAACGTCTTGGTCACCGACGCCGGCTGCATCGGCACGTCTGCGCCCTGCGCCCATAGCTGGGCCCCGGTGGCGGCGTCGGTGATGCGGCCGGTGAAAGTGCCGAGGTTCGGGTCGGCGAGCGTCAGTGCCAGCGTTGCGGCCAGCTTGTCGGGGGCGGGCTTTTGCGCGGAATCGGCCACCGGCGTGATGCCCGGATTCGCCGTCGTCAACGCCGGGGCCGGTGGCAGCGCCGCGGCCTCGCTGGACTGCCTGCCGGCCATGACCGCGGCGACCGCCACGACCGCAGCAACCACCAGCAAAACGCCGACCCCGACCACGATGTGGGTGGATCGTCGCCACTGGGTGGGACGCATGATTCTCCTGACTCCGGCCTGCCAAAGCAGGGTATCCGTTGCAGGAAAGCGGGAGGTCAGCGGCGGGCGTGCCCGTGTTGAGTTGTCCCTCCATTAGGGTGACGTCCGTCCCCACAAGGCACAGGGCAAGGAGCCGCGACGGTGCAGTTCGACGTAGTCATCGAGATCCCGAAGGGCTCACGCAACAAGTACGAGGTCGACCATGACTCCGGTCGGGTCAAGCTCGACCGCTACCTCTACACGGCGATGGGCTATCCGACCGATTACGGCTTCATCGAGAACACCCTCGGCGAAGACGGCGACCCGCTCGACGCGTTGGTGCTCCTGCCGGAGTCGGTGTTCCCCGGCTGCATCGTCGAGGCGCGCCCGGTCGCCATGTTCCAGATGACCGACGAGGCGGGCGGCGACGACAAGGTGCTGTGCGTGCCCGCGGGCGACGGGCGCTGGGACCACATCAACGACCTCGCCGACGTCCCGCCGTTCGAGCTCGAGGCGATCAAACACTTCTTCGTCCACTACAAGGACCTCGAACCCGGCAAGTACGTCAAGGCCGCCGACTGGACCGGCCGGGCGGAGGCTGAGGCCGAGGTCAACAGGTCAATCGAGCGGTTCAAGGCCAAGGGCCACTGAGGCCCCCGTTCTCGGTGCCACGCGCTCATTGGGGGCAGGAGTTTTCTTCGCTGTAACACGGCGTAACGCCGCCGTGGTCTGCTGCTCGGATCATGACGGTGTGTTGATGCATCAGGGCATGGGGTTGAACGTGTTCAACGAAATGCCGATGCGCCGCGCCGTGCATGCGCTCTACGAGTGTTGCTACAGCGTGCCGCTGTCCGCCGACCTCGCCCGCGGACGCCCTTACGCGGATCACGACGCGCTGTTCCGGCAGGCCGACCGGTTGCTTTTCGGCCTCGCGGAAGCCTCCATCGACTCGATCCTGCAGGCCTACCCCGACGTGGGCAGGCGGCCGGGCAGCGAGAAATCCAAGGGCGAGCAGTGCGCGATTTGCGACGAGCGCCCCGAGGTGATGGAGCAACTCAGTGCGGCGTCGAAGCACTACCTGGACCACTTCAGCTTCGGGTTCGTCATGTTCGTCAACGGCTACTCCGCGCAGGACGTACTGGCGACGATGACCGACCGCATGCTCAACGACATGGAGACCGAGCGCAAGGTGGTCCGCAACGAGTTGGCGCGAATCAACCGGACCCGGCTGGAACGGATGCTCGGACCAGAAGGCGGATACGACAACTGGTGAGCTCTTAGCCCGCCCCTGTCTCCCCAGGACCGACTGCGCGTAGTTTTCACCGCATGACGAACGTCGTGCACGGCCATATCGGCCCTCGATTCGACAAGGTCGCCGAGGCGCTCGCCGACGAACTCGGCAGCGGCGCAGAGGTGGGCGCCGCGATCGCGATCGACATCGACGGCGAGTCGGTGCTCGACATCTGGGGCGGCCACGTCGACGCCGCCAAGACCGTCGCATGGGGCGAAGACACCATCATCAACGTCTGGTCGAGCACCAAGACCGTGACGAGCCTGGCCGCGCTGATGGTGGCCGATCGCGGCGTGCTCGACCTAGACGCGCCCGTCGCGACGTACTGGCCGGAGTTCGCCGCCAACGGCAAGGAGAACGTCCTAGTGCGACACCTGCTGTCGCACACGTCGGGCGTGGCCGGCTGGGAGGACCCGATGACCGTCGAGGATCTCTACAACTTCGAGAAGGCGGCATCGCGACTCGCGGCCCAGGCGCCATGGTGGGAGCCGGGCACCGCGTCGGGCTATCAGGCGCTGAACTTCGGTCACCTGATCGGTGAGCTGATCCGCCGAACCACCGGGAAGTCGCTGAAAGACTTCGTCCGCGACGAGATCGCCGGGCCGCTCGAGGCCGACTTCCAAATCGGCGCCAGGCCGCAGGATTACGGGCGCATCGCCCAACTCATCCCACCGCCGCCATTCGACATCCCGTTCGACGCGCTGCCCGAAGACAGCCCGATGCGCAAGACGCTCGCCAATCCTCACCCGGACGCGGAGGTCGCCCACACCACGGCATGGCGGGAAGCCGATCTCGGCGCCGTCAACGGTCACGGCAACGCGCGCTCGCTGGCCCGGATGCTGTCCCCGGTGTCGCTGGGCGGGACCGCCAATGGTGTCGAGCTGTTGTCCGCGCACACGATCGCCCGGATTTTCGACGTCCAGTCGCACGGGCCCGATCTGGTGTTGGGCGCGCCGCTGAAGTTCGGCATCGGGTATGCGCTCCCCACGCCCGAGGCCGTGCCGTTCTTGCCGCCCGACGAGAAGGTCTGCTTCTGGGGCGGTTGGGGCGGCTCCATGGTGTTGATCAACCCAGATCGCCGCACCACCGCGGCCTACGTCATGAACAAGATGGGACTGGGCACGCTTGGCAACGAGCGCACCGCGAGGTACGCAAAGCTGATCTACGAGGCGATTTCCTGACGATGGCATGCTGGCTGTGTGGACTCCCTGTTCCATTTCTGGTGGCTCATCTTCCCGCTCGGCGGCATGATCGGAGGCGGCGTGCGGGCGGTCGCGGCCGCCAATGAGCGTCGTGCCGAACGTCGGCTCGAGCGATACCGGATCAAGCAACAGACCAAGATCGCGGTCGCCGAGGCGGCAGGTCGGTCGCAGAACAACGAGACCCTGCAGCGTCGCGAGATCAAGAAGGTCCTCCAACAGCACGGCGACACGGACGCCCGCTGGCTGGACTACGAGATCGACGTCGCCAAGCTCCTCGACTTCCCGTTGATGACGGACATGCGCAACCCGCTGACGATCGCATTCCACAAGGCGCGCAAGCGGGCGGACCTGCTGCGGCCGGACAACGCCGACGACCTCGTCGGCGACCGGGAGGCGCAGCTGGACTATCGCGACGCCGTCCACGACTACGTGACCGCATTCGACGTCGCCGAGGCCGAGGCGATCCGGCAGCGCCGCAGCGGTTTCTCCGACGAGGAGCAGCAGCGCATCGCGCGGGCGCAAAACCTGCTCAGGCTGGCAGCGGATGAAGGGGCGACGCCGCAGGAACGCCAAAGCGCCTACGCCCGCGCCCGCACCGAACTCGACGGCATCCTTGTCCTGCCCGCAGCCACGCGCGCCAGCATCGAGCGCAGGATCGCCGGAGAGATCGAGGCGTAATCCCGTCAGGCCGCGCCCGCCAGCGGCAGCCGGCGCGCGATGCGGTCCAGCGCCGCGACGGCCACCGTGGCCACATCCTGCTGCGGCGACGCGGGGATGAAGGTCACGCCGTCGGCCACGTCGGCCATGAAGATGTCGGCGACCAGACCCGCCAGCCCGTCGATGGTTCCGGCGTAGTGCAGCGTGTCGGTGTCCTGGGTGGTCATCCAGTCCCGCGCGGAGCGAAAATCGGCCGCGACCGCCACGGTGATGTCGAGGATGACCGAGACGTCGCCCTCGATGCGGCCGCGCGCACGCCGCGCCTGCTGCAGGTCCGGCGCCGCCAGCCGCACCGCCTCGGCCGCACCACGGGTGAGCTCGCGCCAGTTGTCACCGGACGCTTCGGCCACGAAGAGCCGCAGCCCCCGATCAATTTCGCGTCCGATCGCCACGCAGACACGCTAGAGGCCCGATCGCGGCGTGACAGCGGTTGCGCTCAGCGAGAATCCAACCCATGGCCGACACCCAACCGCCCGGCGTGTTCGGGGACCTGCAACCGCTGCGTCATCGGCAGCGCTTAGTACGTTGATAGGCGTGGCGACGACGGAAATTCCCGAGCAGTACGTCTTGTCACCGTTTGCGCCGGAACAACGCACTCTGGTCGACATCCTCTACGAAACCGCGGCGCGCTACCCCGATGCGCCTGCGATCGACGACGGCGCCGTCCAACTGACCTACAGCGAGCTCATCACCGACGTCGAGGACAGCGTCACGTGGCTGGCGGCCCGCGGGATCGGCCGCGGCGATCGCGTAGGAATTCGCATGCCCTCGGGCAGCTACGCGCTCTACGTCGCGATCCTGGCGGCGCTTGCCACCGGTGCCGCGTACGTGCCGGTGGACGCCGACGACCCCGACGAGCGGGCCGCGCTGGTGTTCGGCGAGGCGAACGTCGTCGGCGTCATCACCGAGGCGGGACTCGTTCGCGGATCCGGCTCGTCGAGGGGCTGGCGCGCGGGATCGCCGTTGGGCCGCGACGACGCGTGGATCATCTTCACCTCCGGATCGACAGGAACCCCGAAGGGCGTGGCGGTCACACACCGCAGCGCGGCGGCGTTCGTCGACGCCGAAGCACAGATGTTCTTGCAGGACAACCCGATTGGGCCCGTTGATCGGGTGCTCGCCGGGTTATCGGTGGCGTTCGACGCCTCGTGCGAGGAGATGTGGCTGGCCTGGCGGCACGGCGCCTGCCTGGTCCCGGCGCCGCGTTCGCTGGTGCGCAGCGGCATGGACCTCGGCCCGTGGCTGGTGTCGCGGGACATCAGCGTGGTGTCGACGGTGCCCACCCTGGCCGCGCTGTGGCCTGCGGAGGCACTGGAGGCGGTGCGGCTGCTGATCTTCGGCGGCGAGGCCTGCCCGCCAGAACTCGCGGAGCGGCTGGCGGCCGGACCCGACTCGTTAGGCCGCGAAGTGTGGAACACCTACGGCCCGACCGAAGCCACCGTCGTCGCGTGCGCAGCCAAGCTCGACGGCAAGGGACCGGTCAGCATCGGGCTGCCACTGGCCGGCTGGGACTTGGCCGTGGTCGACAAGGAGGCAGCGCCGGTCGCCGTCGGCGAGGTCGGCGAACTGGTGATCGGAGGCGTCGGGCTGGCGCGCTACCTCGACCCGGAGAAGGACGCCGAGAAGTACGCGCCGATGCCCACGCTCGGCTGGGATCGCGCATACCGGAGTGGTGACCTGGTACGGCTGGAGCCCGACGGTCTGATCTTCTGTGGGCGCGCCGACGACCAGGTCAAGGTCGGCGGTCGACGCATCGAACTGGGCGAGGTGGACGCGGCGCTGGTGAACCTGCCAGGCGTGAGTGGCGGCGCCGCGGCAGTGCGCCGAACCGCCAGCGGCACACCGCTGCTCGTCGGCTACATCGCCAGCGCAGACCCGTCGTTCGACCTCGGCGCGGCTCGGATGACGCTGGCGGAGTCGCTGCCCGCCGCGCTGGTGCCTCGGCTGGTGCTCGTCGACGAATTACCCACCCGCACATCGGGCAAGGTCGACCGGGAAGCGCTGCCGTGGCCGCCGCCCGGCGAAACCGAAGAAGAGGCGCCCGACCTCGGCGGCACGATGGGCTGGCTGGCCGGGCTGTGGCGCGATGTGCTTGCCGCCGCGGTCGACGGCCCAGAGGCCGACTTCTTCGCGCTCGGCGGCGGCTCGCTGTCGGCTGCGCAATTGGTGGCCGCGCTGCGTCAGCGCTACCCGCAGGTGACGGTCGCCGATTTGTACGACCATCCGCGGCTGGGCTCGCTGGCCGGATTCCTCGACGAGCTCGACCCGCCCCCGCAGGTCGAAACTCGGGTCGTGCGGCCGACGCCGCTGCTCGCGCAGGCCTTCCAGACGGCGGTGTCGCTGCCGCTCGCCACATTGACGGGCCTGCAGTGGGTGGTCTGGCTGGCGGTGATCAACAACGTTGTCGCGATGTTCAGCTCGGTGCCGTGGCTGGTGACGTTGGACTGGTGGTGGATCATCGGCGGGTTCCTCCTCTTCGTGTCGCCGGCCGGGCGGATGGGCATCGCGGTGCTCTCCGCGCGAATGCTGGTCGGGTTCCTGAAACCGGGCACCTATCGTCGCGGCGGCACCGTTCACCTGCGTGTCTGGCTGGCCGAGAGGCTGGCCGATGCCAGCGGCGCGGAGAACCTGGCCGGTGCGCCGTGGATGGTGTACTACGCGCGGGCGCTGGGCAACAAGGTCGGCAAGGGCGTCGATCTGCACTCGGCACCGCCGGTAACCGGCATGCTCACGCTGGGCCACCGCAGTTCGATCGAGCCCGAGGTGGACCTCTCCGGGCATTGGGTCGACGGCGACCACTTCCATGTCGGCGCCGTCACCATAGGCAACGACGCGACGATCGGCGCACGCACGACGCTGCTGCCCGGGGCGACGGTCGGGAAGAACGCTGACGTCGCCGCGGGCTCGGGCGTCATCGGCCGCGTGAAGAAGGGCCAGTACTGGAAGGGTTCGCCCGCGGTCAAGTCGGGCAAGGCCCGTCATCCGTGGCCCGACGAGCGTCCGGGTCGGGCACCGCAGTGGGTACTCATCTACGGGCTGACGTCGATGTTGTTGGGCGCCATACCTCTTGCGGCGCTCGGCTGCGGGCTGGCCGTGATCGGCTGGGGAGCCCGCAACACCGCATCGGTGAGAGACGCGATCGTGCCCGCACTTGTGTGGACTCCTGTCGCAACGCTCCTGGCAGTGGTGGTGTACGCGGCGTTGACGGTGATCGGTGTGCGGCTGCTGTCGCTGTGGTTGCGCGAGGGGTATCACCCGGTCCGCAGTCGCATCGGTTGGCAGATATGGGCGACGGAGCGTCTGATGGACGCCGCCCGCAACTATCTGTTCCCGCTCTACGCAAGCCTGCTGACGCCTACGTGGCTGCGCGTGCTGGGCGCGAAGGTCGGCCGCGGCACCGAGATCTCGACGGCGCTGCTCACGCCGAAATTCACCGTCATCGAGGACAGCGCGTTCCTGGCCGACGACACCATGGTGGCGTCCTACGAGCTCGGCGGCGGATGGATTCACGTGGAGAAGGCGACGATCGGGAAACGGGCGTTCCTGGGCAACTCCGGTATCACCCAACCCGGCCGGAAGGTGCCCGACGACGGACTGGTGGCGGTGCTGTCGGCGGCACCTCACAAGGCAAAGGCAGGGTCGTCGTGGCTCGGCAGCCCGCCGATCCGGTTGCGCCGCCAGCCGACCGCGGCCGACGTGCTGCGCACGTTCCACCCACCGGTTCGGCTGAAGGTCATGCGGGGGTTCGTCGAGACGTGCCGGCTGGTACCCGTCATGGTGACGTTCGCGATTGGGGTCGGCGTACTGTTCGCGCTGCAAACGCTGATAGTCGAATTCGGATACCTGTGGGCAGCGCTGGGCAGCGGCGCGGTGCTGCTGATTGCGGGCGCCGTCGCCGGTGCGATCGCGGTGATAGCGAAATGGGTTGTGGTGGGCCGTATTCGGGCCGTCGAACATCCGCTGTGGTCGGCATTCGTGTGGCGAAACGAGGTGTCGGACACCTTCGTCGAGACGGTCGCAGCGCCGTGGTTCGCCAGGGCCGCCAGCGGAACGCCGGTGATGAACCTCTGGCTGCGGGCGCTCGGCGCGAAGATCGGTCGCGGCGTGTGGTGCGAGACGTACTGGCTGCCAGAGGCTGATCTGGTCACGCTGCAAAAGGGTGCCACCGTGAACCGCGGCTGTGTGGTGCAGACACATCTGTTCCACGACCGGGTGATGCGGATGGATACTGTTGTGCTCGAGGAGGGTTCGACGCTGGGCCCGCATTGTGTGGCTCTGCCCGCGGCGCGCCTGGGCGCCGGCGCCACCGTCGGCCCCGCGTCGCTGGTGATGCGCGGCGACGAGGTTCCAGCGTCGACACGATGGCAGGGAAACCCGATCGCACCCTGGAACATGTTCCCCAAGAAGCGCGCCGAAGCGCCGCCTGACAAGAATCCCGAGGAAACCGCCGCGTGACGCGATCCAAGAAAGCGGCGAAGAAGACCCCTGTCATCGACCCATACCTGCCCCACAACGGGAACTTCGGCTATCGGGTGTCGCGCTATGAGCTCGAGCTCGAATACAAGGTGACGATCAACCGGCTCACAGGGACGGCGACCATCACCGCCGCCACACTGGCGGCGCTGCGGACCTTCACGCTCGATCTGTCCGATGCCCTTTCGGTGACGAAGGTTTCGGTGAACGGTCGCAGGCCTGCGTCGTTCAGCAGCTCGGGCGGCAAGCTGCACATCGCGTTGTCGTCGCCGCTGCCCGCAGGGGCGGCGATGACGATCGTCGTCCGCTACAGCGGAACGCCGCGACCGATCCGGTCCTTCTGGGGTGAGGTCGGTTTCGAAGAGCTCTCCGAAGGAGTGCTGGTCGCGGGCCAGCCGAACGGTGCCGCGTCGTGGTTTCCGTGCGACGACCATCCGAGCGCCAAGGCCAGCTACCGAATCCAGATCAGCACCGAGAATCCGTATCGGGCGATCGCCAACGGCGAGTTGAAGTCTCGGCGCACCCGCGCGGCCATGACGACATGGACCTACGAACTGGCGGAGCCGACGTCGACGTATCTGATCACCCTGCAGATCGGCATGTACGAGGCGTACCGGCTGCAGAAGGCGCCCGTGCCGATGCAGGCCGCGTTGCCGCCCCGGCTGAAGCGAAACTTCGATCACGACTTCGGCCGCCAGCCGCAGATGATGAAGATGTTCACCAAGCGATTCGGCCCGTATCCGTTGTCGACCGGCTACACCGTCGTCGTCACCGACGATGACCTGGAGATCCCGCTTGAGGCGCAGGGCATTTCGATATTCGGGGCCAACCATTGCGATGGCCGGCGCGGCTCCGAGCGGCTGATCGCGCACGAGCTGGCGCATCAGTGGTTCGGCAACTCGGTGACGGCGCGGCGTTGGCGCGACATCTGGCTGCACGAGGGCTTCGCCTGCTATGCCGAGTGGCTGTGGTCGGAGGAGTCCGGCGGCCAGAGCGCCGACGAGTGGGCGCGCTACTTCCATCAACGGCTCTCGGATTCGCCCCAGGATCTCTTGCTTTGCGACCCGGGACCGCGCGACATGTTCGACGACCGGGTGTACAAGCGCGGCGCGCTGACGCTGCATGCGCTGCGACGGGTCATCGGCGACGACAATTTCTTTGCACTACTTCGGGATTGGACCACCCGGCACCGCCATTCCACCGCGGTGACCGACGATTTCACCGGCTTGGCCGCCAACTATGCCGACGTGTCACTGCGACCGCTGTGGGATGCGTGGCTGTATTCCAAGGACGTACCGGCGCTGTGACCGACGCGGCCACACCCACCGGCCCGATCACTCGCGGCAGCGTCGCACGCGTCGGCGCCGCCACCGTGGTGACTGCGCTGTGCGGGTATGCGGTGTTGTACCTGGCGGCGCGTGACCTCGAGCCGGCCGGTTTCTCGGTGTTCGGCGTGTTCTGGGGCTCGTTCGGTCTGGTGACCGGGGCCGCCAACGGCCTGTTGCAGGAGGCGACGCGCGAAGTTCGCTCGGCGGGTTACACCGAGGTGGTATCGGGGCCTCGTACGCACCCGATGCGGGTGGCGGCGATGGTCGGTGTGGTCGCCGCCGTCGTGATCGCGGGCAGTTCGCCGCTGTGGTCAGGACATGTGTACGTCGAATCGCGGCTGCTGAGCGTCGTGCTGCTGAGCGTGGGGCTGGCCGGATTCTGTCTACACGCCACGCTGCTCGGCATGCTGGCAGGGGTGGGCCGCTGGACGCAGTACGGCGCGCTGATGGTGACGGACGCGGGTATGAGGGTGGCGGTCGCGGCGACCACCTTCGTCGTCGGCTGGGGACTCGTCGGCTACCTGTGGGCGACCGTGGCGGGAGCCGTTGCCTGGCTGATCATGACTGCGGCATCGCCGGCGACGCGCGCGGCCGCCCAACTGCTGACGCCGGGCGGGACGGCCACCTTCCTGCGCGGCGCGTCGCACTCGATCGCCGCCGCAGGCGCCAGCGCGATCCTGGTGATGGGATTCCCGGTGCTGCTCAAGGCGACATCTGGCGACCTGGGAGCCACAGGTGGCGTCGTGATCCTGGCAGTGACGCTGACCCGCGCACCGCTGCTTGTGCCGCTGACGGCCATGCAGGGAAATCTCATCGCGCACTTCGTCGACCAGCGCACGGCACGGCTGCGAGCCTTGGTGGCACCGGCGGCCGTCGTCGCCGGGTTGGGCGCGGTGGGGGTGGTGGCCGCCGGGGTGTTCGGGCCGTGGCTGCTGCGGGTGGCGTTCGGCGAGGAGTACCGCGCAGGCGGCGCATTGCTTGCCTGGCTGACAGCGGCGGCCATCGCGATCGCGCTGCTGACGCTGACGGGCGCGGCGACGGTGGCGGCCGCCCTGCACCGGGCATATTCGGCCGGCTGGATAGGCGCCACGGTGGCGTCGATGTTGCTGCTGTTGCTGCCGCTCGGCCTGGAGACCCGCACGGTGATCGCCCTGCTGTGCGGGCCGATGGTGGGAATCGCCGTGCACTTGGGCGCTCTTGCCAGGGCCTCGGGACGTTGACCGTGTATTTTGGTCGGCATCGACATGCGTTACCAGGATGTTTGGATCGTCGTTCCCGCCTTCAATGAGGCGAGCGTCATCGGCGATGTGATCGCCGATATTCGGTCGGTTTTCGACCACGTCGTCTGTGTGGACGACGGAAGCAAGGACGGCACGGGCGACATCGCGTTGCGTGCCGGGGCGCACGTGGTGCGGCATCCCGTCAACCTGGGTCAGGGCGCGGCGATTCAAACCGGCGTTGAGTACGCCCGCCGTCAGCCAGGCGCGCAATTGTTCGCGACGTTCGATGCGGATGGACAGCACCGGTTGAAGGACGTCGTCGCCATGATCGACCGACTCTCCGCCGAGGATGTCGACATGGTGGTGGGGACACGGTTCGCCGAGCCGAGCGCGAGTAAGCCGCCATTCCTGAAGCGGATCATCTTGCGCGTCGCGGCGTTCTTGAGCCCGAGTAGCCGTCAGTTGGGTCTGACCGACGCGCACAACGGGCTGCGGGTCTTCAACAAAAAGGTGGCCGACGGGCTCAATATCACGATGAGCGGGATGAGCCACGCGAGCGAATTCATCACCTTGGCCGTCGAAAAGCATTGGCGGGTGGTCGAAGAGCCGGTTGAAATCCTCTACACCGATTATTCGAAATCCAAAGGCCAGCCGCTGCTGAACGGTGTGAACATCGTCTTCGACGGGCTGCTGCGAGGGAGGTTGTCCCGATGAACTGGATCCAGGCGTTGCTGATCATCTCGATCATTGCCCTTCTGGTTTACCTGCTGCGGTCGCGAACGAATGCCCGCACCAAGGCGTGGGTCAAGGTCGGCGCTGTGCTGTTCGTGATCGCTGGGGTATATGCGATTCTGCGGCCGGACGACACCACCGTCGTCGCGAATTGGCTTGGGGTGGACCGCGGCACAGACTTGATGGAATACGCGTTGATCATCGCGTTCGTGTTCACCACGCTCAGCACGTATATGCGCTTCAAGGACCTGGAGTTGCGCTATGCCCGGCTGGCGAGAGCCGTTGCGCTGCAGGGCGCTCAAGTCCCCGACGAGAGTTAGGCGTTGCGCTCGTCGCGGAAAAAGGCGACGGTCTTGGCGACGCCGTCGTCGAGTTTGACCTTCGGCGTCCAGCCCAGCACCTTTTCGGCCCGACTGATGTCGAGACAGGACCGCCGCAGGTCGCCGAGACGAGGCGGGTGGAGCTCAGGCTCGTCGGGTGCGCCGGCGGCGGCGGCAATTGCCGTATGCAGTTGGCGGACTGAGGTTTCCACACCGGTACCGATATTGAAGCGTTGGCCACCGCCCTCGTCGCCGGATGCCCTGACGAAGGCGTCGACGACGTCGTCGACGAAGACGTAGTCGCGGGTGTCGGTGCCGTCGCCGAAGATTTTCGTCGGCTTGCCGGCGAGCAGGGCGCGGGAGAATATCGCGACCACTCCGGCTTCGCCGTGCGGATCCTGGCGTGGGCCATAGACATTCGCCGGTGCGATGTGTGAGCACTCGAGACCGTAGAGATTGCGAAAGGTGTTGAGATAGACCTCGCCGGCCACCTTGCTGGCCGCATACGGGGAGGCGGGGTCGATGGGGACGTCCTCGCTGGTCGGGTAGGTCGGCGGCGTGCCGTAGACCGAACCGCCGGACGAGGTGTGGACGATCTTGCGGACGTCGGCGCGGCGGGCCGCCTCGGCCAGGCGCACTGTGCCGACGACGTTGACCCACGCGTCGAACGGCGGGTCGGCCACCGATTGGCTCACGGAGATCTGTGCGGCGAGATGGAAGATCACTTCGGGTCGCACGTCGGCGAGGAGACCGATGAGGTCGGCGTCGACGATGTCGGCCTTGACGAACTCGAAGTCGGGCTGCTGCTGGGCCTTGTCGAGGTTGGTGCTGCGTCCCGAGCTGAGATCGTCGATACCGATGACGGTGTGCCCGTCGGCCAGAAGGCGGTCGACCAGCGTGGATCCGATGAAACCGGCTGCCCCCGTCACCAGTGTGCGCATCGGCCCACCATACCGAGGGCCGTCTAGCGCTCTAGACCTCCCAGATACCCGCTCTGGCGGCCTGACTTTGGAACTCGTTGATCTCCGTCGTGTTCTGTTCTTCCTGGGCCCGCATGGCCGACACGGCCTGAAGTGACGCGGCGTTGTGCTCGGTGCCGCGCGTGGCCAACGCTTCGGCGGAAGCCGCGGCTTTCTCGGCGGCCGCCGCGGCCACGGCGTTGAGCGCTTCGTCGATCGGACTGGTTGGCGGCGAGGGTGGCGGCACCGGGCCGGGCACCGACACTTCGGCCATTGTCGCGGCGATCTTGCTGACGTGACCGAGTGTCTCGTCGGGATTTAGCTTTATGTCCTTATTGGCCACAGCTGTCCCTCCTTTGCGACCTGCTCAGTGGCATAGACGATATCGGCATACTCCAGGTTGTCGCCACGCCACAGCGAAAGTGCCTCCACGGCGCGGTCCAGGTTGTGGTGTGCCCGGTAGAGCACGGTGGTATTCGGGTCACCGGACGGCTCGACCTCGATGAACCCGGGACGCATGAAGAGGGACTTCCCGTAAAGGCGCACTTCGGCGAGCGATGCCCACTGTTCATCTGAGATCGGAGAGCCGATCGACAGTGCGCCGAGGATTTCACGGATGACGGGAGCCACTTCGATGCGAAGGGGTTCGGCGCCGGCGAGGGCTGTCGCAACGGCACCCGCCGTCGCCTCCCAGGCGGCCGAATGGCGTTCGGTTGGAGGCAGATTGGTGTCGACGAGTTGTTCGTAAGTCTGCGGGGACATGACGGCCAGACGGTGCAGCCGGCTGTCGTCGAGTTCCGGAGCGGGTGCAGACGGTTCGAAGGGTGAACGCGTCGAATCGCAGTCCTGGTAGTGAGGAACGCCCGCGCGGCGCGCGGGAAGCACCGACGAGCCGCCGGGGTCGGTGGTCGCGGCGACGGCATAGAGCTCGATGTTGGGGTCCAGGACGGAGCGTTCGGCGGCGTAGGCAACCATGGTCGCGGTCGGATTGACCCAGCCGAACCACTTGGCCTGGAACCTCGCGTCAAGTTCGGGATCGGCGAAAAGCATTCGGGCGGAACGGGGTACGTAAACTCCGGGCGGGATATAACCGGCGCCGTCGTTGCTGACGATGACGGTCTCGGTGCCGGTCGCGACCTTGAAAATGCCGACGCACCAATGCAGGCCGGGATACATGCGGGAAGCGTGAAGGAGTTCGTAGGCGAGCCGGACGGCGTCGTCGAGGTATTGATCCTGGGTCTCGGAGCTGACCATCGCGGCGCCGGTACCGGTGGCCGCGACCCCGGATGCGGCCAGCACGCTGGGCGGGACGGAGGTCGACGAGATGCCCGCAGTCGCCGTGCCTGGAGCAATAGGGGCAGCGCCACCGCCACCGCTGGCGGAGATGGTGGGTGTCGACGGCGGGGCCGTCCCCCGCGGTAGATCCGACCCGAAGGCAGAGAGGTTCTGCGGGGGCGGCGGGGTGATCATCGGCCCGGGTGTGGCCTGAGACGTCGCGGGGGCGGGCGCAGGTGCGTGGCCGACAACCGGAGTGCTGGCTGCCGCGGGAGGAGGAGCGGAGGCCGACGCGGGGGTGACACTAGTTGCGGCGGGAGGCGGGGTCTGGGGCGCCGGGACGGACGGCGGCAACGGATTGGCGGCACCAGCGGAAAGGCCTTTGGTGAATCCCTGGGACAGATCCTGGGCCGCCGTGGTGGGCGCGGGCAGGCCTGCCGGCGTCGTGGGCGCTGCGGGCATGCTCGGAGCGCTGGGCATTGATGGAGTGCTGGGCATGGAGGGCATTGGAGGGGGCCGCATCCCGCCACCGGACATGCTGGATGCGGGGCTGATGGGGGGCATGATGCCGGCGGCCGATTGAGCTTGTTGCGCGGCGGGCGCGAGGAGCGCCAGGAAGCCCACCTGCGTTAAATCTTCCCCGTACGCCGTCTGTGGGTACCGGCTGCACCTCAGGCTTCTTGATTTCGTGCGGCAGATCGCCTCCGACATCGGATCGCGATGGAGTCAGTGGGACTGGGTTTGGGCCCTCCGTCACGGCATTGACCTTCTGAGGTTGCTGACCAACGTCGAAACGCGTTCGAGGGCCGGACCCTGGGCCGGTAACGTCTTCCGGCGGTCCATCGCCCGCCATAAAGAAATGTCCCTGGCCATCCGGGCGGTAGGGCGCCGCTTGCACCATCGGTCCCGCTTTGCCGCCCGGTGAGGGCTCGGTGGCCGATTGAATCCGCGTGGCCTGCGAGCCGATCTTCGCCAAGGCCGCGATCGGAAGCCGCTTCGGCCGCAGTTCGAGCCTGAACGAGAATCGCCCAAATCATCGACAGCATCGCCAATGGGCCGAACCAGCCTCCCTTGCTATCGATGATCTTCTGTATCGCTTCGTGCGCGTCTCGGTCGATCGCGTCCATCTGCAACCGAGCGTCTTCCACGATGTCGACCGCATTCATCAATCGCGTCTGCCATCGAAGAGAACAAATCCGCTTGCGCCTCAACCGCTTTGCTGTCATCTTCATAGGTGACATGCATCGCGTCGATCATGGCGCCATCGTTGTCGCCGAGGATTGCGGACGCATACGGAGTTAACGTCCCGAGCACCGGCGCGCGAAGATTGCGCGAAAGTACGCTGGCCGTTGGCGGCTCCAGTCCACGGACCGGGAGATGTCGAAGGCCATACACCGCCCACGATGAACTTCGAGAACTTCCGATTGGGCATGACATCGCCCGGCACCGACGTCTACCACCGCAGCGCCCACCTTGTAGCAGGTTGCCAGCGGTCCCCCTACGGCAACGATGGCGTCTTCGTAAGCCGTATTGTCATAAGGATCCGGTGCGCGGTCATCCCGCAAATTCTCGCTGTACAGCAACATGCCGTCTATATATTGCTGAAGTGTGCGAGTTAGATAACGCGGAGGACTCGCATGCTCATTCAGCAGGTTTTGAATCCGATTTGCCCAGTCCAGGGTTTCAGCCTTGAATTTTGGAATCGCTGCCTTGCGCTCGGGCGAATCCGGGCTCTCCTGAATCTGATAAGAGCGCTTCCCCCGTCGGTCTCTTCTTGCATAAGCGGGCCAATGACCTCGCAAAGCGCCTTATCGGCGTCCTCGACGAAGAGCTCGCTGTGCCTCCGCTTGTGGAGTCGTCGGTGGCGGCGGCGTTTCGTGGTCCGCGAGCTACCGCGATGATCGAGAGCACCAGAGCTGCGACTCCAAGTAGCACCGCTAGCACGATCCCGCCCGCCAGCAGGCCAGCCCTGTTCCGGTGGGGAAGTGCTACCTGCGCCAAAGTTCGCCGATGGCCCCGGACCATAGCCGGGGCCACTCGGTGGTGATGGCGGGCCGCTTCCTGGCGGTGGGGCGCCGAACCCAGGTGGATAGGGCGAGCTTCCGGTCATTCGTCCAGCGTAAAGGCTTACTGGAACGAGTCGCAGCAGCTGTTGTGAAGGCGTTATCTGTCAACACTGACCGCCCAGCCGGAGTACTGGCGCCTAGCGCGGGATATGTACCCCCGTACAGTCGAGGGGATCCGCCGACCAGCAGAAAGGACGTATGGCAGTCCGGCTGACCCGCACAAACTGGGTTGCTTCGACCGCCATCATCCTGATCGCGGTCCAACTCGTCATCCGCGCGATCCTGGCCTTCAAGGGCTACTTTTACTGGGACGACCTCATCCTCGTCGGCCGCGCCGGCACGCAAGGCCTCTTCTCACCGACGTACCTCTTCGACGACCACGACGGCCACGTCATGCCCGCAGCGTTCCTCGTCGCCGGCGCGGTCACCCACCTCGCTCCACTGAACTGGATCGGCCCAGCCGTTAGTCTCGTCGTCCTGCAACTGCTGGCATCCCTCGCACTCTTGCGGGCCCTCCACGTCATCCTCGGCTGGCGGCCAGTCCTCCTCGTCCCGTTGACGTTCGCCCTCTTCACGCCACTCGGAATTCCCGGATTCGCCTGGTGGGCAGCCGCATTGAACTCGTTGCCCATGCTCGCAGCCATGGCATGGGTAACAGCCGATGCCATCTTGCTGGTCCGCACCGGAAATCAGCGCTACGCCATCACCGCACTTCTCGTCTTCTTCGGCGGCCTGCTCTTCTTCGAGAAGGCCGCCGTCATTCCGTTCGTCGCCTTCACGATCACCGCCCTCCTCGCTCACGTCACCGGAGACGGGTCCGCCCTGTGGACCGTTTGGCGTCGCGGGATCAGGCTGTGGGTCGGCTCGCTCGCGCTGACCGCCGCCTGGATCGCCCTCTACCTCGTCGTCGTCGACCAGGAGCGCTGGAGCCGCGACCTACCGATGACGCGAGACCTGTTGAGCCGCTCCATCACTCACGGGATTGTTCCCGGACTCGTCGGCGGCCCGTGGGACTGGCAGCGCTGGGCTCCCGCCTCACCGTGGGCGACACCACCCGTCACCGTCATGGTGCTCGGCTGGCTAGCGCTCGCCGCGGTGGTCGTCCTGTCGGTTCTCCGCAAGGAGCGGATCGGCATGCTGTGGGTCGTGGCCGTCGGTTACGCAATCGCCTGTCAGATCCCGATCTACCTCATGCGGTCCTCGAAGTTCACCGCACTCGAACTCGCGCAGACCCTGCGGTACCTGCCCGACCTCGTCGTCGTCCTCACACTCCTCGCCGCCGTCGGCCTCTGCGCACCCAACCGACCAAACTCCCGTTGGCTCGACAACTCCCCGGCGCGTACAGCCGTAATCGTTACCACTGCCGTTGCTTTCGTCGCCAGCAGCCTTTACTCCACCGCGACTTTCACGACAATCTGGCAACAGAACCCCGCTCAGCCCTACCTCCAGAACGCCGAGGCTGGGCTCGCCGCGGCCCACGCCACCTCCACTGCGCCGATGCTCGACCAAGAGGTCGACCCGTTCGTACTGCAGCGCGTCGCTGCGCCGGAGAACCTTGCCAGCCACATGTTCGCGCTTCTACACGACCGACCCGAATTCGGCAGCGCGACAACCCAACTACGCATGCTCGACAGCACCGGTCGCGTCGTCGACTCGAAGGTCACCTGGGTACGCACGATCGTCCGCGGCCCAGATCCGAAGTGCGGCTATCTCGTTCAGCCGGACTTCCCGGTGCGTATGCCCCTCGACGGGCCGCTGCTGCCGTCGGACTGGACTGCCGAGATCAACTACCTCGCCAACAGCGAGGGTTCGATGACGATGTCTCTCACCGACGGCGTCGACACCAAGGTGCCGGTCCACCCCGGTCTCAACCGGGTCTTCGTGCGGCTGCCCGGCGCCGGCGACGCCATCAACGTGCGCGCGAACACCGCAGCCCTGTCGGTGTGCATCGCGTCGGGCCCGGTGGGCTACCTCGCGCCGTTGTGATGCCACAGTAAATCCATGACTGATATGCGTGAAACAGGATTGAGTGTCTTCCGCGAGCTGCTACCCGGAGTCCTCCCCGATGTCGACGCCGCCGACCTCCCGCGCGGAGGATTCGCCGACGAATTCCTCGAGATCTCCCTCGACAACGTCTTCGGTCGATTGTGGGGGCGCGACGGCCTCAGTCGGCGCGACCGCAGCCTCGTCACATTGGGCATGCTGATCGCGCTGAGGTCCACCGACGAGCTGGCCCTCCACTTCAGAATCGCGCGCACCAACGGCCTGTCTGACGACGAGATCGCCGAGGTCATCTACCACTCCAGCGGCTACGCAGGATTCCCGGCCGCCGCGACCGCGAACAGAATCGCCGGGGAGGCGCTGGGCGAGTAAGGCAGCCCGCGGTCGCTCGGGGCCTGACGAGCGTGCACGAAATGCCGGTGAAATGCGGCGTGTCGCCTGCAGACACGCACGCTCGCGGAAAGGTTGGGGGAAAGGAGAGGGTGGAGCCACCTAGGAGAATCGAACTCCTGACCTGCTCATTACGAGTGAGCCGCTCTACCGACTGAGCTAAGGTGGCGTGCCCGGCACGCGCCGGGCGGGACGAGTCTACGGCAGCCCGCGGCGACCACCCAAGTCAGTTGCGCAGCGCCCGGCCCACCGTCGCGACCATCGCATCGACCGCGAACTTCGGCTTCACATTGACCGCCAGCGCTTCCCGGCACTCCAGCACCGCCTCGATGCAGCGCAACAGGCGGTCGGGCGGCACCACCGCTGCCATGGCCGCGACCTTGTCCGACATGTCGGGATGGTTCGGCTGAATCTCACCTGCCTGCGCCGACACCAGCAGCGCGTCGCGGAAGTACATCGCGAGATCGATCAACGCCCGGTCCAGCGCATCCCGGGATGCGCGGGTATGACGCGACTTCTGTCTGCGCTCAAGGCCTTTGATGGCACCTGTTGCGCCGCGCAAGGTGCCCGCGGTGCCCTTGCCCGTCCCGCCGGCACCCAGCGCGGTGCGGAGTTCCTCGGTTTCGGCCTCGTCGCGGTCGACGGTCAGCGCCAACGCCTCCGCCTCGGCGGCCGCCACCAGCTCCTCGGCGGCGCCGTAGGCCCGCGACGGTGTGGCCGCGTCGCGCGCCAGGGCGAGCGCACGCTGCCGTCGCTGACGCGCCTCTTCGTCGACGGCCAGCCTCCGCGCCCGCCCGACATGCCCACCGCTGACCGACGCCGCCCAGTGGGCGTCTTCGGCGGGCAGCCCGTCGGAATCGATCAGCACCTGCGCGATCGACTCCACCGGCGGCGTCACCAGCGCCACGTGACGGCAGCGCGACCGCAGCGTGATCGCGATGTCCTCCGGGTCCACCGACGGCGCACACAGCAGGAACACCGTCGACGGCGGCGGCTCCTCAACCACCTTGAGCAGAGCGTTGGCCGCGCCTTCGGTCAATCGGTCGGCGTCCTCGATCACCACGATCTGCCACCGCCCGGTGCTCGGCCGTCGCGAAGCGATCTGCACGATGTTGCGCATCTCGTCCACGCCGATCGATAGGCCCTCAGGGATGATCCTGCGCACGTCGGCATGCGTTCCGGCCATCGTCGTGGAGCAGGCGCGGCACTCCCCGCAACCAGGAACACCGTCGGAGGTGCATTGCAGCGCCGCCGCGAAACACAGGGCCGCAACCGAGCGACCCGACCCTGGCGGCCCGGTAATCAGCCACGCATGTGTCATGGTCCCCGTCGCGTTCGCATTGTGAGCAGTGTCACCGCGCGCAGCCTGCGCGGCGGCCACTAGTTCTGCCTCCACAGCGCCCTGGCCCACAAGTCGAGAGAAAACACCGGTCATCACACGTAACAGTAGTGCTGCAAACCGACACGTCCGTCTCAGAGCGCTCTATCTGGTCTCCCCGGCCCGATACGGTTATCGGGTGACCACCGAGCCCGAACCGATCGGGCGAATCAGCGCATTCGTCCGTTGGGTGGCGCGCACGCCCTGGCCGGTGTTCACGCTCGGAATGCTGCAGTCCGACATCATCGGGGCCCTGTTCGTGCTGGGTTTTCTCCGTTTCGGCCTGCCACCCGAGGATCGCATCCAGCTCCAGGACCTTCCCGCGTTCAACCTGGCGATCTTCCTGGGCTACCTGTTCCTGTCCTTCACCATCGGCGCGTACCTCAGCCTGCGGCTTCTCATTCCGGTCATGCGCTGGCAGCGCCGCGACAGCCTGCTCGCCGAAACCGATCCTGCGACCACCGAACTGGCCCGTACCCGTGCGCTGAAGATGCCGTTCTATCGCTCGGTCATCAGCGTCTCGAACTGGTGTCTGGGCTCGATCGTCTTCATCGTCGCCAGTTGGCCGGTCGCCAGCCATTCGGCGCCGGTGGTGGCCGTGGCAACGGCGCTGGGTGCGACCGCCACCGCGATCATCGGCTATCTGCAGTCCGAGCGGGTGCTGCGGCCCGTGGCGGTCGCCGCGCTGCGCGGTGGCGTGCCGGAGAACTACCGAGCCGCCGGCGTCATCCTGCGTCAGGTGCTGACCTGGGTGCTGTCCACCGGCGTTCCCGTCCTCGCGATCGTGCTGGCCCTGGTCGCGAGCAAGTTTCAGATTCTCACTGCATCCGCCGACCGGCTGATCACGCCGATCCTGATTCTGGCCCTGGGCACTCTGGTGATCGGGTTGTCGGCGACGGTACTGGTGGCGATGGCGATCGCCGATCCCCTGCGCCAATTACGTTGGGCGCTGGGCGAAGTGCAGCGCGGTAACTACAACGCCCACATGCAGATCTATGACGCCAGTGAGTTGGGCTTGCTGCAGGCCGGATTCAACGACATGGTACGCGACCTCGCCGAACGGCAAAGGCTGCGTGACCTTTTCGGCCGGTATGTCGGCGAGGACGTCGCCCGTCGCGCCCTGGAGCGCGGCACCGAGCTCGGCGGTCAGGAACGCGACGTGGCCGTGTTGTTCGTCGACCTCGTCGGCTCGACGCAGCTGGCCTCGACGCGGCCGGCGGCCGACGTCGTCAGCCTGCTCAACGAGTTCTTCCGCGTCATCGTCGACACCGTCAACCGCCACGGCGGCTTCGTCAACAAGTTCCAGGGCGACGCGGCGCTGGCCATCTTCGGCGCACCGATCGAGCATCCCGATGCGTCGGGTGCCGCGCTGGCGGCCTCCCGCGAGTTGCACGATGAGCTGGTCTCGATGCTCGGCTCGGACGTGGAGTTCGGTGTCGGCGTGTCCGCGGGGCGCGCCATCGCCGGGCACATCGGCGCGCAGGCCCGGTTCGAGTACACCGTGATCGGCGACCCGGTCAACGAAGCCGCCCGCCTCACCGAGCTCGCCAAGCTGGAGGAGGGCCATGTGCTGGCCTCAGCGATCGCCGTCAGCGGCGCGCTGGACGCCGAGGCGCTGTGCTGGGACGTCGGCGAGATCGTCGAACTGCGTGGCCGCTCCGCACCGACCCAACTCGCTCGCCCGTTGAATCTCGTTCTGGCCAACGAGGAACCGGCCGAAGAAGTGTCGAGCGACGTTTCCGGCTAGCTGCGCTTCGCGGCCTTCTTGGCGGGCGCCTTCTTCGCAGCGGCTTTCTTGGCGGTCTTCTTCGCCGTCCGCTTCACCGGTCCGCGGGCGCGACGGTCGGCCAGCAGCTCGGCGGCCCGCTCATCGGTGATGGACAGCACGTCGTCGCCCTTGCGCAGGCTGGCGTTGGTTTCACCGTCGGTCACATACGGGCCGAACCGGCCGTCCTTGATCACCATCGGCTTGCCCGATGCCGGGTCCGCGCCCAGCTCCCGCAGCGGTGGCGTCGAAGCACTCTGTCCTGCACGGCGTTTGGGCTCGGAGTAGATCTTCAACGCTTCGTCGAGCGTGATGTCGAACATCTGCTCTTCTGTGGTCAGCGATCGAGAGTCGGTGCCACGCTTGAGATATGGCCCGTAGCGGCCGTTCTGCGCGGTGATCTGCTCACTGGTGTTCGGGTCGATGCCGACGACGCGCGGCAACGACAGCAGTCGCAACGCATCCTCGAGCGTCACCGTCTCCAGGTTCATCGACCGAAGCAGCGAGCCGGTACGCGGCTTGGGACCGGTGGGCTTCTTGCCCTTCTTGGCCGGAGCGCCGTCCTCTGGCTCATCCGGTTCGGGCAGCACTTCGGTCACATACGGCCCATACCGGCCGTCCTTGGCGACGACCTCGTGACCAGTCTCCGGGTCGACACCGAGCGAGCGGCCCTCTTGCGGTGTGGAGAAAAGCTTTTCGGCCAGCTCCAGAGTGAGCTCGTCCGGCGTCAGCGAGTCGTTGAGGTTGGCTCGCTGCGGTTTCGGCTCGCCGTCGTCGCCGATGACCATGCGCTCCAGATACGGGCCGTTCTTACCGACCCGGACGTAGATGGCGCGACCCTCTTCGTCATCAAACAGCTTGATGGAGTTGACTTCTCGAGCATCGATGCCTTCGAGGTTGACCCCGACGAGCTTCTTGAGACCACCAGAACGGGCCACGGAATCCTGCACGCCGTGGTCGCCGCCGAAGTAGAAGTTGTTGAGCCAGTTGGTCCGCTGCTCATGGCCCGCGGCGATCTCGTCGAGCTCGTCCTCCATCGCAGCGGTGAATCCGTAGTCGACCAACCGCCCGAAGTGCTGCTCGAGTAGGCCCGTCACGGCGAATGCCACCCACGACGGCACCAGCGCGCTGCCCTTCTTGTGCACGTAGCCGCGGTCCTGAATGGTCTTGATGATCGACGAGTACGTCGAGGGTCTGCCGATGCCCAGGTCTTCCAGCGCCTTGATCAGCGACGCCTCGGTGTAGCGGGCAGGCGGTGCGGTGACGTGCCCGTCGGCTGTCAGCTGCTTGGCGTCTACGCGCTGGCCCTCGGTCAGGTTGGGCAGCCGGCTCTCGGCGTCGTCGGACTCGCCACCTGCAAGCTCGTCGATGCTCTCGACGTAGGCCTTCAGGAAGCCGGCGAACGTGATCGTTCGGCCGCTGGCATTGAACACGACCTGTTGGCCGTCGGTGGACGCACCGGAGATGCGCAGGCTCAGCGTCGTGCCGCGCGCGTCGGCCATCTGTGAGGCCACGGTGCGCTGCCAGATCAGCTCGTAGAGACGGAATTCGTCGGTGTCGAGCTGGCTGTGCAACTGCCCGGGCGTTTGGAAGACGTCACCGGCGGGCCGGATCGCCTCGTGCGCCTCCTGGGCGTTCTTCACCTTGCGGGTGAACTGGCGGGGCGTCGGGTGCAGGTACTCCTCGCCGTAGAGCTGACGGGCCTGGTTGCGCGCGGCGTTGATGGCCGAACCCGACAAGGTCGTCGAGTCGGTGCGCATATAAGTGATGTAGCCGTTCTCGTACAGCCGCTGCGCGATGCTCATCGTGCGCTCGGACGAGAACCGCAGCTTACGGCCGGCCTCCTGCTGCAGCGTCGACGTCATGAACGGCGGGTACGGCCGACGCGTGTAGGGCTTCTGCTCGACCGACGACACCGCCAGCTGGGCACCCCGCAGCCCCGCTGCCAACGCACCCGCGCTGGTTTCGTCGAGCACCAGCACCTCGTCGGGCTTCTTGAGCTCGCCGAGCGAGTCGAAATCGCGGCCTGCGGCCACCCGCTTGCCGTCGACGACGTTCAGCTTGGCCGTGAATGTGGGCGGCTGCGCCTGCTGGTCGGAGACGCTGGCGTCCAGTTCAGCGGTGACATCCCAATATCCAGCGCTGCGGAACGCCATCCGTTCGCGCTCACGCGACACGATGATGCGGGTGGCCACCGACTGGACGCGGCCCGCCGAGAGCTTCGGCGCGACCTTCTTCCACAGCACGGGGCTGACTTCGTATCCGTACAGCCGGTCCAGGATGCGGCGCGTCTCCTGCGCGTCGACCAGGTCGTTGTCCAGGTCGCGCGGGTCCTCTGCGGCCGCGCGAATGGCGGGCTCGGTGATCTCGTGGAACACCATCCGCTTGACTGGGATGCGTGGTTTGAGCGTCTCGAGCAGATGCCAGGCGATGGCCTCGCCCTCGCGGTCCCCGTCCGTGGCCAGATAGAGCTCGTCGACACCCTTGAGCAGGTCCTTCAGCTCGGCGACCGTGCTCTTCTTCTCGGGGCTGATGATGTAGAGCGGCTCGAAGTTGTGCTCGACGTCGACGCCGAGGCGGGCCCAAGGCTCCGACTTGTACTTCGCGGGCACGTCGGCGGCGTTTCGCGGCAAATCGCGGATATGTCCTCGGGACGACTCAACGATGTAGTTGGAGCCCAGGTAACCGGCTATTTTGCGTGCTTTAGTGGGCGACTCGACAATGACGAGTCGCCGCACACTCCCGTTGCGGCCGCTGCCGCGGTCCTCGTCAGCCAACTGTGCCTACACTCCACTTCTATGTTGCCTTCCAGCATCGGAATTATGCGTAATCGACAATTCGACGCTGTTAGCAACTGACAATTTCGCACTCCGGACGGGCCTACGCAAACTGACCCTCCGGGCGGATGCTCCTAAATCCGGGGCCAGAGCGAGAACGCCTCTACATCGCCCGGAGGTTCCCCCACGTTCTCTACCAGGCGTGATAGGCGGCGACGGCCGCTGATTCGGAGCGCCGGATGGCCGCCTCGGGTTCCGATGAGAGTGGGGGCGATCCCGACCCGCATCAGGGCCGAGGCAAGCGGGGCATGGGTGTCGGGGGCGTGCGGGTCGAGACCCAGTAGATAACGGTCCGCCTCAGGGGTACCCGCCGCCAACGTCCAGGCCCGCAGCTCCCGGGGGCCTGGCAACCACTGCGGCGGCACGGTCTTGACGGCGCCACGGGTCCACTCGGTGGCAATGCCGACCAATCGTGGGTCGACCGAGGTGCGGACCAGCGGGGTGTTCTCATCCGTGCGGCCGATCTCGGGCTCCAGCCCGGCCTCGACGATCATGTCGGCGAGGGCCACCGCGCGCCACGGACGATCCACCACCACCGACAGCCGTGCGCCCTTCCCGACCACGACCACCTGGCCGGGTGCGGCGAGAAGCCCCGTCAGATCGGCGACCGCTGGCGGCACCGACTCTGCCGAGAAGAACGACAGCTGGCTCACGCAGACGACAGTAGGCCAGTGCCGCGCCGGTCGGTGCTCGGCGGGGCCGCTGTTGCGCGCAGAAACGAAAACCCCCCGGGCGGTCCATGCTGGACTGCGCGGGGGGAATCGTGAGGTTCGATTGCTTAGATGGATCGAACTCCGGTGGCCTGTGGGCCCTTCGGGCTTTGGCCGACCTCGAACTCGACCTTCTGGTTTTCTTCGAGGGTGCGGAAGCCGGAACCTTGAATTTCCGTGTAGTGGACAAACACATCGGCGGAGCCGTCCTCCGGGGCGATAAAGCCGAAGCCCTTCTCCGCGTTGAACCACTTCACAGTTCCCTGTGGCATCTTTCGATCTTTCCTTCTCTTCTTACCGGGTGCGGTTCACCGACTTCCGGTGCACCGGGCCCGTTCCGACCGCCATACCTTCGTGGAGTCGTCGGAACTTGACCCGACCTACAACCCTCGCAGGAACCGCGATCGCAACGTCGATCCTGCGAGTGCATATACACGAACACAGAAGCTGCGACCGTGCTTAGTCAACCATGTTCCACGCTCCTGCGACAGTCTCGGCGCAGGAACTAGGGAACAATTCACCTACAGGAGGGCAGACGATGTCGGATTTCGGCCGTGAGCTGCTCGCTTGCGCGGTCGAGGGCACCGATCCGGACGAGAAGCCGCTGCGTCACGTCGCGGACCTACCACCGCGGCAGGCACGACCGCGGGCATGGCCCCTTTGGGCAGATCCGGATGTGGTGCGGGCGTTGAATGATCGCGGCATCACCGCGCCGTGGTCGCATCAGTTCGAGGCCGCCGATCTCGCCCACGACGGTCGCCATGTGGTGCTCAGCACCGGCACGGCGTCGGGCAAGTCGCTGGCGTACCAGCTGCCGATCCTGACCGCATTCGCGACCGATCCCCGTGCGCGCGCGCTGTATTTGTCGCCGACGAAAGCACTCGGCCACGACCAGCTGCGGACCGCGCAGGCACTCACCGACGCCGTCGCCAAGCTCGGCACCGTCGCACCCAGCGCCTACGACGGCGACAGCCCGTCCGAGATACGTCGATTCGCGCGCGAACGATCACGGTGGATCTTCTCCAATCCCGACATGATCCACCTGTCGCTCCTGCGCAATCACGCGCGCTGGGCGGTGTTCCTGCGAAATCTGCGTTACATAGTGATCGACGAATGCCATTACTACCGCGGTGTTTTCGGCTCGAATGTGGCCATGGTGCTGCGCCGCCTGCTGCGGCTGTGCGCACGTTACTCGGCGTCGCCGACAGTAGTCTTCGCCAGCGCCACGACGGCGTCTCCTGCGGCCACCGCGTCGGAGTTGATCGGGCAGACGGTGGTCGAAGTGACCGAGGACGGCTCCCCGCAAGGTGCGCGCACCGTCGCGCTGTGGGAGCCCGCCCTTCGCACCGACCTGGTCGGCGAAAACGGCGCGCCGGTAAGGCGTTCCGCCGGCGCCGAGGCGGCCAGAGTGATGGCCGATCTGATCGCCGAGGGTGCCCGCACGCTGACCTTTGTCCGGTCGCGACGAGGGGCCGAGCTGACCGCGTTGGGCGCCCGTGCTCGTCTGGAGGACATCGCTCCCGAACTGACGGAGCGGGTGGCGTCGTATCGGGCCGGCTATCTGGCCGAGGACCGTCGAGAGCTGGAACGTGCGTTGGCCGAAGGTGATCTACGCGGACTGGCGAGCACCAATGCGCTCGAGCTCGGCGTCGACATCGCAGGCCTCGATGCGGTGGTGCTGGCAGGCTTCCCCGGGACGGTGACGTCGTTCTGGCAGCAGGCGGGCCGGTCCGGCCGCCGCGGGCAAGGCGCGCTGATCCTGTTGATCGCACGTGACGACCCGTTGGACACCTACCTGGTCCACCATCCGGAAGCATTGCTGGACAAGCCGATCGAGCGTGTGGTCATCGATCCGGGAAACCCGTACGTGCTCGGCCCGCAACTGCTGTGCGCAGCGACCGAGCTTCCGCTGACCGACGCCGAGGTGCGTGCGTGGAACGCCGAAGCCGTCGCAGAGACGCTCGTCGACGACGGGTTGCTACGCCGGCGAGCGAGCGGCTACTTCCCCACCCCTGGTGTTGATCCGCACCCCGCGGTCGACATCCGCGGTTCGTCGGGCGGCCAGATCGCCATTCTGGAGACCGACACCGGTCGCCTGCTGGGCAGCGCAGACGTGGGTCAGGCGACGGCGTCCGTTCACCCAGGAGCGGTCTATTTGCATCAGGGGGAGTCGTACCTGGTCGACTCGCTCGATTTCGAGGACGGCGTGGCGTTCGTACACACAGAGGATCCGGGCTATACGACGTTCGCGCGCGAGCTCACGGACATCGCGGTGACGGGGCCGGGTGAACGACAGACCTTCGGCGCGATCACGCTCGGCCTGGTGCCGGTTTCGGTGAGCAACACGGTGATCGGATATCTGCGCCGTCAGCTGAATGGCGAAGTGATCGACTTCGTCGAGCTCGACATGCCCACCCGCACTCTCGACACCAAGGCGGTGATGTGCACCATCACGCCGGAAGCGTTGCAGCACAACGGCATCGAAGCATTGCGCATTCCGGGCGCTCTGCATGCCGCCGAGCACGCCGCGATCGGTCTACTACCGCTGGTGGCCAGTTGCGACCGTGGGGACATCGGCGGGTTGTCCACTGCCGTCGGTCCCGTAGGGGGATTGCCGACGATATTCGTCTACGACGGTTACCCGGGCGGTGCGGGGTTCGCCGATCGCGGCTTCCAGCAGATCGCGACGTGGTGGGGTGCCACCGCCGCGGCGATCGAGGCCTGCGAATGCCCACTCGGCTGCCCGTCGTGTGTCCAGTCGCCGAAGTGTGGAAGCGGCAATGACCCGCTCGACAAGTTGGGTGCTGTTCGCGTGCTACGTCTGGTGCTCAGCGAATTGGTGCGCCACACGGCGTGAAAAACACAGAGACGGCCGACCCCTCGACGGCCGCCCCCGTGGACCAGCAATCGACGGTGCCGGATCGGGCACGCCGAGCGCCAAAAGGTTCGATCAAACGGTCATACAACGCGATCCGTTTCGATACTCACCGGTATGGCGCAGACGTAAAATACCTCGTCGCGGGGCTGCAAGCAAATGGAGCATCGATTTTCGCGGTCGTCAAATTCATGGTATATACCAGGAAGCTACGGATTTCGTTGTCCTTCTCACCTGGTCATTCGCAAACCGCAGACCGGTAAGATTCTCGCCATGAGCCACGACTGGCTGCTCGTGGAAACACTGGGTAGCGAGCCCGTTGTGGTGGCCGATGGGCGCCTGACCAAGAATCTCATCCCGATCAGCGTATTTCTGCGACGAAGTCCGGATCTGATGGCGATTCAGACCGCGGTATCCGAAACTGTTCGCACCCACCAGTCGATGAGCACCATCACGCCGAGAAACGACCGCGTAATCCGTACCGAGCCCGTAGTGATGTCCGACGGGCGGCTGCACGGAGTCCAGGTCTGGATCGGTCCGCTGGGAATGGAGCCGCCGGAACGGCTGGTCGCCGGACCGCTCAAATGGGACTTGACGGCGGGGGTGGCCACCGACACCCCGGAGTCGATCTACAACAGCGGCAGGGATCCGTCGACCGAAGCCACCCATGGCCGCACGTTCGCCGAGGATCTACCGATGCGTTCGCTCAACGCGAGCGAGACCAAGGTGCTGTCGATGGCGATCAAGGCCGAGCCCGGCATGAAGCTCTGCAGTACGTGGAACGTCACCGATCATCAGGGCGAGACGATATCCGTCGGATTCGTCGCCCGCGCCAATCCCGAAACGCAGGACGACGGCAGCGAGCGGCTCATCTGTCGAGCGATGAACTGGCGGGCCGAACCCGAGGGGCCGGCGTTGCCGCCTGATCACCTGGCACAACGCATTCTCGACGGCCTTGCACGCCCCGGAGTGCATCGCGCGCTGGTCGATCCCGTGAACTGGACACTGCTGAAGTGGCTCGACAGGCCCGCACCGTTCTTCGACTGGCGCGCCAGAGAGGCCGGAAGGCCATCGGTCAATCCAGCCGATGCTCTGCATATGGCAAGAATGACACTGGAATTCGGCAACGGAGCCACCAGCGGTGTGTTGCGGTTGCGCACGAATGACGGTGGGTGGACACCGGTGCACATGACCATCAATCGCATTGAGCTCGAACCGGACACGTTCGCGGCACTGATGGCTCTGCGGCTGCCGACCGATGACGAGTTGGCCGTGGTGGAGTTCGCCGATGACCTCAACGAAGGGCAACCGCCCCGGGACGAGAAGCCACGAAAAGCCAAGAAGCACAAGAAGGACAAGGGTAAAAGGAACAAGCACGGTTAACCCGGTTCATCGGCGGGCCCGGCCCGTGCGGCGGCCCGAGCCGGCCCGGCCCTGATTGTCACCACCACGTCGAGCCCGTCGACCACACAGTCGACGACGCTGACTCTCATGGCGGTCGCGATGACCGAGGCCTCGCCGCAGGCCGCTGCGGTGCCCGCCGGCATTCGCGCCGCAGCAGCCAGCGCAGAGAGGTCGGCCGCCGCCTGCGCCCTGTGCCGCGCGATCACCGCCGACCCGATGTAGAACCCACCGATGGTGACCGCCAGCAGCACCGCCATCATCGTGACCGCGACCAAGCTCGCTGAGCCGAGGTCAGCCGACAGTCGGCTCGATCGCTGCCATGGTGTCCGCCCGAATCGTGATCCCCGGCAACAGCGCCGATCGCGCCCTGACCGTCGCGACCACCAGCCCGCCCTCCTTGCGCAAGTCAAGGTTCGCACCCAACGGAGCGATGTCGCGTGCGGCCTGGGCGGCGTCCCCGTCGGCGCCGCGTGCCGCAAGACGCGCCGCTTCCCGAGCCGCATCGACGCAGCGCACCTGCATCGACAGGGCGGTGAGCCCCGCCAGGCACAACACCAGGACCACCACAAGGGCGGCGATGGCGAATGCCGCCTCGACGGTGGTGCCGCCGTCATCGGCGGTCAGACGTTGGTGTTCAGCGCGCGATTGATGATGTTGGTCAGCGCGGTCACGATGGAGTCGCCGGTGACGACCGTGTAGAGAATCGCACCGAACGCCGCGGCGGCGATCGTGCCAATGGCGTACTCCACCGTGGACATGCCGGTGTCGTCCACCGCCAATAGCATCATTCGTGCCTTCAGTTCGCGAAACATGTTGGCCATCATTACTTTTCCTCTCTGTCGGTTCATCTGAGTGTCTGCACAAGGTCATATCAGGCCCGACCGCAACACATCGCCCGCCAGCCCTGCGACGATCGGGACGATGCCCAGGCAGACGAACGCGGGCAGGTAGCACAGTCCGAGTGGGCCCGCGATCAGCACCGAGGCCCGCTGTGCCCGGGCGTCCGCCGCGGAGGCGGCGTCGTGGCGGGACTGGTCGGCCAGGTCTGCGACACCCTGGGCGAGGGCCGCACCCGATGCCGCCGAGCGCCGGGCCAATCGGAGAAGCGCTTCTGCGTGATTGTCCAGCGGCAGAGCGGGATTCGACCATGCGGCAGCGGGGTCCGCGCCGAGCGCCAAGAGGTCTGCGGCCCGGTCGAGCATGGTGGCCAGCGGTCGCGGGGCCGACGGTGCTGCAGCGGCCGCGGCGGTCGACACCGCCATCCCCGATGTCAGGCACGCGGCGAACACGTCGAACGTGGACGCGACGGCCAGGGCGTCCGAGCCTCCCGCAGGCGACTCCGGCCTGACGGATCGCGCGGACGCAGCGTCGGCCCGAAACCTCCGCGGACGCCCGCTGATCATCAGCGCCGCAGCCAACAGCACAGCCGCCACGGTCATGCCTCGGCGCTCATGTCAGCGCACGTCCCGTGATGTGATCCGACCACAGCAGCCCACAGCAGGCCAGCAGGACTCCGACCACCAGCAGCCAACCGCCGACACCACCGGAGAACAAGAAGCGCAGCGGGTCTGCACCGATCATCTGGCCGAGGCAGACGCCGAGCACCGGAAGGCCTGCCAACACCGCGGCCGTGGTCCGGGCCCCCGCCATCCCGGCGTCGACGCGGGCCGAGAACCGCTCCCGCTCAACGATGTCGCGATGGGCGGCGCGCATCAACGTCGCAATCGCGAGGCCGTGCGTCTGCGCCAGCCGCCAGAAGAGAGCCAGCCGCTCCCAGTGCGCGGGCAAACGCGACGATGCGGCGAAGCTACGGAGCCCGGCGGATACGTCGGCTCCGAGCCGCGCCCGGGCCGCGACTGCGCGCAGGCGGTCTGCGACGGGCCCGTCGACTTCGCTGGCAGCAACCTCGAACGCGGCGACTGGGTGGGCACCGGTCCGCAGCTCGCCGACGAGAACGTCGAGTGCGCTCTGCATCGTGGTTGACTCGAGTGAACGGGCACGGCGCACGATCCCCCGCCGCCGACGCAGCATCAACGTGCCGAGGACGATCGCCGCGGCCAGCGTCGCCGTAACCGGCGCGACCACCGTCACGGCGGCAGCGAGGGCGAGGACAACCACGGCCACGGGGACACGGCGGCGAACGGGGGTGACGGGTAACAACCGTCGTCGCGGCGGCGGCGCGACGAGGAGCGCCACCGCGAGAGCCAGCGCCGCGGCGGTCAAAGCGATCCCCTCCCACGTAGCAGATCCCTCAAATCCTCAGCACCGCTGCCGAATCCGGTGGTCACACGCCAGGCTGACGCGACCCCCACCAGACCGTCTCCACTGCGCCGCAATACCGCGATCTCGCTGAGCCTGCGTCTGCCGTCACGGTCCCGACCGACGTGGAGTAGCACCTGCACCGCCGCCGCGAGTTGGCTGTGCAACGCGTAGCGGTCGAGGCCGCCCAGAGCTGCCAACGCCTCGAGCCGGGCCGGCACCTCGGCGGGATTGTTCGCGTGGACGGTTCCCGCACCACCGTCGTGACCCGTGTTGAGCGCGGCAAGCAGATCGACCACCTCGGCTCCGCGCACCTCGCCGACGACGATCCGATCGGGTCGCATCCGGAGCGCCTGACGTACCAAGTCACGCACTGTGATCTCGCCTACCCCTTCGACATTCGCGCACCGCGCTACCAGCTTCACGAGGTGAGGATGCTGGGGTTCCAGTTCAGCGGCGTCCTCGACGCAGATAATGCGTTCCTCCGGCAGGACCTCTCCCAGCACGGCCGACAGGAGTGTGGTCTTTCCCGCCCCGGTGCCGCCAGATACCAGGAACGCCAGCCGGGAGGCAACGATCTTGTCGAGGAGCGCGGCGGCCTCAGGCGCGATCGCCCCGGCCCGCGCCAGTGTGGAGAGGTCCTGGGTCGCGGGTCTCAGTACACGCAGCGAGAGGCATGTGCCGCCCGCCGCGATCGGCGCCAGCACCGCATGGAGCCGGACGGTGAACGGGCCCGCGGCCACGCCGGTCAGTTGGCCGTCGACCCATGGTTGCGCTTCGTCGAGTCTCTTGCCCACGTTCAACGCGAGCCGCTGCGCCAGACGCCGCACCGCGTCCTCGTCCGCAAACCGGATCGAACTGCGCCGCAACCCGTTTCCATCGTCGACCCACACCGCGTCCGGCGCGGTGACCAAGACATCTGTAGTGCCTTCTGCGCGCAACAGTGGCTCCAGGATGCCGACCCCAGTGAGCTCCGTCTGCAGCATTCGCAGGTTGCTCAGCACCTCAGTGTCACCGAGCACGCCTCCCGATTCGGCGCGGATCGCGGCGGCGACGACGTTGGGATGCAGCGGCGCGGATTCGGCTGCCAGGCGCTCCCGAACCCGGTCGATCAACGGCACACTCATGCCGCCACCGCCGATGGATGCTGCGCCAGCACCGTCAACACCTTCCGCGCTGCGGCGGCCAGTGGTGAACGAGGACGTAGCCGCAGCCCCCCGCGGTCCAGGGTCTCGTCCACACCGGGTTGTGGTCGCATCGCCGCCAATAGGGGCAGATCGACGATGCCGGCGACGTCCAACGGTCGCAACCCGCTGGGTGACGGACCACGCACCACCAGACCGACATTGGGGTTGACGGCGCCGATCGCCGACGCAACCGCGGTGGTGCCGGCACACGCGCGGACGTCCGCCGAGGTGACCAGCACGACCAAATCGGCGGCGTCCACGGCGAATTCGACCGCTCGGGTCAGATGGCGCGGCAGATCGCAGACCACTGTTGCGCCGCCGCGCCGACCTGCGTCGACCACCGCGGCCAAGGGTCCCGCCTCGATGGCGTTGCCCGAACGGGCACACGACAGCACGCTGATCCCGTCCCGACTCGGCAACGCCGCGCGCAGCGCGGAGACGTCGAGCCTGCCGTGCTCGAGCGCGAGGTCGGGCCAACGCAGGCCCGGCTCGCTCTCAGTGCCGAGCACCAGATCGAGACCACCGCTCCACGGGTCGGCATCGATCAGCAACGCGTCCGACGCCGTTTGCGCCAGGGCGGTCGCGAACAGCGTCGCTCCGGCGCCGCCGCGGCCGGCCATGACCGCGACGACCGCTCCCCTACGCCCGTCATCGCGCCGGGATTCTGCGGCTTCGGACAGCGACGCGACGAGATCGCTTTCGTCGGCGGGCAGCGTCATCACACGTTGGGCGCCGACGGCGATCGCCGCCTCCCACTCGGAAGCTTGCGGCTCGGTGTGGCTGACCAGGATGACGTGGCCCCGGCGAGGCAAGGCGGGTTCGGCGCAGCGGCGGGCACCGGTGGCGTCGAGCAGGACGGCCGACGCTCCCGCCCAGGCTTGTCGGCTCGGCGGCTGCGATGCGTGCACGACGGAGACACCCGCTGCGGCCGCGACCCGGTCGACGTCGTCGCGCATCAGCGACTCGGCGACCATGGCGAGTACGCCATTGGTTCCGTTCATCAGCCCACAGTGCGTTCGCTAACCGGCCGAGTGCCAGTGCCTTCGCTCCGGTTGGGGATGGGCAACCAACTGTGGATAGAACGAGTTTCAATCCGTACACCGAAAACGAGATTCCGCAACGTCGGCGGACTTCCCCACCTATCCGGCCAACGAAAGGCTGCAGAAAAGGGACGACCCCCGCCAGGGGGGAGGAGGCGGAGGTCGTCGTGTATCAGCCCCGGGGGGTCGGGCTGATGCACACCCGGCATAAGCCGAGTGATCCTCACTATACACACGGAAAGCCCAAGAGGCGCAAGTAGTGCTTGCCACCGAAAGCACCTGACGCTCGCGAAGAAGTGCGCCCGCCGGAACGTGTCGTGAACTGCCATTTTGTCCGCTCGGCCGGTTGCCGGCATCGACCGCCCCTATGCTGGGCGTTGTGACCGCAACCGATCCAGCGGCCGCGGGGGGTGTCGTCCGGCAAACAATGCCGGAGAACGGGCAACCCATTCGCACGGCGGCCTTCTTCGACCTCGACAAGACGGTAATTGCGAAGTCGAGCACGCTTGCTTTCAGCAAACCCTTCTTCGACCAAGGGCTAATCAATAGACGTACCGTCCTCAAGTCCGCCTACGCACAATTCCTCTTCTTGATGTCGGGCGCCGACCACGACCAGATGGACCGGATGCGCAACTACATCACCAACATGTGCGCCGGGTGGGACGTGCAACAGATCAAGTCGATCGTTGGCGAGACGCTGCACGACATCGTCGATCCACTGGTGTTCGCCGAGGCCGCCAATCTGATCGCGGATCACAAGCTCTGCGGGCGCGACGTCGTCGTGGTCTCCGCGTCCGGCGAGGAGATCGTCGGTCCGATCGCCAAGGGCCTTGGCGCCACCCACGCGATGGCGACCCGGATGGTCGTCGAGGACGGGAAGTACACCGGCGAGGTGGCGTACTACTGCTTCGGCGAAGGCAAGGTGGAGGCGATCCGCGAGCTCGCCGCGCGCGAGGGGTATGCACTCGAGCACTGCTACGCGTACTCCGACTCGATCACCGACCTGCCGATGCTCGAATCCGTCGGCCACCCGACCGTGGTGAACCCCGACCGTGGGCTGCGCAAAGAGGCCACCGCCCGCGGCTGGCCGGTGCTGACGTTCTCGCGACCGGTATCGCTGCGCGACCGCATTCCTGCACCGTCGGGCGCCGCCGTCGCCACGACGGCCGCGGTCGGCCTGAGCGCTCTCCTGGCCGGCGCACTGACGTACTCGCTGCTTCGTCGCTTCGCTCTCTGACAACCCGCGGCACGGCCTTCGCATCCGACCGGGCGTAGTAGCTGTCGGACGAGCGGTAACGATCAAATCTCGCGCATGCTTAGCCCTTGCTGTGACCGGGGTCACGTAGTACAAAGGAACCACGGAAGCTTGGAGAGGCCAAGGCCGAGCCGGAAGAGAAGGCTCGGACTCCCGATTCAGGCTCCCCAGCACGGATCCCGGCACCCACGCGGAGCTCAAGCCGCTGAATAGGCAAAAGTGTTGCGGGCCTGCGCAATTGCGAAGAGCGGACGACCACGACGACCCCTTGGGTGGGGTGGCAGCCGTAGCGCATCGCAAGGACGCCGAGGCCACCCACGCGACCTCATACAGCACGCTTGGTAACCGGAGTCCGTGCTAGCGGGCGGCGAGCCGAACCAGTTCGGAACGTCGCCCGCTTTCATTTTGCTGGCACCGCTACTTGGCGGCGGCCTCCGCAATCGACAGCGCCTCCCGTGCGCCTGCGCGCAGAGCGCGGCTGTTCAAGACCAACCACGCCGTAAGCCCATCCGGTGTGCCGGAAGCGAATCCGCGTGCAGCGGCGCGGTAGTCGCCGGAATTACGCATCCAATAGACCTCTGGCACGCCGAGACCGTGGGGGTCCAACCCGCTGGCGATGGTCACCAGCCGCGAAACCGCGCGAGCGACCAGCCCGTCGGCCGTGCCGAACGGGGCAAGCGTCAGCAGCTCTCCGTGGGCGACCGCGGCCAGCACCGTGGCGGGTACGTCGGATTTGCCGGTCACCAGCTCGACCAACAACTCGAGACGTGGTCCGACGTCCGCGTCGGGCCGGGGGCGGCCGAGCCGGTCGTCGTCGACGAGGTCGGCAGCGGCGAGCGCGTGTAGCCGTGCCAGCGCCTGCATCGGCGCCTTCTGCCAAACACCGACGAGCGCCGTGGCGCCGCCCTCCAGCGCCTCCGACACTCGAAGGGCACCCGCGAGGAGCGGATCGGTCCCGCCGGCTTCAGCGAGTTGAAGTGCGCCTCCCTCGAGCACCGACGACGCCCTGGCCGCCCGCAGCGCAGCCTCCGCGGCCGTCGTTGGCCACCCTCGCAAGTTGTACCGGTGACGGTGTGCTCTGCCGAGCGCCTCGCGAGCGTCGTCACCTGCATCGGCGACGCCGGGCAGTTCGGCCAGCCGTGCCAGCGGGTGAGATGTCATTCGGGCAAGGCTAGCGGCGCGCGAACGGGTACCCAGCTGGATGCAGAACAAGGCAACGTCGATGCAACCTTCGGGTGACTAGGCTCACAGATATGGCCCAAACCCACACCGAAGGTCCCTCCGCTTACCCGCCGTCCGACGACTTCGCCGCACAGGCCAACGCGACAGCCGAGCTCTACAGCGAGGCCGAGAAGGACCGGTTGGCGTTCTGGGCGAAACAGGCGAACCGGCTGTCCTGGGACACGCCGTTTGACGAGGTGCTGGACTGGTCCGAGGCGCCGGTCGCGAAATGGTTCGTCGGCGGCAAGCTCAACGTCGCCTACAACTGCGTGGACCGCCACGTCGAAGCGGGCAATGGCGACCGGGTCGCGATCCGCTGGGAGGGCGAGCCCAAGGACGACAGTCGGGAGATCACCTACTCCGAGCTGCTTGCCGACGTGTGCAAGGCGGCCAACGCGCTGACCGAGCTGGGGCTGGTGGCCGGCGACCGGGTGGCGATCTACATGCCGATGCTGCCCGAGGCCATCGTCGCAATGCTGGCGTGCGCACGCCTCGGGGTGCTGCACTCCGTGGTCTTCGCGGGGTTCTCCTCGGCGGCGCTCGCGGCTCGCATCGAGGACGCCGAGGCCAAGCTGGTGATCACCGCTGACGGCCAGTACCGGCGCGGTAAGGCCACGTCACTCAAGGAGGCGGTCGACGAGGCCGTCGACGGGCAGAAGTCCGTCGAGCACGTTCTGGTGGTGCGGCGCACCGGAATTGACACCGCGTGGACCGACGGCCGTGACCTGTGGTGGCACGACACCGTCGACAACGCCTCGCCCGAGCACACGCCCGAGGCGTACGACTCCGAGCATCCGCTGTTTCTGCTCTACACGTCGGGTACCACCGGCAAGCCAAAGGGAATCATGCACACCTCCGGCGGCTACCTGACCCAGGCGTCGTACACCCATCACAACGTCTTCGATGTCAAGCCCGAATCCGATGTCTACTGGTGCACAGCCGATATCGGCTGGGTTACCGGCCACACCTACATCGTCTACGGGCCGCTGTCCAATGGCGTCACGCAGGTGGTCTACGAAGGGACACCGAACTCGCCCGACGAGCACCGGCATTTCGAAGTCATCGAAAAGTACGGCGTGACAATCTATTACACGGCACCCACGCTGATCCGGATGTTCATGAAGTGGGGCCGCGAGATTCCCGACGCCCACGACCTGTCGAGCCTGCGGCTGCTCGGCTCGGTCGGCGAGCCGATCAACCCGGAAGCTTGGCGCTGGTACCGGGATGCGTTCGGCGGCAACCGAACTCCCATTGTGGACACCTGGTGGCAGACCGAGACGGGTGCGATCATGATCTCCCCTCTGCCTGGCGTGACGGCGGCCAAACCCGGTTCCGCGATGACGCCGCTGCCGGGTATCTCCGCAATGATCGTCGACGAGGACGGCAAAGAGCTGGTACCCGGCGCCGACGAGGCCGAGCACGTGACCGGCTACCTGGTGCTGGACCAGCCGTGGCCGGCGATGCTGCGCGGCATTTGGAATGACCCGGAGCGCTACGAGGAGACCTACTGGTCGCGGTATGGGAAGCAGGGCTGGTACTTCGCAGGCGACGGCGCCCGCGTCGACTCCGACGGCAACGTCTGGCTGCTCGGCCGCATCGACGACGTGATGAACGTATCCGGTCATCGGATCTCGACGACGGAAGTGGAGTCGGCGTTGGTCGGTCATTCCGGCGTTGCCGAGGCCGCAGTCGTCGGCGCGTCCGACGAAACGACCGGCCAGGGCATCTGCGCATTCGTCATCCTGGAATCGCACGCCAAGGACAACGACAACATGGTCGACGAGCTGCGTGAACAAGTCGCCAAGGAGATTGGAAAGATCGCCCGGCCGCGTGAGATTCACGTGGTGCCCGAGCTACCCAAGACCCGGAGCGGCAAGATCATGCGGCGGCTGCTGCGCGATGTCGCCGAGGGCCGTGAGCTCGGCGACACGTCGACGTTGGTGGATCCCTCTGTGTTCGAAGCGATCCGGGCGAGCAAGTAACCCGCTAGGTCGCCGGAGTCGCGCCCACCGGGACAAAGCCCGATCCCGGCCGGTTCTTCGCCGTGATATCGGCCAGCTGGGTGTTGATCGACATGGCGACCGCCGGGGTGTGCAGCGGGATGTACTTGATCACGCACGTCGGCAGGTCTTCGGCGAAGGCGCCGTGGATCATGCCCACCAGCCGGTTGTTGACCGTGACCGGCGCACCCGAGTCGCCCGGCTGGCCGCACACCTGGCTGACGATCGTGCCGGGCTGCTCGCCGGGCCCCCATGTGACGCCACACGAGTAGCCGGTGGTCCGGCCGAGCTTGCACGCGATATCGCCGGTCACCGGATCGGGGCCAAGGCCGTCGATCTGGAAGCCGTCGACATTGTTGACCGGTGTGACCTTCTGCGGGTCGAACTGGATCACCGCGTAGTCGAGGGCGTCGTTGCCGGCCACCATCGTGCCCAGCACGCCGTCGGCCTCCGCGCCCTCGGCCCCCACCTGTGCTCCGGGGCCGCCGCAGTGTGCGGACGTGAAACCGATCAGATTGCCGCGGTTGTCGTTGCCGATCGCAGTCAGCGTGCACAGCGTGTCGCCGTTGATGACCAGCCCCGAACCGCCGCCCAGCGGGACCGGCTCGGCGGCGTGTGCCGTCGGCGTGGTCGGTGCGAGCAGTGCGGCCAGCGCCACGATCGACGCCGAGATACGGATGAGCCAGCGGTGCCCAAGCCTCAAAAAGCCATCCCCCATCGACGTCCCGACCCGCTTACTCAACAGCGAGGGTCAGTCTATCGTTCGGCCGGGATCGTTTACCTCGACGGCACGTGGCAACATGACTCGCGAGGGAGACATCTACAACCCGGGGCAGCTAGAGGCCGGCGACATCGAAACGGGAGGACCGTCCGTGACCAGTGGCGACCGGAAGAATGGCGTTCCGACGACCGTGACCTCGATACCACTCGTCGATCCACACGCACCTAAGCCAGATCCGTCGATCGGCGACCTGGTCAAAGACGCGACGGCGCAGGTCTCGACCCTGGTGCGCGCCGAGGTCGAACTCGCCCGGGCGGAGATCACCCGCGACGTCAAGAAGGGTCTCACCGGCAGCGTCTTCTTCATTCTCGCGCTCGTGGTGCTGTTCTACTCGACGTTCTTTTTCTTCTTCTTCCTCGCCGAGCTCCTCGACACCTGGCTGTGGCGGTGGGTGGCATTCCTCATCGTGTTCGGCATCATGGTTGTCGCCACGGCAGTACTCGCGTTGTTCGGCTATCTCAAGGTGCGTCGCATCCGGGGCCCGCAGAAGACCATCGAGTCGGTCAGGGAACTCCCCGACGCGCTGACCCCGGGCCACGACAGAAACAAGGCGTTGAGCGCTTCCGACGGAAAGGCCGCGGCCGGCCCCACCGCGGATCCGTCTGGCTGGTAATGGCCCCGCCCGATCCGTCGGTCGTCCGCATCGACGGTCCGTGGCGCCATCTGGAGGTGCACGCCAACGGCATTCGCTTCCACGTGGTGGAAGCAGAGGCCAAGGCCGACGACTCCGCCGCGCCGGTCACCGAGCGGCCGCTGGTGATCCTGCTGCACGGGTTCGGCTCGTTCTGGTGGTCGTGGCGCCATCAGCTGCGCGGCCTGAGCGGCGCCCGCGTCGTCGCCGTCGACCTTCGGGGTTACGGCGGCAGTGACAAGCCTCCCCGTGGGTACGACGGCTGGACGCTCGCCGGTGACGCCGCAGGCCTGGTTCGCGCGCTGGGCCACCCGTCTGCGACCCTGATCGGCCACGCCGACGGCGGTCTGGTCTGCTGGGCGACGTCGGTGCTGCACCCGCGGATGGTCCGGGCGATCGCGGTGGTCAGCTCTCCGCATCCGGCCGCGCTGCGCGCGTCGGCTCTGACCCGGCGCGACCAAGGCGTGGCGCTGCTGCCCTGGATGCTGCGCTATCAGGTGCCGATGTGGCCCGAGCGAGCGCTGACCCGCCACGACGCCGACGAGCTGGAACGCCTGGTTCGCAGCCGTGCCAGCGAGAAATGGCAAGCGTCCGAAGACTTTTCCGAGACCATCGCGCACATGCGCCGGGCCATCCAGATCCCGTCGGCGGCCCATTCTGCGCTGGAGTATCAGCGTTGGGCGGTCCGCAGCCAGGTCCGCAGCGAGGGCCGTCGCTTCATGCGTTCGATGAAAAGTCCGCTGGCCGTGCCGATGTTGCACATACGCGGTGAGCGCGACCCGTACGTACTGGCCGACCCGGTCAACCGCACCAGACGGTACGCACCGCACGGCCGCTACGTATCAATCGGCGGCGCAGGGCATTTCGCTCACGAAGAAGCGCCGGAGGCGGTCAACGACCAGCTATCGCGCTTCCTGGACCACCTCTAGCCACCTGCGGTCAGGCGTTCACGCACGCGCCGGTGGCGACCTGCTGGGTGTTGCCCAGCTTGCCTAGCTGGTGCCCGACCTCCCGGGTGGTCAACACGAAGCCGGTCTCCGCGTCGTCGACCGCGGCGCCGAACACCACACCGAGCACCTGTCCCTGCCGGTCGATCATCGGGCCACCCGAATTACCTTGTCGCACCGTGCCTCTGATCGTGTAAACCTCGCGGTCGACGGTCTTCGACTTGTAGATGTCGGGACCCTTGAGCTCGATGGTTTCGCGTACCCGCGCCGGTGTCGCCTGGAAGTCGCCGCCGCCGGGGTAGCCGAGTACCAACGCGTCGGTGCCGCTCTTCGCGGGCTCCTGCGCAAACGGAAGCGGCGCGGCAGGCAGGCCCGGCACATCGAGGATCGAGATGTCGGCATCGGGGTCGTAGGAAACCACCGTCGCGTCGAAGGTCTGGCCATCGGACTCGAGCGTGACGGTCTCGGCGCCCGCCACCACGTGGGCGTTGGACATCACTCGGTTGGGTGCGACCACAAAACCGGTGCCCTCCAACACTTTTTGACAACCCGGCGCCACGCCGCGAATCTTGACGATGCTCGGCCGCACGGCCGCGACAACGGGATCGTTGATCAGTGTGGCGTCCGGTGCATCGACGTTGGCGATGGGTGTTCGGCCGAAGTTGCCCAGCACGTCGGGCAGACCGGAGGTGTCCAGCAGCGCCTTGGCGCGGTTGGGTATCGCCTTCAACCAGGGTGGCGCAACCTGGTCGACTTGGCTGAGCACCTTCGAACCGCGCACGGCGGCAACTAGATTCGGCTGGTTGGTCGACGTGAGCGGGGTGGCCAGCAGGTAGGCGACCACCGCCACCGCGGCCACCATCACAGCGACGCCGATCACCGAGTCGAAGAGGCGCAGTGTGCCGTTGCGGATTGCGCCGCGCACCGCCCGTCCCAGCACCACGCCGGCGATCTCGCCGATCACCACCAATCCCAATATCAGGAACAAGGTGATAAAGAGCCGAGTCCGCGTGCCGTCGACGTGGACCACCACGTGCGGCGCCAGCAGCAGCCCTGCGACCGCCCCGAGCACCACACCGACGAAAGACAACACCGACCCCAGCGCCCCAGAGCGCCAACCTGAGATCGCGGCGACGAAAGCGATCGACAGGACGGCCATGTCGAGCCACTGAGACGATGTCATTGTTGGGCCTCCCCGTCGCTCCCATCATGACCGACGAGGTCCATCACGTCGTCCAACTCGCGCACGTCGTCGGTGTTCCAGGGCTCTGCCCAGCCGGCCACGTCGAGCATCGCCGAGATCACCTGACCAGTGAACCCCCACACCAACATCTCGTTCAGCAGGAACGAAGGGCCGGCCAGGCGTCGCGTGTTCTCCTTGCGGTACACCATCAATCGGTTCTCCGGATTGATGAACGCGCGCACGGGGACCCGCGCCACGATCGCCGTTTCAGATTCATCGACCACCGCTACCGGGCCCGGATCATCCGAGTAGGCGAGGACGGGCACGACATGAAACCCCGACGGCGGGATGAACATCTTCTCCAGCGTGGCCAGCGGCTGCAGCCTGCCCGGATCGATGCCGGTTTCCTCGTTGGCCTCGCGCAGCGCAGTGTGGATCGGACTGTGGTCACCCGGGTCGGCCGCACCACCGGGAAACGCGGCCTGGCCTGCGTGGTGACGCAGCGTCGACGCTCGAACGGTCACCAGCAGGTCGGCGTCGTCGGGCAACCCGCCGGTGGACGAATCCCGCGGACCGGAGAACAGCACGAGCACTGCGGCGTCGCGGCCTGCGCCGGTCACCATGGCTTTCGCATTGGCGGCGGTGATCACCGCCAGCATCTCGGCGGGCACCCGCCGCCGATACGCCCGTTTCACGCAAGGGGCGTTGTCGACCAGCGGTTTCAGCCACGCCGGGGCGGCGTCGGGAGTCAACAGACCCCGTTCACTCGTGGAGCTCACCCCGGCACTCCTATCTGTGGACCGACTGCAGCGGCGATGTCGTCGGCGCTGGCGAATGAACGCGGCAGGATTTCGGCAACGCTACCGTCCGGGCGCAGCACAACCGTCGCGGGCATCACATTGGGTACCTGCAGCGCGGCGGCGATCAGCCGCTTGCCGTCCTGCAGAGTTGGCAGCCGCACGCCCAGCTCCGCGAGCCGCAGCAGCGCCGCGGCCTCGTTCTCGTCCTGGTGCACCGTCACCACCGTCGCGGCCGAACCAATCCGTCGCTGATACTCGGCCATCGCGGGCAGTTCTTGAGCGCAGGGCGCACACCAGTACGCCCACAGGTTGAGCACCACGGCCCGGCCAGCCAGTGCCCGTGCGACGTCGACGTCCGAGCCGTCGCCTGCGCACTCGACCGTGATGCCCTGCAGCTTTCGCACACCCTCGCCGGGCGCATCGGCCGGACACGGCGTCAGGTCGGCCCGCTCACGCGGACCGGCGAGCGCCTCGGCGGTATCCGCGTCGCGATGTTCGCGGGCCGAGGGCTCGCCCGCCGTGCCCGTCGACCCGTTCCGGTCCAGCTGCATCCACAGGCCGACTGCGAGCGCGACCACCACAGCCAGCACCACGACGGTCCATCGGGTCGACGTACTCATTCGGCGGGAGGGTCGGCTACAGGCCGGCCAGCGCCAGCAGGTGCTCGGTCTCGGGCCCCTTGACCAGGGATGCGGCGACGAGCGGGTCCGTCGGCCCAATACCGAAAGACGGGCAGTCCTTGGCCAGCACGCAGATGCCGCAGGCCGGCTTTTTGGCATGGCAGACCCGACGGCCGTGAAAGATCACCCGGTGGCTCAGCTCGGTCCACTCGCTGCGCTCGATGAGGTCACCGACCGCATGCTCGACCTTGACCGGGTCCTCCAGCTCTGTCCACCGCCAGCGGCGGACCAGTCTGCCGAAGTGGGTGTCCACGGTGATCCCGGGAATACCGAAGGCATTGCCGAGGATGACGTTGGCGGTCTTCCGGCCGACGCCGGGCAGCGTGACGAGCTCCTCCATGGTGGCGGGCACCTCGCCGTCGAATCGCTGGACGAGTTCCTGGCCGAGCCGGATCAGCGAGTTGGCCTTGTTCCGGTAGAAGCCCGTCGGGCGAACCATCTCTTCGAGTTCGGTCCGGTCAGCCTGCGCGTAGTCCTTTGCGGTCCGGTACTTCTTGAACAGCGCCGGAGTGGTCAGGTTGACGCCCTTGTCGGTGCTCTGCGCCGACAGAATGGTCGCCACCGTCAACTCCAGCGGATTGGTGAAGTCCAGCTCGCAGTACACGTGCGGAAAGGCTTGCGCCAGTTCCCGATTCATGCGCCGGGCCCGCCGAACCAGGCCCAGGTGGGTCTCCGAGTCCCACTTGCGCGCAGCGGCGCGCCTGGCCGGCTTGGCCTGCGCCGGCTTCTCCGCCGAAGACTCACCTACAGTCACGGCTGCCAGCGTACTGAGACGACCGACAACGAGTACTGCGGACCGGGAACAATTCGTGATCCCACCGAGACCTTCGGCGTGTTAACTACCTCCTTGTGTCGTGGTTGCTCGTTGGCTTCATTCCTGGGTTGCTGATGTTGGCGACCTTCGGGCTGGAGCGCCTGGAATCGGGACTCGATCACGACACCGTCTCCGCGGCCGACGTGGCCGAGTTTCTGGAGCAGGCGCAGGCCGACGACGTCCATACGCTGGCACGAGACGGCATGCCGGAGGCTCTGGATTGCATGCATCGCCGACGCAACGGACGCGATTCCGCGGTCGAGGTAGCCAGGGCCTATTTCATCGACGATGAGTGGTCGAATTTGCCGGATCCGCTTTATGCGAACAGCCGCGTTAATCCTGAGTTTCAGCCGTCTCGGCATGCCAATCGTGTGTAGCGTGACTACGCACGAAATGGTGGACCTCTAGACTGATCCGTAACCAGTTCGAGGTCGGCTTGCGCATGTCATATCAGCCAACAGCTTAAGAGGGGCAACGTGGACGAGATCCTGGCCAGGGCCGGAATCTTCCAGGGAGTCGAGCCGAGCGCCGTATCCGCGCTGACAAAGCAACTGCAGCCCGTCGACTTCCCACGCGGACACACCGTGTTCGCCGAGGGAGAACCTGGCGATCGACTGTTCATCATTATTTCGGGCAAGGTGAAAATCGGGCGCCGGTCACCCGACGGACGCGAAAATCTGCTCACCATCATGGGACCGTCGGACATGTTCGGCGAATTGTCGATCTTCGACCCCGGGCCACGAACGTCGAGTGCAACCACGATCACCGAAGTTCGCGCGGTGTCCATGGATCGCGATGCGCTGCGCGCGTGGATCGCCGATCGGCCCGAGATCGCCGAGCAGCTGCTGCGGGTGCTGGCCCGCCGGCTGCGTCGCACCAACAACAACCTCGCCGACCTGATCTTCACCGACGTTCCCGGCCGCGTCGCCAAGCAGCTGCTGCAGTTGGCGCAGCGGTTCGGCACGCAGGAGGGCGGCGCGCTGCGGGTGACACACGACCTGACGCAGGAGGAGATCGCGCAGCTGGTGGGCGCGTCACGGGAGACCGTCAACAAGGCGCTCGCCGATTTCGCCCACCGCGGCTGGATTCGCTTGGAGGGCAAGAGCGTGCTGATCTCCGACAGCGAACGGCTGGCCCGCCGAGCGCGCTGACCAACTGCGCCGAGATCGACGTTTTGGCGATTTCTACTCGCACTTTCGCGCCGAAACGTGAGTTTGGGCGTCAGGAACGTACGTAGTTGAGCTGGGCCTGCACGCTCCATTCGGCGTAGTCCCACAGCTCTTCGTCGACGTCGGTGTAGACGTGCTCGACGATCTGGCGGGCGGTCGCATCCTCGCCGAGCGCCCGCAGCGCATCACGCACCTGGTCGAGCCGCTCCTCGCGGTGCGCCAGATACATCGCGGTAACGGCCTCGAGGTCGTCGAGATCCGGACCGTGCCCCGGAAGCACCGTGCGGTGACCCAGGCCGTGCAGCCGCTTCAACGACTCGAGGTACTCGCCGAGGCCGCCGTCTTCGGCGTCGATCACCGTGGTGCCGCGGCCGAGCACCGTGTCGGCAGTTAGCACGGCATCGTCGAGCAGGAACGACAACGAGTCGGCGGTGTGCCCGGGCGTGGCCATCACGGTGATGCGCAGACCCGCGGCGTCGATCACCTCGCCGTCCGTCAGTGGGCCACCGAGGCCGCGCAGAAACCCGCTGCCGACCGCACGGACGACGGCACCGGTGAGGTCGACGATCTTGTCGATGCCCCCGGTGTGGTCCTCGTGCTTGTGGCTGATCAGGACCAGCGGAATCCTGCCGAGCTCGGCGATCTTGGCGATGTGCTCGTCATCCTCGGGGCCGGGGTCGACGATCACCATCTCGTCGCTGCCCTTACCGCGCAGCACCCACGTATTGGTGCCGTCCAGCGTCAACAGCCCGGGGTTGTTGCACAGCAGCACCGAGGCCGTCTCGGTCACCGGGCGCAGAAATCCATAAGCCGGATGCTGCACCGTTGGTGTCACCTCACCTCGACGATGAGCTCTACCTCGACCGGCGCGTTCAACGGAAGCTCGGCCACCCCGACCGCGGACCGCGCATGCGCGCCCGCATCGCCGAACACCTCGCCGAAGAGTTCGGATGCGCCGTTGACGACACCCGGCTGGCCGTGAAAGCCCGGCGCCGACGCGACGAACCCGACCACCTTCACGACCCGGACGATCGAGTCGACGCCGACCAGCGAGTCGACCGCCGCCAGCGCGTTGAGCGCGCAGACGCGGGCCAGCTTCTTGCCCACGTCCGGTGTCACCTCGGAACCGACCTTGCCGGTCACCGCCAGCTGACCTTCTACCATCGGCAGCTGACCAGCGGTGTAGACCAGGTTCCCGGTGCGGACGGCAGGCACGTACGCCGCCATCGGTGCCACCACGCCGGGCAGCTTGATGCCCTGTTCCGCTAACCGCGCCGACCAGGACGTGGCGCTCATTTCGGCCGCTTGAGATACGCGACGTGCTGCTCGCCGGTGGGCCCGGGCAGCACCGACACCAGCTCCCAGCCGTCTTCACCCCATTGGTCGAGAATCTGTTTGGTGGCGTGCGTCAGCAACGGCACGGTGGCGTACTCCCAGCGGGTCGAATCGCTCATGTGGCTGAGCTTATCGGGCGGCCAGATCGGCTTGGCTAGCATGCAGTGGTGGCTACCGAACCGAACGGCCCTAGACCGGTCGGCTGGCCGTCCCGCCTGACAAAGGCTCGTCTGCATTTTGTCACCGGCAAAGGTGGGACCGGCAAGTCGACCATTGCAGCGTCACTGGCACTGGCGCTGGCCGCCGGTGGCCGGAAAGTGCTTCTCGTGGAAGTCGAAGGGCGCCAAGGCATTGCGCAACTCTTCGACGTTCCGCCGCTTCCTTATGACGAAGTGAAGATCGCGACCGCCGACGGCGGCGGCACGGTCAACGCGCTCGCCATCGACATCGAGGCGGCGTTCCTGGAATACCTGGAGTTGTTCTACAACCTGGGCCTGGCCGGCCGGGCCATGCGGCGAATCGGGGCCGTCGAGTTCGCGACGACGATCGCGCCGGGCCTGCGCGACGTGCTGCTCACCGGCAAGATCAAAGAGATCGTGGTGCGCAACGAGAAGCCCGACAAGAAGCGCTCCGCCTACGACGCCGTGGTGGTCGACTCACCGCCGACCGGTCGCATCGCCCGCTTCCTCGACGTCACCAAAGCGGTGTCGGATCTGGCCAAGGGCGGCCCGGTGCACTCGCAGGCCGAGGGCGTGGTCAAGCTGCTGCACTCCGACCTGACCGCGATCCATCTGGTGACGCTGCTGGAGGCGCTTCCGATGCAGGAGACCCTCGAGGCGATCGACGAGCTGCAGGAACTGAAGCTGCGCATCGGCAGCGTCATCGTCAACCGCAACATCCCCGCGTACCTGCCACCCGACGCGCTCGCCAAGGCCGCCGAGGGCGACATCGACGGAGACAAGGTGCGAGGCGAGCTGACCAAGGTTGGAATCACATTGTCGGACAGTGACTTTGCCGGACTCTTGACCGAGTCGATTCAACACGCGACCCGGATAGCCGCCCGCTCCGAGAGTGCCGAACAGCTCGACGAAATCAACGTGCCAAGGCTGGAGCTGCCCGCGCTGCCCGACGGAGTCGACCTCGGCAGCCTCTACGAGCTGGCCGAAGCCCTTGCGCATCAGGGCGTCCGATGAACGCGGTGAATCGGACCAAAGGAGCCGGTAGATGAGTACGACGCCGCCAACCCTTGACATGGCATCGATCCTGACCGACACCTCAAACCGCGTCGTGGTCTGTTGCGGCGCAGGCGGTGTCGGCAAGACAACCACCGCGGCGGCGATGGCGCTGCGTGCCGCCGAGTACGGGCGCACGGTCGTGGTGTTGACCATCGACCCCGCCAAGCGGTTGGCCCAGGCGCTGGGTATCAAAGACCTGGGCAACTCGCCGCAGCGGGTTCCGCTGGCCCCTGAGGTGTCCGGCGAGCTGTTCGCGATGATGCTCGACATGCGTCGCACGTTCGACGAGATGGTGATCCAGTACTCGGGACCTGATCGGGCACAAGCGATTCTGGACAACCAGTTCTACCAGACGGTCGCCACGTCGCTTGCCGGCACACAGGAGTACATGGCCATGGAGAAGCTCGGCCAGCTGCTGGCCGAGGACCGCTGGGACCTCGTGGTCGTGGACACCCCGCCCTCGCGCAACGCGCTGGACTTCCTGGACGCGCCAAAACGGCTGGGCGGCTTCATGGACAGCCGGCTGTGGAAGTTGCTGCTGGGGCCGGGTCGCGGCATCGGCAAGTTGGTCTCGGGTGCGATGGGGCTGGCGATGCGTGCGCTGTCCACGGTGCTGGGCTCGCAGATGCTCTCCGACGCCGCGGCTTTCGTGCAGTCGCTTGATGCCACCTTCGGTGGGTTCCGCGAGAAGGCCGATCGCACGTACGAACTGCTGAAGCGGCGCGGCACCCAGTTCGTCGTGGTGTCGGCCGCCGAGCCGGACGCACTGCGTGAGGCGTCGTTCTTCATCGACCGGCTCTCGCAGGAGCACATGCCGCTCGCCGGGCTGATCCTCAACCGGACGCACCCGACGTTGTCGTCGCTGCACGCGGACAAGGCGTCCGAGGCCGCCGATGTACTCGAGGCCGAGGATCCCGAATCACTGACTGCTGCAGTGCTGCGGATTCACGCCGCTCGCGCTGGCACGGCCAAGCGCGAGGTTCGACTGCTGTCGCGGTTCACCGGCGCCAATCCGCACGTGTCGATCGTCGGGGTGCCGTCATTGCCGTTCGACGTGTCGGACCTCGAAGCGCTGCGCGCGATCGCCGATCAGATCACCGGCGAGGCTTCCGCGGCATAGCCGCGAATCTTGGTCGGAGCGGCCTGACCTAGACCGCGCTGCGGTGTTTGCGCTGGGCGGCGAAGAAGTCGGCCCAGGAAACCACCTCGGGGTGCTGCTTGAGCAATGCCCTGCGCTGGCGCTCGGTCATCCCGCCCCAGACACCGAATTCGACGCGATTGTCGAGGGCATCGGCGCCGCATTCCAGGATCACCGGGCAGTGCCTGCAGATCACTGCGGCTTTGCGCTGGGCGGCCCCACGGACGAACAGTTCGTCTGGATCGGCCTGGCGACACCGCGCCTGTGACACCCACGCGATCCGGGCCTCGGCCTCCACGCCTTGGGCCAGAATGTTAGGTGGAGTGGTGGTGACTGTCCTGCGCGCAGCGGGCCGTGTGCTCGACACCAGCGTTCCCCTTAAGTCCATGCCGCCTTTACTCGACGACGTGATCCTCCGGTGTAGAACGCTGATGCGATCTACGCCACATTGCGCAGGTCTTTGTTACCTGAATCGCACTGTAGGTACAAGCTAGGTGGTCACAGGGTATTTACGCAACAGTTTGTTTGCCCCTTTTTTGGGACAACCGTGCCGTCTCAAGATCATGACGGATGGCAAACTGGCCCGTAAGCCCCTTTATGCTGGCAATCTGGCCGCGGCAGGGAGTTCGACCGCCGACCTAGTTACTCTGTAGGGCATGCCGGAGCGCCCCCCGAATCGACCACCGGCGACGGTCACGGTCATCAAGCTCGCTTGGTGCTGCCTATTGGCCAGCGTGGTGGCCGCGGGGCTGATGTTTCCCGTGGTCGGCGGGTTCGGTCTGATGTCGAACCGGGCGTCCGATGTGGTTGCTAACGGCTCGGCCCAACTCGTCGAGGGCGAGGTGCCAGGGGTCTCGACGATGGTGGACGCCAAAGGCAACGTCATCGCGTGGCTGTATTCGCAGCGCCGGTTCGAGGTGCCCAGCGACCAGATCGCCAACACGATGAAGCTGGCCATCGTCTCGATCGAGGACAAACGGTTTGCCGAGCACAACGGCGTCGACTGGAAGGGCACCCTGACGGGACTGTCGGGCTACATGTCGGGCAACGCCGACACCCGCGGCGGCTCCACCATCGAGCAGCAGTACGTGAAGAACTATCAGCTGCTGGTGATCGCGCAGACAGACGCGGAGAAACGGGCTGCGATCGAGACCACCCCGGCCCGCAAGCTGCGCGAGATCCGGATGGCGCTGACGCTGGACAAGACGTTCACCAAGCCGGAGATCCTCACCCGCTATCTGAACCTGGTGTCGTTCGGCAACAACGCGTTCGGTGTGCAGGACGCCGCGCAGACCTACTTCGGCATCAACGCCTCCGAGTTGAACTGGCAGCAGGCCGCCCTGCTGGCCGGCATGGTGCAGTCCACCAGCACCCTCAACCCGTACACGAACCCCGACGGCGCGCTGGCCCGCCGCAACCTCGTGCTCGACACCATGATCGACAACCTGCCGCAGGAGGCGGAGGCATTGCGCGCCGCCAAGGAGCAGCCGCTGGGCATCCTGCCCCAGCCCCAGGAGATACCCCGCGGCTGCATCGCGGCCGGCGACCGCGCCTTCTTCTGCGACTACGTGCTGGACTACCTGGCCCGCGCCGGCATCAGCAAGGATCAGGTGTCGCGGGGCGGCTACCTGATCAAGACCACGCTCGACCCCGACGTGCAGGGCCCGGTGAAGTCCGCGATCGACGGGATCGCGAGCCCTGACGCCGCAGGCATCGCCAGCGTGATGAGTGTGGTCAAACCGGGCAAGGATTCCCATCCGGTGCTGGCGATGGCCAGCAACCGCGCCTATGGCTTGAACCTCGACGCCGGCGAAACCATGCAGCCGCAACCATTTTCACTCGTCGGCGACGGTGCTGGCTCGATCTTCAAGATATTCACCACCGCCGCCGCGCTGGACATGGGCATGGGCATCAACGCGCAACTCGATGCGCCGAGCCGATTCGAGGCCAAGGGGCTCGGCAGCGGCGGCGCCAAGGGCTGCCCGCCCGCGACGTGGTGTGTGCAGAACGCCGGGAACTATCGCGGCCAGATGAATGTCACCGATGCGCTGGCGACCTCGCCCAACACCGCGTTCGCGAAGCTCATTTCACAGGTCGGAGTGCAGCGCACGGTTGACATGGCGGTGAAGTTGGGCCTGCGGTCCTACGCGCTGCCCGGCACTGCCCGCGACTATGACCCGGAGAGCAACGAGAGCCTCGCCGATTTCGTCAAGCGGCAGAACCTCGGCTCGTTCACATTGGGTCCGATCGAGGTCAACGCGCTCGAATTGTCGAACGTCGCCGCCACGCTCGGCTCCGGTGGCGTCTGGTGCCCACCGAATCCGATCGACAAGGTCTACGACCGCCACGGCACCGAGGTGTCCGTCACCACCGAAACATGTGAACAGGTGGTTCCCGAGGGCCTGGCCAACACGATGGCCAACGCGATGAGCCATGACGACCAGGGCTCGGGTACCGCGGCAGGCTCGGCCGGGTCGGCGGGTTGGGACCTGCCGATGTCCGGCAAGACGGGCACCACCGAGGCGCACCGGTCGTCGGGCTTCCTCGGCTTCACCAACCACTACGCGGCCGCCAACTACATCTACGATGACTCCGCCACACCGTCGGACCTGTGTTCCTTCCCGCTGCGCCAGTGCGGGTCCGGCGACCTGTTCGGCGGCAATGAGCCTGCCCGGACCTGGTTTACCGCCATGAAGCCAATCGCGAACAACTTCGGTCCTGTGGCGTTGCCACCGACAGATCCCCGCTACGTCGACGGGGCGCCGGGCTCGAAGGTGCCCAGCGTGTCGGGCATGACCCAGGACCTTGCGCGGCAGCGAGTAAAAGAGGCCGGCTTCCAGGTGGCCGACCAGGCCAACTCCGTCAACAGCACTGCGCCAGCCGGTGCGGTCGTCGGCACTTCGCCCAGCGGCCAGACGGTACCCGGCTCGATCATCACCCTCCAGATCAGCAACGGCATCCCACCGCCACCGCCGCCGCCGCCGGCCGGCGTGCCGATCCCGGGCCTTCCGCCCGAAGTGGGCTCGACGGTGATCGAGATCCCCGGCCTGCCGCCGATCACTGTTCCGGTGCTGGGGCCGCCACCTCCTGCGCCACCCCCGTGATCGATGTGGCCGGGGTAACGCCCGGCGGGTGAGAACGGTGTGGGCGCGCGACTGGCAGTAGGCTGCCTTCCATGCCCGCCGCTTCGATTCTGAAGAATTCTGCCGCTGTGGCCGCCGGCACTCTCGTCGCCGGGATCGGCTACGCGTCGATCATCGAGCGGAATGCGTTCGTGACGCGCGAGGTCACGATGCCCGTACTGACCCCGGGTTCGACGCCGCTGCGGGTGCTGCACATCAGCGACATCCACATGCGGCCCAGCCAGAAGCGCAAGCAGGCCTGGCTGCGCGAGCTGGCCGGCCTGGAGCCGGATCTCGTGGTCAACACCGGCGACAACCTCGCCCATCCGAGGGCAGTGCCCGCCGTCGTACAGAGCCTTGGCGACCTGCTGTCCGTGCCGGGCGTCTTCGTGTTCGGCAGCAACGACTACTTCGGTCCACGGCTGAAGAACCCCGTCAACTACATCACCCAGCCGTCGCACCGGTCATACGGCCAGCCGCTGCCCTGGCAGGACCTGCGGGCCGCGTTCACCGAGCGTGGCTGGCTCGACATGACGCACACGCGCCGCGACGTCGAGGTGGCCGGGCTGCGGATCGCCGCTGCGGGAGTAGACGATCCCCACCTCAAGCGCGACCGGTACGAGACGATCGCCGGCCCCGCCGATCCGACCGCGAACCTGCGGCTCGGTCTGACGCACTCGCCAGAGCCACGCGTGCTGGATCGGTTCGCCACCGACGGCTATCAGCTGGTGATGGCGGGCCATACCCACGGCGGCCAGCTCTGCCTGCCGTTCTACGGGGCCATCGTCACCAACTGCGACCTGGACCGGTCACGGGCCAAGGGCGCGTCGAAGTGGGGTGCCAATACGGCTTTGCACGTCTCGGCAGGCATCGGCACGTCGCCGTTCGCTCCGCTGCGGTTCTGCTGCAGGCCCGAGGCGACGCTGTTGACTCTGGTGGCGGCGCCGACCGGCGGTCGCGACGCCGGGATGAGGGTGGGGCAATCCCACCCGACGCCTCGGTGCGGTGAACGACGCGCCATCGAGCGCGGCTCGCAGCCAACCACGCCCGTGGGCGGACAACGCGGTTCGGTTGATCGAGGCCGACGCCCGGCGCAGCGCCGACACCCACCTGTTGCGCTACCCGCTTCCGTCGGCCTGGTGCGACGGCGTCGACGTCGAGCTGTACCTCAAGGACGAATCCACTCACATCACCGGCAGCCTCAAACACCGGTTGGCGCGGTCGCTGTTCCTGTACGCGCTGTGCAACGGCTGGATCGGTGAGCACACCACCGTCATCGAAGCATCGTCGGGATCGACGGCGGTTTCCGAAGCCTACTTCGCTGCGTTGCTGGGCCTGCCGTTCATCGCGGTGATGCCGTCGTCGACAAGTGCGTCGAAGATCGCCCTCATCGAATCACAAGGCGGCCGTTGCCATTTCGTCGCTGAATCCTCGCAGGTGTACGCCGAGGCGGAGCGGCTCGCCGAGGAGACGGGCGGCCACTATCTGGACCAGTTCACCAACGCCGAGCGGGCCACCGACTGGCGCGGCAACAACAACATCGCCGAGTCGATCTATGTGCAGATGGGCCAGGAGGCGCATCCGATTCCTGAGTGGATCGTCGTCGGCGCTGGCACCGGCGGAACCAGCGCCACGATCGGGCGCTATATCCGGTACCGCCGCTACGCCACCAGGTTGTGCGTGGTCGACCCGGAGAACTCGGCCTTCTTCCCGGCCTATGCCCAAGGCCGCGACGATGTCGTCACCGCGAAGTCGTCGCGGATCGAGGGCATCGGCAGGCCGCGGGTCGAGCCGTCCTTCCTGCCCCACGTGGTGGACCGAATGATCACGGTGCCCGACGCCGCGTCCGTCGCCGCCGCGCGGCATGTAAGCGCAGTGCTCGGCCGCCGAGTGGGACCGTCAACCGGTACGAATCTGTGGGGAGCGTTCTGCCTGCTGGCCGAGATGGTCGCAGACGGGCGGAGCGGATCGGTGGTGACGCTGATCGCCGACAGCGGCGATCGCTACACCGACACCTACTTCAGCGACGAGTGGCTGGCCAGTGCGGGGTTGGACCCGTCAACGGCCGCCGGGGTGCTCGTCGAATTCGAGCGTTCGGGCCGCTGGCTCTGATCGTCGGAGCCCTTGGTGAGGGGCCCGTCGGAGGTCAGAAACAGCCACAACGCCGCCAGGGCGAAGAAGCCCACATAGATGGACGCTCCCAACCCGGTCATCTCGCGCCTCGCTTCAACAGTTACGCGGCTATCTGCCGTCATTGTGCATAACAACACCGACAATCCAGATCCATCCCGCGGCGTGGCGTGACCTCCGTCGCCAAACCGTGTCCGATTCCCCAGGGACTTTGTGCGCGTGGGGGGGCCGATATCGATTTGGCAGCACACCTCGCGGGTGCGATACGCTGTCGTGGCTTCACGCGGGGTGTGGCGCAGCTTGGTAGCGCGCTTCGTTCGGGACGAAGAGGTCGTGGGTTCGAATCCCGCCACCCCGACTCGCGTCGTCGCAGATCACAGGCCCTGACCAAAAATTCTGGTCAGGGACTTTTTCTCTCTCTGTCAGTGACGGCATGGTCGGTTGAGCCATCCGTCGTTTGTCCTACTGCTTGGATGCAATGCCCAGTTCGGAAAGTAGACGGCGGACCCGTTCTTCGATGTCATCACGGATTGGTCGGACTGCATCGACGGACTGCCCTGCGGGGTCGGGAAGTTCCCAGTTGACGTATCGCTTGCCGGGGAAGATCGGACAAGCGTCGCCGCAGCCCATCGTGATGACAACGTCTGCCGCTCGCACGATTTCGTCCGTCCAGGGCTTAGGGAACTCGGCAGTGATGTCGATGCCGACCTCGTCCATTGCTTGAATCGCTGAGGGGTTGATTTCGTTGGCTGGCTCGGAGCCGCCTGACCACGCGACACCGCCGTCGCCCGCGAGGTGAGCGAAAAACCCGAGAGCCATCTGCGACCGGCCAGCGTTGTGAGTGCACAAGAACAGCACCGTTGGTTTGCCATCTGCCACCTTGCCCTCGACCCTCGCAAGGGCATTGAGTCTCTGGCGGGCGAACCGTTCGGCGAGCAGCGGTAGAAAGTTCGGGATGGTGGCACGGCCCGCGAATTGGTCGTACGAGGAATGCAGGAACCGCTCAATGGTTTCCACTCCGAGCGTTCCGTCGAAGTCTCGCTCAAGCCGGGTGGCGGCGGTCTTTAGGGCGAGCTGCTGATCGATGGATAGATCGCGGGCCAGATGGTGGATTGGAGGCGAATCGGTCACGACGAGCTCCTTTGGTCGGCATTGCGCTTGGTATTTGATTCACTGCGGTGGTGAGGTACGACAACTTCGTCAGCGGTCTGCGCGGCGTCGGGGTAGAGCGTGACGATCAACGCCAAACCGACTAGCGCGCCCGCGAGTTGGGCGGCGATAAATCCAGGCGCAGAAGCAGGAGCAATTCCCGCGAAGCTGTCGGAAAACATTCGTCCGACCGTCACGGCCGGGTTTGCGAAAGATGTTGAGCTGGTGAACCAGTAGGCGGCTCCGATGTACGCGCCGACCGCTGCCGCGGAAAGCCCCGCGCGCCCGGTACGAGCCAAGGTGAAGATCAGAGCGATCAGCCCCGCGGTGGCGACAACCTCGCCGACAAGGTGCCCGATGGTAATCCGGTCCTTGGTGGCCAGCTCGAATACGCGGCGGTCAAACATGAGGTTCGCAAGCCACGAGCCGGCCACCGCGCCGGAAACTTGGACTAGCACGTAAGCAACGGCGTCGCGGCTCGCGATCCCGCTGCCCGACCGGCGGCCCAGCAGCCAATCAGCGATCGTGACAACGGGGTTGAAGTGTGCGCCGGACACCGGGCCGAACATCAGAATCAGCACCGCCAGGCCGAACACCGTCGCAGTAGAGTTCTCCAACAGCTGCAGCCCGACATCGTTGGCAGAAAGTTGCGCCGCAGCGATTCCGGAGCCAACCACCACGGTTACCAGCAGGGCACTACCCACGAACTCGGCGAGGAGCCGACGCGGCAGCCCGAAGGCGTCCACTACCGGCCTCCGACCGAGATGTCAGCACCCAGAACATGCGCCAGCTTGTTTAGCGCCTCGGGAATCACGCGGTAGTACACCCACGACCCGCGCCGTTCGCTATCAAGCAGGCCAGCGGTACGCAGCACCTTGAAATGATGGGAGATGGTCGGCTGAGTGACCTCTATGCCCACCGAGATGTCGCATACACACGCCTCACCGCCGGTATGGCTCGCCACAACGCTTAGGAGCCGAAGTCGCACTGGATCGGAAAGCGCTTTGAGCATCCCCGCCAATTCCACTGCCGCGTCGCCCGACAGTGGTTCGCGCGCCAACGGGGCCACATCGCATTCGGAAACCTCGGTCAACAGGAACTGCGATTTCGACATCCATCGATATTGACAGCCATCGAATCAGATCACAAGAACGTCCGTGTGCGTGCTCAGCAGCAGGACGCCTCGGAATCCGCCTGGTCGGCGGCCTGGCCCCCGCAACATGTCCCGCCGTGCTGGCTTGGGTCAACATGCTGCGGACTGGACCCGAACGTCTCCGAGTCGGCCAACACCGTGTAGACCTCCCACTTCTCACCCGCCGGGCCGGTTACCCAGACCTTGTCCTGGGTTGCGAAGCAGCACGTCGTGCCAATCTCTTCGTCGGTGAACAGTCCTTCGCCGCTCAATCGGGCGATTTCGGCGTGCACCTGTTCACTGGAACCGACCTCGACACCGAGGTGGTTGATGGTGCCCCCACTGCCGGGATTTTCGAGCAACACCAGCTTGAGTGGCGGCTCGGTAACGGCGAAGTTCGCATAACCCTCTTTAACCTTCGCTGGCGCGGTATTGAACAGCTTGGAGTAGAACGTGACCGCCTCGTCAAGGTCGTCAACGTTCAGCGCTAACTGCATCCGGGACATGGATTGATCCTCCCTACCTGTGAGACATATATCGAAGTTGTACGCCAACCCAGCATGTCACCTTTTTGATATATGTCAAGATGCGTGGCACGATGGCTCGCATGCCCAAGACCCTGCCGGTGATCGACATGTCTGCGCCGGTCTGCTGTGCGCCTGTGGCAGCCGGTCCGATGAGTGACGAAGACGCCCTGCATGTCGCCCTTCGGCTCAAAGCTCTTGCCGACCCCGCCCGCGTGAAGATCATGTCCTACCTGTTCAGCTCTGCTACCGGCGCGGAGAACAGCGGCGACCTGTCGAAAGCGTTGGGCTTGACCGAATCAACTGTCAGTCACCACCTCAGCCAACTTAGGCGCGCTGGACTTGTCGAATCCGACCGGCGAGGGATGAACGTCTACCACCGGCCACATCGCGATGCGGTCGGTGCCTTGTGCGTCGTGCTTGACCCCAACTGCTGTACCTAAACCTAGGTATGAGGGGTGGGGTGCCCCTTGCCGCCGCTCAAAGCGCCTCGCACGGCCAGCCCCTCTATCCGGATAATTCCCAATCGCATGTCCGCAATCATCAGGGCCTCCTACAGTCGAGAAGCCGCTTACCTACCACCGTTTGACGCAGGCGGGCAATCGCGCACCCGAGCTGTCGGTCGTGTCGTCATAGAAGGAGCCGAGTCGTGAGTCAATGGCTGGTGAGCAATCTCCCAGCGTGGTTGCTGTTGCTCGGAATCGTCATTGTCCTCGCAGGCGGAGCGCTGCTTCTTCAAAAGTTTGTGCGTCATCAATTCCCCAACCTCAAGGGCGAAGAGCACAACGATGTCATCAAGTTCGCCTTTGGGGTGATCGGCTTCGTGTTCGCGTTCTTCATTGGCTTCGTCGTATCCGCAATGTGGGGCCAGATCGGCGATGCGGACGGGAGGGCACGGACCGAAGGAGCGGCGGGTGTGCAGCTCGCCCAGGTCGTCTCGGTGTTCGACCAACCCGATCACGACCGGATCCGGAAGGCTCTACTCGAATACGAGCAGGCAGCGTTAGTCGAATGGAGCGTAGCCGCCAAAGGGGGTTCCTACCCTGAGGCCGACAAAGCTTTGGCGCGACTCTATTCGACTTATGAACAAGTCCAGGCGCACACCGACGCCCAAAAGACTTTACTTTCAGCCTCTTTCAGCAATCTCGACAGTCTTAGTCAGGCCCGCACGCAACGGGTACTGCAAGCTCGCACGGATGTCGGGCCGCCTTGGTCACTGTGGGCGGTCATTTGGCTGACCAGCTCCCTGCTGGTGGGCTGCGCCATCATTTATGGCGTCGAGAAACCCGCCACGCACTATGTGATGGTTGCCATTCTCGGCGTGCTGGTGGCGACAAACGTGTTCCTGGTCTTGGAACTGTCACACCCATTCATTGGTGAGATTGGGACGTCGCCCGAACCGCTGCGACAAGTCATCCGGCTGTTGTCGTAAATAGGTCGGTCACGATTCGCCCAGTTGATCCAAGGCGACGCGCAAGGAAGTGCTGGGGATCTTGACGAGCCCACCATAAGGCTGATCCATTTCGAGCATCATGAAGATGGGCACGGCAAGTGCCAGCGAGGCTATCAACAATGCTGCCGCCATGCTGGCGTTGCGCGGCGCGAAGAGCCCGAAACTGGCGAAGATGACCGCCAGCCAAGCCACGACGACCATGAAGAACCCCCAGGGGAACCGGCTGCCGATCTGCTCGATGGTCGTCCACCGCGACTCCGCTATCTTGTTGGTGATCTCCAACCCATTCGACTTCAGCCACCGCTGTTGTTCCGTCTGCGGTGACAGGGCAAAGAGATCCCGCTGGACCAGGTTGATACCGGCCCCGCTGCCGAGTGCCGTGAGCGACACCGGACTATCTTCCTCCGGCCAGATCTGGCCTATTCTCTCGGCGAGTAGTTCCTTGAGCAGAACCCGGGTGTGGGCGGTCTCCGGTCCGTATTCGGCCAAGGTCCGATCCAACATGATGAATTGCACGCCTGCACTACGTAATTCACCCTCCTTCTCGCCGAGGGAGGTCATGGATGAACCGGTGAGAAGACCGAGCACCACTGCCGATAGTGTTGCCAGCATTGCCATTACAATTCTGATGACGTCGCGAGAGTCGGTGCTCAGATGCTGATCGGGAAGGATCTTCCCGAGGAACATCCCCAACAATGCGCCGCCGAATATGATCGCGAAGACAGCGACGCCGATCAGAATATCCTTCATCGCTTCTCCGACTGGCTAACGCCGTCTCGACCGGCGCACCCCCGGTCTTGATCCGGTCGAATGATACATCGACTCACGGCAAGTCAAGCCCATGATGAGCACGACCCAGACACGTGTCACCCATCCGAACTCCGTTCGGGTCCCGCGGCGTCGAAGCTGATGACCTCGCCGCGGTTGATCGATACCCAGTCACGTGCCTCGAGATACGGGAGGAAGGTCTGCGTGATCAGCCGTTCGTCGTCGGGGGTCTTCGGTCGCTGTAGCTCATAGAGATGAGGGAATTCCGTCCAGGCGACCACGGCATCCCAAAGTCGCACGGCCGCTTGCCCGGTGGGCGGATCGACGAGCACCGGGCCGAAGAGGCACTGGCCGTCGGGGAAGAACATCGTCGGTACGCCGTAGCCGCTGGCGTCGACCACCCGCTGATGCTCGACCATCACCTCGTCACTGGTGGTGGGATCGGCCATGGCCTGGTCGACGAGCCCCGGGTCGAAGCCGAGTTCCGCGAGTAGGTGTTGGGCCACGGCCTTTTCGTGCGGCTTGTGCCCATCAATGTGCAGCGCCTTGCCGGCGCGGCCGTACCAGGCGTCGAGGTCGGCCATCGACGTGCGTCGGAGAAGGGCACCGATACGCATCATCGACCAGCCGTAGGACCACTCGCGTTCCCACGGGTGTTTCTTGCCAACTTGGCGGTTGATCTCTTCGAGGCTGAAAAACCGCCAGTTCACCGACAGGCCGGTCAGTTCGCGTACCTCGCGAATCCACAACGAGGTCTGGTAGGCGTAGGGGCACATGATGTCGAAGTGGAAGTCGACCGAATCGGGATGGTTCGTCACATCGTGAACCTGAGGTTGCGGGCGGCCTGCTCGCCCAATTTGGCGTCGCCCTTCCAGGTGATCGCGCCAGAGTCGATCGAGACCTGAGGATCGATGCGTCCGCAGGCGAGCTGGATGAATGTCGTTGAGTCGGTGATGATCTCGACGTCGGGGTTCTCCAGCTGGTCGACCCGCTTGGCACGGCCGTCGACGAGCACATCGAGCTCGCGAACGATCGGCCCGGCGAGATGGAAAGCGATGCTCTTTCCGTCGGGTACGCCGACCTTCTTGCCGACGATGTAGCCCAGCGAACCTTCCACCTCGCCCAGCGCGATCTCGGCAGTGACGCCGGTGTCGTCGGTCACCCGCCCGAGCGGGGTCGCGATGTCGCGCTCATGAACCCAGAAATCGAAGACGCGGATTTCGAGGAATCGTCCGTATGTGCCGGGGCCGACCGGCATCCACGACGGGCGCTCGAGATCTTCGCTCGAGAGGGAGGCGAGGTCCCGGCACCTGCGGTCATAGGTCGCGCGGACCCGTTCGGCGAAGGCCGCGTTGTCGAGTTCAGCGGTCCCGCGCTCGAACTCTGCGGCCCGCTCGAAGGGCGGCGGCGTCGAAGCGTCCTCAGGAAGCCAACCGGTCATCACCGCTTCGATGCTCGTGACGTGGCTGACCACATCACGGACGTTCCAGTCCGGGCACAGAGATTGGACCTGCCACTCGGCGTCGCCCAGGTCGGCACAAAGGGCTTCCATCGAGGAGTAACACTTCTCGAGGGCCCCGCGGATTTCATCGAGGCTCCTCATCGCGCACCGGCTGCCATCGCGAACGCCTCGAACCCTGTCAGTGCCATTGTGTTGACCTCCTCAGGCCCAGTTGGCCGCTTCATCGTCTAATGTGCCGAGACTATTGCCAACCAGGATCGCAGCAAGTCATCAACTACCGTTAACCCCTGACCCGGCGGTGCCCAGGATGGGAGCATGGGATGCCCGCACTTTCCGGCCGCGCATGGATCGTGGCGATAGTCGTAGGCGTCGTCGGTGTCGCGGTGGGAGCAGGACTCACCGCGCTCTTCCTGGATAGTCGCAGCTCGACGACTACCGCGTCGAGCGTGGCCTCGGCACCATCGCCGGCGGTACCGCCGCCCATCAGCGCATCGGCGACCGCTGCCGCGCCGTCCAATTCAGAACCGGCATGCGGTCCGGACGCAGAAACCGCTCTGCACGAAGGGCTTTCGAAGCTTCCTCCGGAGCCGCAGACCGGCAGGCCGTGGAATCCCACACCCATCTACTCCGACTACGACCCGTGCGCGGATCTGTCAACGATGCTCGTCATGATCGACGGCGGGACCGGCAGCTCCCCGGTTCAGGCGATGATGTTTCATCGCGGCAGATACCTCGGCACGGGCACGCTCCGCGCGTACGGGTTGACGTCGCTGGATACCGACACGTCGACGAAGGACACCGTGGTGCTGAAGTACCGCAGCGGGCAGAGTTGCACCGCCTGCGACGACGGCATCGTCACGACCGTTCGTTATCACTGGGACGGCAAGTCCGTTCAGATGCTGGACCCGCCACCCCCCGAGGGATGATGGCGGTAACCCAACGCCGTACCCGGGTATCTGACGAGGAAACAGCCGAAAGGGCTACAGCCTGGCTTTGACCGCCGCGGAGAGTCGCCCGCCGTCGGCCTTGCCTGCGGCGATGGCCGTCGCGGCCTTCATCACCTGGCCCATCTGCTTCATGCCGGGTGCTTCCCCCGTCTGCTCTGCCACCTGCGCGATGGCCGTGTCGACCACGTCGGCCAGTTCCGCTTCGGTCAACGGCGTCGGCAGATATTCGTCGATGATGCGGGCCTCCGCGTGCTCATTGGCCGCCAGCTCGCCGCGGCCGTTCTGCGTGTAGATCTCCGCCGACTCGCTGCGCTTCCTCGCCTCCCGGGCCAATACCTTGAGCACATCGGCATCGGAGAGCTCCCGCGACTCCTTGCCCGACACCTCTTCGGTTTGGACCGCCGACAGCAGCATTCGCAGTGTCGCAGTGCGCAACCGGTCCTTCGACTTCATCGCAGCGGTCAGATCTGCCCGCAGCCGGTCCTTGAGTTCCGCCATGACGCAAACGCTACGCCGTGCCCGCGGAGTCCTCGCCGACGAACCGCGCGTCGACCGCCGCCGAGACCTCGATGTGCTCGGGCAGCAGTTCGACCTCCGGCGCGCCGCCGAGCGCAGGGGCCGCGCGCAGGTAGCCGGCGCCCCCGCCACCCTCGGGATGCAAACTCGCACCGAGCATTCCCGCGTCGGCGATGGCGACCGGCCGAATCTTGCCGACCCCGAGCGCGTCGGCGTACTGCTGCGCGCGCAGGACGGCGTCTTCGACCGCCCGAGTGCGGACCTGGCGCTGCAACTCCGTTCGCCGTTTCGACGTGAGCGCCCACTCGACGTGCGAGACCCGGAAGCCCTCGGTGTTCGCGACGTGCTGGCCGACCCACCGCGACAGCGACGAGAAGTCGCGGAACTTCACCTCGATCCCCACGCTGGCGTGATGCACCAGCGGCAGCAGCTCGCCGTCTTTGTTCCACGGCCGGTTCGACCAGGTGCGCAACTGCTCGGCGGACCACCACGTCACGGGGCCGTGATCCCCGGTCTTCAGAGGAGTGACGGACGCCTTGACGGCTTCCAGGTCACGCGCCACCCGCTCGTAGACCGGTTCCATCGCGGCACCCTCGTAGGCGATGGTGGCGTGTACGGTCCCGCGTTCGGGCGCCTGGAACGCGGTGAATGTCCCACGCACGGTGATGTCGGTCGGCATGCGGCCACCGTAGCCTCGTCGCGCGGGGAGTCCGCGTCGCGCTGTCGGCCACGTTGTCAATCTTGGCGGTGATCGACAGGATGGTGCCCATGAGCAACGACGCCGGCGGGTTCGGCCAGCCCGGCCCGCCGCCGCCGGGGTACCCGCCGCCCGGTTACCCACCGCCTGGTTACGCGGGGTACTCGCCGCCCGCTTATCAGCCCTACCCTTCGCCTGGATATCAGGCCTATGCGCCGCCTGGCTATCCGGGCTACCCGCCGCCCGGCTACCCTCCACCGGGGTATTACGCCCCGCCCGCGCCACCACCGGCACTCAAACCGGGCGTGATCCCGCTGCGGCCGCTGACCTTGACCGACATCCTCAACGGCGCGGTCGCCTACATCCGGACGAACCCCAAGGCGACCCTGGGGCTGACGACGGTCGTGGTGGTGATCGCTCAGATCATCGCGCTGGCCTTGCAGGTCGGTCCGCTGGCCGCGACCGGGGAGCTCGGGGTGCTGCACGGCGAGCAGGTGTCGACGGCCGCGGCGCTGGGTTCGTCGGCCTCCGGCATCGCCAGCGCGATCACCACGCTGCTGTCGTCGATCCTGCTGAGCGGCATGCTGACGGTCATCGTGGGGCGGGCGGTGTTCGGTACAGGTATCACCATCGGCGAGGCGTGGCACCGGGTCCGCGGGCGACTGCTCGCCCTGCTCGGCTACACGCTGCTGTGGCTTCTGGGCGTGGTCCTGCTCGTCGGCGTGGTGGTGTTCGTCGTCGTGCTCGTCCTGTATGTCAGCAGCGCCGCTGCGATCATCCTCGCCATCCCCCTGGGCTTCGGATTGATCGCATTGCTGGTTTACCTCTGGACAGTGCTCAGTTTCGCGCCGCCGCTGATCGTGTTGGAGCGACTTGGCGTGTTCCAGGCGATTCCGCGGTCGATCAAACTGGTCAGGGGTGACTTCTGGCGGGTGCTGGGCATCCGGTTGCTGGTCTCGCTCGTCGCCGGCATCGTCGCAGGAGCGGTGTCGATACCGTTCAGCCTCACCGGCCAGATCCTGCTGCTGGGTTCGGAATCGACGACGACGACGTTGATCGCCCTCACGCTGGTCGCAATCGGCGGCGCGGTCGGCCAGATCATCACCGCCCCGTTCAGCGCGGGCGCGGTGGTGCTGCTGTACACCGACCGACGGATCCGCGCCGAGGCCTTCGACCTGGTGTTGCAGACCGGCGCGTCGATCCCGCCGGGAGCGTCGCCGGACTCCACCGACCACCTGTGGCTCATCCGGCATCAGTGACGTGCCCGCCACTAGACATCGACCGCGACACCGCCCACGAGGCGGCCCAACACGAACTCGCAAAACCCATCTACCCCAAGGGATCTCTGACCGAACGCCTCCTGGAGTGGCTGGATGACCTGCTCTACCGCATCGTCCAGGAAGGCTCGTCGCTGCCTGGTGGCTGGTTCACCATCAGCGTGCTGATGGTCCTTCTCGTGGTCGCGATCGTGGTGGCCGTGCGAATCGCGCGCCGCACCATGCGCACCAACCGCGGCGGCGACTCTGCCCTGTTCGACTCGCAGGAGCTCAGCGCCGCCCAGCACCGCGCCGCCGCCGAACAGTATGCGGCCGTGGGCAATTGGGCCGCCGCCATCCGCCATCGCCTCAGAGCCATCGCCCGCCAACTCGAGGAAGACGGCGTGCTCAACCCGGTACCCGGTCGCACCGCCACCGAACTCGCCAAGGATGCCGGTGCGGCGCTAGCGGATCTGGCAGGCGAATTGCTGCAAGCCGCAGATGCTTTCAACGACGTCACCTACGGTGAGCGGCCAGGCACCGAGCCCGCCTACCGGATGATCGCAGACCTCGACCGACACTTGCGCTCCCGCGGTCGCACGACGTCTGGGTCGCCCGCCGTGTCCGCCGCCGCGGACGCCTGGACGGTGGTCCGATGACGCTCACCGATACCGCCGTCACGCCGACGGTCGTACAACGCTGGCGATCTGCCCGCTGGGTCCTGCTGGCGCTGATCGTCGTCGCCGCCGTCTCCACAGTCGGCATCTATCTGACGGCGCCGAGGCCCGGCGGCCGGATGGACGCTGCCGCAACCTCTCCCGACGGTGCCCACGCGCTGGTCACGCTGTTGCACGATCGCGGCGTCGACGTGATCGTCGCCGACGACATCGCCGCGGTCGAGCGGGCTGCCGGGCCGAACACATTGGTGGTGACGACGCAGACGTCCCACCTCGTCGACGAGGATCTGCTGCGACGGCTGGCTGCCGTACCCGGCGACAGGCTCGTTGTCGAGCCGATATCGCGGACCAGAGAGATCCTTGCGCCGGAGGTTCGCCGTGACGCGGCAGGCAGTATGGGCGGCCCGCCGGACTGCGACCTGCGCGAGGCCACCCGCGCAGGCGATGTGCAACTGGGAGCCAGCGACAGCTTCAAGGCCTCCGGCGACGTGCCCGTGACGCGCTGCTACGAAGGCGCATTGGTCCGCTACACCGACGCGGGTCGCACCGTGACGGTCGTCGGCACGGCGGACTTCATGACGAACTCCGGTCTGCTCAAACAGGGCAACGCCGCCCTCGCGATGAACCTCGCGGGCACCCAACCGCGGGTCGTCTGGTACGCGCCCCAGCACACCGAGGGTCAATCGTCTGGAGCAGCGGACATTTCCGATCTCATTCCCGACCAGGTGAGGTGGATCGTCATCCAGCTGTGCCTGGTGGTCCTGTTGCTTGCGCTATGGAAAGGCCGACGAGTCGGTCCCCTTGTCGCCGAGCAACTTCCGGTCGTGGTGCGCGCCTCGGAGACCGTCGAGGGCCGCGGACGGCTCTACCGGTCCCATCGCGCACGGGATCGCGCCGCCGAGGCGCTGCGGACGGCGACACTGCAGCGGCTACTGCCCCGGCTGGGCCTCGGGCCTACCGCCGAGCCGGCTGCCATCGTCCAGACGGTCGCGCAGCGCAGCGGAGCTGATCCGGAAGCGCTGCGGCACGCGCTGTTCGGTCCGCCGCCCGCCGCCGACACCGACCTGGTAAACCTTGCCCACGCGCTCGACAACATCGAAAGGCAGGTCGCACAGTCGTGACTCAGCCCGTAGCCCAGACCACCGACGGAACCGCCGCACGAAACGCGTTGCTGGCCTTGCGGTCCGAAATCGCCAAGGTGGTCGTCGGTCAGGACGCCGTCGTCAGCGGCCTTGTGATTGCGCTTCTGTGCCGCGGCCACGTACTGCTCGAGGGCGTGCCCGGCGTCGCCAAGACCCTCTTGGTGCGCACACTGGCCGCGGCGCTGAAGCTGGAGTTCAAGCGAGTGCAGTTCACCCCGGACCTGATGCCCGGCGATGTCACCGGCTCGCTTGTGTACGACGCGCGCACCGCCGAATTCGAGTTCCACCCCGGCCCGGTCTTCACCAATCTGCTGCTCGCCGACGAGATCAACAGGACACCGCCGAAGACGCAGGCAGCCCTGCTGGAGGCGATGGAAGAACGGCAGGTAAGCGTCGAGGGGGAGCCGCGTCCGCTGCCCGACCCGTTCATCGTGGCGGCCACCCAGAACCCGATCGAGTACGAGGGCACCTACCAGCTGCCCGAGGCGCAGTTGGACCGGTTCCTGCTGAAGCTGAATGTGCCGTTGCCGCCGCGCGACCAGGAGATCGCGATCCTGGACCGGCACGCGCGCGGCTTCGACCCGCGTGACCTGTCAGCCGTGCGGCCCGTCGCCGGCGTCGCCGAGCTGGCCGCCGGACGTGCCGCCGTGCGTGACGTTCTGGTGGCCGACGAGGTGCTTGGCTACATCGTCGACATCGTCGGTGCCACACGGCATTCGCCGTCGTTACAGCTCGGCGTTTCGCCGCGTGGCGCGACCGCACTGTTGGCCACCGCGCGGTCGTGGGCATGGCTGTCGGGCCGCAACTACGTCACTCCCGACGATGTCAAGGCGATGGCCCGCCCGACACTGCGACACCGGGTGGCGCTGCGGCCGGAGGCCGAGCTGGAGGGCGCCAATCCCGACGGTGTACTCGACGGCATCCTGGCGGCCGTCCCGGTACCCCGATAGTGGTCCTCACCGGCCGCACCGGCCTGGTGGCGCTGATCTGTATTCTGCCGATCGCGCTATCACCTTGGCCTGCAACGGCATTCACCGTGCTGTTCGGCCTCCTCGTGGCCGCGATAGTGGTGGATGTGTCATTGGCCGCCAGCACCAGGCGGCTGACGTTCACCCGATCCGGGGAGACCGCAGCGCGACTGGGTCAAACCGTCACGGCCGAGCTGATGATCGAGAACGCCGGTCGCCGCCGCTTTGCCGGCCAGGTACGTGACGCGTGGCCGCCGAGCGCGCGGGCCACACCACGCACCCACGACCTCGAAATCGCAGCGGGCCAACGGGTTCAAGTCGCCACCTGGCTGCGACCAGTACGCCGGGGTGATCAACACTCGGCGCTGGTCACCGCGCGCTCGATCGGACCGCTTGGGCTCGCGGGCAGGCAGAGTTCACACCGCGTGCCGTGGCAGGTCCGCATCCTGCCGCCATTTCTGTCGCGCAAGCATCTCCCGTCGCGACTGGCCAAGCTCCGCGAGCTGGACGGCATGGTTCCGGTGCTGATCCGCGGGCAGGGCACCGAATTCGACTCTCTGCGTGAATATGTCATCGGTGACGACGTCAGGTCCATCGACTGGCGGGCCACCGCGCGCCGTGCCGATGTCGTGGTGCGCACGTGGCGCCCCGAGCGGGACCGCCGGGTGGTGATCGTCTTGGACACCGGCCGCACCTCCGCGGGGCGCGTCGGCGTCGATCCCACCGCCGCCGATCCCAGTGGCTGGCCGCGGTTGGACTGGTCGATGGACGCCGCGCTGCTGTTGGCCGCATTGGCCTCGCGGGCCGGTGACCATGTCGACTTCCTGGCCCACGACCGGGTGAGCCGCGCGGGCGTGTTCAACGCGTCGCGCACCGAGCTGCTGGCGCAGTTGGTGGGGGCGATGGCGCCGCTGCAGCCCGCCTTGGTGGAGTCGGACGCCACCGCGATCGTGGCCGCCGTGCAGCGCCGCGTGCGCCGGCGAGCGCTGGTGGTGTTGATGACCGATCTGAACGCGTCGGCACTCGACGAGGGTTTGATGACGGTGTTGCCGCAGCTGTGTGCCAAGCACCAGGTGCTGGTGGCCGCGGTCGCCGACCCGCGCGTCGAGCTGCTCGCCGCGGGTCGGGCAGACGCCGCACAGGTGTACGACGCCGCGGCCGCAGAGCGCGCCCGCAACGACAGGCGGAGCATCGCGGCGCGGTTGCGGCACAGCGGTGTCGACGTCGTCGACGCACCGCCAGAAGAGTTGGCCCCCGCGCTGGCCGATCACTATCTGGCGATGAAGGCCACCGGCAGGCTCTAGGTCACAGCGTCGGCACCACGTCGGGCGCTTCGTCCACATCGCCGGTCTCCCCGGCTGCGACGGCTTTGCGGCCGAGGTGGATGACGTAGAACAGGAAGCCCGCCTCGGCCAGCAGGCCGATGCCGATGCGCGCGAATGTCGGTAAGGGCGATGGCGTGACGAGCGCCTCGATCAGCCCGGCGACCAGCAGGACGGCGACAAGTCCGATGGCGACCGCGACCACCTCCCTGCCCCGTTCGGCGAGCACCTGTCCGCGCGGCCGATTCCCGGGCGAGACCACCGTCCACCCCAGTCGCATCCCCGCCGCGCCGGCCAAGAACACCGCGGTCAGCTCGATCAGTCCGTGCGGGGTGAGAAGGCCGAGCATGATGTCGCCCTTCCCCGCGTGGAACATCAGGCCCGCGATGAGGCCGAGGTTCGCGGCGTTTTGGAAGAGCACGTACGGGATCGGTATGCCGAGCAGGAGTGCGAACGCAATACATTTCCAGGCCACCCAGAAGTTGTTGGTCCACACCTGCAGTGCGAACGACCCCGCCGGGTGCTCGCTGTAGTAGGACGCGAAATCGTGGTTGACCAATTCGTCTATCTCGCTGGGCGTCCCGATGCTTGCCTGCACTTCGGGGTTGCCTGCAACCCACAGCGCGATGATCACGGTGACGGCGAAGAACGCCACCGCCGTGGCCGCCCACCACCGCCAGCACCGGTAGGCGACTACGGGGAACGACACCGTCCAGAACCGGACGAACTCGCTCCACAGGGGTGCATGCGCACTGGTGACCGCCGAACGGGCCCGGGCAACGAGCGACGACAACCGGCCCACGAGCACCGAGTCGCTCGACGCCGTGCGCACCATCGACAAATGGGTCGACACCCGTTGATAGAGCTCGACCAGTTCGTCGACCTCGGCGCCGGTCAGCCGCCTGCGCCGCTTGACCAGGACGTCGAGCCGGTCCCAGGTAGGGCGATGCGCGAGCACGAACGCGTCGACATCCACCTGGCAAATCCTAGTAGCGTTCAACCTTATGGTCGGCCAGGCAGAACAGATGGTGACCGGTGACGCCGTCGTCCTCGACGTGCAGATCGCTCAGCTTCCGGTCCGGGCGCTGTCGGCACTCATCGACATCGCGGTGATCTTCATCGGCTACCTCCTCGGCGTGATGCTGTGGGCGGTGACGCTCAGCGATCTCGATCCCGCGCTGTCGGGTGCGGTGCTGGTCATCTTCACGGTGTTGACCATCGTCGGCTATCCCGTGGCGTTCGAGAGCGCGACGCGGGGCAGGACGCTGGGCAAGATGGCGCTCGGGCTGCGGGTGGTCTCCGATGATGGCGGCCCGGAACGCCTCCGCCAGGCCCTGTTTCGCGCGCTGGCGTCGGTGGTGGAGATCTGGATGTTCTTCGGGGGACCCGCGGTGATCTGCAGCATGTTGTCGCCGAGGGGTAAACGCATCGGGGACGTCTTCGCCGGCACCATGGTGATCAGCGAGCGCGGGCCGAAGCTCCCGCCGCCGCCGACGATGCCGCCCTCCCTGGCTTGGTGGGCGTCGTCGCTGCAGCTGTCCGGGCTGAGCCCGGAACAAGCGGAGCTCGCCCGCCAATTCCTTTCTCGGGCATCGCAATTGGACCCCCGAATCCGTGACGAGATGGCGTATCGCATTGCCGGTGACGTGGTCGCGCGCATCTCTCCACCGCCACCGCCCGGCGTGCCCCCGCAGTATGTCCTCGCGGCCGTGCTGGCCGAGCGGCACCGGCGGGAGCTGCAACGGCTGCGGCCCGTACCCGCGCAGGCCCCGCCACCACCGTCGTGGGGTGTACCGCCACAGTGGGCGCCCCAGCCATCGGGGCCCCACGTGCCACCGCAGCCTTTGCCACCGCCCGCGTCACCCGACGGTGGCGGGTTCGCGCCCCCGGGCTAGCCGCTCAGCGGTAGCGAATCCCGATCAGCATCAGCGCCGACGCGATGACGGCGGTGACGGTGCGGACGTGGTTCCACGCCGTCCACGTCGATAGATACGCCTGCCATTCGTGGGCGGCGTCGGCGACCGAAAGCGTCTCGGGGTCCACGGTGTCAAGGCGATTGTTCAGTGGCACATTGAACGCCATCGTGATGATCGCGCCGAGCACACCGAGGATCGCGCCCGCCAACAGCCATCCGCTACCCGGTTGCCGAATCTGAAGCACCGCAACGGCTCCGACGGCGATCGCTAGCAATGCCGCGCCGAGGAACGCAAGCAGGAACGCCGCATTGGAGTTCGCCTCGACGTTGATGCCACGCATCGCGGTGATCGCGTTGACCGGGCCGGTGCGATCCAGTCCGCGCATGACGAAGGTGGAGAAGACGTACATCATTCCGCCTGCGGCGGCGCTGGCGATCGCGGCGATGGAGGTAAGGAGGACGGCAGGGCTCATGTTCATGGGGATCAGTCAACCGACCGCCAGCGAGACGATCCATCGTTGATCATCCCCACCGCATACGCGTCCGTCTACGCGCCGACGGTCTTGTAGAGCTTCACCGACACCGCCGTCAGCCATGCCCAGGCCATTACGACCGCGGCGGTGAACAGCAGGATCGCCACCGCACCGCCTACGCCGGACGCCATGAACACGAACGTCGCCGCGAACAGCGCGCCGGTGAAACGGGAGAGCCACGCCCAGCCGGCCTCGCCGTTACGGGCGAAGCGCGCGGCGAGGACCAAACAGGCCGCGATCAGACAACTGAAGCCGATGCCCGCCACCGCGAAGTGGGTCATTCCGTGCCACGTCGGTTCGCCCATCCCGGCGGGTGTGCCGGGAGGGAATCCGTCCGACGGGTCGGCGCGGAAACATCCGGCGCCCAGCAACGCTGCCCCGAAGCCGCCGATCAGCCCCGACGCCCACGCCGACGACGGCCCTGACCCGAGTGCGCGGCGGACGCCGACGGCCGCGGCGATGGTCATCGCGCCGGTGACCAAGAACGTCGCGATCTGAATCCAGCCGAGGTCGCCGTTGGCGAGTTGGCTGGCGACATGCCGCGTCGGGTCGAAGCCATCCCGGGTCGCCGCCTGCATGGCGACCGCGACGACGTAGATGGGGCCGGCAATCACGCCGTATCCGAGGAGCGATTTGGTAATGCGATCGGCCAGGGGCGGACACGTCGTTGTCGTGGTCATGGCGAGCCTTCCAATCGGACGGAACTAGACGGTACAGTACTGTAGTCGAAGGTGAACTAGACTGTCTAGTACTCTCGAGGAATGGGGCTATACGCATGACGGAGGCGGTTCTGCCCGGGCGGTCGGCACAGAAGCGGCAGACGATCCTGTCGGCGGGTCAGCAGCTGTTCTTGAGCAACGGGTACCAGGGCACCAGCATGGACCAGGTCGCCGCGGCAGCCACGGTGTCGAAGCAGACCGTGTACAAACATTTCGGTGAGAAACGCGAACTGCTGTTCGCGATCGTCACCGACGCGCTCGACAGTGCCGCAGGCACGATCCGGGACCGAATCGCCGCGCTGGCTGACAGCGCCGATGTCGAGCCCGACCTGACCGCGCTCGCCGGCAACTATCTGCGAGCGGTGCTGCAGGAGCCGGTCGTGCAGCTGCGGCGACTCGTGATCGGCGAGGCCAACCGGCTGCCCGAGCTGGCGCGGCTTTACTACGAGCACGCGCCGCTGCGCACACTGTCGGTGCTGGCCGACGCATTCACCCGGCTGCACGACCGAGGTCTCCTCAATGCACCCGAACCTTGGCTCGCTGCAGAGCATTTCGCGTTTCTTATCGTGGGCAGGCCGATCGATCAGGCGCTGTTCGACGGCGCGCCGAACGTACTGGCCGACTTCGACGTCGACGCCTACGCCCGCGCTGGTGTCGACGTATTTCTCGCCGCATACCGCCCGCGCTAGGGGCGGCGATAGGCTCCGAATGTGGACGCCGTGGTCGGGTTGCTCGACGGGGTGCGGGCGCGGGGCGCATTCGTGTTGCGGTTGATGCTGGATGCGCCGTGGTCGATGAGCATTCAGGACGACGCGCCACTGACCCTGATCTGCCAGACCCATGGCAGGGCGGCCATCGTCGGCGAGAGCAGCGGAACCGTCTGGCTGAACGCCGGCGACGTCGCGCTCACCCGGGGCACCGAGCACTATGTGTTCGCCGACGACCCGGGCACCAAGCCGACGGTCGTCATCCATCCCGGCAATCGCTGCACCACGCTGTCCGGCGACGACCTTCGGTTCGAGATGTCTCTCGGTGTGCGGACGTGGGGCAACAGTGCCACCGGCTCCACCCGGTCGATCATCTGCGCGTACGAGGGGCAGAGCGAGGTCAGTGCCCGGCTGCTGGACGCGCTGCCGACGGTGCTGGTGCTGCGCGCGGCCGACTGGGACACGCCGCTGATCGCGCTGCTGACCGAAGAAGCCGGGCGCGACGGTTCTGGCCAGGAGGCTTACCTCGACCGTCTGCTGGACGTGCTGCTGATCTCGGTGCTGCGGACCTGGTTCGATCGCTCGGACAACGCGCCGCCGTGGTGGCACGCCGAACACGATCCCGTCGTCGGGCCAGCCCTCCGCTTGATCTACAACAATCCCGCGCATCCCTGGACAGTTGCGAATCTTGCTGCTGCCGTTGGGACTTCGCGTGCGGTGTTTGCCCGCCGCTTCGCCGAGCTCGTCGGTGAACCACCGATAGCATTCTTGACCGGCTGGCGCCTCGCGCTGGCGGCCGACTTGTTGCGGTCCAGCGACGCGACGATCGCCGCGGTGGCGAGGCAGGTCGGCTACAGCACGCCGTTCGCGTTGAGCAGCGCCTTCAAGCGGACCTACGGCGTCAGCCCGAACACCCACCGCACCACGGCCGGCTATCCCGACGACTCCTTGGAACCCGCGCTCTGACGACGACCGGCGAGCATCCCAGCGATCGAGGTTGAGGCGACCGTCAGCAGGGCGCCGAGCATCAACGCCGACGGCTCGCCCGAGGCGAGCAGATGCTCTGCGGTACCCAGCGTCGCCGCAGCCACCGGCACACCGAGCTGCGCGCCCGACAGCACGGCCAGGTTGAGCGGAAGACCCAATGCACTCGCGGCGCAATGCGCAAGCAGGGCACCAACTCCCAGACCGATGCCCAGCAGGATGAACCCCGGGCGCTCGCCGAGTTCACGAACCTGCAGCGACGCGCCGAGCCATACGAAGAACAGCGGGCCGAAGAAGCCCTCGGTGATGCCGAACAACTGACGTGCCAGGCGGCGGGGTGGACCGATGGCGGCGATGACCAGACCGAGGGCGAAGCCGGCCAGCATGATCGATACGTGCGTGGTGGTGGCCAGTGCGCACAGCACGAACAAGATGAGCAGGCTGAACCGAAGCTCCAGCGCAAATCGTCGTTGCTCCGAATAGTGGTGTAACCGCTTACGCCAACCCCTGCGGTCGCCGAGCCACAACACCAGGAACAGCACCACTGAACACGCCGCGATGGCCAAGGCGCCGAGTGCCGCGCGTAGGGCGCGGCTCGGGTCAATCACCAACGGTAGCAGGACAATCGACGCGGTATCGGCGATCGCGATCTGGGCGGTCACCGACAGCACCGGCGGGCCGTCCAGGCCAAGCGAATCCATCACCGGAAGCGCAAGGGCAGCCGAGGACGACGCCATCAGCACCGCATAGAGCACCGCGTGGCCCGTGCCGAAGAGTTGGACGAGCGCCACTCCGAAAACAGCGGCGACGACGCCGACGAGGACTGCGCGCACGAGCGCCTTCGGCATCGACGAGCGCAACGAGCTGTCGCGCACCGGCACGTGCGTCCCGACGAGGAACATCACGAGCGCGAAGCCGACGTTGGCGAGAAGGGCGAACGTGGGATCGGTCGGGTCGACTATGCCGAACCCGGTCTCGCCGATGACCAGACCGACGAACAGCTCGCCGATCACCACCGGGATGCGCAAGCCGGGCAGCGACGCCAGCAGCGGGCCTGCCAGCCCGATCGCGACCAGCAGAGCCAGCGTGTGGAAGCCGAAACCCGACATCAGCGGGTCACGCCTGCCAGGACACCAAATAGCAAGGGATGTTGGTGTTTTCGTCGGTGACGTAACTCGCGCAAACGCGGTGGTAGCCGTCAGCGATCTGCAGCGCAGCCCCGCGGGCCGTATCGCCGCGCACCAGCAGGATCGGTGAGAGCCGCTTGCCGGCACCGATCTTGGCCAGGTCGGCCTTCACGTGCGGGTTCGTAGTCGGCAACAGATCCAGCTGTGCTGCCCGCAGGATGTCCTTTGCCTTGCGATACGTCGGCTCGGCCTTCTGCAGGGCCGCGACCGTCTTCTCGACGAGATCTGGGGCACCCACCAGGCTCAAATAGTCCTTGGCGGCATCGAAATCGTGCGCCTCTGGTTCGTCGAGCCACCTGACCGCCATGGCCCGTGACGTTACTCAGGCACTTCAGAGTTTCGCCAGCGTCAAAACGAGGTATACCTCCGGCGGTTCAGTCCGAGCCGATCTCGATGACCAGAAGGGTGCGCTCATGGGTGCCGGAGACAAAATCAGCAACAAGATCGACGACGTGGCAGGCAAGGCCAAGGAAGCGACGGGGAAAGCCGCCGGTGACAAGAGCACCGAGAACGAGGGCAAGCTCGATCAGGCCAAGGCAAACCTGAAAGACGCCGGCGAGAAGGTCAAGGACGCGTTCCGGAACTAGTTCAGACGGATCGAAAGGAACCAAACCGTGATCGTTCTCGGTGTCATCCTCATCCTCGTCGGCTATCTGCTCCCGGTGCCAGCCATCATCGCCACAATCGGCTGGATCCTGCTTGTCATCGGAGTCGTGCTGCTGATCCTCGGCCAGGTCGGGCGACCGGTCGGAGGCCGACGATACTGGTATTAATGCGCGTCAAGCACTAATCCAGTTTCCGTGGAAGCCGTAGGGAACCCGGTGCGGCAGTTTGATTCTGGCCACCGGGCTACCCGCGAAGTCCGACGCGTCGATGATCACCAGGTCGCTGCCGTCGCGAGCCGCGTCGTAGACGTAACCGACATACCAGCCGTTGCCTTCGTCGGCAGGCCCGGTCGCCGACGGCACGAACACGGCCTCACCCGGCCGACTCGGCGAGTCGGCAGTGCCCAACTTGTGCTCGACGGCGCGGCCGGTGTGCAGGTCGTAGCGCACCAGCTCGTTCTCGCCGACCGAGACCGCGTACCGCGCAGGCAACCCGGCCAGCCGATCGTCGATGCGCGGGAACTCGATGGGCCGATCGTCGAGCTGGCGTTCGGTGACGGCGCCGGTCTGCAAGTCGATCGTCCAGCTCCACAACACGCCGTCGGTCTCGAACCCGCTGGTATCGCGCCACAGTTCCGGGTACCGAACCGCATGCACCACGATCGACTTGCCACTGTCGAATGCATTGGCGACGTGGAAGACGTAGCACGGATCGATGTCGAACCAGCGCACCTCGCCGAAGGGATCGTCGCGGCGGAGCACGCCGAGGCGGGCGCCGTATTTGTCGTCCCAGCGGTAGGGCATGTCGCGTTTGCCCTCCATCGCGATGTCGAGACTGAAGACGACGGGCAGGTCCATGAAGATGACGTGATCGGCGGTCAGGGCGAAGTCGTGCATCATCGTCAGGGCGGGCACCTCGAGCGGCCGGTTGACTATGAGTTCGCCGTTGCCATCGGCGCGGTGGTAGGTCACGTGCGGCGCGAAGATGTTGCCGTATCCGAAGAAGTGCAATTCCCCGGTGGTCGGACAGATCTTCGGGTGCGCGGTCATCGAGTCGACGAGCTTTCCACCGAAATCGTAGGCGCCCAACGTTTTCAGATCGTTGGTGATCTCGTACGGCAGTGACGTCTCGACCAACGCCAATGTCTTGCCCGCATGGTTCACCACGTGGGTGTTGGCGACACTCGCGTGCAGGTTGCGGGTGCCGTCGGCGTTGTAGAGGGGGAAGCTCTTCTCGAAGCTCTCGGTGCGGACCCAGCGGTTGCGGTACCAGGCTGCGCGTCCACCCTCGATCCGGATGCCGTGAATCATCCCGTCACCGCTGAACCAGTGCCCGCGCGCCACCCGCGGGTTGGGCCCGTTGCGCAGATACCAGCCGTCGAGTTCGGCAGGAATGGTGCCTTCGGTCGGCAGGTCGAACTCCGTCAGTTCGTCGGCGACCGGTGCGTAGTTGTCGCGCTGAAAGAAGTCGTCGGTGCCGAAGATGGCTGAGGCAGCCGAGGTGGTGTCGGTCATCTGAATCTCCTCTTTGTTGGCGAGTCCAATCTGACATGTCATAAGTGACATGTCAAGAGTGGAGGTACGATCTGCACGTGAGTTTACGTATTGCAGCGCTTGGTTTGTTGGCTCAGCAGTCCGGCAGCGGCTATGACCTTCTGAAGATGTTCGAGAAGTCGCTGGCCAACGTCTGGCCGGCGACCCAGAGCCAGCTCTACGGCGAGCTCAACAGGCTTGCCGACGCAGGTCTCATCGAGGTGACAGACATCGGGCCGCGCGGCAGGAAGGAATACCGGATCACGAAGGCCGGACGCGCGGAACTGCAGCGTTGGGTGATGAGCCCCGAGGACGACCCGCCCCTGCGGGATTCGAGGCTGCTGCGCGTTTTCCTGCTCGGCGCGCTCCCACCCGCCCAGGCGCGCAAGCACATGGTCGCGGTTGCGGACGAGGCCGACGCCGAGGTCACACGGCTCGAACGGCTGCGCGACTCCATCGACTGGACCGACGGCGACAGCCTGTTCTTCGGCCGTGCGGCACTCGAGAACGGGCTACGCCGCTTTGCGATGGAAGCGGACTGGGCCCGCTGGGTCGTCGGCGAACTCGACCGGCGCGGCAAGAGGTAGAACCCGCCGCAACAGCGCGATCTGGCAATCGAACGTTGCATCACGATAGTTTCCGATATATCGTTGACCTATCGGAAACGCACACGGCGTTTCCTGACGAGAGTTAGGACTTTCACCATGAACGACCCATTTACCCCGCCACCCGGCGGATTCGGGTTCGGGTTCGACCCGACGCAGCGCCGCGCCTTTCACGAGCAGCGGCGACAAGCCCGTCGCGAGTTCCGTGATCACCTCCGCGAGCACGGCCGCGGTGAGCACGGCCCGACCGGACCCGGCTTCCAGGCCGGCTTCGGATTCGGCCCCGGCCGCGGCGGCTTCGGCTTCGACCCCCGCGGTGGCTTCGGTTTCGGCGGCCCGCGCGGCCGTCGCGGCGGAGGCAGGCGAGGCAAGCGTGGCGATGTCCGCGCGGCCATCCTGGTTCTGCTGGCCGACCGTCCGATGCACGGCTACGAGATGATCCACGAGATCTCCGACCGCAGCGGCGGTCTGTGGCGGCCCAGCCCGGGCTCCATCTACCCGACGCTACAGCTGCTGGTCGACGAGGGCCTCATCGTCGGCACCGAAAGTGAAGGCAGCAAGCGGCTTTTCGAGCTGACCGACGAAGGCCGCACCACGGCCGAGAAGGTTGAGACTCCGCCGTGGGAGGAGATCGCCGAGGGCGTCGATCCCGGCCAAGTGAGCCTGCATACGGCCCTCACCCAGCTCATGGGTGCGGTGGCGCAGTCCGCACACACCGCGTCCGAGGACCAGCAGCAGCGCATCGTCGACATCGTCAACGGTGCGCGCCGCGAGGTGTACAACATCCTCGGCGAATCCGAGTAGTACCGAGCCAGTCGGAATAAGCCCGGCGGGACAGGTGTACGCATTGAATATGCAAACCCTCCCGCTGGGCTCTTTCCATGTCGGCCGCGTCGGTTTCGGCGCCATGCAACTACCTGGTCCCGGTGTGTTCGGACCGCCGCGTGACCGGGACCAGGCGCTAGCTGTGCTGCGCCGGGCCGTCGAGCTGGGCGTCAACCACATCGACACCGCCCAGTTCTACGGACCCAACGTCGCCAACGAGCTGATCCACGAGGCCCTCCATCCCTATCCGGCGGACCTGGCGTTGGTGAGCAAGGTCGGTGCGGGCCGCGACGATACGGGTGCATGGCTTCCCGCGCAGGAGCCCGACCAACTGCGGGCCAGTATCGAGGAGAACCTGCAGACCCTTGGCACCGACCGGCTGGCCGCGGTCAACCTCCGCGTGCACGACGAAGACTCGGACCCCAACGCGCCCGCCGGAGTCAACAGGGAGCTGTTCGACCGTCAGCTCGACGCGATGATCAAGGCCCGCGACGAGGGGCTCATCGGCGGGATCGGGTTGAGCAGCATCGTCATTGAGCATCTACAGATCGCGCTGGACCGCACCGAGATCGTCTGCGTGCAGAACGCCTACAACCTGGTCGACCGGTCCTCTCAACCGGTCCTCGACGCGTGCATCCAACACGACATCGCGTTCGTTCCGTTCTTCCCGCTGGGTTCGGCGTTCGCCGCAGACAACCCCGTGCTCGGCCACCCCGCCGTTGTGCGCACGGCGGAGCATACGGGTCGCACACCGGCGCAGATCGCGCTCGCGTGGACGCTGTCGATCGCGCCCAATGTGCTACTGATTCCGGGCACGTCGTCGGTCAAGCACCTCGAGGAGAACATCGCCGTCGCGGACATCGAGCTCGACGACGACGCCAAGCGTGAGCTCGACGACGCGGCCGCCTGATTGCGATTTCGGCGTGCTGGGTTGCGCTGAGCGCATTGCGCTGAGCGCAACCAGCCACGCCGAGATCACTCGACGTCGACCCAGTCCAGCGTGCGCTGCACCGCCTTCTGCCAACCCGCGTAGCCGGCGGATCGCTGGTCCTCACTCCAGCTTGGACTCCACCGCTTGCCTTCCTGCCAGTTCGACCGCAGGTCGTCCGGGTTCTCCCAGAAACCGACGGCCAGGCCTGCGGCGTAGCCGGCCCCCAATGCGGTGGTTTCGGCGACCACGGGCTTGACTACGTCGACGCCGAGCACGTCGGCCTGGATCTGCATGCACAGGTCGTTGGCGGTGATGCCGCCGTCGACCTTGAGCACCTCGAGGTGGACCCCCGAGTCGGCCTCCATCGCGTCGACCACGTCGCGGCTCTGGTAGCAGATCGCCTCCAGCGTCGCCCTGGCCACATGGGCGTTGGTATTGAACCGCGACAGCCCGACGATCGCGCCGCGGGCATCCGACCGCCAGTACGGTGCGAACAGGCCGGAGAAGGCGGGCACGAAGTAGACGCCGCCGTTGTCGTCGACCTGACGGGCCAGCGACTCGCTCTGCGCCGCGCCGCTGATGATGCCCAGCTGGTCGCGCAGCCACTGCACCGCCGAGCCGGTGACCGCGATCGAACCCTCAAGTGCATAAACGGGTTTGGCGTCGCCGAACTGATAGCAGACCGTCGTGAGCAGACCGTTCTCCGAGCGCACGATCTTTTCGCCGGTGTTGAGCAGCAGGAAGTTGCCGGTGCCGTAGGTGTTCTTCGCCTCGCCGGCCGCCAGGCACACCTGCCCGACCATCGCGGCCTGCTGGTCGCCCAGAATTCCGGTGAGCGGTACCTCACCGCCCAGCGGCCCGTCGTCACGGGTGACGCCGTAGGACGACGGGAACGACGACGGCTTGATGGCGGGCAGCATCTCTCGGGGGATGCCGAAGAACGACAGCAGTTCGTCGTCCCAGTCCAGCGTCTCGAGATTCATCAGCATGGTGCGGCTGGCGTTGGTGACGTCGGTGACGTGCACGCCGCCGCGCGGTCCGCCGGTGAGGTTCCACAGCACCCACGAGTCGGCGGTGCCGAAGATCGCGTCGCCCTTCTCGGCGTCGCTGCGCACGCCATCGACGTTCTCCAGGATCCACTGCACCTTGCCGCCGGCGAAGTAGGTGGCGGGCGGCAGGCCTGCCTTGCGCCGGATCACATCGCCGCGCCCGTCGCGGTCGAGGGCCGACGCGATGCGGTCGGTGCGGGTGTCCTGCCAGACGATCGCGTTGTAGTACGGCCTGCCGGTGTGCCTGTTCCACACCAGCGACGTCTCCCGCTGGTTCGTGATACCCAGCGCCACAAGGTCACTGGCGGACAGCTTCGTCGAGTTCAGCGCCGACGTCAGCACCGATGCGGTGCGTTCGGTGATCTCCACCGGATTGTGCTCCACCCAGCCGGCCCTGGGCAGGATCTGTTCGTGTTCGAGCTGGTGTCGCCCGACTTCGGCGCCGTCGTGGTCGAAGATCATGCAGCGGGTGCTGGTGGTGCCCTGGTCGATAGCCGCAACGAATTCTGCCAACTACCTGCTCCCCTCCTGACGGCTGCCGTCGTCCATCATGGACTACATGCCCGGCGAGATCCTCGACATCGACCGTATGCCCCGCGGCGGGCCAACCGCATCGTGCGTGGACCGACTGCTGGAGACCGACCGCCTCGAGTACCTCGACCGCGACGACGTCGACGACAAGGTGAAGCGGGGTGTGATCCGGGCGCTCGAGTGGACGGGCGAGGTCTTCGGCAACACCGAGAAGTTCGCGAAGATCGCGCTCGACGAAGTGGCCGACGTGCCGGACCCGAAGATCCTCGAGCTCGGCGCGGGCCACGGCAGTCTCTCGCGCAAGCTGCTCGACTGGCATCCCACCGCCGAGCTCACGGTCACCGACGTCGAGGCCGCATCGGTCCTGGCGATCGAAGCAGGTGATCTCGCCGAGCACCCGCGAGCGACGGTGCGCAAGATGGACGCGACGGCGATCGACGCGGCCGATCGGCAGTTCGACCTGGCGGTGTTCGTGCTGTCGTTTCACCACCTACCGCCGCCGCTGGCGGCGAAGGTGCTTGCCGAGGGCACCCGGGTGGCCACCAAGCTGGTGATCATCGATCTGCCGCGCCCGCCGTCGCCCCTGCACATCCTGCGGCTGGCAACCATGCTGCCCTTCGCGCCGCTGATCCCGTTCGTGCACGACGGCGTGATCAGCTCGCTGCGCACCTACAGCCCGTCGGCGCTGCGTGCGCTCGCCGCACATGCCGACCCGTCGATCGACATCGAACTGCGCGGCGGTCTGCTCAGTCCCCAGGTCGCGGTCGCGAGCCGGGGCTAGTCCATGTACCGGCGGTGGTGGCCCCAGTCGCCGCCGTGCGAGAAGAGCACCATCAGGAAGATCGCGTAGAAGATCGCGAACAGCAGCAGCAATCCGCCGGCGATCCACAGCGAGAGCTGGCCCAGGCGGCGGGCCCGGTCCGAGGCGTACTGGGCGCCGGCGAAGTTCCCCGCGGCCCACAGCGGATACACGTTGAACGAATGCGTGAACGCCGAGAACGCGAGCGGCCAGAAGAACAGCACGGCGGCCACGGCCCAGCCGACGTTGTGCGGCGGCGGTCCCTGCGGCACCATGCCGGGCGGCGCCTGCGTTGGCGTGGTGGGTTCGGATTCGGTCATTTCAGACTCCTGTCGACGGTTTCCGACAACCCCGACGTTACTGCGGTTCTCGCGATCGGTCCGGCGCAGTTTCTGCCCGATTTCCTTGCGCATGCGTCAACAAGCATGTTGCATCGGCGGTGTGGGCGAAGAATTAAAGCAGACTGACTTCAGTCGCGCGCACCGCCGTGAATACCGGCGCAAGGTGCAGCTGTGTCTCGATGTCTTCGAGACGATGCTGACCCGGTCTAGTTTCGAGTTCGAGCGCCCGTTGACCGGCATGGAAATCGAGTGCAATCTCGTCGACTCCCACTACCAGCCCGCGATGCGCAACGAGGAAGTGCTGGCGTCCATCGCCGACCCGGCTTACCAAACCGAATTGGGCGCCTACAACATCGAATTCAACGTCCCACCGCGGCCGCTGCCCGGTCGGGCCGCGCTGGAGCTGGAATCCGACGTCCGGGTGAGCCTGAATGCCGCCGAGTCGAAGGCGAATACCAGCGACGCACACATCGTGATGGTCGGCATCCTGCCGACCTTGATGCCCGAACACCTCTCCGGCGGCTGGATGAGCGATTCGACGCGCTACCAGGCGCTCAACGATTCCATTTTCACGGCGCGCGGCGAGGACATCCTGATCGACATCGCAGGCCCGGAACGGCTCAGCCTGCAGTCGGCGTCCATCGCGCCCGAGTCGGCGTGCACGAGTATGCAACTGCACCTGCAGGTTTCGCCGGAGGACTTCGCGAAGAACTGGAACGCGGCGCAGGTGCTGGCCGGTCCGCAGCTCGCGCTCGGGGCCAACTCGCCGTTCTTCTTCGGCCATCAGCTGTGGTCGGAAACCCGCATCGAGTTGTTCGCCCAGGCCACCGACACCCGTCCGGACGAGCTCAAGGCGCAGGGTGTGCGGCCGCGGGTCTGGTTCGGAGAACGGTGGATCACGTCGATCTTCGACCTGTTCGAGGAGAACGTGCGCTATTTCCCGTCGCTGCTTCCCGAACTGTCCGAGGAGGATCCGGTCGCCGAGCTGGCCGAAGGGCGGACTCCGCGGCTGCCGGAACTGCGGCTGCACAACGGAACGATCTACCGGTGGAACCGTCCGGTGTACGACGTGGTCGACGGCCGACCGCACCTGCGGGTGGAAAACCGCGTGCTGCCCGCCGGGCCCACCGTCGTCGACATGATGGCCAACTCGGCGTTCTACTACGGCGTCCTGCGCACCCTGTCCGAAGAGGACCGCCCGTTGTGGACCAAGATGAGTTTCGCTGCGGCACACCAGAATTTCCTCGAGGCGGCCCAGCACGGAATGGATGCCCGGCTGTACTGGCCCGGCTTCGGCGAGGTGACGCCCGACGAGCTGGTGCTGCGACTGCTGCTGCCGATGGCGCGCGACGGCCTACGCAGCTGGGGGGTGGCGGCCGAGGTGTCCGACCGGTATCTCGGCGTCATCGAGGGCCGCGCGAAGTCCGGTCGTAACGGCTCGGTCTGGCAGGTGGAGAAGGTGCGTGAACTGCAGAGCGGCGGCATGACGCGGCCCGATGCGCTGGCCGAGATGCTGCGGCTGTACTGCGAACACATGCACAGCAACGAGCCTGTCCATACCTGGGAGCTGTCGGCGTAGCGTTGTTCGCATGCCATCTGAAGTGATGAATTGGGACGGCGCCTACCGCGAGGATGGCGACTTCGACGGGCCACCCCCGTGGAATATCGGTGAGCCGCAGCCCGAATTGGCCGCGCTGATGAACGGAGGGAAGTTCCGCAGCCCGGTGCTGGACGCCGGGTGCGGATTCGCGGAATTGTCGCTGGCGCTGGCCGCCGACGGCTACACCGTGGTCGGTATCGACCTGACGCCTACGGCGATCGCCGCCGCCACCAAGGCAGCACAGGACCGTGGCCTTTCGAACGCCACATACGTCCAGGACGACATCACGTCGTTCACCGGCTATGACGACACGTTCAACACCGTCGTCGACAGCACGCTGTTCCATTCACTGCCGGTCGAGCGACGCGACGGCTACCTGCACTCGGTGAGCCGCGCCGCCGCGCCGGGCGCTTCGTACTACGTCCTCGTGTTTGCCAAGGGCGCCTTCCCGCCGGACCTGGAAACCAAGCCCAACGAGGTGACAGAGGACGAACTGCGCGACGCGGTGTCCAAACATTGGCAGATCGACCACGTCCGGCCCGCCTTCATCCACGCGAATGTGCCTCAGATTCCCGGTGTTTCAATGCCGCCCCACGATTTCGACGAGAAGGGCCGCATCATGTTCCCGGCCTACCTGTTGACGGCGCACAAAGCCTAGATCGTGAACAGCGTCTCTCTGTCGGCTGTGGTGCTCGGACTCGCGCTCACCGGCTGCCAGTTCAGTCACCACGCCGAGGCGGGCCCACTCGAGTTCGATCTCAAACAGGACTTCCCGCTGAGCGGTGGGCAGGAAGCCGTGATCCGCGGCGCGGATCTGCACCTGCGGTTCACCGATGTGCTCGAGGATTCACGCTGTCCGACCGAGGTGGAATGTTTTTGGACGGGACAGGCCCGAGTCGCCGTTTCCGTCCAGCCCCCGGGACATTCGCCGACGACGGTGGAGTTCAACACCAACCCCGCACCCGGCCAGACCGTGCGGGCGGCCCAAGTGGACGGCTACACGATCTCGTTGAAGTCGCTTGACCCGTATCCGAAGACGCCCGACGACCCGATTTCATTCGAGGACTACGTGGCGACGCTGTCGGTGGGAAAGGACGCGCCGTAACCGCCGCTAGCGACTGGCGCTGACGGAGCTACGGACATGTACCCGTCACACCTGACCGGTGGCGTCGGACAGGGCTTCGGCGAATACGCCCAGTTCGTCGGCCGTGCTGTCGACATGCGGGGACACTCGCAGCACCGGTGTGGCCAGCTCGAACGGTGCGCGCTGCACTTCGGCGAAGGTGGTGACGATGCCGCGTTCGGCGATCAGCCAGGCCCGAACGCGCTGCGGGTCAGCGCCCCCGGTCGCCGCCAGGGTGGTGATCGCGGTCGCTTCGTCGACGGGCTCGACGACCCGCCATCCGTCGACGCCGGCCAGCGCGGTGCGCGTCAGCCGGCCCTGCTCGGCCAGCCGGGCGCGAATGTTCTCCGGGCCCGTCGCAAGGTATTCACCGAGCGCCACCGAAAGACCAACGCGCGCAGCAAGATTGGCTTCGCCGTGCTCCAGCGCCGCCATGACCGTGAACGGCAGATCCCAGTCCGGTGGCGGTAGTCGCGGGCGGAGCCGCTGCGCCAGCGCGGGTTGGATCGCCAGGACGCCCACCCCGCGCGGGCCTGCGACCCATTTCCGCGACGACGAGTAGATTGCGTCGGCGCCCACCGCACAGTCGATGTGCCCGAGCGCCTGCGCGGCGTCAACCACCAGTGGCAGTCCGAGGCCGTGGCACACGTCGGCGAGTTCCCGGGCCGGCTGGACGATGCCGCGGTGACTTGCCAATGGGGTCAAGTGCACCAGCGCCGGAGGGTTGACGGCCAGCACGGTGGCGGCGTCGTCGACAGCCAGGCGTCCGTCTCCGTCGACCGGCAGGGCGCGCACGCCGAAGCCGTTCGCCGCCATCACCGCCAGGTTCGGCCCGTACTCGCCCGGCAGGCAGGCGACAGTGCGTGCCCCCGTCCAGCTGCTCAACAACAGGTCGAGCGCGTGGTTGGCGCCGGTGGTGTAGACGACGTCGACTGCCGCCATCCCGGTCAGCGCCGCGATGGCGGCCCGGCCGGCGTCGAGCGCGGGCGCGGCGGCCTCCGCGGCCACGTAGCCACCCACCTCGGCCTCGTGCCGGGCGTGCTGAGCGGCGGCGTCGATGACCGCGAAGCTCTGTCGCGAGCACGCGCCGCTGTCCAGGTGCAGGCCTGCGACTTTGGGGCGAGCCGCGCGCCAGCGAGCGCCGAGTTCCTCGCCCGGGGACAGCGTCATTTCGTCGACAGCGACAGTCCGAAGTCTCCCGCCCGGTCGGTCCACCAGTGTGTGCGCCGCAGGCCCGCGTCGGCCAACTCTGTGGCGACGCCGTCCGGCCGGAACTTGCACGACACCTCGGTGAGCATCTCCTCGCCGGCATCGAAGCCGACGGTCAGATCGAGCGCGCCGACGCGTACCCGCTGGGCGGTGTCGGTCCGCAGCCACATCTCGATGCGCTGCTCGTCGGCGTTCCACCGGGCCACGTGCTCGAACGCCTCGAGGTCGAAGTCGGCGTCGAGTTCACGGTTGACCACCGCAAGCACATTGCGATTGAACTGCGCCGTCACACCCGCGCTGTCGTCGTAGGCACGCACCAGCCTGCCGGCGTCCTTGACCAGGTCGGTGCCCAGCAGCAGGGTGTCTCCCGGTTGCAACGTGTCCGACAGCGCCGACAGGAAGTCCGCCCGCGGCCGCGGGGTCAGATTGCCGATCGTCGAGCCGAGGAACACCACCAGCCGCCGGCCGACGCGAGGGATCTTGTCCAGGTGTTCCTCGAAATCGCCGCAGACAGCATCGATCTCGATACCGGGATACTCATCGAAGATGGCCGAGCTTGCGGCCTGCAGCATGCCGGCGTCGACGTCGAAAGGGATGAACCGGCGCAGCGGTCCGGTGTCCCGCAGCGCATTGAGCAGCAGTCTGGTCTTCTCCGAGGTGCCGCTGCCCAGCTCCACCAATGTGTCGGCGCCCGATGCGGCGGCGATCTCCACTGCGCGATCGCGCAGGATCTCCGCCTCGGCCCTGGTCGGGTAGTACTCGGGTAGCCGGGTGATCTGGTCGAAGAGCTCGCTGCCTACCGAGTCATAGAACCACTTGGGCGGCAACGTTTTCGGCGTCTGCGTGAGGCCTTCGTACACGTCGCGGCGCAGCGCCTGCACCGCGGAGTCCGCAGCCAGGTGGTTGGACAACGAGAGGGTCATGCCGATCCTTTCAGCGCGATCAACTCCACTCGGGAGTCGTCGACCTTGACGAGTTGGCGGTCCGGGATCTCCTGCCACTGCGGGTCGTCGTCGAACGGTTCACTGGCCAGCACGACGCCGCCGTCTCGGCGCAGCACGAACAGGGTGTCGCCCCACGTGGTCGCCCGCAGTTGAGATCCGTTGCCTGCCAATATGTTCAGTCTGGCGTTGGGGTCGGCGGCGGCAACTTCGACGATGGTGTCACCGAGCGCGTCGAGGCCGCGTTCGAAGATCAGCGCGGCCAGCAGCGCGCTGTCGTTCGTCGACTCCGCAGCTGCCGCGGGCGGTAGCACAGCGCGGTCCACCAGGCCGTTGTGCGAGAGCAGCCACTGACCGTCGCTAAACGGTGCGGATGCCGAGGACTCGATGGGCATTCCGACACTGGCCGAACGGACCGCGGCCACCACGCAGCCGCTGCGAAGCGCAGGCGCGACCGACGCGAACGACGCGTCACCCCACAACGGCGATGCGCTGCGCCACCGGCGAGCCACGCCGTCGTCAAAGAACCCGACGCCCCAGCCGTCGGCATTCATCAACCCGTGCTTCTGCCGGCGCGGCGAATACGATTGCACCAAAAGGCCATACGGGGGATCGAGCACCAACGAGGCCACCGAACGCGGCTCACCCAGCCAACCCAGATGGCGGCACATCAGACCGTCGCTCCGTCGGCGTCCCAGGCCAACCGCACTCCACTGAAGATCTGGCGCCGGATCGGGTGATCCCAATTGCGGAAGCTCGGCCGAATGATGTCGGCGCCGACAGCCCACGATCCCCCGCGCAGCACCTTGTAGTCGCCGTCGAAGAACGGCTGGCTGTATTGCTCATAGAGCATCGGCGTGAACCCCGGCCATGGCCGCAGTGGCGAGGAGGTCCACTCCCAGACGTCACCGAGCATCTGCTCGACGCCGTACGCCGATGCGCCCGCCGGATATGCACCGACTGGAGCGGGCCGCAGTGCGTCGCCCCCGAGGTTGGCGAGGTGCTCGGTCGGTTCGGACCGACCCCACGGAAAGCGCCGGCGCGCACCGGCTTTCGGGTCCCACGCACATGCCTTCTCCCACTCGACCTCGGTGGGCAGGCGCGCGCCCGCCCACGCCGCGTAGGCCTCGGCCTCGAAATACGTGACGTGCTGGACGGGTTCGTCGGCAGGAATGTCCTCCACGTGACCGAACCGGGTACGGGTGCCGTCGGCGTTCCAGAACTGCGGCCACGTCAGCCCCGCCTCCTCGCGATGCGACCAACCGCGGTCGGACCATAGCCGCGGCTGCCGGTAGCCACCGTCGTCGACAAACTGTTGCCATTCTCCGTTGGTCACCGGCACGCGGCCGATGCGGAAGCTCGGCACGTCGACGGTGTGCCCGGGCCGCTCGTTGTCCAGCGAATGCGGCTCGGTCACCGCGTCGACTCCGAGCACGAATTCACCGCCGGGCACCGACACGGACGTGCCCGCCACATCCGGTCGTCCCGTCGGAAGCGCACTTCCGCGGTCCAGCAGGGCGGGCCCGGTCCGCAGATTCAACGCCTGCAACATCGTTTCGTCGTGCTGGTTCTCGTGGCTGATGACCAACCCGAAGTTGAATTCCGCCTCGCCGTCGTCGTCGCTCAGCGCGTCGAGAGAGTCGAGCGCCTTGTGGCGAACCGTTTTGCAGTAGGACCGAGCATCGGACGGCGGCATCAGCGGCAGGCTGACCCGGCTTGCCCGCGGGTTCTTGAATGCGTCGTACAAGCGTTCCACGTCGGGTGCCAACATGCCCGGACGTCGGGGGTTGTTGCCGCGCAGCAGCCAGAGCTCTTCCTGCCACCCGATGTGAGCGAGATCCCACACCAGCGGGCTCATCAGCGGGTCGTACTGACGGCCCAGTTCGGCGTCGTCGAACTCGACCAGCCGAAGTGTGCGGTCACGCGCCTTGGTCAGCCGGCGCGCCAACGTCTCACGTGCGGTCACAGCTCCCCTTGCGCTAGTTCGGTGACCGCGGTCGCGATCCCGTTCTTCACGACCCGGTCGGAGAAGTCATCGGCCGGGCACCTTCCCTGTTCGACCGAACGCGTCAAGCGCTGCATCGATTCCTCGAGTTCGGCGGGAGCACGTTCGGCCGCCGCCTGCACGCAACGGGTCGCAGCCTCGTACAGACGCCGGTCACCGAGGCCCATCTGAGCGGCGCGGTCCCACGCCGTCGCCACCGGCTCGGTGGCTTCCGCGGCGATATCGGCGGCGGCTCGGTCGTCGAGCAGGGTGGTGAGAGTGAACACCACGGCGGGCCAAATCGCGTCGGGCACGCTGTCGAGGTAGCGGATTTCCAGGAAGCGACGCGGCCGAACCGGCGGGAAAAGCGTCGTCAGGTGATAGTCGAGGTCGGCCACCGTCGGTCGGCGGTCGCCGAGCAGCACCTGACCGTCGGCCCAGTCCGCGAACGGCACCCAGTCGGTGATGGGCACCGCGTCCATTTCGGGTGTGGGGTGCACCAGCATCACGGGTGCCTTCATCGCGTAGCGCGCCCAGTCGCTGGCCGGATCCTCGCCGTCCACGCCGAGGATGGGACCGCAGCGCGCCGAGTCGAGCTGGCTCCACACCCACTGGCGAGAGCTGTGCCAGCCGGTGAACTTGCCGCCGAGCAGCGGCGAATTGGCAGCGATCGCGACCATCGTCGGGCCCAGCGCGTGCGCGAGCCGGACCCGCGCCGCCCACTCGGACTGCGGCCCGGCTTCGAGATTGACCTGCACCGACGCCGTGGACGTCATCATCGCCGCCCCGGCCGCGCCGGTCTGGCTCGCCACGAAGAACTGCTCCATCGCGCGGTAGCGGTCGCCGGGGTTGACGCGCTTGGCCGGCCGCAACGGGTCGGCGCCCAGAAGCACCAGGGCGAGTCCGGCCTCGGCGAACGCCGCGTGCAGCACGGTGCGGTCGGCGGCCATGGCGTTGATCGCCTGTAGCGGGCCGTCCGCCGGCGGTCCGGACAGTTCGACCGCACCGCCGGGTTCCACGGTGATCAGGCTGCCGCCGGGCAGGTTTGCGACCCCCGCGATGACTCCGGTGACCTCGTCCCAGCCCGGGCGGCGCAACGGATCAGCCAGATCGATGCAGTGGGCTTCGATCTCCAGCCCGACTCGGCCGACCGGACCGTCGGTCAGACAGTTGGCGCCGATACGGGCCAACGCACTGTTCGCACTGGTCAGCTCGGTGTCGGCGTCGGAAGGGTGCGCTTCGTCCAGGTCGGTCGTGATGGTGTTGGTCATACCAGCCATCCCTTCCGGGTCTGGAACGATCGCGGCCTGCTATCCATCTTCCAGAGCCGACTGACAAAGTCCCGCGATTTTCGTATGACGGCCCGATGACAGGTACCCCAAAAAAGCGGGTTCTACTGCCCCAGAGTGTTCTGCATCGCGCCCGCCAGCACGTTCACCGCAGGACCGCCATTGCCGGACTGACAGACTTTCGCCTGCAGCAGAACGTTCTCCCGCAGTCGGGTGGTGGTGAAGCAGCGGCGGTCGGTGCCGGCTTCCTGTTTCACCCAGTCGGCGTCGGTGGCCGACGCCGGGCCGCCCGTGAACGACCACACCTCCGTCGTGAAGTTGTCCAGATGCATGGCCGTGGTCTGGCCGGAGCAGCCGACGGTGCGGTCGACGACCCGATGAAAGGCCCTGGCCGCGGCGTCGCTGGTGGCGAAGACCCCGACCGCCTGTTTGACCAGGTGCGTCATATCGGTGTCCGACTCCTGCGCCGTCGCGCCGTTGAACGACGCCAGGTCGGGGTCGAAGTACACCTCGGGCAGCCCGATGTCGGCCCAGTTGTTGCACACCGGCTCGTCGACGGCAAACGCCTGGAACGGGTCGGTGAACGTCGACTCGAACCGCATCGGCGCGCCGACGATGTTGCCGACAGATCCCTTGCCGAGGACCGCGTAGTTCACCACACCCGGATCCGACGGGCGTGCCTCCGCGGGCGCGGCGGCGACCAGGCCGACAACCAGACCAACGCCGGCGAAGGCGACGCGGGTTCTCCCCCGGCCGCTGCGCGGCCGCCGGGGCACCATGCGGCTAGACCTTCGCCGACAGCTTGACGTCGATGTTGCCGCGAGTGGCTTTCGAATACGGGCAGACCTGGTGTGCCTTGCCCATCAGTTCGTCGGCCGCACCCTGCTCGAGGCCGGGCAGATAGCCGATCAGGTGTGCGTTGATCCCGAACCCGCCCTCGGAGTCCTTGCCGAAGCCGACCTGAGCGGTGATGCCGGTGGCGTCGTCGAGGTCGATCTTTTCGCTCCGGGCGACCAGCCGCAGCGCGCCGAGGAAACAGGCCGCGTATCCGGCGGAGAACAGCTGTTCGGGGTTGGTGCCTTCGCCGCTGCCGCCGGCCTCCTTCGGCGGCCGGGTATCAAGATCGATCCTGCCGTCGGTGGACTTCACGTGGCCGTCGCGGCCGCCTCCGGTTGCGGTTGATTCTGCGGTGTAAACGACTTCGATGCTCATGGGCTTGATCATGCCAGCCCGGATTCATACGGCAAGACGCCCCGGTCGGCTGGATGGGCTGACAGCAACCGGGGCGCCTGGTCTCCTGCGCTAGGAGCCGTCGCCGTTCAGGTCGGCACGCACACCTTCCTCGACCTTCTTGCCGAGATCGGGATCGACGTTGCGCCAGTAATCGAACACCCGTGACAGCACCGGTTCGCGCACGCCTTCCAGCACGTGACCAATGATGTTGTGGGCCAACCGGTCTCGTGCGTCGTCGTCGAGCACTTCGCGCACCAAGGTGCCGGCCTGACCCCAGTCGTCGTCGTCCTGACGCAGTGTGTACGCGTTGCGGACCATGTCGCCGTCCGACGCCCAGTGCACCTCGGCGGCCCGCTTCGGGTCCACCTCCGGCCCGCCCATCGAGTTCGGCGTGTACACCGGATCGGTGGCGTTGCGGATGCGCATCGCACCGTCCTTTGAGTAGGCGTTCACCTCGACATGCGGCTCGTTGACCGGGATTTGCTTGTAGTTCACCCCGAGCCGCGCACGGTGTGCGTCGGCGTAGGAGAAACCGCGGGCGAGCAGCATCTTGTCCGGAGACAGGCCAGTGCCGGGCACGATGTTGTTCGGTTCGAACGCGGCCTGCTCGATCTGTGCGTGGTAGTCCTCGACGTTGCGGTTCAGCGTCATCCTGCCGACCTCGTGCAGCGGATAGTCGCCGTGCGGCCAGACCTTGGTCAGGTCGAACGGGTTGAACCGGTAGGTCTTGGCATCCTCGAACGGCATGATCTGCACGTGCAGCGTCCAGCTCGGGAAGTTGCCGTCCTCGATCGAGTGGTACAGATCGCGCTGGTGGTAGTCCCCGTCCTCGCCGGCCAGCCGATCGGCATCCTCCTGGGTCAGGAAGTCGATGCCCTGGTCGGTCTTGAAGTGGTATTTCACCCAGAACAGTTCGTTGTCGGCGTTCAGCCAGCTGTAGGTGTGGCTGGAATATCCGTTCATCTGGCGCCAGGTCTTCGGGATGCCGCGGTCGCCCATCAGATAGGTGACCTGGTGTGCCGACTCGGGTGACAGCGTCCAGAAGTCCCACTGCATGTGGTGGTCGCGCAGGTTGTTCGCGGCCATCCGCTTCTGACTGCGGATGAAGTTCTGGAACTTCATCGGGTCGCGGACGAAGAACACCGGGGTGTTGTTGCCGACCATGTCGAAGTTGCCCTCAGAGGTGTAGAACTTCAGCGCAAAGCCGCGCGGGTCACGCCAGGTGTCTGGGCTGCCGCGCTCGCCTGCCACGGTCGAGAACCTCGCCACCATCTCGGTCTTGGTGCCCGGCTGAAACAGCGCCGCCTTGGTGTACTTGCTCAGGTCCTGGGTCACCTCGAAGTGGCCGAACGCCCCACCGCCCTTGGCGTGTGGCTGACGCTCCGGGATGCGCTCCCGGTTGAAGTTGGCCATCTGCTCGATCAGGTAGTGGTCCTGCAGCAGAATCGGGCCGTCGGGACCCACGGTCAGCGAGTGCTCGATACTCGGGACCGGCGCACCGCCATCGGTCGTGGCGAATTTATCTGTCATGGGTTATCTCCTTCTACTGTGTGGCGGCCGTTGCGGGCTGGGCCGCGGGCGCTTCGAAAGCGCGACACAGATTGGAAGTACCCCAAATCAGCGGCTAACGCACATGCCGAGTGTGCGGTTTCATACGCGAATCGCGGGAGACGCGTACGGCACCGCACACTCGGCAGTGGATCTTCCGGTTAAGGGCGGGCGGGGGCGCTGGTCGACGGAGCTCCTGGCTCCTGCGGAGCCTGCTGCTGGAAGCCGGAGCCGCCAGGTCCGAAGCCGGGACCACCGGGGCCGAAGCCTTGCCGCGGTCCCATCGGTCCCATCGGGCCCTGGAACATCGGCGGCGGACCACCGCGATGCATCATGCCGAACTCGCGGTCCCCTCCGCCGTGATGCTTGCCGTTGTGGCCCCCCGCGTGCGCGCCGAGGATGAAGCCGCTGAAGAAGATCACCGCGACGATGAAGACGACCCCGGCGACGATGCCGACCCATGCCGCGACGGCGTTGAGCCGCGACCGGCGTGGCTCGGGAGCCCGTTCGACGTAGGCAGGTTGCGCGGGCGCCGGGGCGGAGGTCGCCACGGGGCTGGTTGTGGTTTCGTCCGAGGACGATGTTGATTCGCTCATAGGTCACAGCATGCAAAGGGTTCTCATGCGCTTGTCTTGTATTGGATATGAATCAGCTGTGAATGAGACCCCCGTGTCAAAATTGATCATGGACATCGCTTTGCCCGGGATATGAGCGAAGACTCGACAGTCGAGCAGGCCTTGGCAGGAGGCGCTCCGCAGCACTTCGGCTGGTACCGCTTCTACTTCGAGGACGAGCGGTGGGAGTGGTCGCCCGAGGTCGCGCGCATCCACGGCTACGAACCGGGTGAGGTAACGCCGACAACGCGCCTTGTGCTCTCACACAAGCATCCCGACGACTACGAACAGGTCGCGGCGACGCTCGAGGACATCCGCCGAAGCCACAGGCCGTTCAGCACCCGTCACCGCATCATCACCGTGCGGGGCCAGACGCGCGAGGTCGTCGTCATCGGTGAGCGGCTGCACGACAACGCAGGCAGGGTGGTCGGCACGCAGGGCTTCTACATCGACGTCACTCCGTCGAGTGAGGCCCGCGCGGCGATCATCACCGAGGCGGTCGCCGAGATCGCCGAGAACCGGGCCGCGATCGAACAGGCCAAGGGCATCTTGATGTTGGTGTATCGCATCCAGTCCGACGCGGCGTTCGACCTGTTGAAATGGCGCTCCCAGGAAACGAACGTAAAGCTGCGGGTGCTTGCAGAACAGTTGATCGAGGACGTCCGCGCGTTGGACTACGACGAGACCGTGCCGCCCAGGACGACGTTCGACCGGCTCCTGCTCACCACACACCAGCGCGTCAGGGCCAGGGCTGCCGAGAGAAAAACCTAGTTTCAAGAACTGGTATGACGATGCGGTTCGGCGACGGGCTTAGATTCCGCAGAACCCCTCTGCCGCAGGAAGATCGACAGTCCGACTATCGCGGCAACGGCGATGAACTCGCTCTGCCAGTTCTGCATCGACTCGAACCAGAACTGTGACGTCGTGAGGTAGCGCCACACGGAGATGGCGGCTTCGCCGTGCTGAAGCTGCTCCTCGTTGAACGCCCTGACGCCGCCGGCCGCGTGCAATGCGAACGACGCGAAGAACAATGCGAAGAAGGCGAGGGCCAGTGAGTGCTCATAGAGCCGCAGCGCCCACCCGCCCTTGCGCACCGGCCACGGCGTCCACCGGTCCGGTGTGACGCAACGGGGGTCCTCGTCCTGCGGTGCCGACTCGTGAAGCGGCTTCGACTCCGACGAACCCTTCTGGTACAGGTAAGCGGTCAGCACCACATACATGCCCATCTGCAGGAACTCCGATTCCCAGTTCTCGAACATCGCTTCGACGAAGTCGCCGGTAGTGAGGTACCCGACGACCGAAACCTGTTGAAGGGATCCGTGTTCCTGATGCTCCTGGTTGTACGTGGCCGCACCCGAGACGACCATGCCGAGGAAGAAGACCGCAAACAGTCCCAGGCACACCAACAGCAGACCGTTCTCGCGGAGGAACCCGGATCGACCTCGTCGCTGCGGCATACGGCCTCCTTCGGTCAGCCGAACTCCTGCGAATCGCGAATGCCCGGCCCGGCTGACTACGGCTTGAGCGGATTCACCGCGAACTGGATTACCCGGTACGGCGCTTGTGCACGCGGCAGGGTGTTCCACTGGCTGATGAACACGCGCAGCTCGTCGAGGGTGGATCCGGGCGAGATGTAGCCGCCGTACGGCTGCGCCAACCTGTTGTCCTCGGGTGGGGGGAGAACGTCGGCGGGATCCGGCCACTCGCTTGCGAATACGACGGTGGTCACCGGCGCCGCGCCCAGGGCGGTGGGATTGTCGGCGACCCGCACCTCCATGTTGCCGGTGCTGGCGTTGAAGTACGAGAGCACCGTCTTGCCTTCGATCTGCCGGATGCTCATTTCGCCGACCCGGTCCGGCCACAGCGGCGTGGGCGCCCTGTTCCAGCCGCCATTGGGTGCCGGCGCCGACGACCAGCCCTGCCAGGTCGCCCGGTCGCTGAACGTCTCCCGCTTGGCGCGATAGAGCACCGCCGGACCGGTCCGGTCGAAATTGTTGGCGACGATGTAAACCCAGCCCGTCTGCGAGTCGCCCGTCGGGATCGGGTCGTAGTAGCCGCTGATCTGGGATTGGCGGCCGCCTTCGTATCCGGCGTCCCGCTGCGACTTCGGCAGCGTCGGCCAATTGCCGCGCGCCGGATCGGCTTTCACCAATCGCGAGGTCTGAGGCCGAAGGTCTTTGGTGGTCGTGACCAGCATGTAGTTCTCGCGATTGATCTGCACGACGCCGGCAGGCAGCTGCGAGGAACCCGGCGGCGCCGGGTCGGCCAGCAGGGGCTTGTCGGTGCCGGTGACACCGAAGTAGCGCACCCCGGTCGGGTCATCGACGGAGTCGGTCTCGACGTGCAACGCGATCGGCGAATACCAGCCGCCGAAGCCGACGCCCTGGCCCGCGAAGCTGTCGCCGCACACCTGCAGGATGCCACTCGGGAATTCCACGAACTCGCACAGGTCGGTTGCGCCGATGCCGTAATCCCCTGTCGGCGTTCCGGTTCCGGCGGTCGGCGCGATGCGCATCACCTGGCCGGGTGCCAGCGGCGGCAGGACCGGTTCGGGAAACGGCGCCGGCGGATCGGCGTGTGCAACGGGCACGGCAAGCGCCGAAATCGACGTAATGGCGAGAACTACTCGAACTTTTCCGCCCAAACGTGAGTTTCGGCGTCGGGGGGTCACAACTCGGCGGCCAGCAGCTCGGCAATCTGAATTGTGTTCAGCGCAGCACCTTTTCGCAGGTTGTCGCCGGACACGAAGAGTGCGAGACCTCGACCGTCGGGCACGCCGGGATCCTCGCGGATCCGGCCGACCAGGGAGTCGTCGACGCCGGCTGCGGCCAATGGCGTCGGTACGTCGACGTAGGTCACACCCGGCGCGGCGGACAGCAGCTCGCGCGCACGATCCGGCGACAGCGGCCGGGCGAACTCGGCGTTGATCGACAGCGAGTGGCCCGTGTACACGGGCACCCGCACACACGTCCCGCTGACCAATAGATCAGGGATGCCGAGGATCTTGCGGCTTTCGTTGCGCAGCTTCTGGTCCTCGTCGGTCTCGCCCGAACCGTCATCGACGAGCGAGCCCGCCAGCGGGACGATGTTGAATGCGATCGGCGCGACGTACTTCTTCGGCTCCGGGAACTGCAGCGCGCCGCCGTCGTGCACCAGTTGCTCACTGTCGTCGACGACCGCACGGGCCTGCTCGAAGAGCTCCTGGACACCGGCCAGCCCGCTGCCGGACACCGCCTGGTAGGTCGACGCGACGATGCGCGTCAACTGCGCCTCGTCGTGCAGCACCTTCAGCACGGGCATCGCTGCCATGGTGGTGCAGTTCGGGTTGGCGATGATGCCCTTCGGGCGGTTGTGCGCGTCGCGTTCGAAGTTGACCTCGCTGACCACCAACGGCACGTCCGGGTCCTTGCGGAATGCCGACGAGTTGTCGATGACGATGGCGCCCGCGGCGGCGAACCTCGGGGCCTGCACCCGCGACATCGTCGCGCCCGCGGAGAACAATGCGATGTCCAGACCGCTCGGGTCGGCGGTCTCGGCGTCCTCGACCTCGATCTGCTGCCCGCGGAACTCGAGCTTCTTGCCCTGCGACCGTGCAGACGCGAAGAACCGCACCGACGTGGCCGGGAAATCCCGTTCGTCCAGCAGCATGCGCATCACCTGGCCGACCTGCCCGGTCGCACCGACTACACCAATGTTGACCATCTAGCGCCCCGTCCCCGCGTACACGACTGCCTCCTCGTCGCCGCCAAGGCCGAACTCCTCGTGCAACGCCAGCACGGCCTTGTCCAGCTCGGTGTCCTTGACCAGAACCGAGATCCTGATCTCGGAGGTGGAGATCAGGTCGATGTTCACCCCCACCTCGGCGAGCGCCTCACAGAACCGCGCGGTGACACCGGGATGGCTGCGCATGCCCGCGCCGACCAGCGACACCTTGCCGATGTGGTCGTCGTAGAGCACCTTGTTGAAGCCGATCTCGTCCTGCAGCGCGGTCAACTTCTCCACGGCGCCAGGACCGCTGTCGCGCGAGCACGTGAAGGTGATGTCGGTCTTGCCGTCCTCGATCTTGGAAATGTTCTGCAGCACCATGTCGATGTTCACGTCGGCATCGGCCACGGCGCGAAACACCTTGGCGGCGTAGCCGGGAACGTCGGGCAGGCCGACGACGGTCACCTTGGCCTCACTGCGGTCGTGTGCGACTCCGGTCAGGATGGCGTCTTCCATGGGTATGTCCTCTATCGATCCGGTCACGAAGGTGCCGGGCTTGTCCGAGTACGACGACCGAACATGAATCGGAACGTCGTAGCGGCGGGCGTATTCCACACAGCGCAGCATCAGCACCTTGGCTCCGCACGCGGCCATTTCGAGCATCTCCTCGAACGCGACGGAGTCCAGCCGCTTGGCGTTGGGCACGATCCGCGGGTCGGCGGTGAAGATGCCGTCGACGTCGGTGTAGATCTCGCAGACGTCGGCCTTCAGCGCGGCGGCCAGCGCGACGGCGGTGGTGTCCGACCCGCCGCGGCCCAGGGTGGTGACGTCCTTGCTGTCCTGGCTGACGCCCTGGAATCCGGCGACCAGGACGATCAGCCCCTCGTCGAGAGCCTGGCGCAGCCGGCCGGGGGTGACGTCGATGATCTTGGCGTTGCCGTGGGTGCCCGTGGTGATCACGCCCGCCTGCGATCCGGTGAAGGACCGGGCCTGGGCGCCCAGCGACTCGATGGCCATCGCGACGAGTGCGTTGGAGATTCGCTCGCCAGAGGTCAGCAGCATGTCCATCTCCCGCGCCGGCGGCGCCGGGCAAACCTGTCTGGCCAGGTCAAGCAGGTCGTCTGTGGTGTCGCCCATTGCCGAGACCACCACCACGACGTCGTTGCCCTGCTTCTTGGTCTCGACGATGCGCTCGGCGACACGGCGGATCCGCTCGGCATCGGATACCGAAGATCCGCCGTACTTCTGCACGACGAGCGCCACTGTCAGACCTCTCTGGTGTCTCAAGGTGATCCGGGAAGATCCCACCAAGGATAAGGGGTTCGCGCACCCCATTTACTCCCGCCGGTAGCGTCAGGATGTGGTCAAGAAACCCGCCGGTCGCCAGGCCGAGACCCGGGTGCCGATCCATCCACACATCGCGGCGCGGTGGAGCCCGCGCATGTTCGACCCCGAGGCGGTGCTGCAGACCGAGCAGCTGGTGGCCGTCCTGGAGGCCGCACGCTGGGCCGCCACCTGGGGACACCGGCAGCCGGTGCGGTTCGTCGTCGGGCGCCGCGGTGACGAGACCTTCACCAAGATCACCGAGCTGCTGAAGCGCGGCAACCGCTACGCCAACGCCGCGGGGGCGCTGATCGTGGTGTGCATCGACGAAGGCGAGGACGCGCGCACCGCCCGGTACGCAGCGGTCGACGCGGGCGCGGCGATCGCGCAGCTGACGATCGAGGCCGTATCGCGGGGCCTGGTCGCCCACCCGATGGCGGGGTTCAACGCCGAAGCTGCGCGTGAGGTCTTCGGGATCCCACCAGGCGTCCAGGCGGTCGCCGTGGTGGCGGTCGGCTCTCTCGGCGACTACGACAGTGCGCCGCCGGAGCTCGTCGAGCGTGACGCGCAGGGGCGTCAACGGCTGCCGCTCGAGGAGGTCGTGTTCGCCGGCAGCTGGGGCCGACAGCCTTCGTGGTGACTGCGCGCGTCAGTCGGGACAGGCCTTGGACAACTCCCCGAGCGCGTCGGTGATCTGGGTGTTCAGCGCCGCCATCTCGTAGGCCTCTGGCGGTGCCGGCGCGCCGGGAGCCCGCGCCTGCGACTGAACGCGTACGGCGGAGAGCTTCCCGACGAACTCGTTGGCGAGGTTGGCCAGTTGCGTGCTCGTCCCGGCGAGATCGGGAGCACTGACGTTCTGGGCTCGTTCGGCCAACCCGTCGGCCCACGCCTGATACGCGCCCTCCTCGGCCAGGGTCGGCAGGCCATCGGAGTCACCGGTCTTGGCCGCGATCTGCTCGGCCTGCGAGCGGTTGAAAGCCAACAGATCTTTGACCGGACGACACTCCTCGGACGACCGGCCGCCGAATACGGTCTGTGACAACACAACCGCCACGATGGCGACCACGCCGATACCGATGGCCACCCACATCCGACGATCAAGCTTCATCGCAGCAACACTAGCCAGCGGCGATAGCTGCGTTCACGAAATGTTTGCTCGAAATGGCATCGACGGCGGCCGGATCCGGTAGACGATTAGCCGTCAAGCAATTGGAAGGAGAGTCGATTGAGTACGACAGACATCGCTCGCGGCGCCACGATCACCCTGCGCCAGGCCGTCGACATGCAGACGCCAAAGGCCCTCGAGCTGTGGCTGGGCGTCGTCGACGATCCCGCAGACCGCGCACATCAGATCACGGCGCTGTCCTCGGGCAACCGCCGCCGCCTCGGCGTGTTGCTCGACGCGCCCACCGCGACCGAGCTCTTCGAGAGCATCGACCCCCATCTCGTCGCCAAAGTGCTAAAGGCACAGCCCATCCCGCACGCAGCCGAGCTGCTCAGCACACTCAACGTAGAACGCGTCGCCGACATCCTGCGGCAAAGTGCCCCTGCCATGCGCGGGAAACTCCTCACCGCGATGCCGATGGAGCGTGCAAAAGTGTTGCGCCGCTTGCTGTCCTGGTCCGTCGATTCCGTCGCCGCATACATGGCGCCCGAAACCCTGACGGTAAGCCCGACCACGACGGCAGCACAGGCGGTGGCCGAGATCCGCAACCGCGCCGCGGGGAATCGGAATGGGCTTCATGCCGGCGTCTTCGTCTACGTGACGGAGGCTGAGCAGAAGCTCGTCGGCAGGGTGCGCTTTCGCAGCCTGGTACTCGCGCAGGCCGACGACGACGTCGCCGATCTGCTCGAGGCCGAACTCGTCACCGTGCCTCCCCTGACGGACGCGGAGGAGGCCGCGAACCTGGTCATCGACCGGCGGCTGCGAGAATTGCCGGTGGTGGATGCGGACGGGCGACTGCTGGGCATCCTCACCGAAGACCACGCACTCGACATCGCCGCAGAAGAGACCACAGAGGATGCCGAACGCCAAGGCGGGTCGGCGCCCCTCGAAGTTCCGTATCTGCGCGCATCGCCGTGGCTGCTGTGGCGGAAACGGATCGTCTGGCTGCTCGTTCTGTTCATCGCCGAGGCCTACACCGGGACGGTGTTACGTGCCTTCGAAGACGAGATGGAAGCCGTGGTCGCGCTGGCGTTCTTCATTCCGCTGCTGATTGGAACCGGCGGGAACACCGGAACCCAGATCACCACCACCCTGGTGCGCGCAATGGGCACCGGCCAGGTTCGATTCCGTGACCTGCCCGCCGTGGTGGCCAAGGAACTGTCGACCGGCTCGTTGATCGCGATTGCGATGGCGCTCGCGGCGATGATCCGGGCGTGGATGCTCGGCGTCGGGCCCGCAGATCACCGTGACGGTCTCGCTGACCGTCGCCGCCATCGTGTTGTGGTCGGCATTCGTCTCGTCGATCCTGCCGCTGGTGCTCAAGCAGGCGCGCATCGATCCCGCGGTGGTCTCAGCACCAATGATCGCGACGATCGTCGACGGCACGGGGCTGATGATCTACTTCATGATCGCGCATCTCACGTTGCCGCAGCTCGCGGGCCTATAACGCCGAGTTTCGAATACGGGACCGCGCTTGATACAGTGGTCTCACCATGTCTTTGGTACAGCGGGTGCTCCTTCTCGGCAGCCGCGACGGGGTCTGACCAGACCGGCTTCCCGTCGCGGGTGTTCGCGATGCGCCGGTCGAGTCCCTATTAACTCCCGGAGCAACCATCGTGAAGAACCCGAACTCTTTCGAAACATCCCCCGACGCCTACTCGTCGGCCCGCACCATCACCACGCCATCGGGCGCCCCGTACGACGGGCAGCCCGCGTGGAATACGCAGCGAGGCACCTCGATGCCGGTCAGCCGGTACCGCAGCTTCGCCGAAGAAGTCGAACCGGTCTCGGTACCGGACCGCAGCTGGCCCAACCGGGTCGTCGAGCGCGCACCGATGTGGTGTGCGGTGGACCTGCGCGACGGCAACCAGGCGCTGATCGATCCGATGAGCCCGGCCCGCAAGCGGCGAATGTTCGATCTGCTTGTCCGCATGGGCTACAAGGAGATCGAGGTCGGATTCCCGTCGGCCAGCCAGACCGACTTCGACTTCGTCCGCGAAATCATCACGCAGGGGGCCATTCCCGACGACGTCACCATCCAGGTGCTGACCCAGTGCAGGCCCGAGTTGATCGAGCGCACGTTCCAAGCGTGTGAAGGTGCGCCGCGGGCGATCGTGCACTTCTACAACTCGACGTCAATCCTGCAGCGCCGCGTGGTGTTCCGCGCCGACCGCGAAGCCGTCAAGGCCATCGCGACCGACGGTGCGCGCTTGTGCGTGGAGCAGGCGGCCAAGTATCCGGGCACGCTGTGGCGGTTCGAGTACTCCCCGGAGTCCTACACCGGCACCGAGCTGGAATACGCCAAGGACGTGTGCGACGCGGTATCCGACGTCATCGAGCCCACCCCTGAGTGGCCACTGATCGTCAACCTGCCCGCGACGGTGGAGATGGCGACCCCGAACGTCTATGCCGACTCGATCGAGTGGATGAGCCGCAACCTGGCCCGTCGGGACAGCATCATCTTGAGCCTGCATCCGCACAATGACCGCGGAACCGCGGTCGCCGCAGCGGAATTGGGCTACCAGGCCGGTGCCGACCGGATCGAGGGCTGCCTGTTCGGCAACGGCGAGCGCACCGGCAACGTGTGTCTGGTGACGCTGGGGCTGAACCTGTTCAGCCGCGGCATCGACCCGCAGATCGACTTCTCCAACATCGACGAGATCCGGCGCACCGTGGAGTACTGCAACCAGCTGCCGGTGCACGAGCGGCATCCGTACGGCGGCGACCTGGTGTACACCGCGTTCTCGGGCAGTCACCAGGACGCCATCAACAAGGGCCTGGATGCGATGAAGGTGTCCGCCGACGAGGCCGATGCAGACGTCGACGACATCCTCTGGCAGGTTCCGTATCTGCCGATCGACCCCAAGGACGTCGGCCGCACCTACGAGGCCGTGATCCGGGTGAATTCGCAGTCCGGCAAGGGCGGCGTGGCCTACATCATGAAGGCCGACCACGGCCTGGCGTTGCCGCGCCGGCTGCAGATCGAGTTCAGCCAGGCGATCCAGAAGATCACCGACGGCGAGGGCGGCGAGGTGTCGTCCAAGGAGATGTGGGACGTCTTCGCCGAGGAGTACCTGGCACCGCTGCGGCCGCTCGAGCGCATTCGCCAGCAGGTCGACGCTTCAGAGGTCGACGGCGGCACCGACACCATCAAGGCGGTCGTGAAGATCGACGGGGTCGAGCGCGAGATCCACGGTTCGGGCAACGGCCCGTTGGCGGCGTTCGTCGACGCGCTGTCCGGCGTCGGGATCCACGTGCACGTGCTCGACTACTCCGAGCACGCCATGTCGTCGGGCGAGCAGGCCCAGGCCGCGGCCTACGTGGAGGCGTCGGTCAACGGCGAGACCATCTGGGGTGTCGGCATCGCGACGTCGATCACCACGGCGTCGCTGCGGGCCGTGGTGTCGGCGGTCAACCGCGCGGCGTCACGTGGTTAACTAGCGCGCGCGCAAATACTTGCGTGTTCAACCGTTAAGAAGGAGCGGTCATGAACTGGGGTTCTACCTGGGATTTTCTCTGGCATTTCCTGATCATCTTCGCGTGGATCGCGTACCTGCTGGTGCTGTTCCAGATCCTCAACGACCTGCTTTGGCGCGACCACAAGACGTCGGGCGTCGTCAAAGCCATCTGGGTGGTCTTCCTCATCGTCCTGCCCTGGTTCACCGCACTGGTCTATCTGTTGGCCCGTGGCAAGGGCATGGCGGAACGGGCGCACGCGGCGGCCGCGGCGGTCCAGAAGCAGACCGATGACTACATCAAGCAGGCTGCGGGCCGATCGCCCGCGCAGGAGATCGCCGACGCGAAGGGCCTCCTGGAGGCAGGCACCATCAGCCAGGCCGAGTTCGACTCCCTGAAGGCGAAGGCTCTCGGTTAGTCCAGGAACGCACTGAGCAGTCGGTCCACCAAACCGGCGGCATCTTGCGCGCCGGGCTCGGGTGCCAGCGTCAGGTTGCTGAAGACGAAGCCGTTGAGGACCCTGCTGAGCTCGTCCATCCGTTCCGGTGTCGGGGTGAAGCCGGCGGCCTCGAAGATGAGTGTCGCCGACTTCACCGCCGCCGCCTGGAGCTCTTTCATCAGCGGCCGCAGCTCTTCGCGCCGGGTGCTCTCCATGAAGAGCTCGAACCGCGCCAGGGTCCAGCGGCGAAACTGCTCGTCGGGTTCGAGCATCCGAATCATCAAGGCCTTCAACGCATCGCGCGTTAGCGGGCCGACGGCCGACTGCAGAACCTCGACACGTTGCCAGTGCAGATCCACGGTCCTGGCGGCGGTCGCTTCGAGAAGCGCCTGCCGCGTCCGGAAGTAGTTCGAGGTGGTGCCTGCGGGCACGCCTGCGCGGCTGTCGACCTGCCGGTGCGTCAAACCCCCGACGCCGTCGTCGCACAGGATGTCGATTGCGGCGTCGAGGATCTGGTTGCGTCGTTCGGGATTGGCGGGCATCAGTTCCTATATTGCAGTCTGGCAAACAGCGTCAGGAACGTCGGGTAGACCACGATCAGCAGCAGGTAGCTGAACCAGTAACCGGCCATGTGCACGTAGAAGCTGACGTCGCCAAGGACGAGCAGAACGTAGATGTGCAGCGGAACGCTGACCGTGATGTAGGCCAGTGCCGCGGTGAGCGCGGCCTTGTGCAGCCGGTTGGCGAAGCGCATCCGGCGGTAACTGAGGATGCCGGTGATCGCCGAGTAGGTCATCGGGATCATCAGCAGGATGTCGGTGGTCGGCGTGACCACGTACTGCAGCGTGAGGTCGTCACCGAAGATCACTCGGTACAGATGCAGCCCGAAGCCCATCGCAATGGTCAGCATCGCTACCTCGCGGAAGAAGTACCCGCGCCGGCGGTAGGTGTCCAACAGGGACATTTCGCGTTTTACTACGTTTGTAGTGGAACCCATAGCCGAACGGTACCACTACGTGCGTAGTGATAACAAGACGCGACTAGGGACGCGGCGGCAGGGAGGCGAGCCACGAGTCGGGAAGCAACTCGATCAGCTGCCCGTCGGGATCGCGGATCATCGCGAACTGCTCGGTGACCGTCTCCTTGACGACGTGTCCCCCGAAACTTTCGACCTCGGCCAGCACCTCGCCGAGGTCCGACACCGACAGCGACATGTGCGTCAGCCCCGGCTCGTCCATGACGCGGTGCGGGCCGGCGTGGACTTCACGCTTGGAGTAGTCGAGCAGCTCCAGTACAAGGCCGTCGCGCACGAGGTACGTCGCACGCACTCCGATCGGCCTTTCCAGCTGCAGAAGCTGTTCGGTGCCCTCGTCAGGCAGTTCGAGATCCCACCAGAACTGGAACCCGAGCAGGCCCTCGTAGAAGCGACGGGACCGCTCACGGTCGGCGACACACAATCCGATGTGGTTGAAAACCGTTCGGTGACCAGTCATTACAGCCTTCCATAGCGGGTGAGCATCGTCGGCCCGGTGTTCTCGATATGCACGGTAGCGCGTTCGAGGACCCCTCCGACTCCCGGCTCGGTAACCCAGGACTGGACGCTGAGCACCATGCCCTCCTCGAGCGTGGCATCGCGTCCGCGACCCAGCCCGATCAGTGGCGGCTCGGCGCCCAGACCCAGGCCGTGGGCCATCGGCACCGGGGATTCCGGGTTGCCGGTGTCCTCCCACGCGCGATACAGGTCGGCGCCGGTGTTCCCCGCGATGCACGCGGCCAGCAGGGCATCCATGCCGCGGGCACATCGCGCCGCGAGATCCGCCGTCACCCCATTGACCGAACGCCCGGCGACGCGGGTTCGGGCCAGCCCGGCTTCGTATCCGGCGTATAGAGCGCCCGGCGCGAGGACAACGAGTTCGCCCTCACCGACGGGGCGATCGGATGCGAGGTGGCGGAACGTCACGGGCCCCTGCGGAGATGTTGCGAAGCAGACGCTCTCCGAAGGTGGGTGCGGCGCGCCGAGACCCGCCACCCGCTCGTCATGAAGACCGAGCAGTTCGCGCTCGGTGATGCCCGGCGCCAACGCCGCCTCCATTGCGCTGAGCCCGGCTTCGGCGATCGCGGACGCCACCTCCAGACAGGTCACCTCGTCGGAGGTCTTGATCCGTCGGGCGGCGCCCATCACCGGCGCGGCGTCGACGAGTTCGGCGTCGGTGACGAGCTGGGCGATCAACCCCTTGAACCTCGGCGTCAATCCGTCGGTGCCGACCGTTCCGGCCTCGGGCAGGCCGGGGACCTTCGCCAGGTCGGCGGCGAGGTTCGCCGGGTTCCAACTCATGCGGTACAGGTCCTCGTAACCGATCTCGGGTGGCACGCCCTCGTCCCAGGTCGACAACAGATGCACACGGGCGGTCTGCCTCACCACGACGGCCACGGGTGCGAACGGCAGCACGCCCGACCTCCCGAGCTGACGGGCCCCGGACACGTACCGCACGTTGCCGACACCGCCGAGCATCAGCGCATCAAGGCCATGGCGTTCCATGCCGTCAAATACCTTGTCCCGCCGGTCCGCCCGAAGCCGCGCGAAGTCGACGCGGGCGTCGTCCTCGAGGCCCATCGTCCCGACGAGCAGTCCGCGGTCACGTGCTTTGGGGCTCATGTCTCGACTCCATACGGTTCGTACGTCGAGCCGCTCAGCTTGATCCAGCCCGAATCCGTCACCGCCACAATGTCTTCCGAGCGATATCCGGCGGCACCGTCGTCCCAGATCACCGGCTCGAATACGGCCACCATCCCCGGCTGCATGGTCAACTGTTCGTCGAACTGGTCACCGAGGTCGGTTCCGACGAGCGGCATCTCCGCACTGTCGACACCGATGCCGTGCGCCAGATAGAAGTGGTCGATCCACGGGCGGACGCCGTCGTTGGCCTCGATCGCGGCACTGCCGAGCTGCAGGGCCGAAATGCCGGGTTTGAGAATGTCCAGCGCGGCGTCGACGACGGCCCGCCAGCGGCGAAACTGCCCCTGCTGCTTTGCATTCGGGACCGGCGCGGTGCCGGTGATCCACGTCCGCCCGTAGTCGGAGGCATAACCCTGCCAGGTGATGCCCGCGTCGACCCAGATGATGTCGCCGTCGCGGAGAAACCGGTCGGTGGTGACCGTCGGATAGGCGAGGTCGCCGTGCAATGTCCACGGCCCGAGCTCCCGTGTCGGTGCCATCACCTGCCAGATCGGGTCGATCGCGTTCGCCGATGCGCCGAGCTCGAATACCCGGCGCAGGAACACCGCGCTCAGGTCCGTCTGCCGGATGCCTGGGCGCAACAACTCCCTCGCGTCGACCATCGCCAGCTCGTTGAGCAGCTGTGCGTTGCGGATGCAGGCCACCTCGTCGGGCGTCTTGATCAGCTTGGCCGGACTCACCACATCCGCGGCGTCGATCCAGTCGATATCGGGCAGTGCGCGCAGGACCGGATGCGTTTGATGGTCGATGCCGATGCGGGCACCCGGCTCGAAGTGGTCGTCGACTGCAGCCGCGAACAGCTCGATGCCGTCGTCGAGATCCGGGAACAGCGGCCCGTGCACATGGTCCCCGGGCAGGTCGTCGGGCACTCCGTCGCGGTAGATCGTGTAGAGGTGCGGCGCCGAATCTCCCTTCACCACAACGGCAACCGTGCGGAACAGCGCGGCGCGGTCGCCGTCTTGGCCCGGCTCGGCGGCACCCGTCGCATAGGCGACCGAGCTGGATCCGAGCAACACCAGACCGTCGACGGCCTGCGTGTCGAGTTGATCCTGCAGCCGCGCGAAGCGCTCGCGGCGCATCCGGGCGAGATCGGGCATCAGCGGGATCGCCCGCCCGCCGATCGTCGCACCCGCTGGCCAGTCGTCGATGGCTCAACCTCCCTAAAAATGCAAAGATAGCCTAATGGGTCGCCCGGACGTCAGTGCTGATGCAATCGTCGACTTCGATCATCATTCCGACGAGTTCAGCCTCAACGAGGAGGAGCTCAATGCCGACCTGCGCCGTCGGTGCCCGGTCGCATGGAATGAGAAATACGGCGGGTTCTGGTACGTCACCGGCTACGACGCGGTGGCCCAGGCCGCGCGCGACGGCGACACATTCGCGCACAAGTACGAACCGGACGCCGCCGACGGCGTGAACTACCAGGGCGAGATGGGCGTGCCGCGCCCCGAGGGCCAGCCGCCGCTCGGCGTCGGCGAGGTCGACGGCCCGTACCACCTGGCGCTGCGGCGAGCGCTGACACCGTTCTTCTCGTCGGGCGCCGTCGACAAGATGCGGCCGTTCATGGAGCAGTCGGTGCACTGGTTCCTCGACCAGAAGATCGCCGACGGTCGGATGGATCTGGTGCTCGACTACGCCAGCCCGGTGCCCGCGATCCTGACCATGCGCTTGATGGGCCTGCCATACGACAACTGGCAGCTCTACGCCGACCTGTTCCATTCGGTGATGGCCGCGGCGGGCGGCGACGAATACAACAAGGCGATCGCCGAGGTGCCCGCCATGCTCGACGGCCTGCTGAAGTTCGCCGCGGCCCGGCGCGCGGATCCCGGTGACGACCTGACGACTTTCCTCGTCGAGTTCGAGTTCGACGGCGAGCGACTCGATGACACCCAGCTGCTGGACATCCTGTGGAACCTCATCGGCGGCGGTGTCGACACCACGACGTCGTTGACCGCGCTGAGCCTGCTTCACCTCGGTACCCACCCGGAACTACGCAGGCAGCTCATCGACCGTCCCGAGCTCTACCGCACGGCGGCAGACGAGTTCCTCCGCTTTATGTCGGTCAACAAGCAGCTGAGCCGGACGGTCAGCCGCGACACCGTGCTGTGCGGTCAGCAGCTGCGGCGCAACGACCGGGTGCTGATCAGCTGGATCGCGGCCAACCACGACGAGCAGGAGTTCGACCGGCCCGGCGCCGTCGTGCTGGATCGCTCGCCCAACCGCCACGTCGCGTTCGGGCTCGGGCCGCATCGCTGCATCGGCGCCCCGCTTGCGCGGGTCATGTTCGAGGTGATGGTGAAGGCCGTGCTGGACCGCATGCCCGACTACGAGATCGACCTCGACGGCGTCCGCCAGTACACGGGCAACCCCACGATGACAGGTGTGAGCAAGCTACCGGTGACGTTCACGCCGGGTCCGTCGCTGGGGACGCCACGGCCGGAATGATCTAGAAGAGGGCGAACTGCCCGCCGGTGAGGGTGTGGTCGGTGAAATCCTCGATGTCGGTGCCGCCGATCACGTTGTCGAGTCCGGCCATGAACTCGGCGTCGGTGATCAACGGCACTCCGAGCTCGCGGGCCTGGTAGCCCTTGCCCTGGTCGGGCTCGGGCTCGTTGCAGATCACCATCGACGTCTCCGGGTCGACGGCATCGGTGTAGGTCAGCCCGGCGTGCAGGATGCGCTCGACGAGTTCCTCGTGGGTGCGCTTCACTTCGGGCGACAGGGCCACCCGCATGCCCTGGACGAGGGGCCGCCCCTTCACGAAGCGGCCAGGGTTGAGATACGGACAGGGCAGCCGCGACGCGATCACCTTCAGGGGACGCAGCTCGTCGTGGGTGACCTGACCGTTGGGCCAGCGCCGCCGCTCGACGGGCCGCAACGGCAGCCAGGCCTTGCGCTCGCGGGCACGGATCAGTGCCGGCTTGAGGATCTGCGCAAGCACCAACGCGTCGTCGAGCGCATCGTGCGGCTTCATCTGGCTGATGCCCCAGTGCGCCGCCAACGTCTCCAGTCGCATGTTCTCGACGCCGAGGTCGAGCCGCCGCGACAGCTCCACGGTGCACATGGCGCTGTCGATGGGCAGCTCCAGCCCGGCCAGCTCGGCTTCGGCGGCCAGGAACGAGTAGTCGAAGGACACGTTGTGCGCGACGAGCGTGCGGCCGCGCAGCACTTCGGTGATTTCGGCGGCGACGTCGGCGAAGCACGGCTGGCCCGCGAGCATCTCCGCGGTCAGGCCGTGTACGTGAGTTGGCCCCGGGTCGACACCCGGGTTGAGCAGGGTCGAGACGCTGTGCTCGACGTTGCCGTCGTCACCGACCGCGAGAGCCGCGACGCTGACGACGCGGGCGTGCCCCGGCCGGAAGCCCGTCGTCTCGACGTCGACGACGGCCCAGCCGGCTCCTGGTTCGGCAGCTGGCCTGCCCCAGGTTTGGGTCACAAACGTCAGGATGGCACGGCAGTCCGACATGCCTCGATCACTCGTCCAGCGTGTCGGCTACCTAAAATGCCCTGGATGGTCACCACTCGTGGACGTATGGCGCTGGCGGCAGGGGCCGCTGCGCGGTGGGCGTCGCGGGTGACGGGCCGCGGCGCGGGCGCGATGATCGGCGGCCTTGTCGCGATGACGCTGGACAAATCCATCCTTGGCCAGCTGGGCCAGAGCCGGCGTACGGCCATCGTGACCGGCACAAACGGCAAGTCGACGACCACCAGGATGGCCGCTGCGGCGCTGGGCACGCTCGGACCCGTCGCCACCAATGCCGAGGGAGCCAACATGGATGCCGGCCTGGTGGCCGCGCTGGCAGGCGCGCGCGACGCGCAGCTGGCGGCGCTGGAAGTCGACGAGATGCACGTGCCACACGTCGCCGACGCGGTCGACCCGCAGGTGATCGTGTTGCTGAACCTGTCGCGCGATCAGCTCGACCGGGTCGGAGAGATCAATCACATCGAGCGCACGCTGCGGGCGGGGTTGGCCCGTCACCCGCGCACCGTCGTCGTAGCCAACTGCGATGACGTGCTGATGACGTCGGCGGCCTACGACAGCCCGAACGTGGTGTGGGTCGCCGCGGGCGGCGGCTGGGCGAACGACTCGGTGAGCTGCCCGCGCAGCGGCGAGATCATCGTCCGCGACGGCGCCCATTGGTATTCGACGGGAACCGATTTCAAACGGCCAAGCCCGCAATGGTGGTACGACGACACCAACATCCACGGGCCCGACGGGCTGTCGTTGCCGATGCGGCTTGCACTGCCGGGCACCGTCAACCGGGGCAACGCCACCCAGGCGGTGGCGGCGGCTGTCGCGATGGGCGCCGACCCCGCCGCCGCGGTAGCTGCGGCGTCGGGCGTCGACGAGGTCGCGGGCCGGTACAGCACGGTGCGACTCGGAGAGCACACCGTACGGATGCTGCTCGCCAAGAATCCGGCCGGCTGGCAGGAAGCTCTGTCGATGGTCGACACCGACGCCGGTTCGGTAGTGATCTCGGTGAACGGGCAGGTGCCCGACGGCGAAGATCTGTCATGGCTGTGGGACGTGAACTTCGAGCACTTCGTCGACCATCCCGTCGTCGCGGCGGGCGAACGCGGTACGGATCTGGCCGTGCGGCTCGGGTATGCGGGCGTCCAACACACGTTGGTGCACAACGCCGTTGAGGCGATCACGTCATGCCCGCCGGGCCACGTCGAGGTCGTCGCCAACTACACCGCGTTCCTGTCGCTGAATCGGGCGTTGTCTCGTGGCTGACTCGACGGTGCGGATCGGGCTGGTGCTACCCGACGTGATGGGCACGTACGGCGATGGCGGCAACTCGGTGGTGTTGCGACAACGGTTGCGGCTGAGAGGTTTTGACGCCGAGATCGTCAACATCACGCTCGACGACCCGGTGCCGTCGACCCTGGACCTGTACACGCTGGGTGGCGCGGAGGACTATGCGCAGCGGCTCGCGACGAGGCATCTCATCCGATACCCGGGATTGCAGGAGGCGGCCGCGCGCGGTGCGCCGGTGCTGGCCATCTGTGCGGCGATCCAGGTGCTCGGGCACTGGTATGAGACCTCTGCCGGTGAGCGGGTCGACGGCGTCGGCATGTTGGACCTGACGACGTCGCCCCAGCCGAAGCGAACCATCGGTGAAGTGGTGAGCGAACCGCTGCTGCCCGGTCTCACCGACCGGCTCACCGGCTTCGAAAACCACCGCGGCGGTACGGTTCTGGGCCCTGGCGCGCAGCCGCTGGCGCGCGTCGTGTCGGGTGCGGGCAATCGGGCCGGCGACGGCGTCGACGGTGCGGTGTCGGGCAGCGTCATCGCCACCTATCTGCATGGCCCGTGCCTGGCCCGCAATCCGCAACTCGCGGACTACCTGCTGAGTCGCGTCGTCGGCGACTTGCCGCCGCTGGACGTGCCCGAGGTCGCCCTGTTACGCCGCGAACGGCTCGCGGCACCCCGCCGCGTGTAATCGGTTACGCCGCGCTCCCCTCACTCCGCCGAAACTCACGTTCGGGCGGAAAAGTGCGAGTGAATCGCGCCAATTTGTCGATCTCGGCGCCGCCGCGCCGCAAGTACGCCTCATACACCTGGGCGAGAATCGCTGCGGGACGGTCCTCGTTGATCACGCGAATCACTTCCCAGCCGCACTTCTCGATTTTCGGGATTCGCCGCATGTCCTTCACGTACCGCGGCCGATCGGTGCGATGTTGATCGCCGTCGTATTCCACCGCGAGCTGTATGTCACGCCATCCCATATCGAGGAAGGCGAACGGCTCATCGCTGCCGTCGAAGACAGGGATCTGCGTTTCAGGGATTGGAAAGCCATTGTCTATCAGGAAGAGACGTAACCAGCTTTCCTTTAGCGATTCGGCACCGGCATCCACAAGCGGTAGCAGTTCGCGTAATTGGCGCACGCCACGGACCGGTCCGTACCGATACATCAGCCCCAATACCTCGTCCGCGAGGAATGGTGCAGCACGCATCAGGGCATCCATCCGACCGATAGCAAGAGACCGCTTCTGGTAGCGCCCTAAGTCGAAGGCCGTTCGCTCCGGCGTCGTCACCAGAAGGTCGTCGGCATTCGTCACTTCGTCGGCGGCGAGACGGTCTATTCGCGGAACTAGCCCCGGTTGACGACGTCGATCCTGCACGAGTATTTCGATCGGTTCGTTGTCATCGACCCACTCGGCACCATGCAACGCCGATGCCGCCGCGCCAGCGATGACTCCGACGCGATTCGTCGTCAGCCATGCTCCGAGCGCCCTGTCATGAAGCGACGGCACCGCGTTCTTGGGGATGTAGACCCCCCGGAACATCGGGCGATACCACCGCCGCAACTCGTGGCGCTTCAGTCCGTCGCCGAGCGCTTCCCTCCCCAGAAATATCTCCGCCATGTCCGCATCGTGGCGCGAGGCTCTGACACCGCGCCGAGATCGACGAAATGGCGCGATCTACTCGCACTTTTGCGCCAAAACGTGAGTTTGGGCGCAACGAGGATCAGGTGAGGGCGCGGCGGCCCGACAATGCGCGGCCGAGGGTGAGTTCGTCGGCGAACTCCAGGTCACCGCCCATCGGCAGGCCCGACGCAATGCGGGTCACCGTGAGACCCGGTATGTCGCGCAGCATCCGGACCAGGTACGTCGCCGTCGCCTCGCCCTCGGTGTTCGGATCGGTCGCGATGATCACCTCGGCGACGTCGACGCCGTCGATGCGTTCGCCAATCCTGTTGAGCAGCTCGCGAATACGCAACTGCTCGGGACCGACACCCGACAACGGATCCAGCGCGCCACCCAAAACGTGGTAGCGGCCGCGGAATTCACGGGTGCGCTCGACCGCCTGCACATCTTTCGGCTCCTCGACGACACACACCAGCGACGCGTCCCGGCGCGAATCCGAACAGATACGACAGCGGTCGTCATCGGAGACGTTGCCGCACACCGCGCAGAACTTCACGCCGTCGCGGACCTTCCCGAGCACGGCGGTCAGCCGGTCGATCTGCGGCGGTTCGACCGACAACAGGTGAAAGGCGATGCGCTGGGCGCTCTTCGGACCGATGCCCGGCAGCTTGCCCAGCTCGTCGATGAGGTCCTGGACCGGTCCCTCAAACATGGCGGTTCAATTACATCCCCGGTAGACCCAGGTCGCCCATGCCACCGGCCAGCGGTCCGAGCCGGTCCTGGGCGAGCACGGTTACCTGACGGGCCGCGTCGGCCAATGCGCCGACGATGAGGTCCTGCAGCGTTTCGACGTCCTCGGGGTCGACGACCTTGGGGTCGATCGACACGCCCACCACCTCGCCGCTGCCTTTCATGGTGACCTGGACCAGGCCGCCGCCGGCCTGCCCGTGCACCTCGGCGTTGGCGAGCTGTTCCTGGGCTTCCATCAGCTTCTGCTGCACCTGTTGCGCCTGGGCGAGCAGCGCCGACATGTCGGGCTGGCCTCCGGGTTGCATGACGGTCCCCTTGCGTATTGGTCTCGACTTGGTTTCGCTCGCCGGCACGCGGCGGGTTGGCCTTCCAAGCGTAGACGCCGACGGGCTACCTTGACGCCGTGCACCTGCGAGCCCCCCTGCGTGTCGGCGCGATCGCGGCTGCCTGTTTGGTCGTCGCCGCGTCGATACTCGCGAGCCCAGCGTCGGCCGCGCCCGCCAACATCGTGGGCATGGTCGTCTTCCTCGACCCTGGCCACAACGGGGCCAACGACGACTCGATCAGCCGCCAGGTGCCTACCGGCCGCGGCGGCACCAAGAACTGCCAGGAAAGCGGCACATCGACCAACGACGGCTATCCCGAACACACCTTCACCTGGGACACCACGCTGCGGATCCGCCAGGCGCTGACGGCCCTCGGCGTGCGGACCGCGATGTCGCGCGGCAACGACACCGGGTTGGGGCCCTGCGTCGATGAACGCGCCGCGATGGCCAACGCGCTGAAACCCAACGCCGTCATCAGCATCCACGGCGACGGCGGGCCGCCGACCGGCCGCGGGTTCCATGTGCTCTACTCGTCGCCGCCGCTCAACCAGGTGCAGGCCGGCCCGTCGGTGCAGTTGGCGCAGGTCATGCGCGACCAGCTGCAGGCGTCCGGCCTGGTGCCATCGACGTACGTCGGCACCGGCGGGCTCAACCCACGGTCAGATATCGCCGGGCTGAACCTGGCGGAGTATCCGTCGATCCTCATCGAGCTGGGCAACATGAAGAACCCGGCGGACTCGGGTCTGATGACCACGCCCGAGGGCAGGCAGAAGTACGCCGACGCCGTGGTCCGCGGTATCGCGGGCTTCCTCGGCGCGCAGCCGCGCTAGCCAGCCGCTAGCTGCTTTCTACGGCCTTCTTCAGGTTGTCCAGGACCTCGGCCTGAATCTTCTTCAGCCCCAACGGCGCAAACGTCTTCTCGAAGAAGCCGCCGATGCCGCTGGCGCCCTGCCACGACGTCTTGAGCGTGACCGACGAACCGGGCCCGGCGGGCGCGACGGTCCAGTTGTTCACCATCGACGAGTTGGCGTCCTTCTCGATCACGGTGTGACCGGCCACGTCGACGTTGGCCTTGACGTCGCGGACCCGCGACTTGGTGGCCTGCAGTTTCCAGCTCGCGACGGTGCCCGCACCCTGTCCGCCCTCGAGCACCTGGTAGTCGCGGTAGTGCGACGACAGGATCTTCGGGCGGACCGCCTCGTAGTCGGCGACGGCCGCCAACACCTTCTGCGGTTCGGCGTCGATCAAGACGCTGCTGGACGCGCTGACCTGTCCCATCAGGTAACACTCCTATCGTCGTCGTGCGGTCGCATCGGCTGCAGTCGCGGACTAGCGTATATCCGTGTCTGTTCCCGCAACTGACGCACGTGCTGTGCACGCCGCCGGCGTGCAGCGGCTCCTTGCCAGCTACCGTGCCATCCCCCCGACGGCCACCGTCCGCCTGGCCAAACCGACCTCCAACCTATTCCGGGTACGCGCCAAGAGCGACGCCAAGGGCCTGGACGTCTCGGGCCTGACAGGGGTGGTCTCCGTCGACCCCGACGCCAGGACCGCCGACGTCGCGGGCATGTGCACCTATGAGGATCTCGTCGCCGCGACCCTGCCCTACGGGCTGTCGCCGCTCGTCGTTCCGCAGCTGAAAACCATCACGCTGGGCGGTGCGGTCACCGGACTCGGCATCGAGTCGACGTCGTTCCGAAACGGCCTGCCCCACGAGTCGGTGCTGGACATGGACATTCTCACCGGCTCCGGCGAGGTGGTCACCGCCTCGCCGGAGGAGAACGCCGACCTCTTCCGCACCTTCCCGAATTCGTATGGCACCCTTGGCTATTCGGTTCGGCTGAAGATCGAGTTGGAACCCGTCAAACCGTTCGTCGCGTTGAAGCATCTGCGATTCCACTCACTGCAGGAGCTGGTCGCGACGATGGACCGGATCATAGAGACCGGCGGCATCGACGATGTGCCCATCGACTACCTCGACGGCGTCGTGTTCAGCGCCGACGAGAGCTATCTGTGTGTCGGCGTGCGGACCGCGACGCCGGGGCCGGTCAGCGACTACACCGGCAGGCACATCTACTACCAGTCGATTCAGCACGACCATGGCGAGAAGCACGACCGGCTCACCATCCACGACTACCTGTGGCGGTGGGACACCGACTGGTTCTGGTGCTCGCGGGCGTTCGGGGCGCAGAACCCGAAAATCAGGCGGTTCTGGCCGCGGCGCTACCGCCGCAGCAGCTTCTACTGGAAGCTGATCGCCTACGACCAGCGGTTCAACATCGCCGACCGGATCGAGAAACGGAACGGCCGTCCACCCCTCGAACGCGTCGTCCAGGACGTCGAGGTGCCCATCGGGCGGTGTGCCGAGTTCCTCGACTGGTTCCTGCAGAACGTGCCGATCGAGCCGATCTGGCTGTGTCCACTGCGGCTGCGAGACGACGGCGGGTGGCCGCTGTACCCGATCCGGCCGCATCACACGTACGTCAACGTGGGATTTTGGTCGTCGGTGCCGGTCGGGCCGGAGGACGGCCATACCAATAAATTGATAGAACGCAAGGTCAGCGACCTGGACGGCCACAAGTCGCTGTATTCCGACGCTTTTTATTCGCAAGAAGAGTTCGACGAACTCTACGGCGGGGAAACCTATAAAACCGTAAAGAAGACATACGATCCCGATTCACGTCTGCTGGACCTGTATGCGAAGGCGGTACAACGGCGATGAGCGCTAGCGCGAAGAGCGGAGGACACCGATGACGACGTACAAAGAGCACGAAACCCATGCGCCCGCCGGGAAGCTGACGTTGGCCGAGATCCTCGAGATCTTCGCCGCGGGTCAACTGCCCCTGAAGTTCACCGCGTACGACGGGAGTACGGCCGGGCCCGAAGACGCCACCGTCGGCCTGGACCTGCTGACACCGAGGGGAACCACCTACCTGGCCACCGCCCCGGGGGAGCTCGGGCTGGCCCGGGCGTACGTCTCCGGTGACGTCGAACCGCACGGCGTGCATCCCGGCGACCCGTACGAGCTGCTCAAGGCGCTCGCCGACAAGATGGACTTCAAGCGGCCCCCCGCGCGGGTGCTGGCCAACATCGTCCGGTCGATCGGCATCGAGCACCTCAAGCCGATCGCACCGCCGCCTCAGGAAGCGCTTCCGCGCTGGCGCCGCATTGCAGAAGGGTTGCGGCACAGCAAGACTCGCGATGCCGAGGCGATCCATCACCACTACGACGTGTCCAACGCGTTCTACGAGTGGGTGCTCGGCCCGTCGATGACCTACACCTGCGCGTGCTATCCGCACCCCGACGCCACGCTCGAGGAGGCGCAGGAGAACAAGTACCGGTTGGTGTTCGAGAAGCTGCGCCTGCGGCCGGGCGATCGGCTGCTGGATGTGGGCTGCGGCTGGGGTGGCATGGTGCGCTACGCCGCCCGCAACGGCGTCAAGGCGATCGGTGTCACCCTGTCGAAAGAGCAGGCGACCTGGGCGCAGAAGGCCATTGCCGAGCAGGGCCTGACCGATCTCGGCGAGGTCCGCCACTGCGACTACCGCGACGTCGCCGAAACCGGCTTCGACGCGGTCTCCTCGATCGGGCTGACGGAGCACATCGGCGTGCACAACTACCCTTCGTACTTCGGCTTCCTGCAGTCGAAGATGCGCCCCGGCGCGCTGCTGCTCAACCACTGCATCACGCGTCATGACAACAGGGCGGGGGCGCCCGCCGGCGGCTTCATCGACCGCTACGTGTTCCCCGACGGCGAGCTGACCGGTTCCGGTCGGATCATCACAGAGGCGCAGGACGTCGGCCTCGAGGTGGTGCACGAGGAGAACCTGCGCCACCACTACGCGCTGACGCTGCGCGACTGGTGCCGCAACCTCGTCGAGCACTGGGACGAGGCGGTCGAAGAGGTCGGGCTGGCCACCGCAAAGGTGTGGGGCCTGTACATGGCGGGTTCACGGGTGGGCTTCGAAACCAACGTCGTGCAGCTGCACCAGGTGCTGGCGGTCAAGCTCGACGAGAACGGCAACGACGGCGGCCTGCCGTTGCGGCCGTGGTGGACGGCTTAGACGCGGACGGTTTCGACTGCTGCGGTCAGCGACCGCTGTGATTCGAGGCGGTCGCCGTGCGTGGTGGCGGTGAGCATGAACAACGTGTCGCCGTCGACGCCGCCGACAGCGCATGCGATGGCGTGCCTGCCCGGCACGTCAACTGTCCGGGTCACCTCGCCGCCCGCGACTACCCGAACGAACCGATCGGAGATCGGGCTCGCCACCCAGACGCCGTCCGCGGCGTCGATTCCGATGCCGTCGGGGTAGTCGGGGAGGTCCGCCCATATTCGCCGGTTACTCAACGAGCCGTCGGCAGCCACGTCGAAAGCAGTGATGCGCTTACCCCAGCTTTCGGCCACCAGAAGCGTCGAGTGGTCGCCGGTGATCACCATGCCGTTCGCCATCTGCAGGTCGCCCGCGACCTCGTGAGCCGACCCGTCGGGGTCGACCCGCAGCAGTGGGGCGGCTACCGGCGCTGCCCCGCCCCACATGTCGTAGCCGAACTGTCCGACGAATGCATGGCCGTTACGGTCGACGCACATGTCGTTGATGGCGTAAGGCGCCAACGAGCTAAGGTCGGCATGAACCGTGAGATCTGAACCGTCATAACGCATTACGGCTCGCCGCTCCATCGATGCAACCAGTAGCGAGCCATCGGGCAGCCAGCCGAGCCCCGATGGGTGCTCCACTTCGACGACGGTAGACACTTCGCCGTCTTCGGTGACCGACAACACGGCGTCGCCGTGTATGTCCGACACGTACAGAAGACCGTCATGCCAACGCGGACCCTCGAGAAACGCTCGGCCACGGATCAGGGACGTCGCCACGTCGCGGAAGCCTAGGAGCCGTCGATACGACGCGCGCCGAGTTCGTTTTGAAGTAGTTCCAGCGCCGCCTCTTCGGGATCACGTCGCGGCGTTTCGGACGAGTCGCTGCCCGCCTCCGCCAGCATGCTCTCCTCGTCCTCGCGCTGTGCCGGGTCCGCGTCCGCCGTCGCGACCACGTCGGACCCCGCGGAGTCTGCGGGCGGTCCGGCTTCGAAGCGCAGCTTCCACACCATGCCGAGCGCGTCCTTGAGCGCTTCCTCGACGACCGCCGCATTGCGCTGTTCCCCGAGCCGCTTGGCCAGTGGCGCCGACTCGTGGTTGAGCACGAGCGTGCCGCCTTCGACCGTGCGCACGACCGCGCCTGCGAGCATCACCGCCAGCGACCGGCTGCGGTCACGCACCTTGTCCAGCACGGTGGACCACTGTCTGCGTACCGCGGCGGCGTCCGGCTCCCCTGCCACCGATGCGACAGGTGCCTCCACCACCGGGTCGGCCGGAGGCTGCACGGGAGGGGGTGACGCAGCCTCAGGCTCGGGCTCGGGTGTGGGTGCGGGCGCCGACACCGGCTCGGGTGGCGGCGGAGGCGCCGGCGCCTCCTTTGGCGGTTCGGCGGCGGCCTTGGTCTTGCGAGTGAACTGTTTGGAGGGCTTGGCCGGAGGTGCCGTCGCGGACACGGCGGCTGACCCGCTGTCCGAGGGGATCGACATGTCCAGACGCGTTTCGATGCGCTCCAACCGCTGCAGCAGCGCCGCCTCGGTGTCGCTCGCGGACGGCAACAACAGCCGCGCGCACACCACTTCCAGCAACAGCCTGGGCGCGGTGGCTCCCCGCATCTCGCCGAGACCTGCGTGCACCACCTCTGCGTACCGCGCCAGCGTGCCCGCGCCGACGCGCGCGGCCTGATCGCGCATCCGCTCCAGCACGTCGCCGGGCGCGTCGACCACCCCGCGGGCGGCGGCGTCGGGCACCGCCTGCAGCACGAGCAGATCGCGGAAACGCTCCAGCAGATCGGTGGCGAAGCGGCGCGGGTCGTGGCCCGCGTCGATGACAGCCTCGACCGCTCCGAACAGTGCCGCGGCGTCACCGGCGGCCAGCGCGTCGACGGCATCGTCGATCAGTGCGACGTCCGTGGCGCCCAGCAGCGACAGCGCCCTCGGGTAACTGACCCGGTTGCCGTCGGCGCCTGCCAGCAGCTGGTCGAGCACCGAAAGGGTGTCGCGGGGCGAGCCGCCGCCGGCGCGGATGACCAGCGGGTAGACCGTCTCGTCGACCTCCACCCCTTCCTGCTCGCAGATCCGTTCCAGCAGCGCCCGCATCGTGCGGGGCGCCAGCAGCCGGAACGGGTAGTGGTGGGTGCGCGAGCGGATGGTCGGCAGCACCTTCTCCGGTTCGGTGGTGGCGAACACGAAGATCAGGTGGTCTGGTGGCTCCTCGACGATCTTCAACAGCGCGTTGAAGCCGGCGGTGGTGACCATGTGCGCTTCGTCGACGATGAAGATTCGGTAGCGCGACTGCGCAGGCGCGTAGAACGCGCGATCCCGAAGCTCACGGGTGTCGTCGACGCCGCCGTGGCTGGCCGCGTCGAGTTCGGTGACGTCGACGCTGCCCGGTCCGTTGGGCGCCAGCGCGACGCACGAGTCGCACACACCGCACGGCGTCGGCGTCGGGCCCTGCTCGCAGTTCAGTGAGCGGGCCAGGATTCGCGCCGACGACGTCTTGCCGCAGCCGCGCGGGCCGGAGAACAGATAGGCGTGGTTGATGCGGCTGGCCGACAGCGCGGTCGACAGCGGCTCGGTGACGTGCTCCTGGCCGACCACGTCGGCGAAGGTTGCCGGTCGGTACTTGCGGTAGAGCGCCACGCTCAGCAGGCTACCGACGCGGTCCGACTGAGTGACAACCGCTATGGCTCACCTGATTGTGAAACCTGCGACGCCTTCGCGCGGTTTCCGTCGTCATCTTCACAATCAGTTCGACTTGTGGATAGCTTTCCTGCCGCACGCCCGATCCGTCGGTCACCGCGCGCACCGTAGGACCCGTGAGCGAGTCGCCGTTCGTCGGAACCGAGGCATTGTCGACAGGCATCATCTCCGAGCGAGCTATGCGCCGCCTTTACGAGCCGCTGTATCCAAATGTCTACGGGCCGCGCGGCGCCACCCTGACAGCGCGAGAGCGCGCGCAGGCGGCGTGGCTGTGGTCGAAGCGCCGCGGCATCGTCGCGGGCTTGTCGGCAGCCGCATTGCACGGAGCCAAGTGGATCGACCCGTCCGAGCCTGCGGAACTAATTCACAACAACCGCAAAACGCCGCCGAACCTGGTCGTCCGGACCGAGAGGGTGCTGTCGAACGAAATCGTTGAGGTGAACGGGATTCCCGCGACGACACCGGTCCGCACCGCGTTCGACCTCGGGCGCCATATCCGGTCCACGACCGCCGCAGTACAGCGGCTCGATGCCCTGGCCAACGCCACCGACGTGAAGCGCGTCGACGTCGAGGCGATGATCGCCACTCATGCTGGCGCCCGTGGCACTCCGCGACTACTGCGCGCCCTCCCGCTGGTGGACGGAGGAGCCGAATCACCACAGGAAACCGTCGCGCGGCTGGTGTTGATCGAGGGGGGCTTGCCAGCCCCGCAGACGCAATTTCGCGTAGTCGACGAATACGGCCAGTTCGTCGCGCGCCTCGACATGGCCTACGAGACGGCGAAAGTCGGCATGGAATACGACGGCCAGCAGCATTGGACGGATCCGGCGGTGCGACAGCGCGATATCGACAAGCAATTCGCCCTGAACGAGCTCGGCTGGCTAATCATTCGCGTCAGCCGTGACCTGCTCCGCTACCGGCGCGCTACCTACGTGGCACGAGTGGAGGGAGCGTTGCGGTCCCGGGGATTTCGATTGTGAATCTGACGACGCTTTCTGGTCGATTCCGTCGTCGGATTCACAATCGAAGCTAGTCCTTCAGCAGGGTTTCGGTCGCGGCCAGCAGCGCGCAGGTGGCGAGGCCGTCGATGGCGTCCCTCAGATCGGGCAGCGACGGGAACGTCGGAGCGATCCGAATGTTCTTGTCCTCCGGGTCTTTTCGATACGGGAACGACGCACCCGCCTCCGTCACGGCGATACCCGCGTCCTTGGCAAGCGACACGGTCCGGCGGGCGGTGCCCGGCCACACGTCGAGGTTGACGAAGTAGCCGCCCTTCGGGTCGGTCCACGACGCGATCTTCGACTCACCGAGCCGGTCCTCGAGGATCTCCTGGACCAGCGCGAACTTCGGGGCCAGCAGCTGCTGGTGGCGCTGCATCTGCAGGCGCACCCCGTCGGCGTCGCGGAAGAACCGCAGATGCCGTAAATGGTTGACCTTGTCGGGGCCGATCGACTTCTTGCCCGCGTGCTGCAGATACCAGGCGATGTTGGCCAGCGAGCCGCCGAAGAAGCTGACGCCTGCGCCCGCAAAAGTGATCTTCGACGTCGAGGCGAACACCAGCGGCCGGTTCTGATTTCCAGCGGCGGCGGCCAGACCCAGCACGTCGATCTGCCGGACCGAGTCGTGGGTCAGCGTGTGCACGGCGTAGGCGTTGTCCCAGAACAACCGGAAATCGGTTGCAGCCGTGCGCATTTGGACCAGGCGGCGCACCGTTTCCCAGGCATAGGTGACGCCGGTCGGGTTCGAGAACACCGGCACGCACCACATGCCCTTGATGGCCGGGTCGGCGGCGACGAGCTCCTCGATCAGGTCGACGTCGGGACCGTCCTCGCGGGTCGGGATGTTGACCATCTCGATGCCGAGGCTCTCGGTGATGGCGAAATGCCTGTCGTAGCCGGGCACCGGGCACAGAAACTTGACGGCCGGTTCGTCTTTCCAGGGCCGCGGCGAATCAACACCGCCGTGCAGCAGCGAGAACACCACCACGTCGTGCATCAGCTCGAGGCTGGCGTTGTTGCCCGCGATCAGGTTGGGGACCGGGATACCGAGCAGCTCACCGAAGATGGCGCGCAGTTCGGGCAGGCCGTGCAGGCCGCCGTAGTTGCGGGTGTCGGTGCCGTCGCCGTCGCGGAAGGCGTCTTTACCGTCGCCGGGCAGGCTCAGCAGAGCGTTCGACAGGTCGAGCTGCGCTGGGGACGGCTTGCCGCGAGTCAGGTCGAGGTGGAGCTGCTTGGCCTGCAGCTCGGCGTAGTTGGTCTTCTGCAACTCGTGCTGGGCCTGCAGTTCCTCGCGACCCAGGGACTGAAACGACACCGTGCGCCTTTCACCGTCGAGAGCGGTGGACTAGAAGAAGGGGACCCCGCGCACCCGCCAGAGCCCATTGACCCTTGCTGCCTTCCGGCCCTGGGGGAGTTCACAGGATAGACGCCGCGCGGGGTCCATCGCGAGTGTAATACCCAGCCCACTAGCGACCCGAACGGCCGCATCAGGCAGGTCGGTTACCATGGCCCGCGGAGGATTCGCCTAGTGGCCTATGGCGCTCGCCTGGAACGCGGGTTGGGTTAATAGCCCTCGCGGGTTCAAATCCCGCATCCTCCGCACTCGGTTCGAGGCGCGACCAGTGAGCAGTCACCAAACTGGTCGCTCCTTGGCCCAGAGAAATCGACAGGAGGGGTATGAGCCGCAAAGTTGCGGTCATTTGGCACGCGTCGTTCTCGATCGCGGCCGGTGTCTTGTACTTCTTCTTCGTGCTGCCGCGCTGGCCGGAGTTGATGGGCGACACCAATCACACGCTCGGCACGGCGATGCGCATCGGCGCCGGCGCGCTGATCGGGCTGGCCGCGCTGCCGGTGGTATTCACGCTGTTGCGCACCCGCAAGCCGGAGCTCGGTACTCCGCAGCTGGCGTTGTCCCTGCGCACGTCGTCCATCGCGCTGCATGTGCTGGCCGGTGTGCTCATCATCGGCACCGCGATCAGCGAGATCTGGCTCAGCCTGGACAGCGCAGGGCGCTGGCTGTTCGGCATTTACGGCGGCGCCGCGGCCGTCGCACTGCTCGGCATCTTCGCGTTCTACCTGGCATTCGTGGCCGAGCTGCCAGCACCGCCGCCGAAACCGCTGAAGCCCAAAGCCGAGAAGAAAGGCCGTCGGCGCCGCAAGGCCGCCGAGGAGGCGGAGTCCGACGTGGAGGAAACCGAAGACGCTGCCACCGAGGTCACCGACGCCGACGAGGCCGCCTCCGATGAGAGCGAGGAGCCGTCCGGGGCCGAGGAACCCGCCGAGTCGGACGACGAGCCCGCCGAGGTCACGGACGAGAAATCGGGCGACGACGCAGTCGCCGACGAGACCACGTCCGAGGACGCCGCCGATGAGACCGGCGGATCCGAATCGAGCAACGGCGGCCTCCGAAACCGGCGCCCATCAGGCCGGATCTCCCTGCGTAAGCGCAAACGGTCACGCGGCGGCGTCGCTGTCGAGGATTAGCCTCACATCGACAAGGGAAATACTCATTGCCACGATGTAATGACATCCCCTTCCCAGCCGAAAGTCTGCATATGGCCCGCTCGTACCCTTATCGCCTGCTGATCGCTGTTGCCGCCGTGTTGGCACTGGTAGCGCCGATCCGGCCGGCGATCGCCGCTGCGGCGCCGCTGGACACCGCGATAGCAACGGTAGAGCCCGCCGTCGTCCAGATCGACACCACCATCGACTACCAGCACGCGATCGGTGCGGGCACCGGTTTCGTGCTCAACCCGGGCGGCGAGGTGTTGACCAACTTCCACGTCGTGCAGGGCGCCGACGTGATCACCGCGCACAGCGTCGGCACCGGCCAGAGCTTCCCGGTCGACCTGGTCGGCTATGACCGTAGGCACGACGTGGCCCTGCTGCAGCTGCGCGGCGCAGGGGGCCTTCCGACCGCGCCGCTGGGGGATTCGGCGCAGATCGTGATCGGCGACCCGGCGGTCGCGATCGGCAACGCGAACCCCGGCGGGCCGCCGACCCGGGAAGTGGGAACCATCACCCGGCTTGACCGGACGATCGACGCGAAGGACGCGCTGACGGGCAGCTCCGACGAGCTGGACGGCTTGATCGAGGTCGCCGCCAACGTCCGGGCGGGCGACTCGGGTGGGCCGCTGGTCAATGGTGCCGGGCAGGTGGTCGGGATGACGACGGCGGCGACCGTGAGCTACCGGTTCGAGCCCGGCGGCAAGGGTTTCGCCATTCCCATCAACCAGGCGCTCTCGATCGCCGACCAGATCCGGTCGCGCGCGCCGTCGGACACCGTGCACATCGGCCCGCCGACCCTGCTCGGCGTCGGTGTCGCCACCCGCGACCAGGACGCACAGGTGCCGGGCGTCATCATCCGCGAGGCACTGCGCGGCGGTCCCGCGGAGCAAGCCGGCCTCGTCGACGGCGACATACTCATCACCATCAACGGCGCACCCGTGACGTCGGCGACGGCGCTGACCTCTGTGCTGGACCGGCATTACCCCGGTGACGTCATCGACCTCACCTGGATCGACAAGAGCGGCCAGCAGCGCAGCGGCAAGGCGACGCTCAACGCCGGGTCCTGAGCCCAGATTTGTGACCCAAAGCCACTGCTACTTTCGCGGCGCTATCCCTATGCTGAGCGAGTGCCAAACACCACCCCTTATCGGGTCGTCCAGTGGACGACGGGAAATGTCGGAAAAAGCTCGGTCGAGGCGCTCGCCAAGAACCCGAACTATGAACTGGTCGGGTGCTACGCCTGGTCGAGGGACAAGGCCGGCCGCGACGCCGGCGAGCTGGTCGGCATCGAACCACTCGGCGTCAAAGCCACCAACGACGTCGACGCGCTGCTGGCGCTGAAGCCGGACTGCGTCGTCTACAACCCGATGTGGATCGACGTCGACGAACTGGTGCGCATCCTTTCCGCGGGGGTGAACGTGGTGGCGTCGGCGTCGTTCATCACCGGCGGCAACCTGGGAGAAGGGCGCGACCGCATCGAAGAGGCCTGCAAACAGGGCGGCTCGACGATGTTCGGGTCCGGCGTCAGCCCCGGATTCGCCGAGCTGCTGGCCATAGTCGCGGCGTCGGCCTGCGACCGCGTCGACAAAGTCATCATCGCCGAATCCGCCGACACCACCCTCTACGACTCACCCGACACCGAGCGCCATGCGGGCTTCGGTGCAGCGATCGACGACCCCGACCTCGGGCCGATGGCGGCGAAAGGTACGGCGGTGTTCGAGGAGGCGGTGCACATGGTCGCCGAGTCTCTCGGCGTCGAGCTGGACGAGGTGGTATGCGAAACCGAGTATGCGCAGACGACGGAGGACCTCGAGATGGCGTCGTGGACCATCAAGGCCGGCCATGTGGCGGGGGTCTTCGCCAGCTGGCAGGGCCGCGTCGGCGGCAAGACCGTCATCGATCTGAACGTGCGGTGGCGCAAGGGCCAGACGCTGGACCCCGACTGGAAGCTCGACGGCGACGGCTGGAAAATCACCATCGAGGGGCGGCCAACCGTCAACATGCAGGTGGGCTTCCTGCCGCCGCCGGATCTCATCGAGAGCGCGAAGACGATCGAGGACTTCTTCGTGCTCGGCCACATCATGACGGCCATGCCGCCGATCCACGCGATCCCCGCCGTCGTCGCCGCGGCGCCTGGCATCGCGACCTACAACGATCTGCCGCTACCCCAGGCCCGCGGCGTCGTACCGACGGGCTGACAACTGGCTAGATGCAGGCGCCGCCCTGCACAAAGCCGAATGGCCCCTGGACGCCAACGCAGGCGTCGACCGGATCCCAACGCTGCGGACCGTCGTCCCACCACCAGTCGTCGCCATGTCCGTGGCCGTGTCCGTGGCCGGGTCCGTTCTCCGCGATGTATTGCGGTCCCGCGATGGCCGGAGCAGACGGGGCGGCGTTTGCCACAGGAACCATCCCCATTGCGGCCATGGCCAGGCCACCAGCGACTATCGATCCCCCCGCAATTGCTTTCACGCTTAGCATGCAAACTCCTCGGCAAATGTTGTCGTGGTGCTGGCGCCGAAAGTTCGGGCTAGTGTTCAACCCGACGGATACCGTTGGCGCGCCCCGACGGCCAAAGAGATTGATATCTCAGTTCTTTCGGCTCCGTGAATCACTATAGCGGTCGCACCGACAGGGTGCCCACTAGCGCCTGCCCGCGACCCGCCGCTTCGGTGCGTTGCTGTGCTCACCAGCGTCGCGGTAGGTGGCGCCGTAGCGCGGCACGGTCATGGCGCCACTGCTGCGCGCGGCGGTGATGGCGTTGCGCAGCGGGCGTGCGATGCCCGCGAATGATCCCATGTCGAGCACCATCGCCGTCAGCAGGCGGTTGTGCACGAAACCGAACGCACTGCCGGTCGACGGATCCGCCCAGCCAAGTGTTCCGCCGAGTCCGATATGGCCAAATCCCTTGAGCAAGCCGGGAACCGGCGATTCGTGATAGCCGAGGTGAAACGGCATCGGTACGACGAGGTTCAAGTCGGGCCGCACCTTCGGCTTACCGATCAGACCGTCCGTCAGTTCAGGGGACAGAAACTCCTCGCCGTCGATGACACCGCCGTTGGCGATCGCCGCGTACATCTTGGCCAGGCCACGGCCGGTGACGACTCCGTTGGCGGCAGGTACTTCACCGTCGAGAAACGGGATGTCGCCCTGCACAAGGGATTTGATGCCGGGGAAATACATCGAGCCGAGAGCACCCGAGAACGGCAGTCCGGCGATCTTGGGTGCGACGAAATCGAACACCGGAGTCGGCCTCGTGAACTGCGGCGCGAGGATCTGCGCCACCTTGGTCGGCGACCCGACCGGCGGGCGGCCGAGGTGTAGGCCGTCGGTGTTGAGCGGACGCGCCACCTCGTCACGGACCAGGTCGCGCATGCCCATGCCGGTCACGGCTCGGCACAGCCCAGACACCAGCCACCCAAAGGTCAGGGCGTGATAGGCGGGCCTTCCCCGCAAGTGATCGACGGGCGCTTCGGCCAACCGTTGTTCCATGATCAGGTGATCCAGCAAGTCTTCCTTCGTAACACCCTTCAAGTGCGACAGCCCCGATCGATGCCGCAGCACATCGCGGACGGTGATGTCGGCCTTGCCGTTGGCGCCGAATTCCGGCCAGTACTCGGCGACCGGGGTGTCGTAGGCCAGCAGCCCGCGGTCGACGAGCCGGTGGACGACCGTTGCGGCCACCCCCTTCGTCGCGGAGAAGACCATCGCGCCGGTGTTCGCCGCCCACGGCACCTCGCCGTCCCGGTCAGACCACCCCGTCCAGACATCGACGACCGGCTTCCCGTCGATGAAAACGGACAGCGCTCCGCCGCCGAACCGGCGTCCGGGAAACAGCCCGGCGAAGATGCGGAGAACGTTGGCGAAACGAGGATCGGCGGCGCCCTGCACGCCGCGCGGAAGGCCCTCTCCGGCACGAAGAAGCGACGACGTCGTCATACGGCTAACAATGCGTCTCCCCGCCCCTGTGCACGGTGCGATTGGCTGATTTGGTTAATTGCCTTCGTCCACCGCGTCGAATACCTGCACCGAGTGCTCGAACGGGACGGGAGTGATACCGACTTCGGTCCCGAACGGGTGGTCCAGACGGTAGATCACGAACATCAGCAACCCGAGCAGCACAGCGACGGCGCCGGATAAAAACATGTGAGCACGTGTGCTGTCGAGCCGCATGAACGCCGTCATCCCGACCAGGACAATGGCGCCGAACGCCAGGCCGCTCCAGAGCAACCAGGGAATTCGCGGTTCCGCGTCCAGCACCCGTGTGTTTCGCTCCGAGGCCAAGACCGTCAGCTGGCCGAGAAACTCCCCGTTGATGGCCGACTTCGCTTCGGGATCCTGCCGGCCGATCACCCGGTACATCTCGGTGATCGCGCTGCGCGCCGTCTCGCTTGTGCCACCGTCGTTCTCGCTCTGGTTCGCCCACTCTGGGCCCTTTACAGCCATCGTGTAACTGCGCAAGAGATCCCGCATCTCTTGCTGCTCCGGGGCGGGCATGGCGACTGTTTGGCGGTACATGGTCGCTAGCGTGGACGCCTCGTTTGCGACGTTGGCCTCAGCCGAGGAGAACTGCTCCCACGCGACCACGACGGTGAAGCCGAGGAGCGCTCCGTAGACAAGCGCGACCGTGGTCACGAACGGGGAGAGTGTCGAGTTGTACTCTCTGCCGGCCGAATGGCCGACAACGCGATTCACGAACCAGATTGTTCCGACCGCAAGCAGTATCGAGACAGCGACGGTCAGCGCCAGTTGAAGCCATACATACATCTGTCGGGCCCTTCAGCCGAGGATCTCGGTAACCGTTGCCTGCAGCCGTGCCCCCGGCGGACCCTCGAGGGGGACATCTTGGTACACCCGGGCCTGGTCGCCCTTAAATGTGAAGTCGCCGACCTGTGGCTGGTGCCCACCGGTCACCTGGTAGACGACCTTGATTTCTTTGTCCGGCAATGGGTGGTTGCCAAGGTAATTCGGCTGTACATGGTATTTGTACACGCAACCGTTAGGTCCGGAGCAGTCCTGACCGGTCACCACCACTCCGAGTTGGAATTCGGCCGGCGTCGGGACTCTGGGCGCGACGGGCAACGACGTCGCCGGTGTCGCGGCGGGCGGGGGTGGCTTGCTGTTGACGAACACGAGGATGGATACGCCGATTCCGGTGAGCACCACAGCCAAGATCGCCAACGAAGCGACTACGCGACGGGCGTTCATCGACCCTCCATCTGCCCAGACTGCACCACGACCGACCGTTTCGGAGCACCCTTGAAGCGTGTCCAGCCCGGATCACTCGGACGACACCGACTTCGGATTCGGGTTCGGCTTCTGACATTGAACTGAAGTATTCGGATACTTACACCGGCCGCTCGGAGCTGCAGTAATTGTTAACGCCATGCACGAGCAGCTGGCCGGCTACATCTCGGGGCCGGTCAACGCGGAGGACCTCGTCGTCGCTCCTGGCGGCCAGTGGGTCTTGACATCGGGGATGACGGGTCCGACGGCGCCGCTCGGGCGGCTCTATGCGGTGCGCGTCGAGGACGGCGCCTGCAGCGAGATCTTCCCGTACCGCGCGACGTCCGATCTGACCGCCCAAAGGTTCCCCGCGCAGTCTGATCTCGACCCGTTCAAGTTCAGGCCGCACGGCATCGACGTCACGCTCCGCTCCGACGGCCGCACGGAGCTGTACGTCGTGAATCACGGCGGCACCGAGTCGGTGGAGGTGTTCGAGGTCGACCTCGACGGGCCGCGACCAAGTCTGCGATGGCTCGGTGGAGTGCAGCTCCCCGGCAGCGCGGTCGGCAACGACGTGGCCGCGGTCGATGGCGGGTTCGTGCTCAGCACGACCGGAGACCCGGACGGTGCGAGCGAGGTTAGCGTCGAACAGGCGATGGCGGGCGCGGACACCGGCGGCGTGCTGGAGTGGTCACCCGGCCGAGGCTGGAGCCTGTTGCCCGGCACGCAGATCAACACGGGCAACGGAGTGGCTGTCTCACGCGACGGCAAATGGGTCTACATCGGCGGGTGGAACGCGCGCTGCATCAAGAAGGTTCGACGCGGTGGCGGCGACCCCAAGACGTCGACCGTCGGCGTCGACATCATGGTCGACAACCTCACCTGGTCGGCATCGGGACGGCTCCTTGCCGCGGGGACCTACGGCATCAGCATGCAGGATTTCCTCGCGGGCCACTTCGGCCCGAACCCGCGCCTCGGTATCCCGTCGCGCGTGATCGCCGTCGACCCCGAGACGCTCGCCACGGAGACGCTGATCGACTACGGACCGGACACGTTCGGCGCGGCGACCACTGCACTCCAAGTCGGCCGCGAGATCTGGGTGGGCACAGCGCGCGACCAAGGACTGGCCCGGTTCCGGTTCCCGCCGACACCGCGAGGGTGACGGCTCAGCTCTCGTGCTCCTGCACCAACTCGGCCGCCCTGCGGAACTCTGCTTCGGCGGCGTCCCGATTGCGCGCGGCGGCGGCTTCGTGATCCAAGGCGTGCAGACGAGCTTCCTTGGCGCCGCGGCCGGAAGCTCCGTCCTCATACATCGCAGCGGCCCGGTCGTGTACGCGAGCGGTGTCGAGGTATCGCTCAGCGGCCTCGAGATGCATTTCGATCGCGCGCCGTCGCGCCGCCGGAAAGCGCGCGAGAAGCTTCTTGACATCTTTCGCCCGTAGTTGAGCGAATTCGTCTGGTGTCTTGACCATGGCCGTCACCGTTGCTGGCAAATACTAAGGCAGATGCAGGCGGCGGGTCTCGAATTGCAACGACTGATCGCCGGTATCAGGAGCCGGCAATGACCCACTGTTTCGCCGCATCGAACTGCCCGGCAGGAAAATGCTTGATCTCCGCCGAAACAAAGTGCGACGTCAAATGCTCTGCCACATCGCCCAGGTGGGAGTCCGTCACGACTGCGACTCTCTTGATGCGCTTGTGGTGATCTCGAATGAAGCGAAGCTGGTTGACCATCGCCCCAAAACTCTTCCATCCCGGGAACGCCGGAGCCTCGATGATGAGGCCGGCAAGGCCGCCAGTCGCCTCGATGTGCGGGTCCACCACCCCCGCGATTTTCACGAAGTCGTCCTGCTCGATCGCGGACTTCGGCTGCACGTGCAGGATTGAATTCTCGGTATCGAGGTCGTATTCGATCATGCATCCATCCGACAGCCCGCACCCCCGGCGGTGATAGGGACCGAAGTCACCGCGTGCAGAGTCGTTGGTCGCGCTGCAGGTGTTCGTCAAGCTCAAGGCCCGGCCGATTTCCGGCTTCTTGGCCAGCCGGCCCGGTCGGTTACGGGGGTTCGCATTCCAGCGAGATCCACGGCCACACCCGGTCGGGCCGTGAGTATTTCGGTCGCTCGCTGTCCCGCCGGTCGAGCTTGACCGTGGCCACGGGACGGCGAAAGATCACATCGGTCCGTCGCGTCCCGCCGCGGACAGGCCACAGGAGGAGCCGTGATTGGTGTCAACGTCAGGTTCCAGTACGAGGACTCGTTCGACCGCGCGCGAGTGATCGGCGTTGCCGACAATGCTCGGGCGACGTTCGAAGGCATGCCAGGCCTTCGCTTCAAGTTCTTCACACTGGATGAGTCCGCCCGACGGGTGAACAACTTCTACGTCTGGGATTCGAAAGAAGCGGCGCTCGCGTTCTTCTCCGACGAGCTTCGTCAGCGGGTGACCGACCTTTACGGCGTCGCACCGACGATCGAGTACGTCGAAATCGCGCAGATTGTCGATAACTCTGGCTCACAGAACTCCCAATCGCCGTCCCTGGCGTAGCCACACTGCATTGATTTAGCGCGATCACCCTGCCCGAACAGCTAGACCGGATTCCCCGCATCGTCCCAGTTCGCAGCGACCTTCTTGCTGGGTTGCACACGTGGCGGCTCGCCGGGCATCTTCGGGTAATTCGGCGGATACGGGAGATCGCCGAGCCCTTGTTCCTCGTCGGCCTCCACCATCTCCAGCAGCGGCTCGATCGACTGGGCGACGGAATCGAGGTCGGCCATCGCGTCGCCACGCTCGGCGACCAGATCCGGGACGGTGGCGATCGTGTAGTCGTCGGGATCGGCGTCACGTAGCTCATCCCATGTCACCGGCGTCGACACCGTCGCGATCGGGGTTTTCCGCACCGAGTACGCCGACGCGAAGGTGCGGTCGCGCGCGTTCTGGTTGTAGTCGATGAACAACCGCTTGCCCCGCTCTTCCTTCCACCAGGACGTGGTGACCGCGTCGGGCGCGCGCCGCTCCACCTCGCGGGCCAAGGCGATACCGGCGCGCCGGACGTCGACGAAATCCCAGTCGGGCTTGATGCGCAGGTACACGTGCACACCGCGGCCACCGGACGTCTTGGGGAAGCCGACCAGCCCGAGCTCGTCGAGCAGCGGCTTGAGCACGTCGACGGCGATCGCGCTGGCCTCTTTGAAGCCGGTGCCCGGCTGGGGGTCCAGGTCGATTCGCAGCTCGTCGGGATGCTCGGTGTCTGCGCAACGCACCTGCCACGGGTGCAGCGTGATGGTGCCCATCTGCGCGGCCCACACAATCGCCGACGGGTGAGTCACTTTGAGCGCGTCGGCAGTTCGGCCCGACGGGAACGTCACGACGCAGGTCTCCAGATAGTCGGGATGCTTTTGCGGCACCCGCTTCTGATAGATCTCCTCACCCTCGATGCCGTCGGGGAACCGTTGCAGATGGGTGGGTCGGTCGCGCAGCGCCGTCAGCATCGGTCCGTTGGCGACGGTCATGTAGTACTCGACCAGCTTGCGTTTCGTCCCGTCCTTCCCCAATTTCGGGAAGTACACCTTGTCGGGATTGGTGAAGCGGACCTTCACGCCGTCGACGTCGAGTTCTTCTGCGGGCGTGGCCATTTCAGGACTCCAGGACGTCGTAGAGGTCGTAGGTCACCGGCACGTCGAGCTGGTCGAACGTGCAGCTCTCCGGTTCGCGGTCGGGCCGCCAGCGGACGAACTTGACCGCGTGCCGGAATCGTTTGCCGTGCAAAGTGTTTCCCTCCATCTGGTCGTAAGCGACCTCGGCGACCTTCTCCGGCCGCACGGGAATCCAGCGCTTGTCGGCAGCCGAGTTCCACCGGCTCGGTTCACCGTCGACGGGCTCGTCGCCCTCACGCAGCGGCTCGAGGTCAGCGAGGAGCTTCACCCGGTCCTTCACGCTGAACGACGCTGCGCCGCCGACCATCTGCAGCTCGCCGTCGCCGCGATAGAGGCCAAGCAGTATCGAGCCAACACCTTCGCCGCTCTTGTGGATGCGGTAGCCGATGGCCACACAGTCGGCGTCGCGAGCATGCTTGACCTTGACCATCTCCCGCTTGCCGGGGAGATACGGGCCGTCGAGCCGCTTGGCAATCACGCCGTCGAGACCGGCTCCCTCGAAGGTGGTCAGCCACTGCACCCCCTGTTGAGGGTCCTCGGTGGTGCGGGTGACATGACACCACTGCTTCTCGTTGACCGATTCGGACAGCGCCTGCCTTCGGATGCGGAACGGCTCCTTCAGTAGCGACTTGTCGCCCGTGGCCAGCGCGTCGAAGCCGATGAAGTGCGCCGGGGTCTCCTCGGCGAGCATCTTGACGCGGCTTTCTGCCGGGTGGATCCGCTGGCTGAGTGACTCCCAGTCGAGCCGGATGCGGCCGGCGATCTCGCGCGGGACGACGATCTCACCGTCGAGCACGCAGCGCGGCGCCACCTCGGCGCGCAGCGCGTCGAGCAGTTCCGGGAAGTACCGGCCGAGGTCCTTGCCGCTCCGTGACTGCAGAACGACGTCGTCGCCGTCGCGGAACATCAGCGCGCGGAAGCCGTCCCACTTCGGCTCGTAGGACCACACCCCCGCCTCATCAGGCACCTTGGCCTGCGCCTTGGCCAGCATCGGCTCGATCGGCGGCTGCACAGGGAGGTCCACGCTTTCCATACTTCAGTAGACCGGCGAACCCGGGCAATGTCATCGGGGGGCGTGACAATGACTTGATGCAGCTGCCCGTCATGCCGCCGGTTTCGCCGATGCTGTCGAAATCGGTGGCAACGATCCCGCCCGGCGCCTCCTACGAGCCGAAGTGGGACGGCTTCCGGTCGATCTGCTTCCGCGACGGCGACGAGGTCGAGCTGGGCAGCCGCAACGAGCGCCCCATGACCCGGTACTTCCCCGAGCTGGTGACAGCCGCCATCGCGGAGCTGCCCGATCGGTGTGTGATCGACGGCGAGATCATCATCGCCACCGGCCGCGGGTTGGATTTCGAGGCGCTTCAGCTTCGGCTGCACCCGGCCGCGTCACGGGTGCGGATGCTCGCCGAGGCGACCCCTGCCGCGTTCATCGCCTTCGATCTGCTCGCCCTCGGCGATGACGACTACACCCAGCGGCCGTTCAGTGAGCGCCGCGCCGCGCTCGTCGACGCGTTGGCCGACTCCGGACCGTCGATCCACGTCACACCCGCGACCACCGATCTGGATACCGCGCGTTGCTGGTTCGAAGAGTTCGAGGGTGCAGGCCTCGACGGGATCGTCGCCAAGCCGCTGACGATCCCCTATCAACCGGACAAGCGAATCATGTTCAAGATCAAGCACGAACGCACTGCCGACTGTGTCGTCGCCGGTTACCGATTGCACAAGTCGGGCGAGGATGCGATCGGCTCCCTGTTGCTAGGGCTCTACAAGGATGACGGCACCCTCGCGTCCGTCGGCGTGATCGGGGCCTTTCCGATGGCTAAGCGGCGACAACTGCTGACCGAGCTGCAACCGCTCGTCACCACCTTCGACGCACACCCCTGGAACTGGGCCGCCCATATGACCGGCGAACGCACACCACGACGAAACGAAGGCTCCCGCTGGAACGCAGGCAAGGACCTATCGTTTGTGCCGCTGCGACCCGAGCGGGTGGTCGAGGTGCGCTACGACCACATGGAAGGCCAAAGATTCCGTCACACCGCACAATTCAACCGGTGGCGGCCCGACCGCGACCCGCGCTCATGCACCTACGCGCAACTCGAGCAGCCGGTCACGTTCAGCCTCGGCGACATCGTGCCCGGACTCACTCAAAGGTGACGTCGCTGAAATCGATTGCCACCATCAGCTGATCGGGTATCGCTTTGCCCGCCGAATCGGCGCGGTAGGCCCTGCGCTTGGAGGGCAGCTTGATGCCATCGGCTTCAACGATGTCGTAAACGTATTGGACGGCAGGGAAGCTGCCGGCTACGTCGACCCGGTAGTCGTGGCGACGCAACAAGTGATCGTCGCCGAAGTAGAACTCCTGAACTGAAGAGTGAGTGGCGATTTCGGGTGAAAAGTTGGCCTGCAGGCCCGCCCAGGTTTGGCCGTCGTCCTCGACCGGGGCGATCTCATGAACCGAGATGCCCTTCAACGCAAATAGAAACGGCGTGGTGAGATAGGTCCACATCGCGTAGCCGTTGAAGTATGCACGTTGCAGCGGGTCCCATGGCGTTTCGAATACATGCCCCTCGAACGATTCGCGGGGGTTGAAGCGCTCGGAAACCACTCTGCCGTCCAACTTTTCGATGGCGACGCGCTCTGGGGTGAATGCCGTCTTCTGATCATCGGCCCCGAATGGCCGCAGCGATGCCCACTCGTGGTCCAGGGCCACGGTCATCCGCCTCGGCAGTGGATCCTGGGGTTGGCCCTTGATCGCCCACAACCCTCCGCCGGTGACGGCGGTCGCCTGGACTCGGGTGAACTCCCGCCAGAGGTCAAGACCGCCGTGCGCATCGAGCACCTCGCTGAGCAGGTCTGCCATGCGAATCTCCTTGGTGTCAGCCAAGTACCGGTGCCTTGGGTGCCCCAGCCAGGGACCGCAACTCCTCGAGCGCCCTGGCTGAATCGCTGCCGGGCTCGGCGCGATACAAGAGAATGTGGTCCCCACCGGGATAATGTGCGTTGAGCCGGTGGCGGTAGAGATAAAGGTCGCCGACCCTCGGGTGACGCATATGGTGGGTTCCCAAACGGTCGCCCACATCCGCGCGACCCCACAGTTCACGGAAACGTGGACTGGCATCGGATAATTCAGCTATCAACGCCCGCATGCCAGGATCCAACGGACACTGACCACTGAGTTCCCTCAGCCCATTGACCGCGATTTCGGTCGCTTCGTGCCAATCGACGTAGAACTCGCGGGCTGCTGGGTTCAATAATCGCCAGCGCAGAAGGTTTTGTCCTGGCGTGAACTCCGGCGACAACACGCGGGCGAGCGGATTCGCCGCCAGGACATCGCGATACCTGTTGACGACAATGGCCGGCATCAGAAACTGGTCGATCACTTCGGCAAGGGCGTGGCCCGACACTTCGGGATCGGACACAGCACCACTGGTCGGGGCGGCTAGGTCGTGCAGATACTGCGTGGCTCTGGCGTCCAGCCGTAGAGCCCGCGCGAGCGCGTCCACCACTTGGGCGGAGGGATGGGTGACACGGCCCTGCTCGAGTCGCAGGTAGTAGGCCGAGCTGATGCCCGCGAGCGTCGCCAGCTCCTCGCGCCGCAGTCCCACGACGCGTCGCCGCTTGCCGCCGACCAGCCCGACGTCTTCGGGACGCAGCTGCTCTCGCCTCGCGCGCAGGTATTCACCGAGCGCGCTGGCCACCTGTGCCACGACTCGATCGTAAGACTGTCACTGCCAATACCACCATCAATTGGGACTGGCTGGCGCCTCGATTGCGGGATTCCGCGGCGCATTCGAAGCGTCATGTAGGTCGTAAACGAAACATCTGTCGAGAGGACGACCTGAAATGGCCACCATCCACTTTCATCAGACCACGACTGCGACGCCCGAGCAGTTCATCGCCGGACTGACCGACTTCGGGCCCGGCCGATCGAAGCTCTTCAAGAATAGCGACGACGCCTACCTGAAGGTGCACAACATAGGTCCGCACAGTGCTGACGTCACCGAGGGGTCGGGCGGCGTCTGGGAACGCCTTTACTACGACTGGTCGGATCCGCACCACGTCACGCTGAAAACCATTGACTCCAACCTCTTCGGCGGCGCCTCCGGCCACACCTACACCTTGACCCCGCAGGCTGACGGCACGACCGCTATCGACGTCGTGCTGGTCCGAGAGGGCAAGAACCTCAAGGGACTTGTGGTCGCGGCAGTGCTCGGCACCGTGGGGAGGCACTCGTTGGCCAAGGCATTCGCCAACAGCGTCAAGGCCATCGAAGCGCGCTCACAACAAATGTGTCTATGACGATGTTTTTGATCGTATTGGATGCTGATTCATCCGATCGAGACGCGAACCGCGTGTCGACTCGCGCGTGCATCTGTCAATCCGCTTAGACCTACATCCATCCGGACCTAAAGATCACTCCTCGGGCGACGGTATTGCGCACTCTGCGCGACGGCCGTGGGGAGTTGTCATTAATAGCGTGCTCGTCGGAGTTACGGCCGATACCAAGCCATACGACGCCGGTGAGCACTCCACAAACAAGAGAGAGCACCATGACCGTCAAAGTGCAGTTACCGCCGGCACCCCAGCCCTATCTGTGGACGGGAGAGCTACCGGCCGATTTCTATTCCTACGAGGAGCTGCTGTCGGAATCGGAGCGGCGAGAAGGTCGACCGTATCCGCGACTTCTTCCGCACCGAAGTTGCGCCGATCGTCGACGACTACTGGGGACGCGCCGAGTTCCCGTTCCAGCTCGTCGAGGGATTCGCCAAGCTGGGCCTGCTGGACTGGGCCGATCCCGACTCGTCGGAGCCCGCGCCGAGTAACCTGCTGACCGGCATCACGGCGATGGAGATGGCGCACGCCGATCCGTCCCTTTCGGTGTTCTTCGGGGTGCACTCGGGCCTGGCGATGGGCAGCATCATCACCTGCGGGTCCGAGGACCAGAAGCGCCGTTGGTTACCGGCGATGAGCCGCTTCGAGAAGATCGGTGCGTTTGCGCTGACCGAGCCGCACGGCGGCTCCGACGTGGCCGGCGGCATGGAGACAACCGCCCGTCGCGAGGGCGACGAGTGGGTGCTCAACGGGGCGAAACGCTGGATCGGTAACGCCACCTTCGCCGACGTGGTGGTGGTCTGGGCTCGCGACGTCGACACGAATCGCGTATTGGGCTTCGTGGTCGAGAAGGGCACCCCCGGTTTCACCGCGACGAAGATCGAGAACAAGTTCGCGCTGCGGATCGTGCAGAACGCCGATATCGTGCTCGGCGAATGCCGGATTCCCGAGGCTAACCGGCTGCAGAACGCGAACTCGTTTAGGGATACCGCAGAGATTCTGCGCCGGACCCGCAGCGGCGTGGCGTGGCAGGCGGTAGGAGTTCAGTTCGCCGCCTATGAGATTGGGCTGCAGTACGCCAAGGAGCGGACACAGTTCGGTCGCCCGATCGGCAAGTTCCAGATGGTCCAGGACCTGCTGGTGAAGATGCTCGGCAACGCCACGGCATCCGCCGGGATGATGGTGCGCCTGGCCCAGTTGCAGCATGAAGGTGTGTACCGCGACGAGCAGTCCGCGCTGGCGAAGGCCTACTGCGCGTCGAGGATGCGCGAGAGCGTTCACTGGGCACGGGAGTTGCTGGGCGGCAACGGCATTGTTCTCGACTACAACATCGGCCGTTTTACTGCCGATTCCGAGGCTCTCTACTCCTATGAGGGCACCCGCGAGATGCAGACGCTGATCGTTGGGAAGTCAGTCACCGGCCTGAGCGCGTTCGTGTGAGGGGATGGAAATGACAACGCAGACAACCCAATCGGTATTTTCCGGCCTGAAGGTCGTCGAGATAGCGAGTTTCATCGCGGCTCCTGCCGCGGCGACGATGCTGTCGGACTTCGGCGCCGACGTGATCAAGGTCGAGGCGCCCGGCCTGGGTGACCCCCAACGACTGCTGAGCTCGGTCCCGCCGAGCCCGGCCGCGCCGGGAAACTACAGCTGGCACTTGGCAAATCGCAACAAGCGAGGCATGTCCGTCGACCTGAAGTCGGCGGGCGGCACGGAGATTCTCAAACGTCTCGTCCAATGGGCCGACGTGGTGATCACCAACTTCCCGCACGGCACCCGAGAAGCCCTGCACCTGGGCTACGAGGAGGTGTCGGACTGGAACCCGCAGGTCATCTACGCGGACATCACCGGATTCGGGGATGCCGGACCGGATGCCGGGCTGCCAGGTTTCGACCTGACCGCCTTCTGGTCGCGCAGCGGGCTACTCGCCTCGACCCGTGACGCGGGTGCCCCGCCAACGTCTCCCCCGTGGGGCAGCGGCGACTACACCACCGCCACTGCGGTGTACGCGGCGATCACCACGGCGCTCTATCACCGCGAACGCACAGGGCGAGGCGCCAATGTCGGCACATCGCTGTTGGCGACCGGAGTATGGGCAACCGGAACACTGGTGTCGGCGGCTTTGGCCGGCGGCGGAACGTACGAGCTGCATGACCGCAACAAACCGGTGAACGCGCTGACCAATCCGTACCAGAGCGGCGACGACCGCTGGTTCATGCTGGCCGCTAAGCGATCGATTTGGCCAGCGTTGGCCAACGCCATCGGGCGGTCGGACCTGTTGGAGGATCCCCGCTTCGCCGACGCCAAAGCCATCGGCCAGCACGGCGCAGAGTTGGCTAAAGTGCTGGACGCGGAATTCAGTTCGCAACCGCTGGCGCATTGGAAAGAGGTTCTCGACCAAACCCGCGTCCCCTACGGCGTAATCCAGACCCCGGAGGAGGCGGCTGCGGATCCGCAACTGCGCGCGGCCGACATCGTCGTGCCGATCGAGGGCGCGGCGGACCTGGACTACACGGTCAACAACCCGATCACCCTCCGCGGCTTGGACAGGGTGCCTGCCCGGCGCGCACCCGAGCACGGCGAGCACAACGACGAAGTCCTGGCACAGCTGGGGTTCACCGTCGATGACGTTAGGCAATTGCGGGAACAGAAGGCGATTCCCCCCGCACCAGAACAGGAGACATCGAAATGACCACAACTGAAGTATCGACGGAGCTGGTAGTCACTGAACGTCACGAAGGTGTGCTGACAATCGTCATCAATCGCCCGGCGCAAAAAAACGCCATCAACCGCGAGGTCGCAGTCCAGTTGGCAGCCGCGCTGGATGAATTGGATTCCGATCCGACTTTGTCGGTGGGCGTGCTCACCGGCGCGGGCGGGACATTCAGTGCGGGCATGGATCTGAAGGCATTCGCCAGCGGCCAAACCCCGATCCTTCCGGGTCGCGGCTTCGGCGGGCTCACCCAAGCGGTCATTCGCAAGCCGCTGGTCGCGGCTGTCGAGGGATGGGCGCTCGGTGGAGGCTTCGAGATGGTGCTGGCCTGCGACGTGATCGTCGCGGCGGAGGATGCCAAGTTCGGGCTGCCCGAGGTGAAGCGTGGCCTCATCGCCGGGGAGGGCGGGGTGATCCGTCTGCCCCAGCGCATCGCGTATCACGTCGCCCTCACGGCGCTGCTTACGGGCGAACCGATTTCGGCCGTCGATGCCAAGCAGTACGGGCTCGTCAGCGAGCTGACCGTATCTGGGTCTGCGCTGCAGGAGGCGCAGAAGCTTGCCCATCGCATCGCCAGCAACGCGCCGCTTGCCCTGGCGAAGGTCAAGGAAGTCCTGCGAGAAACGCAAGGCCTCAAAGACACCGACGCGTTCGCGCGCCAAGCCAAGGACGCGTCCAGCCTGCTGAAGACCGAGGACGCACATGAAGGAGCCTTGGCCTTCGCCGAGAAGCGTCCACCCGTTTGGCACGGGCGCTGACAACCAATCCAAATAGAGGGGTAACAATCATGACCACACCAAAGCCTGTGCAGCGCATCGCAATTGTCGGTTCCGGAACCATCGGTGCGAGCTGGGCGGCGCACTATCTCGCCCGCGGTTTCGATGTCACGGCCACCGACCCGGCGCCCGGCGCCGAGGCGGCGCTGCGGTCCTATGTCGAGGGAGCGTGGGGGGCGGTGACCAAGCTGGGTCTTACACCCGGCGCCTCCCTCGATCGCCTGAAGTTCACGTCAGACCTGTCTGCGGCTCTCAGCGACGCCGACTTTGTTCAGGAGAATGCACCCGAGCGCCCGGAACTGAAAGTCAAGCTGTTCGCCGACATCGACGACGCCACACCGCCCCATGCGATCATCGCCTCGAGCTCGTCGGGCATCACGATGAGCGTCATGCAGGCCCAGTGCCGGCGTCCGGAGCGGACAGTCATCGGCCACCCGTTCAACCCACCACATGTCATTCCCCTCGTCGAGGTCGTTGGTGGGACGAAGACCGCGCCGGAAACAGTGCGCGACGCGATGGCGTTCTACGCCTCGATCGGAAAGAAGCCGATTCACCTCAAGAAGGAACTGCCTGGGCATGTGGCCAACCGCCTGCAGTCGGCGCTCTACCGGGAGGTCGTCTATCTGATCGGTCAGGGAGTGCTCGACGTCGCCGACGCAGACGATGCGGTTTCATGGGGCCCCGGATTGCGTTGGGGCGTCATGGGTCCCAACCTGCTGTGGCATCTCGGCGGCGGCGAGGGCGGTATCCAACATTTCATGGACACCCTCATGCCTCGCATGGCCGCCGGGTGGCCGGCCCTAGGCAATCCAGAGTTCACCCCCGAGCTTCAGCAACAGATTGTCGAGGGTGTGCTCGAAGAGGCGGGCGGCCAGTCGATCGACGAGCTCGCCGCCCATCGCGACGCGATGCTGTTCGATCTCATCGCCGCGCGCGCCAAGTAGGGCGACGACGATGCTCGCAACTCATATTCATCGAAAGGACCAGAACAATGACCAACAACACTCAAAAGCTCTTCGTGCTCGAAGCCAGCAGCGGCGGGCGACTGTTCTCCATCAACCCCGACGGGTCCGAAAGGACGTTGATCGTCACCGGGTGTCCCATCCCCGACGGGGTGGCAGTCGATGTCGAGGCCGGCCACGTCTACTGGACCAACATGGGCACGCCGCCCGTCAACGACGGGTCGATCGAGCGCGTCGACCTCGACGGGAACAACCGCACCACGATCGTTCCCAGCGGAGGCACCTACACCCCGAAGCAGCTCCATTTCGACTCCGCGGGCCGCAAGTTGTACTGGTCTGACCGCGAAGGCATGCGGGTTATACGCTGCGACCTCGACGGTTCCAATGTGGAGACTCTGGTGCAGACCGGGCAAGACGACGACGACCGGCGCGACGAGACCAAATGGTGCGTCGGCATCACCGTCGACCATGTCGGTGGGCACTTCTATTGGACCCAGAAGGGCCCAAGCGATGCCGGGCTCGGCAGGCTCCTGCGGGCCGGGATCGACCTCCCCGCAGGCGAATCCGGGAGCACCCGCACGGACATCGAGGTGCTGTTCAAGGACTTACCTGAGCCGATCGACCTCGAGATCGACCACACCACACGGATCCTGTACTGGACCGATCGTGGAGACCCGCCGCACGGCAACACCGTCAACAGGGCTGCCCTGGACGGCATCGGTGGCACAGAGCCGGAAATCGTGGCGACACACCTGATGGAAGGCATCGGTATCGCGCTGGATCCGGCTCACAATCGAATGTTCGTCACCGATCTGGGCGGCAGCATCTACGTCGCAGCTCTGGACGGATCCGGCCATCGACCCATCCGCGCCCTACAAGGCAATCTCACCGGTATCGCGTACGCCGAAGTGCCCGGCGAGAGCGTGTGACCCACCTCACGTTCTGTCATGTTTCGGGGGTCGGTGGAGGTGTCTAGAGGGAATGACTGATCACACTCCTACCAAAGTCGTCGTCATCGGCGGCGGCTACGCCGGAACCATTGCCGCCAACCATCTACGTCTGCGTGCCGATGTCGACATCACTCTCGTCAACCCGCGTCCGAAATTCGTCGAGCGCATCAGGCTGCACAACTTCGTCGCCAGCGCCCGCGACGTGACCGCCGACTATGGCTCGCTACTCGGGAAGGGCGTGCGACTGGTCGTCGACAGCGTCACCCTCATCGACACCGCCGCCCGTCAAGTGCGGCTGGAGTCCGGCGGCGCGCTGGACTACGACTACGTCATCTACGCGGTCGGCAGCACCGGCACGACATCGTCCTCCGTGCCGGGTGCGGCCGAATTCGCCTATCCCATTGCGGAATTCGAACATGCGCAGCGGCTGCGTGCAGCGGTAGACGACGTGGATCCGGGCGCGGGCATCACCGTCGTCGGCGCCGGGCTCAGCGGGATCGAGACAGCCGCCGAGCTGGCCGAGCAGGGTCGCGCGGTCGCGTTGATCGCCGGCGGCCGCCTGACTCCCACGTTCTCCGAGCCGGCCCGACGTTCCATTGCCAAGTGGCTGGCGCGCCATGGCGTGACCATGTTCGAGCGCGCGGTGGCGGTCGAGGTACGGCGCGACGCGGTGGTACTCGACGATGGCACAGTGCTGCCCAGCGCTATCACGATCTGGTCGGCCGGATTCGGCGTGCCGGAGCTTGCGGCCCGCAGTGGCCTGCGCACCGACGCGGTGGGCCGGCTGCTCACCGACGAGACGCTGACCAGCATCGACGACGCGCGCATCGTCGCCGCCGGTGACGCGGCATCGCCGTCGGGCGAGCCGCTTCGCATGAGCTGCTATGCGGCCGCACCTCTCGGCATCACGGCCGCCGACACGGTGCTGAGCCGCATCGCAGGAGCCGAGCCGGCCGCATTCGATATGGCGTATGTCGGAGCGAGCGTCAGCCTGGGCCGACGGGCCGCCACGGCGCAGTTCACCCACAACGACGACTCGCCTCTGAACTTCCACATCGGCGGCCGCACAGCCGCTTTCGTCAAGGAGGCGGCGTGCAAGGCCACGCTGTGGGTGATAACCCGCGAAGGCCGCAAGCCGGGCTCAACCGTCTGGGTCAAGGGCGGTCCGCGGCCCCAAGAGCCGGCGGTAGTCGGCGAGCACTCCCGCTAACCGGCCTGCCCGCGTCACGGGTAGATGGTGTCCCGCAACCAGTCCTTGTCGCTCACGTAGCGCTCGGCCAGACGCGCCGTTCCTTCGGCGAAGCCCTCGGTGAACGCGATGGCATGGTCGGCGTCGGCGTGTGACGCGACCCAGGCCGTCAGCTGCAGGCGGCGCAACATCACGAACGTGGGGATCATGTCGAGGTGCTCGGCGGGCAGCTCACGAACCTCGCGGTATCCCGCCAGCCACCCGGCGATCATCAGTTCGGCGGCGGGGGTGTCCTCGATGAACGACACCACGGCGCCGAGGTCGGCGAGGTACCAGGACCAACCGCAGTCGTCGAAGTCGATGACGGTGATGGGCCCCGACGGGTCGTTCGGATCGATCATCAGGTTGGCCATCCGAAGATCCGCATGTATCAGGCCGCACCGGTCCGGTGCACCGCCGAATTCGGCCAGCCGGCGCCACACCTCCGCGCCTGCCCGTTCGACCACCGCTTCTCCGGCATCCGTCAGCCCCGGAGCATGCCGCCAGTTACCCCACCGCGCCTGCGGGCTGATCATGCTTTCGGCATCCCAGGAGAACCGCGTAAAAAAGTCCGGTGCCGTCCAGCCTTGGACATGGTCGTGCATGACGGCGGTGATGCGCCCGAGCTGGTCGAAGCCGACCGCATCGGGCGACTCCTCCGCCGTACAGCCCGCGATGAACGTCACCGCGTCGACATGCAGGGGCTGGTCGTTTCGGACGGCGGTCACCACCTCGCTGCCGTCGCGCGCCGTGATCAGGTGCGGTGTCACGACGTCGGTCTGCTCGCGCAGCGCCGCCATCCACGCCAGCTCCGACCGGATGGCCTGCAGCGAGTGGTAGCCGGGGCGGTGTACCCGCAGCACAATCGGATCGGCGTCGTCCACCAGGTACGTGGCGTTCTCGGACAGGCTCAGGAGGCGCAACGGCACGTCGGCGTCGCGCCCGTAGGACGGCAACGCGGCGCGCGCATACAGATCGTGATCGGGCGGGAGTCCAGACACTCCAACAGTGTGAACCAGACCCCTACATGCAGCAGACTGGCTCCTACCACCCCGCGATGCCGGAGGCGAAGGTCGTGAGCTTTTCGAACATCATGGACTCCAACAGCTATCCGGCTGGCGGCACGGACGACCCGCTCATCGCCACCCGTGAGCGAGTCCTCGGGCCCGCATACCGACTGTTCTACGACCGGCCGGTGCACGTGGTTCGTGCACAGGACAGCCATCTGTTCGACACCGAAGGCGCCCGGTATCTAGACGCGTACAACAACGTCGCCAGCGTCGGGCACTGCCACCCGCACGTGGTTGCCGCGGTCACCGAGCAGCTGGCGACGCTGAACACCCATACCCGGTACCTGCACCGCGGGATCGTCGACTACGCCGAACGACTGCTCGCGACTATGCCCGCCGAAGTGGACCAGGTGATGTTCGCGTGCACCGGCTCAGAGGTGAACGACCTTGCGCTGCGCGTCGCCGAAATGCGCACCGGTGCAACGGGTGTCGTCATCACGCGGGATGCCTATCACGGGAACACGGCATTGCTCACCGCGATCTCGCCGTCGCTCGGCGGCGAGGCCAGCGTCGGCGCCAACGTGCGCGTCGTGGCGCCGCCCGACACCTACCGCGTGCCTGCAGACGAGCTGGCGTCACGCTTCGCCGCCGACGTGGCGCGCGCCGCCGACGATTTGAGCGAGGCAGGCCACGGCATCAGCTGCCTGATAGCCGACACGATTTTCTCCTCTGACGGGATCTACACCGACTCCTCGGTGCTCGGCCCGGCCGTCGCGGAGGTACGTCGCCGCGGCGGAGTGTTCATCGCCGACGAAGTGCAACCCGGATTCGCCCGCACGGGTGCGTCGATGTGGGGCTTCGCCCGGCACGGGGTCGTCCCCGACGTCGTCACCATGGGCAAGCCGATGGGCAACGGAATGCCGGTATCGGCGATGGCGGCACGAGCCGATGTGCTCGCACCGTTCGCGCTGAAAGTGCCGTACTTCAACACCTTCGGAGGCAACCCGGTGTCGATGGCCGCGGCGTCCGCGGTTCTCGACGTGATCGAGAACGACGGCCTGATGGCCAACGCCGAGACGGTGGGTGACGCGCTGCGGGCCAGGCTGGCGACGATCGACGATCAACGGCTCGGCGATGTCCGCGGCACCGGCCTCTACCTCGGGCTCGAGATCGTCAGTGATACGGAGACCAAGGAACCCGACCGCGCGGAGGCCCGCCGACTCGTCAACGCACTGCGGGAAAGGCGGGTGCTCGTCTCGGTATGCGGTCATGACGGCAACGTGCTCAAGATCCGCCCGCCGCTGGTGTTTTCGATGGCCGACGTCGACTGGTTCTACAGCGCTTTCACAGACGCACTGGGGGTTTAGCGCGACGCGGCGCCCTTGAGGCGTGACTGAGTCCGCTAGATTGCGGGCGTGAACCCGAGCGGCGCGGGCAGGTTCGCCCCCAGCCCGTCGGCCGACCTGCACATCGGCAACCTGCGAACCGCCGTGCTGGCGTGGCTGTTCGCCCGCTCCACGGGTCGACGCTTCCTGATGCGGGTCGACGATCTCGACGATCGCACGCACGCAGACATCGCCGCCCGCCAGCTCGACGACCTCGCGGCGATCGGGCTCACCTGGGACGGGCCGGCCGAATGGCAGACCGCGCACCCGCAGCGCTACGACACCGCCGTCGATTTACTGGCCCAACGAGGGTTGCTGTACGAATGCTATTGCAGCAGAAAGGATATCCAGCAAGCCCCGCGAGCGCCGCACGCCCCGCAGGGGGCGTATCCCGGAACGTGCCGCGACCTTACCGACGCCGAGCGGGAGACCCGGCGCGAGGAATCTGGACGGGCGCCTGCGTTACGGCTGCGGGCCGACGCTGACGTCTATACGGTGCACGATCTGCTGCACGGTGATTACACCGGCATCGTCGACGACTTCGTCGTCCGCCGCGGCGACGGGGTGCCCGCCTACAACCTCGCGGTCGTGGTGGACGACGCGGCACTGGACATCGACCAGGTGGTGCGCGGCGACGACCTGCTGGCGTCGTCACCGCGGCAGGCTTATCTCGCGAACCTGCTCGGGTACGCGGAGCCGACATATGCGCACGTTGCGCTGGTGCTCAACGAGGACGGGGCGCGGCTGGCCAAACGCGACGGCGCGGTGACGCTCGCCGAGATCGGCACCGAGCGGGCGTTGGCGCAGATCGCGGAATCCCTTGGCTGGCAGGCATCGAGCGTCGAGGAGATGCTCGCCGCATTCGACCCGACAAAGCTGCCGCGGCACCCGTGGATCTATACACCTTGAGGCGCGACGGGCGAGCGGCCCTTTGCCGCACGCTCGGCGGCGGCCAGCAGCTCGTCGCGGAACTGCGGGTGTGCGATCGCCGCAAGCGCCTCGCCGCGCTCCTGGACGGTCCTGCCCTCCAGTTCGGCGGCACCGTACTCGGTGACGATGACGTCGACATGGTGCCGCGGCGTCGTGATGACGGCGCCGGGGCCGAACCACGGCACGATCCGCGACAGCAGTTCGTCGCCTTTCTTGAACGTCGAGGGCAGGCAGATCAGCGAGCGGTCCGACAGCTCGAGCCCGACGCCGGCCACGAAGTCCTCGGCCCCGCCGATCCCGCTGAACTGGTCGCCCGAGATGGTGTCGGCGACGACCTGCCCCTGGACGTCGATCGCAAGTGCGCCGTTGATGGTGACCATGTCGTTGTTGGCGGCGATCACCTCCGGTGCGTTGACGATCTCGACCGGTAGAAACGCGACGGTGTCGTTGCCGTCCAACCACGCGTACAGCTCCGCAGAACCGAACGCGAACGTCGTCACGCTTACGCCGTCGTACTGGCCTTTGCGGGCATTGGTGACCTTGCCGGCGCGATGTAGTTGCATGCAGCCGTCGGTGAACATCTCGCTGTGCAACCCGTAGTCGCCGCCGTCCCCCTCGGCGAGCAGCGTGGCGATCTGGCTGGGAATCGAGCCGATCCCCGTCTGCAGGGTCGCGCCGGACCGGATGTAGTCGACCGCGTGTCGCGCGATCGCCTTGTCGACGTCGGTCGGTAGCGCCTCGCCGCCGGGCAACGCGAGCGGTGCGTCGGTCGAACGCACGAGGACGTCGATCTCGTCGACGTGCAGGGCGTGGCGGTGATCCGCACCGAGCCCGAACGTACGCGGATAGGCGTCTGAGACCTCGACGACGAGCAACCGATCGGGGTCGGCGCCCGCGCGGTGCAACTCTGCGACCGTGCCTCCGGCGTGCAGCGACAGCGAGCACCAACCGTCGCCGTCGGCTGGCGTCGCGACCGTTGTCATCACGCGCGGCCGCTGCTGCTCGAGCAGTGGCCCGAAGCGACGGAAGTCCGCGGGGGCGAACCCGATGTTGGCGCCGGCGTCCCGCAGCGCCCGCTCGAACGGGCCGAAGAAACCCGACAGGTATGCGACGCCGTCACGCGAGAACAGTTCGGTGCCGACCGCTAACAGCGCGCCGTAGACGCGCAGATCGGTCCAGTCCGTGCGGTCGCCGAGCGCGCGCATGAATGCCGGCGGCTGGCCGGGGCCCAGCGGCATGCCGAGCGTGTCGTCGGTCTCGAGCCGTGCGGCGGCCTGCTCGGCGGTCAGCTCCTCTGGCATTGCGCCGGATACTTGCCGCACGATCGCGGATTGTCAACCTCCCCTCGCGAGCGTGCGTGTCCGCGGCCGACACGCCGCCTATTAATGCCATTTCGCGCACGCTCGGCAGTCGTTTGATTGCACGTATCGACCGGCGTTGGGCCCGCTACCGCCTGCGCTTGACGAGTTCGACGAAGTCCTTCGGGGCGCGAGCGTGCACAAGCTACGGTAATTCTCCGGCGTGTCGGCTGCAGACACGCTCGCTCGCGGGAGAAGTGGGCAACATGGGACACCCAACACGCCATGAAGCGGACGTCATCGTTGTCGGAGCGGGGCTTTCGGGGATGATCGCCGCCCGAAGGCTGCTTGAAGCGGGGCTCACGCCGCTGGTGCTGGAGGCCGACGAGCGCGTCGGCGGACGAATTCTCACCGAAGAGGTGATCCCCGGGCTGCCGGTCGAATTGGGTGCACAGTGGATCGGCGACACCCATGAGCGGATGTTCCGGCTGGCGGACGAGCTCGGCGTGCAGACCTACCCGCAATACGACCAGGGCGAGACCTCCTACGAGCTTGGCAGCTCAGGTGTATTGCGCGAGAAGGACTTTCAGTCCCGGTTTGCGGGTGAATTGAAGGAACTCGAGTTGGTGTTGCGCCGTCTCGACGTGTTGGCCGAGGATGTGCCGGTCGAGGCGCCCTGGCTTGCACCGCGCGCCACCGAGTGGGACGCGATAACGGCGGGCGCATGGTATGACGCGCAGGGGCTGTCCGTCGTCGGGCGCACCCTGCTCGAGATCTGCACCGTCGGGATTCTCGCCGTGCCGACCGCCGAGGTGTCCTTCCTGCACCTGTTGTTCACGATCCAGACCTGCGGTGTGACGTCGGAGCTCTTCGCCGAGTCCGAGGGCGGTGCCCAGACGACGCGCTTCGTCGGCGGCACCAGCGAGATTCCACGTCGACTCGCGGCCCTGATCGCCGACCACATCATGCTCGAAGTGCCTGTGCAGCTGATCGAGCACGGCGCCGACAGCGTCACGGTGCACTGCCGTGGCGGTGTGGTCGCTCGCGGACGCCGCGCGATCGTCGCGATCTCACCGACGCTGGCGGGCCGAATCATGTACGACCCACCACTTTCCGGGGTCCGCGACCAGCTGACCCAGCGGCTGCCGAACGGCTCGGCGATGAAGGCGTTCTTCGTCTACGACGAACCCTTCTGGCGCACAGACGGATTCAACGGTCAACTGATCTCCGACGTCGGCCCCGCGCGGATGTCCAACGACACCTGCATTCCCGGCGACGACCACGGCGTGATCCTGTTGTTCCTCGAGGGTGATGAGGCGCGCACGGTCGGCCGTCTCCCCCAGACGGAGCGCCGTGCGGGCCTGACCGCCGAGCTGGTGCGGCACTTCGGCCCGAAGGCCGCGAATCCGGAGTTCTACGTCGACGGGGAGTGGTCGGACCGGCAGTGGACGCGCGGCTGCTACAACGCCAACCACGGACCGCACGTCTGGACCAAGTACGGCCCCGCGCTCACGGTGCCGATCGGCGTGATCCACTGGGCGTCCACCGACACCGCGTCGCACTGGAGCGCCTACATGGAGGGCGCCGTGGACGCCGGTGAGCGGGCCGCCCAAGAGGTCATCGCCGCACTGGTCCAGTGATCACGCGCGGCAGGAGATCTCCATGCTGTCGGAGTCTCGGGCCGGGAAACTCACGCTGACATAGCCGTTCGCGGGGTCACGGACGTAGTCGAGGTACGGCTGCAGAGCCGGCATGCTCGTGTTGTCCGCGACCACCAACGCCCCGGGCGTCAGCCGCGGCTCGAGCAGCTCCAGCACCGCGACGTAGATGTCCTTCCACCCGTCGAGCAGGACGAACTCGACCGGTCCTTCCACCGCCGCAAGCGTCTGCAGCGCGTCGCCCTGCAGCACCGTGATCAGGTCGTCGAGCCCGGCGTCGGCGAAGTTGCGCGTCGCCGCGGTGACCTTGTTGGCGCTGAGCTCCGTGGTCACCACCCGGCCCGCTCCGTTGTCCCGGACCGCCGATGCGAGGTGGATCGCGGAGATGCCCAAGGACATGCCGAACTCCACCACGGTCGTCGGGCGGGATGCCCGCACCAACGCGTACAGCAGACGGCCCGCGTCGGCGGTCACCGGCAGGTAGAACTCGTCCAGCGCGTCGGCGCGCTCCTGCGCGCTCGATTCGGCGGGCACGGCGTCGTTGCCCATCAATTCGCCCAGTTTGGGCAGCTGTGCGTCGGCCTCGGTGAACATGCGCTCGAGGGTGGCCGCGACGCGCGAGTCAAGCAGGGTGGAGGTCACCCCCCGACGGTAGACCACACTGTGAAGATGCCGATTCTGCACATCGAACAGGAGATCAGCGATCTGTCGACCTGGCGCGACGCATTCAAGAAGTTCGCGCCGGCCCGTGAGGCGGCCGGCGTCACGCACACCGAGGTGTACCAGCCGAGCGACGACCCGAATTACATCGTGATCAATCTGCGATTCCAGAACGTCGACGCGGCAAGCAAGTTCCGTAGCTTCCTGATCGAGCGGATCTGGTCGTCTCAGGACTCGGCACCGGCTTTGGTGGGCATGCCTGTCGCCCGTGTCCTCGAGGAACTGGAGCTCTAGACGGTCACCGACAGCGTCGACATTCCCCGCAGCGTCAGGTTCTGCTTGTATTGCGGCTCGCCGTCCATCCGGGCGCGCGGGAACCGCGCCGTCACCGCGGACAGCGCGACCGCCGCTTCCAGCCGTGCCAGCGGAGCGCCCAGGCAGAAGTGCGGGCCCTTGCCGAAGCCCAAGTGCCGGATCGACTCTCGGCCGGGATCGAATTCGTCGGGTCGGTCGAACGCCTCCGGGTCACGCTGCGCGGCCGCCAGCAGCAGCATCATCACGTCGCCCTTCGCGACGGTGGCATCGCCAATTGTCATGTCGTCGGCGGCAATTCGACCCATCAGCTGAACTGGTGGGTCGTAGCGCAGCGTCTCCTCCACCACCGTGGAGACCCGTGCCGCGTGGTGTCCCAACTCCGTCCACTGCGACGGATGGCGCAACATCGCGAGGATGGCGTTGGCGATCAGGTTGACCGTCGTCTCGTGCCCGGCGACGAGCAGCAGGCTGCACGTCGCGACGATCTCTTCTTCGGTCAACTGATCGCCGGACTCCTCGACGTGGACCAGCCCGGACATCAGGTCGTTCCCCGGAGCGGAGCGACGCTGGGTGATGAGGTCGCGCAGGTAGTCACGAAGCCATAGCCCGGCCTGCACCCGGCTCTCCACGCCGTCGGGCGCCTGACCTGTGAACGTGACGAATGGATCCAGTGCCTGGGCCAGCAGCCCGGAGGCGCGGCTGAACTCCGGCTCATCCTTCAGCGGTACACCAAGCAGCCGGCAGATCACCGCGACCGGCAGTGGGTAGGCAAGGTCGGCGATCACGTCGAATCTGCTCTTCTCAGCCACCGAGTCCAGCAGTGAGTCGACGAGTGCGGTGATGTCGGGCTCCAGCGCCTTGACGACCTTGGGTACGAACGCCTTGCTGACGAGCTTGCGCAGCCGCGTGTGGTCGGGCGGGTCCAGGAACAGGAAACCCGGCTGGCCCAGCGGCCTGACTTCGTTGCCGGCTGCGATTTCACGCTGTGCAGCGGTCGATTTCAGCCGGTCGCTTGCCGACGACGGGTGCCGCAACACGTCGTCGCAGTCCTGGTACGACGAGAACACGGTGAGGTCGTAATCGGGCAGTGTCAGCGGGCCACGCTCGCGGATCTGCGCGTAGACCGGATACGGGTCGGCCCGGTTCGCGGGGTCGAGAAGCCGCAACAGCAGTTCCTGCGCCTGGACGGTCGTCGTCATGCTCTTATTGTGCACGCGTCAAAGAACGCCGCAGGTCATCTCTGGTAATACCGGCCGAGAACATGCGCCCTCAGCTCGTCGAACTCACCGGCCCTGATCGCCGCCCGGATCTGGTCGACGAGCCTGATGACGAACCGCTCGTTGTGGATCGTGCACAGGGTGGCGGACAGGATCTCCTTGGCCTTGAACAGGTGGTGGATGTAGGCGCGCGTGTAGTGCGCGCACGTATAGCAGTCGCATTCGCCGTCGATCGGCGAAAAGTCGCGGCGGTAGCGGGCGCCGGTGATGTTGTAGCGGCCGGTGGCCGAGTACACCGCGGCGTTGCGTGCGACGCGAGACGGCGACACGCAGTCGAACGTGTCGGCGCCGGCGGCCACCGCATCGAAAACGTCGTCGGGCTCACTGATGCCCAGTAGGTGTCGCGGTTTGTCGGCGGGGAGCTCGCTGCTGACCCAGCCCACGATCGTGGCCAGATTCTGTTTCTCCAGCGCCCCGCCGATGCCGTAGCCGTCGAAGCCGCGGCCGTCGCCGTCGACGATCGACACCAGACCGCGCGCCGCCTGCCGCCGCAGGTCCTCGTACTGGGCGCCCTGCACCACACCGAACAGGGCCTGCGGCGCACGCTCCGGATGTGCGGCGGTCAGCCGGCGGTGCTCGGCCAGACAACGCACCGCCCAGTGGTGCGTGCGAGCCACCGACTCCTCCTGGTAGCCGCGGGTATTCACCAGGGTGGTCAGTTCGTCGAAGGCGAAGATGATGTCCGCGCCCATCTGGTGCTGGATCCGGATCGACACCTCGGGGGTGAAGCGGTGGGTGGAACCGTCCAGATGCGACGTGAAGGTCACCCCGTCGTCGTCGACACGGGCCAGCCGTTGCTTGCCTTCGGCGATGATGTCGTCGGCCTGGAGGCGTTCGGTGTCCATCGCCAGCACCTTGCGGAACCCGGCGCCCAGCGACAGCACCTGAAACCCTCCGCTGTCGGTGAAGGTCGGGCCCGGCCAGTTCATGAAAGCGCCCAGCCCGCCTGCCTCGTCGACGATATCGGCGCCGGGTTGTAGATATAGGTGGTAGGCGTTGGCTAAAAGGGCCTGTGCACCAAGGTCTTTCATTGTCTCCGGGATGACGGCCTTGACGGAGGCCTGCGTGCCAACGGCGATGAAAGCCGGAGTGTGGATGTCGCCGTGCGGAGTTCGGATCACTCCGGCACGCCCGAGCCGTCCCGGAAGCTCCGCTTCGACGTTGAAAGACGGCTGTGTCACTGGTGTATTCAACCAATCGCCGACCGCGACCGGGCTGCCGCCGTAGAATTCTCGTCATGGCGAGGCGGACGATCGCCGTAGCGGCGGTGCTGGTGTCCGGCGCCATGGCTGGCTGCTCATCGGGCCCGCCGCCGGAAAAGCCCCAGCCGGGAACGCTGCTCGCAGGGACCGCCCAGATCACCGTCAACGGTATCGACACCGGCACCACCGAAGCCGTGCAGTGCAAGGCCGCCGGCACGCTCACCACGATCACCACAGGCGACGACGCCTCAGGAGTCACAGCGATGGTGTCCAACAAGAGCGGGCTGGTAGCCGAATCGGTCAGCATCAACAATCTGGGCGGCTTCACCGGAAGCTACAACGCCGGGCTGGGCGGCGCCGCCAAGGTCACCATGACCGGGTCGACGTATGACATCAACGGCACCGCCGACGGGTTCGACACCGACCAGCCGAGCTTCCGGACCGGCGGCACATTCGCGATCAAAGTGTCCTGCTAGCTGGCTAATCAGCAAGGCATGGCCGCGCTTATTTCGCACAATCCGAAGACCGCTGGTGAGCGGCACCCCATACTCGGTTGGACGGTCCGCCGATCTTGACGGTCCGCGACAACAATAAGGAGCACAGTGGTGAATCGTGGGTTGGTCGTCGCCATCGGCGGCGCGGCGATTGTGATCGCCGGTCTATCCGGCTGTTCGTCAGGCAAGAAGTCCGAGACCAGCGGCAATACGTCCTCGGCCGCTTCGGCAGAGGGCAAGAGCACGGTCACGATCGACGGCAAGGACCAGTCCGTCCAGGGCACGGTTGTCTGCAGCACGATGGGTGAGAACGTCAATATCGCGATCGGCGACGCCACGACCGGCATCGGTGCAGTCGTCGGCACCGGCGACAGCCCGAAGGTTCACTCAGTGGGCCTCGGCAACGTCAACGGAGTCACGCTGGGTTTCCAGGAGAACGCCGGCCAGGGTGACGCCAAGGTGGAGAAGGACGGCAGCACCTACAAGATCTCCGGCAATGCGGTGGGCGTCGACATGGCCAACCCGATGCAGCCGGTGAACAAGCCCTTCGAGATCGAGGTCACCTGCCCGTAGCCAGGTACCAACCGTTCAACACGGCGGCGGCGTCCCTTGGGGGCGCCGTCGTTGTCGTTGTCCGCCGAGTCAGGCAGGCAAGGTGTAGCCGGCCGCCGACTGCCGCAACTGCCAGATCTGGGCCGGACACAGCTCGTTGACGGCCTGGTTGATCAGGTAGGCACCCTGGTAGTAGTCGGCGGTGTTGAAGTCGCGTTTCACCTCGTCCACGAGTTGCGAGTAGCCCATCTTGGCTTCCACCCGATCGCAGACGCTGTACCCGTATCCAAGCGCGGCATCGGCGTTCGGGAAGTTATACCCCGGCCGGACGGTGACATTCACCAGGTAGGCCACCTGGTCGGCGTGCGCCGACGGCGCACCCGCAAGTGCGACGGCCGATAAGGCCGCCGCCACCGAGCCGAGAAGGATCTTCATGCTTCTGGGGAGCCTAGTCGCGACTCGAGGGGACTTGAGGCGATGTGTCAAAGTGGGAAGAGTGAGCACACGCCGAATATCCCGTCTGCTTGCTGTCGCGGCGGTGACGACCGGAGCGTTGCTGACCACACCGATCCCGTCCGCCGGCGCCGCGCCGTGCCCTGACGTCGAGGTGGTGTTCGCTCGCGGCACGTTCGAGCCACCGGGCGTCGGTGGGATCGGCCAGTCGTTCGTCGACGCCGTGCGCTCGCAGGCCGCGGGAAAATCGGTCCAGGTATATCCGGTGAAGTATCCGGCCAGCACAGACTTCCCGACGGCGGTCCAGGGCATCAGGGACGCCGCGAACCACATCGAGGCGACGGCAGCCAACTGCCCCGAAACCAAGATCGTGCTCGGCGGGTTCTCCCAGGGCGCGGCCGTCGCCGGCTTCGTCACCTCGCAGGCTGTCCCGAGCGGAGCAGCGGCAGAAGACGTGCCCGACCCGATGCCGCCCGACGTCGCCAACCACGTCGCCGCGGTTGCGCTTTTCGGCAAGCCGTCGCCGAAATTCATGGGCCTCATCGACTCGCCGCCGGTCCAGATCGGCCAGCTGTATGCGAGCAAGACCATTGACCTGTGCGTCACCAACGACCCGATCTGCGCGGACCACGGCGACGGTGCGAACCACGGCCTCTACAACCAGAACGGGATGACCACCCAGGCCGCGACGTTCGTGGTCGGCCGCATCTAGCCAAGGGTATTGCGTAGGCTGTGCCCGATGACGCCGGCGCCCCGGCACAGGCGTCCTCACCGCTTGGTCGCAACATAGAGCCGGACGCTGCCGAACGCGCCGATCGACTCGTCGACAACATCGAAGCCGGAGCGCTTGAAGAGTGCGGGCATGTCGCGAATCACGTCGCCGGAGCGCTTCCATATCCCGGCGAGCGTGCTGCCCAGCCGGTCGCCACCGGGAGGATAGCCGACGTCTATCATCACGATCCGCCCGCGCGGGCGCAGGACACGATGTAGCTCGGACATCGCCCGTTGACCGTTGGGATAGCCGCTGAAGGCCATTGTGTTGACAACTGTGTCGAAGTGTCCGTCAGGGTAGGGCAACGCCTCGACGTTCGCCATGCGCAGCTCGGCGGTCACGTCCGCGCGCTCCAGATTGCGTCGCGCAATCGCCACCATGTGCTCGTTGAGGTCCACTCCGTGGGTCTCGAAGTTGCCGGCATAGCGGGTGAGCAACCATCCGGTGCCGAAGGAGACCTCGAGCACACGGGGGCCAAGAATGTGCGGGAGGGCTGCGCAGAGCCAGTGTCCCCAGATCGGCAGTACCTTGACCGCTAGGTCGTAGGGGCGGGCCAGTCGCGAGTACAGATGATCGAACCGTGCCGTGAACGCCTGCGGATCAGCGGGCTCCACGGAGTAGCGACCGCCATCGGCCTCCTGCTGGCTCATCCCGCCCTCTTCACGTGGTGTGTCCGAGGCAGCCGCACGGCGCGTACGAGGCGATCGACCGACTGGATCCGCTCGGGCGGCCCTAATCGCGGGGTTGCGTCTCGTACGCGACCCTGTACTTCCTCATACCTGCAGCGTTTTCCACTGCGTGGCAACGGCGCAATCTGAGTTGTCTCGGCCTTCACTGATCCCGCTGCAACGGGTCCGCGATGCGTGCGTGGAGTTCCAGGCCTCGGGTGTCGTCGGGAACCCGTGGTTGTTCCAGCGTCAACGTCTCGCCGTTGGAAGCTGCGCCCGCGTCGGTACCGGTGGCGTTGTCCCGGCGCTCGGACGCTTGCGGCGTGGCGCGTTCCAGAAACCGGAGAAGTTCGACAGGGAAGGGAAGTACCAGGGTGGAATTCTTCTCTGCGGCGACCTCGACGACGGTCTCCAAGAGTCGCAGTTGCAGCGCGGCTGGGTGCTCGGCCATGACCTCGGCGGCTTGGGCCAGCTTTTCGGACGCCTGAAGTTCGCCCTCGGCGGTGATGACCCGCGCCCGTCGCTCACGCTCCGCCTCGGCTTGGCGTGCGATGGACCGCTTCATCGAATCGGGGAGCACTACATCCTTGATTTCCACGCGGTCGATCTGAACACCCCAGCCCAGCGCGGGACTGTCGATCATCAATTCCAGCCCCTGATTGAGATGCTCGCGGTTGGACAGCAGGTCGTCCAGATTGCTCTTGCCGATGATCGAACGCAGCGACGTCTGGGCAACCTGGCCAATTGCCGACACGTAGTCCTGCACGTCGACAGACGCACGCACCGGATCCGAGACCTGGAAATAAATGACAGCATCCACGCGGACGGTCACATTGTCGCGGGTGATGCCATCTTGGGCGGGCACGGGCATCGTGATGATCTGCATGTTCACTTTGTCGAGCCGATCGGCGATCGGAATCAACATCGTGAGTCCCGGTTCGCGGACGGCGGATTGCACACGACCGAATCGGTACACGACGCCGCGTTCGAACTGCCTGACGACCTTGATATTCGATCCGAGCCAAAGCACGCCGATGCTGAGCGCCGCGGCGACTGCGTAGAGGGTGATCATTTCTATCTCCAATCCGCTCCGGGCTTCGGCTGTTTCGGTACTCGTCAGCGAGCTCGGGCTGCTATTACCGATGAAACGCCTCTTCTTCCGACAAAGCGAGTGAACGTGCCCGGCTCCCCGGCTGAGCAAACGCCTGTGTTCGCGGCTTCAGACTCTTCGGGGGTCTGACCCCAGTCCCCAGAACTCGGCCACACTGGTGGGGGGGCACCGGGCCGATCCGCCCCGAGGTCGTGGTTGAGGTGGCGATCTCGTCGGGCGTCAAGACGGTGCTGCCCTGACTCGGTCGGGAATCGAGTACTCGACTACGGGTGCACCGGCCGTTGGCCTGCATAGTCTCCACCCCCGAAGAGAAGCCGAATTTCTACACGGGCATCGGTGGCAGCGGCGGCATGGGCGACAGATGATTCAGCCGGCCTACTCCTACGCCAGCATCCCCGCTGCGCGTAGGGTTCTAGGTGCCCCAACATGAGAGGGGGCGTTATGAAAACCGATCACCTCGGCATCCCCGACGCCGACGAGCGCGAGCCACTGCGGCAGACCATCGAAGTCAGCGCAGCGATGACGGACAAGGACGACATGATCACGCGCTTGCGTGACCGGTTCGGAGTCGGCGACTACTGACGGGCACGCAACACATCGCTCGAGTGGAACTTGGCGGTGGCGGAGGGATTTGAACCCTCGGACGGGGGTTACCCGTCACACGCTTTCGAGGCGTGCTCCTTAGGCCGCTCGGACACGCCACCGTGGGGCAGCCTACCGAACACCGAAGCGTCTACTCCAATCGCTGCCGGGCGAAGAACGCCTCCAGCGGCGCCGCACACTCCTCGGCCAGCACCCCGCCGACGACCTCCGGCCGATGCGTCAGCCTGCGGTCGCGCACCACATCCCACAGCGATCCCACCGCGCCGGTCTTGGGTTCCCACGCGCCGAACACCAACCGGGCGACCCGCGCCATCACCAGCGCGCCGGCGCACATTGTGCACGGTTCGACGGTCACCGCCAGGGTCGTGCCCTCGAGTCGCCAGCCGTCGCCGAGCACCGCGGCCGCCGCACGCATCGCGAGGATCTCTGCGTGTGCCGTCGGATCCCCGAGCTCCTCGCGTGCATTGGCCGCCCGCGCCAGCTCCGTCCCGTCGGGCCCGACGACCACCGCACCGATCGGCACGTCGCTGGGCCCGACACTGCGTGCGGCGTCCAAGGCGACGCGGATGAGGTCTTCGTCGGTCACCGATCGAGGCGGTCGAGCACCGCCGACAACTCCTCCGCGAAGCCCATCTCCCTGGCGATGCGGCCCAGCTGCTCGTCGGCGTAGAGGTCCAGCTCGGAGATGATCACGCCCAGCACCGCCTCGGGCAGGCCGATATCCGACAACAACCCCAGATCGCCCTCTTCGAACGGGTCGGCGTCGTCGAGATCCTCCGGACCGATGTCGGCGTCCAGCTTCTCGAGCACCTCGGCGGCGATGTCGTAGTCCAGCGCAGCGGTGGCATCCGACAACAGCAGCCGCGTTCCAGCGGGTGCGGGCCGGACGATGACGAAGAACTCGTCGTCCACGTCCAGCAAACCGAAAACAGCCCCGGCGCTGCGCAGTTCACGCAGTTCGGTTTCCGCCGCCGCCAGGCTGGTGAGCGCGGCAGGACGCATCGGCGAGCAGCGCCATTTGCCGTCTTCGCGGACCACCGCCACCCCGAAGCCGTCGGGCAGGTCGGCGGCCTGGTCCTGCGCAGGCGCCCGCTGTGGTCCCATGAGCGCCTACGCTAGTCCCCGACCAGCACGTTTGACTAGCAATCGACACCAGCCGGACGTCCGGCGACCAGGTTCGTATGCCACCCTTGATGCCGTGACGAAAACGCCCGTCTGCGTGCTGGGTCTGGGTCTGATAGGTGGCTCGGTGATGCGCGCGGCGACCCAGGCAGGGCGAGAGGTCTTTGGCTACAACCGGTCGATCGAGGGTGTCGCGGCCGCGACCGCCGACGGATTCGACGCCACCGAGGACATCGAGAAGGCGTTGCAGCGCGCCGCCGGCACCGGCGCGCTGATCGTGTTGGCCGTGCCGGTGCCCGCGCTGCCGATCGTGCTGGGGCATGTGCGCGACGTCGCTCCGGACTCCCCGCTGACCGATGTGACGAGCGTCAAGGGCGCCGTGCTGGAGGAAGTGAAGTCCTTCGGGCTGCTGGACAAGTTCGTCGGCGGTCATCCGATGGCAGGCACCGCGGTATCTGGCTGGGCGGCGGGCAACGGGCAGCTCTTCGTCAACGCGCCATGGGTGCTCAGCGTCGACGACCACGTCGACCCCGATGTGTGGGCGATGGTGATGGAGCTGGCTTTGGACTGTGGTGCGGTGGTGGTGCCCGCAAGATCCGACGAGCATGACGCCGCCGCCGCGGCCATCTCGCATCTGCCGCACCTGCTCGCCGAGGCCCTGGCCGCCACCGCGGGCTCAGTGCCGCTCGCCCTCGCACTGGCCGCCGGATCGTTCCGCGACGGCACCCGCGTGGCGGCCACAGCGCCCGATCTGGTGCGCGCGATGTGCGAAGCGAATGCCGAACAGCTGCTGCCCGCGCTCGACCGATCCATCGCAATGCTTCAGGACGCGCGTACGTCGCTGGCCACTCAGGGATCGGTCGCCGATCTGGTCGAGGAAGGCCATGCCGCCCGCATGCGGTATTCCAACTTCCGACGCTCTCAGATCGTCACGATCGTCGTCGGGCAAGAGGGTTGGCGTGACGAGCTGGCTGCCGCCGGGCGGGCCGGCGGGGTGATCAAATCCGCTCTGCCAGTCCGGGGTAATCCAAGATGAAGCCGTCCGAGTCGACGGTCACGGTGGTATCGGCCACCGGTGAGTGCAGTTTGATGCCGTCGGGCGCACTGCTGTAGCTGATCGTGACGGGTTTCACCGCCAGGTCTGGCAGCGATACGTAGACCACCGGCACCGCCAACGAGTCAGTGCGCTGATATAGACCGGTTCGCCTGATCGGCAAGGTGTTGAAGAACGGGCTGAAGATCACGTCGACGTCCAGCGCGCCGTCGTATGCGGCCCGGTTGGACTGACCCGTATGGTCCTGCACCAGCCACATGTTTTCTTCGTCGCGGGCGATGGACAGCTGGCGTTCCCGCTCCGCGAGGGTGACGGTCATCGAGAGCCGTTTCGTCGCGCCTGCCTCATCGGTGACGAGGTCGTAGGACGCGGAGAAGGCCGGGTGTGGCGGAGTTGCCGCCGCGACGATCCGGCCGTGGGCCTTGATCCGGTTGTTGGACAACTGCACCCGCACGGATTCCATTCGCGGAACGTCGTGTGCGCGCCACGTCAAGGTAGCGGGCCAGGCAGCGGGCTGTTGTGCACTCACCCATCTACCGTAGGCGAAGGACCGCCTCGTTCGTAGCCTGCATTGGAAGTGCTTTTCGTTCGTTCTGTCGAGCCCGCACGAGACTCCAACGCGACCTCGTCATCCAGCAACGGTTGCGGGAATCTCTTCAGCCGCCCGCTGCCGGGCACCGATGCCCACACCGCGAGCGCGAGCGCGGCATCGAGAATCAACGCGAGCGCGGTGACCATGAGCGCACCGACGAGCGCCAGATAGAACTCACGCACCTTGATCCCGTCGATGAGGTAGCGGCCGAGGCCACCGAGGCTGGCATATGCGGCGACGGTGGCGGTCGCGACGATCTGCAACGTCGCCGTCCGCAGGCCGCCGAGGATCAGCGGCATCGCGTTGGGCACCTCGACGCGCAGCAACACCCGGCGCTCGGTCATGCCCATCGACCGTGCAGCGTCGACCACCGCCCGGTCGACGTTGGCGATACCCGAATACGTGCCCGCCAGCAGTGGCGGGATGCCGAGCAGCATCAGCGCGACGGTCGGCGGAACCAGTCCCAGGCCCCACAGCAGCACGCCGAGCAGCAGCACGCCGAGCGTCGGCAGTGCGCGCAACGCGTTGACTCCGCTGACGACGAGGAACGTGCCCCGCCCGGTGTGGCCGATGACCATCCCGATGGGAATCGCGATCAACGCCGAGAAGAAGACGGCGATCACGGTGTACTGCAGATGCTCGCCGATACGGGCGGCCAGCCCTGCCGGTCCGCCCCAATTCGACGCGGTGAAGATGAAGGACAGCGCCTGCTGAAGGAAGTTCATGCCGCGGCCCCAACCGTTGCCTCCGCCTTCGGCCGACTGACTCGGCCGCCGGCTCGCGACGCCCGCGTCCACGGCGTGATCAGTCGCCCGGTGAGCATGATCAAGGTGTCGATGACGAGTGCGAGCACGAAGATCGCGATGATCCCGGCGATGATCTGGTCACTCTTGTTCGACTGGTATCCCTCGGTGAACCACGTACCGAGGCCGCCGATCCCGATCACCGAGCCGACGGCCACCATCGAGATGTTGGTCACGGCGACGACGCGCAGACTGGCGATCAGCACCGGAATCGCCAGCGGCAGTTCGATTTTCAACATTCTGATGAGTGGCCGGTAGCCGACGGCGGTGGCGGCGTCGAGAACCGGTGCAGGCACCGCGTCCAGCGCCTCGGGGACCGCCCGAACCAACAGCGCCGTCGTGTAGAGGGTCAGCGCGATGATCACGTTGGCCTCGTCGAGGATTCGGGTCGGAATGATCAGGGGCAGAACCACGAACAGCGCCAGCGACGGAATGGTGAAGATGATGCTCGCGGTTATCGTCGTCAATCGCCGAAGCGCGGCGGTCCGCTGCACCAGCGCGCCAAGCGGCACCGCGATCAGCAGGCCGAGGATGATCGGGATGAGCGACAAGCGCAGATGGATGATCGTCAGCGCCCACGCGTCGTCGAGGTTGTTGAGAAGGTAGCGCACGCTCAGGTCCCGTTCGCGGCCGCGCCGAGTTCCGGCAAGGCTTCCCGCCGTTGGGTATTCAGCGCCGCCAGCACGTCGTCGGCGCGTACGCCGCCGATGAGCTGACCCTCGCCGTCCACCGCGACCCCCAGACCCGACGGCGACGACAGTGCCGCATCGAGTGCCTGGCGCAGCGAGTGCTCAGGGCGGAACAGCGATCCGCCGCCGAACGTGCTGTCATACAGCGCGCTGCCTTTGCGGTGCAGTTCGACGCCGTCGGCGTTGATCCATGCGAAAGGGGTTCCGTCGGCTCTGTTGACGAGCACCCAGTCGTCCGGCCCGAGCGAGAGTCCGTCGATCTCCGACTCCGCGATCGACCGAACCTCGTGCAGCGGAAGGCCGGTCGCATGGCGGAACTGCAGGCCGCGGTAGCCGCGATCGGCTCCGATGAATCCCGAGACGAAGTCGTTGGCGGGGTTGGACAGCAGCCGTGACGGTTCGTCGTACTGCTGAAGCACTCCGCCGGTGCCGAACACCGCGACCTTGTCGCCGATCTTGACGGCCTCGTCGATGTCGTGGGTGACGAATACGATCGTCTTGTGCAATTCGCTTTGCAGCCGCAGGATCTCGGCCTGCAGCTCTTCGCGAACGACAGGGTCCACGGCACTGAACGGCTCGTCCATCAACAGTATCGGCGGGTCTGCGGCGAGCGCACGCGCGACACCGACGCGCTGCTGCTGGCCGCCCGACAACTGGGCCGGATAGCGATTCGCCAGCTGCGGGTCCAACCCGACCCGCTCCAGCACGCCGAGGGCCGCCTTGCGCGCGGCCCGCCGGGACTCGCCCTTCAAGACCGGCACGGTCGCGACGTTGTCGACCACCCGTTGGTGGGGCATCAGCCCGGCACTTTGAATCACGTATCCGATTCCCAGGCGCAGCTTGACGGGATCTACTTTCGTGACGTCCTCGCCGTTGACGGTCAGCTTGCCCGAGGTCGGGTCGATCATCCGATTGATCATGCGCATCGACGTCGTCTTGCCGCAGCCGGATGGGCCCACGAATACGGTCAACGTCCCATCGGGCACGTCCAAAGTGAGATCTTCGACGGCGACCGTGCCGTCCGGGTACTTCTTGGTGACGCCGTCGAAACTGATCATCGCCCTATCCCTTGATCGGCTTGTCGAACCCGTTGTCTTGTACCCATTTCTTGGCCGCCTCGTCGGGATCGATGCCGGCGTTGCCCTCCGTCGAGGTGTTGAGCTCGATGAGGTCATCGGTGGTCAGCTTCGCCGAGACGGCGTCGAGCACCGTCTTGAGTTCCTCAGACTTCTTCTGGGAGCTGACAAGTGGGATGACGTTGGCCGCAAGGAAGTTGTTCTTCGGGTCCTCGAGCACCACCAGATTGTTCTTCTTGATCGCGGGCGACGTGCTGAAGATGTCCGCTGCGGTGACCGTGCCGTCCACGAGCGCCTTCACCGTGGCGGGTCCACCGCCGTCACTGATCGCCACGAAGTTGTTGGGCGCGACGTCAAGGCCATATTTCGCCTTGAGCCCCGGTATGCCCTCCGTCCGGTTCAGAAACTCCGACGGCGCTCCGAACTTCACCTCGGGCGAGTGCGCGGCAAGGTCGGCGATGCTCTTGAGGTTCCATTTCTTGGCAGTCGCGTCGCTCACCGCCACGGTGTCCTTGTCCTCGGCGGGCGACGGGTTCAGGATCGACAGGTCGCCGGGCAGGACGCGGAACAACGCCAACAGAACGTCGTTCGGCGTCGTCACCTTGGTTTTCTTGTCGAAGTACTGCAGCAGGTTGCCCGTGTACTCCGGGATCAGATCGATGGAGTGGTCCCTGACGGCCGGAATGTAGGTTTCGCGACTGCCGATGCCGAACTGGCGCCCGACGGTGAACCCGTTGGCCTCCAACGCCTGTGCATAGATCTCGGCGATGATCTTCGACTCCGGGAAGTCCGCGGAGCCGACCACGAGCGACTTGAGGTCACCGGAAACCTCGCCGCCGCCCAATGGATTCGAACTGCCACAGGCTGCGGTGATCAGGGCCAGGACGGTCGCCAGCAGCGCAAGATGGCACCTACGTGTCTTCGACATACCGTTCGACATACCCAATGTCCTCTCGGCGCAATAGCTTCACCGGACACTATCGAGACGCGGGCCCGCACGCCGCCCTTTACCTCACCGTGAGACCCAATGTGGTTTCATTCGTGCCCCGAAAGGGCAAGATGGACCCATGCCCAGCGACCCGTCCGTCTCGCCAGATCGGCCACCAGGCGCGACGCCGCCGCTACCCGGTGAGCCGACTCCGCCGCCGCTCGCGAACATTCCCGAGGAGCCGGCCGTCACCACGCCCGAGCCCCCGCGGGAGAACGCGGTCAAGTTCACCAAGGCGGCGGCACTGTGGTCCGCGCTGATCCCCGGGTTCCTGATCCTGATCGTGTTGCTGATCTTCGTCGCCCAGAACACGGAGTCGGCCCAGTTCGCCTTCCTCGGCTGGCAGTGGAGCCTGCCGCTCGGGGTGGCGATCCTCGCCGCTGCGGTGTGCGGCGGCCTGTTGACCGTGGCCGCAGGCACGGCCCGGATCATCCAGCTGCGCCGCGCCGCGAAGAGAAACCTGAAGGCCGGCCTCTAGCGAGTGGCCGCGCTTCTCACCTGTGCGGCGATCACGTCGGGGTGGGTGTAGGGAATCATGTGGCTGCCGTCGACGGTGACCAGCTGCGTGCCCGGCAGCGTCTCGGCGAGCCGACGCATGTGATCGAAGCCGATCAACTGGTCGTCCTCGGCGCCGATGACCACCGACGGGACCCGGATCTGCGGCACGTTCTCGTCGACCCACCGCGAGGTGTCGCCGAACTCGAGCTGGTCGGATGCGAACGCATCAAGGTTTCCCGGTGTCATGCTCACCGACAGCAGCCGCTGCTCGTATCCGGGGTCCAGTTCGCCGGGGGTGAAGGCCCGCTTCGCACCTGAGGTTGCGGCCACGCGCTTGATCGCGTCGCCTGCGGTGACGTCGATGACCGGTTCGACGACGGGCAGCTGACTGAACTTGGCGTAGCGGGCGTTGAACTCGTCCATTGCATTCGGCCGGATGCCGCCCGCGCCGGGTGCCACCAGAATCATCGTGGCGATATCCTGCGGGTACCTGCGCGCGACCCCGAGCGCTAGCGTTCCGCCGAACGAATGCCCGACCAGGATCGCCGGGGCGAGTTTGAGTTTCGTCAACAGCTCGTGCACGACGTCGATCTGTTCCTGATAGGGCAGCCAGCCGCCCTTCGACCAGCCGAACCCGGGTCGGTCGATCGAGATCACGTGTACGCCTTGTAGTTTGGGTAGCACAGGATCGAAATCCTTGTTGGTTCCCGGTAGCCCGTGGATCATCACCACCGGCACGCCCTGTCCAGGTTGCTCGACGTAGTGAATCTCCTTGCCCCGCAGGCTGATGTACTGTCCATCGGCCGCGGGCATCGGCGGAAGCTTCGCCACCGTGTTGTTCACCACAACGACTCCCACGATCAATAGCACCACAGTCCAGACGCAAACCCGAGCGATCGAGCGCAGTTTGGTGCGAGTCCGCGTGTTCTCGGCCATCACCGGTCGAGTGTCTTGAGTCCCTCGGCCATCAGCGGGCCGACCGCCTGATCGACTTGGTCCGTGTCGGCCGCGACGCCACCACCCATCCGGGACCGGAACGCGATGCCCGCCGCGATGATCGCCACCTTGAAATACCCCAGCGCCATGTAGAAGTCCCAGTTGTCCAACGGCTGTTCGGCCGCCAGCGAGTAGCGCTGCGCCAATTCGTCTGCCTCCGGCATGAGCGGCGATGCCCACGCCGAGCTGGCGTGGATCACGTTGAACAGCGGATGCCGGTACACGCACATCAGCGCGGCGTCGCTGATCGGGTCGCCCAGCGTGGACATCTCCCAGTCCAGTACCGCCAACACCTTCGTAGCGTCGTCGATGTCCAGCATCGTGTTGTCGATGCGGTAGTCGCCGTGCACGATGGAGGTGCGGCTCTCAGTCGGAATCGTCTCTGCCAGAGCCGAATGCAGTCGCCGCACATCATCATCGAACGGGTCGTTCTCACGCTTGACCAGTTCCCACTGCGAGCCCCAACGGCGCACCTGGCGTTCGAGGTAGCCGGTGGGCTTGCCGAAGTCGCCGAGTCCGACCGCCTGCGGATCGACCGCATGCAGGTCGGCGAGCACCTTGATCAGTGCGTCGACGCAATCACTGATGGTGTCCCGCTCGCCCAGCGCCTCGAGTTCGTCTTTGTGGCGAACGACGCGGCCCGCCACGTACTCCACCATCTGAAAGGGCGCGCCGCCCACCGAGTCGTCGTTGCGCATCGTGACGGCGCGGGCGACGGGAACCGGTGTGTCGTGCAGCGCGGCGACCACCCGGTACTCGCGCGCCATGTCGTGCGCCGACGGGGTCAGCCCATGCAGCGGCGGCCGGCGCAGTACCCATTTCGACGCGTCGTCGGAGACCAGGAAGGTGAGGTTGGACCGGCCGCCGGAGATCAGCTCGCCACGCAATTCGCCGCTGCGCGGGATGCCGACCTCGCGCAGGTGGCGGTCAAGGGCGACGAGGTCGAGCCCGTCCAGCGAAACTGTCATCGGACTTGTCTACCACCGCTGGTTTCTCGGGAGCAGATCCCATACGTGTTCGGTGCCGTTGACCGACGCCACGTAGAGGTTGCCGTCGCGTGAGGACAACAGCCGGGTGATGCCCGCGTAGTCGACGTTGACGCACAAGACCTTCTCCGTGCGCAGGACGGTATGAAGCAGGCCGTTGATCACCCCGCCGTGGCTGAACACCGCGACCGTGTCCTCGTGGTCACCGGCCGACACCAGATCACGTATCCCGGCGTTGATGCGAGCCAGGAACGACGTCTCGTCGACGCTGCTCGGCAGGTGTCCGCTCGCCAGCCGCGCCAGCTCCTCGGGGAACTCGGCGGCGATCTGTTCGATCGGGATGTAGTGCTTCATATCTCGGTCGTACTCGGCGATCCGCTCGTCGATCTCGACCGGCAGGCCGAGCGCATCGGCAACCGGCTGCGCGGTCTGCACCGACCGTCGCTGCGGGCTGCTGACCAGTCGGGTGACCGGGAAGCGCGCCAACGCGTCGGGCAGCCTCTTGGCCTGCTCGACGCCTTCGGCGGACAGGTCCGGGTCGGAGCCCTGCCCCGGTTCACTGCGCAGCGGAAGCGCGTGCCTGATGAGTAGCAATTGCACCGTGACACCATATGGCTCGTGCGCGCATTCGCCTGCCCGGTGTGCAACGACTTCGCCGCGTTCGAGTCGACGCGGTGCGCAAATTGCCACACCGCGCTCGGCCTCCACCTGCCGACGCGGTCGATGGTGGCGGTGGCCGATGGCGCGGCCGACATCGACGGACAACGCTGGGTGCGCTGCACACAGAACGTCACCGTTGGCTGCAACTGGCTGGCGCCGGCGGAACAGACGGCCTACGAACGCGGCCGTTGTCTAGCGGACTCGCTGATCCGCCAGGAGCCTGCGGGCGACGACACGTTGGCCCGCGAAAAGCTGGTGCCCACGTCCACGGCGCTGCGCCGCCTGGTCTATCAGCTCGACGGCATCGGGTTGCCGGTCGACCCGTTCTGGCGGCGCGACGGCGGCCTGGCCTTCGATCTGTTGTCCAGCTACACCACCGGCGAGAAGGTCACCATCGGTCATGCGGGCGGCGTCATCACGATCGACCTCGTGGAGTCGCTGGACGACTACCGCGAGCGGCTGCGGGTACGGCTCGGCGAGCCGTACCGCACCATGCTCGGCCACTTCCGCCACGAGGTAGGCCACTACTACCAGAACGTTCTTGTCGAAAATGGTTCTGGCGCAGATGCTTACCTCGACGACTGCCGCACCCTCTTCGGCGACGAGCGTGCGAGTTACAGCGACGCCATCTCGCGGCACTACAAGTTCGGCGCACCAGCGGACTGGCGCGAAACGTTCATCTCTGAATACGCCACCATGCATCCCTGGGAGGACTTCGCCGAGTGCTTCGCGCACTACCTGCACATCACCGACACCATCGACACCAGCCGCGAAGCGGGCATGGTGCTGATGGCCGATCGCGTCCGGTTCTCGGCGCCGCGGGACATCGTGCCGTTGGAGTCCTACTCCGATGCACCGATCGAGGCGCTGCTGTCCGACTGGCGATGGATGTCGCTGTTCTTCAACCGCGTCAACACGGCGATGGGCAAGAATCCCCTCTATCCGTTCGAGGTTCCCGATCCCGTCGCCGCCAAGCTCGGGTTCGTCCATCGGGTGATCCGCGAGACGGCCCGCGACCGATAAGGAGACCCGAGATGGGCTATGCCGACGAACTGTTCGATCTGACCGATCGGGTAGTGCTGGTCACCGGGGGCAGTCGCGGGCTCGGCCGGGAGATGGCGTTCGCCGCGGCGCAGTGCGGCGCCGACGTCGTCATCGCCAGCCGAAAGCGCCAGGCGTGCGAGGCCACCGCCGAGGAGATCGCCTCCGCCACCGGCCGCGCCGCGATGCCGTACGCGGTGCACGTGGGCCGCTGGGACGAGCTGGACGGCCTGGTGGACGCGGTCTACGACCGGTTCGGCAAGGTCGACGTGCTCATCAACAATGCCGGAATGTCGCCGCTTTACGAGTCCCTGGATTCCGTGTCGGAGAAGCTCTTCGACGCGGTCGTCAATCTCAACCTCAAGGGGCCGTTCCGGCTGTCGACCTTGGTGGGCGAGCGCATGGTGGCCGATGGCGGTGGGTCGATCATCAACGTCAGCTCGACCGGGTCGCTGCGTCCGCGGTCCCGATGAGCTGCCGTACGCGGCGGCCAAGGCGGGGCTCAACGCGTTGACGGAGGGGCTTGCGCTCGCGTTCGGGCCGACCGTGCGGGTGAATACTCTGATGCCCGGCCCGTTCCTCACCGACATCAGCAAGTCGTGGGACATCCCCGCGACGACGAAGGGCGTCCAGCGCCACGCGCTCAAGCGGCTCGGCAATCCAGCCGAAATCATCGGTGCCGCTCTGTATCTGGCGTCCGATGCGTCGAGCTACACCAGCGGGTCGATCATCCGGGTGGACGGCGGGATCCCGTAGCCGCCTAGGGCTCGATGATGTTGAAGCCGGGATCGGGCCGATCCACGACGGCCAGGATGGACGGCAACGCGTTCGTGTCACCGCTGATCTGCAACCCAGGCGAGTCCGCGTCGCCTGCGGCAAACATCAACAGCCGCAGCTTGTTTGCCAGTTTGATGGTGGCCGCTGCGGTGGATTCGTCGGCGGACACCTTGCGATAGACCAGCACGCCGTTGCGCAGCGTCAGCCGGTAGTTGGTCGCCGTGTCGAGGAACGCGATGTCCACGGCCACGTCCAGGTCCCATGCGCGAGGACCGTTGATGTTGATGGCGAACGTGTCGAACATCTGCTCCGGCGTCAGTTGTCCCATGATCGACGGCGACGCGGTCTGCGTCGGAGTGCCGAAATTCCCGTCCCGCAGTTCCGTTGCCCCGGACAAGAAGAAATTGCGCCAGACGGCGTTCTCGGCGCCGTAGGCCAGCTGTTCGAGGGTGTCGGCATACAGCTCGCGGGCCGCGGAGTGGGTCTTGTCGGTGAAGATCGCGTGGTCCAGCAGCGTTGCCGCCCAACGGTAGTCGCCGTCGTCGAATGCGTTGCGGGCCAGTTCGACGACGCGATCGATTCCGCCCATCGCCTCGACGTAGCGCGGGCCGATGGCGTCCGGCGGGTGCGCCCACAGCCTGCCCGGATTTCCGTCGAACCACCCCATGTAGCGCTGGTACACCGCCTTGACGTTGTGGCTGACCGAGCCGTAGTAGCCGTGTGCGTGCCAGGCCTTCTCGAGTGCCGGCGGCATCTGGAAGGTCTCGGCGATCTCGATGCCGGTGAACCCCTGGTTCAGCTGCCGCAGCGTCTGATCGTGGAGGTAGGAGTACAAATCACGTTGCAGGGAAAGGAATTCGACGATCCGGTCCTTGCCCCAGGTCGGCCAGTGGTGCGAGGCGAACACCACGTCGGCGCGGTCGGAGAACGTGTCGATCGCCTCGGTGAGGTAACCGGCCCACCCGTGCGGATCACGCACCAGCGCGCCACGCAAGGTCAACAGGTTGTGCAGGTTGTGCGTGGCGTTCTCGGCCATGCACAGCGCGCGAAACTTCGGGAAGTAGAAGTGCATCTCCGCGGGGGCCTCGGTACCGGGGGCCATCTGGAACTCGATCTCGACACCGTCGACGGTGTGCGTCTCGCCGGTTTCCCGGATGTCGACCGTCGGTACGATGAGCGCGACCTCGCCCGTCGAACCGACCTGGCCCAGCCCGCAACCCACCTGCCCCTGTGGCCCCCGCGCCAACACGGCGCCGTACATGTAGGCGGCCCGCCGCGCCATCGCGGTACCGGCATAGACGTTCTCCTGCACCGCATGCTCGGTGAAGTGCTCCGGGGCGATGATCGCGACCTTGCCCGCGTCCACGTCGGCCTGCGTGGTCACGCCCAGCACGCCGCCGAAATGGTCCACGTGGCTGTGGGTGTAGATGACGGCGACGACGGGACGGTCGCCGCGATGCGCGCGGTACAGCGCCAACGCCGCCGCTGCCGTCTCGGTCGAGATCAGCGGGTCGATCACGATGACGCCGGTGTCGCCCTCGATGAAACTGATGTTGGACAGGTCGAGACCGCGGACCTGATAGATGCCCTCCACCACCTCGTAGAGACCTTGCTTGGCGCACAGCTGGCTCTGCCGCCACAGGCTCGGGTGCACCGACGACGGCGCATCACCGGTGAGGAACGAGTAGACGTCGTTGTCCCATACCACCCGGCCGTCGGCCGCCTTGACGACGCAGGGCTCCATCGCCGCGATGAATCCCTTGTCGGCGTCGGAGAAGTCGGACGCGTCGGCGAACGGCAGGTTGCCTAGGTGGTCACTGTGAGCAGACTCGATGACAGCGCTGGGCGGCTTCTGTTCCATACCGCCGACACTGCCATCTTTCGGAGTTACGCGGATTCGGTTGGCGCGAAAACCTCGATGACGCCGTTGGTTTCACGCACCTCGAACTTCGGCAGCGGCGGGGGCGCCGTTGGAAGCTGGTGCGTCACCGTCTGGCCTTCCAGCGAGAACGACGTCGAGTGGCACGGGCAACGCAGCCGACTGTCGGGCGCATCCAGCCAGAGCTTGCAGCCCTGGTGGGTGCAGATGCCCGACACCGCCTCGACCTTGTTGTCGTTGCGATGCACGAACCCGTTAACCGAGCCGAGGTCGAATGCCATCGCTCCGCCCTTGGGCAGGTCGGCGCTCGCTCCGACCGCACGCCACGTGCCGGCGTTGGGCGTGAGCACGTCCTCGGCCGACGGTGCCGCCTGGGACGGGGCGGGAGTCGGCGCCAAGAGATTGCGGCCGACCACGATCCCCGTCGCCGCCGACGCCGCCGCCAGGCCGGTACCGATGACGACCTGCCTGCGGGTGCTGCTGGGCATCCGCACCACATTCGAATCGGCCTGTGACTCGTCGCCCATCTGCTCGGCCAACCGGCGATGCAGATCGGTGATGAAGTCTTCGCGCGGTGAGTCGCTGCCCGTGCGGGCCGCGCGCAACTCGATGGCCGCCTTCATCTCTTGGGCTTCGAACTCGTCGGGGCGTGCGTGCCCGGTGCGTTGGCCCCGCAGCAGACCGTCGACGAAGCGGCGCACTGTTCGTCCGCTCATGACGACTCCTCCTCACTGATCTGCGCAGCCATCTGGATCGCCCGGTGCTGCAACACCTTGGCGTTCGCGACGCTAACACCCATTTGGCCCGCGGCTTCGCGAACCGAGAAAGCCTGCAGGAAACGAAGTTCCAGAATGTGTCGATAGTTGTCCGGCAGCTTCTCCAGCACCAGGCGCACTCGATCGGGCGCATCTGACTCGACGAGTTCCTGCCCGCTCTCGTCGGGCAGGTCCTCGTCGATCGTCGTGATCTGCCGGCCCATCCGGTCTCGCCAGTACGAGGCGAGCACCGTGCGCGCCGTCATCTTCAGATACTTGCGCACCTCCGGCACCGTGGCCGAGACCCGCAGCGGTTTCAGCGCCGTCATGAACACCTCAGCGGTGAGGTCCTCGGCGTCGGGCTGGTTCCCCACCCTCGAGTACATCAGGCGGTAGACCCAGGTGACGTTGTCGCGATACACCGCATCCCAGTCCGGATACGCTGCCTCCGTCACCGGTCGCAGTCCTCCCTCCGGGCGGGATCTACGCGCCTCGCCGAGTCGAGGACGGCGCGCCTCATTCTGGCTCGCGATCACTCATCACCGTCCTCGATTCGACCTGGGAGATTGCTGTGTGCGTGGCTAGACCGCGGCACCGGTAACACGTGCCGGTGTCCTGGCGCGGCTCATCCGGCTGTCGAACGAGTAGCTGCCCGCGCCGACGATGAGCAGGAAGATGCTGCCGCACAACATCGCGATCTCCAGGCGTCCTTCGTGGAAGAAGTCCCAGAAGCCGTGCTCCTTCGGGTACAGCGCTGCGCTGCCGAACAGCAGCGGCACCTTGGTGAAACCGAGTGCGCCGATCATGTCGATGATCATCGGCAACGTCGCGAGCCGGGTGAGCAGGCCGACCAAGATGAGCAGGCCGCACCCGATTTCGAACGCGCCGTCCAGGTACGCGGTGAAGGTCGAGAACGGAACGCCGACCTTCGCGAAGCGGCCAGGCCCGAGTGCCTCCGGCCGCATGAACTTCAGGATGCCTTCACCGACGAAGATCAGCCCCACGTAGAGACGGATCCAGACCACCGCGCCGGACGCGCGGGTTGCGGTCAGTTGAGCGATCGAGATTTCGCGCTGAGACATAGCAGTGTGCCTTTCTGTTGGATGGCCCCGTAGAGAGATAGGCAGCGGGGTTACACGCCGCGGTGATTGACTGACCGCATGGATGTGCGCCGCGTGGTGACCGGACACGATTCGTCCGGCAAGTCCGTGTTCGTCAGCGACGAGACCGTCGCGGCGCAGCCGACGACGGGGTTTCACCGACTGTGGGGAGGTGACGACACGCCACAATTCCCCGACGACGGCACTATGCCCGAGCACCACTTGTACTTTCCGCCCATCGGCGGCTTCCGGTTCGGGATGTTCTCGTTGCCGCCGGACAGCACGGCGGGCTCCGACGCCAACGGCGCAGCGGGCCGCACAGAATTCGAGGGCGAAGCGCCGGGACTCCTCCGGTACATGGACCGATCCGACCCCGGCATGCACACCACCGACACGATTGACTTCGAGGTTGTCCTCGAAGGCACCGTCGTGCTGGAACTCGATGACGGCGCAGAAGTGACGCTGCACCCGGGAGACACCGTGGTGCAGAACGGCACTCGACATCGATGGAAGAACGCGGGCGATACGGTGGCTCGTCTCGCGGTCTTCATGTGCGGCGCCAACCATTCGGCGGTACGTCCCGCGTGACGACCGCCGACAAGGGCTCCATCACCGTCGCGAGCGCGACCGCGATCGGGGTCGGCGGAATGATGGGCGCCGGCCTCTACACCCTGGTCGGGCTCGCGTCGACGACAGCGGGGGTGTGGGTCCCGCTGGCGTTCCTGGTCGGCGGCGTTGTGACGGTGTTCAGCGTGTACTCGTACGCCAAGCTCGGCGCCAAATACCCGAGCCGGGGCGGTGCCGCGCAGTTCCTCATTCGGGGCTTCGGTGACGGGGTCGTCGCCGGCGGCCTCAACGTTTTCCAGTTCCTCGGCTGGATCATCGCGATGGCGCTGTACTGCGCGGGCTTCGCCGGCTATGTCCGCGCGCTGCTGCCATGGCACACGCCCGGGTGGTCGGCGAAAGCGATCGGCATCGGGCTCATCGTCGCCGTGGTGGTCGTCAACCTTGTCGGCACCAAGCTGGTAGGCAGATCCGAGATCTTCGTCATCACCATCGAGTTGGCCATCCTCGCCGCATTCGTGGCGTTTGGCTTCACGAAAGCCGACCCGGGCCGGTTCGCCGAGAATGGCGACCACAACTGGCTGGGTGTGCTGTTCGCCGCCGGCCTGCTGTATGTGACGTACGAGGGGTTCGGAGTGGTGACCAACTCCGCCGGCGACATGAAGGAACCCGCGAAAGAGCTTCCGCGCGCGATGTTCACGGCGCTGGGCATCGTGATCGTCGTCTATATCCTGGTGAGCTCGGTCATGGTGATGACGCTGTCGCTGCCCGCGATGGATGTGCACCAGGGCCACGTGCTCTCCGAGGCGGGCCAGCAGATCCTGGGCCGGGTCGGTTTCGTCGTGATCGGCGTCGCCGCGCTTCTGGCGACCGCGTCCGGCGTCAACGCGACGATGTACGGCGACGCCAACCTCGCCTTCATGGTCGCCAAGTCCGGCGAGCTGCCAAGGAATTTCACCCGCGGGGTGTGGCACGGTGGCACCGTCGGCCTGTTCATCGCGGCGGGGCTCACGGCGGCGTTCGTGGTGTTCTTCCCGCTGGCCGCCGTCGGCCAGATGGCGAGCCTGGCGTTCCTGATCGTGTACGGGATGGTCAGCGTCGGGCACCTGCGGATCTACCGGGACACCGGCGCCAGACGCTGGCTGCTGGTGCTGGCCGTGGTGTTGAACCTCGCACTGTTCATGCTGCTGCTCGGGTACAGCATCCACACCGGTCCTGCAAGCACCTGGCTCACGCTCATCGCCGTGCTGGTGGCCAGCTTCGTGTTCGAGATCGGCTACCGGAGGCCTAGGCGCCGTGCTCGGCCAGCCACGCCTGCGCCCGACGATTCGACGCCCGGGACAGCCACGCGTCCGCAATGAGCTCGGTCAGTTCCTGGCGGCCGAGCTGTCCTAATGCGCTGGCGCGCACCAACACCGACGGGTGCCCATCGAACCGGCCGGTGGTGAAGAACGGTGCCTTCGGGTCCTGAACGAGTGCCAGCTTGTCGCTCTCGGACTCCACCCAGATCATGATCACGTCGGCGTAGCGCTCACCGGTCTCGGGATCCTCGGCGTCGGGCTGCGGGGTGCGGAAGAACACGAACGACTTTCCACCAACCTGGTACACGCTGTTGCCCTTCGGACCCTCGATTCGCTTCACGTGCGGCATGGCCGAGGCGATCTCGTGCACATCGGCGACCCGGGCGCGCCGGTCAGCCATTGCGGCGCTCCACGCGGTGGAGCGTGACGTCGGACAGCGCGCCGCCGTCGACGGATGCCGCCATGAACGTGGCGAACGGTTGTCGCCTGCGGTCGGTCGGCGATCCCGGGTTGAGCAGTCGAAGCCCGGTCGTCGCGGTGGTATCCCACGGGATGTGGCTGTGCCCGAACACCAGCACGTCGGTGTCGGGGTACTGAGTGGCCATCCGCGCCTCCCGGCCCGCGGCAGCTCCCGTCTCGTGGACGACGGTGAACCGCACCCCGCCCAGGGTGGCGTCGGCCCGGTCGGGCAGCCGCGCGCGCAGGTCCGCGCCGTCGTTGTTGCCCCAGCATGCGACGAGCCGGGCCGCCCGCGCCTCGAGCGCGTCGAGCAGCGCGATGTCCACCCAGTCCCCTGCGTGCACCACCACGTCGGCGCGAGCCACCTCCTCCCACACCCGTTGCGGCAGGTCACGCGCCCGCTTGGGGACGTGGGTATCGGCGATGAGCAGCAGTCGCACGGTCAGGCGAGCGCCAGGAGCTCTGCCATCTTCGGCATGATCGCCTGCAGGCCCTTCAGCGGTCGCATCATCACCTTGAACGAGACGATCTGCTCGTCGTCGTTCCAATGGATCATGTCGATGCCGTTGACGTACTTACCGTCGATGGTTGCGGCGAACTCCAGGATCGCCGAGCCCTCGCCGTACCACTGTTCGACATAGTGAAAGTCGGTGCCGCTGAACATCTTCGCCGCCGCGGTCAGATAGGCGACCGCCTTGTCGCGACCTTCCTGGGGGGTGAACACGGCGGGCGAGTAGAACACAGCGTCGGTGGCCAGCACGCTGCTGAGTTCGGACGTGCGGCCATTCTCGATGATGTCGAGCCATGCCACGATCACCGGTGGTGTCATGCCGACGACTGTAGTCAAAAGAGAAGGGACAAAAAGATTGTAACCACTCACTATCTTTGATAGCGTCTTCCGCATGACTTACGACGTGATCGTTCGCAACGGGCTGTGGTTCGACGGAACGGGCGCCCGCCCGCAACGCCGCACGCTGGGCATTCGCGACGGCATCGTGGCCACGGTGTCCACCGAACCGCTCGACGAGACGGGCTGCCCCGATGTCATCGACGCCAACGGCAAATGGGTCGTCCCCGGCTTCATCGACGTCCACACCCACTACGACGCCGAGGTGCTGCTCGACCCCGGCCTGCGCGAGTCGGTGCGGCACGGCGTCACCACACTGCTGTTGGGCAACTGCTCGCTGTCGACGGTCTATGCCGACTCCGAGGACGCCGCGGACCTGTTCAGCCGCGTCGAGGCGGTCCCTCGCAAGTTCGTGCTCGGCGCGCTCGAGGCCCACAAGACTTGGACCGGTCCCGCCGAATACGTCCAGACGCTCGACGACCTTCCGCTCGGGCCGAATGTCAGTTCCATGCTGGGGCACTCCGACCTGCGCACGTCGGTGCTCGGACTCGAACGCGCCACCACCGAGGGCGTCGAACCGACCGATGCCGAACTCGAGCGGATGGCCGAGTTGCTCGACCAGGCGCTCGACGCGGGCCTGCTCGGCATGTCAGGGATGGATGCGGCGATCGACAAGCTCGACGGTGACCGGTTCCGATCACGCGCCCTGCCATCGACGTTCGCCACCTGGCGCGAACGCCGCAGGCTGATCAAGGTGCTGCGCAAGCGCGGACGCATCCTGCAGAGCGCGCCCAACACCAAGAACCCGCTGGAGGCGTTGAACTTCTTCCTCACCAGCAGTCGGATGTTCGGACGCAGGCGGGGTGTCCGGATGAGCCTGCTGGTCTCGGCCGACGCCAAGTCCAACACCGGCGCCGTCCATGTATTCGGTCCCGGCACAAGGATTCTCAATAGGCTGTTCAACTCGTTCGTGAGGTTCCAGCACCTGCCCGTGCCGTTCGAGCTGTACTCCGACGGTATCGACCTGCCTGTGTTCGAGGAGTTCGGCGCGGGTACCGCCGCCCTTCATCTGCGCGACCAGATCGAGCGCAACGAGCTGCTCGCCGACCCGGAGTACCGCCGCCGGTTCCGCGCCTCGTTCGACCGCAAGAAGCTCGGCCCCACGTTGTGGCATCGCGATTTCCACGACGCCACGATCGTCGAATGCCCCGATGCGACCGTGATCGGCAAGAGCTTCGGGCAGATCTCCGACGAACGCGGTGTGCATCCGCTCGACGCCTTCCTCGACGTGCTTGTCGAGAACGGTGAGCGCAACGTGCGCTGGACGACGATCGTCGCCAACCACCGGCCCAGGCACCTCAACGCGCTTGCCGTCGACCCGTCGGTCCACATGGGCTTCTCCGATGCCGGCGCGCACCTGCGCAACATGGCCTTCTACAACTTCGCCGTGAAGCTGCTTCGGCGGGTACGCGATGCAGAGCTCGCCGGAAAGCCGTTCATGACGGTCGAGCACGCGGTGCACCGGCTCACCGCCGAGGTCGCCGAATGGTTCGGTCTCGAGGCGGGCACGCTGCGCGAGGGCGATCGCGCCGACTTCGTCGTCATCGACCCCGCGGGCCTCGACGACTCAGTGGACGCCTATCACGAGGAGAAGGTGCCGTTCTACGGCGACCTGTCCCGCATGGTGAACCGCAACGACAAGGCGATCGTTGCGACCGGCGTCAACGGCGCCGTCGTGTTCCGCGAGGGCCAGTTCCGCGCCGGATACGGCGAGACGGTGAAGTCCGGCCGGTTTCTGAAAGCCGGCCAGTCCCAACGGGAACGCGTCTCCGCCTGAGATGGCACGAACGCAGCAGCAGCGCCGCGAGGAGACGATCGCCAGGCTGCTCACCGCCAGCATCGACACGATCATCGAGAGCGGGTACGCACGGGCCACCGCCAAGGTGATCACCCAACGCGCGCAGGTGTCCGACGGCGCGCTCTTCCGGCACTTCGCCACGATGGGCGACTTCATGGCGGCGACCGCGTATGAGGTGAGCCGTCGTCAACTCGACGAGCTCGAGAAACGGGTCGCCGAGATCCATGCGGACAAACCCGATCTGGAGGCGGCGCTTGGCATCATGCGCGACCTCACCAGCAACCCGATGAATACCGTGATGCACGAATTGATGGTCGCCGCGCGAACCGACGAAAAGCTGCGGGCCCCGCTGACAGAGGTGTTCACCGTGTACGTCGCGAAGATCTACGACCTCGCGCGGTCGGTCTTCTCCGCCGACGAGCTGCAAGCGCTCGGTGAGGACAACTTCGCCGCACTCGTGGCCATACTCATCAACTCGTTTGACGGCGCCGCAATTTCCGGGCATGTGTTGAAGCACCCCGAGATCGAGGAACGACGCATCCCAACGCTGGTTTCGCTGTTGGACGTCGCGCGCCCGTAAACCCTCACGCGGCAGTCGAGTTCGCCATACGCTGGTGGCGTGTCGGAGCAGCGCGCAGCTAAGCCTGCCAAGCTCCTGCTGTACATCCTGACGGCGGGCTTGCTCACCGCCGCGTTGGTGTTCCCGTTCGTCGGTGGTGCGGGAGCGGTGGCCAACAGGCTCTCCGATGTGGCCGCGCAGGATTCGGCTCAGCTCCTGGAGGGCGAGGTCCCCATCGTCTCCACGATGGTCGACGCCGCGGGCAACCCGATCGCGTGGATCTATACGCAACGCCGGTGGGTGCTTCCCAGCAATCGCATCGCTGACACCATGAAGCTGGCGATCGTCTCGATCGAGGACCGGCGATTCGGTGAGCACAACGGCGTCGACGTGCCGGGCTCCCTGACCGGACTGGCCGGCTACCTGCAGGGCGCCACAGGTACCCGCGGCGGCTCGACGATCGAGCAGCAGTACGTCAAGAACTACAACCTGCTGGTGCACGCCCAAACCGACGCCGAGCGGCGGGCGGCGATCGAGACCACGCCGGTGCGCAAGCTGCGCGAGATCCGGATGGCCCTGGAACTCGACAAGGCGTTGTCGAAGCCGGAGATCCTGGCCCGGTATCTGAATCTGGTGTCGTTCGGCAACGGCAGCTTCGGGGTGCAGGACGCCGCACGAACATATTTCGGTGTCGATGCGGCGCAGCTCAACTGGCAGCAGGCGGCGCTTCTGGCCGGGATGGTGCAGTCCACCAGCACACTCAACCCCTACACCAATCCCGGCGGTGCCCTGGCGCGGCGGAACCTGGTGCTCGACACCCTGATCACGAACCTGCCCGACAGGGCCGACGAGATCCGCGCCGCGAAGGCGTCGCCGTTGGGCGTCCTGTCGAAGCCCAACCCCCTGCCGCAGGGTTGCATCGGTGCCGGCGATCGCGCGTTCTTCTGCGACTACGCGCTGTCCTACCTTGCGCGTGCGGGCATCGACAAAGAACAGCTGGCGCGAAACGGGTACCTGATCCGCACCACGCTCGACCCGAAGGTGCAGGACTCCGTCAAACGCGCTATCGACAAGGTTGCAACTCCCACCCTGCGGGGCGTCGCGAGCGTGATGAGCGTCATCAAGCCCGGCAAGGACACGCACCGCATCATGGCGATGGCCGACAACCGCACATACGGGCTCGAACTCGGCTCGGGGCAGACCGTGCAGCCGCAGCCCTTCACGCCGGTCGGAGACGGCGCCGGATCGGTCTTCAAGATCTTCACCACCGCCGCGGCCCTGGAACTCGGGATGGGCATCAACGCCCAACTCGATGTCCCGCAGAAGTTCGAGGGGGCGGGGCTGGGCGACAGCAACAGCCCCGGGTGTCCTGCCCGCACGTGGTGCGTGAAGAACGCGGGCAGCTACCGCACCCCGATGAGCGTCACCGATGCACTGGCGCAGTCGCCGAACACCGCATTCGCCAAACTTATTCAGCAGGTCGGCGTCCCGCGCGCGGTGGACATGGCGGTGCGGCTCGGGCTGCGGTCCTACGCCGAGCCGGGCAGCGCGAGGGCCTACGACCCGAACAACAAGGGCAGCCTCGCCGACTACGTCAAGCAGCAGAACCTGGGCTCGTTCACGCTCGGTCCGCTCGAACTCAACGCGCTCGAGTTGTCGAACGTCGCCGCCACGCTGGCCTCGGGCGGCATGTGGTGCCCGCCGAACCCGATCGACAAGGTGATCGACCGGATAGGCCGCGAATTGCCGCTCCCACAGGCGAAGTGTGAACAAGTGGTTCCCGAGGGTCTGGCCAACACGCTGGCCAACGCGCTCGGCAAGGACCACACCAGCGGAACGGCGGCCAGCTCGGCCGGTTCGGTCGGCTGGAGCCTGCCGATGTCGGGCAAGACGGGCACCACCGAGTCCCATCGGTCGTCGGCGTTCCTGGGTTTCACCAACCAGTACGCCGCCGCCAACTACATCTTCGACGACACTCCTGCCCCGTCGGACCTGTGTTCATGGCCGTTGCGCCAATGCTCCTCCGGCAATCTGTACGGCGGCAACGAGCCCGCCCGCACGTGGTACCTGGCGATGAACCCGATCGCGACCGACTTCGGTCCAGTGGCGCTGCCCCCCACCGACCCGCGCTATGTCGACGGCGCTCCAACCAAACCGCTGCCGAGCGTGACCGGGCTGACGGTGGACGCGGCGCGTAAACGCCTGCAGGACGCCGGTTTCCAGGTCGCCGATCAACCCTCGCCGATCAACAGCTATGCGTCGACCGGTTCAGTCGTCGGCACCACGCCGAAGCACAAGGCCGTGCCCGGCTGGCTCGTCACCATCAACACGAGTAACGGGGTAGCCCCGGCGCCGGTGTACTACCCGCCCAGCCCGCCGAGTGACGTGCCCCCACCGCCGCCACCGGGGGAGCTGCCGCCCCCGGATGCCAACGTCATCAATGTTCCGGGCCTGCCGCCGTTTCTGCTGCCTGCTCCGCCACCGCCGGAGCCGTTACCGCCGCCGCCCTAGGCGCCGCGCGAAGGAATGTCCCATTCCCACTGCAGTTCGCCGAACGAAAAGCGCAGCACCGAAGCGGGTTTCGGAGCACCCACCACGACCGTGGCGCGCGAATGTGTGCCGGGTGCGATGGGCTGGCTGATCGGCACTGCGCCGTCGCCGCATTCGGCGTAGCGCACGAGGTCGCTATCCGCAGCGCCGTCCGTGCCCTCCACACTCCAGTTGTCCAGCCGCAGGGCGTCTTCGGTGTCCACGGATTCGAACTTGCCGCTTTCGGAGAATGCGTCCAGATCGAATCGGAGAAACTGCTGATTGGGTTCAGGGGGAGCGGCGGCGCAAGGAACGCCCTGCTCGATCGCGGTGACGTTGAAGTTCAGGTCGCACTGCCGGTTCGGGTCGTCGGGGCAGTTCAGGCCCGCAGGCTCACCGATCTTCTTCTCGATGACGCCCTCGTGCCGAGTCGGTCCGAACGCAACGGACGGGTTGGTGGGTTTGACCGGCGCGGGCGGGCTGTGCCCGCAACCCGTGACCGCCAGGCAGGCGATGGCGACCAGTAGGCACGGGGCCGTTGCCGGTGGCATGGCCGCTAATCCGTGCTTTCAGATCGATCGCCTCGGAACAACTGCGATGCATCAACGTAGCGACGAAGCGTGCGCTGGATGGCCCGTAACAGCTTCAACGCCTCGGGATCTCGCCACGCGCTCACAATCTCGAACTCGACGCCTGCGCCTAGAACATCGCTGCCGAAGCTGATCTCGGCGAGCAGCAGGACGCGCGTCCAGTCCGCCGTCGAAAACTTCGGTTCTGTGAAGTGGTCGAGCCCATCGCGCAAGCGCTTCACAGCCGAATCGAACTCCCGTTGATCGGCATAACCGAGAAGCCTCGTCAGTGATGGATGGCTCGACGCCACGCCGCCCCACATCCCAAGCGCGGTCGACAAGAAGCGCCGTTGTTCGTCATTCAGCGCCGGTCCCTGGTTCACCTCGGCTCTCAGCCGCTCACCGTGAGCAGCGATCGCCGCATTCAATTCAGGCGCAGAAAGACCGACGTGTGAAGTAAACGCTTCCTTGGTGGCGCCGCTGAGCGCGCCGACATCCTTGCCCATCTGCAAGTACAACTCAGCGCGGACGACGACGATCTCTTCGACCACCAAACCCTGCAGCGGTTCGTCCGATCCGCTGAGAAACGTGCTGTACCGCACCCATAGTCGATACCCGTCCACGTCGAGATATCCGGCGCTCCTCACAGCCCCGAGCCCCTGCCGTTCAGGCAGGATCATTGGAACGGTCCGTACGCCCTCGGCAGCGAATGCACGCAACGCGCGGTCGCTGTTCTCGTACAAGACCGCCTTCGCCGGTGCACCGGTGAAGCGAAAGGCACTCAACGAATGGCACGCAGCCAGGCCCGGTTGTCCGTCGACCGCGAGCACCGCCACTCGCAGCGGCACCGAAGAGTTTTCGGCAACCGGAATGGTGAACCAGCCGGCGGGAAGTGAGGTGCGCGTCAGCCAACCGGCACTCCTAGTGGGCACGGGCGCCCAGTCTTCGACGTGTCCTGCAAGGACATCGAGCACCGTTGGCGCAGCCAGGATCCGCCGCCACGCATCGATGTCGTGGTGTGCTTCTTCTACGGGGGTATTTGGTTCTGTCATCGAGAACTCAGACTCGTCCTTCTTTGGTCGGTGTCAATAGGTTCGGGCTAGCTCGGAAGCAGCAGCGCCAATAAAGCGAGCAAGCTGAGGCCTCCAGCGGCGGCCACTTGGCCGGTGGTCTGTCCAGCACCCGCCAGGTCCCCTCCGAGGTTTGCCGGCGGACTCAGGTCGACGTGCGGCATCAAGCCCGGCCCTGGCGCGGGCGACGCCACCGGCCCCGACTGCAACGGCACATTCGGCATCATCAACGGCCCCTGCGGTGAGTACGGCATCGCGGGCGGCGATGGGTTGGCGAGCCAGGGCGGCAAGCCGTTCGGATCAAAGATCCCCGACGGCGGCAGGTTCGCCGGCAGGTGGGGCGGCTGGAGTGGCAACGGATCCATCGGCGCGTGCGGCACGGTCGGCGGAATGTTCGGCGGCGAGGCGATGATTGGCGCGGCGCCGGCACCACCCACGAGCTTCAAAAACTCGTCGTAACCGCCGGTCGGCCGATATACCGTGCCCCCGTCGCCAGTGAGCGGGTCGTGAATGACCAGGATGCCGTCTTTGTAAATCGCCGTCGACGAGCGTCCCGGGATCTGGCCGACGTGCAGATCAGGGTCGGTACGCGGATCGCCGGTGAGCATGCCGTGGACGAGATCGGCCAACTGGTCCTGCGTCATGTTCTTCCAGTCGGTGAGATGTTTCTCCCAGGCGTGGCCGTACGCAATGCGCTGCGCATCCTCCATCACTTCGTCCTCGCTCCAGCCGCCTGGCGGCTGCGGCAGACCGGGATCACCTGGCGGCGGATCTTGCGGGAAGGGTCCCGTCTTCCAGTCCACGGTCTGCACCGGGCTCTCCGGTGCACTCGCGCCGCCGGACCCGAAGGACATCGCCTGCAATCCGCTGGCAGTCTCGGTGATGGACGCGGCGGCCCCCTTATCGAGCGCCGCCAGAGCGAAGACTTCAGAGCGGATCGTCGCCGCATGGGTTTCGGCCAAGGCCTTCCGGGCAGCGGCGTCAGCCGGGCTCAGGCCGCGTTGCACGCTCCGCACCGAGTAATCCTCACCGATCGTGAAGCCGTCGGCTTCGGCGGCAGCGACGGCATTGAGGACGTTCGAGCGGGCCGCGGCGAGGGCATCTGCTGCCGCGCGTGCCGCGGTGGCGGCGGCGTGGAGATCGTCAACCGCGCCGGCAACACGCGTGCGGTCCGCGCCGACCCGCTGCGCCGCCGCGTCTGCACCGGCGCCCGTCCAATACGTCCCGCCCGGCGACTGCACCTCGCGGAAGGCGTCGTCATACGCTTCGCTCCAGATGACGGCGGATCGCTTCCAATGATCGGCGGCTTCTGTCAGGTAATCGGGCGTCCAGCCCTGTAACTGGGATAGCGACGGCACGCCGGCGGCGGCTGGCATCGGTCAGACCTCGTAGAAGCCCTGAGGCACCGCATCGATCCGGTACCTGTTCTCGTCTTCGGTGGCGTGGTAGTCGCGGCCGGCCGCCGCGACCAACGTGGCGGTCGAGTCAAGCCGCGTGCTGATCTGCTGACTGGCCATTCCTACGGCCGCGTGCACGACACGGACGGCGGCGGCGGTGGCCTCGAATGTGCTCCACGCCGAGGGTGGTGATCCGATACCGGCCACGATCGCCGCCTGCTCACCGCACACCGTCGACAGCGCACGCAGCCCGGTCGGACTGACTTCGATGTTGACCACGACACAAGCCTAAGTGGGCCGGCGAGGCTGCCCGTTCACAAATTAGTTGGCCGAAGCGGTACGAGAAGTGAGCGCGCCCGAAGGGATTCGAACCCCCAACCTTCTGATCCGTAGACAGGTAGAGAGCGTCCACAACCGTCCAGGACGGTCCGCGGATTGCCTATGACCTGCGAGAGTGTGTCCACAGGAGTGCAGTCCTGTCCATCGAAGTTGCGGTGACATGTGACAACGTCGTGACACTCCGACGGCTCAGGACCTCTTCGTCCCGAACGAAGCGACGTGGCCGTTTGCAGCGTTGGACGGCGTTGGCGGCCACAGAAACTTGCAGGCCACAGCGTTGGAACGGTTGGAGAGTTGAGGCGGTCGTCGAAACTACTGCGGACTGACTGCGGACTGCGACCTGGCTAGCCGTCGCCGCGAGCGCGGCTTCCTCACGGGCTGCTGCGCGCCACTCCCGGCCCAGCCCCAATTCGGCCAGGCTGGCCAAGACCCCGGCGATAGCTCGGCCAGTCCCTACTGCAACGCTGTCAACACTTCGGTGAGCTGGGGCCGCCCCTAGACCCAAGCCTGCGCCGCCGACTCTTCGGATACGAAAGGGCTGTTATGGACCTGGACACGCGAATTTTTTACGCCGTGAATCGCTTCGCCCGCGACACGCCGTGGCTCCATTCCATCGTTTCCGGGTATGCCAGTTACGGGGTTGCGTTGTTCGCAGTCCTGATGCTCGCCGCGTGGTGGATCGCACGAGGTGAGGCAAATCCGGCTCGGATGGCGGCGGCGGTGTGGACGCCACTGGGCGTTCTCGTCGCCCTGGCGATCAACCAGCCAATCGCCGACGCAGTCGGTGAGACCCGCCCGTGTAATGCCCTGCACGACATCGTGGTGCTGCACTGCAACACCGACGCCGGGTTCCCTAGCGACCACGCAGTCATGGCAGGCGCGGCCACCGTTGGTCTGTGGCTGGTACATCGGAGCCTCGGAGTTCTCGCCGCACTGGCAGCGGGCGTGATGGCCTTCGCGCGCGTGTACGTCGGTGCGCACTACCCGCAGGACGTCCTCGCCGGATTCGTACTGGGGGCGGTGGTGGGCCTGGCCGGGTACGCGCTGGCACGACCTCTTCTGAGGTGGCTGCTCACCGTCGTCGCCCGAACACCCCTGCGCTTCCTGATCCTTCCTGCGGCAGCGGAACCCGTGACCATGACCCCACGGCAGCAATAAACGCCAGCTCAGCGTGTCACAGCGTTAGTCCTCGGCCAGCACCCGGTAGACAGTCGCCCGGCTAACACCCAATGCCGCCGCGATGGTCGTCACCGGCTCGCCGGAAGACTGCATCCTGCGCGCCAACGCGGCCTTAGCAGGGTCGAAAGCTGACCTGGCGCAGCGGATGCACGCTAGCGGTGAATCGGCGAGCACGATTGCAGACACCCTCGGGGTTGAGTCGCGCTACTGTCTACCGCGCACTGGCCGCAGCGGAGGACTGATCATCGGCCAGTTTCGGATCTATTTGCAGCAGTTGGGGTCTAGGACTGCGCAAAGTGCGCCGACCGCGTCGTGGTGCGGTCGGTGATACACGTTCATGCCACGGCGTTCGGACTCGATCAGTCCGGCCTGCCGGAGCTGGCTTAGGTGGTGGCTGACCGTGGACTCGGTCAGTCCCAACGCCCCTGCCAAGTCGCCACTGTTCTGCTCTCCGGGTGCAGAGGCGAACAGGTAGGACATGATCTTGACGCGGGCCGGGTCTGCGAGTGCCTTGAGTCTGAGGGCAACGTGCAGTGCAGCGTCGTCGCTCATCGGACCCGCCGCGACTGGGGCGCAGCACACCGGAGCGGACATGTCGATGGTGGGCAACGTCTTGGGCATGTCACCAATCCTGCCAAGCAGATTGACTTATGTCAAAGAAGTGTGCATGCTGAACCCGGCGCGCCAATTCGATATAAGTCGCACACGTAGGAAGGCATCCCATGTCCCGAGCGCAACTTGCCCTCAATGTCGATGACCTCGACGAGGCCATCACCTTCTATTCGAAGCTGTTCAACACCCAGCCCGCCAAGATCAAACCGGGCTACGCAAACTTCGCCATTGCCGAGCCGCCCTTGAAGCTGGTGCTGTTGGAGAACCCCGGCAAGGGCGGGACCATCAACCACTTGGGCGTCGAGGTCGAGTCCAGCGAGACCGTCCACGCGGAAATCGCTCGTCTCACCAACGAAGGCTTGTTCACCGATGAGGAGATCGGCACCACCTGCTGCTTCGCCACCCAAGACAAGGTGTGGGTCACTGGACCGGCGGGTGAGAAGTGGGAGGTGTACACAGTGCTGTCTGACTCCGACACCTTCGGCACCAGCCCACAGCACGCCGAGGGCGGCAGCGCCGAAAGCGGGGTCTGCTGCGGCGGTACGGCTGCCGACACTGCGACGGCGGACACCGCGAACGCCTGCTGCTAGCACGAACACGGACCTGAGGTCGGTGGGCCAATCGGACGGTTTGCCCACCGACCTCTTGTCGTACCGAACCCCAATGTTCATTTGGCAATTGCTTCGATGCCTGTCAATATCGGCGTATGTCTAAGTCGCCCACTCTGCCCTTGAGCGATGTCGCCGGATGCGCATACGCACCCATGGTGCGCGAACCATTGACGGTCGAAGCCGCCACCGACATCGCGGTGAAGCTCAAGGCAATGGCCGACCCCATCCGATTGCGCCTGTTCAGCCTCATAGCCAGCCACGCGGGCGGCGAAGCGTGCGTCTGCGACATCTCCGGCAGCTTCGACGTCACCCAGCCCACCATCTCCCACCACCTCAAGGTGCTCAAAGACGCGGGACTACTGAGATCCGAACGGCGAGCGTCATGGGTCTACTACTCCGTAGTGCCCGACGCGCTAAGGAACCTCTCTTCGATCCTCAGCGTCGCCGACGAACACTCGACGGCAGCAGCTTCGGCATGACCAAGGCGGTTGATCCGGACACCCATCCCGGTGTCGTAGAGAAGCTTTCGCTGCTCGACCGCTTCCTGCCGGTGTGGATCGGTATTGCGATGGCGGCGGGTTTACTGCTTGGAAGGCTTGTCCCTGGACTCAACACCGCACTGGACCGCGTTGAGGTAGACGGCATCTCGCTACCCATCGCGCTCGGGTTATTGATCATGATGTACCCGGTCCTGGCGAAGGTCCGCTACGACCGACTCGACACCGTCACCGGCGACCGCAAGCTGCTCGTTAGCTCCCTAGTGCTCAACTGGCTGCTCGGTCCCGCCCTCATGTTCACGCTGGCATGGCTGCTACTGCCGGACCTGCCCGAATACCGAACCGGACTCATCATCGTCGGTCTCGCCCGTTGCATCGCCATGGTCATCATCTGGAACGACCTCGCCTGCGGCGACCGCGAAGCAGCAGCAGTCCTGGTCGCACTCAACTCGGTCTTCCAAGTCGTCATGTTCGCCGTTCTCGGTTGGTTCTACCTGTCCGTGCTGCCCGGCTGGCTCGGACTAGAACAGACCGCCATCAGCACTTCGCCATGGCAGATCGCCAAATCAGTGCTCATCTTCCTGGGCATCCCACTGCTGGCTGGCTATCTGTCGAGACGACTGGGCGAGAAGGCCAAGGGACGACAGTGGTACGAAGCGACGTTCCTAACCAAGGTCGGCCCTTGGGCGCTTTACGGACTGCTATTTACCATCGTCATTCTCTTTGCGTTGCAAGGCGATCAGATCACCAGCCGACCACTGGACGTCGCTCGCATCGCCCTTCCCCTGCTGGCCTACTTTGCGCTCATGTGGGGCGGGGGTTACCTCCTGGGCGCGACCCTCGGCCTGGGCTACCAGCGCACCACAACCCTGGCTTTCACAGCGGCGGGCAACAACTTCGAACTCGCCATCGCCGTTGCCATCGCTACTTACGGCGCTACGTCTGGGCAGGCGCTCGCCGGAGTCGTCGGCCCACTCATCGAGGTGCCCGTCCTTGTGGCCCTGGTCTACGTGTCACTAGCCCTGCGCCGCCGATTCACCCACGACTCCCCGACCCCACCCCAGATTGATCGGAGCGCACCATGACCGAAAGCCCCGTGTCCTCAGTGGCTCACCAACGGCCCGATTTGTCCATCGACCAGCGTTTGGCATTGCGCACCGCATCCACCCGCCTACACGACGACTTCGGGGAGCACTTCGGCATCGAAACCATCGAACGGTTTCTGCATTCGTCCTACGAACAATTCGCCGGACGGGCCACCATTGCCAACTTCCTGCCGCTGCTTGCTGAACGATGGGCACGCCAACGGCTCACCGCGCTGGCCCGCGTCGAAGGCAAGATCACCGACACCAAGCCAACGGTGCTCTTCCTCTGCACCCACAACGCTGGGCGCTCCCAGATGGCCCTCGGGTACTTCAACCACCTTGCCGGTGATCAGGGCGTCGCCTGGTCCGGTGGGTCGGAACCCGGCAACGAGATCAATCCCGCCGCAATAGCCGCCATGGCAGAGGTGAACATCGACATCACCCGCGAGTTCCCCAAGCCCTGGACCGACGAGATCGTGCAGGCTGCCGACGTCGTGGTCACCATGGGCTGCGGCGACGCCTGCCCGTTCTTCCCCGGCAAGCGTTACGAGAATTGGGAACTCCCTGATCCGGCAGGACAATCCGTCGATGCGGTCCGCCCGATCCGCGACGAGATCGAACAGCGCGTCCGCCGCCTGCTCCACGAACTCGGCGTTACTCCCGCCGCGTGACATCGAGGCCTTCGCCCAAACCATCGGTCCTGTTCGTCTGCGTCAAGAACGGCGGGAAATCCCAGATGGCAGCAGGACTCATGCGTAAGATCGCTGGCGATTCCGTGGACGTGCATTCGGCAGGCACCCAGCCGGGAGCCAGCCTCAACGCGCTCTCCGCTGAATCGCTCGCAGAAGTCGGCATAGACATCGATGACGCGGTGCGATGGCTGTCGGGTCAAGTTCCGCTACCCCAGGAGTGCGACATGCCGGGCGCGCACTTGGAGCAGGCCACGTCCCACCTGCCAAATGCGGGCGTCAAGCTAGTGTCCTGAGTCGTTAATTCGGGTGCAGTAGTTGCCGATGCTGGCGAGGATTTGGTCGGCGGTCTTGGTCCAGACGTAGGGTCGCGGGTTGTCGTTCCAGGTGTCGATCCAGGCGCGGATGTCGGTGTTGAGTTGGCGCACCGAGGTGTGGGTTCCCCGGCGCAGTTTCTTGGTGGTCAACTCGGCGAACCAGCGTTCGACGAGATTCAGCCACGACGAGCTGGTCGGGGTGAAATGCAGAACGAAGCGGGGATGGTTTGTCAGCCAACGCATTACCGCCGGGGTCTTATGGGTCGAGGCGTTGTCGAGCACCAGGTGGACATCGAGATCGGCAGGCACCTCACCGTCGATCTTGCGCAAAAAGGCCAGGAACTCGGTCGCTCGATGGCGAGCGTGCAGCGATCCGATGACCTGGCCGCTGGCCAGGTCAAGGGCGGCGTAGAGGCTTGAGGTGCCGTGGCGGACGTAGTCGTGGCTGGCCCGTGCCGGGGTCCCAGGCAGCATCGGGAACACCGGCTGGGTTCGGTTGAGTGCCTGGATCTGGGTTTTCTCGTCCACGCATAGCACCAGCGCCCGTTCGGGGGGATCCAGGTACAACCCGACGACGTCGCGGACCTTGGCCACGAACAACGGGTCCTTGGACAGCTTCCATGAATCCTGTTTGTGCGGTGCCAATCCGAACGCCCGCCAGACCCGCGACACCATCGACTGGCTCAACCCCAGATGATCGGCCATCGACCGCGTCGACCAGTGCGTGACATCAGGGGGTGTCGTCTCCAACGTGGCCACGATCAACGCCTCGATCCGGTCATCGCCGACCACCCGCGGCCGGCCCGGCCGCGGCTCATCGACCAACCCGTCCAGACCCAACTCCGCGAAGCGGTTACGCCACCGCCGAACCGTTCCAATCGCCAACCCCAGTCGTTGGGAAAGCTCGGTGTTCGACCCGCCATCAGCGGCTGCCAACACAATTCGCGACCGCATCGCCAACCCCGCCGCACTCGTACGTCGCCGCGCCCACCCCTCCAACTCGGCACGTTCATCGGCGGTCAACACGATCTCTAGCGCATGCGGAGTAGGCACACCCCAGTCTAACAACTAGATCGGAATTAACGACTCAGGACACTAGTCGTGGCTATGCAGTTGCTCCAACAGGCGCTGGAGACCCGCATTTCGCTAGTGCATCACTTGCACACACTCGAAGTCGACGCTGCTGAGGTCACCGACGCCCAACGCATGCTGGAGATGAACAATGAGCTGATAGAAACCCTTCGGCAGCAGATCGGCGACGCGAGGGAGACCTTGTGGGGAATGAATCCCGCCTTAGGCGAAGTGGAGACCGAGGACGATGAGTAGGCAACAGCTTCCTCCGCAGATCAAAAAGATCACGTTGGCGGGCAAGACGATTCGCTACCAGCTGACCGTAGACGTGGGCAGCGATCCCGACACCGGCAAGCGGCGTCAGGTCCGGCGGCGATTCGAGAAGGAGGAGGACGCCAAGAGCGCGCTTACCGAAATCGCGGGACGGGTAGCGCGCGACGAGTTCGTTCCGCGCAAAGCCTTCTCGGTGGACAACCTATGCTCCGACTGGCTTGCGAGTCTGCACGGATTGCGCGCCACCACAATCGCCGGTTACGAATACGACCTTGCTCCACTGCGAGAGACCCACGGCACTCTGCCAGTGCAGCGGCTCACTCGGCGGCACGTTGACGACCTCGTTACCGCCCTGCGCGTTGGTGGGACGAAAACGGCGAAGGGCCGCGTCAGGAAACCTTGGGCGGCGCGATCGCTGAATCGCACCATCGACACCACCGCGATGGTCCTCGAGTACGGCATCGAGCGGCGACTGGTCGGCTCGAACATCGCGGAGAAGGTCAAACGGCTCCCGAAACCGCGGAAGGAAATGAGCACATACACGCCCGACGAGGTAGCGAAAGTGCTTCGGGCAGCAGATTGCGACCGAGACGGGCATTTGTGGTACTTGGCGCTAAGCGGTCTACGCCGGGGCGAGGTCGGCGGCTTACGGTGGTCGGACATCGACCAGTCGGGCAAGACCCTGACCGTTCGAACGTCGCGAGTCGCGGCCGCAGGCAAGGCGTTGGAGAACGACCCCAAGACAACCTCCTCTTCCCGAACGTTGCCACTGGACGAAGGTCTGGCCGCCGTCTTGCGAACAGCTCGTAAGAAGCAAGCTGAGGAACGCTTGGCTCTCGGTCCTGCGTACGGCACCGGCGACTACGTGGCGTGCGACGAAGCTGGACGGCCCTACCATCCCGACACTTTGAGCAAGAGGTGGTCCAAGCTGGTCCGCGCTGCCGGGGTGCGGCACATTAACCTGCACTCGGCTCGGCACACCTGCGGCACCACACTCCACCTCCGCGGCGTGCCGTTGTCCGTCGTCGCAGCATGGCTAGGTCACGCTGACGCGAGCGTGACAGCGAGAATCTATGCACACTCCCAGCCCGACGCGCTAAGGCCGCATCGGTGACATTGGGAGGAGTTGTGACAAGCACGCCCGTGACAAGCACGGGAACGGCGACGGAGACGAACTAGGCTGGGCCACAGACGAAGTGCTGATCAGAGTCCATTTTCCTGAGCGCGCCCGAAGGGATTCGAACCCCCAACCTTCTGATCCGTAGTCAGATGCTCTATCCGTTGAGCTACGGGCGCATGTCTATGTAGTTGTGCGGCGGAGGCGAGAGGATTTGAACCTCCGGTCGCCTTTGAGGGCGACAACTCATTAGCAGTGAGCCCCATTCGGCCGCTCTGGCACGCCTCCCGACGGTTTACCGCCGATCCGACAGCGTACACATCGGCTACGGCAGCAGGCAAAGCGCCTTTCGGCCACCCATAGACTGATCGGGTGCCTGCCCGTCTGCGCCCTGAACTGGCCGATCTGCCGGCCTACACGCCGGGGCGGACAGTGCCGGGTGCAATCAAGATCGCAAGCAACGAGACGGTCGACGGGCCGCTGCCGAGCGTGCGGGCGGCGATCGAGAAGGCCACCGACAACGTCAACCGCTACCCGGACAACGGCTATGTCGAGCTGAAGGACCGGCTGGCCAAGCACCTGGACAACGGCGCCTTCGCCCCCGAGCGGATCTCGGTCGGCTGCGGTTCGGTCAGCCTCTGCCAGCAGCTCATCCAGATCACCTCGACCGTCGGCGACGAGGTCGTCTACGGCTGGCGCAGCTTCGAGATCTACCCGTTGCAGACGCGCACCGCGGGCGCCACGCCCGTGCAGGTGCCGCTGACCGACCACGCCTACGACCTCGACGCGATGCTCGCCGCGATCACCGACCGCACGCGGCTGATCTTCGTGTGCAATCCGAACAATCCGACGAGCACTGTCGTCGACCCTGACGCGCTGGCCCGCTTCATCGAGGCGGTGCCGTCCGACATCCTCGTCGCACTCGACGAGGCGTACGTCGAATACATCCGCGACGACATGCTGCCCGACAGCTTTGGGCTCGTCCGCGAACACAGCAATGTCGTTGTGCTACGCACGTTCTCGAAGGCGTACGGCCTGGCCGGTCTGCGCGTGGGCTACGCCGTCGGCGATCCCGACATCATCACCGCACTCGGCAAGGTGTACGTGCCGTTCAGCGCGACGAGCATCTCGCAAGCCGCGGCGATCGCGTCGTTGGACGCCGCTGACGAACTGCTGGCCCGCACCGACGCCGTCGTCGCCGAGCGGGCCCGGGTCACCGCAGCGCTTCGCGAGGCCGGCTACACCGTGCCGCCGTCGCAGGCCAACTTCGTTTGGCTCGCGCTACCGGGACGCGCGCAGCAGTTCGCAGCTGACTCCGCCAACAGCCGCATCATCGTGCGGCCCTACGGCGATGACGGCGTGCGGGTCACCGTCGCCGCACCGCACGAGAACGACGCGTTCCTGGAGTTCGCCCGCCAGTGGACCGGAGAGCGATGACCGACGCCGGTCTAGCCGACCGGCGTGCGACCCGTGTAGGCGACCAACCGGTCCAGTGCGCAGGCGTCGGCGGGCAGTTCAACCGGATCGTCGAATCCGGCGGTGCTGCGGCCCTGCGGCGTGATGACGCCCTGCGCCACTCCCATCACGTAGTCGGACAGCGAGTCGGACGCATTCACGGTGCGTCCCATGGCCGTCGCGTAATCCCAGGCATGGACCAGGAATTCGAGGGACAGGATGCCTGCCATCATCCGGGCGGGCGCTTCGTTCTGACCGAACGGCACGGTGCCGTCCAGCCCGCGGCGGTGCCAGGCGTCCAGGGCCGGGCGGGCGGCGGCGACGACCTGGCGCTCCACCGAGTCGCGGGTGTCACGCTCGGGTAGCTCGGCACCGGCGGCTCCGCCGATGACGGTGATGGAGTTCATCAGGTGGTCGGTCAGCTTGGCGATGTCGAACTCTCGGCACGGGGTCTGCCTGGACCAGTCGTCGTTGGCGATCGGGTGCAACACGTTCTGCAGCACCGCCAGGCTGGCCTCCGCGCTGACGAGTTCGTCGGTCGGTGGTGAATCCGGGCCGGAAGGCAAATCGGTGGGCATGAGCCCACGCTACGTCGCGCGTGCGCCTATCGTTGCGCAGATGAGAACCCATCTGCGGGTGACGGCCGCGGCGCTGGTATTCGTCGGGCTAGCCACCGGGTGCTCACGCACCACGCCGGGCACGGTCGCGATGACGACGCAGCCGGGTCCACCGATTTCGGCGCCTTCCCGCACACCCTCGACGGCCGAACCCGGCATCCCGGGTATCCCTGGCCTGCCGAACATTCCGGGTCTTCCCCAGATACCGGGCTTCCCGATACCGGGCAACACCAATGTCCCCGAGGTACCCGCGCCCGCCAACGCGCTGACGATGAAGTGCAGCGAGTTCACCAAGCTCGACGAGGCCACACAGCGGGCCGTCATCAAGGCGATCCTGGCCGAGGGCGGCGGCAACCAGCAGGGTCCCGAGTCGGAGATGGTCGCGGCGCTGATGGCGACCACCATGTGCGGGTTCCTGCCCAGCGCCGTCGTTAAAGAGGTGGTGCTCGGCGGGTCGCCGCCGTGAGTGGCTAACGTGGCTGCCCATGGGTGACGCATACGAATCCGTGACGGTCGACATCGACGGTCACGTCGCGCAGGTGACACTGGTCGGTCCCGGCAAGGGCAACGCGATGGGGCCGGCGTTCTGGGCCGAGATGCCCGAGGTGTTCGCAAAGCTCGACGCCGACCGCGACGTCCGGGCGATCGTGCTCACCGGGTCGGGCAAGCACTTCAGCTACGGACTCGACCTGCCTGCCATGGGCGGGTCGCTGTCCGACGTGATGGCAGGCGGCTCGTCGGCCCGGCCCAGGGCGGATTTCCACGCGACGATTCTGCGCATGCAGGGCGCGATCAGCGCCGTCGCGGACTGCCGGACGCCGACCATCGCCTCTGTGCACGGCTGGTGCATCGGCGGCGGCGTGGACCTGATCTCGGCCGTCGACATCCGCTACGCCAGCGCCGATGCGAAGTTCTCGGTGCGCGAGGTGAGGCTTGCGATGGTTGCCGACGTCGGAAGCCTGGCCCGGCTGCCGCTGATCCTGACCGACGGCCACCTGCGTGAGTTGGCGCTGACAGGTAAGGACATCGACGCGGCCCGCGCCGAGAAGATCGGCCTGGTCAACGACGTCTACGACGACGCCGAGGCGTCGCTGGCCGCGGCACATCGGACCGCCGCCGAGATCGCCGCCAACCCGCCGCTGACGGTGAACGGCATCAAGGATGTCCTCGACCAGCAGCGCATCGCGAGGGTCTCGGAGAGCCTGCGCTATGTCGCGGTGTGGAATTCGGCCATGCTGCCGTCGAGAGACCTCACCGAGGGCATCACGGCGACGTTCGAAAAGCGGCCGCCGAACTTCACCGGGGAATAGTCAGATCCGAGGCGTCGGAGTCCAGCCGAGCTCGGCCTTGGCCTTGGCGTTGGACAGCGGCAGCCACGTGGTCCCGAACGCCGTCGCCGGATACGAGGCGAACAAGCCCACCAGCCGATGCGGAATCGGAATGGGCGGCGGCCGATGGAGTTTCGACGAGAGCTCGCGGACGTAGCCGCCGAACGACTGCGGCCGGTCGTCGACGATGTTGTACAGCTGCCCGCCGCGACCGCGCTCGACCGCGTCGGCCGTCGCCGTCGCGACGTCGTCGATATGGATCCAGGAGACGATCCCGTTGCCAGTCATCGCGGGCAGCACCCACCACTTCGCCAGCAGGACGAACAGCTCGTCGTGCGGCACACCCGGTCCGTAGAAACACCCGTACCGCAACACGATTCCCTCGGTGTCGCTGTGCCCACTCGACAACAGGACATTACGCTCCATGCCGCGCAACGCCGCGAGCATGTCGGCTCCGCCCTTGGGCGGAGGTCCCGGGTACGGATCGGTCTCGTCCCTCATCGCGGGCCCACCGGTCGGATAGCCGTACGCGAAGATCACCGACTCGGCGACGATCCGGCGCACGCCGGCACTCTGGGCCGCGGCAACCAGGTTGGAAGCGCCTGTGCTCCAGAGCTTTCTGGCCGGCTCGAAGTCTTTGGGCCGCTTGGGACCCCACTTCGGCAGCGTCGTGAGCAACGACACCACAACCTCGGGTCCGGCGTCGGCGACGACCTTGTGCACATCGTCGGCATCGAACATGTCGGCCACCACCGGCTTGGCACCGGTCGCCGCAATCTGCGCCGTCTTGGCCGACGACCTGGTCACGCCGACGACGTCGTGGCCACGGGCATTGAGCTCGCGCAGCAGTGGTAGGCCGGGGACGCTCGTCGCGCCCGCAACGAGGACGCGCATCAGCGCCGACCCCCCTTCTCCGCAGAAATGCCGGCGCGCAACGCAATCGCCAGTATCACGGTGGTTGCCACCAAACCTCCCGCCTCGATCCAGCCGACCATGTCGCCCGCGCCGTGATGCGGGTCGATGATGTGGCTGACCGAGTGCAGCGCCCAGTGCACCGTGGCGAACGCCAGCGCGGGCACCCGCCACGACACCTGCCGAACGGCCGCGAGCAGCAACAGGCCCTGGGGTATCTCGAACGTCGCGTTGTCGAAGATGTAGTGGTCGTTGCGCACGCCGAACGTGCCGAGGGTGTCGAAGAACGATCCCGGCGCGAACACCATGAACAGCCCGAGGCCCAGGCCGTAGAGACCGAACACGATCAGGGTCACCTCGACGAACCCTGCTCTTGTGCGACTGGGTGCCGTTGTCATACGGTCACGCTAGCTCGTTATTGGCATCAAGATAGGCTCCACTTTCATGACAGTTTCGGGTGCCACTTCGGGTCCCGAGCTCCTCGTCGAGCTCGACCGCGGCCGTGCCGAGCCCCTGCACCGCCAGCTCTCCGACGGCCTGCGCACTGCGATCCGCTCCGGCCGGCTGGCACCCGACACCCGGATGCCGTCGACGCGGGTGCTCGCCGCCGACCTCGGTGTCTCCCGACGGCTCGTCGTCGACGCATACAGCCAGCTGGTGGCGGAAGGCTTCCTGCTGAGCAGACACGGTTCGGGTACCAAGGTGGCAACCGTCGACCCCGCGAGCACACCGCAGCACGCAGAACCGGCGCGGCGCTTCGACGTCGACTTTCTGCCCGGCTCTCCGGATCTGCGCAGCTTTCCCCGCGCGGCATGGCTGCGGGCGCTGCGCCAAGGGCTCGCAGAGACCGGCTCGGACTCTTTCGGATACGTCGAACCGCAGGGACTGCCCGCGGCGCGCGCCGCCGTGGCCGACTATCTGCGCCGCACCCGCGGCGTGCAGGCAGACGCGGCGCACGTCGTGCTCTGTTCGGGCGCGACTCAGGCGATCGCGCTCCTTGCCCGGGCCCTCGGAGAGGATGAGAAACCGGTGGCCATGGAGGATCCCGGGTTCTGGCTGCACCGGATGGTGTTGCGGCACAACGGTATCGATCCGCTCGCCGTCCCAGTCGATGACGACGGCCTCGACGTGGCGGCGCTGGCGGCCTGCCCCGCGCGAACGGTGCTGACCACGCCCGCGCACCAGTCGCCGACCGGCGTGGTGCTCTCGGCGGCCCGGCGCACCGCGCTGTTGGAATGGGCGCGCGCCGGCCACCTGGTGATCGAGGACGACTACGACGCCGAGTACCGCTACGACCGCGCGCCCGTCGGCGCCCTACAGGGCATCGCACCCGACCGTGTCGTCTACGTCGGCTCGACCAGCAAGACGCTGGCGCCGGGGCTGCGCATCGGGTGGATGGTCGTGCCCCAGCAGCTCATCGATGCCGTCCGGCTCGCCAAGAGCCTGGCCGACACCGGCAGCTCGGTGATGGACCAGCTGGCGTTCGCGCAGCTGTTGGAGTCGGGCGGGTATGACCGCCATCTGCGGCAGATGCGCCGTCGCTACGTGAACCGGCGCAACGCTCTGCTGGACGCCCTCGCCCGCCACCTGCCGCAGGCGACGGTCCTGGGCGCCGCCGCAGGCGTGCATCTCACCGTCCGGTTCCCCGACGGCTTCCCGATCGCCGACCTGGTCCGGCAGGCAGCGGCGATGCGGGTGAACGTCGAGCCGCTGGCACCGTGCTACGCGGACCCGGCGACGGCGCCGCCCGGCCTGCTGTTGGGCTATGCGAACCTGACCGAGACGCAGATCGATGCCGGCGTTGCGGCGCTGGCGCGGGCGGGAGGATGACCATGTCAACGGTGGATGTCGAGGTACACACGACCATCGGCCGGCCCAGGCCGGAGGTGGCGGCGTATTGCTGCGATCCGGGAAACGTCACCGCGTGGTACGCGAATATCGAAGCGGTGCAATGGGAAACGACACCGCCGGTGGCAGTGGGCTCCCGGTTTCGGTTCAAAAGCGGCTTCCTCGGCCGGAAGCTGGAGTACACCTACGAAGTGGTGGAGCTGGTGCCGGCGCGACGGTTCGTGATGCGTTCGGACGCCGGCCCGTTTCCCATGGAGACCACCTATACCTGGGAGGACGCGCCGGACGGGGCCACCTGGATGACGCTGCGCAATCGGGGCGAGCCGACCGGCTTCGCCGGGCTCGCGGCGCCGATCCTGGCGACGGCGGTCAGGCGGGCCACCGGCAAGGACCTCGCGCGGCTCAAGTCGATACTGGAAGCCCGCTGAGCAGGCACTTTGTGAAAGCGGCAAGGGGTGGTGCGTCGTCAACTTGTCTCTGAACACCGTCTTGTTAGGCTCCGTCGGGGACCTTGCAAACAACCGAGAGCCCCAACCCCAATCTTCACGCAGTAGGAGCAGCATTGACTGAGCGCGGGGCGGCCCATCCGGGCCGGGCGACCCCCGACGCGCTGAAGCAGGCGCTCACCGAGCATGCCGCACCTGAGCGGCTGGTCGTGGCGCGCGGCCTGTTCACCGGCCCGAGTGCGCAGGTGACCGACGACATGTATGCGCGCATCGTCAAGGGTCAGGCGCATCGGGAGCGGTGTGCGCTGCACCTCGAAAAGGGCGCCACCGTCGACACCAACACCTATTTCGGCCGGCTGCCCGCGAGCTATTTCCAGCGGTGGACCACCGCGGGTGAAGTACAGCTGAAGCTGGTGGTCGACACCTCCACCCGGGCCCGGGTGCTGCTGCGCGGGTCCGACATCCACGGCGGTGCCAGGACAGTCGACAGCACGGAGGTGCACGGCACCGGCACCGCGGTGTTGTCGGCCCGACTCAACGAGTACGTCGACGGCGGCGCGCTGTGGATGGAATGCACCGCGGTGGACGGGCCACTGACGATCACCGACCTGGAGTGGACGACGGCCGCGCCCGCGACGATCCGGCCCGCGGCGATCGCCATCTGCACCTTCAACAGGGCCGACGACTGCGCCACCAACGTCGCGGCCGTCGCGGGCGACAAGGGTCTGCTGGCAGGCATCGACGGGATCTACGTCATCGACCAGGGCACCGACGCCGTCGAGACGAGGCCGTTGTTCAACGACGTCGCCGCGCAACTCGGTGACAAGCTGGTGTACCTGCGTCAGCCGAATCTCGGTGGCGCAGGTGGGTTTTCGCGGGGCATGTACGAAGTGTCGAGCGTCGCCGACCACGCCAACGTGATCCTGATGGACGACGACATCCTTTGTGAGCCCGAGACCATCCTGCGGCTCAACGCATTCGCCAACCTGACGCCGTCGCCGACCCTCATCGGCGCGCAGATGCTCTCCCTTCAGAACACGCGTGAACTGCACGTCGGCGGCGAGCAGACGCAGATGCACAGGCTGCGGGCCGGTCGCTGGGCGCCGAGGGCGCTGCATCGGTCCGACATCGTCAAGCACCGCCAGCACAAGCGCGTCGACGCCGAATACAACGCGTGGTGGTCGTGTCTGATCCCATCCGAGGTGATCGCCGCGATCGGCCTGCCGTTGCCGATGTTCTTCCAGTGGGACGACATCGAGTACGGCCAGCGCGCGCTGGGCGCGGGCTTCCCGACGGTGACGCTGCCGAACGCGGGTGTCTGGCACGCCGACTTCCACTGGAAGGACCGCGACGAGTTCATGCGGTACTTCAGTGTCCGCAACTCGCTGATCACCCACGCCCTGCACGGCGACATCGACACGAAGACGACGGGTAGATGGCTGGCGCGGGAGATCTCCGAAGCCCTGGTGTCCATGCAATACGGCATGGCGTACACCATGATTCGCGGGCTCGAGGACTTCATGGAGGGCCCACAGGTTCTGCAGGACGGCGGAGTCGCCGCGCTGACCGCGATCCGCGCCGAACGGGCCGACTACGGCGAGACCGTCGTGCATCCGGCGGTGCAGATCCGTGAGCTGACCGACGTCGTACCGCGATTCGTCCCGACCGGCCACAAGCCGCGTAAGGACCGGATCAACCTGGTGCTGGCCAAACGCGCGGTGTTTCAGTGGCTCGGGCGCGTCATTCCCGGACCCGTCGCCATCGCCGCCGAGGACAACCAGTGGTGGCACGTATCGCTTTTCGGGCATGCCGTCGTCACCGACTCGTCGCAGTCCGGCGTGCGGATTCGGCGCCGCGACCGCAAGAAGCTCACCGACCTGACGAGGCGAATGCGCAAGGCGCTGCGGCGGTTCGGCCACGAGGCGCCGGCGCTGCAGAACCGCTACCGGGAGGCGCTGCCCGAACTGACGGGTCGCGAGAACTGGGCACGGCTCTACGAGAGCTGATCAGTGCAGGCGCACGACGACCTGTTCGTTGTTGCCCGTGTACGCCAGATATTCGAAGGTGCGTCCCGTCCTGGCGATGAACTCGGTCCAGGCCCGGTACTCGTGCTGTTGCCAGCCGGGGTAGTTGAAGAACTCGTCGAACATCAGCACGGCGTCGGGTGCGAGCCGGTCGCCGACGAGATCCAGCACGGTCTTGGTCGACGAGTACAGGTCGCAGTCGACGTGCACGAACGAGATCGGTTCGTCGGTGTCGGCAAGAAACGCGGGCAGGGTGTCCTCGAACAGGCCCGCCACCACCCCGGCACCCGGGATGTCCGGCGGCTCCTGCGCGAACTCCCCAGCCGGGAAACCGGTGCGCCAGGTTTCGGGCAGGCCCGTGAAAACGTCGAATCCGACCACGGTGCGGTCACCGGCGACGACGTCGGCGATGAGTTTCAGCGTGGTGCCGGTCGCCACCCCGAACTCGAGCGCAAGGCCCGGTCCCTTGATCTCGCCGAGCGCGAACCGCAGCGTGTCCAGCGTCTCCCAGAACACCTTCGACTTGGGCATGTGCTCGAGCACGAAGGCCGCGCTGTCCTTGCGCCGCCGCAACGTCCTGTGCATACGAAATGTCGCGCCGGGCACGGTATTCCATGTCGTTGATGCGGGTCAGGACCGCGCCGACGGACTCGTTCAACTCGCCGAGGGTGGCGAGCAACTCGGCGTGAAGATTCCTCTGCTGCTGTCGAGACTCGGCGCCCTCGGCTGCCACAACCTCCGCGAGGGCCCGTTGCAGCTTTTCCCGGGCTGCCACTTTGAACCGGTCAAGCATGCGACAACCGTAGCGCGAGCACCATAAACTCCCCGCCGATGGCCACGACCGAAGATCTGGGCGCGATCGCCCAGCACGACACGGCCCCGCAGGGCGCCCACCGCCGCGGCGGGGACCTGTGGTGGGCCGTCCCCGGTGCGCTCGTCGGCGTGGTTGTCATGTACGTCGCACATCGGGGCCTGATCGACGACGCCTACATCACGCTGAGCTACGCCCGCAACGTCGCCGAGCACCTCCATTGGGGAATGATCCCGACGGAGGAGTCCAACACCGCCACCTCGCCGCTGAACGTCCTGCTGCTGGCCCTGGCCACCTGGATCAGCGGCGTGACGGGCCAGCTGCGCCCGGTGCTCGGCCTCGGCATCCTGACCGTCGCCCTGTCGGCGGCCATGGCCGTGTGGGCTGCGCAGATCGCCCGCCGGATCAACGTGTCGGCCGTGTGGTCGCTGGCGGTGTTGGCCGTTGTCTTCGCCAACCCCTTCGTGAACTCCGCCATCGGGCTGGAGGTCGTGCCGACCGCCGCATACCTCGTCGGTCTGACCGCACAGGCCGTCCTGGGTCGCCGGATCGCCTTCGGGATACTCGCGGGCCTGCTCGTCCTGACCCGGCCGGATCTGGGCATCATCGTCGCCGCGGTGTATCTCGCGACGCCGGCCATGCGGCGTCGGTTCTGGGTCGTACCCCTCACCGCCATCGCCGTGGTGCTGCCGTGGTGGACGTTCAGCTGGTACCACTTCGGCTCCGCCGTCCCCACCACGCTGGTGATCAAGACGCTGCAGAAGTCGTTCGGCGACGCGACCTTCTCCAACGGGCTGTGGAAGATGTGGCATGCCGGCACCACGTTGCCGCTGTCACTCGCCCTCATCCCCGCGGCGATCGGCCTGCTGACCGTGGTCGGCATCCTGGCGGGAGCGCTCCGTCGTCGGACCCCCGCAGAGCACTGGCCGCTGGTCGGGCTGGGCATCGGGGGTGCCGCGGACTTCGGCGCGTACTGCCTGCTGGGCGTGCCGCCGTACCACTGGTATTACGTGTCGTCGACGGTCGCGCTCGGCGTGACCGGCGTTTTCGGACTCGCGCTTGTCCTCACTCGGCCCCGGCCCTCGTCGGCGTCACCGCGCGTGGTGCGCATCGGTGCACCGATTGTCGTCGTGGCGATCCTGGCGATCTTCACGGCGGTGTCGGTCCGCGGCCTAGGTATGCCGTGGGTGCATCCGGTGATCTTCGGCAACTGGGCGCTGCCCGAGCAGTACATGGCCGTCGGGACGGAGATCGGCGAGTTGGTCGGCGACGCCACCGTGAAGTCGCCGCCCGAGATCGGCACGGTCGCCTACGCGTGCGACTGCTCGGTCGTCGACGTGTTCTCCGATCCGGGACGCACGCTCCCGTTGATCGAACAGCGCATCCGCGAGGCCGGGCCGGTGATGCGCTTCCTGCTCGAGTTGAACTTCGCTCGACTCGACCGGACCCAGCGGCCGCGACCGGCACAGTACCGACTGGCGTGGACGAAGGGAGGCCCTCCGGTCGGTGTGCCCAGCTGGCACATGGAGTCGCCGTGGACCGGCGCGGCGACCATCTTCCTCGAGCCGGTCGCGAAACCCAGCGGTGGCGGAGGGATTTGAACCCCCGGACGGTTTTAGCCGTCTCTCGCTTTCAAGGCGAGTGCATTAGGCCGCTCTGCCACGCCACCGCGGATAAGAGTACGGCCCGACGGGCGAGCAGCGGGATCAGACCCGGCCGACCTTCGCCGACGACGGAGTGCCCTTGAGGGCGCTGCTGATCCGCCGGCAGTTCTCTCCCGTTGCGGCGATCTGAGAACGCGACAGCTTGCCGAGGAAGTGCTCGCGTACGCCGTCTCCGTAGGTGACCATCGCCTGGCGCACCTGGAGCCGGCCGTCGTCGGTGATGGTGGCCAGCACGCCGCGTCCGTCGTCGGGGCTGGCGCCACGGCGCACCAGGCCCTGGGTCTCCAATCGGCGGATCTGCCGGGTCACCCGGCTCGGCAGCGACATCAGCCCTTCGGCCAGATCACCCATGCGTGCCGATCCGGTGGGTGACTTGTCCAGCATGTCCAGCAGTCGGACATCGTTCAGCGTCAGATGATGCGCTTTCGACCAGCGCCCGGTTCAGGGTTGCGTACAACCGCAGCGCCGAGTCGAGGAAGTTTTGCCACGACCTCTGTTCGGCGATGTCCAATCCGGGCATATCACCAGCGGTACGCCCGGCAATCATCCCCTCCATCCACGGAATGGTAAACGACAAACTCATTGCTGGGGGCTTGATTTCGCACCCGGTAGGCTTTTCTGAATGCACGCGATCGTGGTCGAATCCCCGGAACGCCTGAGCTGGCAAGAAGTGCCCGACGTGACGCCAGGACCAGGTGAAGTGCTGGTCAGGGTCGACGCGGCGGGGATCAACCGGGCCGATCTGATGCAGGCCGCGGGGAAGTATCCGCCCCCGCCGGGAGCAAGCGAGATTCTCGGTCTCGAGGTGTCGGGGACCGTCGCCGAGGTCGGCGAACAGGTCGATCGATGGTCAATCGAGCAACCGGTCTGCGCTTTGCTGGCAGGGGGTGGGTACGCCGAGTACGTCGCGGTGCCCGAGGGTCAGCTGATGCCGGTGCCGGACACGGTCGAGCTCCACCAGGCTGCCGCGCTGCCCGAAGTGGCGTGCACGGTGTGGTCCAACCTGGTGATGACCGCGGGGCTGGCGGCCGGGCAGGTGGCGTTGATCCACGGTGGTTCGAGCGGGATTGGCACGCATGCCATTCAGGTGGCGCGGGCGCTGGACTGCCGCGTCGCAGTGACCGCCGGTTCGACGCCGAAGCTCGACCTGTGCAGGGAGCTCGGCGCCGAGATCGTCATCAACCACCGCGACGAGGACTTCGTCGAGCGGGTGCGCGAGGCGACGGACGGTGCCGGGGCCAACGTGATCCTCGACATCATTGGCGCCGCGTACCTCGACCGAAACGTCGACGCGCTCGCCATCGGCGGCCGGGTCGTCGTCATCGGCATGCAGGGTGGCGTCAAGGCCGAGCTGAACATCGCCAAGCTGGTCGCCAAGCGCGCAGGGGTGATCGGCACGACGCTGCGGGCGCGGCCCGTGCAGGGCCCGGGAAGCAAGAGCGAGATCGTCGATGAGGTGGTCCGCAATGTGTGGCCGATGGTCGCCGACGGTCGGGTGCGCCCGATCGTCGGGGCGGAGTTCCCGATCGAGCAGGCCGCCGCGGCGCACGAGCTGCTGAACTCCGGCGAGGTGGCGGGCAAAGTTCTTCTGCGCGTAGCGAACTGACTGCGGGCTGATCAGCCCAGCGACGCCAGCGCACGGATCAGCTGGTCGACCTCGGCCGTCGTCGTGTAGTGCGCGAGGCCGACCGTGACCGCCCCGCCGATGTCGTTGACGCCGATCACGTCCAGAACCCGCGAGCTCGCGTTGGCGATCGCCAGCACCCCGTTGTCGGCCAGCCGCGCCACCACCTTCTCGGCGGGCACGTCCCTGACCACGAAGCTCAGCACGGGGATCGACTCCTCGGGCCTGCCGATGACCATGATCAGTGGCAGCGACCGCAGCGAGATCAGCAGGTAGTCGTACAGCCTCGTCATGTAGGACCCCACCGACTGCATCGAGACGGCGAGCCGTTCCCGACGCGTGCCCGTCGCCGACTCGTCGAGGGAGGCCAGGTACTCGACGCTCGCGACGAGGCCGGCGAGCAGACCGTACTGGTGCACGCCGATCTCCAGGCGCTCGGCGCCGGTGGCGTACGGGTTCAGCGCGATCGACCCGAACGAGTCGATCAGCGTCGGGTCGCCGAACACGAGAGCACCCACGGGAGGCCCGCCCCAGGCGAGCGCGTTCACCGCGAGCACGTCCGCGTCGATCTCCTCGATGTCGATCAGCCGGTAGGGCGCCGCCGCCGAGTGGTCGACGACCACCAGCCCGCCGGCCTCATGCGTCAACTTCGTGGCGACCCGCAGGTCGGTCACGGTGCCCAGGGTCGCAGACGCGGAAGTGATGGCGACCAGCCGCGTCGCCTGGGTGATCAGGCTCTCCCACTGCCAGGTCGGCAGCTCGCCGGTCTCGATGTCGACCTCGGCCCAACGCACCTTGGCGCCATAGCGATTCGCCGCACGCAGCCACGGCGCGATGTTTGCCTCGTCGTCGAGTCGGGTGACGACCGTTTCATAGCCCAAACCGACACGTGACGATGATGCGTCGGCCAGCGAGTTGAGCAGTATCGCGCGGTCGGCACCGAGCACCACGCCGCGCGGATCGGCGTTGACCAGATCCGCAATCGCCTGGCGGGCCTGGTCGAGCACGGCCGCACTGCGCTGCGCCGAGGGATGCGGGCCGACCGTCGTCCTCATCGACCCCCGGAAGGCCGTCGAGACGGTCGTGGCGACGGAGTCGGGCAACAACATGCCGTTCTGGGCGTCGAAATGTACCCACCCATCGCCCAGGGACGGGTGCAATCCCCGCACCCGGGCGACGTCGTATGCCATGCCAGCCACCTTAGAGTGTCTGTGAAGTCCACAAACCGACAGCAATTGGTGGGCGCCCGAGCCCACGCGGGCGGTGCCGGACCGGGTCACCTGGGCAGCCATACTAGTGCAGTGAGCTTGGCCTTCGGAGTGCTACTAGCGGTGTTGTTGCTGGTCGGTCCCGGAGCAATGGTGGCACGCGCGGCGCGACTGCCCGTGCCCGTCGCGGTGGCGGTCGGGCCCGCGTTGACCTACGGCGTGGTCGCCTTGGCCATCGTCCCATTCGGCGCCGTCGGCATCCCGTGGAATCCGTGGACCGCGTTCTTTGCTCTGGCCGTCGTGACCTTCGCCGCGGCCTGTTTGCCGTTGCTGATGAACCGCTCCCGCGACCGTGACGCCGAGTCCTTGTCGATCTCCCGCGGCCCCGCGCTGGCCGTTGCCGCGGGGGTGCTGTTGGGGGCGGGCCTGATCGGGCTGGCGGCGGTCAAGGGAATGCCGCACTGGCAGTCGATACCGAGTACATGGGACGCGGTGTGGCACGCCAACACGGTCCGGTTCATCCTCGACACCGGGCAGGCGTCGCCGACGCACATGGGCGAGCTGCGCAACGTCGAGACCCACGACGCGCTGTACTACCCGTCGACCTTTCACGCGCTCGCCGCGGTGTTCAGTGCACTGACCGGATCGGCACCCACCACGGCCTACACCCTGAGCTCGCTTGCGGCCTCGGTGTGGCTGTTCCCGGTGAGCGCGGCGTGCCTGGCATGGAACCTGCTGAGGAATCGCTTCGATGAGTGGCGCACGGCCGGGGCGGCCGCCACCGCCGCCGCGCTGTCGGCGTCGTTCACCGCGGTGCCCTATGTCGAGTTCGACACCGCGTCGATGCCCAACCTCGCCGCGTACGGCATGGCCGTGCCGACGATGGTGTTGGTGACGTCGGCACTGCGCCACCGTGACCGCATCCCGCTGGCGGTGCTCGCACTGCTCGGGGTTTTCTCGGTGCACATCACGGGCGGCGTGGTGACCGTCCTGCTGGTCGCGACGTGGTGGCTTGTGAACGCGTTGTGGCATCCGGTTCGCGGCAGGGTGGCGGACTTGATCAGCCTGGCGGTCATCGCGGCGCCGACGGTCGTCCTGCTACTGCCGCAGTTCGTCGGCGTGCTGCAGCAGGCCGAAATCATCGTCGGGCACGAGTTCCTCACGCACGAAGGCAAGAAGCGCGGGCTCATCGACGCCCTCGTGCAGCACACCCGCCACCTGAACGACTTCCCCATCCAGTGGTGGCTCATCGCGCTGGCCGCCGCCGGCGGGCTGATCCTGGTGGCAAAACGGATCTGGTGGCCGCTGGTGGTATGGCTCGTGCTGGTGGTGTGCATCGTGCACTCGTCCGCACCGTTCGGCGGCCCGCTCGGAGCTCTGACCGCAAAGATCAGCGACCTGTTCTACAGCGACCCGCGGCGGCTATCCGCAGTCGTGACAATGCTTTTGACGTCCGCGGCCGGCATCGCACTGTTCGCCGTCGTCAACGCGGCAGTGCAGTTCGTTCGCGGTCGGGTGGGAGGAACCCGCGCTGCCCGCCCCGCGGTCTGGTTCGGCGTCACCGCCGCCGTCCTCGTCGCGGTCAGCGTGGTCACGGCCTACGCCTACTTCCCGCGCCACCGCTTTCTGATCGGCCAGAAGTACGACTCGGTGATCATCGACGATAAGGACCTCGAGGCGTTCGCTTACCTCGCCACGCTGCCGGGGGCCCGCGACACACTGATCGGCAACGCCAATACCGACGGCACCGCGTGGATGTACGCGGTTTCCGGTCTGCACCCGCTGTGGACCCACTACGACTACCCCGTCCAACAGGGCCCCGGCTACCACCGCTTCATCTTCTGGGCCTACGCCGACGACGCCGACCACGACCCGCGCATCGCCGAGGCGGTGAAGGCGCTCAACATCCGGTACGTGCTGACCAGCACACCGGTGGTGCTGAAGTTCGCCATGCCCGACGGGCTAGTGTCGCTAGAAGATTCTCGGTCGTGGGAGAAGATCTACGACAACGGCGAAGCCCGAATCTACGAATGGCAGGGCACCTAGAGGGATGCGGAACTGATGACTACGAACACCGACGACGACAACATCGAAATCATCGGCGGCGATGGACCGATGCCCCCGGAGCAGGATGCCGACGGCAAGTCGCTCACCGACCTCGTCGAGCAGCCGGCCAAGGTGATGCGCATCGGCACGATGATCAAGCAGCTGCTCGAAGAGGTGCGCGCCGCACCTCTGGATGACGCCAGCCGCAACAAGCTGGCCGAGATCCACAAGACCAGCATCCGCGAGCTGGAGGACGGGCTTGCGCCCGAGCTGCGCGAGGAACTCGAGCGGCTGACACTGCCGTTCACCGAGGACACCATCCCGTCGGACGCCGAGCTGCGGATCGCACAGGCGCAGTTGGTCGGCTGGCTCGAAGGGCTGTTCCACGGCATCCAGACCGCGCTGTTCGCCCAGCAGATGGCCGCGCGCCAGCAGCTGGAGCAGATGCGTCAAGGGGCGCTGCCACCCGGTATGAGCGTGCCCGGACAACGCGGCGGGCCCGGGTCATCTGGGACCGGGCAGTACCTGTAATTCCGAGGAATTCGGTGACTGGCCCTTCCAAACCGCACATCGAGACGCGCAACGCGTGGGTGGAGTTCCCCATCTTCGACGCCAAGGCGCGGTCGCTGAAGAAGGCCTTCCTCGGCAAGGCCGGCGGCACGATCGGCCGCAACGAGTCCAATGTCGTGGTCATCGAGGCGCTGCGGGACGTCACCATGTCCCTGGAACACGGCGACCGGGTAGGTCTGGTCGGCCACAACGGCGCAGGCAAGTCAACGCTGCTGCGGCTGCTGTCGGGAATCTACGAGCCGACCCGGGGCGTGGCGACGGTGACGGGCCGGGTCGCACCCGTATTCGATCTGGGCGTCGGCATGGACCCCGAGATATCGGGCTTCGAGAACATCATCATCCGCGGCCTGTTCCTCGGTCAGACCCGCAAGCAGATGATGGAGAAGGTCGACGAGATCGCCGACTTCACCGAGCTCGGCGACTATCTGTCGATGCCGCTGCGCACCTACTCGACCGGCATGAGGGTGCGGCTGGCGATGGGCGTCGTCACCAGCATCGACCCCGAGATACTGCTGCTCGACGAGGGCATCGGCGCCGTCGACGCCGATTTCCTGAAGAAGGCGCAGACACGGCTGCAGGGTCTGGTCGAGCGCTCCGGCATTCTCGTCTTCGCCAGCCACTCCAACGAGTTCCTGGCCCGGCTGTGCAAGACGGCGATGTGGATCGACCACGGCACGATCAAGATGACCGGCGGCATCGAGGAGGTCGTGCGCGCCTACGAGGGCGAGGACGCCGCCCGCCATGTGCGCGAGGTGCTCGAAGAGGATGCCCGTGAAGGCACATGACTGAGTCCGTATACGCGGTGCTGGTCACCCATCGTCGGCCCGACGAGCTGACCAAGTCGCTGGACGCCCTGACCACGCAGAGCCGCGCCCTCGACCACATCATCGTCGTCGACAACGATGACGACGAGCGGGTCGCCGACCTGGTGGCCGGCCAGCCCGTCCCCAGCACGTACGTCGGATCGCGCCGAAACCTCGGCGGCGCAGGCGGTTTCGCGCTCGGGATGCTGCAGGCGCTGGCACAGGGCGCAGACTGGATCTGGCTCGCCGACGACGACGGCCGGCCCCAGGATCGCAATGTGCTCGCCACTCTGCTGGCATGCGCCGAGAAACACCGCCTGGCCGAGGTGTCGCCGATGGTGTGCGATCTCGACGACCCGGACCGGCTGGCGTTTCCGTTGCGCCGCGGGCTGGTGTGGCGTCGTCTGGTGAGCGAACTGCGTACCGATGGCGGTGGCGTGGGGGCACTCCCCTCGCAAGCGGTGGGCCCACCCGCTTGCGGGGGACTGTTGCCAGGCATCGCGTCGCTGTTCAACGGCGCGCTGTTCCGCGCGGCCACCGTCGAGGCGGTGGGCGTGCCGGATCTGCGGCTGTTCGTCCGCGGTGACGAGGTCGAACTGCACCGTCGGCTGGTACGTTCGGGCCTGCCGTTCGGAACCTGTTTGGACGCAATCTATTTGCACCCCTGCGGCACCGAAGAGTTCAAGCCGATCCTTGGCGGCCGGATGCACACCCAGTACCCCGACGACGCGACCAAGCGGTTCTACACCTATCGCAACCGCGGATACCTGCTGTCGCAGCCGGGGCTGCGCAAGCTGCTGCCCCAGGAGTGGCTGCGGTTCGGCTGGTACTTCCTGGTGTCCCGCCGCGATCCTGCCGGCTTGCGGGAATGGGTCCGGCTGCGCAGGCGGGGCAGGCGCGAAAGGTTCGACCGCCCATGACATTCACCGACGCCGCCGCTCAGTCCAGGACGATGACGAAAGCATGGGGCGACCTGGTCGCCGGGTTCGCCCGCCGCGAGCTCTGGCTGCACTTGGGCTGGCAGGACATCAAGCAGCGCTATCGCCGGTCGGTGCTGGGGCCGTTCTGGATCACCATTGCCACGGGCGTCACCGCCGTCGCGATGGGCGGGCTGTACTCGAAGCTGTTCCATCTCGAGCTGTCCGAGCATCTGCCCTACGTCACGCTCGGCTTGATCATCTGGAATCTGATCAACGCGTCGATCCTCGAAGGCGCCGACGTGTTCATCGCCAACGAGGGCCTGATCAAGCAGCTGCCGACACCCCTGTCGGTGCACGTCTATCGGCTGGTGTGGCGCCAGATGATCCTGTTCGGGCACAACATCGTGATCTTCGTGGTCATCGCGATCATCTATCCCAAGGCGTGGTCGTGGGCGGACCTGTCCGTCATTCCGGCGCTCGGCCTGATCGTGCTCAACTGCGTATGGGTGTCGCTGTGTTTCGGGATCCTGGCCACCCGCTACCGCGACATCGGCCCACTGTTGTTCAGCCTCGTGCAGCTGCTGTTCTTCATGACGCCGATCATCTGGAACGAATCCACGCTGGAGCATCAGGGCGCCGGGCGATGGGCCAAGATCGTCGAACTCAACCCACTGCTGCACTACCTCGACATCGTGCGGGCGCCGCTGCTCGGAGCCGACCAGGAGCTGCGGCACTGGGTGGTCGTGGTGGTGCTGACCGTCATCGGCTGGATCCTCGCCGCGATCGCGATGAAGCAGTACCGCGCCAGGGTGCCGTACTGGGTGTAGAGCGACCCGACTCCGCCGCGATGCGGAGCCGGGCCGATGAGTCCTTCGGGTATCAGCGCCGCGGCACCTTGAGGCGGACGGTCACGTTGATGCGGTTCCACGCGTTGATGGTCACCGCCATCGCGATGACCTGGCCGAGCTCGCGTTCGGTGAACACCGCGGCGGCCGCTTCGTAGACGTCGTCGGGCACACCGTCGACGATCTCGGTGATCGCCTCGGTCAGCGCAAGCGCGGCGCGTTCCCGCTCGGTGAACAGGTCGCCCGCCTCTTTCCACGCGGCGAGGACGTCGAGCTTCTGCTCGCTGACGCCGTGCTTGCGGGCGTCGACGAGGTGCATGTTCAGGCAGAACCCGCAGTGGTTGATCTGCGACGCGCGGATTTTGATCAGCTCACCGAGTGCAGGGTCGACGTCCTTGGCCGAGGCCGCGCTGAGGCCCATCATGGCGTCGAGCAGTTCCGGCGACGCCTTGTAGATCTTGAAGCGGTCGGTGGCGTGGATCGGGGATTCGAGTGTCTGTGTCATGCCATCAACGCTAATGCGGATAGAACCATGTGGATGGTTCAATCTAGGCATGACTTCATGGGCCAATCCTGGCAGTCGCGACCTCCATCTCGACCTCCGCGAGATCATCACGCCAGGGACCCGCGGTGCGAGGGAGATGCTGCTCACCGCTTTGCGCGACGCTGTTCGGTCGGGCCGCCTGACTCCCGGATCGATGCTGCCGCCGTCCCGCAGCCTGGCCGCCGACCTCGGATTGGCACGCAACACCGTGGCCGAGGCGTACGCCGAGCTGGTCGCCGAGGGCTGGCTGGCGTCGCGACAGGGCGCGGGCACCTGGGTGCTCAACGCGGGCGGTGCCGATGCGCCACCACGGCCCCGCGGCGTGCGGACCACCCCGGTGCACAACCTGATGCCCGGCTCGCCGGACGTGTCGGAGTTTCCGCGCAACGCATGGGCGGCCTCCACCCGCAGGGCGCTGTCCACTGCACCCACCGATGCCCTGCGCATGGGCGATGCCCGCGGCAGGCCCGAGCTCCGCGACGCCCTCGCCGAGTACCTGACCAGAGCCCGCGGCGTCCGGACCTCGGCCGAGTCCGTCGTCGTGTGCGCGGGGGTGCGTCACGCCGTCGAGCTGCTCGCGCGGGCCTTTCGCGGCCGCGGCCCGATCGCCGTCGAGGCGTACGGGTTGTTCATCTTCCGTGACGCGCTCGCTGCGCTGGACGTTCCGACGGTGCCGATCGGCATCGATGAATACGGCGCGGTCGTCGATGATCTCGACGGTCTCGAGACGCCGGCGGTGTTGTTGACCCCGGCGCACCACAGCCCGTTCGGGATGTCGCTTCACCCGAAACGTCGCACCGCCGTGGTGGACTGGGCACGGCGCACCGGCGGGTACGTCTTCGACGACGACTACGACGGCGAGTTCCGCTACGACCGGCAACCGATCGGCGCACTGCAGGCGCTGTGCCCGGATCGGATCGTCTACCTTGGGTCGGCCAGCAAGAGCCTGTCACAGGCGCTGCGGCTGGGCTGGATGGTGGTGCCCGACAACCTGATTGACGCAGTGACGGATGCCGCAGGCGGCCAGCAGTTCTACGTCGACGCGGTCACGCAGTTGACGATGGCCGACTTCATCGGCACGGGCAATTACGACAAGCACATCCGACGCATGCGGATGCGCTATCGGAAACGCCGCGACACATTCGTCGAGGCATTGTCGGGTTACGACGTTTCGATCAGCGGCCTGTCGGCGGGCGTGAACCTGGTTCTCACCCTGCCCGACGGCGCCGAGCACGAAGTGCTGCGGAGAGCCGGGGAAGCCGGGATTTCGCTGCAGGGCCTGGCGATCATGCGCCATCCGCTTGCGGGGTCCGACGTTCCCGACCCCGACGGGATAATCGTCGGCTTCGCCGCGCCCGCCGACCACGCATTCGCCGCGGCCGTTGACGCGCTTTTGGGCGTGTTGAACGCCACCGGACTGGCAAGGTAGTCGGCTATGAGCCAGCCGCGTCGACACATGAGTTTGTACGAGCGAACGCTGGAGAAGTTCGCGCGAATGCCCGTTGGAGACCTCTACCTGAAACGCATAGCGCCGCGACTCGATCCACCCTTGTTGCGCCTCACCGGCGGGCGGGTGAGCAGCGTGTATCCGGTGCCGGTGATGCTGCTGACCACCACGGGCGCCAAGACCGGCCAGCCGCGGACCCTTCCGCTGCTGTATCTGACCGACGGTGACCGGCTCGTCTTGATCGCGTCGAACTACGGCAAGACGTCGCACCCGGCGTGGTATCGAAATCTGGTCGCCAACCCGAAGGTGGAGGTGCTCGCGGGCAAGCGCAGCGGGACCTACACCGCGGTGGAGGTCACGGATCCCGCCGAGCGGGAACGGGTCTGGGACCTCGCGCTCGACATGTACGCCGGCTACGGCGACTACGAGGGGCGAGCGGGTGACCGGACGATCCCGTTGGTCCTGCTTACCCGGGCATCGGGCTGAGTTATCCCCAGTCGTAATTTCATCCACAGGTAGGTGGTTGACGTGCTGGTTCGGGTCGGCGGATGCGGCTAGGTTCGAATGTATGTTCGATGGTTCGTTGCCGGAGGTCGCCGACCTCGCGGCGTTGAGTGGCGCGGAGTTGGTCGATGCCGCTGGTGGCTGGGTCCGGGCGGAGAACGCGGCATGTGCACGCAAGTTGGCGGTGATGGCCGAGCTGTTCGCCCGCCGCACCGGGCTGCCCGCCGCCGAGCGTGAACTGTGGTGGATCGACCCCCAGGCCGCCGTCGCCGCCGAGATGAGTGCCGCGGTCAACGTCAGCCAGGGCATGGCGCTGCACCAGACCCATCGCGGGGTGGCGCTACGGGACCGGTTACCGAACGTGGCGGCGTTGTTCGCGGCCGGTCTGGTCAGCGACCTGCTGGTGCGCACCATCGTATGGCGCACCTACTTGATCACCGAGCAGGAGCCGATGGCCGCCGTGGACGCCGCACTGGCCGAACGCATCACCGGCTGGGGAGCGTTGTCGGCCGCCAAAACCGAGGCGGCCATCGACGCCCTGGTCGAGCAGTACGACCCCGCCGCGCTGCGCCGCGCCCGCGAGTCGACGTCGGGTCCCACCGTGGAGTTCGGCTCCCCCACCGATGTGGCCGGCACCACCAGCATGTGGGCCCGGCTAAACGCCCCCGACGCCGCGTTGATCGAACACAGCGTGGAGGAGTTGGCGCGCAGCGTCTGCGACGCCGACCCGCGCAGCATCAACGAGCGGCGCGCCGACGCACTGTTCGCCGCAGTGCGCCACACCGTCCTCGTTTGCGGCTGCGGAGAAACCGACTGCCCCGGACCCGCCCACGACAGACCCGCCAAGAACGCCGTGGTCTACGTGGTCGCCCACGAGAAATCCGTCGACGCCGCTAACGCGCAGACAGCATCCAATGAGGCAGGGCCCAAGGAGCCAGTGCCCAATGAGTCTGTGTCGGCGCCTGCCCAGAGCTCAACGACTGCGCAGTGCTCGACTCCGCCGGCGTTCGTGTTCGGCGGCGGTGTGCTGCCGACCGCCCTGCTGGGCGGCATCCTGGAGCGCGCCCGGGTCCGCGAGGTCCGCCACCCCGGCGATGCTGCCGCTGAGCCGCGCTACACCCCCACACCGAAGACCGCCGACTTCGTTCGGTGCCGGGATCTGACATGCCGGTTCCCTGGCTGCGACAAACCCGCCCAGTTCTGCGATCTGGACCACACCGTCCCCTATCCGGCGGGTCCGACGCATCCGTCAAACCTGAAGTGTCTGTGCCGTTTTCACCACTTGCTGAAAACTTTCTGGAACGGTGCCAAAGGGTGGCGCGACCGACAACTACCCGACGGCACCATCATCTGGACTTCGCCGACCGGGCACACCTACACCACCTACCCCGGCAGCAGACACCTGTTCCCGACACTGTGTGACCCCACCGGCACGCTATGGACCGGTGGGCCACCCGTCATCGACGCGAACGACGACCGCGGCGCCATGATGCCCAAACGCCGCCACACCCGCACCCACAACACCGCCAAAGCCAAAACAGCCGAGCGCCGACTCAACGACGGGCTCGTCGCCGAAGGCAACAAACCCCCACCCTTCTGACTGAAACGCCCTATCTCGTCGGGCTGACGCATGCGTCAAACCTGAAGTGCCTGTGCCATTTTCATCATCTGCTCAGCGGCTTTCACCCATGCTTCGGAGCAGGACCTCAAAGGCCGCAAAAACCAGGGACATAAGCGGTAGCGTCATTGGACGCTGGCTGGGCTGTCGACGGGAGACAACCATGAAGCGCTGCATCGTCGGAGTATTGGCTGCCCTGCTGATGGTCGCAGGGCTGATGACCTCAGCGCCGCCGGCAAGCGCCGGCTGCCAGTACGGAGGACCCGTTATCAGCAAGTGCGACGGACCCATCCAGCCTGACGGCACCTGGCAACGTTGCGTGGCAGTTGCCCGCTTGATTCCTAACGGCTTCAGTTCCTACCTCGTGCCCGACAAGCACTGCGATTTGATGGGTCCTGACCAGCCCTCTGGGGATCTCGCCTTCGCCGACCCTCCAACGCACATCGACGACTGAGCTGGGTACCTTTCGGAGAAAGGATCGGATTACTCCGGTACCCGGCTGGTTGTAGGTACGGCAGCTGCCGAACGAAACAGCTCACCACCCTTCTGAGTAGGCTGCCCGGGTGGCCGAGCCCCCGATGCAGCCGAACCTGTCGCTCACGACGCAGATATGGCGATTCATCATCACCGGCGGGCTGGCCGCGGTCGTCGACTTCGGGCTGTATGTCCTGCTGCTGTCGGCGGCCGGGTTGAACGTCAACGTGGCCAAGACCATCAGCTTTATCGCGGGCACGACCACCGCCTACCTGATCAACCGCCGCTGGACGTTCCAGGCTCCGCCGAGCAGGGCCCGCTTCATCGCGGTGTGCGCGTTGTACGCGCTGACCTACGCCGTGCAGGTCGGCATCAACTACATCTTTTACATGCAGTTCGAGAACCAGCCGTGGCGGGTGCCGGTGGCGTTCGTCATCGCCCAGGGCACCGCGACCGTGATCAACTTCATCGTGCAGCGGTCGGTGATATTCCGCTTGAAGTGAGCCGCGGGACCCGCACGGTACCCTCGTCACGATGTTTCCGACCACCACGCGACGCCTGACCGGCTGGGGCCGCACCGCCCCGTCGGTGGCCCAGGTGCTGTCCACGCCCGATCAGGAGCTGATCGCCAAGGCCGTCGCGCAGGCAGCCGACGGCGGCGCCCGCGGCGTCATCGCCAGGGGGCTGGGCCGGTCCTACGGGGACAACGCGCAGAACGGCGGTGGGCTGGTCGTCGACATGACGGCGCTGAATCGGATCCACTCGATGGACCGCGACAGCCACCTCGTCGACGTCGACGCAGGCGTGAATCTCGACCAGCTGATGCGCGCGGCACTGCCCCTCGGCTTGTGGGTGCCGGTGCTGCCCGGCACCCGCCAGGTCACCGTCGGCGGCGCCATCGCCTGCGACATCCACGGCAAGAACCACCACAGCGCGGGCAGCTTCGGCAACCACGTGCGGTCGATGGAGCTACTGACCGCCGACGGCGATATCCGCACGCTGACACCCGAGGGGCCGGACTCCGAACTGTTCTGGGCCACCGTCGGCGGCAACGGGCTGACCGGAATCATCCTGCGCGCCACGATCGCGATGACCCCGACCGAGACCGCCTACTTCATCGCCGACGGCGACGTCACCTCGGGCCTGGACGAGACCATCGCATTCCACAGCGACGGCACCGAGGCGAACTACACGTACTCGAGCGCATGGTTCGACGCCATCAGCGCGCCACCCAAGCTGGGCCGCGCAGTGATCTCCCGTGGATCGTTGGCCACCGTCGAGCAGCTGCCGGCGAAGCTCCGCAAGAATCCGCTGAAATTCGATGCGCCGCAGTACTTCACCATGCCCGACATCTTCCCCAATGGCCTCGGCAACAAATACACGTTCGGCCCGCTCACCGAGGCGTGGTACCGGCTGGGAAAGACCTACCGCGGCAAGGCCCAGAACCTGACGCAGTTCTACCACCCGCTGGACATGGTCGGCGAGTGGAACCGGGCTTACGGCACAGTGGGTTTCGCTCAATACCAGTTCGTCGTGCCCGTCGAGGCGGTCGAAGAGTTCAAGGGCATCATGTACGACATCCAGCGCTCGGGTCACTACTCGTGGCTGAACGTGTTCAAGCTGTTCGGTCCGGGCAACAAGGCGCCGTTGAGCTTCCCGATCCCCGGCTGGAACGTCTGCGTGGACTTCCAGATCAAGCCGGGCGTCAACGAATTCCTCAACGGACTCGACCGCCGCGTCCTCGAGTTCGGCGGACGGCTGTACACAGCGAAGGACTCACGCACGACGGCCGATATCTTCCATGCCATGTACCCGCGCATCGACGAGTGGATCGCGGTACGCCGCAAGGTTGACCCCGACGGTGTGTTCGCCTCGGACATGGCCCGACGTTTGGAGCTCCTGTAGATGGTGTTCGACGCCACCGGCAACCCCCAGACCATCCTGCTGCTCGGCGGCACCTCCGAGATCGGGCTGGCGATCTGCGCGCGATATCTGCGTAACGCAGCCGCCCGGGTGGTGCTCGCCGACCTTCCTGGCCACCCGAAACGCGACGATGCCATCACGCAGATGAAGGAGGCCGGCGCCAAGGCAGTCGAGTGGATCGACTTCGACGGTGTCGACACCGAAGGCCACCCACAGGTGATCGACAAGGCCTTCGCCGATGGTGACGTCGATGTGGCGATAGTCGCGTTTGGACTGCTCGGTGACGCCGAAGAACTGTGGCAGAACCAACGCAAGGCGGTGCAGATCGCCGGAATCAACTACACCGCAGCGGTTTCGGTGGGTGTGCTGCTCGGCGAGAAGATGCGGGCGCAGGGCTTCGGGCAGATCATCGCGATGAGCTCGGCCGCCGGTGAGCGGATACGCCGGTCGAACTTCGTCTACGGCTCCACCAAGGCGGGCCTCGACGGGTTCTACCTCGGCCTCGGGGAAGCATTGCGCGAGTATGGCGTTCGCGTCCTTGTCATCCGTCCGGGCCAAGTGCGGACCACTACGACCATCGACCATTGGAAAGCCACCGGCGCCAAGGAAGCACCGCTCACCGTGGACAAGGAGTACGTCGCCGAACTGGCGGTCACTGCATCGGCCAAAGGCAAGGAACTGGTATGGGCGCCGGGAGCGTTCAGATACGTGATGATGGTGTTGCGGCACATCCCGCGGCCCATCTTCCGCAAGCTCCCCATCTGAGATCCGCAGGATCGATGATGCGTGGCGCGCTGGCCGTACTCGGCCAGATGGCAGTTGCGGTCGTCGTGGCGGTGCTCGTCGCCGCCGTCTCACTCGTCGCGATCTCCCGGGTGGAGTGGCCCGCCTACAACTCGTCCAACCAGCTGCACGCCCTGACGACTGTCGGCCAGTTCGGTTGCCTGGCAGGCCTGCTCGCCTCCGGCTGGCTGTGGCGGTGCGGGCGCCGGATGGCCTCACGCGCAGGGGCACTGCTCTTCCTGTCCGCATTCTCGGTCGTGACCCTGGCCATGCCACTGGGCGCCACCAAGCTCTACCTGTTCGGCATCTCGGTCGACCAACAGTTCCGCACCGAGTATCTGACGCGGCTGACCGACACCGACGCGCTGCGGGACATGACGTACATCGGGCTGCCCCCCTTCTACCCCGCCGGCTGGTTCTGGATCGGCGGCCGGATGGCCGCACTGACCGGCACCCCGGCCTGGGAGATGCTCAAGCCGTGGGCGATCACCTCCATCGCGATCGCGGTGGCGATCGCCTTTGTGTTGTGGGCGAACATGATTCGCTTCGAGTACGCGCTGGTGGTTTCGACGGCGACGGCGGCCACGACGCTGGCGTATGCACCGTCCGAGCCGTACGCCGCCGTCATCACCGTGCTCCTGCCGCCGGTGCTGGTGCTCGCGTGGTCGGGGCTTCGGGGCCGGACGCGCGCAGGCGGCCGGGCGGCGCTCGTCGGCGTCGGGCTCTTTCTCGGTGTCGCGGCGCTCTTCTACACGCTGTTGTTCGGCTACGTCGCGTTCACCCTGACCGTGATGGCGGTCGCACTCGCGCTCACCCGCCGCAGTGTCGAGCCGCTGCTCCGATTCGCGGTGGTCGCAGTGATCGCGGTGGCCATCGCGTTGGTGGGCTGGCTGCCCTATCTGTTGGCGGCGATCGGTGGATCTCCCGCCGATTCGGGCACCGCGACGCACTATCTGCCGCCCGACGGCGCGCAGCTGTCCTTCCCGATGCTGGAGTTCACACTCCTTGGTGCGCTGTGCATGCTCGGCACGCTGTGGCTGGTGATGCGTGCCCGCAGCTCGACCCGCGCGGCCGGGCTGGCGTTCGGTGTGGCGGCCGTTTACGCGTGGTCGCTGCTGTCGATGCTGACCACGCTGGCAGGCACCACACTGCTGTCCTTCCGGCTGCAGCCCGCGCTGACCGTCCTGCTCGCCGCCGCAGGCACGTTCGGATTCATCGAGGTAGCGCTCGCGGTGGCGCGCAGATACAGCGCCGAGACCGGACGCAGGCTCGTGGTGGCGGCGGGCGCGGTCGGCGCGATCGGTGGGATGACGTTCGCCCAGGACATCCCCGACGTGCTGCGCTCCGACATCGTCGTGGCCTACACCGACACCGACGGCAACGGCCAGCGGGCGGATCGCCGTCCACCCGGCGCCGAGAAGTTCTACCGCGAGATCGATGCCAGGATCCAGGAGGTGACCGGCAGGCCACGCGATGAAACCGTGGTGCTCACCGCGGACTACAGCTTCCTCTCGTACTACCCCTATTACGGATTCCAGGGCCTGACGTCGCACTACGCCAACCCGCTGGCTCAGTTCAACGAACGCGCGGCCGCGATCGAACGCTGGGCGACGATGGAAACCGCCGACCAGTTCATCGCCGACCTCGACAAGCTGCCGTGGAAGGCCCCGACGGTGTTCCTCATGCGCCGAGGCGGCGCGGGCGACTCCGCCGACAGCTATACGTTGCGGCTCGCGGCCGACGTCTACCCCAACCAGCCCAATGTCCGTCGCTACCACGTGCCGCTCGACGCCGCGCTGTTCGACGACCCCCGCTTCACCGTCTCCGAGATCGGCCCGTTCGTCTTGGCCATCCGGAAGCCCGAGGGCGGCTGATGGCCGTCGAGACGCGGCCCCAGCCGGGCCAATTACCATCAAGCCCCGTGGTCCACGACGGGGCGAGGGGCGCCAATCACCGCACCGCGCGCCTCGTCGCCATCATCGCCGGGCTGCTAGGGGCCGCGCTGGCGCTGGCCACCCCGTTCCTGCCGGTCAAGCAGACGACAGCCCAGCTCAACTGGCCGCAGAACGGGGTGATGCAAAGCGTCAACGCGCCGCTCATCGGATACGTGGCCACCGACTTGACGATCAGCATTCCGTGCAGCGCCGCCGCCGGGCTGGCAGGCCCGGAGAACGCGGGCAAGACCGTCCTGCTGTCCACGGTGCCCAAGCAGGCGCCCAAGGCCGTCGACCGCGGCCTGCTGATGGAACGGGTGAACAACGACCTGCTCGTCATCGTCCGCAACACTCCGGTGGTCACCGCGCCGATGAGCCAAGTGCTCAGCCCGGCATGCCAGCGGCTGACGTTCACCGCGCACGCCGACAAGGTCACCGGCGAGTTCGTCGGGCTCGTCACGGGACCCGACAGCGACAATCCGGGCAAGCCCCTGCGCGGCGAGCGCAGCGGCTACGACTTCCGGCCCCAAATCGTCGGAGTGTTCACCGATTTGGCCGGGCCTGCGCCGCCGGGTCTGCAGTTCTCGGCGACCGTGGACTCGCGCTACAGCACGTCCCCGACGCTGCTGAAACTCGTCGTGATGATCGTCGGGCTGGCGATGACGGTGATCGCGCTCGGTGCTCTGCATGTGCTGGACTCCGCCGACGGCATGCGGCACCGGCGGTTCCTTCCGCCGCGATGGTGGACGATCCGTCCGCTGGACGTTCTGGTCATCGCCGTGCTGGTGTGGTGGCACTTCGTCGGCGCCAACACCTCCGACGACGGATACATCCTGACCATGGCCAGGGTGTCCGAACACGCCGGCTACATGGCGAACTACTACCGATGGTTCGGCACCCCGGAGGCACCGTTCGGCTGGTACTACGACCTGCTCGCGTTGTGGGCGCACGTCAGCACCAACAGTGTCTGGGTCCGGCTTCCGACGCTGCTGATGGCGCTGATGTGCTGGTGGGTGATCAGCCGCGAGGTGATCCCGCGACTCGGGCACGCCGTCAAGACGAACCCGGCCGCCAAGTGGACGGCGGCGGGTATGTTCCTGGCGTTCTGGCTGCCGCTGAACAACGGTCTGCGCCCCGAACCGATCATCGCGCTGGGCATCCTTTTGACCTGGTGCTCGGTCGAGCGCGGCGTGGCCACCAGCCGGGTGCTGCCGGTGGCGATCGCCGTCATCATCGGCGCGCTCACACTGTTCTCCGGACCCACCGGAATCGCGGCGGTCGGTGCGCTGCTGGTGGCCGTCGGGCCGCTGAAAACCATTGTGGCCAGCCATACCTCGCGATTCGGCTACCTTGCGCTGCTGGCGCCCGTGCTCGCCGCGTGCACCGTAACCGTCTTCCTGATCTTCCGCGACCAGACCTTCGCCGCCGAGATCCAGGCCAGCACGTTCAAGTCGGCGGTCGGGCCGAGCCTGAGCTGGTTCGACGAACACATCCGCTACGAGCGGTTGTTCATGGCCACCCCCGACGGGTCGGTCGCGCGCCGGTTCGGTGTGCTGACGCTGCTGCTCGCGCTGGCGGTGTCGGCGGCGATGACGTTGCGCAAGGGCAGGATTCCCGGCACAGCCGCAGGCCCGAGCAGGCGCATCATCGGCATCACCATCATTTCGTTCCTGGCCATGATGTTCACCCCCACCAAGTGGACGCACCACTTCGGCGTGTTCGCCGGGCTCGCGGGGTCGCTGGGAGCGCTGGCCGCGGTGGCGGTCACCGCGGCCGCCATGAAGTCGCGGCGCAACAGGGCGATGTTCGCCGCCGCCGTGCTGTTCGTCATGGCGTTGTCGTTCGCCAGCGTCAACGGCTGGTGGTATGTGTCCAACTTCGGCGTGCCATGGTCAAATCAGTTCCCGGAGTGGCATTTCGGCTTCACCACCATGCTGCTCGGGCTTGCCGTCGTCGCTCTGCTGGTGGCGGCGTGGTTCCACTTTTACGGCCACGATGTCTCGCCGCCCGGCGGGGACGGCGGGCGATTGGCACGAATCATCCAGTCGCCGTTGGCGATTGCCGCGTGGCTGCTCGTCGTCTTCGAAGTGCTGTCGTTGACACTGGGCATGATCGACCTGTACCCGGCGTGGTCGGTGGGCCGCTCCAACCTCGGCGCGTTGGCCGGCAAGAGGTGTGGTCTCGCCGACTACGTGATGGTCGAGCAGAATCCCAACGCGGGCATGTTGACGCCCGCAGGCGGTCCGGTCGGCGACGCGCTCGGCGGACCGACGACGGAAGGATTCGGGCCGAACGCCATCCCCACCAACCTCACCGCCGACGAAGTGCTCGGCGGGCCAGGAACCTCCAGCAACTTCGCCGACTCGCCACAGGGCGACCAGGATCAGACCAGCGCCCAGGCGGGCACAGAAGGCGGCACGACGGCGGGCGCCGGAATCAACGGCTCTCGCGCGCGACTGCCCTTCAACCTCGATCCGGCCCGCACGCCGGTGATGGGCAGCTGGCGCACTGGCACCCAGCAGCCGGCCGTGCTGCGCTCGGCCTGGTACCGGCTGCCCGCGGACTGGCGCGAGCGAGATCGCTCGTCGTCCATCCTCGTGGTGTCGGCCGCGGGCCGCTTCGACCCCGGCGACGTCGTCGTGCAGTGGGCCGGCGACGCCGGTGAGCCGAAGGGCTCGCTCGGCTTCGCCGACGTCGGAGCGCCGCCCGCGTGGCGGAACCTGCGGGCCCCGCTCGGCGCGATCCCCGCCGATGCGACGCAGGTGCGGCTGGTGGCCACCGACGACGACCTGGCGCCGCAACACTGGATCGCGCTGACCCCGCCGCGGATACCGGAGCTGCGCACGCTGCAGGACGTCGTCGGCTCGCAGGATCCGGTGCTGCTGGACTGGTTGGTCGGGATGGCGTTCCCCTGCCAACGGCCGTACGGCCACCAGAACGGCGTCGTCGAGGTGCCGAAGTGGCGCATCCTGCCGGACCGGTTCGGCGCCGAGGCCAACTCGCCGGTGATGGACAACGTCGGCGGCGGCCCCCTTGGCATCAGCGAGCTGTTGCTGCGCGCCACCGTCGTGCCCTCCTATCTGAAGGACGACTGGTTCCGCGACTGGGGCGAGCTGCAGCAGTTCACGCCGTATTATCGCGACGCCCAGCCGGCACGACTAGATCTCGGTTCGGCCACACGCAGTGGGCTCTGGAGCCCGGCGCCGCTGCGTCATTAGGTGGGTCGCCTAACATCGACCCTCGTGCCACGCGACGAATCCGACCGGCTTTCCGCCATCGCGCGACTCGTCGCCGTCGTCGCGGGCATCGCCGGGGTGCTGCTGTGCGCCGTCGTTCCTCTCCTACCGGTCAAGCAGACCACCGCCACCATCGCCTGGCCCCAGGCGCCGGGCGCCGACGGCATGGTCACCGACCTCACCGCGCCGCTGGTGTCGGGTGCCCCGCTGGCCCTCGACGTCTCGATCCCCTGTCAGGTCATCGCCACGCTGCCCCCCGAGGGCGGCCTGGTGTTGTCCACCGTGCCGAAGCAGGCCAGCGACGCCACGAGAGGCGGCCTGTTCGTCCGGGCCACGGCCGATGTGGTGTTCGTCGCGTTCCGCGACTCGGTAACCGCGGCCGCCCCCCGTCCCGCCGTCGCCGCGGGCGGCTGCAGCGTGCTGCACATCTGGGCCAACGTCGGGCAGGTGGGCGCGGACTTCGTCGGAATTCCCGGCGCGTCCGGCACCCTGGCACCGGAGAAGAGGCCTCAGGTCGCGGGTGTCTTCACCGACTTGAAGGTGGCCGCGCAGCCGGGGCTGTCCGCGCGCATCGACATCGACACGCGGTTCATCACGACGCCGACGGCGCTGAAGCTCGCGGTGATGGTGCTCGGCGTGCTGTCGGTACTGGCGTCGATCGTCGCCCTTGGCATCCTGGACAGGACATCCGGACGACGGGTGCCGCACGCGTGGCGTGGCTTCCTCCGGGTTCCCGTCGTCACCTGGTTCGCCGACGTCGGCGTGATCGGCACTTTGCTGCTGTGGCACGTCATCGGCTCGATCTCATCCGACGACGGCTACAACCTGGCGATCGCACGCGTGGCGGGGGATGCCGGCTACGCGGCCAACTACTACCGGTTCTTCGGCGCGAGCGAGGCACCGTTCGACTGGTACCAGAGCGTGCTCGCGCAGATGGCGTCGATCAGCACCGCCGGGGTGTGGATGCGCCTGCCCGCCACCGCGGCGGCGATCGCGACCTGGCTGATCATCAGCCGCTGCGTGCTGCCGCGGCTCGGTCGCCGGATGGCGACCAACCGGGTCACGGTGCTGACGGCCGGCGCGGTGTTCCTGGCCGCATGGCTGCCGTTCAACAACGGCCTGCGCCCGGAGCCGCTCATCGCGTTCGGCACCATCGCCGCCTGGGTGCTGGTGGAGAACGCCCTCGGAACTCGAAGGCTGTGGCCCGCGGCGGCCGCGATCGTGGTCGCGATGTTCAGCGTCACCACCGCGCCGCAGGGACTCATCGCGCTGGCGCCGGTGCTGGTCGGCGCGCGGGCCATCGCACGGCACATTCGGGCGCGCAGACCCGTCGACGGTCTGCTGGCACAGCTCGCGCCTCTTGCCGCTTCACTGTCGCTGATCTTCGTCATCGTGTTCCGGGACCAGACGCTGGCCACCGTCGCCGAGTCCGCCCGCATCAAGTACGTCGTCGGCCCGACCATCGCGTGGTATCAGGAGTTCCTGCGCTACTACTTCCTCACCGTCGAGGACAGCGCCGACTCGTCGGTGACCCGCCGGTTCGCCGTGCTGGTGATGTTGCTCTGCCTGTTCGGGATGATCGCGGTGCTGCTGCGCCGCGGAAACCTGCCCGGCGTCGCGTCGGGTCCGGTGTGGCGGCTGATCGGCACCACCGCCGTCGGGCTGCTGCTGCTCACGTTCACGCCGACGAAGTGGGCCGTGCAGTTCGGTGCGTTCGCCGGGCTGGCGGGAGCGCTGGGTGCCGTTACCGCGTTCGTGTTCGCACGTGTCGGTCTGCACACCCGCCGCAACCTCGCGATCTACATCACCGCGCTGCTGTTCATATTGGCCTGGGCGACATCGGGTATCAACGCCTGGTTCTACGTCGGCAACTACGGCGTGCCGTGGTTCGACAAGCAACCGGTGATCGCGGGCATCCCCGTCACGTTCATCTTCCTGGTCCTCGCGATGGCGACGGGTCTGCTGGCCGGCTGGCTGCACTTCCGGATGGACTACGCCGGACACACCGAGGTCGCCAACACCGGCCGCAACCGCGCGCTCGCGTCCACTCCTCTTCTGGTGGTGGCCGTCATCATGGTCGTGCTCGAGGTGGGCTCGATGGCCAAGGGCGCCGCGCAGCGCTACCCGGTCTACACCACCGCCAAAGCAAACGCCGAGGCGCTGGCCTCCGGTCTGAGTAACAACAGCTGCGCCATGGCCGACGATGTTCTGGTCGAGGCCGACACCAATGCCGGTATGCTGCAACCGGTTCCAGGCCAGCGGTTCGGCCAGTACGGTCCGCTGGGCGGCGAGAACCCGGTCGGGTTCAACCCCAACGGCGTCAGCGACACCCTGGAGCCCGCCGAGCCCGTGTCGGCCAATCCCGGCACGGTGAACTCCGACGGATCACCGAACAAACCGAACGTCGGGGTCGGCTACGCCGCGGGCACGAGCGGCGGGTATGGACCCGAGGGCGTCAATGGGTCCAAGGTCTTCCTGCCGTTCGGCCTCGACCCGAAACGCACACCCGTGATGGGCAGCTACGACGAGAACACCGTCGCGGCAAAGGCCACGTCGTCCTGGTACGAGTTGCCGCCACGCACTCCGGACCGCCCGCTGGTGACGGTCGCTGCCGCGGGCGCGATCTGGTACTACGAAGAGGACGGCTCGTTCAACTACGGGCAGTCGCTGAAGCTGCAGTGGGGCGTGCATCGGCCGGACGGCTCGTATCAGGCGCTGGGCCAGGTGCAGCCGATCGACATCTTCATGCAAAAGGCCTGGCGCAACCTACGTTTCCCGCTCGCATGGGCGCCGCCGGAGGCCAACGTGGCACGCATTGTGGCCGACGACCCCAACCTGTCCACCGACCAGTGGTTCGCGTTCACTCCGCCGCGAGTGCCGGTGTTGGAGACGGCGCAACAGCTGATGGGCTCGCAGACGCCGGTGCTGATGGACATCGCCACCGCCGCGAACTTCCCGTGCCAGCGCCCGTTCTCCGAACACCTTGGCGTGGCCCAGCTTCCGGAGTACCGCATTCTTCCCAACCTCAAGCAGACGGTGGTGTCGTCGAACCAGTGGGAGTCCCGCGAGGACGGCGGGCCACTCATGATCACCCAGGCGTTGCTGCGCTCCGACAGCGTGCCGTCATATCTGCGCGACGACTGGTACCGCGACTGGGGCGCGATCGAGCGGTACTACCGGTTGGTGCCCGAGTCGCAAGCGCCCGATGCGGTCGTCGACAAGGGTTCGGTGACGGTGCGTGGCTGGAGTCGTAACGGACCGATCAGGGCGCTGCCATGAACAACGTGAAGATCGCCCGCTGGGTGGCGACGATCGCGGGCCTCGTCGGCTTCGTGCTGTCGGTCGCGACGCCGCTATTGCCGGTCGTGCAGACCACCGCGACGCTGAACTGGCCCCAGAACGGTCAGCTCAAAAATGTGACGGCGCCGCTTATCTCAGAGACGCCGGTATCGATGACGGCAACGGTGCCATGCGATGTGATCCGATCGATGCCGCCGGGCGGCGGGGTGGTGCTCGGCACGGCCCCGAAGGGCGGCAAGCAGGCCACGCTCAACGCGCTCTTCGTCACGGTGACGCCCCAGCGGGTGGACATCACCGACCGCAATGTCGTGATCGGCACGGTGCCTAGATCACGCGTCATAGCACCGCAATGCCAGCGCATCGAGATCACATCGACCGATGCGGGCACGTTCGCAACCTTCATCGGGCTCCCCGACTCGACGACGGGCAAAGACCTACGAACCGGGTTCGACGACCCGAACCTGAGGCCGTCGATCGTCGGGGTTTTCACCGACCTGGTCGGGCCCTCGCCGCCCGGGCTGTCGCTGTCGACCACCATCGACACCCGGTTCTCGAGCACGCCAACTCCATTGAAGCTGGCCGCGATCATCGGGGCCATCGTGGCCACCATCGTCGCTCTGGTCGCGCTGTGGCGGCTTGATCGCCTGGACGGCCGCAGGATGCACCGCCTGATCCCGGCACGCTGGCGCTTCTTCAGCGCCGCCGATGTCGTCGTCGGCGGCGGATTCCTGGTGTGGCACGTCATCGGCGCCAACTCCTCCGACGACGGCTACATCCTCGGCATGGCCCGCGTCGCCGACCACGCCGGCTACATGTCCAACTATTTCAGGTGGTTCGGCAGTCCAGAAGACCCGTTCGGCTGGTACTACAACCTGCTCGCTCTGATGACCCACGTCAGCGACGCGAGCATCTGGATGCGGTTGCCGGATCTTGTTTGCGCCCTGGTGTGTTGGCTGCTGCTGTCGCGGGAGGTGCTGCCCCGGCTCGGGCCTGCGGTGGAAGCCTCCAAGCCTGCCCTGTGGGCAGCCGGCCTTGTCCTGATGGCCGCATGGATGCCGTTCAACAACGGGTTGCGGCCGGAGGGCCAGATCGCGACCGGCGCACTGATCACCTACGTGCTGATCGAGCGGGCCATCATCTCCGGCCGGATGACTCCCGCTGCGCTCGCCATCGTTGCAGCCGCATTCACGCTGGGCATCCAGCCGACGGGGTTGATCGCGGTCGCCGCACTGCTCGCCGGTGGCCGGCCGCTGCTGCGCATTCTGGTGCGCAGGCACCGCCTCGTCGGCACGTGGCCGCTGGTGGCCCCGCTGCTGGCGGCGGGCACAGTGGTGCTGACGGTGATATTCGCCGACCAGACATTGGCAACCGTGTTGGAGGCCACCAGGATTCGCACCGAGATCGGGCCGAGCCAGGCGTGGTACACCGAGAACCTTCGCTACTACTACCTGTTCCTGCCGACGGTGGACGGCTCGCTGTCGCGACGCTTCGGCTTCCTGATCACCGCGCTGAGCCTGTTCGCGTCGATGTTCATCATGTTGCGGCGCAAACGGGTGCCCGGTGTCGCACGCGGCCCGGCGTGGCGGCTGATGGGCGTCATCTTCGGCACCATGTTCTTCCTGATGTTCACCCCGACGAAGTGGGTGCACCACTTCGGTCTGTTCGCCGCGGTCGGCGCGGCCATGGCTGCACTGGCGACGGTGCTGGTGTCTGCGACGGTATTGCGGTGGTCGCGCAACCGGATGACGGTCGTGGCGGCGGTGTTGTTCGTGCTGGCGCTGTGCTTCTCGTCGACCAACGGCTGGTGGTATGTCTCGAGCTTCGGCGTTCCGTTCAACAACGCCACGCCGAAGATCGGCGGGATCACGGTCAGCACAATCTTCTTCGCGCTCTTCGCGGCGGCCGCGCTGTATGCGCTCTGGCTACATTTCGCCACGCGCGACCACGGCGAGGGCCGGTTCGCGCGCGCGCTGACCGCCGCGCCCATTCCCGTCGCCGCGGGCTTCATGGTGCTGGTGTTTGTCGCATCGATGGTCGCAGGCGTGGTGCGGCAGTACCCGACCTACTCCAACGCGTGGGCGAACCTGCGCACGTTCTCCGGAGGCTGCGGACTGGCCGACGACGTACTCGTGGAACCTGACCCGAATGCGGGCTTCATGACCGCGCTGCCTGGAAACTACGGCCCGTTGGGTCCGCTGGGGGGCGAGAAGCCGGTCGGTTTCATGCCGAACGGCGTGCCCGATCACATTGTGGCCGAATCGATCCGGATGACGTTGCCGATATCGGGCACCGATTACGACTGGGACGCGCCGACGAAGCTGAAGACCGAGGGCGTCAACGGGTCAACTGTGCCGCTGCCCTACGGTCTCGACCCCGCGCGGGTCCCGGTTGCGGGCACCTACGTCGATGGGCCGCAACAGCAGAGCAAGCTGACCTCCGCGTGGTATCAGCTGCCGCGACCCGACGACGCCCATCCGCTGGTTGTCGTGACAGCGGCAGGCACGATTGCGGGAAACAGCATCCTGAACGGACACACCGACGGGCAATCGGTCGAATTGGAGTACGCGCTGCCCGGGCCCGACGGGACGCCTGTGCCGGGAGGCAGGCTTGTGCCCGACGACATTGCCATCGCGCCTTCGTGGCGCAATCTGCGATTCCCCCGCTCCATGATTCCATCGGACGCCGTCGCGGTACGTGTTGTGGCAGAGGACCGTTCGCTGACCCCGGGAGACTGGGTCGCCGTCACTCCACCCCGGGTGCCCGAACTGCGCTCCCTGCAGGAGTACGTCGGCTCGCAGCAGCCCGTGCTGATGGACTGGGCGGTGGGTATGGCGTTCCCGTGCCAGCATCCGATGCTGCACGCCAACGGGGTGACCGAGGTGCCCAGGTTCCGGATCACACCGGACTACACCGCGAAGAAGCAGGACACCGACACCTGGCAAGACGGCCTCAACGGCGGTCTGCTCGGCATCTCCGATCTGCTGCTGCGAGCGCATGTGATGGCGACCTACCTGTCCAGGGACTGGGGCCGCGACTGGGGATCGCTGCGCAAGTTCGACACCATCGTCGACGCGCAACCCGCCGAGATCGAGCTCGGCACGGCCACTCGCAGCGGGCTGTGGAAGCCCAACAAGATCCGGATCGGCGCTTAACCTTAAGGTTCGGTTGTGGCCGATCGAGTGCAGCTGGGCTCCGCATCGGTCACGCGCGTCGTCGAACTGCGGGTGGACCAACTGCCGTTCGGCCTGTTCGCCCAGACGCCGCCGTCGGCGTGGCGCGACCTCGCCCCGGAGTTCGCGCCCACCTTCTGGGATGACCAGCATTGGCGGATCGCGGTCCAGACCTGGGTCGTCGAGGTCGACGGCCTGACGGTGGTGGTCGACACCGGTGTCGGCAACGGTCGCGATCGCCCGGCGATGCCGCCGATGGACCACCTCGACACCGACTTCCTCGGCGCACTCGAGCGTGCCGGTGTGACACCGGAGTCCGTCGACGTCGTCGTCAACACCCATGTGCACACCGACCACGTCGGGTGGAACACCAACCGCGACGGCGACTCCTGGGTGCCGACGTTCCCGAACGCCCGCTACCTCATCCCCGAAGCCGACTACCGGTTCTTCCACCCCGACAATGAAGCCGCGCGGCCGGCCGCGAGGACCGAGGACGACCAGGCCCGCCAGGACGGCAGCCGAATCATGTTCGCAGACAGCATCCTTCCCGTCGATGAGGCCGGTCAGATCGAGTTGTGGTCGGATGACCAGCGGATCAGCGACTCGCTGCGGTTGCGACCGGCGCCCGGACACACACCGGGGTCGTCGGTGCTGTGGCTGGATGCGGGCAGGCCGGCGGTCTTCGTCGGCGACCTGACGCACAGCCCACTGCAGTTGCACCGGCCGTCCGACGCGTGTGCCTTCGACGAGGATTTCGACGCCGCGGCGGTGACACGCAAACGGGTACTCACCGAGGCGTCGCGGCGGCGGGCAGCGGTGATACCCGCGCACTATCCGGGCCACGGCGGCGCCACGGTGGTGGCGCGCGGCGACGCGTTCATGGTCGACGACTGGCTTGAAATAAGCGCTCTGTAGATTTCTTGACTTATTCCAGAAACGGGATAAGACTTCGGGGCGTGCCCACGGCGTCCGAGTTCCAGGAGATGCTGCGCGGAGCCGCACTCCGGGTGACTCGACCACGAGTCGCGGTGCTGACCGCGGTGTACACCCACCCACATGCCGACACGGATTCGATCATCCGCGCGGTTCGCGGTGACCTTCCCGACGTGTCTCACCAGGCCGTCTACGACTCGCTGAGCACGCTCACAACGGCCGGTCTGGTTCGGCGCATCCAGCCGTCCGGGTCGGTGGCCCGTTACGAGTCGCGGGTCGGCGACAACCACCACCACGTGGTCTGCCGTTCCTGCGGAGTCATCGCCGACGTCGACTGCGCCGTCGGTGATGCGCCCTGCCTGACCGCCTCTGACGACAACGGATTCTCGATCGACGAGGCCGAGGTCATCTACTGGGGCATCTGCCCCGAATGCTCGACCGCACCCGTTTCGCGATCACAAATGTGATCACAGCCCGAATCACCCACTCCTGGAAGGAATGTTGTGTCCGATAGCGAAAATCCGGCAATCGATTCTCCGACTCCGAAGGCGCATGCTCCCCGTACCAACCGGGACTGGTGGCCCGACCAGGTCGACGTGTCGAAGCTGGCTGGGAACTCGACGCGGTCCAACCCGTACGGTGAGGACTTCGACTATGCCGAGGAGTTCGCCAAGCTCGACCCCGAGGCCCTCAAGGCCGATGTGCTCTCGGTCATCACCACTTCGGTGGATTGGTGGCCCGCCGACTACGGCAGCTACGCCGGTCTGTTCATCCGGATGAGCTGGCACGCCGCAGGCACCTACCGCATCTACGACGGCCGCGGTGGCGGCGGCCAGGGCATGCAGCGCTTCGCGCCCCTCAACAGCTGGCCGGACAACGCCAACCTGGACAAGGCGCGTCGTCTGCTGTGGCCGGTGAAGAAGAAGTACGGCAACAAGATCTCCTGGGCCGACCTGATCATATTCGCGGGCAACGTGTCTCTGGAATCGGCGGGCTTCGAGACCTTCGGCTTCGGCTTCGGCAGGCCGGACGTGTGGGAGCCGGAGGAGATCCTCTTCGGCGAGGAAGACGAGTGGTTGGGCACCGACAAGCGCTACTCCGGTGAACGCGACCTCGCCGAGCCGTACGGCGCCACCACCATGGGCCTGATCTACGTGAATCCGGAAGGCCCGGAAGGCAAGCCGGATCCGCTGGCCGCTGCGATCGACATCCGCGAGACGTTCGGCCGGATGGCGATGAACGACGAGGAGACCGCCGCGTTGATCGTGGGCGGCCACACCCTTGGCAAGACCCACGGCGCCGGTCCGGACGATGGTATGGGCCCCGAGCCTGAGGGTGCCCCCATCGAGCAGCAGGGCCTGGGCTGGAAGTGCCCGTTCGGCTCCGGTAAGGCGGGCGACACGATCACCAGCGGTCTCGAGGTGGTGTGGACGCCGACGCCGACGCAGTGGAGCAACGCCTACCTGGAGATTCTCTACGGCAACGAGTGGGAATTGACCAAGAGCCCCAGCGGCGCATGGCAGTTCGAGGCCAAGGATGCCGAGGCGACGCTCCCGGATCCGTTCGGTGGGCCGGCACGCAAACCCACGATGCTTGTCACCGACATCTCGATGCGGGTCTCTCCCATCTACGCCGACATCACCCGGCGCTGGCTCGACCATCCCGAGGAACTCAACGAGGCCTTCGCGAAGGCCTGGTACAAGCTGCTGCACCGCGACATGGGCCCGATCAGCCGTTACCTCGGGCCGTGGATCGCCGAGCCGCAGCTGTGGCAGGACCCGGTTCCCGCCGTCGAAGGCGAGCTGATCGAGGAGGCGGACGTCAAGGCACTGAAGGCCAAGGTGCTCGGTGCCGGGCTCTCCGTGTCCCAGTTGGTCAAGACCGCGTGGTCGTCGGCGGGCAGCTTCCGCAGCACCGACAAGCGCGGCGGCGCCAACGGCGCTCGCATTCGCCTTGAGCCGCAGAAGAACTGGGAGGTCAACGAGCCTTCGGAGCTGGCGAAGGTGTTGCCTGCCCTCGAGAAGATCCAGCAGGAGTTCAACGGCTCCGGCGGCAAGAAGGTCTCGCTGGCCGACGTGATCGTGCTGGCCGGATCGGCGGCGGTGGAGAAGGCGGCGAAGGATGCCGGCTTCGAGATCGAGGTTCACTTCGCGCCCGGTCGCACCGATGCCTCGCAGGAGAGCACCGACGTGGAATCGTTCGCGGTGCTCGAACCGCGGGCAGACGGGTTCCGCAACTACGCTCGTGCGGGCGAGAAGGCGCCGCTGGAACAGCTGCTGATCGAGCGGGCGAACCTGCTCGACGTGACCCCTCCGGAGCTGACCGCCCTCGTCGGCGGGCTGCGGGCGCTGGGTGCCAACCACGGCGGCAGCAAGCACGGCGTGTTCACCGACAAGCCGGGCGCGCTGACCAACGACTTCTTCGTCAACCTGCTCGACATGGGCACGGAGTGGAAGCCGTCCAAGTCGGCGGAGAACGTCTATGAGGGTACCGACCGCGCGTCGGGCCAGGCCAAGTGGACGGCCACCGCGAATGACCTTGTGTTCGGCTCGAATTCGCAGCTGCGGGCGCTGGCCGAGCACTACGCCCAGGACGACAACAAGCAGAAGTTCGTCGAGGACTTCGTCGCCGCGTGGGTCAAGATCATGAACAACGACCGTTTCGACCTGGAGAAGTAGCAGCACCTCATCCGGCACCCCGCGAGTCCGCAAGGCTCGCGGGGTGTCGTGCGTTCAGCGCCGCACGTACACGACGCGGGTGCCCAAGAGGAAGTCCTGCACGGAGCGCCGCCGTTTGTCGACAGCGACGGTGAACAGTCCGATCGGGAACAGCACGCACGCGACGGCGCGGATCACCGCCACAACGGGAGGGACGCGCTCGGATCGGCGACCGACGACGCGCAACCCCATCGTGACGGCACCGACTGTACAGCCCGAAATCGCCCATGCGCCAGCCAGATACAGCGCCGATACGAAGAGAACCGCAGCGGTCGAGAACACGACGTCGAGGGCCGGCAGCCGGAATGCCGTCGGATTGAAGATCAGCCTGCTCAGCAGCAGACCCAGATAGAGCACTCCGATGATCCCGCCGACGACCGCCAGATCGATGACCGCCGCGACGCCTCTGCTCACTATTCCTGCGGCGCGCGGCGGCTCGGTGTCGCTCATCTGGGGTCCGGCTGGCGACCCAGGAGCCGGTCGACGAACCCGGACACCATGTCGTCGGCGCGTTCACCCTGGGTGCGCACGTCCGACATGACGTCGGCCGTCACCGTCGCGGTCGATTGCCGGATGATCGCCTGCAGGTCGACGCCGTCGATCACCTCGTCGGCCAGCCCGACCAGGTCGACGTGCTCGCGGACCAGGTCGTTCAGGTCGATCTCATCGAGCACCAGGTCCACCACCTGTGCGGCGACAGTGGCGATCAGCGCCCTCAGGGGCTCGATGCTCTGGTCGATCAGTTGCTCACCGCGCCGCGACAGATCCGTTCTGCCCCTGCGCAGCAAGGATCCGACCACGGGAAGCCGCTCTGATGCGAGATAGAGCTGACCGACTCCGGTTGCCGCGGTCGCCGCGGCACCGGCCGCAACGGTTACGGCCGGATGCTTGAGCAGCGCAGAGGCGTCGGCCACACCGGCATCGTAGTGGCTTAGATCGGCGTCAGGCCGTGCTTGCGCTGAACGCGGCCGAGCTTCTGCTTGTCGCGCAGGATGTGCATCGACTTGCGAATCAGCAGCCGCGTCTCGTGCGGCTGGATCACGGCGTCGATGAATCCGCGCTCCGCGGCGATCCACGGCGTGGCCATGTTGAGGTTGTAGCCCTCGATGAAGTCGGCGCGGATCTTCTGCACTTCCGGCGCCGTCGGGTCGGGGAACCGCTTCACCAACAACTGCGCGGCGCCCTCTGCGCCGATCACGGCGATGCGCGCGGTCGGCCAGGCGAAGTTCAGGTCGGCGGCAAGCTGCTTGGACCCCATCACCGCGTACGCGCCGCCATACGACTTGCGGATCGTGATCGTCACCTTCGGCACGTCGGCCTCGACGACCGCGTTCAGGAAGCGGCCGCCGCGCTTGATGATGCCGTTTTTCTCCTGCTCGACACCGGGCAGGAAGCCGGGGGTGTCGACCACGAAAACCAATGGCAGGTTGTAGGAGTCGCAGAACCTGATGAACCGCGCCGCCTTGTCGGAGGCCTCGTTGTCGATCGCCCCCGACATGTGCATCGGCTGGTTGGCGAGCACACCCACCGGGCGGCCGTCGACACGGGCGAACGCCGTGATCATGGCCCGGCCCTGTTGCGCGGCGACATCGAAGACGTCGCCGTCGTCGAAGATCCGCAGCAGGATCTCGTGCATGTCGTAGGCCGTGTTGTCGGCGTCCGGAACGATCGAATCGAGTTCCAGGTCGTGCGGCGTGATCTCCGGCTCCAGACCCGGATTGACGATCGGCGTGTCGTCGAACGTGTTGGCAGGCAGGAAGCTCAGGTAGTCGCGGACGTAGGAGAATGCCGCCTTCTCGTCCTCGACGACCTGGTGGATGTTGCCGTAGCTGGCCTGGGCGTCGGCGCCGCCGAGTTCCTCGAGCGAGACGTCCTCGCCGGTGACGTCCTTGATGACGTCCGGTCCGGTGACGAACATGTAGCCCTGGTCGCGCACTGCGACGACGAGATCGGTCTGGATCGGCGAATACACCGCTCCGCCAGCACATTTGCCGAGGATGATGGAGACCTCCGGCACCAGCCCGCGTAGCAGCTCATGGCGGCGGCCGAGCTCGGCGTACCAGGCCAGCGACGTGACCGCGTCCTGGATGCGGGCCCCGCCCGAGTCGTTGATGCCGATGATCGGGCAGCCCACCATCGCCACCCACTCCATCAGCCGGGCGACCTTGCGGCCGAACATCTCTCCGACCGTGCCCTGGAACACCGTCTGGTCGTGGCTGAAGACGCCGACCGGGCGGCCGTTGATGGTGCCGTGGCCGGTGACCACACCGTCGCCGAACAGTGCATTGGGATCACCCGGCGTCTTGCACAGCGCGCCGATCTCCAGAAAGGTGCCCGGGTCGAGGAGCGCATGGATCCGCGAGCGGGCGCTCGGAATGCCCTTCTTCTCCCGCTTCGCGACGGCCTTCTCACCACCGGGTTCCTTTGCCTGCTCCAGCTTTTCGCGGAGTTCGGTCAGCAGCGCCGCAGTGGTTTTGTTGGTCACTTCGCCTGCTTCTCCTGATCCGTTTGGCTGGCATCGATCCCGTTGATGGCCTCGCTCATATGTGCGCCGACCTTCGCAATGTACGGTTCGTCGATCGCCTGGATGTGCTCGCCCCCGATCGGCACGACCTCCAGCTCGGAGACGAACTCGCCCCAGCCGCCGTCCGGCTTTCGGGTGGCGTAGCGCGGCTCGAAGAAGATCGCGTCGTCGTGGTACCGGTCGGCCATGTACAGCGTCACGTGGCCGTCGTAGGGCTCGATCTTCGCGGTGTCGATCACGCGGTTGTCCAGATAGGACGTCCGCTGGTGCTCGATGACGCCGCCGGGGATCTGCACACCGCTCTCCTTCACGGCGTCGAGAACGAACTGGACCTGGCCCTCGTCGTCGAGCTCTTCGAGCTGCTCGTACGGAATAGCGGGAACCTGCACGTTGAACGTGCGCTCGGCGAAGCGGGCGTAACGCTCCCAGCGGGCCCTGGTCTCCTCCTTGGTCTGCGGCACCTCTTCCCCGGCCCGCACCGCGTCGATCAGCCCGACGAACCGAACGTCGGCGCCGGCGCGCTTGAGGCCGATGGCGCACGCGTACGCCAGCACCCCGCCCAGCGACCAGCCCGCAAGGATGAACGGTCCGTTGCCCTGCATCTCGAGCAGTTTCGGCACGTACTCGGCGGCGCGCTCCTCGACCGAACCCTCGACCCGTTCGATGCCGTACATCGGGGTGTCGGCGGGCAGGCGCTTCAGCAGCGGCTCGTACACCACCGTCGAGCCGCCGGCCGGGTGGAAGACGAACACCGGGGTGTTCGCTGATCCCTCTTTCGGCGCACGCAGGGTCCGCACGAACCCGTCGATCTCACCGGACTCGAGGTGCTCGCGCACGATGCTCGCCAGCGCCTCGATAGTCGGAGAGTTCTTCACGTCCTCGACGGTGATGGTGCCCTCGGCGCGTTCGGTAAGCCGTTGCGCCATCTTCTCGGCCGTCTCATCGTCCAGTGCAGGCAGCGCGTTGAAGATGCCACCCGGCGACTTACCGGTGACGATCGCCCACGTCGCGAACGTGACGCGTTCGGCGGCTTCCCGCGGCGGCACGTCGGCGCCCAACGCCTCGCTGACCGCCTCCTGCGTCAGCACCTGCGCTGCCAGGGCAGCCGCGCTGGGCTGGTCCGGACCCGCCGGGTTCGTCGGCGGCGGCGGGATCGGTACGTCGGAAGCCGGTGCCGGCACAGGAGTTTCCGCCTGCGCTTCGGCCGTCGGTGCGGCGCCCGCCATCACCGCTGCCTGTTCCGCAGCGATTTCCTCGGGCGTCAGCGTCTTCTGGTGCTCGTGCAGCTCTTCGACCTCGTCACGATGCTCGATCGCGTACTCGATGAGCTTCTCGACGGCGTACAGGTTCGCATCGCGTACCGCCGTCAACTGGATCGGCGGCAGGTCGAAGTCGTACTCGACCCGGTTCTTGATTCGGACGGCCATCAGCGAATCGAGACCGAGCTCGATCAGCGGCACCTCCCACGGGAGGTCCTCTGGCTCGTAGCCCATCGCGCCACCGACGATCGCCGCCAGCCGGTCATGCACGGTCTCATCCGTGTCCGGCGACCACTTCGCAAAGCCCGCACCGAGATTGGCGCCCTGGGTGAGGTAGTCGGACAGGATCTCGGCATTGTCGTCTTCTTCGGCGACGGGTGCGGCCGAAACCTGCTCTGCGACAACCGTTCCGGTGGCCACCGCCGCCGGCAGCGCGGCGGTGGTGCCGTCGCGGCTGACCACGGCGTCGTAGACCAAGGTGAACGACTCGTCGATTCGCGCGTGCACCTGCACACTCGCACCGCCCGGGTGCCGGGTCAGCGTCGTCACGAAGCGGGATCCGTCGCCGGGCATCGCGCGCTGCTCGGACGCCGTCAACTTGGCGTCGGGAAGCACCTGGGCCGCAGCGGCTTTCACCAGTGCGCCAAGGTCTGTCAAGCCCTTCGGCGAGTACTCCCACACGTGGCGACCATCGGGCGTGGCGACGTGGTTGCCCGGCATCATCAACGAGCTGTCGGCGCCGAACCTGGCGTCCAGCCAGTGCGGCTTGCGGCGGAACCGGGTCGGCGGGATGTTGGCGTACTCGCCGCGATCGAACAGAGTGCGGAAGTCGAGGTCATGGCCGTACACGAACAGCTGAGCCATCGCCGCGGTCATCGCGTCGACCTCGTCCTCCTTGCGGGCGAGCGTCGCAATCAGCTGCCCGTCGTGCAGCCCCGCGGCGGCCGTGGTGAGACCAACCTGCATGAGCGCCACGGGATTCGGCGCCAGCTCCAGGAACGTGGTGTGACCGTTGTCGACGGCGTTGCGGATGCCGTGCGTGAAGTACACACTGTGCCGCAGGCCCTTCTTCCAGTAGTCCACGTCGTGGATCGGCTCGCCGCCCGGCCTGATGTAGCCGCCCTCGTGCACCGTGGAGAAGTAGCCGGTGGTGAGCGGACGCGGTTCGATGCCCTGCAACTCGGCGGCCAGCTCACCGAGCAGCGGATCCATCTGCTGGGTGTGGCTGGCGCCCTTGGTCTGGAACTTGCGGGCGAACTTGCCCTCTTTCTCGGCCCGCTCGATGATCGCGTCGACCTGTTCCGGCGGTCCGCCGATCACCGTCTGTGTCGGTGCGGCGTAGACGCACACCTCCAGATCGGGATAGTCGGAGAACACCGTCTTGATCTCTTCTGCGGAGTACTCGACGAGTGCCATCAACCGGATGTACTCGCCGAACAGCATCGCCTCGCCCTCACCCATCAGGTGTGAACGCGAGCAGATCGTGCGGGTGGCGTCGGCAAGTGACAGCCCACCGGCGAAGTAAGCGGCCGCGGCCTCGCCGAGTGACTGGCCAACCACCGCACCGGGTTTCGCGCCGTGGTGCTTGAGCAGCTCACCGAGCGCGATCTGGATCGCGAAGATGGTGACCTGGGTCGTTTCGATGCCGTAGTCCTGCGAATCGTCGAGGATCAGCTCGACGATCGAGTACCCCAGCTCGTCCTGGACCAGCGTGTCGACCCTGTCGATCCACTCTTCGAAAACCTCGTCGCGCAGATACAGGCTCTTGGCCATCTTGCGGTGCTGCGCACCGAATCCCGCCAGCACCCACACGGGTCCGTTGGTGACGGGCCCGTCGGCGCTGTAGACGTTCGGGCTCTGCTTGCCGTCGGCGAGCGCGCGCAACGCCTTGATCGCCTCATCGTGGTCGTGCGCCATCACCACTGCGCGCGACCGGCCGTGGTTACGCCGCGACAGCGACCGGCCGATCGAATCCAGCGAGGAGGCTCGTCCCTCCGGGCTGTCCATCCAGTCGGCCAGCTCGGCGGCCGCGGCCTTCTTGCGGGACGTCAGGAATGCCGAAACAGCCAGCGGCACAACAGGTGTGTGGGGCTCTTCGGCTTCCATCCTCCGCAAGCGCTACTTCCTTGAGCCGCTTGGCCTCATCGGTCAGGCCGGGCAGTTCGGGCTCGCGCTCGTCGGTGTCGTAGGCATGCTGGCCGAAGAAGTCCCCGGCATCATCCTCCTGGATGAACTCGCCGTACTCGTCCATCCGGACGCCGCCGACATACACGGCGTCGGCATCGGAGGCGGCGTGCTTCCCCTCAGACACGGACTCCGGTTCCGGTTCCGGCTCGACCAGATCCGACGGCAGCACCTCACGCAGCACCAGGTGCGCGTTGGCGCCGCCGAAGCCGAAGCCCGAGACACCGGTGATGGCGTGCCCGCTGTAGCGCGGCCAATCGGTGACGGTGTCGTTCACCTTCAAGTGCACCGCGTCGAAGTCGATGTACGGGTTGGGGCCGGTGTAGTTGATCGACGGCGGCAGCTTGTCGTTGCGCAGCGCCAGCGTCATCTTGGCGAGACTGGCGGCCCCCGCCGCCGATTCCAGGTGGCCCACATTGGATTTCACCGCACCGAGCAGCGCTGGATTGTCCGCCGCACGTCCCTTGCCGACGACCCGGCCGAGCGCATCGGCCTCGATCGGGTCACCGAGGATGGTGCCGGTGCCGTGCGCCTCGATGTAGTCGACGTCGCGCGGGTTGATGCCTGCGTCCTTGTACGCCTTGCGGAGCACTTCGGCCTGCGCGTCGGGATTGGGCGCCAGCATGCCGTTGGAGCGGCCGTCATGGTTGATCGCGCTGCCCGCGATGACCGCGAGGATCTCGTCGCCGTCGCGCCGGGCATCGGCTACGCGCTTGAGCACCAGCATGCCGCCACCCTCGGAGCGCGCATAGCCGTCGGCGTCCTGCGAGAACGACTTGATCCGGCCGTCGGGCGCCAGCACGCCGCCGACTTCGTCGAACCCGATCGTGACGAGCGGGGTGACCAGCGCGTTGACCCCGCCGGCCAGCACCACGTCCGCCTCGCCGCTACGCAGCGCCTGCACTCCCTGGTGCACGGCGACCAACGAGCTCGAGCACGCGGTGTCGATGGCGATCGACGGGCCGCGGAAGTCGTAGAAATACGACACCCGGTTGGCGATGATCGAACTCGCCGTTCCGGTGATGGCGTACGGGTGGGCCGTCGACGGATCGGCCATCGCCAGGAAGCTGTAATCGTTGGTGGAGCTGCCGATGTAGACGCCGACGCTCTCGCCGCGCAGCGCCGAGGCCGGGATGCGCGCGTACTCCAAGGCTTCCCATGTCAGCTCGAGCGCCATCCGCTGCTGCGGGTCGATGTTGTCGGCCTCCATCTTCGCCAGCGCGAAGAACTCGGCGTCGAACCCCTTGATGTCGGAAAGGTATCCGCCACGGGTGCGCGCCTTGGCGACGCGCGCCGCCAGAGTCGGCTCCTCGAGGAACTCCACCCAGCGCCCCTCGGGCAGATCGGTGATCCCGTCGCGGCCCTCGAGCAGCGCCTGCCACATCTCGGCGGGGGTGTTCATGTCGCCGGGAAAGCGGGTGGCCAGGCCGACGATGGCGATGTCGTCCTTGTCGACGTCGCGCGACCAGTCGAAGTCGTCGGCGGTGTCGTCGACCTCCGGCTCGCCCTCGACGATGACGGTGGCCAACGACTCGATCGTCGGGTGCCGGAACGCGACGGTGGCCGTCAGCGTCACACCGGTGAGGTCCTCGATATCGCTGGCCATCGCTACCGCGTCGCGCGAGGACAGCCCCAGCTCGACCATCGCTGCGGACTCGTCGATGCCGTCGGCGGACTGGCCGGTGGCGTTGGCGATCCAGTTGCGCAGCCACTCGCGCATCTCGGCGACGGTCATGTCGGTGCGCGCAGGCGTAGCGGGCCGTTCGGCGGCCAGCTTGAAGCCTTCGTCGTTCGCCTCAGTCGGTCGCCTCAGTCGGCGTCGCCGCCGTTGCGGCTTCGGGGGACAAAGGGGTGTTCTGCGAATCCGGTTGTGTATCAGTCATTTTCTGCTTCAGTCGGTTTCGTCGGGGAAAGCGTTGGCCACCTTCCCGCTACGCAGGCTTCCGTCCAGGTATGCGGCGCGGCAGGCGCGGCGGCCGATCTTGCCGCTGGAGGTGCGCGGAATCGCACCGGCGGGGGTCAACAACACATCGCGCACGGTGACGCCATGGCGCACCGCGATCGCGGCACGAATGCCGTCGATGATCGGTTCCAGGTCCAGCTTGTGCGCGCCTGGCGCCCGTTCGCCGACGATGACCAGCTGCTCGGAGGTGTCGTCGGGATCGCGCTTGAGACCGGCGTGGGCGTTCTCGAAAACCTCGTCGGGCAGCTGGTTGGCGGGCACCGAGAACGCCGCCACGAAACCGGTGCGCAGCGCCTTCGTCGACTCCTGCGCGGAGTACTCGAGGTCCTGTGGGTAGTGGTTGCGGCCGTCGATGATGACCAGATCCTTGACGCGCCCGGTGATGTAGAGCTCGCCGTCGTGGTAGGCGCCGTAGTCGCCGGTGCGCACCCAGAGCGCGTCGTCGGTCGCGCCTTCGGCGTGCGACGGATTGGTCCGCGACTTCAGGATGTTCTGGAAAGTCTTGGCGGTCTCGTCCTTCCTGCCCCAGTAACCGGTGCCCATGTTCTGGCCGCTGATCCAGATCTCACCGATCTGGCCGTCGGGCAGTTCGGAGGCGGTCTCGGCGTCGACGATGGCCGCCCACTCGGAGATGCCGACCTTGCCCGCACCGGCTTGGGCCACGGCGCTCGGTGAATCCGCGGGCACCTCGACGAACGTGCCGGTGTTCAACGCCTCCCGATCGACGTGAATGATGCTCGGGTGGTCGCCCATCGGGGTGGTGGAGACGAACAGCGTCGCCTCCGCGAGGCCGTAGGACGGCTTGATCGCCTGCGGCTCAAAGCCGTACGGGCCGAACGCTTCGTTGAACCGGCGCACGGTGGCGGCGGAGATGGGCTCGCTGCCATTGAGGATGCACTTCACGACGGACAGGTCCAGCGGCGGTTCGTCGTCCTTGGGCAGTCCCCTGGCCGCGGCGTGATCGAAGGCGAAGTTCGGTGCCACGGAGATGACGCCGCCGGTGTCATCGGGCTTGCGCGCCATCGCGCGGATCCAGCGGCCGGGTCGACGAACGAACGCGGCCGGGGTCATGAACGTGACGTAGTGGCCGATCATCGGCGAGATCATGCAGGTGATCAGGCCCATGTCGTGGAAGAAGGGCAGCCAGGACACACCGCGGTCGCCTTCCTCACCGTCGAGTGCCTCGATCACCTGCACCACGTTGGTGGCCAGGTTCAGATGCGTGATCTGCACACCCGTCGGGATACGCGTCGAACCCGAGGTGTACTGCAGATAGGCGATGGTGTCGTGCTTCACCTCGACCGGTTCCCAGGTGGCGCCGACCTCATCGGGCACCGCGTCCACCGCGATCACCCGTGGTCGTTCCTTGGCCGGCCTGGTGCGGAAGAACTTGCGTACCCCCTCGGCGGCCTCCGTGGTGGTGAGGATGGCCGACGGGTGGCAGTCGTCGATGACGGCGTGCAGCCGGCCGACGTGACCGGGCTCGCTCGGATCGAACAGTGGGACCGCGATGCGGCCGGAGTACAGCGTGCCGAAGAACGCGATGAGGTACTCGAGGTTCTGCGGGCACAGGATGGCGACCCGATCGCCGGGCTCGGTCACCTGCTGGAGGCGGGCGCCCACCGCGCGGTTCCGCACCCCGAAGTCGGCCCAGTTCAAATCCCTTTCGACGCCGTCGCGCTCGGCGGAGAAGTCCAGGAATCGGTAGGCGACCTTGTCTCCACGTACCTTGGTCCATCGCTCGACGTGAAGAACCAGGCTTCCGTTGTCCGGAAACCTGATCTGTCCGTCCTTGACGAACGGGTTATGGAACCCCATCGCACTCTCCTGTCAAAACCACACTCGTCGCGATACGCATGCTCACGTGGACCGTCGGGCCACAGCGGCGGATCGCGAGGGACTTCGTCGTCCGCGCGGACCCCCAACCTCGCAAGATGTTACCGAGGCGTCGGTGTTCGCTGTCCGACCACAAGTCTGAGGCGCGTTCGCGCGGCCTGCAATGCCTTGTGACCAGCGCTTTTCGCCCAGCCGTCTGTCATCAGTCTTAGTTATTTCTTAATGTTAGGCGACCGCTTGGCACAGTCCAAATCTGGCGCGGTCACATGTCAGCCATGTTTTGGATGCGGTGCGTTATCGATGATGTTCTTCGTCCAATCCAATGTCCATTGTGTGGCCGGCTGACCGTCCAGATTCCAGAACTGCGTGGTGGCGTACATGGCATGCACGGGCTGCCCCGCGCCGCCGCCGAGGATCTCCATCGTTCTGGGCAGGTTGGTGATCGAGAACGCCTCCTCGGGGGCCGAGCAGATCAAGTCGCCGGTCGCACAGATCTCGTTGGTGCGGTCGTTGAGCACACCGAAGCCGCCCGGGCGCGGCCCGGTCATCGTCAGCCCCATGGCCTCGAGCATCGGCACCTCCTGCAGCGTGATCTCGGCGCCCTGGCCGGCGGGATTCGGTCCGATGTCCATACCGACACCCGTCTGCCTGCGGCCGTCCGCGATCGTCGTGACACCGAGCACGAGGTCCGCGTCGACCGGGCCGCGGCCGTTTCCGACGTCGCTGGCGATGTCGCCCGCGATCACCGCGCCCTGGGAGAAGCCGACGAGCACATAGCTGGTCAGCGGGCAGCGGTTGTTGACGTCCTTCATCACCTGCACCGCGGCGCGGGTGCCTTCGGCGCGGCTGTCGTTGTAAGACATCTGGCCGTCGGACGACAGCGGATTGTGAAACTGCGCGGTGTAGGGAACGGTGAAGATCGCGAGCCGGTCGGTGCCGAACTGCGCGCGGATCGGGTTCGTGACGTTGAGCAGCAACGCGAGCGGGAACTGCACCGGGTTGACCGGGTCGAGTTGCGGCGACGACTCCCAGGTGCCGGGGATCGAGATGAGCTGCACATCAGGGCAGCTGGCGTCCTGGAACTCCGGGCGCGGCTTCGTGCCGGGGGTGGTCTGCACCGCCGAGGGCGGCACCGCACTGGGCGGGACGGCGTTGTTCGCCTTCTCGGGCTGACGGATCACGATCCACACCACGGCCACGACAAGCGCAACCACCAGCGCCATCGCCCCCGCCGCGACGAGGGCGAGGATCCGGTGGCGCTTGCGTCGACTTTTGGTGGCCATGGGTGGGCGGTGTCTCCTCAGCAGAGTCGTTCGGTAGCGATCCGAATGTAGTCGGCGGTGGCGGCGTCGACCTCAGCCGCAGGCGGCGCCACGGTATTCAGGTCCGTGTTGCGCACGTCGGTGCGGACCAACGGCGTCACATAGTCGCGCACGGCCTGGTCGGACTGCTTGGCGGCCTGTGCCTGGCAGACGTAGGACCCGATGCTCAGGGCGAGCAGATCGCTCGACGGCCGCACGCCGGTGGCCTTCAACGCATCGAGGTAGGACCGCTGCTGGGCGGTCACGGTCAAGTTCGGCACGTCGCCTTCGGAGGGCGGAGGAGTCGCACCCTTGGCTTGGGCGCGGGACTGCATCGTCGAGGGGGGCGGCACCGACATCGTGGGCAACATGCCGTCACCGGACGTGCAGCCGGTCACCAGGGCGGCGACGGGTCCGACGAGCGACGACGCTACGGCGAACCCGACCGACCACCTCGGCCGACGCCGAACCGTGTGCTGCACTCCTCCAAGGTACCGGCGCTATTGAGCTACTTGATGGTGGTGACGAGCTCACCGGACATGGCCGCCAACTGCGGGCCCCATGTCGACCAGTCGTGCTGGCCACCCGTCGGGAAGTCGAAGTGCCCGTTGTGCCCGCCCACCGACCGGTAGTGCTGATAGAACGTGCGGTTGCTGCCTTGTGCCTGGTCGCAGTAGTCGATCATGGCCGGACCGTCACTGCAGCCCAGTGTTTGCGGGCTGAACACCCACAGCCGGGTGTTGTTGTCGGCCAGCAACTGAACGTGGACGTCGGGATCGTGCCATTTCCACCGACCCAACTGTGGCAATCCCCACATATCCCGGATGTCCGCCCCGCCGTAGCGCGCGAGGCCGTCGGTGATCGCACCATTCATGTAGGTGTTCGACGGCGTCAGGAAGCCCGACAGTGAACCGGCATAGCGATACCGGTCGGGATGGAACGCCGCCATCGTCATCGCGCCCGTGCCGCCCTGGGCGGCCCCGACGATGGCGTGCCCGTTCGGCGCCAGCCCCTTGTTGGCGGCCAACCAGGTGGGCAGCTCGTCAGCCAGGAACGTCTCCCACTGCTTGCTGCCGTCCTGCTCCCAGTTGGTGTACATGCTCCATGCGCCACCAGCGGGTGCGGCCACCGAGATGCCCTTGCCCGCGAGGGTGTTCATCGCGTTGCCCGCCGTCACCCAGTTGCTCACATCCGGTCCGGCGTTGAACGCGTCGAGCAGCACGACGGCGTGCGGGCCGCCGCCCTGGAAGGCGACCGGGATATCGCGGCCCATCGCCGCCGACGGCACCATCAGCATCTCGACGCCGGCGGCCCTCGCGATCGGCGACACCGCCGACAGCAGACCTGCGGCAAGCACCACGGACAAAATCGCTCGAATCATCGCACGCATCTACCCACCCTCACGTTTGGCTGTCCCCGCCGCAAGGTAGTGAACCACATCACTGCCGAGAGGACCCCGAAATGGCTGGCGGCGGCGACCCCGAAGGATCACCGCCGCCGACCGTGTCATGGCTATGAACAGCTCTGGTTAGCCGCCCTGGGCAGCAGGTGCCGCCGCCGACGCCTCACTGACCGGCGCCGTGCCCGCCACCGGGGTGGACGGTTGCACTGTCGCACCGAGCACCCGCTGGATGTCGGGCTTCATCTGCTGCAGCTGCGCACCCCAGTACTCCCAGCTGTGCGTACCGGCGGACGGGAAGTTGAACACACCGTTCTTACCGCCCGCTGCGATGTACTGCTCCTGGAAGGTCTTGTTCGTCCGCAGCGTGAAGCCTTCGAGGAACTTCGCGTTGAAGTTGTCGCCGGCGATTTCACCGTTGACGTCGCCGGGCTTGCCGTTGCCGCAGTACACCCAGATGCGGGTGCCGTTGGCGACCAGCGTGGCGATGTTGACCATCGGATCGTTGCGCTTCCAGGCCGGGTCGCTCGAAGGGCCCCACATGTCCTTGGACTTGTAGCCGCCCGCGTCGCCCATCGACGTGTTGACCAGCATCGGCCACCAGCCCTCGGAGAGGTTCAGGAAGCCGGACAGCGACGCCGCGTACTGGAACTGGTTCGGGTGGTAGATCGCCATCGTCAACGCGGCCGAACCGGCCATCGACAGACCGACCGCAGCGGTGCGGCTGGAGTCGACGCCCTTGTTGGCAGCGAGGTACGCGGGGAGTTCACTGCTGATGAACGTCTCCCACTTGTAGGTGGAGCAACCAGCCTTGCCGCACGCCGGTGAGTACCAGTCGCTGTAGAAGCTGGACTGGCCGCCGACCGGCATCACCGTCGCGAGACCGGAGTCGACGTACCACTCGAACGCCGGGGTGTTGATGTCCCAGCCGTTGAAGTCGTCCTGCGCGCGCAGACCGTCGAGCAGGTACACCGCAGGCGCGTTGGGCCCACCGTTCTGGAACTGGACCTTGATGTCACGGCCCATCCCCGCTGACGGAACCATCAGATACTCGACCGGCAGACCCGGCTTTGAGAACGCCCCCGCAGTCGCCGAGCCTCCGACGGCGGCCGACCAGGCCGGGCAGCACGGCGGCTGCGACAGCCGCGACCGTGAGCCGGCGCGCCCAGGCGCCGCGCATCTTCCCAACGAACTTCATGCTTCATCTATCCCATCTGTCGTATGCCGCACCCAGGATCCAAGCCCCACTCGGCCCAGGTGCCTGTGTAGTCAACCACACCTTGGTGTGATATCTCTTGTCAGCTTCTGTCCTCCCTGGTCGCCGCTCAGCCGTTGAGTGTTGCGATCAGGTCTGGTTTGAGCGCCTGCAACTGGGCGCCCCAGTACGGCCAGGCATGGTTGCCAGCGGCCGGGAACTGGAATGTCGCGTTGCTTCCGCCGGCCGCCTGATAGGCCGCCTGGAAGTCCTTATTGCTCTTGTAGGCCATGCCCTCGAGGCTGTCCGCATTGAACGCCTGGTTGGGGTCGGCGCCCTGGTCCAGCGGGGTGGTACCGCCGGGTGCACAGTAGATCCACAGACGAGTGCCGTTGCCGACGATGCGGGAGACCTGCTTGAGCGGGTCGTTTCGCTTCCATGACGGATCCCACGGCGGCCCCCACATGTTGTCGACGTTGTAGCCGCCTGCGTCGAGCATCGCCACGCGGATCGCCTGCTGCATGACGAGCGCCGACGGGTTGAGGAAGCCCGACAGCGAGGCCGCGTACCTGAACTGTGCCGGGTGGTACGCCGACAGGATCAGCGCCGCCCCGCCCGACATCGACAGCCCGACCACTCCGTTGCCTGTCGGGGATACCTGCTTGTTGGCGGCCAGCCACGCGGGCAGCTCCTGGGTCAGGAACGTCTCCCACTTGTATGTGTAGGTCTGGTTGTTGAAGCTCGACGGCGAATACCAGTCGGTGTAGAAGCTGGACTGCCCGCCGACGGGCATCACGACCGAGATGCCGGAATCGTGGAACCAGTCGAAAGCAGAGGTGTTGATGTCCCATCCGCTGTAGTCGTCCTGGGCCCGCAAGCCGTCGAGAAGGTAGACCGCCTTCGGTCCTCCTGCCTCGAACTGGACCCTGACGTTCCGTCCCATCGCCGCCGAATAGACGTCGAGGTACTCCACCGGCAGGCCATCCCGGGAGAAGGCCTGCGCAGCCGGCAGGGTGGTCAGGGCGGGCAGCATCAACAGCGCCGCCAAGGCCACGAGTAAGCGACTCAGCATCTGCTGCGTTTACCGTCCGTTCATGGATCAGCGCCGTACAAACGGCATGCGTTGATTGGTTATCGCCCCGATGGGGCCGCCGCGTTACCAAAGCAGAAGATTTGGCCGCCTGCCAAATCGTTGAGGTCAGGGTCCCGTGGCAGGCATGCCGTGGTACGCGGGGGCCGTCGGCGGCGGCACTTCCAGCCCACAGCGGATGAGCTCGTACTCCGGTACCCGGTCGATTCGGTACTTGGTGAGTTCGTACGCGTGCACCACATTTGACAGGAATCGCCGCACACCCATCGGGCTGCGGATCGAGTTCAGCATGGCGTCGGTGGCCGGGCATTTCAGCGCCGCCTGCGCCTGCGCGATCCAGTCCTGGTCGAGATAAGGCGGGATGTACGGCGGCTTCTTCAAGAAGGGACCCTCGGCGACGGCCCAGTCGGGGAACAGGTTCTTGTCGTGGCCGATGCGTGCGTCTTCCAATCGCGCGGTGTGGGCCGCCAATGGATTGGCGAGGCCGATCTGGTCGATGACCCGAACGTCGAGGCCGACGTTCATGCCCAGCATGCCGAGGTTGGTGAAAAACACTGTGTGAGGGCCGATGTAGGCCTTTCTCACCTCGGGCGGCATATCGGGTGGCGGGGGTTCTGCGGGCACCACGTCCCACACGTCGTAGTTTCCCGAAGGCAGCAGTAGCGCGCCGTCGGGGGTGTTGTTGAGGGCGACCAGCACCGCGCGCATCCGCGGGTAGTCCAGATAGTCGGCGGCGGTCAGCGGATGCGCGTGGCCGGTGGCCTGGGAGTAGAACCGCCGTTCGTCGACGATCCCCGTGTAGGTCACCCGGGTGGCGTCCTCACCCATGCCCGGCGTGTTCGCGACCCACAACGACCAGCCGACCACCGCCAGCCACAGCACCGCGGTCACGGCGGCGAACTGATATCCGGCTCCGCGGCTGTACCTGGCGCCGTCCGGCGACAGCACGGGGATCACCGCCACCGGTGCCAGCAGGCAGAACAGCGGCGTGAGCAGGACCCTGCCGTGCATGAAGTCGCCGCCCTGGCGAATCCAATACAGGGCCTGCAGCAGCCCGCTGACGACGATGAAGATCACCACCGCGGGCGGGCTCTGCACGACCCGCGCCAGCCGGCTGTAGCCGTACGGTGTCGGGCGCCGGATCCACCACGGGCGGCCGCGGTTGGCGAGCAGCACCAGCGCGAGCACCGCCAGCAGCAGCGCGGGTAGCCACAACAGGTAGGGCTGGTCGAAGTTGGTCAGGTAGATCCAGCCCTGGGACCACTTGTTCCCCGCGGCGTCCTTCGCCAAAGCCGTTCCGGGAAAAAGCAATCCGTAGTAGCCCATCCGGAAGATCTGATAAGCGACCGGAACCAGCCCGCCCGCCACCGCTATCAGGATCCGGCGCGGCCAACCCCGCGCCGCGATCAGCATCATCACCAACGCCAGGCCGCCGACCAACGCCAGTTCCGGACGCACCAGTACCGAAAAGCCCGCCACGAAGGCCAGCGCCGAATCGAACACCGGGCTGACGACGTTGGCAGAATTGGCTCTCGCGTCGGGATAGGCGCGCAACGCCTGCGACCAGCACACCATCATCCACCACAACAGGCCGAGATAGGCCAGCGCCAAACCGTTTTCGAGTCCCGAGGTGGCGAAGTCGCGGGCGGGCGGTACTGCGATGTAGACCAGCACGCCGGCCGGCAGCAGCAGTGCGCGACGGCCCTGAAGGCTCGGCGCGTAGAGGCGACCGGCGCCGAGCATCAGGAAGACGACACCCGCCACGCTGAGCACCAACGCCAGCACCAGGGCCACGTACTCGAGTCGGGCCGGCCCGCCGACCACGGCGCCGAGATAGTTCAGGTACGTCCACAGCGTCGACGTGTTCGCCTCGACGCGCTCCCCTTCGTTGAAGACGGGGCCATTGCCCGCCAACAGGTTTCGCACCGTGCGCAACACGATGAGCCCGTCGTCGGCGATCCAGCGGCGCTGCCAGGCGCCCCATCCGAACAGTGCCGCGACGGCCAGCACGCTCAGCCACAGGCTGATCCGGGCGGAGATGTCGTAGGGAAAGGCGGGCCAGCGCGCCAGTCGACCCGGGGGCGTGCCGGCAAGCCGGTCAGCCGAAGAAGACTGCGGCACCGATGGTTCCGATCCACGCGACGGCCAGAAGCTGCAGCACCCGGTCCTTCAACGCGATCTCCTCCGGCTCGCCCGCCAGCCCGCCGTCGACGTCGACGGCGTAGCGCAGGATCGCGATCGTGAACGGGATCATCGTGACCGCGTACCAGGAAGCGTTGGCGCCATCGCGCTCGAAGGCCCACAGCCCGTAGCAGACCACCATCGCGGTGGCCGACAGCGTCCAGACGAAGCGCAGATATGTCGACGTGTAGCTCTCGAGGGACTTTCTGATCTTCGCCCCGGTCCTCTCGGCGAGCTGCAGCTCGGCGTAGCGCTTGCCCGCCACCATGAACAGCGAGCCGAAGGTCATCACCAGCAGGAACCATTGCGACAGCGGGATGTCGGCGGCCACGCCGCCGGCGATCGCCCTGATCAAATACGCCGAGGACACGATGCAGATATCGAGCACCGCTTGGTGTTTGAGGCCGAAGCAGTACGCCAGCTGCATGGCGATGTACACCCCGATCACCCCGGCCAGGTTCGGGGTGGCCAAAAAGGACACCGCGAGCGCTGCTGCCGCGAGCACCGCCGCCGTGCAGTAGGCCAGCCATGCGGGCACCACACCTGCCGCGATGGGCCGATACCGCTTGGTCGGGTGCGCGCGATCCGCCTCGACGTCGCGGGCGTCGTTGACGAGGTACACCGACGACGCGGCGAGGGAGAACGCCACGAACGCGATCGAGACCTTGACCGCCACCTCGCGGAAGTCGTAGTGCACGTCGCTGCCGAAGGCCGCGACCGGCGCGATGAGCACGAGCAGGTTCTTCACCCACTGGCGCGGCCGGGCCGCCTTGATCAGGCCGGTGACGACGTTGCGGGGCGGGCCTTTGACGGGTTCCGGTTCTTCGGTCATCTTCGCCGCGCTCTCTGCACTGCTGTCACTCGAGATGCTCATGAGTCTCCTTCGACCCGGTCCGCGATCAAGCCCACCACCTTCGCGACAGCCGCGCCGACCGCCACGCCGGTGATCACATCACTCGGATAGTGCACGCCGAGAACCAATCGGGACAACGCCATCGGCGGCACGAGCAGGGCAGGCAGCGGCAACCCCGTCGGTCGCGCCATCAGTATCGCAGCCGCGGTGGTCGAGGTGGCGTGCGCGGAGGGAAAGCTGAGCCGGCTCGGCGTTCCGACGTTGACGACGATGCTCGGATGGTGCGGGCGTTCCCGCCGAACCACTCGCTTGATCACCACCGCCGCGGCGTGGGCGGCGAAGGCGCCGATCCCGGCGGCCAGCCACGCCCGTCGCCGCCGGGGCGCCAACAGCGCACCGAGCCCGGCGACGGCCAGCCAGCCGATGCTGTGCTCGCCGAAGTGGGAAAGGGCGCGCGCGCCCGCAAGCACACCGGGCCGGTCGGCCAGTGCGGACTGCACCGCCACCAACGCGGCTTCCTCACCGCGAGGGGCCTCATCCATGCGAGCCTGGCTCGAGCAGAACGGTCTCCCACTTCTCCTTGCTGGACAGCACGGGCAGAGCCTCGCGGTAGGCCTTGCGCATCGCGTCGAAGCGCTTGACCAGCTTGCGCTGGCGACGCAGCGATTCGCGCAGGAGCGCAAGCATTTTCGTCCGGTCACGCTGCCGGTACACCACTCCGCGGCTGTCCGCCGTCGTGACGGTCACGCCGTCCACAGTGCACAGAAGGAACCACCGGGAGTCCTGGGTGGGCACGTTCATCTGTGGCCGCTCATGATGCGCCGGGTCGACTTTGGTGAAGTTGTGCAGCACGCCACGAACGAGCCGAACCGCCTTGCCGGGCGGGGTCTTCGGCTCTCCGACACGGCCCACGATCCCCGAGGGCGGGGGCAGTTCGGTCGCCGACGGCAGTATCACCGCGTCGGGGTAGTCGCGGCGAAGTCGGTGCACCTCCGGCAGGGCGGACTCCAGGATCGAGAAGATGTGCTCGGGGCCTGCGAGAAAGTCGTCCATCGCCTTGTTCTGGATGGCAACCGTCGAATACTCAAGACACAGAAGATGTTTCAGCGTGGCCTTCAAGTGGCTGCGGACCAGGCCCCGGATGTCACCGTCCCAGTGCAACGCCGCCACCACCAGCCGGTTACGCAGATGGAAGTAGGCCTGCCAGTCGATCGCGTCGTCCTTGTCACTCCACGCCATGTGCCAGATCGCGGTGCCCGGCATGGTGACCGTGGGATAGCCGTGCTCGGCGGCACGTAACCCGTAGTCGGCGTCGTCCCACTTGATGAACAGCGGCAGCGGCTGGCCCAGCTCGTCGGCGACCGCGCGCGGGATCATGCACATCCACCAGCCGTTGTAGTCGACGTCGATCCTGCGGTGCAGCAGCTTGCTGTCGGAATACCGGTCGTTCAAAGGTTTTCGGGCGAAGTCATGGTCGTATTTGGTGTGCGGAGCGTTGGTCCACATGAAGTCGTGGCGGCCCACCACCTCGCCCATCACGTGCAGGTGCGCCGGGTCCTGGAGGTTGAGCATCTGACCGCCGACCAAGGTGGGTGTCTTGGCGAAGCGGTTCATGGCCAATGCCCGCAGAATCGAGTCGGGTTCGATGCGGATGTCGTCGTCCATGAACAGGATCTGCTGACAGTCGGTGTTCTTCAGGGCTTCATACATCACGCGGCTGTAGCCGCCGGAGCCACCGAGGTTGGGTTGGTCGTGAATCGACAGCCGGTTGCCCAGGGGCGCGGCGGCCTCGGCGAACTCCGGATGGTCACGCACCTTCGCGGTGCCCTGGTCGGGCACGATCACCGCGCCAATCACGTTGTCGACCAATGGGTCTGACGTGAGCGCACGCATCGCGTTGACGCAGTCGCCCGGTCGGTTGAACGTCGGGATGCCCACCGCGACGTTCGCGGTGCCCGGGGCGGGCACCGGCGCGTGCCAGCCGGCGTTCTGCAGGGTCACCGGGGTGTCGCTGGTGATGTCGAACCAGATCCAGCCGCCGTCCTCGAAAGGCTCTAGGCCCACCTCGAATTCGACCGCCTGCGGCTCCTCGCCGTCATGGTGGAACGGCCTGCCCTCGACGAAGATCCTGGCGCCGGTCGCCTTGCTCCGGTACACGTCGACTCGGCCCGTGCCGGTCAGCTCCGCATGCAGCACCACCGAGGTGAGCGTCGACCAACGTCGCCAGTAGCTCGCCGGGAACGCGTTGAAGTACGTCGAGAACGACACTTCCGATTCGGCACCGATCTGCAGCGTCGTCCGGGTCGCGGAATGGGCGCGGCGGGCGTTGGTGCTCGACTCCTCGATGTAGAGCTTGCGCACGTCGAGCGGTTCGCCGGGCCGCGGCAGGATGATGCGGGCCAGCAGGCTGACCGCGGTGCCGCTCATTCCGCGGCGCCTTCGTCCAGCGAAGCGCCGTCGCGCAGGTGCGGGGCCAGGACGTTGTCGTACATGCTCAGCGCGCTGGCGATGGCCATGTGCATATCGAGGTACTGGTAGGTGCCCAGCCGCCCGCCGAACAGCACCTTGGCTTCGGCGGTCTCGGCCTTGGCCCTGGCCCGGTATGCGGCCAGCAACGAACGGTCGGCCTCGGTGTTGATCGGGTAGTAGGGCTCGTCTTCGTCATCGGCGAATCGTGAATACTCCCGCATGATCACCGTCTTGTCGGCGGGGTATTCCCGCTCGGGGTGGAAGTGCCGGAACTCGTGGATGCGGGTGTAGGGCACATCGAGGTCGTTGTAGTTCATCACGGGCGTGCCCTGGAAGTCGCCCGTCGGCAGCACCTCGACCTCGAAATCCAGTGTGCGCCAGCCGAGCCGGCCGTCGGCATAGTCGAAGTAGCGGTCCAGCGGGCCGGTGTAGACGACCGGCGCGTCCGGGCTCTCGGCTCGTAGTTGGTCGCGGACGTCGAACCAGTCGGTGTCCAGTCGCACCTCGATGCGGTCGTCGGCGGCCATGTTCTTCAGCCACGCCGTGTACCCGTCGACCGGAAGGCCTTCGTAGGTGTCGTTGAAGTAGCGGTTGTTGAAGGTGTAGCGCACCGGTAGCCGGGTGATGTTGGCCGCGGGCAGTTCTGTCGGGTCGGTCTGCCACTGCTTGGCGGTGTAGCCCTTGACGAACGCCTCGTAGAGCGGGCGGCCGATCAAGGAGATGGCCTTCTCCTCGAGGTTCTGGGCGTCTGCGGTGTCGATCTCGGCGGACTGCTCCTTGATGAGCTGGCGTGCCTGGTCGGGAGTGAAGTACTTGCCGAAGAACTGCGCCACCAGGCCCAGCCCCATGGGGAACTGGTATGCCTGCCCGTTGTGCATCGCGAACACGCGGTGCTGGTAGCCGGTGAAGTCGGTGAACTGCCGCACGTAGTCCCACACCCTCTTATTGGAGGTGTGGAACAGATGCGCGCCGTACTTGTGCACCTCGATGCCGGTCTGCGGCTCCGCTTCGGAGTACGCGTTTCCGCCGATATGCGGGCGCCGGTCGACGACGAGCACGCGCTTGCCGAGCTGCGTTGCCGCGCGTTCGGCGATGGTCAGGCCGAAAAAGCCGGAGCCGACGACGAAGAGGTCGAAACGTCCGGCGGGCTGGAGCGAAGCGACCCGGGGATCAGGTGAGGTCATCGGCAGCCAGGGTATCCGACCACGAAGCGCCGACCCGAATCCGATAGCGGGCCAAGGTCGCGATTCGCTCACGATTGCGCATCGTCACTCTAGACCCATTAGTCACACCAGTACCATCGTTCACGTACCACGCATGACTACATAGTCCACATATTGAGGAGACTTCCCGTGCCTAACCGACGTCGACGCAGGCTCTCGACAGCCACGAGCGCGGTCGCCGCCCTGGCCGTCGTGAGTCCATTCGCCATTTCCGCCCTGTCCGATCTGACCCAGCCCGCGCCACAACCCCGCGAGTTCCAGCAGGCGGCCATGGTCACCGACCTGCCCAATGAGCTGATGTCGGCCCTTTCCCAAGGGCTGTCGCAGTTCGGCATCAACCTGCCGTCGATGCCGTCCGCACTGACGGGTGACTCGACGGCCCTGACGGCACCCGGCGGCCTGACCGCACCCGGCGGCCTGACCGCACCGGGCCTCACCCCCGGTCTGACCAGCCCGGTGGCCACGCCGGGTCTTACCAGCCCGCTCGGTACCCCTGGCCTGACGACGCCGCCCGCGGCGACAGGCCTACCCGGTACCACGCCTCCGCTGACCGACCCGGCGCTCTCCAGCACCGCGCTACTCGACCCAACAGCGGCGACCAGCGCCGGTGCCCCGAACCCGGCGTTGACCAGCCCGACCGGAGCAGTTCCCGGTGGGCTGACGACGCCTCCCGTCGCGGGAGCCAACCCGGCGCTGGCCACCACACCGATCTCGAACGCCGCGGGCCTGCCCGCACCGGGTGAGGTGCCGATCTCGGCGCCGATCGGGCTCGACCCCACCGCGGGCGGGTTGGGCACCTCCTACCCGATCCTTGGTGGCGACAGCCTGGGCTCGGCGATGCCGGCGAGCACCGGGAGCACCGGCCTGCTCGGCAATCTGAGCAGCACCGCACAGCAATTGGGTGCCGGCCAGGCGATCGATCTGCTCAAGGGTGTGGTGATGCCGATGATCACGTCGGCGATGAAGCCCGGCATCCCGGCCGTACCCGCAGCTGTCCCAGAACCACCGGCCCCCGTCCCGGCCGGATAAGTCCTGCCCCCCAAACGGCGCCGCAGAAGCCAGTGGCGGGCTCTGCGGCGCCGTTTCAGGACATTCGATGCCGGTTCGGCCGTGTCGAATCACTGGTAACAACTGACCCATACGTAACATCGGTCCGTGCCGTCCCGTCGACACCCGATGCTTTTCACCGCCATCGCGGGCACCGTGGTGATACTGCCGTTCGCGGTTGCGGGCACCCCGTTCGGTGACGACCGTCGCCCACTCGCCGAGCAGACCCAGCTTGCGCAGCAGCCCTTGACCGGCATCGGCGGCGGCGATACGGTCCGCGAGGTCCACCAGAACACCCCCTTCTCCCTCGTGGCGCTGACCGCCGCGGACCTGAGCGGCACATCTGCGCGGGTGCGCGCCAAGAAGTCGGACGGGTCATGGGGACCGTGGTATCAGGCCGAGGCCCTCGACGGCGTCGGCGACGCGTCGACCGCACCGCGTGGCACCGAACCGGTCTTCGTCGGGCTCACCACCACCGTGCAGATCGCCGTGACCCGCCCGGGCGGCGCACCGGCATCGGCCCCGCAGCAGCCGCAGGCGCAGGCCGACCCGCCGGACCTTGGCTACATACCGGCCAACACCACGGCGCCGTTCGGGCAGAACATCAACGCTGTGCTCATCAGCCCGCCGACCGCGCCTCTCGGCGACCTGCCGCTGCCGAGCGCCGCCGCCGCCCCCGGCCAGCCGCCGAACATCATCACCCGCGCACAGTGGGGCGCCGACGAATCGATGAAGTGCCCGCGGACGGTGTACGACGACGGGGTTCGCGCCGGCATCGTGCACCACACCGCGGGCAGCAACGACTACTCGCCGCAGGACTCGGCGGCCATCGTCAGATCCATTTACGCGTACCACACCCGCACCTTGGGCTGGTGCGACATCGCATACAACGCGCTGGTCGACAAGTACGGCCAGGTCTTCGAGGGGCGGGCCGGCGGCATCACGCAACCGGTCGAGGGGGCGCACACGGGTGGCTTCAACAAGAACACCTGGGGCGTGGCGATGCTCGGCAACTTCGAGGACGTCCCGCCGACGCCCATCCTGATCCGCACGGTTGGACGGCTGCTGGGCTGGCGACTCGGCCTTGACCACGTCGACCCAAGGGGCACAGTGGTTTTGACGTCGGACGGCGGATCGTTCACCCACTTCCCACGCGGCGCCACTCCGACGCTGCCCAGCATCTTCACGCACCGCGACGTCGGCATCACCGAGTGCCCGGGCAACGCCGCGTACGCGGTGATGGACCAGATCCGGGACATCGCGGCCCGTTTCAACGAGCCGCTCCCGCCGCCGACCCTGACCGACCAGCTTCGCGGCGGTGCGATCCTGGCCAAGTGGGAGCAGATGGGTGGCCAGAACAGCGCGCTCGGCGAGCCGAAGTCACTCGAAGCGACGGGCGAGGGCAGCGCCCGATACGCGACGTTCGACAAAGGGGCGGTCTACTGGTCGCCGGAAAGCGGCGCCGAACCGGTCACCGGTGCGATCTACAACGCGTGGGCGTCGTTGGGCTACGAGCGGGGCGCGCTCGGACTGCCGACCAGCGCCGAAATCCAGGAACCGCTGTGGATCGTGCAGAACTTCCAGCACGGCACACTGAACTTCGACCGCGAAAAGGGCACGGTGACAAGGGTTATCGACGGTATGCCCGAGGAACTGCCGCCGCCGTCGGATGACGGGCCGCCGGTGCAACTCGAGCGCATCAAGCCCATCAACCCCGCCTGACTACAGCCACCAGCGTTCCAGCACCCGGGCCACACCGTCGTCGGTGTTGGTCGCGGTGACCTCGTTGGCCGCCTCGATCGCCTCGGGATGAGCATTGCCCATCGCCACGCCGAGGCCGGCCCATCGCAACAGCGGGATGTCGTTCGGCATGTCACCGAACGCCACCACGTCCTCGGCGGTGATCTCATACGGCCGCGCGACCTCCTCGACGCCGGTGGCCTTGCTGATGCCAAGCGGCACCACTTCGATCAGTCCGTTGTTTGTCGAGTAGGTGATATCGCCTTGCAAACCAACGTGTTTGGCGAGCGTTGCCGCCATGTCTGAGCTGCGCGCGCCGGCCTTGCGGATCAACAGCTTGATCGCCGGTGCGCCGAGCAGATCCTCGACGGACACCTCGGTGTTGTCCGGGTTGAGCCACGCATGCTCGTAGCCCGGTGAGCTGACGAACTGCGGGGTTGCCGCGTCGTGCGCGCTGCGACCCACCCGCTCCACCGCGAGCCCTGCGCCGGGGATGACGCGCGTGGCGATCTCGGCGAGCTCACCGAGTTCATCGACCGACAGCGTCCTGGCCGACACGATGCGGTCGGTGGCCGGGTCGTAGATCACCGCACCGTTCGCGCACACCGCCATCGGCTCGAACCCCAGCGCGTCGACCACGGGGTGCACCCACCGCGGCGGGCGCCCGGTGGCCAACACGAACCGAGCACCCGCGTCGACGGCGGCGCGCACGGCGGCGCGGGTACGGGAGCTGACCTTCTCGTCGGCGTCGAGCAGCGTGCCGTCCACGTCACTGGCGATCAGTAAAGGCAGTGTCATCGCGGCGGTCCGCCGGCGCTACTCGCCTTGGTCATCGCGGCGATCCGCCGGCGCTACTCGCCTTGGTCACTTAGCCTGCCGCTCGGACTGTTTGCGCGCCCGCTCGGCCAGCTCGGCCTCGTCCAGCGTCTTCGCCTCCGCCATCGTGGGAGCCGAGCCGCCCATGCGCCGCGGCACCCAGTACGCGCCCTCGGGGTGCTCGTAGGACTGCTGAACGTCGTGCAGCAGTCCCGTCATCTCCTCGCGCATCGCGGCGTCGGTCTGCTCGACGGTGTCGGCAGGCTGGACGGGGGCGCCGACCGCCACGGTCATCGGAATCTTCGCGCGCCCGAGCTTGCGTGGATGGTCCTTGGTCCACCGCCGGTGCGCGCCCCAGACGATCAGCGGGATGATCGGCACCTGCGCGTCGATCGCCATGCGCGCCGCCCCGGTCTTGAACTCCTTGAGCTCGAAGCTGCGGCTGATGGTCGCCTCGGGGTACACCGCGACGAGCTCGCCCGACCGCAGCCGCTCCACTGCCACCGCGTACGCGCCCGCACCCGCCCGCCGGTCGACCGGGATGGTCCCGGTGTGCCTGATCAAGAAGTCGACGATCTTCACCTCGGCCATCTCCGCCTTGATCATGAACCGCAGCCGCCGGTGCCGCTTGTATGCCGCAAGTGCCGCCGGCATCCAGTCCAGGTAGCTGGTGTGGTTGATCGCGATCACCGCGCCACCGCGATCGGGGATGTTCTCCAGACCGTGGTAGGTGATGCGCGACCCTGATACGGCGACGCCCGCAGTGCAGGCGATCTCGAGCGTCCGGAAAACCGGTTCCATGTGCTCTACCCCGACGCTCCAGCCGGGCCCCCCTGCTCACGGCGGGCAGCCTTCTGCGCGGCCTCCTCGACGTCCATCCGGTTCGCGTCGGCCAGCGACGGCGCTCCGCCGCCGAGCCGACGGGGCACCCAGAACTCGCCTGGTGGATAGGGCCCGTAGCTGTCCTGTACCTGCTCCAGCAGATGCTGCATGCGCGAATGCAACAGCGCGGTCAGCTCGGACGCGGGCAGCGTGGGCATGATCGGTTCGCCGACCGCCACCGAGATCGGCACCTTGGGCCGCCACATCTTCTTCGGGTGGTCCTTCGTCCAGATGCGCTGTGCGCCCCAGACGATGTGCGGAACGATCGGCACGTCGGCGGCGATGGCCATCCGGGCAGCGCCCGACTTGAAGTCCTTGATCTCGAAACTGCGGCTGATGGTGGCCTCGGGATAGACGCCGACCAGCTCGCCTTCCTTCAGCTTCAGGCAGGCCTGCTCGTAGGAGGCCGAGCCGCTGTCCCGGTCCACCTCGATGTGGCGCAGGCTGCGCATGATCGGCCCGGTGATCTTGTTGTCGAAGACTTCCTTCTTCGCCATGAACCGCACCTTGCGGCCGCGCTTCTGCTTGTAGGCGGGCAGTCCGGCGAAGGTGAAGTCGAAGTAGCTGGTGTGGTTGATCGCGACGACGGCGCCACCGGTGACCGGTAGGTTCTCGACGCCGGTGATCGTGAACTTCAACCCCTGCACCCGCCAGATCAGCCGGGCGAATTGGATGACAGTCCCGTATACCGGTTCCACAGCAGCAAGCGTAGTGCTCTGCGCAGAGAGGGCGACAGGTGAGCATCCCTTCCGAGCCGGTACCAGTGCCCGGCATCGTCGCCGAACTCGCGGCGGGCAGGCCCGTGGCCGCGGTCTGGGTCAACGAACTGGGCGGGGTCACCTTCCGGATCGCCGGCGGCGGTGAGTACGTGAAAGTGTCGCCGACACGATGGGCACCACACCTTGTGGCCGAGGCCGACCGCCTGCGATGGGCGGCCGACTTCGTCGTGGTGCCTCGGGTGCTCGGCGTCGGTGACGGGTGGTTACACACGGCGGGGCTACCCGGCTCCTCGGCTGTCGATCCGCGCTGGGTGGCCAGGCCGCGGGATGCAGCGCGTGCCATCGGCGCCGGGCTGCGCCTGCTGCACGACCGCCTTCCGGTCGCCGACTGCCCGTTCGGTCCCCCGCCCTGGGTGACGGACGCGCCGCCCGTCGATCGCCTCGTGGTGTGTCACGGTGACGCGTGTGCGCCCAACACCCTCGTCGACGATGACGGATCCTGCAGCGGCCATGTCGATCTCGGCGACCTCGGAGTCGCTGACCGGTGGGCCGACCTGGCGGTCGCAACGCTGTCGCTGTCGTGGAACTACGCCGGAGATTTCTCCGACGACCTCTTCGACAGCTACGGTGTCGACCCTGACCCGGAACGGGTTGGCACCTACCGGCGGCTGTGGAACGCCGGGGACGTTTCCTCCCACTAGAATCGGCCGGACGGGTAATTCGCTGAGAAGGGGCATTGGTGCAGGTCACGAGCGTCGGGCACGCCGGATTCCGGATCGACACGCAGGCCGGGAGCATTCTGTGCGACCCCTGGCGCAACCCCGCGTACTTCGCGTCGTGGTTCCCGTTCCCCGACAACAGCGGGCTGGACTGGGACGCCCTCGGCGACTGTGACTACCTCTATGTCTCACACCTCCACAAGGACCATTTCGATCCGGAGAACCTGCGCGACCACGTGAACAAGGACGCGGTCGTGCTGCTGCCCGACTACCCGGTGCCCGATCTGCAGCGCGAGCTGGAAAGGCTCGGCTTCCACCGGTTCTTCGAGACCACCAACTCCGTCAAGCACACCGTCAGTGGCCCGAAGGGCGATCTCGACGTGATGGTCATCGCGTTGCGTGCCCCGGCCGACGGTCCGATCGGCGACTCCGGCCTCGTCGTCGACGACGGGGAGACGGTGGCGTTCAACATGAACGACGCCCGTCCCGTCGACCTGGACGTGGTGCACACCGACTTCGGTCAGGTGGATGTGCACATGCTTCAGTACTCGGGCGCGATCTGGTATCCGATGGTCTACGACATGCCTGCGCGCGCCAAGGAGGCGTTCGGCATCCAAAAGCGCCAGCGCCAGATGGACCGCTGTCGCCAGTACATCGCTCAGGTAGGCGCCGCCTGGGTGGTGCCGTCGGCCGGTCCGCCGTGCTTTCTGGATCCGGAGCTGCGCGACCTCAACGACGACCACGGCGACCCCGCAAACATCTTCCCGGACCAGATGGTGTTCCTCGACCAGATGCGCGCGCACGGCCATGACGGCGGCCTGCTGATGATCCCCGGCTCGACCGCCGATTTCACTGGCTCACAGTTGAATTCGTTGACCCACCCCGTGCCGGACGACGAGGCGCAGGCGATCTTCACCACACGCAAGGCCGATTACATCGCCGACTACGCGACCCGGATGGCGCCGGTGCTGGCGGCCGAGAAGTCCGGCTGGGCGCCCGCCGAAGGCGAGCCGCTGCTGGAGCCGCTGCGCGCACGGTTCGAGCCGATCATGAGCCAGAGCGACCAGATCTGCGACGGCATCGGGTATCCTGTGGAACTGCGCATGGGGGCCGAGACGGTGGTGCTGGACTTCCCGAAACGAGCGGTGCGAGAACCGATTCCAGACGAGAAGTTCCGATACGGGTTCGAAATCGCGCCGCAGCTCGTCCGCACGGTGCTGCGCGACGAAGAACCCGACTGGGTCAACACCATCTTCTTGTCCACCCGGTTCACGGCCTGGCGGGTCGGCGGATACAACGAGTACCTGTACACGTTCTTCAAATGCCTGACCGACGAACGCATCGCCTACGCCGACGGCTGGTTCGCCGAAGCCCACGACGACACGGCGTCGATCGAGTTGGACGGCTTTCGGATGCAGCGCCGGTGCCCGCACCTCAAGGCCGACCTGTCGAAGTTCGGCGTGGTGGAGGGGTCGACCCTGACGTGCAACCTGCACGGCTGGCAGTGGAATCTGGACAACGGCCGGTGCCTGACGTCCAGGGGCCACGAATTGCGGTGCGAGCGGATATGAGCGCCGTACCCCGCCAGTACTACGACGACGGGCTGGTCCAGCTCGACCGCGAAGCTATTACGTTGCGGCGCTACCACTTTCCGTCGGGCACGTCGAAGATCATTCCGCTGCGGGCGGTCCGTGGCTACAAGGCCGAGCCACTCGGCATGTTCACCCAACGGTTCCGCATCTGGGGCAGCTCGGATCTGCGTCGCTGGCTACCGCTGGACGTGTGGCGGCCGATCAAGTCCACGCTGGTGACGCTCGACGTCGCCGGTGCGCGGCCCAAGCCCGCATTCACACCGCAGCGGCCCAAGGAGTTTCTCGCCAAGCTCGACGAGCTTCTCGAGGACCGCTAGTAGCGGGGCTCCAGCACTTCGGTGCCGACGTAGGGCACCAGCGCCTCGGGCACTCGCACGCTGCCGTCGGGCTGCTGGTGGTTCTCCAGGATCGCCACCAGCCAGCGGGTGGTGGCCAGCGTCCCGTTCAGCGTCGCCGCCGCCTGCGGCTTGCCGTTCTCGTCGCGGTACCGAATCGCTAGCCGACGGGCCTGAAACGTCGTGCAGTTCGACGTCGAGGTCAGCTCCCGATAGGTCTGCTGGGTCGGTATCCATGCCTCGCAGTCGTACTTTCGCGCTGCGGATGCGCCCAAATCCCCTGCGGCGATGTCGATCACGCGGTAGGGCACCTCGATATTCGCCAGCATCTGGCGCTCCCAGCCGAGCAGCCTCTCGTGCTCGGCCTCGGCCTCTTCAGGCCTGCAGTAAACGAAGCCCTCGACCTTGTCGAACTGGTGCACGCGGATGATGCCCCTGGTGTCCTTGCCGTGGCTGCCTGCCTCGCGCCGAAAGCACGACGACCAGCCGGCGTAGCGCAGGGGACCCGTCGAGAGATCGAGGATCTCGTTCGAGTGGTACCCGGCGAGCGGTACCTCCGAGGTCCCGACGAGGTACATGTCATCCGCCTCGAGCCGGTACACCTCCTCGCTGTGCGCGCCGAGGAAGCCGGTGCCCTCCATGATCTCGGGGCGCACCAGGACCGGCGGGATGACGAGCGTGAAGCCGTTGTCGACCGCGAGCCGCACCGCCAGCTGCATGAGACCCAGCTGCAGCAGTGCGCCATACCCGGTGAGGAAGTAGAAGCGCGCGCCAGAGACCTTGGCACCTCGCTCGAGATCGAACAGCCCGAGTGACTCGCCAAGGGCCACATGATCTTTCGGGTCGGCGATGACCGGCGGCTGGCCTACCGTATCGCGCACCACGAAGTCGTCCTCGCCACCCGCGGGGACACCGTCGATGATGACGTTGGAGATGGCCATTTGCGCTGCGGTGAATGCCTTTTCGGCATCGGCCTGCTCCGCCTCGGCGGCCTTGACCGTGTCCGCGAGCTCCTTGGCCCGCTCGAGCAGCGCGGGTCGCTCGTCCGGCGACGCGGCGCCCACCTTCTTGCTGGCGGTCTTCTGTTCGGCGCGCAGGTTGTCCGCGGCGGAGACAGCGGCACGGCGGGCCGTGTCGGCCTCCAACAGCGCGTCGACGAGGCCGGGATCCTCGCCCCGGGCGCGCTGTGATGCCCGCACCGCATCCGGGCTTTCGCGCAGCAGCTTGAGGTCGATCACGGCGCAAACCCTACCGCCGGGGGCACAACCCCATAACGTTACATCTGCCTCACTTGTCACAGCGCCTGCCACGCCTGTCACAATGGAGCGGATGTTGGATGCACCCGAGCGGGCGAAAATGCTCGCCGAAGAGGCAGAACACCCCACACACACGGTGGCGTGGTGGCGGAGTCTGCACGCCACATCCACCCGCCGCGCGCTGTTGTTGACCGCCCTCGGTGGGCTCCTCATCGCCGGCGTGCTGACCGCGATGCCCGGCGGCGAGGGCAACAGCGGTCTGGCGTCCAACGCGATCCAGCTCGGGATGCGCGGCGCCGAGACGTTCGGCAAGGCCAAGGGCGGAGACTGCCTGAACTGGCCGGAACAGACTCCCGATGCGGCCGAGGTCGTCGACTGCAAGGGCGACCACCGCTTCGAGGTCGCGGAGGCCGTCGACATGCGGACGTTCCCCGGCAGCGAGTACGGCCCGGACGCGGCGCCGCCGTCACCGGCTCGCATCCAGCAGATCAGCCAGGAACAGTGCCAGGTCGCCGTGCGCCGGTACCTGGGCGAGCGGTTCGACCCCAACAGCCGGTTCACCGTCAGCATGATGTGGTCGGGTGACAAGGCGTGGCGGCAGTCGGGCGAACGCCGCATGCTGTGCGGCCTGCAACTGCCCGGCCCCAACAGCGGCCAGCTCGCGTTCCAGGGCAAGGTCGCCGACATCGACCAGTCCAAGGTGTGGCCCGCCGGCACGTGTTTGGGTATCGACCCGTCGACCAACCAACCCACTGACATCCCCGTCGACTGTGCGGGCCCGCACGCCATGGAGGTGACCGGCTCGGTCAACGTCGGCGAGAAGTTCCCCAACGGCCTGCCGCCCGAACCCGATCAGGACGCCTTCATCAAGGACGCGTGCACCCGGATGACCGACGCCTACTCTGGCGCCCATCCAGCTGCGCAGCACCACGCTCACGCTGATCTACAGCACCATCGCGCTGCCGAGCTGGTCGGCCGGCAGCCATCAGGTGTCCTGCAGCATCGGCGCCACGCTCGGCAACGGCGGCTGGTCGACACTGCTCAACAGCGCCAAGGGCCCACTGCAGATCAACGGCCAACCGCCCATCCCGCCACCGGACATCCCCGAGGAGCGGCTGAACTTCCCGCCGATCCCGATGCCCGATATCCCTGCGCAGACCGGCGGCAGCAGCACCCAGTACGACCAGAGCGACTCCTCCTCCCAGCAGACCCAGCAGACCCAGCATGGCCAGCAGCCGACGGGGACGACGGCCACGCACCTCCCGTCGACGGCGTCGGCCACGCCCGCACCACCCGACCAGGACGGCAACACGTTCCTCAATGGGCCGCCCCCGCCCGCTGGCGCTCCGCCCGGTCCGCCCGCCGAGGGTGCCGCACCGCCGGCTCCCGGGGCGCCCGCTCCACCCGTGGATCAGGCACCGGCGCAGGCACCGGGCCCAGCGCCCGGCCCGCCGCCTGCCGAGCCGATCTTGCCGCCGCCGCCCGGGGCGTAGCCCGGTGGCGGTGCGGATGAGCCGGCAACGGTTTGACGAGCTGGTGGCGGACGCACTCGATCTGATCCCCGCCAAGCTGGCCGCCGCATTCGACAACGTGGTGATTCTGGTCGAGGACCGCAACCCGGAGGAGCCCGAACTGCTGGGCCTGTACCACGGCGTCGCGCTGACCGAACGCGACTCCAGCTACGCCGGGTCGCTACCCGACACGATCACCATCTATCGCGACGCGCTGCTGGACATTTGCGAGACCGAGGACGAGGTGGTCGACGAGGTGGCGGTGACCGTCGTTCACGAGATCGGCCACCACTTCGGCATCGACGACGACCGGCTGCACGAACTCGGCTGGGCGTGAGCGCGGCAACTACAGATCGTCGGTCGATGGTGCTATGAACGGGCCATGACGAGCGTCTGCCGGGAGTGTCGAGCGGGTCTCGACCACTGCCACGGCACCGTCATCGTGCACGCCCTGCGGTGGTCGGAATGCACCGAACAAGACTGCGTCACGCCGGAAGTCCTGCACGCGTTCACCATCGACTGCGACGCCGTCGGCTGTAGCTGCGCTCAGCCCATGGGGTCGGCGGACTGCAACGCGTCCTCGACGGGGTGAACGTCGGGCTCCGGGTAGAACGGCGGCGCCTTGTCGCCCCAATGCAGGCAACTCCATCGCCCGTCCGTGATCGGCGCCAGCACAACGGATTCGGTGTTGGCGAGATGGTGGTCGAGAGCAAAACTGCTGTCCACACCGGCCAGCGTGGCCGCGGTCAACCGGATTGCCGCGCCGTGGCTGACCACGATGATGTCCCCGTGCCACGCGTCGTCGTCGAGATAGCGCATCCGCAGTTGCGTGATCACCGGAACGTAGCGGTCGAGCACTTCCCTACCGCTTTCCCCCGCGGGTAGCCGGGCGTCCAGATCGCCCTCGTGCCAACGCTGGTAGACGGTGTTGAACTCCGCGATGGCCGCGTCGTCGGTGCGGTCCTCCAATTCGCCGACCTGAGCTTCGTGGATGTCTTGCAACTCGTGCTTCGACAAGCCGAGATGGTCGCCGATCTCGGCGGCCGTCTGGGTGGCGCGGACCGCGACCGAGTGGGCCACCATCGCGATCGCGTGCGGCCAGTCGCGGGCAAAGGTGAGCGCCTGCTGCCGACCCAGGTCGGTGAGGTCCGCGCCCGGCGGGCGGGTATCGAGCCGCCGCTCGACGTTGGCGTGAGACTGGCCGTGGCGGACCAGTACCAGTCGCCCGCTCATCGCTTTCCTTCTCGCAACCGCGCTAACCACCTCGACGCCTCGTCCAGCTGCGGCGGTACCGCGCCTGCGGCCGATCCCGTCGGCCACGAACCCAGATATCGCACATCTGCACAGCGACGATGAAGCGCCGTGAGTGCCTCGGCGACGGCGGCGTCATCGATATGTCCGACGCAGTCGAGGAAGAAGATGTAGGTGCCCAACTCTCTTCGGGTGGGCCGAGATTCGATGCGGGTCAGGTCGATGTCGCGGATCGCGAACTCGGTCAGCGCCGACACCAGCGCACCGGGGACGTTGTCGAGTCTCAACACCACAGAGGTCCGGTCCGCGCCGGTGTTCGGCGGCGGCGGCCCCGGCGGTCCGACCAGCACGAAACGAGTCCTGGCGTTGGGTTCGTCGACGACGTCGGAGGCCAGCGCGGCCAGGCCGTACCGCTGGGCGGCCAGCGCGGTGCTCACGCCCGCATCTGCGCGGCCGTCGGCGACTTCGTTGGCCGCCGCCGCGTTGGAGTTGGCGGGTACCAACTGCGCGTTCGGCATGTTCACCGCCAGCCAGTTGCGCACCTGCGCGCCCGCCACCGGGAACGCGGCCACGGTCTGCACGTCAGCAGCAACGGTTCCATCACGCACCACGATCGAAAACGCCACGTCGAGGGTGAGCTCGGCGAAGATCTGTAGCTCCGGCCCGGTTGCCAGGCTGTCCAGCGTCGGCAGCACCGATCCCTCTATCGAGTTCTCGATCGGCACGCAGGCGTAGTCGGCGTCGTCGGAACGCACGGCCGCCAGCGCGGCGATGGTGCTGTCGGTCGGCAGGGGTCTGACCCCGCCCGATGGGCCGTTACCAGGCACCATGCCGCTGTTCGCCATCCGGATCAACGCCGCTTCGGTGAACGTCCCTTCGGGTCCGAGGTAGGCGATGCGGGGCACCTTTCAACCCTATCGGGTCACACGGTTTGTCCCCTCCGACGGCGCGGGGCGCGTCTTGCGGCCCTGGTTAGGGTTGACTAAGTTAGGTTTACCTCACTCCCGGAAGGGGACGCGATGACAGCATCGGCACCGACGACGGCCGAGCGGATCCGCAGCACCTGTGTGCGGGCGGGTGGGGCCATGCTTGCGATCGAAGGTGTCGAGCCGGCGGCCACCGCGATACATCATCTGCTCGACGACGGTTCGTTCGCGATCACCGTGCCCGCCGACGGCGTGGTGGCAGACATGGTCGTTGCCGCGGGAACCGCGGGCGTGCAGGCCGTGCTGGAGATGACCGACTACGCGCCTCTGCCGTTGCGCGAGCCGGTGCGGTCGCTGGTCTGGATCCGAGGCGGGGTGCAATCCGTCGCCGACAACGAGATCGCCGGACTGCTCGATCTGATCGCCGCTTCTGAGCCGAATCCTGCTCTGTTGCAAGTGAACACCGCTGATCGGGCCGACGGCGACACCCCGCTGGCCCTGGTACGGCTCGAGGTGGAGTCGGTCGTCGTCGCCGATTCGACGGGTGCGGAGGCCGTCGGGGTCAGCGCGCTGCTGCAGGCCCGACCCGACCCGTTCTGCGTGATGGAGTCATGCTGGCTGCAGCACCTCGAGGTGGCCCATCGCGAGGTGATCGACCGGCTGGCGGACCGGCTGCCGGCGACGTTGCGGCGCGGCCGGGTCCGTCCGCTCGGGCTCGACCGGTACGGCGTACGGCTGCGGGTGGAGAACGAAGACGGCGATCACGACGTGCGGCTGGCGTTCACCAAACCCGTGGACGACGTCACCGGGCTGAGCCAGGCGATCCGGATATTGATGGGCTGCCCCTTCCTCAACGGGCTGCGCGCGAGACGCCCGCTACCGTAGCTTCGGTGAGCGCGCCCGACGAGCTGACCGAAGCCAACCGGCGGGCGCTGCGCATCGAGATCGCCGTCGTCCTCGCGGTGACGTTCGGGCTCAGCGCATATTCCGCGATCCTCGAGCTCACCGAGGCGATTCTGCTCAATCTCTCCAAGCAGACCGTCGCGCTCAACCCACGCCTGTCCCCGTTCGACCTGATCAACCTCGGGCTGAATCTGGCCCGCGTCGCGCAGCTGGTGGCCTGGGGACTGCTCGGCCTGTACCTGTTGTGGCGCAGTGGTTTTGGCCCGGCAAAGATCGGGCTGGGTCGCATCCGCTGGCGTTCCGATGTGCTCGGCGGCATCGGGCTGGCCGCGCTTGTCGGTCTACCCGGCCTAGGGCTGTACCTCGCCGCGCGGGCCCTGGGCATGAGCGTGTCGGTGGTGCCATCGACTCATGAGAACTCGTGGTGGCATATCCCGGTCCTGATCCTGCTGGCCTTCGCCAACGGATGGGCGGAGGAGGTCATCGTCGTCGGCTTTTTACTCACCCGGCTGCGACAGCTGCGGGTGAACCCCATGCTGGCCCTCGTGGTGACCAGCCTGCTGCGCGGGGCGTATCACCTCTACCAGGGTTGGGGCGCCGGCCTCGGGAATGTGGCGATGGGCCTTGTGTTCGGCTACGCGTGGCAGCGCACCGGGCGACTGTGGCCGCTCGTCATCGCACACGGGGTTATCGACACCGCGGCGTTCGTCGGTTACACCCTGCTGGCGGGCCATCTCGGCTGGCTGAAGTAAGCGCAGGACTGCGGTCACCGGGCCACGTACATTCACTGACGTGAACGGCAACCGGCCACCCCGCCAGGGCCCCGATCCCGGACGGAATCGGCCGACGCCCCCGCGGGAGCCGTCGCAAGTGATCCGGCGGGACCCGCACCATCGGCCGCCGCCGTCCTGGCCGCCGAACCCTCCCAACCCGCAGCAGCGAGCGCAACCATCGCCGCCGGCACCGCCACGGCCGCCGTACCGGCAGCCGAATCCGGCTGCGCGCCAACAACTACCACCGCCGCCTCCGCCGAGGCGACCACCGCGACGGAAGCGCCGATGGCGCCGTGTCGTCCTCGCCGTGTTTCTGGTGCTGGTCCTCGCCTTCGTCGGTCTGGTCGGCACCGGATTCTGGATCGAGACCAAACTGCACCGAATCGACGCGCTGCCCGACTACGCGGACCGGCCCGCTGAGGGCAAGGGCACCACCTGGCTGCTGGTCGGCTCCGACAGCAGACAGGGGCTCTCGCCGGAACAGCAGAACGACCTCGCCACCGGTGGCGACATCGGCAACGGCCGTACGGACACGATCATGCTGGTGCACGTCCCTGCGTTCGGGTCGAGCACCCCGACGACGATGGTGTCGATACCGCGTGACTCGTACGTGGAGATCCCCGACAACGGCTCCGACAAGATCAATTCGGCGTTCGTGTACGGCGGCGCCCCGCTGCTGGCCCATACCCTCGAACAGGCAACGGGTATCCGGCTCGACCACTACGCCGAGATCGGTTTCGACGGGTTCGCGGTGCTCGTCGACGCGGTCGGCGGGGTGACGATGTGCCCGGCCGAGCCCATCTCCGACCCTCTGGCAGGCATCGACCTTCCGGCCGGCTGCCAGAAGCTCAACGGCCGCAACGCGCTCGGCTATGTCCGCACCCGCGCGACGCCGCGGGCCGATCTCGACCGGATGGTCAGCCAGCGTCAGTTCATGTCGGCCCTGCTGCACCGCGCAGCCAGCCCGTCGGTCGCCCTCAATCCCCTGCGCTGGTACCCGGTGGCCCACGCCGCCGCCGACTCGCTCACGGTCGACACCGGCGCCCATGTCACCGACCTCGCTCGGCTTGCCTGGGCGCTACGCGGCAACATCTCCACCACCACCGTGCCCATCGGCGAATTCACCGGAAGCGACTCGGGTTCGGTCGTGGTGTGGGACGAGAACCTTGCAGGCCAGCTGTTCGAAGCGCTCAGGTCGGACGCCGCCGTGCCGCAGGACGTGCTCGACGCCGGGGCCATCCGCTAGTCGCGCCCGGCCCCGGTCAGGCCGTTCTGCAGCCAGTCCTTGGTGCGGCCGGGGTGGTTGGTCGCCACCCACGCCACCCCCACCTCGCGGCAGTACCGGACGTCTTCGTAGTGGTCGACGGTCCAGCAGTACAGCGCTCGGCCTTGCGCGGCCGCACGGTCGACCAGTTCGGGGTGCTCTCGCAGCGTCGCGATCGACGGGCCGACCGCCGTGGCGCCGACGGTGGTGGCCGCGCTTCCGCCGAGGTAGCGGGACGTGTCTCCGAGCAGAACGGTGGGCAGCATCGGCGCCGCCCGGCGGATCCGCCAAACCGCGGCCGCCGAGAACGACATCACCACCGCGCGCGACAGGTCCGCCGACGCCGGAGATGCGATGCCGTATCGGTGCAGCAGCGCCAGCACCTTGCTTTCCACCAGCGCGCCGTAGCGCACCGGATGCTTGGTTTCGATGAAGAGCTTCACCGGCCGGTGCCAGTCGAGCACCATCGAGACCAGATCGTCGAGGGTCAGCAGCCCGGTGTCGCCCTGCGATCCGTCGGCCCGCCAGCTGGCGTGCCAGGACCCGTATTCCAGTTCCCTCAGCTGCGCCAACGCCATCTCGCTGACCAGCCCGGTGCCGTTGGATGTCCGGTCCACCCGTCGGTCGTGCACACACACCAGATGCCCGTCTCGGGTCAGCCGGACATCGCATTCCACGCCGTCGGCGCCCTCTTGCAGGGCGAGCTCGTAGGCGGCGCGCGTGTGCTCGGGGCGGTCCGCCGACGCGCCACGGTGTGCCACCACGAACGGGTGACCGCCGAGCGTCTCGTCGCCCGAGTCCATACGGCTATGCTGCCGGGTTTTCGCCTTCGGTCTCAACCGCAACGCCGGATTCACTCTCAGATTCGGCGTCTGCGTCCCGCGGTTGGGCCTCTCCGTCGGCCGTTTGATCGGCGACGATCACCCAACGGGTGGCCGGCTTCTCGACCGGTCTGCTCTCGAAGCCCATGAGCACCTTGGCCAGCAGGATCAGCGCCGCCATGGCGATGAGGTAGGCGACGATCGTGGTGACCGTGTTGTCGGCGATGCCCTGGGCGTCGCTGGTGAAGCTGGTGGCAATGGAGAACACCGAAACCGCCGTGCTGAGCACCCATACGGCCCACCACATCGCGATGGGCCGACGAACGCGCGCCAGACAGTCTTCGACGCTTGCCAGTTCGAGCACGTAGACCGGCGCCCACGCCAAATTCGCAAACGGCACAAGGCAACCGGCGCGCAGCGCCCACAGCGGTCGGTGTTCTTGTCGCCCAACGTGTTTGAAGGCCGCCGCCCGGCGTGCGATGAGCCAGTTCGTCAGCAGCACCGCGCTGGCGAACAACAGGAAGAGGGCCGCCACGCTGACCACCACACCGAGCCAGGTGGCCGCCCAGGCCACCACCGGGTTCAACAGCACGCTGCGGTTGATGATCAGCAACACGTACCGCACTATGTGCACCAGCGCGGCGAGGCCGAACGCCGCGATCGTCACCACCAGGGTGGCACGAAGCGCTGCACCCGACGGCCCCCGCCTGGGCTCGGCCTGCTGTTCCATTGCGGCGGTGTCGAACTGGTCAACCAGACCCCACCGCGGAATCACCGCGTACCGCGGAGTCGGGCCCAGGTTGCGCTTGCGCCGGCGGGCCGGCGGTGCGGCACCGGGCCGAACCGCGATCCAGCGGTATCCCGGTGGCAGCCGAGGCGGGCCGTTTTGGCCGCTCTGACCGCTTGGGCTCACCGGCGGCGCGGTGGGTCGCGCGCTCCACTCCGAAGGCGGTGGCGTGGCCGACGGCGCCTGCAGGGTGCCGTTGCACCGCGGGCACCAGACACGCTGCCGGTCCCGCACGTTCCACCGCGTCCCGCACCGGGAACACACCTGGATCATCGGACCAGCCTAGCGATGGTTGCTCGGTTGGCGCCCGCGCCTCCGGGGGCAACAGCGCCGGCGGACTGTTGTCGACACCCGTCAATCAGCAATGTGGGGCTATCCACAGTTTCCACAGGTTCATCCACAGGCCCTCATCGGCGGAAATACCGTCTGAGCTTCCCAATCTGTGTACTTGCTTGGCCGCGCTGTGGATAACCTGGCGCCGTTACCAAACAGTGATCAACAGCTCAAACGGCCGCGAGCGAAATTGCTTGGCGCTCTAACCTTTGCTGTTTGCCTGCCGATTTTTCCATCGCCAGCCGACGGGCTATGATCGGCGTCACAACAGCAGTTGTGACAGATCTCACGGGGGTGGGTAATTGAACGTGCAGGTCAGGAGCCTCTCATGACGTCGCATCCGTTAGGACCAGGATCACCGGCGTCGTCTGAGTGGCAAACGTCGGCCCACGCCTACACGCGGGGCCAACTCATGGCCTGTGTGCGCGCCGGTCTGATAGCGCTCGTGCTGTTGGGCGTCCTCGCCCTCATCGTTCTGTACTGAAAAGAAACTTCCAGAGGACTGCGTCTGATTCTCAGGCCGGCGGGTACACGCCCATCTGCTTGGCCTTGTCGGTCTGCCAGAAGATGTCGGCGATCTCGTCGATCGTCTTGAGCAGCTTCTCGGCGACGGCGACGTCCAGCGACTTCTTGACGTCACCGGCTCCGTGCACGCCATCCCAGAACAGCTGATGCAGGTTCGGGAACTTATCGAAGTGCTCCTTTGTGAAGAAGTCCGCCCACAGCACCATCAGGTGATGCTTGACCTCGTCGGCGCGCTGCTCCTTGATGATGATCGCGCGCGTCTTGAAGTGGTCGTCGTCGGAGTCGTGGTACTTCTGCAGGGTTTTGAGGCACGAGAGAGCCTCGATCTTGGCCTGGGCGGGGTCGTAGACGCCGCAGTAGAGGTCGCAGTGAGCGTGGGCGGGGGTGGCGTTGTCAAAGAGTCGATGCAGCATGGCCTTAACTTACCCTTCGGTGGTGAGGCGAAACCATCCGCTGCGGCACTGGCCGGTGCGCCGGTTCGCTGTCGTCGACGAGTCGATGCGCCCCGCTCTGTGCCCGGGCGACGGGCTTCTCGCCCTCCGCGGCGGAACTCCCCGTCGCGGCCAGTTACGGCTGTTCCGCGACCCGCGGCTGTCCACGCGTTGGCTCGTCAAGCGGGTGGCGGACGTGTACGGCTCCGGTCGCCGGGCGATATTCGAAGTCCGGTCGGACAATCCGCACGCGGCCGGTGCCGTCGACTCGCACGAATTCGGCTGGGTGCCGGCGGCTGGGTCCTATCGCGTGGTGTGGACGGTACGAAGCAAAGTCACCCGTTAGCACTCGTGTCGTCTTGCGTGCCAGGCGTTGCTACCGCATGCTGATCGGATCGGCCCAGTGGAGTGTCGGACAGTGTCTGAACACTGAAGTCGCGGAGGCGAGATGGAGCCAGGGTCTGGTCGGGCGATCGAAATCGCCCCGTTCCACTCGCGCGGGTCGCTGAAGGGTTTCGTGGTGTCAGGCCGTTGGCCCGATTCCACCAAAGAGTGGGCACAGCTTCTGCGGGTGGCCGTCCGGGTCGCCTCGTTTCCCGGATTGCTTTCCACCACAACCATTTTCGGAGTTCGCGAGGAATTGCCGGACTCTCCCGAGCCGGGCACCGTCGGACTGGTAATGGCCGAGGGCACCGTCGTCGGTGAAAGCGCCGTGCCGCCAGGCTATTTCGCCGATCATCAACCGCCCGCCCTTCTGATGTTGCATCCGCCGTCGGAGACCACACCATCACTGCCGGAGTGTTCGGGCGCCGCGTCGGGTTGCGTTCTGCTGCCGGGCCTTCCGCATCTGGGACTGGAGCATCGTGCCGCGTGGGTGGAAGCGGAATCCGACGGAACCGTCACGTCGATGGTCAGTCGCGTCGGCATCGATCCGATCAGTCATCCCGACACCGCGATACTGGCGATGCTCCTTGCCGCATAAGGGTTTTCGAAGCCGATAGTTTGGCACGCGAATCCAAGAATGCGGGTTCCCGAACTTAGCCCCAGCGCTGGCGGATGCTGCGATCAATGGTTACCCTGGCTACATAAGCGAAGGGGAGTAGCCCCAAATCGTCGTGTCGACATACTGGCGAACAGCCCGGCCGGCGAACCGCAAGGCATGCGGTGGGCGAGACCTTCGACCGAATGTCCGACGGACGCTGAGCATTTCGGCCGTCGGGCGACGCGTCGAAAGGTTTTCCTATGCTCGCCGCCATCCTGGTCAGTCTCGGGGTCGTCTTCCTGGCCGAGCTGGGCGACAAATCTCAGCTGATGACGATGACGTACGCCCTCCGCTATCGCTGGTGGGTGGTTCTGTCCGGCGTCGGCATTGCGTCGTTCCTGGTGCACGGGCTGTCCGTGACGATCGGCCACTTTCTGGGGCTGACCCTGCCCGAACGCCCCATCGCGTTCGCCGCCGCGGTCGTGTTTCTGCTGTTCGCGCTGTGGACCTGGCGCGAGGCCCGAGACGACGGCGAGGACGGGGTAACCACGGTCGCCGAACCGCGCCACGTGCTGCTGGCGGTCATCTCCTCGTTCGTGCTGGCCGAGCTGGGCGACAAGACGATGCTGGCCACCGTCGCCCTGGCCAGCGACTACAACTGGGCCGGGGTTTGGATCGGCGCGACCGTGGGCATGGTGCTCGCCGACGGTGTCGCGATCGCCGTCGGCGTCGTGATGCACAAGCGGCTGCCCGAGCGTTTTCTGCACAGGATGGCCGCCGTGCTGTTCCTCTTGTTCGGCGTGTGGATGCTCTTCGACAGCGCACTGGGGTTGCGGTCGGTAGCGATCGCCGCAACGGCCTCGGCCGCCGCCGTTGCGGTGGCCGTCGGCGTGTTCGGCCTCCTGCGCCGCCGCCGGGTGGCCTCCGGCTCACCGCTGGAACCGTCGCCGGAGCGAACCCGATCAGCGGCTGGCAATTCCGGGTCGAGTCGCGAACCCGGATTCGTCGGGAGGGCCTCCGCGGCGGCACAAATTCAGCAAACGCAAGGATCCGCCGCCGGGTAGGCGTAACCGGTTGCCCGCTGACGTCCTGGCGAGCGAAAAGGCAATGGTGACGGGCCCCTGAGCTAAGGCACAGCTACGTATCCGTCAAAATTTGCCTGACCACATCATGAGACATCGATGAGATATGGTCTAAACGCGCTGCTTATCACGGTATCGAGACCCTTGAACAAAAAGCCGGGTTAACTTTTACGCGGTTTGCACTTGGTTGTTGGCACAACTCTCGCTACGATGATCAGCAAATACGCCGCCTAGTTTGTCCGCTCTTGCCAGCATGTGGAGGTCAAATCGATGAGCAAGACGTTCTCCGCCCGCCTGAACCGGCTGTTCGACACGGTTTACCCGCCCGGGCGCGGTCCGCATACGTCCGCCGAGGTGATCGCCGCCCTCAAGGCAGAAGGCATCACCATGTCGGCTCCGTATCTGTCTCAGCTTCGTTCAGGCAACCGAACGAATCCCTCTGCCGCAACCATGGCGGCCCTTGCCAACTTCTTCCGTATCAAGCCGGCTTACTTCACCGACGACGAGTACTACGAGAAGCTGGACAAGGAATTGACGTGGCTCGCCAATATGCGTGACGAGGGTGTCCGTCGTATTGCGGCACGGACGGTTGGCCTGTCCGTTGAGGCACAAGCGGACATCGTTGAGAAGGTCGACGAGTTGCGCCGCAGGGAGCACCTCGACGATTAGCCCCGGGACGCCCAATTGCGGCGCCCGGCGAAGTAACCACTGACCGTCCGTCAGGAGACGGCTGCGGCCCCCGCCCGATCCAGGTCTCTGTACAGCTTCGCGATGGCCAGGATCCACTCCCGGTCTGAGTACGTGGTCGGCTGACGCAGCCAGCTCAGGCCCGGGAACAAAGCCCGTTTCCGTGTCGGGTCCGTTTCGCCTCGACCTGCATAGATCCACTCTGCGATTGCGTGCGCCTGTTCCTCGGGCGTGACGGGTGGCGACTCGAGGTCGGATATCTCGATGACGCCGTGTTCCGGGTCATGATCCGCCGAGCCGCCGGAGGCGTCGACCGGATGACGCAGGGCGGCGTCGGCCGCCGTCGCCTCGAGAAACAGCGCATCCGAGATCAGCGACATCCGCTCGGCGACCCGAAACACCAGTGGCCCGCGCGGGCGCACCCCGATGCCCACGTCGGGATGTCGGTGGCCGAGCTCGTCGAGCAGCGGCTGAATGGCCCGCAACTCGCGCACGCGCGCCGAACCAGTCCTCGACGCTGGGCAGCAGCGATCCCGCGGCCACCACCAACATCGCGCAGCCCAGCAGCGTGGCGGCCGCGCCGACTCCGACGAACTGCGTGGTGCCCACCGCCCGCAGGAAGAAGAAGGCGCTGGCCAGCACGATCAGCACAATGCCGACGGTGAACACAAAAAGCGCACGGCCCCGTCGGGTGCGGTTGGAATGCCGCATCCCGGCCCACGACACCAGCGTCAGCGCCAGCAGCACGTACAGCAGCGGCAGCAGCCACGGCAGCGCAGTGCCGTTCGAGCCCAGGTTGCGCCGCAGGTACTCCCCGGGCGACATCTCCGGCTGGGGGCCCGCGGCGAAGAACGACACCATGGTTGCGACGGCGATGACGACGGCAATGACGTACTGCCACATCGCGATGCGGCGAAGTGTGGCGGGTTTACGCGGCGAGGCGACGGTCGTGATCATCACGCAACTGCCCGCTGCGCACCCGACCAGCGCCACCTGGGACAGACCCATCGAGATGTTCGGCCAGTGCAGCAGAGTGTCCAGCAGCAGGGTGAGCGGCTGCCAGTTGAGCGCGGCCACCAACCCGAGGCTGCCCAACGCCAGGATCATGGCGGTGCTCACCAGGGATTGCTTGTTGACGAGTGCCCATCCGATGCGCAGGCCGGTAGCAAGACCAAGCAGACCGGCGATCACCCAGATGATCAACCAAACGCCTCTCCGAGCCGAACCTGCACGATCGAGGAGCGGTCGGAGGGCAGCCTGCCCAGGCGGTAGATGAGCAGCGCGGCGAAATCCTCCGCTTCCTGCTCCGCGTCTTCCCCGCTCGGCCCCATGCAGCCGGTGCGCTGGTTGAGCATGTACCCGATCAGCTCGGAGCTCGCGAATTGCGTTTCCTCGTGAGCCGCCTGAACGACCGGGATGCCCTCGTGGCCGAGGACCAGATGACCGAGCTCATGGGCCAGCGTGCGGTCCCACGCTGGCAGGCCCTTCTGGATGAGAAAGACGTCCCGGTCGAAGTATTGGCGCCACTGCCCGCACACGCCGGGCGGCAAGTCCGACATCTTCAGCTCGATCGGACGGTTACGGTCCTCGCTGACCGCGTCGAGGAGGCGGGGCAACGAGATTTCACCGCGCCGCGGGGCGAGATCCAACACCGCGCTGACAGCTCGGGTCACACGGCGACTGGCTGGCATCCAGACCCCCTCTCGACGAATCCACTATGCGCTCCCCATCCCCGTTCAGGGGGCAGTTCGTGCTACCTCATGAACCGCGCCGTACCGCCTCGCACGGCGTGGCCCGCCTTCGCTTGCCGGTACCCTACTAATCCCCCGGCACCGGTGAGAACAAGAATGCCGGCGAGTCCTGGCACAGCCAATGCGGCGACCTGCGGCAGTCCGGCGGTCCGCAGATACTCGGTGTATCCGATCCGGTACGACGATGCCGGCATACCGGCATTGCTGCCCGCGTTCGCGGGCGGCGGGACGCGGCCTTCCAGCGGCTCGGCAGTGACGCCGCGTGGGGTGCCTGCGCCCGGTCCTGCCGGTGTCCCCGGCGATGCGATGCCTCCGGGCGCGCCGAGCGGGCCGAGCGGGCTCAGCGGTGGCACGACGATCACCGGCAACGTGATGGGTGCCGCGGCGCCGACGGGCGCCGCGGCCGCACCCGCACCGGCCTCGAGCACCCCCGGCCCACCGGGCACGCCGGGTTCGGTCGGTTCCAGCTCGCCGGGCAGTTGCATATCGGGCACCGACGGTTGCTTGAAGCGCGGAAGCTGTTCGATCCCGCCCCGCCTCCGCCGCCTCCGCCGCTGCTCTGAGGCGGGCGTGGCGGTGGCTGGCCCACCGGTGTGGCAGTTGGAGTCGTTTCCGTCGGCATCGTAGTCGTCGGCTCTTTGGTAGTCTTCGGTGTCCTTGGTCGAAGTCTTCTGCTTCCCGGCTCCGACTTCTCGTCGCCGGGCGCTCTCCCCGGTCCTGCCGGTTTCCGCACCGGTCGGCAGCCGCTGCTGGGATCACGGCCCCGCCTTCTGATCGTTGCCGCTGTCGATGCCGAAGCGCGTGCGAATGACGTTGCCGATCGAGTCGTCATCCTTGGACGTCGTCCGACTTGCCGTAGCCATGTCCTGGCTCGGCAAGCGCAATCGCGCCGCCGACACCACTGATGAACAGCCCAGATGCTACGAGGCATGCCGACGCGGAGACACGCACACGCGAAGCCACTCGGTCACCACCTCTCCACACGCCGTCCGCACAGGCATTGACGGTTGCGACGATTGTCGCACGGTGCGTCGTGCGCGGTTTGCTAGTGGAGCGCGACCATACGCGCGACAGGGGCGCGCCATCGGCGGTCGGTACCCTCGGGATGACGTTAGTGTTGAACTACGCCATCGCAGACACGAATGGCCGAAATACCGAAGTGATGACGGGAAGGCGGACGGGATGGGCCTGTTCAAGCCACGGAAAAGCCGCGCTACTCGGCGAGCCGAGGCCCGTGCCATCAAGGCCCGCGCGAAGCTGGAAGCCAAGCTGGCGGCGAAGAACGAACGCCGTCGCGACAAGGCCGCACACAGGGCCGAAACCAAAGCCCTGAAGGCGCAACTGCGCGCGCAACGCGACAGCGACAAGGCCGCCCTCAAAGTTGCTGAGACGGAGCTCAAAGCGGTCCGCGAGGGCAAGCTCCTGTCCCCGACGCGTATTCGCCGGGCGCTCACGGTGTCCCGGCTGCTGGCCCCGGTCGTCGTGCCTCTGGCCTACCGCGGCGCGATGGCGGCGCGCGGATTCCTCGACGAGCGACGGGCGGACAAGCTCGGCGTTCCACTCAGCCAGCTGGGCCAGTTCTCCGGGCACGGTGCAGCGCTGTCGGCCCGGATTGCCGGCGCCGAGCAGTCGCTGCGGCTGGTAGCCGAGAAGAAACCGAAGGACGCCGAAACCAAGCAGTTCGTCGCCGCGATGACCGATCGACTGACCGACCTGTCGGCGGCGGTGACCGCGGCCGAAAACATGCCGTTGGCCAACCGTCGCAGCGCCCACGCCACGATCTCGCAGCAGCTCGACGGCATCGACGCCGACCTGATGGCCCGCCTCGGCGTGGCCTGACAGATGACACCCGGGCCGGCGAGCTCCGCAGCCCGTCTGCGGGGGAGCGCCGCGGGACTCCTCACCGCCGCGTTGGCTGTGGCCGCGCACGGTTCCGCCGGCGGTGCGCCGACCGGAAGCGCCGTGGTGCTGCTGGCCGTACTCGCCGCGACCGTCGGCGGGCTGGCAGCCACCATCGCGCAAACGGCCGACGCCCGCGTGCTCCTCGGCCTGCTCGCGTCGGGTCAACTCGTCGGTCACCTGATGCTCAGCGCCGCCGGACACGGTCATCACGGGCCGACGTCGCAGGCGCCGGCCATGCTGGTCGCACACGCGCTGGCGGTGGCGGCCGGGGCGATCCTCATCGCGGCGGGCGACCGAATCTGTCGCGCGGTGTCGCGAGCCGTCCGGGTTGCCGAGCGTGCCAGCGGCGCACCGGTTGCGTGCAGACCGGTCATCGTCACCGCGGACGCCGACCAGCCGCTGCGTTCGGCCCTACTCCTTGCCGCTTCGGTGTCGCACCGAGGTCCGCCGGTCAGTTGCGCCCGCTGACCAGCTCATCCTCCGATACAAGAAAGCGACAATCGAATGCGTTTCTCCTCCAGGGCGCCCAAGCGCGCCCTCATCACCGCTGCCGGCGCGGCAGCGGCACTATCCATCGGGCTCGCGTCCGGTGCCGGGTCGGCGTGGGCCCACGTCCACGTCGACGCCGACGACGCCACGCCTGGCGGTACGTCGGTGGTCACCTTCCAGGTGCCCGGCGAATCTGACAATGGCTCTGTCACAACCAAATTCAGTGTCAAGCTGCCCGATGTGGCGTCCGCGCGAACAGAGGTCATGCCGGGCTGGACTGCCAGCCTCGAGCGGGACACGGCGGCGGGCACCGCCAGCTCGGTGACCTGGACGGCGAATCCACAGGTCGGCATCTCGTCCGATCAGTTCGCGCTGTTCCGGCTGTCGGTCACGCTGCCGGAGGGGGACAGTGTCACCTTCCCCGCCACGCAGACCTACTCCGACGGCGCCGTGGTGCGCTGGGATCAACCACCGTTGCCGGACGGCGGTGAACCCGAACACCCGGCACCTGTGCTGAGCTTGACCGGTGCCGCACCGACCGCGAACGACGGCCACGACATGACGGCGCAGGCAGCCCCGGCAGCGTCGTCGGCCGACGAATGCCGCCCGCTGGCTCGCCGGTGGCGCCCTCGTCCTCGCCGCGGCCGGCCTTGCCACGGCGCTCGCCGCCCGGCGACGGACATGATCCGCGCCTGCCTGACCGCGCTCGTCGCCGCCCTCGTGGCGGCGGCGGCGTTGGCCGGCGCCGGGGTCGCCTCCGCGCATGCCGTCCGCATCGCCACCGACCCAGCCGATCAAGCCGTGCTGGCGCAGGGTCCGCAGCGGGTCAGTGCGACCTTCAACGAGGAGTTGCAGCCTGAGTTCGCGGCGATGACCGTAGTGGGGCCAGACGGGAATCTGTGGTCCACCGGTGATCCGCAGGTCCAGGGCGCAGTGACCAGCATCGGGGTCCGCACGCTCGGCCCCGCCGGCACCTACACGGTCAATTACCGGGTGACCTCGGCGGACGGCCATCCGGTCTCCGGGTCATGGTCCTTCCGGCTGACGGTCGCGGCGACCGGAACCCCTGGCCCACCAGCGGCCAAGGCGGCCGACGCCTCGGGCGGCGGGCTCCCGGTGTGGCCATTCCTGGTGGTGGGAGCGCTGATCATCGGCGGCGGAATCTGGTGGGCGACGCGACACAAGGCGTGAATCGGCGAAAGGCTGCGGTGGGCGGCATCGCCGTCGTGCTCGGCGCCTCGACGGTGGCGTGGGCGGCGGCCTATCCGCAGGCCGCGCCTGCCGCGACCGTGGTGCGCGCACTGGCCGACTGTGCGGCCGCCGTCACGCTCGGCCTGGCGGCGGCGCCGATGCTGGACACCGGTCGGCACCGAGACGAACTGATGCGGCGGGCCGTCACGCCGCTGCTTGTGGCGGCGGGCTTCTGGCTGTTCACCGAGCTGTGCCGGCTGGTCGTAGGCGCCGCCGGAGCCGCTGCGGTTCCGCTGACCCGCGTCGGCCTGGCCCCGACGGTGGAGTTCACACTCGCGACGTCCGACGGCCGATCCGGTCTGTTCAGCGTCGTGGCCGCGGGTCTGGTGTTGGTGCTCGCGGCTTTTGCGCCGAGGACTCCGCCGGCCGCGATTGCGTCGGTCGGCATCGCAGCGGTCGGGCTCGTCGCCCGCACGATCGGCGGCCACCTGTCGGCCAGCTCCTTCGGCGCCATCGCGATCGCGCTCCACGCACTGGCCGCCGCAATGTGGTGCGGGACACTGGCGGCGCTGGTGCTGACCGTGGACCATCGCGGCCAGTGGGCGCGCGTGCTGCCGCGGTTCTCCGAGCTGGCGCTGGGATGCGTCGTCGCATTGCTGGCCGGTGGCGTGATCGGTGCACTCGTCGCCGTGGATTCCGTGTCGGAGTTGTTCGCCACCGGGTACGGCCGGGTGTTGCTGATCAAGATCGTCCTCACCGTTGTGTTGACGGCGCTCGCGTGGCGCAACCGCGCCCGCTGGTTGCCCGCGGCAAAGTCACACCGCGTCACCGCGGACGTCTCGCGGTCGCGGTCGCTCACGGAGCTGGCAATCATGGCGGTGGTCTTGACCATGGCGGCTGGGCTGTCCGTTACCGGCTAGGGTTGAATGATTGAGGACGAGACACTGCAAAGGAGCAGCCAGATGGCCGACCAGCAGGATCGACCCGACGAAAATCCTGACGTCCCACCACCTGCGACACCTGCACCGGAGCCGTCAGACTCCGCACCGGCGGCCACACCGCCCTCCGCGCCGCCGCCCGCGCAGCCGCCGCCTCCTCCGGTGAAGAAGAAGGCACCAGCCAAGGCCGCCAAGAAGGCCGCGAAGAAGACGCCCGCGAAAGCCGCGAAGAAGGCAACGCCGGCCAAGAAGCCCGCCAAGAAAGCACCAGCGAAAGAGCCGCCACCCAAGCCTGTACAGAAAGTCGCGCCGAAGCTCGCGGACACCAACGGCGACCGCAACATTGCGGATGCGGCCAAACAAACAGCGGCGCAAGCCAAATCAACCGTTGCCGCTGCGGGAAACCCCGCGGCAGGACCGAGTACCGTGCCGCTGGTCGGGCCCGACACCTCGCGGTTGCCGATCGCCGCGGCGATCGCGGCCGGTGTGCTGGCCATCTTGCTGGTGCTCGTGGCACGCCGACACGGCGACGACTGACAATTCGCTTGACCCTCACCTGGCGTCAGGGTCGATAGTGGCCGCATGGACGCCAAGACCGTCGGTGCGGTAGCCACTCTCACGGATGTCTCCGTGCGCACTCTTCACCACTACGACCACATCGGCCTTGTGGTGCCGAGCGTCCGTAATCCCACCGGCTATCGCGGCTACACCGACACCGACATCGAGCGGTTGCATCTGGTGCTTGTGTACCGATCCGTCGGATTGGCGCTCGACGAGATCCGCACCTTGCTCGACGACCCGGACGCCGATGTGCGGGCGCATCTGCAGCGCCAGCGCGCATTGCTGGCCGAACGTGCCGAACGGCTCGAGGACACCATCAAGGCAGTGGAGGAACTGATGAACGCACACCGCGAGGGCATCCAGCTCACCGCGGAGGAACAGGTCGAGATCTTCGGCACCACCGCCTTTGGCGAGGAGTACGCCGACGAGGCCGAACAGCGGTGGGGCGACACCGACGCGTGGGAGCAGTCGCAGCAGCGGGTCGCGGGTTTCACCAAGGACGACTGGGTCCGGGTCAAGGACGAATCCGACGCCCTACTGGACGCTTTGGCCACGGCGAAACTCGCCGGTGTGAAACCCGGGTCGTCGCAAGCCAACGAGCTCGCCGCGCGGCACCGGGCGTCGATCGAGCGGTTCTACGACTGCGGCGACGAGATGTACCGGTGCCTGGCGCAGATGTATCTCGCCGACGAACGGTTCACCCGCTATTACGACGACGTCGAACCCGGGCTGGCGCAGTTCGTGCACGACGTCGTTGTCGAAAGCCTCAGTACCCGACGGGGATCGCCGCTAGTTTGAGGCCCATGGCCGGGAATCCACCGTCGGGCACGGTGACTTTCCTGCTCACCGATCTCGAGGGCTCCACCCGGATGTGGGAGCAGGACCCCGTGGCGATGAAGGCCGCGATGGTCCGCCACGACGAGCTGCTCGAGAAAACCATTGCCGCGCACCGGGGTTACGTGTTCGCGCCCAAGCCCGGCGGCTAGCATCGACCGGTGACCATCGAGCCCCGCCCCACAGCTGACCTGGTCGACGAGATCGGCCCCGACGTCCGCAGCTGCGATCTGCAACTTCGTCAGTACGGCGGCCGGGCGCAGTTCGCCGGTCCGATCAGCACCGTGAAGTGCTACGAGGACAACGCGCTTCTGAAATCTGTTCTCTCCGAACCGGGTAACGGTGGCGTGCTGGTGATCGACGGGGACGGCTCGCTGCACTCTGCTCTGGTCGGCGACATCATCGCCGGCCTCGGCATCGACAACGGTTGGGTCGGGCTGATCATCAACGGCGCGGTGCGTGACGCGGCGACGCTGCGCACGCTCGACATCGGAATCAAGGCGCTCGGCACGAATCCTCGCAAGGGCACCAAAGACGGCGTCGGCCAACGAGATGTGGCGGTGGAATTCGGCGGCGTGGTGTTCGTGCCGGGTGAGATCGTCCACAGCGACGACGACGGAATCGTCGTCGTCGCTGCAGACTGAGCCTTACAATCTAGGCCGAAGCCCCTACCGGCGCATGGTGTTTGGTGAAATGCAGCGCCTCGTCGTCGACCTTGCCGCGCCGGATGAGGCGCAGGTCCAACAGGTAGTTCTGCTTCAGTCGCCACGGTGCGACGTGGCCCGCCTTCGGCAGGTAATCCAGTGCCCGAAGCACATAGCCGGGCGTGAAGTCCATCAGCGGGCGCTCGTCGACGGAGTTCCCCGGATGCTGCGGCTCGACAGTGTCAAAGCCGTTGGCGTCCATGTAGTTCAGCACGCGGCAGGCGAACTCGGACACCAGATCGGCCTTGAGCGTCCACGACGCATTCGTGTAGCCGATAGTGAATGCCATATTCGGCATGTGGGTCAGCATCATGCCCTTGTAGGCCATGGTGTCATGCAGGTCGACGGGAACACCGTTGCGCAGTATCTCGGCGCCACCGAACAGCTGTAGGTTCAAGCCCGTTGCGGTCACGATGATGTCGGCCTTGAGCTCCTCGCCTGACGCCAGCTTGATGCCTGTCTTGGTGAACCGCTCGATCGTATCGGTGACGACGTCGGCCTTGCCCTTCTTGATGGTCCTGAACAGATCACCGTTGGGCGCCAGGCAGAGTCGCTCGTCCCACGGGTTGTAGCGCGGGCCGAAGTGCTTCTCGACGTCGTACCCTTCGGGCAGGCGACGCTCCGCCATCGTCATCAGCGTCTTGCGCATGAACTTGGGGAATCGCCGGCTGATCCGGTACTGAGCGGACTGAAACAGGATGCTCTTCCAGCGGTTCAACACGTAGGCGGGCTTTTCCGGGAGCGTCTTGTTCGTCCGGACTGTGAACGGGTCGACATCGGGCAGTGCGCCGATGTAGGTCGGTGAGCGCTGCAGCATGGTGACGTGGCCGGCTCCCGAATTGGCGAGCGCCGGAATCAGTGTCACGGCCGTTGCGCCACTGCCGATCACGACGATCTTCTTGCCCTCGTAGTCCAGATCCTCGGGCCAGTGCTGCGGGTGGATGATGGTGCCCTCGAAGTCATCCGAGCCGGCGAATTCCGGGGTGTAGCCCTCGTCGTAGTTGTAGTAACCGCTGCACGCCATCAGGAAGTTGCAGGCGATCTCGACCTCTTCGCCGTCGCGCTCTACGCGTAGCGTCCACCGATTGTCGGCATCGGACCACTCGGCTGCGACCACCTTCTGGCCGTAGCGGATGTGCTTGTCGATGCCGAACTCGGAGACCGTCTCCTTGAGGTAGCTCATGATCGACGGCCCGTCCGCGATGGCCTTCTCGGACGTCCACGGCTTGAACCGGAATCCGAGGGTGAACATGTCGGAGTCCGAGCGGATGCCCGGGTACTTGAACAGGTCCCAGGTGCCGCCGAGGTTATCCCGGCGTTCCAGGACGAGATAGCTCTTGTCGGGGCAGCGGTCCTGCAGATGCCAGGCCGCGCTGATGCCGGAGATGCCGGCTCCCACGATGACGACGTCGACAAATTCGGTCATGTTGTCAAGTTATCAACGCCGTGTCGAATAAGTCAACACCCTGTCGAGAGAATCGACATGCTGTAAAGTTTGTGCCGTGACAACCGCCAGCCCGCCCCGCGCGACCCGTGGTCGCCGCGCCGCCCGACCGTCGGGTGACGACCGTCAGCTGGCCATTCTGGAGACCGCCGAAAGACTGCTCGAGCAGCGGCCGCTCGCCGAAATCTCCGTTGACGACCTTGCCAAAGGCGCAGGCATCTCCCGCCCGACGTTCTACTTCTACTTCCCGTCCAAGGACGCCGTGCTGCTGACGTTGATGGACCGCGTCATCGCCGAGGCCCACGCCGCGCGCGAGGCGTTGATGGCGGCCCCGCCCAAGGGCCGCAAAGCGTTCTGGCGAGCTGGCATCAACGTGTACTACTCGACCTTTCATGCGCATCAGGCACTGGCCGCGCCGTGGTCGGTCGCCAAGTACACCAACGCCGACGCCCGCAAGTTGTGGGCCGATTTCATGCAAACGTCCATCGACGAGACCACGAGCATCATCGAAGCGGTTCGCGCCAGCGGCGGCGCACCGGACAATATGCCCGCCCGTGAGCTGGCGACCTCCCTGAACCTGCTCAACGAGGCCATGATGACGGCGTCGTTCGCCGGACAGAAGCCCGCGTTGCCCGACGATCGGGTCCTCGACAACCTCGTCCACATCTGGCTGAACGCGATCTACGGCGACACGCCTTAGCTGTCGGACTACGGTGCGAACATATGTTCGTGCCGCGCGCCGCCACCATCCTGCACGCCGATCTCGACTCGTTCTACGCCTCGGTCGAGCAGCGCGACGACCCCGCACTGCGCGGCAGGCCGGTGATCGTCGGCGGCGGCGTGGTCCTCGCAGCGAGCTACGAAGCGAAGGCCTACGGCGTGCGCACCGCGATGGGCGGGGGCCAGGCCCGTCGGCTGTGCCCGCACGCGCTCGTCGTTTCGCCACGCATGTCGGCGTATTCCGAGGCCAGCGATGCCGTATTCGAGGTGTTCCACGACACCACGCCGCTCGTCGAACCGCTGTCGATCGACGAGGCCTTCCTCGACGTGTCCGGGCTGCGCCGGGTGTCGGGCACCCCGGTCGAAATCGCGGCAAGGCTGCGGGCTGCGGTCCGCGACCACGTCGGGCTGCCGATCACCGTCGGCATCGCCCGCACCAAGTTCCTCGCCAAGGTGGCCAGCCAGGAGGCCAAGCCGGACGGACTGCTGCTTGTGCCACCCGACCGCGAGCTGGCGTTCCTGCATCCGCTTCCGGTGCGCCGGCTGTGGGGGGTCGGCGTCAAGACCGCCGAGAAGTTGCACGCACACGGCATCGAAACGGTCGCGGATGTCGCCGACCTGACCGAGACCACCCTCGCTGCGATGGTCGGCGGCGCGATGGGCCGACAACTGTTCGCGTTGTCCCGCAACATCGATCGGCGCCGGGTGGTCACCGGCGTGCGCCGCCGCTCGGTCGGCGCGCAGCGTGCCCTCGGACGGCGGGGCAACACGATGGCGGCCGGCGAAATCGACGCGGTGGTGATCAACCTCGTCGATCGGATCACCCGCCGGATGCGCACCGCCGGGCGCACCGGCCGCACGGTGGTGTTGCGCCTGCGCTTCGACGACTTCACCCGTGCCACCCGCTCGCACACCATGGCGCGCGCGACGGCGTCGACCGACGTGATCCTCGACGCCGCCCGCGAATTGGTCATGGCCGCAGCGCCGCTGACCGCCGAGAAGGGGCTGACACTCGTCGGCTTCTCGGTGTCGAACATCGATCGCCAGGGTGCCCAGCAGTTGGAGTTGCCGTTCTCCGAACACGCCGACACCGTGGCACTCGACAAAGCCGTCGACCAGGTGCGCAAGCGCTACGGTAACTCGTCGGTCACCCGCGGCGTGCTGGTCGGCCGCGATCCAGGCCTGGAGATGCCACACCTGACGGATTAAACCAGTTGTGCGGCAACGAATCCGGCGAGCAGGACGGCGAACCCGCCGATCTCGGCCACAATCAGCGCAAGCATGCCCGCGTGCAGCCCGGCGGTGGGTCGCTCGAACTGGTTGGTGGTGTCACGCTTTACGCCGTGCCCGATGTAGGTCCCGATCGCGATGACGAAGAACAGCACGACGACCATCGCCGCGGTCAGGTTGACCCACGTCGGCCATGCGCTCAATTCGACGAATGCCGCGATAAGCAGGGTCGCGAACGAATAGAGGAGCGCGGCGCGATGCGCGATATCCACGTACGGGTGCGCCCGATGGTCCTCCGAGGTGGCCATCTCGCGGTACTTCCAGACGCCGAGGGCGAGCGCCAACAGGAAGATCAGTCCTGCCGCGAGCAGGGTCAGCCTGGTGTCGATTCCGAGATCCACTACGAGGCCGTCCATTCCAGCAGTTTGTCGGCGGCCCAGGTGTTGACGATCCGGTCCACCGGCACCTTCACCTCCAGTGCTCGTTGAGCACCGTAGCCGAGGAACTCCAGCTGACCGGGCGCATGAGAGTCGGTGTCTATGGAGAACAGGCAGCCGATCTCCAGCGCCAGGTTCAGCAGCCGCGTCGGCGGGTCGCGGCGCTCGGGACGCGAATTGATCTCCACCGCGGTGCCGTTGTCCCTGCATGCGGTGAACACCTTCTCGGCGTCGAACTTCGACTCCGGCCGGACGCCACGGCCACCGGTGACCAGCCGGCCGGTGCAGTGTCCCAGCACATCTGTGTGAGGGTTCTCCACCGCGTTGATCATCCGCCGCGTCATTGCCGTCGCGTCCATGGCCAGCTTGGAATGCACGCTTGCCACCACGACATCGAGCCTGTCGAGCAGCTCGGGCTCCTGGTCGAGCGAGCCGTCCTCCAGTATGTCGACTTCGATGCCGGTGAGAATCCGCATCGGCGCCACGGTTTCCCGCAGTTCGTCGATCACATCCAGCTGTTGCCGCAATCGCTCGGGCGACAACCCGTTGGCAACCCTAAGCCGCGGCGAATGGTCGGTCAGCGCGCAGTATTCGTGACCCAAATCCTTTGCCGCCAGCATCATCTCCTCGATCGGCGCGGAGCCGTCCGACCAATTGGAGTGCACGTGCAGATCGCCACGCAGCGCGGCCCTTACCTCACCACCACCGAGATCCTTTGCAGCCACGCGCAATTCGAGCAGTGCGTCCGGCTCTCGGCCGGCCCACGCCTGAGCGATGACCTTCGCGGTCTTCGGCCCGACACCGGACAACGACTGCCAGCTGTTCGCGGCGCCGTGACGCTCGCGGTCGGCCTCGCTCAGCGCTTCGACGATGTCGGCCGCGTTGCGGTAGGCCATCACCCGCCGCGAATCCTCCCGCGCCCGATCCTTGTAGTACGCAATCTGACGCAGCGCGACGACCGGATCCATGCCTCCAGTGTGCCTGCTCAGTCCGCCCGCCAGGCGGGATCCCGACCGCTCAACGCGATGACCCGGTCCAGGCCGGGCGCGTCGTCGGCGGTCGGAACCGCGGGCCCGAACATGCCGTCCGTGCCGGACGTGTCGAACTGCGCGAGGTGCGCGAGGCAGGCCTGCGTGGTGGCCGGATCGCAGTCGTACTGGCTGGCCCGTCGCACGGGCCACGTCCCACCCGTGGATGACGACTTCGGCGAGCGCGACAGGGCCCGCGACCTCTCCGGGCAGGTCGATCCCCCCGGCTCGCGTCATGCCCTGCCATGCATCGGCGTCCTGCCACGCCGCGGCCAGCTCGGCGAGTCGCTCCGGGTAGCGGGTTCGCCAGTCCGTTTCCAGCTGCGCACCGTCGGTCGGCGGGGTGTCGGTCAGCGGTCCGAGGTCCTTGCGCGCGGCGGCGGAGAACGCCATTGCCAGCCCGCCGACGTGCGCAACCAGCGCATCGAGGGGCAGTTTTTCACACGGGGTGGGCAGGGTGAGCTGTTCGTCGGTGACGCCCGCGAGGACGTCGGCGGTGCGTCGGCAGGCTGAGGTTAAATCGATCATGTCTGTACTGACCGGCGCGACGGTGCTAACTCATCGGTCGCGTAGCGGTTTCGTGGCCCCGTCGATGAGCGCCCGGACCTGATCCTCGATCGCATGTCCGGCGAAGAACAGGATCTCGTCGCCCACCTCGAGCACGTCGTCGGGCCGCGGAATGACGATTCCGCTGTCGCGAATCACAACGGCCAGTGCGGTGTTCTCGGACAGCGCGAGATCGCGCACACACTGACCGACCAGTGGGTCGTCGCCCCCCAGCGTCAGCTTGGCCAGGGTCACCTGGCCCTGGCGCAGTTCCATCAACCGCACGAAGTGGCCGATGTCGATGGCGCCCTCGATCGCCGCCACCAGGGAACGCGGTGCGGAGACCGCGATGTCGACACCCCACGCCTCGTTGAACAACCACTCGTTGCGGGCGTCGTTGACCCGCGCCACCACCCGCGAAACCCCGAACTCGGTCTTGGCCAGCAGTGCTGCCGTCAGGTTCACCTTGTCGTCGCCGGTCGCGGCGATCATCACGTCGCACATCTGCAGCCCGGACTCCTCGAGCGAGGCGAGCTCGCACGCGTCGGCCAGCAGCCAGTCGGCTCCGGGGACCGTCAGCGGTTCGTAGTGACCGACGTTTTGCTCGATCAACAAGACCTTGTGGCCGTAGGCGAGCAGCTCCTGGGCGACGGATCGACCGATCGCTCCCGCACCCGCGATCCCGACCCGCATGCCCGGACGCTCGTCAGCGCGGTCCGACGCATCAGCGGCCCGCCGTCTGACTCTCAACACAACATCATCCTGACTCATCCGGCGCGGTCCTGGTTAACTGCGGGGTGAAATGACTTTGCAGCAGCTGTATCTGGTGCTGCTGGCCGGTGGGCTCGTACTTCTGGCCAGCATCGTCGCCACGCGCGCGGCCAGCCGCGTCGGCCTGCCGAGCCTGCTGCTGTTCCTCGGCGTCGGCGTCGTCGTCGGAGAGGACGGTCTCGGACTTCGCTTCGAGAACTATCTGCTCGCCGAGCATCTCGGCACGGTGGCGTTGGCGATCATCCTCATCGAAGGCGGTTTGACGACGCGGTTCTCCGACGTGAGGCGGGTGCTGGCGCCCGCGGGGATGTTGGCCACGGTCGGCGTCGTGGTCAGCATGGTGGTCACGGCGGCGGGGGCCAACCTGCTGCTGGGCATGGACTGGCAGCTGGCCCTGCTGCTCGGCGCCATCGTCTCCTCCACCGACGCCGCAGCCGTGTTCTCCGTGCTGCGCATCGTGCCGTTGCCTCGACGCGTCGCCGGACTGCTGGAGGCCGAGTCCGGTTTCAACGACGCGCCCGCCGTGATCCTGGTCCTGATCTTCAGTACGACGCCGCTGAACCTGTCCCCGGCGCATGCGATCGGTGTGTTGTTCTACGAACTCGCCGTGGGCGCCGCCATCGGTCTGGGTTGTGGGCTGCTCGGCGCAATCGCGTTGCGCCGCATCGCCCTACCCGCGTCGGGGCTGTACCCACTGGCGAACTTCGGCCTGGGCATGGTCGCGTTCGCGGCCGCAGGCTCGGCGCATGCCAGCGGCTTCCTGGCCGCATACCTGGCCGCGGTCGTGCTGGCCAATTCGGGGCTACCGCACCGCTCGGCGACCCGGTCATTCGCCGAGGGGCTTGGTTGGCTCGCGCAGATCGGCTTGTTCGTTCTGCTCGGCCTGCTCGTTGATCCCAGCGACCTCGGCGCGGAGTTGGTGCCCGCCATCGTCATCGGTCTGGTGCTGCTGTTGATCGCCCGGCCGCTCTCGGTCCTGGTGTCGCTCGGTGGTTTCCGGATCCCCTGGCGTGAGCAGGTTTTCGTGTCGTGGGCCGGCCTTCGCGGTGCGGTGCCGATCGTGTTGGCCACGTTCCCGATCGTTGCGGGTGTCCCCGACGCCATCCGGCTGCTCAACATCGTGTTCATCCTGGTGGTGGTGTTCACCTTGGTGCAGGGCCCCAGCCTGAGCGCCCTCGCCCGGCGGTTGGGACTGATATCGGGAGAGGCAACGCGCGAGATTCAGGTGGAGGCGGCGCCGCTGGACGTCCTCGAGGCGGAGTTGCTGACGATGACGGTGCAGCCGCCGTCCCGCCTGCACAACGTCATGGTTCTGGAACTGCGGCTACCCGATCCGACCGTCATCACCCTGATCATCCGCGACGGTCACACCTTCGTCCCTGCGCCCGACACGCGTCTCGCGGTCGGCGACGAACTGCTCATCGTCACCACGCCGAAGACGCGCAACGAGGCCGAGCGCAGACTGCGGGCGGTGAGCCGACGCGGCAAGCTCGCCTATTGGTTCGACGAATTCGGCGAGCCCGACTGACTGACAGCGCACGCCCAGCAATCGAGGACTAGGCTCGATTCGGTGCGATTCGCTTTCAAAACATCCCCGCAGAACACCAATTGGCACGACATGCTGGCGGTCTGGCAGGCCGCTGACGACATCGACGTTTACGAGTCGGGGTGGATCTTCGACCACTTCTATCCGATCTTCTCCGACCCGACCGGCCCATGCCTGGAAGGCTGGACCACGTTGACCGCGCTGGCGCAGGCCACCAAACGCGTGCGGCTCGGCACCCTCGTCACCGGCATCCACTACCGACACCCCGCGGTGCTGGCCAACATGGCCGCCGCGCTGGACATCATCTCCAACGGCCGGCTCGAGCTCGGCATCGGAGCGGGCTGGAACGAAGAGGAGTCCGGCGCGTACGGAATCGAACTCGGCTCGATCAGGGAACGCTTCGACCGCTTCGAGGAGGCGTGCGAGGTGCTCACCAGCCTATTGAGCAACGACACAACGACTTTCGACGGTAAGTACTATCAGCTCAAGGAAGCGCGCAACGAGCCGAAAGGCCCGCAGAAGCCCCATCCGCCGATCTGCATCGGCGGCAGCGGCGAGAAGCGCACGCTCCCGATCACCGCGCGCTACGCCGACCACTGGAACTTCGTCGGCGGGCCGCCGGAGGAGTTCGCACGCAAGCGCGACGTCCTTGCGGCCCGTTGCGCCGACATCGGGCGCGACCCGAAGGAGATCACCCTGTCCGCGCACGTCCGGTTGGAACCCGACCTGGACTACGCCAAGGCCGTCGACGAGGCCGGGGCGCTCGGCAAGGAAGGGCTCGACTTGGCGATCATCTACCTGCCTGCGCCGCACGACCCCGCCGTACTCGAACCGCTGGCCGAGAAGATCAGGGATTCGGGGCTTCTCTAGCCGCCACAGCTCAACAGCAAATTTCACTGACGATAACGAAAATATAACGGTCAGGCAAAGGAATGGTCACGGGACGACGTCAGGTCGTATCCGGGGGTCCGACCGAGTTGCTAGAAGCCGTAGCTCAGTAGCTCGTCGCGGGTCACGAGGCGCTCGGCCTTCGCCGGGAACTCACGGCACTTGACCGGGTGACGGAGCCATGACCAGGCGATTCGACTCATCCGCGAACGCGACAATGGGTTCATGTACATGTCGTTCACTCCTGCGGTATAGCAATTGCTGAACCAGGGCAATACGTTACCGCAGCGCCCTCATGAAGTCATTAGATACCACAGAACTGGCAAACAGAATTAGGCACGCCGAGCAATCATCGGATGATTTTATTGAGGCAGATGTGACTGGTGTGGCGTCGTCTAGGTGGTCAGCGCTGCGGTGCTGCGGTGGGTTTGATGGGTGCCGGCAGCGCGGTGCTGCCCATCAGATACCGGTCCACGCCTGCGGCGGCGGCGCGTCCTTCGGCGATCGCCCAGACGATCAGTGACTGGCCACGGCCCATGTCGCCCGCGACGAAAACGCCGGGCACCGACGTCGCGAAGTCACCGTTGCGGGCCACGTTGCCCCGGTCGGTGATCTCGGCGCCGAGGTCGTTGAGCAGCCCTTCGCGCTGAGGGCCAACAAAGCCCATCGCGAGCAGCACCAGGTCGGCTTCCATCTCGAACTCGGTGCCCTCGAGCTTCTCGAACTTGCCGCCGGCCATTTTGACCTCGTGCCCCCGCAGTCCGGTGACGCGACCGTCGCGACCGGTGAACTCCTCGGTGTTCACCGAGTACACCCGGTCACCACCCTCTTCGTGGGCGGAGGACACCCGGAACATCAGCGGGTAGACCGGCCACGGGGTGGAGTCGGCACGCGTTTCCGGCGGGCGGGGCATGATCTCGAACTGGTGCACGGTTTCCGCGCCCTGCCGATGCACGGTGCCCAGGCAGTCGGCGCCGGTGTCGCCGCCGCCGATGATGATGACCTTCTTGTCCTTCGCGTGAAGCGGCGGCAGGCCGTCGGCGTCGGTCACCGCGTCGCCCTGCTGCACGCGGTTCGACCAGGGCAGGAACTCCATCGCCTGATGGATGCCGTCCAGATCGCGGCCGGGGATCGGCAGATCCCGCCATGCCGTCGCCCCGCCTGCAAGCACGACCGCGTCGAACTCGGCACGCAGCGCTTCCGCGGTGATGTCGACGCCGACGTTCACGCCGGCGCAGAACTGGGTGCCCTCGGCCTCCATCTGCGCCAGCCGGCGGTCGATGTGCCGCTTCTCCATCTTGAACTCGGGAATGCCGTAGCGCAGCAGCCCGCCGATGCGGTCGTCGCGCTCGAACACCGTGACCGAATGCCCGGCGCGGGTGAGTTGTTGCGCTGCGGCCAGACCTGCCGGTCCGGAGCCGACCACCGCGACCTTCTTGCCGGTCAACTTGTCCGGCGGCAAAGGAACGACCCAGCCCTCGTCGAACGCGTTGTCGATGATCTCGACCTCGACCTGCTTGATGGTCACCGGGTCCTGGTTGATGCCGAGCACGCACGATCCCTCACACGGTGCAGGGCACAGCCGCCCCGTGAACTCCGGGAAGTTGTTGGTGGCGTGCAGGCGCTCGATCGCGTCGCGCCAGCGATCCTCGCGCACCAGGTCGTTCCACTCCGGAATCAGGTTGCCCAGCGGGCACCCGTTGTGGCAGAACGGAATCCCGCAGTCCATACAGCGGCTCGCCTGCTCGCGCAGCACCTCCTGAGAGAAGTCCTCGTAGACCTCTTTCCAGTCGAGCAGTCGCAGCGGGACCGGCCGCCGGTGCGGGGTCTCGCGCTTTGTGTACTTCAGAAAGCCTCTGGGATCAGGCATTCGCGGCCGCCATGATCGCGGTGTCGACGTCCTCGCCGGTCTTCTCGGCCTCCGCAATCGCCTTCAGCACGCGTTTGAAATCGCGCGGCATCACCTTGATGAACTTCTTCAATTCGTTGTCCCAGTCGGTCAGAATACGCTGCCCGACAGCAGAATCCGTGGCATCGACGTGTGCGGTAATCATGTCGCGCAGGTAGGCGATATCGTCGTCGTCCATCGTGTCGAGGTCCACCATCTCGGCATTGAGGTTCTCCTCGAAGGTGCCGTCGACGTTGTAGACGTAGGCGACACCGCCCGACATACCAGCCGCGAAGTTGCGGCCGGTGGGTCCGAGGATGACGACCTTGCCGCCGGTCATGTACTCACAGCCGTGGTCGCCGACGCCTTCCACCACCGCGTGCGCGCCGGAGTTGCGCACCGCGAAGCGCTCGCCGACGACGCCGCGGAGGAAGGCCTGCCCGCTGGTCGCGCCGAACAGGATCACGTTGCCCGCGATGATGTTTTGCTCGGCGACGTAGTCCTCCGGCGCATCGTCCGACGGGCGCACCACCAGACGGCCGCCGGACAGGCCCTTGCCGACGTAGTCGTTGGCATCGCCGTACACCCGCAGGGTGATCCCCTTCGGCACGAATGCACCGAAGCTGTTGCCCGCCGACCCGTCGAACGTGATGTCGATGGTCCCGTCGGGAAGGCCTTGACCGCCATACGCTTTGGTGAGCTCATGGCCCAGCATGGTGCCCACCGTGCGGTTGGTGTTCGCAATGGTCGTGGCGAACCGGACCGGTGTTCCCGAATCGAGAGCCTCCCGGCTCATCACGATCAGCTGCTGGTCGAGCGCCTTGTCCAGGCCGTGGTCCTGACGCGAACTGCAGTAGAGGTCCTGGTTCATGAACGCCGACTCGGGCTCGTGCAGCACCGGCGACAGGTCCAGCTTGTAGGCCTTCCAGTGCTCGGCCGCCTTGGTGGTGTCCAGCGAGCCGACCTGTCCAACCATCTCGTTGACGGTCCGGAAGCCCAGCTGCGCCATCATCTCGCGGACCTCTTCGGCGATGAACAAGAAGAAGTTCTCCACGAACTCCGGCTTGCCGGTGAACCGCTTGCGCAGCAACGGGTTCTGCGTGGCCACACCGACCGGGCAGGTGTCGAGGTGACACACCCGCATCATGATGCAGCCCGACACCACCAGCGGCGCCGTGGCGAATCCGAATTCCTCCGCGCCGAGCAGCGCGGCGATCACGACGTCGCGCCCGGTCTTGAGCTGCCCGTCGACCTGGACCACGATGCGGTCGCGTAACCCGTTGAGCAGCAACGTCTGCTGCGTCTCCGCCAGCCCGAGCTCCCACGGCGCGCCCGCGTGCTTCTGGGATGTCAGCGGGGTGGCGCCGGTGCCGCCGTCGTGGCCGGAGATGAGCACGACGTCGGCGTGCGCCTTGGACACTCCCGCGGCAACAGTGCCGACGCCGTTCTCGCTGACCAGCTTCACGTGCACGCGGGCCTGCGGGTTGGCGTTCTTGAGGTCGTGGATGAGCTGCGCGAGGTCCTCGATCGAATAGATGTCGTGGTGCGGCGGCGGGGAGATCAGGCCGACACCCGGCGTCGAGTGCCGCACCTCGGCCACCCAGGGATAGACCTTGTTGCCCGGAAGCTGTCCGCCCTCACCGGGTTTCGCACCCTGGGCCATCTTGATCTGGATGTCGGTGCAGTTGGTCAGGTAATGGCTGGTGACGCCGAACCGTGCCGAGGCCACCTGCTTGATAGCGCTGCGGCGCCAGTCGCCGTTTTCGTCGTGGTCGAAGCGCTTGACGTCCTCGCCACCCTCGCCGCAATTGGACCGGCCGCCGAGCCGGTTCATCGCGATCGCGAGCGTCTCGTGCGCTTCGGCGGAGATCGAGCCGTAGCTCATCGCACCGGTGGAGAATCGCTTGACGATCTCACTCGCCGGCTCGACCTCGTCGAGCGGAACCGGCTCGCGGACACCGCCTTTGAACTTCAGCAGGCCTCGCAACGACGCCATTTTCTCGCTCTGGTCATCGACCAGCTGGGTGTACTCCTTGAAGACCGAGTACTGCCCGGTGCGGGTCGAGTGCTGCAGCTTGAACACCGTATCCGGGTTGAACAGGTGGTACTCGCCTTCGCGGCGCCACTGGTATTCGCCGCCGACCTCGAGTTCGCGATGGGCCCACTCGTCGGGCCGGTCCAGGTAGGCCAGCGCGTGCCGGGTGGCGACATCGTCGGCGATGTCGTCCAGGTCGATACCGCCCGTCGGGCAGGTCAGGCCCGAGAAGTACTCGTCGAGCACCTGCTGCGATATACCGATGGCCTGGAACAGCTGGGCACCGGTGTAGGACGCCAGCGTCGAGATGCCCATCTTGGACATCACCTTCAGCACGCCCTTGCCTGCCGCCTTGACGTAGTTGGCCTTCGCGGTGTCGCTGGTGATGCCGGTGATCGCCCCACGGTCGACCATGTCCTCGATGGATTCGAAAGCCATGTACGGGTTGATCGCGGCGGCACCGAAACCGACCAGTGCGGCCATGTGGTGTACCTCGCGGGCGTCACCCGCCTCGACGACGAGCCCGACCTTGGTGCGGGTGCGGTCGCGAACAAGATGGTGGTGCACGGCCGCGACGCTCAGCAGCGACGGGATCGGCGCCATCGACTCGTCCGACTCCCGGTCGGACAACACGATGATGCGCGCGCCGTCACGGATAGCCGCAGACACCTTGGCCCTGACGTTGTCCAGGGCTTCCCGCAGGCCCTGGCCGCCGCGGTTGACCGGATACAGGCAACGAATCACCGCGGCGCGCATGCCGTGCTTGTGGCCGCGGATCTCGTGATCGGGATCGACACAGATCAGCTTGGACAGCTCGGCGTTGCGCAGGATCGGCTGCGGCAACATGATCTGGCGGCAGGACTCGGCGTCCGGGTTGAGCAGGTCGCCCTCGGGACCGACGGTGCCGCCCAAGCTCGTCACCAGCTCTTCGCGAATGGCGTCGAGCGGCGGATTGGTCACCTGGGCGAAGAGCTGCTGGAAGTAGTCGTAGAGCATCCGCGGCCGCTGTGAGAGCACCGCGACCGGGGTGTCGGTGCCCATCGAACCGAGCGGCTCGGCCCCCTTGACGGCCATCGGCGCAACCAACAGGTTCAGTTCTTCGTAGGTGTAGCCGAAGATCTGCTGCCGCAACACAACCCGGTGATGCGGCATGCGGATGTAGTCACCAGCGGGTAGCTCGTCGAGATGGAACAGCCCGGCTTCCAGCCACTCCTGGTACGGGTACTCGGCGGCCAGCTCGGCCTTGATCTCCTCGTCCGAGACGATGCGGCCCTGCGCGGTGTCGACAAGGAACATCCGGCCGGGCTGCAGCCGCATCTTCTTCACCACGGTGGATGGATCCAGATCGAGCACGCCGGCCTCGGAGGCCATCACCACGAGGCCGTCGCTGGTCACCCAGATGCGGGAGGGGCGAAGCCCGTTGCGGTCCAGCACCGCGCCGATCACCGTGCCATCGGTGAAGGACACCGACGCCGGCCCGTCCCACGGCTCCATCAGCGAGGCGTGGTACTGGTAGAACGCCCGCCTCGCCGGGTCCATCGACTCGTACCGCTCCCAGGCCTCCGGGATCATCATCAACACGGCATGCGGCAGGCTGCGGCCGCCGAGATGAAGCAGCTCGAGCACTTCGTCGAACCGCGCGGTATCAGAAGCGCGAGGGGTGCAGACCGGCACGATCTTGTCGACACCCGCGGAACCGAAGACATCGGTGTCGATGAGCGCCTCGCGGGCGCGCATCCAGTTCTCGTTGCCGGTGACGGTGTTGATCTCGCCGTTGTGGGCGATCCTTCGGAACGGGTGGGCCAGCGGCCAGGACGGGAACGTGTTCGTCGAGAACCGTGAGTGCACGATGCCCAGCGCGCTGGTCAGCCGGTCGTCCTGCAGGTCAAGGTAGAACGCCTTCAGCTGCGGCGTGGTCAGCATGCCCTTGTAGACGAAGGTCTGACCCGAAAGGCTTGGGAAGTAGACGGTTTCGCGGCCAGGGCCGTCCTGGCCCGGACCCTTGGTGCCGAGCTCGTGCTCGGCGCGCTTGCGCACCACATACGCGCGCCGCTCCAGATCCATGCCGGAGGCACCTGTTAGGAACACCTGCCGGAAGGTGGGCATGGCGTCGCGCGCCAGCGCACCGAGCGACGACTCGTCGGTGGGGACCTCACGCCAGCCGAGCACCTGCAGACCCTCGGCCTCGGCGATCTTCTCGACGGCCTCGCAGGCCGTGGCGGCGTCCTTCGACGACTGCGGAAGGAATGCGATGCCCGTCGCGTAGCTCCCGGGTTCGGGCAAGTCGAATTCGACGACTGCGCGCAGGTACTCGTCGGGGACCTGAAGCAGGATGCCCGCGCCGTCGCCGGTGTGCGGTTCAGCACCCTGAGCACCGCGATGCTCCAGGTTCAGCAGCGCGGTGATGGCCTTGTCGACGATGTCGCGACTGCGGCGGCCGTGCATATCCGCGACCATGGCAACGCCACACGCGTCATGCTCGAACGCGGGGTTGTACAGCCCCTGGCGACTGGGCGCCATTCCCACCTAGCCCTTCAACACATACTGAGTCTGTGGCAGCCGTCGACGACGGCCTCAACCTGCGGTGGTGGCGCCTTCGTGCAGCGTTGGACGACGACCCCTACCCCACTCGCCACAAGTGGAGAAAACGATATGACAAACCCCGGCTGACATGCCAACTTAGTCAAACCTAACTAGACGGATCGGCATCGACGGCCGCGCTGCCGGTTTGTCGCCCATGGTACGGGCGATGTCGTTGGGCGCCTTGAGTTTTCGCCGCTTGGCAGGGCGGTCCCGGCCACCGACCGCCGAATAGTGATGTTGTCCACATCACGAAGAGAGATTGCTGTGATCGATCAGCGAGCCCTAGGCCTGCGGCAAGCGGACGATAGATATTTGCTGCAAAGCCTAGTCAGATTCTTAGAGATGGCCGCGCGGCCCGCCCGCTCCACCCCTCGTCGAGCGGGCAGGCTGCGGGCTGATCAGCGCTGGACCGGGTAGCCGCCGCGTTCAGCCAGCGACCTGAGTTGCTTCAGAGCGAAGGTGCGACCCCGCCCGCCCTCGGGTATGTGGATGCCGGCCCACAGTCCCTGCGCACCGGGCATCTCGCACGCCTCTTTTGCGCACAGCCATCGGCGCGGGCAGGCCCGACACACCGCCTTCGTGTTCGCGTCGGTCGCGGTCATCCACCGGTCGGGGTCTCGGGTGCAGGCGCCGATCTGGCTGTCGGTCAGTACGGGCATCTCGATCATGACGGTCATGACCACTTCCTCTCGCTCGTCCGCGGTGTCCAAACCGTAGCGCTGTTTCCATAGCAGCGCAACACTTGATGCGGTCTCACCGCTACGGCGAGGTCGGCCAGCTCCCGTCACGGCTGCTGGCTACACTGGGCGGGTGGACGAGGACGCCGGCGATCCGGGCATCGCCCGCGCCGGTGCAGCGGTCGCCGCCCGACGCCGCGAATTGGATATCAAGCAGCGGAATCTCGCGAAGTTCAAGATCATCAACGCCGGCGCGCTCATTGCCTTCGAGAAGGGCCGCAGCTGGCCGAGGGAGCGGACGAGGGCCAAGCTCGAGGAAGTCCTACAGTGGCCCGCCGGAACCATAGCGACGATACGGTACGGCGGTCCGGTCCCCGGCGCCGTGTCCGAAGCGTCCGCGGACGACGGCACCGCATCACTCATCGCGGGCACGGTCGAAGTGGCAATGACAACCCTTGGCGCCGCCATCGAGTCGCTGCCCGCCGACGACGACCCGCAATTCTCCGCCCGTGCCGTCGTGATCCTGGCCGAGCTGCGCAAGCTGGAATCGGTGGTGGCCCGCGCCGCGCAGCGCAGCCGAGGAACGGCCGATGTCGTGCTGGCCCTGCGGACAGTCCGCGGCTGCTACGACGACCTGATGTTCCGCGCTGCCGCGGCGCCCGGGGCAACGCTGGGCCAGCGGCTGTACGCCGCGCGCCGACGCGCCAACCTGTCCGCCGCCGAGACCGCCAACGCCGCGGGGCTGCCCACCGAACTTGTCCTCGCGGTCGAGGCGGGTGAACCGGCCGCCGACGCGGACACGACGAGTCTGAACGACCTCATCGCGGCCCTCGATGGCTGATACTGAGCCGGTGTCGCTGCCCGATCTGCTCCGCAATGTCGGCGACGTGCTGTCGCGGGCCGACACACTGTTCGGCACCGCGGATCCGAACGCGGCCACCACCGCCGTCGACCAGTTGACCGACGCCACCAACGTCATCCGGTCCGGACAGCAACACGCCGCGACGATGGCCGGCGAGACACTGGCCAACTACGACGTTTTCGCGCAGGGCAGCCGCGATGCCCTCGACCAGCTCTCCGGTATCGAGGCCGACCTCGGCCATCGCCTGCAGGAGGCCGCCGACGCGGTGACCGCGGCGAAGACCGCCTCGCAATCGGCGCTCGATGTGGTGTCGTCGGCATCCGACTCGATGCACCATCTCACCGAAACACCGGCGGCGGAACTGGCGGTCATCGCGGCACTGCGGGCACAGGTCGGCCACGAACTCGAGCTGATCCGGACGCACCAGGCGATCGCCGCCCAGCTGGGCGAGCAGCTGCGCGGCCTCGACTACTGAGCGCTGACCTCGGGCCGGAGGTCGAGCCGCCGCAGCAGCTGGGCGTTGAGCGCGACCACCACCGTCGACGCCGACATCAACAGCGCCCCGACCGACATCGGCATCACGAAGCCGATCGGCGCCAGTACACCGGCCGCCAGCGGGACCGAGATCAGGTTGTAACCCGCTGCCCACCAAAGGTTTTGCTGCATCTTCCGATACGCCGCCTTGGACAACGTGATCACCGACAACACAGACCGCGGGTCGGAGCTGGCGAGGATGACGCCCGCCGACGCGATCGCCACATCGGTGCCGGCTCCGATGGCGATGCCAACGTCGGCCTGCGCCAGCGCGGGGGCGTCGTTGACGCCGTCGCCGACCATCGCGACTTTCAAGCCCTCCGCCTGTAGCTCGGCGACCTTGGCCGACTTGTCCTCCGGCCGCACGCCCGCGAACATCCGATCGATGTCGAGCTCGGCGGCGACCGCCCGCGCCACCGGTTCAGCGTCACCGGTGATCATCACCACCTCGATGCCGAGCTTGTGCAGGGCATCGACGGCCTGACGCGACTCCGGTCGCACCTCGTCGGCCAGCTTCAGCGCCCCCGCCACGGACCCGTCGACGAGCACGTGCAGCACAATCGCCCCCTCACCGTGCCAGACGGCGGCATCGGGCAGCTCGGCATGGCCCGCTTCCTCGAGCAGCCGCGGTCCGCCGACGCGTACCCGATAGCCGTCGACGGTCGCGGTCACCCCGACCGCGGGCGATGACGAGAAGTCCGACGAAACGGGGACGCTCAGGTTGCGGTCGCGCGCGGCGTCGACGATTGCGCGGGCCAGCGGGTGCTCGGAGTCCGATTCGGCGGCGGCCGCCAGCGCGAGCACGTCACCCTCGGTACGTGCGCCTGTCGCGGCCACCGCGGTCACGCTCGGCTCACCCTTCGTCAGGGTGCCGGTCTTGTCGAACAACACGGCGCCGACCGTGCGCATGCTCTCCAACGCGAGTCGGTCCTTGACCAGCACTCCGCCGCGGGCGGCGCGTTCGGTGGCGATCGAGACCACCAGCGGTATCGCCAGACCCAACGCGTGGGGGCACGCGATCACCAACACGGTGATGGTCCGGATGACGGCATCCTCGGGCCTGCCGACGAAGCCCCAGACCACCGCGGTGATGACCGCGGAGCCCAACGCGAACCAGAACAGCCAGCCCGCCGCGGTGTCGGCGATCCGCTGGGCGCGCGACGACGAGTTCTGCGCCTCGGTGACGAGCCGCTGGATGCCTGCCAGCGCCGTGTCGTCGCCGACGGCGGTGACCTTGACGCGCAGGCCGGAATCGGTCGCGACGGTGCCTGCGACGACGCGGTCTCCCACGCCGCGCCGCACCGGCACGGATTCACCGGTGACCATCGACTCGTTCATGTCGGCGGCGCCGTCGACGATCTCGCCGTCGGCGGGCACGCTGCCGCCGGGACGGACGATCACGACGTCGCCCACCCGGAGCTCCGACGGCGCGACGGTGACTGATTCGCCGCCCTCGACCCGTTCGGCCTCGTCGGGCAGCAGCGCCGCGAGTGAGTCGAGCGCAGAGCTGGTCTGGGCCAGCGACCGCATTTCGATCCAGTGGCCGAGCAGCATGATGACGATGAGCAGCGCCAGCTCCCACCAGAAGTCGAGCTGGTGGTCGAGCAGCCCGAGGCTGGCACCCCACGACGAGGTGAACGCCACCGTAATGGCCAGACCGATCAGCAGCATCATTCCCGGTCTGCGGGAACGGATTTCGCTGATCGCGCCGGTCAAGAACGGCCGGCCGCCCCAGAAGTACATCACTGTCCCGAGCACGGGCGACACCCATCGCACACCGGGGAAGTCCGGAATCGAGTAGCCGAGGATCATCGCGAACATGCCGGACAGCGCGACCGTCGGTATCGCGAGAATCAACATGATCCAGAACAGCCTGCGGAACTGGGCGACGTGGTCGTGATGACCACCATGGCCCGCGTGGCCGTGTCCCTCGTGGTCTGCGTGACTCGGGGGTGGCGACTGGTCGACCTCGGTCATGCGCACACCATACCCCATGGGGGTATACGGGAAGTCGGATCGTCGCGGTCCCGGTAACCGGGACAACGATCTGCGAGACTGGGGCCCGGCTATCTGGCGGTGAAGGAGAACGGTGGCAGGCCCCGAACAGCCCGACGATTCCATGCGGGGTTCGGTACACATCTGCGTTACGGCGATCGTCGCGGGCGTGCTCATCGGCTTCGTCGGCGCCGCGTTTCGCTGGTGTCTGCAAGAAGCGGATGACCTGCGCGTCGACCTTGTCGACTGGGCGCACAGGCTACCCGGACCAGGCTGGCTGGTCCCCGTGGCCGTGGCCGCGGCGGGCGCAACGCTGGCCGCCCTGATCGTGCGGTGGGAGCCGCTGGCCGCCGGAAGCGGCATCCAGCATGTCGAGGCGGTATTTCGGGGCGATGCCCGGCCACCGCTCATCCGCTTGCTTCCGGCGAAGTTCGTCGGTGGTGTGTTGAGCATCGGATCGGGCCTTGTGTTGGGCCGCGAAGGGCCGACGGTGCACATGGGCGCGGCGATCGGAGCCGAAGCGGCGCGGCGCGCTCGGCTGCCCGATTCCGAGGTCAGGATGATGCAAACCGCGTTGGGCGGTGCCGGCCTGGCGGTCGCATTCAACGCACCGATCGGAGGGACCCTTTTCACGCTCGAAGAGGTCACCAGGTCGTTCCGGGTAAAGACCGTGCTGGCAACGCTTTTCGCGGCTGTCGCGGCGGTCAGCTGCTCTCGGCTGGTGCTGGGAAACCACGCCGACTTCTACGTCGAACCCATCGGCGCTCCGGCTCTAGCGTGGTTGCCACTTTTCGTCGTCTTCGGTCTGCTGACCGGATGTCTGGGTGCCGTCTACAACGCGTTGGTGTTGTGGTTCCTTGACCACGTCGCCGCGATTCGCCGAATCCCCACCCTGGCGAAGGCTGCCGTCATCGGTGCCATGATCGGGTTCGCGATGTTCGTACACCCGCTCGAGGTGGGCGGCGGCGAGAACCTGACACAGCGAATCCTCGGCGGCCAACACATCGTTCTCTCCGTCGTCATCGGGATCCTTGCGGTGCGGTTCGTCGCCGGCCCCCTGTCGTACTCGGCTGCGGTGCCGGGCGGCCTATTCGCGCCGCTGCTGGCCGTGGGTGCGCTGTGGGGACTCCTGTTCGCCGGCGGCTTCAACGCGGTGTGGCCCGGAAACGCAACGCAGCTGGCGGTTCCCATGGCGCTCGTCGGAATGGCGGCATTCTTCGGGGCAACTGTGCGCGCGCCGGTGACAGGGTTGGTCCTCGTCGCGGAGATGACGGCCACCACCGAGGTGCTCGTGCCGATGATGGCCGCGACCGTCGCGGCGGTGCTCGCCGCGTATCTCGTGGGTTCGCCGCCGATCTATGACAGCCTTCGAGAACGAATGCCCGACGAAGCGTCCATCGAGAGACGCGGCGACGGTTAGCAAATCGCTCCGTCGGCGACAATTTCGTTCCGGGCACGATTCGGCAACACTGGGCTCACCCGCCGACGCCGCATGCAACTCTCATTCACATGACAACGCCCACCATGCTGCATCGTCTGACAGCCGAGTTCATCGGCACCTTCTGGTTGGTACTGGGCGGGTGCGGCAGCGCCGTTTTCGCCGCCAAGTTCGCATCAACCGACGGGGTGTCCCTCGGCATCGGGTTCCTCGGTGTAGCACTGGCATTCGGCCTGACGGTGCTCACGGGCGTCTACGCATTCGGCACCATCTCTGGCGGCCACTTCAACCCCGCCGTGACGCTGGGCGCCGCGCTTGCACGTCGCGTCGAGTGGAAGGCGCTGCCCGGGTATTGGATCGTCCAGGTGCTCGGCGGCTTAATCGCCGGCCTGGTCATCCTGGTGGTGGCCAAGGGCAAAGAGGGCTTCGACCCGACGGGCAACATGGCCGCCAACGGCTACGGCGAGCACTCGCCGGGCGGCTACTCGTTGGTTGCCGTGGTCATCACCGAGATCGTGTTGACGGCGGTTTTCCTGCTCGTCATCCTCGGCTCCACCGATGATCGGTGGAAGGCATCAAAGGGCTTCGCGGGCCTGTCGATCGGCCTGACCCTGACGCTGATCCACTTGATCTCGATCCCGATCTCGAACACTTCGGTCAACCCGGCGCGGTCCACCGGCGTCGCATTCTTCAACGGCGACGGTGCACCGGCGCAACTCTGGGTGTTCTGGCTCGCACCGCTGATCGGCGCGGCGATCGCCGGCCTCGCCTACCCCTATCTGTTCGGTGGAAGCGAGGAACTCGCCGACCAACCGGTGCGCGACGACGCCCTGGAGGACACCGAAACCAGTTGAGCTACTTGACCGGCGACTTCTTCTTCGCCCTGCGGGCTGCACCCTTCTCCGTCGTCGCCCCGCGATTGGCCAGCTGCCCGCCCGAGTTCTCCAGGTGTGCCCGCACGAACCACTGGAATTTCTCCAGCTCGCCCACCTGACCGATCACCAGGTCTTGCGACACCAGGTCGAGGTCCTCGAGGGTGTGGATGGCCTTACGCGCGTCCTCGATGACGCCGGTGTAGACGAGGTCGAGCGCCGCGAGGTGCGCCTGCACCGTGTCACGCTCCACCGAGTAGTCGTCCCAGGTGCGGTCCTTGAGGATCGCACCAGGCGTGCCCTTCGGCGACAACCCGAGCGCTGCGATCCGCTCGGCCACATCGTCGGCGTATCCGCGCACCAGGTCGACCTGCGGGTCGATCATCTCGTGGACGCCGATGAAGTTCGGGCCCACCACGTTCCAGTGCACATGCTTAAGGGTCAGGTGGAGGTCGTTGTAGGTGCTGAGCAGCTTTTGAAGCAGGCCGGCGACCTCGCGGCCGTCCTTCTCGGACAGGCCGGGAAGGGTGAATTCGGTCATAGTTGGCTCCTTCGATTGTGTCGTTAGGAGGCCTACCCGAGACCGACGGTGGTTAATCCCCGCCAGATCGCTAAATTGCCCGCAGGTTCGGGATTGCCTGACGAGCCCCGAACCGCGGGTTGCGGGCGATGCCGCTCACCTCGAGAAGCCGCACCGCCCGGTGCCGGTGCGGACGCATCGGCTCGAGCAACTCGACCATCGCGTCGTCGTCGATGGGATGGCCCAGCAGGCTCCAGCCGACGACCTTGGCCAGGTGGTAGTCCCCGACCGACAGCGCGTCGGGGTCGCCGAACGCACGCTGCGCGGTCTCGGCGGCCGTCCACACCCCGACGCCGGGCAGCGAGGTCAGTGCCTCGCGGGCACGCTCGTGCGGAAAGCCGACAAGCCGCTCCAGCGAGTCGGCGCGCTGCGCGCAGCCGACGACTGTGCGCGCCCGGCCGGGGTCGACGTTGGCGCGGTGGAACTCCCATGACGGGATGCGACGCCAGACGTCGGCTGGCGGGGGGACGCGCATCCCCGGAGGTGCCGGGCCGGGGGCAGGGGATCCGAACTTGGTGACCAGCAGTCGCCAGGCCCGAAATGCGTCCTTGCCGGCCACCCGCTGTTCGATCACGGCGGGAATGAGCGCTTCCAGCACCCGGCCCGTCCGGCCCAGTCGAAGGTGCGGGACGCGGCGGTGGGCCGCGGCGATCGTCGGCTCCTCGGGCGCGAACCCGGTTGCATCGTCGTCGGCACCCAGCAGTGCGGGCAGCGAATCGGCGAATTCCGTTGCACCGCTTCCCCATGCCTCGCAGTCGACGGTGTCTGGCGCCGATCGGCAGACCCTCGCGGACACCGGACCGCTGACCATCAGCGTCGTGCGCCAGATCGCACCATCGGCGGCAACCCGATAGCAGGGGTCACCCCCGCCGCGACGCAGCGGCGACAGCGTGTGCCCGGGACTCGCGGGCCCCGGAAAATTCACGCTGCATTCGACGATTTTTTCGAGCATTAGATGACGTAATAGTGACATTGATTCCGATTCGGTTTCCTCGGGTGGGGATAAGGGCAGAACGCAAATAGGCTCGCGGCACGGCCGGTGGTCACAGGAACGGGGTGGAAGCTTGGGCGTCGACGGTCGGCTCTTTGCGCCTGCGCTCCATCCCGCACCCGTGATGACCTGCCAGGACGACGGCCGGTTCGAGATCTGGCGGAGCAACGTCCGCAAGGCGGTGCTGAACACCGTCGACGAGTTCGTCACCGACCGGTGCGCGGTCGACCTTCGCGGCGCCGGTGTGGATATCGCCGCCGACGTCTTGGTCGGATTCGTCGACGGCGGCAAGTGCCTGCGCTCGACGTTCATGTTCCTCGGCTGGCTGTGCGGCGCGGAGCCGTCTCAAACCGCGCTCCGGGCCGCCGCCAGCCTCGAGCTGCTGCACACCTTCGCGCTCCTGCAGGACGACGTCATGGACGGATCCACGTTGCGCCGCGGCCAGCCCGCAGCACACGTGCAGTTCGCCGGCTGGCATCGCGACCGCGGGCTGTCCGGCTGTCCCGAGCGGTTCGGGGAGTCGGCGGCCGTCCTGCTCGGCGACCTCTGCCTGGTCTGGGCCGAGCAGATGCTGCGCGACAGCGGCGTCGACCAAAGCGCGCTGAGCCGGGCATGGCCCCGATACGACGCGATGCGCGCCGAACTGGCGGTCGGCCAATTCGCCGACCTGGTGAACGATGTCGGCGGCCTGCCTACGCTTGATGCGGTGCTGGAGGTGGCGCGACGGAAGTCGGGCAATTACACGGTGCGCCGGCCACTGGAGATCGGCGCAGCGATGGCCGGTTGCGGCCGGCATCTGCTCACCCAGCTCGGCGGCTACGGCGACGCGGTGGGCGAGGCCTTTCAGCTACGGGACGACCTTCTCGGCATCTTCGGTTCGCCCGCGATCACCGGCAAGCCCGTCGGCGCCGACCTGACCGAGCACAAAGCGACCAGCGTCGTCGTCGCCGCCCATCACATGGCAGGCCCGACGCTTCGCGACCAGCTGGCCGAGCTGATGAGCACGCCCGAGCTCGACGAGGCGGACGTCAACCGGTGGCGCTGCCTGATCTCCGAGACGGGCGCGGTCCAGCGGATCGAACAGATGATCGCCGACCGGCTGCGCCGGGCCTCGGAATGGATCGACGCGGGCCGGCTGGACGGCGCGGTGCGCTCGGCGCTACTGAACATGGCCTCGGTCTGCACCCAGCGGGCGGCATGATGCGAGTCGTCGCCGGTTCTTCGGACCACGTGGTCGTGGTCGGCGCGGGTCTGGCAGGTCTGGCGGCCGCGCTGCACCTCGCGGGGCGCGGCCGCGCCGTGACCGTCGTCGAACGCGGCGACGTCCCCGGTGGCCGGGTCGGGCGCCTCGACATCGACGGCTATCGCCTCGACACCGGGCCGACAGTGCTCACGATGCCAGACGTGATCGACGAAACCTTCGCGGCCATCGGCGAATCCACCGCCGACCGGCTGGTGCTCGACGCCGTCGACCCCGCCTACCGCGCCCTGTTCGCCGACGGCAGCTCGCTCGATGTGCACACCGACCGCGACGCCATGGCCGCCGAGGTCGAGGCTCTGGCAGGACCGCAGCAGGCACAGGGATATCTACGGCTTCGGGACTGGCTGGCCCGGCTGTATCAGGTCGAGTTCGACGGCTTCATCGCATCGAACTTCGATTCTCCGTTGTCATTGTTGACACCGCAGCTGGCCCGGCTGACCGCGCTCGGCGGCTTCCGCCGCTGGGACCGCGTGGTGAAACGCTTCATCGGCGACGAGCGGTTGCACCGCATCTTCACCTTCCAGGCGCTGTATGCGGGAGTTCCGCCCCAGCGGGCGCTCGCGGTCTACGCCGTCATCGCCTACATGGACACCATCGCCGGCGTGTACTTCCCGCGCGGAGGCATGCGCGCACTGCCCGACGCGCTGGCCGCCGCCGCATCCGACGCCGGCGTCGAATTCCGCTACGGCGCAACCGTATCGGGACTGGACCGCCGTGACGGTCGGGTACGAGCCGTCGACACCGACCAAGGGGAGCGCATCCACGCCGATGCGGTGATCCTCACCACCGAGCTGCCCGACACCTATCGCCTGCTGGGCCGCACACCGCGTCGGCTGTTGGCGGTGCGCCACTCCCCGTCGGCGGTCGTCGCCCATGTCGGCTGCCGGTCCGTGGCTGCTGAATCACCGCACCACCACATCCTTTTCGGTGACGCGTGGGAGCAGACGTTCCGCGACATCATCGACGACGGCGTGGTGATGGGTGATCCGTCGCTGCTGGTGACGAGGCCGACCGCCGGCGACCCCTCCCTGGCACCCGCAGGCCGCGACCTGCTCTACGTCCTGGCGCCCGCGCCGAATCTGGTGGCTGGCAACGTCGACTGGGACAGCGTCGGCGGCTCGTACGCCGACAGCATGATCGCGGCACTGTCCGACCGGCTCCCGCAGCTCGGCGCCGACGCCGAGCTGTTGCACGTCGTCAACCCCGCGGACTGGGCCCGGCAGGGAATGGCGGCGGGAACCCCGTTCGCGCTCGCCCACACCTTCTCCCAGACAGGACCGTTCCGCCCTGCCAACACGGTTCGGGGCATCGACAACGTGGTGCTGGCCGGCTCCTCGACCGTGCCGGGTGTGGGCGTGCCCACCGCACTGTTGTCGGGACGTCTGGCCGCAGATCGGATCACCGGCGCGGTGACCGGCCGCGTCGCGACGCACATCGGGACGCAACGATCATGATGCGCTCCGAACTCGACGCCGCCGGTGTGCACGATCCGCAACTGCGCAACGCCTACCAACAATGCCGTGAGCTCAACGCCGAACACGGCCGGACGTTCTTCCTGGCCACCAGGCTGCTGGCCCCCGAGCAGCGGCCTGCTGTCCATGCGCTGTACGGGTTCGCCCGCCGCGCCGACGACATCCTCGACGACCTGGAAACCACCCTGGATGCGGGAGAGCGCGCCGACCGGCTCCAGCGGCTGGCCACGCAATTGTTCAATCAGCTTGTGCAGCACCAGGACTGCGGTGACGATCCCACGCTGCGGGCGGTAGTGCATACCGCCCGCAGGTACGGCATCCCCTGGGAGATGTTCGACGACTTCCTGACGTCGATGCGCATGGACCTGACCGTCACCGACTACCCGGACCGCACTGCGCTCGAGCGCTACATGCACGGCTCGGCGGAGGTGATCGGATTGCAGATGCTGCCGGTGCTCGGCACCGTCGGTCCTCGCGAGGAGGCGGCCCCGTATGCGGCCGCGCTCGGAAAGGCGTTCCAGCTGACCAACTTTCTCCGGGACGTGGACGAGGATCTGCAGCGCGGCCGGGTGTACCTGCCCGCCGACGAGCTGGCCGCCCACCGCGTCGACCGGGAGATGCTGACGTGGTGCCACACCAACAAGCGCACCGACGCCCGCGTGCGCCGCGCACTGACCGAACAGCACGCCGCCACCCGGCGCGTGTACGAAGTCGCGCGCAAGGGCATCGACCTGCTCGACCCGCGATCGCGGCCATGTGTCGCCGCGGCGTACACGCTGTACTCGGAGATCCTCGACCGCATCGAGAACATCGACTTCGCGATCTTCAACCAGCGCGCCACCGTCGGCACCGGCCGGCGCCTGCAGGTTGCGGGTCTCGGCCTGGCTCGGGCCTGGCGCGCGCGGCTCACGCACGGTACGAAGGTCTGAAATGGACCGCTGGCAGTATCTGATCGTGCTGGCCGCCTGCCTGCTCATCACCGCACCGCTGGAGATGTTCGGGCCGGGTGTCTACCGGCAGGCCTGGCGGACCGCGGGCGCGGTGTTGCCGGTGGCGGCGGTGTTCGTGGTGTGGGACGCGGTGGCGATCGCCGCGCACGTCTGGAAATACAACCCGCAGTTCGTCACCGGCCTGCACCTGCCCGCCCGCATCCCGATCGAAGAGCTGCTGTTCTTCATCGTGATCCCGCTGTGCGGGCTGCTGACCTACAACGCCGTCGACACCATCCTGACGAGTGTGCAGAAGCGCCGCGCCGCCCGATCGGAGCAACCGTCGTGACGGGACTCGGGTACACGCTGCCGGCCGTCATTGCCGTGATCGCGGTGTGCGCATTGGAATTCGGCGTGCTTCGCACCGGCCTGTTCCGTAGGCCCGCCTACTGGATCTCGATGGTGATCGTGTTTCGCATTCCAGATACCCGTCGACGGCTGGCTGACGAAGCTCAGTTCGCCGATCGTCGTCTACGCCGACAGCCACACCAGCGGCATCAGGTTCCCGTTCGACATCCCCGTCGAGGACTTCCTGTTCGGCTTCGCGCTGGTGACCGCCGTGCTGCTGCTGTGGGAGCGTCGGCGGCTTCGGGACAGCAAGACGGGGGACGCACGATGACCGACCGGAAACTGCCGAGGGCCGCGGTACCCGCTGCGTTCGATGCGGGCGCGGCCGCCTACGACGGGCTGGTCGGCGCAAACCCCGGATACCACCGCCACTTACAGATCTCCGCACAGCGGATGGGGTTGCCGGATCTCGGACGCGGACTGCGCATGCTCGATGCGGGCTGCGGCACCGGCGCATCCACCGCGGCACTGCTGTCGGTGGCCCCGCACGCCGAGATCGTCGCGGTCGACGCGTCATCGGGAATGCTGGCCGAGGCCGCCGCAAAGCACTGGCCCGAGACGGTCCGATTTGTGCACAGCCGCATCGAGGACATCTCCGACGCCGGTGTCGACGGACCGTTCGACGGAATCTTCGCCGCATATCTATTGCGCAACCTCGACGACCCGGACACCCAATTGCAGACGTTCCGAACGCTGTTGCGGCCCGGGGCGACACTTGCGGTGCACGAGTACTCGGTCCGTGACTCCCGATTGGCCACCGCGATGTGGAATGCGGTGTGCGCGACGATCATCATCCCGATGGGCAGGTTGCGCAGCGGTGACGCCGGTCTGTACCGCTACCTGCGGCGCAGCGTCAACGACTTCGACGGCGCCGATGGCTTCCGAAACCGGCTGCGGACCAACGGCTTCACCGACGTGCGCAGCGAGACGATGCCGGGCTGGCAGCGCAACATCGTGCACACATTCCTTGCCGCGGCACCGCAATGACCGACCCCCGGCGCGCCAGCCACCCCGCACACCACGGCCTGGCTGATGCCCGCGCGCTGGCAACCACACCGCACGTTGTGGTGGTGGGTGCCGGAATCGCCGGTCTGGCGGCGGCGACCGGGCTGGCCGAGCGCGGCGTGACCGTCGAGGTCGTCGAGCGAGAGTGCTACCTCGGCGGACGTGTCGGCGGCTGGAGCGAGAATGCCGACGACGGCACCGACCTGCCCATGAACCGAGGGTTCCACGCGTTCTTCCGGCAGTACTACAACCTGCGGGACCTGTTGCGGCGCATCGACTCCGGGTTGAGCATGCTCACTCCCGTCGAGGACTATCCACTGGTCGACGGGCAGGGCAGGCGTGACACGTTCCGTGGGCTGCCGCAGACCCCACCGCTGAACGCGCTGGCGTTCGCCCTGCGCAGTCCGACGTTTCGGCTGCGTGACCTGGTCCGCCTCAATGCCCGCGCCGCCGCCCCGCTGGCCGCCGTTTCGGTCCCCGGTATCTACGAGCGGCTCGACCACGTCGACGCCGATAGATTCCTGCGCGACATCAACTTCCCCGACGCCGCACGGCATCTGGCGTTCGAGGTGTTCTCCCGCAGCTTCTTCGCCGAACCCGCCCAGCTGTCGGCCGCCGAGCTGGCCACCATGTTCCACATCTACTTCCTCGGCTCCAGCGAGGGCTTGATCTTCGACGTGGCAAACGCCAATTTCGATGTGGCCCTGTGGAATCCCCTGCGCGATTATCTGGAGTCGCACGGTGCTCGGTTCCGCACCGGCGAGACCGTCACCTCCATCGAGGCCGGCCCACGTATTCATGTCCGCTGCGACTCCGGTGCCGACCTCGAATGCGACGGCGTTGTGCTTGCCACCGACGTGGCCGGCCTGCAGCGCATCGCTGACGCCTCACCTGGCCTCGGAGACGACGATTGGCGCGCACGCATTGCCGCGCTCGGCATTGCGCCGCCGTTCGTGGTGCAGCGGCTCTGGCTGGACCGGCCGGTGCGGGCGGACCGGTCGGCGTTCCTCGGGACGGGCGGGCGCCCGCCGTTGGACAATGTCAGCGTGCTGGAACGATACGAACGAGAGGCGGGGGCGTGGGCCCGCCGCACCGGCGGTTCCGTCGTCGAACTGCACTCCTATGCCGTGACCGGACCTCAGGAGGGCCTGCGTGATCGCATGCTGGCCAGGCTGCACGAGCTCTACCCCGAAACCGAGGGCGCACGCGTCGTCGACGAAAAAGTGTTGTGCCGCAACGACTGCCCGCGGTTCGCACCGGGCGACCACGCCGGACGTCCCACCGTCGCCACGCCGCATCCGGCCGTCGCGCTCGCCGGTGACGGCATTCGCATCGACCTGCCCGTGGCGCTGATGGAGCGCGCGGCGACGACGGGGTGGTCGGCGGCGAACCACCTGCTCGGCCATTACGGGCTGGCCGGGCACACCCTGCATACCGTGCCGATCCAGGGCCGGTCGCCGACCCTGCGACGGCTCGCACAGGCCGAAAGGCAGTTGGCGCGATGAGCATCCTGGCCGGACTCGGGTCGCGATGGGCGAAAACCTCGCCGTTCAAGGTGCTTCCACGACAACAGTGGGCGGGCCAGCGGCCGACGTACCAGGACGCCCAGCCCGCGATCATCGACGCCGCGCTGGAGCGGTCTGCGCGCAAGCCGAGCGGCAACTGGTACGCGTTCGCCGCCAGCGACGAGATCCGCAGGCGCCCACTCGGCACCTCGGTCGGTGGGCTGGAAATCGTCGCGTGGCGCGGCGCCGGCGGCGCGCTGCATGTGGGCCCGGGCACCTGCCCGCATCTGGGCGCCGACCTGTCGACCGGCACGGTCGACTGCGGTGCATTGATCTGCCCCTGGCACGGGCTGCGATTGACGGGCGATCGCGAGTTCGGCTGGAAGCCCTATCCCGCCCACGACGACGGCGTGCTCACCTGGGTTCGCCTCGACCGCATCGGCGGTGAGGCGCCGACCGACCAGCCGCTGCTGCCTGCCCGGCCCGAAGGCCCCTGTCTGCACGCGGTCACGAGGTTGGTCGGCACCTGCGAGCCGAGCGACATCATCGCCAACCGGCTCGACCCGTGGCACGGCGGCTGGTATCACCCGTATTCGTTCGCGCAGCTCGATGTGCTGTCCACACCGCCACCAGACGCCGACCTACCCGAGGAGCAGGACCGCTTCCTGGTGCCGGTGACGTTCCACATCGGCCGGCTCGGAGTTCCGGTCGTCGCCGAGTTCACCAGCCCAGAGCCGCGCACCATCGTGATGCGCATCGTGGACGGGGAAGGGGCGGGCAGCGTCGTCGAAACGCACGCCACACCGGTGGGCCCCGGTCCCGACGGACTGCCGCGCTCGGCGGTGATCGAGGCCGTCGTCGCCCATTCGGACCGGCCGGGCTTCGTGCACGCCCTGCACGGCAGGCCGCTGATCGCGCCCGTCATGCGGCATGCGGCCACCAGGCTGTGGCGCGACGACCTCGCCTACGCCGAGCGGCGCTACCACGTGCGCACCCGCGGTTAAGGGGCGACCGCGACCTCCGCCTTGTCCGGGTAGAACGCCACATGACCGGCGATGTCGCCGACGGCGGGGTAGGGCTGCTCATAGGTCCAGATGACGTCCTCCACGGTGTCACCCGCGCCGGTCGTCACGTGGTAGTAACTGGCGTCACCCTTGTACGGGCAGTACGTGGTGGTGTCGCTGTGCTTCAGCGCGCCCTGCGTCACGTCGCCCAGCGGGATGTACTGCACGGCGGGATACGTGGACTCCTGCAGCGTCAGCGCGTTGTCGGTTTCGGCGACGACCTCGCCCTTCACCCGCACGGTCACGTGCTTGCCGGTGGGTTTGACGGTGATGGGATGTTCGGCGGTCGGTTGGCGAACGGGTTTGTCGGTCATAGGTCAGGCAACGCCGCAAACGCCGCACCTGTTCCTCCGCCGTCGTTACGATCACGCCATGACTGATCGCGGACCGGCCACCGTCCAGGCAGACGTCACCATCGGCGCCGACGCCGCCATGGTGTACGGACTCATCACCGATCTGCCCACACTGGCGTCGCTGGCCGAGGAGACGACCGCGATGAACTGGCGCAAGGGCGGCGGCGCGCGACCAGGTGCGGTGTTCAAGGGCACGAACCGCAACGGCTTGCGGCGCTGGACGACCACGTGCACCGTCACCGACGCCGAGCCGGGCCGCGTTTTCGCGTTCGACGTCAGCTATCTCGGTGCGCCGGTTGCGCACTGGCGCTATGACATCACCGCCGAGGCGGGCGGGTGTCGCGTCACCGAGAAGACCTGGGATCGCAGGGCGCGTTGGATGGCGAAGGCGGGCGGTCTGGCCACCGGTGTGACCGACCGCGACACCGCCAACGACGACCACATCCGGGCGACGCTGCACCGGCTGAAGGAGAAGGCGGAGACAGGCTAGGGCCTGCCTCCGCCGCCGATCGGAACACCGTCATACGGTGACCGCGGCGGAATCATTCGATCGACCAGTTCGACTGTGTTCAGGTGACACGATTGTGGCGTGGACGCACGCTGCGGATCGTGTGGTGCTGACGTAGGCGCTACGGCCAAGTTCTGCAGCGAGTGCGGCGCTCCACTTGCTCAAGCCACTCGACCGGCGGAGTACAAGCAGGTGACCGTCCTGTTCGCCGATGTTGTCCACTCGATGCACATCGCGGCGACCGTCGGGGCTGAGCGCCTGCGCGAGATCATGGTGGATATGGCCAACGGCTGCGCCGCTGTGGTCGGGGGTTACGGCGGTACGGTCGGCAGCTTCACCGGTGACGGCATTATGGCCGTGTTTGGCGCGCCGACGACTCTGGAGGACCACGCGGTCCGCGCCTGCCTTTCTGCATTGAAGATCCACGAGGGGCTCGCAACGCTTGCCGGCGAGGTCAAGCTGCGCGACGGCATCGAGCTACGCTTGCGAGTCGGCTTGAACTCGGGTCAGGTCATCGCCGGCGAAATGGGTTCGGGGACTTTCGGTTACACCACGATCGGCGAGCAGGTCGGTATGGCCCAGCGAATGGAATCAGTAGCTCCGCCGGGGGGCGTGATGCTCAGCGCATCTACTGCCCGGTTGGTCGAAAGCGTCGCGCTCCTTGGCGAGCCGGAGATCGTCCAGATCAAGGGTGCGCCTGAAGGTGTGGTCGCGCGCCGTCTGCTGGGTATGGGCGACCACCATCCTGTGATCAGACGTGCTGCGTCGAATCTTGTCGGTCGACGGTGGGAAATGTCGACGGTCGAGGGCTTGCTGGAACGTGCGATCGCCGGCCACGGCGGCGTCGTGGGGATTGTGGGACAGCCAGGCATTGGCAAATCCCGCCTCGTGCGCGATCTGTCCACGACCGCAGCCGACCGTGGAGCCGAGCTGTTCACCACCGTCTGCGAGTCGCACGCCAGCAATATCCCCTTCCACATGGTGGCCCGCTTCCTGCGTGCAATCACCGGCGTTTTTGATCTGGAGGGCGATGCAGCACGTGCCCATCTACGCGTTCGTCTCGGTGGGGCAGACGAGCAGGACTTGCTGCTGCTCGATGACCTACTGGGCATCCGCGATCCTGCAACGGCACTGCCTCAGATCGCCCCGGATGCGCGACGTCGGCGGGTGATCGCACTGATCAATGCGGCCTCGCTGGCCCGGCGGCAGCCCGGACTCTTCATTGTCGAAGACGCGCACTGGATCGACGAGGTCAGCGAGTCGATGGTGGTCGAATTGTTGGCGGCTATAGCGCAGACGCCATCGCTTGTCGTTCTCACCTACCGCCCGGAGTACCGCGGACCACTGGCGCGGGTGGCGAACTTTCAACAAGTCACCCTCGCGCCCCTGGATGATTCGCAAACCAACGTGTTGGTCACCCAGCTCCTCGGAGAGGACCCTTCCGTCGGCGGCTTGCGCGCGCTGGTCTCCCAAAGAGCTGCCGGAAATCCATTCTTCGCCGAAGAAATGGTGCGCGATCTGGCTGAACGCGATGTGCTGCAAGGGCACACGGGCGCATACGAATTGCGCGGCCGCTTCGCCGATGCGGGAGTACCCGCCACCCTGCAGGCCACCATCGGCGCGCGCATCGATCGACTCAGCGCGACGGCGAAGACGACCCTCAACGCGGCGGCGGTCATCGGGACACCATTCGCCCCAAGCCTTCTGGGCAGGCTGATCGACAAACTGGACCTAGAAGCCCTAACCGCCGGGGAATTCGTTTCCGAGGTTCCGTTCTCAACAAGCGGAGATTATGCGTTCTGCCACCCGCTGATTCGCACTGTTGCCTACGAATCACAGCTGAAAAGCGGCCGCGCGCAGCTCCACCGGCTCCTGGCGGCTCACCTGGAAGAACCCGAGTCAGCCGACGAGAACGCCTCGTTGATCGCCGGACATCTGGAGTCTGCGGGCGACTTTTCGACGTCGTTCGGCTGGCACATGCGTGCCGGGGCTTGGTACAACCACCGTGACGTCTTGGCCGCGCGAACGAGTTGGCGGAGGGCGCGGCACGTCGCCGATCAGCTGGCCGAGGACAATCCGCACCAGGTGCCGATGCGCATTGCGCCACGAACGTTCTTGTGCGGCACCGCGTTCCGGGTCGAAAGCGGCCTCTCCGAGAGTGGATTCGACGAGTTGACGCAGCTCTGCCTGGCGGCCGGCGACCAGCGGTCGCTGGCGATCGGTACGGCGGGACGCGTGCTGGCGGAGAACTTCGGCGGCCGATGCCGCGAAGCGTCGCGATCGGCCGACGACCTCATAGGGCTGCTTGAGTCCATCGGAGATCCGACCTTGACGGTCGCACTGTCGTTTTCGGCGATCATCGCCAAACATGAAACCGGCGAGATGACTGATGTTCTACGGCTGGCTCAGCGCGTCATCGACCTTGCCGAGGGTGATCCGACCAAGGGCAACGTCATCCTGGGTTCGCCGCTCACCTTCGCCATCATGCTGCGAGGTGTCGCGCGGTGGTGCCTTGGCATAGCAGGATGGCAGGACGACCTCGACCGCGGCGCCGCGATGGCGAAAACATCCTACCCGACGATGCTTTCCGGAATGATGTGGCGCAAGTACGTTTTCGCCATCCCGTATGGAGTACTGCTGGCCGATGCGACCGCCTTGAGCGACACCGCACAGGCCCTCGCTACTGCCGAGCAGTCCGGCGACGATCTCGCGCTAGACCTGGCGCGCGCAGCGCGTGGTGTCACGCTCGTCCACCAGGACGACCAACAGCGTGAAACCGGTCTCGCCCTGTTGACGACGACGCGTGAAAGGGCCCGGAATGCCCGGTTCGCGTTGACCGCGCTTCCGATCGTCGACCTCCACATAGCGATGGGGAAGCTTCGGTGTGGCGATCTTGACGGTGCGATCGAATCGGCACGGACCACCAGGAATGAAATTTTCACGTCGGGCGCGGCGATATGGGATGCGTTTGCGGCGAGCGTCCTGGTCGAAGCACTGTTGCAGCGCCGCGGGGACGCGGACCTCCACGAGTCGCGGGAAGTCATAGACAAGTTGGCAGCCGCGCCGACCGATCAAGGATTCGTGCTGCACGAAGCAGTGGTGCTGCGCCTGCGTGCGCTATTGGCCAAGGCTGATGGCGACGAGATCGGCTACCACGACTATGGGGTTCGCTTCCGCGCGCTGGCGACGTCTCTGGGCTTTAGGGGCCAGATGCAATGGGCCGAGGCGATGTCCTAGTGGGTGCCGACCCCCACAACGCTGACGCCCGGTAATTCGTAACCACCGGGGGTTGCGAAATCTGCCATCGCCTCGGCGGCGTGGGCATGTATGGCCTCGCTCACCTCGGCGGGAAGTGACCCGAGCACCCGCGCGATGGGTCCTGCCAGCGGTGGGACCACCGACCACCAGTCGTCGACAGAAGTAGCCTTCATCGGCGCCTGGATCTCGCGGACCTCGGTGCTCGAGAAACCTGCGCCAACCAGCAGATCGCCGAGAGCGCCCGGCGCCTCGAGCGAGAACGGGCCGGGAATGCCAGGCGGAGGAACGGACAAACCTGTCTCGGCCGTGACCGCGTCGAACAGAATGCCCAACCATGGATTGCGTTCGCGAGGTCCCCAGACCGCGAACACGGCACGGCCGCCTGGCCGCAGAACCCGGTGACATTCGCGCATAGCAGTGGCCGGATCCGGCACCAGCATCAGACCCTCACGGCACAACACCGCGTCAAAGCACGCGTCCGCGTATTCGATCCGCTCGAGGTCCAGTTCGCGCGTCGTCACGTTCGTGAAACCGGAACGCTTCGCCCGGTCGGCGGCGATCGCCGTCATCTCCGGCGCAACGTCGGAGAGCACCACCTCGCCATTCGGTCCGACAATCGCTGCCGCGGCCATGCCGACGCCACCTGGCCCGCAGGCGAGCTCGAGAACGCGCCCCCCGGGCGGAAGGCAGGCTGCATCGAGCATCGCCTCAGCGACCGCGGCACCGCGGGTGTCAACATAATCGGCGCGCTCATCCCACGACGGTGCCACCGACGCCCACATCGCGTGCAGCGACGCGCGCAAACCCCCGTCCTCCATACACACCTCCAGATCGCAACGAGCGTTGTCGCGGTTTCTTCATCGTTGCTGGATCCGGGCGCCGTCCGCATAGATCGGCAGAAATAGTCACATCAATCGGTGCCGTCGAAGGCCGAGGCGGGCTAGGGCCTGCCCGCGATCTTGTCGGCGACGACGGCGATCGGTGAAGTGGTCGATCGACCGCGCCCCTCATGCCAGTCGGCCATCTTGTAGGCCGTATACATTCCCCACACACCGAGCCAGCGCAGCGGCTCGGGCTCCCAGTTCGGCGACCGGTGACCCACCCATGGCAGCTCGGTCAACGGACTCTGTCGACCCACGACCAGATCGGCGAGGGTGCGACCCGCGAGATTCGTCGCCGTCACACCGTGGCCGACATATCCACCGGCCCAACCCAATCCGGTGGACTTGTCCAGCTCGATGCTCGCCGACCAGTCGCGCGGCACCGCCAGCACACCACACCAGCCGTGTGCGATGGGCACGTCGCGGACCTGCGGCAGCACCGCGCGCAGTGTGTCGGTCAGTTGGCCGATGGTGCGCTCGGGAACGCGGCCGTCGACATCGGTTCGTGAGCCGTAGCGGTACGGCACGCTGCGGCCACCGATTGCGATGCGGTTGTCGACGGTGCGTTGCGCGTAGAAGAAGCCGTGGGCGGTATCGCCGACGGTCTCGCGCCCACGCCAGCCGATGCTCTCCCACAGGTCCTCGCTGATCGGGTCGGTGGCGATCATCGAGCTGTTCATCGGCAGCCAACGGCGGCGCAGACCCGGCAGCTTGGCGGTGAAGCCCTCGGTCGCCCGCAGCACGATCGGCGCCGTGACGGTGCCGTGTGGCGTGGTCGCCTTGCCCTGGCTGATCGCGGTGACAGGCGACTGCTCGTAGATGTCGACACCGAGCCGCTCGACGACGTCGGCCAGCCCTCGCGCCAACCGGGCAGGCTGGACCCGGGCGCAGTGCGGGTTGTGGTAGGCGGCTACCACCCCGTCGAACCGGATCCGTTCGGCAGCTTCGGCTTTCGTCAGCACAGCGATGCCGTCGACTTTCCAGCTGAGCTCGTCTTCTGCCTCCGCCGCCAACCGCGAGGCCTGTGCGGCGTTGCGGGCGATCTGAAGCGTGCCGCCCTTGACGATGCCGGCGTCGATGCCTTCGCGCGCCGCCACGTCGATGACCTCGTCGACGGAGTCGTTCAGCGCCCGCTGCCAGGCCACCACGCCGTCGCGGCCGTGCGCCTGCGCCATCCTGTTGCGGTCGCCGGGCACCAGGCCCGACAGCCAGCCACCGTTACGGCCGGACGCGCCGAACCCGGCGAACCGGGCCTCCAGCACGACGATGCGCAGCGACGGGTCGGCCCGCTTGAGGTAGTAGGCCGTCCACAGGCCGGTGTAGCCGGCGCCCACGATGCACACGTCGGCGTCGCGGTCGCCGGGCAGCGCCGGACGGTATGCGGGCAGTTCGTCGAACCAGTTGGATATTCGGCCGTTGATCGGGGAGTGCACCGGGTGATTGTGCCACCCGTCGTCGGGTGTCAGACCCCAGGCGCATGGTGGGCGGTAACGACCGAGGAGGAACCCGACATGTGCTGGAAGTGCGATCACCCCAACGCCACCGTTGACGACTATCTCGACGAGCTGCGCAAAACCATGCTCGAGCACGGTTGGGCAGTGCAGTACGTCGAAAGTGACCGCACCCCACTCGCATACACCGTCGGGCTGCATGACTGCGGACTACCCGAGCTGCTGATCACCGGCGTCTCGTCGCAGCGGGCGGTGCGCCTGCTGAACGTCGTGGCCAGCGACCTGATGAGCGGGAAAAGCCTGACGCCGGGCCAAAAGGTCGCAGTGCGTTCGGGCCCGCTCGTCGAGATCGTCAAGGTCACCAACCCTGACGCGCACATGAAATGGGCGGTTGCGTTCGGCGGCCCGGAGGTCAGCGCGCTGCAATTGGTATGGGCAGACGGCCGGGGCCGCTGGCCCTGGGCTGCCGCGTTCAGCGACGGCCGGGGCAGACAGCCCGTGCTCGGCGTGCGAGGTCAGAACGCGTAGCGGTGATACTGCGCCATGTAGCGCAGCGCGGGTACCGCCGACATCACCTTCGCCATCACCCGGTAGGGCCACGACACCTCGGCGAAGGTCGGCGAGTCGAACGGTGATTCCCACTGGAGCAGCCGCACACCGGGCACGGCCTCGGTGATGTCGTCGGGGCCGTCGATGCCCCAGTACAGCCGCGCCCCCGACCGCTTCACCACGGCGTTGGTCCACTGGGTCTTGATCCCGAACCGGGTGAACGCGTCGAACTGCAGCTCGCCGGATGGCGCATGCCCGACGACCCGGCGCAGTAGCGCGACGCCGTCCTGTTCGGTGAGGTACATGGTCAGGCCCTCGCCGATCATCAACGTGGGCCGGTCCGCGGGGACGTCGGCAAGCCAGGCCGGGTCGGTGACGGATGCGGCGACGACGTGGCAGTGCTCCCGCGGCGGGAACAGCTGCACGCGAAGGTCGGCGACGTCGGGATAGTCCACGTCGTACCACTCGACGTCCGGCCCCGGGCCTAGCCGGTAGTACCGGCTGTCCAGGCCACAGCCCAGGTGCAGCACGATCGATTTCGGATGAACGGCGAGAAACTGGCGTGCCCACCGGTCGAAGTGAGCCGACCGAGTGGTCACCGACGGGGACGTGCGGGCCGTGATGGTGGTCTTGCTCCAGTCGTAGTCGATGCGGTCGACGATGTCCTTGGCCCACCGGTCGCCGAGGATCGGCTTCTCGAAGCCGGCGTCAAGCGCCTTGGCGTATAACGTCGCCAACATGGTCTCCGGCGCGCCGGACAGATCGACACGGAGTTTCTCGGTCACGTCTGCCCAGGCTAGTCCCGCGCGGACGCTAGTTGGCGGACTTGCTCTTGCGCTTGGCTTCCCGCAGGCTCACCCAGAACCGCGCGGCCTCGCGAATCGACTCCTCCACCGGCCTTGGCTCCCAACCCAATTCGCGTCGGGCCTTGGCGCAGTCGACCGGCGCCTCGGCGCGCATCAGCCGCAGCGACGCCAGTGAGAGCTGTTCGTCGGTTCCCCGCAACCGCGCTTTGACGGTGCCCATCGTCGCCAGCGCGTACGACATCGCGAGCGGTATCGCCTTCGCCGGCGGCGGCACTCCCGCGGCCTCGGCGGCGATGCGGGCCACGTCGGCGTTGGTGATCATCTTTTCCGAGATGAGGTATCGCTCACCGACGCGGCCCTTTTCGGCGGCCAGAATCAAAGCGCGCGCGGCGTCGTCCACGCCGACGGCCTCCAGCTCGATGCCCTTCATGACGAACGGCAGCTTGCCGAACGCCGCCCCCGCGATGATGGCGCCGTGCGGTGTGCGGCCCCAGTCGCCCGCGCCGTAGGTCGTCGACACGCACATCGCGATCGCGGGCAGGCCGTGCTCGCGGGCATACCGCAGCACCAAGTCCTCCGCCTGCGCCCGCGACCGCACGTACGGAGTCAGGCCACGGAGCCGTTTGGTCGGCGACATTTCGCCACGGAGCCGTTTGGTCGGCGACATTTCGCCACGGAGCCGTTTGGTCGGCGACATTTCTCCACGGAGCCGTTTGGTCGGCGACATTCCACCTCCGTCGACGATCTTGTCGTCCTCGGTGGCGACGCGGCCCCGCCTGCGCCCGACCGTCACGTAGCTGCTGGTATAGATGAAGCGTTGCAGGCCCGCATCTTTGGCGATCTCGAGGACGTTGCGGGTGCCGTCCACGTTGGTGTGGAACAGCGGAGTAGGGTCCCTCAGCCAGCCGCGGGTGTCGACGACGCAGTAGTAGACGACGTCGCAGCCGGCCATCGCCTCGCGCAGCGCGTCGTCGTTCCAGATGTCGCCGACGAACCGCGTCACCTCGAGGTCGTCGATGCCGATCGTGTTGGCGCCGTCACGGACCATCACCCGCACGTCCACCCCGTCACCGACGAGCTGGCGCGTGACGTGGCTGCCGAGGTACCCGTTCGCGCCGATGACGAGCGCGGTCACCGGGCACCTCCGAACTTCTTCATCCACGCGGCTGCCTCGTCGGGAAGGGTGCCGAGGGCTTCGGCCTTGCGGCACCACTTCGCCGTCGCCGACACGAACCGCAACGGGTTGTAGACGTCCTCCTGGCGACACCACTGCCCGTCGCCCGCATAGGTGATGATCGAGATGTTGGTCGCGCTGATGATGGTGCCGTCGCCGGGGTCGCGCATCGGGTTGTCCAGCTCGCAGATGATCCTGCCGGTCGGCTCGTCGATGACCGACCACAGCGACGGGAACGCCGTCATGTAGCTCCCCGGGAACGTCTCCATCGTCTCCCAGATCCACTTCCGGACTTCGTCGCGGCCGCGCATCGTGCCGGCGGCGTGCTCGACGTAGACGATGTCGGGGGCGTACTGCTCCACCCAGGGATCCCAGTCCCGAGTATGCGCGGCCCGATCAACTGTCTCTTCGAACTTCGCGAACGCCTCTGCCAGCTCGTCACGGGTGAACACCTTGCTCGTCACAGAGGGAACTAGAACACGTTCTACCTGTGTTTGTCGAGCGTCGTCACGACGCGCTGAGCACCCGGCGGTCGCCCAGTGGGGACTGCAGCGGAACCTCCAGCGTGCCGAAAAGCGCGATCATGATGCAGGCTCGGCCGACGGCCTCGGGCAGCGTGCCGCTGTGCAGGTCGACGGTGACCGTCTCGCTTGTCTCCTGCACCGTCGCGTGCACGCCGTAACAGGTGTCTGTGCCCGACGTGAAGTTCACTTTCACCGCGCTGTCGGTTCCTGCACGGCTCCACGACTCGACGGTGATCGGATGGGGATCGACGATCGCAGGGTTGTCGGTGAACACCACGCCACCCGGCGGAACCTCGGGCGGCGCGGTCGGCTCGGCCGCCGCGATCGGTACGCCCGATGCGAGGACGAGCAGGGCCGTCACGGCGAGGGTCGGCATCGTCCGCATGGGTCCACAGTAGCGACGCTGACCTGGATTAATCGACCGCCGTATACCGTTATAGGGACGCCATGAAAAGCAACTATCACAAGAATCCCGAAGCGGTCGGCGCGCTGTCGCCGGAGCAGTATCACGTCACGCAGAAGAACGGCACCGAGCGGCCCTTCACCGGCGAGTACTGGGACAACCACGAGCCCGGCATCTACGTCGACGTCGTCTCCGGCGAACCGCTGTTCGCGTCGGTCGACAAGTTCGAGAGCGGCAGCGGTTGGCCGAGCTTCACCAAACCGATCGACAGTGACAACGTCGTGGAGAAGCGCGACTTCTCCCATCTGATGATCCGCACCGAGGTTCGCTCCTCGCACGGCGACAGCCACCTGGGCCACGTCTTCACCGACGGTCCGAAGGCCGACGGCGGGCTGAGGTACTGCATCAACTCGGCGGCCCTGCGGTTCATCCACCTCGATGACCTCGAGGCCGAAGGATATGGGCAGTACCGACAGTTGTTCGAGCGCCCGAAGTCGGCCCGAAAGGAGCAAGTATGACCAACCAGCAGAAGGCCATCCTGGCCGGCGGCTGCTTCTGGGGCATGCAGGACCTGATCCGCAAGCAGCCCGGCGTCGTCTCCACCAGGGTGGGCTACACCGGCGGCGAAAACGCGAACGCGACGTACCGCAACCATCCCGGGCACGCCGAGGCGATCGAGATCACCTACGACCCCGCACAGACCGACTATCGGGCGCTACTCGAGTTCTTCTTCCAGATCCACGATCCGACGACGAAGAATCGGCAGGGCAACGATGCCGGCACGAGCTACCGATCGGCGATCTTCTACACCGACGACGAGCAGAGGCGTATCGCACTGGACACGATCGCCGACGTCGAAGCGTCGGGTCTGTGGCCGGGCAAGGTCGTCACCGAGGTGACGCCCGCGAGCGACTTCTGGGAGGCCGAGCCCGAGCACCAGGACTACCTCGAGCGGATCCCCTGGGGTTACACCTGCCATTTCCCGCGTGCGGACTGGAAGCTCCCGAAGCGGGCTACGCAGGAAGCTTAGCGTCCGTGCGCCCGAAGCTGATACAGGCCGTGGGTGATTGAAACGGTTTGGCCGGCTTCGTCTTTGACCATCGCGTCGAGGGTGAAGTCGGCCTTTCCCTTTTCTGCGGCCTCGGCCTCGATTCGTCCGATCTCGTCCTCGTCGAGGCTGGTCTCGGCGCGCAGGTCGCTGCGTGCCATCCCGGTGAATTTGATGTCGACGTTCTTCACCAACGGGTAGTACTTGGCGCCGTCGAAGCTGGCCAGCGCGATGACGCCGCCGAGCATTTCGGCGACGGTGAACTGCACGCCGGCGTAGATCACGCCGAAGTGATTGCCGTTGCCCGCCAGCGGCACCGAGGCGGCGGCGTAGCCTCTGCGTGCCTCGAGCACCCTGACACCCATCTTGTGAACCGGCGGGATGGTCGCCTCCATGGCGCCGTTCATCGTGTCGACGAGGTTGGTCACAACCGCAGAGACTACTTGCGGCGATGCACCACGACGCGGCCGCCGTCCTTGGGTGTGTAGGCGATTCCGCGGTGGTGCACCTTCTCGGCGGGCGCGTCGTCGGTGTCGATACGGAAGTGCTGCAAGACGGTTCGCAACACCACATCCATCTCGGTGTTGGCGAACGCCGCTCCGATGCAGCGCCTGGTGCCGCCGCCGAACGGGAGCCACGCGAATGTCGGCGGCTTGGAGTCGACGAAGCGGTACGGATCGAACCGCTCCGGGTCCGGGAAGAACTCCTCGTTCTCGTGCAGGTCGGCGATGCTGACCAGAATCGTGTAGCCGTGCGGGATTCGCCAGTCACCGACGTCGAATTTCGGTGCCTTGACATGACGGCCTGCGAAGTCGATGACCGTGCGAGCGCGCTGCAGCTCCAGAATCGTGGCCTGCCGGAAATCGCTGCCGCCCTCGTCGACCTCCTTGACGAGCTCGGCGAGGATGTCGGGGTGACGGCGTAACCGCTCGAACGCCCAGCCCAGCGAGGACGCGGTGGTTTCGTGGCCCGCCCCGAGCAGCGTCAGCAGCTCGTCGGAGACGTCCTGCCGCGACATCGCTGTTCCGTCGTCGTATCGGCTGCGCAGCAGCAGCGCGAGGATGTCGTCTCGCTCGTCGAGACGCGGATCCGCCTCGGCCTTGTCGATCAGCGTGAACACGACGCGGTCGAACTTGCGGCGGAATTCGTCGAGCCGGCCCCACGGGCTGTGGCGCCCGGTCGTGAACGGCGGCTCCGGCAGCGTGGCCATCCGCGATCCGAGCTTCACCCATGGCGGGATGATCTCGCGCAGCTCGTCGAGCTCGACCCCGTCGGCGCCGAACACGGTCCGCAGGATCACGTTCAAGGTGATCCGGTTCATCGGTTCGAGGGTCCGAATCTCTTTGCCCTCAGGCCAATTGGCGCTCTCGCGCACCGTCTCTTCCTCGATTACCTTCTCGTAGTTCTTGATGCTCTGGCCGTGGAAGGGCGGGGCAAGCAGCTTGCGTCGGCTCCGGTGCTCAGCACCGTCGAGCGCGAATACCGAACCGGGACCGAAGATCCTGGACAGGTTCGGTTGCACGTTGATCAGGTCGTCGGTGCTCGCCGTGAACACCGAGCGGACGAGCGCAGGGTCGGAAATGATCACGGTCCGGCCGAAGAACGGCACGTTGATCGCGACCACCGAGCCGAACCGCTCCGAGGCCTTGCGCAGGGTCTGGCGACGGAAGGCGGCGAAGGCAATGCCCTGGAGCGCCTTCGGCAGCCGCAACGCCGGTGGCTGTTTGGCCGGATGGTTCGTCGAGGGGGCTTGCGCGTTGACGGAGGCTGTGTCAGTCATGCCGAATCGCTCCCAATCGATCATGTGGTACTGCGGTGTACCACGGCGTCTGTGCTGTACGGTACCGTGGAGTACCAAGCCTTTGCAAGGGTAACGCTGATAACGGAGGTGGACGGTGGCGACAGTCGTCGAGGACGCTTCGCGCGTCTCGGACGGGGTCGCCGCCGACTCGTTCAGGGGGCGCCTACTCGACGGCCTGGCCGCGTCGATCGGGGAACGCGGTTATCGCGACACCACGGTGGCCCACATCGTGCGACACGCCCGCACTTCGAAGCGCACGTTCTACGGTGAGTTCTCCAGCAAAGAGGAGTGCTTCATCGAACTGCTTGCGGCGGGCAACCTCGAAATGATCGCCCGAATCCGCGCCGCAGTCGATCCCGAAGCGGATTGGCAGGACCAGATCCGCCGGGCGGTGGATGCCTGGGTGGCCGACATCGAGGCGCGGCCCGCGATCACGCTGAGCTGGATTCGGGAACTTCCGGCGCTCGGTCACGACGTTCGAGCGCTTCAGCGCCGCGGGATGACCGCGATCGTCGACATGTTCGTCGAAATGAGCAGCCACCCCGGGTTCCGTCGCGCAGGGATCCCGCCGATTACCCACCAGATGGCCGTCCTGTTGTTCGGTGGCCTCCGCGAGTTGAGCGCCCTGACTGTGGAAGACGGTGCCGACGTCCAAGACATCGTTGAAACCGCGGTCGCGGGTTCCATCGCCATACTCGGCGCTGGGCGAACTAGGTGAGCATCAGCCGCGCAGACTTCTCCAACCGGTCGGCGATGTCGGCATAGGACCCGTATCCCATCCCCGCGCGCACCAGTGCGCCGGCGTACAACAACTCGAGCGACTCGATGACGTCGCCGTCGCGGTCCGATCCCAGCGCGGCCACCAGCCGGTCGTGAATATCGCGGCCGATGCGCAGCCGCAGCACCTCCACGTCCGGGTCCTTGCCCAGCAAGGCGCTGGTGACCGCACCCGCGAACTCCGGGTCATCGGCGACCAGCAATGCGATGTGCCGCAGCACCTCGATGACACGGTTGGCCGCATCGTCGGATTCATGCGCGGCGGGCGGTGCCGCGAGGAGCTTGCGCCAGAACACCTCGGCGACCAGATGCTCTTTTGACGAGAAGTAGGTGTAGGCGGTCGCCGCCCCGACGCCGGCCTCGGCGGCGACCCTGCGCACGGTCAGACCGGCAAATCCGTCACGGGAAAGGAGCTCGACTGCGGCCCTGCCCAACCGATCGACGGTGTCGGCCTGCTTGGCGGTCAGACGGCGCCGGGTCGACTCCCGGGCCGGATCGGACACGTGTCCGGACGCTACTACAACCGCTCCCTACCAGCAACGGTAAGTTGGACCACGATGAGCGACACCGACACAGCACTCCCCCAACCGGCAGCCCGCCTTTTCGCGCTCGCCGACCAGATCACCGGCTTCATGCCGCCCGACGAGGGCAGGGCGCTCTACGACGCCGCCGTGAACTACCTCGGCGACGGAGTGGGGGTCGAGATCGGCACCTACTGCGGCAAGTCGACGGTCATGCTGGGCGCCGCGGCACAGCAGACCGGTGGCGTGCTGTACACGATCGACCACCACCACGGTTCCGAGGAGCACCAACCCGGCTGGGAGTACCACGACACGTCGATGGTCGATCCGGTCACGGGCCTGTTCGACACGCTGCCGACGCTGCGGCACACGCTCGACGCCGCCGGGCTGGACGAGCACGTCGTCGCCGTTGTCGGTAAGTCGCCGGTAGTGGCTCGCGGATGGCGAATGCCGTTGCGGCTGTTGTTCATCGACGGCGGACACACCGAGGAGGCCGCACAGCGCGACTTCGCCGGATGGGCCAAGTGGGTCGCTGTCGGCGGCGCGCTGATCATCCACGACGTGTTTCCCAATCCCGACGATGGCGGCCAGGCGCCGTTCCACATTTACCGCCGTGCGCTCGACACCGGGGATTTCCGCGAAGTGTCTGCCACCGGCTCCATGCGGTTGCTGGAACGCGTATCCGGCACGCCGGGAACCGATTTGGGTGTCAGCGACCGCTTGTAGCGCACTCGCAGTCGAACTCGCCCTCCAGGCCGCGAGGCAGGTCCACGCCGCGGAAGATGCCGCTTCCGGCGGTAGTCGAGGACAGCGCGTCGGCCGCCAGGATCATCGCGCCGCCCGTCCAGGTAGTGCGCTCCTCCGGCCAGCGCTTGCCGTCGGCGAAGACCAGGCCGGTCCAGTAGGAGCCATCCTCCTCGCGGAGATGGTGCATGGCCGCGAACTGTTCGTGCGCGCGCGCAGTCTGGCCGATGGCGTCCAAGGCCAGGACCAGTTCGCATGTTTCGGCTCCGGTCACCCACGGCCGGTCGTCCACGCAGCGGATGCCGAGGCCCGGAACCACGAAGTCGTCCCACCGCTCGTCGATGCGGGTCCGGGCCGCCGCGCCGCGCAGAGCGCCGCCGAGCACCGGGTAGTACCACTCCATCGACCACCGGTCCTTGCTGACGAACAGGTCGGGGTGATGGGCGATCGCGTGGCCGAGCTGGCCGACGGCGACCTCCCATTCGGGCTGCGGGTCGTCGAAGTAGTCCGCCAAGGCGAGCGCGCAGCGCAGGCTGTGGTAGATGCTTGCACATCCGGTCAGTAGCGCGTCGGGTTCGGGTCCGGAGTCGCTTCGGGCCCAGGCGATTTCGCCGCTCGGCTGCTGCAGGCCGAGGACGAAGTCGACGGCCTTGCTGACAACCGACCACATGTTCTCGGCGAACCGCCGGTCGTCGGTGATCAGCACGTGGTGCCACACCCCGGTGGCGATGTAGGCACAGAAGTTGCTGTCGCTGTTGGCGTCTTCGACGACACCGTCGCGCAACTGTATCGGCCACGAGCCATCGGCCCGCTGGTTGTTCCTCGACCAGTCGAAGGCCGCGCGTGCGGGTTCGAGCAGCCCGGCCGTCGTCAGCGCCATGGCATTTTCGATGTGGTCCCACGGGTCGGTATGCCCGCCGTCGGACCACGGGATGGCACCCGACGACTCCTGCGTCGCAGCGATGGACTTCGCGGTCTGGCGACACTGCGCGGGTGTCAGCACGCCAGGCACTCCGGGGACGTCAGGTCGCAGCACCTGGCACCGCCGGCTTCTCGAAGTACAACGCCACGCTCTTGCCGATGAACGGGTTCAACAGCGACTCGGCCGTCCTGGTCAGCCACGGTCGGCTCATCATGTCCCACACCAACAGCTTGTGGTAGGCCTTCACCGCGCGATGATCCGAGTTCGATGTCCCGACAAGGCATTTCAGCCACCAGTACGGCGAGTGCAGGGCGTGCGCGTGGTGTGTGTGGGTGAGACGCAACCCGTGCGCGGAGACCTTGCCGCGCAGTGCGTCGGCCCGGTAGATCCTGATGTGGCCGCCCTCGTTGGCGTGGTACTCGTCCGACAGCGCCCAGCACACCCGCTCGGGCAGCCAGCGCGGCACCGTGATGGCAAGCGCGCCACCCGGTTTCAGGACACGGACGAGTTCGGCGATGGCCCGGTCATCCTCGGGCACGTGCTCCAGGATCTCCGAGGCGATGACGCAGTCGAAGGCTCCGTCGGCGAAGGGCAGGTCGAGCGCGTCACCCTTGACCGCCTCGGCCCTGGCCGTCGCGGGCACCTCGCCCTCGTCCTTCATCGCCTGCAGGATTTCGTCGACGTCGTTCAGGTCGCTCGCGTTCTGATCGAAGGCGATGACGTCCGCGCCCCGTCGATAGGCCTCGAAGGAGTGCCTGCCCGCCCCGCAGCCGACATCGATGACCTTCGTGCCCGCACCCACGCGCAGCCGGTCGTAGTCGACGGTCAGCATTGGCCAACCCGGGCGCGGGCCAGCTCGTAGACCGCGACAGTCTGCGCCGCAACGGATTCCCAGCTGAACACGTCCAGTGCGCGCTGGCGGCCGTTGGCCCCGAGACGACGCAGCTCCAGCGGCGAGTCGAGCAGCTCGCCGAGCACCTTGGTCAACTCGTCGACGTCGGCGGGCGTGACCAGGCGCGCACACTCGCCGTCGACCCCGACCACCTCCGGAAGCGCGCCCGCCCGGCTGGCGACGATCGGAGTGCCGCTGGCCATCGCCTCCACGGCAGGTAGGGAGAAGCCTTCGTAAAGCGAAGGGATGCAAGCGACTTCAGCGGATGCCAGCAGGTCGGCCAACTCCGAGTCGGACAGCCCGCTTGAACTGTGCACGATGTCGGAGATGCCCAGCTCGGCGATCAGCTTCTCGGTCGGCCCGTTCGGCTCGAGCTTCGCGACCAGCTGCAGTTCCAGATCCCGGTCGACGCGCAGCCGAGCGACGGCATGCAGAAGATGGCTGACGCCCTTCAGCGGCACGTCCGCGCTCGCGATGGCGATGATGCGGTTGCGCACGCGCTGCTGCGCGGGCTTGAACAGGGTGGTGTCCACACCGAGCGGAACGACGTGCAGCTGATCGGGTGACACCGCGAAGTCCTCGGCGATGTCGACCGCCGAGGTCGACGACACGGTCAGCAGCTCGGGGATCTGGCGGGCGACTTCCTTCTGCATCTCGGCGAAGCCGTACCAGCGCCGCACCAACGGCTTGCGCCACCACCGCGCGGCGGCCACGTCCAGAACGCGGTCCCTGGTGATCGGATGATGCACGGTGGCCACCACCGGCAGACCCAACTCGGCGATCGTCAGCAGCCCGGTGCCTAGGCACTGGTTGTCGTGCACCACATCGAAGTCATCACGGCGCTCGGCGAGCACCCGGGCGGCGCGCTGGCTGAACGTCCTCGGCTCCGGAAACCCCGCGGTCCACGTCGTCAGCAGCTCGCGCAGATCGATGGTGGTCTTGATCTCGTTCGGCCACGGAATGCGGAACGGGTCCGGCTCGCGGTACAGATCGAGGCTGGGCACCTTCGTCAGGCGCACCCTCGGGTCGAGCACCTCGGGGTAGGGCTGGCCCGACAGCACCTCGACGTCGTGGCCGAGCTCGACCAGCCCGCGGCTCAGATGGCGAACATAGACGCCTTGCCCACCACAGTGCGTCTTGCTTCGGTAGGAAAGAAGGGCAACGCGCATACTCAGCTCACTCCGGGCTTCTTGGCTGCGCGCTCAGGCTCACGACCTGCGGCCCGAGTCGACGACAGGCCACTGGACATGTGTCCAGACTATAGTTTGACTGTCTATCTGGTGCAACGCGGCCACCCCCTCTGACTACCACAGTCGCGCCTATCCGTCGCGTTCAGCCTGTCGGTTCAAGATCGTCGCCAGTGGGTACCCGAGGCGACATCCGACCACGAATCGAGGCGAGAATGAGCACGCATATCGAGGCCCGCTTTGAGATCGCCAACTGGGACGAGTCGCCGTTCGACGACGCCGTCGGCGTATCGAAACTGACCGAGGCGCTCGTAGGCAAGACGTACTCGGGTGGCATCGAGGGCACGTCGACCACCAAGTGGCTGATGTCCTACGCCCCCGACAAGACCGCGACCTACGTCGGCATCGAACGCATCAAGGGCACCGTCGACGGCAAGCGTGGCAGCCTGGTGCTGATGCATGACGGCACCTTCGAAGGAGGGGCCGCGACGGCCACTCTGCGTGTCGTGTCCGGCACCGACGAACTCGCGGGCGCAACGGGCAGCGGGAAGTTCCGTGCCGACCCGGCCGGCTCGGTCACGCTGGATCTCGACGGCGTCTAATCCTGCTGAGGCGGGAAGCCACCCGTCGCCACCGGACCCCAACGCCGGGGAGTGACCCGGATCAGGCATTTCCCCTGGTCGATCATCGCCTGCCGGTACTCGGCCCAGTCGGGATGTTCGCCCGATATCGCCCGGAAGTAGTCCACCAACGGATCGAGCGCGTCGGGCAGGTCGATCACCTCGGCGTCGCCGTCGACCTGGACGTAGGGCCCGTTGAAGTCGTCGGAGATCACCGTCACGCTCGCGGTGGGTGTGCGTCGGAGGTTGGCCGACTTCGCACGCTGCGGATAGCTGGCGATGACGATGCGGCCGTCGTCGTCGACACCACCCGTCACCGGCGAGCTCTGCAGCGATCCGTCGGTTCGAAACGTAGTGAGCACCATGCGATGCCGCGGGCGGACGAACTCGAGCAGTTCGGGTAGGCCAACCGCATCGGCGGTGGCGTATTTTCGGGCCACGCGGCCAGCGTAACGACGGCCTGGTCGGCGGTTCGATTTGCACGGGGCGACGAAATGCAAATCCAGCGCTTGTGCTGGCTTTGCTCGGTACCGTTGGAGCCAAGCATCGGCATACCGGAGGACGATCGGCACCATGGCGGGACGATCTGCGGACGACGCCCCATCCCCGCGGTCGGGCGGGATAACTGCTGAGTTGGCGGCGGCCGGGTTCGTGGACGCCGCCGAGGTCGGCCGGGGCGGCGGAGGGGTTGTCTATCGCTGTCATCAGCGGTCTCTCGGGCGAAGCGTCGCCATCAAGGTGCTCGCGTCCGATCTCGACGAAGACGACCGGGAACGGTTTCTGCGTGAGGGCTACGCGATGGGAGGCCTTTCGGGCCACCCCAACATCGTGAACATCTTGCAAGTCGGCCTGACCGACAACAACCGCCCGTTCATCGTGATGCCTTACCACGCAAGGGGTTCGCTCGCGCAGCGAGTACGGCATGAGGGGCGGATCGGGTGGCCCGAGGCGCTGCGGATCGGAGTGAAGCTGTCCGGTGCGCTGGAAACCGCGCATCGGACGGGCACACTGCACCGCGATATCAAGCCCGCGAACGTGCTCGCCAACGATTACGGCGAACCGCAACTGAGCGACTTCGGGACCGCACGCATCGCCGGCGGGTACAAGACCGTGACCGGGTTCTTCACCGGCACCCTCTCCTACACCGCGCCCGAGGTGCTCAGCGGGAATCCGCCGACGGTCGCGGCCGACGTGTACTCCCTCGGCGCCACGATCTACGCGTTGATCGCCGGTAGTCCTCCGCACGAGCGCAAGGCCGACGAGGACCTCATCGCGCACTATCTGCGGATCACCTCGACGCCCGTGCCCGACCTGCGGCCGCAGGGAATCCCCACCGATGTGTGCGCCGCGATCGAGAAGGCGATGTCCCAGGAGCCGGCCCGGCGGCAGGCGTCGGCGGAGGAATTCGGCCACGAGTTGCAGTTGGCGCAGCGGCACAACGGGTTGCCGGCGGATCCGATGGCGCTCAGTGAACCCGCCGGTCAGCCAGAGCCGAAAGGAGGCACGGCGGAGCCACCGTCGTCGGGGCCCGTCAGTCACACCGATCCGCTCGAGCCGGATTCCATTTCAGCCGCCGGGGCCACAGGGTCGATGCCACCGCCGAACCCGAACATGTTCGCGCACACCGCGTCGGTCAGTGCGTCAAGCCTGCCCTGGCAGGTGCCGCCGCCCGCACCGCCGCCCCCTCCCCCGACTCCTCCGGCGACCCTCACGCCGAAAGAGCCGGATCGCAAGGGATCGGGTCGCAAGAGGATCTTGATCGCTTCCGTGGCCGCCGCGGCAGTGTTGGCGTTGGTGATCAGCGGCGTCTACCTGGTCATGTCGTCGCACGACACCCACGAAGCTGCCCCGAGTCAACCCAAAACCGAAGCGCCACAGCCTGTCTGGCAGTCGATTGCGGATGCTCGCGTTGCCCGCGACGCGGTGGCCGCGACCCAGGCAGACGGCACCATCTGGGTTTTCGGCGGCATGGCAGCCGACAACCGCGTCAGCGGCCGCCACGAGGGCTACGACCCCGCCATCGACAGTTGGAAGAGCGGCGAGGACCTACCCGTCCCAGTGCAGCATGCGATGGCGGTGACGTGGCAGGACACCCCGGTCGTGCTCGGCGGCTGGCGCACCGAAGGCACTGATGCGAACGTTGCCACAGACCGGGTGTGGCGTGTCGTCAACAGTCGCTGGGTAGAGTTGCCGCCCCTGTTGCAGCCGCGGGCAGCGGCGGCGGCAGCCGTGGTGGACAACCGCATCGTCGTCACCGGTGGCGTGGACGCCGGCGGCGCGTTACTCAATACCACCGAGATCTTCGACGGAAACGCCTGGAAGCTGGGCGCCCCGATCCCGACGCCACGACAGATGCTGGGTGCAGTATCCGACGGCAAGGTCGTGTACACCCTCGGCGGGACGAACGGAACCTCCGATCTTGCGACGGTCGAAACCTATGACCCGGCAGCGAACACGTGGACGAGCCTTCCGGAGCTTCCCGGGCGCCGTAGCGACTTCGGCCTGGCAAGCGCAGACGGCCGGCTGGTGGTGGTGGGCGGCATGTCTCAGGGCCAAGTCCTCAAGAGCGTGGTCGCGCTCGATCTCGCCACACAATCGTGGAATGGTCTGCCGGACTTGGGAACTGGGCGTCACGGCATGGCGGTGGCAGGTGTGGGGAAGACCATCTATGCGATCGGCGGGGCGAATGGCGTCGGCGAAACGGAGGTAACGTCAGCGGCCGAATCGCTGAAGCTGGCACCGCGTAAACCTCAGCCGGCGCCCGAATGGCGGGCGCTACCGGATGCGCCGACCGAGCGGTTGATGATGGCGTGGGCCGTGGTGGGCGACCAGATCTGGATCGCCGGCGGCATGAGCCACGGCGAGATGCTGCAAACCGTGGAGAGCTACAACACGAAGACGGGAGCGTGGCAATCGCAGCCTCCACTGCCGATTCCTCTGCATCACGCGACGGGGGCGACCTATCGCGGTGAGATGGTGGTCATCGGCGGTGCCAGCGACAACCTCGCAGACGCGTCGAACAAGGTTTTCGTATTCCGCGGCGGCAAGTGGGATGAGCTCCCGCCGCTCCAGCATGCCCGGGCAGCAGCAGCGGCAGCAGTCGTCGGCGACAAGATCGTCGTCGTCGGCGGCCAGGACGACAAAAAGCTCGTCCCATCGACCGAGATCTTCGACGGTCAGTCCTGGTCGCAGGCCGCCGATATGCCCACTCCGCGTGAGCATCTCGCCGCGGTTTCCGACGGTGTCTACGTCTACACCATTGGCGGGCGGAATCTGTCCGCAGACGAGAACTTCGCGGCCTTCGAGCGGTTCGATCCCGAATCCGGAAACTGGGAGCAGCTGCCGGACATGCCGACCAAGCGCGGAAGCTACGGCGCCGCGTTCATCGACGGCCGAATCGTGGCCGTCGGTGGCGAGGAACCGACGCGCGTGCTCGCAACGGTCGAGATGTACGACATCGCCAACCGGAAATGGACCACGCTGGCGCCGATCAACACACCGGTGCACGGCGAAGTGGTGGCCGCAGTCGGCTCTACCGTCTATTGCATCGGGGGCGCCGACCGGCCCACACATGAAAGCGCGGTCGCGACCGTCGAGGCCCTCGACTTCACGTAGCGCCGCCGCTGTCGCGCAGCTGCGCGATGGTGACGGCCCCGCGCCGCAGTGCCTCGTTGGCCAGACGGACCCGGCGGTCTCCCTCGGTGGGAATGTCGAATTTGTCGTACAGGTTCTGCAGATGCTGCTTGACGGCGGCCTCCGTCACGAACATCTCGCCGGCCATCCGGCGAACCGATGCGGGCTCGGGAAACGGGTCATCGGAGACCAACGGTCGGCACAACACCATCAGGACGTCGAATTCGCGCCGGGTCAGACGCGGCGGGAGTTGGCCGGCGTCGGGAACGATCGTCGCTTCGTCGACCGGTTCGTCGGCTTGCCTTGCCTCCAGGTAGACCAACCGCGCCTTGCCGAGTCGCAACTCGTCTCCGGAACGCAGAACCCGTTCCGCGTCGATCTTTTCCCCGTTGATGAAGGTGCCGTTGCGACTACCCACATCGCGTATCGACCACGCCGACCCGTGATTCTCCAAGATGGCGTGCAACCGGGAGACGGTTGGGTCGTGCTCGAGCGACACCACGTTGGTCGAGGCCTTACCGAGGGTCACGCGTTGGCCGGTCAGTGGGACCAACTCCCGGCCTGATGGCTTGAAGACTTCCAGGTGGGAAGACATGTAGACCTCCTGTCTGGGCAATTTTGACCCAGCGGAGTCGGTCCGTGCTCCCGAACCGCCGCTGACCAGGAAATCGGACACCAATCTTGGTCAGCGCAACTTACCTTGCGGCTAGGAAACTCTGCCCTTTCGGGGGCTGAAATCTGGCTTCTCAGCGATTTCGCAGCAACGACGTGCTCGCGACCATGAATGTCGTCCCTTACTGGAAAATCAATGAATTTAGGAACACCCATGCTCGCGTCAGCACCGGCGAGTTCCACTCGCCATGCTCGTGATGAAACAGTGCGGCTGCGCCCCATCGACGTGCCGACCACCATCATCGGAAATGTCGCCAACACGGTGCGGCAGCGCTACCTCGACCTGAGCGCCGCCCCGCCCGCGGGGTACCGGCCCAGCAACTGGCTTCTCGCTCGGGTCATGTTGGTGCTGCTGCTGTCGTCGATGCCGATCCTCGGCATCTCGGTGGACGTGTTCGGACTGGTCTCGCAGAGCACCACTTCGGTGGCGGTCATCGCGCTGACCGCCGTGCTCGGGACGATCGTCACGTTCGCGCCACATCTGATCGACATGATCGTCGGACGCGGCCTCATCGCCGGCATGGTGGCGTGCATCGTCTATGACGGGGCGCGACTGTTCGCCGTGCACGTACTGGGCCTGATGGGCGACTTCATTCCGGTGATGGGTTCGTGGGTCACCGGTGAGCCGGACACGGTCGGCAGTGCCGCCGTTGGTTACGTGTGGCGCTATATCGGCGATGGCGGAGGCCTCGGCGTCGCCTTCTTCGTCGTCGCGTTCGCCCTCGGGATCGATCGATGGTCGGACGTGAAGGCGGTCCTTGCCGCGGTGGCATTCGCCGTCTTCCCCACGTGGGCCGGGCTGATCGCAACCGTCGCGCTGGCTCCGCATGGTCAGGAGATGATGTTCCCCCTGAACGCGGCCACGGTCACGATCACCTTGGTCGGCCACCTGATCTTCGGCCTTGTCCTCGGGCTCGCCTTCCTGAAGGCGCCCCGCGGAGGGGCGCATCGCGAATGGCCCTGGCCGCCGATCCTGCAATCGGCATTGGTCAGGCGCGTCTTCAGGCGCCCCTCGAAAACGAAGTAGTTCGCCACTCCGATGGCGTGAGCTCGCGGCGCACCCGGCGTCACGAATCCAAATATCAGTACCCACGAAAGGATCCACCATGTCAACCAAGATCACGCGCAAGCGAATCCCAGCCACCGTGAATGCCAATACCCGGATTGTCCGGCTGCAAGGCGGCGGCATCCGCTTCCTGGACGCTCATGAAATACCGCAGAAGGACTTCCAGGTCGTCACCCGGTCGTTCCAGGGCTTCGACACCACTCAGCACTGGCGGATCAACGACCTGGGCGGCGGCGTGAGCACGATCCAGCAGGTCAGCAGTGGCCGTTTCCTCGACGCGCATGAGATCCCGGAACTGGATTTCCGCGTCGTGACTCGTCCGCAGCAGGACAACGACACACAGCTCTGGCGTATCCAGGACTTCGGTGGCGGATTCGTCACGATTCAGCAGGTGAGCAGCGGCCGATTCCTCGAGGCCACGCTGGACGGTGACTTCAACGTCGTGACTCGCCCGCAGGGCAGTGACCAGCAGACCTGGCGAGTCGGCGACGCGTAAGCGTCCGCGCGCCAGGTTTGTCGGAGGGCGTCGATACTATTCGAACATGAGTTCGAAGACAGATATCATCGCCAAGCTCGACGCCCTCCTCCTGGCACAGAACGAGCTGCTGGATATGCCGCTGCACACACTGACGCTGTCAGAGCGGGTGTCGCTGCTCCAACAGATCGACGAGTTGGGACGAAAAGCGGCGGCATTCGACCGCCGGTTGATCGGACGCCTCATCACGGAAGCCCCGCCGGCCCAGTTCGGCGGCGCGTCGTGGCCGGACGTGTTGTCGAGACGGCTTCGGATCTCTCGGGCCGAAGCGGAACGACGAGTCGCCGCTGCGATCTACACACCCGACGCGGACCGGCCATCGGCCTAGTTCCATGAGTTCGGTTGCGGTCTTGAAACGCATCGCCGCGGTGAGTGCGGAGGTGGATGCGCTGCTGGCTGAGCCGTTGGACGCGTTGACGGTTACCGAGCGGACGGCGGCGGCATACGAGTGGGAAACGTTGATTCGCCGGCTACCGGTGATGATGCATCGGCTGGTAGCGGTGTTGGCACAAGTGCCGGTGGAGGAGTTGGGTGAACCGACGCTCGCGGCTGCGCTCGGCACTTTGTTGCGGATTTCGAAGGCGGAGGCTTCCCGACGTATCCACGAGGCCGACGACCTCGGATCGCGTACGGCGATGACAGGGGAGCCGTTGGAGCCGACGCTTCCGAAGACGGCGGCCGCGCAGCGCCGCGGGGCCATCGGTGCCGAGCACGTGAAGGTCATCCGGCGATTCTTCGACCGGCTGCCCGATTTTGTCGATTTCGAGACCCGGGAGGCCGCTGAGGCTCAGTTGGCCGAGTTGGCCTGTGGGTTCACGCCCGAGGAGTTGCGCCAGGCGGCCGATCGGTTGGCGATTCTGATCGACCAGGACGGCGAACTGTCGGACAGGGATCGGGCGCGGCGGCGCTACCTGACCATCGATCGCCAGCGGCCCGACGGCATGAGCGATATCCGTGGCCGGCTGGATCCTGAGGCGCGTGCGGCATTGGACGCGGTGTTGGCCAAGTGGGCGGCGCCGGGGATGTGCAATCCCGAAGGCGAGGCGCCGTGCGTGGACAGTAGTCCCTCGTCTGAGATGGTGAGCGGTGATTGCCGCTCAACTGGGCAGCGCAATCACGATGCGTTGAAGGCCGTTTGTCGGGCGATGCTGGCATCGGGACAATTGAGCAGTCACAAGGGTCTGCCGGTGACCATTGTCATCTCGACGACGTTGGCTGAGTTGGAGTCCGGGCGCGGGCATGCGGTGACCGGCGGGGGCAGCCTGCTGCCGATGTCGGAAGTGATCCGGCAGGCGTCGGCGGCGCATCATTATTTGGCGGTATTCGACAAGCACAACGAGTGTCCGCTTTATCTCGGCCGCAGTCGACGGCTGGCCTCGGCGGCACAGCGAATTGTGTTGTACGCCAGGGATCGTGGGTGCACGTTCCCTGGGTGTACCGCACCCGCATATCACAGCGAGGTCCATCATCGAACCGCCGACTGGGCCGACGGCGGCAGGACCGACGTCACCGATGAGACTCTGGCGTGCGGCGGGGACAACCGCCGCGTCAAACGTGGCGGCTGGCGCACCCGTACCCGCAAGGACGGCCGCACCGAGTGGATTCCGCCGCCGCATCTGGACACCGGGCAAGCCCGGGTGAACAACTACCACCATCCCGAGCGCTATCTGCTGCCCCACGAGGCTTAGAGGCTCAACGCGGTTCCGGCTTTGGTTTCAACATCCATGCCGGAATCCAGTGCGTCACCGACCGGCGTCGCGGACCGTAGGCAATGGGGTAGGTGACCAGACCCCACCAGTGGCCCTGCTCGCAGATGCCCCAACAGGTGAGCTTGCCTTCGACGACCGAGTGCATCTGCAGGCCCGCCGGGTTGTAGCCGCCGCGGGTGTGCGGCTCGCGTGGAAACAACGCGGCCAGGTCGACCTGGACCGCGATCGGCGGCTCGACGGGGCGAAAGGCTTGCTGCACGGGTTGTCCGTTGTAGCCGATGGACTGCAGCTCGCCCATTGTTCGATCATACGTTCGAAAGAGTTACGCTGGACCCCGATGTACATCCCGCGAAAATTCGCGCTGACCGACGAGCAGACCGCAGCGGCGCTCGCCGTGGCGGACTTCGCTCACTTGGTCACTCACGAGCCGACCGGCCTGCTCGTGTCACCGCTGCCGATGATCTACGACGATGCCCAGCACTCGCTGATCGGCCACGTCTCGAGGGCCAACCCACATTGGCATGCCGACGGCGCCGAGTCGGTGGCGATCTTCGCCGGCCCGCAGACCTACGTCTCGCCCAGCTTCTACGCCACGAAGGCGGAGACCGGCAAGGTCGTCCCCACCTGGAACTACGAAGTGCTCAACGTGTATGGCCGCCTCGTGATCCACGACGACCCCGACTGGGTGCTCGACCTCGTCACCATGCTGACCGACCGGCACGAGTCACGACGGTCAGAGCCCTGGCACGTGACCGACGCGCCGGACAGCTACACCCAATCGCAGCTGCGCGGCATCGTCGGCCTCGAGCTCGTCATCGACAAGGTCGAAGGTAAGTCGAAGATGTCGCAGAACCAACCCGAGCGAAACCGGGACGGCGTCGTCGCCGGACTCTGCGAGTCCGACTCACCGCTGGATCGGCTCGTCGCCGACCGAGTGGCCGGCTACCGCGACGGCAGCACGAACGCGAACGGCCGCGGATAGCCCAGACCGGTCAGCCGCGAATGCCGCACTGCGTCAACGTCGGTCGGCCGCACCTCGCCCGTGGATGGCTCGTAGCACTGCAACGTCTCGCCCGCGACGCCGACGATCAGCACCCAGTGCCTGGGGATGAACCGCCCGACCAGCATGGCGACCGGCCAACCCGCCTTGACCTCGCGCCGCACGTCGATGAGCCGGTCGCGTCGACCGCGAAACAGCCGCCAGCGATACCGGATACCGCGCACAGTGCTGCGCGTGGTGAGCGCGCGAGCGATGCCCATCGGGGTGGTGCCGAGCATGCGCGGCCAGACGCGGTTCACCTCGGCGTGCACCCGCAGCTGCTCGTCGTCGAACCAGGTGCGTGGAGACTCGGTCAGCTCGGCCTGGTAGGTGGGATCCACGAGCGCACCGGCCACCACCGCGACGCTGGGCCCACATGTCGTGGAGTCGCGCTGCCGAAGTCGTAAACCCGCAAGTCTCATTTCCACCACCAGGTTAGGGTGCGGTATGCGCCTATCCACGCGAAATCAGCTGAGCGGGACCATCACCGAGGTCGAGTTGGGCGCCGTGATGGCAACCGTGAAGGTGCGTCTCGACGGCGGCGACCAGATCGTCACGGCGTCGATCACCAAGGACGCCGCCGAGGATCTCGGCCTGGCCGCAGGCAAGCCTGCCACCGTTCTCATCAAGTCCACCGAGGTCATGATCGGCGTCGACTAGTTGTCTAGACCGTATGGGGGGCTGGGGCCCCGCTCACATGTGAACGTGGGTTGCCGACAGGAAATGGGTCCTGGCCGGTAGAGCCACAGATGTGGGAGGCCCCAGTGGAGATTTATCGTACAGTGTCGGGTTGGATGTGCACGCACGTTCTGTGGTTGCGTGCGGTTTGGACCGCTCGACTGGAGAAGTGTTCGAGCGTCGGTTAACCCCGGACCACCGTGAAATCCTCGAATGGATCGCCTCGCTGCCAGCGCCGGTGTGGGCGACCTATGAGGCCGGCCCGACCGGGTTCGGGTTGGCCCGGGCGCTGCTGGCAGCAGGGATCGGGTGCAAGGTAGCGGCACCGTCGAAGCTGCAACGCCCGTCAGGGGATCGAGTCAAGACCGACGCTCGCGACGCCCGGCACCTGGCCCGGTTGTTGCATCTTGGCGAGATCACCGCGGTGACGGTGCCCTCGGTGGAGCAGGAAGCTGCGAGGGATCTGGTCCGGGCCCGTGAGGACTGCCGAGGGGATCTGATGTCGGGCCGGCACCGACTGTCGAAGTTGCTTCTGCGGCAAGGGATCGTCTACCGCGGCGGTAAGGCCTGGACACGAGCGCATGAGCGGTGGCTGCGCACTCACCGGTTCGATGCCCGCGGGTTGCAGTTGGCCTATGACACCGCCTTCGACACCATGCTGGCCACCCTGGATCGCCGGGCCCGCCTCGATACCGCGATCGCTGAGATGGCCGCCGATTCGGTGTTCACCCCAGTGGTGAACCGGCTGGGCTGCGTGCGCGGCATCGCGACGCTGACGGCGTTCGGGTTGGCCACCGAGATCGGCGACTGGCACCGATTGGACGGCCGAACCATCGGCGCCTACCTCGGGTTGGTGCCCACCGAATCGTCCTCGGGAGCTACCCGCGCCCAGGGTGGGGTCACCAAGACCGGCAACGGTCACGCCCGCCGACTGCTGGTCGAAGCGGCCTGGCACCACCGGGCGCCGTATCGGCCGGGCACGGAACTGCGACGACGTTGGGATGCAGCGTCCCCGGCAGCGCGGGCTCGCGGCCAAGCCGCCAACCGGCGGCTACACGACCGTTGGGTGCGTTTCGACAAACGCAAGAAACGCTCCGTGGTCGCCAACGCTGCGATCGCCCGTGAACTCGCCGGCTGGTGCTGGTCGCTGGCGGTCCTCGAGGACTGACACCACACAATTGTCCGGATGACATCACCCTCGGCGGCGGCGGCAAGCGTCTGGGAGTGACCCGCGAGAGGACTATGAGCAATCATGTTGTATTGCAACTGATTACGCTCGATCTCTAGACCTGCGACCCACTCCGACTCGAAAGTCCCGTCCTGCGGTAACCAACCCGCGCATATCAGACTGACACGCGTCGACACGACACGCTCGACGCCCACCCCGGGCCTTCATCCGGTCAACGAAGCGGCGGCCACGACGACGGTTGCGGCCGCCGCTTCACCCTGCCCCTTGACAAAACCCCACCCATATCAGTCCTCGACCAACGCCTCGCCACGCTCCCGTAGCTCGACCTTTCTGATCTTTCCCGTCACGGTCATCGGGAACTCGTCGATGACCTGGACGTAGCGCGGGATCTTGTTGTGTGCGATTCGGCCCGCACAGAACGCCCGCAGACTTTCCGGGGTAGGCGGTTGGGCGCCGTCCCGGATACGGATCCAGGCCATCAACTCTTCGCCGTACTTCTCGTCTGGCACCCCGACCACCTGCGCGTCGACGATGTCGGGGTGGGAGTACAGGAACTCCTCGACCTCACGGGGATAGATGTTCTCGCCGCCCCGGATCACCATGTCCTTGATACGGCCGGTGATCGCGACGTAGCCGTCGTCGTCCATCACCGCGATGTCACCGGTGTGCATCCAGCCGTCGGCGTCGATGGCCTCGGCCGTCTTGTCGGGGTTGTTCCAGTAGCCGGCCATCACGCAGTAGCCCCGCGTGCACAGCTCGCCCGGTGTGCCGCGCTCCACCTGCTCACCGGTTGTCGGGTCGATCACCTGAATCTCGGTGTGCGGCACGACGCGGCCCACCGTGGTCACCCTCCGCGTCAGGCTGTCGGTGGGCACCGTCTGGATCGACATCGGTGACGTTTCGGTCATGCCGTAGGCGATCGAGACCCCGCTCATGTGCATGCGCTCCATCACGCTGCGCATCACCTGCTCGGGGCACGTGGCACCGGCCATCACACCCGTCCGCAGGGTGCTCAGGTCGTAGTCGGCGAAGTTCGGTAGCTCGAGCTCGCTGATGAACATCGTCGGTACCCCGTACAGCGATGTACATCGCTCTGCCGCAACGGCTTTCAACGTCGCGTCCGGATCGAACCCTGGGGCCGGGATCACCATGGTGGCGCCGTGTGTCGTGCATGCCAGGTTGCCGAGCACCATTCCGAAGCAGTGGTAGAACGGCACGGGTATGCACACTCGGTCCTGTTCGGTGTACTGGAGTCCTTCGCCGACCAGGTAGCCGTTGTTGAGGATGTTGGTGTGGGTCAGCATGGCGCCCTTGGGAAACCCGGTGGTGCCCGACGTGTACTGGATGTTGATCGGGTCGCTCGGCTTCAGCCCGGACTGGACCCGCGACAACGCATCGGCGTCAGAGGGGGTGTCGGCGATCTGCCGCCACGGCTCCCACCCGATGATGATCACGTCGCTGAGCGCCGGGCACCGTCCACGCACATTGTCGAGCATCGCGGCGTAGTCCGAGCTCTTGAACTCCGGCGCCGCGAACACGGTGCACATCGACGACTGGTTCAGCACGTACTGCAGCTCGTCGGTTCGGTAGGCGGGGTTGATATTGACCAGAATCGCGCCGACCTGGGCGGTGGCGTACTGGATCATCGACCACTCCGCGCTGTTCGGCGACCAGATGCCGATCCGGTCTCCCGGCTGGGTGCCGTGTTCGATCAGGGCGGTGGCGACTCGTCGGGACGCCTCATGGAACTCGTCATAGGTCCAGCGGCGCCCGGTCACGCATTCGACCAGCGCTTCACGGTCCGGGAATGACGCGGTCATTCTGGCGAGGTTGGCGCCGATCGTCTCGTCGAGGAGCGGCGGGCTGGTGGCGCCTGCGTCGTAGGACAACATGCGGCGGGCTCCCTCCACCGTGGATTTTTCGCGATCGGCGGGTACACCGTCACCGTAATTCGGACGAGGAAGGCGGTGGGGGGAATGTCAATCACGGTGAAGGTGCACCCATGACCTTCGACATCACGCCGACCGGGGCCCAGCACGACCTGGCCCGCCGTGCCCACGAGTTCGCCGAATCGGTGGTCCGCCCCGTGGCTGCGGACTACGACGCCCGCCAGGAGTTTCCCTGGCCGGTGCTCGAGGAAGCCGCCGTGCGCGGCTTTTACAGCCCGCTGTTCTACCGCGACCTGATCGGCGACCCGACCGGGCTGTCGCTGCCGATGTTCATGGAGGAGCTGTTCTGGGGGTGCGCCGGAATCGGGTTGGCGATTGTGATGCCCGCGCTGGCACTCTCGGCGATCGGCCAGGCCGCGTCGCCCGAACAGATGCTTCAGTGGGCGCCGGAGTGCTTCGGCGCGCCCGGCGATCTCAAGCTCGCGGCGCTCGCGATCTCCGAACCCGAGGGCGGCAGCGACGTGCGCAATCTGCGCACCCGGGCGCACCGCGACGGCGACGACTGGGTCATCGACGGCCACAAGATGTGGATCGGCAACGGTGGCATCGCCAACGTGCACGTCGTCAACGCCGTCGTCGACGAGGAGCTCGGGCACCGGGGCCAGGCCCTGTTCATCGTGCCGGGAGGCACGCCCGGCCTGGAGATGGTGCGCAAGCTCGACAAGCTCGGCTGCCGCGCGTCGCACACCGCGGAGCTGAAGCTCAACGGTGTGCGGGTGCCCGGCGACCATCTCCTCGGCGGCGAGGAGAAACTCGAACACAAGTTGGCACGCGCGCGTGAGGCCATCGAGGGCGGTAGGCATTCCGGCTCGGCAACGATGGGCACGTTCGAACAGACCCGGCCGATGGTGGCCGCTCAGGCGCTCGGCATCGCCAGGGCCGCAATAGAATACGCCACCGAATACGCCAACCGTCGCGAGGCCTTCGGCGCGCCGATCATCGACAACCAGGGCATCGCGTTCCCGCTTGCCGACCTCGCCACCGCGATCGACGCTGCCCGACTGCTGACGTGGCGGGCCTCCTGGATGGCCGCCACCGGTGTGCCGTTCGAGCGTGGCGAGGGGTCGATGTCGAAACTGGCGGCCAGCGAGGTCGCCGTCCGGACCACCGAACGCGCGATCCAGACGATGGGCGGCTGGGGCTACATCAAGGACCATCCGGTGGAGAAGTGGTACCGGGATGCCAAGCTGTACACCATCTTCGAGGGCACCAGCGAGATCCAGCGGATCGTGATCTCCAACGCGCTGGGTGCGGCAGACGGGAAACCGCCGCTGCATGTCGACCTTGAACCGACCGGCGGACCGCTGAATCGGATGTTCGGCCGCGGCACTCCGGTGCGCACCCAGGTGGCGAACTCCGCCCTGGCGATGCGCGATCGCATTCCGCAGCCGGTGATGCAGATGGCGATGAAAGTGCTCAAGCCGCCCAAGAAGTAGCGTGGCGACATGGGCGTCAGGATGATGGAACTGCTCGGCGGCAGCCTCGACACATTGCGGTACGAGCCCACCGCGAAACGCGTTCGGGCCTTCCTGGCCGGCGAGCCCGTCGTCGATACCACCGAGGCGCGGCTGGTCTGGGAGCCGCGTCGCGCGATCCCGTTCTTCAACGCCCGGGCTGACAACGGCCAGAACTACCGGGTGCTCTTCCAAGCCCCCGCGCCCGAGGGCATCAGCGGTATGACCCTTACGCAGGGCAAGGAGTCGAACGGAAAGATCTACTTCGACGTCACCGGCGCGAAGCCGACCACCGTCGCGTACAACGACGCGGTTTCCGACCGGCTGGTCTGGAGCGCATAGCCGCATAACTGAATCGGCGGGGAAGGTCGGCGGGTCCCCCCGCTGACCTTCTCGTCGTCTTTCCCGGCGAGCGCGGCGCAAAGTTAGCGATACCCGTGGTTTCGGCTCCGTGAAATCTGGCAACATTACTGCCGAGTAAGAAGATTCCTCCGATACGCACCAGGGTGGGGCAGATGACGGGTTCGACGGAGATTTCGTACATTGCCGCGGCGAACGAGGGGGGCGGCGCCGCAATCGGCCAGGTGATCGGCATGACGGTGGTGGCCGTGGTCATCGGGGCGCTGCTGTGCTGGCTCGGTTACCTGCACCGGACCCGCAAGATCACCTGGGTCAACAGCGTCGCCGAATGGGCGGGCCGCAGGTTCAAACGACCGCCGTGGGTCGCCGTGCCGATCGCGCTGTTCATCGCGACGCTCATCTGCGCGCTGTTCGGCTTCATCTGGGACGTCAGCCTGCACATCGGCAAGGGCCGCGACCCCGGGCCGCTGGCCAACCCGGCGCACTACTTCATATTGGTGGGCCTGTTCCTTCTGTTCGTCGCCGGCTGCGCGGCGATCGTGCTGCCCTACGAGAAGCCCGGTCCGTTCGCGATACGGATCACCCGCGACTGGTATGCGCCGGTCGGCGGTGTCCTGATGGCCGGCTGCGGGCTGTACGCCCTGACCGGCTTCCCACTGGACGACATCTGGCACCGCATCTTCGGCCAGGACGTCACGCTGTGGGGGCCGACCCACCTGATGATGATCGGCGGTGCCGGGTTCTCGACGATCTCTGCGCTCCTCCTCGAATACGAGGGCCAGCGGGCGATGGGCGACGACAAGCCCAAGGAAGGCGTCTGGCTCAAGTCCGTCAAGTATCTCGGCTTCGGCGGCATCGTCATCGGCCTGTCGGTGTTCCAGATCGAATTCGACTTCGGCGTCCCCCAGTTCCGCCAGGTGTTCGAACCGATGCTGATCGCGGCGGCCGGAGCGTTCGCGCTCGTCGCCGCCCGGATGATGCTCGGCCGCGGCGCGGCCATCGTTGCCGCCCTTTTCGCTATCGGCCTGCGCGGCCTGGTCGCGCTGATGGTCGGCCCGATCCTCGGCGCGCCGATTAACTGGTTCGCGCTCTACCTCGGCGCGGCCGTCCTCGTCGAACTCGTCGCGCTCACCCCGATCTTCAAGCGGCCCATCGTCTTCGGAATGGTCAGCGGGCTGGCGGTCGGCACCGTCGGCCTGTGGCTGGAGTCGCTGTGGATCGACGCGGTCTACCACTACCCCTGGCCGTCGAGCATCTGGCCGGAGGCGCTGATGATGGCGGTGCCCGTCGCGGTCCTGACCGGCGCCTGCGGGGCGATGCTGGGCATGGTGCTCACCGATCAACGACTGCCTGGCCGGGCCATCGGCATCGGGCTGGTGGCACTGACCATCCTCGTCATCGGGGGGGCGACCGCCAACGGACTGCGCTACGAGGTACCGCAGCACGCGACCGCCACGATGACGCTGACGGATGTGCCGGGCTCAGGAGACAAGCGGATGGTGACCGCCGACGTGCGGATCAATCCGCCCAACCTGATCAGCGAGGACCCGAACTGGGTGTCGGTCCTCGGCTGGCAGGGCGGTTTGGCGAACAACCGGGGCATCTTCATCGACCATCTCGAGAAGCTCGGACCCGGCCACTACCGCTCCACGCAGCCGATGCCGGTGTGGGGCAAGTGGAAAACGCTGCTGCGTGTGCACGACGGCCGCATCCTGACCGCCGCGCCGATCTATCTGGCCGGCGATCCCGGCATCGGCGCGCCCGAGGTGCCGGCGCAGTCAACGATGACGCGACCGTTCGTCTCCGAGATCACCATCCTGCAGCGCGAGCGCAGCCCGGACACACCGCAGGCGCTGTGGCTGGTGGGCTGCCTGGTGGTGCTGGCCTGCACGCTGATCATGATCGGTGGCCTGACCTGGGGTGCGGGCCGCATCAACAGAAGCCAGCCCACCGACACCAAGGCGGAGCTTCAGCCGTCGGCCCAGGCATGACACCGCAGCCGGACGTCGTGATCCTCGCCCATCACGGGCTGCTGCTTGCGATTCCAGCGTTCCTTCCCGCGTTCATCGTGGCCGGCGTGGTGATCTACGTGGCGATGCGGGACCGCCGGAAAAGAGACGAGCCCCACAGTGAGCAGACAGGTTCGAACGACCAAGATGGTTGATCGTGACATCTAACTTTCGCGATAAGCGACTTCTCGCATTGTTGGCTGCTGCGGCGCTGCTCGCCGCCGGCTGTGGTGGTGGAAGCGGCTCCGAGAACGCCAAGAGCTCGTCGGCTTCCCCGTCCGCGACGACGATCAATCCGTCGGACATGCAGAACGACCAGGCACCGCCGGACCGTCTGCAAATCGACGTCACCATCAAGGGGGGCGAGGTCAACCCGACCAACGCCCAGCTTCAGGCGAAGACGAACGAGCCAATCGTGGTGAAGGTCGACAGCGACGTGGCCGACGAGCTTCACGTGCACTCCACCCCCGACCACACGTTCAAGGTCGAGGCGAAGCCCGCGCAACAGTTCCAGTTCACGGTCAACGTGCCGGGCAACGTGGACATCGAGCTGCACCAACTGAACAAGACGATCGCCACCGTCCAAGTCCAGCCGTGACCGACCGACCCGTCGCGGTGCTTGCACACGGCCTCGGCGGGTCGACGGACCTACCGATCCCTTACAGCTACGCCCTGATCGGCGCCGCATGGGCCCTGACGTTCACATTCGCCGTGGTGGCGCTTGCGTGGCGGCGACCGAGGTTCGACCCCGCCAAACCCGGGCGGCCCTTGCCGCAGTGGGTGCAGACCGCGGTTGATGCGCCGGTCACCCGCTGGGCGCTGGCCGCCGCGGGTCTGCTGTTCGCGATCTGGGTGGCGATCGCCGGGTTGTTCGGGCCGCGGGAGCACAACTCGTTGCCAGGCGTGTTCTACGTCCTGCTGTGGGTCGGGCTGGTGGCGGTGTCGCTGGCGCTGGGGCCGGTGTGGCGGGCGGTCTCGCCGCTTCGCACGGTCTACCGGCTGCTGCGGGCGGTGCGTCTGCCGTCCGGCCGCGGCTACCCCCGGCGCCTCGGGTACTGGCCCGCGGCATTCGGTCTGTTCGCATTCGTCTGGCTGGAACTGGCCAGCCCGGATCCGGGTTCCCTCGATGCGATCAAGCTCTGGCTGTGGGTCTACGTCGTCGTCACCTTGACCGGCGCGATCGTCTGCGGCGAGCGCTGGTTCGGCCGCGCCGACCCGTTCGAGGTGTACAGCATCGTCGCGTCGCGCTTCTCACCGTTTCGCCGCAACCCGCAAAGCGGCCGCCTCGAGATCGGCAATCCCTTCGACCACCTGCCGTCGCTGCCGATCCGCCCAGGAACGGTGACGGTGCTCGCGGTGCTACTCGGGTCGACCGCGTTCGACAGCTTCTCGGCGTCGCCCGAATTCCGCAACTTCGTCGACCGGCATGCGCATTCCGTCGTAACCGCCAGCATGATGCGCACGGCCGGGTTGCTCGTCTTCGTAACCGTTGTGGCGGTGACGTTCTCGCTCGCGGCCCGCGCCACCGGCGGCGTCGATCGGGCCGCCCGCCGGCAGCTGCCCGGGCTGATGGCACACTCGTTGATTCCGATCGTGCTCGGCTACGTCTTCGCCCACTACCTCTCCTATCTGGTGGAGAAGGGACAGCAGGCCGTCATCGACCTGGCGGATCCGTTCGGCCGCGGCTGGAATGTGCTCGGCCTCGGTGGGGCCGAGGTGAACTATGTTCTCTCGCTCCATCCTTCGGTGTTGGCCACCATCAAGGTCTGCTGCGTGGTCGGCGGCCACGTCGCCGGTGTCATCGCCGCACACGACCGCGCGGTACGCGTATTGCCGGCCGGATACCAGCTGACGGGTCAGTTGGCGCTGATGCTGGTGATGGTCGGCTACACGTTCACCGGTCTGTATCTGCTATTCGGCGGATGACGAAATTCTGGAATGTCACATCACTTGTCGCGGCGTCCCTTACATTGGCGAGGTGCCGGGCGACGACACCATTGAGCTAGCTTTGGCCGGGGGTTCACCACAACGGCTGGGGTGGTTTCGCTTCTATTTCGCCGACGAGCGGTGGGAGTGGTCGGAGCAGGTGCAGCGGCTGCATGGGTACGAGCCGGGCACGGTCACGCCGACAACCGAATTGGTGCTGTCGCATCAACATCCCGACGACTACGTTCAGGTCGCCGCCACGCTGGACGAGATCCGGCGCACGCACCGGACATTCAGCACTCGCCATCGCATCGTCGATACCGACCTGGCCGTGCACGACGTGATCGTGATCGGCGACCGGCTCTACGGCGACGACGGCGACGTGATCGGCACGCACGGTTTCTACGTCGACGTGACGCCCGCGGTTCGGGCACGCGAGGAGCTGGTCAGCGCCGCGGTGGCCGAGATCGCCGAGAGCCGCGCGACTATCGAGCAGGCCAAGGGCATGCTGATGCTGGTCTACCGGATCACCGACGAGTCGGCCTTCGAACTGCTCAAGTGGCGGTCGCAAGAGACCAACGTCAAGCTGCGCGTGCTGGCCGAGCAGGTGCTGGCCGACTTCACCGAGCTGGTCTACGAGGAGATCCTGCCGCCGCGCGGCACATTCGACCATGTGTTGTTGACCGCACATCTTCGGGTGGGTAGCACTGGGCCGACGGCCAAAACCGCGTCGTAAGGTAGCCGCATGCGGGCGCTGGTCATCGTCGATGTGCAAAAAGACTTCTGCGAGGGCGGCTCGCTGGCCGTGGACGGCGGCGCGGAGGTCGCCGCGGCGCTGAGTGAACTGCTGGCCGACCCCGATCGGCGCAAGGCCTACGCCCATGTCGTCGCGACCCTGGACTACCACATCGACCCGGGCCACCACTTCTCCGACGACCCCGACTACCGGGATTCGTGGCCACCCCACTGTGTGGTCGGAACGGCGGGCGTGGAGTTTCACCCCGCTTTCGATCCCGCCGAGGTCGAGGCCGTCTTCACGAAGGGCCGCTACACGGCGGCGTACAGCGGCTTCGAGGGCACCGACGAAGACGGCACGACGCTGACGGACTGGCTTCGTCAGCGCGGCGTCGACAGCATCGACATCGCGGGAATCGCCACCGACTACTGCGTCAGGGCCACCGCGGCCGATGCCGTGGCCGCCGGTTTCAGCACCCGCGTCCTGCTCGGCCTGACCGCAGGAGTGTCGCCGACGACGACCGCCGAGGCCGTCGCCGCGATGCGTGCGGCGGGCGTCGAGATGGCCGCCTAGCCGCGGATCTCCGCCGGCTGCCACCGGGCTCAGCGACGCCGTCGTAATCCATAGCAAACGCCGCTTCATGCACAGCTTCGAAGTCGTCGAGTTACACACAGCAATGTGAATTCAGCAAACCGACATCGATTGAGCGAAGCGACGGAAACGGTCGGCATAATTCGCCGCGGAGAGCCTCGCCATTCGCATCGGGACCGCCACTGGCCGCCCACCAGCGTTAAGGGCGGGACAGCCCATTTATTAACGCGGTTGAAAAATAGGCAATAGTACTCATGTGCCTGGTTGTCTCCAGCGCGCACAGTCATAGCGGCGGAGCGCCACGGCAAAGCAACCAGAGAGAATTGCAGCTTCACCTACCGGCCACGGTCACCGCCATCAGCGAAGGCGACAAAAGAACGGGGCAAATCATGGGCAAGCATAAGACGGTAGTCGCCGGCGGTATCGACCGCAGGCGGCTCGGCGGTGGATTGGTGATCGGCGCACTCGCGTCCGGCGCCTTGGCCGTTGGAGCACTCAGCTCGGCCGGCCAGGCCGACGCTAGCTGTGTGTCCGCGGGAGGATGGTTCAGCATCGGCTCGGGGTGTACGACCACCGCTCCGGGAGACTTCGCGCTGGCGATAGGTGAAGGCGCCACGGCGACGGCCGACGGTGGCCGCAACACCGCTATTTCGATCGGCACCGGCGCCACCTCCTCCGCCGTGGGCTACCACAACACTGCCATCGCTATAGGCGACGCTCTCGGCGCAGGTGGCGGCGGCACCACGAACAATAGGGCGGCGGTGGGCATGGTTTCCGGCCAGACAGTCGCAATAGCAGGAGGCTCCGCGGTGAAGTACGCCGCTGATGGCACAGCCCTCGCCACTACTGGCGTCGACAGCAATAACACCGCTATTGCGATCGGCGGCGGAGCGCGAGCAACGGCAGCTTTCGGCAACAACAACTACGCCAGCGCGGTCGGCGAGGGCAGTATTGCGGGCGCCGGGCGCGGCAATAACAACAGGGCCATAGCCCGCGGCGTCCAGGCAGAAGCAAGTGCGATTGGCGGCGACAACAACACCGCCATCGCGGTAGGCGACCCTGTCACCGCCCCTGTCGACCAGACCAGCGCCACTAACACCCTCGCCGTCAAGCGGGCGCCGACTCGCACGGTGGCACGAGCAGGAAGCATCGTTGATTTTCAGGCGGCGGCCTCCACTTCGCTTCAACGCGCTACATCCAACAACAACACGGCCATTGCGATGGGTAACGGCTCACAGGCAGATGCCGGCAATGGCGACAACAACTCCGCCACTGTGCGGGGCACCACCAGTACCGCCAGGGCAGTGGGAGGCAGCAACAACCTAGCCCGCGTGGTTGGCGACCGCAGTCATGCATCCGCGCTTGGTGGCGGCCAAAGGGTCGTCGTCCGCGGAAATGACACGGAAAAGACGTCGTCCAACGAGAGCTCGCAAGAATAGAAATCGGACGTCACTATCCGTTCTTCTAGACGGGGGCGTGGGACAGTCCCACGCCCCCGCCGTTTGTCTAGGTGCCGACTCGCGCAACAGTTTGCCAAGACCTCGCTTCAATGTTCGCTAACACCAGCGCCGGCCTATGTCGGATCGAATGACGAGTGGTTTCGGATCCCTTTGCCCTAGCATTCGGCAACCGATGGGTATCTGGACTAAAGCACACTCGAGAATCTGTCGTTTTACTCGCGTTTGCCTTAACGTCAATTTTTGCCACGCAATGGCTATCTGAATAACCGTTGCCCTGTAGGCTATTTTTCGGCGTAAATCCAGGGAACTCAATTCCTAGCGCTCCTCAGTGTATTTGCCGTTGCCGAGCCAGTTATTTTTGCCTTGATCTGCGCAGTAAGACGCACATTATGCGGCGTTCTTAAATATGCTGATAGACGTGCTTTTCGCGTTGTCCCGACCTCCAGCCACCCGCACGCCGCTAGCCGTCACGGCTCTTACAAGCGGCTTGGGACGGGGCCAATTAGTTTGCGGGATCCGACACTTTCCTCTCTTGATGCGCGCCACGTAGCAGGGAGGGCCAGAGGTTGTTACAAACTCTTCTTGAGCGTGACGGCGTGCTTGCCGAGATGGAGGCGTTGGCCGGGCAGGCGGCGCGCGGCGCGGGTCAAATGCTGTTGCTGCGCGGTGAGGAGGGAGTTGGCAAGTCCGCGGCCCTGCGGAGATTCCTCGACACGACGGCGAGCGGGGTACACGCAATGATGGGTTGTTGTGACCCGTTGTCGGCGCCACGGCCACTGGGCCCACTGATCGACATGCTCACCGAGCTCACGGACGCGCAGGGCGCAGGGTTGTCCGCGGCGATCGGTGCGGGCGACACCGAATCGGTCTACGCGCGGCTAATGGAAATGTTCAGCGACGGCCAGCTGTGGGTTTGCGTGATCGAGGACGCCCAGTGGGCCGACGGCGCCACCTTGGATCTGCTGCGTTTCCTCGCGCGGCGAATCGGCTCGCTTCCGGTGCTCGTCGTGGTCTCCTACCGAGACGACGAACTCGGCGCCCGGCATCCGTTGGCCGTAGTGCTGGGGGACATGTCGAACCACGCGCCGCTGACGCGAATCAGACTGTCGCCGTTGAGCGCCGAGGCGGTGCGAGAGCTGGCCGCGGGCAGCGGGGTCGACGCCGAGCAGTTGCACCGGTTGACCGGGGGGAACCCCTTCTATGTCAACGAGATCCTTGGCGCGAGCGCGGACGGGTCTACTGGGGGCGTGTTACCCCGCAGTGTTGCCGAAGCCGTGTGGGGCCGGCTGGCGCGACTGTCGTCGTCCGCGCGCGAGGCCGCCGAAGCGGTGGCGGTGTGCGGTCCACGCGCCGACGCCCGGTTTATCGAGAACCTGTGCCCGGGTGCAGCGGCCGGGCTGAGTGAATGCCTGCGCGTTGGGTTGTTGGTGGCCAGCGGTGAGACGGTGGGGTTCCGTCACGAACTGGCCCGGCAGGCGACGCTGGAGCAGATGCCCGACTACGACCGGCTGGCTCTACATCAACGGGCGCTCGCCGCGCTGTCCCGACCAATCGACCCGGACGCATTGGCGCCGTTGGCGTTACACGTCGAGGAGGACGGCGACGACCATACCGTCGTCCACTACGGCCCGGCCGCCGAGCGCGGGTCGAGCGCCCATCGGCACCGTGCCGACACCCGTGCCCATCCGCACTGCTTGACTCGACGTGAACGCGAGATCCTCGAATTGCTCGCCCTCGGTCACAGCGACGCCGGCATCGCGAACACGTTGTTCATCAGCCAACGAACCGTCAACAACCACGTCCGCTCCATCCTGGGCAAACTCGGCGTGCACAACCGCACCCAAGCCGCCACGTACGCCCGCAAACAGCCCACCGAATCACGCACGCATGGCGCTGATCCACCGCTTCGGTTCGACCGCATCGGTCCGGCCGCTTCGTAATCAAGATTCGCCCAGACCGCCGCGAACCTCGCGCGCCGCTGGATCGGCCGTCCTCCCGGTCCAGTTCGGGGCGCGGCCCTCCTGAAAGGCGCGCACCCCCTCCTTGGCGTCGTCGAGCCGCATCAAGTCGAGGTGGATGTCGGTCTCGCGGCGGCCGATCTCGTCGCGGTCGAGGTCGAACGAATCCCACAGCAGCCGCTTGCTCGCCGCCACGGACGCCGGCGCGGCGTTCTCGGCGATGTCGCGCGCCAGGTCGATCGCGGCAGGCAGCACATCGTCGGCATCCAGCACGCGGCTGCCCAGCCCGAGTGCCACCGCACGGTGCCCGTCGAATGTGGCGCCGCTCAGCAGGATTTCGGCCGCATTGGACAGGCCGACGAGGCGCGGGAGGATCCAGTGCGAATACGCGTCGCCGACCATGCCGCGCCGGACCTGCACCACGCCGTATTTCGCGTCGGCGGCGAACAACCGGATATCGCACTGCAGCGCCAGCGTCAGGCCCAGCCCGATCGCGTGCCCGTTCACCGCGGCGATCACCGGCTTGGACAGCGTCCACGCCGGCACGTCGATGCCCGCCGCGCTGAATCCCGGCCCTGGCTCGGTGAAGGTGCGATCGCCCGCAGCGAGATCGGCACCGGCGCAGAACGCCGGCGGAGCGCCGGTCAGCACCACGACATGGATCGTGTCGTCCCGGTCGCATCGCCGATAGGCATCGGCCAGCTCCCCGCGCATGCCGTCTCCGACGGCGTTGCGCTGCTGCGGCCGGTTCAACGTGATGGTTGCCACACCACGGTCGACGGCAACCACCAGCGTTCGGTAAGTGGGCAGGTCGGAACTGCTGGCCACGCGGCCCACCTCCGGTCGGTGCGGTCGGACGGTTTGGTTGTGATGCTCCCCCATTGGGCACCCCCGTATCGTCTCGTTGGTCCGTTTGTTCTCGCCGCGTCTGGAGCGTGCTCTTTTGACCCAAGCTGCCACCCCGCCTGCCAATTCGTTGGAGATATGGCGCGGCAAGCCCTACCCGCTTGGAGCGACCTACGACGGATCGGGGACCAACTTCGCGGTGTTCAGTGAGGCCGCGGAGCGGGTCGAGCTGTGTCTGTTCGACGCCAACGGCAACGAAACCCGGGTAACGCTGCCCGAGGTCGACGGTTTCGTCTGGCACGGGTTCGTGCCCAGTGTCGAGCCCGGCCAGCTCTATGGCTACCGCGTGCACGGGCCGTATGACCCTCATGCCGGGCAGCGGTGCAATCCGAACAAGCTATTGCTGGACCCCTACGCCAAGGCCATCAACGGCACGATCAAATGGGACCAGTCGGTGTTCGGCTACAACTTCGGTGACCCGGACAGCCGCAACGACGACGACTCCGCGGCCAGCATGCCCAAGTCGGTGGTGATCAACCCGTTCTTCGACTGGGGCGTCGACCGCCCGCCCAGCCACGAGTACGCCGACTCGGTCATCTACGAGGCGCATGTGAAGGGCCTCACCCAGACGCATCCCGACATCCCGGAGAACGTTCGCGGCACGTACGCCGCGGTCGCACACCCGGCGATGATCGAGCACCTCACGGCCCTCGGGGTGACGGCGATCGAGCTGATGCCCGTGCACCACTTCGCGAACGACTCCACGCTGATCGACAAGGGGTTGTCCAACTACTGGGGCTACAACACCATCGGCTTTCTGGCGCCCGACCCCAAGTACAGCAGTAGCTCGACCCCAGGCGGGCAGGTGCAGGAGTTCAAGGCCATGGTGCGCGCGCTACACGAGGCGGACATCGAGGTGATCCTCGACGTGGTCTACAACCACACCGCCGAGGGCAACCACCTCGGGCCGACGCTGTCCATGCGCGGTATCGACAACGCGGCGTACTACCGGCTGGTCGACGACGACAAGCGCTACTACACGGACTACACGGGAACGGGCAACAGCCTCAACGTGGGGCACCCACACTCGCTGCAGTTGATCATGGACTCGCTGCGGTACTGGGTCACCGAGATGCATGTCGACGGTTTCCGGTTCGATTTGGCATCCACGCTGGCCCGCGAGTTCTACGACGTCGACAAACTGTCGACGTTCTTCGAACTCGTGCAGCAGGATCCAACCGTCAGCCAGGTCAAGCTCATCGCCGAGCCGTGGGACGTCGGACCCGGCGGATATCAGGTCGGCAACTTCCCTCCCCAGTGGACCGAGTGGAACGGGAAGTACCGCGACACGGTCCGCGACTACTGGCGTGGCGAGCCGGCCACCGTCGACGAGTTCGCCTCCCGCCTCACCGGATCGGCCGACCTCTACGAACACACCGGCCGCCGCCCGGTGGCGTCGATCAACTTCGTCACCGCGCACGACGGCTTCACGCTGCGCGACCTGGTGTCCTACAACGACAAGCACAACGAGGCGAACGGGGAAGACAACCGCGACGGCGAGAGCCACAACAGATCGTGGAACTGTGGTGCCGAGGGACCGACCGACGATCCGACCATCAATGCGTTACGCGCTCGGCAGCAACGCAACTTCCTCACTACCCTGCTGCTCTCCCAGGGGGTTCCGATGATCTCGCACGGCGACGAACTCGGCCGTACGCAGAGCGGCAACAACAACGTGTACTGCCAGGACGACGCACTCGCCTGGATCGACTGGGCGAGCGCCGACACCGCCCTGATCGAGTTCACTCGCGAGGTGTCCGGACTACGCGCCAAGCACCCGGTGTTTCGTCGGCGGCGGTTCTTCAGCGGACGGCCGGTGCGTCAACGCGGAACTCCGGGCCTGCCCGATATCGCGTGGTTCGCACCCGACGGCGCAGAGATGACCGACGAGGACTGGGAATCCGGATTCGCCAAATCGGTCGCGGTCTACCTCAACGGCCACGGGATCCCCGATCTCGACGTGCGCGGCCAGCGGGTCACCGACGACTCTTTCGTGCTGTACTTCAACGCCCATTACGAGCCGATCGACTTCGCGCTTCCGCCAGACGAATTCGGCACCAGCTGGGTTCCCGAGATCTACACGGCAGCCGAGGGTGACGAGAGCGCTGAATCCCATGACGCCGGTGCGAAGGTGACTGTCGACGCACGCTCGGTCATGGTGCTGCGATCCGTGTCGGAGTAGCCGCTTTCACTCGACGACGTCGAAGAACGAGTCGCCGTCCTCCGGCGTCCCGTCGATCTGGCCTCGCTCGCGTCCATGCTGCTGCGGGTCGATGCGGTCCAGTTCGTCGCCGCTGACCAACTGCAGCCCACCCCCCTGGTCGGAGTCGTGCGCCTCTGTCGCTTCCCGCTCATCGTCGTCGGCATCCGCATCGTCGGGAACCTCCTCGGCGAGGCGTTCGTCGAGGGTTTCGTTCTCCTTGGCCTCGATCCACTCCTCGGGAGGGTCGACCACCTCGTCGCCGTCGTCGTTTCGCACCTCATCGGAATCGAGCGCCTCTGCGGGCTCGAGGGGATTGTCGTCGAACTCGTCACCGGACATGCTGCCCATGTTCCCTGACGCCCTCCACGGCTAGACGACCCGGTCCACATTGACCGCGGATCGTCATGGTTGCTGAGGACGCCGATTTCGACGAATGGCAACGACGAGTGGCCGGCACAGAACGGGCCGGCGGGCGCACCGCCGTCGGGACGGGGCGGACGGCTCAGGCGCTTGTTCTGCCGGGGCTGACGAGCGGTCTGTGACCCGTCGACGAGTTAGCCGAAAACGTTGCCCATACCAGGCAGTATGGTACGGTTTAGCGGCTGAAGCAGCCGTGGTCGCGTATCGGCACCGAGGGGTGCCGCCGGCCGGGCGGGCTGGAAGTAGAAGCCGAAGAGCGGCGGTGACTACCGGCGGCCACGGTTGCAACAGCACTCATCTGAGCGCGGAGTTCATTACCGCGGCTAATTCTCACAACCGTCAATCGCCTGGTAGCCGTATGCTGCCGTCCATGACCCCGCCGCGCGGTGCCGGCCACCGGCTATCGGTCGAGGACTGGATCCAGGCGGGATTCGCGCTCCTCGCCGACGGTGGCCCGAATGCGCTTCGGGTCGACGCGCTGTGCGACCGGCTCGGTGTCACCAAGGGAAGCTTCTATTGGCACTTCGCCGATTTGCCCGCCTACCGGACGGCTCTCATCGATGCGTGGGGCAGCCTGCAGGACCAGGACCGCCAGCGCTTCGAAAACTCGAAGACCATCGAGCCCCGCGAACGGTTACGCGCCATGATGCAGGCCGTGGTGAGGCCCGAGCAGTGGGCGCTCGAACGGGCCATGCGCGTCTGGGCGCTGACCGATGAAGCCGTTGCGGCGAACGTCCGCAAAAGCGATGGGCGTGTGCTGCGGGCGGTGTACCAGGCCTTCGTCGACGCCGGGTTCGACTCCGACGACGCCGCGGTTCGATCGGCCGCGTTCTTCGGGGCGGGGATGGGCGTGCTACACGGTTCGGACCCCAGTGATGCACCCATCGAGATGCGGGAACACTTCCTGGATTTCGTGCTCCGGCCCTAGCCCGACGGTTTCAGACCTGTCTTCGCGTCCAGGTACTGCAGCAGATCGTGGGCGGCCACCTCGATGTCCTTGTGCCGCCACTCCGATGCCCGGTAGACGCACGCGATCAGCCCGGTGCGGTGGATGCGGCGCAGGTCACCGTAGACGAACGCGTAGCGCGCCTTCGTCTCGTCGGCCGCGCCCTCCGTCAGGCCGAGATGCCACTGCGCGTACTCGTCCCACGTGTGGTTCTCCAGGAACGCGTTCTGTGCGTCCGCGCGCGGCTGGACGTCTCCCCAGTCGCTGTCGAGGACGTACTGCCGCGCGTCGATCAAGCTGCGCGCCTTGGTCACCGCCGGCTTGTTGAGCGAGTACTTGGCCATGACACCGGATACCCGCTGCGCCGTGCCCGCAACGCGTCGGTGAGCGTCCAGACCGAGACGCCGAGCAGGGCGATGTCCTTCATAAGAAATCCGCCCACCACCGACAGCGCGGGAAAGCCGCCCTGTGAAGCCTCGAAGACGCCGGGTGTGGTGGCCATGAAGCTGATGGTCGATGCGAACAATACGATCGCGAGCAGGCTGCCGAGCGCGGACTCCCGCGGCCGCCACGGTTTGATGGCCAGCAGTACCGCCGTCGTGAGTTCGAAGATGCCCAGCAGCGCCGAGAAGGTGTACACCGAGAAGATGTCGTAGAGCCAGCCCATGAACGGGCTTGCGGACACCAACGGCGCCACGCCTTCGGCTTCGTAGTGCATGAACTTCAGGCCGCCGTACCAGGCGATCACGATCACGAGGCCGTAGCGGGCGAACAGTCCGCTGACCACGTCGACGGTGTTCTCTCTGATGGATGCAATCTGTTGAGTGGTCACGTACCGGTAGTGCCGTGCCCGGCTACGACCGTTACGCCGAGGTGTTCATGCTGCCGACCCGCTCGCTCTGCATGACCTCGGCAGCCGCCCGTTCCCCCGAGCGCACGGCTCCGTCAACCCAGCCGCACATGACGGCCGAGCTTTCCGTCCCTGCCCAGTGGATGCGGCCGCACGGCTCCCGAAGGGCCGGCCCGAACTCCGTTAGCACCCCCGGTGGTGCGTGGCTGAGCATTCCGCCGCCCGAATAGCGTTCGGTGGTCCAGTTCTGTTCGATGAAGTCGACCGGCGAACGCGCCTTGGCCCCGAAGCGTTTCGCGAGTTCATCCAGGATGAGCGCGCGGCGGTCAGTCGCGGCCATGCCACACAGCTCACGCGCAGTGGGGCCTTCGATGATCACGCACAGCACCCCGGGCGTGCCGGTGTGTGTGCACGCGTCGATGGTCACCTGGGCCGGTGTCCCTGGTGCCGCGGACTGCCCGGACAGGCCGTCGGCGCGCCAGAAGGGCTCGTCGTAGACGATGTTGATCTTGTAGATGGCCCCGCTGGGCATGCGTTGATGAAGGAACGACCTGTCGACGGAAAGCATTGGCTCATAGAGGATTTGGCTTGCGATGGCGATCGGCACCGCGACGATGGCCCGGCGCGCCCTGACGGACATGTCCTCGGAACGAATCGTCACGCCGTCGTCGTCCTGGTCGATCCGGCGCACCGGCTGCGCCAAGTGCAAACAATCCCCGATCTCTGCGGCCATCGGCCCGTACACCGCACCCATTCCCCCGATGATGCGCGAGTCCTGGGATCCGCCCTCGGTTCCGAACACGAAGTCTGGTCCGCCACCCGACGCCATCTGATAAAGCGCAAACAGCAGCGACACCTCCGACGTGTCACTGGTGTATGCGCCACCGATGGCCGTTTCGAGAAGGTCACGGGCGGCCAGTGACCGCACATGGTGGTCCAGCCACAAGGCGACGGTGATGCTGTCCCACTTGGACGCCTTCTTGGCCTCCCACGGCGCCTCTAGAGGAATCGCCTTGCACATCTTGGAAAGCTCGAGCATCGCGGTGCCGAGATTCACCGTCGCGAACGGGTTCAGCGTCAGCGGCACCAGGCCCTTGTAGCGGGCCTGTTTGCCGTCGACGACCATCGTCGCCTCGCCACTCGCGTACTGCTTGAAGCTGCCCACGCCGAACTCGTTCAGCAATGCGTAGATGCGGTCCTGACCCGGCCCGATCCACGCGCCACCACGGTCGATCCAGGTGCCGTCGGCACGCACCTCCGTGAAGGTCCGGCCGCCGACCCGATCCCGGGCCTCCAGCAGCGCCACCGAATGCCCCGCCTGCTTCAGCCGCAACGCGGCAGTCAGGCCGGCGAAACCCGCACCCACAACGCAAAACTCCACGTCAGCCATGATGGGATGGTCCTACGGCCGACGGCGTTGTGGAGCCTTTTGGCAAATTTTTACGCGCTCGTCAAGCAATCAACCGATGATGCGCGCGATGGACCGCAACGGGATCGGCAACCAGGCCGGCCGATGCCGAGCCTCGTAGGCGGCCTCGTACACCGCCTTGTCGAGTTCGTAGGCGGCCAGCAGAGCCCCGGAGTCGCGCGGATCGGCCCCGGACACCGCCGCGTAACCCTCGCAGAACGAGGCGCTGTTGCGGTCCACCCATTCGCGGGCGCGTGCGGCCAGCTGCCGGTAGCGGTCGTCGGCCGCGGTCTGCTCCATCAGTCGTTGGTATGCGGCGTACTCGAACGAGCGGAGTACGCCGGCCACGTCCCGGGCCGGCGAGTCCGGCCGCCTGCGTTCGTCGAGCGGCTGACCGGGCTCGCCCTCGAAGTCGATCAGCAGCCACCGCTCCGGCGTGCGCAGCACCTGACCGAGGTGCAGGTCGCCGTGCACGCGTTGAACGGTGATCGACTCCTCGGCCAGCTTGCGATAACGCTCCTCGATCAGCGAAACATACTGCTGCAGTTCGGGAACCGACGCAGCGGCGGCCGCCAGTCGTTCCAACACGCTGTCCGTCGGGAACAGGGTGGTCGAGGTGCCGAGGGCGTCGGCGAGCGTGGCGTGAACCGACGCGACGGCTTCGCCGAGCCGGTACGACTCTCCCGCGAAGTCCCCGCCCACCTCGTCGGCGTACAGGTCACCCTCGGCGAACAGGTCGCGGGTGCTCGCGGTCGCCATGCTCCAGCCTTCGGCCGAGTTCGACGCGAAGGCCGTCACCATGCCGAGCGCAGCAGGCTCGCCGCCGCCCGATGTCTCATAGGAGCCGAGCAGCCGGGCCACGTGCTCGTTACCCGCGCGCGCCAGCACCCGGTTCAGCTCGATGTCCGGGTTGGTACCTCCGGTGATGCGCCGGAAGACCTTGAAGATGGCCGATTCCTCGAACACCACACTCGTATTGCTTTGTTCGGCACTCGATACCCGCGGCGCCGAGTCCAGCGGCAACGTGACGTCGGGCTCCTTGCTGAAGCGAAGATCACCGACCGTCGCCGACGAGTCGACCAGTGACAGCAGGTATTTGGCGGCGGCCGGGTCGTAGAGCGCGTCGTAAGCGGTACGGTCTCCCTCGGCGCCGATCGTCGCGACGTGAAGAAATTCATCGCCGATCGGGCCTCCGACTGATGTCGCCGCCGCCGCGGCTCCGAGGCCCCACCGCACGATCACCTGATAGCGCTCCGAGGAACCGTCGGTGTAGGAGACGTCGAGCAACACCAGGTCGAGGTCGTCGCGAAGCGACACGATATGCGACGGTTCGGCGGCAGACAGTTCGCGGGTGCGGCCGGCATACCAGCGTTGCTCCATAAGCCAGTCAGCCCAAGGCAGCTTGTCCGGATGGCTCATGATGCTCCCTCTGGGCCGCGCAGCTCGAACCAGTAGAAGCCGTGACCCGGCAGGGTCAGCAGATACGGCAACTGTCCGATCGGCGGAAACTCAACGTACCCGGTCATCTCCACGGGCGTGTAGGCACTCCAGTGCTGCAGGTTCAGCTCGATCGGCTGCGGGAACCGGGAGAGGTTGTTGACGCACAGCACGATGTCCTTCCCACCGTCTGTGTCCAGTTCCCGTATGTAGGTCAGCACCGACGGGTTGGACCCGCCGAGCTCACGGAACGACCCTGTGGCGAACGCCTCGTGGCGGCGTCGCACCGCCAGCATGGTGCGGGTCCAATTCAGCAGCGACGAGTAGCTGTCCCGCTGCGCCTCCACGTTCACCGACTGGTAGCCGTAGATGGGGTCCTGGTTGGGCGGCAGGTACAGCTGGCCGGGGTTGGCCTTCGAGAAACCCGCATTGCGGTCGGGCGTCCACTGCATCGGGGTGCGGACGCCGTCGCGGTCGCCGAGCCAGATGATGTCGCCCATTCCGATCTCGTCGCCGTAGTACAGCACCGGCGAGCCGGGCAGCGACAACAGCAACGCGGTGAACAACTCGATCTGGTTGCGGTCGTTCTCCAGTAGTGGCGCCAGCCTGCGGCGGATTCCGACGTTCGCCTTCATCCGCGGGTCCTTGGCGTACTCGGAGTACATGTAGTCGCGCTCTTCGTCGGTGACCATCTCCAGCGTCAACTCGTCGTGGTTGCGCAAGAAGATGCCCCAATGGGCCATTTCCGGAATCGGCGGCGTCTGCGCCAGGATCTCCGAAATTGGAAAACGCGACTCCCGCCGGACTGCCATGAAAATTCTCGGCATCAGAGGGAAGTGGAACGCCATATGGCACTCGTCGCCGCCGGTATCGGGATCGCCGAAATACTCGACCACATCGGCGGGCCACTGGTTGGCCTCCGCCAGCAACACCCGGCCGGGGAACTCGTCGTCGATCACCTTGCGGCAGTGTTTGAGGAACGCGTGCGTTTCCGGCAAATTTTCACAATTGGTGCCCTCGCGCTCGAACAAATACGGCACCGCGTCCAAGCGGAAGCCGTCGATGCCGAGGTCGAGCCAGAACCGCAGCACGTCGAGCATCGCGTTTTGGACGACGGGATTGTCGTAGTTCAGGTCGGGCTGATGGGAGAAGAACCTGTGCCAGTAGAACTGCCTGCGCACCGGGTCGTAGGTCCAGTTGGACTCCTCGGTGTCGACGAAGATGATCCTGGCATCCTGGTACTTCTCGCTGGTGTCGCTCCACACGTAGAAGTCGCCGTACGGCCCATCCGGGTCGCGGCGCGACTCCTGGAACCACGGATGGGAGTCCGAGGTGTGGTTCATGACAAGGTCGGTGATGACGCGGATGCCGCGCCGGTGGGCAGCGTCGATCAGCGCGACGAAGTCCTCGACAGTGCCGAACTCCGGTAGCACCTTGTAGAAGTCGCGGATGTCGTAGCCGCCGTCGCGCAGCGGAGAGTCGTAGAACGGCGGCAGCCACAGGCAGTCGACACCCAGCCATTTGATGTAGTCGAGCTTTTCGATGAGCCCACGCAGGTCGCCCGATCCGTCGGCACTGCCGTCGTAGAAGGCACGCACCAGCACCTCGTAGAACACCGCACGCTTGAACCAGGTGCGGTCCTGCGGGATGACGGTCGCCTGGGCGAAGTCGTCAGCGCTCGGGTGCTCGACCACGCCGTGCTCGACGTGGCTTCCCTCTGTGGGGTCATGTTCGACGTTGTCGTCGGCGGCGCTCGTCGCATTCATCGAACTTCAAACCTACCCACCCTCGACGCAATCGAATCTGGTCGGCGTGTCGCGACGGCACTGAGCAAAGATGTTGGCAGCGTGGTGTAAAGGAACGGTTGAAACCGCCGCCGAACCGGGTTAACGTTTGCGCGACCCTGTTCCCATTGCCGGGCGACATTGGTCACCAATGAAATCTTCGACGAATCGAGTGGCCGTGTCTGAGCCGAATGATGGTGAAGCTCCTGTAATCGTTGGACTGTCCGATGCGGCAATGCACATGTATGCCGCTGCGATTGACGCCCTTCCCGATCCGAGTGATTCGCAGTTTCCGGACCGGGCCGGCGTGATCCTGTCCGGCTTGCGCAAATTGCAGGATTCACTGGCCGACGCCGCCAGCCGCAGCCGGGTGACCCCGTCGGTCATCGTCGCGTTGAGCGGTGTCCGCAGCCGCTACGACGACCTGATGGCCACCGCGGCCAACGGACCCGGGGCCACGTTGGGCCAGCGGCTCTACATCGCTCGCGGCCGCGCGAAGCTCTCCACCAAGGAGGCGGCCAACGGCGTGGGGCTGCGCAAGGACCTCATCGAGGCCGTCGAAGCCGAAGAGCCGGTGCTCGAGGACGAGGCTTCGCGGATCAAGGATCTCATCGCCGCCCTCGGCGGCTGACGCACCGATGCGTGGGGGCGGCCGCTACGGCAGGTAGCGCGCCGCCCCGCTCATTCGCACCATCCGGCCGGCACTGGCCTGTCGGTATCCGATGACACCGCCGCCGCAGGTCAGCAGCAGGATTCCCGCGACTCCCGGCAGCGCGGCGCCGGCTAGCTGCGGAAGCCCCGGGTTGCGCAAATATTCCGTGAATCCCTGACGCGGCGCCTGCGCCGACATCGAATTGACTGTGCTGGTAGGCGTCTGTTCCTGCGTACCCCCCGACCGGATGCCCGTGGTCGTCGCACCGGGCTCGGTTCCGACGACGCGCGGAGTGGCCGCCAGTCCGGTTCCGGCTCCTGGCGCCGCGAACGGCGCCGCCGCCGGGAAAACGGCAGAGCCTGCGGGCGGAACCGGAATCGCGAAGATCGGCGCCTGGAGCACCGGCGCACCTCCGAAGTCGGTTGGCGCATAGTCGCTGCCGCCGCCGGCTCCACCCAGCGCATCGAGGACGGGTTCGGGCTCGGGTGCGGGCGCCTCGGGCGCCGGACCGCGGAACGCAGGCATCGGCGCGGTCACGATCGCGGGCGCAGGCTCGGGTGTGGGCGGCGCAGGCATCAAAGCGTTGCCGATGACGTTCGTAAACCGCGCGATGATCTGGTTCGCATTCCACCAGGTGCCACCGTCCCGGCGGATCTCCAAAAGGTAGAACGGGTACGGATACTCGACGACGCCGATCGGCGTCACCTGGGCGACGACCTGGTCGCTCACGACAGTGTTGTCGACGTTGTCGACGTTGTCGGCGGCGGTGTCGCTGTAGTCACTGCCGTCTCCACCCGTGTCCGTGGGGTCCACTGGTGCCGCCTCGGGGGCGGCTTGAAGGTCGACACCCGGATCGGTGCCTTCGGTGCCGATGCCGCCGACGTCGCTCCCGTCGGGACTCACCTGACGGTCGGGATCCGGCGCCACCTCGGGCGCGGGCGCTCCCTCGTCGCTCAGCGTCGCCATGGTGGATTCGGTCACCACGGTGGATTCCGTTGCGGCGTAAGCGCTCTCTTCTTGCGAGCCCGTCTTCGCCGATGGCGTGCCCTGCGCTACGTCGCCATGGGACTGTTTCCGGTGTCCGACCGGGTGCCTGCGATGGGCGTGGGCCAGACCGTCCTTGAGGTTCTTGACGCCTTTGCTGAGCTGTTCATGGAGGCGGTCGAACTCGTGGCTTCCCGGGTCTGCCAAGGCGAGCCCGGTGCCGCTATCGCCGAGGATCAGCCCGGCGACGAGCACGCCGGCACACGCCGTAACGCGCAGTGCCGACACCCCCATCTACCCCTCGTTCCAGACAAAATGGTTGCTGACTAGGCGTTTACCGCCAGGGGATTGTCGCACATTTCTCGCCATTCGTCGGTGGAATCTTTTGTTGCTGGCAATCGTCTGCCAGTGCCGACCTGCATCATTGGGTATCGTGCCGACGTGGCATCCCGCGACCATGGTGACCCGGGCGATGCCCCGTCCGTGCCACCGCCGTTGAGCGACATCGCCAACGCCCTGCGCCCCTCGGCCGCAGAGGAAGCACGCACCATCACCGCCTCGACCAACACCGGCACACTCGCGACACTCACTGCGACCGGCGATCCGTGGGCCTCGTTCGTCGCCTACGGACTGCTCGAGGGTGCGCCGGTGCTGTGTGTCTCGAATCTGGCCGAGCACGGCCGCAACCTCGTCGGCGATCAGCGAGCCAGCATTGCCATCGTGGCGCCTGCCACCGACCCGGATCCGTTGGCGAGTGGGCGGGTGACGCTGGCCGGCGTCGTCGAGCGACCCTCGGGCGACGAACTCGGCGCCGCACGGGACGCCTACCTGGCAGCGGTGGCAGCGGCGAAGTACTACGTCGACTACAGCGACTTCACGCTGTGGGTGCTGCGGGTTGCGCGGGTGCGCTGGGTCGGCGGCTACGGCCGGATGGACTCTGCGACGGGCGAGGCCTATGCGGCCGCCGAACCCGACCCGGTTGCGCCCCGCGTCGCCGGGGCCGTGACACACCTCAACGACGACCACGCAGAATCCCTGTGCGCGATGGCCAAGATACTGGGCGGCTACCCGGACACCACCGCCGCGACATGCACCGGAGCGGACCGCTATGGGCTGGACCTCAAGGTCGCCACCCCGCGCGGGGTGGCCTACACCCGGGTCGGCTATGCGGCGCCGATTGATTCCTTCGACGATTTACGCTCGGCAACAGTCGAATTGGCGCGGCGGGCTAACATCAGCCTGTGACCGAGCGCTCCGAGGTTTGGCAGGCGGCCTTCGATCTGATCCGCACCCGCGGCCACGAACGCAGGGAGCAGCCGTTCAAGCTGGCCAGCGGTCAGCTCAGCCACGACTACATTGACGGCAAGTATGCCGTCGACACCGGCGAGCGGTTGGCGATCGTCAGCCGCGCAGTCGCGGAGGTCGCGGCCGCCAACGGCATCGAGTTCGATGCGGTGGGCGGGCTCACCATGGGTGCCGACCCGCTGTCGCATGGCGTCGCAATGGTCACCGGCAAGGCGTGGTTCTCGGTGCGCAAGGAGCAGAAGCAGCGCGGCCGCGAGCAGTGGGTCGAGGGCACCCGGCTGGAGCCGGGCACCCGGGTGCTGCTGGTCGATGACGTCATCAGCACGGGCGGGTCCACGGCGCTCGCATTCGACCGGATCGCCCCACTCGGCGTCGTCGTCACCGGCGTGATCCCGATGGTCGACCGCGGGGATGTCGCTGCGAAGCTCTTCGCGCAGCGCAACGTGCCGTTCGTCGCGCTCGTCACCTACAAGGACCTGGGGATCGAGCCGATCAAGCCGGTCTAACCCCGTTACGCCCAAACGGACAAATGGGCGTGAAAGTTCGAGTCGATTACGCCATTTCGTCGATCTCGGCGACGCGCACCTAACTCGGCGGCTGCGACCACCAGCACACCCGTCGGCTCGACACCGACGGTGACGCGGTCGCCAGGCCCGAACGCCCGCGCGGCCGAGCTGGACATCTGGGCGCCGACGACCGTTCCGTCTTGCAGGGTGCAGGTCACCCGCGAGATCGGCCCAAGGAATGCCACCGACGTCACCGATGCGGTGCCGACCGGATCGGCGGTGACGGTGACGGACTCGGGCCGCACCATCGCCAGCCCGGAGCCCGAGTCGATCGAGCCCGGCAGGGCGGGCACAGATGTGCCGAGCAGGCGGGTCCGACCCTCGGACACATCCGCGGGCACCTTGTTGTTGAGCCCGACGAAATCCGCGACGAACGGCGTGGCCGGGTTGGCATACAGCTCGGCGGGAGCAGCGAGCTGCTCGAGCCTGCCCTGGCTCATCACCCCGACCCGGTCGGCGACGGCGAGTGCCTCCTCCTGGTCGTGGGTCACGAACAGGGTCGTCGTGCCGACGTCGAGCTGAACCCGTCGGATCTCATCGCGCAGCTGCACGCGCACCTTGGCGTCCAGCGCCGACAGCGGCTCGTCGAGCAGCAGCACCCGGGGCTGGATCGCCAGCGCGCGCGCCAACGCGACCCGCTGCTGCTGGCCACCGGAGAGCTCGCTCGCGTACTTGTGCCGGTGTTCGGAAAGCCCAACGAGCTCGATCATCTCGTCGGCGCGAGAAAGGCGGGCGCCCTTGTCTTTTCCGCGCATCTTGAGGCCGAAGGCGATGTTGTCGGTCACCGTCAGGTGCGGGAACAGGCTGTAGGCCTGGAAGACCATGCCCATGTCGCGTTTGTTCGCGGGCACCTTGGTCAGGTCCTTGCCGCCCACCGAGACGGTGCCCGACGTGGCGTCGTCGAGACCGGCCAGGATCCGCAGCGCCGTGGTCTTGCCGCAGCCGGACGGACCGAGCAGCGCGACGAGCTCGCCAGGCTCGATGTGCAGGGTCAACCCATCGAGGGCCTTGACGGAGCCGTACACCCGGGTCAGGTCGTTCAGTTCGACCGAAACCCCATTTGTCATGTCGGAACTCCAGTTTGGGATGCGGGCGTGGGAGCGAGAACGGCCGGGACGACCGCGGTGCTGCGCCTGCGGCCGCGGGTGAGCAGCGCGAGCGCGAGGAGCAGTACGAAGCCGAACACCAGCGTCGCCAGCGACGCGGCCACCGACGTCGGGCCGTCGCTCTTGCCGATCAGGACGATCTGGACCTGCAATGTCTGGTAGCCGGACAACGACGCGATCGTGTACTCGCCCAGCACGACCGCAATCGAGATGAATGCGGCCGACAGGATGCCGGACCAGATGTTCGGCACCACCACACGGCCGATCGTGGTCAGCCAGCCAGCGCCCAGCGAGCGCGCCGCCTCCGACAGCGTCTTCAGGTCGATGGCCGCCAGCGCGGCATCGAGCGCTCGATACGCGAACGGCAGCACCAGCACCACGTACACGAACGTCAGCGTCAGCGCTGATTCGCCGAGGAGGTACGTCACCCACAGGTAGACGTTGCGCAGTCCGACCACGATCACCAGCGCGGGGATCGTCAGCGGAAGCAGGCAGAGGAACTCGACGATGCCCTTGGCCCACGGCGCCCGCAGCCTGACCCAGATCATGGTCGGCACCAGGATCACCAGCATCAGCACCACGGTGAAAACCGCGAGCAGCAGCGAGATGATGATGGCCTGATACAGCGCCTCGTCGGCCACCAGGTTCTTCCAGGCCTGCAATGTGCGGCCGCCGGCGAAGAGATTACGGGTGGAGAAGTCCGCCATCGCATACAGCGGAAACAGGAAGAACAGGCCGAAGGCGAGAAACAGGATGGCGCGGAAGATCTTGGTGCCCAAGGTGTTTCTCCTCATTGCAGCCACCTGGCGGTGCGCCGCACCAAAGCGTTGTAGGCGATCATCACCACCGCGACGACGACGATCATCTCGAGCGCCAACGCGTAGGCGAACCCGGACTGGCCGAGCACCACCTCGCTGGTCAGCGCCGCCCGGATCAGCAGCGGCACGATCGGGCTACCCTGGCTCACCAGGGCGGCGGCGGTGGCGTAGGCCGCAAAAGCGTTGGCGAACAACAGGAGAACCGATCCGAGGAACGCGGGCGTCAACAGCGGAACGGCCACTTGGCGCCAGTACTGGAACGTCGACGCACCAAGACTGACCGCAGCCTCGCGCCACTGCTCACGCAGGCCCTCCAGCGCGGGCACGAACACGATCACCATCAACGGGATCTGGAAGTACGTGTAGACGAGGACCAGTCCGGCCAGGCTGTACAGCCAGCCCGATCCGGCCAGGTTCCAACCGAAGTGCTGCTGCACCCACAGCGTCAGCACCCCGTTTAGTCCGATAGTCGCAAGGAACGCGAAAGCCAGTGCTACCCCGCCGAATTGGGCGAGCACGCTGCACAGCGAGATCACCGCCCTTCGCACCACCGACGTCGGCGGGCTGCTCACGATCAGCCAGGCCAGCACGGCACCGAGCAACGCGCCCAGGATCGCGGTGCTGCCCGACAACAGCACGCTCTTCCACAGTGCCGACAGCGCGGTGTCGGAGAACAGCGCCGCTATCCGGTCGAGGGAGAAGACGCCGTCGACGAAGAACGCGCTGACGATCACCGTCAGCGTCGGAACGATCAGGAAGATCGTGACCAGCGCGAGGAACGGCAGCAGCGGAAGAGTGTCGCGAACCCGTCGACCCACGCCCGACATATCAGCCGACGGCCTTCGCCCAGTTGTCCGTCAGGTACTTGGTGGCCTTCTCGGTCTGGTCGGGAGACGGCACGGTGACCGGACCGTCGATCACCGGGATCTTCTCGACCACCGCCTTGTCGATCGTGCCCGCCTGCATCATCTGGTCGGCGCGCACCGGCCGCACCCCGCCTGCGGCCAGGAGGTTCTGCCCTTCGTCGCTGTAGAGGAACTCCTGCCACAGCCGCGCGGCCGCAGGATGTGGCGCGTCCTTGTTGATCGCCTGGTAGTAGTAGCCGGCGACGACGGCATTCTGCGGGACGAAGATCTGCCAGCTCGGCAGCTTCTCGGATACTTTGCCGTTGAGGTAGTTCCAGTCGATGACAACGGGTGTCTGGCCGGACTCGATGGTGGCCGGCGTCGGGTCGACGGGCACGAAGTTGCCCGCCTGCTTGAGCTTGCCGAAGAAGTCGACGCCCGGCGCGATGTCGTCGGCCGACCCCCCTTGCGACAGCGCCACCATCAGCACGCCGGAGAACGCCGCCCCCGCCTGCGTCGGGTCGCCGTTGAGTGCCACCTTGCCGCTGTATTCGGGCTTGAGCAGGTCGTTGACATCGGCGAGCGGCGGAACCTTGGCGGAGTCGAACCCGATGGACATGTAGCCGCCGTAGTCGTTGACCCACGTGCCGTTGGCGTCCTTGTAGGCCTGCGGGATGTCGTCCCACGTCGAGACCTGATACGGCGCGAACATCGCCTTGTTGGCCAGGGCGACGGCCTGACCGAGGTCGAAGACGTCGGGCGCGGTGCTCTTGCCCTTCTGCTGGTTCGCGGCGTTGATCTCGTCCTGGCTTGCGGCGTCGGGCTGCCCCGAGTTCACCGTGATGCCGTACTTGTCGGAGAACGCCTTGATGATCGCGCCGTAGTTAGCCCAGTCCGGCGGCAGCGCGATGACGTTCAGCTGGCCCTCCTTCTTGGCCGCATCGACAAGGGCGTCCATGCCGCCGAAGTCCGCGGCCGATTTCGCCTCACCTGCCTTCACGCCCGACTGGGTCTCGGCACCCGAGTTGTTCTTCTCCGGGGGTGCACACGACGCGAGCCCGGTGACGAGGAGAAGGGAGGTGGCGGCCGCGGCCACCTTGACGAGGCGCGAACTTCTCATGGGCGAACCTTCCGATGGGCAGGCAGACCAGTGGTGGCGTGGTGGTGACGGCGCCGAGTAGGCGCGGTGAACGGACACCGCTGCGTTGGACCCTATCGTGGCGGCGCACCCTCGTCAGCGCTTCCTGAGAGTCCAGGATTATCGGCCGTGAGCGCGCGTTTGCCCTGGTCGAACCGTTAGCATCAGATAGTGGCGGAGAAGGGGGCGACGGGGAACTTCGGCTACCGAGGGGACGAACCCGACGGCAGCGACGGGGTTGACGTCCACGACGGGGAAGACGGCGGCACGTCGGAGTCAGACCTCGACTATCTACTGGCTGACGCCGAGCCGCAGGAACATGACGGGTTCGATGCGTTCGACGAGAAGAACTGGGTCGAGGTCGTCGATCCGGCGCGCACGCCGTGGTACGGGTCTCGGTTGGCGCTCAGTCTTCTGATCGTCAGCGCGACCGCGCTGTCGGCGATCGTGGTGTCGGCGGTGCTGCTGGTGGTCCACGGGTCCCCGGCCGACGACCGGCCGACACCGGGAAAGACGACGACACCGGCGACCACACCGCTGGCGACGGCGTCGAGCCCGATGCCACCGCCGCCACCACCACCGCCACCGCCGCCGCCGCCGCCGGAGCCGTCGACGATGAACACGGCACCTGTGGTCGTCCGGCCGACGGTGCGGCCCAGGCCATCGAAGCCGCCCGAGATCAACGTGACTCGCACACCTGCGACCAGAGAACCGATCAGCGTGGCCCCCCAACCACACCGACCCCGGTAACGAAAACCGCGGTCAGCGGTGGTTTCCGCCGTGGTGGAACAGCAGAACGTTGCCCCAGAAGGGGTACGGGTTCGGATACGTCACCTCGTGTGAGCTGTTGATCTGCACGTTTCCAGGTGACTGGCAAAGAGTGGTTTCTGCGCCGGTGTAGGTGCAGGTCTGCCCGGTGGTGGCGGCAGCAGCCGCCGGTGCCGCCGCGATGGCGACCGCCGCGGCGGCCGCTGTGATGAACGCCGGTATGTAGCGATAGCTCATGTCATTTCCTTCTCGCGCTCAATATCGAAACTGAACGTTCAGTTTCAATTCCAGAGTAGTGCGCGAGTAACACCTCTGCCGGTGATGTCAGTCACTGGGGGAGAGGCCACGGATGGCCACGTCCAAGATCACGTCCGCCGCCGCTTCCGTCAGCGGCGCGTGGCCGATCATCAGGCGGTACAACGCCGGTCCGATGACCAGATCGATCGCCGCATCCGGGTCGACGTCATCGCGGAACTCCCCGCGGGCCACACCTCGATCCCAGATGGTCCGGAACAGTTCCCGCCGTGACCCGACCAGATGGGTGCGGAGTTCCTGCTGGACCAGCGGATCGGCCTGTGCCTCGCCAACCAGCTGTGCGAAGACCCGCCCACTCGGTCCGGTGTAGAAGTGCAACAGTCCGCGCAGCACGGAGGACAGGTCGTCGCGCGCCGAGCCGGTGTCGGGATCCGGCGAGTCTGCCATCAACTCGGACAGGAACGCGTCGATGGCCACCGCGTACTTGTTCGGCCACCACTTGTAGATCGTCGCCTTGCTGGCGCCGCTGCGGGCGGCGATCTCCTCGGTGGTCATGGCCCGCAGGCCCACCTCGTGCAGCAGCTCCGAGGTGGCCCGCAACACCGCGGCACGGGACTCCTCGCTGCGCGGCCGGCCGGGCCGGGCGCGCGGCTGTGCCTCGGCCACTCGGCTAGGAGCCATGTGCCGTCTCGCAGCGGATAATGAACGTCGCGTTCACAATCTTTACTATTGACTATTCCGGGGGTATCGCAACCGGAGATTGGGGTCATGGCCGAGTTCGACGCGCGGGAAAGGTTCGCCGCCTCGCCGGTGGCGCAGCTTGCGACGGCGGGCGCTGACGGCGTGCCGCACCTTGTCCCCGTCGTCTTCGCGGTCAGCCATGACGTCATCTACACCGCCGTCGACGCCAAACGTAAATCGACACAGCGGCTGCGCAGAATGGCCAACATCGAGGCCAACCCGTCGGTGAGCCTGATCGTCGACCACTACGACGACGACTGGTCGCAACTGTGGTGGGTGCGGGCCGACGGGACCGCCGAAATTCACTACAGCGGCGAGGAGATGGCCGCCGCCTACTTCGAGCTGCGCAGGAAATACGTTCAGTACCAACGCATTGCGTTGGACGGCCCCGTCATCGCCGTGACCGTACGACGGTGGTCGGGGTGGCAGGCCTGAGACCGTCGGCCGCTTCCTGACCGACCGCACCGCCCTGCAGTAATGCGTGGGGCTCCTGCGGCGATAAACGTCGTGACATGACACAGGGTGTAGGGCTCTCGGTTGGAGCGACCAACGTCGCCGCCGTGGTACCGGGCTGCACGGCACTGACGCGGCAGTCTGTCCTCACCCTGTTCCGGCACCGGCCGCCCGAGGTCGGCGTGCCGTCGCAGAATCCCCACCTGCGCCAGCGCGGACTCGTCGTGAACGGGTTCGTGGACCGGGTGGGCGATCCAGTCGCCGTCATGGCCGCCGACGGCTCCTTCCACCGCGGTGAGGTCCTGACCGCCGAGGCGTTGCGCTCGCTGACCTACGCCGCGACCGGCGGCCGTGCCCCGGCGTCTCCGCCCGGCGTCACGTTCCCCGTGCACTGGCGCACGGCGGCGGTCGACGCGCTGCGCCGCGAGTTGGTGGCGATGCCCGAGTGGTCGGCCGACCCGGCGCGGCTGACGTTGATCTCTGATGCCGCGGCGGCCCTGAGCGCACTGCAGGCCGAGCCCGGCCTGCCCACCAGGGGTGTGGTCGCGCTCTGCGACTTCGGCGGTACCGGAACCAGCATCACCCTCGCCGACGCGGCCGACGGCTACCGGCCGATCGGCGCGACCGTGCGCCATGTCGACTTCTCCGGGGAGCTCATCGACCGCGCGCTGTTGGCTCACGTGATCGCCGATGTGTCCGTCGGCGGCACCGCCGACGTCGCCGGGACGGCGGCGATCGGGTCACTGCACCGGCTCCGTGCGGACTGCCGCGGCGCCAAGGAACGGCTGTCGCGTAGTGCCGTCACGACCGTGTTCGCCGACGTTCCCGGGTATCGCGGAGAGGTCCGGCTGACCCGCGCAGAACTCGACGACGAGATCCGCCGGCCCTTGACGACGTTCGTCGAGATGTTGCGAGAACACTTGTTCCGCAACCGAATCCATTCCGCCGACCTGACCGCGATCGCCACCGTGGGCGGAGGTGCCGGTATTCCCGCGGTGACGACGGCCCTGTCGGAGTTCCGGGTACCCGTGATCACGACGCCGCACCCGGAGTTGACGGCGACCCGCGGCGCCGCGATCCGAGCGAACCGCCGACCTGAGGACGACAGCCTGACCGCCGTCGCCTCCCCCGCGCAGTCCGGCACGCTGCGCGCACTCGCGTGGTCGGAGGTCGACGACGTCCCCGACATCGCAGCGATCGCACCATATTCCGACGCGCCTCCCGCGCTGAGCACGGCCCGCCCCAGTGTCGACTTCGTACCCGAGGCGCCCTCTCGTGCCGCGCCGACGGGTCAGCCTTGGTACCGGCCGCTGCTCGTCACCGCCGGCGTCTTCGCCGCCATGCTGTTCGTCGGCGCGGGGGCTGTCATGGCACTGCGCAATGACGCTTCCGCGATGACCGGCACGACCACAACGACGACAACCGTCCGTCCCGACCCGGCGACTCCGGTCGCGGCACCGCCTGCCGACCTTCCCGCCGCACCCGAACAGGTGCCTTCCGGTCCCGCGTTCATCCAGGCCCCCACGCCGGTGACCCGGATCGTCACGGCACCACCTGCCGTCCCGATGGTGGCGCCCGCTCCACCAACTCCGGCCGCCGCACCACCGGCCGCTCCACCGCCTGCCGACAACCCGCCGCCGAGCAGTCCGCCGCCAACCACGACGACGCCACCGTCCACGACGACACCGTCGCCTCCACCGAGCAGCCTGCCGAGCAGCCCTGAGCCACCCAGCTCGTCGCCGTCGACACCCACCTCCTCACCGAAGACGCCGCCCGCGCACCAGGACCCGCCGCCGCCGGACGAGACCCCTACGGCAGAAAGCGATACCCCGGTACCGGAATCACCGCCGAGCCAGAAGGCCGATCAGCCCAAATAGCGGTTGGCGGCGATCGGGAATAAACATTTGCTGTTTGTTGTCCTCGTCATCACGTCGGTTGTTCCCATCCAGTCGCGCAAGCACGCTCTCGACGCGCCGAACAATCGGATCCTGCCAATCGGCCATCAATTACTGCCATCGGAATTAAACCCCTGACCTGTCTGTTTACTCGGGCAGACCGGGCGCAAAGAATTTCAGTCCGGCACCAAGCGCGGCTGGGCCTGACGGTTCGAGCTGCACAACACAATAGAAGAAGGCACCAAAGATGAAGAAGATCGGATTAGCCACCACCATCGCCGGCGGACTCACTGCGGCGATCCTCGGACTGGCCGCGCCGGCCGCCGCCGCACCGAGCGGACCCGGCAACGCCCAAGACACCATCAGTGAGCTACAGGCCGACGGTTACAACGTGATCGTGAACCGCGTCGGCGCGACCCCGCTCGATCAGGCCACCGTTGTGGCCGTCCGGCCGGGCCAGACCTTCTCGCGGACCGACAGCGGTAACCCCGGCGACAGTCTCGCCACCACGGTCACCAGCAAGACGGTCTACGTGGACGTGAAGTAGCACCTCCCAACGAAGAAGGGGCACCCGATCCGGGTGCCCCTTCTTCGTCGGTGCGCATGGGAGATCATGTAGCGCGTGACCGAGTACTCGCTGGCGGTCGTGCCCCGCTACGCGGAGGTAGACCAGCAGGCCGTGGTGTTCAACGGCCACTACCTCACCTGGTTCGACGAGGCGGTGACCGGATTCTTCGACCACCTCGGCGCGACCTATCCGGACCTGATGGACTCCGGTCTCGATATGCAGTTGGTGCACACGGAGATCGACTACACCGCACCGGTTCGTTGGCGCGATACCGTGCGCGTTGCGGTTTTGTGCGACCGGGTCGGGTCGACGAGTTTCACGATCGTCTTCACGGTTCTGCGGAGACGTGACGACTCCGACGAAGTCGTCGCCGTGCGCGCCCGCAGTGTCTACGTCATCGTCTCCACCGCCGATTGGAGCAAGAGGCCGGTACCCGACGCGCTCCGCGAGGCGCTGTCGTGACCGGCGCACGTCATGAAAACGGCGGTGCACTGCTGCGGCAATGGCGGCAGCGGCGCCGGCGCAGCCAGCTTGACCTTGCGCTGGACACCGGCATCTCCGCCCGGCACCTCAGCTTCGTCGAAACCGGTCGCTCCCGTCCGAGCCGCGGACTTTTGCTCGCCCTCGCCGAACAGCTCGACGTGCCACTGCGGGAACGCAATGCGTTGATGCTGGCCGCCGGCTACGCACCGACCTACGCCGAATCCGATCTCGACAGCGCGCAAACTCAACAGGCCCGTGAGGCGCTCGCGCGGCTGCTCGCGGGCCACGAGCCCTACCCTGCGGTGGTTCTCGACCGCTGGGGCGACGTGATACTCACGAACCGCGCGGTGGGCCCGCTTCTCGAGGGTGTCGACGTGACCCTGCTGCAGCCGCCGATCAACGTCTACCGCCTCAGCCTCCACCCCGATGGGATGGTGTCGCGGATTCGCAATCGGGCCGAGTGGACGGCCCACCTCGGGCATCGGCTGGCCCGGCTGGCCCGGCTCACCGGAGACTCGCGGCTGGAGGAGTTGCTCGGCGAGATCCGCACCTACCCCGGCGTGGCCGATGCGCTGGACGAGTATCACGAGCCGGCCACCGCCGAGCTGCTACTGACCTTGCAGCTGGCACACCCCGCCGGCGATCTGCGGCTGCACAGCACCGTCACGAGCTTCGGCAGCGCACACGACGTGACGCTCTCCGAGTTGACGGTGGAGTCGTTCTTTCCCGCCGACGACGCCACTCGTCAACGGCTGCAACAACTTTCTACGCCTGAATGATGATCGGGTCGCCGATCCGGACGGTGTCGTAGTACCAGGCGGCGTTGTCGGGGCTGAGGTTGATGCACCCGTGGCTGACGTTCGAGTTGCCCTGTGAGCCGACCGACCACGGCGCGCTGTGGACGTAGACGCCGCCCCATGTCACGCGCACGGCGTCGGCGACGGTGAGCTTGTAACCCTCGGGATCGTTCAGCGGGATGCCGATCGTGCGCGAGTCCATCACCACGCTCGACTGCTTCTCAAGAGCGGTGAATGTGCCAGTTGGCGTGGGATGCTTGGGTTTTCCCATCGACGCGGGCATCTGCCGGGCCACCACGTCGTCGATGCTCACGGTGAAGGTGTGTGCGTCGATGTCGGCGACACCCACCACCTTCGAGCCGGTTTCGAAGTTCGTCGCGAAACCGCCACCGGTCACCGAGATCGGCGAGTGGGCGGGCCAGAAGGTTTCCGGCTTCCACTCCAAGACCTGGTTACTGCGCCAGCTGAACTTTCCGGTTGGCGTCTTGTTCGACGAGATGGTGATTGACTGCTCCGCCGCTGCCCGGTCACTGACCGGCTCGGCGAACGTCACGTCGATCGGTGCGGCCACGCCCACCACCTCTCCGGTGGCCGGCGTGATGCTCGAGACGGAGAGGTCCGCGTTCGGACCGGGGACGGCCGCCATACCGGCGGCGGTCGAACTCACCGTGGTGACAGCCGTGACCCCCACCACGACGAGTACGTATCGAACCGCTTTGCGCAACGCTTCCATCCCTTCGGCGTGTCAATCAGCAAAGTTCATTCTAGAGACGCCCGCTGTGGGCGGCCCCGCGACAAGCCGTAACTCCACGTCGGGAGGGGTCTTGTGCTCGATGATGAATGGGGGAATTGTGGGTTAACTGTGTCCTTCGGGGCCGCGCGGCCCCCAGACGAAGTGACCCGGGCCGGAAGGGATCGTCATGGCAGACAAGGCGAACAATGCCCAGGGCGCCGGAGCCGCCCCTACCGCGGACAGTCCGGCCGCCATCCGAAACGTGGTGCTCATCGGCCCGTCGGGTGGCGGCAAGACCACCCTCATCGACGCCCTGTTGACTGCCACCGGCGTGCTGTCCAGATCCGGGTCCGTCGTGGACGGAACAACGGTGTGCGACTTCGACGAGGCCGAGATCTCCCAGCAGCGATCCGTCGGGCTCGCCTTGGCGTCGCTCTCTCACAATGGCGTCAAAGTGAACCTGATCGACACGCCGGGATACGCCGATTTCGTCGGTGAGCTGCGGGCCGGATTGCGCGCGGCGGACTGCGCACTGTTCGTGATCCCGGCCAACGAAGGCGTCGACGAACTCACCAAGTCGCTGTGGCTGGAATGCCAGCAGGTCGGCATGCCCCGGGCGGTGGTGATCACGAAACTCGACCACGCAAGGGCGAACTACGACAGCGCGCTGGTGGCTGCGCAGAACGCATTCGGCGACAAGGTGCTCCCGCTTTACCTGCCCGCGAACTCCCCGTGCTCCGGGTTGATCGGGCTGCTGACGCAGACGCACTACGAGTATTCCGACGGCAAGCGGAGCACGCGCGAGCCCGGGGCTTCCGACACCGACCGAATCGAGGAGCCCCGCGGCACACTGATCGAGGGAATCATCGAGGAGTCCGAAGACGAGACGCTGATGGAGCGCTACCTCGGCGGCGAGCAGATCGACGAAAAGGTGCTGATCGAGGATCTCGAGAAGGCGGTCGCCCGCGGCTCGTTCTTCCCGGTGATCCCCGCATGCGCCGGCACCGGCGTCGGAACCCTGGAGCTGCTGGAGGTCGCGACCAGCGGCTTCCCGTCTCCGCTCGAGCATCCACTGCCCGACGTCTTCACCCCGCAGGGCAAGGACCGCGGACATTTGAGCTGCGACCCGAAGGGGCCGCTGCTGGCCGAGGTGGTCAAGACGACGTCGGACCCGTACGTCGGCAGGGTCAGCCTGGTCCGGGTGTTCTCCGGGACCATAAGGCCCGACGCGACGGTTCACGTGTCGGGCCATTTTTCGTCCTTCTTCGGGTCGAGCAACGGATCCACGGGCAGCCACGAGGATCACGACGAGGACGAGCGGATCGGCACGCTGTCGTTCCCGCTCGGCAAGCAGCAGCGGCCGGCGGGCACCGTGGTGGCTGGCGACATCTGCGCGATCGGCCGGCTGTCGAAGGCCGAGACCGGAGACACGTTGTCCGACAAGGCAGATCCGCTTGTGCTCAAACCGTGGACGATGCCCGAGCCGCTGCTGCCGATCGCCGTGCAGCCGCGGGCGAAGACCGACGACGACAAGCTATCGGTGGGCCTTCAGCGACTTTCCGCCGAGGACCCGACGCTGCGGATCGAGCAGAACCCCGAGACGCACCAGATCGTACTGTGGTGCATGGGCGAAGCCCATGCGGGCGTCGTGCTGGACGGGTTGTCGAACCGGTTCGGGGTGAGCGTGGACAAGATCGATCTGCGGGTGCCGCTGCGGGAGACCTTCGGTGGTTCCGCCAAGGGGCACGGCAGGCATGTCAAACAGTCCGGCGGCCACGGCCAGTTCGCCGTCTGCGACATCGAGGTGGAGCCGCTACACGAAGGCGCTGGCTTCGAATTCGTCGACAAGGTGGTCGGTGGCTCGGTGCCGCGGCAGTTCATCCCGAGCGTGGAGAAGGGCGTGCGGGCGCAGATGGAGAAGGGCGTCGGTGCCGGCTACCCGGTGGTCGACATCCGCGTCACGCTGTACGACGGCAAGGCGCACAGCGTCGACTCGTCGGACTTCGCGTTCCAGATGGCTGGTGGGCTTGCACTGCGTGAGGCGGCGAACGCGACGAAGGTGTCCCTGCTGGAGCCGGTCGACGAGGTATCGGTTCTGGTGCCCGACGACCTCGTCGGCTCGGTGATGGGCGACCTGTCCAGTCGTCGAGCGCGGGTGCTCGGTACCGACAAGGTCGGCGAGGACCGCACAGAGGTGAAAGCCGAAGTGCCCCAAGTGGAGTTGACCCGCTATGCCATCGACCTACGGTCGCTCTCGCATGGCGCGGGGTCGTTCACCCGCACCTTCGCCCGCTACGAGCCGATGCCGGAGTCGGCCGCCGCACGAGTCAAGTCCACCGCCTGAGGTACGCCTGCGCCTGCTGGTTCGCGGAGCACTCGCGCACGGCGAGCGAATTGCTATCCGGTCAGACCCCCGCCGGCGTGGTCGCCGGCTTACTCGCCACCGTCAGGATCGGCGCGCCTGCGCTTACTAGACCTGAGGCGGCCGGTTCTACGGACGCGAACTTCTTGCCGTTCAAGACGATCACGGGGGTGACCAACGAATAGCCGGCGTCCTCGATCACCTTGCGGTCGAACGTGACCAGCGGAGTGCCGACGGTGACCCTGTCGCCCTTGTTGACCTTGACGTCGAAGCCCTCGCCCTTGAGTTGGACGGTGTCGATGCCGACGTGGATGAGGACTTCGATACCGCCGTCGAGCACAAGGCCGAACGCATGACCTGTCGGCTGTGCCGCGACGACGATTCCGTTCCCGGGGGAGTATGCGGTGCCACCGGAAGGCAGTACGGCGACACCGGGACCCATCGTGCCTCTACTGAACACTGGGTCCGGCACCTCGGCCAGCGGCACGACCGTGCCGTCGAGCGGCGACGCGATCTCCGTGGTAATGCCGCTGTCCCCGACGGACGTGGTTGCCGAAGCGGCGGCCACGGTCGCGGCGCTGGCCGCGGCGGGCGCGGTCTCCAGATCTGCCACGGGCACCCGGTCAGCTTCGAATTCCGCCTCCTGTTCGGGGTTGCGGTAGCCGGAGAGGATCACCAGGGTCATCGCGGTAAAGAACGCCGCGGCGACCGCGATCGCATACAGCACCATGTTGGTGAACGCTGGAATGGTTAGCAGCGACGTGAACACGAACGCTTGGGTCTTGACGCCACCGCCGATGCCGATGATGATCCCGCCCACCAGACAGCCGACCAGCATCCGCGGGTATATCCGCTTGAACCGCAAGTGAATACCGTACAGCGACGGTTCGGAGATGCCGCCCAGCAAACCCGCGGCAAGGGCACCGATCGCTGTCTGCCGCATCGGCACGTCACGCTCCCGCCAGGCCAGGTACAGCACACCGGCTGTTGCGCCGAAGCACGCGAAGTTCCACGCGCCCATCGGGCCCTGGATGAAGTCGTAACCGAGCGTCTGGATGTTCAGCAGCATGATCGCGTTGATCGGCCAGTGCAGACCCAACGGCACCATGAACGGGTACGCCAGCGGGATGACGATGGCGAAGATGAACGGGGACAAGTCGTTGATCGACTTCAGCACATTGGCCAGGCCGGCCCCGGCGTAGACGCCGAGCGGACCGATCAGGAACGCCATCAGCGGGATCATGATAAGCATCGAGAAGAACGGCACGAAGATGAGCTGAATGTTCTCGGGGATGATCTTCTTCAGGCCCTTGTACAACGGTCCGAGCACCGCGGCCATCAGCAGCGGCGGGAACACCTGCGAGCTGTAGTTGAACACCGTGAGCGGCAGACCGAAAATGTGCACGATGTCGACTTCGGAGCCGAAGACGACGACCTTATGCGCGACGTCCTTGAGCGCGGCGAACCCTGGCAGCATGACGATGGCCATGATGGCGAACCCGACCCAGGGGTCCGCGTTGAGCTTCTTCGAGCCGTTGTAGGCGACCATCAACGGCAGGAACACGAACACGGACTGCCAGCACAGGTTGATGAACTGCCAGGACGGCGACAATTCGGTGCGCGGGTCGGCCCAGTTCGGGATAACGCCCAATGTGCTCATCAGCGACATGAACGTGATGAACAGCGACGCGCCCAGTAGGGCACCCAGGATCGGCCGGAACGAGTCGGAGAGGAACTCGAACAACGAGTCGAGCCAGGCGGCCTTCCCGCGCGGGCCCTTGGCGCGGGCGGCAGCCTTGATGGACGCCGCGTCGTCGCCTCCGCCGCCGCCACGATTGGCCATCGCCGGCAACGCCATGATGTCGTTGAAGACGGTCTGCACGCCGCCGCCGATGACGACCTGGTACCGATTGCCGGCCTGGGACACGGCGCCCAGCACGCCCGGCACGGCTTCGACGTCCGATTGCTGGATGTTCGAGGAATCCCTGAGCTGGAACCGCAGCCGCGTCGCGCAGTACGTAACGTCCTCGATGTTGTCGGCTCCACCGACACTCTTGACTATCGCTGCCGCCGCGTTGGACACCATGGGAACCCCTTCGACGTTCACCGGTGGCAACGCTCGACTTTGACCGCGCTGTGCGACGGGACGCGAGCGCTGCCCGCTGGCGGTGATGCTATCCGCGGCGGCGGTGTCGCGGACCGAAATCGGGTGTTGTTGGGGTGTTGTTGAGGTGGCGGTGAGTGTGCCCGGGGGCGAGCCGCCGGCGCGCAGCGTCGCCGCGATCATCGAGGTCAGCTTGCCGGCCGAGCCCACCACCCCGGACGCCACCCGCGTGGATGGCAGGTCCACATGCTTGCCGATACACTCCGAAAGCCCGGTCTACTCAGCCAAATTCAGCACCGGCACCAGGCCCGCGGCCGACACCAGATAATGCTCGTCGAACACCGCTGGCCCACCGGGGAACCGATGCAATGATTGCACTGAAAATACGTCCACCAGCCGATCCATGGATTCAGGCTTGAGAACCTGCGGTCAGCGCGGTCACCGCCGGCGCGAACATGGTGTTCTTGATCGCGCCGAGCGTGCCGGGGTCTTTCGCACCGAGCGGCGCAAGCATGTTGATCGCCGTTCCGATGACCGCGTCCTCCTCTGCGCTCGCGTCGACGATGCCGACCGCGGCGGCATCGACACCGCCGAACCGACTGCCGGTGGTCATGGCGGCCACCGCGGTCTGCGGGGTGAGTTTGGCCTGGATCAGCGCCGCCATCCCGGGCGAGAACGGGATGCGGATGTCGACTTCGGGGAAGCAGAAGTAGCCGCGGTCGGCACGCATCACGCGAAAGTCGTGCGCCAGCGCGAGCATTGCCGCCGCGCCGAAACTGTGGCCGCCGATCGCCGCCGCGGTGGGCATCGGCAGCGTGAGGACGCGAGCCAGCAGCCCCTGGACTCGCCCGATGTACCACTGGGTCTGGTCGCCGTGGGCCGAGAGCCAGTCCAGGTCGAGCCCGTTGGAGTAGAACTTGCCGGTCGCCGTGGTGACCAATCCGTGCGCACCCTGCGATACGGCATCATCGAGATGCGCGTTGAACTGCTCGAGAAACTCAGGGGAGAAACGGTTTTCGTCGTCGCCCAGGTCGAGCAGGGCGATGTCTTCTTGGAAGCGCAGACTGGTTGGCATATGCCTCATTCCGGGAGTGCGAGCAGGCGACGGGTCAGGTGCAGAAGCTGGGTTCGCAGCGATTCGTCGTCGACGTCGGCGACGAGCGGGTGCATGACGGCGGTGCCGATGGCGCCCGACAGCATCGCTGCGGGGACCCGTGCCTCGTCGTCGGCGTCGCCGAGCAGCACCCCGTACAGGCGGGTGAGGAATTTCTGAAACGGCTCGTGGTCGGCGAGCAGCCGGACGATCACGGGGTCGAATTGCAGGGTGGCGGCGGCCCTGCGGCGCTCGACGGCCATGTCGATGACGCGACTGAGCAGCATTTCGCGGGCCCGCAGCGGGGACTCTTCGGCCTCGGCGGCCTCCAGCGCGTCGTCGAGCCTGCCGAGTTCACGCTCGGTCAGGGCGATGACGATCTCCTCCTTGGTCTTGAACTGGTGGTACACGGCGGCTTTGGTGACTCCGACCGAGTCGGCGATCATCTGCAGTGACGTGCCGCCGACGCCGTGGTCGGCGATCAAGGTGAGGGCGGCATCCAGAACGCGGTGCTGCGCCGCGCTGCGATGCACGGCGGAGAACCGGCCCGCCACGGCGCGCTCTGCAGAGACCACATCACGAGGGTAGCCGGTTGGCTATTCGCTCCCAGGGCCATGTCATCAGCGCCCACACGATCAGCAGGAGCACCGACGCCGTCAGCACGTACACGGGCCACGGCCCGAACAGATCGAGCAGCGACGGGGTCTCTGGTTTCCGGTTGAGGAAGCCGTAGTTGGTCCCGGCAATACTGTTGAACGTCAACGTTATCGCCGCCCACGCAACGGTCACGGCGATGACCAACCGGTAGCTGCGCCATGTTGGCCGGAACCCGCGGCCCCAAGTCAGGTAGACGGCTGCCCAGACCACAAGCAGGTGGATCGCCCAGAAGGCGAGGAACCGGTAGTCGGGAAAATCCGGGCTCTTCAGCACGGGGGAGATCAACGCCTGCACGCTCAGCACCAGCCCCCAGTAATAGGTCAGCGCGCATGCCCAATGTCGTCGCGACCACAGCGCATACGCTCCCGCGGTGGTTGCGAGGTCGGTCAGCTGCAGCGGCAACGAATATCGCGACGGTGGGATGAACGAGTAGATCAGCACTGCCGCGTAGATCGCAGCGGTCAGCGCGCCGAGCACCCTGCCGAACACGCGGGCCTTGGCCTCGGTCTGCTGTCGCCCGAGCCAAACCAGGAGCGCCGCGCCGATCACGAACACCGCGAGGACGGCCCAGTGCGACGGGCCGTATGCGGTGAACTCTCGTCGGCTCAGGGGGCCGCGACCTCCGCCGTGGCGATCGCAGGCAATGGTCTGGCAGCGGTCTCCCGCAGCGTCAGCACGGTGACGAACGAAATCACCGCCGCGCCGATGACGTAGAACGCCGGCGCCAGGTTGTTGCCGGTGCTTCCGGTGAGCCACGCGACCATGTAGGGCGTCGTGCCGCCGAACGCCGCGACGCACACGTTGTACCCGACCGAGAACCCGCTGTAGCGAACGCGAGTGGCGAACAGTTCGACGCTCGCCGACACCGCCACGGAGATGTACACCGACTCGATGGCCGCCAGCGCGGCATGCCCGGCGATCGCGGCGGCCACCGACCCCGAGTTCAGCAGCAGGAACAGCGGATACCCCAGGACCGCGAATGCTGTTGTGCCCGCGAGGAGCAACGGCCTGCGACCGATCCGGTCGGACAGGGCCGCTAGGGGAAGGATCAGTACGATCGCCACCAGGCACGCCACGCTGATCGAGACGAACGCGGTCGTCTTCGAGAATTTCAAGGTCGTGCTGAAGTACGTCGGCAGGTAGGTGAACACCACGTAGTAGCCGACGTTGAAGATGATCATCACGCCGATCACCTGCAGGATCGGTCGCCACGCCGTCTGCACCGCCTCACGCAATGGCGACCGGGCGACCTCGTCGGTTTCGGTGAGCGCTTCGAACGCAGGGGTGTCGGCCAACCGCAGCCGGATGTACAGCCCGACCAGCCCAAGCGGCCCGGCGATGAGGAACGGGATACGCCAGCCGTACGACTGCATGGCGGCGTCGCCGAGCGCCGTTTGCAGCAGTGTGACGGTCACCGACCCCAGCAGGAATCCGACCACACCGGACCATGCGATGAACGTGACGATCAGGCCGCGGCACGAATCGGATGCGTACTCGGCGAGATAACAAGCGCCACCGCCGTATTCGCCGCCGGCCGAAAAGCCTTGCAGACAACGGAAAAACAGCAGAAGGGTCGGAGCACCCACACCGATCGCCTGGTATGTCGGCAGCAGACCCATCGCCAGCGTCGAGCCGGACATCAACAGGATGACGACGGCGAGCACCCGTTGCCGCCCGACCCGGTCGCCGAGCGGACCGAAGACCAGACCGCCGAGTGGGCGCATCACGAACGCGGCGGCGAAGATCGCGAACGTCTTCAGCAGTGCCGCGGTGTCGTTGCCGGTCGGGAAGAAGTTGGCGGCGATCGAGGTGGCCAGAAACCCGTAGATCGCGAAGTCGTACCACTCGACGGCATTGCCGATGGACGCGCCGCTGATGACCCGTCGCAGGGTTGATGCGCCGCTCACCGGACCTACGCTAAATCAATCGACTGACTTAATGAAGCGAGTTCATGTACGCGGCGATACGCGCATGGGTTTCTTCCGACATCCAGCTGGCACGCACCACCGCGTCGGTCTGTGCGCCTGCATCGATCGCCGCGCGGACCGGCCGGTGCAGCTGCTCCTTGGTCATCGCGTAGGCGGCAGGCGCGAACTCCGACAGTTCGCGGGCCAGTGCGATCGAACGCGGGAGCAGCTCGTCGGCGGTCACGACCTCGTCGACCCAGCCGAATGCCGCTGCAGTAGACACGTCGATGGTCTGCGCCTGCAGGGCCGCGGGTGTCACCGACGCTCCCATCGTGTACCGGCAGATCTCGATGGCGGCCATCGGAAACATGGCGCCGACGGCCAGCTCGGTCAGTCCGATCGTGCCGCCGGACATCAGCCGGATGTCCGCCGCCATCGCGAACACGCAGCCACCCGCGATCGCGTGCCCGTTGATCGCGGCGACCACCGGCGCGGGGTGGTTGAACACCGCGAGGAACGCCGTCGACAGCGACGTCATGAAGCGGTCGGTGTACTCGGCGCCGCCCTCCACGATCGCGGGCAGATCGACCCCCGCCGAGAAGCACCGTCCCTCGCCCGTGATGACGACGGGACCGTCGATGCCTCGCATGGCGGCCACCACATCGTCGAGCAGGTCGAGGTCGAGCGCGTTCACCGGCGGGTGGTCGAACCGGACCGTCGCCACACCGTCGACCATCTCGACCACCATTACCGGTTCACGTCTTCCGCCGACTTCTTGTCCACGACACGAGTCTTGTACAGGCTGGCGACCGTGGTGATGATCAGCGTCACGATGATCACCCCGAGGCTCAGCAGCGTCGGAATCTCCGGCACCGGAACGTGTTGGCCGCCATTGAGGAACGGCAGCTCGTTCTCGTGCAACGCATGCAGGACCAGCTTCACGCCGATGAAGGCGAGGATGAACGCCAGTCCCTGCGACAGGTAGACCAGCCTCTTCAACAGGTCACCGAGCAAGAAGTAGAGCTGTCGCAGGCCCATCAGCGCGAACACGTTGGCGGTGAACACCAGGTACGGCTCCTGGGTGAGGCCGTAGATCGCGGGGATGGAGTCGAGCGCGAAGATCAGGTCGGTGGTGCCGAGCGCGACGATGACGAGGAACATCGGCGTCATCAGCCGCGTGCCGTTTTCCTTGACGTAGAGCTTGAGGCCGTCCCACTTGTCGGTGAGCTTCATATGGCTGCGGGCGAACCGCACCACGAAGTTGTCGCCGTCGTCGTCGTGGTCGGTGTTACGGACCAGGTTGGCGGCCGTGTAGAGCAAAAATGCCCCGAAAATGTAGAACACCCAAGAGAACTCGTTGATCGCCACCGCGCCCAGCGCGATGAAGATGCCCCTAAAGATCAGGGCCAGGATGATGCCGACGAGGAGGGCCTGCTGCTGGAACTTCTTGGGCACGTTGAAACTGGCCATGATGATCAGGAAGACGAACAGGTTGTCTACCGACAGGCTGTACTCGGTCAGCCAGCCGGCGAAGAACTCGACGCCGAACTTGCTGCCGTGGAAGAGCCAGACCCAGACCCCGAACGCCACCGCGAGCCCGAGGTAGATCGTCAGCGCGGTCACGAGCTCCCGCTTCGACGGTTCATGTGGTCGTCGGCCGATGACCACGACGTCGAACAGCAGCACGGCGATCGTCACGGCCAGCGTGATGATCCACTCGAGTTGGGTGACTTGCATGAAAGGTGCTTCCGGTCGCCAAAACGCCCGAGGTCTCTTCCGCCAACCGCTCGGCCCGCGGGCCGGTCGTCTGATGACAGAGGACGTGATGACGACACCGCGGCGAAGGAATACTCCCCTCTGTAACCAGTCTGGCAGACGGCTGTGGGGGATGCCTAACCGAAGCTATGCGACGATGCCCCGATGAGCGCTCGTCCAGCACATTTCACGCAGTCCGGTGCGGATCACTACCTGCCCACCCGGTACGCGCAGAGCCACTGGGGAGCCGATCACCTCAACGGTCCCGCCCTGGTGGGCCTTGCCGCGCGGGCACTGGAGACCGAGTTCGGGCTCCCCGATTTCATGCCCGCCCGGCTGACCGTCGACCTGTTCAAGGCCGCTCGGGGAATTCCGACGACGACGAAGGTCGACTTGATCAGGGACGGGCGCCGGGTCCGCAATTCGGAGTGCGAGATCGTGCAGGACGGTGTCACGGTGGTACGCGCCACGATGGTGCAGTACCGCCTGGCGGATGCGCCGCGGGGCGAGGAGTGGGCATCGGCCACCGAATTCCCGTGGCCGGCCGAACTGGGCGGGGCCGGAATGTCCTACATGGGCAGTGACGGCGTGGGCTGGACCAAGGGCATCGGCGAGCATCAGAACACCGCGCGCAAGCGGTTCATCAATCGCATGATCGATGTGGTCGAGGGTCACGACAACACCCCGTTCGTCCGGGGCGCGATGGTAGCCGAGGGCGCCAGCCTGGTCACCAATCTCGGCTCGGCGGGCGTGGGCTACATCAACGGTGACCTCACGGTGGCGCTGGCGCGACTACCCGTCGACGAATGGATGGGCGTTCAGGCCGACACGCACTGGGTGGCCGACGGGATCTCGGTCGGGACCGCGACGTTGTTCGACCGCATCGGCGCGTTTGGCTCCGGGTTGGTGACCGCCGTCGCCAACCCGGCGGCACAGATCGACTTCGCCAACGATCCGTTTCCGTCGCGCGGTCCCTGAGCCGGCTCGGCGACGAACGACTAGTGCTTGGCTTTGGCCTGGTCAGCCGCGGCCTGATCCTGCTCCTGCTGCGCTTCTTGCGCTGCGGCGGCGATGGCGGCCTTGCCCTCGGGGCTGGCCGTCGAGTTTCCTGCCTGCTTCGCCGATGCCACACCGGCGTTGCAGTTCAAATTGAGGAGCACCGTGTCGGTCACAGGAGCGAAGTCGTCGCCCTTGAGCCAGGGTGCCTTCTCTGAACTCGTGACGACGCAATCGTCATCGCTCAGAATGTCGCCGGTACGCGTCGCGATCACGCCAGTCAGGCTTGCGTCCGCAAGCTTGGAGGTGACGTCGGAATACTTCTGTCCCGCGTAGTCATCTGCGGCGGCGATAGCCGGTGTGAGCATCATGGTGGAAACCGCCGTCACAGCGAGCACACCTGCGCCGACGGCGCTGATCTTTTTCACGGTTCGACCTCCTGTGAAGATGGTCAAACCGTAGAACCGAGATCTGGTAGGACGCTGGGCATCACCATGGCGGACGCTGCGAGTTCGATTACCGGCCCGTGAACGCGCGGTCAGCGCCGGAATACCACCCAGCGCATGGCGCTGTACATGTACACCGCTTCGCAGCAACCTGCCAGGATCCGGGCAATCCGGAAGTCGACACCGAGGGCGGTCAGCGCACTGGACACCCCCAGAATGAACGCCAGGTAGTTCACCAGAACCACCGCGACATACACCGCGAACTGTGGTCCGACCGCCGCGTGCGACTGAAAGTTCATGGTGCGGTTGAGGTAATAGCTCAGCGTGAACGCACAGGCGTAGGCCAGTGTCACCGCGATCGGCACCGGGATGCCGATCCCGCCATGCAATGCCGTGAGCAGCAACAGGTCGACACCGAATGTGAACCCGTTGATCAGAGCGAAACCCAGAAATGTCGGAGCAACAACGGAAGTGAGCCCCCACGGAAGGTGCGCCACCACCACGACACAGAACCGATGGAAGCGGTCGGCCGGGCCCGTCCGGCTCGTCGGAGATTCGGCCCGCACGTGGCCACGGTGGCATGGCCAGGTATCCAGGACGTGAGCAGTCGGCCAACTTCGGGCGGCGCACTCCGGCAGGCGGGTGGAAACCGCTGCATGGCAACCTCGCTGGGAGTTCGTTTCGCGGACAGCGGTCGTGAATATGCCGATCCAGCGCGCATCCAGCAAATATCTTGAGATACTGCTTAGGTGCCAAGCCGCGTGGTCACCCGCCCAGAAGAGGGCAGGGCGGTCGAGGCATTTCTGGCGGCTGCGGCGACGGAACCGTCGGGCTTGATCGCCGGGGGCGAGCCGGGCATCGGCAAGACGACGCTCTGCCTGTCCACCATCGAACTCGCCGGACAGCGCGGATTTCAGGTGTTGTCGGCGCGCCCGGCGGAGGCTGAGTCGGTTCTCGCGTATGCGTCGCTGGCGGACCTGCTTTCGAGCGTCGATTCGTCGGTGTGGACCGAGCTGCCCAATCCCCAGCGGCGAGCGATCGATCGCGTGCTGTTGCGGGCGGAGGCCGAGGACCTGACCACCGACCAACGAGCGGTCGGTGCCGGATTCCTCTCGGTGCTCGAGCTTCTGGCCGAGAAGGCCCCGGTACTGGTCGCGATCGACGACCTGCAGTGGCTCGACCCGTCGAGCCGAAACGTTGTCGCGTTCGCGGCGCGGCGGCTCTCGGCCAGGGTCGGCATGTTCGGCACGGTGCGGACCGACCCGGACGAAGGAGGCGACGCGGCGTCATGGCTGCACTTGCCTCAGCCCGACGGCGTCCAGCGTGTGCAGATCCGCCCGCTGAGCCTGGGCGGATTGAACGCGGTGATAACGCAGCGGCTCGGGCGGTCGCTGTCTCGGCCGGCAATCGTTCGGATCCAAGAGGTTTCGGGTGGCAACCCGTTTTACGCCCTGGAACTGGCACGGGCCATGGCCGGCGACACCGGCAGCGCCGAGATGCCCATGCCCATGACGCTCACCGAGTTGGTGCGGGCCAGGATCGGCAGCATCGACGAATCCGCCCGCGACGTGCTGTTGGCGATGGCCTGTCATGCCGCGCCGACCGTGGAAGTGGTGTCACGGGCCACCGAGATGCCCGCTCATGATGTCGTCGAAAAGCTCGAGGAGGTCGAGGGAAAGGGCATCGTAGGAATCGACGGTCACCGCCTCCGGTTCGCACACCCGTTGTTGGCCAAGGGTTTCTACACCGACGTCACACCCGGCCGGCGCAGGTCGATGCATCGTCGGCTGGCCGACATCGTCGACGAGCCCGAACTGAAGGCCAGGCACCTCGCCATGGCCGCCACGCACGGCGACGAACAGACGTTGTTGTCCCTCGACGAGGCCGCCGACATCGCGCGCAGCCGTGGCGCGCCCGCCGCCGCCGCCGAATTGCTCGACCTGGCGATCGCGCTCGGTGGCGGCACCGCCGAGCGCCGAATCCTCTCGGCGGCACACCATTTCGACGCCGGTGAGCCGGCCCAGGCCAGGGCGCTGCTGCAGGATACGATCGACCGGCTCGAGCCAGGAGCCAGGCGGGCGGAGGCGTTCAGCCTGCTCGCGCTCGTCTGTTCTCTCAACGACAGTTTCGATGAGGCCGCCTACTTGCTGGAGCGTGCCCTGGCCGACGCCCACCGGGAACTCGCTCTGCGAGTGCAGATCCTGGTGTCGCTGTCCTTCGCGCTGGTCAACGCGGGCCGGGCCGACGCTGCGGTGCAACGTGTCGAGGAAGCCGTAAAGAGCGCCACCGAGCTGGGCGTTCCACATCCACTGAGTCAGGCGCTGAGCATGCGCGTCGTGCTCCACTTCATGCTGGGGGACGGCCTTGATGCGCGTAACCTGCAGCGCGCGCTCGACTTGGAGGACCGTCAGACCGATATCTCGTCGGCGTTCAGTCCCTGCGTTCAAAATGCCTTGCTGCTGGCCTGGACCGGCGACCTCGATCGGGCGTTGGACGAGATGCTCTCGATTCGGCGACGTTGCATCGACCGCGGCGAGGAGGGCGAGCTTTCGTTCATCGATTTTCACTCCGTGCTGATTCACCTCTGGCGCGGCCGCACCGCCGAAGCGAACCTGATCGCCGAGGACGCCGTCGAGCGCGCGTATCAGCTCAACGGCGACCTTCCGCTGTCGGTGGCACTGACCGTGCGCGCCGCCGTCGCCGCATACGCCGGCGACGAACACGTCGTCCGCCGCGATGTCACCGAGGCCCTCGCCGCCAGCAGCAGGTGCGGCTCGCGCAGGCTCGCGGAGTGGCCAGTGACCTTGTTGGGCTTCCTCGAAGTCTCACTCGGTAACTACGAGGCCGCGCTCGCGACGCTCGCACCGCTGCTGGGAATACTTGCGGCCGTGCCGAATTCGACCGAGATCATCAGTGCGTCCTACGTGCCCGACGCCGCCGAGGCACTCGTCCACCTGGGCAGGCTGGCTGAGGCGGAATCGATTATCGAAGCACTGGAACGCAACGGGCAGCGGCTCGACAGGCCCTGGATGAAGGCGGTCGGCGCGCGGTGCCGGGGCATGCTGCTGGCGGCGGAGGGCGACGTGCAGTCCGCGGTTCGTTCGGTGGACATCGCGATGACCGAGCATGACCGGCTGCCCATGCCGTTCGAACGCGCGCGCACACAGCTGCTGGTCGGTCAACTTCAGCGACGGCAGCGGCAGAAGGATCAGGCCGCGACCACGCTCCGGGAGGCATTGAAGACGTTCGAGGACTTGAACACCCCGCTGTGGGCCGACCGGGCCCGCGCCGAGCTTGCCCGCGCCGACGTCGGGACTCGTCGGCTGTCCAGCCTCAGCCCCTCCGAGCAGCGCGTGGCCGAACTGGCAGCGTCGGGCATGACCAACCGCGACGTCGCGGCCGCCCTGTTCATCAGCCCGAAAACCGTCGAATCGAACCTGGCCCGGATCTACCGGAAGCTCGGCATCCATTCACGGGCCGAACTCGGAATGCATATGGGCCACTCCGACACCTAGTGCCGGGTCAGGGGTTTCGTGCGCATTCGTAGGTGAGCGGGATTTCGGGGCCGAGCTCGACGACCTCGAATTGGTCGACCGGGATGTTGCTGAACGACTGCGCGTCGAGTGCGAGGTCCGCCCACTTTGCGGTGCTGGTTCGGTCGTCGGCGAAGGTGAGCGCGATCTCCCCGCCGTCCGACAGCAGCATGCCGTGCTTCTGGAGCGCCTTGACGATGACCTTCTGCGAATCGTTGTAGCCCGAGTCGTCGAAGTCGGGCTTCAGGCGGAGCCGCACGCCGTACGGCGGCGCATCCGCTTCGCTGCTCTCCGGACCGCCCGCATGAGTCGCGGGATGCACGTAGACGTCGGCCTTCATCCGGTCGTTGGGAAGTATGAAACGCAACGCGTGATTCACTGCGCCGGAAGCGACTTCGTCGGCGGTGGGGGTCAGCGCGGCGATCGGGAACCCCGCGGCGTCCGCGCTGGTGCATTGCTCGCCGCGCAGATTGTCCGGGTAGTCCTTGTTCAGATCCCACACGAAGAAGCCGTTGGCGGCGATGCGGTCACCTGTCTTGTTGCCCTGGTAGATCTCGTAGAGCTTCTGCTCGTCGCGTTCGGCGACGAGCAGGTGGCAGTCGCCCTGGCCCTCGGTGTTGCCGGACGGATCGCAGGTGAGATCGGACGACCCCTCGATGTTGGCGTCCTCGGGCACCGGCATCTGCGCCGGCACACTGTCGCAGTCAGGACCGCCATAGCAATAGTCCTCGGTCCCAACGACGTTCATTCGTGGCGTGTTGCTGTCGGCGTAGAAGATCGGAATCGAGAAGTCGGCCTGCAGGACGTTGCCGTTGCCCCAGCCACCCAGGTTGCCGAGGGTTTGGATGATCACGTCGCTGCGGTCGGACGGCGCTGCGCCGGACACGTCCGCGGTCCACGGTTCGGCTCCGCCGAACAATCCGCCGGTCGGCGCCGACTGGCCGCCGGAACCTGCGCTCGACGACTTCTCGCCAGGGCCGGGCGCTTTCGTGGCCGCGGTGTCTCCGGAGCCACCGGCGCAGCCGATGCATGTTGCGGCGATCAGACACGAAACGGCGAACGTCGACTTCATAGCGGATCAGCACCCTTCCTGGCAGTTGGCTGTGGCCGACGCTATCGCGGCCGCGTTTGCCGGGATATGGGGCGTTTCCCTACCTTTGCGGGCCGGTCAGGGCAGCACGACGCGCAACCGCTCCCATCCGCGCACGGTGGATGTCGGCGCGGGCACGGCGGTCTCGTAGTCGATGTCCCACTCGGGCCACCGGTTGAGCATTTCGTCGAGCGCGACCCTGCCCTCCAACCGGGCGAGGTTGGCGCCGAGACAGTAGTGCACACCCTTGCCGAAGGTGAGATGGCTGATGTTGTCGCGGTGGATGTCGAAGGTGTCCGGGTCGGTGTAGCGGCGCGGGTCACGATTCGCCGCACCGAAGAGCAACAGCATCGCGCTGCCCGCGGGCACCGTGGTGTCGTAGATCTCGACGTCCTTGGTCATGTAGCGGGCGACGTGGGGACCGGTCGGCTCGAAACGCAGCGTTTCGTCGACTGCGCGGGTGAGCAGCGAGCGGTCTTCGTAGACCTGGCGTCGTTGGTCCGGATGCTCGGCGAGCACCTTGGCCAGCCACCCGATCAGCCTGCCGGTGGTTTCATTGCCCGCGCCCGCGACGACCTGGGTGTAGTGCAGGATCTCCTTGCGGTGCAGCTTGCGCGTGACACCGTTCTCGTCCTCGAACTCCATGTTCAGCAGTGCGGTCATCAGATCGTCGGACGGGTTCTTCGAACGCCACTCCACGTATTCGGCGTAGATGCTGCCGTCGGCGATCTTGTCGGCCTTGGCCACCTTCATCGGGACGCCGGGCTTGGTCCGCAGGTTGGCGTCATTGGCGTCGCGCACCATGATCTGGTCGGACTCCGGGATGCCGAGCAGCATGCCGATGACCCGCATAGGCATCATCGCGGCCAGCTCGGCGACGATGTCGAAGCCGTCGGAACCGACGTGCGGGTCAAGGCAATTGACGCAGAACTGCCGGATCTGGTCTTCGATCTCGGCCATCCGGCGCGGCGTGAAGACCCGGCTCATCAACCCGCGCAGCATGGTGTGCACCGGCGGGTCCTCGAACATCATCACGCCCTTGGGCATGTCGAACTCGGAGTTGACGAGCTCGAGGATGTCGCTGCGGGAGTTGGAGAACGCCTCCCAGTTCGCCAGCGCGTGCTCGACGTCGCTGTGCCGCGAGATCGCCCAGAAGCGGTAGCGCTCGTTGTGATAGATCGGCGCTTCCTCGCGTAGCCGCGCATACGTCGGCCACGGGTCGGCCGCGATCCCGACGTCGTAGGGGTCGTAGTAAACCGTGCTCGTCGTCATGGTTCCTCTACTTCAGGAGGCTGCCGGCGTCCACCGGCAGGGTGACGCCGGTGATGTAGCGCGCCTCGTCTGAGGCCAGGAACAACACCGCGTTGCTGATATCGACCGGCTCTACCCACGGGATCGGCAGGAAGTGGAACGACTGGCAGATCGGCGCGAGATCGTCGGGCCCTGGGTTCTCCAGGTCCGGACGGAACAGCCGGTAGGTGGGCTCGTTCATCAGCAGCGGAGTGCAGACATGGGTGGGATGGACGGTGTTGACCCGGATCGAGTGCTGGCCCAGCTCGACGGCGAAGGTGCGCATCAACCCGACGACACCGTGCTTGGCCGCGATGTAGTGACCGACCTGTGGATAGGCCTTCGTACCGCCGACCGAGCTGGTGATGACGATCGATCCGCCGCGACCGCCGGTCACCAGGTGCGGCACCGCGGCCTTCACCGTCTTCCAGACCCCGCCGAGGTTGACGTCGATGGTCTCGTCCCAGATGTCCTCGCGCATCTTGTGCAGCTTCACGCCGGTGGTGCCGATGCCCGCGTTGGCGACGACGACGTCGAGGCGCCCGAGTTGCTCGACACCGTTGTCCAGAGCCGACTTGAGTGCCTCGAAATCCCGGACATCGACGATTTCGGTCACGATGCGGCGGTCGAGGTTCTTCACCAGGTCCGCGGTCTCGGCGAGGTCCTCCGGCGCAGCCGCCGGCGCGGTCGAGTCGTCGAACCCGCGGCAGATGTCGACCGCGATGATGTCGGCGCCCTCTTGGGCAAGCCGAACCGCGTGGCTGCGGCCCTGGCCGCGCGCGGCGCCGGTGATGAACGCGACCTTGCCCTCAACCCGTCCGAGCATCACACCTCTAATCCTGGCACTTGTTGGGCGACTGCCCAACATTTAGGCTGACGCTATGTCTAGCAGTCACGATGGCTCACGGTCAAGGCCCAGATGACAGTCCCGAAAGCGGTCGGTCGTGACTCTTCGGCGCGCCATGCGCTGATCCAAGCAACTGCCCAAGTCATGCTCGAGGAGGGCTATGCCGCCGCGACGTCGAGGCGGGTGGCGGCGAAGGCGGGCGTCAAGCCCGCGCTCGTGCACTACTACTTCCCGAGCATGGACGACCTGTTTCTGGCCGTGCTCCGGGCCGGCGCGGAAGCGAACCTGATGCGGCAGCGCGAGGCACTGGTCGACGACCAACCGCTGCACGCGCTGTGGAAGCTGAACAATGCGCACGGAGCGCAACTGCTGATGGAGTTCATGGCGCTGGCCAACCATCGCAAGGCGATCCGGAGCGAGATCGCAGGCTACGCCGCGCGCTTCGGTGACCTCGAGGAGAGCGCGGTGACGCTGGCCTTGCGGGCACACGGCGTCGACGTCGCGGAGTTTCCCCCGGTGGTGATGTCGATGATCGTGACCAGCCTGGCGCGCATCCTCGTCCTCGAACGCAGTCTCGGCATCACCCGCGGTCACGCCGAAGCAGGAGAGTTCATCGAACGGGTGCTGCGCCGCTATGAAATGCCGGGCTCGGAGCCCGGCCGCGAATAACAATTCGGTCACTATCTTTCATCACGATCAATTAAGGCTTGCCGAGAAATTCTGAGAAACCTCAAAATCAGGCCCCCATATTGGCCGGCGACTTACCTGCTCAGGCGAAATTGAGGCGCATATCACGGCCATCTGATGTAACGCCTTCGCAGTCCGTCGGATCGCACACTCGATGCAAGTTTGACCGGTTTCGATTTCGGCTACTTTAGATTTCGGGGCCGGGGAAGCAAGAACGATTCATTACATTCGAGGGAAAATTGATCATGAATTTCACTGGTATCACTGCGCGCCGGAAAATGGTCGGCGCCGTCGTCGGCACGCTTCTCGGCGGAGTCGCCGCGGCAACCATCGCCGCGCCGTCCGCCGCGGCTGCGCCTCAGGGGTGCAGCGTAGGCGAGGTGGCCGACACCGTCAGCAACACCTGGGGCTCTGCACGCGCTTATCTCAACAGCCACCCGGACGCCAACCAGGTGGTCATGGGTGCACTGAACGGAGGCGAGTCGCGTGCGCAGGCGGAATCCGACGTGCGCGGGTACTTCACCGCCAATCCGGGTGAGTACTACGACCTGAAGGGCATCCTGTCGCCCATCGGTGACAAGCAGCGTCAGTGCAATGTGACGGTGCTGCCGCCGCAGCTGGCGTCGGCCTACGACCTGTTCATGGCCGGCTAGCGCATATGACGACGAAACCCGCCGCTGCAGCCGACGCTGTGGCGGCGGGTTTTTCGTGCGTCGGCGATCCCCCTACCGAGCCGCCGACCGGCGGATCGGTGCACGCCCCGGCGGCTGCTGCGGCGGAGGCAGGAGCGCTGTGCGGTGCTTGACGGCCACGGTTACGGTCGACTCTACGGAGACGCGAATTGCCTCACCGGCATGGAGGATGGTCAGCTCGCCGTCCGGTCCGTCCCGCAGCCCATACGTGACCTCGTCATGGCTGGCATCGACGGTGACACGAAAACCTCTCCACCGCAGGCGGAAACGCAACCGGTTGATGCCATCGGGCAGCTGGGGATCGAGCGTGAGGCTTCCCGCGTCGTCGCGCAGCCCGCCAAAGCCTGCGACCAACGCGGTCCACGCGCCCGCCAGCGATGCCAGGTGCAGACCGTCCTCGGTGTTGTCATGCAGGTCCCGCAGATCGATCATCGCCGCCTCGTAGGTGTAGTCGTGGGCCAGCTCGAGATGCCCGACCGCCGCGCACATCACTGCCTGAGTGCACGCGGACAACGAGGAATCCCGTGCGGTCCGCCGCTCGTAGTAGTCCAGGTTTCGCGCCATCTGTTCCGGGGTGAAAGCGTGGCTGCGCCAGTGCATCGCCAACACCAGATCGGCCTGTTTGACGACCTGCGACGGGTACAACCGGACGTAGGGTTCGTGCAACAGCAATGGATACGACGTGTTCTCGGTGAAGTTCCATTCGCGCCGCGTTGTGAAGCCGACGCACTGCTCGTGCACGCCCAGGTCCTCGTCATAGGGGATGTTGGCGGCATTGGCCGCGTCGCGCCATGCGGCCGTGTCCTCGGTGGTGACTCCCATCGCGCTTGCCAAGTCGGGATGGCGTTCGCACGCGTCGGAGGCGGACCGCAGATTGTGCACGGCCATCAGAATCGTGAAGACGTTGTCCCGCACGAGGGCGGTGTACTCGTCGGGACCGGTGATGCCGTCGAGATGCCAAACCCCTTGGCGGTCATGATGTCCCAGTGACAGCCACAGTCGAGCCGTCTCCACGAGGACAGCGAGCCCGCACTTCGCTTCAAACGAATCATCGCCCGTGACAACGCGGTAGCGTTCGAATGCCATTGCGACCACGGCATTGACATGCCACGCCGCGGTGCCGGCAGGCCAATACGCCGAACACTCTTCGCCGTGGATAGTGCGCCACGGGAAGCTGGCACCTGCGAGGTCGAGCTCCGCTGCTCGTTGGCGCGCGAGGTCGAGTGTCGACGCCCGCCAACGCAGTGCGTCGGCGGCCGCACCGGGCGCCGTGTAGGTGAGCACGGGCAGTACGAAACCCTCGCTGTCCCAAAAGGCGTGGCCGTCATAGCCGGTGCCCGTCAGGCCCTTCCCTGGAATGGCGCGGCCTTCGGCACGCGCGCTGGCCTGCAGAACATGAAAGAGTCCGAATCGCGCCGCCTGTTGACAGGCCGGATCCCCGTCGACCTCGACGTCGGCGGAGTCCCAGTACTCGTCGAGGTAGTCGCGTTGCGCCTCGACCAGACCCTGCCAGCCGGTGTATCGGGCGCCGGTGATCGCCCCGGCGACCTGGTCGCGTAACGCGGGGCGGGATCGCAGACTCGACCACCCATAGCCCAGGAACTTCACGATGCGCAGCGCTTGACCGGGCCGCAGACCGCAGATGACGGTGGTTCGGGCCAGGTCTTCGCGTGCCTCCGAGCTGACCTCGACGCGCCCGGGGACCTCTATCTCGTGGTCCATCGCCGCGGCCATCATCAGACCGCTCGACCGCGTCCTGTGCATCAGAACCGCTCCGCGGTCGGTGCTTTCGTGATGCACCGCCTCCAGCGGGTTGCAAAGTAGGGCGGCCGTCCGCGGATCGTTGGAGCGGTCCGGCTGGTCTTCGTTCGCGACCAGTTCTGACTGCACAGTGACGCGTGCGAAGTCGTCGATCGCCTCGACGACGTACTCGATCGCGGCGACGCTGCGATGCGCCAGGGAGACCAGCCGAGTCGACCGCACGGCCACCTGCCTGCCGGCCGGCGACGTCCACCGCGCGGCACGAACAAGCGTGCCCGCACGCATGTCGAGAACTCGTTCGTGCTCGTGTAGTTGGCCATAACGGATGTCGAAGGGCTCGTCGTCGACCAGTAGCCGGAGGATCTTGCCGTTGGTGACGTCGACGACCGACTGCCCGTCTTCTGGATACGAGAAGCCCGCTTCCGCGTAAGGCAGGGGCCTCGTCTCATAAAACCCGTTCAGGTACGTGCCCGGCAGTCCATGGGGCTCTCCCTCCTCGAGGTTTCCCCGCAACCCGATGTGGCCGTTGGACAATGCGAACAGTGATTCGGTCTGGGCGATCCTCTCCAGGTTGAACGCGGTCTCGCGGACACACCAGGGTTCGACGGGGAAATCGTCTTCGGCGATCATCGGCTGCCCATCAGCTCCGCCAGATCGCCGACCACCACGTCGGCGCCGTTGCGCCGCAACTCTTCCGCGTGATTGACCCGGTCGACGCCGATCACCACTCCGAAGTGGCCGGCGCGACCCGCCGCGACGCCGGCCGTCGCGTCCTCGAACACCGCGGCATGGTCCGGCGCCACCTCGAGCAGTTGGGCGGCGCGCAGGAACGAGTCCGGCGCCGGCTTGCCCGCGATGCCTTCCTCTCGCATCGTCACTCCGTCGACGCGCACCTCGACGAACTTGGCGAGGCCGGTGACCTCGAGCACATCTCGCGTGTTGGCACTGGAGGAGACGACGGCCACCCTCAGCCCGGCGGCCGAGACGTCCTCGAGGTAGCGCCGCGATCCGTCGAAGACCTCCACACCGTCGGATCGGAGCGCCTGCCGGAACAACTCGTTCTTCCGCGTACCCAGACCCCGCACTGTCTCGGCCGACGCGTCGTCGGCATCGCCCTCCGGCACCGTGATGTCACGACTCTGGAGAAACGACCGCACGCCGTCCTCGCGGGTCTTGCCGTCCACGTATGTCTGATAGTCCGTCGTGCTGTCGAACGGAACGAACCTCGCCCCCGTCCGCTCGGCCCGCGCACTCAGATACGCGTCGAACATCGCCTTCCAGGCCTTGCGGTGCACGCTTGCCGTGTCGGTGAGAACCCCGTCGAGATCGAACAGACAGGCCTCGATGTTCTCGGGCAAACCGTGCTCTCGATCCGCGGCCACCGGTACCTAGTACCCGCGATGGACCCACGGCGAACCCGTATGGTGTCGGGCGTGGCCGATCTGCACCCCGGCATCGCAATCCTTGCGCCCCTGCTGGGCACTTGGGCAGGTCACGGCGCAGGCGACTACCCGACTATCGAGCCGTTCGGCTACTTCGAAGAAGTGGTGTTCACCCACGTCGGCAAGCCCTTTCTCAGCTATGGCCAGCGGACGAAGTCCGACGATGATGGTCGTCCCCTGCACGCCGAGACCGGATTCGTCCGGGTTCCGTCTGACGGCCGGGTCGAGATGGTGCTGGCGCACCCCACCGGCGTCACCGAGATCGACGAGGGGACGCTGTCGGTGCACGGAACCACCATCGAGATGGAACTGGTCGCCACGGCGATCGGCCGCAGTGCCTCCGCAAAAGAAGTGACGGCGCTGGGGCGTTCCATCCGCGTCGACGGGGACGAGATGACCTACACGCTTCACATGAGCGCGGTGGGTCAGCCGCTGCAACACCACCTCACCGCGACGTTGCACAGAAAGCAGGCATGACGGGCATGAACACCGAAGACGACCGCGAGTGAGGATCGCAGCGAGGTACGAGCGAGGACCGGAGCGAGTGGGAGTCGAGTCATGAACACCGAGGGGCGAGTCCGGGTTCCGGCCGACCTCGACGCCGTCACCTCCGTGGGCGCCGAAGACCACTCCGAGATCGACCCCGCGGCAGTCGACCGGATTTGGCAGGCGGCGCGGCACTGGTATGCGGCGGGCATGCACCCGGCGATCCAGCTGTGCCTGCGCCACAACGGGAAGGTGGTGCTGAATCGGGCGATCGGACATGGCTGGGGCAATGCTCCCGATGACCCGCCGGACGCCGAAAGGGTGCCCGTCACAACGGAAACCCCGTTCTGCGCATGGTCGGCCGCCAAGGCCGTGGCGACGACGGTGGTGCACATGCTGGTTGAGCGCGGCGCGTTCTCACTCGACGACCGCGTCTGCGAGTACCTGCCTACCTACACCAGCCACGGCAAGGACCGCACCACGATCCGGCATGTCATCACCCACAGCGCAGGCGTGCCGTTTGCGACCGGGCCGAGGCCCGACCTGAACCGGATGGACGACACCGAATACGCGCGGAGAAAGCTCGGCGAGCTGAAACCGCTCCATCGGCCCGGGCTGGTGCACATCTACCACGGTGTGACGTGGGGCCCGTTGGTTCGTGAGATCGTCGCGGCCGCCACCGGCAGGAACATCCGCGAGATCCTCGCCACCGAGATCCTCGACCCACTCGGGTTCCGGTGGACGAACTTCGGCGTCGCCGAGCAGGACGTCCCGCTGGTGGCGCCCAGTCACACGACCGGCAAGCCGCTGCCGCCGCCGATAGCCAAGGCCTTCAAGATCGCGGTCGGCGGGACCATGCGCGAGATCATCCCGTTCGGGAACACGCCGCTGTTCCTCACCGGCGTCGTGCCGTCGTCCAACCTCGTGTCAACGGCGGACGAGATGTCGCGGTTCGCCGAGATTCTGGTGCGCGGCGGCGAGCTCGACGGTGTGCGGGTGATGCGGCCGGACACGCTGCGCGCCGCCACCAAGGAATGCCGTCGCTTGCGCCCCGACATCGCGGACGGATTCGCGCCGCGCCGCTGGGGCACCGGCTACATGCTCGGGAACAAGCGATTCGGCCCGTTCGGCCGCGATGCGGCCGCGGCGTTCGGCAATACCGGTCTGACCAACATCGCCGTGTGGGCCGACCCGGAGCGCGGCCTGGCCGCCGGGCTGATCAGCAGTGGCAAACCGGGCAACCATCGCGAAGCCAACCGCTATCCCGCCCTGCTGGACCGCATCACCGCCGAGATTCCGCGGGTCAGCGAATCTCAGCGGATCTTCTCGCCGTAGACGCGTGCCACCGTCATCGCCATCAGCACCCGGCGATCGGCCACCATCACCGACCGGTATTCGTCCCAGTCCGGATGCTCACCGGCCGCGCTGCGGTAGTAGTCCACCAGCGCCTCCACCTCGGGACCATGCGGATCGGTGCCAGGCCCGGTCAGCGTCACCGCGCCCTCGGCGGTGGCCCACGCCCAGCCGTCGGTGCTGGTCACTTCGAGAGCGGCGCGCGGCTCCCGGCGCAGGTTGGCGGTCTTGGCCCGCCCCTCGGTCATCGACACATAGATGATGCCGGCGGTCCGGTCGTAGAACGGGGTGACGGGCGACAGTTGGGGCAGTCCGTTCGACTTGATCGTCGCGAGCACACCGAGTCGGTTCTCGGCGAGCAGCGCATGCGGGTCGAATCCAGTGGCAGTCATGCTGTGGGCAACCCGCTACCGTCTGGCTGCTATTCCGTGGCTGCCGGTAAACTCGCGGTGCTGTCGCCGATTGGGCGGTCGAGTTTGTGGAGGTGAGCATGGATAGCGGTCCCGATTCCGGCCGAAGTGTCGACACCGGCGCGGCAGGTAGCAACTGCACGCTCGAGGAACGCCGCATTGCCGGCGTCAGCGTCGTGGGGGTCACCGGTGTAGTGGACATGCTCACCGCCCCCGAACTCGAGAAGGCGATCGCCGAGGCCGCCAAGAGCTCCCCGGCCGCCGTCGTCGTCGATATGAGCTCCGTGGAGTTCCTCGCTTCCGCGGGCATGGGCGTGCTGATCGCCGCCCAGGACGAGCTCGCCCCGGCCATCCGGTTCGCCGTCGTCGCCGACGGCCCGGCCACCAGCAGGCCGCTGAAGCTCGTCGGCGTCACCGACGTCATCGACCTTTACGCCACACTCGATGAAGCACTCGCCGCGCTGACGAATTAAACGGGTCGCGATCGGGTAGCCAGCAGGCTGAGATGGCAGATTCCGGACAGCGCGACTCCAGCACTCAGTTCGAGCATATTGACGTGCTCGCTGACGCCGCACGCGCCTCGCAGATGCGCCAGGAGTTCGCCGTCTGGCTCCGGCGGTACTTCGCACTCGACGCGACGAAGGCCAACGACGTTCTGCTGGCCGTCAACGAGGCACTGGCCAACGCCGCCGAGTTCGCCTACACGGCGGCCGCCCAGCCGGGCGCGATGCATCTGCGCGCCGGCTACGACTGCGGAGCGGCGGTCCTGACGGTCACCGTGACCGACGACGGCGCCTGGCGCAGTGCCGACCCCGAGACGAGGCGCATCTCCCGTGGCCGGGGAATTCCATTGATGCGGGCGTTGGCCGACCGGGCCTCTATCGACTCGTCGTCGATGGGCACCCGGGTGGCACTCGAATGGGACCATGTCGCCGCGGCGCAGGGCGCTGTGACCTGACGCCCCGCGTCAGGGCTTCGGCAGCTTCACAACCTGCACGAAGAATTCGTCGATCTGCCGGACCGCGCTCATGAACTGGTCCAGGTCGACCGGCTTGGTGACGTAGGCATTGGCGTGCAGCTTGTAGCTCTTCAGGATGTCCTCTTCGGCCGACGAGGTTGTCAGCACGACCACCGGGATGTGGCACAGATCGGCGTCGGACTTGATCTTCTCGAGCAACTGTCTGCCATCGTATTTCGGTAGGTTCAGGTCGAGCAGTATCAAATCGGGCCGTGGCGCTTGCTCATGACCGCCGCGCCGGTACAGGAAGTCCAGTCCCTCCTGGCCGTCGTGGGCGACATGGAGGTTGTTGTTGATCTTGTTGTGCTCGAACGCTTCCCGGGTAATGAGCTCGTCGCCGGGGTCGTCCTCGACCAGTAGGACGTCGATGGCTCGAGTCGCTGATGTCACTCGTGTGTTCCTTCCGAAAGGGCTATTGGGATCGCGTTGGGCTCGGTGGTCGGGGTAGCGGGCAATGTGAACAGGATCCGGGTGCCCTGGGTGTAGGTCGTGTCGACCCTGATGGAGCCGCCGTGATGCTCGACGATCTTCTTGCACAACGCTAGACCGATTCCCGTCCCGCTGTACACCTCACGGACATGCAGGCGCTGGAAGATGACGAATACCTTGTCGACGAACTCCTCGGCGATCCCGATGCCGTTGTCGGAGACACCGAAGACCCATTCGTCCTCGTGCACCCCGCTGCCCTTCTCGCACTCGATGACGATCCGCGGCACGGTGTCCTCTAGCTGGAATTTCACCGCGTTGCCGATGAGGTTCTGCCACACCATCGACAGCAGCGTGGGATCGCCGTCCACCATGGGCAGCGGGTGGTCGGGGCGCACGACCTGCGCCTTCGCCTCCTCGATGGCTGTGGACAGATTCTCCAGCGCCGAGTCGAGCGTCGCGTTGAGGTCCACCTCGGTGTGGGTGGAGCCGAGACGCCCGACCCGGGAGAAGGTGAGCAGGTCGTTGATGAGCGCCTGCATGCGCTTGGCGCCGTCGACCGCGAACCCGATGTATTCGGTGCCGCGCTCGTCGAGTTGGTCGCCGTATCGCTTCTCGAGCAGCTGACAGAAGGACGCGACCTTGCGCAACGGCTCCTGAAGGTCGTGCGAGGCGACGTAGGCGAACTGCTCGAGTTCGGCGTTGGACCGTCGCAATTCCTCGGCCTGCTCGTCGAGTGCGGAACGTGCGGAGCGCGTGGCTTCCAGTTCGTCGACGATGCGCTGCCGCATGTTCTCGACGTCGGCGGCGATGGAACGAATATCGCGCGGCCCGCGCGGCGCGATGCGTTCGCCGAAGTTCCCGCCGGCGATGCGACGGCATGCCGCCGCGAGCGCGTTGAGCGGTCGGGTGACCGCGCTCCTGACCAGAAACGCGAGAACAATCGCCATCGCCACGAATGCCGCCACCATGGCGAGGGCCAAGCCGTCGCGCGAGTGACGCATCCGGTCGAGCTGGGCTGTTCCGTTCGTCCGGGCTAGCCGCAAATTGTCGTTCTGCCGATCGAAAAGCGTTCGGATGTGGTCGAATTCGTCCTTGCCGCGACCGGTCAGATCGCGGCTCGGCGCGGCCGGAACCCCGGGTGTGACACTGGCGATGACGGGTTCCGCGTACGTCGTCCGCCACGCCGCGGCGGCTTCCTCGATCGCATTCAGGTCGGTCATCAGATCCGGCCGTGTGCCCACTCGCTCCCTGATGTTCTCCGCCGCTGTTTGTTCGGCTTGTTGTCCCGCGAAATACGGTTCGAGGAACTGCTTGTCGGCCGTGATGACGTAGCCGCGGACCGCGGTCTCCTGGTCGCGCACCGCCGCCTGCAGCGCATAGGCCTGGACCCGGGCCGGCTGGATGTTGTCGATCAACTCCCGCGCCAGCACGTCGGTGCGGTGCATCAGCAGCGCCCCAGCCACCAATCCGGTGAGCACCACCACTCCCATCGCGGCGAGCACCAGGTTCTGCCAGCCCTGCACGGTCAGTCGTCGGCCGGGCCCGCTCATCCGGTCGTGCGCTCCACGCGTACAACTGCGATGTCGTCGGTGAGCCCGCCATACGCCTGCGCGCGCTGTGCGGCTTCATCGATGAGCGCGTCGACGAACGCGGGGCCCGGCAGGTGCGCGAGTGAGCGCGCCAATTCCAGTAGTCCTTCCTCACCGAGGCGTTCGTTGCCCTGCCCCGAATGTCCCTCGAACAGTCCATCGGTGAGCAGGACCAGGCCCGTGCCCGCGGGCCAGTCCACCTGGTGGTATTCCCAGTCGCCGGAAGCCAGCCCCAGCGCCGGGCCACCGGGCGGCTCGAGCCAATCCACGGTGCCCTGGCCGTGCAGCAGCATTCCGGGATGCCCCGCGCGGACCGTGTGGATGCGGGACCCCTGGGTCGGAATAGCGAGGCTCAACACCGTCGCGAAAATGCCCTTGCCTGCGCGTTCGGTCTCCAGGATCCGCTCGAGCTCCCGCATCCGGTCGGGGCCACGCAAACCGGCGAACGTGAGCGCACGCCAGGCGATACGCAGCGCCACGCCGAGCGCCGCCTCGTCGGGGCCGTGGCCCGCGACGTCGCCGATCATCACGTGCACCGTCCGATCCTGGGTCTGCACGAAGTCGTAGAAATCGCCGCCGAGCAGCGCATTCTCTCGACTGGGCACGTAGCGCGCGATGATTTCTACGCCGGGGTTGTCCAGCAGCAGCGGGGACGGTGACAGGCCGCGCTCCAGACGAGCGTTCTCCCGGGCGCGCAGTTGGCTGGCGTGCAGCTCGACCGCGGTGAGCTCGGCCCGCTTGCGCTCGATGGCGTAGAGCACCGCGCGTCTCAGCATCTCCGGTTCGACCCGGCCCTTGACGAGATAGTCCTGCGCGCCGGAGGCAACCGCCGAGATCCCGAAGTGCTCATCGTTGAGCCCGGTCAGGACCACGATCGGAATGTTGGGGTCGGCCTTCCTGATTCGTTCGAGGGCGGCGATCCCGTCGGCGTCGGGGAGATTCAGATCTAGCAGCACGCAGTCCGGACGGGCGAGCGTCAGCTCACGCTCGGCGTCGGCCATCGACTGAGCCCACGCGCAGCCGATATCGACGGCCGCGTCGGCGATGAGCTCCTCGACCAAGATCGCATCGGCCCTGTCGTCCTCGACGAGCAGCACCGACAGCCGTTGTCCGCCCGCCGTGCGGACCACTCCGGGGTCCGGTGCAGGCATGCTTGCAGGATCAAGCGGCGCGCGCATGGGTAATCACGTCCTTTGCATAACGTCACCCGGTCGCGCTGACCTTCTTCTTTAGTGACAACGCCTAGACAATACCCAGCGGACCCACGCTTCGCGGCACTCCGGTCACCTCCTATCGTGGCTGAATGAGCAACGCCGCTGACACGGACCGCGTCGCCGATCTAGCCCGGCGGGTCGTGGCCGACCACGACCCGAAGTCCGTCCCGATACCTGAATTCCTCGGCGCCTGCTACGACGCCGGGCTTTCGTGGGTGCACTTTCCCGAAGGCCTTGGTGGCATTGGTGTTTCGCGCGGCCTCCAGGCCATCGCCGACGGGATTCTGCAGGGCGCAGGCGGCCCGGTGCCACTCGCGCTGAACCCGATGGGCTACGGGATGGCGGCACCGACCGTGCGCGAGCACGCCCAGACCGACGAGGTGAAGCGCGAGCTGCTGCGGCCGCTGGCCACCGCCGAGGACGTCTGGTGCCAGTTGTTCTCGGAGCCGGGCGCGGGCTCAGACCTCGCCGGGTTGGCGACCTCGGCGGTGCCCGACGGCGACGACTGGGTGATCAACGGGCAGAAGGTCTGGACCAGCCTGGCGCACCGCGCCCGCTGGGGTCTGCTGCTCGCGCGCACCAACCCGGACCTGCCGAAGCACAAAGGGTTGACGTATTTCGTCCTCGACATGCACGCACCGGGCGTGCAGACCCGGCCGTTACGCCAGATGACCGGCCAAGCGGAGTTCAACGAGGTCTACATGGCCGACGCCCGCATCCCGGACACACACCGGCTCGGTGCGGTCGGGGACGGGTGGCGGGTCGCGATGACCACGCTGATGAACGAGCGCAGCGCGCTGGGCGCCAGTGGCAGCAGGCGAGGTGCGGGCACGATCGCCGACGCGGTCTCGCTGTGGGCGTCTCGTCCCGATCTGCAGACCCCGGTGCTGCGGGACCGGCTCACCCAGCTGTGGCTGCGCGCCGAAGCTCAGCGGCTCACCTCGGAGCGCTCACGCGCGTCGGCCACCGTCGGCGGCCCCGGTCCCGAGGGCTCCATCGGCAAGCTGGTCGGCGCCGAACTGAACCAGCACATCTACCAGTGGTGCATGGATCTGCTTGGGCCGGAAGGGATTCTGTACGACGGCTACGGGATGGGCGACGGAGCCGGCGACGGCGCCGACTGGCGCGGACCGTTGCAGCAGCGGTTCCTGCGCAGCCGCGCCAACACCATCGAGGGCGGCACGTCAGAGGTCATGCGAAACATTCTCGGAGAGCGGGTGCTCGGGTTGCCCGGTGATCTGCGTGCCGACGCGGGCATGCCGTGGAAGGAGATTCCCCGTGGCTGAGTTCACCTTCACCGACGAGCAGAACCAGCTGCGCACCGCGGTGCGCAAGTTCTGCGCGGAGAACTTCGACGAGCAGACGGTCCGCGGGCTGATGGAATCCGACCCGCCGTTCGACGCCAAGGTGTGGGCGCGGCTCGGCTCCGAGCTCGGCGTGCTCGCGCTGTCGGTGCCCGAAGCCGACGGCGGTGTCGGCGGCTCGCTGGTCGACCAGGCCGTCGCGGTCGAGGAGTTGGGTGCGTCGCTGGCGTGTGGTCCGGTGTTCGGCACGGTGTTCCTCGCGATCCCAGCGCTGGTGGCGGCGCCGTCGGGCGATGTCCGTGACGAGGTGCTCGCCGAGCTGGTAGAGGGCCGCAGGACCGCGGCGTTCGTCGTTCCCGAACACGCGGGAGCCCCGGACACGGTCTCGGTCACCGCCGACGGCGACGCCCTCACCGGCACCGTCGAGCGCGTCGTCGACGCGGGCGCGGCGGACGACCTGCTTGTGGCCGCACGGGGTGCCGACGGGGTGTCGCTGTATGCCGTCGACGCCTCGGCGGCCGAGGTGCGGCGCACCCCGCTGGGCACGCTCGACCTGACCCGGCCGCAGGCCACGGTCGAATTGTCTGGTGCCCCGGGCCGGCTGGTGGCCGGTCCTGGTGAGGCCGAACGGGTCATCGAGCACGCATTGCAGGTCGGGTTGGCGCTGCTGGCCGTCGAGCAGGTCGGCGCGGGACAGCATCTGCTCGACCTGTCGGTCGACTATGCGAAGTCACGGCTGCAGTTCGGCAGGCTGATCGGGTCGTTCCAGGCGGTCAAGCACCGACTGGCGGACCTGCTCGTCGACCTCGAGCACGCCCGCTCCGCCGCTTATCACGCGGTGTGGGCACTGACGGACGGATCCGACGATCCGGCGCTAGCGGTGAGCATCGCTGCGGCGACATGTTCGGCGGCGCTCAGCCGGATCGCGGCCGACACCATCCAGGTGCACGGCGGCATCGGGTTCACCTGGGAACACCAGGCGCACTTGTACTTCAAGCGGGCCAGCACCGACGCCGCGCTGCTGGGCACGGCCGAGCAGCACCGGTCAAGGGTCGCGGAGCTGGTGCTCGACAACGTGGACAGCTCGGCGGCGGAGAAGGCCCCGCGGGTGGCCGACGGCGTGCCTGGCTAGACGGGAAGCTTTGTGCCGGTTTCTTTTTCGGCGAAATCAACCAACTTGGCGGCGGCCTCGTAGTCGCCCGCCAGTGCGGTCCGGCCGAGCATCACCAGTGGACCCGACAACCCGAATGGGCCGTCGTAGCCGATGTAGCTACCGGGTGGCACCGGTTCGCTGATGCAGTACAACGTCGACGCGGCGCCGGCGTCGATGTCATTCGCGACCACATTGGCCACCTTCCTGACGACTCTGTCGGCGGCGGCCAGGACTGGCTTGTCGGAGACGTTGGACAGATTCGAGGCGACCCAACCCGGATGCGTGAGTTGGCTGACGACAGGCGAATTCGCGGCCCGCAGCCTGCGATCGAGCTCGAGGCCCCACAGCATCACCGCGAGCTTCGAGCGGGCGTAGGAGCCCATCATGGTCCACTTGCCGGTGCGAAGATGCATATCGTTCAGCCGAAGTGTGGCGCTTCGATGGGCGTGCGATCCGACATTGATGATCTGGCTGCGCAGCCTCGGGAAGATGAGATTCGTCAGCGCGAACGGGCCGAGCAGATTGGTGCCGAGGGTCTTCTCGAACCCGTCGACGGTGTCTTCCCGTGTCTGAGTGAGCATGCCGGCGTTGTTGATCAGGATGTCGACGTCGTCGTCGAGCGCATGGGCGAAGGCCCGCACCGACGCCAGGTCGGCGAGGTCGATTTTTCCGATCGAGGTCGAGCCGCCGATCTCCTTTGCCCGCTGCGCCCCGAGCTCGGTGTTGCGCACTGCCATGATCACGTGCGCGCCCGCCCGGGTCAGCGCACGCGCGGTGCCGAGGCCGACGCCGTTGGTCGCACCCGTGACGATGATGCGTTTACCCGTCAGGTCGCCCAGCCGGGCCGGTGTCCACTTCGCGGTCACGGTGTCAGGCTAATCGGTTGGTTTTCACGGACCCCGCGGTACATCCCCCATCGAACGATGACTGGCATCAGCACTCGGTCGAACGACCATGCCGGGAAGCGGAACACCTGGCCCTTGGGGGTGAACACCTCCAACCCGTCGGGCTGCACGCCGAGCACCGAACCCCAGCGGCGCTTCGGCGCCCGGAACGAACGCAGCGGCCGGTCTTCGAACTCCGCACGAATGTTGTGGGCGGCGATCCCGTCCCCGCGGTTGCGGGCCGAGCTTCGAAGCGGGTCGGTCGCCGCCACGTCACCCACCGCGAACACGCCGCGTTGGCCGGGGACCTGAAGATGCTCGGTGACCCGGACGAAGCCCTGCTCGTCGAGCAGCTCCCGCGGCAACCAGCCGGTGTTCGGCCGCACCCGCCCGATCGCCCACAGCACCGCATCCGCGGTTGCGGACGGTTGTCCGGTGCTCCACTGGACCGGGTCGCCGGTGAGCGCGTCGCACAGGAAGCCGTCGGGAATCACCGCGCGGTGCCCGGCGTGCAGCCCGACCCCTGCGTCGGTGAGCCGGCGCTCGACCTTCGACCAGATTCGGGGGTGATGTGACAGCAGCGCACGCTCGCCGGGGAAGTACAGGTCGACCCGCTTGTCCGGCCAGGTGGTGGCGACCTGTGCGGCGCTGCTGACGGCCGCGGCGCCGCCGCCGACGACGATCACCGACCTCGCATCGATCAGCTTCGTGTGCGCGTTGCGTAGATCGTCGCCGATCTCGTTGTGCGACTGCAGCGTTGGGGTGCGCCAGAATCCGTTCGTCACTCCCGTCGAGATGAGCAGCGCGTCGTAGGGCTCATGCGACGACGCCCCGTCATCGCCGCGGACGGACACGGTGCGGGCGTCGAGGTCCACGCCGGCCAATGTGCCGTGCACTGTGCGCACCCGATCCAGGGCACGGAACCGGTCGAAGGGAATCCAGTTGGCGCGGGCCCATTCCTCGGGCCGCGACAGCCGCCAGCCGAGTTCCTGCCCGCTCACCAAAGCGGGCTTGGCCGAGATCCCGACGACGTCGTAGTGCTTGGCCAGCTGGATGGCCGTGAGCACTCCGCTGTCGCCGAGGCCCGCGATGACGACTCGTTTGCGGCTGATCACACCGTTGAGGCTGCCATACCTCGGCGCTACCCTGAGAGCCACGATGACGCGCTCATTGCTACGGCTTGCGGCAGCGGCCGTGTCCGCGGCGACGCTGGCCACGCTGCCGATGGCCGGGGTCGTCGTCTTCACGCCCGCGGTCAGCTCTGCCTGCCTGCCCGGCGAGACAGCGGGCGCCAGCGCCTGCGCGCCGTTCTGTCTGCCCGGAAAGGCGCTCGACGTGCAGACCGGATTGTGCGTGCCGGTACCGGACCCGGCGCCCAACGGCGTCAACGCGCCCGTCGGCTACTAGGCGCCGAGCCGTTCGGCGGCTCGAAGCCCGGTGGCGTATGCGCCGTCTGCGTAACCGGTCCGCGCACTGTGGGTGTGTTCGCCCGCGAACACCAGCCGACCGTGCACGGGCTCGCCGAGCAGATCGAGCATGGCCGGGTCGGTGGTCGGCGGACAGTGCGTGTAGGCGCCGCCGGTGAAGGGATCATCAGCCCACGACGTCACCACGGACGCGATGGGTTCGGGCACCGGATGGCCGAAAACGCCTGCCAGCGAATCTCGCAGCCAGTCGACGGCCTGCTCTGGCGGGCGGTCGAGCGCGTACGGCGTCAGCGTGTGGAACAGGTGCGCGCACAGCACCGGGCCCGCCCCGAATGCGTCGAGGTCGAAGACCCACATCGTCGGCTCGTCGGCATTAGTGGGGAACACGATCAGATGTGAGATGCCGTCGTCGCGCCAGAACGGCGACTCGAAGCGCAGCGCGATCTTCTCGTAGTGGCCGAACCCGAGCGAGTCGACCGCCCGCTGCGTCGGCGCAGGCAGTGGCGGGTCGAATCGCGGGCGGCCCCGCTTGAGCACACCGAGCGGCACCGTGACGACGACGTGAGAGCAGGCCTCGATCGAGCCGTCCGCGCACGTCAAGCGGACGCCGTCGGCTCCAACCACCACGTCCACGACCTCGGCGTTCAACCGGACGTCGAGCCCGGCAGCGAGTTGGTCGACCACTGATCGATATCCGTTGCGGGGCAGGTCGCCGAACAGGTCGCCCTCGAACAGGTCGGCGACCGCGATCCAGCGCAGTGACTGGTTGTCGGCACGGTCGGCGGCGTCGGCCTCCACCTCCGCCATCAGCTCCTGGTGGACCCGCCGCGCGTCGTCCCCGGCGAGACCGCGATCGGCGATGTGGGTCTCGATCGCGTCGTATGCGCTCGCCTGGGGGCCCAGCCGTTGGCTCAGTTCCTCGACGGCATCCCAGAACGCTTCGGACTCCACAACGGCATACCTCTCGACCTCGGCGCGATCGAGGCGCCGGCCCTCGGCGTGGTCGTACGCCGACAGCGACGGGACGGGGTCGCCGCCGTCGCGTGCGATGCCGTGTTCGTCGCAGTACACCGTCACCGGGTTGCCGATGGGGTGGTGGATCCACGAGCCGCCCAGGTCGACAGGTGTGCCCGCGAGGTCGATGGTGTACAGCCGCCCGCCGATTCGGTCGCGCGCCTCGAGCACCACACATGCGATGCCGGCCTTGCGCAGCCGTGCCGCCGCGGCCAGTCCCCGCGATGCCTGCACCGACGACGACCACCCGATCGACGGGGCCGGCGATTTCGCTCACCGCGCCATGATGCGCGTCTCACGCCTCAAACACCTGGTGATTGCGCTACTACTCGGCCTCGGTTGCGCTCTCGTCGAGGCCGGTTCGCAGCAGGTTCCACGCGAGACGCCTTGCCTCTGCGGCTCTTTCGTGCATGAGCCGCTGCACCGGCGGGATCGGATTGGGCTGAGGTGAGCGGCCGTCGACGACGTGGTCGCAGACGTCCTGCGCGACCCTGATGGCCATCAGGACGGCCTCGTTGACGCGGTGGAGCGCCTGCTGAAGTCCATCGTCGGTGACGAGAAGGTGCGCGTTCCCGAGCTCGATCGAGAAGTCGTTCACGATATCTCCGATCTGCTCGAAGATCGGCAGCATGGCCTGCTCCCGCTCGTCGCGGTCCTTGCTTCCCAGGACGCTCGCACCCCGATTCCACAGCGTTGCCAGCATCTGGGTCTGGGCGCTGACGGCGCGTGACACCTCGATCATCGCCTGCCGCTGCAGCTGATTGACCAGGTGACTGCGCTCGAGCCTGGCCAGTTCGCGATGCGCCTCCATCTCGATGCGGTGCGAATCCTGCTGGCGCTCCATCTCGGCCTTGTGCAGCTCCTGCGTCAGCGCCAGTTCGCGCGCCGACCGCTGCTCGGCGGTGGCCAGGGCCCGGTGGAATCGCTCGGCAGCCTCGACGGCCTTCTGTTCCGCCTGCCGCTGGATGCTGACCGTCTGCCAGAGCGCAACCAGCACGACACAGAAGACCGCGGCCCCGAAGAACCAGTCCGCCTTGGAGCCCGTCTCGCCGGGCGCCAGAAAGACGAACCACGCGATGGCCAGGCCGCCCACTGCGCCGCAGGCCAGCCAGCCGACTCCGCGCCAGCCGTCGATCGCAGCAAACCAGCCGCCGCCACGACGGGCCGGCATCGCCTGGGGTATCGGCTCGGTGACGTCGCGCACCTCGCCCTCTTCCGACTGCTCACCGGCCCTGGTGGATTCCACAAGTCCGGTCATCTAGACCTCCCGTTCCGGCCCGAGCCTCCCGCCTCGCGGGTAACAGACTAGGGCCGCGCCGCGCACCCATCTTCACACCGTCGGCCCGGCTTGGCGTCCCCGAGGTCGGGCTGACGGTGACTGCGCACGTCAGAGCGGAGCATCGGGCCTCGCGGTGACGCGCGACGGGATGGACCGCTAGGGTCAATCCGTGCTCAAGTCGAGTCGGGCGACGGGCAAGGCACGCTTCGTCGGCTGCTCACCGAGTTCGGAAGTGACCTGTAGAGATTCGAGGGGCCATGGGACAAGCCGCGCCACAAGATGATTCGTCGATCATCGTCAGTCTCTCCGAGGCGGCGATGCACATGTACAGCGCCGCCATCGACGCGCTGCCGTTCGCCGAGGACAAGAAGTTCCACAAGCGTGCGGACGTCGTGCTGGAGGGCATGCGGAAATTGCGCACCGCGCTGACCGACGCGGCCAGCAGCAACAGGCCCTCACCTGCGGTGATCGTGGAGCTGAGCAATGTTCGCCGGCGCTACGACAGCCTGATGGAACACGCCGCCGCCGCACCAGGGTCGAGCCTGGGCCAGCAGCTGTACGTCACACGCGTGCACGCCAAGCTGTCGGCCGAAGAGGTGGCCAACGGCGCTGGGTTGCCCACCCATCGCCCCGACGAGCTCGAGGCGGGCGGGGAACCCAACGACGAAGAAGCGGCAAAGATCAGGGACACTATCGACGCCCTCGGCGGGGTGCCCGGCACCGAACATCTGCACTACCCCGAGCCTGAACCCGAGCACAACGAGCACGAGCACCACGAGGGCGACGAGTCACACGTCAACGGCCACGACGAGTCGCTCGTCGAGGAGAACGCCGGCTAGCACCGCCGGCCGGCTGAGAAGATGGACCGCATCGCGATCATCGACGCCGAATCGCAGCGACTCGCCGAGGTGCTGTCCGCCGCCGATCCCGATGCCCGCTGCCCGACGTGTCCGGACTGGACCGCGGCCGATCTTCTGTGGCACCTGACCAACGTTCACTTCTTCTGGGCCGAGATTCTTTCGCGCGGAGTCCTGCGCGAGGCCGACCTGCCCGCGGTCGAGCAGGCCAAGCCGGATCGTCCCGACACGGTGGAGGAGATATGCGCATTGCGTGACGAGGCGACGGCTGCGCTGCTGCGCCAGCTGTTCGACCGCGACGACGCCGAGCGCTGCTGGTCGTGGTTTTCACCCGACCAGACCGTCGGGTTCACCCGACGCATGCAGACGTATGAGGCGACGATGCACCGCGTGGACGCCGAACTGACGGCGGGCCTGCCCGTCAGCACGATCGCCCGGGATGTTGCCGCGGGTGCCGTCGACCACGCCGTGGACGTGATGTGGGGGTGGATGCCGGACGGCGCGGAATATCGTCCCCGCAGCGTGGTGGAATTCGTCGCGACCGACACCGGCTCGAGGTGGCTGGTCGAACTCGGCTCCTGGGCCGCAACGGAATCCGACCACGCCGTCGAAGCCCCCCGCGCGGTACGGGCGAGCGCCGGTGAACCGACAGCGGTCGTCAGCGCGCCGGTAGAGGACCTCGCACTGTGGACGTGGACCCGCGGCGGCACCGTGGAGATCTCCGGAGAGCCCGGATCGATCGCCGCCCTGGACGCGGTGCTCACTCAGGGCATGCCGTAGCCGCTTGGGCTAGCTACCGAGCTCACCCGCGATCCCGCGTTCTATCGCCGCGCGTGTGCGCTCGGGCAGCACGATCAGGCCGTCGAGTTCCCGCCCGGCGACCTCGAAGGCACGCTCACGCTCCTGCGGCGTTGCCGCAGTATCCGACGCGATCCGCAGTGCGCTGTGCGCGCGGGTGAGGCGCTGCTGCTCCTCCCGTGAGAAGTCGCGTCTTCGCCTGCGGATCGCTTCGGCCTCGGCGACGTCGAACGCCGTCACGTACTCCTCCACGGCGTCGCGGTATTCACGCGCGGCGTCACCGTCGTCGAGAAGGTCCGCGGAATCGGCGGGACGGAGCAGATCCGCCCGCAGCTTCGCGCGGTGGAATCGCTGCGTGTGGGGGTCCCGCATGTCGGTCATCAGCGGATAGTCGAGCAGCTTCGTGACGTCGAGCTCGTAGTCCAGCCATCGGGTATCGGTCCGGTCGTGCTCCCTCGCGGTCCGCACAATCGCCTGCCGCTGCGCCGATTTGTTGCTGCTGCCGCCCTCCGGCGCCCCGACGGCCGGGGTCTCGTCCAAGCGTTCGCGCACCCTGGAGACCGCCTTGAAGCCGGCGAAGATCACGCCGATCAACGGCACGATGACGATCAGCAACTCCACCAGCCTGACGATGAGCAAGCCCACTCAGCCAGGATGCCACCGCGCCGACTCCGACTTCGTCGCATCCCGCGCGCTCAGCAGCAGCGCGACGATGACCAGCGTGATTCCGATGACTTCCAGAAGTGTCGGAATCTGGCGCAACACCACCACACCGATCAGGGTCGCGGTCGCGGGCAGGAGCGCCAAGAGGAGTGCAAACCTCGCGCTACCGATCTGGACCAGCACCAGCTGGTCCAACGCATAGGGGATCGCGGTCGACAGCAGACCGATGCAGAGGCCGAGCAGCCAGGTCCGCGAATCGGAGAACACCGAGACATCGACATAGGCCTGCGGAACGAGGATGACCGGCGCGAGAACGACCGCGGCCATCGACATCCCGATCGCCAGGGAGTCCAGACCGTCGCCGGTGTCTGCCACCCGCTTGCCTACCAGGATGTATCCGGCCCACATCGCGGCCGACACCAACGCGAACAGCACTCCGAGCAGATTCGCGTCGAACTCCACTCCGGCCAGCAGCAGCACGCCGAGCGAGGCTAGACCGACGGAGGCGAGATCGCGCCGTCTGCGCGAGCCCAGCGCCGCCACCGTCGTCGGACCGAGGAACTCGATCGCGACCGCGGTCCCGAGCGGGATCCTGGCGATGGCTTCGTAGATCGCGATATTCATGGCGATCGTCACGAGGCCGAAGATCAGCGCGACGACCGCTTGACGCCTGCTCCATGCACGACGCCACGGCCGCCGCCACACCACCAACGCCACTGCGGCCCCCGCGGCCCTCAGCCAGGCGACTGTCGCCGGTTCGGTCGTCTCGAACAGGAACACGGCGACAGCCGCCCCGACATACTGCGAGATCGCGCCGACCACGAACACCGTCGGGATTGACCACCCCGGCAACCGCAATTGAGAAGCGATGGGTCGGACCCTACTCGGGACGAAATCGTCCGATCGACCAGTGGCTGCTAGGTCGCGCCATTTGCGGGTACCCCGTTGCTTCACCCGGCATCCACGCGAAAGGCCTTCTTGCTGTGAGCCAGACGACGCAAGCGCGACCTCGGGGATACCGACAGCCCGCTCGAAGATCAGCTCGAGCATGCATTCAACCGAATGATCGAAGAAGGCAGCCAGCGTCTGCCACACAGCTGCACCTGGCGCGAGAGTGTTGGTGACTGGGTTCACTCCGCCCAAGCCGATCGGGGCGATGCACCGAGGTCGCGATGGGAGTGCTCGCCTGATCTGTCGGTGTCGAACGCCACCGCCACACACCCGCCCACTTGCGGGCGCGTTTGGCTTCTCTCGCCATCGGCTTTCTCGCCCTCTTGCTGGGCGCCCCGAAGCGAACTATTCACCGAGGGCTTTTCCGGTGCCGGTCACGACGGTCGTCGCCAAACGCGCCGACGCCGGGTTCAACCCGTCTGAAGCTGTGGAGCGGCACTCTGGTGCAGCGAATCTCATCGGCGGTTGGGCCATCATGTGGCCGATCATGACGGCGTTCCCGAAATTGCATCACGTGGCCGTCGAGGCCGCCACGCACTTCGTGAACGCCCCGCTGTCCACGGAATCGGTCGCGCTCGCGCTGCTGGGCGGAATGGTCATCACCCCGATGACCCGCATGCTGGCATGGGACCAGATCCGAGTCTTCGTGCACGCACCCTCGCCCGCGAGCACCAGTCCATAGACCCTTCCCCGCTCGCGGGTGCGAAGTCGCCATCAGACCACGGCGACCCGCACTGCAGCACGGCACGCCGATTCAGCCTTTGGGAAGATCGCCGCCGCGGTCGCCGGGGCATTCCTGCTTGCCGGCCTGCAGATGTTCCACTCGATCCTGGACTCGCTGCTGATCTTCGCCGCAATGTTCACCGGCGCCGCGCCTTTTGGATACCTCGACTGGCTCAGCTGGTTCGGCTATACGGTCGTCGCCAACATCGTCGGCGGTCTGGTGCTGGTCACCCTGCTTCGCCTGTTGCGAAGCAAGGACCGCCTGAAGGAAGAGCGCAGCGAGGCCGACGGCGCTGAAACATAGGGTGATCGAGTATGAGCACCGAAGACGACCACGAGTGAGGATCGCAGCGAGGCACGAGCGAGGACCGGAGCGAGTGGGCGTCGAGTATTGAGCACCGCCGAGGAACATCGCGCCGGGGTGAAGCTGACCAACCTGGACCAGCCGCTGAGCCCGGACGCGGGTGCCACCAAACGCGACTTGGTGGACTATCTGGACGCGGTTGCCGACCTGATGCTGCCTGGCCTGACCGACCGGCCGCTCACCGTGTTGCGGGTGCTCCGCGGACAGCAGCCGTTCATGCAGAAGAATGTGCCGAAGTACACCCCGGACTGGGTCAAGACCATCGCGATATGGGCGGAGGCCTCCAAGCGGGAGGTGCACTACGCGCTCTGTGACGATCGGCGAACCCTGCTGTGGTTCGCCAATCAACGTGCCGTCGAGTACCACCCCACGCTGGGCCTGGCCGACAACATCTACCGGCCCACGCATATGGTGCTCGATCTTGACCCACCCGCCGACGACGACTTCGCCGCCGTTGTCGCTGTCGCGCACCTGGTGCGCCGCGCCCTCGCCGACTGCGGGTTGGCGGGCGCGGTGAAGACGAGTGGTGCCAAGGGAATTCACGTGTTCGTCCCCATCGACGACTCGGCGCCCGTCGACGATGTGGCCGCGGCGACGCGTGCCCTGGCGGCTCGGGCCGAGGCGCTCGATCCCGACCTGGCGACTACCGCCTTCATCGTCGAGGACCGCGGCGGAAAGGTGTTCGTCGACTCGACCCGCGCCGGTGGCGCCACCGTCGCCGCCGCCTACAGCCCCCGTCTGCGGCCGGGCACGCCGGTGTCGTTTCCCCTGGACTGGGCGGACCTGGATCGGGCCCACCCGGCCGATTTCACCGTGCACACGGCAATCGGCGCACTTGCACATCGGGATCCGTGGGCCGAGTCGATGCCCGAACCCCAGCGTCTGCCAACGGATTTGATCGAGCACGGTCGCACGATCCCCGTCGCCCGGGTCGCCGCGATGCACGAGGGCAAGCGCCGCGCCCGGGCGCGTCGGGCCGCTGACGACTAGAACGTTGGGTCAGGCGACGAGGTCGTCAGCCGCACCATCCGCACACGAGGCACAGACATCGTCGTCGAGGCTGAACTGTCCGCATGACGGACAGATGAAGTCAATCATTCCGCACCGCCTTCCCAAGCCGGAGTGTTAGGAGCTGACGCCGACTTTCTGCAGCGCTGGCTGGTTGATACCCACCGCTAGGGAGGACAAACCCGACGACTTACCTGCATGAGCACCAGGACGGTGGCGAGAATGACGATGAACATGCGTCAGCAGGACAACGGCGGGAGCGCGTCGATGCGGACGACCCCGGCACTCGAGGGGATGTTCTTGACAGTGCCCCCATAGCCCACCCCGATGGTCCCGCCGTTGGCTCCTCCGACCAACTGGCGCAGGTAGGTGCGCGCACCTGAGCGGGTATCGACGACGGTCGCGAAGGTGTCGTACTTGTCGTCGTTGCGCCCTCTGTCGATCACCACGTACGGCCCGACGACATATAGCGGCGTCAGCTGATGCTTCCCGCCGCCCGTGATATTGCCGGTGATGCGGACGAGACCGGAATTCGGTGACCAATACGCGATGCCGGCTTCCCGCTGGTCGACGCCGGTGGCCCAGGCGTAGGCGTTGCCGTCGGTGGCGAGGGTCATCTGGTCTTTACCGGTACCGACCGCGCCGGCGACCGGGGGCGGCAGCTCGTCGGGGATCTTCAGCTCAGACCGGGTGCCGTTGTTTTGGTCCCAGGCAACCTCCCAGGCCAGGCCTGCCGCGGTGGTGCGCACGTTGCGCATGGCACCCGATGAAACATCCTCCACGGCACCGGTGTTCAGGTCGTAGGACTTGATGGAGCCGGTGTCACCGGCATAGCTCTCGCGGGTGATCCAGTACACCTTGCCGCCGAAGAGGGCGAACGAGTCGATCGTCTTGCCTCCGGATCCATAGTCCTCTTCGCGGCCTTCCACGACGGTGCGGGTCGGACCGCCCTGGCGGTCGATCACGTCGATCCGGACCAGCGTGGGGATCACCCCGTTGGAACCGCGCGGGGCGCGTTCCACGCCGACGACGACCCAGCGTTCGTCCATCGCGACGGACCCGACCCAGTTTCGATTGGGCTCGGGCACGGAGTAGATCTCGGAGACGGTCTTGTCTACGCCGATCAGCAGGACGTCGCGGGAGTCGCCGTTGTCGCGAGCGACAGCGACCTCGCCGCGCCGACCAACGGTCATCGGCACGTTTGACACGCCTCCGGTGTTGACGCTGCCCTCGTCGATCGCCTTTTGCCACGCCGCCGGTATCGCAGTCTCACAGGATGGCCGGTCCACCGGCCCCGCCGTAGCGGCGGCCTGTGACGTCACCGGGCCGGACTCCCCCGTCTTCGCGCACGCCGTCGCGGCGATCGTCAGAACCGCAAACGTTACGGCGACAACCCGAACGGATCTCGACCTCATGGGTCGACGGTATTTCAGCGATAGCGTTATCCGCGCATTATCCGCGCGGTGGAGGGGCCGGCGCCAGCGACGCATACGCTTAACAAGCTTCCGCGGCAGAGGGCGCACATGAAAACGGAAGGGAGCGATTTCCCTTCCACTATCAATCTATAGCGCACCGGGGGGCTTGCGGCAAGACCCCGGTCGTGCCGCAGAATCACTGGCCTAAGCCAGAAGTCGCGGCAGATGGGGGCACGTGTCAACTCGAGAATACGAAGACGAACTGCGGTCGGAGCGGAGCTATGTGGCCGAGCTCTACCACCGGCTCGACGCCGAGCGCGCCCAGGTGAAGGGTCGCTACCACGCGGCATTGCGGGGCCCCATCGACACGAAGGACGGCGGCACGCTCGTGCAACGGGATTCCGAGGTGCGAGCGCTGGCCAAAGAGGTGCGGCGGCTCGACGTAGCCGACAACGGGCTGTGTTTCGGCCGGTTGGACACACTTCTCGGCGAACACTCGTACGTCGGCCGGATCGGCATCTTCGACAAGGAGAACGAGTACGAGCCGCTGTTGCTCGACTGGCGGGCACCCGCGGCACGGGCTTTCTACATCGCCACCGCTGCGACGCCGGAGAACATGCGTCGCCGCCGCCAGTTCCACACGCGCGGGCGTCACATCGTCGATTTCACCGACGAGGTCCTCGGCCGGCCCAGTGACGCAGAGCGGGGAGGCCGGGGCGACGCCGCCCTGCTCGCGGCGGTCAACGCGCCGCGCGGTGACGGCATGCGCGACATCGTCGCGACGATTCAGGCCGAGCAGGACGAGATCATCCGGCTCGATCACCCTGGGGTGCTGGTGATCGAGGGTGGCCCGGGCACCGGCAAGACAGTGGTGGCGCTGCACCGCGTCGCGTACCTGCTCTACACGGACCGCAAGCGGATCGAGAACCACGGCGTGCTCGTGGTCGGGCCGAACCCTGCGTTCCTGAAACACATCGGCCGAGTTCTGCCGTCGCTGGGTGAAACCGACGTGGTGTTCATGACCACCGGCGATCTGGTACCCGGGCTGCAGGTGACCGCCGAGGACAGCTCTGAGGCCGCGCAGCTCAAGGGCTCATTGAGGATGCTGGACGTACTCGCGGGCGCGATCGCCAGCCGCCAGCGCCTCCCGGAGCACCCGATACCGATCGAATTGGCCGACGTCACCGTGCGCATCGACGCCGAGACGGCGGAGTGGGCCCGCGAAGAGGCGCGCGCAAGCGGGCGCCCGCACAACGAGGCTCGCGCGGTGTTCACCGAGATCGTCACCTACGTGCTCACCGAGCGGGCGATTGCCCGGATCGGCAAGGGCTGGTTGACCCGGGAGAACCGGCTGGCGTGGGAGCAGCTGCGGGCGAACCTGCTCGCGGAGCTGGCGGGGAACGACGCGTTCACCGCCGCGATCGAGGAGCTCTGGCCGGTGCTGACGCCGGAATCGCTGTTGGCGTCGCTGTACTCCTCTCCCGAGCGATTGCGGGCGGCGGGCGCCGACAAGACGTTGTCGCGCGATGACGGAGCGGCCTGGACGGTGTCGGATGTGCCGTTGCTCGACGAACTCGTCGACCTGCTCGGCGCCGACAAGCCGGCAGACGATGCCGCCGAACGGGAACGCCAAGCCGAAACGGAGTACGCCGCAGGCGTATTGGACCTCATGGTCAGCCGCGAGGATCTGATGGACGACGAGGACCACCTACTGGCCACCGACCTGCTCTACGCCGAGGACTTGGCGGAGCGTTTCGTCGAGCGCGACACCCGAGAACTCGCCGAACGCGCGGCCGCGGACCGGGACTGGACCTACCGGCACGTGGTCGTCGACGAGGCGCAGGAACTGTCCGAAATGGACTGGCGGGTGCTGATGCGGCGCTGCCCGAGCCGATCCTTCACTGTCGTAGGCGATCTCGCGCAGCGCCGGTCGGCGGCAGGCGCGACGTCATGGGACACGATGCTGGAGCCCTACGTTCCCGGCCGCTGGCTCTACCGGTCGCTGTCGGTGAACTACCGCACCCCGGCGGAGATCATGGCCATCGCCGCGGCGTTGCTCGCCGAGTTCGCACCGGGAGTTCTGGCGCCCGAGTCGGTCCGTTCGACGGGTGTGCAGCCATGGTCACGGCGGGTAACTGAAGGCGAATTACCCTCTGCGATAGAGCAATTCGTTCTAGACGAATCGGTCCGCGAAGGCACCAGTGTCGTGATCGGACCATCGGGGGTGCCGGGGACGGTACCCGCGTCGGAGACAAAGGGTCTGGAGTTCGACGCCGTCCTGGTCGTCGAACCTGAACGGATCATCGCCCAGGGGCCGCGCGGTGCCGCCGAACTCTACGTCGCCCTCACCCGCGCGACTCAGCGTCTTGGTGTCCTGCATCGGGATCCACTGCCGCAGGCGCTGGCCGGCCTCGCCGAAGCCGCGTCGGTCCATGCGGCGCCGAGTCACCCGACGTCGCGGATGTCCGGCTTGAGTTGATGAGGCTCGGTATCGGTGTCGTCGATGCCGAAGCTGATAATGCGCGTCGGCGTGATGCGGATGATGGCGGTGTCGAGGGCATCGCCGGCGGCACCCGTCGCGCGCGGCACCGTCGCCTGTTCGGCGGTGCCGCGTATCTCCAGGCACCGCACACGCCACGGATCCCTGGAGGCGATGTCGTCGACGACGAACGCGACCCTGGGATTGACGGCGATGTTGCGGTACTTCTGGCTCTTGGCCATGTTGTAACCGGCGATGTCGATGGTGCCGAGTTCGGCGTTGTAGGCGAAGCCGACGGGGCTGGCTTGGGGCGCGCCGTCTGGTTGCACGGTGGCCAGCCTGCCGAGGTCGACGGCCTTCATGTAGGTGATCTCATGCGGTTTGAACGTCACAACTCAAACGTAGGACCTCAACTTCCGTTGAGGTCAAGGCCGCGGGGTGCGGTTCAGCGTCCGCACAGGCTGATGACGACGGCATCCTCGCGAACATCATCTGACGCCGGCAGCCGGCCCTGGTAGGACGGGTGTCTACGCATCGCGGCCAGGAGTTCTTGCGACCGTCGCTGAGACGTGTGCCACGCGGGATGGGTCTCCAGGCATACGACGTTTGCGGCGCTGACATTCGGGGACTTCATCAACCTCACCTCGCTGAACAACACGATGTTTCTCAGCTATCGCCTCAGATCCTGCCCGGCGAAGCTGAGCGCGACCGTCAGCACTACCCGTGAACTTGCTAAGAAGTGCCCCAACCGCCATATTCGTAAACCTCGGCGACGCGCCAACTATTTCCAGGCGAACACGGGTTGTTCGAGTTCGTCGACCGGGTCGTAGCGGCCCTCCAGGCAGAGCCATCTCAGTTGCAGCAGCACAGCGCCCGTCGGCGCGTGAATGAGGCCGTTCCCCAGCGGCATTTGCACCACCGGACGCGGGCTCTCCGGGATCGTGATGAAGCGCGGCGAATCGTCGCGTTGCAGTTGATGGAGCCCCACCCGGTAGACCGCCACCACCTCGTCGGGCGCGGGACGGGGATCGAGTCGACCGCCACCCCAGATCACCACGGGCGTTATCACGTAACCCGATCGCGTCGGGTAGTCGTCGAGCAACCCCAGCACATCGGAGTCCGACAGTTCGACGCCGACCTCCTCATGCAACTCTCGCAGCGCCGCGTCGACTGCGGTTTCGCCCGGGTCGAGGCGCCCACCGGGCAGCGCCCACTGTGCAGCATGCGATGAGAGGCGAGATGCCCTGCGGCACAAGAAGAACGCTGCGCCCCCGGACACGTCGACCATGCGCCCGTCCAGACCGGCCAACGCCAGCTCGCGTCCGTCGTTCCAGTCATCCACAGGTGCCGGATCGACCCTGTCCTCACCGACCTCCGAGTCGACGAGCACCACCGCGACGGCCGCGTGTCGCTTCGTGGCGTCGGTGACGGCGCGGCGGTCGTGGCCCGCAAGGTGGGTCTGGATCCGTTCACGCAGCGCGTCGTCGTAGGGGACCGTCACTGCACGACCATATGTGGAAGCGTCAAGCCGCCAGCTAGCGCTTGAGCCAACTCTTGACGGTGCCCAGTTCCCTGGTCACGGACATCAGGATGCCGTCTTTGTACAGCGCACCCCCACTGATGGCTTCGTTTCCCTGCCACGTGACGCGGACGCGATCCGGCTGGCGCGTGTAATAGTCGTCGCGGTCGGCGTCCCTGCGGAGCCAGCCGGCCTGCACCGCGAGTTCGGACACCTCGTCACGCTCGGCCATTGCCGTCATGGGATGCACCTCCTCTGTTGCCGGGTACGTTATCGGACGCGTCTTGGCCGACGTCGCCGCATTGGCGCAGGGTGGCCGACCGCAGGGTGAGGTGATTGCGCTCGGCGAGGGTTTGCGCCTGTGCGGCGGCCTCCGCATAGAGCTGGGCCGCGGTGGCGAGGTCGCCGGTTCGCTCACGAAGGTAGGCGGCCACCGCGGTGTACCGCGGCAGTGTCGGGTCGAGCTCGGCGAGGGCGGCGAGCCCCGCCTGCGGTCCGTCCGCCTCACCGACGGCGACGGCGCGGTTGAGCCGCACGATCGGGCTGTCGGCGAGCGCCACGAGCTCGTCGTACCACTCGACGATCTGCACCCAGTCGGTTTCGCCGGCGGTCTGCGCATCGGCGTGCAGCGCCGCGATCGCGGCCTGGGCCTGGTACTCGCCGAGTCGGTCGCGGGCCAGCGCGGCCTGAAGCACGGCGACGCCCTCGGCGATCAGGTCGCGGTGCCAGAGGCCGCGATCTTGCTCGGCCAACGGCACGAGGCTGCCGTCGGCGCGCGTCCGGGCCGGGCGTCTCGCGTGGTGCAGCAGGAAAAGGGCGAGCAGTCCCGCGACCTCCTCGTCGTCGGTCGTCGCGGCGATCTGCCGGGCGAGCCGGATGGCTTCGGCGGCCAGGTCGACGTCGCCGCTGTATCCCTCGTTGAACACCAGGTACAGCACTTTGAGAACAGTGCGCAAGTCTCCTGGACTGTTGAGCCGGACGTCACTGACGGTGTGTTTGGCACGGCTGATCCGTTGCGCCATAGTCGATTCCGGCACAAGATAGGCCTGCGCAATCTGACGGGTGGTGAGGCCGCCGACGGCACGCAGCGTCAGGGCGACGGCCGAGGACGGTGTGAGGTTCGGGTGCGCGCACAGGAAGTACAACTGCAGCGTGTCATCCTCGGCCTCGGTCGGTCCTGGCGGCGGTTCCTCTGTGACCCGTTGCTCGCGACCACGCCGTGCGACGTCGGATCGGGTGAGATCGACGAAACGTCGCCATGTCGTGGTGATCAGCCAGCCCTTGGGGTCGTTGGGGCGCTGGGTCGGCCATGTTTCGACGGCCCGGATCAGTGCTTCCTGGACGGCGTCCTCGGCGGTGGCGAAGTCCGCTCCACGGTGGACGAGGGCTGCCAGTACGCGAGGAATCAGATCTCGCAGCTGGGCCTCGTCCACCGCATCGCCGGCCATTTACTCGGTAACGGTCGTCGGAGCGCCCATGAACGGCCGCACCTCGAGCCACTCGTGGATCGGCTTGCCGCCCGCACCGGGCGCCGCGGACAGCTCGCCGGCCAACTCGACGGCACGCTCGTAGGAGTCGACGTCGATGATCATGAAGCCCGCGATCAGGTCCTTGGTCTCCGCGAACGGTCCGTCGGTCACCGGAGGCTTGCCCTCGCCGTCGGAGCGAACCCAGGCGCCCTCGGAGGAAAGGGCCTGGCTGTCGACGTACTCGCCGGTGGCCTTCAGGCGGTCCGCGAAGTCGTCCATGTACTGGATATGCGCCTCGATCTCGGCAGGCGTCCACCGATCCATCGGCACGTCGTTGACGGACGCGGGCGCGCCTCGGTAGTGCTTGAGGAACAGGTACTTCGCCATGAATTTCTCCCTTCAGGTTCGCGACCCTAGTTGGTCGCATACCCCTGGGACGGAGCCGTCACGGCGTTCTCGACATTCCTTTAGCCGCCACCGGTGACAGGATTCGACGACAGCGTGATGAATTAGCCGTTTTTCCATACGCCCCAGCGGCCGCCCCAACCGGTGGTCCACACGATGGGTTCGCCGTCCCAGAACTCGGCGGGCTTGGGCGGCGCCCAGGTCGGCACCGGATCGCTTTGAACGGGCGCCGGTGGCGGCGGAGGCGGGTCGGCAATTGCCGGCGATGCGCCCAGGCCGAACGTCGCCGCGGTGAGCCCTCCTGCGACTGCGACGGCAGACAGGGTGGTCTTGATCAAGGTCATCAGCATGACTCCAGCGTTGACACCGAATCCGAATACTTAGTAGAGGTAACCACCTTACGCGATGGCCAAACCTCGCGCCGTCATCCTGCGTAACCACGGGTTGCTGACGGTCGGCGCCACCGTCGATGCCGCGGGCCCAGCGCACCTATGTGCCCGATGCCGGTGTTGTAGGACCTTAGATTCCGGTCATCGGGCAGCCGAAGGAGCAGGCACGGCCCAGGCGCTTCCCTGCTCGCGGTCGAGCACCGTATTTCCCTTGTTCTTCAGACCGAAGATGTAGACCAACAAGCTCACGCCGATCACCACCGTGACGTAGACGATGAACAAGACGACGTGATCGGGCTTGGACGCTTGGTACAGCATCGGCGCCGTCCCGCCGAACACGGAGTTCGCCAGCGCGTAACCCAATCCCACGCCCAGAGCCCGGATTTCGGCGGGGAACAGCTCCGCCTTCACGATGGCGTTGACCGACGTGTAGCCGGTGATGATGACGTAGCCGACGGCCAGTATGACGAACGCCATGACCGCCGACGTCGTCTTCGGGAGGAACGTGAGAAGGAAATAGGTGTAGATAACTCCGCCGACACCGAAGAAGATCAGCAGCGGCTTGCGGCCGACCCGGTCACTGATGATGCCGCCGACAGGCTGCAGCAGCATCAGGAAGATCAGTCCAAGCAGGTTCACCCACGTTGCCGTCAACGCCCGGTCAGACCCGAAGGTGGACTTGACAATTGCCGGTGCATTGACGCTGTAGGTGTAGAACGCGATCGTGCCGCCCGCCGTGATGAGAAACACCAGCAGCAAGGGGCGCCAGTACGCGGTGAACAGTGTCTTCAGCGATCCCGCTTCCCGGTCCTTACCCTCGCGGATCGCCTCCAGGTGCGACTCGCTGAGCGACTCGTCCATGGAGCGGCGGATCCAGAGCACCACGAGGGCGGCAACGCCACCGATGAAGAAGCCGATCCGCCATCCCCAGGCCTTGAGTTCGTCGGTGTCCAGGAAGTGCAGCGCGATGAGGAGCGTGAACTGCGCGAGCACGTGACCGCCGACGAGGGTGACGTACTGGAACGACGACAAGAAGCCCCGGCGGTTGGCGGTCGCGGCTTCCGACATGTATGTCGCCGACGTGCCGTACTCGCCACCGGTGGCGAATCCCTGGACGAGCCGGGCGAGCAACAAGATCACGGCCGCCCACCACCCGATGATCTCGCGGGTGGGCATGACGGCCACGACGAAGGAGCACGTCGACATGATCGCCGACGCTGAGCACCAGGGAGGCCTTGCGTCCGCGACGGTCGGCGTAGCGGCCGAAGAACCAGGAGCCCACTGGTCGCATGACGAACGTGACCGCGAAGATCGCGTAGATGTAGAGCGTTGAGTTCGTGTCGTTCTTGTCGAAGAACTGCGCCTCGAAGTAGGAGGCGAAGACCGTATAGACGTAGACGTCGTACCACTCGACCAGGTTTCCCGCGGAGCCCCTGATGGTGTTGAGTACCGCCCGCCGGGTGCTGGTCGGTGCGCGGGTCGGGCCGGTGAGAGTGGACGGAGTCCTCCCATCGCTCATTTTGGGGACGATAACGGCTGCACCTTCTTGGCGCTGTGAAATCACTGAGAGTGCCGGATCGATCAGGCGTCGGATCAGAGCGCTGCTAGCGCCGCGCCGAGACGACCCGTGAGGTCGCCACGGCCGGTCAGGTAGAGGGGACTCGTTCCGTCGGACAGCAGCCGTCGCAGCCGCGCCACCCCGCGCGCGCTAACCGGGTGGGGATCATCCAGTCGCAGTGCCACCTCATCGATCAGAGCCTCGGCCGAGGCGATATTGGCCCGGTGCATGAGCACGCGCCGCGACTGCGGCGCACGGCCGTCCTTTGCGTCACGAACTGCGCGGCGCAGCACTGCGGCGACAGCCCGCCGTTCCGCAGCAGAGGTGAGCCGCGCGGCATGCACGGCGAGTGGGCTACCGGTAGGAGCGGGCACCCCCACCGCAAGCGCCCAGTCGAATCGTCCGGCCCGCAGCCGGGCCATCACCCGTGCGCGGACGGATCGCCGGGTATCACCGCGGCGAGCCCCGCCCGATGTGCGGGCAGTCGAAGCGTCGTCGGCGCGAATGTGATTGTTACTCATCATGTCTCACTGTCTCTCGATTTTGGTTAGTTACCCGCGTGAAGGAACACTCCGTCCGCGGGTCGCCCCACATCCAGCGGGGATCAGTGCGTAGCTGATCGATGGCGTCGACGGCTGACGGGCCGGCCGTGGCGGCGTCGGCGGTTGCGGTCAGTCCGAGCGCCGCCGCGGCCAGCGCGCCCGCGGTGAGGGAGGTGAGGAGGAATTTCTTCATGGTTGTGTCGATCGCGGGCGGATGGGATCGAGCACCACGTCGAACTCAATCAGGCCGAATGGATTGGCCACCCCATAGCCGCGGGCCCGCGCCGGGTCATCCACCCGCTGTACCTCGCGGATCAGGCTTTTCTTCACGCCGAACACCGCGTCGTCATTCAGATGGGGGCTTCCCTCGATGAACAGGTGGGTGATCACCGGGGTGAAACCCTCTGCGGTGCAGATGAAATGGACGTGTGCAGGCCGGTTGGGATGACGGTTGGTCGCGCGCAACAGTCGGCCCACCGGACCGTCGTCGGGGATCGGGTAGCAGCTGGGCACGATGGTGCGGAACCAGAACTCGCCGGCTGTGTTCGTGGAGAACAGGCCACGAAGATTGCCTTCTGGAACACGGTCGGGCTGTTGGGTGTCGTAGAAGCCGGCGTCGTCGGCCTGCCAGACGTCCAGCGCCGCGCCGGGCAGTGGGCGCCTGTCGACGGACCGCACCGTGCCGCGTACCACGCATCGCGGGGTATCCCCGGTCAGCGCGATGTCGGCTCCGAGCTCACGCGCGGGCGAGTCGTCTACGTGGAACGGGCCGAGCACGGTGGATTCAGTGGCACCCGGCGTCTTCCGGTTGTTGACGGCGTCGACGAGCGTCGACGCGCCCAGCACGTCGGATAGAAGGATGAACTCCTGGCGTCGACCGTCGTTCAGCCGACCGACCTCGGAAAGAAATTCGATGGCGCGGTTCCATTCATGCTCGGTCGGTTCGATCTCGCGGATAAAGCCGTGCAGGTGTCTGACGACGCCCGCCAGCACCGCCTTCAACCGGTCATCGCGGCAGTTGGCGAAGCTGGCGATCGCCGCGGCGGTCGCGGACTCTTCGGAGAAGTCGGTGGTCATCGGTTGAACTGCCCTTCGGTCGGTCTCTGGATTCGAATTTAGGAAGCGAAACCGCACGAGTCGCCACCCTTGTTGAATGGGATTAGTGCACGCGGGTAAGGGGATTAACATTGGCGATAATGGCCGGCGCCGAACCGATGGAGCGCGCAGCCGAGTTGGAGCAACTCTCCGCGTTGCTCGCCACGGCTGGAAACGGCCGCGGGCAGGTGTGTGTGATCCAGGGCGAGAGCGGAATCGGAAAGTCACGGTTGCTAGAGGAGTGCGCAAGCCTCGCCAGTTCTTCGGGCATGACGGTTATCCGGGCGCGTTGCAGCGAACTGGCGACCGAGTACACCTTCGGGGTTGTTCGTCACCTGTTCGAGGCCAACGTCGTTCGGGCCGAACCCGTTGACCGTGCGGTGTTGCTGCAGGGACCGGCTGCCCTCGCTGCACCGGTTTTCGGCGACGGTGAGGCCGCAGACGAGTTCAGCGTCATGCACGGCCTCTACTGGCTCACCGTCAACCTCGCCGAGCGGCGCCCGACGACGATACTGGTAGACGATCTGACGTGGGCGGATGAGTGTTCGCTGCGATTTCTCGTCTACCTCGCCGAACGCCTCGACGACGTGCCGGTCGCCCTCATTGTCACTGTCCGGTCGGGGGATCCCGTGGCCGAGTCGCCGCTGGTCAGTCACCTATGGGAGTTGGGAACATCGCCGACAATCCGCCTGGCTGCACTGACCGAGAACGGTGTCGAGGCGCTACTGCGCGACGCGCTTCCCGGGCACTCTGTCAGCCCGTCGCTCGCCCAGACCGTGCTCGGCAAGACCGGCGGAAACCCGTTCCTCGTCGTGGCCGTCGCGAACGCCATCCGTGCCGGCGAAGACCCCTGTGTGACGACGCCGGAGTCGGTCCGTCGCCGTATCACACGTCGCCTGGCCCGTGTTGACCAAGCCGCCCGCGCTCTCGTGAACGCCCGATCGGTCCTCGGCGACGACGCCGCCCTGCGTGATGTCGTCCACGTGGCGGGGCTGGAGCCTGAACACGGCCCGGTCGCGGCCGGACAGCTGGTCCGCGAGGAGCTGCTCACCTCGGTGGACCCAATGACGTTCGCGCACAGAATCGTTCGGACCGCGGTTTACAGCCTGCTTACGCCGGCTGAGAGATTGCGACTGCACACGGCGGCGGCGAGGCTGCTGGCGGCAAACGGTGCTGAACCGGAGGTCGTCGCTGAACATCTGCTGCAGTCGGGACCGCCACGTGAGGATTGGGCAATCGATGCGTTCCATGCCGCAGGTCGCTCGGCGGCGCGAAAAAGCGCGTCCGGCACCGCATTGCGGTATCTGCGTTGCGCCGTCGAGCTTGCCGACCCCGAGAAGTTACCCCCGGGACTGTGCGTTGATCTCGGACTCGCTGAAGCGGCCGCAGGCGAGTCGGTGTCGCTCGACCGCTTCGAGCGGGCGTTGGATCGCCTCGGCGACGCCAACGAGCGATCGGACGCCCTTTACTCGCTCGGGCAAGCGCTGTACCGGAGTGGCAGGCAGGACGAAGCCGCAGAGGCGTTTCATCGAGGCGTCGAGTTGTTCGATGGCGCAGGCCACCAGGTCAGGCTGCGATTTCTGGGCGCTGCGTTGGCTGCCGAATCGCATCGCGCGCCAGCTCAGGCGCCGCCCGAAGGCGTCTTCGATGACGCCGACGGCCCGGGCACCCGAGCGATCCTCGCCGTTCAGGCTTTGCAGCAGTCCCTCACCACCCCGCCTGCCGCCCATGCCGCGGCCCTGGCCATCCGCGCGCTGGGAGATGGCGCCTCGCTGGCGGAACAGTCTTCTCAAGACCCCGGTGTCAATCTCGCGGTCCTGGCCCTGTTGCAGTGCGGTCGGGTGGTCGAGGCGCAGGAGGCAGCGGACGCGGTCGTCTGCGACGCCCGCGGACGGGGCGCGCAGCTTGCGTATGCCGAGGCATCGATGATTCGAGCGCTCGTGCACTACGCACGTGGACAAGTGAACGAATCTGCGGCGGATGCTCAAGCGGCGCTGGATGTTCTCAGCAATAAACATAGTGCGCATTCACAGACAGCGTTGGCGACGCTGGTGAATTGCATGGTCGAACGCGGTGAGCTGGCGGAGGCCGAGGACATCCTCGACGACATGCGGCGTGCCTCCGAGCCGACCCCGGCCATCGATGCGTATGTCCTACTAGCTCGCGGGCGACTGCAATTGCACCGCAACGACATTGATGCGGCGATGCAGAGTCTCGGCGCGGTGGAGAGCATGGTGGGGGACATCGGCGAATGGAATCCGACCATGTTGCCATGGCGATCGCTGGCAGGCGTCGTCGCGCACTTCGCAGGGGACCCGGCACGAAGTCGAAGCTTGATCGAGGAGGAGATCCGCCTCGCTCAATTGTTCGAGCTGCCAATACCTTTGGGTGTTGCGCTGCGTCGCCGGGCGTTGACTGAAACCGGAGAGCAGGCGCTCGCGACGTTGCGGGAGGCCGTCTCCGTGCTGCAGGGCACAGAGGCATCACTTGAACTTGCGCGTGCCCACGCAAGTCTGGGTCGTGGGCTCCGTCGTGCGGGTCAGCGCGTCGAGGCCCGCGCACAGCTGGGAATCGGCATGGACCTGGCGCATCGGTGCGGTGCCACCGGAGTGGAAGCCGAAATCCGCGAGGAGCTGGCGGCCGCGGGCGGACGACCGCGTCGGTCGGCGCTCACCGGCGTGGAGTCACTGACGCCAACCGAGCGGCGGGTCGCCCAACTCGCGGCGCAGGGCATGTCGAACAGTCGGATCGCGGAGCAGACGTTCGTATCGCGAAACACGGTGGCATGGCACTTACGCAATATCTTTCGGAAGCTGGCGGTTGAGTCCCGCGAACAGCTGTTGTCATTCGTCAACGACTAAACCCATTCATTCTCGGCGCTAATCCCCTCTGTCGAGGATGGCGCTACCGGCGGCGCGGATCCCTAGCTTCGAGTCCATGACATGCACAGAATCGACACTCCAGTTCGACCGTCGCGAGATGCTCATCGTGCACGACGTGTTCCGGCGCGAGTTCGCGCTGATGCCCGGTCTCATCGGCACCGTCGCGCCGGGCGATCGCGAGCGGGCGGGACTCGTCGGCGCCCACATCGACGGGTTGACGACGCTATTGCACCACCACCACCACGGGGAAGACACGAACGTCTGGCCGCTGTTGGTGGATCGATGTGCCGACGCCGCCGCCCATACCGGATCGATGCACGATCAACACGAACGACTCGCCACTGACCTGGACGACGTGGCTACCGCACTCGCGGTCTGGCGGGTCGATGCCACCGCCCAGGATGGCAACCGCCTCTTCGACGCCCTCGACCGGACGCTCACATCGTTGCGGCAGCACCTCGATGAAGAGGAGCGCCACGTCGTGCCGCTGTTGGAGCAGCACATCACCGCTGCGGAGTGGGACGCCCTGGTTCAGAAGGGGGCGGCCGACGCCGACCCGGCCGAACTGCCCCTTGCGTTCGGGATGCTGATGTACGAGGGCGACCCCGAGATCATCGAGCGCGCCCTCGCAGCGATGCCCGCCGACGTCCGGCCGGTCATCGCGACGCTGGCACCGCAGGCGTTCGCCGAGCATTCACGAGCCATCCACGGCACGCCAACACCGCCGCGCAGCACCGATCTGATGGGTATCCGACATGACTGATTACGGACATGAGCTGATGTTCGGCGCGATGCTCGAGCCCGAGCGGGCAGCGGACACGGTGGCGTTAGCCGTGCTCGCCGAACAGGTGGGGCTCGATGCGATCAGCCTTGCGGATCATCCGTATTGGCCCGAGCGGCTGGACACCTTCGCGTTGTTGGCGGTCATCGCGGCCCGTACCGATCGCGTACGGGTGTTCCCCAACCTGGCCAACCTTCCGCTCCGCCCGCCCGCGATGCTCGCCCGTACCGCGGCCACCCTGGATGTCTTGAGCGACGGGCGGTTTGAGTTGGGGATCGGATCGGGTTCGCAGCAGCTGTGGGACGCCATCGTTGCCGAGGGCGGGCCCATGCGTGACGCCGCCGAATCGATCGACGCGCTCGGCGAGGCCGTGCAGGTGATCCGTTCGCTATGGACGATGGGGCCCGAGGTGTCGTTCAATGGCAGGCACTATCGAATCGAGGGAGCGAAGCCGGGGCCGGTACCCGCGCATGACATGAACATCTGGCTCGGCGCCTACCAACCTAGGATGCTGCGGTTGGTCGGACGCGTCGCCGATGGCTGGATACCCAGTTCACCTTATTTGCCGCCCGAACAGCTTCCTGCCGCCAACAAGATAATCGACGCCGCTGCGGCAGACGCCGGGCGATCTTCGGACGCAGTGCGTCGCATCTACAACATCGACGGCGAGTTCAGCGGAACCGGCAAGGGGTTTCTCCAAGGACCGCCGGCGGTGTGGATCGAGCAGCTCACCGAGCTCACGCTGGTCCACGGCGTCAGCGGATACATCCTCTACCGAGTCGAATCCGGCGATGTTATAAAGCGATTCGCCGACGAGGTGGTCCCGGCGGTACGTAACGCGGTGCGCACCGAGCGGGGCATCCGATGAGTGAACTGGAGACCGCGTCAGCTGTTGAACAGGCCGAGCAGGTGACCCCTGACGCGATAATGCAGCTTGGACTTGCGTTTTGGGGCTCAAAGACGCTGCTGAGCGCGGTCGAGATGAGGCTGTTCGCGGTGCTCGGCGATGCCGGGCCGCTTGACGCCGAACAGCTTCGCGAGCGACTTAGCCTGCATCCACGGGGCGCGAGGGATTTCTTCGACGCGCTCGTCGCGCTCGGGATGCTCGAGCGCAGCGCAGGACGGTACTCAAACACACCGGCGACCGAACTCTTCCTCGACCCGGCGAAGTCGTCGTATATGGGCGGCATCTTGGAGATGGCCAACGCTCGCCTCTACCCGTTCTGGGGATCACTGACCGAGGGCCTCCGGACCGGGAAGCCGCAGAGCGAGGCGAAGACAGGAGGCGACTTCTTCGCGTCGGTGTATGCCGACCCAGGGCGGCTGGCGCAATTCGCAGGCGCGATGAGCGGGCTCAGCGCCCATACCGGCCGGGCGATCGCGGCCAAGTTCCCGTGGCACAACCACGCCAGCGTGATCGACATCGGTTGCGCCGAGGGGGCTGTCCCGGTCGCGATCGGGCGCGCGCACGCGCATCTAACCGGCGGCGGCTTCGACCTACCTCCAATTGAGCCGCTTTTCAACGCTCACGTCGCCCGAGCCGGGCTGGCCGACCGCCTACGCTTCACTCCCGGCGACTTTTTCGCAGACCCGCTCCCGAGCGCCGACGTGCTGATCATGGGTCACATCCTTCACGACTGGGACCTCGACGAGAAGCGCATGCTGCTCCAGAAGGCCTACGCTGCACTACCCGATGGCGGGGCGCTGATCGTTTACGACGCCATCATCGACGACGACCGGCGCGCCAACGCTTTTGGACTCCTCATGAGTCTCAACATGCTGATTGAGGGGCCGGTCGGATTCGACTACACGGGTGCCGACTGCCGCGCCTGGATGGCCGACGCGGGCTTCCGTGAGAGCTACGTCGAGCACCTGGTCGGCCCGGACTCCATGGTGGTCGGAATCAAATAGGCGACATCGCAATACCGCAACGGGGCAGACACTTTGGAAGGAAGACAAATGAATCGTGATCAGATGATCGAGTTATGGGAACGACACGCGGCATACGAATTCGCGCTCAAGGACGCCGACCTTGCGGTCTCCACCATGGTTGACGACGCGATCGTCATGCACCTACCGACCATGAGTGGCGGCATTGGGAAGGAGAACCTGCGGCACTACTACGCCGACGTGTTCATTCCCGGCATCCCAGCCGACACCACCACCGAGCTGATCGCCCGGTCGGTGGGTGACAGCGTGCTCGTCGAAGAGTTCATCATCCAGATGACCCATGACCAGGACGTCCCGTTTCTGTTGCCAGGACTGGCGCCGACCCACAAAACGATCGAAGTGCCAACCGTCGTCATCGTGAAGTTCCGTGGTGACCTGATGGAAAGCGAACGGCTCTACTGGGACCAGGCCACAGTGCTCAGCCAGCTGGGCCTGATCGATCCGAGTCTGCCCGTCGCTGATATCACAGAGATAGCCGGATTCCTGCGGCAGAAGGTCTTGCAGTGATCGCGGCGGGCTTTCGTCGGTGATTGGCGCTTATCGCGTTGCGCCGCTAATTTCCTTTGGGTGATGTCCTCAGCTGTTGGTGTTGTCGCCCGATGGATCGTTCCCTTCCTTACGGTCGCGGCCGTGGCTGGTATGGGACTTACCGGCGCCCCGCTGCAGGTCGTCCCCGCCCCGGCAGTGCGCCTGGTCGACGACGCCAACCCGCTGGCCGGCATGCCCTTCTACGTCAATCCCCAGTCGGCGGCCATGCGTGCCGCGCAGGGCGATCCGTCGAGCCCCCAGTTGACCGCCATCGCTAACACCCCGACGGCGTATTGGATGGACCAGGCATCTACTCCCGCGGTCGACGCGAAGTACATCGCCGACGCACAGGCTGTGGGCACCATGCCGATCTTGGCCCTTTATGGAATCCCGCATCGCGACTGCGGGAGCTTCGCTGCGGGTGGGTTCTCGTCGGGGGCCGCTTACCGTGGGTGGATCGACGGCGTGGCGGCCGCGATCGGCGGCGGGCCTGCCGCCATCATCCTCGAACCCGACGCGCTCGCCATGGCCGACTGTCTGTCGGCAGACCAGCGCCAGGAGCGCTTCGACTTGATGAGCTACGCCGTCGACACGCTGACCCGCGATCCGGCGGCGGCCGTATACATCGACGCCGGGCACTCGCGCTGGGTGAATGCGGACGAGATGGCCGCCCGCCTTAACCAGGTCGGCGTAGCCAAAGCGCGGGGCTTCAGTCTCAACACCGCGAACTTCTTCACCACCGATGAGGAACAGGGTTACGGCGACGCGATTTCGGGGCTCACCAACGGTGCGCACTATGTGATCGACACCTCGCGCAACGGTGCCGGCCCAGCCGACGGCGACATGTACTGGTGCAACCCCAGCGGCCGCGCACTGGGTACCCCGCCCACAACGGCTACCGCCGATGGCAACGTCGACGCCTACCTGTGGGTCAAACGTCCCGGCGAGTCCGACGGGTCATGCGGCCGCGGGGACCCCGGAGCCGGACGGTTCATGAGCCAGAACGCCATCACCCTGGCTCGCAACGCCGGCCAGTAGGGACGTTGCATACGCCGCTTAGCTGAAGCGCACGTCCAACGTCGCCAGGCCGAAGATCTTCCGACCATCTGACTTCGCGGTGACGATGACGACACCGCTGCGGGTCGCCGGGTCCAGCGACTTGATCCGGCCGCCGAACTCGATGTCTGCACCCTCGGTGGCCGACACGATCGCCGGCGCAGACAGCCGCACCGCGTAGCGGGTAACCGCACCGGGGTCGCCCGACCATGCCGAGGCGAACCCGGCGCCCAAGCCCATCGTGAGCATTCCGTGGGCGATCACATCGGGCAGGCCGGCCAGCTTGGCGATGTCCTCGTCCCAGTGAATGGGGTTGGCGTCGCCCGCCACCCCGGCATAGTTCACCAGGTCGCCGCGAGACAGTCGGGTGTGGTGCACTCCTAGCTCGTCGCCGACCTTCACGTCGTCGAAGTTCGGCGTCCCCGGCGTGCGGGTCATGCCTTCCTCGGAGATCCGCACCTCGCCCTCGGGGCGCACCGTCTTGTGGTACTCCTCTTCGCCGACCCCGAAGATGTCCACGTCGTGCATCATCGCCTTTTGTACGGCCGTCTTGATCGCCGGATCGAGGTCCTCGGCGGTGAGGCCGACGACGGTGGTGTGCAGGGTGTGCACCCGCTCGCCGGCCGTGTCGGTGAAGGTGTTGGTCACGGTGATCAGGTCCCTGCCTGCGATCCTGCGCACCGACGACAGTTCGACGTCGACGTGCAGTTCGTCGCCGGCCACGATGGGGCGGTGTTGCTCGAAGACTTCTTCGGTCTGCATGTAGGTGTCGTAACCGACGACTACTTGTTCGAACATGCGGCGATTGCAGGTCATACCGGGGGTCGACGTGAACGTCGGCGGCGCCACCAGGTCTGAATATCCCAGCTCAGCGGCGGCGACGACGTCCCAGTGCGCGGGGTGGTAGTCCTGCACCGCACGGGCGTACTCGCGTACCTTCTCGCGGCCGACCAGGTAGGTGCCGTCCATCTTGTAGTAGTGGCCCACCCGCGCTTCGAGCGCCGACGGTTCTGCTGCTGCGGTCATGAAGTTGCTCAACTTTTCTGTCGGCTGGTTCGCTGAGGCCGACCACGCACACTAACGCGCGGACGCCGTGGCGATACACGCCGAACCGCTGCGGGCCCTTCAATCCCTCGACCGTCGCGGCCCGAGCATGGTGGGCGAACTCGGCGACGACCTCGGCCTGGTGCCCTCCACCGCGAGCCGGCTCAGCGACCGCCTCGCCGAGGCCGGCCTGATCACCCGCCGACCCGCACCGAGCAACCGGCGATCCACCCTGCTGGAACTCACCCACGCCAGCAGCGCGCCGAGTCCCGCCGAGCCGGCGACAAGACCTGAACGTCGACTCCAACAAGGGCATTATGCATGCGGACGGCTGGCCGACGATTACGGCCGACGGGTGCCCAACCGGCTCGTAGCCTGCCTACTGCCGATCGCGGTGATCCACCGTTAGGTTTTGCGACGCGACCACCGCATCTACGAAAACCGGAGCACAATTAAACCTGACGGCGGTTGCGAGGTGTACTGGCGATGCACGACTTAATGCGCGGGATGGCCGCCCTAGGGCATCACCATGCCGACGACTCGCTGCAGAACACCTTCACCGAGGCCTCGATTGTTACGCGGGTGATCGCAGAGCTGTTCGCGACCCGGTTCGACAAGCAGCTCGTGGCCGGCGTGGCACCCGAGCCCGGCAGCGTCCTCGCTGCGCACGTGTCACGATTGGCGTCTGCGGGCGAGCGACGCAAGCTCGCGGAAGCGCTGCACCACAGTGTCTGCGAGGCCCACTCGCGCCGTACGCGGATGTCGGCAACAATCCCCGTCGACCGGTCAGCCGTCGCAGCCGCGGTGGGTTTGATCGATCAAGTCGTGCAGCGCCTGACCGGTCCGTGCCCGGTGAGCGCGCGCGGTGTCGCGCGGCTGCGCCTGCTGCTGTCCGACGGCGCGGGGCCGATGTACTGGCCCGGAGGTCGCGACCTGGGCGCCGAACTGCGCGCTGTGCTCGCCCAGCTGTGACGACACCGATCGCACCATTGCTTTTTAGATGCCTCGCGACGGGGACAGCGACTGTTGATGCCAGCGGTTGAGCAGCGCGGGGATTTCGCTGAAGGAGGAAGGCGCAAAAGTCGCGCATCTGGGTGAGGCGCCGCCCGGCCAGGCTGTCGTGCCCGGTGGCGGCGATCCCCGCTTCGGCGGCTGCCAGCATGGCTGAGATGACGGCGTTCTGGTTGGTGAATAGGAGCGCCCAGGCGTCGTCGCGCAGCCGGTAGTGGTCGCGGCGGCTCGCCGGGGCGGGCACGCGCTCGGCCAGGCCGACGGAGGTGAGCATTTTGGTGGCGCCCGAGATCGCGCCCGAGCTTGCCCGGAGTTGGTCGGCCAGCTCGCCCATGGTCATGGTCTGCTGCTCTGTGAACAGCAGGGCGGCCAGAACCCGGGCGGTCATTCTTTGCAGCCCGTGGCTGGCCAGGACGAGGGCGAGCTGCTCGGCGGCCTCGTTCGGATCTGCGGTCTCGGTCACCGGAATCGCCTCCACACCAGAATTCTTCACAATTCTCTGAAACTTCAGTATAGTGGTTACCGGCGCTCCGGGAAGTCTGGTCGGAACTTGGCAACCGTATTCGTGCGGTGACGGCGGTCCGACCGACGCACCAGGCCGACCCAGAGGCTCCTACCTAACTCAACACGAAGTAGCGCAGCCAGAGATAGACTGCGGCGAGTGCGGTCGACATCGCTGTGACCACCGCACCCTTGCGGGTGAACTCCCAGAACGAGATGGGATGGTCTGCGCGGCGGGCGATTCCGAGCATGACGACGTTGGCGCTGGCCCCGACGGCGGTCAGGTTGCCACCGAAGTCGGCGCCAAGGGCGAGGGCCCACCACAGCACTTGCGGGTAAGCGTGATCTTGCGTTCCCGCAACCAGCTCGCTGACGATGGGTGTCATCGTCGCGACGTATGGGATGTTGTCGATGATGCCCGACACCGGTGCCGAGACGCCCAGGATGAGCATCGCGGTCAGCAGCGCGTTCCCGCCGGTGACGTCGGTCGCGGACCGGGCCAGCTGGTCGATGACCCCGGTCTGCACCAGGGCGCCGACCATGATGAACAGACCGGCGAAGAACAGCAGCGTCTCCCACTCGACGCTGGACAGGTAGTCGGATCGCTCCAGCCGGGAAATGAGGACCAGCATGCCGGCGCCAAGCAACGCCACCAACGAGGGCGCGATGTGCAGCACCGAATGGGCGATGAAGGCGGTGAACACCAAAACGAGGACGACGCCGCACTTGACGAGCAGCCGCGGATCGCGGATCGCCTCGCCTTCCTCCAGCGACATCACGTCGGCGACCCGTTGCGGGTCGACGTCGAACGAGCCGCGGAACAGGCGCGGCAACATGGCGACGAAGACGACCATGACGACGATCACAATCGGCGCCATGTGCACGAGAAAGTCGTTGAACGACAAGCCCGCTCGGCTGGCGATGATGATGTTCGGCGGATCGCCGACCAAGGTCGCGGCGCCGCCGATGTTGGAGGCGAATACCTCGGCCATCAGGAACGGGACGGGGTTGATTGCAAGCCGGTCGCAGACCAGCAGGGTAACCGGCGCGATCAACAAGACGGTGGTGACGTTGTCCAGCAGAGCCGAGGCGACCGCAGTGACCAGCACCAGCAGGATCATGATCCGCAGCGGGGAACCCTTGGCGCGTTTAGCCGACCATATCGCGATGTACTCGAAGACACCGGTCTGCCGCAGCACGCTGACGATGATCATCATCCCGAACAGCAAAAAGATGACGTTCCAATCGATTCCGGTCTCATGGGAGAAGAACACGTCGTCGGCGCCGACCACCCCGACGGCAACCACGATCGCCGCGCCACATAGGGCTACCAGCGTCTTGTTGATGCGATCGCTGGCGATCAGCGCGTAGGCGACCACGAACACGGTGACCGCGAGAACAGCCATCGGATCAGTGCCCCAGCGCCCCGGACAACAGCCGCGATGCGGTGATCACCCCATGCAACTTTCCGTTTTTCATAACCGCAACCAGTGGGCTTCTCAGCCGCACCATGAGGGCGGCCACTTCGATGATGGTGTCATCAGCGTTGGCCGCGGGCACATCCATGAGGTGCTCGGGCAACACATCACGAACCGTCTTACCGCCCAACTTCTGCGCGGCACGGTCGGCCGCCGAGTCGTTGAGCACCCCGGCCAGCGCGGGATCGTCCTGCACGTAGCGCGGCACGATGAACCGCGCCACCTGCGAGGCGGGCAGTACCGCATACGGCTTGCCCGCGGAGTCGGTGACCACGATGCGAGCCAGACGATGCTCGGCAAGCAAGCGCGCAGCGTCAAGAGCGCCGGAGTCGATGCTGACCACCGGGAAGTCCTCAGCGATGTCCTCGGCATGCATGTCAGCACCATCCGAGCGGGACGAAAGGATCAAACCGTTCGGTCACGCGATCGATACGGAAAGCGAAATCAGACGCGGTGCGCGACGGCAACGTTGATGAAGCGGGCACCGGAAGCCTTTCACGAGTCGGGCAATTCACTGCCGACCCGACTTCCCGGCGCACCAACACGGAATGTACTCCACCACTGCTGTTACACCTAGACCCTGGCAGCGAGGACCAGCGAGATATCGTCGAGACCTGTGGATCGAAGCCAGCGATCGACTCACGTGCCGAAGTGCGTGCGACGCACCGCCGCAACGGCCTCCTGTGGTCCGCTCACCTCGACTCGGGCTGCATCCTGGCGCCCAAAGACATATAGCAGGAGTTCGCCCGGCGCACCGCTGAGTCCAGCCGTCGGCTCGCCTGGCGGCAGGATCACGCGAGGCCGTGAACCCCGCGCCGCGCAAGTTCACGCCGGCGTGCAGCGTGACCCGCGCTCCGGGCACAGCCGTTCACAATGACCTTTCCCGGCGATTCAGAGGTTCTTCATCGAGGCGGCGCTACTGCTGACAACGCTCGTTGATCTCGGTTTGGCGGCGCCTACTGAGTGATCGGATTCCGCCGTGGGTGCGCCACTAGAGCTTGCGCGCCTGGTTTGAGTTGGGCTTTCAGTCGGGTGATTTCGGCCTGGGGTCAGAGGTCGCGGCTCTTAGGGATTCGGCGGGTCAACCCGTAGTGGGCCTGGTGAGAAACACCAGGCGGAATTTGCCGATCTGGATCTCGTCGCCGTTGGCCAGCGCCGCCGACTGCACCGGTTTACGGTTGAGATAGGTGCCGTTGAGGCTGCCGATGTCGACTACCCAGAATTCGCCATTCTCCAAACGGAACTCGGCGTGGCGTCGGCTGACGGTGACGTCGTCGAGGAAGATGTCGCTGCCGGGATGACGGCCGGCGGTGGCGACCGGCTGACCCAGTCGGAAACGCGATCCGGCGTTGGGGCCGCGCTTGACGACAACCACGGCCGAGCCGCTTGGTAACCCGTCGACTCCCCACACTCCCGCCTCTGGAGCGGCAGCGGCCGCCGCGTCCAGCTCGCCTAGAAGGTCGGCGCGGAACGCGGAGGTCGCTTCCCCGGTGACTTGGTCAGCGGTCTGCTCGTTGTCCTTTTGGCTCACGTGGTGTTCCTTCTCGAGGGTTCTGGCGGTTTGCATGAGCTTCAGCTCGCCTCGACTGCTGTTGGGACGTTACCGCGCGGTCGCGCTCACACTGTGCGGACTACGGTGATGGACCCTCTCGGCACAGGGATGCCGCCGCCGATCAACACGATTCACGCAGACGCCAACGTACCGCCGGCCGCGTCGATGGAGGAGTTTGTGCGCTGCGCGCGCTGATACTGGTCGCCAGCGGCATGACGCCCGGCCCAAGGAGTAGGTGTTTCCGATGTAGTGCAGGTTGTGTGCCGGGTCGACGAGCACGCCGCCCATCGGTGCGCCGATCATGCGCGCGTTGACGTCGGGCGCGTACGTCGGGGCGAGCTCTGCGGCCCACTCGGTGGCGATCACACCGCCGGAGTGTCCGAGCATCGCAACCCGAAAACACCTGCGCCGCGTCAGAATTCAGGCCCCCCAACAGCCTCGACCCTCTCCAACGCCCGACGGATACGTTCGGTGTCCGCTGGTGTCCAGCCGTCGGGCGGTGCGACAGCCACCCAACCGTCGAGCTGAGCGTCCCCGTAGTTGTGGCCATGGCCGGCGGGCATCGCGGATGCGTCGGTCACGTCGAAACCGACCTGCCAGAACGTCACGATCGGGTACCAGCGCATCGACGCGGTGCGCCCCCGCCCGGGCGGTTGCACCAGCCAGTCCGGCCGTTTGAACAGCAGGTCTGGCGACCACCAGACAACGGCGTCGGACGCATACTGCAAGAACAGCACACGGGTGCCCTCCCACGGCGGCGCGGCAACGGCGGCGATGTCGTACCCCTGGGAGAACCGGACCGTTCGGCCGTTGTCATACCGTGGCTCGACTTCGGGGGTGCCGCGGTCGCGGCGCACCGTCAACACGTGCCACAGTGTGCTGGCGTTGGGCGGCCCCACCCACAGCACCGAGGAGAACCCCATCTCCGCGATGTCGGGTAGGTAGCCGAATGCTCCCTGCCCTGCCATCGAGCCCAGGCTCTCGCCGTAAAGCGCCAACTTGGGCCGGTGATCGGGCGGTTGTTGCGCCCAGCGCCCCTGCACCCCGTCGATCAACGCCTTGCCGGCGTCGAGGGCGCTCTGCTTGTCGGCGACGAACGAAATCATGCTGGGCAGATACGAGTACTGCATCGCGACCAGTGCGGTGTCGCCGTTGTACATCGATTCGATGGACCGTGCAGCCACCGGATCGACCCAGCCGGTGCCGGTGGTCGGGATGATCACCAGCATCTTGCGGTCGAAGGCGTGGGTGCGCTGCAGTTCGCTGAGCACGACAGCCACCCGGCCTTCCGTCGAGTCGGCGGTCTGCAGTCCGGCGTAGATCCGGATCGGTTCCTTGGCCGGCCGGCCGTTGAGCACGGTCAGCTCCTGGGCATGCGGGCCGGTCGCGACGAAGTTGCGGCCCTGATACCCGAGGCTGTCCCACCGGGCGAAAGACTCTGGGCTGCCGGATCTTTCGGGTTGTATCGGCTGGGTGATGCCCGGACGCGTGCTGGCGTTGTGTGGCTCGTACACCGCGCTGGCGCCGGCGATCAAGCCGTGGATCAGCACCCCGTGGACCAGAGTGAGGACCAGAACCACAACGATGGCGGTCCCGATGAACTGCGCGACCTCGTCGTTGACCTGCCACCGCCTGATGAAGTACCGCGTGAACACCCTGACGGCGTCGATCAGGACCCGCGACACACCCACCACAGCAGAGCCGACGACGGCGGCGATGATCAGTGTCCGCATATAGCCCAGCGTCGACGGGCCCTGGGTGCCCATCAGCGCCGACACCTGCCGCTGCCATCCGGCGGCAGGGATCACCATCAGCGCACCGGCCGCCGCCGACACCGCCACGGTCACGGCCTTGGCGCGGTACAGCACCCGCGGGCTCGGCTGCCACCAACTGCGCCCGCGCAGCACCATGCGATGGAACATCTTGCCGATCACGACACCGATGCCGTAGCCGATGCTGGCGTTGACACCGCCGATCAGCCCTTGAAACAGCCAGTCGCGGGGCAGCAGCGATGGGGTGAGCGACAGGCAAAAGAACAGCACGCCGAATGCGACGCCGGCGCAGTCCAATCGGAGCAGGCTCCACGCCCACAACAGCAGGGGATGGTAGCGGCGCTGCTCACCGGGTTCGACAGCTAGCGGCTCCTCGCCGGCGACGCTGTCGACATCGGAAACCATCGCGGCTATCCGAGTAGTCCTGGCAATACGCCTTCATACGTCACGCCCAGTTCGTCGAGCGACACCGTGAATGGGCCCTGCACGTTGACGGGGTCAAAGCCCTGGTAGACCGTGCCACCCACCGCCATCACATCCTCCGGACAGACACGACCGACGCTATCACCAGCGCACACCCAGGATCTGCCGCTCGGCCCCCACCGCGGTGGAATTCCGGGCGAATTCGGTCTCGACTGTCGCGCTTACGCGCAGCCCGGCGCCGGTAACGCCAACCGGGCAGGTGTATCCCAGTCGAGCAGGCCACAGTCCTGGAAAGCCAAGCCGCAATACCTCGAAAACGAGGTGCGCAAGGGCTCCCTACTAATAGCGATCGAGGTAAGCCGGTTTCGTCCACCGGCATTTGCGCAAGAACGCCAACCAACGACACTGCGGCCCAACAGCTTCCGCAGCGCCTGGAGAAATCGGCACGGCAGCCTCGAGGCTCCGGGGTTTGGGCTCGTGCACGGTTGAACCGGGTTGGGCTGCGTACAGTTCGGCGATGTCGGCGGCATACTTCTGCGTGACCGGCTTGCGTTTGAGCTTCATGGTGAGCGTGATCTCGTCCCCGCCGGGCTCCCAGAACACCGGTAACACCGTGAACCGCTTGATCTGCTCCACGGGGGAAAGCTTCGCATTGCCCCGCCCGACACCGGTAGCGATCTGGGCGATCACGTCGGGGTCGGTCGCAAGCGCCTGCGGCGACGCGTCGGCGAGGCATTCCCGGGCCGCGTACGCGCGGGCGGCTTCCGCGTTGAGCACGAGCAGCGCGGTGTTGTATGGGCGAGCGTCGCCGACCGTCATCATCGCCCCGATCAGACCGCATGCGGCCTTGATCGTGTTCTCGATATGGCACGGCGACATGGTCTTGCCCGCCGCGTTGACGATCAATTCGTGCTTGCGGTCGATTATCGACACATTGCCGTCCTCGTCGACTACGGCGATGTCCCCCGTGTGCAACCACCCCTCGGTGTCGATGACTTCGGCCGTCTTGACGGGGTCGTTGCGATAGCCCTTCATGACCAGCGGGCCGCGGACGAGTAACTCGCCATCGGCGGCCACCCTGGTCTCGATGCCGGGCAGCGGCTTTCCAACGGAACCCCGCACAGCGTCGCGTGGATGGCTCACGGTCGCGATACCGCTGAGTTCGGACATTCCCCACGCCTCGGTCATCGGCAGGCCCAGGCCGGCGAAGAATGCCAATGTCTCCCTGGGGATAGGGGCATCCCCGCAGATCAACCACCTGGCCTGGTCGAGGCCGATGGCGGCACGGATCTTGCCGAGCACCAGGATATCGGCGACCGCGTACTGGACACGGTCGGCAACACCCAGTTCGCTACCGCCGAGCAGCGCGCGGGCGCGCGTGTTCGCCGCGCCGAGCGCCCAATTGTTCAACGCCTTCTTGACGCCGGTCTTGGCCGCAACGTTGGCTTCGATTCCTGTCTTCAGCTTTTCCCACACCAGAGGCATTGCGCCCCAGAAGGTCGGCCTCACGTCCGGTAACGCGGTGGCGATCGTCTTGATATCCGCGACGACGGTCACCTGGGTGCCGATCACCTCCTGGGCATAGAGAGCGTTGAGTCGGTCGGCGATGTGCGCGCTCGGCAGGAACGAGGTGACCCTGTCGCCGTATCGCAGGCCGAGCACCTCGTCGAGGCCGAACACTTCGGACAACAGGCTGGTGTGCGTCGATCTCGACCTGCTTGGGATTTCCGGTGGTGCCGGAGGTGTAGATGAGTGTCGCGACATCGTCGGGCTGCACGGCCCGCCATGACGACTCGAAATCGAAATCTGCTGAGCCATGGGCGATGAGGTCGTCGACCGTGATGGTGTCCTCGGGGGAACCGTCGATGCACACGATAGTGTCGATGCCGGCGCCGCTAGCCTTGATCCGGTCGACGTACTGTTCCTCGCAGAACACCACTTTGGCGCCGGCATTGGCCAGGACATGGGCTAGCTGTTTGGCCGTCAACGTGGTGTACACCGAAAACGACGTCGCGCCGACGTGCTGCGCGCTGACCTCCAGCGGATAAAACTCAATCCGATTCGCCATCATCAGCGACACCGTGTCGCCGCGACCGACGCCGAGCGCGGCGAGTCCGGCGGACACCTGGCGCACCTGGGCCGCGTAGTCGCGCCACGTCAAGGTCTGCGTGTCACCTACAGTCCGCAGCGCCATCGCGTCTGGTCCGATCCGTGAAGTGCGCTGAAAGGCTTCCGGGAGCGTGACCGGGCGGTCCGCAGCGGTCATCGTCGAACTCCTTGATAAATCGTCCATCAGGATGGCACGCCGAGGATAGCCAGTCGATGTCCGCGGGGACTGGAGCCCGGGACTGGAGTTGCACCCGGGCGCCCGACTCGGCTCCGCACTTTTATTCGGGCCGACTGACTTCAGCAGGACCACTTCGTGAGACTGCATCGCGCTAGGTTGAGGACCACCGGAGAGTCCGACCCCCTTGCTCGTTGCTCGAACCCACAGCCGCTTCGGTTTCGGTCGCCGAAATGGTCTGATTACTTCTCAG